>CAWFMJ010000001.1:0-75947 GCA_963816715.1 uncultured delta proteobacterium
TATCTGTTACTGGTTCAGTTGATCTATTGCTCGCCGTGTTGTTCTGGTAGGTTATGCTCAAGGCGCCGGCAGCACTGACCCTCGCCCCTACAATCGATAGACCGCTCTGACCGGACGGCTTGCTCGCCGCAACGGTCGAGGCGCTGGAGTTCGTGTAAACGAGACCCGCAACAGCGAACGTTTGCTCGGCAGTGGTATTGGCCGCCACGCTCGCGGGCGTGAGCATCGGAGCGTAGAGCGCCATGGGCGCTGAGGGGATCTGCGAGACGATCTCCGCGATGTAGACTTCTGAGGCGGTCGGCGTGACGGGGCTCCCGGTCACGTTCGCGTAATTGATCTTCAGCGCGTTTGCCGCCGACACCCGGCCGGCGCCGGTGACAAGACCCGCCTGGAGCGTGGGTTTCTGGATGCCCGCACAGACGTCCGTCGCGACAAGACCGTTCACGGTGTTGTTTACCTCCACGCTCGTCGTGCCGGTCACCGCTGCCACCGTTCCCACGTTGACGCCGAACATATTGATCTTGGAGGCCGTCGCTATCCCGTACCCCGCGTAAATGGCATAGGTCTGCGCGGTGGGGGTCACGGCCGACGAGGTGTTGTTGAAGTAGGTGATGCCAATTTGATTCGCACCGACGATTCTCGCGCCGCCGATGCCCACCCCCGCGTCGCAGGTGGGCTTATTGACCAGCAACAACATACCGGGCGCCACGGCGATGCCTCCCACGAAGGAAACATTCGGGGCTGCCTGATAGTTTTGCCCGCCGCTGGTCATCTGAACGCCGATGACGTGTCCCGACCCATCGAGGATCGCCAGCCCGGTCGCCCCCGTGCCGTAGGGCGCGGCGCCCGTAGCGGCAGGAGCGTCGAGCCCTGCGGCCGTCCCGCTCTGGACGTTCGTCGCGTCCGGACCCCCTCCCGAGAAGACGACCGTGGGCGGCGTCGCGTAGCCCGACCCGTTGGCGTTCATGACGACGCCCGTCACCTGGCCGGCCGCGTTGATGGCTGCCGTCGCGGTGGGCACGGTAGGAGAAAGGGTGAAGAGCTGTTCTTGGCTCGTATTGGCCGGAACTGGTGCGGGCGCCAGGGCGGCGCTGATCGTCGGGAAACCCCGCAAGACGACGATGTTGTAGTTCTCAGACCCTGTCGGCGTGATCGAGGCGCCGGTATCGTTGCTGTAGGCGACGGCAAGGGTGTTGGCCGCCGAGACGCGTGCGCCGCATATCCCGAGGCCCGCCTGGGCGCTCGGCTTGTTGACCGCTGCGATGAAGTCGGCGGCGAGAAGACCCGTCACCGTGAAGGTCTGCTCCGCCGTTGTATTCGCCGCCACAGCCGTTGGGGAGAGGGTCGCCGTGTAGGTGACAACCTCGCCCATCGCCCCCGGCTGGATCGTCGCCTGGGCGGGGTTCGAACGCCGCGGAATGGGCGGCGCCCCGTAAAAGCCTATGTTGTCCAAGGCCTGACCGTATTGCTTGTCCATAATCTTCGCGACCTCCTCTACTTTTTCTTCGTGCTGCGGCCGCTAGGGCTCATGCCCCTCACCTTGGGGTTTGCAGCCTCTTTTTTGCCGTAGTCGTAATGACTCTCTTCACTTTTCTTGCCGCTCGTTTTCTTTGCCATGGCGCTTCTCCTTATTGGGGCGACATTCCTCGGTTCTTGGAGGTGTGTCCCCCTTCCAGGTTTACCCTACCCCGCGATCCTACAGGCCAGCTCCGGCCTCAGGGTTGCCCATCCCGCGAGCACGTCGATCCGGCACGGGAACTGCGCATTGTTGATGTCGTAGGCCCTTACGATCAGCATGCTCACGCCGTCGTACGTTTCCCGGGCCGCGAAATCGACGCCTTTCGGCATTTCGAGGTCGGCCGTGGCCAGGGTGAAGGCGTCCTTGTGGTAAGCCACGTTCAGCGGGTAGTTCGTCGAAGCGGCGCCGGAAAGCAGATTGATTATCGCGCCGTTGGCCGGCGAGGCTCCGACAGTGCCGTTGGCCACCTGGGGACCTGCGGCGACGATTGACGGGCTGATCGGTATGGTTACGTTGCCGTTGCCGTCGGAAGAGCATGCTGCGGCGACGGCAAAGCGCTGCAGTATGCTCAGAGGAGTTTGGTTTTCCGGGTTCACCCCGTAAACGCCCTGAATGGTGATGATCTCGCCGGCTTGGAGGATGTTCGAAACGGAAGCCGTCCAACCGCTCGTGGCGATCGAAGCGCCCGTCTGGCCCGCGCCGTTGACGACCGGCGAGCCGCCGTGGCCGCCCGTGGTCAGGAGGTTCACGTTCTGATCCATGGCAAACTCGAAGCCAAGGGCAGTGCCGATGACGCCCTTTCGGTACTGCTTCGAGATCTCCCCGGCATCCTGGAAGAGGCCGGAAAGGCCGCCGACGGATTTCGCCATTGCCGCCGGATTGACGACGCAACGCCGGTTTTCGTCCCTGGGGCAGGCCATGTTGTCGAGCATCATGCCCGCGTTGAGAAAAACCTGGGGCACGTTGTAGTTGAGCGCGTCGTCGGCGAAGGTTCCGCCGGAGGTCCCCGGCGTCGTGCCCGGCGTGCCCACCTGGTTGTAGATGTTGACCGCCTGTGCGAGGCCGTCCTGATCGATCTGCGAGGCGAGGCGCGCCATGGCGGGCACGAGAATGCGCTTCGAAAAGTCGTCGAGGGACAGCGTCAGCTCAGCCTGGGTGAAATTGAGGCCCACCTGGTAGTTGGTGGTGAGGGTCACCGGAACCGTCGCCTCGTTCGTGTTCTGCGGCTGGAGGGCGGTGGTCTTCGACACGTAGTAGCGGTTCGGCAGCCGCACGTTGATCGTAGAGCCCACTTTTGCCCCCGACACGGCAAACTCGCTCGAATATTGTTTATTCACGTTCTTGACGAAGACCAGGTTGTTGTGGAGCACCCGTTGGGCCTCACGCAGCACCTGCGTCGGCGTCAGCAATTTGTTCGACATAAGCATCTCCTTTTGGGATCGCGAATCTCGGAACGCGAATCGCGAATCTGAAAACTGCGCTTCGTTCCGCGTTCCGCGTTTCGACTTCCGCGATTATTCTCATCTTCCGTACTGCGCTTCGTTCCGTTTCCTGATAAACTCCTCGATCGGCGCCTTCTCGTCGTCCGCCTCGACGCTGCCCCTTGTGCCACCCACGGGGTGGACGGGGGCGGGCGCTTGGGAGACGGTTCTCGTCTGCGCCTTCGGGCTGCTCGTTGCCGCCGCCTCGATCCGGCCGATCTCCCTGGCCGCGGCAATAGGGTTGAGCCGTGCGATCCTCGCCGCCTCATCACGGTGAGCGGCCAGGTAGCGAAGGATGGAGGGTGCGCCTTCCGATTCCTTGATGGCGATCGCCATGGGCAGGCTCACGGGAAGGGTGGCGTCATTCTCGATCTCCAGGAGCTCCGGGTCGGTCATCGCTGCCGTTGTCATCCGCTCCCGGTAGATGCGGTTCATGGCGGCGTGCGTTTCCCTGGCCCGGAAGGTCTCGAGCTCCTGTTTCAGGTCCCACTTTGCTTTGTCAACGACATACCGGGTCCGGGCCTCCTCGAAGTCTTCGGACCGTTCGAAGTCGGCGAGAACGGGCGGCGTCGGCGCGCCGGGAGGCGACTGGACGGGCGAGGGCTGGGCAGGGGAGGCGGGTTTGGTCCTGCCTTCGGCGATGCCGCGCCAGTAGGCGGCTTCTTCGGTGCGGGCGGCTTCGCGGCGCTCGGCTTCGCGCTGGCGAGCGACGAGCTGCTGGATGCGGCGCTCGGCGCCGGAGGGGGCAGGGGAGGGGGGCTCGGACGGAGCCGCGGCGTCGGGTTGGGGGTTGGTGTCGGGCACGGGGGACGGGTCCGGGGTCGCGTCGGGCGTCTGGACGACGTTGTCTTCTTCCATTTCGTTTCTCCTTATTCGTTTGGTTGGGTGGCCGCCGGCTTGGTCGAAATCGTGAGGTCGGGATGCAATCTGAGCCTCGTGCCCTCCGTCGTACATTCAGTACGCCTCCGGGCTACGAGGCTCAGATTGCATCCCGACCTCACGATTTCGACCAAGCCGGCGGCCGGGCCGATCCGGGTCTTGCCCCTGGCATTCCCCGGAGGTTTTTTTCTCGCATTTCATAGGTCCTCTTGGTCCCATTCGTCCTATCTGTCCTATGCTTTTCCATTCCGTGTCGGGCCGAATAAAAAAGCGGCACAGTGATGTGGTGGCACCACCATGCCGCTTCTCTATTCGCTTGCGTCTCCCCGCGGGCCTGGCCGGGCCCTCGGGAGAACCCGATGTTCTATTCTATCTATATGTCCTTATACTCCTCGCCTTTTCCTTTCAATGCGTCTGCAACCGTTTGGTCTGTGAGGACGCGCCGTATCATTTGTTCCACCTCTGCGCTCGTATTTACGTAGATCAGATTTACTTGAGGATGGGAATCCTTGAACACTCTAAACACCTCGTCCGCGAAGGCCTGCCCCACAGTCGTGATTCCTTTGAAGTCAAGGATGACCTCTTTGAACCGTTCGAAACGAGCGATCAGTCTTTTTGCTTGTGATCGAGATACAAGAGATTCTCCTTCGTACTGAAGCAGTTTTACCGGGATTACTGTTCTCGAAAAGCCGAACTCATCCTCGTTAACCGTATAACGGTCAAAGACTTCTTTCCTTGTTCTGGACGAGTCACGCCTGATCTCCATACAGACTGCCGTTCCTTTTTCCCTTTTATCGGTTTCGAACAATATATCTTTGTTTCCCGGCTTTGCGAGAAAAGTGAGTTTTCCTGAGCTGACGTAGAAATCATCGAACATGCGCGATGTGAAGAATATTCCCTCTCCCGTATGATTGTCGGGGTCTGACGTCAATTTGCCTTTGGCGAGTTCAAGTATTGCTTCCCTTGGATCTTCGAGCTGGAAATCCGCCTGTATCTTCTCAAATATGCCCACGCCTTCATCGGCGACCCACAGTTCGATGTTGACCGCGTTGTATATGACTGCAACGTCTGCAACTGGTGAGCCGGAGTGGTCGAGCACATTATTAAACATTTCGGTAAAACCGTATTCGCAAATCTGGAAGATATTTTGCTTTAGCTCGGGCAAAAGCGGAACGACCTTGTCTCTCCAGACTCTATGCTCTGCCATACCGGGAACGACATCCAAACGAATGAAATGTTCCGTCGTGACAAGAGAATACGTGGTGCTTCTGCCAGTGCCCTCTGCTTTTATCACGCTCTCCGCTTGGAGCTTCCTCAAATACCGGTTCACTGCCTGGCGAGATATCCCGAATTCCGTCGCAGTGGCTCTCGCGATGTCGGCAGGGTGATCCGGCAAATTTCGGATGACGAACTCTTCCACTCGATGTCGCTCCTCTCTCTTTAGTCCCAAATGCCGCCTCCTATGTTCCTATCGTCAACTTATCTCAAGGACATCGTAAACTTAATCTGTGGCTTTGTCAACATAACCCGGCCGGCCCACCTCCGGCGCAAAGAGTTCGCTCAACAGATCCAGCAGCATGCTTCGCACTTCTCCTGCCTCTGCCTGGGCTTCCTTGAGGGCCTTTAACTTCTGCACCTGGAGCTTTTGCTTTTCTACCTCCAGTTGCGCTTGCTTCACCTTCATCTCTTCCATCTTCACCAGCATTTGAGGGGGCGGAGGCACGGGCGTCCGAGGGGGCTGCCCTTCCTTGGGAGGCACAAGGGTCGACGGCATGCTCCGCTCGATGCGCTCCGCAATCTCCTCCGCCCCGAGAAAATCCTGAAACTTGTACACAAGGTCGCCGGCAATCTGCATCACCTGCGGATAGGCGCGCACCAGGCGCTCCAGGGAGGCCGCGGCTTCCTGCCGCTGCGTGCTGTAGCTGGGGCCCGTGGTGATGACCACATCGTACTTTCCAGCGGTAAGGTCGTTATATTTGGCGTCCGCGCCGTGTTTTGCCGCAAGGCGGGCGAGGGTCCTCCGGTTCATTCCCGCGTAGCGCTCGGGATTTGCGGCCAGCGCCCGCAGGGCCGCGCCGGCGGTCGTATTAACGGGCACGAAGGTCTCGGAATCGTCCACGTTCCTGATGCGGACGTCGCGCTCGGTGTCGTACACCTCGGGGATCATCTCGTTGACCACCCTGCCGGAATGGGCAATGGCGCGGCTCAAGTTGTCGATGAAGGCAAAAGTTCCCACGTCGCCCGGCTTTTGGCGAAGCATTATGGCCTTGCCCGACATTTGGGCGTTGTTTGCGCCAATGTCCTCGCCGAACATGCCGATGGTGTCTTTGATGGCCTGCTTGGCCTGGCCTATCTGCTCGAAGACGGCGATGGGAGGATTGCCTGCCGGCACACGGGAAGGCGGCGGCGCTCCCTGGTCGAGGTTGTACTTGAGGAACGGAAAATTCTCCGCGTTGGCTGCGGCATAATCCTGCTCGTAGCCCTCGAACTGCCTGGCCGTGCCGATCCACGGCGCTTTCGGGATCATATCGACGATCTCGGCCGCGTCGGTCACCCAGAAATTGAGCAGCCGCTGGGGGTCTTTGGAGTCCCTGATGAGGCTGCGGACGTACGTTTTGCCCTCTATGTTCCGCTCCGGACCCCGCAACAGGATAATGGGGATGAACGTGCCGGGCACGTCGTTGGGGCCGTCCAGGATCTGGTCCGCCGTGATGGCGTAGTGGCGCACCCTCTGGACCTCGGCCTCGCGCTCCTTGAGTACCGCGGGGGAAGGGGGGAGGATCGATGGGAGAGGGGAGACCGCTTCGCTGGGGAGATCGTTCGTTCTGCTCACTAGGGAGTGAGAAAATTCGGCTTCTTTCGCTCCCCTCTCCCCGTTCCCCTCTCCCATCTTCGCTTCCGCCTCGCTCTTTTCGACAACGCTGCCGTCATCCATGAGGCACATCGTCTTCTTCTCCGTCTCGACCACATAGTAGTCCGCGATGAAAAACGCGTCGCCTTCGAACCAGACCTCCGCACCCGTGCCTTTGCCGACCCTGATCGAGTCGCCGGGAATCTCTTTGTCCGGAAAGCGCTCCTCGAATTCCTCCCGCGTCACTTTCTCGAGGACGAAGCCATAGCGGGCGTCGGCGTAGGTTTCCGACTTTGCCGACGAGTCCATGTAGACGAGGAATGGGTTGCGGATGCGCTCCAGGTAGATCTCCTGGAGGAAGGGGTTGTCGTCTGTGTAGCGCGTGAGGATGCGCCAGGCGCCATAGCCGCAGGACGTCGCCATTTCGCCCGCATAGTCGTAGATCGCCTCAGCGTTTGAAAGGTACTCGATATTGGCTATCAGGCCGCTCCGAATCCGGGCAATGTTCACATCGGCCTTCGAGTCCACCGGCCGCACCTTGACGCGCGCCCGGTTCTGCCGCATGTCGCCCACCACCTGGTTGACGTACTTGGGCAGCTCGTTCGTTCGCAGACACGGTCTGCCCCGCATTTTCCTGCGCTGCTCTTCGGCGGGGTCCCACTGGTCTCCATTGAGGAACTTCAGGTCCTCCACGGCGGTCGTACGGTTGTGGCTGTCCGCGTCGATCTCGCGCTTCAGGCGTTTTGCGGCAAGGTCAAGAAACTCGCGCTCGTTATCCACTACCACTTCCCTCCCATGGTTATGCCATTCATTATCGAGGTGACGGGCACATTCTTTTCCCTGATCCGGAAGCCGACCGCGAAGGTCCGGAAGGCGTCCGCGCCGTGAGAGCACCACGTATGGGCCGGGTGGTCCGCCAATCTCTTCGCCTTTTCATCATACTCGGCCTGATACCCCTCAAGGGCGGATAACCCCCTGGCGCACCTCTTCTCGTCGAACCAGCATTGAGACATGATATTGCGGCCCGCCTCTATCCCGTTGAGGACGGCTTGCGTGTCTCGTGTTAGCAGCCACCAGAATGCCCTCATAGACAGCCCGCCCACACCCTCACCCCCCAGAAGGCTTTTCGTAAGTCTCTGTTCCTTGCAGCAATCCGTGATTGGGAGATAGAGTAGGCATTGGCGCCTCGGCGCGCGCCGGCCGCCGCGCCCGTCCTCCGGCAGACTTTTGCTGTTTTCCCCCTGCACGCTTCTCTCCTTTGAGTTTTTGAGCGTCGCGGCCGGAGGACCTCGTGACGGCATTTTGCCGAAAGGGGGGAGCGATGGTCAAGCGGTGCTTTTTCTGCGGACGGTACTTCACGCCGAATCGCCGGGCGAAGGGAACAGTTGCAATGCCGCGTGTAGTCAGGCAGAATGTCGTGAGATGCAAAGCAGTCTCTCTTGCCGAGGAGGTTCTCTATAGCAAGCCGAAGAGCGTGCGGGTAGCGGACGGTCACTTCAGATGAAGAAGTGGGGAAACACCCTTTTCCACACAGGTGAGGTCTGTCAATTGGCCCGATTTGGAGGCAGGTCCGTGGCTGGATATGAGGGCGATTTGATGGCCGCCAACATCTCGCGCCCTTTGCACGACGATCAGCGGCCGCATGCCGAGGTTCTCGGCCGTCGCCCTCCGGCTCGTGCCGGTGCCCAGCTCCCGCACCTCCGCGTCGTGGGGCATGTAATGGTCGCCGTAGACATAGGGCTTTTCTTTGAGGACTTTGGCATAGTGGGCCAAACCCTCGCCTTGTGCCTCGTAGTAGTCGATGAAGCGCAGCTCGCGGCCGATGGCCTGGACGAACCAGATGGAGGTGGAATCGTCCATGCCGAGGTCCCAGAACGTATAGACCTCGTGTCCGGCGGCGTGGGGAACGGAGGCGATGCGGCCCTCCCGGCGCGCTGTTCGAAGCTGCTTTGCGTAGTAGGCCCCGCGCGCCATCCCCTCGAAGGAGCAGTAGTATTCCTGGAGGAAGAGCATCTCGCCTTCGGTCTCGCCAAACTCGGCAATCAGCTCCCGCCGCTCCTGCTCCAGGGTCTCGGGGCTAAATACGGGGCTGTGCGCCGCATCGACCACTTGAGCGAACCAGCCGGGCTCTGATCGGGCAAAGTCGAGCATCGTTTTGCCGTGATTAGTCCCGCGCGGCGTGTAGATGAAGAGCGCCCAGCCGTCGTTGGCGGCCAGTATGGGCCGCAGGTACGCCCACGCGAGAGGATCGGCCACGGCGTACTCTGAAAAGACGATGCCCACCGGAGCCGAGCCGACCAGGCTGTTGTAATTGTCGGAGCCGACGAGCTGCCACGTCGCGCCGTTCGCACACTCGATCATCATTTCCTGGTCGCGCGTCCTTTGGCGCGTGTCCGGCGGGAAAGCCTCGTCGATCCGGCGCTTGCCCGTGTTGGGGTTGAGGGCCTCCCAAACGACTTTGCGCGCCTGGGCGTATTGGGGAAGCATGTGCCAGTAGTTTCCCGGCCGTTCGAGCATCTGCGTTGCCGTGAAGCGCAGGGCGACGTCGTCCTTTCCCCAACGCCGGTGAGCCACCACGACCGCCCGTTTGCCGCCCTCTTCGAGATACCTCAACAGTGGGTGCTGATCCGGCCGGGGTTTCCAACCATCGGGAACATCGACGACATCGTCGTCAGGAGTCGATTCTTCGGGAGAGGGCGTCGCGGGCTCGTCGCACAGATCCTGTAGTAACGCCGTTTCCTCATCCGGAGGATTATCGGGAGGCGGGGACGCGGCCCGCGTTGCCTCCCCCTCGATCTTAGAGACCTTCCGCTTCATCCGCGTTCCCCGCCTTGCCCGAATCTTGTCCGTCTGTCAATGCCATGTCCGCGAACTTGATGACGCGTATCACCAACCGGCGCTGGGGCCGCTCGTTTTGGTTGTTCGCGGGCTTGTAGCCCTTGTGCGCCTCGATGTCCTGCCTGGCCTTTTGTCTGATCGCCATCTGCTTCAGGTCCGGCGCATCGCCCCCGACGCTTAGCTCCTTTTCGAGCTGATCGACGAGCAGCGCATCCGGGATGCGTTCGTTCAGCTTTGCCACGAACGTTTCGTATGATTGCATCTTGCCTCGTATAGTCTCTCGCTTCTTCATGAGGACAGCTTACCGGAAGAGCCCAAAATCCGTCAAAGCGACAACCAGGGGTGACATGGAGAGGTGACATGGAGAGGTGACAACCAGGAGTGACAAAAAGCAGAAAAATAAAAATTTTGCGATTTTTTAAAACGGACTTACATTGTGACTTGAAAAAGCCAGCAAAGGAGGTCCATCATGCCGCACACCTTGCAACGGAACAACCAGGTGCCCCGCAACGAATGGCTCAAGTTCTTCGACCGGTTTGCCCAGGAGAACGAGGGCCGTCCCATCAGGCTGGAGACGTTTGGGGAGGAGTTGGGAGACGAAGAGGTCGGGCGGGTCCTGCCGCTCCTCTCGATAAACTACGATCCCGGGAGGAAAGGCGACATCGTGACCATCGCCGCAGGCGCTAAAGAAATCGAGTATGAGCACACCGTGGCAAAACCGAAAGAGGTCTGGGTGGAAGACGACGACGCCGGCCGCAAGAAAGCCGTGGAGATCGTCAGCGAGACCGGCGAGCACACCATTGTGAGCTTCGAACAGTGAGAGGAGGGGCGTGAAGCCCCTCCTACCCAACTCCGGCCGAAAAGTAGTATCATAGCTGATGACCGATCCTGCCCTCATCGCCACCGCTGCTTTCGGTGTGGAGTCCCTTGTCGGTTGGGAGCTGAAAGATCTCGGCTATGCGGACGCGACCGTGGGAAACGGCCAAGTCCTCTTTTCCGGCAGCGCCAGGGACATAGCCCGCTGCAACATACGCCTGCGTTGCGCAGACCGCGTCCTCATCCGGATGGCCGCCTTCGATGCCATCGACTTCGAGGAGTTGTTTCAGGGCGCCCTAGCGGTCCCGTGGGAAGAGATCATTCCCGTGGACGGGAAAATGCACGTCACGGGGAAGTCCGTCAAATCGAAGCTCCACAGCGTGCCCGATTGCCAGGCCATCGTAAAGAAGGCCGTTGTGGAAGCCATGAAGCGGAAGCATCCTCTTTCGCAATTCCCGGAGACCGGCCCTGTCTACAAGATAGAGATAAGCCTTGTCGCGGACCGTGCCACGCTCACCCTCGACACCTCCGGCCCCGGCCTGAACAAGCGGGGCTACCGGACGGGCGCCGGTGAGGCGCCCCTGAAGGAAACCCTTGCGGCGGCCATGGTGCTCCTCAGCAGGTGGACGCCCGATAGGGAGCTGGCCGATCCTTTCTGCGGCTCCGGCACGATCCCCATCGAAGCGGCCCTCATCGGCAGGCGCATCGCCCCCGGCATCAAACGATCTTTCGTGGCGGAAACCTGGCCCTCAATCCCACGCAACATCTGGCAGGAAGCGCGGGAAGAGGCGAGGGCGCTGATCGTCCCCGGCGGGGCGTCCTTCAGGGTGCTTGCCTCAGACTCGGACGGAACGGTGCTCAAGGCGGCCAGGGAGAACGCCGAAGCCGCGGGAGTGGCCGACGCCGTTTCCTTTCAGAAACAGCCCGTGGACCAATTCAGATCGGGCAAAAAATACGGCTGCATCGTTTGCAACCCGCCCTATGGGGAAAGAACGGGGACGATGAAAGAGGTGGAGGGGATCTATCGGACGATGGGAGAGGCATACAGGCGCCTCGATTCCTGGTCGTTGTTCGCGCTCACGGCCCATCCGGGGTTTGAGGCGCTCTTCGGAAGGAGGGCGGAAAAGAAAAGAAAGCTCTACAACGGAAATATACTGTGCCATCTCTATCAATACCTGGGCCCCCTGCCGCCCCGGGGCGCCGTTTAAAGCGGCCGGACGGCGACTTGGAAGAATCGTGCGACCCACCCTGGTGGGCGCCCCCGCGCCCTGCTTCCGATCGTGAGCCTACGCCGTACGACTCAATGCAGCAAATGGACTCTGCTCCATTGCCTCATCTTTATGTCGCCGGTTGCTGCCAGCGCCCTTAGCGTCGCCAGAGCCACCATGTGCGCTGGGCGTAGGCCCCATAGCCAGGCGTCGCCGCGGTCAGCTTCGTTTCTTCCCACTTCGCTCGTAAAATCTGTACCGCGGCGAACAGGACGAATAGGACAATAGTGCCGGGCGTCAGCCGCCAGAGAGCGACGCCCGCCGCCGTAAGAGTTTCTCCGAGATAGACGGGGTGTCTCACCCAGCGGTAAGGACCGCCCGTGACGAGCCCTCGCGCTTCGACGGTAATGCTGAAAGAGCGCCGCAAACTCCACAGTCCCCAGAGGGTGAAGGCAGTTGTCGCTGTCATGAAGCCGAAAAGGCACCGAAGCCTGAAGTCGCTCGCGGCGATCAGCGGCGACGGCGGGGCGGCGAGCAGAGCAAAGGGCAACAACGCGCCCACGAGAGGGACTACGATCTCTTTAAACCCTTTCGATCGGCCGACAGGCTCCGTCCGGACCGCGTAGGCCACGGCGAAAACCACATATATGAGCGTCTCCGCCGCCCACAGGGGTTTGAAAACATACGCCCGGTATGCGCCCAGGCGATGAACCAGGAATACGACGAGGAGGGCGATTGCGCCCGCCCGGAACAGGAGGGGCGGCCACGGGGGCGGCGCGAGCTTTTCAAATAAGCCGAAAGGATCGAAGAAGCTGGGTGGTTTATCCATTAAAACCGATCGTTGATAGACGCAACTTATGCCAAAAGCTTCGTAGCCTCGATTAACCCGCCGATCATGACGGCTTGTGTCTTGCTTATCTCTCCAATGCTCTTTTGTCTGTCGTACATGCGCCGGAAGTGCGTAAAGTCGGTAGGCAGCATCCGCTGATGTATCAGCGTGACGATTCCTTTGATGATTGCTTTTATATACTCTGGTGATTTATAGCTGTCAGGCGTATGGAAATACCTCACCTTCAAGGTTCCCCTCGTTCTGTCGAATTCCACATCCGTTATGCTATGGAGCGCGAGTATGAGATAATCGCCGAGGGCAAGCCAGAAGACATTATTGACCCCTTTCCAATTTGGCAGCCGGAACCGAACGAGCGCCGGTTCTTTCATCTCGACTTGAGGGGTAGATCGATAAATGTCCACGATGAACTTATCCGCTTCCGCTTGATCGACTTCGCCGAGCATTCTATTGAGCTCGGTTCTTTGCAGTTCCCTGAGGAGTTTATCAATTTGCTCTATGAGGCTTCCCTGGCCCGGTCGGGCGCCCAGTTTTTGAAGAGCATATTGAATTCCGATGTTCATGCTATTTCTCCTTTATTCCCCGCAGACCCGATTCCGGCCCTGCCGCGACGGTTCCAAAAAACCTGGCGCAGCGTCTCTCGCCTTCAATGTCATAGCAGCGAGTTGCCGTACGTATGACGGTTATTTTAGGATTTCCGGTCGGCCCGGCCGAGACTTGCGGGTGCCCTATTATACCGCAGATTGGGAGCGATTGCCATGGCGCGGCGTCGCCGGCCGAAGAGGACGGGGCGAGCGACGAAGCCCGGGCTGACGTCCAGCCATTGAAGGATGCGAACGGCGAAGCGCCGGGCGGGCCACTGCCCGAATCAGCGTACTTTCGGGTTGACTTACCGATTTGGGCAGCGTAACATACTTCGCAACGGGGCCGTTCAGGCTCTCTTGCCCGAAAGGACTATTTCGCTTTTAAAGGGAGAAAGAGATATGAATGAAAGGAAGTATGAAAACCTCATCAGGACCGATCTGAACGTGGAGAGAGACGAGATCGGCACTCTCCTGTTTTCTTTGGACGAAAAGGTATTTAAAGATATCCCCTTCTTCACTGAATCCGCTTGGGTTTGGCCGAAGCCAAACGAGATTGTCATGGAAGCGAAGTCGCATTCGCATGAATTTGAAGAAGTCGTGACGCTATTCGGCACCAATCCGGAAAATCCCCGGGACTTGGGCGGCGAAGTGGAGTTCTGGCTGGATGATGAGAAATATCTCATTACTCAGAGCTGCATTATTTACGTACCGAAAGGGGTGAAGCACTGCCCTTTGATCTTCAAAAAAGTGGAGAGGCCTATTTTTCACTATATTGTGGGTCGGGCCGGCAAATATAGCACCTAGCGGCGCGAGGGGAACGACGTAAGCAGTTTTGCGGCCGTTCTTCCGGCCCACAAATCGCATCTGCTTAATCTTCGGCGCTTCTCCTGATGACGGGTTTTGGCCTTATGGCGATCAGGAGAAGGTTCAAGAAGTAGGACAAACCCAACCAGTGAAGCAGGGCGATCGCCCCTTGCAGTGTGGCTTTCTTTTTGGAATTCCGCGCAAGACCGGCTCGCCCGTAAGGCGCCCCTGACGCCCCTTACCCCCTCTTTAACCCGAGAAGCAGTTCGGGTATACTCGTTGAAGACCTCCTCAGGGAAATCAGCGGGCAAGGCAAGCGTCGGAGGAAACATGGCGGCCGACAGAGGAAATCGGATACCCCAGGAACCCAGAGAACTCGAGCTCGAAAACGCGGCCCTCAAGGTCGAGATCGGGCGATTGAAGAAAAAGGCCGGGGACGCCTTTATTGAGAGCAGGAAGGCGGAACAGACTGCTTTGAACGCGAAGGAGCAAGTCGAGAGCGACCGAAAGCGGCTCCAGACGATCATAGAAACCATTCCTTCGGCTGTTGTGGTGGTGGAGGGGTGTGACGGCAGATTCTCTTACCTCAACAAACGCGCCACGGACCTCTACGGATTTAAATATTCGGGTCTCCGTCTGGCCGAGCACGCCGCTAAAGTCAAAGCGTTCAAACCCGACGGCGTTCCTTGCACGCATGAGAATATCCCTGTAGGGCGCTCGCTGAGATCCGGGGAAGAGGTTCGCAATGAAGAGCTGATAATTGAAAGAGGGGATGGGGAACGCGTGCCGGTGATGGTAAGCTCTGCGCCGCTGTTCGATGCTTCGGGGAAAGTAACCGCGGCTGTGGTGGTCTTTGAAGAGATCGCCGAGCGCAGACGAGCCGAGGAGGAGCAGAAAAGACTTCTTCAGGAGATTGATGAGCAAAGGGGCCGTCTTCAGGCCATTATCGACTCATTGCCGGTTGGCCTTTGGATCGCCGATGCCCAAGGGAAGGTAGTCTTTGTCAACGACATAGGCCGCGCCATATGGGGCGGCGACACTCCCGACGCCATAGGGCAGGAGCGGCACGGCCCCTACAAGGCGTGGTGGGCGGACACAGGCGAGTTGATCGGCGTCGAGGAGATGCCTCTGGCCCGGGCCATCAGGGGTGAGACGTGTAAGGATAGAGCCGTTGAGTTCGAACGCCTAGACGGAACAAGGGGCGTCAAGCTTATCTCGGCGGCGCCCGTAAAAGGTTCGGACGGAACGATCATCGGCAGCGTGGCGATCGTTCAGGACATCACCGAGCGCAAGCGGGCCGAGGACGCGCTGAAGGCCAGCCGGGAGCAGTTGCGCCAACAGGCAGAGAAAGTCGAGACAATCATGAAGGCGGCCCCTGCAGCCATATGGGTTTCCCTCGATCCGCAATGCCGCGCGATCACGGGCAACCGCGCGGCCATCAGCCTCTATGAGGCCTTCGAGGAGGAGAACGACCCGAGGGTTTCCTGTCCGCGTCGGTATTTTCGAAACGGCAAAGAGCTGAAGCCCGAGGAACTCCCCATGCTGGAGGCGGCCGCGAAGAACGTCGACATAAATAACAGCGAATTTGACGTGCTGCTCCCGAGCGGCAAGGTGCGGCACATGATGGGCTCGGCAAGTCCGCTGCACGACGCGGAAGGAAAGGTGAGCGGATGCGTGGGCACGTTTCTCGACATAACGGACCGCAAGCAGGCCGAAGAAGCGGTCCGCGACGAGCTCGAGCGGCTTGTGCAGGAAAGGACGGCCGACCTCGAGGCCCAGACGCAGAGGGCCGAAGAGGAGCGGGATCGTCTCATGACGCTTATCGACAGCATGGGCGAGGCCGTGTGGGTCTCTGACGCCAACGGCCAAATCGTTCTCGTTAACGCCGTCGCGCGGTCTCAGGCGGTTCAAATCGGACTCGATCCAAACAATCTCATGCAGATACCCCCCTTGCAGACCGAAATGTTCGGGGCCGATGGAAAGCGGCTCAATAGGGAGTTAGCCGAGATTGCATCCCAAAAGGGGGCTCTTCACGGCCTTGAGCTGGCGATCACCAATAGAAAGACAGGCGAGACTTTCCATAGACGCCTCGCGGTGAGTCCTATAGTCGATAAAGACAAACGCTTTGAGGGCCACGTAGCGATAGTCGAGGACATCACCGCCCAGAAGAAGGCGGAGGAACAGAAGGTCCGACTCGAAGAGCAGCTTCGTCAGGCCCAGAAAATGGAGTCCATCGGCACCCTCGCCGGCGGCATTGCCCACGATTTCAACAATATGCTGGCCGTTATTCTCGGCAACGCAGAATTGGCGCTCGACGATCTGAGAGACGGCGCGGGCGCGGCCCGAAACATCGAGCAAATCGTTAATGCGTCAAAGCGCGCGGGCGATCTGGTCAGGCAGATTCTTACGTTCAGCAGAAGGACGGAGCACAGAAAGGATGCGCTCATATTGACACCTTTAGTCAAAGAGACGCACAAACTGCTTCGCAGCACGCTCCCCAGCACGATAAGAATGGAGCTCCGCCTGCGGACCAAACATGACGCCGTTGCTGGCGACCCCTCCCAACTTCAACAGGTGCTGATGAACCTTGCCGGCAACGCCGCCTATGCCATGCGGGAACGAGGGGGGACGCTCTCGATTACGCTCTCCGATGTCGCTTTTACGCCCCTTGGGAGGAGGCCGGCGCCCGATATGGAGCCGGGCAGATATGTGAAAATCGCGGTAAAAGACACGGGCGCCGGGATGACGCCGGATGTGCGGGAAAAGATATTTGAGCCCTTTTTTACCACGAAGGAAGTCGGCCAGGGAACCGGCATGGGCCTCGCGGTCGTTTACGGCATCGTAAAGAGTCACGGAGGCGCCATTTTCGTGCAGAGCAAGCCGGGGAAAGGATCGACTTTCACTGTTTTTCTGCCCTTTGCAGGAACGACGGCAAGGGAAGAACGTGGGACGACTCGCGCTGCTCCCCGTGGAAGCGAAAGAATACTGCTCGTGGACGACGAACCGCAAATTGTTGCGACCGTTTCCGAGACCCTGCGGCGCCTCGGCTACGACGTGACTACCGCTGCCAGCGGCAACGAGGCGCTCAAGACCTTCTTGGACAGACCCCAGTATTTCGACCTCATCGTCACCGACCAGACCATGCCTGACCTTGCCGGCATCGATCTGGCCCGGAGAATGCTGGAGGCGCGAGGAAACCTGCCTATCATCCTCATTACCGGGTACAGCGAGGCCGTGTCGCCCGAGAAAGCAAAATCTGCCGGCATCACGGAGTTTGTCATGAAACCTATCGGCAAAAGGGAGATGGCGGAGGCGGTCCGGCGAGCGTTGAACAGAATAAGGGAAGATGTCGGGGACGGGCGTTAAGTTCCCACCCCTGAGAAGCGGCTTGAGATCCTCGTTCCCCGCACTAAACGCCAAGGATGAATCTTATTGCCGACCGAAAAAGACACCCTTGGCATACAAAGGCAACGAGAAACACTGCGAGGAGGAAAACGACGATGCCTGCCAAACCGAGACCCGCGTGCCACGCCGCATCTCGATGTACCATGGCCCCCTCCTTTTGTTGAGCGCACTCCCTATGGGCTCTTGCCCCTTTAAAGAAACATAAGGACCAAATAGCGACTCTTCTATTTTAACTCACTTTCCTATCACGCGTCACGTCGGCCTGCATGGAAGAGAAAAGCGATCGGTCTGTAACTTTTATCCTTTTTCACCGTCTAACTCTTTTAGTATAGAAAGCTCATTAGTCAAAAGGAAACGGAGCGATGAAGAGGACATTTCTTATGGTTTGCCGGCTTGGGGCGTGGAGGGCGCGAATCGAGCAACGCGCCCCTGGTCTTGGTGAAGGAGTAACTCAATGATGCCTGCGGGCTTATGGATTGGATTGTATCTACTGGTTCTTGCCATTGCTGCCGACGCCATTTTGCGGAAATGGCGTAAGAGAAAACGAGAGAAGAGCGAGCATCGCTATTGCGCCGTTCAATCGAAACGCGGGGGAAACGCAGACCAATGAAAGGAGCCAACCAATGACGCGAGATCGACAGTACATCGCACAATACGGCGCCGCTGACCGGTCTGGCGCTGACGACCCTATTCTGGTCCGGGCCGCGTTGCCGACTGAACACGGCTTAGGCCCTAGGGTTTTTCCAACCTCGGCGGTTTCCTGACCTTTGTTGCCTGCTCAAATGCATAGGCTATGGCCAGGAGATTTTCTTCTTCCCATGGCCGGGCGACGAGTTGGAGCCCTAGGGGAAGTCCGGTTCTGCTATAGCCGGCCGGGACAGAAATAGCCGGGTAGCCGACGATGCTTAGGGGTACGCAGTTTCTGACGTTTGTGGTGAAGAGGCTTACTTTTTGCCCGTTCACCTCCATCTCCGGTTCTTCCCCGATCCTCGGCGCCGGAGTTGGCGTCGTGGGCAGGAGAAGGCAGTCGAGGTTGCGCATCGTCTCCCGGAATGCCGACTTCATCGCCTCACATTCATTTCGAAGGGTCCTCAGGTAGAGATGGCCGGAGACCGGGCCGGCGCCGTTTGTCGCGATTTGGCGCCCGAGTATCTCCCCGACCTCGGTGCCCATCTGATGGAGAAGGGTTTGCACCGTCCAGCGGGGGTCGACTCTCGAGAAGTATTCATCCAGGAGGCAGACGGCTTCGGCGATGACAACGTTGAAATCTGCCGCGGGGGCAAGGTCCAGGTGGGGCAGGTCTATCTCGGCGACTATTCCTCCCCTTTCCCGAATAACTTCCACCCCATCGTTCATTGCCTTTTCCATATCGGCATCGATCATTTCGACGATGAACTTTTTCGGCAGGCCGAACCGTTTTCCTTTCAAGTTATTTGCGGAGGGTTCGGTCCATCGGGGAATGGGACGGGAAGCAGAGCAGGGATCTCCCGGGTCTTTGCCCGCGATTGCCTCAAGGAGCATGGCGGAATCACGCACTGTCCGGGTTATAGGGCCTACCGTGTCGCGCGTGAAGGACAAAGGAACGACCCCGCTCCGTCCCACCCTGCCGGTAGTTGGTCTGAGACCCACGACGCCGCAGAAGGCGGCAGGAATCCTCACCGATCCCCCCGTATCGGTCCCTATTGACGCCGAGCAAAGCCCTGCGGCTGTCGCCACGGCGGAACCGCCGCTCGATCCTCCGGCGATCCTGCCGGGGTCGTAGGGGTTGTGGGCAGGCCCATAATGCGGATTGTTGGTGGTAGTCCCCAATGCCAGCTCGTGCATGTTGGTCTTGCCCAGGATCACCGCTCCCGCCCGCCTGAGCCTTTTTACCACCCAGGCGTCTTGCGGAGGGACCCAATCGGCCAGAATCCTCGAACCGCCCGTTGTCCTGATCCCCTTGGTCTCGATGTTGTCTTTAAGGGCGACGGGCAGCCCGTGGAGAGGGCCCTTTGTTGGCTTGCCCGCTTTCAGAAGCGCATCCGCTGCCTCCGCCTCGTGCAAGGCCGAATCAGCGACCACGCTGATATAGGAGTTCAGGCCGCTTCCCCCGTCGTATCGGGAGATGCGGTCGAGATAGAGTTCCACGAGCCTTGTAGACGTCAATTGGCGGGTCAGGATCAGATGAAGCTGATCGGACATGGGCAAGTCTGCTATCCGGTCGTCTCTCATAGATATCCCTCGCGTTACAGCCGGATTTCGCAGACATACCCCGTTTCGGTTTTGCTCGTCTGCCGGCCGCCGCTCTTTTCCCAGATTTCCCTCGCCACGGCATCGTCTCTGTCTATTTGACCGACGATGCATTCCGTGCCTCTGCTTTTTGCAAGGTCCAGGGCGGGTCGCAACAGGTCGGCGCAGGAATCGGCGTCCCAGCTTTTGCTCTCGATCCAGAAGGCGATGCGAGCAGCCTTGGAGATTTCGTCGGGGCGTCCGAGGATGATCAATCCAATGACGCGGCCGTCCCCGGCCACCACCGAATAGGGGAGCGCATTTTTTACTCTCGACGACTCCTTTGTCCGGTTGAAGAAATGTCCCGCCGATACGAACATCATCTCCGGGTTGCCGAGCCGCTTGTTCAGTTCTGCGTCCGTACTCAGTATTTGCGCAAGGGGAACGGAATCCTGAAGGGTCAGCTCTCTGATGGTTATCGCCGTCAGTTGTTGTTTCATTCTTTCTTTCCTGTTTTTTCCATAAACACGAGGCGGACTTCCGCGGACAAATCTTCCTCACGACAGGCTCGATATCCGAGTTTTGTTCGCATTCCTTTCGGCCCCGCGTGGCCGATCAGGACCGTGCCGGGAGCAGTGCGGCCGGGCGCCACCCCTCTCCGTACGCTTCCCGGCCGTACAAGAGCAAACACGCCCTGCCGCTGGGCACGAAGTCGGCGGTGTGGGCCGCAAGAAAGGCGGCAAGGGCCCCCGGAGAATTATCGACAGGCTCGAGCGTCTCGATTTCGGCGTCCGTTGTCGAACCGGCCTGAATCATCAGGAGATGGTCAAAGGAGAGGGCCAAAGAACACCGAAAGCAGATCTCCGAGCCATAGGCGGTCCTGACGAGCCCGGTGGCGGAGAGGGGCGCCCCGTGGAGATCCACTCCCAGTTCTTCCCGTACCTCTCTTTCGAGCGCATCGAAAGGATGCGGCGTCTTGCCCCCGGTCGCGTCCCGGTTCCGTTCCATGTATCCTCCGATGACATGATAGGGGCGGCGGCGCGAGTCGACACGACTTCTCTTTTCGACAACGATCTTTCCGTCGCTCGTAACGAGGACAACCGATACCGTGAGCGGATTTGCCCGAGGGAGGCCAGGGAAGGCAGACGTGAATTGAGCGTCCGTCGTGCCGATGCATCCGCGGAAGTCAACGTCGGAGAGGGAGAGGCGCAGATGTCCGTCGGTCTGTTGAAAATCGTCCATGTGGAAGAGAGCGCCGTTGTAGACTCCTATGCTCGCCTCCCTGCTTGTCTGGACGTAGGTTTTCCAGGCCCGGTCGATGAGGATCTCGGCACGCGGCGTCCAGCCGGGGCTTTCGTGCCGGTACTCAACGGAGACAGCAGCCCGGGAGAAGAGGCCGGAAGACAAAACCTCGAACTCCTCTGTATCCCATTGCCTTATGTCCCGTTGTTCCTCGTTCACCCGGCTGCACGGCCCTTTTTTAAGCTTTCGGGCCTCATGTTACCACGGCCGTGCCGGTCGACGCAAGTTTCAACGTTTGAAGAAAATTGGCGCCGATTGGCGAAAAACGGCGCGGCGAGACTTTCCCTCATGCTGACGGTCAGCCTCGCCGCACACGGCAATGCGCCTTTCTTGTCCCTATCCCAGGATTGCCCTTAAATCCTCATCGGGAGTCGAGATCGGTCGTATGTCATAGTTCTTGACGAGCACATCGAGCACATTGGGCGTAACGAACGCGGGCAGCGACGGCCCGAGTCGCATATGCTGGATGCCGAGGTAGAGCAGCGTAAGCAGAATGGCGACGGCCTTCTGTTCGTACCACGAGAGGATAAACGAGAGGGGAAGCTCGTTGACCCCTACGTTGAAGGCTTTTGACAGCGCTACGGCGATCTGGATTGCGGAATAGGCGTCGTTGCACTGACCCACGTCGAGCAACCTTGGAATGCCGCCTATGTCTCCCAGGTCTTTGTCGAAGAAACGGAACTTGCCGCAGGCCAGTGTGAGAACCACGCTGTCCTTCGGTACTTTTTCAACGAATTCGGTGTAGTAGTTACGGCCGGGTTTCGCTCCGTCACAGCCGGCGACCAGGAAGAAGTGGCTGATCTGCTTGCCCTTGACCGCCTCTATCACCTTGTCGGCCACTGACATAACCGTGTTTCTCCCGAACCCTGCCATGACGGACCTGCCGTTCACGTCATTGGGAAAGCCGGGCGTGGCGAGAGCCTTTTGGATGAGAGCGGTGAAATCCCTGTTTTGAAAATGGTAGACGCCGGGCCATCCGACGGGTCCGCTGGTGAAGATGTTGTCCTGATAGGCCTGCTGGACTCTCATGAGGCAATTGGTCGTGAGCAGAATGGCGCCGGGGAAGGCGGGGAACTCTTTGAGCTGGTTTTGCCAGGCAGTGCCGAAGTGGCCGTAGAAATGGGGATATTTCTTCAACCCGGGGTAGGCGTGGGTAGGCAGCATTTCCCCATGGGTGTAAACGTAAATGCCCTTTCCCTCGCTCTGCTTCAGCACTTCCTCCATGTCCTTCAGGTCGTGGCCGGAAACAAGGATGGCATGTCCTTTTTTCACGCCAAGGGGAACTTTCGTCGGTACGGGGTGGCCGTAGACGCCGGTGTTCGCCGCATCGAGTATTTCCATGGTCCGAAGGTTTCTCTCCCCGCACTTCAACACCAGGGCCAGCCACTCGTTGAGGCCCATGGCAGGGTCGTTCCGCGCGATGGCAGCAAGCGCCTCATGGATAAAGGCCGGTATGCCGTCATCTTCCTGTCCCAGTATTTGCGCGTGCTCCGCGTAGGCGCAGATGCCCTTGATGCCGAACAGGAGCGTATGCTGGAGGGACCGTATGTCGGCGTTGGCGGCAGGGCCGGCCATGAGGCCGACTTGCTCACCCTGTTTGACGAGGTCGTTCACGTTCAGGGAGGGGAGGGCTGCAACGGCGGCGGCTTGCGAAAAGTCGACCTTTCCCCCCGCCTTGGCGACCTTTTCTTTGAGACGGTCCCTTAGCCTTAGGGCCTCCTGTGCGTAGGCGACGAACCTGTCGGCGTCATAGTTGACATTTGTCAGCGTGGAAAACAACGCGTTGAAGGTAAAGACATTGACGTCGGGATCGACGACGCCCCTCTTTCTCCCCTCGACGGCAAAAAGAGAAATGCCCTCGACAAGGTGGACGAGGAGGTCCTGGAGCGCGGCAATATCGGGCTGCTTCCCGCAGACGCCCATCACCGTGCACGCTTCGCCCTTTGCCGTTTGCTCGCACTGATAGCAGAACATGAATATCCCCCTTTTGGATCGTTGATTTTTCTGAATTTACTTTAAGTATTCTAAGGCGCCGAGGCAAAGGGGGGCCTTGATTTAGGTCAAGGAATGGAAGATTTTCCAGCTCCTGTTTCAGGTAAGAGTTCTCAGGAACTCTCTGAGGCCTTGGCCGATGTCCGGACGGTCCAGGCCGTACTTCAACGTCGCCTTGATGAAGTTCAGCGGATCGCCCGTGGTGAGCCACTCACCACCCTCGACCTGTTTTGCGAAACACCGGCCGCCATTTTTGACATAGGCTTTTATGGCGTCGACGATCCAAAGCTCATTGCCTTTGCCTATGGCCGTCTTCTTGAGAATATCGACTATTTCCTGGTTCAGGATCATGCGACCGAAATCCGCGTAGCGGGAGGGAGTTTCTTCTATCGAAGGCTTTTCGACTATATCGGTGAGTTCCATTGAAGAGTCTTTGAGCTTTACGATGCCGTATCGCACCACTTCTTCGAGAGGCACTTCCTGTACGCCGATCATGGGCGAGCCATGATGG
Organism: uncultured delta proteobacterium; assembly: GCA_963816715.1. Classification (GTDB taxonomy): domain Bacteria; phylum Desulfobacterota; class Syntrophorhabdia; order Syntrophorhabdales; family WCHB1-27; genus BOG-1155. The sequence continues at coordinate 23,246 of CAWFMJ010000001.1, forward strand.
GAATAGTCGTCGATCATTTGTTTGGCGAAGGGGATGCTCGATTTTACCAGATCGTCCCCGAAGGCATAGATGAACGGCTCATCTTTTACGCAGTCGGCGGCCGAGAGCACGGGCGTGCCATTGCCGTAAGGCCCTTTTTGGCGCACGTAGAAAATATGCGCCTTCTTCGCCCCGGGCGAGCCTCCGGCATCGTGTCCGGCGCTCAATTTGCCGTCGAGCTCGAACTGATCGAGAAAGTGCTCCTCGACAGCCCTTTTGTCGGAGCGCGTCACAAGGAAGATGCTCTCTATGCCGGAAAGCAGCAGCTCCTCAACAAGTATTTGCAGGATTGGTTTGTCTACCAGGGGCAGCATTTCCTTGGGAACGGCCCTCGTTGCCGGAAGCAATCTCGTGCCCGAACCGGCCACCGCGACAATCGCTTTCTTGATTTGCTGCATTGATGCCCCCATTTTTGTCGGTTTGCTGTTCCTTCCCGAAAGAACCTCACTACGAATACTCACAGGAGCCGTATCGCGGAAATGGCGTCCTCCTTAAGATTCTATAACATAGGCTGCTCCACTTCAATTGGAAACCGGCCGGGTTTCTTTGCTTTTCCCCCTACGGTTGGTCCAACGCCGCGAAATCGCAGGTGAACGTGACGACAAAGGGGGTAAGCCTCGCGATCCGTGTGGACTTCCGGGGGCGAACGTGATACTTATTTGCCTCGCAAGACCGGGCCGGCATCGCAGAAGGCTTTTTCACACGGAACAGATCATGAAGGAGACGAGAAAAGAATGGCAATCAGGTACGAAGAAGCGACGGATGAAGCAAGAAAATTGCTCGACAAGGTGATCGCCGACCATTTCGGCGAGCTGAGGAACGCGAGGATCGCGGCCTTGTTCGATACGAAGAAGCATGTGGCGGGCGGCCAAATCATGCTCAGCGCCATCATAAAGCCCAACGATTTGGTGCGCCACTTTACGCGGGCGGACGCCAGTTCCGAAGAAGGATACGACTACGTTGTCATTATCGACAAAAAAGCGTGGGAGGCAATCGGCGACGCGGACAGGACGAGGATGCTCCGTCACGAGCTGCGCCATACCTTCTATGACATAGAGGCGGAGGACAACCCCTACAAGCTGATAGACCATAGTGTTTCCGACTTCTACGAGGAGATCGAGCTGAACCGGGACGACCCGAAGTGGCGTCAGCGGGTCTGCACCCTGGCGGCGGACCTGTACGAACAGGAAAAGGAAGAGAGCAAAGAGAAGAGGGGAAAAAGAAAAGGAAAGCGAGAAGAATAGGAATAGGAAAGGGGGGCGCAATGTTCGATGTCTGGGAAGTGGTCGAAGAACTGGCAACCGGTGCGGACGAGCGGGGGACCCGCACCATATCGATCCTCGAGATTGGAAAGGCCCTCAAAGATGCCGGCGAGAACTCCCCTCAGAATGTGTTGGAAGTCCGCAAGGCCCTGATCGATCTGGGTTATCGGATAGCAGTGTAAGAAGGACCGCTTCTGAAGGAAAGAGCGCCAAAGGGCTTAGATCATGCAGAACCTCAGGACACAACTCAACGCGGCCCAGTATGAGGCGGTGACAACCATTGAAGGACCCCTTCTGGTTATCGCAGGGGCCGGCAGCGGCAAGACGAGGGTCATCGAGTACCGCTCCCTTTATCTCGTGCAGCAGCATATTGACCCCGAATCGATCCTTCTCCTTACCTTTACCCGCCGAAGCGCTCAGGAAATGATCCAGCGAGCCTCCAGGAACGATCCGCGGTGCGCGAAGATCGATGGCGGCACCTTCCACTCCTTCGCCAGCAAAATGCTCCGTCGTTACAGCAACGCCTTCGGGTTTTCCGCGGGTTTCACCATTTATGACGAAGGCGATGCGGAAGAGGCGATCAGGCGTTGCTGCAACAAAATGGGATATGACCAGGACAAGGAGTTTCCGAAGAAGAACGAGCTGAAGACGGTTTTCAGCATCTGCGTCAACAAGAATATGAGCGTTGAGGACGCTATTCAGAAGACGTACAGCGATTACGAGGACTGGCGGGGCGAGATCAAGACCGTCCAGAAGGAGTATGCGGACTACAAGCGGAAGAACAACTCTCTCGACTACGACGACCTCCTCGTCTATCTCAAACTCGCCCTCGACAACGAAGAGGTGAGAGAAAACATCTCTTCAAGGTATCGCTACGTCATGGTCGACGAGTTTCAGGATACGAACGGCGTGCAGGCCGACATCGTCGAGCTTCTTACGAAGAAGAACGGCAACGTTATGGCCGTGGGAGACGACGCCCAGTCAATTTACGGCTTCAGGGGGGCGAACCACCTCAATATCCTGCAATTCCCGAAAAGGTTCCCGGGCTGCAGGGTCATCAAACTCGAAGAGAACTATCGCTCGACACAGCCCATACTCGACGTGGGCAACGCCGTTCTGAACAACATGAAGCACAAATTCGAGAAGAAGCTGGTCTCCGGTCCGGGGCTCACGGGGGAGAAACCGGCGCTCCGTCGTTTCGGGGACATCTACGAAGAGGCCGCCTGGGTTGCCGGGAAGATGCAAAGCCTGAGGGCGACGGGCGTTCCCATGCGGGAGATCGCCGTTCTTTTCCGCACCGCCTACACTTCCATGCCCCTCCAGTCGGAGCTTATCAAGAGGGGGATACGCTTCAGGCTCTTCGGCGGGCGCAAGTTCTACGAGACGGCCCACGTACGGGATGTCATTTCCTATCTCCGGATCGTGGCGAACCCGGCGGACGAACTTGCCTGGCACCGGGTCCTGCTGCTGCTTCCCGGCATCGGCGCGAAAACGGTGGAGCGGCTCCTGGAGCTCATCTCATCGCAAGACACTCTCACAAAGGTTATCGAAAGGGCAATAGGGCCATTTTGCACGGGGCAGAAGTCCTCGGACGTTTTGTCCTCGTTCAGGGACCTCCTTCAATCGATCGCCGCCCCCTCCCTGAGCCCGGCCGGCCGGTTGGATAAGGCAATCGCCCACTACGACCCGATCATGAAGGCGAAGTACAAGAAAGACGCCTCCAGGACGAAGGAGCTGACCATGCTGAGAAGCATGGCCCAGAGGTACAAGAGTCTCAAGGAATTCCTTGCGGACGTTTCGGTCGATCCCGATAAGGAGGGGTCCGACGATTCCGAATACGTGACCCTTTCAACCGTCCATTCGGCAAAAGGGCTCGAATGGGGCCGCGTCTTCCTGATCGGTCTGGTGGACGGCGTTTTTCCGTCAAGTCGGTCGATCGTGGAGAACGACGCCTCCGATCTGGAGGAAGAACAGCGCCTCTTTTATGTGGCGGTGACCAGGGCGAAGGAAGAACTGTTCTTGAGTTTCTACGAGAAGGGGGGCGGCACAGAGCGGTCGTCCGGCGGACTCTGCAGGTTTCTGAGGCCGAAGAACGTCAAGGAAACCATTCGGGAAGAGGATTTGGCGCCGGCTGTATCAAGGAGGACGCCGCATCGTTATGGACGCCGGGGAAGTCGTTGACAGACGCGGGATGAAGCGACTTATGCGGTAGGCGCGCTGTTGCCCCCGGCGGGAGTGGCCGGGGGCAATCATTTCGTCAAGCCGCGCGATGCAGATAGCCGACGTAGAAAGCGTCTATGTCCCTGTTCCATCCCGGAACAACGACAAAACCCGACCGGACGAGATAGCGGCTTCCGATCGGGTTGTTGCCCTTTGGGCTACTTCTTCGTGATTCGTGTTGCGTAGAGGTCGTTGGTCTCGACGTAATTGAGGGTGACCATGTCGCCCGTCTTCACTTTCTGGGCAAGGTCCGCAACGGGAGCGCTCTTCCCATTGACCATCACCTTCGTATCGGGCTGCACGATGGCGCCAACGTCGAGCATGTTCTTCCCACTTCCTACGTCGACAACAATCGCATCAGAGCTTACCGCCGCCACTCTGCCCGACACTGTTTTGGTCGGCGCCATCGAAGCGAAGCCGTAAGAACCGAACAGGGAAAGAAGAGCAACAGCGAAGAGAAATGTCGCCAGGGTTTTCATTATCTTACCCTCCTTTTGATCGCCTAGCGCACGTAAGCGGTCATATGCTCACAATTCAAGAGTAAAATAACCGTAGCTTCCCTCCCTGTCAAGAGGGGCGCGTTGGTCGCAGCGAGGGCCGGCAGCCTACCATTTCGCTCGGCTCTGTGCTATCTTTGCTCTGTGAACATTCTCTCCTTTGTTGCGAACGTGCCGCTTTTTAAGGGGCTTCCGGCTGACCAGCTCGGCCGGCTCTCCGGCATCGGAGTGCAGAAGAGCTACAAACGCGGCGAGACTATTTTTTCCGAGGGAGAGGCGGCGGACGGCTTCTATGTCCCCATGACGGGCCGCGTAAAAATATTCAAACTATCGCCGCAGGGGAAAGAGCAGGTGCTTCACATAATGGGCTCTCAGGAGCCCTTCGGCGAGGCCGCCGTTTTTGGCGGAGGCAACTTCCCTGCTCATGCTCAAGCCTTGGAAGAGAGTAAAGTTCTTTTCTTTCCCGCCGACTCTTTCCTCGATCTCGTTCGCCGGGACCCCTCCCTGGCCATGAATATGCTGGCCCTCCTTTCGCGCCGTCTCCGGCAATTCGCCGCTCTGGTGGAACAACTGACGCTGAAGGAGGCCCCGTCCAGGCTTGCCTCTTATCTCGTCTATTTGAGCGATCGCGCCGCCGGCGTGCACGTCGTCGAGCTGGACATTCCCAAGGCGCTCCTGGCCAACGTGCTTGGCGCTCTGCCGGAGACGCTTTCGCGGGTCCTCGCGAAAATGACTTCCGACGGGCTCATCGAGGTGGAAGGGCGACGAATCAAATTGCTGGACCGCAAGAAGCTGGAAGCACTGGCGGGAATAGAGGATAGTCAGAAGTGAGAAGTGACTCACTGAATTGCTGGAGGTGAAGTGAGAGACGGACGGGAAAAAGAGAAACCGATACGATGCTCGGCGAGGGCCGCGAAGATCCAGCCTTTCTACGTGATGGAGCTTCTGGAGAAAGCCCAGGCCATGGAAGCTCGGGGCGAACGGATAATCCACATGGAGATAGGGGAACCCGATTTCACCACCCCTCTTCCGATACGGGAGGCAGGCATCCGGGCCCTCCGGGAAGGGCATACGTTTTATACCCACAGTTGCGGTCTCCCCGAGCTGAGGGAACGAATTGCCGCGCACTATCGCGAATCGAACGGGGTGAGCGTGCCGGCCGACAGGATCGTCGTGACAAACGGTACGTCGGGCGCCTTCTTCCTTCTCTCTTCGGTGCTTCTCGGCGCCGGAAAGAACTTTCTCATATCCGACCCGGGATACCCCTGTTATCGAAATTTTGGCGCTCTTTTCAATGCCCGCGTCCTTCCCCTGCCGGTATCTGCCGCGTCACGGTTCGAGGTTGCGGCCGAACAGGTGGAAGAGACGGGGCGCCGGCCGGACCTTTTGATGGTATGCAGCCCGTCAAACCCGACCGGGACGGTCTATGCCCCCGAGTCCTTGTCGCGCCTCCATGAGGTTGTATCGAATAAGGGCGGTCTCCTGGCCGTGGACGAAATTTACTCCGGTCTCACCTACGACCGGCAGCCTGCCTCGGCCCTGGCCATTTCTGACGAAATCATCGTCGTGGACGGTTTTTCGAAAACCTACGCGATGACGGGATGGAGGCTCGGCTGGATGGTTGTTCCCCGGTCGCTCGTGAGGCCCATGCAAAAAGTGGCGCAAAACGTCTTCATCTCGGCCCCCACCATTGCCCAGTATGCGGCCCTTGCAGCCTTCGGCGCGACCCGGGAGCTCGAGACAATGAAAGCGACCTATCGCGAACGGCGCGCTTTCCTGTTCCCCCGGCTCCAGCAGCTCGGCTTCGAGTTGCCCGCCTGGCCCGAAGGGGCCTTCTACATCTACGCCGGCATCGAAAAATGGGGGATGGACAGTATGCAGTTCGTGGAGCGGGCCCTCGCCGAGGCGAAGGTGGCGATCACGCCGGGCTACGATTTCGGCGCTTACCAGGCCGGCGCCCATGTAAGATTCTCTTTCGCCAACAACGCAGAAAACCTCAACGAGGGCTGCGAACGGCTGGAGGCGTGGCTGAAAAGCCTGTGAACCGATGTTCCGCTCTCGAACAGACTGATTCGTACTCTATAGCCAGGGCAACGGTGAGCGCCAGCGCTACTTGCCCCTCCCGCGCTGCTCTCAGAAGGGCGGCCGAGGCGCCCGCGGGACTGCGCATCCCGGCAACGACAACATCGGGGTCAAGGACAAATGTCATATCATATATGATACTACTTGTTAGAATTCCTGCAACACTGCGGCCGATGTCGGCGGCTGACCCCTCTATCGCTCTCCAAAGACGCGCTTAGGCATCATTCTTCGACACGTTCACGTCCGTCCTGCCGCCGTCCGGCTCCCCTTCCGCGAGAAGGGCGTCGCCGCTCACCCTGCACGCCCGTCTACGACGGGCGCAAAGGTCCCCTTCCGCTCAAGCTTCAGAACTCGCACGAGCTGCTTCGTCTCGTCTCAAGATTCCCCGGAGGCTGAGAAACGTATGCTTCTGCATCGTTCAAAGGTTCGGTTCTGCTCGGACACCTCCAGTTGCGCCCAAGACCGGCAATTATTTCGGACCGCTAGAGGAAGTGGGCGCCGCTCCCTCCGCCCTTGCAGTGTAACCCGAGCGGCTCGTGCAACATCTAGCGGCAGTGAAACCGGACGTCGACACGACTCTCTTTCATGTATTCCCACTGCCGGGAGTTCCCGTCGAAAGCCTTTTCTTCCGTCATTATGACGGAAGTCTCCCCTCGTCTCTTTCCCATTTTCTTCTCTTGCAATACAGCCTTCCTGGTGGTATCAATGGTTGCAGATGTGGCGGCACCGGACGGTGAAGGGGGCAGGGCAAAAACACCGTATTTCGCCAAACGTGACCGAATGTCAGAGTCAGAAGGATGTCCCCAAAGTTCCCTCACGGCCGTGGCCGGAAGGAGCGTCCCTCCTGCCATCTCGCCGGACCCTTATTTCTATTGACTTAAGGACGTAGAAATTGAAGAATTGTGGGGTAAAATCTAAGTGTGTGATGAACCCGAATAACAAAAACGGTACGAACGGGAACGGCGTCGTCTTGGGCCGGCTCGAGTCCCACCTCTGGGAGGCAGCGAATATCCTGCGCGGTCCCGTGGACGCCGCTGACTTCAAGACCTACGTATTCCCGCTGCTCTTCTTCAAGCGCATCTCGGACGTCCACGAGGAGGAGTATCAGGCCGCACTTGAGGAGGCCGGGGGCGATGAGGAGTACGCTCAGTTTCCTCAGAACTATCGTTTTCAAATTCCCGAAGGTTGCCGCTGGAGCGACGTCCGGACTGTCGCGGCCAATGTGGGCCAGGCTTTGCAGAAGGCCATGCGTAGCATCGAGAAGGCAAACCCCGAGACGCTTTACGGCATCTTTGGCGACGCGGCATGGACCAACAAGGATCGCTTGTCCGATTCCCTCCTCCGCGACCTCATTGAGCACTTCTCACGGATTACGCTCACGAATCAGGCTGCCCAGGCGGATGTGCTCGGTCAGTCCTATGAGTATCTGATCAAGAAATTTGCCGACCTCACCAACAAAAAGGCTGGGGAATTTTATACGCCGCGCTCGGTAGTCCGGCTGATGATCAATATCCTCGATCCGAAAGAGGGTGAGTCGATCTACGATCCCGCCTGCGGCACCGGGGGCATGCTCCTGGAAGCCGTGCACCACGTGCGGGAGAACCACGGCGATGATCGCACGCTCTGGGGCAAGCTCTTCGGCCAGGAAAAAAACCTCACTACCTCCGCCATAGCCCGGATGAACCTCTTCCTCCATGGCGCCTCCGATTTTCAGGTGGTCCGTGGCGATACACTGCGTCACCCGGCGTTCTTCTCCGGCGATGATCTTGCGACCTTCGATTGCGTTATCGCCAATCCTCCATTTTCACTTGAAAAGTGGGGCGACGAGGTATGGGCCAAGGACCCTTATGGCCGGAACTTCGCCGGAATGCCGCCCGCTAAAACAGGTGATTACGCCTGGGTCCAGCATATGATCAAGTCCATGGTGCCCGCCACAGTCCGTATGGCGGTGGTAGTGCCACACGGTGTCCTTTTCCGTATGGGAAAGGAGGGCAAGATAAGACAAAAGCTCCTTCAGATGGACATTCTCGAAGCCGTCATCGGCCTTGGACCCAACCTGTTTTATGGCACGGGCCTAGCCGCCTGCATTCTGGTATTCAGGCAACGCAAGGCAATGGAACGGAAGAAGAAGGTGCTCATCCTCGATGCATCGCGCGAATTCAAGACTGGTCGGGCCCAGAATGAGCTTCTCTCTGAGCACGTGGAGCGCATCTACGGTTGGTACCGAGATTATAAGGACGTGGAAAGCGTCGCCCGCGTGGTAACGCTCGATGATATAGCTGCCAACGACTTTAACCTGAACATCCCGCGTTACGTTGAACCCAAGAATGAGCGCGAAACGCCCACGGTGGGCGAGGCTATGAACCGGCTGAAAGAAAGCGCGGAAGCAGCATTTGCAGCGGAGGAAAAGCTGGCCGAAATATCCAAACGAGAGGGGTTCCTAATATGAATGGCGATGACGTCATTTCGGCACTTATGAAGAAACTTAAGGTGAACGATGATCGGGCGCTGTCGCAGAAGTTGGGCATTACCGCGCAAACGATCAATATCTGGAAGAGACGCGAGACGGTTACGGCGCGCCAACTCGCCAGCCTAGTTTCGAGGGCCATAGGAGCCGGCGTAGCCGACTTGCAAAGAAACGCAATCCGGCCCATTGCGGAATTCTTCCGCATCGATAAGTGCCCATCGAAGCAAGGAGCGAACTATGAGCTCTTTGACACAGAGACGAAAGATAAAGACACGCATCCTTATTGGGAAGGTCTTCGGAAAGAGCTTGAAGAACATTGTGGCGTGTACATCTTTTTCGATAGCCGTGGCAGGGCAATCTATGTAGGGAAGGCGCGGTATCAGGAACTTTGGAAAGAGATGAATCAAGCCTTCAATCGTGAACGTGGCGATGTGCAGAAAATCAGGAAGGTCAATCATCCGTCTCGTAAGCAAACTTTTCGGAATAGCGATGAGAAATCCCGACAGATTCAGGAGTATCGGGTCCCTCTGCACGAACTGGCATCGTATTTTAGTGCGTACCAGGTTGCCGACAGGATGATCGCTGATGTAGAGGCAATGCTTGTTCGCAGCTTCGCTAATGATCTTCTAAACAAAAGAATGGAACGATTTGGCAACAATAAGGGACGCAAGAAGGCCACATGACCTCTGGCATCACCCAGCAGCAGCTTGAATCCTACCTCTGGGGCGCGGCGACGCTTCTTCGTGGCACTATCGATGCCGGGGAGTACAAACAGTTCATCTTCCCGCTGCTTTTCTATAAACGCTTGTGCGACGTCTTCGACGAGGAAACCCGGATGGCGCTCGCGAAATCGGGCGGGGATGTCGATTTTGCGGCATTTCCGGAGAACCATCGCTTTCAGATTCCGCCCGACGCCCACTGGCGCGAGGTCCGGCAGGCCGCGAAGAATGTCGGGAAGAAGCTTCAGTCGGCCATGCGCTCCATCGAGACCGCGAATCCCGACAAGCTCTACGGCATCTTTGGCGACGCCCAATGGACGAACAAGAACCGGCTTTCCGACGCGATGCTGCGCGACCTCGTGGAGCACTTCAGCACCCTTGAGCTTACCATCGCGAATCTCCCTGAAGACGAGTTGGGCCAGGGGTACGAATATCTCATCAAGAAGTTCGCCGATGATTCCGGCCATACCGCCGCCGAATTCTACACGAACCGCACCGTTGTACACCTCATGACGGAGATACTCGAACCGCAGCCGGGTGAATCCATCTACGATCCCACCTGCGGCTCAGGCGGGATGCTCCTCTCCTGCATTACGCGCCTCCGCCGCCAGGCCCAGGAGTGGCGCAACGTCCGCCTATACGGACAAGAGCGAAATCTCATGACCTCCTCTATTGCCCGGATGAACTGCTTCCTCCATGGTATTGAAGATTTTCAGATCGTCCGCGGCGACACTCTTTCACAACCGAAATTTGTAGAGGGCGACGGCCTTATGCGCTTCGACGTCTGCCTCGCTAATCCGCCGTATTCCATAAAGCAGTGGGACCGGAATGCCTTTGCTTCCGATCCGTGGGGCCGTAACCTTTACGGCGTCCCGCCGCAGGGCAGGGCCGACTACGCCTTCTGGCAGCATATCCTCATGAGCCTTGCCCCCAGGAACGGCCGTTGCGCCATCCTCTTCCCCCATGGCGTATTGTTCCGGCAGGAGGAGGCGGAGATGCGTCGGAAGATTATTGAAGCCGACTTGATCGATTGCGTGCTTGGTCTCGGCCCGAACCTCTTCTACAACTCTTCCATGGAAGCCTGCATCGTCGTGTGTCGTATGACGAAACCGCGGGAACGGAAGAACCGGATTCTCTTCATCAACGCGGTGAATGAAGTCACCCGTGAGCGGGCGCAGAGTTTTCTCACCGATGAGCACATTGGACGTATCGCCGCAGCTTACCGGGATTTCAGGGATGAGCCCGGATTTGCCCGCGTGGCGACGCTGGAAAAAATCCGCGCCAAAGACGGCAACCTGAGCATTCCTCTCTACGTGGCGAATGGATCATCTGGCGTGGAAATGAGCGACGATTCGGTCTCGTGCGGAACAGACCGTCTTACGGGCGTGTTTAAGGACTGGCTGGAGAGCTCAAACGGAGTCCGGGAAGCATTGGATGCCATTTTACAGGGGCGGGTGCCCGAATCATCCGATAATCATCCAGTCAGGCTTTTGTCGCTCGATGCTCTCCGGCCTAACCCTGACTGGGCAAAGCTGCCGATATTCGATCGGAAGGGGTGGAAACGGACTCGCTTCGGGGAAGTGGTGAGACAATTCAAAGAAGAAGTAGACCCAAGAAGCGGTGAGGTTGAGCGGTATGTGGCCGGGGAACACATGGAAACCGAAAATGTCCATATCCGTAAATGGGGGACTGTAGGCGATGGTTATCTCGGACCGGCGTTTATACGACGCTTCCGCGAGGGGCAAATTCTTTACGGGTCGAGGCGTACTTACCTGAAGAAAGTGGCTCTGGCGGAATGGGATGGGATCACGGCAAACACCACTTTTGTTCTTGAAGCCGTCGAGGATAAACTTTTGCCGGAATTGTTGCCTTGGTTGATGCTTACGGAACGGTTTACAGCGCATTCAATTCGGCAATCAAAGGGCAGCACGAATCCCTATATCAACTTCCCCGATCTGGCTAGCTTTGAGTTCGATCTTCCGCCTCTCGACCAGCAGCACCGCATTGCCGAAATCCTGTCGGATGCGAATGAACTCGCAATAGCATATGAGGACTTGATTGGCAGTCTGGCCACCGCGAAACAGGTACTAATCGATGATCTTCTTTCCGTTTCGAATAGTATACTTACCCCCAGAATCTAGACAGCCCCATAAGGTGGACAAACCCTCCTCTCTCTGAGTGAAATATCTCAAGGAGGAGGAAGGAAGCGAATGACGGATCACAGGAAGCGGTACGACGGAACATTCAAGGCGAGGGTCGTGCTCGAATCTCTCAAGAACGAAAAGACCGTCGCCGAGCTGGCAAGCGAATACCACGTCCATCCCAACCAGATCGCCCAGTGGAGGAAGCAGGCCGTGGAGAACCTCCCCAGTCTCTTCGATTCAAAGCAGGCAAAAGAGGAGAAGGCCGCCGAGGAGGAAAAAGACGAGCTTTTAAGACAAATCGGCCAGCTCAAAGTAGAGACGGACTGGCTTAAAAAAAAGTGGGGGATTCTCCACTCCCGGAGAAAAGGGGGCTCGCGGAGGGGACAAAGGGTCAGCCCTTGACAGCGGACATGTCCTTCTCCAGTCTTGCCATGTCTTTCCTCGCTATCCGGTCTTCTTTCATACGCGTTTCCAATCTGCTCACCGTCTTCGTCACTGAAGAGTAGGTAACATTTCCGAAGTAGGCTCCTATCTGCGGATTGGACAGGGCTGTATGTTTCCGGGCCAGATAGACTGCGTAGTTGCGATAGGGCGAAGACGTAAGCGCCGTTTCCGTGGGGATTTTGAAACGGGCGGCCACCAGCGCCACGACGTCGTCGAGGTCAATGGCCGAGGCGCGAAGCGACCTGCGGGAGGACGTCTCCTTCTTGTCGGCATTCTTCAGGTTTTGAAGCACTTCTTTAATAAAGCTCTTCTTGCCGAGGATCATGCCTCCATAGACGTCCTTTAAAGGGCTTTCCAGTTCGCCAAGGCCCGATTCTACGAACCGGCGATAGTTCTCGGGACCATGGCTCATGGCCAGGGAGGGGACAAAGGGTCAGCCCTTGACAGCGGACATGTCCTTCTCCAGTCTTGCCACGTCTTTCCTCGCTATCCGGTCTTCTTTCATACGCGTTTCCAATCTGCTCACCGTCTTCGTCACTGAAGAGTAGGTAACATTTCCGAAGTAGGCTCCTATCTGCGGATTGGACAGGGCTGTATGTTTCCGGGCCAGATAGACCGCGTAGTTCCGATAGGGTGAAGAGGCAAGGGCCGTTTCCGTGGGGATTTTGAAACGGGCGGCTACCAGCGCCACGATGTCGTCGAGGTCGATGGCCGAGGCGCGAAGCGACCTGCGGGAGGACGTCTCCTTCTTGTCGGCATTCTTCAGGTTTTGAAGCACTTCTTTAATAAAGCTCTTCTTGCCGAGGATCATGCCTCCATAGACGTCCTTTAAAGGGCTTTCCAGTTCGCCAAGGCCCGATTCTACGAACCGGCGATAGTTCTCGGGACCATGGCTCATGGCCAGTATGAGATCGCGAGAGACGAACGTCTCCCGGCGGGGGTCGATAAAGACGGGGTAACTGCTGAAGGGGAATGCTTCGGGCGCATCGCTTATGCGGGCGCGGACGGGATTCAAATGGATGTAGCGGGAGAGCTCCAAAAGATAGGCATCCTTGTCGACAAGGATAGATTTGTACCTCCCCTGGAAGAGATGGCCTGACCGGCCTCTCTTGGCATTGAAATAAGCAGCGTATCCGCTCTGGATCGCGTGCATGAAGGAGCTGAGATTGGCTTTTGGCGTTTCCACGATCAGATGGTAATGATTGCCCATGAGGACATAACAGTGGACGACCGCGGAAAAGCGCTCGGCTGACGTGCGGAGATTGGCAAGGAACTTCTCATGGTCGGCCTTGGAAAGAAAGATCCTCCTTCTCTCGTTTCCCCTCGCCGTTATATGGTAGAAGGCGCCTTCGTATTCGATTCTTAAGGGACGGGCCATTGGGTCTCCCTCCTTGTGTGGACGATAGAGCCTAACCTACCATGGATTATTGTCCACTGTCAAGGGCTGACCCCTAGCCCAGAATGTCGCGAAGGACCTGTTGCCCTATTATGGACTCGGGTCCGGCATCAAGCGGGCATTGGAGGATTGGCCGGATATCGAGTTCACCGACGACCGGGACGGCTGCTTCTTCACGGCCACGATTCACAGGCTAGAAACCGAAAGGTTCGGAGGTTCAGAGAAAGGTTCGGAGACGGGTCTGACAGAGCAGACACGTTCACAGAAAAGTTCACAGAAAATCATCGATTCATGCAGGGCAACCTGATCATCACCATAGCACAACTGACGGAAAGTGTACGGGGCCACAGGGGGGGTCCATTCGTTCATAACATTCTCAGCGTCGCATCCTGCCGACCAAGGACTTAGCGCGTTATTGATGATAATGTAAAGCCCACAGGGACGCCCATGCCCTCATAACGTTCTCAACGCCGCACCCAGACGCATCGCGCTCACGTGTCTTTTGATGCTGCGCCTTGTGACTCCGTTAACCCGTGACGCCATCCGTTCACGCGAACCACGATTATTTTTTTCCCTTCTTTCCGCTGCTGGGCGATTTGCTCTTCTTTCGGGGGGTTATTCGCCAACTCAGAAAAGAGCCGAACGCGTATGACGAGGGCACGTGCCTTGCGGTTGAGGAGGTCCTGGAAGAGGGTAACATTTACAAATAATTTCATTTTTCTGCTTTTTGTCACTCCTCATGTCATCCCTCCATGTCGCTCCTGGTTGTCGCCTCTGGTTGTCACTTTGACAGAAGTACTGGAAAGAGAGGAAAATATCCTGAAGAGTGCGGGCGCCGACTGAGCGGCGGCGACGAACTGGTTGTTCTTTGACAATTGATTGGCCCGGAGGCTTTCAAGCGCTTCGCTGCCTCCTTGAGGAGGGGCGCTGCGGCGCCTTCCTTTGCCCACCCCCCCTCAAGCGTCCACTTATGTCCACATTTTGATAGGGCAGGCTCGTAAACCGTTCTGGAATGGGCGAATGCGGCCGAGGGCTCGCACGCGGGACGCGTCCACGGAAAGGCGGAAATTGTCCACTTGTGTCCACTTTTAGCGCCTGAATGTTTTGCGATCCGGCCGCGTCCACTATCGATGAGCTCGATAGATCCCCCTATTGCGGACACGGCGAAATTCTTGGAAAACAGCCCAACGATTGGCAGACGTTCAATCGGTGTTGGGCTTCTTCACTGCCGCCGCCGCTCCGGCTCGTCGACGCTATGAGGAGTTGTGGCGCAAGGCGTCACCGCAGACCGACCGCGACGTCAAAGACCCTCAACGGGTCTTTGAATGAGAACTCCATCCGCTTTCGCTACCCTTTCGGTCAGCGCGCTCCTTGGCGAAGCGTTCCGTAATATCCCGTGCATGCGCGACCGCGCCCAAGACGTCGCCCGTCGCATCGAGGATGATAGCGAAACTAAGCTCGACATAGATATGAGCGGCATCCGAACGCATCGATTTGGTGGGCAGAACCTGCCCCGCATACTTTGTGACGCGATCGGCGAGGGCACGGTGAAAACCTCGCCAATGCGCCTCCCGGAGACTTTCGGGGATGATGATGTCTAAACTTGCCCCGACGGCATCATTCTCCGAAAACCCAAAGATCCTTTCCGCTGCCAAATTCCACACGCGAATTATTCCTGATGCATCAGCGAACACGATAGCATCGGGGGATTGTTCAATCAGCTTTTGGGCCAGATCGGGAAATGGCATCAAGTCCATGTTCATCACGGCTTCTCTTCGTAATATTATACGAAGGGTCGGGAAACGTAAAGTGAACGGAACCTGTTCAGTAGAAGCATATCCGCCTCCCGAATTATGCTGCTTTTCGTAGGAAGACATTCCTTGACGAATAAAGGGCAGCCCGGTTTCGCCGGGCGTCAGCGGTCAGCCATTGCTCGAGAGTGAAGAGCGGATGAGGAAATTGAAGTGACGGGGAGGACTCTATCGCGGGGAAATGCGGAGCATCAATGCGAATGTTCCGTCTCGGTAAGGCGGTCGTGGACAAAGCGTATGTGCTGGCGCAGGACGTAGAACTGGTCCCCGAACGAGGCGGGTACTTTCATTTTGTTGACCTCGCGCTCGATGCGGTCGATCCGTTCCGGAAGATCTATCCGGTTCTTGGCGCCGCCCTCCAGCACATCCTTTTCAATCATGAGCAGCGAGCGGTACCATCGGTTGATGCGCAGCTTCATGCGCAGGCGGAAGAGGGCAGGGGCCACGCGCAGGAGGGGAAAGAGGACGACCACCATGGGTACAAAGGCCACCACGATGCGGTTGACCAGGCTGGCAACCCAGAACGGCAGGTAGCGGTAGAGGAAGCTCCTGCCCGATTTGTAGAAGCGCTTCGCATCGGCGCTGATCGGGTATTCGTGTACAAGGGGAGCGGGAAACTCCCCCTGTCGTTTGAAAAGGCCGGCGCGTCCGTTCACCTCGGTCGCCGCTTCCAGCAGTAAATCGGACAGAGCGGGATGGAGGCTCGGCCGGGCGAGGAGCTCTACGGTAGGGCCGACAAGGGTTACATCCCTTCGCGGGACATTCTTCCCGAAGTCTATTGCCCCTTGGGGAAGGACCTGCGTCGTCAGGTAAGTGACTCGCCGGGTGTAGGCGTCTGCCTGAGTGAAATCAAAGATGCGGATGCCGGGGGTGAGCAGGAGGTTGTGGATCGTATCGACGGAGGCGAAATCGGCCATCAGGAAAGCAACGTCGATTTTCCCCGCGATCAAAGCCGCTGCCGCCGCCTCTGCCTCGAGATCGACAAAGGATGTTCTGCCGCCCGGCTCTATTCCGTTCAGGGAGAGCAGGTTGAGGACCAGAGGGCGCGTCCCGCTTCCCGCAGGCCCGATGGCCAGACGCATGCCTTCGAATTCTGAGAGGAGATCGACGGGTTTGGCCGACCGGTAAAAGACGAGGAGCGGCTCGTGGGCGATGGCGCCCAGGGAGACGACCCCTCCTATGTCGATGCTGTCCGCCACTCCCCCTTGAACTAGGCCGACATCGATGGGAAAGGCGCGGTTGGCGAGCCTTTCGAGATTTTGTCGCGATCCCTGGGATGCCAGTATCCTCAACTTGACCCCGTTTTGGGCGAGGATAGAGCGGTATTTCTCGGCGGTGGTCCGGAAGATGCTTCCCTCCGGCCCGCTCGTCATGGTGAGTGTATAGGGAGGCGCCGAGTAGAAGAACCAGAAGACGGCGAGGACGACCACTACTCCGACAAAAAGGGTCGCTGCCGTTGCTCCGCCTCGCCTCATGCCGAAGTTGTCCATGAAGAACTGGATTGTTTCATTGAATCCCAGCCGTTCGGATATGGTCACTTCTGCTCACGCTCTCTAAAGAATAATAGGCACGGCCGCATCATGCTGTCATGACCGTAAATGGGACGCAGGCAACCGGTGGGACGAATCGGCAAAATGGAGTTAGTCTCTCCCAGGTTTGGCAACCTGATAACCGGTCTCCTCGATGCCCCTCTTATGCTCGTCGCCACCATCGCCCTTAAGGGCGGAGGGACTATTGACCGCCTCAAAAGCCGGCCGGACGTGAGCCTCTATCAGATCAGCTGGGAAAACAGGGAGGACCTGGTCGGCGAGATCGAAGCCGCCGTGAGGACCGCACTCGCCCGACCGATTTAGAGAGTCGCGGTGAGAAGGCCTAGAAGTTGATAAGCTCCTCGAAGACTTTTATGGCAAACCGGTCGGTCATTCCAGAAATGAAGTCTATCACCGCCCGTTTGTAGCTCCTTGGATCGCCGATCCGATAGACGATCTCGTTGCTGAATCTTCGGCGGAGGCGCGCCTCGGGGTCAAGGTCTGAGTACTTGATGAGCCAATCAGCGAAGGTATCGGCCAGAACGGGGCAGAATTTCCTCTGGTAATCGAGGATCGAGAGCATCTGTATGGGCTTGTAGAGTCCCGAAAGAAAGTCGAATATCGCCGTGAGCAGCAGACGGGCGTAGTTCTTGAAGCTGTTCAGCCTGGGATGGTTGTAGATGCGCTCCTGGCTGAAAGCGCGGATCAGATTCATCAGATGATAGTAGTCCTCGGAGAGCCGAATGCCTTCTTCCGGGCTGCTTGACCGGCAAAGGTCGATAATGAAGCGTTGAATGAGGATGGTATTGTTGATCTCCCTGAGATCGGCGGTTTGAGCGCTTTCCACTCTCGATTGCCGTACGATCTTTCTCAGCTCTCTCAGGTCGTTTGTCCGCAGGAGCCTGAGGGTCAGCGCATCCTCCATGTCTCTGCCGAGAAAGGAAATCTTGTCCGCGAGCTTCACGACGCAGCCTTCCCACGTGTAGGGCAAGTACTGACCGGGACGTTCGATGGATGCCAGTTCTACAACTTCTTCCCGGGGGACCATGCTAATCTCGTTGACTTCGCCGCAATGGCAGACGATGCCGTCCCGCACCGCATAGGTGAGGTTGAGATTCCTTTCTTCCCGCTCCGGGTCTTCAAGGGTCTCTATCCGGTCCACGAACCAGAGACTGTTCTTCTCGTGCCAGAAGGTCTCGCCCAGTTCCCTTTCGACAATCTCCCGCAGCATGGCTTCGCCCTGATGGCCGAAAGGCGCGTGTCCCAGGTCGTGCCCGAGCGCTATGGCCGTAGCGAGCTCGGTGTTAAGTCCAAGGAAGGTCGAGACCGTCTGGCAGACCGAGGTGACGTGGTTGACGTGCTCTATGCGGGTGCAAATGTGATCGTTCTTGGTGGCAAAGAAGACCTGGGTTTTGTGCTTCAGTCTCCGGTAGGCGGTCGAATGCAGAATCCGGTTGTAGTCTCGCGCGAATTCGCTTCGTATGTCGTTTGCCCGAATGTAGATCGGCGTTTCACGCCCGATCTGATTCTGCCATTTCTGATTGTGGGGGCTGGCAGCTACCCTCGCAAAATCGCCTTTCTGCGCCATGTGTCGAGATTCTACCGACAACCATGAGCGGGTTCAACTGTTTTTTTTGTTTCGCCTGTGGGGTTCGCGTTTCGCCGATCAGACAGCGCGGCCTTTTTGCCGGGACCCTTTTGACGCCGTCAAAGGCTCAGTCTTGCTTTTCCGAGGAACACGATGAACTTGCGAAGCACCTTCGCGTCAAAGCAGGCCTCCATGCCCCGGTCCCGCGCCGTCGCTCCGTCTCGGGGCTTTCCGGCCATGATGCTCACCGCCTCCAGGGGAGCCATGGCCTTCTTGTAAGGACGCCTCGATGTCATGGCCTCAAAGGCGTCTACTATTCTCAGCACCCGGGCGAGAATGGCGATGTTTGGCCCGTCCAGTCCCATGGGGTAGCCGCCGCCCCGAAAATCCTCATGGTGCTGCACAATGGCTTTCTTCACGAACGGCGAGGCGTCAGTATCGATAAGCATGGCGAGGCCGTTCAGCGGATGACGCTTCATGATCTCCCATTCGACCTCATTGAGCGCAGCAGGCTTGTTCAGTATTTCCGGAGGGATGAGCGCCTTGCCGATGTCGTGAAGCAAGGCTGCGACGCCGCAGGCCCTGAGCAACTCGTCCTTCCTGCCGCGATCGCCGTTCTGGCAGCTTTTCTGAATGTCCTCAACGAGATCCTCGTTGGTCCTCAGGAACGCCACCGTGAGCCACAAGACCTTTGTGGCGTGCTCGTAAGTTTGATAATCGTGGCCGACCATTTTGGCAAGGGCATCGAGCGATCGCGATTCGGCTATGAAGATCAGAGCGCCTTCAATCATTTTTTGTACGCGTTGCAACGTGCCGGTGTTCATCATCCCCACGGCCAGCGAGGTTTCAAAGGCATCTTTGACTACTTTCGCCGAGACCTTGCTGAAGACCGCGGCTTTCTGCTCGTTGGACGGCCCTTCATTCTCGAGAATACGGCCAAGGTGGTTTTCCAGGTACTCTTCGTACTTGATCTCTTCTTCGAGATCGATGAAAACTTCGTTCTGCCCGGCCTCCGACAGCCTGGCCAACTGGTCCGGGCTCACCCCGTTGCCGTCTAGTGCCCAGAGCATGCGTTTTCCGTTCTGTATCGGGACGTATATCTTAAATTTCGGCAGGGTTCCCGGTATGATGGCGCCAGGAGGGATAGAGACGAACCTCCGGTTGTTCTCCGGTCCATTTTCCGTCGTTGGATTTGCTTGTCTCTCCGGGGCTCCCTGCGACGCCAAGATGTTTTTCATTAGCATAACCTTTCACGCGTCGGCGAGCCGCTGCACCGTCGTCGTTGCACCATCGAAACATTGGCGCCCGATCCCTTCTTTCGAGCCAAAGCGTTCAAAGCCGGTTCAATAGAGGAAAACGACCACCACATAGAAATATCGGCAAAAACAGCAGTTTATTAAGATTCAACGGCGCACGCGATCTGTCCATTCGTCCAGGAACGGATGGGTAACGGCTACAAAGCTTCAGCGTCAAGGGGCTGTGAAGAGAGAACATGTTAATACAATGTCATTTTTTCTTAGAATTTTTATGGCAAATTCTTACGGCCGTATTACATTGATTTTAATCTAAAAAACCAAACCTCCGGCGACGGTGGGGCAGAAAGCCGCGGGATCCTTGATTTGCTTCTTTGTCGGGCCTCTCCGGATCGATAGCCCGGCTGGCAAACAATGTCTGCCCTTAGAAAGGAGGTAAAGGAGGGTTAAGGGAAAGAATCGGGGAAAACAAACGAATGCGACATCAGACAGCGGCAGCACTGGAATCACGACACAAGGAGGGAAGTATGAAAGGCAAGTTGTTTCGCAAGGTTGTGGTGGCATCTCTGGCAATACTGGCTTTGTATGGCATTGGCAACGCGGCCGATTTTACTCTGACGGGGAACTATTTGTCCGTTGGCATAAACAGCAGCGGCGGTTTGATCAACTCCAACACGTTAACGGGAATTCAGTTCGACCCGACCGGAACGGGTTCGTTCCCGCAGGCTGCGGACTTCATCGCCCCGGGCATCCCCCTTGAATTCTATTCCATCGGCATCAACGGCGTCACTCAGGGTTCGGCGGGCTATTATGATGGCAACACCTTCGGCATGACCACCTTCAACTCAAGCTCCGGTGGCGTGCTCTCGGCCAGCAGCTTCGGTTCCGTGAATGGTCTTGCCATTACCACGCAGGTAGCCTATTTCAACACAAATTCCAAAAGCATCAACTTTTCCGTCGACTTCCTCAATACGACGGCGGCGCCGATAAGCGTGGTGTATGCTCGCGGTCTCGACCCCGACCAGGATGCCTACACGTTCGGCAGGTATGATACCATCAACAGCATCGGGGTGAACGGCGCCGGACACGCAGTTGCGACGGCCGTCGGCCCGATATCCGGTTTGACCATCCAGATTGAAGACCTCACCGGGTTCGGAGTAGCCAGCGTGACAAACTGGCAGCAAGATCCCTACGCGCTCCTCGGCGGCGGCAGCATCGGGAACGGGGACTACACCATCGCCATGACGTGGAATCTGGGCACGCTCAATCCCGGAAGGTCGGAGGAAATCGACTTTCAGTACAATTTGAGCTCTCCGGTGCCTCTTCCGCCTGCTCTGCTCCTCTTCGCTCCCGGTCTCCTGGGTCTCATAGGCATCAGGAAGAGATTTAAAGGGTAAGAAGCAAATGAGGCCGGGTCTTGAGTTATCCCTCTTTCTCCTCTTGTTGGGCTCGAACTCGCCACTCAAGACCCGGCTTCTCGTCGCTCTTCTCTTTGCGGAAGTCTCCACGCCAACAACTCGAATCGCCGACTCGTTTCCTTCATGAGTCTCTTCTTTCCCGCGGCCTTCTTCCCGCGGCGTTTGTCATCGTCTGTTTTAGAGGTGGAATGCCCCGTAATCTCTCGGAAATATTTTCCTTGACACAGAGTTTTCCGATCCACTATACATAGTCCGACAGTATGATCACGTATTACAGAAAGTCCGGCCGACAACTGTCGCAGGTCAGAGGATTGGCGGCATCGTTGCTTTACTGGCTTTGCCTGTTTCGATTAAATGGGTTGCCCTCCGGGTCCGCATGGCGCTTTTGCTGACGGAGAGGACGGCATAATATGTGCAAGGGAGTGTAATGGCCAGAGGGGGAATCGGCAGGATATGAAAAGGCTTTTTCTCGTTTTTCTTGCGTTGACGCTGGCGGCACACGTCGGGTTCCGTAGCCCTGGCGCCGTATGGGCGGAAGATGATGAACCACTGAAGGCAACAATTGACGCCTATATTTACGCCTATCCTCTGGTTCTCATGGACGTTGCCAGGCTTTCCGTTGAAAAGAAGACCGGAATTGAAGACAATATGTTTTTTCGGGGACATGGATTCCTTGAAGCAGATCCGAGTGATGCCGGGGCCCGAACCGTTCCTTTTTTCGGCGCCTGGCTCAACCTCTCCAGAGAGCCGGTCATCATACACACGCCAAACTTCGCCGGCCGCGCCTATTCCGTACAGCTCACGGACGGCTGGAACAATGTGATCGCTTCCTTCGCCGCCCCCGGGACGCCCAAGCCGGCGGGCGATATTCTCGTTGCAGGCCGCTCCTGGTATCGCGCGTTGCCCTCCGGCATGACGGTCATCAAGTCGCCCACGGATATGGCTTTGCTCTTCGTGCGTCTGCTGTCGCCCGATGCAGTCGAGGGCACTCTTGCGGCATACGCGCTGCAGGGCCAGATGAGCATTGCCCCGCTCAGTTCATATGAAAAACGTGAAAGTGGTCCAATGGTTCTGGCCCGTCCTATTCCGACGGAAATGAAGCCGCCTTTTGAAGCGGTAGCGGACATGGACGGAAAAACCTTCTTCACCTGCTTCGCGCGTCTCCTTGCCGTTAACCCCCCCTCGAAAGCAGACGCAGCCGTCATGGCCGATCTCGCTTCCATGGGCATCGTGCCCGGCCCGGACTTTAATTTTGATGGGCTCGATCCGATGGTGCAGGACCGGATCTCCCGATCCATCAGTCCGGCCCAAATGAAAATCGCCGCTGTCCTGGCTCATGGCGAACCGGACCCCGGAGACCTGGAGCCTTCCTATTTGGCCAAGGCCCGCCGTGCCGTGAATATCGCCCTGGACGCCTCTTCCGTCTGTCAAACGGTCGAGAGTCCGGCGGTCGCGGACCGCCTGACTAAACCATCAGGCCAGGCCGATCGCCTCGAATCGGAAGCGGACATTCCTCACGAAAGCGGCATCCTCGTCAGGACCGAGGGTCGCAGGAACAGTGCTATTGGCTTCGACATCAGGGAGGATATCAAACGGGGCCAGGAGTTCTTGAGAGACAAGACTTCAGGCTGCTCCCAAATAATAGAGGAGAAGAGAATCGCCTTCCGCGACAGAAAGGGCAGAAGAAAAGAGAGACTCCTCCTCAAGAGGATCATACGGCCGAATTTTCTCCTGGCGGTGGAGGATGTAAAGGAAAGAAAGTTGAGGCAGGTGCTGATCTCCACGAGGGGGTGCGTCACACAGGGGTTTCACGTGACGAGGCTCAGGGACAATGGCGTTGCCTCGCGGTTTGAAATCTCCTACCCCGAGAATATGGCAATACTGGCCCTGCGCACCACAGTTCACTCCGGCGCCCATGGTTTCAAAGAAGTGGTTTACACTCCCTACAGCCCCGAAATCGATACGGAGCAGGTGCGCAAATCGGGGCTCGACTACCTGATGGGGAGGATCAGGCTGGCCCAAGAGGATCTCGCGGAAAAGAGGGTCAATCTGGACCTCCTCGCAACGGGCGATTCAATGCCTATGGAAGTTTCGCTCGTGTTGTCGATCATCGAACATATCGATCCCGAGAGATTCCAGCGGTACAGAGGCAATGAAATAGCCCTTGTCCACGAGGTGCTCACGACCATTGGCGCAAATACCACCGAAGCCTACAGCTACAGCAAATCGCCCGCGGGCGCCAGAGGCCTCTTTCAGTTCATACCCGCCACCTACAAGATGCTCCTGGGAAAATACCGGCGCGCGGGGTTAAACAAGGATTTTGTCTCAGGCTGTTTCGATCACGTGAACGCCGCCAAAGCCTCACTGTTGCTTTTCGACGCCGACTTGGCGAGCCTGCCCAAAAAACTGTTGCTATCGGCGCCAAAGGACGGCAGGTCCGTCGGAATGTATCTTGCTGCATCGTATAATTGCGGCCCCAGGCGCGTGGAAAAGTCGGCGCTCGAATGCAAAGATCATTGGACGTGCCGTTTGCCCCAAGAAACGAAAGTCTACCTCGAAAAATTCGAAGCCGTATGGAACCTGAGGAACGTCCTCGACAAATAGGGGCAGGCGCGGGGGGTCATCAGCCTTCATGGTTGACGAGAGGCGGGCGGAATGAGCACATTTGAAATGAGCGTCTCCTTTCCAGTTGATAGTCCGAATGAGGGGGCAGTGGTGAGAAGTCTCCGGCGCAAGAACTCAAAGGCGATTCTGTTCGTGATAGCGCTCCTGACAGGCTTTGCGGCAGGGGCAGGCGCCGGCGGAGCGGCGGAGGGCGCCAATCCCGCGTCATGTTCTCTGCCAGTGCTCGCAATCCCGCCTACGCCTTCCAAGCCCCCCGGTTATGCCGAACTCGACCGGACCACGGGGCTGCACGTCACGGGGACGATGCCTTACCGGATCAGCGTATCGGACTACCGGCTGGAAGTGTCGGGAGAGGTGGACAAACCACTAAACCTCGCGTATGACGACCTGCGCTGCATGCCGCGAACGAAAGGCGCGCCTAAACTGGTTTGCCCCGGCTTTTTCGAGGACACGGCAACTTGGGCCGGCGCCCCCCTCGCATATGTTCTCCAATCGGCTCAAGTCCGCAGCAGTGCAAAAGCGGTCCGGTTGACCGGCGCCGATGGCTATTCCGTCGAAGTGCCGCTCACACAAGCCCTGTCGGAAAGCAGCTTTCTTGCCTATGAATGGGAAGGCAAAGCCGTTCCCGCACTCCATGGTTTCCCCGTCCGTGCCATTTTTCCCGGACAGCCGGGCAATCAATGGGTCAAATGGCTCGTAAAGATCGAGGTATACTGAACCATTCTCTCCTTCCCCAAGGCCCGATTTTGCTCGACGGGACCGCTGGCCCGTGTTAGAATCGACTCGCACGAAAGACCGCTGGCTCGCTGGTTTTCCCAACGACGGTGAACCTGCATTGCGGAGAAGAGGAATGAACGACGCGTCGCACGTGCGCGAGGTCTTCGAAAAGGCTGTATACTCTGAAACCGGATTGTCGGGTGAAGAGTTCGAAGACTGCTCGTTCGTTGACTGTAATTTCTCAGCCGGCGATTTGTCGCGGAGCCGTTTTACCGATTGCCAATTCGTCGGCTGCAACCTGAGCATGGCGAAGGTCGGCCAGACCGAACTGAGAAATGCAACCTTCCTGAATTGCAAGATAGTCGGAGTCGACTTCAGCGCATGTCTTTCCCTGCTCTTTAGCGTCAGCTTCGAGAAGTGTTGCCTCGACTATTGCGGTTTTGTAAAAAGCAAACTGAAGAAGACGCGTTTTCTGGAATGCGCCATTCGGGAGGCGGACTTCACCGAAGCGGATCTCGCCCAGGCGACTTTCGACGATTGCGACCTGGCAAACACCCTTTTTAGCCGCACGAACTTGCGCCAGGCCGATTTCCTGACTGCCAGAAATTACTCGATAAATCCGGAGTTGAATATGATCAGGAAGGCGAAGTTTTCCCTTGCAGGAGCAGCCGGTCTGTTGAGCCACTATGACATAGTGGTGAAGTAGGGGGCGTCGCTTCTTCTCGACGAAGCCGGCACTCCGTGGCGCCATTGCCTGTAATCGCTGAAAAAAGGGGGTTTCGCCGACTCTGTATGAGAAAGCGGGACCGACATCATTGAGGGGGAATGTGTGGATAATTCGAGCAAAGAGCATCGAACTCCAAATTAGGGAGACAAGCGTGAATAGAGGCGCAATTCTTCGTTGAAAGAATTTCATGAACCGGCGACGGGGAGGAGAAAGCAATGATGGATGAATTGCTTGCAGACAAGTTGGCAATCCGTGAGGTGGTGGAGAATTGGGTAGTCTATCGCGACTCGGGAGATTGGGAACGTTTTGCAACGGTCTGGCATCCAGAAGGTTGGATGACGGCGACGTGGTTTCAGGGACCGGCAAAGGACTTTATTGAGGTCACGCGCGAAGGCTTCAACAAAGGCGTGAATATCCTGCACTTCCTCGGAGGCTTGAGTTGCGACCTCGCCGGCAACCGTGCTACCTCCCAGGTCAAGATAACGATCAACCAGCGAGCTGCCGTCGATGGCGTTGTCGTTGACGTGGTCTGTACGGGAAGGCATTATGACTTTTTCGAAAAGCGCGAGGGGCGATGGGCCATCGTCCGGCGCCAGACTATCTACGAGAAAGATCGCATGGATCCGGTCGATCCGTCGGCAACGCTCAAGCTCGACGAGAAGCTGCTCGCCGCCTTCCCTGAAGGGTACCGCCACCTTGCGTATCTTCAGTCAAAGAACGGATTCAAGGTGAAGAATAATCTCCCAGGCCTGCGAGGTGCGGGCGTGGAGAAGCTCTACGCGGAAGGGAAAGCATGGCTCGCGGGAGCGCCGACGCCCGGCGAACCGTTGTAGGCATCGAAACTTTTACCATTCTATCTTCCACGCAGGCCCTGACAATCCTGGCGTCGGCCGGCCAATGGCTGTACTCCAGAACGCCCTGAATGCCTCGTCGCGGCTGTAGGCGATGTACGCCGCCGATCTTGGGCGCCGTCTTGAACCCTCTGCCTCAACTTGGTATAGTAATAGCGCATGGAATTGTTTGAGAGTGAAAACGTCGCCAGGAAGGTGAAGAAGCCGCTTGCCGACAGAATGCGACCGACAAAGCTGGAAGAATTCGTAGGCCAGGAACACCTGCTGGGCGAGGGGAAGTTCCTGAGGATACTCCTTGACAGGAAGGAGATCCCTTCGATGATTTTCTGGGGTCCGTCCGGCGTGGGCAAGACAAGCCTGGGATGGCTCATCGGGAAACGCCTCGGCCTTCCTTTTGTCACTTTGAGCGCCGTGACCATAGGCATTAAGGAAGTAAAGGAGATCATCCAGAAATCGAAGCTCGTCAAGACGATCCTGTTCATCGATGAGTTCCACCGGTTTAACAAGCTTCAACAGGACACTTTCCTTCCCTATGTGGAATCGGGGGAGACCATCCTCATCGGGGCGACGACGGAAAACCCGTCCTTTGAAATCGTAGCGCCGCTCCTCTCCCGGATGAAAGTGCTCACCCTCTCTCCCCTGAGCGAGGATGAGATTGTTATGATTCTGGAACGGGCATTGCGACAGGACAGCGAGCTCAATGCTCCTCCCACACGAGTGGAAGGGAACGCCCTCCGCGAGATCGCGTCACTGGTTACCGGCGATGCGCGCAAGGCCCTCAACCTGCTCGAAATCTCCCACACGATGGCGGCAAAGCGCAACGCTGCAAAGCCGGTGATCGACCATGAAACGGTGCAGGAAGCCTATCAGAAAAGGGTGCTCGTCTACGACAAAAGAGGGGAGATGCATTACGACCTCATCAGCGCTCTCCACAAGAGCATGCGGGGGTCGGACCCCGATGCCGCCCTCTACTGGCTGGCGAGGATCATAGAAGCGGGCGAGGACCCGTTGTACGTGGCAAGGCGCATGGCCCGTTTCGCTTCGGAGGACGTGGGAAACGCGGATCCGCAGGCCCTGTCGATCGCAATCGCCGGCATGCAGGCTTTCCACTTTCTCGGCGCCCCCGAAGGTTATTTGGCCCTGGCTCAGGTCTGCGTTTACCTCTCCTGCGCGGAAAAGAGCAACGCCATCTACACCGCCTACGACGGAGCCGTCGCCGACGTGCGAAAACTCCCGGAGTATCCAGTTCCCCTCCATATCCGCAACGCTCCAACGGGACTAATGAAAAACCTCGGCTACGGCCGCGACTACCTCTACCCGCACGACTATGATGACGCCCTCACCGATCAGACCCACCTTCCCGAACAGTTGAAGGGCAGAACATATTACGAACCGAAGAACAGGGGATACGAGGCAAAGTTTAAGGAGTTTCTGGAAAAGGCGAGAAAGGTGAGAGGGGAACGCACGTGAAACGAGTCTACGTCGCAGATATCACGAAGGATGCCGAAGTCAAGGACTTCTTCCTCGTGGTCAAGAAGGCCATTTACTCCAGCAAGAACAATACGCGTTACGCGAGCGTGAGTCTGAAGGACAAGACGGGCGCTATCGAGGCGCGGATCTGGGACCGGGTCGACGAGCTGTCGGCCTGCTTCGACCGCAACGACATCGTCTACGTCGAATCAAGGGCAAAGAGCTATCAGGATCGCCTCCAGCTCGCCGTCACGGACATACGCAAGGAGACGCGTGTGCTTTCCAGCCGCGAGATTTGCGAGTTTTACCCCCAGACGGGCTCAGGGATCGAGGGGCTAAAGGAAACCTATTTCCGGCTTACGGGGGAGATAAGCAACGTCCATCTCGCGCGCCTCTTTGAGGAGATAGGGAAGAGAGAAGAACTGCTCGATCTGTTTTTTCTCCTGCCCGCCTCGGTGGGGGTTCACCATATGTCGATCGGCGGCCTCCTCGAGCATTCCGTGTCGGTCGCTGAGATGGCTCGACACGCGTCGTCCTTTGTCGGCGCCGACCCGGACATCGCCACGGCGGGCAGTCTCCTCCATGACATCGGCAAGACCGAGGAGATTGCCTTCAAGTCGGGCGGGTTCGGTTTTACCGACCAAGGGAGGCTCCTGGGACACATCACCCTGGGGGTTATGCTGCTGGACAAGCTCGTTTCGGCGGTGGAAGGTTTTCCTCCGCATCTCGCGGACGCGCTCAAGCACATCATCCTGAGCCATCACGGCCAGGCGGAATGGGGTTCACCGAAAAGCCCCATGTGCGCGGAGGCTCTTGTGGTACACTATATCGACAATCTGGATGCGAAGGCCATGGGCGTGAAAGAGCATATGAACGTCGCCATGGAAGATGAAAAATGGAGCCAATTTCACCGGCTCTACGAGTCACGTTTCTATAAGATCCCGGAAGAGTAAGCAATGGAAGTAAGAAGGATTTTTATCGATCAGTTGAAGATGAAGGGCGGTATGGTCCTCGTGACGGGACCGAACTGCAAATATATTCTTCAGGTGTTGAGGAAAACGGTAAACGACCGGATTGACGTGATGGACGGCAAGGGGTATCTCTACCGCTGCATGATCCATGCGATCAAAGGCAAAGAGATTTTTCTCCACGTTATGGATGCGGTCCTCCATCCCGATGAAGAAAAGACCAAAGTGACTCTTCTGGTCAGCCCCATAAAAGGGCCGAGGATGGACTGGCTCATCGAAAAGGCAACGGAGCTGGGGGTCGACAGGATTCTTCCGACCATTTTCAAGAGAACCGTGATCAAGTTTCAAGACGGGGAAGCGGAGAAGTGCACCCGGTGGAAACGGATCATGATCGAAGCGTCCCGGCAGTCGGGCAGGTTTTCCGTCCCCGACGTGGGTCCGCCTACGCCGTTGCGCGGCGTCCTTTCCTACATAGATCGCGTGGAAGACCGGTGGCTCCTTTATGAGCGCGAGAAGACCACGACAATGAAAGATGTAATCACAGCGCGCAAGAACCGGCACATCTGCGTCGCTGTGGGACCGGAAGGCGGCATAGAAGAGGGAGAAGTCCAATGGTTCACCGACAATGGCTTTATCCCTTGTACCTTGGGGGAGAATATACTGAGAAGCGAGACAATGCCTCTTGTCGTCCTGTCGGTGATCTTCTATGAATGCAATATGAGATGAAGAGGGCGTCCCGGGTTGCGAGGCTTCTGGCTTTCCTGATCGACCTGTTTTTTCTCGCTGCTGTTTCCCTGGCCCTTCTTATTTTCGGCGCCTTGGGCGTTTTCCTCGGCGCCGGGAGCAAAGCATCCGCCTCTGACCTGCTGTCTGCCCTGACTATCTTTGCCTTCACGTTCTTTTTCTTTGAAATTTTTCTTTTTCTGTTCTATTTTAGCTATCTGACGGCAGGGGACGAGAGCACGCTGGGAAAGGGCGTTTTCGGGCTCAAGGTCGTTCGAAAAGCAGACGAGGCGCCCTGCGGCATAGCGCGGGCCCTGGCGAGAACTGTCGCCTATTGCCTGTCGGCCTTTCCCTTGTTTTTGGGCTTTCTGATCATACTGCTGCCCGGCAGTCGGGCGCTCCATGATATTGTTGCAGGGACCAAGGTCGCTGTAAAAAAGCCCACGGAGGCAGGAACGCCCGACGAACCGCAAGAGAGCGGGGGCGCTGAGCCCCAGTAGCCCGAAAACGAGCGCATACGGCGTCGTTTTTTTCATGGGTCCTATTCGTCCTGTTCGTCCGACAGGACCTAGAAGACCCATAAGACAAATAGGACTTATGAAGAAAGGCTTGAAAAGCCCCAACAAAAGGGCAGTGATGGCGAAGGCTGGAAAGGGGAGGACGGGGTGTGGATGCCTGATCTTCATTCTCGTCGTCTGCATGATTCTCGCGGGACTCCTGGCCCATCCGTTCTCTCTGAGGATGATGGCGACCGGTTTCCATCATGAAGACAAGGTCGTTCCCTGCGACGCCATTTTCGTCCCGAGGTTTGCGGAAGACACGAACGGGGAAGTATATGCCGAGGCGTTCAGGGAATACTGGGCAGGCGACGGCAAGACCATATGGGTGGAAGACGACACGCTGCTCGGCATGAGCGTCAGGGATATCGTTGCACGGATGGCCAAGGAGAAGGGCGTCAAGGAGAACATCGTTCGGGGGCTGACCCTGGTGGGAGATGATGCCGCGAAGGCTCGGGATGCGCGCGCGGCGTTGGCCAAGCAGAAGATCAGGAAAATTGTCCTCATAGTGCCCGGCTATGCGTCGAAAAGGTATCAACTGCTTTACAATTCGGACGATTCGATGCTTGTGCTCGTGAAGCCGGTGCGCGTATCGTATTTCAAAGCGGACAAGTGGTGGAGCGACAGCGCCTCCAGAGGGCTGATGGAGAGAGAGTTTTACCGGGTAGGCCTTTACTGCGCAAAGCGGTTCAAGCACGACGAGAAAGGGGAGAGCGGGAAAAAGCCGGACGATTTCCAGGGGCGTCCCTAAGAAGCGCTTTTAGATTTCTCCCGCCGTTTGGATGGAAGAACTGACGGCCCTCCTGGCTCTTTCGCGAGTAGGCAAGATCGACCGGTTCCGCAAGAAGAGGCTGGTCGAGGAGCATGCCGGCATTGCCTCCCTGTTCGAGGGAAAGGAAAGCGCCGGAAGTGCGGCCGAAGAGAGGGTGATACGCGCCTTTGACGGCTTCGGCGCGATCGATAGGGATCTGGAGCGCCTTTCCCAAATTGACGGCGCCGTTCTTACCATAAAAGACGCCGACTATCCGCCGCTCCTCAGGGAGCTGCCCGATGCCCCTCTCGTGCTGTTCAAGAAAGGACCTCTGCCTCTTCCCCGGGAGGCTTTTGCCATCGTTGGCGCCAGGAAGGCGAGCTTTGAGGGCATGCTGCTTGCGGAACGCATCGCTGAAACGCTCTCCTCGGCCGGGATAGCCGTAGTGAGCGGGCTCGCACGAGGGGTGGACGCATCAGCCCACAAAGGGGCGTTGCGCTCGCCGGGCGGTACGGTAGGAATACTGGCCTTCGGCCTCGATAAGTGCTATCCAGCCGAGAACCGGGGACTTTTTGACGCCATAGGTCGCGAAGGCGTTCTTTTGACCGAATATCCACCCTGCGAGGGACCCATGCAGTACCGCTTCCCCGAGCGGAACAGGATCATTGCGGGTCTCAGCAAAGGCGTCCTGGTCGTGGAGGCATCGCAAAGAAGCGGTTCGCTCATTACGGCGCGCCTCGCCCTCGAGTACGGACGAGAGGTGCTTGCCGTGCCGGGCAGGGTTTTTGATGAGGCGTACAAGGGCGCGAACGGCCTGATCAAAGAGGGCGCCATCATGGTGGAGGACATCAACGACATCCTGGTCAATTGTTTTCCCCGGATGGAGTTCCATACGAGACCGGCTATTGATATGAACGGCGAGGAGGATTATATTTACAACCTATTGGGCGCAGATAAGCTGCATGTGGACGATCTGATCGAGAAAAGCGGACTCGAGGCGAAAAAGGTGATGGCGGTTCTTACGAGACTCGAGATGAAAGATATAGTAAGCCCGGCGCCCGGCGGATTCTATGTGAGGAAAAGGTAATGACGAAATCGTTGCTTGTTGTCGAGTCACCGACAAAAATGAAAACTCTCTCCAAATTTCTGGGGAAAGATTATATCATCAGGGCTACCTACGGCCATATCAAGGACCTGCCGAAGAGCAAGATGGGCGTCGATGTAAAGCATAACTTCACACCGCAATTCGGCATCGTGAAGAGCAAGGCGAAAATCGTTGCCGAGATCAAAAAGGCGAGCAGGGAAGCCGACAACGTGTACATAGGGTCGGACCCCGACAGGGAAGGGGAAGCCATAGCCTTTCACGTGGCGGAGGAGATCGGCAACAGCACTCCCATAAAGCGCGTATTGTTCAATGAGATCACGAAGAAGGCCGTGCTGGCGGCGATGGCTTCACCCCAAAATCTGGACGAACCGAAGTATGACGCGCAAAAGGCGAGGCGCATACTTGACCGGCTCGTCGGCTATGAGATCAGTCCGCTCCTTTGGGAACGGGTGAAGTACGGCCTGTCCGCAGGAAGAGTGCAATCCGTTGCCCTGAAACTGGTCTGCGAGAGGGAAGACGAGGTCGAGGCCTTCGTTAAGCAGGAGTACTGGAATATCGAGGCCGAGCTGACTCTCGAGACCGGGGAAAAGATCAAAGCCAAGCTGGAAAAGATCGACGGCAAGAAGGCCCGTCTGGGGACGAAGGAAGAGGCCGAAAAACTGAAGGCTTCCCTGAAAGGCAAGCCTTTCACTGTCGTTGCTTTCGAAGAGAAAGAGCGCTTCGCGAGCCCCTATCCGCCCTTCAAGACAAGCACGCTGCAGCAGGACGCATCGGGCCGTTTAAGGTTTTCGCCGAAAAAGACGATGCTCCTTGCTCAAAAGCTCTTCGAGGGCGTGGAGATCGGCACCGACGGAGCCACGGGTCTCATAACCTACATGAGAACGGACTCGGTGCGAATCTCCGACGAGGCTCTGGGCGAGGCGCGGAAACTCATCGGAAAGGCGTTCGGCGCCGCTTATCTTCCGGGAAAACCGAATGTCTTCAGCAACAGTAAGACGGCCCAGGACGCGCATGAGGCGATCAGGCCCACGAATGTGGAACTGACGCCGGAGAAGGTGAAAGACTACCTGGACAAGGACATGTTCGCCCTTTACGAGCTGATATGGCGGCGCTTTGTAGCCTCGCAGATGACGCGGGAAAAGCTGCGCGTCAGGGTTGCCGAAATAGGGGCCCAAAACTGCACCTTCGTCGCCAGGGGCTCCAAAGTGGCCTTTGACGGATTCACCAGGGTTTTTGACGCTGAGAAGGGCGAGGAAGAGCGGGCCTACCTGCCGGATATGAAGAAGGGGGACGTCCTGAAGCT
The DNA here is from genome assembly GCA_963816715.1 of uncultured delta proteobacterium. GTDB lineage: Bacteria > Desulfobacterota > Syntrophorhabdia > Syntrophorhabdales > WCHB1-27 > BOG-1155. The sequence continues at coordinate 55,912 of CAWFMJ010000001.1, forward strand.
GGCGCGCCTCGACGCGAGCCAGCATTTTACCAGCCCGCCGCCTCGTTACTCGGAAGCGACGCTTATAAAGACTCTCGAGGCAAAGGGAATCGGCAGGCCTTCTACCTACGCCGCCATCGTGAGCACCATTGAAGACAGGGACTACGTTCATAAAGAAAAAGGCAGTCTCGTACCCCTGACTCTCGGCAGGACCGTCAACCGGCTGCTCGGGGAATTCTTCCCCAGGGTGATCGACGTCGATTTCACCGCAAGAATGGAAGAGGGCCTCGACCGCATCGAAGAGAAGGAGAACGACTGGGTCGGATCCCTGCGCGAGTTTTACGGCGTGCTGCAGGAGGAGATGGGTTCCGCCAAGACAAAGATGAAGAACCTGAAGAAGGAGGAAAAAGAGACTTCCATCCTGTGCGACAAGTGCGGCAAGCCAATGATCCTGCGTTGGGGCAAGAACGGCGAATACCTCGTCTGCAGCGGCCGCCCGGCTTGCAAGAGCAAGAAGAACGTCGTCGTGGACAAGGACGGCAACATCTCCGTTGTGGAGGAGACGACTCACGGCGTTTGTCCTCAGTGCGGCGGTTCTCTGATCGAAAAGAGCGGTCGCTTCGGCCGTTTTATTGCCTGTTCGAACTACCCGGAGTGCAAATATACCAAGCCCTTCACCACGGGCTTGCCCTGTCCCGAAGAGGGTTGCACCGGCCAACTGGTTGAGCGAACCTCCAAGAAACGAAAGAAATTCTACGGGTGCTCCCGTTACCCCGACTGCTCTTTTGCCACGAGCCTCCAACCCAAAGAAGGCGAGTGCCCCGTGTGCAGGGCCCCCGTCCTGTTCTCCTTCAGGGGAAATATGAGCTGCCAGCGGAAGGATTGCGGTTGGAAATCAGCATAATCGGAGCCGGCCTGGCGGGAAGCGAGGCCGCCTATCAGATCGCCCGGAGGGGCGGAGACGTCGTACTTTACGAAATGCGTCCCGCATCAACGACCCCGGCCCATAAGACGGATTGCCTCTCCGAGCTTGTCTGCAGCAATTCCCTCAAATCAACGGAGCTGACGAACGCCCACGGCCTCCTCAAAGCCGAGCTGCGCCTCCTCGGCGCCCTCATCCTTAAGGCAGCCGATGAGACCGCCATACCGGGCGGCAAAGCCCTCGTGGTTGACCGGAACCGGTTCGCGCAAAGGGTCACGGAGGCCATCCTGGAACATCCGCGGATCAGAGTGGTGCGGAAAGAGCAGACAGAGCTGCCCGAAGCAGGCGTGGTAATCGTCGCCACGGGCCCTCTCACCGCGCCGATTCTTTCCGAGCGGATCCGGACGCTCACCGGCATGGAGAACCTCCATTTCTTCGACGCCGTGTCGCCCATCATTGACGGCGACAGCATCGATATGTCCCGTTCCTTCTTTGGGAATCGCTATTCTCCCGGCACCGAAGACTACCTCAACTGCCCCCTTACACGGGAAGAGTACGACGTCTTCTATGAAGCTCTGCGGACGGCTGGCAGGGTCGACCTGAAAGAATTTGAGAAAACGCCCTATTTCGAAGGCTGTTTGCCTGTAGAGGTAATGGCGGAGAGGGGGAGGGAGACGCTCTGCTTCGGCCCCATGAAGCCCGTCGGTCTCTATGATGAGAGGATGGAGAAACCGCCCTACGCGGTTGTGCAGCTCCGGCGGGAAGATGCAGCAGGCAGAATGTACAATATGGTCGGTTTTCAGACCAAGCTGACCTACCCCGAGCAGGAAAGGGTATTCCGCCTCATTCCCGCAATGCGGCAGGCGAGGTTCTTCAGGCACGGGAGCATTCACCGGAACACCTTTGTCAACGCCCCTGTTGCGTTGCGGGGCCTTCACCTGAAGACGGACGAAAGGGTTTTCTTCGCCGGGCAGATCACCGGCGTGGAAGGATATGTGGAATCGACTGCCATGGGTCTCCTTGCGGGCATCGCCGCCTTTTGCAAAGAGCGGGGAAAGGCGTTTTTCCCGCCCGAGCCGAACACGTGCATCGGCGCGCTCTACCGCTACCTGGAGACGGAAAGGAAGGACTTCCAGCCCATGAACGTCAATTTCGGGCTCCTCGACGGCTACCACAAGCGCAACAAGGAGATCGCCGTCCGGACCGCCCTTGCCGCCATCGCCGAATGGAAGGAAAAGCTCGAAAAAGAGCTTGCCTAACCCGGTCAAAAGAATTTTGTTTCCAATTCTCTTTGCTTTGCGGTAGTATCACTGAAAAAAACAAAGCCGGAGATCCCCATGTCAAAGCGTTGCACGTGCGCTGCCTGTTGTGCTCTTCTTTTGGCTCTTCTTTTCTTCCCCTCTGTTTCGGCGTCCCATGAAGGGTGGGGGACAGGCTTCCTCGTGGGCGCCCTGCCTGTCGTCGTCACCAACTATCATGTCGCGGCCGGCGCAAAGCAGATAAAAATGACCTTCAGGGATGGGAAGACGGTCAAGGGCAAAATCCTCCGCCTCGACATGCACAACGACCTCGCGCTTATCGGTTTTGAAAAGCCCTTCAACGCGAAGGCGCGGTTCAAGGTTAGCCATTCCGATGCGGTGAAGCCGGGCCAGGAAGTCTACGTCATGGGTTATCCCATGCCCGATGCTCTCGGCAACAGACTGAGCATAACCAAGGGCGTCATCGCGGCGACTGTTGGGATGGAAGAGGACAACAGGCATTTCAGGGTGACAGCCGCGACCAACCCGGGCAACAGCGGCGGTCCGCTCGTAGATGCAAAGGGCAGGGTGATCGGCGTGATCAGCAGCGGTTTGGTTCCTGTCGTCTCAAGGCCCGGAATGCTGGATGTGCCGCAGGGAACGAACTTCGCGATCAAGTCGTCGCTGCTTCTGAGCATGTTGGCGGATTATGAGGAGGATGCGTCGGACGAGACGGACCTGCCCGATTTGACGGGCGACAAGATCTTCACCGCATACCGGGACGCCATGGCAATGATATATGTGTCGGATAGGCCTGAAAAACCGGAGAAGGCTGAGGCAAGAGAAGAATCGCCCGAGGACGGGACTTTCATGAGCCGACAGAAGGCGCCTTCGACCCAGGCAACGACGCGCAATGCCATAGAATGGGCAATAAAATCGCACGACAACATCGGCAAAGGCAACTGGGCCGAGGCGATCAGGGCCGCCACGGCCGCCATCGCGGCCGATCCTTCTCTTCCGGGCCCCTATGCGGACAGGTGCTTTGCCTACTATATGAAAACGCTCTACGATGATGCGGTTGCGGACTGCGACAAAGCGATAGAGCTCGACGCTCAGAACGATGCGGCTTTCAGCTATCGGGCGCTTGCTGCTTGCGAAAAAGGACTCCTCGATCAGGCTCTTATCGACGCATACAGAGCAATAACAATGAACCCGAAGAAGATGAGCTACTACAATAATCGCGCCGTCGTTCTCGAAAGAGCCGGCAAGGCCGACGATGCCAGGATCGACTACGAGGACGCCTGTCGGGGAGGAGTCGAAATCGCATGCAAGAATTTCACCCGCCTTGCGGGATTTCCTCCCACGGACATTCCCAAAATGGTGAAAGGCCTTATCGAGGACAGCCGCGCCTGTTTTAACAACGGCATGATGGACAAAGCGATCGAGCTGGCTTCGAAGGCCATAAACCTCGACCCGAAGAGCGACATGGCCTACGCGACCAGAGGGGGCGCTTACGCGCAGAAAGGGCTGCTGCTCCAGGCTATCGAGGATTGCAGCGCCGCCATAAGGATAAATCCCGATTCCAGCCTGGCGTTCAACAATAAGGGCGCTGCCCATGAAAAGCTCGGTCAGACCGCAGAGGCGGCGCTCGACTACGAGATAAGCTGCAATCTGGGGCTTGACCTGGGGTGCAAAAACCAGTCCCGGATGACAGGGAAGAGCGGCAAGTAGGGTGCTATAACCCCGGCTTTGCCCCGGTATGGCTTCCTTCCGATTCGCCTGGCCTCGCTGCTCCGGCCTGCCGCCCCTCCCCATCGTAGCAATGGGCCTGTGCGGCAGTAACCGTCACCACATAAAGGCCGGTTTCCCTCGTCGTGACGCAGGGCCAGTAAGTGTTTCGCATGATGAGGCAACTGACCGGACAAACCTCCACGCAACGGCGGCACGAGCAGTACTTGAGGCTGTCGATCTGCCATTTTTTCTCCGGCTTGAAGACGACAATGGCGTCGGGGGGACATTTTCTCTGGCACTGACCGCTGAAGAGGCTTTCAAAACCGAGGGCGTCGGCGGCCAGGCTCATCCACAGCAGGTGACTGCTGATACACAACCTGTACAGGGCCTGAAACGAGGTGGCATTCGTCGCTTCCAACTCTCTAAGAAATCGGTTACAATCTATGACGGCGCGAAGGCGGCGACGCACTCAGCCACGCCTTGGCAGGAGCTGGAAACAAAGGACATCTATTTGTGGCGCATGTATTGATTGTAGACGATGACGAGTTGATCGGCGAGATGCTCTCTTTCATGGTAGAGGATATGGGACACTCCGCCGAATTTGCCGCCACGATCAAGAAAGGCTTCGAAAAGGCGTCCTCAGAGGCTTTCGACGTGATTTTCCTCGACATCAAGATGCCGGACGGCAACGGCCTCGACCTTCTGCCCAAGATCCGCGAGCTTTCGTCTCATCCCGAGGTAATCATCATTACCGGCAGCGGTGATCCCGACGGGGCGGAACTGGCGATCAAGAACGGCGCCTGGGATTATATCCAAAAGTCCTCTTCAACCAAAGAAATGCTCTTACCTTTTGTGCGCGCCCTCCAATACAGGGAGCAAAAGAACGCGCGAACGCCCATGACCGCCCTCAAGCTGAACGGGGTCATCGGGAAGAGCCCATCCATGAAGGTCTGTCTTGATCTGCTCGCACAGGCGGCTCACAGCGAGGTGAATGTCCTTCTCACCGGCGAGACGGGTACGGGAAAAGAAGTCTTCGCGATGGCCATTCATGAGAACGGCGCGCGCGCCGAAGAGAATTTCGTCGTCGTCGACTGCACGGCGCTTCCCGAAACACTCGTGGAGAGCATGCTCTTCGGGTATGAAAAGGGTTCTTTCACGGGCGCCGACAGGAGCCAAACCGGGCTTGTGAAGCAGGCAGACGGCGGCACGCTGTTTTTGGACGAGATAGGCGAACTCCCCCTTGCCATGCAGAAGGCGTTCCTGCGGGTGCTGCAGGAGCACCGCTTTCGCCCTGTGGGGGCCAAGCGTGAGGCTGAAAGCAACTTCCGGCTTATTGCGGCGACCAACAGGGATCTGGAGAAGATGGTGCAGGAGGGGACCTTTCGCTCGGACCTCCTGTTTCGGGTGAGGACTCTCAGCATTGAGCTGCCTGCCCTTTCGTCAAGAAAAGAGGACATCAAAGAGCTGGCGATGCACCATATGGCGAGGGTATGCGAACGATATCAGATAGGGACAAAGGGGTTTTCGCCGGAGTTCTTCGATGCCCTCATGGCCTATGATTGGCCCGGGAACGTGCGGGAGCTGGTAAATGCCATAGAGCGCGCTATCAGCGACGCGTACCACGAACCAACGCTTTTCCCCAAACACCTTCCCTTGGATTTGCGGGTGAAAATAGCCCGCTCTTCAGTCAAAAAGGAAGCGACGCCGACGGCAGAGACATCGACGGCGTTCGGAACGCTGGCTGAATGCAGGGCTGCAGCGGAACGGCGGTATCTCCAGGATCTGCTGCTCCAGACGAGGGGCAAGATAGGGGAGGCGTGCAGGATTTCGGGAGTGTCGCGGTCGCGGTTGTATGTGCTCCTAAAAGAGTACGGCTTGTCTGCGTCATCGTAGCCTCTTCTTTTTTTGTCGGCCGTCCGCGCGATCCGACATCGAGCGCCGCCATGATCGATGCCGGAATAAAAATAGTTCTCTCTGGCCGCCGGTCGGGTCTTGACACGCTTCCAGGAGAACCTACCTTAACAATAGCCTGGTATGAGTCTCGCGTCCTGTTTTCTGGACACGGTCCAGCTTACAGGACAAAAAACGGGAACCGGGGAGGGGGCCAGAGCCTCTGCCGGAGGGCTGAAAAACGGCCTCGGCAGGCGAAATACGACGGGTAAGCCCTTCCTTCTTCAACCTGGCACGCTTCTTGTTACTATCTCCCCCAATAGCCTACATTTGGCCTGATTCTTCCTAAGGAGGAGCGAACGATGAATTTCGGTCCGATGGAGAATGCCGCCGCTGAAACTGCCCAGGTTCCCGACCCGTTCAGACTCTATCTGTATGAGATATCGAAGCACACGGTACTTTCCAAAGAAGCGGAACGAGAGGTTGCGGAGCGCATACGCGTGCACCACGACAAGGAAGCGGAGCAAGCCCTCGTGGTAGCCAACCTTCGGCTCGTGGTGAAAATCGCCCTCGATTATTATAGCTACCATCTTAATATTCTCGATCTCATTCAGGAAGGGAACGTCGGGCTCCTGAGAGCGGTACAGAAGTACGATCCCGAGAGAGGAACGAGGTTCTCTACCTATGCCTCATTTTGGATTCGCGCTTATATCCTCAAGTATCTTATGGATTCCTGGAGCATCGTGAAGATAGGCACAAAAGACAGCCAGCGGAAGCTCTTCTACAGTCTGAACAGGGAAAAGGAGAAGTTGGAAAAAGCGGGCATAGACCCTTCAGCCGAGATCCTCGCCGAAAACCTCGATGTTACCCCCGGAGACATAGAGGATATGGAAAAAAGACTCTACAACGGAGACGTGTCTCTCGAAGATCCGCTTTACGGCGGCGGGGAGGATGTGATGGACACCATCGGGACCGGCGAGGACATAGAGGAAACGGTGGCGGAAAAAGAAAAGAAGGAGATGCTCGAACGCAAGCTGATGGAGTTCAAGAAGATGCTCAACGAGAAAGAACGGTTCATACTGGAGCATCGCATCATGGCTGAAGACCCCATCACGTTGCGCGAGATCGGGGAACGTTTCCACACCTCGAGGGAAAGCATCAGGCAGCTTCAGACCAAGATATCCAAGAACCTTACCAAGAATCTGCGGGCGAGCATGGCATGGTCTTGAGCTTCTGAACCGTAAGGGGCAATCATGCTCGCGGCAGAAAACGACAACCGCACGGATCAGTCCGGGCGGTTGTCGTTTTCTGTGTCTAAGCTTTCGACGCTTCAATCTTGATTCGTAAGACAATTATCCCTCGGGAAGACACCTTTCTCATCCCATGAGACACGAGCCGTCCCTTTTCATCGCCGGTGGAAGTACTCAAATTATTAATATTATTGCACAAATAGGAATGGAAGCTTGCCTTTTCCGAATGGCATAATTCTTGTAGCTTAGATTGAAAGCAATCGCTTTCGCACCAAGTCTTCGCCCAAGGGGGAGTGAGAAAAACACGGGAAGCAGAATAATTTCATCTTTGGGAGGCATAATGCTGCAAGACCCGTTTGCGTACGAGAACAAGGAACAGGCAAGGGAAGAAGAAAACACGCCGCCGGCCCCTTTCGATCCGCTGAAAAAGTATCTCTCAGAAATATCGAAGCATCCGGTCCTTTCGAGGGAAGAAGAGCTGGAAATCGCGGAGAGGGCGCATCGGTACAAAGACAATGAGTCGCTGCAGAAACTGATAACCGCCAATCTGAAGCTCGTAGTCAAAATTGCTCTCGAATACTACAACGCCTATCTGAATATCCTCGACCTGATTCAGGAAGGAAATGTAGGCCTGGTGCATGCCGTCAAGAAGTACAACCCGTACAAGGGCACCAGGTTTTCGACGTATTCCTCCTTTTGGATCCGTGCTTACATCCTGAAATACATCATGGATTCCTGGAGCATCGTAAAGGTGGGGACGACCCAGAGTCAGCGAAGACTCTTCTATCGGCTTAAGAAGGAGAAAAAGAGGCTCGAAGCCGAGGGCCTCTTCCCCGAGCCTACCCTGATTGCCGACAACCTCGAAGTGAAAGTCTCGGAGGTTGAGGACATGGAGAAACGCCTCTCCTATACCGATATCTCTCTCGAGCACCCCATCTATGAAGAGGGGGAAGAGACGTTCATGGACATGATCAAGGCGGACGACAACATTGAAGAAGTCGTGGCGGCCAAGGAGAAGAAAGAAATCCTCGCGAGGAAGATCGCGGAATTCAAGGAGATGCTCAACGATAAGGAGCTTTTCATCTTCGAGCATCGCATTATGATAGAAGAACCCCTGACGCTCCAGGGGATAGGCGAGCAATTCAAGATCTCGCGGGAGCGGGTGAGACAGCTCGAGAACAGGGTGCTCAGGAAATTTAACGACAAATTCGAATCGGAGTTCAGAAAGCTCGACCTGTAGGCCGGCGCTGCCGCCTTTTTGATCTCTTTTCCATAAGTCCTCTTTGTTTGATGCGTCTTATAGGTCTTATAGGACAAATTGGGCAAATAGGGCTTATGGAAAACTCCCCCGACAACTCCTACAAACCTCCTGAAAATCGAAAGAATGGATAACCTACGGCGATAGAACGCTCGGAAGGAAATTGCATACGCCGGGCGATGCGTGTATCTTAATAGGACATGGAAGCGAAGGAGAACCATATGGAAAAGCTTAAGGAGCTCCGGCTGACTTTTGAGGAAAAGCTGGATCTCACCCGCAAAATGATCAATGAATTCGAAGAGGGCATGGACTACGCGACCCACTGCACTCTCCAGGGATTCGCCGAAGGACTTGCCTTTGCGATAGAAGAACTTGACCATCGGCTGAGCAAGAGGAAGGCCGGGCGACAAAAAGTTCTTGTGAGCAGGGAGGTCGGGGCGCCTGCCCGACTGGAAGAAGGGGAGAGTGGCAGACGCTGAACCTCAATAATCCAGGCCGAACGAGGTCGGAATGAATGACGCCGACGAATAAGAACGGCGGCGACGGGGTCTTGATCGATATCAGTGGAGAAACGGAAGCCCGTCTCTCCCTGTCGGGCCGTTTGTCGCTTGACAATCTTCACCGTGTCGCGCCGACCGTTCATCGGCTCATGGAAGGGTCTGTGCTCAGGAGCCTCCAGATCGACCTTGGAGGACTGAAAGCCGTCGACAGCGCCGCCTGCCTTTTCCTGCTTCGCCTCGAGGCGGAGGCGCGAGCGCGTTCCATCTCTATCGAGCGCCTCAACGCCTCGCCTGAAGTCCAGGGCATCATCGATCTCCTCGGCCGGGAAGCCGTTCTTCGGGGGCCGGCGCCGTCCCCGCTCCAAAAGGTCGGCTTCTTCGAAGAGGTCGGGAAGGCGAGCGTCGCATTTCTCGACGATTTTACTCAGTGCATGACCTTCATGGGCGCCCTGCTCGCTGAAGCGCTCCGCTGTCTCCTCCACCCCGCTTTGGTGCGATGGCAGGACGTTCTCCTGTCGATGAAAAGGATCGGCGTCGACGGCCTGCCCATACTGGCCCTCATCAGTTTTCTTATGGGCCTGATCATCGCGTTCATGTCGTCGCTCCAGCTCAAGCAGTTCGGGGCGAATATGTACGTGGCTTCTCTCGTGGCCGTCGCCATGGTAAGGGAATTGGGACCCATTATCACGGCGATCCTCGTGGCCGGCAGGTCGGGATCGGCAATAGCCGCTGAAATAGGGGCCATGAGGGTGAATGAGGAAGTGGACGCCCTTGTCGCGATGGGGTTCAACCCCGTCAGGTTCCTCGCGGTTCCCAAGGCATTGGCCGCCGTCATCGTTGTACCCCTCCTCACGTTCTTTTCCGACCTGTTCGCTATCGGAGGGGGCATGGCAGTCGGCATATTCGGCCTGGGGTTGACGTTCCGCACCTACACGTCATTGACATCGTGGGCGCTCACCGTCCCCGACGTCGTCATAGGCGTGGTGAAATCGGCGATATTTGCTCTCCTTATCGCCGGCATCGGCTGCCAGCGGGGTTTCGGCGTACGGGGAGGGGCCGAGGCAGTGGGAAATGCGACAACATCTTCGGTTGTGGCGGGATTGTTTCTCATCATCGTGACCGACTCCATTTTTGCCGTTATTTTTAATTATGCATGGGTGGTGAAGTGAAGGGACCGGCGCGGCGGGACCCTGCGATCGAAGTCAAGAACCTTACGGTTATCTATGGCGATGACGTTATTCTGAAGGACGTGAGCATGGAGGTTTTTCGCGGCGAGATCGTCATCGTCGCCGGGGGCAGCGGCGTCGGCAAATCAACGCTCCTGCGCCACATGGTGGGTCTCTCCCGCCCCGCCTCGGGCCGGGTAGAGATCAACGGGGTTGACATCACCGCCGCTTCCGGCGAGAATCTGAGGGCGCTCAGGAGACAGACGGGCATGCTTTTTCAATCGAGCGGCCTCCTCAGCTCGATGACCCTGGCGGAGAACGTAGCCCTCCCTCTGGTGGAGTACACGGACATGGACGCGTCATGCATCGAGGCTATCGTTCGGATGAAGTTGGCGTTGGTCGGACTTCTTGGCTATGAAGACCATTTGCCGGAGGCGCTATCCGGCGGCATGAAGAAAAGGGCGGGCATCGCCAGGGCCATCGCCCTCGATCCGGACGTGCTCTTTTTCGACGAGCCTTTTGCCGGCCTCGACCCTATCACGTCGGCCGGCCTCGACCTCCTGATCAAAAGGATCAACCGGGGGTTGGGGACTACCATGGTGATCGTCAGCCATGAGCTGGACGCGATTTTTAGCCTTGCGGGAAGGGTAGTGATGCTGGACAAGGCCGAGCGCGGCATCATTGCGCAAGGAGATCCGCGAACGCTCGCGCAGAACCCTCCCGACCCGCGGGTGAGACATTTCTTTCACCGGGAAACCGGGGAAAAGGACGAAATGGGAAGATACGGGGTGTAGATGGCCCGACAAAACCGTTTTTATTTCTTGATCGGTCTTTTCGTGACTATCGGGGCGCTGCTCGGCGTAGCGGCCATCATATGGCTCGGCGCGTCGAAGTACCTCGAAAAAGGGGCCGAATACGTTACTTACTTTGACGAGTCCGTCCAGGGACTTCAGAGGGATTCTTCCGTCAAATACAGGGGCGTCGATATCGGCACGGTCCGGCAGATAGGCGTTGCGCCGGACCGGCGCCTGATCCAGGTAACCATGAAGATCAAAATGAAGGACTTCAACGTGGAGGGGGTGGCGGCGAAGCTGACGCTGGCGGGAATCACGGGAATCGTCTACGTGGAGCTGGACAGGAAGAAACCTGGCGAGCCGATCCTCATGCCTACGGGTTTTCAGCCGCCATACCCGGTCATACCTTCCACGCCCTCCGATATGAAGCAAATCGAAGCCAGCATCAATGACGCCTTGAGCCGTCTGAAGCAGATCGATCTGGCCGGCATTTCCGCTCAACTGACGCGGACGGCAAAGTCGATCGACAGCCTGGTAAACAGCGACCAAACGAAACGAATTGTGACGAATGCGGAAAGGGCCACGGCTAAGCTTGCTGATGCGTCGGCCAGGATAGACGACTTCTTGTCCGGCGGTTCGGTCGACAGGGTGGTCGCCGGTGCAGGGGACGCCGTAAGAGAGGCGAGGGTGGTTATCGGAGAGGTGAGAGCCGACCTGCAACGGATGAAGCTGTCGAAGGCGGCCGACAATGTAAACCAGCTAGTGGAACGGGCTGGGCCCAAGGTGGACGCAACGCTGACGGAGGCGGAGGCGGCCGCGGAGACGCTGAGGCGGACGGCAGATACGTTGCAGGCTCTTATCGATCGTATAAACAATGACCCCTCAGCACTCATTTTCAGTCGGGCGCCGAAGGGAGAATAGAATTTTATGTCGGAGAATGGCATGCCTGGCAGAATACCGAAGTTCCTCTGCGGTTTTGCGCTGTTTGCCGCTCTTACGCTTCCCGCGGGGTGCTTTTCGGGGCGCGCCGCAACGCCGAGGGCGGCATATTACACGCTCAGCTACCCCGCTCCGCCGCCGGAGACGGTCTCGTTCGAAGGCGCCCTGAAGATTGACCGGTTTTCGGTCAGCCAGGCATACAATACGTCAGCCATGATCTATAGCCCGGAGGCGTACCGGATCGACGCCTACCGCTACCACCGTTGGAACACGAATCCCGGCGATATGATGACCGATTTCCTCGTCAGGGACTTCCGCTCTTCCAGGCTCTTCCGCGCGGCCTTTTCCTATCTCCAGGCGGAAAACGCGCGTTTTCAGATCGACGGCGCCGTGGAAGAATTTCTTGAATCGAGGCGGGGGGAGGTGTGGAAGGCGGTCCTTGGTCTCTCGGTAACGCTCCTGGATCGGGCCGGGCCGGGGGGCGTCTCGAACGTGGTCTTTCAGAAACAGTATCGTGCGGCGGAAGGCCTTCCCTTTGAGTCTCCCGAAGGCTTCGCCAGAGGGATGAGCGCGGCCATGGCCCACGTCTCGGCGCAAGTCATCCGGGACGTTGCTCAGGCGGTCGCCGGGCAGATAAAATAAACGGCCGGAAGAGCGTATCTTCCGGCCGTTTTAGTGCCATCTCTTACTTGTTCTTATTTTCGAAGTAGGCTACCATGTCGAACGTCGCAGCGCGCGTCAACAGCGGAAGCCCTCCGGCAACGCAAATCGTCTGGCCGCTTACGAAGTCAGAAAGGTCGGACGCGAGATACAGGGCGGTCTTTGCGATATCCTCCGGCTGGCCGACCCTCCCCAGAGGCACTTCCTTTTTGGCCAGGGCGGCGAAGAATGCGTCTCGCTCCGGCCCCCTCGGCATGAGGGCGTCCCAGAAAGGCGTTTCGATCGGTCCGGGAACGATGGCGTTGACGCATATGCCAAAGGGCGCGAGTTCGAAGGCGAGGTTGAGCGACATGGCAAGGACGCCTCCTTTCGCGCTATGGTAGTGGAGCACGGAAATAGACGGTTGGACGGCGCCCATGGAAGAAAGGTTGACGATCTTGCCGTATTTGTTCTTTTTCATTTCGGGCATGACTGCTTTCGTCACGAGAAAATGACCCTTCAGGTTCAGCGTGACGATCCTGTCCCATTCTTCTTCCGAGATCAGCAAGCTGTCCCCGCCCGTTCCCGTGTTCTTGACCCCTCCCGCGTTGTTCACGAGGATGTCGATCTTGCCGAATTCCTTTATGGTTCGCGCGACCACGGCTTCCGCTTCCGCGCTCTTCGTGATGTCGAGTTTCAGTGCAAGGCCTTTGCCCTTGGCGGCCGCGATCTCGTCGACTACAGCCTTGGTCCCTTCAACGTCGACGTCGGTAACGACCACCGCGCACCCTTCTTTGGCGAACCTCAATGAGATGGCTCTTCCCATCCCATTCGCTCCGCCCGTTACAACAGCCACTTTGTCTTTGAGTAACATCGTTTCTTGAGCCTCCTCGCTAGTAATAGAATAAACAACCCCATCCGCAAAGCGGCGGGAGCGCCTTCGAAGGAAAAGTTTTTCTCAGGAAGTATAACCAAAGAGCTTTCAGGCTGTCAAACAGAATCTCGTCAAAGCGCGATAGCGTCGCCCTGGTCGAGAAACCGTACGTTCTTCTCGCCTATCGAGTTGAGTTCCCGCACGATCTCCTCACAAAAGAAAGGCTTCATGTGCGTTACGTACACGGCTTTGCCTTTGAGATCGTAAGATCGAAGAGATTCATGAAGCATTCGCGGCGTCATGTGGCCGCTCATCTTCGCCTCATTTTCCATTCGGCTGGGAAACGAGACATCGGCCAGAACGAACTTGACGCCCTCGTCCTGGACGGCGAGCTCCCAACAACGTTGCGTTTGGCCCGAATCGGCGGTAAACATGAAGCCCTCGCCTTTTTGCTTCACGATAAAGGCCGAGCAGGCGACGGTATGGTTGACCGCGACAGGCATTATTTCCAGCTCATCGAGGACGACTGTTTCCTCGATCTGGAGCGGCAAGGGCACGATCACCGGGTCGTCCGCCGAAGGTATGCGGGTGAAGTCCGGGTACAGCTTGTTGTTGAAAAGGTGGGCGAGCATGGTCTCGAGAACGGGGTTGACGGCGGCGAGGAGGATATGCCGGCAGTCGAGAAGAAAGAGGTTGTCGACCAGGGTAGGGAGATCTCTTATGTGGTCCATGTGAGCATGACTCACCAGGATCGTTCGTATTTTCCTTATTTGATCCTGCTCGAGCGCTTCCGATACGGTCCCGGCGTCGAGCAGGACAGAGTCGTTGATGAGAAATGAAGTAGTCTTGTGACGGGGCGACACCCCGCCGTAGCAGCCCAATATTTCCACTTTCACGGTTCAGCAATTCTATAGGGAGGAGCGGCGGTTGTCAAGCTATGTTTTACCCCGCCGGCGACACGGGAGAAATGGCTTGCCATAGCCGCGGTTCTGACGATAAGATACAGCATTCGCAGGAGGTCGGTTGAAGCGAAAAAAGATCGTCCTGGCCATAGGACTGGCGATTACCCTCTTCTATTCGTGCTGCCTGTTTCGAAACGCCTTGCCGTTGGAGCGGCTTGAGCTCCTCTTTTACGATCTGAGGTTCCAGTTGCGCGGAAAAGTCTCGCCTCCCCGCGATATCGTCATCCTTGCGATAGATGACAAGAGTATAGAGAGAATCGGGAGGTGGCCCTGGGAGAGAAGAAGGCTCGCGGAGATTATCGATCTTCTGCACGAGGGCGGCGCAAAAGTAATTTTGATGGACATCATCTGCGCGGAAAGGGCGCCGGGCGACGAACAGCTTCGCAAGGCCGTCGCACAGGCAGGAAACGTCCTCCTCCCCATTGTTTTTACCTTTAACCAAGAACAAAGGCCGCGCGCAATCGAAAGCGAAACCATCACGAAATGGGCCTTTCCCATGATCAGGGACCTGGAAAACCTCAAGCTGTTTCCCCCGATCTCCGCAGCGGGCGTCCTTCCGACTCGGGACGCTGTGGCCGCGGCCGCCTCGGGTCTGGGTCATATCACCATGATCCCGGACCGGGACGGAGTTCTCCGCTGGGAGATCATGGCTATCGAATATCAGAAGGAGTTTTATCCCTCCATTGATCTTCAGGCCGCCCGTCTCTTCTACGGCCTCCCCCAGGAGGCGCTCATCCTCAATGCGACGAGGGGCGTCCAATTGGGAGAGACTTTTATCCCCACCGACCGCCGGCATCGCTCCCTGATCCATTACTACGGGCCTGCAAACACTTTTCCCCGCATTTCGGCGGCCGATCTTTTGGAGCGGAAGGTCGAGCCTTCTTTTTTCAACGGAAGGATCGTGCTGGTGGGCGCTACGGCAACCGGCCTCTATGACATGAGGGTAACGCCGGCATCGCCCCTGATGCCCGGCATAGAAAAGCATGCTAATGTTGTCGCTTCTGTCCTGGAGAAGAAATTCCCGGAACGGACAACGAAGATAACGAGCCTTCTTGTCCTTTTGGCCTCGGGCATCATCTTTTCCCTTTGTCTCGCCCCCATCGGCGCGACGGTCGGCGCCGCTTTGGCGGCCCTCTTTCTGTGCGCCATGTTCTTCGCCGGCTACCTGCTCTTTTTCTCAAAAGGGCTCTGGATGGACCTCGGTTTTTCCGGGTTCAACCTGCTTTCCATATACTTCGTCGTGACGGCCTTCCGCTTTGCCATGGAGGAACGGTACGCGCGGAAGATACGAGGGATGTTTTCCTCCTACGTGACGGAAAGGATAGTCAATGAGCTGATCAGAAACCCCGGTCTAGCCAAGCTCGGCGGTTCGCGCCGGGAAGTCACCGTGCTTTTTTCCGACGTCAAGTCCTTTACGCCCTTCTCAGAGCGTCATTCCCCGGAAGAAGTCGTCTCCCTCCTCAATGAATACCTCGGCGAAATGGCGCAGGTAATTTTCCGGTGGGAAGGAACACTGGACAAATTTATCGGCGATGCCATCCTCGCCTTCTGGGGCGCCCCTCTGGCGCAGGAGGACCATGCGGAGCGGGCGGTCGGGTGTGCTCTGGAGATGATCGAGCGGCTCAAAAAGTTGCAGGCGAAGTGGATGGTCGAGGGAAAGGAAGGTTTCGACAACGGCATCGGCATCAACACGGGCGAAGTGTTGGTCGGCAACATCGGCGCCGAAGGCAAGAAGATGGACTACACGGTGATTGGCGACCAGGTGAACCTCGGATCGCGGGTCGAGGGCCTTACCAGAAAATACGGTCGTCACATCATCATGACGGAGAATACCCTTGACAAGCTCAGGGTCCCCATCGCGGAGGGCAGGCTCCGGATCAGGGCAACCGGGCTCGACCGCGTCGCCGTGAAAGGAAAGGAACAGCCCGTGGCCCTCTACGCCATAGCCGCCGCTTCCGAAGACGAAGGGTGTGCCATCGTCGAGTGCGCTTCCGGCGAGACCGTCCGTCTCAAGGAGAAATGAACGATCCCTGTCCTATTTGACCGCCGCCGCTCCCGCCGCTGTGCCTGTGAAAGTTCCCGCTGACCGCGTGACCGTGCCGGCAGCGGCGCCCTGGAAAGCTATCGGATTGCCGTACACGGGGTTCCCGTTGGACGTCGTCTGAAGCGTGCCCGAGCCATTCGCCACTTGGGCCGCCCATTTGCCGCTCCCGCCCTTGTCCCATTGGACGGGCGCGAAAGAGGCGCTCAGACCGCCCCCTGAAATAGCGACACTCCCGAGAGCTGTGGGGCTTCCCGAATACGTGCCGCTCACGGCGCCGCTGGCCCACAATTGCGGAGCGCCGCCCGCCGTGAGGGCGAAGTATTTCGCGTTCGCTATCTGTACGCTCAAGGCATTGCCCCCGCTGCTCGCGCTGCCCGCGAGCGTTGCCGTGCCGACCTCGACGCAGGGAACGTGGATCTTCGAAAGCATCGCCTGGCCGGTCGGGTCGCTCGCCATCGCGAGGAATTTGTTTGTTTCTATGGCCACGCCGGCCGCGGCCATTTGCAGGCTGCCCGGAGCATAGGTCCCCATGATCTCCCCGATGCTCACCCACGTCGCCGGCGTGCCCGTCACGTCGGCGCCGTAGCCGATGACCGTTCCCGAGATGTTCGCGCCGGACGTTTTGCCGGCAAGGTCGAAAACGGAGAGCCTGTTCCACACGGCTGCATCGCCGATCTGCAGCTCCGCCGCCCACGCGCTCGGGATCGCGCCCGAGAACGCCGTTGCGGCGCTCGCGCTCCACACGCTCCAGCCGTTCGAATTTCCGGCCGAATTGAGAAGTTGCATGGACTGCAGGGAAACGTTCGAGGCGCTCAGCATGTCCTGGGTAATCGTGTGGCTGCCCAAATAACCGCCGACCGTTCCCACCTTCCAGAAGGTGGTGAGCAGGCTTGTCGCGGGAGAGGCCGCGGCGTCGAAAAGGGCCGAGAGGTCGCTCAGGGTTCCCGCCAGATCGAACCCGAAGCAATCGATGAGCACAGGACCGGACAAAGCGGAGGCAGACAGCATCTCGGTCCTCGTTCTCACCGCCGTCATGGTAAGATCCTGTGCGCCGTAACTCAGGGTGAAGCAAAGAGGGCTCGTCGGGTCGAAGGGGGTCTGAAGACTGTCAAAAGTCCCGGACAGGCCCCCGGCGGCATGAATGACGGCGGAGCCGCCATCGGTGGAAGGCGCGCTAACGAACAGACTGCCGGCGACGCTCGCCGTTCCCGTCAGATTCAGCTCGGCTTGCTCCAGGAGAGAAAGCGTGCCCCCCGACCCCTGAGAGAAGTTGCCGGTCACCTGTTCGTTGTCGGAACCGGCGTAGGAGAAAAGGCCGTTATTGACGATGTTGGCCGCGCTCAGGGTTCCTCCGTTCATCGTGTAGGTTCCTGAGCCGCCGATGGTGAGCGTGCCCGCCACGCTATGGTCGCCGCCCGTCTGGTTGAAGGTTCCGACGCCGCCGGCGCCTATCGACTCGTTGCCGGAGACGGTGAGCGTCAGCGGAATAGTGGGGTCTTCCTGGCTCATCGCGTAGGTTCCGTTGCTCCCGGAATTGCCCCCGATCACGAGGTCGCCGCTCACCGTGTTTGTTCCGCCCGTCTGAATAAAGACACCCGCGCCGTTGGAGCCGATGGTTTCGTTCTGAGCCGCAATAGTCCTGCCGGCGAGGGCAAAAGACCCGTCGTCGACGATGTTGGCCGCGCTCAGGGTTCCTCCATTCATCGTGTAGGTTCCTGAGCCGCCGATGGTGAGCGTGCCCGCCACGCTATGGTCGCCGCCCGTCTGGTTGAAGGTTCCGACGCCGCCGGCGCCAATTGATTCGTTGCCGGAGACGGTGAGCGTCAGCGGAATGCTCAGGTCTTCCCGGCTCATCAGATAGGTTCCGTTCGCCCCGGAATTGCCGCCTATCACGAGATTCCCGCTCACCGCATTGACGCCGCCCGTCTGGCTTACCGCACCGGAACCCTGGACGCCTACCGTCAGTCCTTGAGTGGTCAGTTGACCCTGCTGCATCGCGAGGGTCGTCGTGCCGTCGCCCGTAGAGCCTATGCTGACCTGTCCGAGGCTCGTGCTCGAAGCAGCGTCGTAAACGACCGTTCCGGCGCTTGGGAGGATGGACACATCATTGCCCGTCTGGGGAGACTTGTTGTTGCTCCATTGGCTGTCGGAGCTCCACGATCCGCTGCCGCCCGTCCACGAGTCGACGTTCGAGGACGGAGTCGTCGACGTGGCCCGTCCCGTCGAATCGGGCGACGTTGTTGGACCGGACGACGTTGTCTGATTCGACGGAGGTGTAGAATACGACGGAGGTATCGACTGCGGCGGCAGTGGGGCGCCATTGGTCGGACCGCCGGAACCGATTCCCGCAAACTGGAACGTTGCTTGCGTTAGAGGGCCGGCGTCTCCTCCCTGCGCATCCACGGGCGGCAGGCTTCCAGGCGACGCAAATCCGTCGCCATCCCCCGTCGGCGCCCCGTTTCCGGCGCCGGACCCATTGTTCCCGGCAGTTTCCGACCCGTTAGCCAGATCGCCCGGAGGAGCGCCGCCGCCCTGATTCGTCCCCGACGATTGGGCAGGGCTTTGCGAAGGGGATACCTGCTGCACGAAAGATTTAATTTCTTCGTCGCTTGCTCGCCTCGGCGGGGTAGGAGGCGCATTGCCGCCCGTCACGCCCGACAGGTAGCCGGTCACGAGCGATACGATCTCTCCCGGGTGCAACGGATTGAAAATGTATCCCTTGCCGGAGAGAAAGATGACGTTCGTTGCACCCCTTTCGAAACCGACGAGCATATTCGTGTCCCTTATGCCGCAGACCGCATTTTCCGTATGAACTTCGAATTTTCTTCCCTCGGCAAGGGCCGAGACCTTCTTCACCAGCTCGTCGGCCGAGACCGCCTGGATTTTGCCCCGAAAAAGTCCGACGATCGTCTTGTTGTTTCCGGCATCCGCGGTCGCCTCTTTAATCTCGATCCTGGCGCCCGGGCCGATCCTCAGCACGTTCCGGTTGAGAAGGGTGATCTCCGCCTTGCTGCGGCTCTTTGCCCTGAAAATATCCCCCTTCTCGACGGGGTCGCCGAGCGAGACGGGCTCGGCAATATTCTTCTCAACGTGGAGCACGTCGACGCGTCCCTCAACGTAAGTGACCTTGCCGCAGGGGGCGGCGAGGGCCTGAACGGACAGCATCAGGAAACAGAGAATGAAGGTTCCTAGTGATCTTTTCAGCATGGGGTTCCGCCTCGATTCTTGGGACAGTTCACGTTCAGTACCGGTATTCGAGCGAAAGAGAAAAGATCTGCCGCCCGTAGTCATATATGCTGATGTTCGATTTGTCCCTGATATAGGCATATTGACCGATCACATCCAGGTTCTTTTTCAATCCGTACATGAGGGCCGCGGTGCCGTTGTAGGTGTTGTTGACTCTCCGCACGTCGAAGATCGAGTTCGTGTACGGATAATCGGTGAAGGCCGCCGATCCGGTGATCTGACACCTCCAACGGTCGGTCAGGGGCGTGAAAAAGAAGAGATCGAAGCTGTTGCTTCTGTTGGACCAGTTCAGCCCCTTGTCGTTTTCCTGAGAGTAGGTGTACTTCAGACTGAGAAAAGACTTTCCGCCCATCAGGAAGTGGGTCCATCCGGCGCTGCCGAAGACCACATTGCCGTCCCTGTTTTCTCTCGGGTCGAGAGGGTTGCTTGAGCCATCTGCCGTGACGTCGGCGAAGAATTCTTTGGCGAGATATCCGAAGGAAAACTCGGTCATGTCGCTCTGACCGAGCATATGCCGATAAGTAGGGGCGACGCCGAACTGCTGGAAGTAGCGCGTGTCGGCGAACCAATTGGCGTCGCCGAAGAAATCGTCGCCCTTATCCCT
>CAWFMJ010000002.1:0-9987 GCA_963816715.1 uncultured delta proteobacterium
TCAACCAGCGGGGAACGGCAGAACAATGGATCAAGGAAGGCAAGAATGCGGTGAAGTGGACGCGGCTGTCGTGCCACGACTTCGACGACAACAAGGTCCGACTGCATCTCTTCGTGTTGGCCTACAACCTTGGAAACTTCCTCCGGCAGCTGGTCCTGCCGCGGGAAGTTCGGCGCTGGACCTTGACGACGACTCGGGAGAAATTGATCAAGATCGGGGCAAAGGTTGTTCGCCACGCCCGGCGGGTCACTTTCCAACTCGCGGAGGTGGCAGTGCCCCGGAGGTTGTTCCAGGCCATCCTGTGTGCAATCGACCGTTTGCGCCTTCCGATGCCAGCTTCCGGATGACTGCTTCTCTGACGCTGCGTTCCAGTCTTGGAGTTCATGGGAGCATTGTCTCCTCACGGCGACAATTCGCGCCACCGGCAGCCCATTTGTGCGGAGTATATATCACGACGGGCCCCCTGCATGCCGCAAAAGTAACTTTACGGCATTCCCCACGTTGCTAGGGCCAATCCAAAATAAGCCATACCCCGTTTCGGCGCATCATCAATCCATCTTGAGACGGCAATTCATCCCCTGGTGCCTTCATGTACTCATTCGTCGTATTGCTGGTCATATCACCACGTCAGTGGGCCACGCATCGCTAACTCATCGGCGGAGATCGCCTGCTTGAGCATCGCGTCATCGACGCCTTGGCAACTGCCCTGAACGTCGGAAGGAAGGATGTAGAACTGCCCGTCCTTATCGCCGTAGCCGTGACCGGAAAAGCTGAGGAAGAAGACATCCTCCGGCGTAGCTACAGAGGCAATTGCCTTAATTGCATCGCGAATCTCCTGCTTGGTCGCGCCATTTTCTGTGGCCGTTGAAACCAGGCGTACCGCCTTCACATCCAACCCTCGCTTTGTCAGCCTGTCGGTCAGAACCCTGCTCAACTCTTCGGCGTTGGTGACCGGGCCGCGCAGCTCGCAGCCGCTAGCCTGATAGTGGTTCACGCCAATCTGCAAAAGAAAGGCGCGCGGCTTGGCCACTGCTCCCGGCTCGAACGCGTAATCGTTTTGCGCGGTCGCGCTCTTGATGTGCTGCTGTTGAACGCATAGGCGGTGAAGGTTGCGGTCTTGGCGGATGTGGGCAGTTGAATGTCAGGGAAGGTGAGAATGGCCGTCCTTGAGCGCGCCTTCAAGATAACCCACCATCTGTCCGTTGCGGAAGAGGCGCAGGTCCTGCAAGCCGCTGGCCTGGCCTTTTTCGTTGGTATGGCTGGCAGCATGAACAACCACGTCGACAGGCAATTCATGCTGGCGCTGCCTGACGAGTACGTATTGCTCTACGGTTTCCATCTGGACGGTAACTTCCTCGAGGGGGTTGTGTACAATCGTCACACCCATGATTTTCGCCAGCGTCCCCAGCACCGCTTTCGAGGCTTTGGGGTAAGGGAACGGCATTCTTGACGAGATCATAGGGATTTCCCCCATCAGGCAGTTCCTTCCCATGCCCGTCTATCGCGGCGCCGATTAACAAGCCGTTCAAACGGCCGGAATACGTCGAAATCTTCTGCATTCTACTGGTTCAGTTAGCTGCTGGGTGCGTTCAGAAGGCCGAGGCGTTCTGCTGCTTCAACTCCAAGCTCGCCCGCATCATACAGGAGCAAGGCCGGCCCCAGCTCAAGTCCTTCAACCCGAACCCGTGGGGCGTCGCTACCGACGACGGGCCGGCCAATGCGGACTGCCGGGGGTTCACGTCAACAGAGTTCCAAATGCTTGACTTCTCAAAGATGGACCTTTCCGAGTACTTTGCAGACATTACGACGCAGGTTCAGTCCGCCATTCAGCAAAGCGTGTCTGATAAGATAAACAGCTACTACAACAGCATCCAAAAATAGGGGGGCATTATGAAAACTGCTGTCCCGTGTTTTCTCGCGGCCATGGTGCTCGTGGCTCTGCCTTTCTTCCTATCTCGGCGGTGGAAATGATGGCGAAGGAGCCTGCCATGCGCGACATCCTCACCACCGTATTTCTCTGCTTGCTCATGACGTCCACGGCCGTGGCCAGGGATCTCGGGACCTTCGGCGCAGTGTACGACATCGTCGAGAAGGACGCCCTCAAGGAACTGGAAGGGAAAGCGAAGTCGGTCGATTTCTCTAAGGCGGTAGACAGAAACGCCCTTGTGAGGAGGGCCAGGAACTTCACCCCGGAGGACGTGAAGGAGATGAGGATGATCGGTCCCGCTCGGAAGGACCGCACGTTCTTTGTGGACATGACCTATACCCTCGAACGAGACATCAAAGACGACAAGGGAAATATCGTATACCCCGCGGGATACGCCTTCAACCCTCTCAACTACGTGGCCTACCCCAGGACCCTCGTCATCCTCAACGGGAAACGGCCCGAGCACGTCCGCTGGTTCGAGGAATCATCCTACGCCAAGGACGCACAGGTCACCCTTCTTCTGACGGATGGCTCTTACGGCGAGCTCTCCAGGTCCCTCAAGCGTCCGGTATTCTACGCGAGCACCAAGCTGATCGAGGTGTTCAAGATCCAAGCGGAGCCGTCGGTGGTCCGGCAATCGGGCGCCTACATGGAAGTGACGGAAATATGGATTCCTCCTAAGGAGACAACAGGGAAATAATTCGGCATCGAGAGGGAATTGATGGGGAGATCGGGGCCCATCAAGCCTATCCTGGTCCTTTTTACGGCTCGACCCCGCCAGCTCGTGGAGAAGGTCTTGCGATAGCCTTCTTGCCGGTGTTGGGTTCTTGGCTGTTGACTCGTTCCTCGATAATGTCAGGAAAAACGATCTGCCCGGGTTGCGGCATCCTACTATTGAACTCACCCTCAAAAAAGGCAGGCTGAAAGGGCAGGAGTGTATTTCGCCGGCACTCCTTCGGATAGGATGAGTTGGAAAAATCAGTCCGGCAAAGATATTTTAATTCCCCCAAGAGGCACTAGGAGATCAGCCGCACTGAAATTCTTCCTTATGATCGGCGTTCTCAGCTTTTTCTCCGATTTCACTTACGAGAGTTTCACGGAATATCATAGGCCCGTCTCTCGCCCTCCTGCAGGCCGAGCGCTGCAACGGTCGCCGTCATAACCAGGTTCGGTGAATTGCTCAGCTACGGGCTTCGGCTCGTCTCGGGCCCGATGGCTGATGTCACCGGCAACTTCCGTTTCGGAAAGGATTTTCTTGACAACAAGAGGGACCGCAACTATAGTTATTAGAATCATTTTCAGGGTGATGGAGTTCACCCGTTAATTGCCCCATAGGGCTGATAACTCCTGCATCGGCGATCTTTCCCCGGCAGGAGCAAGCCCACGAGATAAGCTCCTCCGGAATGACCCGAAGGAGCTTTTTTCGTGGAATTCGTCCGAGGTTTGCAAATCTCCCGAGGCGAATCATGGCCCGTGTCTCTACCCTTCCTGATCGGAATCCGACAAATCGGACGCCGGTTAGATATGGTCCGGACAGCCTGCAGGATCGAAGCATATAAACATTTTCCCCGCCGACGCCCATCAACGGCTATAGATGTCACGAGCGATTTGAGGCCTTCCTGCCGGGGCGGCACTACCGAAAGAACGATGGACGGCGCCTTGTTGAAGCGGCAGCTGCCGGCCGTCGCCAGTATTTGAAGGAGAAAGATGAATGGCGAATAGAATCATCTTCAACGTGATCCAGGTCCTCGTCGTCATGGCCTTCGCTCCCCTCGTCAAGGGCGTGCTGAACAGGCTCAAGGAGATCGTCCAGTCAAAGAGAGGGCCGAGCATCCTGCAGCCATACCGCGACATCTGGAAGCTTTTCCATAAGGACGAAGTCGTTTCCGAAGAGAGCACCTGGATTTTCCGCTTCACGCCGTATATCGTCTTCATCACTCCTATCTTCGTGGCTTTGCTCATCCCCGTTCTCACCGGCTACCCCCTCTTTTTTGCCTTTATGGGGGACATGCTGGGAGGCGGGTTCATCCTGGCGCTTGGCGGGTTCTTTGCCACCCTCGCCGCAGTCGATACGGCGAACCCCTACGGCCCGGTCGGGGCAAGCCGCACCAGAATGGTCGGGTTCCTGGCGGAGCCCGTCTTCATGATCGTCTTCTTCACCGTCTCCTTCATCGCGGGCTCCACTATCCCGTACATCGTCCAAAAGCACTGGGTGACCCCCCTCGCCAATTTTTTCGAGCCTTCCCACGTGATGCTTATGATCGCTTTCTTTATGCTCATCATCGCCGAAGGCGGCCGTATCCCCGTCGACAACCCCTCGGGCCATTTCGAGCTGGCAATGATAGACGAGTCAAAGGGCCTGGAATATTCAGGGCGGGGCGCAGCCCTGATGAAATGGGGGGGTTCGATGAAGTTCTTCGTCCTTCTGTGTATATTCCTCAACGTCCTCGTGTCTCCCTGGGGGCTCGCGCAGGGACAAAATATCTTCGAAGTCCTCCTGGCCATCCCCCTCGTGCTTTTGAAAATGCTTGTCTTTGTGCTCATACTGGTC
Organism: uncultured delta proteobacterium; assembly: GCA_963816715.1. GTDB lineage: Bacteria > Desulfobacterota > Syntrophorhabdia > Syntrophorhabdales > WCHB1-27 > BOG-1155. The sequence goes on from CAWFMJ010000002.1 coordinate 4,479, forward strand.
GTCATCGAATCGTCCTTGGCCAAGCTGAGGCTGTTCCGCATTACCGAATTCCTCGGAGCAGCCTTTGTGACGTCTGTCGCCGCCATGATATCACGGCTTCTGGAAATGTAGGAGGAATGAGATGGTTGACGTTTCGCTTGTCACAAAACTGAATGCCCTTGCGGCAGGTCTTTTTCTCCTCGCCGCCTTCGGGCTCGTCGCCATGCGCCAGGTACTCTCTTCCCTGAATTTATTCATCGCGCAGTCGGTCCTCCTGGCAATATCGGCCTCTCTTCTGGCAGCCCTTTACGGCTCGGTCCACCTCTATGCCGTAGCCGCCATCACGCTTGCGACCAAGGCGATCCTGATCCCCTGGCTCCTTCGGCGCACGATAAGCAGAGAAATCTACGCGCGGCGGGAGATCTCCCAGGCCCTGAATATACCCACCTCGCTTCTGGTTGCCCTCGGCCTCGCCATTCTTGCATATTTCGTCGCAAGCCCCCTCCTGACCATTTCTCCCGACCCTGTCATTAAGGCCAACCTTCCCATCGGCATCGCGGGCCTCCTTCTCGGATCATATGTCGTCGTCGTCCGCAGGGAAGCGGTGCCCCAGGTCATCGGGATCCTTTCGATGGAAAACGGGGCTTTCCTGGCGGGCGTCGCCATCGCCCCCGGTCTGCCGCTTATCGCCGAACTCGCGGCTGCCTTCGACGTGTTGATCATTGCCCTGGTCATGGGACTGCTGGCCCGAAGGATCCATCAACGAATAGGGACTACCGCCGTCGGCTGGCTGGCTTCCTTGAAGGAGGATTAAGGATTCATGGACCTGATCTTCATCCTGCTTATACCCTTCGTTGTCGGCGGCCTCTGTCTCATCAGGACTGCGAGGTGGTGGCCGCCGGCGATCACTCTCCTCGCCGCTATATCCGTTCTCATCCTGTCCGTGAAGGTCGCCTATACCTGCGCGGGCGGTGCCGGGGTCGTAGCCTACTCCGACTGGATATCCTGCGACGGCCTGAGCGCGCTCGTCTTATTGCTCGTGGCCTTTGTCGGCTTTACCGCAGCCCTTTATTCGTGGGGATACGTCGAGGCAACCGTGGAGGCGCGGGATCAGGCGCACATCCCGACGAGGATCCGGCGCTACTATGCGCGCTACAACCTTTTTCTCCTTTCCATGCTGGCCGTTCCCATCCTTTCACAGGTCGCGCTCGTGTGGATCGCGGTCGAGCTGACGACCCTCCTTTCGGTCTTCCTCGTGAGTTTCGAGAACACGCCCGAGGCCCTGGAAGCAGCCTGGAAATACGTGGTGCTTACATGCGTCGGGGCTGCCTTTGCCCTTCTGGGCATTTTGCTTCTCTACTGGGGAATGAACACCTCGGGGGCAGGGTCTTTCACGTGGTCCGGCCTCGTTGCAGCCGCGCCTCGCATCCCGCCGGCGCTCCTCAAGACCGCTTTCCTTTTCATCCTTGTCGGCTTCGGCGCCAAGGTGGGGCTAGTCCCACTGCACACCTGGCTGCCGGACGCCCATAGCCAGGCCCCCTCACCTATCTGCGCGCTCCTTTCCGGTGTGGAGACAACCACGGTCCTCTATGCGATCCTCAGGCTTTTGCCTGTGCTCACGTCTGCGCCCTCCATGGGGGTCGAGACCTGGTTCGTTGTTTTTGGCCTTCTTTCCGCGGGAACGGCCGCTTTCCTGCTCGTTCAGGTAAAGGACTACAAGCGGCTATTCGCTTTCTCCACGGTGGAGCACATGGGGATCATCATGGTGGCCGCCGGCCTGGGGGGTGGGGCGCACTACGGGGTTACCCTCCAGATGCTTGCTCACGGCGTAAGCAAGTCCTTTTGTTTTTTCGCCGCGGGGAGCGCGTTCTTAGCCTTCGGCAGCCGGGATATCGGCTCGGTGCGGGGCCTCGTCAGAAAATCGCCTCTCGCTGCTGTGGCCCTCATGGTGGGCGGCCTCGCCATCGCGGGCGCTCCGCCCTTCGCGGTTTTTTTAGGCGAGTTTTCCATTCTGAAAGCGGGCATGACGGCCGGCCATTACGTGGCCGTAGGACTTCTGGCCCTTTTCATCGCCATCGCTTTTTGGGGCATCATGTTGCCCATTAACCGGATGGTCTTTGGGAAACCGTCGGACACAACGCGGGTGGTTTTGCCCTCATCAACCCGGCTTGCCTTGCTCCTTTCTGTTATCCCCGTCATTTTTTTTGGCCTGTATTTGCCGGGGCCGCTCCACGACCTCCTGCGGTCCGCGGCCCTTTCGTTAGGGAGGTAGGAAGACATGAGAGAATCATCGAAATACGCCGCTACACCCGCCAATGCACCGGGAGAAATAGTCTCCCGCTGGGGGGACAAAGTCCTGGCGAGCATCGATCCGCGAAGGAATCTCTGCTCCATAGAGTGCGGGGTCGAGGTTCTTACTGATGTTTGCGGCTGGCTTTTTACGGAAGGCGAATATAGTTTTGCGGGCATGATCGTGGAAGAGCACGACGCCGGGTGGCACCTTCGGTACGTTTTTTACGGAGATGGGGAGAATGGACAGGTACACGTTCTCCTTCGCCGATTGAGCACGGAAGGGCCGGTGCCGAGCATCAGCCACGTCGTACACGCCGCCGATTGGCATGAAAGAGAGGCGGAGGACCTGTTCGGCCTGGTCTTCGAAGGACACCCGCGGTTGGGCGAGTTCGTATTGCATGAAGAATGGCCCGAAGGCGTAAACCCCATGAGGAAGGATTTCGACGCTGGAAGGCCCTACACGCACCGGGAGGTAAACCCCGAGTGGCGTCCCGTCACGATCGTCGAGACACCCGGCGCCTTCACGATGCCCATCGGTCCCGTCTACTCGGACTTTGCAGAATCCGCCCATTTCCTCCTCGAAACGGTTGGAGAGGACGTCATCCGGACGATCCCGCGCTTCTTTTACAAGTACCGGGGGGTCGAAAAAATCGCGGAAGGCAAAACGATCTCCGATGCCATCCTTTTGGCCGAGCGTTTCTCGGGGAGTTCCGCATTCGCCCATTCCCTGGCGTTCTGTCAGGCGGTGGAGGAAATCTCCGGTGTCGAGGTTCCCCAACGGGCAAAGGTCCTGCGAATTCTTCTCGCCGAGCTTGAGCGGCTGCGCCACCACGTGGGGGCCATCGGCGGTATCTGCGCCTCCACCGCCCTGGCGGTTGCGACGAGCCAGGCTTACATCCTTGAAGAGTTGTTGCTCCGCGCCTCCTGCGATTTGACCGGACACCGCTACCTGTTCGGCCTGAATGCGCCCGGCGGCCTGACGAGAGACCTCGACAACAAGACCGTCCTCGATAAAATCAGCGGGCTGGTTTATGACGTCGCCAAAGATTTGAAGAAATTGAAGCTCATGCTCAAGTTTTCAAGCAGCTTTCTGGACCGACTCGAAGAAGTGGGGATCGTCTCGAACGAGCGGGCAGCCGCTTACGGGCTCGTGGGACCCATCGCCCGCGCTTCCGGCATTTCCCGTGATCTCCGCAAGGTACTGCCGTATTGCGATTACGAAAAAACTCAATTCAGCGTTCCGGTTGAGACGGAGGGAGACGGCTATGCGCGTCTCCGGGTTCTCTTCGACGAAGCGGAACAATCCGCCAACCTTGTTCAGCAGACGGCCATGTCTTTGTCTTCGGGCTCCGTCGTCTGCGCCCCCTTCAAGACAGCTTCGGGCGTCGCTATGGGATGGGCCGAGGCCCCCAGGGGCGCAACCTTTCACTGGCTGAAATGCGAAGACGACGGGCGCGTCACCCGGTACCGCCTTATAACCCCGTCCTTCACGAACTGGCACGGGTTTCACCTAGCGGCGGAGGACTTCGCATTCCAGGACTTTCCGATCATCATGGCGACTTTCGGTCTCTCGAACGCGGAGAGCGACCGGTAGGAGGTAGAAAACATGAGCAAATGGCTTGTACGGGGTCTTCGGAGCGGGATCAAAACGACCCGCTACCCGGGTCGTAAGGAGGAAGCGGCGGGCGTCTCGCCGGGCCTGCCTTGCCTGACCGACGATATGGGGCGGGACATTCCCCCCGCGCCTTCTCCCTGTCCGACGGGGGCGCTTCGATTTGAATTGGGCCGGGCGGTGCTGGACTACAGGCGTTGCATCCATTGTTTTCGTTGCGTCAACGGCCCCTCGGGTCTTGCCGGATGGAATGAAGGGTATGAATGGGCCTCCCTTATGATAACAGACGGTGTTCCTGCTCGCGGCATGGAGAAGCCTTTCGGCCGCTCCCTTCATATCCGGTTCGTCGACGGGGGCGCGTGCGGCGCCTGCCTCTCCGAGATAGAGCAGATCAATAAGCCGTACTATAACATGCACCGCCTTGGGTTCTTCGTCACGCCCACGCCCAGGGACGCCGATGTACTCATGGTGGCAGGGCCCGTGACGGACCACCTCCGGCTCGCTATAAGAAAGACCTATGAGGCAATGCCCGCGCCGAAACGGGTCCTAGCAATCGGCGCCTGCGCGCTTTCAGGAGGCATATTCGGTCCCAGCTTTGCCTGTCCGTCGGGTCTTTCGGAATTGGTCCCGGTAGACGTCGGCGTCCCCGGATGCCCGCCGCCGCCGCTGGCCATCATTCACGCCTTGCTCGTAGCCGTCTCACGCAAACCCTCCGTTTCCCTCACCTACCAGAGCGTGTCCGACAGGAGGGAAACCCCATGATGAGCGTGCAGGCGATGCTGGCACTGTTCCTGGGGTTTAATGTCCTGGGCCTTATTCTGGCTCTCGTCGTTCCAGAGCGTAAGAGCCCGAACGCCCTGGCCTGGACGGCGTCATTGGCTGCGGGTGCAGTGCTCGCGGCAAGCGGACACGTTCTCCTCTTCGGGGACTCCTGGCAGACCGGACTCTGGACGTTGCCTTCCCTGGGGAAGATGGTCCTCGTCATGGACCGTCTATCGGCCCTGTTCGTATTTGTCACGGGCCTCGTGTTCCTGCCTGTTTCCATCTTCTCCTCCCGGTATATGCGAAACTATTTCGGGCGATACAACATCGAGGGACTTTTACGTTTTTTACCACCTGCTCTTTGTGTCTACGGTTCTCGTCCCGCTCTCCGGGGACGTCCTTTCTTTCCTCTTCTCGTGGGAGGCGATGACTGTTTTTTGCTATCTCCTCTGTAATTTCGACCACGAGAGGGACGAGACCGTCTATTCCGGCTTTTTGATGCTCGCCATGAGCGAGGTCGGGACCCTGGCGGCCCTGTTGGCCTTTCTCGTGATCGCCTCGTTCGCCTCCGGCCTGGACTTCGCCTCTATGAGGTCTGCCTCCGCCGCAGTGGGGCCTTTCGGCAGGTGGGCCGTATTCCTGCTCGCATTTTTCGGCTTCGGCGTGAAAGCCGGTCTTTTTCCGAGCAGCATGTGGCTTCCCCGGGCCCACCCGGTTGCCCAGGAAACGTCTCCGCCCTTCTGTCGGGGATAATCCTGAATCTCGGCATCTACGGCGTCTGCGTGTCAACGGTGACCTCCTCGCTCCGGACCGGCTCGCACCGGGGTTGATCGCCCTGGCCGTCGGCACCGCCTCTGCCCTTAT
>CAWFMJ010000003.1:0-17594 GCA_963816715.1 uncultured delta proteobacterium
TCTAATCGGTTGAAATAATCCTTCCATGCTGCGCTGTCCATGTTCGAGGGCCCGCTATTCGCCCCTGTCGGCAGCCCACCCCCCCTTTCCGGAAGCCTTTAATACCCCGGTACAAGGATAGGCCCTGCGACGCTTTTTGTGAGCCGTAGTCGGCACTGGCGGCTAAGATGAGGGCGGTCCTTTCGGTTGACGTGACGCCACTCAGATCCCGATCGTTGAACCAGGCCGACCCGACGGTTACGTCTGCATCCACCTTCTTATCAAGCTTATAAGTATGGTTCTCCGCGACACTCTGGCCCTTTACCGCGTCTTCATTGAGCACCGCGCCGCCCTGGCTTTGGATGGTTGCGGCAAACCCGTTTTTGTTGACCTCAGCGGTCGAAAGGGTATTCGAATTGAGAACGGCCAGGTTCTTCCCATCAGAGGAATATCTGTACGTCGACACGCCCCACTGAGTGGTCGTTTCCGGCTTGCCATCGGGCCCCAATATGGGTTTTCCGTCCTTTCCGGTCCTGCCGGTCGGGACCCGGTACTTCTCGACCACCTCTCCTTCCTTACCCCCCGAGAATACCGTATAGACCGGCTTTCCGTTTACGAACTTGGCTGCCCCCTGATATTCCCTGTCGTCGGCGCCGACAACCGCGCCATCAAAGTTGGTCACGCCATTCCCCAGTTGGACGGCGTGGCCGACATAGCTCATGCCGTCCTCACCCTTATACCGGAAATCATCAGTTTCTGTCCGATTCATGTACGCGCCCTGATATCCTTTCATCACCTGGGTGATGTCGTCCACCTGCCGGCTCGCGCCCCTCGTCGCGTGGGCGGATATGACGTCTCCGGTCGCATCGAAATTCATGGTGATCCGGTCGCCTTTTTGGAATCGTGTGTTGTAGCCCAGGTCTTTCATGCGCCGGTTCAGCTCGTTTACCGCTCCCTGCTTGGAAAGGGTCAGACTCTCCTCCCCGTGGTGCATCTTGTGGTAGTCGTACATGGCCCTGAAGTCGTTATCGTCCTTGGCGAGCCCAAGGCCCTGCGCAAACTTCGAGAGCACCGCGAACTTGGCCGCCTCGTTGAGGTTCTCGTTGGTCCTCGTCCTGATCTGTCCCTCTTCGCCGGTGATTCCTCTCGCCTTATCGTAGGATGCCGCACCTACATAGTTCTGGCTGGCGATTATTTCCCCGAGTTCCCCCGCCGCCTGGCGGGGACTGATGCCGCCCCTGGCCTCGGCATATTTCATGATGGTATCTGCGTTCGCCGCGACATCCTTTGTGGCGAACGAATAGGCGAGTTCCTCGGGCTTCATCCCCCTCGCCGCCGCCGTATCGTTGAAAGCCTGCTGCGGCGCCGTCCTCGTGTTCGCGAGAGACTGAGCATCGTTCCCGAACATGGTTTGCAGATTCGAGGCTTCATCGAGCTGAGCGCCTGCCCCGAAGGTATTCGCCGAATACGCCGCAGGCAGGCCCATGTTCTCCGCCGCCGCGCCTCCCGCGCCGAACCGCACGGCCTTGCCCGTGTTCATCTGGCGGTATATGCCGGATGCGCCGCCAAGCCCGAACGCGTCGACCAGCTCCATGCCTGACTCCGTGGTCCCGAACTTCTGCGCCATGCCCGCGTTGACCCTGTCCGCGTATCTGTACTTCGCCGCGTTCGCGATCGTCACCGGCGCCGTCTCCGTGGAGGAAAGCTGCCTCGCCAGTCCCTCGGGGGTTCCCACGGTCGTGCCCGCGGAGCTTCCCGCACGCTGGGCTATGCCCGTCGAGGATGCCATCATTTGGCCGAGCACCGAGCCTCCAGCGCCGACAAACGCGGCGGAGACGGCCCCGGCAAGCACCATTCCTCCCCACCTCATGCCGCCCATCACGGCGAGAACCTGGGCCGGTCCGGTCGAGAAGAAGTTGAGGCTGAGCATGCCGAGCTGTCCCTGCGTGATGATCCCGGAGAGCGTCGTCACGGCGTAGTTCATCGCCATGGAGTGGATGATGGCGTCGATCACGCCCCAGGCGGTGATATAAACGAAGAGCCCGCATATGAGATAAAGCGCCTTCTTCGCCAAAGGCGTGGGGAGGAAGATCACGAGGAACGGAATAAGCGTGATGGCAACGGCAGTCATCACCGCCTTGAAGACGGGAAGCCACTCGTTCGCCGCCATGCCTGCCCCTACCAGGGAAGAGCCCGTGTTCCTGCTCGCGAGGACGGTCATGGCAAGGCTCGGGCTCGCGTCGAGGAGCACGTCATTCATGGTCTGCCCGATGAGCATTTGCTTGAAGATATCGGACGTAGCATAAGACGTCCCCCCGGCAAGGGTGTTGACCACACCCGCCAGGATATCCGTACATTGCGCCAGTTCCTGGGCATTGGTGGCGTCGTAGCCGGCGTTGGCGCAGGCGGCGTTTACGGCATTGGTGAACGTTGCGGCGTTCGTGAGCTTCGAGAGCAGGACGTTCCACGCGTCCTTGCAGGAGGCGGTCGTGTCCCCCGGGTACTCCACAGTGTAGACGGCCGGGCTGGCAGCCAGGGCGAACTGGGTGGTGAAGTCCGTGCTCGTTGCAAGCCCATTGACGGTGAGCGTGGTCCCAGGCCTCTGAAGTTCGAAAAGGACGCAGTCGTTGGTGTACTGCTTGAGGGACGCCGCAACGTCCGCGTCGATGGGAATTCCCCCGGCCTGGGCGACGTCGTACATGAGGTTGAACGCCCTTCCCCCTGCCATGTTCTGGTACGACATGGGGTCGGTCGACGTCGTATAGATGGTATTGACCACGAACTGCTCAATCTCGTTCATCGCGCCCGCGATGAAGACGATCCCGTCCGGTATGCCCCCCACCGCCTGGTTCCTGTTGGCCACCGGATCGTATATCCATAGGGTCCCCTGGGGAACGATCATGGCGGCGTAGACCAGGTAACCCGCCATGAGAGGGACTCCCCATGACAGCGTGGAGACCCTCCCTCCCACTGCCCTCATGACCAGCGCAATCCCCCCGAACAGGATGCCTATCACCATGGCGACGAATACGGCCGCCCCGAACCCGCTATCCGAGAAGATGAGTGCCATCTTGCTGAATGCCCCGACTATCTGCTCGAAGCCGCCGTAGGTGTAGTACTCCATGTCGAGGGCGAAGGCGGCCTTGGAGGCGAGAACCGTGAAGAAGCAGAGGACGGCGAGGATTTTTCTCATGACTACATCTTCGACATCACGCGGTTCACGAAGCTCTTCGAGTACGTCTTGGCGAGCTGGTCCCTGGACAGGGTCATGAAGTCGGCATAGCGCTGGCTCACGGCGAAAAGGGCTTCATGCTCCTTGAGATACTTCTGGTAGTCCTCCTGGAGGATGGAGACCGATTGCCTGATGCGCGCGTCGAGGTCCTTGAGATGCTCCACGTCGAGCGAGATGGACGATATCTGGCAGTTGGGTGTCGGGCTGTTGGCCTGTTTCTTCAGCGCCATCTGGGCGAGGCGGATGTTGTACATAGCCTGGGTGTAAAGGTCCTTGACGAGGGCGAAAGCGTAGGCCCTCGCGGCGAAGTCCGCGAGCTCAAGCTGGACCTCCGGACCCTGCTTGGTCGCGACAGCATAAACCAGGTTGTGATAGACCAGGGGGACCGTGTTGATGAGGGTCTGGTCGTCGCTTGAAAGGGTTCCCTGGGTGAGGAGATTGTTGTAGACGCTCGCTACCCGGTTCTGGGCCCACTGGATCAGGTTGGCATTCGTATCGGTGATAGGGACGCAGGTTGCGTCGGGAGAAGTGAGGGGCCTCACGTAGGCGCTGCCGTCCAGGAAGCTGTCGAGCCCGTACGCGCTGTTCTGCGGGCACGGGCTCACCGGGGTCATCATGAAGGTATTGTTTCCCGAAGAATCGATTATGGGGTCGTACTGGATGTCCCCGATAAAGCCCCTCACAAGCTCCACGTGGCTGGCGGGTATCCCCCTGTCGGCTGCTACGGCGGAGAAAACGCTTTGCCCTTGCGTCATGAAGAGATTGGTTATCACGGAAGGACAGCCGCTGTACATGGGCGTCTCGTTCGATATCGTGGGCTGGCCGCCGTTCGACTTGACCGCTTGCTGAATGTCGTTATATATGTCCGTAAGCCCTGTTTCCAGGGAGAAGTCCTGCTGCGCCTCGGCCTTGATTTTCGGGTTATCCGTGAAGGGCGAGACGAGCTTCGCCGAAAGGACCTTCGCATCATGGCAGTCGTTCATCTGGAGACCGTTGAGCTCGTTCGCGAGGGCCTCGAGGGATTTCATGATGTTGGAGCACTGCTGGCAGAGCGTGCTCAGGGCGAGGTCGAAGGCCATGGCGGGAGCTGCCTGGAGGATTTTCTGGAACTTCTGCACGAGGTAATTGACGTTGAGGAACGAAAAGCCTCCCATGAAGAGATCAATGCCGCCGCACCCTACCTTGAAACGGGGCGCCTGCACCGAAAAGAGGTGGTCGTTGCTCATCCCCCACCTTGCCGAAATCGACCCTCCCGTCGCGTACCCGCGCTTCTCGCCTTCGAAGTATCCGGGACTCGTCTCCGTCTTCTGAGCGAGCCAATCGTCGATGAAGCCCGCCCTGGCGGTCGCATCGAAGAGGACGATCATGATCAATGCCGCCACTATCTTCCGTTTCATTTCGTGCCTCCTTTCCCCTTCATGGCGGGGACCGTCACGTCGAAGGCCCCTCCCTTCTGGAAATCATAGATGCTGTACTCCTCAGGCGTGATCTCGCCAGCGAGAAGCCTTATTCCCCGGTAGATCTTGTCTTCCATCTCGGATAAGGAGATCGCCCCTGCCGAGACAGGAATGGCCTCCTTGCTGTTTCGATAGACGAGAAGGATGGTGGGGACGACGGTCACTCCGAACATTTCGGCGAGGGCCCGCTCCTGAGTGAAGTCGATCCGCTTGATCTCCCAGCCGTATTCGCTCTCGAAGAACCTCATGATCTTCTCCTGCTCCTCGCAGTACTCGCACGTAGGCGAGTAGAAGAAAAGGAGGCCATAATCCCCCTTAGCCAGGATAATTCTCTCTTTCACTTCCCCTTCGCGGGAACGAACAAGGGCGTTCTGCCCGGGAACGACGGTTGGGTAGTCCTTCGACAGCGACAGCTCAGGGTCTTTCTGCATCACGTATTCAGCCACGTTCGTGAAGGCCAGGGCCTTTCTCCTCGCGATGTCCTGGATGTAGTAGTACTCCTCCACGTTCTCCGGCGTCGGCCTCCAGACCGCCTTCTTCTGGAAGTCCGTGAGAAGCGCCTGAAAGTCGTCGGGGTGCATGTCCCAGAGCTGATCAACCGTGTAGTCTTTCAAGGAAGGGAGGCGGTGCTTCTGCTCCGGCTCTTCTTTCGGCTTCTTCGGCGCCTTCTGCCGCTCATACCAGAACCAGCCCCTCTTGTAGTCCTGGTAGTAAGGGATTGACTTCTGTTCGGGGACAACGGCTTCCGTCCCAAATGCAGCCGTTCCGAACGTGAGGAGGCTACAGAAGAGGATGGGCAATGCCTTCAACGTTTCTCCTTTCTATGAAGCCGAGGTACCTCGAATCGAAGCTGTCCGGATTGTTGCCTGTGACGAAGAGCATTCCCTCTGGCACAGTCCCCGAATATACGAAGGAATCGACGGGCTCACCTTTGAGCGAATACCGCTTCGCCATTCCCAGGTACTCGCCGTCGCAGTAATACTCGCGGGCCTTCGTCTCCAGCTTGTCGCCCGAGATGCACGATACCTTCTTGAGCAGTCTCGATGGTTTCCCATCCTTGATGTAGTGGGACCGGACGGTGAATACGACGTAGTCTCCCTTCTTGATCTCGTCGGGGCTGAACCCCTTCACAACAACGAATATCCGGTGATCCAGGGAGGGGCTTATTGCCACCACGATCCTTTCGGGAACAAGCAACCCGAAGACGAGGGCCGAGACGGCTGCGAGGCAGACGGTAACCCTCTTTGGGTCCCGGAACAAGCTCAATAAGACACTTTTTCAAGGTTTTTTGACGCAATGACGTCCTCCAATATGAGAACCCTGTTTTTCGGCTGACTCTTCAGCGCCGCCAGGTACCGGTCGAGGTTGGCCTTGAAGTCGTCCATGGTGATCCTCTTCGCGAGGACCAAATCTCTCTGCTCCTGAAGAAAACCGCTCACGTCCACAGCCACGACCTTCTGAGCGAACCAGCGGTCATAGGCGGCTACCGTGGCGACCGAACTCATCATGCTCACAACGATGACGAGGACCGCCGCGTAGGTCTTCGTGGTTCCCGGCCGAACCACGGGGTGTGGCTCGCGCTTCTCTCCCATTGCTGCCGCTTCCTTACCTTCCAAGAATACCTCCCCGGTCCTGCCGCGCGCTCACGCGGCAGGACCTATTGTTGATAGAAGCCCTTTCTTAAGCCCGCGAGCAGCGCGCCCACCCCAGCGCTGTGGGTTTCCTTTTCGAAGGCCTCGAGGACGTACTTGAAACTGACGTCCCCATAGACCGTGTGAAACGCGCGTATATCGATATTACTTTCGAGTCCCTCGCTCTTCTCCGGGTCCTTGAGGCCGTTCACTTCGTATAGACGAAGGCGGGGACCTTCGTAATACGGTAGCGTTTGAAGAGCATGGGATCGATGATCACCGCGGTATCGTAGGTCCGGCACGTGGTCCTTTCAATGGGTCACAACCGGGGTTTTCGAGAAGCAGGTCCCTGACGAAGCTTAGGGTCGGATTGATGTATTTGGCCCCGCCGATGAACCCGCGCATGACGAACCTCACGTTGCGGTCGCCCAGGGCGCCAGCCGCGCTCGTGTAACGGCGAAGGGTCCCCGTGGGTATTGACGAGGAGAGAAAGACGTAAATCCGCTCGTCGGCTCCGAGCCCTCCCGTGGCGCTGTCCTTTTTGCTGTCCTTGTAATATGGCCCTCGCGCCCGAAGACCTCCTTTCGAATGCGCTCCCTCTCCAGGGCGATCTTTGTTGGAATTCCTCGGATTGATAGACCCGATAGGCTTCTTCCGCCTTCTGCTTCCCGAGGAGCTTCATAATCGTTCGGGGGAAGGGCCATACCGGCCGCATCCTTTTTCGCCTTCTCCTGAATGGCGGAGATCTCGTCTGTGGATAGCCCGCCCGCGAAGGCGCAGAGCGATACAAATATAAGGACAGTCGTTACAGTGAATACCCTAGGCAGCATAGCTTCTTCCTCGTAAGCACCCAGTCGAAATTGTCTGCGGCGTTGCCGCCTGCCGAGTAAGGGGGATTCTTGCCGGCCGCCCATATGAGCCCACTCCGCCCGATGGGCTGGCACGTGTAGTCCCTGACGGGCTTCATGATCTGGAGGCGGTAGTGGCTTTTCGTCCAGATTGGCCACATCGTCGGCCCGCAGACGTTCGTGGCCGTGTCGGTAAGCGTGTACTCCCGGACAAGCTTGTAGATCAGCCTGGCCGCAAGGGCTGCGTTGTCCTCGACGATGTTGTCGTTGCCTTTGTGGCCGGTGAGGGGATAGGCGGAGCCCCACGATCCCATGCACCAGAAGAGGACGTCGAGGGGAAGACCGGCGTTCGCCGCGACGCTGTCGGCGATGCAGGAGAACTGGAGCACCGGGTTGCCGAAGAGGAGGGCCTCGGGGTTGAGGAGGAAGGCGAGGAGGTCGTCGTTCCAGAGCGGGTCGACCTCGGTGATATACCCGACGTCGAAGCCGGTGTTCTCAAGACACGGCAGATCGAGGAAAAGATCCAGGAGGGACCACACGTTGAGCATGTAGTAGTGGGCCTGGGCAAACGTGCTCTTCGAAGCCTTGGTGGTCTTCTGGGAGTCGCCTGCGAGGAACCCGTTGCCTCCCAGGTCCGCGCCGATCAGGTTAAAGCACCAGGGGTCCTTCACGGTCTCGATGATCCTCGCGGGCTCCCAGAATGAGGCGCTGAGGCCTATCGTCGTCCCGCAGATGCAGATCGGACTCGAGATATCGTCGCCGGGGGAATCGATATCCGACCCGAAGATAGTGATGCCGCCGATGGCGACGGGGAATATGCAGTCCCAGCAGATGTCGGTGATGGGGTTGAAAAAGTTTGCAGAGCAGGTCGCCCGGCTGGATGTGACACAGGCTAGAATCAGGGATAACACCGAGATAACCAAAAGTACGAAAGCCCTAGCGCGCAAGAACATACCTCCTCTTGAGGAATCGACTCTGAGGACATATTACTCGCGTCGTTTTTAGAGCGAGGGACAATGTATATGAGATATGCGAGAGCTTCATGCAATAACTTGACAAGCCCTGAGCGAGAGGTTATTTTACTTAGGTACCTAACTAATATGACCGAGCAGGAGGGTTTCAAGTGACAGAGACAGCACACCAATTGTACGATGCCCTGGCGCGGTTAAGCCGCCACATACACCGGATGGAGCACCGGATGGCCCATGAAGACTTGCCGTGGGGACGAAAACTGCACCGTGGACAAAACCGTCTGCTGTCCCTCATCTCCCAAAACAACGGAGCAAGCCAGGGAGAACTGGGTGACAAGATGGATGTCCGTCCGTCTTCCATGACGGAGATGCTGCTGAAAATGGAACAGGCCGGCTTAATCGTGCGCAAGCAGGATGAGAACGACCAGCGCGTCATGAGGGTCTTCCTCACGGATGCAGGGCAAAAGGCGGCCGCGCAATCCGATGTCGCCTCTGGCGATCTCACGACAGCGATTTTCAACTGCCTCACGGAGAAAGAGCAAACCCAGATGCTGGCGTTTATCGGAAAAGTCAGCGCGAGCATAGAGGCCACGGACGGGCCGGACGGCCACGACCATCACCACGGGGGGCATGGACGCCATTGGTTCCACGGGCATCATCGAATGCATCATATGTTGTTTCATTCGGAGTGTCACGATCCATGCTGCGACAGATTCTGAACGGCCATCGGACCGGCGCTATACGCGGAATTTAAAGAGGTCGGCGAAAATGGAGGCAGCCGCAAAGACTTCGGCCGTAAGTCCGCGGGCGTGCGAAGATCGGGCGATTGTTCATTCGCCGACAGACAGGAGGCAAACAAATGGCAGCCAGAGTAAACGAGCAGATGTGTACTGAATGCGGAAGATGCGTGAAGACGTGCCCCGCCAATGCAAACCCTGCTTTCAGCAGAATCGGGGCCGAAGAACCGCCAAGAGCCGCAGACGCGGCCGGATGGGACGGTACATCAGCACGTCCACGGTCGGAGGCGGCATGAATCGGGATTGATCGGCCGGCTATTGGGGAGAGACCATGTTCACAGGGGCCATTAGAGCAACCGGCACGGTATCGCTAACCGTATCCCGGGAAGCGGGCGTACTCGCCGTGGAGACGCCGCGGCACGTTGCAGTGGAGATCGGCGACGCCATTTCGGTCAATGGAGTGTATCTCACCGTAAGGGGCGTCAAATCGGACCGCCCGGTTTTTTACGCCGATCTCTCCGAGGAAATCCTCGCGAAGACAACGCTCGGAGATCTCAGAGCCGGAGACAGGGTGAACCTGGAGCAGGCGCTTCGCATGGGCGACGCAGTGGGCGGGCATCTCTTGCTGGGGCACGTGGACGGCGTAGGACGCATAGCCGAGCGCAGATGCGTCTTCGGCTCTCTCCTGTTGGGAATAGAGTTCCCGGGAGAGCTTGCGAAGTACCTGGTCGAAAGAGGTCCTGTCGCCATCGACGGGGTAAGCCTTCCGGTCGATACTATTCGTGAGAACCGCTTCTTTGTCGACGTTGCGCCGCTCACCGCCGAGGAAACGACCCTGGGGCTCCATAAGACAGGAGATATGGTGAACATAGAAACGGACATTCTCGCCCGGTACGCGGAAGGCTTCCTCCATACGAGAAGAACTGACCATGGCTTTTTCCCGGTCGAACGATTTTTCATGAAGGGAAAGGGGCATATCTGCGTATCCCCTCATGCACACTTCCACCGGGGTTAACGAGCCTGCCTATTGTTAAGGTGAAGGCATGAATGAGGAAAGAAACTGCTCAGGCCGGATAGAGAGGAACGGAAGAGATTATGATAAAGGTGATCGAGGGCGCTGTCGCCGCAAAGGGCAAGCGTTTCGGAATACTGACGAGCCGGTTTAACGATTCTATAGGCTCGAAATTGGTTGAAGGTGCGATAGACGCGCTCAGAAGGACCGGGGCCGACGCTAAGGACATCGAGATCATAAAGGTCCCCGGGGCCTTCGACATTCCGCTTGCGGCGAGAAAGATCGCCCGAAGCGGGAGATACAGCGCGATAATCTGCACGGCGGTCCTCATACGAGGGGCCACTCCGCACTTTGACTACATAGGCGCGGAAGTCACTAAGGGTATCGCGAGCGTTGCCCTGAAGACCGGCGTTCCCATAGAGTTCGGCGTGGTTACAGCCGATACCATAGAGCAGGCAATCGAGCGGGCCGGCGCGAAGTCGGGGAACCGCGGATGGGACGCGGCGGTCTCGGCGGTCGAGATGGTAAATCTTTTTGAGAGGCTTGAGGGCGAACGGGCTCTTTTGAAGGATACCGGGCAAAGCACGATGCCCCAAGGACTGTCAACAGCCGCTTCCGAGTAGAAGGACCTTCGAAGGCGAAAGCCAGGATTCCGGCCTGGAACGATGGGCCTGAACGAAGAGCACAACTGCTCGTCGGGCGCGTGAAACACTGGAGACAGCTTGCAATAACTTCGGCGCGCGAACGTCTCAACAACATGGGCAGGTCAGGCTGCCTCACCTTGTGGCAGAGGGTCTGGCAGCCACTATCAGGATGGTGAACGGGAGATGACAACCTCAAAAGCAGACTACGGAATAGACGGCCCCGCAATTGTGCGAAACCTGACCATTGCCAGCCTGATTGCCATTGCCGCCGGCATTGTCGTCTATGCGACGGCGATTCCGAGCCGACCGGTCGCGCGAGCTGTTTTGTCTGCCTTTCTGTTCTTCATAGGGGTTTGTACGCTCGCTAAGGCAGGGGCGATGATGTGGTGGAGTAAGTGCGCGAAGCTCCGCGAACGGGAGCGTCTCATAGACGCCCTGGAACTCGGCGGCAGCGAGAAGGTGCTTGACGTCGGCTGCGGCCGCGGGCTCCTGCTTAATGGCGCGGCCCGACGCCTCCCCCAAGGAAAAGCCTTTGGCATAGATCTCTGGCGGGGCGCCGATCTTTCGAACAACGGTCCCGAAGCAGCACTTTCAAACGCGAAGGCAGAGAACGTCGCCGACCGCGTGGAGATACAAACGGCCGATATGCGCGACCTCCCCTTCCCCGACGAATCCATGGATGCGGTGATTTCCAGTCTCGCCATTCACAACGTTCCCGGCAAGGACGGGCGGGCAAAGGCCATTCGGGAGATCGCGCGAGTCCTCAAGTCGAATGGCAGAATCGCCCTTCAGGACATCTTTGCCACCCACGAGCACGTTGAGACGCTCCTTCAATTGGGATGGAAGGATGTCAAGTTGTCGGGTCCGATCTTCGAGGATCTTCCGCCGCTGCGCATAGTCACGGGGCGGAAGCCTTGAGCCCGAAGCGCCGCATTATGCAAGGCGCAAGAACACAAAGGAGACTGTGATGAATATCAACGACAAAGTGGTACTGGTCACGGGAGCGTCGGCAGGGATAGGGCTTGCGGCCGCCAGACTGTTGGCGAAGAACGGGGCGAAGCTGGCCCTCAATGCGAGGTCCAAGGATAAGCTTGAGCAGGTGTCCGAAGAGCTTCCCGATTCGGCGGCCTTCCCGGCGGATATGTCGGACGAATGTGCCGTTCGTGAGATGATAGGTAAAGTTCAGGCGAAATTCGGCCGGCTGGATATCCTCATCAACAACGCCGGCAGGGGGATGCATTGCTCGCTTGAGTCTATCGATATAAAGGAATACCGCAAGCTGCTGGACCTGAACGTGATAGGCCCGCTGGTCGCCATGCAGGCGGCTATACCCATAATGCGCAACCAAGGCGAAGGGACGATAGTCAATATAAGTTCCGGCACCGCTCTTATGTACGCGCCGGGGCTGAGCGGCTATTCGGCCACAAAAAGGGCTCTGAACGGCCTTTCCCTTACGGCCCGCGCCGAGCTGACGGATGACTTGATAACCGTAAGCGTTGTCTACCCTTATGTCACGAAGAGCGATTTTTACAAGAACCTGGTCTCGTGCGAGCCCAAGCCCAAAACCGCAGATGACTATGTTGCCGGGCGCCCGCCGGCCGATACGTCCGAATATGTCGCGGAACTGATAATGGACGTCATAAAGACGGGCGAGCCGGAGATATTCGCGCATGATTGGATGAAAAATGCGAGGAGTTTGTCAATTTTTAGTTGAAGCCCCTGTGGCTCCCATTCATCTTTCGTCCCTTTACGCGGCGACCGACACCGCGTCTCCCAGTACCCGTTCTATGGTCTCGACCACGCCGGCGATCTGATCGTAGCCCTTGATCCTTCGAAAGCCTTTTTCACAGTAGAGGATGACCGACGCAAGCCATCTCTGGGACATGGCGCTCCCCCGATACCTTTTGATATTCACCTCGCAGTCGCGGACCGTCGAGAACATGCTCTCTATTGGATTGGTTGAACTGAGCGTCTTTCTGAGTAAGAGGGGAACGTTCAGCCGGTGGACCGTGAGGATCTCATCCAGGGCTTCTTTCAGTGAGTCGGCCGCGGACTCGTTGACGGCTCGCAGCCATTTTTCGAAATCGAGGAGCATCTTCTTGGCGTCCTCGTAGAGGTTCTGCTCGAGGGCTCTCATAAACCGGCGGTGCGCCTCTTTCCGATACTTCTTGAGGAGATGTCTCTGGATGTTGCGGTCCTTGTGGATGATACAGCGTTGGTGGAGAAGTTTCGGGCCGAACTTTTCCTTCAAGGCCTTGATGACGCCCTTGCCGCCGTCGGTGACGAAAAGCGTCTTCTTCGAGAGAACAAGGCCTCGTTCCTCCATGTCGGCAAGGAGCTCTTCGCAGATCTCGTGATTCTCCGTCGCCCCCTGCCAGAACCCGAGGGCGTGCTTATGGCCCTGGCCGTCTATTCCCAGGGCAACCATGAAGGCGTCCTTGCCCCGGTGGACCGTGTCGATGAAGACGGCGAAGGCGGAGATGCCGGAAAGGTCCCGCTCTCTGAACTCCTTGAGCTTCTGTGCGGTGGCCTCGATGAAGCGCCGGGAGACGGAAGAGGCAGAGACGCCGAAGGCGGATGCGGTATCGATGACGGTCTCGTTGTATCGTCTGCCCGATATGCCGCGAAGGGCTCTCGCGAGGAGTTCCTCCGAGAAGGCGCCCGGCTGTTTCAGGGTTTCATAGAGGGAGAGGGCGATCTCTCCTTCGGGACCCCGCAGACGGGGATGATTCACTCTGACCTTCTGGTCGCCGCAATAGATCGAGCCTTTCTGATAGGCCCACTTGTAGACTCCTTTGTGAAGAGGTTTTCCTTCGGGGCCCGAGCGCTCCTCCCGTTCCATGTCCATGATCGTTTCCGCGAGCATGCGTCCGAGCTCCATGACGAGTGAATCCAATCCTTTCTTGCCTACCTGGAGGACATGAACCATCCGTACCCCGAGCTCCTCGTTGCCGTACATTTGGGCAAATCCCTTCCTTGCCTTTTTCCTTTGTTTCGTGTCTACTTTCATCGTGGCTCCCTTTCTCTTTTGAGATATTGGCCCGTGGATTATCCCACGGTGGGAGCCACCTTTCAATCTTTCAAGCCTTCAACTAAGAACAGCATAACTCCCAATGCGATGAAGTAGCTTCTTTTTAATGTAAGTAGACCAGACGTGCAAGGGGAAAAAATGAAAGTCATGGGATTTATTGGAAGTCCGCGGAAAGAAGGCAATACCGCCTGGATAGTAAACAAAATACTCGATGGCGCGAAAGAACAGGGCGCCGAAACCCGATCCTGGTATTTCAGCGATCTCGATATCAAACCGTGCCGGGGTTGTTTGGGCTGCCACAAGGGCGATCGGAATCGGGGGTGTGTTATCGATGACGACATGCAGAAACTTTACGGCGCGCTTGAGCAGGCCGATCTCCTCGTTCTCGGCTCGCCGATTTACATGGGGCAGATGAGTGCCCAGGCGAAGATATTCACCGATAGGTTGTTTGCACAAATCTCTCCGCGCTTCTCTCCGCATTTCAAAGAAAATGCCGTGAAAAAGAAGCTGGTTCTTGTGTTCACTCAGGGTAATCCGGATACCGGCATGTTTCAGGTGTATTTTGGTTATACGAAACATATGTTTCAGTTGCTGGAATTTGATGTTAAAGGGGTGCATGTCGTAGCCGGTATGCGAAATGAACCGGCGCATGAAAGAAAAGGTCTGCACACTGCCATGAAGGATATCGGTTCGTCATTGGTTTCGGAACAATTCCCGGAATAATGAGGATGTTGCAAATGAGGAACTGATTGACGATATGTGCCGCAAGATGGCGGAACTGCGCCTGTGCATGGCGAACTGATCATCGAATGCCTTGGCCGCGACACCGAGGAGAATGCTCTCTGCCTCGGCAATCTCGCCCGGCTCGGGAATGCCGGTTGTCAGATTGACGTCGACGATTTTGGCGAGGGGATGGGCGGCCTGTCTTCTTGCCGTTACCCCAGACTATATTAGAGATTAGAGACCATAGACACCGGTGTACTTACTATGAGAATCCGAGGCACCTGACTTTAAGTCAAGCCTGATGCGACCTACTGTATTTGCGACAGTTGGACTGAGCGGTTGAGATTGAACTGGTTTGCTAAGAGGGTCGGCACCATGGGTCGCACGGCTTATTCTTTAGTCGCCACCTTTCGCACGGCGTTCCGTGGTTCCCGGCTCTTGCCCTCATGCAATACTTGCAGGTTGACGCCCGTAACTCAAGCAAATTGTTTTTACTGACGACTTCGAGAAATGCTTGAAGGGCTAACAGCGGGCGGTACGAACACCTCCGTCACTTCCATGTGGGCGCCCGACTGCCGGACCACTGACGGCACCGCCTGAATCCTGAATGCCTCGATCATCCTGGCGCTTGCATAGAATACCGGACGCTTGAGGGACTTGGAGAGCTCGCCGTAGGAGCCGTCCGTCAGGAGAAGGGTGACCAGAGCGTCCTTGGCGTAGGATGATTCCTCGAACCAGCGGATCTGTTCGGGCCGTTTCCCGTTGAGAATGACAAGAGTCCTCGGGTAGACCACATAGTTAAGGGGGTTGAAGGTATAACCCGCGGGGTATATGATGTTCCCCTTCTCGCCTTTGATGTCCCTCTCCAGGGTATAGGTCATGTCCACGAGGAACGTGCGGTCCTTCCGGGCGGGGCCGATCATCCTCGTCTCCTTCACGTCCTCCGGGGTGAAGTCCCTGGCCCTCCTTGTAAGGGCGTTCTGTCCACCGCTTTGGAGAAATCGACCGACTTCGCCTTCTCCTGAAGTTCTTTGAGAGCGTCCTTCTCCACGATGTCGTAGACCGCGCCGAAGGTGCCGAGATCCCTGGCCGGGGCGGTAGACGCCATAGCAGGCAGAGGAATGCGGCGGTGAGGATGCGGCGTATCGTAAGTTTCTTCTTCGTCATTTCCGCCATCCGAGGCGAAAGGAAAACGGGACCACAAGCGCCGCGGCCGCGAGAATGCACCAGACAACGGTCTTCAAACTAACCCTCCTCTATGGCTGTTGCTGGATGCTGTTGTAATAGCTGTTTATCTTACCGGACACGTTCTGCTGGATTGCCGACTGGACCTGCGTCGCGATGTCCCCGAAGTACTCGGACAGGTCCATCTTCGAAAAGTCGAGCATCTGAAACTCCGTCGACGTAAATCCCCGGCAGTCCGCGTTGGCGGGACCATCGTCGGTGGCTACGCCCCACGGGTTGGGGTTGAATGACTTCAGTTGAGGCCGGCCCTGTTCTTGTATGATGCGCGCGAGCTTGGAGTTGAAGCAGCAGAAGTCCTCGGCTCTTTGCACGCACCCCACCAGGGGCCACTTGTCCGTGCAGTAAGTACCCAGGCTGTGGCATCGGCCCGCCGCGTCCATTATAGCCGTCTCCAGGTCTTCCTGGCTGCAGCTCCCGGACAAAAGATACTCCTGTATCATATAGGCCGCCGCCATGAACGCGAGTGTTTCAGGGTTCAGGAAAGTCGCCTCGGCGTAAGCCGTGAACCCGTCCATCAGACTCCCGCCCTGCGCTACTGCTTCCAGGGCGCCCTGAACGCTCGTGCTCATGTTCGTGACGTTCACCGCGGTGCCGTTCAGGATTTCGGTCCCGTAGTATGCGATCTGTCCGAGGTGGTATATATTGGAAATCGCGCTTACCCCGTTGAACAGGCTTTCCGCGCTCCCCACGTCGTCGCTCAGTGTCGCCGACCCCGCCTGGCAACAGTTCTTCCACCCCGATTGAACGCCCGACTTGTTGCACGTCATTTTCCTCCCCGTGAAGATGTATATCGTGCCAAGGCAGTTGCCGGAAGCGTCCGTCGGGCCGTTGTTCTGGAGCATCGCCGTGCTCACGGTGGTTGTCTGCGCCGTCGACGGATCGATGCACGTCGCCGTCGAGCATTCATGGCTTCCGGCATTGCTGAGGCAGGGATAAGCAGCGCCGTGGGGGCAGACCCACGAGCTGTTGTCAAGGCACGCCTTGGCGGTGGAGCTATACGTTCCCTTGGCGCAGGTCACGGGCGCCGCGCAAATGCTTCCGGTCAGGCTGTAGGCGCTTGGGCAGGTCTGGGAGCAGGACCCGGTCCGGGTGCAGTTGTTATTGGTGTCACACGGATGCGACGATCCGTAGGGGCATACCCCTGCAGTGCAGGCGGTCGTTTGGGAGCACGCGGAAGAGCACGAAGCCTGGCTGTCGTACCGGGACCCATCGAGGCCGCACGTCCAGGAGGGCGCCTCGCATTGATCGTCAGCGGAGACATAAGAACCACCGGTCGGGCAGGTCGGAGCGCTCTCGGCGGGCTGGCACGCGACCGCGTCGAGGGGGCAAAGCGTGCCGGCGTCTCCGATACAAGTGGCCGTTTCTCCCTGGTCTATCTGCCCGTTCCCGTTGAGGTCCAGCGCGCATACCAGAACGTGGCGTGGGCGTATCCGGCCGTGACAAGCACGGCGCCGAGAACAGTCAACACCGTCACGACCCGGCTGAGCCATCGAACTGTTCCGCTGTTTTCTCTTGCTGCCTTTCTCACTGGAGGCCGATTTCCGTTCCGTCGCTGCATATGATGTCCTGCGCTCCTTTCCTTTAAGGTCTGCATGATGACCGCCGCTTCCGCGAAGTCTCATGCATGGCAGTCTGACGTCGTCTCGCCCGCTCCTCCAGGGCATCCCGCCGAGGTGCAGGCGTGATAGTAGTAGACGGGGGTCGTCGCATCGAGGGAGACGTCGCTTTCTTGTAAGCGACGTTCGTGGAGGTGTTGTCTGCGTTCGCCAACGTCTTGCACGCCTGCTGGCAGCTCCCGATGTCCCCCCGGTAGACGTTGCTTGTCGCGTAAGAGCTGTCCGGTCGTCCATCGTGGAGCCCGACAGATAGTAATCGTTGTAGGACATCGACGGAGTGTTGTCCTGGGCGGACTGCTTTATGGTCGATACGCGCTTCTGTATGGCCGAGAAGTCGTATCCGCTGGTCGTGCAGGTATAGGTCCTCGTCTTCATCCACCATTGCTCGCAGTCGTTCTCGGAGTAGCTCTCGCTGCAGAAGCTGGGGATGCCCACGCAGGCGGAGCCGCCCAGGGATGGGACAGATGT
>CAWFMJ010000004.1:0-11308 GCA_963816715.1 uncultured delta proteobacterium
ACGCAGAGACTAACCGACGCAGAATCAGCTCGATTAACCTGTTTTGTCCCCCGCCGCACATCCCGTGGCCCTGCGCCGCTTAATTGATCCATCGATGGAAGGTGCAAAACGACCTACGGAGCCGACATAGATCCCCATTACACCCCGTGTCCCTTGAAGGATAAGTTTGCCAATTGGGAAGCATAACTTTGCCACTGAGCCGCCGGTATGTCCTTCATTTGCAACACGAGCTTCCGGCGGGGCCGTCGCGTGGGAAGCATATCTTTGCCAAAAGTTCAGAATAGTAAGGATAAGTCCGCCTGACTGACGCTTAAGGCATGAGTTGGCCGCTCGGGCAGTCCCTCTAATCCCACTGTGTGACTGATGGCTGCTGACGTTCTCGGTCGGTTCGCTGTTCTGCTCTCCAAAGCCCTAAAAAAGACGTTGCCAAAGGGTTTTATGTGCGTCATAGTGCGCATATGCATACGAACAAGACCGAGACGCCGGAGACCGTCAAGCAGTGGTTCCAGGAAGCCATGCGCCATCTGTGGCCAGTGGCGGAAGGCTCTCTTTCCTTTCGCAAGACCCCTTGTATTCGCAAGAACTGCCCGGCGTGCGCCAGCGGGCAAGGCCATCGTAGCTACATCTTATATGGCCGCCGAGGGAAAGAGCGCATGTCTCTCTACGTACCTGAAGATTTGGCGCCGGAGGTTGAGAAGGCCCTTGCGAATGGGCGTGAGCTGCAGGCCTTAATGAACGAGGCCGGTACGCGTTATTTGGATGCCAGGAAGAGGGAACGGCGTCGGAAAGCGGGAAAGAAATAGCGGGGGAGGAGGGCTCTGATCATGCTCAGCCCCGAGGATCTGCGGATGTGGTACCGACGATTGGGTTTGTCCGAAGCGTCTCGCGCGGTGATTGATCATATTCGATCCGCACCGCCTTCGCGCCGGGTCGGGGGTGGGCACCAGAATGTCAGCGGGCGGTATCCGAGCCGAAAGATGGGCGTCACCATCCAGTTCGAGAGTCACCGGGTCGAGTTGGCCGGCATTTATGAGATGGAGCATGATGCGAGTGTCTTCGAGTACTACGATCAGCCGCCGCCCTTGAAACTCACCTACAAGAGCGCGAAGGGAAGAGATCTGACAGTCATTCACACGCCAGACTTCTTTGTTCTTCGCCGAGCGGAGGCGGGTTGGGAAGAATGGAAGACTGACGAGGATCTGGTCAGGCTGGCCGACCATAATCCGCATCGATACTGTCCCGATGCACAAGGCAGGTGGCGCTGCCCGCCTGGGGAAGCCCAAGCAAGCCCTTTGGGTCTTTATTATCACGTTCGTTCCTCGCGTCAGATCGACTGGACTTACCAGCGGAACATCCAGTTTCTTGAAGATTATCTTCGCGCGGATTCACGGACAGTCGATGCTCACGTTCAAGAAATTGTGCTCGCTTGGGTTTCGGCGCACAAGGGATCCACTCTCAGTGACCTGTTCCGAGCCACCGAAGGCCTAGCCAGTCGCGATGACCTTTATATGCTCATCGCTTGCGGCATCATCCAAGTCGACCTCTCCTCAGCGCCACTGGTCGATCCCACAGCGAGTATGTGTTTCCGCGGGCAACAACCGCACCGTTGAGCATCCGGAGTTTCCCTGTCAGCCGATCACCACTTCGAGCCCAGCCTCCACTCCCGCCGAACCCGGCCATGCCCCGTCGTTCGATATGAGTCCGGACCAGATGGCAGAAGCCAACCGCCGCCTCGAACTCATCCGTGCCTATCAGGCCGGTGAACCCTTGGCGGATGGAGTTTCCGGACGTACCGTGCGAAACTGGATGCAGAATTACCGGCGGGCGGAAGCGCTTCACGAGAAGGGTTATCTCGGCCTGCTGCCCCGAATTAATCGGAGGGGCAACCGCACTCCTAAGCTCCCGGGCAAGACCCGGGCTCTGATGACCCAATTCATCGAAACCCATTACAAAACGCTCAAACAGCAGCGGCGGCTGCACGTCTATGGCGCATTGGCGCGCGCCTGCGAGTCGCACGGAACACCCACCCCCAGTTACAGGACCTTCTGTTATGCCGTAAGACACCACGACCCTTCCTATGAACAGACGCTGAAGAGGAAAGGGCACAGGGCCGCCTACGGGCTCGAGCCGCCATACTTGGAACTCGAACTGACCACGCCGCGTCATGGGGACCGTCCTTTTCACATCTGTCATATCGACCACACTGAGCTCGACATCGAATTGGTTTGCTCCCGCACCGGTCAGAACTTGGGGCGTCCCTGGTACACGATATTGACGGATGCATTCTCCCGACGGCTGTTAGCGATTTTTCTCACCTTCGATCCGCCGAGTTATCGTTCCTGCATGATGGTGCTTCGCGAGTGTGTCCGCCGCCACGGGAGATTTCCCCAGAGCTTGGTCGTGGATGGAGGCAAGGAATTTGGCAGCGTCTATTTCGATACCCTTCTCGCGCGGTTCGAGTGCACCAAAAAGACGCGTCCGCCGGCAAAGGCGCGGTTCGGCTCGGTCTGCGAAAGGTTATTCGGCGCTTCCAACACGCGTTTCATTCATAATCTGGCAGGCAATACACAAATCATGAAAAACATCCGGCAAGTTACCAAGGGCGTGGATCCGAAGCGCCACGCCGAGTGGACACTTGCCGAACTCTACGGATCGTTATGCCAATGGGCCTACGAAATCTACGACACCGTCCCCCACCCTGCTCTCGGGCAGAGTCCGCGTGAAGCGTTCGCTGCCGGACTGGCACAGAGCGGGATTCGGCCTCACCGTACGGTGGCCTATGATGAAGACTTCCGGTTATGGACCCTGCCCACAACGACTCGGGGTCAGGCCCGAGTTGTGCCCAGCAAAGGGGTGAGGCTCAACCAGGTGTTTTACTGGGCGTCAGCGTTGCGGGAGCCGGAAGTGGAGGGGAGTCTGGTACCTGTCCGTTATGACCCTTACGATGCTGGCATTGCCTACGCCTTGGTGCGCAACCGATGGGTGAAATGCATCTCGGAGCACTATAGCGTTCTGCGCGGCAAGTCTGAGCGCGAGTTAATGCTGGCCACCGCCGAGTTGCGTAAACGCGCGCGGCAGCATGCCGGACAACTCACCGTAACGGCGAAGAAACTGGCAGATTTCCTCGCTTCGGCAGAAGGTGAACATGCCTTGCGAGTCCAGCGTAGTAAAGATCGGGAGGCGAAGGGCGTTGTGGCGAAAATCCAATCCCAGCCGGACGCCCTGCCGGGTGATACCGCCGTCGAGGGAGAAGTCCCCAGCGACCCCAGCATGGCGGCCGCGTTGGCTGTGGAGGCAACGGCGAAGACGTTGAGCGCCGACCAGCTCAGCATGTATGAGGAGTACTGAAGGTGTCTTCAAGGGCTTTCCCTGACGAGCTCTTACAGCGGCCGACGAGCGAGCGGCTCGCCTACTTCCGCTCCTATACGGTCGCGCATCCAAAACTGAAGGCGGTAAGCGAGGCGCTTCGGCAAGCCCTTCAGGAACCGGGTGGGGCTTCGCTGATTTTCGTCGTGGGACCAACAGGCGTGGGAAAAACAACACTTCGGCTGCGGATTGAGCGAGAACTAAAACAGCGGTTTCTCTCGGCGGGGGAGCCAGAGCCCGGTCGCATTCCGGTGGTCGGGTTCGAGGCGGCCGCACCGGACTCAGGTAATTTCAGTTGGAAGGATTACTATCGCCGGGCTCTGCGTGCGCTCGAAGAGCCGCTCATCGATTATAAGCTCGATTACCCAACGTCTGGGACTTCCCGGGACGGATCGAGTGGGTGGAAGGGGACGGCGAGAGTGTGCAACCCCGAGTTACGCCAAGCCTTGGAACAGGCTCTCCGCCATCGCCGGCCGGCGGCAGTGCTGATTGACGAGGCCCAGCACTTTACGAAGATTGCGAGCGGACGCCGTCTTTCCGACCAGTTGGATTGTCTCAAGTCCCTGGCCAGCCTTACCGGTTGTGTCCACGTGCTACTTGGAACCTATGAGCTTCTGCCGTGCCGCAATCTGAGTGCACAATTAAGCCGTCGCAGTCTCGACCTTCATTTCCGGCGATATCGCGTTGACAATCCAGACGACGTTATCGCTTTTCAGCGGGTGATCTTCAGTTTTCAACGGCATCTCCCGCTGGCTCAGGAACCGGAACTGTGGCGAGATTGGGAGTTCTGTTACACCCATTCCCTGGGGTGCGTGGGAATCCTCAAAGATTGGTTCGCGCGCGCTTTGGCAGCCGCTCTCGAACGGGGCGCCCCCACACTGACGCGGGATGATTTGGAACGTTGCGCTTGGTCGCTCGATCAAGGCGTGACCACCGCACAGGACACCTTGGATGGAGAATCCGTGTTTATTGCAAAACCAGAAACGGCCAAGCGACTCCGGGAACTGCTGGGGCTCGGATTGATGACCTGTGCGGACACCACAAAGCCAGCCAGCGCACCGGGGCGAACGGCGCAACGGCCGAGCGGCGAAAGAGGGTCGAAGCGCGGAGGCCGGCGTGTCGGTTCACGCCGACCCGCGCGTGATGAAGTCGGCATTTCCCAAGCAGGCTGAAATTGCGCCTCCTTTTACTCCCCCCTTCGACGGGGACTGACATGGTGCTTCAGGAATATGAAACCTGGGATACCGAGGCGCCCATGCTTCCGCCCGTCACTCGTCTCTATCATTCTTCTCCCATTGGGCTTGGGACGCCGATGGTAGAAAGCCTGTCAGGTTACATCGTCAGGCTTGCCGAGGCACACTGCGTATCAGCGGGTGTCCTTTATGCGAAAGAGATCAAGGCGTTGGCGGGCAAAGGCAACATTTTTTCCTTCCGCGTTGAAAGCCAGGCGGGGTACTCCACCCACACGATCAATGGGTTTGGGTCCCCTGCAGCAGATTTTGTGCGAGCCTTGGAGACCCTCACCGGGCGCCGCGATCTATCCTTCCTGACACTGCTCACCTGGTGCCGCGTTCTGCCCAGCCATTCCTTGCTTCGCCGTTGCCGGGCCTGGTGCGAGAGTTGCTTGTACGCTTGGCGGAAAGCAAACCAACCGATCTACGAGCCTCTTCTCTGGGCCCTGCAGGCCGTGACCATCTGCCCGTACCATCGCCGGATCTTGCGCCAAGCATGCCCCCGCTGTGAGCGTCAAATTGGCCCGCTGGATTCACGCTCGCGGCGGGATCGCTGTTCCCGCTGTGGGCAGTCGCTGGTACCCAACGGGATCGATCCAATCTCAGATCCCCGGATGCTGCCAAGCGAGGAGTTGGCATGGGCCTCTTGGGTCGCAAGCGCTTTGGGAGAGTTGCTTGCCGCCGCTCCCCAGATCACGTGCCCGCCTGAAAGAGGGCTTCTCGCGCAGACGATTCGCCTTTGCGTTGACAGGGTCTGGGCTGGGAATGCGTCCAAACTCGCCCGGCTCATGCATGTCGGCAGAGGGGCCGTCAGGGATTGGCAAAGGGAGAAAACCACGCCGGGGTTGCCTCTCCTTTTGAATATGGCTTACCGGCTGGGAATCTCTCTGCGGGGCTTGTTGCTCGGATCCCCAACTCTCGCGTCTTCGCGGGGATTCGTCCGAGATGCGCCACTGGGATTGAACGCCCGCAGACAACGACGGAGGACGCGGCCTGGCTGGTACATCAACCGAGCCGAGGTCGGCCGAATCCTCCAGAAGGCACTCAGCGAAACCCCATCGCCCTCCGTGGAACAGGTGATGACGCGTTTCTGCCATGGCCGAGCGACCATTTACCGGCACTTTCCAGAACTCTGCCGTCAGATCGCGCGGCACTACGCGGAATACCGGGTGAGGCGCGCCATCGCAAGAAAGATCCAGGCCGCCGAAGAGGTGAGAAGGGTCGCGACCGAGCTTCAGACCAAAGGGATAAGTCTCACACGCCGGAACCTACGCCCACTCTTGACCAGCTCCGATTACCTCAACCTCGAAGAGGGACGTAAAGCCCTGCGAGAAGTCCGCCGACAGATGGCCCCCCAGACCCGCAGCGAATAAAATCCCACACCGATACGATCCCTATCTCTGCACAGCCCCAGTCCTAATCCTTACGAACCGATGCGAAAAAGCAACTGCGACCAATGCACGCTTTAAGGGACTTTCCCTTTGGCAAAGTTATGCTTCCCAATTGGCAAAATTATCCTTCAACGGACATGAAACAAAGGACTTACACGAACCCTGGCGGCAACATTATGGTTTAAACCCGGCAAAGTTATGCCTTAAGTCACATGTGGATTTTGACTTAAGCCATATCTTTCGGTCGATTAAGGGGTTATTTTTGACTTTTGATATTTCCAACCTGAACGATTGGCGCAGGGCGACCTGCTTCCCCAACGGGTGAATCGGCCAAATGACCGGTAAGACCGAGATCGACTCCTAAACCCTTGGCGACAAGGCAGGATCTATTTCCTCGAACGCCGTTTCGGGACAACGATCATCAGGAAGGATCGCTAAACCCTTCGCGACTACACGTTGATGCCCGTCTGAAACCACTTGGACGCTTTCGAACCCGCGCTTAGCCATTTTTCCAAAAAGGGGTCAGTGTCTTTGGCGCGGCGTAGAGCTGACGTGAGCACATACGACCGATTCGATTTGTTCCGAATGACCGTTGGCGAGCGTGGCGGAGGCTTGCCCGTAGAGATCAAGCCCGTTCTGAACCCTATACTTGGCCCAGTCTCTCTCGATTTTCTTTGTGTCTTCTTGCGAAGCGATACCGAATCTGCCTAGCGTGAGGATGAGTGCCCGAACGCTTACGTGGGGTTCAGCCGAACGTCTTGCTGTCCCACACTTCGGGCAGCGCACGACAGGCGACACAATATGCCGCTCGGACCGAATTTGCTGCAGCATAGCGTCCAGCCTATCGCGCAAGTCGATTAGCGCCGGGAATAACATCGCGAAGTCCCACTCGCATCGAAGTCTTGCGAGCATCTCTGGAAACCATACTCTTTGGGGATCTCCGGCGGCCATTGACATCCTCCTTAGGGGTGCTACCGTCCTCTCGATGCTGACTATCATAATCATTTCCGACCGCTCCGCAACTCGCGCTCCCCTTGATTGCCTCGCTCTGGCAACCCTGAACCGCACTGGCTCTGCTGTCGGCGTCGGCTGTAGCCAATGGGCGAGAAGCCGACTATTCGACCAGGTGCCTTTCCGGCTTCGACAGACAGCCGTAATCACCAAATGGGCCTTGCAAACAGCATCCGTTGCGCTTAACACCACCTTGGGGAAATGGTTGAGCGAAGCGCGCGCCGCCTCGCCCCGACCCTCCCCGGTGGTATTCCGCGAGGTCAGGCTGGCGGGGGTGGCCGACTTGCATACCAAGAGAGTGACAATCTGTACCTTTTCGCTCGCCCTCGTCTGTGCTCCCTCCTCCCCGCCAAGGCGGCAACATCGGCCAAGCGCACGATGGCCACCGAGTTGCTATAGTCCGTGCCGTGAGCGTAAAGCACCAGCATCGACCTCTTGCCGCGCAAACACTTCTTCACCATATGAGTAATATTGAACAGAAAGTCTCTGTCCGGGGGCGCAGTACGCAGACTGCCCTCCCAAGATGCTGAGGGGGCGACCATGGCGGGACAGCTAAGTGGTCGGGTCTTGTTAGTAGACGACGAACCTCTTGTCCGGAAGCTCATCTCGCGATACTTGGTGGCTGCGGGGTATGTCGTTCGGGTGGCGGTTGACGGTCTGGATGCGATCGGGAAACTCCGCGCGGGACCTCTGGACTTGATTATTTCCGACCTCAAGATGCCCCGCATGTCAGGGTTTGAGCTTCTTGAGGTAGTGCGCAAACGCTTCCCGCAAATGCCCGTCATTGTCATCAGCGCCCTCGCCGCCAATGAAATGCCAGAAGGAGTGGCCGCCGACGCTTACTGCCCCAAGAATGGATTCGGATTTGAGCAGCTCCTGCAAACCATCTCAGACCTGACCAGAAAACCTCCTCTACGAACTGCTCCGCCGCACGTTGACAGCAAACCAGTCCAGGCAATATCGGGATAGGGACGGAAACTACATCATCGGTTGCGAAGACTGCTTGCGTGTATTCAGTGTCCCCAGCGCACCTAACATGGGGCGAGATGCAAAGGGGACTGTCTGCGTGCACTGCGGGAAAGTCGTTCAGTTCCTCGTCGCTGACGGAGATCCGCAGGGCCCCGCACGGCCGTAATTTCAAGTGGCCAATTCCCTCCCCGCTCTGAATCTGCCAGCTACAAAGATCCGTGATGGCCCGCGGGTGGCGCATCGTCCGTCGCGCCTGATTGCATGGCGAAAGGCGAAAGATTACTGCAAAAGTAGAAAGTGAGGGGGAGGTGTCCGAGAAATCGCTCGAAACGGGGTAATTCCTGGTCGGCGGCTGCTTGGAAAGACGTGGCGAGGTCTCCGATGGAATACTGACAGCGTCCAACCGAAAGAAGGTTGTCACAACAGAAGCGCTCAAGTGTATACTACTGCAATCCGGGATGCCAAAATGGAAATCCGGGCTCATCTGCTTCCCGAGATCGGCCCCGCCACCTAACTCCGTGCACCGAGGCGAAAAGCAAATGAATATTCTTCTCTACAATCCGGACAACGAAATCACCAACAATTTCATGCCGCATCTTTGGATGTTCCTCCTGAAATCGCTCACGCCCCCGGGTCACAAAGTGTTTCTCATCGACGGCAACGCGCGGCGTCTGAGCAGGCAGGAACTCGTCGAATACGTCCGGGAGAATCACATCGGCCTGGTGGGGATTGGCGCCATGACGCGCATGATCCGCAAGGCTTACCAGATGGCCGACGCCGTGCGGGCGGCGGGTGTTCCGGTGGTGATGGGAGGTCCGCATGTCACCGAGGTGCCGGACGAGCCGCTGGGACGTGACGGCGAACCTCGCCACGCCGACGCCGTGGCCCTGGGGGAAGCCGACCAGACCTGGCCGGCCATCGTTGCCGATGCCGAGCGCGGCGCGCTGAAAGAAATCTATGCCCCGCTGAATGCGGACGGCAAAGAGGTCAAGCCTTCCCTGGATGACTACCCGGTGATTCCCTGGGACCGCATGGACCTTGACCAGTTCAACCTGATCAAGCACTTTCCCAAGATGGCGCGGCGCCTGCTGTCACTTTTCGGCATGACGTGGCAGAGCTTCCACCTGATTCCGATTGAGTCCGGCCGCGGCTGTCCCTACGGGTGCGAGTTCTGCACGGTGACGGGATTCTTCGGTGACTCCATCCGCTTCCGGTCGAATGAAAGCGTCGTCAATGAACTGCTGATGCTGAAGGCATTGGAGAAGCGCGAAAAAGGAAAGGTCGCGGTCTTCTTCATTGACGACAACTTTGCCATCAATCCCCGGCGCACCAAGTCCTTGCTGCGCGAGATCATCGCGCGCGACGCCCAGGTGCCCTGGGTGGCGCAAATCAGCATGAACCTGCTGCGCGACGAGGAATTGGTCTCCCTGATCGCCCAAAGCGGCGGCAGGTGGATCTTCATGGGCCTCGAGTCCATTGACCCGGAGAATCTCAAGAGTGTCAGCAAAGGATTCAACAAGCCGGACGAATATCAAGGCCGTTCTGGAACGCCTCGCTCGCCACAATCTTTACGCCATCACCTCGTTCATCTTCGGGATGGATAGCGACCGCCCGGGTGTGGCGGCAGCGCACTCTGGAGGTGATTCGCTCCTGGCCGCCCGGGCTTCCGGTATTCGGTTTGCTGACGCCCTACCCGGCCACTCCGCTCTATGACCGGTTGGCAGCGGCCGGGCGGCTCACCCGGCCGAAACACTGGCTGGAGTTCAAGCCTTTCACCATGGGCTTCACACCTCTGGGGATTACCACCGACCAAGCGGAGGCAGAGGTTCGGCAGGCCTGGACGTCGTCTTACAGTCCCGAGACAATCGCCTCCACCATGGGATGGTTGGAGTCGAAGTCTTTTCCCGACCGCCTGATTCATCTGCTCTGCCGTCTGGCCTTCCGGGGAATTTATTTCCCGCAGATGAAGCGGCGGGATTGGGTGCAGGTCCTTTTTCAAAACCGGGGTCCCATCCTCCACCTGCTCGCCCAGGCAATGGGACTCAAATTCAAGCCGCAGCCGCGCGAGCCCTTCGCTCTCGATCCCCAACTGCCGGTCGAGCGCCCGGCCTGAGCATCTGAACAGCGGGTATCGATAGTACACCCCCCGGTCACGTCAGCCGGAGGCGCTTTCTCCCGGCGAGCAACTACGAAATGTAGGAATCCGTAACTTATACGGCCGCCGCCAGATCCTGCTGCTCAGGGCCTAACGGTTCGAGGCACTGCCTGAGTCCTAAGGCCTGGTCTATCAAGTTGCTACGGGCCTTAACTTTATTTCGTAAACTGTCGAAAATATGCCCAGATTTAACTTGACAAAGTGGTTAATTAACTTAGTATGGTTAAGGAGATGAGACCCAATACGCTCACCTTCCAGGTCATCTGAACTAAGTCAGGTAATCTGCGATCGCACGCCCTTAGGCGAGATCCGAAGGAGGTCCCCATGTTTGCTCGGAGTGTTTCCCTACATCTAAAGCCCAATCGTGTCGAGGAATTCACGCGCATCATCGAGAACGAAGTCATTCCGATGATGCGAGGACTGAAAGGTTTCCAGGACAAGATCGTCCTTGTTGCCGCAGGCGGGTTGGAAGCGATTGGCCTCAGCATCTGGGATCAGAAAGAGGATGCAGAAGCCTACGGCCGCGGAACATTTCGAGAAGTCGTGAAGGCCCTGGCGAAGGTCATTGAGGGCCCTTCTCGTGTTGAAACCCGCGAGGTTTCAAACTCGACCTTCCACAAGATCCCTGCGCACGTGGTTGCCTGAAGGCGACATGCATTTCTTACGGCCCGGGTGGCCAACGCCGGTCACCCTCGCTTCTTGTCTGGTGAAGAAGAACCAGGGAGAAACGAGGATTCCAATGTTCACGAAAATCATGAAATGGTTTTCCGTCACCGCGCTGGTCCTGGGCTTGTTCTTGGGCTCGTCTGCGGGTTCCGAATCATGCTGGAGTTCGTAGTTTGTGTGGCCGCGTTGGTGGTAGGCGCACAGGCTTTCCGAACCGGCAAGTACTTCTGGGGGATCGGATTCGCAGCCATCGCGGTGCTCTTCAATCCCGTCGTACCTGTCGCGCTTTCTCACAAGCCTTTTCTGTTGTTAGATTTGGTTTGCATCGGCGCGTTCCTGGTCTCTCTGGCTGTATTGCAGTGGGAACCGATACTCTCGGTCCCGTCGATAACAGGTCGGACTCCGGGAAGCGAATCGCTCTGAGCGCCGTAAGCCTGGTGACTTGGGCGCTATAAGTCTTCCGGTTTGGCCTTCCATACGGTGTCCGCTCGACTCGTATCCTGAAGTTAGGGGCCTTT
>CAWFMJ010000005.1:0-139114 GCA_963816715.1 uncultured delta proteobacterium
TGGCCCGGCGTGGTGGCGCACTCCGCCTGGCCGCGGACCGGCAGATCTCCTCGGGCCGGTCCGGGTCGGCGCCTTCCACCTCGGCCACGATGTCCAGCGGCACCGCGGCCATGGGCAGCACCCGGCCGCCGGTGCCGAGCAGCCGGCCCACCCAGTCCAGGCCCGCGACCGTGTCGCCGAGCAGGTCCCACAGCGCGACGATCAGCAGGTTGCCGACGGCGTGGCCGGCCAGCTCGCCGTCGCCGCCGAACCGGTGCTGCACGACCTTGCTCCAGGTGGTGCCCCACTCGTCGTCGCCGCACAGCGCGGCCAGCGCCATCCGCAGGTCACCGGGGGGCAGCACGCCGAACTCGCGGCGCAGCCGGCCGCTCGACCCGCCGTCGTCCGCGACCGTCACGATCGCGGTGAGCTCATCGGTCACCCTGCGCAGTGCCGACAGCGACGCCGCCAGCCCGTGCCCGCTCTTTCTCATAGTCGATCTTCAGGGTGAGCTTTTCGCGAGCAGCGGCGAGGCCGCGTAGGCTCTTCAAGGCCGACCTGCGGGAGGCAAGTTCTTCGATAGTCCGGCTCCCGGCAGCCGCTTCCTCGATCTGGCGGGTTTTCCGGTCGACCATCTCCGCGACGTCCCTTAGCTCGGCCTCCGCAGCCTCGATTCTTCCTTCCGCTTTTCTGATTTCCCCTTCCCTCTCGGAAAAGAGCCGCTCGAAGGTCTCCACTTTTTCACGCGCTGCCAACGAGCAGTCGAAAGAAACGACGTCCCGTTTATCCCAGGTCGAGCTGATCTCCCGGAGCGCCTCTTTCACCTGCTGTTTTTCTCTGTCGCGCTCCTTTTGAAGGACCGGCAGGTCGGCGACGGTCGAAGCAAACTGATCTCTCCCCTTTTGGAGCGCCTCAAGAGTCTCCTCGTCCGCCTCCCGCTCCGCGAGAGGCATCTTTGCCAACTCCTTTGTTGCTTCCCCTTCTTCCCTCGTTGCCTCTTGTAAGGCCCTTTTTCTATCGTTTACGCCGTTCTCCGCGTTGATCCGCGCCGATTTCAGCTCGTCGAGGGCCTGTCGCTTCCGCTCTATTTCCTCCCGGGCAAAAAGCGACCTGTCGAGGCTGCGGAGCCTCTCTTCCGTCCAGTCCCTGCCCAGTTCCGACAGAGCGGTGGCGATGCTCTTGCCGACGGCCTCGATGCGCTGTCCCAAAGTGAGTATGGCCGCGGACTCGTCGATGTAGGCCGCCTTCCCCGAGATCAACTCGCGGGCCGCTTCGGCTTGGGCGAGAAGAGCCGCATCGACACGGGTGCGCTCCAGCTCCCTGAGCGTCTCCTCGCGGTCTCCTTCCAGCGCCGCAAGCACCGCTATTTTTGCCTCCATCCTTTCAAGCAGCCGCTCCAGGCGGTCAACGCCCTTCATGGGATAACTCTCTATAATGAGCGGAAGGTCCGCCAGGTCCCGCTCCAGGGCGCCGAGTCGGAGGACGTCGTCCCATACCTTGAGAAACACGTCTGCCCGTTCCTTCTCCCTGCCCAGGCCTCGCAGGGCCGACCTCAGCTTATCAATCTCGTCGGTTTTCCGGCAAAGCTGCCCGTAGGCCTCGTCGTATCGCTTCAGCTCCTGCCGCGCTTCGCGCAGGCGCCCGCGGACATCTTCGAGGTCGCGCACTTTCCGGTTGAGCCCGGGGGTTCTGCCGCCCGGTTTGAACAGCTCGTCGAGCCTCTTGCCTATGTTCATCGTCGCAGTCGACAAAGCCAACACGCCCGTCCCCATGCCGGCCCCGTAAAGAGCGTTTTTTACCGCCTCGTCCTCCAAAATCTCCATGGTCTGGAGCTCACTGAGACTGAAAGCATATACATTCCGGTAAAGCTCGCGGGTAGCGCCGCCGAGCAGATCGCGAAGGACTTCTTCGCCCCCCTTTCGGCCGTCGCCGTAAGCAACCGTCACGAGGCCGCCTTTCTTCCCTGCCTTTCGTTCCAGGAAGATTTGCCCCAACCGCTTGCTCGCAAAGACGAGCCGGCCGCCAAGGGCGCCGCCGGCCAGGGGCGGGTACTCGTTGTCTTTCGATCTCTTGTCCCTGAAGCCGAACAGCATATCCCGGAGGAACCAAAGAAAAGTGGATTTTCCAGCCTCGTTGTCGCCGAGAAAAAGGATGAAGCCAGGAGGAAGGTTTTCCAGCGACAGATTATGGAAGATGCCGAAGCCGTCCGCAAAGAGTGCCGATAGCCTCATTCGTCCGCCTCGAAGGCATCGATGCAGATCAACTCGGCCCTCTCCGCCATTTTGCGGATCTCATCGTCGGTGAAGCCGCCGATTGCGCCGTGTATCGTCCTGTTCCCGAGGAGGTCGGAAAGCTCTCTTTCCCGCGCTTTCGAGGGCGCGCCGCGAAGCTCGTCCGACAGCCGCAGGACCTGGGCGAGAAAATCATCGCTTTTCCGCCGTTCCTCCACGTCGATCTCCGGACGGCAGCGGAAATCGATCTCCTGCAGCCACACAAAGGGGTCCTCTCCCGCAAGGCATTCCTGGGTGCGCTCCAGCAGCTCTTCCACGCTGGCGCCTTTGCGCAGCTCGTGATAGAGCGACCCTCTTCCCGTTAGCGCGGCCCTGCAGATCGCCGCCCTCCCGTCAGCCCGGCCCGCGATGTCCCGGACTTGCGTCTCCAGGGCAAGGGAGAGCCGGTCGAGCGTAGGAACGGCGTCGATGGGGACCTCGATCTCGGCCCAGCGGACGGCGTCGAGGGCGAAGAATTCGCAAGCCGCGACGCGGCCGTCTTCTACCGTCACCAACCGGCAGCCTCTCTCGCCCTTCTCATGGAAACTCCTTCCCTGGGTGTTGCCGGGATAGACGACCATCGGCGCTTCTTCCAACAGGTCCTTTTCATGGACGTGGCCCAGGGCCCAGTAATCGAACTGCGTCTCAAAAAGCTCGCTGAGCAGACAAGGGGCGTAAGGGTCATGGCCGGTATTCGCGCCGACGGTGCAATGGAGCAGCCCGATGTGAAAAGGCGTCGATTCGCGCTGTCGGAACCGCCTGGCGAGGTTCTCCGTCTCGTTCTTCCTCGCGTGACTGACGCCGGAGATCACGGCCAGGGTTGCCCCCTCCCTTTCGAACGCCGCCGATTCAACCTGCCGGCAGCCGAATATGCGGACCTCCTCGGGCCACTCGATGGATGCCGATTGGCTGTCGTAGGGATCGTGATTGCCGTGGACCACGTATGTCCGGATGTTCTTCTCGGCGAGTCGCGCGAGGCCGTCGCGAAACCGCAACTGCGCGCGAAGGCTGCGGTCCTCCCCGTCGTAGATGTCCCCGGCAACCAGAAGGAACTGGACCTCTTTCTCAATGCATAAGTCGATGAGGGCGTCGAAGGCCTGAAAGGTCGCGGAGCGCAAAGCGCTCGCGATGGCAGGGTTCTTCGCCGTCACCCCCTTGAAGGGGCTGTCGAGATGAAGATCCGCAACGTGAACAAAGGTGAAGGAAGCACCGCCCATAACGCCGCCTGAATCGATTGACGAATGTTCGAGCAGCTTTTACCAAGATTGCGGACAATTGTCAACACGGAATGCGCTGCGGGTCGGGGAAGGGCCAAGCGGAAGAACGGACCGTCGAAGCGCTTTTTCTGAAGCGCCTTCTCTTAACGATTTCCTGCTTGCACAACAACGAAGGGCTGACCTGCGATTGTCAGGCCGGCAGTCCTTGAGCTGCGACTCAAGTTCCTTGCCACCGAATACGCGGCCGTTCCGCTGCCGACGCCCGTACTTCCCGAAGTGACGGCAATCCAGGAGGGCGCCCCCGAAACGCTCCAGGAACAGCCGACGCCGCTGGCGGCAACGGAGACTCTGCCGGCGCCTCCATTCGAGCCGAATGATTGGCTGCCGGGCGATATGCTGAACGAACAGGCCGGCGACGGCGCCCACGAGACTTCATTGGAATAGCCGCTTTCGTTTCCGAGACTGTCGTAGTCGTCAACGGCGAAGTACAAGGGGCCGGTTAAGCCGGCAAGAGTGTATTGCGTCACGTTTTGGACATCGACGTTCTGGGTATAATCTCCACTCCCTGCGCCCCAGTAGATCTTGTATCCGGCCGGCGCAAAACCCGTCGGCGGGCTCCAGCCCAGGGTAACCTGGCTGTTTGTGCTCGATATGACAGAGAGACCCGTCGGCGCCGGAACCGGGTCCAGGGTGAAGTAGAACTGTAAGTCGTAAGCGCTGTTGGCCGTATAGCGCCCGTCCGGAAACGATGTGTAGGAGCCGTAAGGGTTGCCCTTCTGCACGGCTCTGTAGACCGATCCGCCTATGACCAGGTTGTATGCCTGACCGTTCTTCAACGTAACCGGGTGTGGAAACGCATAGGTCTGCCATCCCGGGTAAGCCCCGGCCGAGCCGGAACCCGACGCGAGGACCGTGCCGGTCGAGGTTTCCAGGGTAAAGAAAAGGCCGCCGCCGGCGGCCGAAACGCTTAAGGCAACCTTGTCTGTGCCGCTCACGGTAAAAGTCTCAGTGGCAGGACCCTTTATGGCGGTAGAATCGATATAACCGGTCCCCTGAGCGTAGCCGTCCGTATAGTGGACATTGAATTCAGGGGTTATGTGCAGATTTGTCAGCCAGGCGGGGCCGTTCCAAAGGGTCATCAAGTTGGCGTCCGAATAACAGGGTTGCACGGGAGAGCTGTTCTTCGCCGTGTATATGCCGTCGTAGGATACGAAGTTTGTGGTGGGCTGAGCATCGATGTTGGTGTAGACGATATGGTAAAGGGCGCCTTGGGTAACCGAAACAGCAGGGCTTACGGTAAACCATTGAAGAACGGTTCCGCTCGCGGCTCTTTTCGGATTCGTGTCGATCGTCGTCCATAACACCTTATTCGACGGAAAGTGGTTCGAAGTGCCGTCGTCGGTTCTCAGTTCCCACCTGATCCGGCCGCCCGTGCCGCCCACGTAGCCGGGGGTCGCATTCTGGTACTGTTGCACGATCCTGTCTATGGCGCCCGTGTGCTCGCACATGAACCTCACGCCTATCTGGCCGTTCGGACCGATCCGGAGATCGGCCAATCCGTCCATGGCAATACAGGAACCATAATAGCCGGGCGGGGCGGCACAAGCCGTGCCCGCCGCGAAGCCGAATGAGACCACTGAAAAGAGCAGCAGCCAGAGCATCGCGCAGCTCGGAAGATTCCCTCCCAAAGTTGTTACGGCAAGGAGCTTCTTCATTCCTCTGCCTCCCCCTGATAGAGTCCGTTCTCAAGAGACGGTTCTTACGCGTCGCCCCACATTTCAGGACGATGAACAGACGCGCCAGACGCGTCAAGAGTTGCAACCGATGTGCCAGAACCAATGCGGCTCATTGCCGCTTCTTCCGGACCACTGAGAAGGTTGCGGCTTGTAAGGAAAAGCGACATGGCTGCCCGGGACTCTTGGGCCTGCCGTACGGAATGGCGTATCCAGAGCAGATCGCCGCCGTCTCAATCCTTTACGGCAGAGATCCGCTCGGCAGGATTTATTGCCCATTGGTCGGGCGCGAACCATACGGCGAGGCTCGGAGGGGGAGAAGCTCGAAGGGGAATTATATCTGCACGTTGGCAAAGGCCTCCGACAGCCGGGAGACCGCTCGACATAGGGAAATCTGCGCTAAATCGGAAGTATGTCTAACCGACTGACGACAGGGGGCACAAACTGCTAGACAAGCTGCGACAAGATTACCGCTTCGCTTTTCCGATGCGGTAAGACAACGCGCCGGGGCGCGCCCGACAGAAAGCGAGGAAACACCAAAAAAACAATGGGCCGCGTAGGATTCGAACCTACGACCTCCTGATTAAGAGTCAGCTGCTCTACCGGACTGAGCTAGCGGCCCTTGGTGCATTTATTTTATAGCATACTGTCTTCCAAAGTTCAAACGTTTCCCCATTGACCCCTGGCAGCCGCATTTCCGGTTGATCCGTGCAGTCGCCGGAGGAAGACCAACCTCGCCGTTAAAGGCTGCCGCCCCGCCGGCGCGGTGGTTCATGCAGCCTGTCGGCATTGCTCGGTTGATAAACCCTATCTTCCGCCTCCCTACGTCTCGTATTACAATAAGGCGGATGTAATATTACAACGTTAGCCCAGGGACATGGGACGTTAGGCCTAATATTGGTCCACGCGTCGTATTTCGACTGCAACATTGTCTCTAGGATCATTGCTTGAAACCTGCCATTGTATTGGTCTTAGTGCTTTCTATTAGCGTCCGTATCAGTCTGGTTTCATTTATTGACCCTTTAGCAATAATTATGAACGGCATGCATTTTTTTCTTGATTTTTGTCCTACCTTCATTTTACTTTACGTTGTTATAATTTTTCTTTCATTAGTAATACCGCAACGCTAAGTGAAGGCTTTCTCTTTCACGGGCGGTAGCTTTGTCTTTTTGTGGGCGAAGCCCCTTAACGTTTCTTCAACGCTTATTCACCGCCGCCAGCCCCCTTTGGCGGCAGAGTTGGCTGACCTTTCAGCCCCTCCTTTCGGGCATCTTTTTCTTTGCCTCAAGGGAGCCCGCTCCCGATGAAGAGCAAAGGAAGGAATGATGTTTATCCATATCATAAAAGGGAAGAATGCTTACATCCACAGGTCCGTCAAGTCTTACGGGATTAATCGGGTAGGGGACTGTTCCATGGTGATGGAAAACGTCATTTTAGGCTATCCCACAAGCGATATTTTTCTCCGGCTAAGGGATGAGCAAGAAGACATCGAAGACCTGGATTATGAAGGGTGCAGGGTCGGCTACAATACGATTGTCCGGGCCGGATCCGCCCTATACAAAGACACAATTCTGGGTCATCACGTGAGAACGGGCCACAATGTGCTCATAAGAGAGAAGTGCGTGGTCGGAGATTACGTGCTTATCGGAACAAATGTGGTTATTGACAGCAACACTATTATAGGGAGCCGGGTGTCCATTCAGTCGAGCGTCTATATTCCCGCCGGCGCCTTCATCGGCGACCACGTTTTTTTGGGGCCAAACTGCGTCCTGTTGAACGACAAATATCCGGTGCGCATCAAAGACGCCCCCCTCGCCGCGCCGATCATCAGGAACGGCGCCACCATAGGGGGCAATGCCACCCTGCTTCCCGGCGTGGAGGTGGGGGAAGGGGCAATGGTCGCCGCAAGCGCGGTGGTCACGAAAGATGTGCCGCCATGGCATCTCGCCTTTGGCGCCCCGGCTCAGTTTCGGGAGCTGGAGAAGGAATTGTGCGAGTACAATCATATTTTGTAGAAGAGAAGAAATCCGAACCGTCGCCCGGCGATGCGAAAGAGCGCTTGAGTTGGAACTGAAAAACAGCCGCCTATTGCTTGCAGGGGGCGCGGGTCTCGTCGGTTCCCACGTCGTTGACCTGCTGCTCCGGGAAGATGTCCGGGAGATCGTGGTCTTCGACAATTTCGTGAGGGGAACCCGAAAGAACTTGGCGAGCGCGTCAAAAGACCCCCGTCTTCGCATCATCGAAGGCGATATCAGAGAACATCGCGAGATTGAGGCGGCCCTTCGAGGCATAGACGGAGTCTTCCTTCTGGCGGCTCTGTGGCTCCTCGAATGCGCCGAAGATCCCCGGGAAGCTTTACGGGTGAATATAGAAGGAAATTTCGCCGTCATCGAGGGGTGCAGAAACTCGGGTGTGAAAAGAATCGTCTTTTCCTCTTCCGCGTCGGTCTACGGGGATGCCCTCATCTCCCCTATGCCCGAAGATCATCAATTGAACAATCGCACGTTCTACGGAGCGACAAAAGTGGCGGTCGAGCAGATGCTCCGTTCGTATTACGAGATGTACGGACTATCCTATGTCGCCTTGAGATACTTCAATATTTACGGCCCCCGTCAGGATTACAAGAACGCCTACGTGAGCGTGATCATGAAAGCGCTCGACAAAATCGAACGGGGCGAGCCCCCGGTGATATTCGGAGACGGTACGCAGTCGTACGATTTTCTTTATGTGAAAGACGCCGCTCGGGCAAATCTTCTCGCTATGCGGAGCGATGTGGTGGATGAAGCATTTAACGTGGCGACGGGAATCAAAACGAGCATCAACGAGTTGGTCGCGCTTCTGCTCGAGATAACCGATTCGGCCTTGAAACCCCGGCACGAGCCGGCCGGGCGCCCCTTCGTCGTCGATCGCGTCGGAGATTTCACGAAGGCCCGCGCCATGCTCGGGTATGTTCCCCGGACCCGGCTCCGGAAGGGGATTGCAGAGCTTATCGCGTGGCGGGCCAAGAGCATTGCGGAGGAAGGGAACAACGGTGAACATACCGATTACCAAACCGAACTTCGGTAGGGAAGAAGTGGAAGCCGTGGCGGAAGCCCTCACGAGCGGCTGGGTAGCCCAGGGCCGCAAAGTCGCCGAGTTCGAGCGCCTCTTCGCCGAGTATGCGGGCGCCCGTTTTGCCAGGGCGACATCCTCTTGCACCGCCGCTCTGCACCTGGCGCTCCTCGCCCTCGGCGTGAAAGCGGGCGACGAAGTGATTCTTCCGGCCTTCACCTTTGTTTCGACGGCGAATGCCGTCGAGTATTGCGGCGCAGTTCCGGTTTTTGCGGATATTCAACTGGCGACGTTCACGATCGACCCGGCCCGGATCGAAGAGAACATCACTCCCCGGACAAAAGCGGTGATCCCCGTCCATGAGTTCGGGCTGAGCGCGGATATGGACGCCGTGCTCGCCATTGCAAAGAAGCGCCGCCTGAAAGTCGTCGAGGATGCCGCCTGCGCCTGCGGGGCACGGTATGGGGGAAAACACGTCGGCCTTTTCGGCGATGCGGGCTGTTTCAGCTTTCATCCCCGGAAGTCGATCACCACGGGCGAGGGCGGGATGGTCGCAACGAACGACGGCGACATGGCCGCCCTCGTGGAAGTCCGGCGCTCCCACGGCGCCGAAGTCTCCGATTTGTCCCGCCACTGCAGCGACAGGGGGTTCCTGCTGCCCGAGTTCAACCAACTCGGCTACAACTACAGAATGACGGATCTGCAAGGCGCGGTCGGCGTGGAACAAATGAAGAAACTCGATTGGATCACGCGTGAGCGGCGCAGGCTCGCCGAAAGGTATGGCGACCTGCTTTCCGGGGTGCGCGGCATATCG
The DNA here is from genome assembly GCA_963816715.1 of uncultured delta proteobacterium. Classification (GTDB taxonomy): domain Bacteria; phylum Desulfobacterota; class Syntrophorhabdia; order Syntrophorhabdales; family WCHB1-27; genus BOG-1155. The sequence continues at coordinate 9,065 of CAWFMJ010000005.1, forward strand.
CTGCCTCACGAGCCGAAGGGGTACGCGCACGCATATCAATCCTATGTCGTCCTTCTCGCGGAGGGCCGATGCAGCAGAGACGGCATGGCCGAGGCCTTACAGAGAAAAGGCATCGCCACCCGGCAAGGCAGCCATGCCGTGCACGCCCTCGGATACTATCGCACCAAGTATCGCTTATCCCCGGAAGATTTTCCCTGCGCATGGCACGCCGATCGGCAGAGCCTGGCCCTTCCTTTGTATGCCGGCATGAGCGACGAAGAGCAGGAGTATGTCGCGGAGTGGGTCAGGAAAATCATATAGGACGTAGGACACATGCCGGCTTTCTCCTTAAAAAACGAATTGCGCTGTTATCGTTTGGTAATTTACGCCCTCATGACCTTCTCCTTAGACCTGAAGGGGCTCTTTCTCTTAACCGAGGCGGCGACAGGATATTACGCGCTTACCCCCCTCATCGGCGCCCTGGCCGGCGCAGAGAAGGTCTACTGCATAACCAGGGACTCCCGCTACGGATCGGCGCGTGAAGCGGCCGAGGCAACGAAGGGTCTCGCGAAAGCATGGGGCGTGGTCGACCGCATCGAAGCGGTTGCAGATCGCGATGATCCTGCCATCCGCCTGGCGGACATTGTCACGAACCTTGGTTTCGTGCGCCCTTTGGACGCGAACTTCCTTGGCCGACTAAAAGCAACGGCGGTCATCCCCCTCATGCGGGAACCTTGGGAATTCCGGGATTCGGATCTCGATCTGCAGGAATGTCGCAGGAGAGGGATTCCGGTGCTCGGAACAAACGAACGCCATCCGACGTTGCAAACCTTCGGCTATATCGGCCATCTTTGCATGAAATTGCTCTTCGAGCTGGATATCGAAGTATTTCAATCCAGGGTCGTGTTGGTCGGCAGCGGCGAATTCGTCCATGCCGCCGTTGTTGCACTCACCCGGGCGGGCGCCGACGTTACGGTCATAAACCCGAGCCTGAAAGACGCTTTTCAGCTTGAAGCAGAGCGGGAAGCATTGCGTTGGGCGGATGTTCTGGTCGTCATAGAACTTTCGATGCGGGAAAAGATCATCGGACAGGGCGGCAGGATCACAGCGTCGGGATTGGCCTGCCTCAATAGAAGAATAGTGGTCGCGCATATAGCCGGATACGTGGAAAGAGGAGAATTGGAGGCTGCCGGGATCGATTGCCGGCCCGAGAGGTTTGCCCCGCCGGGCTTCATGAGTGCAGCGACCGATTACTTGGGCCCGAAGCCATTGATAGACTTGCACGCGGCGGGCCTGAAGGTGGGAGAATTGATGGCGAGACAACGTCTCCTGGGCCGATCCGCCACCGAAACAGAACGCCGGGTCCTGAGCGAAACGGATCTCGCTTTAGGGTTTGACGGGGGGCCTTGGACAGTGGAATCGGCATGAGGAGGCTTCTTTGCGGCTTGGCGAGATAGCCCGCGTCCTCGAAGCCGAGGTGCGCCGGGACGGTGAATTTGACTCCCTGGGACTGCTCAATCACGACAATGGCCGGATGCTCGTCTTCCTTGAAGATGAGAACTTCCTCGGTGAACTTCGAAGGAATCGGGGAGTTTCGTGCGTGATCGTCCCGCCTGTCCTCCAGGACGCCTTGCCTGAAGGCTATGGCGTGGCGGTCGTGGAGCAGCCCAAAAGGGCCTTCTATCGTCTCCACAATTATCTTTGCAGCCGCACCAGTTTCTACGGCCACGATTATCCTTCGGCAATCGCGCCCGATGCCCGCGTCCATCCCACCGCCTATGTCGACGGCAAAAAGGTGCGCATCGATGCAGGCGCCATAATCGAGCCCCATGCTTCAATATTGGCCGGAACCCATATCGAGAAAAATGTGATAATCCGTGCCGGCGCGGTGATCGGATGCGAAGGCTATGAATTCCCCCGTTTCGGGAACGACCTGCTCACCGTGACCCATGCGGGAGGCGTGCTCATCCATGAAAACGCGGAAATACAGGGAAATGCGGTCATAGATAAGGCGCTCTTCGGCGGATATACGGCAATCGGCGAGGAGACAAAAATCGACAACCTGGTCCATGTTGCCCACCATGCGAAAATCGGGAAAAGAACCCGTATTGCAGCCCTTTCCGTCATAGGCGGAAGCAGCATGATCGGCGACGACGTTTGGATAGGGCCGGGTTCGGTGGTGTCAAACGGCGTCAGGATAGGCCAAGGAGCATCGGTGACGCTCGGCGCCGTCGTCACCAGAGACGTGCCTCCCGGGGCGCGGGTCTCGGGAAACTTTGCCATCGACCACTCCCGCTTCATCGGTTTTATCAAGTCGATACGATAATATTCGATGCTTCGGCCCCCGACCGTGGAAAACAAGAACACAGCGCCCCTGGTGAGCTTCCTGATCCCTACGTTCAACAGGGGATACTGCATACACGAGACGCTGGATTCGATACTCAGCCAATCAGGAGTAAACGTGGAAGCAATAGTCCTGGACGACGGCTCCACCGACAACACGGAAGCGTTGTTCTCCGGCATCAACGACGGGCGGGTCAGGTACTATCGGTTTGAAGAAAACCGGGGCCATCCGGTCATCATGAAGTTCGGCATAGAGAAGATGCGGGGCGACTACGGCGTCTTCATGGGTTCTGACGATGTGCTCGCTTCCGACGCGGTGGCTCGGGAGGCCGTCGATCTCCTCGAAGCAGCATCGCCGGACGTTTGGACGGTCACTTACGCGATTCGGTGCGCCGGTCGCGATGTCGCGGACCTCGATTTTCCCGGCGAGATACTCGATCTCTCGGGATACCTCGGCCACCCGAAGCTCCTTTTCGCCGATTTTCTCCATATCTACCGGCGTCCCTTTCTCGACGCCTTTCTTCAGACCTATACGGAGCCTTACCGGTTCTTCACTTCCTTTCTCGACGTCTACTACGAGTACAACTGTCGCCAGATCGTGGTTGACAAAATCGGCGCAGTGGCGGGCTTTTACGGAGACAACGTAACAAAGGGAACGGGCGGCGCAAGGTACGAACTTTGGGCGGAAGAAGCAACGCTTCACCACTTCTTCCGGTTCAGAACGTATCCTCCGGCCAAGGGAACGAGATGGTGGCGCGAGAAAGTCATCAAAACCATGTTCTGGTCCGTAAGCGGCCGGAGCATGACGGGCATGCGACGCTGGAACGTCGCGGCGGCAGCCGCGAAGGAATACATCCGCACTTTCGGTCTCGACGCCAGGTGCCTCGCCGTCCTCGGGATAGGCCTTCTTCCTTGCGCAATTCCGCGATATGCCAGACTTTGGCGGGATAGACGAAGAAGATACCGGCAATAGCAACGACCCGTAGAGATACGCCGGGAACAAGATATGACGAACTTGGCAAAGACAGCAGGGCTTTTTGTTGAACTGTGGAACTTCGGCAAAACAAAACTGACGCTCGCGGTAGGCCTCCTCTTCGTGATATCGGCGTTAAACGGAGTCGGCTTGACTCTCTTTCTCCCCCTGCTCAACCAACTGCTCCAGCCAAACGTGTCTCAAACGACCATGTCGAGGCCTGAACAATGGATAATGGAGATAGGCCGCATCGCCGGCATTCGATGCATCGGTCCCTGCTTCGCCTTCTTGGCCGTTGCTGCCTTTGCGTTGGAAGGCGTATGCCTCGTTGCCCAGTCGAAGATATTTCATTCGCTCCTTTTTGATTATGAGCTGCGGTTGAAGGAGGCCTTTCTCGAAAGCTATTTGAAAGCGGAATGGGTCTATCTGGCGCGGCAGGATACCGGGAAAACGGGCGCCCTGATCAACAGCCAGATCCGGGCCGTCTCGGAAAGCGTCTACTACCTGAATTATCTGCTCAACTCGATCATCATGGTCGTGGCACTATGCGCCGTGGCCGCCTTTTTGTCGCCGTTCCTCACGCTGATTGTCGGATTGGGGTTTCTGACGGTCGTTTTTTTTCTTCGCGGACGACTTGCCAAAAGCGTTCGCTACGGCGGCCGGATGGTCGATGCAACTGGCCTCGCCTCCGCCCGTCTCATGGAAATCCTCATGTATTCGAAGGCAATCAAAGCTGGAGGTTTGGAGGCGGGCTCGTTGAAGATGTTTGGGGAAGGCGCCAAGCTGCTTGCACAGGCCCAATCAAACGCGAAGGTCAATGAAGACTATTCGAGGGCCTTCCTGCAACCCGCGATGTTCCTCTCTCTTCTCGGCGTGCTCCTGCTCGGCCGCTACGTGCTCCTGCTCGGCGTCGCTCCCCTTTTTGTCTTTCTCGGCGTCGGCTATCGGCTTCTTCCGCCCCTCTCCTACATTTACAATCAATACCAGAAAGTCGTCGGGGGCCTGCCTGCCCTCGATCTTGTGAAGAGCAAGATAGCCGAAGCAAAAGGGCAGACCAGGGCTGCCGGGCGCCGGGGCGGGAGAAAAATCGGAGAGATTGTCAAGATCGAAGCGAGGTCCGTTTCTTTCCGCTTCGGTTCAGAAAGGCCCGCGATAAGATCGGCGGGCTTTGTGCTCGAACGGGGCGAGCATTTGTGCATTTCGGGGCCTTCCGGCTCGGGAAAGAGCACCCTCGTCGATATAGTCCTCGGCCTTATACAGCCGACGTCCGGTTCGATCGAAGTGAACGGCACAGATTTCACGGATCTCGATCTTGCTGAATGGCGCGGGAGAGTGGGTTACATGGGGCAGGACGCCATCATCTGGAACGACACGGTCTACCACAATTTGACCTGGGGGATTGACCGTCAGGTTGAGCGTGCGGAGCTGTTCGATTATATGGAAAAGGCCGGCTTGTCCGACTTGCTTGGCCGAGGAGCGGAAGGGCTCGATGCGCCGGTAGGGGAACGCGGCGCTTTTCTCTCCGGCGGACAGCGGCAACGTTTCGGATTGATCAGGGTATTGCTCAAGAAGCCGGGATTCCTTCTTCTTGATGAGCCGACAAGCGCTCTCGACGAGGAGAACGACAGGCGCATGCTCTCTTTGGTTGAAGACTACCTCGACGCTACCGGCGCCCTTCTGCTCTCGGTAGCCCACCGGCAGTCCTGGCTCAAACATGCTTCAAGGATCGCGTGGATGGAGGACGGCGCTCTCATTGACCAATAGTGCAACCTCGCCGAAAGGCGTTCAAGCCATCTTCTGGCTCTGTATGGCCACGCTGGCGGCTTATCCCTGGTCGGAGTGGTTGCGCCTTTACAAAAACTTTTCCATCCCGGACGTTTGCCTGATCGTTCTCTTTTTGGCGACTATCGGAAGGCCGGCAATGGCAGTGTCTTTTTCAGGCGTCTACTTCTCCGCATACGGCTCGGCAGCCCTCTTCTTTGTCTGCTTCGTCTCCTTTACCGCGTTCTTTTCGTCCAATTTTGGCGTCAGTCTCTCCTACAGTTTTCAAATTGGGTTTATCTACCTCCTGCTGGTCCCTGTCATCGGGTTTCACGTTGCCTATTCGGGAAAAGCGGAGAAATGCATATCCTGGCTAGGCGGCGCCTATGTCCTGTTCTACGCGTCGGGCGTCGGGCTCGCCTGGCTGGGTCGCCCCTTCCTGTTCGTTGTGGATGACGGCACAGGCCGGCAGAACGCCCTGTGGCAGGGAAGCTATCAACTATTCGTGATGATGGGCGCTCTATGGCTCACAAGGTGGCGGCAGGGAAAGCGACGGCTGCGCCATGCGTTCCTGGCGCTGCTGGCCCTTGCAGCCATTGTCGCGGCGGGGTCCCGAACGTCCCTTACCGGCTTTGCCTGCGCCGCCGGGCTCAGCATTTTCCTCTCAAACAAGAGAAAGAGTCTCCTTGCCGCCGCCTGCGTGTTGCTCGTTGCTGCCTCTGTTTACGTGGTCACAACGGACGAAAGAGTCGGAGAATTTCTCGGCATTTCCCCACGGTTCAGAGAAATGGGCTTCCATGACGCCTCCCGCGCCGAGATGGCGCATTCAGCCGTCCGCGCAATACAATCGGGGGAGATCAAAGACCTGATCGTGGGTCGCGGCATAGGCACATTCATTGTCGATGATTACGAGGACAGGATACACGATGCGTTCCTACAATACGCCGTCGAGGGGGGCATAGCGAGCAGCGCGCTGTTTCTCTTGGTTCTTGCAGCCTCGATGCTCAGACCGTGGACGGTGAAAGACGACGCATTTGTCCTGGGCGCAACGATTTGCTTCTCTCAATTTCCTTTTCTGCTGTTCAGCGGAATTACCAACGAGCGCGCTTTCGTTTTGCCCTTCGCGATCGCCCTCGGTTTTCTCTGGAAAGCGAGCCTCAGCCCCCGGGCCGCTCTCTGTCGCGCACAATAGGATCGTCCAATGAAAGCTGATAGCGTGTGCCTGTCCGGCCTCTTTTCGGCTGTCCCGATTTTCGCTTATCACAGCATCAGTCCGGAGAGGAGAGATGTCTTATCCATCTCTCCCGAAGCATTTCGGAGACAAATGTACGTGCTGAAGGGACGATCGATCACCGGGGTTGCCCTTTCCACCCTGGCGGAATCGGTGAGGAGGAGCGGCGCAACGGGGCATCTGGTCGCCCTCACTTTTGACGACGGGTATCAGGACAATCTCGAGTTCGCCCTGCCCATATTAAATGAGCTTGGTTTTAAGGCGACCGTCTTCGTCATCGCCGATCGGGTGGGCAGCTCCATGGTGCACAATATCAAATGGCTTGAGGATTATCCCGGAGTATCGCGTGAATCATACGCCTATCTCGATTGGGAAGGAGTGGCCGAGTTGTCCCGCTCCGGTGTGGAAATTGGGTCCCACACGTGCACCCATTCCACGCTCGACAAGCTGGAGCGGGACCGACAGGTCCACGAGATAGGGGAATCAAAGCGCATCATAGAAGAACGGATCGGGAAAACAGTCGAATCATTCTGCTGCCCTTCGGGCCGTTTCTCGCCGGAGACGCTGCGCCTGGCGGTGAGCGCCGGGTATCGGCAAGCGGTTGTGACGCCCAACAGACCCGCCACGACAGGTGGGACGTGGCATACTCTGGAAAGGGTGGGAATCTACCGGCGCGACGGCAAGCTCCGGTTCTATGTTAAAGCATCACGCTTCTTCCCCTTGTTGAGACTGATGAAACACCACTTGACCGGGCGAGCATGCTGTCGGTAGCCCATCTGATTGCCGATCTGGGCAACGGCGGAGCGGAGCGAAGCCTGTATAACCTTCTCTCGCTGCAAAGGGGACGGGGATTTCGACCCATCGTCGTCTCAATGACGAACATCCTGGCGCCTTACGCCGATCGGATAAGGGGCCTTGGCGTTTCTGTTCACTCTCTGAATGCGAGACGACATTTTCCCGATCCTCGGGCCGTTCGCCGTTTTGTCGGGATACTTGAGTGTGAAAAAGTCGATCTCATCCACTCGTGGATGTTCCATGCCAACCTTCTGGCCGTCATGGTGCGCCCCTGGTTTTCAGCCCCCTTGATATGGAATATCAGACAACCGATTCAACCTTTGAAAAACTACAAGTTGCGGACTGCTCTTGTCGTCGCCTGCTGCAACGCGATGCGTCGGTTCCCCGAGATGATCGTGACAAACTCCCCGGAAACGTACCGAAGATTGTCGCATGCCATGTCGAATCCGGAAAAGTGCTGCTTCATCGCCAATGGGGTCGATACCGCCTTGTTCAGGCCCGACAAGGAAGCCCGAAGCACAATTCGAAAGGAACTGGGGATAGAGTCGGGCGCTATCCTCGTGGGGATGATCGCCCGTTATCATCCCTCCAAGGATCATGCAGGTTTTCTCGCTGCGGCGCGCCTGGTGGCTGCAAGATCTCCCGAAGTAGAGCTTGCTCTGGCTGGAAAATCGATCGAACATTCGAACAGGGAGCTTTCCGTAATGATCGGCGACCTCTCCGCGAAAGTGCATCTCCTGGGGGAACGCGATGACGTTCACCGTATACTGCCCGCCATGGATATCGTGGCACTGAGCTCGCAAAGCGAGGGTTTTCCCAACATCCTCCTGGAAGCGCTCTCCTGCGGCGTGCCCTGCGTCTCTACCGATGCAGGCGCGGCCAGAGAAATAGTGGCCGATGCCGGAAGGGTGACACCGCCGGGACGCCCGGAGGAACTTGCCGATGCGATAGAGGAACTCGTCCTCCTCGGCGCTGAAGAAAGGAGCATGATGGGACGACGCGGCCGGGCGAGGGTCGAACAGGAGTTTCCGCTGCGAAGGATGGCGGAATCGTATGCGACGTTGTTCGCCTCCGTCGCCGACCGTAGGGCATGAGGCGCCGACTATGTGCGGCATCGCCGGGTACTTTCAAGATACTCCCTCCCCCCAGTGGGCTGGAGAAAAACAGATAGATTTCATGACCGATGCCTTGCGGCACAGGGGCCCCGACGACCGGGGAACATGGGTCGACACAGCGAATGGCATTGCCCTGGGCCATTGCAGATTGTCGGTAATCGATGCTTCCGGCGGCCGTCAGCCGATGCGCTCAGCATGCGGACGCTATGTGATGGTCTATAACGGCGAGGTCTATAACCACCCTGACATCAAAAAAGACCTGGAAAAGGCCGGGCACGAATTTCAGAGTCGGTCGGATACGGAAGTTGTCCTCCATGCCGTCGCGCATTGGGGGATCGAGGAAGCATTGCGCCGCTTCGACGGGATGTTTGCCTTCGCCGTGTGGGATCGCCGCAGCCGCGTCCTCTGTCTTGCAAGGGACAAGATCGGCATGAAGCCGCTCTACTACGGAAGGCAAGGCCACACGTTGTTGTTTGCGTCAGAGCTGAAAGGCATACGGGCCTGCAACGATTTTCACGCCCGCCTTAACCCGGAGGCCCTGGACCTTTTCCTGAGATATCAGTACGTTCCCGGCCCGCTCTCGATATACCGGGAGGTGCAAAAGCTGCCACCCGGCTGCTATGCCCGCATTGAGCCCCACAAAGAGCCCGTGCTGGTTAAGTATTGGGACTTGCTTCGGATCGTCGAAGAAGGCACTTCAAACCCTTCCCGGCGAGACGAGGAGGCTGCGGCTGAGGAATTGAGGGCATTGCTGCGAGGGTGCGTAACGGCTCATATGATATCGGATGTTCCCCTCGGCGTGTTCCTCTCGGGCGGCATTGATTCATCGCTCATCGCCGCTGTTGTGCAGGAGGCTTCTCCTCGCCGAATAAAAACATTTACGATCGGCTTCGAAGAGCCCCAACACGACGAATCGACGTGCGCCAGGCGCGTCGCGGAATATATCGGCGCCGACCACACGGAATTTCGCCTCGACCACCGGGAAGCACTTTCCGTAATCGGCGATCTGACGGAACTGTACGACGAGCCTTTTGCCGACAGCGCCCAGATCCCCGTATCTCTGCTCGCCCGAATGGCGAAGCAAAGCGTGACCGTGGCCCTTTCCGGCGACGGGGGAGACGAACTGTTTTTCGGCTATCGACATTATGTGCTTCTTGACCGTCTGACGAGAGTTTTTCGCTTCCTCCCGTCAAAAGGCAGGCTTCTCTTCGCGGATTTTGCAAAAGCCATGCAGCGGGAGAAACAAGACGTTTCAGCGCGCCTGCCTTTCGGGGGCCCAAGGGTAACGCATCTTCGACATAAGCTGCGGAGACTGGCGGAATTTTCCCGCATTTATTCGGAGGAATCGTTCTACAGCGCATACCTCTCGAATGTTCTCACTGACGAACCTCTCGTACTCGAAAAGAGTGCCCCTGAATCTCCTCTCCAAATCTGGTGGGAAAGGGGCTGCGATCTGGATCTGATTTCCCGCATGAGCTTCACCGATTTTATGACCAGCCTCCCCGAATGCTTTCTTGCGAAAACCGACCGGGCAAGCATGGGCGTCGGATTGGAAGTTCGTCTTCCCCTGCTGGCCGACAGCATAGTCCGGTGGGCATGGCGATTGCCAAGAAACATGAAAGTGCGCGACGGAGGGGGCAAATGGCTCCTTCGTCAAGTGCTTTGCCAATACCTTCCCGAAGGCCTCACGAATCGCCCGAAGAAAGGATTGTCTGTTCCGCTCGACGAGTGGTTGCGGGGTCCTCTTCGCTCTTGGGCGGAGGGGCTGCTGCACCGGCAGAAGATCCAGAGAGAAGGCATTCTCGCGACCGAGTATGTCGCAAGGCTGTGGGACGAGCACACGGACGGCAAACGCAATTGGGGCCGAAGTCTCTGGTGTGTGCTGATGTTTCAGGCATGGAAGGAACGGTGGTTGTGAAAATCGTCTTTCTCGTGGCCGAAGACTGGTATTTTTGGTCTCATCGCCTTCCCCTGGCCAGGGCTTGCAGAAAAGAAGGGTTCGAGGTAGTTGTAGCCGCCCGGGTTGGCGAGCACGCCGCGCGGATAGAAAAAGAAGGATTCAAGCTTCTCCCGCTCGTCCTGAAGCGCAACGGGATGGGATTTGTCCGCGATTCGGCAGCCATCGGCCAGTTGATCGCCCTTTACCTGGCCGAGAAGCCGGACATCGTGCACCACGTTGCACTGAAGCCCGTGCTCTACGGTTCCATCGCGGCCCGTTTGACGGGGGTTCGCGCTGTGGTGAACGCGCTGCCCGGCATGGGTTATTTCTTTATCTCCCAAAAAAAGCATATCGCCGTGCTGCGGCCGGTGGTGCGCCGTCTCTTGAGATTGCTTCTGAACGCGCCGCGCAGCATGCTCCTCCTTCAGAACGAAGACGATAAGAAGCTGGTACTCCGTCAAGGCATGGCGCCTGAGGAAAAGGTCGCGGTGATCAGAGGGTCGGGAATCGACGTCGATGATTTCCACCCCTCGCCCGAGCCGCCGGGACCGCCCGTGGTCCTTTTGCCCTCGCGCATGCTGTGGGACAAGGGTGTGGGTGAATTCGTCGGGGCGGCGACGCTGCACCGGCAGAGCGGCGGTAAAGCGACGTTTGTGCTCGTGGGAGATGGAGACGCGGGAAATCCCACTTCCATCCCCCCTCGTATCCTCAATAAATGGCATAATGAAGGCGCGATAGAGTGGTGGGGCCGGCGCGAGGACATGGCATCCGTCTTTTCCCGGTCTCATATCGTTGCCCTTCCTTCGTACCGTGAAGGGTTGCCGAGGGCGTTGCTCGAAGCCATGGCATGCGGGCGGCCCATCGTAACTACCGACGTGCCCGGATGTCGCGATCTCGTGAAAGGACAGGCAAACGGGCTTCTCGTGCCCGTCCGCGACCCGAAGGCCCTAGCCGAGGCGTTGGCTTTGCTCATCATGAACCCAACGTTGAGAAAAGAAATGGGCAGCCGTGCCCGGGAGATAGCGGTACGGGAATTTCGCGTGGAACGCGTCGTCTCGGAGACAATGGATCTGTACCATCGCCTGCTCAACTGATGAAAATCCTGATCACCGGCGTTTGCGGATATATCGGCGGCAAGATAGCAGAGCGGCTGCTCGGCTCATCCCATCTCGTGATCGGCATCGACATAAAACCAACGGTCCCGCAAGCGCTTTTCACCCATAGCAATTTCAGGTTCCATCAGGCAGACGTCACGAGCGCGGAATTGAATCGAAGCCTGGAGCCCGTCGAGATCCTGATCCATTGCTCGGCAGTGAAGCCGGGGACGCGAAATCTGTCAAAAGAAGACTATTTCAGGGTCAATCTCGATGGAACCATTAAGGTCTTGTCGGGTCTTTCGCGAGAGGCGCTGAGGCACGTTGTATTTCTGAGCACTGTTTCGGCCTGTCGAGAGGCGTCTGCCGATCCCACGGACTTTTACAGCGCCAGCAAAGCAATGGCGGAAGAATCCCTATCCCGCTACGCGAACGCGTCCGGCATCTCGCGTACGATCCTGAGACTGGCGCCCGTCTACGGCGCAGATTCCCTGACCAACCTGGAGAAGAGAATCTACCTGCCGGGCAAGATGTGCTTCTACCGGTTTTCGTCAGGAGAACAGCGAGTCTCTCTCTGCTCGGTCAACAACGTCGTTGATGTCGTCGCTTCTGTTCTCGACCCGCCCGGCCGCCATGACGGCGTTTTTATCGTCAAGGATGCCTGCGACTATTCGATTAACGAAATTATCGGGCTTATCCGGAAGCGCTTCCGTCGCCGGCTGACCCCGCTTGTCCCCGTTCCGTCTGCTCTCCCCGCCGTCGTGTTGCACACGCTTCACGCCGCAAGAGCGAAAACGTTCCATTCCTGTCGCCGTCAACTCGCGAAAGTCGCCCAGGAGTGCGTCTATTCCGGACCGACCGTTGAAGCAGGGCAAAAGTGGGACCTGAGAAGGACATTGGCTCAAGCTACTTCTCTGGGGAGATAGCCCGACAATGAGAAGGATCAAGGTAAAACGAGAATCCAAGTGCAAGGAAAGGCGCAGCAGCGCGCCTGCAAAAGACCTCCGAACGACAAAATGACCGAAAGAAACGGAGAGCCAATGGAAGAACGACGATGGGATGAGTTGACTCCCTTCGACTACCTCCGAGTGCTCTGGAAAAGGAGGCGCCTGATCGGGGCGGCGGTCGCCGCATCCGTGGCCGCAGCCCTTGCGGCTTCCTTCATCATGACGCCCCTGTACGAAGCAAGGGCCGTGATCATGCCGACTGTCGGGCTTTCGAGGGACCAGGGCGCGGCAACCGGTTTTCTTGCCGCCCAGTTCGGCGTCGCCCCTCCGACCGCGCCGGCCTCGGCGGAAATCGTCAATCTTTTGAAGAGCAACATTCTGCGCGAGAAGCTGATACAGGAGCACGACCTTCTGCCTCTCCTCTTTTCGAAACGAACGATGCGGGGCAAGACAGAGAACCAATTGATGCAGCAGGGCATCAGGCAACTTCAGACGGCAAGCTCGGTGGCCTTCTCTCCAAAGGACAACATCATCACGGTGGCGTATCGGGACCATGACCCGAAAAGGGCAAGCGACGTGCTCGGCTACGCTCTGGCGGCACTCAACGACTACATGAGCAGCGAGGCGAGGCGCGTCGCAGAAACGAACAAGACGCATCTCGAGGCTCAAATCGAAAGAACCACGGACCCTCTTGTGAAGACAAGACTCTACGGCCTCGTGGCACAGCAGATCGAGACATCGGCGCTGGCGGAGGCCAAAGAAAACTTCGCCTTTAAGGTGCTTGATCCGCCGAGGCCGCCGGACAGGCAAATCAGCCCTAGACCGGCGCTGATGGCGCTGCTCGCCTTCTTCATATCCGGGCTTCTGGTTGTATTCGCGGCTCTCAGCGCCGAATGCGCTCACCGCGCCAGAAAAACATAGAGAGGATTGCATGAGGCCGGGATGCATCGGGGTGGGTCTGGGAATTCTCGCGCTTCTGGCGGCGACGTGTTTCGGCCAGATGGCGGGCAGCAAGGATGGAAAAGGGGAAGCAGGCCCGGTCACGCTGCAACCGGTCGCCGTGCCGGGAATGTTGCCGGACCAGGCAAGGGCTGCGCAAGCCATGCAACAGGCAGCGCCCCCCCAGCGAGACGCCGCCGAACTCTGGCCCGCGCAGGACGGCGGCTGGAAACCGGCGGGCATGGCCGGGATGCCGAAGGCAAGGCCGGAACTCCAAAATCTGAGCCCCGAGGAGATTGCGAAGGGAAAGGAGCTGTTTGAGAAGAAACAAAACGAGCCGCTAAAAAAGCATCCGGATGATGCGGCAAAGGCCGTGATCGAAATGCCTGGGAAAACGGTTTCCCTCTTTGATCGCTACCGGGTAACAGGCAAGTACCAGACAATAGCTACGGACCTGAAGCCTTTCGGCTATGAGTTTTTCAGGAACGCCGCTGTTGCGGTGGAAACGGACAGAAAGGACGTGCCCGTTCCCGCCCAATACGTGATCGGGCCGGGGGACGAAGTAAAGATACTCCTGTGGGGCAGGGTGAACGGACAGTACAACCTTGTGGTGGACAGGAACGGCAACATCACGCTGCCCCAGTTGGGGCCGCTTCGCGTCGCCGGCCTGACCTTCGAGCAAATGGCGGCTTTCCTCATCAAACAGTCGGAACAGATCGTCGGCGCCAACGTCGACATCGCCATGGGCGCCCTCAAGAGCATCGCCGTTTTTGTGTTGGGAGACGTGAAAAGGCCGGGCGCTTACACGATAGGCTCTTTTGCCACGATCGTCGATGCGCTTCTCGCCGCCGGCGGACCTTCCGATATCGGCTCCATGCGAAATATCCAGCTCCGAAGGAAAGAGAAGATCGTGACCGACCTCGACCTTTATGACCTGCTCATCAAGGGGGACAAGTCGAAGGACCTCATGTTGCAGGCGGGGGACGTCATTTTCGTGCCCGTTACGGGGCCCCTCGTCGGCGTTGCGGGAAGCGTCAAGAGGCCGGCCGTCTACGAGCTGAGAGAGAAGAACGATCTGCAAAGTCTTCTCGATCTTGCGGGCGGCATCATACCCACTGCCTACACACAGCAGATACAGGTCGAGCGGGTGAAGAAGAACGAGAAACAGATCGTGGTCGACATCGACGACAAGGAGTTGAACAGCGCCAAGGAGTTCCGTCTGCATGACGGAGACCTGGTGAAAATATTTCCCATAGTCGACAGGGATGCAAACGCCGTCTTTTTGAACGGAAACGTGAAACGACCGGGCAAGTACGAGTATAAGCCCGGCATGCGGCTCAGAGATTTGGTGAAGGGTCCCGACGACCTCTTGCAGGAAACCTATTTCGACTACGGGATGATAAAGAGGTTGGCGCCCCCCGAGCTGAGGCCGGAGCTTGTCCCGTTCAGCCTTCGCGGGCTTCTTATGACGAACGACGGGGAGAGCAACGTCCGGCTGATGCCCAAGGACCAGGTATTTATCTTCTCCAAATGGCTTTTTAAGGATAAGCCCTTTGTTGTTGTGGAAGGCGAAGTGAGGAAGGCCCGTGGCGAGCCCCTTCCTGAGGCCGGGAATGAAAAGGAGAAGTCATCGGGAGCTGATTTTCCGGAGGACGCGAAACCTCCGCCCGCCCAGCCGGATAACGCAGAAAAAGAAAAGGCCCAAGGACAAATTGTTCGGCCGGTCGGAGCCGCAGAGAAGGAGAAGACGAAGGCCGATCTCACTGAGGGAGAGCCGTCGGCGCCGCCACGGCGGAGCGTAAAGATCGACCTTGCAGAAAACATGACCATCAGGGATGCTATCGCCGCGGCCGGAGGGCTGACGAGGGATGCCTATCTCGCTGAGGCCGAGCTCTACCACACTGACGAGAGGACGAAAAAGATCGGCCTCGTCCGGTTTGACGTCAGGAAAGCGCTGGATGGGAACAATGAAGCCAACGTCCTCCTCAAGGATCTCGACAGGATCGTCATCCATTCCGCCTTCGATTACGCCTACAAAAAAACGGTCTCCATCGGCGGCGCCGTTGCAAGGCCGGGCATCTATCCCTATGCGGAGAACATGAGGCTGAAAGATTTGATCTTCGCGGCAGGGAACGTTCTCGAATCAGCCTATCTTGACGGCGTCGAAGCGTCGTCGCAGGTGGTCGTGAACGATAAGCTGGCCAAGACGGTACACCGAGCGGTCAACCTGGGAAGAGCATTAGCGGGCGTTCCTGACGAAAACATTGTCCTCAAGCCCTACGACCGGATTTTTGTCAAGCGCCTTTCAGACTGGGGGAAGGAACGGTTTGCCTCCATCAACGGCGAGGTGAGGTTCCCGGGCACGTACCCGCTCCAGGACGGCGAACGTCTTTCCGACCTCATAGAACGGGCGGGCGGCTACAAGGAGACGGCCTATCTGCGAGGGGCGGTATTTACGCGCAAGAGCGTGAAGGAGCTCCAGCAGAAGAACCTGGAGGAAATGATCGTCCGGATGGAGCGGGAGTTGCTCGCGGAAAGCTCCACGGTGTCGTCGGCATCGCCCGAGGGCGTAGAGGCGCGGAAGATCGAGCTGCAGCAGAAACAGGCGTTCATCGATTCTCTAAGAAAGCTGAGAGCAACGGGAAGAATGACCGTCAAGGTCTCGCACCTGAGACTTCTCAAGGGCAGCGAGTTCGACATCGAGCTCGAGAATGGCGACTCCCTCTACCTTCCCATGAACAACCGGGTCGTGAACGTCATGGGCGCTGTCATGTCGAACGCGAGTTTCATCTATGCGGACAAGCTCGGGCCTAAAGATTACATCGTCATGGCCGGCGGCTACTCCAGGTATGCGGACGTCAAGAACGCTTATGTGCTCAAGGTCGATGGGAGCGCGAAGAAGGTCGGCAGCGGCCTCATCAACTGGAGCGACTCCGGGGAGCGATGGGAGTTGGCCGGTTTCGACAGAAGCGCAAGAGCGATCGAATCAGGCGATACCATCGTGGTTCCCGAGAAACTAGAGCGCGTCGCCTGGCTTCGAGAGATAAAGGATATTGCCCAAATCCTCGCGAGCATGGCAACGGCAACGGGAATTATCTATCTCATGACCAGGTAGAAAAGAGGCAAGAAGTTGAAGCTTCTTGCCGTCGTGTGCCTCCTTCTGGCATTTGTTCGGGTTAGCGCGCCGTCCTCGTGGGCAACCGACGATCCTTTCGTCGGTCCTTCCAATTGGGGCTGGACGGGTCTCATGGAAACCCCTACGGCCAGACTGCTCAAGAGCGATACGCTCCGCGTCGGAGCGGGCCAGGAATTCCCCTACCGTTACTACTACGGGACGCTCGGTTTATTTGAAAACCTGGAGCTCAATGGACGGGTGACCGAGATTCTCGGGGTACCTGGCTTCTCCAATCAGGAAGGTTCATCCTACGGCGATTACAAAGACAAAGCCATCGACCTGAAATACCGATTGTGGGCTGAGAGGAAATGGGCGCCCGCGCTTTCCCTCGGCATCATGGACCCCTACGGAACGCGCATCTACCCCGGCCAATACCTTGTGGCAAGCAAACAGATCTATCCTTTCGACTTCACCCTCGGGTTCGGCAACGGCCGTTTCGGAAAAAGGCCTCTTCCCTCCTCGGGCGAAGGATTCCGGGCCGAAATGCTGACCGACCCCGGCGAGTGGGCCAGGGATGGTCAGCCCTTCTGGGGGATCGAGTTTTCCCCTTCCCCCTACTGGTCTCTCATGGTGGAGCGCAGCCCCGTCAAGTACGACAAGCAGACGAACGATCCCGCCCAGCCCCGGTACTTCACGAGGCCCGTAGATTTCCCGTACAACTTCGGCTTCCGCTTCAGACCGCTCACTTGGACGGAAATCGACCTGACCTACCAACGGGGGCACGAACTGGGCCTCAACGTTTCCGTGCTCTTCGACGTCGGGCGGCCCCTCGTTCCTATCTACGACAAGCCTTACAAGGAAAAAGCGGAAGATCGGACCTTGCCTCCCGGGGAAAAAATCGTCAAGGCTCTCAAAGAGCAGGGCTTCAGCGACATAGGCGTCGAAGAGGCGGGGGAAACGCTCACGGTAAGGGCGCAGAACGACAAATACTTCTATTCCATGAAGGCTCTCGGGGTGATCATGAGGACGGTCACGCCGCTTCTGGCCCCCTCGATCGAAAAGGTTTGCATCACCCTCACCCAAACAGATCTGCCCATCCTTGAGATAGCAACGACGCCAGAGGATATCCGGGACCTCTACGCCGGGCGCCTGACCGGCAGCGAGTTCTTTCGCCTTGCCCACGTCGACCCCGACGTTCAACAGGCCCCTCGCCTCCCCCTGGAAGAGAAGAAGCTCCTCATTCCCGGCTGGAAGCCCTCGTTCGAAACCCTTCTCGACGATCCTTCGGGTTTCTTCAAATACCGGCTCGGCGCCGAAGGATGGCTCACCTACCAGCCGTGGAAAGGCGTCTCGATGGTCGCGGGGGTCGAGACATATCCCCTGAACAACATATCCAGCTCGAACATCCCTCCCTCGGAAGCGGTGAGAAGCGATATTTTTGCCTACGAACAAAGCAATATTGGGCTCGACAGACTAATGCTCGACCAAGTTTGCAAACCTTCAGGAAACGTCTGGACCAGATTTGCGGCAGGGCTCCTGGAGATTGAATACGCGGGTTTAGACGCGGAGGTTGCGATGCCTTCCGCCAATGGGCGGTTTTTGGTCGGCCTCGAAGGATCCATCGTAAAAAAGAGAGACCCGGACAGCCTGTTTGCTTTCAAAACATACAACGTGAAGAAGTATTACGACGTCGAGTTCTTCAACGCCCGGGTGAACCTGCCGGAGAAAGAGATGGCCCTCGATTTCAAGACCGGACGATTTCTGGGAACCGACTTCGGCACGCGGGTTACGCTCATTAAGTACATCAGGGGCGTAACGCTGTTCGCCTGGTACAGCTTCACCGATACTGCCGTTTTTAAGGATCCGAGCAACCGCGGCTATCACGATAAAGGCATCGGCGTCGCCATTCCTATCCGGCTCTTCGAGGGGACGGACTCGACGTCCTCCTACAACTACGCCCTATCTCCCTGGACCAGGGATGTTGCCCAGGACATCGACCGCTTCCAGAATCTCTTCGATCTCATCGGCAGGGACCAGAAGGTGTTTCTGCAAAACGAGACCGGGATGCTCGTCAGGTGACTACGACTCGTCAAAAGCGGATCGGCGAAAGGGGACGTCTGTATACGATCCTGACGGCGGCCGTTCTGTTGGCCGCACTTGTTCCGGGATTTCTAGCCTCAACTCAGGCGGGAGCGGCTGATGAAACGGGCCTTCTCCTCGAGTCCGCGGAATCTCTGTTCAAAGCGATGAAAGGGCGGGATTATCGGGCGATCTGGAAGGGATTGACGAAAAGGTCGCAGGGCATCATCGCCGGACAGACATGCGAGGCAATGGAGAAGGCCGGCAAATCAGGGTGTACGGTCGACTTCATGATGGCGGACTTCGATGCCGGAGGTCCCCTTGCGCGAACCTACTGGAACGCATATTTGGAAAATCTCGACGTCGACGTGGTCCTTCAGCAAAGCGTCTGGGACATAGACTTCATCAAAGGGGAAAAAGCGGTGATATCCCTCCTTTACAAAAACGCCGACTACCCTGCCAAGCTCAAGATGTACAAAGAACGCAACCAGTGGAAAGTCGGGCTGATGGAAACTTTCGGGCCCGCGAGATAGGATGAAAGAAGACGATGATTGCAAATCTCCTTTTTGACCTGGATGGAACCCTTACCGACCCAAAAGATGGAATAATCCGTTGCATTCAGTTTTCGCTCCGAAGACTCGGGTTAGGCTCCCCGCCTGGTGAGGACGAGCTTCTTTGGTGCATCGGCCCGCCTTTGAGAGAATGCTTTTCGCGCCTTCTCGGCGCCTGCGACGGCGCTGTAGTGGAAGAGGCGGTAAGACATTTCCGGGAGCGATTTTCCGAGACCGGCATTTACGAAAACTCGGTCTATCCGGGAATTGTCCCTGCTCTCGAAAGCATCCACGCTATGGGGGGCCGGATATTCCTGGCCACTTCCAAAGCCACGCTGTTTGCGCGCCGGATACTCGACCATTTCGGTCTGACGCCATTCTTCCAGGGCATCTACGGCAGCCAGCTCGACGGTCGTCTCGCCGACAAGGCAGACCTGGTGGCGCATGTGATGAAAACCGAAGATTTGACGCCCCGGATTACGCTCATCGTAGGCGACCGTTTCCATGATATCGTTGCGGGAAGGAAGAACGGCATCAGGACCGCTGCCGTTACTTACGGCTACGGCGCCCTGGAAGAAATCTCCGCATCCGCCCCCGATTTCATCTTCCATTCTGCCGCCGACATATCAGCCTTTTTCGAAGCAGAGCGAGGCATCAAGGACGGGGAATGAACTCACGCGCGAGCATGACGATCCAGCAGATCCGCGCCGGCCAAGTTGACTTTCGGCCCCTCCTGTGCTACAAATTGTTCCATATGGTGAGTGTAGCTCAGCGGTAGAGCACCGGGCTGTGGACCCGGGTGTCGAGGGTTCGAACCCCTTCACTCACCCCAACTGCACCAGACGGAACATGCGGGGGTAGGGTCGATGGAAAAAGAACAGCTTCTGGAGAAAATCAGATCGGCGTCGAAGGATGGCAAGATTGCCTGCGTGAGAGCGCTCGGGCTCGCCCGTGAAGTGAATATCTCCACAAAAGAACTCGGCGACCTGCTCAACGAGATGAAGATCAAGGTTGATTCCTGCCAACTGGGCTGCTTCCCCAAGTAGGCGACAACAAAGATATAAAAAAAGGGGCTTGCTTGCAAGCCCCTTTTTTTATGGTTGGGGGACACCCCTTCAAGGCTTGTCCGGGGAGCTACGCTTTTGCGATTTCGAATGAAACTTGGCCGTCTGGATAGGTAAGGGGCCGAACGGTCACGTCCATGCCTACCTTCACTTCTTCCGGCTTGATCTCCTTGGAAAGGCGGGCGAAGAGCTTCGGTCCGCTGCCGAAATCGACCACTCCCATAGTGTAGGGCGGATCGGCTTCGAAGCCGAAGGGCGCATACATGGCAGTGGTGAAAGTCTCCAATTTGCCCTTCTTCGGCATCTCATACCAATCCATCTCTTTGGAAAGGCAGGCCGCGCAATCTGCTCTCGGCGGGAAAAACTTCGCTCCGCACTTTTTGCACACCGTCCCCTCGACTTTGCCTTCCGCGAGGAGATCGACGAATTTCCCTGTTTTCGTCATTGCCGTAAAGCTTTTTCTTCCGAATTTTTCGAAGCCCATATTTCACCTCCCGAATACGGTCACGTTGCCGTAGAGACCTACGCCGCCGACGTTGTGCACCAGACCTATGTCGGGATCGCCCGGCACCTGCATGGGACCCGCCTCGCCGCGGAGCTGCAGCACGATGGTCCTCACCTGCGAACCGCCGGTCGCGCCGATGGGATGGCCTTTTGAAAGGAGGCCGCCGTCGACGTTCACGGGAATCCTGCCCTCTTTGTACGTCGCTTTTTCCCGGATCAGTTGTTTGCCTTCTCCCATAGGGGCAAACCCGAGTCCTTCATACGCCATGATTTCGGCAATGGTGAAACAGTCGTGCACCTCTGCCACCTTGACGTCCTTGGCGGTGATGCCGGCCATTTTGTAAGCCTGTTGCGCTGCCCCATACCCGACGCTGAGCCCCTTGGCAAACTCGGGCCTCGCCGACATGTTGACCGCTTCCGAAGCGGCGCCGATGCCCATGATCCAAACGGGTTTCTTGGAAAAAGCCTTGGCCTTCTCCTTACTCGCAAGGATGAGGCATGAAGCGCCGTCCGCATTGGCGCAACAATCGCCCACCCGCAGCGGCCAAGCAACCGGTCCGGCCATCTTTGCCTCGGGATTGCTCGGGTCGAAATCTGCGGCTTTGACGCCCTTGCGGTAGACTGCTCTCTCGTTCGTCGTCCCGTAGGTAGCCGACTTCAGCCTCACGTCCCGCAGGTCATCGTGCGTCAATCCGTTCTTTGCCATGTACGCCTGTGCATACATCGCATAGTAGGCGGGCATCATGGTCCCAAAGGGCGCCTCCCACTGAATGTCGGCGCCGCGCCCCATCCTCTCCTGGGATTCCGCGGACGTGATCTCGGACATCTTCTGAAAGCCGACGACTACGACGACGTCGTGAAGCCCCGACTTGATCATGCTGTAGCCGACTTTTACGCCCGTGCTGCTCGAGGAGCAGACCGTCTCGACGTAGAAGGTCGGTTGCGGAATGAGACCGAGATATTCGGCAAGCACCCCCGCCGGCGACCTTTGTTTGTCGTACTCGGGAGCCGAGCAGAAAATGGACGCGTCGATGTCCTTATGGGCAATGCCCGCATCCTGCATGGCTTCCCTGAAAGCTTCAAAGGCCAGCTCACGGATGGAGCCTTCGTAACCTCGAACAAACGAGGTCTGGCCGACTCCGATCACTGCTACATCCTTTTCCATAATACCTCCTTTTTACAATTATTGGGGCTCAGCGCCCCCTCCACGAACAAAGCCCGTGGAGCCACCCCGCTCACAAAAGCGGATGCCACTTGAGGCTATCGTCGCCCCTTAACATCGCCCGCAAATCCGAGCACATTCTTGAACCGCGGTTGGCCGAACGCGGGCGATTCGGCCAAAGACAATTCCGGCCGTTTATCGCCGGCCGGCGGCGGCTTTCTGCTTTCCGCCTCTCTTTTTCTGATAGATGGCCACGAAATAGTTCTGGTCTTCCACGGTCTTGGAAAAGACATGACTTCCATCGTTTCTCGACACAAAGTAGATCATATCGCTTTGCGCCGGCCAGAGAGCGGCCACTATCGAGCTTTTTGAGGGACTGCATATGGGCCCCTTCGGCAGCCCCTTGAACCGGTAAGTATTGTACGGCGTCTGGGTGGAAAGGTCGGCTTTCTTCAAATCTCCTTTGAAGCTTCCGCGGCCATAGATGACGGTCGGGTCGGCGTCGAGGCTCATGCCGAGCCTCATTCTGTTGTGAAAAACGGCCGATATGATCCCCTTTTCCTTCTCCAGCTTCGCTTCTTTCTCGATGATTGACGCGAGGCACAGGACCTGGAACGGATCCATGTCTATCTTGCGCATTCTTTGTCCGATATCCGGTCTTTCAAAAAACCTGAAGGTCCTTTGCACGATCTTTTGCAGGAATTCATCGACCCCTGTTTCCTTGCTGAAAAAATAGGTATCAGGGGCGAGGTAACCCTCCAGAGAATCAGAAGGGACGCCCGTAGACTTGAGGAATGCCCGGTCATGGGCCAGTTGGAGGAATGCCGATGGTTCCATGATGCCCGCTTTTCCGATCGTCTCGCCGATCGTATAGAGGTTGTATCCTTCGACGATCTTCAACGTGTAGAGCTTTCTCTCCCCCCGGGCCATCTTCTTCGCGATATCAAATGTTGACATGCGGGGCGAAAGCTCGTACTCGCCGGCGACAACCCTGCCTTTATAGACTGCCACCGAGGAAAAGAGAAAAAGGTACTCGGAGAAGACAAGGCCTCTGCTCTTGAGGCCGTGAGCAACGGCGCTCATTTTTGTTCCTTTTCTTACCACAAAACTCGTGCGGCCGTTGTCTCTGCCCCTCGGCACGGCGGAAAAGACGAACGGAAGCGCGGCGACGAAGACAAGGATTGCGAGAGCCGCGAGGGGCTTACGTATGCCCCTGCGCATCAAGATATCCCTGAAGAATGATCTGCGCGGTCATCACGTCTATCACATCCTTACGTTTCTTCTGCTTCACGGAAGCCATATCGAATATTCTGTGCGCCTCATTCGTGCTGAACCTTTCGTCCCACAACTCCACGGGTATGTCGGAGACTTTTCTGATGTTCCCGGCGAGAGCCATGACCCGCTGCGCCCTGGGGCCGACTGTTCCGTTCAAATTCCCGGGCAGGCCGATCACAATGCGGAACGCTTCGTGCTGCCGCGCCAGTTCTGCAATCGCGGCGGCGTCGCCGGTTTGGGACCCGGTCGAAGCGAGGAGCTTCAAGCCTTGCGCTATTGTGCCTCCCGCGTCGGACAAGGCGGCGCCGAGCCTCTTTTCCCCACGTCAACGGCCAAAATGCGCACAGGTAAAGAGTATCACACGACCCGTTGCAGTTCAAGAGAGAGTCTTTCCGGCCCTTGATCGGGGGGTTGAAGAGGTGTAGAATCCTTATAAGAATGCCACGTCGCAAATTCGGGAGAAGACCATGAAAAACCGGGATGACTCGGGTGATATGAACAGGAGAGATTTTTTGAAGATCGGCGTGACCGGCGCTGCCGCCTCTCTGGCTTTCGGAGGACTTTCCGGCCTCGTCCACGCGGAATCGAACGACGGCCTATTCTACCGCACCCTGGGAAGGACGGGACTGAAGGTGACGACCCTCAGCTTCGGCGCCATGCTGTGCCCCGAGTACGAAGTGATCCGTGCGGGCCTCGATATGGGCATCAACTATGTGGACACCGCCCGTCGCTACCTCAACGGGAGGAGCGAAGGGATCGTAGGGAGGGCCATCAAGGGAATCCGGGACAAGCTCTATATCGCCACAAAAACGAAACCCGACTCGAACACGGCGGAGGCAATCATCAAGGACGTTGAGACGAGTCTCGAGCAGCTTGGGACGGACCACGTCGACGTCATTCAACTCCACAACCTGGAAAGCCGGGAACGGGCCTTCATCCCCGAAGTGCGCGAGGCGTACCTCAAGCTCCGGCAGCAGGGGAAAGTCAGGTTTTTCGGGGTGACGACCCACACGAACCAGGCTGAAGTGGTCGACGCCGTCGTCAACGACCCTGATAAATTCTTTGACACCGTGTTGGTGGGATACAACATGAAATCGGACCCCTCGGTGAAAGCGGCGATCGCCAGGGCCAAAGCGGCGGGACTCGGCGTGATCGCCATGAAGATCCAGGCAGCGACCCGCGGCGGCAATCAAGCCGCCGTCTCCATCGATCCCGAACAGGCAGCGGCAGCGTTGAAATGGGTCCTCCAGGATGCGAACGTCACCAATGCGATTGCGGGGATGAAGACGCTGGAGCACGTGAAGCAGATGTTCCCCGTGATGGCCTCCATGAAGATGACGAGCAGCGATCGGTCAATCGTCGAAAGGTATGCGGCGGCTATAGATAAGGAGTTTTGCAGGCTCTGCGCGAAGTGCGAGCCGACCTGCCCGAAAGGGGTAAGAATAAGCGTAGTGAACCGGGCCCTCATGTACGCCCAGGCTTACGGAGAGTATGAGCTCGGAAAAGAAACCTTCGGCGAGGCCGCTCACGCCCGTCTCTGCTCTGCCTGTCCCGAATGCACCGCGCAATGTGTCAACGGCCTGAGCATCGCCAGAAAAATGGCGGATGCGCAGAGGCTTTTCGTATGATGCGCGGCCTTGCTCTTCTTGTCGCCCTGTTGTCCCTCGCCCTCCCGGCGTTCGCCGCCGATGCGGCGGTCGATGCGTTGCTCCCCACCCACATCGGCCCCGGCTGGAACATGGACGGCAAGCCGGCGACCTATGACCCACAGACCCTCTACAAGTATATTGACGGAGAAGCGGAGCTCTATCTGCCCTACGGATTCGCCGGCGCGGCCACGGTGGTGTATGCGCCGCCTCAAGCCAAGGGCTTCGGCGTTACGGCAACGATCTTTCAGATGGGGTCGCTCCTCGATGCCTTCGGCATCTATTCGAACTATCGCGATCCGAAGGCCAAACAGATCGACGTCGGCGCCGAGGGCTTCGGCGACGAGTCGCAGGCAATGTTCTACCAGGACCGCTACTTTGTCCGCGTCGAAGCTTCGGGCACGCTGCCCGGCGACGCCGCAGCGACGCTTCAATCGGCTGCAAAGGCGATCTCCGGCAACCTTCCGGCGAACCGGGCGAAGCCCGCGGAGCTGGAATGGATGAAAGTACCCGGCGCCCTTTCTCGCACTGAACGTTACTACGCCACGGGTCTCCTCGGCCACAGCTTCTTCGGCAGGGGAATGACCGGCGAGGCGACTGTCGACAGCGAACAGGCAAAATCCCTCGTGATTTTCTGCGCCTCGGAAGAAGCGGCAAAGAAAGTCTTCGACGATTACGCGAGCTACCTCAAAGAGTCTAAAGCGGCGCCGCGGGTCGCGCCCGAAAAGGGTGGCGCTGCACTGCACGTGATCGACCCCTTGTTCAAAGGCACGGTGCTGCGCCGCTCAGGCAAGTACATCGCGGGCATCGTGGGCCTCAAAGATCCTAAGTCCGGCGACAACCTCACGGCGTTGCTGCTTCGAGGATTGCCAAAGGAGTAAGCTCCGCCGCCAAAACAGGTTTGGCGGCAAGCTGCGCCCTGACCTTTTCCGGCGTTATGGGAAGGTCCCTTATGCGGATGCCGCAAGCATGATAGATGGCGTTCGCTATGGCGGGGGCAGTAGGGACATCCGCGAACTCGCCGGCCCCCGAGGCCCCGAAGGGACCGTTCTTACGCGGGACTTCCACGATCACAACCTCTACCTCGGGAGTATCTTTGGCCCTGGGCATTCTGAACTTGGCGAAGCTATTCGTCTGGTTGTAGAGATACTCCTCAGACAGCGCGTAACCGAGGCCCATGCTTATGCCGCCGTGGATTTGCCCGTCGACATTGATCCGATTGATTATCCGGCCCAGGTCGTGAACCGCGGTCACTTTGAGCACGGCGACTCTGCCCGTCTCTGTGTCGACAGTCACTTCGGCCATTTGAACGCCGAAGGAATACGTCTCCCAGGGCGTTCCGCTTCCGTCTTGCGGATCGAGCTTCGTCGTCTCCGTCTTATGGACCAGCTTGACCATGGTGGGCACGCCCTTCTCCTTCATATCCGCATAGGTCTTGCACCCCTGCGCCTCCATTGCCCCTTTCAGTTCCCCCACCACCTTCTGGACCGCCCTCCCGGATACGTAGGTCTGGCGGCTGCCGGCTGAGAAATTGCCGTCCGGGGTACAGCCCGTGTCGGTGGTGCAGACGCTCACCCGGTCGAGGGGGTAGCCCATGGTCTCGGCGGCTATCTGCCAGAACATCGTGTCCGACCCCTGTCCCATGTCGGAAGAGCCTATCCATACCTGAAGCCTGTCGTCGGGCAGCAGCTCGGCCCATGCCTCCGACTGGTCCGGGGCGCTGCGGCCCGGACCAAAGAAAACGGCCCCCAGCCCGACGCCCCGTTTGATCCGGCCTTCGCCGGCCGCTTTTGTGTCGCGGAGCGCTCGCTCGTAGTGGGGGCGAAGCTTGCCCAGGCATTCGAGGAAGCCGAAGGCGTCACTGAGGGTCTGGCCACAGATCGTCGCGTCCCCCGGAACAAATCCATTCTTCTCCCTGAGCTCCAGCGGGTCCATGCCGAGCTTTGCCGCCAGCTCGTCGAGCATCGATTCCGTCGCAAAGGCGGTCTGCGGAACGCCGAAGCCGCGCATCGCCCCCTTCATGGCCGTATTCGTGTAGACTGCTCTCCCCCGGACGTTGGCGCTTTCGAACCGGTACGGCCCGCTCGAATGGATTATCCCTCGGGTAACAACGCTGTTAGAGAACGATTTATAGGCGCCGCCGTCGGCGAGCACATCCATGGCGAAGGCGGTAAGGGTTCCATCCCCTCTGGCGCCGATCTTTCCCTTCATGAAGAACGGGTGACGCTTCGTCGTGGCCGCGAAGGTTTCCTCCCGGGTGAAGACGAGCTTTACGGGCCTTTTCGTCGCCAGGGCCGCAACCCCGAGGATTCCGCCCACCGACACGTCGAGCTTTCCGCCGAAGGCCCCCCCCATCGGCGTCTGGATCATGCGCACTCGGTCAAGAGGCAATCCGACGGCTTCTGCGATGGTCTTGCGGTGCTGGTGTATATTCTGGCTGGGAGACATGATCACGAGCTGCCCGTTTTCATGAATGTAGCCTATGCCGGCGTCTGTCTCCAGATAGCCGTGCTCCACTGTCTGAGTGGAAAAAGCGCCTTCGACAACCACATCGGCCCGGGCCAACCCCAGCTCGATATCATCATGGACGATAGGCTGATCGAAGAACAGGTTCGGCCTGCCCTCGTGGACCTGGGGAGCGCCGTCCGCCAACGCTTCTTCGGCCCGTAAGACCGGAGCAAGCTCTTCGTAGGTCACCTTCACTTTTGCGGCCGCTTCGGAAGCGATAGCCGCGTCGGTTGCGACCACGGCCGCCACGGGGTCTGCTGCCATGCGCACCTTGCCGCCGCAGAGGACCGGCTGGTCGTCGCCTGCCATTTTCAGTATGTTCGTGCCCCTTACATCTTCGGCCGTGAGAACGGCTACTACTCCCGGCGTTGCCTCGGCCTCCGATTTATCTATCGAAACGATCCTCGCATGATGGTGAGGACTCCGTACAACCTTGATATGGAGGCAGCCGTCCACGGGAATGTCATCCGCATAGAGGGCGGCGCCGACAGCCTTTGCGAGAGAATCCGTTCTGGGGATAGCCCGGCCGAGGATCGAGTCGTCCGCCTGCGGCGCCACGGAGGTGATTTCGCCGTTCATGAACGCCGCCGCCGACTCTATGGCCTGGAATATCTTCTCGTATCCGGTGCAGCGGCAGAGATGCGGCTGAATCGCCGTTTTTATCTGGTCGCGGGTGGGTCTCGGATGGCGGTCAAGAAGGTGCTTGGCCCTGACGATCATGCCGGGCGTGCAAAAGCCGCATTGAATCGCGCCGCTTTCGGCAAAGGCCAGTTGGATCGGGTGGGGTTTTTCGAGCGTGCCGATCCCCTCAATGGTCACGACTTTTTTGCCTTTTGCCCTCTCTATCGGGTAATGGCACGACATCACTACCTCCCCGTCGACGAGGACCGCACATGTGCCGCAGTGGCCGGCCGAGCAGCCTTCCTTCGTCCCCGTAAGATGGAGGTCTTCCCTCAGCACCTTCAGCAGGCTCTTCGCCGGATCGGCAATAACCTTCGCGGGCATTCCGTTTACCGAGAAATTGATCTCTTCCATGCGCCCCTCCTTCCGTCCGTCACGTAAAAAGCGTCGCCATAAGGTCGATCAGATAATCGATTTCGTCGCCCTGCTTCACTTTCGTGTAACGGGCGGGTCGCGCCTGCAGCCAAAATATGTTCCGGCCGGGAGGGAGGGCCCTGTCGGCTACCCATTCCATGTCCTGCGGGACGCCGAAGTGCTGTTCCCCACGGACGGCAGTCCCCGCAATCTCAAGTATCTCGAGGTCCTCGAGACAGGGTTTATCCGACAGCCCGCCTTCTACCTCCTGATAGACAGTCCCCGATGCGCCCCTGCGCACGGCGCCCGATTTGTGGGCGATGACCCGGCTGAAAATTCCGAGACTCGCCTTGTCGACGATAAAGGAATCGGGCGTTATTTCTCCGCCTACCACGCTCTCCCCGAGCCCCCAGTTGCCTTCTATGACCACCTTCGTCGTATCGCCGACGGAGGGCAGAACCGTCAGCACCACGCCTGCCGATTTGGCATCCACCAAGGCCATCACGCCGACTCCGATGGCCGCCGCCGCGGCAGGCAGGCCATGGCTGAGCCGGAAGGCGATCGCCCTCGCCGTAAAGGCGCTGCTCCACACCTTTTCGACGTGGCAGACCACCGCTTCCGCGCCGATTATGTTCAAATAGGTGTCCATCTGGCCCGGCATGCTCACCTCGCCGCTCGATCGCACCGCTACCGGCATGTTCTCCCGTCCTGCCCGGCGGCAAAGCTCCTGGTAGCGGTCCGCGATCTCTCGCGCCATCTCCTCGGGCATCGGCTTCGATTCGATGATCTCCCTGATCTCCGCGCTCACGTCCAGGCACTCTCCGATGCGGTCCAATCCCTTCTTTGCCTTTTCCGCGCACCGCTCTATTTCCCTGTCCGCTCGGGTGATCTCCATAAAGCGTGCAAACCCCTGAGTGGATAGGGCAAACCCGCAAGGAACCCTGAACCCCGTCCTGGTCAGTTCCCCCAAGTTGGCGCACTTTTTTCCCACGAGGCCGCTCTGTTCCTTGCCGAGCTCCTCGAACCAGAACACCCATCGCTCCATTGCGAAAGGTCTCCCCGGGCCTGCGCGGCAGACCTAGCCCATGGCTATGCCAGGTCTCGCACGTCGCTTACGTTCAGCTCCAACATTCTCGTGCTCGCCAGGAGGCGCAGGGTGTTTTTCCTTACCGCCTCTACTCCTTCGCTCAAAACCAGGAGTTCCTCGCCCGCTTTCCGAAGGAGCTTTATGCGCGCATCCATCGCTTCTATTTTCTCTCGTTCTATCATGGTCGTGCCCCCTTACTAAAGTTGGAACGGGGACACACCTCCAAAAGCGGAGGAATGTCCCCGCAATCTAATGTTTTCTCAGGTCTTTGAACCGCTTCGCCTTCACCTCGTACCGGGGAAGGCTCCCGGCCGGATGCACTTCGATCTTGTACCCGAGGTTCGTTTTTACCCGGAGATCGTCCTTTAACCTTGCCAGTATCGATTCCTGGCCGCTTTCGAAGCCGGCTGCGATCTCGATCTTGAGCGCAATGTCGTCTATGTCGCCCTTCTTCGTGACCACGACCTCGTATTCATCGGAAAGCTCTTTGAAGCTGCGCACCACCTCTTCTATGGCGGTCGGCGCGAGCAGCACGCCCTTCACTTTCGTGATGTCGTCCGATCTGCCCACGACCCCGCCGTCGATAACGCGGAATGTCCTGCCGCAGTCGCAAGAGTAGTCGGCCCAACGGATGACGTCTTTCGAGTCGAAGCGGATGCACGGTTTTGCCATCCGGTCGAAGGCGGTGATGATCATCTTGCCGTTCCTGCCCGGCTCTTCTATGATCTCTCCGGTCTCCACGTCTTCGATCTCGACGAGGAAGAATGCCTCGTTCACGTGGAGTCCCTTCGTTTGCGACGTGCACATGTAGCTCCATGCCCCTATCTCAGTCGCCCCTATGTGATCGTAGACGTTCGCCCCCCACGCGTCCTCTATGCGTTGCTTGGTCGTCGGTATGGCGGCGCCCGGCTCGCCGGCGCAGGTGATGCGCCGGATGCCTATGCACTTCGGATCGATCCCGATCTTCCTCGCCGTGTCGGCAAGGCCGAGTACATACGTGGGGGTCGCGGCGAAGGCGGTGCACCTCAGTTCTTTCATCTTCATGACCCTCGCCTCGGAGTCGAGGACGCCTCCCGGCACGACCTCGCAGCCCAGTTTCTCCGCCGCATAGTGGCAAGCCCAGAAGGCGACGAAGATGTTGTAGCCGAAAGGCAGGAAGAGGCGGTCCGTTTCCCTGTAGCCCTGGGCATAGAGTATGTAGGCCCAGCATTCGGCCCACCATTCCCAGTCCTGCCAAGTGTCTGCCTGGTAGACCGGGGTGCCGGTGGTGCCGCTTGTCTGGCGGAAGCAGGTCACGTCGGACAACGGGACCGAGAGCATGTCGCCGTAAGGGAAAGGCGGCCGGCTTTGAACGTCTCTCAGCATCCCCTTGTCGATCTTCGGGACCTTCCTCACGTCTGCCAATGTCTTGATATCGCCCGGCTCAATCCCCGCGTCCCTGTACAGCTTGCCGTAAAACGGCGACTTCTCGTACGCCCACGCAAAGATGCGCTTAAACTTCCTGAGCTGAAGCTCCCGCAGCTTCTCGGCCGGCAGTGTTTCGACGATCGGGTTCCAGTAGAGTTCCGCGTTCCTGGCCATCGTTTCCTCCCGCGCATAATTTGAAAGTTGTCCGCCTGATCGATTCGCTACAATGCTTTCGTCATCTCTCCCAGGATGAAGGCGATTTCTACCCGTCCCGTCGGCGCCAGTATTCGACTGCTGTGCTGTTTCACATACGTGCCCAGAAGGATGGCCTTCATACTCCGGTAACTGTCGGACACGAGAGCATCGGCGATGTCGTGGATGCGCTGCCCGACGCCTTCCAGCAGTATCCTGCTCGGTCCCGAGCCTACGATGCCCTGCCATTCGGCCTTGATCCGTATCCCTTTTTGAAGAAGGGCCGGGCAATATTCCCGGACGAGAAATTCGCCGTACTCCTCCTCGACGCCGGGCATCAGCGTATAGTACTGGTTGAACCTCCAGGTGCCGAGTTCCATGCCATAGGTCTTTATCTCTATCCTTCCCGTCTGTCTATAGAGCCTGCTGTTGTAGTTCGCTATGTACATCTGGAGCTCCCCGGTTACGCTGAGGAACTCCTCCGTGTCCACTGCTTTCTGGAGTGTCGCGAAGTCAGAAGAGGTGATGATGTGGCTTATGCGCGGGCCGGCGCCGACGATGACGTGGAAACCGCCTATGACGCGAAGGCCTAGTTTCTGCAGGGTCGGCAGGTGCTTGCGGAGGATAAAATCCGTATATTCATCATCCATTCCTCGTACTACATCCCATGACTGGACGAATAGGAACATCGCGTCACTCCTTACGGAGGCTCTTCTCCAGCACGACCACCATGCCGAGGTTTGCGTCTACCCTGATTTTCTGGCCCGATTTCAACTTCGCGGTTCCCTCGAACACGTTCATGACCACCGGTATCCCATATTCCCTGCCGACGATCGCCGCGTGCGACAGCGACCCGCCTCTGTCCACCACGACGCCCTTTATCATGCCGAATATGGGCGTCCACGACGGGGACGTGCTTGCGGCGACGAGGATGTCTCCGTCTTTGACGTGCATGAGGTCTTCCTCGGTTCTTACTACCCGTGCAATGCCCTCGGCGAAGCCCGGCGCCCCGCAGGTCCCCACCAGGTCCCCTTTCAGCTCCGGCCGCGATTCGGGCAGCTTGCCGACAACGACCTTAAGGGCGATAGGGTCGCAGGAGCGGACCATCATTTCCATCGCTTCGTCCAATCCGAAGCCCTCTTTCAGTATCACCGGGGGGTTCCCCCGGACGCTCCATTCCTTCCAATCGGCCTGCCGCCGCGCCACCGTCCCCTGCATCCTGAACCGGTCGGGGTTGATGCCCGCCCTCCGCACTTCGTCGGGTATGAGAAAGAAAATATCCCCGGCTTTGTCCAGGGCGCCGGAGGCTGCAAAGCGCCGGCCCAAATCGAGGCATGTCTTGCGGATCATGGCGTGCGTATAAAGATCGAGATAATGATTGTGCTCCTCGCTGAACCGGCTCGAATTCTGCGCGATATTCAGAAGAGCGGAAAACCACCATCGCTGCTCGGGCGCTATTTTTCCCAGCAGCTCCGATTCGGCCTCTTTCCTTTCACGCTCGCGTTTGAGCCGCTCTTTGTCGAGATCATACTCCTTGTCCATTTTGAGGTAGACCCTGATACGGGAAAAGGCAAGCGTTGGCTCTTCCGCCCAGGTGGGCACATTCACCTCCGCCATCCGCTCCATTCGCCATCCGGCTTTACGATCCAGAAATGCCGTCAGCTCCCGGAGAAGGGCGCGCCCTTCCTCCGTTGCCGCAAGCCGCGCCGCCACCTGTTCGCCGGGCGGCTCCGTTATGGCCTTCCCCAGGCCCATTTCCGCGGCTTTCCGGGCAAGTTCCCAGAGTCCCCTGTCGACCCTGAAGCTCTCGTTGTCAAAACCGGCCATCAGGGCCAGGAAAGCCGGGCTGGCATCGTCGATGTTGAACAGGCGCTTGCAGAGCTGCTCGAGCAGCACGTACGGCATGTAGGTGCCGTACATCATGTACATGTGGATCTCCCACATCCTCCTGCACGTATCAATGGCATATTCGAAGTTGGCGAGCAGGGCGGAGTTGCTAGCCGTCGTCCCGTCGACGCGCTTTATCGCGTCGTACCTTCCGAGCATCTCGGCAACGAACTTCGACCAGAGACCGTCGTAGTCCTCGAGGAAAGGCCTGATGGCCTGCCTGAAACGGGCCGTGCGCTCCGCTTTCTCCGCCTCCGAATCGACGAGTAGTATCGTGAGGTAGCCGCCCCCATCCTTGAAACGCCAGTCCCAACCTTTCGTCGTGGGAATCTGGAGCGCCTCCGCGCCGTACTGCATGCCGTGACGGCAGAAGTTTGTCCAGAACCAGCCGAACATCGGCGTCCAGGGGGGCACGGAATGAGTCCCGTCCAGGAACCAGGCGGGCGACTGTGCAAGGTCGTCCTTCTCGTCGAACTCCAGCCCGGGTACGCAGTCGTAGACCTTCATAGACCACCCCCTAGTGCATGGCCCTTCCGCCGTCAACCAGCATGACCTCTCCGGTGATGAAATCGGCCTCGTCGGAGGCTAGGAAGAGGGTCGCTCCGACGATGTCCGAAGCCAGTCCCATCCGTTTCAAAGGCGTCTTCGACGTGTCGTATTTCTCAACGTCGGCGATCGTCCTGCTTGCCTCGGTGTCGGTGAAGCCGGGCGCCACGGCGTTAACGGTAATGTTGTCAGGACCAAGTTCGATTGCAAGCGCCCTGGTCAGACCGATAACGCCTCCCTTTGAAGCAACGTAGTGGATGAACCCATTGGAGCCGGTGAAAAACACCTCGGAGGTCATGTTGACGATCTTGCCTTTTCCCTGCGCCTTCATGTACGGGTAGACCGCCCGGCTGCAGAGCCAGGGTCCCTTGACGTTGATGGCCATCATGAGGTCCCACTCTTCCACCGGAATCTTCGTGAAAGGCCTTCGTTCTATGCCGAAATAAAAAGCAGCGTTGTTGACAAGGATGTCGATCTTGCCGAAACTCTCGAAGGCCTTTTCGGCCATCTTCCGGACATCGTCGAGGCTCGTCACATCGGACTGGAACGAGATGCATTGGGCCCCTTTCGCCGATGCCTCCTCCGTCACTTTTCGGAGTCCTTCCATGTCTTTTCTCGTCACGAGGACGAGCTTCGCCCCTTCTTCGGCGAACCTGTTGGCAAACGCAGCGCCGAGGCCCTTCCCGGCGCCCGTGATAATGGCAACTTTTCCTTCAAGACGTTTCATGGTCGAGCTCCTTATGCGAAGACGGCCACTCGTTTGGGGACATTCGATAACGGTTGTAGGGACGCCCCTCCGAAAGACAAGAGGCGAGAGGAGTGTCCCACTCCAATCTTGATGGTGTGTCCCCCTTCAAGGCTTGCCTGTGGCGCTCCCCCTCCAGGTTTACCTGGATCGCGCGGGGAGGACGCGGCCGAAAGTGCGCGCCTCCCCGCTCTTTGCCACGTTTGCCCCACTTGCTAAAGCTTGTAGACCAACCCCTTGAATCCGTCCACCTTAATGTGGTCCCCGTCCTTGATCGTCTGGGTCCCCGATATGCAGTTGGCGACGACCGGGATATCCCACTCGCGGCCGACGATAGGGCCGTGGGAAAGGCTGCCGCCGCCGTTGCAGACCACCCCTTTCAGAAGCGGGAACACCGGCGTGTACGACGACTGCGAAGACGGGCAGACCATTATGTCGCCCCATTGGAGCTTGGGAAGATCGGCGGCGCTGATGACGATGCGGGCCGGACCCTCGGCCACGCCGGGGCTGCCCGGGTTGCCGAAGCAGCACGCCCCGGTGCTCGGGTCCGGAAGCACAAACTCCCCGACCGTGATCTTGGCAATGACCGGATCTTTCGCCGCGACCATGAAGGCGCCCGCCTCATGAGGCTGCATGGCCGGATCTCTCGGCATGATGGGCGGACGGGTCATGAATTCCCTGTTGGCCGTCCACTCGGCCCGCCTTTCCCTCGCTATGAACCCGTTGGCGTAGTTTTCCGGCATGGCGATCATGGTCTGCAATTCTTCGGGGATGAAGAAGAACATGTCGTCGGGTTTTTCAATGGTGCCCGCTTTGGCAAGCCGCTCGCCGATCTTCAGCATGCAGAAGCGGAAGGCGGAGAAGCAGCGGTGCTCGTAGAGGAAGTCGTGGCTTTCGCTGAAGGAACTGGTCCGCTGGGATAGCCTGAGGAGGCAATTGAACCATTCCATGTCCTTGCAGCCGTTAGCCCCGGCCTTAGCGACGATCTGCGGCTCGATCTCCTGCCGGTCCTTGATGAGCCTTTCCCTTATGGCGTCGAGGGGGAAGGGCCTTACCTCACGGTCCGCCATGAGGTACTGCTGTATATGGAGGATGGCGTTCTCCGGTTTTTCCCACCAGGTGGGATCGATAAACTCCATCATGCGGATCATTCGCCAACCGTAGGAGAGGCCGTGCATGAAGTGCTGAAGGTCTTCCTCGACCCATTTTTTTCCCTGCGGCGTCTTCTTCAGCTCCTCGATGACCTTGTCGCTCGGATTGGACGATATGATGCTGTCTATCTCCCATTCCAGGGCTTTGTTCCGCAGGTCCCACAGGGCTTTGTCCTGACGGAAGAGCATGTTGTCGTAACCGCGTATCAGCTTGTGCCAATCCGTCGAGGTCTCCTTGATGCCCACATACTCCTTGCAGAGGTCCTCGAAGTACCAGTATGCGGCGTAAAGGGCGTACATGAAGAAGAAATGATCTTCCCACATTCTCTTGTGAGTTTCTATCGCAAAGTTGAAAAGTTTGTACAGCTCGTAGTACGTAGCGTTCTCATAGTCGAAGGTCTTCAGCGTCTCGTAGCGCCCCTTCATCTCGGTTTTGCTTTTCTCCCAGAACTTGTCGTAGTTCGGCTCGAAGTCCCCCTTGATATATGCGTAAAATTTCTTCCGCCTGAACTCCACCTCCTCCTGGGTGGGGACGGGGGTGGCTGTGCAAACGGCCATCCCATCGATCTCTTTCCAGTCGGATGAGCGGGTGTCCGGTATCCACGACTCGTTGCACCCGTAAATGTGGCCGTTCTCCAGATTGAACATCCACGTCCATTCGAAAAGCGGGGTCCAGGCAGGATAAGAATGGGAAAAATCGACGAACCACACAGGGTATTTGGCGAAATCCCTCTCGGGCCAGAACTCCCTCACATGCCTTTTAAACATGAACCGTCCCATAAATGCCTCCCTTTTTTTGGTTCGCGTTGTCTTTCATCTTTTTCCGAAAGAGAAAGCGGGGCGCCGCGCCCGGTTCCCCCCTTTCTCCGCCTTGCCGCTCCACGTTGATCGCCCTCCGCCATAACCGCCGCTTTGCCTTGTTCGACGCCCGTCTCCTTGCTGATGGGCGCGCATTTCACCTTCAGCATGAAGACGGCATTTTTCCCCGGTGTTTCACCCCGAAGCGCCTCAAAGCTGCCCGTGCCTTTGACGATGAGCGCGTCGCAGGCCCGATAGACGGCTTGCAAACGACCCTCGGCCTCCTCGGGCACGAAAAAGCCCTCCGTCGTCAAGACCTCATCGACAAGTTGCTCCAGCCTGAAGCAGCCCACGTCGGCCAACGCTGCGTCCTCGAAGAAGTTCTTCTCCTTGACGGCGAGAGCCACACGCACGCCGCCCGCTTTGAGCTCCTGCAGCACCAGCGAGTCGAAGCCTATTTCCCCCGCATTGTCGGCGACGTAGAGCGCCAGGCGCGCTTTTCCGATCGTGCCCTGCAAGTCGCCGGTAAAAACGGGAAGCAGCCTATCCTCCATAACGTCGATGACTTCCCGGAAGGTAAAAGCGGCCGAGGGAGCGGACAAGGGCGCCACGTTGGCGGCGGCTGCCAGCGCACAGGCCCGTTTCATCCGCTCTTGCGCTGTCCGTCCCGCCTCGACGTAGCTTTGCGCCCTCGGCAGGAGCTCAGCAGCAATTTCGTTGCTCCGCTCTTTGAATGCTCTGTAATGGTCGCTTGAACCGCTTACGGCGGCAGCGGCCGAACGAACGGCCCTGTTGATGACAATGCCGAGGTTCGATGTTTCGGGCGCGGTGGAGATCGCGAGCGCGATCGCTTCCGATAAGCCGGAAATCGCTCGCTCCCCGACGCACGAAGAGACCCGCGCGTAGACCCAACTGAAGACGCAGGCCCAGCATTCAGGGTTCGGCCTCATGCGCCCCCTCCCGTCCGAAAGAAATCGGCTTCTCCCGCCTTCCGGCAGGACCATTTCCCCTCATCCCCCTCGGTAACGGCTAAAATTCACGAGACTCCCACGGTTTGTAGCTAAGCCCCAGGTCCTTGGCGATGACTTTGTAACAGTTGTAACTGCTGCCGCGACCGATCCCGTGCGCCGAATGGGCGGCGGAGGAGCACAGATAGTAGTTCTTGACCGGCATGCGGTAGTTCGATACCTCGGGGAACGGCCGGAGCCTTCCCGAGCATTCGTAGTGGGCGTCCAGGGCGCCCCAGCCCCCCTGGGGCATGCAGGGATTCCTGTTCACGACATCGTCGGGGGTCGCTATCCAGCCGGAGATGAAATTGTCCATGGTGACGTTGGGCGCGTACCTGCCCCAGTCTTCAATCACCTTCGACTCGATCTCCCGCTTGATGCGGAGCCATTCCTTTTCCGGAAACTGCCTCCACGGGCAGGTGAAAGACTCCACCAGGGCCGCGAACCTTCCCGCGGGGGCCCGCGTTTTGTCCCACTGAACATCGGGCGCCACGAGGAGGTAGAGCTTTTCCGCGATGCCTTTTTCCCACCGCTCCTGCTGGTATCGGCCGCTGAGGAAATAGTCGGGGTCCGCCTCGCCGAAATAGAGGCGCGGGACCATTCCGAGCTCGGGGTTCTGCGGGTACTTGGGCGCTTCCATGAGGGCTATATTGCCCCAGAGAAGCTGCGTCCGCTCGTAACCCTTGTCTTCCAGCGTCGCCGGTTTCTCCTTCAGCTTCTGCGCCTTCTTCCATAGCTCGTCGGGCACCCACTCCTTCCCGAGCGCGTCGAGGGTCAACTCTATGCTGAGGTCGCTCACCACAATGTCGGCCTTGATGGTGTCGCCGTTCTTGAGCTTGATCCCATAGGCCTTGTTGTTGTCCGCCAGCACCTTCTCCACTTCATTGAGCACGAAGAACTCCCCGCCGTAGTTTTGGAAGGCCCGAAGGAGCGCGTGGGTGATGCTGTGGGTGCCGCCGGTGACTATGGCGGCGGCATCGACCGAGAGTATCAGGCCCAGGGCGTGGATGTGCCAGTACGGCCCCGGCCGGTCGCAGGGGAAGAGCCCGTTCGATGTCTGGATGGCCCGCATGTAAAAGGTCTGCATTTCCGGGCTCCTGAACATCTTTGTTGCGATCTCGCCAACAGTCCCCAGCGCTATTTCGGGGTCCAGCCCATCCTTGGGATCGTTGAAAAGCTCTTGGAGGGGATCCGTACCCTCTGCCCATTCATCCGGGCCGCTGTACCGGTACTTGCCGAAGGCCTTTCTCCACTTGCCCCGGAACCTTCTAATGATCTCCTCGACGGTATTGGCGTCCTCTTTATTGATCTTGGCAATCTCGTTGATGGTGTGCTGTGCGGCCGCTTCCGAGAATTCGGCCTTCCCGGTATAACTGTCCACGACGGGGAAGATCGTTTTGCCAAGGATATAGTTCCCGTCCGGATAGATCCACGCCTCGTTGTTCTCGGGAAAGAGATAGACGAGACCGTATTCCCTCAAATTGAAATCGCTGTAAGCGGGGTTCGTGTAGAACCTCGTGAAGTGGGCGCAGACGTTTTGGATAAAGCCGGGGAGCGGCAGTTCCTCCCCGCAGGCGCCGCCTCCCATTTCGTGCCACCTCTCGAACATGGCCGTCTTCAGGCCGGCCCTCTGGAGGTAGCAGGCGATTATGGTGGCGTGGTGACCCCCTCCGACTATGACCGCGTCGTATCTCTTATCCGGCATATCGACCTCCTTGGTATCGTTCGCCGTCAATATCTGCTCGGAATGGGTCTCGGCCCCGGCTTCGGGATAGGGCCGGGCCCCGTCCCCGGCCGCGTCAGGACCGGCGCGGGCTGCGGCATTGCCGCAACGCCGGGCGCGGCAGCTTCATCCATAGGCTCGTAAACCCGGCTCTTTGAGAAGAGGAATCCTATGCCGCGGGCGATGAGGGCCGGTTTCTTAAGGACCGACCAGACCATGCTGCGAAGGTCGTTCGGGTCGACGAAGGCCCTCACCGTCCAGTGGACGGGATGGAGTATCTCCATGACCATGAGCATGCGCATCGGCTCCGCGGCCCCGTCGGGCGGCGGCTCGAGCGTTGAAGGAACTAAATGCGTGGTCTCGATCGCGGCTATCCGTCCGCGAAGCAGCGTTCTGCCCAACCCCGTCGATCGTATAAACATGGCTCCTCCTTACCGTTGCTCTATGGGTTGCCGGGAGAACCCGGCCGGTCCGACCCGCTCGTCAGACGCCGGCCCGTTTCCCTCATCTCACGAAATTGTTCAAAAGAGTCCGAGGTCCTTCGCTTCCTTGACCCCCCTCGGCTCCGGCCACCATTTTTGGATGCCCAGATCTTCCGCGATCCGCTCAGCCGCGTTGAAGCCCGGGCCGTAGGTGATCATGCCGCCCGAATGCGTGCAGGCCCCGGCCAGATAGAGCTTCTTGATGGGCGAGTCGTGCTGGCTGCAATATTCGTTCGGCCTGAAATAGCCCATCTGCAGGGGGAGATAAGCGCCCTGCTTGAAGCAGCCGTTCTTCATGTCCGGAAATTTGTTCTCCGTATCGAGCGGCGTTCCGATATAATCCCAAACGATTGTGCTTGCATTGATATTGGGGGCGTATTTCTCAAGGGTCTTCTTGCAGCTCTCGGCGTAGGGCCTCCTCATTCTGTTCCAGCCCAGCGCTCCTCCATCCTTCAGATTGTAGGGCGCGCATTCCATGCTGATCAGGCCGATATGCTTTACCGCGCTCTCCGGCCGGCGATGCACGCGAATGGGGTCATGGATGGAAGGGAAACAGCAGTTGAAGCCGCCGTTGTGCAGCTCGCCCCTTTTCGACGCCTCGAAGTGGTCGATCAAATCCTGCTCGCTCTCGTATCCGATGATGTAAATGAGGGAATTGGCCAGCTCCAAGTCGTTTTCGAGGGCCTTGAACCGGGGCGCCTCCGTAAGTGCCAGGTGGCACGTGAAGAAGCTCATATCCGAGTAGTGCCACTGATCGAGCCGCGTCACCAACTCCTGCTCGAGGTGCTGTTTGCCCACATAGTCATAGAAGGTCTGGTGCGGGTTGATGGCGCTGCAAACGAACTTGTTTGCCTTTATCAAGGTGCCGTCGTCCAGTTCGACCCCCTTCGCCTCTCCGTCTTCAACGACGATCCTCTTGATTACACAGCCGCTTATCACCCTGCTTCCGTTTTCCGATATGTATTTCCCCAGCAGGTGGGCCACGTGGTGAGACCCCATGTGGGAAAGACGGAAGTGCCAGCCCCGGTTGAGCATCAGGGGCACCAGATACCCGAGACCCTCAAGATCGTAGTCAAGTCCCCACATGGTGGCGAGATAGAGGAAGAGCGCCCTCACCCTGTCGTTTTCGAACCAGGCGTCGATAATCTGCCGGGGCGTGTAGCCGGTCAGCTCGTCGTCCCATTTGGTAGCGGGGTGTTTTTCCAGTTTGGCCGCCTGCTCCAGGCTTGGCAAGGGATTCACGTAGCTCGCCGGCGCCAGGAATATGTCCATCGCCTCGTCCGACCATTTGACAAAATTCCTGAACGATTCGGCATCGCTTTCCGAGAACTTGGCGATAGATCTGGCGGATTTCTCGGTGTCCCTGTACAGCGCGAGATAAGCGCCGTCCTGAAAAGGCATGACGATCTGGACTTCAGGATAGATCCATTGCAGATCATATCGCTTCTCCAGCTCGAAATCCCGGAGCGGAGGGGCATATTCCACCATCATGTGGTAAATCGCGTGGCTGTCCACGAGCATGCCCGGCAGGAGGAGGTTCTCGGTTGCCAGGCCGCCCCCGATCTCATACCTCCGTTCCAGTACGGCCACCTTGAGACCTGCCTTCGCCAGGTAACCGGCCGTGGTGAGCCCGTTGGGTCCTGCTCCGATGATGACGCCGTCAAATTCCAGCTCTCTCATGACGCCTCCTCGCTGTTTTGTTCTTCCCTGCAACCGCGGTGGTTCGAACTTCTCCACATTGCTCAAGGCCATTCGTTTTATCGGGTACACTAGAGTATGACGGTCCATCCGTGCATAGTTCAATACAATTAAATTTATAGTTGTGTTACAATTTCTACGTGTTGACATCCGGGGGGCGGGGGGTCGCGTGAACATAAACCTGAACCAACTCAGGGCCTTCTACGCCGTCGCCAAGCACGGGACCTTCTCCCGGGCGGCCAAAGAGCTGTTCGTTACGGAGCCGGCGGTCTTCGTTCAGGTACGCACGCTGGAGCGCGTCCTCGGCTTCAAGCTCCTCGACAAATTCGGAAAAGAGCTGAGAACTACTGAGGTCGGAAGTCTGCTCTACGGCTATGCCGAGAAAATTTTCGGGCTCGTCGAGGAGGCGGAAAAATCGATAAGGGAAGTGGGCGCCCTGGAGAAAGGAGAGTTGCGGGTCGGGGCGACCAATGCTCTTGCCCAGTACCTGCTGCCCATCGTCCTGCCCGCCTTCAACGCAAAGCACCCGAAAATACAATTGTGCGTCGAGGAAGCCGGCTCCACCCAATTGGTGAACGGCATTGTCGGCAGAGATTATGAACTGGCCATCGTGGCCCGAGTAGCTTATCCGGACACGATAGAGGCCATCCCGCTGAGCAGGGACGAGATAGTCCTTATCGCTTCTCCGAAGAATGATCTTACGACCCGGACCCGCTGCTCGATCAAGGAACTCCAGAGGCATCCCATGATATGCAGGGACATGAGGTCGGCGACGCGACTGGCCGTTTGGAGGGAATTTGAGAAGAGGAATATCAAGCCCTCGGCGATCATCGAAGCGGGAAACACGGAATTGATCAAGCAACTGGTCGCCAGCGGCAGAGGCGTCTGCCTTCTTCCCCACGTATGCGTGACCAGAGAGGTGGAGCGCAAAGAGCTTGCTATTGTCGCTGTCGACGAGGGACCCTTCTTCCTCGATATCGACGCCGTTCACCTCAAGGATAGGACCTTGTCCCCCGCCGCCCGGATGTTCCTCCATTTTTTGAAGCAAACGACCGGCGCGGAGGACTTGAACCGCTGCGTCCACGCCATGGGGAAGAAAGGAGAATAGGCGAACCTTCGCATGCGCTCGCTTTTTGCAGTTGCTGGGGCACTACCAGCCCGGCTTCCTGGCCTCCACCAGCCCGTCCATCTCTTTTCCCGGGAGAATCCATGAGACGTCGGTGAAGCCCGCCTTTTCCAACCCTTCTTTGATCTCGCTGAAAGTATAGGAATCTCCGCCGCTGGTGCCGATGAGCATGTTGACGGCAAAAAGAGCGCCGTTGAGCGGCGACGTGCGCGATTCATCCATGATGTGATCGCGGATGAGAATGCTGCCGCCGGGGTCGAGAGCGCGAAACACCTTCTTGTAGAGGCTCAGGTTCTCCCCGGGGCTGTTTTGATGAATGATTGCGGAAAGAAGGGCGAGGTCGCATCCGGCAGGAAGCTCGTCGACCGAGAAGTCCCCGGCCGCGAGGGTCGTCCTCTGGCCCAGCCTTTCCGCCTCAAGCCTTTCCCTGGCCAGAGCGATGACCGGGGGGCGATCGAAAAGGATCGCCGTCATCTGCGGATTGCGCTGAAGAAACGCGATAGTGTAGGTCCCCGATCCACCCCCGATATCGAGAAGGCGCTTAAACCGACCGGCGTCAAAGGCCCGGCCGATCTCCATGGAAAGGTTGCGGCCTATGGCATGCATTGCGCCGATAAAGGCCCGGAGGTTGCCCGGTCCCCTTTCCCCTCCCGCTCCTTCAACCGGCTTCCCGGTGCGCACCACGTCGGTGAGCCGGCTCCACTTCTGCCACAAATCATTAAAATGGAGGAACATCGGCAGGATGCTTTCGGGATGCCGGGAAGAAAGCGTCTTCGCTCGTTCTGCGAGACTGAAAAGGTTTGCCTCCTTTTTGAGAAGACCCAGAGCGGCAAGTACATTGAGCAGGCGTTCCATGGAGCGGCCGTCGCAGCCCAGGTCTTTTGCCAGGTCGGCTGCGGGCAGGGCAGTCCCGTCGAGGCGCGTAAAAACGTCCAGCTCCGCGCCCGTCAGAATTATCCGGCTTTGCCAGAAGGTCATCACCTTCCGCATGATTTCCTCTCTCGTCTCTTCCACGCTCTCACCTCCTCAGAATTGCAATCCGGGAAAAAGAACCGCTCGCCTCTTACAATATAGTCGACATTCTCCTCTTGAGACAATAGAGGAAACAGCGGTGCGAATTATTCACCATTATGAACGTTGGCCGCCCCGGCCGCCCGAGGCCCGGCTCTCCATTCTCGTGCTAAACCATCGCCCCCACTGCGGAAAGAGCGAACCCCGGAGAAATAAGAATTGACATGAACCTTTCATTATAGTTATATACTTACGATTACAGTGTGAAAATTAACACTTCGGAGGTATTTGCATGGCGACGATCAAAACAATAGGCGTAGTGGGCGCGGGCACTATGGGCAATGGCATTGCGCAGGTTGCGGCGCAGGCCGGTTACAATGTCATCATGAACGACATTGAGGACCGGTTTGTGCAGAACGGTCTAAAGAACATCGACAAGTTTCTCTCGAAAAGCGTGGAAAAGGGAAAGATGGCCGCGGACGAGAAGAATGCGGTCATGGGCAGGATCAAGGGCACGGCGAAGATAGAAGATATGAAGGATGCCGATCTGGTCGTCGAGGTTGTCCTCGAAGTGATGGATCTCAAGAAGAAGGTGTTCAAGCAGCTTGACGAG
The DNA here is from genome assembly GCA_963816715.1 of uncultured delta proteobacterium. Taxonomy (GTDB): domain Bacteria; phylum Desulfobacterota; class Syntrophorhabdia; order Syntrophorhabdales; family WCHB1-27; genus BOG-1155. The sequence goes on from CAWFMJ010000005.1 coordinate 52,593, forward strand.
ATCACGGGGAAGGACGCCATCCTCGCCACCAACACGTCTTCCATGTCCATCACCGAGATCGCGGCGGCCACCGCAAGGCCCGAGAAGGTCGTCGGCATGCACTTTTTCAACCCGGTGCCGCTTATGCGGCTGGTTGAAGTAATCCGCGGCATCAAAACGAGCGACGAGACTATCGCCGCCACTTTGGAACTCGCGAAGAAACTGGGGAAAGAGCCCGTCGAGGTGAAGGTTGACGTTCCCGGCTTCCTCGCCAACAGACTCATGATCGCCGTCGCCATCGAAGCCATAAAGCTGTACGAGCAGGGCATTGCGTCGAAAGAGGACGTGGACAAGGCCGCCAAGCTCGGTCTCAACTACCCCATGGGTCCCTTTGAGCTGATGGACCTTACCGGCGTCGACATCAACTACCACGTGATGGATTACTTTCACAAAGAGCTGCCGAAAGAGCTGAAGTGGGATCCGCCCCTAACGATCAAGAACATGGTAAAAGCCGGCGTGCTCGGGAGAAAGACGGGCTCTGGCTGGTACAACTACAACAAATAGTTGCAATAAACCCCTCTTTGAGGGGGATAGCAATCGCGAAACGCGGAAGTAAAGACGGAGCATTTTCTGATTCGCGATCCGAGATTCGCGATTGGAGGAAGTCCTGTGGGCTTTGCTCATGGAGGGGCCGCTAAAAGCCCCAATAACCCTAATAGGTGACAACATGGCGTATGAAACACTGCTCATCGAGAAAGAGGAACGCATCGCGATAGTCAAGCTGAACAGGCCCCCGGTCAACTCATTGAACGCTAAGGCATACACAGAGTTGCACCAGGCGTTTGGCGAGCTCGAAAACGACGAGTCGGTCGGGGCGATCATACTGACGGCCGCAGGCGAGAAAGCGTTCGCGGCCGGACTGGACGTCAAGGAAGTGGCAGGAAAGAGCGTACCGGACTACTATGCCTTCGGCAAACTCTCAAGGGAGTCCGCCGATAGGATCGCGGGAGTCTCGAAACCGACGATCGCGGCCATATTCGGCTTTGCTTACGGAGGCGGCTGCGAGCTTGCCCTCTGCTGCGACCTGCGGATTGCATCTCCCGATGCGAGCATAGGCTGTCCCGAGATCAACCTGGGCATCATCCCGGGCGGGGGCGCAACGCAGCGGCTGCCGCGGCTCATAGGGGTCGCCAAAGCGAAAGAGCTCCTTTTCATGGGCGAGCCGGTAAGCGGCGAGGAAGCGTACAAGATCGGCCTCGTCAACAAGGTCGTGCCGAAAGAGTCCCTGCTGGACGAGGCGAAGGCCTGGGCGAAAAAGCTCGCCTCGAAGCCGAGGGTGGCTGCCATGGAGCTCAAGAACGCCATTAACAACGGAATAAACATGGACTTGGGCCTGGCTCTCAGCTTTGAAACGGAGTGCTTTATTACCGCCTATACATCGGAAGATGGAAGAGAAGGCTTCAAAGCCTTTGGCGAAAAGAGAAAACCCGTCTTTAAGGGCAAGTAACCGGGCCTTGCTGCCCGCCGGCGTTGATGCGGGATGGCGCGGGCTCCCCGGCGAAAACAGGTGGTTCGTGGTAAGCAGTGGCGGAGGCTCCAACAGCTCTGCTGATGTGATGGTGGGGGCGCTGAGGCCCCGGGAATAGCAGATAAGGAGGTTTTTATGTCGAGAAATGCAGTGATATTGGGAGGCGGGCAGTGTAAGTGGGGCGTAAGAGAAGCCCACATCATGGACCTGTTCCAGGAAGCGGGCAAGGCTTGCCTTGACGACGTGCCCGGCCTGAAGCCCCTGGACATAGACGGGCTTATCGTTGCCACGTCATACGCGGGCCGGTGTTCTTTTCAGGTCAACACGGCGCCGGTCGTCGCGGAGCGGCTCGGACTTAAGCCGACGTCGATCTGCACGCGCTGCGACACGCTTTGCGCTGGCGGGAGCACGGCCATCATCCTCGCCAAAGGGCTCGTCGAGTCGGGAAATGCGGATATCGTGATGGTGACGGGCGGAGAAAAGCTGTACACCCCGCAGAAATGGGAGATCTTTTACAGCGAGCTCGCGTCCGTCGACCACGACTGGGAAGCTACCCATGGCATGGGTCTGCCGCCGCCTTTCTTTTCATTGACGGCGCAGGAGCACATGATCCACTACGGAACCAAAAAGGAAGATCTTGCCGCTGTTTCCGTGGCCAACTACAACTACGCCGCCGACAACCCCGTCGCGCAGATGCAGAAGAACCTGACCCTGGAAGAAGCGATGAACGCTCCTTCAGTTGTGCCCCCGCTGACGCTTTACGACTGCTGCCCTATTACGGACGGCGCCGCGGCAGCCATTATCACGACCGACGAGATTGCCAGGAAGTACACGAACAAGCCCCTCGTCTACCTGAGAGGCTGCGCGCAAGTCTCGCTGAACAACCTTTCCGTCAACTTCCCGGGCGAACACCTCGCCGACTGGAAGCACACGAGGATAGCGGCGGAGAAGGCATACAAGAGGGCAAAGGTTGCTCCGAGCGACATCAAGGTCGCCCAGACGCATGACTGCTTCTCCATTTCCGAAGTGATCGAAGTCGAAGAGCTCGGCTTCTGCAAGAAAGGCGAGGGCGGACAGTTCTGCAGCTCGAAGCAGATCGAGATCGGCGGCAAGGTCCCCGTCAATACGGACGGCGGCCTCCTGGCCGTGGGCCATCCCTTCGGCGCCACCGGCATCAGACAGGGCATCGAGATCATGAAGCAACTCCAGGGCAGGGCGCGCCACCAGGTGAAGAATGCGGACATCGGTCTCACGCACAACCTGAGCGGAGCGAACGCGGAGCACACCATAGTCATCTATGGGTTGGAAGCAGTAAAATAAGGAGGTCGATAATGTCCGCAACAGGAATCCCTATACTTGAAAATCTGTATCCGGTCACGATGGACCTTTGGCCGATCGAGGCGAAAGAGTTCAATAAGGTGTACCCCTTTTATGAAAACCTGAGACAGGGCCGTTTCACCACGACGAAGTGCAAGGACTGCGGCCAGGTCGTCTTCCCCCCTCGGGGCGTGATCTGCCCGGCCTGCTATTCTGAGAACCTCGAGTACGTGGACCTGCCTACGAAAGGCAAAGTGGTTGTTCTCTCCGAAGAGGTAAAGGGCGTACCCCTCGGCTACGAGTCTCCTCTGATCCATGCCGTTATCGAGTTTGACGGCCCGGTCAAGAGGATGATCAGCAAGATCGTCAACTGTCCGGCAGGCGTGCTGAAACGCGGCGATGAGGTGGAGTTTGTGGTATTCGACGTTCCCGCCATGCCCATCGAGAAAGGAAGAGCCGGCACGATCATGGCCGAGCGCGTCTTCTTCGCATTTCAGCCGGTCAAGAAGTGAGACGCAAAGAGACGCGACCAACCGCAATAATGGAGGTATAACATGTCTCAGGAAGGAAGGCTTGCGCTGGTAACCGGGGCTTCAATGCCTCGCGGCATAGGAAAAGCTGCCGCCCTCGCCCTTGCTCGGGACGGTGCAGACGTGGTAGTGACGGGCTTCAACAACATGGACGGCGTTAAAGCCGTAGCCGAGGAGATCAAGGCCATGGGCCGCAAGTCCCTGGCGGTGAGGATGAACGGCAGGGACTATGAGGATGTCAAAAGGGCTTTTGCAACCATCAAGAGCGAGCTCGGGCCGGTCAATATTCTGGTGAACAACGCCGCCCAGATGCGCCATATGGTGACCATTGCGAAAACCACCACAGAGGAATGGGACGCGGAGATCAAGCTCTGCCTCAATTCCGCCTTCTATTGCATCAAGGAAGCCTGGCCGGATATGTGCGCCAACAAGTTTGGCCGCATCGTCAACATGACCTCTGTTGCCGGCGTCATGGGCGGCTCGGGACAAACAAGCTACGGCGCGGCGAAGGCGGGCCTTATCGGTCTGGCCAAATCGGCAGCGCTCGAAGGCGCGCGCTTCAACATCACCGTCAACTGCGTGCTCATCGGCACGGCAAACACCGAGGCGTACTACGAGCCGATTCCAGCCGAGATCCGGGAGCGGTTCGAGAAACGGATCGCCATGCGCAGGCCTGCCGAGCCCGAGGAAATCGGCGACGCCATTGCCTACGTCGTCTCCGACAAGGCAAAGTACATGACCGGCGCCGTCCTCAACATGATGGGCGGGCTCGATCTGTTCGTCTTCTAAGCGGAAGAACATCCGAAGAACATGATTTAGGGGGAGGACGGAAGACATCGTCCTCCCCTTTTTATTTGCGCCCCGGTTCCGGCATACTTGAAAAGAATCTGCAATTGGAAGAAAATAAGGCAGAGGAGATAAGATGCTGATCGGCGTCGATGTAGGCGGGACATATACCGACGGAGTCCTTTTTTCCAAGGGGTCTGTGGTCCGCTCCGTCAAGCGCCCTACCGACGAAGCCGATTTGGAGGGAACCCTTCTTTCCGTTCTCGACGAACTCCTCGCCGCGAGCAATGCCCAAGACATAGAAAGAGTTGTCCTGAGCACTACCCTCGTCACGAACCTCCTCGCCACGGGTAGGGGAGAACGTACCGCGCTTTTGCTTCTGCCCGGCAGCGGGCTGCCGTTTTCGGCCTATCGGATCGGTTCCGATGTCTATTTCCTGAAAGGCGCCGTAGACTTTCGAGGCAGGCAGCTCGAAGCGCCCGACACAAAAGAGATTGAAGAGGTCCTGGAGGAGATTGACCGGCTGTCCATAGGTCGGGTGGCGGTGGCGGGGAAGTTCTCCCATCGCAACGACAGCCACGAATTGCTTGTCAAGAAGATCATCGGGGAGCGCTATCCCCATATCGATGTCTGCACGAGCAACGAGACTTCGGGACGCCTCAATTTCCCCCGCCGCGCCACGACCTGCTACTACACGGCGATGACCATAAAAGAATGGAACGCTTTTGCCGACGGCATCGAAGCGGCCCTCTCAGTGCGGTTGCCCGGTTGTGACCTCCATATACTGAAGGCTGACGGAGGGACTGCGCCGCTTGCAGCGAGCCGGAAAAGACCGTGCGAAACAGTTTTTTCGGGACCCGCCGCAAGCACGATGGGCGGCGCGGCTCTCAGCCGGAAACCGTTGAATTCGGTGGTGGTGGACATTGGCGGCACGACTTCGGACATTTCCCTGCTCATCGAGGGGCAACCCCTCCACGCCTCGAAAGGGGCTTTGATCGGAGGGCATCTGACGCACATCCGTTCCTTTGCGCTCAATTCCATAGCCTTAGGCGGAGACAGCGCGATGAGCGAAAAGTCGGGAGTGATATGCGCGGGTCCGGAACGGTTCGGGCCGGCGGCCTGTTTTGGCGGGACGACACCCACCGTAACGGATGCGTTCAACGTTCTTCTGGGCTTGAATATTGGCAATGCGGAGGCTTCGCGCAGATGCCTTGAGCCGGTTGCCCGACACGCCAATCAATCGTGCGAGACGCTTTGCCGCGTCATCGCCGAAGGGGTTGTGGGAACCTTGCTCAGAAGCATTCGCGACATGTTCCGCCGATGGGAAGACGAGCCGGCCTACAAAGTGTGGGAGGTAGTGAACCGCAAGCGCTTTGTCCTCGATCAGGTGATCGGCATCGGAGCGGCAGCGCCGGCAATCGTCCCGATGCTGGCAAAGGAACTGGGGGTCGACTATTTTATCCACCGCTATTCGCCCGTGGCAAACGCCCTTGGCGCCGCGGTTGCCCGGCCGACTCTGGAGGTGCAGGTCCACGTGGATACGCAGAAGAGGGTTTACACGGTCTCGCCGGGGGCCTTGAGCGGCCCGGTCTCGAACCATAGCTTCCAGATGGAGGATGCACGGCAACTGGCCCACCGCTTTCTCAGGGAGATCGGCAACGAGAGGGGTCTTTCGGCCTACGCCGACGAGGCTCAGATTTACCATGAGGAACAATTCAACATTATCCGGGGCAGGAATCTGGCCGGGAAGCTTTTCGACGTGGGCATCCAAATCGCCCCGGGGTTTGTCCACGGGTACGAGGGGGCGAAGGAATGAAGCCGACGGGCGTCCTCTTTTTTCCGGCCTTTGACTGGGCCATAAGCCCGACGCACCCCGAACGGGAAGAGCGGCTGCTCTATACGCGGGATCAAATCTTTGAAGAGGGCATCATGGACCTGCCCGAGGTGAGGGAGTATCATCCCCGCCTCGCCACGGCCAAAGAGCTATCGCGCGTCCATTTTTGCGTTCCCGACGTACAAAGCCGCGTCACTCAAGCTCATCTGGTTTCAGCCGGCTCGACCCTGGTGATGGCCGACGCCTTCATGCGAGGAGAAGTCAAGAACGCCTTCGCCATCATAAGGCCGCCGGGTCATCATGCAATGACGGTGTGTCACGGGAACAGGGGCTTTTGCGACATCAACAACGAGGCCATCATGGTGGAGCACCTGCGCCGAACTTACGGCGTAAGGCGGATCGCCATTGTCGATACGGACGTCCACCATGGGGATGGAACGCAGGAAATATTCTGGCACGACCCGGACGTGCTCTTCATCTCGTTCCATCAGGACGGCCGCACGCTCTACCCGGGGTCCGGCTTTACGGAGGAGTTGGGCGGCCCCCTGGCTTACGGAACCACGATCAATATCCCGCTGGCGCCGGGAACGACGGACGCAGGGATTCACTATGTGCTCGACAACCTCGTGCTGCCGCTCCTGGAAGAGTTCAAGCCGGAAGTGATAATCAATTCGGCCGGCCAGGACAACCACTACAGCGACCCGCTGGCGAACATGAGGTTCACCGCCCGGGGCTACGCGATCCTCAACCAGAAGCTGAAGCCCGACATAGCCGTTCTGGAAGGCGGCTATTCGGTCGAGACCGCTCTGCCCTACGTAAACATGGGAATCATCATGGCCATGGCCGGGATTGATTTTTCCAACCTCCGCGAGCCTGATTACCAACCGGACCAGTTTCGGGAGTCGCCGGGAAACATGAATTACATCGGCGCTCTCGTCGAGAAACAACTGGCCGCTTTTCGCAACAGAAATGCGACGGTCGAGAAACACCGCAAAAAAGGGCGTACCCTCGAAACGACGTCGCAAGCCATATTCTACGACACGGATTATCTCAACGAGACGCAGCGGGTCGCTTTACGGATCTGTCCCGATTGTTGCGGTTTTCGGACAATAGCGTCGTCGGCAACGCAACGCGACGGCCGGCTCTATACGGTCTTCTGCATCTCCCTGCCCGGCGCCTGTTGCCCGGTTTGCAGCGATGAGGCCCGTTATGTGTACGAGGACATGAAGGTCGGCGAGGAGTATGACTACGTCTATCTGCAGGATCGCATCGCCGATGAATTCCACACGCTCGACCGCAAAACCGGCCGGGAGAGCGTGCTCTAGATGACCCGAGAATCGATTTGCCTGCACGGGACAAGCCCCGAAAAAAGAGAACAGGCGTCCGCTGTCAAGCCTTAGTTGGGAGCAGGCGCTACTAAACGAGGAGGATGGGCGACATGGCAGAGTCAAAGTATGGAAAGTACATCGTGAACGAGCTGAAAACCAACCGATTCTCGCCTGAGTTTGCGGCAAAGTATGCGAAGTGGGCCACTAGGGTATTGTGGATGGACGACAAGATCGTGGAGGGCGCCTTTCAGATGAACTGCTCCTGGTACCTGAGGCCGCCGACGGAGGACATGCCCGCCGACCACCCCCATAGTCACGCCGCAAGCGAGATCATCGGCTTCTTCGGCAGCAACCCGCAAGACCCTTACGATCTGGGCGGCGAGATCGAGTTCTGGTTCGAAGACGAGAAGCATATGATCACCAGAAGCAGCCTCCTGTTTGTTCCCGGGGGCCTCACCCACTGCCCGCTGATCATAAAGCGGGTCGATCGTCCCATCTTTCATTTTTCCACTGTCACCGAGGGGCAATACATCATGCGGGATTACGAAGAATTGGTGCGATAGACAACGGGCAAAGAAGAAGGAACGGCGGGGGCATGCCGGCAATTGTACGGCCTGTCCCCGCCGTTCCTGCCTTGCGGTCTGACTCTCAAATGTCACTCAGCGGCGCCATTTTGCGAGCTTTTCCGGGGATGCGCCGAGCACGTAGAGCGTCATAATCGTCCAATTCCGGAGGGTGCAGGCGATTATTCCCTCCTTTCTCCATCTCCGCGCGGAGGTCTTCACCCTCTCGTCGATAAGGCAAATCCTTCCCCCTGCCTTTTTTACCCGTCTCATCAGGTCTACATCCTCCATTATGGGCCATTCCCTGTACCCGCCCAGGGCGATAAAGCAATCGCGCCTCAAGAAGATCGCCTGGTCGCCGTAGGGCAAGCGGGTGAGGCGAGACCGAAGGGAGGCAACGCGCTCGATAGCCCGGAAGACACGCTCGCTGCCCTCTATCCCAAGGTCGAAAGCGCCGCCTACGACGTCTCCCTTTTCCATAACGGCGACGATCCGTTGTAAACCGTCGGCGGGCAGTTCCGTATCGCAATGGAGAAAGAGAAGCACATCGCCCGAAGCCGCTGCCGCGCCTGCGTTCATCTGCTTCCCCCGTCCCTTTTCGGAGATAATCCCTTTCACCGCGTCGCTCGTCATGGCCCTGAGGGTAGTCGCCTCGCTGTCTCCATCCACCACAAGGATCTCGACCGGCTTTTCCGACGCCATGGCCAGCAGGCGGCAGATCGCGCGGTTTATCGCCGCTTCTTCCTGAAGAACGGGGACGATGACGGAGATGGTCATCATCGATAATGGAAATGATTGCGCAGAAAATCGATCGTCGACAATTGCCCGGCCGGCACATTCCTGCACCGGCCGTAAAGCGCCTCGAGGTCGGCGTAGTCGTCTACATCGCTCCAGACGGGCAGGACGTGGATGTCGACGCCCTTCTCCCGAAAAATGGTCATGGTTGCCTCGAATACCTTCGGGCCGCCCCATTCGATGTCCTTGAAAATCGCCGGGAGAAAGGCAGGGGAGGAGAACCCCACGAGGTAATAGCCGCCGTCCGCGGCCGGTCCGAGAACCGCATCGCGGGCCTTCAACCCGTCGAATGCCTCCCGAAGAAAGGCAGGGGGGAGATCCGGACAGTCGCTGCCGATGAGAACTGCCCGTGAGGAACGGGAAAAGGCCTCCTGAAAGGCGTGAAGCATCCTTTCTCCCAGGTCGTGTCCCTGCTGGGGCCGGCAAAGAACGCCGCCGCCAAGCCAAGCAACCGCCCCGGCGCCGGGCGGATGAACGAACGCCGTGGTCGGATAACCCGACCGGCGGGCAGCGGCGAGAGTGTCGGAGACGAAGCAGCGATAGAGGGCAACGGCCGCCTCATGGCCGATCGTCGCAGCCAGCCTTTTCTTCACCCGGCCTTCAATGGGCTGCTTCAAAAAAACGATCAGTTCGTTTTCGCCTCTCGCCGTCACGCCGTTTGGCCCCTGCACGAGCTTCCCCGGCCGGCCGTGCAGCCGTAGCAATGATCTCCGACGACTATATCCCGGCGGACCAGCGGCCCCATTTCGAAAGCGGATATGTGACGGGGCGCCCCGTGACTCATGGGCAAGCGCAGCATCTGGTTGAAGTCGCAGTCATAAAGGGTCCCGTTCCAACCGACAGAGACGGTAGACTTGCACATCAGTCCGGAAAGGCTGACGGGGTTGAACGCTTTGATGAGGGATTTCATGTAGTCTTCGTAGTTATCCGTGCTGAGAAGATATTCGAGATATCTGCCGATGGGCATATTGGTGATGCAGAACAGATGGTTGAAGCATACCCCGTATCGTTCTTCGAGCACCTGTCGGTAGCGCGCCTCCAGGCCCGATTGCGAACCCGGAAGATAGGCGCCGACGGGATTATGGACCAGGTCCAGGACGAGACCGCATCCGGCCCTCCCGTAGCCCTTCGCGTTGAGCCGGTGCATTGCCTCGATGACGCCCGAGAATGCGCCTTCCCCTCTCTGCCGATCGGTCGCGCGAGGATCGACGAGGGGCAGAGAAAGGACGACTTCGATGCGATTCCGGGCGTAAAGGTCGACGAGGCGCTCGTGTTCCTTTTGCAGAAGGATGACGCCGTTGCTTCTCACGACGACGCGTTGCGTTAGCGCGGCGCATTCCTGAAGGAACCACTCGATCCGGGGATGCAGCTCCGGGCTGCCTCCCGTCACGTCAATGGCAGGTATGGTGTGTTTCTTCAGCACCTCCAGGCACTGCGCCATCACTTCCGGGGACATCGCCTCGGTTCTTCGAGGTCCTGCCGTCACGTGGCAGTGCCTGCATTGCAGGTTGCAGGCGTAGCCGACGTTGACCTGCAGCGCGTCGATGCTCCCCGCCGCCCTCACGGGTTCCTGAACCCGCTTCACAAAGGGCGGGCCTATCCGTGGGATTTCCACGCTACATCTCCTTCTTTTTGACGATCTTCCTCATCTGCGTCGAATGGGCCAGGACGATCCCCGCGGCCATCGCCGCGCCCACGTGGACTGCCTCCATCATCTCCTCCCTCGACACTCCCAAAGAGAGACAGTGATTCGTGGAGGCGTCGATGCAATAAGGGCACTTTTGCGTCGCTGCCACGGCCAAAGCGATGAGGGCCTTTTCTCTTTCGCTCAAGCTCCCCGCCTTCATGGCGTCGCCGTACCAGTCGAAATACCGCTTCCCCAAGTCCGGCGCCCATTCCCCGATATTCGCGAAATCGTCGAGGTCCTCCCTTTCGTAGTATTCTCCCATGAGCTCTCCTTTGTCGGCATTCTTTACCTACTAGATGTAGTTCACCCGGTTCTGCGACGCAAGATGGGCGTTGCCGGACAGGCAAAGCATTGAGCGAATGAGGCGGCAGTGATGCGGCGGAAAGAACGCGCGGGAGCTAGAGGTGCTTTCGGAACCAGTCGACGGCAAGACGGATGGCCCTTTCCCGGTGGCCGGGATCGGAGAAGACGTGGTCCCCGCCTTCGATCAGCTCGAAACGCTTCGGCTCTTTTGCGCGCTCATAGATGGCCTTTCCTTCCGCGCAAGGGACCGTCTCGTCCCTGTCGCCGTGGATGACGAGGACCCTCGAGACTTTTTCCGCCTCGGCGAGAAGGTCGTAGCGGGCAAAGTCCTCGTAGAGAGCATCCTCGAACTCGACCTCCGAGGCGTCGTCTTTCTCGTCGAGGCAATAGGGCGTTGCCCAAAGGGAGAGGCATTTGACGCGCGGGTCGCGGGCGGCTTTGACGAGGGAGGTGCAGCCTCCGAAGCTGCTCCCGAGGAGGCCGATTCTCCCCCCGTCCAGGGAAGGGTGGTTGAAAACCCATTCCGCGACGGCGTCGAGGTCGGCCACCCTGCCGCTCAGGGTCGTCTCCTCGATCCTTCCGTCGCTTTCTCCGCAGCCCCGGTAATCGAATCTGCAGCTCGCCGCGCCCGCAGCCTGAAAGGCAGCGGCGAGGGCGACGAACTTGTCGCTGCCTTTTGAGCTGATTTGTCCATGGGACAGGATCACACAGGGAAACTTGTTCCCGCCGTCAGGCAGGGTAAAAATTCCCTTGATCCGGTAAGTGCCCGGGGCGACTTCAAAGGGCGTCAGCATTACGCATTTCCTTCAACTGCCGGTCGAAGATCTCTTCTAGGGCGACGAGGTTGATCACGTCCTCCTTGTTGTACTCCAAAAGCAACTTCAACGCCTCCATTTGTCCTTTCTTCACGTATTTTTCCCAGAGGAGGATGGCTTTGTAACCGTCTATCCCCACGGTTTTCCGCTTGATGCCGTACATCTTCTCCAGCTCTTTCAGGCCGCCGCGCAAGCCCAGGTTCTTCTTCACCTTGAGGAGATCCAGGGAAGAGCAGGCGCCCTTCAGGTCGAGGTTGAAATATTTTTCGAGGGTAGGCAGATCGAAAAGGTCGCCGTTGAAGGTGACGATGGTCTTTGCCGGGCCGAGCGCCTGTTCCAGATTGTCGGCGGTCACCTCGTCGCCGTAAAACTGGACGAACCCGCCGGGCTGCCGGAAAATGCCTATCACGCACACATTTCCTTGCCTGTCCGTCTCAATGTCAAGATAGGCTTTCATTGCTGAATAAAACTCCTTTCCGGGACAATGTCCCCAATATCCGTGTCAAGTCCTTACCGTTACTATACCTATAATTCCGACAGAGAAAAAGAGCATGTTGGAGAGCCAGGCGGCGAAAAGGGGGGGGAAGGCTTCCTTGTAGCCGAAGGAGAGGGCGATGGAGTGAAATCCCCAGTAGGAGATGCCCACGCAGACGCCTGAAAAAATGCCCTTTGACACGTTCTTTGTTTTTGAATACCGCAAGCCCACCGAGAAGCCTGCGAGCACCATGATGACATTAACGAAAGGGAAGGAAATCTTGCTGTCCAGGTCCACCATGTAGCGGCGCACGTCGTGCCCGTTTCGCTTGAGCCTGATCATATACCGCTCCAATTCGCGGTAACTCATCTCCTCGGGGCTCTTGTCGACAATTTTAAAGACCGAGGGAGGCTCCGAAATGATGCCCGACATGGTCTTGTAGAGAGTTCTCGATTCGATCCCATCGTTTTTGAATGTCCGTTCGACGACATCGCTGAATACCCACCGGCCTTTCTTCTCGTCCCCCTCCCAGACGCCCTTCTTCGCGTCATACCGTTTCTGGACGGCAAAGGCGTCAGACAGCTCGAGAACGGTAAGCCCCTTGATTTCGTCTTTCTTGACGTCGTAGAAGTCCACATTGCATATCTGGTTCCCCCGTTTGAACCAGATTTTGTCGTTCTTGAAGACCACATAGGTCGGATCTTCCTTGATCTTGACCCTCAGCAGATACTCCGCCGAGGAAGCAGTGTACGGTATGATCCATTCCGAAAGCGTGAAAGAGAAGACGACGAGGACCAACGAGAAAACGAGCAGAGGCTTCATGAACGACAACGTGCTGATCCCCGCCGTTCTCATGACGATCACCTCGTTCCCCCGGATCATCACGATAATGAGCACCAGCATGGAAACAAGGAACGCCAGGGGAAGGAGGAGGTTGAAGTCGGTGGGGATATTCAGGGCGATGTAGCACAAGCCCAGGCCGAACTTTGAAAAAGTCTGGGTAAAAATGTCGACGTGATCGAAAAAATCGATCATGGTAAAAATAATAATGCCCGCGAATTCGCAGATGAGGAGATACTTTATGGTGTTGCCGATGAGGTACTTATTCAGTCGGCGCATGGCGCGGCTCCCATAATCTCCTGAATTTGTCGAACACTCTTCCTCGCTCCTCATTGTTCAACTGAATCACGAGATAGACCCCGGCGGCCGAGAAGATGATGTTCGGGGCAAAGCAAACGAGAAGCGGCGACGCTTCATATACTTTTCCGATATTCTCCATAATCGCGGACAAAATATAGTAGCAGATAAAGATGAGCAAGCTATAGACCACCCCCGACAGCTTGCCTTCGGTTTTCCTTTTGATGCCCAGGGGGAGCGTGAGGAGCACGAAGGCAAAGATGGAAAAAGGAACGCTCAATTTTTTGTATATCTCGAGGGAATACTCGTACCTGTCTTCGCCCTTCGATCTGAGAAGGGCTTTCCGCAGCTCGTTGACGTCCATTTCGAACGGTTTCTTTCTCAGTTCCCTGTTCGGCAGAAGGCTCGCGAGGTTCAGGGAGAAGGTGTAATCCTTAAACGAGAGGCTCCGGTAGGCATCCGCCTGCTTTTCCCACCTTTGGAGACTGCCGTTCCTGAGCCTGAATGACAGGTCGAGCGTGTTGGTATCCACATTGACCGCCCCCGTCTCGGCCGTCACCGTCTGTCGGGCCGTCTCGTCCCTGTCGTCGGAGATGACAATGCCGGAGAGTATCTTGCTCTTCGCGTTCACCTTGTCAATATAAATGACGACGCCGGGGATGGTATCATTGAATATCCCCTCCTTGTCCTCAATGGAGATGCCTTTTTTTGCGATGTCGGCCAGGGTAGTGCGGAACGCTTCGCTGCTCTTGCTGAGGAGGAGGCTGTTGTTCATGAACCCGGCGAAAAAAACGGCGATGCCCAGGGCGGAGATAGGGACAAACAGGTACATCAGATTGACGCCGCTCGCCTTCAGTGCAAGTATCTCGTTCTCGTTCGAAAGTCTCCCGAGCACGATCACCGTCGAGAGAAGGAACGCCATGGGAAGGGTGAAGGTGAGGAAGGGATGGACACGAGTAGGCGATCAGCAGGAGGATGTCCTTGAGATCGACGCCCTTGTTGATCACCAGGTCGGCCATCTTCCCCAGACGGCTCATGACGAGGATAAACGTGAATACGGCGAGGGAAAGAAAAAAAAGCAGCATAAGCTCTTTGAGCAGGTAAAAATAGAGTTTTCTGCGAAAGAGCCGTGCTCTCTTCATCTCTTAATCTATCATCGGGTGAGGCTATAGTCAATTTTGGGGGAGTTTGCGGCCCGGGACATGCCTTCTAAGGCTGAGCGATAAGCTCCACGCTTTCCTCCTGCTCGAACTTCTGGATGTCCTTTATCTCCAAGTGTTCGCGAAGCAGGAAGACGAAGCCCACGATGGTATAGGGTATGTACCACGATGCGTGATAGAGGATCGAAACGGTCAAGCCCTCGTACTTGGGCACGCCGAAAATGGATAGGAGGTAGACGAGCAGGAACTGGTAAAGACCGACGTAGCCCGGCGAGGAAGGGATGGTGATGCCAATATTGAGAAGGGCGCACACAAAGGGTATGCACACAAAGGGGATATGCACGCCGAGGGCGATGGCGACGACCCAGAGGCCGACGGCCATGGAAAGCCAAATACAGAAGGAAATGATGACGAAGAGGATGATGGTGAAAGGCGACCCGATGCGGCTGAGATTCTCCTGTATCTCGATTATCGTCTTGCCCAGCTTTCCGAGAAAGGATTTTTCCACAAGGGCGAACCTCGCGGTAAACCGCTCGGCGAAGCCGTGACGGCTCAACAGGATGATGAAGAAGACGCAGATCGCGACGAGCCCGATGATCACGTAAATCCCTTGAGATACGCCGCGAGGCAGGCTCGCGTGCGGGAAAAAGAAGAAGACCATGAGGAGGAGCCCCGTGAGGTCGAAAAAGCGGTCGAGAAGGACGGTCGAGAACGCATAGGTGAAAGAGAGCTTTTTCTTTCGGCCGAGCACGTAGCCTCGGGCGACCTCGCCAAGCCGTGCGGGGAGCACGTTATTGATGAACATGCCGATGAGCAAGGCAGAAAAGGTTTCCCTGAACCGCACGTCGGGGCCCGAAACCTTCGACCACCTGAAAGCGGACAGGCAAATCGCCGTGGCGATGAAGACCAGCGGCAGAAAGGCGAGGAACGGGTTGGTCTGCCTGATCGTTTCCCAGATCTGTCGGAATTCTATGCCCTTCAACGAAAAATAGAGAAGGACGATGCTCACCGCAAAACCCAGGACGCTGATAAAAGTCCGTTTTTTCATAGGCCTACGCATTATAGTGTATGCTGACGGATTTTTCCACGTTTTTCTCTGCAGCTCGTTTTCCCGACGAAACGACAGGCGTCGCTACAAAAGGGGGAGCGTGGAATCGCCGTCGTTTTCGAGAAGACGGGCAGCCTCTTCTGCGGCGGCGAAAGCGTCGACCGCATAACCGTCCGCCCCGTACCTGACAGCGGTCTCGGCCGTGAGCAGGCGCCTCCCACCTTTTGTCGCCTTGGTCCGATGCTCGAGATAAGGACCGACAACATCGAGCCCCGCGGCGAAAGCGTCGGACGAAAGCAGCATTTCGGGAATGAAATACTCTCGCCGAGCGTAGAGGCCCTTGACTGCTTCCATCCCCGCGGCCAACCCGCGAAATACTATCTCCATCGCGTCCAGACCTTCGTCGATTGCGCGCCGGCAGGTTTCGGCGCAGGCTGCTTCATCGAGGGAGACCACTGCTTCGCGGATGGCAGCGAGGCGCCGCTCTCGATCCCGGTCATTGCGATTTCGTTGCCCTGTCATGGGCTTCCGGGTAGCTGCCCGTCCTGGTAAGAATCGACGTTCTCCCTGCTCACGAGGATGCTCGCAACGGGAAACCCCTCCTCCGCTTCAAGCCCTTCCGCCGCACGGCGGATGGCGGAGAGGACGACCGCCGCAACCTTCCAGGGAGAGAAGGCAACGCTCGCCGTCATGAGGTCCTGCCTGATCGCCTCGCGGCTTTCCGCGGTAAGATCGACGCCGACAATGATTTTTTCAGCGCCGCTCTCAATGCTCTGTGCGGCATCGGCGATGCCGAGAGCCATTGCGTCGTTTGCACAGAAGAAAGCCTTCACGTCGGGCACGGATTCGAGGATGGTCCGGGTAATTGTTTTCGCTTTGGTTCTATCGAAGTCGGCGTCTTCGCGAGCAATAACGCGTATGGCCGGCGTGGCCGCAAAGGCATAGGCGGCCCCCGCACAGCGCCCGATGGATTGGGCGGAATCGGGCCGTCCTCCGATTATGGCGACTTTAGCTTCCATGACGTCGTGAAGGATGCGGCGAATAAAGCTCGCCCCGATGATGCCCTGCTCGAAAAAATCGACCGTGCGGACAGGATGATAGAAGGGCAGGGCGCCTTTCACCGACTTCTGGTCCGTTTTTGCGCCGACGTCGAATACGGGGACAGCGCGGGAGGCGGCCTCCATGATGCCGGGGAGAAGATTCCTGTTGCTTAAGGGGTTGACGACGACCGCATCGAAAGGAAGAGCGAGGATCCTGCGGAGCGTGCCGAGCTGCGCCGTTCTGTCCTTTTCCGGGTCGGACCAGAAACCCTCAATCGTCAGCTCCATCTCCGGCGCCGTCCGGAGATACGCCCTTTCCATCTCGCTCCAGAAGGGGTTTGAGTGGTCGCCGAAGAGAACGGCGACACGCAAGAGACGGACAGGCCCACTGCGCGCAGGAATGCTCATTTCGCGGCCTCCATGAATCGTTCGATTTCTTTCTTGTTCGTCTTGATGCGCGGCCCCGGCTGCAGGCACTTCACCGCCCCGCAGGCATTTGCGAACGCGAGGGCTGCGCCCATCTCCCGTCTTTCGAAAAAGCGGGCGTAGATGAGACCGCCTGCAAAGGCATCGCCTGCCCCGGTCGTGTCGACTGCATCGACGGTGAAGGCGGGGATGGCAGCTTCGCCGCCTTTGCCGATCCAGAAAACACCCCTTTCTCCCAGGGTGACGACCACGCCCTCAGGTGGTCCATACCTCTTGTAGACGCTCGCCGCAGCCTCTTTCTCGTCTCCCGCAAGCCCGATTCCGGCAATGCCTTCTCTTCCGGTGCAAAACAGATCGCAGAGCGACAACATCTCTTCCAGGTCTTTACTTGTCGCTCCACAAAGCTCGATGAAGGAGAGACTGCACTCGAGGTTGAAGACCACGGGTATGGACCTCTCTTGACAGAGCCGCGCCATTTTCAGGGCGACTTTGGCCGGGAACATGTCCGTGTAAAAGAGCTTCACCCCTTCGAGCATGGCCGGGCTTATCAGCGATTCGGTCAGGTCCGGAAAGGCATCGCCGAGGTTGACGAAGATCGCGCGAGAACCACCCTTGGCCACGACCACGAAGGTGTGGAGGGAAACGCCGCCTTTTTTGGCAAAAAGATGTTCCGTGGAAATTCCTGCCCGATTGAGATCGGTCCTTACGCTGTATCCGTAGGAATCATCGCCGACCTGGGCAACGATGCCGCAGTTTGCTCCAAAACAGGCGAGGGCGACGAGCACATTCGCACAGCTCCCACCGGGAAGCCACTTTTCTTCATGGACAAAGGAGAAGCCGTCTTCTTGCGGCAGCGTCTCGCATCGCAGGGCGAGATCCATGGCAACAGCGCCCATGCCGAGCACGTCAACGTTCATCTTCAACCTCCCTTCGCGTGCGCCGGTCGATCTTCCGCAAGCCCTCCGGATCAATCGGCCATTTTCCGAACTTTCGGGCGGCCCCGACCATGGCAAGGATGTTGGTCGGCGGCGTATCGAGCGGAACGGTGCAGCCGGAGCTGAGAACAAACCCTCCCGGCGCGTCAAAAGCTTTCGCTATGCAGACCCTGGCCGCCTCCATCGTCTCCCGGGCGGTCCCGTTCAAAAGTACGTCGACGGGAGGCACATTTCCCGTCAGGCCGACCCGGCTGCCGACCACGTTCTTTGCCTCTTCCAAATCGACCGTGTTGTCCAGGCTGAGGAAGGAAGCGCCCGAATCGGCCATATCTGACCAGATCAACCGCGTATCGCCGCAAATGTGGAGGGTCGGCCCTTTTCCCGAGACGCCCTTTGCCCAATCGCAGATTCGCACGAGATACGGCAGCGCAAATTCTCGAAAATGGCGAGGGCTGACCACGTGGCCCGAGGCGAGAGGCTCGCCGATGCTGCACGAAAGGCCGCGCTTCCAAGCCGCTTTCATGTAGCGAAGAATCGAACCGGTGACCCGTTCCAGGAGGGCGCGAGCGAATTCGGGGCGAATCAGGAGGTCGCGCAGGAACGCGTCCGTTCCCCGCACCAGAGCTGCGGTCGTGAAAGGTCCGCCGATTCCGGTGCTCACCCGCACTTCTTGCCCGATAGCGCGGTTGATGCGCTCCAGGGCTTCAAGGTAAAGGGGAAGCCTTCCGTCCCGTTCGGGATCCGCCTCTGCCATCTTATCGACGTCGTCGAGGCTTTTCACTGCCGGCGACGCAAGCTGCGGCCTATCGGCATCGCTGAAGGAAAGGCGGGCGCCCAAAGCCTCGGGAAGTCCCAGCAGATCCGGCCCCGCGCTCACCGAATCAAGGCGAAACGCCTCAAAAACCTCAAGGGCGCCGTGAACCATTAAATCGGAGGAGTGATGGTACGCCGCAACGGAGGCGCCGATGATCCTGCTCCCATACTCACCCAAATGGCACGTACAGGGGATGCGGTCGATGGACTCGCCCGCTCCAAAAGCCTCCATCCGTTCCCTTGGCGTCATGCGGTCTTGTTTCGTGTCGCTCATATCGTATGCACCTTTCGCGGCCCAAGCTCCGACGCTTCCCCCGTCACGCCTCTCCGGTGAACATCATGCGCGCCACATCGTCCGGCGTCTTTCCCGTGAGAGAGCCGGACCAGACCGGCCGCCCGCCTTTCAAAATCAAAGCTCGGTCCGCGACGCGGAAGAGCTCCTGGAGGTTGTGCGTCACCATCACGACCGAACGGCCTGCGTCTTTCAGGTCCAGGATTAACTTAAGGATTCTCTCCTTTCCCGCCACCGCCATGCTGGCCGTCGGCTCGTCCATAAGGATGACGTCAGGTTCGAAGAGAAGGCAGCGGCTGATGGCCACGGCCTGCTGCTCTCCTCCCGAGAGAGCCCTGACAGGCTTATCGAGGTCGGGCAGGTCGACGCCAATCTTTTGGAGCAGTTTTGTCGCTGCGCCTTGCATGCGTCTTTTATTGAGAAACGGGAAAACGGCCCGGCGCCGCTCCAAAACAAGAAGGCGCCCGAGGTAGATATTCTCCCATACGGTCAAGCTCCCGCACAGCGCAAGGTCCTGGTAGACCATCTCGATGCCGAGGGCCCGGGACTTGCGGGGAGAATCGACCGAGACCTTGCGGCCCCTAATCGATATCCCACCGCCGTCTGCCTCGAGAACGCCTGCAAGGATTTTCAGCATGGTCGACTTGCCCGCGCCGTTATCCCCCACGAGGCCCAGGACTTCGCCCTCGAACAGCTCCAAATGCGCATGCTCGAGGGCCCTCCGTCCGTCAAAATGTTTGGAGATGTCCTCCATCCTAATGAGAGGTTTGTTCATGGCGGCGCTTCTTGCCCCTTCGGCTGCATCTTATTTCCAGTCGCTCAGCAGATGGATATTCTCTTTCGTCGCCAGCACGCTTGAGACGTGAAGACTTTCCGGGATTTTCTTCCCGGCGTGGGCCGCAATCGCCGCCCTCGTGCAAAGCTCCCCAATGATGTACGGGCTAAAGGCCACCGAGCCGGCAAGCGTGCCCTGCTGTATTGCTTCTTTCGCCTGAGATACGAGGTCGATGCCCACCACGGTCACCTGACCCTTCTTGCCGGCGGCTTCGATGGCCTCCAAGGCGGCCAGCGCCATGACGTCGTTCGCGCACATAAGGCCTTTCAGATCGGGATTGGCCTGGAGGATATTCGTCGTCACGTTGTATGCCTTCATCCGGTCCCACTCGCCGGGCTGTACGGAAACGAGTTTGAGGGAAGGATCGGCAGCGAACACCGCTTTGGCGGCGTCGCGCCGGGCCTCAGACTGTGGGGCGCCGGGCAACCCTTCAATGATGGCCACCTTGCCGCCGCCTGTCTTCTTGAGTTTCTGCGCGATGCATTGAGCAGCCGCTTTGCCTTGGTCGTAAAAATCGACCATTGCAAAAGGAATGGGTTTTGCCCCCGCTTCCCGTGCCGCCTTGAGGTCGGTACGCGTTTCCGTGAGGGTGATGACGCCCTTTTGCGTGGCCTTAACCATCCCCGGGATGAGGTTCTGGGCGGTAATGGGGTGGGCGATGATGACGTCGTAATCTTTGGCAACCATGTTTTCAAGAACGTTCAGTTGAGCGGTCACGCTGTTTTCCTCGGGCGCCGCCTGCACGTCCAGCTTGATGCCGAATTCTTTCGCCGCATGTTCATACCCTTCCTTCATCGAGACCCAGAAAGGGTTCGCCAGGGTGATGATCACCACGCCGACGCGAACGGGCTTGGTCGGCTTCTCCACCTTGCCAAGCTGGGCGAACGATTCGGCTTCCGATTTCTGGAAGAGCGTTGTCTCGCCCGCGAAACCTCTCGACCAGTTCCCCGAGACGAACGAAAGCGCCAGGATTGCCACAAGCATTACGACAGTTGCGACGAACGGTTTCCTTTTCATATGCAGCCTCCCTTAAATAATTTGGAATTTCTGGTTAACGCCTCCCTTTGCGCCGAAGCCTGTCGGCCGCAACGGCGAGGATGAAGACGAGACCAATCACAAGCTGCTGGTAATAAACAGGGACATTGAGAATGTTGAGGCCGTTGTTCAGTACGCCGATAATGAGGGCGCCGAGCAGCGTGCCGCCGATGTTTCCCTCGCCGCCGAAGAAACTCGTGCCCCCCATGACCACGGCGGCAACCGCTTCCATCTCCACTCCCATACCGGCAATGGCCTCCGCCGTGTTAAGCCGGGCCGTCACGACCACGCCGGCGAGGGCCGCCATGAGCCCGGAAAACGCATAAACCGCGATAAGGGTCCCCGTCACGGGCACGCCCATGCGAAAAGCCCCTTCCCGGTTGTCTCCGATGGCCCTCGCATTGGTCCCGAATCTGGTCCAACCGATGACCGCATAGCCGATGGCTGCCACAATCAGGGCGAGCAGCACCGAGAGGGGCGCCACGCCGAGACGGCCTACGCCTATCATGCGAAAGGCAAAGGGCATTCCGTAGATGGGGCGCGCTTCCGTGAAGATAAGGGCAAGGCCCCGGAACACTCCGGCGGTTCCCAGGGTGACGATAAAAGGCGAGATGGCGAGACGCGCAACCCCGATGCCGTTGACCGTCCCCATGACGACGCCCGAAAGCATTCCCAGCGTCACGCCGGTCGCTACGCCCCATCCCGCTTTCATCGCCGATGCCATGACGATGCCGCTCAAGGCAAGAACAGCGCCGATAGAGAGATCGATGCCCGCCGACGCGATGACAAGAGTCATTCCAACGGAAGCAATAATAGGAACGGCGGACTGAATAAGAATGTTGACGATGTTTTCTCTCGTGAGAAAATAAGGCGATGCGGAGGCGAAAAAGGCTGCCAGAGCGATAACAAAAAGGAAGAGTCCGAGCTTTTGGAACCGGCCCACCCCGCCGGCTATCGTCCTCACGCGGCGCCCTTGCACCCCGGCTGCAAGTGCGGCGCCTTCTCTCCTCGCAGGCATTTCTCCTCTCCCTTCAGACGAGGGTGCAAAGTCTCCCCCGGCTTATCTTGACGCGAAAAGCCTACTGACGGTCGTCTACGTCTTACGCTGTTTTCCGCCGGCCCCCGAACATCTCAGACCGGCAATGGATAGTATGAGAGGTTTAGAGGGCAGCGGCGGAAGTTGAGAGTCTCACGGACTCCCCAACGACCCGTCAAATAAGCATGTGATTGCGGATCTGAACCACGATCTTGCGAACCTCCACTGTATTGATGCTCTATTTGTAGCACACCCGGAACGAATCCGTCAATCTCGTTTATTCCATCCGGACCGAACGCAATGGGGGCAAGAGGCGGAACAGAGTCTCATTTATTTGATTTTCCCTCCTTTGGCAGGTATATTAAAACGATGCAGGATGAGCTCTATATGGAAATGTGTCTGGCTGAGGCGGTCGAGGCTTTTGGAGAGGAGGAAGTTCCGGTCGGCGCCCTCATCTTGAGCAAAGATCAAGGGATCGTCGCAAAGGCGCACAACCTCACGATAAAACGCCGCTCGCCCCTCGCCCACGCGGAGCTTCTCGCCATCGCTCAGGCGGCAGAGGCCCTGGGAAACCACCGTTTGACGGGGTGCACGCTTTTCGTTTCAAAAGAACCATGCCTCATGTGCGCCGGCGCCATCCAGGAAGCCCGCATAAGACGGGTTGTCTTCGGATGTTTCGATACAAAAAGAGGCGCCTTCGGCTCGGGCGTCGATGCCAATAACCTTCCCTCCAACCACAAGGTGGAGGTGCAGGGCGGCATTCTCAAAGAGAAGAGCGAACGCCTGCTCAAAGAGTTTTTTCAATTGCGGAGGGATACCGAAGCGGTCGTAACGGGGCCGACTCGAAATCGGTTGATCGCCTGATAAGCGGTCCGGGGGTTCGAATCCCTCTCCCTCCGCCATATTTTCAAGGGAATCCGTTCAAAAAAACACGTAGGCGAAACGTAGGCGAACCAAAGGACCACAGTCGACTCGGGAATTCATCAACTTCACTTCCGACGATCCGGCACACCTTCAAGCATGATGGGCACGCGCTTAGTCGCATAATGATCAGACAAGCTTGTTTGTGCTATAAAAGAACGAAAATGTTAAATTCTGAAGTCCTTGATATTTGGTCTGATTTTCCGTAAGTCCTCGATAGCGTCGGCCTTAATGCTCTTTATATAGTTCAGGCTGTTCTGCCTACTCCGGTTTTTTTGAATCTGTTTTATCACAAATTTATCACACCAAAACCGTCCGGTGCCCTTCGATTGTCGGCAGGCCGGGGGAATGCCCAAGACTATACGGCAACGGGGTAAGTTTGTAGATACGGGCCTGGGCACGGCCCGTCACAGATCGCTCTGAAGGATATGCCATAGGGGCGGCAGACAACGCCGTTCACGGCCGGTCGTCGTGCATCTGGTGTTTTCCGGGCCATGAAAGGGCATCCACCCCCGAAGCGTTTTTCAGCGGTCCGACGCAGGGGCTGGCCGTGCTCACAACCATCCTTGCGGTGCACGAAAACGGAGGATATAATATGCCCATCTACTACGAAAAACGGAGAAAAGGAATGGAGCAGAACCTGATAGTCTCGGACCCTAACGTTATGATGGGCAAAGCCGTCGTCAAGGGAACCAGGATAACCGTGGAGTTGATTCTGGAGAAACTGGCAGCCGGTGAGACAATGGATGATCTCATCAGTGCGCACCCCCGCCTGACCCGTGACGCGATCCGTGCCGCCATCGCCTTTGCCGCGGATGTCTTAAAATCCGACGTGGTATATCCCGCCGGGGTAGCTGCTTGATCTTCCTTGCCGATGAGGGCATCGATAGGCGGATCGTCGACAGACTCCGCGACGAGGGTCATTTCGTTTACTATGTAGCCGAGATGGACCCCGGCATATCTGACGACAGCGTGCTCGAATGGGCGAACACGCAGAATGCATTGCTCCTCACGGCAGACAAGGACTTCGGCGAGCTGGTGTTCCGGCAGAGACGCGCCTCTGCCGGCGTGATTCTGATCAGGCTGTCGGGTCTGTCTGCGGCGCATAAGGCAGAATCTGTTGCAAAACTGGTTCATGAGCACGGAGAGGAGATGGCAGGGTCCTTCTCCGTTATCGCCCGCTCCGGCACTCGCATACGCCGCAAAATGTAGGAGAAAGGCGGTTCTAGTCCTTCCGGGCTTTTGCTATGGTATCAGGATTAGGAAGACTCATCATAACCCTTCCGGGAAATTCTGAGAAGTTCCTAACTATTCGTAATCATTCTACCATTGCCGTCGCGTTTATCTCAACAAGTTCTGCGAGAATTATGCACTTGACAAATGTTGAGACCTGAAGGTTTTGCTTGATACCCCTGGTTCGACTGTGGTAATACAGTAAGGATTCACCTCTCAGGTCGCCATAGAACGCCATCTTTCTGAGGTCGTCAATGGATTCCGCCTCATTAGTCACCATTGGGTTCCAAACATGGAGCACCCTAAACAGCGCGAACCCAAAACACTTTCCCAACATTAATGCAGTTTACGTCATCAGGTTATCTGGGAGGCAAAACAATAGTTTCCCTCGGCTTCTCGGTGCCTCGGATATCCTGTACATCGGGGAAACCGAGGACATGGCTCGGACAATACAGCAGATTTTACAACCCGGCCCCAGACAGAGTACCAATGCACGGATTAACGCCTACCTTCAGAGGTATCAAGGCGAAATTGCCTTCGCCACCGCCGGTCCCACGAAACAAGACCTCCTCATCCGATATGAACAGCAGCACGATGATTTCCCACCATGGAACAGAACAAAGTGAGGTACGGCGATGTCAGAATATACAGGCAATAATCTTTTCGAGAAAATTGGGGCATTCATTCCCGGTTATAAAGGCTATTCAGACCGAGAAGGGCGCAGAGACACCGACAAGCTTCTTCGAATTGAGGTGGCGGGCCGCCTAGAAAGGATGAAAACGTCTGTTGACTCGGTAATTCTCCATTGTATGGACGCAAAACAGCTTGACGCCATCAGGAAACTCGATAAGATCAAAAGGAATTGTGATACCGCCGCCAACCAGATACGCTATGCTACTCGGGGAGAGTCTGGTTTTTTCGACATTGTCCAAGTAAATGAGGTAGACCTCGACAGGCTATATCAGTACGATTTGAGCATAGGGGACGATATAACCCAACTCGACACAACAATCAAGGACCTCGTAACCCATCAGAATGTCATGGAAACGTGTGCGAACATATCGAAGCTTCTCGAAGCCCTAAGCAATAAAATCACCGACAGAGAAACGGTGATCACTGAGGTGAGCTAAATGGCAGAACTGATGGAGGTAATCGAGTTCTTCGACGACAAAGGCGATACGATGGTAGTAAGAATTCCTTCCGGCGGCCAGGCGGAAATCAAATGGGGCGCGCAGCTTACTGTTCGTGAAAGCCAATCGGCTGTTTTCTTCAGGGACGGCAAGGCACAAATGGTCTTCGGGACCGGAAGACACGTCCTCAAAACGCAGAATATTCCAGGCATAACCAAGTTTGTTACCTCATTCGCTTATGGACCGGACAGTCCTTTCAGGGCAGAAGTATACTTCCTGAATATGAAACTTTTCAGGAACCTCAAATGGGGGACCAAAGAACCCATCATTTTCCGCGATCCAGAGTTGAAAATGGTTCGCCTTCGCGCCCACGGAATGTATTCGATCCAAATTAAGGACCCAAGCCTGTTCCTTAATAGAATGGTCGGCACTCAAAATATTTTTCATGACGAAGATATCCAGGATTATCTCAAGAGCATCGTTGCATCAAGACTCATCAACGTTCTTGGAGACAACTTAAAGAGCATTTTCGATTTACCCCAATATTACGATACCTTTGGCGGAATGCTAAAGGCCGTTGTTAACGACGATTTCAGAGCATCCGGGTTAGACCTCGTTGATTTTTTCATTAACGCCATTTCACTTCCAGATGATGTCCAGAAAGCCGTTGATGAACGAACCTCAATGCAGGCAATTGGGGACATGGGCACATATATGCAATTTAAGACGGCCCGTTCCATCGAGGAAGCCGCTAAACAACCCAGCGGTGCAGCCGGTTCAGGAGTCGGCTTCGGAGCGGGTATAGGTCTTGGTATGATGATGCCCGGAATGATGAAGGACGCTTTTCATGAGGATAACAAGGCAACAACAACACACGACAGCAGTCCCGAAACTGATGTCTTTGCGAAGATAAAACAACTTAAAGAACTTCTAGACATTGGAGCGATAACACAACAGGAGTTTGACACAAAGAAGATCGAACTTCTAAAACAAGTCTGAGGAGCCACAATGAATAACAAGGGCTTGCTTGGCATCATAATCGCGGTCATTCTCTTCTTATTAATTGTTCTTATTGGCGAGACTACCCTTTCAGTCTGGCGTGTAATAGTGGGTTTTTTGCTATTTTGCATGCTGACATTATTTTTTGTCAATTCGCGCAATGCCTTTTCGCTTCTCATAATGACCCTTGTCCTTCTCGTCACGGTCTACCTTGCCGTTAAGGATAGCCTTTGGGGTATCATTCCCGGTGGAGTTGCGGGCATTGCTGTGGGCCTGCTCATGCATTTCGGGTGGATAGCTCCTCACAGACCCTTCTCACGGTCTGAGTATATCCGCGCTCAAAAGAGGATCGCTATTGACAGTAAGGAGACCAAATAGTGAGTTTTAGGGCGGCCAAGTGTCCAAGCTGTGGAGGTGACATCGAAGTTCCGCAAGGCCGCAATACGGTTAAATGTACGTATTGCGGAAATGACATCGTTCTCCGTGACGACACACAGCCTATGGGAGGTGACAATGTAGCAAGTCTTCTCCACCTTGCTGGCATCGCAGAGCAATCTAGAAACTACGCAGAGGCGGGAAAATACTACAGAGATGCCACAAAACATGAACCAAGAAATACTGCCGCTTGGATAGGACTAGCTATATGCCAAGCGCTGATCGATGATCGCTTCGGAGGGGATCGCAGACATAGCGATGCCAATCTCTATATGCAAAACGCTCTCACCTTTGCCCCTGCGAAGGACGAAGTTGCGACGTATGTTAAGAATAGAGTAATCAACAGTATCGTAAGACCAAAACCGGGAATAGCCAAGCAGCGTCGTAACATAGATCGCATGTTTGCGGCCGGCCTTAACACAGACGAAGGCAGTCAGGTTTACCGGCTAACCGACAACAAACCCTTGGCTTCTGGCTACACCGAGGCGGACATATTAGATGCTGACCTCACTCTCGCTTTTAACCGAATACTGCTCTCTCTGATGTACGAAGCCGACAATAACAGCGTCCTAGGTCTGATAGCAAAAGCACATTACGAATCGTATGACGAACAGAACTACGAAACAGCGTCCGACCTCTATCAGCGTGCCCTGACTCTCTCACAAAACGAGAAGCGTGTAGCGGACCTAATCACCAATTTTGTAGCTCTGGTGGTATTCTCCGATACAGAACGTTTAGTCGCGAACATAGTTCAGGGAAGACGCCCGTTATTCAATCTGATCCATAAGATTAAGCCGGACTCCAGACCCATAGAAAAGGCCATCCTCTCCAACATGTACCAATACTACTATGCCTATGGAGAAATGCAAGCCCCCCTTTGGGAAGGCGACGACGAAGAAATATTCTTTGCTCTTAAGCACGAAATAAATCATCACGATCAAGTCTATAAACAAGGTGCTTCAAAGACATCGAACGAATCTGGTGCAGGCTGCTTTATTGCAACGGCCGTATTCGGTTCCCCATTCGAACACGAAGTGATCATTCTAAGAGCCTTTCGCAATCAATACCTCCTCAATCGGAAATTAGGGAAGTATTTTGTACAATGGTACTATCGTATAAGTCCCTTTGTAGCCGCTGTCATTACCAGAAATAGACTGCTCAGAGCCATCACCCGCCAGACATTAAGACCGACGATTTTCCTCGCTAAACGACTCGACAATTTCTGTGACCGAGGTAAACTATAGTAGGGGGATTGACTTATGGATATAGAAGAGCTTCCAGACGTCGCCAACGCCATGCGTATCGAAGACCCTACGCTTACTCTAAACAGACTTAAAGCAATGAAGCGTAAGGCCACTGGATCGAAAATGATTGGCCTCGTGTTGTACTACGCTGGAGGTTTATTATTGTGGCTGATTTACAAGCACCTATTGAGCGGTTGGTTTGGTTCTGTTATTGGTTGGATAGCCATAGCAACTGGCCCTCTACTCTGGCCTATTATACTCAAAGTCACAATAGGTACTATCTCAACAGGTTGCTGGGTACTTTTCTGCATAAGCTTCTTCGGTGGACTATTGTACCGTATCAGGGGCACGTTTATTGCCAACAAGCGAAACGGAATGGAGACAGAAGAGAAGCTAAAACTTGTTCGCAAATACTACGGTTATAATATTACGGATGAAGCGCTTACCAATCTGATGGACACCAGCTTTGAAAGATGGTTGGAAATTGACAAGCTGGCGCGTGAATAATCCAAGGCATCGCGCAGAAGTGACCCAGGGTCAGAACAGAATAGGTAATGCAGATGCTCAGGCAGTTCCGTTGATATATGTGTTAATTAACAAGCCCAAAGACGACGCTTGCCCTCAACCGCTCCCGAAAAGCTAGAGGCCCGACGCGGGGCGAATGTGATGCATAAACAGCTTACAGATTAATAAGATAGTAATGCGTAGATTTATGAATCATCCAGGCTATGAAAAGACTTCCCTTATCCCTTTAGCAGTGAGCGCCAAAGGTTCCTCCACTCTTTCAAGCAACCCTGACCCCACTAGGTCTCCTATTGCCTCCGGCACGGCGGCCCGCTCCAGAGGGTCCAAAGAAAAACTGTAATGTTCCAACCATCCTTGATTCAACACAGTAACCTTCCGTCTTCTGAATTCATCCAGGATGCCCGTCTTGACCCTCTCTTTCGGGTCACTACCACTCGGCGGCCCACTAAATCGACCACCTATGTCTACTTCCATATTACCTCCGTGTATTTTTCAACCCCGCGTCAGAACCGGTTATTACTATAATCCGCTTTTTTCCGCTCCGCAAGCTCTGCGCCCTCTCTCCCTTCGTTTTCCCGATAGCCTGCCAATTTCCGCGCCATAGCCGTCACGGAAATTGTATTATCGCTGCCGCGAGAAAAAACGAAGATTTTCCCCGTTCTTCTTGAGGGGAAAAATTCTTGAGAAGGGAAAGACTTTACCCGGCGTAAGGCGCGGACCCCCCGCCTCCGTGCTCCTCACGTCAGCGCGGGAGGCGGGAGGGACCGCGCGTCACTCGTTGACCCACTTAACATAACCTATCTCCCGGCCCGTCCCTTGTTCAAAGAAGCGCCACGTATCCCCTTCCTTGACCACCTTCGCGGGCAGACGGTACACGTAGCCGTCGCCACCGGCACTGGCCTTCGATGCCATGGCCCCAGTTAGGCTTGAAAAGGGTGCGGCCTTCTTGAAATCTGTCTCACCCAGTGATATAGTTTGATGTGCGGGCGTTCAAGAACAAATGGTTTTATCATTGGGCGCGGAAAGAAGATATTACCGATGCCGTTTTGCTTAACGCGGCCGAGGAAATAGCCTCAGGACAGGTTGAAGCCAGTCTTGGCGGCTGTTTGTTCAAGAAGCGGCTGCCACGGCCAGGCCGGGGAAAGAGCGGCAGCTATCGTGTTGTTGTGGGCTACAAACGGCCAAACGACGAACGGTTTATTTTCTTGTACGCTTTTGCCAAAAGCAAGAAGGCCAACATGTCCGCCAGGGAAGAAGCCGCCTTAAGCCTTGTCGCTGAATCATTTGTTTCAACCGACGACAAGCAGCTTCAAGCCCTTTTGGCGGCAGGCTCAATATGGGAGGTGCAACACCATGAGTGAGATTTTGGACATCGCCCACGAAATGGCGCAAGACCTGTTCAAGGCTGGCGCCATGGATGAGATCACCATGCGCGAAATCGGCGCGCTTTGTCTGCCGCCCAAGCGCCCTATCCAACCCGAAGACATCCGGCGCATCAGAACGGCCAACCATGTCAGCCAGGCTGTCTTCGCCGCGATGCTCGGCACTGGCAAGACGACCGTGCAGCAGTGGGAAAGGGGGAGCAAGAAACCGAGCGGTCCCGCCCTTCGGCTTCTCGATCTCATCGACCGCAAGGGGTTGGCCGCTCTCGGCTGAGCGCTCATTCTTTGTTTCCTTTCTGTTTATTTTGCTCGTTTAAGCAAAATAAACAGAAAGGAACAGCACATAATATTTACCATTGGGAGACAACGTTATCTGCACCTGCACCGTTTCTGCGGCTCTGCGCAGAAACGGTGCAGGACCCGCTCAGAGCAGATTCCAGGGGAAAAAGTGCTTGACGGACGGAGAAAAATGTTTTACTTTGTAGCAGTTATATAGATCCATCGTTTCATCGTGGCCGCTTGACGGCCCCCCAGTATTTTCATTAGGAATTCTCCGAAAATCGTTGTAGGGTGAAGGTCTCTCTGCAACGGCCCCACAGTTACTTCATTAGAGCTTAGCTCGAATACTTTACGCTTAAGGAGGTGTGCACTACCCTTGCGCGGAAAGCAAGGAGGGGACGCCTTCCGGTCCCGGTTTATACGGAAGGGGTTACAGCTTTCCCAGAAAAGCTCATTGACTTAACACTGTTCCCTTAAGGCCGGGGAAAAGCGGCCCAACAAGGAGTAAGGAGTTGCGCGGATCGATCAAATGGCAGACCGGCGAGCTGGCGAAGGCTGTTTTTGAAGCCGGTATCACCAAGGCAGAGAGGGTCAATCCGGAGTCTGCCCATCATGGCAAGATAGCCTCATACCGCACCATGGAGACTTACAGGGAGAGCGTCTGGAACCCCTTCGGCGAATTCGTCAAGGCGGAGCATGGTGTCAGGGATTTCGAAAAGATCACCGTGGCCCACGTCGTGGCTTATATGGAGAAGAAAGTAAACGAGGGCGTTGCCAAACAGACCCTTGAGAAGATATGCAGCGGCCTGGGGGCGCTCGAAAGGGCCCTGAACTTCCACGGGAAGACCGGCGAGCGCGATTTTTCCGCACGACTTGATGTCCTTCATCAGGCAAAGGAACTGGGACAACTCCGGGACGGGTATCACGACCGGGCCTACAACGACCCCCACCGGGTTATCAGCAATCTCCGGGAAGAGGAGCACCGGATCGGCGCCAGGATTCAAACAGAGGGCGGGGCCAGGCTTGAGGGCGTCTCGCTCATCAAAGAGGACCAGCTTAAGGGGTTGAGCACGGACCGGTTCACCGGCAAGACCGTGGGCGTCATCTACACCGAGGAAAAGGGCGGCAAGGGTGGAACGGTCATGGTGTCGCCGGAGACCTATGGCCACCTAAAAGACTACATCGAGGAACACGGCAGGTTCTCTCTGGACGAGCGGGAGTATCAGCGCGACGTGGAGCAGGCGGCTAGAGCCTCCGGGGAGGACCCTGAAGGAACCCACGGGTTCAGGTGGAACTTCGCCCAGGAACGGGTAGAGGAGCTCCAGGCCCACAAGCTGACCCATGAGGAGGCGCGGCAAGAGGTAAGCTGGGAGATGAAGCATGAGCGAGGTTCTATTACCGACCACTACTTATTCGGAAGCTAAGTGATGACGATCTCCGTGTTGACGAAGACGGATGAGGTATCACGGCAAAGGCTCCTCAAGTGGCTGGCAAGGCAACCGGACCCCATACGCATCGAGGCGATGGGATTGATGGCGGCAAGCTACCACCAGGTCAAAGAGGAGCACTTGAACCAGGCGGAGAGGTACTACGCCGCGCTATGTATAGCCTTAAAAAGCATGCGGCAGGTGGAGAAAGGCTTGGCCCGCAAATCACCCGACCATGACCTCAAGGCCGTCGCCAAGATCACGAAAATCCAAGCGGCGCGGATACGGGCACAAAGAACCAGGAAGTCGAGCCCCAAGCGGAAGCAGCTTATGGGCATGTGGGGACTGGTGGAACAACTGCACACCAGGGAACAACTGAGCTTCCGGGAGATCGCAAAGTTCCTCAAACGGTATAAGCACTTCGAGATCAGCTACATCCACATCCGCAACATCTGGGCGGAGCTCAAGCATGAAGACGCTTGACGATTTGCTCTACCGCAATCCACGGTTTGAACGAACCATCGAGGAAATAGAACGGACGATTCCCCTGGAAGGCAGGCTGAGCGTCACCATCTGTCACCGGGTAGAAATCATTGGAACCAAGTACACGAATAATGTGCGGGTCGTGCAGCTCCGCAACCGTTTTCAGTGTCTGTCCCATTGGGGATATGTCGTGCTTTCCGACCCGGTGGATGCGATCAGGTTCATGGAGACTCTGAATGCGTTTACCGGCAATCTTTTGGACATCAATGCGACGTATCAGGTGGGTATGGCGGAATTGAGCATCGTAAGGCTGGGAAAGAACCATCTGCTCTGGATAGAGTTTGCCGGCCACGATGGAGAGGAACTGGATAAACGGTCGTGCAGGATCATCGCGAGCATCCTGGGCAGGGTGATCGCCAGTTGCGATTTCTTGTGAACTGAGAGGGTATGCACGATGAAATCCCGACGGACGGCAAGGAAGAACGGGAATTGGAACAAGAACACGCCGACAAAGGAGACGAGGCTTTTGGAATCGAGGATGATCCGTCGTGGTAGGTGATCCTCAAAGGAGTTTGACGACCAAGGGGGAACAGAAGATGCCGGAACTTTCTCAACCGGGAACATAAAGAGGATCGGTTTTTGAGGACGTAGGCTTGACGACGCAGGCAAACCCATATTACGATACCAGCGTAGCCCTAAACATTCTGGGAGCGCTGGGAATCATGAAAGGTTATCCGATTTGCGCGAGCTGCGGTAGAAAAGTCGTTCTACCTCTCACGTCAGGCAAGAAAAAAACCACGTCGTGTCCCCACTGCCATCATCCCCACATGGCCGTCCGTCTCGGCGATGATGTCTTCTACGGCTTCCCTGAGCCCTATTCCTATGAAGGTGCCGTCGAAGCCCTCAGAACGATCAGTCAGGAGAAGGCCGAGGGTACTTACAACCGCGAAAAATGGACCAAGAAAGGGATCGAGGACCGCCTGTTCGAGAACCGATGTTAGCAGCCACCAGAATGCCCTCATAGACAGCCCGCCCACACCCTCACCCCCCAGAAGGCTTTTCGTAAGTCTCTGTTCCTTGCAGCAATCCGTGATTGGGAGATAGAGTAGGCATTGGCGCCTCGGCGCGCGCCGGCCGCCGCGCCCGTCCTCCGGCAGACTTTTGCTGTTTTCCCCCTGCACGCTTCTCTCCTTTGAGTTTTTGAGCGTCGCGGCCGGAGGACCTCGTGACGGCATTTTGCCGAAAGGGGGGAGCGATGGTCAAGCGGTGCTTTTTCTGCGGACGGTACTTCACGCCGAATCGCCGGGCGAAGGGAACAGTTGCAATGCCGCGTGTAGTCAGGCAGAATGTCGTGAGATGCAAAGCAGTCTCTCTTGCCGAGGAGGTTCTCTATAGCAAGCCGAAGAGCGTGCGGGTAGCGGACGGTCACTTCAGATGAAGAAGTGGGGAAACACCCTTTTCCACACAGGTGAGGTCTGTCAATTGGCCCGATTTGGAGGCAGGTCCGTGGCTGGATATGAGGGCGATTTGATGGCCGCCAACAACCGAATCAAGGCATGGCTCGAAAAGAAAGACAAGGACAGGAAGAATCACAAGATAGCCCCGTCCACCTATGGCAACTACGCAACCTATGTGAAGGTTCACTTCCCCGTCTTGTTCCCTTTAGACACGACGAGGATAAAGGCCGGAGACCTCCAAGATTTCTATGATAACCTCCAGGGCAAGCCGAAGCAGAAGAAGAACATCATGGACGCCCTGAGAAACTTCTTCCGCTGGATGCTCGACCGCGAGGAGGTGAAGCGCATCCCGAAATGGCCTGAGATGGACCCTGTAATCGAGCGGGAGTGCTGGACGCTGACGTACGAAGAACAGCAGGAGATATTGGCGAAGATTCCCGCCGAGCACCGGGACATAATCGAATTCCTCATGGAGACGGGTTTGCGGCCGGCAGAGGGATGCGCCCTAATGAAGGTAGATATCAAAATGTCCGAACGTAAGGGCCTCATTCGGCACAACTACTCAGAGGCAGAGCTTACAGAGAGGCCGAAACAGAAGAAAGAATACTGGATAGTATTCTCTGACCGGGCGTGGGAGCTCGTGAAGAAGAACATCGGCAACCCCACCTCGTTCGTTTTTTGGAACGCCCCCTATAGGAGAGGCTACAAGTACAAAGTCCTGAACAACGCCTGGAAGAAAACCGGCGCTTCTGTTGAATTGTACGAGGCAACCCGCCATTCCTGTTGGCGGCCATCAAATCGCCCTCATATCCAGCCACGGACCTGCCTCCAAATCGGGCCAATTGACAGACCTCACCTGTGTGGAAAAGGGTGTTTCCCCACTTCTTCATCTGAAGTGACCGTCCGCTACCCGCACGCTCTTCGGCTTGCTATAGAGAACCTCCTCGGCAAGAGAGACTGCTTTGCATCTCACGACATTCTGCCTGACTACACGCGGCATTGCAACTGTTCCCTTCGCCCGGCGATTCGGCGTGAAGTACCGTCCGCAGAAAAAGCACCGCTTGACCATCGCTCCCCCCTTTCGGCAAAATGCCGTCACGAGGTCCTCCGGCCGCGACGCTCAAAAACTCAAAGGAGAGAAGCGTGCAGGGGGAAAACAGCAAAAGTCTGCCGGAGGACGGGCGCGGCGGCCGGCGCGCGCCGAGGCGCCAATGCCTACTCTATCTCCCAATCACGGATTGCTGCAAGGAACAGAGACTTACGAAAAGCCTTCTGGGGGGTGAGGGTGTGGGCGGGCTGTCTATGAGGGCATTCTGGTGGCTGCTAACAATTCCTTGGCTACTCAGTTAATGGACGCCGGGGAGCCGCTCAAAAGAGTACAGGGTGTCATGCGCCACGCAGACCCCAGGACTACTCTGAAGTATCAACACGCGGGGGATGAGAACACCCGTCAGGCATTGAACCGGCGTGGCAAGAGCAAAGTCATCGAATTTAAGAAAGACGTAGGTGAGACGTAGGTGAAGGGTAATTTATGAAGAATAAGTCAAAGAAAACAATATGTTACTGAACAGAAAGACTTTTCGAATCCCTCTCCCTCCGCCATATTTGCCCAGTGCGTACGCCAATTGTCCCTCAGAGCAGGTCCACCTACCGCGGTCGATGAAGGGGCGTTAGGGCGCAAGAGTTGGGCCTTCTCCGAGGCTATGGAGCTTCAGGCAAGGAAATCGGCGGCCGTTCATTGCTGCCGGTTTGGAGCCCTTGGCTGGTCCTGTCAGTCCTCCCTAGACCCGCTGCCCCTGTTCGACCTCCTTCTTCGCAAGACGCCGGTCTGGCTTTCCCTTGACCCGCCTGCGACAAGCCTGCAATATTCTATCCAAGGACGGGGAAGATTCTTGATCGAGACGGATTTCGATATTGCCTTTATTGGGGACCTTGCCCTCCACGAAAAGCAGATACAACAGAACTACCGGCCTATCATTGCTATACACAAGTGGTTTGCGAGGCGGCCCGGGACCCTGTTTCGTGGGATTCTGCTAGCCGAGTTCGTGCGGGGCAGCCTTAAGGAAACGTTTTTTCGCGGCCACAATCTTCGCGGCCTGAGAATAGTCGACCCATTCATGGGCGGAGGCACGCCTCTCGTCGAGGCAAACCGCGTCGGCTGCGACATCATCGGTTACGACATCAATCCCATGGCCTACTGGATAGTGCGGCAAGAGATAGAGTGCCTCGACGTCAACGCCTATCTCAAGGCGGCGGACGCCCTCAGACGAAGGCTGCACAATGAGGTGGGCGCTTATTACACGACTCGATGCGTCACATGCGGGTCCGAGCAGGCCCACGTGAAATACTTCCTGTGGGTCAAGACCCTTCCGTGCGATGGTTGCGGACATATCTTCGACCTCTTCCCGGGCTATATCCTTGCCGAGAACCGCCGCCATCCCGCCCACGTGATTATTTGCCCCGCTTGCGGCGAAGTGAACGAAGTCGAGGATCTCAAGAATCTCCGGCCTTGCAAGAGGTGCGGGGACCGCCTGCGCATTTCCGGAGCGGCAAGACAAAGTCGCTCGGCCTGTCCGAAATGCGGGAAAATCAACACCTACCCGCGCCCCTCTGATGGACCCCTTGCCCACCGCATGGTTGCCATAGAGTACTACTGCCCCGCGTGCAAGCCGAACCACGTGGGCCGGTTCTTCAAAGCGCCGGACGCCGAAGACCTGGCCAAATATGAATCGGCGTCGGCCCGGTTGGCAGCGACGAAGCCGGAATATATACCCGAGGACGAGATACCGCGCGGAGACGAGACCGACCGCCTTCATCGCTGGGGCTACCGGAAATATCGCGAAATGTTCAATGACAGACAGCTTCTCGGACTGGAGGCAAGCTGCCGGGCCATTGCCGAAGAGCTTACGGAGGAGATTCGAAATGCTCTCGCGACCAACTTGTCCGATTTGCTCAGATATCAGAACATGCTGTGCCGCTACGATGCTATGGCGCTGAAATCCCTGGATGTATTCTCCGTTCACGGATTTCCGGTAGGTTTGCTGCAATGTGAATCCAACATACTCGGCATCGTTAATGGGGAAAAGGGCCTGAATGTCGGCAGCGGCGGCTGGTCAAACATAATAGACAAGTACGCCCGGGCCAAGGCTTATTGTCAGGATGTTTTTGAAGTGAAGCATCAGGGCAGCCGAAAAACATTCGTGCATATCAAGGAAGAGTGGATCGGGGAAACCGGACATCTCAACGGCCGAAGCGAGAAACGGAATGTAGAGCTGCACTGCGGCAGCGCCACCGTCTGCGAGCTGCCGCAGTGCAGCATCGACGCAGTTTTCACGGATCCCCCGTATTTTAGCAACGTCCAATACGCCGAGTTGATGGATTTCTGTTACGTGTGGCTGCGAAAGTTGGCGCGGAGCGTAGACGGTTGCCTCGATAAGGCGTCGACCCGAGACCAGGACGAACTCACGGGCAACACCACCATGGAGCGAGGTCTCGAACACTTCACCGAAGGACTCTCCGCCGTTTTCACAAAAATGGCTGCGGCACTTAAGCCGGGCTCGCCTCTCGTCTTCACGTATCATCACAACACCATCGAGGCATACTTCCCCGTGGCAGTCGCTATCCTCGACGCCGGCCTGAAGTGCTCCGCATCTATTCCCTGTCCTGCGGAGATGGGCGCGTCCATTCATATAAACGGGACGGGCTCGTCAATAGTCGATACGGTATTTGTCTGCCGGTCTCAGGGAACCGTCTCACGACGGATGATTGGCGCCACAGCATCTGAAATAGCAGAAATGATCAGGTCCGATCTGAAACAGCTCCGGGCCGGCAATCTTAAGCCTACCCTCGGAGATATGCGCTGCATCGCCTATGGCCATCTCGTACGCCTAGGCCTGTGGAATCTGCGTAATCATTGGGATAGAGACCTTCCGACAATCGAAAAACTTGCGAGGATGAGGAGAGCGGTCGACGAACTGGGCGGATGGAATCTCGTAGAGAAGGCACTTGGCAGCGAGGTGGAGAGGGCTCAGACGTATCAGAGCTGGGTCGTCTCGGAACCGTCTCCGGAATATGAGGCGAGAGACAATGACGTATCCTTTTGAAGTTCCCTTTGAAGAAGTGAAGAGCGGCCTGAACGGCTACGTCACGACAATCTTCTCTCTTCTTCAATCTGAATTCCTGGTTCTGCCGAAAGGGGACGGATTCGTTGACTATCCAAGCTTCGAGATGGGATGTGAAGCCCTTAAGCGGGCAACAAGCGAATTCACCAATCTCAATACTGAGGCAGTCATGACGGCTGTCTCCGAATCCCCCTTGGCCATGGTCGTTGTGCGGGCCATGCTCGGATTCACCCCTCCGGAATGGGCCTATGTGGCTGCCCGAAAAACCGGTTTGGAACTGAGCCAGGGATTTATCCGAAATCTGGACCGCAGCATCCGCATGCAGAAATTCCACCTGTCGCGGGCCGGCACTATCACCATAACTCGCATTCGGGCCCTGATAGACACTGCATGCATGCTCCTCAGTTCGCCCGCCCCAAATGTGGAAGTGGGCCAACTTCATCGCCTCAACAAGGCCGATACGCATCAGGGCTCGGGCTCGCTCATGTCATTGGCAAGGATTGGCGTGCCTTATGCGATGCTTCTCTACGAGCGTTTCCTCGGTCGGCCCTTTGCCGGACATAGAGATTCGGTTTCAGAGATCGTAGGAGACAGCCTGGAGTCGGCTATCGAGGACGTGCTCGCAAAAGCCGGGGTGAGTTACAGGAAGACAAAGCGGGCCGAGCGCATCGCCGGCTTCGACCAGGCGCCCGATTTCCTCATTCCGAGCGAATTCAATGTCCAGGCGGTAATCGAGGCCAAGCTCACCGAGGATGATGGAACGGCCCGAGACAAGGTAACACGCATACAGCACCTGGCCCAACTGAGCCAGCCGGAGGGTATTTCAAGCCCTCCGAAGTTTGAAGTTATGGCCTGTATCTCCGGGCGCGGGTTCGGCGTGCGACGTGAAGATATGAAGAAGCTGCTTCTCGCCACCCATGGAGAAGTCTTTACTTTCAAAACCCTCGACAAGCTGGTTGACTGCACCTGCATAAGCAAATTCAGGTCCCGTTGACGGACTGTGGCAGTAGGGGGCGGTTGGAAAAGAAGATATTGTCGATGCGGTCTTGTTTCACATGGCCGAGGAAATGGCCGCAGGACAGGTTGAAGCCGGTCTTGGCCGCTGTTTGTTCAAGAAGCGGTTGTCGCGACAAGGCCGGGGAAAGAGCGGCGGCGACAAACAACTTCAGGAGCTTTTGGCGGCAGGCTCAAGAGGGGAGGTGCAGCATCATGAGTGAAATTTTGGACATCGCCCACGAAATGGCGCAAGACCTGTTCAAAGCCGGCGCCATGGACGAGATAACCATGCGCGAGATCGACGCGCTTTGTTTGCTGGCTAAGCGCCCTATCCGATCCGAGGCATCCGGCGCATCAGGACGGCCAACCATGTCAGCCAAGCCGTCTTCGCCGCGATGCTCGGCACCGGCAAGACGACGGTGCAGCAGTGGGAAAGGGGGAGCAAGAAACCGAGCGGTCCCGCCCTCCGGCTCCTCGACCTTATCGACCGCAAGGGATTGGCCGCTCTTGGCTGAGTAAAACGCCTGCAATCTCTCGTCCCTCATGACGAAACCATTGAAGCCATGAAGACCGCCCGTCACAGCGGACTCATCGTGGCGTGAGCCGCTTGCCGTATCAAGCCCCCGATCTCATTCTGATCCACGACAAATCCAACGACGAAATCTTGACCTGATGCTGGGTCCGTCAGGAATAGGGCCGGCAGGAAGGAGAGCCGGGACCGGGCGGCCACCGCTTCCTCCTGGAGGTCAAGTTGACTGGCGAGCAAGAATCGTGTACGCTTTATGTGAGTACATAAACCAGGAGACCGCCATGCCAAGAGCTTCCGTCAAAAACAGTGAAAGAATGAATCTCCGGGTTAAGCCGGAGGTGAAAGCGCGCCTCGTCCGGGCTGCCGCGCTGCGCCACACGGACCTGACGGAATTCGTCACACGCACCGCGTTGCGCGAGGCGGAAGCCGTGATCGAGGAGGCGGAGCGCATCAAGCTCTCGGAGAGAGACAGCCTGCTTGTGCTTGAGCTGCTCGAAAGCCCGCCGCCGGCGAATGCCAAGCTCCGCGCCGCTATTGCAGCCATGCCGAAAAAAGCATGACCCTCCGGAGCTGGCACGAAGAGGCGATTGCAAAAAAGCATGATCGCAAGGCTTTCGATTGCGGCGACGCCGATCTGAACGACTTCCTTCAGCGTTATGCGCGCCAGAGTCATGATCTCGGCGCGGCAAAGACCATTCTGGCGATCGACGACTCTGACGGCAAGACCATCTTGGGTTTTTATAGCCTGGCGCCGGCGTCGCTCACCTATGAGCAGACGCCGAAGACCATGCGCCGCGGCCTCGCCCGGCACGACGTGCCGGGTTTCAGGCTCGCGCGCATTGCCACGCACATAAGCCTGCAAGGACAGGGCCTCGGCGGCCAGCTCATCGTCGCTGCCGGCCGTCGCTGCCTGCGCGCCGCGGCTGAAGTCGGCGGCGTGATCCTCATCATAGACGCGAAAAACGACCGCGCCGCCAAATGGTATGCCGGCTATGGCGCGGTCCCGCTGCTGGATGCGCCATTGACGCTCGTCATGGCCCTCGCCTCGATAGAAGCCGAGTTGAGAAAGACAGGCCGGTTTTAATAGGGGTCCTCTCAGAAAAAATCGTACGCTGCCGGATTCGGCAGCAAACGTTCTTGAAGCTCAACCGCCGCCTAAAATAATGAAAAACCTCGTTGGCCCTGACAAACAGGGATGATAGAATAAGGCTCCGAGACTAATTCTATCACCAACGAGGTGCAACTATTATCTCACAAGGCCCACTCCCCTACAACTACGAAAAAGAGAAGACAACAAGCGGCATGACCTCCCTTGCCGGCCTTCCCATCTACCTCGACCTCGCCTCCGTCCTCAATTTGGAGGAGAGCATCTCAACCAATCTCCACGCGATGATCGTCCGCTTGTCCGGCGATCATCCCTCGTTCGACGTCTTGCTCTCCGCTCGAGAGAGAATCATGGAGCCTGGCTGTGCGCCGTCGGGGTAGGCGCAGGCAAGCTCCCAGACGCGAATGTTCGATCCAAAAAGGGCGAGGGGCGAGCTTCGCTCAAAATTGGCCTTGAGGAGGGCCTTAACGACGTTTGGTTGACGAAATGAGCTTGAGGCGTCTTCTTTGACGCTTTTTTTCGGGCAGGTTTTGTTCAATTTGGCCTTTCAGGGGTCTCCAAGGGGACCACGCAAGAAGAGGCGGTGGATTTAGGTCGTGGGAATAACTTGACAATAGGGGCTGAAGTACTATATTTTTATGTCTCTGTCGGGCCGTTAACTCAGGTGGCAGAGTATCTGCCTTTTAAGCAGAGAGTCGCAAGTTCAAATCTTGCACGGCCCACTCTTGCTGTCCCCATCGTCTAGCTCGGCCCAGGACATCGGCCTTTCAAGCCGACGACAGGGGTTCAAATCCCCTTGGGGACGCTCTATTACCGGAGCTCACCGCCCCCTCTATGAGCAAAGCTCATAGAGACTCCCCCCTCAGTGCTTCGCATGCGCTCGCTTTGCAATTACCGGGGCTCGGCGCCCCCTCCACCTTCTTCAATCGCGAATCTCGGATCGCGAACCAGAAAATGTTCTGTCTTTACTTTCGCGTTTCGCGATTTCACTTCCGCGATCGCTGTCCCCGCACCCTTCTTTTGCCCCACAACGAGCCGGAGATTATATTTCAGAAACAGATTGCTAACGGGAGGTCGAGCCATGGGCAGGGTTTTGATAGTTTATTTCAGCGAGTCGGGCGCCACCGAGAAGATGGCCGAATATGTGGCGGAGGGGGTCCGGATAGCAGGCGAGGAAGCCGACGTGAAAACAACGTCGGAGATTGCCCGCGCCGAAGATCTTAAGGGATATGACGCCTATGTTTTTGGCTGTCCCACTTACCACCTCAACATGCCGGAGTCTTTCGCTTCACTCCTTGACGCGGCCGCGCAGGCAGGGTTGGAAGGGAAGGCC
This sequence comes from uncultured delta proteobacterium, assembly GCA_963816715.1. GTDB lineage: Bacteria > Desulfobacterota > Syntrophorhabdia > Syntrophorhabdales > WCHB1-27 > BOG-1155. The sequence goes on from CAWFMJ010000005.1 coordinate 93,889, forward strand.
GGAGGAGCATTTAGCCCCCGAGCCCATCCGTCGAGCGGCGGAGGCGGCGCTGCGGAGCGCGTTTTTGGGGTAATGGAATCGACCCTGAAGATGAGGATGTCCGAGCTTGGGCCCTTCGACGTGATGGTCGACGAGATCGCCGGGCTTGATGGCATCAGGGCGTGTCAGGAGTATGGAAAAGCGGTAGCGCGAATGGTGGGGTAACGAAAGAGAGTCAGCGTTTTTCAGATCTTGCTGTCGGCCGGGCCGCGCGAGCGCTTTCTTCGGTCGATCACTTCTGCCAGCAAAGGGATGAGGAAAAAGCTGCCCGGGAGAAGAAAGACGAGGAGCACCGGGGCGTAACTGACGAGGCGGCGTATGTACCGTCTGAGTTGGGCTTTTTCGGACGCCGTCCATTTGGCTCCGGTATTCCGCTGTTTCATGAGAAGCCTGAAGAAGCCGTCCATATGCCTCGCTTCGCCCAGGATAAGGTCCTTATGTTTTCCAATGTGCGATCGAATAAAGCGCGGTATGGCCTTTTCCCCCTGAAAACGCCAGAAAGAGTCCGCCGTCGGCTTTTTGTGCGGCTGCATTGAGAAAAGAGTCCTCATGAGAGAGCAAACTTTCGGCATCCCATAGACAATGCGAGCGGCGTCATAGGGAATATGCGCGAGAAGCATTCCCCCCAGCCTGAGCCGAAAGGGGCCGTACGCTGCCGTATAACGCAATTCCTCCCGAGCCGTCCGGTAGACTTTCGCCTCCTTGAGCCGGACCGCGTAGCGGAGGCGGCTCAGCCAGAGGCCGGAAAACCTCGATGCTATTTTATCGCGCACCCAGAAGCGCCCCTCAATGCTGTCGTCCGGGAACATTCGCACCAGCTTCTCGAAATAATTGTGTCTGCTTCTGTCCATGCGTTGGCTGGACCGGTAGCTCTCCCCATAGACGCGATACTGCATGAGAGGTCGATCGACAAAGTTGATTGGTCCGATCCCGAAGATGCGAAGAAAAAAATCATCATCCTCGTAACCGCTGAGCTCCGGATCGAAACCTCCCGCCTCGAGAAAAGTTTTCCTGTCGACCAGGCAAGTTCCCGGCAGGACAAGGACGTCCTTTTCGAGGAGGTCGGAAAGCGCACGCATGGGATGCCTTCCGGGTTGATGCGCCGTCAGCGCTCTGCGCAACGTCAGGGACCCGGCTGCGTCGATCTCGTCGTAATCGGAGTACGTCATGACGCATTCCTTGTGCGATCCTAACCCATGTTCTATGCGTTCCGGATACCACCGATCGTCCTGGTCGATAAAGGCGACGATTGCGCCTTTCGCCTCTGCGACGCCCACGTTCCGGGCCGCCGACTGCCCGTTGTTGCGGTTGAGCCGAATCCACCTTATCCGCTCGTCGGCGTAACGAGCCTGAAGCGGCCCGTAGTCTTCCCGGGAAGCGTCGTCCACGATGATCAACTCGAAGTCCTGCACGGTTTGGGAGAGCACGCTTTCTATGGCCTCCGGCAAGTAGTGCGGAGAAACGCGAAATGCGTCATAGACGGGGAGAACGACCGAAATTTCTCTGTTCATACAATCTCCCCGCGAGGGCGCGCGAGCTTTTGCGGCCCCACCGAAACCTTTGTAAAACACTCTCTCCGGCGCGACTTCATCCGACTGCCTGGCGAAAGCGGGAGCGTCCTATCGCGAAAGCGAGGGTCGCCATCCTGGCAATGCCGCGGGGAAAATTGCGGTGACGGTACGACGCTCTCTTGCTGGTGATTCTTAAAGCTGCGTGATTCCTCATATACGAGTCGACCCTCTTCTCAAATGATTCCCCGCCGTGCAGGGGGAAAACCCTCTGGCTCACCGGGTTTGTCTCGTTGTAGATCGGGAGGCGGAAACGGGCAGGGGCTATGAGATAGCACTGATCGGAAAAACCGTAGCCGATGTAAAAGTCGTCGTCCTCGGCGATCGACGCTTCTTTGGCCCGGTGAAATTTGCCGTTCCAGGTGGGATTGGCCACGAGTACCTCAGGATGCTCTTCCATTTTCCTTATGGCCGATCCGATCCATTCTTCGCCGTTGGCCATCATTGAGTCACTGGAAAAATGGAGCAGATAGTCCGTTTTGCACAAATAGATGGCCGTCATCTCAGCTATAGAATAGTAATAGCCTCCCTTGAAGCTCTCGCGGTCGCACCCGAAGGCTTCGAGAACCCGTTCGGCATAATCGGCTACCTGGACGAATTCGCTGATGACGCCCTCACGAACGAGTCTCGACGCGTAACGAGCCGCCTTGTCCGGTTTCTTCACATTGTTGATGTGGAGGACAACCCGGTCGAAGGGATGCCGGCACGACGCGACGACTTCTTTCAGACGGTCGGTTCTCAGCAGATACTCCCAATCGTTCTCGTAGCACTTGGTTTCAAGGGTTATGGTGGGTTTTTGATGCCGTAGGTCCATAAAAACCTATTCATATGGCTAAAATCACAACCACAAAGTAGTACCACACGGAATGACCGTTGCGCAAGAGCGAAGGAACCGGCACTATTTTACCACAGCGCGGCTATCGCCCCCGCAATGGACGTGCAGATCACGAACCGGTCGAAGAGCGTCAGCGCCAGGGGTCTCAAGGAAGTTCTTGTCCCGCCGTCGTAGCCCCGGGCTTCCATGGCAACAACCAACTCGTCGCAACGGCGGAAGACAGCCAGACAAAGGGGCGCGGCGAGAGCCGAGAAAGCGCGCATTCGTTGCAGCGGGCCACCGGCGCCGAAGCGTGCCCCCCTGGCCGCGGCAGCCTCTCTGAGGCCCTCCATTTCGGCGGAAATGGAGGGTATGAAGCGGAGGGCCAGAGAGAGCATGAGCGCCAGATCCTGCGAACGGATTTTCAGGATGCGCGCGGGATGCAGCAGTATTTCCATGCCTGCGGCAAGTTCGGAAGGAGGGGTGGAAAGGGTGAGCAGCGCGCCTGCCGCGACCAGGAGCGTAAATTGGAGCGCGAGGCGGGCGCCCTCGACAAGACCTCGAAGGCTCAGGCGCAAGGGACCGAGGTCGAGGGAAGGAGAAGAACTCGCGCCGGCGAAGAGGAGATGCAGAAGAAAGACGATTACGATGAACGGCAAAGCCGGCCGCGAGGCGCGCCATATTTCCCGGGACGGCAGCCGGCCCCACAGCGCGACGGCGCCGAGAGCCGCCGTCGCAAGGCCGAGCGTCAAGGCGCCGCCGGACAAGACGATTATGCTGAGGGCCATTGCCGCGATGAGCTTCGACCTTGGATCCATTGCGCGGATGGCCGGGCTGCCCGCGACCCGGAGAGCGAGACTGTTCATAGGCCCGCGTCTCTCGACGACGTCGCGCGTTCTATCAATTCCTCTATTTCCTTGAATGCATCTTCAAGAGTAAGGGCCGGGGCGTTTGCCTCTCCCCTGGCGCACTGGAGCCGCCAGACGAGCTCCGTGACGCGGGGCGGGGCAAGACCGAGGTCCCGGAGCCATTCCACGCGGCCAAACACTTCCCCCGGCGCTCCGTCCGCGGCGATGCGGCCGTGATCCATTACCGCGACCCGGTTCGCCCACGTCACTTCCTCGACGTTGTGGGTGACATGGATAATGGCGATGCCTTCCCGGTTCAAAGCACGCACGAGGAAAAGCACGCGTTCCCGCGAAGAGGGGTCGAGGGAGGATGTCGGTTCGTCGAGGACGATGTACTTCGGCGCCATGGCGAGCACACCCGCAATGGCCAGGAGCTGTTTCTCGCCTCCCGAGAGCATAAAGGGGTGGCGGGCGGCATGGGTCTCGAGGCCAACTGCCGAAAGGGCCTCGCCCACCCGCCTTTTTATGTCCTCAGCAGGCAGTCGGAGGTTGCCCGGACCAAAGGCGACGTCCTCCTCTACGGTGGTCCCGACGACCTGGTTTTCCGGATTTTGAAAGATCATTCCCACCCTACGGCGTATTTCGGGGAGGCGCGCCCTGTCGTGCGTGTCCATGCCGTCGATCGTTACGCGGCCGCTTTTGGGCAGGAGGAGGCCGTTCAGGTGTTTCGCCAGCGTGGTTTTTCCGCAGCCGTTCCGGCCTATGAGGGCCAGGTACTCTCCGTCTCCAATGGCGAGGTCGATGCCGTCGAGCGCGGGTCCCAACCCTTCGTACCCGTAGACGAGCCGCTCCACGAGGATCATCGGGCTTCAGTCCTCGCAAAGGTCCTCAGGTGCTTGCCTATCTTTTGAAAAACGAAAATGGAAGCGGCAGCCTTGAGCACGTCGCCGGGCAGAAAAGGGAGCACTCCCACGAGCAGGACTTTTCTTGGGGAGAGGTGTGCAACGAAAGAGAGTTGTACCGCTCCGACGGCATACATCACTGCGTGCCCCGCCACGATGGCTAAAAGCAGCCATGCCCACCCCGGCGCCTTCTTCGCCTGCCCGATGCCGCCGATGACGCATGCCCCCGCGACAAAGCCGAGCAGATAGCCTCCGGTCGGCCCAAGAAGCACTCCCAAACCGGCTTTTCCTCCCGCAAAAACCGGAAGGCCCATGATTCCCAGGAGCACATAGACGATTTGGCTCAAAGCGCCCAGGTATGCCCCGAGCAAGAGGCCCGCAAGGGTCATGAACATATCCTGGAGCGTCAGAGGGACCGGATAAAGCGGGATAGAGATGAAGGCGCCGATGGCGGTAAGAGCGCCGAACAGTGCGGCATAAACAAGACTTCTCAAGTGGACGCTGTTGGAATCCATTTCGGAAGGCTTATTGTAAACCATTTTTTTTCAAAGGTTAACAAGAAAATGTTGCCGAACGTCCTTTCCGGCCGCTGCCTGGGAAGCGGGCGGCCGGAAAACCCGCGGGCCAGGGGCTGGCCCACGGCGAGAAACTAGGCTTCGTGGCTCCTTCTCTCGACAGCGACGAAGCCGGAGAGACCGGAAGGAAGCAGGGTGAAGATCTTAGGAAGGAAAACAGGCGAGGAATTTTTATGCAACGTCTTCATGGTTCTGATTATATTACCATGTAATACTTTTGTCAAGGTTTTTTTTCATAACATCGACAAAAAAGTCGAAAGGAAGGTTCTTTGTCTCAAAATGTGTTGCGGCATCGCCGGTTGCGTCAAGAGTAAGAGGACTTATATTCTAATGGTCCTTCTCAATCCCTTAATTGAGGCGATATCATGAATACGGACAAAGTGATGAGGGAAGAGTTGCTGTCGCTTTTGCGGGGCGGCAACGCCCATATGACTTTCGACGAAGCAGTGGCCGGTTTTCCCATGGAAGACATCAACAAACCCGTACCGCAGGGCTCATACCTGGTCTGGCACTTGCTTGACCATTTGAGGATCGTCCAATGGGATATCCTTGAGTTCGTCCGGAATCCAGGCCACGAATCCCCTCCGTTCCCTGACGGTTATTGGCCTCCTCCCGGCGAGCAGGCGACGCCGGCGCAGTGGGAAAAGAGCGCCGAGGGATTCCGGAAGGACCTGGCGGCACTGCAGCAGATCGTCGAAGATCCCCGGACCGACTTCTTCAGCCCCATCCCTCACGCAAAGGATTACGTGATATTCCGTGAAATACTGCTTGCAGCGGACCATAACGCCTTCCACGTGAGCGAGTTGGTCTGTCTGAGAAGGGTGCTCAACATGAAGCCGGTGAAGGAATACTAGGCGTTTTGTTGCAGCGGCCGGAGTTTTCCGGCTGTACGAGCGCTCCTAAGAAAAAACTCTCCGATGCCGATAAATGGATAGAGAAGGGCGTGAATGTGCCCTTTAAGATGCAATGTTGACAGTATGAGGTGGTCCGGCGGTCGCCGTGGAAGGAATGCCGCGGCAGACGATCTCATCTGAAACCGAAAGGAGCCGGCATGACGAACGGGGGCGCTAAAATTGCCATACGACCGATGAGGCGGAGAGAGATGGATTGGGCCGTCGAGTGCGCGGCCGGTGAAGGATGGAACCCGGGTTTGCACGACGCGTCCTGTTTCTTTGGCACAGACCCCGGCGGCTTTCTTATCGGCACGCTTGACGGCATTCCCATAGGCTGCATCTCCGCGGTCTCTTACGCCAGCGGTTTCGGCTTCATCGGCTTTTATATGCTGGTCCCCGAATTCCGAGGCAAAGGGTACGGGCTGCGCCTTTGGGGCGCTGCCATGGAGCGGCTCAAACGTCACAACATCGGACTGGACGGGGTGGTCGAACAGCAACAGAATTACCGCAAGTCAGGTTTTCGGTTTGCCTACCGCAACATCCGCTTCGAGGCAACGTCGGTTGGAGCTCCTGACGGCAAGCATGAACTCCTCCTCCTCGACGATGTTCCCCGGCGGCTCCTGGAGCAGTACGATCTCCGCTGCTTCCCCGCCCCGCGGAAATGGTTCCTTGCGGGGTGGCTCTCCATGCCGCACTCCCTCGGCGTCGGCTGTATGGAAGATGGAGCTCTGGCCGGTTACGGCGTCATGCGAAGATGCCGGCAGGGATACAAGATAGGCCCACTCTTTGCCGATGACGCGGACAAAGCGGAGGCTATCTTCCTGTTCCTCGCCTCCTTTGCCGAAGAGGGAAAGCCTGTCTGCCTTGATGTCCCCGAGGTGAACGAGCAGGCCGTGAAGATGGTGGAGCGGCGCCGCATGAAGAAGGTATTCGAGACAGCGAGGATGTATACGGGTCCTGACCCCAAGGTGGATTTGAGCAAAGTCTTCGGGGTTACGACTTTCGAGTTGGGATAGGACAGCCAGAGCTCTAGAAAAGGGGCGTCCGCCCCTTTTCTAGAGCTCTTTGTACCTGACCGACTTGCCGTCCCTTACGACCTTGAGGGAGTTGTAGGGGTTAACGGTCGGGTTTTTTACCACGCTCCAAAGCCGGTAAAGCTCGGGCAGAAAATCTTTCCAGTAGCCGACTTCTTCTGCGGCATGCTTTGCCCAGATCAATCCTCTTTCCGTCTCCATCGGGTCGGGTTGTACCGGAATCGCCGACGACATGCCGCGCACCCCCGCGTCCGTTGCCTCCCATTGGTGAATCCGGTAGGCGAGGGGCGGGTCGTCGTCCTTCACGTTCTCGCCCGTGAGACTGATGCCCGTCGCAGCTACGACGTGGCTGTATATAATGACGTCTTTGACGTCGTCGGGCAGGCCGGCTACGTCGTCAAAGCGAATATGGGGCCGAAAGAGTCTGCCGTCGGACCATACCTGCGGGGCGACATGGATCTTTCCCACAAAGTCCTTGTTGGACGGCCTGCTGTGCCAGTAGAAGTCGGCGTGCTCGCTCGGGTGCCACAGCGGGAAACCTTTCTCCATGTTGGACCAGAACCAATCGATCATTTTCGGCGTTACCCCTTCGAGCTCCCAATCGATGTGAGTCCAACCTTTTTCATCCTGTCTTACGCTCATCGCAAACCTCCCTGCTCACCCGGCGCCTTTCAAAATCATATCCCGCTCAAGCAAAGCCGCCCTGCCTTCGCGACCCTTTGCGGCCTTACTACTCAACATTACCACGAGAAACGCCCGCAGTAAAGGGTTGCGGGCCGGAGCAACGCGGAGAGCATTGTCGGATAGCGGCCCCCGCATACGGCTTGAAGATCAGGCAGCGGCAGAACCGGCGTTCAGGATCGAGGCGTCTTACCCCACCCGCACGTGTTTGCGCACCCACTCGCCGAGGGCCCCGGGCTTATAGTAGAAGCTCATCGTGTGATAACACGTCGACGAGCACAGGGGCATGCACTTCTTCTTGAGACCCTCAAGTTCTTCGAAGTCGAAATGACTTTGTCCGACCCGACCCCAGTCATGGTCGTAGCAGATCATGTCGAAGCACGGCGAGAGCGTGCCGTCCGTACGGATCAGGGCGCCATTATGGCCGGCGCGGCAGTCCCATGTGCCGATCTGCCCCCTCATCCGTCCCTTGAAAGTCTGCAGATGCTCGATGGAATTCACCATGGGCCATCCCTGCCGCTGCTTCTGGATAAGCCAGTCAAGGAGTGCTTCCGTCTCTTCGAACTTGTCGGGCGTTATGGCCAGAGGGTCTTCTTTATGCTTGTAGTGGTCGGTATTGACGAATTCATGGGGCGGTTCGTTCAAATGGTAATCCGTGCCGATTCCGTTCTGATGGGCAATCTCGGTGAGAAGCTTCACGTCCTTCAAATTGTTGCCGCAAATGTTGATGTTAAAAAACAAAAGATACCCAAATTTTCCCTGCTGCTTCACCAGGTGGCGGAACTGCGGCTCAATAGGGAGCAGTGCTTTCGGCAAGCCCTTCCGAGGGGCGATGCAGTCGACCGCCAGATTGATTGCGGCCACTCCCGCGCCGCCCACTTCGTCGATGAACGCTTTGTCCATCAAATACCCGTTGGTCGGCAAATACATGAAAAACCCCTGCTCCGTGCCGTATCGAATGACTTCCAGCACGAAATCCTTGCGCAACAGGGGTTCTCCCCCCATCAGGGGTATGACCCGGCATCCAATGGATTTGAGCCAATCGACGGACTCCAAAGCCGTGTCCAGGCTCATTGCGTCTCCCTTATTGTCGTATTGGTGGCAGTAGTGGCAATCGATGTTGCATTTCCAATCGGTGAAAAGATAGCAGAGAATAGGCCGGAACTCTGTCTTGTGTATCCTGGAGTTGCAATAGGGGACAACCCAGGATCGAACAGCCCTGGCGCCGTTGCGGAACTTGTATTCGAGGCCTTCCATCATATGCGATCCTCCGAAGATGGTTAATCCTGCTCAGATGGGAAAAGATGGACAACCCGTATAGATATGTAATGCTCGCTTTGCCCTCCGTCAATCCGTATTCCGGATCGGAGGTTCCTACGCGGCTCCCTCCTCAATGCCGAGCTTCTTTTTGCACCACGCCTCGTAGGCAGCGGCGATGGTCAAATATTCATCGATGCCAACGGGCGGAGTATTGAGCGCATTCAAGAGTTCCCCGTCTGCCTCGCCCGTCTGTGCGAGGGCGGCGCCCAGGCGGAAAAGAAGCTCCAGGTGATGGGACAGCTTCGAAGGCGCCGCCTGCAAGGCAATCGACCCGGGAACGCAGACGCACCCGACGAGATCGGAAAACATGTTCCCCGTTTGGGCCCTCACGGTGGCAATAAGGGGATCGAAGGTTTCGGCTTCGGGAAGGCCGCAGGTGGCGACGAGGAGTACTTTTGCGGGCATGGGCCACCAGCGCGGGTGCCGCACCCTGCCGGTCCGATCCTTCATGAGGAACGGCTGAAGACCGCTCACGGTACGGTCCATCACCGCTTTCATCTGTGCCGTCATGCTGTCGGTGTAGACCGGAGTCCCGAGAACAAGGAGATCGGAACCCTTCAGCCTTTCGCATATCTGTTCCATATCGTCTTTCTGCACACAGGTTCCGCGGCCTTTGTGCATGCATGACATGCAGGCCTTGCATGGCTCTATGTGCATTTCTGCGAGCCTGAACTCAGCGATCGATGCCCCGCGCGCGGCAAGCCCTTCTGCCAGGCTCTGCAAAAGTTTGGTCGTGACGCCTTTGGGCGCCCTCGGACTGCCGTTGAGTAGAAGCACGTTCATCGCTTCCTCCATAGGCCTTTTTATCTATACTACCTCATTGAAATGGCGATGTCTTCGATTTTTTTGTTCATTCATTCATTGACGGAGGGGAAGAAAAAGGTGTATCTTCACCTAGAGGAGGACGTTGAAAGCCTTCTTTCGCGTCCGAGGAGCAATGTGGATCGGCAACAGACGCGCCTCGGGATTTGTGCCGATACGCGCCGGGTTTCTACAAGAGCTGATGGGGATCAGCAATGGGGGGAGAACCAGCACACTCAAAATACCACTCCCCGTACACGCCTTTTTCTTTTTGTGAGGATGAGGCTTCCGCGAGGTTTCCCCGCGGAGGGGCGACGCTAGCCCCAATAAACGTTTAGAGGAGGGGTCGATGAATAATTCGCCGCTGAACAACAAGAGTATTTTGATCGTCGATGATGAACCGGACGTGTTGCAGGTGTTCGAAGATGAGGTGCAGGCTTCCTGCCCCGGCTGCACCGTCGACAAGGCGATGACGTACGAAAAGGGCGCGGAATTACTGCAATCCAAGGACTACGCGGCTGTCGTGCTCGACATCATGGGCATTCGCGGTTTCGACCTCCTTCAGATTGCCGTAAGCCGAAAATTCAAAACAGCCATGCTCACGTCTCACGCCCTGAGTCCGGAAGCCCTCAAGAAGTCTCACGATCTGGGCGCAAGGGCCTATTTGCCCAAAGATAAGCTAGGCGAAGTCGTTCCTTTTCTCGAGGATATGCTGTCGACCAACTATGATGATAGCTGGGCGAATATCCTCGACAGTCTGGAGGGCTATTTCGACGCTCGGTTCAGACCCGGCTGGAAACAGCAGATGGGCGTGGACTATTGGTAAGAATAGGGAAGGAATGGGCGGGTTAAATAGCAATCGCGAAAGTGAAATCGCGAAACGCGGAAGGAAAGACAGAACATTTTCTGATCCGTGATTGAAATAGTCGTCCCTAAAAAATCCCGCCCATTCCTTTGGCGTAGCCGGTGAGCTCGGCGTAGCCGAGGGCCGTTGTTTCGCGGCCTTCGGAGGTTCCCTTGCCCTCGATGGCCCCCTCCCAATAGGTGATCCCCGTTGAAAGGGGTGTTGCCAACTCCTGGTCGGAGAGAAGGGGGAGAGAATAAGATCAATGCCTTCGTCCGGTATGCCTATCCGCCATCGGCTCGGGTAGACGGCGCCGCTCTTCGGGCTCTTCCAGGAACCGAGGCGCTTCAGGCTGATGGCTCCCAAGCGGAGATGCCTGCTTTTTCCCCTTTTATCCACTATTGTGCCTGACGATGCGGGTTCGATTGCGCCGTCGCTGCGCCTGAGAAAATAAAGCATCAGGTCTTTGCCGTCGGAGAGGTGGAGACCGAACCAATCCCAGCCCGTTTGTTCGGCCGAAAGTTCGTTTGAGCCGAATTCATGGTCGAACCAGCTTGTGCCGCTCACCGCGGCGGGACCCGCCGATGACGGCATCGCGAGAGTCCCCGTCGTTTTCAGGTTGGAACAGCTCGCATAATAGGAAGCCTGGCCCGGAAGGCCCCCTTTCCTGCTCAAACCGTTTTCTCCGTTCAACACGGGAGGCTTTTGCGGGACAAGCTCCAACGCGAGGCGGCCAGCCCTTCCTTGCGCTCGAAGGAGGATCTTGGCTCCTGCCATCGTGGCCGACCAGCCGAGAAGCCGGACGTCAAGGCCTTTTTCCCCGGCGTGTGCGAGACCGGGACCCTTCCTGGAAATGGCTTCGTCAAAAGCGAAGCGCTTTCTTGCGACATCCGTAACGGCAAAGTGGGCAAGGTAGAGATCGCGCAACGACCAGACATTGCTTGCGTTCGGAGCCTTATGCGTTATCCCGCGCCGAAAAAACGTGAGCTCGTAGCCGAAAGCGTTTCCCCGGTCGTCCTTCAGATTGCCGGTAAAGTACCACCATTCGGTCCGGTAGTCCTGATGGGCGCCATGATCTCTCGGAAACTCCCAGCTCCGCGCTGCCGTCGCCTGTCGCCACTCCTCGGGAGTGGGGGCCGTCGCTCCCAAAAAGAGGAAGAAAAGCATTCCGCTGAAACAGAGGGAAAAGAAACGCTTCCCGGTCCGACGGCCGATCATTTCCACTCATTCCTCCCTGAGTTGTAGGTGAGGATAGGTGCGAAGCACCTTCCACAGGGGATATGCCGTTGCCCCGGCGCTTGCCAAAAGGGCGGTGAGGCCGGCCGTCGCATAAGGTCCCCATGCGGGATAGAAAAAAATCGTCCAGTTAAAGCTTCTCAGATTAATCACTTTTATCAATATTATCGAGAGGACCGTCCCGGCAACAACACTCAGCACAAAACTGACCAGGCCCATGCCCAATCCTTCCAGGAAGGTCATCGCCGCCACTTGTCTCACGGAAAAACCGAGGGCCCGGTAGATGCCGAACTCGCGCTGTCGTTCCATGAAAAGTGTGAGGAGTGCGCCTGCTATCCCAAAGAAGGCGACAATAATGGCAAGGAGCCTCATGGACCGTGTGACGGCAAAGGTAGCGTCGAATACGGAGAGAATGTTTCCTCTCAGCTCCGCTTGCGTAAAGATGGGCAGCCCCGCCGCCCGGGCCCTCGCTTTCACTGCCGCGAGAATCCTTTCGCGATCGGGATTTCTTGCATCGACGAAGGCGCCGAGGCTGTTAATGGTGGGGTCGTCGAAGACGGCGAGGTATGCGGAACGGTCCATCATGACCACGCCGTGCTCCGAGGTATAGTCGTAAAAGACGCCGGCTATTTTCAGGAGCGCCGGACCCTTGCGGCCTTGCAGCTCGATCGCATCTCCCGGCGAGACGTTGAAGCTCCGGGCGAAGCTCTCGGAGACAATCACCTCGCCCCGCTTCACCTGGTCCCAATGCTCGTCGCCGCCCTTTACCCAACCGAAATGCGTATAGCGTTGCAGGACGCTCGCACTGACCCCGGCCACGTTGATCGATTGCCCCTTGTAGAGCACCTGAACGTTCCTGTAGGGGTCGAGGCCGCCAAGGCCCGGCATGGTCGACAGCTCCCGGTAAAACTCTTCGGGCACTTCAATGCCCTCGGAAGTGCTGCCGATGTAGACGTCCGCTTTGAGCTGGGTGGACATCCACCAGACGAGCGACTCCCGGAAGCTGCCGATCATCGAACCAAGGCCGACGGACATTGAAAGGGCGACGGTGAAAGCGGCTACGGCAACGGAGGTACGGCTCAGGTTCTGCCTTATGTTGCCCGCTGCCATCTTCCCCGGCAAACCGCCCAGGAAGGAGAGGCTCTTTTTGAGAAAAGGGCCGGCCGAGACGAGGAAGACCCCCGTGAGAAGGCTCGAGCCGAAGAGAAAGGCAAAGGCGGCGGCAAATCCGATGTAAACGTGAAGAGACGAGAGCAGAAGCAGGATCGTCGTCAAAGCGAGCGTTGCGACGCCCGCCCATGCAATTCGCTTGACGCCGGCTATGCTCCTTCTCGTTGCCGTTTTCGGTTGAAGGATCGTTATGGGATTGAGGCGCGCCAGCTCCAGGAGAGGGAAAAAGCTTCCCAGAAGGCTCGCGAAGCAACCGAAGAAAGCGCCGACAGCCGCCATGCTCCACGACCACGGCAACGGCGCCGGTTTCAGGAAGAAATAGAGGTTGCTGATGGTTTGACCGACGAGTCCGGTGAGGAAACGGCTCAGGATGTATCCGAAGACTCCGCCCGCGAGCCCCCCCACGACGCCGAAAATGAGTATTTCGACGACGAAGGCGGATATGATCTCGCCCCGTCGTCCACCGAGGCTCATCAGTACCGCAGCATCCCTTCTTCTGGCGGCAATAGTGAACATGGCCGTGTTGTAAACGAGAAAGACGCCGACGAAAAGCGCGATGAGCGAAAGGGCTTCGAGGTTCAGCCGGAAGGCCCGCAACATTCCCGCATAGACCCGTTCCTTCTGTTTTTTTGATTCTATCTTGAATCCTTCCCGGTATCGGGAAATGAAAGAAGCCTCGTCGCCGAGAATAAGATCGATCCGATCGATCTTCCCCTTGAGGCCGAAAAGCTCCTGAGCGTGGCCTATGTCCATTACGACGAGCGGCTCGGGCGAGGGACTCGGAAAAACAGCCAGGAGCCTGAAAGCGCCCCTTGACGTCCTGATCGTGTCTCCCGGCTGCAGGCGAAGACGGGCCGCCGTCTGCCGGTCAATGAGAATGGCGCTGGGGTCGAGAAGGAAGGAGAGGGCCTGCTCCTCAGAGACGGGGAAGAGCTCGGGCCTCATGGCCCTGTCGAGAAAAGGGTCGATGCCCAAGACGCGGACCGTTTCTCCATTTTCCAGTTTAAAGCGGCGGTCTAGAGCGGGCGAGAAGCGCAGCGCTGCCGGATCGTTGATGAGACCGGCCAGCAGCGACTCCTGGATCGGCCCGGCGGTGCGCTCCAGGGAGTGGGTCGCCCTGCCGTTGAGGAAATCGATTGCCCGGGAAAAGCTGACGAGGGCCGCTCGGGCGGAAAACACCATGCCGATCACCGCCGCGACGCCGCAGCCGATTCCGAGGACCTGAAGGAGACTCAGGGTCCGCCTTCTCGCGAGGTGTCGAAGAAATGCTTTCGCAATAATCTTCAAGGGGCTGATCTTTCAGATGCCGTTTCTTCCTGAAGCGTTCCGTCTACCATGCGCAGGACGCGGTCCGAGTACTTGGCCGTCAAGGGGCTGTGGCTCGCCATGATGAGCGTCGTTGTCGACTTCCGACAATGGTTTTGAAGGAGCGCAAGCACTTCTTCCCCCGTTCTGTTGTCCAGGTTGCCCGTGGGTTCGTCGGCCAGGATAACCGCGGGGTTCTTCACGACGGCCCGCGCTATCGCCACTCTTTGCTGCTCCCCTCCGGAGAGTTCGTGAGGATAACGCCCTTCCTTGCCTTCGAGGCCCAGGTCTGCGAGGGCCATGATTGCCCGCTTTCGGTCCGGCTTGTCTGCAAGCTCAAGGGAGAGAAAAACGTTCTCGAAAGCGGTCAGCGTGGGCAGCAGGTTGAAGAACTGGAAGACAAAGCCCAGGCGAAGGCGCCGCAGGCGCGTGCGACCCGCTTCTCCCAAAAGATGGAGGTCCTGCCCGTCCACTTCGACCGTTCCCCGCGTCGGCTCATCGAGGCCGGCGACGAGGTTGAGGAAGGTTGTTTTTCCGGACCCGCTCTTCCCCAGGAGCGCCACTATCTGACCGCGGGCTATCTCGACGGTCGTCCCTCGCAGGGCGCACGCCTCCTCGCGTCCATCCCGGGCATACTGCTTCCATACGTCGACGGTCTTGATCATGGGTTGGTCCATTATTGGGGCTCAGCGCCCCCTCTACGGGCAAAGCCCGCAGAGACTGCCCCCTCAGCGCTTCGCAGGGGCTCGCTTTGGAAAAATGGGGCTCAGCGCCCCCTCGTCGAGCGGAGCCAAGCATAGTATAGGTTTTTTTGACCGGACCGTAAAGGCGGACCGGCGAGGACCGGCGAGCCCGTTGCATGTAAAATTCTCATACAGTCGGACCGGTTGGCGGGGCTCGACGTTTTTTTCGGTCATGTCGTTCCTTTTTTGTCGATAACGGCGACAGGGAGTTGACATTGGGCTAGATGATGTAAAGCTTTTTATACAGAGGATTGACGAAGATGCACAACCACCTGCTTCTCTATTCGGTGTTTCACCTTGAAGGAAGCGGACTTTAGTCCCACTGGCGTTGGCCCTGAAAGTATGGTATACGTTTTGCAAGGTAAGCAACAGGGAGGTAAAGGCCATGAGAAAAGAGGTCACCATTTGCTTCCGTACCAGCGATGAGTTGCGCGGCGCCCTCGAGAAGGCGGCGCGCGAGGATCGTCGCTCCCTTTCGTCGGCAATCGAGCTCATATTGACGGACTACCTGGAGAAGAATCACGAGTTTCCGCACCAGAAGGAGCGGAGGCGGTTCGTGCGGAAACAAGTCTCCATACCCGCCAATGTGCGGAGCATCGATTCCGAGAAGAAGGAGCACAAAGCTACTATTCTCGACATCTCGTTGAGCGGTCTAAGGGTTTCCCTCCCCAAAGAGTCCATGCCGGAAATCTATAAGGGAACGGAAACGCCGACCTTTGAGACCTCCTTTGTTCTGCCCAAGGAGGACAAAAGCATCCGGCTGGTCTGCAGACCGCAACGGGTCGTTCCCGTCAACGGCAGCATTCATGTGGGCGCCAGTTTTGTCGATTCCGATTTCAGCAACTACCAACACCTCCAGCAGTACCTCGTCTAGACAACCGCCGGGACGTCCGGCCGCGCGTCCCCCTTCGACTTTTGGGCGGCCTGATAGGGAAACGATCAGCTAATCTCGGATATCGGGGCTTCCCGCATCCATAACTCATGGATGGAGCGGTAGATCTCTTCGTTGACGGAGACCTTGTAAGGCGTGGGGTTTATGGACCTCAAATGGTCGGGGCGCATGACGGAGATCTGATTCATCACGTACTCGCGCACCGTGTCGAGAGAGGGGAAGGCGTGGGTTTGGCGGCCGTCCCAGACGCATTTCAGCAGGGGAATGACGTTTCTCGGAATCACATAGGCCCGCTTCGCCTCATTAAAGGGATGGCGACAAAGAATTCGCTCCCCGATCCGGGGCGCCGGTTTCCCCGCCTCGGTCATCAGGTCGAGGAGGGGGTGCATATTCTCTCCTACCAGCCGGTACACTTCCTTCCTTCCCGGGATCGTCATCTTCTCTACTGCGTCGGAGAGTTTCATTCTGGGATGACCGTTGAGCGCCACGAGCTTGTAGACGCATCCCAGAGACGGTTGGGCCTGGCAGGTGACGAGGTGGGTGCCTATGCCGAACAGGTCGATCTCATGCCCCTGCTGAGCAAGAGAGAGAAGGATTGATTCGTTAATGTCGTTGCTCGCCATAATCTTGAGACCCGCAAAAAAGCCGATGGAAAACTTTTCCCCTATCTCCCGGAACGTTCTTCTCGACTCCCGCGAGAAGTAGGACAGGTCGCCGGAGTCGAGCCTGATGCCGAGGGGTTTGTAGCCCACGTCGATAAGGGCGAGGGCCACACAAACGAAATTCGGCAAGCCCGATTGCAGCGTATTGTACGTGTCGACAAGGGCGAGAAACGTGTTGGGGAACGCGCTCGCATAGGAGATAAAGGCGGCGAGCTCGCCTTCGTTGGTCTGCAGATAGTTGAGCCGACGGCGATAGGCCAGAACCAGGTCGACAAAATTGCGCTCCTTGCCGTCCGGCCCCTTCAGGTTGGGGTCGGCGATCTCGTCGAGCCCCGAAAAAGAAGAGACGTACGAGTGCGCCATTGTCCCTTTTGTCTGCAGCCCAAAAAGCTGACCGGCTCGCACGTTGCTGGTCCCGCTGAAGCCGCCTATAAAGGCGTATCTGGAGGCCGATACGCCCCCGTCGGGACCTTGCGCCCGGCGCAGACCGAATTCGACCAGTTCCTTGTCCGGCCCCGCAGCCATTTTGAAACGGGCGGCGTTGGTGGCAATGAGACTCGGAAAATTCGTCAGGTTCAGGAACGTCGTTTCCTGCATTTGCGCGACGGCCAGCGGACCTTCCACCCGGATGAGCGGGATTCGCGGAAAGACGATGGCGCCCTCCGGCGCCGCGCTAATCTTCAGCTCCGAGCAGTCGATGCTTTTCAGCCAGTCAAAGAATGCCGGGTCGCAACCTGCCATGGGCGCCGCGATTGTCAGGTCCTCCTCGGGATATCGGGTTGGCTCCCAGACGCCCGATCCCCAGCGATCGAAACGATATTCTTCGACACCCCTCGGCGTCTCGCGGATAAAGCCGTTCTTGAGACCGATCTCAAAAGATCGCTGCAATTCGGCCTTCTCCATGAAGGAGCCCTTGCGAAGATACGCGATGTCCTCATCTTTGAAAGCAAAAGCGTGGAGCGACCGGATGACTTCCTCGAGACCGGCGAAAATAGTGAACTCCCCCCCAAAAGGATTCTTCCTGAAGAAGAGATCGAATACCGCTTTATCCCGGTGTTTGCCGTTCTTCCAGTATCCGTACGCCATAGTGAGCTGGTACAGGTCGGTGAGCATGGGTCCGACAAAACCGTTCGTGGGCCTCATGGGCCTTCTCCTTTTACTGCAAATTAACAGTTTCTTTATAGTATATCACGGCTACTTCTGCAACTGGCGCTTCTCTCCAATAAATCAAGCCGGATTCGGCCTTCTCCGCCGGGTAAGTTACCAAAATGAGAGACAAACAACTTGTAATTTTGGATGCACGATGACGTGTCTGACAATGGCGTTCCCTAGGGAACGCCATTCCTATTTTGCGGGTTTCGGCAAGCGCGTTACAGAGGACGATGACCATGAATGACCCCAGAAACCGGGAAATAAAAGAACTTTCTCTTCTCTTCGAGATCAGCAACAAACTGAGCGAGACGCTCGACCTGAAGACGGTTCTGAAGCCTATTCTTCAGCTTACGGCCGAGCACATGGGCATACTGCGGGGAACCCTGACCATTTTGAACAGAAACAAGGGGGAAATCGTCATCGAAGAAGCCTACGGCCTTCGACCCGACGAACAGGCGAGGGGCCGCTACCGTATGGGCGAGGGGATAACCGGGGAAGTCATTGATACAGGGAAGGCCATGATCGTGCCGAGGATCTCCGACGAACCGAGGTTTCTTGACAAGACCGGCTCCCGGCAACACCTCAACAAGCACGACATTGCGTTCATCTGCGTCCCGGTGAAGATCGGCAGCGAAGTGGTCGGCGCCCTTTCCGCGGACCGTCTTCACAACGAGGATATCTCCCTCGATGATGACGTCCGTCTGTTGACCATCATCGCCTCGACTATTTCGCAGGCCGTGCGGCTCCGCCAGCTCGCCGAAGAAGAGATCGAGAAAATGAAGGAAGAGAACCAGAGCCTTCAGGACCAGTTGAAGACCAGATACGGGATGAAAACGATTGTGGGCAGCTCGAAGGTCATGCAGAATCTCTATGCCCTGATCGAACGGGTATGCCGCACGAACGCCACCGTTCTCATTCTCGGGGAGAGCGGCGTGGGAAAGGAAAGGGTGGCTCAAACTATCCATTACAGCTCGAATAGGGCCGATCAACCCTTCATCAAGGTAAACCTCGCGGCTCTGCCCGAGTCGCTCATCGAGAGCGAGCTGTTCGGCCATGAAAAGGGCGCCTTCACCGGCGCCACGCGGGCTCGCAAGGGAAGGTTTGAAGCCGCCGGCCATGGATCGATCTTCCTCGACGAGATAGGCGACTTGCCTCTTCCGCTTCAAACGAAGCTTTTGCGGGTGCTCCAGGAAAAGGAATTCGAACGGGTCGGCGATAGCACCCCCGTCAAGGTAAATGGCCGAATCATCACCGCGACAAACAGGAATCTCGAAACCCTTTTGCGCGAGGGAAGATTTCGGGAAGACCTCTACTACCGGCTGAACGTTTTTCCCATCGTTGTTCCGCCGTTGCGTGAAAGGAAGACGGACATCATGCTCCTTGTCGATCATTTCATCGACAAATACAGCAAAGAGCACGGCAAGTCGATCATGAGGATTTCGACCACCGCGACGGACATGCTCATGGCCTATCACTGGCCGGGCAACGTACGGGAGCTCGAGAACTGCATAGAAAGGGCCATCATCCTTTCCACTGACGGCGTGATCGAGAGCTTCCACCTGCCGGCGAACCTGCAGACCACCGACGGGAAGGAGCAGCCTGCGTCGCGCGATACGCTCAAGAACATCATCACGAACATGGAACGGGAAGTCATTATTGGGGAATTGAAGCGAACCCGCGGCAACATGGCCCGGGCGGCCCGCACCCTCGGCATCACGGAGCGCATGATCGGGCTACGGGTCGAGAAATACAAGATAGACCCCGCGACGTTTAAGTGAGAGCCCGGGCCCCAGCTTCTCCAAAGCGAGCCCCTGCGAAGCGCTGAGCGGGGAGGCTCGTCGGGCTTCGCTCGACGAGGGGGCGCTGAGCCCCAATAATTGTGTGGTTGACAACCCCCGGTCCGTGCTTTAATCTTTCGGGAAATGAAGGTTATTACCACTCATTTCAATGCCGACTTCGACGCTCTTTCCTCGATGGCGGCGGCCAAAAAGCTGTATCCCGACGCAGTCCTCGTTTTTCCCGGCTCCCAGGAAAAAACCGTCCGGGATTTCCTCATTCGCTCAAGTCTCTACTTTCTCAATATAGCGAAGATGAAGGACATCGATCATGACGAGGTGGAGACGCTGATCCTCGTAGACACGAGACAGAAGAGCAGGATCGGGGAGTTTGTCCGGCTCGTCGAGGAAAAGCGCGTCTCGGTGCACATCTACGACCACCATCCGCCTTCCGACGACGACATCGTGGGAGACGTCAACGTCATCGGGACGGCGGGCGCCTGCACGAGCATGCTCGTGAAGCTTTTGCAGCAAAAGGAGTGCGACCTGTCGCCCGAAGAGGCGACCATCATGATGCTTGGCATTTACGAGGAGACGGGGAGTTTTCGCTACCCCTCGACAACCCAGCGCGATTTTGAGGCCGCCTCTTTCCTTCTTTCCAAAGGGGCGCACGTCGACATTGTCGCCGACATCCTGGTGAAGGAGCTGTCGCCCGAGCAGGTCCACCTGCTCCACGAGCTTATCGAGGCGGCAACGGTGCAGAACATCAACGGCGTCGACGTGGTGATCACCGAGGGCAGCAGCGAGCGCTACGTGGGCGATCTCGCCACGCTGGTCCAAAAGTTCCGCGACATGGAGAACCTGAACGCCGTCTTCGCGCTCTTTCGCATGGAAGACAGGGTCTACGCCATCGGCAGAAGCCGAATTCCCGAGGTGGATGCGGGCCGCATCCTCGCCCTCATGGGAGGCGGCGGCCACAAGGAAGCTGCCTCCGCCACCCTGAAGGAGGCAACGATCGTCGAGGCGCGGTCGAAGCTGCTCCAACATCTGGCAGCTCTCGTCAAGCCCCTGTGGACGGCACGAGACATCATGTTCTTCCCCGTCGTTTCCGTGGACCAGGAGGCGCCGCTTTCGGAGGCGCGGGAGATCCTCACGAAATACAGCATCAATTCGCTGCCGGTTACCTCCGCGGGCCACGCAACGGGCATCGTCACCAGGCAAATTGTCGAAAAAGCCGTCTTTCACGGACTCAAAGAACTTCCCGTGAAGGAGTACATGATGGCCGATTTTTCCACCGTCCGGCCCGGAGACTCGATAGAGCGGGTGAAGGAGATCATCATCGGCAACAATCAGCGGTTCCTGCCGGTTGCCGAGGAAGGGAAGCTGGTCGGAGCGGTGACGAGGACAGATCTTCTCCGCGTGCTCGAAGACGAGATACGAAAGAGCGTCCTGGGGAAACTCGACTACCCCGACGTGTACGAAAAACGGAAGAACGTCAAGCGGCTCATGGACGAGCGGATCAGCGACCCCGTTTTCGGCCGCCTTCTCGCCATCGGCGGCCTTGCCGATGAAATGGGTTTTCACGCCTACCTGGTGGGCGGTTTCGTCCGGGATCTGCTCCTGCACATCGATAACTTCGACATCGACGTGGTAATTGAAGGAGATGGGATCAAATTTGCCGGGGAACTCGGCCGGCGCCTCGGCATCAAGACGCGAATGCACAAAGAGTTCGGGACGGCGAAGATCCTCTACCGCGACGGCTTCAAGGTGGACGTGGCCACGGCGAGACTCGAATATTACAAAGCCCCGGCCGCCCTGCCCGTGGTCGAGCACAGCTCTTTGAAACTGGATCTCTACCGCAGGGATTTTACCATCAATACCCTCGCCATTTCGCTCAACAAGAACACTTTTGGCGAATTGATCGATTTCTTCGGCGCCCAGAGGGACATCAAGGAGAAAAGCATCAGGGTGCTCCACAGTCTCAGCTTCGTTGAGGACCCGACAAGGGTGTTCCGGGCGGTCAGGTTCGAGCAGCGCTTCAACTTCCAGATCGGCAAGTTTACCCTGAACCTTATCAAGAATGCCGTGAAGATGAGTTTCTTGTCCAAGATAAGGGGGCCGAGGATCTGGAGGGAGCTCGCCGTCATGCTTTCCGAAGCGGACCCCGGACGGATCATGAAAAGGCTCCGCGAGCTCGACCTGCTCGCGTTCATCCATCCTTCCCTTGCCTTCGACCACGACCACGAGCGGCTGTTCGGCGATATGGATACGGTGCTCAAGTGGTATAATCTCTCGTACAAGGGCAAGTACAACCGGACCCTTTATTATTTGCTCGGTCTGGTGGACCGCATGTCTTTGGAAGATGTGGCGGATTTCGCAAGGAGGGTCGTGGCGCCCGACCTCCTGCGAAGGAAACTGCCCCACGAGGCGCTCAACGTTCGGGAGGCGGCGGGGAAGCTCGCCACGCGATTGCGCTTCATGAAGAAGAGCGAGGCTTTCAAAGAACTTGAGCGTCTCAGCCAGGAGGGCCGTCTTTTCCTTATGGCCAGGACGGCTTCGGAAGAGATAAAGAAGACGGTGTCGAGCTATATTACCTATGCGGAGAGCTTCCGCCCCCTGACGACGGGGAAAGACCTGATGACTATGGGCATCAAGGAAGGCCCCATCTTCAGGGAGATCCTTGATGCCCTCAAGGAAGCGAAGATCGACCGGAGTTTTTCTACCAAGCAACAGGAATTGGCCTTTGTGCGGGAGTACATGAAAGGCCGGCGGGAGCTATCGGAGCGAGGCGCCTCGTGATAGCCCTGCAGCCCTCGACCCTCGAGCTGCAATTGGAATGCTTCGAAGGGCCCATGCCGGTCCTGCTCACGCTCATCAAGCGCAACAAGATCGACATTTTCGACATCCCTATCGGGCAGATCACGGAGCAATTCCTGGCCTATGTCGACCTGGCCCGCGAGATGAACCTGAAAATCGTCGAAGATTTCATCGAGATGGCCTCGCTCCTCATCTTTATCAAGTCCAGGATGCTCCTTCCCGTTGAAGGCGAGGACCCGAGGGACGAGCTTGTCGAAAAGATCATAGAATATGAAAAACTGAAGGTTATGGCGAAGAGTCTCGGCGATTTTCCCGTGCTCGGACGAGACACCTTCAACCGCGGCGCCGCCGTGGAAGAAGAGGACGCGGAAAACGTCCTTCTTCTGGGCGTCCTGTTCATCCAGTTGCTGAAGAGCAGGGAAACGCACTTTCTTACCGTGGCTGAGATAAGGCCGACGCTCGAAGAGAAGCTGCAAGAGATCGGGGAGCTGCTCGAACGGGAGGGGAAATACGCCTGGAAGCTAGACATGACGCTCGATCTGCGGACCATGGTGGCTACCCTCCTCGCCGTGCTGGAGATCGCCAAGCTCAAAAAGGCCGTAATCTCGCAAAAAAGGCCGTTTGGAACTATACTAATCAAGAAAAGGTGAGACTATTATGCCCTGGAGCCGGAAAAAGAAAGCCCTCGTCGTCATTCTCTGCCTCATCGCGCTCATTTTCTGCGTCTCCCTGATCTCGGGCCTGACCCGCAGACCATCAGGCAGCCAGATAGGCGTCGTGGAGATAGAAGGGCTGATATCCGGGTCGAAGGATATAACGGAAGATATCATACGTTTCAAAGAAGACCCATCGATAAAAGGCGTTATTCTGAGAATAAACTCCCCGGGAGGGGGCGTGGGTCCCACGCAGGAAATCTACCGGGAAGTCATAAAGCTCAGAGGGAAGAAAAAGGTCTACGTTTCCATGGGCGCCTCCTGCGCTTCCGGCGGCTACTATATCGCCTCCGCGGCGGAAAAGCTCTACGCGAACCCCTCAACCATCACGGGGAGCATCGGCGTGATTATGCAGCTCATGATCGCCGAGGACGTGCTCAAGAAGATCGGGTTGCAAAGCAACACGATAAAGGCGGGCAAATACAAGGACGCGGGGTCTCCTTTCAGGGAGATGACGCCGGCTGAAAGGGACTATCTGAATGGCATAGTCCAAGCCATTTATACGCAATTCATCAACGACGTGGCCGCTGCACGAAAAATGGACCCCCAGAAGGTGAGGGAGCTGGCTGAGGGCCGTATCTACACGGGAAATCAGGCGAAAGATATGGGCCTCATCGACGGCATCGGCGATTTCTACGATGTGGTCGACGCCCTCAAGGGCGCCGCCGGCATTAAAGGCAAGCCCACGTTGATTTACGCTGAGAAGCCTTTCTCCTTTTCGAAATGGTTTTTCGGCGCTCTTTCGAAGGAATTGGCAGACGCGCTTTTTTCTTCTTCCTTCAGGTTCGTTGCGGCGCCTTAAGCGTCGCAGGTTCGACCCGGCGTCGCTCACGAAACCCTTTCCCCGTTCAAAGTCTCCCTTTGCGTTCTGAAGCGCAGGTCTTATATTGTGAAAACGAGGAGCAAGAGCGCGACGTTCGGCCGGGCGACCCGGTCCGATAGAGAGGGCATTTCCTGCCGCAAGAGGAGAAAGCGATGAGCGAAAAGTTCGTCCTGGTGGTTGACGACGAAGGGCTCGTCAAGGAATATCTAGAGGAAGTTGTGGGGAGGCACGGCTATCGGCACGCGGCCTTCACCGACCCGCGGGAAGCGCTCGTCTTTTTCGAGATGAATTCGAGGAAGATAGACATTGTCGTGGCGGACATCAGGATGCCCGAGATTTCCGGCTACCAGCTTGCCGGAGAGATGCTGAAGATCAATCCCAACGTTCCCGTCATTCTCATCAGCGCCTATTTTCCCTCGCTGAACGCTGTGCAGGAGACCCCGAACATCAAGCGGGTTCTTTCCAAACCGCTCTCCGCGAAGCTCCTCCTCGAAGCGATGGAGACCGAGATAGAACAAAACAAGCAAGCAGCGGCCGGGTGACGATCGTCCCCAGCCTCAACTTCCCCGGCAATATTGACAAAGAGGCCGTTTTCCTATTATAAGTAGGGGTGATGCCGGCGCCGCGTCCGTGCATCTTTTCATCTTCGGGCCCGATGGTGGAATAGGCAGACACATCAGACTTAAAATCTGACGCCCCAAAGGCGTGCCGGTTCGAGTCCGGCTCGGGCCACTCATCTTTGCACAATCCTCCTCCCTTCGGCTTTTTTGAGTCTTATAATCTGAGTATCCTGTCCAAAGCGAGGCGACAATGATCTCACTGAACGTCAACGGCACGACCTACGAGGTGGACGCGGCCTCTTCCACCCCCCTGCTCTGGGTCATCCGGGAGCATCTCGGCCTCACGGGAACGAAGTATGGGTGCGGCATTGCCCGATGCGGCGCCTGCACGATACACCTGGACGGGCAGGCGATCCGCTCGTGCGTCACGCCTGTTTCCAAGGCAGTCGGAAAAGAGGTCGTGACCATCGAAGGGCTTTCTCCCGACAACAGCCACCCCGTTCAACTGGCCTGGATTGCCGAGGACGTCGGTCCAGTGCGGCTACTGCCATTCCGGCCAAATCATGGCGGCCGCCGCGTTGCTGAAAAGGAACCCGAGACCGAGCGACGCGGACATAGACGGCGCCATGTCGGGCAACCTTTGCCGTTGCGGGACCTATCTGCGCATCCGCCGCGCCATTCATCGGGCGGCCGACATGACGAGCGCTTGAGGGAGGGCGGATATGAGCAAATCCTTTTCTCTCAACCCTTTTGTCAGCATAGACGCCGACGGCTTGGTCACGATTACGGTCAACAAATCGGAAATGGGCCAGGCAGTCTATACCTCCCTGCCGATGCTCGCCGCCGAGGAACTGGAATGCGACTGGGATAGCGTCCGAGTTGCGCCGGCGCCCGTCGCCGACGACTATGCTCACACGATGTTCGGAATACAAACGACGGGGGGCAGCACGAGCATCCCGAGCGAATGGGAGCGCATGCGGCGCATGGGGGCCGAGGCCCGCCTAAAGCTCCTGACGGCCGCGGCCGAAGCCCGGGGGGTAGACAGATCGGAATGCCGGGCAGAGCAGGGCTTCGTGATCCATGGGAGCGGCAGCAAGCTCTCCTAGGGAGAGCTTGCTGAGAAGGCTTCTGCCGCGGCCGCCCCCGGCGATGTCGCCTTGAAAGAGCCGTCGGCCTTCAAAATCATCGGGACGTCGAAGGGCAGGCTCGATTCGCCGGAGAAGGTGAACGGAAAAGCAGTTTTTGGCGTTGATGTGAGGATTCCCGGCATGCTTACCGTGCTCGTTGCGCGCTCACCCGTCTTTGGGGGGCGGGTGTCGCGTTACGATGCGGAAAAGGCGAAAGGGGTCGCCGGCGTCAGAGAGGTGCTGGCAGGTCGAGACCGGCGTGGCCGTGGCGGCCGACACGTTCTGGTCGGCTAACCTGGGCAGGCGCGCCCTTGATATTGTGTGGGACGAAGGGCCTCTGGCCGCCCTTTCCACGGCGGCGCAACGGGACGAGTATGCTGCGAAGGCCGGCACAGCCGGCCTGATTGCAAAAATGAACGGCGAACCGGAAAAAGTGCTGGCGGAAAGCAGCAAGACCCTTTCGGCCGACTACGAGACGCCTTACCTTGCGCAGGCGCCCATGGAGCCGTTGAATTGCGTCGTCGATCTGCGAGCGGAGAGTTGCGAGATCTGGACGGGCACGCAGTTCCAGGGGCCGGATCGTCAGGCCGCGGCGGCGGTCCTCGGGTTTGCGCCCGAGCAGGTGCGCATCCTCACAACGTTTCTCGGCGGGGCGTTCGGCCGGCGCGCCAATCCGCGGTCCGATTTCGTCGTCGAGGCGGTACAGGTCGCAAAGGCGCTGAAAAAGCCGGTAAAAGTGATCTGGACCCGCGAAGACGATACGAAAGGCGGCTATTACCGACCCCTGATGCACCACCGGATGGCTGCCGCGTTCGGTTCTGACGGCAGCCTTGCCGCCTGGCGGCAGACGATCGTCGGGCAGTCGATCATAAAGGGGAGCCCTTTCGAGATGATGATAGAAAACGGCATCGACCCGACCTCTGTTGAAGGGGCGGCCGACATGCCCTACGCAATCCCCCACGTCCTTGTCGACCTTCAGACTATGGACGTCGGCGTGCCCGTGCTCTGGTGGCGCTCCGTCGGTCATTCTCACACGGCATTTGTGGTCGAGAGTTTTATCGACGAGGCGGCCCACGCGGCGTCTGCCGATCCCTATGAATTTCGAAGGCGCCTTCTGGCTAACGATCCGCGGCGGCGTGCGGTGCTCGACCTTGCCGCGCAAAAATCGGGCTGGGGCGCTCCACTGCCGGAGGGCCGGGGCCGGGGCATCGCCGTACACAAGTCTTTTGAGAGCTTTGTCGCGCAGGTGGCCGAAGCGTCCGTCGGCGCGGGAGGCAAGGTGCGGGTGCACCGGATCGTTGCGGCGATCGATTGCGGGAGGCCGGTGAACCCCGGCCATATCAAGGCGCAGGTCGAGGGCTCGGTGGCAATGGGCCTATCCGCGGTCCTCTACGGGGCGATCACCTTCAAGAATGGGCGCGTGGAACAAGGCAACTTCCACGACTATCCCATCCTGCCCATGAGCGAGATGCCCGAGGTCGAGGTCCATATCATGCCGAGCGAGGCGCCTCCGGGCGGCGTGGGCGAGCCCGGCCTTCCCCCGGTTGCCGCCGCCGTAACGAACGCGATATTCGAGGCT
This sequence comes from uncultured delta proteobacterium, assembly GCA_963816715.1. Classification (GTDB taxonomy): domain Bacteria; phylum Desulfobacterota; class Syntrophorhabdia; order Syntrophorhabdales; family WCHB1-27; genus BOG-1155. The sequence continues at coordinate 120,762 of CAWFMJ010000005.1, forward strand.
ACGGGGAAACGGATCCGAAGGCTGCCCATAAGGAGCGAAGATTTAGGGTAAAGGGAGAACAGGGCATTTCATTGGTCGGCCAAGGCGTTGCGTTTTCGATGCCGCTCGCGCAGGTTGTCCAGTTTCTTCTTCTGCTCGTCGTTCAGCAACTGCCGTATCTGCACAAAGCTCTCGTCGACGATGCGCTCCGCCTCCGGCCGCTGCCGCAGGTAATGGGCCCGGAGCTTTTGCTCTGCATCCTGGAGGATGCCCCGCACGGAGCCCTTCTGCTCCGGGGACAGATCGAGCTCTCTCGAAAGTCTTTCAAAGACGCGCGCCGTTCTATCCCTCCAATGCAAGCCGCGATGAGTGTGTCCCAAATAGAGCCGGGTGCCTGCCGAGCCGATAAGCATGCCCAGAAGCAGGACAAGGGCGACGCCGGTGATCAGCCTCCACGTTTTCATCGCTTCTCCCTCATGCGCCAAAGAGCTGAGCGAGCGTCGATTCTTCGGCGCCGCTGACAAAGAATTGAACCGGGTCTTCCCAGGAAACGATTTCCGTTCCGATAAAAAGAGCAATGGCCACAATGACCAAGACGCAAAAGACAGGGGCGAGGCGCCAGACGAAGTGCTCGAAATCGGGCAGGAACAGCGCCCTTGGCCGTAGCGGGCCTACCTCCCGGATCCGCGCCATGAGGTTCGTTTCCCACCGCGTGCCGATCTCCGCATTCTCCTTTGTCCGATAGGCCCGTTTCAGCATTTCCTCAAGGTTTGTCATTGCTGCCTCTCATCTTTTCGTGAAACTTCTGACGCTGTCACCGGCATTCCAGCAGCACCCGGAGCTTTCTACGGGAGCGGAACAGGCGCACTTTCACGTTCGCCAGGCTCCAGCCGAGGAGAGCAGCCGCTTCTTTCAGCGAGCGCTCTTCGAAGTAAACAAGCTCCAACACCATGCGGTCCCCCGCCGACAGTTTGTCCAGCGCCGAGTCGAGCAATTCCTTTGCTTCCTTTTGCAGACCTTCCTCGTTGCAACGGTCCGTTGACTGGTCCGACAGCGCCGCCTCCAGCCATGCCTCCTGTTCTTCCGAAAAGGAGCTGAGGGGAAGTTCCCGCGATTTGTAACGTTCCCGCCAGAAATCGTAGCACGTCCTCACGGCGATCACCGAGAGCCAATGAGCAAAACGGTCCGTCTTCCTGAAGCCCGGCAACGATCGATAAGCCCTCAAATAGACATCCTGCACGATATCCTCCACGCAATCGAACGGCACATGCCGTTTTACCGTAGCAAGAACAAGGCGCTGATACCGACGTACCAGGTGTTCGAATGCGTTTACTTCTCCGGCGAGAACCCGACGCACGATTTCGGGGTCGCTGGGGGTGAGGAGGTCGTTTTCCATACAGGCGTTATTATAGCTCAAACGCGAAGAAGACAGGCGAAGAAAACCAGGCGCCGTCGGTTCGCAGCCGAATCGGACTTGTCAGAGAAAACGCCCCCTTCATTCCTTTAAGTCGTCAGAGTTCGTGAAAAGGTTACAACGATGCAATTCTGACTTCCACAAAAAAAGTCAGTCATTCCGGCGGGTCCTGGAAGTTGACTAATTGGCTTATTTCGCTATATGATGAGGAGCAGAGAACGGCGATTTCAAAAGGGAGATGCATATGCCGATAGGACGGCACGCTCATGCGGGGTTCGGAGTCGCCCCGTCCGCCCCGAGATCGTCCTGCTGAGGCGCGCGCGAACTAATATGACCGAGAAATTGCGGATACTTTTTGACGAAAGCGATATCAGGGAAGCCGTGAAACGGCTGGCCCGGAACATTGTGAAAGATTTCGACGAAGAAGAGATTGTGGTGGTGCCGGTCCTGAAAGGCTCCTTCATGTTTGCCTCCGACCTTGTACGGGAGATAAAGGGCCCCGTCGTGGTCGATTTCGTGAGAGCCGCTTCTTACGGCAGCGCAACGGAAACGAGCGGCGAGGTGGCGCTCACGAAGGACCTGGAAACGGACATCCGGGGCAAAAATGTCATCATCATCGAGGACATCATCGATTCGGGGCTTACCCTCAGGGCCCTTCGCGACAATTTTCTCGCAAGGAATCCCCGATCCCTCAAGATCTGCGCCCTCGTCGACAAAAGGGCGCGAAGGAAAGTCGAGATCGAGGGCGACTACGTGGGCTTCACCATCGACGACGGCTTCATTGTAGGGTACGGCGTCGATTACGCGGAGAAATACCGAAACCTTCCCGCCATCTTCATAAAAGAAGAAGAGTAAGAGCGCCCGTCAAACCCAATAATTCAAAACGCAATAATTGCAATGCGGCGGCAAGTGGTCTAAGCTATGGGAACATGAATGGGAGGTAGTTTGTATGCAAGTCGTGCGCTCATCGCGGAGCAGGTTGAAAGAGGTTGATTTTGATAATCTCGGCTTCGGCCGGATCTTCTCGGACCACATGTTCATGGCCGACTATCGGAAAGGCGCCTGGCAGTCGCCCAGAGTAGTTCCCTACGGAAATATCGAGCTTGCGCCCAGCCTCTCCACGCTTCATTACGGACAGGCAATTTTCGAGGGGCTCAAAGCTTTTCGCTCTCAAAACGGCGAGATCAGTCTGTTCCGCCCGGACAAATACCAGGAGCGATTCAACCGGTCGGGCAGCAGGCTCTGCATCCCGCCGGTGAGCAAGGAGCTTTTCATGGAAGCCCTTCTCGAGTTATGCCGGGTCGATAAGGAATGGACGCCGAAAAATCGCGGGTCGTCCCTCTATATCCGGCCCTTCATTTTTGCCACGGACAGTTTCCTGGGCGTCCACGCGGCCGATGAATATCTGTTCATGATCATCACCTCGCCGGTGGCGGCCTACTACAAAGAAGGACTCAACCCGGTAAAGCTCATCACGTCGGGCGATTACGTGCGGGCCGTAAAAGGCGGTCTGGGAGAAGCCAAGACGCCCGCGAACTACGCAGCCTCGCTCTTGCCGGCTGAAAAGGCCCAGGAACAAGGCTTTACCCAGGTGCTGTGGCTCGACGCCATCGAGAAGAAGTACGTCGAAGAAGTGGGCACCATGAACATCATGTTCCTCATCAACGGGGAACTCGTCACTCCGCCCCTGGACGGCGCTACATTGGGAGGCATAACGCGTCTTACTGCTATGGAGCTGGCTGCCCATTGGGGGACGCCGGTAAAGGAACGAGAAGTGGCTATCGATGAAGTGCTCGCGAGGGCCAAGAACGGCAGTCTTCAGGAGGCCTTCGGAACGGGCACGGCGGCCGTCATTTCTCCTGTCGGTCTGATCCGCCATCGGGAGGAGACCGTAACGATAAACGAAAGCCGCATAGGTCCTTTCTCGCAAAAGCTCTACGACGAAATTACCGGGATACAATACGGGGAGAAGCCGGACCCCTTCGGCTGGCGTTGCCCGGTGCTTTGAAAGCGCGCCGGCTCCCCTATCGTCCCTTTGACTGTTAGTCTCATTCAGTGATCGCCAAAGGAGGCCTCATGGAAGACAAAGAACGGTTACGAGTCGTCTTGAAGCACCTGATCGAGCATAACGAAGGTCACGCTGAGGATTACCGGCGATGGATAGAGCTTGCCGGCAGCGCGGGGATGAGCAACGTGGCCGCCCTTATCGGGGAGGCGAACGACCATGCGGCAAAGGCGAGCGAGGCGCTCAGGAAAGCGCTCGACCTCGTCGGCTGAAAGTCCGCCCGCTCTCATTAATCCTTTGATTATTTAATAAAACGTAATAGAATAATACTCTTATGAATTTAGCGATCCTGGAGGAGAAGTCGTCTCAATTTTCGCAGTACCTGACTGATGAAAGAGATGTGTCGCCTCATACAAAGCGAGCCTATGAGGGAGATATTGCGGACTTCCTCCGGTTTCTCAAGGCGAATGGCCGCGATGAAGTGGATCATCAGGCCATCAGGGCTTATATTGCGGAAGTGTATCCGGCCTTGCGAAAATCCTCCCTTTCCAGGAAGATATCGGCGATACGGGTCTTCTTCAGGTTCCTGAAGAAGAAAGGGTACGTCCGGGAAAACCCGGCGGCCCTGATAAAGAGCCCGAAGGTCGAGAAACGCCTCCCGAAGTTCTACACCGTGGACGAAATGTTCCACTTTCTCGACACGCTTCCCGAGAAAGGCTGGATAGCCCTGCGGAACCGGGCGATCTTCGAATTGATCTATTCGACCGGCATGCGGGCCCAGGAGACGCTCGACCTCGACATCAATCACGTCCATCTCGAGGGGCTGTGGGTGCTCGTGAAGGGCAAAGGCGGAAAAGAACGGGTGCTTCCCTTTGGCGAGAAGGCCCTGGCGGCGCTCCAGGCGTACCTGGAAGCGGCGGCCGGCAAGCGGCGGGAATCCGTGCAGGCTCTCTTCGTAAACAGCAACGGCAACAGGCTCAGCTATCGGGGCTTGCTGAAAGTGATGAAGAAACACCAAACAAGCGCGAGTCTCTTCAAGGATCTCGCCCTGCACGGGGTCAGGCACTCCTTTGCGACGCACATGCTGAACGGGGGGGCAGACCTGCGATCCATTCAGGAACTGCTCGGCCACTCAAGGCTTTCTACCACACAGAAGTATACGCACATCTCCATGGACAAGATCATGGAGATATACGACAAGGCCCATCCAAGAAGGTAAAATGAAAAGCACAACTATTCTTTGCGTGAGAGATAAAAACAGCGCCGTTGTGGCTGGAGACGGGCAGGTCACCTTCCAGAACACCGTGTTGAAGCATACGGCGAAAAAGGTGCGAAAACTTTATCAGGACCGATGCCTCGCGGGCTTCGCCGGCGCGACGGCCGACGCGTTTACGCTGTTTGAACGCTTCGAGAAGAAGCTCGAGCAATACAACGGCAATATTTCCAGAGCGTCCGTCGAATTGGCAAAAGACTGGAGAACCGATCGCTTGTTGCGGCGCTTGGAAGCGCTTCTCCTCGTGGCGGACAGGGAACACATCTTTATCCTGTCGGGGACCGGGGACGTGATAGAACCGGACGGCGGCGTTGCCGCCATCGGCTCGGGCGGCCCCTACGCGGAAGCGGCCGCAAAGGCGTTGGTAAAGCACACTAGTTTGCCCGCCGTCGAGATTGCCAGGGAAGCAATGCTCATTGCGTCCGAGATATGCATCTACACGAACGACAGGATCATCATAGAGGAGCTGTAGATGAAGACCATGATACCGCGGGCCATTCTAGAAGAGTTGGACAGGTACATCATCGGCCAGGATAAGGCGAAAAGGGCCGTGGCCATTGCGCTCCGCAACCGCTGGAGACGGCAGATGGTCCCTGAAGCGCTCCGGGAGGAGATTGCGCCGAAGAATATTATCATGATCGGCCCTACCGGCGTCGGCAAGACCGAGATCGCTCGCCGCCTCGCCAAGCTCGCCAATGCGCCGTTCCTCAAGATAGAGGCGACGAAGTTCACGGAAGTGGGCTACGTGGGAAGGGATGTGGAATCGATGATCCGCGATCTCACCGAGCTTGCGGTGAACATGGTGAAGAGGGAAGAGCAGGAGCGGGTGCTGGAGAAAGCGCGGGAGATGGCTGAGGAGCGCGTTCTCGATCTTCTCGTCTCGCCGAGGAAGGCGGCCTCGCCCGCCCGGCCCGGCGAGGAGCAATCTCTCGACCTTACCCGTGAAAAGATGCGAGGCTTTTTTCAGGAAGGGAAGCTGAACGACAAGTCCGTGGAGATCGAGGCGCCCGAACGGACGCTTCCCATCGTCGAGATCTTCTCTTCCCAGGGCATGGAAGAGATGGATATGCAGCTTCGGGATATGTTCGGAAATATGTTGCCCAAGAAGACGAAGAGACGGAAAGTCAAAGTGAGCGAGGCTTACGAGTTTCTGATCCAGGAAGAGTCGAAGAAGCTTATCGACATGGACAAGGTCGCCAACGACGCCCTCAACAGGGTGGAACAGGCCGGCATCATTTTTCTCGACGAGATCGACAAGATTGCGAGCCGGGACCAGACCCATGGACCGGACGTCTCCAGGGAAGGGGTCCAGCGGGACATCCTCCCCATCGTCGAGGGGACGACCGTCACGAGCAAGTACGGACCGGTCAAAACCGATCACATTCTCTTCATTGCGGCCGGCGCTTTTCATATGTCGAAGCCGTCGGACCTGATACCCGAGCTGCAGGGAAGGTTTCCCATCAGGGTAGAGCTTGGCCCGCTGAAGAAGGAAGAGTTTGTGAGGATCCTCACCGAGCCGGAAAACGCCTTGATAAAGCAATACAAGGCGCTCCTCGGCACGGAAGGCATCGAGCTCGAGTTCGGCGAGGACGGTATTGCAGAGATCGCCGACATCGCCCAGCGGATCAACGAGATGACCGAGGACATCGGCGCGAGGCGGCTTTATACGGTCATGGAGAAGCTCCTCGACGACGTCTCTTTCGAGGCGCCGGAGATGAAAGAGAAGAAGGTGGCGATCACGAAGGAGTATGTGCTGGCGAGATTGGCGGAGTTTCTGGAGAAGGAGGACCTGAGCAGGTATATACTCTGATGGAGAAGATCGAAGTTTTACTCGAGGCGCTGCCGTACATAAAAAAGTTTTCGGGCTGCACCTTCGTGGTGAAGTACGGCGGAGCGGCGATGGAAGAGGAACGGCTGGCCAAGGAGTTCGCCCGGGACGTAGTGCTCCTCAAGTATGTGGGCGTCAACCCTGTTATCGTCCATGGCGGCGGCCCCCAGATAGAGAAGATGCTCACGAGACTGAATATCCCCACGCGCTTTGTCGACGGTTTACGGGTCACCGACGAAGCCACGCTCGAGATCGTCGAGATGGTGCTCTCCGGGTCGATCAACAAGGCGATCGTCCAGGCGATCCACAACGCGGGCGGCCAGGCGATCGGCCTGTCCGGCAAGGACGGCAAGCTCATTGCGGCAGAGAAGACCACGGGGAAGGACATCGGTTTCGTCGGCCAGGTGGTCGGGGTGAATGCAAAGATTTTGACGGATATCTCCGATTCGGGCCATATTCCCGTTGTAGCGCCCCTGGCCTCCGGCGTGGATGGCGGCACGTACAATGTGAACGCCGATACGGCGGCCGGCAGCATCGCCAAGGCGCTGAAGGCGGAAAAACTTGTGCTCCTGACGGATGTCCCCGGCGTTCTTGACGCGGATTTGAAGCCTATCTCGTCAATGAGCATCGAAGAGGCGAAAAAACTGGCAAAAAGTGATGCGGTGAAAGGGGGAATGATCCCCAAGATCACGTGCTGCGTCGATGCGCTCGAAGGCGGGGTAAAGAAGAGCCATATCATCGACGGCCGCGTTGCCCACGCGTTGCTTCTCGAGGTATTCACCGATTTGGGCATCGGTACACAGATAGCGGGAGAATAGCATGCAGCAGGAATGGATCGACAAAGGGAATAAATACCTGGCCAATACGTACAAACGGTTTCCCCTCGGCATAGCGAAGGGGGAAGGCTGCTGGCTTTGGGATATGACGGGGAGGCGCTATCTCGACTTCCTCTCCGGCATCGCCGTGTGCAATCTCGGCCATGCAAACAAGAACGTCGGCGACGCCGTGGCGGCTCAGGTCCGAAAGCTCCTCCACGTATCGAACCTTTTCTATACCGAAGGCCAGGTGAAAGCAGCGCAATTGCTCGTCGAGCATTCTTTCGGCGACAAGGTATTCTTTTGCAACAGCGGCGCCGAGGCCAACGAGGCGGCGATCAAGCTGGCGCGTCGATATTCCTGGAAGAACCACGGGATCGGGAGATCGGAGATCATCGCCATGGAAAACTCCTTCCACGGCAGGACGATAGCGACTTTGTCGGCGACGGGACAGAAGAAGTTCCACGTCGGTTTCGAGCCGCTGGTCGACGGTTTCGCCTTTGTGCCGTTCAACGATCTGGCGGCTTTAGAGAAAGCGATTTCCGAGAAGACCTGCGCGGTGATGCTGGAGTGCGTCCAGTCGGAGGGCGGCGTCTTCGTCGCGGGAAAAGAGTATCTCAAAAAACTCAGGGAGATGACCAAGGCGCGCGACATCCTGCTCATTCTCGATGAAGTGCAGACAGGCATGGGCCGGACGGGAAAACTCTTCGGCTACGAGCATTACGGAATAGAGCCCGACATCATGAGTCTCGCAAAGGCCCTGGGCAATGGTTTTCCCATCGGCGCCATCGTCGCGAAGAATGGGGTAATGGACGCCTTCGAGCCGGGCACGCACGCCTCGACCTTCGGCGGCAACCCGCTCGCTTCCGCAGCCGCCGTCGCCACCATCAACACGATCCTCGAAGAAGGCATTGTGACGAAGAGCGAGGCGATCGGAGCTTATCTTGCGAAGGGTCTGGACAGCCTAAAGCAAAAGTACGGCTTTATTGTTGACATAAGGGGCATGGGCCTTCTGTTGGGGATAGAGTTTTCCGTGGACGTGACCCCCATCGTCCAGGATTTCATCGCCGAAGGCGTCATCCTCTATGCATCGAAAGGCAACGTTATCAGACTTCTGCCCCCTTTGATCATCGGGAAAGAGGAGGTCGACATCTTTCTCGAAATCGCGCACAAGATTTTTGAGAAGCGAAACGTGCGATGAAGAGGGATTTTACCAAGATCCTCGACGTGACGCGGGAGGAGTGCGGCCGGCTCCTGGACCGCGCTCAATTTCTGAAAGAAAAGCGCCGGGCCCGTGAATCGTACAGGCCGCTTCACGACCGCACCCTGGCGATGATCTTCGAGAAGGCCTCGACGAGGACGCGGATATCCTTTGAGGTTGCCATGGTGGAGCTGGGAGGGCATGCCATGTTCTTGAGCCCCTCCGATACCCAAATGGGCAGGGGGGAGCCTATCCGGGATACGGCGCGGGTGCTCTCCCGGTACGTTCATGCCGTCATGATCCGGACGTTCGCACAGAAAACCGTGGAAGAGCTGGCGCAATGGGCGTCGGTCCCGGTGATCAACGGCCTTTCCGACCTTTACCATCCCTGTCAGATATTGGCCGATCTCCTGACCGTAAGGGAACGCAAGGGGGAGTTGCAGGCGCCGAAGATTGCCTGGATAGGGGATGGGAACAACATGGCCAACTCCTGGATAGAAGCGTCGCTTCTTCTTGGCTTCAGTCTGGCAATGGCCGTGCCCCCCGGCTACGCTCCCGATGAGGCGCTCGTGAAAAAAGCGCTGGAAAGAGGTTGCCTTACCCTGACCGCGGACCCTTTTGAAGCGGCGCGGAATGCCGACGTGGTGAACACCGACGTCTGGACCAGCATGGGCATGGAGAAGGAAAAGGAGGACCGGGGAAAGGCCTTCGCGTCCTTTCAGGTCAACGGGGAGTTGTTGAAGGCCGCAAAGCCGGACGCCATTGTGATGCATTGCCTTCCCGCTCATCGGGGCGAGGAGATCACGGACGGGGTTTTCGAGCAGTTCCAGGAAGTAATTTTCACCCAGGCGGAGAATCGCCTGCATGCGCAGAAGGCGCTGCTGGAGTGGCTGCTCGGCGAAGAGGGAGAATAATCGCGGAAGTCGAATCGCGTAACGCGGAAGTGAAGATGAAACGTTTTCCGATTCGCGATCCGCGATTGAAGGAAAGCTGAGGGAGGAAGTTGTATGAGCAACGTCGAAAAAGTAGTGCTTGCCTATTCCGGAGGGCTCGACACCTCCGTTCTCGTAAAATGGCTGCGTGAGCAGTACGGGTGCGAAGTGGTCGCCTATTGCGCGGACGTAGGGCAAGAAGAAGAGTTGGACGGCCTGGAAGCCAAAGCCATAAGGACGGGCGCCTCGAAGTGTTACGTCGAAGACCTGAGGGAAGAGTTCGCGAGGGATTTCGTCTATTTCGCGATAAAAGCAAATGCCATTTACGAGGGGACCTATATGCTCGGCACTTCAATTGCGCGACCCCTCATCGCAAAAAGGCACATCGAGATCGCGACGGCGGAAAAGGCGGATTCGGTCTGTCACGGCGCTACGGGAAAAGGCAACGACCAGGTGCGTTTCGAGCTGACCTATTACGCCCTGGCGCCCCATATCAAGGTGATCGCGCCTTGGAGAGAGTGGTCCTTTTCGTCTCGTGAAGATCTGATCGACTATGCGAAGAAGCACGATATCGAGGTGCCCGTGAGCAAGGCCAAGCCCTACAGCATGGACAGGAACCTGATGCACGTCAGCTACGAGGGCGGCGTGCTGGAAGACCCGTGGAACGAGCCCGACGAGTCGATGTTCCGCACCACCGTCTCCCCCGAAGCGGCTCCTGATAAACTGCGCTATGTCGAGATCGATTTCGAGGACGGAGCGCCGACCAGGGTCGACGGCGTTGCTCTGAAAGCGCACGAGCTTATCGGCCGCCTGAACCGCATTGCGGGCGAGAACGGAATCGGCAGGGTCGATATCGTCGAGAACAGGTTCGTGGGCATGAAGTCGCGCGGGGTGTATGAGACGCCCGGCTGCAGCGTGCTCCACACAGCCCACCGGGCCATCGAGTCGATCGCCATGGACCGGGAAGTCATGCATTTGAGGGACAGTCTCATCACGAAGATCTCCGAGCTGATCTATTATGGCTTCTGGTATTCGCCGGAAATGGAAGCGCTCCGCGCTTTCGTGGAGCAAACGCAGGTCGGCGTGACAGGAACGGTACGGCTGAAACTGTACAAAGGCAATACGACGGTGGCCGGCCGGAAATCGGAGAAGTCCCTCTATAGCCAGGACTTCGCGACCTTCGACAAGGACGAGGTATACAACCAGAAGGATGCGAGCGGCTTCATCAAACTGAACGCGCTCCGGTTGCGCATCCGGGCGATGCAGAACGGGAAATAGAATAAAATTGGAGGGACGCCCCTCTGAAAGACAACAGACGTGAGGAGTGTCCCCTCAACCGGTTTCGACGGCGGGAGGAGTCTCCCCCGACCGTTTTCAAGGCGTGAGGATGGATAAGAGCGATATCAGAACTTACGATCCGGAAGTCGTAGAGGAGAAATGGCAGGCGGTTTGGGAAGAGAAGCGCCTGTTTCACGTGGAAGAGGAAGGACGGGAGAAGTTTTATCTCCTGGAGATGTTTCCCTACCCTTCGGGCAGAATTCACATGGGGCACGTGCGGAACTACTCCATAGGCGACGTCATTGCCCGGTATAAGAGGATGAAGGGGTTCAACGTGCTCCATCCCATGGGATGGGACGCCTTCGGCATGCCCGCCGAGAATGCGGCCATTCAACACGGCGTCCATCCGGCCGTCTGGACGCGGGAAAACATCGTCTACATGAAGAAGCAGTTGAAGCGCCTCGGCTTCGGCTACGACTGGGACAGGGAGATAGCCACCTGCGATGTGGAATATTACCGCTGGGAGCAATGGATTTTCCTGAAGATGTACGAAAAAGGGCTCGTCTACCGAAAGAGCGCGCCCGTCAACTATTGCGAGAAGTGCCAGACCGTGCTCGCCAACGAACAGGTGGAGGACGGCAAGTGCTGGCGGTGCGGCTCGGACGTGATCCAGAACGAATTGGCCCAATGGTTCTTCGCGATCACCCGGTACGCCGACGAGCTCGCCGAATATACGACAAAGCTGCCCGGGTGGCCGGAACGGGTACTCAGCATGCAGCGGAACTGGATCGGCAAGAGCTACGGCGCGGAGGTCAATTTTCCCCTTGAAAGCGGGGAGAAACTGACGATCTTCACCACCCGGCCCGACACCCTCTACGGGGTGACGTTCATGGTTCTTGCCCCGGAGCACCCCCTTGCAGCGACCCTTTCCATCGGAACGCCCCAGGAGAAAGAGGTGAAGGCCTTTGTGGAGAAAGCGGCGACCCAGGACCGCAGCTTCAGGGCAGAGCTGACGTTAAAAAAAGAGGGCGTTTTCACGGGCGCCTACGCGGTAAACCCCCTGACGGGCCGAAAAGTCCCCATATTCGTGGGCAATTTCGTCCTCGGCGAATACGGCACGGGCGCAATTATGGCTGTTCCCGCTCACGACCAGAGAGACTTCGAGTTTGCCCGTGAATTCGGCCTGCCCGTTGTCGTCACTATCACACCCGTTGGCGTCGACCTCGACCCTGCCGCCATGGAAGCCGCCTATGTGGACGACGGCGTTCTCGTCAACTCAGACCTGTTCAACGGGATGAACAACCGCGACGCCATGCCGGCCATCATCGATTATCTGGAAAAGCGCGGCTTCGGCAAGCGGACGGTCAACTACCGTCTCAAGGACTGGGGCATTTCCCGGCAGCGCTACTGGGGAGCGCCGATCCCCATGATCCACTGCGACGAATGCGGCATCGTGCCCGTCCCCGAGGAAGACTTGCCCGTCGTGCTCCCCCTCGACGTGCGGGTGTTGATGGTCGGCAGATCTCCCCTTGCGGACTGCCCGGAATTCTACGAGACGACCTGCCCGAAATGCGGGAAAAAGGGGCGCAGGGAAACGGACACGATGGACACCTTTGTCGAGTCGTCCTGGTATTTTCTCAGGTACGCCAGTCCGCGCTACGACAAGGCCCCCCTGGACCGCAAGGCGGTCGACTATTGGATGCCCGTGGATCAATACATCGGCGGGGTCGAACATGCCGTGCTTCATCTGCTCTACTCGCGCTTTTTCAATAGGGTGATAAACGAGCTTGGCCTTGTTGGGGTGCGCGAGCCGTTCAAGAACTTGCTGACTCAGGGGATGGTGATCAAGGACGGCTCGAAAATGAGCAAGTCGAAGGGGAACGTGGTCGATCCCGACTATCTCATCAAACGCTACGGCGCTGATACGGCCCGCCTGTTTTGCCTCTTCGCGTCTCCGCCCGAGAAAGACCTCGACTGGAGCGACAAAGGCGTGGAAGGCTGCTTTCGCTTCCTCCAGAGGCTCTGGAGACTCGGCAGCTATTATTGGGGCTCAGCGCCCACCACCCTCCCCTCCGTCCCGTCAGGCGGGCGCCCGCCGGCAAAGCCGGATGGAGCCGCTGACAAGGAGCTCTCCGGCCTTGACCGCATGGTGCATAAGACCGTCAAGAAGGTGACGGAAGACCTGGAAAGGTTCCACCTGAACACGGCAATCGCAGCCACCATGGAGCTGACGAACGGCATCTACAAGTTTGCCGAATCGGGACGCACGGACAAGGAAAGCCTTCAGGCTTTGAAAGAAGCCGTTGACTGCCTCATTGTGCTCGTAAGCCCCTTTTGCCCGCATATCGCCCAGGAACTCTGGCAGGGCCTCGGCCATGACGAGCTCCTGGTGAACCTGCCGTGGCCAAGATACGACGAGAACCGTGTGCGAGAGGAAACGGTAACCGTGGCGATTCAGGTGAACGGTAAGCTGAGGGATACCGTCGACGTCGAGCGCGACATGGATCAAGAGGCATTGAAAATCCTTGTTCTTTCCCTTGAAAAAGTGCAGCGGCACCTTGGCGACCGGCAGATCAGGAAAACAATCGTGGTGCCCAACAAGCTCGTCAACATTGTCGCATGAGGGCAATATGAGAAATCAAAAACTTTTTGTCGCGTTCTTCTTTATTTTTTGCTTTGCCCTTTTGAGCGGGTGCGGGTACGAGCTTGTGGGCGGCAAAGGCATCTACAACGGCGCGATTATCTCCCTCAATGTTCCCGTTTTTCAGAACAAGACTTTCGAACCTCAGACGCCGGAGTTCTTCACCGAGGCGTTTTCCATGGAACTGGCGGGGAGCGGACTCTTTGAGATAAACAAGGCCGACGCCGACGCGACGGTCCAGGGGACGATCATGAACATCGCCACGGGTCCAGGCGCATTGAGCGCGGTAGGCCAGACCGTCCAAAAGACGGTGACGGCCGATATCGCTCTCACCTTGACCAAACAGGACAAACTCGTGAAGAGATGGACCTTCGGCGATTCGGAGACGTACGACGCCAGCAACATCAATCAGGAAGACTTCAACAGAAGGGCCGCCTTACAGCGGATTGCCATCCGAATCGCGCGAAGATTCCACTCCCAGCTATTGGCGGTCTACTAGTCTCCTCGTCAGTTCTCCAAAGAGGCGTCCACCCGATCGATCTGGTGCGCCTGCGGCCTCCTGTTCCGACTGACGGTCACAGCGAGAATATCCTTTCGGCGTTCACGTGACAGATCTTCTCTTTATCCTTATTGCCTATCGGTATTTGCTCTATGAAATCGACTGCTTGCCCCGCGTCCTCCATGGGGTAATCGGTAGCAAAAAGAACGTTGTCGGCGCCGAGGATCGATATCGTCGCGATGAGGGTTGCCGGCTCCTCGTTCATGCCTCCCGTGCTTACCACAAAGTTGTCCTTGAAATACTGTCCGGGCAGCTTCTTCAGCTTCTTTGGAAAGGGGGCAACCGACCACCTGTTGTTGATGCGGGCGAGGACGAAAGGTATGGTTTCGCCGAGATGGCCGAGGATTACCTTCAATTTCGGAAACTCGTCGAATAATCCGCTCAGAATGAGTCGGAGCGAATGGAGGCTTGCCTCTGCGCTGAACCCCCACATAGCGCTGTCGAGCATAGGATATCCGGTGAATGGCTTCATCATGTCGGGAGACGGGCCCCTGGGGTGAAGGAACAGGGGGACGGACAGTTTGTCGGCCCGCTCGAAAATCGCCCAATATTTCTTGTCGTCCAGGTATTCGCCTTTGGTGTGGGAATTGATGAGGGCGCCCTTGAAGCCGAGATCCCTTACCGCCCTCTCCAACTCATCGGCCGCCCCCTTGGGGTCCTGGGGCGCCAGACAGGCAAGGCCCGCAAATTTCTTCGGATGGGCTTTGAGGACGGCGGCGAGGCGGTTGTTGTATTCCCTTGCGAGTCGCGTGGCCGTCGCGGCCTCAAATACCTGAACGCCTGGCGAAACAAGGGAAAGGACCTGCGTTTCGATCCCGTAGCTGCCCATATCTTCCAAGCGTCCCTTGCCCAGATCGCAGAGCTGCGCCATCATTCTGCGCGTTCCCGGATCGCTCGTCATGCTCGGGAGAAAGGGGGCGTCGGCAAGCATGTACTTTTCCTGCTGCACCACTTCCTCTACCGGATACTTCTTTTGTAAAATGGAGAGCATAAGGTCGAGATGATCGGGGACAGAGAAATGCTCTTCGACGCCTATTATTCTAAACTTCCTCTTTCCGGTCAACTGTCCGGCGATGGATTTCCGAGGAAACCCGAGGAACGATGCGGCGGCCGACAAACCCGCCAGTTTTATGAACGAACGTCTGCTCAGCGCACTCATGGTCAAACCCTCCTCCGATTCACTTGAGTTCTGTCAAAGCCGCCTTTCCTTCGATGCAGTTTCTTCAGTTATTGCCGATAGTCCCGGTCTGAAACACCGGTTCCTTTCTTTTTTCTTTTGGCAACATGCAGGTCAAAGCCAAAGACGCTATGGGCAGAAAAGCAATAACTTCAATCGTCGCCCGAAGTCCGTTCCGGTCGGCAATCCACCCGAGGGCCGGCGTTGCCAGCCCTCCGAAAGAGTAGGCAAGGCCCAGGGTAATGCCGGAGGCGAGGCCCACCCTGCTGGGAAGGTACGAGAGGCCGAGCACCACCATGGCGCTGAAAGGCAGGGAGAGGAGTATCCCGATGGGCACGAAGAGCAGCGTCAGGACCAGGGGGTTTGACGTGACGAGGAGCAGGGGGAGAAGGCATGCGACGAGGAGAAAACCCGTAATAGTCACCGTCCGCAGGCCCAGCCGGTCGGCGCTCCTGCCGCCCAGAAAGTTCCCTGCGATCATCGACGCCAGAAAAACGGCGAGCACCGTGCCGGCGTGCCCTTTCGGCTGATGCAGGACATTTATCCAGAAAAGGGGCAGAAAAGTATTGAGGCCGTAGAAGGTCACGGAGCGGACGAGGAGAGCGAGAGCGAGACAGACAAAAGGAAACCAGAGGTCCTTGCTTTCTGCCCCGGTGCGGCGCCCGCTCGCGATGGGCTTCGTGTCATAGCCTTCCGTGAGCCGGGGGAGCATATAGACAAGAACGGCCGCCATGATGGCTGGAGGGATGATGAGGCACCCGGTCCCTTTCATGCCCCAGGCAAAGAGGGCCGCGCTCGCCATAAGAGGACCGACGGCAAAGCCGAGCTGGCCGCCGATCGCGAAATAGCTCATTGCCGTGGCTTTTTGATCCCCGGCGAGATGGTTCGTGAGCTTCGTACCCTCCGGATGGAAGATCGCCGTGCCGAGACCGCTGACCATGACGGCGGCGAGGCCGATGCCGTAGGAGGAGATGAATCCGGTGGCGGAAACGCCGAGTCCTATGATGAGCACGGAGAAGGGGATCAGCCAGGGCCTCGCCTTGCGGTCGGAGAGATAGCCGAAAAGCGGCTGGGCCGCCGTGGAAACCGCGTTGAGGGAAAAGACAATGGCCGCGGCGGCGGTGTAGCTCAGATGGTGGGCCGCGATAAAGAAGGGAAGAAGGACGGGGACTGCGCCCTGGTTAATGTCTGCGGAAGCATGGGCGATGGTGAGCAGCCCGATCGAACGGGTTTTCATGGGTGTTCCTCAACCAGCGCCCCCTTCTCTTTATCGTTTTCGAAAAAAGAGCCGTATGGGCGCCCCTCTGAAGCCGTATTTTTCTCTCAGCGCATTTCCGAGATACCTCTTGTAATGCTCGGGAATGCTCTCGGGGTAGTTCGAAAAGAGGATGAAAGCGGGGGGCGTTGACTTGAGCTGACTGCCGTAAAAGATCTTCACCTGCTTCCCGTTCGCAACCGGCGGGTTGACCTTCCGGGTAAACTCCTCCAGGGCTTTGTTCAGTTTCGGCGTGGAGATCTGCTTGGTAAGATGACGGTAAACCGTGGCATCGATTTCGAGGATCTGCTCCACCCCCTCGCCGGTGAGGGCCGAAGTAAAGATAACGGGCGCGAAATCCGCGTGCGGGAGACGCTCCCCGACTGTCTTACGGTACTCGTCTTCACTGACGTGAGGATCGATAAGGTCGCGCTTGTTCACCACAACCACGATTCCCTTTCCCGCACTCACGATGAAGTGGGCAATTGTTGCGTCCTGATGGCCGACGCCGAGCTGCCCGTCGACCACGAGATTGACGACTTCCGAGCGTTCAACGCTCCGTAGCGCGCTCGTGACCGAATGCTCCTCGACTTTCTCCGAAATCCTCGCTTTTTTTCTGAGACCCGCAGTGTCAATTACGGTAAACGTTTTCCCTTCGAATTCGATCACTGAATCGATCGCGTCCCGCGTCGTCCCCGGGATCTCGCTCACGATCATGCGCTCGGCCCCAAGCAGCCTGTTCACGAGGGAGGATTTGCCCGTATTCGGCCTGCCCACCACGGCGATCCGCATACCGCGGGCGGTTTCTTCCTCCTGTTTTGTCCCGGTCGCCAGGCCGATGTCTTCGAGCAGATCGCCTACGCCCAGCCCGTGGGCGGCGCTAACCGAGTAGAGTTTCTCTACTCCTCCCAGCCCGAAGAATTCGGCCGCATGGGGCTCTGTTTTCTGGGAGTCCACCTTGTTGACCACGTAGAAGACGGGCTTGTTGTAGCGGCGCAGAATTGCGGCTATCTCCCGGTCCTCGGGCAGAAGGCCGTCGCGCGCGTCGAGGAGGAATATGATCGCGGATGACTCTTCCACGGCCCCGTAGATCTGCTCTTTGACCAGGGACGAGATTTTCTCGACGCCTTCCGGTTCGAATCCGCCGGTATCGACAATGGCGAATGACTTCCCCCCGTACTCGAACTCGCCGTAATTCCGGTCTCTCGTGACGCCGGGCGAGTCTTCGGTTATTGCCTTCCTGTAGCCGACGATGCGGTTAAAGAGGGTTGATTTCCCGACATTCGGTCGTCCGACAATGCTGACGAGGGGTTTCATGTGTTGAGCACATCCTTGAGCTGCAGGAGGAGCTTACAGGTGGCGCCCCAGATCCTTTCGCCTTCATAGGAGATCGCCGGATACTGCTCCCGCTGACTCGTCAAGTCTTCAACAGCCCAGCGACCAGCGCCTCCCACTCCGCTTCGAATGTTGGCCGGCGAAATTGGCGCCCGGCGCGCTTATACCAATAATCTGCGTTCCATTCCACGCCTTCTTTGCGATGCAGGTAGGCGTGCACGGCCATCGCATCATGCGTTTCGAGATCGTCAACCATTCCGTGCGCGCGGGCCCAATCTCCGTTTGCATCCCACCACAACGCCGCCAGCGGTGCCGGCAATTCGTGCGGCAGTTCAGCCCGCGAAAGCGATGCGCGAAACTCCTCAACCGTCATGGTTCGCTTTTACCACTCTCTGCGTGTCCCTCTCAAACGGGCGCCCCACCCAAGCTTCGCTTGGGTGGGAGAGACCATCCTTATCAGCGTCTGAGACCGCAAGCGGGTACTGTGATTTGGATCACTTCCGGCCCACAAATCCCCTGCTAAGAATGAACCATCGTTCCGATGAATAGAGCAAAGGGGCCCGCCAGGGGGGCGCACGGGAGGGCTGGCGATCCCAGCCGATCCATCTCTCCCTGGAGGCCGGGTCATGGGAATGTTCGAGTCGAAAATCTCCCAAAACCA
>CAWFMJ010000006.1:0-3776 GCA_963816715.1 uncultured delta proteobacterium
AGGACTTCAACAAGTAATCCCTATGCGTCCGGTTTTGGTTCTTATAAAACCTCTTCGCTCTTCAGGCCCATGACCTCTCTGTAAACTCCATCAGCATGCGAGGTCAGCTTCTCAATCATCTCTTGCGAAAGATCTGTCGTGTTCCGGATAAGAACTGAATCTCTCCTTAGGATATCGACTTCAACGTAAGGTGCTCTTGCGGGAGTCTTTGGTTGATTAGCCATGAATTCGGCGACAAGAGATCTAAGCCTCTTGGCCAATTCCTTCTTCCGCTCCGGCTTCCAGCCGGGGGTTTCTTCCCCATACGAGTAGTGCAGGCTGATTCCCTCCTCCCAGGGATCATCGGCAGAATTCAGCATTCCCCCAACGTCCCAATGATCCGGATAGAGCGCCGGCCTTAGAAGGCCGGTGCTCTATGGTTTTTTCCCTGGCGAGCAGACTTCCTACTTCCCGAGTTCGCTGAGCTGGCGCTCTATCCATTGGGAAGGCTATTATACGAGGCGCCGCATAGTTATATGCGCCACATATAACGGCGTATAAGGCGGGCGGGGGATCATTGTTTTCCTTCTAGTCTCCCACCGGTGTTACCGACCCGCCGCGTATGAAACGGGCATTCCGAGATTATCCTTTGTTTTGTTGAACTTGCATTTTTGTTTCTTTTCAGCGTGATTTGCGCAGGCCCTGAGAATTTCACCCTAATCCGAGCCGCGAACCAGATCGCGTACAGGCCCACGCAGCGCCAGTAGCTCAAGTGGTTTTCGCCGAGGAGGGCGTGGAGGGCGACGCCTCCGAAGACTGTGCTTGCCAGCCACGATAGCGGGAAGGACATCAAAAGAGCGGTCAACGTCTGCGTGATCGCGATTGTTGTCAGAGCGCCCACGGCGGACCAGCCGGTTAGAGTGGAGTGGTCTTTCTTTTGAACTATAGTCATCAATGTTTTCCTTTCCAAAAAACGACCGATACCGGGGAGGTCATCTCTGCCGGCTATTTGCCGTTCGTAAGGGTGCTGGTTGGCACCGTCTTTGTTTGGCTTCTGCCGCGCAACGCCTGGTACTGAGGCTCGTCCAGTGTCAGGCTGATCGCTCCGCGGCCGTTGCCAGTGGCATTGAAGAAGTTACGCTTGGCGACCCTCCCGGCACCTACAAAGCCCCTCCCCCTCCGCGCAAGCGTGTACAGACTGTCGGCATACTGGAACCACAGCCGGGCCAACAGCATCTTTCCCGCTTCGGCATCCCGGAATTCGCAGAGCCACCTCCGCTGCAGAAAGCGAAATTCCATCCGGATGCGGTGAGCTCCGGGGGGCGGACAATGCGCACAGTAAGCCTGCCCTCGGGCAGCTCCATGCGGAAGAGGAGTCTCACAGTAGCTGCATACGCAGCCGGTCAGCTTCTCGCGTTCGTCGAGCCTTAACCATCGATTTGTTCTTTCAAACTCCTCGATGGTCATAACCAGGTACATTTGGACAACTGTTTCGTTCCTCATGGAAACCTTTCTTTGCGGCCCGCGGCGTCGTGCGACGAAGACGTGGCGGGCCGATCGTTGTTTGTGGGTGAAGGAAGAGCAAAGCATGAACCGCCTACCGGCGGCGGGAAATGCCGCGGCGCCAGTCCGCGCGGCCGTAGACCGGATGTCCTTTCCTCGGCGCCCGGTTAGGCTGCGGATAGCGCACAGCGGGCCGGCACGGGACCGAGCGGGGAGAAGGCCTCGGCGCCGCCATCGCGCGTCCCGGAGGACTGTCGGGGGGATTTGATGCAAACAACTCACACAGGGAGTACGGAAGCGCCTCAATCTCGGCGCCAGGATTAAGCCAAACCGGGGCTCCGGCCGAGGGCACGTCGAAACCTGCGCCGTCGCCAAGAACGTTCACGCCCGACGCCAGCTTTCTTGATAGGATCCGCCTTCTTCCTGCCGGCTGCCGGAAGAAAGCGAATACCGCGTCTCCGCGGCGCC
Organism: uncultured delta proteobacterium; assembly: GCA_963816715.1. GTDB lineage: Bacteria > Desulfobacterota > Syntrophorhabdia > Syntrophorhabdales > WCHB1-27 > BOG-1155. The sequence continues at coordinate 1,951 of CAWFMJ010000006.1, forward strand.
CCTGGAGCGTGAGGCATTCGTCGAGATCAGGAACGAGAGCGGCAAACGATGCTCTGCCCACCGCTCCGTCGAGAATCAGAACGCACAGACCGGACGGGCCTAGGGAGAGTCTGTAGCCCCACACTGGCTGCGTGGCGGCCGACAACTCCTGGAGCAAGAGAATGTCATCGGTTGCGGAGGCGATGAACCGGTCGGGATCCCCGGCCAGCTTTGCCGCCAGGCTGACGGGGAAAAGTTTCATGCCCCTGTGCGCCAGCTCGATCACCTCGTCCGGCAGACCTTGGTTGTAGTAGTGGCGGGAGTTGAATGCACCTGACGGAGCATTTTGGCGTTGAGAGAAGAATTGTTCGAGATTCATTGGTTCCTCCAAAACAAAATAGCCCGCCGTTCTGAGCCTCGTAGGGCAGAACGGCGAGCCGTGCGGTGTTGATTGTGAATTGGGGTCGTGCCGCTCAGTCGACGCGGCGGAACGAAGTAAATCCTCCTTTCAAAGATCACGGGGCGCCGGAGCGCCCCGCAAGCAGGTGCAGATTCCCATGACTACTCCGATCAATCCCAAAGTGCTGCCCAAGCCTCCGCGGCGCAGACACCGCTCGCTATATCGAACTCGGCGCCATATGTGTCGATCGTTACCTGCACGCTCTTGTGCCATAGGATTTTTGACAAAGTCAGAAAATCCTTCGGGTTGTCCTTTAGGTAGGCGTAAGCGAACAGGTCCCTGAATCGATGCGGATTTACCGCCTTGGCTGGGATTAGATATCGAAAAGTCAACGTCTGAATGAGATCTGTCATTGCGTTACTCGAAATAGTCTTTCCCTTTTCGTTGAGGAACACGGTATCAGGAGCATTTCCGTTCTTATTAGCTTGGACCAGGAGGTGTCTGACTGCCAGGTACTCCTCCAAAATGTCAACCAGCACCTTGGGCAGGACGGCAACCACGCCATGCTTCATCTTCGTTTCATTTTTCGTGAAGCGCATCTGCCAGAATTCGGTCTGAGGGTTGACTTTGTCATTGAGTGCCTCTGTGACCCAAAGTGGGATTTCGGTCAGATCCTCCTCCAAGGGGAGATAAAACAGATTCACGCCCATGCGCATCATCCTGACATTTTTCTGGCGCCAGGGCAGGTGCACGAACCACGTCATTATTGCCTCATTTCTGATCGCGATTGCGTATTCGGGAGTTCCGGGGCGAAGTAGTCTGCGCGCGGCGCGGATCTTGGCGGGAATTTTACGAAGGTCTTTATGCTCGACCCTTGTACGCCTCTTCCGCGCCTTGATTTTGTCCTGATCGGCTTCTCCAGGGAGCGTCCCCATCAGGTCCGCGAACCATGCCAGTTCCTCCTTAGTCATTTTGGTGTGCAACCTGATAGCCGAGCACAGCGCCTCAAGTTTCTTGCGCAAATAGTACCCATCAACGTGGCGTTCGTTCATCGCAAAGTCTACGTATTTCTCGATTACCGCCTTCACGAAGAGTTCGGGAATGGTCTTGATCGTGAACTCCGGCATTTTCAGCAAGACAAACCCGAACACCATGCATGCTGTGGCTTTGATCCCGTCCGCCGTGACCGGGCGAAGATGCTTTTTGTCTGGGCGATCCTTCATCCAGTCCGCCGTAAGCCACGCGAGTAGCGCGACGAGGCTCGACTTGAAGTCGATGGGGAGCTTCGCGAACCGAGTGCCGTAGTGCGGATGAGCTTCGAGAAAGCTGGGCGATTCTCCGTTGAGGCCTGCATCCCGTAGAACACGCCAGAACCGCACGATTTTCTCCAGCGTGGCACCATAATTCGCGCCATCATCTACCAGCTTCTTCAGAACCTGCCTGTATC
>CAWFMJ010000007.1:0-272754 GCA_963816715.1 uncultured delta proteobacterium
TGACTTCCACCTTGTTCGCATTCTCTCTTGGGGCTTCCGTGCCTGATGAGAATGATCCTTTCCATTGGTTTTCAGGCCCTTCCTTTTTTGATGAAATCGACGAAACTGCCCGCTGTATTCAAATTGCTCCCGAAATGAACGTGGACAGACAGGCTTCCCAGGACATTCTTGTACCGGTAGCCTTCCGTCGTCGCCCTTTCGCCCGATCCGTCGGCTTCGTTTTGTATCTCTGCCTTCCGGGGAAGGCGCTGCCCTCCATTATGCTGAGTCAGCGTGGTTCCACGGCCCCGGGGTTTCCCCCTGAGCGGTCCGAGAATGGAATCCTCCCTTAGCTGATTTCCTGGTAGCCGAATGGTGGGGCCGCTGCCTTCCCATGGCGATGTCGAAGGGAAAGACGCCCGCCATGTCGAAGACGCGGTCTTCGAAGTTGCGTACTGGTGCGGGACAGGTACATCAACCCGCCGCACTCGGGCTGTACACTCGGCCTTCCCCACCCCTCCCACTGACCCACTGCCCGCCGCATGGAGGTGTTTTCCCAAAAGGCGGCCGGCGTCAAGCTGTGGGTAGCCCCCGCCGACGAGATTGTGTCAATGCCGGAAAAGAGCTGCGTTCGCAAGGGGACGAAGAAACAAACTCCTCCGCCCCCGCTTCGTGAAGAAGGTCGAGGTTGTCCTGATAATAGAAGGCAAAAGGCCCTGTCCGCGGCAACGGCCTATCCGGTACTGATTCGGGGCTTGGCGAGGGTTCCGCCGGTTTTGAGACCCGGTTGCTGCTCTCAGAAGAGGAGAGAGCCAAAAGACCGTCCACATCGACGTGGCTGAGGATGGCGTCGGCCAGCTTGTCGAGCGCCTGCGAGGAGACCGGCTCTTCTTCGTAAACAGTCAATCCGAGATGCCGGTGAGGAATTTCTAAGGCCGCTTCCCTCGGCAGATAGCCGAGCGGTTGCACTCCTTCGAGACCCCTAACGAGCCGCTCTGTAGTGGCGCATGGAGGGCACGCGGTTGAAGATGACGGGGGCCCTTCCTACTCGGCAGGCACTGCTGGGAAGACCCAGCCCCCATTGCCTGAACCCTGTCACTACGGCGCAGGCGCTTTCCGCCATGCCGTAGGCGTCGCACGACGAGGACGGCCGGAGGGCGAGGGCGCGGCTCAGGGTGGCGGCGCTGGGAGCGCTCGTCGTAGAGTCCCATGACGCCTTCCACCACGGCAATATCCGTTTTCGACCGTAACGAAAAAAGCAGTCGCGTACGTAATCTTCTCCGCACATCCAAAGCTTGAGGTTGCGCGAGACAAGCCTCTCTGTGACGCCATGCAGGTCCGAGTCGGATGAAGTCCGGCCCCGCCTTGAAAGGCTGAACCGTGAGCCCCTTCTTCCTGAGGGCCGCGAGCAGACCGAGGGTCACCGTGGTCTTGCCGCAGCTGGAGCGCGTGCTGCCTATGACTATTCCCCGCATAAGTCTGCCAGTTCTTTCACGAGTCGTTCATTTTCGGTGCGCCCCTTCACGGGCCGTGCGGATATAGTCTCCGGATCAATGAAAAAAAAGTTCAGGCACCGTCTCACGAGGATGCCCTTTTGCTTTGAGGGCTGCCGCGGCATGCGGCTTGCCGGGAATCCTGACAAGGTACAAGTTCGCCGCCGAGGGAAACGCGAATCCTCGACGCCTGCCTTCCCGAGTGCTTCTTCCAGCAAAGTCTTATTCCTAGCTCCATCGCCTCCAATGGAAGCTTTCCCGTAGGACACGTCTTGGAGGGAGGCAAGACCCGGCGGAAGGGCGAGAGAGTCGACCGTCCACGGCTCTTTGCAGACGCGCATCTTTTCGGTGACGGAGGGATGAAAGACCCCGTAGCCCAATCGTATTCCCGAAAGGGCATAGAACTTCGTGAGCGAGCGGAGCACGATCAGCCGGTGACCGTTTGCCACTTCCTCAACCACGGAGGCGGCAGGGCAAAAATCGATAAAGGCCTCGTCCACGACCAGAAAGGAGGAGAGCTTGCCCTCCGCGTTGGCGATGCGGCATACATCGCTTCCCGAAAGGAGCCGCTCCGTAGGGTCGTTTGGGTTGCAGAGAAAGGCGATGTCGCACAATTCCTTCGGATATCATGTCGAAAAAGCGGGTCCGGATTCGCAGATCGAAGGAGGTTTCGCGCCTGAGCTCGTACGCTGGCGGGTTCGTGCCGCGCCGGCGGTTCTGCACGCCCGTTCGTATTCGCTGGGGGTCGGGGGCGGCTGAGAGGGACCTTCGCCGGCTTCAGGATGCTAGGTATCAGGTAGGACCAGCTCCGTACTGCCGTTTCCGCAGATGATCGTTGCTGGGTCGACCCCCAACCAAGCGGCCACGGGTGCCGTAAGCGTTTCCGCATAGGGCTCGGGGTAGTGGGGAAGGAGGTCGATCTGCTGCTTCATGGCAAGAGACCGCCTTATCCGGTACTGCAAGGGGCTTTATCGACGCGCTGAAATCGAGAATCCGCTCGACGGGAATGCCCGCTCCGTTTCGCGATGCCGCATAGATATTTCCGCCGTGGCGGCAATTATTGGGGTCCAGCACTCCCTCCGCGAACAAAGTCCGCGGAGCCTCCCCGCTCGGCGCTTCGCATGCGCTCGCTTTACAATTACTGGGGTCTCGTTTTTTCTCCATTTCCCTTTTTTTTCAGGACCATTTTACCTTGCCAATATATGAACGCCAGGGCCAATGCCGTCGCGAGGGTCGCCGCGCACGCGCTGAGGGAGAGGGGGCCATCCGAAATTCGGTACCCTCCGGCTGTCCCGTCGCCGATGAAGGGTTTTTTCACGAGCATGCCGCCATAGGTGGAAGGCCCGCCGAGCCTCACGCCGAGGGTCCTTGCCATTGCCGCTTCTGGAATGCCGCTGTTTGGGCTTGTGCGCTCCCTGCTGTCCCGTCGCATGGCAGCCGAGGGCTGTGGGGGCCGCGCGAAAGGTGCGGCGGGGCCCGTCGGGTCAAGAACCGGCAGAAGGCAGCTAAGGCATAAATGTAGCCCGTCTTACCCGCGCAGGGACTAAGTGTCGCGGTGTCGCTTCGGAGGCGCGCCCAGCCGCCAGCCGAACCCGAGATACCGCTCGTTCTTGTAACCCACCATGGAATCGAGGGTGTCGACTGCTTTATAAGCGATGGCCAGCGGCAGACCGCCCACGGCAAGGTAGAGCAGGGGCGCCACAAAGCCGTCAGAGAGGTTTCGGCGACTGTTTCTATCGTTGCCTGTAGGATCGCCTCCTCTTCGAGCCCTTGCGTGTCCCGGCCCACGATCATCGAGAGCCTCTGCCTGGCGGCGCCGGAGGTCCTTCTCTTTAACCGCATCGATCACGCCTTTGGCAGCAGTGAGAAGGCTGCGCAAAGCGAGGCTTGTCGAGGCCAGGTAGATAAAGAGGAGCGCGCTTATCGCAACGAGGGGGTCGGGGTGGGGGGCCCTCCGACCCGTCCCCTCGTTGCGATAGGCGCGCTCCTCTTTATCTACCTGGCCTCGACAAGCCTCGCTTTGCGCAGCCTTCTCACTGCTGCCAAAGGCGTGATCGATGCGGTTAAAGAGAAGGACCTCGGCGCCGCCAGGCAGAGGCTCTCGATGATCGTGGGCCGGGACACGCAAGAACTCGAAGAGGAGGCGATCCTGCGGGCAACGATAGAAACAGTCGCCGAAAACCTCTCTGACGGCTTTGTGGCGCCCCTGCTCTACCTTGCCGTGGGCGGTCTGCCGCTGGCCATCGCTTATAAAGCAGTCAACACCCTCGATTCCATGGTGGGTTACAAGAACGAGCGGTATCTCAGGTTCGGCTGGGCAGCGGCACGCCTCGACGACGCCGCAAACTATGTCCCTGCGCGGATAACGGGCTTCATCCTTGCCCCGGCTGCCTTCTGCCGGTTCTTGACCGACGGCCCCGCCGCCGCCTTTCGCGCGGCCCGCGGCGCCCTGGCTGCCATGCGACGGGACGGCAGGAAGCACACAAGCCCAAACAGCGGCATTCCAGAAGCGGCAATGGCAGGCGCCCTCGGCGTGAGGCTCGGCGGGCCCTCCACCTATGGCGGCATGCTCGTGAAAAAACCCTTCATCGGCGACGGGACGACCGGGGACTACCGAATTTCGGCCGATCGCGCCCTCTCCCTCAGCGCATGCGCGGCGACCCTCGCAACGGCATTGGCCCTGGCGTGCCTGTTAGTACTAGGGAAAATCATATGAAAAAAAGGGAAATGGAGGGGGTGCGAGACCCCAGTAATTGTAAAGCGAGCGCATGCGAAGCGCCGAGCGGGGAGGCTCCGCGGACTTTGTTCGCGGAGGGAGTGCTGAACCCCAATAATTGCCGCCACGGCGGAAATATCTATGCGGCATCGCGACGGACGGGCATTCCCGTCGAGCGGATTCTCGATTTCAGCGCGTCGATAAACCCCCTTGGCGTGCCGAAACGGGCTGCTCTTGCCATGAAGCAGCAGATCAACCTCCTTCCCCACTACCCCGAGCCCTATGCGGAAACGCTTACGGCCGCCATTGCCGCCCGGTTGGGGGTCGACCCAGCAACGATCATCTGCGGAAACGGCAGTACGGAGCTGATATACCTGATCCCTCGCGTCCTGAAGCCGGCGAAGGTCCTTCTCACGGCCCCGACCTTCAGCGAATACGAACGGGCGTGCAGAACCGCCGGCGCCGCGAAACTGGCAGCGTACGAGCTCAGGCGCGAAACCTCCTTCGATCTCGATCCGGACCGCTTTATCGACATGATGTCGAAGGAATCGTGCGACATCGCCTTTCTCTGCAACCCAAACAACCCCACGGGACGGCTCCTTTCGGGAAGCGATGTCCTCCGCATCGCCGACGCGGGCCGCAAGCTCTCCTGCTTTCTGGTCGTGGACGAGGCCTTTATCGATTTTTGCCCTGCCGCCTCCGTGGTTGAGGAAGTCGCGAGCAACCCCTGGCTGATCGTGCTCCGCTCGCTCACGAAGTTCTATGCCCTTTCGGGAATACGATTGGGCTACGGGGTCTTTCATCCCTCCGTCGCCGAAAAGATGCGCGTCTGCAAAGAGCCGTGGACGGTCAACTCTCTCGCCCTTGCGGCGGGTCTTGCCTCCCTCGAAGACGTCTCCTACGGGAAAGCTTCATTGGAGGCGATGGAGCGGGAAAAATCCTTTCTGGAAGAAGCACTCGGGAAGGCAGGCATCGAGTTCGTTCCCTCGGCGGCGAACTATTACCTGCTCAGGATTCCCGGCAAGCCGCATGCCGCGGCAGCCCTCGAGCAAAAGGGCATCCTCGTGAGACAGTGCGAAAACTTCGCGAGCCTCGACCCGAGCTATATCCGCACGGCCGTGAGGTCGCGCGCCGAAAATGAACGACTCGTGAAAGAACTGGCAGGCTTATGCGGGGAATAGTCATAGGCGGCACGCACTCCGGCTGCGGCAAGACCACGGTGACCCTCGGTCTGCTCGCGGCCCTCAGGAAGAAGGGGCTCACGGTTCAGCCTTTCAAGGCGGGGCCGGACTTCATCGACTCGGGCCTGCATCGCGTCGCCGCCGGGCTTGTCTCGCGCAACCTCGACCTTTGGATGTGCGGAGAAGATTACGTACGCGACTGCTTTTTTCGTTACGGGTCGAAAACGGATATTGCCGTGGTGGAAGGCGTCATGGGACTCTACGACGGCGCTCTGAGCACCGCCGCCCTCAGCCGCGCCCTGGCCGTTCCGGCAGTCCTCGTGGTCGACGCCTACGGCATGGCGGAAAGCGCCTGCGCCGTCGTGACAGGGTTCAGGCAATGGGGGCTGGGTCTTCCCGGCGGTCCTGCCGAGGTAAAAGGCGTCATCTTCAACCGCGTGGCCTCCATGCGCCACTACGAGCGGCTCGTCCGGGGGCTCGAAGGAGTGCAACCGCTCGGCTATCTGCCGAGGGAAGCGGCCTTCGAGATTCCTCACCGGCATCTCGGATTGACTGTTGCCGAAGAAGAGCCGGTCTCCTCGCAGGCCCTGGACAAGCTGGCCGACGCCATCCTCGGCCACGTCGATGTGGACGGTCTTTTGGCTCTCTCCTCTACTGAGAGCAGCGACCGGGTCTCAAAACCGGCGGAACCCTCGCCAAGCCCCGAATCGTGCCGGATCGCCGTTGCCGCGGACAGGGCCTTTTGCTTCTACTATCAGGACAACCTCGACCTTCTTCACGAAGCGGGGGCGGAGATTTGTTTCTTCAGTCCCCTTGCGGACGCCGGACTACCTGCCGGCATTGACGCGATCTACGTCGGCGGGGGCTACCCCGAGCTTTACGGCGGCGCCCTTTCGGAAAACGCCTCCATGCGGCGGGCAGTGGGTCAGTGGGCGGAATCGGGAGGGCCGATCTACGCCGAGTGCGGCGGGTTGATGTACCTGTCCCGCACCATACGCGACTTCGAAGACCGCGTCTTCGACATGGCGGGCGTCTTTCCCTTCGACATCGCCATGGGAAGGCAGCGGCCCCACCTCGGCTACCGGGAAATCGCGCTGAGGGAGGATTCCATTCTCGGACCGCTCGGGCAAAAACTCCGGGGCCATGAATTTCGCTACTCCCGCATAATGGAGGGCAGCGCCTTCCCCGGAAGGCAGATATACGAGACGACCGACGGATCGGGCGAAAGGGCGGCAACGGAAGGCTACCGGTACAAGAATGTCCTGGGAAGCTATATCCACGTTCATTTCGGGAGCAATTTGAATACAGCGGGCAGTTTCGTCGATTTCATCAAAAAAGGAAGGGCCTGAAAACCAATGGAAAGGATCATTCTCGTCGGGCACGGAAGCCCGAAGAAAGATGCGAACAAGGTGGAAGTCATGGCCGGGATGCTCCACCGCATGCTTCATCCGTACTGCGGCGACCAATGCGTCAAGACAGCCTACCTCCAGTTCGTGCAGCCAGACATCGCCTCCGTGATCGACCAGTGCGTCGCCGAAGGCGCAGAGAGGATCGTCGTCCACCCTTTCTTCCTCTACGGGGGCGTGCACGTGACCAGGGACATCCCCGCGGAGATCGAGGAAGGGAAGAAAAAGCATCCCGGCGTCGACTTCGTCTATACTTCGCCCCTCGGCATGCACGAAGGACTCGCGCGCATCGTCATCGAGAGGATCGCCTCCGCGACCGCCCCCCCGCTGGATGATATAGAAAAACAAAGTTTCGAGATCATTTCACGCGAGGCCGACCTGAGCGGCATACCGGCGGAACGGGCGCCCATCGTCAAGAGGGTCATCCACGCAACCGCCGATTTCGATTACGCGTCGGGCCTCATTTTTCACCCTGACGCCGTAAGGACGGGCATCGCAGCGATCAAAGCGGGCTGCGACATCCTGACTGACGTGGAGATGGTGCGGACGGGCATCAGCAAGCGCCTTCTTGCCCCATGGGGAGGGTCGGTCTCGGCGGCCGTATCGGCGGCGCCCACCGACGGAGAGCGGCAAAGGGGAACCAGGGCGGAGCGGGGGATGGAACAGGCCCTGAAAGAAGGCCGCAACATCGGCATTGTCGCCATCGGCAATGCACCCACGGCGCTGCTGAAGGCAATCGAGATTCTCAGCATCATGCCGGGCGCCTCGCGGCCCCTCGTCGTGGGCGTGCCCGTGGGCTTCGTCAACGCCGTCGAATCAAAAGCGTTGCTCTCCACACAGCAGTTCCCCTTTATCACGAACCTGAGCAGAAAAGGGGGAACCCCCGTGGCCGTGGCCATCGTCAACGCCCTGCTCAGAATAGCAGCGGAGGAAATATGACAATTCATTCAAAACGCGTCGCCTATGCCTGGCCTTTCGCCTGCGCCTTTGTCCTTCTCCTCTTCTTCGCCCGTCCCGCGCTGGCCATGCACATCTCTGAAGGGATACTCCCCTTTCCCTGGGCGCTCTTCTGGTTTTGCGTGGCGGCGCCTTTTGTCGCCCTCGGGCTACGCGCCTTAAGCCGCGCCGCGAAGGAGGACCTCTCCTTCAAGCCGCTCGTCGGCTTCATGGCCGCCGTGGTCTTCATCCTTTCCTGTTTCCCCATTCCCGTGCCGACCGCCGGAACCTGCTCGCACCCCTGCGGCACGGCCATTTCCGCCATACTCCTCGGGCCCTTCGTCAGCGTCCTCGTCGCTGCCGTGGCCCTGCTCATTCAGGCGCTCTTTCTTGCCCATGGGGGGCTTTCCACCCTCGGCGCCAATATCTTCACCATGGGCATCGTCGGCTCCTTCGCGGGGTATCTCACCTTCCGGCTCCTGCGCGCGTTGGGAATGGGCCTGCCCGTTGCAGGCTTCGCGGCCGGCGTCGCGGCCGACTGGCTTACCTATCTTGCCACGGCCTTTGTGCTCGGAAGCGGCATACGGGGCGCCGATCCGCTGATGCCGCTCGTCATCAAAATCGCCATCGCTTTCATCCCCACCCAGTTGCCTCTCGGCATCCTGGAGGGAGGGATGACCGCCGGCATGGTGGTGCTCCTCAGGAAAAAACGGCCCGATCTCCTTGTCAAAATGAAGGTGCTCACGGCCGGGGAGGTAGTGCGATGAGGGGAAGAGTGGACAAAACTCGTACAAATTGCGTCCTGGTCGTCTTCTGCGTTATTCTTTTAGCGCTCCTTCTTACGCTTCCCGGCTTCGCCGCAGAGGGCGGCAAGTGGGAAGGGGTCGACGATTCGGTAGTGGGTAAGATCGCGACAGAACATCATCGGGCGCCCAAGCCGCCCCTCTTCGGTTTCAGCGAGGAGGGAGATCTGATGCTTTTCGCCTTTCTCGCCGCCGGCGCGGTGGGCGGTTTTGTGGCCGGGTACCACTGGAGAAAATTGACGGAACGGCAGGGGGAATAGGTGCACATCTTATTTTCGGAAGAGGAAAGGAACCACCCTCTGGCCCGGATCGACGCGAGGATCAAGGTCCTCTGCGCGGCCGCCGTCCTTGTCATGTTGCTCACCTGCCGGGGCTTCATGTTTCCCCTTTTCGTCGCTCTCCTCTGCCTCGCCGCCTGCGGCTGCCTGCGGGTTCCTTTCAAAAGGCTCCTGGTTCGCTTTTCGGAGCCCGCTTTCATCGTCGCGATGTTGATCGCCATCAAGTTCCTCTTTTCGGGAAAAGAAGCAATGGGGACGTGGCACATTTGGGGTCTTGCCATAACGGGCCATTGGGACGGTCTCACGGTGGGCCTCTTCCTCGGCTTGCGCATCATCAGCGCCGTCTCTCTCGTTGCGGTGCTCGGCTTTGCGACGCCCTTCGCCGAATTCCTCGGCGCCCTTGCCTGGCTCCGCGTTCCAAAAGGGTTTATCGAGATTTCTATCTTCGCCTATCGCTTTATCTTCCTCCTCCTCGACGACGCGACGGTCATCTACTGCGCTCAAAAGAACCGTCTCGGCTATTCGAGCATCAGGCGGGGGATAAGCTCCTTCGGCGCGCTCGCGAGCGCCCTTGTGCTCAAGGCCTTTGACAACAGCCAGCAGGCGGCCCTGGGCATGATCCAGCGCGGCTATGACGGCTCTATGCCTTTTATGAGCCAAAGGCGTCTCAAGAGCGGTCACCTTGCGCTGTCAGCGGTCTTTCTCATCCTCATGGCGGCCGCATGGACGATATAGTCAGGCTCCGCATCGCCATGGACTCCTTCGCCTACCCCGATGGGACGACGGCGATGCACGACATCAGGCTTGACGTGAGAAACGGGGAATTCGTCGGCCTTCTCGGGGCAAACGGCTCGGGGAAGACGACGCTCCTACGGATACTCGACGGCCTGCTCAAACCGTCAAAAGGGAGCGTCATGCTCGATGGGACCGACATCAGAAAGCTCTCGCCCAGGGAGATTTACCGCAAGGTCGGACTCATCTTCCAAAACCCCGACGACCAGCTCTTCGCTCCTACCGTCGCTGAGGACGTTGCCTTCGGCCCCCTCAATATGGGGCTGTCGGAGAAAGAAGTCGAATCAAGGGTGAAAAAGGCGGTCGCCGACGTCGACATGGAGGAGTACCTCCATAAGTCGATCCACACCCTCAGTTACGGGCAAAAGAAGCGCATCTGCATTGCCGGACTTCTCGCCATGGGCCACGAGATCCTGCTTTTAGACGAGCCGACGGCCGGTCTCGATCCCATGGGCGAATACAAGATGATGAAGCTCCTCGTGCGGCTCAACCAAGAGAACGGCGTCACGATCGTCATGGCGACGCACAGCGTAGACCTCGCGCCGCTGTTTCTGCACAGCCTCCATATTCTGAGCCGGGGCCGAATTATCAGGAGCGGTGCGCCGGAAGACGTGTTCACCGCCCCCCAGGACATGGAGCACGTGCGACTGAGACTGCCGCATATCGCCGAGCTGATTTACCGGCTGAAGCACGAAGACGGCGTTCCTTTCAAGAAAGTGCCGCTGACCGTAGGGGAAGCGAGAAGAGAACTATTGCGTATCCTGGAGGAATCTCATGCGTAGAGGCTACGTACAGATCTACACGGGCAACGGCAAAGGAAAGACGACTGCGTCCCTCGGTCTGGCCCTGAGGGCGGCCGGCGCGGGAATGAAAGTCTTCATCGGCCAGTTCATCAAGGGAGAAGAATGCAGCGAGCACCTCGCGCTGCAGCGTTTCGCGGATTTGATTGTCTACCGGCAGTACGGCCGGGGTTTGATCATGAAGGCGCCGAGCGAAGAAGATGTCGCCGCGGCCCGGGAGGGCATACGGGAAGCCGGGGCGGCCGTCGTCTCCGGCGACTACGACGTGGTCATCCTCGACGAGATAAACGTGGCGGTCGCCCTGGACCTCGTCAGCGTGGAGGAAGTCCTCGCCCTGATAAAGCAGAAACCCGATTCCGTCGAATTGATCCTCACCGGAAGGAACGCCCATGAAGCGGTGATAAAAGAAGCCGATCTCGTTACGGAAATGCGCGAGATAAAACACTATTATCAGAATGGGGTAAATGCCCGCCGTGGCATCGAAAAATAAACAACTCCGCTCCGGCTGCACCACGGGCGCCTGCGCCGCTGCCGCTGCCAAAGCTGCTGCATTGCTCTTGCTGACGGGGTCGACGGCCGAAGAAGTCGATATCCCCTTTCCTGACGGCTCGCGACATGGGTTCAGGATCGAGCGGTCAGGGCGCGAAGGCGGTGCGGCCTTCGCATCGGTAGTCAAAGACGCGGGCGACGATCCCGATGTGACCCACGGGGCGGAGATCGTTGTAAGGGCCGCCTTCATCGATGCGGCGCCGGCAGGCGACGTCGTCATCACGGGCGGCGAGGGCGTCGGCGTCGTCACCCGCCCGGGACTCGCCGCAACGATGGGCGAGGCAGCCATAAATCCCGTGCCGAGGGCAATGATAGGCGAGGCTGTCAGGGAGGCCAACGCCTGCCGGATATTCCCGCCTGCCGGAATCGAGGCAACCGTTTCGGTCCCCAACGGGAAAGCGCTCGCCGATAAGACCCTGAACAGCCGCCTCGGCATCGTGGGCGGCATCTCAATCCTCGGCACAACGGGCATCGTCAGACCCCTGTCGAGCGAAGCCTGGACGGCGACAATCTCCGCATCCATGAGCGTCGCGGCAGCCATGGGCAGAAAGGAGATCGTCATCGCCACGGGCAGAAGCTCCGAGGCCGCACACATGGCGTACCGCGCTTTGCCGGAAGAGTGCTATGTCATGATGGGCGATTACGTGGAATACAGCCTCCTCGAAGCGAAGAAACGCCAGTTCGACAGGGTCTGGCTGGCGGCCCAATGGGCAAAGATGCTGAAGATCGGCATGGCCACGCCCCAGACCCACGTCAGCCGGGGCGTGATCGACCTCAATCGGGCCGCGGCGTTCATCGGGAATCTCGGCTTTTCCGGACTCTCGGACAGGCCGTTCACCACGGCGCGGGAAATGTTCGAAATGGTCTCCTTATGGCCTGAAAATGTGCGTTCCTCGCTCTTCTCTCACGTCTGCAAAGCGGCTCGGCGCTACGCCGAATCGATCGCTCAGGGCATCCCGGTGTCGGCCTGCCTTGTTTCCTACAAAGGGGAGGTTGTGGCAGAGCATGGCTAAGTTGGCTGTTCTGGGCATCGGCGCCAGACCCTTCGATAAAAGAGGTCGAAAGGCAGTCCTCTCCGCCGAGATTATCGTCGGCCCGCGGCGGCTCTGCGAGCTCTTCGCCGGTTGTGCCCAGTTCCCGCAGGTTCGCGAAAAGATCAGGCAGATCGACAAGCCCGATGAGACCATCGATTTCATTCGCGGCCTGATGAAAGCCGGAATGGAACACATCGTGCTTCTCGCCTCCGGCGATCCGCTCTTTTTCGGCATCGGCAGGAAGGCGCTTCAAGAGTTCGGCCGCGAAAGCGTGGAGATCCTCCCCGATGTTTCCAGCGTACAGCTCGCTTTCTCCCGTATCGGGCTGCCCTGGGACAACGCCCTGCTGATCAGCCTCCACGGGAAGTCGCTCCGGTACGAGCCGGGAGACATTCCCGGACTTCTCGCACGGCACGATCTGGTAGCGGCGCTCACCGACAAGGAGCATGGCCCCGCAGCCATTGCGCAAAGTCTCGCCGCCATCCCCGCCCTCCGCTCTTCCTGCGTCGTCTTTGTCTGCGAAAGGTTGGGCTATGAGGATGAACGGATCACCGAAGGCTCACCCGGAGAGATTGCGGCCCTCTCTTTCGACGAGCCGAACGTGGCGATCGTCAGAAGAACAGGGGAGATAGGCGGTTGTGAAGAAACGGGTTCGCCGGAGTTTTCCGTCATGCCGGCGGAAGCCGGCATCCAGGGCTTTCAGGACGTTTCAAGCGATCTGGACCCCGGCTTCCGCCGGGGTGACGACAAAAGAAGGGCCCCTTCGCATTTTCCGGGAACAGGAGCGCCGCCCCCGAGATTCGGCCTCCGGGAGGAAGAGTTGCTCCACTCTGGGGGGCTCATCACCAAGGATGAAGTGCGGGCGGTTTCGCTCCATGCGTTGCGATTGCCGGAAGAAGGCGTCTTGTGGGATATCGGCGCAGGCGCCGGGTCTATCTCGATAGAGGCCGCGCGCCTCTGCCCTGCCCTCGAGGTTTTTGCAATAGAGAAAGACGAGGAACAGCAGGCTCTCATCCGGAAGAACTGCGCGCTTTTCAGCGTTCCGAATGTAACGGTCTTCGAAGGCGCGGCGCCGGAGAGGCTCGTCGCCCTGCCCGCGCCCGATCGGGTCTTTGTCGGAGGCAGCGGCGGCAAGCTTGCAGGGATCGTCGACACGGCGCGGTCCAGGATGCAAAAGAGCGGAATTATCGTCGTCAATGCCGCAACGCTGGAGACGCTGCACGAAGCGTGCGGCGCCCTCGAACGCGCGGGTCTCCGGTTGAAGATATCGGAAGTCTCCGTGGCCCGCTCAAAACCGGTGGGCGGTAAGCGCTATCTGGCGAGTCTCAACCCGATATTCGTCATTACAGGAGAAAAACAACAGGGATGAATGGAACCCTTTATGCAATAGGCGTAGGGCCGGGCGACCCCGAGCTCCTCACGCTCAAGGCGGTGCGGCTTCTCGGAGAGGCGGGCGTCATTTGCGTGCCGAAGGGAAAAGAACAGGGGGAGAGTCTCGCCCTTTCCATCGTGCGACAAGCCGTCGACATCGAAGGCAAAGAGATCGTGGAGGCCTTTTTCCCGATGAAAAAGGCCGATAACGGCGCCAACGGACGGGAGCTTGACGCCCGGTGGGGGCAGATCGTCTCGGCCATTCTCGCCAGGCTCGAGAAGGGCATCGACGTGGCCTTTATCACCATCGGCGACCCTACCCTCTACAGCACCTTTTTCTACCTCTACGACAGGCTGCTGGAGGCAAGCCCCGGACTGCGCATAGAGATCGTCCCCGGCATTTCGTCAATCAATGCCTCAGGCTCGAAAGCGCACATTCCCCTCGGGCTGGGCGACGAGAAGATAGCCGTCATGCCCGCAGCCTCGCTGGAGGCTCTGGACGCGGCCCTCGCACAGTTCGATACGGTAGTGCTCATGAAGGTCTACCGGGCCTTCGACCGGATTGTCTCAATGTTGTCCGACAGGGGTGTGCTGGACCGCGCTGTCTGCGTATCGCGGCTTGGCATGGCCGATGAAGCCATCTACAGGGACCTTGCGGGATTGAACAAGGAGCAGCTTGACTATTTTTCACTCGTGATCATAACAAAGCGAGCGCATGCGAAGCGCTGAGGAGGGATAACAATCGCGAAAGTGAAATCGCGAAACGCGAAAGTTAAGGCAGAACATTTTCTGTTTCGCGATTGAAATATTTTCTGTTTCGCGATCCGAGATTCGCGATTGAAGGAGGCATAACGTTGGCGAAAGAAAAGGCGGCCGTCTATTTCATCGGAGCGGGACCGGGCGATCCCGAGCTGATTACCGTCAAGGGCCAAAAGATCCTCGAGGCGGCTGACGTTGTCATCTACGTCGGCAGTCTCGTAAACCCGGAGATCCTGAAACGCGCGAGAGGCAAAATTTACGACTCGGCCCGCATGACGCTGGAAGAAATCGTCGGAATCATGAAAGAAGCAGCCGAAAAAGGCATGCTCGTCGCGCGGCTTCACACCGGAGACACCGCCTTTTACAGCGCCATATCGGAGCAGATCGAGCGTCTTCGGGACCTGTCGATCTCGTACGAGGTGGTCCCCGGCGTTTCCTCGGCGATGGCGGGCGCGGCTGTTCTGGGACAAGAGCTGACCGTGCCCGAAATAAGCCAGACGGTGATTTTCACGAGGCTTGCCGGACGCACGCCCGTGCCGGAGCGCGAGGCCCTTGCCGGCCTTGCCCGCCACCAGGCTTCCATGGTCGTTTTTCTGAGCGCGGGCATGATCGAAAAAGTCGTGGAAGAGCTGCTTCAGGGCTATCCTCCCGAGACCCCGGCAGTGGTGATCGAGAAAGCGTCGTGGCCGGAGCAAAAGGTGGTGCGGGGCGCACTCGTTGAGATCGCCGCCCTTGCCCGCGAGGCAGGGGTGGAAAAGACGGCCCTCATCTACGTCGGCGAGTCGCTCAGGGCGTCGGCGGAAAACCTGGGAAAAGAGTCGAGGCTCTACCATAAAGGGTTTACCCATGGCTTCCGGAAATAGGACAGTTTTCTTTTACGTGACAAAAAGAGGGACGCGCCCGCGCGGAGAACCTCGCGCTCCATTTTCCGGCTGCCGAAAGCAGGCGTTTTTCGGCAGCGGCCGTCAAGGAGAACTGGGCAAAGGGCGGCAGGCTCGTCTTCCTCATGGCGGCGGGGATTGTCGTGCGGACCATAGGGCCGCTGCTCGGCAACAAGCGGACCGACCCGGCCGTAGTCCTCCTCGACGAGAAGGGCAGGCACGTCGTCAGTCTCCTCAGCGGCCATTTGGGCGGGGCGAACGCGCTCGCCGCGGAGATCGCCCGCATTACCGGGGGCAACGCCGTCATCACCACCGCTTCCGATGCGAACGATCTCCCCGCCATCGACCTTTGGGCGCACGAGCAGGGCCTCGTCATCGAGGACTGGAGGCGCCTTCCGAAGATCGCGACCAGGCTGGTCGACCAAAAGGGCCTTCGTCTTTTCTCCGAGGTTCCCCTAAAGCTGCCGGAAGCCTTCCTTCTCACCGAAGATCCTGCGGATGCAGACATCATCGTCACGAACAAAGAGGAACGGACGTTCAAAGCGCGGGGAGACGCCCTGATCGTAAGACCGAGGAACCTCGTGGCGGGCATAGGGTGCAACAGCGGCGCGCCGGCCGGCGAAATAGCGAACGCCCTGAAAGAAACGCTTGCCGGCCAGGGACTTTCCTTCCTCTCCCTGCGCGCTCTGGCAACCATCGACAAAAAGAAGGACGAGCCGGGCCTTGCCGGATTTGCTCAAGAAACCGGATTGGACCTCCTTGCCTTCTCCCCCGACACATTGAACCTCGTGCACGGGGTGGCCCCCTCTCCCGCCGCTCTGAAAGCGACGGGCGCCCGGGCTGTGGCGGAGCCCGCCGCGCTACTGGGCTCAGGCGACGGAGAGTTGGTCGTGCGGAAGCAACGACGAGGCAATGTAACAGTAGCTATCGCCCAAACGCCGCTTCGTTCCACCGTCTCCACCCACAGCGAGCAAAGAGGTCTGATCCATGTCGTCGGAATAGGACCGGGGAGCAGCGAGCACCTTACGCCCGCGGCGCTGAAGGCCGTTCGGGAATCGGACGTTATTGTCGGCTACGGCCCGTACCTGAGCCTCCTCAGGGAGGCAATCGCGGACAAGGAGTGTGTCTCCACGGGGATGACCCGTGAGATCGAGCGCTGCCGAAAGGCCATCGAGCTATCGCGCCAGGGCAGGACGGTTTCCGTGATCAGCGGCGGAGATCCGGGGATTTACGCCATGGCGGGGCTGGTGCTCGAACTGCTGAAGCAGGGCGACCCGGTCGAAGTCGAGGTCATTCCCGGCATATCGGCCCTCAATGCCTGCGCCGCCCGCCTCGGGGCGCCCCTAATGCACGACTTCGCCACCATAAGCCTCTCCGACAGGCTTACCCCCTGGTCGGCCATCGAAGAGCGACTCGAAGCGGCGGCCCGCGCCGATTTCGTGATCGTCCTCTACAACCCGCGGTCAGGGGCTCGCAGCGGCCATATCCGAAAGGCGCAAGAGATAATCCTCAAGCACCGGCGACCCGAAACGCCGGCGGGGATCGTTCGGGCGGCCATGCGGGAAGGCGAAAAAGTGACCGTAAGCGACCTCGCTCACCTGCCCTTTGACGAGATTGACATGCAGACGACGGTGATTATCGGGAACTCCAGGACGATTGTCCGGGACGGCCTGATGATCACACCCCGAGGCTACGAGAACAAAAAAAACTGGAAAACTGACGAAAAAAGCGAGGCGAAACGTGAAGCGGAAAACTCCGACTCACTCTAGCCGGAAACTTCCGACTTTTGTCTCGCCTGAAGGGCTTTTCCCGCAGATTCAGCGACCGGCACGTCCATCCTTTTTTGCCCGGCCCTCGCGTCGCACCTCGTCAAACCGTTGACGTGTGTTCCCAATAAGGTACATATAACACCTATGGCACGCTCCGTGCATAGAGGATAGTCATGATAGATTACCTGAAAAAGAAGGAGGTGAATCACATGAAGAAGATTTTTACGTTCGTTTTGGCAGCATTGATCGCTCTTACGTTTTCGGCAGTAGGTTTCGCGCAAGAGAACGCGCCTGCAGCAGGCGGAACCGATCAGGGCGCGGCAGCACCGGCTCCTGAGAAGAAGGCTCCTGCGAAGAAGAAGGCTAAGAAGGCGAAGAAGGCTCCTAAGAAGACGGAGAAGAAGGAGGAAGCTCCTGCAGCTCCCGCCGAGCCCGCTCCCGCACCCGCGAAGTAATTTCAATGCGGAACATAGAGAGGGGAAAGGACTAAATCCTTTCCCCTCTGTTTATTTTTATGGTCCCCTTTCGACTCGCCGTTTTCGTTCTTGCGTCCCTTGGCCGCCTTCGGGGCTCGGTTCAAGACGGATGTTTCTTTTGCCTTGCTTCTTCTATTTCATCACTCCGTACCACGGCCTGTCAGGCCGCCCGATGAGGTCTATGTAAATAAGCTTCGTCAACGAATACTCTTCGAGGGCCATGGTGGACGAGTCTTTGCCCCAGCCTGACTGCTTGCAGCCTCCCCATGGGGTCTCGCAGGAGATGCAGAGGTGCTCGTTTACCCAAGCCGCGCCTGTCTTTAGCCGCCTGGCTATGACCAGGCCCGTCCTCACGTCTGCCGTCCAGACCGAGCCGGAAAGGCCGTATTTGGTGTCGTTGGCGAGCGCAACTGCCTCGTCGACTGTCTTAAAACGCGCAAGTCCGGCCACAGGACCGAAAATCTCTTCCTGCATGAATTCCATGTCGTTGGCGCAATCGCCGAAAATAGTCGGAACGACGAAATAGCCTTCTTTCGTCTCAAGCGTGTCGGGCCGTTCCCCCCCGAGGAGGAGCTTCGCGCCCGACTGTTTGGCTTGAGCGATGTACGATTCGACCCTGTCGCGATGTTCCCTGTAGGCGAGGGGACCTATGACCGTCGCCGTGTTCATTGGATCGCCCACGCGGAGCTTTCCCGCTGCGGCAACAAACTTCTCTGCGAACTCGTCATAAAGGGACTCATGAATGTAGAACCGGCTGGCCGCCGCGCAAACTTGCCCCGAATTGAAAAAAGCGCCCCAGACGGCTCCCTCCACGGCAGAATCGATGTCGGCATCGGCCAGGACAATGAACGGGTTCTTCCCACCGAGCTCGAGGCCCACCTGCTTGATCGAATCGCTCGCGACGCCCATGATCCTCTTGCCCGTGGCTGAATCGCCGGTAAAACCGATCTTCGCCACGTCCGGATGGCGAACGATGGCCTCTCCCGCCGTGCTGCCCGGCCCGGTAATGATGTTCACGACCCCGGGAGGGAAACCTGCCTCCGTAACCAACTCGCCAATCTTAAGAGCGGTGAGAGGGGCAGTTGAAGGAGGCTTTACCACGCACGCGTTGCCCATTACCACGGCCGCCCCCATTTTCATGCATACCATTGGGGCGGGAAAGTTCCAAGGCGTGATCAAGCCTATCACACCGTACGGTTCGTGGATGGTCATGCATACGCGCTGTGGATCAACGGGAAGCGTCTCGCCCGTCATGCCCCGCGCAACGCCGGCATAATACTCGAAATGTTCGGCGCAACCGGGTATGTCCGCGCTCGTTGTCTTTCTTATGGGAGATCCCTGTTCCATGGTCTCAAGTTTTGCCAGATCCTCCAGGTTGTCCCTGACTAGTTGAGACAATTTGAGCAGGAGCTTCGATCGCTCGGACACTGGTCTCTCCCCCCACTCAGGGGCCGCTTTCACCGCCGCTGCGACGGCTTTTTCTACATCCTCAGGGCCGCATCTCGGAACGGAGGCAAACGGCTTCCCGTTTGCGGGATTTGTCACCTCCATCCGTTCTCCGGACGCTGCTTCACACCACTTGCCGCCTATGAGCACCTTGTATTCGTCTGTCATATGCCGACCTCCTCAATAAGTAGAGGGCTGGGACAATCGGATGCCTCAGCCCCCGTTTTCCCGCGACGTTCCAATTCCTTGGGTTATTTATGACATGAGGGGTCTAGGCTTGTCAATTACTTATTGTAATAAAAAATTACCAATTACTCCAAATAACTACTTTTAAAGAGTGCAGAATAGCCCATCTTCGGCCCCTTGTCTCGATTGTCGCCCGATTATTGCGGTTCTGTCTCGAAATATCAGTAAGATCATCCGGTGGTTTTTCAGGAAATATCTTCATTGCGCTGCATTTCCCCTTGACTCCCATTATGCTTTGTTTTACAATGCACGTATCTAAGCAACCAAGCCATCCGTGAGGATGGGACGGAAAGCCTTCGGGTCTCAGTTATTCTTCCAGGATTTCATCAGCAGACAGGCGGGCTGTCGGATCAGAGGCGGTATGATTCGTAGAAGCTGCCATGAGGTGCGCGAATTTCCGGAAAGCGCGACTTCTTTACTGCAACCCGCCCCACTAGGGCAAGGAGAAGAGACGAAATGAAAACTCACAAAGTCGGGACCCTGCTCGCAAAGATGGCCGTTATTGCGTCATTGGCTCTTTTGCTTCCACTAGTCCTCCCATTCCAGCCGGCTTACGCCGCCGCCGTGCTGCAGCCCATTCAAGGGGTAGCGTCCGATGGAGCGAGCGCAAGCGTAGGGGGACTGAACCCATCGGCGAACAGCACCGCCGGAGGCGGGTCGTTGACGATCACCGGGCCTATGACCTTCGCGGTAGACTCGGCGACCAACAGCGTCACGGTTGGCTACTCGTTCTCGGCTTACTTTTTCGAGCCGTATCTCGATGCCGGGCAATCTTATAAGGTCTCCGTCTCTCTGGACGATTACCTATGGGCCTCTTTAAGCGGGGTCAATCTTACAAGCCTGGCCCTCACGAGCACACTGACGAATGGCAGTACGACGAAGAGTGTGACCGCCACTTACTTATCAACATCAGACCCGTCCGTCGCTGTGCCGCTTTCCTCTGCCGCCCTTGAAGCAAAAGCAAGCACCATTGAGACCTTGCTGGCGCCCACCACCGGCTCTTACGAGTTCACCCAGACCTTGCAGGCGACTTTTTCGAACGCGGCAGGCGCCACCATCTACATTGACGCCCCTGACACGACAAAGGTCTCATCCGTGCCTCTCCCCGGCGCGCTGCTCCTTTTCGGCCCGGCTCTTTTCGGCCTAGCTGCAATAAGAAAGCGGTTCACCAAATAGATTCAACGTCACGAGCGCTAAAAAAGGCAGAGCCAAAAACGCTCTGCCTTTTTTAGCGCCGTTGCGCGGTCCTCACGTTTCGTCTCTGTGTACTGACTCCGGTGAAAATGCGGGAATGCAGACCGAAATGTACTCGGCGCCTCCTTCCATCGGACTGCCATACCGAAGCCATTCGCCTTTTTCAACAATAACGGATTCGCCGGCTGTCACGTCAATCGTCTTATCCTTTGTGATAACACGGAGCGATCCCTTCAGCACCACCGTATACTCGGTAAATCGGGGTTCTTGTCCCGGTTCGATCCATCCGGCCGGGCTCTTCATACGCGCGATGCTCGCCTCCGCCGTCCCGGTGTTGACCCGCCCGACAAACTCCTCGATGCTCTTCGGCATGTTCCCCTGCGCCTCGATGACCGTTGGGCCCTTGACGTGCCTCATCACGTGCTTCTCCTTTTGGGCAAATCCGCAGTTTGTAACCCCTGTTCTTGAGACATGATACGTGACGACAATAGGAGTGGAAACGAGAAAAAGCCCGGCCGGCAGCAGAAACCGCCAGACTTGGCCGGTGCAGGGGCGAGGCGATTTTTGATGCATGGCACGGAAGCTGGGGTGCGTTCAGGCCGGAGCATACTTCCTGTATGTGAGGACCTGAACACGCCCCAGCGACCGCGCCGGGCGCAAAAAGCGCCCGCACCTGCACCGGCCCCGGACCTATCCTTTCAGGACGACATAAAACGTATTCTTCCCTCTCTGCACCAGCAGCAAAGCCTGTCCCTTCTCGCCCACCTTCGCCAATTTCGCTTTCATGTCTTCCGCGTCTTTGACGGGCTGGCGGTTCACTTCCAGAACAATGTCGCCCGCATGAATAGTGCTTTCCTCGGCGGGGCTTCCCGACTTGACGCCCGCGACGACAACGCCCTGATTCGCCTTAAGACCTGCTTGTCGGGCGACTTCGGGGGTCAGGTCCTGGAGCTGGAGCCCCCATCTGCTCGGCTCGCCTTTCGCTTCTTCGACCTTTTTCGACTCGCCCTCATGAGCGTTGAGGCTCGCGATCGTCACGTGGAGGGTCGTCTCCTTTCCATCCCTTATCACGCGCAAGGGAATCTGCTTCCCTACGGGCAGGCCGGCAACGAAGCCCGCCAGTTCGCGGCTGTCCGCTATTTCTTTCCCGTCGCAGGAAACGATTACGTCTCCTCGTTTCGCGCCCGCTTTTTCCGCCGGGCTTCCCTCGACCACGTCGCTCACCAAAGCGCCCTTGGTGCTTTTGAGGCTAAGCGACAACGCCAAATCTTCGGTGACATTCTGTATGTTCACGCCCAAGTAGCCCCTCGTAACGGTCCCCTTTGACGTCAACTCGGGCAGGAGCGTCTTGGCGGTATTTATGGGGATGGCAAAACCGATCCCCTGACCGTTGGGGATAATAGCCGTGGCGATGCCTACCACTTCGCCCTTCATGTTGAAAAGCGGGCCGCCCGAGTTTCCGGGATTGATCGGCGCATCCGTCTGAATGAAATCGTCGTAGGGACCCGCGCCGATGATCCGGCCCTTTGCGCTCACGATGCCCGCCGTCACGGTATTGGTCAGGCCGAAGGGGTTGCCGGCCGCAAGGACCCACTCACCGACCCGAAGCGTTTCGGAGTCGCCCAACTTGGCTTCCTGAAATTTCCCTTTCGCCTCCAACCTGATCACGGCAAGGTCGGTCTTGGGATCGCGACCCACAACGCGCGCCTTGAATTCGCGCTTATCGCTCAGGGTGACGGTAATCTCCTGCGCGCCTTCGACGACGTGATTGTTGGTGAGAATAGTGCCGGCCGAGTCGATAATCACGCCGGAGCCCGCTCCATGGCTCTTGCGGGGCTGCCCGTTCGGCATATCGCCGAAGAACCGCCTGAACATATCGCCGAAGGGGCCTTCGTCAAAAGGCAGTTGATTGGGAAGCTCTGCCTTTTCGACCTTGGTGATCTTCACGTTGACTACGGAAGGTCCGAGGGCTTCCGCAAGATCGGCAAATGACTGGGGGCCGGCGCCCCCGATGCCGCAATCCGGGGGTTCGCATAGGCGTGGCCGGCAGGGCCGGCCGAGGACGCAATGAGCATGCCCGCAGCCAGAACTGCCACCCCCGACAAGAACAGGACGGAATATCTGAAACGCTTTACCGAAAGGTAGTTTTTCAGCCTATCCATGGTGATCGTTCCTCCTTTTCCGATAGTAGGCGGACCGGCCTGAAGCCGGCAGGCCCGCTTTCGCAAGATAGTATAAACGAAAAAGATTAGAATCAAATTAAGGAAAAATTAGAATTCTCTCATCAAGGGCCTCCCTCTTCTTCCAGCGAGCCCGGCAAGGGGAGCCATATCTCAAAGCAACTCCCCTTGCCGGGCTCGCTGTGCAGCTCCATATGCCCGCCGTGGGCCGCGACAATCGATTCGACTATCGAAAGCCCCAGACCCGAGCCTCCTGGGCCTGGGCACGGGCGTCCGCGGACCGGTAAAATCGCTGAAACACCTTTTTTGCTTCTCCGGGGGGAATGCCTATCCCCGTGTCCTCGACGGTCAAGACGCCGAAAGGACCGCTTCGGGCAACGGAAACCCGGACCATGCCCTCGCGAGGAGTATACTTTATTGCGTTGTCGACAAGATTGAAAAGGAGGCGCCTGAGGTGCACGAGGTCTCCCGAAACTTCAAGAGGCTCTATCTGCCCGAGGATCAGGGCAACCTTTTTTGCCGTTGCGGCCGGACCGAGCCGGTGCAGGACCTCCTCGGCGACGAACACGAGGTCGACAGGGGAGCGGTCCATCCTGAGCATGCCTGCGTCAGACCGCGCCAAGAGCAGCAGGCCCTCCACGAGCGCCGATATCCTTTGTATCTCCTCGAGGGCGCTCCTCAGCACCCCGGTGTATTCGTCGGGGCTCCTCTTCGCGCGAAGCGCCACTTCTATCTCGCCTCGCAAAATGGTGAGTGGCGTCTGCAGCTCGTGGGAGGCATCGGCGCTGAACTGGCGCATCTCCGCAAAGGAGCTTTCGAGACGGCCGAGCATTTCGTTGAGGGTGTCGGCCAGCCTGTCCAGCTCGTCGTTCGCACCGGTCCTCTCTATCCTCGCCTGGAGCTGGCCCGCCTTGATCCTCCGGGCCGTCTGCGTCATCCTGTCGACAGGGCGCAGCGCCCGATGGGCGAGGAACCATCCACCCCCGCCGGCCAGAGCCAGGGCGAGAGGAAAAGGGCGCCCATGACGAGGAGAAAGTGAGAAAGGGTCCGGTAAAGCGTCATTTGCGACATCCCTATCCTGAGCACGGAGACGACCCTGCCCGAGTCTATGACGGGCCAGGTGAGAACCCGCACGGGATAGGGGCGGGCCTCCCTGACAGTCTCAAAGGTGGCGACGCCGGAAAGAGCGGCATCCCGCACTCGGGGGCTCATTGGAGGGATGTGGGCTTCGTCGAATTGGCGCTGAAGATTCGCGCGGGGATCGAGCCATTCGAAATAGGGCGGCGTGGGGGCAAAACCGAAAAAGCGGCGGAAGATCTCGTCGACGTCGGGCGGAAAACGGCGGCTGTCGGCCACGCTGCTGGCGGCAAGGGCTTGTGCGACGCTGCGAAGGGCCGAGTCGGCCTCTTTGTGGAGCGCATAGCTGACCAGGAGGTACGCCGTCACGCCGAGGATAATAAACGTGAGGGCAAGAAGGCCGCAGAACCAGAGGGCAAGACGCGTCCTGAGCGAACGAACGATCACGGGGATGCTGCCTTCATCACGTAGCCGACGCCGCGCACGGTATGGATGAGCCTCGCATTCGGGTCGGCGTCAACCTTCTTTCGCAGGTAGTTGACGTAGACGTCGACCACGTTCGTCCCCGTGTCAAAGTCATAATTCCAGACGTGGTCGGTGATCATGGTCCGCGTTACCACGCGGTCGACGTTCCGCATCAAGTATTCGAGAAGGGCGAACTCTTTTGAAGTCAGCTCGATCTTGCGCGTCCCCCGCGTTACAATGCGGCGGACGGGGTCGAGGACGAGATCGGCAAAGCGCAGCACCGGATTGTCGAGGTTGGCGCGGCGACGGAGGAGGGCGCGCACCCTTGCGAGAAGTTCCTCAAAAGCAAAAGGCTTGGTAAGATAGTCGTCGGCGCCCAGGTTGAGACCGAGGACCTTGTCTTCGATGGTGGCCCTCACGGTGAGGAGCAGGACAGGAGTCGTCGCCCCGCGCTCCCTCAGCCTTTTGAGCACTTCAAACCCGTCGAGCTTCGGAATATAGATATCGAGGATGATAAGGTCGTACTCCCGGTCCGTCGCCATGGACAGGGCGTCCTCTCCGTTGTGCACGACGTCCGCCGCATAGCCCTCTTCCTGCAGCCCTTTTTTCAAGAAATTGGCGAGCTTCTTTTCGTCTTCGACAATGAGGATTTTCACTTCCGAATCCCTGCGTCCCTCGGGAATATTGCGTTTATTGTGATACCACAGGCAGGAAAAAACGTCAACGTTGCGACCGTACAAAGAGAAATGCAAGAAAACAATTGACAAGGAACAGGAAGGCGTAAGAAAATTGCAGCTTACAAAACAACCGCGCTCCGGTCAAAAACTGAGGGCCAGGCCTCGCGGGAGGCATGTTTGCATCAGGGACGCCGGCCGGCAACGGCTTTCAGCCGGGGCCGCGCGGGTCTCGATATTTCAAAGGACGAAGGAGGTTGCTCACATGGCAGGGGGACCGTTGGCGGGCGTCAAGGTGGTGGAGATCGGCATGTTCCAGCAGGGGCCGGTCGCAGGGATGAGGCTCGGAGACCTTGGCGCCGACGTTATCAAGGTGGAGACTGGGGCCGGCGACCCGGCGAGGGGCTTTATGAAGGTCGTCGAGGCCATGTCCGGGTTGAAGGGCAACAATTACTATTTCGAGCACGCGAACAGAAACAAGAGGAGCATCGTCCTTGATCTGAAGAGCGCGGAGGGCATGCAGGTCTTCCTGAAGCTCATCGACCGCGCCGACGTGTTCGTCAACAATATGAGCATAGATGCTCCCGTAAAGCTGGGCATAGGACCGGAGGACCTGCTCGCGAGGAACCCCCGGCTCATCTACGCCCAGGCTTCCGGTTGGGGACGCAAGGGGCCCGACGCAAGCGCCCTCTCTTTTGACTACACCGGCATAGCCCGCTGCGGATTCATGATGGCCGCGGGCGAGCGGGGCGGCCCTCCCTCCCAGATGCTGCCCGGCATAGGGGACGAGGTAGGGGGTCTTATGTGCGCTTGGGGGGTTACGGCAGCCCTCTACGCTCGCGAGAAGACCGGGAAAGGGCAGGTGGTCGATACCTCGCTCATGGGAAGCATCGTCGGTCTTCTGGCCTTCGTGATGGCGGCGCCCGCTATAATGGGTCAGGAATTCCCCCGGGAGATCAGGGCCCTGGCCGGAAACCCCCTTTACAACCATTACCGCTGCAAAGACGGCGCATGGATCGTCATCGCCCATCTCGACCCCGACAGGTACTGGAAGAAACTATGCAAGGCCGTGGGGATCGAGGAGCTACAGGACGATCCGAGATTTGCCGGCATCGAGAGCCGGGGAAAGCACGCGGCAGAGCTGGTTGCTATTCTCGACGGGAGATTCGCCACAAAGACAAGGGATGAGTGGATGGAGATCCTCAAAAAAGCGGAGTGCATCTTTACGCCCGTTCAGACGCCCATGGAAGTGACGCGCGACCCTCAGGCTCTCGCGAACAACTACTTCATTAACGTAGAGCACCCATCCTGGGGCAAGATAAAAATGTCGGGGTTCCCCTGGGATTTCAGTGAGACGCCGGCCGCCTGGGGGCGGGAAGCGCCCGGTCTGGGTCAGCACACCGATGAGATCCTCCTCGAAGCGGGTTACGCCGTGGAAGATATCGAGCGGCTGAGGGCTGCAGGCGCCGTGAGTTGATGAGATCGGCAGAGTGCCGCGAGGCGCGGGTTCCCTCGGTAGTCGTGCACATTTTTTTCATATTTTTTCCACAGTGTGGAAGAAAAGCGTCTGAAATTGAGTCTTTAATGGCAGCGGGATGAGCACGTTCGAGACTGAGTTGAAAAACGCCCTTGAGAAGGTCGACGCGTTGAGGACGCCGGAGTGCCTCGACCCCGCGGTTGTCGGCGCTTACGCAGAGGAAAAACTGTCCGCAGAAGAGAAGGAGAAAGCGGAAGGGCATCTGCAGAAGTGCCTCTATTGCCTGAAGCAGCTCAACGAGGCGAAAGAGCTGCTCTACTGGAACGCTCACCCGGTGAAACTCTCCCCGAACCTGACCGGCCGTTTGAGAGGGCTTCTCGAAGGGAAGGGAAACAAAGCCGCAAAGGCCGGGAATAGTGAATCGTTCCTCGAAAAACTCAGGGGATTGATCGTTTTCCCTTACATACAGTGGAGATACGGGGCGGTTGCGCTCGGCGCCGCCTGCATTGCAGTCCTGCTCACTCTTTCGGCAGTCCGGCGGGAAAATCCTTCCGGCATGCTTCCTTTCGTGGACGCGAACTCTTTCGTCAAAGTGCGCGCCCTGGACGACGCCGGCGCGCTCGTCAAAGAGGCGCAGGGCGTCACGTTCGGTCACAAAGGGCTCATCGCGTGCAATCTCTCCCGGCTCGTCGGCGCCAGCTCCATCCGGATAATCTGCCGGGACGGAAAGACCTACCGCACAACGCGGGTATGGAAGGATGAAGAGAAGAACCTCGCGGTGATGAAAGTAGACAACGAGTCGCTCCCCGCGATGCCGACAGCCGATATAAGCGAGATCAGCATCGGACAAGGCGTCTTTCTTGTGGCGAACGGCGACGGGGGAAGAGAAGATTTCAAGGAATCGCTCGTGAGCGATTTTAAGCAGGCGCCGGGCCGTCGCGCAGGCGGCCCAATGCGATACATCCAGCTTGCGACGTTTTCCGCTAGTGTAACCCAGGGCGCCGTCGTCGACGGCCAGGGCAGACTGATAGGCCTTCTCATTGCCCAGGAAAAACGAATAGGCCTGGCTTCGCCGATTGCCGAAGCGGAAGGGATCGCCAAACAAGGCAGGACCGTCGCGGTGAACGAGTTGAAGGGCAATGGATTCTCCGCCGAGGCGCTCGATCTGTACCTGAAGGGCATCCTGGCCCGCGACGAACAGCGGTGGGAGGAAGCCGTCGATCTTTTCAAGAAGGCAACGGAGCTGAACCCACGCCTGGAAGGCGCCCATCTGGAGCTGGCCTACGCATACTACAAGAAACGGCTTTACGATCTGGAGGCCCGGGAATACGAAGAAGTCCTGAAGCTGAACCCGGAGAATACAGCAGCCCTCTTTGGCCTCGCGGCCAATCTTGAGACGAGAGGAGCGTACGAACAAGCGATAAAAACGTACGAAAAAGGCCTCTCGCTGGACCGGACGGACGCGGACTCGTGGTACGAGCTTGGCCTGGCTTATTTGGCGCAGGGGCAAAAGGCGAAAGCCCAGTCGGCCTGCGAGAGATTGCGAACGCTTGACCGGGGCTCCGCGGAGATGCTGAGGAACCTCATGAGATAACCTCCCCCTCACCCGGACGTCGAGTCATCGAACAACTTTTTTATCCGCTCCCGCATCCGCGCATACTTCGACGCCACCGTACCCTGAGAAATGCCGAGAATATTGGCGATTTCCCTGTCCTTCCAACCCTCCAGCTTCAGCAGGACCACCTGCTTCGTCTCTACGGGCGAGCCGTCGAGAACCATTTCGACGATGCGCAGTTGCTCGCGCTCGCTCACCCCGGCGTGGGGCCCGCCGTCAAGATAATCCGTTTTCGACAGCCGGAATTCCAACGGGTCGTCGTCCCTTTCCTCGTCAAGAGAGACGGCGTCATGAAGCTCTTTTCCGGATTTCAAATAAGAGAACGATTCATTCATGCAAATCTTTTTGAAATAGGCGAGAAACTCGTACCTGC
This sequence comes from uncultured delta proteobacterium, assembly GCA_963816715.1. Lineage (GTDB taxonomy): Bacteria > Desulfobacterota > Syntrophorhabdia > Syntrophorhabdales > WCHB1-27 > BOG-1155. The sequence continues at coordinate 27,971 of CAWFMJ010000007.1, forward strand.
TCGACCCGCGGAAATTCTTCAGGCCCCCGGTAAGCAGCCGTGAAAAAACATTCTGAACGATATCTTCCTTCTCATCGAGAGAAAGGTCTGCCAGTTTATGAGTAAGGATGTTCATCGCAATGGGGGCGTACTCGGTAAAGAAGGCGTTCCAGGCAGTTCCATCGCCTGTAAGACAACCGCGAATGACCCCGTGTACATCGTCGTCGATCATGTCCGGCTATTTTACAGCGCGGGGAGAAGATTTTAAACCATAATTTATTCTATGCCCCGGCTTGCGCGCAAAACTCCTTCTCTACGGTTTTCCGCATTTGCCGTGAACCGAAATCAGGATCGTCGTCCTTGCGGAACGAACGAACCCGCGAAACCCCTGCGGGTCGCGGGATCTGCAAGCGCCGGGAGGGTCGACCTGCTCAGGATACAGGAGACCCGACGTTAAAAGTAAATCCCCGGCCGCTCGGGAAACCACCTACCCGGCCTCCGAAAAGCGTATACTCCGTACTGCCCACAATCCCCGTTCCGGTTTGAAGGTCCATTTCTATCAGACCCGGCGTCCCGAAGTTTACCTCTCCGCCTACGCTGGAAGGCCCTATAGCGCCCGGCGTCATTTCGTCAGGTCCCAAAGCTGTTTGCGTGCCCATGTTGCCGTACTGCAGGTGGGAGCAGGAACAGATCAGGCAACCAGCCGCACAGATCGCAAGGAAAAACAGAGCCGTCTTCATAGGGACCTCCTGAGAGCCAAAAGATGCGTACTATCCCTAACATAAGCACGATTTCCCGGCTTTCTCGTCCCTACCAACTGCCTGCGGCCCTCCGTGGGCTACCGTGTTGCGGGAGCGTGCCGCCCGCTTTGCCTTCATTTAAGCGCCACCGAATTGTTGGCTTGGGCCTACAAGCAAACGGAGAATGTGATCCGCGGAACCGCCTGCTTCTACCCAAAGGCGGAGTTTCATGCAACGACTTCACGAACCGGCAACAGCCGTTGCCGTCCTCTCCTTCGCTCGACGTCTTGACCGCCGTGCCTTGATCGTTTGCGGCAAACCTACCAAGCCCGCTGGCATCAAATAGGCAATGATCAGGAGTATGACCGCGGATACAAAAGGCAAATAACCTTTCAATTGGCTCGCGAAGTTTGGTATGAACACCAGGATCACGGTTCCTATGATAGGCCCCGAGAAGCTGCCGATTCCCCCCACCAGGGCGTACATAATAATCCACAGCGTCGTCCCCAGATTGAAGCTGGTGGGCGAGAGCACCCTGTTGTAGTGGCCGTAGCAGGCCCCGATCAAACCGACAAAGAAACAGCCTACCCCGACCACCAGGACCCGATAGCGGCTTTCATTGATGCCCACGCTCGATGCCACCATATGGGACTGGGCAATTGCTTTCAACGTCACGCCGATGCGGCTGAACTCGAACCTATAGAGCGCAACGACGCTGGCCAGCCCAATGACCAGGAAGAAATAATAGTAGGATATCCTCGAGATAAAAAGCGGTGGGATGCCCGACAGCCCGGCATAGCCTCCAGTCAGGAAACGCCCCGATGCAATGATGTCAATCAATGCAACGCCGCAGAAAAGGCTGCCCATGGCGTAATACATCGCCCTCAAACGGGAAAATGGGTATGCCACGACCAATCCGATGAGCATCGCCAGGATGCCTGCGAGAGGAACCGTAATCCAGGTCGGCCAGCCCAACCATTTGGCCGCCATGCCCGACGCATAGGCGCCGACGCCCATGAAACCGGCGTGGGAAATTGAAAACTGACCGGAAATGGTGATCGTGCGAAAGCTCACCGCCGCGACTATATAGATGAACGTCAATATCAGCACATGCAACAGGTAGGAAGGTCCAGAGAATACGGGCAAGATGAGCAGGACAGCCAAGATTCCTGCGAACAGGAAGACCTTGACCCTCTTACTCCCGCCTGGTGCGGGAAACGCGCTCTGCGACCCGGTGGGGCCATCGTTCATAGTTCAATCCCTTTCTATTCGTGTCCAAAGAATCCCTGGGGACGCATCAGCAGAATCGTGATAACAATGACGGTTGCAACAGCTTCACTGGCGGCGCCCGGTATCAGCATAGGCAGTCCCGCATACACCGCGCCCATGATCAGGCCCATGACGAAGATCCCGCTGAAACTGCCTACCCCGGCCAGGACAACGAGAATCAGGACTTTCAGCAGAGTGAGATCGCCCATGAACGGGCTCAGGTTGTATATCGCTCCGGCGAAGACGCCGGCTATCGCCGCCAAAGCGCATCCGACGGCGCACGCCACAGCCGCAATACGCCCGAAATGAATGCCCTGCAGTGCGGCGCCTTCGACGTTTTGGCTTATAGCCTGCATTTGCAGGCCCCACTTGGTCCGGTTCACAAACAACATTACCAGGATCAGGATAACCGCGCTGGTTAAAAAGATGAGCAGTCTGTCCCATTGAGTGGCAAAAGGCATGACGCCCACGACGCCCGGAATAAAGGCAGGTATGGCGATGACCTGGGACCCGAGCCACAGATTCGTTGCGGTGCTCAAAATGACGGTAATTGCCACGCACACCATGGTTGTGCGGTTGAAATCGCCGAGAAATGGACGAAAACAAAATCTCTCGAGGAAAATCCCCAGGAGGCCGATCAGAACTACGGTGAGAGGGAAAGCGATCCAGTGATTAATTCCTAATTGGGTTATCAAAAGGTAACATACGTAGCCGGCAGTCATGAAAACGGCGCCATGGGCCAGATTGAACACATTGAGCAAGTTCAGGATAAAAGCGAAGCCGAGGCCCATCAATATATAGATGGCCGCCAGGATTAGTATATTGGTTACGGTTTGAATGAGCTGTTGTTCCATAGCGTTGCCTTTTCGCCCCTCGCGGCAATTCAACGTCCATGAGCCAGCAAAATTCGGGGACTGCTCCCCGAATTTTGCTGGCGCCTACAAAGCCGGACCGCTAAGGAGTCGGTATCGGGGTAAACCAGCCGGCATTCGAAATCTTGCCGTTCATTATTTTTGTGGCTTGATCGGGATGAACGATGGCGTGACCTTTCAGTCCGAACGTCTTGTCGCCGCACATTGTTCCGGTCCCGTACGGAGTGGAGACCGTTTTCATGGACTCCCATTTGGCCTTTACCGCATCCGCATCAAAACTATCCGCGGCCTGGATAACCTGGGCGAGGATCCAGAGGGCGCCCGGCGTCATGCCGAAGAAGCGGCGGTCGGCCTTGCCTCTGCGAAAAAGCTCGTTCATCAGAGCTGGAGTCCCCGGCACATTCGGAATATTGTCGGCGGTGCAGACGATATTAGTGGCAGCCTGCGGGCCTGCGATCGCCAGGATGTCTTTCGACATCGAATTGAATACGAAGGGTTTCTGATTGCCGAGCGTTCGCACCCCTTTGATAATGGAGGCCTCCTGGGGCGGGGTGCCCATGGCGAAAGAGTACGCGTCGGCCTTGGCAAACGCATTCATCTTGGAGGCTATGGGGCTGAAGTCCTGCATATCCTGGGGATATTCAATGGGTTCGGCAAGGAGATTGAGCCCCATGTCGGCGATCATCTTCTTGACCCCGGGCATCCAATACTTAAGAGAGCCGTCCTCCATAGTGGCGTAGACGAGGTTCTTCGCGTTCGGGTATTCCTTTTTCAGGGCCTTAAGGAGAATGGATTGCTGCGCCAGCGGGTTGTTATGACCGAGGAATCCGTATGGCGTGGACGCGTCCATTTCGCCGGGCTGCATGGAGGAATAGCCGGACACGTGGATAACTTTAGCGGCTTCGAATACCGGCGAGGAGGCCGCGGAGAAGAACCCGTTGGGGCCGACGACAAACTTCACTTTGTTGTTCAGAACGAGTCTGTTCGCTGCGGCGATGTTTCCGTCGAGGCTGCTCTTTCCGTCTTCGACAATCAGCTCTACTTTATATGACTCTCCTTTGACTTTGATCCCGCCCCTTTCGTTGATCATCTGCGCGACTATTTCGGCGTCGCCCCGCTCGTTCGTATCGATAACGGAATACCAGTCAGAAATCTGGAGAAGAAGTCCAATAGGGAGCGTTTTGGTCGGAGCTGCGGCGCCCGCTCCGCCCGGAAGAAAGCAGACGGCAAATGCGATGACCAAAACAGAGATGATTGCCAGAGAAAGCTGCGAATACTTTCTTGATGTCATCAAAAGCCTCCTTCTGATTGTTTTGTTGTTGCAAACGGTCTGAAACTCCAGTTGAGGTCCCTGGAAAAACCAATTTTCGCCCTTGGCGACGTTTCGTCGGCTCCCTCGTGTTTGCCCTCCTTTTGACTCTTTCGGCATCGGCTGCCCGATATAAATGCGCCACTTGCTGCTGCGACGCACCTGCCCGCTTCTGCCGCAGGCCGCCCCTATTTCACCCGGCCCTTCTGCTGCCTTTCTGCCAGCCCCACTATGCAACGCCCCTTTTTGTTGCTGCGTCGTGCCATTTGCCCATCGTAACATTCGAAAGTTGTTTCTGTCAACAAGCAATGCGGTGTGGAAAGCGGGGACTCGAATCGTGAGTGAAGAAGCGCTATAAAAGTGCGCATTTCCCTTGAGGTCCTGCCAATGCAAAAACCCCGTAGAGGGTTCCCTTGCCCAGCGGGCAGTGCTTATATTTCTCCAAGGTTGTCTTTGCCGCCTGATCAGCAGCGCGGCCGATTCTTAAGCATTGCAGGGAGCAAATGATGGAACTCAGCCAAACGGAGAAGGGTCAGCTCATCGGCCAGAGGAGCCGGGTGGACTTCATCAAGGTCGGGACCAATGCGCAGGCCATGAAAGCGGAAGTGCTCGCGGGGCTCAAAAGCTCGCCGAAAAGGATAGCCCCCAAGTACCTGTACGATGAGGAAGGCTCGAGAATCTTCGATCGTATCTGTGCGCTTCCGGAGTATTATCTAACGCGCGTCGAAACGGCCATCCTCAAAGCACATGCGCCGAGTATGCTGGAGGAGGTCGGCGGCGACCTCTGCATCATCGAGCCGGGCGCCGGGACCTGCGAGAAGGGACAGCTTCTGCTCGAAACCGAACGCGCTTCGGCCTTCGTTCCCGTAGATATCTCTACTGAATTTCTCCAGGACGCCGCCCTCAACGTTGCGGATCGTTTCCCCCATGTCTCCGTGCGGGCAGTGGCCATGGATTTTCTTACCGACCTCAATAACCTGAAGGCACTATTGCCGCCTGCCGCGAGACGTCTTGTTTTCTTTGCCGGCTCCAGCATCGGCAACTTCGATCCACCCGACGCGGCCGTCCTGCTCCGCCAGTTTCACCGCCTTCTCGACGAGGGAGACGGTCTGTTGGTCGGCTACGATCTCCAAAAAGATCGGAACCTGCTCCGTCGGGCCTACGACGATGCAGAGGGAGTAACGGCTTCGTTCAACCTGAACCTGCTGGCCCGCTTCAATCGGGAACTGGGGGCCGACTTTGATTTGGAGAGGTTCCGCCACGTTGCAATCTATAACGAAGCACGGTCGCGCATCGAAATGCACCTGGAGAGCCTCGGTTCGCAACGGGTGACAGTAGGCGGGGAGGCTATCGCCTTCTCCCCACGCGAGCGCGTACATACCGAGAGCTCGTACAAATATACTGTAGACGCCTTCCACGGTCTGGCAGGGACCGCCGGTTTCCGCCCGCTCCATGTATGGACAGACCCTGCTTCCTACTTCGCGGTGGGTCTCTACCTCAGGGACGGTAGGCGGCCCGAAGCGGCCGGACGCAACGGGGGGAGGTGAGAAGTGGCGAAGAGAGCGAACGAAAGAAGCGGCATATGCGGCATATGCTCGGCCGGATGCGGCGTCGTGGTCAGCTACGACGAAGAGGGCCGCATCGTCGCCGTCAGAGCTGACGAGAGTTCTCCCTTCGGCATGATCTGCAAGGCCGGAGAACGCTCGCCCGACATCATTTACTCCAAGAATAGAATCCCCTACCCCTTGCGACGGAGCGGACCGAAGGGCAGCTACGAGTTTCAAAGAATCTCGTGGGACGAGGCGTACGTGGAGATTGTCGCCAATCTGATGAAGATAAAGGAAGAATCAGGGCCGGAAGCCGCCGCGGTCTACACGGGCAGCGGCAGTTTCGACCGCGCCCTGTGCGACGTTTTCCAGCCTGCCGGCGTCGCCGTCTCGTCGGCGTCAACCGTGCTCTTCCCCTACGGCTCTCCCAACACGCTCGGGGTCGGCGCCCTGTGCTACGTCGCCTTTGCCATTATCGCCCCTCACGTCACCATGGGGGGCATGTACATCGACATGTTCGCCGACATAGACCGCGCCAATCTCGTGCTGGTATGGGGGAAAAACCCGGCCGCTCATTGCCCCCCCGACGATTTTCTCAAGCTCGAGGCCGCGTACCGGCGAGGCGCCGAGATTATCGTCATCGATCCCCGAAGGACGGCCGTGGCACGCTATCCGAACGCCCTGTGGGTTCCCATCAGGCCGGGCACGGACGGCTGTCTTGCCCTTGGCATGTGCAACGTACTCATCGAAGAGGAGCTGCACGACGAGGCTTTTGCGGAAAAGTGGGCAGCCGGCTTCGACGAGTTCAACGCCTATGTGCAGCATTTCAGACCGGACTACGTGGAAAGCGTCACCGGGGTCCCGAGCGAGATGGTCCGCTCCCTCGCAAGGAAGCTGGCCTCCGCCGATGGCGCCGCGCCCGTGATGTACGCCGGTCTCGAGTACAACGGGAACGGGGTGCAGACGGTCCGGGCGGTCCACACCCTGGTCGCTCTTGCCGGCCAGTTGGACGTCCCCGGCGGCCTTTGCTTCAAGATGCGGCAAAATAGGTTCCCCCTCAACCGCGAGGGACTCATTAACAACCCGAACGTCCTCAAGGCAGCCGGCCACAATCAGTTTCCGCTCTATACCAAGTATCGCGGAGAATTCCACGCCATCGCCCTCCCCCGGGCGGTCATCGATGCCGAGCCCTACCGCATCAGGATGCTCCTCAGCCTCGGCGCGTCGATCGTCACCTCCTGGCCTCAGTCGGCAATCTGGCGTAAGACGTTGGCGGGCCTCGATTTTCTCGTCTGCATAGACCGCCAGTGGACCGCCGACATGGCCTACGCCGACATCGTCCTCCCCGCCACAACCTACTACGAGAACGAGTCGTACATGGTTTACGATTCGGTCTTCAAAATCCGCGAGAGGCTGATCGAGCCGGTGGGCGAGGCCCGGTACGATTTCTTTATCATGTCCGAGCTGGCGTCCTGTCTGTGCTACGGCCATCTCTACCCCCAAACGAGCGAGCAACTGCTCTCTCACGTGCTCGCCGGCTCCGGCTTCACACTCCGCGACGTCCGGAATGCAGGGGGGGTGGCGCAGGTAAAACCGGCGATGATGCAGTACAAGAAGTGGGAAAAAGGACTCTTGCGGGAAGACGGCAAGCCGGGCTTCGAGACGCCGACGGCCAAATTTGAAATAGCTTCCTCCCTGCTCGAAGAGTACGGCTACGATCCCCTGCCCCGCTTCATGGAGCCGAGGGAAAGTCCTTCATCCAGACCCGAGCTGGCCGCCCGCTTTCCCCTCGTCTTCAATTCCGGAGCCCATCATAATGTGGACCTGAATAACCTGCACCACTCCATCGACTCTTTGGCCCGCGACCTGCCCGCCCCGACGGTCATGATCAACGAGGCGGACGCGGCGAAACGGGGAATCGCGAGCGGAGACAAGGTCGTCATCCGGACCATGCGCGGTGAAGTGGAAATGTACGCGGCTGTCACTGCCGACATCGTGCAGGGCGCGATCGAGGCCAGCGGGTCGGGGGGCGGCGCCCTCGGCGCAGACGTTTGGAAAAAGGCCTGCGTGAATGACCTCACGGACCTGGACAATTTCGACCCCATCTCCGGTTTCCCGGCCTACAAAGCCTTGCTTTGCGACGTGCAAAAGGCGGAGCAGCAAGGGGAAAGGCGGATTGTCGGCACGGGGGAATACGCCGTCGACAGCCGCAAGGACGAGGCGCCGCCGGCCGCGCCCATCTACCTCGACCATAACGCGACAACGTCCGTAGACGGCGCCGTCCGGGAGGCAATGATCGAGGCCCTCGATCTTTACGGCAATCCTTCGTCCATCTATTCGGCCGGGAGAGAGGTGCACGCACGCCTCGAAGCAGCGCGCAAAAGCCTGTCGGTCCTGATCAACTGCACGCCCCGCCGCCTTATCTTCACGAGCGGCGGCTCCGAGGGCAACAACTTCGTCATCAAAGGCGTCGCCCTGCGCGACTCGAAGCGCCATATCGTCACCACCGCCATAGAACATCCCTCGGTGCTGCAAACCTGCCGCTGGCTCGAGGGGCTCGGGTTCTCGGTATCCTATGTGGGCGTCGGCAGGGACGGCGTTGTCGATCCCGAGGACGTCGCGAAGGCCATTACGGGAGATACGTGCCTCGTGAGCGTCATGGCGGCGAACAACGAGACGGGCTCGCTTCAGCCCGTAGAAGAGATTGCGGCCCTGGCGCGGAAAAAGGGAATCCTCTTCCATGTCGATGCGGTGCAGGCGGTCGGCAAGATTCCCCTTGACGTGCAAGCCTGGGGAGTCGACTTCCTCACGCTCTCGGCGCACAAGTTCCACGGCCCCAAGGGGGCAGGCGCGGTCTATGTGCGCAAAGGCGTCGAAGTCCCCGACCCGCTGATCCATGGAGGAAAGCAGGAGGGGGCCTTGAGGGGCGGCACGGAGAACAGCCCGGCCATCATCGGAATGGGCCGGGCCGCACACTTGGCTGTCCGTCGCCTGGACGAGATGCAGCGCCGGGTTGCCGGGATGCGCGACGCTCTTTACGAAGGCATCGTGCAACTCCTCCCTGAAACGATGTTGAACGGCCATCCCCGCCAAAGGCTCCCCAATACGCTCAATGTCGCGTTGCCGGGGATACGGGGCGAATCGCTCGTTCTCGCCCTCGACTCTTTGGGGGTCTTCTTCTCCTCGGGCTCAGCGTGCAAATCGGGCGCTCCCGAACCCTCCCACGTCCTTCTGGCCATGGGTCTCTCCGAGGACGAGGCGCATTGCAGCGTGCGCTTTTCCCTGGGGGTGGACAATACCGAGGAAGAGATCGAGAGGGCGGTGCGGCTGATCAGCGAGACCATTCACACCTCGATCGGCAATGTGCGCTTCGTCTCGTGCCGCTAGAGCGGCCAGTTGGCGGCTTGGTCGGAATCGTGCGACCACCGATTGGCCGCCAGGGCGCCCCGCGGCGCCCTGCCCCGGTCGTGAGGCTCCACCGTTTGCCGCCCGCCCATAGCAAGCTTTGAGGTTGGACGCCCGGCCTGCCATTCGGCTCTGCTCAACGGTCCTCACAGGTCATCCAAATCTGCTCGCACGGCCCTGCGCGCGAGCCAGCCTGCCGCCGGTTAGTAGAACGGCCACATGAGACGATAGGTCAACTACGCGCCCTCGCCCTTCCCTCCCCGGCGGGTTGCAGGGATGTTCCTCTGCTTGGAGGAGCATCTCCGATCTTGACTGGCCGGAGAATAGGGTTTACTTCGCATTGACGGGACATTTTCTATATGATAAATTGCTTTGCAATATATGAAAACTAAGCGAGATAGCCGATGAGACACGGGACGCCTAAGGTGACATCTATTGAAAAAGCCCTCGACGTGCTGATGGAATTCAGTAGATCCGGTCGCGAGATGGGAACGGTTGAATTGAGTCAGAGCCTGGGTTTCCATGTGGCAACGGTGAGCCGCATGCTCCAGATCCTCAGGTCCAAAGGTTTTATCAAGCATAACGAGAAGACCAGGAAGTTCAGCCTCGGACCATCCACTTTTGAGCTGGGCAGAACCATCTTTCGAGTGCTGCAAGGGAGCCTTCTCCAGATCGCCATGCCTTACCTTGTCGATCTCTGCGAAGAAGTGGGAGAGACCGCAGTATTGGAAACGATATCAGGAGGAGATGTAACTGCTACCTATATTGCCCAGGGAAGAAACTCTCTCACGGTGGTCCCCAAGATCGGCGACAAGATTCCACTGCACGCATCGCCCGGCGCCAAGTCGATCCTCGCTTTTTCCGACCGCAAGATCGTTGACGCCATGCTTGAGGGGGACCTGCGTGCCTACACGCCGCATACCATAACGGACAAGAAGGCCCTGAAAAAGCATCTCGAAGTGGTCAGAAGACAAGGATTCGCCTTCACTCGGGAGGAGTTTTCCCTCGATGTACATGCGATAGGGGCGCCGATTTTCGACCACGATAACAGACCTATTGCTGCCGTGGTCATCGTGGGCCTAGCTCCGAGGATAAGCCTCGATCCCAATTCCCCCCTTGTGGCGGCCCTTCTTAAAGCCACCCGGGACATCTCAGCCCAACTTTTTCATCAAGCATAGGCGCAGACGCTGGCGCATCTTTGAGCCCCTGATCGCGCCATACTTTCGACCGTGCCGGGATTCCTCAGAATCCCGGCCAAACACGTGCGCGACCTCCCCCGATTTCCTTGCCAGCCCTTCGAAATTTTTTTTGTTGACAAACTATATTATTGTATTTTAAAAACTCATCTCAATATATGAAACAGAGATATATCCAGGCTGAGGATTTCGATGACGTGGGTTTCTTGACCTTCGAGTATGCCGAATGGTGGGTTCTCTGTCCTATCTCTCGAATCCGAAGCTTTCAGGGGCGCTGCCGGGATGAAGGCGAGAACAAACGAAACAACGAGGGGGAAATTCGATATGAGGGCTTTCGAGTACTTTGAACCCCGATCGGTCGGCGAGGCAACGAAGTATCTTGCGGACTACGGCGAAACGGCGCGAGTTCTTGCGGGTGGATGCGATCTCATACCCAGTATGAGAAAAGACAGTTTTAGAGCCGACTGCGTGGTTAACATCCAGACGGTCGTCGGTTTGGACCGCATAGAGGTTGAAGATGGCAGGGGCCTGCGCTTTGGGGCCATGGCAAAACTCCGCGCGCTGGAAACGTCGCCCGAGGTTCAAAAGCGCTACCCCGCCTTCTACGAGGCGCTGCATCAGATTACGTCGGTTCAGGCAAAGTGCATGGGGACGGCGGTGGGTAATGTCTGCGTAGCCACCCCTGGCTCAGACGTAGCTACCGCGCTCATGGCATTGGGCGCTCAACTCTCCATATCCGGCATAGCCGGTGGTAGAGTGGAGGCCATAGAACAATTCTACACCGGCAAACGACGCACATCCCTGCAATCGGGAGAAATGGTCGTCAATGTCTTTCTGCCGTTGCCGCGTCAAGGAACGGCAGCAGCCTTTCTGAACCTCGTGCGGGTCCATGCCGATGTTCCTAAACTGACGACTGCCGTATCGATAGTGGTCGAGTCGGGTGTGTGCACCCAAGCGCGGATTGCGCTCGGCGCAGCGGCGCCGACGGTCTTCCGGGCCAGGCAAGCCGAAGCGGCGCTTGTGGGCCGCGCGATCTCGGCTCAAACAATCAACGAGGCAGCGCAGACAGCCAGCGGGGAAACGAGACCCAGCAGCGGCCTGCGCTCGACTGCAGAGTATAGAAGGGACGCGACAGTTGTCCTTGTGAAGAGGGCTTTAGAAAAGGCGCTCGCCTCTGCAAATGTCGAGAATGGGGAGGGTAGATAATGAAGAAGGTGATCGCGAATTTCTCAATAAACGGCCGATCATACGAGGAAATCATCACCCCTGAAGTCACACTCTCCGAATTGCTGCGGGAGCGACTGGGGCTTACCGGCGCCAAAAACGCGTGCGGCGTGGGGCAGTGCGGGACCTGCACCGTCCTCGTCGATGGTGTTCCAACCCTTGCCTGCTCTACCTTGGCTATCGCCGTCAGAGATAAGGAAATCTTAACTATAGAGGGTCTTGCGAGCGGGGCTCGACTCCATCCCCTTCAGAAAGCTTTTATCGATCATCACGCAATTCAGTGCGGTTTCTGTACACCGGGTATGATCATGATGGGGAAGGCACTTCTCGCTGAAAACCCTTCTCCTACGAGGGAGGAAGTGAAAGAGGCCCTGGGCGGGAATTTATGCCGGTGCACGGGTTATGTGAAGATTATCGATGCTGTCATGGCTGCCGCCCGGACGACGCGAGAGGAGGCAGAAAAATGAACGATGAGTTATCCGTTGTCGGAAAAAGGCTTCCACGATGGGATGCACACAGCAAAGCCACCGGAGCGGCCAAATATACGGCCGACATTCAACTGCCGGGGATGCTTATTGGAAAAGTGCTGACCAGCCCGTTCGCTCATGCCAGGATTCTGAAAATCGATACATCGAAGGCCGCGAGGCTCCCCGGTGTGGAAGCGGTCATCACGTACGCAGACGTGCCGCACAATCTGTACAACCCGAACAAGATTAACTACATACTATTCCATCCTGAAGCCGAATTGAAGGACATGTACGTGCTCAGCGATAAAGCCCGCTTTGTGGGAGACAAAATAGCCGCCGTCGCGGCCGCTGACGCGGCCACGGCTGAAGAGGCGGTGAAACTTATCGAAGTGGAGTACGAAGTCCTGCCGGCCGTATTCGATGCCATAGAGGCAATGAAGCCCGGAGCGCCACGCATACACGATTTTGCGCAGAATAATGTCTCCTTGCACATGAAGTTCCCTGTTGCCTGGGGCGACGTCCAAAAAGGATTCGAAGAGGCCGACCTCGTTTTGGAAGAAGCCTTCCAAACTGCCAGAAATCACATATCCCAGATGGAACCCTGTGCATGCGTGGTGGATTGCTCTTCCGAGGGCAGGCTTACCATCTGGTCAGCGAGCCAGCACGTCTTCCTCCAGCGGAGAAAAATAGCCTATATCTTCGATCTCCCGGAGGGGATGATAAAGTGGATTACTCCCCACGTGGGAGGCGGTTTCGGAAAGTTGGGAAGCCTTTTTCTGGAGCCAGTCTGCGTCGCCCTGGCAATGAAGGCAGGCAAGCCGGTCAAGATCGTGTACACCCGTGAGGAAGACATGATCTGTACGGAAGTGCGGCAGCGATATCTTGCAAAAACTAAAATCGGGTTCAAGAAAGACGGCTCCCTAACTGCCCTTCAGGAAGATCTGATCGTCGACGGAGGGGCCTATTTTTCCCACAACAGCTCGACGACTGCGGTGGAGATGGGGGGATTTACCGGGCTCTACCGCTGTCCCAGCGTGGCTGCGGAAGCCGATTGCGTCTATACGAACATGCCTGTAACGGGAGGAGTGCGCGGGTATGGCGATGCCGAAGCGACCTGTATGCTGGAGCAGCTCATAGACCTGGCGGCGAACAAACTCGGCATGGACCCGTTGGATGTCCGCCTCAAGAACGTGAAGCAAACCGGGGACCCATCCAGTACAGGGCTCCCCATGGAAGGCTGCTCTCTTGAGGCTCTCATGAAACTCGGAGCCGAAAAGATAGGCTGGAGGGAAAAAAAGGCTGCAAAGAAATCGGAAGGGCTTAAAAGGCGGGGCATCGGTATGGGTATCATGATGGATGTGAGCGGCGCCCAGCCTTTTGACATTCAGCATCGAAACGCTTCCATCAAATTCAACGAAGACGGCTCGATAACCCTCTCTTTTAGCTCTGCCGATCTAGGACAGAACCTTCATGGAGCCATGGCCCAGATGGCCGCGGAGATACTAGGCCTTCACTACGAGGATATTCACATACAAACCGGCGATACGGACGTCAACCTCTACGATACGGGTCAGCACGCAAGCGGAGGCTGCTATCAGGTGGGCCAAGCGGTGATACAAGCGGCCGAAGAGGCAAAAGGGCAGCTTTTGGAACGGGCCGCAAAGCGGCTGGGCAGAGCGCCCGGCGATCTGGAAGTAAAAGACCGGCGCATCTATGCCGTCTCCGACCCCGAGAAGTCCGTATCGGTAGCCGAAATAGCGAGGGAAGCCATATACAACTTCGAGGGCCAGCATTTGAATATTTCGGGAAAAGGCTCTTTTTCGCCGACAAAGAACCCCCCTCCTTTTGCTGCCGTCTTCGCCGAGGTGGAGGTGGATATGGCACTAGGGGAAGTGAAGATCCTCAAGATACTCTATGTCTTTGACTGTGGCAAGGCCGTCAATCCGGCCACGGTCGAGGGTCAACTGGAGGGCGGCGTCGCACAGAGCATAGGCTATGTGCTGACGGAGGACTACAAGGTCAACGAGAAGACGGGGGTCGTGGAAAGCGACAATTTTACGACGTATAGGCTGGTCGGAACTCTCGATATGCCAGAACTGGAGGTGGTGCTCTATGAAGATCCCGTTCCATCAGGGCCCTTTGGCGCCAAAGGTTTGGGTCACAGTACAATGATCGCCGTCACCCCGGCCATATTCAACGCGATTTACGACGCCACGGGCGTGCTGGTGACAGAAGCGCCGGCCACACCGGAACGGATTCTGGCTGCACTAAAGAAAGAAGGAGAAAAAAACCAAATAGGGGGTTGGAAATGAAGGAACCTACAAGAGGACGCGTCTTTTTGCATGTGGCTGCGGTTCTATCCCTGCTGTTCTTCGTTGTCGGGTCCGCGACGGCCGCGGACACTATCAAGATCGGCGGCCTTTTTGAGCTGACGGGCTTTCTCGCCCCCATCGGAGGGGACGCCCATCGGGGCGCACAGATAGCGATCGAGCAGGAGGGAGGAAAGCTCCTGGGCAAACCGCTCGAATTTATCGCCGAGGATACGGCGACAGATGTATCGGTAACGATGGACAAGGCAAGGAAGCTGGTCGAGATCGATAAGGTCAAGGTTGTCGTCGGCCCGATATTCGGCTCATCGACGGGCGCATTGGGCGGTTATGCCGACAAGATGCAAATACCGGTTATTTCCATTGCATCTCTCAACCTTAGTACCTTATTGCAGAACCAATGGTGTTTTTCAATCACCGGAACCAACGAATCCATGGGATATCCGATGGGCGTCTATGCGGCCGAGAAAATGGGCATCAAGAGCGTTGCGACCATAGGAAGCGACTTCGATGCCGGGCACGAGTTTGTCGGCGGTTTTGTCCAGGGGTTTCAGTCTAAGGGAGGCAAGGTCCTCCAACAGCAGTGGTCTCCGCCTGGATCGACCAACATGATGCCCTTCCTGATCGCAACAGATAACAAGGCTGACGGACTCGTGGTTTGGTGGCCCGGCGCCGAGGCGTTTGCGGGTTTCAGGGCTTTTAAGGAGCTTAACATCAAGAAGCCCATTATGGAACCGGAGGACGGGGGAATTCTCGGGAATCCGGTAGCGAACAAGGGTTTGGGAGAAGGCGCTATTGGCGCCCATACGACTGTCATGTACAGCTATCTTGCCAACGTGCCGGGTAACAAGGAATTCGTGGCGGCTTATAAGAAGAAATACGGCGTGGTTCCCGGCCCTCTCGCGGGATGCGGCTACATCAGCGCAAAAACGGCAATTGAAGGCCTGAAGAGGGCCGGAGTCGGCAGCTCGAGGCAAGAAGCTCAGGGAAGCCATAACGGCGCTGAAGATAGACACCGTTCACGGTCCGATGACGTTTAACAAATGGCGGGTGGCGGTCTATTCCGCGCCTGTGGTCAAAATCGACGAAAATTACGTGCCGCAGATAGTTGGAGAGTATCGCGTCAAGGCCGACGTCGTCAACGGAAAATTCGTGTACGGTCTGGAAAAGTAGAGGAACCGGTCAAATCTACCGGTCATTGGGGAGAGCAATTTTATGGACGTGGTTCTTATTTCCATCCTCAGCGGGATCTCGTACGGCATAGTGCTTTTCCTCGTCGCGGCCGGACTCTCGTTTGTTCTGGGGCTCATGGGGATAGTCAACATAGCCCACGGCGCGCTGGTGATGACCGGCGCCTATGCAGGGATCAACGTTGCAAAGGCATCGGGAAGCCTGATCCTGGGAGGGCTCGCGGGGGCCCTCCTTGCCGGCCTTGTGGGTTTGTTGCTTGAACGCGGGTTTCTGAGAAACCTTTACAAATTTCAACTCGAGGCAGATCGTTGTCACCTTCGGATTTGTCTATATTATCGCCAATCTCCATCTTTGGGTCTATGGCGCCTGGCCGGTCGAGGCTTTTGTGCCTCCAATCCTGCGAGGGTCCGTTGTCATAGGTCGATTTTCTTTCAGCATCTTTCGCATTGTCATCATGTGCATAGGCGCCGTCTTGTGTCCCGTCCTCTGGTGGATACAGGACCGAACAAAGATAGGCGCCGTCATCAGGGCGGGCATGGACGATCCGGACATGGCGGCCCTGATGGGGATCAACCTCCGTCCCGTCAACATCCTCGTGTTTTTCTCAGCAGCATGCTTGGCGGGCTTTGCTGGAGTAATCGGAACCTATCCCCTCGGAGGCGTCAATCTCGCGCTTGGCCAGGAGATGATGTTCCTCGCGGTGGCCGTTGTTGTGGTAGGAGGCGTGGGCTCAATACAAGGAGCCTTTGCCGGCGCTTTGATAATTGGCGTTTTCTCATCCGTTGCAGGGACGTACTTGCCAGGGGCGGCCATATTCGTACCATATTTCCTCATGGTGGTGATTCTCATTTTTCGCCCACGCGGCCTCCTGGGAAAAACAGAGGTGTAAACTCATGAAAGACAGTCCCGGGAGATTTGGCCGGTTGATCCCGTCTTTGATTCTCGTTGCCCTGCTCTCGATAGCGCCTTTGTGGGCAGATATCGGCATGGTGAGCCTGCTTACCAAAATTCTGATCTTTGGCCTCCTGGCAATGAGCCTGGATACGGTATTCGGATATCTTGGGCTATGGTCGTTCTGCCACGCCGCCCTTTTTGGGGTGGCAGCCTATGCCGATGCCATACTGATTCGCCATTTCGGATTGTCGAGCTTCTGGCTCGCGGCGCCCCTCAGCATTCTCGCGGTTGTCGGGGTATCGGCCTTGTTCGCCTGGATCGGTCTTCGGATGTCGGGCATCTACTTTCTCCTCGTCACGTTGGCCCTGGGTCAACTGGTTTTTAGCGTCGTCTTTGTCGGCAGGAAGTTTACCGGGGGTTCCGAGGGTCTCGCCAACATCCCCTACCCCAACATCGGAATAGACTTCTCTCCGATCAGCTTTTACTATTTCACCCTTATCATCGTCCTCGTCTGCGGCATTATTCTTCGCCAGTTGCTGAGATCTCCCTTCGGCTACGCCATGCGGGGCATCCGTGAGAATGAAACCCGCATGACGGCCATGGGATTCAACGTATGGACGCACAAGTTTCTTGCCTTCGTCATCAGCGGCGCCTTTGCGGGAGCGGCGGGCGTACTCTATGTTCATTACAATGGCGTCATCGTGCCTTCCGGCATCGATATGGCCTCTTCCGGACTCATCACCGTCATGGTCCTCATTGGGGGCGCGGGGACCCTCTGGGGGGGCTTGGTCGGCAGTGCGGCTATTTATATCCTGAGCTACTTTGTGAGTCTCGTCACGCCCGAGCGCTGGCCGTTAATCCTCGGAGCATGTTTCGTGGGCGCCGTCATGTGGTCTCGGGGCGGGCTCTATCCTCAACTGACGAGACTGTGGAACAGGGCCGTTTCCTGGAGGAACCTGTAGATGCGGGAAAGGGATTCGATGGGCGGGGAAATAATGAAGGTGAGGAATATAGCGAAGAACTTCGGCGGTCTGGCCGTGTTGCAAGACGTCTCCTTCGACCTTAAAGCAGGCGAACGGGTAGCCCTCATCGGTCCGAACGGCGCCGGGAAGACCACGTTCATCAATATTCTCAGCGGATTGCTCAGGCCAAGCTCCGGAAGCATACACTTTCTCGGACGCGACATGGCTAAGCTGACGCCCAACGGCCGCGTCGCCCTTGGCCTTTCCAGGTCATTCCAGGTAAGCAGCCTGTTTGCAGGGCTCAGCGTGTTTGAAAATGCGCTCATGGCTTTGTTCGCCCTGCAAAAGAGCCGCTACCAGATGTTTTGCTCGTTCATGAGCTATGAAGAAAACAACAGCAGAGCCAGAGAGATCCTGGAAGAAGCCGACCTCTGGAACAGGAAGGAGACGGCAGTGAGCGAGCTCTCCCATGGCGAAAAGCGTCGTCTTGAAATTGCTCTATCCATCTCCTCTCGCCCGAAGGCATTGCTATTGGATGAGCCCAACGCTGGCTTGGACGGCGCCGAAACGGCCGGGCTGATCAAGATCATCGAGGAGTTGCCTGTGGACACGACTGTCCTGGTGGTCGCTCACGATATCGATTTCATATACAGGCTCTGCAACCGCGTGCTGGTGCTCTATTACGGACAGATCATCGCTGACGGTTCCTGCGAGGAGATACAGGCCGATCAGACCGTGCGCAGCATTTATCTCGGCACAAGGACGAACAATGCTTGAGTTGGTTGACGTTCACAGCGCGTATGGCGACACCTATGTACTGCACGGGGTTTCTCTGAGAGTCGAGCCGGGATGCATCGTCGCCCTTCTGGGACGGAACGGAATGGGCAAAACGACCCTGATCCATACGATCATGGGTCTCGTTCGCGCGCGGAGCGGCACGATCAGCTTTGACGGCAAAGACATCGCCAATCTGCCCACGCACAGGATTTCTCATATGGGTTTGTCCCTGGTCCCCCAGGGAAGGCGGATATTCCCCTCGCTGAGCGTCAGGGAAAACCTGGTTTTGGGAACGCGCGGCGACGGATGCACCCTGGAACAAGTATACGCTTTGTTTCCCGTTCTCGAAAAAAGAGCGAAAAACAGGGGCAATCAGCTCAGCGGCGGTGAACAGCAAATGCTGGCTATCGCGAGAGCAATGTTGGCAAACCCGACCATCATCCTGATGGATGAGCCTTCGGAGGGCCTCGCCCCGATTGTTATCGACGCTATTGGAGACGTTATTGAAAAGCTCAAAGAACAAGGACTGTCTATTCTGCTAGTGGAACAAAATGTGCCGCTTGCCCTGAGAGTGTGCGACTATGCCTACATATTGAACAAGGGCCGAATCGTGCACGAGTGCGCCAAGGCTGATTTGATGGAGAATGAGGCAATCCAGACCGAGTACATTGGCGTGTCAAAATATGCAAAAAGTTGAGGCAAAAATGGAGAATAGCGTGTTTCCCGGGACTGTTGTATCAAATGGGGTCGTCATTCCTCAAATGGGTTTTGGATGCGCCGACTTCGCGAAAGGTCCCGTCCTGGATAGGGCGGTAGCAATAGGTTTAGAGGCGGGCTATCGTTTTTTTGACAATGCCCCTTTTTATCAGACCGAAGCTGACGTCGGCGCAGCGCTGAGAGCCAGCGGGGTTGACCGGAAAGAGCTCTTTATCAGCACGAAGCTCCCTAACTCTTCCCATGCCTTTGACGACGCCCTCAGGTCGTTCGACGAGAGTCTCAAAAGAATGGGCCTGGATTACTTCGATATGTTCCTCATCCATTTTCCCTGCCCTAAACAGGACAGATATGCCGAGGCGTGGCGGGCGCTCGAGAAACTGTACAAAGAAGGCCGCGTCAGGGTTATCGGCGTATCGAATTTCCAGGAGAAGCATCTGGAACGGATATTCGAGACGTGCGAGATCAAGCCCATGGTGAACGAAATAGAGTGCAACCCCTACCTCTCCCTTGCGGCGCAGCGCAGGTTCCACGCTCAACACGACATTCAGACGGTCGCCTGGTTCCCCCTTGGCGGTCCGATTGGCGCTATCGAGCCCCCTTCCCACGGCATAGATCAGTCAGACCCTATTGAAGTGATTCTGGCAGAGATCAGAAAGGGGAACATCGGGAAGAAGGTGCTTCTCAAGGACGAGATCCTTGCCGGGATCGGCGCCAGGTACGGCAAGTCCGTTGCCCAGATCATTCTGCGGTGGCACGTCGAATCCGGCGTTATTCCCATTCCCAAGTCCAAGAAGCCGGAGCGCCTCACCGAAAACAGCAGGATCTTCGATTTCGAGTTGGCGGCGGCCGACAAAGCCGCTATCGACGCTCTGGACCATGGCAGACGTCTCGGCCCTGAACCAGACCTCTATGAAGATCATGCGGTTTGACGTCCGAACCGAAACGGCCACGCCCTATTTGCGGCATGCAGCCGGGAACAAGGCCCTGAAATAGCAGGCTATTCTTTTCCCGGAAGTCTGCGATTGGTTTTCCGGCCAACGCGACAGACCAAAAGGCAGGGAGGTGCAACGGAGATGACGAAAGTCGTGAGAACTGTTTGCCAGGGGTGTCATTCCGAATGCGGCGTCCTGGTCTGTGTCGATAAAGGAAGGGTCGCGAAGATACAGGGCGACCCCGAGCATCCATCGAGCCGGGGCTACATCTGCGTTAAAGGAAGGAACTATGCCGAGTTTGCCTATCATCCCGACCGAGTGAAGCACCCCCTGAAACGGCTGGGCGGAAAAGGCCAGGGAAGGTGGGAACCGATTGCCTGGGATCAGGCGCTGGACGAGATCGCGTCCGGGCTGACAGCGATCAAAGAAAAGCACGACGTGTGCTCCATCGGCACGTTCCATGGCACGGCGCCGCGGCAGTCGCTCTTTTCGACGAGGCTCTTCGCCGCCGCCCTGGGCACGCCCAACGTCGGGAACACCGACCTCCACATATGCCACGCTCCTTCAATGGTCGCCGAGAATGTCACCTTCGGTTGCTCCGTCCTGCAGGAGGAAGGCCCCGACTATCTCTCGTCGAAGTGCATATTTGTCTGTGGAGGCAATCCCGTCGTCGCTCATCCTCCCCGGGGAAGGGACATCCTCGAAGGGGCCAAGAGGAACGGCGCCAAGCTCATCGTTGTCGACCCGCGCCGCAGCGAGCTCGCCGCCCGGGCCCATAGGTGGCTGCGGATAAGGCCGGGAACGGACGTGGCTCTTATTCTGGGGATGCTTCACACTATCATCGTTGAGAAGCTTTACAACGAGGAGTTTGTGCAACGTCATTGTCACGGCTTCGAGGAGCTAAGAAAACACGTAGAAGCATATACGCCGGAGCGAATGGCGGCAATAACCTGGCTGTCGGCCGCTGACATCAGAGAGACTGCCCGTCTGTTTGCGGGGACGCGACCCGCCGCGGTTCATCATCGGGTGGGGGTGGAGCAAAACCTCAACTCGACACAGACCAACCGCAGCCTCGCCATTCTGGCGGCGATCACGGGCAATCTGGGCGTCAAAGGGGGGAATCTCCTTCCCAATCGCCCGCCCGGCTACGTTCCTACAGGGGGGGTGATCGGCTTTTCACGACTTCCCGCGGAAACAGGCCTGGGACGCCTGGGCAAAGACCAGTACCCGCTCATATCCGGGGAGGAAGCGGCCTTTCTGTTCGTTCATGCCGCCATTGCTTCCAAAGCCATGCTGCACGGCGACCCCTACCCCTTGAGGGCCCTCTTCCTTGCAGGCGCAAATCCCGTCCTCAACATGCAAAACACCCGGCGGACCTGGGAAGCTTTCAAGAGCCTTGACCTGTTTGTGGTTGCGGATTTCTTCATGACTCCGACGGCCGAGCTTGCCGACTACGTGCTGCCCGCCACGACCTGGCTCGAGCGCGACGAGTGCTGCGACGAACAGTACATGGGCTGCGTCGCGGCGAGACAAAAGGCGATCGAGCCCATTGGCGAGAGCCGGGACGACGTTCAGATGGTCATCGACCTCGTGAAACGCCTGCCATGGGCCAACCGCCAACGCTTGCCATGGGAAAGCGCCTCACATTTCAACGACTGGCGGGTCAAGGGGATGGGCATCGCCTTTGAGGACCTCAAGGCAAAAGGGTATGTTTCCGTCGAACCCGCCTATCGGCAGTACGAGAAAGGTGGCTTCGCGACGCCGACGAAAAAAGTCGAGCTCTATTCGACCGTTCTCGAGAAGTACGGCTACGAGCCGCTCCCTGTTTATGTGGAGCCTTCCGAAAGCCCGTTCAGCACGCCTGAGCTTATGAAAGAATACCCCTACACGCTCATCACCGGCGGACGCACGATCGAGTACTACCATGCGTCGGGCAGGCAGATAAAGGCCCTGAGGGACCGCAGACCCGACCCGGAGATCGAGGTCCACCCCGAGGCCGCCGCTCGGGAAGGGCTTTCGGAGGGGCAATGGGTTTGGCTGGAGACGCCGCAGATCAAAGGTGAAAGAGCGCGGTTCAAGGTGCGGTTCTTCACGGGCATTGACCCCAGGGTCGTCCACGCGCTCCATGGCTGGTGGTTTCCCGAGAGACCCGAGCCAGACCACGGATGCTTTGAATCGAACATCTCGGTCGTCCTGTCGGATGACCCGCCTCGCGAGCCGATCTGTGGTTCTGTGCGGATAAGGGGCACTATCTGTCGCCTTTGCCGTACCTAGTTCCTTGCGAGGCCCGCTGAAGGAAGCGGGATAGGAACGAAATTCAGGAGACTCGACGGAAAGCGTTTTTCCTTGACAAAAAGAGGTCATTATGTGAAATTGATTATCATATATTGCAATTGACATTCACATATTGAGAATCTATTGAGGGCGTAACTTCGGGGAGAGAAAATGAAATTTGAGTATCTGGAGCCGGAAAGCATTGACGAAGCCTTGACCATGCTGAGCCGGCACAAGGGAAAGGCAAGAATCATTGCCGGCGGCACGGACCTGATGCTTCAGATGCGGTATAAGGCCATCAAACCGGAATACGTCGTCGATATCACGAGAATCCCCGGTCTGCACTACGTAGCCTTCGACAATAACCGGGGGCTGAAGATCGGCCCATCGACCACGATCCGAGATCTCGAGACCTCTGCGGAACTTCGAGAGAAATATCCCATTATCGCTCAGGCCGCCGGCCAACTTGGATCCGTGGCCATAAGGAACGTCGCGACCGTGGGAGGCAATCTATGCAACGCTTTGCCCTCAGCGGAGACATCTCAGGTTCTCGTGGCGCTTTCGTCGGAGGCAAAAATCGTCGGACCTGGCGGAGAGAGGAGAGTGCCGCTGGAAGACTTCTTCACCGGCGTCGGCAAAACGGTTCTTCAACCCGATGATCTGTTGCTGGAGATAGTCGTCCCCGGATTAGCTCCCGGCGCTTCGGGGACCTACATCAAACATTCTCCGAGAGGCCCCATCGACCTGGCTATTGTCAACATAACCGTTCTTCTAACGATGGCGCCAGGTCAAGAAATCTGCGAGGACGCAAAAATCGTGCTCGGGGCGGTTGCGCCTACGCCGCTCAGGGCAAGAAACGCGGAGAACGTGTTGAAGGGCCGGAAAATCGACGAGGCCATCATTGAGCAAGCGGCTCAAGCGGCGTCCGACGAGGCGAGCCCGAGACGGGGAAGCATCCGCGGTTCCTTTGAATATAAAAAGGAGATGGTGAGGGTCCTGACGGCTCGCGCCATGAGAGAAATCACAACGAAAGGAATGGAATAGCCAGCAGTCAATTCCAAGCGAGCAAAACGATGAAGAAGCTTATCGAGCTGAAGGTCAATGGCGATGTCTACGAGGTTCTGATAGAACCGTGGTGGAATCTGGCCCGGGTGTTGCGGGAGCAGGTGGGTTTGACAGGGACGAAGATCAGTTGCGAGACAGGGGACTGCGGCGCGTGCACGGTGCTTGTCGACGGGAAAGCGGTCAAGAGCTGCCTTTACCCGGCGATGAGAGCCAGAGGCAAGGAGATCGTTACCATTGAGGGGATCGGTCCCAATGAGAAAGGCGAATTGCACCCCCTTCAGGAAGCGTTCGTCAAACACTTTGCCGTTCAGTGCGGCTATTGCACTCCGGGGATGATCATGACGGCCAAGGCATTGCTTGACGAGAATCCCAAACCCACAGAGGAGCAGGTGAAGGAGTATCTCAGCGGCAATTTGTGCCGGTGCACCGGGTATGCGAAAATCGTTGAGGCTGTTTTGGCCGTCACCGACAAAACGTAGACAGGGGTGTGAGGAATGACGGAACTTTGGGCAGTCGGCAAAAGCGTGATCAATGTGGACGCCTTCGATAAGGTCACGGGAAAAGCCAAGTACGCTTCAGAAGAAGGGATAGGCGTTCCGGGGATGCTTTACGGAAAGGTGCTGTACAGCCCCTATGCCCATGCCGAGATTCTGAGAATCGATACCTCGAAAGCCACCCGGCTGAGAGGAGTTCGGGCCGTTTTGACGGGCAAGGACACTCCCCAACACAGAAGCGGGATGATGATCGACGACCGGCACGTCCTGTGCCACGAGAGGGTCCGATTTGTGGGGGATGCCGTGGCTGTCGTTGCGGCAGACAGCGCGGACGCTGCGGAAGAAGCCCTGGGGCTGATAGAAGTGGAGTATACGGAATTGCCTGCCCTGTTCGACCCGGAGGAGGCGATGAAACCGGATTGTCCCGTAATCGTCCATCCTGATCTTCCGCAATACACCCGGCCGCTCTACGATTATCTCGGAAGAGACTTGCCCGGCCCAAACGTCCATACGCACCACAAAGTCCGAAAGGGCGATGTGGAGAGAGGGTTTAAAGAGGCTGACGTCATCATCGAGAACCGGTTCCAAAATGACAGGATCATCCATTGCCAGCTCGAACCCTTTAATGCGGTCTGTTATCCGCAAAGCGACGGGAGCATCACCCTATGGACCTCCGGACGTCTTTACATGACCCATGGGCCGATCTGCCGGGCCTTTGGCGTGCCTCCCAGCAAGATAAGGGTGAGAACCGGCTACCTGGGAGGCATGTTCGGCCTCGTCGGCAGGCCGGAGCGCTTCGCGGCCCTCGCCGCGATGAAGACCGGCAAACCTGTCAAGATGGTTTATACCCGGGAAGAGTGCTTCATCGATGGCCTGAACAGGCTCCCCAAGATCATCTACATCAAGGATGGACTCAAGAAAGACGGGACCATCGTCGCCCGGGAGATGAAGGTCATCGTCAATTGCGGAGCCTATACCGATCACGGTCCTTTAACCATTCGCAACGGCGCTTTTCACGCCTCTCAATACCGTCTGCCCAACTATAAGTGGGACGCCTACGGCGTCTACACGAACGAGCCATGCGTCGGCCCGCTGCGAGGTTTCGGAAGTGCGGAAGCTCTCTGGGCAACAGAGCAGCAGATGGATATCAATGCCGAAAGACTGGGGGTGGACCCGCTCGAATTCCGGCTGAAGAATACGGTCGACGAGGGCGAGATCGATGTCCGGGGTCAAAGGGTTCACAGCATCGGGGCAAAAGAATGCCTGAAAAAAGTCGCGGAATGGATCGGTCTGGACGAGCCGGCCCGCCCCCCCGAAGGGCATATCCGCTTCGGGAAAGGAATCGCTCTCGCCAACAAATATACCATGGCAGATACCGCGTCGGCTGGCGTAGTTAAGGTACACATAGACGGCACGATCGAGGTATTGCACGGGGGAGACGAGTGCGGGCAGGGTTTGAATACGGTCCTCGCACAGATCATTGCCGAGGAGTTCAAGGTTCCTCTGCACAAAATCAAGATCGTGTGGGGGGACTCCGCAAGGGTTCCTTACGATTTCGGCACTGCGTCGAGCCGGAGCACCCTGTACATCGGCAACGCCGTTCGCCTGGCCGGTCAGGACGCCAAGCGGCAGATCTTTGAGATCGCCGCCTGTATCCTGAAGACCTCCCCCGTCGATCTTGAAACCGCAGACGGAAAGGTTTTTGTGAAAGAGGTTCCAGAGAAGCGGCTCGATTTTTCCGACCTCTTCTTGCCAGCTGCCAGGGAAGCCAGAGGAGCATTGAAAATGGCAACTTGTCTGGAGGAAGGCGGCGAGATCATGGGGAAGGCCACCTTCTGGGGGCATCCGAGCGAGGAGGATACCGAGACGGGGCAGGGAGAAAAGCTGGCCATCAGCTATGACTATGGCGTTCATGGGGTAGAGGTGGCTGTGGACACGCAAACCGGCATGGTGAAGGTATTGCAATTCTGCTCGGCCTTCGATACGGGAAGAGCGATCAATCCCAAGATGTGCGAAGCCCAGCTCGAAGGGGGCGCCGGCATGGGCATAGGGAGCGCTTTGTATGAAGGGTTCATCTTCAGCGACAAAGGGGAACTGCTCAATCCCAACCTGCATGACTATCGAATCTGCAGCGCCCAACAAGTGCCCAGCGGGGAGAAGATGAAATCGATGATCGTGGAAGCTCCCCATCGGGAGGGACCGTTCGGGGCGAAAGGGATCGGAGAAAACGCCATGTGTCCCACGGCGCCGGCAATTGCGAATGCCATCTACAATGCCACGGGCGCCAGGCTCACCCATTTGCCGATGACCCCGGAGCGGATCCTGAAAGCGATAAAAGCAAAATAAGGCGGTTTCCGTTTTCATGAGACGAAAGGGTCGGGAAAGCATTGAGAGACCCACATAGGGGAGGTATGTGATGAGTAAACTGTTTCCCAGGTTGTTCGAGCCTACGGTTCTCGGGGGCTTGAAGTTGAAGAACCGGATCATGAAGGCGCCGCAGCACATGGGATTTGCCAATCCCGACGGTTCCGTGACGGAAGCAATGCTCCAGTACTATAAACAGGTGGCCCTCGGCGGATCGGCCATGGTCATCGTCGAGTATGCCTGGATCGATAAAGATGCGAGCAAAGCGTCTCCCTGCCAGCTCGGCGTTGCCGACTATGAGCACATCGCGGGCCTCTCCCGGCTCGCCCAGATCATCCAGAGTGCGGGCGCCAAGGCGGGCTTGCAAATCTCTCACGGCGGCAGACAGAAGTTTCTCTGCAGAAGACCGATCAAGGCAGCCTCCCGGGTCCCGTGGGAGGAGCTCTACTATTTCCAGGGTTGCCCCCCGCCTGACGAACTGACATTCGAGGAGATCCTCGGAGTCGTGAAGGCCTTTGGCGATGCCGCGAAGAGAACGCAAGACGCGGGCTTCGACATGGTCGAGTTTCACGCGTGTCACGGCTATCTCATTTCGAACTTCTTATCTCCCCGGACAAACAAGCGCAACGACTGGTACGGCGGCTCTTTGGAGAACCGCATGAGGTTCCTGCTCGATTCGGTCGCCGATGCGAGGTCGAAGGTGGGCCCCGACTATCCCATTAGCATCAGGGTGAGCGGCGCCGATTACGAGCCCGACGGCACGACCATCGAAGAGACGATCGTCCTGTGCAAAAAGCTCGAGGGGCTTGGCGTCACGGTCATCCACATGTCGGGTGGCAACCACCATCAAACGATTCACGAGGTGAGCCCCATGATGATGCCGCTCGCGAACAACGTCTGGGCGGCCGAGGCCGTGAGGAAAGAGATCTCGATCCCCGTCATCGCCTCAGGTTCGATCACTTCTCCCAAGCTGGCCGAAGAGATCCTCGTGCAGGGGAAGGCAGACTATATCGCCTTGGGAAGACCGCTGTGGGCCGATCCGGAGTTTCCGAACAAGGCAAAGGCAGACAAGCCGGAGCAGATAAGGCCCTGCATACGCTGCAATGACGGGTGCCTCGCGCGGGGGGACCATATGGGCAGGGCCGTGAGATGCTCGGTCAATGCGGGCATGGGACGGGAAAAGGACGTGACCATCGATAAAGCAGAACGGCCCAAGAAGGTGGCCGTGGTCGGCGGTGGACCCGCAGGCATGGAGGCGGCCAGGGTCTGTGCCCTGAGGGGTCATGAGGTAACCCTCTTCGAAAAAAGAAGCCTCGGCGGAGCATTGCGTGAAGCGTCAGTTCCCGATTTCAAGGCCGACATCAGACCCCTCATATCCTATTTCAGCGTTCAGATGGAGTCACTCGGCGTGAACGTCGTGAAAAAGGAAGTAACAGCCGATGATATACACAGCGGGGGTTTTGACGCCGTTATCGCAGCTACAGGGGCTGCCGCTGTGCAACTCGATATCCCCGGCATCGATCACGCCATGGTCTGCGGCGCCTTGGAGGTCTTGAGGGGTGAGGTCAGGCTTGGCGGCGACGTTCTTATTGTCGGTGGGGGGATGGTGGGTATCGAAACCGCCCTCATGGTCGCCGACAAGTGCAAGAGCGTAACCTTGATCGAGATGACCGACGATGCCCTGGCAAACCTGGCTCCGGATGAAAAAACCATATATGTCGAGAGGCTAAAGAGAGACTGCGCCGCAACAAAGACAGCCACGCGGTTGATAGGGGTGTCCGACGGCGTGGCGACGGTGGGCGACAGGTTTGGCCGGGAGGAGAAGATACGGTGCGACACCGTTGTACTTGCCACCGGCCTTCGGCCCGAGAGGCGCCTCATTGAGGAGCTTACAAGAGAAGCCGGCATCGAAGTCTTCGAAATCGGCGACTGCGTCAGGCCGCGGAAGATTCTCGATGCAATCCATGATGGATTCACGGTGGCGCGGTGGGTATGAAACACAAAGGAAGAAAAGGCCAAGACACCCCGGACTAAAGAATGGTCCGAAGCGGCAAGCTCCGTTGGGGGTCTCTGAACATATAAAGACTGAGCGCATCGAACTTCAAATTCTACAGTCCCCAAGGCAAAGCGGTCATGGTTGACACATGGCTCACGGCGCGCCGCCCACCTGAAGAACATCACCTAGTCGCCCCGTTCCTGCCCTGACAATCAAACCTGGCCGATTCTCTATTGCTCGAGCCTGATTTGGGATAGTCTTGGCCGGCAATGTCTCGAAGCATTAAATTATAAGCAGGACGTCGCACAGCGACGCCATACGGAAGCGGCGCGAAAGCAAACACCGGAGGCGTCATGGAATTAACTGATGCTCGGGAAAAAGCACTGGAACGCATGAAAGGGTCGTGCGCCGTCTACAAGGTCTGCGACGGTCGAGCCGACCGCCTCTGCCAGGGCATCAAATACGGCAAGCCCCTCGGCATGGGGGGAATCGGAAAAGGCCTTACGTTCGCCGCCAACGTCGAAGCGCTGGATCGTCTCCACCTGAAAAGCCGTCTGATATCTCCCCATGCGGAGCCGGAGATGAAAACGTCTTTTCTGGGGCACGAGGTGGCCTTTCCGATTCTTTGCTCCTCGACGAGTGGGGTGAAGATCAGCATGGGGGGCGCAATCAGCGAACTCGAATTCGCCCGGGCGATAATGCAGGGGTGCAAAGCAGCGAGAACCATCGGCTTTTTCGGCGACACCGCGGAAACTTTTCAGGACCGGCCCGGAGTGCAGGCAATCCGCGAAGCCGGGGGCTGGGGCGTGCAGATCTTCAAACCGCGCGAGCAAAAGGTTTTGCTGCGCCTGATTCAGGAAGCGGAACAAACCGGCGCGATCGCCGTGGGGGTCGATCTCGACGGGGCGGGCTCAGTCGCCATGGCCCTGAAAGGCCAACCCGTATTCCGCAAGTCCATCGACGAATTGCAAGAGCTGGTGCGGTCCACCTCGCTCCCCTTCATCCTCAAAGGGATCACGAGTATTGAAGATGCGGCGGCCGCCCTGGAAACCGACTGCAAAGTGGTCGGCGTCTCGAACCACGGCGGCCGCACCCTCGACGGTATGCCGGGGATTGCCGACGTGCTGCCCCGGCTCGTCCCGATCTTGAAGGGAAAGGTGGTCATTACCGCAGATGGAGGCGTCCGCACCGGTTTCGACGCGCTTAAGATGCTCGCGCTGGGGACGGACTTTGTGATGACAGGCCGGGAATTCATACGCGCAGCCATCGGCGGCGGGGCGGATGGAGTAGCCGCCGAAGCAGGATTCCTGTCGCAGGATTTGAGGAAAGCCATGATCATGACCGGCTGCAACTCCTTATCCGAGATCGACGGACATATTTTAGCCTAAGGGTGCTTCAACCACTGCCATGAAAAGAAATCTTGCCTGGAAAATCCTCAGCGACCATCTTGCCGGGGGTGAACTTGTGCCGGGAGGGGAGATCGGCCTCCGGATCGACCACGCATTGCTCCAGGACGCCACGGGAACGCTCGCCATGCTCGAGTTCGAGGCCCTGGGCGTGGACGACGTCAAGACGTTGGCGGTCCAGTATGTGGACCACAACATTCTGCACACGGACTTCCGGAACGCCGACGATCACAAGTTCCTCCAGACTGCGTGCGCAAGATACGGCATCCATTTCAGCGGGGCAGGCAACGGCGTCTCTCATCAGGTCCATATGGAGCGTTTCGGCATTCCCGGGAAGACCCTGCTCGGCGCCGACAGCCATACGACAGGGGCCGCCGGCGTTTCGATGCTCGGCATCGGCGCGGGAGGGTTGGACGTGGCCCTTGCCATGGCAGGTTTTCCCTATTATCTCCCCTGCCCCCGCGTGCTCGGCGTCAGGCTCACGGGAAAGCTTCCCGACTGGGTGAGCGCCAAGGACGTCATCCTCGAAATGTTGCGCCGTCTTGACGTCAAGGGCTGCGTGGGCAAGATCGTCGAGTACTGGGGGCCGGGAGTAGCGACTCTTTCGGCCACGGACCGGGAGACCATCGGCAACATGGGCGCCGAGCTGGGCGCCACCAGCAGCATTTTCCCTTCCGACGAACGGACGCTCGAATACCTTGAGGCGCAGGGCCGGGGCCAGGCCTGGCGCGAGCTTTCAGCCGATGAGGGCGCTGCTTACGATGAAGACATGACCCTGGACCTGAGCCGCATCGAGCCGCTGGTCGCCAAGCCAAGCTCACCCGGCAACGTCGTCCCCGTGCAGGAGGTTGCCGGAACGAGGGTGGACCAGGCGATCGTGGGCAGCAGCGTCAATTCTTCCTTCCGGGACCTGATGGTCTCGGCGCGCATCCTGGAAGGCAGGCATGTCCATCCCGCGACCTCTTTTCATGTGAACCCCGGCAGCCGCCAGGTGCTCGAGAACATCGCCCGCGAAAACGGGCTGCTGGCGTTCCTCGGCGCCGGCGCCCGCGTGCACGAACCGGGCTGCCTCGGCTGCATCGGCATGGGCCAGGCTCCCGGAACGGGCGAGATATCCTTGCGGACCTTCCCGAGGAACTTTCCCGGACGCTCGGGCACGAAGGACGATCAGGTCTACCTTTGCTCGCCCGAGACGGCGTGCGCTTCCGCCCTCCGGGGCGTGATTACGGACCCCCGCGACCTTGCCCGTGAGCAGCCATACCCGCGCGTCCGCGACCCGGAACATTATCTCATCGACGACCACTCCATCGTCTTCCCCTCGGAGAGCCTGCGGGGCGCCACGGTCGTGCGGGGTCCGAACATCAGGCGCCTGCCCGAGCTCGCCCCGCTTCCCGACGCGCTCGAAGCCGAGGTGGTTCTGCAGGTGGGGGACAATGTCTCCACCGACACGATCATGCCGGCGGGAAGCAAGGTGCTGCCGCTTCGCTCGAACATTGAGGCCATCAGCGAACATGTCTTCGAGCAGGTCCGTCCCGCTTTTGCCGCTGACTGCCGGGCCCGCGGCGCCGTCGTGGTCGTGGGCGGTCAGAATTACGGCCAGGGATCGAGCCGCGAGCATGCGGCGCTCGCGCCGCGCTATCTGGGCGTCCGGGCCAAGATCGTCAAGAGCTTCGCCCGAATCCACAAGTCGAACCTCTGCAACTTCGGCGTCTTGCCGCTGACGTTCAAAGATCCGGACGACTACGACCTGTTGAGGGAAGGAACGAAGGTCTTCTTTCCCTACGTGCGAGAACGGATCGAGCGGGGCGAGAGGGAGATCCCGGTCGAAGCCGCGGGAAGAAGCGTCATAACCCTGCTCGACGTCTCCGATCGCCAGCGAGAGCACCTTCTGGCGGGCGGAACGTTGAATTTTGTGAAACGCCAATTGCATGGGGGAGGATAGCCATGGACGGCGCAACGAACGCGATCGCATCGGAGGGGGAGAAGAAAGCGGCAGCAACGGCCAGGCTGAAGAACATCGGCCTGCGGGGCGTCACGGTGGCGGACACGAAGATCAGCCACGTCGACGGTGAAAACGGCATCCTCATCTACCGCGGGTATCGGATCGAAGAGCTGGCCCGGAACTCCACTTTTGAAGAAACGGCCTACCTGCTTCACCATGATGCGCTGCCGGGAGAGCAGGAGCTCCGGGAGTTCACCGAACGTCTCGTCGAAGCGCGGCGCGTCCCCGGCTTCGTCTTCGGCGCCCTGAAAGAACTGCCGAAAGAGGCCCACCCCATGGACGTGCTCCAGGCGGCAATCCCGATCCTGGCCACTGCGGATGCGGACCTCGACGACGAGTCGCGAGAGGCCAACATGGCCAGGGCCATCCGGCTCATCGCGCGGGTCGCCGTCATCGTGGCCGGGTGGCAGAGGATACGGGAAGGCAAAGACCCCCTGCCCCCGGACGACGCCCTCTCACATGCCGGCAATTTCCTCTGGCAACTTACCGGTACGCGGCCCGAGGCGGAGATCGCCCGCGAGCTCGACACCATCCTGGTGCTCCACGCCGACCACTCCTTCAATGCCTCGACGTTTGCCTGCCGCGAAGTCGTTTCCACGAAGGCGCATATGTACGCCGGCGTGGCAGCGGGCGTGGGAGCGCTTTCGGGAAGCCTGCACGGCGGAGCCAACGCCCAGGTCATGAAAATGCTCCAGGAGCTTCGGGGCGAGAAAGACATTCCCGCATGGGTCAAAAATCAGCTTGCGAGCGGGCAAAGGATCATGGGCATGGGCCATGCGGTATACAAGACCATGGACCCGCGCGCCCGGTTCCTGAAGGACATGTGTTTCAGGCTCGGGGAAAAGCCGCGCGAGAACCATTGGTGCAAGCTCACCACGGAGATCGAGGAGACCGCGGTCGCCGAGCTCAATGCCCAGGGCAAAACCACGATCAGGCCCAACGTCGATTTTTACAGCGCCTCCGTGTACCACCTGATGGGCATACCCCTCGACCTCATGACGCCCGTCTTTGCGGTGGCGCGAATCGCGGGTTGGACGGCCCACATTATCGAGGAGAAGTTCGCCGATGCCCAGGAAAAGCCGGCCCTCTACCGGCCTTTGTCCGAGTACGTCGGCCACTACTGCGGTAAAACCGGGTGCTCCTACGAGCCCGTGGCAGAGAGAAAGGGATAAGTTAGCTGTCGGCCGTCTTTACGCCGCCCCTAAAGCCTTGAGCTGGGCGAGGGAAAAGACGGGGCCGTCCTTGCAGATGTAGCTGCCGCCGATATTGCACCTGCCGCAGAGCCCGATGCCGCATTTCATGCGGGCTTCCAGCGTCGTAATGACGTCCTCGGGCTTGAAGCCGAGGGCGGCGAGGTTCTGAAGCACATACTTGATCATGATCGGAGGGCCGCAGGTGATGGCAACTTTATTGTCGGGCTTCGGCGCAACTTCATTCAAGACGGTAGGCACAAAGCCTTCCTTGATCGGCGCGCCGGGAGAATTGGCGTCGACGGTGAGGATCAGCTCCACGTCCGCCCGCTCGCCCCATTCCTTGAGTTCGTCCTTATAGCAGAGGTCGTCGTAGCTGCGCGCCCCGTAAATGATCGTGATGTCCTTATAATCCGCCCTGTTGTCCAGCATGAAGAGGATTAAGGTGCGCAAGGGGGCGAGCCCGATGC
Organism: uncultured delta proteobacterium; assembly: GCA_963816715.1. Lineage (GTDB taxonomy): Bacteria > Desulfobacterota > Syntrophorhabdia > Syntrophorhabdales > WCHB1-27 > BOG-1155. Next base: position 61,040 of record CAWFMJ010000007.1, read on the forward strand.
CGCCGCCCACGAAGAGGATATTCCTGCCCTTCATGGCGTGGTAAGGGAACCAGTTCCCGAGAGGCGCCCGCACGCCTACTTTGGTCCCCACGCTCAGCTCGTGGATGGCCGCCGTCACCTCGCCCGCCTTCATGACGCTGAACTGGAGGTAATCCATCCGCGTAGGCGGCGAATTGATGACAAAGGTCGATTCGCCCACGCCGAAGACGGAAAGCTGGCCGACCTGTCCCGGCTCAAACTTGAATGCGGCCAATTTCTCCGGGTCGTCGAAGACTACCCGGTAGGATCTGATGTTGGGCGTCTCCACGATCACGTCAGTGACAACGGCGAGATCGGGCAAATAGGGGTTATGAGGCTGCATGCTGTTCCTCCCGCGCCTCGAGAGCGGTCTTCTTTCCCGCGCCGTCGCCCGGCGCGAGCAACTTCACGATGCGGCTGATATCCATGCTGACCGGGCACATTCGAATGCACCTCCCGCAGCCGGTACATGACGGCGAGCCGTAGGTCTCGCGGGCCCAAATAAACTTGTGGCCCACCCTGTTCCTGAACCGCTGCGCTTTCCCCGGCCTGGGGTTATGGCCGCTCGCCTCGCGGGTGAAATGGCCGAACATGCACGAATCCCAGCTCCGTATGCGCTCACCCGTGACGACCGCCTGCTCGTCGGTGATGTTGAAACACTGACACGTGGGGCAAAGATAGGTGCAGGCGCCGCATCCGAGACAGTGCGACACGTTTTCCTTCCAGAAGTCGTCCGAATCGAAAAGGGCCTCATCGATCCCGGTCCCGTCGAAGGCTGTCTCCTTCATCCGGTCGCGAGCTTCGGCCTGTCGCTTTTCTGCCTCGGCCTTGCGGGACGCGCCATCCTCCAGGGAGGCGTCTTTCAGCGCCTCTTCGCCTTTCGCGGACAATGCCTCGATGTAGTAGCCCTCGCCGAGGTCGGTGAGAAGCACGTCGGACCCTGCCTTTTCAGCCGGGCCGCCTCCCACGGAGGTGCAGAAACATCCGGCAAAGGGCTGTTCGCAGACAAGGCTCATGATGGTCGTCCGCTCCCGGCGTCCGGCGTAATAAGGGTCCGTGCCCATGAAGACCCGGTCGAGCACGGCGAAACCCGCGGCGTCGCAGGGACGGCCGGCAACGATCACGGTGTCGGGAAAGTCTGTTTTTGCCTCCAGGGCAACCTCGGTCTTGAGGAGGTCCTGGGGGTCCTTTGAGAGGACGAAGGTGAAAAACGTCTCGCTCTGGGGGAAAACAACACCCTTCGGCGCCCCGTAAGCAGGGCGGTCCAGAGATATCTGGTCCGTTGCGCCTAAACGACGGAAGAAGACAGTACCCCCTTCGTCGACCGGCGCCCAGACCTCGAAACGTTTTGTCAGGCCCCCTACAAAGGCGTTAAAGGCCGCTTTTGAGACATAGCCCTCTTTCATGGCAGCTTGTGCTCCTCTATCCGCTCCTCGTCAGGACGGAAGGTGAACAGCGGCGGTTTATCCTCGGCATCTATGCCTGAAGCATAGCCGAAAAGATCCATCATATCGCCGTTAATCTTCTTTTTCAGCAGGCCGACGGGGATGCCCATGGGACAGGCGCGCTCGCACTCGCCGCACTCGGTGCACCGGCCGGCAAGGTGGAGGGCGTGGACCATGTGGAACATCATCTTCTCGGCCAGGCTTGCCTTCTGGCTCATCCAATGAGGCTCACGGGTCTCGGCGATGCACGATTCCCTGCAGACGCACAGGGGGCAGGCATTGCGGCACGCGTAACAGCGGATGCAGCGCCCCAGCTCTTTTTCCCAGTACGCCGCCCGCTCCTCCAGCGACATGTTCTCGATAGCGCGGACGTCATCGTAGACGGTTTCGGGCGCCTTGTCTGTCTTTAGGGCATCGTCGATAAGCACGTCGTAAAGGCGAGGCGTCGGGTACTGGCAGCTCAGACATTTTGTGGGCGAGACATCCTTGAGGGTCAGGCGATGTTCCCCCCGGCCGGCCTTGACCACGACGGCGTCGCCCTCAAAGGCCACCGAAAGGACCCGGTCGTGGCCGATTGCCGTCATGATCTTCCTGACGCTCACCACGCCGCTGCAGGGGACTCCGATAATAACTACGCGTTCCCGGTTAATGAGCCCCTCCTGGAGGAGTTGCACGACGCTCCGCGAATCGCACCCCTTTACTACCACCGCTACGCGCCGCTTCTCCGAAGGGAGGTACGAAGCCAGGTTCTCCACGCACAGGGGGTTGAGGATCATCTCCTCGACCTGTTCCGCCTTTTCGATAAAGCAGGGCGACACGTGAAGGGGGTCGAAGCCGGCGCGGTAGCCTATGACCGCATCGACCGAGGGAAGCGCCTTGATCACTGCTTCTTTGAGCTTCTGAACGTTCAAGGAAGATTCTCCTCTTTCCGCTCCGGCGGCGCCGCAGACGCGCCGTTGGGGCCTAGCTCGTGGATTTGCCGCGTAAAGGCCGTCACTGTCTGCTGCCACCTCTGTCCCTCAGAAGCAGAGACCCAGGTGTAGTGGAAACGTCTGCCGTCGATCCCCATGAAGGGTAGGAAGCGTTTCAGCATTTCCAGCCTTCTGCGGGCATAGAAGTTGCCGTCCGTGTAGTGGCAATCGCGGGGATGACAGCCCGACACGAGGACGCCGTCTGCACCTTCGATGAGGCTCTTCGCAATAAAGAGGGGATCGACCCTTCCGGAACAGGGGACCCTGATGATACGCAGATCCGGGGGTTGCTTGAAGCGGGCCGTTCCCGCCGTATCGGCGCCTCCGTAAGAGCACCAGTTGCAGAGAAAGCCGACAATCTTCAGTTCTTTCTTCTCCCCTACATCCGGCATAATGTATTGACCTCCGCAAGGAGCTGGTTATCGGTAAAGTGCTGGAGCTGTATGGCGCCGCAGGGGCAGGTGGCCGTACAGACGCCGCAGCCTGCGCAAACGGTCTCGATGACGCTCGCCACCGTTCTCCCGTCCCGCAGCGTTTCCTCCTTGATTGCCTGGAAGGGGCATGTCTTGACGCACTTCAGGCAGCCCACGCAGGCGTTGGTGTTCACCTTTGAGATGGCGGGATCCGATTCGAGCATATCCTTCGACAAAAGCGCGAGCACTTTGGCCGCCGCCGCGCTTCCCTGGGCCACCGAAGCAGGTATGTCCTTCGGCCCCTGGGCGCAACCCGCCAGATAGACCCCCGCCGTGTTCGTCTCCACGGGCCTCAGCTTTGGGTGGCTTTCCACGTAAAAGCCGTTCGTATCGTAAGAGATATGGAGCTTTTCCGCCAACTGAGCGGCGCCCGGCGCGGCCGCGGCCGCGTTGGCGAGCACCACCAGATCGGCCTCTACCTCTACCTGGCGTCCGAGAAGCGTATCGGCGCCCCTCACGACCATCTTGTTCCCTTTCGGATAGATGCGGGAAACGCGGCCCCTGATATAGCGCGCCCCGTAGTCTTCCTGGGCCCGGCGCGTAAATTCGTCGTACCCCTTGCCCGGCGCGCGGATATCCATATAGAAGACGTAGGACTGCGAGTTTGGTATGTGGTCTCGCGTCAGGATCGCCTGCTTGGCGATGTACATGCAGCAGAAGTTCGAGCAATAAGAGATGCCCACCGATTTGTCGCGGGAACCACAGCAGGACACGAAAACAACGGTTTTCGGCTCTGTGTGGTCGGAAGGCCGCACGATATGGCCGGAGGTCGGCCCGGAAGCATTGAGCAGCCGCTCGTATTGAATGGCGGTAATCACATCGGGGTAGCGGCCGCCGCCGTATTCCGGCAGCTTGCTGATGTCCATGAGACCGTACCCGCTCGCGACGACGATAGCGCCGACCTCTTCGGTGACGATCTCGTCCTGCATTTCGTAGTCGATCGCCTTGGTAGGGCAAATCTTCGCGCACACGCCGCACTTGCCCTTCACGAACTGGCGGCAGTACTGCGGGTCGATTTTCGCCTTTTTCGGAATCGCCTGGGGAAAGGGGATATTGATCGCCTTTGTCGGGGCAACGCCGAAGTTAAAATAGTCGTAGGCGTTCTTGCCGGGGCACTTTTCCATGCAGGCGCCGCAGCCGGTGCATTTCGTCCAATCGACGTAGGTCGCCTTCTTCCGTATCTTTACCGTGTAGTTGCCCACGTAGCCCTTGACGTCCTCGATCTCCGAATAGGCATGGAGCCTGATCCGCTCGTGCTGGGCTATGTCGACCATCTTGGGGCCGAGGATGCAGATGGAGCAGTCTATGGTGGGAAAGGTCTTGTCGAGGCGCGACATCATACCGCCCACGCTCGGGCTCTTCTCGACGACTATGGTCTCTATCCCGCCGTCGGCGCAATCGAGGGCCGCCTGCATGCCGGCCACGCCGCCGCCGATGACAAGAACGGCTTTCTTGGCCGGAAAGGAGGAGGAGAAAAGAGCCTTGTCCCCCATCGCTTTGGCAACGGCCATCCTGACCGAATCTATCGCTTTGCGCGTGTTCGCTTCCTTGTCTTCGCCGATCCAGGAACAATGCTCCCTGATGTTTGCCATTTCGAAGAAATAGCGGTTGAGACCGGCCTTGGCCACGGTGCGCCTGAAAGTCATCTCGTGCATGCGGGGCGAGCAGGCGGCCACAACGACGCGGTCGAGGCCTTCGCGCTTGATGGCCTGTTTGATCTCTTCCTGTCCCGGCTCCGAGCAGGTGTACATATAGTCGGTGGCATAGACGACGCCCGGAAGCTTCCGCGTCTCTTCCGCTACCTTCGCCACATCGACGGTGCCCGCAATGTTATTGCCGCAATGGCAAATGAATACGCCGACTCTCATTTAGGACTCACTCCTTCCGCTTAAACCGCGCAAGTCTGTTCCTATGAGCGGGGAGGCTTCATGAGCTTTGCTCATGGAGGGGGCGCTGAGCCCCACTAATTGCCAAATGAATACGCCGACTCTCACTTAAGCACCCCCTTCCGCGGGAGGCGCCGACGGCGCAGACTTTTCCTCTTTTTCCACCGGCTTGAGCGCCCGGACGAGGAAATCGCTCCCCACGATATGCTTCTCCATGCCAAGCTCCGCCGGCCTGTAGCCGTAGGCGAGACCCATGATCTGCGAGAAGTAGAGAATGGGTATGTTGAAAGAGTCGCCAAAAGCAGCATTCACCTGCGCCTGTCGCAAATCAAGGTTCTGCTGACAGAGGGGGCAGGCAACGGCGATGCAATTGGCCCCTGCATCGAGGGCCATGGCGAGCACTTTCTCGGTCAGCCGAAGGACCATATCTTTCTTCGGCAGACTGAAAGCGGCTCCGCAGCACTCCAGCTTGAAGGCGAAATCGACCACTTCGGCGCCCACTGCCTGAAGCAGGCGGTCCATGGAGACCGGGTTTTCAGGGTCGTCAAAATTGGCCGCTTTCGCCGGTCTCGTCAGTATGCATCCATAGTAAGGGGCAACCCGCAAGCCGGGCAGCGCCGTGGTGACGGGCAGCGCCGCTTCTTCGAGCCCGATATCCTCATAGATGATCTGGAGCGCCGATTTTGCCGTCACGGCGCCTTTATAAGGGACGTCCAGGAGTGCGTTCACCTCGTCCCTGAAAGCCGCGCTTCCTGCCATGCTTGCATGGGCCTTCTTGAGGGCCGAAAGACAGGAGGGGCAAGGGGCTGTCACCGTATCGGCGCCAGTCCGCTCCACGATGGCCAGATTCCGGGCGGCGAGCGCGGCGGCAAGCAGATGGTCCACCGCGTGGGCCGGGCTCGACCCGCAACAGCTCCAGTCGTCGGGCTCCACAAGCGTCACGCCCAGGCTCTTCATGACCAGCCTGACCGAGGCGTCGTAGGCGGCTGCCGTACCTTCCAGCGAGCAACCCTGATAGTACGCGTATTCCCTATTTTCCGCCATTGTGCTTTCTCCGCTCGGCAAACTTCCTGAAGATCCGGGCCACCTCGTCCCTGCCTTTTATGCTGCGCGGCAGAAAATGCATTAACCCCTTTGACAGGACCGTCGGCCCGAGGGCGGCATCGGCAAAGACGTGCCCCGACGCCAGTTTGTAGCGCATGAGTATCCCCAGTTCGTAAATGCGTCCATGACTCTTCAGAGAGCCCAGAAATGAGTTGTAGAAGGTCCTTATTTCCTTCTCCGCGCATTTCTTTTCCCTGTATGCAATTGCCCGCGCACTGTCCATGACGTGGGCCACGTCGATCTCGCAGGGGCAACGGGTCGTACACGTCTCGCAGGTCGCGCAGAGCCAGATGGCCTTCGAGGTGAGGACCGTCTCCCTCATGTCCGTCTGAATGAGACGCATAATCTGGTTCACGGGATAATCGAAGAATTCGGCGTAGGGGCAACCCGCCGTGCAGTTGCCGCACTGGTAACAGAGAAAGGCGTCTTCGCCGCTCTCGGCTTTTATCTCTCTGGCGAAATTGTTTTCTACGTTTCCTGAAAGTTTAATGACGTCCATAAAAGGACCTCCCCCCGTGGACCTTTCATGCCAACCGTCGATTGGGCGCGCCCCGAGGGCAGGCATGAGTACAGGTCTTCGCCATCCCACTGCCAACCGAACTTTTGTCACTGTAACATAGCGGAAACGTCATTTCAAGTTAATATTTTCACCTGCCGCAACGCCCGATGCGGGCCTGCGGCAGGCCGATTTTTGCTGCCCGGACGCCTTGGCGGGGACGGGAAAAAAGCGACTTGCGAAAAAGAATATTAAGTATTGTCAGAATGCGCCGAATAAAGAAACAGACAGTGGGCTCGGCGAAAGACGATGGCTCCCCGGGCCGGAGTGCTTTCGGGGAAGTCCGGCAAGGGGGCCGGTCGCCTTAACCGGGGAGAAAAAAGTGAACCGCGTAAGAGGAGGATTGAATGAAAACACTTGTGGTTGATGATTTCGCGACGATGAGAAAGATCGTGAAGAATGTACTGAAGCAGATAGACATCACGAACGTCACCGAAGCGGAAAACGGAAAAATGGCATTGGATATCCTGAAAAAAGAAGGAGACTTCGAGCTGATAGTCAGCGACTGGATCATGCCTGAAATGACCGGAATAGAGTTCCTTAAGGCGTGCAAGGAAGATGCGTCCGTCAAGAAGATCCCGTTCGTCATGGTCACGGCAGAAGCGCAGAAGGACAGCGTGATCGAGGCGATCAAGGGCGGGGTCGACAACTATATCGTCAAGCCTTTTACCCCCGACAAACTTCAGGAAGCCATCCAGAAGGCAGTGGCAAGGACAAAAGGCCAGTAAGGGGGAGTTCCATGGATGCAGGATTTGTCAATGCATATCTCCAAGCCGTACAGAGTGTCTTCAAGACCATGCTGCAACTCGAGATCGTCATGGGTAAGCCGCTTTTGAAGAAAGACCGGCATACCTCGGGGGAGGTAACCGGGGTAATAGGGTTTGCCGGCGATAAGAAAGGCAGCTTCAGTCTCGCTTTCAGCAGGAAAGGCGCCCTTTTCGTCTATAAGGCAATAGTGGACGAAGAGTTGCCGGACCTCAATTCGGAGGTGGTGGACGCCATTGGGGAACTGACAAACATTATCTCCGGGCAGACTAGGGTCCAGATCGAAAAGCTCGGCTACAAGCTGAGCGCGGCCCTGCCTACCGTTGTGGTGGGCCAAAACGTCGAGATCAATTTCATCACCAAACTCCCCATTGTTTCGCTGCCTTTCACCTTTGAGACGGGAGGGGGTACAGAGAGCCTGTTCCTCGACTTTTCTTTCGAATGATTACCCTTCTTGTGTGCTTTTTTCTCCTCAGGGCGGTTTTCCCCCGTCTTCGGGGTCTGTTCGGCCATTCGGTCGACCACGGGGACTTGCGGCCCCGACCTTGCCCCGTCGCCGTTACGAGCAGGCTGTCTCACTTTTCTCGTGAAGAATGAAGGGAGAGAAGAGAAAGCGTTGTGAAATCTCTCTCTCCTGTGGTATATTCAAGAAGATAGGAGAGATGTCCGAGCGGCTGAAGGAGCACGACTGGAAATCGTGTGCGCTGGATAAAACTGGCGCCGAGGGTTCAAATCCCTCTCTCTCCGCCAGGTTTTTGTTCTGATTCTACTCCGTTTTGCCTCCTGCGCTTTTCCCTCGCCTTCAAAATCGCTCCAGTATCGTTCTTTCTATCCGGAATTCCTCGAGAGTTGCCGAACAACGCGCGGAGTGTCTGTCAGCACGGGCCTTTTGCTCTTTCAGCTCTTTTGCCTTTTCTTTGCCTTTGTGATAACATTACCGCATAGATGCTGAAAGGCAACACATTCGCATTCTTTTGCCATTATAGGGATTTTAAGGTGGCCGGGCCCTGCGCAACGCGAGGGTTATAAACCCCGTCAGGTCCGGAAGGAAGCAGCGGTAGTAGCTTCTCCGTGTGCCGCAGGTCGCCTGGCCTTTGTTAACTAATTGGGGGGACAACCCCTCCGAAGACAATAGGCGTGAGGAGTGCCCTTCTTCAAGGTCTACCCATGAGTTACACAGTCATAGCGCGACGATGGAGACCGGGCCGATTCGAAGACGTGATCGGTCAGGCCCACGTGGTCACCACCCTGAAGAACTCCATAAAGCGCGGCAGAATCGCCCATGCTTACCTCTTTTCCGGGCCGCGGGGCGTTGGAAAAACATCCGTCTCGCGCATACTCGCAAAAGCGGTCAACTGTCTCGAAGGCGTGCGGGAAGAACCGTGCAACGCCTGCCAGACGTGCAAAACCATAGACAGCGGCGGGTTCGTCGACGTTATCGAGATCGACGCGGCCTCCAACAGGGGCATCGACGAGATACGGGAGCTGCGGGAAACAGTGCGTTATCTCCCCATGCAGGGGCGATACAAGGTCTACATCATCGACGAAGCGCACATGCTCACCGAGCCGGCTTTCAACGCGCTCCTGAAGACCCTCGAGGAACCGCCGGGCCACAACATTTTCATCCTTGCCACGACGGAATCCCAGAAAATCCCCTACACCATCATGTCTCGCTGCCAGCGCTTCGATTTCAAAAGGATAGCGGAATCGCAGATCGTGGAGCAGTTGCGCCGCATCCTTTTGGACGAGCAGATCGAGTATGACGAAGCGGTGCTCAACTACGTGGTCCGTGAAGCGGACGGAAGCATGCGCGACGCGGAATCGTTGCTCGATCAGGTGATCGCCTACAGCGGCAAGCGCATCACCGAAAAAGACGTGATCGACGTGATCGGGGTAATCACCAGGGAAGCGGCTTTCGGCATCGTCAAGTGCATCGTCGAAAAGGACGCCAAGGCGGGGCTCGAGCTTATCGGCCGCGCGCTCGAAGAGGGAAACGACGTCTACCAGATCTACAAGGGCCTCCTCTCGTTCCTCAGGGACATGCTGATGATCAAGGTCTGGAACGGCAAGCCTCCCTTCGTCTTCATGGACAACGAGGAATACGAAAAAACGGCGGCCCTCCTGAAGCAGGTCGAGTACTACGAAATACAGAACATGGTGCACCACATGCTCAAGGCGGAAGACCTGATCCGCGGCATCTTCCCCAAGATCTCCCTGGAGGTGCTCTTCATCAACCTCTACAATCTTTCGCAGCTTCGGGACGTGGAAAAGATGCTCGAGGCTCACGCCGGAAAAGAAGCGCGCCCTGCGGCGCCCGCGCCTTCCCCGGAAAAGAGCGAAGCCCCGGCGCCGCGCAGGGAAGCGGCACCCCCTGTTTTCACGCCCGCGCCGCCCGTGACGCCGTCATACCGGGAGCCGCCTCCGCCACGTGAATACCCGGATGACGAACCGGATGACGAGGAAGCCTTCGAGGCGATGCCTCCGCCCCAGGCGGCCGCTCCATCCCCGGCGGCTACTTTCACGGCCTACCTGAGAGAAAACAGCAAAATGCTCTTCGGCATTTTCTCGTCCCTGGATATGACGGCCGAGGAAGACAAGTTGATCGTCTCCCTGAGCAAAAATGCGGCGTTCGTGAAGAACGACGCCGCCATGACCGGGGAGCTGGCAAAACAGGCATCGGCATTTTTCGGCAGGCCGATGGCTGTCAGATTTGTCGATGAGTCGGGGACAAAAGTCGACACCATTGACGATTATGTAAAAGAGGCTGAACTATTATTCAAGGTTTAAAGGAGGACCCATGGCGAAGGGTTTCGGACAGATCCTGAATCAGGCAAAAAAGATGCAGGAACGGTTCCAGCAACTGCAGGAAGAGATGGAATCGAAGATGGTTGAAGGACAATCGGGGGGCGGCATGGTCACCTGCGTCGTCAACGGAAAGCAGGACCTGATCTCCCTGAAGATATCAGACGAGATATGGAAGGAACAGGACAAGGAGATGCTGGAAGACCTCGTCGTTGCGGCGGTGAACGAGGGCTTGAGCAAATCGAAGGATATGTGGAAGGATGAGCTGGCGAAGATCACCGGCGGCATGCAACTTCCTTTTGGTATGTAAATGCTTTACCCGGAACCAATAGAACGGCTGATCGAACGCCTCTCAAAACTGCCCGGCATCGGAAAGAAGAGCGCGACGAGGCTCGCTTTTTTTCTTCTCAACGCGCACTCTTCCTATGTCGCGGAGCTGAGCCGCAGCATCGCGGAGATCAAGGAGAAAGTGAGGCTCTGCAGCACCTGCTTTAATATCACCGACGTCGACCCCTGCCACATATGCAGAGACGAGAAGCGAAAAGCCGACACCCTCTGCGTGGTGGAGGAGCCTTCCCATCTCATGGTGATCGAGTCGGCCTTTCCCGGCGTCTACCGCTACCATATACTCCATGGAGTGATTAATCCCATAGAAGGGATAGGCCCCGACGAGATCAAGATCCCCGAAATGAGGGAGCGCATCGTCCGGGAGGGCATTAAGGAACTGATCATCGCCACGAACCCTACCATAGAAGGGAATACCACCGCCCACTACATCATGGAGATGACCAAAGCGCTCAACGTGAAAATCACCCGCATCGCCTCGGGCATACCGATAGGGGGCGACATCGTCTACATCGACCCTCTCACGATCAAGAGCGCCCTGGACAACCGAAGAAACTTGAAGGAAGGCGCGTAGCCGGGCGAATTTATGGAACTGTTGAAATACGCCTTCGACGTTATCCTCCATCTGGACACACACCTGGGTCTGATCATCCAACACTACGGCTTCTGGACCCACCTCCTTTTGTTCGTGATCCTCTTCTGTGAAACGGGCCTCGTCGTGACCCCATTTCTCCCCGGCGATTCACTGCTTTTTGCGGCAGGCGCTTTCGCGGCGATCGGCGCCCTCGACTTCGGGTGGCTCGCCTTCTCGCTTCCTCTGGCCGCCATGGCGGGGGATTCGTCTAACTACTGGATCGGCCGCGCGGCCGGACCCATGGTCTTTTCGAGCAAGCAATCGCCCCTGCTCAACAGGAAGCACCTGGAGAAGACACACAAGTTCTACGAGAAGTATGGCGGAAAGACGGTCATCATAGCGCGCTTCGTGCCCATCGTCCGAACGTTCGCCCCCTTCGTCGCCGGGGTCGGCGCCATGACCTACGCGCGCTTTGTCCTGTTCAGCATCGGCGGCAGCATCGCCTGGGTGCTCATCTTCACGCTCGGCGGCTATTTCTTCGGCAACATACCCATAGTGAAGCAAAACTTCACCCTGGTGATACTGGCGATAATCGTGATATCGCTCCTCCCCGGCATCATCGAATATTTCCGAGCCCGCAAAAAAGCTCTTTAAACGACCGACCGGCGATTTTCCCGAAATCTCCATCTTTGGCGCCGGGCTCGCCGCGCGACCTCCGACGTACATTCAGTACGCCTCCGGTCATCACGGCTCACCCGGCATCCAAACCTGAAGATTTCGGGAAAATCGTTACGGCTGCGCAATGATGTGGACAATTGAGCCTCTACGCCAAAAGAGCTTGCCTTGGGGAGATGTTTTCTTATGCGTACGATAGTCTATAATTGCGTGCAGATTACTACAATGATAATCTGAGTCGGGTGTTACGCCTGTAGTTCGCAGTCCACCGTCTCCGGGCTGAAATCCTGTTCATGCGGCCACATGATGCCTCCAAAGGCGGGCCTTACGGAACGAAAATATGAGGCATCTTTCAATTCCTTGAAGACGCCTTTGTCAATGTACTGAGAGACGTCAAAAATGCCTTTCCTTCCGTTTGACAGCTCGACCCTGAGCTTATACCCGTCCATCGGTTCTACTGAGATCACTTTTACCATCCTTCCCCTCATCGCAACGGTTCTATCTTGAAGGGCTGCTGACCTTCAACCGCCATTTTCCGATCAGCCATCAAATCGTCCCGATGGATCTCGCTCCATGCCTGCATCAGTTTCATCCTTGTCGTGGGAAGGTCTCCTTCCAGGATGGCGCCATCGCCAATTGCAATCACTGCTTCGTGCTCGGCAACTGGGCGTGAATATGGGGAAGGTTATGTCGCTTGTTGTCGAAATAGAACATTAACGCGATGATGCCGTAAAACATCGAGATTATGGGCATACAGCGCTCATCCCTTCTTTACTCCTGTCCCGTTGGGGCGGGACCGGGCGTTTGGCGGCCCGCATTTGGCCGCCCAATAGTCTAACCACTTGAAGGGGGGCTGCAAGAAGAAAAGTAAAGAACTATCTATCAGCATCTATCCGATTCGCCGGCTTGATTTGCTTCGTTTGCATTCAAAGAAATTGTTTACGCCGGCTCGCATACGCAAGACCTATGTAAAATTCCTAACTTAAGTACTCAGGCCGCAAATCCGACAAGATTGTATACAACACGCTCGGTACGTCTCGACACGCCCTGCGCAGCAACGAACACGAAGGCACAGAAAGGTTCGGCAAGATAGGCCCGTCCCGGATGAACCGGGAACTCGCGTTCAAGGAGGAGACCGCGCATGAGACTGTTCACAGATGTAAAAATCGGATCGAGGTTGGCCATCGGCTTCGGCATTATTCTCGGACTCATGGTTGCTATTGTTGTTACGGGGATAGTCTATTTTTATGGGATCGCAGCAGGGAGAACAACCGTTGCCGCCGCATGCGTCGTCTTCATAGCGCTCGGCCTCGTGACGCTTTCTGTCGGCATGTGGCTGTCCCGAGCCACGACCCGCAGCATCGCCATACCGATCACACGCTCTTCCGCTCATATAGACCTCATGGCTAAGGGAGACTTTTCCATACGCGTGTCCCCGCATGCGCTCAACAGGAAAGATGAGATGGGAATCTTCGCCAAATCAATGGACGCGTTGAATTCCAACCTTGGCGGGATGCTCAAGGAGGCAATGTCGTCAGCGGCGAGCGTGGCTTCGGCGAGCACCCAATTGAGCGCATCGGCGGATAGGCTGTCGACAGGCGCCGGGGGACAGGTCGAGAAGACAACCCAGGTCGTCGCAGGCGCTACGCAGATGAGCCAGACTTCAATGGATATTGCGAGAAGCTCGAACAAGGTAGCGCAATCGGCGAGTGAAGCAGTCGGGGTTGCCAAAGGGGGGCGGGAGGTTGTGACCCAGGCGATCCAAGAGGTGAACATGATCGCCGATACCGTGCAGACGGCCTCAGGATTTGTGAAGGAGCTGGGCGCCCAATCCGAAAGGATCGGAGATATTGTGACAGCAATCAACGAAATCGCCGATCAGACGAATCTCCTTGCCCTCAACGCCGCCATCGAAGCGGCTCGTGCCGGCGAGCACGGGAGAGGATTCGCGGTCGTCGCCGACGAAGTCAAAAAGCTCGCAGAGAGAACGGCTGCATCCACTACGGAAATAGGCAACATGATAAACACGATCAGGATGGGCGTGCAGAAGACTGTTCAATCTATGGACAAAGCGCAGGATAAGGTTGCCGCAGGCGTAGAGCTCTCTTCTCAGACATCGACGGCATTAGAGCACATCATAGCGAGCATTGACGATCTTCACGGCGGGATTCATCAAATAGCGACCGCCGTCGAGGAAATGAGCGCCACCATCGACGAGATCACTGTGGATATCGCACAAGTTTCGGAGGTCACGAAGGAGACCTTCTCATCTTCGGAGGAGATATCAGGGGCGGCGGCCGGCCTGTCGGAGCTCTCGAAGAACCTCGAAGGGTCAGTCCGGAGATTCAAGGTCTAGACTGCCGCGCCCCCTCTTTCAGGGAACGACCGCAGAATTGTATGTCCTGGGTTTTGGTGCGACAAGAAGGTAGGGCTATTATGAACCTATCGGAATACCAGATAAACAGCGTGATCAAAACGTACATGAAAAACCTGAAGGCCAGGGCAAGTCGGGTTGAGGACGAGGGTGAAAAGGCAGACGAAGCGACTCTATCCAAAGAGGGCATAAAGCGGGTCCTTCTTGAGAGGATCGGGGAAAAGATCACCAAGCGGCTGAAGGGATATCAACCTGGTTTGACGACGATTGGGAGGAACAAGGCGGGCCGGAAGGCCCGCCCGGGGTATTGATCTATTTCTTTTTCGGTTTCGCTGCTGCCTTCTTTGCTTTCGGCTTCGAGGCTGCCTTGCCGGCGGCTGCCGCTCGCAAGGCCGTTCCAGCGGAGAATTTGGGAACCTTCTTTGCACTTATCTTGATCTCTTTGCCCGTCTGAGGGTTCCTTCCCTTTCTCGCTTTCCTTTCGACAACGGAGAATGTGCCAAACCCCGTGAAAGTCACCTTGCCGCCCTTCCCTATCGCCTCGCTAATAGCGCCCATAGCCACCGAGAGCGCTTTTGCGGCGACTATTTTGGAAATCTTTGTTTCTTCTGCAACCTTCGCGACGACTTCTGCCTTAGTCATGCGTGCCGCCTCCTTGGATAATGGTGGATATATCTATATTATCAGGCACATATCCTGTACCTGTTGTGAGAATCCCTTGAGGAACAAGCATCCACAGCAAGTATCTCCGCAATTTCCCTCTAAAGCAAGCACTTTCTGTGGTTTCATGACAAAAAATGCTATTTTTTTTATGGGAAGCCGAGGGTGCGGATCATCTCAGCGGTTCTGTCTTGAAGGTTGCCGACCTTCGCCAGGCCATAATCCTCGGGGCCTCGGGTGCTGCACCGAGGACAACCCCGCGTTGAATCAGGAGGCCGGGTCTCCGGGAGACCGCTTTTCCACGGCAGCGAGCCTGGCTTCGAGCACCCCGATCTTTGCTTTCAACTGCTCTGTTTCGTCCGCACTGCCGGAAACGTTTGTCTCGAGTGACTCCATCCGCTCGAAGGGCGGGTACTCCCCTTCACGGACGGCCAGCCTGAGAATGTCCCAACTGGCGTAGATGCCGGTCAGGTTGATGATCGATTTTGCCGCCAGGTTCACCTTCAAATCAATGTCAGCGTAGAGAATAGTCTCCTTGAATGTCTCCGGACCGGCGACGATGATGCCGAAGGGATTGGCCAGCACCCCCCGAAGGTCTGGTCGAAAACGATGCTGCCCTAACAGCACGTGGATTGGGCAGCAGCGTTGACGCCGGCGATGCGGCCGAAAACGATGCATTCGGGGATCGCATTTCCGCCCAGCCTGTTCGACCCGTGGATGCCGCCGCACACCTCGCCTGCCGCGTAGAGTTTCGGGATAGGCCTGCCCCAGATGTCGATCACCCTCGCCTCCCGGTCTATCCTCAGTCCGCCGGAGCAATGGTGAATGGCCGGCCATTGGGCAATGCCGTAGAACGGACCTTTCACGAGGGGGACCATGTTCTTCGTCATGGGCTTGCCGAAGTCGGGGTCCTTGCCGTTGGCGATGCACCCGTTGTGTTTCGTCACGGAATCCGAGAGCGCATCTTTTGGGATCCCCAGTTTTTCCGCAAGTTTTGCCAGGGTCTCTGCCTCGACAAGACGTCCCTTCTCGACGCCGCGGCGAATCTCTTCCTCGGGGGCAGCCAGTATTTCGAACACTTCACCATTAAGGATGGCATAGGTCGGCTTGCTGCCAGACTTTACCTGGGCGCTCGAGACAACGTCGCGCCGG
Organism: uncultured delta proteobacterium; assembly: GCA_963816715.1. Classification (GTDB taxonomy): domain Bacteria; phylum Desulfobacterota; class Syntrophorhabdia; order Syntrophorhabdales; family WCHB1-27; genus BOG-1155. The sequence continues at coordinate 76,840 of CAWFMJ010000007.1, forward strand.
TCGAGCTCGTTGACGAACCTCTTGCCGGCCTTGTCAACGTAAAACAGGCCGTAGCCCGGCCCTGAATAGGCATGGAGGCCCCACGCATCGAGTGCGCCACTTTCCGGCTCCGCGCACGGGTAGAGCTGGACGAACTCCAGGTGAAGGACATCGGCGCCGATGGCCCGGGCGTATCGGATAATCTCACCCGTGGCGCCGAGATGGTTGGTGCAATTGTAATCGCGAGACAAAGCCGGGTTGTGCGCCGTCCGCATCCTGACGTCCCTGCTGTACCCTCCGGATGCCAGGATGAGTCCCCGGTTCACTCTGATGTTCTTCTTTATGTCTCCATCCGTTTCAATCCCCACTACCGGCCCGTCCTCCTCGCGCCATATGCGGTTTACTTTCGTCCTGACGCGGACCTCGGCGCCCCGGCTCATCGCCAGCTTCTTCAGGGGGTCGGTAAAACCCCTACCCTGGGACTTCAATTCCAGATAACTGCGATGGGCCGAATGACCGCCCAGCCGGGGCAGCGTCCGCTTGATCCTCGCCCCTGCCTCCACGAGCCAGTCCAAGCCCTCCGGCGCAGCCTTCACCACCACTTCCACCAACTCGGGGATGTTGTAATAGTCGCCGCCCCTCAGCGTATCGTCCCGGTGCTGCTGCCATGAATCGTCACCCAGGTTGAGCTCCTGCCTCAGGTGGAGGCTGCTGTCCCATGAAGCATAACCGCCGCCGGATATAAAGGAATTGCCTCCGTATCGCCGCATTTTTTCGAGGACAACGACCTTGGCGCCAAGCCGCGCGCCTTCCGCCGCTGCGGCCAGCCCCGCAAAACCGGAGCCGACCACGGCCACATCAACCTCTTCGTCCCATTCCTTCGGAATATTTTGCATAGGTCACCTCATCTGGCTCGTGTGACAAGAGCATCCCGTTGCCCGGCAAAGGAGCTACAGTCTCACGTATGTTACGGCTGCCGGGGAATTCATGTCAAGATGAAACCCGACGAATGAAGCAGCGTTCCGGGCGGCGGATGACATTATGCCGGTCCCTTGGGCTCGCCATGACCCTGCGCCGTGCGGGCATCATTGCCGGTCTGTTGACAAGGGTGCTTTGTGTTCTTATGATCGTTTAGGTTGACATTGTATGCGGCGTTGTCGCTGATGACTGTGCTTTGTCGAAACGAGGGGGGAGCGCGCGGCGGGGCTTCCGCAGGGTGATCCACCGGCTGTCCCTTCTCCGGCCCGCACCCGTCCTCTGCGTCCTCTGGAGCTTGCGAAAGCTTCTCTTCATTCTTTCCATGTTTCGCCCCGAGGTGCTCTCGTGTGGAACCAATTGAAGACCACATTCCGGATGTTCCTCTACGTCTGGAGTACGCTTCCCCGCTTGCACCGCATGGCTCTGACGTCCGCCTCCCTGATTACCATCGGCAGCGGCATCTTAACCAATGTCCCTCCCCTTATTCTCGGCAAGTTGGTGGATACGCTGACGAAAGGATCGAATGCCTCCTTTCGCGTCTGCGTGAACTTTGTCATTATATTAGCGTTGGTCATCCTGGTGAAGGAAGGGCTGCAGGTTCTGCGCAAATACCTGGTGGAAAATGCGTGCACGCAGATCGAGAAGCAGTCAACCCTGGCTCTTACCAGCCGTATATTAAAACTTGATCTGGAGGGCATTAACAGCGACATGCAGTCCGGAGCCCTGAGCGGCCGCATTCACCGGAGCATCGAGGGGCTGCTCAAGCTTCTCAAGGCGTCTTTCCTCGATTTTATTCCGATTTCCCTGACCGTCCTGTGCTCATTCGTTATCGTACTCTTCAAAAGCCCCTCATTGTCCGTCCTTATGTGCCTCGTTGTCCCCTTTGGCTTCTTCGTGGTTCTCCGGCAATTGTATACCCAAAGCGGCATACGCTTGAAGCTTATGCGGACCAAGGAGGAGATCGACGGGAAACTTGTCGAGCTGCTCCAGGGCGTCGAGTTCGTACGCGCTGCTTCCACGGAGGCTTATGAGGCGAAGAAGATGGAGGCAATTGCCGAGAGTTTGCGGAAAACCGAAATCAAGCACGACTTTCGGATGGCGATCTACGATGCCGCGAAATATCTGAACGAAGGACTCTTTTTCGTCCTTACCGTAGTATGCTCGGTCTACATGGTAAGCCTGAAGCTCATAACGGCCGGAGACATTCTCGTCTATGCGTTGTTGTTTAACAATATAGTAGGCCCCTTGAGGGAGATGCATCGAACCGTCGACGTGGCGCACGAAGGCGCCCTTCATGTGGCCGACTTTATCAATCTCATGCAGAAACCTCTGGCCGACTCATATGCGGTAAAGATCGGGAAGTCTGTTTCGGATCAGCATGGCAAGGCGCCCTCTCTGCCCCACATCGAAACAGTGGGCCTCTCTTTCAAATATAGGGGGAGCAACGGAAAAGGCGCCGCGCTGAGAGATATCAATCTCGCAATAAGCAAAGGGCAAAGAATAGGCATAGCAGGACCCTCGGGTTCCGGGAAGTCGACGCTGATAAAACTCCTTTTGCGCCTCTATGAGCCGTGCGCCGGGTCCATCGTGATTGGCGGCAGGCCCCTGTCTTCGATGACGCGGGAGGAAATCGCCGCAACCTTTGGCTACGTCAGTCAGACGCCTTTCCTTTTTTCCGGCACTATTGAAGAAAATATCGCCTACGGCTGCGGCAACGTTTCGCATGCACAGGCGGTGGCAGCGGCAAACAAAGCAAACATACATGACGAAATAGCGAGATTGGACAAGGGCTACCAGTCAGTAGTGACAGAAAGAGGAGAAAACCTCAGCGGAGGGCAAAGACAACGCATCGCGATAGCCAGGGTGTTTTTGAAAAATCCCCAGGTCCTTTTGTTTGACGAGGCTACCGCAGCGCTGGATCACACAAACGAAAAAATAGTGCAGGATGCTTTGCTGGAGGCCATGAAAGGACGTACCGTCATTATGGTGGCCCACCGCCTGTCGACGCTCAGGTATGCCGATAGGATTATTGTCTTTGGGAATGGCGCCGTGTCGGAAATAGGAGGTTTCGAGGAACTGCTCGAAAGAGGCGGCGCTTTTGCCAGACTTCATGACCGGTTATAGACGACCCCTCGAACAGACCCACCCTTCAATGTCCCATCCTACCCGGCGCCCGTCAGTCTGAGAAAGCCCGTATCCTGGTTCGTCCGCGCGTGAACCCTTTCTTCGTTGCCGGCAACTGCTAAAAAGAGGAGGCGTGAGACCGCGCTGATTGTCCGGAAGAGTGATTATACTCCCAATAGATACCGCAGACGTTTGCAAAAGGAAATGCGCCAAGGAGATAATCATGAGCAAAAATAAGGGGACAATCGATCCCGGCAAAGGCACGCAGAAGAAGAACCCGGCTGCCCGCTATGAGGTGCGGCGCGCGCCGAGCGGCGAATTGCACCAGATCGCCGGCGGCGACCATCCTGCCCTCACCACAAATCTGGGCATCCCGGTTTCCGACAACCAGAACTCCCTCAGGGCAAACAAGCGCGGCCCTACCCTCCTCGAAGATTTCATCTTTCGAGAGAAGATCATGCATTTCGATCACGAGCGCATCCCCGAGCGGATCGTCCATGCCCGGGGAACGGCGCTGCACGGGTTTTTCGAGCTGACCGAATCGCTCAAAGCGTACACGACGGCCAAAGTACTCACCGAGGTGGGAGAGAAGACGCCTGTCTTCGCCCGCTTCTCCACCGTGGCGGGCGGCGCCGGCTCGGTGGACACCCCTCGCGACGTGCGCGGGTTCGCCGTCAAGTTTTATACCAAGGAAGGCAACTGGGACCTGGTGGGCAACAACATCCCGGTCTTTTTCATCCAGGATGCCATCAAGTTCCCCGACATCATCCATTCGGTGAAAATGGAGCCCGACCGCGGCTTCCCCCAATCGGCAACGGCCCACGACACCTTCTGGGATTTCATCTCCCTCACCCCTGAATCGATGCACATGGTGATGTGGATCATGTCGGACCGCACCATCCCCCGTTCCTTGAGGATGATGGAAGGCTTCGGCGTGCACAGCTTCCGGCTGGTCAACGATGCCGGAAAGTCGACGTTCGTCAAATTTCACTGGCGGCCCAAGCTCGGCCTGCAATCGACGATCTGGGACGAGACCGTGAAGATTGCCGGCGCCGATCAGGACTATCATCGACGCGATCTGTTCGAGGCTCTACAGACGGGCAACTTCCCCGAGTGGGAATTCGCGGTCCAGCTCTTTACGCAGGAGCAGGCGGACAAGTTTCCTTTCGACCATCTCGACCCGACCAAGCTGATCCCCGAAGAACTGGTTCCCCTGCGCTTTATCGGCCGCATGGTCCTCGATCGCTGGCCCAACAACTTTTTCGCGGAGACCGAGCAGGTCGCTTATTGTCCCGCCAACATCGTGCCGGGCATCGATTTTTCCGACGATCCCTTGCTTCAGGGACGCCTCTTCTCCTATCTCGACACGCAGCTTTCGCGCCTCGGTTCCGTCAATTTTCATCAGATCCCGATCAATGCGCCAAAGGCCCCGGCGGCAAACCAGCAGCGGGACGGTCACATGCAAATGACGCAGCCGGCCGGCGAGGTCGCCTACGACCCCAACTCGCTCTCCGACAGCTCGCCGGCCGAAACGGCAACGGGGGGTTTCCGCACTTACCCCTTAAGCGAAATGGGCGAGAAGACCCGCCTGCGCGCGGAGAGCTTTGCCGACCACTACAGTCAGGCGCGCCTCTTCTATCGCAGCCAAACCCCCTACGAACAGACCCATATCGCCTCAGCGCTCGTCTTCGAACTTTCAAAGGTGGACCGTCTCTACGTGCGCGAGGCGATTGTCGGCCACCTCCGCCATATCGACGAAGACCTTGCAACACGCGTCGCCAAGGGTCTCGCTCTCGACAAAATGCCCGATCTGCCGGCTGCCGCCGTGCCCGTCCGGGATATGCCGCTTTCGCCGGCCCTCCAGATCATCGGCAGAATGAAAGCGACGCTGGCAGGCCGCTCCATCGGCATCCTCGTTGCCGACGGCTCTGACGGCGCGGCAATCGAGAAAGTGAGGAAGGCCGCGACCGACGCGGGCGCTCTGGTGAAGATCGTCGCTCCGAAAGTTGGCGGCGCCAGGCTCTCGGACGGCAAAATGCTCGCATGCGACGGTCAACTGGCAGGTACGCCATCAGTACTCTTCGACGCCGTCGCCGTCATCCTCTCCGAGGAAGGGGCAAAGATGCTTTCGATGGAGAGCGCGGCAATCGATTTCGTTCGCGACGCTTTCGGCCACCTCAAGGCAATTGCGGTAGACTCGGGCGGTCGGGCGCTTTTGAAAACGGCGAACGTGGGAGAAGACGCCGGCGTGGTCGATGCGGCAAACAAGGACGCCTTTATCGCGGCGGCAAGAACGCGCCAGTGGGACCGGGAGAAAGCCGTGCGCATCCTGGCGTAGCCGCAAACCCTTCGATATCGGCCGGGAAGCAAAGGGCTTCCCGGCCTGTGCCCGCCCCTTGAGACCCCGCCGGAAGGCGGGCTTTTTGTTTCAATGATGAAAGCCCGCAGGTAGAATAGCTGTATCGTTCTGTATGTTCTTTTAGCCAGGTTTCAGCAGTCGTTCCCGAGGGGAGACGGTATCTTACGGGGAAACAGCATTGCCCCTGGCCTAGGGATCATGCTCCAACAGTGCAACGCACGAGGTTTTAGCCGAGGCTGCTCTTCACCGCCCATGGGGCCATGTTCTATCAGGAGATTGTTCCTGGGGAGGAGACTTGCCGGGGAAAAGTCGCCCTCGCCTCCTCTTGTTGCCGATGCGCGCCGTCCTTGTTATACTCGATGTATACCCGCGGCGGCCTTCGGCCGCAGTCTCGCGGGAAACCGAGGGGAAGGACGGCGCGATGAAAACCTGCGATCTGATCGTGAAGTGTCTGGAAAATGAAGGCGTCGAGTATATCTTCGGCATTCCCGGCGAAGAAACCCTCGACTTCATGGACTCTCTCAGCAGGTCGAAGATCGCCTTCATCCTCACCCGGCACGAGCAGTCCGCCGCCTTCATGGCCGACGTCTACGGCCGGCTGACCGGCAAGGCCGGCGTCTGCCTCTCCACGCTCGGTCCGGGCGCCACCAATCTGCTCACGGGGATAGCCGACGCCTTCCTCGACCGCGCCCCTCTGGTCGCCATCACGGGGCAGGCGGAACTGGGACGCATCCACAAAGAGTCGCACCAGTACATCGATATCGTGAAGAATTTTGCGACGGTGACGAAATGGAATACGAGGATCGAGATACCGGATGTGGTATCAGAGGTGGTGAGAAAAGCTTTCAAGGTCGCCGAAGCGGAGAAACCGGGTTCCGTACACCTGGAGCTGCCCGAGAACGTAGCCGCCGAACGCGTGGGCAAAACGTACCAGACGACAATCCCACCCATCCGGCCGCGCCGCAGCTCTCCGGACCGACACTCCCTGAGGCAGGCGGCGGAACTCCTGGAAAAATCCTCGAGTCCAGTTATCCTGGCGGGCAACGGCGTTGTGCGCAAAAACGCGGCTGCCCAACTGAGGAAGTTTGCCGAATTGTTTGGCATCCCCGTCGTCACCACCTTCATGGGCAAAGGCGCCGTCACCGCGGAAAGCGAATGTCTTATCGGCACCATCGGCCTTGGCCGCGATCGTCAAGTTTTCGATGTATTCGCGAAAGCGGACCTCATCATTGCCGTCGGCTACGACGTTGTGGAGTACAGCCCCTGCAACTGGAACCCGGAGGCTGACAAGAAGATCGTCCACATCGACTTCACCAGTTCGGAGGTGGACGTCCACTACGCCCCCCAGGTGGAGATAATTTCCGACATCAGGGAGACCCTGGAGCTTCTCGAGGGCATGACGAGCTGCAACAAAAAAACAGCGCACATGGCGGAGTTGCGGCAGGAGCTGGTAGAGACCTTCGAGCGGGAGGGGCCGGTCAACTCATGGCCCGTGAGGCCCCAACGCGTGCTCTATGCGCTGAGAAAGGTTCTCGGCGCCGACGATGTCCTCGTCAGCGACGTGGGCATGCACAAGATGTGGGCAGCCAAATTCTACCCTGTTTACGGCAACAACACGATGCTCGTCTCGAACGGCTTCGCCTCAATGGGCTTTGCTTTTCCCGCCGCCCTGGGCGCCAAGCTTGTTTATCCGGAAAAGAGAGTCGCGGCCGTCTGCGGGGACGGCGGTTTCCTCATGAACGTGCAGGAGCTGGAGACCGCCTCCCGGTTCGGCCTCAACGTCGTGGCCGTCATCTTCAACGACGGGGGCTACCATCTCATCAAGTGGAAGCACGCCGGAAGGTTCGGGAGCAGCAAGGGCCTCGACTTCACCAACCCCGACTTCGTGGCCCTGGCGGAAAGCTTCGGCGCCAGGGGGTTTCTCATCAAGAGTCCGGAGAGTTTGGAAGAGGTGCTGGAAGAAGCGTTCAGGGTGAAAGGACCGGTCGTGATCGACGTGCCTATCGACTATTCCGGCGGCGCGTCGCTGGCCCGGCTGCTGTGAGCCCACAAAAAGGATAGACTGCTAACGCCGCCGGAGAGCGGACAGGATGCGCTTCGGTTTCAGCTCCTGCGAGGCTTTTTTCAACAGATCGGTCACCTCTTCGTCGCCGATTTGCCTGAAATCGTCGTAGTATGCGGCAAGGGCATAGAACTGCGGGTCGCGCACCAGACAAACAAACCTATCGGCCAACTGTTCGAATTCCAGGGCCGTATCTTCGGGCGCGACGGGCACTGCCACGATGAGCTCCTTTGGTTTTTCCCGCTTTAACGTTTCCACCGCGGCTTTTGCGGTTGCGCCCGTGGCGAGTCCGTCGTCGACGAGAATGATGTTCTTGCCCGTCGGGAGCGGAAGCTTTTTGCCGCGGCGATACAGGCCTACGCGCCGTGCGATCTCCTCCTTTTGACGCTCGATTTCACGGTGCACGTACTCCCTGGACGCCCTGGCAGCCAGAGTGGGGTTGAGTACAATGGCGCCCGTCTCGGAGACAGCGCCCACAGCAAGCTCGGGCTCGCCGGGGAAGCCCAACTTGCGCGTGACAAAAACATCGAGCGGAACGCGAAGATGGCTTGCTATGGCGTACCCCACGACTACCCCGCCGCGCGGCAGGGCGAGCACGAGAACGTCTTCGCCATCCTTGAATTCGCCCAGTCTCTCGGCGAGCATCGCGCCGGCTTCATGCCTGTCTTTGAACGCCCTGCCCATAGCCCATCACCTCCTCCCCGGCATTCTCGTCTCCTTGAAATATGGACAGGTGGAAGAGACGTGTCAATCCTGCCGCACTATTCCCAAACACGCTTGTGTCGCCTACAATTAGGTAATGGAAGGACCGCGATGAGAGGAACAACGATCGAGATTGACGGCGGCTCAGGCGAGGGGGGCGGGCAAATAGTGAGGACGGCGCTGAGCCTTTCGGCGCTCACCGGCGTCCCTTTCCACATCAGGAATATACGCGCGAACAGGCCGAAGCCCGGTCTACGGCGCCAGCATGTGGCGGCCGCCCGAGCCGTGGGAGAGATCAGCAGCGCCTCCGTCGACGGCGACAGCGTGGGCTCGCGGGACCTTCTCTTCCGGCCCTCGACGCTCAAGGGAGGCGTCTTCACGTTTGACATAGGCACTGCCGGCGCCGTGTCGCTCGTTCTCCAGGCGCTCCTGCCGCCCCTTGTTTTTGCCGGCCGCGACTCGCACGTCTTGTTGAAAGGGGGCACCCATGTGCCCATCAGCCCTCCCATCCACTTTGTCCAACAGGTCTTCCTTCCCGCCGTCGCGCCTTTGGGCGTCAGGGCATCGTGCTCTCTCGGCCCCTACGGCTTCTATCCCAAGGGCGGGGGTCGGGTGGAGGCGTACATCCGGTCGCGGGGCGGAGAAGCTTTGGCGTCCCTCGCCTTTCCTCAAACGAAAAGCGTCTCGGCGGTCGAAGGTATATCGGCCGTGGCGAATCTTCCTCTTTCGATAGCGGAACGGCAGCGGACATCGGTCTTCTCCGTCCTGAAAAACCTCGGAATAGAGACGAAGATCGACGTCGTTTCCGTGCCTTCCCCCGGCCAGGGCACGTTCGTCTTCCTTCTCGCGGAAGGGGGCCCCTGTCCCGCGGGATTTTCATCGGTTGGGGTGCGGGGCAAGCGGGCCGAGCTGGTGGGGGCGGAGGCCGCCGATGAACTCCTCGCCTACCTGAGCCTCGACGGCTGCCTCGACCCCCACCTTTCAGACCAGATCGTCCTCTACCTCGCCCTCGCGAAAGGAACCTCTTCCTTCACGACGACCCGCATCACCCCCCACCTCCTCACCAACGTTGACATCATCCGCAGCTTTCTCGATATCGATTTCAATGTGGAGGGCAAAACGGGCGGGCCCGGACGGGTTTTTGTTACGGGGGTCGGCTACGGCAGGACATGAGAACCGCGGCGCAAGCGATGACTGTTAGGGCGGCCGATCGCAGGTCTGTGTCCGGTGGTCGAGCCCCAGGAAATAGTTGGCCCATGAAGAGGTCTGGTCGAGAGCCCAATTGCGTGGAGGGATATACTCCCCCTTGAGCGATTCCTCTTCTCCGTAAGGCTTGAGCCGGTTGTAGGCGCGGACAAAGATGCAGCGACGGGTCCCGGGAAAGACTTCGCACCAGCCCTCCGAGGAGCCCCCGCATTGCCCGTTGAAGAGGAATTTCGGGCACTGCGACTGCGGGCAGAGAAAGGCGACTTCAGCGAGGGTGCAGTCGCCGCAGCGCCGGCAGCGGGACGTGGCGGTTTTGACGAGATACTCCAACTCGGTGAACGGTTTTTCTACCGGCGTAGAGGCCATGGTTTTGAACAAGGAGCAAAAGGCGCCGTAAAACGGCGCTTCCCTGGCAAAGGCGATGCGGTGGAGAAGACGCATCGCCGCGTAGCCGGGGCTTTTGCCGGGCGGGATCGGCCCGCCGGAGAACGTCTCCCGGTTGAGCCCTGTCGAAGGCTCCTTCTCGTAGAGATAGTACCCGTCCTTTTGGGAGTAGTCGAATTCGCGAACGAGAGACGGCCAGTCAGCGTAGAGCTCGATCGATTTTCCTATTACCCATTCGATGTCTTCGCAACTCAGGTTCGGCCCGCCGATATGGGCGCCGCTGTAGCCTATGCCCCGGAGCAGCGCGATCAGTTTCGCCGCCCTCGTCAGGCGGGCTGACTTCCCCTTGTCTGGCAACCGGGCCTCCTCGACGCAGGCGGCGTAAAGTTTGTCCGTGACGACGCAGCCCGGAACAGCTTTCCGGTTCATTGCCCTCGCCACGGGAAGATTGAGGATATAGACGTTGCCCAGGACGGGCACGTTCAAACCGGCATGCCGCATGGAGCGAAGCAGCTCATCGAACTTCCGCGCATCGAAGCCGACCTGGGTCACCACGAAATCGGCCCCCTCCCGCACTTTTCTGGTCAGCTTGAAATACTGCGCCATGGTTTCCGGTTGCAACTGCTTGAACGGCGAAACCGCGCAGCCCTTGACCATGTGCGTCGGCTCGACGGGCACGCCGCCGCCCGGCGCCCGTTCGTCAACGCTGAGACCCCGGTTCATCCGGGTAATGAGACGGAGGAGGTGGACGGAATCGATGTCGTAGACGGGCTTGGCCTTCCCCTGAAAGCCGTAGAGCGGGTAATCCCCGGTCATGGCAAGGAGGTTATGGATGCCGAGCCGCTCCAACTCGTAGAGGAGCGATTCGATTTGGTTCCGGTTCTTGTCCTTGCAGGTGAAATGGATGATAGGATCGATGCCCATGCGGCAAATCTCCGAACCTACCACGTCGGGGGCCAGGGTCGGGTGGCCGCCCGGATTGTCGGTGACGGAGAGGGCATGAACGAGACCGCTCCGCGCCAGGCCCTCCGCGAGGCGCAGCACCTCGTTCTGGTTCTTTCCCCGAGACCCTCTTCCGGGAACTAATTCGACCGTGTAAATGAACTGCTTCCGGTCCGTGAGAAGATCTGCGAAACGATTCTTTGCCGCTCTATCCATCAGCCTCGCGTGCTGCCGGTCCTTCTTGCAATCCCGTCTTTACCATAGGATAATAGAAATACAGCCGTCAGGCAATGGAAACCGTCAGCCCTTCGAAGGTGAAATCATGATGCTCTATCTTGCGCGACACGGAGAGGCCGAGCCGGAGATCGTGGGCCGGGAACGATGCCTTACAGAAAAAGGGAAAAGTGATGTTGCGAGAGTGGCGGAATACCTCGCCGGACTTCCCATCGCCCTCAAGCAGGTTCGCCACAGCGGCAAAGCGAGGGCCGCCGAGACCGCGTCGATTCTTGCCGATCGCCTTGCCGCAGGATATGCGTCCGAGGCCGTGGACGGCCTTGCGCCCCCGGACGATCCTCACATATGGGCGGACCGCCTTCAATCCGTCGAAGAAGATATCATGCTCGTCGGCCACCTGCCGCATCTCACGGGCCTGGCCAGCCTTCTGCTTTGCGGGGAACTTGGCAGGAACCTCATCGACTTCCGTGCGGCAGGCATAGCCTGTCTGAGAAGGACGGGCGCCGGTTGGAGCATTGAGTGGGTCATCACGCCGGATGTGACGCCGTAAGGCCGATCCGCTCCTTCACCTCGGCAAGCGTGCTTTCCGCGACCGCCGCCGCCTTCTTCGCCCCCTCCCGGAGCGCCTGTCGCACCCGCTCGTCGGTAAGCGACCTCCGTTTCTCCTGCAAAGGCTCCAGAAAAGCGATGATGGCTTCCGAAAGGCTGCTCTTGAAGTCGAGGTAACCCTTTCCACGGAACATCTCCTCAACCTCGCCGATTGTCTTCCCCGCGACGAGCGAATAAAGCGCGAGAAGGTTGGAGATCGCGGGTTTGTCCGGCCTCTGGGCTATCTCCTTGCCCGGGTCCGTCACCGCCTTCCGTATCTTTTCCCTCACTTCGCCGGGGCTGTCCGTGAGGGCGATGAAATTCCGTTCGTGCGCTGTTTTGGACATTTTCTTTCGTGGATCGTCGAGGCCCATGATCCGGGAGCCCTTCTCAGGCACGAGGGCTTCGGGAATCGGGAAGAATTCCCCGAAGGAGCTGTTGAACCTTGCCGCAAGCAGCCTGACGAGCTCCAGATGTTGCCTCTGGTCTTCGCCGACGGGAACCAGGCGCGCCCGGTAGAGGAGTATGTCGGAGGCCATCAGGACCGGGTAAGCGAGAAGGGCGAGGCTTGCTTTCTCTTTCCCCTTGGGTCCCTTCTCCTTGTACTGCGTCATCCTTTCGAGTTGGGGAACGGTGACGAGGGACGAGAGAATCCAGCACAGCTCGGAATGGGCAGGGACGTGGGACTGAACGAAAATCGTCGCGACTTCGGGGTCTAGGCCCGCGGCAAGGCAGGTCCTGGCTGTCTCGATGGTGGCGGGACCCAAGCGGGAAGGTTCCCAGGGAACGGTCAGGGCGTGGAGATCCGCTATGGCGAAAAACGAATCATAGCGGCTTTGAAGATCGACCCAGTTTCGCACGGCGCCGAGGTAGTTGCCGATATGGAGCGCGCCCGTTGGCGCCATTGCGGAAAAGAGACGGTCCATCGATGTCTCCGGCGGATATACTGGGCAGACGCCGCCCATTGCTAACCATAATCACGCCGCGGGCCGAGGGCAACAACATTGTACTGCACGCCCCGTCTTGACGCGAAGCCCCCGTCCGTCGCATTATTATCACACAAATTGTGCATCCGCCGGTCTTCGGCAAGATCGAAGCATCAAGGGGCGCCCCATGACAAAGAACGCACGGCTTATTCTGGGCATAATTCTCCTGATCGTCGGCGCTATTTTGCCTCTGGGCACGGTCGCCGTGGCCCGTACCGGCTGGCCCACTGCGGCCAAGACCGCGGCCGGCGGCGTCCTCTTCTTCGGCTTCGAGATCCTGTCCATTCCCGCCGTGGCGCTCATGGGCAAGGAGAATTTCGAGCGCATCGTCTCCCGGATAAAAGACTGGCTTGGTTTGCTCAAGCCGGCCGGAGACGTCGGTCCAACGCGTCACGCGGTCGGCCTGCTCCTTTTCCTCTTGCCCATTGTTCCGACCTACATCATGGCCTATGTCCCCCAGTGGCTTCCCGACAACTCGCCCGAACGGCTCTACGTGAATCTCGGCGCCGACGCCATGTTCCTGGCGAGCTTCTTCGTCCTGGGCGGCGACTTTTGGGACAAGATCAGGGCGATTTTCGTCCGGAACGCGCGGGTCGTTTTCCCCGAACCCGAGAGAGAGACCTCATAGATGGAGCTTACCCGCGCTTCTTTGCTAACGATGTTCATGCGCTAGAAGCGGACGTAAATGGACAATTTCCGCCTTTCCGTGGACACGTCCCGCCTGCGAGCCGTCGGCCGCATTCGCCCATTCCATAACGGTTTACGAGCCTGTGCTGTCTAAATGTGGACAAAAGTGGACGCTTGAGGGGGGGTGGGCAAAGCAAGGCGCATCAGCGCCGGTCCTCAAGCAGGCAGCGAAGCGCCTGAAAGCCTCCGGGCCAATCAATTGTCAAAGAACGGGGAACGAGTCATCGCCGCTCAGCCGACGCCCGCCCTCTCCAGGACATTTTCCTCCCTTTCGAGTACGTCTGTCAAAGCGACATGGAGGGGCGACAACCAGGGGTGTCATGGAGGGATGACATGAGGAGTGACAAAAAGCAAAAAAGAAAGATTTTTGACCCGGACGCGGCTTTTTACTGGTGGCGTTCTTCCTTCCATGGATCGGCGGAATTGCTATAACCTCGAGTTTCCCAAAATCCGGGCTCATCGTGAGAGGCGACCTTGACGGCCTCTAGCCATTTGGCGCTCTTGTAGAAGTAGCGATCAGGGACTACGGCGCGCACCGGGGCGCCGTGCGCCTGTTGCAGCCTTTCGCCAAAGAAACTGTGCGCAAGGATCACGTTCTCCTTTCCGGTTTCACTTATGGGAACGTTGCTCGTGTAGCCGCCCGCGGCCCCAAAAATGACAAAACGTCCGCTTCTGCGAAGTCTCGCTCGCTCCATGATTGTTGTCAGGCGAACGCCCGTCCATCTCGAATCCAGAAGAGTCCAGCCAGTGACGCAGTGAATATCGCAGATGATATGCACTTGTTCCAACTCGAGCAGCTCCTGATAGGAAAGGACGAGCGGCCTTTCCACCTCGCCATGGACGTGCAATCTCCAGTTCGCCGCAGTAGATGTTCCCGGCGTGCCGCCCATATCCAGGATTTTTTCGACCGCCTGCTGCCCGGGAGGAAGGCGGGGCCTGCCGTCAGACCTCACCTCCGCTGACAGAGCGCGCTGCTTCGCGTCCGAGAGTTTCATGAAAACTCCGGGCAAACCCATACTCACTATCGTCCCGCCGGCTGCCGCCAGGAAGGCGCGCCTGGATATCTTCCGGCCTTTCTGCATCACCCCTCCTCTGTCAGTCGACGCAGCCCCCGCACTCTCGGGTCAGCCACATCATCACGCTCTCTTTCGCCGCCCCGTCGCCGAGCCCACGGACTGCCTGTTAATCCAATACAGCCGCTAACCCTGCATGTCAAGAGAAACATGCGGCAGCTCGCTCTCAGGAAGAGACTCTCCGGCTGCTGCTCAGGAAAGTTGATGCTCATTGCATACGTGGGGCATTGGCGTTGCCGCTGCCGCTATTTGTCCTGGTATTCCTCGGTTGACCGCACAAAACGCGAATTGTCGCATTTACCTACAAGTGGTTGAGGTGGCTCGCTAGTCCGGGGCGAGGAATGCCACAAGAAAGGGGTGTCTCGCATGGGCAACGTAACGAATGAAACAACGTCCCTACCTCCCCCCTAAAGTCTGAAGGATTTCCTCCTTTGTCTGCGGGGTAAGTTCAATTTGACGCTGTCAAGCGGTCCGTCTGCTTGCTCGGAAATGTTGTCGATAAGTTAGAGCAGTTGCGATAAAATGCCGTGCCATTACAGTAGGTGTGAGAGGGGCCGCCTTGAAAGCAGAGAAATATATCTGTTGGCGGGGCGACGAGATGCGGCTGGGGTACCTGGAGGGATACCCCGATTACTGGACCCAGGGCGAAACGGAAGAAGAGTTATGGGGCAACTTGATCGACATTTATAGGGAGTTGACCAGTGGAGCAATTCCGAATATTCGTCGAAGAGCAGGCCTCGAAGTAGCGTGAAACGAAGGGAATTGAACAGTTTTTTCGCCCCACCCTTCTTGGCTGCTGGGCAAAATATTCCTACTTAGGAATTTTTTTCACTGTTCGGAACGGCCGGAAATCCCTTTCCAGCTTGGAACGAAGCGTGCATAGAGGCAGACGTAAGATACAGGCCAAAGGATTTGCAATCATTCTAGATCAGGTCCGGCCCCGCCACATAAACAGTGTTGCCGGCTCCGGGCGGCGCCGACTCTCTTCGTGCTCATCGGTAATAATCTGACTTGGTACAGAAATTGCTGAATATCGAACCGGTTACCAAACAAAAAAAGCCATCTTGCCTCGCAGACGAAGAAAACATCGAAAGTCCAAGGAGGATCAAGAATGATGACTATCGGGAACTTTGCGGCCTATAGTTTGGATTTGGTGAATCTCCTGAGGGTTCACCAGAAAGCTGGCGCCAATGGATCGGGGACATCGTTCTCGGTTTCCTCCAGCGGGGCGTCGGATACAACTCAGACAAATACCGGCACGTCAACCGCCAACTCTTCATCCAGTCAAGCGTCGCCGTTTGTATTGACGCCGGTTATACTGACGCTGAACCCCACAACGAACGTGACCGCTGCTGCGGCTTTTCAAGTTTACACCAAGGCGTCTTCTCTGCCCACCGTCAGCATGACGGCCGACCAACTCAAAGCCGCGCAGGTAACTACGGCGACAACGCCACAAATCGCACCGGTCGACCTCGACGCTGCCCAAAAACTGCTTGAAGGCGCCGAATCCAACGACGACGGAACGATCAGCAAATCGAACCTGGAATCTTTGGCCGTTTCCTCCGGCAGCAACGTCGCGCAAGCCGATGCTTTATTTGCGGAATTGACGCCGAATGGCGGCGATTCTATCGATGTCAGTCAAATTATGGATGCTTTGCGAGGAATCAATACATGAGGGGGATTTTTGGGAACGTCCTCCAGATTTGCATTTCCGGAGCCCGCCAAATGTGAAGACCTGGCGGGTGCCTCACAGTCGTCCCGTAGGCATAGGAAACCCACGTATGACGACCATTTGGTCCGGCCAGCCTTAATCGTTGCCGATGATCTCGACGGCAAAGGATGTCCCCTGTTTGTTTTCCCTTCACGTAGGTCTACCAGGGGCTGCCTCCTTTTCCGTCTCCCACAACCAGGCCCTCGTCGTCTTGTCCCCGTCTGAGGCTGTCAACGAGTCCGTGCGTTATTCTTAGGTAGCGTTCCGGCCAATTCCTGGGAGGGCCATGGCGAGGCGCCCTCTATAAGGGGGCCTGGGGTCAGCCCTTGACGGCCTGTTGCCCGAACGGTTCTTCTGAAAGCGGGCGATAGCTTCCTGCCGCTCGCGATTACGGCAAGGTCGCCGGACGGCCCGACCATGTCTGTCCCTGAAGAAAGACAAGGTACAATCTGATGCATGCCCATTTTGCTCTTCCCTTCGTTTTCAGAGGGGCAGTCCTCATCCCCTTCGTCGGTTTGATTGCATGCCGGATCAATGTCTCGATATTCTGAATGGCCGACACCAGATACTCCTGGATAGCCGCTCTCCACAGTCCCCGCCAGCGAGCCCGATCAAAGCCGAAGCGGGTGCTTCGGGCAAAGGAGCGCTCCATGAGCTGCTGACGTATTTTGAGGTCTCTTTTTGCCTCAGCGGTCTCGGTGAGCGCCAGCATGCGGTCAATCTCTTCCTGGCGAACATGACGCTTCCTGGTTCGCGGTCCTTTTGCTCTTGTGCACTGAGGCCGCAAGGGGCACGCAGCGCAGTCTTTCATTGAGCCCGCGTATTCGACGTTCTGCTTGTCCCCGTGGATTGACCTTCTCTTCAGCGTTTTTCCTGCAGGGCATGCAAAGGCATCGTTCTCCTTATGATAGACAAACCGTTCTTCCGGGAATATCCCGCTTCTGGAGCTCGTGCCGCTCGTGATGGCCTTGACGGTGGGCATGTGAGCCTTTATGTCCTTGTCATGACAGAGGAGAAG
The DNA here is from genome assembly GCA_963816715.1 of uncultured delta proteobacterium. Classification (GTDB taxonomy): domain Bacteria; phylum Desulfobacterota; class Syntrophorhabdia; order Syntrophorhabdales; family WCHB1-27; genus BOG-1155. The sequence goes on from CAWFMJ010000007.1 coordinate 93,873, forward strand.
GTTTTCTTTTGTTCCGTACTTGCTGTCGGCGACCACGGTTGCTGTCGTTGCATCGGCATTCTTTTCGTGCTCCTCGATGAGAAAGCCCATCTCATGTCCGTCGTCAATAGCGCCGGGAGTGATTTTCACCGCAGTAATCACTTCATGGAGGCCATCAACCGCCCGGTGCGTTTTGTACCGGAGCTTTGCCTTGCCCCCTGCATTGCGGACAATGGAGGCATCGGAATCCGTGGCGGAGACATACCGCGTATTGACCGCAGTGTTTTTGAGCCGTGTGGTTTTGGGGGCAATCTCTCCTTCTGCGGTTTCCTCGGGGGACTCGGCATTCTCCCCTTCGACCGCGGCGCTTTTCGGTTGCGAGGTCTCAGCAGGGGCTTCCGTCTCCGTTGAGCCGGCTTTTTCTTTTGCGACATCCAACCTTTTTTCCAACTCCCGATATCGTCCGTTGAGATATCGTTTGAGAGCGTGAACATCCACGACCGAGTTGTTCGAGGCGTCGGCGTCGATCAGGCTTGAATCCATAAAGATCTTGTTTTCGTCGACCAGCTTTGCTTCAACGCACTGAACGACGATCCGCTCGAAGAACTGCTTGAAGACTTCCTCGCCCCATCTTTTTCTCGCCTTCGAGAGAACGCTGTGATCGGGTATGGGCGACTCAATGGTGAACCCGAGAAACCAGAGCCAATCCAACCGCTCGGGAAGAGTCTCCATAAGTTCCCTTTCGGAGCGGACGTTGTAGAGTATGAGGAGAAGCATGAGCTTGAGAATGATCGGGGGAGGAACGGAGACGTTGCCTTTCTCCGCATAGGTCTTCTTGACTTCGCCGTAGATGAAGTCGAAGTCGATCAATTCCTTGATTCTTCGAAGGGGGTGGTCCTTCCGGACTCTTGTTTCTAACTGAACATTGAAGGAAAAGAGGGGGTCGTTAGGCGGCGGATCGTAACCCATCATGGGCCGCGTCTCCTTGTCGTGAACGCTTGCAAAGCTTACCATACGCCACCGGAGAAGGCAACACAATTGTATGCAATAATGCACATTGTCAACATGTCTTCACTATAGGCTTGCGACAAAGCCAGGCTTTGGGCAACAGGCCGTTGACATGGGACAATTTCTTTTCCAGTTGCTGGTTGGCCTTCGGGGTCTCTACAATGGCGACCAAGGCGGGCTGACAATGAAGCTTACGTCGTCGGTTCAAAGCACGCCATCGATAGCGATGCATAGTAGTGGAGAGTGTATTTCGTTGGGCCAAATGCCCGTGCTTCATATATACAGTTTATCTGTACAGCTAAACTGTATATATGCTATACTGGTTCTATGAATGATCGGGTGAGTCCTTCTCAAGCCGAGCACGCCTTTGCACTTGCAGCAGAACTCCGGGCAATCTCTGGCAAACTCAAGCGGAAGCTGCGCGAACAGGGTGGGCAGAGCGATTTGAGGCCTTCGCAAGTCTCCGTTCTGCTTCGTATCGAGAAAGACGGTCCTGCTGCGGTATCGAGCTTGGCTCGAGCTGAGGGAATGCGTCCTCAGTCGATGAGCGCCATCATCGCGTCCTTGCTGGAAGCCGGATTGGTGAGCGGCTCTCCGGACCCGAACGATAGACGGCAGACCTTGATGTCGCTCTCCCGGAAATGCCAGAAGCTGCTCAGGGACGGTCGCGCTGCAAGGCAGGATTGGCTCACGACGATAATCCAGAAGAAGCTCTCCTTCCGGGAACAGGAAAGGCTTGCTTCTGCCGTCGACCTGCTCACGCGCCTCATTGAAGACTGATGCCTTCGCGTACAACCACCCGGCTGTCATTCTCAACCTGCTGGCAAAAAGGAGCGCCTAATTATGAACTGGCTTCATCTTGTGTCGTACTTTTTTGGAGGCATTTTCCTGGCCAACGTCATTCCGCATTTTGTCAGCGGCATGATGGGACGACCCTTCCAAACTCCCTTCGCAAAGCCGCCCGGCGAAGGTCTTTCCTCGTCTACGGTGAACGTTCTATGGGGCTTCTTCAACGCCGTCGTCGGCTACCTTCTCGTGGTGCGCGTTGGTAACTTTGATCTGAGATCGATAAGTGACGTTCTTGCTCTTGCGGTTGGCGCACTGCTGATCAGCCTCCAGTCGGCGCGGCATTTCGGCCAGTTTCATGGAGGCAATTCCCCGAAACGTTCATGAAGAATCCGGCGGCGGGCGCTTTCCGCGCTTTGAGCATCTTCAATTTTCGTGTGTGGTCGGCGGGCGCTCTGGTTTCCAACATCGGTACATGGATGCAACGTGTTGCTCAGGACTGGCTCGTCCTTACGCAACTCACCCATCATGATGCTTCCGCTGTGGGAATCGTCATGGCGCTGCAGTTTGCACCGCAGCTTCTTTTGTTGCCCTGGACCGGATTTGCCGCAGATCGTCTCAACCAACGCAAGCTGCTGATGGTCACCCAAGCAACGATGGGGGTGTTGGCGCTGGCTTTGGGAATCCTTACGATCACGGGCAACGTCCGTCTTTGGCAAGTCTATGTATTTGCGTTTTTGTTTGGCTCAGCGGCCGCATTGGATGCTCCCGTGCGCCAGACTTTCGTGGCCGAGTTGGTGGGTAACGAGCACTTGCATAATGCAGTCGCGCTCAATTCGACATCGTTCAATGCCGGCCGTATGGTCGGTCCTGCAGTTGCCGGTCTCGTCATTGCGAAGGTGGGAACTGGTTGGGCGTTCGCCATCAACGGCCTATCATTCGCCGCGGTTTTGATTTCGATGTCGCTGTTCCGCGTGTCCGAACTGTATCCAAACACGAGAGCTCGACGCACCGCCGGAGGATTTCTGGAAGGATTCCGCTACGTCTGGGGTCGCCAGGATCTCCGAGCAATTCTGGTCATGCTGTTTCTGATTGGGACTTTCGGACTCAACTTCCCGATCTTTACTTCGACGATGGCTGTCAACGTCTTCCATACCGATGCACGAGGCTTCGGACTGCTGTCCTCCATCATGGCGATTGGCACCATCTCCGGAGCGCTGATTGCCGCAAGTCGCGACAAGCCGAAGTTCGGCTCGTTATTCGTCGGCTCAGCGGTCTTCGGGATCGGATGCACTTTCGCTGCGCTGGCCCCCGGTTACTGGTGGTTCGCCTCTGCTCTCGTGGTCATTGGCGTTGCGGCCTTGACACTTACCAACGCAACCAACAGTATGATGCAGCTCTCGACGGAGCCTGCCATGCGAGGCCGAGTCATGGCCCTTCGCCTCGCTGTCGCGCTTGGAGGCACGCCGATGGGAGCTCCGATCGTGGGTTGGGCGGCAAACCGTTTCGGTCCCCGGTGGGCACTGGGCGTAGGCGCGTCATCGGGGTTTGCCGCTGCCCTGGTTGCGATATATGTCCTGACGCGGCGAACCGGACTGAACGATGCCGACTTGGCTTGATGAGTTCAAGTCGGTGCTGACGGATTGATCTGAAGATTGGTACGCCACGTTGACGTCCCAGTAGTGCGCTTGGGTGATTCGATCCCCCCACGGGGGAGATTGGGAGTGGCTGACCCCATCTTCCCCCGTAACGGCGCCAGACTCAGGCTTTGGAAAACCGAACTCCAGAAGTTGAGCGATGACACCGGGCTTTCCATCTCCGTATGCCATTTTCCTCCCGGCACCAGCAAATGGAACAAGATCGAACACCGCCTCTTCTCTTTCATCAGCAGAAACTGGCGTGGCAGACCCCTCGTAAGTCATGAAGTGATTGTGAACCTCATCGCCTCGACCACGACCGCCAAAGGATTACGCGTGAGCTGCGCCATGGATTACAATACATATCCAAAAGGCGTAAAGGTAACAGACGCAGAGCTTGAGAAGGTGAACTTGCTCCGGGACACGTTCCACGGAGAATGGAATTACACGATAAAGCCACACGATCATATCATATGATCATTTTATTCCGTGACAGTTGCTTAGTTGACTAACGCGACTTGGCCACGCCCCCGCCTACGCCTTCTCAGCTCCCGCAGGGAAAAGGAAAGAGGGGTCGCTTCGGAAGTAGAGGGGTCACCCACCGACATGGGACACACCCCTCTGCCATTCGGTCATAAAAGGCCGGTCATTTCCATTGTTTCTGCCTTGCCTGGGTTCATCATGTCCCATGTCACGGCTGGCCCTGTCTTCCCTTCAAAATCTGACTGAATTTGGCGGTTCGAAGAATCCCCTACCCCTTCGGCCCCGGTCCGGGAACGCGGGAAAAGGTCGGACACGATGCCACGGCCCCTCTGCAGTTCTTCCACAACCGCCAAGTGCTTCTTTCGGACCCCACGGCGATCTGCTGCCTCTCTCTTTGCCCCCGTGGCGGGATAATTCGCATGCGGCGGCGCCAGACAGCCCATCGTGGCGAGTTCCTTGCATCTTCCTATAGACTCTCCCGCGCAGAGGTGCCCGTTCGTCCAGTGCGCAAGAGTCAGTACCGCCCCGGTCAGGTTTGCCCCGCTGACATCTGCCCCCAGCAGGTCTGCCCAAACCAGGTTTGCGCAAGTGAGGTTTGTCCCTCTCAAGACTGCTCCGGTCAGGTTTGTCCCTCTCAGGGTTGCCCCGGTCAGGTTTCCTTCTCTCAGGGTTGCCCAACTCAGGTTTGCCCCGGTCAGGTTTGCCCCCTGCAGGTTTGCCTGGACCAGGATTGCCTCCTGCAGATCTGCGTTGCTCAGGTTTGCCCCTTGCAGGTTTGCCCCGATCAGGTCACAGTGAGGACACCGGTTTGTCGCTCGGAGCTTCGCAAGGTCCGCCTGCTTGAAGGCATCCGCGCTCCCAGGTCCGCCGATGATTGCTGCAATCGGGAAAAGGAAAATGAAAAGAACAAAAGGAACCGCATGGGTCGTGAATTTCCGTGCATGCTCCATGGCTGCCTCCTTTCGATTTTGATAAGCTCTTCTGCGCCCTACACCGCATGGAACCTGAAAAAGGGCGGATAGCGGGGAATCTCGTAACCCCGTCGATCTTGCGCCCGGCCGTGTCTTTGCAAGGCAAGGCTGCTCAATAGGAAATGTCGAACGTGCACTCCTCGTTGCCCCGACGGATTAAGACATGGGTATCGCCGCACTTGAACGTAAAAACCGTGTGCGGTGAATCAAAGCAACCGGGAATCTGGTGCCTGAATTGCAAGTGTTCCCAGCATAAACCCTTGTTCTTCCAGTCATCGTTGCTGTATGTGTCCGTCCGGCCGTTAGTGAGCTCCGCCCTATGGCTGTTGATCAGACCCCAATCCACGTCGTAGATGATCATGTAGCCTGTTTCGTTCGTCACGGAAATCGTGTAGGCCCACGAAGGAACGGCGGCGCTCAAGAGCAGCACGACGGCAAGAAGCCCGAACAGCCAGCCCCTTGTTCTTCTCATATTTCCCTCCCTATCTGGAACGTGCGGAACACGCCTCGTCAAGCACCTCATACGTGCTTCCGCCGATTATTTTATCGGCTGATAATCCGAGACCCTTAAGAAAGAAGAAGGCCAGGGGGCGCGGGCAAGTCTTCGCGGGAGACTATGTATTGCGGGGAAAGGACGAGCTGTTTCCACGGCGCATGGTGAATAATGTTGGTTCCCAAAGTGAACTCACATTATTCACCTTCCATTGGGGCAGGACAGAAAGGACCCTGGCCTTTTTGGGAGGCCATGGGGTCGGGGAGGCCATGGGGTCACCCATTAGAGGGCCAAGGGGGACGTTGTCAATTAGAGGGCCAAGGGGGACGTTGTCAATTTGTCCACTTGCCAATGGCCGCTTGCAGGGCTTCGCTCTTCTCCGCCAGACGTTTGCCTCGGTCCGCCCCGGCGCTTACGGCGGAACGGGTGACGTTGAAGAGGCGCGCCAGTTCCGCGCCGTTATGACCTTGAAGCCTCACGGCGACGTAGCTTATGACGCTCCTCGCTTCCGCCATTTGCTTCTTTTTCGTTCTTTCCTTTAGATCCTCGGGGACCACGCCGAGCAATGAAGCAAGGCGTTCCATCAGGAGTTCAAGCGGCATTGACGGTCCATCGCGGCCTTCATTCTTGAGCGCTTCGACAAATGGGGAGCCGCCCAGTATGCGCTCGTCGTAGGCGGTCGGTTCTTTCGAAGGCAGGGATTGGAGGGAACGTTTCAGCCCTCCCCCGACAAGGTCGTCTCTCTTTCCCCCTGCAATTCCACCTTCCACAAAGGCCCTGTAGTTCTTTCTCGCGAGAGAAGTTCTCTTTCCGAAATGCTTGAGCACTGCTTCGGCGTTTTGTCCCGGCAATTCGCGCTTTCCCATCAGGACGGCATGACCGACCCACCGGTGCGAGTCAAGCTGATTCATGTCTGTCGCTATTGCCGCCCTCAAAGGATTGAGATGGATGTAGCGAACCAGTTCTAAGAAGTAAGGCTCCTCTTCGCAGACGATGGACTTGTATCGATTCTGGAAGAGATGGCCGGACCGATTGTGCCGGAGATTGAACGCGACGGCGTAGCCTGTAAGGAGACGGCGCATGAACTGAGCGAGACTCCGAGGGCCAGGCTTCACAAGCAGGTGGAAATGATTGTCCAGAAGGGCCCAGGCGAAGCACTCCATGTCCGTTTCCTTCAAGAGTCGGGAAAATCGTTCCAAAAAAGATGTTTTGTCTTTGTCGTCCAGGAAAATGCGAGAACGTTCTATGCCCCGTACGATAACATGCTGAAGCAGCCCGGGTTTGTCCAATCGGGATTGGCGCGGCATTGCCTATTGTAGCAGAAGGCGCGCCAGAAAGTAAACAAAATGACAACGTCCCCTTGGCCCTCCCCTGACAGCGAACGTCCAATCGCTCAAGACATACTGTCCGCTTCGGATGACGCTTTGCAAGGCGTTCAACTCGGCCGCGCTGCTGATAAGGGGGGGCCTTGAAGACGACAAGCGTCGACCATGCTGCCGTATCTCCGGTATATAACGAAACTGTATTCCTATTTGGAGAGAGGCGTTGACCCCTTCAAGTCCAAATCTCTTCAGAATTTTAAAGTGAAGACTTCCCAAAAAAAACGACATGGAGCGAGCGCGTAAACGAGGGGCTGCATCGTGATTTATCAGAGATAAACGGATTGCGGACTCATCTGGTGGAGAGATGGAATCTGCACTATGACCAAAGTGACGCCGGTGGGCAAGCAATGTGCCTGATTCCTCACATCGAACGTAACTTCTTGCCCGCGGATTCTTTTCAGGTTTCTTTTTGACTGCTCCTCGCCTGGCGGCGTTTCTTAGAACGGGCTTGATCAAATTTAAGCAGAATCTCGCTGAACTCCTCGATGTGCTTCTTCATCTCGGAATAAGCCGCTTCAGCGTCCCCTGCGGCAACGGCTTGAATGATCGGTCCATGCATTGTATGAGGATGGTATGATTTCCCGTCCAATTCTGCTGAGGTTACGTAGTGTGATGTGAGCATCATCGCGGATCTTATTACGCCTTCAAAAAATGGGTTGCCGCACATTTCCGCCAAAATGAAATGGACCCGGGCATTGATCACGGAGCGTTCCGGAAGAGCCAATCCCTCATTCTGTTCGGCCTCGTAGGCCTTCCTCAGACGTTCGACGCTCGCCGGGGTTGAAGCCAGCGCGGCCAACCTCGCCGCCTCCGGTTCTATGAGAATGCGCATTTGCTGCACTTGCCGGAACGAGGCCTTGCCTGACTCAAAGAGGTGAAGAAAAGCGTTGACGAGGTTCTCAAAGGTGAGATCGGTTACGTAAACTCCGCCATTGACTCCATGGCGAACCGAGACGAAACCGAACGTCTCGAGTGCGCGCAACGCTTCGCGTATCGAGAGCCTGCTCACATGAAACAGCTCGGCCAGAATCCGTTCCGCAGGGAGCTTGTCCCCCGCTTTATATCTTCCGGCTATGATAGCCTGCTTGAGCTGTTCCGCCACCTCGGCGGAAACCCGGACCGGCTTGATGGGTTTAAAGTCATCCGTTTCCATGTCACATGATACTATCATTTCAGAAAATACTCAACTGACAAAGTCTGAACGAAGGCGCCAAAGAAGGACGGAAACGGCGTAAATTCAGACATTTGCCAGCTATGAGCAATATAGTAAACCAGATAATACTTTAACCATGACTATACTTTTTTCTTGACATCACTTTATTGCCCGTGCGACCCTATTCCTCGGCCAAGGGATTCTCCAAGGACCCATTCGAAGAATGAGGAGGGCGCAATGAGAAAGTTCGGGAAGTTATTTGTGAAAACCTTTGTCTTGATGCTCCTAGCCTCTGCGCTTCTGTGCGCGGCGGCTCAGCGGAGCCCAGCGGCTGCGAAAGAGTTCAAGATCGGGGCGCTGGTCAACCTGAAGTCGGTAGAAGGCGTCGAAATCCAGCGTTGGCTCAATCTCTTCGCCAAGATGTACAACGATAAGGGCGGTTGGCAGATCGGCAAGGAGAAGTATGTGGTGAAACCGATGATCTATGATGTCGGACAATATGATGTTTCGAAGACCCGTTCCGCAACCGAGAGGGCTGTCTTCCAGGATGGCGTAAAGTTTATCGTCGCCTCATGGGGCGACTTGCCCGAGGAAGTGGTGACGATCACCGAGCCTAACAAGGCGATGTGGATGGGGGTCACCTTCCGGAACGACACGGCTGATCCGAAGTACAAGTACGTGATCAGGGGCCAGGGGCTCTTTTTCGGTTACGGCATGGGTTATACCATCCAGAAGGACACAAAGTCCCGGGGCGTGAAGACAGACCTCATTATCGATCCGGACAGCCAGTTCGGCAAGATAGGGACCGCCCAGTGGACCGGCTCCGCGAAGGTTGCCGGGCTGGAGGTGGTCGAACCCCTCTTCTTCAACATGAATACGACGGATTTTGCCCCTGTCGCAACCAAGATCAAGAGCGTGAACCCCGACTTCGTCGAGATGCCGTTTGTGAGCGACGACCAGATACCGAATATCATATCGGCCCTGAAGGACGTGGGATACAAAGGCAAGGTCTACCCCGGCAACATCGGGCCGAGGGTTCTCGACAACATTGTGAAGAAAGTGGGCAAGGAGTATGTCGAGGGTTGGGAATGTGTCTACTACGACCCGAGGGGATTCGTGAAAGACCCTGAGATCACCGGACTCATCGACGCCTACGTGAAGGAATACAAGGAGTGGCGGAGCGAGGGATGCTTTTGGATCTCGCCCTGGTTCTTCTTCAGGGACGCCATCGAAAACACGCAGAGCGTAGACGTGGATACGGTGGTCAACTACCTCCATCACATGAAGAAGGGGGTCAAGACCTTCGGGGGTTACAGCCAGCTCTTCGCAAGACCCGATCTCAAGAACTACAACACCGTCGATTCGGCCCCCGGCTGCTATGTCGCGCTCATCAAGGACGGCAAGCTCGTTCCCTACAAAGCCGTGGCGGTCAAAGATCACTATCTCGTTACCATCAAGGCCATGGGCCTGGTAAGCGTATACGAGAAGTACTGGGCGCAGTGCGGGAAGCCGACCTTTCCTCCCCAGCCGAGTATGTACGACTTCGCCGACTTGAACAAGTAACAGGAGATTCCGTGAGGACCGCGCCGAACAAGTGACGGAGCGGTCCTCACGATGATGGGTCGAGTAAGGAGAGGCCGATGAATGTGGAACTGTGCGCACAGCTCTTGATAAACGGCTTGATGAGCGGAGGGATGTATGCTCTTGTGGCCTCGGGTTTCACCCTTATCCTCGGCGTGATTCAGGTCTTCAACTTCGCCCAGGGTGAGCTCTACATGCTCGGGGCGTTCATTACCTATGGCGTGCTTTCTGCCCTGGGCCTTCCCTACCCGGTGGCGATCCTGGTCGCGATGCTCGGGGTCGCGATCCTCGGCATCCTCTTTCACCTTGCCGTTATCCAGCGGACCGTACTGCAAGGTTTCTTTCACACGATGCTGGTGACCGTGGCCTTCAGCTCCCTTATCACGCAAACGTCCCTGCTCACGTTTGGTTTTCAAAACAAGGTGGTCGAACCGATCTTCTCGAGCAATCTTGTCGTGGCGGGTCTCACCCTTAGTTCTGGCAAGATTCTGGTGATCGTCGGCGCCATCGTCGTCATGGCGGCCCTCTATTATTTCATGAAAACAAAGACGGGCGCCGCCATGCGCGCGGCGACCGAAAACAGGGAGGTCGCCGGTCTGCAGGGCATCAATGCGAACAGGGTGTTTTGGATCACCATGGGGGTCGGATGCGCCCTCTCAGGCGTCGCCGGGGCCCTCGTAGTGCCGGTGCTCTCCGCCTCCAGCACGATGGGAACCACAATCTTTACAAGATCGATGCTGGTGGTCCTTGTCGGCGGCGCCGGCAGCATGGCCGGCGCTCTGCTGGCAGCCTTTCTCGTGGGCATAGTGGAGAGCTTCGCGTTTCAGTTCGTCGGTCAGTTCAGTCTCCTCGTGATCTTTGCATTTGTGGCTGCCTTGATGTTTTTCAGACCTGGCGGTCTACTGGGTAAGCCGCTGCCGATACCTGGGCAGTAGGGGAGGAAAGAGTGAGATGTCCAAATCGGCGAAAATAGCATTGACGATAGTACTGCTGCTGGTTCTCGCTTTGCCCTGGCTGCTCAATCCGTACGTGCTGCAAATATGCATTCTCACCATCACTTATTCGATGCTGGGTTTGGCCTTTGCCTTCAGCCTGAGGGTCGGCCTGCCGAGGTTCGATATCGCCGCCTGGTGGGGCGTGGGAGCCTATACGACCGCGCTGCTCATGCTGAAGCTCAATATGTCCTTCTGGCTCACACTGCCCATCGGCGGGCTTATTGCGATGTTTCTCGGCTGGGTGGTTTTTGCGATCGCCATTCCCCGGGGAATGATAGTCTTTCTCATGTTCGGCATGGTAGTTGCTATGGCGATCCAGCAACTATTCGGTTCCATCGATTTCTTTGGCGGTTGGGGCGGCACAGGCACGGTTCCCGAACCAAAACTGGGCCCGTTCGTCTTTGCACGTAAGCCTGAGCTTTACTACATGGGTCTCCTCTTTCTCGGGGTCAACCTCCTCGCTTACCGGGCACTTTACAATTCGAAGATAGGCAGGGCCTGGAGCGCGATCGGTTCGAGCCTCAAGCTGGCCAGTTCAGTGGGAGTCGATGTCGTCCGGTACCGCATGGCCAACGTCCTTATCGGGAATTTTTTTTTGGCTCTTGCGGGAGGCTACTACGTGGCCTTTTCTCGCGTTGCCGTGCCCGACGCCTTTGGTTTCTCCAACTCGGTCTTCGTCATGATGTATGTCGTGGTGGGAGGCCTTTTTCACGGTCTCCTCGGCCCGATTCTTGGGGCCCTGATCGTCACCTGTATTCCCGAGTATCTCAGGCTGGCGAAGGAGTACGAGCCTATAATCACGGCCATTGTCATGATCCTGATTATCGTGTTCATACCCACGGGCGTCCTCGGAGTGTTCGACGGTCGTCTCAAGCCATGGCTTCTTCGGGCGGCAAAGGGAGCGAACAACCAGCAACAAGAAGGTGGACCGGGGAGTCCCCGATAGCTCGGAACACGGGCGTCGGCAGTAGGGAGGGATTTGAAACATGGCGCTCTTGGAACTTCGGGACATATCGCGGTTTTTCGGCAAACTTCAGGCCGTTTCCAATCTGAGCATGACCATCGAAAAGGGAGAGATCCACAGCCTGATAGGTCCGAACGGGGCGGGGAAGACGACGGTCTTCAACCTTATCACCGGCACGCTGCCGCCGACGTCAGGAAAGATCATTTTTGACGGGAGCGATATCACGCGCCTCGAACCCCACACCGTTGCCGTCAAGGGCATTACGAGGTCATTTCAGCAGACTTTTCTGTTCATGCAATCTACCGTAGTTCAAAACGTGCTTACAGGTTTTCACACTCAGTGCGAGGCAGGTCCTTTCCATGAATTCCTCCACACGCCCAAGGCCAGGCGCGTCGATTTACGGTGCCTCGCGAAGGCCAGGGAGATCATCGACTTCATGGGCCTGGCGCCTGTTGCCGATGATTTCGCCGGAAATCTTCCCCACGGACATCAAAAGGCGCTCGGAGTCGCCATCGCGTTGGCCTGCAATCCCAAAATACTGCTGCTTGACGAACCGGTGACGGGAATGAATCCGACGGAAACGGCAACCATGGTCGAACGGATCAGGGAGATACGAAACAGGGGCGTGACGATCCTTATCGTTGAACACGACATGAAAGTTGTCATGGACCTATCCGACAGGGTTACCGTCTTGAGCTATGGACGAAAGATAGCAGAAGGCCTCCCCGAGAAGATCAGGCATAACCAGCAGGTAGTAGAAGCCTACCTGGGCAAAGAGGACGACGATGCTGCTTGAAATAAAGGACCTTTGGGTGCACTACGGAAGAGCCGAAGCAGTGAAAGGACTCTCGATGGAGGTGGAGGAAGGGAGCATCGTCACCCTCATCGGCGCAAACGGGGCGGGCAAGACAACTACTCTTCGCACGATCTCCGGCCTCAACCGTCCAACATCGGGTGAGATCTGGTTTCAAGGAAGAAGGATCGACGGTCTGCCGCCGCACGAAGTCGTGAAACTTGGCATCGCCCACGTTCCTGAGGGGAGGCAGCTTTTCTATAGTCTTTCTGTTCTCGAGAATTTGGAAATGGGCGGGTATCTGCTGAAACGCAGAAGCGATTTCAGGAAAAGTTGCGATTCCATGCTGAACCATTTCCCGAATCTGCGAGCCAGGCTTAAGAACCTTGGCTCGGACCTATCCGGAGGCGAGCAGCAAATGGTCGCCGTGGCTCGGGCGCTTATGTCGAAGCCGAAGGTGGTGCTGATGGATGAACCGTCGATCGGACTTTCTCCCATCATGGTCGGCGAAGTTGCCAAGATCGTCAGCCAGGTGAACAAAAGCGGGGTTACGGTGGTGCTTGTCGAACAGAACGCCCGTATGGCCCTCAAGCTCTCAAAAACCGCATACGTTCTGGAGGTTGGCCGCGTCGTCTTGAAGGGAGAGGCGGCCAGCATCGCAAAGAATGAATACGTGGCAAAGGCGTATCTCGGGTACTGATTCGGGAACATCCAAAAAACGGAGGGATTGCGATGAACAAGAAGCAGTTTTTGGCGTACATCGACCACTTCAACAACAAGCGGTACGACGCGGTAACGGGTTACTTTACTCCTGATGTTTCGGTGGAGTATTTTTCTCACCCGGGGAATCCCGAGATTGCGGCTAGAACGCTTCACGGTCCGGCGGAATTCATGGCATCGTACAAGGCGCTTCATGAACAGGTGAGAGAGGTCCTCGAACTGCGGGACTTCATGGTCTGCGAGGACCTGCTTTTTGCCGAGCTGTACACCGAGTTCCACTGTTTCAAGGACCGGGCGTCCGACGCAGTCGTGCCGCTGAAAAAAGGAGAGGTGTCGATCATGACGAACTGGGTAGTCTACAACATGACCCCCGACGACAAGATGAAGCGCATTCGCATCGCCCACTTTCGGATGCACGACCCGGCCGCCGCAAAATTCTGACAGACCAGGAACGATAAACGAAAAGAACGGGGCGGGTGTGACGCGCAAGGAGGGTTCGTCCGTCCCACATCCATTCCGCTATGCAAAAAGGAGCTATTAAAATGAGCCGAAAACTGGAGTACGTGAATCTCGTAAAACCCCTGATCGCGAATGATCCGCCCGCCGGTCTTTACAAGGAACCGCGAGTATGGATGGAGGGCAAGGACTTGGAAGGCTTTAACGCCCATTTCTCGTATGGGTTTCTCAAACAGAGAGGCGCCATTCATCCGGCCGAGGGCGCTTTAGTCCATCCCTACGACGAATGCCTTATCTTTGCGGGGATCGATAATACCGATATCAGGTATCTTGGCGCCGAAGTATCGATAGAGATGGGCGAGGAGCGTGAGGAATACGTGTTCACGAAGCCGACTGTGGTATTAGTTCCGAAGGGGATGCCCCACGGGCCTGCGGTTATCAGATCGGTTGAGAAACCCATCGTCCATTACACGATTGGCCTTGCTCCCGAGTACAAGGCAACAAGAATCGATCCTGCTTCTCTGCCGCCAAAATCCGCCGGTTCTAAGAACGCGAAATGGGTCAAACCGCTGATCACGCACGTGGGAGGGGCGGGTTCCGGGATGGGATACGAGAAAGCAGTCGACAGTGAAGGAGTAATGAGGCCCACGCAGAGAAGATCCACCAGCACCAATCCGCTCATCGACATGGAACAGGTGGGACAAATAGGCCCCGGCAATGCCGATCAGCTTGTCTGGCTTTTCGGGCCGAATCTCGAGGGCATGGAGGTGAATTTTACGTGGGGTTTCTATACTCAGTGCGGCAAGTGGCACAGAGGCGGGGAGGCGCACACCCACCCCGAAGAAGAGATATTGGTCTATGTAGGGCTTGATCCGGACAATGTCGAACATTTAGGGGCAGAACTCGAGCTGGGAATGGGGCCGGACCACGAACGGCACATTATCAACAAGCCGACCGTAGCGATCTGCCCGAAAGGCTTCCCTCACCTACCGTTGATCACGCGTTGGGTCGACAGGCCGTACGGGTTCGTCGTGGTCTGTTTGAGCGGGGAGCATGATTCGCCGTGGGTAGAAGCATGAAGGATCGCGGAACGCCCTACCTGACCGCAGACAAAGAAGGGGCCTGAAACGGCGAACAAAAGCATGCCCATTACGTAAAGCCGCTCACGGTGAAGGAACGGCCGAAACGCCTGCATCCTTATCGCCAGACGGGCGGACAGGGTCTACCATTTCTTTGTGCTGCGCCTGAGCGGGGGCCGCGATTCCCTGTGAGTGGAAGCGTAAGATATGCGGAAGATGCGCGATTGAGCAAGGCGGCGACGTCCGTCTCGCCGCCTTGCTCAACATGAGAGGCAACCATGAAATATAGGAAGTTCGGAAAGCTCGATTGGGAGTCGTCCGTTCTGGCAGTGGGCGCCATGAGACTTCCCGGCTTCGCTGTCTCAAATCCCGATGGCATCGACAGGCCGGAGGCAGTGCGGGTCATCCGCTCTGCCATCGACCGGGGCGTGAACTACGTCGACCTTGGTTTCCCCTGGAACATGGGACGTCACGAGCCGGTCATACGAACCGTCCAGGAAGCTTTGCGCGGCGGCTACCGGGAGAGGGTCAGATTGGCGATGACCGTACCCGCGTGCCTCATAAAGTCCCCCGACGACTTCGACCTTTGCCTGAATACCCAGTTGACGTGGCTGGGGGTCGATTCAGTCGATTTCTGCCTTCTCGGCCGGCTAAATCGGGACAATTGGCCGAGGCTGCGAGACTTCGGCGCCCTGGACTGGCTCGCACGATCGATGAAGGGAAGGAAGTTCTCCCACGCGGGGTTTTCCTTTCACGACCATTTTCAGATACTCAAAGCCATTTTGCAGGACTACCAAGACTGGAGCATCTGCCAATTTCAGTATAGCTACATGGACGTGGATCACGATCCGGGAGTGAGCGGCATCGGCTACGCGGCGGACCAGGGTATGGCAGTGGTGGCGACGGAGCCGTTGCGGGGAGGGAGGCTCACGAAACAGCCATCGCGTGCAGTTCGGAATGCGTGGGCCCGATCGACGCGTGAATCGTCTCTCGCCGAATGGGGGCTTCGGTTCGTGCTCAACCACTCAGGCATATCGACGGTAGTCTGTGACGCAAGCAGCGCCGAACAAGTCGCCGAGAACCTGCGTGTGGCGGAAGAGGCCGAGCCTGACAGCCTCACGGTCCAGGAGGAAGTGCTGATCGGCCAGGTGCGCGACGCGATCCGGAAAAAGAGGAAGGCGCCATGTCCTTCGTGTCGTCCCTGCATGCCCTGTCCCGAGGGCATCGATGTTCCCCGCTTTTTCGAGGTATACAACGATGCGATCATGTACGACGATATCGAAACAGCCCGGGCCATCTGCAAGAATGAGGACCTCCACCCCGAGGATTGCGTGGAATGCCGGCTGTGCGAAAGCCGGTGCGCCAAAAGGCTCCCTATTGTCGATTGGCTGAAGAGGGGAACGGATTTCCTCTCGCACGGCAAGGACCGCCCCCCTATCGAGGGGAATGACGAAAAGAGTGACTGTTGCGCAGCAAGGCCATTTGCAGAAGCACTCCTCGTTGTTTGACCGACGAGAGGGGTCGAGCTGTCGTTCCCCGTCTCTCAAGGACTGATGCAAGAAAAGGAGGATAATCGTCATGCCAGCAAGAAATTATGACCATCTCGTGAAACCACTGAGCCTAGCAGCGACGCCTTCGCCTAAGGCGCAGGAGGGTGATCAGGCCCAGTTGCCGCCGGGCGTGAAGAACTTCAGAGGGCCCGGAAATGCCGACTCCATCGTATGGCCTAATGGAAGAGATCACTTAGAAGGTTTGATGCTCAATTTCTCGTGGGGCTTCTATACCGGAGTGGGCCTGTGGCATCCCGGCATGGACCCTCATACGCACCCGTACCCCGAATGCCTGGTATATGTGGGCCTCGATCCCAATAACATCGACTATTTGGGCGCCGAAATGGAGTACTGTTTCGGCAAAGAGCTGGAAGCGCATTCTTTTGATAAACCGACGGTAGTCATTGCTCCTCGCGGCGTTCCCCATTGTCCGGCCATAACAAAGAACGTGACGAACCCCAAAGGCTACAGCTTCTTCATTATCTCCCTGGGCGCAGAACCGACCTCAACGTGGATGGGAGACGGAATAACAGAAGCGGATCTCGAGGCGATGGCGGAAGCGGCGGCCAAGGCCGGCAGGAAAGTTCCCATGAAATCGAAAGTGACGAAGAACAAAATCAGCTTCTCTGAAGAGAAGATTACGCGGGGGGATAAATACTCCCGTTTTGTAAAACCCCTCAAATCGCCGACCAATGCTCCTGGGCCGGGCAATGCAGACCAGTCGGTCTGGCTGTACGGCAAGGATCTCGAGGGCATGAATCTCAATTTTTCATGGGGATGCTACAGCAAGCCGGGTGCCTGGAATCCCGGGCTCGGCCTGCATTCCCATCCCGCCGATGAAGTCCTGGCATTTGTCGGACTCGATCCGGCGAACATTGACTACCTGGGGGCGGAAGTTGAAATAGAGCTGGGCGAAGATCGGGAAAAACATGTCATTGACAGGCCAAGCGCCGTTATCCTGCCGGCAGGAACGCCGCACAACTCAATCGTCGTCAGGCAGGTAGAGAAGCCTTATGCCGTATACCTGATGAGCCTGGGAGCCGAACACATAACCACCAGAATTCAGTGAGCCCGTCGCGCCCGTAGGGTTCATCGGGAGCGTGTGATGTGATGTCGATGGGTTCAAGTCTCGTTCCTTTCAGTTTAGTGGCTTTCTCTGCTTCCGAAAGGAAGATATTCGTTTACGTCGGGCTTAACCCTGATAGCATCGAGTGTCTCGTGGGCGGACCCGAGTTAGGGGCGGAACGCGGCGTCGTATGCAGGGGAGCACCGTGAAGAAGATCTTTCCGTTGCCTGTTCTTGTTTTGATTTTAGTGGCATTTGAGTAGAGGCGGTTGGTTCCTCCGCCGCAGCCGAGAAGCATACGGAGTGCGGTTCCAGCGTGCCAGGGCACAAGAAGAATGCCATCATCCCGGATTTGGCGAAGCGTCGGAGCATATCCCCTTTCAGGTCGGGAGGAGCGGCGCCCGTTCCACTAGTGCCAATTGCTAGCAGTTCTTGGGCGCGCCTGAGGTGTCCGAGCAAAACGCCACACCGGAACGATGATGAAGCATACGTTTCTAAGCCTCCGTGCGAAATCTGGAGACGTGACAAAGAAGGGGCGCAGGTCCGAAGGCGAGCGGAGGGAGACCTTCAGCGCCTCTTTTAGGGGAGCTGAAGGGTCAGCGTCGACGCCCTTCTCGCGATAGGGGGAGAGCGGGCGGCGGCGCGGGACGGGTGCGGACAAAGACAGGAATTGGCCGAGACGGTCTTCGTTTTGTTGCAATCCTCCCCCCTTTGATATATCATAACCTCACGCAAGACCTGATCAAATGCCAGAAAAACCATTAAGGGAGGACATATGAGAATCGTTCTGTTGGGGGCGCCGGGGGCCGGCAAGGGGACCATCGCAAAATTGCTGACCGCCCATGACGGGTCGGTGCAAATATCGACCGGAGACATCCTTCGCGGGGCCGTGAAGGCGGGAACGGAGCTGGGAAAGAAAGCGCAAGGGTTCATGGAGCGGGGAGAGCTTGTCCCGGACAGCCTCATCATGGAGATCATGGAATCGAGACTCCAGGAGCCGGATGCGAAGAACGGATTTATCCTCGACGGATTTCCGCGCACGATCCCTCAGGCCGAAGATTTGGAGAAGCTCCTCGCAAAGCTTGGTTTGAAACTTGACCTTGTCGTTGACATCGAAGTGCCCAAAGATGTGATCCTCGATCGCCTCACCACGAGGAGGACCTGCTCGAACCCTGACTGCCAGGAAATTTACAACATAAAGAGCAAACCGGCATCGCCGGATGGGAAATGCCTCAAGTGCGGCTGGCCGGTCGTCCAGCGCGCCGATGAAACGATAGACGCGATCACGCAACGGCTCGAGACCTATAACGAAAAGACCGCGCCTCTCATCGATTTCTACAAGAAAGAAGGCAACATCAAAACGATAAACTCCACGAGCAGCGATGAGATCGTGAAAGAAGTGATCAAGGCCCTCAAGTAGGATATTTTGCATGAGGGGCGGCGCACGCGCCGCCCCTCATGAGTGTTGCCTGTGCTCCTCATCTATCCGCCGGTCGTCAAGCCTTCCGAACCCCCCGGGGGTCTCGCCGCGCTTTCGGGCGCACTTTCCGCCCACGGCGTGCCTCACCGCCTCGTTGACGCCAATCTTGAAGGGTTGCTCTGGCTGCTCGATCACACACACAACGAGGCGGACGGGGAAGCTGGGCATGGCCGACCAGCCCCGGCTTTGTTATCGGAGAAAGCGCCGAACCGCTGTGCTTCCACCTGGACTAAGCGCGCCCTGCGCCATCTGCCGGCGAACCTCGCGGCCTTGAGAGAGTGGCAAGGATACGCTTCCACCGACCGCTATCGAAAAGCGGTTTTGGAGGTGAACAGGATCGTCGAAAGCTCGACGCGGCGGCCGGAGCATCTCAGTCTCGCCGACTACGGTCACGACCGTCTCACACCCGTCAGCGGCGCCGATTTGCTCTACGCCGCGGATCACCCGGAAGAAAATGTCTTCTACCCCTACTTTAAAATGCGTCTTCCGGAAGTTCTCGAAGACGAGGAAGAGAACGGAGTCATCGGCGTTTCCCTCAATTTCCTCAGTCAGGCCCTCTGCGCCTTCTCGATCATCGGCTTCATCAGAAAAGAGCGTCCGCGAGCACAAACCGTCCTGGGAGGAAGCCTGATCACCTCCTGGATGAGCAGCCCGGCCTGGCGCAACCCTTTCGGAGGGCTCGTCGACGAGCTCATTCCGGGGCCCGGAGAGTTGCCCCTCCTCGCTTTGGCCGGCATCCCGGTCGATGGGGATTCGAAGAAGGGGCACGGCTGGCAGCCCCGTTTTGACGGTCTTCCGCTCGATCGCTACCTGGCGCCCGGTCCGATTCTGCCGTACTCCGCCTCGACAGGCTGCTATTGGCGCCGCTGTTCCTTCTGTCCTGAAACAGCGGAAGGGCACACCTACATTCCAAAGCCGCCGGGTGAGGCAATCGCCGACTTGCAGCGTCTCGCCGCCTTCCATCGCCCTGCCCTTTTCCATATGGCAGACAATGCGGTAAGCCCGGCCCTCATGGCCGCTCTCGCAGCTTCCCCACTGAATGCCCCCTGGTATGGTTTTGCCCGGATCACGGACGATCTCGCCGATCCTGAGTTTTGCCGGCGCCTGCGCGCATCCGGCTGCGTCATGCTCAAGCTCGGCCTCGAATCAGGAGATCAGCGCGTCCTGGACAAACTGGGAAAAAGCATAGAATTGACCACGGCGTCGCAAGCTCTCAAGGCCCTGAAGAACGCGGGGATCGCCACGTATATCTACCTGCTCTTCGGCACACCCGCGGAAAACCTCGTCTCGGCGCGAAAAACCCTCGACTTTGTCGCGGCCCGCAACGCCTTCATCGATTTTCTCAATTGTGCCGTCTTCAATTTGCCGGTAAATTGCGAGGAAGCGGGCAGCCTCGATGTGCGCCCCTTCTACAAGGGGGATCTTTCGCTCTATTCGGATTTCCTGCACCCCGAAGGCTGGGGCAGAAAGGAGGTCAGGATGTTCCTTGACGGGGAATTCAAACGCCATCCGGCCGTCAGGCCGATTCTCTTGCGTCAGCCCCCGTTGTTCACGTCAAACCATGCGCCGCTGCTCCGCATGGCTCAATCGCCTTCCTCTACCAGACGGTCCTGATAAACTTCACGAGGATCAGTATCAGCAGGAACACGAGGTAGAACCGCAAAAAATAAAGGGCTGCCTTTGCCATCGGCGTTAGTTTGATGCGCGGCATGATTCACCTCACGGCTTTGCCCGGGTCACCAGACCCTGCATAATATCATTGTAATGGATTACCCCGAGGATACGGTCCTGCACGTCGAGGACAGGTATCATGCGAAGATGGTACTTGGCGAACATCTCTTCCAGATCGTCCCGCGTCGTATCCTCTTCCGCAACTACCGATGGGGTATCCATCACGTCGGCAAGCGTCCCGGAGTCGGGAGCGAGCACGAGATCGCGCAAATCGATCACGCCGATCAACACTTGATCCTCAACCACGTAGATATAAGAAACGACGGAGTGTTCGCGCCCTCCCGTCCTGATTGTCTTCAGGACTTCGCCGACGGTCGCTTCTTTCCGAAAGGAGAGAAATTCCGACGCCATAAGCTCGCGGGCCGTGATCTCCCGCTCGGAGATGATCCTCTTGATCCTTTTCCTCTCTTCCTCGGGCAGCAACTCGATGAATTTCAGCCTGTCCTCATAAGGGAGCACAGAGAAAAGGTCCGCCATCTGGGGGACGGAAAGCTCGGAGAGAATGTTCTGCGCCTTCTCTTTTCTCAGGTTCGCGATCAGTTGCCGTTTTGCTCTTGGTTCGGCAAAGGCCAGGGTCTCGGCGGCCTTTTCCGTATCGAGGGCCGCGAAGAATGCCTGCTGCTCCTTTCCCGAGAGCATTTCGAGAACGTCCGCGAGGTCCTCGCCCGGCAGTTCGAGGGCCCTTCCCTTCTTCACCGACAGAGAGACCGTATCGGTCGCCGCCGCGTCCTCCACGGAGAAGGGCTGGACGTACCTCCATGAAATAAGGCGGTCCTTGATCCACCTGACGCTTCCCAGTCGCCACTTTCTCAGGAAACCATTGAAAGAGGCGTCGACGTGCACGATGATCATACGGCCCCGCGAGAAGAGCAGGTGTACGTCGTTGACCACCTCCACTCTCCGGCCGTCCGTGTCGAGGATCGTCTTGCCCATGAGGTGCTGCTCGATGAGCATCCAACCGGGTTGATCCACGAAAGGAGGATACGTCTCTCCCCCTTCGGGAGGAAGAACGAAAATTGCGTCTTCCTCTATGCCGGTGACTCTGTTCCAGGGGATGAATTCCGTCGGCTTTCCCCACCCGTGCTCGATATAGATTCCCGCCGCTTCAGGATGGGGCTCGGTGAGCTGGAAGACAAGGTCCGAGAGCTTCCCCAAACGGTTATTGACCTTGCCGACGCAGACCGGGCGTTTGAGAAGCTCCGAGAACCAGTAGAATTGAAAATTGCTTCCCACGGCGTCTGCCAACTTCAACTCCGACTGGGAAACTGCCATAGTGACCTCCTTTAGCCGCGCAGGGCATGCGCGAGGGAGGATGGACGAGGGACGAGCGTCCCTTCGGGACTAGGACGATGGACGAAAGGGCCTTTTCGTCCTAGTGAGCGCAGCGAACGGTCGTCCCTCGTCCATCCTCCCTCGCGCATCTTCCCCTCATATAACCCTACCCTTGGCCGAACATGCTGGGAAATAGCACCGATATGCCAAAGAGCGTCGACATGAGGATAACAAATAAGGTAATGCTCCAATTGGCGATATTCTGCCACCGCGTATTGACGTGCTCCCCCATGAGCGGCTTGTCGTTGAGCAAGAGTATGAGAAAGAGCAGCGCCGCCGGCAACAACGTCACCGCAACGACCTGAACGAACATGGTGATGGTGATCAGCGGCGCCTGGGGAATCAGCACCACTGCGCCGGCCGAAGCGAGCGTCAGGGCGTACATCACGTAGAACCATGGCGCGTCTTTGACGCCTTTGTTGAGAGAGTGGGCCCATCCGAACACCTCTCCCACCGCCCACGACGTCGAGAGCGATATGCACAGGGCGCCCAGGAAGCCCGCGTCGAAGAGGCCGATGGCAAACAGGGCCCTGGCCCATTCGCCTTTTCCGAAGGGGAGAAGGGGAACAATCGCCTCTGCCGTTTGTTTCGCGTCCTCCACGATGATCGGCGGGTGGTGGAAATAAAGGGCGGCGCCCGTGGTCACGATAATGAATACCGCCACGAGACAGGTAAGGAACGAACCGACGAAGGTATCTATTTTGCCGTATTTGATGTCCTTTATGTCGAGCCCCTTGTCGACCACGGCGCTCTGTTGGAAAAAGATCTGCCAGGGCGTGATGGTGGTGCCGATGTTTGCCATGATGATGAAGAGCAGGTCCCCCGTAAACCCCTTGGGAAAATGAGGCCAGTAGAAACCCTTGAACACCGCGCCCCAGGCGGGCGCGTGGCCCGATTTCATGGCCCAGAACGCAGCGGGTATGTAAACGAAGTTGAAGCAGCAAAAGAACAGCGTGATCTTCTCGAATGTCCAATATTTTCCGGAGATCACCACGCCCAGGAGGATGAGGGTGACCCCGACAAAAGTGATCACGGGCGGTATGCCGAAGATGGTCATCGCCTCGGTCATGCCGATGTACTCGGTAATGAGGGTCAGCCAGTTGATGACGCCGAGGTCGACGATCGAAAACCAGCCCCATACCGGGCCGAATCCGTCAAAAATGGCTTCCGCGTGACCCCGCTTCGTCACCGCGCCCAGCCTTACCGTCATCTCCTGAACATAATACGCCATGGGGACAAGGATAAAGAAGGCCCAGAGGAGGTTGAAGCCGTACTTCGACCCGGTCACGGCATAGGTCGAGATCCCGCCCGCGTCATTGTCGGCTATCATGGTAATCACGCCCGGCCCCAATACGATGAGGAAGAGAAAAGCGCGGGCGCGAAACCGTCCGAGACGATGAATAGTCTTGCTGAGCCAGTACATTGTCAGCTCTCTTTTTCGGATGACTCAACGTCGGCTAAAATTCTTGTTCTTGCTGTTTGAAGCGAAGAGGGTAAGAAGCTCCTCGGGAACCGCTTTAGGCTCCAGAGGAGACCGAAGAGATCAGCAGATCTGAACGACCGCCGCCGGAGGAGCGGTTTCGCTCCAATTCAAACACTTATGACCGCCAGGGTCGTCGTCCATTAAGGAACAGCTCCTTTTACGCATTCTAAATCAGGTTAAACCAGGGAAGCGGCGATGTCAACAAAAATAGGGCGTCGCGCATGAAATTATTGCAGCAAAGAGGAGACTCCGGTTGACATTAACCGACAGCATGAGCATGTTCTCATTGGATAGGCAGTTCTTCTCGCTCTTCTTCCGGCCTTCCCAGCGTCAACGCGATTGCCGGTCTGTTCAGAACAGGAAAAAGGCGCCGGAGGCAAGCGAAGCAGAAAGGGGGGATCAGCCTTCAAGAAATGGAGTAAGGAGGTGTGTCTATGAACCATGTAGAAACCGAAAAAGGCGTTTTTGCGGGCGCGCGGGAGAGGCGAGAAACCGAGGTGGTTGCGGCGGGCGGATCGCTGGCTGAAACCATTGCAGGCGCGGGCGCGATAGTCTTGTCTATTTTGGGGCTTGTCGGCGTTTTTCCTGATGCCCTGCTCGGGGTCGCTGCTATTGCAGTCGGCGCCGCTTTCTTGCTGGAGAGCGGGGCCATAGCTTCCCGCCTCAACTCGCTCGCAGGACAGACAGCGCGGACCACTGCAATCGAAACAGGTGAAATGGGTGCAGGGATGACGGTGCAATTCGCTGGCGGCATTGCGGGCATTGCCTTAGGGGTCCTGTCGTTGTTAGGTCTGACGCCCGCTGTCCTGCTGCCTGTGGCCGCCATCGTTTTTGGCTTCACTCTGCTCTACGGCATGGGCGTACAGAGCCGGATCAATGATCTGGAGATGCAGCACAACGACGTTCAGGAGTTGACCCGCCGGGTTTCCCACGAGGCATTTGCCGCATCGTCGGGCATTCATGCACTCTTCGGTCTCGGTTCGGTCACGCTTGGCATCCTTTCTCTGGTGGGTTTGGCGATGATGACCCTGACGCTCACCGCAATGCTTATCCTCGGGGCATCGGCAATCTTCAGCGGCGCCGCCATCACGGCAAGAATGTGGGGCCTCGCAAGATTCAGCGGAATTGCCCCTACGGGGGCCAGACCGTAAGGAACGCGCTCACGGGGGGACGAAAGTCGTTCGTCCCCCCGTTCTTTCACCCGGCCTGTTTACTCCCTCCCTCCCTGCCTGCTCAGCAGTCGGACAACCATCATTCCAATGCCGTTCGGTCCGGACGGATGACGCGAGGCAAATACGCCGTGGGGCCGGTCGTCAAAAGAGGCGGGACGCACGAGCCGGATGGGTCCCGAGCGGTCAAAATAGATAGAGGGTTGTGCGTCCTTTGAACGGGCAGCGGCAAAAGAGACAGATTCGCGCAGACTGAATGAAAAGACCGGGGTGAAGACAAGCAGGGACGATGAACGGGGACGACGTTCAGGACCCCGCTCATCTCCACCCGCAGCCCGATAGAATTGTCCCAGGTTTTGTCGTCATGGTTGAGAAAACTGAGGATGTTGGCGACGACGCAAGCCTGCTTGTGAGCAAAACGTGAAGAAGGCCGCTCCACCCTTCGGCCGAATCGGCCAAGGCGGTTCTGTATTTTATTACGTTGTATAACAAAAGTCAAGAGAAATTTGCGCTTTTAGTCCACAATCCAGTTTGGCCGCGTCTCGGCCCGGGCGGCGACGGCTTGCGCGATCCAGCCTTCCAATCCCGAGGATAGGTAGAATCGGGGAAGGAGCAAATCGTCCTTCTCCTCAATAACCCCTTCCCGTCTCGCCCGGTCGGCGAGCAGGGTGTTTGGATAGACGCGAATGCCGATGGTGATTTTCAAGGAATCCAGATCGAGGGAGTCGGCAAAGGCAAGGCTCTCCTCCACCGACTGGCGCGTCTCCCCCGGACCACCCAGAAGCAGGAACCCCATGCGTTTGATGCCGCACGTGCGGAGAAGCTTGCAGGTATGCGTCACGTCCTCAAGCCCGAACCGCTTGTTCAGGACGCGCAACATCGGCTCGCATCCGCTCTCGAAGCCCACGGACGCTTCTATGCAGCCGGCTTCGGACATGGCGGCGGCCAGACCTTCGTCCATTTTGTAGGGGTATACGATGGATCGCCATGCTACTCCCAATGACGCGCGGGCAAGCTCAAAGCAGAGTTCTTTTGCGTACGATGCCGGCAAGTTGAAGGTGTTATCGACGAAATCGAGGTGATGCACGCCTTGCTTCGTCAACTGCGCAATCCACTCGACGACCTTCCGGGGAGACCTTTTGCGGATCACGGTCCCCTCGATGGAAGCGGTGGAGCAGTAGGAGCAAGCCAGAGGGCAGCCCCGGCGGGTTTGGACCGGGAGGGTAGCGCTGTCGCCCGGGGCGAGACCGAAGAGGTCGGCGTCGGGAAGAGGCAATCGATCGAGGTCTTTGACAAAGGTCCGCTTTTGAACGCCCTTGCCTTTGATGCAAAGCCCGGGTATTCCGACAAGAGGCTGCTTGGTCTCCAGCCGCATCAGGAGCGTTTGAAAAGCTTCTTCGCCCTCTCCGCAAATGCCCATGTCGGCCGAGGAGCAGTTCAGCACGGCTTCGGGGAATATGCTGTACCCGGCGCCGCCGAGTACGATAGGCGCGGACGAGAGGCTCTTCGCGCATCCTATGATCTCATTGGCCTCGGTCATGAAAAACCTGGTCCCTCGCATACTCTGGTCGTCGATATTCCGGAGCGATATCCCGATGACATCGGGTCTGAATCCGCGAATTGCTTCGGCAAGAGCAGACGACGTGTCTTCGGCCTGAAACAAATCAAGCACTTCAAGGGCGTGTCCCCCCTGCCGTACCGCCGAGGCTACGCAGCCCAACCCCAGGGGAAGCGTGCGCATGTTGATTCCCGTCCGATTCGCCGAAACAAAAAGGACTCTCATAGCACCATTATATCATAGTCCCCAGGCGAGATGACCGGGGAACCGGGAAGGAACAGGAGCAAACGGGCGCCTTCGCGAAGGTTGCCGGAGGAAAAAGAAGAAGAGCGGCATCAAAGATAGTCTGCTTGCAGCGTTCGTGGCGGGCGTAAAAAGCGGGCAGTAAGAAGCGATTGACAATCCGCCTCCCATCTGCTATTTTGAACAGTTGTTCACTAATCGGGCGTGCTCACAGAGGGGGGGGTGCTGAACCCCGGCAATAGCAATAATGGGAAGAGGACCATCTCATAGAGGGCGAAAGGGGATTCTTGCGGCGGCCCTGCAGGTCTTCAGCGCCAAGGGCTACAGGGAAGCTACCGTCCGCGACATAGCCCGGACGGCCGGCGTGAGCGTCGGCGCTCTCTACCCTCACTTCGGGAACAAAGAGCAGCTCTACGCCGAGGTGCTCCTCGAAGAGGGCAGGGAGTTTAACGAACGCATCCGGGAAATCGATCATCAGGACCCGGAAAGGGCGGTAAGGTCCTTCATCGAAACCCATCTTACCTGGACGGCGGCAAAGAGGCAGATCGCCTCGCGCCATTTCAAAGACTACGATCTGGAGTTCGTAAAACCGCTCAGAACCAGGTTCTGGAGCGATCAGAAGGAGTTCCTGGAGACGCTCATTTGCAAAGGCGTGAAGCAGAGCGTCTTCCGGGTTGGCAGTTGCGGAGATGCGGCTGTTTTTGTGCTTTGGGCGTTAAAGGGCGCCCTCTTCTACGATGTGGCAGACACGACGGACCTCGTCAGGTCCGGGAATGTCGTTTGTGAGCTGGCCTTAGGCTTTTTGAAAAGCGGCGCAACGGATGCAGACCGGCGAGGCGCTGTGAAGAAAGCCGTCGGCAGGCGAGGCGCCGAGGCGCCGTCCGGGGGGAACCAACGTGAGTAAGTATGCTTTTGCGGCCTCGCTGATAATCTCTTGCCTGCTTTCCGCTGTTGCCGGGGCGCAGCCGCTCACCCTTGCCGAAGGCCTGAAAATCGTGACGCAGGAAAACCGTCTGGTCAAAATCAGACAGCAGGACGAGAGAATATCTCATAAGGACGCTCTTATCGCCCGGTCGAAGCTCTTGCCCAGCCTCAACGCCTCATATGGTCAGGCCGCCTTCGAACACCAGGTGGGAGTGCGGGCCGGCGGCCAGGTCATACCGAGCGCGGAAGCCAGTTTCTACACCTACCAGATCGCGGCCCAGCAAGTTCTCTACGATTTTGGCGGCGTCACTTCCCTTTACCAGGCAGCCAAGCTGGCCGAGCAGACGAAGCGGCTTGAAACAAAAAGGACAAAGAACAGCGTTGCCCTCACGTTTACGACGCTCTATTTTGACGTCCTCGAGTCAGAGAAAATGGTTGCCGTGGCGGAGAAAGAGATAGAGAGCCTTGCGGCGCACGCCAGAGTGGCAAGGGAACTCCATGAAAGCGGGCTGATCACCAAGAACGATCTGCTTCAAGCGGAGGTACGGCTGGCCGATGCGCGGCAAAAGCTCCTTAATGCGCAAAACACCCGGAAGATCAACGGCGCCAGGTTGAACAGCATGCTGACGTGGCCTCTGGCCAGGGCCGTCGAAGTAGTCGAGGAGGCAAGACCATGCCCCGAAACCCCGCCGCACGACGAGGCGGTCGATATCGCGCTGCGGGACAGACCCGAACTGCAGATAGCGGACGCCGACCTGAAGGCCCTCGGGTATGAAGAAACGGCCCGGAAATCGGACTACTTCCCGAAGTTCTTCGCTCAGGGCGAACGCGACTATGCAAAGAACAAATATGCCGCCTATGAGACGAACCTCGGAATCACCCTGCTCATGCAGCTCAATCTTTTTGCCGGCGGCAGCACGGAGGCCGAGGTGGGAAAAGTGCGGGAGGCGCAGACGAGGCTGCGCATCGAGCGCAGGAAGCTGGCCGACGACATCGGCCTCGAGTCGAGAAGTACTACCTGGACATGGTCAACGCGGACGAAAGCATCCGGGTCGCAAAAGACGCGATCGCCCAGGCAGAGGAGAGCCTGAGGATTACCAGGATCAAGTATGAGGAAGGGGTGGGCATTGCGCGGGACGTGACCGACGCCATCGCCCTGCGCGCCCTATCGGAGACAAATTACTACCGGGCCCTCTACGATTCGTACCGCTCTGCTGCGGGGTATCTCTATGCAACGGGCAGGGATTTGACGGACATTTATGAAGAATGAGGGGAGAGGCGCGAGTGTGCCGAGGGCAATGCCGGCCCTCATAATTGGAGATAACAGCGATGAAAAAATGGGTCTTTAGGGGGGTAGTGGCGCTGGCGATTGCGGTCGCGGCGGTGTTCGGGGTCTTTCGCCTCGTTTACTCGCTTTCGCACGAAAGCACCGACGACGCGTTCGTGTCCGGCGTAATAGT
Organism: uncultured delta proteobacterium; assembly: GCA_963816715.1. Lineage (GTDB taxonomy): Bacteria > Desulfobacterota > Syntrophorhabdia > Syntrophorhabdales > WCHB1-27 > BOG-1155. The sequence goes on from CAWFMJ010000007.1 coordinate 122,348, forward strand.
CCCGGTGGCGCCGGAAGTGCGCGGCGTCGTGACCGACGTGTACGTCAAAGACAACCAACACGTGGAGGCGGGCGACCCTCTGCTCAATATCTTTCCCCAGGACTATTCCGACACGGCGAAAGAGCGCGGCCAGGCGGTCTCGACGTTGACGGCGGAGCAGGGCGAGCTGCAGGCGTCCCTGGCGCAAAAAGAAAAGGCCCTTGCTCAGGCCCGAGCGAATCGCGATGCAGTCCAGGCAGAAGAAATCCTGGCAGAGAAAGATTTGAAGCGGTACGAGCGGCTGGTGGGTCAGGAGGCGGCCTCGCGCAGTGAATACGACCACGTGGAATCGCGCTGGAAGATAGCGCAAGCTCGTTCTGAAGCCGCAAAGGCAGCGGCGGCCGAAGCCGAGGCGGCAATTCAGGCGGCCCGGGCAAAACTGCGGACGCAGGCATTCAAGATCGAGGAAGCGGAGGCGCTCCACAGGCTTGCCGAGCTGAATCTCAACAGAACGATCCTGCGCGCGCCCATAAGCGGGAGGGTAGCGAAGAAGAACGTCGACCGGGGAAAGTATGTGCAGCCTGGCCAGCCTCTCCTTGCTATTGTTGAGGAAAATACGTGGGTCATCGCCAATTTCAAGGAGACTCAGGTGGGAAAGATGGTTGTGGGCCAGCCCGTTGAGGTCGCGGTCGACGCCTATCCCGGCATCACCTTCAGGGGACGCGTAGACAGCGTGCAGCCGGGTACCGGATCGGTTTTCAGCCTTCTGCCTCCGGAGAACGCCACGGGAAACTTCGTGAAGGTGGTGCAGCGCCTTCCCGTAAAGATCGTGATCGAGACTCCCTTCGACCCCGCCCATCCGCTATGGCCCGGACTCTCCGTCGTCCCGACCGTGGACGTGGGCCGGAAAATGGCGGCGAAGCAGCCCGCGCGCTAGTGCGAAAGAACGGGCTTCCCATGGAAAAAGAAAGACGCGACCTCTGCTATGACGGCTTCCGGTTGAAGGAGAAGACCTTATGAACGAACGGTTTGCGGTTACCATATCACGACAAATGGGAAGCGGAGGCGACTATATCGCCTACCAGACAGCGAAAGAACTGGGCTGCATGTATCTGGACAGGGAGATTCTCCGGCGCGCCGCCGCTCACCTCGGCGCTGACCAAAGACTCATCGAGGCGCGGGAGGGAAAATCTACGGGGCTGATTGACAACCTCATCCGCGTATTTTCCCTGGGAGCGCCTGAAGCTTATTCCGTGCCGACGGCGTCTCCGATTTACGACCGGGATCTTTTCGACACGGAGAGCAGGATCATCAACGATATCGTCGCGAGCCACGATGCCGTGGTGCTCGGAAGGGGCGCTTTTTGCGTGCTGAAAGACCTGCCTCGGGGAATTCACGTCTTCATTCACGCCCCCCTTCAATTTCGGGCGGAAAGGATCATGAAAGTCAAGAACATGGCCCGTATCGGAGAGGCCCGCGCTCTGGTGGAGGAATCCGACAGGAGCAGGGCAAGGTTCATCAGGGATATGTGCCGAACAGACTGGGCTGATGCGAGAAACTACCATCTGTGCATCGATGCGGGCGCAGCCGGCTTCCCCGCCTGCGTGGAGACGATCGTCCGGCTCGTCAACAAGGTCCGCGGGTCTATCCCTTCCCGAACAGCTTCTTGAGTCTCTGCTGAAATTCGGCGCCGCGGAGAACTGCGCAACAAACCGTCTCTCCCGGTCGAGGTGCGAACCCAGGCCGGGCAGCAGGGACAGGTTGACCAGCTCTTTCATTCTGCGCGTCGTTTCCATGGGCAGGGCCTTCAGCTCTTCGATGAGATTGGCCAGTTCTTCTTCGAGGTCCTCTTCATCGACCACAGAATTGACGAGACCCATCTCTTTGGCCTCTTCCATCGTCACGTTGCGTGAGAGAAAATAAAGCTCGTTGAACCGCTTCATGCCAACCAGTCGCGGCAGGAAAATGCTGCCGCCGCCGTCGGGCGTCAGTCCTATTTTCCGGTAGCCCATGTTCATGACCGCTTTTGTTTCCGCAAGGGTGAAGTCGGCGGCAAGGGCGAGGCTCATCCCGGCGCCCACGGCGACGCCTTCGACGACGGCGATCACGATGGCCGGGATGCTCCGCACGAGATTGATGCTCCGGTTCAGAAAATCGGCCATGGCGTCCACCTGCTCGGCCGGCGCCTCGCTCGTGATGAACTCGGTCACGTCGCCGCCGGAGCAAAAGTTTTTCCCCGCGCCCCGTATGGCGACAATCGACGCTCCCTGCGTTTCCGCATTCTTGAGCGCGCGGTACAAGTCCTGGAGAAGCTCCAGGCTCATGGCGTTCTTCTTCTCGGGTCTGTTCAATGTCAGGCTTGCTATTCCATCATGAAACGCTTCGGACACCAAATGCATGCAGTACCTCCTATAAGGGAGGCTCCTTGACGGCTCCGGCGCCCTCCCGTTTCCTAATGATGGAACAATCGAGCCAAGGTTTTCAAGTGAAAAAAGAGGGGGCGATCTTGCCCCGGAGGTCGGCTGTTGCTTTCGATCCGCTGCACCAGAGCGCAACGAGCAGTTCTTCCCTGAGACGTCCGATTTCGTGAATCACTGTTTCTGTCGACTGAGCGGCCCATTTCAGGAACGGGAGCGCCATCGAAGCAAGGTCCGCGCCAAGAGCCAGGGCCTTGGCAATATGTATCCCGGTCCTCACCCCTCCTCCCCCGATAAGCGTCTGTCCCTCCTTGAGCCATTTGCGGCTGCGAATGATCGCGTCTTTGGTACAGATGCCGAAGCCGTCGTAAACCGCGTAATCTCTTTTCTGAAGGACGCCCTCGATTTTTGCCCAGCTCGTGCCGCCCAGACCCGCGACGTCTACGCCCGCGATCTCCTTTGCCGCTGCCCAGCGAACAATCGACTCCGGCAGGCCGCAACCGACCTCTTTAAGAAAAACGGGATAGGGGAAACTGTCGAGAATGCTCCCCAGCGCATCGAGAGCGCCGCTGAAATCGCTCTCCCCATCGGACTGGAGGATTTCATGCAAGGGGTTCACGTACAGGATTATTCCGTCCGCCCTGATCGATTCGACCGCTTCGACAAGATAGTCCCTGCCCTTCTTCACGTGGACGAGTCCGCAATTGGCAAGGAGAGGGATAGAAGGCGCGAATTCCCGAAGCAGGTAGGACTCGGCGCTCGCTCTCTTTTCGAGCATCGGGCGTTGCGACCCCACGGCCATGGCGATGCGGCACTGCTCCGCAGCGGTTGCAAGGCTCCTGTTGATGCCCGCCGACCGGCTGCCGCCGCCCGTGATGGGCGCGACAAGGAGCGGCAATGAGAGGCTCTTCCCAAGAAAGCGAACGGTAAGGTCTATCTCTTCCCGGGCGAAATCGGGCGCCTCATAGACAAGGCGGACGCTTTCGAAGCCCGAAGGGAAATCGGATTCTACGTTGTTGCTGAGACATGCGCCGATATGTGCGTCCTTGATGGCGCTGTAGCCGCGGTCGTCCACGCTACGCCTGTTCTCCGGTCGCGACCAGCCGTTGTGCGGCGGCTGCCGCTTCCTGAAAAGCGGTCGCATGCTCGCGGATCGCCCCTTTGCTGTCGACCCCGAGAAAGCTGACCGTCTCGTGCACCCCGACGCTGATGGTCCTGAAAAACGCCGTGGCCGTCGCCCCGCTGCACTGGACGCCGATCTCTTTCTTCATCCCTCCCACGAGGAGGAGCAAGCCTTTTCGCCCGCGCCGCCCCTCAGGGATAGGCCGCTTCAAGAGGTATTTTTCGCACCAGAAGGCCTGACACCGGTCTATCATCGTCTTTGCCTGTGCCGAAAGGCCGAAAAAGAAGATGGGAGAGGCAAGGATAAAGCGGTCCGATCCACGGATCGCCTCGTATATGGCCGCCATGTCGTCTGTCTGGACGCACTGGCCCGTCCCCGCGCAGCCGCCGCAATCCTGGCACGGCCTTATGCGCATTGCGTTCAACCTGAATGTTGTCGTCTCGTGGCCCGCCCCTTCAATCGGCCGTAACGCCTCGTCCAGGAGTAGGTCGATGTTTCCTCCGGTCCTTGGCGAGCCGTTGAAGACGGCGACTTTCATAGAGGCCCTCTCATTTTTCGAACCTCAAGGTGATCTTCTCTTCCCCGCCCTTTCGTTCCACTTCCATGAGCACTTCGATGCTGCTGTCCCGAATGCCGACCGCCAGGAGCATCTCGCCCTTCTCCTCTTCGACGTGGCTTATCTGTCTGGCCGCTTCAACGACCTTGGCGCCTATCTCGGCCCCGGGGCTCGGCAGTTCCACGTCCTGGTACTCCGCTTCCGCTTTTATGCGTCCATCAGACGCCCGCTTCAAGGAGATCTTCTTCGCATGGCGGTCCACGCCGTGAAGAATGGCCAGGGCCAGCCATTTAAGAGCGGCTTCTTCCTTGTCCGCGTCCTTGCCGAGTAAGGCCATCTCCTTGAGGGGGTCGGTCTCCGCGAAACAATCGCACAATTCCTGCATCTTCTGGTGCGGGGTCCCCATATCTTTCATAATCCAACCTCCATTGTACTCGATAAAAAAGCTTTTTCACAACACTAAAATAGGCGCCGACAAAGCGCCGTGCAATGAAGTTTGCCGATTGGCCTGAAGAGAACTAGAATGATGAGAGCATAAAAAAGCATGGGACGTATAGGACCGATAAGACCCATAAAAGGCAAACGGTGAATTCTATGCTCCAAAAGATCCTCGTACCCAGCGACGGCTCGGACACGTCGAGGAAAGCAGCCAGATTCGCCTATGACCTGGCTGCCCTTTCCGGGGGAAGCATAACGCTCCTCACGGTCATCAACCGGAATGCTTTCATCGGCAAACCGACGATACCTCCCACGGAGACCCCTACCCGCATCCTGGAGCCCCTCGAAGACTTCATGAGGCAAGCCGCCGAAAGAGAATTGGGGGAACTCGAAAAGATCGGCGAACAGAAGGGGATCAAAACGAACATCACGATCAGGTATGGTCACCCCGTAGAAGAGATCATCAAAGAAGCGGAGCGGGAAAAGGCAGACCTGATCGTCATGGGCTCCCACGGCAAAAGCGCCCTGGCCGCCGCCTTCCTGGGAAGCGTCACCTTCGGGGTCATGCATCAGGACACGAAAATCCCCCTCCTCATAATCCGCCGCGCCTAGGTCTGTTCTTCAAACAGCCTGCAACGTATTGTCCCCTCCGCCCGGCTGTCCTTCCGACGTTGGACATCGAAACGGCCGACGGCGCAATCGCCGGCGGCCCTCAAGATGCTCACGACAGGCGCACGCTGACTTTTAACTCCTTGCTCTTCTTCCCGCCCAAAACCGCGCACGTCCCGTTTCTGTACGCCGTCTCCAGATCATACGGCACATTCGTGCACGGCTCCAGGATAACCACATAATGTCCCTTCCACTTCCCATAGCTGCTAAAAACCCACACATAGGGAATCTCGCTCCCGTCAAAAGTAAATTCAAGCCTCTTCCCCGTGCGGTTGTTCCTGAGCGCGCACCAGGCGCCGTCAAGATCCGTCGCGTAAAAGAATTCCTGCTGGTCCGCCTCCCGCCCCGGCGCCGCATTCACCCGCACTTTGCCGCCTTCCCTATCGAAAGCAAAAGGAAAGGATGTCTTCTCCGGCCGTCCGATAATGGTGCTGAAACCCGTGTCTACCGGTTCTATTCGACACGGGGGCAGCAGGATCTCGTCGCCCGCCTCGACAGCAAGAGCAGGGTGGAGCTTAAACAGGAAAGGCAGCGCGTTCACCGACCGGTTTTCCAGGAGGTAGCGCACCTCCACTCCCTTCTCGACCGCCGTCACGCTTTTTTCCACCGCAACAGGAACGGACTGGCAGGAATAGGCAAGCGTCAACGACGACGGAGACTCGGCCGCAATTCTCCACCTCTGGCTCCAAAGCTCGCCGTGGTCGGCCAGCGACCTTCCCCGAAATGCGCAGGCGGCGTCATTCGGGAAGACCTCATCCCAGCCGCCGCTCCAGTGCTCGTCGAAAGACGCCCCGATCGGCAGCCGCCGGGGCTCGCCCCCGTACTTTTGAGGGTGCCAGAGCCATTCTTTTCCCGTCTCCAGGTCGGTGATCTGGTCTATCCTGCCGCCAAGGTCGGGGCGCACCGCCACTTTCACGCCGTCCTTTGCAATGATGTGCTGCAGCACGGCTCACCTCCTCATGACTTCCGACGCGGCCTTCACGACCTGCTCGACCGATACTCCGCTCAGGCATGCATGGTTTGAAAGAGCATCCTCTTCTTTCGAAGAGCTGCGGGGAAGGATGGCCCTGACAACGCGGAAGGGTCCTTCCCGGGGCGGCCCCCATCGCTCCGGGTCGGTCTCTCCAAAGATGGCGACCGCAGGCGCGCCGAGCGCGTAGGCAATGTGGGCGGGCCCCGAATCATTCGTGACAAGGACCGAAAGACGGCGTATGACCGCGCCGAGTACGGCAACGGAAGTCCGGGACGTCAGATCGACGACCGGCGACCCGATCATTCGGCCGATATCGGCCGTTGCCTCGTTCGGGTCGCCGTCTCCGAGGACCACCACTGTTCCTCCGTGACGCGTGCGCAAGGCGGCGGCAGCCGCGGCAAACTGCCCGGCCGGACAACGTTTCTCCGCCTCTCGCGCATAGGGGTGAATTCCCAGCAATGGCGGCGCGGCGCCCTCGAGGAGACTGTCGGCCGCAGCGCGGTCCTCGGGCAGGAGAGGGAAGCAGCATGCTTCGCTTGTTTTTTTTGCGCCAAGGAACGTCGTAAATGCGAGGAGGCGCTCTTTCTCGTGGCCTTTGGAGGGCATCGGCAAGGCCGCATCGAGTCTTCCGGGTCCATCTCCTTCCCGCACAAAACCCGCGTTGACGCGGGCGCCGAGGAGCAACAAGTAGGTGTTTGAATAGACTCCCGTCCCGTGCATCTGAATCGCGAGATCGAATTTTCGCCGCTGAAGACGGCCGAAGGAGCGGACCACGGCTCGGGCATCGAAGAACTGCTCGGCTATGCCCGGAAAGCCAGGAAATGGCTCGAAACGGTCGATGAAGGCAGAGCGCGCCGCAAGGGGTTCGACAAAGGGCAGACCGATCAACGTGATATCCACGCCCGGCAGGGCGTCGCGCAAGGCCCTGAACGCCGGGGTAGCGCAGACAAAATCCCCTATCCGGGAGGCGCGAACGAGAACGACCTTCCGCACTTCCCCGATGCGCGTTAACAGCCCCGGTGAAAAGGCGTCGACCATTCAGTGCCCCTTGGCATCCGCCGGCGCGTATCGCATGATCATCTCAGGCAACAGGGCCAGGGCGTGGCCGTCCACCCCGCCTTTTTCGTTGAGCACCGTGGAAGGCAGCTCCGAATGGTACGTGCCGGACGGCGCAATGGCGCACCCGCCCCACCGCCTCATTAGAAGGTTCTGAACGAGGACCTCTTCCCCCGAATGATATCGCGGCAGGCGGTCCCAAAACGAAAAGCCGCCCACGTCGAGCAGTTTTGGCCGATCGTAAAGGATGCAGGATGCAATCCAGGCAACCTTGTACCGGCGCAGCTCTCCGGGCGGAATCGTCCTGCTTGCGTGATACAGATTTGCGGCCCTATGGAGGTGGCGTCGCTCCCACTCGGCGGAACCCGGCGCCACGCATTCCGGCCTTACCCTGCCTTCCCAGCAGTCCATGCGCTGCTGTTCCTTCCGCACGTCGTTCCTGAAAGAAAGCCCCGTCGGAAAGGCGCCGACAAAACCGCAGCCTTCCGTTTTCAAGGTCCCGAGCAGCGCTTCCAGTACCCATGGCTCCATGAACACATCGTCGTCAAGATAGAGTACGTGGCTGCAGCGGGCTCGAGTCAGGAGAAAGTGGCGCTGCTCGGCGATCCCCTTCGAAGGGACCCGCCGATGATATTCGATAATCGGCGCTTCTGCAGATTCCCCGCTCCTCTCCTCTATTATCCGCAGCAGGCTCTGGACGACGGGCGAATCTTTGGCCGGGGCGTCGCCCTGGTCGCTTATGACCAAATGGATATCGCACAGCGTTTGGCCTGCCAGACCCGCGAGGGTCATCACCAGCGATTCCGGGCGGTTGCACGTGGGGAGAAGCACATCGACAAGGGGCATGCGGTTTCTAGCCCTCCTTTCGTGCCGTAATGAGCTGCCCGCCGCCGGGAAAAGGAGCGGACAGGTCGAGACGGGACGCCACAACGGCGAGCCGCCGGATAAAACTTAAAGGGAGGTTGCGCCAGATCAGTCCGACCAGGCGCCGTCGCGCCACCCACACCTGCTCAAACAGGTCGAACGCGTCCCACACCCCTACCAGGGACCGCCGGAGGTAAGGTCTGACGGAGACTGCCGTCAAACCGAAACGAGCGAGGCAATCAACCCATTTTTCGGCAGGCCAAAGGTTCACGTGACCGAGGCGGCGGTTCCGCCAGGCAGCGTAAGAAGGCAAGGGCAGAAGCAGCCATTCGGCAAACTTTTCCGTTGGCGTGGTCAACAAGAGGCTTCCGCCCGGCTTGAGAACCCTCACGGCACAGCGGAGAAGACGGTCCAGAGGCCGGACGTGCTCCAGAACGGAGTTAGCGAGAATCGTTGCAACGCTTGCCTCCGGGAGACAGGCGTCTTCCAGGTTGGCGGGGATCAGCCGTTGGTACAGGCCAAGCCGGACAGCCTCCCGCAAGGCCGCTTCGGAGGGATCGCAGCCCATTTCCACCCGCCGAAGCACCATTGACGCGACAAGACCGTCGCCGCACCCCAGGTCGAGCACCGGGCGCTCGAAGAGGTGCAAGCGCAAGGCAGCCGCCTCGGCGGCCCTCCAAAGGCCGAGAGAAGGGCCAAGCCGCCGGAAAAGCGTGAAAAAGGCGGACGCCTCCAGATGAAGAGGCGACGCAACGACCGGCAGCGATACGGCGTCGTCAGAATGTCCCCGCATAGATCGAGCAGGATGCGCAAATTTCCGGGGGATCGTTCGTTGCGAGGCGGGTGCGAAAAGACTGGTAGACATCGCTGTTCCACAGCTCGGCGACGGACTGCTCCCTGAGGCTCCCGAAGTTGATCCTGTCCGGCGTCGACACCATGCAACAGGGCATGACGTATCCCTGGTAGGTCACGTAAAGACCGGTCCAGGGCCAGTCGCAAAGGGGCGGCGTGCGCGATTCTTTCTCCCGTCTCCGGTCCAGGGGGGGCAGGCGCAGGCGCACGCCGCACGCTGCCGCCGCAACTCTCGCTTCTCTGAAGCGTCGCCTGACGCGGCCGGGCGGCGCTTCCTCCACGCTCTCCCTCCTTACAAAGGTCCGAATCGGCTCATAGTAAGGAGGCAGCGTCGATTCCAGACAAGAGTGACAAAGGTGCTGAACAAAAACCTCCTCCAGGCCGAAGTCCGAGGCCAACCTGACAAGGTCGGCCAGCTCGCCGAGGTTCTTCCGCATGAGCACCACCGTCATACGGACGGAAGGGCGGGAGGAGCCGGCGAGCCTTTTCGCTTCGAAAAGCAGCTCAAGGTTTCCGAGGAGCCGCGAAAACGAGGAGCCTACCCGTATCGATTCGTACGTTCCTGTTTCAGCGCCGTCAACGGACACATGAAGAACTTCGAGGCCGCTTTCGACGCAGAGCGCGGCCGCGCGCGCATCGAGGAGCGTCAGGTTTGAGCTGACGCTCACCTGTACCCCCCTGGCCGCGGCATAGCTCACCATCGGGAAAAAATGCGGATTGAGCAGCGGCTCTCCCAGCCCTTGCAGGTGAAGTCGCTCCAGCCCCTCGCACTGGTCGACGATGGCGCGGAACAAGTCCGGCCGCATGTATGCCTGACCCTCGGCGGGTCTGTTGTCCTGCCGGACCCGGATAGCGCACATCTCGCACCGGAGGTTGCAGAATCCGGCCGGCTCTATTTGGAGGTAGGCGGGCAATTCCCGCACGAAGGGCATCAGAGAAAGGGGACCCGGTATTTGACGGCGCCGACGAGGCGCCAGAAGATGCACAGCGGCGGAATAAGCAGGGATGTTGCCGCCATTTCAACGACATGTCCGATCGAGCGAGAACAGTCCTTCAACCGGTAGGCGCAAAAAAGCGCCGTCCCGGCAAGCCATGCCAGGGCCGCAGCGATCGCAGCCAGTCGGAAACCGAGGGCCGCGGCGACTACCGACACGATCAGGGCCGCCACGATGATATGATAGTGCCAGGGAAAGACAGGCCGAAGGCGTTCCTTGTAGAGCTCACGATGCTTCTTGTAAAGCAGCGCATTGAACACGTTTTTCCGTTGCTGCCTGACGCTGACGCCCCAGGAAGCCGGGCGTACCGGATGAACCACCACGGCGGAAGATGCTTCGGTAAGGCGCATCTGTCCCTTGAGCAAACGGAAAAAGAGATCGCTGTCTTCTCTCCAGGCGACGGTAAAGTTCTCGTCAAATCCTCCCACTTTCACAAGGGCAGGTCTGCGGTAAAAGCAGTTGGCCGTCGCGAACTGGGAGTATTGAAGCCGGGCGGCGTTCGCCTCGTAATCGGACGGCCGCAACGGCAGCGGCACGACAAGCTTGCCGGAGGCGCCCACTATTCCATCTACAAAAACCGAAGCGCCCTCCCGCAGCCAATTGGGCGCCGGCACGCAATCGTCGTCGGTAAAAGCGATAATCTCTCCCCGCGCCAGTCTGAGACCCGCATTCCTTGCAGCCGCCGGACCGTGCCTGCCTATGACCGGCACATAAGCCACTTTCATCCCGCCACGGGCATACTCATCCACCACCCGCCGCGTCTCCGCACTCCCCGCATCGTCCGCCACGATCACCTCGTATCGCGACCGCTCAAAGTCCTGCTCGCGCAAAGCAGCAAGACATCGCCGCAACAAATCCACCCGCCGGCAGGTAGGAACGATGACTGAGATTTGTATGCTCATGGGATAGGCGCCACGTATCCAAAAAGACGCTGGATACCGGCCTTCGCCGGTATGACGGGAGAAAACGAGCAGCGGCCGGCAAACGGGAATGAAATTCTACAGAAGCGGCACAAACCGGCGACCCCGGTTATCATCCCCGCCCCGCCTACCGGCGGGGCCAAATCGAAGAGATACGTCTTCCTTCCGGCATCGATCATGGTTGTGATCGATGCCGGATCGGCCGGGCCGTGATTCGGGTGGAATCGTGAGATGTGGATGCCCTGTGAGGATCGTTGAGCGGAGCCGTACTGAATGTACGGCGGAGTCTCACGACCGGAGCAGGGCGCCGCAGATCGCGATTCCACCCGAATCACGGCCCATCCCCAGCCCGCCGACTACCCACCGCATCCCCACCCGTCCCGACTACTTCGTCAAAAGATACGAGCCCATAACCAACGCATCCAGCCCCGACGTCCAGAAGCACGCCAGCGCATCCTTCGGAGTGCACACGATCGGCCCCGTCCCCGTGTTAAAGGACGTATTCACCAGAACCGGCACCCCCGTCCTCGCCTCGAACGCCTTGATTAGATCATAATACAGCGCATTCTGACTCCGATTCACCGTCTGTATCCTCGCCGTGCCGTCCACGTGGCACGCCGCCGGAATCAGCCCCGCCTTCTCCGGCAACACCTCATGCACAAAAAGCATGAAAGGCGACGAAACGCCCTTCATCCGGAACCAGCGGTCGGCCTCTTCCTCGACGACCACCGGCGCCAGGGGTCTGAAATCCTCACGGCCCTTTATCAGGTTCAGGCGCGTCCGCATATCGGCCCTCCTGGGCGAGGCGAGGATAGAGCGGCCGCCCAACGCGCGCGGTCCGAACTCCATGCGCCCCTGGAACCATCCGATAGCCTTCTCTTCTGCCAGAAGATCGGCTGCCGCTTCCGCAACATTGGTTTGTCTCCTGAAGGGAAGGCCCGCGGAAATGAGAACGTCTTCAATCTCGTCATCGGAATACGCCGGTCCAAAGAAAGCATGCTCCATGGAAAAGCTCCTCGTCGCGGCGTCCCGTTCTTTCATATCTGCCAGAAGGGCCGCTCCGAGGGCCGTCCCGGCATCCCCGGATGCAGGCTGCACCCAGACGCGGCTGAAAGGCCCCTTATCGCGGATGCAGCTATTAAGGACGCAGTTGAGGGCCACGCCGCCGGCCATGCACAGGCTCTCCATCCCTGTCTCCCGATAGAGCCAGCCGACGATATGGAGCACCGTCTCCTCGAGAGCGGTCTGCAGGGAGCGGGCGACATCGTAGTGTCTTTGGAGAAGGGGTTCGCCGGGCAGGCGCTGGGGGCCGAGCTCGTTCCACAGCCGGCGCGCGTCGATCTCGTAGTCCCCGCCCGCGCCTATGTGGATAGCGGCCCTGAAGCTTTCGATAAAGGAGGGGCTGCCGAAGGAGGCGAGCGCCATGACCTTGTATTCATCGGAGGAATGCAAGAACCCCAAGTGCGCGGTAACTTGTTCGTAGAGCATCCCCAGGGAATGGGGCATCAGCACCTCTCCGACGACTTCGAGCTTGTTTTTTGTGCCCACGCTATAGCTGGTGGTCGCTTTCTCCCCGCGCCCGTCGATCGTCAGCACGGCCGCTTCATCAAAAGGCGAGACGAAAAAGGCACTCGCGGCGTGGCAAAGGTGATGGCTCACGAAATGCCAGCGTTCCGGCCCGATCGCCTTCGTCCCCCGGAAACGCTCCGAGAGATGGAGCGGAACTCCGCCAACCAGATGGCGGGGGGCGTTCACCACGTGGGAAAGAAAGAGCGGGTCCCAGGGACCCTCCCACTCCGGGTCTACCGGGCGTGCGCTCGGCGCCAGGGGGAGCGTAAGGACGTCTCCCTCCCCGCGGCCGTTGAGGCGAAGGAAGGGGTCAAAGGAATAGGCGAAGCGGTCTACGTCGCCGAGCGAAATCCCCCCTTCCTTCAGGCAAAAATCGATGGCGTTGAAGGGAAGCTCGTACGCCGAAAAAGGTACCGGCCGCTTGCCGTGTTTGACGCGATTGAACCGCTCTTCCTCTGCGGCTGCAACCAAACGCCCGTTTTCTATAAGGGCCGCGGAAGGGTCGTGAAAGGCGGCATTGATTCCGAGAACGAACATGACAGAACGCTCCCCTGGATGGAATGACTGGCTGCGCGAGCTTGACCTGGGGCGCCGGACCGGCCGGCGTTTGCGTCCTGCCGCCCTCCGGAACATTCCGGCCGCCGGATGTGCCGATCTAGCTGGATTCCTCCCTCATCATAATCTCTTGTAAATGAATTCGGGAATGTAGTATTTCCGCTTGTTGAGGACCATGCCGAGTACGTTTCCCCCGTGCTGCACAATCTTCTCCTTGGTGCTCTGCACAACAGGCCATCTGGTTTTGTCCGCCTCCACGACGATCACCACGCCATCCACTTTTCTGAACATGGCAAAAACGTCGCTTGAGGTCGTCGCCGGAGGAGAGTCGACGAGGATCATGTCGAATCGATGCCTCATCGCGTCCCACATGCTCTCGAAACCCGACGAGGCGAACACGTTCGGTCCCGAGTTCGAATTTCGGGAGACCAAACTGACGAAGAGGTTCGAAGCTCCCACACGATAAATAGCCTTCTCGGCGCCGTCGCCCTGCTCCACCACGTCGTCCAGACAGCAGTCCGGCGAAACGTTGCAGAAGAAATGCTGGGTGGGGCTGTGCCGATCTCCGTCGAGAAGAAGGACGCTCTGGCCGAGCGTTGCGATCACGACACGGGCAAACTCACGCGCTATGGTCGAGGCGCCCTCTCCTTCAGCCGATCCGATGAACTGTATGGCCCTCTTCTTCCGATCGGGCAGGAGGGACTCGATAGAGTGGTAGAGATGAAGCATCTCTTCTTCCATCTCCAGGTCGAACGCATAAAACTCGCTCTCCTGGGGCTGGATCGCCTCGGGTCCAACCTCCACGCGGGCTATCTGCTCCACTCCCTTTCTTTCTTTCTGGGCCTGCTCCAGCGCTTCATAAATCTTACTCATGTTCGCTCCTCCTGATATACTATCATTGGGGTTCAGCACCCCCTCATCGGGCAAAGCCCGACGAGCCTCCCCACTTTAGCGCTTCGCATTCGCTCGCTTTCAGCACCCCTAACCCCTGCTTTTTTACGCTCTTCAGCTCTTCATCCGACCGATCGGACCGATCCGTCCCATCGGTCCGATCGTGGAAAAGCCTCTACCCCTTATGCTCGATGCTGCCCAGCACGTGGATGTCGAGCTTTTTCTCCGCCGCCTGGGGCGTGGAGAGGCTCTGGCCCGCGTATTCGGAGAAGAAGGCGAGGCCGAAGCCTGAGACGCAGCCGAGGATGAGCGCCAGAAGGAGATTGTAGCCCATGCGGGGCTTGATGGGCTCGGTGGGAATGGAAGCCTGCTGGATGACGGCGATGTTCGCCATCTTGTGAAGGTTGAGGATGTCGGAGAGGCGCGCTTCTTCAGCGCGCTCCCGGTAAGCGTTCAGGTTCTTCGCCTCCATCTCGACCTCTCTGGTCAGGTTGACCAGGGCGGCGCTTCCCGCGTCCAGATCCTTCAGGTCCTTGTCGGTGGAAGCGATCTGGGTTCTTAAGGAGGCCCTGCGGAATTGGAGCGAAGCAAGCTCCGTTTGGGCCTTGACCATCTCCTTCTCCATCTCCTCGTAGACGGGGTTCTTGCCCGTAACCACCCTCATGTTCTCCTTGTGACGCTTGAGGAAGTCTTCGAGGACGGCGATCTCCTTGCGGAGGTTCACCACGATCCGGTTGTCCTCGTTGTATTTTTCAAGGAGTTCCTGCTCGCGCAAACGGAGCGCGAGGAGCTGGGAGTCGGCGTCTTCAGTCACGCGAAGGCGCGTCTGTTCGGAGGCAACGGGGATGTTTTTCTCCGTCGAGCGCATCTGGCTCTGGAGGGAGGCGATCTTCTTCTCAAGCTCGCCCATGCGGCTCTCCGCCTCCTTGTCCGCGCTGTCCGCCTCCATGCGCTGCTTGAACAGGAGGCCTCGCTGCTCTTCGAGGGCATAGACCTTATGCTGCTGTTTGAAGGCCTCCAGACGGCCTTCCGCATCCTTGAGCCGCTTCGAGTAGCCGTTAACCTGCTCGGCGAGGAAGGCGGAGTTGGTGCCCGCATAGAGCTGGAGGTGCTTTTGCCTGAAGAGATCGACCAGGAGGTTGACCGCTTTTGCCGAGAGCTCGGGGTTCTGATGTTTGAAGGAGACCTGAATGACGTTCGACTTCCTCACCGGTTCGGCGATGAGGGACTTGCGGAACTGGTTGATCGCCGCATCGTTCTTCGAGACGCCCGAGAACGCGGAGAGGCCGGGATAGAGCTTGTTCGGCCCCAGGCTGGCGATCACCTTCCCGATGAGGTCGTTGTCGGTGAGGATCTGCACCTCCGAGTTGATGAGCTCCTCCTGGCCCGTGGACAAGGGCGTGGGGCGGCCTTCCCCCACTTCCGGGGTATAGAAGTATTCCCGGCCGAACTTGACGAGAAGGGAGGATTTCGCCTCGTAGGTGGGGGCCGTGAGGAAGGTGCCGACGGCCACGGCGATCACGACCACGAGAAAAGCGGCCACGATCTTCTGTTTGTGCTTAAAAAGAACAGTAAGAATGTCTCTTGCGCTTCCCGATTCACGATTCATGGCTCTCCTCCCTAGCTCCCTGACCCGCCCAGCGTCCAGCCCACGCCTATGCCCGCGCCGACGGGGATGTTTCTCCGGATGTAGAGATCGACGAATTTGTTAACCTCAGCGATGTTCGACCGGGGTACGTAGACGATGTCGAAGGGGGCCAGAAGGACGTCTTTTGAGAGGTCGAGGTTCTTGTCGAAATCCTCGAGATTGACTTTGAAGCCTTCCGGCTTGCCCTGAGTTTGGCGGATGAGGATCACGTCCGTTCGCCGCGCCGTCTCCCGAAAGCCTCCCGCCGCGGCGATCGCCTGCCGGATCGTCACCGGGCCGGTCAGGGGGAGCATGCCGGGACGGAAGACCTCGCCGTCCACATACACCCTTTGCGCGCTGAAGGAACGGACGATGACGGAGAGCTCGGGCTTATTGATCTCCTTGCCGTAGCGCGCCGAGAGGGCCTTGCGCAGATCGTCGGGAGTGAGGCCCGCAGCCGTCACTTCGTTGGCGAGCTGGAGCGAGATGCGCCCGTCGGGCCTGACCATGACCGTCTCGTTCAGCTCGGGGTTGTAGAAAAACTTGACGTCCAGGATGTCGCCCGCATTGATCCGGTATTCGGGCTGGACCGCCTGGACCCGGCCCAGGTCGGCGACGCTGCGCCCCGGCGGGCCGGAGCATGCAGCCGCGCAACAGACGAGCACCGCAAGCAAGATGCCGATCTTCATGAGTCTCCTCCCTAAGTGCAACTAATGCAGTTTCCGGGGCTCCCAGCCCCGGGCCCCTTCAAAAACATCTGTTTTGGCGGGGCGCCCGCGGCTTCCCAGACCTTCGTTCGCGGGCCGCAACGCTCGGTTGTCGTTGGTTCAGCACCCCTCCGCCGAACCTGGGCTTCCGCCTGACCCTTCCTGAAAGGGTCAGGTGAAAACGCCGCCGAATGCACTGATTCTGGGTAGTTGCGCGACACGGTGCTTACAGAAAATAATCTGAGAACGGTTCAAGGAATTGTCAACTAGGAGAGCGAAAGTTTTCAGTCCCCGTGCCGTCCTGTGACGGACTTTCTCAACTTCTCTTGTGACAACAAGCGCCAGAGCCGGCCCAATCGCCTTGACACCGTGCTTTCCATACTTATATTGGATTTCAGGCAAACGCTTTTGCCCTCGCGGTTTTGTCGGCATTTGTCGTCCCTTGCGGAAGGCGGAAGCATCGTACGTTAAAACGAAAGGAGGTAGGCAAGATGAGATCAGCGGGGTCGGTCATCGCGGCACTAGTCGTCATGTCCGTTGTTTTCGCCGGTTGCAGCCATTTTACGGGCAAGACCGCCGGCGAGTCGCTTAACGACACGGTGATCGTGAGCGACATAAAAAGTCAGATAGTCAGGGACCCTGAGATGAAGACCTTTGCGATCGACGTCAACTCCTATCAGGGAAATGTGACGTTGAGCGGCCTGGCGCCCGACAAGGCGGCAGAAGAGCGCCTTATCGAGTACGCAAGGAGCACCAAAGGCGTCAAATCGGTGAGGACGAATATGCAGCTAGCCTCGGCGGCCCACGAGCATCCTGCCCCGGCATCCGCCGCGACGGCGCCAATGGCTTCAACCGGGACGGAAAAGGGGGAACCAGGAGCTTCTTCCGAAACGGCGCCAATGGCTTCACCCGACACAGACCGGACACAATCAGAAGAAGGTGCAACAGAGACCTCCAGCCACTAGAGACCAGGGGTAAGCAAAGGCCTTATGCGCCCATCATCAGGAGGTGCAAGTCATGTTAACGTGGGCCATCATCTTTTTGATCGTTGCGATTGTTGCCGCTATTTTCGGGTTTGGAGGAGTCGCGGGCACGGCTGCCGGCATCGCGAAGATCCTGTTCATTATCTTTGTGATCCTTTTTGTCATCTCGCTTATCGCGGGAAGGCGAAAGACGATTTAAAATGAAAGCCCGGAAGCAGCAATCGCGAAAGTGGAATCGCGAAACGCGGAAGTTAAAGGCGAAACGTTTTCCGATTCGCGTTCCGCGATTCGAGATTCGCGATTGAAATGCTACTTCCGGGCTGTCTGCCCGCCTGCTTCCGGAAAAACAATCGTGTCTCCCACATATATCTTATTCATGTCCTTGAGGCTCGGATTCTCCTTCTTCACTTTCCGGAGCAATTCATTGTCGACGAAGCCGTATTTTCTTGCGGCGAGTTTTGATACTGTGTCGCCTTTCGCCACCACCGTTCCGTTCCGTAGAGACGCCTGCTTTTTCATGTTTTCGTCGACTTCTGACCGGGCCGCCTGCGGCTCTGCCGGCTCTTGAACCGTCTCGGAGACGGTCACGGGAACTGGAGGCGCCGCCAGAGGCGCCTCAGGCGCCTTTGCCTGCACGCGTACGGGGGCCGCGGTCTCGGCGATGGTGCTGATCCGGCTTACCGCCAGATCCCTTGCCTGCCGCCACGCCCCCTCGCCGTAAGGGGAAAGCCAAAAGTAGGCGCCGGCCGCCATAAGAAAAGCCAGGACGGCCGCCGTTTTCCACCGGAAGAAATACTGCGGCTTCGCCCGTACCTTTCTCGCCGCGCCCGACTGGAAATCGGCGCACACTTCCCGCACTATTCCTGCGGTGACCGGTTTCTTTCCGTATCCGTATCCCGTGATGAAAGCATTGTCGCATATGACGTTCAAAACTCTCGGGATGCCCCCCGCATAACGGGCGATTTGCTCGATCGCCCCTTTGGTGAGGACGGGTTCGTCCTTCTTCATCATCACCCGGGAGAGCCTGTGTTCGATATATCTCTTGCTTTCGTCCATCGTAAAAGGCGATATGGCGGCGCGTATCGCAATGCGCTGTCTGAGCTGCCTCAGTTCGTGAAGGTTCAACATATCGTCAAACTCGGGCTGTCCGATCAACACAATCTGGATCAGCTTATCGGTCGCCGTCTCGAGGTTCGAGAGCATGCGGAGATTTTCAAGGGTCTTGAGGGGCATATTCTGCGCCTCATCCACAATGAGGACCACGGTCGACCCTTTCGTGTACTCATCGATCAGCACTTCGTGAAGCTGATTTACCATAGGGTAAATGTCGGTCGTCCGCGGGGCAACGCCGAGCTCGTCGTAGATTGTCTGCAATAAATTCCGAAAGGAAAGGTTGGCATTGAAAATGTAAACGATCTTTACCGTTTCCTTGCTGATCTGGTCGAGATAGGAACGCAGAATGGTGGTCTTCCCCACGCCGACCCCTCCGACGATCGCGATGAATCCCTTTCTCTTTTCTATGCCGTAAATGATCGAGGCCAGCGCCTCTTTGTGGCTGGGGCTCAGGAAAAGAAATTCAGGATCCGGCGTGATCTGGAAAGGCTCTTTGCTGAAACTAAAGTAGCGAAGATACATAGCGCACCCCTAACCCCTGCTTTTTTAGCTCTTCAGCTCTTCATCCGACCAATCGGACCGATCCGTCCCATCGGTCCGATCGTGGAAAAGCCTCTACCCCTTATGCTCGATGCTGCCCAGCACGTGGATGTCGAGCTTTTTCTCCGCCGCCTGGGGCGTGGAGAGGCTCTGGCCCGCGTATTCGGAGAAGAAGGCGAGGCCGAAGCCTGAGACGCAGCCGAGGATGAGCGCCAGAAGGAGATTGTAGCCCATGCGGGGCTTGATGGGCTCGGTGGGAATGGAAGCCTGCTGGATGACGGCGATGTTCGCCATCTTGTGAAGGTTGAGGATGTCGGAGAGGCGCGCTTCTTCAGCGCGCTCCCGGTAAGCGTTCAGGTTCTTCGCCTCCATCTCGACCTCTCTGGTCAGGTTGACCAGGGCGGCGCTTCCCGCGTCCAGATCCTTCAGGTCCTTGTCGGTGGAAGCGATCTGGGTTCTTAAGGAGGCCCTGCGGAATTGGAGCGAAGCAAGCTCCGTTTGGGCCTTGACCATCTCCTTCTCCATCTCCTCGTAGACGGGGTTCTTGCCCGTAACCACCCTCATGTTCTCCTTGTGACGCTTGAGGAAGTCTTCGAGGACGGCGATCTCCTTGCGGAGGTTCACCACGATCCGGTTGTCCTCGTTGTATTTTTCAAGGAGTTCCTGCTCGCGCAAACGGAGCGCGAGGAGCTGGGAGTCGGCGTCTTCAGTCACGCGAAGGCGCGTCTGTTCGGAGGCAACGGGGATGTTTTTCTCCGTCGAGCGCATCTGGCTCTGGAGGGAGGCGATCTTCTTCTCAAGCTCGCCCATGCGGCTCTCCGCCTCCTTGTCCGCGCTGTCCGCCTCCATGCGCTGCTTGAACAGGAGGCCTCGCTGCTCTTCGAGGGCATAGACCTTATGCTGCTGTTTGAAGGCCTCCAGACGGCCTTCCGCATCCTTGAGCCGCTTCGAGTAGCCGTTAACCTGCTCGGCGAGGAAGGCGGAGTTGGTGCCCGCATAGAGCTGGAGGTGCTTTTGCCTGAAGAGATCGACCAGGAGGTTGACCGCTTTTGCCGAGAGCTCGGGGTTCTGATGTTTGAAGGAGACCTGAATGACGTTCGACTTCCTCACCGGTTCGGCGATGAGGGACTTGCGGAACTGGTTGATCGCCGCATCGTTCTTCGAGACGCCCGAGAACGCGGAGAGGCCGGGATAGAGCTTGTTCGGCCCCAGGCTGGCGATCACCTTCCCGATGAGGTCGTTGTCGGTGAGGATCTGCACCTCCGAGTTGATGAGCTCCTCCTGGCCCGTGGACAAGGGCGTGGGGCGGCCTTCCCCCACTTCCGGGGTATAGAAGTATTCCCGGCCGAACTTGACGAGAAGGGAGGATTTCGCCTCGTAGGTGGGGGCCGTGAGGAAGGTGCCGACGGCCACGGCGATCACGACCACGAGAAAAGCGGCCACGATCTTCTGTTTGTGCTTAAAAAGAACAGTAAGAATGTCTCTTGCGCTTCCCGATTCACGATTCATGGCTCTCCTCCCTAGCTCCCTGACCCGCCCAGCGTCCAGCCCACGCCTATGCCCGCGCCGACGGGGATGTTTCTCCGGATGTAGAGATCGACGAATTTGTTAACCTCAGCGATGTTCGACCGGGGTACGTAGACGATGTCGAAGGGGGCCAGAAGGACGTCTTTTGAGAGGTCGAGGTTCTTGTCGAAATCCTCGAGATTGACTTTGAAGCCTTCCGGCTTGCCCTGAGTTTGGCGGATGAGGATCACGTCCGTTCGCCGCGCCGTCTCCCGAAAGCCTCCCGCCGCGGCGATCGCCTGCCGGATCGTCACCGGGCCGGTCAGGGGGAGCATGCCGGGACGGAAGACCTCGCCGTCCACATACACCCTTTGCGCGCTGAAGGAACGGACGATGACGGAGAGCTCGGGCTTATTGATCTCCTTGCCGTAGCGCGCCGAGAGGGCCTTGCGCAGATCGTCGGGAGTGAGGCCCGCAGCCGTCACTTCGTTGGCGAGCTGGAGCGAGATGCGCCCGTCGGGCCTGACCATGACCGTCTCGTTCAGCTCGGGGTTGTAGAAAAACTTGACGTCCAGGATGTCGCCCGCATTGATCCGGTATTCGGGCTGGACCGCCTGGACCCGGCCCAGGTCGGCGACGCTGCGCCCCGGCGGGCCGGAGCATGCAGCCGCGCAACAGACGAGCACCGCAAGCAAGATGCCGATCTTCATGAGTCTCCTCCCTAAGTGCAACTGTTTTACGAGGCAGTAACGCGACGCGGTGCTTACAGAAATTAATCTGAGAACGGTTCAAGGAATTGTCAACTGGCAACGTCCGCTTAGCCGCGCCTTTTCTTTCTTCGAAAGCGAAAAAGACGGACAGTTCAGCGGGTCGCGGCTTTCTATTGCGTGATTATCGCCAAATACAGTATGATGAGCACGCTAGGACTTGTGCGGAGGGAGAAGCACGTGAAGGTGCAAAAACGAGGGATAGGCGCAAACTGTACCGCGGTCTGCTGCCTCGTCGTTGTCCTTCTGCTCCGTTCGCTCTTCCCGTCCGCTGGTTCGGCGCAGTCGATCCCTCCGGGAGAACTGCTCACCCTTTCGCACGCCATCGAGATCGCCCTCAAGACGCAACCCAGCGTCATGGCAGCAGCCTCCACCGCAAAGGCCAACGAAGCCCGCGTGGGCCAGGCCCGTTCCGCCTATTTCCCGCAGTTGAGCGCATCAATGGTCTATACGCGCGTCTCGGCGCCCACATCGGCTGCGCTCGCCTCGCTCGCCGCTCCCCCCGGCGTGTCGGTCTCTTCCCTGGCCAATGGCACGGCAACCGCCTTCCCGGGGACGTATGACCTCTATACGCCCAGCGTCACTTTGAGCCAGACGCTCTACGACTTCGGAAGAACGCCGAGCCAGGTAAAGATCAATGCCCTGACGGCCCAATCCTCGCACGCCGACCTGGCGACCGCGCAGAACAGCGTTGCTTTCAACGTCAAGCAGGCCTATTACAATGCCCTTCAGGCCGAGCACAACCTGGAGACGGCGAAGCAGACCGCCAAACAGTTCCGGGAACACCTCGGGCAGGCGCGCGGTTTCCTGCAAATCGGCACGAAAACAAGGTTCGATGTAACCCAGGCCGAGGTCAACCTGAGCAATGCCGAACTTACGCTCATCCAGGCGGAGAACCAGGTAGGCCTGACCCGCCTGAACCTCAACAATTCGATGGGCCTCCCTGAAGCGGCCGTGTACCGCCTGGAGGACGTGCTCGTGCAGACGAAGTTCGGACTCTCGCAAGACGAGGCGCTCGTTACCGCCTACGAACGCAGGCCCGATCTACAGTCATCGACGAAAAAGAAACAGGCGGCGCATCAGTCCGTTGCGCTGGCCCGGGAGGGCTATTTGCCGCAACTCAGCGCAAACGCCAATTACTACTATACGGGAACCGACTTTCCTCTTCAGAGCGGCTGGAGCGCGGGCCTCAACCTCTCCGTCCCCATTTTTAACGGCTTTCTCACCCACTACCAGGTGCAGGAGGCGGAATGCGCCTACGGAACCGCCGAGGCGAATGAAAGGAGCGTACGTCTCGCCATATTCACGCAGGTCCGGCAAGACTACCTCACCCTCCATGCAGCAGAGGAAAGCATCGCGACGTCGGTCGTCGCGGTGCGGCAGGCGAAGGAGAATGTGGAACTTGCATCGGGCAGGTACCATGAAGGGGTCGGCATCGCCCTTGACGTGATAGATGCCATAGTCGCCCGGGGCAATGCCGAAGTCGCGTACACGCAAGCCCTTGCGAACTACAAGAATGCCCAGGCTGCCATCGAGAACGACATAGGAATCAGGTAAGAAGAGCCTTCTTTTCCCGTTGGACCCTCGGACTCGGAGTCGGGCTTGGGCCTCACTTTCTGGTAGTCGGCGGGTATCTCAAAGAGGCTGTCGGAAACACCCTGCTTTATATTGGTAAATTCAACCGTCCACGCGCCGTCGATCGCGGTGGTCTTGATGGGGAAGTTTATGTCGGTGGCAGTCCACTGGTAGAAGGTCTCTTTTCTCGGACCTTCCCTTACCGTTATCTCATACTTGTCCGCCGAGTGGCCGTCTACCTCTGAGGCGCCCAGAAACCGGCGGCTCACCTCGCCCGGGCTGGTCTCCTGGATCTTGGGCGTCTTCGCGGCGTTCAGGGGAAGCGGGATATAGACCTTCTCCTTCGGCATCACCACCCACATCGCGTCCTTGTCGTGACGTATGATGATGTACTCATTTTCACCGTTGCGCTGAATGCGGTACTTATCCCCTTTTATGTAGATCTTGCCCAGCTGCGTGCGTCCATCTTCCGTCATGGACGTATCGGCCGACAAATCGTAGGCAGGAGCTTTCCGCGCTGTCGCCCCGAGGACAAGAAGAGCGACGATGATGAGGATAGCGGCACTGTTTTTATCTCTCCACGCGGAGCGCCACATTGTAATAAATTAATTTAAGCATCTTCGCCATTGTTGAAAAGGAGGGACGTGTGTCTCTTTTGCCGAGACATTTCTTGCGCCACAAGACAGTGTCTTCTTTACTAAGACACTTGTGCTTCGTCCGGCGCTTTTCAAAAACAACGGCAGCCACATGAAAAACTGCGCTGTTTCAAGCAAAAAAAACGTCTTTGACGGTTGACGGCAGACCTGGCATGCTTCTTGTAGTTCTCATCAGCGAGCCGAACGAATAGTTCCGCAATTATACGATTATGCAAGGAGGTTACTCAAATGCCCAAAGGAACGGTCAAGTGGTTCAACGATTCGAGAGGGTTTGGATTTATCAATGCGGAGGATGGGCAGGTCGTGTTTGTGCATTATACCGCGATTCAGGAGAACGGCTTCAAGTCGCTTACCGAAGGGCAGCCGGTCAGCTTTGAAGTCGTCGAGGGACCTAAAGGCATGCAAGCAGCCAACGTGGTTAAGCTCTAACAACGCATACGCCTAATAAGACAGGTCTCCGGGCGGAGACCTGTTTTTTTATTGCCGTCACCCCGTGCACTTCCCTCCCGACTTACGATATAATGAGACACGAGGAGGCGAACATGAGCAGGGAGTATGACGACGACGAAAGGCCCTCGTGGCGGGAGATAGACCAGAAGAGAGACAGAAGCAGCCACGTCGGCGGCGAGAAGCCGAAGGGGAAAGAGAAGCCCGGAGCCGATCGATGGAACGTCGGTCGCCACAAGGAGGCCCTCGACAGACTGTTCAAGGGAGAAAAAGGCACGATCGAGCATGACAAGCTCCACAAGAAGATGCACAAAGCTTACGGCGAGCCGTCTTTTCCGGAAGCGGTGCGAAAGTACGTGCAAAAGTACGGCCCTCCCGACGACGTCTCCTCGCTGCTGCTCGGTCTCGATGCCAAGGACGTATCTCTCATGCTCCTTTTCATGGAAAAGCTCGAGCAGGTCTACGGAAAGGCTTCCACCAGGGAGAAAGAGGACATACGGAGAAAGCTGTCGATCCTTGCGCTCACCGATAGGTCGCCACAGGTAAAGGAAAGGGCCGAAGAGCTTGCCGAACAGATCAAAGCCGCTAGCGAAATTTGATGGACAACACCCCTCCGAAGGCCAATCGGCGAGAGGAGTGTTGTCCATCCAATTTTATATTGACTCTAAATTTTGAGCCGTGCTACAGTGCAGCTAGTGCGGCGAATAGGTTCGCCGCCGCGGAAAGGAAGAGGCATAAACCGGCGCGCGCCTCATTTGAGCAATTTTGACTGAATATTCCTCCCTGCTGGAACAAACGATCGGGTACGAGTTCAAGAACCGCGAGTTGCTTACGCAGGCCATCACCCATTCCTCTTTTGTCAACGACAAGAAGGGAGCGACGGGAAAATCGGAAAACGAGAAGCTCGAGTTCCTGGGGGACGCCATCCTCAATACGGTCACCAGTATTCTCCTCTTTAAAAAATATAGGGAAAAAAACGAAGGTTTCCTCAGCAACGCGCGGTCTTGCCTGGTGAACAGGGTCATGCTTACCGAAGTTGCCCGCATCATCAATCTGGACAAGCATATGTCGTACGGCAACGGGAAGGGACACCTTCCGCGCGACTCGAAAGTCCTTTCGAACATGCTGGAGGCCCTCATCGGAGCTCTCTACCTGGACGGCGGCTTCAGATCGGCGTCGCGGGTGATCCGGCGTCTCTTCCAGCCTTACTTTGATGAGACCAAACTCCAGGAAAAGAACCCCAAGAACGCGCTCCAGGAGTATTCGCAGAAAAAATGGGGCGTCCTTCCGAAGTACCGGTTGACGAAGAAAACAAAGGAAGGCTTTAGCATCTATGTCTACGTTGGCAAAGAAATGAAGGCGAAGGGCGTGG
Organism: uncultured delta proteobacterium; assembly: GCA_963816715.1. Classification (GTDB taxonomy): domain Bacteria; phylum Desulfobacterota; class Syntrophorhabdia; order Syntrophorhabdales; family WCHB1-27; genus BOG-1155. Next base: position 147,498 of record CAWFMJ010000007.1, read on the forward strand.
GCAAGAACAAGCGGGAGGCCGAGCAGAAAGCGGCCAGTCTCCTGCTCGAACAAATCCAGGCTCTATGATCGTCCCCCTCTTCCTGCCCCACTTCGGGTGCGGGCAGCGTTGCACCTATTGCAATCAGGAGCATATCGCGAACAGCCAGAGCGGCGACCCTGAAGAACGGGTTGCCCGGCTCTTTGCGGGCAGGTTCGAGCCGGTCGAGGCAGCGCTCTACGGGGGAAACATGCTCGGACTCGACCCGCCGCGGCTCGAAGGGCTGCTCCGTCTTTTCGAGCCCTACAGGGACAGAGTCGTAGGCCTGCGCATATCGACCAAGCCCGCGATCCCCGACAGGAAAACCATGGATCTGCTCAAAAAATACGGCGTCAGGACGATCGAGCTGGGCACGCCTACCTTTAATGACGCCATCCTGGCTGCGCTGAAAAGGGGACATACGGCCGAAGATGCCTTCACGGCCTATCGGCTTTTCCGTAACGAAGGGTTTGAGGTCGGCCTGCAGGTGATGGTCGGCCTTCCCGGCGAGACGTCCGGCGACGTTCGACAGACGGCACAGACGGTAGGGCGCCTCGCCCCGGCCTTCATCAGGATTTATCCTCTCCTCGTGTTGCGCGACACTCCTCTCTACGACGACTTCTCCGCCGGTCGTTTTGTTCCCGATGCCCTTGACGGAGCCGTCTCAAAAGCGGCTTTCATCTCCCTCACCGCATGGCGGCGAGGGATCAGAACCATAAAGATGGGCCTCACGGAAAACGACGTACTGAAAGAAAAGATCGCGGCAGGACCGTTTCACCCGGCTTTCGGCTACCTGGTGAAATCGCACGCTTTTTGCCTCGCTCTCCTCCAGAACTGCGCGGCCTCGAACATCCGGGGCATAGTCCATCTGAAAATTCGTCCCGGGGACGAGGCTCATCTGACAGGCTACAAGAGCGCCAACATTGCAAGGCTCAAAGAGTCGGGGGTCTTTCCCTCGTGGGAAAAGGACGGGACCCTGGAAGCAGGTCATTTCTCTATCGAATGTGACGGGAAGACGGTGCGGGGAAGTCTGGCCGACGCCCTTGCCATGATTCCCTTTTGAGACCTGAAACGCCCTCGTAGACGATCTCTTCGTTCGCGCGCCTTTCCTTCGCGCGCCTAAAGAGCCGCTTTCTCTCGAAAGAAAAGGGCCGCATCAGTTTGAGGAAAAAGCGCATCCGGTCGGCTGTCGCGATCCTCACGGGCAGCGAGTTGTTGAGCTGTGCGAACAGCGTGACCAAATCTTCCTCGTCGGGTGCGAAAAAGGCAATATCCTCCACATCGAGGAGCCTGAAAGAGTCTGACAGCACGAAGACGTTGCAGCCTTTCAAGTCCTTCTGAAGAATGCCCATTTTCAGCAGTTCCGCGAAAAACCCCGCGAGCCCGTCAATAAATCTTCGTCGTTGCCCGCGATCCATCGAATCGTAGCGTCTGTCGAGAAACCTGTCCAGCTCCTCGCCCTGCCCCTTCAAATCTTCCATGGCGACGAAGCCGCCGCCGAACAGGAAGGGCTTCTCGACGAAAATGGGACGGGGCACGATGTCGAGGGTCACGTATTCAAGCGCCGCCCAGTTCTCCCAGGCCCGCACGAGGCGTCGCCTCCCCCGGTAGATTTTCCTTATATGGTCGCTGTATCGTTCGACCCGCACCTTCCTGTCGTCTTTGATCGTCTCCACGAAAGAACCGCTCGCTTTCCCTTCCCTGCCCTTTACGAAAACCCTGCGTCCCTTTACGGTCAGCTTCGACGTGGTCGAGAAAGCCCTCTTCTTCTTGCTGTCGATCCACACCTTCCACTGAGCCCGCAAGCCCGCCTCGACAGCGGGCCGCAGGTCAGGCCGGCCGTAGCCCTCGAAGAATCGGGCTTTCGCCTCCTCGGTCATCTCGTTGTAGATCATGGTGAGACCCTGGATGAGGTTTTTCACCTCATCCTTGTGGCTGAAGCCGCCCCCCCTGATACAGGACTTGTGGAGGTCGATGAGGTAGAGTTTTTCTTCTTTCGAAACGAGGATATTGTTGAGATGGAGGTCGTTGTGCCTGACGCCGGCAGCGGCGATGCCTTTCAGAAAAAGGGCAAGGGCGCCAACAAGCCGCTCTCTCCGCCCGGCGCCATCGAAGACTGTCTTGAACGTCTCGCCCTCGATCAACTCCTCGACAACGAAAGAACCGCCCTTCCCCACCCCATATCCCAAAGGAAGAGGAGTCGCCACCGAGAGCGCCAGCAGTCGTTTCCCGAGGTCATACTCTTTTTTGCCCCTGGGCATGATCCTGTTCCTGATCCACGCTGCCATGCCGCGTTCCAGAAAGTACTTGATGAATACCTTCTTTTCGCAGCAGTCCCGGACGGAGTAGCTCCGGCGGGAGTCGGGCTCTTCAAGAATAGAGGCGACCATCGGGGCAAGGCCGGGACAGTCGTCGAGGAACCAACGAATACCGTTTTTTCTGAGCTTCAGCATGGGCAATAGGTTAACTTATTCTACTCTCCATTTCTTCTTCTTTCTTTAGGCCGGCGGGACAAAACGGCATGCCAGTTCCTCGATGGCGATGCCCCTTTCCAAGCGCTCCGTTCACTTTGTTTATTGAAAAGCCAAGCCTCCCGCCCCTTGCCAATGCGTCTCCCTCATCTTCTGTCTCTCTTCTCTCTTCGCATGCCCCAACCAGTCCCCCGGGGGGACGCCCCCCGGCAGGCCTGACCTACGCTCAAATCTCAAAAAAGAAACAAGGGTTGAGGTGAGTAACTTAAGTCACGAGGACTCATTGAATTGTCAAATTCCAGGCGCGACGCATCAAACAAGAAAGAACGGAACGCACGTCCTTCAGATTCGTTGGGGCCGTGAATCCTTCGACCTTCTTCCTTGCTGCCATACGTACTAAATTCACTTACAAGTGCGCAACCTTATCGGCTTATACCGCGCGAAGAATGCCACTCAAAAGGGCGGACAAGCCGAACCCGGTTACGACTGCACCGGAAATTTTGTTAACCCATTGCAAACTGTGATGGTTGAGCTTTGCTTGAAACATGCCAACACCGCTGCTCAAAATGAGCCACCACAGGGCCGAACCAAGGAACACCCCCGATACCAGGGCTGCCGCCCCGATGTAGCTCCTACCTACGCTTGCCAGACCCAGGCCAGCAAATATGGCGGCGAATGAGATGACTGTCATCGGGTTTGTAAGCGTTAGAAAAAACGTCGAACCATATGCACCCAAGAGACCGCGGCTTTTAACGCGGACCGCCTGTTCTGAGGCTCTCGACAGCAGGATTTTGAGGCCCAGGCAGCATAAGAAACCACCGCCGATAAGGCGCAACCAGGCTTGTTGGCTGACGAGGAAATTCGAAATAAAGGTCAGGCCGAAGCCAGCGATAGATCCGTATATTCCGTCGGCAGTGACTGCTCCGAGACCAGTAACAAGACCAGAAACACGCCCCTCAGCCAATGTGCGGCGTATGCATAGGACGCCGATAGGTCCGACAGGCGCAGCAATCGAAAGGCCTATGGCCATGCCCTTGAACAAAAAAGCAACACCCATTCATTCTCTCATGGCGACCGTTATGATATACGAGCGTACCATGCGCGTCTGCAAAAGTGAATATGCCCTTTGTAACATTCAACGTTGGCGTGAGGGGATAGAATATAGCAGGGTGAGCGTCGACGCCCAATCTTGCGCACGGGGGAACGGATGGCGGCATGACGGGCGGGTTGGGAGATGGGAAGGGGCATATGTGCGTCTTTTAGAAGCACGGCGGCATGACGGGCGGATGGTGGAGAAGCAAAAGGCTTAGGTGGGTTTTGGGCGTTGTCAGCCGCGGCCGGGTACCGCCTCAAAGTTCGTTGAGACTGTCCGTCTCGGCGATAAATCGTGGTAGAGTATCGCTATCGAAACGTTCAAGGAGAGAGTTGACGCAATGCGCGCGGCTATAGTTCAGACCGATCCGGTTTTTGGCGCGAAAGAGGAGAATATCCGGCAGGCTTTATTCATGATGGCCTCCGTCAAGGCGGACCTCTACGTGCTTCCGGAGCTTTTTGCGACCGGCTACAACTTCGTCAGTGCCGATGAGGCCCGAACGCTGTCCGAACCTTTCGGCGCCGGCCCTGCGTCTCAGGAAATGTCGCGCTTCGCCCGCGAGGCTGGCTGTTTCGTGGTCTACGGCTTTGCCGAGTCTGATGGGGATAATCTGTACAACTCTGCAGCGCTTGTCGGCGGCAATGGCGCCTCCGGCCTCTACAGAAAGGTCCATCTCTTTGACAGGGAAAAATTGTTCTTCGAGCCCGGTAACCTCGGTTTCTCCGTGTTCGATACACCCATCGGCAGGATCGGCTTGATGATCTGCTTTGACTGGTATTTTCCGGAGAGTGCCCGGACGCTGGCGCTCAAGGGCGCCCAGTTGATCGCGCATCCGTCAAATTTGGTCCTCCCCGGCTGTCCTGACGGCATGCGCACGCGATGCCTCGAAAACCGCATCTTTGCCCTCACGGCAAACAGGGTCGGCGTGGAAGAGCGGGGCGGGAACAGCTTGGCCTTCATCGGCCAAAGCCAGATAACTTCCGCACGCGGCCAGATCGTTCATCGCTCTTCTGATAGCCAACCGGAAATAACGGTGGAAGAAATCGAGCCGGGCGAGGCCGACGACAAGCGCCTCAACGAACGGAATCACCTGCTGGATGACCGAAGACCGGAATGGTATGTCCTAGACCGGGAAGCTTGCTTCGACGACGGGGGTTAAACAGCCACGGCCGCTTCGCTCTTCGCTTTTGCGGAGGGAATGCGGGATTCGCACGGCACTTTCGTCTGGCAGAGGCCGCAGCCGTATGCTTCCAGCCCGTAGTTTTCCAGCACATACGCCTTCTGCACCATGTCGATATACTCGCGGCACTTTCCCTTGTCGACTCCCTGGGGAGTAATAGCCCCGGCGGGGCAGCGCGTCATGCACTTGCCGCAGGCGCCTCCCTGAGAGAAGAAGAGGCAGTACGCACGATGGTCATCGTAGGGTCTGGGCGTGGACGGAATGGACAGGCGCGCCACAACGGAGCCGCAACGGTGTGCTTTTCCCACCGGAGTAATGAGGCCATTGCAGAGGCCGAAAGTGCCCAGGCCGGCCACGTAAGCGGCATGCCGTTCCGACCAGGTAGAGGCCATTCCGCTCCGTTCCGACATTTTCATGGACCAGACCGGCAAGTTTTGAGGCGCTGCGGCCTGATAGCCCGCGTCGCCCAATCGGAAACGAGATAGTCCCGCAGCTTCACGTTGAATTCTTCCCCGAACTTCCTCGACCGGGCCCAACGCTCCGATACGTGACTGTTTTCCTTCCTGTTGTCAGCCTTCGTGGAGCGCGTTTGAGGCAGGACCCAGGAGATTACGGTGAGTTGCTCGGGCGTGATCCAGACATCGGGAAATGCCAGGGTGAATATCTCCACCGGGGTCCAGTGGAAGGGGCCGATGATTTTCTTGAATTCCAGGTAAAGGGGATCGTCGCCGCTTGAAAAGCCGACCAGGGGAACGTCGAATGCGGGCTCGTTATGCTCATCGCCGAGGCTGTTCGCGGGCGTTTTTGCAAAGTCCCTGACGGATTCTTCCAACCATGCAGAAAGGCTGAACCGGTCTTTCGTCGGCATACGGGACTCCTTCGTCCTAGTGCTGGGGCGTCGGCGATACTATGTGAAATGTATACACGAAGCCGCCGTATAGTATACCAGAAATTGTAGCGGGGGCCAATGATTTTTAGTGCCTGCCGAAGACCTTGACATTTTTCTGACGCAACTCGTCAAGGGCGTCACGGGTAAGATTGGGCTGCTTTTTTGCCCTCCACCTTCGTTTCAGCTCTCGCCATCTGAAGAAAGAGGCGCAAGTGCGCTTTATTGCTGCTGAATTTCCTATCCTATAAAGATGATGCAGGAGCAGGGCGCCAGCCGATTGACGGTGGATGGGAAGGACGAAATAGGCCTCGACGCGCCAATTCCGCATGGTACGATAGTTGCAAAACACCAAACAGTACATGCGAATGCATGAATACCGAATGTGGAAAGGCCAGTATGATTAATCTTCCCGGAATCTCCCCACTCTCGCTTCTGGCGCCCGATGGCGCCGAGACATCGGCCCCCACTGTGCCCGACCAGACAACCGCCTTCCTCGAGATACTGAAGGAACAGGTTTCTCTCGTGACCAACCAGAGCCCGGCAACGGGACCCGAGTTTGTTTCCCAGAGGACTGCGGCTGCGAGCAGCGACTCAGGCCGAGCCGCAAGCCTGAACAGCCTGGCCAACACAAGCGTTGCGAACGGAGCAGCGGGCCCGACCCCGATGAAGAACGCGCTCCGCTTTGTCATGGAGCATGAAGGAAAAGCCTACGTCTCAAACGACGCGGGAAAGGAATCCTCAAAATACGGCATTCTTCAAAATACTGCTGCCCGCTATGGATACAGCGGGCAGATACGGAACATGTCGCAATCCGACGCAGAGGCGGTCTATCAAAAGATATGGGAAGAGTCAGGCGCACGAGACCTGCCCCCGAGTCTTGCGCTTGTCCATTTTGACACGTATATAAACAGCCCCCAGGCGGCAAAGAAGATGCTGCAATCGTCGGGAGGAGATGTAAACGCATACCTGCGGCTTCGCAGTCAGCGGTACGCGCGTCTCTCCGCTCTCAAACCGACGCGCTACGGGCAATACATGAACGGCTGGATGAAGAGAATTCAAGATCTTCGAACGGCGACCGCACACATAGGGCCGTCGACTATAAGCTCATCCGTATGACATGGTGAAAGCCATGCCCCCCGCTTCTTCCCCCCCTTCGGGCTGAAAGGCGCCGGGCGTAAGAGAGGCGCCTTTCAGCCCCGCCCTCCAATTACTGGGGTTCAGCACCCCCTCCAGCAGCAAAGCTGCCGGAGCCTCCCCGCTCAGCGCTTCGCGTGCGCTCGCTTTGCGCAATTACTGGGGTTCAGCACCCCCTCCAGCAGCAAAGCTGCCGGAGCCTCCCCGCTCAGCGCTTCGCGTGCGCTCGCTTTGCGCAATTACTGGGGTTCAGCACCCCCTCCAGCAGCAAAGCTGCCGGAGCCTCCCCGCTCAGCGCTTCGCGTGCGCTCGCTTTGCGCAATTACTGGGGTTCAGCACCCCCTCCAGCAGCAAAGCTGCCGGAGCCTCCCCGCTCAGCGCTTCGCGTGCGCTCGCTTTGCGCAATTACTGGGGTTCAGCACCCCCTCCAGCAGCAAAGCTGCCGGAGCCTCCCCGCTCAGCGCTTCGCGTGCGCTCGCTTTGCGCAATTACTGGGGTTCAGCACCCCCTCCAGCAGCAAAGCTGCCGGAGCCTCCCCGCTCAGCGCTTCGCGTGCGCTCGCTTTGCGCAATTACTGGGGTTCAGCACCCCCTCCAGCAGCAAAGCTGCCGGAGCCTCCCCGCTCAGCGCTTCGCGTGCGCTCGCTTTGCGCAATTACTGGGGTTCAGCACCCCCTCCAGCAGCAAAGCTGCCGGAGCCTCCCCGCTCAGCGCTTCGCGTGCGCTCGCTTTGCCCGCTGCGCTCGGTTATCGCTGGTTCATCTGCTGCTTCCCCCGGTTGACACGAAGATGCAAGCTCCTTATGTTCTGAGAGAAGAAAGCGAAAGGAGGATGCCAACGCGATGAAACATATCCTCATCAGCCTTTTAGCCCTTTGTTGTCTGGCCTTTCTTTTCTCGGCCGGTCCGGCCCGCGCCCAGGGGGCGCCGGGCGACATCAGCGCGGCCCCCGAAGGTTACAACGGAGAGCCGTTGAACACTCCGGAAAGCTCTCCGACGACAGGTCCGGAGCCTTTCGGCGTGTCCGGGGAACAGCCTTTGCCCGGAGAACCTGGCGAGGCAGTGCCCGGCGAGCCAAGCGAAGTGCCGGGAAACCAGTTGCCCGGCTCCGGCCCGGAAACCATGGGGCAGCCCAACCCGGTTCCGCCGCCGAGCAACGCCTTTGGCGAAGAAGACACGGACTCATACGCGCCAGGGACGGAGACGCCGGGTCCGGCGGACCAAACGACGCCAATGCCGTAACCGCGGTGCAGCCTGTACATTTCACAAGTTGATCTCGCCTCCGCACTATAGTAGACTGTATACAATATGAGCTCGGTCCATTCGTCTCCCGTGAGCCGATTGTAAGGATTAATCTCCCCATGCGCCGTTATCTCATTTTCGCCGCCGCGGGCTTAGGCCTGCTCATGTATTCGATCGACACCACGGTGGTAGCGGTCGCCTTTCCCCGGTTCATCAAGGACTTCGGCACTACCGTCATGTGGGCCGCGTGGACGATGTCGGTCTACTATATTGCCGTCACCATGTCGATGCCTCTCGTTGGCAACTTGAGCGACGCCTTCGGCCGGAGGCGGGTCTACCTGACTTCCCTCGCCCTTTTTACGGGCAGTTCCCTTGCCTGTGGTCTTGCGCCCAATATTGATTCCCTCATCGTCTGCAGGTTCCTCCAGGGAATCGGGGCGCCGCTTTCCTCCCCACCGCCTCGGGGATCGTGAGCGACCACTTCCCGGAGAACCGGGAGAGGGCAATCGGGCTTTTTACCAGCATCTTCCCCATAGGGGGCATTATCGGGCCGAACCTCGGCGGATGGATCGTGAGCCGTTTCTCATGGCGCTACATTTTCTACATCAATCTCCCCATCGGCATCGTTCTGATCGCCTCGATCATGGTCCTCCTCAAGGACTCCAAGGGCTCATCCCGTCCCCGCACGGATTTCGCCGGCGCTTGCTTCATGAGCGGCGCCGTACTCTTTTTCATGTTCGGTCTCAACCTCGTGGGCGAGGGAGTTTCGGGCCGCTCCCTCTTCCTTGTCGCCCTCTTTTTCGTCCTCAGCGCTTTCTCGCTCCTGTTGTTCTATCGACAGGAGAAGACGGAGACGAACCCGATCATGGACCTCGCCCTGTTGAAATCGACGCCTTTTCTGGCTGCCAATTCCCTGAACATCATTCTGGGCGGCGCCGTCATGGGGATCTTCGCCTTCATACCCCTTTACGCCACTTCCGTTTACCGGCTTTCTACGCTGATGAGCGGCATGATACTGACGCCCCGATCCATCGCCACTATCCCCGCCTCTGCCGTGACCAGCTTTCTCCTGAGGCGGTTAGGCTACCGGCGCCCCATCATTGTCGGCCTGGTTCTCGTCGCTTTGGCGGTAATCTTCCTTGCGCCCGGCCCTTTGTGGCGATTCCTGGGCATGCGCTTCAGCACCGTCGGGATTTTGTCGTCCCTGATACTCGTGACGGGGATAGGGCTCGGCATCATGCTTCCTGCGACGAATAACGCCTGCATAGAATTAGCGCCGGGAAAGGTGGCAAGCATCGTGGGACTGCGGGGGATGTTCAGGACCGTGGGCGCCGCCGTAGGCGTCTCGTTAGTCACTTTCATTCTCCACACGGCCGCCGATCCTGCCACCGGTTTTCGGATCGTCTTCAGCGCTTCCGGCGCGGTGCTCCTTTGCGCCGTCCCCCTCGTTTTCCTCATGCCCGCAGGGAGAGTCAGAGAGGCGAATCGTTTTCTATAGCGACCTCACTACAGTGCGGTTCCAACCAGAACATACAGAAATCATGATTTATTAACAGATTTTTTGTCTTGACATAAGTGGGGTAATGATGATAAAAAGATTTGTATAGAAAACATGTATACCGCCCCGGTGTTGAGAAAAGGAATCGAGATTTTGAGGTTGGTCACCCGGACCAACGAGCCCTTGGGCGTGAGCGACATCTCCCGCAAGCTCTCCATCGTAAAATCCACGACGCTCGGCATACTGAAGGCGCTCGAAGAAGAGGGTTTTCTCGTACAGGACCGGGTAACGAAGAAGTATCTTCCCGGAAATACCCTTTTTGAATTCTCCAGAAGGGTGTTGAGGAGCACGGAGCTTTCTTTTGTCGCAAAACCATTTCTCCAGAAACTTGTGGAACAGGTGAACGAAACCGTCATTCTGGCCACCAACGAGTACGACCATACCTATCGCGTTCTTCAGGTAAGCGAGCCGAATAAAGAGCTGAAAATTACCGTTCCCGTGAACACGAGCTTCCCTTTCCACACGGGCGCCCTCATGAAGGTTTTTCTCACCCAGATGACGGACGAGGCGATTGCCGCTCTGGTGCGCGCAAACCCGCTTCCGAAATATACGGACCACAGCGTGACGGAGATCGAAGACCTGCTTGCCCAGGTGCGCCAAGTCCGCGAGCAGGGTTACGCCGCCGATCTCGAAGAGTACCATAAGGGCGTGCGCGCCCTTTCCGTCCTTCTGTTTCGCGGCAGCCGCGCCTGCGCCTCCGTCTCGATCTTCGGTCTCGCCAGCTCGATGGACGACCAAAAATTGCCCGGTATAATAGCTCACATGAAAGAAGCGGCGCAATTGATAAGTAGAAAACTGACGCTTATGGCAGAGGGCCGGGACGGCGCCGATGCCCTGGTCGACCGTGCCGGCCCGATGGAACAGAACGAATAGACCTTGCCTGAAGCGTCTATTCACGCGGAAAGGAGCATTTTAATGAAGCACCGCATCCTTAAACCTTTATTTACCGAAAGGGGGTAAAATGCAGAGCAAGGAACAGTTGGAAAAGATCGTGGGCAAGAAGTACGTGAGCGACGCGAAAGAGACGCTCAAGCGGTATTCGCGCGATCAGAGCTTGGTTCCTCCGGGAATGCCGGAGCTCGTCGTGCAACCGAAAACGGCCGAGGAAGTAAGCGGCGTGGTGAAGTGGGCAAATGAGCAGGACGTTCCCCTGGTCCCCGTGAGCTCAGGCGTTCATTTCTACGGCTGCACCATACCGAAACAGGGCGGCGCCGTAGTTGACCTGAGCCGGATGAATAAGATCCACGAGATCGACGACTACAATCGTCGGGTAAGGATCGAGCCGGGCGTCACCTGGGCGCAACTGACGAAAGAGCTGGAGAAGAAAGGGCTCAGGATGATCATGCCCTTGCTGCCGCCGTCAAACAGATCGGTCCTCACCGATTACCTGGAACGCGAAGTCCCCACCAACACCGTGTACGACTACGGCGAGCCGACCCAGAGTTTCGAGCTTGTCTGGCCGACGGGCGAGGTGTTCCGGCTCGGTTCCGCCAGCGTCAACGGCTACCCGGATTCGAACTCGAAGGGCGCCAACCCATCGGGTCCCGGTCTCGATTTCTATCGCTTCCTCCAGGGCGCCCAGGGAACCATGGGCATCGTAACGTGGATGAACCTGAAGATCGAATTTGAAACGAAGATCGACAAGATCTACTGTGCGCCGATCGACGATCTGGCCTATGCGCAAGAGTTTCTGTACCGGCTGCTTCCAAGGAGGATCGGGCAGGAAGTCGTGCTTTTGAACAACGTCGACCTGGCGGCAATCCTCGCCGAGAGCTGGCCGGAAGATTTCGAGAAGCTGCGCGCAACCCTGCCGCCCTGGTCGCTCATCATGATCATCAGCGGCCTCATGAGGAGACCGGAAGAGAAGATCGCCTACGAAGAGAAGTTCCTCCAGGGAGTTCTTAAGAACGAGTTCCAGAAGATCAAGATCTCCGACACGCTCCCCGGCTTCCCCGGCGCCGGCCGCAAGCTCATCTCCCTGCTGCGCAAACCGTGGCCGGCAGACAAGACATACTGGAAAAACGCATGGAAAGGCGGCTTCCAGAGCCTTCCCTTTATCGCAAGACCGGTTGCAACGCCTTTGTATGCAGAGATAGTGGAAGAAGTGGCGGCAAGGTACGGCTATCCTATGGCAGACATCGGCATGTATATCCAGCCCATAGAGCACAACCGGGCGGCTCACGTGGAATTTACCTTCTTCCATGACCCGGATGACGCAGAAGAAAAGGCTGCGATCGCGGGTCTTTATAAGGAAGCGGCGAAGGCCCTCATGAACGAAGGGGCATTTTTCTCGCGACCTTACGGTGATCTGGCCCCGATGGTGTACGAGAGAGCCGCGGGCTACACGACCGCGCTGAAACGGGTAAAGAAGGTCTTCGATCCGAAGAACGTCCTGAACCCCGGAAATCTCTGTTTCTAAGGAGGATATGATGCCAAAAGATCGCTTTGATACACCGAAAAAGCCGGTCGCCCTGGACGTGACCGATCTGAGTAATTTTGACTATGACATGAGACATTGCATCAAATGCAAGGGCTGCTACTGGGTAGAGCATACCTACATGCCCGGCGTGCGCTTCAGCACGAGATGCCCCAGCAATGTGTGGAACGATTTCGACGCCTACGGAGCTTTCGGCAAGTGCAGAATCGGCCTCGGCCTCCTCGAAAAGAAGCTCGAGTGGACGCCGAAGCTCCTGGAGATCGTCTATGCCGATCCGCTCTGCGGCGCCTGTGATGTGGGCTGTAAGAGGAACCTCGACCTTGAGATAGAGCTGACCCTGGAAGCCCTGAGGGTGAAGGCCGTCAAGGAGGGCGCCGGCCCCATGCCCGCCCACAAGAAAGTCGCGGAAAACATCTCAAGCTCGGGCAACCATTTTGGAGCCCCTGCCGCGAACCGGAAGAAATGGGTCACCAAAGACATCTCCGTGGCAACCAAGGCAGACACCGTCTACTTTGCCGGCTGCTCCGCCGCCTACAGAAACCCTGAAATCGCCCAGGCGACGGCGAAGATACTCAACGGTTCCGGAACGCCGTTCATGCTTCTGAAAGACGAGCGCTGCTGCGGCAACATGATCTATTCCGTCGGCATGATCGACGAGGCCAAGAAGATCGCCAAGGCCAACATCGAGGCGGTCAAGGCGACAGGGGCCGAGAGATTGGTCACCTCCTGCGCCGAGTGCTACAGGACCTGGAAAGTCGACTACCCGAAGATGCTGGAAATCTCCACGGCCGATCTGGGCTTCGAGGTTATCCACCTTGTCGAATATGCCGACGATGCCCTGAAAGCGGGCAAACTTAAACTGAGCAAAACGCAGGACATCAGGATGACCTACCACGATTCGTGCGGCATCAGCAGACTCGCCGACCCCTGGACTCCGTGGAAGGGCACGAGGGGCTGGATGGGCACGGTAGAACCAAGGCTGAAGCGGCGCCGCGGCACCCAGGGCCTCTATAGCCAGCCGAGAAACCTGCTCGGCGCCATTCCCGGCGCCCAGTTCGTGGAGATGATCCGCATAAGAGAAAACGCTTTCTGCTGCGCGGCCGGCCGCGGGACCAAGGTCGCTTACCCCGATCTCGCCGACTCCTCCGCCAAGCTGCGGCTGGAAGAGGTCAGGGAAGTGGGCGCCGAAGTGCTCGTCTCCACGTGCCCCTGGTGCAAGGGCAATTTCGGCCAGGCGGTGAAAGAGAATGGCGACGCCGTCAAGGTAATGGACATCTCGGAAGTTATCCTTGCTTCCATGCAGGGTTAAGGAGGGACGCATGCCTATATCGAAAGAAGCATTCAATGCATTGGAATCTGTGGTCGGCGAGAAGTTTATATCGGACGACGCCGCCATCTGTGAAGGATACCGGTCGGGACCCGGCGGCTATGAAGCCGGATGCGGCTATGAAAGAGTAATGACCACGATCCCCGCGGTCGTGATCCTGCCGCGGAACACCGAAGAAGTGCAGCGGATCGTCAAAATCTGCTGCCGCTACAAGGTACCCTATGTGCCTTACAGCACGGGCTTTTACGGACCCCGTTCCCACTGTCACGTCGAAAACGAACTGCTCATCGACCTGAAGCGCCTCAACGACTACGAAGTCGACGAAAAACACCTCTACGCGGTGGTCGGCACGGGCGTCATCTACTCACCGTTCCAGCAAGAAGCATTCAATCACGGCGGTTACGGCATCATCGGCGGAGGCGGCGCGCAGGCCTCCGTCATCGCGAACCTGATCGGCGACGGCTGGTCGCCCCTGTCTCACCGGGTCGGTCTGCCTCACCGAAGGATCCTCGGCACCGAGCTGGTCCTTCCCGACGGCGAGATCGTCAGGATGGGTTCTCTCGCCGTGGGAGAAGACCCCTTCTGGGGCGACGGCCCGGGTCCCGACCTGAGAGGGCTCCTGAGAGGCTTTACGGGCCTCAGAGGATGCCTCGGCATCGTAACGAAAATGGCAGTCAAGCTGCTTCCCTTCCAGCCCGAAAAGCTCGAACCGACGGGCATTGCGCCGAACACTGCGCTGAGGCTGCCGGAAAAACGCATAAAATGGATTAATTTCCAGATGCCGACAAAGGAAGCCCAGGTAAAAGGCATGGTCGCAATCGGCCATGCGGAAGTCGCCGGCGCCGTAACGAAGGTGCCCCTCTTCTGGAGAGCCATCGCCAAGGCGGAGTGCAAGGAAGAGTTCTGGGACATCTGGGGTAAGGAAAGTCCCGAAACGATCAAGAATTTCCACATCCTGCGCGTCCTCCTCATCGGTTTCACCTCCGAAGAGCAGATGGAGTACGACGAGAAGGTCGTCACGGACATCATGACCGAGCTGGGCGGCATACCGAGACCGACGAAGCCGTCCGACGAATCGTGGCTCAAGAACGCCGACTCCGCTGGTATGTGGCTCATGACGGGCTGTTATATGTCGGTCGACTACATCATCGAGTCGCTCTCCCAGGCGCAGGTCCACGGCGAGAGCTACGCCGAAGTGAAAAAGAGCTACACGCCGCCGTTGATGCCCGACTACGGCGATCCGGGATGGTTCCAGAGCTTCGAGCTGGGTCACCAGGGTTACTCGGAATTCCTTATTTACTGGGATCAGATGGAGAATACGGACGGCGTCGACCAGTTCTACGTAGAGACGTCGAAGATGAACATCAGGGAGCGGTACTACACTTCACTGCTCGGACCTCATCAACCGATGTACCTGACCGGGCCCAAGTATGGACCGAACTACCACATCTTCATGCTCCGCGTGAAGGACGAATTCGATCCTCTCTGGGTATGCCATCCGCCGGTGCCTCTCGCGCACGACGAGTTTGTCGAGAGGGCGCCCTGGATGAAGAGCATGAAGGACTGGGAAACTCCCAAAGAGTTCCCCATGCCGAAGTGGTAAGAACGGCAATGGTTGGGGGGATGTCCCCTCCGTAGGAGGAACGTCCCCCTTTACTTAGCAGCGCTGAGCCCCAGTTTTTCCAAAGTGAGCCCCTGCGAAGCGCTGAGCGGGGACGCTCTGTGTGCTTTTGCTCACAGAGCGGGCGCTGAGCCCCAGTAATTGCCAGGCCGGACCGAAACAGGTCCGGCCTGTTTTTTTGTCAGTTAAGTTCGCCCTGTTTCTACCGATAAATGGGAAGAGTCGTTAAGACGACTGCAACGTAGAAGGGGGACCTTACCATGATGAAAGACCGCCTCAGTGATCTGCCGCTGACGAAGAAGCTCCTTGTCTCGCCGTTCACGGTGCTTCTGCTCCTGATTGTGTTCGGCGTCGTCGCCTATGCCAGTTTCGCGAAACAGCAATCGGCGCTGGACGACATATTCAAGAACAGATTCAAGCGGAGCCAGACGGTTGCCACGGCAATCGTCGACGTCACGGGAATTCACGCCAAAGTAGCAGAGATGTACAACTCCGCCAAAGAGCTCGAGGAAATGCAGAAGCGAACCCAGGAGAAAAACGGCAGCGCGACGGCCGGCGGGGTCGGAACGGGCGCCAACTCGGCGGTCGATGAAAGCAGGAAGAAGATCATCTCCTCCTTTCAGGAAATTGCCGCTGCCGTGGAAGAGGCGGGCAAATCTGCCGCGGTGACAAAGGAGGAGAAGGACCTGTTCCTCCAGGCGAAGGAAGACTCGGCAAAGTATTCGGGCATCCTGACACAGGTCGTCGAGACGATCAGCCAGAAAGGCGCCTCCGAGGCGGCCTCGGAACTCGGCCAGTCGGAGACGGCCTACTCCGTCGTCAATCAGGACTTTTACGCCCTCTTTCATCTGGAAGATAAGCTCAGCCAGATGCAGTACGCTTCCGCCGGCGCCACCTATAAGATCGCCCTCGGCGTGATGGCGCTCATTCTGGCCGTCGCCGTCGTGCTTTCCGTCATCGTCAGCGCCTTCATGAAGAGCCTCATCCTCTCCCCCATCAACAAGACCGTGGAGGTCATCGAGAAGGTGGCCGAAGGCGACCTGACCAAGCGCATCGCCGTCTCCTCCTCCGACGAGATCGGAGAGATGGCGGTCCACTTCAACGAGTTCGCCGACAAGCTTAAGGAGGCCATCGCCCATGTTGCGGCCAGCAGCAACGACGTCGCCGCGGCGGCCAACACCCTGGAGGACGCCACCGAGCAGATGGCTTCCGGCGTGAAGGAAGCGGCCCTCCAGGTCGACACGGTGGCGGCAGCCAGCGAAGAGATGTCGAAGACCTCTTCCGAGATCGCCCAGAACTGCGTCGCCGCGGTGAAGAGCGCCGAAGCCGCAGGGGCTTCCGTCAATACGGGAGAGACGATCATCAAAGAGACCATCGCGGTGATGAACCGCATCAACAACCGCGTCAAGGAATCGGCCGAGATCATCAGGAGCCTCGGCGCCCGCTCCGACCAGATCGGGGAGATCGTCGGCCTCATCAACGACGTGGCCGATCAGACGAACCTGCTCGCCCTCAACGCCGCCATCGAGGCTGCCCGGGCGGGAGAGCACGGCAGGGGCTTTGCCGTGGTCGCCGACGAGGTGCGCAAGCTCGCAGAAAGGACGGGCAACGCCACCAGAGAGATCACCGAGACCATCCGCGCCATGCAGGTAGAGACGAAGAAAGCCGTCTCCTCCATGGAAGAGGGAGTGACCGAAGTCGGCGTCGGCACAACAGAGGCCGCCAAGTCGGGCGAGGCGCTCAAGGAGATCCTCCTCCAGATCGGCAAGGTGACCGGAGAGATCAACCAGATCGCCGTCGCTTCCGAAGAAGAGACGGCCACCACGAACGAGATCGCCTCCTCCATCCAGCAGATCTCTGCGGTCATGCAAGGCACTGCCCAGAAGATCCAGGAGAACTCCTCCGCTTCGTCCCAGTTGGCGGGGCTCTCCAAGGGGCTCCAGACGCTCGTGGGTCAATTCAGGATAGACGAAGACGAATCGGCGGAGAACCGCTTTGGCGCCGGGGAGAATCGGTTGACTCTGGAAGAAGAGCGGTTCGCGGTTGAAGAAGAGATGGGCGGAGAAGGATAGAAGAACAGTTTGTCTGGTTTATCTGGTTACAACCAGAGAAGCACGATAAACCCGATAGACGATGAAAATAGCGAAGCCCCGCCTGAAGGCGGGGCTTCGCGCACCTTCTGTTCGGCTACTTTTCGGTAATGAAGTCGAGCTGTTCCACCTTGCCGTCAACGATCCTCGATATCGTCACCGGCCTCACGACGCACTGATCGACGCCAAAGAACTCTTTGCCTCCCCACCGTCCCTTTCCCCAGATGGTATCGATCGTCTTCATCTTGGCTATCGCAGCGACTACCGCATCGGGATCGAAACTTTGCGCCTTTTCGATTGTTTGCTGCATCACATAGAAAGCGTCGAGGGCAAGCAAGCTGTCCAAGAGGTAGGGTTGTTTGGTCGCCTCGACCCGTTTGCGAAGATCTTTGACCAGAGGCGACATCTTGTCGCTCAGCACGTCGGGCCCGCCGTGAAAGAGATCGTGGGCGTATTTCTTATTGAGCATGCCGTTTACGAGGTTAATGTCGCCAAAAAGGCAAGGGCTGAATACCGGCCCGTTGAAGCCGAGCTCCCGGGATTGGTTGATCAGGGCGGCGCTCCAGGGAACTATGGAGACAACCATGTTGATGGCGTCGGGCTTCTGTGCGAGGGCTTTTGTGAGGAGCGGATAAAAGTCTTCGGCGCCGATCTTGAATTTCTCGGCAAAAACGATCTGCAATCCCCGGGCTTTCGCCTCTTTCTCGCATTGGGCGTAGGCGGTTGCCGCCCCGGGGTCGTCGGGCATGATCACGGCGATCCTCTTCGCTTTCGGATAATTCTTCTGGAGATAATCGAAGCAGGGTTTGATGTTGTAAAGACTGGAGTCGGCATAGAAGCCGTACTTCACCTTCGGATTCACTTCTTCCGGGCCGTTGCCGAAGGCCTTTATGCGCACCATTTTAGCCTCCTCGGCGGACGGTATAAGAGCCAGGTCGGTCACCATGAACATAGGGGGTATCATGAACTTCACCCCTTGCTGAATGAGCCTGTTCACGGCGGCAAGCGCGCCCGTTGGCGACGACGTGTCATCTTCCGCGAGGAACTTGACGTCGTACTTCTGACCGCCTACCGTGAGCCCTCCACGACTGTTGAACAGCTCCTCAGTCGGCTTCACTGCGTCGTACAGAGGTTTGAACGCGGGCGCCATGGGCCCGGTCACGGAAGTGACCACGCCGACTTTCAGGACTTTAGTCTCCGCGAACGATGGGGAAGAAGCGAGCAAAAGCAGCAGCAACGGGAGAAGCAGGGAGAGCGTACCGAACAGGACCGATTTCCGTCTTACCATTACTACATCCTCCTTCTGTGTTTGTTTTTATGTGATTCCGCACATACTTATACTAACCCTCCCCCCGCTGTCAACATAATTATGAGGCGAAATATGATGCGGCAACTTCTGAGCTTCCTAAACGGGAAATCCTTTGTCCGCCTGGCGGCGGCCGGCCATGCTTTTTCTTACTTCAGGAACGGCAATTCGCGGTACTGGGGCACGCGGCCTATCTATCCATTGCCATTCCAACCCGGGGAAATGCAAGAGAAACCATGGGTTTCGTGATTTCACAAACCGTCACGGGAACGGGATAATTCTTCGCCGGCCGATCATTGAAAGAGATTGTCTGTGATCTTATAGTTCGATAAGCGCGAAAAGGACAGGCGGTAAAATTGATAGCCCGCTAAAACAACGCAGATTTGGATAACCTGTGAGGATCGCCGACCGGAGGCGTACGGTAGGCCGGGTACTGCCCTCAAGGCTTGCCAGGGGCGGTCGGCAAACGACGTAGGTCGCGACCCGGAGCAGGGCGCCAAATATCGCGATTCCAGCGAAAAGGCCGAGCGCCCGCCCTAAAGAGAAAAAAGAGAGAGAACGGCTATTTGCCCAGCACCTTCGCCAATTCCTGCATAGACCGCCCAAACGCCGTCCAATCGCCCCTTCTCATCGCATCGTCCGCCTGGCGGAATACCCCCCTCGCCTGAGCAAGAGCGTCCTGTGAAGGCTGGCGCGGCTGTTGCGCCGCAGGCAGCGACACCGAGGCCGGGGCGGCTGTGGCCGCGGAGGTCGCAGGAAGATTGCTGAAGATGGCTCTGGTGGCCTCCTCGAGCGTGGGCGCCATTGTCACCCGGCTCCCGTAGGCCACGATCACCCTGATCAATTGCGGAATATTCACCTGCTCGGCGATCAGATAGACCGGCTCCACGTACAGGAAGGAGTTCCCGATGGGGATAACGAGGAGATTGCCCCTGATGACGCGGGAACCCCTCTGGTCCCACAGCGACAACTGCTGGGAAATGGTCGGCTCCTGGTCGATCATCGCCTCGATCTGCGTAGGTCCGTAGACGATCCGGTCCTTCGGCAGGCGGTAGGCGATCAGCTTTCCGTAGTCGGGGCGGTCGCAGGCAGCCGCTATCCAGGCGACCATATTCTCCTTTTTGAAGGGAGTCATGGGGAGCATGAGCAGGAATTGCAGTTTTTCCTGGCCCGGCAGCTTGATCAGCGTATAGTACGGGTCCATCGTGGATCCCTCGTCGGCGGCCCGCTTCTGATTGGGAAGGGCCCACACGTCTTCCTTGTTGTAAAAAACCCTCGGATCCGTCATGTGATAGGTCATGAACCGGTCGGTCTGAATACGGAATATATCCTCGGGGTATCTGATGTGTTTGGCAAGGTCCGGAGGCATTTCGGAAAGAGGCCTGAAAACGCCGGGAAAGGCTTGTGCGTAGGCAGCGAGGACCGGATCGTCCGCATCGCTCACGTAGAACCGGACGGTCCCATTGTAGGCGTCGACGACGGCTTTGACCGAGTTGCGAATGTAGTTCAGGCTGCTCGAATAGGGATCGGAATAAGGATACTGGGAAGAAAGCGTGTAGCAATCCTGTATCCAGAAAAGCTTCCCCTCGCTCAACACCAGATAGGGATCGGGATCGAGGGTGAGAAAGGGGGCGATCAGACTTACCCGCTCTTTCACGGTCCGATACAGTTGTATCCTGCTTTGAGGGGTGATGTAGTTCGACGCGAGGATATTCGCATCCATGAGTTGCCAGGCAAAGAGGAGTTTTCTCCAGAAGCTCCCCAGGGGGATGCCTCCCGTTCCTTCGTAGTGGGTGTAGACGTTCTTATCCCCCTGAGGGTAGTCGAATTCCTCGACCCCCGTCTTCACGATCCGGTAGCCGGTCATGTATTCGCCGTAGTAGATGGCCGGCCGCGTGATCGGCAGGAGGGGGGAATCGGGCGGGAGGTCTTTGACCACCATGCGGGGCAGATGTCCTTCCGTCGATTCAGAGACGTAGCACATCGCGAGCCCGTAGCCGTGGGTAAACTCCAGGTACTGGTTGACCCAGGTGCGCGCCTGTTGGAAGACCTGTTCGCTCAGCTCCCTCCCCGAGACCATTACCTGGCGGTAGCCTTCTCCCGGCAGGAAATACCGGTCAACATCCGCCTGGTAAAAGCGATAGTAGAGGCGCATCTCCTGGGTTTGTTTGAAAGCCTGGAGCACGGGCTTCCAATCCCAGAGACGGACGTTCTTGAGCGTATCGCTGTCGCGGGAAGCCGTCGCAAGGGTAAGATCGTTCACAGCGCCGAAGGGGCGTTCCTCTACGCGGTCGAGCTGGTAGGCCCGGCGGGTAAGGGCAATGTTGTGCTCCAAGAAGGGCCGCTCGAGAGCCAATTCGTTGGGCTGCACGATGTAGGCCTGCACCAGGGCAGGGATGATGCCGAGAACGACGAGCATAAAAACGAGATAGGAGACGATGCCTCCGAGGATGAGGCCCAATCTTCTCCCCTTCAGGTTGGCCAGCACGAGGGCGGTAAGAAGCGCCGTGGCAACCATCATGGCCCAGAGAGCGGGACGCACCACATGGTAGTCGGTATAGCCCGCCCCGAAAACGGCCCCCCGTTTTTGATAGAGCAGCCCGAAGATGTCAAGAAAGTAACCGGCTCCCCAGAAGACCAGGAAAATGGCGAAGAGGATCGACAAATGCGTAAAGACCGCGCTGTTCTTGAGAGAAGCCGTATTCAGCGCCACGCGCCGCCCTGCCGCATACCCCAGGAAGGTAAAGGGTATGGCAAGGAATGCAAGGACAGCGGCGCCCTTTTGCACCGCCTCGAGGACGGGCAAGCGAAACACGTAGAAACCGATGTCCAGACCGAACAGCGGGTCGGGGCGCCCGAAAAGGCCTCCCCACAAGCATCGGGCGAAGGTGTCCCAGTCCGAGGAGAAGGTGAGGCCGAAGAGGAGCGCGACGATCAGGGACGCAAAGAAGGAGAGCAGGCCGATTCTGAGCGGCCGGGCATGAAACTCGTAAATGTCGGCGACTTCCGGACCCTGGAGGCGGACGAAGCGGCTCCGTTTCCTGCCCCCGGCGATCCTGAAGTTGACCCAGAGATAGATGAATACAGGCAGGCAGGCGGCGACAAAGAGGAGGAGCTTTATCCAGATGAGGCTCAAGAACAGGGGACTATAGCCGAGCTCCTTCATCCAGAGCCAGTCGACGAGCCAGCCCGATGTTTTCGAAACGATGGCGAGGAGGACGAGAAAACAGATGAAGGCCGCAAATATCTTGACGATCCTCGGGTTCGGCGAAGCTGCCGCCATTTCGCCTTCGCCCCCGTTGCCCTTTTGCGCGTAAGCCACCAGAGTTCCTCCTCTTCGTCGTTTTCAGGGAAAGGCCTGCTTGTACGCAAGCCTTTCATGATAGCCAATACTACTCTCTTGAAGAAGGCTTTGCAAGAAAACAAGCTCCAGCCCGACGGCTTTGTTGGACTTTACCCGAACCTTCCCGTTATGTACTCTTCCGTCTTCTCATGAGAAGGCGAGGTGAAGACTTGTCCGGTGGGACCGAACTCCAATAGCTCGCCGAGAAGCATGAACCCGGTGTAGTCGGACACCCGCGTTGCCTGCTGCATATTGTGGGTAACGATGAGGATCGTGTACTCCTTCTTTAGCTCGATCATCAACTCCTCGACCCGCATGGTGGCGATAGGATCGAGGGCCGAGCAGGGCTCGTCAAGGAGGATGATCTCCGGCTCTATGGTCAGGAGCCTTGCGATACAGAGCCGCTGTTTCGTTTCATCGGAAAGAAGGAGCGCCGCCTGCCGCATCCGGTCTTTCAGGTCTTCCCAGAGTCCCACGGCCCTCAAACATCGCTCCACTATCTCCGGCCTCTGTTTCTTTTTTATCCCGTGGACGGCGAGTCCGTAGGTCATGTTTTCGTACACTGAGAAAGGGAACGGGTTGGGCCTTTGGAAAACCATGCCTACCCGTCGCCTTAAATCGATGATGTCGCACCCTTCCAGCGGCTCGTCGTCGATCAGGATATGTCCCTCTATCCTGGCGCCTTCCACGAGGTCGTTCATCCGGTTGAAGCAGCGCAGCAAGGTCGACTTGCCGCATCCCGACGGGCCGATGAGGGACGTAATCGAATTCGCGTAGACCTGAAAGTCGATGGACTTCAGTGCGTGAAAACCGCCGTAGTAGAGGTTGAGGCCGGCCGTGCGCAACGCCGCCCGGCCGGTTGCCGGAACGTTTTCTCTCATCCGAATTTCCCCAGGACGTAATCTTCGGTCAGCTTTTGCTTCGGGTTGGTGAAAACCTTGACGGCAGGGCCGAACTCGGTCAACTGCCCCATGTAAAAGAAGGCGACGAAGTCGGAGGCCCGTGCTATTTGCTTCGTATTGTTCGAGACCAGAATGATCGTGTGATCTACTTTCAATTCCGAGAGGGCTTCCTCGATCTTTGCGGTGGAGATGGGGTCGAGACCGGAACACGGCTCGTCAAGGAGGATCACTTCGGGCTGCAACGCCAGGGTGCGGGCCAGGCAGAGCCTTTGCTGCTGGCCGCCCGACAGCTTGAGCGCGGATTCCGAAAGCCGGTTCTTCACTTCGTCCCAGAGGAATGCCTTCCTGAGACTTTCTTCGACGAGGTCGTTCAGGTCGGACCGCTTCTTCATGCCTTTCAGCTTCGAGCCGAAGGCGACATTTTCAAAAATGGACCTCGGAAGGGGAATGGGAGTGGCGAAGACGGTCCCCACCTTCTTTCTGAGGGCCACGTGGTCGGTTTTCTCGCACAGGTCGCCGAAGCCGTCCATGCAGATATCCCCCTCGAAGCGCGCATGGTCCTCGAAATTGATCATGCCGTTGACGACGGAGATGAAACTCGACTTCCCGCTCGCGGCCGGCCCCATGAGTCCCAGCACACAGTTTTCGTATATGTCGAGGTCGATGCCGTGGAGCACCTCTTTTTTCCCGAACCAAACCTTGAGATTTCTCACCTGTATCTTCGTGCTGTACATCAGGAGTACCTTCCGATCATCCGGTGCATGGCATAGTAGGCGATAATATTGATCACGAGGATCGAAATGATCAGGATAAGCGCCGTGGCGTATGCCTTTTCCAGGGAAATGCCCTCCCTGGCCAGGATATAGAAGTGGACCGCCATGGTCCTCCCGGAATCCATAATGCTGGCGGGCAGCCTGAGGGAGCTGCCCATGGTGAAGATTACCGCCGCCGTCTCGCTCACCGCCCTGCCTATGCTCAGCATGATGCCCGTAAGAATGCCGGGGGCCGCCGAGGGGATAATGACGCGCGTCACCGTTTCCCACTTGGTGGCGCCCAAAGAGAAACTCACCATCCTCAGGTTGTTCGGCACCGCCTTAATCGCTTCTTCGCTCGTCCTGATGATGGTGGGCAAAACCATGATAGCCACGGTGAGGGCGCCGGAGAGGAGAGACCAGCCCATATGCAGCTTGATCACGAAAAAGATAAAGCCGAACAAACCGTAAATGATCGAAGGTATGCCCGCCAGCGACTCGACGCCGAAGCGGATGATCCGGGTAAGGCTCGATTCCCGCGTGTATTCGGTGAGGTATATGGCAGTGCCGATTCCGAGAGGCGTGGCAAAGGCGATCGAGAGGATCCCCAGAAAAAGGGTGCCGACAATGGAAGGGAAAATGCCGCCGAGCCTGCCCATGTCCTCGGGATAGGCGAAGATGAATTCCGTGGTGACGTAGGGCGCCCCTTTGACCGCAATGACGCCGACGATGGCGACCAGAATGGCCACGGCAAAGAAAGCGTGAAAGGTGAGGCCGTAGCGCATGAGCCTGTCGATATGCCGGGGATTCGTTCTCATTTTCCGATCCTGCTCTTCACCCAGAAGTTAGCGGCCAGGTTGAGGCTCATGATGATGACGAGAAGGACGACGCCCGTGGAAAAGAGGGCGGCGCGATGGTCCCCCGTCGCGTAAGCAAGCTCGAGGGCGATATTGCTCGTCAGGGTCCTCAAGGGGTCGAGGAGGTTCGTCGGGATCTTGAGCGCGTTGCCGGCAACCATGATGACCGCCATGGTCTCGCCGATGGCCCTCCCCATGCCCAATATGAAGCTCGCGAGGATGCCCGAGCGCGCCGATGGGAGGACGACCCGGTAAACCGTCTGCCATTTGGTTGCGCCCATGGCGAACGACCCTTCGCGAAAGGCGGCGGGCACGCTCATAAGGGCGTCGAAAGAGATGCTCGTAATGGTCGGAAGGACCATGACCCCGAGAACGAGGGACGTGGAGAGGATCGAGAAACCGGCGCCGCCGAGATTTTCCCTGATAAGGGGCACGATATAGACGACGCCGAGAAACCCATAGACGACCGAGGGAATCCCGGCGAGAAGCTCGAGAGAAGGCTTGAGGATCATCTTCGTCTTTCTCCCTGCGTATTCCGACAGGTACGTCGCGCAGGCGAGGGCCAGGGGGGCGCCGATGATCAGGGCGCCGAAGGTAACCATAAAGGAAGAGATGATCATGGGGAATATGCCGAAAGATCCCCTTGTGGGCGCCCATCTGCCGCCCGCAACGATATTTTTCACGCCCATCTTAAAGAAGAGGGGCGCCCCCTCGCTCAGGATAAAGACAAAAATAATAAAAAGAAAAAGAAGCGACGAAAGCGCGAACAGAAGGAGCACAAACTTGATAAGGTTCTCTTTGCTGAAGGGTCTTCTATTCATGGATCGGAATAAGACCCTCTTTCTTCAAAATCATCTGCCCCTCTTTTGAGAGTGTGTAGGCGATGAAGAGACGGGCGGCCCCTTGCGGCTCTCCCATGGTAAGGTAGAGAAAGGGCCTCACTATGTGGTACGTGCCGGTAAGGATGTTTTGAGCCGTCGCCGGTACGCCCTCCACCGGCACCGCTTTCACTTTCCCATCGACCACCCCGAGGGAAATGAAACCGATGGCGTAGGGGTCGGTAGCAACCACTTCCTTTACCGACCCGTTCGAGTCCTGCACCATGGCGCTGTCCTGAATATTCGTCTTGTTCATCACAAGCTCTTCGAAAGCGCTTCTCGTCCCCGAACCCTCTTCCCTGGCCACGGCGTCGATCTGCCTGTCGATCCAGCCGAGTTGCTTCCAGCTTGTCAGCTTGCCGTCGTAAATAGCCCTTATATGTTCCAGGCTTATGTTCTTTAGTGGATTTTTGGGATTAACGACAATGGCTATCCCATCGCGGCAAATGGGGATTTCGTTGAGGACTTTTTCGTCTCCCTTCAATTCCCTTGACGACATTCCTATGTCGACCGTTTTGTTCATGCATGCCTGGATGCCTGCTGACGAACCCCCGCCCTGTACGTCTACCCTGATCCTCGGCTTCTCTATTTTGAAGTGCTCCGCGAGCTTCTCGCTAAAGGGCATGACCGAGGTAGATCCCGCGATCGTTACGGTAGATTTACCTTCGGGAACATTCGACCCGCGACTGCCGCAGCCAAACAGAGACAGGGCGAGAGAGAAAAACAACAGACCGGTACTCGCAACCCTCATGCTATATTTGTTCAGAATACTTAAGATGCCGAATGATCCTGCCTTCCACCAGGAATATGACAAATTCGGCGATGCTGACGGCGTGGTCGGCCATTCGTTCAAGATACTTAGCGATAAAAAGCAGCCTTGTAGCCCGCGATATGGTTTTCAGGTCCTGCGACATATAAGTCAGCAGCTCCCGGAATATCTGCTCCGTGAGCTGGTCCACTTTTTCGTCTTCGTTCGTCACCCTCCATGCGAGCTGGACGTCTTCTTTCACAAATGCTTCGAGGGATTGCTTCACCATGGTTTGGGCAATCTCCGCCATTTTGGGGATATCGATGTACGGCTTGAGTTGGGGCTCCAAATTGAGCTCGAGCACCCGTTCGCAGACATTAACCGCCATATCTCCCATGCGCTCCAGATCGTAATTCACTTTTACCGCGGTAGTTATAAACCGAAGGTCTTTTGCGGCGGGCTGCCTCAAGGCGAGGAGCTTGACGCAGAACTCCTCTATCTCGACTTCCTTCTTATTGATCACGTCGTCGTCGGCAATGACGCGCCTCGCAAGCTCTGAGTCCCTGCTCTGGAGGGCCTCGATGGCGTTGCGAACCGCCTTTTCGACGAGGGACCCCTCAAAGAGGATCTTTTCCTTAAGCTCCCTCAGCTCGTCGTCGAAGAGCTTGTAAATGTGTCCTTCGATCATGCAGGGGTCTCCTTGAATGCCCTTCCATTATACGCCTCTTTTGCAGACAGTTGCAAGCAACTAGGAGTGAGATCAGCCTTTAGCCGGATTTCAATGATACTCCGCCGTTCCACAAAAGAAAGTCTCGGTTCGCTTAGCCGTCACCCCGGTGAAAACCGGGGTCCGGCGACTTTCAGGTATCTAAAGAGACACTGGATGCCGGCGTCCGCCGGTATGACGGAAAAAGACGAACAAGCGGCGATCAAGTGGGATGATTCTTGTAGAGTGCTACAGTTACATTTGCCTAAAAAGATGAAGGTAGTTCCGTCCCACCGTCAGCAACCCGGGTCTGCCTTTGAGCTTGAGCACGCCGCGGCCGGTAAGAGAGCGGCTCATCTTGTCGATCCGCGAGACATTGACGATAGTCCCCCGGTGGATCTGCCAGAAACGGTCCGGGTCGAGCTCCCGGGCCAATTCTCTGATGCTTCTCTTGATGAGGGCCTCGCCGTCTTTGGTCACCACTGCCGTATACTTGTCTTCGGCCCTGAAATAGTCTATCTCCTCGACGGGGATGAGACGAACGCTTTCCTGCTGCTGCGCTCTGATCCATTTGAGGAAGGGTGTTTCCTCCCGGCTCCGCAAACCGGCAAGGACCTGTTCGACCACGGCGGACAATTCCGGAGGCGGCGCCGGAGAGGAGGTCATGCGTTCCTGAAGGCGGCGGACGGTCTGGGAAAGCCGCTCTTTCGAGACCGGTTTGAGAAGGTAGTCGACCGCTTCCCGGTCAAAGGCTTCTATCGCGTAGTGGTCGTAGGCCGTGACAAAGACAACGTGAGAGACGCCAGCGGTCTTTTTTGCCACGTCCATGCCTGAAAAACCCGGCATCTTTATGTCGAGAAAGGCTATGTCGGGCCGCATTGCCTCGATCATGTCGAGGGCTTCCCGGCCGTTCGCCGCCTCCCCGGAGACGACGAGGTCGGGCCAGACCTCGGACAGCAGCTTCCGCAGGTAGGCCCGCAGTTCCTGCTCGTCGTCGGCTATTATCGCGCTATGCGGCATCGCTCGGCGCCTCGATGATCGCCCTCACGCCGTGGGGGCTGTTCTCCTCCAGCGTGAGTCTTCCCTTCTCTCCGAACAACAATCGGAGACGCTCTTTCACATTGGCGATGCCCACCCCGCCCTTCTCGAACGCGGCAAAACCGCAACCCGTGTCCGCCACGGTCACCTTGAGCGTCTCTCCTTCCACGTCGGCGGCAATCGCAATCTCGCCCCCCTCCACGCTCGGCTCGAGCCCATGCCGAACAGCGTTCTCGACGAGAGGCTGAAGAAGCATGGGAGGAAAAGCGTGCTGCTTCAGACCGCTCTCGACCTCGATGCTGAACCGGAGCCTCTCGCCCATCCGCACCTTCTGGATCTTCAGGTAGGCTTCGACCATGTCGATCTCCTGCTCGAGGGTGGCGGCAGCCGTCCGCGTTCTTGAGAGCGAGGTGCGCAGATACCGGACGAGGTCGGAGAGCATGGCCTTGCCTTTTGCAGGGTCGCTGTCGATGAGGCTCAGCACGTTCGAGAGGGTGTTGAAGAGAAAGTGAGGCTCGATTTGCGCCTGGAGAAGGCGGAGGTTTGCTTCCAAAGCCCCTTTTTCGCTCGATAGACGGATGATCCTTTCCTGCTCGATCACCTGTTGGTGAGCGCGCAGTTGCCCCCGGGAATAGAAGAAGTAGCCGACTACGACACTGAAAAACAGGCAGAGGGCGATCGCCTGGAGGAAATCCCCGCCTCGCGGCTGCAGCGTGATCGAGAAAACGTGCTTCAGGATGGCGGCTCCAACGACGGCGCCGAGAGGATATCCCCCACAGACGCCGGCTGCGATGACGAGGATGTGACCTGCCGTTCCCTTCTTCAACTTGAATATCCAGTGCAGGAGAAATACGATCGAGGAGATGCAGATCCCGTAAGACTGGGCCAGCACAAAGCTTTCGACAAAGCGCGGCGCGATGCCTGTTGCGGTAAGGAACAGGGCTATCAGCGTGTCGATGACGACCACGTAGAGAGGGAACATCACGCCGAACCTTGGATCAAGGCGGCGCTTCGCACGCTCGCTCGGAATCTCTTTGCACGCCTTTGTCTCCATCGCGCCCTTCTTTTAGAAAGTATACTGCAACCCTGCCATAACCTGATAGCTCATAATGCTGCCAAATTCCGTGTTTTTGCCGCCCGCGGCCGCTGTGACCACGGAGAACAGCTCGACGTGCTTGCCTAACTGGTAGGACGCCACGGCCGTGAACTGGCCGGAGCCGTCGTCGATGTTCTGGGTCCAGCGAAAGGTCAGGTCGATCGTGTTCCTGATGCTCGGCTGACTGTACTGGAACAGAGCGTAATTCTTTCGCAGAAACCTCAGGTCCGTCGTGGCTGTCTGGCCGAGAGTCTGCTGTGCCAGACCGGAGAGCATGCTGCCCGTCACAAAGGCGCCCGCAGCCCTTCGGCGCAAGGCGTAGTAGGTTTCCGCGTCCGCCGAGCCGTACCCGGGGCTGTAGTACGCATACTCCAGAGTAAACGTGCCTTTTGATTCCAGGGTATAGGCGCCGCCCATCAGAAGCACCGGGTAAAAGGCGGAATCGTGCTCATGGACCGTCGCCATCGACGCGCCAAAAGGAGAAAAACGGTCTTCCTGCGGATAGAGACCACTACTGCCCTGGCTTACCGACCCTTCCGTGTACAGGAGGATGGCGTCGGCGACGGTCCAGCCCCCGTAGAACCCCAGGATGGACTCGCCGTCTTCCCTGTCCGAGAGGATGAGGGAGGCGTACTTGTCCCGCCCTGTGTAGTCTGCCTTGAAGGAGTAGGTTTGCTCGAAGGGGGGAGGCGGCACGGAGGAGAGGAACGCGCCGGGGCCCGTTGTCTTATTGAGCCCTTCGCTCGTGTTAGCGATAAAAGAAAAGGTCAGGCTCGGCCCGGCCACCCAGACGACGCGGCCGAAATCCATGCCCGGTACCTCGATGTAAGGGTTCCTTCGGCCGTTGTCCTGAAAATAGGGATTCGAAGGAGAAAAGAGAAAGGAAGGGCCCCATTGCAGGTTCTCGCGGCCATAGGAGACAAAAAGCCCCTCCCGCACCTTCAGTCTGCCGATATATTCGTTGACGTAGAAGTCGCTCTCTCCGTGGGTATGACCCGATAGATTGCCGTCCTCCCAGACGCTCTCATCGAACCTCATCCTCGGCTTTGCACCGAGTTCAAGCGGGCCGGCGGTCAGTCGCAAATCGGGCCTCGCCTCCGCATCCCCCACGTAGCGAGGAAGTTTCAGGAAATTATTGGACGGGTTCTGCGTTGAATCAACGGGCTGTTCGGAGAGGCCGAAGCCGATGAGCCGCAGGTCCGCCGTGAGATAATCGCCGATGCCGCCCTTTGTTCCGCCGCTGGGCTCCTCCGGCTCGGCCTGTGCGGCGCTGCTTATCGGAAGCGACATCAAGCCTGCCGTCAGGAGCAAAAGAGTCAGCCAAAAGGAGATTCTTGCCTTGCCTGGTCGCACGGTGAATGCCTCCTAATGTACCCACAGGTTGAGGTTGAACGTCGAGTCGGGAACTCTCCTGAAGGAGACTTTCCGATAGTTCATTACCGTCACGTCTTCTTTTATGACGGCGTTCGTGATCGTCATTTTGGAGATGAAGGGTTGGGGCTTCTCATCGACGGTCACCGTGTTGCCGTATTCGAACACCGCCGTTTTGAACAGCTTCCCCGAAACCGTATAGAACTCAGCCTTCACCCCGGTGAGCTTCTCCTTGGATATCCAATACTTGATGCGGTCGTACGTGGCCTTCTTGTCGACGGCGTGCAAGTCGAGGAGCCAGCAGGCCGCGCCGTCCACCATATCCTCGGAAGCTTCCGCTACATTGTAGTCCCCCGCGTAGTTCGTCGAGGCGATGTCGCCGTTCGACGCGCCCCCGATGAGCTTCTGCCGGGGGGAGATAGGAACGGCCTTGGAAAGTCCCGGTTTCACGAACCACATGTTTCGGTCTACCATGAGCAGCTTCTGTCCCTTCACGTTCGCCGGGTCAAGGAACTCGGCCAGGGAGTTGAAGTGGCGCGCGGTCACCCGGAGGACGCGCTGTTGCTCGCGCCCACTCTCGACGGAGCTGATGTCGATCTCCCACTCCACCCCCTCGGCGTTGCCCCGCGCCCGGTCCGCCCTGGTCAGGATCTCTTTGTGGCTCATCTCGGCGTGGAGCGCGGGCGGCAAAAGCGCCAGGGAGAGCAAAAGGCCGAAAGCCATTTTGATCGTTTTTGTTACATGCTGCTTTTTCATAGTCTTTCTCCTATTATGATCGCAACTCATACATGTCCTAGCGCATTCACGATATTCTGCCCCGCAGCTCTTCGCGCCGGTATGATGGCCGCGGCTAAAGAGAGCAGGATCAGGCACACCACGAGGACGACGAGACCGCCGGGAATGAGGTCGACGCGGAGCGGCACGGGAGTGGAGACGCCCGGAGGCATATAGGTCGGCGCCTTCGCCTTGATCATGGCCCAGACAGCGACGTGCAGCGCCACGCCGAGGAGGCTCCCGAAAAGACCGAGAAGGCCGCCTTCCAGGGCAAACAGGACAGAGACGCCCCTGCGCTTGAGACCGAGGGCGCGAAGGGTGCCGATCTCTCTCGTTCTCTCCAGCACCGCCGTCCCCATGGTATTCACCGTGCTCATGACGACGATGACGAGGACGATGCAGAATATGAAGAGGAACATCATGTCGAACATGCCCTTCACCTTCGAGTAGAACAGGGAAAGCTCGTTCCATGTCTTTATGTCGGTATCGATGCCTGCGGCTGCGAGCTTGGCCTGAAGGACGTTGCGCATCTTCCACGTGGTTTTCGTGTCCTTCAGGAGGACCACCATTCTCTCGGTCTTTTGCGTGTCATAGAGGGACTGGGCAAAATCGAAGGTGAACCGCATGAACTTGTCGTTGGTGGCATCCGAGCCGGAGTCGTAGACGCCTGCCACATGGATGTCCATGGCGTTCATCTGACCGGCAAGGGTCGGCGTCATCACCACCCCGTCCTTGCCGGGCGCGAGGTTGAGATATTTCGCCAGGTCCTGGGCAATCTCGACTCCATAGGACATTTTCTCGTGCAGCCCTTCTCCCTTGATGGGTCTGAACCGGTACCAATCCCCCTTGATGGTTCTGTCGTCCTGGGGAACGACCCCCTGGGCCACAAAAATGGTTGAGGTCGTGCCGTTCGAGACGAGGCCCGTCAAACTGATTTGCGGCGACGCGAGGATGACGCCCTCTTCTTCTTTTGCCAGCCGCGTGACCTTCTCCACTTCATCCTTCGAAAACATGTACCGCTCAGGGTCCTTCTTTCCGTTTTCGAGCCAGCCGGCCTTGTAGATCGTCAGATGGCCGAGGCCCTCGCCCCGGATGGCCGAGTGCTCCAAACCCGTATACATGTTGCTCGCATATCCCCGGAAAAGGCTGATTGCGGCAAAACCGACGCCGATGGCGATAAGCGTCACAAAAGAACGGCGCTTGTTCCGCATGATGTTCCGCATGGCGAGCTTTGTCCATTTTCTCATGACCGTTCACCTCCGTTGACGAAAAGGCCGTCTTCAAGACGGATCAGGCGTTTGACGCGTTCCAGGAGACGCTGGTCATGGGTGGAAAAAACAAAGGTGATCGCGTCCTTTTCGTTCAGGTCTCGCATGAGGGAGATAATCGTGCGGGCCGTTTCCGAATCCAGGTTTGCCGTCGGCTCGTCGGCAATGACGAGGGAGGGTTCATTCACCAAGGCCCTGGCGATGGCGACCCGCTGCTGCTGGCCGCCCGACATCTTGTAGGGGCGATGGTTCACGAACTGGGCGAGGCCCACCTCGTGAAGCCGTTCCAATGCGGCGTTCTTTGCCTCTTTGTAGCCGGCGCCCTTGATTTGGAGGGGGAGCATCACGTTTTCCAGGGCGGAAAGGACCGGCACCAGATTGAAGCCCTGAAAAATGAAGCCGATCATTTCGTTGCGAAGCTCGCTCCTCTGGTTGTCCGAAAGCTTGCGCACGTCCGTGCCGCCGATGGAGAGAGAACCTTCGGTCGGCTCGTCGATAGCGCCGATCAGGTTGAGAAGCGTCGTCTTGCCGGAGCCGGACGGTCCCCAGACGGCGACAAACTCCCCCTGCTCGATGGCGAGGTCGACCCCTCTGAGCGCGTGCACCACTGTTTCTCCAAGGCGGTAATCTTTCGTGATGTTTTTCATCTCGATATGACCGTTGCCTGTCGCCCCGTTTTTCCCGTTCTTTTCCGCTCTAGCCGCCTGAGGTGAATAGCCGTTCATCGCGGTTCCTCCTTTGAGTGAATTCAATATTCATAGCTTACAAGCTGCATCAGCGCAGTTGAAGGATTGGGCGACGAAAGGGGGAAAGGAAGGGGTAAAAGGGCGGAAATGAGGAGCGAACGGGCCGGCTTTTGCGCCCGGTTTTACCAACGGCTTTCTATTTCTTTTGAAATGGGGGACAAAGTATTCTAAGCTATGCTTTGGATACAATTTCACCCGTTTGGAGAAACAGAATGGACAGCATCGCCCTCGAGACCGCCTTTTCCAGGCGGCGCGACACGGTCTATTTCGTCCTGACATCGGTCGCGGTTTGCCACCTGTTGAACGACCTGATCTCGACGTCGCTGCTGCCCTCGGTCTATCCGATGTTCAAGGCATTGCTTCACCTGAGCTTCGGCCAGATAGGGCTGCTGGCCCTCACTTATCAGTTGACGGCCTCCTTGCTCCAGCCGCTCGTCGGTCTCTATACGGACCATCACCCCATGCCCTTTTCTCTTCCCGTCGGCCTCGGCTCGACCCTCGTCGGTCTTCTGTTGCTTTCCGTTGCATCCAATTTTCATGCAGTTCTGCTTGCGACTGCGCTGGCAGGCATCGGCTCCTCCGTGTTTCATCCCGAATCGTCCCGGGTAGCCCGGATGGCGTCCGGCGGTCGATACGGGTTGGCCCAGTCGCTTTTCCAGGTCGGCGGCAATGCCGGCCAGGCCGGCGGTCCACTCCTCATCGCGTTTATCGTCTTGTCGAGAGGGCAATCCAGCATCGCCTGGTTCTCCCTCATTGCCCTCATCACGATCATCCTCTTAGTCCCGGTAAGCTTCTGGTATCGGGACCACCTCGCGCCGCGGAAAGGGACCGAACCCGTCCGCGCCATCAGGTCGCCGCTTTCGCCCCGAAAAGTCAAAAGATCGATCGGCGTCCTGGTGGCGCTGCTCTTTTCAAAACACTTTTATCTGGCCAGCATCAACACCTATCTCATCTTTTATCTGATGAGCAAGTTCCAGCTCTCGATGCGGGCGGCCCAGATTCATCTCTTTGTTTTCCTGGGGTCCGCTGCCCTGGGCACCTTCCTCGGCGGACCGATAGGGGACCGGATAGGCCGCAAATACGTCATCTGGGCTTCGATTCTCGGCGTCTTGCCCTTTACGCTGCTTTTGCCCCACGCCAATCTGTTCTGGACCACCGTCCTCACCGTGATCATCGGCCTGGTGCTGGCATCGGCTTTTCCGCCGATCATCGTCTATGCCCAGGAGCTGCTTCCGGGGAAAGTCGGCATGATCTCCGGCCTCTTCTTTGGACTGGCGTTCGGATTGGGAGGTCTGGGGGCTGCATTCTTCGGCCGCCTCGCGGACGCGACCAGCATCGGGTTCGTCTATAACGTTTCGGCCTATCTGCCTGCTCTCGGTCTGTTGACAGTCTTTCTGCCGAACCTGCGAGAAGACCGCTCTCAAAAAAGCGCCGGCAGCGCCTGACCCGGGCTTTTGCGGGGAAAGCGCGCCAATGGGTGGAAGATCTCCGGGAAATAGAGCATACTATGGCATAATCAGATGCCGCGTGAGAAAGATGGATACGTTCCATTGTCGCCCGTGCGCAACCGTGCGTCAAAGTCGCCCGCTCCGGGAGACGCCGGGCAAAATGAAGCCATGGCGCGCTTGAGAAGCATCCGGCTGGCCCCGTCCGACATGCCGACGATGGGCGTCGCCGCCGGCAAGCTGGCCGTGCCGGCCCTTACCGGCACAATGGTCGAGAGGAAACGCCTCCTTGACCGGCTCACGGAAGGCAAACAACGATCGCTGATCGTCATCTCCGGAGTCGCCGGGTCCGGCAAGACCACCCTGGCCTGCCAGTGGATAGCGCGCGAGAAGCTTCCCGTTGCCTGGTATTCTCTCGATGAGACGGACAACGACCCCGATCTCTTTTTCCGGCATCTGCTCGCCGCCCTGGGCGCTTTCGAAGGCGGCAGTATGGCAGAAGGCGCGTTGACGCGGGGAAGAGGAAAGCTCGCCGGACAGGAAGCAGCCGAGCGTATCCTTGCCTGTCTCGCCAGCCTCTCCCGAGACGTCTATCTGGCGCTCGACGGTTATCAATTCGTCGCCAACCGGAAGATCCACGACAGCCTGTTCTACCTCCTCGACCGCATGGAGCGGCGGCTGCACGTGCTCATAACGACCCGCTACGCCATCCCCTTCTCTTTGTCCGGCTTTAAAGTAAAGAACCAGTTGGTCGAGATATCGGCTTCCGACTTGCGTTTTACGGAAGAGGAAGCGGAGCGCTTCTTTTCTGAGACCATCCCCATCGCACTGAGTCCCGATAAGGCCCGCGAAGCAGCCCGGCACGCAGAAGGCTGGGTGAGCGGCTTGCAGCTTCTCGGCCTGTCGCTGAGAGAAAAAGAGATTCCCGACGACCTGGAAAAAGCGTTCATGATGATCAACCGGGATGCCGCCGATTATCTCGAAAACGAGGTTCTCAACACTCAGCCGGAGAAAGTGAGGAGCTTCCTCAAGACGACGGCGTTGCTCGACCGATTCAACGCAGACATCTGCAATGAGATCATGGGCATGGCCGATTCGGACCGCATGCTCCGGTCCCTTTGCCGAAACAATCTTTTTCTTGTCCCCCTGGATGGGGAAAACAAATGGTATCGCTACCACCGCCTTTTTTCAGAAGCTTTGCGAAGAAGGGCAAAACGGGAATCGCCGGAGGCGACGAGCCGCATCCACCGCCAGGCCGCCCTCTGGTTTGCCCGGAACGGCGATCTCGATGATGCCTTCCGCCATGCCGTCGCATCGGAAGACCTGCAGTTTGCAGCCGACATCTTCGAAGACAATCTCACGGCTCTTTACGATCGCTACGAGATTGCCTCCTTCCGGAAGTGGCTTTCCAAGCTTCCTTACGGCTTGCTGAAGCAACGAGTCCTCCTCAAGCTGCAGGAATGCCGTCTGAAGATAGAATCGATACAATTATTGGAGGCCGAGGCGCTATTGAAGGAGCTTGAGGAGGGGCGGTCGGAGACCTTTGCCCGCTATGACGGTTCGAAGCGACAGCTTTGCGACGACCATCTGCTCCTGTTCAAATGCGTGCTCCCCTTCTGGCTCGACCCACTCAAGGTCGACATCGAAGAGATTCAGCATCGTCTTGCCCACATTTCGCGGGAAAACAAGTCCTTCGCGGGCATGGTCGAAGTGATCATCGGGGCAAGCCGCCTTTTTCGGGGGGAGCTGTCTCTTGCCTACGAGGTGGTCAAGAAAGCAACGTCGACCGTGCTCTCCTGCGACAGTTTCTTTATTAAAATGTTGTGGTTCAGGTTGATGGCGGAAGTCGAGAGATTGCAGGGTCATCTCCATCGCGCCGAAGCCATTCTGGGAGAAGGTTTCGAGCTTCTCGAACGCGCCGAGATGCACGACAGTCCCGTCAGGTGCTTTCTTTACTTTGGCATGGGATGGGTGCACTACCTTCAGAACGACATCGGGAGAGCATTCGACTTCACGAGCAAATCATTGAAATACCTGGACCAGACGGGATTCGCATGGGAAATCGTCGAGGACAATTTCCTGCTCGGCCTCCTTCATGCAGCAAGGGGCGAAGCGGAAGGAGTGAGCGAGTGCGCAAGCAAGATACAAGCCGTTTCACGAGCCTGCGGAGAATTGTACGTAATCGGCCTTTCCGACGCGTACTGCGCGCGATTGTATTTGGCCCAAGGAGACCTTTCCTGGGTGGAGCGCTGGGCCGAGCGAAGGAGATTTCGCGCCGATGGACCCTTTTCATCCTGTTTTGTCCAGGAAGGCCTGGCTATGGCAGAGCTTCTCAATAAGCAGGGCCGATGCCGGGATGCTATCGATCTTCTGGGAAAATTGCGCGAGCAGTGCGCGGACCGCGCGTTGGCGGAAACGCTGCTCGACATCGATCTACTGGCCTGTCAGGCCCTCTATGCGCTTGACGAGCGCGACAAAGCGAGAACGGTTCTGAAGAATGCGTTAGCTTTCTCGGAGACAGAAGGCTACGTGAGGCCTTTCGTCAACTATGCGAGTGGTATTGCTCCCGTGTTGACCTCCCTTGCGAGAACCCCGTCGTCGAGCGGCGCGGGTCCGCGCCTTGAAAAGATCATGAAGGCGTGCGGCATCGAACAGAAGGATCTGCCGCCCAAGCAGGAAACGACGACGCACCTGAGTCCCCGAGAGCTGGAAATGCTGAAGCTTCTCGCCATGGGCTACAAATACCGGGAGATCTCCGACAAGGCGTACATCTCCATTGACACGGTCAGGACCCACATCCGGCGCATCTTCGAGAAAATGGGCGTCAACACCAGAATGCAGGCCGTCCAGAAAGCGGAAAGGCTCGGCATTCTCGGCTGACTCCGAACAAAAAATCACATCAAAATGCGACACCGCATGCGACATACATGATTCGTGCGTCGCGGTATACTAGAGTGTGGGAATAGGCGACCGGGCGATGATGAGACGGTACGCGCAGGCGGCAGAAGCCCGTTTGCGGCAACTCTGAAGCTATAAGCGTTCATAGTTAAACTGATAGAGGAGGTTGTGCGTTCATGGGTTCGACGAAGAAGATCGACATCGGCGCGGAGAAGCAAGTCATCAGGGGCTCCGGCCTCATAGGACCGGGAGACTCCGGCCCCCCAACGCTGGTAGACGTGAAAGACGGCAAAATAACGAGGATCAGGCCGTTGGACTACGAGATGAATTACGACAAAAAGGAGTTCAACGCCTGGAAGATCGAGGCGAAAGGGAAGACGCTCGAGCCCCCCATGCACGGCGTGCTGGGCCCCATCGGTCAGGCCTACAAGAAGCGCGTCTACTCGAAGAACCGCGTGCGCTATCCCCTGAAGCGGGTCGATTGGGATCCGAACGGCGAGCGGAACACGCAGAACAGGGGCAAGAGCGGCTACGTACGCATCTCCTGGGATGAGGCGGTCGAACTGGTGGCCTCCGAATTGAAGCGGGTCGGCACGACCTACGGGCCTGAAGCAGTGCTTTCCCAGGCGGACATGCACGGCGAGACCAAGCACCTGGCGCCGAGCCACGGCTGCAACAACAGGCTCCTCTCGCTGCTCGGCGGCTACACCATCCAGATGCGCAACCTCGACAGTTGGGAAGGACAAAACTGGGGGGCAAAACACGTCTGGGGCTGTGAGCCCGTGGGCGAGATGATGCCCGCGGCCAACCTCTACCCCGACATTGCCGAGCACGGCGAGTTGCTCCTCTTTTGGGGCTGCGACCCCGAGACGACGCCCCATGCCATACAGGGCA
Source organism: uncultured delta proteobacterium (assembly GCA_963816715.1). Classification (GTDB taxonomy): domain Bacteria; phylum Desulfobacterota; class Syntrophorhabdia; order Syntrophorhabdales; family WCHB1-27; genus BOG-1155. The sequence goes on from CAWFMJ010000007.1 coordinate 185,578, forward strand.
TGATGGCGAGCCGCCTCTGCTACTGGCTCACCGAGGTCGGTCTGAAGTCGATCTATATCTGCCCCGATCTCAACTACGGGGCGGCCGTCCACGCGGACAAGTGGATACCCATCCTGCCGAACACCGATGCGGCCCTCCATCTGGCGATCGCCTATATCTGGATGACCGAAGGGACCTACGACAAAGAGTATATCGCCGCTCACTCCTATGGCTTCGAGAAGTTCGAGGCGTACGTCCTCGGCAAAGAGGACGGCGTGCCAAAAACTCCTGCCTGGGCTTCAGAGAAGTGCGGCGTGCCCGAATGGACCATCAAAGCCCTGGCGAGAGATTGGGCGAACAAGGCGACGAGCCTTATCCACGGCAACGCCGGACCGGGCATCAGGGGCCCCTACTCTTCAGAGCCGGCACGACTGGAGGCCATGCTCCTGGGAATGCAGGGTCTGGGCAAGCCGGGCGTCCACCAGGCGAAGATGCTCGAATGGTGGATATGGAGAGAGTATTATCCGCTTCCCTACCAGGGCAAGATCAGGCCGGATCTTCCTCTGCTTGCCGAGCAGGTGCGTCCCGTCGGCGGCCACGACCCCCTCGAGATGGTTCCCCTTTACATGGGCACACACCCGGAAATGCAGAGAATAACGAAGCTCATGGTTACTCCGCCCACGCAGCATATCCCGAAATGTCTGATGCACGACGCCATCCTCAATCCGCCCGTCAGTTGGTGGGGTTTGCACCATTTTCTGGAGCCTGCCGATCATCAGTTTACCAAGTACACCTATCCCGCTCCGGGCTGCTCGGAAATCCACATGATCTGGACCGACACCCCCTGCTGGATCACCTGTTGGAACGACTCCAACAAGTACATCGAGGCCCTGAGGAAATCCTCCATCGAGTTCATCGTGGCGCAGCATCCCTGGTTGGAGAACGATTGCCTCATGGCGGATATCATCCTCCCCGTCGCTACGCGGTTCGAAATGCTCGACATCGGCAACGACATGGGCAGCGGCGTCTTCACGTCCGTCTACCTCGAAAACCACTGCATCGACCCCGTGGGCGAATCGCTCAACGACTTCGACGTGGTGGCCAAGATCGCGGACAAGCTGGGACTGCTGGAGGAGTACACCTTCGGCAAGAGCCACGAGGAAAAACAGAAGCTCGCTTTTGAGGCTTCCGGCGTCAGCACGCTCATCTCCTGGGAAGACCTCCAGAAGAAGCAGTATTACGTCATCCCCTGCGACCCGGACGTCAAGGACGTCCCCCCGGGGCTTCGGCAGTTCTGCGAAGACCCCAAAAAGAATCCCCTGAGCACCCCTACGGGCCTCCTCGAATACTCCTCCTCGGCATTGGAGAAGCATTTCCCCGACGACCCCGAACGGCCCCCCGTGGCCCACTGGATCGAAAAGGGGGAGAGCCACGACGAGCGCCTGAGCAGCGAAAGGACCAAGGAATACCCTTTGCTTTGCATGTCGAACCATCCGAGGTGGCGCATGCACGCCCAGGGGGACGACATCACCTGGAACAGAGAGTTCCCCACCATGAAGATCAAGGGACCGGACGGCTACCTCTACGAGCCGGTATGGCTCAACCCGAAAGAAGCCGAAGACCGGGGGATCAAGCACGGGGACATCGTGAAGGTGTTCAATGAGAGAGGCATTGTTCTGGCCGGCGCCTACGTCACCGAACGGCTCATGCCGCAGGTAGCCTACATGGACCACGGCGCCCGCTGGGACCCGATCATCCCCGGCAAGCTCGATCGGGGCGGCGCCATCAACACGATCACGCCGCATAAGGTAACGTCCAAGAAAGCCACGGGCATGGTGGTAAGCGGCTTCCTGGTGGAGGTGGCGAAGGTGACCGACGAAGAGATGGCTTCCTGGCGCAGAGATTATCCGGAAGCGTTCAACAGGAACTACGATCCAGCCACGGGCGTGTCGCTTTCCGGGTGGTTGATAGGAGACAAATCATGAAAGCATTCGTCATAGACGTAGGAAGATGCTGCGGCTGTTACAACTGTCAGATCGCCTGCAAGGACGAGCACGTGGACAACGACTGGACGCCCTATGCGAAGCCGCAGCCGGAAGTCGGGCAGTTCTGGGTGAAGCTTGAGGAGAACGTCTGCGGCACGGCGCCCAAGGTGAAGATGCACTACGTTCCCCTGCTGTGCAACCACTGCACGAGACCGGCATGCATGAAAGCCTGTACGGAGAACGCCATCTCGAAAAGAGAGGACGGCCTCGTGCTCATCGAGCCTTCGAGGTGCAACGGCTGCAAGGAATGCGTCTCCGCCTGCCAGTACAATGCCATTTACTTCAATGAAGAGCTCAAAATAGCGCAGAAGTGCACCGGCTGCGCCCATCTGCTCGACAACGGCTACAAGCTTCCCCGCTGCGTCGAGTCCTGCCCTACCGACGCCATGAAGTTCGGCGAAGAAGAGGAACTCAAAGATCTGATCGAAGGGGCGACGGTGCTGAAAGCAGGCACAGGCAACGGGCCGAACGTTTACTACCGGAACATCCCCGGCAAGTTCATCGCCGGCACGGTCTACGACCCCGTTCAGAAAGAAGTGGTCATCGGCGCCCGCTGCCTGCTCGCCTCGGGGGGCAAGCTCGTCGAGACCTTCACCGACGCCTATGGCGACTTCTGGTTCAAGGACCTCGCTACCGGCAAGTACAGCGTCGCCATCGAGGCCAAGGGCTTCAAAGGCAAATACTTCTCCGAACTGAGCACGGCCAAGGACGTCAACCTGGGGGACATACCGCTGGAGAAGAAGTGAGAGATCGCCCGTATCGTATTGATGGGACCAGAGCCCCTTTTTGGGGCCCTGGTCTATTTCCCAAGCCCTATCCTATCAACTTTCTTGCAACCCGTACCCGATAAGAGTACGAATTGTACTCCTCATGAGGACAGTAGATGAAGGACTCGCAACAACACCCTTCGGCAAGGCCCGGAGAGCGGTGCTTTCAGTGCTTTTCAGCAAGACTGATAAGGCATTCTACATCCGGCAGCTTGCCCGATTAGCGGGTCTCGGCATGGGCGCCCTGCAACGAGACCTCGAAACCCCGTCGCGGGCAGGCATCATCGAGCGCACCGTGGGTGGGGTCGGCAATCGCCTTAAGCCTCCGTGAACAAAAGTCGGCGGGGTAAACGCTTTCGAATTCCATTGAGCCGGCCTTTTTGCAAATGTGTTCAATTGAAATTGCTTTCAACTGGTGTTATCACCGGAGGGCCGGACCTGTCAACGTATCCGTTGTCTATAGGCTACATTCGGTGACCCACGGCGCCTTGACAGACGGGGAAACGGGTCTTATACATAAGGTACTTATTGTCAGGAATGGTTCCTAAGTGACCAGCGCAACCAAAGATTCGACTGGCGTGACAGATGAAAGCGAAAGGGTTGAACCTTACCCGTCAAAGGCTTGCTCTCATCGAGGCGTTTATCGAAAAGCGGGACTTTCATCCTAAGTACCCGTTAAGAAAGGAGTGAATAACTATGGATGAAGAAAAAACGGGGGGTGCTTACAAATACCTTGCTGGCGGCACGACGAACCGGGACTGGTGGCCGAACCAGTTGAGGCTCGATATCCTGCACCAGCGTTCCTCCAAGTCGAATCCGATGGGCGAGGGTTTCAACTACGCGAAGGAGTTCAAGAGTCTCGACCTGGGGGCCGTGAAGAAGGACTTACGCGAGCTGATGACGAAGTCGCAGGACTGGTGGCCGGCGGACTTCGGCCACTACGGACCTTTGTTCATCCGCATGGCGTGGCACTCAGCCGGCACCTACCGCACCGGCGACGGCCGCGGCGGCGCGGGCAGGGGCAGCCAGCGCTTCGCACCCCTCAATAGCTGGCCCGACAATGCGAACCTCGACAAGGCACGCCGGCTGCTCTGGCCGGTCAAGCAGAAGTACGGCCGTAAGATCTCCTGGGCCGACCTGATAATCCTCACCGGCAACGTCGCCCTGGAATCGATGGGTTTCAAGACCTTCGGCTTCGGCGGCGGGCGTGAGGACATCTGGGAGCCGGAGAAGGACGTCTACTGGGGCGCGGAAAGCGAGTGGCTCGCGGATAAGCGCTACACCGGCGACCGGGAACTGGAAAATCCCCTCGCCGCCGTGCAGATGGGCCTGATCTATGTGAACCCGCAAGGCCCGAACGGCAACCCGGACCCGATATTCGCGGCGCGGGATATCCGCGAGGTCTTCGCCCGCATGGCGATGAACGACGAGGAGACGGTGGCCCTCATCGCTGGTGGCCACGCCTTCGGCAAGACCCACGGCGCAGGCGATAAGTCACTGGTGGGCCCGGAGCCGGAAGCCGCCGGCATCGAGGAGCAGGGCCTGGGCTGGAAGAGCAGCTTTGGCACGGGCAAAGGCAACGACACGATTACCGACGGTGAGGAAGTCATCTGGACTAACACGCCCACGAAGTGGAGCAACAACTTCTTCCGGATCCTGTTCGGCTTCGAATGGGAGCTGACGAAGAGCCCGGCCGGCGCGTACCAGTGGAAGCCGAAGGGTGGCGCAGGCGAAGGTACCATCCCGGACCCGCACGACCCGTCAAAACGTCGCGCGCCATCGATGCTGACCACGGACCTCTCTCTGCGGTTCGACCCTATCTACGAAAAGATTTCCCGGCGCTTCCTGGAAAACCCGGACCAGCTCGCGGACGCCTTCGCCAGGGCGTGGTTCAAGCTGACGCACCGCGACATGGGCCCGCGGACACGCTATCTCGGCCCGGAGGTTCCGGCGGAGGAGCTTATCTGGCAGGACCCCATCCCCGCCGTCGATCACAACCTGATCGATGCGATTGACATCGCCTCCCTCAAGGGCACAATCCTGGCTTCCGGCCTGTCGGTGTCGGAGCTGGTTTCGACCGCTTGGGCGTCGGCGTCCACCTTCCGTGGCTCCGACAAGCGCGGCGGCGCAAACGGCGCCCGCATCCGTCTGGCGCCGCAGAAGGACTGGGAAGTCAACCAGCCTGACCGGCTGGCTCGCGTGCTCAAGACCCTGGAGGGCATCCAGGCCGCGTTCAACGGCGCAGCCTCCGGCGGCAAGAAGGTATCCCTGGCCGACCTGATCGTCCTGGCCGGTTGCGCAGGCGTCGAGCAGGCCGCGAGGAATGCCGGCTTTGAGGTGACGGTTCCCTTCTCGCCGGGACGCATGGACGCGTCGCAGGAGCAAACCGACGTACAGTCATTCGCCGTGCTCGAACCGACCGCGGACGGCTTCCGCAACTACCTAAAAACCAAATATGCAGTAAGGGCAGAGGAACTGCTGATCGATCGCGCGCAACTTCTCACGCTGACCGCTCCTGAGATGACGGTTCTCGTGGGCGGCATGCGCGTCCTGAACACCAACTTCGGGGGCTCCCGGCACGGCGTTTTCACCACGCGGCCGGAGGCGCTCACCAATGACTTCTTCGTGAATCTGCTCGACATGGGCGCCACGTGGAAGGCAACCGCGGACGAGGACGTATTCGAGGGCCGCGATCGCGGAATGGGCGCGCTCAAGTGGACCGGCACACGCGTCGACCTCATCTTCGGTTCGAACTCCCAGCTCAGGGCCCTGGCGGAAGTCTACGCGTGCGAGGACTCCCGGGAGAAGTTCCTGCACGACTTCGTAGAGGTGTGGAGCAAAGTAATGAACCTTGACCGTTTCGACCTCTCCAGGCCATAGGATAAACGTCTTCGACGTGTATCCGACGTGACCGGCTTCACATGGTAGACCGTATCTCCGACCTTTCGTCTCGTAGGCGCGCATTTTCCATTCGTGCTATTGCACAAATGGAAAAGGATTCCGAGCAAGGCTTCCAGGGAGGAGAACGTTCGCAGGCAGAATAATCCCGAGGCCTAAGTGAGGCCCAGTGCAAGACTCTATTGAAAGGACTTTCTTGAAACCTGCAATTTCGTCAGGCCTACGGAGTGCGATTCCGCGTAGCTCACTTCCGGCATCGATCATGGTTGTGGCTTTCCCGCGGAAGACTAATACAAGACGCGGCGAAGGGGAAGCTGACTGCGAGGCATTGTTGTGGGCGCTACAGACCCGCGCTGCGGTATCCTTTATAGAAGCGGACTCTGCCGATGACCTCTCCGACGGCCAGGAAAGCTGCCGCGACGGACAGGAAGGCCCATTGCGCGCCTGCACTCTCCTTCAACATGACGGCGGCCGCCCAGAGAACGATGCCGGCGCCTTGCAGGACCGGCTGGGAGAAACTGAAGAGCGCGGTTTTCGCTGGTTGGGAGCGATTCGCGCCCTGGGCCTGAACTTTTATGACGAAGCCAACCAGAGCCGCGAGAAGTCCCACATTTCGCGGAAAGTCGGCGCCGAAATCCGGCGCCGCCGCACTTGCCGCTATGGTAAACTGCATCCCGCCCAAGAGCAACGCCGAACCGAGGAAATCCAAGAACGTGCCTGCATGGTTCCAGGAAGGTACGGTTCTCAGTCGGTAGGCTCGCGCCATGACGTAGAGGACCGATGCTCCCGCCGCGCTTCCCGGCAAGACGAGCCAAGCGCTCAGCGGACCGGGCCGGGCGCCGGCCAACGCCGTGGCTGCAAGGATTCCGGCAAAAACGCCCGTTGCAACGATTTCCCGGCTCAGCCAGGAACGTCTCAGGTTCCTGACGGCGTAGAAGCAGACGCCGGGTCTTCCAAGATGGGCAATCGACGAGGTTAACCCCGCCAGGACGAATAACAGTGCAACGATGGCGTTCCGCTCGTGACGGAACGAGCTGCCGTTCAGCAATAGGACGAGCCCTGTGCACCAGACGCTGCCCACGGCCGATTGCACAAGAAGCGTGAAGCCAACCAGGCTCTTGTGGCTAGGCATCGCTATTCTCCTCCGGGTTGGCGATGCGCCCGGCCGTGCTCCCGGTGGGTCTGCTCTTCTTGTGGGGCTTGAAAAGGGCAGCCGGCTCTGTCAATACGCGATCTGGCAAAGGCGCCGTTGCATTTTGTTCGCCCGCGCTCGAATCACGCTTCAATTCATCGAATTCGCCGAAGGTGAGAGCTCGGGTCGGACAGGCGGCAACGCAGGCCGGGACGCCTCCCGCCTTGAGCTCGTCACGGCAAAAATCGCACTTGGTCATTACTCCCCTGTCGGCCCAATACTGCGGCGCGCCGTAAGGGCAAGCCCACTCGCAGTACCTGCAACCCACGCACTTTGCCCGATCAACCGTTACGATGCCGTCTGTGCCCCGGCGCATTGCCGTGGTGGGACAGACCTCGACGCAGATCGGTTTCTCGCAGTGGTTGCAGCTCACCGACGTGTAATAGGCAAAGATGTCCTGTCTGAACGTCCCGTCCGGCTCGCGAAGCCATTCGCCGCCGCTGTATTCAACCACGCGGCGCCAACGCACTCCGACCGCAAGGTCGTTTTTGTCCTTGCAGGCCGCCATGCAGGTCTTGCACCCCGTACAGATCTGCGTATCGACGCAGAAGGCCGGTCTCTTCGGCATGCCGCCCATTACGCTATCTTCTCAACTTGAACGAGGTTCGTATGCTGGGGATTGCCCTTCGCCAGAGGCGAAGGCCGCTGGCTGGTCAGTGTATTGATGCATCCGTTCTTGTCGAGATCGTTTTCGTCGGGCTCATACCAGGCGCCTTGGGGCAGAGAGAGCACTCCCGGCATGATGCGGGGGGTCACCTTGGCCCTCACCACGGTTTGGCCTATCTGGTTGAAGACCCGCACCATGTCGCCGTGGGAAATGGACCGGGCTTCAGCGTCGAGGGGGTTGATCCACAATGAATGCGGGGCGACTTCCCGGAGCCACGGATTGTTGCCGTAGGAAGAATGGGTCCGTTGCTTGTGGTGATGGCCGATCAATTGTAACGGATACAACTGCGGGGACACACCTCCTACTCCAAGCGGCAAAGGAGGTGTGTCGGCAAGCATGGAAGGGGGACACACCTCCAAGGAGGAATGTCTCCCGTATTGGAAAGCTTGCCCCGGCATGCCCCAGGTGTCGTGATGCTCCGGAAGTGCGCTGATCACGTCCCCTTCCGGCAGCTCCCACGACCGGGCGAGATCCCACAACCGCCTGGAAAAGATCTCGATCTTGCCGGATGGGGTGGCCAGAGGCGAGCGATCGGGGCCTTCCCGGAATGCCCGAAGTCCGATTCGGGGAATCTCCCGGCGCCACTTGAACAGGCCCGTGCGAAGCGCCTCGTCGAAGGTCTCCGGAAGGTCCGGGCGGACCTTCCGGCACTGATGGTACATGTATTCCACCCACTCGTCATGGCTGCGCCCCTCGGTGAATTCCTGCTGGACGCCCATCCGCCGCGCGACGCCCGCGCATATGTCGTAAAGGGTCCGGCATTCGCCCAGCGGCTCGATAGCCTGTTGTCGCAGTATCAAAACTCCCATCTCCACGGCGTATCCCTGGTACGAAAGGTCGGTCTCCTCGAAGCTGCTGGTCCCCGGCAGAACGATGTCCGCATGGCGGGCGCTGGCGGTCATGACGTTGTCGATGAGCACGATCATCTCGCATCGGCTTTCATCTGCGAGGATGCGACGAGTTTGTCCGATATCGGAATGCTGGTTCACCAGGGTGTTGCTGGCAAAACTCCACATGAACCTGATGGGCGTCTCCAGCCGCTTCTTCCCCCTGAGGCCGTCCGTCAGATCGGTGAAATTTTCATGATCGGCGATTGCCTTGGTCCACAGGAAACAGGGAATCGAGGCGGTCACTGGATTGGCGCCAATCGGCATGAGGGGAAAGGGAATCCCGTAAGACGCCTCCCGGCCTCCGCTGTTCCCTCCCGGAATACCCACGTTGCCCGTCAGGATGGGCAGCATGCAGATAGCCCTGGCGATCTGCTCGCCGTTGGCATGGCGCTGCGGGCCCCACCCCTGAGCGATGTAGGCCGGTTTGGCGGTCCCTATTTCTCTGGCCAACTGCACAATCCGATCGGCAGGAACACCGGTGATCGCGGCGGCCCATCGAGGAGTCTTGGCGACCCCGTCGGGGCAGCTTCCCAGGATGTACTCCTTGTAGCTGTTGCCGGGGGGAATGCCGGTAGGCATTGTCGTCTGATCATAGCCAATGCAATAACGGCGGAGGAAATCTTCATCTACGAGATTTTCCACGATCAACACGTGGGCCAGTCCCGACACCAGCGCCGCATCCGTTCCCGGTCGCAGGGGAATCCACTCATCCGCGAATCCCGCCGCGGTATCGCTGTATCGCGGGTCGACGACGATGACGCGCACGTTGCTCTGCTGTTTGGCCGCCACAAGGTCGCGAATGGTCCCGCCGCCGCTCATCCTCGTTTCGGCCGGATCGTTCCCGAAGAAAACCACCAGTTTGCTGTTAACGATATCGCTCAGATAGTTGCCGCAGTCGGAAGTTCCATAGGTATACTGCATGCCGTGGGCGATCTGTGCGGTGCTGTAGGAATTGTAGTGGTTGAGCTGCCCGCCCAGCAGGTTCATCAGGCGGTCGATCTGTTCCCGCCCCGAAACCACGCCGCCCAGGTTGCCCGTGCCGTAGAGGCGAAAAACCGCCTCATTGCCGTACGCATCGATGACGCGCCGAAGTTCGTCCGATATCCGGTCCAGGGCTTCGTCCCATGAGATGCGGACGAACTTCCCCTCTCCCCTTTTTCCTACCCTCTTCAACGGGTAGAGGAGCCGCTCCGGCGAATAGACCCACTTACGCAGCGCCCGGCCCCGAAGGCAGGCCCGGATTTCATGGGCGCCGGGCAAATCCTCCCCGGTGTTGTCCGCTTCCACCCGAACAACCTGGCCGTCTTCCACGTGGACACGCAGCGGGCAGCGGCTTCCACAATTGACGTTGCAGGAAGACCAGACTATCTTCAATCGTTCCCCGACTTCTCCATTCTGAAGCCCTTCGCGGTAGATACGGTAACCACGTCCGCGTTCTTCAGGGCATAGTCCGACAATTCGTTTCCAATGCCGGGCAGCTCGGGGACGGTCATGTAGCCCTCGACCGGTTGGTAATCGTGAATGCAGAGCTCCCTGTTATAGGAGGCCTTGTTGACCACGTGATGCTCGTGGATGCAGAAACTGGGGATCGCCGCTTCGAGCTGGAGGGCCGCTGCCAATGACAAAGGGCTCGCGCAGACATGGGCCTGGACGCTCACATCGTACGCGTAAGCCATGTCGCATATCTTCTTGCCCTCCGTGATGCCCCCGGACGTGCCCAAATCCGGCTGGATCAGGCTGAGTGAACCGTTCTCGAAGTATGGCGCGTAGCCCCACCTCGTATAGATCCTCTCGCCGCTCGCAATCGGAATGTTGATGCTGTCGGCTACCAGCTTGGTGAGCTTCGGACTCGGGGTGATGGGTTCCTCATAACAGAAGATGTTGTACTTCTCGACCCGTTTTCCGATTTGAATGGCCGACTGGACATCGGTGAAAGAATGACATTCCATAATAATGTCGACGTTGGGTCCAACCGCTTCTCTCACTGCCGCCACCCTCTCTTCCACCAGGTCGACGTAATAAGGCTTGAGAAGCCGGGTCGTCTCTTCGGAAGAGAATTGCCTGCCGTCCTTGTCATAGGTGAAAAAGTCGATCTTGACGGCGTCGTAGCCCTCCGAGACGGCGAGTTTGGCGGCAGCAGCGTAGTCCTCCGTCGCATAAACCGGATTCACGCCGTCTCCCCAGCCGAACTGCAACTGGCTGGCATAGGTTCTCAGCTTCTCCCTTCTCTTCCCCCCGAGCAGCTTGTAAACGGGGACATTGAAATACTTCCCCTTGATGTCCCAGAGGGCAATATCGATGGCGCTGACGCCGCTGAAGACGACGGGTCCCCCGTTTTGCCCCCAGAAGGTGCCCTTGTAGAGCCTGTCCCAGACCACCTCGTTTTCGAGGGGGTCCATGCCGATGATGTTGCCCGACAGGTCTCTGATCATGCCGAAGGCAGCCGACGCGCCCACGCCGTAAGCCATTGCGGCCTCCCCGTACCCATAAATGCCCTCGTCGGTGTTGACCCGGCAGACGATGGGTCTCAACTGCTTATCGTTTCTCAGTTTGAGTTCCATTACATCGACGCTTGTGATTTTCATGCGAATACCGCCTTTCTCAATTGTATTCTCCCCGTGGCATAAGCCCCGTTGACTTGTCAAAAAACGCTAGAGCGCTTTGGCCGCAGCATCAAGCGCTCGATCTGCCTGTGGTTTCCTGGTATCCGCCTCCAACGCAACGTCCCGCATCCTCATGATGAGAGCCAGCACAATGGCAAGGGCGAAGCTGCCGGCCAGGAAGACCAGGGCCGCGTTCGAACCCAGGGCGCCCGTGATGCGTCCCACTATCATGTTGCTGAAGAACCCCGCGGCGCTGGAGCAGGAGTTGATGATGGCAATGCCCACGGCGGCCCCCACGCCGGTAAGATAAACTGCCGGGAGCGACCAGAAGGGCCCGTAGAAGGCCCCGCAACCCGACTGTATTAAGACCATCCCGGCGATCCTCACCACCAGGTTCTTCGAGAGGGCAGCCAGAAGCGCGCCGACGATGCAGAGGAGGAGAGCGCAAACGCTGTGGTACTTCCTTTCGCCCACCTTATCTGAATGGCGTCCCCAGGGAATCTGGACGAATATCGCCACGAGGGGAGGGATGATGAGAATGTAGCCGACCATCATGTTCCCGAAAGTTGCAGAGAAACCCTTGACGATCTGGGGCATCCAGAATTGCACGGCTTGGCTGCCGATCTGAAAGAAGAAGTAGATGGCCGCCAGGTGCCAGACCTTGATGTTGGCGAACGACTTGGCGACTGAGATCCGTTGGACTTTGTTCTTGGCCCGCTCGCTCTCCAGCTTGTTGACCAGCCAATCCTTCTCCGCTTGCGTGAGCCACTTCGCGTCTTTCGGTTTGTCCGTGAGGTAGAACCACGTTATTATTCCCATGACGACGGCGAGAAGGCCTTCGACCATGAATATCCATCTCCAACCGGACGTGCCAAGCCAGGAGATATGTTCCATGATGAAAGCCGCCAGCGGCGAGCCGATAATGAAGCCGATGTTGGCGCCCACGAAAAAGAGCGACGTCACCAGGGCGCGCTCCTTGGCAGGGAACCATAGCGTGAAGTAGAAGATTATGCCCGGGAAGAAGCCGGCCTCCATGATGCCCAGGATCAGCCGCAACAGGTATATCTGCCAGTACGCCTGGGCGAAGAAAACGAGGCTCGTGACGATGCCCCAGGTAACCATGATCCGGGCCATCCACTTACTCGACCCAACCTTCTCCAGGATCATATTGCTCGGGACTTCGAAGAAGAAATAGCCGATGAAGAAGGCCGCGGCGAGAGCGCCGAATGCGGCGGGCATGATATGCAGTTCTTTGTTCATCTGAAGCGCCGCATAACCGATATTGACCCGATCCAGGATGTTGATGACATAAAGCCCCATCGTGAACGGCACGAGTCGCCAGATTACCTTCCGCATAATTCCTTGTCTGAGAGAATCATCCATCGCTTTGCCCCTTTCTTTGACTTATTCCCCCGAGCCAACCGGTCGTTTCGGTCTTATAGTTGGCAATCATAGTAACCGCGGCACACGTCGAACCGGCCGAGCTGGCCGCCGCCTTCCCACATCTGGATGATCTTGCAGTCCCTCCAATACTTTTCCACGTCGTACTCGCGCACGTAGCCATAGGACCCCATCAATTCCATCGCCTTGTTTGTTACCATGACCGCCACGTCCGCGGCGTAGACTTTTGCGATGCTTGCCCTCGAGGTCATCGCCTCCGAGAAGGGCGGACCGTAGGCTTCAGGATGATCGAACATGTAGGCAGTCGTGAGAATGTAATTCCGCGCGGTCTCGATGCCGATGGCCATGTCGGCGAGCATGCCCGCGCAGATGGAATGCTGTCTGATCGGCCTATCGGCAACAACCCTTTCCCCCGTGAACTTCAGGACCGCCTCGAAGGCGCCTTGGGCGTTTCCCACAGCCAGGGAGCCCGTATTCACGCGGGCCGCGGCAACGTTGCCGTGGAGCAGTTGGGCGTCGGCGCCGGGACCGGCGGCTCTCCACTGCTTCGGAACCCGTACGCCATCAAGAAACATGGGGCAGTTCCTGTCGCCCTGCATCCCGGCCTTGGTCTCGTCTTTCCCGAACGAAACGCCTTTCGCATCAGCAGGCACGTAGATCAGCGCAATGCCCTCGTCGCCCAAATTCGGGTCTGTCGTGCAGAGCACGCAATAAATGTCCGCATCGCCGCTGTTGGACCCCCACATCTTCTGCCCGTTGATCACCCATTCGTTCCCGTCCAACCTGGCAATGGTCCTTAGCTTCTTCCCATGGAGCGTCGGGTTTTCGAGGTCGCAGCCGCCGCCGCCATGGGCGCCGCCCGGCTCTGTCATGGAGAAGCAGCCCATTTTCAGCTCGGGTCCGCAGATCTGCGGTGCGAACCGGTCCAGCACGGCCTTGTTGCCGGCCAGGATGGCAGGCATAAAGGCCCAGGCCGTGACCGTAGCGGCAGTTCCGACCCCACTGTCCCCCCGCCCCAGTTCCTCGTGCATGACCGCCGACGAGAGCACGGATGTCATGTTGCTTCCGCCATACTCGGTGGAAAAGGCGCCTTCTGATGACCCCTGTCAGTCAATGCCTGGAGGATCTTCTTGACCAGCTTGTGGTCCTTATCATCGTCGATCTGCCGCCGCACCGGCATGATCTCCTTCTCCACGAAGTCCCGGTACAACTTGGCCACCATCCTGTCTTCTTCGGTCAGAAACGGTTGATTGAACATATTCCCCCTCCTTCGCGATAGCGAAACTGCCCTCGTGCCCCTTTTCAGACGCCGTCCGATGCTGCCTTCTCGTTCTGCCTACTCTGAAGCTTCCGGTACATGGCGGTCAAATCTTCGGTCAGCTTTGTGTATGCCCTTACACACGCCTTGCCATCCCTTCTCTTGAGCGCCTTCACGATGGTGGTGTGCTTGTCGGCGCCGTCGCTCGGGACCTCGCTCGTCGCAAAAAAGTCTCTCGCCACGGAGTAGAAGTGGGGAAAGAGGACATCGCCCAGGGTCTGGATGGCGGCCACGAAGATGCTGTTCTTTGACATCCTGAATATGTGCGTGTGGAATCGGAGGTCTTCTTTAAAATAGGTTTCCAGGTCTAGATTCTTGAAAGCCTCTCTCGCCCGGTTGTGAATGGCCTCCAGTTCGACGAGGTCCTCATCGGTGGCCCTTTCCGCCGCGAGCTTGAGCGCCTCCGTCTCCAGGGCCTTCCTGAATTCCATTATCTCAAGCTGATCTTCCGGCTTGAGACCGAGAGCGACAAGCTCATTGACGTAGGCGCCCGGCGTGAATACCCTCACGTACGTGCCGTCGCCCACCCGGGATTCGAGCAGCCCAAGAGTGATCATCCGCTGGATAGCCATCCGGATCGAAGCCCGGCTCACGCCAAAGAGGGACGCCAATTGGTTCTCCGAAGGTATCTTCTCTCCCGGTTGCCACACCCCCTGGACAACGTTCTCTTTCAGTTGGTCATATACCTGATCGGACACGCCGTCTCTGGCGATCCTTCTGATTACGCTCACGGCTTCACCTCCGGCTATTGGAGCAACGTTTGTCTGCTGTCAGCCATCAGTTGTCTGACAACTTCCATTTTAGCCCAGCCTTCCCCCCTGTTGTCAAGCGTTATTTTTCTCAGGATTCGCGGGGCCTGCTGGTTGATTTCAAGTTTTTCGCGAGAAAGCGGCCAATCGTGGCCAACGCGCGCAAGGCATGCGAGAGATTGCGGATGTTGTCTCTGGCGCTCAGAGCAAGCCGAGGAATACTACAGTGAGGAGGGGCCTGCCGCTTCCCTTCCTATCTCCCGTATCTTCCGCGACAGGGCCTGCTCGATTGTCCTGGCGATCGCCTCGAATTCAATCGCAGCGAACGTCAGGTTGCTGTTGAGGCCGTCGCTGGCCCCGTCCCAGGTCCTGAGAATGCGCCCCGTGAAAGAGTGGGTTTTTCCGCTCATCTCCAAGCTCACCTTGACCATTGCGTCCCGTTCCAGTTTGAGCGACTTGGCGTAGCTTATCTTCGCTCCGCCCAGGGACAGGTCGAGCAGATCGGTCGCCGTCCCGTCGATGTTTATAGACGCGCCGCTGCGACTCCTCGGCGCCGCCCGGCAAAACATCCTGATATTGTAGCGCCTCGGCTCCCCCGTCCGTTCGACCTTCAGGGCCTTCACAGGCTGACCCGAACTGAGAGCGCAGTCGACAAATTCCACAATCCTGGCGGGAAAACCGTGGCGCAGCGTCATGCCATCCTCGGTCGCGAGGTAGGTAACAGCGATCTCCTTGAGCAACGTCGGCTGCAGAATGGGCGGGTCGGTCTGAGCGAGGACCAAAGTGCGCCCTTCCACCTCAAAGACAATGGAAGCTTTGACTGGCGTCCTCTCTTTGTCGAGGTCCACATCCGTGACAATCCTGACGTTCTGGCCGGGCTTTATCTCCATACCTCTATGATCGGATCAACAGCCCGGATAGTTAAGCCGACTAGAGCAGACCCTTTCCTTCCCTCGGCAACTTTCATATTTGTGACCGCCCTTCGGGCAGGGCCCAACCTCGAAGCTTGCTCTGAGGTCGCAACGGGCGCTGCTTCCGGCCGGTTTTGGTTCGTGCTCCGCGGTCACTCCAGTTGAGCTCTCAGTTGCCCCCATGCGGGCTCGAAGATGCCCTTCGCCATCGGCTTCAGCTCGGGGGATATAAGGGGCTTGAAGTCCATCTGGTTGAGGATGTTTTCCTCAAGATCGACCCCCGGCGCGATTTCGGTCAACATGAGGCCGTCCTCCGTCAGTTGGAAGACCGCCCGCTCGGTCACGTAAATGACCTTCTTGCCGGAAGCGAGCGCGTATTTGCCGCTGAAGCCGACCTGCTCGACTTTGTTCAGAAATTTCCGGATGGTCCCCTCTTTGAGGATGGCAAGCCCGCCGTTCTCCGGCCGCACCGATAGCGGGCCTGCCGTGAAGGTTCCGCAAAAAACCACCTTCTTTGCGTGCTGCGTCGTATTGATAAACCCGCCCGGACCGTTGGGCCTGCCGCCGAACGTTCCGGCATTGAGGTTCCCTTCTCTGTCCGTCTGGCTCAAGCCGGCAAAAGCCATGGTAAGACCGCCGCCATCAAACCAGTTGAAGAGCTGGTCCTGCTGCAGCATGGCCTCGCCGTTGTAATGGGCGCCGAACTCTGCGACCGAATTGCCCGGTATGCCCCCGATATTCCCCGACTCCGATATAAGAGTCATCATGTGGCTGCAGCCTTCTTCGGCAACCACTGTCGCAATTCCCTGGGGAATGCCGATGCCGAGGTTGACCGGTCCGGCTTTTAGCTCCATGGCCGCCCTGCGGGCAATGATCTTTCGCTCGTCCAGGGGCATGGGAGGTATGAACGTCTCCGGAACCTTTACGTGTCCTGCGAGGGCCGCCTTGTATTGAACGCCCATGGTTTGCATCTGGGGCTTCTCCGATACGACGACGTAGTCGACGCAGACCCCCGGCACCTTCACCATCTGCGGATGGAGCGTTCCGGCCTTGGCCAGAGACTCCACCTCGGCGATCACGATGCCGCCCGAGGCCTTTGCTGCCTGGGCAAGGGGCAATGCTTCCACCGATATGGCTTCCCTCTCGAAGGTGATGTTGCCTTTTTCGTCTGCCGCGGTGCCCCTGATCAGGGCGACGTTTACCGGAAAGGTCTTGAAAAACATCCACTCTTCCCCTTCCAGCTCGACTATTTTCGCATATTTATCGGCGCTCAAGCCGTTGACCTCCGCGCCGTCGACGCGCGGATCGAGGAACGTCCCCAGCCCCGTCTTCGTGATTAGTCCGGGCGATTTCCTTGCCACTTCCGTGTACCATTGGCACATGCAGCCAAGAGGCCAGAAGTAGCATTCTATTTTCCTTTCCTGTATCGCCTTGCCCGTCTGGGGGCTCGCGCCCATATGTCCCGTAACAACCCTCTTCACCAGGCCTTCCGTCCCCTCTTCGGCCAATACCCCTCCGCCCCGGTTCCTGAAGTCCCCGGCGCCGGCTGCGTGCATAAACGTGATGCCCCTGGGGCTTTTTTGCTCAAGATAGCGGTCGCGAAGCGCCAACAGCACCTCTTCGGCCAAGCCTGCCATCCCAAAACAAGCCGATGCAACGACGTCTCCATCCTTCATCAAGCCGGCAGCATCTCTTGCAGTGATTACCTTCGCCATCTTAGCCGCTCTCCTTTCTTCGAATTTGCCCTCTTCGAATTTCCCCGTCTCTCTCAGACTGGCGCTTCTACCGTTCGGTTTACCCTGCTTTCTTCGTCGACATTAGCCCAACAGCATAAAATGTGCCCCGCCGGAAACCTTGCCTTGACGGACGTGGAAGCGGAATGAGCGATGTTAAATGACGCATATGGCAGAAATAGTTGCCACATACGTCGAAGATTTATTGGGGAATGACAAATGCGACAAGAAGCGTCAGCGTTGGCGGAAAGGGAAAAGAACGCTTCCGGACAAAATAGAATCAGGCGCTTGCTGCGGGAAGTCTGACGTCGCTTTTGCGCGCTTTGGTTTTCCGGCCGAAGGGCACTCCCAGCTTTCTCATCCGGTGGCGCAGGGTGCCCGGATTTATGCCCAGCAACTCAGCGGCGCCTCCGCTTCCGCTCACCTTCCCCCTGGTCCTTTCGAGGGCCTGACGGATCTGCCTGGCCTCGTTCTCCCGGAGGCTCAACGTCGGTTCCTCTCTCACCTGTTTCTCTTCCGGGCTTCCCGTCTGTCCGGTCAGGACGCGGTCGAAGACGAGGGGCTTTCCCGCGGAAAGGATTATGGCCCTTTCCACGGCGTTTTCGAGCTCCCTGGCGTTGCCCGGCCACGAATAGTCCATCAAACCGTCTATCTCGCCGGAGGCGAGCGTGGGAATAGACCTCAAGGCCATCTGCCTGCTTTTCTTGACGACGAAATGATGCACCAGCGCCGGTATGTCCGGCTTGCGCTCCCGCAAAGGGGGAACGGAAATAGGAAAAACGTTCAGACGGAAAAAGAGGTCCTCGCGGAACTGGCCGCGGGCAACGAGGCCCGCCAGGTCCCTGTTTGTGGCCGATATGATGCGCACGTCTATCTTCATCGGAGCGGTGCCGCCGACCCGTTCGATCTCATTTTCCTGGAGCACGCGCAGAAGCCTAACCTGTGCGGCGGAAGGCAACTCCGAAACCTCGTCGAGGAAGACGGTGCCTCCGTTTGCGCGCTCGAAGCGTCCCCGCTTTTGTTCGTAGGCGCCCGTGAAGGCGCCTTTCTCGTGGCCGAAGAGCTCGCTGTCCAAGAGGGTTTCGGGGATGGCGCCGCAGTTCACCTTGATCAACGGCTCGTCCCGTCTCGGTGAAAAATCGTGGATGGCATTAGCGATAAGCTCTTTGCCCGTGCCCGTCTCCCCCGTGATCAGGACCGGGCTCATCAGGGGCGCCACCATGCGCACCCCTTCCATCACCCACTTCAGGCCGAATTCCGCCCCCACCAGGATGCTGCCGATGGTCCGCTTTCGCAACTCTTCCTGAAGGTAAGACTTGTCGTCAGTGAGCAGGTCCTTGAGCTTGCTTATCTCGCGGTATTGAAGATTGTTCCACAGGGCGATGGCGGAGGGCTCGTTGACGAGCGACCAAAGACGGAGATGCTCGTCTGTATATCGGTCCCTGCCCTCGACGCGGGTGACCAGGGCGCCGATGTACGTGCCGTCGACTACCAGGCGATTGACGAGGAGGGAGGAGTCTCCCCAGTGCCTGCGGCGAGCAACGTAACTGACAATGGGGTCTTCCAGGGCATTCACTCTCCTTGCGCGGACGTACTCTTCCACATCCTCGAACTCTTTGCGGAGGCAGGCTGGAAGGGGCGTCTCCTCCGAACAGGATCTGGCGCCCTTTGCGTCAACGATGGCTTTGATCGTCGTTGAAGCCAGTTCCCGCTCGTAGACGACCAGCATAAGCTCGTCAATCGGCATGACGTCCTTCAGGAACAAGAAGCAGCTCGCCAAAGCCTTCTCGATTTCGAGGCTGCTGCAAATGCGGATGGTCACTTCGCGGAAAAATTTGTTTTCGTCGGTCGCCATCGCCTTTCCTTATTTGTCGTATTTATCATTACACTGGCACAGGTTGACGTATATGTCAACAAATCTTGTCGCATACTGCACTTAATCGTCTTGTTTTCCAAAACCGGGGGCGAATCGCGACTATTTCAACTGGCACAGATTATGCCAATATGAAAACACACGAAGGGATGTAGTTGAGGAAAACAGAGAGTAGAGCTCTCGCGGCGAATCGTCAGGTAAGGGCAAGGAGGGGCTAAAATGGAGTATTTTCCCTGGTGGACGGAAGAACAGAAGAAACTGTCGGAGGAACTCGAAGCGTTCGCGGAAGAGGTGATGCCGAGGGATGCCGAGGCCCGGTGGAAGAGAGAGTTTCCATGGGCAATCTTCGACAAGATACGTGAAAAGGGTTACACGGCCGTCCCGGTGCCGAAGGAATATGGAGGCATGGGACTCGGAGCAACCGGGGGCTGCATCGTGGTCGAGCAGTTGTGCCGCATGCCGGGGCCCGGCAGGATCATGGTCGGGAATATGATAGGGGGCCTGCGGCAGATCATAGAATTCGGGTCCGAGGAACAGAAAAAACGTTTCCTCCCCAGGATCGCGGCGGGAGAGATCGGTGCAATCGTCATTACGGAGCCCTTTGCGGGAACCGATGCGGCGGGCATGGAGACGCGGGCCAAACGCCAGGGAGACGCGTACTTGATCAGCGGTAAGAAACGGTTTATCGTCTCCGCCGGCGTCGCGGAGAGGTACATGGTCTATGCCCGTACGAGCAACGATCCTCAGGCAATTGCCAAGTACCGCCATCTGACGGCGTTCATTGTAGAGAAGGGCGCGCCGGGTTTCAGCGTCGAAAAGGTGAATGAGGTCCTCGGGTTCGAAAACATCCAGAACGGCGTCCTCGACTTCGACAACGTGGTCGTACCCATCGAAAACCGGATCGGCGAAGAGGGCGACGGCTGGAAGATAATGACAGCGGGCCTCAATTTCGAAAGGACCCTCATCTCCGCCATGACGTTAGGTTGGCAGAAGGAGCTGCTCAGGAACGCGGTGCCGTACGCTCAACGACGGGTCCAGTTCGGCAAGCCGACGATCGAAATGTCAGGCAACCAGACAAAGATTGCGGACCTGATCATACGCCTCAAGCTCGCCCGGCTCGCCACCTACTACACCGCCTATCTCTGGGACCTGGGATGGGACATCACGGTGGATTCGAACGTGACGAAGGTCTTCAACGTTGAAGGGGCGATGCAGTCGAGCCTCGATGCCACGCAGGTAATGGGCGGCGATGGGGTAACCCCTTTCTATCCAGCCCAATGGATCCTCGAGATCTCCAAGGTCGAGCATATTTCAGGCGGGACCATGGAGGCGTGCAGGATGGTAATTTTCAAGAGCGGCCTGAAACAGATGAAGGAGGACGTGAAGATGCGCCGCAGGGTAATCGAACCTTCCCTGGGCGTGCCCGTGCCCGCCTCGGAACCCATAGAGCTTCAGACGGACGTGGATGAAGATAAGGTGCTTCGCGTGCTTGCGGAAGACTACCGGGTAAACCCGGGCCTCTTCATGACCAGGCAGGATATCTCCCAGTACTTCACCATCAATGGCGCCAACCTGGATGCGGCGCTCACCGGCCTGGAGCAGAAAGGTCTTGTGAAGCTCCTTCGGGACAAAGGCGGCATTACACTCGCCAAGGCCACGTATGACGGGTTGAGCGAGGCACACCCCAAGGAGTACTACAGGTGGTACCCGGACTGGCTGGGCGCCGACAGGAGGTTCTAAAGCTATTTCCCGTTTGGCCTGAAACTTGAGGCCCTTCACGAGGAGGAGTCAGTATGGCAGGCAAGACGATAAGCATAGCAGAGATCTTTGACAATAGCCGGTTTGCTCCGTATCAATACCTGGTTTGTGCTTTGTGTTTTCTCGTCACCTTCTTAGACGGCTTCGACCTCACCGTTATCGGTGTGGCGCTGCCGAAAATTGCCGATTTCCTGCATTCGAAACCCAGCTCTTTGGGGCTTGCATTGAGCGCTGGGCAATTCGGCCCCCTCATCGGGGCTATGGTGCTCGGCACCCTCGCAGACCGCTGGGGCAGAAAGTGGATGCTCTTCATATCCGCCATCATTTTCGGCGTCTTCACGCTGAGCACGGCATTCATTACGAGCGTGGGGCAGCTTGCGCTCTTCCGGTTCCTTGCCGGTCTCGGACTCGGCGGGGCCGTCCCTAACGCCCTTACCTTTGGGTCGGAGTTTGCGCCGACCCGCTCCCGTTCGGCGCTTGTCGCCACCATGTATGCAGGCATGCCCTTCGGCGCCACGGTAGGCGGTCTGTCGGCTGCATGGCTGATCCCGCACGCGGGCTGGCAGTCCCTCTTTATTGCCGGAGGCATGTTCCCGATCGTCATCGGCATTCTCGTGGCCGTCGCCCTTCCGGAGTCCATCGAATTCCTTGCGCGTCAGGGCAGCGACGCGCGGGTCCGAAAGATCATTGCCAAAATCGCCCCCACAATCGCAAAGGACAGGAGCATAGAGATCCGTGCAAACGAGAAAAAAACCACGGGAGTGCCCTTGAAACGACTCTTTACGGAAGGGAGGGCCACGACCACAATCCTGCTCTGGGTCATCTGCTCGGCGGCCCTCTACATTTTGTGGATACTCAACACCTGGTCTCCCACTCTGCTGAGGAAGAGCGGCGCCACGGTCCAGCAGTATAGTCTGGGCTATGCCGCCCTCTGTCTTGGCGCGACGTTCTCTTCAATATTCGTCGGCCGCCTCATGGACAAGCTCAATCCGTTCCGCGTCCTGCAAGTCGGCTTCCTGCTCGCCTTCCTCAGCCTCGTCGCTTTTGGCTTTGTGGCCGGCAGCGGCTCGATCGGGGCAATCCTCGTCATGTCGATCGTCTGCGGCCTGTTCATTAACGGCAGCCAGACAGGGACGCTGGCCGTTACTACCGTCTCTTATCCTTCAGACATCAGGGGGTCGGGCATCGGCTGGGCCTATGCGATAGCTAAGATCGGCGCGATGGGCGCTCCGGCTGTTGGCGGCCTGTTCCTGAGCCTGAACTGGAGCGTTTCGCGGATCTGCAGCACCCAGGCGACACTGGGAATCGTCGTGGCTATTCTTCTTCTTGTCCTGCAGCGACACGTCGCGAGCAGAGCCAGGCAGAAAGCTTCAGGTTTCGTCGCCGCTCCGGTAACAGTAAGCGCGGCAGGGGCATAACCTGCGGATAGGATTTCACCGCCCGAAGCCCCCGCATTGAGGGGGCTTCGGGCGCTTCTCTCACTTTCATTTGAATGAAAAACAAACAAGAAGGGGCAGTCAGGATATCGAAATCTGCCCGTACTTCCCGTCATACCCCGGGCTGATATGGACTTCTCCCCTGCGCATCCGGTCAATGGCTTCTCCGACCATCTCTGTCCCCGTCGCCGCGATGTCCGCCCGCGAAGCCTCGATCAGAACTTTGAATTCATTTCCCAGCCCGGTCAAGAGCTTCATGTACGCTTCGTGCACCCTTTTGCTCCCCGCCCCCACAGCCATGACTTCAGCAAGCACCTCGGCGAGGGGGATGAGCGACCGGTAAGGCGGCGCAGCGGCAACTCCCAACGCGTTATTCCTATCCGCCAACACTTCGACGCGGTGACAAACGCCCACGGTGAGCTTCCTGCCGCATACCGGGCAGCAGTAGTTATGGCCGATTGTCTCCTCGGGAGAGCAGCAGACGTTGCAGTTCCGATGGCCGTCGTAGTGGTATTTCCCCTCTTCCGGGAAAAATTCTATGGTACCCGCGAGACCCCGCTGCGTCCTGATTGCGTCAGCAATGGCGCGATAGGTCAAATCCGATTCGAAGATCGTCGCTTCTCTTCCCAGTTTGGCGGGAGAATGGGCATCGGAGTTGGAAATGAGGGCGAGGCGGTCGAGGGCGGCAACTCGCCGGTTCATCGCCGGATCGGAGGAGAGACCTGTTTCGAGAGCGTAAACGTGAAGCGCAAGGTCGCCGAAGCATTCCTCCAGGGAGTCGAAGCCGGAGGCCGCGCCGAAGACCGAAAAATGCGGGGTCCAGGCGTGGGCGGGAATGAGCATGGCATCAGGCCCGGCATCAAGGACCATTTCGAGCAAATATGCAGCATCAAGGCCAAGAATAGGCCGTCCGTCAGAGGCAATGTTGCCGACCCTGGCAAGAGCGGCGCTGATTCTGTCGGCACTCGCAAAATCAGGGGCAAAGACAAGACAATGGACCTTTCGCGTCTTGCCCGCCTTCCGGTAAATGCAGCTAATCTCAGCAGAAAGGAGGAAAAAGACGTCGCTTTTGCAGGCATCGGGGACGTCGGAGCCTCCAGGCGCCGCTTTGAGCTGAAACAGTCCGTTCCCCGCGGGCGCGAGCTTCTCGCCAAGCTCGCGCCTCCATGCCGGGTGGGTAAAATCGCCCGTACCGACAACGTCAATACCCTTGAGCTGCGCCCATTCCCAAAGAACTTCCGGGGTCATCCGGGGGCTTGTCGCTCTGGAGTAGCGTGAATGGATATGGAGATCCGCGATGAATGACACGGGACATTATAACAGAAATCGGCTATCGGGCGAAAACAGAAGTGCTGTTCATCAGCGTCGCGCCTCCGGCTTTCTTGATACTATGAACGAGAATATGTATATTTTTGATGGCGATGGGGTTCGCCGCAACCGCCCCGCGGGGCTGATGACTCCTACATTCAATTCGCTTCCCGGAGCGATCGTTCCTCAAAACCGATCCCCCCGGGAGGTTTGAAAGGGGCATCATGGAAGAGGCGGCCACCCGGTTTAAGCCCATCCAACCAACAGCCCGCTCTGCTCTCAAACGTATCCGCCAGGATTCACTCCGTTTCAATATCGTTTCACTCAACCGCGACATTGATGCCTGTGAAGCTCTTTTCGGGGAGGATCAGATTATTGATGTCGCGATCCTGGGCCAATTCAAGGCAGGGAAAAGCTCATTTCTAAACAGCCTGATCGGACAGAACGTGTTGCCGGTCGGCATTCTCCCGGTCACCACGGTCATTACCCGGCTCCGGTATGGGAGAACGCCAAAGGGCATTGTCACTCAGTTCGATGGCAGCACGTTCGGCATAGCCGTCGAAGATGTCGGAGAATTCGTATCGGAAGAAAAGAACCCGGCAAACGAGAAGAACGTGGAGATCGTCGATATAGAATTGCCCTCGCTCGAACGCTACCAGGGATTGCGACTCGTCGATACGCCCGGCCTGGGGAGCGTCTTCAAGTACAACACCGACACCTCGGAGGACTGGCTGCCCCGGGTGGGCGCGGCGATAGTGGCAGTGAGCGCCGACCGGCCATTATCCGACAATGACCTCGGTCTCTTGCGCGACCTTGCCCGCTATACGCCAAAGGTGGTCCTTCTCTTAACGAAGGCAGACCTTCTTTCTCACGAGCAGCAGGAAGAGGTAATCCGATTCCTTAATAATACCTTGCGACGCGAAATCCATCCGGACCTCCCCGTTTGCACCTACTCGACGAGGGTGGGCGCCGACCTATTGAAAAGTCGCATCGAGACCTTTCTGCTGGGCCTCACGAAGAACCGAGGTTTCGAGTTTGACAGCATCCTCCGTCATAAAGTTGTCTTTCTCGTAAACAATTTTCTTTCCTATCTTGAAGTAGCGTTCAAAGCGTCCCAAAAGGCTGATGAAGACCGCGAGAATCTCAAGCATCTTATTCTCACCGAAAAACTCAACTACGATCTTATTCGTTCGGAGTTGTTCGTCATCGCCCGCGAGAACATGCTGCAGACGCGAGCGGCTATCTCAGCCCGGCTTGAATTGAGAAGACTCGATCTCACCAGGAAGTTTATCGACAAACTCAGAGGAGAAATGCCCGACTGGCGGGGCAACCTGTGGCGATTGACACGCAGATACGAGGAGTGGCTCGAAGAGAACCTTGCAACGGAATTCGGTGACGTTTCGCGTAAGGAGCATCGCCATTTCTTTGGCACTCTCACGAGGACTCACCTATCCGTCTCCCGGTCTCTCGACCTCTTTCGAAACCTGCTCGACAGGAATATCGAGGCCGTGCTCGGGGTGAAACTGTCTCCCGCGGAATGGGACATAAGCGTCCCCGAACCACCTCATCCGGATATAGCCTTCGCCAAGGTCTTCGATTTTCATTTCGATCTTCTCTGGTTTCTCATCCCCATGCCCGTTTTCAGACGCCTCTTTGAGCGCCATTTTCTGAAACTAGTGCCCTCAGTCGTCCAGATGCATCTGTCACGCCTCGCCTACCAATGGGAAGTCAGGATCAACAAGGAGATCGAAGAGGTCCGCGACCAGGCGTTGAAATACGTGCAGGACGAACTGTCGACCATCGATGCTCTTGTCTCCCGGGTGGCAGGACAGAGCGACGCGATCAGAAGCGCAATAAACGAATTGCAGGGGGCGCTCCGGGAACTGGGTGAGGCGAGTATTGATTCTCGTTAACTTGCTTTCAACAAATGACCCAGGTCGTTATCCCTCGTCGCCCAATCCTTCCCCTTCGAGTTCAGCCTCTGTCGGCTTGCCTGACTCAGGCAGAAGATGCCGGGGCAGAAAAGCGAATCCGGCAATCAGCGTCGGTATGACCGCGCTCGCGATCACGACGGCTACGAGAAAGGAGTATTGGGTCTCTGTCACTATGCCGTGAGACAAACCGAAGAGAGCCGAGATCGTTCCGAAGGTCAACCCCGTCGACATCATAAGGGTATAATACCACCGTTCGTTGCGGTCGTGTCTGAACTGCCGGACAACTGGATAAAGACCGAAGATTTTCGAAAGGACCTTGCCGCCGAACAGTGCGAAAAAAACAACGGGAGCCGAAACCAGGGCCATCACCGAAACGAGCGTACCCGCGCGAAGAAAGTAGAACGGCGTGAGAAATCCCCCGGTAAGGGTGCGCAGTCGTCGAATCCAGAAGGCGTCCCGAGAGGCGTGTCCGGCCAGAACCATACCCACGATATAGGCGGGGAGAACCGATTCGCTTCCCGACCAGAGGGCCAGTGCGCCCAAGCCGAATAGAACAAAAATGACCCACTTGGTTCTGATCGCGGCGGTACGATACGCATAGAGACGCGTAAGCCAGCCGGTGAGGTGGGGCAGAAGAATGAGGACCACCGCGGTCACGACCACAAAGACGATTGTCTTGTAGGTAAATGGAGAAAACAGCAGGCCGAGGGCGATTACCGTTCCGAGGTCGTTGACGAAACAGGCGCCCAAAATACCCTTGCCGAATTCGGTCTTGTTGAAGCCCGTTTCCACCATGACCGCATAGACGACGGCCATAGAGGTCGTGGATAGCGCAACGCCGCAGAGGAGGCTTGCGTGAAAATTCCACCCGAGCACGTAGCGCGCCAGCGCCGCGCAACCCAGAAAGGGGGCGAAAAAGCCGACGAGACCAATGAGAGATACCTCTCTCAACTTGGCCTTGATTACGTCCGGCTCGAGTTCCGCGCCCGCCAGAAACGTTAAGAGGACGGCGCCGGACGAGGCCAGAAAGCGGAGCCACTCCAGGTTCGAGCCTAAGGCCTCTGTTTTCCCAAATGAAGCTGCAACTGCGCCTGCTGCTACGCCCACACAGATCTCAACCAGAGCGATTGAAATGCGCAGGTGATAGGCGATGATGGCAGAAACTACGGCTAATCCGAGCCATACCGAAGCGATGACAAAAATCTGTTCCACGATGGAGACCCTCCCTCTGATAGGTGGCCGGGCAATGAAAAGGCAACAAAAAAACCCGCTTCGCAGCGGGTAATTGTATGCCGCAACAACTCTACCGCTGCAAAAGCCTGCGCGGTAGGAGTCATCAGCCCGGCTCGGACGATTATAGGGGGACTCCATCCCCAAGCGACGATAGGGTAGCAGGACATTCGGAAAAAAGCAAGAGCTGGCAAATCGAATAAGAGCACGATGTTCTCGCAATGGGAACGGACGACGGCTCTTTCTTTTCTTGAAATTGCCTCCGAGACCTTGGTAAAGTGACTGAGGGAGAGAACTCGGATGACCATGCGGTTGAGAAAGAGAAGCATTATTGCCTTCGCCGTTGTTGCGGCCCTCGTCGCAGCGGCTCTTTTGCTCCTGTTTTATGAGTCCAACAAGATAGTCAAGGCCGAGGTCGAGAAAGCCCTCGGAAAAGGCGCTCGAATCGAGAAGTTGTCGCTCGGTTGGCACGGCGTAAAGGCTGTTGGCATCCATTTCAGTCAAGGCGGACAGGATTTCTTCTCTGCGAAAGGTGCTGAGGTACGGGCCGGTATCTTCGGGCTCTTTCGAAAGGAATTGGTCATCTCTGAGATCACGATAGAGCAGCCTTCACTGATCCTCCGAACGGACGCGTCAGGGGGTTTTGCTAATCCTCTCGCGAACGGCAAGGAAAAAAAAGGGGGGGACAATAAAAGAACAGAGCCGCCCAGACCCATCAGGATAGGCGCCTTGCGGATTTCCGACGGCGCTCTCACGATTCATGGTGCGCAAACGTCCGCTTCCGCTTCGAATCTCCTCTCCGGCACGAATGAGATAACGGGCCTTCAAGTCGCCGTCGACAATCTTGCCTTCCCGCTCAAGAACGAGACGTCGAAGGTTTCTCTCAGTATGAAGGTGAAAGGCGCCCTGGCGGAAGGGTCGGCGAAGTGTACCGGCGCAATCGATCCCACGACCCGTGCGGGTTCGCTGGTCATCGAGGTTACGGACGTCAAAGCCTTCCGGGACGACCGGGGGCCTCGCTATAAAGCCGCATCCCTCCGCTTCGCCGCGTCGTCGACAGGCGCCTCGCCTTCAGGGGTGCAGCCCATCGTGCTTTCGGACGTAAAGCTCGACCGGCCATTCTTACGAATAGAGGATAAGCCTTCAGGCCGCGCGATAAACCCCGCGTCAAGCCAACCATCGGCGCCCGGGGAGAAGAAGCCGCCCGTTTCCTTCACCCTCAACAAGATTTCGGTCTCCGGCGGAGAAGTCCTCTTCCTTGACGGGAAGATCGCCCATCCCCCCTACTCTATTCGCCTCACCGACATCGCGCTCACCGGGGACTCGTGCTCTTTTCCTGCCGGGAACGCCTGGACGGCTTGGCGGGTCTCGGCCGACATTCCGGGAAAAACGTCCACGGGGCGCCTCAGCGGCGCCGGGCGTACGAATTTCCAGACCTTCGATACCACGGGGAAAGCATCGCTGCGGGACCTCGACATCCTCACCCTGAGGCCATACCTGCAACAGAAGGGCGGCGCCGTGGTCGCGGGCGGGACCCTCGACATGGACATGGAGGCTGCCATCCACAGCAAATCGATCAACGCGCCGACCCACGCTGTCCTCAAAAACCTGCGGTTCGAAAGCGGGAACGGATTAGGGGATAGATTCCTCGGCGTCCCGCGGTCGCTCGTTGTCAAGCTCCTGGAGTCGTCAAAGAACGAACTCCCCCTCGACTTCGTCGTGGAGGGACGCCTCGACAATCCGCAGTTCAGTCTGAGGGAGCATTTCATGCGGCGAATATCCGTGGGTCTCGGCGAGAAGCTGGGGCTGGGCGCGATCCAGACAGGAGAGCAGGCGGTCAAACAGGGCGGCAGGGTCTTCAAGGGCATCGGCGAAGGTTTTCGCCATCTGTTTATCAAGTAGTTCTGTCCGGAATCCGTCTGGTGAAAAAGATACGAATCGTCACTCTATTTTGCAACCCGCTTAGTCGTCATAGGCGTTGGCGATGAATTGCCGGGCTTCCTCGAGGCTGATGGGCCTCGGAGAAAAGAGAAGGAACTCCGGCTTGCCGTATAGTTGCACCAGGTTCGCCATCACCTCTTCCCGGCTCTTGACGAGCGACTTGAAGGTTGGAATGTCCACGGCCCTGCACAGCTTCCGAATGGCGTCGGCGGCCAGCTCGCCGATTTCCTCCGGCGTTGCGCCGGCAGGCGCGTCCGCGCCCATGCTTTCGGCCACGAGCCTCACCTTTTCGGGTATGACGGGGGCAATGTACTTCATCGTTTCGGGGAGAAAAGCGGCAAGGGTAATCCCGTGCTCGATGCCCCAGATGCCCGTCATGTTCTCACCGAAGGCGTGAGGAATATGGATAAAGGCGCCTCTCACGGCAATCGTGGCGCAGGTGGCCGCGAAGGCCATTGCTTCGCGGGCTTCGATGTTGGACCCGTCGCGATAGGCAACGGGCAGATACTTGCTGACGAGCGAAACAACCTCTTTGCCGAAGGTGTCGCTGAACCGGTTCGGCAGGTTCGACGTCATCGCTTCGATGGCGTGGGACAGCGCATCGATCCCCGTGTTCGCGGTAATCGTCGGCGGCAGGCCGAGGGTAAGCTCCGGATCGACGATGCCGAGGCTGATCCCGATATTGATGAGGTTCTTCACTTTTGTTTTGGAGTCGGTAACAACGCCCCCCGGCGAGGTCTCGCTGCCCGTTCCCGCGGTGGTCGGCAGGAGGATCAAGGGTTTCATCCTCGACTCGTCCAAAGGTGGCGTGTCGTAGTTGCAGTAATACCGGCCGATCGGCGAAGGGTACGCGAGCAGGAGCCTCACGGCTTTTCCTATGTCCATGGCGCTGCCGCCGCCGACGGCGACGATGCCGTCCACTCTTTCGGCCTTGGCGAAGGCTGCCGCTTCTTCAACCACGTAATCGGGCGGGTCAGGCACTACCCCCGCGTACCGGACCGTCCCGACCCCGGCCGCGTGAAGGCAGTCGACGATCTTGCCGCCGATCCCGGAGGCCTCGATGCTTTTGCCGAAGATGCAAAGCACCTTCCTGCAGCCCAGTCCTTTCGCTTTCTCTCCCGTCAGCTTTGACGTGCCACACCCGAAGAGAATCGGGTTTTTGCTCTCCCACGTGCCAAACAAGAAATCACCTCCGCTAGCCGCCCGATCGCGCTTGTCAAATCACCCGAACAGGATAGGACTCATGGGCGAACCTGACCCACCTTTGATCTTCCAGGGCAATCCCACAAAAAGTCCGGTTGCCGGCGCGGGCGCCATGTTGACGAAGCTCTCCATGATCAAAATGCCGTTCGGCAAGAAATGCTCCAGGTGGCCCGGCATGTCGGGAAAGCAGCAATCGGCGCTTACCACGTCGCCCCCGATGGCCTGGATCTTCGCGTCGGCGAAATACTTGACCGCCTCCTCGGCAATCCCCGGTCCGAAGCTGTACAACAGGAGATCCTCGATGTCGTCGCTCTGCGGCTTATAATGTTTGTCCCAACCGAATTGCAGCAGAATGATGTCGCCTGCTTCCGGTCTGATCTTGTCTCTTGCCTCGACCTCCTTCACCTGCTCCAGCGTGATGTTGGCGGCCCGCCGGGGGTTGTGTTTCGTGAAATCGTATTTCTTGTAGGGGCCGATGAGAAAGTCGCAGGGAATCTGTTCCATGCTGGCCAGGTGGGGATGGATATGCTTGAAGGAATCCGTATGGGAGCCGTTGTGCTCGCAGACGATCAATGTCTGCATATAGCGGCCGTGCTTCGCGTAAGTCCTCGCGTCATGCACCACCCCTAAAGTCGGGTGGTTGTAAAACCCCGGCATATTCGTTTCGAAGACCGGCGAAATGTCGTAGGCCGTGAGACCGGCGAGCAGCCGCACGATGTCGCTGTTCTTGACGTCGACGAGGATCGGACGAACGGGGGAGCCCGAGCCGTTCTTGATCTTCAACGGTATGGCCATGAACAAGCCCGTCGTCGGGGCCTTGCCCATATTGATGAAGCCCCCCATGGGGAGGATGTCGTTCGGCAGGAACCACTTTTCCCGTCCCGGCATGGAGATCGTTTTCGATTCCGCATAGGCGTTATCCGTCGAGACCGCGTCCGACCCTATGGCCCTGATCTTCGCCTTCGTGAAATGCTCCATGACTTCCTCGGTTATGCCGGGAACGTTCGCGGCATACCAGTCTTTCTGAAAGAGCACTTGGGTGTCGGGCAAATAGTATTTGTCCCAGCCGTACCGGAGCAGAATAATATCCCCCGCTTCCGGTGAGATCTTATCTCTCGCCTCGACGGCTTTTATCTGGTCCAGAGTGATGTTCTTCCCTGCCTCCGGGTTGAAGGCGGTGAGGTCGTACTTCTTGTAGGGGCCGATCAAGTGGCCACAGGGGAAGTTCTCGATGGATTTCGCTCCCTTGTGAATGTGAACGGGCGCGTCGACGTGCGAGCCGTTGTGCTCGCTCACCACGAGGATCTGCGTGAAGTAGTAATTCTGCGCCACGTTTTTCGCGTCGGGCACTATCCCGAAGGGAGGGTCCGTCGCAAACCCCGGCATATTGCTCTCAAAAAGCGGGGATAGGTCGTACACGTCGAGAGTCTTCAATAACTTTGCAACTTCATAGGCATTGCTCATATCCCCTCCGAAGGAGCGGCCTTGCCGGCCGCTTCTCTCCAAGTTCACTCCAGGCTCTCCGCTATACCGTAATTGCCGTCCTGAGGCCCGTCCCGATTGCGTCCGCTATCAAACCGGGCTCCTTGCAGTCTCCGATGCCGTAGACCTCGGGGACCTTTTTGGAAAGCTCCTGCAGCAGCACCGTGTTCGGCGTCAGCGGCAGGGCGGGAACAAAGGTGTCGGCCTGAAGCGTCTGCCGTTTTCCATCCTTCGTCACGATCGTCAGCCCCTTGTCGGTAATCTCGACGTATTCCTTGACCCCGCCGATGAGGATAACGCCCTTCTTCTCGAACCAGTACATGAGGTGGGATCGATAAACTTCTATCATGCCGTCGCCGAACTTCTCCGCCTTTTCGACGATCGTCACCTTCCTCCCCCGTTTCGTGAGGAATTCTCCAAGCTCGCACCCGTGCAGACCGCCGCCGATGATCACCACGTTTTTGCCGATGGGCATGTAGAACTTCGACAGCTTCCGCAAGGTGTAGGGAGCGAAGAAACGGGAGAAGAACTTCAATTTCTTGTGCAGGTCGGCGCCGCTCACCACGTTCGGCCTGTCTATGCCCGGAATCTCGGGAAGGGTCGGAATGCCGCCGACGGCGACAAAGACGGCGTCGGGCTTCAACCGGTCCACCACGGACAGGTCGGCTTCTTTCCCAAGCTCTACTTTCACTCCCAGCTTCTTCACTTGACTTTCCAGATAGTGAATGAGCAGGGGCAGGTCCTCGGGGTGCTCTCCCTTCACCATGGCTGCAAGGGGAAGCAAACCGCCCAGTTTCGTCAGCTTCTCGTAAAGCGTCACGTCATGGCCCCGCAAGGCGGACACCCTGGCTGCCTCCATGCCCCCCGGCCCGCCGCCGATGACAAGGACTTTCTTCTTCTTGTCCGCCTT
This sequence comes from uncultured delta proteobacterium, assembly GCA_963816715.1. Lineage (GTDB taxonomy): Bacteria > Desulfobacterota > Syntrophorhabdia > Syntrophorhabdales > WCHB1-27 > BOG-1155. The sequence continues at coordinate 217,806 of CAWFMJ010000007.1, forward strand.
CTCTATCGTGTTGTATTGAGTACCCAGGAGCCCGTTCACCCGGCAACGGCTGCTCCTCAGGCAGTTGATGCACGCGGTGCAGGGCGCAATGTCCTCCAAACGGCCCGCGGCAACCTTGTTGACGTAGTCGGGGTCTGCAAGGAGACGCCGCGTCATGGCAATGAAGTCTACCTTGCCCTCTTCGAGGAATTGCTCGCCCAGGTCGGCGTCGAGCCTGCCCACCACGGCGACCGGTACGGACAGCCGTTTCTTCATGGCCGCGGCCATCAGTATGTTCGCCGCCACGCCTTTCCGGCTTGCGTCCCACTCGGGGGGTATCGATTCCAGCGGCACGGGCGCATCGGGGAAGAAGAGGGTATCGGGGAGGAAGGCGCCCAGGTGGCGTCCGATCCAATGGCTCCTCACCTGGACCATGTCGACGCCTGCTTTTTCGAGGAATACGCCGATTCCCCGGCTGTCCTCAGGCGTCAGGCACAGCTTGTTGTCGATGCCGACCGCGCAGCCGACCTCAATGCCGTTGATGATGACGGACACCGGGAAATCCTTGCCCGCCAGCCTTTTTATCTCCTGGACGGCCTGACAGAGCAGGCGCGCCCGGTTCTCCACGCTGCCGCCGTAAATGTCTTCCCGCTTGTTCCAGAAGGGGGAGAAAAAGTTGTGAAACAGATGACTGCTCGCGGCGTTGATGTCCACTCCTTCGAAACCGGCCCGCCTGGCCCTTTCGCCCGCCTTGCCGAATTTCTCCACGATTCCCTCGATCTCGGGAATCGTGAGGGGCCGCGGCACTTCATTGTGAAAATCGCTCTCGCACTTGAAGAACGTGGCCGAGGAGCCAACCGGCGGGCCGTCGAAAATGGGGATCGGCTCGGAGGGCAGATGCGCCTGCCAGGGGCCGTCATGGTTGAACTGGAGGAAGGTCGGGCAATTATGCTTGTGGATGACTTCGGTCAGCTCCTTCAGGCCCTCGATATATTTGTCGTCATCAATCCGGTAGCGCGCCCGGCGGCGGGTTCCCCAGGGATAATCGACGGCCGGCGCCTCCACGATGATCAGGCCGACGCCGCCCCTGGCCATGGCCTCATAGCAAGCCTTTACCTCTTGCCTCATGTGGACGTCGTCCTCACGCCACATAAAGAGACCGGACCCCGACTTGATGACGCGGTTCCTCGTTTTGACGGACCCTATTTTACCCGGTTCCAGAAGCTTCTGGTATTTGCCATTCTCACCCATCGTTCCTTCTCCTTTTCGCTTCCTTGCCTATGCGAACAACACGCTGCGGCTACTTAAGCCAACAAGTCGGTGAAATCCTGTATCCGCACCGTTTTTTCTATGTTGAACACAGCTTCGAGAATCTGTTCTTTTCTCTTGTCGCTCAAAAGACGCCCGCTGGCCCTCCCGAACTTCTCCACCACGTCCTGCTCCGACATCGGGTTTTCCGGGTCGCCTTTCGGATACTTCACTTCCTGCGTGAAGCTCCTCCCATCCTCCATCTCGATGGTTACCCGCGCGGGAAAGCACTCGGGGAAGTACTTGTCGAGCTCGGAGTCGTTCCAGACGCTCACCTTCTTGAGCATCCCGGCCACGTCCGGTCTTCTCACCGATTCATCGGTATACTCTTCCAGGAACGCCTTCTTTTCGATGGCCGCGATGCAGACGCTGTAGGGCGAGCTGAACTGGCCGTCCACCGCATTCTTCGGATGGAACTTCACCGACTCAGGCTGGCCCACGATGCTATAGCAGGTCTTGGAAAGCGCCACATCGATCGATTTGATCGGCCGCCAGTCGAGGGAGTTTTTCGAGAAGATGTCGAGCACCGCGTCGATGCCCGCCTGATTGAAGCGACAGCAGGCATGAGGCTTGAAAGTCACCTGCTCGATCTCGAAGGTGTCCGAGGGGGCGTTGAGCAGCTCGAGCCTCGCGCCCGTGCAGTACCCCTGAAAGAACCCACGCGGGCCTTCGAGAATGCTCTTGGGACCCGTGTAGCCCCTGGCCGCCAGCAGCGCGGCGGCGGCGCCGGCCGAGGAGGTGCTGCCGCCGTGGAGCCGCTTCGTATAGCTGCCGTCGGAGTAGCACTCAAGGTTCCCCGACACGAAGCTTCCGACGATGCCCAGAGTATTGGCCGTTTTGTCGACGGGCAGGTTGAGGGCCCGGGCAGCGGTCATGGCGGCGCCGAAGTGGCCGAGCAAAGCCGTCGGGTGAAACCCCCGGTCGAAGAGGGACTGATAATTGGAAGCCTTGCCGATCCTGGCGAAGACATCATAGCCGATGACGATGCACTTGATAAGGTCTTTTCCCGAAAGGCCCGCATACTCTGCCATGGCCAGGGCCACGGGCAGAATCGTTACCGCGGGATGGCCGCCGCCTTCGTTCAGGCAGTCGTCGAGGTCGGCTGCGTGGCCCGATGTCCCGTTCGTAAAGCAGGCGCCCGAGGGCACGAGCTTCTCGCTGCTGCCGATTATGGTAGACGGACCTTTCGCGTAGTTCGCAACGGCGTATTCCCGGGCGATGCGGCTCGATTCGTAGGGAAAGCCCGCGTACGTGCAGCCGAGATAGTCAATGATGCACTGCTTCGCCATCTCGATAGAGCGCGGCGTGAGCGCATCGTAGCTCAGGTTCATATACCTCTCGGCAAATTCTATTGTCTCTCTCATGTTTACCTCATTCAGGTCCAGCGCCCTGTTTCCGCGAGCGAGGCTCGCCGGGGCGATCCGCTTGCGGGTCGTCCCTCCTCGCTGTTTCGCACTCTTCCTACTTGTGGAATACGCTCTCCGGCACGTAGACAAAGCCTTCCATGATCCGGCGCGAGGTGCGGCCAAAGGCGGCCAGGTTCAGCTTCGGACCTTCCGGCAGGTTCTCCACGTCGACTTCCAGGGCGATCGTGCCGCTCGGATGACCGATGCGGACCACTTTCGTCTCCCTCACTTTCGGGTTGCACGCCTGAGCCGGGATCGTCCCGTCAATCACCGCGGCGACGCCCGTGCAAACAGTGCCGGTCCCCGGATAGGTCTTATGCATCAACTGCATGAAGTAGAGGCGGGAAACGAGGTCGACGTCGTCTTTCCCGACGGCCGCGCCATCGGTAAAGCTCGTATAGGATGTCGGCGGCACGATGAAGGCGATCATGGGCCGGGTGGGGCTTTCGGTTCGCGCTTTCTTCGGGTCCGACGCGAGGCCGAGCAACTGCGATACCGTGCCGCGGATAATCTCGATGGTGTCGAGGGCCTTTAGCACCTTATCGTCGTTGGGACCTTCAGTGCCCGAGAAACCGAGGGCCTCCGCCCTCAGGAAACAGGTGGGGTTTCCGGCGTCGACCACGGACACCTCGACGTTGCCGAGTCCGGGGACCGAAATCGTGTCGACGGCATTGCCGGTGGGAAGAATGCGACCGTTGACCGTGCCGCCCGTGCCCGAGTAGTCCAGCAGGATCTTGCTTCCCATGCCGGGCACTCCGTCGATGGCATAATCGCCGGGATACTTTGATTTGCCTTCGGCCGTCGACACGTAAGACTTGAAATACTTCTTCGTGTTGGTGTTAAAGATGCGCACCACCGTTTTATCGCCCGTCGCCTTCACCAATCCTTCGTCGATGGCGAAAGGACCCACTCCCGCGGATATATTGCCGCAATTGCCGCCGAAATCGATCAGGGCGTCGCCGATGCCCACCTGGGCCATGGTGTAGTTCACGTCCGCGCCAGGTTTGTGCGACGGCCCGATGATGGCGCACTTGCTCGTGAGAGGATCGGCGCCCCCTAGTCCGTCGATCTGACGAATGTCCGGGCTTCCAAAGATGGCGAGGATCAGCTTCTGCCTCAAATCGGGGTCCGAAGGCACATCCTTTTCATGAAGATAGACGCCCTTGCTCGTCCCACCCCGTTGAATCACACATGGTATCTTCCGGTAGTCGCTCATTGCTCCAGCTCCTTTCGATTCCTTCAAGTCAAAAGTCAGTAGTCAGTAGTCATCAGCCAAAAATGAGAATCCACAAAAACGCTTCGCCCTTGGCTCCTGACTTTTGACTGCCTTTAACGCTGACTCCTGATTGCTCTGTTCACTGCTTTTACGAGGCTGCGGGACGAAACCGAGTCAAAAGTGAAGCTCAGTCCCGTCCCGCAAGCATGCTTTCTGTCTCGATTCCTCAGCTTTGCGAAGTCTTGCTGTGCCCGGCAAGCTTAAGGAATGCGCTCCACGTTTACCCATCCACCGTACTGGACCTGTCCGTTCATGAGTTTCTGGTAAGGAAGGGGATGCGACACCGCGTGATGTTTCAGACCGTAAGTCACATCGCCGCCGAACTCACAAGTCCCGAACAGGCAGTCAACCTTGTCCATGCTCTCCCATTTGGCTTTCACCACTGCGGGGTCGATGCTGTTGGCCGCCTGGATCACCCTGGAAAGCACCCAGAGTCCGTTCGGGTTGAACAGGTACATAGGAGGCTTGCCGCCCGCCTTGTCGAATACTTCGTCCATAAGCTTCGGGTTCCCCTTTGCATGAGGGGTAAGACCCATGCAGGTGATATTGTTCGCTGCCGCCTTTCCGGCGATGGAAGCAACGATCTCCGCGGGTGCCAGGCTCTGCAGGATAATGGGCATGTTGTTCCCCAGGGCCCGCAAGCCTTTCGCGATGTTGCCGTGGTGCACGGGGCTGCCGTTCAGGATGAACAGGGCGTCCGCGCCCTTGATGGCGTTGATCTTTGCGGCGATCGGGCTAAAGTCCTCCATCTCGTTCGGATAGGGGATCATATCGCCGACCACGTTGTAGCCATAACCGGCGAGGAGTTTCTTGATGATGGGCACCAGGTAAGGAATGGCGCCGTCGTCAGGACCGGCCATAGCCAGATTCTTAACTTTGGGGAACTCTTTCTTGGCCACCTTCCAGGAACCGATCGATGTGCCTATCGAGGCGTCAAAACCGAGGAAGCCATAAGGCGTGCTCTTGTCCACTTCTCCGGGCTGGTTGCTGCAATAGCCGGAAACATGGAGCACTTTGTTCTGCTCGAAGGTCGGCGAGGACCCCGTTGAGAAAAAGCCGGTGGGACCAACCACGAACTTGACCTTCTGGTCGTAGACGAGCTTGTTCGCGCCCGCGGCAATGCCGTCGAGGCTGCTCTTTCCGTCCTCGCCTACCAACTCGATGTTGTACTTCTGTCCCTGGATCGTCAGGCCGCCCTTTTCGTTGATCAACTGGGCAACGGCCTTCACGTGGTTTTCCTCCACGGCGTCGAAGACGGAATACCAGCCGCTCAGGCACAGCAGGTAGCCGATTTTGAGGGTCTTCGGTTTCTGCTGGGCCGTGCCGTAAGTGGGCATCAGCAAGGTAAGCGCAACAACCAGGCCGACGCACGCGACAAGGACCGTGGATATACCCCACATCTTTCTCTTGTCCATCTTGCTTCTCATGTTCTCCTCCTCTCCATTATTTTGCTGCTCGGCCTTTCCGGCCTCTTTATTCGTAGAACTCGGGCGCGAGTTTTACGGTCTCCCACTGCTCGGGGTCGTGCGCCATGAGGATAACGGCGCCTTCCCGGTGCATGTGTTGCAGCTTTTTCACGCTTCTCAATGCCTCTTCCGGGTTCCACAAGATCGAGGGCATGACGCCCTCGGCGAGGGTCTCTCCCATGGCGACGGCATCGGCGGCAATAACGAACTTCCCCGACTTCGGGAGGTTCACGACCAGGGACTGATGACCCTGAGAATGCCCTTTTGTATCAATGCAGAGGACAGATCCGTCGAGAAACACATCGAACGTCTCCTTGTCGTCGAGCTCGATATAATCAAAATTTCTGGTGTCTTTGAAATCGTCGAATATGTAGTGCACCTGGAAGCGTTCCGGCCACCAGGCGGCCCTGAGCTCGCTCTTTCTCACAATGAAGGTTGCCTTCGGAAAATAGGGCATGCCGCCGGCGTGATCGAGGTGAAGATGAGACATGATGACATACTTAATGTCGTCCGGCTTGAAGCCGAGCTTTGCGAGCTGTTTGTCGATCATCTGATCCGGCCGTTGATCGCCGTCCGGTCTGTACTGGGCCGGCCAGTTTTCCACTTTCATCCCGGTGTCGAAAAGAGCCAGACCGTGCGGGTGGTCGATCAGATAGAAAGGTACGGGGATTGTCACGGGCACTCCGCTCGGCTTACCGCCGGACATCATACCCCTATCGGGAACATGCATTTTTGCCGACTCAAAAACGTAAAGCTTCACGAGACCGCCTCCTCAAGCCGCACAAAGCGTGCAAATTTATAGCCCTTGCGGATAGCATAGGGACTCATCGGGAATTCTGCACGGCGCAGACGCCGCTCTTCGCCCCCCGCTTCGCCTGCTATAGCTCGACCGCCACGTTAAATCCGTCGTGGATCGCCTCTTTTATAGCGGCGGACTTGACGCAATCCCCGATAGTGTAAACATCGGGCGCCAAATCCTTAAACAGGTTAAAGACTTCCGAGCGAGGCTTGAAGCCAAGGGATATAACCACCGTGTCGGCTGGAATCTCGAACCGTTTCCAATTCTTATCGATAACCTGGGCCCCTTTGCCGTCAACCCCCTCCAGCTTGACCTCCGTAAGGAAAGGCACCTTGTAGCGCTCGAGCATGTCGACCAGACCGCGGGGCCACCCTGCGACCACCGCCGCGTAGGGAAGCATCTCGACCATGGTGACCTTCTTGCCGTCGATGGCGAGCTGCAACGCTGTTTCCCCGCCGGTCGAGCCGCCTCCGGCCACGACCACGGCGTTTCCCACTTTCGCCTTCCCCATATCGACGTCGGCCGCCAGGACCACGTTCGTCCCGTGGACGCCGGGGATCTCGGGAACAATCGCTTCCGCGCCGACGGCGAGAACGATCACGTCGGGCTTGTCCGCTTTCATCATTGCCGGCGTCGCCTCGGTGTTGAGCCTGACCGACACATGAGCCGCTTTTTCAGTCTGTCGGACAATCCATGCGAGGTAGCGCTGCATGTCGGCCTTGATGGCAAGACCGGCAGCGGAAACGAGATTTCCTCCCAGCTTGTCGCTCTTCTCGTAGATTGTCACCTCATGGCCTCGCTGCGCTGCGGTGAGGGCCGCCTGCATTCCGGCAGGGCCGCCTCCCACGATGGCAACCTTCTTCTTTTCTATTGCCGTGGGAATGATGGCGTAGTCAACCTCCCGGCCGAGGGTCGGGTTCACCGCGCACCGGATAGGATAAAAAGCAGCCGTGAGCCTGTTGCAGGTGTGGCAGCGCAAACAGGGTCTGATGTCGTCGGCCCTTCCGTGGGCCGCTTTCTTGACGATCTCGGGATCGGCGAGGATCGCCCGCGCCATGGCGACGATGTCCGCCTTGCCTTCCGCAACGATCGCTTCGGCAGCCTCCATCGTGCTGATGGAACCGACCGTCGCGATGGGGATGGAAAGCGCCTTTTTGAATGCTTCCGCGTAATGGACGAAGTAGTTGTGGGGGAAATAAGTAGGCTGGATCATGTGCGGAATGATCTTCGGATCCTGAAGAACGCCCGCGGACACGTGCAGGAGGTCGATCTTGTCCTCGATCAGCCTGGCGAACTTGATGGTCTCCTCGACCGTCATGCCGCCTTCAACAAGCTCCTCGGCGCTGATGCGGTATTCGATGGCTATCTTGTTGCCCACCTTTTTCCTGATGGCATCCAGGACCTGAAGCGGAAACTTTGCCCTGTTCTCGAAGCTCCCGCCATAACCGTCCGTCCGTTTGTTCGTGTAGGGAGAGAGAAACTGCGGGATCAGATGGCCGTGGGCGCCGTGGATCATCACCATCTCGAAACCCGCCCTCAGGCACCGGTAAACGGCATTCGCAAAGTGCTCGACGACCGTATCGATCATCTCCTGGGTCATTTCCGTGACGGGCCTTATGGGCCGCCCTTCCTTTGCCGCGTTAAGCTCCTCCATCCTGGCAGGAATCGGCGAGGGGCCGATGGTGGGTCTGCCGTTCAGTACGTACCTGCCGGCGTGCTGCAACTCTATGGACAGCTTGGCGCCATATCGATGGACAGCTTCCACCAACCGGCTCAGTCCGTTGATGACCTTGTCGTCGGCCATGTTAAGCTGAAACTCGTGACCTTTGGCATACTCCCAATCTATGGGGGTCTCGCCGATAGTGATGATCCCGGCGCCGCCCCTTGCGAGGTTTTGATAGAAGGCAATCATTTCCCTTGTCGCAAAGCCGTCGGGCGTCGTGAGCATATAGCAGGCCGGCGCGAGCTCGATCCTGTTTTTGACCGTCACATTGCCGAATTTGAATGGTGACAACACGTGCGGAAAACTACTCATGGTCCTTACCTCCTGTAGCCACGGGTCGAACGCAAGCGGACCGGACGGAAAAACGAACGTTTTGTCGGCATATCCGGAGGGCTCCGTCGCTGCAACCGTGCTTCTTAAGTTTTTCATAATATTATGAGGTTGTCAAATGGTTTTTGAAGGATGGGCGGTCTTGCATTTTGTTCGCGATTCGAGCAAGATGTACCTTGGACCACGAGGGTTCCGGCGCCCGCGATGTTTGGGGTCTGCCGGACAGGGACTTTTTCGTGAGAATGCACGGCAACTCCGGGAGGTTGACGCATGGATAAAAGGGATGTCCGTTGGGCGGCTCTGTCGCCGGACGAAAAGCGGGAAGAGCGGTTCAAGCGGTGGCTTTCGCCGCAGGGCGTCGAATTCATCAGCCGGGAAGCTGAAGAAGGTTATAAAGCAAGAGTGACGAGGTTCATAAAGGCTATCAAACTCGAGGAACCGGATCGAGTGCCCGTTATGCTTCCCTCCGGCTTTTATCCCGCCGTTTACGCGGGCGGCACGCTCAAGAAGGTGATGTACGACTACGAGGCGCTCCGAGCGTCGTGGATCAAGTTTCTGCAGGAATTTGAGTTTGACTCTTTTGCCGGCCCCGGTCTCGTCTTTCCTGGCAGGATGATGGAGATGATCGACTACCGGCTCAATCGCTGGCCCGGCCACGGTCTGGCCGACGAAGTCGCCATGTACCAGTATGTGGAAGGCGAGTACATGCCGCCGGAAGAATATGACGATTTCATCAGGGATCCGGCCGATTACCTTCTCCGGTTCTTTCTGCCGCGAACTTCGGGGGCCCTGGCGGGTCTCAGCAAGCTGCTCCCGCTCACGCCGTTTGCGGGCATACCGGTTTTCTACATCACGCGCTTCGGCGATCCGGAGGTCAGAGCATCCATCCAGGCCCTCCTCGATGCCGCCGAAGAGGGCCAAAAGTGGCAGGCCGCGGTTATGGACGTGTCCCGGACCTCGCTTGCAGCGGGCATTCCCAATGTATGGGGAGGCATGAACGGCGCTCCCTACGATCTGATGGGCGATATGCTGAGGGGCACCAAGGGCATCATGATGGATATGTATCGCAGGCCCGAAAAGCTCCGCGAGGCCATGGAACGGCTCGTGCCCATCTGCATCAACGAAGCCCTCGGCATGGCCGACGCCTCCGGCTCTCCTATCATTTTCATGCCCCTCCATAAAGGAACAGGCGGCTTCATGTCAGGAAGACAGTTCGGGGAATTCTACTGGCCCACCTTCAAGAAAGTGATGATGGGCCTCGTCGACGAAGGGCTCGTGCCGATGCCCTTTGCCGAGGGCGATTTTTCGGAAAGACTGGAGATCATCAAAGATATGCCGCGGGGTTCCGTGATCTGGCATTTCGAGACGATGGACATGGCCTACGCAAAGAAAGTCCTCGGCGACCGCGCCTGCATCGCCGGCAACGTCCCCGCTTCCCTCCTCTGCACGGGCACGTCGCAGCAGGTCAAGGAGTCCTGCCGCCGCCTGATCGAGACGTGCGCGGAAGGCGGCGGCTACATTCTGACCGGAGCGGCGAGCATGAACCACGGAAACCCCGACAACCTCAGGGCCATGATGGAAGCGGCAAAGGAATACGGGACGTACCGATAAGCGCGTGCGTCGGGCCCTCTGAGGGAATCGGGCAGTCCCGATCCGGCGCTGCTGCCGGCGCGCCGCGAAGACCGCGAGGGGAGCGCGACGGCCCCTGCCCTACCGTCTATCCATGCAGCCGCTTCATAGCCCAGGCCATCCTCTGGCCCAAGGCGGCCGCCATCTCCATGCCTTCCGCGTCCTTCTCCACATCGCCCTTGTCCCTTCCTATGCCAAGCACGCGGCCCGCAATGAATATCTCGTTGCTCAGAAAAAGGTGGTTCATCGTCTCGATGGTGCGCGTTGCCCCGGAGCGCCGCATAACCGCCGCGGTTGCCCCGACTTTGTTCCGGTACATCCTGCCGTTGGCCAGTCCGACAAAGCCTGTCCGGTCGATCAGCGCCTTCATCTCCGGCGTCGAGCCCTGAAAGTAGACGGGCGAGCCAAGCACGATCCCCTCGGCGCCCAGCATCTTTTCGATGTACTCGTTGGCCGCGTCGTCCTTCACCGCGCACCGCTTGTCCTGGTTCTCGAAGCACTTCTGGCAGGCAATGCAGCCATGGATCGTTTTGGCGGAAAGCTGGATAAGCTCCGTTTCGATGCCTTCGGCCTCGAGCGGGGCGAGGATCCGGCGCAGCAACATCGTCGTGTTGCCGTCCTTCCTTGGACTGCCGTTGAATGCGACAATCTTCATTGCATCATCCTCCCTGGGCATTTTCTTCCATTCTATCACCTTGGCCCATCGACTGCAAAAGGTGAGTTGTCGCCGCATCGGGCGGCGCCGCCGACCGGCGGTCCCGCCCGCGCCCGATCCCGACCTGCGCGCCCGGCCCTTTAAACGCCAGGATAGAGACGTAGGATAAATGAAAGTGGAGAAAGACCATGGGCCCCCACGAGCCCGTTTCTTCATACCATCATAATGTTGGCGAGGATAACGCCGACGGCTCAACATGACATCGATCTGGCTCGCAGCCGGTACAAACAGATTGGAGGCGTTCTATGAGCGAAACCATTGTTGAGTCACCGGGCGACGTCTTTATCGATCTCGGATATTCCCCTGACGAGGCGGCTATTCTTCAGATGCGGGCCGACCTCATGGCAGGTCTGAGAAGATTCATCAAGGCGAAGAAGCTGACGCAAGCGAAGGCGGCGGAAATCCTTGGAGTCAGTCAACCGAGGGTCTCGGACTTGAATACGGGCAAATGGGAGAAGTTCAGCCCGGAGATGCTCATCGTCCTTGCGACAAAGGCTGGCATGCGGGTCGCGCTTAAGGCTGCGGCGTGAGCGGGGGATTATACCCTCTCCGACTTCTTCGCATACCGCCTCATCTTCAGGATCGCCGAACCAGATGTCCATGATATCCGAATCTCTGCGACAGTAAACGACCACCTTGTGCATATGACATCTTCTTCCTTCACCTTGTCCGTCGGATCGCGGTTATTAGGGAACCGTCTGTCGCCGCGTGCCTGACGATCACGCACCCGGCCGCTTTTATGGTCCCATCCGGGCGAAAGCGCCGCCCCCTTGGCCGTGTCGATGCCTCGGCGGAGGTGAGATCTTCAGTTTCGCCGCGAATTTATCATCGCCGTCCCTTCAGCTTCGTTTTTGTGGCGCTCCCTATCCTGACATTACTTCATGAATTACCAAATTCGCCATGCCAATTGTATATTATCTATTGTGTGTTAGCATCCAAAACATAAGTAACGATTTGTGAAGTAATTTCATGAAATTATTCTTGACAAGCGGTTGATCAATTGCTTATCATTGTCGCATAAGCTCATCAGACCTGCTCGCGGCCCTTCGGGGGGGAGGGCCGAGAACCATTTCAAAAAAAGGACAAAATATGACCAGACGATTTGCGTCGAAAGTGGTCCTTGTGACGGGTGGAACATCGGGACTGGGTTACGACGGCGCCCTTGCCTTTGCGAAAGAAGGGGCAAAAGTCGTAATCGCGGGCAGACGCATCACGGAAGGGGAAGAGGCTGCGGACCGGATAAGACGGGCGGGGGGAGACGCCCTCTTTGTTCAGGCCGACGTTTCCCGGGAGGAAGATGCATCCGCCCTTGTGAGAAGCTGCGTCGAAGCCTATGGCGGACTGGACTGCGCCTACAACAACGCCGGCATAGACGGCAGCCTCATGACCTCAATCATCGACTACAAGAAGGAGGTCTGGGATCAGGTAATTGCGGTTAACCTGACAGGCATGTATCTCTGCATGAAATACGAGATCCCCGAGATGATCAGGCGCGGAGGCGGGTCGATCGTGAACATGTCGGCCGTGGCTGGGTATAAGGCCGGCAAAAGAGTGGGTGCGGCCTACATTGCGAGCAAACACGGCGTCATAGGACTGACAAAAACGGGGGCGATCGAATATGCCGACCAGGGCATCAGGGTCAACGCCGTCTGTCCCGCTATGATCGAGACGCCCATGTCGTACAAGACGTTCCTGAAGGATGAGGCGTCCGCGCAGAGAGCCAGATCGCTCCATCCTGTCGGCAGGGTCGGCAAGCCGGCCGAGGTCTCCGCCCTGGTGCTTTGGTTGTGCTCGGAAGAGGCGGGATTTGTGACGGGGTCCGCGATACCCGTCGATGGGGGCTTCCTGCTCCTGTAATTGCTTTAAGACCAGTTTGAGAACAAGGAACATTCTTTACCAAAGGGGGGTTTGGTATGGAATCAAAACGGGTCTTTTTTCTGGTTCTCTCGGTTGTTTTGTTCGGCTGTTTCGGGGCGCCGGCCTTCGCTGCTTCTTCGGCGCCTCTCTCTATCCCGGTAGGAGTGGTCGTTTCGCTCACGGGAGTCTATTCCAGCCTGGGAAATCAAGCAAAGGTCGGCTACGAGCTGGGCGCAGAAGAGATAAACCGCAAGGGCGGCGTTTTTGTCAAGGAGTACGGCAAAAAGATTCCCATCGAAGTCATGGCCCAGGACACGGAATCGGAGCCGGCAAAAACAATCAGCAGAATGGAATGGCTTCAGACAAAAAAGGTCGTCGCTTTCGTGGGCGACGGAGTGATGGTCAATGGGCAGGGGGTGGCGGAGAAGAACAAGACCCCCGCGATCATTGTTGCGGCGCCGCATCAATCTCCCCACGACAGGGGCCTGAAATACTGGTTTTCGACCACGCCGAAATCGCCGGACCTCGCGAGGTTCAGCTTTGATATTCTCGATTCCATTCCTGCAGACAAAAGGCCGAAGACAATCGCGATCCTGGAAGAGACGACCGATTGGGTCATCGAACAGTCAGAGGCCTTCAGAAAGGAGGCAAACCAGCGTGGATACAGGATCGCGCTTTTTGAAAAGTACGGGCGCATGACGAAGGACTGGAGCAACCTGATCATGGCGGTGAAGAACGCCGGCGTGGAGGCGATAATGAGCTGCCCCATCACGCCCGACGCCATGGCAATGATGCGGCAGATGAAAGAGCTCGATTATAACCCGAAAGCCTGTTTTATTCTGCGCGGGGCAGAGGACGTAACCTGGCCGAAGGCCATGGGCGCCATAGGCGACTACGTAATCCGGGTCGGACCGCAGTGGCACTATACCATGAAGGACCCCGACACGGTCAGGCTGAACGTCATCCACCAGGCCAAGTTCGGCAAACACCCGGAAATCACCACTGGCGCCTCCTATGCTACAATGTGCGTCCTCGCTGCGGCCATCGAGAAGGCAGGCGTTCTCGACCCGACAAAGATCAGGGAGGCCTTATTGTCGGTCGATACCACAACTACTCTCGGTAGGATAAAGTTCAACCCAAATGGAACCGTCGTCGATCCCAGTCCGGCAAGCATCCAATGGGCAAAGGGCGAGGAAAAGCTCGTCTGGCCCAAAGAATTCAGGTCAAACCTGATTTACCCGATTCCACCGTGGAATGAGCGTCCGTAGTCCCGCGGATGATGAGCCGGCAGGTCGAGGAGCCCGCCTTGCAAGGGGGCTTTCGTCTCTGCGCCGCTCAAACGGCGTGCAGGAAGAGGCCCGAGGATGGCGCTTCTGGAGATTAGGGAACTGACCAAAGCCTTCGGAGGGCTGATGGCCCTGTGGGACGTGACGTTTGACGTCCACGAGGGAGAGATCGTCGGCCTTATCGGACCGAACGGTTCGGGAAAAACAACGCTCTTCAACGCCATCATGGGCTCCCTTCATTGCAACGGGGGCTGCGTACGTTTCGACGGAGAAGAGATCACCGGTCTCAAGCCGTACCAGATTTGCCAGAAAGGCATCGCCCGCACCTTTCAGCTTACCCGTCCCTTTTCGGGCATGACCGTTGTGGAGAACGTGATGGTTGGCCGCTTCTTCGGGAACAAGCCCTCCCTCGGGCTTGAACGGTCGCGAAGGGAGGCGAAGGACATCCTTGCGCGGGTGGGTCTCTCGGAGAAGCTGACCCTCCCCGCGTCGTCGCTCAACCTGCTGGAAAGAAAAAGACTGGAGGTGGCAAGAGCTATCGCCGCGCGCCCGAAGCTTCTGCTCCTGGACGAGATCATGGCCGGCCTCAACCCGACGGAAATAAACGTTGCAATGAGCCTGGTCCGCGAGATCAACCGCTCCGGCGTGACCCTCATCATCGTGGAGCATGTGATGAAGGCGCTCCTCAACATCTCCGGTCGCGTCGTGGTGCTTGACGCGGGTCGAAAGATTGTCGAAGGAACTCCGGAAGAGATCGTCGAGAATCCTGATGTAATAAGAGCCTATTTCGGGAAGGCGGCGAATGCTTGAAGTTCGCGATCTGGACGTGCGTCGGGGAGACATGCAGATCCTGTGGTCCGTCTCGCTCACCGTGCGGAAAGGGGAAATCACCGCCCTTCTCGGGCCTAACGCCGCAGGCAAGACGACCCTTCTCCTCGCTATCACGGGTCTGCTCCGACCCTCGCGCGGCGGCGTCTTTCTGAACGGGGAGGCCGTCCACAAGCAACGCGTCCACAAGATCGTCGAGATGGGGATCAGCATGGTCCCGGAGGGAAGAAGGATATTCCCCGAGATGAGCATCCTCGAAAACCTTGAGCTTGGGGCGTACCCGAGGGATGCCAGGAAGCGCAGGCGGCAAACGATGGAAGAAGTCTTCCGTATCTTCCCCCTTCTCGAGCGCAGAGCCGGCCAGTTGGCCGGGACTCTGAGCGGCGGGGAGAGGCAGATGCTTGCCACGGCAAGGGCGCTCATGTCGAGGCCCAAGGTGCTCCTCATCGACGAGCTTTCTCTGGGTCTGGCTCCGATCATGGTGGACCGGATCGCCGGGACGATCCAGGAGATCAACAGAACCATGGGGCTGACGGTCTTCATGGTCGAGCAAAACGTGCCCATGACCCTCGGTATGGCTGACTACGGCTATATTCTGGAAAACGGACGCATCGTGGGAAAGGACGCCGCCAAAGCGATGCTCGAGGACAAGAGGGTCAAAAAGGCTTACCTCGGCGTTGGGGACGACTGATGCTGCAAACCCTTGCCTACGCCGTTATAACGGGCGCTTTCTACGGCCTCGCCGCCGTCGGCTTTTGCCTCGTCTTCGGGGTGATGAAGCACCTCAATATCGCCCACGGCAGTTTTCTCATGCTGGGAGGGTATGTTGCGTACTGGCTTCTCGATCTCTTCAAAATAGATCCCCTCTACGCCATCCCCCTCGCGGGGCTTGTCTTGTTCCTGCTGGGAGCAGGGCTCTACAAAGGGCTCTTTTCGCACCTTGAGGGGCTGCCCGAGGGCAAGAAGATCGACCGCTCGCTGCTGGTCGGGTTCGGCCTTACCTGGGTTATCGACAATACCGCCGCCTCACTGTGGACGGCAGACGTGAGGGCCGTCACTCCCTGGTACGTGGGAAGGGTCTGGAACGTTTCGCCCGGTCTCCGGCTGCCCTACGTGGGGATGGGGATCGTCGGCTTGGCCCTTGTGGTGATCGCGGCCCTCTACCTGCTGCTCTCCAAGACCTATTTCGGCAAGTCGATCAGGGGAACGGCCCAGGACAAGGACGCGGCCAACATCATGGGGATCAATGTCGAGCGCACGTATCTCCTCTTTTTCGGCATCGGCTCGGCCCTCGCCGGGATTGCCGGCGTAGCGGCGGCGGTCAATTATTCCGTCCACCCTGCGGCCGGCTTCGACTATCTTCTCAAAGCGACGGTAGTCTTTATTCTCGCAGGAGTGGGGAAGATCGGAAGGGTTTTTGCGGCGGGCCTCGCACTGGGTCTTGTGGAGGGAATCAGCGTCTACTTCGTCGGCGCCGATTACCGGGAGGCGATCGGCCTGGTCATTTTCGTTCTCGTCCTTTTGGCGAGGTCGAAAAGCGGATGAGCGCGCACAGGACGGGAAGCGTGTTTGAGGCCGGGGCGGGAAAAGGCAAACAGGGAACAGCGATGCGATGGGTTGGGAAGCATTGGGACCCGAAAGAGGGCAACGTGAGCGCCAGGAGGACATCAATGGGGGCCTTCGCCATTATCCTGGTCCTCCTCGCGGTCTTTCCTTTTACCGTCGCCACGGACCATACCCTCAACCTTTTTGTGACCCTCTTTATCACCCTCGTTCTCGCCCAGAGCTGGAACATTCTGGCCGGATACGCCGGTCAGATCAGTCTCGGCAACGCGGCTTTCTTCGGCATCGGCGTCCTGGCCTTTCATTTCCTTGCCTGGCGTGCGGCCCTCCCCGTCGCCCTCGCCGTGGCCGCCTCGGGAGTCGCCGGCGTTGCCCTGGCGAGCGTTATCGGGCTTCCCGCGCTACGGTTCAAAGGGGCCTATTTCGCTATCGGAACACTCGCCCTCGCGGAGGCCGTCCACATCACCGTCACCAACCTCTTCCCCACGACCATCTACCTACCGACGGCAGAGGTAGAGACCTACAGTCTCACCGCGCGTTACTATATCGCCCTTGGCGCGGCGCTCTTCTGCCAGATTGCCGGCTTCCTTATGGTCCGGTCAAAAACGGGCCTTGCCATGAGGGCCCTCAGGGACGACGACGAAGCGGCCGACAGCGCGGGAGTCTGCCTGTTCAAGTACAAGTACGCCGCCCTCGTTTTCAGCAGCTTTTTCTGCGGCATTGCGGGCGGCGTTTTTGCCTACTGCCAGACGTCCATAGTTCCGGAGTTTGCGTTCAGTCCGCAGTGGACCTTCGAGCCTCTCTTGGCCGCGGCGGTGGGCGGCGCCGGGTCGCTGCTCGGGCCCGTGATCGGCTCGGCCTTCCTTGTCATTCTCATGGAGATCTTCGCCCTCTTTTTGGGAAAGGGCCACCTCATCATATTCGGCGCGCTTTTTGTCTTCGTGGTCCTTTTCTTTCCGGGCGGTCTTGCCGGAGCATTGAAGCGCTTGCGGAGGTTGAGAACGTAAACAAGACTTTCTGCGCGCCCCGTGGAGTTTGCAGCCGAAAGAGTCGATTAACGCCGTGACGTCGCGCCCGAAAGGGCGCAAAAACCAATAGACGAAAGGAGGGAGCATGTTTCAGATCAAAGCCGCTGTAGTAGGTTTCCTCGGAGACGAAGAGAAATACCCCTGCCACTTTCTGCATAAGGTAGGCGACGAGTTCATCTATGACGGAGAGAAATTCGTGGGAAGAATATGCCCTTCGGTAACGCGGCTGCTCATCCCCATCATGATGCCGTTGCACGCCGCCGGTCCCAGGTTCATGCCGCCGGCCGCCTATTACTATCCATTCTGGTACGGGACAAAGAGCAAAAAGGATCCGAGCCGGGCAAAATATGATGGACTGGGCTTTCAGAATGTACTCGATTCGACTCCGGAAGCTCCTTTTCACATGGCGAACATGGCGCCGCCCAACTCATACGTGTGGCCGCCGATCAAGGAAAGGACCATTTCGATGGACGCCTTTACCGTTGTCTGCCCGGACATCAGAACGTCCATGGTGATAAAGGCAAGACCTTTTGATTTGTCCGACAAGGGCTACGATGTTCCCTACTACCGGAGGGAGATGGTCATTCTGGACAGGGTGCTCAAGAAGCAGGGGCTGCCGGCAAATGAAATACTGGCCCAGTTCTCAAAAGAGGAAATCGAGGAGATACATCCTGCCCTCAGCCCGGTCATGGTCGATTGTCTCAATGAAGAGCTGACGCTCATGGGCTATATGGAAATCAATGACGGAAAGGCGTCCGTTACCGACAAAGGCCGAAGAAAGCTCGAAGCCTTCACGGCGAGCCTCTCCCGGGAAGAGAGAGAGGCACTTAAGGTGTGATCATTTTCGGGGGTCCCTGGCCCCGTTCATTGGCTAAAAGAGCGCATCCTGGTCTCGTGCGCGCTGCCGTGGGACATCTTTTGCCCTTTCCATTCGTGCCGGAGCGAGGTTAATATAGAGGCTTCTATCGACGGGGGACGGGGAGAGAAGCGGAAAAAGAGGCAGGAGCGGACTTGTGGCCCTAATAAAGAGACAACTCGCGAGCGAAACGGTTTACCAGGCATTGCGGGATCTAATTGTTGGCGAACGGTTCAAGCCCGGACAGCGCGTCAACGTCGAGGAACTGACGCGGGAATTGGGAGTGAGCAGGACGCCCGTCTGGGAAGCTATCCGACGGCTCGGACAGGAAGGCGTTCTTCACAACATACCAAACAGGGGCGTCTTCCTGTCAGAAAGGCCGCTCGAGCGGGTGCGGGACATACTCCAGGTGCGCATTTCCCTGGACCGGCTGGCCTGCTCTCTGGCCGTGAAACACATCACGCGCCGCGGGATCGACAAGCTGTCGCGGTATCTCACGGACCAGTTGAGCGCCATAGAGGCAGGAGACAGCGCACGATACTATGCATCGGACATCAAGTTCCACCGTCTGATCTCCGAGAGTTCAGGCAACGCTTACCTCAAGGCCCTTTACGAATCGATCACGATGCACGTCTTCCCCACGCCGTTCAGCATCCTCGCCCTTTTCCCTTCGCTCTACGTCGTGCACCAGGAAATCCTCGCGGGACTGTCAGATCGCGATTCCGAGCGGGTCGACAAAGCCGTCGCACAACACGGAGACCTGCTCCTGAATCATCTCAAACAGCAGATTGCGTCCGAGGCGAAACGAAAGGCGGCGGTGCGGCGTCTCAAAGAGGCCTCCCCTCCACGCTCCACGGTGGGGTCAAAAAAAGGACGAAGGTGAACCCAACAATGAAAAGTTATCGAAAAGAACTCTGGTTTGACATCCCGACCCGCCGGGCTTTCGTCAACATCACTCCCCGGGTTCAGGAAGCTTTGCGGGAAAGCGGCATCGCCGAAGGATTGGCACTCGTCAACGCCATGCACATTACCGCATCCGTCTTCATCAACGACGACGAGAGCGGCCTGCACCACGATTTCGACGTCTGGCTGGAAAAGCTGGCCCCCCACGAGCCCGTTTCTTCATACCATCATAATGTTGGCGAGGATAACGCCGACGGCCACCTGAAACGTTCGGTCATGGGCAGAGAGGTCGTCGTGGCAATCACCGGCGGCAAGCTCGACTTCGGCCCGTGGGAACAAATCTTCTACGGCGAGTTCGACGGGAAAAGGCGGAAGAGAGTTCTGGTTAAAATAATCGGCGAATAGCCGGCTTGTCGCATAACTTCTTGATTATATCGAATGTATTTTTGAACATGCCTGTTGCCCCCCTCGACTAAGAGCGTCCCGGTTGTCCTGACCTTTAGGCTTGCGAAAAATAATGTAGGTTCTAGTCTCGACGACCTTCGGAACTTTCCCGATGAGGCACGCCGTGCGGCAGGTTTCGAGCTTCGCGCCGTGCAAAATGGCCTTGGCCAAGGGACTGGAAACCAATCCAGTCTGTTGGCCCCGGAGTGAGAGAAGACGCGAAAAGCGAGCCAACATGACATCGATCTGACTCGCAGCCGGTACAAACAGATTGGAGGCGTTCTATGAGTGAGACCGTTGTTGAGACATCGGACAACGTTTTCATCGATCTCGGATATTCCCCTGACGAGGCGGCTATTCTTCAGATGCGGGCCGACCTCATGGCCGGTCTGAGGAAATTCATCAAGGCGAAGAAGATGACGCAGGCGAAGGCGGCGGAAATCCTTGGAGTCAGTCAATCAAGGGTCTCGAACTTGAATACGGGCAAATGGGAGAAGTTCAGCCTTGGAGATGCTCATCATCCTTGCGACAAAGGCTGGCATGCGGGTCACGCTTAAGGCCGCGGCGTGAGTAGAGAGCGGCTCCGACCACGGAACGCGGGGTTGGTTTTTGTTTGCCCTCTCAAGGACATTCGCTTATCCCCTTCCAAACATTCATCACAAGGCTTTTGATGTTTGGCGAATCACGATCACAAGGATAAGATTCGACCCCATGTTCCCTTGCGATGACTTATCCCTTTAGCAGGTCAGAGAATTCGGAGGTCGTAAGGCCAGCATCTGAGATGATTGATTTTAGCGTCTTTCGCTTCAGCGTCTTGCCGGGGTGAATTGGTACGGTCGTCCTTTTTCCATCTGCCTCTCTGAAGTATATGGCATGACTGCTTCCGGCCTGACGCTTAAACCTAAACCCTATCTTTATTAGCGCTGAGACGACTTCGTCTGATGAGGCTGCAGGAAACCTGTGACTCACACAGCTACCCTCAGCGTGGTAACTGTTACATCATCATTGGGTATCGTTTCGCCTTCCTCTTTGTAGTCCGCGATGAAGGCACTAATGGCCGACCGCATCTCGCTGATTGTTTCCTCATAGGATTCGCCTTCAACGTGACAACCCGGAAAAGCAGGGCAGGCAGCGAAGTACCCCCCTTCTTCGCAGGGTTCAATAATCACCGTAAACCGGTATTCTCTCGTGGTCTCCATTTCTCTCCCTCCAATCCATTCATCCGCGCAATCTATTAGATTGCAAAGACATTATGGCAGTGGAGCATATGCCTGTCAAGAGCGGCTATCCTTTCGCCGTGAAAGAGATGGGGCATGCCTCGACCAAGGACATAATTGATTTGATTTGATGGGGCGGGCGTGACGCTCTTGCACGACACCTCAACGCACGATGGCGTCGGACGATTCTCCTTGAACCAACCTTCCCAGCGCCCCTGCCGGCCTTGTTAGGAAAGAAAGCGTGATTGCAAGACCTGATATCGTGCCCCCTAAGTCAAGGATAAAGATGCGACCCCATCTTCCCCGCCCCTGCCCTTTTCATGTCTGGGTTTCATATAGGCCCGGCCATCCCCCTTTACCACGCAGTCGCTTGTAAACTTCCGAGGCAAGCCAGCTCGTGACCACCTTCTGGAATGCCTTGTCGTTCATAAACTTTCCAAAAATCTCTTCATTCTGATCCATGCGTTCCACGAAAAGGGTTTCTAGCAGGTTTTTGAAAAGAAGCTCGAATTTGTCTCCAGGGTTCACTTCCGCGGCTTGTTTCAGGGCCTCATCGGAAATGGCCGCCTCGATTATCTGGTCAAAGAAAAGCTGGTCCGCCTGGTTGAAATCTGTTCCGAACCTCTCGTTTACAATATCGATGAGTCGCGATAGTGCCACCGATTCATCTCGGACCAACCCGGTACCCACTTCTGTCGGTCCGTCCAGCGCTCGCGCATCACCGACTTTCAGGTCTATTGAGCCCTCGCTAATCTTTTGCAGTCGGTAGTATTCAAGCCTCACTTCATCGTCAAAGTTGTATGCAGGTCCTCTTTTGCGCCGTGGAAGCTTCGATGCGAGATGGCGTAGGAAGATGTAGAGCTTTTCAAGGTCGGAGTCCTGGTAGGGAATAATCTGGCTCAAAAAAGAATAGAGGTTCCGGAAAGAGTAGAGCTTGCCGCGCCATAGCTCTGCTTCGTCTTCATCTTTCTCTTGAATAGCCACAAATCGGTCCACAGCCGGGTCCAGAGTCGCGTTCATCGCCTGGTGATCACCGACGCTCTGCCGCTGCTTGGGTCTGAAATAGATCTCGCAGAACCGTTCTACTTCCTCGGCCAGGTAAACCCCCGATGCGTCGAGTTCCCCCTTGATTTGGTACATGAGGGCCGGGTCAACGGCCTCGCCCATTTCGGCTCCTTCGTAGTAGGCCTTGAAAGCGTCGTGAATCTCCTCCCGGTCGTTCACGAAATCGAGTATGAAGGTATCTTCCTTGACTGGGTGCGTCCTGTTGAGCCGGGACAATGACTGCACCGCTTGAATCCCCGCAAGCCGTTTGTCTACGTACATAGTATGCAGGAGAGGTTGGTCAAAGCCCGTCTGATATTTCTCTGCAACCAGCAACACCCGGTATTCAGGCGTTGCAAATACTTCCGGCACTTCTTTCTCTCTCACGCCCTGATTCATTCCCTCTTCAGTGTAGCTGACATCCGGAAGCTTGTCGTCCTGGACAGTTCCGGAGAATGCCACCAGGGATTTAATGGGATACCCTTTTGCTTTGATGTAGCGGTCGAAGCTTTGTTTATACCGAACCGCCTCCAGGCGGGAACCCGTAAGGACCATTGCCTTGGCGTGGCCGCCTATCTTGTGTCGGGTTACCGTGTTGAAATGCTCCACCATTATTTCAGTCTTCTGCGCAATGTTGGCCGGATGGAGTCTTAAGAAACGAGCCAACGCATGGGCGGCTTTCTTGCGCTCTACGTTGGGATCATCCTCGCAGACCTTCAGCAGCTTATAGTACGTGGCATAGGTGGTGTAGTACCTAAGAACGTCGAGGATGAATCCCTCATCAATAGCTTGTCTCATGGTATAGCGATGAAAAGGGACGCCGTTACGTCCGAACACGGCAAGGGTCTTGTGCTTGGGCGTCGCTGTAAAAGCAAAGAAACTGATGTTCGCCTGTTTCCCACGCTTCGCCATGCTGCGGAAAAGCTCTTCTATCTTCTCCATGCCCTCTTCTGCGGCCTTTCGCTTTGCCTCTTCATGCAGGGCATCGCCGCCTAAGACTTCCTTGAGGTCTGTGGCGGTCTCACCGCCTTGTGAGCTATGCGCCTCATCAACGATAACCGCACATCGTCGGGCAGGGAGTCGTCCCGAATGTTCCTGCCCTCGCTTTTGGGCCATCTTCAGCAACTGACTTGAAACAAATGGGAATTTCTGGAGCGTGGTAATAATGATCGGTACGGCGTTCTCCAACGCCTGGGCCAATTGCCCCGAACTCTCGTCTATTTTCTGAACGACACCGCGTTTATGTTCAAACTGGTAAATCGTGTCCTGCAACTGTTGATCGAGTACAATCCGGTCTGTAATGACGATGACGGAATCGAAGACCCGTTGGTTCTGCACATCGTGGAGGGACGAGAGGCGATGAGCCAGCCAGCCGATGGTATTGCTTTTGCCGCTGCCGGCCGAATGCTCCACCAGGTAGTTGCATCCGACGCCTTGATCGCGTGCTGCGTCGACGAGCGCGCGTACTGCCTGTAGCTGATGATATCGGGGAAAGATCATCGTCTCTTTCTTGACCTTGCGGCCTTCGTCGGTCCGCTTCTCTTCAACCTGCAGATGGAGAAACCGGGCCAGAAGATCCAGCAGGCTATCCCGTTGAAGGACTTCCTCCCACAGATAGGCTGTTCTGTATGTGCGACCTGCGGCGTCCGGTGGATTTCCTGCGCCACCGCCGTGGCCCTTATTGAAAGGAAGGAAGTACGTTGCCTTACCCGCGAGTCGTGTGGTCATGAAGACGGCTTCCGTGTCAACGGCAAAGTGCACCAGCGTCCTGCACCTGAATCCGAAGATGGGCTCGTGCGGATCACGGTCCTGCATATATTGGCGCCTGGCATCATCCACGGTTTGTCCAGTCAGCGGATTCTTCAGTTCCACTGTCACAATGGGAATGCTATTGACGCTCAAGGTAACATCAAGGGACTTATCCGAGCGTGGGGAGAAATGAAGCTGCCTTGTTATGCCCAACTCATTGGCTTTGTAGCGCTCTTCAAGCTCAGGATTGAGTTCATGCGCAGCCTTAAAAAAAGCTACACGCAGAGTCCGGCCGTAGCACTTGAACCCATGCCGTAGTGTTGCCAACGAGCCATACGTGTCCATCCACTTGCAAAGGTCACCGATTATCTGCTCGGCGGTCTCCTCCCCGTGCAAGGCTTCGAGCTTGGTCCATTCATTCGGCTGGGTCTGGCGGATGAAGGATAGCACCGTTTCGGGAAAGATCGCCCGTTCCCGGTCGAAACTGTCCGGGGCGATAGGAGCATAGCCATTCGCCAACAGGTGGGACTCAATAGCGGTTTCAAAGGCGGCTTCACTGTGTAGTGGCGGTGCGATGGGCTGTCTCACCTTGGTTTCCCAAACCTTCGTCGATTTGCGAGCCTTTCCAGTTGTTTCACATGCTCAGATAGGGCATCTCGAATGGCGACACAGAACTCATGGAAGAATCCTGCATCAGTACGGTTGCAGACACTCCCTATGGCACGAATAGCTTTAGCTTTTGGCAACGGGTCGTCTCCTGTTGGTCGCCGGGGGCATGACCGTAAATAACGAAACCTTCACGGAGAATCTTATGAGACCGGCCTCGCTTTTTTTGTCGAAAGCGATTCGCAGGCAGACAGGGCCGTTTCAGAGAGTGTTGGACACGATAGGTCTGCTTCGCGAAAGTGCCTAATAGGCCCGCCCAACCGTTCCTGCGGGGGCGGTTGCTCGGTTTACTTCCCGCGTATTCTCTCGTAGAGCGTCCCGGGGGCCATGTCGGCGCCGTTCTGCCAGGCGATGGTCCCGGCTTCTATCTTTGCTTTCCTGCAGAGCGACAGGTCCCGAAGGGGGTCAAAGACAGGGCCTCGGCCGAGGTATTCATAAGAATCCACATCGCCGCTCGTCCGTTAGCAAACCTACTTGTTCGGAGGCATCTGTTCCTCGGCGTAAGCCTTGAGATGCCTTACGAGCCTCAAAGCTTCCTTCCGGTCGATCGTCGTCTCCACCGGCGCATCTTCATATCTAAAAAGAGCGCCGTACGGGGTGAGTGCGTCGAGTTCGGAGAATTCGTCAGGCAGACGGTGACCGGAATCGCTAAGAAGGTCCATGAGGAAGCGAAGGTTGTGAGTTCGCGGGAAATCTACGCCGTGAAGCGACAGAATGGATTTGAGCAGTTTTTCAACAGCTTGTTGGCTGTGAAATCCGAACACCTCGTCGCCTACGGCGTGCGAAAGCAGCACTTCGGCCAAGAGGGCCTCGTCCTGACTGGCTTTCTTTATGAAGAGAAGCGCCTGTTCACGCCGCTTCATACAAGGCTATTCCTTTCTTGTTGGCCTCGTAATAGACGTTGCCGGGCACTTCCGACCAATATCCGAACGCCTCCTCATCGACAACCAGGAGGTCGACCGGCATGCGCAGGGGACTGATCACTCGTCCCAGACGCACCATCTCAGCCAAGCGATCTCTCACGCCTCGTTCGACCACCAGGACGTCGATATCGCTATGCATGTCCGAGTGGCCCGCAGCCGCAGAACCGAAAAGAATTATCTTCGTGGGCTTTGCCGCTTCGCGCAGCATCTCGGTCATTTGCCCAATTTTCGCCTCAGAAAGCATACTCAACCTTTATGCGAAGATGGTAGTCAGGCACGGAGGGGAACGCCTTCCCGCTCAATGACCTCAGCAAAACCGCTCTTTATTGACGATTATTTGTCTGTCCATATCGGCGATCATAAGAATAGTATAGCACATCGTCATTCTCTCGAAAGGATTAAGGCAGAGCGACATCTCGCTTCCCGCGAGAAAGCAAGGGGGGATTGCCATGAGTGGGTGGTCGGGACGTTGTTTTCCAACGTGATTTGTGTGCGCCGTCGATCTTCCCCACTAGTACGCCTTTGTCGATCGTTTCACCCCTTGAAGACGATCGCGATCTTTCCTCCTGCCTGGCCGCTGCCTACCTGGCGGTATGCTTCGACCGCTTCCTCGGGCGTGCATGTTCTTGCGAAGGGGGGCGGGGTGAGCAGGCGTTGCTCGAAATCGTCCCGAAGGCCGTCGAGGATCTCCCCCGAGGCTACCGTGTCGAGGGTGGCTGTGTTGAGACCGAACAGGGTAAGCTGCATGCGGTAAAAGTCGAGGAGATCGAAGGCAACGCGGGTTTGTCCGACCGAAGTGATATTCACCTGGCGACCGTTCAGGGCGAGGGTTTTCAGGCTCGTCTCGAAGAGGGGTCCGCCGACGCAGTCGAACGCCACGTCGGCGCCTTTGCCATTAGTGAAGTCGCGGGCGCGGGCCACAACGTCGTCCGATTCGCTGCTCAAGGCGAGGTCGATGCCGGGGTGCTGCGCCTCATCCGGCGCCCGGCGGTCCACGCCGATCACACGGGCGCCCTTTGTTTTCGCGATCTTGATCACTGAGCTTCCCACGCCCCCCGCCGCGCCCGTTACCAGAACGGTCTCCCCTTCCTTCAGCCCCGCCTTCTTTATGAGGCCGAGATAAGCGGTGATGTAGTTTGTCCCCACGCTTGCCGCCTGGACCATGGAGAGGGCCTTCGGCTTCGGCCGCGCGCCCCAGGCGGGAATGGCAAGGTACTCGGCATGACTTCCATCCCTCACGAACCCAATGTCTCCCCCTGACGCCCACACTTCTTCTCCAATCCTTCCTCCATCCCCCTCGACGATAACGCCGGCCAAATCGCGTCCGGGCGTCCGCGGCAACGTCGTCTGTTTGAAAGCGCCCTGCACGTTCTTCACGTCGGCAGGGTTGATCGACGAGGCATGCACCTCGATCAGCACCTCGCCGGGGCCTGGGACCGGCCGTGGGATCTCCTCCACGCTGAGCACGTCCTGCGGATTGCCGAACTTGCCGAACCTTAGCGCTTTCATGACTCCCCCCAAATGTGATGAATGATACGTCGTTGTCGAATTCACCCGAATAGCAGTTATCCGAAAACTAGGGATTCGTCAGTGAAGCTGTCAAGAGCCCATATTCCTACCTCAAAGTATGTTTTTGCCGTAATGTTACACAAATGTAGTAGTTTCGCCCCTCACCCATACCCATTTCAACATCATCACAAGGTCGACGACATAGCTTTTCCCTTGTTATATCACTTACTTGTCCCTCTTTATGATCCGCTTCCCCGGCCGTGGCACACCCATTGCTTTACCTGACTCAACACCGCTTAGTCGGAAAGGAGAAACAGTGATGAGAAAGATAGCAATTTACGGGAAAGGCGGCATCGGAAAATCGACCACCACCCAGAACACCGTAGCGGCCCTCGCCGAGATGGGAAAGAAGATCATGGTCGTCGGCTGCGACCCCAAAGCCGACTCGACCCGCCTGCTCCTGGGGGGTCTTTCGCAAAAGACCGTTCTCGACACCCTGCGGAGCGAAGGCGAAGACCTCGACCTGGACGATGTGATGAAGGAAGGTTTCAAAGGCGTCAGGTGCGTCGAGTCGGGCGGGCCGGAGCCGGGCGTCGGATGCGCCGGCCGGGGCATTATCACGTCAATCAACCTCTTGGAACAGCTCGGCGCTTACGCCGACGATATCGGTCTCGATTACGCCTTCTACGACGTCCTCGGCGACGTGGTCTGCGGCGGCTTCGCCATGCCTATCAGGGACGGCAAGGCCAAGGAGATCTACATCGTTGTCTCCGGCGAGATGATGGCCATGTACGCCGCGAACAACATCTGTAAAGGCATCGTGAAATTCGCCGAATCGGGCGGCGTCCGGCTGGGCGGCCTCATCTGCAACAGCCGCAAGGTCGACAACGAGGCAGAGCTGATCCAGATGCTCGCCGAGCAACTCGGCACCCAGATGATCCACTTCATTCCAAGGGACAATGTGGTGCAACGGGCGGAGATCAACCGAAAAACGGTCATCGATTTCGATGCCGCCGCCGAACAAGCCGACGAATACCGGAAACTGGCGAAGGCGATTGACGAAAACAAGCTCTTCGTCATCCCCAAGCCCCTGACCACCGACGAGCTCGAAGGCCTGCTCATCAAATACGGAGTAGCAGCCTAAACCCGGATTCTATCGTTCCGATAGAATCCGGTCGAGTGGACGGTGGTTTGTTCGGAATCGTGAGCTGTGGATGACCTGCGAGGATCGTTGAGCGCAGCCGTACTGTACGTACGGCGGAGCCTCACGACCGGAGCAGGGCGCCGCAGATCGCGATTCCGAACAAACCACCGGCCGCCCGCTAGAACAGAAAACAAGGAGGAAAGTGAGATGTTGATGATAAAGGCTATCGTCCGGCCGGAAAAAGTCGATGGCGTACTGGAACGTTTGATGGCCGAGGGCTTTCCCGCCGTCACGCGAATGGCCGTTTCAGGACGCGGCAAACAGCGCGGCATCAAGATCGGAGAGATCACCTACGACGAGATACCCAAAGAGCTGCTCATGATGGTCGTTCCCGACGCCGACAAAGACCTGGTCATCAGGACCGTGATGGGCGCGGCCCGAACGGGCGACCGCGGCGCTTTCGGGGACGGCAAGATATTCGTCTCCCCGGTCGATGAGGTCTACACGGTCAGCTCCGGGGTCAGGGAGACCGCGACCGGGATCGAGGAGGGCCGGTCATGAAAGAGATTATGGCCGTGGTCAGGATGAACAAGATCAACCAGACCAAGAAGGCGCTTGCCGATGCCGGCATCTCGTCCATGCACGCCCGCGACTGCCTCGGCAGGGGAAAAGGGTTGGTCGACCTCGACGTCCTCAAGGGGGCGGAACAGGGCTACGAAGAGGCCATAGCCCTCCTCGGCAACAGCCAGCGCCTTATCCCGAAACGGATGATCACCATCGTCGTGCCCGACAAACTCGTGGAGCCGGCCGTAACGGCGATCATTTCGTCGAACCGGACGGGCAAGGCGGGCGACGGCAAGATATTCGTCATGCCCGTTTCCGACGCCGTCCGCATCAGGACGGGCGAAGCAGGAGACGAAACGCTTGACGACGCGTAAAGCTCGGGCAACAAGGAGGAGCACCCATGTCAACAACAAAGAAAGATTCCGCCGCCGGGGCAGCCATAGACCCCCAGAGGACCAAAGAGGAGATCCTCAAGAAATATCCGCCTAAGGTCGCGCGACGGCGGGCAAAACAGATCGTCGTCAACAAGGTCGAGGAGGGGGAGCAGGTCCCCGAGATCCTCGCGAACACCAGGACCATTCCCGGCATCCTCACCATGAGGGGGTGCGCCTACGCAGGGTGCAAGGGCGTCGTGCTGGGGCCGACAAGGGACATCCTCCAGATCACCCACGGTCCCATCGGCTGCGGCTTCTATAGCTGGCTCACCCGCCGCAACCAGACAAGGCCGCACACGCCGGACGCCGCCAACTTCATGACCTACGCCATGTCGACGGACATGCAGGAAGAGGAGATCATTTTCGGGGGCGAGAAGAAGCTGAGAAAGGCTATCGAAGAAGCAATCGATCTCTTTCATCCGAAGGCAATCGGCATCTTCTCCACCTGTCCGGTCGGCCTCATCGGCGACGATGTCCATGCAGTCGCCCGGGACATGGAGGAGAAGCACCCGGAAGTGAACATCTTCGGCTTTAGTTGCGAAGGCTATAAGGGGGTCAGCCAATCGGCCGGCCACCATATCGCCAACAACAAGGTCTTTTCCGAGGTGGTAGGCCAGATAGAAGCGCCCAAAGAAGGGCGGTTCCGTTTCAACATCCTCGGCGAATACAACATAGGCGGCGATGCCTTCGAGATAGAGCGGCTCACCGAGAAATGCGGACTCACCCTCCACTCCACCTTCAGCGGCAACTCGGAGTACGAGGAATTCGCGAGCGCCCACACCGCCGACCTCAACGTGGTCATGTGCCACCGCTCCATCAACTACATGGCCGAGATGATGGAGAAGAAATACGGCATACCCTGGTTCAAAATCAACTTTATCGGGGCCGAGGCCACGGGCAAGTCCCTGCGGAAGATCGCCGCTTACTTCGGCGACGAGGAGCTGATGAGCCGGGTCGAGAAGGTCATTGCCGAGGAAATGGTCGAAGTGGAGAAAGTGCGGGAAGAGGTGCGGTCGCGCTGTGAGGGCAAAACAGCCATGCTCTTTGTCGGCGGCTCCCGGGCGCACCACTACCAGGAGCTGTTCGCCGAGATCGGCATGAAGACCATGAGCGCCGGCTACGAGTTTGCCCATAGGGACGACTACGAAGGCCGCAAGGTCCTCCCCGGCATCGTCGTGGACGCGGACACCCGCAACATCGAAGAGCTGACCGTCGAGCCGGACCCGCAGCGTTTCCAGCCACGCATCGCCCCCGACGATAAAGAGAAACTTGCCCGGCAGTCCATCCGCCTGGGCGATTATGTGGGGATGATGCCGGAAATGGGAGAGAACAGCCTTGTCATCGACGACCTGAACCACTACGAGGCGGAGGTCCTTTTGGAACGATACAAGCCCGACGTCTTCTGCGCCGGCATCAAGGAGAAGTACGTCATCCAAAAAGGCGGCGTGCCCCTCAAGCAACTGCACAGCTACGACTACAGCGGCCCCTATGCGGGCTTCAGGGGGGCAATCAACTTCTACCGGGAGATAGACCGCATGGTCAACTCGAAGCTTTTCAAGTTCATCAAAGCCCCGTGGCAGGAAAACCCCGAACTGGCAGGAAGCTACGGGTGGACAGGATAGCGAAAAGGGGCGAGAGGAGTGTACCCCTTCGAGATTTATCGAGGGGGCGCTGAGCCCCGGTAATTGCGCAAGGAGGGACATCATGTTATTGCGACACACGCCACAGGAAATCACGGAGCGATCCGGCGTTACCATAAACCCGGCCAAGACATGCCAGCCCATAGGCGCCATGTATGCGGCCCTCGGCATCCATAACTGTCTGCCCCACAGCCACGGTTCCCAAGGCTGCTGCGCCTACCATCGCAGCGCCCTGACAAGGCACTACAAGGACCCGATCATGGCGACCACCAGCTCCTTCACGGAAGGCGCGTCCGTGTTCGGCGGGCAGGCGAACCTCATGGACGCCATCACCAACATCTTCGCCATTTACGGCCCCGAAGTCATCGCTGTCCATACCACGTGTCTCTCCGAGGTAATCGGGGACGACCTCTCGCAGATCATCAACAAGGCGCAGGCCGAAGGGAAGATACCCCGGGGCAAGCGGGTCATCCACACCAACACGCCCAGCTTCAAGGGGTCTCATATTACCGGCTTTGCGAACATGACGCAGAGCATGGTGCAGTACCTCGCCGTGAAAACGGGCAAGAAGCTGGGCCAGATCAACCTGATTCCCGGCTTTACCGAGCCTTCGGACATGGAAGAGATAAAGCGGATCGTTGCGGAAATGAGCATCAAGTCGATCATGTTCCCCGATACGTCGGGCGTCGTCAATAGTCCCCTGGACGGCAAGTTCCACATGTACCCCAAGGGCGGCGCGACAGTCGACCAGATCGCAAGCGCCGGCGACAGCGCATTTACTCTCGCCCTCGGCAGAACGGCCTCTCTGCCCGCGGCAAAGCTGCTCGACACCAAGTGCAAAGTGCCCTTCGAGAGCATCGACCTTCCCATCGGTTTGCGGGCGACGGACGGCTTCGTCGACGCCCTGAGGAGAATCGCCGGGGTGAGCGTGCCCGAGAGTCTTATGGTGGAACGCGGGCAGGTCGTCGACGTGCTCACCGACATGCACCAGTACTTCTACCGGAAAAAGGCGGCGCTGGTGGGAGATCCCGATCTCCTGGCGCCGTTGGTCCAATTCCTCTCGGACATGGACATGGATGTCCTCTACATCGTCACCGGCACGCCGGCAGGTCCCAAGTTCGAGAGAAGCGTACGGCAATCGGTTGGCGACAAGACGGTGGTCAAATACGGACCTCAGGCGGACATGTTCTACTTCCACCAGTTGATCAAGAACGAAAAGCCGGATCTCATTTTCGGCAATACCTACGCGAAGTATATCGCCCGGGACGAGGACATCCCCCTCGTCAGGATCGGCTTTCCCATTTACGACCGCGTGGGCCATCAGTATTTCCCCGTCACCGGCTACCGCGGCGCCCTCCGCCTCCTGGAAAAGATCCTGAACGCCCTGATGGACCGTCAGGACCGGGACGCGCCGGAGGAAGCTTTTGAGCTGGTGATGTAGAAGCTGCTTTTGATCCGTCGGATCCGTCGGATCGGTCGGATCAAAAGCAAGAACAGGAGCAAGACCATGATTGAAATACTCGACGAACGAAAAATGCAAATCCAGGAAAAAGGCAGCGACACCTTCGCCATCAGTTGTGACAAGGCCTCGCTCGCCGGTTCCGTCAGCCAGCGCGCCTGCGTCTTCTGCGGCTCCCGGGTAGTGCTCTACCCCATCGCCGACGCCGTCCACCTCGTCCACGGCCCCATCGGTTGCGCAGCCTACACCTGGGATATCAGGGGCGCCCTCTCTTCGGGGCCGGAGCTTCACCGGCTCAGCTTTTCCACGGACCTGCGGGAAGAACAGGTGATCTACGGTGGGGAGAAGAAGCTCTACGCTTCCCTCACCGAGCTGATCAAGGCCTACAAGCCGAAAGCGGCCTTCGTCTACGCCACCTGCATCATCGGCCTCATCGGGGACGACGTGCAGGCCGTCTGCAAAAAGGTCGAGAAAGAGCAGTCCATTCCCGTCATCCCCGTCCATTCGGAAGGCTTCAAGGGCACGAAAAAAGACGGCTACCGCGCCGCATGCCAGGCCCTCTTCCGGCTCGTCGGCAAGGAGGACGCGGCGCCCGCTGTCGGACGAGCTGCCATCAATATCCTCGGCGATTTCAACGTTGCCGGAGAAACGTGGATCATCAAGGAGTACTATCGCCAGATGGGCGTCGAGGTGGTCTCCTGCATGACGGGCGACGGAAGGGTGGAGGAGATCGGCCGGTCCCACCGGGCCAAGCTGAATGTGGTCCAGTGCTCCGGCTCAATGACCTTTCTGGCCACGATGATGGAAGAGAAGTACGCCATTCCCTTCAAGCGCGTCTCCTATTTCGGCATCGAGGACACGGCCGAGGCGCTCTATACCGTGGCGCGGCATTTCGACGACCCGGAGATCCTGAAAAGGACGGAAGAGCTTGTCCGTCGGGAGGTAAACCGGATCTATCCGCGCGTGCAGCAGTACCGCCGGGATCTCCAGGGCAGCAGGGCCGCGGTCTACGTGGGCGGCGCGTTCAAGGCCTTCTCGCTCGTCAAGGCCCTGCGGCATCTCGGCATCGACACGGTCATTGTGGGCTCACAGACGGGAAATCAGGAAGACTACGAGTACCTGCGGGAGATCTGCGACGAGGGGACCATCATCGTCGACGACGCGAACCCGCTGGAGCTTTCGAAGTTCATGGCGGAGAAAAGGGCAAACCTGTTGATCGGCGGGGTCAAGGAACGACCCATCGCCTACAAGATGGGCGTCGGCTTCTGCGACCACAACCACGAGCGGAAACTGCCCCTGGCGGGCTTTGAAGGAATGCTCAATTTTTGCCGGGAAGTGTACTCGTCGATCATGAGCCCGGTATGGCAATTCTCGCCGGCAAGGATACGGCAGGCCGCGGAAAGGGAGGCGCGCCATGATGCAAGCAAAAGAATTGCGCTGTGAAGAACACGAGCCGGAGCGATTCGTCTCCACGCGGAACGCCTGCAAGCTGTGCGCGCCCCTCGGCGCCTCCATCGCCTTTCGGGGCATCGCGAACTGCGTCCCCCTGGTCCACGGCTCCCAGGGCTGCTCCACCTACATCCGGCGTTATGTAATCAGTCATTTCAAGGAGCCGATCGATATCGCCTCTTCCAACTTCAGCGAGTCCTCGGCAGTCTTCGGCGGCGGAGACAACCTGAAGAAGGCGCTCGACAACGTGACGCGGCAGTATAAGCCTGAGGCCATCGGCATCGCCACCACCTGTCTCTCCGAGACCATCGGGGACGACGCGGCCTCTATCTGACAGAGTATCGCCGCGCAAAAGCAGACACCGGACCGACGCCGGCGCTCATTCACGCATCGACGCCGAGCTATAGCGGCACCCATATGGAAGGCTTTCACAAAGCCATAAAAGCCACCGTAGAGACCCTCGCCGAAGGCGGCATGGACAACGGAAGCGTCAATATTGTCCCCGGCTTTTTGTCCCCCTCGGACCTGCGCGCCGTCAAAGACGTCCTGTCCGCCTTCGGCCTCCGTTTTACCCTCTTCCCGGACTATTCGGAAACCCTCGACGGGGAATCCTGGTCCGAATACCAGAAGCTCTCGGGAGGCGGCACGCCGGTACAGGCCATCAAAGGCATGGGGCGCGCCTCTGCGACGATCCAACTGGGGAAAAGCCTCGAAGGACAGCCGTCGGCAGGCCGATTTCTCGAAGAGCGCTTCGGGGTGCGGTCTTACACGTTGGGTCTTCCCATAGGCATCCGGGAGACGGACCGCTTTGTCAATGTCCTCTCTACGCTCGCGGGGGCCCCGCTGCCCGAGCGCTACGAGAAAGAGCGGGGGCGTCTCGTCGATGCCTACATCGACGGCCACAAATACGTCTTCGGGAAACGCGCCGTCCTCTACGGCGAGGTCGACCTCGTGGCCGCAATGGCTTCTTTTCTCGACGAGATCGGGGTCGTGCCGGCGGTCTGCGCCACCGGGGCGGCAACGGAAAAGTTCAAGTCGATTGTCCAATCCGGCATCGAGCACAACCGTTCCGACCTGATCATCGCCGAGGATACGGATTTCGCCACCATGCTCGAAGCGTGCCGGGAGACAAAACCGGACATTATCATCGGCAACAGCAAAGGGTATTACCTGGCGAGCAGGCTCGGCGTGCCGCTTGTGCGGGTTGGCTTCCCCATCCACGACCGCGTCGGGGGCCCGCGCACGCTCCACGTCGGCTACGGCGGAACGCAGCGGCTTTTCGACAGGATCGTCAATGGGCTGATAGGAGCGATGCAGGAAAGCTCGGGGCTCGGCTACAGCTACATATGAGGAGATATGCCATGGATTGCCGCGACCATCCATGTTTCAGCGAAGAAGGACGCCACACGGCGGCCAGGGTGCACTTGCCCGTGGCAGCCAGGTGCAACATGCAGTGCAACTATTGCAATCGAGACTTCGCCTGCGTCAACGAGTCGAGGCCGGGGGTAACCACGGCGCTCCTGACGCCGCTGCAGGCAGCCGGCTATCTCGATGAGGTGCTGACAAAGATCGAGAGCATCAAGGTCGTGGGCATCGCGGGGCCGGGAGACCCCTTTGCCAACGGGGAAGAGACCATGGAGACGCTCCGGCTCGTCCGGGAGCGCCATCCGGAACTGATGCTCTGCATCGCCACGAACGGCCTCGACATCCTGCCCTACGTCGAAGAGCTTGGCAGGCTGAACGTCAGCCACGTCACGGTGACGGTGAACGCGGTTCGCGCCGAGGTAGGCGGCCGCATCTACGCCTGGGCGAGGTCCGCCAGGAAAGTCTACCGGCACCTCGATGCGGCCAAGGTTATCATCGCAAAGCAGGCAGAGGCCGTCAAGAGGCTGAAGAAAAAAGGGGTAATCGTCAAGATCAACACCGTCGTCATTCCCGGCGTCAACGACGACCACGTCGAAGCCGTGGCGAAGGCAATGGCGAAGCTGGGCGCGGACATACAGAACTGCATGCCCCTCTATCACGTGAAGGGAACAACTTTCGAGGATATTGCGCCTCCGTCGCGGGAAGTCGTGGAGGAGATCCGCAAACGGTCTGCGGCTTACCTGCCCCAGATGAGCCATTGCAGCCGGTGCAGGGCCGATGCGGCGGGGATGATCGGAGAGGCCCAGCGCGCCGATATCGAGGAGCTTCTCCAAAAAGCGGCCAATCCGGCGCCCACGGCCGAGCGGCCCTTCGTCGCCGTGACGAGCATGGAAGGTCTTTTCGTCAACCAGCACGTCGGCGAGGCAAAGGGCGTCTGGATATACGGCATGAAGGACGGCAAAATAGACCTGAAAGAATGGCGCGCCGCGCCGCCTGCCGGGGGAGGCATGGACCGTTGGGCCGATCTCGTGGGCATACTGCACGACTGCTCCGTGGTCCTCACGAGCGGCATCGGGGCAGCGCCCCAATATTCCCTTGAAAGCGCCGGCATACGGGTCGTGGTCATGGAAGGACTGGCCGGCGAAGGCATCGAGGCGATCTTCGCCGGAAGAGAAATACCAAGAATGCTGCTCCACACGCCCGGCCGCTGCGGCGTAGGTTTTCAGTGCAGCGGCGACGGAGCGGGCTGCGGCTAGAGCGAGGACACCCCCTCACCCCCGCCCTCTCCCACAAGGGGAGAGGGAAAAAACCTGGCAACGGTTGATGGTCCCCTCCCCCTTGAGGGGGCGAGGGCTGGGGTGAGGGTGATCGGCTCCGGATAGAAAAAGAAGGCTATGGAGGAAACACCATGAAAAAACCGAAACACCATATTTTCGTTTGCGGGAGCTTCCGGGCAAACGGCGCGCCTCAGGGCGTCTGCAACAAGAAAGGCTCTCTGCAGCTCTTGCAGTACCTCGAGCAGGAGCTGTCCGACCGGGGGATGACCGACGTCTCCATATCGAGCAGCGGCTGTCTGAAGGTCTGCGACAGGGGACCCGCCATGATCGTCTATCCGCAGAACTGGTGGTACGGCGGAGTGGAAACCGAGGACGACATCGACGACATCATCGATGCCCTGGAAAAAGGACAGCCGGCGTCCCGGCATCTGTTGGAGGCAGAGTGAGGTCTACACGCCTTCTCGTATTCGATACCACCCTCAGGGACGGCGAGCAGGCGCCGGGCGCGACGATGACGCCTGCCGAAAAGCTGCGCTTCGCCCATCAACTGGAGAAGCTGGGGGTGGACGTCATCGAGGCCGGCTTTCCCGTCGCCTCCGATGGCGATTTCGCGGCCGTGCGGCTGATCTCCGGGGAGATCAAACACGTCCAGGTCGCCGCTTTCAGCCGCGCGACAATCGCCGACATCGACACGGCATTGAAGGCCGTGGAGGACGCTGCCTCGCCGCGGATCAACATCATCGTCCCCGCGTCCGACATTCACCTGCGGCATCAGGTAAAGAAAACACGCGAGCAGATCTTCGACGAGGCGGGCGCTGCGGTTGCTCACGCCCGTCGCTCTGTGGAGCATGTTGAACTGTCCGCCGTCGACGCCACGAGGGCCGACCGGGAGTTTCTCGCCCTGCTCTTCGAGGCCGCCGTCGCTTCCGGCGCCCGGACCGTTGGCATCGCCGACACCGTCGGCTATGCCGTTCCCGAACAAATAGGGGAGCTTGCCGCCTTTCTTTGGTTGCGCCTCGCGCAACGGGCCGTGCTCTCCGCCCACTGCCACGACGACCTCGGTCTCGCGGTGGCCAATACCCTCGCCGCCGTGAAGGGCGGCGCCCGGCAGGTCAAGTGCACTGTCAACGGCATCGGCGAAAGGGCCGGCAACGCAGCCCTCGAAGAAGTCGTCATGGCGCTGGAGACAAGGAAAGATTACTTTGGCGTCCGAACGGGCATACGGACGGAATATCTCTATGAAACATCACAGTTGCTCACTGCCATCACCGGCATCGCCGTCCAGCCCCACAAGGCCGTGGTCGGGGCAAACGCCTTTGCCCACGAATCGGGGATTCACCAGGACGGTCTCATCAAAAACCGGAACACCTACGAAATCATGAAACCGCAATCGGTCGGCGTTTCCGCGTCCAGGCTGGTCCTCGGAAAGCACTCCGGCCGCCATGCGATCAGGAGTGCCCTGGCGAGGCTCGGCTACAGCCTGGCGCCGGACCAGCTCGACGCCGTAGCTGCGGCCTTCAAGAAACGGGCCGACGCGGTCAAACACGTATCCGAGGACGATCTTGTCGCCCTGTTGCCCGCAGAAATCGTATACTAAAGTTGGATCGGGGACACACCTCCAAAAGCGGAGGAGTGTCCCCGCAACCGTTATCGTTCATCGGGGACACACCAGGCAAGCCTGGAAGGGGGACACACCTCTCGCGAGGAATGTCCTCCCAGTCGCCTGCCGACGGAATGTACCCGCTATGTAATATAATCGAAGGAATAAACCAGAGGAGGAGATGAGGCAATGCGGGTCGCGAAGAAGGAGATGAAAAACGGAAGCGCCATGGAAAGCCTGCTGCGGACCTGCGCTGTCGGGCGGCTGGCCACCGTCGACGCCGACGGTCGTCCCGTGATAAAGCCGCTGAATTTCGTCTATCTCAACGGTCGAATCTACTTTCACTCGGCAAAAGACGGAGAGAAGATCGACGACATCGCCAGGGACAACCGCGTCTGCTTCGAGGTGGATTCGCCCCTTTCCTACGTGAAAGCGATGGGCGAGCCCTGTACCGCCGGCTACCGTTACCAAAGCGTCATCGTCAAAGGGCGGGCGCGGGTGGTCGCAACGCGGGAGGAAAAGCTCAAAGGCCTGAAGGCGCTGATGGAAAAATACCAGCCTGAAGGGGGCTACGGCGACTTTATAGAAAAAAAGCTCGCCATAACCGCCGTCGTGGCCATCGAGATAGAAGAAATGACCGGAAAAGAAGACCTCGGCCGCTAGCCGCCTTTCAGGACCTCATAGAGGTGCGCGATGCTGTTGCGCTGAAAGAAGGTTCTCTTGGCATCGTCGGCATTCGGGTCGGGATACCGGTCAAGAAAGGAAAGATTGGCCTGCGCCTCTTCGGAGGTCATCCCCCTGCCAATCGCCGCTTTGACCGTTTCGATCCAGACCTGAACCTCTTCCTTCATCCGCGGGATGCAGCTCTTGTCACCGATGACGCCATGGCCGGGGATGACCGTCTCGACGTCCAGCTCCATCAACCGGTCGAGCGTCTTGAGCCATTCGAAGGGTACGGCCTGATGAAAAAAAGGCATCGCCTTGTTGACCACGTTGTCTCCCGTGAAGACAACCCTTTCTTCGGGAACATAGACGACCGCCTGAAAAGGGGTGTGGCCCGGCAGATGAAAAAGCTGAAAGGCGTGGTCGCCGACACAGAGAGTGAGAGAGTCGCCGAAGGTTATTGTGGGAAGAGGAAAAGCAAAGCCCTCCGGCAAGGCAACCTCCTCGCCCGTCATTGAACCAATCATACCGGTGTAAAACTCGACGGGGGTCCCCGCCATAGCGGCCCGCGCGCCGCTCTGGGCAACAATAGCGGGAGCATCAAAGAAATAGTCGCCGCCAAAATGATCGAGGTGGGGCTCCGTATTGATCAAATAGCGGACCCGCCCCTGTGCGGCAATTTCTTTCCGCCACGCCAAAGCCGCCGCCGGAACAGCCGGCGTATCGATCATGACGATCCCATCTTTCGTCTTCACAAAACTGTGATTGCAAATGTTCGTTCCTACAAAAACATTATCGGTTATCTTCTGCATAAGTCGCCTCCGAGAACTATCGGCGTGCAACGCCATTCCAAACGGTTATATCAGTCCGATATCTGTTATCCGCCTTTCTCACACTATACCCGATGCAGGCGTCACCCGCAAGCAATGCGCTCTTCTTTCTTTTCTGCCCTTGCTTCATCTCCGCATGCCCGGTCAGCCCCTCCAGGGGGACTGACCTCTGCTGTGACAAAACGGTCCGCGGCAATGCCGTATAGCACGTACAAGAGCGCTCGTCGCTTCTACCTCGAGGCTCCTCAAGATCTCCGCTATTTCCGGGCTCATGTTTTCATCCAGATAAAACTTCACGCCTCGGGACTCAGGGCCGGATGGCGTCTTTTCAGAGTTTCTTCAGTCCATTGCTCGTTGCGGGCGATGAGCGCGTCGATTTCAGCGGGATAAGCGGCGTAGTAGCCGAGGGCCGCCCTGATTTGCCTAAAGGCGAGCCAATGGAAGGCTTGCTGGAGAAGTTTCTGATCGCGGTTGGAGCCTTTGTACTGCGCGGCGACCTCCCATACTTCGATGCCCGTGCCGGCAATCCTGCCTCTACGGCCGGAGACGCCGGAGGCGAAGGCGATCCCCGAACATTTTCTCATCTTGATCGCTTCTTCCAGCAGACTCTTTGCCATGGCGGAGAAATTCTCCCCCCACTCCTTGGCAAGCTCGTCGATTTCTCTTACGGTCTCCTCAGAAAGCCGAAGGCTCTTTGCACCGCGCCCATTGGCCGCCTCCTTGAATGGCGATGTCACCCGATATATTGCAACAGGATTGAATAACGGTCAAGGCGGAGACCTCCAGCCCCTCGCGGCCGTAGTTCTTGGCGCACTCCTTGGACGCCATCGGCCCAGTGAAGGGACTCTCCGATTCTCTAAACAACATCGTTCTTCAACAGCGCCATACAATTTGACAAAAGGAGGAATTGCAGATGGGATTCGTCATTGGAGCTTTAGTTGTCGTTGCTCTTGTCGCCATACTCGATATTTCTTTGAGAGGTATTATCTCGATCCTGTTGCCGTCGCTGATCATCTGAACCTTCTGCCCGGGCGACAGACTGAGGCTGTCCCGAATCTTTTTCGGAATAACTACCTGGAATTTCGAGGAAATGTCGCTGTCTCCATCGGAGTCCTGCATCGATCGCGCTTCTGTAATATCATAGAGAAGAGCATAGTCTTCGCTACCCCAGCGCCTGCCAGCAGCCTCGGATTTGTCGTACAAGGTACATAACGCGTCCCAGCCGTGCTGTTTCCTGTTACATATAACGTCTGACAACTCGAACGACAACGAGGAACAAGTCCGCCAACCGTTGTCGGGCGAACAAAAGTCAGAAACGGCCGTGAACTGCCCGGATTCGGATTTTCTGAAGAAAGGGCGGCCTACTCCGTCTTTGCCCGCACGAGGCAATGGGTGCCGTTTACCAGTCCGGCGGTTCCCGAGGCGGATTTGCTCCGTGCGCCTCTTGCGCGACATTCCGGGAAATACATCGCTTCCAGTCCTGGCGCATCCTTCTGATCGAGGGGCTTCATGTTGTAGCGCGCAAGGAAGTCTTCAACTGCCCCCTTCTCGATGCCAAAAGACCACTTTTCTCCGGCCCTGGCAACGGTCTCGGAGATGCCTCGCTCATCCTGATAGAGGTCCTCTCCCCGCAGGACGGAGGCATAGACAAAATCGAAGACTATTTCGCTTTCTTTGCCGGCAAAAGACTGTATGACCCTGAATGTCTGATCGACCGATTCTGACTGCAAGTACATCAGCAATCCTTCGAGGATAAAAAGACTTCTTTTCTCTTTCTGGAACCCGGCCGATTCGAGCTTGTCAGGAAGCGATTCTTTGTCGAAGTTTATGGGAACGAAACACAGGTTCGAAGGCAGCCGCAAGTTCCGTTTTCGGTACTGACCGATCTTTGCATTTTGCGTACTCGGAACATCCAGCTCGAAGATCTTTGCCTTGGCGGCGTCATTGCTGAATCGCACGGCGCGCGTGTCGAACCCTGCCCCGAAGATGAGAATCTGATCAAACCCTTGCGCCAACGCCTCCCTGAAGACACCGTCGATATACTTCGTTCTGGCGATGACGTACTCGTAAATCCCCTTTGCCGGCATCTTTTTTACGAAGAACCTTCTGATGGGCGGAATACTAATGAGCAGCCTGATAACAGCCGGAAGGAGCAGGAGCGCTATATGATCGTCGCTCTTGTAGCAACTCTCTGTTTCCAGAGAAGACATAGCCCTGGACATACATACCCACTCCGCGGTCCTCGAAGTGGTCGATTCAATTCTTCTCTTCACGATTTCGTCCTCCCGCTTGCGTAATTCCGCGGCCGTCATAGAAGAACTTTCCGCTTCTCTCAACCCGTTTGGTGAAGTCGGAGGGGACCTTAAGGATTTTCCCCCGACGGTCATATGTCGCCTCTTCTCGCTCAATGCAAATACTCTGCAACTATTCTTACCACTTGAGCGCGCGCCGCGCAACAAGCAAGGCAAAGACACTTGGCGGGCGAAGCGGGGCCCCGTGAAGGGGCATGCCAGCGTCACGCTTCTTCTCGAGACGTCTGTTTTCAGGTAGACGACCCTAAAACACAAGCCTGACGCTCTAATGCGGTATTCCCAGCTTCGAGCAGACGTGGCGCGAGAAGTCGCGCACGGTTTCGTTTGGGTCCTCAAGCCCGAGCTTTATCGGCGCCTCGTATTTTGCGCTGTAGCCGTTCATCATCACGGTCAGCGCGTTCAGTTTCCATTTCCAGAAGTTTTCCGGCTTTATGTACCAGTACTTGGGCGCCAGCGTGCGCCCTATCTCCTCATAGCTCATCTTCATAATGTTTTCCGGACGCATTGACGGCGCCAACGCGTTCAGCCCGGGAAATTCCTCGCCGCTAATCCATTTGTCCTTGTTAAAGGGGCAAGCGTCTTGGCACGCGTCGCAGCCGTACAGCCAGCCGCCTATGCGCTCCGCCATCTCGGGAGAAGGCGTCCCCATTCCCACGTTCGTCGAAACGGAAGTCTGGAAGCTGACGCATCCGGTCATCGACATGGTATAGGGCGCGGACAGCGTAAGGGTCGGGCAGGCCCTGATGCATTTGCCGCAGTTCTCAGGGCAGCCATCGAGTTTTACGTTGCCGATGAGCTCAAGCTCTCGGTCTACCGCAAACATCTCTATGCGATTGTACGACCCGTTTTTGGTATAGAAGAAATTGTTTCGGCGAATGAAGCCGAGACCCGCCTGGTACGCTGCCCAACGCGCCGGCGCCGGGATTCCCTGCGCGCCGCCCAGTGTGCACGTAAGACCGAGGCTTTCGAGAAATGCCGAAAACTCTTCGCGTATCCTGAAATAAGGCGCATTTCCATCGGTCCTGCTGTCGAACATGTAGGCTTTGCCGTAAACGCCGGCGAATTCAGCGGGTACGTTTTGCCTATACAGAGGAACAAGAGCGACTATGATGGATTGTATCCCGGGATTGTCCGCCGAAGGGTCCGCATAGCTCCGAAAGCGCCCGTATATTTTCTCTCCCATGGAAATCCGGGAGATGCGCTCCTCCAGCTTTTCCCGGTAGCCGGCCAACGCGCCGACTTTGATGATGCCGCAGTCTTCGTAACCGAGTTCCAGCGCCTTTTCCCGTATTTTTCTCTCCATGATCGAAACCCTCCCGACGGCTGAATCCATGCTCATGGATTCGATTCGTAAACGCGCCTGCTTTTCCTGACCTACCCCGCCCGACCTCCGCGACCCTCCACTATGCTACTTGCAATATGCAAGTAGCATAGAACATCTACTTGTGTTCTGCAAGTAATTTGTATATCTTTTTACTATGAAGAAAATCACCAGGAGATCGGCCTGCCCTATCAGCGCCACGCTCGATATTCTGGGCGATAAGTGGACATTGCTGATCGTGAGAGACTTAATGTTCCAAGGAAAGAAAACCTACGGCGAGTTTCTGCACTCCGAGGAGAAAATTGCCACAAATATCCTCGCCGATCGCCTTCTCGTTCTGGAAGAGACGGGGATCGTCAAAAAGAGGGCCTTTCCCGGAAATAGGGTAAAGAATCTCTACCAGTTAACTCCCAAGGGAGTCGATCTGATGCCTGTCTTGCTTGAGATTATCCTGTGGGGCGACAAACATTTCGAAATTCCGGAGCCTGTTCATCGACTTGCGGAAGAAATTCGTAGGAACAAGAGGGGCGTGATAAAAGAAATCTCAAAACGACTTGCAACCGCGGAGGCCGAGTCCACAGAGAGCTTCAGGGACATTCACTGAATGTAGCTTTGGGCGTCGCTTTCTTGCTTCTTTGCGGCGATCAAGGTCCCGTTTGCTGCTTGCCCCGTTTCCTTTCGGTGACGGCCTGGCAGATTCTTACGCCGTTCATGGCATCGGTCGTCCAGTAGTCGGCGCCCACCAGATCGCACACCCTTTCGTTCATGGCGGTTCCCCCGATGATCACCGGTATGGGGTTATGCCCGGGCGGCGCGTCGGTCCGAACCAGGAGAATTGTCTCCTTCATGCTCTCGAAGGAGAGCGTGATCAGCCCGGAAAGACCTATCACGTCCGGACGGTTCTCCTGCACGGCGCGAAGGAAGCTCTCGGGAGGAACGTCAACGCCGAGATCTTCGACCGCAAATCCGTAGCATCGAAGAGCCAGGGCGACGGTGTTCTTGCCGATGTCGTGCAGATC
The DNA here is from genome assembly GCA_963816715.1 of uncultured delta proteobacterium. Lineage (GTDB taxonomy): Bacteria > Desulfobacterota > Syntrophorhabdia > Syntrophorhabdales > WCHB1-27 > BOG-1155. The sequence goes on from CAWFMJ010000007.1 coordinate 261,387, forward strand.
GCCTTGCACGGTGCCCAGAAGGACCGTGCCTGAGACCCCCTCGCCAAGGCGCTGCTTCATCAACGGCTCGGTGAGGACCATAATCTCCTGGAATATTTCACCTGCCATGATGAGGCCGGACAGGTAATACTCCTGGGAAGCGTAGCGCTCGCCCACGGCGAGCATCGCCTTCTCGCAATGCTTTATGAGTGCCAAAGGATCGAGCCCATCATCGAGCAGGCGCCGGGCAAGCGAAAGAGCGGGGCCTTCTTCGAGGTCGATCACATGCCTGATGAGGGCGTCCTGCAAATCCTGGTCGGCCATAGCCACCTCACGTCTGGTTTGCGTGCGCTCCTATTTGCGTGGTGAGCCGGTACAGATCGGGCCGGAATACAAACCACCCCCAGCTCACGGGGCGGTCGTCAAAGTCATAGAAGGTGTGCTCCAATCGAAAGGCCGCGGCGCCTTCTGCCTGCTGAAGGACCCTGCTTTGCTCCTGACTGAGGTTGACAGCGTCGATGGTGAGCTCGCCGCCTCTCAAGCCCTCTCCCCCCTCTCCCCGGAACAAGCCCTCAAGGGAGTTGATCTGAAGCTGGGCCTCCACGAGGGCCCGGCGAGGGTCGTATGCAACGTACTCGCGGTGATAGATAGCGGGCAGACCCGACCAGAGGACCACTCTTCTTATGCGAATGGCGTGCTGGCCCGGCGAGATCGCCAGTTTGCCCGCCACTTCCTCATCGGCCCTGACGATGCGTGCTTCCAAAAGGCGCACGGCTGTTTCTTCCTCGGTCCAGCGGCTTTTGAGCTCCCGGAGCCTGAATATCGCTCCCCCGATATCAAGGCGTTTTACGAACGTGCCCTTGCCCTGAGTCGTGCTGATCATGCCGCGCTCTACAAGGATATTGACAGCCCGACGGATAGTCATCGCGCTCACGCCGAACTGCTTCTTGAGCTGCCCTTCCGGCGGCAGTTGATCGCCTGCCCGATAGCGCCCTTCCGCTATCTGCTCCGTGACCATTCGCACGACCTGCACATAGGCGGGTTCAAAGGACTCTCTGTCAACCTTTTTCACATCGTTTCGCGGCCCTGCCACATTGCCCTCTATTCTTTGCGACGTCCCTATATATGACCACAGAAATTTTTAATTGACAAGTTATAAATATAACTTTAGAATTGCCTTTATGCTCCTCTGTAGACCGTATTTTATACCATAAGTCCATTCTCTAGTGGTTGGTTTCTATTGGGATTCAGGGAAAAAACTTTCGGATTCCAACGTCAAAGCCGGGGTCGGAAAGGAAAAAGGAGGTGGCCCAAGAAGAACGGCATGAAAACGCCGCGTGGGAAGGCCGGATGAAAAGCTTATCGAAGGGTCTCAAAAAAAGGAGAAATCGCTATGGCAGGAGAGTTGACAAAACTTTTGTCCGATCTCGAAGAACAACAATCGATTGATTTCGTGGAACAGGCTTTGACGAAGGGCGTCGACCCAGCCGAACTGCTCGGCGAAGCCAAAGAAGCCATGAGCATCGTGGGGAAACGATTCGCCGACTGCGAGTATTTTATTCCCGACCTCATGTACTCCGGCGAAATCCTGAAGCAGGTCGTTCAAAGGCTCGAGCCGCATCTGAAAAAGACCGTCAGTTCGGCCAAGGCAGGAAAAGTAGTTGTGGGAACCGTTGCGGGCGACATCCATGACATCGGGAAGGATCTTGTGGTTTTCATGCTCGACGTGAACGGCTTCGACGTGACCGATCTCGGCATCGATGTTCCTGTGGAGAAGTTCGTCGCGGCGATGAAAGAAACGGGCGCTCCTGTTCTCGCCCTGAGCGGCTTTCTGACTCTGGCCTTTGACAACATGAAGGCCACGGTGGATGCCATCGCAAAAGCGGGCCTCAGAAGCGGGGTGAAGATCATGATCGGAGGCGGCCAGATCGACGAGCAAATCAAAATATTCACGGGCGCCGATGCGTTCGGCAAGGACGCCATGGATGCAGTCAGACTAGCCAAAGGCTGGATAGGAGGCTAACGTCATGGAGAAGAAGACAACGGCAACCGAAAAGCGAGAAGGCCGGTTTCAGGCGTGGAGGGCTCCCCAGGGCGTGGACTTTGCCGGCGTCGAAGCCAAGGCCGCGTATGAAAAGAGAGTCGACCTCTTTAAGGATATCGTCCTGATGGACAAGGTTCCCGAACGGGTTCCCATTTTTCCGTTCGGCATATTCATGCCGCCCCAGCTCTACGGCGTTTCTCCCTACGACGCCATGTACGATCCGGACGCCATGCTGGCCGCCCAACTGAATTTCGTGAAAGACTACGGTCCCGACTACTTCGTTACGCCGGCCCTGATCGGCTATGGAAAAGTGTTCGACATCCTCGACTACAAGCAATACCGGCTCCCCGGACATAACATCTCGAAACAGTCCGGTTGGCAATACGTCGAAGGCGAGTATATGCGCGCCGACGAATATGACGCCCTCATCAAAGACCCTTCCGACTTCTGGATAAGGACCCTTATGCCCCGCGCCTATGGCGCCCTCGAGCCTCTCAATATGATTGCACCCTTTACCAACATGTGGGAGGCGGTTCTCGTAACCGCTCAGATGATCCCCTTCGGCATCCCTCCGGTAAGGAACGCACTGCAGGCCTTGCTTGACGCGGGTAAAGAAGCAATGGACTGGATACAGAAAGTTGGGGCTTTTGAAGCACAGGCCAAGGGGTTGGGCTTCCCCGGCGCTTTTGGCGGGGCCACCAAGGCGCCTTTCGACATCCTCGGCGACACCCTAAGGGGGACGAAGGCCATGATGCTCGACATGTATCGTCAACCCGAGAAGGTCATCGCCGCAGTGGAGAAACTTACGCCCCTCGCGATCGGCCAGGGCGTTTCCGGCGCAACCATGGCGGGCTGTCCCGTTGTCTTCATCCCGCTCCATAAAGGGGCCGACGGCTTCATGTCGGACGAGCAGTTCGCGAAATTTTACTGGCCAACCTTGAAAGCCACGATCCTCGGTATCGCCGAAGAGGGATGCGTTCCGTTCCTGTTCTGTGAAGGCTCCTACAATACCAGACTTCAGTACGTGAAAGAGCTGCCCAAAGCCTCCTGCATGTGGGTGTTCGACCGGACCGATATGGGGAAGGCCAAGGCAACCATAGGAGACAAGCTCTGCATCGGCGGGAACGTCTCCTCCGGCCTCCTGCTCACCGGAACGGTCGAGGAGGTTAAGGCGTACTGCCGGCAGCTCATCGACGTGGCGGGAAAAGGCGGCGGCTATCTCATGTGTACGGGAACGGCCATGGACGAAGGAAAGGCCGATACGATCCACGCCATGATAGACGCCACGAAAGAGTACGGCGTCTATCGTCGAACCTGAAGGCAAGCTTCAATCAAGGGGGGGGGATGGAGGACTTCCGAGATCCCCCCTGCACAGCGTCTTTCGCGCCTCTTCACGCCGCTCGCTGCCGTTAGCGACATCGCGGCCGGTCAAAAGTTCACATCGCCATTGACGACCGCAGTCGTCAAGCCCAGCAGGTGTTCCCGGCGTGGCTGGCAAGAGAATGCTTTCTCCTTGACTTATCTTTATATACTATGTAATATAACGATCATTGCGGTGAAGTCTGTAATGTACGAGCCAGTGGAGCTTGAAGAAGGAGAGTTTCGCAATGAGACAGGGTAAGACTGAAGCGCCTGAGGATTGTCGTATCCAAATCGACCCCCTCTTTGGCTGCCGGCTCAAAACGCCGCTGATCGCCTCAGTTGAGCCTCTCCATCCCGGTTTTGTCGCCCACGCAGCGGGTCTGCCCGTATTTGGCTACGGGGTCGCCCCCGAAGATGCTCTCGAAGCGCTCAAAGATGGGGTCGAAAATGTGTTCGAAACGGGCGAATTCCTTGACCTGGATGCGACGACGGAAGCGCTCGCAGCGGACGGCCTGTTGGTCAAACCCTGCCACGCTGCTATTCTTTCGGAACGATTGCCCTCCCCGCCTTCTGTTCGTTCATCATCGCCCTCAGCGCCGCGGCATCCTTATCTATCCCGGCCGCAAGGGCTTCAGCATACGGTGGGTTATGATAAAGGCCGCCGTTGAGGAGAAGATGCGCCTTTTCGTCCATCTCGTCATAACGGGCCCTCAGGCGAACAGAATGTCTTCCCGACTGTTTTTCCAGAGCCGACAGTTCCTCTTGAAAACCTGCAAGGGAGGCCGCGCACTTGCGCCTGGCCGCTTCGTTCCCGGCAACCCAATCGCGGACAAGGCCGTTGTAGCCCTTGCCATGGCAGCCAACGCATGCGGCCTCGATGCTTGCAACGCTTTCTTTCTTTCCCTGCTTCGCCGCCTTATGGCATGCGACGCATGAGACTTTGGACCACATGGCGTCCGGCGTCCCGTGCGTGCCCTTGACAGCCTTGCCCCTGAACATGGCCTCCTTGTCGGCATGGCAGTCGCTGCATTGCACCTTGCCCGCACCCTCGCCGTGATGGCAGTCGCTGCAGCCCTTCAACACGGTCTTGCCGTGATCTGCGTAAGAAGCGTGACACTGAAGGCATGAACCGTTGACGTGCAGCCCATGGGGGAAGCTGACGCCGCCGAAGGGAACCTTTTTCTCTTCGATCCCGGCATGGCAGAGGAGGCACGAATCGTCTTGCTTTCCAGAATGCCCCAGCGCTTTCTGCGTGGCTTCGATTATCTGCATGGCATAGACGATGTTGTGCACGCCGTTTCCTTTCTTGAGGAAGTCATAGTTGTACCGGGCGTCCGCTACGGCTTGCTTCAGTGAAGGAGACGCCTTTGCTTCCGCTATCAGCTTGAGCAGCCCCTCCTGCCCTGCCTCGAGCTTCTTTTTCCATCCCTCCGCCATCCCCTCCGTCAACTCGCCGTGACACTGTTTGCATGAGCCGCCAGGTCCCTTGCGGTGACAGACGTCGCAGTCCATATTGAGGGCGGCCATCCTGTTCGGCCTGTCCGGAACGAGCCTGGCGCCTTTGCCGAGATACATGGCGGCTTTCTCCTCATGGAGGCCGCCGGCGTGGCAATCGGCGCAGGCCTGGGCGGTCTGCTGCCGGTAATGCAGGGGAGTTGTCTGGTGCTTGATGGGAGAATGGCACGCAAAGCATTCGACCTTGTGGACCGTCACATGATTGGTATGGAGGAACTCGGGCGTGTAGTTCGCTTCCAGTATTGATCTTTTGTTGTGGCACTGGAGACAGGCGAACTCAGCGACATGGCCGTCGCCGGAGACCACCTTCGTATGGCACTGCTCGCACTTGACTCCTCTGGCCATGTACTTCTTGTGGTTGAAGGCGAAAGCGCCGCTTACCCTGATGTCTCCCCGGGCTTCGACGTGACAGGTCGTGCAGCCCGTGACGAAATCTTTCTGACCCTTGGTTTTGTAGAAATGGCAGATGAAGCACTCCACGTCGGTTACCGTCATGTGGCTGCCCTGCACGATCTGGGAGTGGCAGGTAGTGCACCGGAGCTGTTTCTGACGCCGCATCTCCTCGATATGGCGGGGGTGGCTGAAGAGCACGTTCTTGAAGACCATCGGGTTCTTCAGGTCTGCCCGCTTGTGACATTGGAGACAGCTCGCGTCGTCGATCTCCGTGTGGGGCCTGGTGGGGCTCTTGCCCGTGATGAAGTAAACGAGCGAGAGCTGGCCGTCCTGCCACTTTCCTTTGAGGTGGTTGACGAGGCCGGGCTTGTAGTGGCACTTGACGCAGCTTACGTCCTTGTGGCTCGACAGCTTCCAGGAGTCCACGTAGGCCTTCATGTTGTGACATCGGGCGCAGAAGAAAGGAGTCTCGCAGACCTTGAAAAGACCGGCCGCGCTGATGGCGAAGCCAAGAACAAGAACGGAGAGGATAATGAGGATGCCTTTCCCATGGCGAACGGCGCCTCGCACCGAGTGGGCGCAGAAGTCTTTTAAAAAGGCCTTTGCCGGGGCGTAGAGGTTGGCGAGAACGACCCTGAACTTCTCTCTCATAGCCCGCTATTTTTTCGGTGCCTTAAACCCGAAGTTGTGACAGGTGGAGCATGCATCCTCAAAGGCTCGGTGCCCGTGGTGACATGCACTGCACTCGAGGTCGGGCAAGTGCGTCTTGTGCGGGTTCTGCTCGTATGACGCATTGGCCGTCTTCTTCGCCATCTCCGGAAAGTCGCCGTGGCATTTGACGCACTGAGCCTGCGGGTCGGGTTCCTTTGACCCTTCTATGTAATCGCGGCTGCTGTGACATTGCGGGCAGGAAATGCCCTTTTCCCCATGTCTGTGGTCGAGGTATTCCGAAGTCGCGGCGGAGACGAAAAGAGATTTCAGCTTCGTCATTCGGTCTGCCGCGGCCTTCATGCCCAACCCCGGAAAGAGAACCTCGCCCTGCGCCGTTGCCGCATGACAGGACAAACAGTCACTCACCGGGTCTGAGCCCCTTTGCATATGGATGAGGTGAATCTTCTCGCCCAGAGGTTTCGCCTTGCCTTTCAATCTATGACAGACAAAACACATACTCGTGTTCTTCATGTCGTACCCTTTATGCGACAGAGGGAGCGCCTTTGGCGCCTTTTGATGACAGGCGCCGCAGGTGAAGGGCGCAGTCTGGGGAGCACAAAAGGCATACCTCGCAGAAAGGAAAAGGCATACAAATATGACAGCAAACGCAACGAATGCTGCCCGAGCGTACGTTCTCGCCCTGCAAACCCTCTCGTCCGCCAAATTGGCGGGTCTATTCGTCGTTTCCACAGTTCCCTCCGCAGATATCGCCGGTCCTTCCCGGCGGTCGTCATGTGCTTTCGATGATATGCTCATTCGAGGAGCCCCTGAGCGCTCTTCGCCTCGCTATGCGCCAGACAGGCGCCCCAGCCCGTCGCACGATGCAGAAGGCGATAGTGAAAAAGTGAGTGATGAGGAGTCCTGATGCACATGAAGAAGAATGCGATCCCTAAAAGCCCAAGCATTCCGGCGCCATAGAAAAGGGCGTTAATCCCCAAAAACGCCACTAGGGCGCCCCCCGCGAGAGGAGCGAGAACAGAGGCGGCGTTCATGGCCCCGTTGAATAGACCCATGGTGAGCCCCATGCCATAAAGGTTCCCCTCCTCCACAAGGAGGGCCGAGCTTGCCGGAAGGGAAACCACGCTGAAAACGCCAATGCCGGCGCTCAGCAAAAGGAGCTGGCAAAACCCGCCGGCGAGGGGCAGGCAGAAGGTCAGCAACGCAGCCATGCCTCCTCCGATTGTAACGAGCAGACCGCGGTCTACCCTGTCCGAAAGGTATCCCATGGGTTTCAGGAGAAGCACGGTAGCCACGGTCGCCGCACCCATCGTCAGTCCGATTTTTGAACCGGATAATCCCAGGTTCTTGTACATGAAAACTGGAATGAAGATGGCAAATAGGGTGATCCCGAAAGACCTGGTGAAGATGAAGCCGGAAAGACCGAGAAGCGTCTTGCTCTTTCTAAGAACGAGAAATTTCCCGGGGACCCTGTGGGCGCCGTTCTTTGCCATCTTCAATGGCGCCGTCGTGAGGAACAGGGCGGTAATGAAAGAGCAGCCGCAGAGAATTGCAAGGATCGAGAAAAGACCGGAAAATCCCGTCAAATCCTTGATGAAGCCGCCCAAAAGCGGGCCCACGGCGAGGGCCCCGTAGAAAGAGATGTCGAAGGAGCCCATAGCGGCGCCTTCCTTGCCGGCCGGGGCCGTATCACCCACAAGGGCAAGGGAAACGGGTCTCACCATGGCAGCAGCTATGCCCTGGAGGAACCTGAGGAGGACGAGCGCCGATGGGCCCGGAAGGGAGAGATAGGAGAGAGAAATCGCACAGTGCAGACCGAGACCGCCGAGGATAAGACCTCTGCGCCCGCAGAAGTCGGACAACCAGCCGGTAAGGGGGGACATGAGGGTCTTGGCCGCTGCATATCCGGAAAAGATGAGTGCCAGGTGAAACCCGCCGGCGCCGCTCGATACAGCGTATAGTGAGAAAAAGGGATCTGCGATGCCGAACCCCAGAGTTAACAGCGAATTTGCAACAAAGAGGACCTTATATGCCCTTTTCTCTTCTTCGCTCATGCATTGCTCTCATGTTATCCGGGGCTCCCCCGCTCTGCGAGGGAGCCCTGTATTGCCGCAAAAGCTCGCCGTCCGATGGTCGCCGGCCTATTTCTTGCCCATATAGACTATTGCGTTCTCGCCTGCCATACGTCCTGAATTGATGGCGAAGCCGAGCGTTCCTCCGGAGGTGTAGAGATCGTAGGTATCGCCGTACATGCCGGAGGCATCGAAGCCGACCGCATAGAGACCGGGAATGACTTCCTCGTTCTTATCCAGGACCTCTATTTTCTCATTGATCTTGATCCCGCCCAGCGTACCAAGGATCATCTTGAAGAGCCTCAGGCTGTAAAAAGGCGGCGTCAGCAAGGGGCGGAGATACCGGCGGTCCTTCGCAAAAAGATCGTCATGGCCCTGAGCGCAGAACTTGTTGTATTCGTCTATAGTAGCCTTCAGCGCGTCGGGACGGATCCCCATTTTTCCGGCCAGTTCTTCCACGGTATTTGCCATGAAGATATTCGGGTTTTTCTTCGCGGTTGTCTCTTTCAGTTCCGCATCGAGATTCGTAAGCTTCGTCGTTACGGGAAGCAGGACGCCGATGCCGTTGTCTATGCCTTTCTGGACCATATACGTCTTTGCCTTTTCGTCGAAGATGGTGTAGACGTACGGGTATTTGGCCACGGCATTGCCGGAGTATGGAAAATTGAAGGAGGCGCCCGCCTCGTCGCAGAACCTCTCGCCCTTAGGATTGACCCAGACATAGGGTTGCCAGCCGGCGCCCATGATGTGCCCAACTCCGGGCTTCATCCCCGGCCCCACAGGGGCTCCCGGGCCGAACCCCTGCAGCACGCCAAGGCCGTCTGCAGCGGCGCCGACTTCCCATGCCATCCTGATGCCGTCCCCCATCAAATCGAGAGGAATCATCTGAAAAACGTTCTCTCCGAGGTCGAATCCGGTGTACTTCTTTACCATCTCCTTGTTCTTTGCGTATCCTCCCGTGGCTACCACCACGGCCTTGGCCTTCACCGTGATCTCGCTGCCGTCCTTTCCTTTTGCGACCACGCCCGTGATCTTGCCATCTTCCTTCAGGATCTTCGTGACGGGCGTAGAGGTCCTGATTTCAATTCCCCTCTCCTTGGCCCGGGCGGCCAGCACTTTGATCAACGCCGCACCCTCTCCCTTAATAAGGTGCCAGGTGCGCGGGCTTCCCGGCCACATGGCGAAGGGCTCGGTGAACTCGACTCCCAGGCCCTGCAGCCATTCAATCGTGCTTGCGGACTTATTGACGAAGGCGCGCACGAGACGGGGATTAGCCCGCCAATGCGTATACTCCATCACGGTCTTAAAGGCATCGTCGCGCGTTATGCCGATTTGTTCCTTGCGTTGCATTTCACTCTCCGCGGCAAACACACCCTCCGCAAAATTGGATGTACCGCCGGGGAAGGGGGCCTTCTCGAAGACAATCACCTTTGCGCCCTTTTCCTGTGCGGCCAACGCTGCGGAGAGACCGCCTGCTCCGGCGCCGATCACGACAACATCGGCGCTCGGCGTTGGCGTTTCGGCCTGTACTATACTGCCGGCAAACGCAAGCGAGAGCACCGCTGCAAGCACCAACAACCTCTTTACAATGTTCATTCGCCCCTCCTGTTCCGCAAAACGCGGATTGATAGCAATCGGGCCGATAGCCCGTTTCGCGCCGGCAAGGAATAAAGAGAAGAAACGCGTCTCCCGGAATGACCCTTCATGGTTGCGTTGATTATATGCTGTGCGGGCAGGCGGCTCTATCGGGCAAATGCCGGTTTTTCCGGGGAGGGGCGTCCCTGTTTATCAGACCGGTATCTTGCCTGGATGGGTATGGGGTTATCGGCCGGTAAGCCGATAGGTGATTTTACCTATTGTGCACGCATTCGATGGCATACTGCACCAGTTCGGAAGCACTCTTCAATCCCAGCTTGTGCTTGATGTTTTCGCGTATGGGTACACCAGGGAACGTCCCTCATTCTAATGAGGAACGCCCGAGTGGACAGGAGCGGACGCCGGTTTGTGTGGCACCAGACCGACGGCTGGCGCGGTCCCGATTGCGCGAGGCGCCAGTCGAGGTGTATAGTTCTGCGGCCTGGAAAGGCAGGCGTCAGACGGAGATGAAGAGATGCCGACCGTGCCCGTGACTCCATCACCTGCACCACCCCCAGCCATGAGGCTGTGCTCTGAGATTCGACGGAAATGAGCGAGCGAGGCGACCCGCAGCTGGTCCACGATCTCGGTGAGGAGTTCAAGAATCTGTGCCGTGCTCGCGACAGGCACGCACGGGGCCACAAGTTTGAGGTCCTCGTCTTTAATTTACTTCGACGCTTTGGTCTGCAGCCATACATGAACCCGGGTGCGGCGGAACCAAGGCAATCGATCTTGCCTTCCGCTGGCGCAAGACCGACATACTTGTCGAGGTCAAGTGGCGGGAGAAGCCCATCGACGCTTCCGATGTAGACAACTTGACGATGCGACTGCGGCGGGCGTCTCCTGGAATGGTCGGCTGCTTCTTCACCATGGCCAGGGTTTCTGCAAGTGCCAAGAGGGAGATCAAGCGCGAGAGTCGCGAATTCGAGATCCTCGTGTTCGACCCGAAGGAGGTCGAGCTTCTCTTTCGTGGACAGCATCACGTCGACGATCTGCTGCAAGCCAAGAGGGACAAGCTCCGCATCGAGGGCAAGGTCTGGTTCCACCGTTCAGAAGGGGCGCAGAGGATCACGGAACCTTCGGTCATCGACCTTCCGCGTCAACAGGCTCGGTTCCGTTCGCAGCAGACCGTGGTCACCGCCATCGAGCCCGATGAGCGTGGGGGAGACGACGTCTTTGCTCTGCGCATTCCAGAAACCGGATGGGGTTTGATGGGGGATTTCGGCGCACGTCTGACTTTGATGCTGACGACTGAAACCCTGTCGGAGCTTGCGGAACTGTTCGAGATGTTACACTCGCACCTCTGCTTGACCGGGGGAGGGAGACTTTTGCGATAGCAAAGACCGAACCGGGACCAGTTACAGACGAATGAAGTAGGTTATCACGTATTGCTCGTCGCCTACATCAATGGTCATATGCGAGATGGTAACGTGGTGGGATGAGAAGGGATCAATGCCATCGGTGTTTGCCGAGCGCGCAGGGGCCAGAATTCTTCCGTTGCGAATCCTCACATCCTCCGAGTAATACGGCACGATCTGCCATGAAGCGGAATTCTGCACCGTAACGTCCTCGATCAGCACATGCTTGCAATGGTCGAGCAAAATCAGCCTGGGCCGCATCGCTGCCGAAAAATCAGACAAATGCTTGTGACTGTAAACATAGCAATACGTCTGTACCAGTAGATGTACATAAACATAAC
>CAWFMJ010000008.1:0-54034 GCA_963816715.1 uncultured delta proteobacterium
CTCAAAATGAACCGGCCCGACGATGCGGTCCCCGTGCTGCGCGCCGTCACCCGCCTGGCGCCCGACGCGCCGGGCTACCGCGTTAACCTCGCAGGGATCTTGTGGGACCGGGGAAGAATTCCCGAAGCGACGGACGTCCTCAACGGGATTGTTGCGGATCTGAAAGGCGATGAGCGGTGGATTGCGGTCGCCCTCTTTTACGCACAGAAGGGAAAGATCGATGCTGCGGAAGAAACGTTGGAAAAAGGGCTGCGAGACAACAAGAAGAGTTTTGCCCTCCGGTTTGCCCTGGCCGATTTTTACCTGGGCGCGTCCCGGTCCGATGACGCGATTGCCGCGCTCAGGGAGTGCCTCGGCCTGTCGAAAGACCCGGCGAATTCCGAGGTTCTTCGCGCAAAGAACAGCCTTGCACGCATCCATCTTGCCCGCCATGAGACAGACGAGGCCGAGAAATACCTCGACGAAGTCCTCAGGGACAACCAGAAAAATGCGGACGCCCGCTTTCAAAAAGGCATCCTCCAGGTGGAGCGCGGCGAAGGGAACGAGGCGGTTGCTCAGTTCCGCGCGGTCCTCAACGAAAACCCCGGCTCTGCGCCGGCAATGCTGCGGCTAGCGGAAGCCTATGTTGTCAACGGACAGGCAAACCTCGCGGAGGACTGTCTGCAAAGCGCACTGAAAGCGAATCCGGCTTCTATTGAGGTGCAACGGGCAATCGGCCGACTTTACGCGGCCCGGCGTGAATTCGGCCAGGCCGAGGAGTATTTGGGCAAGCTGCACCAAGCCCACCCGGAGGACGTGGGAGTCATCGCCGAGATGGCCGATGCGTTCCTCCTTGCGGGAGACGTAAAGAAGGCCGAGGAAGGCTACCGGGAAATAGAAGAAAAAGCGCCCCAATCCCCTCTTGGTTACGAAAAATCGGGCAGGCTCCACCTGGCTCAGGGGAAAACCGGGCAGGCTCTGCAGGAGCTGCGCTCGGCGGTCCGGCTAGCCCCGAATTCGGAAGAATTGATCGCCGTCCTGACAACCGCCCTCGCGAAACAGGGGGAATACGACGAGGCCCTAGCCGTCTGCGACCAGCGCTTGAAACAAGACCCGAAAGATGCGCCCTCGTGGGCTTCAAAGGCCTTCCTCTTCGAGGGCATGAAAGAGTTCCCGAAGGCCGAGGGCGCTCTTCGCCAAGCAATTGCTTTGCGCCCACTCTGGCCGACGCCTCACATCAACCTGGCCCGTCTTTGCTTCGCCCTCGGCAAGCCCGAAGATGCCCGTAATGACCTGGAAAACGCCCTAAAAAACAACCCCAGGAACCCCATGCTCGCGCTCTTCCTGAGCTACGCCCTCTATCGGAGCGGAGAGCCGCGACGTGCCGTGGAGGGTTGCGAGAACCTGTTGAAACAGTACCCCAATTTCTGGATGGCGGCCAATGGCCTCGCCTTCATGCTGGCCGATCAGGCGGCGAACAAGGCCGATCTGGACAAGGCGCTCATCCTCGCGCAAAAAGCGCTGAAGCTTCGGCCGCAAGACCCCTCGGTGACCGATACCCTCGGCTGGGTCTATTACAAGAAAGGGGACATCAATCAGGCGCTGGAATGGATCGCGAAGGCCCGGGCTGTCTCGCCTGCAGACCCCACCATGAGCTATCACATGGGCATGGCTCTCTTGAGCGCCGGAAAGAAGCAGGAGGCGAAACAGTTCCTCAGCAAGGCGCTGGCCGGCGGCGAGGATTTCACCGGATCGCGGGAAGCCAGGGAGATAATGAAGGGTCTTTGAGGGGCGCCTTCTGTCGGCCCCAACCGTCCTCAAACACTGCCACGCAAAGAACTTTTAACGAGTTCTTCACACAACCGCAACATCGGTGGGGTATGCTTCTTTACATTCGTCATCACAAGGGAAGTGCGGCGTTATTTTTATATTGCTATAACGCCGGCGATGAGATACATTAAAGAAAAACTTCTACGCAGGCAGACATGGACGAGACTCCCCAAAAGACACTGCGAGACTATTGGACTATTGCGAAGCGGCGCAAGTGGAGTCTGATCCTCCCCGGCGTCGGGGTTTTCCTCCTCTCCGGCGTTATCGCGCTCCTTATCACTCCGCTGTTTGAATCGACATCGACCATTCTCATCGAGGAGCAGGAGGTTCCCCGCGACTTCGTCGTATCCACCGTCACCGGCTTTGCCGAGCAACGCGTCCAGACCATAAACCAGAGGATCATGAGCACGCCAAAGCTTCTGGAAGTTATTCAGCGGTTCAACCTTTACTCTGATTTGCGCGACACGTGGACGACGGAAGAAATTGTGGACCACATGCGGCAAAAGGACATCAAGTTTCAGACAATCAACGCAGACCTTTACGACCGGCGTCTGGGGCGACCGAGCGAGGGGATTGCCATCGCTTTCACCCTCTCTTTCCGGGGCCAGAACCCGACGACGGTTCAGAAGGTAGCAAATGTCCTGGCCTCGCTCTACCTGGAGGAGAACCTGCGAGCCCGCGAGCAGCAGGCCAAGGGGACGTCCAAGTTCCTCGAACAGGAGCTGAAGGACGTGAAATCCCGGCTCGATGCGATCGACGCGCGAATTACCCCCTTCAAAACGAAGTACATCGAGCAGCTTCCGGAGAACCTCGGTCTCAACTTTGAGTCCCTTGAACGAGCCGAGCGGGATATGGAGGCGGTCAAGGGAACATTGCAGGCGGCCGAGGAACGGGAGAACTATCTCCGGACCCAGTTGGCCCACGTGCCCAAGGACCAGAGTCCCGACAGGATGATGCTCAAGGACTTGAGGGCAAAGCTCGTCGACCTGAAAACCAGGGCCTCCGACAGCTACCCCGACGTGATCAAAACACGAAGCGCCATCGCCGAGCTTGAGGCAAGACTGGCGTCCGAGCCGCAGCAGATAGAGAATGACGAGAATCCTGCCTATGTCACCGTCGCATCGGACCTTTCCTCGGTACGCGCACAGGTCGAGTCATCGAGACGGCAGTTGGAGCTGCTCGTCGAAGCCAGGGACGCGTATCGGCGCCGGATCGAATCCACTCCGGGAGTCGAGGAGCAATACAAGGGCCTGCTCGAGGAACGGAACAGCATGCAGCTCAAGTACGATGACCTGATGAAAAAAGTGCTGGAGGCGAAGGTATCCCAGGGACTCGAAAAGGAGCAAATGGGAGAGCGCTTCACCCTGATAGATGCGGCGAGGTTCCCCGAACTGCCGGTCTACCCCAATATCCCCCTCGTCCTTCTTATCGGGCTGTTCCTCGGCATCGGCGCGGGCGTAGGGACGGCTGCGGCGCGTGAGAATTCCGACGACTCGGTAAGAACTTCCGAAGAGCTGACTGAGCTGTCCGGGTTGCAGGTCCTGGGCGGCATACCGGGCATGAAGAGTGCGAAGGAAAGGCGGCTGACGAGCAGACGGCGGTGGATCGCCTCGCTCTCGACGGTTGGAGCCGTGACCGCCGGCCTGCTGGTGTTCCATTTTCTCATAATGGATTTGGACGTATTCTGGCTTCGATTGACGCATCGTCTGCTCCACTGACGGAAGAAGGAGGCTGGCCAAAGGATGTTCAGGAAAGAAAAGTTGAAATCGGCATTCGAGCCGGCGCTCGTTCTGCCTGACCCCCCCACGGGCCGCCGCAAAACGGGTTGGGTCTCTCCTGACTACGCCGTTTCCCGCCGGGTCAACCTCGACCCTGCGGTGATGGAGGAGAACCATTGCGTCGCCTATTTCCCCGATTCCCCTGAGCTTGAGTACTTTCGGGTCCTGAGAAGCCGAATACTCAAGGCGGCGTCGGGACGGGTGATTATGGTCACCTCTGCCCATCCCGGCGAGGGCAAAACGATGACGGCCATAAACCTGGCCTTTACCATCGCCAGGGAATACCGGCAGACGGCCCTTCTGATCGACGGCGACCTGCGCAACCAGAGCATTCACAGGCGGCTGGGCTTGCCTACGCAAGGCGGTCTTGCCGACTATCTCCTCGAAGAGCGGTCCCTGCCGGAGATCATCCTCTGGCCGGGAGTGGAAAAGCTGACCCTCATCGCTGGTGGGCAGAACGTGCCGGACAGCGCGGAGCTTCTGGCGTCCCCGCGGATGAAAGAGATGGTCGAGGAGATGAAGGCACGGTATCCCGAACGATATGTGCTTTTTGACGTTCCTCCGGTAATGACCGGCGCCGACGCCTTGGCTTTCTCCTCCTATGCGGACTGCATCGTTTTTGTGGTGGAAGCGGGACTGACGCCGAAAATGGAGATCATGAGGGCTCTGGCGTTGCTCCCTCGGGAAAAGGTCGCGGGAATCGTACTCAACAGACAGGACCCCGGGGCCGTCCCCGGCTACGCCGAAAGATACGGCAAGTACTACAGGCGGCGCAAGGGGGCAGCGTGATCAGCGTTGTGGCACAAAAGGATTGGCAGAGAGGCAGGATATGAAAAGGTCGATTGCCGCCGTTGCGCTGCTTCTGGTTTTGCTTCTCTGCTTCTCATCACCGGCAAGAGCCGGCCTAGACACGTTCGATTCAGGCGCCGGCAATTGGCAAGCATACCTGATGAACAACGATGGCTACTCCTGGGGAACCGATCCTACCTACAACCCAACCGGCGGAAACCCTGGAGGCTACATATCGACCGCAGCCATCAGCGCCGGACCTAATTCCCGTCTCTACTGCATCGAACTGGCCTCTTCCTCCTCTTCTACCCTTTTCGGCGATCTCACCGGCCAGACCATCACCTTTGACATGAAGCTAAGCGGCACGGTCACGACGCTCGCGGGAACGACGCCGCCCGTGGCCCACCTCTATATCGGAACCGACAGCAGCGACTACTACGTCGCCACAACCGGCGTGGCCCTGAACACGAAGTGGACGACGTACAAAGTCGCCATCAGCTCCGCGAACTTCATCGAATGGCCGGGCCTAAAGGGCACTCAGTCCTTCGCCGCCGTCGCAGCCAACTATCTCCACATCGGCCTGTTTTTCACCAGTGGAGACTATTCGGCCACTATGAACGGACTAAACCGACAGGGATTGATAAGCGCGAACGGGGCAACCGTGTCGATCGACAACTTCGGGATATATACGCCATCCGCCGTGCCGCTTCCGAGCGCTCTCTGGATCCTTGGCCCTGGCCTGGCGTCGCTCGCCTTGGTTCGCAAGTCCTTTCGCCTCCTCGCGTCGCGTCTGAGAGTCCAATAATCAAAAAAAGAAAGCCTGTGCCCAGTGACGGCCAAGTTGGCATAATTGCTGCCTTTGACACGCATTCGCGTTTATAGTAACATACGAACTAGCTACCCGCGACAATCACTGATTGAAACGAAACTTGCGTCCGATACGGAGGACAGCTATGAGAAAGAGCGAACCTCGTTACGGGCTGAGCAACACGCTCCTCGACCTCCTGAGCGACGGCGTCGTCGTTCACGAACTTGCGTCGGGCGCCGCTGCGCGCTTCGTTTACGCCAATCCGGCTATTTGCGAAATGCTGGGCTATACTGCCGGGGAAATGGAAACATTGACTCCGGCTGATATCCAGGATGAAGACGGACGTAACAACTTGCCGTTCGAAGTGGAAACACTGCTGACTGAAAAAAGCCTGCGCTTTGAGAAAATGCTGCTCCGTAAAGACGGCTGGAAGTTCCCGGCCGAGATCAACACCAACGTTTTCTACAATCAGAATCGACCGATGGCTCTTTCGAGCATCAGGGACATGACCGAGCGCAAAGAGACAGAAACGAAACTGCAGGAGAGTGAAGCGATGTTGGCTCGGGCCCAGCAATTGGCGCATATCGGACACTGGGACTGGGATATCCCGTCGGCGAAAGTGATCCGGTCCGACGAACTGTGCTGTATCTCCGGCCTCCAACCGGGGGACCGAGAAACCGACATATCCTCTTTTGCTCGACCCGTCTATGACGAAGACCGGGAGTCCGTGGATAAAGCCGTCCGCGACGCTCTTGCGGGCGCGAAACCTTACGATGAAATACACCGCCTTGTCCGTCCCGACGGAGGCATTCGCTGGGTACACAGCAAAGGCGAGGTCGCTCGCAGCACGGATGGCGCCCCCCTGCGAATGTTCGGGACCGTCCTCGACATCACCGAGCATAGGCTTGCCGATACGAAGTATGCCAGGATACTGGAGACCGCATTGGACGGTTTCTGGATCGCGGATATGGAGGGCAAGTTCCTGGAGGTCAATGACGCTTACTGCTGCATGTCCGGCTACGCTCGGGAGAAACTGCTCTCGATGTCCCTGAGCGACGTGGAAGCGGTCGAAACTCCCGCCGGTGTTTTGCGCCATATCGGCTTCATCAAAGAGAATAGAGCTGACCATTTCACCTCGCACCACCGGCGCAAGGATGGTTCGATCATCGATCTCGAAGTGAGAGCCACCTACCTCCACGCCGGCAATGGACAAGTGGTCGGCTTTGCCCAGGACATTACCGAACGGAACAGGATAGAAAAGGCCCTGCGTTCAAGCGAGGAAGCGGCTATGGCTATAATGAACGCCTCCTGGGATTCGATCTTTCTTATCGACGCCACCGGCATCATTCTCGCCGCTAATACGGCCGGCGCGCGAAGGTATGGGACCGAACCTTCCGAAATGGTCGGCCGGCGTCTGTATGACTACTCGCCTGAAGATCTGACCGGGGCTCGAAGAGCGCACTCCGAGCAAGCGATCCGAACAAAAGAACCTGTCCGGTTCGAAGACGAACGGGCGGGAAGACGATTCGACATCGTCGTGTATCCGGTCTGCGACGAATCAGGAGAGGTCGCCAAATTGGTGATCGACGCAAGCGATGTCACCGAGCGCAAACAGGCCGAGGAGGCGCTCCGTAAGGCCCACGAGGAGTTGGAGCAGAAGGTGCGCGAAAGGACCGAACGAGCTGACGGAGGCGTACCGTTCGCTTCAGCAATCGGAGTCGAGATATAAAGACCTTTATGAGCAGGCCAACGACATGATCTTCACGACCGACCTGAGCGGCGGTTTTACGACGGCCAATGCGAAGGCTGTAGAGCTTTTGCTTCCCCCGGGCGTCCCTCAGGGAGATGTCGCTGGAACATGTGGTGTCGCCGGAAACCTTTGCCCACATAACCGCGCTCATCAAAAGAGCCGTTTCAGAAGACTCGGACCTGACGGAGGAACAGCCGTGGGAATTCGAGGCGCTGGCAAAAGACGGGGAACGCATATTCCTCGAAGCAAAGGCGAGGCTCATGCGGGTAGATGGAATCACAACGGGCGTTCACGTCATTGCTCGGGATGTGACGCGGCGCAAGAAGCTGGAGGAGGAACGGGCAAAGCTGTCATCCGCCGTCGAGCATGCGGGGGAAGGCGTCTTCATGATGACGCCCGATAGGCGATACAGTTATGCGAATGCGGCGCATTGCAGAATGTTCGGCTTTGCTCGCGACGAACTGATGGGAAAGAACGCAGCGACCACCCGAAGCGATCGTCACCCCGAATCATTTCATGATTCCCTATTTTCCTCGATCCAGGCCGGGAATACGTGGTCCGGCCGCCAGACGCGAAAAAGAAAAGATGGAGCGCCCGTGGAGGTGGAACTTACCATCGCTCCGATTCGCAACGAATCAGGGGTAATTGTCCACTATGTGGGGGTCGAGAGGGACATAACGGAGCAATTACGGATAGAGCAGCAACTCCGACAGTCTCAGAAGATGGAAGCCGTCGGCACCCTGGCGGGAGGCATCGCGCACGACTTTAACAACATGCTTGCGATAATCATTGGCAACGCGGAACTCGCCCTTGACGACGTTCAGGCTGAAGCGCCCCGGAACAACCTCAGCCAGATACTGATGGCGTCGGAGCACGCCAGAGACTTAACGAGCCAGATCCTCACCTTCAGCAGAAAAACGGAGCGCGGAAAGAAACCCCTCAAGCTTACGCCTCTTCTCAAGGAAACCTTCAAGCTGCTCAGAGGAACCATACCGACCACGGTCCGCATGAACCTCAACATCAGGGCGAAAGCCGACACTGTCCTTGCCGACCCGTCGCAAGTGCAGCAGGTGCTCATAAATCTTGCCACGAATGCCTCGCACGCGATGAGAAAAAGGGGCGGTCAACTCGCGTTCGGTCTCAATAAAGTTGCCGTGACGCAAAAGCATCAGATACCGGGCGCCGAACTCAGTCCCGGAACCTATGTAGAGCTGACCGTGTCCGATACCGGTACCGGCATGCCCGAGGAGGTCTGCCGGAGAATATTCGAACCCTTTTTCACCACGAAGGGACCGGGCGAAGGTACCGGGATGGGTCTTGCGGTCGTTTATGGCATAGTGAAAAATCACGACGGCGAGATCGTGGTGGAAAGCGAGCCGGGTCGAGGTTCCGTTTTCAGAGTCTTCTTGCCCTTGTCGGAGGCCGCGGCCGGCAAGCCCATTGAAGAGCAAAGCCATGCTCCGGTCGGCAAGGAAGGGATACTCCTGGTAGATGACGAGCCGGGTGTTTTGCAAGCGGCGTCGCGAACTCTTCAACGCCTGGGATATAGTGTGACGACGGCAGAAAGCGGCGTCCAGGCCTGGGAAGTGTTTAAGGATAAACCGGATCGTTTCGATCTGGTCATTACCGACCAGGTCATGCCCGACCTCACGGGAATCGATCTCGCGGTGAGAATGCTGAAAGCAAGAAAAGGCCTTCCCATCATCCTTTTCACGGGTTATAGCGAAACTGTCTCCCCGGAGCAGGCGAAAGCGGCGGGCATCAAGGAATTTGTTATGAAGCCCGTTATGAAGAAAACCCTGGCAGAGACCGTACGAAGGGTGCTGGATGCTCGCCGATAGATGCCGCTATGGCGCGTCAAGCGCTCACCCCGTCGCTCTCGTCGCGTTCTCGGGAGATGAGGGAAAGTATCCCTGAGGCATTGCTTTGCCCATCTCTTGCACATTGAGAGCGAGGGTCTGCTGAGGAAGGAAACGCACGCCGAAAGAATGATCGGCGCTCTGCGAGAGGGCGGGATGACTGATTATCGGGCGAGGATAGGGGCCCGTTTTCGCGTTGAAAAGCCCTATTTTGCGCCGTAGGCAATTCAAATTAAATGGTAGGCGCGGCGGGTGTTGAACCCGCAGCCTCTACCGCGTCAAGGTAGCGCTCTCCCGTTGAGCTACGCGCCTACGTCAATGCTTCAATGAGTGATATTAAAACAGGAACCGCTTCATCTGTCAAGGAATAACATGCGCCGGGCGTCACGGGCCGGACTTCTCCGGTCCGGCCCACGCCTCTTTATCTGCCTGCTGCGACGGCGACGTGTTGTTCCCCTTTCTTGGTGAACACTGCGTTGCCCGCGGCGTCCACGTCGACAACAACCGCGTCGCCTTCCATAACCTCGCCCTTCAGGATGTAGAGGGCCAACTCGTCCTGTATTTTTCTCTGGAGCAATCTCTTGAGCGGCCTGGCGCCGTAGACCGGATCGTAGCCCTCTTTGGCAAAGGTCTCTTTCAGCCGGTCGGTGAATTCCAGGGCAACGCCCTGCTCACCCGTCCTCTTCGCGAGCTGTTTGAGCTGAAGGTCGACAATCCTCGTCAGGTCTTCCTGCGTTAAAGGTTTGAATATGATCAGCTCGTCGACGCGGTTGATGAACTCGGGCCTGAACTGCGCCCGGACCGCCTCCATGACCCGGTCGCTCATGATCTTGTAATCGCCCGAGGCCGCATCGGTAATCCATTGGCCGCCGATGTTGGAGGTCATGATGATCACCGAGTTCTTGAAGTCGACCGTCCTGCCCTGCCCATCGGTAAGCCTTCCGTCGTCGAGCACCTGGAGGAGCACGTTGAAGACGTCCTGGTGGGCCTTTTCTATTTCGTCAAGGAGGATTACCGAGTAGGGTCTCCTCCTCACCGCCTCGGTAAGGTAGCCTCCCTCTTCGTAGCCCACGTAGCCCGGGGGAGCGCCGATAAGCCTCGATACGGTGTGCCTCTCCTGGAATTCGCTCATGTCGATCCTTATCATCGCTTGCTCGTCGTCAAAGAGGAACTCCGCGAGGGCCTTGGCAAGCTCGGTCTTCCCCACGCCGGTGGGGCCCATGAAGAGGAAAGAACCCAAGGGGCGGTTGGGGTCCTGGAGGCCTGCACGGGCTCTTCTGATGGTGTTCGAGACGGCCGAGACAGCCTCGTCCTGACCCACCACGCGCTGGTGCATCCGCTCCTCCATCCGGATCATCTTGTCCCGCTCGCCTTCGAGCATGCGCGAGACGGGGATGCCCGTCCACTTGGAGACGACCGCCGCGATGTCTTCCTCATCGACTTCTTCTTTCAGCATCTTCTTGTCTGTCTGGAGTTTCGCAAGCTCTTTGTTTTGCTCTTCCAGCTCTTTTTCCAGACTGACGATGCGGCCGTAGCGCATCTCCGCCACCTTGCCGAAATCACCTTTCCGCTCAGCCTCATCCGCCTCCAGGCGCGATTTGTCGATGCGCTCCTTGATCTCCCTTATTGTGGTGATGATCTGCCGCTCTTTTTCCCAATGGGCTTTCTTCTCCTCGACCTCTTTCTTCAGGTCTTCCGCCTCTCTTTCGAGTTTTTGCCGCCGCTCTCCGGCGCCGGGGTCTCTCTCCTTCTTGAGGGCCTCTATCTCGACCTGCGCCTGTATAAGCCGCCGCTGGACCTCGTCAATCTCCGCCGGCACGCTGTCGATCTCAATTCGAAGCTTTGCCGCCGCTTCATCGATAAGGTCGATTGCCTTGTCCGGCAAAAACCTGTCGGTAATATACCGGTGAGATAAGGTGGCTGCGGCGATAAGGGCTGAATCTTTAATCTTCACACCGTGGTGCAGCTCGTAGCGTTCCTTGAGGCCCCGCAGTATGGCGATGGTCTCCTCGACGCTCGGCTCGCCTACCATGACAGGCTGGAAACGGCGCTCCAGGGCCGCATCTTTCTCGATATATTTTCTGTACTCGTCAAGAGTCGTGGCGCCGATCGCCCGAAGCTCGCCCCGCGCCAGCTTCGGCTTCAACATATTTGAGGCATCCACCGCGCCCTGGGCAGCCCCCGCTCCGACGATGGTATGGAGCTCGTCGATAAAGAGAATAATGGTCCCTGCGGCTTCATCTATCTCCTTGAGGACCGCCTTCAGCCTGTCCTCAAACTCGCCCCGGTACTTTGCGCCCGCCAATAGCGCGCCGAGGTCCAGAGCAAGCACTCTCTTATCTTTCAGCGTCTCAGGCACATCGCCCTGCACAATCCTTTGCGCCAAACCTTCCACGATGGCTGTCTTGCCAACGCCTGCCTCGCCTATAACCACGGGATTGTTCTTCGTCCGCCTCGACAGCACCTGCATCACCCGTCTGATCTCGTCGTCGCGACCGATGACCGGGTCGAGTTTCCCCTTCCTCGCCTCCTCGGTGAGGTCCCTGCAGTACCTCTGGAGGGCCTGGTACTTTTCCTCCGGGTTTTGGTCCGTGATCCTCTGGGTTCCTCTCAGCTCTTTGAGCACTGCATAAATGCGGTCTTTTGTGACGCCGTGCGACCGGAGCACCCTCGATGCGCCCCCCTCGCCCGCGTCCGCGATCCCGATGAGCAGGTGCTCGGTGCTCACGTAGTCGTCTTTCAACCGCTCCGCCTCGGCAAAAGCGACGTCTATCGCCTTCTTGAGGCTTGTTCCCATATAGACCTGCTGGCCCGCGCCTTCGACCCTGGGCAGCTTTGACAGCTCTCTTTCCACATCGCTCCGCACCGCCGCCGTATTGGCCCCGAGCTTCTCCAGGATTGATTGCACCGTGCCGTCCGTTTCTTCCAGGAGGGCATGGAGGAGGTGCTCGTTTTCAAGCGCCTGGTGTCCCAACTCCTCGGCCTTCCGCTGAGCGGCCGAGATCGCTTCTTGCGCCTTGACCGTGAACTTATCCCATCTCATTCGAGTTTCTCCTTTGAGCCAAACGTTTTATTCCACTAACAATAATCCCTTCCTTTTCGATGCGCAACAAAGGCATCGAAGCGGCCGAAAAAAAGTGTCGAGCAGAAGTAGAACGGGGTCTTATCTGTCCTGGTATTGTGAAGCGACGTTGAGGAAATTGGGAGAAGCGGCAAGGAAGGCTTCCACTACCTCGGGGTCGAAGGCCTTTCCCGATTCGGCCTTTATCATGGCAACGGCCTCTGATTCATCGCACGCGTCTTTGTAGCACCTTCGTGAGCAGAGGGCGTCGTACACGTCGGAAACGCTTACAATGCGGGCAAGAATGGGGATTTCTTCACCCCGCTTTCCCCCCGCGGTTCCGCCGTCTCCCCCGTAAAGATCGGTTGGCTCGCCGATTGTCAGATCTATATGACCGGGGTAACCCTTACCGTCCCAGCGCTCGTGATGATTTCCGGCAACAAGAAAGGCTACCTCGTCAAAATCAGAGTTCTTCTCTGAAAAAAAGCTCGCGCCGAGCCGGGCATGTTTCTTGATGATGCTAAATTCCGACTCATCCAGTCGACCCGGCTTCTTCAAAATCGTATCGGGTATGCCTATCTTCCCGATGTCATGAAGCATGGCCGCCATTCTCAGAACATCCTTGGTCCTCTCGATCCTCGCTTCGTCGAGATCTTTGGTCTTTGCCCATGCTTCGTATATTTCAACGGCATAACCGGCCACGCGGTTCACGTGCCCGCCGGTCTCTTTCGGGTCGTGCATTTCAGCCATCTTTACCATCCTGAGAATGATCGAACGGGTCAACTGCGCGCGCTCCAGGGTAGTCGCAGCGGCATTCGCAAGATAGCGGAGTTGAAGCTCAACGTCCTCCGGGAAAGGAACAGTCTCTCCATCCCGGTTGGCGGCGTTGATCAGTTGCAGCACACCGATAACCTCCTTGTTGCTTTCCAGCGGAAGGGAAAGCATCGACCTCGTCCGATAGTTGGACATCCTGTCGAATTCCTTATTGAAGGTATAGGGGGAGTCCGACGGCAGGGCATAGGTGTCCGCGATATTGAGGGTCCGACCCGTGCTTGCTACCCACCCAACTATGGAGGAGCTGTCGATGGGGACGGTGAAGCGCGTATAGATGAGCTTTCTGCCGGGTCCGAGTTGTCTCTGAAGCGTTTCGTTCTGGACGCACCTGAAGCTCAGCCGGTCATTCTCCCGCACGTAAATCGATCCCGCATCAGCGTGGGTAAAGGCACGCGCTTTTGTGAGAATTTTGTCGAGAAGCATATCAAGATCTTTCGTCTGGTTGATCTCGGTGCTTAGATCGATGATCTCTTCTAGGGCGGCGCGGTCCGTATTCATAGCAGCGCTAACGTGATATCGCACTTTCCTTGCAAAGTCAACAAGAAACGTCCCGCCTTCAGGGGCAGCGAAGCCTTTCCCGGCTTTGATTCGCTTCTTGACATCGACGCATTTGCCTGCCTAGAATTAAACTACAGCGGCGCGTATGCAGTACGGCCATCAAGGGGCTTTCTTCTCTTGACCCAAGGGAAGGCTGGTGTACGATGGCTTTTCGCTCCTCGTCGTTTCCTCACGTCTGTCTTCCTTCAAAACATAAGGTTTCTTTGCCTTTCCACACATGCGGCGGGCGGGGACTTCATAGTGTAACTCGTATTCGTTCTTGCGGGGCTGCCCGTCCCCTTTTTTCTACACGCTCGGCGCCTCGAAAGAGCTTGAAAAACAGGAGGATCGGGCTATGTGGACAAATATCGGAGTCGACAAGTGCGTTTCCTTTCTTGAGTCCCAATTCCGCCCGCAGAAAAGACCGACCGGCAAGAGCCAGGCAAGGCCGGCGATAACGATTTCACGCACGACGGGGGCAGGCGGACACGCCGTGGCATCGCCGCTGGCTGAATATCTCCGGATGCGTGTTCCGGGTCATCTTGTATGGACTGTTTTTGACGAGAATTTGGTCCAGAAAGTCCTGGAAGATCATCGAATGCAAAAATACATCGCCGCCTTCGTGGAGGAGGGCCACAAGTCGATGCTTCAGGATTCGATCGAGGAGTGGATGGGCCTGCATCCCGGTTCATGGACGGTCTTACAGTGGACCAACGCGGCAGTGGCGCGACTCGCACAGGCGGGGAACGTTATCATGTTGGGGCGGGGCGGGATGGTAATCACCGGCAAGATGGAAAACGTTTTTCACGTTCGTCTTGTTGGATCTCTTGAGCGGAGAATCGAGCGGGTAAAGGAGATCTACGGACTCGATCAAAAGCAAGCGGCCGCCTACATTAAGAAGAAAGACGAGGGACGCCGTAAGTACCTCAAGGATAACTTCGACGAGGACATAGACAACCCTCTTCTGTACCATCTGACGGTAAACACGGATCTGGCGCCTTACGAGGAAACGGCCGGCCTTATCGGCGAAGCAGTTTTCAGACGATTCAACCTCGGTCGTCAGGCAAAAGGGGCAAAAGCCGAGGTCGCCTGATTCGGCGGAGCGATCAGCGGCATCTTGCTGTTCATGGGAGGTTCGGCATGGAAGAGAAAGAGTATATTCGCGCGATGAATGAAGTTCTGGATTCCGTGGGGCCGATCCTGGAGGATATAAGAAGGTGCATTTTCAGCGATGACCACAAGTGCCTGGAGAAGGCAGAAAAAGCGCAGAAGGCGGCCCTAAAATCCTGCCTTCCTTTGGCGGAAGAGCTGACGGACAAGAAAGAGCGCGGTATGGTCGAGCTGAGATTCATGGCTCTCCTGCCCTCCATTCAGAAACTCGGCATCGAGATCGGCAATTTGTTGCGGGCTTCAGGCACAAAGATCGAGTCGAGCATACCTTTCAACGACAAGGCGCTCAAGGAGCTCAAAGAGGTGATCGTCGGGACGCAGAACCTCGCGAGGGACGCAAAAGATTGCTTTCTCACCAAGAATCCCCGGTTGGGTCAACGCATGCAATCAGACCTGTCGGCGCTTTACAAAATGGCGGACGACTTTTCGGTGGAGCACCAGGACCGTCTGATAAGGGGCCTTTGTTCGCCGAAAGCGTCTTACCTCTATCTCCAGATGATGGAGTCCCTCAAGAGGGCTATGGCTCAGCTCGTGCTCCTCGGTCAGCAGGCCTAAGCAGGGGGATAGTCCTGTCAGTAAGGTCTGGATGCGAGCTTCAACTGTCTTTCCCTTTCTAATTCCTCGTCGGTTTCCCCGGTTTCGAACAGCCGCTCGTCGCGCTCGAAATAGTCCTCCTGCGCAACCTTGACGGACTCCCAGCCCTGACGTAGATCGGGCGGCGATACATCGGCGATCTTTTGGGACAACTCATTTCCGATGATGAGCTTGGTAAGCGAAATGACTGCCCTGACCGCACTGTCCGCCTGCGCCAGATCTCTCAACTCCGCCATTCTCATGACCGCTTCGAGAAATTCCTTCCTTGTCGTCATCACGTCGCCTCCTTTTTCTTGCCGACGACGCCGTCTTCCGACCGGTCCCCCTTTCGCGAAAGGTTGGGCTTTTTCGGATCGTCCTGGTATAATGAAAGATCGCCTTCGGCGATTGTCAAGTCGGCCGGATGTCCGCGGGGAAACTGGAAGAAATAGGGGTTGCGCTTTATCACTCAACGTCTTATGGTGAGAGACTGCCGGGGCGTATGCGAAAAGTAGACGATTTCCTTTATCGCCATGCAAAGGTCCGGCGGGCAGCGCAGGTCCTGTCGAGAGTCGCCAGGCCCTCCAGGACGCGCAACGAAGCCTGGGTCGGCCTTGAATGCGAGAATGCGGCAGCCGACGATTTCTACCGTTTGGAGGCGTCCGGATATACGGTGTACTGGGACTTTCCGGGCAACGGCTTTGTCATCAACCACGTGGCCGTGGGACCGAACGGCGTGTTTGCAGCCGGCGCGGAAGGCGTTGCGAGGCCGACCACGGGGAGCCCTTCGCCGGGACGCGACAAAGTCTTCTTCGACAACCCGGTTTTCCGGTCCTCCGTCCGGGTCGAACCGGCCTCGCTGGCCCGAGTGCAGCGGCAGGCGGAATGGTTATCCAGATGGCTGGAGAACCGGACGGGAGAAATAGTGATCGTTTATCCCATGCTCGTTGTCGGCGGGTGGCTCGCAAACCGGCGCAAATGGGGAGATATCGTCTTTGTCAGCCAAAGCGACTACCAGGCGTTGACAACCAAGGGTGCAAAAGCTCTCTCCCCGAATGCAATGGAAAAAATACGAAGTCGCCTCGACGATCGCATCAACCCGAAATCGCCCGTTCCCTCCCCGTAAAACCCCTGCCCTTTCTCATCCGGAGTCTTTCCGGCGTTCTTCCCTGCGCGGCTTACGCAGGCGGGGCCGGCAGGCCGTTGTTGATGAGGGGAAGATAGACGCAGAGCCTGGCTTTGCTGCCGCGACCCGTCCAAATCCTGGCGCAGCCGTGGGTCTTCTTTACCGCTTTCAAAATAGAGCGGAATGCAAGAAGGAGTTTCTTGAATCCTTCTTTATAGGCGGCTGTTCTGTTTTGCGGCTGAGCGGCTCCGAGATCGACGTAGAGAAGAGCGCATCCCAGACGCTTCTCGCCGTCCTTGTTCGCGCTCGCGTTCGGAATCGGCACGAAGCTCGTCCCTATTGTAAGCACCTCGCCTTTCGGAAGGACCGTAAAGGCGCCGTCGATGAGCGCCGACAGCCCCTCTCCTATCTGCGCCGGGTCGAGTACGACCTTCAACTCCTCGGAGGCGAAGGCGGTTTTCAAAACTGCGCCCGCGTCCCCCGGGATTAGACGGCAAACGGAGTGTTCGATAAAAGCATTGATGTTCACCACGCTCAAATGCATACATTCTCCTCTCATGCGAAAAGGGTGGATAGTGCGGAAAACGGTGGTCGAGTTTGCAGAAAAACTCAGGCCGCACAGCCTAATATAGGCGCCGGTCGTGGGAGCGTCAAGAGGCAGAGCGCAAAAAAACATCCCGCCGGTTTTTAAAAAAGAGAAGACTTTAACGGGGGTCTGTGCTATAAGAAGTAAAAGGAATTAAGACAACGTGCTCGTGCAGCCCGTCATCGCTTTCTGGCCCCTAAGGAGGAGCGAAGAATGAGTGTTCGCGGAGTGGTTGAATCGACTGCCTCCAAAACAATCTCCCAGCTTATCGTAAAATTGCTCGACAACTGTTCGGACCAAACTCTTAGCCAGTTGACCATGCTTGCCGAGAAACTGACCGACGAGGAAGAAGTCCTAGCGGCCATACGCGGCATCAGGACGATGCTCAAAAACCCCGATCACGGGGTTCACAAACTTTTCAAAAGGGTCTCGGACTACCTGCCTTATGAGAACAAGGTAAGGTTGTTCAACTCCCTTTTTACGAACGCCTGGTTCGCCGGATGGCAAAAAAAGAAGAAGATTCTCCAAACCTATGGCTTTTGGCCCCCCTTCGTGATGATTATCAGCCCCACCCTCAACTGCAATCTCCGCTGCAAAGGGTGTTACACTCTGGGCTACGGCATGCGCCACGAACTGCCGTACGAAATCGTGGATAGGGTATTGAAAGAGTGCGAGGAGTTGGGCATCTTCATCGTCACCGTCCTCGGCGGCGAGCCCCTCGTCTACCCCTATCTGTTCAGGATGATCGAGGAACATCCCAACATCACGTTCCAGGTCTACACCAACGGCACCCTTATAACACGCGAGGTCGCGGCCCGTCTCAGGAAGCTCAACGTGATCGTGGTCATCAGCAACGAAGGGTACGAGGCGGATACGGACCAGTGGAGGGGCAAAGGCGTCTACAAGAAGATACTGAAAGCCTTCGAGCACCTGACGAACGAGCGTGTGCTCGTGGGCTCTTCCGCCACGGTGACGAGCAAAAATGCGGAGGTTGTCGCCTCTGACGAGTTCGTCGACAGGATGATCGGATTGGGTTCGATTCTGCAAATGTATTTTCTCTATATGCCCGTCAACGGGCAGAGCGACTTCTCCCTTCTCGTCACGCCTCAGCAGCGGGATCTCCTCAGGAGAAAAGTCTCGGAGTTCAGACAGACAAAACCGCTCTTTTTCGTGGATTTCTGGAACGACGGTCCCCATGTTGACGGGTGCATCGCGGCCGGCAAGAAATATTTCCACGTCAACGCGAACGGCGATATCGAGCCTTGCGTCTACGCTCATATAGCCACTCAAAATGTGAGGGATACCTCCATCAAGGATGCCCTCATGAGCCCCCTGTTCAAGGCAATCAGGGCGAGGCAGCCGCACAACGAGAACCATCTGAGACCTTGCATGATCATCGACAATCCCGAAATAGCCAGGGAGATTATCAGTACAACGAATCCCCGCTTTACCCATCCGGGGGCCGAAGAGATCTATACCAGCCGGGCCCGGGAACTCGACGAGTACGCGAAAAAGTACGCCGACTTTATCGAGCCCATCTGGGAGAAAGAGTATATGCCCGGAAACGGGGCGGACGCAGAGCACAAAGTCTGCTCCGGCTAAGCCGGATTCCGCGACTCTTCAGCCGGAGGGGCTATGGATCAAAATCTGTGGACCTTGCGCGATTATCTCCGTGTGGGACTCGGGCCTTTCCCGAAAAGTTTCCTTATCGGCATCGATGTGACGTACCGGTGCAACCTGAATTGCGCCCACTGCTACTTCAAACATCAGGGGTATCATTCCGAGCTTTCCATAAGTGAATGGATCGGCCGGTTTCGCGCGCTGAAAGACGGCGGACTTCCCCTTTACACAGCCGGTTGGCTGGGAGGAGAACCGCTCCTCAGACCTGAAGTGATCGACGCAGGCCGGAAGTTCTTCAAGTCGAACGTGATTTTCACCAACGGCACCCATGCGCTGCCCGATTGGCCGGACTGCAAGTTCATCGTCTCGGTTCCCGGCAACAGCGCGACGTACGAACGGATGACGGGAGGAAACGAAGCGGGTTACGCGATCGTCAAGGAGCATGCGAGCAGGCCCGACCTCACCGTCGTCGTCGCCTACTGCATCACGAAACCGAATGCCGCCTCCATCCCCGATTTCCTTAAGGAGTGGCGGGAAACCCACGTCAAGGGCGTCTACTTCGAATTTTACACGCCCGCAAAGAATGAAAACGGCGGACTTTGGCTGGACTGGCCCGAGCGGGATAGCCTCATCGATATGCTCATGCGGCTGAAGAAATCCTACGGCGACTTCATCTACAACAAGTCTCTCGAACTGAAGCTCATGAAAGCGGCGCACGCGAAGGACGTGGTCGCGCGTTGCCGCGCGAGCGAGCTTGAATTGAGCCTCGACCCCCGGGGAAACCCCAAGTCCCCCTGTCAACTCGGCCCCCGGGCGGATTGCGCCCGATGCGGCTGCGCGCTCGCCATCTGGTCCTTTATGCTCTGCCATAAGCGCCTCCTTCTCCCGGCCTTCGCGGAAGGAGTGTGGAGAGAGCTCAGAGGACGGTAGTCCCGGCCTTCCGGCTTCGCGGAAGGAACCGTAGGACTGCCCCCGCCACGACATAGCAAGCGCCCAGGAGCACCACGTCCGTAGGACCCACCGGCAAGTCCCATTGATAGGCGATCCAGAAACCGATGAAGGCCGAAACGCCGCCAAGCCCGGACGCAATCGCGGTAAACCCGGCCATGGTGCGGCCAAAGAGTTGAGCAGTGAGCGCCGGAATGAGCAAAAACCCGAAGGCTATGAGAGGACCCACGCTGAGTACCGCCATAGAGACGGTCAAGCCGATCATCAAATAGAGCAGCACGTCCCAGAAAACAACATTCTTTCGCAGGGTGACCGCCATGGTCCGGTCGAAGGAAACCAGGAGCAGCTCCTTGTGGAACAATCCCAGGGCAATGAGGACGAGGAAGAGCGTTGTTGCCGTGAGGGCGAGATCGAAGCCCGAGATGGCTATCGCCTCCCCTTTCAGCAGATCGAGCCAGCCGATCTCGCCGTAGGGGTTTTTCGCCAGCAACAGGATGCTCAAGGCCCCGGCCGTCACGTAGGCGGCGCCGAGCCTGCCTTCGGCTTGCCCATTGCCGCGGCGCTCGAGAAAAGCGAGCAAGAGGATCGCCGCCAGGGAGAATACCGTGGAGCCTCCGAAGGCCAGGGCGTGTACGCTCCCGGCGCCGTGGTCCGTCACATGAAGCCCGAGCCATAGGGGGAGAGAGAGGGCGACGGCGATGCCCGTAGAAGAAATCTGGGGCAGGGCCACGCCCATGAAGACGAGCCGACGCATTACGAGGAACACGCCGACGAGGGGGCATGAGAACCCAATGAGTACGCTGGCGTACACCGAATTGCGAAGAAGAAAATCGGGCGAGAGGATTTGACGGAGCGCATCCATGTTAGCTGGCCTCCAATTCGAGAATCTCCGCCATCCGCTCAGGCGTCAAAAGCTCCCGGGCGTCTCCCTGGAGCGACCTGCCGTCGTAAAGCCAGAGGACGTGCCGCGCGTACCGGCGAACTGCATGAAAGTCGTGGGTGACGAGGAGAATCGCGATCATTTCTTCCCCGCAGATTTGGTGGATGAATTGAAGCACCGCCTCCGATGCTTCATGATCGATGCCGGCCGTGGGTTCGTCCAGCGCGAGAACGTCCGGCCGTGCCGCGAGGGCCCGGGCAATGAGGACGCGCTGTTTCTGGCCCCCGGAAAGCTGGGCGAACAGGTTGCCCGCAAACTTGTCGGCCCCGGCGGCAGCGAGGCATTCCCGAACAAAGGAGCGTTCGAAGGCAGGGACAAAACGGCCGGGACCGATCCGGCCGTAAGTTCCCATAAGGGCGACGTCAAAACCCGTAAGGGGATACAGGGGATCGAGCTGAACGGACTGAGGGACGTAGCCGTAAACGAGCTGCGGCCCCGGAGCCGCCTCCATGCGGCCGCCCACCGGCGGAAGCAAGCCGAGCAGGGTCTTGAGCAGGGTTGATTTGCCCGACCCGTTTGCCCCGAGGACGGCGGTGAAACTGCCCCGGGCAATCGAGAGCGATATTCCTGAAAGCACGGGCCGGCCGTTGTAGCCGACGCTCAGATTCTCAAGGACGATAAGCGGATCATTCATATTCGGTTCTTTCCCCATTTTACTTTTTCGCCTGCGCTGCATGGACCATCGTCTGTACGATATAGTCCATCATCTCGATGTACGTCTCCGTATGTGCGACCCCGCCGGGCATAATGGGCAGCGTGACCAGGGCGGCGCCGGTCTGTTCGGCAATGCGTTTCGGGACCTTTTCCGGGAACTGGGGCTCCCGCGCAACTATGGAGACGTGCTCGGCTTTCATGTTGGCGACCAGATCCTCGATGTGGCGAGGCGTCGGATCAATGCCAGGTCTCAGCTCGATCGTCCCGAAGTAGACCATGCCGAACCGGTCGGCGAAGTACGGCCAGTGTTCGTGATAGGAAACGAACTTGACGCCCTTCAGCGGCTGCGCCTCCTTTTTCCACTCCGCGATCTTGGCGTCGAGTTTTGCGAAGTAGACATCCCGGTTTCGGGCGTACTCCGCCTGGTGCTGCGGATCGAAGGTTGCGAAGGCGTGGTAAATGTTTTCGGCCGCCGTCTTTGCGAGGACGGGATCGAGCATGTAGTGCGGATTGCCGTAGGGATGTACGTCGCCGGCGCTGTGTTCGGTAGATTTGGGCACGTCGAGGGGGATAATTCCCTTAGAGCAGTCTATGTAGCCCGGCCTGCCTACCTGGATGCGCGGGTTTTTGCTCGCCTCGATGAGGGCGGGAAGAAATGCGTGCTCGCAGTCGAAACCCACGAGGAGCAAAAGGTCCGCCCGGTTCATCATGGGCACGAAGCTCGGCTTCATGGGGACGCCGTGAGTATCTTCGACGCCCGTGGCAAGGCTCTTCACCTCCACCAGGTCCCCGCCCACGTTGCGAGCCAAATCCGCGAGGTCGGTCAGCGTAGCGACAACGCGCACCTTGGCGTGGGCAGGCGCGGGGCCGGCGAAGGAACAAAGGCCGACAGCCGCGACAACGGCTAAAAACAAAAGAAATCTGCGTTTCATCGTTCATTCCTCCTACCAAAGAGAGGCTTTCATCGCCCCGACAATGGACTGTCCGGTTTAGCCGCGTCCTCACCCACCACCCCTCGCTCTCTCCCGGTATTCAGCATTACCGTTGCTGCCATCCGTGCGCGTGGGAGCCGATGATCCACGCCCATTGCAGATAGACGGCATCATTGGGCTTCAGGCCGGTGGCGACGTCGTTTTGGGTGTGCGTATACTGGAGGCGGAGCTGGTTCCAGTGGCTCAGGTACCACGTGATATAGGGAGAGTACGCGGACGTCCTGGCGGCGCTGTTTTGCGCGTCCTCCAGCCATTCTCCGAGAAATCCCACGGTCCACTCCCTGCTGAACCGGTAAGCGAGGTACGAGTACCCGCCCAGTGCGCCGACCGAACGGTTGAGACTGATCGGCGTGCTTCCGTCCGGAGCGAACATGTCGTACCGGTTGTCGCTCCTGAGCACCTCCGTGCCCCAGGTAACGCTTTCGAACTGGTTGTTCCGCAGGGGGCGGTACGCGAGGACCAGGTCCAAGTCTGCGAGGCGGCGCTCCCGCTCGTAGAAGATATTGCCGTTCGGCTGCACGAGCTGGCCGCCCCGGTCGGTCGTGCTCGGGTTCCAGAGCCCTGAAATGCCGGGCTCGAGGGAAATGTTGGGCGTCAGGTCGAAATAGGTGGACAACCTGCCGAAGTAGTTCAGATTGCTTCCGTTGCGGAAATTCCCTACATCGTTCGGCGTATCGCCGAACTGATCCCCGGCGCCCACCGTGAGGCTCACGTAATGCGGAAGAGGCAGCAGGTAGTTGACCTGTGCGCCGTCCGTCTTCGATTCGCCGCCGACGTACTGGTCGAGGGCCAGCGGCCGATTGACGAAGGGCAGCTCGTGGTCGTGAATGTAGGACAAGCGGCCGAATTCGCCGAAGAAGCGGCCCGCCTTGAGCTGCAGGTTCCACGGCAGCGAGGTCGTATAAAGGGCGGCCTCCTCGACCTGCGCGGTGGACTCGCCCGTGACCGGGTCGGCGGAAGCGTTGAGCACCACGTAGCCTTGCGCAAAGGTGTCGATCGACCCGGCCGCGTTCAGCTCCACCGAGCGCTGAAAGACGTCCCATCCTCCGGGCCTTCCGCTTCCCGTCTCGCTCGACGGCTTGCTGTTATAGGAAAAAACGGTCTCGCCTACCAACCCAATGGAAGGGTTGAAAACGCTGGGCACGACCTTCTGCTGCGCCTCGGCCACCCGGTCCACTTCTTCCTTCAGTTCCCGCACCTGCTGCTGGACGTCGGCAGGAGGGGCTGCCGGACCGGCTTGGCCCGCTGAGGCAGGAGCCGCGCTTCGGTTCCCGCTCAGCTCCGCTTTCATCTCCTCGATCAATTTCTGTTGCTGCTTGATGGTATCTTCCTGCTTCTTCAGCGTTTCTTCCAGCGTTTTCACGCGGTCTTCCAACGTCTGGGCAGACGCCGCGGACGCGAATATCAACAGCGCAACGAGCGCAATCGCGGTCTTCACGATGACGTCTCCTTCTTTCAGCGTTCCCGCCGAAATTGCTTTGCCAGTTCTTTAATGGGAAATGCTTACAGGCCCGGGTGCTGGAAGGGAGGCGCCGGTTTTGCCGGGGGGAACGGAAAAGACAGGGAGGGACGACCGTCGGCGTCAGCAAGACGGGAGAAACAACGGCCGTCAGCGACGGGATCTGGGGAAGATCCCACGAAGTCAGGCTTACATGGTGGACGGCATGAAAACAGATGGAACAATCTTCGTGATTCTCTCCGTCCTCATGGTGATGAAAGGCAACGAACAGCACCAGGAAAAAGAAGCAGGCGGCGACGCAGAGAGCCGCCGTGCGATGCCTTCGGCTCGCGACATGCAGTCTGATATCCGTTTTCCGACTTTCCAGGGCGTCGCCTCGTAACATTGGGTCTAGTGAGTATAACACCCGATCTTGTCACTTTCCAACTGAAATAGTGTATCCGACGACCGCAGGGCGTTGACAGAAGGCGCCCCGATGGGGTTTATTGGGAGATGAAGAATCTCTCTCTTTATCATATCTCTGAGAACAAGCAAAAGGACTCTTGAGCGATGAGAAAAATGCTTATCACGGGAGTGGGCAGGGGTTTCGGTCGCGAGTTGGCAAAAGTGGGAATCGCGCGCGGCAATGTCGTCTACGGAGTATTCAGGAACGGGCAGCATCAGGATGGCCTGGTCCGGGAATTCGGCGACCGCTTCATGCCGATTATTGCGGATGTGACCCTGGATTCCTCAATAAAGACGATTAACGAAGCCATAAGGTCGACCACGGATGTCATTGATTGCGTAATAAACAACGCAGGCATTCCGGGAAAATCTTCTTCCATCGCTACAATTACCGGAGCTGAAATAGCCAGTCTTGTCAGCGTTCACTGCATCGGCGCGCTCAACACGGCAAAGGCGAGCGTCGATTTTCTCTATAAGAGCGCAAACCCCAGAATCATTAACATTTCGTCGAGATTTGGATCCCTGAAGAAGACGGCTTCCGGAGATTTCAAGGACATACGCATATCGTATTCCTACCGGATCGCGAAGGCAGCGCAAAACATGCTGACTATCTGTCTGGCAAACGAACTGAACTCAAAAAACATACAGCTCTACGCCGTTCATCCGGGGCAATTGAAGACGGACAGCGGGCTGGCGGATGCTGAAATCATGCCGATCGATGCGGCAATCGAGTTATACGACAAAGTTGTTGATTCGACACAGCGAAGATGCCTTTCCTATATGCAACCGGGCGTCGGAGATTTGGAATGGTGAGTCTGCCGGCGATTTTTGGTATACTATTGGTCTCGGAGAAAGCTTTTGCTCGATCGATCGCCCCTTGAGTTTCCGCATTTCACCGTGCTTCGGGCGTCCGCGGGCTCGGGCAAGACCTACGCTCTGGCACGGCGCTTCGTCTTCTTCCTCCTTTCCGGTTCCGTTCCCATGAACCGCCTCAGCAACCTGCTGGCCATCACCTTCTCCAATAATGCGGCCAGGGAAATGAAAGAAAGAATCCTGGCCCTATTGAAACAGCTCGCCTTGGGAGATCGGGCGGCAACGGAGGAATTCAGCCTCGATCTCCAAACGGACGCCTCCGCTCTGAGAAGACGGGCGGCGGAAGTCATAGAAGAGGTCTTGTCGCGGTACAGCGATCTCCAGGTAAAGACGATCGACAGCTTCATGACGACTATTTTCAAGGCGTCGGCAATAGATTTCGGCTACAACCCCGATTTTGAGATCCTCATGAGCAATGAGGGTCTCATGGCCTATGCCTTTGAGCTCTTTCTGAGAAGAGTGCGGGAGGGCACGGACGAAAGCCGGCTGATGGCCGACGTTATCGACATCATCGTGGAGAATCAGACCGGGGAGGCGCCCTACCCGTGGGATGCTTCGCGCCATGTCCTGAACGAGATAGGAGAGATATACCGAAAAATAGCGTCGCGCGGCAAACCGGTGAGTCGGGTGGATTATTCGGGCGCTGCCGAGGAGGTCAAAAGGGAGATATGCGATTGTCTGGAGGAGTTGGAAAGGCTGATAGCCGCTTCCAGCCTCAAGAGGAACAGGGCCAGCTCCTACGCAAACCTGCTGGAAGACGCGAGGGCGGGAAGATTTGCAGATCTTATCGAAAGGGGCACGAAGACGCTTCCCTTCTGCAAACCGGGAGAGGAGGAGTACGAAGCGTCCTGCCGCGTAGCGGAGCAATGGGAACAACTGGGCCGGTTCATCAATGCTTATACGAAGCTTTTCGCGTGCAGCTACTATGCTCCCTACCTTCGAACCTATGAGGCTTTCAGCGCCATCCTGGAGCGGGTGAAGAAACGGGAAGGAAAGATATTCATCGAGGACGTCAACAACAGGCTTGCCTCATACCTGGAAACCGCCGTTGTGCCGGACGTCTATTTCCGGCTAGGGGAAGCCATATTTCACTATCTTATCGATGAGTTTCAGGACACTTCCCCCATTCAGTGGCGCAACCTCCTCCCCTTGATAGAAAACTCACTTTCCCAGGGCGGGAGCCTTTTCGTGGTGGGGGACACGAAACAGGCCATTTACGCCTTCAGGGACGCCGACTACAGGATCATGAGAGGCGTCGAAGCGAAGAACCCCTTCCCTTCCGCGTCTCAACGAATAGAAGAGCTCCACACGAACTACCGGAGCGAAGGCGCGATCGTTGCCTTTTCCGAGCACGTATTTCAACGGGTTCTTTCCGGGCTTTCAGCATACAGGACGGCCGGCGAAGAAAGCGGCCTTCTGGCTTACGCCCAGACTGCCCAAAAAGGCCGGGAGCGCGCGGGCTTCGTCGAAACCTGCATACTCTCCAGAAACGACCGCGAGCCGCCTGAGAAAGAGAAAGTCTGTTCCCTGATCGACGCCCTCCTTAAAAGAGGCCGTCGCCTCTCCGACATCGCGATCCTTGCGCCGAGAAACGACGACGTGGTGAAGGTCACCACCTGGCTCAATGCGCAAGGCATTCCTTTCGTCTCTTACAGCAGCCTTGACGTGAGAAGACGGAAGATTGCCGGGGAGATCATATCGCTCCTCACGTTTCTCGATTCCCCGCTCGACGATCTTTCCTTCGCCACCTTCATCCTCGGCGACGCCCTGAGGGCCGCCTTTGAGAAGGATGGCATGAAGGTCGACCACGGCGAACTTCATGAACTATGCTTCAGGAACCGGTTTATGACCGGCAGGCCGCTCTACAAAGCGTTTCAGGAGGAGATGGGGCCACTGTGGGACCGTTATTTCGACCGGCTCTTCCGCCTTTCCGGGTATCTGCCCCTCTACGACCTCGTCGTCGAGCTCTATCGGGCCTTCGACGTATTCAAGCTTCACCCGGCCGAAGAGGCCGCACTGGCGCGCATACTCGAAGTAGTCAAGGACCTCGAGGCGGCAGGAGGCAGCACCTTGCGCCATTTCCTGGAATTCGCCCTTCTTCCCGAAAGCGACGAAGCCGACTGGAATATCGGCATTCCCCACGAGATCGACGCGGTAAAGGTCATGACCGTCCATAAGTCAAAGGGGCTCGGCTTCCCCGTTGTAATCCTGCTCCTTTACGGGGAGAGAAACAGAGGATTTCCCTATATCTTGCAGGAAGACGCAGAATCGGTGACGCTCCTGCGTCTGAAAAAGGGGATGCTGCGGGCGGACGACGAGTTTGAGAAGAGGTATCGGGAAGAAGACACGAAGGCCCTGGTCTCGCGCCTCAACAGCCTCTATGTGGCCTTCACGAGGGCGGGCGCCGAGCTTTACGTCGTCGGCATCAAGGGGGAAAGAGATGTTTTCCCCTTCGCCCTGATCGAAGACAAGGAGTGCGCCCGCATCGGCACGCCGCCGGAAGTCGTCGCGAGGGCGCCGCGGGACGAGGCAGCCTCCGTCGGGGGCTTCCACCACTCTCTCGGTCTCGACGGTCCTCCGCCCTCCACGGAGCCGTTGCGCCTCGAAGAAAAAAGGAGAGGGGAAATGCTCCACAAGCTGCTCTCCCTCGTGACATACCTGGAGGGCGATATCGGATCGCAGCTCGACGAGTTGGCCCGCGCAATGGAAGCGGAAAGCCGCGGCCGGCCCGTGCCGGAGGACTTGAAGAAAGCGGCGGCCCGCTTCCTGGCCGATCACGCGATTGCCCCATGGTATGAGCGGCGACCGGGCAGAACGGTAAGAGTCGAACAGGAAGCGGCCGACAGTCGTGGCCGTCTCTTCCGGATCGACCGGGTGGTCGTCGACGCGGAAGCGGTCACGCTCTTCGAATTCAAGTCGGGGCGGCCGGGCGCCGAAAGTGAGAAACATGTTGCTCAAATGGCCAATTATCTGAAGATTCTTGGCGAAGTCTACAAAGACAGGCCTCTGGACGGCGTCATCGCTTACGTGGAAGCTGGAGAAATTCGGCGGGTGAAAGCTTCCCCCTCACCCCCACCCTCTCCCGCGAGGGGAGAGGGGTATGGCTGCGGGGAAATGCATGGATAGCCGCATGCCTCCGATAGAAACTGACAATTCTTCCCGCTGCACGGTCTTTCCGCCGAGGGTTTCGCTTGTCGACGAAGCGGCGGCTCGTCTCATACCGGAAGGAGCGGACTTTTCGCAGAACCTCGTGGTCTTTCCCGGGAAACGACCGGCACACTTCCTGAGAAAGGCGGTTGCCGAAAAAATCGGCTCCGGCTGCATCCCGCCGGTCATTCTCTCCATCGAGGAACTCGTGGACTTCGTCGCCGGCAAAAACGTCGCGGCGCGGACGGCAAAGCTGGAAACGATCCATGCGGTCGCTTTCCTCTTCGAGTTGCGCAAGTCGATGAAAGAGCCCCTGGGCGGAGCTGAGTTTCTGACCCTCGACGCATTTTTCCCCCTGGGGCTTCGGATTTACCGGGACCTCGAGGAACTGCTGATCGAGTGCGTCGAACCCGACCGAGTGCGCGGCGTGGAGCCTCTTATCGAGGCAGCGCTCCCTCCGCATGCGGCCGGCAGCCTTCAGTCGCTCTCCTTCTTTTACGACAGATTCTACAAAACCATACGCGAGGCGGGCTATTCCTCACGATCCGAGCGATACGTCAGCGCGGCCTCCGACCTGAGTGCGGACCTGCTCCCCTACCGGCAGATCGTCCTTGCCGGCTTCTACGCCCTCACGGAGGCTGAAAGGCGCCTCTTCGCCAAGCTGCTCTCGTGGGATAACGTTTGCTTTCTTTTTCATGAGGGGCCCGGATTGCCGGACAAGCTGGCGTCTCTTGGAATAGACGCTCACGCTGCCGCGGCAGAGAAAAGGACGGACAAAACCAACGACGGGATTCACTTTTATAAAAGTCCCGATTCTCACGGTCAGGTCTTCGCATTAAGCGGCGCCCTGGAGGCCCGGATGGACCTGAACCGCGCCGATGCCGCCCTCGCAACGGTGATCGTCCTCCCAACGCCGGAGACGCTTTTTCCCGTGCTCTACCACGCCCTGCCGCTTGTCGGCAAAAACGGCTACAACATCTCTTTGGGATACCCTTTCGAGCGCACGCCGACCTGGGGCTTTTTGAACAGCCTGATGCAGGTCGTCGCGTCGATGGACGACTCCACGCTCTATGTTCCGGATTACCTTGACTTCGCGCTTCATCCCTACACAAAGAATATCTATTTCGACGGTAAGACCGAGGTCACCAGGATCCTCTTTCACACCCTGGAAGAGCTGCTTGCTGAAAACAGGACGAACTGCTTCATCTCTCTTGATGAGATAGAGGGATTGAGTCCCCTGTTCGCCCTCGTCAAGGAAAGGCTCTCCGGGACGGAAGCAGGGACAACGGCAGACGGAATCAAGCGGCATCTCACCTCAATCCATGACCAGCTTATCCGGAAACTGCGCGACTTCGAGAATATGGGCGACTTCGCGGAGAAAATGATAGAAATCCTCACCTTCATTTACGAGCGCAGCTCGGCCCGTCTTCATCCCTTCTTTCATCCTTTTGCCGAGTCCTTCCTCAAAGAGCTCGACGTGCTTCGCCAGCCTCCGGTCAGCAATCTCTCCTTTGCCGAGAGGAACAGCTATTTCCACTTCTTCAGGAGCTACGTCGCCCACTGTTTTGCGGCTTTTGAAGGCACGCCGCTTCAGGGCGTGCAGGTGCTCGGGTTTCTGGAGACGAGGGCGCTCCGCTTCGAGCGCGTCTATATACTCGACGTCAACGAAGACGCCCTGCCCGACACGCGGAAAGAGGAAACCCTTCTGCCTCTCCGGGTCAGGGAAATGCTCCGACTGCCCACCTATGTCGACAGGGACATGCTGAGCGCCTACTACTTCGAAACCCTCATAAAGGGCGCCGCCGAGGCCCATCTCTTCTTCGTTGAAAACGACAGGAAAGAAAAAAGCAGGTTCGTGGAGCGGCTGCTCTGGGAAAGGCAGAAAGAAGCGGGAACGGCAACGGAGCGGAGCTACGTAAAATCTATCGGCTACCGCCTGAGCCTGGAGCAGAAACAACCCGCCCCGATATCGAAAAGCGCCTCCATGGCTGCTTTTCTGAGAATGCGCTCCTACGACGCCACGTCCCTCGACGCTTATCTCCACTGCCCCGTACAGTTCTACTACCGTTTCGCGCTGAACGCAGCGAGAAAGGAAAGCGTCTCTCCCGACATCGAGCGGATGGAAATCGGCAGGCTTGTCCATAAAGCGCTCTTCGGCTACTTTGAGAAGAGAATGGGGCGCGTGCTTGCGGAACAAGACATCGACGTCGATGAGATGAAAGCTGTCGTGCAACGCGCGTGCGAAGAGAGCTTCGGGCCTCGCCCTATCGGCGCGGCCTATCTCGTCGGCCGGCAAATCGTGCGCCAGATGGAACGCTTTCTCCTCTTTTATCAGCGGCCAGCGGCAAGACGGGAACCGGTCGTAATCCGACGCCTGGAGCATCGTCTGGAAACAACCGCAGAAGGGCTCAGGCTTGCCGGCATAATCGACAGGATAGAAACGCGGGGAGACATCACCTGCATTATCGACTACAAGACCTCCTCTTCGGCGAGGCGCCTGACCATCGACTTCGACGCCCTCGACCCCGAC
This sequence comes from uncultured delta proteobacterium, assembly GCA_963816715.1. Classification (GTDB taxonomy): domain Bacteria; phylum Desulfobacterota; class Syntrophorhabdia; order Syntrophorhabdales; family WCHB1-27; genus BOG-1155. The sequence continues at coordinate 30,288 of CAWFMJ010000008.1, forward strand.
GCCCGCGAGACCTGGAGCGAGGCCGTGGGGAGCCTTCAATTGCCCCTCTATCTCCTTCTCTATCAAGGTCAGGCGGCCGGACCCGTCGACGAGCTGGACGCCTTCTTTCTCCTTCTCGGAAAAGCCCACGTGGACGGACGCATAGAGGCGCCCCTCTTCAAGCAAAGGGAACGCGCCGATGGGGACTGCCAAAAGGCGAAAGAGATGATCCTGCGCCTCCTCCGGGAGATTATCGATCCGGAGACGCCGTTCAGCCCTCAGTATCGGGCAAAAGATGCATGCCGGTTCTGCGAGTACCGATATTTGTGCGGGGTGTAATAGTTTAGGGACTGCCCTTCTCGCCGCGCACGGATATCAAGGGCGTATAGGTGAACCGTCCGGGGTCGCTGAAGAACGCCATGAACTCTTCCATGAACTCTTCATACCCCAATTCATAGCGGTGGAAGTCAAAGTTGATTTTCTTCCCTGCGACGTCCATCTTTCTTGACCAGTTATACCGGTCGACGGGACCGAGATCGCCGTAAATGAGATGGTGGGCGCCCACACGGACATCTGTATTGACAAAACCCAGCCTGTAGAGATAGGCATACAACTTTCTCCCCACGTAGGGATCGAAATTGCCTTTCGTCTCCAACGTCTCGATAAGTTCCCGCAACGTCTTTTCCAGCCTCTGCGGCATTTCGAAATGGCTCATGCAATTGTAGTCGAGGTCTATGAGGCAGATGACGCCGCCGTGTTTCAAAACCTTTGCCATATTCTGCACAATCGGCCACGCCTCGAGTCTGAAATATTCCAAAACAAAACGGTTCCAAATAAAGTCAAACGTCCCCAAATCCTCGAGGGGAAGGATTAGATCTCGATGAATAAACTGAAGACCCTCTCGTCTTCCGACGCGTTCCGCGTATGCTATCCGCTCTTCGGAGAAGTCCAGGCCGACCGCGCTTCCGCCCGGCTGAACCAAGTCGTGCAACGCCATGGTTGTTTTGCCAATGCCGCAGCCGACATCGAGAACCCTCATCCCTGGCTTGATTCCGGCCCATAACGCTTGTTCCTTGACGGTCTTCACGTCCGTCTTGAGATCCAGGCGACGAGACTCGTCGTCATTTTCCATCAGATATCGGGAGTCGCTACCGCTGTTCACCGGCCTCTCTCTTTTGATCGGTCGTCAACACTCCGTACTTCCTCCTCATCGTCCTGTTCGTGAGCCTTTCTGTGAACTCCGCAAACTGCTTGCCCACTGAAGAGTGAAAGACAAGAAGATTATAAATTTTCTCTGCGACCACACCGTGTCGATTTGCATACGACGAGGGGAAGAGAAGGATCGGTATCCTTCGCTCTTCATACAGGGACGACAGGCCATCCAACTGACCGGTCAAAACATGGAATGGCAACCCTTCAGGGTCGATCACAAAAACATGAATGCACTTCATAAGGTTCGACATATTCAACCCGGCGTCCGAGTCCAAAGCCATCACCACCGCCGTCAGTTTTCCCTCTCTTTTAAGAGAGAAAAGGCCCTTCTTTCTGCGCAGACCCGCTTTCCTGAACTCCGAGTCGATATCGCCTTCCCCGGGCAGCCCGCGGCCGGGGGCTTCGAGCCCAAAGGCCTTGAGCATCAGGCCTCCGGACAGGCCCGCATAGAAATTACCGAGCCTGAGAAGGTCGTCGCGGCAGGCCGGCTCGAGCCGCCATTCAGGGTCGCCGCCCTTTTCCTTGTCCCGATCGAAACGGTGGTAGTGATAGGCAAACGCGTCGACCGAACAAAAACCGGGGGCGCCCAGGAAGCTCGCAAATCCACCAAAAACCCGCTGGGGAAACCTATTCTCGCTCCTGTAGTAAGACATAAGGTACTCCATGCGGGTTGATGGAAAAGGACTGTAACTGTTGATATATCGAAAAATCCTAGCGAGCACGCTCGACCCCGCGCCCTTCCCTGCCAGCGAGGCATAATGGTGGATAAGCCATGATCGCTCGTAGAACCGCACCATCGATACGTGCGCTTCTATTACGCCCCTGTCATCCTGCACAAAATGCTGGCAAATCGACGGCGCGTCAACGTAAAGCCGCGAGAGCATCTTTCGGAGGCGACGGCGCGATTTCGCGAACCCGGCGTACTTTTCCGGATAGATGAAGCCGGCTTCAAAAAAGAACTTTACAACATCTTCCGGGTCTACCGCCGTGGAGACCGCCGATCTCATGCCCCTTTCCTTTTCAACAAAAGAGAAAAGCCTCCTCTGATCGGATATCGGCATGTCAAGAATCGATATACGCCAGGCATCGGCACTCCCGCCCGCAACTTTAGCCGCGCATCGGGCCGAGTCGTTCGTGCCGAAATGAAGCGACATTTCTGGTATGACCAACGCCGGGAAGAGCATCGCTCGTTTCGGATTCTCGCTGACAACGAAAGAATCATAGGAGACGCTTATCAAAGGAAGACGAATTACCCGCTCAGAAAGCGGATGGCGGCACGTAGCGACAAGATCTCCGGCAGGTACGCTTTCTTGTTCGGCAGGAGATTCTCCCTCCGGCGGAGCCGTGAGGGCGACGATGAGATCGACCTTCTCTCCGTTAACCGTGCGTCTCCTGATGATGCCTTTGCCGTTGTAAACAATTCTTTTCCCGTTTGCGAGCGCGACCCCGAGGCGCTGCTTGCCCCCTCCTTTTGAAAGAAAGCCGGCATCCTTCCCAGCAAGCGTCACCCTGACAAACCCTCCGCCAAAATCACTGAGGAATCCCATCGCCTCTGCGTCATTAGCCGAAAGCATTGCCCGCACAGGGACCGGGATAAAGCGTTCGGTCCTCCTTCTCGACGTCGCATAACAGTGCTCCGGCAGGAGAACTGTTATGAATATCTGATTTATATTCGTCGCCTCCCCGCCCACTATCACGAGCCTGGCGCCGTTGTCGATCAAATAATTGACGAGCTGATGCGGGGCGCTGTCGATATTGGCGGGCGGCGTCTCCACCCAGGCAAGACGAGCCGTCTTCCCGGCGCAAGGTTCGGGCTTGGCCCTCAGAGAAAACCTGTTTTCATCGATAAGGTTTTTCAGATTAACGACGACATATCCTCCCTTGAAATTCACGTGGTTGAGGATATTGCTCAGATGCTTTCGGGATATGCTCTCTAAAGGAGTTTTCCACCCATCGTCCGACGGTGGCGTCTGAACCGCCATTTCTTCTGCTCCAGGATTTTATCGCTCTATCGGGACGAAAATTAACGAGGCCAGGGTCCAGTATACCTTTTTTCAGCGGCTTTGGAAAAGCAAAATGAGGAGCGGGCAAGGGGCGACAAATTAAGAATTCAGGTGATTGGCCGATATATTGAAAAGACGAGTGAGGACCGAGCAAACAGCAGCGTCGCTTAGCAGCCACAGTGAGTGCACCATGACGAAAGACATGCCAATAGGGCCGGCCGACAGACTGTACAACAGCAGAATCATAGCAACGTACATAAAGTTTCTCAAGAAAGAATACGGGTATGTGAACATTGACGAGGTGCTCTCCTTTGCGGGAATGGAGGGTTACCAGGTAGAGGACGAGGCGCATTGGTTCACCCAGGAGCAGGCGGATGCCTTCAACGAGCGGGTTGTGGAAGCAACCAGGAACTTTGGAATAGCGAGAGAGGCAGGCCGCTTCGGCTTTTCTCCCGACTCGATAGGCTTCGTTAAGAGCTACATTCTCGGCCGCATCTCAATCGGCAAAGCGTACGAGATGGTTGCTCTGATCAGCACGAAATTTGTGAAGTCGTGCACCTACGAGTCGTCAAGACTCGGCCCGAACAAAGCCAAGATTGTGGTGAGACCGAAACCGGGCGTCCGGGAGAAATTGTATCAGTGTCAGAACCGCATCGGCTACTTCGAAGCTTTCTGCACGCTCTTTCACCATAAGTTTCCTCACGTCGAACATACCAAGTGCACGTTCAGAGGCGACGACTGCTGTGAATACATGGTAACCTGGCAGGAGTCGAGATATGAAATGTGGAAACGAATCCGGACCTTCGGCGGCGCGGCCCTTATGGCCTGCTCCGGGGTCACATTCTTCTCTCGTCCCGACGTCGGTCTTATGGCTATCGGCGGCGTGCTCGCGGCATTGCTCCTCTCTTCCGCGCTCCTCTGGCGGGTCGAAAAGAGAGAGCTTGTCAAAGGCATAGATAACCTCTCCAGGTCAACGGACGAAGTCGTCAAGAAGATGGAGACAAGCATCAGGAACATGGAGTTTGCGCGCCAGGTGATCACTGCGCTCAGCCTCGAGCGCGGCAAAGAAGGAATGGTAGATCGCATCACCTCGCTCTTTGAGAAGGAGCTCGATTACGACAGAGGCATGATCTATCTCGCCAACAAGGAAAAGACCAACCTTGAATTCTACGGTGGTTTCGGCTACTCCCAGGAACACCTGGACATCCTGAAAAAGACCAATCCCCGGCTCAGGCCCGATTCAACAGGGGTTTTTACGGTTTGCTTCCGGGAGCGAAAGTCCTTCCTGGTAAACGACATCGATGAGATAGCCCCGGACCTCTCCCCCCGCAGCCGCGTTTTCGCAAGGCAAATGGGGACAAAGTCATTCATATCCGTTCCCATCATCTCCTCGAACATTACACTAGGCGTCCTTACCGTCGATAACTTGATAAGCAAGCGTCCCCTCCTCCAAAGCGATCTGGATCTCCTCACGGGCATTGCTCCGGAAATCGGCATGGCAATCCAGAATACCATGGTTGCCGAAGAGAAGATCCGGCAGTTTCATTCCACGTTGCAAGTGCTCGCCTCGTCAATCGACGCCCGCGATCCCCTCACCGCCGGCCACTCGGAGCGGGTCACCCGCTTCGCCGTCGGGATAGCCCGAGAAATGGGTCTGCCTGACGAGACAGTGGAAATGATCAGAGTAGCCGGACTGCTCCACGACTATGGAAAGATAGGCATAGCGGACGCCATCCTGAAAAAGCCGGGCAAGCTCACCAACTCTGAATATAACGAAATCAAAACACATGCGGTAAAAACGAAGCAGATCCTGGACAAGATCGGGTTTCAGGGCATTTACCAGGAGGTGCCGTACGTTGCTTGTTCTCACCATGAAAGGTTCGACGGCACAGGCTATCCACTGGGACTGGAGGGCTCGAGCATACCCCTGGGCGCGAGGATTCTCGCCGTCGCCGACGTATTCGAGGCGATTACGGCAAAGAGGCACTACAGGGCCCCCATGCCCCTGGGGAAAGCCTTCCAGGTTTTGGCTCAGGACAGAGGAAAGCACTTCGACCCCGAAGTGTTCGACGCATTCATGCGGTACTACCAGAAAGAAGGGAGGATCGAAGACGCGGCGTACGCGGCCCTGGAGCCCCAAGTGGGCCGGAAAGAGACGGCAGTCCCAATAGCCCCTGAGCTGCTCGAGGGCGCCCCCGGAAAGGAGGAGCCCGTGGAGCGAAGAGCGAGGCGGGTATAGGAGCATAGTCCGGGCTGCAAACCGGGGACTTGCCTGTAGAGAACCGCATGATTGCGCTTATGAAGTTCTCTCATGTCCGGCATGGACCGACGACGCCTTTAAAGAGACAGAAAGGAAGCAGGAATACGAGAGGATGCGACATCATGGGCAATGAGTACAATGAGCAGTTCCTCGAAAAAGTCAAGGACTTCTTCCACGCCTCGGCCGCGCCTCGAGAGCTGGCCAGCGCCCACGAACGGATTTATCACTTTGCCGACAAGTTCACCCACATGACGGGAGACAGGGTCAAGGACCTCTACGCGACATGCGTCCGCACGAACGACGAGGCGGGCGTCGCGGTTAAGGACCTTTGGCTCTTCTCCGGGAGATACACCATGCTCGTCGATACCTTCTACGCCGCAACGGATTATGAGGCGTTCAAGTTGTTTTCCGCAAAGAGGAAGATCGTCTCCCTGCAAATCGTCGTGAAAAACTTCGAATTCGACGGCGACGACGAGTCCTTCAGCGACGACTCAACAATCAAGTTGGAATTCGTCGCGTCGAACAATATTCGCATTGAACGGGAAGCCTTTGGCCCTTATTGCCCAAAACTTGCCAGAATCATAAAATTGTGGGCCCTCCCGAACCTGGAGTGAGCCCGCAACATTCTCCCTAAAACAGTCGCAGAAGAAACCCTGGCGATCAGACCGCGCTGACCCCGCCGTCCATCACAATCCCCGTCCCTGTAACAAAACCCGCAGAGTCGGAGCAGAGCCATAGCACCGCGGACGCCACTTCTTCCGGCCTGCCTATCCTCCCTACCGGAGTCGTTTCTCTGAGTCTCCGCCTGAATTCTTCGGGCGCCTCGGCAAGGCCGGGGGTATCGATGGCCGCAGGGCAAATTGCGTTGATGCGAATTCCTGTTTTCGCGCAGTCGAAAGCCGCCGTTTTCGTGAGGCCCATAATGCCATGCTTCGACGCCGCATACGCATAGCAACCCGATTCAGCGAGAAGGCCAGCAAGAGAAGCCATGTTCACGATAACCCCCCTGCCCTGCCTGAGCATCTGCCGGACCTCGTGCTTCATACAGAGAAAGATGCCCTTGAGGTTTACGGCAATAATGCGGTCCCACATCTCCTCATCGGCTTCGGCGAGAGACTCGGGCGCAGGATTATGGATGCCGGCGATATTGGCTGCATAATCCAGACGGCCGAATTTTCCCGCAATTGTTTCGATCATCGCTTGTACATCGGTCCCCTTTGAAACGTCGCAGGGTTGAAATATCGCCTCTCTCCCCGCCTGCCGGATGAGACCCACCGTCTCTTCACCTGCCTGCGAACTGACGTCGGCGACGACGACGCTCGCGCCCGCCGCTGCGAAAGCCAATGCCACGGCTCTGCCAATGCCGGCGCCCGCCCCTGTCGCCAACGCTATCTTACCTGTCATCTCTTCCGTCATTCTTTTTTCCTCCTCCCTCATACTGTGACACAAACCGGCCGCAAATCTCAACCTGCGCCCCCGGCCACAGGGCTATTCCACGATTGCGCGATTGCCTGCTCCCCTCTGTATTAACGCTTCTCAATCCATGCTATCCTATCCCGATGATAAGTCTTTTTGCCGCTCACCATTTTGGCCCTCACGTCCATAGCCTGCACATCCTAACGCATTCGAGATACCTCCAGCTCTTTGCCCTCCTCGTGCTCGGCGGCGTGGGGTTCCCCTTCCCCGAGGATTTGACCCTGGGTTTGGCAGGCTTCCTTTACAGCCGCAGCCTTATCAGGCTTGCCCCCGCCCTCTTCTTCGTCTACTCCGGCATCCTCATCGGCGACTTGCTTCTCTACGTCGTTGGAAGACGCTACGGGCGAAACGTACTCCGACGCCGATGGCTGGCGCGCATCGTCCCTTCGCACAGACTGGAAGCACTGGAACCACGATACAAGAAGTGGGGGTCCTACATCCTTCTGGTCGGACGGCACGTGCCGGGCATTCGTGCGCAACTGCTCGTGTTTTCAGGAGTAATGAGAATGCCGTCCTTGAAATTTCTCCTGGCTGACGCGGCAGCAGCGCTCCTGTCGATAGCGGCCTGGGGCGCGGCCGGCTACACGGGCAACCACGTCCTACGCCATGCCGGGGGACACGCCGCTCTTTTCGTCGTGTTCGCCGCCGTTGTCGCCGGCGCAACAGCGCTGTTCTTCAAAATGAGGCGGCTGTCTACCCGACGGTTCGCCACGCAATAAGCTCGTTCTCCCGGTCCTCCGTTATCTCGGATTCCCACGTTTCTCGCCCCAGCCGGGGATCACGAGGCTCCACCGGGACCGCCTGCCGTCGATCGTCTCGACAGGCTGAACTCCCGCGACGAACCGGGCGAGCTTTCGCGTAACCCGCCACTCCCGGTACAGGTCAGGGGCGTCCCTGTAGATGGTTATGTTTCTCCTTACCTGCACGTCATAATCATCATTGTCCCCCTTCATCTCACGCCCCCTTCCCGAGCCTCCGTTGCGCGGGACTTCAACTGTCGCACCATAATAAACTGATGCCTGGCCCACGGGCTGTCAACAGAAGGGAGGCATGGCCAGGGTCATACCGGGAGGGGATGGTGGGAGGATTATTACTTTCTTGCATTAGCGGGACAGGCAACGCGCCTAGTTCCCTCGGACGGACCCTCGTCCCACAAAATTACCTTCTCGGCGCCGGGCACGGTTGCGGCCGCAAAAACGGCCCCGACGGCAGGGAGACCCCTGGCGGCAACAGCGTCCATCTCCCGGGGATCAAGGGGATGGAAATGACCTTGCGCCGCCAAGTGCTCTTCGTCTCCCGGCACGGAGAACGCTCTTGCCGGAAGCAGGATGAGAGCCGCGCAGATGAACAAATAGAACGGAGTCCGCGAGCCGGCCATGGGCAACATTCGATTATGCTCCCTCCGAGGCCGTGGGAATGAGAACCGGCAAACAAAGAGGAAGCAAAACCGATGCCAGAAGCCGGTTCTTTGGCAGGAGGGGGTTTTTCTTCAACGAAACAGGCCGGTCATGTAAAAAGAACACGACAGGTGTAAGGAGCGGATGCCCGGCTTGCGCGGAAAACGAAACAAAACGCCCTCATTGGGTACTGTTGGCGGAAATGACGCATGTAAAGAGTCGCGCCACAACGTCTATTCAGAAATACAATCACTTCGGCCCGGTTGGGGCAACGCAAATAAGGGCGGTAGGCTTGCCGAGGTTCTTGAGGAGTTTTCACGCAAAGCAAGAATGAAACCGTCCACAAAAAACGACCGCCAGCGCGGGATCCGCGCGAGACGGTCGTCGGAGGCACGTCATTCTTTGGTCACATATATTTGTCGTACAGTTTCTTCAGGTCGTTGGATGCTTTCTGAGAGACAGGCGTGATCGAAGAGGCGACGAGTTTGCCGTTGGAACTCATATATTTCACCACGACGGCATGATGCGTCTCAGGTATGCCCTTCATCATGGCTTTCGAAACGTCGAAGGTCTTGTCGCCGTCTTTTCCCTTTACTACGATCATCTGGCCATTTTGGTCAACCGAAGAAATGACGCCTGAATAGCTCATTAACTGATGCTCCATCCCCGCCTCATGACCAGTGGTTCCCGTCATTGTCTCATGAGTCGTCGTGGTGGTCTCATGGCTCGTCGTTCCCGTTGTCGTGTTCTGATCCGCCGTCAAACCCACTGTTGCGAAGCCGAACATCATAAGCACCGCTGCCAGTAGCGCCAGTACTTTTTCCATCTTGCTTCACTTCCTTTCTCAGGAGACCCGAGTCTCCAGACACTTGCGAGAGGCCCGACTCCCCCTCGCCCCGGTATCCCGCCGGGCGGATTAGAGCATATACTCATAACCCAAAGTGAATATAACCGTGGCTCAGCCGGTTGTCAAGTTTAGGATTCATGCCTAGTCTTTCAGAAAGGGGACGATGGACGGCTTTCCGACGCACTCGTCTTCATGAGAATTTCTCTACCGGGGAAAGCGGAACAAAACGAGCTGATGGGGCGTCCAGATCGCTCAATCGGAAAGCAGACAGCCCGGAGGCAGCGCCACGCAAGAAGCAAACTATAAGAAGCTTGAGGAATACGGGGTTATCGGCAATCTGGAGACCTGCGCCCTTGTCGGGAGAGACGGTTCCATCGACTGGTGCTGCTTCCCCTATCTGGAATCTCCAGCCGTTTTCTCGGCGATTTTGGACGTCAGGAAAGGCGGCTGCTTTTCGATACGACCCTCTGCCCGTTTTGAATCCACCATTGCCTATGTCCCCCACACGAACATCCTGCAGACGCGTTTCATCCTGCCTGAGGGCGTGGTGGCGCTCACCGACTTCATGCCCGTCGCGGACGGCGACGCCTCCTCTCGGAGCATCTTCCGGCGGATTTGGTGCGTCAGGGGAAAGGCAGAGATTGAGATCCTGTTCCGGCCGTCCTTCGATTACGCGAGGCAGAAGGCCCGTTTCGTGGAGGACGGGGGCAATATGGGCGCACAGGCGAACGGAGAATCGCTCTGGCTCCAGTCCCCCTTCCCGCTTCGCATCGCCGACGGGGCCGCACGAACGAGAACCGCTGTCGGGGAAGGGCAAGTCTTCTGGCTTGTCCTGCACCACGGGGAGAACCGGCACACAGTGCGGGAGGTCTGCGAGGAAACGTTGAAAAGAACGATATGTTTCTGGACGGATTGGGCGAATATCGGCGCCGAGGAGCAGCTTGACTTTGAGCAATCCTGGCGCGAGTTAACCCTTCGGTCCAGCCTTGTCCTGAAGCTCCTCACGCGGCCGGCCACCGGAGCGATCGCCGCGGCAGCTACCATGTCCCTGCCCGAAATAATCCACGGCGTCCGCAACTGGGATTACCGCTATGCATGGGTGCGGGACGCAGCCTTTACGGTACAGGCTCTGAGCGACCTGGGTCACAAGAAAGCAGCTCAGGATTACTTTCGCTGGATCAGCAAGCTATGCGAATCGGGAAAAGACGTTTCCGATATCCGCGTCTGCTATCGGTCGGACGGAATTCCCGCCGACAAAGAACAGGACCTGGAGAATCTCGAAGGGTACAAGGAGTCGCGCCCAGTGCGGCTGGGGAATCAGGCAGCCCATCAATTCCAGCTCGATATTTACGGGGAGCTGGTCAACGCGGTGTACGAGACGATCTTTCACGGCCATCGCGTGCCGGAAAACACCTGGCCCCTGATCCGTTCCATCATCGACTACGTGTGTGAAAAATGGACCGAGCCGGACTCCGGCATATGGGAAATGAGAAAACCGCCGGTACATTACACGTATTCAAAGTTGATGGCCTGGGTAGCCGTGGACCGGGGCCTGCGCATGGCAAAGAAGTTTTCACTGAACGGCGTTGCTTCCCGTTGGAGAGAGACGGCCGCAGAGATTCGCAAAGCTATCCTGGATGCGGGGTACAACGACAGAATGAAGAGCTTCGTTCAGGCTTTTGGCTCCGCTGACCTCGACGCCACGAGCCTTCTCATTCCCACCCTCGGCTTTCTGGAGCCTAAAGACCCGCGGGTCGTCGGCACCATCGAGGCGACGATGAAACACCTCTGCGAGGACGGACTTGTCTATCGGTACCGCGTGGACGACGGGCTGCCGGGGAAAGAGTCTCCTTTCGTGCTCTGCACCTTCTGGCTCGTCACTGCTCTTATCCTCTCCGGACGGCTCCGCGAGGCGGAAGAATACTTCGAAAGGGCGGTGCGCCGGGCAAGCCCCACCGGCCTTTACGGCGAGCAGATCGACCCGGCCTCCGGCGAGCACAGAGGCAACTTTCCTCAGGGGTTCAGCCACATCGGGCTCATCAACAGCGCTTTCTACCTGAGCCGAGCAAGGAAAGGAGAAGCGGCAGGGCCAAAATCGATTCAGGAGATGCGGGAAAGCACGAAACCTCGAGAGCGAAGCCGAACAGGAGGAGGAAATGAACAGGGAGGAAGTAGTAGTTATCACGGGGGCGTTCAAGACCGGATGCAAGTCCCAGCAGTACGACGGCGCAATAGAGCTTGACCGGCCGGATTATCTCTTTAGTCCGGCAGAAAAGGAGTATGGCGCCCATGGAGATTTCGACAGCCGCTCCCGGCGCCGAAGCCCGGCCCTTTGGATCAGCATGCACCGCGGATGGTCGGCCGCCATCGCCTTGCTCTCGGGATTGGCGCTGGCGGGCGCCGTGAAGAACGGAAAGAAGAAACAGGCGGCGCAGAGAACCTTTAAAGCCGCCTGACCTGGCAAAGAAGGAGTTTGTAGCCCGGAAATCCGGAGATCGGGTCCCGGTAGTCCGGATCGATCAGCTCGTTGGCGTCCGCTCCGGGGAAACCGTGGTACATGGAGACGACGCCCGGCGGCACAAGCTCCGCCACGTGAGCTTTTACCCGGATAGCGGACCGCGGCGTCGCAAGGGAAACCTTTTGTCCTCCCCTTCAGCGGACGATTTCTTCATAAAGTGTATCAGAATAGGGGCCTCTTCTCATCCTAATTCTGCGAAACAGCCTTCGGCATGAATAATTCGCTTGACACATTTAGCGCATATGCTTATAATTGTTTCGTCTCTGAAGTATGGACAGCAGGCATAACAATAAGGGGGATGCAAAATGAAGGTATGTTTCGCGGTACAGAAGGATCAAGGTTTGGAGAGCGCCGTTTATAATCATTTCGGCTTGGCGCCGATATTCGTCATGGTTGACACCGAGACAGGGAACGTCGGCGCCATCGGCAATAAAGACATGAATCACAATCATGGTTCGTGCAGCCCGATGCAGGCCCTCGGCAATCAGCCGGTCGACGCCGTTGTCGTGGGCGGCATAGGGGCAGGCGCCATCTCCGGGCTTAACGCCATGGGAATCAAGGTATACGGCTCCGTTGCCGAAACAATCAAACAAAACATGCAGCTCATGAAAGAGGGGAAACTTCCGCTCCTCACCCTGCAGCATGCGTGCGCCGGGCATTCAGACGGGGGCTGCGCACATTAATGGCTGGGGGGACATTCCTCCGAAAGACAAGGGGCGAGAGGAGTGTCCTCCTTCCGAATTTATTTTGGAGGAGATTTTATGCCGATTTATGAATACCGTTGCGAGAAGTGCGGCGAAGTCACCGAGCATTTGACGCTCGGCGGAGCGGAGAAACCGACCTGCAAGGGGTGCGGAAGCGAAGACCTCGTCAAGCTGATATCAGCGGCGAACGTCGGGGCAGGCTCCCCGTCCTTCTCTCCGCCCGCGCCTATGGGCGGCTGTTGCGGCTCACCCGGTTCGTGCGGGAGTCCGGGAAGCTGTTGCTCAAACTAGCCCAAGCTAACATGGCCGGGTTTCCGACGGCCCGGCCATGCGATCTTCATGATCCTCACGCTTTCCGATCGATGCGTTTCCAAGATCACGAACCTTCGTTCTCTTCTCCAGGGAGTTCCGATTGAGCCGCAGCCTCTGTTTCCTTCGCCGAGCCGCTAGCCATGGACTGCGGAAGTTTCTGGGCTAAATCGAGTATCTCCTCGGCCAGGGTCTTCACCCGTTCCCGCAATTTCACGATGCAGTCGGTGTCGAAGGCAGTGCCCCTGATGATGTCTTCGGCGAAGGCCTGGCAATTGGGGGAACCACACGCGCCGCAATCGAGTCCCGGCAAGCTCGCCGTGATGGCGTCGAGACGCTCCATCTTCGCAAGCGCCTTGGATACGTCCCCATCCAGGACCATGATGGGCTTCGGCAACACGGCCTCGGTGCACCAAAAATCTCCCCGTCTAAAAAAAGCTTCCAAATGCTCCTGGTCGAAATAGGGCTCCTGCGTCCCGCACCTGCTCACCATGCCTTTCAGGTTCACCCTTGCGATAAAAAGATTCTGGATATTCAGCGGTCCTCCTACGCAGCCGCCCACACAGGCCTGGATTTCGACAAAATCGGCGTCCTGCAGGCCTCCCCGCTCTATTTCTTCCAGGATGGAGACCGCGTTCTCAATGCCTCCGGTCGCCAATGTTGAAGGAGCGCCTACGGCTCTGGATTCGCCGGTCAGATAACCCCAGGTCATGCCTCTGCCGGTGGCCCGCTGCAGAGCCCCGTTGTCGCCTCGCACCTCGCTCAGTTGTTTCACCACATCCTTATAAATGACTGAAGCGCCGATGACGGCGTCCACCGCGGATTTCTTCACGTCAAGAGGCTGCCGCACCTCGGTGACCTTTGCCGGGCAGGGACTGATGAAGAACGCCCCTATCCGCTCGTAAGGTATGCCCGTCCTCCGGGCAGCGTCCTGCTTTGCAAGGCGGGCAGCCGCCTCCATGGGGGACATGACGGGCACAACCTGATCGAGGAGGTCGGGAAAACGCATCTGCATGAGGCGGAGAATCGTCGGACACGCGCCCGAGATGACGGGCTTCTTGTATTTTTCGGTCTCGAGATAGCGCTTAACCATGAACGTCACGACTTCTGCCGCCAACGCTACTTCGAATACCTCGTCGAAACCGATGCGAAGAAGGGCCTGGAGAATCCTTCCAATATGTTTCTCCTCGCGAAACTGACCAAAAAAGGAGGGTGCGGGCAGGACAATTTTGTAATCGAAACCGGCGAGCTTCTCCAGAGAGTCGGTGACGGCGACCTTGGCGTGGTTCGGGCAGGCGCGGATGCATTCGCCGCAGTCTATGCAGCGTTCCTGAATGATCTTCGCCTTGCCGTGATGGACGCGTATGGCTTCAACGGGGCAGCGTTTGATGCAGTTGGTGCACCCCTTGCACTTCTCCTCATCAAGCGTCACCGAATGAAAGTAGCTATGTTCGACGTTGCCTGGAACCATTTGAGTGGCTTGACCGACGACGTTAAGAGCAGCTTCGCGCGTCGGGCTGATTTCTAATATCCCATACCTGGATGCACAACGCAAGGACAATATTCGTGACTTCCCGGCATCTTCTCATGACAAAAGAGGAACATCGACCCCGTTCCCTTTTTGCGTCAAAACCGCACTCCCCTCTCCTGGCGGCCGCGTGGATTACGAACCAGGCGCCTTCTTTACGGACCGCGCGCCCCTCGTCAGGCGCTCCGTTCTTTTGCTCTCCCTCGCGAGCCTCGCCTTCATCCCCATCCTCGAAAACAGGGCTGCCGAGGGACAGAAGCCGCCGGCAGCGAAGACGATAAGGTTGACGCTCACGAAACCCGTAAGTATCAGCCAGTAGCTGCTGTGCAGCAGGACCAGAACGATGCTCAGGCCGTTCACGCAGCCGGCCACGAGAAAAACAGTCCTTTCCACATACCATGCGTCCGTCTTCATGCGATACATTGCGTTCCTCCTTTAATCGGAAGGTTCAGCCCTTCCCCGGCGTTGTTGCCCCCCTTCGCTTCTTCTCCCATTCCTTCAGCTTGAAATAGAGCACGGGAACGAGGGTGCGCGAGAGAAGCGTCGCGGCGGCCTCGCCGAACATGAGGGCAATCGCCATGCCTTGAAAAATAGGATCGAAGAGGATCACCGAAGAGCCGACCACCACGGCGGCCGCGGTCAGCAGCATCGGCCGGAAACGAATGATGCCCGCCCCGACCACAGCCTCTTTGAGCGGCACGCCTTCCGCGAGCTTCAGGTCGATGAAGTCGACGAGTATGATGGAGTTCCGCACCACTATGCCGGCGCCGGCGATGAAGCCGATCATCGAAGTGGCGGTGAAGAAGGCGCCAAAGATGGCGTGTCCGGGCAGGATGCCGATGAGCGACAGGGGGATGGGCGCGAGGATGACCAGAGGCGTGAGAAAGGATTTGAACCACCCCACGACCATGACGTAGATGAGCACGAGCACGGCGGCAAAGGCAATCCCCATATCCCTGAAGACTTCGTAGGTGATGTACCATTCGCCGTCCCATTTGACGGAATAGCGGTTTTCCAGAAAGGGCTGGCTCGCGGTGTACTGCTTCATCACGTAGCCTTCGGGCAGCCTGAGGTTCTTTATCGCCCCCATCATGGACAGGATGGGATAGACAGGGCTCTCTTCCTTTCCCGCCACGTCCCCTACCACGTAGACAACGCGCTTCAGGTTCTTACGGTAGATAGTCTGCTCGGCGTCTGCCTCTCGCACCTTGACAAGCTCGGCAAGGCTGACGGGTTGGCCCGACGACGAAGCGAGGGCTATCTCTCCCAGGCGGTTGACATCCGTCCGGCCGGGAAGCGGCGCGCGAACGAGCAGCTCTACGGGCTCCCGCTCTTTCGGCATGTGGGCAAGTCCCGCGACGGCGCCGCCCAGAACGGCGCGCACCGTTTGGCTGATCGCCTCGGTATCGATGCCGTTCATGGCAGCCTTCTGCTTGTCCACCTCGAAAACGACTTTCTTGTGCGGGGCCTCGACGTACCAATCCACGTCGACGACATCCTTCGTCTTCGAGAACAAGTCCTTTATCCGCCCGGCGATGCCGATCTGCGTAGTAAGATTGGGGCCGTAAATCTCGGCGACGAGCGTCGAGAGCACGGGTGGGCCGGGCGGTATCTCGACGATCTTCGCCCGTGCGTTCCACCTTGCCGCTATCGCCTGGACAGGAGGCCTGATCCTTTTTGCGATGTCGTGGCTCTGGCTCGCGCGCTCGTCCGCCGGCACGAAATTGACCTGGATGTCCGCCTGGCTGCTCTCCGATCTCAGGAAATAATGGCGCACAAGGCCGTTGAAAGTGAAGGGACCCGACGTGCCCGCATAGGTCTGATAGTTGAGCACTTCGGGCACGGTCTTCAGATATTCGCTTATTTCTCTCACTGCCCCTTGCGTCTCCTCCAGGCTCGTGCCTTCCGGGGTGTCAATGACCACCTGGAGCTCGCTCTTATTGTCGAAGGGAAGCATTTTTACCCTCGTCAGCTTGGCCGGGACCAGAAGCATGGCGCCAACGAAAAGGGCGAAGATGAGGACGAAAAAGCCGAATCTCTTTCTTCTCCTTTCCAGCAGCCCTCTCAGGTTGCACTCATAGATCTTGTTAAACGCCCCGAGCAGCCTCCCCTCCGTTTTTTCCGCGCCATGGCCCGGCTTGGTTTTCCTGAGGACGATAAAGCCGAGCCACGGGCTTACGATGAAGGCGATGAGGAGCGAAAGGAGCATGGCCGCCGACGCCCCCATGGGGATCGGACGCATGTAGGGACCCATGAGGCCCGAGACGAAGGCCATCGGCAGAAGGGCCGCAATCACGGCAAAGGTGGCGAGAATCGTCGGGTTCCCGACCTCGTTGACCGCCTCAACTGCGACTTCGGGGCTTACCTTAGACATTTTGAAGTGGCGGTGGATGTTCTCGACGACCACGATGGCGTCGTCGACGAGGATGCCGATAGAGAAGATCAGGGCGAAGAGGGTTACTCTGTTGAGGGTATAACCATACAGGTAGGTGACCAGGATCGTGAGCGCCAGCGTCACGGGGACCGCCACCCCAACGACAATCGATTCTCGCCACCCAAGCGCAATGGCGATGAGGAGCGTAACCGAGATGGCGGCGATAAGCATATGTTTGAGCAGTTCGTCGGACTTCTCCTTCGCGGTTACGCCGTAGTTCCTCGTGACTGTGGTCTCGATCCCTGAAGGGATAACGCCGCCCCTCAGCGCTTCTATCTTCCGCAAGGCCCGCTCGGCAACAAGGGTCGCGTTCGCGCCTTTCTTCTTCGCCATCGCTATGGTCACCGCCTCATAGAGGCCGTTCCGCTCGGACTTCGCGCCGGGGCCGAAACCCATGAAAACGTAGTCGGAAGGCTCTTCGGCGCTGTCGGCGATCGTTGCGATATCTCGGAGGTAGACGGCTCTTCCGCCCGACACGGCGGTCACCAGGTTGCCGATCTCCTGAGGGTTTTCGACAAAGCCGCCGGTCTCCACCCTAAACTGCTTGTTGCCTTCATGAAAACTGCCCGAAGGCAAAAGAAAATTGCTCTTTTTTAAGGCCTCGACCAGAGCAAAGGGAGAGGCGTTGTAGGCGCGAAGCTTCAGAGGATCGACGTCAATCTTTACCTGCCTGCGCTGCCCGCCAAGGACGTGAAACTCTCCTGCATCGGGGTCCTGCTTCAGCTCGTCGACGAGGTCCAGGGCGACCCGGCGCAGCTCGTAGCCGTGGTAGCGAGGACTCCAGAGGGTCAGGGCAAGAACGGGGACGTCTTCAATCGATCTCGGCTTGACGAGCGGCCGGGAGACCCCCGGAGGAATCTTGTCATAATTCGACATGAGCTTGTTGTACAAATCGACGATGCTCTTCTCCGGGTCCTGCCCCACGTAGAAACGGACGATGGCGGTGGACACGCCGGGCGAGGACATAGTGTAAATGTATTCTACCCCCTTGACCTCCCAGAGAAACTTCGACATCGGCTTCGTGACCCGTTCATCGACCTCCCGGGCCGAGGCGCCGGGGTAGGAGACGAAGACGTCGATCATGGGGACGCGAATCTGCGGGTCTTCCTCGCGGGGGGTGGCAACGACCGCGAAAATTCCGAGGAGGATCGAGGCTATGACGACTAGAGGCGTCAATTTCGATTTGATGAACGTCCGGGCTATCTTCCCCGCAATTCCCAGGTTCATTGCTTCACCACACCCCCGTCGACGGCGTTCTCGAGCCCGGCGGCAGCGATGAATTCGCCCGGCTCAAGCCCTGAGACCGCCTCTGCCTTGTCGCCGTGGACCTGGCCGGTCTTGATGATGCGGTAGGTCATTACGCCCTGCCGGTCGACCACGAAGACGCCCGAGAGCTGTCCTTGTTCAACGAGGGCATTGGCCGGAACGAGCAGGGCTTTCTTCTTCCCCAGGGGTATCATTATCCTCACGTAGAGACCGGACCGGAGGCCCGGCTCGCGGAGGTTGATCTTGATGAGAAAGCTTCTGGTCGAGGAGTCGACGGCGGGGACAATCTCGTCTACCGTCCCTGCCGCCTGTTTGTCTTCGCTGAAGCTAACGGTTACCGGCGTCCCTATCTTTACCTTCCCCAACAGCGTCTCGTTCACGGAGGCGTCGATTCTAAAAACCGACCTGTCTTCGAGGAGCAGCAGCGGGGTTCCGGGTATGGCCATGCTTCCCTCTTCGATTCTCTTTTCGACAACCACCCCTCCGAAGGGCGCCGCAACCCTTGTAAATCCCCTGTTGATACGCGCCTCTTTCAGCATTGCTTCGGCCCGGGCCACCTCGTCGGAGGCCCGCTCGTACCTCAGATCCGCCGTTCTTTTCTGCGTCTCGACCTGGTCCATCTCCTGTTGGGTCACGACCTTTTCCTCGGCGAGATTCCTGTGTCTGCGGTACGTAACATCTGCCAGACGCCGCTCTTCGCCTGCTTCCTCCAGCCCCTTCCGCGCCTCTCTGCAAGCGGAGTCCGCCGCAGCCTCTTTTTCGGCTATGTCCCGGTCATCGAGGAGAACGAGTTGTTGCCCCGCCTTCACGGCGTCGCCTTCTCTCACCCTGACGGAAAGCACCGAACCCATGGTCCTTGCCGCAATCGTCGCAACGGCTTTTGCCCTGACCGTGCCCGAAGTCTCGTAAAATGAATCCACCTCCGAAGGAAGGATCTGACGGAGCGTAACGCCCGTGACGACTTGCCTGTGCACCTCGACAATGCCGGGCTTCGTTTTTTCTTTGCACGAGGCAAGGAGCAGGAGCGCGACGGCTACCAAGAGAAGAATTTTGCTTGCAGTCATTTCGCCCCCAACTCGGCCTCTATCGCGCCGCCCTCGTATGCAATCGTGAGGACGGCCAGACAGTAGTCGTTTTCTTTTGCCACAACATCGGCCCTTGCGCGGTTCACCTCGAGCTGCACGTCGAGCAGGTCGACGATGGGCGAGAGGGAATTTTCGTAGCGCCGCAGCACCAGCCGCTGCCCTTCCTCCGCGCTCGATAATGCGGCTTTCGACAGTTCCGCGTTCTTTTCGGCCTCCTGTGCGGATAAATAGGCCTCGCTAATCTTGAAAGCGACTGCCTGCCGCAGACCCTTCAACTGCTCATCGACTTCCGCTTGCTTGTACCGCGCCCTGCTGCGCTCGTACTCCCGGATAGTCCCGTCAAACAGCTCCCACTG
Source organism: uncultured delta proteobacterium (assembly GCA_963816715.1). Taxonomy (GTDB): domain Bacteria; phylum Desulfobacterota; class Syntrophorhabdia; order Syntrophorhabdales; family WCHB1-27; genus BOG-1155. Next base: position 49,662 of record CAWFMJ010000008.1, read on the forward strand.
CAAAGTCCCCATGAGCCACCAGCTCTCACCCTCCGTCCCAAGAAGCCGACTGCGGTCGTTCAACTGATATGCGGCGCGAACTCCTATCGTCGGCAGGTACTTCGACTCGGCAAGCTTGATTTCGTTCCCCGCATTTTCGTGCCTCATCTGCAAAGCGCGCACGTCTTTCCTGGATGCCGCCCAGTTTTCGTAGTATTCCCGTTCTTTCAAGACAATCTCCAGTTTTTCCGGCGCAATGTCTACGGGTTCGTCAATGCCGAGGAACATGCCGAGGCTTTCTTTTGCAACGGAGAGGTTCTTTTCCGCCGTCACGATCCTCTGCTGGACTTGAATAAGGCCGGTCCTGGCGCGAAGGACGTCGGAGTAAAGACCCACCCCGTTCTTATCCCGGCTCTCCGCTATTTTCAGGTGCTCCCTTGCATCGTCAAGACCCGCCTGCGCCACAGCGACGTACTCCCGGGCCGTGTAGACGTGCAGGTACGCCTGCGCGACGGCCAGCATGGTCTCTTCCTTCTTTCTGCCGAAGTCCTGGTTTTTTGCCGAATACTCGTTCCGGGCCATGGCGAGGCCGATGAGAGCTTTCCCGGAAAAAACGGCCTGATCGATGGCGAGGAGCGTCTGAAGATCGGTCACGGGCGCGGGGTTATTGAGGGAGGGGATGGCGAAGTCGGCCTGCGTGAAGCGTTCTTCGTTGAGCTTCGCCATGAAGACGCCGGGCGGGTTGTTCGTTCGCGTTGCCGTCTCCCGCAAACTCAACTGAGGCAGGAGAAACCCTCTGGCAACGCCGACATCGGCCCTTTGGGCAAGGAGGCTGTCCCTCGTTGCCCGCATGGCGTGATTGCCCTCCAGGGCAAGGCTGATCGCCTCCCGCAGGGTTACCTGTCTGGCAGCCGGTTGGGCGCCGACAGCAAGAGAAGCAGGGAGAAAGAAGCATGCAACGATCACAGTGGTGCAAAATCCTGTTTTTGTCATAGACGCCCCCGCTCTAGCGTAGTTCGAGTCGGCGTGTTTTCAGCCATTGTGAAATTAATTTGTACGTTATTTTGTCAACTTGCAAAACTGTAACTCCTTTCCGTGGACGAGCTGCCTCCTGCTGCATAAATGGCGGTTGGTCGCCTGCCGCGAGATGTTTTCGAGCCGTCATTTGCGACATTTTTTGCGTGGCGTGTTTCGAAACATTGCAACATGCGTATCGTTGCCATGCAAAGGGCATACCTTAGCCGGTCAACCGCCCTTCAAGAAGCAATAACGCCGCGCGGGGCAAGACCCGCAAAACAGGGTTCCCATCCCCAGGGGAACTGTCCGGGCATTCTCTTAACATATGTTGTTAACAACATGTTCAGGTTGTTAAGGGGCGAGCGGGGGAAACTACGTCTACTCGAGAGACGGCGTTTCCCTGCAGGGGCGAGAAAAATGACAATGCGCGTAGGAGAGAAACGCCCGGCCGGGGAGGTTCCTCCCGCCGGCCGGGCCAGTGTGCAGGGCAAAGGAATTTAACCGATTGACAGCGCCGCCCGACAAAAGAATGCGTCTATTTTTTGTGGCAGGAATCCTTCCCGCCGGCATTCATTCAGGTTTTTACGCCGAGCTTCGGCAACACGTACCTGTTGAGCACGTACCAGGCAACGACGATCGCGGCCAGTATGATAAGTTCTCTCATGTCGCCCGCCTAATCCGCCACTTTATAGCCGGCTTCCTCGACGGCTCTCTTCAGGTCTTCTTTTTTGAGCCGTTTCTCGTCATAGGAGATCTTGGCGCTTCCAACCTCCACTTCTGACTCCTTGACGCCTGCCAGCGCGCCTACTGCTTTCTTTACCCGCATTACGCAGTGCTGGCAGCTCATTCCTTCGATCTTGAGAATCGTTTCCGACATGAGTATCTCCTTTTTGCGCATTCTTGCAGTTGATACTAGCAAGCGGCGTGCCGTGGTTTCCGACAGTCCAAGTTGCAGCGGCCTCGCCTCCGCGCCGACGTTTATGTGGCATTCTACCACAATCGCGACAAAACCGGGAATCGGAAGGGGGGTTAATCGGCATGGATCTTGCTTTATACTAAACAGAGATCCCTTGCTCCTCCAAAAAAGGAACGGACAATGGGGGACCGCAGAAAACACCCGGAAAGGAGACTAAAATATGGTTACACTATCCGCAAAAGCCGCTGAAAGACTGAAGGCGGCAACTCCGGACAACGACAACAAAGCATTCCGCATTATTGTAACCGGCATCGGCTGAGGGGGGCCCAAGATGGGCCTGGCTCTGGATGAGCCAAGAACAAGCGACGAGAAAATCGACGCCGACGGAATCTCTTTTGTTGCAACGAAAGAGGTGGCGAAGACAATCCGATCTTCGGGAGGCGTCTCTATCGACTATATCGACAGTCGATTTGCAAAAGGGTTCCGGCTGAACCTCCGGGACCGGGGCGCCTGCTGACTAGCGACTCGGAGATCGCCTCCTTTAACAGACGCAAAGCGGAAGGGGCAGGTATGGGCACTCGCACAATAAAAGGCATTCAAGAAAGCATAGCCGACTTAAAAGCCAGATGGCCGGCGCACTCGGCGCCGCCGTCGCTCTGGCTGCAACTGGAAGAATTGGAAGAAGAGCTCGTGGAGGCAAAAAAAGCGGAAGGGGCGGAATAGACGGCGGTCAGTGCAAGCAGGCCAACGGCAAAGACGGCGCCCGACGTCTTTGCCGTTGGCGCTTTGTCGTCTCTTATCTCCCGTACTTTGACGCCACTTCCGCCAAACGCCTTACAATGGACCGATGGATCTCCACATTCGCAAAGGCATAGTTCTTCAGTTCCTCATAAGCCCTGTTATACGTCCATCGATCCTTGATAATGCGATAGCTTGCGATGATAAGGCCCGTCCTGTCCTGACCGAACCGGCAATGGACCAAGATGGGCTGGTTGGCCGGGTCGGCCATAATTTCGACAATCCGCTCGATCTCCCCTACCGCCGGTGGATCGTCTGCATCTAACTTGAACCAGCGAGGAATCAGGCCGGCATTCGCGACCATCCGCTCTTCGTCCCGGTCGTCCCTCAAGTTGATAACCGTCTTCCCGCCCTGTTGCTTGAACGTTTGATACCCGCTTGGGTCCTCCGGCTGAGCAGACCGGCAAACCTTGCCGTTCGCGATAGCGCCGAAGTTAGCCAGTCCGGGAAGATCGCTCCCCGCCCGACTCTTGAGCAGGCCGCAACTGTAGCAAGAAAAGAGAACGGCGCACAGCACGAGCGCACAAATGGTCTTGGCCAAAATACCGCTGTTCCTCCTCAGCTTATTTTGTCGCGCCGCACCGACTGCTGCCGCGCCGGGCCAGGAAATCGACCCTTCTCAGCAAAGTCGGAAATCGATGCGCCCCGTGCATGGTTCTGATTCTCTCCGCCGCCGCGTCGGTGTCGACTCCGGCAGACGTCACGTAGAGAGGCCTTTTACTCCCTCCCCGCACAACTTCAATGGACGATGAATCCGCGTGTTTCGACTTCGCCGCGCCGATAACCGGGATCTTTCCGGCAAAAGACTCGAAGAGATAGCGCCCGAGACCCGGCCGTTCCCCGAGCATCACGTACCCGTCTATCACCATCTCCTCCGGCGTTTCATCCAACTGTTCGAGGAGCCGAAGAATACAGGGAAGCTCACGCCGGTAAAACTGCCCCGAAACATAGGGCGAAACCCCGTCTACGACCGTCGTGCGCTCTTCGGCCGCTTCCTCATCGCGGTACTCTCCGAAAAGCACGGCCGCGGCGAAGGCGCATTCGTTTCCAAAATAGTGGACGTCAAAAGCTGCAATCATTTCTTGCATCCCGCGACCGAAAACCGACTGAACCGGGGAAACCGGCTGCCGGCAGCGAGCAGTCCAGAGTATACACCAAAACGACTCAGAAGCGATGGCCGTCGAATGGGGAGTCGCCTTCATTTGTTTCCGGAAGACGACGATCGGGGGATTAGGGATTCGATGATCTTCAGGGGAAGTTTCAGGATTCGTTCTCCCATGCCGAGTAACTGCTCGCCCACGGCCGAAGGAGGCAAAGGCGTGACGTCAGGCCGTTCCAGGTCTCCCGAGAGGCGGACGGGTATTGCCAGCAGCCTTCCCGCCATGACATACCGGAAAACGGGGATGAGTTTGATTATCCGGCCTAGGGTCGTAAAAGGCACCACCAATACCAGTGCATCGATCTTCTTGCCGACCGGGTCAATGGCGCCTTGCCAGATCAAGTTGGCCGAAGGGGCGTCCAATACCCCTTCCTTGATAGTAACTTTCTCTCCTTCGATCTGCAATTTCGCTTCCGCAAAATCATAGGCGAACCCATTTTTCATCAGGTCAGGGATAGCATAATCACGCTTAGACCGGCAATTTCAAAATCTTCAGCGATATGA
>CAWFMJ010000009.1:0-5264 GCA_963816715.1 uncultured delta proteobacterium
AGAACCAATCCGATCTGGTGGAGGGGAACTCCGTGCCGCAACATTTCTGTGGCCGCGGTATGGCGAAGGAGGTGAGCACCTTTCGCCGGCGCTTTGATCCCGGCACGTCGCAGGGCTCTCTTGACCACGTTCGACACAGCATCGCCCGAGAGGAGCGGCTCAAAAGGAGCAAGGTGTCGGACAAAGACACGATCCGAAGACTGCACAGGAAGCCGGCACTCCAGATAGCGAAGGACCGCCTCGCCGGCGTCTTGAGGGAGAGGCAACCGTACTTCGTGGCGCCCCTTCCCGACCACGCGCAGAGTGCCGCACTGCCAATCGATGTCCGACAGGCGAAGTTGGCTTACGTCGCCGGCGCGCAGCCCGAGCCGTACGAGCATCAAGATGATGGCGCGATCCCGCAGGCGGCGCGGAGTACTGCCCTTACAGGCAGCAATAAGGCGCTTCACCTCCTCGGCCGACAGGCATCGCGGCATTCTGGCTAAACGCCAGTGTGCGAACGCTGGGACAGCCTGATCGAGATCAGCGGAGCACAAACCCCGAAAGCGGAGATAACGCAAGAAAGCCCGCAGGGAGGTGATCAGCTTTTGAGTGGTTTCGGCCCCGCAGTGGCGGGATCGGTCGAGCATGAATTCTCGTACCTGCACCGCTTTCCAACAGGTGGGGTCCGCACCCAAACCGTCGATCAGAGCGGCAGCGCCACGGGCATACTGGCGCAAGGTGGGTTCAGCCACACCACGGTGCTGTCGGAACCAATCGCGAAAAGAAACGATCAGTTCGGGTTCAGACCGGTCAGCATCCGAACTGCGGTAGGGTTGGCAAATCCCTGTTCTGACCAGGTAGCGGTGAAACCGTTTCGCCCCGAAGCGTGTGTGGTATTTGTCTCTTCCGTTGTTTGCCGAAGGGCAGTGACAGCGGGACAGGTGGCGATAAAAGGCGTCGAGGGTGCTCGCATCAATCTCAGCGAGGGAGCCGCTCCGGCGCTGCAGAAAACGGCCGAAATGCGCGGCCGCGCGCAGGTATCTTACGGCAGTCAATGGCGAGTAGCTGTCCCGTTCGAGAGCCTCAGCAAAGCCGTCGATATACGGACCACTGAGACCTGAGCGCAAACGAGCTAGGGTTTTGGGTGCAGAGAAGTATTTTTCCAACATGGTGTCCTCCTTGTGATGGGCCAGAAATGGCCACACACAGTTAACCAGAGGACAACCATTTTTATGGGGAGCTGCGTGCTCCCCGAACCCCCTTGCGCCCAGCTAAACCGCCATCATGAACACGGCACACTCCCCATTAGGAAGAACTTCCCATAAGGCAAGTAATGGAGAGCTCTCCATTACGTGCCGGAACCGACACTGTCCCAAGTGTCAGGCCCTCGCTCGCGACCGTTGGCTGCGGGCGCGCCACCGCGAACTTTTGCCCACCCCCTACGTCCATGTCGTCTTCACCCTTCCGCGGCGGCTCGCTCCTCTGGCCTTGCAGAACAAGAAGGTCATCTACGATCTCTTGTTCCGGACCTGTGCTGAAACGCTGCTCGAAATCGCCCGCGACCCCCGCCATCTCGGCGCCGAGATCGGCTTCTTCAGCGTACTCCACAGTTGGAATCAGAAGTTGGAACATCATCCCCATGTCCATTGTGTAGTTCCGGCCGGTGGTCTCTCCCCCGATCACCGGTGCTGGATCCCCTCGCGCTATCGCTTCTTTCTGCCCGTCAAGGTCTTGGGCCGAGTCTTCCGTGGCAAGTTTGTTGCCGCTCTCAAACGGGCCTTCGACGACGGCCAACTGGGCTTCTACGGGGATCTTAAGCTTCTGGCGAACGCGAAAGTGTTTGCCTCTTTCCTTCGTCCCCTCTTCCGTCAGGATTGGGTGGTCTACTGCAAGCCGCCCTTTGGGGGTCCAGAACATGTTCTCCGTTATCTCGGCCGCTATACCCACCGCGTGGCGATCTCCAATCAACGCTTAGTCGCTCTGGAGGGTAACCAAGTCACGTTCCGCTGGAGAGACTCCGCACACGGCAACCAGCAGCGCCTGATGACCCTGGCGGTCGAGGAGTTCTTGCGCCGCTTCCTGCTCCACGTGCTTCCCCCGGGCTTCGTGCGCATCCGCCACTTCGGCTTTCTGGCCCACCGACGGCGTGCCGCTCTCTTGCCACTTTGCTTCCAGTTCCTGGGACGACCGGCCGATTTACCACCCGTACCAGAGCCACAACCCGGGGAGGAAGAAGGCGGCTCGACCCACCAGCCTTCCACTTCCACGTGGTCCTGCCCCCAGTGCGGCGGCCCCATGATCATCCTGGAGCGACTCAGCGCGGCGGAAATGCGCCTGCGTTCTCCACCGCCCACTCCCCCGAGGCTCTCATGAAATACGCTATTCCGATTCGATCACACCGCGTCCGCCCACCACGCCCGCGCTCTCGTGTGCCTGGTCACATGCGGTCAATCCATCCCTCCTCACCCGATCCCTTCACACCATCTCCAAGGGGTCACGGGTTGACGGCTAGCACACGCGTTCTCGCCCGCAGACAGCCATTCCACTTTTCTCTCTATCCCACGGCGGGTCCGCTGAACCCCATTCAAAACCCATAATTTGCCCGCGTCCGCCGCAAACACGGGCGGCTCCGTTCAAGTCGCTGTATCGAAAGCGCGCCGGGCAGCGTCTCTGCCACTCCGCAGACTGGTCCCGCCGGCGCGCTTCCGATACAGCCCTAAGACTTCCGGGGAGTCAGGGGTTGCACTTCTGCGGGTAGGCCTTCCACGTGGACGCCTTTTACGTGTATCAGAAAGTGTAAGTTTTGAAGCTTGCCGGAAGGCCCGTAAATAAAGGGATTGGCATATTGCAAATGTCTAATCCGAAACGGAGCGTATAGAAACCGTGAACTCAAACTCGGTTACGCCCGTGTCCGGTTCTCCTCTGCCTTCGCGCCCTATCGTCCGACCTGTTGCGCTGCCGCATCGATCCACGCGCCGATATTCTTATGCCCGTCCTGGTTCATGTAGTCGTAGACCGCAGTTCCGGTTGACAGCACCGTCACGTAGCCTGCGGCAGGGTCGGCAAGGTAGCGAGGTAAATTCACGGGCTTGGCATAATCCTGATAACGAACCCAGCCCTGTCCATTCCAATCGAACAGGTAATACTGTGCTGCTTCAGGTGCGAGAAGGCCCGCGAGCGCGTTCCGCTGGCCCAAGAACGCATTTGGTTGGTTCGGCTGGACTTTACCAATAGCCATGCACGCCAGCGGATTAGGACCACAAGCATCTGGTTGGCGTCTGACATGATGCCGAATGTTATTCAAGTGCACAGCCAGCAAGCCCCGATCATCGACCACTGCTCGCGCGATCTCATAGCGCACCCAACGACGAGACCAAGTTTGTGAACCTACCAAGACGCAAACGGCGGAGGTATACTCCACTCCATCACGAATGAGCTTCTTAAGGGATTCGGGACCCTCTAACTGACGCTTCTCCCACAGACTGCTGTCGTAAAAACTCCTCATCAGTGGCGCGTCCGGGTGATCTATCTTCCATGCTTGGCGAACATTGTTTACTCGCATGATGTCGTCAAAGTGGAATGCAAAGTACGCCTTTCGCTTCTGGATTGTTGGCATACCCCCGAGCAGCGCGCTGAGGGTGAAGGGGTAGGAAGGGAAAGGATTAGAAGGATCATTGATGCCGGCCATAGAAACCTCTCCTTTGCAGTTCAACGCATCAGAAACATGACCAAAATTATTGTCCCCATTACCGTCCCGTGGAAAGCAAGCAGCGTTTTCGACAAGCAGGCTTCAACCCAAGGCTTAGTCACCCCGCGGACTGAAGATGTATCCATGGAGAAGTCGACATCCTCCTCCCGCTGCGCGCGTACCTTATCGTAAAGTTGCCGGTACAACCTTTCTTGCCATAGGAAAAATCCGTCTAAGCCCCAAAACGCAAAAGCTGGAAAATAGCACAAGTAAACGAAAACCAGCTTTGCATCTTTGGCCGCCAGGGCGAACAATGCCGACACCAGAACCACACTCCATCCTTTAAGAAGGAACGAATTGGTGGTGAGCCGCTCCACAATACGAAGAATCATCTCGAGGTGTTTTTCTTTTTTCCCCATCGCTCGTCATTTCTCATCGTGTACGGCTTCAAATCGCCGCCTTACTTTGCTCATCAAGGGAGGTCGTATCGCCGCGCCGGACGTATGGCTGCGTAATCCGCGTGTCGGCATGGTTCGCCATTTTCCGAGCTTCGGACGGTGAGCCCCTGTTTTTCAGATAGTCAGGGATGCCGGTGGCCCGCATGGAGTGATTACCGATGCCAGTTTTGATGCCCGCATGCCCTGCCCGCGGTTCTTTGAAGGGCATGACTTCGGTGCTCAATTGTGGCCTCCCTTCACCATGCCCGTGTCCAAATCCGTTTTAGCAAGGTCTATTAGCGCATCAACTGCCCGTTGCCCGTGGTAGTGTTGGAAGTCCTGCCCGGTTTCGAATGAAACCTTGTACCGAGGACTAACGAGCTTCCCCCCGTAGAAGGTGCCCACTTCCCATCCCACACTGGTTTGGAGAGAACGGATTTCATACTCTCGGCCGTTGACTGTGTGCTTCATTGTGCGCATGTCTGCGCCCTCCTCAAACGTATGATAACGTCCTTTATCATAAGCTTCGAGCGTGAAAGAAATCCTTTCCTCTTGCGCCCGAACCTATCCCGCCAGGGGCTACCGCTTCTGGTTCCGCAGGTAATCGGTCAGCGAGCTTCTGCCCGTCTCCTCCAGCAGGGTGTCAAGCTTCATATCGCGGCGCCGACCTTGGGCGAAGTTCTCACCGTAGGTTTCTCGGAGCGTTCCAATACGAGTGTTCCCGTTTTTCGCTCGGGTTTGCCCGTTCTCATCGCGGGATCGGTCGTCTAGGCCTTGTTGTCTAGCCATTGCTTCCTCCTTTCATTTAGCCCCGAGGGCACTGATCCAGGGACAAGAGATTATTATTCCAGTCCCCGTCCGCGTGTGTCTGCACAAATGGTGCCATTCCTGGTCGGCGAACCACCCCGACGTTCGAACGCTTTCCAGTGAATGGGTCCAATACATAAAATGTGTTGGTCTTGTCCTCGATACTGGCGATGACTTGCTCTCGGGTCCATTTCCACGTAGCCCCCCCGAGATGTGTAATGTGCTCATGAGGGCTGAACCGGTCCGGTTTTGTGATACAAGTTACTTGAGCGTCTGCCATGGCTTTATTTCTCCCTCTACGCCGTCGGCCTCGGCGGGTTTTTAGCAATACGTACGGAACCAGCCACAAA
>CAWFMJ010000010.1:0-134974 GCA_963816715.1 uncultured delta proteobacterium
ACAAAGAGAAGGAAGGCGCGTCCGGAGAACAGGAATGACTTTAACCCGGCTTTATTCGGACTGTGAAAACGATAAGGAGTATGCATGAAACCGGCTAATCCGCGCATCCTGACCATCAATGGCGGCTCGTCGAGCATCAAGTTTGCGCTGTTCGAGGCGGCTGACCCGCTCCGACGAATTCTGGAGGGCGGGATCGAGCGGATCGGACTGTCGGAGTCCGTCTTGCGGGTGAAAGGCTCTAGCCGCGCGGACAACTTTTCGCGGCTCGTGACGGCGCCGGATCACACGATGGCGGTAGGCGCCCTAATGGATTGGATCGAGGAACGAATCGGCATCGGCATGTTGACCGCGGTCGGCCATCGCGTGGTGCATGGCGGGCCGAAGTACAGCAAACCGCAGCGAATCACCGCGGAAATGGTCGAGGAGCTGCACCGGCTCAGCCCATTTGACCCTGACCACCTGCCGGAGGAGATCCTGTTAACCGGGGCCTTTCATCGCCGATTTCCCCATTTGTTGCAGGTGGCCTGTTTCGACACGGCGTTTCACCATGACCTGCCGGCCGTGGCCCGCATGTTGCCGATCCCGCGTCGCTTTGAGGCGCAAGGGGTGCGGCGGTACGGGTTTCACGGGTTGTCGTATGCGTTTCTCATGGGAGAGCTATCCCGCCTGGCCGGACCTGTTGCGGCGCAAGGCCGGATCATTCTCGCCCACCTCGGCAACGGCGCGAGCCTTGCGGCGGTGCATGAAGGGAAGAGCATCGACACGAGCATGAGCTTCACCCCGACAGCCGGGGTGCCGATGAGCACCCGTTCGGGCGACCTTGATCCCGGACTGCTCTGGTATCTGGCGCGCACCGAAAAAATGAGCGCCAAAGAATTCAACAAGATGGTCAATTTCGAATCCGGCCTGCTCGGCATATCCGAGACCAGTTCCGACATGCACGACTTGCTCGACCGTGAAGCGCAGGACGTGCGGGCACATGAAGCAGTCGCGCTCTTCTGCTACCAGGTGAAGAAATGGATCGGCGCCTTCGCTGCGGCCCTGGGCGGACTCGATACGCTGGTGTTCGCGGGCGGTATCGGCGAGAAGGCGCCCGTAATCCGGGAAAGAATCTGCGAGGGGCTGGGCTTTCTTGGGATCGAACTCGAAGAAAAGCGAAACGCGGCGAATGCGGCCCTGGTTTCCGCAGATGCGGGCCGGGTTGCCGTTCGCGTCATGCATACGGACGAGGAATGGATGATCGCAAAGACCGTCTGCGGCGTTTTGGGCCTTATAATCGAATAAGCGCATGATCGTAGAAACAAAAAAGATGTCTGATTAAGGAGCATTGCGATGAAGGTAAAAAATGAGGTTAAGGAGCACATCACCGTGAAAACAGAGAAGATGAATAACGCGGACAAACCGTTGTCGCCCGATCTGCTGCGAAAGATGAACGCCTATTGGAGGGCGGCGAATTACCTCTCGGTCGGACAGATTTATCTCTACGACAATCCGCTGCTGAAAGAGCCGCTGCAGTTGTCGCACGTGAAGCCCCTGATAGTCGGGCACTGGGGCACGACGCCGGGTCAGAACTTCATCTACGTGCATTTGAACCGGATCATCAAGGAGTATGATCTGGATATGTTCTACATCGCCGGTCCCGGTCACGGCGGCCCGGCGCTGGTGGGCAATACGTACCTCGAAGGCACGTACAGCGAGGTCTATCCGAACGTCAGTCAGGATGAGGCAGGGCTCAGGAAACTGTTCACGCAGTTCTCTTTCCCCGGCGGGATTTCCAGCCATGTTGCACCGACGACGCCGGGGTCGATCCACGAAGGCGGAGAGCTCGGGTACTCGCTCAGCCATGCCTTCGGGGCCGCCTTCGACAACCCCGATCTCATCGTCGCCTGCATCGTGGGCGACGGTGAAGCGGAAACCGGTCCCTTGGCGACCGCATGGCAGTCCAACAAGTTTCTTAACCCGATCGCCGACGGCGCCGTGCTGCCCATCCTGCACCTCAATGGTTACAAGATCAGTAACCCGACCGTGCTGGCCCGCATCGAGGATGAGGAATTGGAGCAATTCCTAAAGGGCTGCGGCTGGACGCCTCACTTCGTAGAAGGCGACGATCCGGAAGAAATGCATCAACTCATGGCCGGCACTTTGGATAAGGCCATCGAGGAGATCCGGCACATCCAAAGTGATGCGCGGAACAAGAATGACACTACCCGGCCGCGCTGGCCGATGGTCGTCCTCAAGTCGCCCAAGGGCTGGACGGGGCCTAAAGTGGTCGACGGTCTGCCTTGCGAGGGCACCTTCCGGGCCCACCAAGTGCCGATCCTGGTGGATTCCGAGCATCCCGATCATGTCAAGGAGCTTGAAAGCTGGATGAAGAGCTACAAAGCAGAGGAGCTGTTCGATGAAAATGGCCGGCTCATGCCGGAATTGGCAGAGCTTGCGCCCAAGGGAGACCGGCGGATGGGCGCCAATCCCCATGCCAACGGCGGCATGCTGCTGCGCGACCTACGCATGCCGGACTTCCACGTCCACGCGGTCGATGTGCCTTCGCCCGGCGCCGTTGACGCCCAGGATACGCTCGTGCTGGGCAAGTTCCTGCGCGACGTGACCACGCTCAATGAGGATCAGCGAAATTTCCGGATCTTCGGCCCCGATGAAACGCTCTCGAATCTCCTGGGCGCGGTCTTTGAAGTCACCAATCGCCAGTGGGACGCCCAAACAGAAAAGTTTGACGAATTCCTCGCGCCCGCCGGACGCGTGCTCGACTCGATGCTCAGCGAGCACCAGAGCGAGGGTTGGCTGGAGGGTTATCTGCTCACCGGACGGCACGGGTTGTTTAACTGCTACGAGGCCTTCATCCACATCATCGATTCGATGTTCAACCAGCACGCCAAGTGGCTGAAGGTCACGTTGGAACTGCCGTGGCGGCGGAAGATCGCCTCGCTCAACTACCTGCTCGCCTCCCACGTCTGGCAGCAGGACCACAACGGCTTTACCCACCAGGACCCCGGCTTCCTCGACCACGTCGTCAACAAGAAGGCCGACATCGTGCGCATTTACCTTCCGCCTGACGCCAACTGCCTGTTGTCGGTCTTCGATCACTGCCTGCGCAGCCGGCACTACGTGAACGTGGTGGTTGCAGGAAAGCACCCGGCGCCCCAATGGCTGACCATGGAAGAAGCGGTCGTGCATTGCACGGAAGGACTTGGCATCTGGCGATGGGCAAGCAACGACCGGGATGCCGAGCCGGACGTCGTGATGGCCTGCTGCGGGGACACGCCCACGCTTGAGATTCTGGCCGCTGTCTCCATTCTCCGCGAGCATCTGCCGGAACTGAAAATCCGGGTGATCAATGTGGTCGATCTCATGAAGCTGCAGCCCGGCACGGAGCACCCGCACGGGCTCAGCGACACGGATTATGACTCGCTCTTCACGAAAGACAAGCACATCATCTTCGGCTTTCATGGATATCCCTGGCTGGTCCACCGGCTGACCTACCGCCGGACCAACCGCAACCTGCACGTCCGTGGCTACAAGGAAGAGGGCACGATCACGACGGCCTTCGACATGAGGGTGCAGAACGAGTTAGACCGGTTTCACCTGGTGGCCGACGTGGTTGATCGGCTGCCGCAACTGGGCTCCAAGGGGGCCTACCTGAAGCAGATGGTGCAGGACAAGCTCATCGAGCACAAGCTGTACATCGACAAATACGGCCAGGACATGCCGGAAATCCGGAACTGGAAGTGGAACAATCCCACATGAATGCGTATGAGTTTAGAGGCACGGCGATGGCGCCGGTCGGCAACAACAAGGGCCCGCACCTCACGAAACTTGCAGCAGGGCAAAGATAAGGAGAATACCCGTGATGAAACCCAATGCGGACCAGTCTATGGCTCCGGCATCGAAGCCAGATGCGAAGGACGATCTGAAATCCCTCTCCTTGCCGGAATTACAGGCAAAGCTGGGGTCGTCGCCGGACGGCCTCAGCCAAGCCGAGGCACAAGAACGGCTCACCCAGTACGGACCGAACGAGATCGAAGAAAAAAAGACCAATCCGTTCCTGAAATTCCTGACCTATTTTTGGGGCCCCATCCCCTGGATGATCGAGGCGGCCGTGATCCTTTCCGCGGTAGCCCGGCATTGGCCCGATTTTTTCATCATCCTTGTGCTCCTTCTGGCCAACGCCGTAGTCGGGTTCTGGGAAGAACACCAGGCGGGCAACGCCATCGATGCCCTTAAGGCCAGGCTCGCGATCCAGGCCCGGGTTCGTCGCGACGGGAAGTCGTGGACCGTTCCCGCGAGAGAGCTTGTGCCGGGCGACGTCATCAGCGTGCGCCTCGGCGATATCGCGCCGGCGGATGCGCGATTGCTCGCGGGTGACCCGGTGGAGGTGGATCAGTCCGCGCTGACGGGCGAATCATTGCCCGCCACGCGAAAACCCGGCGAGACGGTCTACTCGGGTTCGATCATCCGATTAGGTGAAATCGACGCGCTGGTGTACGCCACGGGCCAGAACACCTACTTTGGCAAGACCGCGCAACTGGTGCAGGAGGCGCACACGGTCAGTCACTTCCAGCGTGCCGTGCTGAAGATAGGCGACTACCTGATCATCCTCGCGGTGGCTCTGGTCGTACTGATCCTGGCGGTCGCGCTTTTCCGCGGCGACCGGATGCTCACCACGCTTCAGTTCGCATTGGTGTTGACGGTAGCGGCGATTCCCGTGGCGATGCCGACGGTGCTGTCCGTGACCATGGCGGTCGGCGCGCGCCTGCTGGCCAAAAAAGAGGCGATTGTGACGCGGTTGGCGGCCATCGAGGAGTTGGCGGGTGTGGACGTGCTGTGCTCGGACAAGACCGGCACCCTGACCCAGAACAAGCTGACCCTTGGCGACCCGTTCAGCGTGAACAATATGCCCGCCGATCAAGTCATCCTTAACGCCGCGCTGGCGTCGCGCGCGGACAACAAGGACACCATCGACCTGGCCGTGCTTGGCGGCCTGAAAAACGATCAGGCGCTGAAAGGCTATCAGGTCGTTCATTTCCAGCCCTTCGACCCCGTGCACAAACGCACCGAAGCCACCATCAAGGGCCTGGACGGAAAGGAGTTCAAGGCAACCAAGGGTGCGCCTCAGGTGATCATGGAGCTGGCGGCCAATGCCGCGCAGGTGAAACCCGAGGTGGACAAGGCCATCAACGACTTCGCGGCGCGTGGCTTCCGCTCGTTGGGAGTGGCCCGGACAGACACACACGGTCAATGGCAGCTGCTTGGGGTACTGCCGCTTTTCGACCCGCCTCGCGAGGATTCCAAATCGACCATCGCCTCCGCGCGGCAGATGGGAGTAAACGTGAAGATGGTGACGGGCGATGCATTGGCCATCGCTCGGGAAACCGCCGGAAAACTGGGACTGGGCGCCAACATCCTCGATGCCGGCGGCTTCGGCGACGTAAAGCATCACGAGACGGCGCAGTTGGCGGAATCCATCGAGAAAGCGGACGGCTTCGCCCAGGTGTTCCCCGAACACAAGTTCCACATTGTAGACGTCCTGCAGCAACGCGGCCACATCGTCGGCATGACAGGCGACGGGGTGAACGACGCCCCCGCGCTGAGGAAGGCTGACTGCGGCATCGCGGTATCGGGCGCGACGGACGCGGCGCGCGCCGCGGCGTCCATTGTGCTGCTGACGCCCGGCCTGTCGGTGATCATCGACGCAATGAAGGAGAGCCGGAAGATCTTCCAGCGGATGAACAGCTATGCCATATACCGCATCGCCGAGACGCTGCGCGTCCTCTTATTCATGACGCTGGCGATCCTGGTGTTCAACTTCTATCCGATGACCGCGGTGATGATCGTGATGCTCGCGTTGCTCAACGACGGGGCGATCCTGTCGATTGCCTATGACAACGTCCGTTACAAAGACAAGCCCGAGGCATGGAACATGCGACTGGTGCTGGGGATCGCCACGGTGTTGGGCGTCATCGGGCCCGTGGCTGCGTTTGGCCTGTTTTATCTCGGCGACCGCGTCTATCGCCTCGACCGCGCGCACATCCAGACGCTGATGTACCTGATGCTGTCCGTGGCGGGACATCTGACGATCTTCCTGACGCGCACGCGCGGTCCGTTCTGGTCGACACGGCCCGCGCCGATTCTGTGGATGGCGGTGCTCGGCACGCAGACTCTGGCAACCCTGATCGCCGTTTATGGGCTGTTTATGACGCCTCTCGGCTGGGGCTGGGCGCTGTTCGTGTGGGCTTATGCTCTGGCCTGGGCTCTCGTGACCGACCGCGTGAAACTATTCGCCTATCGGGTTTTTGATCCTACTGAAGCCTCGTTGTTGGCTAAAAGGGCTTGAGGCAAAGAGCGTAAGATCGGGAAATATGCGGAGGTGTCAGAGATGAGCGTACAAGAGCTTGCAGCCACTGCCAAGGCGATGGTCGCTGAGGGCAAAGGTCTTCTGGCCATGGATGAGAGCACCCCCACCTGCAATAAGCGCTTTGAAAAAGTGGGGATTCCTCAAACCGAGGAAGCACGCCGCTCTTACCGGGAAATGATTTTGACCACTCCCGGGTTGGGCGAGTTTATCAGCGGCGTCATCCTTTACGACGAGACCATCCGTCAATCTACGAAAGATGGCGCTCCCTTTGTTCAAGTCATAACCGACGCCGGCATCATTCCGGGCATCAAGGTCGACGCCGGTGCGAAAGATATGGCCGCTCACCCTGGTGAAAGAATAACCGAAGGCCTGGATGGATTGCGCGACCGCCTCGCGGAATACTCACGGATGGGCGCCCGTTTTGCCAAGTGGCGCGCGGTGATTGCCGTCGCCGACGGCATTCCCAGTCGGGGCTGCATCGAGGCTAATGCGCATGCGTTGGCTCGCTATGCCGCCTTGTGTCAGGAAGCAGGTCTTGTCCCTATAATCGAGCCTGAAGTGCTCATGGACGGCAACCATCCCATCGAGAGGTGCTTCGAAGTGACGGCGGAAGTCCTGCGGACGGTTTTCGGCCAGCTTTCCACCCAACGGGTGGCCCTGGAGGGCATGATCCTGAAGCCCAATATGGTGCTTCCGGGAAAGGATTGTCCCAAGCAAGAGAGCGTGGAGGGGGCGGCAGATGCCACCGCGACCTGCCTCCTGAGAACCGTCCCTGCCGCCGTACCGGGGATCGCCTTCCTGTCGGGGGGTCAACCCTCTGAATTGGCCTCCGCCCGTTTGAATGCCATGAATCTCAGGTTTAAGACGAGAATGCCATGGGCCTTGACTTTCTCCTTCTCCCGGGCGATCCAGCAACCCGCGCTGGAAATATGGAAGGGCCGGCAGGCAAATATACCTGCGGCGCAGCAGGCACTGTATCATCGGGCCAGGTGCAATGGCGCCGCGCGCCTTGGACGCTACAGGACCGAGATGGAGAATAATGTGGACTCGCAGGCAGGATAAGCAAGGAGCTATCTTATGAGTTTAATCATCTATTTTCTGCGGCACGGGGAAACCACCGCCAGCCAGACAGGCGGTTACTGCGGGATTCTCGACCCGGACTTGACTCCGGCCGGTTATGAGATGGCGGAGGATTTTGCCGATGCGTACAAATCTCTTCCGTGGGCGGCCGTCTTTTCCAGTCCGCTGCGCCGTGCGGCAGCGACTGCCAAGCCTCTTTGCGAGGCGACAGGAATACGCATGGAACTCAAGGAAGGGTTGAAAGAAATTGCCTTTGGTCAATGGGAGGGTAAGACTCCCGAAGAGGTTAATCGCGAGTTTCACGACGACTATGTTCGCTGGTTGACCGATCCGGGATGGAATGCTCCCACCGGAGGACAAAGGGGCATCGATATCGCGCGGCGCAGTTCACTTGTGGTTGAGGAAATCGAGAAAACTTGCACTACAGGAAATGTCCTCGTCGTTTCTCATAAGGCCACGACCCGAATTATGCTGTGCTCGTTGTTAGGCATAGACGTGGGGCGTTTTCGCGATCGCCTTAGCATGCCCGTAGCCTCTGTCAGCATCGTGGAATTTGCGGCACACGGCCCTTTATTGCACATACTGAGCGAGCGGTCTTATGTGCGGGCGCGCCCACGCGGTCCTAGAACAGGAGAATAGCATCGTGGAAGCGACAACGAAGGGGTGCTATCGACCGGTGGTCCTCCGATGACGCGCCGATTCCGAATCGGGATTCTCATCGTTCTCGCCGTATTCTTGAGCTACCTCGCCTACCTGGTCCTCGTGCCGTTTTTCATCCCCATCACGTGGGCGGCGGTGGTCGCGATCGTTTTCTATCCGGCGTACCTGGCCATCCTCCGGCGTCTGAAACGCCCGTCGCTGGCTGCACTATCCTCGGTCGCCCTTGTACTCATCATCATCCTTGGACCCCTTTCCTATCTTTCATACTTTTTGGTGGGAGAGCTCCAGGATCTCTCGAATGCAGGCCTGACCATGGAGGGAATGCGGTTGGTCTACCGAAACTCTTTCGTGAACAGCGTGGTTGAAAGGATGTTGCCTGCCTTTCATCTTAATGAACAGCAGGCAATGGCTTACGTGGCGAACGGGCTTTCGAACCTTTCGAGAGAATTGCTCCACTGGATTCCTGCCGGACTCGGAAGCGTCGCGAACGGCTTGGTCCACTTTCTTATCATGGCGTTCATCCTCTTCTTCCTTTTTAAGGATGGCAGCGTCTATGCCTCGAAGATTCTCGAATATCTGCCCTTTTCGGAAAGGGACAAGGAGCGCCTGTCGGGCCAAGTTAGGGCGGAAGACCAGTATCACGTACCGGTTTTTGAGGACTTGGTTCGAATGGCGCCGACGGCCAACTGTTGTCTTATAGCGTACCTCCCAAGATCAATCAAAAGAATGAAAAAACTCAGGCCGCGAACCGCCCCTTCACAGAGACGGCCGAATTTCACTCGATCTCAGGTTTATTGCCAGATTCCTCGATAGTTTCGCCTGTATTTGCCTGATGCTTTCTCTCGACGTATTGAAGCGTTCACCGATTTCCCTTAAAGTCAGCGGGTCCTCCGCCATGATCCGATTCTCAAAAATGAAACACCCTTTCTCGTTGAGCAGCTTCTTGAATTCATCGAGCCTTTTGTGCAGCACTTCCGTGTAGTCTTTTTCGATCAATGTCTCCTCTGTGTCCTCGCCGCTTCCTATCGTATCCATGAGAGAATCCCCATCTCCATGTTGGGACGCCTCCAGGGAAACATCTCCGTGGTGCAGGCGCTGCTCCATATCTTCTATATCTGCGGCTTCGACCTCAAGACTGGCGGCAAGGACTTCCGTGGTAGGGATGATCCCTGCTCGCTCCAGCTTCTCCTTTTCCCGCTTCAGGCTCTAAAAGAGCATCCTCTGGCTGTCCTTGGCGCCGATCTTCACCATGCTCCACGAGTTCATCAGATATTTCAACATGTAGGCGCGTATCCAAAAGGATGCGTAGGTGGAGAATCTCGTCCCCCTTTCCGGATCGTATTTCCCGACGGCCCGCACCAGTCCCATATCCCCTTCCTGGATGAGATCGAGGAGGTCGAGGAGGCTGCGATAATCAAGGGCTATTTTGACCACGAGCCTGAGATTTGAGAGGACCATTTTCTGCCCGGCGTTTTTGTCCCCCTCCATTCGCACCCTTTGCGCCGTTTCCCGTTCTTCTTCCTTTGCCATGAGGGGGTACTTCGATATCTCATGAAGGTACGCTCTGAAGGGGTCGCGAACTTCCGAGGCGTCGGATTCAGGCTCGGACGAGATTGAGTTCTCTGAGTACAGGGACGTCATGCAACGCCTCCTTCGACTGGTTGTTCGTAGTTGCCAACGCCGCTATGAATAAGCCCACAAGGCGACGGCAGGCAATCGCACGATTGCAATAAGCCTTCATCATCCTCTGTAAGGCGTCTGTCGTAGGATACGACAAACGCTGACCCACGTCTGTCGCAAAACCAGTAATTATTTCGCAGTTATCACGCGCATGAGCGTGTCATCGTTTTTACTACAGGGAATGAAGAAAAATGGGGGCCGGGCAGACGCGCTTTCGGGATCTCAAAGGGTTCGGCGCAATGGCTACCCTTGCCGCAGCCGACAAGCGCCATTGCCACGGACCGGAAGAGGGCCCCGATCAAATTGAGGATAAAAGCAAAGGACGGGCGACAGAGCTTCAACTCTTCGGAAGGGTGAACCAGAATGTGCTGCCCCCGCCGTATATGCTTCGAACCGAAAGAACGCCGTCGTGGTCTGACACGATCCTTTGAGCCACTGCTAAACCAAGCCCGGTTCCTTCAATGGTTCTGTCTGCCCGGTAGAAGATGTCGAAGACGTGGAAAAGCTCTTCTTCTTTAATGCCGATGCCCGTATCGGCCACTTCGACGAGAATGGTTTTCTCCGTCTCGCTTAACCGCACCTCGATGGATCCGCCAACGTTTGTATACTTGACGGCGTTGTCGAGAAGATTTGCAACCACTGTTTCGATCATCAGCCTGTCTCCGTAGGCCATAACAACGGGTTTCTCCGGACGCGTGAAACTCAACTCTATCTTCTTCCGTTCAGCGACAACGCGCAATCCTTCAATCTGCTTCCCGATCACTTCGCCGATGTCAAAAGGGGAGCGTTTCAGGCGATGGGTCCCCTGTTCCAACTGGGAGAGGCCCAGGAATTCAGCAACCACACGCTCCAGTCTGTCGATCTCATCGACTATTATCTTCAAATAAGTCTCTTGCTTCTCTTCAATGGAGCCCATTTTTCCGGCCAGCAACCTTGCGAGGAACCCGTGCGCCACGAGAAGGGGGTGCTTAAGGTCATGAACGAACATGGAGAGGAGATTTCTTCGCTCTCTCTCCAGACGCTTAAGCTCGGTAATGTCCCTGAAAATCTCAACCCCGCCGAGGAACGTTCCCGAGGCGTCGAAGAGGGGCGCGGCCGTAATGGCCACCTTAGCCAACCGCCCATCCCTTCTCGTGAGGGTTTGTTCGATGTCTATTGACTGCTCGTGTTTTTTGAATACATGTCCGAAAAACGGACAGGCCTCGGGGTCCGAAGAGCCATGAAGGATTTCCAGATGAGACCGGCCCGCGACCTCCCGTTTCTCGTAGCCCGTTATTTCCTCCGCGGCAGGATTGAACTCGACGATCATCCCTTCTGCGTCGACAAGGGAGAAGCCTATGGGAAGACTCCGGACGACGGTGGCGTACACGTGGGATGCAGAAAGGATTTGCGTCCGGCCGCTGCCGATCGATGGAGGATTTGTTGTCAATTTACCCACGGTTTACAGATAAGGTATGGTTCTCAAAGGGTGTTTTCAATGTGTCAGGCAAGGATCGAAGTGCATGAATCGGCGCCGTCGCGTTTAAAGTTGGCGCTGTTAAAACCTAATGTTGTTTCTGGCCTTGCCGATAACCTCCCTCGTACATACGTTCTTCTGAGGGAGAACCCCGCATGGCCTCTGCCATCGTTCAAAGAATAGCCGACCAGATCCAGCAGCAGCTCACCCGACGCGACCTGATAAACCTCTTCTCAATCCTCCGGTCAATCCTGTATCCGCAAACTGCCGATCAGGGACAGTTCGTGGAGGATCTCCGGGAAGCCCAGTTCTCGGCCGGCGTCATTTGCCCCCACTGCTCGACGACGGGCGCCATCAGATTTGGCAAGTTCAAAGGGCGACAGCGCTACAGGTGCAAGGCCTGCCGTAAGACCTTCAGCGATTTCACGCGCTCGCCCCTTTACAGAAGCCATTACCCTGAGAAATGGCTGTCCTACGCAGAGTGCATGCTGAAAGGGATGTGCCTTCGCGCCACGGCCGATGAAATTGGCGTCACTCTGCCCACGGCATTTTACTGGCGCCACAAAATCCTGAAAGCTCTCCGTAAACTCGATCTTTCGTCCTTCGAAGGGATCACCGAATGCGACGAGACCTTCTTTCTTTACTCTGAGAAAGGCCAAAGGCACATCACTGGCCGCAAGCCGCGCCGCCGGGGCGGAGTGGCTTCGAAGAGGGGCCTGAGCCACGAGCAAGTGTGCGTCCTGGTCGCCTACGACCGCAGCGGCGACCAAACCCTGTCCAAAGTCGCCTGCACAGGGATGATCTCCCGTAACCCGATCGATCAGATAATAGGGCCCTTCGTGACCCCAACCACCGTGCTCTGTACTGACGCAGCTCGTGGATACCGGCCGTACTGCAAGGCCAAGGGGATTCAACACGTACAGTTGGCAAAGGGTCAGAGAAAGCATGGGATCTACCATGTCCAAAACGTGAACTCCTACCACTCTGCGTTGAAGAAATGGATCATGAGGTTCAACGGCGTTGCCAGCAAGTACCTGGACGGATATTTGGCCTGGTTCTGGTTTGCCGCGAAGAAAGCTGTTGTCGCTTTGAGCGCCAAAATGAAGGACATGATCATCGAAGCATGCGTGAAGGGGCTCGAGACAAGTGTGACATGGGATTCGATCAGGCTGTCGAAGTTTGCTGTGGCGGCATAGCTGTTTGCTGCTGTGGCCGCAAAAGTTCAATTGTTGCCTTCACCTACTATTCGCGCACACGCTATTAGATTTGCGGTCCAGGATAACCAGTCGAAAGAGAGAACATCACCATGTTCTCGCTGTCAGGGTAGAACGAACTTATTCATAAACAAGTCGGCCTTAGCAGGGTCAATGGTTTTCAGGTGCGCATACGCGTCCATCGCTTCTCCCCTTTGGCCGGTTTTGGTGTACACAATGCACAGGAGATACCAGGCGTTAGCGTATTCCGGATTCAGGCGAAGCATGTGCTGGCAGGTCTCAATGGCTTTGTCGAACTGGCGGGCAAGAGTATAGTCCATGCCGAGGTTATTCCAGGCTTCGAGGTATTCAGGATTGATACGCAATGCCTGCCGATGTGCCTCGATGGCCTTCGCCAAACCGTCCGGCTGGTGATATTCAACGCTCAAATGAGCGTAATCAAGGCCCAGGTTGTTCCAGGCTTCTATCAATTCCGGATCGATGCTTGTGGCAGACCGGTACGCTTCGATGGCGTTGTCAAACTGGTTTGCTGCATCGTACGCCCAACCCAGGTTATACCAGGTGTAGGGATTGTTTGGACGTGACTTGGTCCGTAGGATCGAGTGGTCTATCAGCCCGATCCAATCCTTTTTCTTCTCAAGTTCCTTCGCCTTGATGAGCCACTCAACATAGGTCTCAGCTGCACCCGATGCCTCCTCGTGTCGTGTGCGTAAACCGTCAACCCATTCCACCGGCACGGCAAAGTTAAGTTGCTGTCCTTCAGCCATATAAAAGCTGGTCAGGCCGATAAGTCGTCCCTCCTCGTCGAATAACCCGCCTCCGCTCGAACCGGGCGATATTGGGGCGGTGATCTGGAGATAGTGTCCTCCCTCAACCGGACGCAGACCGGAAATTATTCCCTCAGAGAGGGTTCGGTCCAGCCCCTCAGGAGTGCCGATGGCATAAACGCGAGACCCTACTTTGAGAGCTTTTGTGCTCCCAATGAGCACGGGCTGCGCCGTCATCCCGGATACCGAAAGGGAGCATACATCACGATCACGATCACGATAATGAATGACAGCCTGATAATCTCGTGCGCCCTGATACACCTTTATCCCAGTACCCTTCTCTACGACATGGTAGTTCGTGGCAATATCACCGTCAGGCAACACTACACCGGTCCCGAAACCTATGCTTTTACCGTTCTGATTATAGACCCGTACGACCACAACGCTCGGAGAAACCTTTTCAAATATCTCAGCGGCAGTCTCGGCCGTTACGTTGCTTCGGGGAACGCATATCCCGAAAAGGATCAATGCGAACGTAACTCTCGCGAGGATAGTTTTCGTGGTCAAACTCCCACTGTGCTCCGTCGCATCTTGACGGCGTATCGCAGCTGAGGGCCGAGCAGCGAGTTGACGGTGCTGATTAGCTCCCAGTTCTTTGATTTTGTGTCAATCCATAATAGCTCGCTATCAAGGAACAAGATATAGCGGAAGATTTCCGCTATATCTTGTTCCTTGAATACTTCGGACATATGCTCATCGGTTAGTTCAACAAAGCGCACTGGTTCTGGACTTACGTCAAAGACTAAGAGGATGTTACCAGTCAATAATTCATTATCGGGATAGTGCCTGAACTTATCGACTTTTCCGAGAGCGATTTTGACAGCCCTATTTACCCATTCTCGCTGGGGCGAATCGCCTTCCCACGGTTCAGCATTAAGGAAGGGCTTGTCAATTAGACTTTCAACCTCGGGCCTTGTTTTCCGTCTATTGCGATCCACATACCGGAAATCACCCGGCTCAATCATACCAATCTCTTTCGTCTCTGACATCTTGAGAGCAAGTGCAAAGTCAGGGTCATTCGATGACGTGACCTCAACCGCGATAGAACGCTCTCCGCTTGTAATTCGATAGTCTGGGCGGTCCGAATATTTCACGGTAAGAGGGAATGTGACCAGATCTTTGTCTGCTAGAACGAACGCGAGTCGTCGAAAGGTCCAGATTTCTACAAATGTGTTTGTTCGGCCTTCTGACCTCCTCGGAAGTTCATCACGGAAAGCCTCATAGAATTCCAGAAATTCCTGACGGTGACTAAAACTTGCAGTATACTCCGTTGTCCTCTCCTCGTTCCTCGATTTATTGAATTGTACCCCTCAGCCGGGAACAGAGTCAACAGCAAACACCAGGAATGCCGTTTGAAAGTCGTATGTCCTTGGCTGCCTGCTGCCTTGCGTAGTACAGGAAGAAAGGGCTCGCGCTGGCCGCCGTCGCCCCAGCTCCCGGCGCCGTATTTTTTGTGGGTCACCCGTGCTGCCTTCTGCCCGATGGGTGTCTTCGGCCCTCTGGACAACATCATTCTTTAACAGCGCCTTAAAGTTTAGCAAGGAAAGAACTCTTTCGTCTTAGCCTCCTCCACCATAAAGAGATTCAATGTCAACGCCGCGGCCGAAAGGACGATTGTGGAGGACCTGCCTTAGCCTACCGACTTTCTGCAAAAACCTTTCGAAAATGAAATCCGTACACGTGGTATGCCATTGCCATGGGCAGGAGACGCGGCCGCGTGAAGAGGGACCAAAAAAGGAGCTTCCAGTAATAGAGCCGGGCCTCGTCCATGATGCCCAATGCAACAAGCGTTCTGAACGGTGCATCGAGATAACGGAAGTTGTACCGGACGTACCGGAAATGAAAACGTCGCCTTCTCTTTTCCAGCGGCTTGTACTCCTTGCAAAACGCTTTTATCCGTTCGTAGTACACACTGGGAGAATAGATGTTGTTCACGATCCGTCGGTAGCCTTGGGACAGCTTCTCATACCCCATCACAGGGATGATGTTCGTGGTAAAGTCGGTGTTGTCGCCGGTAATCTGCTTTCCCAACCTGCCTTCTTTCCGGAGTCGTTCGTAAAGGCGGCTGCCCCCGGGGGCGTTGAGCATGCCTACCATGGCGGCAACGATCCTGCTCTCCTGAACGAACTTGATCTGCCGCTCGAATATGTCGGGGGTGTCGCTGTCGAAGCCCACGATAAAACCGCCCCGCACGCGCAGGCCGATCTGTTGGATCCGTTTCACGCTCGCCACGAGGTCGCGGTTTGTGTTTTGGGATTTATTGCATTCCTTCAGAGCGCGGTCGTCCGGGGTTTCAATGCCGATGAAGACGGACTCGAAACCCGCCCGGATCATCTGCCTCATCAGTTCTTCGTCGTCGGCCAGATTGATCGATGCCTCCGTTGACAGATCGAAAGGATATCTCCTCCTTTTCGTCCAATCGATCATGGCAGGCAGAACGTGCTCTTTGAGTTTCCGTTTGTTGCCGATGAAGTTGTCGTCGACGAAAAAGACGCCGCCTCTCCAGCCCGCGTCATAAAGCGCTTCCAGTTCATCCACCATCTGCTCGGTGCTCTTTGCGCGTGTACTGTTGCCGTAAAGGGTCGTAATGTCGCAAAACTCGCCTTCATCTTGATAAGGTCCCAGAGGGGGATGGGCGTTTTTTCCAGGTCGGGAAAGACATTTGAGCTGGATACGTGCCGGGCCTCTCCCCGGGCGAGGTCTTCTAGAAAGGGGCGCAGGGTGGCCTCGGCCTCGTTGAGCACGAGGTGGTCCACCTCCGGGAAGTCTTCCGGCGCCGCAGTGAAGAGCGGCCCCCCGGCAACGGTCTTGATCTGCAATGCTTTGCACCGGGCGATCAACGCCTTGGCCGACTCCCATTGAACTGCCATGCCGCCGATAAACACGTAATCCGTCCACTGGAGGTCCCGGTCTTTCACCTTGTCCGTGTTCATGTCGATGAGTCTTTTTTCCCATTCGTTGGGGAGCATTGCGGCAACCGTGAGCAGACCCAGCGGGGGGTGGAGCGCCTTTTTCGCGATGAACCTCAGGGCGTGCTTGAAGCTCCAGAACGTGTCCGGGTACTCAGGGTATACAAGAAGAATCTTCATCGTCCTCTTTCTTATGCGTGATGCACCTTCGATGTATGATAGTTACCAAAAATGGCTTTCGTATCCGTATTCGATACTCGTCAGTGGGTTTGTCAGCCGCGGTCACGATATCTGCCTTTTTATTTCCAAAAAAAGAACTTTCAACCACCTGTTATTTGTCGTTGTCAAGATCACTAAGCAAGCCTATAAGGTGATAACAGGCAATCGCACGATGACCATAAGCCCTCATTATCAGCGCCAAATAGGGCATTTACAGTATTGTGCGACAAACGCCCGTCCACGTCTGTCGCTGAACCAGTAATTATTTTGCAGTTATCACGCACGCGAGCGTGTCATCGTTTTTACTACAGGGATCGAAAAAAGCAGGGGTGGGGGCCGGGCAGAGTGAGTCGAGGCTATCCAAGCCGCAATGAGACCAGGGACGCCCGGGCATCTCCCCCGCTTATATCCGGTACAATGGTCAACTCCAGCGCCGTCACCCCGTCGAGATTGACGGTGTAGTCTTCGACCTCCCGGGTTGCACCTGGCGGACTGAAGGTGTACTGCTGGCGAAGGATTTTCCGGTAGGATCTCCCGCCGTCTTTCGACCACCGCAGCACAAATTCATGGGTCCGCTCCCGTCTCTCTTCCTCGAATACGAGACGAATGTGTCCGAGCGCCTGCGGTTCGTCAAAGAGCAAGCGGATCGTTTGCTTCCCGTTTTCACCGGCATGCCAGCCCGGCCCACCGCCGGTTGTCAACGCCGACTCGACAGGGTGTCCCGTCTCCTCAGACGTGATCTCGACCCGCGCCAGACGCTCCAGGTCCAGCCAGGCAGGGTCGATAGATACGGGCTCCTTAGGACTTCGATTGATAATCTGTTTGCGCATCATGTTTTCATCACCCTGTTTCATTAAGGTATACGTATGAGAAAACTCACAGATCTGTATAATATATATATCCTGCGTGTCGCCTTGACCAGTTCTTCTTTCGCCGCGGACTCTGTCAAAAGAGCCCGGATGCAGGAAAAACTTGTGAGCCTGCGAAGAAGATAAAGAAGGCATATATTGCCTTTCGTAGATGCCGCGATAGATGGAGACAATAACCCGGGGTCGCCTCGTCACCCCAAATCCCCTTTGTTATCGATGTCTGGAGCGCGTCACTATGAGCAGGATGTTGAAGCCGGTTTGCTCAAAGAGGACAGATGCCGACATGCGTGAAATGCGGCTCTCTTGCCGCGTACTGGGCAATTGTGGATAAGGAAAACAATCTCAAAGAGTACTGCGACGCGTGCTTTAAGAAGTATAACCTTGCAGAGTGCAAAAAGGAGATGGATGAATACCATAAAAGGAAGAAAGAAGAGGACTTGAAGATCCAGCATCGGGACGGGACGCCGGCGTAGCGTCGGTGCTGGAGCGCGACCTGAACGTGATTGTCGAAGGGGTGGCGGAGGGACGCCGGACCTTTGGCAACATCATGAAATACATCATGATGGGAACCAGCTCCAATTTCGGCAACATGTTCAGCATGGCCGGCGCATCGATTTTCCTCCCGTTCCTTCCCATGCTGCCCGTACAAATTCTCCTTAACAACCTCCTCTACGACGTTTCCGAGATCCCGATTCCGCTGGACACGGTCGATGAGGAGTATCTGGTTCAGCCGCGCGAGTGGGATATGAAGCTCATCCGCAATTTCATGCTCACCGTGGGCCCTGTCAGCTCGGTTTTTGATTTTCTGACCTTTTACGTCATGCTGAAGGTTCTCCACGCCGGTGAAGCACTCTTTCATACCGGCTGGTTTATCGAATCGATGGCCACGCAGGTGCTCGTGATTTTCATCATTCGAACCCGCAGGAATCCGTGGAAGAGCCGCCCCAACGTATGGCTGGCAATAGGTTGCTTCATCATAGTGGCTGCAGCGGTTCTCCTGCCCTTCACGCCGCTCGCCGCCTATCTTGGCTTCGTGGCGCCTCCCCCTTTGTTCTTCCTTCTCCTCGCCGCCATGGTCCTCGTCTATCTCTTCTCGGTAGAGGGAGTGAAGCATCTCTTCTATCGGTATCTTGTTTAGAAGCACGACCGGCGCCCGGTCCTGAAAGTCCCGCTTTGGCACGGAATTTGACAGAACCCGGATCGGCGGTTATCGTACTAGTGCAATGTATGCAATCTCACCTTTTAAGGAGATAATAGATTATGGCGGAAACAGAGAGAAAGCAGGTCATCGGGATCGACCTCGGCACGACCTTTTCGGTGGTCTCCGTGATGGAGAACGGCGAACCGAAGGTAATCGTCAACGAGGAAGGACAGAGAACCACGCCGAGCGTGGTAGGATTCGCGAAGGACGACGAGGTCCTCGTCGGGCAGGTCGCGAAGCGGCAGGCGATCACCAATCCGGAAAATACGATATTTTCCATCAAGCGGTTCATGGGGAGGCGGTATCAAGAAGTCAGAGACGAGAAGGTCCCCTACAAAGTGGTGGCTGATTCGAACAGCAATGCCCGGGTGAAAGCCCGCGGCAAGCAGTACACTCCTCAGGAGATATCGGCTTTCATACTTCAGAAACTGAAGAAGTCCGCGGAGAATTACCTTGGCCGGAGCGTCGACGAGGCGGTCATCACCGTGCCGGCCTACTTCAACGATTCACAGCGACAGGCGACGAAAGACGCCGGGAGGATTGCCGGGCTCAACGTGCTCCGGATCGTCAACGAGCCTACCGCGTCCGCCCTCGCATATGGACTCGACAAGAAGAAGAGCGAAAAGATCGCCGTCTATGATTTTGGGGGCGGCACGTTCGACATCTCGATCCTCGAGGTCGGCGACAACGTGGTGGAGGTGCTCTCCACGAACGGCGACACCCACTTGGGCGGCGACGACATCGACCAGAGGATCATGGAATGGCTCACGGGCGAATTCAAGAAGGAACAGGGCATTGACCTGTCCAGGGACAGCATGGCTGTCCAGAGGCTCAAGGACGCGGCGGAAAAGGCAAAGATAGAGCTCTCCTCGACCATGGAGACGGAGATCAACCTGCCCTTCATCACGGCCGACCAGACCGGGCCCAAGCACCTTAACCTGAAGCTTACGAGGTCGAAGCTCGAGGAAATGTGCGATGACCTTTTCCAAAGGACCATGGAGCCCTGCAAGAGGGCGATAGCCGATGCCAAGATTTCCGTCGGCCAGATCGACGAGGTCGTGCTCGTCGGCGGATCGATAAGGATACCGAAGGTGCAGGAACTGGTGAAGCAGTTCTTTGGCAGGGACCCCCATAAGGGCGTCAACCCGGACGAAGTGGTGTCGCTCGGCGCCGCGGTGCAGGGCGGCGTTCTTACCGGCGCCGTGAAGGACGTCGTGCTTCTCGACGTCACGCCTCTGTCGCTCGGGATCGAAACCTTAGGCGGAGTGGCAACGAAGATCGTCGAAAGAAACACCACGATCCCCGCGAAGAAGAGTCAGATCTTCTCGACTGCCGAGGATAACCAGACCACGGTGGAAATCCACGTGCTCCAGGGCGAAAGAGAGATGGCCCGGGACAACAGGACCCTGGGCGGTTTCACCTTCAGGGCCTGCCGACTGCGCCGCGCGGCATGCCGCAAATCGAAGTTGCCTTCGACATCGATGCGAACGGCATCCTCCATGTGTCGGCAAAAGACATGGCCACCGGCAAGGAGCAGAAGATCGCCATCACCGCGTCCACCGGCATGAGCGAGGAGGAGATCCAAAAGATGGTGAAGGATGCCGAGATGCATGCCGAGGACGACAAGAAACGCAAAGAAGAAATCGAGGTCAGGAACCGCCTCGACAACCTCGTCTACGAGACTGAAAAGACCGTGAATGATGGCCGGGGCAAACTCTCGGCAGAGGACGTGAGAGCCGCCGACGACGCGCTGTCGGCAGCGAAAGAGGCTCTCAAGGCCGGCGACGCGGATCGGATGAAGGCCGCGGAGCAGGATCTCACCAAGGCGGCGCACAAGGTAGCCGAGGTGCTCTTCAAATCCACTCAGGGACCATCCGCTCCTGATTTTGGCGCCGGGAGCAGAGCCCAGGGGCAGCAGGGCAACGCACGCCCCGGCGGCGACGACGTCATTGATGCGGAATTTGAGGACGCGAGAAAGTCGGCCTAACCTGGCCGCATAAGCTATGGACAGCCTGGGGGCAGAAGAGCGCCCTCCAGGCTTATCACTTCTATTCACCACGCGCTCATTTCAAACGGGCAATCTTCCGGTTTGGTTCTCCATGTGCGTTGGCGGAGGTGAGTAACCACTCGTACTTCAAACCATGCGAGGGCATGTAAGCTGCCTTTCGGAATGCCCAGCAATTGTTGCAATGATGGGGACCGGTGATAATACTTACTCGTGATATACTTTGAGTCGAAGGAGATCCCATGAGCAGATCGGAAGAGATGGATGAAATTCGCGAGCGGTTGGTCAAAAAGCGCGATGAAGTCTTCGAGACTCATAGGCTCAACGATGAAGCGCGGCTTTTCTTGTCGGAACACGACATCGAAGCAGAAGAAACAGCACAGAAGGAAGCTATCGCCGATGTTCTGGCAATACTGGACGAAGATGAGCTGAAAGAGATACAGGTTATAAACAGGGCACTGACGAGGATCGAACTCGGGGAATACGGCGCCTGCGAGGTTTGTGGAAATGGAATCGAGGTGGAACGCCTTGAGGCAATTCCCTGGACGTCTGTTTGCAGCACGCATGCGAGAACAGAATGAAGGGAACGACCGGGCAACTCAACGTTGTAGGCTCTTCACATCCAAATTATTACCCTTCTTTCCGCTGCCGCACGGGCAAGGGTCATTGCATCCTGTCTTCACATTGGCCCCTTTACAAGGCCGCCTAAGGTCCTATGCGATCCCTTCGTCGTCCTATATAGGACCGCTTCGGTGCAAAGCAACCTGATTGGGGGGGTGTAGTTGGGCCGTCGGGACAACACCCTGCGCTCACGGGGTCGCGCTCCTCTCCGCGGACAATTGCAATCACCCTTCCGGACCGCTATGTTTTACTGGTGATGAATCTCCAGATATGGTCCTCGCCATAATGACGCCGCTGAACGTGGCGCCTAATCGAGAAACTGAGGGCCGGGTTGTCGAGGCGCCAATCGTGGCGGGCCGGAGAAAATAACCTTTCACGTCCCCGGGGCAGAAGGAGGATACAGATGAAAAGTGAAGGGGCGAGCTGTAGAGTTTGTTCGGTGATGTCTTCGTTCTTTTTGGGCGGAGTTATCGGCGCAGCAGTTGCATTGTTGGTCGCTCCCCTATCCGGAAGGGAAACGAGGCAGCAGATCAAGGGTGCGGCTGAAGACGTGAAAGGGAAGGCTGAAGACTACTACAAACAGGTTAGGGAGGCGGTCGCCTCAGCCTTGGAGCACGGAAAAGGCCTTGTTGCCGAGAAGAAAGAGCTTATTACTAAGGCAGTCCAGGAAGGTGTAGAGACTTACAAGAAGGAGGAGTGACCGGTAGCGGAAACGTACCGCCGAGGCCGCGAAACAGGCAGGCATCCGGGCATTTGCCATGAAACTCCTGACCAAGCGAGAGATTGCGAGAACCATCAGGATGGTGCTCGACGAGTAGTTGCTGTTGCAGCTTTCAATTCGTAATCGATAGAATCGCCGGACTCTCTCCATCCAAATTTCGTAGGAGACATCGACCACGCGCAACAATCCGTTAAAAAAGCACCCGCCAGATAAAGACGCCGATCATGACCACGCCAATAGCGATCCTGACGACGCTGCCGACCATAAATCCTGTGAAGGTCCCCCAGCCGGAACGAAGAGCCTCTCGATAGGACCTGCCTCTCAGCAGTTCCCCGACCGCCGCACCGACAAAGGGTCCGAGGATGAGGCCGGGAAACCCCGCTGCCAGCATGCCGATCAGGCCGCCAATGAGAGAACCCCACGCCCCGGATCGCGAAGCGCCATACCTTTTTGCGCCTATCGCTCCCGCGTAAAAGTCGAGGAGCAGGACGAGACCGGTAACCACGGACCAAGCGATAATCGCTGCCAGGCCGTAGGCTTGCCAGCCTGTTGCAAAACCGTAGAGGAGATAACCCGCGTAGATGAGAAGGATGCCTGGAATGACCGGCACTACCGTTCCCACAAGACCTACCGCCATAACCAGGAGGGCGACAATCGTCCAGAGCGCCTTCATCAAACAAGTCTAATAGAGGGGAGCCATAATTTCAATCGCTGGTTTTCTTCGTTGGAGGTGCAGGGGTTGAACATCCAGTGAAACATGTTCATTGTATCACGATTGCCGCAGAAAACCTTGAGATTCCCTGAACGAAGCCAAGATCAAAGAAGAGGCACGCTTCGACGGCAAGTGGGTGCTCAGGACCAACATGGATGGATCTTCCCGCCGATCGGGTCGCCCTCAAGCACAAGGAGCTCTGGCGCGTGGAGCAGGTCTTCCGGAATATGAAGGGCATCCTCGATACCAGGCCCATCTTCCATCAAAGGGACGAGACGATCAGGGGCCACGTCTTCTGCAGCTTTCTCGCCCTGGGCCTTATGAAAGAACTATCTGTACCGCAGACTGGAGAAGGCCGGCCATGATTTCGAACGGACCGACGTCAAGCAAGACCTCTCGGCTTTACAGGAGGTCACCCTCTCCAGCAACGGCAGGAAGCTCGCCGTCGGAGCGCCTGCAAGGGTACTTGCGGCAAGGTCTTCTAGGCGGTCGGCGTGGCCATGCTCCCCACGATACGGGAAGTCTCATGTCGCTTGCCAGACTTCAAGAACATCTCCATGGCGCCAGGAACTTTTTCAGTGCTGTTACCTTACCGAAATGACTGAAGTTTTTTTTGGAACTGTTAAAGATCAGTATTGCGTAGAGACTCTTTTCCGAAACTTCGCTCACCTCCGTCCACACCTACGATGAAAATCGCGTCACGACTGGGATCGTCCCTTTGCCCGGTTGTGCAAGAGATAAATGATCCAGACTAGGGCGCCGGCACAAAGCACGCCGGGAATGATCCAGTGTTCGTATGTCTTCACGTCGACCAGGACCGCCTTTGCCACGGCCCCGAAAAGGTAGCCCACCAAAGCCACTGCTGTCGACCAGGCGGCTGCCCCGATCGCGTTAAGGATAAAGAAGCGAATCCTGCTGATGCCGCTTAAACCGAATGCGAAAGGCGTCACCGAGCGAAGACCGTACATGAAACGAAATCCCAGGATCAAGAGCATCCGGTAGTGCGCAAAGAGCGCCCACACCCTTTCAACCTTTCCCTCCCAACCGGGCCGCTTCCGTAAGAAGGCCCTGCCCTTGATCCGACCGAGCAAGAAGTAGGACTGATCGCCCGCCAGGCTCCCCGCAAAGGCGATCACTATGACCCAGGCGAGGCTCAGGTCTCCGAGGCGGGCCTCAATGCCCGCCAATATCAGAATGGTTTCTCCTTCAAGAAACACGCCAATGAACAGAGCTACGTATCCGTAGTGCGAGACCAGATATTCAAGCGTCACGGGCTTCTTCCCATCCTACAGGCCGCTTAAACCGGACGCCTCGCGCAATCTCCTTGAATGTTTGTTTTGCTTGAGTGTTTCTGCTTAAATGGGCGCAAGGCTTCCAAGAAAACGCCGCGATTACTGTAATGAAAGATAATGCCAATTCTTGATCAAGGCAAACCGAGGGCGTTCCGCCACTTATCAGAGTGCCCGTCCTTGCAGGACGACGTGGAGAGCCGGGCAGACATTTCGTTGACAGCTGACGGAGGGAAACCTATTTTAGAAATATCCTTTGCGTCGTTGCCGGATGTCAATCCATGGTCGCCTCATGAATCACAGGTTCGGCGTCGGAATCCTTGTTGTTCTCGCAGCGCTCCTCAGCTACCTTGCCTACCTCGTCCTCGCTCCCTTTTTCATGCCCCTCACGTGGGCCGCGGTATTCGCGGTCGTTTTCTATCCGGTATACGGTTTCGTCCTTCGCTATGTACGGCGCCAGGCTCTGGCCTCCCTGGCAACGGTCGCTGTCGTCTTGATCGTGATCCTGGGGCCGCTTTCGTACCTTGCCTATCTTCTCGTTGGGGAGCTCCAGGACCTTGCGACTGCAGGCTTGACCATGGAGGGGGTGCGATCGGCATACGAGAATTCCTTCATTCACGGGCTTGCGAACCGGGTCTTGCCCATCTTCCGTCTTAATGAACAACAGGCGCTTGCCTACGTGGCAGGCGCTCTTTCCAATCTCTCGAAAGAGTTGCTCCGGCGCGTTCCCGCCGGGCTGGGAAGCGTCGCCCACGCTTTTGCGACCTTCGTTATCATGGCCCTCATTCTCTTCTTTTTTTTCAAGGACGGCAGGACGTACGTCGCGACAATCCTCGATTACCTGCCCTTTTCGAAGCGGAACAAGGAGCGCCTGTCGCAGCAGGCTAAGGACGTGGTCGTTTCAACCATTTACGGCGGCGTGGCTGTTGCGGTGGCGCAGGGAATGCTGGGGGCAATAGGGTACGTCTCGGTGGGAATACCTTCTCCCGTGCTGTGGGGCCTGGCGACCGCGATCACGTCGTTTATCCCTTTTATCGGGTGCCATATCATCTGGATCCCGATATGTCTCTACCTTCTCGCAACGGGATATATAGCAAAGACCATTATTCTTGCTGCTTTCGGCATCTTCGGCATCGGCGTGGTAGACCATGCGGTGCGTCCCCTCTTCCTCAGGGGTCGGGCAAGGATGTCCTTCCTCCTCACCTTCCTTACGGTACTCGGAGGGATCGAGGCGTTCGGCCTTATCGGCGTTATTGTCGGACCTCTCATCGTGGCGCTCTACATCTCGCTTATTGCCATTCTCAAAGAGTCCGGGGGAGACGCCCCATCGGACGTTGATGCTTCGCCCCACCCCAATTAGCGGCCATGGCGAGGGCCCATGAAAGCCGGCTTCCTTAAGAAAAGGATCGTTATCGTCTCTGCATCAGTCGTGGTTCTTCTTATCGCGTCTTTTGCTTTGCTGCTCTATTTCTCGAACAGGATCATCAAGGCCGAGATCGAGAAAACCCTCGGGGAGAGAGGCAAAATAAAGAGGATCTCGCTCGGCTGGAACAAGGTCAACGTCTACAACGTCGACCTTGTGAAAGACGGGCAAAGCTTCTTCCGTGCAAGAAGGATCGAGGTAAAGGCCAGCTTCCTTACCCTTTTCAGCAGCCGCTACGCGATTTCCGATCTCGCTATCGACCAGCCCGTCATCGTCCTGGGAATCGATGCTGCCGGAAATGTAGTCAATCCGTTGGAAGGGAGTCCGGACAAGGAGAAGGGAACATCCTCGACGTTGCACCCCGTTGACTTGGGGCATGTGGTCGCCTCCGACGGCGCCGTCACGATCAACGACGAACAGCTCAAAGGCGCCGGGCCGATCGAGGCGACCGGGATCGGGGCCAGGGTCGACAACGTCTCCTTTCCCATCGGCGATTCGTTCTCGAAGGTCTCGCTCCGGATGAACGTGAAAGGCAAGGCGGCCTCGGGGACCGTGACGTGCAACGGAAAGGTCAACCCGAAAACGCTTGCGGGGGAGCTTACGGTGGAGGCAGCAAACATTGAGGCGCTGACCGACAGCCGGGGCGCTCCGGTTTGTCGCTTCGTCACAAGGCCGCGGCCAGGGAACCCAAAGTATTGTTCTCTCCGGCGTGACGCTCGCCAAACCATTCATCCGGATCGAGGAAGACGCGGCCGGTCACCTCGTGAGTCCGCTCCCCGGCAAGCCGGCGAAGGGGCAGAAGCCGGAAAAGACAGCGGTTTCCGTCAAGGTAAACGACCTTAGCGTGACGAACGGCGAGGTCCTCTACCTCGACGGAAAAATATCCCGTCCGCCTCACCCCATCCGGATCACGGACATTTCCCTGAAAACAGACTCGTTCTCCCTCCCCGCAACGGACAAGTGGACCGTCTGGCAGTTGTCGGCCCATATACCGGGAAAAGCGTCAACCGGGCAGTTCGGCGGCACGGGCAGGACAAACCTCCACAACTTCGACACGAGCGGCAAGCTGACCCTTCGCAGCCTCGACATGCTGACATTTAAACCCTATCTGCAGAAGAAAGGCGAGGCGGACTTGAGAGGCGGGACCTTCGATATGGATATGGACCTCACCATTAAGGACAAGCATATTCATGCGCCAACTCACACGGTCGTAAGAAACTTGCAGTTCGCCCCCGGCGGCGGCACAGAACGGTTCCTCGGCATACCCGGATCGCTCATTATAAAACTCCTCGAGACGTCAAAAAACGAAATCCCCCTCGATTTCGTTGTCGAGGGACGGCTTGACGATCCGAAGTTCAACCTCAGCGAGAACCTTGTCCGGAAGTTCGCGGTTGCGATCGGCCGGAAGCTCGGTCTTAACGTGGTCGGAGCGGGTGAAAACGTCGTCACGCAGGGGGGCAACGTCCTGAAGGGCATAGGGAAGGGCCTTCGGGGTATCTTCAAATAGAGGCGCCCTCTCGTTGGAGGCTCCGTGAGGGGTCGGCCCATCCGCGCCGCGGCTGCCGGCTTAACATCGACCGCATGCCGGCATGAATGACAACCGGGCGAGAAAGAAATCGATGTCGGCAATGCGCGGGCAACATTCAAAATACGAAAGTGCATCCTAACTATTAATGCTCGTTGCGTTGCCGTCAGTTGTGCCGGCAATCTTCACATTTCTTGTTGCGGCTGGGTATCGCTAGTAGGTGTACTGCCCAAAGACGCGTCTTATGAGAATGCGCCTTCTTTTACATGGCAATCGTTACTCTGTCGCTTCACCCAACCCCGCAGCTGTCCGGCCGTAAGTCCAAGCCGTGAAAGACACGTTGAAAGGTCAAAGTGTTGCCGACAGAGGCGTTATGTTATAATTAGCCTGACTTCTCGAGATGGAGTACGCCTCGGTCCGGCGAGCCATACCCGCCATCGACCTGATTGGACAGTAGGCGACAGAAAAAGGGTTCTCGGAGGACGGGATTCGGCGGGTCCGTTTCATGCGCCCGGCCGTGGACTTCTCCGCGTACTGTATAGGGGCAACCTGTGGAAGCACCGCCATCAGAAGCAGCGAAATCAAAGCAGCCGTCTCTCACCGTAGTCGGCATCGGCGCCTCCGCCGGCGGTCTCGAAGCCCTTCGGGAGTTCTTCGGCGCCATGCCCGAGAATACGGGCGCGGCCTTCGTCATCGTCCAGCACCTTGAGCCGCATCACGAGAGTATGCTGGCCCAGGTCCTCACCCCTTTCACCAAAATGAAGGTCGTCCAGGTGGAGGAGCACATGGCGGTGGAAGCCAACCGGGTCTACGTCATTCCTCCGAACCGGTATCTCGCCTTGTCTCACGGTACGCTTCAGCTCACCGCCCCTGAGCCCCACCGGATGCCCATCGATTTCTTTTTCCGTTCCCTCGCCGACGACCAGAAAGAGAAATCCATCTGCATCATTCTGTCAGGGACCGGATCGGACGGGACTCTGGGCGCGCGCGCCGTCAACACGGCGGGCGGCGCCGTCTACGTCCAGGACCCGAAGAGCGCACAGTACGACAACATGCCCAGGAGCGCCATTGGAGGGGGGTATGCTGATTTTGTGCTTCCTCCGGAAAAGATGGGGACGCACCTCGTCTCCTTTCTCCGGGACCACTTCGGCGTAAGGGCGCTCGTTGGCAGGGTCAGCGCGGATGCGGGCGATACGCTGCTCGGGATTATCCAGCTCGTCCGCTCGAAGACGGGCCACGATTTTTCGCTCTACAAGAAAAGCATGCTCCATCGCCGCGTTCTGCGGCGCATGAGTCTCGCGGGCATTGACGACATGGCCCTCTACTACCGGTACCTCCAGGAAAACCCTGACGAGGCAAGGCGGCTTTTCCGCGAGGTCCTCGTCCTCGTCTCAAGCTTTTTCAGGGATGAAGAGGCCTTCGCGACCTTGAAAGCGAGGATACTCCCGATGCTCTTCGAAGGCAGGCCGGAAGATTATCAACTCCGCGTCTGGGTGCCGGGATGCGCGAGGGGGGAGGAAGCCTACTCCATCGCCATGATGTTCCGGGAATACGCAGACGAACAGAACGGGCGGATAAGCTTCCAGGTTTTCGGCACGGACCTGGACGACGAGGCAATAGCCCGTGCGCGCGCCGGTCTCTATCCGGAAAGCATCGCCGACGACGTTTCGCCGGACCGCCTCGCGCGTTTCTTCGTCAGAGAGGAGAAGGGCTTCCGGATCGCCAACGATCTCCGGGAGCACATGGTTTTCGCCGTTCACGACGTGGTGAAGGACCCGCCCTTCGCCCGGCTCGACCTCATCTCCTGCCGCAACCTGCTCATCTACCTCGAACCCGAGCTGCAGGGACGGCTTATCGGTCTCTTCCACTACGCTCTTCGACCGGGCGGCGTGCTCTTCCTCGGCGCCTCCGAAAACATCGGCGCCCGCTCGGAACTCTTCGAGTCGCTCGATGAGAAGCTCAAATTCTTCCGGGCAAAGGGCGTGGGCAGCCTCGACCTCAGGGCCGTCCGTTTTGCCGACCTCCGGACAGCCATGCGCGGCGGCAGCCCCATCGAGCCGCCCAGACCGATAGACCCCGCGGCCCTTGTCCACCGGCTCGTGATGGAGCGGTTCGGACCGCCGTCGGTCCTCACCGATGAGAAGGGCGGCGTACTTTACTTCTACGGAGATGCCACGCGCTACCTGCCGCACCCCTCGGGCCGCCCCACCACCAACGTCTTCGAGCTGGCGCGGGAGGGCATCTCGTCCGCCCTCGACACCGCATGCCGGCGCGCCCTTACGGAAAAAAGGGAGATCGTCCGCAAGGGGGTCGCCTTCGGGCCGGCCGACGATAAATCATACGTGACTCTCGTCGTGCGGCCCCTGCCCCAGAGGGAAGGCGCCACGCTTCTTCTGGCGACGTTTCTCGAGGAGCCGGCCGGGGAGGAGAAGACCGGCGGGGAAACCGTCGCTGTGGAGCATGACGAGCCGTTCGAACGGGAACTGGCGTTTACGAGGGAGAGCCTCCAGTCCACCATCGAGCAACTGCAGCATTCGAACGAAGATCTGCGGCTTGCGAACGAAGAGCTGCAGTCGATGAACGAAGAGCTGCAATCGATGAACGAGCAGAGAGAGGTGTCGAGGGAGGAGCTGCAGTCGATGAACGAAGAGCTCTCCAGCGTGAACGCGGAGCTGCACCTGCGGGTCGACCAGCTCTCTCAGACCGAGAACATACTGGAAAACCTCATCGAGAATACGAACGTCGGGACCATCTACGTCGACGGCACGCTGCACGTCGTGCGCTTTACCCCCGAGGCGGCGAAAGTGGTGCCCCTCATCGCTACCGACGCGGGACGGCGCCTTTCCGACATCGCGACGAACCTCGTGGGGGAGGACCTCTCGGGGGCTGCCCGACGGGTGACGGAAACAGGCCTCTTCGAGGAGAGGGAGGCCCGCGCGAAGGACGGGACGGAGTACCTCATGCGCATCATGCCGTACCGGGCCTCCGGCGATGACGCCGGCGGCGTCGTGATCACCTTCACCAACTTCACTCAGGTGAAGAAGCTCGCCGAAGAGACCATGGCCCGGGAATATGCGGAAGCCGTCGTCGATGCCGTCCGCGAGCCGCTGCTCATACTCGACGGAAGCCTGCACGTCGTCTCGGCGAACCGCGCGTTCTACCGTCTGTTCCGCGTCGCACCGGAAGAGACGCAGGGCAGGTATGTGTACGAGCTGGGCAACCGCCAATGGGACATCCCCGCGCTTAGAACGGCCCTCGAAAAAGTACTGTCGAGCAATACGGTCCTTCACGATTTCCGGGTCGAGCACAAGTTTCCGTCTATCGGCAGTAGGATCATGCTACTGGATGCGCGTGCGATCCTCCGCGATGCGAAGCCCATGCACATCCTGCTCGGGATCCAGGATTTAACTGGGGGGACTCCTGTAGCCGGTCGGACCCGGGAGGGAGGAAAGCATGAGCGACAAGAATGACCTTTCCGATGCGCTCCGAAAAAGGGCGGAAGAGATACTCGCCGGTCAGGGGGTGGAGGCGCAGGAGGCGGACCCCCGCGTCCAGGAGATTCTCCACGAGCTGCTCGTGCACCAGGTGGAGCTCGAGATGCAGAACGAGGAGTTGCGCCGGGCGCAGGAGGAGATCGACCGTGCCGGGAACAGGTACGCCGACCTTTACGACTTCGCCCCTTTGGGGTATTTTATCTTCGACCGGGCCGGACTCGTCCTCGAGGCGAACCTGACCGGAGCGGCGCTTCTCGGCGTCGACCGGGCATCCCTCGTCAGACAGCCTTTCTCCGTTTTTGTCGAGCGTGCTTCCCAGAAGAAGTTCTATGCCCATTTGAATGCAACTCAGCGCGACGGCCGTAAGGGGACATGCGAGATCACCATGGAGAGACGGGACGGAACAAGGATCGAGGCGAGGCTCGAGAGCGCACCCGTCGCCGAGAAGGACGGAACGGTCAGCATACGCACCGCGCTCTCCGATATCACGGAGAGCAAGAAGGCGGAAGGCGAGCGGGCGCGGTTGGCGGCGGCGGTTGAGCAGGCCGCCGAAGGCATTTACATGGTTGACCCCCACGGAGTTATCGAGTATGCGAACGACGCCTTCTGCGCGATTTTCGGCTATGCGCGTGAAGAGCTGAAAGGCAGGAACATCCGTGCCATGCGGGACAACGGGGACGGATTGAGCCACGAATCCCCGTGGTCCGCCATTCGAGCAGGAGAGAGGTGGTCGGGACGGTTGTTGGAAAAGAGAAAGGACGGGTCGGCCTTCCACCTGGAAGTTACGGTCGTCCCTATCAAGGACGGCTCCGGAAAGATCGTCGCCCATGTGGGCGTCTGCAGGGACATCACCGAACAGCTCAGGATGGAGGAGCAGCTCAGGCAGTCGCAAAAATTGGAGGCCCTCGGCACCCTGGCGGGCGGCATCGCCCACGACTTCAATAACATGCTCGCGGCCATTATCGGCTTTACCGAACTGGTGATCGAAAAAGCCGAAAAAGGAAGCCCCGACCGCCGTCATCTGGACCGGGTACTGCAGGCTTCCTTACGGGGCAGGGATCTGGTCGGACGTCTTCTCGCCTTCAGCCGGAAGAGCGAACAGGATATCAAACCTGTTCTCCTTCGCAGCGTCATGGAGGAGACGACGGCGCTGCTCAGGGCATCCATACCCGCCACGATAGAGATCAGGGTCGACATCAAGAGCGAATCGGGTCCGACCCTTTGCGATCCCGGGCAGATACAGCAGATCCTCATGAACCTCTGCACCAATGCCGCAGACGCCATGCGGGAACAGGGAGGGGTTCTGGAGATCGAATTGAGCGATTTCGCGGTCCTGACGGATGCCGACATCCTCGGTCTTAGGCGCGGGCTGTTCACGAGACTTTCGGTCAGCGATACCGGGCAAGGCATACCCACCGATATCGCAGACCGCATATTCGACCCCTTCTTCACGACGAAAGGGGCCGGCAAGGGCACCGGCCTCGGCCTTTCCGTCGTCCACGGCATAGTCCGAAGCTGCGACGGCGCGATCACCGTCGAAAGCGCACCCGGGAGAGGGCGCCACCTTCAGGGTATATTTTCCGCAAGTCCGTGAAGCGCCTGCCGAAGTCGTTGAGGCCGAAAAGTCTATTCCGGGGGGCCACGAGCGGATCCTCTTCATCGATGATGAAGAAGCACTCGTGGAAATGAGTGAAGAGGTTCTCGCGGAACTCGGCTATAAAGTGACATCCCGGATGAACGGCAGGGAGGCGCTTGCGCTTCTCGAGAAAGACCCCTCCCGCTTCAACCTCGTCATCACGGACCAGACCATGCCCGGAATGACAGGCATCGAGCTTGCGAAACAAATCCTCGCCATCAGGGCTGATATGCCTATCATCATGTGCACTGGGTTTAGCGAGTTCGTAGACGCCGATAAGGCCAGGGCGGCAGGCATACGGGCATTTGCGATGAAACCCTTGACCAGACGAGAGATTGCGACGACGATCAGGAAAGTGCTCGACGGATAGGGTCTGCTGGGGCTTTCGGCAATCGATAGAATTCCTGAACTCTCCCCACCCCACCTTAGGTATTGTCGATGAGGGTGTTCATCAATCGGCAACAGGAACGCCCGCGATAGGTGGTTGACCGTTGAAGAAGAGCAGGTCCTTTTGACCAACGCGACGAATCCTATCTGAGACCGCTTTTGATCGCTGCCCTGCACGCGGGCATGCGGAGGGGCGAATTGTTGGCTCTCATCCGGAAGGATATCGACTTCAAGGCAAGACTCATTAGGGTCGAGCAGTCGAAGAACGTGGAGAAATGGTCCATACCCATGTCTCAGACGCTCTACGACACCCTCAAAGCGATTAAAGTAAAGGATATTCTCCGGCACGGTGTTTCCGGTGTCAATAAGGAGCGTGAGGTGCGCTTACGACAAGGCCTTGGAGAGGACCGGGATCACCGATTTTCACTTCCATGACCTGCGGCACACCTTTGCAACGAGGCTCGTTCAGAACGGGGTGGATCTTTACAAGGTGCAGAAACTCCCGGGCCACAAAAGCATCACTATGACGCAGCGCTATGCTCACCACTATCCGGAAGGCTTGAGATCGAGCGTCGAGGTTTTGGACCGTGTCACAAATTTGTCGCAATCCACGGCAGTGCAGGTTTGACACCCACCGAAAAACCACGTAGAATAAGGCAGGCCGAAGTGGTGGAACAGGCAGACGCGCCGGACTCAAAATCCGGTGGGGCTTACACCCCGTGCGGGTTCGATTCCCGCCTTCGGCACCATTTTGCAAGGGTTTTCAGCGTTTTCTCCTCTGTAAGTCCGGCGTGTTTTTCTCCTGCTGTGATAAAATTGTGATAAATGGTGTATGCAAGTTTTCTTGCCTTTCCCTGTCAGGTTCATCTGCCTTCCGCCCTTCGACATAGGCGTCGAGCACTTTGATGCCCCGGCGCAGGCTCTCCGTGCAGTGGTGCGCGTACCGCTCCGTCGTGGCATAGGACTTGTGGCCGAGGAGCTTCTGAATCGTGAACAGGTCGACACCATTTTGGGCGAGCCTCGTGGCAAAGCTGTGCCGAAGATCATGAAACCTGAAGTCGTCGATGCCGGCTTTGCTCAGAGCCTTCTCGAATGCCCAGCGTAACTCGTGGATGTCCACGGCCTGCCCCGCAGGGTCAAGGAAAACAAGGGCTTCCTTCAGCGGGCAAACCTTTCGGCTGGCGTGTTTCGCGCTTAGCATCTCCCGCACCCGCTTTATCAGGGGGACACTGCGCCACTCCGCCGTCTTCCTGCCAAAAACCGTTGCGACGCCTGTCTCTAGATTGACGTGTTTCCACACAAGCGATAGAACCTCTCCCCTCCTGCACCCGGTATCGAGGGCGAACACAACGATTTCCCGCAGCCATTCCGGCAAGGCGGCAAGAAGTCCCTTCTCTTCGTCATCGGTTAGCCATCGGTCCCTGGCGGGCGCTTCCTTTTCCATCGACACCTTTTTCACCGGGTTGTCATTTACCCACTGCCACTCGGTGATCGCCAGCGTAAAGGCATGTTTCATGAGGGCGAGCTCCCTATTCAAGGTTCCGGACGACGCCCCATACGAGAGCCTCTCTGCCTTATAGTTGCTTATGAGCGAGGGGGATACGTCTTTCAGCGGGCAGGCGCCGAAAAAGGGAAGAAGGTGCTTGAGCGATACTTCATCCCGTGATGTGCCCACATATCACTATGGCTAACGACGAGTCAAGAGTTTTTTACAATGTTTACAAGA
The DNA here is from genome assembly GCA_963816715.1 of uncultured delta proteobacterium. Classification (GTDB taxonomy): domain Bacteria; phylum Desulfobacterota; class Syntrophorhabdia; order Syntrophorhabdales; family WCHB1-27; genus BOG-1155. The sequence continues at coordinate 34,022 of CAWFMJ010000010.1, forward strand.
ATTTTACAGGGATGGCGCCGTCATACGCGGATGCGGCTATTCTTCCTAAAACATCATACATAGGGATGCTCGTTTCGCGGAGGCGGCGGGCCGAACAACATAGGGCTTTCCGTCGAGAACCACGTTCTCGTTTTGATTCATACCCAGAGATGGGTATACTACGTATCATCAGTTGCCGTAAAGCAACGGCGACTGAGAGGAGAGCCTATGAAAAAGTCTAAGGCCCCAGCCCCGACGGCGGCGAAAGAGATGAAGCCGGAATATGATTTCTCTGTCATGAAGGGCGGGACCCGGGGCAGGTACTTCGAGGCATACCGCCGGGGTCATAAAGTCATAATCAATAGAGAAGACGGGACGGCCGCCATTCAGTACTTTACACTCGAAGATGGCGCGGTCATGCTGGAACCGGAAGTAAGGAAGTACTTTCCCGACGCCGCTTCGGTCAACAAAGCCCGCAAGACGTTAATAGAGATTCTCCCCGCCAAGAAGCGCGCGCCGGGTTCCGGGAAATAGCCGCATCTGTGCACGGTTGGTCCCTCCTTGTGGATAATCTGTCCTGGGAATCCCAGTCGGACAAGTCCGCGAGGCCCTCGGGCGCCTTTTTCCCATTGCAGCAAGAAACTTCGTATATATGACGCGCCGAAAAGAATCCGGCCCCGAGGATTGCCCCCGAGGCCGGATCGCTGGCATAGTGGTTGGCGCTATGCCCTAAAGAATCTCCTCCTCACGATTCCCAATCCCGCAAGACCCGGCGCAAGGAGCAGCAGGGCCGAAGGGATGGGGACGGGCGCGTTGCTGCCCGTCACGGCGAAATCGTTGAGAGCGGTCGTGGTGAAGCTTGCATACGTGCCGTCGTAGGCCAGGTCGTTGGCTGTAAACTGCGACCACGTTCCGTTTGCGCTGTTGTAGTCCCAGACATCAAGGCCGTAGATGCTCTGACCTGACCCGGCGAAGAGGGAGAGGTAGACGGGGTTGCTGTTGCTCACGGTCGTGCCGCTGACAGAGAACGTCCAATCGCTCAGAACGTACTGCCCGCTTCCGATGACGCTCTGCAAGGCATTCAACTCGGCTGCGCTGCTGATGAGGGAGGCCTTCAAGGTGACCGGCGTCGACGATGACGTCGCCATGAAGCCGGCCCCTACGGACTTGCCGCTGCCAAGGTCGGTAATGAGCGTCCGTTGCGTTGTTAAAAGGTCCAAAGATGCCCCGGTTATTGTTGTACCGTCGGCGGCTTTGCTCACGGTGAACTGATGTGTGGCCGCGTTCCAGACGCCGCCCATTGCCTGAACGACCCCTGAGCCGGCCCAGCCGCCTGCCGTGATCGGCGTATAGTCGCCCACCGCCGCGTTCGCGCCTGCCGTGAGGCCGATGCCTCCGGCGCCGTTTGTGAGCGTGCCGCTGACATTAAGCGAGCTGCCCGTGCCGATGTCCATGTTCAGACGGGATGTGCCGTTATTGACTTGGAGCGAAGTGACGGTTACGTTGCCGCCGTTGGTGATATTCAATGTTCCCGTGCCGTACTGGCCGAGTTTGAGGTTCCCGTTGAGGTTGAGGTTCGAGCCCTGGCCGTTGACGGTGATCTGGCTCGGATAGCCGGCCCAGTTGTACCCTACCGTCCACTCACAGGCCCCGCTCGCACTAGCCCCGTTCGTGATCATGATGTTGGCTGAGCCATATTCGCCGATCTCGAACTCGCCATACCCCAATGAGAAGCTCGACCCCTTGCCGTCGACGATAAGGTTTGCCGTGGTGGTGCCGTCCAGATAGTTTGCGGTCATGGTGCTTGGGCCGCCTCCGGCCTGGAAGGAGCCGCCGTTCGTGATCTTGAGGGCGCCGTTCCCGTACCACCCCAGAATCAGATTACCGCTGGTGATCAATTTGGAGCCAGCGCCATCGACAAGAACGGTACCTGTGGAAAGCGCGCCGTATCCGATGATGGTATCGTAACCAGTGCTCACTGTCGCGCCGTTCGTGATGCTGAGGGAGCCGACGCTGGAGCCTGTGAGCGTCTGGTACCCCGCAGCCCCGCCGACGGCGATGACGCCTCCGGTCCCGAATGAGGAACCCGCGCCGTCTACGGACATGGCGCCCGTGGAACCTGCATTGGCGCCTATGTACAGGTACCCGGCCCCGGCGCTCGCCCCATCCCTGATGCTTAGCGAGCCGTTGCCGGAATTGCCGACGTAGAGCCCGCCGCTATTTGACCAGCTCGAACCCGCGCCCGTGACGGTGGCTGTTCCTGTGGAGCCCGCGTTGTAGCCGAGATAGCCGTTACCGGACGATACGGCCATGCCGTCTGCTATTGTGAGCGTTGCGGACCCGGTGTGGCCTACGCCAAGGTCGCCTGCACTGCTTTGGGTGAGGTTTATGGTCGTGTTGCCCACGGAGAAAGTCTTTGAGAGGCCGTTCGTGGCATTGAAAACCAGGGAATTATCACTGACGAGCCCCGACGTGTTGATGGCGCCGGCGCCGGTGACTTGCGACGCGGAGCCATAGTAAAGGCTGCTCACGTTAAGTGTGGCGCCTGTGCTGCCGAAGTTGACCGTACCGGAAGGAGCGATGCTGAGGGTGCCGGTCGTGAAGGTGTTGCCCGCGCCGCTGAAGTTGATCGCTCCGAGGGAGCCCACGTTCGTGGCGCCGGCGATGTTTAGCGCGCCGCCGTTACTGATATTGACCGTTCCCGTAGCAGACGATCCGACACTAAGACCGTTAGTCGCGCTCACGGTCCCACCATTACTGACATTGAGTATGCCGGTACCGGACGACCCTACGGCAAGTGCGCCCGTCACGTTCCAGGCAGAGCCCGTCCCGTCCACCGTGACGGTTCCGGTGGTACCGCTGTTTGTACCGATAGTGCCTCCCGCGCTGGTGACGGCCCCGCCGCCCGTAACGTTCAGCGTGCCTGTGCCGTTATAGCCGACATTAAGTCCGCCGGTGAGCGCCCATTTGGATCCGGCGCCCGAGATGGTGGCGATTCCGGTAGAGCCCGCGTTGTAGCCGAGGTAGCCCGTGGCGGAATTGAAAGTAACACCGCCCCCCACGGTGAGGGTGCTGGTGTTATAGCCGAGGTCCAAGTTGGCGCCTGTCATGTTGGCGTTGAGGTCTACGGTGACGTTCTGGCCGGGTGCGTTCCATGTTGCTACAGTCGTATAGTTAAAGCCGTGGGTCGCGTCAAATAGCAGGTTGACATCGCCAGCCCAGGCGCCGGTGACGATCGTGCCGGCGCCGGTGAATTGAGAAGAGCTGGCGTAGTTGAGACTGTTGGCCGTCAACGTGCCGCCGCTTGCGCCGAAGTTGACGGTGCCCAACGATCCGACGGTAAGTGCGCCCTTTGCAGAGACCGTGGAGCCGTTCGTAACGTTGAGGGTGCCGGTCCCTGTGGACCCCACGGTAAGAGCGCCGCTGAGGTTCCACTGCGAACCCGAGCCATCCACCGTGACGGTTCCGTTAGACTTGGCTGCGTAGCCGATAATGGCGATCGTGCCGCTCACGTATCCGCCATTGGTGATATTCAGGGCGCCTGTGCCTGCGCCCTGATAGCCGCCGACATAGCTATAGTTGCTGAGGGCCAACCGTGAACCCGAGCCATCCACCGTGACGGTTCCGTTAGACCCCGAGTCGTAGCCGGCGTAAAGATAGGTGGCGCTGGCATATCCGCCGCCTGTAACGTTCAGAATACCTGTGCCGTCCATACCGACAAAGAACTGCTGCGAGTTGGTCCATTTTGAATTCGCGCCGCTCACGGTGGCGGTTCCTTGAGACCCGGAGTAGTAACCGAGAGTGCCGCCCATCCCGGTGGCCGTTGCACCATTGAGGACATTCAGAGTGCCGGCGCCGCCATAGCCGACATAAAAGCCAAGCGTGCTGGTCCAGGTTGAGCCTGGGTCGGTAACGGTTGCCGTGCCCGTTATGCCCGCGGCATTGCCGACGATTAAAGAATACATGCCAATGCTGCTCCCTCCGGCCACGGTTATCCATCCGCTGTTCCCATTGGCGCCGTTATAGCCGATGTAGGCATTGGTCCTGCCTGTTCCCTTGCTTATCCAGGTAGTAGGGTTGGTCGTCGGGTATATATCCCCGCCGTACGTAACCTGCGCTTGCGCCCCGGTCGCTGCCGCGAGGCCCACGGCCAGGAGAGCAAGCATGGTGCATAGGAAAGACTTCGACGAGAAAGATGCGAATCGCCGGACTGGGCCGGTCAGTTCAGGGGGAGGGCATTTCATTGTTTGTCTCATAAGAATGCTCCTGTTTTCGTAAGAAAAGCTACACTGTCGTCTGCCCGGCTTCCCTTATTGCTCTTTGCGGAAGTCCGGTGCGCCTATGCCGTTCGAGTGCTTGCGACATCTCCTTTCACGCCGATTAAGGCGCCTCCCTTTCCACCCGCCCGCTTCCAGGCGAGGAGTCTTTCCTGCCGCTCTGTCCGATGCGCGGCAGTAAGAGCTGCCGCGCATCGCATCGCTGTTCGTTACGCTCTGAAGATTCTTCTCCTGAGCATGCCCAGGCCGGCAAGGCACGGCGCCAGAAGCAGAAGCGCGGACGGGATCGGAACCGGCGCTGCCTGGAACGTCAAGGTTGGGAGAGTGCCGACCTGCCCTCCCGTGAAGATCACCATCCCGATGGTGTTGTCGGTGGCCATGAGGTACAGAGAAACATCCTGATAGCCTTTGTTGGCCTGGGTCCCGGGATTCGTGATAGCGCTTATGAAGGCCGGGCTCAGGGTGAGGTTGTCGGTTACCGTCACATACCCTGACCCGTTGACGGTAAAGCTCTCGTTGGCCAGGTCGGCCTGGCCTCCGGACCAGTTTGCAAGCGCCGACGCCGAGGCAGCATAGGCAGGATTGGGGCTTCCGGCGCTCGAGCTTTCACTCCATGAATTGTTGGCGACCCAATAGACGCTGTAAGTGCCGCTGCCTATGCCAAAACGTGAATTGTTCTGGGTTGCGTAAGAGGATTCGAAGCTGAGGGTCGCACTGGTGATGGTCCATTTGCCTGTGCCGTACTTGGCATTCAGGGCAGCCCATGTCGTCCCGGCGCCAGTGGTGATATCAGTAAGGCTGCCGAGGTTGAAACTTATCGCCTCGTTCGCGGCAGCGGCATAGCCGCCGCTGTTATTTTTCGACAAGTTGCCCTGCACTCCGCCGGCGCCTCCTGACCAACCGGTTCCGTTAGAGAAGACCATGTCATTGGCATAGGGCGCCCCGCCGCCCCCGCCTGCGCTGCTGAGCGAGGACACGCTGTAGGTGTCTGCGTGCGCGAGCATTGGCGCGGCCCCGATGGCTGCAATCAATAAGCAAATAACGAAAAACAGTCTTTTCATTGGTTCCCCCTTCGTTGATAACAACTCACATTGCACTTCAGGACCCTGCCTATCAGCCGGTTCAGCGCCGGTCCTCCTCGTTTAACCGTTCATTTCTTTCAGCCGACCTTCTTCTCCTCAAAAACCCTATCCCCGCAAGGCCCGGCGCAAGAAGCAACAGTGCCGAAGGGATGGGGGTGGGGGTCGGCGGATCGACCACCGCGTAGCCGCCCAGGCCGGTGACGGTAAAGCTTGCGTAGGTTCCGTCGTAGGATATGTCGCCCGCGGTGTAGGCGGACCAGGTCGATCCGTTGTAGTGCCAGATGGCGAGGTCGGAGAGATCCTGCCCCGCTCCTGCATAAAGCGAGAGATAAGTCGGGCTGCCCGCAGTATAACCGCTCTCTGCCGTAAAGTCCCATCCGCTCAGGATCGATTTTCCGGCGCCGAGTGCGGCGGCCAGCGGGGCCAACTCGGCGCCGCTCATCATACTGGCAGTAAGCGTGAGAGCAGAAGACGCCGTGGTTGCAATGAAGCTCGCTCCTGCCGACTTGCCCGAGGAAGCGTCAGCGAAGAGGATGCGCTGGGTTTGCGAAAGGTCGATAGTCGCTGCCGTGCCTGCCGCGGCCGTCGCCGCGGGGTTGACAACTACTTTGCCCTTGGCCCAGTTGTACGTGCCGCCTATCACCTGGAAGGTCCCGTTGTTGTCCCATTCCCCGGCATAGACCGGTTTGTACGCGCCCGCCGCCACGGCCGCGCCCGCAACGAGGCGGAGCGTGCCGTTATTGGTGAGAGTCCCGGAGCCTGCGCCCACGGTCAGGGTGCTCCCGTAGCCCGCATCAACGGTCAGTATGGTGCCGCTTGCGATCGTGACGCTGTTTGCGCTCACGGCGCCGCCGTTGCTTATGGAAAGACTGCCCGAGCCGTCGTCCCCTTCAAAGTTGATGGCGCCCGTCTGTTTCCAGGTGGAACCGGCGCCGTTGACGATCACGTAGCCGTTACCGTGGTTGTCGAGAGTGGTGTATTGAGAATATTGCCCGCCTATGACGCTGGCATCCTGGGCTGTCGTGCCGGAGATGAAGCTCCCTCCGTTCGTAATCATGAGGGTCCCCGTGCCATGGCCGCCGACTCCGGCGCCTTTGGCGGCCGTGATCAGCGAGCCCGCGCCGTCGATCAGCACGAAACCGGAGTCCCCGACGGAAAGGCCGATGCTCAAGTCGTAGTTGGTGATGTTGAGTGTCCCGCCTTGCGTGACCTTCACTATGCCCGTGCCGGTATTCCACCTGTCGCCGAAATTGTACCCGTTGCCTCCCACGCCGAATGCGCCTGTTGCCGTGAAGGTCGAGCCGGCGCCCGAGACGGAAATTATGCCCGTAGAGCCGCTGGTAGAGCCCAGGTCAGTCATGCTCCGGATCACGAAGGCGCCGCCGTTGGTGACATTGACGATGCCGGTAGTCATGAGGTTTGTAAAGCCGGGATAATTCGCGCCTATGGTCAGGACGTCCGTTTCCTGCCACATCGAGCCCGCGCCGTCGACGTTGATGGTCCCCGTCCTGCCGGAGAGGTAACCGAGGGTGGTAGCCCCGATCATAGGCGTGACGCTGCCGCCGCTGACCGTCACGGTTCCGTCGCCCCACCAGCCGATGGTGGGCTGGGTATAAATTGTCCAGCCCGAAACGTTCAGATCGGGGCTGATGCTCCCCGTTGCCGTGATATCCGCGTGCCCCGCCGTTGCCGAGAAAAGCGCGGCAGCCGCCGCGAGGATGGCGCAAATGGCGTATCGCGCGAGAGTCCCGGCCGGCTTAGGGGCTTTGCGCGGAAGCGCGCTCGTTGCCGATGACAATAAGTGATTCGGGCTATCTTGTCTCATGGTCGTTGCCTCCTTTCTCACGCGCGGCGTTCGGGCCGTCTTCACCGAAGGCTTTTTTCCGCCTGCGGGTCCTTCCTCTCATCGCTCCGAGGCCTACCAGGCCCGAACAGAGCAGCCACGCCGCTGCCGGGATGGGGACGGGCGACGTTCCCGTCACCGCGTAATCGCTGAAGCCCGTCACCGTGAAGCTGGCGTAGGTGTTGTCGTAAGCCAGGTCTGTCGCGCTGTAGGCAGACCAGTTCGAGCCGTCATAGTGCCAGATGGATAGGGTGTAGAGGCTTTGTCCCGCTCCCGCCCAAAGTGAAAGATAGGCTGGGTCTCCCTCGGTATAGCCGGAACCTGCGGTAAAGTCCCACCCACTGAGGACGGACCGGCCTGAGCCGAGAACGCTCTGAAGCAGGGCCAGCTCGGTTTTGCTCATGGCCGATGCGGTCAAGGTGAGGGGTGTGGATGTCGTCGTCGCCATGAAGCTCGCGCCTGCCGATTTGCCGGTGGCCGAGTCGGTAAAAAGGATACGCTGGTTTTTCGAAAGGTTGATGGTCGCAGCGGCGCCCGCGGCTGCCGTGACTACGGGATTGACGGTTACCGTGTGTGCTGCCGAATTCCACACGCCTCCGACGGCCTGGACGGCGCCCGACAAGGCGCCGTAGAGCATGGGGGTGTAAGTCCCCGGTGCGGCCGCAACGCCCGCGGTCAGGCGGATGACGCCATTGCTGCCGATGGAGCCGGCGCCGCCGCCCACGACGAGGGAGCTGCCCCTGCCCACGTCAACGGAGATGGTTGATTTGGCGTCGGAGCCGATGGAGGATGCGCTCACCGTGCCCCCGTCGCTGATGCTCAGTATTCCGGTCCCGTAGGCGGTTCCGAAGATATCCGTATTGCCGAAGTTGAGGCCATTGGTCGTGAAGGAAGAACCGGACCCGTTTACGGTGACGATGCCGTACGAAGGCATCCAGTCACTGATGCCGGTCGAATAAGGCCCCACGACGAGCTTGCCCCCGTCGGTGATGGTGAATGAAGCCGTGCCCCAGTCACCGACCTGGAGACTGTCCAGGGTTACCGTGCCGGCCTCTGTGGACACAGTGAAGCCGTCGAATACCAGCGTGTTTCCATTGATGATGACGGTGTCGTTGTCCGTCGGCTGATTGCCAAAGGTGGATGCCCGGGCGGCAGGCACGAACAATAGCGCCGCCAGGACGGCGATCAGACAAAGAGCGCAATGTCTGAAAGCGCCGGACTGCCGCATCGTGCCTGGTCCATATTCGGGTCTTCGCAACGATCGTGTCGATAAATTCGGTTCCATCTGCTTCTCTCCTTTTTTACGCTCTGTTAAGAACCCCTATATTCCTTGCAGCTTGAATGAAGTCCTGCGCGGGTCCGTTGCTCCCTTATGCAGGACTCCCGTCCGCAAAGGCTCCCTAGACGCAGAACGTCCTACGCTTTTCTCCTTCTTCTTATACCGATTAACCCCGCCAGACCCGTCCCAAGCAGCCATACGGCGCCGGGGATGGGTACTGGGGCCGTTCCGGCGACGGCCCAGTCGTTGAAATCGGATGCGGTGAAGCTGGCATAGGCGCCATCGTAGGCCAAATCATTTGCCGTGTAGGCTGACCAGTTTGAACCGTCATAGTGCCAGATGGAAAGATCGGAGAGGCTGTGGTCCGCTCCTGCAAAAAGAGAGAGGTAGACCGAGTTGCCGGTATAACCCTCCACGTCGGGAAAATCCCAGCCGCTCAGAACGGCATCGCCCGAAGGCAGCAGACTTTGAAGGTCCGTCAGTTCAGAGCCCGTGATGGAGATGGCGCTCAACTTTAGGGTACTCGGCGCCGTCGTCGCCTGAAAGGCTGCACCCACCGATTTGCCCCCGTCGGTGATGAGCATCCGTTGGATGGAGGACAGGTCGATGGCCGTGGCCGTACCTGCCGTCCCTTGTGTCAGGGCCGAGACCGTGACGGTATGGGCGGTGGAGTTCCAGACGCCGCCGAAGGCCTGGACGGCGCCGGCGGTTGACCATTTTCCGGTGATCGGTGCATAGGCGCCCGCAGCCGCGTCTGAGCCGGCAACGAACCGTATCTTGCCGCTGTTGCTGATGGAGCCGGTCCCTGTGCTGCCCAGTTTGAGGGAGCTATTCACGTCGGCGGTCAGTATTGAAGTCGCGTTAATCGTTACCGCGCTGGCAGTAACGGCGCCGCCGTCGCTGATGGAAAGACTGCCCGTCCTGCCCGTGCCGGTGTAGCCGACGTAGAGGGAGCTGCTGTTCGTCCATTTCGAGCCCAGTCCATCCACGACGGCCGTGCCTATCGAACCGCTCGAGTAGGCTATGATGCCGCTCGTGTCGCTGACTGCGCCGCCATTCGTGATATAGAGCTTGCCTGTGCCGGCGCGGCCTACATAAAGGGAGCTGCTGTTGGCCCAGGTCGATCCCGCCCCCGAGACATTGACCGTGCCCGTCGAGCCCGAGTTGTAAGCGATATAGCCGTAACTGTCGCTGACGGCGCCGCCATCCGTTACGGACATAGCCCCGGCGCCGTAGTTGCCGACATACAGGTAGCCGCTGTTGGTCCATTTCGAGCCGTCAACGGTTGCCGTGCCCGTCGAGCCCACGTTGTACCCGAGATAACCGGATGAGTCGCTCACGGCGCCTCCGCTGCTTATGGCGATTGCGCCTGTCCCCGAGTTGCCGACGTAAAGATTGCTCGTGCTCGCCCATTTCGAGCCGGCGCCGGTGACTGTCGCCGAACCTGTCGAGCCTGCATTGTAGCCGAGGTAGCCGGCGCTGCCGTTTACGGCCGCGGCGCCGCTTATGGTCAGAGAGCCGTTGCCGGAGTAACCGGCGTAGACGTTTCCACTGTTTGTCCAGGTCGATGCGCCGGTGACTGTCGCCGAACCTGTCGAGCCTGCATTGTAGCCGAGGTAGCCGGCGCTCGAGGAAATGCTCAAGCCGTCGGCTATGGTCAGCGTTCCCCTGCCGAAGTTCCCCGCCCCTAGGACGCCGGTGCTTCCCTGGGTAAGGCTTACCGTTGCGCCGCCCAGCGTGAGCCTCTGGGAGGCCCCGTGCGAGGCGTTGAAAAAGAGGTTGCCGTCGGTTACTATGCCTGTGGTATTTATCGTGCCCGCTCCCGTAATCTGCGAAGCCGAGGCGATGAGGCCTCCTGTTGTGAGGGTGCTGCCGGCGCCGTCGAAGGCGATGCTGCCATGTGCGCCAACGGTCGTGGCGCCCGTGGCGGTTACGGCGGCCCCGTTTCTGATGTTGAGGACCCCCGTGCCGAGGCTGCCGACCGTCAGGCCGCCGCTCACCGTCCAGACAGATCCGGAACCGTCGATGGTGGCGGTTCCCGCGGACCCGGAGGCCGATGCTATAGTGGCGCCTCCGCTTGCCAGGCCGCCCCCGGAGGTTACAGAGAGGGAACCGGTCCCCGAGTTGCCTACGACCACGCCGCCCGAAGCGTTCCACTGGGAGCCGGCGCCGGAGATGGAGACGGTTCCCGTGGAGCCCGCGTTATAGCCGAGATAACCGGCAGAAGACGACATGGTCTTACCGTCGGCTATCGTCAGGCTGCCCGCGTTATTGTAGCCTATCGCCAGGGGGCCGCCTGCCATGGGATCGACCTTGACGGCGATGTTCTGGTTCGTCCCCGTCCAGGTCTGCACGGTAGTCAGCGTCGGCGTGTGCGCAGCGTCGAGAACCATATTGCCCAGGTCGCCGAGAACGCTGTTCGATATAATGGTCCCCGTGCCCGTATACTGGCTTTGGGGAAGAGTGCCGAAATCAGGCAGGGCGTAGGCGATCAGGGTTCCGCCGTTCGACCCGAAATTGATGGTCGAAGCCGACGTGCCTATGGTGATGCCGCCTGTCACCGTCACCGTCGAGCCGTCGTATATATTGAGCTGGATGTTCGTCTGCCGGCTTCCGCCGAGGTAGAGCGTCCCGACCGTCAGGGAGGAGCCGGCGCCGTCGATGGTGGCAACCCCTCCGCCGCCGTTGTAATAGCCAAGATAGAAGGTCCCTGACACATTGAGGGCGCCGCCGTTGGTGACGTTCACGTAGCCCGTGCCGTTGCCGGACGCCGCCCATATGCCCCCGGCGTTCCAGACCGACCCGGCGCCGTCTATGTTCATGGTCCCGACGGTGCCCGAACCTACGGCCGCGTTGACCGTCCCCGTCGTCAGGGTGCTGCCGCCGTTGACGGTCACGCTCGCCGTGCCGCTCGAGCCGATGGTCACGGTTGTGCCGCTTCCCCAGGTCGACGGGTCGGTCGTCGGACTGATGGTCCCCGATGTAATGATGTCTGCGCGCGCGCTTGGCACGGCCGCAAGGCAGACCGCCAGGAGAACAGCCATAACGCACAAGGACTTCGATAAAGAAGATGAACGCGATGCGAACCGCCATACTATCCCGGCCAGTTCACGGGGCGGGCGTCTCCAGATGCCTTTCATAAGATCACTCCTTTTGTTGACTGAAGCAGTAATTCCATAAGTACACAAATATCGCCGGCCTTTTTCCCTTCCCCGCAAAGATGTTGTTCTGTGTGCCGGTTGCCTGCACCCTTCTTCTACTGACGGCATCACCACCTTATGCTTTGTTTCACGGCACGAGCGGTACCCCTATCCGCCTCCCCCTGCTTTTGGGCGCAACTCTTCCGTGCGGTTTTGTGCCGCGTTGTTATCGCGTCGATACAAAGGATAGCATTGTATATCATTATGGCTAACGATGAGTCAAGAGTTTTTTACAAGGTTTACAAAAATTTTACGGGAACAGCGCCGTCATACGCAGATGCCTTGTTCAGCCCTTATTCATTCCTTCCCTCTGCGTCCTTCTGCGTATGCGCGGTGGACCCAAGACCGTTGCCGTGGCGTCACAGCAGGCCGGCATTATGCGCTATACTCTCACGCTTGGGTGCTATCATATAGTGCTTGCACGGAAGCATTGGCTGTGCTATCATGCAACATGAAGGCAAAGCATCTGCGCGTTCTCAAAGCGATCTTTGCAGTTCCCACCCAGGGCGGCATCATCTTTTCCGACATCGAAGCACTGGTAGCCGCGCTCGGGGCAGACATCCGCGAGGGAGCCGGTTCCCGTGTTGTTTTTGAGCTGAAGGGAAGCAGGCAGTATCTTCATCGGCCTCACCCCGGCAAAGAGGCAAAGAAGTACCAGGTTGAAGAACTGCGCGAGTGGCTCAAAACATTAGAGGTGACGCCATGAAGAACGTAATGACCTATAAGGGCTACAAGGCTCGTATCGAGTTCGATCCGAGAGATGATATCTTCGCGGGAAAGATCGTAGGCACCGCTGACAGCATCACCTTCCATGGCGCGACCGTCAAGGAGTTGCGGGCTGACTTCCAGGCTGCAGTAGATCACTACATAGCGGATTGCGAAGCAACGGGCCGGACTCCGCTGAAGGCCGCATCCGGCAAGATGATGCTCCGTGTCTCTCCTGAAGTTCACGCAAAAGCTCTCGCGACGGCAAAGACCTTGGGGAAAAGCCTCAATCAATGGGCCGAGGAAGTCCTGGAGAAAGCCGCAAGCTAAAGATATACTGAAGGCCGGCTGCCGCCGGAAGATAGCGGCCCGCAGCCGCGAGAGGCGTGGGCCGCCCTCCGCAGCGAAACGCTTTATTCAGTTGTCAAAAAACACGAGCGAGTTCCTATGGTCCCGCCGCTGCATCGGTCTCTAGACTAAACGGACCGGGAACTCACGCAGATCGAATAAACCCCCGGAATCTTCGTCTCTCCCCCGGCCGACTCACGGGAAAGGACGAGGGGGACGCGTATCGGCGCGTCCCCCGATTCTGCTTCTATGCCCTCTTACCGTCGAACCTCTTTCTCATACCTATCAACCCCGCAAGGCCCGGCCCAAAGAGCAGAAGAGCGCCGGGAATCGGCGTCGGGGTGGCGCCGGTGAGGGGCGCGGCGCCCGTCACGGCGTAGTCGTTCAGGTTGGTCGAGGTAAAGCTCGCATACGCGCCGTCGTAGGCGAGGTCGTTTGCTGCGAACTGCGACCATGACGTGCCGTTGTAGTCCCATACCTCCAGGCCGGATAGCGTTTCGCTTGTGCCGGCGAAGAGGGAGAGATAGACGGGGTTGCCCGTGCTGTACCCGCTGGTTGAGAACGTCCAGCCGCTCAAGAAGTATTGTCCGGCGGTGAGTTTGCTTTCCAGGCCGCTCAGCTCGGCGCCGCCGATGCTGTTGGCGGTGAAGGCGAGACTCCCCGATCCGGCCTGGAAGCCCGCGCCGACGGACGTGCCGAGCGCGGTGTCGGTAACGAGCGCGCGCTGGGCGCTGGCAAGGTTGCTGATGAATGCGGTAGCGCCCCCCGCCCCGCCCGCCGTAGAGGCCGCGTTGACGGTGACCGTGTGATTAGTGGAGTTCCAGACGCCGCCCAGGGTTTGGACCGTACCGCTGCCGCTCATGGCACCGTAATACATCGGGGTATAGGCGCCGGCACCTGCGCCCGCACCTGCTACTAGGCGAATCGTGCCGTTGTTAGTGATGGCGCCGGTGCCCGTGCTGCCTACAGCGAGGGAGCTGCCGTAACCGACGTCCGCGGTTAAGACGGAGACGCTGTCTATGGAAAATGTCTGTGCAGAAACCACGCCGCCGTCACTGATGCTCAGCGTACCGATGCCGCCGTTGTAGCCGACATACATCGCGTTGGTTTGTCGCCATGTTGATCCGACGCCGTCGACGACAGCACTGTTGTTGGCCGCGCCACTGTATGGACCGTAACCGATGATTGCGCTCTTGCTCGTCGTGCCGCTGATCACCTCCGCGCCATTAGTGATGCTCATCCGTGCCGCATTCCCATAGCCGACATATAGGCCGAGGGTGGTAGTCAGGGTGGAACCCGGCCCATCCACAGTTACGGCGGTGCTATAATTGCCGGGATTGCCGTCTCCTATATATGCCGCTCCGGAAATTGCGACGGAACCGCCGTTGGCGATGGAAAGCATAGTTGAGCAATTCGTGCCTATGTACGCATCACCGTTATCCGTCCACTTCGAACCGCCACCGTTGACATTAAGCGTTGTGGTAGCACCATACCCAACATGGACGCCGTTGGCTCCTGGGGCGGTATTGAAAGTCCCACCGTTGGTAATGTTTACCACCCCGCTGCCGGAATATTGATCACCGAGGTATAAACCGTTGATTTCCGTTAAGGTCGAACCACTGCCATCGATATTGATTGTGCCTCCTCTGGTAAAAAGGTTGTACGTCTTAAACTGCCCGCCGTTGGTAATATTGACGATACCGGCGCCGTTATCACCCACCCATGTTTGGGTGCCGGTCCCGCTGGCATTCAGTATCGAGCCGGCCCCGTCGATGTTTACGGTCCCGGTGACACCGGCGCCATAGCCGACGTAAACATAGGTCGAAGATGTTCCACTTAACGAGCTGCCGGAATTGACCGTGACGTTTCCATTGGCAGTGTTGCCGACATAGATAGTTCCCGCACTCGGCCAGGCGGATGCAGTGCCGGGCTCAACGTCGCCCGTCATGGTGATCGTCGCCTGCGCCCCCGACACCGCAAAAAGCCCTGCCGCTGCGATTGCCAGCGCCGCGGGTATGGAACGCTTCGGCAGTAAGGCTGTAAGCCGCCGGATTATCCCGGGCGACGCTGCTTGTGAAGCTTTGATGCTGATGCTTTTCATTGCCTGTCCTCCGTTATTCGTTTCAAGGTCCTTATCAGTTATAATCAAACTTCCTTGTTCAGATATTAGGGGTCGCATAATATCCAGACATCCAATCACCCCCACCCTCGTCGGGGAGGGGAATCATATCGCATCATTGCCCCCTCGCCCCTTGGGGGAGAGGGCCGGGGTGAGGGGATGAGTTTTTTCCCCCCTCCGGCTGATTCCGTTGCCGTAACATTTCTTTGCTTATTGTTTTGATTCTTCATGAACTGCTGTCATGCCCCGAATATTCTTTTTCTCAAGAACCCCAGAGCCGCAAGGCCGGGGCCGAAGAGCAGAAGCGCGCCGGGGATGGGCGTCGGGGTAGCGCCGGTCATGGGCGCGGCGCCGGTCACGGCAAAGTCGTTGAGAGCGGTCGTGGTAAAGCTCGCATAGGTCCCGTCGTAGGCGAGGTCGTTTGCTGCGAACTGCGACCACGACGTGCCGTTGTAGTCCCATATCTCCAGGCCGGAAAGCGTCTCGCTCGTACCGGCGAAGAGGGAGAGATAGACGGGGTTGCCCGTGGTGTAGCCGGTGGTCGAGAAGGTCCAGCCGCTGAGGAAGTGTTGGCCGCTCGGAAGGTCGCCGAGGAGCGAGCTCAGCACGGCGCCGCCGATGCTGTTCGCGGTGAAGGCGAGGCTCCCCGATCCGGCCTGGAAGCCCGCGCCGACGGACGTGCCGAGCGCGGTGTCGGTAACGAGCGCGCGCTGGGCGCTGGCAAGGTTGCTGATGAATGCGGTAGCGCCCCCCGCCCCGCCCGCCGTAGAGGCCGCGTTGACGGTGACCGTGTGATTAGTGGAGTTCCAGACGCCGCCCAGGGCCTGATAGGCACCCGTCCCGGTCCATGTCCCGGCAGAGATGGGAGTATACGTGCCGGCCGTAGCGCTGGCCCCTGCGGCCAACCGAACCGTGCCGTTATTGGTGAGCGTGCCTGTGCCGCCGCCCACGGTAAGAGAGCTGCCGTAGCCGAGGTCGGTCGTGAGGGTTGAAGCCGCATTGATTGAAACCGTGTTTGCCGTAACGAGCCCGCCGTCGCTGATGCTGAGCTCGCCGGCGCCTGACTTGCCGACGTAGAGCGTTCCGGCGGCATTCCATGCTGATCCAGCACCATCGACAATGGCGTTACCCTTATAGCCCGAGGCATAACCGACGGAGGAGCTGCTGTTGCTTGTTGTGCCACTGGTCATAACGCCACCATTAATGATACTCAATGTGCCAGTGCCAAGGACGAAGGAATTGCTTGCGCCGCCGACGGTAAGGGTGGAGCCTGGCCCACCGACAGTAACAGTGCCGTTATAAGAACTGCCACCCACTATGTAGGCCGAAGTGGAGAGATTAACAACACCACCGTTGGTAATGGAGAGCGCGCCAGGACCACCATAGGCTATGTATAGAAGACCGGTATCTGTGAACTTGGACCCTACGCCGTCGACAATAACCGTTCCACCAGCGGCCGATCTGCCAATGTAAGTGTTGTTTGAACTGCCCGAAGTAAGGGTCGCGCCATTGGTGACGGTTAGCAAACCGCTGCCGCTGCCAAACCCAACAGAAAGGGCGCCGCTGCTAACGATCAGGCTCGAACCGTTCCCGTCGACGTGAACCGTACCCGAGGAACCTGCGTTCGTGCCCAAATAGGCTACATTGGCGCTAAGGCCTCCGCCGTTGGTGATGTTAATGATACCAGCGCCGCCGTAGCCCACGTTAAGATTTCCGTTGGTCCACGTCGAGCCGGCCCCGTCGATGTTGACAGTTCCGGTAGCGCCTGTTGCGTTGCCCAGATTTGCAGAGGATGAGTTTATTGTGCTTCCGCCGTTGATGGTCACGCTTCCATTGGCGGTGTTGCCGACGTAAACAGTTCCCGCGCTCGGCCAGGCGGATGCAGTGCCGGGCTCGACATCGCCCGTCATGGTGATCGTCGCCTGCGCCCCCGATACCGCAAAGAGCCCTGCCGCTGCGATAGCGAGCGCCACCCACATGACCCGTTTCGGCACCAGCGCCGTAAACCGCCTTATCATGCTCGGCGACGCTGCCGGTGCGTCTTTCATGTTGATGCTTCCGCTGCTTTTCATTGCTTTCCTCCTGTCTTATTGGCTTTCATTCATTGCAATGTGAATCACATAACTACGCATTGAAGATCCTCCTCCTCATCAGCCCCAATCCCGCCAGCCCCGGGCCGAGCAGCAACAGAGCAGACGGGATGGGAACCGACGACGGGGGATCGACCACCGCGTAGTCGTTCAGGTTGGTCGCCGTGAAGCTGGCATACGTATTGTCGTAGGCGAGGTCGTTTGCTGCGAACTGCGACCAGCTTCCGCCGCTGTAGTCCCATATCTCAAGGCTCGCCAGGCTTTGGCTCGATCCGGCGAAGAGCGAAAGGTACACGGGGCTGCCCGTCGTGTAGCCGGTCGGGGAGAAGCTCCAGGCGGACAATACCGAGTCTCCCGATGGCAGCGCGCTTGTCAAAGAAGAGAGCAGGCTGCCCGTAAGGGCATTGGCCTTAAGGGTTATGCTCCCCGAGCCTGCCTGGAAGCCCGCGCCCACGGAATTGCCCGTGTTGGAATCCGTAATGAGCACCCTCTGGTTCGCGTTCAGGCTCGCAATAGTCGCCGATGCTCCCCCCGCCCCGCTTGCCGTTATTGCGTTATTGACCGTTATGGTATGGGCGGATGAGCTCCATACGCCGCCTAACGCCTGCACGCTTCCCGTGCCGCTTATCACGCCGTAGGACATCGGCGTGTAGACGCCTGCGGCCGCGCCTGCCCCGGCGACGAGGCGGACCGTGCCTTTATTGGAGATTGCGCCCTGACCGGTGGGGCCGACCTTGAGGGAGCTTGATACGTCCGTCGTGAGGATGGAAGAGCTGTTGTAGACGACGAGGCTGGATGCCGTCGCCGAGGCCCCGGAGGATACGGAGAGCCTGCCCGTGCCGTTCACGCCGACGTAGAGGGCCCCGCTATTCGTCCACGTCGATCCGGCGCCGGCGACGTTGACCGTGCCGGAGGCGCCCGCGCCGTAGCCGATGTAGACGGCAGTATCGCTGACGCTGCCGCCGTTGGTGATGGTCATTGCGCCGTTGCCCGAGTTGCCCACATAGAGCGTGCCGCTGTTGGTCCAGGCGGAGCCCGCGCCGTCGACGGTCACGCTGCCTGACGAGCCGGAGCCATAGCCTATGTAGGCGTTCGTGTCGGTAAGGCTCCCGCCGCTCTTGATGCTGATTGCGCCCGCGCCATTGTTGCCCGCGGTGAGTGTGCCCGCATCCGTGAGCCTGGAGCCCGATCCTGCGATGGCGAGGGACCCGGAAGAGCCCGTGTTCTGCCCCAGGGCGGCGGTTGCGGTGGCGATGATGCCGCCGTTTGCGATGGTTGCGCTTCCCGTGCCGCTATAGCCCAGGTACAGGACGCTCCCTGCGTTCCACGCAGAGCCAGACCCATTGACTGTTGCCGTTCCGTTGGCGCCGGCGAGGTTCCCGACGTAATTGGCGGTGGAGAAGAACGACTGGCCGTTCCTGATAGTCAGGCTGCCGGAACCCTGGTAGCCTACGGAGAGGGCGGCCATGGGATTGCTGCTCGAATTGGAGGCGATGTCGAGCTTGACCGCGACGTTTTGGCCTGTGCCCGTCAGGTGTCCGACCGTCTGGGTGGTGGGGGTTATCCCGTCCACGACCAGGTTGAAGTCGCCCGTCCAGTTGTTGGTTACCAGCGTTCCCGTCCCGAGGATTTGGGAGGTTGGGCCGGCAAGGCTGCTGGTCGTGAGCGTCCCGCCGTTCGTCCCGAAGTTGATGGTCCCAAGACTGCCGAGGGTTGTGCCGGCCGATGCAGTGACCGACGAGCCGTTGGTGATGTTGAGGCTGCCCGTGCCGGCTGTGCCGATGGAGAGCGCCCCGGAGACGGTCCATGAAGAGCCCGAGCCGTCGACTGTTGCCGTGCCCGTGGAGCCCGCGTTGACCCCGAGGGTCGCGGCGCCTCCCGTGTTAACTGTGCCGCCGTTAGTCACATTCAGGTTGCCGGTTCCGAGGAAGCCCGCATAGAGGCTGCTGCCCATGTTCCAGGTGGAGCCTGCGCCCGAGACTGTCGCCGTGCCCGTCACTCCTGGATAGAACCCCAGGATGGTATGGAGGGAAGATAAGGCGCTGCCCCCTGAGACCGTGAGAGAGCCGTTAGACGTGAAGCCGACGTAGGAGTCTGCGCCGCTTACCCACGTGGTTGGGTCTGCCGGGTAGACGTCGCCCGAGTAAGTGAAGGCCGCATGAGCCGGCCCAGCGAGCAGGACTGCCAGAAGGACAAGGAGAAGCGTGTTTCTTGGTTTCATAGCAGCCCTCCTTTCTTATTGGCCCTCTTGCGCAAGAACCCGAGCCCCGCCATGCCCGGCGCGAGAAGCACGATGGCGGCAGGGATAGGAACGGGGGTCGCCTCTGCCGTGACGGTCAGCACAGGCGGGTCTCCCTTAACGTTGGTGTTGAAAAGGTAGCCCACCTGACCCGCTATCGTGTCGCCCGGCGTAGCGAGGATGCTTATCTCCCCGCCCGAGAGAATCTCATTGACAATGCCGCTGCTGCTGTTCAAAAACCAGGCGAGGGTGCTTGTCCCGTCGGCGAAGTAGTAGTACGTGCCGAGGAGCTGCTCCTGGTTGCTGTTCCCCGATCCGGGGAGGTAGTTGGAAAGGGTGTTGTAGGAGACGCCCGACTGCCAGCCGTTATTGGAGAGCCAGCTCAACTGGAAGAGGCCGGGGTCTATGACGTTGAAGCGAGAGTTGTTCGGCTGCACGCCCGCGGTTGGATTGTTCGAGTTCAGGGTGACGGAGATGGAGGTTACGGTCCAGCCGTGCGGGAATTCCGCGTTCAACTGAGATGCGATGGAGGCTGCGTTGAAGCTGAACATGGCCTCCTCGGTCGTATCCTGGCTGCTCGTCGGCGCCGCCACCTCCATGGCCCCCAACGAGTTCGTGTAGCCCGTAGAGGGGGAAATGAGGAGCGCCCAGCAGTCGGTAGAATCGCTGACGGAGACGGTCGCATAGGCGGTCGGGGCAGATAGAAGCCCGGCCGCGGCCGCAGCAAGGACAATGCATAGATAAGGCGCCGGCAATAAGGCGAGGAACCGCCGGACGAGGCCGGGCGGTTCGGGGGGGATGCTTCTTGATTGGTTCATGATTGGACTCCTGTGTTGATGAGAATGTGCATGGTTCTATCGCCGCCCGGGTCTTCCCGGACGCTCCTTTGCCGATTGAATGCCGGTCCACCTCCTTTTGGGCGCACTTCTCCCGCGCGGCCATGTGCTGCGTTGTAGCGACGTAAGTACAATGGATAGCATTGTATATCGCTATGGCTAACGATGAGTCAAGTGTTTTTACAATGTTTACAAGAATTTTACAGGAGGGAGAAACAAAACGTTTCGTTCGCGGGCAAACGGCCGCGTCACGGGCGAAGCAGGCCAGAAAACATGAGAACGTTGTGGTTGCCCACTATCTGCCTCATGGTCAATAATCCTTGAAGATTTTTCGATCGACTGCTTGCCAGGCCGCCCCACCTGCGCCTTCGGCGGGAACCACAAGGAGAACGGCCTTGCCGTCCATCAAAACGAGCTTCACCCACTCCTCCACGCGGACTGTTTCACTTTCACCGAGCGCCTTTCCCTCCAGGGTTCGAACAAGATCGATCCCCGACGCACGGATCTCATTCACGGTTGCCGTTTGATTCTGCGAGGGGATGCGATGTCTGCCCTTGAACCTGCCGTCGCTGCCGGTAAGACGCAGACCCGCTCCGGCAAGAGCGCCGATCACTCCCTGGCCCGTCCCGCCGTGTTCCGAGAGGTGTATCTGTTGCGTTGAGGCCGCCGCGTATGCTGCCTCTTTGCTGATAACCGTCGTCTTTGCTTTTCGGCCGAAGGCCATGAGCGCTTCCGGATTTTCCAGGCGTTCCGGAACAACGATACAAAGTCCGGGGTCCGCCGTGGGAGCGCTTTCCTCGGGAAGGACGAGGCAACAGAACTCCGTCACCGCCTCAAGTGCAGCCGTGGCGATCTCCGCCGAGAAGCACATGGAGCTGTTATGCGACGTGTAGGGGATGTCGGGGTGGATGAGAAGCTGGTGCCTCGTTACGGGCCCGCAAATTCCCCAGCCGCGTTCCGTGATTCTTTCGCCGAGAAGCTCGGCAATCTCGCCGGTCCCCCTGCTGTCGATGTCGTCAGTGTCGTCGATAGAAATCAACACTCTCATGATATCCTTTCGTGCCGGACGGACTACTTCAATCCGACAATCATGCTATAGCCGAAGGCGTCAGTTCTCGTCATGACGAGCAGGTCCATATTATAGGAGAGCGTCGCATGCTCGTTGTAATAGCTCGTCGACATCGGAACGAGCCGCACCCCTGAACCGCTCTGCGTCTTGTTGGTGAGTGCGTTCCACCAGGTGTAGACGGAAAAATACGGCTGGCCGGTCCCGTCGTAGTAACGCGAGGCGGCGTCGCCGGTATCGGGGGTTGTGAAGTTGGCGAAGGTGGTCCACGTGTTGCCATCGCTGCCGGTATCGGAATAATAGGAAAGGGTAAAGGCGTTCTGGCTCGACAACAGTCCATTGCTGTCGGTCCATAGCGGAAAAGCTGTCGCTCCCGACGCGGCGACCCGCATTTTTCCATAAGCCCAGGACGCCTGCGACGTCGCGCCGGACGAGGTTGCGCCTATTTCGTGGAATTTATACGTCCCTGCCGCGTCGCTCAACGTATAGGCAGGCAACGACTGGTCAGTGGGGATGAAATTCAACTGAAGGATTCGGAGAAAATACTGGTCCGAAACGGTCTGGACGGGATTGCCGGTGAGCGCCGCCACCTGCGCCGCGCTCAACTGCGTTGTGGGTATGACGTTCTTCGTCGAAACGCCCACGACGACCGTCTTGTCGTCGGTCATCCTTCCCGTGAAGACCACGTTGTTCGATCCATCGCCTCCGGGCTCCCAGTTGTAGTACTCCTTCAGCATCCCGTCCGACCTCATCCCGAAGGAAGTGCACTTCCACATCAGGTCGTACTGGGCGGCCATTTTGTAGCTCGGCGTGCTGTAGTCCCAGTATATGACGTCTTTCAGGCTGGAAATGCCATCGGGATAGAAATCGCTAGTTGTCGACGGGGTCCAGAATTGCGCCATCTGCCCTACCCTCGCGTTGCTGTATTCCCACTCCAGGTCGCTGCCGCTGTTGAGCGCATGGTAGGCAAACCTGGTCGGACCGTTGCCCGCCAAATTGGGATTGACAGGGTTCTGACCGCCCGTTCCGGCTATGTCCCATACGGTATAATCGTCGGCGGCCCTCTTTTTTTGGAATATCGTGAGGGCCCTCGAACCGTCCGCGGAGGAGTAGGTCCAGGTAGCAACCCACATGTTCTTTCTCGATCCCATCATGCCCTGAAAAGAGGACCAGGCGTTGGTTCCCGACATGGTTATGGTTCCGTCTCCCCCTACGGTGACGGTGAGACCTGAGGGTGGAGTCACCGTGGTGGAACTGTCGTCGGCGGGATTGTAATGAGCGCTGTCGAGGAAATCGGTGAATGTCGCGTTGCCGCTGTCGTCGAAGACTACCGTCCCCCGTTCCCATTTCGCGCTGGGACCGCACACTATGGTGTGAAAATACCATGTCCCCGTCAAGTCGGCCTGGCGATGGGCCCCGGGGTCGCCGTAACCGCCGTGCCGGGCACGGTCAGGCCCTGCGGCGCTCCCTCGCCCTCCCCGTCTTTGTCGACGGCCGTCACGACGAAGTAGTACGTAACGTTGTTCGTCAGCCCCCAGACGGCGTAGGAAGTGTTGCCGCTGATGCTGATCTTACTCCAACCCGACGCCGGCACACCGCCCGTTGCCGTCCGCGCCGCGTAATAGATGTTGTACGAGGTTGCGACGTATACGGAGCTCCAGCTCACGGTGACGACCTGATCCCCCGATGCGGCCTGGGCTCCCGTCACCGCAGCGGGCAGACCCGGATCGTAGCGGAACGGCGTCCCGCTCACGTCGCTTCCTGCACCGCCGCCCCCGCCGCAGGCATGTAAAAGCAACCCGACGATGAGGCACAGCGCGGGCAGCAGCCGTTTTGACGGACAACTTTTCATAGGAAGCCCTTCATCCCCTAGAAGCGGTATTCAAAGCCGCCGTAAACATATCTGCCCGGCTCCGGTATGCCGTAGGTGGTTTCGTAGTCGTTGTTGAAAACATTGTCCGCGCCGACGTACACGCTTACCCTGTCTCCGAGAAGCTTCTGACTTATCTTGACGTTCGCCACGAGAAAGGGCGCCAAATGCCCTTTCGGCACGGTCACATACTGCTGTTTCGAATAAACAACGGAATTGCTCTGGTAAACGGCCGAAACAAAGGGCGTCATGCCCCAGGGAAGGTCGTATCTGCCCGTAAATGTCACCTTGTCACGGGGCACGTACTGCAACGCGCTGTTGTTGTCGATGAAGGCGGGACCCGAAAGGTCCAGGGAGTTGTTGAGCGTATAAGCCAGCTTGAGTTGCAGCGCTTTGAGGAAGTTCGTTTCGAGAGACGTCTCAAAGCCGTAAAAGCGGTAGTAAGGGAAGTTGATGTTGTACGCTTCATAGGCTTGCTGCGGGGTCAACTGCATCTGCTGCAGGCCGATGAAGTCGTGCACGTTGTTCCAAAACCCGTTGATTTGGAAGAGCGTAGCCCAAGGGAGCTTTTGCTCTACCCCCAGTTGATAATCAATAACCTTCTCGGCCGTCAGGCCGGTGTTGTTTTGCGGTCGCAAATAGAGCTCGCTCAGGTTGGGGAAGTTGATGTTCCTCATGAACGCAGCCTTGAGCCGCGTATGAGGAAAAATATCGTACGCGAGACTCGCGGAGACGCTGTAATTGTTGAGGCTCTCGTCCTGCCGCACCTGCCAGTGCTCCGCTATTCCAGCCGCGAAGGTGAGCTTTTTCAGCAGAAGGACCTTGTACTCCACGGCTGCGGAGTACAAGTAGAAATAATAATCGTCCGAGACGGGGAAGAGCACGTAGGGCGCGCTGCCCGAGCCGACGCCGTGCCCGCCCGCGGCCCCCGCCGCTCCGCCCCCCGGCTTGACCGCTCCGGAATCCGTCCAGGTATCCTGCTCTCCAGAGAAATCGAACGTCAGTCCCCCGAGCCTGCCGAACTCGTACGTCGGCTGAACGGATGCGCCGCTCTTTATCCCGACGTTTCTCAGGTAGTAGGAGTTCGGCACCGTGGGATCGTCAAAAGAGTTATAGTTTTCGTTGTCGTACCGATCGTTGTCCTGGGCCATCCGGTTATAGTAAACCCTCGAATGGACGTCGAAGACGTCCGTCGGCGTGTAGTCGGCCGCGAGCTGGAACAGGATGCCCTCGTAGTTGGGCACCCGGCTGAACTGGGGCTGAGGCGCATACGGATCGAAGGCGTTGTTGATCGCGCTCGCCGGCTTGCCGTATCCTCCTTCAACGTAGTTGCCGGTCAAACCAAAACGCCACTGGTCGCTGGGGGTGAAGCCGACTTTCATAAAAGCGTTGTTCCTGGTGTCGTCGCTGTTCTTGCGGTATCCGGCCTCTTCGTAGATGCTGCTCGTGAACGATTGCGCCAGGGGAAATGCATCGCGGTGATAAGCGCTGCCGCTCAGGAAAAAGTCGAATTTGCCGTTGCCGCCGGAAAGAGCGGCCTTGCCCAGGTAGGGAGTGCCGTTGCCCCCCTCGTAGCCGACCGTGCCTCTCAACCCTTGTTGTCCCTGCTTCGTGACGATGCTAATGACGCCGCCAAGAGCGCCCTGACCGTAAAGCACGGAGCTCGCGCCGGCGGTGACCTTCACCTTGGCGATGTTCTCGACCGGGATTGCCGAGGGATCGAACTGCCCGTCAAAAGCGGAGTTGATCGGGACGCCGTCGAGCAGCACGAGGATGTCCTTCCCCTTGCTGCCCCTGATCTGCACGCGCGGCCTGCCGTCCGTTCCCATCTGAATGGTGACGTCCGGAAGGAGGTCGAGCACCTGGTCCAGGGTTCTCGCGTTCGATTTGCCGATTTCCTCGGCTGTGACGACATGAACCGATTCTCCCGCTTCTATGGCGGTCATCGACGTTGCTGTCACCGTCACTTCACCGAGAGAGAAGATATCCTCGCTCTGGTCTTCGTGGGTCCCCATCGCGAAGAGAGGCGGCGCAAGAAGAAACAGGGATATCCACAGGCTTGCGACTAAAGGAAATATGCCTTTCAATTAAAATTCCAATCCAATGTTCCTGCGGCGTTTCCCCACAGAAAGCCATTTGTCCTCCGGCGATCGGGCTTTTCTCCCGATCCCACTCTCAGGCGAG
Source organism: uncultured delta proteobacterium (assembly GCA_963816715.1). GTDB lineage: Bacteria > Desulfobacterota > Syntrophorhabdia > Syntrophorhabdales > WCHB1-27 > BOG-1155. The sequence goes on from CAWFMJ010000010.1 coordinate 59,139, forward strand.
GAACTTTATCTTTCAGCAAAACTCGGTCGACAAACGTCCCGAGCCTCGAACGGCTTGCACACGTGCGCGGCAACCGCGCACGTGTGCACCTCCATTACGCCGTGAAAATCCTTTTCCTCAAGATGCCCAGTCCGGCAAGGCCCGGCGCCAGAAGCAGCAAGGCCGACGGGACGGGTACCGGCGAGGTTTTAGTCACCACGTCGAAGCTCAAGGCCGGGAGGGTGGCGCCCTGGTTCATCTGTCCTCCCGTGAAAACGGCCATTCCTATCGTGTCGCTGGTCGCCATGAGGTACAGAGACAGATCCGAATTGCTGCTTGTCGAAGCCGAGAGGATGTCATTCACGAAAGACGAGCCTAGGGCGAGGCTGTAAGACAGGAGCAGGTACGCAGGGTTCCCGCTGGCATCGAAAGATTCAGCGCCGAGCAAGGCCTGGCTTCCGGCCCAGCTTTGGAGCGCCGTTGCCGAGGAGGCATAGACGGGGTTAAGCTGACGGTCGGTCGGAGTTCCCCTGCTTTGGGCCCAATTGTCGTTGGCGACCCAGTAGATGTCGAACGTGCCGCTGCCGACGCCGAAGCGGCTGTTGTTCTGCGTGGCGTTGGACGACGAGAAGGTGAGCGTGACGTTGGAGACGGTCCAGTTGCCCGCCCCATAGGTGGAATTCAAAGAACTGACTATTGAACCGATGTTAAAGCTCAGCACCTCGTTTGCGGCAGCAGCGTAACCGCCGGTATTCGTTACGGCCAGGTCGCCCTGCACGGCGCCGCAGCCGCCGGCCCAGCCCCATCCGTCCGGATAAACAGGACGGCCGACGCTCTGGTAGGTGCTGTACACCATGTCGCTGGCGGTGGTGCCGCTGCCCTGCGAGCCCCCGGAACTCACCAAATCGATGCTCTCGTGGGCCAGCAGCGTGGCCTGCGCGACCGCAGGCGCCGCCGCGATCGCCGCGATTAGGAAACAAAATAGCAGAAATGATCTCTTCATTATTCCTCCTTTGCCGGGAAACGGCTCAAATGATGCTGCCTGAAAAACCAGATTCTCATTCCTCCTCATTGCAAAAACCCGGTTGCACCTCCTTTTTGCATCGAATCCAGTCCGCCTTTCTTTTCCGGACAGAGCCCCGGACTCCTTGTGCATACCCCTATTTCAGTATTGCCCTGACCTCCCCCTCGCCCGGATTTACTCCGAAGAAGGCCTTGAAAAATCTCCTGGTCTCGGGCACGATGTCTACTCCCGAGGACTGGGGGTAAAGAACGCTTGCCAACCATTCGGCCCCCATGAGCCGTAAGAACGACGGGGGTCTATCCATCCACTGGAAAGGGACTTCCGGTATCAGATAAACTCTCCGATTCCGAACGGCCCTGATGCCCGACCACTTGGGGTCTTTATAAACACCATCGAAAAACTGCTCGTTCTGGGCGATAATCACTTCCGGATTGGACGCGAGGACGCGCTCGATAGAGACTTTGTACTTGGCGCGGCTGTTTATGACTTCGTCCCGGTAGACATTTTTGCCTCCCGCGAGAGCCACCGCCTCGCCGTGGACGGAGTCGGACGAAACCGTGGTGAGCCCGTCCTCTTCTTCGGCAAAGTAAACAGAGACCCGTTTTTCTTCCGGAATCCGGGCAGAGAAGGACTTCAGCTTTTTCAGCTCGTCCACAAAATAGGTCGCGAGCATTTTTCCCCGCTCTTTCCGCCCCAGCAAATCGCCCAGAAACTCGTAGGCTGCGGGGTAGTCGGAGAGGTTGTCCAGCTTGACGTAAGCATACGGTATCTTCGATGAGTCGAGGATCTCCGCGACCCTTGGATGCAAGGTCGCGGAACCGGGCGCCCAGGCAATCACCAGGTCGGGCTTGGCGGCTATCAGGACTTCTGCGTTGAACTTCCTGCCCTGCCCGCCGAAACCGCCGATCACGGGAAGCTGCATGGTCTCGGCCCGAAGGAATTTCCGAAGGTCGTCGTCAGGCGGCAGGTTCAGGCCGGCCAGGAGCGAGGGGTCGACGGTGTAGACCATATAGGTAACCGGCGGGGACGCGCCCAGCACCTTCGCGACGTGATCGGGGAGCGCGACGGTGCGTCCGTACATGTCGCGCACCTGGGCCGCCTCGGCACAGGTCAGAAAAAGAGAGACGACGAGAATAAGGCTCATGGCCAGGCGTTTCATTGCACTTCTCCTGCATCCAAAATATCGAGGACGTCAAAGATCCGTGGGGGCTCTTTGGGGCACTCCCTGAGGGCCGCGGCGGCAAGGTTGTCGCGACAATACGGACAGCCGACGGCAATTGCCTTCGCCCCCGCCTTGACCGCCTCGCGGATCCGCTTTTGCCCGTTCGCGAGGGCGACCCGTGACGGCGCCGTCCCTCCCCCCGATCCACAGCACAGGCTTTTCAGCCTGCTGTGCTTCAATTCGATCAACGCGGCGCCCTCCGCAGTTCCGAGGAGCTTTCGGGGCGAAGCATACTCATCGTTGTATCTTCCCAGAAAGCAAGGGTCGTGAAAGGCCACCGCAAGGGGAAGAGGCGATGCACTCTTCAACCTCCCTTCCGCAAGCAGCCCGGCGAGATATTGCGAGTGATGCACCACGTGAAAACTTCCGCCGAGGCGCGGATACTCATTCTTCAGCGTATTGTAACAGTGAGGGCAGTGAGCGACGATGGTCCGTCCGCCGATTGCCTTGAGGTACTCGATGTTTGCCGCCGCATCCTTCACAAACAGGGCCTCGTTGCCGAGGCGCCGGATAGGACCGCCGCAGCATGAGGGGGGCGTTAGCGCGGCGGCGGTCACGCCCGCGCTTTTCAGGAGGCGTTCCAATTTTTTGAAGGTCCCCTCCTCGCCCTCGTTTTCCCCTTTGCATCCGGCCCAGAGATAGACGTCGCCGTCGGGAAGCGTCTCTGCGGCCCGGCTCTTCCCGACGGCGAGGGCTGCGGCGTTTTCGGCAAAACGCGCGGTTACCGTATCGGGGACCGTTCCCGCATCCACGCAGCCGCGTCTGATATCGACGACCCGGGCCGCATGGGCGCCGTTTATGGGACAGCGCTCCTCGCATGCCCGGCAACCGGTGCACGCCCAGAGAGAAGACTCGTCGATGACGCCGCCGAGCAGGGGGCTGCGGAAACGCCCCTTGTGGACCAACCCTTTCAGGTTATGCAACATGCTCGCCGGCGAGGACGGCAGCTTTGCCTGATAGATGGAGCACCGCTTCTTGCACCTGCCGCAGGCGATGCAGGCGTCCGCCTCCACGAGCTGCCTCGGCGTGCAATCGGCGACGGCGCCCGACAGCGAAGGGGACGGCGCATCCGACAGGAAAGCCCGCTGACCCCAGGGAGGGGACAGATAGTGGCTCAAGGGGACAGCGAAAACGTGAATGAATTTCGTCCAGGGAATCGAAGCGATCAGCAAGAACGATAGGGTCGCGTGAGCGTACCAGAGCGCCTGGTGGAAAGTCGCGGCGCTGCTCGGGGAAATAGTTGCCGCAAAGATCATTGCCACGCCCTTGCCGGCGGGCGTCCAGATGGCCCACGGATCGGAGACGGCAAGAAGACGCGCCCCTTTTACGAAAAAACCGCTGAGCGCGACGACTGCGAGCATGAGAAGCAGGAAGGCATCGCCGAAACCGTTTTCCAGCCTGTCCGGTTTGACTATATACCGCTTGTACGCCGCTATCCCGAGGCCGGCGAGCAAGGCGATGCCGGCGAGATCGAGGATCAGACCGAACGCAAGATACATCCGCCCCCGCAGAAAACTGAGTCCGAAGTGCAGCTCCAGGCCGACGAGAACGCTCCCCGCGAAAAGAAGAAGCATGCCGTAGAAGACGCACAGATGCATCGTCCGGTACTCCCGGCCGCGGATCATCCCTTTTTGAACGAAAACCGCGTGCAGGGCAGCATACGGCCCGGATCTCAGGCCTTGCGGAAAACCCCCTCTTCGGCCCCTTCGCCACACCTTTATCCTCCACGCGAATCCCGCAACAAAAGATAAGGCCGCAGCTATTCCCGCGACATACAAGAAAGAGCTATTCCCGACATTCCACAGAATCGGGCGTGATGCTTCCATTTGCCGGTTTCCTGCGCGACGACGCGGCGGCCTTTATCCCTCTGCGTTGTCGCGCGTTGTGTGACATAATTTCGTACGCTCTACGTTATATCTCATATAAAATAACGCATTGTCAAGACTTTTGAGACTTTTTTTGACTTTGCAAACATTGTTTCCAAAAACGCACAGGGGGAGCAAACCGCCCGGCATCCAAGCGCACAATGCTTGAAGGCCGGGTCCGATTTTCGCTTATCGACGCCCTCGCGCGTCCTCCGGCCCTACTTGGCTGGTTCCGGCGCTGCCGGTTGTTGAGCCGTCGGTTGCTGCGTCTTCAGGTCCTTGATCAATTCCGCGACCCGGGACGTAGGAGAGACGGGCTCGATCATCACGATGTGACTTGCCGTCAGGTACATAAACTCGGGCGCATGCCACTCGCCGCCCCTCTTCAGCAGAATATTTTTCACTTCTTTGCCGTCAGGCGACGCCTGCCTGCCGATATAGTAGACGTCCCGAACGAGGGGATGGGCGGAAGCCCCGTTCTCCAGCTTGCCGAAAAATACCTGGCCGTTGTCGAGAAAAATCGCCTGATAGTCTGTTTTGAATGAGAGGTTGTTCTCCGTCTTGCTGCATCCCGCCATAAGGGCAACGGCAGCGAGGCATAACGTGATCACGCTGATGGTTCCGACGATCGTTTTCTTCACTCTTTCTTTCTCCTTCATCTTTTTCTTGCTCCTTGAATGAGGGACCGCCTCACCGAGCAGGTTCTTTCAGGGGAACAATTCCTTGTCTGTCTCACAAAAAGCTCCTTTCTCGTTGGTAAGAGCGCTGCTTCCGTCTCTGTCCGGTCCTTCTGAGGACCGGATGTTGCCCTTTGCCGTTGCGAACCGGCCCGCCTCCTTTTACAGCCTCATTTTCGGCGCACTAATCCTGCCGCGGCCTTGCGCTTCGTTGTAGCTACCTGAACACAATGGATAGCATTGTATACCACTATGCGTAACGAAGAGTCAAGGCTTTTTCGAGCTTGTCAAAGGAATTTTGCAAGGGGGTCAATTAAGGCATTCTTGGCGGACGATCGCCGGGTCGGACAAAACAAACGCCAAAACGGGGAGACAAGGCCGCGCTTTCAGCAGGCCCTCTTTTCTCTCTCTTCTCTGTGTTCCCTTCATCGGACTTTTCTCCTTGAAGTGCGTTCGTTCCCCGTGGACGTGGGGAGAAGTTTCCAGGCCGAAACGATTTTGGCCTTGATGCCGTTCGTTCCCCGTGGACGTAGGGAGAAGACTTCTCCCTACGTCCCAAGGATGCTTTGTTCTATGCTTTCCGGTTCCTCTTCCGCAGGAACCCTATCCATGCTTTTGTCCCCGTGCCGTTCGACGTAACGGAAACGATCGTCTCTGCTTCCAACTTTCCCCATTCATCCTCGACATTTGCAACTCAGCCCTTTTTTGCCCCTGCGCCTCTGACCGAACCGGTATCCCTGTTGACTCTTATAGTAATGTCCATTACACTTCATATGAGTAATGACTCAATGACAAGTAAGGAGGATAGTGTTATGGCGTATACTGCGAAGATTACCTCGAAAGGTCAGGTCACCATACCAAAGGCGATACGAGAGACATTAAAAAGCGATGTGGTGGAATTCCAGGTGGCTAAGGGCAAAGTCATGTTGAAAGCGGTCAAAAGCGTCGGCGGCGCCCTGCGGGTTTATTCAAAGGAACCGGCGGCATTTTCTGATGTTCGGGAAAAGGTATGGAGAGAGGTGGTCGATGAAAAAACCGAGAAGTAAGCTCCCCGACACCAATACGATTCTCCGGTATCTCCTCCGAGACCACGAGGATCTTTATACGAAGGCCGCCGTCTTTCTCGAGGACGTCCTCATAGGGAAAGAAAAAGCAATCATTCTGGAAAGCGTCCTGGTGGAATGTGTCTATGTACTCACGAAGTTTTATAAAGTCCCACGAGCGGAAGCAGCAGACATACTCATACGGCTGTTGGGATACAAAGGCATCATAAACGACGATATCCAGGAGCTTTCTGAATCATTGGCCATGTTTGCCGAGTCCACAATAGACATTGTCGACTGCCTTCTCTTCATCAAGGCAAGGAATTACGATTTCTCCCTTTTTACCTTCGATAAGAAGCTTGCGGCAAAAGAAAAAGAACCGGCAGGGTGAGACTCACACGACCCGCCCAACATGATAGCGCCCGAAGAGGACGGCCCGAAACCGCGAGAGGCTGCAGGCTGCCCGCTTTTGTAAACTCTCTTTATTCAGTTGTCAAAGAACATCAGAGAACCGGTTGTTTCCGGTACGGTTTTCCGTTTCATGCCAACTGCATCGCGTATTCGGCACGCACAACGGGCGCGGAGAGCGTCCTCTATTCAACATTCAAAATAGTCTTCATCATTTCTTGCTCATCCTCCTTCTGATCCCTGTCAGACCGGCGAGGCCGGGTGCGAAGAGCAGGAGCGCGCCGAGGATGGGCGTCGGGGTGGCCCCGGTCAGGGGCGCGGCGCCGGTCAGGGGCGCGGCGCCGGTCAGGGCCTAGTGGTTGAGGTTGGTCGTCGTAAAGCTTGCATACGCGGCATCGTAGGCGAGATCATTTGCTGCGAACTGCGACCACGACGTGCCGTCGTAGGTTGGCGGAGTTCCGGACGCCGCCCGGGGCCTGGCAGGCGCCAGAGCCGGTCCATGAACCGGTGTTGGTGATCGGCGTCTCGTTGCCGGCGGCCGCGCCCGCGCCGGCAACGAGACGGACGATGCCGCTGTTGCTCAGCCCGCCGCTGCCGATTGCGAGTGAGCTCCCGCAGCCGACATCTTTAGCGCTCTCTCTTGCATGATGCTCATTGCGGCGCCTCCTTATGATTTGGTTGGGTTCTTTTTCGAACCTCGTTGAAAATCTGTTCGTTTGTTCCTCTCGCCCACGCCCTTACAACAGCTTCCCCGCCCCATCCGTACAGCACCGGGTTGATGTAGACACTTTTGACGGCATGGTGTACACTTGCTATTATCGTGTATGTCCGGAGGTTGCCATGGAAATCAATTTGAAGGAAGCCAGAGGGAAGATCGGTTCTCTCATCGACCGCGTGGAAGAGGGTGATGAAATAATCATTCTTCGCCGGGGGAAAAAGATAGCGCGGCTCGTGCCAATGCACAGAGAAGAGAAAATGTTGCCTGCGCTGGGGGATTTCCGTGCCTCGATCCGTGTCGCCGGTGAACCGTTGAGTACAACGGTTGCCTTGCAGAGGAGCGAGGAGCGCTACTGATGTACTACATCGATACGAGCGTCCTTGCGGCGTACTATTGTCCTGAACCGCTAAGCGAGAAGGCCGAATCCCTGCTTACACGACAGGCGCAGCCATCGATCAGCGCTCTTACGGAGTTGGAGCTGTTTTCCGCCGTCTCAAGGAAAATACGTGAAGGAAGCCTTTTGAAAGTAGACGGCGACCGCGTTATCGCACGCCTTCTTGCCCATATTGACGGCGGCTTTTACAACTACCTGTCCGTCCGGAACCACCACTACAGATTGGCGCGAGACTGGATCGGTCATTTCAATACCGCTTTGAGAACACTTGACGCCCTGCATCTCGCTATCGCGTCTGTTGAAGAACTCATCCTGGTCACCGCCGATAAGGTGCTCGCACGATCTGCCGAATCGCTCGGCGTGAAAGTAACGGTCATGGCGTAGTCACCGCGCGGTTAGCCATTCCTATTCAGTTGTCAAAGAACTCAGGGCGAGTCTCTGTGACCTCGCTGCCGCCTCAACCTCAAACCGGCCGGAGCGCTTATCAGATCGGGTAAAGCCCCGAAACCTTCGTCTCTCCCCCGATCGTTTCACTGGGCGTCCGCGCCCTTATGCGCCCGGCCGTTCTTCCCTCATTGCGCTTACCGTCGATCTTCATGTCCTTTCCTCCTGCGTCAAAGGTCTTTGTTACTCTCTCTCAAAACGTTCATTGGTGCTGCCTCCTTCTGGGTTTTATTGGCGTTTCTCTCTGAGGTCCTTAAAAGAGCCCGTTATGTTCTTTCCATCGCTTACTTTTCGTCCGCTTTCCCCTGCTGCTCAAGCCACCCTTGACCCTGTGCCTCTTGTGGGCTACAATATAGCTCAACAGGAGGTACCAACACATGGCTGCTAATTCGGTTGTTCGCGCCAGGGTAGACGAGAAGATCAAGGCCGAAGCGGAGGCGGTGCTTGCGTCTGTCGGGCTTACTGTCTCCAGCGCTTTCCGTATGATGCTCATCCGCATAGCGAAGGAAAAAGCGTTGCCTTTCGAGCCCCTCGTCCCTAACGACGAAACCATCGAGGCTATGAGAGCTGCCCGACGTGGCGAACTGGTTACGGCTGGAACCACCGACCGTCTGCTTGAGAAGCTGAATGCGGGAGACTAGGTATACCGTCCGCTTCAAACACGACTATAGACGGGAGAAATCAGGGCGGCACGGCAAACTGATCGACGCCGCCCTCGTGAAGGCAGTACGTTTACTCGCCGCCGATCGGGTGCAGTGCGGGAACGGAACCAGATGAGAATCTACCTGGACAATTGTTGTTTGAACAGACCCTTCGACGATCAGGCCGTCATCCGCATTAAGCTTGAAGCAGAGGCGGTTATTCACATTCACTCCAGGATAGTTGCTAGGGCCATCGAACTAGGGTGGTCTTACATTATCGACTATGAGAACGAGGCGAACCCCTTCGACGAACGGCGGAACGCCATAGCGCGGTGGAAGTCGTACGCCGTTGTCGATAGCGGGGAAAGCAAAGGAGTTCTCAAGAGGGCCGGGGTCGTCGCACGGCTTGGCATCAAAGCCAAAGACGCCCTTCATGTGGCGTGTGCTGTCGAGGCGCAGTGCGACTATTTTGTATCTACCGATGATTTTTTGCTCAAAAAGCTCGAAAGGTTCCGAGAGATCAAGGCCGTGAACCCGATAGGGCTCCTGAGTGTTTTAGAGGAGACGGAATGAAAACTGATGCCGAGATCAAAATCGAGGGGACGAACGCTTTAATCGATGCCCTGGGGGAGATTCAGGCGGAGCGCTACATCACGCTGATAGCCCGCGAGAAGTTCGACTATACGAAGTGGCAGCGCGACCTCTGGACAGGCAGAAGCATTCAGGACATCAGCGAATCCGCAATGCGATCCAGGAACAGGGCGAAAAAATAGACTTCCCGCCATGGCAGCGCCGAAAGGCGACAGGCCGCGACCGCTAGGGGCCGTAACCTGCCCGGCGCCGTGAACTATCCCTATTCAGTTGTCAAAGAACGCCACGGGGCCGGCGGCTCCCGTTACGGCTTCGGTTTCACGTCAAGTACGTCGCTTAACGCGTGAGACAAAACTTAAAACCCGTATCTACTGCCCTTCCGTGTCATTCGAAGGATAGGGGACGACCGATCGCGTAAATGCTCCCTTGGGAGTAAGACGCCAAAACCTTTTTGATCATCGTCCGCCGCGAGCAGTCATCCCTCATCCCTCGATCCGTTTCTACGCCTTTTTTCCTTGAATCCTCTTCCTGATTCCTATCAGACCGGCCAGCCCAGGCCCGAAGAGCAGGAGCGCGCCGGGGATGGGCGTCGGGGTGGCCCCGGTCAGGGGAGCGGCGCCGGTCACGGCGTAGTCGTTCAGGTTGGTCGAGGTGAAGCTCGCATACGCGCCGTCGTAGGCGAGGTCGTTTGCTGCGAACTGCGACCACGTCCCGTTTGCGTAGTCCCAAATGGTTAGACCCGTTTCATTCTGACCCGAGCCGGCGAAGAGGGAGAGGTAGACCGGGTTGCCCGCCGTATAGCCCGTTGTCGAGAACGTCCAGCCGCTTAGGAAGTACTGGCCGGTTCCATTCAATGTAGTTTGCAGGGAACTCAGCTCGCTGCCACTGATGTCCGCCGCCGAGAAGGTGAGATTCGCAGTGGTCGTTGTCGCTTGGAAGCCAGCGCCCACTGATTTGCCGAACGCGTCGGCGACTAGAACCCGCTGGATCTTGCAAAGGTCGAACGTCGTCGGGCTGCCCGCCACAGCCGTCGCCCCGGCGTTGACCGTGACGGTGTGGTTGGCGGCATTCCATACCCCGCCGAGAGCCTGGACGGCGCCCGTGCCATACCACGTTCCCGCAGTGATGATCGGAGCATACGTGCCGGGCGCCGCGCTTGCCCCTGCCACCAGTCGAACTGTGCCGTAATTGTTGAACAGGGCCTCGTTGTCGGACAACACGAGAGAGCTGCCCTTGCCGACGTCGACGGTAAGAAGAGATTGGGTGTTGATCGTCATGGCGTTCGCCGTGACGGTTCCGCCGTCGCTGATGCTCAATGAACCCTGACCCGTGGCGAAGAGCCCCAGCCAAAGGCCCGTGTCAGGAGCCGCAGCGGTGTTCGTCCAGGTGGAACCCGGGCCGTCGACGGTAACGATCCCGACGGCGCCGTCGTTATAGCCGACCGTGCCTATAGTATCCGTAACCGTTGCCCCATTCGTGATCGAGAGAGTTCCTCTGCCGGACTTACCGACAGCAAGCCCTGAGCTGTTGCTCCATGTCGAGCCCGGGCCGCTGATAATAACGGCGCCGCTTGAGCCGCTGTTTTCGGCGATGTCGCCAACTTCGTCCACGACGCTGGCACCGTTTATGACGGTAAGAGATCCCGTGCCCGAGTCGCCGACGCGGAGCAGCCCGTCGCCGGATGACCTGTAACCACTGACGCTACAGGTCTTGCCCAATGTCGATCCTGTCCCTGAAACGGCGATGCTGCCCGTCGAGCCGGCATTGTAGCCGACGGATAAGACGTTGTCCCAGGCGACGCCTCCGCCGTTCGTGATCGTCATGGCACCGGTGCCTGAGTTGCCCACGTAGATATTGCCTCCGTTGAACCACGTCGAGCCAGCCCCGCTGATCGTGACTGCGCCAATAGACCCGGCGTTATAGCCCACATAGCCGTCCATGGCGGCCACAGTTACCCCATTCTTGATGGCCATACTGCCGCTACTCTGGTAGCCGACCGATATGTCGCCCAGCATTTCGCCATTGCCCGTCAGGTTGAGATAGACATTGATGTTTTGGCCGGGGCCGGTCCAGCTCGGCAGCTGGCGAACCAGGTCTTGTGGAGTCGCCATCACCCAATCGGCGTCGCCCAGGTAAGAGCCTACCACAACCGTACCCGTTCCCTTAATCTGCGACGTGTTTCCGACGATGTTGCTTGTGGTGAGGGTTCCTCCGTCGGCGCCAAAATTGATCGTCCCCAATGCCCCGAGCGTTGTTGCCTGTCTGACGAACACCGTGGCGCCATTCGTGATGTTGAGCGTTCCGGCGCCTGCCGTGCCGACAGTGAGGCTGACCCCCCCGTAGAGCGTAGAGCCGGCGCCGTCGACAGTGAGCGTGCCTGAGCCGGGGTAGCCGACGTAGGCATAGGAGGTGACGACGTTGCCGCCGTTCGTGATGTTGAGCACGCCATTGCCGTCATAGCCGACGTAGAGTCCGAGCGTGCCGGTCAGTGTCGAGCCGGCGCCGTCGACGACGGCCGTTCCGGTGATGCCGGAGTTGGTTCCAAGATAGATGTTGTAGGCGCTTGCTGCACCTCCGTTAAGAACATTGAGGGCGCCCGGCCCTGAAACGCCGACGCAGAGTGCGCTGACAAGGCCGTTGTTCGTCCAGGTCGAGCCTGTCCCGCTGACGGTTGCAACGCCGGAGGATCCGGCGTTGTTGCCAATATAAGCGTTGGAGCTGATCACGCTTGCGCCGTTCGTGACGGACAGGACGCCGGCGCCGGAATAGCCCACGTAGAGATTGCCGCCGTCATTCCACGTCGACCCTTGACCGGAGACTGCCGCCGTGCCGCTCGAGCCGGGGTTGTAGCCGAGATAGCCGGCGCTCGACGCAATGTTCTGGCCGTTTGTGATGTTCAACGAACCTGAGCCGTAGTAGCCGACGCCGAGCACGGACTGCGAGCTTTGATTCACGTCGACCGTCGTCCCGTTGGCGACTACAATCGCCTGGTTGGCTCCGTGGGATCCGTCAAAGACAAGATTGAAGTCTCCCACGATGCCTGATGTCTTGATGGTCCCCGAGCCGGAGAGCTGCGAAGGCGAGGCATAGAGGGCGCCCGTGGCGAGGACGCCTCCGCCACTGAAGGCAATGTTTCCCTGTGGGCCGATGGTGGTCGTGGCCGAGACGGATACCGCGCCTCCGCCTGCGATATTGAGAGACCCCGTTCCGGACAGGCCGACGACAAGGTCTCCGCTGGTAGTCCAGGAAGAGCCGGTTCCTGATACGGTAACCGTGCCGCTCGCGCTGTCGTTTGAGCCGATAGAGGCCGTGCCGTTCGCGACGGAAGCGCCGTTCGCGACGTTGAGCGCGCCCGAGCCGTAGTTGCCTACGCAGAGCGCGCCGCTCAAAGATAGTGATGAGCCTGCGCCGGAGACCGTGACCGTTCCAGTTGCGCCATCGTTGTAACCGAGATACGCGTTGACGCCGCTTAAGGCCGCGCCGCTCATGACGCTCAGGCTGCCCGTGCCCGATTCGCCAACGTGAAGGTCGCCGGTCAGGGTCCAGGTCGACCCTGAACCGGAAACGGTCGCCGTCCCGCTTGAGCCGAAATAGTAGCCGATGTAGGTGAGGGCCGACGCAATCTGGGCCCCGTTTTCGACGGTGAGGCTGCCCGACCTCTGATAGCCCACCGCGAGGTTGCCCGCCATGCCCCCTGCGGCGTTCAGGCTGAGGTCCACGTTGATGCTCTCATTGGCGTTCTTCCAGGTTGCCACGGTAAGAGGAGCGCTGTTCGGTCCGTTGCACACGAGGTTGTAGTCGCCGAGCCAGCTATGCGTGACGATGGTTCCCGTGCCGGCGAACTGAGAGGAAGTTGCGTTGAGCGTGCCCGTCGTCAGCGTTCCGCCGCTCGCCCCGAAGTTGACCGTGCCGGAAGGGCCGACCGTGGTCGTCCCGGTGGAAGTGACCGCCGAACCGTTCGTGATGTTGAGCACGCCCATCCCTGACGGGCCGATGATCAGGTCGCCGCTGTTGGTCCAGGTCGAGCTTGAGCCGTCGATCGTGATGGTCCCGCTCGCGCCGGGATTGCTGCCGAGATAGGCGCCCGCGCTCACGAGAGCGCCCCCGCTGTTGACAGTGACCGCGCCGGTCCCCACGTTGCCGACGTAGAGAATCCCGCTGTTGGTCCACGCAGAGCCGGGTCCGGACACCGTGACGGTTCCGTTTGAACCCTGCCCGGCACCCACGTAGGCGCCCGCGCTCACGAGAGCGCCCCCGCTGTTGACAGTGACCGCGCCGGTCCCCACGTTGCCGACGTAGAGAATCCCGCTGTTGGTCCACGCAGAGCCGGGTCCGGACACCGTAACGGTTCCGTTTGAACCACCGTTGTAGCCGACATAGCCGGTCGCGCTGCTCACGGTTCCACCGTTGGCGATGGAAAGGGTTCCCGTTCCGGAGTTGCCGACATAGAGAGCAGTGCTATTGGTCCACTTCGAACCTTGACCGGAGACGGAGGCAATCCCCGTTGAGCCGCTCAAAGAACCCACATAGCCGTTGCCGGAAATGATCTGGGCACCGTTTTGGACAGTGAGGCTGCCGGAATTTTGGTAGCCCACGGATATGTCGCCAGTAATTCCGCCGCTTCCAGAAAGATCGAGGTTGACGGCAATGTTCTGACCGGGATTTGTCCAAGTCGCCACGGTCACGGGAGTAACATTCGGCCCGTTATACGTCAGGTTGAGGTCTCCCAGCCATCCGTGAGTTACGATTGTGCCCGTACCGGCAAACTGGTTGGATGCAGCGTTGAGCATGCCGGTGGTCAGCGTTCCGCCGCTCGCCCCGAAGTTGACCGTGCCGGAAGGGCCGACCGCGGTCGTCCCGGTGGAAGTGACCGCCGAACCGTTCGTGATGTTGAGCACGCCCATCCCTGACGGGCCGATGATCAGGTCGCCGCTGTTGGTCCAGGTCGAGCTTGAGCCGTCGATCGTGATGGTCCCACTCGCGCCGGGATTGCTGCCGAGATAAACGCCCACGGTTGCGAGAGTTCCGCCGTTCAGCACGCTTACCGAGCCGGTGCCCGAATAACCGACGTAAAGAGCACCGTTAGTCCATGTCGAGCCCGAGCCGGCGACAGTGACCATTCCATTAGAACCCGAGTAGTTGCCGACATAAGTAACTGGTAGAGTAATGTACGAGCCGGGAGCGGCGACCAACCCCCCATTCGTGATGGAAAGGGACCCCGTGCCGTAGTTGCCAACGGTGAGGTTGTAATTGCTCCAGGAAGAGCCGGGGCCGGACACCGTCACGGTTCCGCTCGCGCCCGCGTTGTAGCCGATGACTCCGAGAAAGTCCGTGACAGTTGCCCCGTTAGTGACAGAGAGCGCGCCCACGCCATAATTGCCGATATAGGCGGGGGTGTAGCCGATGGGCGAGTCGGTCCACGCAGATGGGTTGTTGTTGGGAAAAATGTCGCCTGTTGCAATCGCCTGGGCCGAGGCCGAATTCGCCAAGAGCCCTGTCGTCGCGAGAGCTGCCGTCATCAGAAAAGCATATTTCGACAGCAAGACGGCAATCCGGCCTATCAGGCCGGGCGGAAGGAACCTGTCTATCAGGGGCGAGCGCTTTACGCTGCTCAGTTTCATTGCCGTTCTCCTTACCTTTTGGTTAACAGTGCACCAAACATCGCACCGTCCGCCGGAGTCCAAAGTGCGCCCGGTCCCGGATCGGATGGCCCGGGACCGGGTTCCGAGTACAAAATCTGAACTGAGGTGCTACGCTAGGCCTTAAATATTTTTCTCCTCATGAAGCCCAGCCCGGCCAGTCCCGGACCGAGGAGCAGCAAGGCCGACGGGACAGGCGTAGGAGTGGTGCCCGTCACCGCATAGTCGTTTAAGTTCGTTGTGGTGAAGCTGGCATAGGTGTTGTTGTAAGCCAGGTCTGTTGCAGAAAACTGCGACCAAGTCCCATTGGCGTAATCCCAGATGGTGAGTCCCGACAGGTTCTGGCCCGCTCCGGCAAAAAGGGAGAGGTAGACGGGGGATCCCGACGTGTACCCGCCCGTCGAAAACTTCCAGGCGCTCAAGACCGACTGACCGGTGGATAGATCGGCGTCCAGCGAATTCAGCAGACTGCCCGTAATAGTAGTGGCGGTGAAGCCGAGGGGGGTGTATGAAGTCGCCGCCTGAAAGCCTGCTCCCACGGATTTTCCCGTCGTGGGGTCGGTTACCAGGACTCGCTGAGTCTGGGAAAGATCGATGAATGCCTGGACGCCTGCCGTCGTCGCGGCTGCCGCATTCACGGTGACCGAATAGTCCGGATTGACTACTCCGCCCAAGGCTTGAAGGTTGCCGGCGTTATTCCACGGACCGGAAATGGGGCTGTACGTCCCGGTTGCGGCGCCTGCGCCCGCGACGTAACGGATTGTCCCGTTATTCGTCACTCCGCCGCGGCTCCCACTGCCCACGGCGAGGGAGCTTCCCGTGCCAACGTCAATGGTAAAAACGGAAGAGCTGTTACCGACCACAAGACCGGTAGCGTTGACGGCAGCGCCATCGCTGACGCTCAACGTGCCTACGCCATTCGAGAAGCTGGCTGAACCCACGCTAAGGGCGCCGTAGGGATTCGAACTGATCAACGTCGATCCGGCGCCGTCAACAACCACTTTGCCCGACGAGCCGTTGTAGTAGCCGACGTTCACCCCGCCGTTGGCGTTCACGGTTCCGCCGTTGAGAACGGTGAGGGAAGCGGACCCATGGTAAGCGACAAGGAAACCTCCTCCTATGGTGGAGCCTGCGCCGCTCACGGTGATGCTGGATCGGGTGTCTGCGGACGAGCCTGCCAGAGTATAGCTGCTGTTGCCGGTAACAACCCCCCCGTTAAGTATATTGAGGGAGCAGTTGTCGATATTGACGGTGTTGTTCTGGTTCGTCCAGGTGGAGCCGACGCCGCTGATGGTAACGGAGCCGTTGCCCAGTGCTGGGGTGGCGGTCATGCCTCCGGTGGTGATGTTAGCACCGTTCGTGACGGAGAGGATGCCGACCCCCCCGTTGCGGCCGACAATGAGATTGAACTGGCTGCCGCTGTTGCTGTTAAGGTTCCAGCTCGATCCGGCGCCATTGATGGAAACGGTTCCGGTCACTCCGGTCTGATTGCCCAGATAGCCGAAGGCCGATGCCAGGGTGCTGCCGTTGTTGATCGTCAGCGCTCCGTTGGCGGTATTGCCGATTATGCCCGTCGTTCCCCCTGAGATTTGAAACGTACTTGGGCTAAAAACCGCTGGCGTCCAAGTGGAGGGGGGATACGGCTCAACGTCCCCCGAAGAAACAATAGACGCGCGGGCGGCCGGCGCAGCAAAGAAGCAGACCGCAGCAAAAACCAACACAATGCGAAGTATGCAATTTGGGGCTGAGAATGAATGTTTCGAACTTCTGAGACTGCTGATTTTCATTTACCTTCGTCCTCCTGATTGGTTCATGATTGGACTCCTGTGTTGATGAGAATGCGCATCGTTCTGCCGCCCTCCGGTCTTCCCGGACGCTCCTTTGCCGATTGAATGCCGGTCCACCTCCTTTTGGGCGCACTTCTCCCGTGCGGCTATGTGCCTGCGTTGTAGCGACGTAACTACAATGGATAGCATTGTATATCATTAGGTTTAACGGTAAGTCAAGGGTTTTTTACAACGTTTACAAGAATTTCATTGGAATATGTGTGCCCAGGCATAGGAACGCTGCGGCGGAGCTTCTTGCCCGTCATACAGGGATACATGGGTTTTTCTTAGGATGTCGTATTTTTACTTTGACGGCTCGGGTGTTGTCGGGTATACTCGTCCCATGGAATTCGCCGGGAGAAAACATAACGGGCAGCGCCGGGCTGAACAAACAGCCGAAAAAGCGTCGTTCCCCGCTCTGGACAAAGCGCCTGCCGACGAGGCCGGTTTCCGGAAGATCGTGGACATGATGAACGGCGTCGGCGCCCGAATCAAGGAACTGTCCGAGACTCTATCAAACCTCGGCGGCCGCTGCGAGCAGACCGCGGAACTCATCAAGCGCGTCGGAGACCTGCGCGGGAGAGGCTTCGCGACCAGGCACACCACGCAAAAGCTCGCAAGCGCCGTTCGCGCCATGCAAACGGATACCGAACGGACCCTATTCGCCCTGAAATCGTTCAAACTGGGAAGAACGCTCAAAGAGCTCCATGCCTTTGCGGGCTGGGCGGCGGAAGAGGCGAATCGGATGTTTCGTCAGGCCTCCTCGGAGCCGGGCAGCGGAATGACAGTGAAACACGAGGTATGGCTCGACCGGGACGGCCGAGCTTTCGGGAGTGAAGCCGTCGAATTGTTGCACAAAGTAGAAGAGGCCGGTTCGCTGAAAGGCGCAGTTGCCGGGATGGGCACGAGCTTCGGTACAGCATTGCGCATGTTTCGCGACATGGAGCGCCGACTGGGGTTCCCCCTGCTCGAACGGAAAATCGGGGGCGCCTCCGGAGGGGGCTCCCGGCTTACGCCTGAGGCGAGAGACCTCATGAGGCGGTACGAGGCGCTGAACCAGGAGGTAGAAGAAGCGCTTCAGGAGATCTACGCTAAGCACTTCGGCTAGGCCAGGCTTGTCGCCGCCGCGATTCCCCCTCTCTATGCAAAAAAGCATTGTCGCTTCAAAGACGGCTTTGAGAATCGACCGGAGACGGTGAAGGTTCCGGGAAGCCGATCAAGCGGCGGAAGAGCCTGCGAAGACAAACCGGCAAGGCGTCACGACGCCCGCCGGATGCGCTTTCTCATCCCGGGGCGGACGTCGCGGAACACGTCGGCCTGTTCGCCGAAATGGGTCTGGTACGCTTTGCTCAGAGCGTTTTCCACATGGGCGCGGGCTTCTTCGTACTTCTTCATCATGTCGATTGCCTTGGGGGTCAGCCGAGAGCCGCCCCCGGACATTCCTCCGATCGTTCGGCTGATGAGCGCGAATCCGAGATTCCGCTCGCAACACAGAATGACGCGCCGCGCGTAGCCGCATGCCGTCCCCATTGCCGCGGCGGCCCGCGAGAGCGATCCTGTCTTCTCGATTCCCTTCAAAAGAAGGTAAACATACTCGCCGAACGCCAACCCGTTGTTGTCGAGCCACATCCGGTAGACAACGCGCATGGCAGAGAAGCCTATCTGATGCCGGAGAGACTTGTCTCGCCGGACGTGAAGACGACCAAGGCGTCCCGGTCCTTGCTGATGCTGAGGGCGCAGCCCGCATGCAGCCCTAGGCAGGGGGACGAACATGACTGCTGCGAAGGCTGTCAGGATCCGGCGCAGGGCGCCGGAGGGTTCCGAGAAGCGTTCTTGTTTCATGGATGGGCTCCAGTTTTGGTGAAAGAGTTCGTTTCATGCCCGGCCTTCTGAAGGCCCGCGCGTCCTGTTTGGCGTGTTCTTTTTTTCTGCGTCCGCATCGTTATCGAGTAGTAGCTATAACGTATGGCATTATATATCATTACGATTAACGATGAGTCAAGGGCTTTTTATAGTGTTTTGCAAGAATTTCACTCGAAACATCCAAAAGACTTGACGCTGGTTTTCTCTAATGATATATAATGCAATACATTATATTGGGGAAGATATAGCGCAATGCGTTATGTTCTCGAAGGGTTATAGCTTCGGCTGACCTTTCCAGTGAATTCCGTTCAGGGCTACGCCGCCTTTTTTATGTTGCCCTGCTGTCCCGATCCTTTCCCTTGCGGCGGACTTTGTCCGTAAAGAGGCGTTGCAGCCGAACGGGAGCACCGGAGCGCCCGATGAAGAGTATTCGAATCGCGCGACTGGCTAAGGAATTCAAAATGAAAAAACACTTTGCTCTGTTCTGTTTCCTGATCGCGGTTCTGCTCGCCGCACCCGTACTCGCGCAAACCAAGCTGACCAGCGTGAGCGTCAGCATCGTGGGCACCGGCGGCGCGCAAGGCAGCGGTACGTATGCAAGCGACATGGTGTACAGCACATACCAGAGCGTCGGCCGTCCCATCACTCCGGACGGATGGGGCTGGGCCGGGGCGCCGGGGCAGTGCAGGGCGATCTGTCCACAACGAACAACGGCAGTTACGCCGCTGCGGCAAACGAAGTCTTCAGTTTCAATATCGGCGCGACAGTGAACACGTTGAACGCCGCTTACGGGGCGGGCAACTGGACTATCGCCAACCCCGCGCTCGCCTTCTCCTCGGCGAACGCCAAGCAGAACAACAGCCGCTTCGGCGTCGGCAGCGGCACGTTCAGCATCTATTGGGTGGCCAACAACAACTGGGCCCAAAGCGCGGGAACGTCGACGGACAGGCAGCTCAACCCCGTCTATGCAAGCACGGCGGCGGATCTTCTCGCCTGGGCGGGGACCGTAGCCGACCTGGGCGATGAAACGCTCACCCTGCCGAGCGCGAGCGATCAGTATCTCAACCTGTCTTACAGTTTCCTTTCTTCCGACTCGAACTACTCGTCCTTCGTGAGCGCCATCACCAACCCCTCCACGGGCGCCGGCGGCTATCCGGCCCTTTCGTTGTACCTCATGGGCACGTCGGAAACGATCGGCATGGTCATTTTCACGGGCGGCCAGTCGCAGAATCTTCCCACCTTGAGCTTCGACGTGGTCGCCAACGTGAGCGCCACCCCCAACCCGCTGGCCTTCCCGGGAACGGCGATCGGCGAATCTTCGACCCAGCAGACGCTTACCGTTACGAATGCAAGCCAGGCCGCGTGGAACGTCGGCACGCTCGCTCTCGGGGGCGCCGACGCTTCCGAGTTCGCCGTCAGCACGGATGCCTGCTCGGGAAAGACGCTGTCCCCGGGGGGAACCTGCACCGTCACCGTTGTGTTCTCGCCCGCATCGGCGGGTTCCAAAAACGCCGCGATCACCGTTCCGCTCAGTTACACGTTCAACGGGCAAGGGTACACGACAAGCTTTGCCGCGCCCCTGAGCGGAACGGGGGGCGTTGCCACCGTCACCGTCACGCCTCAGCCTCTCGATTTCGGCGTGGTCCTTTTGCCTGACCTGAACGAGGGCGACGACGTTCCTTCGGGCTGCACGGACAACCTGAACGGCACGGTTTCCTGCGGCCTCACGATAAAGAATACGAGCAGTCTGACCCTCTCCAGCGTCAGTCTCTCGACGAGCGGCCCCTTCACGGTCAGCCCCTCGACCATCTCCTCCACCCTTGCGCCGAACGCCACCGCCAGCGCCAAAGTCACTTACACCGCGACCAGCGGGAAAAACGGCATCGACACGGGCGTTCTGACCGTCTATGCGGGCGGAGACACCGCGTCGGTCGATTTGACGGCGGCAACGGACACCAGGCCCGACACGCCGGTGAACGCACTGCCGCTGAATGCAACGAATGTCCCGTTGACTCCCCAGTTGACGGCTTCGGCCTTCTCCGATGCGGACGGAGACACTCACGCGTCCAGCAAGTGGGAGATTAGCACCGACAGCAAATTTGCCTCGGGCTCTACCGTCTTCACCTCGGGAAACGATGCAAACGATCTTATCTCCCTGACCGTTCCGACCGGAGTCTTGCAGTCAGCCGTTACCTATTACTGGCGCGTCACCTATACCGACAGCAGAGGCGCCCCTTCTGATCCTTCCGCTGCCACCTCTTTTACAACCACCTCCGTGGCTATGAATGCGAGCAGGACAACGCCGCTTGCCATGGCAGTGACGGACAGCGCCGGAAGCGAAGTAACCAGCCTGTCCGCCCTCTCGTCGGCGGTGGCCGCCGGCACGGCCTCGGCGCGACTGCTGGCTGACCTCGGCAGTTCAGCCACAGTCAACAGCGGCGACTCGGCAAACCTCTCTCTCCCGAGCGTTGCCATAGTCAAAGAGGGTGGCGGCGCCAGCAGCAACGTGCTCGGCATCGTCAGCCCCGCCGGGACAAACATAGTTACTGCAACGACAACGACGACCACCGACGCAGCCTTCAACAGCGCGCCGCCTGACAGTTACGCCTTCCCCGCCGGTATTGCGTCCTTTACCATCACGGGGGTTTCCGGGTCTAACAATCCGGCGACAGTGACCTTCTACACCCCTGCCGATCTTCCCGCCAATGCCGTCTGGTACAAGTACTCCCCGAGCCGCGGGTGGTTGCTGATCAACAGCAACGGCACGTGGGACTCGACAGGAGGCATCCTGCTCAGCTCTGCCACCACGTTCTCGGTGGTCAACGGAAAGGGGGTACTCTCTATTACGGATAACGATCTTACCGACTTTAATCCGACGGCGGGCATCGTGCTCGATCCCGGAGGTCCGGCAGTGCCGTCGACATCCGCTGCAGCGACCGCGGCCGAAGGCAGCAGCACGGGCGGAAACAAGTGTTTCATCGCGACTGCGGCCTACGGTTCTTACTTCAGTCCCTATGTCATGATCCTCCGGAACTTCAGGGACACATTTCTGCTCACCACGAGGGCCGGCAGCGCCTTTGTGAGGTGGTACTACAGGGTCTCGCCTCCGATTGCCGATACGATCAGGGGAAGCGAGGCGCTCAGGGCATGCGTGCGGGTAGGGCTTGTGCCGGCGGTCGGCTTCAGCTTCCTCTCCCTCAGGGCGGGCATCGTTCCGGCCATACTGCTGAGCGCGCTCCTGCTCTTGATCGTGGGGATGTCGGCAGCTCTCTGCGCGCGACGGCTGTTGCGCCGGGTC
The DNA here is from genome assembly GCA_963816715.1 of uncultured delta proteobacterium. GTDB lineage: Bacteria > Desulfobacterota > Syntrophorhabdia > Syntrophorhabdales > WCHB1-27 > BOG-1155. The sequence goes on from CAWFMJ010000010.1 coordinate 80,771, forward strand.
AGAAGTTAATCCTTATCCTCCTAGCAAAGCGGCGCAGACCCGGCGAAGGAAGAGCGGCGGCGGTCCCGACCCGGCTGAGGGCGCAGCAGCAGGCTATGCCGTTCCCCGTGATCAATTCACGATTGCATGCTGCGGCGAGGTACATGCCTACGGATCGGCCGTCCTTTCGAACCAACCAGGTTTCCTTGGCAGGTCCTTAAAGTCGGCGTCGAAAAGCAGCGGCGAAGCCTTGGCTGCATCTACGTGATCGCGGCAGCCTGCAAATTTCCTCATGTCGTCCCCGTTGATCAATGAGCGTATGTTCCCATTCAGCAGGACTACCGCGTGTGTGCGGAGAGGCCTATTAGCCTCCGAAAGAATCTCATTCCAGAAACTCCGGGGCCAGACATTAGGAAGAGGGCGTCCAGCGCCTGAGCACACCGCGTTGTTTTCTATTTCTGTGATAAAATTGTGATAAAGTAGATTAAAACAAACTGAAAAAGATCAAATAAACTGAACCATACAGATTGTGAAACTCCAGGGAGTTCCGTGGGTTTAGGGAAATCAGACCAACTATCAAGGGCCTAAGAATTCGCATCGTCCGGACTCAAAATCCGGTGGGGCTTACACCCCGTGCGGGTTCGATTCCCGCCTTCGGCGCCAATAGCCTCAATTCTTGCACCCCTCGTCGCCGTCTTTCGCGACCGTCCTTGCTGCTCCAGGAATCTTGAAATCCGAACACGTTCTCCGGGTCAATTTTGCAGCGTTGCCTGGCGGCGGCGCTCCCCGCAATTCTCGTCTTTCGTTCTCTGCCTGCCTAAGTCTGCGTAGGCATAGTAGACGCGGAAACGTCGAACCCAAAGCCTTCAACGACGCCGGGCGTCGACAAATGGAATTCGCGACGTCTGCGACATTCCGAAAGTCCGCCACATCTCAGCGACCGCAGTCGGTCCAAATAGCAGTTCAATAATTTCAATCAGATAAGCTGAAATTCGAAAAAGCCAAAAAAAATATCTTGACACTCTCACGAGAAGTTGCCAGAATAGTTACCGGCCGCACGGTAAGTTTTTTATCTCTCCGGAGGTAAGAGCTAAACGGCGACAGACGGAGGAGACAGCGTGGACAGACGCGAAGAGATATACGAGAAGGCGATGGAGCTGTTTATCGCGGAGGGCTACGACCAGACCCCTCTTTCGAAGATAGCCAAGGCGCTTGGAATCGCCAAGGCCGGTCTCTATCACTACTTCACCACGAAGGAAGAACTGCTGTTCTTCATACACGAGCGCAATCTCAGACGGGATCTCATCCCCATCATGGAAGCTGCGGAAAAGATCGACGACCCTGAAGAACGTCTTTCTTACCTGATGAGAGAGTATACGAAAGCGAGCATGGCAAGGGATGCTTCACAGAGGGTTCTTGTTCATGAAGTGGACAAGCTGACGCCGGAACATCGAAAGATCATCAACCTGGCCTGGAGGCGGTTTTTCGATCTGATCCGGAGCAGTCTTTCGGAGATGGAAGCTTCGGGCAAGTGCAAAAAGCTGAACAAGACCTTCGCCGCTTTCGCCCTCATCGGCATGTGTCGCTGGACATTCCACTGGTACAACAACGAGCGGCAGGAGTCGGCCGATGAGTTGCTCGGGACCTACCAGGAGATCTTCTTCAGGGGCATTTTCAACGAGTGAGTTCGTGTACGGAAAACGCATGGGCGAGTTGGGCCGCTTTTTCGGAATTATGGGCCAAGCGGATCGAAAGGAGGAGCGTGATCGATGAGGAAGATGCTCATAGTTAACGCAGATTTATGTATCGGTTGCCGCATGTGCGAGGCCGTTTGCTCCTTGGTCCACCATGGGGGGGTGGGCATCTCCCGTGCACGACTCAAAGTCATCCGCTACGACCATGCCGCTTTCTTCAACCCCGTGGTCTGTATGCAGTGCGAAGATCCCTATTGCGCTTCCGTATGTCCGAGCCATGCAATTGCGAAAGACCCGCAGACCGGCATCGTGAAAGTCTCGAAGGGGAAGTGTAAAGGCTGCAAAATGTGCCTGACCGCTTGTCCCTTTGGCGTGATGAAATTCGCCGGGAAAACGGCTGAAAAGTGCGACCTCTGCGGCGGCAGGCCGCACTGCGTTGAGTTCTGTCAGGCAAAGGCGCTGACCTACGGCGAGCCGGCAGACGTCGGCGATGCGAACGCGGCCTCTTTGAGCGACAAGATGTTCGAGATTTATAGGGACAAGCTGTCCTTTCAGAAAGTATAGGGGCGACGCCCAAAGCTTTACGGAAGGGCCGATATGCGTCATAAGCGAACAGGCGCGGAGGACCTAAATGGCAAGGCAGGACAAGAGATCATCCAAATCGGAAAAGAAGGGAACGGGGCTGCCGGGGGGATACGTCGGGAAGATCCTCAGGGTCGATCTGACAAGCGGTTCGATCACGAAAGAAAACTTGCCGGACAACAAAGTCCTGAGACAATACGTGGGCGACACGGGCCTCGCCGTAAAGCTGCTCCATGATGAATTGTCCCCCGAAACAACGCCGCTCGATCCCGAAAACCGGGTCATATTCATGACGGCGCCGATGACGGGCTCCTTTTATCCCTGCGCCTCCGACATGGCTGCGGTGACGCTCAACGCCAACACCGGGTACACCATCGGCGATTCTCATACCCACGGCTTTTTGGGCGCCTATCTCAAGTTCGCCGGGTACGACGGGCTCATCATCCAAGGCGCTTCCAAGACGCCCGTATATCTCTGGATTTGCGACGACACGGTCGAGATCAGAGATGCGGCGCCCTTTTGGGGCCTCTATACCGACGAGACCGAAGCAGCGATCAAGGCCAAAGTCGGAGCCCACGACGTATGCGTGGCCGCAATCGGGCCGGCGGGAGAGAACCTGATCCACGGTGCGGGAATCGGAAACGATAGACATCACATGTTTTGCAAAGGCGGCAACGGCTTGGTGCTGGGTTCAAAGAAGCTAAAGGCAATTGTGGTCAAGGGCAACGGCATGATTCCCATCGCCCACCCCAAAAAGCTCATAGACCAGGTACGCGAGTGGTATCGGCTCGCATTCGTTGAGGGGATGGCCCCGCTCGTCTACTACAACTGCCACAAATTGCAGGGCGTCAGCAAAGGGGGAGGCGAGCAGGTTTTCGGTCTTTTCGCTCAATGGACAACTTACAAGAATATGCTCAATCCCGTAGACGGCATGTCCTGGGCGGGAAGGATGTACGGTTCCATACATGGTTCCTTCAATACCAGACATGTAGCGTGCTGGTGCTGCCCTGTCGCTTGCAGCTACCGGGCGGAAATCACCGACGGTCCCCACAAGGGCCACGTCATTACGCCGGGAGGAGGCGCCGAAGGCCGGGAAGGCGCCGCCGGGATCGTGGGGGTCACGGACCCGGGTTCGGTCTTCTACCTGTTGGACCTGAACGATCGCCTCGGCTTCGATTCCGCCGAGCCGGGCGTTTGCCTCGGTCTCGCCTTCGAGATGTACAACAGGGGACTGCTTACCAAAGAACAGACCGACGGACTCGATCTGACCTGGGGAAATGCCGAGGCGGCCGAGGCGCTTCTGATGAAGATCACCTACCGCGAAGGGTTCGGCGCGATATTTTCCGACGGGATCAAGAAAGCGGTGGAGACTCTTGGCGGGGACGCCTACAAGTATGCCATCCACGTCAAGGGCGCTGGATACAACATGCACGACTGGAGAACGGCTTGGGGCGTCATGCTCGGCCAGGTCACCTCCGGAGCGGGCGCCTGCTGGCAGGGAGGTTTTGCCAATGACGTCTTCCCTCAGTTTGACCTCGGCTTTAAGGAACGAACGCCCCGCTTTACGACCGAGGGTTTGGCCTCGGTGACGGCCAGATCGATGCTGCGACGGGTATGGGACGACTGCTACGGCATGTGCTTCCTCGGCGGCATGCTGGAGAACGACAGCAAGGCGGCTTATCTGATTCCTCCCGTCATCGAAGCGATAACCGGATGGGACAACTTCTCCTGGGATGAAACGCTTGAAGTGGCCCACCGGGTCATTACGCTGGAGCGAATTTTCAACATGAAGCGCGGCCTCACGATTGAAAGCGACATGGATATCGGACAGCGCCTCATGGAAGCCCCGGAAGAAGGGCCTGCGCTGGGGCAAACGGTTACTCCCCACCTGAGAGGGCTCATCAAGGAATTCTACGAATGCATGGGATGGGAGCGGGAAACGGGCAAACCGACCCCCGAGACCATCGAGAAGCTTGACCTCGTGGAAGAGGCGAAAGGGCTCTGAGAACGAATGCCTTCGTTCGTTCGGCAAAGAGAGATTTCAAGGAGAAAGGAAGACGTGTCCCGTCAAACTGATCGCGAGGAATGGTTGAAGAAAGTCCACGAGGAGGCCCTCGAGCCGCGATTGCCCATCTGTGACCCCCACCACCACCTCTGGGACGGCCCGGGCAACCGTGGGACTTACCTTGCAGACGATTTCCTCAGGGATGTGGCAGACAGCGGTCATCGCGTCGAAAAGACCGTGTTCGTCGAATGCGGGATGGGGTATAGAAAGGAAGGACCCGAGGAAATGCGACCGGTTGGAGAAACGCAATTCGTCGAAAGCATCACGGCAAAGCCGTTCTTGTGCGGCGAAAGGAATGTCCGCCTTGCCTCGGGAATCGTCGGCTTCGTCGATCTCACCCTCGGCGCGGCCGCGGCGCCCGTTCTTGAGGCCCACATGGAGGCAGGCAAAGGGCGTCTGCGCGGCGTGAGGCAATCATGCACCTGGGATCCCGATCCATCCATAATCTCCCTCGCCAAAGAGGCCGGCATGATGCAAAATGGCGCGTTTCGCGAGGGTTTTGCCCATCTCTCCGCGTACGGGCTGCTCTTTGACGCATGGCAGTATTACACGCAATTGTCGGACCTTGCGGAACTGGCAGCCGATTTTCCCGATACGACCATTGTCGTCAACCACGCGGGCGGTCCCCTGGGCATCGGGCGCCATGCGGGAAGAAACGACGAGGTTGCCGAAGCGTGGAAAAGAGGGATACGAGCACTGGCATCGCGTCCGAACGTGGCCATGAAACTGGGCGGGCTCGGCATGCCCCGTTGCGGGTTCGGTTGGCGCGAGCGGCGCAAGCCGCCGACCTCGACGGAGCTTGCCGCGGTTATAGAGCCTTACTATCGCTTTTGCATCGAGGCCTTTGGCGCCCAGCGGTGTATGTTCGAAAGCAACTTCCCTGTCGACCGGGAATCGTACCCCTACTCCGTCCTCTGGAACGCCTTTAAGAGGGTCTGCGAGGGCTTCTCGGAAGGCGAGAAAGGAGCGCTGTTCTACGGCACAGCCATGCGCGTTTATGGTTTGGAGAATGAAGACCGGGCGTAAAGTCGTGGGGGCGGGGTTGCGGAGGATCTTCCGCGCCCGAAGCGGCAAACCGCCCGATCATTGCTCAGTGGAGGCAGTCGAATGGACGTCAAGACAATCATAAGCCGCTACGCCGGGTATTACGGCGACAGAACGGCTGTCGTTTACGGACCGAGAAGGCTGACCTTCCGGGAGGTCAACGACCGGAGCACGGGGTTGGCCAACGGCCTTCTCAAACTGGGGGCAAAGAAGGACGACCGGCTCGGGACGGTTCTCGGCAACTGCCCGGAATACATCGAGTCGATGTTCGCGAAGCATAAAATGGGCGGCGTAGACGTCATTCTCTCGCCGAGAATGAGCACGCCGGATCTAGAATGGCAAATCAACGAGGCGGAGATAAGCACCCTCATCGTCGGGGCCGAATATGTCCGCCAGATCCCCGATCGATCGAGAATACCCGGCGTCAAGCGCTTCATTGCGGTCAATGAGCGGCAGGACGGCTGGCTCGATTACGAAGCCGTCGTCGCAGAGGGTGGTACGGAAGCGTCCCGCGACGACGTGGATAACCATGAATTGGGCCATATCGTTTTTACCTCGGGAACGACGGGGAAACCGAAGGGCATCATGTGGGCCAGAGACTCCTATTTGCTCGTCGCCCGGAATATCCTCCTCGACATACTTCGCGATCTCGGCCCGAATGACGTCTTTCTCGGACTGCAGCCAATATACCACGCGGTCTCTTCTTTCGTCCTGCCCTGCTGGATAAGAGGCACAGCTCAGGTCATAACATCGGGGTTCGATGCCGAGACGGTCCTTCCACTTATCCAGCGGGAGAACGTGACCGTGATCAAGACAATACCGACGCTGATAAACCGCTATATCGCCCATCCCGACGTGAGGAGCTACGATTTTGGAAAAGTCCGCTCCATCATTTACGGGGCATCGCCTATAGCCACCGACAAGCTCAAGCAGGCGATAACCGTCTTCGGGAGGGTCTTTACGCAAAATTACGGGCAAAGCGAAGTGCCGCTGACCATCTGTTGCCTGCAAAAGGAAGAACATGTGACAGAAGGAACGGCGGAGGAAACGGCCCCCCTGGCATCCGTGGGAAGGCCCTATTCCATGGTCAAGCTGAAGGTGGTCGGCGAGGGTGGAGAGGAAGTTCCTGCGGGGACGCCGGGCGAGATCGTCGTCCGGAGCGACCACGCCATGATCGGGTACCTGAACCGGCCGGAGGAGACGTCGGCCAAGCTCGTCGACGGATGGATCCACACCGGCGATATCGGCAGAATCGAGAACGGCTACGTCTACCTGATGGATCGGAAGGGCGAGATGATCATCAGCGGGGGGCTCAATGTCTATCCCACCGAGGTCGAGCAGGTCGTCAACGAGCATCCGGCCGTCGACGAGGCATGCGTCTTTGGCGTCCCCGATGAGAAGTGGCAGGAAGCCGTTAAGGCCGTGGTGGTCCTCAAGCCGGGGTTCGAGGCAGAGGAGGACGACATAATCGAGTTCTGCAGGTCCAGACTTGCCGCGTACAAGCGTCCGCAGTCAATCGATTTCGTCGATCGCCTGCCGAAAAACGCCCAGGGGAAGGTCCTGAGGCGAGATCTGAGAGCGCCCTACTGGGCGAACTACACGAGGCCCATCGGAGGTTGAGATCACCGCTTTGGCAGAGTGAGGTCAGCATATGTACGATTTTGAGTTTCTCCGGGAGTTGAAAAAGAAACGCGCCGAGTGGGAAAAGACCACGGTGCAGGAAAGGCTGGCCAGGGGGAAGGAAACGAAGGAGAAATTTACCTCCGGCAGCGGGGAATTGATCGCCGAACGAGTTTACACCCCCCTCGATATGGCAGACATGCACTATGAAGACGACCTGGGGTTTCCAGGGGAGTATCCCTTTACCAGGGGAACCGACCCCCTCGGCTACCGGGCCTTCCGCTCCCCCTTGGGCTTCTATGCGGGCTATGGCTCCGGTGAGAGCGCAAATAAGCGATACCGGCAACTCTATGCCGCCGGCTCGCGGGACATCGGCCTCGCCCTCGATCTGCCCACGCAGCTCGGCCTCGATTCGGACGATCCTCTCGCCGAGGGTGAAGTGGGCAAAGTCGGGTTGGCCATCGACACCGTCGAGGACCTCAGGCGGGCTCTTCGCGGAATCCCGCTGTCGTCGCTCAAAACGGGCACTGTGGGCAATTGCATCGCCCCTTGGGCCCTCGCCCTCTTCGTCGTACTTTGCGAACGCTCGAAGCTCCCCACCTCACAACTCGGCATCAGGTTGCAGAATGACCCCTTCAAGGAATATACGGGCCGGGGAACTTTTATCTTCAACCCCGCGGCAGCCCTCGATCTCGCCTCCGACGTCGTCGCTTACATGCACCAGCATCTGCCGGACTGGGAGCCCCAGTGGTCCTGCACGACAACCATGAGGTGGGGCGGCTGCACGGCGTCGCAGGAGGTGGGATTCGGCCTCGCCAACCTTCTCTGCTATGTGAAAGCCGCCCGAGCAAAGGGCGTTGCCCCCGAGCAGTATCTCCCCCGGGTGGACCTCCACATGAGCTCCGACAACGACCTTTTTGAGGAAGTTGCGAAATTCCGGGCTGTTCGCCGCCTGTGGTCGAGAATAGCGGAAGATGAGTTCAAGACGCGCGATCCCCGGATCCTCTCGCTGCGCATCAGCGTTTACACGGCAGGAAACCGTATGACGGCTCAAGAGCCGCTCAACAACATCATACGGAGTACCATCCATGTCCTCGCGGCCATGCTCGCCGGCATCGATCACATCTCGGCGCCGGCTTACGATGAGGCCCTCGCCCTGCCCACTTTCGAATCGACGAGATTGGCCAGCCTCACGAAGCACATCCTGGCCAAGGAGAGCAATATTGGCGCCGCCGTCGATGCGCTTGGAGGTTCCTACTTCGTCGAGTCGCTGACGAACCAGATAGAGGCCAAAGGGCGCTACTGGTTCGATCAGGTACAGAACTTCGGAGGACCGGAGCGCGCCATCGACCGCGGGTACTACCTCAGCGAGATGGCCAAAGGGCAATACCAGACGCAGAAAGAAATAGAAAGCGGGGAGAGGAAGGTCGTTGGCGTCAACACCTTCGCGCTCAACGCCAAAGTGACTGTTCCCTTGTTCAAAGGCGATGCCAAAGGCGAGGCAAAGCAGGTCGAACGGCTTCTGAAGATAAGGCGAAAAAGGGACGAAGCAAAGGTCAGAAGAAGCCTCGACGATTTGGCGCGCACAGCCGAGGAAAAGTCAAAGGGCAAAGCAGTGAACATTGTTCCCGCCGTCCTCGAAGCGGTCAGGATCGACGCGACGGAAGGGGAAATATTCGGTTGCCTGAGGCAGGCGTACGGTGAGTACCGGCCGCCTGCCGTTTTTTAAAGCGGCGCATAACGCGACAGGAGAAAGGGGTCCATGAAAACGAAACCTATTCGGGTGCTCATAGCAAAACCTGGCCTGGACGGCCACGAATCGGGGGCTAAGGTAATTGCGCGCGCCCTTGCGGACGCGGGCATAGAAGTCGTTTACACGGGCATCAGGCAAACCCCCGCCATGATCGTCGAAGCCGCAATTGATGAGCGGGTAGACGTAGTGGGCCTCAGCATCCTGTCGGGCGCCCATACCGAGCTCTGCGCTCGCGTGCTGTCGCTGCTGAAGCAGGAGGGTCTCGACGAAATGCCCGTGATAGTAGGCGGCATCGTACCCGCGTGCGACGTGGCCAAGCTGAAGGCAATGGGAATACGAGAGGTCTTTGATCCCGGCGCCACTATGGCCCAAGCGGTTGCCTGCGTGGAGAAGCTTGCCGGCAGATCGGGGGAGGAAAGGGAAGCCCAATCCGCCCCGGAATCCGGAAGGGACAAGAGGGAATGCCGATGAACGCAACCAAAGAGACGGACCGCTATTCTCAGTTAGTAGGACACGATAAGGCAGGGCCGTATCTCAAAGGGGGGAAGTGCGCCTCTTGCGAGGCGGTCTTCTTTCCCCGGCAATCGATCTGCCCGAAATGCACCGAGCAGAATATCGAGGACGCCGTTCTGTCGCGGAAGGGGACGCTCTACACCTATACCGAGGTGTTCCAGAAGCCGCCGGACTACGAGGGCCCCGTCCCGTATATGATCGGTCGGGTTCAGCTCCCCGAGGGCGTCTTTATCCTCGCGCAACTGGACGCCCGAAAGGAAGATCTAAGGATCGGCCTGGAGATGGAGCTTTTTGTAGAGCGCATTTATCGCGACGATAGCAACAGAGACGTGTGGGGTTACAAATTCAAACCCGTCGGCGGGCAGACAAGAAGCGACTGAGGAGTTGATTATGAGAGATGTGGTCATACTCGGGGCTGCAATGAAGCGCTTTGGGAGATACGAACAGAGCATCATAGAGATGGCGGCCGAGTGCGCATTGGATGCCATGAAGGATGCCGGCGTCCAATGGAAGGAAGTCGACGCCGCCTTTTGCAGCCACGTTATGATGGGGGTCACCGTGGGTCAGTCCGTCCTTATGCCCCTGGGGCCGACGGGCATACCCATATTCAACGTCGATAACGGCTGCGCAGGCGGGACAACGGCCATGATCATGGCGCGCCAGGCCATAGGCGGCGGCATGTACGATATCGTTCTGATCGTCGGTCTCCAAAAGATGGCCAAGGGCGTCCTGGGACCCGAAATCCTTGATTCTCCCGAGTCGGAAAAAATGCAGCGGAGGATGGGGCTGCTCTCCCTTCCTTCCAAGTATGCCATGATCGCCCGCCGTCACATGGAGGAATACGGGACCACTGCAAAGCAACTGGCCCAGGTGTCCGTGAAAAACCACAAGCACGGAACGCTCAATCCCTACTCCCAGCACCAGCGGGAAATGACCGTGGAAGAGATTCTTGCCTCGCGCATGATCGCCGACCCGCTTACGCTCTTCCAGTGCGCCCCCACCGGAGACGGGGTGGCGGCCCTTGTTTTGTCCGCCGAGGAGATCGCGCGAAAGCATTCGAGCAAACCCCTCGTGCGGATGGCGGGGGGGGCCTTGTGCAGCCAAGTCTATGTCCCGGACGACCCGACGAGCATTCACGGCTTTACCGTCGAGGCGGCCAAAGAGGCGTACGAGATGGCGGGGTGCGGGCCGAAAGATCTGGATGTGGTCGAGCTTCACGATTGTTTCAGCATCGCCGAAATCTGTCATTATGAAAACCTCGGTCTTTGTCCCAAAGGCGAAGGCGGCCGGCTTATCGACGAGGGGGCGACCGAGATAGGGGGTTCGATCCCGGTCAACACGAGTGGCGGCCTCTTATCCAGGGGCGATCCAACGGGCGCCACCGGCGTGGCCCAGGTAGTCGAGCTGGTGTGGCAGCTTAGAGGGGAAGCGGGCAAACGGCAAGTGCCGCATGCGTTGGTGGGTCTCGCGCAGAATCTCACCGGCCTCGTTTGCAGCGTCCAGATACTGACGCGGTAGCGTTCCACAAAAGAATGGCGAAGACAGAAGAGATGGACAGAGACAGCATGATAACCAGGTGGGAGCTTATAAGCCCGGAAGCTGCGACGCAAGCAGCGCAAGCAAAGGCAAACGCCCATCCGAGGGATCTTTCCGGCAGGACCGTCGTTCTCTATTGGAACGGCAAACCCAACGGCGACCTATTCCTCAGCAGGCTGAGCGAGCTGCTCCTTTCACGATGGGCGGACGTAAAGATCGTGAAGGCTTGGGAATCAAGGCCTCTGACCAGGGAGAGCGACCCCGCCGCGGAGGCAAGCAGAACCACTGCCAGGGAACTGGCGGGGCTCGGGCCGGACGTCGTCATCGGCGCGGCCGGCGACTGCGCCGGATCGGCCAACTGGCTGATGACGGATCTGCTCAACGTGGAGAAGCTCGGCATACCTACCGTTGCCATTGTTACGCAACCCTTCTCCGGCGTGGTCGCCGCCCTGCCCCTCTCCGAGGGCTTTGCCGACGCCTGTTTCGTCGCCATACCGCCTCCTTTGGGAATGCTGCCGGCAGGGGTCGTGAGAAAAAAGGCCGAAGACGCCTTCGAGGAAATCCGGAAGGCCGCAACGAATTGGCAACCGGGCCGCAACAACCCGGGACAACAGAAACCCCGCGAACCTGCCCTTCTCGACTTCTCCGGAACGGTCGAAGACCTGAACGAATTCTTCCTGGCGCAGGGTTGGTCTCTCGGTCTTCCCATCCTGCCGCCGACCCGGGAGCGGGTAAAGGCCCTGGTAGGCGGAACATCCAGGAGAGGCGACGAGGCAATCGGCGAAGTGCCGCCGCGCATGGGCGTTCTCACGGTAGAGCTCCTTGCCGTCTATGCGGCTATGGCCGGGTGCCGCCCGCAGCATATGCCGGTCCTCGCCTCGGCAATGGAGGCGCTTCTTGCGCCCGAAGCCAACCTGCGGCTCGCCCTCTCCGGGACCGGGACGTCCCAGCTTCTCGTCATCGTCAGCGGACCTCTCGTCGAGGAAATCGGTCTCGCCTGGGGACAGGGGGCCGCGGGCAAGGGGCACCGCGCGAATGGTTCCATCGGCTACGCCATCAGCCTTGTCGCCTATTCGGTAGGGGGCTCGAAGCCCCCCGCCATGGATCGATCGACCCTTGGTTCTCCCGCAGACTACGTTTGCTGGGTGTTTGGCGAGAACGAGCGGAATGCGCCGGCAGGGTCGGGCGCCCTACCGGGTCGAAGCAGGCTACGGCAAAGACGATAGTCTGGTTACGGTCATGGCGTGCTATCCGCCGATCGAGAACATGGATCACTGGAGCGCGTCCGCCGACGAACACATGCATTGGTGGGGCAAGATCGTCAGCCCACTCCACAACATGGGCGGTCCGGTCATCCCGCACCTGCTGAAGCAGAGCCCGATCGTCGTGGTCGGCCCGGAACACGCGGCACTGGCGGCCGCAGCCAACTGGGGGAAGAGAGATTTCTCGGAAGGCCTCTGGAAAGCGACGCAAACGAGTCTCTCTGCCTGGCCCTCGGCTGCCGTAGCGGAAAAACTCACGGAAATGTTGGGTCCTCTAAAAAAAGATACGCCCGTACCCATCGCCGAATCCCCAAAACAGATCCTCGTTTTCGTCGGCGGCGGCGACGGGAAGCAGTCGCATTACTTTGCGCCTCTGCCCGGGTCTTTCCCCGTAAGCAGGGTGATCGCTCGGTAGCGCGGCACGAATGGAGCAACCGGAACGGAACGGAGGGCTCACCGACCGTGCGGCAGGTAAGGAAGCAAGAAACGTGCGGCAGTCGGAACAGTGCGGAGGATGAGGAGAGGGAAAGGTTTTTTTCCGCAGATGCAAACGAGGCAAAGGAGGAGAGCATGAAAGAGAAGGGGAGAGTACTTGGGGTGGCGTTGGTTGTGGCGTTGGCTTTGTTCGTCGCGGGCGGCGTTTGGGGCGCGGAGGCGCCGAAGAGTATCGTCATCGGCGCTCTCGTCTCCATGACCGGACCCGATTCCCTGACCGGGCAGCCTTCGAAAACGGGATATCAGATGGGGGCGGACATGATCAACGCCCAGGGAGGCGTCTTCGTTAAGGAATTCGGGAAGAAAATCCCTATCGAGCTTGTTTTTCAGGATATGGAGACTAATCCCGAGAAGGCCATAGCCAGGGCGGAGGCGCTCAACTCCCGATACAAGGCGACTGTAGTGGTGGGAACGACTCTCATCAACGCAACCGCCGACATCTTTGAGAAGAACAAACTGCCCGCGGTGACCATGCTCGTTGCCATTGACTCGGTCTTTGAGAGGGGCCTCAAGTACTACTTCACCGTGGGCAAGCTGAACAACGACTCCGCTAAGGGTTTTATCGGGGTGCTGAACAATCTCCCGAAAGAGAAGAGGCCCACGAAGATCGCCATGGCGGTGGAGCAGACGGAATTCGTCACCGAATTGGCGGGATTCATGAGGAAGGAAGCGGCGGCGGTAGGCATGTCCGTCGTCTACGAGGGCAAGTACGCCATGCTCTCTCCCGATATGAGCCAGATCATCATGCAAGCGAAGAACGCCGGCGCCGAAGTCTTCTTCGGCGCGCCCGTGCCGCCCGATGCGATCACCATGCTCAAGCAGATGAACGAGTTGGCCTATCACCCCAAGGCGATCATTTTCAACAGGGCGACCGATGACCAATCCTGGGCAAAGATGGGGGACCTCGTGAACTACACCATCGGTTCCCCGGATTGGGTCCCGAGCCTCAACTTTCCCGGCGTAAAGGAACTCAACGAAAAGGTGAAGGCAGCGACGGGAGAGGACGCAAACTATGCTATAGGACCGGGGGTTGCTTCCATCCAGGTCGTGGCGGCAGCCATAGAAAAAGCGGGCACGCTCAACAGGGACAAGGTGCGAAACGCCATCGCCGCCGCCGACTTGATGACGGTAGCGGGGCCCGTCAAGTTCCAGGGCAACGGCAAGAGGCAAGCGGCAATCCCCGTCGTTACTCAGTGGCAGAACGGCAAGACCGCCCTCGTATGGCCCGCGGGCCAGAACGCCAAGGCTCTGGTATACCCCCGCCAGTAGCAGGCGAAAAAAAGCATCCGGGCCGGACCTGAAACGTCTTGGGCGGCCCGGATTCCAGGAATGAGAAATGGCCGTCCCGGGCGGTTGCGGGGCCATGGCAGGAAATGTGGGAGAGAAGTGACGGCAGGCATGAGTCGACCGGCAGAAGGTGTGGCGGAAAAAATGACGCTCCTTGAGTTTTGCGGCGTGAGCAAGTCTTTCGGCGGGCTTCAGGCGGTGGCGGATTTGAGCGTTGCCGTTGCGAAAGGGGAGATAGTAGGCCTTATCGGCCCGAACGGGGCCGGAAAATCGACGGTCTTCAACCTGGCCACGGGCGCGATGAAACCGGACAAGGGGCGGATCATCTTCAAGGAGCGGGAGATCACCGGTCTTCCCACCTACCGAATCTGCCGGCAGGGCGTCGCGAGAACCTTTCAGGCGGTCCGGACTTTCAACAAGCTCACCGCTTTCGAAAACGTCGTCGCCGGCCGCGCCTACGGTAGTTTGCCTGCAAGGAGCGTCAGGCAAGCCCGGGCCGAAGCGGAAGAAATTCTGGAGATGACGGGACTCGCGGGCAAGCGGTTCCTGCCTGCGGCCAGCCTTGGTCTCATAGACAGAAAAAGGCTGGAAATTGCCCGGGCCCTTGCCACCAAGCCGCAACTGCTCCTCCTCGACGAGATGTTCGCCGGCTTGAGCGGCGCAGAGATCGACGACGCCATTGCGATGACGAAGGGCATCAGGGACACAGGAATCACCATCGTCGTCGTCGAGCACGTAATGAAAGTGATCATGGGCCTCTCCGACAGGGTTGTCGTCATGGCGGTAGGCGCGAAGATCGCCGATTGCTCCCCCTTGGAAGCGGTCAACAACGAACAGGTCATCAGGGCGTATCTGGGAGACAGAGCGGTATGCTAGAGATACGGAATATCAACGTCTTTCATGGAGATATCCAGGCGCTCTGGGATGTCTCGCTGACGGTCAACGAGGGGGAGATCGTCACGCTTATAGGATCGAACGGCTCGGGGAAGAGCACCGCCATGAGGAGTATCGCCGGGTTGGCGCGGGCAAGGAGCGGAGAAGTGCGCTTTGGAGGCGTCAGCCTGAACAAACTTCCCTCTCACAGGATCGTGGAACTCGGCATCAGCCTGGTCCCCGAAGGGAGGCGGCTCTTTCCCGGGATGACGGTCCTCGAAAACCTGGAAGTGGGGGCTTCGGCGAAACAAGCGAAGGCCTTCAAGCATTCCACTCTGGACTTTGTCTTTGATCTCTTCCCCATACTGAAAACCCGGTCAAAGCAGGCGGCGGGCACGCTGAGCGGCGGCGAGCAGCAGATGCTGGCCATCGGCAGGAGTCTCATGGCCCGGCCGAAGCTCCTCCTCATCGATGAGATGTCCCTTGGCCTGAGCCCGATCGTGGTCGACCACATCCTTGCGGCGTTGCAAAGCGTGAATGCTGCGAAGAAGGTGGCCGTCGCGCTGGTAGAACAGGACGTCGGGGCCGCCCTCTCCATCGCCAACCGCGGCTACGTCCTCGATCACGGGCGGATCGTCGGCGAAGGAGACGCGCTGTCGTTGCGGTGCGACAAACGCATCATGGAGGCCTACCTCGGGGTAGGCCAGGCGAAAGAGGCAAGGTAGTCATGGAAATAATCGGCCAGACGATCGTTTATGGGGTTCTGGTTGGAGCGATGTATGGTCTGATCACTTTGGGGCTGGGTCTCCTCATGGGGGTGATGAAGTTTCTCAACGTCGCCCACGGGACCTTCATCGTTCTGGGAGGTTTTGTCGCCTATTGGCTCTTCAGCCTGTGGGGAGTCAACCCCTACCTTGCAATCCCCGCTGTCGTCGTGGTCATGTTCCTCGTCGGCCTTCTCCTCTACAAGGTTGCCCTCGCACCGCTGCTGAGTCTGCCGAGCATCGGCGAGAGGATCAACTCCTCCATGCTCATCACCTTCGGCGTCATCTACGTTGTGGACAACGTCATGACCGTTCTCTGGAAACCCGACGTTCGGAGCATCGTGGCCCCCTTCACCGGCAGGTCGATAGAGCTTTTCGGCGCCCGCTTCAGCGTCACCGGCCTCAGCGGTTTCGCCGTTGCCGTCGTCGTTGCCATTCTGCTGTATGTCGCACTCAGCAGGACCTCCTTCGGCAAACACGTCCGTGCGGCCACCCAGGATGCAGAAGCGGCCGGTCTATGCGGAATCAACGTGCAGCGAACGTACCTCATCTCGAGCGGCATCGCGGTTGCTCTCGCCGGCGTTGCCGGCGTCATCGTCGTCTCGAGCTACTCCATTAGCCCGAACGGCGGCTTCAGGTGGCTCCTCGTGGCCTTCGTGGTCATGATGCTCGCCGGCGAAGGAAACGTCAACGCCATTGTCCCCGCCGGCGTGGTCCTTGGGCTGCTCGAAGCCCTTGGCGTCCTCATCGTCGGCGCTCCCTACCGTCAGGTGGTCGCTCTGGTGATCTTCATTGTCATTCTCATTTTCAAGCCTCAAGGTCTCTTCACCAAAGGGAGGATTTCCTACTGATGCGATCCGGGCTCATTTCTCTCATTGTTGTCATTGCCGCCGGAGCATTCCTCGCGGCCGCCCCGCTTGTCGTCGACCTCGGGAGCAGCACCATGAATTTGCTGATCATGCTCTTCGTCTACGTGATCCTCGCCCAGAGCTGGAACCTCCTCGGCGGCTACACGGGACAGATCAACCTCGGGGCCGCTGCGTTTTTCGGCTGCGGCGTCCTCATTACCCACCTGCTCTGGAAGTCGGGCATACCCGTCTGCGCGGCCATGATTGCGGGCGGTGTTGCGGCGGTCGTTCTTGCCTCCATCATCGGCCTCCCCACGCTTCATCTGCGTGGAGCCTATTTTGCCATCGGGACCATCGCCCTGGCCGAAGCGTTGAGGATAGCCGTGGGAAACATTTTTCCCACCGCCCTGAGCCTGCCTTCCACCTACACGGCCAACTTCAACGTCCTCCCCCGCTATTATCTCGGGCTCGCCGTAGCCGCCCTCACGTTGCTCGCCGCCTTCCTCATCGTCAGGTCGCGCTTCGGTCTTTCGATGGTCTGCGTCAGGGACGATGAAGAGGCGGCCCAGGCAACGGGCATCAATACTTTCAAGACTAAATTCCTCTCGCTCCTGATCAGTGCCTTCCTCGCGGGTCTCGCCGGGGGCGTCTACGCATACAACCGCTTTTACTTCCACCACATCTCAGCGGTCTTCGAGCCCATCTGGACGTTCGAGCCCCTCATGGCGGTGATCATCGGAGGGGCCGCTACCCTGATGGGGCCTGTTATCGGGGCCGCCTTCCTTGTCGTCCTTTCCGAACTCTTCGCAGAGACTCTCGGCGAGGCCCATTTGATCATCTTCGGCATCCTCCTCATCGTGGTGGTTCTTCGCTCGCCGGCCGGCCTCGCGGGTTGGGTCAAGCGGTGGTCGGGCAAGGGAGCGGCCGGGCGACGTAAGAAGAGGGAACAAGCGCAGGCAACCGCGTGAAAAGAGCAGGAATGACGGAACGCAGGAAAAGAATGCGGGAGCAGAGAGTATGAGAAAATCCATGGAGAGCCTTTTCAGCCTGGATGGCAAAGTCGCCGTGCTCACCGGCGGAAGCGGGGGCATCGGCAGGGGCCTCGCCAGAGGACTCGCCGCTGCCGGTGCGAAGCTGGTCGTGGCGGCGCGGGATGCAAAAAAGATAGAGGCCGTGACGGCAGAGGTAAGAGCCGACTTCGACTGCGAGGCCCTGGGTGTTGTTGCGGACGTGCGAAAACCGGGGGACATCGACGGATTGGTCCACGAAGCGTCAAGGCAATTCGGCCGCATTGATATTGTTGTGGCGAACGCCGGGATAGCCGTTCAAAAGCTGCCCCAGGAACTGAGCGTTGAAGAATGGGACGAAGAAATGAACACCAACGTGCGTCATACCTTCCTCCTCGCCAAGGCCGCCTACCCTTTCCTGGTGAAAGGCGGAGGCGGAAAAATCATCACCCTCGGCTCCATGACGTCTATTTTCGGAATAGCCGCCCTCCCCTCCTACGGCGCGAGCAAAGGAGGCGTCGTGCAGCTCACCAGGAGTCTCGCGACCGCATGGGCCGCAGACAACATCCAGGTCAATTGCATCATGCCGGGCTTCATCGATCCCGGCCTCGCCGGCGTGCCAAGAAAGCAGATTCCCGGTTTTGACGAGGCGGTAGCGCAAAGAACCCCGGCAGGGCGATGGGGAGAGCCTGCCGATCTGGCAGGGGCGGTGGTATTCCTGTCGAGCCGAGCTTCGGACTTCATTACCGGAGCGGCGATCCCTATCGATGGAGGCTACGCCATACAGGGATGAGAGGCGGAGGGCAGCGGTGACAACAGATCATGTCGTCGAAACAGATGTTCTGGTCGTTGGAGGCGGACTCGCGGGCGCATTCGCCGCTCTGACGGCGCGGCAATTGGGAATGGACGTCATCCTCGCGGACAAAGCGCACATGGGAAAGTCCGGGGGAGCGGCGCTCGGCGCCTCATGGCTCGCTGTGTACAATCCCAAATGGGGACACGACATGGACGTGTGGATGAACTTCATCACGGGCATCGGCGAGTACCTTAACGATCGCGACTGGGTGAGGATCGTCCTGGAAGAATCCTACGAGAGATATCACGACCTTCTGAACTGGCGCGTCCCTTTCGCCAGCAGCCAGGGCAGATCTCCCACCTCCGGCTCACATGCAATGCCGCTCGTGAAAAACGGCATCATGCCGGTGCTCCGGGCGAAGGTCCTCGAGGCCGATGTCAAAGTCCTCGACCGGGTCATGATTACCGACCTGTTAAAAGCCGCGAACCGGGTGTGCGGCGCGGTCGGCTTTGATGCGAGAAACGGCGCTTTCTATGCGATCAAGGCAAAGGCGACGGTTGTCGCGACGGGGAGCGGCGCCTTCAAGATGCCGGGGTGGACCGATTCTTATTGGACCGCCGACGGGGACGCCATGTGTTGCCGCGCAGGCGCCGAGATGGTAGGCAAAGAATTCGGCGGAAAAGACGGCGGCCTTCTGAAGGAATTCGGTCTGACGCGGATCGGCATGGCCGGGGGGTACGATCGCTACGTAAACGGCCGGGGAGAGGCCTTCTTACCGCGCTACGCCCCCAAGTACGAAACGGAGACGCGGCGAATGATAGCTTCGCTCTTCGAGGTCCACGCCGGAAGAGGTCCCATATTCCTCGATTTCGACAGCGCCGCGGCGGAGGAACGGGAGCGGGCGGCGAAGGCGGCTCGAACGAGCGGCCTCGACTGGGTCGCGGAGCGGGTCGGATTCGATGCGAAGACCGTAGGCAAAACAGAGGTCTCCTTCGGTTCGTGGGTCGGGAACCAACCATCCCAGGGCGGCGTCTATGTCGACACGGAATGCGCCTCCACGCTGCCGGGACTTTACGCAGCCGGCGACTGCGCCGGGACAAGGATGTGTGGAAGTTGCTACGCCCCTATGGGCTACGGTCTCGCGGGGGCTTCCGTCACCGGGCACAGGGCAGGCCAAAACGCAGCCTCTTTCGCGGGAAACGCCGACAGGCCCCGGGTTGAAGAGGCTGATCTTGCCCGTTTACGGAAGAGCGTCTATGCTCCTCTCCAAAGAACCGGAGGGTTCGGCACAGGTTTTCTCACCGAGACGCTCCGGAACCTCGTTGCCCCCTACTTCGTAATGCAGGTGAAACACGGGGAACGCCTTCGGGCGGCGCTAACGCTCCTGGAATTCCTGAAAGGCCATTTGATCCCGAGGATGCGGGCTGACGACGTCCATGACCTGAGGAGGGCTCACGAAGTGCGCAACATGGCGCTCAACGCGGAGATGTGCCTCCAGGCCTCGTTGTTCCGTACCGAAAGCCGGGGAACCCACTATCGGGAGGATTTTCCTCGTCGCGCGGACCCCGAGTGGTTGGCCTGGACAATTCTCAAGGAGGAAAAGGGCGCCATAACGATGACCAGGCGGCCCATTCCCCAAGCATGGTGGCCCGACTTGTCGGCGCCCTATGAAGAGCGGTACGAGCTCACGTTTCCGACGGAGGTTCCGCCAAGTGACGAGTAAGACGAATCGTCAGAATCAATTCAACTCAAGGTTGCGACCATGGCAATTAGCCGGATAGACGCTGAGAAATGCATCGGGTGCGGGACATGTGCGAACGCCTGCGCCATGGACGTCATCGGCCGGAATTATTTCTTTGACGGCGAGCCGGCGCTCACTCCATGCCGCTCCTGCTGCCCTGCCAGGGTTGACGTGAGGGGCTATGTCCACCTTCTCAGCCAGGGCAAAATGGAGGAGGCTATCCGGCTCATCCGGGAAGAACTGCCGTTGCCGGCCATCACAGGGCACGTTTGTTTTCATCCGTGCGAAACGGGCTGCTCCCGCAACACGGCCGACGACCCGGTCAACATCAATGGCCTGGAGCGATACGTCGCGGACTATTGGCTGAACGAGAAAGCAACGCCGTCCCCCAGAATCCACGACAAACCGGTTGCCGTTGTCGGCTCCGGTCCAGCGGGCCTTTCGGCCGCCTATTTCCTTGTCAAAAGGGGTTATCCCGTCACGGTCTTCGAGGGGGATGCACGGCCCGGAGGGATGCTGCGCACGGGAATTCCCGATTACCGGCTCCCCCCGGCCATCCTGGACGCCCAAATAAGCTACATCCTCGAGCTCGGCGTTGACTTCAGGAATGGAACTGTTCTCGGGAGAGGGACGAATCTCGAAAAACTCAGGAAAGCAGGCTATCAGGCCATACTTCTTGCGATCGGCGCTCAGTTGAGCAGAAGAATAGCCATTCCGGGATCGGATCTCCAGGGCGTTCTCTGGGGTCTCGATTTTCTGAGAGGGGTGAAATTGGGGAAGAAGGTCTCCGTGGGACGGCACACGGTCGTCGTCGGCGGGGGCAACGTAGCGGTTGACGCTGCCCTTACGGCCCTTCGTCTGGGATCGGAAAAGGTGACGATCCTATGCCTGGAATCGGAAGAGAACATCCCCGCGCACGGCGAAGCTCTTGCGCTGGCGATTGCAGAAGGCGTTGACATCGGCTTCGGGTGGGGTCCGCTAAAGCTGCTGGAAAAGGACGGCAGGGTCATTGCAGTCGAGGCAGCGCGAACTCTTTCCCTCGTCGACGATAAGGCAAACTTCTCACCCCGCCTCGACGAAACAACCACCATGGCGGCGGAAGCGGACTGCGTGATTTTCGCCATTGGCGAGAGCGTCGACGCATCGTGCCTCCCTACGGACCTGAAGACTGAAGCCGGGCATGTCGGCGCCGACCCGATCACCATGGAGACAAACCTTCCGGGCGTATTCGCCGCCGGCGTCGTGGCGAGGGGAGTGGGATCGGTTGTCGAAGCCATCGCGTCCGGAAAGAGAGCCGCCTTGTCGATAGACCGTTTTCTGAAGGGTAAGGACCTCCGGGAGGGAAGGGAAGCGGACCCCCCGACTATTCAGAAGCCGCCCAGAGAAACCATCGAGAGGAGATCGCGGCAGAATGCTCCTGTTCTTTCGGCCCGACAGAGAAAGGGGAATTTCGATGAGATCAAAGGGCGCCTCGGAAGGGAAGCCGCGGAAGAGGAACTGCGACGTTGCATGGCGTGCGGCAGCAAGGCATTCGTCTGGCGCCTCGAAGACTGTATGACCTGTTATGCCTGCGAAAAGAATTGCCCGGAGAAAGCCATCTCTGTCTCTCCGGGGCACGTGACGGGAGGAGTATCATGTTGGGGTTGAAGGGAGCGATAAGCGAAGGGTTGCGCAGGGCGGCGCGGGCGAGGCGGCCATGCGCCGCAAGAACTGGGCGATCGGGAATCAGCGTGGAGGGCAGGATGGAACTCCTGGGAATCGAGGGGGTGCCGTGGACATAGTCGTCGAAATGAAACCCTTCTTCTACCCTCGGGCCGCCGCGGTAGTCGGCGTATCCCGGGACCCCAGCAAGTTTGGGAGCGCCTTCTTCCTGGCCCTGAGGAATTTCGGCTCCGACCTTCTTCTCTACCCGGTGAGCAGCAAGATGACCGAATTCATGGGCTCCACAGTCTATCCATCCATCGGCGCCCTGCCCGAAGGGGTAGACTTGGCTATTCTCTGTCTCCCGGCGCCCTTGGTGTGCGAGTCCATTAGTCAGTGCAAGCAGAAAGGCATACCGGCGGTGGTGGTTCCGAGCGGGGGGTTCCGCGAGATCGGCACAGAGCAGGGGAAGCGGCTGGAGGCGGAGTTGAGCGGGCTCATAGGGTCGGATATCCGCGTCATCGGGCCCAACTGTTTCGGCGTTTACAGCCCCGGCGGTCAGCTCACGATCCTTCCGGGCGCCGAATACCCTCGCACGGCCGGCGCCGTCGGCTTCTTCGCCCAGAGCGGGGGCATGACCGAGGACTTTTGCAGCCTTTCCCGGGATTACGGTTTTTCCATAAGCCAGGCGGTGAGTTACGGAAACGCCTGCGATGTCAACGAGGTCGACCTCGCGGAGTATTTCCTTGCCGATGAACGAACGGCGATCGCGGCCGCCTACCTCGAAGGCGCGAAAGATGGAAAGACCTTTTTTAACGTGGTGCGGAGGCTTGCGGCTTCAAAGCCGACCATAATCCTCAAGGGGGGCCTGACGCCGACGGGCGCGAAAGCCGCAGCGAGCCACACGGGCTCCCTTGCGGGGAACGATGCGGCGTGGAGCGCCTTCTTCAAACAAACGGGCGCCGCCCAAGTCTTCGCCATTGAGGAGCTCCTCGACACCATAGCCGCCTTTCATCACCTCCCCTTGATGCGGGACGACCGCGTCGCCGTGGTGTGCGGAGGCGGCGGCGTCGGTGTGACGGCAAGCGACGCCTGC
The DNA here is from genome assembly GCA_963816715.1 of uncultured delta proteobacterium. Classification (GTDB taxonomy): domain Bacteria; phylum Desulfobacterota; class Syntrophorhabdia; order Syntrophorhabdales; family WCHB1-27; genus BOG-1155. Next base: position 103,367 of record CAWFMJ010000010.1, read on the forward strand.
TTCAGGGCGGGGCTGCGAATGGCCGAATTCGACGAGCAGACGCGCGAAAGACTTGCGTCGATCCTTCCCCCTACCGGCGCCAGTCCTCACAACCCCGTGGACTGCGACAACCCCTTTCCGAGACCGGCCATATTGAAAGAAATCCTCGAAGCCCTCGCTGCATCGGGGAGCGCGGGGAGCATCATCATCGACAAGATAGCCATGTCGGTGAGGATGCGCCAGCTTCTTGGCTATGACGCCCAAATGGGATGGGTCGATGAAGCGTGGCTGGAGGAGCTGCCCGTCCTCATTAGCAACCGGTTCGGGCTGCCTGTGATCGTCGTACAAAGGGAAGGGGGCGAGCCCCTGGAGGCGTTGAGCTGCGAGGCCGAACGGCGCAGGCTGAGAAGGTATTATCAGGATAATGGCGTCCCCGTATATCCTTCCGTTCAAAGGGCGCTCAACGCTTTAGGAAAAGTCGTGGCGTACGGGCGCAGAAAAAGGTGAGAGAGATGAGCGTTGTTTCGACCATTGCCGCATCTGCGGAGCAAGGAAGATCGATCCTGACCGAAGTCGAATCGAAGGCGTTTCTCTCGCAAACGGGGCTGCCGGTCGTGAAGACGGGGCGTGCGGCCGGTAAAGATGAAGCCCTGCGCCTCGCGCTGGAGATCGGCTTTCCTGTGGCAATGAAGGTTCTCTCGCCCGACATCGTCCATAAGAGCGACTGCGGCGGCGTTATCCTCAATGTGCGGACGGCGGCCGAGACGGAAGAAGCATACGCGAAAATAGTCCAAAACGCGAAGAGGCGTTATCCCGATGCCCGCATAGAAGGCGTATCGGTCCAGGCCATGGCCCCGCCCGGTCAGGAAGTGATCATCGGCGTCTCAAAAGACCCCCAGTTTGGCCCCCTGCTCATGTTCGGCGTCGGCGGAACCATGGTGGAGCTATATAAAGATGTTTCATTCAGGATCGTCCCCCTGACGCCCGGGGACGCTTCAGAGATGATGACGGAAATAAGGGCCTACCCACTCCTTTCCGGATTTCGCGGGGCAGAACCGGTCGACCTGGCCTTCCTCCGAAATCTGCTTCTCCAGATTTCGGAACTGGCCGAAAGGCATCCCGAGATAAAGGAATTGGACCTGAATCCGGTGATAGCCTATCGGAACGGCGCCCTCATTGTCGACGCCCGGATACTCCTTTGAGGGGGCCGTTTTGGCGGTTCTTCTGTAAAAGGGCCGGCGCCGGAAACATTAGCGAAGCAGGTCTTCCGGGTTGCCCGAACAGCCCTTGCCGGCGAAACGCGCAGTCTCTTTCAGGATAGCGTCGATCAACGCCTCCTCGGAGAAGCCTTCCTCGCCGGGCATTTCTATGACTTTGCCGTTTATCGCAACGGCGCCGTGAGACTCCGGTTCATCGGCTGCCGGCTTTACTTCTCTGAAATCGAGCTGCGTCTGCATGGTTCTCAGGAAAGGACGCATCGTCTCTATTGTGTGAGAAATTGCCTGGAGGACCTTTCGCCCGGACTCCTCACCGTCAACACGGCGCCACTCGACAAGTATTCTCTTCATGGGTTTGCCTGTCCAAAACAGAAGTATCTATAAGGATCGTCGCGACCCCCGCTTTCCGGGCTCGAAAATCAATGGATCGTCGATGACCGGATTTGTCGCAATAGCCGCACCTCGTCGCTTATATTCTACACATCTTACTGTCTGACATAAACGAAAAGCAAACGGCGCCCGCTGTGTCGCCCTCCTTTCGCCTTATGGATTTCAAACGCCAAATCGTGTAAACTAACACGGTGCGCCGTGAAGAGGGGCGGCATGTCTCATCTTCGTTGTAATCTTTTCGGCCTGCCAAAACATAATTGCTCGAAAAGCCGGTAGGAAAGGCATGTTTGACGTAATCGTAATCGGTGCGGGACACGCAGGGTGTGAAGCCGCGCTCGCTTCGGCGCGCATGGGCGCGCAGACGCTTCTTCTCACCATGAACCTCGACAGGGTGGCCCTCATGTCGTGCAATCCCGCCGTCGGCGGCCTGGGCAAAGGCCACCTCGTGAAGGAGGTCGACGCCCTCGACGGCCGGATGGCCCTTGTCGCCGATGCGACAGGCATACAGTTCCGGACTCTCAACATGACAAAAGGACCGGCGGTCCAGGCGACCCGGGTCCAGGCAGACAAGGCGCGTTACTCACTGGCGATGAAAAAAACCCTGGAGGAACAGACGAACCTGCATCTCAGGCAGGCGCTCGTGGAACGACTCCTTTTGGACGGCGGCCGCGTTTGCGGCGTGGAGACCGGCTGGGGAGAGCGCATCGAAGGGCATGCAGTGGTGCTGACCACCGGCACATTCCTCAACGGCCTCATCCACATCGGATTCGAGCAGAAACCCGGAGGCAGGATGGGGGACAGCGCTTCACACGATCTCGCCGAGAGCCTCCTACGACTCGGGCTCAAGATGGGCAGGCTGAAGACGGGCACGTGCCCGCGCCTCGACGGACGGACTATCGATTTTTCAAGACTCGAAGCCCAGTGGAGCGATACCCCGCCGCGTCCCTTTTCCTTTCTTACAGACAAAATAGACCAGACCCTCGCGGCCTGCTACGTGACCTATACCAACGAAGAGACACATGCCCTGATCCGTTCCGGGCTCGACCGTTCTCCTCTTTATACGGGGAAAATCAAGGGGACGGGGGTCAGGTATTGTCCCTCCATAGAGGATAAGATCGTCAGGTTCGCCGAAAGGTCCCGCCACCAGATCTTCCTGGAGCCCGAGGGGCTCAATACGGTCGAGTATTATCCCAACGGCCTCTCCACAAGCCTCCCCCTCGACATTCAGATAAAAATGCTCCATACCATAGAAGGGCTGGAAAACGTGGAGATCATGAGGCCGGGCTACGCGATCGAGTACGATTTTGCCTATCCCACCCAGCTTTATCCCACGCTTGAAACCAAGGTCGTGGAGAATCTGTTCCTCGCGGGCCAGATCAACGGCACCACCGGCTACGAGGAAGCGGCGGCCCAGGGGCTTGTCGCGGGGATCAACGCTGTGTTGAAGGGGAGAGGAGAAGAGCCTTTTATCCCCCGAAGGGAAGAGGCATACCTGGGGGTGCTGATCGACGATCTGGTAACGAAGGGGGTCGACGAGCCCTACCGCATGTTCACGTCCCGGGCCGAGCACCGGCTCTTCCTGAGAGAAGACAACGCCGATCTCAGGCTTACTGAGAAAGGCCGGGCCATCGGCGTCGTGTCGGAAGAAAGGGCACGGCGGGTAAGCGAGAAGAAGGCGCGGATCGAAGAGCTCCTCGCCCTCCTCTCCTCGGCGAGACTCGCGCCATCGAAAGGGGTGAACGAGCGGCTCGTCGCGCTCGGCTTCGAAAGAATAAAGAACCCCGTCACGCTGGCCGAACTGCTCAAGCGACCGGAAGTCGCGCTTCGCGATCTTGCAGCTCTCGAGGAGAAAATCGACGCCTTCAGCGACGACGTGGCGCGTCAGGTCGAAATGCAGGCAAAATACCGGGGATACGCCGACCGGCAGACGGAGCTTATCGAGCGGGCAAAAAAATTGGAAAACAAGTTGATCCCTGCCCATATAGCATACGAAGAGGTGTCCGGCCTTTCACGGGAAGTAATCGAAAAGCTTTCCACGGTGCGTCCTTTTTCTCTCGGGCAAGCGGCCCGCATACCCGGCGTCACCCCCGCCTCGGTGAGCGCCCTTATGGTCCATTTCAAAAAGACAGGGGCATGGTAGAAGGGAGCGTGAGTCGCGGAATGGGGAACGAGAAACGGAATAATACGGAAGGAATGAAGAGACAAGCAATAGACATAATAGATCTGGTCAAGCAGATAGGCGCCGACGTAGCGGGCCTTGCCGATATGTCGTGCTACGACAGGGAGATTCTCGGTTTTGACGGAGACCTGCGCAACGTCTACCCCTACGCGATCTCCTTTGGGCTCCTCGTTCCTTCGGGCGTCCTCGAGACCTTGACGGACGGCCCGACGCTCTTCTATCTGCATCATTACCGTCAGGTAAACTACCGGCTGGACATCATCGCCTATGAGCTTGCGAAGGCGATCGAAGGCCTCGGCGGAAAGGCCCTGCCTTTTGCGGCGTCCCAGATGGTGGACTGGCAGAACCAGAAAGGCCACATTTCCCACAAGCACGTGGCGGTGGCGGCAGACCTCGGCTGGATAGGCCGCAACAATCTGCTCGTCCATCCGCGCTTCGGCTCGAGAGTGCGCTATAATACAGTGCTGACGGATATCGATAACGGTTGCGGGGGCATTCCTCCGAAAACCAAAGAGCGAGCGGAGTGTCCCCGTTCCAAGCTTGCTTGCGGCGAGTGCCGCGCCTGCATCGGCGCGTGTCCGGCTCACGCAATCGCCGAAGACCCTGCCGATTTCGACCATAAGGGGTGTTTTGCCATGCTGCAACAGTTCAAGAATAGGAGGAACCTTGGCCATCACATTTGCGGACTCTGCGTGAAGGCTTGTATTGGAGGGGGAATATGAAGGCGTTAATCGCGCTTGAGGACGGGACGGTGTTTGACGGCAGGTGTGCCGGCATCGAAGGAGAGCACGAAGGGGAAATTGTCTTCAATACCAGCATGACGGGCTATCAGGAGATCCTCACCGATCCCAGCTACCGAGGGCAGATCGTCACCATGACCTATCCCCTCATCGGCAACTACGGCGTCAACAGCGAGGACGTGGAGTCCCGGGGGCCGAAGGTCGAAGCCTTCATTGCACGGGAGTTCAGCAAGATCACCAGCAACTTCAGGGCCGAGGAAGGGCTCCTCGACTACCTTTCGCGCCATGGCATCATGGCCATAGAAGAGGTCGACACCCGGGCCCTCACCAAGCACATCCGGGTGAAAGGCGCCATGAAGTCCATTATCTCCACCAAAGACCTGGAACCGGAGAGTCTCATCGAGAAGGCGCGCCGGTCGACGGGTATTGTGGGCATCGACCTGGTGAAGGAGGTGACGTGCCCCGCGACGTACGCCTTCGACGGCGAGGGCGGCGACCTCCTCGTGGTGGTAATGGATTTCGGCGTCAAGATGAACATCCCCCGAATGCTCAAGAAGATCGGGTGCCGGGTCGTCGTCGTCCCCGCGCGCACGCCCGCAGCCGAGATCCTGGCCATGTCGCCCGACGGCGTCCTGCTCTCGAACGGGCCGGGCGACCCGGAAGGCGTCCCCGATATCGTCGGCCAGATACGAAAGCTTTTCGGGAAAGTCCCCATTTTCGGCATCTGCTTCGGCCAGCAACTGCTCGGCCTTGCTTACGGCGGCGCCACGTACAAGCTTAAGTTCGGCCACCGGGGAGGCAACCAGCCCATCAAAGAACTGGGCACGGGCAAGGTTTCCATCGCCTCGGAAAACCATGGCTTCGCCGTGGACCTCACATCCTTGCAGAATATACCGGTAAGGGCAACTCACGTGAACCTCAATGACGGCACCCTCGAAGGGATGGAGCACGAGATCTATCCGATATTCTCCGTGCAGTTTCACCCCGAGGCGTCGCCCGGCCCGCACGATTCCTACGGCCTTTTTGCCAAGTTCAGACGCAACATGGAGGCGTTCAAAAAGGAGCGACATGCCTAAACGGAAAGACATCTCCAGTATTTTTCTCATCGGTTCGGGACCGATCGTGATCGGACAGGCATGCGAGTTCGATTACTCGGGAAGTCAGGCGTGCAAGGCGTTGAGGGAAGAGGGCTACAAGATCATCCTCATCAACAGCAACCCCGCCACGATCATGACCGACCCCGCCATGGCGGACAGGACATACGTGGAGCCCCTCATCCCCGAGGTGCTGGAAGCGATCATCAGGGAAGAAAGGCCCGATGCGCTCCTCCCTACCCTCGGCGGCCAGACGGGCCTGAACCTTGCCACGATCCTCTCCGAAAGGGGCGTCCTCGAACGTTACCAGGTCGAGCTGATCGGCGCCGACTACAAGGCAATAAAGAAGGCCGAAGACAGAGAGGAATTCAAGGCGGCCATGGAACGGATCGGCCTCGAGATCCCGCGGTCCGGTTTCGCGCACAGTGTGGATGAAGCGCGCCGGGTCGTCAAAGAGATAGGATTCCCCGCCATCATCAGACCCAGCTACACCTTGGGGGGCACCGGGGCATCGGTGGCGTACAACGTCGAAGAGTTCGAGGCCCTCGCCGCCAGGGGCATCGAAAGCAGCATGATCAACGAGATTCTCATCGAGGAATCGGTCATCGGCTGGAAAGAGTACGAGCTGGAGGTGATGAGGGACAAGCGGGACAACGTCGTCATCGTCTGCTCCATCGAGAATTTCGATGCCATGGGCGTGCACACGGGCGACTCCATCACCGTTGCCCCAGCCCAGACCCTGACGGACAAGGAATACCATATAATGAGGGACGCGGCTATCGCCATCATCAGGGAGATAGGCGTGGAAACAGGGGGGTCGAATATCCAGTTCGCCGTCCACCCGGAGACGGGGCGGATGGTCGTCATCGAGATGAACCCGAGGGTGTCGCGCAGCTCGGCGCTCGCTTCCAAGGCAACGGGTTTTCCCATCGCCAAGATCGCGGCAAAGCTGGCCGTGGGCTACACCCTCGATGAGATACCGAACGATATCACGAAGAAGACCCCTGCCTGTTTCGAGCCCACGATCGATTACTGCGTGGTGAAAATCCCCCGGTTCACCTTCGAGAAATTCAGAGGCGCCGACGAGACGCTCACGGTCTCCATGAAATCCGTCGGCGAGGCAATGGCGATCGGCAGAACGTTCAAGGAGGCCCTGCAGAAGGGTTTTCGCTCCTTGGAGACGGGCGTCTACGGCATTATTGACGACCGCCGCCCCCTCGGTCCGGACGATGTCGAGCTGATCAAGCAGAAGCTCATCGTTCCCAATAAAGACAGGGTGTTTTTCATCCGCCACGCCTTCAGGGCGGGCATGACGATCGACGAGATCTACAATCTCTCCTATATCGACCGATGGTTTCTCAAGAATATCGAAGAGCTCGTCGTCTTTGAAAAAGAACTTGAGGCCCATAGGAGCGATCTCCCCCTCTTCTCCCGCCAGAACGGCATGACGGTAGAGGTGATGACGAGGGCGAAACGCTATGGCTATTCGGACAGGCAGATAGGAAGCATCATCGGCGTCAAGGAAGACGAAGTGCGGCAGTGGCGCGTCGAGCACGGCGTGGAGAGCGTCTTCAAGCTGGTGGACACCTGTGCGGCCGAGTTCGAGGCCTACACGCCCTATTACTATTCGACGTACGAAGCGGAAAACGAGTCGCGCGATTCGGACAAGAAGAAGATCATGATCCTGGGAGGCGGCCCGAACAGGATCGGTCAGGGAATAGAATTCGATTACTGCTGCGTTCACGCGGCCTTCGCCCTCAAGGAGCTGGGGTACGAGACCATCATGGTCAACAGCAACCCCGAGACGGTGAGCACCGACTACGACACTTCCGACAAGCTCTACTTCGAGCCTTTGACCCTGGAGAATGTTCTGGACATCGTCAAGAGGGAAAAGCCCGACGGCATCATCGTGCAGTTCGGGGGGCAGACGCCGTTGAACCTGGCCGTGCCCCTCAAGAAAGCCGGCGCGCCTATCATCGGCACGACGCCGGAGAGCATCGACGTCGCCGAGGACAGGGAAAAATTCAAGGCCCTGCTCAAAAAACTGAAATTGACCCAACCGGACAACGGCATCGCGACCTCTTTCGAAGAAGCCAAGGAGATAGCCCGAGTCATCGGCTACCCCATCGTGGTGAGGCCGTCCTACGTGCTTGGCGGGCGGGCGATGGAGATTGTCTATGCGGAAAGCGACCTTGAGTCCTTTGTGGAGAAAGCCTACGAGGCTTCTCCCGATCTGCCTATTTTGATCGATAAATTTCTCGAAGACGCCATTGAGATCGATGTGGATGCAGTTGCCGACGGGGAGCAGTGCGTCGTGGCAGGCATCATGGAGCATATCGAGGAAGCGGGCATCCATTCCGGAGACAGCGCTTGCGCCCTTCCTCCTTATTCCCTGGACGACGACCTCATCGAGCGCATAAAAGTCCAAACCCACCAACTGGCGAAAGAACTGCACGTGATTGGCCTCATGAACATCCAGTACGCCATCAGGAATGACGTTGTCTACGTGCTGGAGGTGAACCCCAGAGCGTCGCGAACGGTCCCCTTCGTGAGCAAGGCCACCGGCATCCAGTGGGCAAAAGTCGCCGCAAAAGTGATGACGGGCGTGAAACTTTCCGACCTCGGCGTGACGGAAGAGTTGAAGATCGACCACATCGCCGTCAAGGAATCCGTTTTCCCCTTTAACAAGTTCTTCGGCGTCGATACCATCCTCGGACCCGAGATGAAATCGACGGGCGAGGTTATGGGAGTCGACGTCAATTTCGGCGCTGCCTTCTGGAAAGCGCAGCTCGGGGCCGGCCAAAACCTCCCCTTCGACGGCAATGTGTTCCTGAGCGTCAAGAACCGCGACAAGAGGAACGTCGCCTTCATCGCGAAGAAGCTCTCAGACCTCGGCTTCAAGATCTATGCAACGAGGGGAACAGGGAAGATCCTCGCGAACAGCGGGATCGACACCACCCTGGTGAACAAGGTGTCGGAGGGACGCCCCCACGTGGTCGATATGATCAAAAACGGAGAAATCCACCTGATCATCAATACGCCGAGCGGAAGGAAGCCGAAGAACGACGAGGTACTCATCCGCGCAGGAGCAGTCCAATACAAAATCCCCTATACCACCACGATTTCCGGCGCGCAGGCCGTGGTCAACGCCATCGAGACAATGAAGAAGGGGGATCTGAGGGTCAAGCCCCTCCAAGACTACTATTGTCAGAGATAACCGGGGCCGGCTGCTTTTTGCGCCATCCATCAAAAATCACCTCGGCCGCGGTCATCTCTTGATTGGCCTCATATTTCGCCCTGACATTGCAAAGCCATTCAGCGCAAAAGGTCTGAAGGCGCTCATCTAGAGCGTTCCGCAAAATAAAGTCTCAGTTTGTTTAGCCGCCACCCCGGCGAAAGCCCATGCGCGTCAACTTAACTGCTTTCTGCCGTTCCGCCCCCCATCTTCCAATAGGTTTTCGTAGTTCGGTCGTTTTCTTTTGTCGTAAGTGCAGAAATGGGTCACAATGTCGTTGAGCAGTCTTCTGTTTGGCGACCGCGCGATGAGGGGGATGAGCCAGCGATAGTTCACGAAGAATGCGGAAAGCTTGAGGAGGGACGCCTTCTGTGCGAAGTCCCGGTCAATCTGCGTGCGCAAGGGGTTATATACTGTCGTACAAAGGAGGAGGATCAAGATCAGCCGCGCGTAAATAAGAGACTCGATTTGGCGCAGGGACGCGGACCGGCTGTAGGAGGTTATGCCGAAGCAGCTTTTCCACGCCTTGAAGACAATCTCTATCCCCCACCGCAATCCATAGATTTCTGCAATCTGGTCGGCGCCCCACGCCTCTTCCGTCACATTGGCGACGAAAATGGACCAGCCGAGCAAGAAAAGGCGCTCCTTGCTCGGGTTGAACCGCCGATCGCGGCTTTGCCGCAGCGCCCTTCGGCGCTTCTCGGCAATTCGTGGCGGCACACGTAGGATCTGCTCTTAGTATCAAATATCGCTTGTATCTTCGCCTGTGCGTTACGGCCTGACTGGTTTCCGGCGCCCGGGCAATAAAGTGCCAATTCGGCAGGTAAAGGCAGCGCCGAGCTGTCGTGGAGCAAGACGCGCGTGAACGCCGAAAAGAGCGACTCCGTCGAGAGGGTATCGAATCGTCTGCACAGGAGAAGAGCAAGCATCTGCTTTAAGAACTCCACCCACGATGGGCCGATGCGTTTGGCGACCACTTCCCCGGACAGGGTGTTGAGCGCCAGGGCTAGCGCCCGGAGCGAGGGGCCTTGAGGCATAAGCATGCAGAAAGCCTTGAGCAGATCCAAAGGATGGATCTTCCGGTGCTTCCGTTGAATAAACCCCACTTCTATCCCCAACCTGTCTTCTCGTGCGAGCGGCGCGAGCTCTCGATCAAAGGCGTGCAGGTCGATATTCGTACCCCCCCCTTGACTATATAGTACTTATACTATATCATATTCTCGTAGGACCTGCACCCATCATCTCTGCAAGGGAGAAACTATGGAAGGATATGTCGTGAAACTGCAGAAAGTCGAGCGGCCAACCAACCGTTCATATTACGTCAACTTCCCCGTGGCGCTGGCCGAAGCGATGAGCATGGCCAAGGGAGAAGAGTTCGTATGGATCATCGAAGACAAAAACACGCTCATCTTCAAACGCAAAAAAACTCGGACGCCCCGCAAATTGAAAGCCATAGTCCCAAGTTGACGCGCATGGGCGGAAGCGGGAATGACGGAAGAAGATGAATGCACGGCTGACCAAACGGGAATGAATTATGTGGAACGCTATAGCTCGCGCTCTACGTAATCACTACCCCTTTTTTGCGCTTCCAGGAAGAGAACGCACCAGCCCGCTGCCCTCCTCCAAGGAGGGGACGAGGTTCGCCTCCCACCCGCACAAACTCCGGCATCGATCATGGTGGTACTCGATGCCGGATCGGGTGGACGAGCGGCTTGTTCGGAATCGCGAGGTTTGGATGCCCTGTGAGGATCGTTGAGCGGAGCCGTACTGAACGTACGGCGTAGCCTCACGACCGGAGCAGGGCGCCAAAGATCGCGATTCCGAACAAGCCGCCGGCCGGCCGCTAATGAACGGGAAGGCTACAGACCCAGGTACGCCTTTCTCACATGATCGTTCGTGATAAGGTCGCTGCTCGGCCCTTCGAGGGTCAGCCGCCCGTTTTCGAGTATGCAACCCCGGTCGGCCATTTCCAGGGCCTGCTTCACGTTCTGCTCGACGATCAGGATCGTGATGCCCCTGCCGGGCAGAAGCTTTATCACTCTGAATATCTCGGCGACCGCTTTTGGCGCCAGGCCGTAGGAAGGCTCGTCAAACATGCAGAGCTTGGGTCTCGACATCAAGCCTCTGCCTATGGCCACCATTTGCTTCTCTCCGCCGCTCAGGGTGCGCACGATTTGCCCCTTCCTGTCGTTGAGGACAGGGAATATTTCGTAGACCTCCTTGAAGGTTTCTGCCCTGCGCTTCCACGCCTTGGATTGATAGGCGCCCATTTCGAGGTTCTCCCGCACCGTCATGTCAGGGAAAAGCCTCCCCTCCTGAGGCACCTGGGAGATGCCGAGCTCCACGATCACGGGCGCTTCTTCGGCTTCTATTGGCTTGTCGAGGAACCGGACGGCGCCCGAGGACGGGCGCACAATTCCCGATATGGTGTTGAGGAGGGTCGTTTTGCCCGCCCCGTTCGCCCCCACCAGAGCGACGATCTCCCCTTCCCGGACTTCGAAACTGACGTCCCAAAGGGCCTGAATCTTGCCGTAAGAGGTGCTCAGGTTCTTCACTTCCAACATGTGCTCATTCCCCCAGGTATACTTCAATCACCATTCTATTTTGCACTATCTCCCGAGGCGTGCCTTCGGCGATCTTTTCTCCGTGATGAAGCACGATTATTCTATCGCATATGCTCATGATCGCCTTCATCACGTGTTCGATCATCAAGACCGTCACGCCCCTGCCGCGGATCTTCTTCACCAACTCCATCGACTCGGCCACTTCCGTCGGAGTAAGCCCGGCCATCACCTCATCGAGAAGGAGCAGGTCCGGGTTTGTGGCAAGCGCCCGCGCAACCTCCAGCCTCTTCTGGTTCGCCAGGATCAGGTCCATGGCGCGAGTGGCTTGCAATTCCGAGAGGCCGACGAAATCGAGGATCCCTTCGGCTTCAATCCTGGCGGCCTCGGAAACGGCCGACTGTTCGCGTCTCCCGAAGAGGTAGCCGAGGAGCACATTGTCGAGTACCGACAACCGGGAAAAAATCTTGACCGACTGAAAGGTCCTGGCCATCCCCAATCGCGTGATCTGATGCGGCTTCAGACCCGTGATGCCGGCGCCCTTGAACTTCACCGCTCCCGCATCGGGAATCAAGGCGCCCGACACGAGGTTAAAAACGGTGGTTTTCCCTGCGCCGTTGGGGCCGATGAGACCCACTATCTCTCCCTGCTCCACATGGAAGTCCACCCCCGACGCTGCCGCCAAGCCTCCAAAGTGTTTTCTCAGCCCTTCAACCTTGAGTATGTTCATCTGTTTTCCCCGCCGAAGACGATTTTCGCAGATCTGCTTTTCGTTGTTCTTCGCCATTTTTCAATAGCCGCTTCGATGCCGTGGGGCATAAAGCGAATGACGACTATCATCGTGAGGCCAAAAACGAGCATATAGTAATAAGGGAATCTGGTCGTCAAAAGTTCTTCCAGGAGAGCAAAAATCGTCGCGCCCGCGATGGGACCGTAAAGCTGGCCCATACCCCCGAATATGGCCATGAGGACGGGAACAAAAGAATAATTGATGTTGAAGGCCGTGGTCGGATCGATATAACTCCACCGCATGCATATGGCGGCGCCCGTAAGACCCATAAAAAAGGCGCTCAGCCCAAAAAAGACGGCCTTCACCATGTTTACATTGACGCCCGTATGGGCCGCTGCCTCCTCGGATTCCCCGATGCTTTGCAAAGCCAAACCGTACCGGGATCGCTTGACCAGATAAGAGCCAAGAAGAACCGCTAAAAAAATCGCCACCATGCTATAAAAGACGACGATGGGGTCCTCCGCGAGGATCAGCCTGCCGACCGTTCCCGTGACGTTGACCTCGTACCAATGGACAAGGTTTCTTATGAGCTCCACGAGACCGAAGGTGAACATGGTGAAGTACATGCCCTTCAATCGCAGGGTGGCAGAGCCGATCAGAAAGGCAACCGCGAAGCTCGCGAGGCCCCCGATGAGGATCACCAGAGGGAGCGGCAGCACGTCGCTCAACAGCGCCGAGGCATAGACCCCCACGCCGAAAAACGCCGCAGGCGCCAGGGATATATAGCCGGTAGGACCGGAGAAGATCGCCCAACTGAGCGCCAGCACCACGTACATGAGAATGTTCGTCACCAGTATGATGGTGTAGGACGTTGAGGATATGTAGAGGGGAAGCCCGATCAGCAGCGCGAGCAAGACGACAAGTGCGATGAGAGCTCTTTTTCCTAAGCGTTTCGTTGCCATTCTGTCCTCATTTCCCTAAGAGACCGGTGGGCCTTACCATGAGCAGGAAAAGGAAGATGACGTAGTAGGCGACCATGGAAAGGCCCGGCTGAAAAGAGCTGACTATATAACCGACAACGCCCAGTATCACGCCGCCGATAAAACTCCCCTTTATGTTCCCCAATCCCCCGAGGACGACCACTATTATGGCGATGAGCGTGTACTGCATGCCCATGACGGCGCTGAGCATGATGGAGGTCATGCTCAGCAGCACGCCGCCGCAGGCCGCCATCATGGCGCCCAGGCCGAAGCAGAGGGCGAGCACTCTGTTGATGCGCACTCCCATGAGCCCGGCCGCTTCCGGGTCTTGGGCCGCTGCCCTGATGGCCTTTCCAGTGCGGGTACCGACAAGGAAGAGATAAAAGGCAGTGCCCAGGATGACTGAGGCGATCAACGTGACGATGCGATTCGCCGAAAAGACGGCGCCCATTATATTGACGGGAAAGGCGAGGTAGGTGTAGCCCTTAACCGGGGCGCCCCAAATAAGGAGCGCGACATTCTGGACGACGAACATCAGGCCGAAGGAGGCAAGCATGGAGTTGCCTTCGAAGGCGCCGGCCGATTCCGAAGAATGCCTCAGGGGGTTGTAGAGTATGCGATAGATGACGTACCCAATGAAGAAAAAACAGGGGGCGCAAACACACAGCGAAATCAAGGGGGTAAGGCCGACCCTGGTAAAGAGCGTCCATGCGCAGAAAGCGCCCAGCATGATGAATTCGCCGTGAGATATGTTGAGAACTCTCGCCACGCCATATTGCAGGCCGAAGCCGACGGCAATGAGGGCGAATATTCCGCCGGTGAGCAGGCCGCCGATCGCGATGTCAAGAAACCGCACAATCATGATATATCTCTCCCGAACGCCTCAAAGGCGAAGGCCGGAGCCTCTTGTTGATTCCGGCCGGATCTCTGACCGCAGCCTTTCGTTCTTTAAGGTCCGGCCGACGCCTTGAAAACCGGGCCGCCTGGGAAGGAGACCTCCAGGCGGCCTCTCTCGCCGGCTCGTTCTCGCTTCCGCAGACTCTTACTTCTTCGCGGGAGGCGGCGCCTGAAAATCAGGCTTCGGATAGATGGGCTTCGCCGTCCTCTTTGCACCCACGTCGATAACCTGCCAGACGCCGTCCTGCCACTGGCCTATTTCGCCCGGGTGGTTCAGGAATAACCCTTTGGTGAAGCTGAAGGGACCCAAAGCGGTATGATAGGTTTTCGTTGCCATGAGGTCCCGTATCTTCGTGTTGTTCAGGGTCCCCGCTTCTTCTATGGCCTGCCCGAAGAACTGAAGGGATGAGTAATAGAAGAGCGTGCCCCAGCCCTCAGGCTGATGTCCCCATCTCTTCGTGTATCTGTCGAAGAAATCCTTCGCCTCGGGCGAGGTCTTGGGGCTCCAGGCGCCGGCGCCCATCACGCCGTCGATGCCCTTCCCCGTGAAAGCGTCGCGATACCCTGCAAGGCAGGGCCCCACGGTCATGTAGAAAGCTTTCGGATTGTAGCCGATCTCCATGGCCTGTCCGGTCATAGGGAAGGCGTTCTGGGGATAGAGGAAGGCCATGAAGGCATCGGCCCCCGAAGCCTTCGCATCTTTCAACAGGGGCGTGAAGTCCTGCTGATCGAGCGGAAAGCTCTTGGAGGCAACGATCTTGATGCCTCTTTTCGGAAAATCTTTCTGCGTCACCTCGTTATACTCAAGGCCGTGAAGGTCCTGGATATAGGCTACATACACGTTCTTAATGCCCACTTCCTGAAAGACTTCGCCTGCCATGGGTATCTGAGTGTCCGCAAAATTCAATACCTGGAAGTAGTAGGGATATCTGTTGATGACGTTTTTCAGCTTCAGCGCGCCCCCGGAGCCTCCCATAAGCACCATTTTGTGCTTGGTCGCGATCGGTGCTGCCGCAAAGAGAAAAGCCGTGTCCCAAGGGCTGAATATGAGATCGACCTTGTCCTCCACGATTTCCTTCTCGAGCAGCTTCGTCATAGTGCCCACGTCGCTCTTGTCGTCGTACATGATGACGTCGAGGGGCAGCTTCTTGCCGTATTCCTTGATGTATAATCCGCCCTTTGCGTTGACCTCTTCGACCCACATTTTGTAAACGTTCCCGCTCGTATCCATGACGCCCGGCGCATTGACGCCCGAAAGCGACGTGACCCAGCCAACCCGGATCTTATCCTTCGCGGGCGCTGCCTGGGAAAAAGAGAAGAGCAGCATCACCATCGGGATCGCGACGAGCAACGCGAACAACAACTTCTTTTTCATAGCCTGCCTCCTTTTGCGTGGACAATTAGTGGGGCTCTGGCGCCCCCTCCATAGAACCACCTGTTTTAGCCGATTGCGCGCCGGCGCATACTCGCACATATTCAGCCGCGGCCGGGCAACCCTGACGACAAAAGCATCTCCCTGCGTAAAAAGCCCGGTTGGGCTTCAGGCGCCCCGTCGCAGGCGAAGCCGCCGGCTCCTCCCTGCGATCGGGCCTCCCCATCCCCCTCCGGCGGCCCTCAGCCACAAGAAATTGGTATGCTCTTGGGTGAGCCCTCGAAACCCTGCTTTCGGCAGACGTTCCCCGTCTTTCATTGAACCGGCATACCGCTCAGCATAGTATCGGGCCGGAAAAACATCCATCCGTAAACCTACCTATTTTCTTTTGAAACTCTACTGATATGCGCCAGCAGAGTATCAGGCCCCCCACTTCACGCCGGCTTGGGTAAGGGTAGCCCCCGAGACGTCCACTACCGCGGAACCTCCATCGATCAAGAGAACGGATCCGGTCATGAAAGACGAATCGTCGCTTGCCAGGTAGCTGCAAATGCCGGTGATTTCTTCGGGCGCTGCAAAGCGACGCAAGGGAAGACCCGACGCGACGACCTTGAACACGCCCTCCAGGTCCGTGCCCAGCACGTCTTTGAGGCCGGCGAGGGAATGGTCGACCATAGCCGTTCTCGTACCGCCCGGACAAACGACGTTGCACCTGACCTTTTGGGGACCGTAATCGAGGGCCGCCTGCTGGGTAAGCATAATCAGGCCCGCCTTTGACGACGCGTAGGCCGGCATGCCGGGAAGGCAGCGCAATCCGCCGAGGGAGGCAATATTGACGATTGAGCCTCCCCCAGCCTTGATCATAGGGGGTATCGCCGCTTTCATCATAAGGAAAGGGCCGGTGAGGTTCGTCTCGAGAACCTGGCGCCATACTGCGGGGTCGAGGTCGACGACGCTGCCGCCCGGATCTATTCCCGCGTTGTTCACCAGCACGTCGATTTTGCCCCCAAAAGCCAGCGTGGCCTCCACCATGCGCACCGCGTCCTCCTGCTTCGAGACGTCGCCGGCACATGCCGCGGCCGAGCCCGGAGGAAGGAGCGCGATCATCTTGTCGAGCTTCTCTTTTGAGCGCCCGGCGATGCAAATCTTTGCGCCGTCAGCAACGAATCGCTCGGCAATCGCCTGGCCGATGCCCTGGCCTCCTCCCGTGATAAGCGCTGTTTTCCCGTTCAGATTCATGAATTGGTCTCCTTTCAAAAATACTCTGATGCCGACAACGGTTTCGCCGCCTCATGCGGCTTCTTTCTCTCACGTCGCGACGCTTCTTTTGAAGGCCGTCTCCCTCCCCTCACAACGGCTGCGCCTCCGGCGGATAAAAAGCCATGGAGAGTTTCGTGATAAGGGCGCCCGCAGGCGTATTTACTCCAGCGCCGTTCTCGTCCACCGCAAAGAACTTGCCCGTCTCCCTCATCTGATTCCAGTTATGAAAGAGAATGGCGGCGCCGGCAAAACCAAACTCGCGGAAGGCAAGGATGTATTGATTATCGTCAAACTTGTAAGTGATATGAAAATCGACCTGTGCCTCGCCTTTGAACGGGCCGGCGAGACAGTGCCAGGCGTAGCGTTGAGCGTTGAGGTAAATGTGTTCGAAACATTGGTTGGCGTTGTAGGTGTAAAGAGCGCGCAGGCCTATCAGATCGCGGGTCGGTCCCGGTTTGCGGCCCACGGGCGGAATCGCGAGGTTGCCGAGTACGCCGGGCGAGAAATGGTGTACTGCCCTCGGCTCTTTCTCGACATTCCCTCCCCGGATAAGAGTGCGAATGCCGACGACGCGCCGTGTCTGCGTATTCACCACGAAGGTATGCGCCTGGCGAGGCTGCTCCGCAAGGGTCATATCGATAAAATAGGTATGCGCCGCCACCTCGATTGCCTCATACCAATCGGCATACTTCTTGCCGCCGTTTTGCCAAATGAGGTCGTTGGGACCAACGAAATCGAGATCGAACGTCGATCCCGAATCGAGGGTGAGCTTCATCGTACGGTTCACGAGCGCCTCAGACCGGGGGAGACGGTGGAAAGCCATCCCGGACGCATGCTCTTGGTACGTATGGTTTGTTTCACCCTCGCGCGACGTCATCGTCAACGCTCCCAGAGAAGGTCGTACATTCTGTCGGATCAGAGCTGCTTCATTTTTCCGGAGCCTCTGCCCTTTTTTCGGTCATGGACGGAGAATGACTTTGACGACCTTTCCGCTTTCCGCATCTTCGGCAGCTTTGTTGATCTCTTCAAGAGAATAGAACGTGAGCATTTTGTCGAAGGGAAAGCGACCCTGCTTATAGAGTTCCAGCAACTGGGGGATGAAAATCTGAGGGATGGAATCTCCTTCGACAATGCCGCGCACCGTCCGACCGTCCAGGATCTTCTGGCACTCAAGGCTGACGCGGGCGCCGCCGCCCGAGGCGCTGATGAGTCCGCACACGCCGGTGAGGGCAAGAGAGTCGAGGGCATCGCTCAGAAGATTCGGTATGCCGGTGCATTCAAGGGCGTAGAGGGCGCCGTTGCCGGTGATTCGAATGATTTCCTCGACGGCGTTCGTCTTGCTTGAATCCACGAGGTGCGTGGCCCCCAGCTCTTTGGCCATCTCGAGCCGGGCAGGCTTCACGTCGACCGCGATAATCGTCGTGGCGCCAACCACTCTCGCCGCCATTATTGCGCTCAGTCCGACCGAACCGGCGCCAAATATGGCAATTGAAGAACCGGGTCTCACTTTAAGAGAGTTCATGACTCCCCCTGCCCCCGTTTGTACCCCGCACCCCAAGGGCGCCAGTTTTTCGAGGGGCAGATCTTTGTCCACCCTAACGACGTTCTTTTCTGTCATGAGGGCGTGCGTCGCGAAGGAGGATTGACCCCAGAACGGCGCATGGATTCGCTGGCCGTCCTTGCTCGCCGTGGTCGACCCGTCCGAACGAACAGCGAAGAAATTCAAAGGGAAGAAGTTCAGACAGTAAGTAGGCTGGCCGCTCAGACACGAGCTGCAGACGCCGCAGTTAACATAACTGGAGACTACGTGGTCGCCGGGCGCTACCCTTGTAACCTTTGCGCCTACCCTTTCCACGACGCCTGCCCCCTCGTGGCCCAAAATAACAGGCAAAGGAACGGGCAGGTATTGATCCCTGGAGACCAGGTCGGTGTGGCAGAGCCCGGAGGCGACTATCCGGACGAGCACTTCATTCTCCCGGGGCTCTTCCAGTTCTATTTCTTCGAGGACAAAGGGGCCTGACTTCTCACGCACCACCGCGGCTTTGATTTTCATGGCAACTCTCCTGCATTATATTCTAGTGAAGGCAGAATGTTTAACTGTCGCAAGCGTCTTTGGACAGGTTACCGCATTTCAGCCGTGCTTGTCCATCCGTATTGCCTACGGATCATCCACGAAAGCAATACGGAAAACGGCAAAAAAGCCTTTCTATGATCTCTTCCGCGTGGTATACTAGTGCCGGAATCCAGACGGATTTCATGTCCTGAGGAAAATCTGCGACGCAACCGGGGGCGCTGGCGCGTTCCCAAGAAGGGGGCGATATTGTGATTTCCCGACGGAAACTCCATATATTAGTTTTGGAAGTTGATAAAGACGTAGTCAGCATCATGTCGATGCTGCAAAAACTCGGGCACCATGCACGGGGAGAAACGGACAGTCTGGCGGCATTGAAAGTCTTCTCGGAATCGCCCGATGAGTTTGATCTCGCGATTCTTCAACCCGTTATGCCTGATGTAACGGGGCTGGAGCTTGCCGCTCGCTTTCGCCGCATACGAAGGGGCTTCCCTGTCCTGCTCTGTGCCGATTGCGGCGACGCCGCTTCAGCGGAGAGGATAGAAGCTGCCGGCCTCGGCCGGGTCGTCTTTAAGCCGCTCACTTCGGAAGGGCTGGGAAGCGCCATTAAGGAGACCCTGCGACTCGGCGCATGAAGCCTGTAGCCGGGCAAATAAATGAGAATCGCGATTTTAGGCGCAGGATTGACGGGGGCGTACCTATACAGGCGCCTATCGGAGCAAGGTCACCGGGTAGAGGTCTTCAGTAAGGACCCGGGTACCCGGTGCGGCATTAGCCCGTGCGCCTGGGGGACGTCCTTCGGTTTCCCGGAGCTTGTGAAAGAGGCAGGCCTCGATGCTTCCGCCTACGCGCTGGTCAACTCCGATTACGTCTACATTGATGAAATAAAGCTCAAAGCGGAGATCATCACCTTCGACAAACAACGGCTCATCAAAGACCTGCTGCACGGCGTAGAGGCGAGCAGGGAACAGCCGAACTTCAGTCTGTACGAAAGAGTAATCGATGCGACAGGCGCCGCAAGGGCGCTCCTCCCGCGAATCGTGGATGACGTTACCCTCTCCTGCGTTCAATTCAGAGTATCGACTCAGGAACCGCTCGGCAATCGCGTCGAACTGGGGGGGATAGGGTACGCCTGGTGTTTCCCTCTTTCTCAACGCGAGTATCATATCGGATGCGGCAGTTTTGTTTCAGATCCTCTGGAAAGACTGAAGGCCCTCGGGTGGATCAGGAGCAATGGGTCGCAAAGAAAAGTCATCTGCGGCTGCAGGGGGGACATTCGTCTTGCCTCCCCACACGCCTGCCTTCCCTTCGTGGTCCGTGAAAATGGTCGCGAGATCTGGGGAGTAGGCGAGGCAATCGGCTGTGTAGCGCCCCTTGCGGGCGACGGAATCGTGCCGGGGTTGAAAAGCGCCCGGCTGCTCCTCGAATGGTGGGGAGACCCGGATGGGTATACCCGTGCCGTTCTCAAGGAATTCGACTGGATGAAACCGGAGCGGGCCGTCGTCGACAAACTGAGAAGGGGCGAGAAGCCCGGCCTCGACAGCGCCTGGGTATTAAAAAGAAACTCAAAGAGAATGGGGATCAAAGTGAGGCTCAAAGACGCCGGCGCCCTGCTGCGCCGCCTGCTGTAGGTTGCGGGCACATTGCGTCGGCAATCATTGGGGGGACATTCCTCGGTAGAGGTGTGTCCCCCTTCAAGGCTTGCCTGGAGGGAGGCATGGACGAGCGAGCGCGGAAGGAGATCGTCCACCGTTTTTTTTCCGGCACTGCCGCCACCTACAACCGCATAGTCAATCTCACCACCGTTGGATTCGACAACCGCTGGAAAAACAGAATACTGGAAAAGATTCCGGCAGGGTCTTCGAAAATCGTGGACCAGGCCTGTGGAACGGGCATCCTGACGCTCAAAATAGCCCGAAGGTTCCCGCAGGCCCGGATCGTCGGGGTCGATGCGACCGAAGAATACCTGCGGGTGGCGGAAAAGAAGGTGCGAGACGCGGGTTTGCGGAACATAGACCTGATTCTGGGCCGGGCGGAGGATGTTCTCCCCGCCGGAAGTTGGGACTGCGTTGTTTCGTCCTACCTGGCCAAATACGCCGACCTCGACCGCCTCGTTCGAAATCTCGGGAAAATGCTTCGTCCGGGCGGCGTCGCCGTGATCCAGGACTTCGCCTATCCCACAAACGCAATCTTTGCCCGGCTTTGGGCGGGTTGGTTTGTCTTGCTCCAAACCCTCGGCGCCCGCCGTTACCCCGCCTGGAAACCCGCTTTCGACGGCCTGCCTGCCTTAATTCGGAAAACAGATTGGATGGACCGGACACAAGAACGACTCAAGCAGGAAGGATTCACGGACGTCGTCGTGGAGCCTCTCACTTTCGGGTCCGCGGCGATTGTTTCGGGCATCAATCGCAGTTCGGAGGCAGCAGGGCAGTTCAGGCGACCAAAGGGCAGCTACCCCCGCAGGCCCTGAGAAGATTGCTGTTTTTCTTTCTTCTTTTCCCTTTCCGGCTTCATCGTCTCGATAAGCTTCATGATCTCCGCGCCTTCGGGTGAGTTGATCCCGTATTTCGACACGGCCTTTTCGAGGTCGACCCTGGCCTGTTGGTACCTGCCCGTCTCCATATAATAGCGCCCCAGATATTCGTATCCTCCGGCCTCGTTGCCCTGCCTTCCAAAAACCATTCCCATCCGCTGATAAACTTCGGGAAAAGTCTCGGCGTAGGGGGTCAGCTCCCGCAATGTCCGGCCGGCCGCCGCAAGGTCGCCCTGCCCCTCGTACGCCTTGGCAAGAAAGTACCGGGCAACCGGATGCTCCTCGGCGCCCAGCACGTCAATGGCTTGATTGAAACGATGCCCGGCGACGAGGAACTCGCCCATGAACAACGGGGCATAAGGAGAACGGAGGGTCCTTATCAGCGCAAGAGCGCCGTCCGTATTCCCCTTCAATGAGAGAACGAGCGCCGCCCCGTAGATGCCGACCGGATCCTTCGGGTCCCTCTGGTATTTCTTGAACCATATGTCTTCATTCTGGGCGCCGAGCGGTCCGCTCAGGATGCGCGCACGCGCAATGACAAAAGGGAAAAACGAGACGTCCACCCTGGTCTTCATGGGCGACGCCAATGTCCGTATCCTTTCCACCCTGTCTTCCGAGTAGGGATGGGTAAGCAGATACTGCGGCAATTCTTTGTCCAGGCCGACGGCCGCTATTTTCTTCAAAAAGTCTGCGCTGCCCGCGCCGTTGTAACCGGCTGCCTCGCACCTTTCCACGCCGAACTTGTCGGCCTCTTCCTCGTACTCCCTCGAGTGCTTCAGCGCCACCGTCTCGCTCCCGCCCATCCCGGCCGTCATCACGGCCGCCTTTGCCGCTGGCGACGGGATGAGCATGCCGAGGAGCATCGACCCGAGCGCGGCCCAGTTGAGGAACTTGTCCCTTTCAAGCTCTTTTGAAACATGGCGCCGCATGACGTGCGAAAACTCGTGACCGAGTACGCCCGCGATCTCCTCTTCCTTGTCGGCTTGCTCCAGAATCCCGCTCGTCATGAAAACGTAGCCGCCGACCGTGGCGAAGGCGTCGAGGGTAGAGCTATCGATAATGGTCAGCTTGATCGGGAAGGGCTCCGCAACGGCTCTTTCGAGTCTATTCTTAATAATCGCCAGTTGAATGCAGACGTAAGGATCGGAATAGATCCTGGCGGAGCGCGTTATCTGGACGAACGACTCCCTGCCGTATTTGCTCTCTTCGTCAAGCGTCAGGGCCCAAGTCTGAAGGGGGAAAAGAAGCAGGACAAGGAGCGCTGTGAGGTGTTTGAACTTCATACTCTTCTATATCTGAGGCGCTTCCCTTTTCTCGCTCTCCTGAGCCTTTTTCTTGCGTGCGACCGTTTCTCTTTCTTCACCGTATACGTGACGAGAGCTATCTTTTTCCCGACGGTCTCGGAGGCAAATGAAGAAACGGGCACATTGCTTGCCCGTGCCAGCGATATTTCACGCTGGGTAGGCACGTCGTTGTAGATTTGCTGGAGGATGGCAGTGGCATCGCACCACAGGTTCCGGCTTCCAAGGATGGAGAGGATGTACGTCTTTCCCTCCTTCTCGAAAGCGCCTACATAACAATGCCTTGAGGCATGGGTAAAGCCGGTCTTTCCGCCTATGGAGGGTGCAAAACAAAAGAGAAGGCGGTTGTGGTTCATATACCGTATGTCCGCGTCGCCTCTGTTGAACAAGAAGTACTTGGTGCCGATTATTTCCTGAAATCTCTTGTTCTCGAGAGCATACCGGAAGATGAGGGCGAGGTCGTACGCAGAGGTGCGATGCCCCGGCAAGTAAAGACCCGAGGCGTTCTCGAAATGGCTGTCCAGGGCGCCTATTTCCCTGGCCTTCTCATTCATCATCTCCGCAAACTTCTCTTCGCTTCCCGCTACGGCAACCGAAAGTGAATAAGCGGCATCATTCGCCGACTCCACCATGGCGCCCTCGATCAAGTCAATCGCCTTATAGGGCTTGCCGGGAAAAAGGCTCAACTTTGAGGCGGGGATGGAAAGCACCTGCTTCGTCGGCACAATGCTCTGCGCTTCATCCAGTTTTTCCAGGGCAAGAATGGCCGTCAGGACTTTCGTCGTGCTCGCCGGCGGCAAGGGACGATGATAATCCTTCCCCGCAATCACCGTGAATGAATCCTTCTCGACGAGCAAGTAGGAATCAGCGGTTATCTGCGCCGCAAAGGCGGAGACGGGCAAGATAAGAAAAAATACTAGTAGAACTAACCTTTTCATGACTCCTTATATATATCATAACGACGCGAGACGCAACATTTTTCGTGTGTCAGGAAGCCCCTTATCGTTCTTTCCCCCTCATTTTATCGCCCATCTGCCCCGGCGACTTAAATCCGGCCGATCCGGACGTCATCATTTGCCGCCATAAGCAACGCCCGCTCCGCGCTCACGCCCGGCTTTCGCCGGCCTTAACTTACACCATCTTGAAGCAAAATTCACCCCCCTTGAGCGGCGCGGAAAGAACGTCTTGTTGCGGTGTATTTGCGCGTTTGTTAAAGCGGTCGCCCGAAACCTCGGCCGCCGGAGGGAGGGCCGAGCCGATTTTTGATGCACGGCGCGAAATCGCGTTCGGCCGGCATCCGGAGCATACTGCTGTGTCTTGAGGATGCGGGCCGAACGCGATGACAAAACCAGGCGCAAAAAGCGGCTCAGTCCCTCCGGCGGCCGATCACCTTTTACTTTTTTGGCCCTTATAGTAGTATTATGTGACTATGAAAAAAGTCGTCATCGGCACCGCCGGACACATCGATCACGGGAAGACGGCGCTCATCCGGGCCCTCACCGGCATCGACTGCGACAGGCTCAAGGAGGAAAAAGAGCGGGGCATTACCATCGAGCTGGGGTTCGCCTTTTACCGCTTCGGAGAAGATATCCTCGTCGGCATCGTCGACGTTCCCGGGCACGAGCGCTTTGTCAGGCACATGGTCGCCGGTGCTTGGGGCATCGACATGGTGCTCTTCGTCATTGCAGGCGATGAATCGGTCATGCCGCAGACCCGAGAACACCTCGACATCTGCGAGCTCCTCGGCGTAAAGCGCGGGATCGTCGCCATCACGAAAAAAGACCTCGTGGACGACGACATGGTCGACCTCGTCACTGAAGAGATCAAAGATCTGGTAAAGGGGCGCTTCCTCGAAAACGCGCCCATCATTCCCGTCTCCGCCGTCACCGGCGAAAACATCGACGCCTTGAGAGAGCAGATCAGGCGAAATGCGACGGACATCTCCGAAAGATCGAAAGAAGGCATTTTCAGACTACCCGTAGACCGTGTTTTTACCATAAGGGGCTTCGGCACCATCGTCACGGGCACGTGCATTTCCGGAAGCGTGCGCTCGGGAGAAGAGGTGAGGGTCTATCCTGAAGGGAAGGTGGCCAGGGTCAGGACCGTTCAGGCCTACCATGAGGACGTCAAGGAAGCCGGGGCAGGCCAGAGGGTTGCCCTCAACCTGCAGGGCATCGAAAAGCAGGAAATAGAAAGGGGCGCGATCATAGGACGGCCCGAGACGCTGCTGCTAACCAACCGCATCGACGCCTCGCTCCGCTACCTGAAGCTTCCCTTCAAACCGATCAGGAACAACAGCATACTCCGGTTTCACATCGCCACGGAGCAGGTGGAAGCGCGCCTTATCCTGCTCGACCGGGATACTCTGGCGCCGGGAGAAGAAGCGTTCGTGCAATTCGTTTTCTTCGAGCCCATCGTCGTGCTTCCCGGAGACCGCTATATCTTGCGAGGGTCCTACGCGATACAGACCCTCGGGGGAGGCACGGTCCTCGATATCGCCCCCGGCAGGCACAAGAGGCTTTCCAACGACCTGGAAAGCACGTACGATCTGCTCCGCAACGGTTCTCTCAGAGAGAAAGCCGAGTATCACATCGAGAAGGGCGGCTACAAGGGCGTGAACAAGGACCGCCTCGCGATGCTTCTCGGCGTGGGGCAGGAGGTCGTGGAGGGGATCGCAAAAGATCCCGCCAGCGGCCGATGGGCACGAATGGTAGGGAAAACGTTCATTCGGAACGCCCGTTTTCTGGCGTACAAGAAATTGCTTCTGGCGCTTCTCGATGAGTTTCATACAAAGAATCCGCTCAAAATAGGCATGTCGCGGGAAGAGCTGAGAACGAGGCTCCCCGAGGCAGAAGCGCATGTCTTTCAGGCTGCCCTTGAAGACCTGGTGAGCGAGCGTACCGTCGAAATCGAGAAAGACAGGGTGAAACGGAAAAGCGCCGAGCAAAAGCCCGATCAATCAAAGTTGGAGACAGAGATCCTGGGCCTGCTCGCCACGGGAGGCCTGACGCCGCCTTCCACGGCCGAGATTGCAGAGAAGCTGCGGATAAAGGAAGAAAACGTCAGGGATGTATTCGGCAAGCTCGTCTATGAGGGAAAAGCCGTCAAAGTAAAGGGCGGCGACATGCACTTCAGCCGGGCATCGATCGAGGAGCTGAAGAAGACGGTAAGAGAAGCGCTCAGCCAGAAGAAAGAGATGTCTCCCGCGGACCTCAAGGCCCTTCTCGGCTTATCGAGGAAGTATATGATCCCCCTCCTGGAGTATCTTGACGAGATAAAGCTGACGATCCGGGTAGGGGACAAGAGGGTGCTGCGGACCGGCTCATGACTAAAGTTGGAATGGGGACACACTGGGCAAGCCCTGAAGGGGGACACACCTCTGGCGAGGAATGTTCCCCCAGTCGCTGCCGGAGGAATGTCCCCGCAACTAAAGTTTGATCGGGGACACACCTCCAAAAGCGGAGGAATGTCCCCGCAACCTAGGGTTTGCATTGTTTGCACGGCGTATAGCCGATCCGTATGGCGTCGGCCCGGCTCCTGAAGATAATCCTGTTCTTTTCGGGAATCTTGTTGCTCAGGGGACAGGATGGTTTGTGGAAGGTGTAGCTCCGTTTGTTTCCGACGTAATAAGGCTCCGTCTCGCTCTTGGTTTCCTGCCACAGCCCCGCATAGCGTTCCTCGGCTTCCCTTTGCGAGCGCAACAAAAGATCTCTGTGCCTTACATCGGGAGAATGCATGTTGACGCGGGCATAACCGAGGCGGACAAGCTCCCCGTTGATAAACAGATTCTTTACGTACACATAGGCCTGAAGCCTGCCTTGCTCGTCTTTCTTATCCCCGTCGATGTCGAGACGCACCTTCTTCAACAACACGAGGCTTTTGTTGAATTTTGCCGCCTCTCTCGAGAAGAATTGCGGCCCTCCTTCATTCTTCTTCAGGTGAGGCGCCTCGATGCCGAGGTAGTGGATAATTTGGCCGTTGTCCAGGACGATGGTATCGCCATCGATTATCTTCGTCACCACGTACTCTTTTTCCTTTGCCTCAAGCCCCATAGGACAAAGGGCAAAGAGAACAAGAGCTATAATCGCAAGCCTGTACATTGCGGGCACAATTCTACACCATTTCTCCGCAGCAATAAAGAGCCTGTTCGGACAGGAGAGGACAACGAGGCGCCGGGCAAGCCTTTGCCCTACCCCCATGCAGCAGCGCGCAACGCCGAAAAGTGGCGGACCAGTTCTTCCATCTGATAGTGCGCATTGATGCCGCTGGGGTTCGGCAACACCCAGACTGCGGTCGCGCCGATCCTTTCGTCCTGCAGGCCGATGACGGCGCGGGGCGTCAGAAAGGCTTTCCTGTAAGCGTCAATGCCGAGCACTGCAAGCGTGCGGGGTCGAAAGGCGTGCGTCGTGCTTCTGAGCCGGACCGCCCCCTGGCGCAATTCGTCGGCAGACAACTCCGACGCCTGCGCAGTGGCGCGATTGACGATGTTGGTGATGCCGCACCCGTAGGTCGGCAGAACATGTTCTTCAAAGGGCGAGATCATCCGGTCGGTAAAACCGGCTAAGAGGAGGGCCGGCCAGAACCTGTTTCCCGGACGGGCGAAGTGATGGCCCACCGCGCCCGAGTAGAGACCGGGATTGATCCCGCAAAAGAGCACGTTCAGGTCCGGGGCGATCACGTCCGGAACCGATCGGTTCCGGGCGGCAAGGAGTTCCTCTTTGGTTGGGCGGCGGAAAGAAAGGTCCTTCATAGTAACCGGAGTATAGCGCTGCAGTCGGAGCGGGCGCAAGGCCCATAAAAAAGTACCGACCCGCAAGCCTTGGGGAAAGATTGCGGGCCGGATACGATAGGCTCCCGGAAAAAAGGGGGGATTGGGGGGGTCCTAAGAACCGGGAGTTGCTAATTGCCTTATCATCACGTTTTCTAATTGTAGCAAAAACCGGGCCACGGATTGGGTCTTATAAAAGCGGCTACTTACGCGACATGCTGTTATATGTGACAGACAAGACCGGTACATATGCCAGAAGCTGCCAGTAGCTGCCGTATGCGCCGACACGCCCTGCGGGAGGTTGCGTCAAGGTCGGCGGCTTGTTTCGGGACGTGCAATTTGCCGCTTAAGGTCCCACGCAAAGTTTGACCATCCGGTCGGGAAGAAGGTACTTTCTTGCGGCTGCATGCACTTCGTCTCTTGAAACTTCTTCGACTTTCTCCGGCCAGACTTTGAAAAAATCCGGCTGCAAACCGCACATGCCGTCGAGGCACATGCTCGATGCAATGGCGCCGTTTGTCTGCATTCGGATATAGTGGCTCCCTATCATGGAGCGTTTGGCGTCCGCCACCTCTTCTTCGGTAAACCCCCCAACGCCTATTTGCTCAATCTCCGCCCTTGCGATTCGCTCGACGTCCTCGAGGTACGTCCGGTCCGTGCCGATGTAAATGCCCATGGCGCCCATTTCATAGGCTTCCTGATTGAAGAACGTGAGGGCGTAGGCGTAGGGGTTTTCTTCCCTGAGCTTCCGGTGAATTCTTCCACCCATGCCCGATAACGCGGCTGCCATCACTTCTATGGGGTACCGATCCGCATCGATCAGGCCGGGGCCGATGAAAGCAAAGATCAGGTGCGTCTGCTGCGTACGTCGCTCGATTCTCTTTTCTTTGGCCGAAGGATGCGCGTACGTCAGTTTGGTCAGCTCCCGCCCGCCGCCCTTCCAATCAGAAAAGAGCGATCTGATGCACTCTTCCACCGCCGCGGCCTCAAGGTCGCCGGACAGCGCAAGCACCGCCCCGTCGGGTCCGACATAATTGCCATAGCATCCTTCAGTGTCCTGAAGCGTCATGTCCGCGACGTCGCGGACCGACCCCAACTGGTCGTGAGCGTAGGGGTGGCCGTCGTAGAGCAATGCGTTCATTTCCATAAAAGCGTACTGCACGGGGTCATCGTCGCGCCTGCGCATTTCCGAGAGGATCTCTTCTTTCACTTTCTTCAGCTCGTCCTCTTTGAAGACGCTGGAGACAAGAAGTGCTTTCAGAAGCCCGAAAGACCGCGCAAAGTCTTTGGAAAGAAAGCGTCCGGAAAGACCGAATACGTTTCTTCCGCTCACGGGGCTGATATTCCCTGCCAGAGAATCGATTGTGCGCGCGATGGCCTTGGCGTCGAGGTCGGCTGTCCCCCGCAACAACATCCGGGAGAGGAGATTAAAGATCCCGTTCTGCCCCTGCTTTTCTTCCTTGAGCCCCCCCCCAAAGCCAATCATGAAAGAAACGCTGGGGGTTGCGGCGTTTCTGTTGTAGATGCACCGCAGGCCATTGCCGAGCCGGAAAGCGACCGGGTTAGCGGCCTTTTTAGGCAGGAGCGCAGCCAGGCGCCGTTCTCCCTGCAAAAGATAGCCGTTGAGGGCCTCTATCAGATCCTGCGTCGTCACAGCGCCAACGGCTTGCAGATACCTTTCGGCGTAAGCCGGGTCGCCCGCGAGACTCTCGAAATTGCCGATGAGGCGGGCCCTCCCCTGAACGGACTCTGCACCATAGATATATGAGGCCATAACGAGGTTCTTTGCCTTTTCGACTTCCCATGAAGCCACGCCTTCGGAGGCGATGCGCAGGAGCTCGAAGTCGATGGCGGAGACGACCGGTTCCCAGTCGCTTCCTTTGAAGGTGGCGAGAAGCACGAACAGCCCGTTTTTCCTCGGTGTGAATACATAGGAATCGACGTCCGTCAGCAACCCCTTGTCATGCTTCAGGACTGTCTGAAGGCGCGAGCTGTCTCCGTCCGTCAGAACTCTTCCAAGGACGTCGAGGGCGGGAGTATCCTGGTGGAGAAAAGGGCCTATCGGGTAGGAGAGGGCAAGGTAGCTCTCGGAAATCTCCTTTTCCAGAATGGTCGTCCGGTCATTCGCGCCGGCGCCGCGACCGGCCGTCCTGGCCGCTTCCGTTGTTTGCGCTGCCGCCTCCTGCCAGACGAGATGCTCGCCGACCAATCGGCGCACGCGCTCTTCGTCGAAATCTCCGACCACCACGATCGCCGTCTGCGCCGGTCTGTAGTGCTGCCTGAAATAGGAGACGATGTCGGAACGCCCTATTGCCGAGACGGATTCCCGCCAGCCTATGATAGGCCGGCCATACGGATGACCGGGATAGCTGATCCGAAAGAGCTCCGTGAAGAGCTTTCTCTGCGGCTCGTCTTCCCCCATCTTGATCTCTTCGACAATGACTTTCTTCTCCTTTTCCAACTCACCTTGAGGAAAAGCCGGGCTGCGGACCGAGTCGGCAAGAAGCTGGAGACCCGCTTCAAAGGAGTGTTTCGGCATGACGATGTGGTAACAGGTCGCATCGTAGGAGGTGAAGGCGTTTATATTCCCGCCGAGAGCCTCGATCCTGGGGGCTAGCCTCGTAGCCGTCGCCCGCGTCGGTGCCCTTGAATATGAGGTGTTCGATAAAATGACTCATGCCGGCGATATCATCCCCCTCGTCGGCGCTGCCCACCCTGACCCACGCCTGCATTGCGACGACGCCTGAGCCTTCCCGCCTTTCAAGTATGCATTTCAGCCCATTGTCCAGTTGTAGTACATTCATTATGTTCTCCATTATGCTGAAGGTATGGCGTTAGATGAAGAAGGGGTCAGGCCGGCTTACGCGTAGGCGGCGAGCACGCGCACGATCTTCTCCGTCCCCTCGAACCCTTCAACCATGTTCTCTACGGAAATTCTCTCGTTCAAACCGTGCATCCTCATCTCCTCTTCCTTGGGGAGCGCAATCGGAAAAAAACCGTATGCGGGGATGCCGAGATTCCTGAAGTGGCGGAGGTCGGTGGCGCCGGCGGTGAAAAAAGGCAGAACGGGAATGTTCCCCCTCGTCTCCCTTACA
Organism: uncultured delta proteobacterium; assembly: GCA_963816715.1. Taxonomy (GTDB): domain Bacteria; phylum Desulfobacterota; class Syntrophorhabdia; order Syntrophorhabdales; family WCHB1-27; genus BOG-1155. The sequence continues at coordinate 133,769 of CAWFMJ010000010.1, forward strand.
CATCTCGCGATGTCCCGAAAATAAGGGACGTTGTGGGGCGATGCCGCGGAATCGGTCCTGTTGATAACGAGGACTTCCACCTCGGGGCCTGCGATCTTTCGTACGCGATCGAGGAATTTCTCATGCGATTCGCCCGGCAAGAGGCGCGCATCGAAGCTCACCGTTGCTTCCGTGGGAATCACGTTCACCTTCTCGCCGCCTTGCAGGATCGTGGCGGTAGCGGTGTTATGCAACAGGGCGTTCAGCAGCGGATCGCGCTCCACGAAGGCGCGAAATTTCTCGTCGCGAAGGGCGGCGCGCAAATTCGTGAAGCGTATGCCTCCTACGTTCCGGCCTTTCAGAAGACCGTTCAGATATTTCGTCGCCAGCCCGGTCGGCTTCAAGGGCAATCCAGCGGAGATGATCCGGGAGGCTGCCCGGATGACCTTGTCGTTTGCGTTATCCCCGTGGGGCCTCGAGCCGTGGCCTCCGGTTCCGGTGGCCTTCAGCATGAACCAGCAGACCTTCTTTTCGGCAACCGACACCTGACCGTGCGGCACGCCCGCCTCTTCGACGATAAACCCCCCTTCGCTCAGGACGAACGACGCGCGTCGCAGCTCCTCGACCTCTTTCAGCATGTATTCCACGCCCAGATCCCCGCTCGTCTCTTCGTCGGCCGTCGCCAGGAAGATCATATCCCTCTCGGGGAGCGCTCCTTCCCGACGAAGCCCGATAAGCGCGAGGAGCTGGCAAACGGTCTGGGATTTCATGTCTATGGCGCCCCTGCCGTAGATAAAGCCGTCCTTTATGGCCCCGCTGAAGGGCGGCGCAACCCATCCTTCATCATGGGCAGGCACGACGTCAAGATGGCTGAGGAGGACCACGGGGCTGCCCGGCTTCTTTCCCTTCAGCTTTGCGAGGATATTTGCCCGTCTCGGCGCAGGCGAGAAGATTTCCGCCTTTATGCCCTCCTTCGCAAGGAGGGCTTCGATGAACTGAACGGCAGCCTCCTCGTTGCCCGGCGGATTTGACGTATCGATTCGTATCAGGTCAGAGAGAATCTTTACGGCAGGATGCTTCTCGTTGTTAGTCCTCGTCATAGCGCACCATGTTTTTGCCTTCGCTTTTTGCCCTATAGAGGTTGGCATCGGCCAGCCCGATAAGCTTGCCTGCGTCTCTTCCATCTCGAAAACTTGCGACGCCTCCGCTTATGGTAGCGAACAGATC
>CAWFMJ010000011.1:0-95102 GCA_963816715.1 uncultured delta proteobacterium
GATGTTTATACGCTTGCTTCCCGTCCTTCCCGTGCTACTCCACGTGGATCTCGCTCGCCCAGTAAAGAGTTACTTCCTTGCCCTCATCGTCGCCTCTTCATGCTTTTTGGCGGCGGTCCCAGCGGTTCCTCACGCACTTCATGAGGCTTGTGAAGGCAGCCATCTTGCGCAGACGCAGGCTCGCTATAGTCTTGCAAAAAATTAGGCTTATAGGGAGAATAAGGTCGGACGATCACTGAGGTTCGCGGATTTTTCAATGGTCGGACAGCTGGGAAGTCAGGGGCAATATGAAAGTGCAAAAGGTGAGGCATTCTGCGTGTATAGGTGTGCAACCGGTAGTATTTAGCACGGTGAACCGTGCAAGGAAGACTGGCTGAACGGGTACTCCGGCTCCAGGAGGCCTATGCCGATCTTCGAGGAACCTCAAGTAGCCTATACGGATCATATTCATAACCTTCCCCTCGTATTTTATGACCCAGAGCGCTCGCATCATAGATGTGATTCCGCCTTCTTTGGCTATGCCTACGAAGAAATTGTCGGCAAGTTTCTTTGCCGAAAGCTTCTCTGCTGAGGGTGTCGACTACCATAGCAATGTGTCGTTTCCTGCCTTCAAGCGGACCGGCGTGACTCGGAACATAGTCTGAAAGTGCTAAAAAGGATGGAAGCATGGGCGCGAATCGCAAGCATGCAACGGCCGCGTCAGGTATCATGAGCGGGGAATCGATTCAGACAAGATCTGCATGATGATGGACATGACCGAGCATCGTAAGGCGGAGGATGCCTTGCGCAAGTCAGAACGAGAAAGTCTCCGATTCTGGGGACCATGTCGGAACGGGTCGCTTCACCTCATGGATGCTTGATCATCTGGGCCACGGGCCGCCACGATTGCCGTGGACCAGTTGTCGGTAGTACCTGCTTCGAAGCGTGGCGTCTCACACAATTTCGAAACCCTGCGGGAACTGCCCGGCCATGATGGTCTTTGACGCACAAGCCTCAAAAGGGGAAGTCCACGTGGATGGCAGAGACCCTCTAGATAACGGCCCACCCCAATTGCATGAGAACGACCGGTTCGTGGGTGTGTATTTTTGAACCGAGCCGGAGATCGTCGAAAAGGAGGTTCTTTGAACTGAGCAGCAAGGAGCGCAACCGCCTAGGCCATGATCTCCACGACGGTTTGGGCGAGAATCTCCTTCACTGCAAAAGCCCTCTATAAGCAATTGGCCAAAAGAGCGGTCGGGCGCCTGGGGCAAATGGCGCACAAATAATTGATTCCGCAGATGGCAAAGAGCTATGTGGCTCGTATTCAGGGGTATTCTGGTACCCGAACTGCTGGGCTCGTGTCCGCGCTGTCCCGCCCTTGCTTCGAATATGACCGATTTTTACAGAATGCCGCTTCCTTTTGTTTGCGAAAACGAAGTCTTGTTGGTATCTCACCATGCTTGTCGGCACCTGCACCCTTTTTTTTATCGCCCATGAGGGAGTCAACAACGCGATCAAGGCAGCGGCTTGTTCCCGGATCCGCAGATATCCCTCGGAATGCGCGAAGGCTTCCTCAACCTGTCGGTTGGGGACGATGGAAGGGGATCTCCTCCGAGCCTGCCAATGGCAGAGGCATGGGCCTGAGAATCATGCGCTATCGAGCATCGAACCCCGAATTCGGGGCAACCCTTCGGACGATCGATGCCGGGGAAGGACACTTTGCTTATCTCGCCATGCGCCGTTCTTTCAGCAGGAGCGATTAGGACATGATGGCCGAGGGAGAAGAACACGATATTTTTGTCGTCCAGACGACTGCAGTCGTTCGCGAAGGGTTGACAAATATGATCAATCAGGAAGTGACACGGCGCGTATGCGGTCAGGCCGAGACCGTCGGCCCAAAAAGTCTCACCGCCGTCCTATCGTTGCGGTTGTGGATAAGCCTCGGTTCCATGAGCGGCCTCTATTATTAAGGCCATGAAGGCGCGCCGCCATGTCGTCGGGACAGCTTGTCCTGTCCATGCACTGGAGACGGTTGCTCCGTGCGGGCGTCCGGACGTCATGAAGCTGAGACGCGGGAATATGCCTCATCGTCCGAGGGCAAAGATTTATTTGAGCGAGAGGATGACGGAACAATTGCTTATGGGTGGACAAAGTCACACTACCTCGGCGAGGGGCGTACGGCAAATTGTCGGATTGGAGCTAGGCTTTCAGATGATAGGGCAAAGGGGCGTGGCCCGTGAGATAAGCGCGGGACTCAACCTGAGACTCAAAATGATTTATTCATACGGCCAAAACATCAAGCACAAGCCTATTTGAAGAGTGCTTCCGAACTGGTGAGTATGCCTATTCGAATGCGTGCACAATAGGTAAAATGACCATCGGCTTACCGGCCGATAACCCCATACCCATCCAGGCAAGATACCGGTCTGATACAGGGACGCCCCTCCCCAAAACTATCTCAGAGCGCCCGCCCCGCACAGCATATAATCAACGCAACCATGAAGGGTCATTCCGGGAGACGCGTTTCTTCTCTTTATTCCTTGCCGGCGCGAAAACGGGCTATCGGCCCGATTGTCATCAATCAAATTTTTGGAACAGGTAGGGGCGAATGAACATTGTAAAGAGGTTGTCGTGCTTGAGCGGTGCTCTCGCTTGCGTTTGCCGGCAGTATAGAGGCGAACGCGCCGAGTGCCCATGTTGTTGCTTATCGGCGCCGGAGCAGGCCGGTCCTCCCGCAGCGTTGGCCGCACAGGAAAAGGGCGCAAAGGTGGATCGTCTTTGAATCCTTCCCTGGTGTACATCCAATTTTGCGGGAGGTGCGCTTGCCGCGGAGAGCTAGGCAACGCAAGCAACAAATCGGCATAACGCCTGCCACGATGCCTTTAAGACGCGACGGCAGATACGCATTGGCGGGCTACTGTCTTGCGCCTTCGTCAATAAACCGCAAGCACGATTGAATCGGTGAACCATGTATCTCGCCACGGCGGGAAGCCCGCGCACCTGGCACCTTATTAAGGGAGAGGGTGCGGCGTTGATCCAAAGTGCTGGCCCGGGCGGCCAGCACTTTGATCAACGCCGCACCCTCTCCCTTAATAAGGTGCCAGGTGCGCGGGCTTCCCGGCCACATGGCGAAGGGCTCGGTGAACTCGACTCCCAGGCCCTGCAGCCATTCAATCGTGCTTGCGGACTTATTGACGAAGGCGCGCACGAGACGGGGATTAGCCCGCCAATGCGTATACTCCATCACGGTCTTAAAGGCATCGTCGCGCGTTATGCCGATTTGTTCCTTGCGTTGCATTTCACTCTCCGCGGCAAACACACCTCCGCAAAATTGGATGTACCGCCGGGGAAGGGGGCCTTCTCGAAGACAATCACCTTTGCGCCCTTTTCCTGTGCGGCCAACGCTGCGGAGAGACCGCCTGCTCCGGCGCCGATCACGACAACATCGGCGCTCGGCGTTGGCGTTTCGGCCTGTACTATACTGCCGGCAAACGCAAGCGAGAGCACCGCTGCAAGCACCAACAACCTCTTTACAATGTTCATTCGCCCCTCCTGTTCCGCAAAACGCGGATTGATAGCAATCGGGCCGATAGCCCGTTTCGCGCCGGCAAGGAATAAAGAGAAGAAACGCGTCTCCCGGAATGACCCTTCATGGTTGCGTTGATTATATGCTGTGCGGGCAGGCGGCTCTATCGGGCAAATGCCGGTTTTTCCGGGGAGGGGCGTCCCTGTTTATCAGACCGGTATCTTGCCTGGATGGGTATGGGGTTATCGGCCGGTAAGCCGATAGGTGATTTTACCTATTGTGCACGCATTCGATGGCATACTGCACCAGTTCGGAAGCACTCTTCAATCCCAGCTTGTGCTTGATGTTTTCGCGTATGGAATCGATCGTTTTGATGCTCAGGTTGAGTCCCCGCGCTATCTCGCGGGGCGCCGCCCCTTGCCTATCATCTGAAAAACCTGCAGCTCCCGATCCGACAAGGATTCAATTGCGCCCTCGCCGGGGTCGTGTCCTTTCCTGGCCCATTGACAAAGCAATTGTTCCGTCATCCTCTCGCTCAAATAAATCTTGCCCTTCAAGAGCTTGCGAATGGCAGCGATCAGCGTGTCCGGCGTCTCGCTCTTCATGACGTATCCGGACGCCCCGGCACGGAGCGACCGCTCCGCGAATGTGCTCTCCTCGTGCATGGACAGGACAAGTATCGACATGGAAGGATGACGCGCCTTCATCGCCTTAATCACATCAAGGCCGCTCATGGAACCGAGGCTTATATCCACAACCGCAAGGTCGGGCCGGACGGCGGTGAGCTTTTTCAGGGCCGACGGCCCGTCTTCGGCCTGACCGCATACGCGCATGTCCGCTTCCTGATTGATCATACTTGTCAACCCTTCGCGAACGACTGCATGATCGTCGACGACAAAAATATCGTGTTTCTTCTCCCTGGCCATCATGTCCTAATCGTTCCCCTGCTGAAAGAACGGCGCATGGCAGATCACCGAAGTCCCCTCCCCCGGCATCGATCCGACCTCAAGGGTTGCCCCGATTATCGATGCTCGATAGCGCATGATTCTCAGGCCCATGCCTCTGCCATTGGCCGGCTCGGGAGAGATGCCCCTTCCATCGTCCCCGACCGACAGGTTGAGGAAGCCTTCGCGCATTCCGAGGAATATGCGGATCCGGGAACAACCGCTGTGTTTGATCGCATTGCTGACTGCCTCATGGGCGATAAAAAAAAGGTGCGTCGACAAGGCATGATCATCCAACAAGACTTCGTTTTCGCAAACAAAGGAACAGGGCACTCTGTAAAAATCGGTCATATTCGAAGCAAGGGCGGACAGCGCCGACACGAGCCCACGGGGCTCTTCAGGTACCGGGCAGAGTCCCTGAAGAATCGACCGCATCAACTTCTTTGCCATGTCCGCGGAATCGATTATTTGCTGCGCCATTTGCCCGGCGCCCGACCGCTCTTTGGCCAATTGCTTATAGAGGGCTTTTGCAGTGAAGGATATGCCTGTAAGATACTGGCCCAAACCGTCGTGGAGATCGTGGCCTAGGCGGTTGCGCTCCTTGCTGCTCAGTTCGAGAACCTCCTTTTCAAGCGATCTCCGCTCGGTTATGTCGTTCGAGATTTGCACCACGCCCACGAACCGGTCGTTCTCATCCAATACGGGGTGGGCCGTTATCTCAAGGATCTTGCCATCCACGTGGACTTCCCCCTTTTGAGGCTTGTGCGTCTCAAAGACCATCATGGCCGGGCAGTTCCCGCAGGGTTTCGATCTATGACGCCACGCTTCGAAGCAGGTCCTGCCGGACAACTGGTCCGCGGCAATGCCTGAAGAACCCCCCGCAACCCGGTTGGCCCAGATGATGCGACGTTTTTCATCGTGGTAGACGACCCGTTCCGACATGGTCCCCAGAATCAGAGCCTTTTCTCGTTCTGACTTGCGCAAGGCATCCTCCGCCTTACGATGCTCGGTAATGTCCATCATCATGCAGTGTGTCTGAATGAATTTGCCCCGCTCATCATACCTGACGCGGCCGTTCATGCTTACGATCGCCGTGCTTCCATCCTTTTTCAGCACTTTCCAGACTATGTTCCGAGTCACGCCGGTCCGCTTGAAGGCAGGAAACGACACATTCCTATGGTAGTCGACACCCTCGGCGAGAAGCTCGGCAAAGAACTTGCCGACAATTTCTTCGTAGGCATAGCCAAAGAAGGCGGAAAACGTCTTATTCACATCTATGATGCGAGCGCTCTCGTCCATGGACATGTATCCGAGGGGAAGGTTATCGAATATGATCCGGTATCGCTCTTCGTTCCCTCGAAGATCGGCATAGGCCTCCTGAAGCCGCGAATACCGTTCAGCCAGCTCTTCATACGACCTTGCACGGTTCGCCGTGTCCTCATCCGGTTGCACGCCTCTCGGCACGCGCAGAACACCCTTTCGCTTCATATTGTCCTTCCCCTGACTTCCGGCTGTCCGACCCATTGAAAAATCCGCGAACCTCAGTGATCGTCCGACCTTATTCTCCTATAAGCCTGATTACTTTGCAAGACTATAGCGACCTCAGTCTGCGTCAAGATGGCTGCCTTCACAAGCCTCATGAAGTGCGGGTAAGGAGACCGCATGGGACCGCCGCCAAAAAGCATGAAGAGGCAACGATGAGGGCAAGGAATCGTTTACTGGGCGAGCGAGATCCGCGTGGAGGGGTCGCGGCGGGCCGTGAAGGGCGATCGCTCCTCGGGGAAAGCGAGCGTCTGAACCGTCCCGGTAATTGCACCGTCCCTGATATTGCCCCGCAAACAGATGCCGAGGCCGCGGTCGTCCCTATCGTTTACGGTGAACGCCTCCCCCTTTATACGGGCATTTCTCACCCGGAAGACCTTCCGTCCAACGAAGACGGCGCCCGACGCGTACTGGAATTCCTGCTTCATCGTCATGCGGAGCGACAGTAGGCCTTGCGCGGTCTCGACGCTGCCCTCCCAGACGCCGCTCACGTTGGCTGGAGCGACCCAGAGATAGATGTCGTTCATCGTCCCCCTGACAACGTCGTCCGGCTGCCACCTTTCCATGCCGTGACAGTACGACGCTATCCGCGCGCCGGGTTTCAGCTCCCGCAGCAGCTTGGGCCGGAGCCTTACGTTCACGTCGGGGAAGAGAAAAAGAAAAAGGACGCTCGCGTCGCCGATGTCCGCCCCGAAGAGGTCCTTGTTCACGAACCGCGTAAGGCTTTCGACGCCTGCCCGGCGGGCATTCTTGCAGCTCTCCTCGATTCTTCGCGGATCGAGATCGACGCCCACGCCGCGAGCGCCGGTCTTCGCCGCGGCGATCACGATTCTGCCGTCGCCGCAGCCGAGGTCGTACACAAGGTCCGTATCACGGACTTGCGCAAGACCGATCATCCGGTCCACCACCTCAAGGGGGCTCGGTTCCCAACCCACGTCGGGCCCCGGCTTCTTAAAGACCGTGGGGTAGAGGAAACGCCTGATCCGGTGCTTCGGGCAGTCCACGTCCGGCTCCTCCGAAATTGATTATTCTCCGTTTTTTTCATCAAACCGGCAGTCTCGCCTTTGTAGCCGGACCGAGACAAATCGTCCGCCCTGAAGGCTTTGACTGCCCCACTATTCTTACCACCTGAAAATAGGCTGCGCAATAAGCAGAGCACAGAGAATGCGCCATGGGATCGGCAGTGCCGATGCATTTTCGTCGAGAACCGGTATGGCGCCGGTCCGGCGAATTATCTTGACATTTGGCCGTCCGACCTTTATTTTTCTTTCTGACTGCGACCATCGTCCGCACCTAAGAGGAAAGACAGCATGACAAGGAGAAAACAACGAAACGGGTCGGACGGCGAACAGGACGACATGCTGTCGCATTTTGTTGCCCTTTTTAAGGAAAAGGGTTGGCTGAACCGGCGAATCAGGATCAGGCGCGGACGTCTCCGCTACCGGATCTTTTGCAGCGACACGGAGTTCCTTGTCTACCGGATAAACGACAACCCCTGCCTCTCGCCGGGAGCCCCGGGATGGCCCGTCTACCAGGCGAGACAGGGCCGGGCTTTTCACGATTCGGCCATAGGCCCCTTCTCTTCCCCGGAGCCTGATGCCGGCGTCTGGCTGCATTACATGACTCAAGGAGATTTCGAGGCGATCTGAAACCTATGAAAAAGAATGTCATCATTTCCGGCTCTCTCGCTTACGACAGGATAATGGATTTTCCCGGATATTTCTCCCAACATATCCTGCCCGAAAAAATACACGTCCTCAACGTCTGTTTCCAGGTAAACGGGTTGCGGGAGAAATTCGGCGGAACGGCCGGGAACATCGCCTATTCTCTCAGCCTCATGGGGATCAGCCCTTCTATCTCCGCAACCATAGGCGGCCGCGATTATCAGTCGTATTTTCTCTGGCTCCAAAAGAACGGCATCTCCACCGACCTTATAAAAATTATTGAGGATGAATTTACTGCAAGCGCCTATATCACGACCGACCAGGCGGACAACCAGATCACCGGGTTCCACCCGGGAGCCATGAAATATACTTCGGAGCTCGATTTCGACAAGCTGAAGCCGGAGGAAACGGTCTGCATCATCTCTCCCGGCAACCTCGACGACATGATCAATTATCCACGGCTGTGCAAAAAGAGGGGCATAGAGTACATCTTCGATCCGGGGCAATCGCTGCCCATGCTCGATGGGAAGGATTTGGTCGAAGCTATCTCGGGGTGCAGCATCCTCATATCCAATGACTACGAGCTCGATCTCATCACCAAGAAAACCGGCCTCGCCAAAGAAGGCTTGCTCGAACGGACAAAGACGCTGATCACCACCTTGGGCGACCTCGGCTCAAGAGTGCACACCGCAAGCGGCGAAATCGAGATACCCCTGGTGAAGGCAAAACAAGTCCTCGATCCCACGGGCGCCGGCGACTCCTACCGCGGCGGCCTCTTGACAGGTCTCGTCCATGGATTCGACATCGAACGCTGCGCGCGAATGGGCAGCGTCTGCGCCTCCTTCGCGGTAGAGTGCTACGGCACCCAAGAATACCGCTTCAGCGAAGATGAATTCGAAGAACGGTTTAAGGGTTGCCTTTCCTAAGCTACTCGCAAGATCAACCCCGCTCTGCTCCAGATGCGGGCTAATTCGTCTTCTGCATCAAAAACCTTCCACCTGTAGGCCGGAGGAAATTTCGATGGATTTCGCCTGTCTCTTCGCCGGCCCGCATCCTCATGTACCAAAATGTACACTCCGGTGCGGGCCGGCGAAGAGACAGGCGAAAGGCGCGAAATTAACCCGGCCGCCCCCCTACCCTACGTGGCGTTTGTCTGACCTGTAGCAACTCCCCCCCGACCGCTTCGCGTACCGCTTCATTTCAGACACCGCTTCGGTGACTTCTCCGTAGTGAGAAAACGAGCGGTTCTTGTTGCTCGTGATTCCTATCGAGAGGGAGACTAAAGGAAAAGACCTCGGATTGCCCTGTCTGTCTACGGCCATGATAGCGCCCGCCTCTTTATCGGTAGGGTCATAGAAAGTGGGGATGATCCGGTCAAAAGTGGCGACGATTTCTTCGGCCGTCGCATCTATGAGGTCGGCATCCATCACAAAGAGGAAATCATCCCCTCCGATATGACCGACAAAGCTTCCCGAAGGCTGGCTGTTCTTGACAATGTTCAGGATGAGCCTTCCCGTCATCTTGATCACTTCATCGCCTCTCGTAAAGCCGTAGTGATCGTTGAAGGGCTTGAAGTTGTCGAGGTCTCCGTACCCGACGGCAAAGAGGACGTCTTTGTCGATGATCTGCTGGAGCGTCCGGTTGATCGAGGTATTGCCGGGCAACCTGGTGAGGGGGTTTACCTCCACAACCCGTTCGGCCCTGAGAATGCAAAGGCAAGCGCGGGACGAAAGGTCCCGGTCGAGCTGCGACCGCCAGACGTAGTCCTCGACGAGGACCGAATCCCAGTTCGGCGGTGCATTCGATTCGTCGAGCACGGCAAGCACGGGCAGGTGAGTGAAGATCGGGTCTTTCTTCAGCGTATTAAGAATCGGAATTGTCTCCGAGTCCTTCATGGTGAGATCGACAACGAGGAGGTCCGGGATAAGAGAGTAAACATAGTCAAGGCATGAACCCATGTTGTTGAACGAGAGGATGCGGCAAGCTCCTTCGAGAAGCCTCTCGGTTATGGCGATCAGCGCGGTATCGCGAGAAATAAGTACGCCGGTCTTCATAAATCTGGAAGGGGGACGCTCCTCTCGCCCCTTGTGCTGCAATTACTGGGGCTCAGCGCCCCCTCCGACAGCAAAGCCGTCGGAGCCTCCCTGCTCAGCGCTTCGCGTGCGCTCGCTTTCAGCGCCCCCTCGATAAATCTGGAGGCTGGGACACGGAACCGCCTGCTAGCGGGGCGCCCGCGGGTTCCCAAACCTTCATTCGCGGGCCGCAACCCCCCAATTGCTTCCGAAGAAAAACCCTTCTACAGCGAAAGGTCCGCGCTCTCCTCTATCAGCTCCTCGGCCTCGAGGAAAATAGCCTTTATATCCGCTTCCGATAATCCGAGTAGGTCCCAAGTGGAAGGATACAACTGCGGAACGTAATAATCTCCCGCAAATCCAAAGCCTCTGCCACGGAGAAGGACATCGGAGAAGTGGACGATTGCCGTCTCCATGGGCACGATCTTTGCCAGGTGCGGCTTGTGGTGATACTGAATGACGTCGACGAGACGCTTCGGGAAACTCCACTGTTCGGCAACCCAGGCCCCAACAGTAGCATGGGTCGTCGAAAAATAGTCGGCCTCCACTTCGAACACGGTAAGCTCTTTTTCCCGGGCCTCGTTCATCGCCTTCTCGTATTCGCCGGGGTATTCGAGAAGGAGGATGACTTTGCCGATGTCGTGGAGCAGGCCGTTGATCGAAGCCTCTTCCACGTCCTTCAGGCCCTTCCTGGATGCTATAAGGCGTGAAAGGATCGCGCATCCCATGGAGTGTTCCCAGAGCCCAATCATTGTCTGACGCATCAGATCGAAGACAGTAACGCCGAAAAGGAGACCCCGCACCACGTCCAGGCCGAGAAGCAGCACGGCCTGGTCCACGGAAGAAATCCTTCCCGGAAAACCGTAGATCGGCGAATTGACCATCTTGAGCACTTTGCTGGTCAGCGAGGGATCCTGTGAAATAAAGCGGCTAATTTCACCGAGAGAGACCGATGGGTCCCCCACAAGCTCCAGCACGCGCTTGGCGACCGCGGGGATCGTGGCGAGACTTTTGACGGTCTCAATTCTATCCTTCAGGGTTTTCAGGTCCATGTGTCCCGTATAGGCCTTCTATGTGTTCTCTCAGCAACTTCTTGATCACGCCCATGCGGCTCGCCGTCTCCACCCTGGCAAAGCGCTTGTCGAGCTTGGCGAGAGCTTCCTCTATCGGCTCGAGCGCCTTCGACGCTCCCTGTACATAAACCACCTGGAGGCCTATCGTCGCTATCTTTTCAATGAGAGCCTCGGTAAGCTCCGTCTCAGCCCCGATCATCATGAGTCCGCTCTTGTTCAACACGGGACGCTCTAACTTCATTCCCGGCACGAGATCTTTAGGCGATATCTTCATGATCCCTGATTTCTTTGCCTCTGCTCACGGAGCGCGTCACATTCGCTCTGCGCTTGTCCGACGGCGTCATCGGGCTTTCTAGTTCCGGTCCCCGGACGCGCCGCGTCCTTTCGCCTCACTCGTTCCCGCCCGGGGCAATGCCTGCGGCGTCTGTCCTTTTCCAGCATTCCCGGCTGACTTTGACGGGTTGGAGGCGCGAACGGCGGCGCATGTTTCCGACAAGGTCGAGTACGCATTCTTTATGGTAACGATAGGCTGCGCGAATGCGGCCGTAAAAAGGAAACAGATAAGAAGGAGTGCTGCCGCCGCGGCTCCTGCCTTCACCATAGCGAGAACCTCCGTAACACGGGAACATGCAAGGCAGGCCCATTATAAAATTGTCAAACGAAATAATCAATGAATTATTTTTCCTCTCTCCCTTCTCGATTTTCGCCTATCCCGACGTTTGCGGCCAAAAGATGGCGCTGATATACCTGTAGGCGGAGTAGAGACTGAAGCAGAGAGAGACATAAATGACGAGCAGCCCGGGCAGATAGAACGACGGACTGAAAAGCACGCAGGCAATTCCCACAATCTGAAGCGTCGTCTTCAGCTTTCCCGTAAAGGAGGGATAAATGGTAATGCCCTCTCCGGCGTAAAAGGATCTCAGGCCATTAATAACGAACTCGCGGCTCACCATAACAACCGTGACCCACAACGGAACAAGGCGATAGCAGGAGAGTGCAATCAGGACGGTCGATATGAGAAGCTTGTCGGCGATAGGATCGAGGTAAACGCCGAGCTTCGTCTTCAGGCTCATGCGGCGCGCGATCAGGCCGTCGAGACCGTCCGTGATTCCCGCTATGACAAAGAGAATGCACGCGACGAAACGAAGCTGATCGCTCTGTCTCGATATCAGGACGAGTATTGCCGGTATGAAGAGTATCCTTACGAGGCTTAGTCTGTTTGGAAGGGTCCAGACAGAGGTTGTTTCATCCCGGTTCTTCATTGGGAGTCTTTTAGCTTGCCGTAGTAAAACTTAACCCTCTTAATATAGCTGATCGTCTCGCTGATGGGGGGGACAGCCATGTTCTGTATGACTTTTTGCGGACCGGCATTATACGCCGCGAGGACCAGTTCCAGGTTGCCTTTGAACAGTTGATGCAACAGCTTCAAATACCTTGCTCCCGCCTCGATGTTCTCCTCAGGGTCGAAGGGGTTGCGCAACTCCAGCTCCTGCGCCGTGTCCGGCATGATCTGCATGAGGCCCTGGGCGCCTTTCTGCGAGACCGCCGTGGGGTTCCCATTCGATTCGGCCAGCATCACCGCCTTCACGAGACGAAATTCGAGTCCGTTCGCGTCAGAATGCCGCCTGATGAGGCGATCGTACAGATTTTTGTCGATGAATCCTACCGAAGCCGCGGGTCCGTCGCTGCCTCGCTCGTCGATAAGCACGTGGTATCCCCTGCCGGCGGGTTTTTGGTTAGTGCAGTGATACACTCCCTGGCTATCGACGTACCCGTAGATCGCCGCGAACCCGGAAAGGGGGACAAGCGCCACGACGGCAAAGAAGACGAGCAATCTAAACATACTACATTTATTGTCGTCGAATAGTCATCCAAAGTCAAGTTAATTGCCGATTTAAGGCGCGGCGTCACCCCTTGCGGCGCGGCCGCACAGATCGAACGGAAAAGGAAGACCCGGCCTGGTCCGAGCTTTCCCGGCACACTTCTATGCAGTGATGTCGATGAGCGCAATGCCTGTTTCGGGATCGATCTTGCGCCTCAGGTAAACGGGCGATTCCTCCATGATCACCTCGAGGGTAGGCCAGACGCGGCCTTCCAACAGGTGTCCTCCCCTGGTCGTGCCGTCGGACCTGCCCACCACGACGTGGGCGTGAACCTGCACGTCTTCCACCCTTGTCGTGACGTCCCCGTCAAGAATGAGGACTTCCACCTGCTCGTGCAGGGGAATTCTCTTGTATTCCATGACCGACCTGTCGAAGTAGCCGAGGACGACGTCCTCGAACGCCCCGATGGCGGTAAAGTGCGTGGCGGACAACTGGCGCATCTCGGCAAACGACTTGAGTGCGGCAACAGCCTCCTCCCCTTTCTCAAAAACCAATGCAAACACCCTTTCCGGTCCGTCGTTGAGAATCTTCGCCTTCATCCGAAACCTCCTTCGCGCAAGAACTGCCCGACATGCCTTAAACTAGCTATGCCTCGGGGCCAAATCAAGACAAGCCCGGCCCATGCACACGTTAGAAGCCCTTCCCTTCCATCCTTCCGCATCTTCGCATGCCCGGTCAGGCCCCAAAGAGGCGATGCCCCCACCAAGCGCTCCGCTTCTTCTGCCCTCCCCTCCCTTGCGGTCGTCCTTCCTCTCGATAGCGCTTTGATCTGGCAATCCGCGAAGCCAGAGCGCGCAAAAACACCGGATAAGTGTTCCGGCCCACACGTGGTTCTTGATTATGCTCCGCCGGAGACGTACTATTGCTCATAGCTTCCCGCTGCGTCGAGAACCGCAGGAGAAGCAAACCAGCCGCCGCGCTCGGAGGAGAAGATGCAAACGGGGAATGTGCAATGAAAAGGCCCGAAAACTCCCACGGCGTGAACCGCAGGACGTTTCTGAAAGCAGGCGTGGCCGCCTCCCTGGGCCTTGCCGGTATGCATCGCCTGCTCTGCGCTCAGACCGTCCCGCCGGCGCCGGTTTACAGGACGCTCGGCCGTACGGGCTTGAGGATAACGACAGTCGGGTACGGGACCGACCTGGCGTCAGAATACGAGGTGATCCGCGCAGGCGTGGACATGGGCGTCAACTACCTCGATACCGCGAGGACCTATATCCATGGCAGAGGCGAAGAGATCGTGGCTCGGGCCGTCGAAGGCGTACGGGATAAGGTGTATATCGCCACGAAGACCCAGGGGACGACAAAGGTTGCGATTTTTCGCGACGCGGAGGCCAGTCTCAAGAGTCTCCGGACGGACCATGTCGACGTGCTCTTCCTCCACGGCCTCACCGATCCTGAGCGCGCCCTGAATCCGGATATCCGGGAGGCGCTTGCGAAGCTTAAAAAACAGGGAAAAGCGCGGTTTTTCGGAGTGTCCACGCACATGAATCAGGCGGAAGTCATGGACGGGATCGTCAGCGATCCCGAAAGGTTTTTCGACGTCGTCTTTGTGTCTTACAACTTCAAGAGCGATCCATCCGTCAAGCAGGCAGTCGCCCGGGCCGCAAAGGCGGGCATCGGGGTCCTCGCGATGAAGACCATGACAGGCGGATACTGGACCGGAGAAACGAGACCGCTCAGCCCCCATCAGGCCGCCCTCAAGTGGGTGCTCCAGGATGCGAACGTCGCTGCGGCCGTTGCGGGCATGAAGACGCTCGACGAAATAAAGGAATTGGTGCAGGTCATGGGCGCGAAGTTTACGCGCGCGGACGAATGGGTCCTCCGCAGATACTCCCGGGCTGTAGATTCTTACTACTGCCGGCTCTGCGGCAAGTGCGAGAAGACGTGCCCGAACGGCGTCGAGATCAGCGTGGTCAATCGGGCGCTCATGTACGCCGAAGGGTATCGGGATCGCGCACTCGCGGAAATTGCGTTCCGGGAGGCCTCCTCCGCATCAGCCTGCCTCGATTGCAAACAATGCGTCGCCCGGTGCGTCAACGGCATCAACATAGCCGAAAAGATGCGCCGCGCCCTGCGCCTGTTCGCATAAAAGATACGGCCTTCTGCCTTGATCTTGGGTTTCACTGGCCCAATCATAGGAGGGGAGATGGTCTAACCTGCCCTTTTCATCTATCTTTTAGGCTCCTGGTGACCTTTAGTTCTTCCCTTGGCAACGGTGGCGAACTCTTGCCCACCGAACCGGCGCCGCGGTATTATAGTTTCTCGGGAGGACCGCCATGCCTGCTATGCTTGGTACGCTCTATGTCGTCGCTACGCCCATCGGCAACCTCAAAGACATTACCCTTCGCGCGATCGAGGTATTGCAGGAAGTCGATTTCGTGGTGGCCGAGGACCGTCAGAAGGCCCTTAAATTATTGAGTCACCTCGATATCCGGAAGCCTCTCGTCACAATCAACAGCTATAATGAAGAACGGCAATCGCGCGGCATTGTCGGCCGCCTCCTGGAAGGGAAGAAAGCGGCGCTGATCACCGCGGCAGGCACGCCGTGCATCTCAGACCCCGGCGATATTGTTGTGAAAGCGGCCTCCGAGGCAGACGTCGACATTATTCCCGTCCCCGGCCCTTCGGCCGCCCTCGCTGCCGTCTCCATATCCGGCCTCTCCCCCGCACGATTCCTTTTCTACGGTTTTCTCCCGCAGAAAAAGGGGAAAAAGAAAAAAGTGCTTCGCGAGATCCTTTCAGGGCCCTTCCCTGTAGTACTCTTCGAATCACCCCGGAGGATCGCCGAAACCCTCGGCGTTATCAAGGAGGAGGCGCCGGAAAGGAGGATTGTGCTTTGCAGGGAACTCACCAAGATGTATGAGGAAATCGTGCGCGGCCCCATTGAAGAGGTAATGGAAAAGGCGACTGAGGACGAAACGAGGGGCGAATATACGATTATCGTCGAGGGGAAAGGAAAACAGGCAGCCTCTTGATGGAATAGAGGAGAAGGAAAAAGGCCTCACTTTGACCGACGTCCCCCACAAGCGCCTCCGTCTGATACACTTAACAATATCAGGCGGACAGCGCGCCTGGAGGAGACAATCCCGAACTATAGTCATCAGCTCTGTCGCCTGCCGAGAAGCTGTGTGCCGGTGATTTTTAAATGCGCTTGCCGTGCTTTCATGAAGGGCGCCCCAAAAAAGGCCGATCCTAGCAAAGTCCCTGTTGTCCTTCCACGGTCCAAATGATAGAATTATCCATCTCATTGAGAAACGCCCACATGAGTTCATTCCGCGCGGCAGGGGGGCCATATGAGGATAGGCTGCTTTCAATTGTACGATCCCGTTCCGAAGCTGAGCGAACCCTATGTTCTGGCGAGCCTCCGCCCGTGGATCGATGTAAACGGCGTGGGAAGCCTTGTCCTGAACGAAGTTGAGGCGCGGCTGGCCGCCGAGGAACTGGGAACGCTCTTCAAACCAAGCCGCTTTTACGACTTCACGCGATACCGTCCCACGGTCCATCTGGAAGGCGGGATCCGGGACCTGTCCATTCCCACTACATCCCTTTTCTATGCCAAGCGGGAAGGACTGAACGACATCGTCTTGCTGCGTCTCCTGGAGCCTCACGCTCATTCGGAGTTCTATGTCGAATCGGTCTTGAAGCTCCTCAAGGCGCTGAGCGCCAAAAAATACGTCCTCCTAGGAAGCATGCACGATATGGTCCCACATACCAAACCCTTGCTGGTGAGCGGGTATGGAATGGGAAAAGAAGCGCGTGTTGAGGTGAGAAAAGCAGGCGTCCTGCCGATGAGACATCACGGCCCGTCGAGCATGTTGAACCTCATCACAAAGAAGGCAGCGGAAGCAGGAATCGATGCAATCTCGTTCATCGTCTCTCTACCGCAATACGTCGTCTTAGAGGAAGATTACGTGGGAAAGGTCAGGCTCATGGAAGTGCTCAACCTGCTCTACGACATCCCCGTGGATAAGGAAGACTTCCAAAAGGCTCTGGAGCAGCGAAAACTGATCGATGAGAAGGTAGCCGATTCTCCGGCGGTCAAAGCACTTCTGCCTCAGCTTGAAAGGGCATATGAGGCGCGGCTTCAGACGGTCGATGCGGAAGGAACGCCGCGGATGACTTCCGAGATTGAGGAAGCCTTCTGGAAGATGACGGAAAAAGACATAGGAAAGGCTTAGGCGAAGCTATCGCTTGCCGAGACCGATCAAGTAGACCTCGTCGCTCACGGCCCTTGATGCCTTCGGCTTAAAACTGGCCGCCTTCGAGAAGCGCGCCCTGAGATTGTCCAAAGCACGGCCGAAATCCGGACCGAAGAAGAGTTTGACGACCAGGTTGCCGCCTCTTGCAAGGCCCTCGTCCACGATACGCAACACGGCGTGGTAGAGGTCCTCCATCCGGGCGAGATCGACCTCCCTGATGCCCGAGAGGTTCGGAGCGATATCGGACGCAACGACGTCGAAAGCCGGGATGTTCAGCTCTTTGAGCAGAGCCGGCACGGCCACTTCCGCTATGTCGGCCTTCTTCACGACAACGTTGGCGGCCTTAAGGGGCGCCGCGGGGAGGATATCGAGACCGACTACCAGACCGCTTTCCCCCACGAGAGCCGATTCGAGCTGCATCCAGCTCCCCGGCGCTGCTCCGAGATCGATCACCCTGTCGCCTTTTTTGATCAAGCCGAACTTCTTCTGCATTTCTTCGAGCTTGTAAGCGCTTCGGGCCCGAAATCCTTCGTTCTTCGCTTTTTTATAAAATGCGTCTTTTACTATGTAGCGGGGCATGACCTATCCGCAGAGCTATTTCTTGACGTTAGAAAAAGGATCGACGAGGACGCCGGGCTGCTGCTTGTCCGCTTCCTCCAGTTCTTCGAACGTTTTTTCGACGAAGCGCAGAAAAGCGCTCTTCAGCCCGTCCTGACTCGAAAGC
This sequence comes from uncultured delta proteobacterium, assembly GCA_963816715.1. Classification (GTDB taxonomy): domain Bacteria; phylum Desulfobacterota; class Syntrophorhabdia; order Syntrophorhabdales; family WCHB1-27; genus BOG-1155. Next base: position 17,607 of record CAWFMJ010000011.1, read on the forward strand.
CGGGCAAGGAGAGACTTGTAGTGATCGAATTTCTTCAGACAATAGAAAAGGTACGCATAATCTTCGAGCGCCCTTTTGAATAGAGAGAGGCTCGCCGCCATCTTCCCGCTCCCGACCAGCTCGGTCAGAAATGCCTGTCTTCGTTCCTCTATGGCATAGGGAGGAAGGATAATCGACGGCTTCACCACCTCGTCCAGCTTTTTCCGGTCCTCTTCTACGGACGGCCACTTGAGCAGGAAGGGCGCGAAGATTTCGTCGCCGAACAGGACGTCGGCGGACAGGTCGGAAGCAGCATCGGGCGCGTCCAAACGAGAAATGTCGTTGGGTCTTTTGACGTCTCCCGGCATCGACGAAAGCACGTGGTGGAGATCGCGCGCGTCATCGATGTTTTTCCCGGAGCGGCCGGCGCCCTCTTCGATCAAATATCCCGCATAGGCGGGAGAAATGGGCACAAGCACCATTTCAGGGGACGTGTGCAACAAAAAGTCTTTTACCACATTGCCAAACTCGTCTTTGCTTACCGGGAACGAACTCAACTCGGCGAGGCCGTCGGAATAGTGGAGCACGGCGTTAGTCATGAGGATCTGGTTCTTTTTTATCGCCAGACCTGTGAGCGCCACCCGCGTCATCGCTTCATCGTAGTTCGACAGGAAAGCATGTGTTTCCCTGCCTGTTTCCACCTTTCTCAACGCCGATTCTCCCGGGATTATCGGCTCATCAACGCGAACTCCTTGCGTCTTCAGGTGGAAAAGGCTCTTCTTGATCAGTTTTTGCAGCTTCTTGTCGCTCATGGAGGGGTAGAGAAGGCTTAGGAATCGGGCTGCGTTCTCGCTCTTCGTCGCCCCAAGCGCCTGCATGAGCCCTTCCTGTTCCCCGGCGGACAGGCTGAGGACTTTTTCAACCGTTTCCCTGGTTCCGGCGCCTTCGGCAATCGCTCTGACCAGTTCTTCCATGTCCAATTGTTCCATACCCCCACTGTATTGTCAATGTCCGCGCCTGTCAGGGCAACCGGCCGGGCCCTATGAATGTCGCTCCAACTCCTTTTTGAAGACATAGCCGTGCCAGTCGCCTAATCGACGATGCTTCAGGAGAACCAGGGAGTCGAACAGGAGCGGCAGACGCGGCGCGAACTGGGCCTCTATGCCGGAAACAACGAGATAGCCCTCTGGCGCCGTCAGCCGAATAACCTCCGCCGCCCTTTTACTGAAAGTGGCGAAATCGAGGTTGGCGAGGACGACGCCGAAGCGCCCCCTGACCGCGGCGATATCTGCGCAGGCAATAAGGATATCGCGTGTATCGTTGAGCGCGGAGGCTTTCTTCACGGCCTCGGCGGCCAGTGGATCGTTATCGATGGCCACGACGGGAGATGCGCCGAGCAGCCGGGCGTTGACGGCAAGCACGCCCGAGCCCGACCCGATATCGAGCACTGTTTTGCCCTGGAGGGATAAAGCGCCCATCATTTTGATCATCAGCTTCGTCGACTCGTGCCTCCCCGTGCCGAAGGCCATGCCGGGCTCGATGACAATGCCCCTTCCCTTCTGCGGAGGCTTGCGCCAGGGCGGCAGGATGATCACATCGCCGATCCGCACGGGGGTGAATTGTCGCCGCACAAGAGCGGCGTAGTCTTTTTCCTCCTCTTCCGTCTCGACAAGACGGCGAAAAGCGGTCCCGGAACCGCGCAGATAGCCCCTGAAAGCATCGGAGTCTGCCGGGTAGCAGATGATTCGCACACCCTCCGCATCGTCCTCTATCCAGACCCCGCCGGCAAGGGCGTAGAACTCCTCGTCAAGCACCTGTTCGGTTCCTTTGTCCGCATAGATATCGAAGCGCGTTGCCATGGTCGATCCTCGTTTTCTACCTGATTTTTCCCGTCTTCTTTATTGCCCGAACAATGCGTCCGCTATCTCCCTTATTCTCTCCACGCCTTTGATCTCATAGGGCGCAAGGTAGAGCTTCGCGATGTTGATGGATCCATACGTCTCTTCGAGGCGGTTGATGTAGCCGCTCTGCATCTCCTGCCGCCTCCGATGGAACTCGCAATCGGCTTCCCTGACAATGTGATTGATTATCAGATCGCCGACCTCGAGGCCGCCGGCGGAAAGCTCGGCAATAACCCGCTCTGTCAACCGCACGCCGAGGGCCTCCGGTATGGCGACAATGACGTATCTGGTCGTTCGCGGGTCCCTGATGAAATCGATGATCCCTTCCGAGAGCTTCTCCCAGCTCGATATGACCTCGAGGAGCGTCTTTTTTGACGATTGAAGCCTCACGGTGTCCTTCACCCGCTCCACCATGCTGTACATGTTCATGTAGAATTTTGTCGCCCCTTCGAGGTGGCTCAGGAAAAGTCGGGGGAGACGCAACAACCGCAGGGTGTGGCCGGCCGGCGCCGTGTCCCAGACGATCGCATCGTAGCTCCCGTCTTTCGTCAGCTCCTGAATAAAGTAGAGCATATACTCTTCTTCTATCCCCGGGGCCGTCCCGATGTAATCAACAAAGTCGTATTCGACGTTGGCGAAACTCGATATGACTTCATGGATTTCTTTCCCAAACCGTTCTTTCCAACTGGCAAGCACAACTTCAGAGGTAATCTCGAGACCGTAGAGGGGCAGGCCCTCAAGGAGCCGCGTCTGGCGGGGGCCGATTTCCCGTTCGTAAATGTCGGACAAGGATGGCGCCGGGTCGCTCGAGACGAGCAGCACTTTCCTGCCGCTTTGAGCAAGGCCGAGGGCAATGGCAGAGGCGCAGGTGGTCTTCCCCACGCCGCCCTTGCCTCCCACCATGATCAGCTTTACACCCGTTTCCCGAACTGTCTGCAAAGACATAAAGGCTATGCCTCGATCTCGCCGAACATCTCTCGAACAAAGGCAGATATTTCCCCTTCCCGGCCGTCGAACATATGGTCGCAGGGGATTATCTTGAGAGATTTCTCGGCGGGAAGGTCCCGATAGAGCGCAAGGAGAGCGCCGACAGGAGCGATCTGGTCGAAAGAGCCCGCAATGAAAGCAATCCTGCCCCGAAAAGCGCGAAGCTCCTCGTCCGGGTAGACCGAAAATGGGTACGCTGCAAGGCAGAGGTCCGGATGACGCCCGATCTGACGACCCACCTCTATTGACGCCTTGCTTGAAACCCAAGCGCCGAAGGAGTAGCCGGCCAGAACAATCCTTTCCGCAAGCGGCGTCCGGCCAAGGAGAAAACGACAGGCGTCGGCGACGTCTCTTGCTTCTCCCTCGCCGGCGTCATACTCGCCGGTGCTTGCGCCGACGCCTCGGAAATTGAATCTGAGCGTGCTGAAGCCTGCCTGAAAAAAGCCCTCGTCCAGTCCGTCTACCACGTTGTTCCACATGGACCCGCCGTAGAGAGGGTGGGGATGGCTCAATACGACCGCGGCCCTTCCCGTTCCTTGTCGCAGCACGCCTTCCAGGCGCTCCTCGCCTTCTATGGTTACCCTTCTAGTTGACACAATCTGTTTATTCTGATAGGTTTTGGACAAAAATTCAACAGGGAAATCGATGGCGCTGTTCAAAAAAAAAGAACGGGAAAAGAAACCCCATAAAGAAATAGACATTCAAAAAGAGATCAAGAAAGCGGAAAAAGAGGAAGAGAGCCTTTGGATAAAGTGCAGCTCCTGCAAGGAGCTTCTCTACAGAAAAGAGGTCGAGAGAAACCTCCACGTCTGTCTCAAGTGCTCGTATCACTTTCCCATTTCGGTGGAGACCCGGATCGGCCTCACCTTTGACACGGGGAGCTTCACCGAGCTTTACACCGGCGTAAGGCCGATCGACTTCCTCAAGTTCAAGGACCTGAAAAGCTACAAAACGCGCCTGATCGAGACAAAAGAAACGACGAAGCGGAACGACGCGGTCGTCTGCGGCCGGGCAAAAATAGAGGGCATCGACGTTCTCGCCGCCATTTTCGATTTCAGCTTCATGGGGGGCAGCCTCGGTTCCGTGGTGGGCGAAAAGATCACGAGACTCCTGGAAGAGGGCGCCGACAAGCGCCTCCCCGTTATCGTCTTCTGCGCATCGGGAGGCGCGCGCATGCAGGAAGGCATCATGTCGCTCATGCAGATGTCAAAAACGTCGGGCGCCATCAATAGGCTTAAAAGCAGCCGCATGCCTTACATCAGCGTGCTCACCGACCCAACTCTCGGCGGCGTGAGCGCATCCATTGCAATGCTGGGAGACATCGTGATCGGGGAACCGAAGGCAATGATAGGCTTTGCCGGGCCGAGGGTAATCAAAGACACGATAAAAGTGGAGCTGCCCCAGGGGTTCCAGCGGTCGGAATACTTGCTGGAGCATGGCATGATCGACCTCATATCGCCGAGAAAACATCTAAAACGGCACCTGCACAATATCCTCTCTCTTGTCGCTCAATGAAAGACTATTCACAAATCCTCGACTATCTTTACGGCCTCGAGAAATTCGGTATGTCCTTTGGCCTGGAAAATATCACGTGGCTCCTCGGCCTCATCGGCAACCCTCAGGAATCCCTGAAGGCTGTCCACATTGCGGGCACGAACGGAAAGGGATCCGTTGCCTCCATGCTCTCGCAGGTTTTGCAGACGGCGGGCTATGTCACGGGTACGTACACCTCCCCTCACCTGGTCTCATTTACGGAGCGCATCGCCGTAAACGGAACATGCATTGCAGAGGAGGAGGTAGCCGAGCTGACGGAGTTCATCAAGGAGCGGGTCGACCGGCAGGATTGCGCACGGCGTTTTACCTTCTTCGACTTCACCACCGCCCTCGCTTTTGAGTACTTCAGGAGAAAAGAGGTCGCCGTCGCGGTGGTGGAAGCTGGGCTGGGCGGAAGGCTGGACTCGACCAACGTGCTGCGCCCGCTCGTTTCCGTCATTACGAACATCGCTTTCGACCACCAGGAATACCTGGGAAACAGCCTCAGGGAGATAGCGAAGGAAAAGGCCGGCATCGTGAAGGAACACGTCCCGGTCGTCGCCGGGGCAAAGGGCGAAGCCCTGGAGGTCATCAAGGCTGCGGCGGCAAATACCGCTCTTTATGCGCTGGATGAAAACTTCCAGTACAAAAAGAGAGGGGAACAGCTCATGTGGTATCGGGGCATACGTATGACCTACGACGAGCTGTCCGTGGGTCTGCGGGGCGACCACCAGCTTTTCAACGCCGCCGTTGCCCTGTGCACATTGGAGCTTCTAGGCCCGGCCGGTTTTCCGGTGAGAGAGTACGCCGTGAGAAAAGGACTCGCGTCCGTGCAATGGCCGGCAAGACTGGAGCTTGTCCGCAAGCCGGGAAAACCGCTCATCCTCATCGACGGCGCCCACAACCCGGACGGCGCGGCTGCCCTTGTCGCCTATCTGAAAAACCATTTCCTCAACAGGAAGAAGGTGCTCGTCTTCGGAGTCATGAAAGATAAGGACTTCAAGGAAATGCTCGAAGAACTCCTTCCCGTGGTGCAGCACACCATCCTGACAAGGCCGGAGATCAACAGGGCGGCCCTTCCCGCCGACGTCGCCCGCCACGCGCCGGGCGCGCTCATCAGCCCAACGGTTGCGGATGCCCTCGAGAGAGCTTTTACGATGGCCGAAGAGCACGATCTCGTCATTGTCACCGGTTCGTTTTATACGGTGGGAGAGGCAAAGAAACTCCTTGATGAACGGCCTTAGGCTCGTCGTCGTTCCATGCCTGCTCGTCATGCTGCCCCTCATTGCCCACGCGCAATTGGCGAGGTCCTCCAAAGCCTCCGGTCCGGTTGAGATTACCGCTAACGAACTGAACTACAACAAGGAACAAAACATCTACACAGCCGTTGGCGACGTGGAGATGAAGGAGGGAGCGAGAAAACTGAACGCCGACTTTGTCCTGTACAACGACGCGACGAAAGACGCCTTCGCCGAAGGACACGTCGTTTTCCAGGAGGGTGAAGACGTGATCCATGCGGAACGAATGTCCCTCAACACGACGACGCAGCGCGGCACGATAGAAAAAGGACAGATCTTCATAAAAACAGGCAATTTTTACGTAAACGGCAACGAGATCGAAAAAACAGGGGCGTCCTCCTACCTCGTCCACAGGGGCGAGTTCACCACCTGCGGCTGGAACCGTCCTCCCTGGACGTTTCAGGCGAAAGAGCTCCAGGTAACCATGGACGAATATGCCACCGCGCAGTCGGCGACCTTCAGCATCCTGGGCCACAGGGTGCTCTATTTGCCCTGGAGCATTTTCCCCGTAAAAACGGACCGGCAATCTGGACTCCTCATGCCGGAATTCCAATTGTCCAGTAGGGACGGAACGATCTTCAGGGACGCCTATTATTGGGCGATCTCAAAAGACACGGACGCAACCTTCTATTTGGACTGGATACAAGACCGGGGCGTCAAACCCGGCATGGAATATCGGTACTGGCTCACCGACGATACGAGAGGCGGGTGGTACGCCTCGGAAGTCGACGACGCGAAATACGGCCATGAGCGCTACCAGATAAAAGGCGAGCATCAGCAAATGTTCGACGACATGAGCTTCAAGACGAGCATCAACCACGTCTCCGATTACCTTTATCTGCAGGACCTGGGGTTGACTACCCTTGAGAGGAGCGAGAGCTCTCTCCGGAGCGTCGCGTTCATCGAGAAGCCGCTGTCTCACTCCCTGCTGACAACCGAGGCGGACTATTACCAGGCCCTTACGCAAAAGGACAACGGCGCTACTTTGCAACAACTCCCTTCCGCATCTTATTTCACCGAGTACCTGCCGGTTGCAAAGAGCAAGCTCTACTTCGACGTGGCGAGCAGCCTGACGAACTATACGCGGTCGGAGGGCGAGAAAGACACGAGACTGACGGCGACCCCGACCTTGCGGATACCATATTCCTGGAACGGATTAAACTTTCTTGGCTCGACGAGTTTCGTGGAAAAGGCGTACGCCGATGACCCGACGTCGCCTTCGCCCAACGACGCCGAGCACCACGAAGCCTTTGCCGCTCAAGGCGACGTCAACGCCCAGTTCGTCAAGGAGTCGTCGACAACGTTCCTGGGCCTCGGGGACGTTGAAAGCACTATTTTGCCCCGACTCCAGTACAACTACCAGCAGAACACAAAATCTTTTGCGAATATTCCTTCCCTGGACCCCTCCGATCGGGTTTATAACACAAACACCGTCACCTATTCCTTCAACCATTATCTGAATGCCGTAAGCGACGGCAACACGAGAGAGATTTCCGTTATGGAAATAAGCCAGACCTACGGGCTGTCGAACAAGCTTCCCGTCAGCGCCCCCCAATTGTACCAGGTGGTCGCGGGCGACGAAAGCCGGTTTTCGGAGATCCACTCCCACTTCACCCTCTCTCCCACCTCAACGTTCTGGTTCGTCCACGACGATTACTGGAGCGTCTCGGGCAATGGTTTACAAAACACGACCAACGGCATACATTATGGCCTGCCGCCGCTGTTCGGGATCGATCTGAGCAACAGCTACGCGCCGGGCGTCGCGGATCAGGTATGGTTGAACACGCTTGTGAGATGGAGATCCTTCGACGTCAACTACCAAATCCTGTACGACCTCATGCTGCACACCTGGCAAAATACCCTAGCCTCTGTCACGTACCATCCCGGCTGCTGGGGCATCACCTTTACCCTTCAGCAATCAAAAAACCCGCGGGATACGAGTTTTCATTTTTCGTTCAACCTACAGGGCATCACACAAAACATCGGAGGTTAGCAATGAAGCAGAAGACGCTCGTCTCAATTTTGCACGGAGCCCAAGCATGATCGACGGGGCCGCGGTGAAACGCCTCAAGCTGATCCCGGACGAACGGGGCCGACTCATGGAGATTCTCCGTTGCGACGAGGAGCTTTTTGTCAAGTTCGGGCAGGTCTACATGACTACTACCTATCCCCAGGTAGTCAAAGCCTGGCACTACCACAGACTACAGGACGACTTCATCTGCTGCGTCAAGGGCATGCTGAAGCTCGTGCTCTACGACAACAGAGAAGATTCCCCGACGCGAGGGGAGGTCGACGAATTCTTTCTTGGCGACTACAACCCTCTCCTGGTCAAAGTGCCAAAGATGGTCTACCATGGATGGAAGTGCGTCTCCTCCAAGGAGGCCCTCGTCATCAACGCCCCAACAGAGCCTTACAATGCCGCTGCTCCTGACGAGTACCGGCTCGACCCTTATAGCAACGATATTCCATATGATTGGATGAGAAAAGATGGATAACCTGCATATTCTCGTCACCGGCGGCTGCGGCTTCATCGGGAGCAACTTCATCCGCGCCATGCTTTCCAAGAGCGCCTGCAGGATCACGAACCTCGACAAGCTTACCTACGCGGGAAACCTGGAAAACCTGAGGGACCTCGAAGGCCGCCCCGGATACACGTTCGTGAAGGGCGACATCGCGGAGACCTCCGACGTCGAGGCGGCGTTCGCGATGGGAATCGATGCGGTGGTCAACTTCGCCGCAGAATCTCACGTGGACAGGAGCATCATCGACCCGGGCGCATTCGTGAGGACCAATATCTACGGGACGTACCTCCTGCTGGACCAAGCCCGCCGCAAAGGCGTGAAAAAGTTCCTTCAGGTATCGACGGACGAGGTGTACGGCAGTTTGGGCGAAACGGGGAAATTTCACGAGGATACCCCGCTGGCGCCCAACAGCCCCTATTCCGCGTCGAAAGCCTCGGCCGACCTGCTGGCCCTTTCGTACCACAAGACTTTCGCCCTGCCCGTGGCGATCACCCGCTGCTCGAACAACTACGGCCCCTACCAATTCCCGGAAAAGCTGATACCGCTCCTCGTGAGCAACGCCCTCGTCGACAAAGAACTGCCCATCTACGGGGACGGGCTAAACGTGCGCGATTGGATACACGTCGCCGACCACTGCAACGCTCTTGCCCTCGTGTTGGAAAAGGGCACGCCCGGCCGCGTCTACAACGTGGGGGCAGGCAACGAAAGGACCAATCTGGAAATCGTCGAGACTATCCTGGACGCACTGCAAAAGCCCCGGAGTCTGATACGGTACGTTAAGGACCGACCCGGCCACGACCGCAGATATGCCATAGACAACACAACAATAAAGACCGATCTGGGCTTCGAGACAACCGTGCCCTTCAGGCAGGGGATGGAAGAAACGGTGCGGTGGTATGTGGAGCACAGGGATTGGTGGGAAAAGATCAAAACGGGGGAATATCTCGCGTACTATGAGAAGTGGTATGGCAACCGGTGAGTCGGGCCCGAAGAGGGCATGAAAGCAATCTTTTTTTCGGACGCGCACCTGCGCGACAATGACCCGGGTGGAATCAGGAAGGTCAAAAGATTCCTCGAAGAGAAGGCGAAGGAAGCGGACCTTGTCGTGGCCCTCGGCGATCTCTTCGAATTCTACCACGGCTATGACGGCTACATTTATCCTTTCTACAGGGAAATAGTCGACGCCCTGCGCGATTTGGCCCTTTCGACGTCCGTTTATTTCATCGAGGGGAACCATGAATACCGCATGGGGAAATATTTCGAATCCTACACAGGCGTCAGGTGCGAGAGGCGCCTGACCCTCAACCTGGACGGCAACCGCGTGTTCCTCTGCCACGGCGACGCCGTTAAACTGCTGGCGCCGACCAGGCTCCTGAGGTCGCGCCTTGTCTACGCGATCATGGACCTCCTGGGACCGGAGCGCACCTGGCGCATCGCCATGCAATCCCGGCGGGTGCTCTCAAAAAAACAGAAAATCCATAACGAGCGCGTTCGCGGCCGGTTCAGAAAATACGGAAGGGAGAAACTGCGGGAGGGGTACGATGCGGTAGTGATTGCCCATTCCCATATGGCAGATATTCAACATTACGATTCAGGCGACAAAAAGAAGACCTACCTCAACACGGGAGACCTCGTTGAATCCAATACCTATGGTTCTTATATTACAGGAGTAGGATTCAGCCTGCAGACTTTTCAGGCATGAGAGGAGGACATCATGAAGAGGATTTCCGTGTTTACGCTCTGTTTCGTGCTTGGTTTCGGCTTTTTCGCAGGTATGCTCCACGCGGATGTCGAGCAAGTGTTGAGTAGAACGGGAAAAGTCGCCGCCATCGATCCCGAAGGGCAGGCAATCGTCGTTGACGTAGGCTCCGGTAAGTCGGAGCTGGACGTCGGGGCCGCCATACAGCCGGACACGAGGCTTATGGTAAAAGGCAAAAGCGTCCCCCTTTCCGACCTCCAGAACCAAGTACAGGTGGGCGACACGGTGACGCTCAAATACGTCAAGACCGATGATCTCTACGCCAAGCAGATAATCAAGAGGTAACTAAAGTTTGATCGGGGACACACCTCCAAAAGCGGAGGAATGTCCCCGCAACCCCTACTAGAGGAGAAACCGGGCGATATGGGAGAGCAGCTCGCTCTTCCCGGCGCCGTCCTTTGAGGAGAAGAGCAATACGTCTTCGCCGGCGAGCGCGCGGCGGAATAGTTCTCTTTTTTGCAGGGAGGCCCCTCTTCCTTCTTTGTCAGCCTTCGTGAGAACCAGCGAGAATTTGATGCCCTTGACCCGCAGCCATTCAAGGAGCATCAAGTCGAGGTTGTCGAAAGTCCGACGGATGTCAAAAATCCAAAGGGCCAACCGCAGTCGCTCGTTCCCGGTCATGTAGCCTTCCACCATGCTCTGCCAACCCTCATACATCCCCTGAGAGACTTTCGAATAGCCAAATCCGGGAAAATCGGAGAAAAGAAACTGCTTCTTACGGCCCTCGCGCTCCCACGCAATCTCATAGAGATTGATGAGCCGGGTGACTCCGGGAGTTCCCCCCGTCCTGGCAATCTTCCTCCCGGCGAGCGTATTCAACAGGGAGGATTTGCCGACATTCGACCGGCCGATCAGGCAGATCTCAGGCAGATCAATCTGCTTCCGCTGACTTAAGTCAGCAACGCTTTTCGCGAACTTCGCATCAATTATGCGCATGGTTTCTTTTTACCTTCGTAGTCGTCTGTCACTCTATATATGTACGCTCTGACTTGGCCAGATTAGGGGCCAAGACCAAGATACCGCCAGTCCCTCGGATCAGGCGTCCCCGTGGCCCACTTCCGACGTCGATCATGGTTGAACTCGACGCCGGCCGGCCATCCGACCACCAATAAACCAACGAATCAAACCCTAAACCGATCGACCAAGACTTCCCCTATTCTCTCCTTGCCCAACAGTGCCATGAGGAGCCTATCCATTCCTACCGACACCCCGGCCACCGGCCCCCTTATCCTTCCTATCGCTTCCAGGAACTCCTCGTCCACCGGAAAAACGCGCAACCCCTTCCGCGACCGCGCCTCATTATCCTTCGCGAGGCGCTCCCGCTGCTCCCGCGGATCGAGAAGCTCGCCGTACCCGTTCGCGATCTCCAACCCTCTCATGTACAGCTCGAACCGCTCCACTGTATGCTCGTCCTTCTTCTTTGCCATCGCCGTGAGCGTTGCGGGCCAATCTTTAACAAAGCAGGGAGCGTCGCCGAGCATGCTTATCCGGGGCTCCACTTTTTGCACGAAAAGCAGAAAAAAGAGATCCTCCCAGGAGTCGCGGGGAGCAAGCCCTTCAAAACCCGACCCTTTCATGGCGGCAAAGAGGGCGTCCCTATCGAGACGAAAGGGGTCGAAACCGGCCGTTTCCGCAATGAGCGTCTTCAGATCTCGCACTTCGATCGGGTCTGCGCCGATGCTCACGCCGAGCGCGCCGCCTACGGCCCGGACGAGCCCCTCCGTCTCCTCCATGGCCTGCACGTACGTGCCCGGCAGATACCACTCCAGCATCGTGAACTCTATCCCGTGCTGCTCCTCGAATTCCTCGGCCCTGAAGACCTTGCAGATCTGGAAAATCCTTTCATGGCCGAGGGAGACGAGCTTCTTCATCCCTACTTCCGGCGAAGTATGGAGATAATAGGGGCCGGAACTTCCCACGTACGCCTCGAGCGGCTCTATGTAGGGATCGGGAGGCGCCGTCTTCATGAGATGCGACGTCTCTACCTCAATATACCCCCGGCCGTAGAAAAAATCCCTCACGGCGCGAAAGGCGGCATGCCTCTTGTCCACCATGTCCGCTCCCCGGCTTGTCATAGACCCGCATACTACCATAACGCCCACCCTCCCGGCAACAGCCGATTCCTTGCTATTAGCCGTCCGAACAGGTACATTTCTGAAGAACGATGGAATCGCGCAAAACAACCTTCTTCGGTCTCGACAGGAACGTCTTCTTCGCCGGGCTCGTCAGCCTTTTCATGGACGTCAGCTCCGAGATGATCTACCCCCTTGTCCCCCTCTTCCTGGCCAACGTGCTGGGGGTGAGCAAATCCTTCGTCGGACTGGTAGAAGGCATTGCCGAATCGACGGCAAGCTTCACGAAGGTTTTCTCGGGGTGGTTTTCCGACCGGCTCGGACGCCGGAAGAACCTCATGGCCTTAGGCTACGGCGTCTCCACCCTCAGCAGGCCCGTCATGGCTGGCGCCGTTTCGTGGCAACACGTTCTCGCTGCCCGCTTCATCGACCGCCTGGGGAAAGGGGTCCGCACGGCGCCGAGAGACGCCATTATCGCCGAGTCGACCGAAACTGCTCGTCTGGCCCGCGCCTTCAGTTTCCATCGCGCCATGGATACGGTGGGAGCGGTCTTCGGCCCGCTCATCGCGCTCGTCTGTCTCGGGCTTTTCCATAACAACTATCGAAAAGTCTTCTGGGTTTCGGCAGCGCCTGCGGTCATTGCCGTTCTTCTGATCCTTCTTTTTATTCGGGAGAAGCAAGGATCGCACCCCGTTTCAGCCGTGCGGCCCAAGCTGACCTTCGCCAATTTCGGTTTTTCCGCCCGCTCTTTTATCCTGATCGCAACGGTTTTCGCCCTGGGAAATTCGAGCGACGTTTTTCTCATCCTCCGTGCGCAGCAGGTCGGCATCCCCGCCGGCATCATACCGGCGGTCTATTTCACGTTCAACGTGGTCTACTCTCTGTCGGCTGTTCCGGCAGGTATCGCGGCAGACAGGTTCGGCATGAAGCGGATCATCCTGGCCGGGTTCGTGCTTTTTGCCTGTCTCTATTACGGCTTCGCCGTCGTCGCCCACCCCCTTGCCGTCTGGGTGCTCTTCGCGTTCTACGGGCTCTTCATGGGGCTCACCGACGGCGTGCAAAGGGCGTTTCTCGCCACAATCATCCGGCCGGAATTCAAGGCGACTGCCTTCGGCGTCTGCGCCACTTGCACGGGCGCAGCCATGCTCCCCGCCAGCCTCATCGGCGGCTGGCTGTGGGATCGCTACTCCCCCGCAGCCACGTTCTATTTCGGGGCAGCCACGGCAATCCTCGCTGCGATGCTGTTCGCCGTCCTGATCGTGGCAGTGCGGAGCAATCGAACAGCTAAGGCTTAGAAATCCGGATACCCTGTCCCCGGAAGCCCGTTCCCCCGCTGGTGGCACATGTCGTTGCTGAAGACCAACGTATAGCGGTCGGCTTTTTTCTGAAGCAGGGTGATCGAGCCGGGACCGAATTGCATGTCCCAGAAATGCTCGTTGCCGATATTGAGAACGGCGAGAACGAGGATCTTACAGATCACCCGGTGGGTCGCGATGACCAGCGTTCCCTCGGATTCGGCATACCGGGCCAGACCTTTCAGCGCGCGCTCCCTCACTTCGGCGAGCGTCTCGCCGCCTTCGATGCGGAGTTTTTCGGGCGACGCCATCCATAAGGCGAAGTCGGCAGGAAAACGCTCTTTTACCTCTTTGAGCGGAAGACCCTCCCAGACGCCAAAATTGATATCAATGAACTCCTCGGCCGGCTCGACGGCCACGCCTGTGGTCTCGGCGATGGCCTTCGCCGTTTCCGCAGCCCTTGCAACGGGACTCGAGACGATCCGCCTCACCGGCACGCCCGCAAAGTGGACGCCCGCCTGTTTCGCCTGCTTTCTTCCCGTCTCATTGAGGGGGACGTCCTTCCTTCCCCTGAATACCTCTTCCTTGTTCCACTGAGTCTCGCCGTGCCGAACCAGATAGATGAGCATCGCAGCCTCCAGAAAAAGCGTCTTCTTCTTGAAACGCAGAGCATTCGTTCGTAATCCGCTTATCTGTATTATACTATAGTGCGCGGCGAGGCTCTCGGTGTCCCGGGGTATTTCGTGAAAATCCGCATCATCCTGCCGGATGAAGGCGGCGCCTGCCCAACGCCAGGAGACACGCAACGTCGCAAGGAGGCACTATGGCCCGAATCTTCCTACTGCTCGTTTTGGCGGCTGCCCTCGTTGGCTGCACGCACTATTACTCGAAACCCGGCATGACGACAGCCGGCTTCGCGAAGGACAAACGCGACTGCCAGAACGGCGCGGTCGAGGCGGCGCAACGCAACAATACGCAGTTTTGCGATGAAGTCGAACGCTGCCTTCTTGCGAAAGGATGGAAGAGAAACTGACGATCCTTTGGCGCGAGCAGCCGCCCGGCCTGGGAGCCTGATCGGACTTTTACCGTGCATTATCAGGTGCAATAGGGGATAATCATTGCTTTCGGGCAATTTTATCGATTGTGAAAGAAAAACCCCGTATCTTCTTCCTCCCTTCTTGAGTACTGGCTGCCTGAAGGACGCGTTGCCGGGTTTGTTGTCGAGATTGTCGAGCAACTCAACCTTGGGTCTCTGAAACACTTCGATACCGTTGGTTTCGGATGAAGGCAGTTTGTAACTCGGCGCCTTTCTTTCATCGATGCAATGAGGCTGTTTCTGCTCTCTTTTTTTTCTTCCGTCCCCTTGATTGCCGCGAACCTGATGCGGTACTCTTGCAGGGTGAGGAAATCTTATGAAGTCAACCGACATACCAGGAATCGCAGGAAATCAATCGTTCATGACAGCGCCGGCGCCGGAGGATGCGGCTGGCCGCAACCGGGCTGTCGCCCTGGCGGCTTTATTCATCGTCGGCATCGCAGCCTTCGCTAATCTTTACGCGACCCAGCCGCTCTTGCCGCGTTTCCGGGAATCCTTTCACGCGTCCGAGCTGTTGGTAAGTTTCACCGTCAGCGCCACGGTCTTTGCCGTAGCGCTGACTGCGCCCTTGATCGGTTTGTTCTCCGACAGGATGGGGCGCAAACGAGTGATCGTTGCCGCCCTGATCGGGTTGGCCCTCGCAACGGGTCTCTCGGCAACGGCTGCAAACCTCGGTCAACTGATTGTGTGGCGGTTCCTGCAGGGATGTTTCGTCCCGGGCATCATTGCCGTGACCATGGCGTACATTGCCGAGGAATCGCAGCCCCGATCGATCGGCGCGACCATGGCGACCTACGTCACGGGCACGATTATCGGCGGATTCAGCGGCCGTTTCATCACCGGTCTGGCCGTGGCCCGCTGGGATTGGCACGCGGCCTTCGTTATTCTCGGCGCCGTCAACCTGGCCGGTGGTTTGGCCGCGTGGCGGCTTCTGCCGCGCTCGGCGAAGTTTGTTCGCCGAAGCGCCGGCGCCGCGGCTTTTGGGTCCATCCGGGACCATTCTGCGAAACCGCGAGCTCCTGGCAACCTACGCGGTAGGGTTCGAAGTGCTGTTTTGTCTCGTCGGGGCATTTACTTACGTGAGCTTTTACCTGGCCGATAAGCCGTTCTTCTCGGCCCTGCGGCCCTCGCTTCAATTTTCGCCGTCTACCTGATCGGCGCCGCGATAACGCCCGTTTCAGGCCATGTCATGGACCGCATCGGCCATCGCAGGGCACTAATGGGGGCGGTGGGGATGTCGGCAGTCGGCATGTCTCTCACGCTGATTCACTCCGTCCCGGTTATTATTGCCGGACTGGCACTGGAAGCCTCCGGCGTGTTTGTCTGTCAGGCCGCAGCATCGAGCCACGTAGGCAAAGCCGCTCTCGAGGCCAAATCCTCGGCGGCCGGGTTGTACGTTTCCTTCTACTATCTTGGCGGTTTCATGGGATCGATTCTGCCGGGCATTCTGTGGAAGCAAGCCGGGTGGCCCGGCTGCGTGACGATCATCCTCTGCATTCAGTGTTTGACGATAGTGATAGCAAAGAAGTTCTGGCAGGATTAGGGACCCTTAAGGGGGGGCGTCGTGTATGCAGCGCTGCACCTTGCGACAAGCTCGCGCAGCAGCGGGAGCGTGGCGGCGCGGTCGGTCGCGCGAAGAAGGTTGTCGAGGCCCGCGGGGATATGCGCGGCGAATTCTTCGAGGCCTTTCTTCAACCACAGAAATCCGTACGCGCCTAGGGCCTGCATGAGCCGCTGGGCCGAGGCCTCCCAAAATGCGCCCTCGAAAGTTTCCCAACCAACATCCCTGGCCGAAAGGCCATAGTAAAAAGAGAGCAATTCGTCGCGGTCGTCTTCCGAAAAGCTGACATAAGGATCGCAAAGAAGCGACCCGAGATCGTACAAGGCGCAGCCTTTGCGCATACCCTGAAAATCGATGAAGAAAGGCTCTCCGTCGCGCACCATCACGTTCTTGCTCTGCAAGTCCCGGTGGACGAGACATACGCCGCTCTCAGCCAACCGGTCCGCAAGGGCCGAAAGCTCCGCTTCAAGCTCTTTTCCAAAGCGCTGATCGATATCAATCCCGCAGACGCCCTTTACGAAGCGATCCCTGAAGTAGTCGCGTTCCCACCGGTACAAATCGGGGCCGAAGCCCTCAGTGAGCCTCGCCCGCTCATAGGGAAAGCGCGCCGGGGAAAAAGAATGAAGACGGCTTATGGCCGAGAGGGTCTTCCGGTAGAGGATCAGTCGCGTTTCCTGCGGCGCTTCCCGGAAAGACCAGAGGTCCGCGTCTCCCAGGTCTTCCATGACCATCAGGCAGGAAACGGGGTCATGACGGAGCACGCGAGGCGCCGGCACTCCGATATCGCCGAGGAATCCCGCGATGTCGGCGAAGTAACCATTTTCTTCGCGCCCGGGGTTGTAGCGGACCACGATGGCCGTCTTATCGCCTTCCCAGGTCGCGCGAAAATAAGCCCTGTCAGACCCTCTTTTTCCGAGAGCGGAAAGCCTTAAGGGAGCCGACGACGTAAGGCGCAACGTTTCCCGCGCGAAGGCTATCAGGTCCGCTTCCTGCTTCACCCGATCCCCTCTTCGAAAGGAAGACCGCTGGCGTCTGCGGCCAGCCGCTCGTAAGCTTCGACAGTCCCTACATCGAGCCAATTGCCTTCGTCCACGACGAGGCCTCGCACCGAGCCGCTCTTCTCCGCGATTCGCCCCACGAGGACGGGGACAATCGACTGGACGACGCCGGGTGCGATGCACCGGAGGATCGAGGTCTCGAGGGCATAGATGCCCGTGAACTGGCAACGCCGAATGCCTGCATGTCCCAGACTCTGTCGCAGGTCGCATACGTCGCCCGCTTCGTTCACGTCGACGTTGAGCAGAGATCCCCTGCTTCGGAGCAGGAGCGTAGCCTCGGGCCGCTCCCGGTTTTGAAGATCGCACAGCCCGTCGAGAGGGAGATCGGCAATCACGTCGCCGTTGTAGCACAGGATCGCTTCATCCTCCGCGAGAAGGTCCTCGATGTTTTTCAACCCTCCGGCGGTATCGAGAAGGAGCGGCTCGTGCCGAAAGACGATGGGCGACCCACGCCAGCGGCCGTCGGGGAATTTTTCATCATAGACCGTCGGGCAGTGATGCGTGTTGACGATGAAGCGGTCGACGCCGACCGCAAGGAGGTGATCCATGGCGTAGGTGATGATCGGCCGGCCTTTCAGCGGAAGCAACGGCTTCGGGCAATGCTCCGTCAGCGGCCGGAGCCTGGTCCCCAACCCCGCGCCCGGAATGAAGGCCGTCTTGAGCCGCCGT
This sequence comes from uncultured delta proteobacterium, assembly GCA_963816715.1. GTDB lineage: Bacteria > Desulfobacterota > Syntrophorhabdia > Syntrophorhabdales > WCHB1-27 > BOG-1155. The sequence goes on from CAWFMJ010000011.1 coordinate 35,337, forward strand.
TTCTTCAATAGAGCCTCGTCAAAGCGGCGCCGGGAAAATAGTGGCCCAGGATCTGCGGCGACGGAATAGAGCGACTCGCCATGACCGCAGCCCCTATTTGGCAAAGGCCTACCCCGTGGCCCCAGCCGGCGCCATGAAAAATAAACCGGTCGGGGGCAGTCACACCGCCTGTTGTGCGAACGACAAAGGCGCTGCTGTAGAGATGGCTCCGGGAGAGCCAGCGCCGTATCTCCAGCTCTTTCCCCACAATCATGCTCAATTTCGAGCCGACAACCCTGAGCCTCCGGATACGGCCCGAAGGGCCCCGTTCGAGCGGTTCGAAGGACTGGAGGTTCCCGAAATCGAAGCCCGACTTCTCGCCGAGGATCTCTTCCAACTCCCGGCGGGAATACTCCACGGTCCAGCGGAAAAAAGAGTCCGTCTCCCGGTCGAAAGCAGGAAGGATTTTCTCAAGAGTTTGCTCGTCTTTCGTGTTGCAGTAAGCATCCCTCTCCCAGAGGCGCCAACGTCTCGTCACGTCCTTCTCCTCATCGGCGGGGGAATAAGAAACGGGCGCATCGGCGATGCTCGTCAGATACGGCCTCGGCTCCTCGTCCCACGCCGTTTCGAAGACTTCCGTCCGCCCGCCGCACGCCTTCGAATAACGGGCGTCGCAAATCTCGTCCCCCCAGGTAAGGGCCACGCCCCTCGTTTCTTTGACGGCGCGACTGACTTCCGGGGAAGCAATCCGGGTGACGCCGTGATACCGCTGGCAGTGATCGTCCGCGCAGACGTCGAAAAGATCGTGATCCTCCCGGTCGTACCAGCGCACCACTTCTCCTTCGGTCTCGATCGCGCGCACACCCGCGCTCTTGTGCGGCGCCTGCTTCTTCCGCAGTGCCGCGAGAAGCCAGCTTCGCGACAATATCGCGTGACTCTTCAGCAGTTCCACGGGCGCGGCCGCGTTCATCTCCGATGAGATGACGCTTTCCAGGTAGGCTTCGAGAGGAATATCGTTGATGACGGCAAAGGTCCCATCCTGACGGACGCGAAGAAGGAGGTCGCCCCGGAACGTCTGGTTCTCGGCTCTCTCCCAATGAAACCGGCTCCCGATCATAACGCCGAAAAGCTCAAAAACGCTTTCGGGTCCGCCTTGGATGTGCAGATAATCAGAGCGCCGAACCTCGCGCCCGGCAGCATCGAACAAGACGACATTTCCGCCTTCTACGCTCGCCGAAAACCCGGCCGCAACAGGGCCGACGCCTTCAATCGAGAAATCGCCGTGCAGCCGCCCCTCTAAGCGGGTCTGCCGGTCCATGATGCCGACGGCGATGATTGGTTCCTTTCTCAACTGCTTTCGTTCTCTCCGCTTTCGACAAAAGGATACGAAGAAGGGTCGCCTCTGTCAAGCCAGCGCGTCGCACGCAAACAACAAGGAATAATCAGGCGCGGAGGGCCTTGAGCGTTGCGAGTAGGTGGTTAGCGAAGGCATCCCCGTCGCAAAGGGGAGATGAACGGAATCGGTCGCGAAGAGACTCTCTTATTTGCGAAAGATGATCAAGGTTGCCGGCCAGTTCTTTTGCTATCGCCGCATAATGCCCGGGCGTATCGGCAATCGTCTCCGTCATGCCCACGGTGGAGAGGAAAGAGAGGGAATGGCGGCTTGCAAATGTCTCCCCCGGCGCCGTAATGACGGGGACTCCCATCCACAAGGCTTCAAGAGTCGTGGTGCTGCCTGAAAAAGGAAAGGGGTCCAGCGCGATATCGACCTTGTTATAGCAATCGAGATGTTCCCTATGCGGGGTACCGCCTACGAGGTCGATCCGATCAGATGTAATGCCATGGCGGAGAAAAAGGTCCGCGCATCGGCGCCTCGTCTCCTCGGAGCTAAGCTCTTTCGTCTTGAGGACCAGCCTTGACCCGGGAGTCTGGTGGAGTATCGCGCTCCACAGGTTGACAACGTCCGGAGACAGCTTGCAGAGTATGTTGAAGGATCCGAACGTGACATAGCCCTTTGCAAAGGCAGACAGCGGGAGAACGGGAGGAGCGTAATCGGGAGGCTCATAGCAGACGAAAGAATGGGGCATGCGCAGCACTTTCTCGGCATAGTATTGTTCCGATTCCGGAGGTATTTCGTGCCGATCGGCGATGATATAGTCCATTGTTTCAACGCCTGTCGTCGCCATGTAGCCCGCCCAGCTAATCTGCACCGGCGCCGCCCTGCGGGCAAACACGAGGAGCCTGTTGCGCTCGTTGTGCCCGGTAAGGTCGAAGAGTATGTCAACCTCGTCCTGGCGAATTGACTCCGCCAGAACCTCGTCCGGCAGATGAGCGCAGTTCTTCCAGACATGGGCGCTCTTCCTGAAGCGGTCCGTCATGTCGTCATTCTCTGTCTGATTTGCGTAGCAGATGATTTTGCAGTCCTTGCCGGATAGATTTTCGAGAATGCCGACAAGGAAGTATCCAACAGGATGCCTTCTGAAATCTCCGGACACAAATCCGAGCGCCAGGTCCCCGCCAGCGCCGTTGCCCGACGGAAAAGAAAAGCGCTTGCCTCTCAAAGGAGAAACATGGACCCTGTTCCATTCTGCATGGTCAACCAGCACACTGCTCAGCGTGCTGGTTGAAACGAACTGGCGCGTGTAAATGAGGTTGCTGTGGGTATTTGCCAAACGTGGTTCTATTGCCAACGCTGCTTGATACGCCTCGATGGCGCTCGTCAGGTCGCCCAGGTCTTTCAGGGCGTTCCCCAGATTGCTGACAGCCTCGGCAAACTCCGGTTTTATTCGCAACGCGGCGCGATAGAACTCGATGGCCTTCTCAGCGAAACCCATCTCCCTATGGACATTCCCCAAGTTCACATAGGCTTCATGGTACGCCGGCCTCAGCGCAATTGCCGCCTCGTATTCTCTGATTGCCTCCGCGAAACGCCCCGTATTCTTGAAGATATTGCCGAGGTCGTTGTGAGCTTCCACAAAATCGGCCTTCAGTCTGAGAGCTTGCTCGTAGGCGCGCACTGCCTCTTCGACCCTTCCCCGGTCCCTCAGCGCGTTCCCCATGTTCCGATAGATGGGTGCGGCAGCGGGGTTTACTGCAAGCGCTTTCTCGTATGCCGCGATCGCATCGTCCGTCCTGCCTTGCTCCCTGAAGGCGTTTCCGAGGTTGCTCAGGACTTCGGCATCCCCCGGCCTGATCCGGAGCGACTGTTCGTATGCTTCAATTGCCTCGTCCACCTGCGTCAGATCTTTCAGGGCATTGCCCAGGTTGTTGTACGCCTGAGGGTAATCTGCTCTCAATTCCACTGCCCGCCGGAATGCCTCAACTGCTTCTTGGTTCTTCCCCAGTTTGTTGAGCACGACCCCGAGACTGTTCATTATTTCGGGCGACCGGCTCATGAGGCGAGCGCCTTCTTTCAGATATGAAACCGCCTGTTCGCAACGATCTGTTTGGTAGGCGACGAGACCGAGCAAGTGAAGCACATCGCCGCTGGAAGGGGCCAAACGCCGCAGCTTGAGAAAAAGACTTTCCGCCTCCGCGAGCCTCCCCTGCTGATACAATTGAAGAGCCGCCTGGAATTGCCCCGCCAGCCCTGTATTTACCTTTACCCCGGCCATACTGCACCCTCGCAAAAGGCAGACAGCAAGTCCTCCTTCCTAAAACCACGGTTCCAAAAAACAGTCCTTCTATTTGCTCTGAGTAGAGCTCTCCTACTAGTCCGTTAGGCCAAAGTGATCCGCTGTCAACGTCCCCGCCCCAGTGGTTGCTTGCAGCGTCCCCTGTTGATATGACATGCCACCTGAGGTGCTCGACCAGTCGTTCGTAAAACCACCGTGAATCGTCACCGATATCGCCTTATTTATGGTCAGAGTTCCATATTGTATAACAGCCTTATAGCACGTTTATGCTACCTTCGAAAACAACGCCATGTCAATAGTCCCAGCGCATCCTCGACGCCGTCGCACCACGTTTTCCTCCTCCGGCCCGATGCGGCCATTCCTCGCAGGCTCATGCGGCAGCAAGCGCAAAATCCCGCCCCGCTCACCCGTACCTAAGCCACGGCCCGGTTGCGTAGAAGGCGCCATTAACCTCGCGCAGTTTCTGACAACAGACCTAAAAGGGATCACGGGCGGCGTGCGAAGGAGCACGTTCCGACAGATCTTGACATAAATCAATTACAATCTTGGCGCCGCATTTTATAAAGAATAATCAAAACGGAAAGGAGAAGGCAATGGCAGAAAGCTCGACCCGGACGGATTCAAGTACGGAGTTGAAGCTTAAAGATATGGCCAACTATCAGGAACACTCGGTCGTGAGCTGCGAAATCATTCAAAACCTTCGGGAACGATGACCATCTTCGCTTTCGATGAAGGGGAGGGTCTAAGCGAGCATACAGCGCCCTTTGACGCGGCGGTCTACGTGTTGGAGGGCGAAGTCGAGGTCCGTATCGAAGGCAAGCCCCATTCGGTCAAGGAAGGAGAAATGATGATCATCCCGGCCAACAGGCCGCACGCTCTCAAAGCCGCAAGGGCAAGGAGAATGATGTGTGCAGGAACCCAGCAGAACGAGCTTTACCCAAATATTCGCTGCCATCAAAGAACATCCGGGCGGCTGCGGCCGGCGCCTCGAGTCATTCGACGAGTTCCTTCAATGCGACGGCGTTGTTGTGCTCGGTGTCCTTCGCCGAATAAAGGATCGTCACGGTCCCGTGTTTTGCTTCTTTTCGGAGCGCTTCGAGGAATTCCTTCTTCTCTTCCAGCTCCTGCCTGTACCTTCTCTTGAATTCTTCCCACTTCGCCGGATCGTGGCCGAACCATTTCCGCAGTTGGCTGCTTGGGGCTATCTCCTTCATCCATTCATCGACGACCACCTCGTCCTTTCGAAGTCCCCTCGGCCACAGGCGATCGATCAATACCCGTTTCCCGTCCCCGGAAGAGGCGGTGGGGGACTCGTAAATCCTCTTTACTCTGACCATGGCTGCCTCCCAACGTTTACTTTGCTTCAGGGAAAAGATCGGCCGGCGATTATCGCCGGCCATAATAACCCGCACTCCGTAGGCCGACCGCGCACCGGGCCACAGCGTTTTAGCATGCTTCGTCGCGTCTGGCTCCACGTCTTCTGACGTGAATTCCTGCCCGGGTTTATCCGTTCACCGGAAGGCCCCTCTGCAAGCACGTCATGCGTCCGCTGCGAGCCGCTTTGCCCGGTCCAAACCTCTCGTTGCCGCTGGGCCGCCGATGCGGGACGGCGGTCGGGAGCTTCTTTCAGACAAATATAACTACGTCGATTTAGGGATTCAATCGATGCCCCGCCTCAAGGGACCCGGACCGGAGACCGCCGAATATGTCCTGCTTCGAGCCGTCGGCGACCTTTCGGCCTTCCCCGGCGACGACGTGGGCGGGAGAAACAAGCTGCAGCGCTGGCTCGGGATGAAGGAGCGGCTTTCCTACGAGACCGTTCGGGAGATTACCTCGAAATGGCTGCCTTTTCCGGGTTTCATCTACTTTCATTTGCTCCTCGACGAACTGGCGAGGAAAGGGTATATTACGGAGGACGGGGCGGCGAATACGATGACGGCTTCGGCCTCTCGACGAGAGAGGAGCGCAAAATAACGGCAAATAATCGCGGCCGGAGGAAATTTCGATGAATAAGGCGCGACCGGGAGCGCTCCGCAGGCCTGCCTTCGGGGCGGGCTCAAGGGGCGCAATAAATTGTATCCCCTTCGTATCCGGGAAGTCCGGACGAAGGCCGGGCTTCCAATTAACCCGACCGCGCCCCGCCGACACTACTTTTCGGCCGCTTCCTTCTCTTTATTGGCCGCCTCTATTACCTTTTGCGCGATATGGGCCGGCACTTCCTCGTAGTGAGAAAACTCCATGGTGAAGGTGCCGCGACCGCCCGTCATCGACCTAAGGTCGGGCGCGTACTTGAGCATCTCCGCCATAGGCGTTACCGCCTTCACGATCTGGTTGTGCCCCTTTGCCTCGACGCCCATGATCTTCCCGCGCCGGGAGTTCATGTCGCCCATGATGTCGCCCACAAACTCTTCCGGAACGATCACCTCGACCTTCATGATCGGCTCCAGCAGGGTCGGCTGAGACTGCTCCATACCCTTCTTGAAGCCCATGGATGCGGCGATCTTGAAAGCCATATCGGAAGAATCGACGTCGTGGTAGGAGCCGTCGTAGACGGTTGCTCTGAAGTCGGTAGTTGGATAGCCGGCGAGGATGCCGTGGTTCATGGCCTCCACGATGCCCTTTTCGACGGAAGGGATATATTGCCTCGGGATTGAGCCGCCCACGATCTTGTCGACGAATTCAAAGCCCGTGCCATGGGAGAGCGGCTCAAACTCAAGCCAGCAGTCCCCGTACTGCCCCTTGCCGCCCGACTGCTTCTTGTATTTGCCCTGCACCTTGGTCCTGCCCTTTATGGTCTCTTTGTAGGGGACTTTCGGCTCCCGCAACTCGACGTCGACGCCAAACTTCCTCTTCATCCTCGCGACGAGCACCTCGATATGGATCTGTCCCATGCCGGAGATGATAAATTCTTTCGTCTGCTCGTCGCGGGAATACCGGATGGACGGGTCTTCCTCGATAAGCCTCTGGAGGGAGGTGTTGAGCTTGTCCTCGTCTCCCTTCGATTTCGGGTAGAGGGAAAAGGAGATGAGGGGGGGAGGTAGGATTACTTCCTGGTACTGGATCGGCGATTTCTCGTCGCAGAGCGTATCGCCTGTCATCGCCTCTTTCAACTTTGCCACGGCGGCAATGTCGCCCACGGAGGCGAAGCCGGCGGCTTTTTGTTTCTTGCCGACCAGGTAGAATATCTGCCCGATCCGCTCCTTTTCTTCCTTCTTTACGTTGAGCACCACGCTGTCCGGGTGAAGCTCTCCGGAATAGACCTTGAAGAGGGTGAGCTTTCCCGCGAAGGGGTCGGTGATCGTCTTGAAAACGAACCCGCTGAAAGGCTCGCCCACGGTCATCTGCCGGTCGACCGCCTTGCCCGTCTTGGGGTCGATGCCCTGCGCCTTTCCCAGGTAGAGCGGGTCGGGGAAATACTTCACCAGGTTGTCGAGGAGCGGCTGAATGCCCATGTTCTTTCCAGCGGCGCCGACCATCACCGGTGCAATCCGCCTGTTCTGGATGCCCGCCTTCAGGCATGCCTCGATCTCATCGTCCTTGATCTCGTCGCCGTTCAGGTAGCGCTCCATGATCTCGTCGTCTACCTCGACCGCCGCCTCGATGAGCTTCTCTCGGTAGCTCGCCGCCTCGTCGGCCATGTCGGCGGGGATCGCGGTCGTCTCGAAAGCGCCCGACTGGTCGTCCTTGTAGACATACGCCTTCATGGAGATGAGGTCGACAAGGCCCTTGAACGCCTCTTCCTGGCCGATGGGCAGTTGCACGGCAATGATGCTCTTGTCCGAAAACGTCTTCTTGAGGTCTTCCAGGGTCCGACCGAAATCCGCCCGTTCACGATCTATCTTATTGATGAAGAAGCTCACCGGCACGCCGAACTCTTCCGCGTACTCCCACACCTTCTCTGTCTGGACCCGCACGCCCGACACCGCGCTCACCAGGATCACCGCTCCGTCCACGACCCGCATGCAAAGCTTGGCGTCGTAAATGAAGTTGTCGTCGCCGGGAGTGTCGATCATGTTGATCTTGTATTTGTTCCAGTCGAAACAGGCAAGCGAGGCCGATATGGTGGCCTTTCTCTCCACCTCCTCGGGCTCGTAGTCCATGAGCGACGACCCCTCGTCGACTTTGCCCAGCCTTGTATTTTCCCCGGCGAGAAAGAGCATTGCCTCGACAGCCGTCGTCTTCCCCTCTCCTCCGTGCGAAAACATGCCGAGGTTTCTTATGGAATCAGTATCGTACTTCTTCATGCAGGCTCCTTTCCGGGAAATATTTCGGGCAGATGAGTCTGTGAATTTTAACCATGTTCGGCAAAAAAAGCAACACTTAATGAGCCTGCGGCGGGGCAGTCCTATCCGTTGAGGCGACTATGCGGGGGGGTAGATATGAGCGGAGAAGTCAGGGCGTCGCACCCCCGCTCGCGGCTGTTTTTCTGTCCGCCCACCAGCGGAGCCCGTAGAACAGGATGGCGACTACACAAAGCGACCAGGCAAGCTCAACGTGAAGCAGCCAATCAATCGCTTTGCCGAACGGCGCCGAGGGCGTCGTCATGCTCGACGCCGTTGTGCCGGGCAACAGGACCTGAGAAGGGATTCTCGTCCAGTGGCCTTTTCTTATCCAACTGTAGACCTGCCAGCCGTAGAGGATGCAGCAGGCGCCGTCGAAGATCAAGTACAGGATATGGCAAAATCTTCGGAATTGCTTCATTCTCTCCGCGGACGCTCTCGTTTCCTCTTCTAGGGATCGCCACAGTTAAGGGCAGGTTAAAAGTCTGAAAGAATATCACATTGGCGTTGCCATTATATCACGGTTTCATTAAATCCGTGTAAAGAACAAAACTATCTTACTTCCAGAACTTGAGGCCCCCGTACATGGCGAAGGGGATGTTCCTTCGGGCGAGCCCGCTCTGAAGGGGAATGGCGATAGGCGGAGTTTGAGCAATCTCTTTCGCGGGGATTACTTTGTATAGTATGTTTCTAGCAATCCGGTGGGAGGGGGAGGCGTGATCGAGATCAACAATCTGAGCAGAAGGTACGGCGCCGTGAAGGCGGTCGACGGGGTCACCCTTTCCATCGAAAAAGGGGAGGTCTTCGGCCTCCTGGGACCGAACGGCGCTGGAAAAACCACCCTGATCAAGATGCTGACCTTGCTCTCCCGGCCCGATTCGGGGTCCTGGACCATTGCCGGCCTCGATGCTTCCCGGCGAACCCGCATCAAGCGCCTCATCGGCGTCATGCCGCAGGAGAACAACCTTGACCGGGAACTGACGGCCCGGGAGAACCTGCTCATCTATGGGATGCTCTATGGGATCGACGCCTTGGAGCGCAGAATAGCGGAAACCTTGGAATCCGTGGGCCTTCTCGACAGGAAAGACTCCCCTGTCGCTGATTTTTCAGGAGGCATGCAGCGACGATTGCTCCTGGGAAGAGCGCTCATGACAGAACCGGCCGTTGTCTTTCTCGACGAGCCTTCCATCGGCCTGGACCCCCAAATCAGACGGCAGATGTGGGACCTCATACGAAAAGCGCGCATTCAGGGACGGACTGTGGTGATTACCACCCACTACATCGAGGAGGCCGAGGCCCTCTGCGACCGGGTGGCCGTGCTCTCCAAGGGAAGTCTGATCGCCCTCGACAGCCCGGCGGGCCTGAAAACCAGAGTTGGCGAGTACGTCGTCGAGTTCGTGAACGACGAGGGAAGGCTCATTCAGCATATGTACCGGACGAGGGAGGAAGCCGGCAATGGCGCCAAACAGATAGAGAATGGCGTTCGCATAAGGGCTTCCAACCTGGAGGACGTCTTCATCAAGCTCACGGGAGAACGCCTGGAATGACCCGTCTCGCGCAGTGGTATCCCATCTATCTCAAGGAGATGATCCTCTTCAAGCGGAGGCTCTTCAAGCTCGGCTATCTCTTCTCCGCCATGGTCGTTCCCGTCATCTATCTCGTGGCCTTCGGTCTCGGTCTGGGCAGGAGCGTCCAGACAGCCCGGGGCACGTACCTCGATTTCCTCATCCCCGGACTCATCGCCATGAGCAGCATGACCAATTCCTATACCTGGGTTGCGAGCACTCTCAACCTGAACAGGCTCTATTTCAAGACCTTCCAGGTCTTCGTGCAGGCGCCGATCAGTCACTTCTCCATCATGATCGGCGAAGTGATGGCCGCCATGACGAAGGGCCTGTTCGCATCGGTCCTGATTATGGTCGTCGGTTTCGCAGTTTCCGCCCACTTCGCGATAACGCCCCTGTTTGTTCTGACCCTCCTCCTCAACTGCTTCCTCTTCGCCTGTCTTGGCGTCTGCACGGGCATGGTCGCCAAATCGCACGAGGATACTTCCACCTACTCGAACTTCTTCATCCTGCCCATGGCCTTCTTCAGCGGCACCTTTTTCCCTGTGGACCGGGCGCCGACGGCGATCAAGTGGATCATCTACGTCATGCCCCTCACCCACACGAATATTCTCATACGCTCCGCGAGTCTCGACGCACGGGCCCTCGCCTCCCTCTGCGTCCTGCTCGTCTACGCGGCGGTCTTCTTTGCCTGGGGAAGTCATTTGATCGGAAGGTACAACGAATGATGCTAATCTTCTCCGAATAATCCTGAGCGGGGAGGCTCCATGAGTCCGACTCATGGAGGGGGCGCTGAACCCCAGCAATAGCAAGCCATTTGATCGGAAGGTACAACGAATGATGCTGCCTTCTCGGAATAGGTGCGCGGCCCTTCTCTAAAAAGGTTTTCCGGGTTATAATTACTGCCATGGTGAGCATCGAGAAAGAAAAAGCTTTGCGGGAAAAGATGGAGCAGCTCGACATCAAGGAGTCGGACATCACGGAGCGGTTTATCCGGTCCGCGGGTCACGGCGGTCAAAACGTCAACAAGGTGTCTACCTGCGTCTATCTGAAACACATTCCCACCGGCATCGAGGTAAAGTGCCAGGCAGAGCGTTACCAGGCCATGAACAGATTCCTGGCGAGGAGACTGCTCGTTCAGAAGATCGAGAATATGGTGCTCGGTAAGGAAAGCGAGGAGCAACAGCGCATACAAAAGGTCAGGCGGCAGAAGCGACGGCGGTCGCGGCGCGCCAAGGAGAAAGTGCTGGAGCTGAAGCACTTGCAGACCCAGAAGAAAAGAGAAAGGGCAAAGCCCGACCTGTCGGAATATTAGACGGCCGGCGGCCCTCGCCGCTAGCGCCGGTCGCAAAAAGTGGCCGGCCGGGATTGACACCGGCGAAGATTTTCTGTATCATTAAAAAAGACGCGGGAATAACTCAGTGGTAGAGTGCAACCTTGCCAAGGTTGAAGTCGCGGGTTCAAATCCCGTTTCCCGCTCCATATGGCGGCATAGCCAAGTGGTAAGGCAGCGGTCTGCAAAACCGTTATTCTCCGGTTCAAGTCCGGATGCCGCCTCCACTTAATATCAAGCACTTACAATTCTCTGTTCGTTTTGCTGAATATTCTCATTTGCGTCTGGTTTGCGTTTTTTTGCTTCGCCTTCATCATCAAGCTCATCGATGTTCGAGTGACTCTCTTTGGGCAGCCATTTGAAGTATGTCCGGAACGTGATCTCCACCGACGCATGCCCCATCTCTTTCGATACCTCCGACAGGGAGTGACCCCGAAGTAGCCGCAAGGTAGCATAGGTATGGCGCATGTCGTGCGGGGTCCTCCTTCGCAGTTCGGTTTTCTGCATCGCCTTGTTCCATACCCGGTCCATGAAATTACCGTAGTTGAGGCGCCCTCCCAACCTATTCGGGAATACCCATGAAGGCACTTTTCCTCCATTCGACGCCGCTTCCTTTTCGAGGGTCTCGCGGTGTTCTTTGAGAACCTGAAGCAATAGCGAGGTCATTCTCACGTCACGGATGCTTGACCTGCTCTTCGGCGTTGTCCGTCTCCCTCTTGATATATTTTTTCTCACGCTGATGAGCTTCGACTCAAAACTGACATTCTGCCATTGAAGGGCCAGCAGTTCCCCTATCCTCAGGCCGGTTCTGAATCCACTCAAGACCAAGGCGTGGAAGCGAGGAAAATACTCCTTAAAGATTCGCTCAACCACGCTCCTCTCTTCCCACGTGTAGGGGTCCGGTTCCACCCCTTCTTCCAGTGCCCGCAGTTTCTCCTTTTCAGGTATCGGGACTGCCACTCCCCGGCAGGGATTTGAGGAAATGTGTCCATCGGGTATATATGCGTGCTGCAGGATAGCGCTCAGACAATTCTTGATATTCTTTACCGTCTGGCTCTTGTGTCCATCGAGCTCGCTGCTGACATAGTTGCCCACCATTCGCGACGTGATTTCATTCAGGCGCATCTTGCCGAATTTCGGAAGCAGGTGAGTGTTGATTATTGATTCGTAGCCGCTGTAAGTAGAATACTTCTTCGATTTCTTTGCGTGCTTTTCAAACCAGCCGATCTGGTACTTCTGATCTTCGTCCCGCCATCCGTAGACGTACTCCTTGAGCGTTGGTATGCTCGGGGTTTCGTCAGGCTTAAGAAAATCAGCTCCTTCAAGAACAAGCCTCGCCTCGATTTGTTCTTTTACCTCACCTGCCAATTTCTTGCTGGTACCGACTTTGATTGTTTTTCTGAAACCCTTGTAGTTCACTCTGAGGTAATAGATCGAGCTCTTTTTCGGAATCTCAACTATCTTGACGCCCATTGCAGCCTCTCAATAAGTGAGGAATGTGGGGAATATTATAACGAAAACTTTTCCCAACGTACAGAAATAGAGCTTATCCCCAGCAAATCCCGGTGAACCCTTTTCTTCTATCGGATCATGCCGCCTATCCTGCTTTCGACCGCTGTCCGAGTTTCACTCGTCTCTCACATGGTCGCCGTCGCCTCTCTCGTCCAGGGCAAAAGACCCAAGAACATACAGGAAATCGGAGTCAAAAGCGCGCCTTCCCCGTCGGCAATGGAATGATAGAGCCATAATAGGGGGACGATCGCTGCCGTCATCGTCAGCCGTGCCCGTAATCGCGCGCAATCCGGAGCAGCAGATCCTCCCCAGTCCGGGGAGACGATCGCGTGACAGTACACGCGCAAGTGATCCCACAGATTCTTCTTGCTCCCCAGCTTCTTCCTGAGCCATTGATAGGTCCGGTCGGTCAGCTCGAAGATCTGGCGCAGGAAGAAGGCGATCAGGTTGAGGAGGAAGAAGTTGAAGGAGAGGTTCTTCACCCCGTGGCCGCAGTTGTGCTCGATGTGATAGCCGTGGTTCTTGACGGTGTTGAAGACCTCGTTCTCGATCATCCATCTGCTTCGTCCGATCCTGACCAACTCCTCTACGTTCTCGTCGTCTATTGGGAAGTCGGAGACCCAGCTGTTGTGGTACGCCGTCCTTTCGCCGTCTTTCATCCAGTACTCAAAATAGTTGACCAACAGCCCATCCTTGTTGCCGTTCAACGGAACCTCGTTGACCCACTCATAGACGTGAGTCCTGCCCTTCTGGTCTGCGTATTCCATATGCATGACCTCATTGAGCGGACGCAGACCGTCGACCCATTCCACGAGGAACTTGTGGTCCTCCGGCTTGGCCGTAAGCACATAATGCATGCCGTGCGAAACGACGGCCTCGATCATGGGCTGCTTCGAATAAAGGCTGTCGGCGACAATGACGAGGGGGAGCTTCGGATGGCTCTTCCTGATCTTCCCGAGAAGCCGCTTTGCCGCATTTGTTTCGCAGTCCTGCTTCTCCGTCCCGTCGGCGTTGCGCACTTGTTCCGGACACAACGGGATGACCTGGGAAAGCTTCGGATGGACGAGCGCTGCCTGGACGATCTGGTGGGAGAACTGGAGGATGTCTCCCCGTTTCTTTTTTGTCTTCCGCCGCAGACAAGAGGGACAGCCGATATGGTCGGAGCTGAAGTATTCGCTCCCATCCACGACGCAGAGATAATAGTTGCCGAGCGCCCGATATTGTTCAAGATGCTTGCCCCGCTGCAAGAGACGAAAGAAGGTCGTGAAGAGGCTTTCGAACTCCCCGGAGTCGATTTCGTCCATGACGGCTCTCATCTGCGTATCCGAAGGGACGGACTCGATAGACCACAGGTTTTTGAGATTAGCGGTCAATGTGGGGGCTTTCAGACGCTTCTGGAACTGGAGCAGCGAGGGGTCCTGAAAGCAGAACATCGCCAGGGCGCTCATGCACACGTCCTTCAGCTCGTGGTCCACCTTCTCCCTGTCCCGATGGTCGGCGATGCGGGAGAAGCGCTTGAGCAGCGCTTTTCGCATTCCGGGGAATCGCAGATGCAGAGTCGTCCTCACGGGAAGACCATACTGCATTGCAGCCAGAATGTCTAGTTTTCACAAGCGCACAAGCGATTTTCTTGCTCATCGCGAAAAAGAATCTTGAATAGCCTCACAAACACCTGTTGTTATGGCCAATAAATTGCGGCCGGGAACCGTTGGCTTATCCCCCGCCGTTAGCCATGGGCTGACCGGAATGCGGTCTTTTTTTCTTTCTAAAATCGCGCATGACTTCACGGACTATCCTGTCCGCCGGGCTGTTCCCGGTTTCCCTGACGTAGAACACCTTTACCCAAGCGTCGAAGTCCGTCTTCTTTATCCTGATGATCTTTCTGCCTATGCGGATGTGTGGGAGAGGGTTAGCTGTGTTCTTAAGAAAGGACCAGATCGTCCGCACGCCAAGTCCGGAGTAGGCACTCAGTTCTCTGACATTGAGGTATTCCCTTTCCACTGTTCTTCTGTTTCCTTCAACGGCTCCTATTTCCTTTGCCATGTCTGCGAACATGTGCCAAACCTTCTTCGCTCCTCATCCCCCGCGATCTGTTGTCTTTTCTCTATCCGCCAGCCCTATCCACAACACTCGACTCGACACCCGGGTCACTGGTGGTGTGCGGATCCTGGTCACATCGCCCAGCCGTTTGTTTTCCGATCTCGGCAATCGTCATGGGCAGTGACCTTTTGTATTCTCTGACGTGCCACCCCGGAGGCCGAAATCTGGAATAGAGGCAACAAGGGGAGTTCATTCCCAACCCATTACCTGAAGTCCCCTTGACCGCCGTCAATGGTCCAAAACCAATTCCCGACATCATCATAGTGCAACCGAATCGATTTTTTGAGCCTTCCGCTCCCGCACAGTTCGCATCTTCGCCTTTGTCTCTTCGGACACTCTCCTGACCTTCACGGCGCCGCCTTTCCGATACGGCATGAAAACATGAAGCGGGCACCCCTCAACCTCGCAGTCCTTCCGACCATCCATGTAGAAGCCCGTGCACTGATAGCAGTTGGCAAGAATGCTCTCCTTCATGGTCAGGGTCTCGCCTCTGAGGAAGGCCATCAGTTCACGCTTTCCTCGCGCCGTGCTTCCGTGTTTCTTGATCCATTCTATGCTTGTGGTCGGCATCAGATCCTCCCCTCCGACGGGACCGTCAGGGCGGGAATGCCTTGTACGGAGTCATGAGCTGGCAAAACCATGCTTTGATCCTCCGCTTCACGGCCGTACAGACGGCGCGGCTGTCCGGCTTGTCCAGCCAGCGCCACGCTCACACCGACCCACCGAAGTCCTGGTCGAAAGCCCCCTGAAGGGAGATGCCCCGGCCCTCCGGTTTCTCAGTCGGCAGCCCTTTCGTGAGGCGATAGTGGTCCAGGGCTTCCCTGATGTACAGACCCCGGATGGATTTCGGCATGTTTTCGAGCAGCTCGTAGAGCTCTTTCTGCTTCTCCTTATGGATGTGCACCTTGTAGACGATGAAGTCCTTCGCCACGGCTGCCCCCCTATTTTGCATTCCTGCCGTAATACCAGTACCCTATGGCGTTCGCCATGGCCGGATCGCTCACCGTGAGCAGATTATGACCGCTTGAGAGGTCCCTTATGGCCGCCCCGCCTCCTCCGATGATGCCGAGATCGGGATGACGGGGGAGCTTCTCCAGATAGCGGCCTATCACGGAGCGGATGCGCTTCGCGTAGGCGTCAACCTCTGCTTGGGCATCAATGGCGTAGGCCTTGCCCAGGTAGGTGATCTCCCTGCCCCGGAGGATGTCCAAGGCGGCTGCGGAGTCGATGGGGAGCCTGTGCTCCCGGTAAAAGGCCTTCATGATGCTGTGGAGCACGAGCGACACGCCGATCTCCTGGCTCTCCGTGGCGCTCTCCACATATTTTCCCTGGACAAAAAAGACCATATCGACAGTGTTGTGACCGATGTCGATCACGGCCGCGTTTTTCCGGACATCGCCATGGTGGTCTTGAATGTGGCAGAAGAATATACCTGCCCCCTGCGGGATGACCCTGACGTTTCCGCTGACCCGGTAGGGCTCTCCGTCTACCCTTATGTCCGATGACCTTATGGCGTCAATGATCTTCCGGCTATATTCTTTTGAATAGAGCCCTGGAGGGACGCCCAGCACGATCTCACCATTCGTAAAGTCGTTGATCCGGAAGCAGTGGCCCAGGACGGCCAGCCAGGCGTCTGAGGCCACGAAGCCGGATTGACGGGTGTCGATGGTGCTGCCTTCCCTCTCCGCGTCCTTCCCTACAAGGAACCTGTGGCCGTTGACGACAACGGGGCTCATCTCCGCAAACGTGTCCTCCTTCGTCATTGAGGCAACGGCCGTGGGAAAGAAGTGCCTGTCTTCCGACCGGTATGTTTTCGTGTAGCCGTGCCCAATGTCTATCCCTATGCAATCAGTCTCCATGGGGTTTCTCCTTATTGTCTTGTTGAAAGGACAGCTTCCCGGTCCGGGAACAGCCAGTTCAGCGAACACGTTCAACCTTATCCACATATTACTTCTATCTCCAAATCCTCTCCCGCTCGATCATCCTCCGGGTCTTCCTCGATGCAGTAAAGATGAACAGCCAAGGGATCGTAATCATGAGGAAGGTCGTCAGGACCACGAAGCTCGCAGAGGTGAGAAGCACCGGCTTTACGCCCATGAGAAAACGGTAGATCCTGTTGAGGCTCCGGTAGCTTACCTGCGGATAGAACCACAGGAGAAAGCGGGAGACGCGACTTTCATCGAGCACAGAGGCATAGAGGGTGTTATAGAAAACAAAGGCGATGACGATCTTCAGCACCCCTGCGACGGTCAGCCCGGCCATGAGCCAGTTGATGGCCCTTTTCGAGAGCTTGCCGATGTAGTACCTCCCGATGGAGGCAAGGATAAGGCTATACCCCATGGCGAAGCTGAGCGTGAGGGCCACGGCGAAGGCCTGGTCGAACAAGGTGAACTCGTAGGAGCCGAAGATGGGGATGTACCTCTCGATGACGCCCACAAAGAAAGGCGTCAGGAGGATGCTGACGAGGCCGGAGATGAAGGCGCCCTTGAAACCCACCTCGGAGATCACGATCTTGCCCTTGAGGGTGAGCAGGTTCTCCGGCAGGTCGTTGCCGTGCTTCTCCGCGAGGAAGTAGTTCTGGACGATGGAGACCACGTCAATGAAGCTCTTGGGCCGGATGGAGCCGCCAACCCCTATCGGCGTGATGTCGTTCGATTTGTCGCCGTCTTTCTGGCTCATAGGCCCAGCACGAATTTCAGCATGCACCCGCCGTAGGCTATCGCGACGGAGAGGAAGAAGAGGAGGACCCCCGCCACGATCCTTTGCCGGTACACGCCCAGGAAAAAGGCGAGAAAAAGGGCGAAGGAGGCGAAGAACTTCGCCCAGAACCCCTGGAGCACCGCCTGGAAAAGCACGCGCCACAGAGACATGTACTGGGCGTGGGACATGTACGTGAGGGGGTTGAGGTAGTCGATGAAGTGGGCTGTCGTCACAGCGGAATGACCCCCTTGATGAGCGGTGGCCCACCCGCTTTGATCTCTTCGAACTCTGCCCTGTTCTCGAAGGCGCTCGCCTTGATCGGCACGAGGAGCCTCCTCTTGGGCTTTCCCTGTTCTACCTGGATCTCGTACCGGCGGGTCGTATAGGCTTTTCCGAGTTCGGACGTGAGCGCATCAGACTTCCTCAAGCTCTCGGCGATCTTCCTCAACGCTGTGTCCTTGCCCGTGCCCCTGAGCAGCGTAATGTCGATGACGCCTTTCTCGGCCGCCATGGCGCCCGCGGTCTCATAGAGGAACGTCGGATCGCAGTAGACCGCGTCATCGACCGAAAAGGCGCGGAAGGCCCTGCCCGTCTGCGTCACGTTGATAGTTGCACTCACCCTGCGGAGGAGCTCTTTGCAGTCGAACCACTCCTCCCAGGCGAGGGAGGCGCGCTTCTCGGCCTGCTCGATCTCCATTTGCCGGGCCTTTCCGTCCGCTTCCTTGAGCAGCTCGGACAATTGGTCGGTCGACGATTGATGGTGTTCGCCTATGGCTTTAACGACCAGCTTGAGCCAGTGAGCATCCTTCTCCTTTTCGAATATCTCCTCTACGATGGAGACGCTCGTCAGCGGGTGGTCTGCCTTCACGTACCTGTCCTGGCTCCTGAGCTGAGGGATTTTCCCAGGTCGTGGCCGAGGGCGGCTATGATCACGGCGGGCATGTATCCTACTGGGTCACGGTAGGTCTCTTTGAGGAGCCGGAGGGCGATGCGGACGACACTAAATGTGTGATCCCGGAGCGTGACCTTCGAAAGGATGTCGCCGACTCGCGTGGCAACTTTCTTCTCCGAGTCCGTAACGATATCGACGACCGAGGGGCAATCGCCATATTCCTCGAGAATCTCCATGATCCTGTTGATCCCTTCCAACACGCCGGTAAGGACTTCCTTATGAGGCTCAATTACCTCGCCGTAGAACGCCTGGACAGTCATAACCGCTCTGGCGCTAGGGGGCGGGTCTCCAGTTGGGTCCGCGCTTTCGCTGTGTGGAATGGAAACATCGGTCTCTTTCGCATCGGAGTCCGCCGTCTCCGAAGTCTCTTTGGCGACCATGGCCGGTCTGAACGAGCTGTTGTATTTGATCCAGATGGGGCAGAGCTCATCGAGGGAAAGGACGATCTTCTCGGTGGGAGGCTCCTTTTCCCGGAGAATCGCAATTATCGTCCTCAGCGTCTCGAACATGCTTCGCCCTATTTGGCGACCGGCAGCCTCTTGATCTTATCGAAGACAACGCTCGACTGGGCCTCGGAGAGGTCGAAGACAGATCTTTTGCCGGGGATTGTCTTTTCCGGTCCGTCTCCGTCTTTCTTTTTGAAAGAAGTCAGCTCGAAGAGGAGGTCATCCGGCTTCTGGCCCTCTTTATTGGCGATTGTATCGAGGAGGTAAAGCAGCTTGTCTTGCTGGGGCGTGCTCACCTGTATGGCCAGGGGTTCCTTTTCCATGAGATGGAAGAGCCGGCGATTGATGAAGTCGAGCTTCTTCGCGTGGATGAGGAAACCGACGCTTCTCCTTATGGTGATGGACTCGATCTTCCCTGCGATCTGGAAAGTATCGAGCTTGATGGTCTTCATTTTGCCCTTATAGCGCTCCAGCTCATCGACAACGGCCATTGCCCTCGGCACTTCGATTTGTATCGAGATGGTCTTTCTGTTCACCGCGTATCCGGCTATCTTTCCTGTTCCTTTCATGGTTTGAACCCCTCCGGAAGTTCGTCGGGTGCAACGTCGTCCCTGTTCAGGCATACAGGCCTCAGCCTTCCAAAAATAATGACGTCCGCCTCCATTTTACCGTTTTCCAGACGGCGGACTATTCCCCGGAAGTCCTGGTATTCCCCTGAGAGGATGCGGACTATGGAACCGGTCTCTATGCCGGACTTGGGAAAGCTGGTCGCGCTCAGCCCCAGGAACCTGCCTACTTCTTCGTCTTCTATGGGAGATATGTTCCGGATGTAGCCGGAGATGGAATCGAGGTAGCGAAGTTGTCCACATCTTGGATCGTAGGTCACGATGTACTCGCCGATGAGGGCTTTCTTAGCTGCTACCCCGTGAAGGCCGAAAACCTCGATCACTCTCTTTTCTTTGCCCTTGACCACGTTCAAAAGGTAAGGCATTTGTTTCCTCCCGAGACGTCGTATAATGCCTGCATACGGATATTACTTCCCTAAGCATGTAAAGCCAACCGCCTTGGGCATATTCTCATGGGCGAACAATGGAAACATGAATGACTTACAACGAACGGGCATGCAGAGTTGGCAGCGTTGAAAAAGACGCCGGATACGCCGTTATGGTCCCTTCATACATGGAGAAGGGTCCTTACCCGGGATTCCTGAGCCGTGGCCATTCCCCCTGTAGTCAGCAGCCCCTGCGAAGTGGACCAGTTTTCACGGGGAGAACGTCCTTTGCCTTTTCCAGCTCGATCTGATACGATGCACTTTATGGGCGTCGGCTCGCGGATGTTTTTCGTCGAGGAGGATGGAACTCTCAGGTCTGTGCCGTGGAGCAGGTACGAACTCCTCTGCAAGGGGCACCCTTCGGCGCGGTTCCCCGGGTACGCGGGGAAGGCGGTGAAGTGCGTCTCTGTGGTGATCGAGCTGGAGGACCGAATCCCGATCTCAGTGCTGCGCTTGGACTTTTTCATCACCTATTTCGACGGGAGAGGGCGCATCGACCGCACAGCAAAAGAGGAGGCCTTGAGGCTCGCGGTGAACATGGCGGGTCCCGATCTCAGCGAGCCCGGCCGGGGACCCGTAATAGATGCACATCGACGACTGTCTGCCAAGCGCTACCGGGACCGGTTCAAGTGGACCCCCACGCGTGAGGAAGGGGCGAAGATCGAGCGGCGCATAGAGAGGATGTTCGCCGTCCGCAAAACATAGCGGGGGGGAGAACTAAGAGATATGCCGAACAGTCTTGGTGGCTCCTCGCGTCTATGATGAAGGCTTTTCCTGAAATCGCCGTTTGTTGCTTAGGGTTCGCGCCTTTGGGTGTTGTATGGGCTTAATTCTGCCAGAGCGATCCGGTTTCTGCAGGAGAAAGCGTTGCCGTTTCTTGGGTCGACGTTATTGTTGGTTTCGCCTGCGAAGTTTCAACTCAGTCCGATATGGCTTCATGCGCCATTGCCATCAATAAGGTACTAAGTCGTTGGACTGGGTGGGTTTGGCGCTGAAAATTCTACGAACGAACGTCCCTGTGCCCCTTATTTACGGTCGTCCCCCTGCCGCCCCAGGGTAATAGGATTACGACACAGCTTCTTGTTTGCGTCAATATGTGATCGCCTTTAGCTCAATCCCTGGAAACGATTCGCGTACAACTCGGTGCGGGCAGGGGTCATTCAGACACACGATCCAAAACTCCCAAGTTGAAGAGAAGACATCGTGTATACGTCATACCCGCTGATTAGTCCAGGCGTATCAAAAACGGTGATCTCCATCGGATTGACCGACGGTCGCCTATTTGTGGTTCCGTAGAAGATAGGCCACATGAAATTTGTCGGTTGCCCAAAGCGGACAAAACGCCTCATGCGGTCAAAACGCAGGCATCGCGCGATCCCATAATGGTCTCTCCCCAGCGCCTCTAAGCCGACCTTACCGGTGTTCCCATTGACCGCCGCCACATGCAGAGGCGTCCCTCCGAGGTCGTCTCGAGCGTCGACCTCCGCCTTGTTGGCCAAAGGCAGCTGCGCCACGTCCCGATGACCGTAAGCCGCCGCACAGTGCAGGGGAGTCCAGGAAATATCGTCTCTGCTGAAGACCAGGCCGGGATCTTGGACGAGCAATTCCCGAACCTTTTCCAGATTGCCGCTCCTGGCGGCGTCGTGAATCTCGCCTGAGAGGGCAGGGCGGCTAAAGGCCAACACAAGCAACAGGATCGGAATGACGCGGGACGATAGACTTGCGCATCGGATTTTCTTGCCAACGGTCCTGCCGTCTTTCATAGGCTTGATATACCATAGGCAGGGCCGTGGACGCACTCTGTCGTTGCGCAATCTATCTTCGGCGAGCGTGGATACGCCAACTGCGCTGGTTGGCGTTCACTAGAAGGACAACGAATCGTGTTTGGTTGCAAACGGCCCGCGTCAGCAGGATAATTAGGGACAGGTTCATACCAAGGCAACCGGGATCATGACCCGCAAGCCAGCGAGAAACAGTGATCCGGCAACTCTTGTCCATCCTCATATTTCCCTTCGTCGTCGCCGACCGGCTGAAGAAGAGGCGGCGCGAGGCGATAGGATCGCGGCCCTTCCCCAAGACGTGGCTCGAGATAATCCGGCGGAACATCGCCCTCTATCGCTTTCTAGACAAAGAGCTGCAGGACCAGTTGCTGAAGCATGTGCAGGTGTTCCTGGCCGAAAAGCGGTTCGAGGGCTGCGGGGGTCTCGAGATTACCGACGAGATCAGGGTGACGATCGCGGCCCAGGCTTGTTTTCTTCTTCTCAACCGGGAGGCGACGTATTATCCGGCGCTACGCGCCGTACTGGTCTACCCGGGCGGCTATCTCGCAAAGAGGGCCAGAGGCGTGGGGCCGGATGAAACGACGCCGGGGGAACCGCGATTGGGCGAGTCATGGAAGAGTGACTACGTCGTTCTCTCATGGGATGATGCGAGAAGGACGGCCGCAGACCTGAAGGACGGACGCAACCTGGTGCTCCATGAATTCGCCCACCAGCTCGACGAGGAGAATGGAGCGGCGGACGGGGCGCCCATGCTTCGCGGACGATCCCACTACGCGACGTGGGCAAGGGTATTGAGTCAGGAATACAAGGAGTTCTGTCGCAAGGTCGCCCAAGGCGAGCAGGACGTCGTGGACGCCTATGGAGCAACGAACCCCGCCGAATTCTTTGCCGTGCTCACCGAGATCTTCTTCGAGAAGCCAAAAGAGCTGAAAGAACGTCATCCGGGTCTCTACGAACAGTTGACGGAGTTCTACGGGGTCGATTCCGCCGCGTGGAAGGCGGCAGGCAATAGTCCTGATCCTTGAGCCCGCAGAGAATTAAGTCTTGCCGACCGCCGCTGAAGCGTAAGAGGGCTCATCGCTGGGCCTCGGCCGACGAAAAAGCCTGAGCCTTTTGGACGTCAGTCGGCTTGGGAGGATTCTCCCGGTAAGGACGGGAAAATTGAAACGGTCCATCCATTCGGCGGGCACACGGACCTGAGTCGCATCGCGCTCTCCGGCGCCCACGCTTTGGGCTCCGTTCCCGGTGGGAAACGCCTTCTTCTTTGAAAATGTGGTTTTCACGGTCCGTTGTTGTCTTTAATAAAGACAAGACGCGGCGCAATCTTTCAGTCCAGTAAAACGTCGTTGCGTCGACGGCCCGAGGGTCTAGATAGTTCGTCATCGCGGCCCTCACGTTTTCGGCAGGGATCGCATTTAGCGGACTTGGGGGCGGAGCGGGGCAGGAAGCGCGGGGAGCGTCGTGCGTCCTGACGCCGCTCCGGAAGGCACTCTTTGTGGATGAAGCTCGAGAGCGAACGTTCCTGTCGCTCCTGAGGACTGCACCTGCAACTAGTGACTTTCGATGTTTACTGGTTTTTGCTGAATGCCATGTGTAACATGGCAACCACACCATCGAGGCCCCGGAATGGTTTTTACTACTTCCCGTGGAGCACGTCCATCCAGTGAAGCGCTTCGGTCTCGCTTATTCTGCCAAGGTACATCTGCGTGGTCTTGAGATCCTGGTGACGGAGAATCACTTTGGAGATGACCTCAAGGGGTATCCCGTTCCGACTCGCGTAGGTGGCCGAATGGCGTCTGAGATCGTGTGGCCTGATTTTCACATTCATCTTATCCCCGAGCCGTTTGACCATAGACCTCGCTGTCGAGTAACAGATAGGAAAGAGCCTTTCGTCGGAACGGATGCTCCGGGCTTCGATGTATGCTTGCAGTCTGCCCGCGAGTGTTTCGGGCATGAAGGCGCTTTCCTCCTCGCGCCCTGATTTCGGCCGTCTCAAGGTCAATCTTCTTCCGTTTACGTCCGATGTGCGTAAACTCAGTACCTCCCCTATCCTCAGGCCACAACGCGCCTGGAGCTCAAGGATGAACCTGTCCCTCGTCTTTTGGCACCGGTAGATGATCTCGTCGATCACTTCCCGACTGATGATCTCCCGTTGTCTCATGCGAGGGGCGCGAAACGTCTTCGAGAGGAGCGGGTCGCTGCAGGGATTGGCGATCGGGAGATGGGCACCTTCGATCACGAAATTGAAGAACGCCTTGGTCTCTGTGCGTAGCGGAGACGGGCGGTCGACCTGGCTCGTCCTTCGGTCACAAGAAGCAGGAATTGGTAGAGGTCCTGAGCTACTATAGCATCAAAGGGACCGTCCTCAAGAAGCGTCTCCAGATTTCGAAACAGATAACCATAGCTCTCCCGGGTTTTCTCTTTGGCATTGTCCTTCTGATGGTCCTTGAACAGCTCTATTGCCTTGTGTAGTGTCATAAAACCCTCCTCGTATGATTGTTCGGGGCCTCATGACGTAATATGGGAAGCGTGGCGAGGAGGGGCAGATAGAGGTGAACTTCCTGAAGGTGTCGCAGGCTTGCCTTTCCCTTCCATAATGGAGTAGAACTGGCAATCGCTATATAGATTAAGAAAAAGGCAGGGACCGTTTCCGACCCCTGCCCGATGTACACCGCTGGTGTCATCTCGCTAACCTGCCGCCCTGTCCACCGCCTTGCACTGAAGCCAATTGTGAACATAATTGTCATTGTTCTCGGCTTGGCGTGCTTTGTGTAATTCGAACACATTCGAACGTATCCTGCCGCGAGTTTGGTTCTCCTCCAAATAGCGCAGAGCTTTCTTGAAAGTCAGGGATTCAGCATATAGTAGTCTAGTAGTAACAAAATACGACAAAAGGTTGGCAAAAACGTCGCACACACGAATGTCCCGCTCCTCATCAAAAAAGTCTATGTCAATATGGTCGAGGCAGAGAAACCCGAAAATAATGCTATTGATCGTTCTTTTGCCGCTCCGTATTTTATCAAAAACATAGTTCAAGTGTTTGTGGTCATTTACTAAGGCAATCGGAGTAACAATCACTGACTTGTAAAAAGCCGTCGGGTCTTCAACTATTGAGCCGTCTCTCCAGAAGCTCGGCCAGTTAGTAATTCTCGATGCCCATTTCTTGGCAGTCGTCTTCGAAAAACCCTTAATACTCGAAACATATCTAGATATCGCTTCCGGGTCAAACCTGGCATTTTGGTATTCTCCCGTCAGAGCCCCCTCCACAATGTTGTTGTTAAGGTAGTAACGTCCCGACTCACATACCCGCCTAAAAGATGTGTTAAATCCGATATCGACGTCAGATGCGTAGTTGGCCTCTGTATCCCGCATAATCGGTATAACCATTTGAGTTTCACCAACCTGAGCGCATCCTTTAATGCACACACGAGGCCCGACTGGACCTCGGCCACTGAAATACTGGCTCAAGTAGCCGAAGTCTATTTCGGCTAGTTTCTTGAACTCATCGTCCAAGTGTTCAATGAACCCTTGGGTTGATTGCAGGAGTAGTTGGGCGTCTTTGTTTTTTTTAAGATTCTCTGCTCTTATATTGCTGAGGTGTTGAACAGCTGTTCTTGAGTACTCCATAAGAAGACTTTGGTTCAGACACATCGCCTCGTCAACAATGCTGAACCATTTTGTGAGGCCCAATTCCTTTGTTGCCGACCCCGATCCAGACCTTTCTGAAGGCTCTAAACCAGGAGTATCCATTATAAGATCCCTTACCAAGAGTAAGGGTTCAAAATACATCTTCGCAGTTGACCGAGCGACGGATGAGAGTGTCTTAATCAAAACCTCATTTCCTTCTGATGAACTTCATAATGGATCGGAGCATGAAAATGATAAACAGAGCGCCATCACAGAAGAACGCGATAAATTCGAGACATACAAGGCCTTGCAACAAGAACGGGTTAATACCTATGTGCTCTGCCCATTTGACAAGGAAATGAAACCCCAGAGTCGCAAGGAAAATGCCTGCGAAATAGGCTAGGCCGATCAGGATACCAAACAACCGTTCTAGCAGGTCCCTAAGGTCACCTGACAAAACACCACCCCTTCGATCTCCGATATTAGAAGCGAGTATATCTGCGGCTTCGGCGTTTGTCAATTCTTAGTTGAAGGTTCCGTGGCTTCCGCTACTCTCCTTCAAGCAGCAGCCGACGCCGTCTCTCCTTGCTCACTTTCTCTTATGAGATATTAGCCCGTGGATTATCCCACGGCCGGATCCACACCTTCAACCTTTCAAATCTTCGACTGGCCAACCATCTGCTTTAGCCGGCGGGGTCCCACGTCCAAGCACGCCTCGTCGACTCAAGTCTACATCGACGGTCCGCAAAATCACCATCTTCAGATGGTAGTCGTTGAACGCGATGGTCTACCAACTTTAGTCGGGGGGTATCCTTGAGGTCGGGTCTTCTTCGGCCGACTAAAGTCTTCGTCTGAAAGGCGAGGGGTTTTCTCCCCCGAAAGAGACACCACATAGCTTAACTCCACCCCTTGCTTTTTTTAACAAGAAAAACTATGTTTGTCAAGGGAATTGAGCACACATCTTAAGGAAACTTTATATCTTCCGAAAAGACACAGGGTAGGGTTTGCTTAGGGAGCTGATATAGCGTATAATGTTTAGGGCAGTGAGAATACGATGAAAACCAGTAGAGTATTTTGGAATACCACTCGTCTATATTTCGAGCCAATTACTTTCATTTACGGTCTTATTGTGGGCAGAGACCGCAAGAAAGTCGCGAGAAAGAATTCTCCGAACGACAAGCATCGAGATTCCGAGTCTCATAACAATTCCAACTAGCAGACGCCGTTAACTCGAAGGTTCGCCAGGGTGCGAAGAGCAAATGGTGTTGCTGAAACTCGACATGCCGATTTTATCCACCGATCAATAGGTTCGGCCATCAGGTGAAGGCAAAACAGGCAAAAGAAGCGGGCATCAAGGCTTTTGCTATCGGACCCTTCAGCGCGAAATTGCGAAAACCATCAAACAGGTGTTGCAGAAATAAGTTCTGTCAGGATTTTGAGCGGTAATCGATCGTTTAACCCTGAACCGGTCTGTCCAACCTTCGTAGGTGGAAGCGCCGATGACGTCAGCTCAAGAAACAACAACACTTTCTCTTGCAGGAACCCGACCGCTCTGGCAGGACCGCACCCGTACAACAACCCGGGGCACGAACCGAAAGCAACAAACCGCTATTTCAGGAAAAAGCCTCCATCATAGGACGTGAGAGGCTACGACGTTATGCTCGGCATCTTTTCCACTCCTCCCCCGCTAAGCTTTGCGGGCGGCGAACATCCTCTCTATGCGCCGCTCGATTTTCGCCTCCTCCTCACGTGTGGGCGTCCATCTGAACTGGTCCCGGTAACGCTTGGCAGACAGCCGCTGATGTGCATCTATCACCGGTCCCCGGTCGGGCTCGGTGAGGTCAGGGCCTGCCATGTTCACCGCGAGCCTCATGGCCTCTTCTTTCCTTGCGCGGTCGATGCGCCCCCTCTCGTCGAAATAGGTGATGAAGAAGTCCGTGCGTAGCACCGAGATCGCGATTCGGTCCTCGAGCTCGATCACCACAGAAACGCACTTCACTGCTTTCCTCTCGTACTCGGGGAACCGCGTCGAAGGGTCCCCCTTGTAGAGGAGCTCATACCTGCTCCACGGCACGGACCTGAGAGTTCCATTCTCCTCAAAAAAGAACATTCGCGAACTGAGGCCCATGGGATGCATCGTAGCAGATCGGGTTGGAAAAGGCAAAGGGACCGCTTAAGTCAGCGATGAGCCGACCAGGGCCAGCCAATCCGCCGCGGACCAGTTGCTCTGAGACGTAATCGTGTGTTAGCGATAATCAGGGTGGTTGAGGTCTCCACCTACGATTCCGTACTTGGCAAAGGGACTGCTTGCCAAGGGTTACCTTTTGAAATGGTGGAGTTATGCTGTTCTTAGTTGAAGGCTTGAAAGATTGAAAGGTGGCTCCCACCGTGGGATAATCCACGGGCCAATATCTCAAAAGAGAAAGGGAGCCACGATGAAAGTAGACACGAAACAAAGGAAAAAGGCAAGGAAGGGATTTGCCCAAATGTACGGCAACGAGGAGCTCGGGGCACGGATGGTTCATGTCCTCCAGGTAGGCAAGAAAGGATTGGATTCACTCGTCATGGAGCTCGGACGCATGCTCGCGGAAACGATCATGGACATGGAACGGGAGGAGCGCTCGGGCCCCGAAGGAAAACCTCTTCACAAAGGAGTCTACAAGTGGGCCTATCAGAAAGGCTCGATCTATTGCGGCGACCAGAAGGTCAGAGTGAATCATCCCCGTCTGCGGGGTCCCGAAGGAGAGATCGCCCTCTCCCTCTATGAAACCCTGAAACAGCCGGGCGCCTTCTCGGAGGAACTCCTCGCGAGAGCCCTTCGCGGCATATCGGGCAGACGATACAACGAGACCGTCATCGATACCGCATCCGCCTTCGGCGTCTCTGCCTCTTCCGTCTCCCGGCGCTTCATCGAGGCCACCGCACAGAAGCTCAAGGAGTTCAGAGAGCGGGACCTTTCCGGCATCTCCGCCTTCGCCGTCTTCATCGACACGGTCCACCGGGGCAAGGACGCCTTCATGGTTGCCCTGGGAATAGACGGCCAGGGCCATAAGCACGCCCTCGGGTTCTGGCAGGGGGCGACGGAGAATCACGAGATCTGCGAAGAGCTCCTTGCCGACATGGAGGAACGAGGCCTTGTTCTCTCGAAGAAGACGCTTTTCGTCACCGACGGCGGCAAGGGCGTCATCAAGGCCTTGAAGGAAAAGTTCGGCCCGAAACTTCTCCACCAACGCTGTATCATCCACAAGGACCGCAACATCCAGAGACATCTCCTCAAGAAGTATCGGAAAGAGGCGCACCGCCGGTTTATGAGAGCCCTCGAGCAGAACCTCTACGAGGACGCCAAGAAGATGCTCCTCGATTTCGAAAAATGGCTGCGAGCCGTCAACGAGTCCGCGGCCGACTCACTGAAAGAAGCCCTGGATGAGATCCTCACGGTCCACCGGCTGAACGTTCCCCTCTTACTCAGAAAGACGCTCAGTTCAACCAATCCAATAGAGAGCATGTTCTCGACGGTCCGCGACTGCGAGGTGAATATCAAAAGGTATCGGGGGAGCGCCATGTCCCAGAGATGGCTTGCGTCGGTCATCCTCTACTGTGAAAAAGGCTTTCGAAGGATCAAGGGCTACGATCAGATCGCCGGCGTGGTCGAGACCATAGAACGGGTACTGGGAGACGCGGTGTCGGTCGCCGCGTAAAGGGACGAAAGATGAATGGGAGCCACAGGGGCTTCAACTAAAAATTGACAAACTCCGAAATGGTTGTAATGTAGCGATTCTCCTCGACCGCTCGGGAGTGGACCCCGATCCTCTCTCACTCCCCTGTTTCTGTAAAGCACTCGTTAGGATGAAGGATTGACCCAAGGCTTTTCTTATGAGTTGAACAACACGTAACACGTCGTCCTTCGCGGTCGTCCTCCCGAGACTGAATCAAATAGCACCCATACCCACATCCGGAGGGACGCGCGTCGCTGTCAGAACCGGTGACAACTCCACCGATCCGGAGTGGCAGGCAGCACCGGTGGACGCAGCCACGCCGTCGAGCCGACCCAGTATCTCTCCTCCCGATTCTCCGACAGAACTAACATTGAGCGTATTGGGGAGTCAAAGAACGTGGTGACCGTTTGAGCGCAACATTCTCTCCGAAGTACTCTTGAAGGAGATGCCAAAAGTCATCCCTGAGACGCTGGATGCCCTACGGCGGCCGGGCCTTCGTCTTTCGCGTCATTCCGGCCATGACAACCGTCCTCTCTAATTTTAGTTGACTTGATTGTCCATTCCTTCTATCCTGAGTTCCAGGTCTCTCTGTATACAATAGGTTCGCTCATCCACGGTTGGTGGGAAAAGGTCACTCTCATAATTTGGGGAGCACCTGCCAAACTCGTCAGCGAGGATGTCAACATCCAGAAGAAGATCAAGGAGGCGTTAGATGCGGGCGTTCACATAACCGCCTGCAAGGCGTGCGCGGATCAATTAGGAGTCACGGAGGCCTTGGAGAAACTACGAATCGAAGTCAAGTATTGGGGGCAGCCCTTGACTGAGATTCTGAAGAACAACGAATCGCTTTTGACAGTATAAGACTGGCCTAAGACTCCTATCATGGACGACCGATGATAGCGTCAATGCAAGACCGGGGAGTAGCGGCGCGGCCGTTCCCATGAGTGACAAGGCAAGAAGAGTATGAATAAGGAGATGCGCTATGGAAGTGTTTGACAGGGATTTTCTCGATGGCATGAGGGAGCGGTTCGAAATCGATCTCGCCGGAGCAGTGACAATCGACCCCGCCGGTTCCCCGGAGCTTCAGCGGAGGGTTTCCTCGCTCCTGCCCAAGGCGCGGTCGGTCGTGGTGTTCGCAAAAGAGATATACAAGGAAGTCGTCGATCTCCTGAGGCCGGGCAACGAGGCTGGCGAGGCGCACGGCGGAGACCTTTTGCCAGTGCATACGGAATACGTAAACGGGAGGCTCAACAGGGGGGTGCACGAACTGGCCGCAAACTTCCGACGGCGCGGCTATCGTTCCCTCCCTCTTCCCGCTGTCGCGCCGACCGATCAGCGCTTTCAGGAAGGTCTCTTGTCCTATAAGCACGTCGCAGAGCTTGCAGGTATGGGGAAGATCGGATGGCATAGTCTGCTGATCACCAGGGAGTTTGGGCCGCGGGTAAGGCTTGCTTGCCTGATCACGGAGGCCCTATTGGAGCCTTCGCCCGGCGCTCTTGACGATTTGTGCCAAGGATGCGGCGCGTGCGTGAAAAGCTGTCCTGCAAAAGCCTTCGAGGTCCCCGGCAATGGCATGGCCTATGCCATGAACAGGTTCTCGTGCCGGTCATACAGACAGGCAGGCCTCACCTGCTCCATCTGTATGAAAGTTTGTGATGAAGCTCTGAGCACGCGGCGGTAGGAGATTCAATGTCTGTCCTTCTGGTCGCAAATAGGAGAGACATCTCCACGGGGCAAGAATCGGCGGGTCTCAGTCTGTCGTGGCACAGTTTAGGCCTGCCGCTGCTCCATTGCTACTCGAAACGTTCATCTTTCATGATGAAGGAACAGCCGACGATTTCAGGAAGTGTACCTCCGACACGAGTTGTCAACCGGACCTGTGGATTACGTCCCGAGGACCCTCGGCTCGCCGCTTTCGTCATTTCTCATGGCAACCTTCGAACCCGCTCATAACGACAAATCACGACGCCACCTACAAGTGCTAGAAGGGAAAAAAGCGGCTCGGGCGTGGATTGCCACAAATAATGTCGAAAGTAAAAAAATTTCAGGCCGTCGGCTTTCTCGCGCCATCTCTCCCAATTTTTTGCACCAAATTCGGATAGCGCAAAAGCTCGGCATGCTAACTCCCCAACCCTTCGACCCCGTGGTCATTGCCGCGATAGTTGAAGTCTCTTGTTCAAGGTCTCCTCGACGACCGCTGGCACCCATGCGCTGACCGACCCACCGAAGCTCGCTATCTCTTTTATCGTCCGAGAGCTGACGAAGAAGTAGTCTTTTCCCGTCATCACGAATAGAGTATCCATGTCGGGGTTCAGGCTACGATTCATGGATGCCGTCTGAAACTCGAACTCGAAGTCGCTCATTGCCCGAAGCCCCCTGATCACGAACCGCGCGTCTATCCTGCGCACGAAGTCGACGAGGAGGCCCTGAAAACTGTCCACGATAACACTTCCGTCACGCTTCACCGACTGACGAATAAGGTCCATTCGCTCCTCTGCCGTGAAAAGAAGTTCTTTTTCATTGTTGTCGCTGACCGCCATTACCACGGTTTCAAACAGCTCCAGTGCCCTGGCCAGGATATCGAGATGACCATTGGTGATGGGATCGAAGGAACCAGGGTAAACGCCGACCTTCTCTTTCATGCGAAACAGCTCCTTTGCTTTGCAAACAGAGGCCCAAAGAACCCATGAGTTCGCGGTTAGGGGTGAATAGCAACTCCTTGCTCTTTTTGATGTGTTTTTGAAGTGGCGTTATTCCTACCGCCGTTCGCAGGAAGAATCCTCATTCATAGTAGTCCCCATTGTCCGGCGGTCAGCGCATCGTGGTTGCCGGGGAGAGCCCGGTTGGCTCCCCCATCGTTCTTTTCTCTGTCAGGCGCCACACCCGCACATCGGTGTTTGTGAGGCCTATTTCAGCCCGGCCGTCCCCTTAGGCTGTCTTGAGCCTGGGTGCCGTGACGTAGAGCGCCACGCGCCCGCCGAGGATCAGGACAAGCAGTGCAACGAATAAGGCCACAAGGGCGTTCACACTGCAAATGCTTTTCACGGTCCAGCCCAGGGTGAGGAGAAAGCCTCCTACCGCGGGCGCGAGCATCCCGCCGAATTTAGCGACCGCATAGGCCCAGCCGACGGCAGTGCCCCTGATGTCGGCGGGGTAGGAAACGGTCGCGATGGCCAAAAGGCCGGCGGATGACCCGTTTACAAAGAACCCGCAGATGACGGATATGGCGGCGACGGTGAGAAGCGAACCACCGGCGGAAAGCCCAAAGACCACAAGGCTCAGGAATGAAAGGAGGTACGCAATCTGCAGGACCCGAAAAGGGTTACCCATGTCCATGAGACGGCCGACCAGAATGAATCCGATCGCCGCCCCGAAGTTGAGGGCCGCGAAGGCTATGCTGTATTGGACGACCGTGGCACCGCTCTTGTGTAACAGGGTGGGTGCCCAGGACACGAGTACGTAAAGCAGATAGAGGCCCCCCGCCATGGCGATCCAGAGGAGTATGGTGGTCGTGGCCCGTCCTCCCGTGAAAAGGTGTTTGGCGGGCACGCCGGGAAGCCTTGCCTCGGAGGTGGCGAACCGGTAGT
Organism: uncultured delta proteobacterium; assembly: GCA_963816715.1. Lineage (GTDB taxonomy): Bacteria > Desulfobacterota > Syntrophorhabdia > Syntrophorhabdales > WCHB1-27 > BOG-1155. Next base: position 67,601 of record CAWFMJ010000011.1, read on the forward strand.
CCTGGTCCTGGGCGATGGCCGGGGCTACCCTTGAGACGACCTTCCGAATGCGCTGCTGGTTACTGCTCTTGTTTGCGAGGAATTCCAGGGATTCAGGGAGAAACGCCATCGCGACCAAGGCAATGATGAGGGGAACGATGCCGCCCAGGAGAAAGAGCGACTGCCAGCCGTAATGGGGGATAAAAAACGCTGCTATGAGCCCGGCAAGCGTTGCGCCCACAGGAGCCCCCGCGTACATGGTAGCGGCAAATGTCTTGCGCAGGCGACTCGGGGCGTATTCGGAGCCGAAGGCCACCGCGTTCGGGACAGCCCCACCTATCCCGATTCCCGCGAAGAAACGGTATATAGCCAACTGTTCCACGCTCATGATAAAGACGGTAAGCAAAGTAAAGAGGCCAAATAGGACCGCACAAAGAAAAAGCATCCACTTGCGCCCGAAACGGTCGGCCAGCATGCCCAAAACGACCGCCCCGAGGATCGAGCCGGCGAGGCTCGCACTCATGGCGAAGCCGAGTGCGCTTGGCTTTGAATGGAGGAATTCGGCGATCTTGGGCACCGCCACCCCGATAATCGTCTGATCGAAGCTTTCGAGAAATACGACCAAGAAACAGATAGTACAAATCCAGTACTGGTAAGACGACACGCCCGGGATCGAGTCAAAAACGTTTTGTATGGTGATTTCCTTGTTCGCCATCGCTGCTCCCCCTTATTTATCGGGCCGGTTCTACTTGCTCCCTGCCGTAACGGCTTTTCTCGGACCGCGCTGCCGTACCGGCGGTTATACTCAGTGCCAGGACGATTGCTGCGACAAATACCCCGACCAGGGCCTGCGAGCTGCAAATCTCACTGACGCTCCAATTCTGGAGGAGCATCCAGCCTCCCACGGCCGGGGCCAACATCGCGCCGACTTTCGCGACCGCATATGCCCAGCCAATCCCTGAAGCCCTGACGTCAACGGGATAGAACAGAGTGGCAACCGCCAAAAGGCCGGCGTTGCTGCCGTTTATCAAGACTCCGCAGATAATGGACATGGCGGCGGTGACGAGGAATGAACCGCCGGCAGTAAGGCCGAAAACCACGAGGCTCAAGGCCCCGAGAATGAATCCGACGATCAGTACCCGGAAAGGGTTGACCTTGTCCATGATGCGACCGACAAACAGGAACATCACGAAAGAGCCGCCATGAAGGCATGCAAAAGCAAGGCTATACTGCCGGATCGAAGCGCCGGCCTTGTGCAGCAAGGTAGGGGACCACGAGCCCAGCACATAGAGAGAGTAAAGACTCCCGATTACGCCTATCCACAACAAAGTGGTTGTCAATGCGCGCCCTTCCAAAAAAAGGTGCTTGACGGGCACACCGGGAAGCTTCTTCCCCGTTGAGACGAACTCAACTTCCGGGTCGGCTGCGAGGGCCGGTGCGATTTTGGCGACGATGTTGCGAACCCGTATTTTGTCTTTACCCTGCCGAACCAGGAATTCCAGCGACTCAGGAAGAAAAAGCCCTACTACCAGGGCAATTACGATGGGAAGGGCGCCGCCGACAAGAAAGAGCGGCTGCCAGTCGTAAACCGGGAGTACCCACATGGCCGTAAACGCGGCCACCATCGATCCGGCTGGTACGCCGGCAAGCATTGCCGTGACATAGGTTGCGCGCGAGCGGGCCGGTGCGTATTCGCTGCCGAAAGTGAGGGCGTTCGGGACAGCCCCACCCAAACCGAGTCCGGCGAGGAATCGGTACAGCGCCAATTCCCCCGGACTGGTAATATACGCGGTCATTATGGAAAACAATCCGAAAAACAGGGCGGAGAGGAGCAGCATCCCTTTGCGTCCCCAACGGTCCCCGAGCATACCCAAAGCAACGGAGCCGACCAGCGGTCCGAACTGACCGGCAGACAATGCAAGGCCGAGAGCGCCGGGCTTAACGTGCAGAAAAGCCGCCATCTTAGGCAACGCCACTCCGATGACAAATAAATCGAAGCCATCGAGCACCATGACAAAGAAACACAGAAAACACACCAGCAACTGGTAGGACGTAAAGCCGCCCGTCTCAAAAACTTCACTTACGGTTACCTGTCTGTTCGCCATCCCCGTCCTCCTTAAGATGTGAGTTTCGGTTGCGCAGCGGTTCCTTGTGGGCCTGCCGGCGGTTGTGATCGCTCTCCATGCGCGGGCCAGGCGCACCCTCCCACAAAAGCCCGAATTTCTATCCACACCGGCACAAGACGGATCATAGGCAGGATTATGCAGGATGCGGATAGGAGCGTTGAAAAAAGATACTGCACGTTTTTGTTGCCGTTCCGGACAATGCCGGTGAGTTCGGACGCCGGGGAAGCCGTCTCCGTTTCCCCCAAATGGCTCCCATCGCACTTTGCAATCATCACATGCAAAAAACCTTTTGCTGTGCTATATTTCATTGCCTACCCGCCAGCCGGACGCCGTTGCGTCCGGAATTATCCCCGGAGTAGTGCAGTCACCCACCGTGTAGATTACCGACACTTTTTCTTTGAGCTTGTTCCTGAGTTCAAGATTCGGTGCCAAAGGCATTGCGGGAATGATCTTATCTGCCGGCAGGAACTGGTCATCGCCTTCTTTTGTGATAACGAGGCCTCGCCCCGTTATTTTCCCCAGTTTCACGCCGCCGGTCAGCGCGACCCCTTTTTTCCTGAACCAGTAAAAAAGACGGGTCTTTCTCTCGGGATACATCCACTTACCCAGTTCCTTTTCAGTATCTACTATCGCAACCTTCCTGCCTCTTTTGGTGAGGAATTCTCCGAGTTGGCAGCCCTGTATGGCGGCGCCTACTATCACGACGTTTTTCGCGACGGGCATCCATATTTTGGTGAGCGATCTGAGGCGCTTCGGCCCCAAGAACCTTATGAAGAATCTGAGCGTGCGGTACAGGTCGGCACTTTTGATGACGTTGCGCCCGCCTATTCCCGGTACGTCAGGATACGTCGGGGTACCCCCCAATGCCAGCACCACTACATCCGGCTTGAGCCTGTCGATATCCGAAGGCTTGAATTCTTCGGAAAGGCGGACATCTACCCTCAGCTTTTTCAGCTGCCCTTTGAAAAAGCGGATGATGGAAGGTATATCTTCGATTTCAAACCCCTTCACCATGGCGGCAAGCGAAAGCGAGCCTCCAAGGTAAGGTCCCTTCTCGAAAAGGATGACCTCATGCCCTCTCATGGCCGCGACCCGCGCGGTTTGCATCCCGGCCGGCCCTCCGCCTACTACCAGCACTTTCTTTTTCTTTGAGGCCTTCGCGACTTCGTACCGATCGGTTCCAAAAGAAGCGTTGATCCTGCAGGTCCGAGGTTCACCATAGCCCTTATTGCAGTTGTTGCAATGGGTGCAGGGTTGGATATCATCGAGTCGTCCCTCGGCCACCTTGCGTGGATACTCGGGATCGGCGAAGAAGCGCCTGTTCATGCCGATCAAGTCGGCTTTACCCTCGCGCAGCGCCGTCTCTCCGAGGTCCGCATCGAGTCCGCCGACGGCCATGACCGGCACTGAAACAACCTTTCTTATGAGTGCGGTCAGAGGCAGATTCGCCCCGGGCCCCTTCCTGCTCCAGTCCATTTCTTTCGGAAACTCATCTAAGGGGATGTGAGCTTCGGGATAAAAAAGCACTTCCTGGCAGAATGATCCCTGGTGCACGCCGAGCCAGTGAGTCCTTATGTGGAGGGAATCGGCCCCGGCTTTTTGAAATGCCTTGGCGATTTCTTGTGTTTCGTCAATACTCAGTCCCTCTTCGCCTCCCCCGATTTCAAGGGCATTCATGAGGACCTGCACCGGGAAATCATCCCCTACTCTTTTCTTGATCCCCCGTAAGATGTCGACGACAAAACGGGTCCTGTTTTCAATGTTCTGAGTGCCGTATTTATCGGTGCGTTTATTCCAGAAGCGCGACAAAAACGTATGGCCCAGGTGATCGCCGCCCGTATTGATTTCGACGCCGTCAAAACCGGCCTCGGCCACTCTCAGGGCGCCCCTTATGTATCTTTCCGTAATTTCTTCGATCTCCTCTACGGTCAGGGCTTCTGGCGGTTGTTCCTCTGATGACTCGTCGAATACGGATCTCAAGGCACCCAAGGTCACGGCCGAGGCTGCCACTCTCTTGGCCACCGGTTGATCGCCTTGTTTGCTGCTTAGGGCTCCTCCCCATGGCCCCCGGTGGTAGAATTGGACAAATGCCGGGCAGCCATGTTGGTGGATTGCGTCAGTGAGCTCGCGGATATCGTTTATATATTTATCGTCGTCGACTCGGAAACGGCGGTCGCCTGATTCTGCCAGGGGCCATTCCATTGCCGGCGTTTCGACGATTACCAGGCCAGCACCGCCTTTAGCCACGGCTCCGTAAAACGCTTTTGCCAGGCTGCTTATCCTATGTTCTCCCGAATCAAAGAAATAGGTCTGGGCGGCAGTCTTCACAAACCGGTTTTTGAGCCGCACCCTGCCGATCTTCGTGGGCTCGAAAAGCTTCTCGTATTTGCGGTCCACCACCATTCTCCGTTCGCTCATGATATCTCCTTATAGACCGGTCTTGTGAACCTCCAGTCTAACACTATCCTGAGTTTTATCGGCTCTTCCCGAGATCTTTGTCCGGGATTGGCCGCGAAGAATAACCGGGTTGCCCATGACCCGCATTTCCTTTCCACTCTGCCTCTCGTATGTGCTGCAAGATCATTCAAAGAAATCCCTCACCTTGTCGACCGTCACCAGGCGCATAATCTCCTATCCAGTGGTGAGTAACCATGTACCTTCGAAGGAAGGGCCACAACGCCGTAGCCGGGCATCACTTCTTCGCCTCGCTGGTTTATCGTTGTCGTCTCGACCTTCACACAGAATTCGTTGTCGTCGTCGATGAACTTGTCCGTTATCGTACCCTTGAGCCACACCACGTCGGAGAAGTAGACGAACTTGCGGAATTCGCAAAAGCTCTTCTTCAACCACCCGTCGTCTCCCGCGAAGTTCGTCAAAAGTTGAATCTGCCAGGCGTTCCGCTGAAAACCGACGTCGTATTGGTAGGGCAGCCCCTGGGCTTTGGCAGCTTCCCTGTTGTAGTGGACGGCGTAGATAGGCTCCAAGCCATGGCTCACGGGATCGCGAAACGACCAGGCCGGGTGGCGCCGATAAAACTGGAGTGCCGCAGCATGCGCCGTAAGCCTTGGTATGGGAGCTCCACCTCCGATGAGAAAGGCAATCTCATCGGTCATGGTGATAGGTCCTTTAGTCAGAGGTTTGAGCTCCTGACCCACCTCCAGATCATCCCAAAATGGCGTATTTGCACCGGCTCGTTCTTCGTCGGAGACTTGATCCTCTATTTTCTTGAGCTCCTCTTCCGTCCAGGGGTGAGGGAGCTGAATATGGTGGTACTTACCGGTCTTCTTCGCCTTTGCCCGTTCAAAATGGATGACCTCCCAGGTCACCTTCGTCGCCAGTTGTCCCCTCTGATTGGTGTAGAGGTTATCATTCCGTTCAATGATCGTTTTTTCGGCGAATACGCTCCTTTTCGGCCCTTCAATGGCCGTGCACATCATCTCGGGCGTTATCGTGTCGTTTCGAAGAATGGGCAGATAGAACTCGATAGTGCTGCCGCTGTGAAAACCGCCTACCCCCCTGAAGCCATACTGAATACCTGAAAAGACGCTGAAGACCCATGAGGGCGGGGCGACGAGTGCGCCGTAACGGGTCTTCGCCGCATACTCCGCATCGGTCCAGAGCGGGTTCGTGTCGCCGATGCCGTCGGCAAATTTCTGGATGGCGATCCCGGTAGCTTCCGCGTTGTTGATGGAATGTCCGATACGAAACTTTGTCCCTATGAATTTTCTCACCTCAGCGAGCATTTCGTCGGTAATGAGAGCTTCTGTGAATTTGACCTTTTCTTCTGGCATAACGACTTTCCTCCGCTATTTTTTCACGGCCGTCCGAGGCCGCAAGCTTCCCCGGCATCCAGGCAGGCCTCGCCTATCCGGTTGCCGTCCTTCTTCCTTTCTGCTCGTACAGATCTCGGTAGTACCTTTTGAGGCTGCCCTTGTCGATCTTGCCGGCAGCGCTCTTCGGCAGTTCCGGGATAAAGTCGATGGAACGCGGCCTCTTGTAACCCGCGAGTCTCGGCCTGCAGAATTCGATCAACTCCGCTTCGTCGACAATACCGGCAAACTCGGGCTTGAGCGCCACGACCGCCTTGACCGCCTCGCCCCACTCCTTATCGGGCACGCCTATAACCGAAGCCTCATGAACCGCGGGGTGTTGGTAGAGGATCTCCTCCACCTCGCGGCTCGCGATGTTCTCCCCTCCGCTGATGATGATGTCTTTTCTTCTATCGACGATGAAGACGTAGCCGTCTTCGTCCCTGTAGCCCATGTCCCCGGTATAGAGCCAACCGTTTTTGAAAGTCTCGGCAGACTCCTTCGGCAGCTTCCAGTAACCCGGGGAGATGTTGTCCCCTCTGCCGATGATCTCACCCACCGCTCCGGGAGGCAGCTCCTTCCCCTCGTCGTCGACGATCGCTATCTCGACGCCCATGGCGTCTATTCCAACCGAGCCGAGCTTGCTCGCCATGGGCCCTTCGAGGGCGTGCTGGCTCGTGCGCATCGAGATAAGGTTGCCGTTCGATTCTGTGGATCCAAGGCTGTTATAGAAGCGATGGGGGCCCAGGATTCGCATCGCGTTCTTGAGCTGCTCGAGCGGGATGGGGGCTCCGGCGTACATGATGGTCCGCAGGCTGTCGAGGTTGTATGACGACAGATTGGGATGAGACACGAGCCTGAGAAGCATCGTCGGGACGAGGTTGAGAAAAGTGACTTTCCGGTCCTGGATTGTTTGCAGAAGGGCGTCCAGGTCGAAGCGAGGCATAAGCACGACGGTACCGCCGCGGTAAACCATGCTCATGGTCGGCCAGAGGCCACCGTTGTGATAGATGGGCATGGCCAGCGCGGTGACGGACTCGGGCGTGATGTCGAGTTCGAGACACTGGGTGTTCGTGTTGGCCATGATGTTACGGTGCGTCGCCACGACGCCCTTCGGAGTGCCCGTGGCGCCGCTTGTGTACATAATCATCGTCACGTCGTCGGGGCTGATCTTGGTTCCGGGCTCCTGGCCGGAGGCGCCGTCGAGGAGCCACTCGTAGGAGAGTACGCCGGTTTCCGGCTTCTCCGTCGCTATGGACCATGTTATTCCGGGCACCGACTCCCTGATCTTGTTGGCCACCGCTTGGGCATCGTCCGAGTAGATGAGGGTTGAGGCTTCAGAATTCTTGATGATGTACGCCGCTTCCTCTGCGGAGAAACGGGCATTTACCGGTACGCTCACGAAACCGCCTTTGGCCGCGGCAAAATAGAATTCGACGAACTGATGAGAATTGTTTCCCATGAAGGCGATCTTGTGGCCCTTCGTTATCCCCAGTTTCGAAAGGGCGTTGGCAAGCCGGTTCACCCTGCTATTCAGCTCTCCATAGGTGAGACTCTTGTCGCCGTCCACAACGCCGACCTTCCGGGAAAGAAGTCGCGCGTCCCTGAGCAGCATGTCTCCGATTAGCACCATAGCCTTGCCTCCTTCGTCTGACGTCTTCTACTCTCTCTCCCGCAAATCTGTCGGGTCGAATAAAAAGGGCGGCCCACCATGTCTGGTGAAAGCCGCCTCAGTTGTTCTGATAGCGCGTGGTAAAATTATCCGGTCAGCGTTCCGTTCTCTCCAATTTTATGCTCTCGGTTTTTTTGCACTGCACAATGACACCTGCCTCGAATTTCAACACGAGCTCGCCATAGAACTTCCGAGTGATGAGATCCTTAATCAACTCGATGAGTCTTTCCATAGTTCCCCCTTGCAAGCTCGTGTCTTCCCCAGGCGAAGGCTTTCGCACTACTTCCCTTCTGATCCCCCCCACATCCCTGTTAAAATAAAAAGGGCGGCCCACCATGTCTGGTGAAAGCCGCCTCAGTTGTTCTGATAGCGCGTGGTAAAATTATCCGGTCAGCGTTCCGTTCTCTCCAATTTTATGCTCTCGGTTTTTTTGCACTGCACAATGACACCTGCCTCGAATTTCAACACGAGCTCGCCATAGAACTTCCGAGTGATGAGATCCTTAATCAACTCGATGATTTTTCCCATCGTCGCCCCCTGCGGTCCCCTGGCTTCTCCCGGCGCGCGGCGTCCCACGTCACCGTGCAGCATGCCTTCGAGCAATGAAATGGATCCTCACCGGAGCCCCCTGGCTCACTTTATGGCTGCCTTCACCTGCCTCTCCCGCTCCCGGAGTTGTTTTCTCTTGATCTTCCCGTCCGGGGTTTTCGGCAGTTCATTCACGAATTCTATTTCGCGGGGATATTCGTGCTTGCTCAGCTTCGACCTGACGAAAACCTTGATCTCCTCCGCCAGGGTGTCCGAAGGGATAGTGCCGCCCTTGAGCACGATGATCGCCTTGATCAGATCTCCCCGGTCTTTGTCCGGGCTTCCCACCACGGCGCATTCTTCGACCGCCGGGTGTTTCATCACCGCCCCTTCCACCTCTATGGGCCCGATGGTGTAACCTGCCGATATGATGACGTCATCGATCCTTGCCACGTACCAGAGGTAGCCATCTTCGTCCGCATAGGCACTGTCCCCCATCTTGAACCATGCGTTGTTCCTCCGCAGGGCGACCTGTCCGGGTGTTCCTGGAGGCACTTCCTTTTCATTTTCGTCAAGAATCGCGACTCTTACGCCACCCACCATCGGTTTGCCGAGGCTTCCCGGTTTAATGATCCAATCATCGAAACCCATGAAATCCATTGAGATGGGCCCTGCTTCCGTTGTGCCATACTGGACGTTGGGGTAGATGCCCCATACCCTGTGGATAGCCTCCATGGTGTCCTTCGTCATGGCCTCCCCGGTATAGGTGACCTTCTTCAGCTTCACCTTGTATTTCCCCACGTTCGGCGACTCCATGATGATCCGGTAATGGGAGGATATGGCCGCCATATTGGTGACCCCCCAATCCTGGAGAGCTTCGAGGACCCTATCGGCGTCAAACTTTCCCGAGAACGTTCCGATAGCCTTGCCGTGGATCAACGGCGCAATCGTTCCATACCAGATCCCGTGGCCCCAACCCGGGGAGGAGGGACAAAAATAGGTGTCATCCGCCTTGAGTCCGTTGCCGAGCTTCATGACCACCCCAGCGAGCGTAATGGCGCCGTGCCGGTACATGACCGACTTGGGCTCGCCTGTGGTGCCGCTGCTGAACTGCATCATACACAACGTGTTTGCATCCGTTTTCCACTCGTAGCTGGCAGGGTACTTCTGCAGGTCGGTGAGAAGATTGTCGGCAAGGATTATCTTCAGACCGAGCCTCTCGGCCAGTTCTGAATCGATGAGTTTCGTCATGGCCGCGGTCGTCACGATAGCCTTTGCCTCCGATCTTGCCAGCCTGAAGTTGATCGCTTCAGGGCCGAAGAGGGGGAAGCACATCACGGCAGCAGCGCCTCTCCTGAACGTGCCGAACATACTCACATAGAGGTGGAAAGAAGGAAACAGGAGAATCGCGACCTTGTCACCGAAGGCCACTCCCTTGTCCTCCAGGTAGTTTGCGAATCGCTTGGTATGCTCAGAGAACGTACCAAAGGTGTGGGTCTCGGTGAGGCCGTCCCCGAACTTTATCCGGATTGCCGCCTGATCCGCCGGGTGTCTGTCGATACATTCGTGGGCCACGTTGAAGCGTTCCTTCGTACCGTCAAAAAGGCCCCACCTCTCGCTCCAACGGAAGTTTTCCTTTGCGTCTTCGTAGCTACGGTAATTCAAACTCATGCCATACTCTCCTTCGTCACTCCCGAGAACCGACCCTCGACATCCTGTCTATGAGAACCCGCCTGGTTTACTGGCTCTGGAACAAGGAAACATGCCGTCATCTTCTCCCCGCAAAAACAACCAGAATCTTGCACGGCTTCAATCCAAGACTCTTCCCTGCGTGTGGTTTGCTGGGATCAAAATAGTAGAAATCGCCTTCGCGGAGAATATGGCTCTGACCGTCGTAGATGAACTCATGGGTTCCTTCCAGGACGAAGACGGCGGAGTGACCTTCATAGGTATTGCGGTCGGCGGGAAAATCGAAGGGCATCTCGATTATGTATGCGTCCAACAGACGGTTCCGTCTCTTATAGGCGAGGGACTGGTACTTGTACCCCGGCAATCCGAATCCGTTAGGCATTGGTTTACGCTCATCGGGCCTGACGACGATGAAACCCGCCTGGTCCGCTTCGGGGTGGATGCCTGAGATCAGGAATAATGCTTCTTCGTCGAGAGCGTAGGCGATCTTGGTCAGAGTGGTGATGCTTGGCTCACGCTTCCCGCATTCGATGTGAGAGAGATAGCTTTTGGAGAATCCTGTCCTTTCCGCGAGCACGTCCAGGGTCATTCTCTTCTTCTTCCTGGACATCCTGATTCTCAGGGCGATGCCGGAGCATATCTCTTTTCCTTCCTTTTCCCCCAGTTTCATTGCCGAAACCTCCGGGCTCCTATGAGAATCTTTTCTTAAAGTATACTTAACGTATATTTCTGTCAACAAAAACTTTTGACTCTTGCGCCAAAATTTTTGCGTCGCCCAAAGTAGCCCGTTATCGTGGCATAATGACGTGTTTCCGGAGCTCACGACGAGCATGGAGCCCCTCGCTCCAGGACCGGACGGAACAAAGAACGGCTTTGGAGGCGTGAATGTTATGGTCGGTGAGCGGGCAAAGCGAAGGACTTACCGTGTCAGCATCAGGGAGAAACGGGCGGGGTGATTTCCGACTCTGGCGACGAGTCGACTCTCCTCGAGTATTGCAAGGTGAGCCGTTATTTCGGAGACCGCGTTGAACAACCTGCCGGGCAAAAGATCGGGAAAGAGTTTATGGCCGATTTCAACCGCGGTACACCCGGAGCCCCTTAGAATACGAATGATAGCTTCCCTTCTTCGTTCAATCACCCCGAGGATGTCCTGCGCTTTTTTCGACGAATTTTCAATGATAGCTCCGTGACCGGGCAAGACAATCCGCAGGTCCATGGCATGGACCTTTTCGAGAGAGCTTATGTACGCTTTGAGACTGTTGTAGGACGGCAATGCGTCCGTACTGCGCTGAATGAGAGGATTTGAGGCGACATTCTGAAGGAAGTCGCCGCTGAAGCCAAGAGTGTTCTTGACGTCGTGAAGAAGAATGCACCAGGGAGTATGGCCGGGAACGGCGTTAATCGTAAACACAAACGAAGAAAGCTCAAAGCGATCCCCTTCCTTGAGGTACCTGGCGGGCTTTACGCTGCGCGCAAGTGGCGCGGCTCGCCTGTAGTAATCGTCCACCTCTCGAATGTCACTTTCCGTTGCCCCTGCATTGACGAGGAATTCTTGGCGAAATCTTTCTTCGGCACCGATGTGCCCCTCAAAATCTTCAAACCACGAGGCGCCGCGTTCTGATACCCATAACTCCGCCCCGCTTATCTCAGTTATGGTGCGTGCCGAGCCAAAGTGGTCGAAATGCGGATGAGTCGCTATGATTCGTCTAATATCCTTCAGGGAATAACCGACCTTTCGGAGCCCGGACTGCAATTTGTCGAGATAGACAGTCTCGTCGGGGGGAACATCAACGAGGGTAGGGTAGGGCTTTTCTATGAAGAAGCTATTGACCACGAAACCGAACATCTTGCTGGAAATCGGAATTTTGTGTATCCCGTATTCTTGTCCAATTGTTGTCGCCGTATCGGGTCCATGTGGTTCCGTTGAAGTGGGTGCTCGACTCAATTCCTTTCTCCTTACGCGTGTTGACGCATGTTAGCAAAGAATCAAAAAAAGGGCAATGTACAATACATGAGCCATGGACGCCCGATCAAGCAAGGAGGGAAAGTCTTGCCAGACAATTCGGGCGCGTTCAGTTTTGGCTGGAATTGGGTGTCTAAGCCAGCGTCGCGCAGGAGACGCCTGATCGCCCACCAGTTTTCGGGGAACGGTCCCTAACAAATCTTCCACGACAAAGAGTGGCCAATGAAGGGGACGGCACCGGCGTTTTCGCCCAAGGCGGATGTGCATTACGGGATGAAGTGCAGGGTCAAACTGAGAAAGTGCCAGTCTAGCCTTTCAGGAAGGAGCCGATGCTTTGCTACGCCTGCAAGTCATGTACGGCTGAAAGTTGCGGTTTACGGAAAGCATGGGTGCCAAAAAGCATGAAGTGTTCTTTCTACGCAGACCCGAAGTAGGGTCGTAAATTCTGGCAGAGTTGCTCAGGCAAGACCACACTGACCGGTTCGGCCAGGAGCACGTGGTAGAAGTTCATATCAGGGGCGAAGTCACGCATGTTGAGAAACGTTCGAGGCACTATTCTGAAATGGCACGAGAAACATCTCTGATCAGCCGGCCCGAAGAAGAGGCAGGCGTTGAAACTGTAAATACCGCTGTCCTTGTAATAGGTAAATAGTTTCTGGAGTCCCGCGCTCAGGTCGGCGATCTTGTCGGAATTGAAGTCACCCAGATCAAAGACCTCCGGAAAAATACACACCGTGTCGCCGAGCAGGCCATGAGGTACGAAAGACGACAACCAATGAGAACTGCCAACCCTTCCTATGTATCTTTGCCCCAATCCCTTCTCCTCATTGACATACTCGTACCAGTAGTTCATCCCGTAAATGTCATAGAACTGCCTTGATGCCGAAAGCTCGTCCAGGTACTGGTTACCGGGGTGTTTGGTGGCAGAGCACTGCTGATGCGGGTGGACAATTCCTCCGCCCGAGGGCGGCATGTAGTTCCAGGCAATAAAGTGGTAAGGCAGCGAGGGATCCACAGATCTTATCCGCTTCAAAAAATCTACACCGAGAAAAAGGGCGTCCGACACCCTTGTGCCCGTCAGTTTTTCGAGGGGCACCACGTGGTCGTCCGTCATGATCGTCACCCCGCTGTGCACATCGTAGGGGTTCAAGTTGGGGATAAGCGTTGCCTCTCCCCTGACGAGTTTCCCTTCGGGCAGTACCCGGTTGACGAACCTGGGAGTCGATTTACCGCGCAGTTCCGGGCAGAATGGACGGTTTCCCTTGATCTCGGGTTTCTCGTAATCCCCAAGGAGAAGCCGCTGGGCCTTGACCGCCCCAAAGTGGGATAGATGGCCTGATCGGCCCGTAAGAGGATCGATTCTTACCTGGAATTTCTCCGTCGTCTCATCAAAGCCCTTTCGAGGATCAAGGAAAGAGCTTTCACCATCGATGATTTCAAACTTGATCTTTGACACCGGTTACCTCAGACGGAAAACTTCTTGTCACTTGCGCCGCGCGAGGACCAAACGTACTCTACCACAGCATAACAGATGGAAGCCACCTCATTATTCAAGGTGCATGGCCGGTTGCCGCTTTTCATCGGATCTCTCAAGGGCTGCTTGATGAATCCCACGTGGCAAGTCAAGACTTATGCGTCATGTCGCTTCTCCTCCGTCGTCCTCTGGCTTGCGTATAGGCTCTTTTCCAGAACTTCGCTCCAGAAAAGAGCCTATACGAAATGGAGTCCCGGGGGTGCATGAGCAGCACAAGAAAGCTCGATTTGTCAGGATTAGGGCCGCTTCTGCCGTGTAGCATCCGCCTTATGGTCTCGCCCGATCCTCTCTGAGCAACGAGCTTCATGGAAAAGCGCCCGATCCCCACCTTTTCGACCAAGGCTCGAAACTGCGGTATCCGGTGCAAGGGTCTGAGCTCTGTCTCAGGGGGACCAAGGTAATGGTCAGGATAGAAAGTGCTATTTTCATTCCTGTTCTTTCATATAAGGTTTCAGTTAGCGGCTGCCGAAGGCAGTCAGCCGGCAACAACCCTCACCTGGCGCACCTCCATTCGACAGGTTTTTGTCTCAATTCCGCCTCACACCTCGTGCCACAACTTTCCCGTAATCAGGACTGTGAGGCCCTGGACGCAGAGGACAACCATGACGCACCCGGACCATCCGGCCTGTCGCCAAAAAAAACCGGGCAGGACCGAGCCGACGAAACCGCCGAGGTAATAAAAAGAAACATAGAGACCGGCGGCAGAGGAGCGGGCTTCGTTCGCAGCCCTGCCCACGTGGCTTGAAGCCGCAGACTGACAGGCAAAAACACCGTTGGCCTCAAGCGCCAGTCCGGCAATGATGAGCGGCACCGAGTGAATCAAGGTGAGCAGCATGCCGGCGCCGGACATGGCAACGGCTCCCATCAGCACCTTGCGGTGACCGACTCGGTCCATGACGTACCCTGCAATCGGCGTTACAACCACGCCGAGCAGGTACACCACGAAGATTGATGCCAGCGCGGTCGCCCCAAGAAAAAAGGGCTTATCCGCCAGGTAGAAGTTCACGTAGGTAAACACCGCCACAAGGCAGAAAAGCACGCTGAATCCCACTGCATAGGTCGCGAGAAGCTGAGGATTCCGCAAGTGCCCACCCATGGACCTGAACGCCAGGGCAATGTTGCTTTGACGGACAAACTTTCTGGAACGGGGCAGCAGCCACCACGTTGCCAGGGCTGAGGCGAAAGTGACCGCGCCAAGAGACAGAAAGGCCCCCCGCCAACCCCACCGGCCTGCAAAGAGAGCGGCAAGGAAGCGACCGGCAAACCCGCCGACAACCGTACCGGTCACGTAGGTCGCCATGGTCACCCCTACCGACCCAGCCGGCGATTCCTCGCTGATGTAGGCGATGGCGACCGCGATGACGCCCGGGATGAAGAGCCCCTGCAGGAAGCGCCAGGCGATGAGCTGACCCAGGTTGGCTGCTGTCGATGCCAGGGCTGTCGGAAGGGCCAGACCAAGCATCGAGGCGACAATTACCCGTTTACGCCCCAACCCGTCGGACAACAGACCGATCAGGGGGGCCGTCAGCGCCACCGCGAGCACCGGCGCGCTCACGCTGAGGCTCACGAGCATCTCGGACGCATGGAAGAAATGACGGAACTCAGGCAAAAGCGGCTGGGTAACGTACAGGTTCAGAAATGTCCCAAAGCCGGTGACAAACAGGGCCACGACGGTGGCCGTCCGGCCGCTGACTTCGTTTTCCGACATCACCGTCGGTTGTGTGATAGAACTGTTGGCTCTTACGGTATTCATTGGTTATGAGAAAAACTCCTTGCGGCAACAATATCGCTCTGCGCTCCTCCCGTTTTCCGGTTTGGCTTCGGAAATCGTTTTATCCGCTCCATAAGGAACAGATAGCCGGCAAGCCTGTCCATGATCTACGTTTCCCGACCCGAAAGGCTCTTTTCAATGAAACGGATAACCATTTCAACACTATCGGTTAGACCAGCGGCGCTCGAATCAATGCAGAGGTGGTAGTTCCGGGCGTCCGTCCATTCATTTCCCGCCATATCCCTGATGAACTTGCCTCTTCTCCGGTCCGCCTCCTCCACCTTCGCTCGCGCCTCCCGTCTATCGGCGGAGCTGTCGGCCTTCATGACCCGTTCCACCCTATAATCCCGAGGTGCATGGACGAACAGGTGGACCGTATTCGGACGACCCTTCAGCACGTGGAAGCCGGCGCGGCCGATTATGACGGCGTCATGCTTATCCACAATCTCGTTTATGATCTTGCTTTCGAGGACGAAGAGATCTTTGTCGTAGATCGGCAGTCGCTCAATCGGGATGTACGCGGCCTCGGGGGCCCCGAAAATCAATCCCCTCAGGAATTCATTAATGAGACCGGACGATTTCCCTTCATGCTGTTCAAGGGATGCCGTGTCCCTCTTCAGAATGCTCGCCGCCTGCCGCAGGATTTCCCGGTCTACGTAGGCAAAGCCAAAAGCTTTGGCCGCCTCGTAGCCTATGTAGGCGCCCCGCTCCCCGCCTGTCTTGACACCGTTATCGCCTTCGTCTGCTTTTCCATAGCCTTCCTCTGTTTCTGCTGTCCGGTCTCTGCCCCGTTCACCCCATGCGAGCCCGTGTCAGAAGGGCCAGAGTACTCACTGGTTATCTCCCTGCGGTCACAACTATTGCTTTGCTTCCCTCCGCTTTCCAGTTTCGCCTCAGGAATTATTACTATAGAAAGTATATCAGTGCCATATTATTACGTCCAATATATGGTAATGGCCATATTAATATGTATATAGTATTACAGTATGGAACTAAGACACCTGAGGTATTTTGTCATGGTCGCCGAGGAGCTGCACTTTGCGCGCGCGGCCGGGCGGCTGGGCATTGCCCAGCCGCCCTTGAGCCAGCAGATCAAGGCCCTGGAACAGGAGATCGGTGTCATCCTCCTGTCACGGACAAAGAGGCGTGTGGCGCTCACGGCTGCGGGAACGGTCTTTCTCCACGAAGCCCGTAAGATCCTCGGCGAAGTCGATCAGGCCACGCATGCGGCCCAACGGGCTTCTCGCGGCGAGATCGGCCGGCTGGAGGTGGGGTTCGTGAGCTCGACCATGTACGGCAAGATTTCGTCCATCTTCCAGCTCATGCGGGTCCGCTACCCGGACGTGTCGCTGGTCCTCCGGGAGTTGGCGAGCGCCGAGCAGGTTGAGGCGATAAACGCTTATCGGCTCGACATTGGCATTGTCCGCCCCCCGGTGGCTGCCGCTGAATCCTTGGTCACGCAAGTAATCCGGCGGGAGCCTTTGGTGGCCGTCCTCCCGCAGACGCATCGGCTGGCCAGGCAGATGACGATCCCCATGGAGGCGCTCGCCGGAGAACCTTTTCTGCTCGTTCCCCGTAACATGGGGATAGGCTTTTATGACCAGGTCATGCGTATTTGCGCGGAAGCCGGATTTTCCCCGAAAGTCGCCCAGGAAGAGGCCAGAACGGTCGAAACTATCGTGAGCTTGATCGCGGCGGGCATGGGTGTGTCTATCGTGCCGGCATCGCTGCGGAGCCTCAGGAGGTCGGGCGTCGTCTACCGTTCCCTCAAAACGCCGGCGCCCACCATCGACTTGGCCGTCATCTGGCGACCGGATGACGATGCCCCGGCGGTCCGCTCCTTCCTGGACATAATTCGGGAGGTGAATTCCTTGCGAAAACCCCGGCCCTCCCAATAGACTGCTGCTCCGTAAGGCATATCACAGATCATTCGAGCATTAGAAATTGCAATAAACAGGCCTGCAGCAAACTACTAGCCGTTCGGGTTCTTTCGCGAATGCCGTATGAAATGCAGTATTGCTGCAAAGACAACCAAACGCTTCACTACAGGAAGGAGCCTGCGAGGGACCCGTATAAATAAAGCGCAACCTTTTACACCGTAATCGGCAATATCTTGAGCGCCGTGTCGCTCACGGTCACATCATTCTTCCGGCGGGCGCTCTGGCAGAGTCTTCTTCCTTGAAAACAGCCTTTTTCTTTGCCCCCAGCGGCTGCGAATCCGTGGTCGGGACCGTGAGGACGGCACAGGCGCCTTGATTCTCGGGAGCCGGCGGCGCATTCTTTGCCTGTAAACCGCAGACTTGTCGGTATTTCGTATAGACATGACCCGCGGGAGGGAAACCGCGTTTACTCTCACAGCAAATTCTTTCGGGGAGCGGTGCACCAGAAGGAATGAGCTTGAATCGCGACGAACTCGTCAAGCGGATGAACCACGCCTCCTCGGAGATGCTCGAGGAAAAGGGCTACATCAGCTTCGTGGAGATTCTCCTCCGCATGGGCGCCCTGACGCAGGAGCGGTACGAAAGCTGGCGGTTCGGGAAGTTCCCTTGTCTGGAACAGGTGACTGCGATGAACCTCGCCAAAATCAATCACCTCCTTCGGACGTTCCGTCGGAACGCCCGAAACGGAAACCTCCAGGCGAGCAAGACCGCTTACATGTCATGGGGAAAGGGGCCCAAGAAGCCATTGCGGTTCAGCAAGTCAGGGAACCCGGACATCGAGGAGGCTTACGCAACCCATTTCCTGCGGCCAAAAGAGAGCGCACAATCCGCGCATTGCGCTTCAGAGCGTACCGACAGAGACTCTGAAAATCGAAGAGGCAGGGATCTTTAGGACTCCGGCGAAATCAAGTTGCGGCGAAAAGATTAGTCGCCTATCTCGACCCCCAACCGGCCCCGGAAGTTGCTATGGGAGCTCACGCCCTACGCGCATATCTTCTCCCATCTGCAAGACGCGCACTATGGTTTCGGGGCCATATACCTGTTGGCCGGCAACGCGTCCCGAATCCACAGCTCCAGTTGCTGCAGCATCACAAAGCCTTCCGCCGTCATGTTCCAGTCCCTCATGCTCATAGCGGCCGAGATGGCGGACATCCCGTTCCGGAGAGTCATGAGAATATCCTTATAGGCGAAACCGGCCTTTTCGTCCGCGGCGTCCATCATCGCAATAGTTTTCCGGGCCCTCTCGAGCAACTCCTGATACGGTTTGTCATCCTCCCTGCCGGGGTCCCAGAAGCGCTCTACGTCTTTTTTCTTCATTGAAGGGATCTCCTTTCCCCATACGTTCATCCGGGCCGAAAAACGGTCCCGCCTCGCAACCCTCAATATTATCCGACATTGCTGGAATTTGGAAAGCATTTATGCCAAAAGATCATCACTGGCAATTATTCCTGCGCGGCACAGCAGGCATCATTGCGAGCGCTCCATGAGGTCCAATACCGCTGACGCGGAAATCCCCGTCTCCCGCATTTTGGCAAGCACCTTCCTCTCGTCGTCGCTTACGGTCAGGATGCAGTACCCAGCGTGAAACAGCCTGGCGATGTCCTCCTTCAGGGCGCCGCCATTCGCGATTTTGAGAAACAGGTCGTCGCTGACCGCCTTTTCCTCGACCTCGACGAACTTCCCACCCGTCTCGACCTTCGCGATTCTTTTCAACCCTTCTTCCCATGCTGCACTGAGCCTTCTTCGCAGGCTCATCAGAAAGACGTTGCCGTCCCCGTCCTGACTGGCAACGGCGACAACCCTGCTTCCAGTTCCCCTGAGACTTTTTCTCGCCAGGCGCGTGTCGGAAACGAGGAGGAGCAACCGCAGGACGCTGTTCCTCTCCACGAGAAAGCAGACAACCTCTAAGATCGCGCCCCCGGCCGTTGCCAGGGGAAGCTCCATCCTGATGAGATCTTTCGAGAAGAAGCGATTGACCGAAGGATCGTCAACGTATGCTGGATTGATGTTGAGGATGGGCGCTATCCTGCGCATAGTCCCGGCGGAAATTGCAGGCCTGCCCATCTCGAACTGCGCCAGCGTTGCGGGGGATATTCCCGCTTTTCCCGCCGCCCAGGACTGGGTCTTTCCCCGCGCTCGTCTCGCCAGGGTTCGCCTTCTCATCCCGGAGCGTCCGGGTGAACTGCGTCTCTTCCGGGAGCGATCCCGCCGGCGCCCGAAAGAGGTCTTCCGGGTTTTGCTTCTCCGGGGTCCGTCCGGCTGTAGCCTCCGTCAGTTGCTCCCCGATGCGGAGGCGCCGACGCAGCAGCGGGACGACGACTTCTTCCCTTGTTCCAAGGGGCCGACCGACTGCTGTTTGACTCCGGCCGCTTTGCCTGGTTGACCCAGGTTATGCCTTGACCCTCCCGGCAAGTTCTGAAGAGACTTCATATCCCCGCCTCTCGGGCGGAAAGCCTTAAGAGGCTCGCACGGAGTAAGAAGGTGTTTCGCCCATAGCCATCGTATGAAAACGCAAAGAATATCAGATCGAGCCTGCCTAAAAGATCTTGCGGCGGCTCGGGCAAGGCCCTCAGTGTTACTTTTAGATCGTGAAGACGTGGGAAATCCGTCGCTTTCTCAAGCTCGGAAAAGCCGATAGGCAGTTGCAGGCAGTCAAGGACAGCTATGACCGTATCGAGCACCTCCAAGGACACTGCCTCCCAGTACCCTGGCTTGCTTCCGTGTTTCCGCATGTCCCTGAGCACGCGTTTCTTAATCCAGATCCTTATGAGTCTTCGTCCAAACATCGCCCCCTCCTTATTATGGCCGTTGTTTACATAATTACTTGCCGTTTCCCGGTTCTACTTGTCTGCAGCGCACCGGTCAGGAAGCGGATCATGGCGTAGCAGATTCGCCGCGCCTGAAAAAGACCCTCTGGAATCGTCACCCGCCTTTCTGAGCCGCCCTTGCTGTTCGCCTACAAGACAGCCGGCGGTAATATGTCAATAGCCCTCTCTCAGGACCTCTCGAACATTTGCGCAGCAGGGCGGTTGAGAGCCTAACGTCGAGGGGACGCGCTGGCAAAAAAGTTTTAGCGGTCCCGATTCCCGAAAAAGTTGACATGGAAACCGATGCGAGAGACAATATTACCGTAGATATGAAGAACCAGGCGAACGAATACGAGTTCCAAAAACTGAACGCCGACTTCGACAGGAAGCTCGGCCGCCTTAGAGGTGCGTATAAGCGCAAAGCGGACGAAATCTTCCGGGCGGATCAATACGGCCTAAACATGGAGAAGCGAGGGAACCGCCTCTGGATGTGGTTTGATCGGAAGACAAAGTTTCGCATCTTCCCGAAGATATTGCTCGCTGCCATGGCGCTTACCGTAAGCGCCATCGTTTGCTATTACTCGTCTGCTTCTTTTCGCGACTTATTTGGAGACAAAGGACCCAATGATTTTCTGGGAATCTTCCTTCTCGTCCCCCTGTTGATGGCAGAAATTTTCTGTTATATCGCAATCTTCTCCTCTCGCCGACAAGGCGAGGATAACCCGTTCCAAATGTCTATCGATCTCGTCACGAATCCTGCCTGGAAGAACCTGGAATGCAACGTTTACCACGAAAAACATGAGAACCGACAATAGGAGGCCGAAAACGGCCGATACAAAGGCTACGTCGCGTTTCCGGCCGCGCCGACCGTGGCTGCCTTCCGCATGTGCTTGTAGGCCCCCCTGGCCTCCACTATTCCATCCTTGGGGAGTTCAACCGAGAACTCCGGTTCCCACATGTACTGTAGAGGATTAGCCACATAGACGGTGATCGTCCTGTTCTCGACAAAGAAATCCATAATGAACTCGGGCACCGGCACCGTGATGTCCCCAATGACCACGTCCAGACCGTAATCAGCCACGGAAACCGATATATCCTTCTCCGATACCGTTTTGAAGTAGTCTCTTCCGTAGTCCGGGGGTACAAATGTTATGACCCCGTTTGCAGCCCTCAAGCAGTTAGCGACAAACATGTTTTTCCTCCTTGTCAGGCCGCTATGGCGATGGCCTTATAGTTACCGGGGATGCAGCCGGCGGAGCAGGCATGACGGGTCCGGGTCGTACCGTTTTGTCTAATCGGTTGAAATACTCTTTCCACGCAGCGCTGTCCATGTTCGTAGGTCCGCCGTCCGTGCCTGTCGGTAGTTTGCTACTGCCCTTTCTAAGACCTCTGATGCCTCCGTAAACGGAAAAACCCTGAGAAGCCTTTTGCGTGCTGTAGTCGGCACTGGCAAGCCCGATGAGAATTCTTTGCTCGTTGTCTGTAATGCCCGTTAGGTCTCGATTTCTCAGAAAGGCTGACCCGACGCTCACGTCCGCGTCCTTCTTATCGTTGTAGTTGTACGAATCATTGTGCTGAACTCGCTGCCCCTTCACGGCATCCTCGTTGAGCACAACCCCGCCCTGGCTTTCTATACTTGCGGCGAATCCATTCTTGTTGACCTCCGCGGTCGAAAGGGTATTCGAATTGAGGATGGCCAGGTTCTTACCGTCAGAGGAATATCGGTACGTGGATACGCCCCACTGAGTGGTGGTTTCCGGTTTGCCATCGGGCCCCAGGATGGGCTTTCCGTCCTTTCCCATCCTGTCAGTCGCGACCTGGTACTTCTCGACCACTTCTCCTTCCTTGCCCCCGGAAAAAACCGTGTATACCGGCTTGCCGTTTACGAACTTGGCTGCCCCCTGATATTCCCTGCCGTCGGCGCCGACAATCGCGCCGTCAAAGGTGGTCACACCATTCCCCAGTTGGACGGCACGGCCTACATAGCTCATGCCGTCCTCGCCCTTATACCGGAAATTATCCGTTTCCGTGCGATTCATGTACCCGCCCTGATAACCTTTCATCACCTGGGTTACGTCGTCCACCTGCCTACTCGCGCCTCTCGTCGCATGGGCGGATATGATCTCTCCGTTCGGATCGAAATTCACGGTGATCCGGTCGCCTTTCTGGAATCGCGTGTTGTAGCCCAGGTCTTTCATGCGCCGGTTCAGCTCGTTTACCGCTCCTTGCTTGGAAAGGGTCAGGCTCTCCTCCCCGTGGTGCATCTTGTGGTAGTCGTACATGGCCTTGAAGTCGTTATCGTCCTTTGCGAGTCCCAGACCTTGCGCGAACTTAGAGAAGACAGCGAACTTGGCCGCCTCGTTGAGGTTCTCGTTGGTCCTCGTCCTGATCTGTCCCTCTTCGCCGGTGACTCCCCTCGCTTTATCGTAGGAAGCCGCACCGACGTAGTTCTGGCTCGCTATTATCTCCCCGAGCTCCCCCGCCGCCTGATGGGGACTGATGCCTCCCCTGGCCTGGGCGTATTTCATGATCGTATCGGCGTTTGCCACCACGTCTTTTGTCGCCAGCGAATAGGCGAGATCCTCCGGCTTCATCCCTCTTGCAGCCGCCGTATCGTTGAAAGCATGCTGCGGCGCCGTCCTCGTGTTCGCGAGAGACCGTGCATTGTTCCCGAACATCGCCTGCAGGTTCGAGGTCTCATCGAGCTGCGCGCCTGCCCCGAAGGTGTTGGCCGAATACGCCGCAGGCAGGCCCATGTTCTCCGCCGCCGCGCCTCCCGCGCCGAACCGCACGGCCTTGCCCGTGTTCATCTGGCGGTATATGCCGGATGCGCCGCCAAGCCCGAACGCGTCGACCAGCTCCATGCCTGACTCCGTGGTCCCGAACTTCTGCGCCATGCCCGCGTTGACCCTGTCCGCGTATCTGTACTTCGCCGCGTTCGCGATCGTCACCGGCGCCGTCTCCGTGGAGGAAAGCTGCCTCGCCAGTCCCTCGGGGGTTCCCACGGTCGTGCCCGCGGAGCTTCCCGCACGCTGGGCTATGCCCGTCGAGGATGCCATCATTTGGCCGAGCACCGAGCCTCCAGCGCCGACAAACGCGGCGGAGACGGCCCCGGCAAGCACCATTCCTCCCCACCTCATGCCGCCCATCACGGCGAGAACCTGGGCCGGTCCGGTCGAGAAGAAGTTGAGGCTGAGCATGCCGAGCTGTCCCTGCGTGATGATCCCGGAGAGCGTCGTCACGGCGTAGTTCATCGCCATGGAGTGGATGATGGCGTCGATCACGCCCCAGGCGGTGATATAAACGAAGAGCCCGCATATGAGATAAAGCGCCTTCTTCGCCAAAGGCGTGGGGAGGAAGATCACGAGGAACGGAATAAGCGTGATGGCAACGGCAGTCATCACCGCCTTGAAGACGGGAAGCCACTCGTTCGCCGCCATGCCTGCCCCTACCAGGGAAGAGCCCGTGTTCCTGCTCGCGAGGACGGTCATGGCAAGGCTCGGGCTCGCGTCGAGGAGCACGTCATTCATGGTCTGCCCGATGAGCATTTGCTTGAAGATATCGGACGTAGCATAAGACGTCCCCCCGGCAAGGGTGTTGACCACACCCGCCAGGATATCCGTACATTGCGCCAGTTCCTGGGCATTGGTGGCGTCGTAGCCGGCGTTGGCGCAGGCGGCGTTTACGGCATTGGTGAACGTTGCGGCGTTCGTGAGCTTCGAGAGCAGGACGTTCCACGCGTCCTTGCAGGAGGCGGTCGTGTCCCCCGGGTACTCCACAGTGTAGACGGCCGGGCTGGCAGCCAGGGCGAACTGGGTGGTGAAGTCCGTGCTCGTTGCAAGCCCATTGACGGTGAGCGTGGTCCCAGGCCTCTGAAGTTCGAAAAGGACGCAGTCGTTGGTGTACTGCTTGAGGGACGCCGCAACGTCCGCGTCGATGGGAATTCCCCCGGCCTGGGCGACGTCGTACATGAGGTTGAACGCCCTTCCCCCTGCCATGTTCTGGTACGACATGGGGTCGGTCGACGTCGTATAGATGGTATTGACCACGAACTGCTCAATCTCGTTCATCGCGCCCGCGATGAAGACGATCCCGTCCGGTATGCCCCCCACCGCCTGGTTCCTGTTGGCCACCGGATCGTATATCCATAGGGTCCCCTGGGGAACGATCATGGCGGCATAGACCAGGTAGCCGGCCATCAGGGGCACTCCCCAGGACAGCGTGGAGAACCTGCCTCCCACCGCCCTCATGACGAGCGCGATGCCCCCGAACAAGATGCCCACCACCATGGCGACAAATACAGCCGCGCCGAACCCGCTGTCCGAGAAGATGAGGGCCATCTTGGAAAAGGCCCCGACTATCTGCTCGAAGCCGCCATAGGTGTAGTACTCCATGTCGAGGGCGAAGGCCGCCTTGGAAGACAGAATCGCGAGAAAAAAGAGGACGGCGAGCAGTCTTTTCATAGGCTACATCTTCGACATTACGCGGTTCACGAAGCTTTTCGAATACGTCTTGGCGAGCTTGTCCCTGGACGTGCTCATGAAGTCTGCATATCGCTGGCTCACGGCGAAGAGGGCTTCATGCTCCTTGAGGTACTTCTGGTAGTCTTCCTGAAGGATGGACACCGACTGCCTGATACGGGAATCCAGGTCCTTCAGATGCTCCACGTCGAGCGACATGGACGATATCTGGCAGTTTGGCGTCGGGCTGTTGGCCTGTTTCTTCAGGGCCATCTGGGCGAGTCGGATGTTGTACATCGCCTCCGTGTAGAGGTCCTTCACCAAAGCGAAGGCATAGGCCCGCGCGGCGAAGTCGGCGAGCTCGAGCTGGACCTCCGGTCCCTGCTTGGTCGCAACAGCATAAACGAGGTTGTGATAGACGAGGGGGACCGTGTTGATGAGGGTCTGGTCGTCGCTTGAAAGGGTTCCCTGGGTGAGGAGATTGTTGTAGACGCTCGCCACGCGGTTCTGCGCCCACTGGATCAGGTTGGCATTCGTGTCGGTGATCGGGACGCAGGTCGCGTCGGGAGAAGTGAGGGGCCTCACGTAGGCGCTGCCGTCCAGGAAGCTGTCGAGCCCGTACGCGCTGTTCTGCGGGCACGGGCTCACCGGGGTCATCATGAAGGTATTGTTTCCCGAAGAATCGATTATGGGGTCGTACTGGATGTCCCCGATAAAGCCCCTCACAAGCTCCACGTGGCTGGCGGGTATCCCCCTGTCGGCTGCTACGGCGGAGAAAACGCTTTGCCCTTGCGTCATGAAGAGATTGGTTATCACGGAAGGACAGCCGCTGTACATGGGCGTCTCGTTCGATATCGTGGGCTGGCCGCCGTTCGACTTGACCGCTTGCTGAATGTCGTTATATATGTCCGTAAGCCCTGTTTCCAGGGAGAAGTCCTGCTGCGCCTCGGCCTTGATTTTCGGGTTATCCGTGAAGGGCGAGACGAGCTTCGCCGAAAGGACCTTCGCATCATGGCAGTCGTTCATCTGGAGACCGTTGAGCTCGTTCGCGAGGGCCTCGAGGGATTTCATGATGTTGGAGCACTGCTGGCAGAGCGTGCTCAGGGCGAGGTCGAAGGCCATGGCGGGAGCTGCCTGGAGGATTTTCTGGAACTTCTGCACGAGGTAATTGACGTTGAGGAACGAAAAGCCTCCCATGAAGAGATCAATGCCGCCGCACCCTACCTTGAAACGGGGCGCCTGCACCGAAAAGAGGTGGTCGTTGCTCATCCCCCACCTTGCCGAAATCGACCCTCCCGTCGCGTACCCGCGCTTCTCGCCTTCGAAGTATCCGGGACTCGTCTCCGTCTTCTGAGCGAGCCAATCGTCGATGAAGCCCGCCCTGGCGGTCGCATCGAAGAGGACGATCATGATCAATGCCGCCACTATCTTCCGTTTCATTTCGTGCCTCCTTTCCCCTTCATGGCGGGGACCGTCACGTCGAAGGCCCCTCCCTTCTGGAAATCATAGATGCTGTACTCCTCAGGCGTGATCTCGCCAGCGAGAAGCCTTATTCCCCGGTAGATCTTGTCTTCCATCTCGGATAAGGAGATCGCCCCTGCCGAGACAGGAATGGCCTCCTTGCTGTTTCGATAGACGAGAAGGATGGTGGGGACGACGGTCACTCCGAACATTTCGGCGAGGGCCCGCTCCTGAGTGAAGTCGATCCGCTTGATCTCCCAGCCGTATTCGCTCTCGAAGAACCTCATGATCTTCTCCTGCTCCTCGCAGTACTCGCACGTAGGCGAGTAGAAGAAAAGGAGGCCATAATCCCCCTTAGCCAGGATAATTCTCTCTTTCACTTCCCCTTCGCGGGAACGAACAAGGGCGTTCTGCCCGGGAACGACGGTTGGGTAGTCCTTCGACAGCGACAGCTCAGGGTCTTTCTGCATCACGTATTCAGCCACGTTCGTGAAGGCCAGGGCCTTTCTCCTCGCGATGTCCTGGATGTAGTAGTACTCCTCCACGTTCTCCGGCGTCGGCCTCCAGACCGCCTTCTTCTGGAAGTCCGTGAGAAGCGCCTGAAAGTCGTCGGGGTGCATGTCCCAGAGCTGATCAACCGTGTAGTCTTTCAAGGAAGGGAGGCGGTGCTTCTGCTCCGGCTCTTCTTTCGGCTTCTTCGGCGCCTTCTGCCGCTCATACCAGAACCAGCCCCTCTTGTAGTCCTGGTAGTAAGGGATTGACTTCTGTTCGGGGACAACGGCTTCCGTCCCAAATGCAGCCGTTCCGAACGTGAGGAGGCTACAGAAGAGGATGGGCAATGCCTTCAACGTTTCTCCTTTCTATGAAGCCGAGGTACCTCGAATCGAAGCTGTCCGGATTGTTGCCTGTGACGAAGAGCATTCCCTCTGGCACAGTCCCCGAATATACGAAGGAATCGACGGGCTCACCTTTGAGCGAATACCGCTTCGCCATTCCCAGGTACTCGCCGTCGCAGTAATACTCGCGGGCCTTCGTCTCCAGCTTATCGCCCGAGATGCACGATACCTTCTTGAGCAGTCTCGATGGTTTCCCATCCTTGATGTAGTGGGAGCGGACGGTGAAGAGGACATATTCGCCCTTTTTGATCTCATCGGGACTGGAGCTTTTCGTGACGACGAAAATCCGGTGATCGAGAGAGGGGCTTATCGCCACGACGATTCTCCCCGGAAGGAGCAGACCGAAGACGAGGGCCGAGACCGCAGCGAGCCAGACGGATCGCTTCTTTCGGTCCCTGAAAAGATCAGTAAGACACTTTCTCAAGGTTTTTAGACGCAATGACGTCCTCCAGTATGAGAACCCTGTTTTTCGGTTGGCTTTTCAGCGCCGCCAGGTACCGGTCGAGATTGGCCTTGAAGTCGTCCATAGTGATTTTCTTCGCGAGGACCAGGTCCCTCTGCTCCTGAAGAAACCCGCTCACGTCCACGGCCACCACCTTCTGCGCCACCCAGCGGTCGTAGGCGGCGACCGTAGCCACCGAACTCATCATGCTCACGACGATGACGAAGAGCACCGCATGGGTCTTAGTGATTCCCGGCCTCGTGTTGGTTGGCGGCTGGCGCTTCTTTTCCATTGCTGCCGCTTCCGTCTCTTCCAAGAATACCTCCCCGGTCCTGCCGCGCTCACGCGGCAGGACCTATTGTTGATGGAAGCCCTTCCTTAAGCCCGCAAGCAGTGCGCTCACCCCGGCGCTGTGGGTCTCTTTT
>CAWFMJ010000012.1:0-192474 GCA_963816715.1 uncultured delta proteobacterium
CCGAGGCACTCCCTGAGCGCGGCAATCGCGTCATCGGACCGGGACGCGCCCAGGGAAAAATCGGCCAGGGCAAACCGGAGGGCAAAACTTTTCTTGTTGTCTCGCAGCCCTTTTTCCAACGTTTCTTCCGCAGCATCGATCTTTCCCTTCTGTGCGTAAAAGAGGGCGACCCTAATCCACCGCTCATCGCCTTTCAGATCCGCAACAATCCCGTCGAGGACGTCCGTCGCTTCGGGAATTCTTCCCCGGTCCCACAAGATCCCTGCGAGGTTAACGCGGTAGCCCGGCGCGTCGGGCGCCAGGCGGGTGACGGCGCGCAGCACGGGGACCGCATCGTCGGGCCGGTTCATTTTGAGCCAAATGTCGGCGAGGGCGAGATGAATGAGAACCGATTGCGGATTGGCGGCGATGCCGCCCAGAAGGGCTTCTTTCGCTTTCTGGAAGTCCTTTTTTTGCACATAAGCGGACGCCGTCATGAGCCAGAAATCGGGGTAGTGCACCGCTCGCGCCTTCAACCCTTCCAAGCAGGCGAGGGCTTTGTCCGATTCCTGCTTTGCGAGGTAAGCCGCCGTTTTCAAAAAGAGGGCATCTTCATTGTTCGGCTCTGTTTTGAGCGCGAAGTCGGCTTTCTCTATGGCCCGGTCCGGCTCGCCGGCAAGAAGGAAAATCCGGCCGAGCTTGATATGGGCGGGCAAGTTCCCGGGATCGAGCCTGACTGCCTCGGAAAAGCACCCAAAAGCATTGCGCCAGTTCTTTTCCTGGAACTCCACCGTGCCGAGCATGTAATAGCCTTCGGCGAAGCGGGGGGCGATCTGAATGGCGCTCCTGAACTCTAGTCGCGCCTTCGTATAGTCCCCCTTTTCGTAGAAGGCCTTCCCTCTGCTGTAAAATCTGGCCTTTCTGGCTTCTTTGCTGCATGAGACGCAGAGAACGATGAGGCAGAGGAGGAAAAGAGTCTTGAAGAGGGTCTTTTGGTTCATAAAGCTTTGGCGACATCATACAGCAGCAAGGCCGGGATGGCAACGGAAAAAGCGCAAAAACCGGGAAAGAGCAGGGACCCCAGAAGGGGTCCCTGCGGCGCCGTGGAAATAAAGACCTTACTTAGACCAGTCTGTTACTCGTAGGACTGGCCGTTGACGTAAGGACCGACGGCGGGCGGGAAAGTGAAGTCATTGCCTTTGTTCTGGTTCATGTTAGTGGAGAGGTTCCAGAAGGACGTGTAGGACGAAAGCTGAGAATATCCGGTAAATTGGGCCGGCGTCATGTTGTTTACAAAACTCATCATGTCGGTCACGGTCTTGCTGGGATAGGCGCTTCCCCAGTTGACCGGCTTCGTCGATTTGCCGTCCCACTGGAAGATGTGCTCAAGGGTCCAGAACCGGTCATAGAGACCGTTGGCGACGTTCGCTGCGGTCGGATAGTTGCCGTTGAACTTCAGGGGGCCGAAGGTGCCGTTGAGGGCGGCAGTCTGAGCCGAGCCGCCCTGGCTGGCGTCCATTATACCGATGGCGCCCGGGTTGTTGAGAATGCAGTTCGCCATGTCGCCAGTGGTATTGTTGAACCAGACGTTGTTCGGATAGCCGTTTTGATTATAATACTGGACGCTGTCAAGAGTGGGCAGGCCGGAGCTGTTCTTGTTCGTGCTCATGACCGCCGCATCGAGAGTCGCGTAGGTGCCGGAGCCGGCAACGCGCAGGCAGAGCGTGATGGGCGTACTAGGCCAGTTCGTGAAGATTTGGCTCCAGTCCGTGACGGCCTGGCTGAATATCTGCTCCACCATGCCTTGGGTGAGGGCGATGGCGCCGGGGGTCGTGCCCGTCTCGTTCCCAACGGCGGTGCTGAGAGCGTTCGGGCACCAGCTTGTGTTGTTCTTGCCTGCGCCGCTCGTCGACTGGATGCAGTAGCCCGCGAGCTCGTTGGCGAGGGAATCCGTGCCTCCGCTCGTTTTAGTGACGGGCGTCACGTTTGCATAAAAGGCGAAGGGGAGGACCCAGGGGTGGTTGTCTATCATGCCGTTCGTGTTGGCAGTCGCGGTCTGGGTGAGAAAGTAATCTACCCCGGAAGCTGTGCCGGCGGTAAAGTTCCCGAGGTCGGCGTTGATCGTCTTCCCGCCGAGCGTAAGGCCATAGGTGCCGGCCGCTTCTTTGGGCGTGCCTGCCGTGTTCTGGGTGAGGTCGGTGGCGCCGCCGTCGAAGGAACCCTGGCTGTTCTGGATGAGGGTTACTCCGTTGACGTCGGAGCCGCCAAGATGAATAGGATAGCAGCCCAAATTATTGGAGGCCGGGGCGGTAGGCGTCGTGCTTTTCAACATCGTCCTCTGGTTGCCCGTGCATCCGTTCACGTCCGCCGGGTTCGTTGTGCCCTGCATGGCGTTGACGCCGTCCTGAGAGTCGTACGCGGCGAGCCTCATAGTGAGCGTCCCATCGGGCACGATGTTTGTGTTGCAGCCAGATGCGGTAGCGATGAAGTATTTCGTTCCGTGAAAGTAGACGCCGGTGGGATTGTTATCGCAGAAGGCGGCGCTGCCGCTGCAGCTTGCAGTGGTGTCCATACTGTACGTGGTCGGCGTGCCGCAGCCGGCGTGCGATGCATAGACAGTCATCAGTTTGGACCAGAAGTTGTACGCAGCCGAAGAACCGTAAACATTCACGTCGGTGGCGGAACTCATGCTGGCCATCGAGAGCGATAACGCTCCGACAGCTAAGGTCATCACTAATTTCTTCATGCTTTTTCTCCTTGTCTCATGTTTCGCTGTTTGGGCATCATGTCCGGGAAACCGGTCTTACGCCTTATGAACCTTTTTCCTGAGGCCGAACAGGCCCAGGAGGCAGGGGGCCAGCAGAAGCATACTGGGCGGAACAGGAACGGTCGCCGGGTTGACCTCGGTAACGATATGCCCGCCGCTGACCACGGTCTCGAGGGTAAGGCCCGAAAGTTCTCCCTGCGCGCTAACAACCTTCGTCGAGTTGTTGTACTTGAACCCGTAGACGTTCATCTGAACATTGCCGCCTGTGGCGAGGGACGACAGGGACGACTCCGTCGCTCCCGCGAACAGGAGTTGGTCATAGGTTCCGGCGGAAGCCCCTCCCAGATCCATCTTGTTGTAATAGGTGGGGCTGGTAGCATAGGTCGCCTCGTTGATGAGGACGTTCTGCGTGCCAAAATTGCCGTACGTTGCTGCCATGGCGTTAATTTGGGTGTTCATGGCGGTATACGACGCCGAAGCGTGCACCGTAGGCGCTGTCAGGCCGGCAAAGTAGTATTGGCCGCCGGTCAGAGTCGTTGACTGCTGCACGTAGTAGGTCACCACGAGGGTGCCATAGGTGTCCGAGCTGCTGAGGGTGGTCGGGGTGAAAGCGCTATTTGCTATGATCGTGTTGTTCGCATCGGTCCGGATAGCGCTGAGCGCGCCGAGGTCCGTCGCATACTCGTAGGTGCCAGTCGTGTCGTAGACGACCCTGATGAGATCGCCCGCCGAGAAATAGGCCATGCCCTGTCCTGCGAAGCCGAGGACGAGCAGTGCTGCAACAAGAACTGCAAATTTCTTCATGTTTTACTCCTCTCTAACAGTTTTTTCGAAGAAACCATTCGGTTGTTTCTTCAGGCAGCCCGGCCGCCCTCCGTCCTTGTGAGGGCCCGTTTGCTTTCCGTCGCCCGGTCACCCGGGGTTTGGCTTTATCTGAAGCGAGGCATTGCGCAGCCTGCCTCGTTCCTTTGTCTTGCTTGTTTTTTTGGCGCTTTTGTCACCCCCTTCGTTTCATTTCCGGCAAGCTCTTCCCTGCCGGTAGTCATCGGGCTTCCCGGTTCGCCCGAAACGGCGTCGGCGAAGCATCCGCTGTTCATTCATCTCGTCCAGGTTGTGCCCAATTTCTATCAAGTATACATGGGAGATGTTGCCTCATGATGAAACAGATATTAAGAAGTTGTTAAACAGATTTAGACTTTGTCACTTCAGAATTTCCTCAAACTTCTCGACTCTCCCGATGCCGCCCTGGCTGAAATTTACCTTGACGTAGCCGGTGAACTTCTCTTCCATCAAAGTCTCCATGACCTGCACCAGCCGCCCGAGCTTCGCCACCTTAGCCGTTTGCACGGAAGCGGGGACGACAGGACCTGGCGCTTTCTTCTCTTCCTTCATGGCTAAAGCCCACAAATCCCATGCGGGGGAGGGCAACTCTTACTCCCCTGCGGCGGAGAATATCTCCACTTTGGCTGTTTCTCGCACTTTGCCGATATAAGCATTCGCTTCCTCCCGGCCTTTTTCCTGCTTCAGCAGGGTGCGCAACTGGTCTTTGACATTTTCGAAGGGCATGGTTGTCTCCGGCTTGCGTTCCACGGCCTTGATGACGTGGTAGCCCAGGCTCGTCTCGACGACGTCGCTCACTTCGCCGGGCTTCAAGCTGAAGAGGGCTTCTTCGAAAAGCTTGAGCGTCTGCCCCGGGCGAATGTAGCCCAAATCGCCTCCTTTGGCGCCGCTCGGGTCTTCGGAATAAGTGCGCGCCAGAGAAGCGAAATCTTGCCCCTGCCGGACCTTTGCGAGGATATCGCCGATTTTCTTTCGCGCCTCGGCTTTTTTGGCTGCGTCGGCCTGAGGGTCGACCTTGACGAGGATCTGGCTTGTCTTGACCTGTTCCGGCTGTCTGAAACTCTCCCGGTTGCGGTCGTAGTAAGACCAGATGTCCTTATCCGTGACCGTCGCTTTGGAGGTGAACTGTACATTGATGATCTTCTGGACGGCAAGAGTTCTTTCTACCTGAGCTTTCAAGGAAGCAGGAGTCATCTTCATGCCGGCCAGCGCGTTCGCGAACTCCGTTTCGTTTTGATACCGGTCCTTCACTTTCTTGATCTCTGCATCGATCTCCGCTTCGCTCACGTGGACTGTTTTCTTGCTCTCCTGGTAAAGAAGCTCCCGTCTCACCATGCTTTCGATGACTTCTTTCCTGAGGCGGCCGATTTCGCCGCAGGTTAGCGCTTTTCCCGTGGTGAGGTAGATGCGTTCCACCCGATTCATTTCGCGTAAATAATCATCTGTTGCGATATCCGCGCCGTTTACCGTAGCGACCACTTCGGGCTTCGACTTCACTTCGCCGGCTGCCGGCACGGCGGGCTTGGCTTTTGAATCTGCCGCCCATGTCGTAAAAGGCAGGGCCGTTGAAACCGCAAGCCCCAAGGCGACTATTGTTGTGCTCAAACGCATGACGTTATCCTCCGTGTTCTGCCGGTCTGGCTACTTTGGCTCGAGCTTTTGTTTATCGATCCGGTCAAGGTACTCCTGAACCAGTTTTTCCAGCTCCACCTTCTTGACCTGAGTGAACGGTTCGTTCTGGACGATGGTCCGCATGAGACCCTTGTTCTGGTATTGTTTGACCAGTTCCTGTCCAATGTCGTAGAGGCGGACGTTGTTCTCAGCGCAACGGTCGTAGCTGCCGTTCAACGCCTTCAAATCTTTCTCCCTCTCCTGCAAGGCTTTCAGGGTCTGATGCTGTTTCTGCGCGAGGTCTTTCTTTTCCGTCTCCGTCTTGGCAAGAAGGGCAGTCAGTTCCTGGTTTTTGGACTTTTGCGCGGCAGCCTTCGTTTCCGCCTGAGCGCGCTTTTGTTCCACGGTCGCAGACTGGACCGTCAGGACCTCCACTCGCGCCTTAAGCTCTTTGTTCTCCGCGGCGAGGTCGTCCTTCTCCTTTTGAAGCTTTTCGCCCGCATCCTGTACCTGTCGCCTCTCGTCTTCAAAGCTGCTCTGCTGGTCGGCAAGGTCGTGCTCATGTTTCCGTTCGGCCTGAGCCATCCGCTGGTTCATTTGCTTCATCTTGATCTGGGAGGCCTTTTGTTGGCTCTCTATTTGGAGGTGGCCATACGCAAGCCCCAGAACCAACCCGACAATGATTCCTGCGACGCCTAAGTGTATTGGTTTGAGGGTCATAACAAATGCCTCCTCTTTCAGAATTTGGCGTTCAGGTCAACGAACAAAGAATCTATCGACAGAGGCGGGCCGCTGATTTCATTCGCAGTCGTATACTTGAGGGACAGCCAGACATTTTTGTAAATTCCCAAGTCGCCGCCGATTATCCATCCTTTCGCGTTCGTGCCGCCGTAGTGAAAGTCGGGATCCGTGAAAGCGTCAATGACCGCGTCTGCTTCCAGGTACCTGTAATAGCCAAAGACCCGCCACTGAGGAAAGTGGAGAACTTCGGGATGACCCACAGAGAGGCCGACCTGGTAGCCTTCCGTCTGCGCCGTTATGTTGGGGTTTCCGGTAAGAGCGGCCACTTCCGATCGGTCAAAACCGATATTGTTCACGTAGTCTCCGAGGAGCACCACGTGGATTGGGTCCCAGAACCCGATGTCCAGCGAACTGGTAACGTTCAACTCTCGATAATTGGAAGCAAGAGCCAGGGTCGTGGTTGAGGACGAAGCGCTGATATCAAAAAGGGTGTTTCCTTTCTGCTCAAATTGAGGCGCTGTATAGTCGTACTGATCCGGGTAATCGGCAGTATTGGGAATGCCTCTTGTGTGCTCGAAGTCATAATAGGCAATGCCGATCCTGCCCTGAATCTCCTTGCGCGGCTTGATGTCGACCCCTATTTGTCCCGCGTAGAGCCACTTGTCGGTTTGGTCGAATGTTGTTGCCTTCCAAATGGGGAACGCGCCTGCCGTTAGAAAACCTTCAAAGGAATCCGACAAACTTCGCCGGTACGTTCCCGAGAAACCCTCGAAGGTGAGGTCTTTCCACCAGACGAGGTCGCTGAAGAAAAATGGATTGGTGATTTTGCCTCCTATGAGAGTGAGGCCGGGCGTAGGTCTGAACTTCAGGTAGGCCAGATCGAAAAAGGCGCTGTAGTCGCTGAAATAAACCCCCATCGTTTGCTGTTCCGTGACGGGGTTGCCCGAGCTGCCTGTGGACAGTCTGGCGCCAACCTCGGTTTCATCGTTGATTTGAGCCGTGGCGCCGACGCGCGCCCGGACCCTGAAGCGGTCCTGGTTGTCGTGGGTATTCAACAGGGTGCTCGGGCTGCTCGGATTGAGGAGAAAGGCGTTGTTTCTGTCGTAGTAGTCGCCCTCGTACCGGAGGCGAATGTCGCCGCCGAACTGGATGCGCTTGGTCCACTCAGGCGTGGCGGATTTGATTTCGTTCTTCGCTTCCTGAAGGACTTCGTCTTTGACTTCCGCTTTTACCTGTTGTTTCACCTCTTGTTTAATCTCTTCAGTCGCTTCCCTGGTCATCTTTTCCAGGTCTTTCCGGTCTCGGTCGGAGAGAACGAGGACTGCGGAGGCCTCCGATTTCTTCTCCACCTGCTCTGCTTCGTCGGAAGTGAGGAGCCCTTTTGTTTTAAGGAGTTGCGTCAGGGCGTTCAGGCCGGAGAATCCGGGCTGTCCCTTTTTCTCCATTATGGCGGCAACATCTTCTTTCGGCAGGATGCCCTTTTTTACGAGAATAGCCGCAAGCTCCTCGATCCCTGCGGTCTCGCTCGGCGGCGTCGGGACGACCCCGGAAGAAGGCGCGGGTTGACCGTATGCGGGAGGGACGGTCAGCAGAAGAGCGAGCATTAAGACCGGAAGCAGAGGACTCCGTCGAATCATTATCCTTATTTCTCCAATGATGTTGTGACAGAAGGCTAACATACGCCTGTTACGACCGTGTGAAGGAGATGTGAAGGTCCTGTAAAACATGTGAAGGATTTGTAACACGGCGCACGCAGGCTCATTTTCTCATCCTTGCGACGTGATCTTCACGTTGATTGTCCTGGGCATATCCTTCGGCAAAGGCTCACTGATCTTCTGGCAGGCGCAAAGCTGTTTCACTGCGTCATCCAACGTCTGATTGCCGCAGGACCGGGTGACTTTTGCCTTTTTCACCGTTCCCGCGTCGTCGAGGACGATTTGGACAATCGCTTCCAGCTTACCTTTGGGTACGCCCCCGTTTTGCTCGAGCCACTTGCGGACGGCGCCGGTCAGCTCTTCCTGGACAAGTTGGTTATACTTGCCGAATTTTCGCAGGAGCGCGGCCTGATCAAGTCCGCCTCCGATAACTCCGTTGGCGGAGCCGCCCGTGCCAACGGTTGTAATATCGCGCCCGCTTCTTCCTCTGCCCACGAGGCCAAAAGCATCCGACCCGGCGCCTCCTTCGCCCTGGACGCCGAGAGGCCCCTCGGCCGCCGGTTTGTCATCCCCTTTCATCGGCCGGGAGTCTTGAGCCTGATCCATATTTTGAGGCGTCATGATGGATTCCTTCTTCTGGGGCTCCGGCGTTTGAGGTTGTTCCTTGGGCGGGGGAGGGGGTTTGTCCGGGAGGTTTGGCTTCACGAGATCGACCTTCGCAATGAAAACCTTCTTTCCCGACGAGCCGCTGTCGGATTTCACCATGTAGACAACGGCGCCCGCGAGACAGAGAAAGAAAACGACGACCGCGATGGTCGCGAAAGGCTTTGGCTTACTTGCCGGTTTCTTTTTCGCCTGTGTCATCTCTCCCTCCTTGTTCTCCCTCTTTTCTTTCTCCCCACTTTCCCTCTTCTCCCTTCTTCCTTCTTCCTTCCCCTACTTCACCAACTTCTGCGTCACCAGCCCCAGTTGGGTGATCTCGAGCCGCTGGAGCAGATCGAGCACCTCGATGACCGCCTTGTAGGAGATCTTCTCATCGCCTTTGATGACGACGGGCAGATTGGGGTTGACCGCCTTCAATTGTCTTAATCTCGATTCGAGCTCCCCTAAGGTGACGGGAAAGCTGTCCAGGTAGATGGTCCCGTCTGCCGCGATCGTCACTGCTTTTGTTGCCGGCTTGATGTTGGAGGCAGCGGCTGAGGCCTTCGGGAGGTTGACGTTGATCCCCTGGACGGTGGCGGTGACGACCATGATGAAGACGATGAGGAGGTTCCAGGCGAGATCCAGAAGGGGCACCACGTTCAGCTCCGCGACCACCTCCAGCTCGTCGAAGGGGTTCCTCTTCATCGCTTCTCCCCGAACTCTTCTTCGACCCGGTTGGCGAACTCATCCATGAAGACCCCCATGTCGGCGGAGAGGTTCCTGATCTCCCCCGAGAGGAAGCTGTACTGGAACAAAGCGGGAATGGCGAGCATCAGTCCCATGAGGGTGCAGGCCAAAGCTGAGGCGACGCCGGGCGCTATTGCCGCGAGGTTCGCCTCGCCGGCCTCGGCCACCCCCGCGAAGGTGTTGATGACCCCCCAGACGGTGCCGAACAGTCCCATGAAGGGGCCTCCCGAAATACTGAGGGTGAACATGAGCAGCCCTGCGGTGTTCCGCTTGCTCTCCTCCAGGGCTGCCTTCTCCAGGATCGCCTTGAAGGCGTTCATCCCCCGACTCGTCAACTGTTTCTTTCTCCGCTCCAGCTCATCGAGGCCCGCGAGGTAGACTCTGAACAGCGAAGAGTCGGGGAAGTCTGCTTCTTTGAGCGCGAAGGTCTCCTCCGAAGCGGAGAAGGACTCGAAGAAGGCCCTGTTGTCTTTCCTGAGCCTGCGCACCAGGGCGAACTTGTTGACGAAGAGGATCCAGGTGATGGCGATCATGGCGATGATGCAGCCGATGATGAGCCAGCCGTCCAAGGTGATGGCCCTGGCGGTGACGACGAGGAGGTGGACGGTGAGGTTCTCTCCCCCACCGGAAGAAGTCTCTTCGTCCTGGAAGGCAAGCAGGGTGGAGTCGGGGCCCTGGCTTCCAGCTAAAGTCTGGACCCAGGAGGCGGACCTGGTCGTATTGGCAAGACCCAGCTCATCGAGGTCCCCTGCAAAACCGCCAACGATGATGTCGGAAGAGGGGGAGGGGAGAGAACTGATCTTTGCCGTGGCTCGCGGTTTGCCGTCTATGTAGATAGCGAGGTCCTTGCCCGCCTCTGCGGATATTGCAATATGCACCCACTTGCCTAAGGGCACATCAGTGCTTGCGACGTTCTTCTTGTTGAGGGAGACGGAGAGCTTCGTTCCTTCTATGGCGACGACTGCCGACTGCTTGGGGTCTTCCCAGGAGAGGAGCTTGCCGGAGCCTGAAATCCTTGCCCAGGCAGAAAAGGTGAAGCCCTTGGTTAACGCTAGAGAGGGGATGGTTATATGATCGGTTGCTGTTTTGAAGGAGACGCCCATGCCTAAAGGAGAGGGGAGGCCGAGCTTGGCCGTGCACTCCTTGGCGTTGTTCTTATAGGAGGTGCTGTCCCTGGGGAGGCCCTCTTTCTCCATGAAGCGATAGTCCACGAGTTGGGGGACGTCGAAGACGCCGCTGGGTTCGTCTCCTGAGGCCGCAGCGCTGTTGCCGTAGTAGACGTAGAAGAAGCCCTCGTGAGAGCCCGGAGCTATGGCGGGGACCTTTACCCAGACGAGGGCGGTCTCCTGCTTTGCGTCGTACTGCTCGATGTGATATTTCAAAGGCGTCTTGTCGTCGGAGGCGACGAAGCGCACATCCGAGCCGTCGGGCTTGGCGTTGTCGAAGGAGAAGTCTCCTGTGTGGAGCCTGACAAGGAGGGGGAAGTCGGTCAGCGCTTCCTTGACGTCTCCCCCTTGCGGGGTCGCGTCGAGGACGATCTTCTTGCGGCACTTCCACTTGCCGTCCCACCAGGCTGAGGCGGGGGCGGCGGCGAAAATGAGGAGACAAGCGGCGATGAGGGCCGCGATGAGGCGATGAGGGCGTGGATGCATGAGACCTCCGTTCCTTTCTGTATCTTTACTGGTTGAATTGGCTGCACTTATCATTGTTGGTCGGAATCGGGGCCTCCTGCGATGCCGAAGCTAAGGTCGTAGCCGATTACCTTGACGTCAACCCACTTGACGAGGTCCTCGATGGCCTGGGCTGCCGCAACCCTCGTCTGGGTTGAGGCGAGCGCTCCCGTATCCTCAGAGAGGGCGCTCTTTTCACCGAGGTTTGTCACGCCCGTCAAGGCCCCGAGGCTTATGCTCTGCGACGCTGTGGAAACGCCCACAGAGCCGGCCGAGAAGGAAATGTTCTGCACGTTAAGCACGCTCACGGCGCCGAGCACCACTTTGCCGCCGGAGATGCCCGCTTCTCCTGCATCGATGATGCCTTGAGGCGCGAAGAGGTAGATATCGCCCGCGGGAGGGGCGGGCGTGGTTGGGCTGGGCGCATAAGTCAGGGCCCGGATTCCGCTCCCGACCGCAGGGGGGGCAAAGTTGAGCGAGCAAACGCCGTTCTGGCAGGAGTACGTTGGCGGGCTCGCGCTGACTGCGGCCTTGGAGCCTTTCCCCGCATTGATGTTCCCCTTGTCGCTCCAGACAGTGATGTCCCCTCCTTCAAAGCTCATGATGCGGGCTTCGTTGACGTTTACGTCCCCGGTGGCAAAAACGTTGATGGCTCCCCCTGTTTCAGTCAGCACGCCGGTTTGCTTGGATGTTCCGGACTTCTGGCTGGTCGGCAGGGTTGTTGTGCCAACGTTCAAGCTGCCAGTGGCGATAATGTATAAGCTGCCTCCTCCCACTGTGGAGATCTGGGAGGAGGTCATGGAGATATCCTTGCCTTGATTGGCGCCGCCGGTGAAGGGTTCGATTATGTTGGACCGCGCCTGGCTAATGACGGCCTGAGCGGCAGCCGCATCACCGCTCGCTTTAAGATTGCTGTAGTCCGTGCCCGCGCTTTGGAGGCCGCCGAAAAAGCTCGACGCCTCCTGCATTGTCAGACTGCTTGTGAAACCCGCCGCGACGACCAGAGAACTGCCCGTCGCGCTCAGGTATTGGTTTGCCGCATTGCCGATGGTCTGAATGCCGTTAGAATAGCCGAGGTCTATGGTCCCTCCCGCCTCTACGAGGAGATACCCAGGTCCTCCGACCTTAATCCCACTGTTCGATGCATCCTCTCCATAGCTGTATGTGATGTTGCCGAAGGCGACGATGCTCGTCATATCCGTGGCCGCGACGTTCTGCCCAGTGTAATTGAGGTCGGTGATGTTCCCTCCGGCTGAGACCGCTGCCATTTTTGGAAGAATGATGTTCATATCAGTGATGTTCCCTCCGGCCGAAATGATCGCCGGATTAGGGTCGCCCGTATGAACAGGAGTCGAGGCGTCGCTTCCGACGCCTAAGTTGGGAATAGACTTACTCGGGTAGCCGGGGTAGACAGCACTCAAGTCGGCGTCCGACATGACCCAGCCGCTGGTCACGTTCGCGTTAAAGACGATATCCTGCCCTGCGGTCATGGTTAGGTTGCCGTATGTGGATGAGATTTGAGCGTTGTCGGGATCGAAGCCGGCGGGGAGCTGGGTAAAGGCGCTATTGATTGTAATGTCCCTGCCGGCGGACATGCTGACCGTAGGTGGGAGGTACCCGGCGGTTGACTCACCCAATGTGCCGTAGCCGACCGTATCTAGAGATCCGCCCAGGTCTACGTCCCCCGTTGCTGCGACGAGACTCACCGACGATTGCTGTGTATAGCCGTTGTCCCAATAACCGGCGCCTGCGTATTTTTCCGTGATATTCGGGTTCACAATTGCGCCTATCTCTACGTTCCCCTCGGCGAATACGCCCACCTGTGACGCGCCCATCTCTATAAGCTGCGGCATGATCTGCACCGCCCCGTTGACGGACTGTTCGCCGAAGTTCCCCATGACGCTTATCGTGCCCGTCCCTTGCTTTATGAGGAAGCGCCCGGTCACGTTTCCGCCGGCGTATATCTGGAGGTTGCCCTGCCCGAAGGTTCCCGTCTGGCAGTCAAAATCGCCTCCTGCAGTAATGGAGACGCTGCCTCCGGCCATAGCGACGATGCCCTCCGTAGAGACATCGTTCGTTCCATTGATTGTCTGCCCGTAAGCGCCGGTGAGTGGATAGTAATAATAGGTGCTCCCCTGCTCCGTCACTTTATATCGGTCGTTGTTGCCTGAGTAGAGCCAGGCGTATGGGTTGAGGCCTGCTACCACGTTGCCTCCCACATCCAACGTGATGCCGCCTCCGTTGCCGTAGCTGTAGTAGTTGCCGATTGCATACGTTCCACCAGTGAAAGGATTGGCGCCCACGGAGTGCTCTCCAGTTGTCCTGATTGCGCCGATATCCGCGCCATCGAAAGGCGCAGAGGCGCTGCCGACAAGGTTGAGATCCTCGCCCACCTGAATATTGATGTTCCCTGTTGCTGACTGGATTGCCGATCCCGGATAGATAATGAGACTTTCGTCCACGTTGCCGGCGATTGAGCCGGCGTAGGAGGCAAGTGAATAGTACATGCCGTTAGTGCCGCCGATTATCATATATTTGTTCAGCGGGCTCGCGTAGAGCGTTGTGTTTCCGCCGGAGGCGAAATTGATATTGCCTTTTTCGGTGTAGATGACATTTTTCGATGACGCGCTGCCGATAGACAGACTCCCCGCGTTTGTCCCCGCCACGCTCGCCGGAATAACGGCAAGGGGGTTGGCACTCGCCGTATTTGCCCCGGCGACGAGGTTGTAGCTCCACGACGGTAGGGCTGTGCTGCTGAGGAGGTTTGCGTAGCTTGCGGTCGGGTTATCGACGATGTTGCCTTCTATGTTCAAATTCCCCGCTGCCCTCAAGGTGAGCGTGCCCGGCTGGCCCGCGTAGCCCCAGCTCGTCAGGCTCCAGTTGCTGCTCAAGGTCAGGTTTCCGTTCGCCTGTTCAATGACGATGCCGGGCTGGAACTGGAAAACTCCGGTCTGGGCGTTCCCGCCGCTGTCGAGGAGCTTCAAGCCTGTCTGCAGATCCGTGGCGAGGCTGGCGTTGTTATTCATGAAGGTGGTGAGGTCGCTGGCAATGTCAGCGATAGAAGTAGAGTTGATTGTCGTCGTGTAGACGCCGGAGGAATCTTGCGTTGTCAAATAGCTGTTGACGCTTGTCCCGTTGAGATCAACCGAGTTTCCGTTCAGGGTACACGTCGCGCCGTTGCAGGCATAGACCTGGTCCACCTCGGCGGCAACGCTTTTGGCGCCCACGATGGTCCCGGCCAGAGACATGTTCGTACCTCCCGAGGGCGGGGGAGGGTCGCGAAAGAGGACGATTCCTCCGGCCCCTGTGCCCGTGCCGGAGACGTCGATGGTGCCGTTCGCGAAGGTGAGCACACCCGAAGTCACGGCAAGGATGACGCTTCCTCCCGAAGCGTTGGGATTTGCGTTTGTGGCCAAGCCTTCAGCATCGATAACGGCGTCTTTGTTGATCGTCAGGTCATGCCCCGCATAGAGCGTCACAGAGCCGCCCTGACCTTGCTGAGAAGCATTAATTGTCCCGTCGACAAATATAGAACCGGCGTCTGCAGAGAGGGTGAAGCTTTTGGCGTAAACCGTCTGCCCGAAAGGGATTGAAACGTCGCCGGTCGTTGCTTCGATGTTTATTGTCCCCAGGAAGCCGCCGCTGGAGAGCTCCTGGTTTAGGGTTGTGTAATCGCCGATGACGGCGCCCGTCACCAGAGAGAAAGAGCCTGCGGCGCCTCCGGCCGCCTGGCCTTTTACGTCTCCAGATAGTATCGCCCCTTTGCCGGGTGCGTAGATGCTGATGCTTCCCGCGTCTCCCTGGCTTCCCGCGTGAACATCTATCAAAGACCCCGTGAGAAGCGCAACCTGACCGCCCCCGGTGCTCACGAGAGAGACTGTTCCGCCGGGAGCGTAAGCAGTGCCTTGGGCGAACAACTGTCCGCCAGCCCCGACGGTGATGTTGTCCGTGGCGGTCAGCTCGATCTGCCCCGAGGGGACTTCAACTATGGTAGAAACGTCAATCTCGCCAGCCGAGACAGCGAGGGTCCCGCCGGGCGC
The DNA here is from genome assembly GCA_963816715.1 of uncultured delta proteobacterium. Classification (GTDB taxonomy): domain Bacteria; phylum Desulfobacterota; class Syntrophorhabdia; order Syntrophorhabdales; family WCHB1-27; genus BOG-1155. The sequence continues at coordinate 14,693 of CAWFMJ010000012.1, forward strand.
CGCCACGCTCGATGAGGCGAGGCCGTTGCCCTGCATAGCCACTGTGCCGGTCCCTGCGTCAATTCTGTAGTTGGCGGCGTTGTACGTGCCTGAGCCGTCGATGCAATAAGATGCAGCCACCCGGGGAGTAGTGATGGTCAGATTGCCGCCGTTCGTCGAAAGATTTCCCGCGCCTCGAAACGTTACGTTCGATTGGCCGTTCAGGTTTACGTTAGAGAAGCCGTCGAAGAGGATATTCGAAGGGTTGACTAGTATCTGCGAGGCGGCAAGAGTGATTTGCCCCCCTGTGCCTGCTGTTGCCGTCCCTGAAGAGGCGCCCGTTGTGTTTTGGAGCACAATTGTCCCGGCAGAGAGAAAAACGGAGCTGTTGGCAACGCTGTCCGCGATGCGGCCCGCGTCAATAGTAAGGGTATCGGCCACGCTTGCGAGGGCGCCGGAGGCAAAACTGCCCTGGAATACCAAGTCCGAAAGACTGGTGAGGGTGATGTTCTCAAAGAAGGAAGTCAGCCTGTTCCACTGGCTCTGCGTCAGAAAAAGGCCGGAGCCGGAAGAAGAGGAAGAAGACCCAAAGGTAATTGTGCTCCCCTGCAGATCGAGCGAGCTGTGGTCGGCTTCGAGAGTGGCCGTGGAATCTACGAGGGTGTTTCTTGTTTGTAGGCTAACGCTGTTCGACGCGTGGACGACTACATTTGCGCCGACGCTCAACGTGCCGGAGGCTGAAATAAAAGAGGCTGTTCCTGTATCCCCCGGCGCGGCGAGCGCAAGAACCTGCGCGCCGTTCTCGAGGCTAATGGAGGCCGTTGCGCCGAGAATGACATTCTCTGCCTGGAGGATGACGCCCGGCTTGAGATCGACTGTTGTCGCCGTGACGCTGGCACCCGTTCCGCTCAGGTCGGAGACGCCGAGGCCGATAGTCTGAAAGCCCTGGCCGCTCAGAGACGGGGCCGCAATGATAAGTGTGTCGGAGAGATCTGCGGGGACAGGAGTCGAAAACCCGAAGCCGGAGGGAAGGGAAACAGCGGTCTCTTGTACAACCACGCTGCTCCCGGAAAGGGCGACAGAGCCGCCGCTGTAGCCGGAAAGGGCATCAGCTCTGATCGTTCCGTTCAGGATGGTGGTGTTTCCGGTGATCGTCACTGTGCCGGCAGCCCCCGCCGTAGCGTTCTGCGTTTCGAACTCGCCTTCCGCCAGCACCGCGGAGACGGGCCGCACTTCGTAGTTCTCAAGCTGCATGGAGGAGCGCAAGGTGGTCCCCGCGGCGGTTTCATAGCCGGCAACTATGGGATAGCCGTCCGAGGTCACGGCGTTCTTGTTGACGGATGTTGCGGCCCCCAGATCGGTGACGATCATGGCGCCTTTCATGTAGACGTATGCGGTCGGATTGCCGCTCGAGTCCGTTGCGGGGAGAAGATAATAGTATCCGGCCGCCAACCCGCTTATGCCGGAGAGGTAGGCGCTGTTAACGGGAAGGACGACGCTGTTGCCGGGAAGGACGACGTAGCTTCCTGAAAGGGGGTTGTTCGTACCCGAGTAGGAGGGCATGAACCGGGAGGCGAATATAGAGCCTCCCCCCGAAACATCGATGGACGCCCCGCTGTTCACTATGACGTCGCCGTTCGTGGCCTGAAGGGAAATCGATTTGGGAGGAGCGCCCGTAACTTCGGTGTAGGGAACCGCCGCCGTGGGATCGGCCCTGTCGGGAATGGCCCAGATATTGCTTCCCAGAGTCGGCGAGTCCGTCGCCAATTGGATAATTCCGTAGACGACGGAGGCATCGCTTCCGGCTGTAGTGGTAACGCTGTTGTTTCCAAGGAATACACGCCCCCCGGCGCCAGTCGCGTTGAGGGAAATGCTCCCCAGAGGGGCGGCCAGATAGCCTTCCTGGTCTATGCCCGGGCCTCCCGCCATGATGGTGAGGCTGCCGCCGGCTGAGAAAATGGGTCCGCTCGGGGAGGCGCCCGAAGGGAGTATGGTCACTTTGCCGTAACCAGCGGAGGCGCTCGTGGTGTCGATGGTGAAAGTGGAAAGAGTAGTCGGGTAGATCCTCGCGGCCTGAAGGGTAAGATCGCCGGAGACCGAGAGATAGCCGGCAATGTATTGGGTCCCGTTCAGCACGTCGCTGAAAGTCATATCCTGCACTGCGGCCAAACGTACGCTGCTGAAGCCCGAGAAGCCGATGTTTCCCGTCACGTCGAGCCATGTGCCGGAAATGTCGATTGTCGCGCCCGAACCTCCGGACAGGATAGGGGTTTGGGACGAGCTGTTCGTCAACAGCACCGACGGCGCACTTAAAGTGATCTGATCCGACCCGTAACCGACGATTCTTGCTGCGCTTAAGCTGAGATTTCTGCCGAACGCAGCCGAACCGGTCCCTGTGATACTCAGATCCCCTCCGCTTGTGAGGGAAAGAGAATCAAAACCCTCGCCGCTGATCCGGGCGAAGTCGCCTATTTGCAGGGATAGGGCGGCAGCCTTCACGTCAAGAGTTCCACCCTGCATGCCCAGAATGCTAGCTTGTCCATTTAGGGTCGCCGCCTGTGGACCGGACAGTCCGTTTATCGTCGTTGCGGAAAGGGAAATGCTGCCCGGCACGCCCGCATTAGTGACAAATGAAAGTGAGCCGTTGTCTCCGGTGATGGGTTCCTGAACCGGCGAAGCGGCGGCGACGCTTATGACCGCGCCGGAAGAGAGGTTCAGGATGTTGCCTGCCGTCAGAGTGATGGATCCACCGGAAAGGGGAGTCTCGGAGGCTGACAAAACGTTTGTTCCGGATGCGATTACGGGCTGGTTGTATCCGTCGGCGAGGAGCCTCGCCGACGTTTCGAGCGTGAGAGTGCCGCTCGCAACGGAGGTACTGCTTTGCTGGGACAACAGAGTGATCGTGCCGGCAGGGGCGCTTAACAGGCCGGCGATGTCTATAACGGGCGCCGTCATGTTGATGGATCCCTGCGGAGCGGTCGTGACCGATGCTTCCTGGCCTATAGAAATTTTCGCGCTTCCGTTCTGCACTGCCGGCGACAGCAGGCCGTTCCCGTTCAGATTGCTCAAGCCCGCGCTGACGGAGGCTGATGCATCAGCGGTCATGGCGATCGAGCTTGCGCCGACTTGGTCTTGCGTAACGAAGATGATTCCGGGATTGGTGGAAATTTGGGAAACTGTTGCGGCAGGCGTCGCGAGCTTTGCGCGTGAAGGGCCGAGGGTGCCGTTCTGCAGCGCGATATCATTCACGCTGTTGAGGGTAATATTCGTAAACCCGCTCCCATCCAATTGATTGGCGCCGAGAATGAGCTGCCCCACAAGGCTCTGGGGAAGTGAAGAATCAGGCGTAAAACCGCTGGGAAGACTGCCGGGAGAAGCCGCGATCGTGATGTTTGGCGCCGTCAAGGAGATCGAACCGCCTTTGCTTCCCGCGAGGGAAAGGCCTTGGAGGGTCCCGTCGAGCACGAGGGAGGGGGCTTGGAATGTCACGTTGCCCGCGTTGCCGCCCGAGACACTGCCGGATGAGCCTATCTCCCATCCGCCGCTTACATCGATAACTGCGCCCGGGATCATGAAGACGCCTTGTCCCGTAACCGTTTGATCCTGGATGGAAATCGAACCTCCGTTGAGATAGCCGGAGGTCGCGAGGCCTGTCGTCGAGACCGCCGCCGTAGTGTCGTTGATCCTCTGCCCGCTGGCAATAAGAGAGCTGCTGTTGCCCAGAAAGATGATCTCGTTGAGGGGCACATAGTACGGATTGGTCGGATTACCGCTCCCGTCCGGTATGGGGTTCGACGTTATATTCGTTTTCAGCGAGAGGCTGATTTTTCCTCCCGGGGCAGAGATGCCGCCGTAGTCCATAATTTGTCTCGCCGTGGCGCTCAAAGACCCCCCGGGGTTCACCGCAATTTGTGCGCCCTTTTGTATGCTTATCGTAGTGTTTGCTGCGAGGTTGAGCTTGCTCAAGCCCGCGTTTGTCAGCATCGCGGCCGAAAGGACCGTCGTAGATGATGTCAGCGGATCGACGGGCCCGAAGGTTGGCGCAAGCACAGGGGAAGTCTGAGCGCTTACAGCAATGGACTGAACGACAAAGTCGGAGACGCCGTCTGCATTCGTTCTATCGGTGTACAATTGGTCTACTGTTTCACCTCCGCCTATATCCAGCGTTCCCCCTTCGGCTTCCGCATACCCCGACTCCGATTGGTAGCCGGTCGAGTTCATAGGGTTTGAGGAGAGCGTCTGCTGCAGGCCGTTGGTCGCCTTTCCGTAGACCGCCCCATCAAGAACGACAGTCGAGGCCTGCAGATCAAGCAGACCTGCATTGGCGCCCACGGTGTACGAAGGTGAGTATTTGCTTACGGGGAACGCCCCACCGTAGTAAACGCCATCATACGTGTCAGTAATGCCGAAACGACCGTTCGTGAAGCTTTGTCCGTTCAGGACGGCGTCGTAAGTGACGTTGGTGGGAGCACTGGCGATGCCGTAGAGATTTGTACCGGAGACGAGCACCGTGGTATCCACGGCGCCGGCCCCGTACACGATGCCGCCGCCGGAGAAATTGATGGTCGCCCCTTGCATCTCCACGACGCTTCCGCCCGACGACCCCGATCCCGTGGCAGCCATGTCAATTTCGCCCCCTATGGTGTGCCTTTCTTGGGCCGTCAGGCTTTGACCCGTGTAGGAAGCCGACACATCGCCGATGGCAGAGCCGGAAAGCTGGTTCATGCTGATTGTTGCGTCCTGGAGGACCCCTCCTTTTTGAGAAAAGTTGTCCCTCAGGCTGTACGTGGTCAACTGCGTCGTCAGCAGGCCCGCGCTTGCGGACTCGCTGAGCCACAGGCCGCTCACGTCGATGAGGCTGTCCGAAGCCAGATACACCCGATTCACCGCGTTCATGGTTACCAGCCCCGAGGGCGCTACTATCGACCCCTCGTGCATGATCAAGCTTGGATAAACCTTAGGGTTGTAGGGGCTATTGAGGTCGATCCCGCTCAGCACGACGGTGCTCTGCGCAGTATTCATGGCGGGGTCGAAGGCGGTGGAAGAGGCGTCGACGGGCAGCCAAATCAGGCTGCCCGGACCAGTGGTAATTTGATTGGAAGCGAAAAGTTCCACGTGACTTGCCTGCTGAACCGCGGTAACCGAGCGAATGAGGCCGTCCTGATTAACAATGTTCCCGTACATCCCAACGAGGCCGGTGTCGGCTGAAAGGAGTCCGCCTTGGAGATTCGTTGCAGTGTTTGCGCCGGAGGTGCTGTTGACGACTACTACCATGGCCGACCGGGCATCCTCTGAATAGCCCGAAAGCGCAAGGTTCCCGCTGGGATAATTGAGATTGTTTCCATTTGCGTCGACCGGCAATTCGAGCATCACGTCCGTCCCGGCCACGAGGCCGATCTGTCCACTCGGCGTCGTGATGCTTCCGCTGTTCTCCACCTGAGGGCCGATGAGAAAGACTGAGCCGCCAACGTCCGTCGTGATGGTCCCTGCGTTGGAAACCGTTCCGGGCACGCTGCCTGACAAGAGGGAACTATAAAACATATTGTTAGTCCCCTGGCCGTTATAATCGTCTGCAACAAAATGGAGAGTCCCACTCAGGAAGTCCTGGTCTTGAATGTTGAGCGACGACGCAACGAGGGTATGGACGTTTACCGTCGAGCCCGGACCGAAGAGAATGCCGTTTTGGTTAATGAGGTAAATCTTGCCCGACGCGCTCAGAGTACCGTAGATCTGGCTGGGGTTAGCGTCCCAGATCCGGTTGAGGGCTGCCCAGCTTGTGTTCCCTTGCTGGTTGAAGTAGACCGTTGCGGCGGAACCTATGTTGAACTGGCTCCAGTCAATGATAGCCTGCGATTGGGTCTGGTTGATCGTCATCTGGTTTCCGGAGACGACCGGGGTAGATGCGCCGGAGAGTGTTCCTCCTGGTTTGAGCACGGGCAACTGGGTCGCCGAAACCGGGAGAAGGGACTTTACGGTCCCATAAAAGCCGGGGACGGTGGCGCCTGCGTGGACCATGCAGGGAATCGCGATAGTCGCCAGCAATCCGGCAATAGCACTGCGGATGGTCATGATAGGTCCTCCGGACGGCAAGGATGGATGTGGATATGGAGGAACATACCAGGCCCGTATTGCATTGTTATTAACGAACTTTGAAATTCTCTTGAACCAGACGGAACCGTCCTCTCGGGAGTTTGACCGCAGCCGTCTCAAAATTCCACCCCCAGCTTGAAATACGCTTGCTGTCTGTACTGCTCCAATTGTCGCGTGTAGGCTACCGGCCAAGCCACGTCGAGCTCATAATAGATATTCTTCCGGAATGTCCCCTTCAGGCCGGCCCCTGCTCCCTGAAGGCGGGCGACGTCTGCCTGGCCGGCGAGAGATTTTTTGGTATCGACCCAGGCAAAATCGTAGAAGAGAAAGGGGATGCACTGGATGCTTGCTTTCGCGGGCAGGCGCGGGCCGACGTCGGGCGCGGAAAGTTCAACGGTCCCATGGAGCGCGTCGTCGCCCATGGCCGCTGCCTCCATGAATCCCCGTACGTTCGCCATGCCGCCCGCGGCGTATTGTTCGTGGGAGATCAGGGGCTGATCGGCAACCTGGCCGTCCAGCTTGAGAAAGAGACTTGTTCCCCAGGGAAGGGTCTGGTTCCTTTCTGCCCCGGCCGTAAAATAGAGGTAGTCCGCGCAGGCATCGTACCGTGCCTCCTGGAAGATGAAGTCGCTCGACGAAAGCTGCCGCAGTCCCATGTTCAAGCCCGAGCTGAACCTGGTTATCCCCAATTTGTCGCCCAGGGAGGAATTATAGGAAAAGGTGAGAGGCGTGTACGTGATGGGCGTGCTGAAGCCCGGCGTCGCCGACATAAACCCTGTAGAATCCTTGAAATCCTTGTAGTCGAAGCCCATTGTGATGTTGTGGGCGTAGGTCTGGTAGGGCGCAAGAGGCATCACGTAGCGGAGGCCGAAGATGCTCCCTTTGCCGTTGATCAGCAAACCCTCGCCGAAAACCGTCGTGCTGCTGTCCGACTTCACCCCGTAGACGGCGATCTGTTGTTCTTCATCCCAGGGAGCGGGCAGGGTATAGGAAAGGGCGTACATCTTCACCTCTCCCGTATCCTGGGGAGAGGTTTGGAATTGAGCGGAGAGGGAGTGACCCATCTGCCAGAGGTTGTCGTACCGAAGCATGGCGTTCAGCCGCAGCTCCTTGGTGTGCAGGTTGTAGCGGTCGTTGACCTCCATGTTCCCGTGCAGGGGCAACTGGTCCTGTACCTTGATCTCCACGTCCGTCGTGCCCAATTCGGAACCCGGCGAGAGAACGGGGGAGGCCTTGAAGTCCGGGGTGCGGTTCGCCTGCTCCAGGTCCTTTTGGACGGCCGGCACGTAGATGACCTGTCCCGGAGCGAGGGACGGGATATCGTGCATGATCTTTTGCCAAGTCGTCCACCGGTTTCCCGTGATCTTGACCTTGCCGATCTTGCTTTCAATGACCTGCAGTCGAATGGCGCCGCTCTGGACCGATTGCTCGGGGATGTTCACAAGGACGGCCGGCCAGCCCTTGTCGTGGTACGTTTTTTCCAGGTCTGTTCTTGCCTTCTCTACGTCCTCGGCGGTCTTCTCCTTCCCCTTGTATGGCTGGAGGACATCCTGAATGGTCTTTTCGGCCAGCAAAGTGTCGCCCTCTACCGTGAACGACTTAATCTCAAAAGCAACCGCCCCCTCGGCAAAGACCTGGCGGACAGCGGCAAAAGAGAGCATGACAAAAGCCAGGATGAGGAGGCAGGACCCGCGTGCGAGGTGTGCGTCCTTTGATCGAAACCCGGCAAATCCGCACGCCATAAATTCAGAACGCCTTGGCCGTGCGGCCGTCGAGCAGACGTCCCAGAGCGTCGCGCAAGGCGGCTGCGTCCATGTAGCCTTCGCTCTTTCGAGCTATCGTGCCGTCTGCCTTGAACAGGACAACCCCTGGAAAACTCTTCTGTCCGTACTTGCTCCCGTATTCCTTTTGGCGGTCTGAATTCACCTTGATCCAGACGAGACGGTCCTTCATCTCCGTTATCCGGGGGTCGGGAAAACTCTCCGTGAGCAGTTTCTTGCACCACTGGCACCAGTCGGCGTAGAGCACGAGAACTGCCGGTTTTCCCGCCGCTTTGGCTGAGGCTAGTCCCTTGTCGTGGTCTTCGGTCCACGGTATTTGCATGCCTGCCAATTCCGACGCCGGGGTCGCCTTGAGGACCTGAACGTCGAGGAGCAGCGGCTTGCCGGCCAGAGGATTGTTGAAGTCGACGGTGAAGGAGTCCGCGGTCGCAGCGACGACCGTTCCCGCTTCATTCGGGGTGCGGAAAGTTGCCCCGATTGTGGGGGATAAAACCACCTTGAACTGATCTCCCTGCCGCTTGACCTCGACTGTGCCGTATTCTTCGGTGAACCGGTCCGTCTCCTGCGCGGTCACTTCCAATTCCGCGTAGGTTTCGGCGACGCGGCTCACTTTGGTCTTGAGGTAAGGGCTGAGGTTGACCTCCTTGCCCTCTACAGGAAAGCCGCCGAACTGACTCACGTAATCCTTGGCGGAGAGGCGAATTGTTTTGGGCACCGTTCTGACAGTCGGCAAGGTTTTCACCAATTGGGGGTTCGATGGTCCGAAGGCCTTTTCGGCGGGAAGCGTGATCTTCTTTCGCTCCCCTACGTTCATTCCGACGATGGACGGCCCGACCCCGGGGAATTGCCCCGCTTTGCCGGCGGTGATCTCTTCGGGAGTAAAGACGTCCGGCGCGCGGTAGGCCGTCTCCTTCGCGATTGCACTGTTTGCGGCGTCCTGGGCGCGGGTGGTAGAGATGAGCTTGCCGTCCTTCGTATAGGCTGAGTAGTCGACCGTCGCCAGGTCTCCCTCCCCGATCCTTTGGCAGGTTGCACCGGAGCAGGATTGTTCTTCCGTGGGGGTCGCCTTCGGGCTTTCAGGCGCCCCTGCGGGGGAAACGTGCGGCCAAAGACACGAAGCCGAAACAAGGCATACGATTACTATTGCCCGTCTGATTGCTGGTGTGGACGAACCCATGATGGAACTCCCTCGACAATGTGTTTCGTTGTTTAACGGGAGTAAGGTACCATGCGGACGTTGTGATTATGTTAAGGCGATGCAAAGGTCTTGTTAAAAAGAAGCGGGACCCCGGGGACAGAAGGCTTCGCTCTCTTAAGTTGCAGTCTGCGGCGCCGATAACGAGGAAAGGGCCAGTTGCGATTTTCCGGAGGTCGATATGCTTCAGAGCCGTCCTACCCGATGTTGGGCGCACTTCTTTTTCGCGGTTCTATTTCTCTCTCTTTTTGTGTGGGGCTGTGCAACGACAGTCGATGAAGGTCGGCAGTGGGTCCACCCGGTTTACCGGGAAAAGATCAAAGAGTGGCAGATGCGGATTCAGGAAGAGGGGTGGTCAGAGAAACAGGTCCATTCCGTACTGCTCCAGTTTCGCGGCTTAGCCGCCTATCGCGTCGAAATCAACGACCACTGGGACACTCCGGCTGATTTCATCAGGCAAAATTTCTCCGGCGACTGCAAGAACATCGCGGTCTTCGAGATGGGCGTCCTCAAGCAGCTCGGCTATCCGTACGGCGTGAAAATTCTCATCGTGCACGCCCTGTTCGAAGATCACGCCCTTCTCAGGGTCGAGATGCCGGAGGGCGGATGGAAGGCATACGACGTGGTTGCAGAGAACGTGCCCAGTCCCAGACCGGACTTGCTCAAGCCTGTCGCTGAATTCGACGAGAAGCGCATAGGCTGGTTCCCGCAACAGAGCGCCAAACCGCATGATGCACGCAAGCCCGAGTCGATAGGCGCTGCCCCGGGCGACCCAACCCGATAGGGACGAGTCGCCGCCGACTTCTCGCTTTCACAAATAATTTACAAGATCGCCATCAAATCTTAACATAACTACGATACGTTGTTTCACAAATGAAAACGCAAATACGGCACTAACACGAAGGGCTAGGTCGTGCTATTGGGCGACCCATGCCGGGAACGGGCGGATGCGCATGAAGATCCTCGTGGTGGACGACGAGAAGGATATTGTCGATCTTATTACCCTCAACATGGAGCGGGAAGGCTACAAGGTGATCCCCGCCTATTCGGGCGAGGAGGCGCTCGAGTTGGCTCGGGTAAAGAAGCCCGATTTGATGATACTCGACCTCATGCTTCCCGGCGTTCAGGGGCTCGAGGTGTGCAGACAAGTCCGCTCCGACCCGGAGCTTGGGGACATAGCTATTCTTATACTGAGCGCTAAAGATGGCGAAGTGGACCGGGTGCTCGGCCTGGAAATGGGGGCGGACGATTACGTGGTCAAGCCTTTCAGCATGAGGGAACTGATCGCCCGGGTCAGGGCCGCTCTGAGAAGGACGGACGGGCAACGCAAGAAGAGTGAGAAGGAGGGGAAATTCTATCACAAAGGTCTCGTCGTCGATTTCGACAAATATGAAGTCGCGGTGGGAGGAACGAAAGTAGACCTTTCCCCGATCGAGATGAAGCTCCTTTCGTTCTTTACAAAGAACCCCGGCAGGGTCTACACGCGCGATCAGTTGCTCCACAAGATTTGGGGAGACTCCTTCGTCACGCCGAGAAGCGTCGATGTTCATGTGAGCCATCTGCGGAAGCTCATTGAAAAGGATGCGCAGAAACCGAGCTATATTCTTACGGTAACGGGCGTGGGCTACAAGTTCGACGACTCGGAATAAGAACAACAATCGCGAAACTCAGAGCGCGAAACTTCTACAGTTCCGCGATTCGCGATTCGCGTTCCGCGATTTTCTTTCCCGCCGTTTTGGTGTATACTGTGACCACGCGGCGCCCGTGGCTCAGTTGGATAGAGCGTCGGCCTCCGGAGCCGAAGGCCACAGGTTCGAATCCTGTCGGGCGCGCTTTCTTATCTGCCGCTTAGAGACAATCCGGTCGCTTCAATTTCCCAGCGTTCCCCGTTTCACGTCGGAAGAGAGGTTTTCCAACAAAAGCATCCGCTGGATATTTGTTCGAAGATCGAGGAATTCCTCTTCCTGCCGGCACATCTTCTCCAGACCTTCCCGGAGCGTCTTAAACGCCTCGGCCTCGTCGTCCCCGTAGCCGAATACGGGGATGCCCGCGGCATGCGCGACGAAACCGATCGATGCAGACTCGACGGTGGCGACGAGAGGTGTCTTGAGCCGCCTGCCCATAAGGCGGCGGATCTTGAGGAGACACGGGACGCACTCTTCGGCTTTGCACTGCCTGCTCATGGGAAACCACCTACTCTCTTTATCGGCGGTCTCCCTCTTTACCTAAGGCCCTCCGGTCGAGAATCTTTACACGCCCCCTTTTCGCGCGCGATTCCCATCCTCCGCAGTCAAGATTTCACTATATGAGCTGTTCGATTCCGATGGCAATCAGTATGAGGCCCGTGACGACGCCCGCTTTCTGAGACAGCTTCCAGGCAATGAAGATTTGGGCAATGTAGTTCCCCCCCCAGAGAGCGAGAAAATTGAGCGCGGCGGAGAGAAGTCCTACCCAAAAGGGGCTCAGCCCGATCATGCCCGCGCTTATGCCCCCGCCCACATTATTTATGGAAAGCGCTATGCCAAGGAGCGTCGCCTCCTTGAAATCGATATGTTTCGAACGATCTCTGTCGGCACGCTCCGGCTTGGCCATGATCCGGAAGACATTCTTCTCCTCATCCGGCCTGGAATCTTCGATTGGATCGTCAACCTTCTTCGCGCACGCCCCAGCTATCATCCACAAGCCGATCCCGGACAAAAGCGCCATCGCGATAATTGAAGAGAGCTGCTTGCTGAGAAAGCCTGATATCATGGTCCCCGAGTAGGCCGCGAAGGCAGAAATGACGAAGGTGATCGCCGAGATCCAGATGTTTATGGGAAGACTTATTCTTATTCCCCGAATGCTGTAGGCAATCCTCGCCGCAACATTATCGATGTTGTTGGTAAGGGCGATAAAAAGAGTGTAGAAAAAGTGGTACATAGTTTATGAGCGGACGGATGCTTTTGTCAGTATAAGGTCGATTGTCCCGTCCGTCCACTTCTTCAGTCCTCTTTCGCCTCTCTTATTTTGCATCTTGCGGTCCCTGCACAAAGCGTCCTTCGGGACCACTTTTTGGTTAGGCCCTGCAAAAATCGACAGGAATCACCCAAAATAGGGATGCTTTGGCTCGCAATATTCTGCTAATATAGAGGCGCGCGGGCCGCAAAGGGCCAGCGGGTCAATGCGCCGGCGCAAAACTACGTCGATGGAGGCAAAATGAGCAACGAGAGAATGGAAGCGGACGTCGTTGTTGTCGGATCGGGTGTAGCGGGTCTGGCCGCGGCTATCGCGGCGACCGAAAGAGGCGCCAGGGTCATTGTTTTGGAGAAGCAGCCGTCTCTCGGTGGGACCTCCAACTTCTTTGGCGGCATATTTGGGGTCGAGACCGACATGCAGAAAGTGGAATACATCGCCTATTCCCGGGACCAGGCATTCAAGAATTTTATGGAATACAACCACTGGCGAAGCAACGCACCCCTGGCGAGAGCCCTCATCAACAGGTCTGCCGACACGATCCGCTGGCTTCAGGAGGCCGGAGTTGAATTCCCCAAGGTTACCATCAACATGCCCGATGCGCCCCGTACCTACCATGTCGTCAAGGGAGGCGGAGAAGCCGTCGTGAAGGCGCTCACCGTCAAGGCGAAGAACATGGGCGTGACGATCAAGGTCGGGGCGCCGGCGAAGAAAATTGTGAAACGGGATGGTCGGCCTGCCGGCGTGGTCGCAGAGATAGACGGGAAGGAGGCCGAGATTGCGTGCAAGGCTGTCGTCATCGCGAGTGGCGGGTATGCGAATAATAAGGAATGGGTCAAGAAATACACGGGCTTCGACCTGGGCGTCAATGTTTTCCCCATAGGAAACGTGGACAAGATGGGTGACGGCATCCGCATGGCGTGGGAAATGGGCGGTGCAGCGGAAGGCATGGGTGTGCTCCATATATTGCGGGTGGCGGCTTTCTCGCCCGAGTTTCCCCTCATGAACGTGGTGGAGGCGGCCGCGATCCAGCCGGTGGTTTGGATAGATCCGCAGGGTAGGCGGTTTTGCGACGAGGGCATCTGCGACTACGACACCTCGACCGGCAACGTCAATGCCCGGTTCGCCAAGGGGTACACCTTCTCTCTCTTTGACGATGCGATACTGCGGCATTTCACGGAACAGGGCGTTTTTCGCGGGGTAGGTCAGGCCATTATGGCGGGGGAGAAACTGAAGGACCTGGAGCAACAGTTGCAGTACATGCTTTCGTTGAATACGAAGGAGTTGTTCGGGGCAGGATCTTTGGAGGAGCTTGCCGGGAAGATAGAGGTCGACCCGTCGGTCCTGAAGGCTACCGTTGAGGAATACAATGGTTTTTGTGCCAAGGGACGTGACGACGCGTTCGCCAAGGACCAGAGGTACCTCCTTCCCCTGACGGGGCCGAGGTTCTACGCAGCAAGGGGCCGTACCGCCTATCTCGGCACCTTGGGCGGGATCAGGGTCAACAACAGGACCGAGATCGTCGACAAGTACGACAATCCCGTTTCCGGCCTTTACGCGGCCGGCGATGACCTCGGCGGGCTTCACCCGGAGAGCTATAGCATGAAGGACACGTCAGGCATCACTGCCGCCTTTGCCGTCAATTCGGGCAGGGTCGCGGGGGAGAACGCGGCGAAGTACGTGAAAGGGCAGTAAAAGCGACTTGTTAAAGAAGTGTAAATTGTATTGATTATTTCAAATGACTATTTTAAACTTGCAATAGATTGTTTGACGGAAGGAGTGGGAAACGAAGGCCCGGAGAGAAGACTCGACAAAGACCAGTGAACGCCTCATCGCCGCGGCAAGCGACGTTTTTGCGGAAAAGGACTACAGCCTCGCCACTATTGCGGAAATCTGCGAGCGAGCGGGAGCGAACGTCGCAGCGGTCAATTACCACTTCGGCGACAAGGAGACGCTCTATCGCGAGGCGTGGCGCTGCGCGTTCCACGCGTCCATGAAGGCTCACCCGCTGCATGGCGGCGTCAGCGACCAGGCGCCTCCGGAAGAGCGTCTCCGCGGGCTTGTTGTGGCTATCTTGAGCAGGATCAACGATGAAAGCCTGAAGGAGTTTGTCATTGTGTTCAGGGAGTTAGTTAACCCGACCGGGCTCCTCGACGAGGTGTTGGAAACGGAATTGTTGCCCCTCCACAGGCTCATGGAGGGCATCATCAGGGAGCTTCTCGGGCCCTGCGCATCGGTCATGCAGGTTCATTTTTGCGTCGTGTCCATTCTCAATCAGTGCATCATTCCCCTGCTTGCAAAGCACTCTCACAGGCGGTGTCGGCATCATGAGGAAGGCATTCCGGGGAAGGTCGACGACGTGGAGGCCTACATCGATCACGTGGTGCGATTTTCCCTCGGAGGAATTCGAGCGGTTCTGGAGTAGAAACGGCAGAAATGCGACGGGCGGATTGATTTTTTTTAGAGAGGTGGCAGTTATGTTGTCACAAAGTTGTCTTGCAAAGCACTTTGTTGCCGCTATAGTTTTTGTCGGGTTCCTCACGCTGGCGGCATGCGGAAAGGCGCCCCAGGCGGGCGGGCCGCCCATGATGGGTCCCCCTGAAGTGGCCATAACAGTCGTGCAGCCGACGCCCGTCGTCCTCACGCAGGAGTTGCCGGGTCGGACCTCTCCCTGTCTGGTGGCAGAGGTACGGCCTCAGGTGGGCGGGATAGTCAAGAAACGCTTCTTCGTTGAGGGGGCCGACGTGAAGGCGGGAGACGTGCTTTATGAGATCGACCCCGATCCCTACAGGGCCGCCTACGCAAGCGCGAAAGCCGGGCTCGCCAGGGCCGAGGCAAACGTGACCTCGATCCGTTCGAAGGTAGAGCGCTACAAAGAGCTTGCGCCTATCGACGCGGTCAGCAGGCAGGACTTGGACGACGCCAGTGCGGCCCTCCAGCAGGCCCTGGCCGATATCGAGGCGAACAAGGCGGCGTTGGAAGCAGCGCGCATTAATCTCGCCTATACCCGCGTTACGGCGCCCATCTCCGGCCGCATCGGCAGGTCGAATGTCACCGTCGGCGCTCTTGCCTCGGTGAATCAGCTCATCGCCTTCTCGACGATTCACCAGCTCGATCCGATTTTCGTCGACGTGACCGAGTCGAGTGCGAACTGGCTGCAGCTCAAACGGAAGATTGCCGCAGGCCGCGTCAGGAATGACGGTCCGGGGCAGACCAGGGTAAAGCTGCTTTTGGAAGACGGAACGCCGTACCCTCTCGAAGGGACCCTGAAATTTTCCGAAGTTGCCGTCGATCAAACGACCGGCTCCTTCGTCCTTCGGGTTGTCTTCCCGAACCCGCAGCGCATGCTTTTGCCCGGCATGTATGTCAGGGCCATCGTTCAGGAGGGGGTGCAGGAGGGGGCCATTCTGGTTCCTCAGCAGGCCGTTTCCCGGGACCCGAAGGGGAACGCCGTCGCTATGATCGTGGATGGTTCGGGCAAGGTTGCGCCGAGAATGCTGACTATTGACCGCGCCTTGGGCGACAAATGGCTCGTCTCTTCCGGCGTCGCTCCCGGAGATAAAGTAATCGTCGAGGGTCTTCAGAAGGTTCGGCCGGGCGTTCCCGTAAAGATTGTTCCTCCCGCCGGCAAGGCGGCCTCGAGCGGAGGCGCCTGATGCTATCGAAATTCTTCCTGGATCGCCCGGTTTTTGCCTGGGTGATCGCGATCGTCATCATACTGGCCGGCCTTCTGGCCATTCACAATCTGCCCGTATCGCAGTATCCCTCTATCGCGCCGCCGTCGATCTACATTCAGACGTCGTACCCCGGCGCTTCGGCGGAGACCGCCGAGAACACCGTGACCCAGATCATCGAGCAGAAGATGACCGGCATCGACAAGATGATCTACTTCACGGCGACGAGCGACTCCTCCGGTACTTCCCGTATGGAGTTGACCTTCGAGCCGGGAACGGACCCCGACCTTGCCTGGGCAAAGGTCCAGAACAAGCTTCAGCTCGCCATGGCCAGCCTGCCCCAGGTGGTCCAGCAACAGGGCGTTTCCGTCGGCAAAGCCACGAGAAACTACCTGATGGCGATAGGCCTCATCTCGGAAGACGGCAGCATGAGTCAGCACGATCTGATGGACTACGCCCAGTCGAACCTGGAAAAGGTCGTTGCCCGAGTCCCGGGCGTAGGCGAGGTGGAGGAGTTCGGCTCCCAGTACGCGATGCGCATCTGGCTCAACCCGAACCGGCTTACCGATTATTCCCTCACCGTGGACGACGTGGTTGCCGCGCTCCAGTCGTACAATGTGGAAGTGTCGGCGGGTCAGTTCGGCGGCGCGCCTGCCGTGGCCGGTCAGCGTCTCAACGTCTCCATCGTCGTCCAGAGTTTGCTGAAGACCCCCGAGGAGTTCGCCTCCATCCCCGTTCGCACCAATCCCGACGGCTCCGTCGTTCGCATCAGCGACGTGGGACGAGCGGAGTTGGGAACGGAAGTCTATGACATTGAGGACGTTTACAACGGCAAGCCCTGCGCAGCCATGGCGATTCGGCAGGTGGCGGGCGCCAACGCTCTCGATACCGCCAACGCCGTCAAGACGAAGCTGAAAGAGCTGAGTCCCTACTTTCCCCATGGGATGAAGGCGGTCTATCCTTTTGATACGACGCCTTTCATCAAGGTGGCCATCAGGGAAGTGGTGAAGACGCTCCTTGAAGCCATCCTCCTCGTCTTCCTCATCATGTGGCTCTTCATGGGGAGCCTGAGGGCCACGCTGATCCCCACCATCGCCGTTCCCGTCGTGCTCCTCGGGACCTTCGGCGTGCTTTCGCTCTTCGGCTTTTCGATCAATATGCTCACCATGTTCGCCATGGTGCTCTCCATCGGGCTGCTGGTGGACGACGCCATCGTCGTCGTGGAGAACGTGGAGCGCATCATGAGCGAGGAGGGACTGTCGCCGAGGGAGGCCACGGCCAAGTCGATGGGCCAGATCACGAGCGCCCTCATCGGCATCGGCCTCGTGCTCGCCGCGGTCTTCGGCCCCATGGCCTTCTTCAGAGGCTCCACGGGCGTCATTTACCGCCAATTTTCTCTCACCATTATTGCCTCCATGCTTTTGTCGGTGGTAGTGGCCCTCATTCTGACCCCGGTCCTCTGCGCTACGCTGCTGAAGCCGGTGCCTAAGGGACACGAGCCGGCGGAGAACGCCGTCTGGTTCCTCCGTCCCTTTTTTCGGCTCTTCGACCGCATATTCTTCCGGCTCAGGGACGGTTACGTGCGCACGGTGGAGCGCTCCTTTACGCGGAAGCTCCGCTACATCGGCATCTACGTGCTGATCGTCGTGGCCGTGGGATTTCTCTTCTGGCGCATGCCGACCTCTTACGTCCCCGATGAAGACCAGGGCGTGCTCATGGCCCAGGTCATGCTGCCCACCGGTTCAACCCTGGAGCAGACCAAAAAAGTCGTGGGCGACATCCAGAATTATTTCCGGGACCACGAGAAAGAGGCCGTAGAATCGACGATGACCATCGCCGGCGCCGGCTTTTCCGGTCATACGCAAAACAACGGCATGGTCTTCATCAAGCTCAAGGACTGGGCGCTGCGCGACCGGCCTGACTTGAGGGCCGCCGCCGTGGCGGGGCGCGGAATGATGTTCCTTTCCCGTTTGCGAAGCGCCCTGGCTTTCGTTTTTCCGCCGCCCGCCGTGACGGAACTTGGCAACTCTGGAGGAATCGATTTCGAGCTGGTGGACCGGGGCGGCCTCGGTCACGCCAAGCTCATGGAAGCGCGCAACATGCTCCTTGGCATGGCGATGGCCGACAAACGGTTGACGAAGATCCGGCCGAACGGCCTCGAAGACGTCTCCCAGTATCGGGTGGACGTGGACTGGGCAAAGGCGGGAGCTCTCGGCGTGCCGATTACGTCAATAAATGATACCATCTCCGAGGCCTTCGGAAGCGCCTACGTCAACAACTTTGTCCAGGCGGGCAGGGTGAAGCGCGTCTTCGTTCAGGCCGACGCCCCCTACCGCATGGCGCCCGAGGATATCGAGAATCTCTACGTCCGCAACAACGCTGGCAAGATGGTCCCCTTTTCCGCGTTTTCTTCGAGTCGCTGGGCCTACGGCTCTCCCCGGCTGGAGCGCTTCAACGCGTTCTCCTCCGTGAACATCTGGGGCGAGCCGGCGCCGGGAAGGAGTTCGGGCGAAGCCATGAAGGCAATGGAAGAGATGACGGCGAAATTGCCGCAGGGAATCGGTTATGAGTGGACCGGCCTTTCTTACCAGGAGCGGATGGCAAGCTCCCAGACGGGGCTGCTCTACGCCTTCTCCGTCATCGTCATCTTCCTGTGCGTCGCGGCGCTCTATGAGAGTTGGCCGATACCGCTGGCGAACCTGCTCATGCTGCCCCTCGGCATATTCGGCGCCGCGGCGTTGACCTGGTTCCGCGGCATGGCGAACGACGTCTACTTCCAGATCGGCTTTCTTACGACCCTGGGCCTGACGACGAAGAACGCCATCCTCATCATTCAGTTCGCCCGGCAGCGCATGGACGCCGGGGAGGGAGTAGTCGAAGCGACCCTCGGCGCCGCGCGGGTAAGGCTGCGGCCCGTCATCATGACGTCCCTGGCCTTTTTCTTCGGCGTGCTGCCCCTCGCCCTGGCGACGGGAGCGGGCGCCGGCGCCATGAAGGCCATCGGCACCGCCGTGACGGGAGGAATGCTCTCCGCAACGTTCATCGACCTCTTTTACATCCCCCTGTTCTTTGTCCTTGTGACGAAAGCATTCAAGGTGAAGCGTCGGGCTGCGACCGCTTCTTTGGAAGGGAACCAGTCATGAGAAAATTCGCGCTGTTATTCATCCTCGCCGCCGTCTGCCTTGCCGGCTGCACCATGATCCCCAAGTATTCCCGCCCGGCGCCGCCGATCCCGCAGCAACTCCCGAAGGGCCCCGCGTACGATGCGGCCTACGAGAGCGGAGGCGGCGCGGCGCCGGTCCAATGGCGCAGCTTCTATCTGGACGAGCGGCTGCAAAACGTCATCGAGCTTGCCCTCGCCAACAACCGGGACCTCCGGGCGACGGCCCTGAACATCGAAAAAGCCCGCAACTTGTATAGGATCCAGCGGGCCGAGCTGTTCCCGGAAGTCGACGCCTCCGGCAGCGTCACCCGGGAGAACCTGCCGTTCTTCCTCTCGCCGACGGGTAAGGCAGTTACTGCCACGGACTATGAAGTCAACCTTGGCATCACGTCTTGGGAGATCGATTTCTTCGGTAGGATCAGAAGCCTGAAAGAGAGCGCGCTCCAGCAGTACCTTGCCACGTGGCAGGCTCTCAGAAGCGCGCAATTATCCCTGATGGCGGAAGTGGCCTCCGCTTATCTGACTATCGGCGCGGACCGGGAGAACCTGAAACTGTCGCAATTGACCTTCGAGGCGCGCAAAAAGACGGTCGAGTTGGTGCGCCGCCGCTTCGAAGTGGGCGCCTCGGCAGCCATTGACCTCCGCCAGGCGGAGACCGCGATGGACTCCGCCGAGGTCGACGTCGTGGGGTACACCCGCGCTGTGGCGCTCGACGAAAATGCGCTCAACCTCCTGGTCGGCGCCATCGTGCCGGCGGAGTTGCTGCCTCAGGAGTTGAACAACGTCGCCCCCTTCGAGGATTTTTCGCCCGGCCTCACCTCCGAGCCGCTCCTGAAAAGGCCGGACATTCTGGAGGCGGAGAACCAGCTCAAGTCTTACAACGCCAACATCGGCGCCGCGCGGGCGGCCTTCTTTCCCCGCATCGCCCTCACCACCAACGTCGGCACGGCCAGCCTGCAGCTTTCCGGTCTGTTCGGGTCCGGTTCCAGCATCTGGACCTTGGCCCCGCAGATTACCCTGCCGATTTTCGATGCCGGGTCGCGATGGGCGAGTCTCAAAGTGTCGGAAAACGATCGGGACATCGCGATAGCCCAATACGAGAAGGCAATCCAGTCGGCCTTCAGGGAAATGGCGGACGCGCTTGCCCAAAGGGGGACGCTGGGAGGTCAGATCAAAGCGCAGGAAGCCCTCGTGGAAGCGTCGACGGCCAGTTACCGTCTGTCAAGCGCGAGGTATCTGAAGGGCGTCGATACGTACCTGGCGGTGCTCGACGCGCAACGCTCGCTCTACAGCGGGCAGCAGGGGCTGATTAGCCTGAGGCTGGCAAAAGTCACGAATCTGGTGACGCTGTATAAGGTGCTCGGCGGCGGGGTCGGCGGTGCGGCAGGAGCGCCGATGCCCTCGTTCTAGCCGGCCGGTTGGCGATCTGGTCGGAATCGCGATCTTTGGCGCCCTGCTCCGGTCGTGAGACTACGCCGTACGTACAGTACGGCTCCGCTCAACGATCCTCGCAGGCCATCCAAACCTTGTATATTGCTTCCCGTCCTTCGTCCCCCCGATCCGGCATCGAGTTCTGCCATGATCGATGCCGGAGGTTGAGGTGGGTATACACGCCCTGGCGACTGAAGCCACTTCATCTTCATTCGGTTGAAGCATGCTTTTGCTGATGCAAGAGGAACCTGGAACGAATTGTCTCGGGCCTCGCCTCCACCTACCAAATGCCCGAGAATGGTCAATTGCTTCGCGTTCAACATTCCGGACAGAAAGAAAGCGTAGTCTCCGCCTCTCGCTTTCAAGCAAAGGGCAGAGTTGGTTCTGCGCCGCTTTGGATTCTGCCGGAGAACCCAAGCTCTCCGGGAGGCGAGCAAAGAATGCTATTTGGCGGTCATTTTCAGCTTCTCCAGGTGGGGAAGGACCAGGCATTTCACATTTGCAATCAGCCTTTCTTCGAGTTCCTTCCTGTCCTCTTCCCGGTGCTTCATAGGACCCTCAATGCGGTGTTCGCCTCCTGAAAGTTGAGGCGCTCAGCGATCGGCACTTCTTTTTCCTAACCCGCTGCATAGGTAGAGGACGGCCACGGAGAGCAGGTGCGCCTTCAGCGGCTAGGGAGAAACGTGCGAGTAAAAGCTAGGGAAGGCCTGTCTCCGGGCCGGGGAAGCGAGCCTTCTTGAATAATTCAGGCGGAAAGTGGTTGATTATCTTTGATTTCCCCGATCCCGGAGGAGTAAAATAGGGTGAACACGGTCAGTCGTCGCAGACGGCGATCCGGCAGACGACCGGAATCGAATGCCTTAAGACAGAGGCGCCGATGGTAAATGCGGATATTCTGAAGGAAGCCACAGAGCGGCTCGTTTCCCGTTTTCACCCGCAACGGATCATCCTGTTCGGATCGCAGGCCCGCCGGACAGCCGACGAGAGAAGCGACGTGGACCTTCTGGTCGTCTGTCCTCATATAGGCAATCGTCGTGAACTTATGGTGGCGATGGACAGGGCTTTGAGGGGTCTGCCGATTGCCAGAGACATCGTAATCCTCACCCCCGAAGAATACGAGCGCGATAAGGATATACCCGGCACTGTGGCGCGGCCTGCCTCAAGAGAAGGCACGGTGCTCTATGAAGCCGCCTGATTTCGCAATACGCGCAAAGGTGCGGGAATGGATCACATATGCGGAAGAAGACCTGGCTTTCGCACGGCACGGCCTGACCATGACCGAGCCGGCCTACAGAAGCATCGCCTTTCATGCGCAGCAATGCGCGGAAAAGGCTCTGAAGGCCTATCTTGTATGCCACGGTATTGATTTCCCCTTTACTCATAATATTTCACGACTCCTGGAACTCGCCGATGAGTCGACAGGCTGGCTTGAGGATTTGGCGGAAGCCGAAGAGCTGACGCCGTTTGCCACAACTGCTCGTTACCCGGGAGAGACTCTGAGCGTCTCCGGGGAAGAAGCAATTGACGCTGTAAACATCGCCGAAAAGACCTTGACAGAGATAACCGAGCGCCTTGCTCAGGAAGGCGTCAAGTTATGAAAGTTGGGGAGGCGGGCTTGCGCGTCCGGCTTGCGGCGTTGAGGGCGGTATCGGGCGCGATATTAAGTATTTAACTTGGTAATTATTACAGTAACTTACCGACACTATTTACTTTCTTACGGACGTCCCCTTCGCCCCCTTCACAGACTTTTTCTTTTTTCTTGCACGACTGCAATAGAAATGGTAATAGTTGATGCAAACAGGGGGGGTCTCTTTAGTCAAGAATAACGATTTCACCCCATAACCTCTGAGAAAAAGTAGTAAAAAGAGTCGGATCGTCTTCCGGGGAGAGGTATATATCAACCGCCATTCTGATCTTAGGTTTAGCTTTTATCTCACATTTCGCTCCTTTCATAGCCCATAATCGGCATTTTCTCTGGACGCTGCAAGAAAGCTCTCACTCCTATCATTTTATCAAATCCTTGTAAGTAATTCAATAATTATATTGACAGACATACTCCATGATGATACAATTTAGCATGGAGGTGACCTATGGAACTTACCGAATGGGCGAAGCTTCAGGAAGAACTGTTGAAGGCGCAACTTGCGGTTATTCGCGGGTATCTCAGGAGCGCGGAGCCCGGCGTGCGCGAAAGAGCTCCTCGACGTAAGTCTCAGATGAGCGTTGTTCTAGACATACTCTCATCAGCCGGAGGTCCATTGCACGTGGCGGAGATCATGAGTCAGGCGAAGGAGCGCTACGATGTGAGTCTGGACAGGGAATCGGTCGTCTCGGCCCTCACGAAGAAGGTAAAGAAGGGCGTTGCTTTTGTCCGGACGGGCCCCAACACCTTCGGGATTAAGGAGAAGTGAGCATGGAAGCCGGTTTCACGCCCGCCCATCTGCCCATCGTGAAAGAGTACGCGTCCCGAATAGGGCTCGTGGAGATCGTCGACGAGGCGTTGTCCTGCAATATGAAGGCGAGCCCCGGGGCGATTCTTTTGGGGCTCGTCATGAACGTCCTCTCGGGGAGATCGCCTCTCTATCGGCTGGAGGAGTTCTTCCAGGCCAGGGATGCCGCGCTCCTTCTCGGACTGACGTTCTTCCAGAGATGCTCAACGACGACGCCATCGGGCGGGTCCTCGACCGGATCTATGAATATGGGACATGGAAGATCTTCTCCGAGATATGCGTGCAGGCGTTCCGGAGCTTCGGCGTCGATTGCTCCGTCGTTCATCACGACACGACTTCCGTGAGCGTGTGGGGAGAATACGAGTCTTCGGGGAAGGAGCCGCTCCATATAACGCACGGGTTCAGCAAGGACAAGCGGCCCGATCTCAAGCAGTTCGTGCTCTCCCTTCTCTGCGTGGAAGGCAATCTTCCCTGCCATGGAGGGGCGCTTTCCGGGAATGCGCCCGACAAGAAGATCAACGGGAACGTCCTTAATGAGCTTCCCCGGATCATGGCGAACCACGGACAAAAGGACTTCATCTACGTCGCCGACTCCGCTCTGGCGACCGAGGAGAACCTCTCCCTGATGAGGGACGACATCCGCTTCATCACAAGATTGCCGGCAAACTTCGGCGCCTGCGGCCAGCTCATACGCGAGGCCGTTTCTTCCGGCGCCTGGATCGATGCGGGACAACTGTCCCATCGGACGGTGAAAGGCAAGGAGATATGCGCCCATTACCGTCTCCATGAAACGCGCGTCGAGCTCTGCGGAAGGACGTACCGGGCGATAGTCGTTCACTCCGACGCCCACGACAGGCGCCGGCAGAAGCGGATCGACAGAGCGATCGAAAAGGACGCCCTTGCCGTGAAGGAGAGGGCCTGGAACCTCAGCTGCAAGGAGTTCTTCTGTCTTGCTGACGCCCAAGCGACGGCAAAAGCTTTTAAAGGCGGTGATTTCCATGAAGTCTCATGTTCCGTCGCGATCCGCCCGACGTACGGCAAAGGACGGCCGAGCAAAAACCGCGTGCGGCCGATAAAAGACATCCGCTTCCGGATAGCGGCGAAGGTAGAAGAGAACAAAGAGGCCGTCGAGAAGCTGCGGGAGGAAGCAGGTTGTTTTGTCCTTCTTACGAGCGTGCCGACGGAAGAGAAGAAGGGAGTCGATATTCTAAGGCTCTATAAGGAGCAGGACGGGATCGAGAGGAACTTCGCCTTTTTGAAGGATCCCCTCGTAGTCAACGACGTGTTCCTCAAGACGCCTCGACGGATCGAAGCCATGGGGCCTCGTCCTGGTCCTCTCCCTTTTGCTCTGGCGCCTCATGGAGCGGACGATGAGACGGAAGGCGAAGGAAGAGCATATCGCGCTCAAGGGCTGGAACAATGGCGAGACGCTCAGGCCAACCTCTTTCATGATGGCGTCCAAGTTCTCGCCGGTCTTCGTCGGCGTGAAGGGCGGCAGACGATTCCTCTTTACGCCGCTGGACAAGGCGCAGCTTGCTTATCTGAAGGCTCCGGATGTTCGCCCCTCCATTTTCACGGAGATTGTTCCGGCAAACAGGGGCGCTCATTCCAGGGCGCCGTCATGAGACGCGAGACAAAAATCGGTTTGCTGGAGCACGGGAGGGTGCGAAATATAGGGTGTATCCATCAACAACCGCGAAATTGACATTAGAGCGGAAGAGACGCAGGGCCTCGTTAGAAAAATCATATTGGTCGAGTGCGCGGACCACAAGGCTCCGGTCGGAGTGGAGAAGGTTCAAAAGGACATTCGAAAACTGAGGGCTGCGAAAGAGGTTCTCAAGGATAATGCTGTCATCATGCACGTTTCCCGGCATGGATATTCGCCGGACGCTCACGGCTACGCTTCACGCAATGGTGTTCCCCTATATTCTCTCGCTGACCTCAGCAGTCAGCTTGTAAATTTCGATTCCTATCTTCGGGCAGTCGAAACGGAGAAACTTCGTCCCATAATTCTGAAGGAATACCAGCCCAACAAGGTATACTTTGAAAGTTCCCCCACCGCGGCAAAAGGCGCAATGACTTTCTTGACGCAATGGCTGGAATCAGACGTGCGATGGCTGACACTGCTGGTCGACTATGGGGTTGGCAAATCGTGGACGTTGAAACGCTTCATTGGACAGCAGATGCGCCTATGCTAAACGGGGAAAGAGACAACCTCATTTGGGACCGGGAGAATTATTTGTCCAAAAGGGTTGTTGCGCGAGGGGACCGAGCGAGATCTTGGTTCATCTTGGACAGCTGTGTGAATTTTGCTATAATTCTGCACAGTACAAATCGTAAGGATTTCTGACCTGCAATCGCTAAATAGGAGGGGCCAAGTGTCTTCAATGCGCGTCGATATCGAACACGTCGAATGGACGTCTGCAATTCCGTTTTATGGACCAGGCGCCCTGTATCATGGTCAGGAAATTGTACAGCTAAAGGTACTTTGCGACCGACGTCATGAAGGCGGCGGCATTACCTGGATCGTCAAGTTCATTCCGCCTGCCGGCAAGTTAATCAAAATTACCGCTGTCGCGTTGTCGGATGAGCATGTTTTTATCCTCGAAGGAGGCCGGGCCACTAAATCCGGACGTCTAAGCAAGACCTCGAATGGTTACAGCCTCAATCCGAAGGGGCAGCCGCACGGCGCTATGATCGCATCCGAAATGACTGCTCTCGTTGTTTGTGTAGGTGAACCCGATGAGGTTAAGTCCATTGAGGTTGTCGACATCGCTGCTTCTGAAAATTAAATTCCGGTATCTCAGTCGCCCGCTTCCGTCTTTGAGAAGTCATATTCTTTTCTCAACTCTCAGGGGGAGGACGGTGACGCCGGCGGGGCCGGCCCTTGACAGGGGACAAGATGACGCGTTATTCCCCGAAGGAGACGCTAAATTCTCTTAGCAAACAGTCACTTGATTTTTTTGTCCGTGAGATCGATAACCCGGGTGTTGCTATCATCTAAGCCGTCGTAGCCGATTATCCTGAAATGAGGTTCTTTTGTCTTCTTTTCGACGACCTCGCTAATGGCTTGGTATAGGCAGGCCATGCCGCACACGTGAGAAAAACCCTCGTCGAGACAACCGTCAACGCAACTCGAAACGGTAATCGTCCACTTCCTGGAGGAGGGACCAAGATCGTTTTCCATTATCCTAATGCCAAAACTCCCTTCGTCTAACTCAAATTCCGTTGCGCAGACATCGCAAATCCCCTTGCGCTTTATCATACTGCCCGCCCCCTCATTTGGAAATTCGACCGCACAATCAGTATACGCTTTATTTGGAGCCGCCGCAGGAGGGACTGGATTCCCATTCAAAATCTCAGGCCCCGGGTGGAAGGGGAGAATATGTAACGTTGCTATTTTGTGATTCAGAAGCAAAAGAGGTCTCCCATCCCTCGCCGTTCGGAACGGCACCCGAGCTTCGTCTCGTCTCCGGATTCTCGCGCAGGTATAGAAGCGTATGTTTCATCATCGTAGAAGACTCACGTTTTGCCCGGCCGCCTCAGAATAACGGAGACTGCTCCTCGCAGGATATTCCCTTCAAAGATTCTCCTTGAAGTTCGGACATTCAAATGGTAGTGATTAATAGACATAGCGGCAACGATTGACCCCAGCGAGCCGGAAAGTCGGAATAACTGAGAGGCGCCATGGCCGATCCGATGATCACGATTACCATAGACGAAGCACAAGGCAAAGCGTTCGCCGTTTTGTCCCCCCAAGGGGAACTGCCCACGCTCGAAGACGTCCTAAACGCCGTAAAAGCCGAGAATGTACCTTTCTGGATAGACGAGCCGGCGATCGTAAAGGCCTTGGAGAACGGGCATCTCGACCAACCGTTCGAGATTGGCTATGCAAAGGACGGCCAAGTCGTCGTCACCGTGGCGGCGGGAGAGATGGAGGCATATATGCGCGTCGAGCCGGCCTATGGCGGCAGGGCGCCGAATTTTGCGAATGCCGAACGCGCTCTGGGAGAAAAATCGATTACTGTCGGCGTCGACGAGACTGCAATACAAGAGGTCTTTGCAGATGGCGCCTACGGCAGCGAGGTTCTCATCGCCCGCGGAAAATATCCCGTCAATGGAACGGACGCGGCAATTGAATACCTTTTCCGAAAAGGGTCCCTCGAGCCGAAAGATATCGACGACAACAAAATCGACTACCGGAACATCGAAAGTGTCGTATCCGTCCGCAAGGAATCCGTACTGGCAAGAAAGATCCCTGCCAGTCAGGGAGAGAATGGAATGACCGTCACCGGCAAGCCCGTTCGGGCTATTCCCGGGCAGGACGTGAAACTGTCTCCGGGCAGGAATACGAGGCTTTCCGACGATGGACTGGAACTGTTCGCCAAAATCGACGGTCAGCCTCTCCTGGCCGACAGGGTCTCCGTCGAGCCTATCATTGCTATCGAGGGAGACATAGACTACAACACGGGAAACGTAGACGTTGCCGGAAGCGTCAAAGTGTCCGGAGGCGTCCTTTCCGGTTTCAGTGTAAAGGCTACTGCAAATATCCAGATAGATGGGGTGGTAGAAGATAGCTGCATCGAGGCCGGAGGCGACCTCCTCGTCAGGGGCGGCATACGGGGCAAAGGAAATAAGCCGGTCAAAGCTGGCGGAAACGTGGGAGCCTTCTTCATCGAACAGGCCGCAGTGGAAGCGGGCGCCAGCATTTCTTCCCGGGAGGTTCTCCATTCCGACCTCGTCGCAGGCGATGAAGTGAATGTGAGGACAGGGAAGGGTTTGATCTTCGGCGGCCGCATATCGGCAACAAACATGATCCGCGCAAACACCGTCGGCGCCGTTTCAGGCGTGCGCACCGAGCTTGCGGTGGGCTTCAATCCCATGCAAAAGGCAGCGCTGGATGGATTGAGGGAAAAACGAGCGAAACATAAAGCCACCTTGTCCCAGATAGAGCTCGGCATCACTACGCTTGAACAATACAGATCACAGGGCTCGTCGATGTGGCAACGACGCGAGGAGACCTACGAGAAGCTCATCGAGGCTCGCCGGCAGCTAAAAGACAAACTGGATGAAGTCGCCTTCGAAATCCGGGTCATGGAAGAGAGGATGGTCCGGGCAGAACGCGCCCGCATAGAGATAGCCAAGACGATCTACCCCAATGTGGTCGTGCGCGTAGGGCAGTTGGAGTTCAAGACCGAAAGTGAGCTGAGCGCCACATCGTTCTATGAGGACGAGGGCGAGATAAAATCGCCGGCGTACGTGCTCTAGACAACGAATTAGCACTCCCCGGGGAAGGGGCTCTTAAGAAAGTAAACATAATCCACAAGTCATTGTAATAATTACAGAACTTGCGCTAAGGCGTCGTCGTAGGAACACCGGTTGCCGGAAACGAATGGCGGCGTCAGAAGTCTCCAATATCGTAGAGGACAAGACGCAAGAGATAGACCGGTTGCTTACTAGTGCTCACCCGGCCTTGCCGATGATGTCCCGCCGGGGAAAGCAGGGGCTTGGTAGACGTGAATCTTCTCGCCCTTCTTGCGTGCATATTTCTCCGGATATGCGTCCGGCAGCGGCACGTTTTGCGCGATCAACCGTTTGCGAAGAGTCTGAAAATCCACTTTTCTCGGGCTCACGCCCTGGTTAAGGGAAAGAGCCGCAGCCGTGCCGGCGGCTTCGCCGAGGGCCACGCAATGCGGGATGAGGTTGAAGAAGTTGTTCGTTTCCTGATCCGAAGAAAAGGCCCGGCACGCGACCAGCATGTTCTCGACCCCCTTGGGGAGCAGACAGCGGTAGGGTAGGTAGGTGAGGGGATGCCGGAGGGAAACCTCGCCCCTGTCGAGGTCCGGAAAGATAGCGATGGTGTCTTCGAAGGGCTCGTCGTTAAGGAGGTCTTTTGAAGATACCATATAGTCGCCGCGCACCCTTCGGGCGCCTCTTGTCCCGAGCTGCGGGGAGGAGAGGACGATAAAGCTTTCCTCAAAGCCGGGTATGTTCTTCCTGAAGAACTCGTGGGTGAGGAGCATCTTTTCCCTGCCTGTCATTTCGACCCTGGTCAGCTCTTCCACGTCGGTCTGACTGGAAGTCGCGTAACGCGGATGTATCCAGACGATATGCTGCTGGTTCCTGAGATTGCTTCGCATGAAGCCTGCATGGCCGCCCTTATGCATGAGATCCCCCATCAGCTCGCCATATCTGCGCGGGTTCTCCTTGCGGAAGTCGTCGACCTTCATGAAATCGACGTTGTCGATCCAGTAGCAGAGGGAGAGGTTGGCGATGCGAATATTCGGGTCGATGTCCGTGTCAAATGCTGCCGGGGTGAAGGGCAGCAAATCGCCGTCGCCCGTGGAATCGATGACCACCTTCGCCATGACTGCCTGGCGCCCGGATTTACTTTCGAAGACGACCCCCACCGCTTTGTCTCCCTCCATGACGGGCATGGTCCCCCACGAGTGAAGATAGGCTTTTACTTTGGCCTCGTTGACCATCTCATTCAGTATGCACTTCGATATTTCCGCGTCGATAAGCGAGGCGTAGACGATATGGCCCTCCCGAACCGTGAAAAAGGAACGATCATTCCAGTAGGCGGTCAACCGCTTGTCGGTGGAACCCCAGATTTCCCTGGGTGGATGGGTCTCGGCTTCCCTCATCGACAGCCTTTCGATCCATTCCTGGTTAATCCCACCGATCTGCATTACACCGCTGAAATCGGACAGGCACGGAATGATGGTCACGAGACCTCCCGTGCCCATGCCTCCGAGGTACCCGTATCGTTCGATGAGCAAGGTGTCCGCGCCATTGCGGGCAGCCGCCACGGCAGCGCCGACGCCGCCCGGCCCGCCGCCGACAACGACCACATCGCATTCACGGACAACGTTGACCGTCTTGTTGGGTTCAGGAATCGTTCTGATCGTTTGCGCCACGGTCTGCCTCCTTGGAATGTTGCTCTGAAGGGCCTTCTTCTAAATCTCCTTGGGCGGGAGCGTCTTTCCCGACTCGCCTTTGTTGCGTCGCCCCCGCCTATCTGTTAATCATTGCCCTTATTAACGTTTGTATGTCAAGAAAAACGTGCGCCTCACCCGGCGCCGTCATCTTTTCCGGCCTGCTTGCCTGCCGCCCGGCCATCTCTCCTTAGACAGCCCCGGAGGCGTTTCCCGACGATCCGACCGCTGCATCCCTGCGCACTCATTGAGAACGCGTATTGAAACCATAGCGCATCCCGATCTTCGTGTTGGTCAACGAAGCGAAGAATCACTCCAGGTTGCTGAATACTTCGGGTATAAGCTCAGACATGGCGGGGAACATATGGATAGATTCGGCGACGTGCTATTGCGGGTCCTTTCCATGATCGCCGCGAAATCTATTGAAGAAATGGAGGCGACGACGCCAAATTTTGCGGACTCCTCTATGTCGAGAACGCGATCGGCGGCATAGATGAGGGTTTTGGACGGCACGCACCCTACGTTGAAGCAGGTTCCGCCGAGATATTTCTCCGCAACCAGCGCGATGCGCAGATTTTTCTTGAGGGCCTTTGAGACGATGGACAGCCCCGAACCCGATCCAATGACAACGACGTCGTATTCTTTCACGGCCCTCGCTCCCGATGCTTTAGTATAAGCACTGTGCGAACAAATCGGCTGCCGCTCCCGAATAGCGCTCCAGGGAGGCCTACGGGGCGTGCGGGAGGCGCCACCCTGTCTTTCGCCGTATCCAGCCCTGTGCCCGAATAATTGACCCGATCGCAATTCCGTGCTAAACTTCAGCCGTATTAAGAGGATCCGAGTGCTTCCGCACCGCTGTTGTTGTCGTTCGCTTGCTTACCTCTGTTTTTAGCCCCTTTTGGCGGTTCTTGAAATTGGATAGCTCATCGAAAAACAGGCATTGGCTGTCCTGAGAGTAGATTCTCGCATGCAAAACGGACCGGAGAAGACAAAAAAGAAATTGGGCCTGAAGTTCGCTGCCAGGGCCTTCAATAACCGAAACTACCGTCTCTTCTTTGCGGGTCAGGGACTTTCACTCATCGGTACGTGGATGCAATCGATCGCGATGAGCTGGCTCGTCTATCGTCTCACCGGCTCGGCGACGCTTTTGGGTCTGATCAGTTTCGTCGGCATGTCTCCCATGTTCTTCGTCCCATCCCTTGCCGGAGTCTTCGTTGACCGGTGGAATCGCAGGCGCGTGCTGATGCTGACGAATCTTTTCGCTCTCGTGCAGGCGAGCGCGCTCGGCGCGCTTACCATCTCGGGGCACGTCGCCGTTTGGCATATTTTCGTTCTTGGCATTTGCCAGGGACTCACCAACGCCTTCGACATGCCGACGAGGCAGGCGTTCGTGGTCGATCTGGTCGAAGAAAAGAAAGATCTGACGAACGCCATTGCCTTCAACTCCGCGATGTTCAACGGTGCCAGGCTCGTCGGGCCCGCCCTTGCCGGAATTACGGTCGCTGCATTTGGCGAAGGCATTTGTTTTCTCCTCAATGCCTTGAGTTTCCTGGCTATTATTGTTGCTCTCCTTGCCATGAGGATTAAGCCGCGAGCAAGGAAACGGGCGACGGGTCGCCCTTTTGAAGATTTCAAGGAAGGTTTTCGCTACGCCTTCAGCTTCATGCCTATCCGTTATTACATCCTCATCGTTACGACGATGACCCTCCTCGGGACGCAACACACCACGCTGATGCCCGTCTTCGCAAAGGACGTCCTCCACGGGGGGGCCCATACCCTCGGGTTTCTCGTGAGCGCGAGCGGCATTGGAGCGCTTTTGAGCGCTCTTGGCTTTGCCGTTCGCAAGAGCGTGATAGGCCTGGAGAAGTTCGCTTCCGGCGCCCTCGGGTTGTTCGGCTGCGCCAACATCGTCTTTTCGTTCTCTCATAATATGACGATTTCATTTGTCGCCATGATCGTCTCCGGCATCGGAATGATGACCGTGCTCCTCTCGTGCAACACGATGCTTCAAACAATTGCCCCTGAAGAGAAGCGGGGCAGGGTAATGGCCTTTCACACGATGGCTTCCGTAGGGGTCTTTCCTTTCGGCAGCCTCATCGCCGGCACGGCCGCCGCCAAGTTTGGAGCGCCTCACGTGGTCCTCATCAGCGGCGCCTGCTGCCTGGCAGGAGCCCTAATTTTCGTTCGAAGCGGATCTTCGCTCAGGGCCGCCGTGCGGCCCGCCTACGTGGCGCTCGGCATCATCAAAGAACGACGGTGCAGCGAGGGTTCCCAAGATCCGGCGCTCTAGCGCGAAGACGGCTGGGAGCCGTGCGGCCGAGCGCTGTGAATAGAAACCGACAGCCCTTATATTAGGGTCATGGCGGATTCCGTTTCCCGTTCCCCGGTCATCGAGCTTCACGATTGCGTCAAAACCTACGGTGAAATTCGCGCCGTGGATTCGGTCAGTCTTCAAATCCCTTCGGCGAAGACCACGGTGCTCATCGGCCCCAGCGGTTGCGGGAAGTCGACGCTGCTCAGACTCATGATCGGTCTTATCCGGCCCGATGCCGGGCGGGTCCTCTTCAACGGAAGCGAGATCAAGACGGACATCGTGCTCTCCATAAGAAAAAGGATGGGCTACGTGATCCAGGAAGGCGGGCTGTTTGCCCATCTTTCGGCCGGCGGCAATGTGACGCTCATGGCCCGCCATCTAAAATGGGACGGGGCCAGAATCGAGAGCAGGCTCTCCGAGCTTGCAGAGCTCGTGCGGTTTCCCGCGGGCGGGCTTCACCGGTTTCCCGTCCAGCTTTCGGGCGGTCAGCAACAGCGGGTCGGTCTGATGCGCGCCTTAATGCTCGACCCCGACGTGCTCCTCCTTGATGAACCGCTCGCCGCTCTTGACCCCATGATCCGTATGGACTTGCAGACCGACCTGAAGCTTATTTTTCAAAAGCTGAAAAAGACAGTCGTGCTTGTCACCCATGACATGGGGGAAGCCGCCTTCTTTGGCGATCTGATAGTGCTGCTCAAGGACGGAAAGGTCGTGCAGGAGGGGAGAATCGGGGAGTTTTTCGAGATCCCCTCAGACCCTTTCGTTTCTCGTTTCATCAATGCGCAGCGCAGTCCCTTGAGCGGATAGGGGGAATGCGGCATGAGGCGCCTCTTCTCTCTCTTGGTTGCGTTGTCGCTTGCCGGGCTCATTGCTGATGTCCCGTCCCCGGCGTCCACCTCTCGGGAGGTAAGGGTCGGGTCGAAAGCGTTCACGGAGTCGGTCGTCCTCGGGGAGATTCTGGTGCAGCTTGCGCGAGAGTCGGGCGCTCACGCGCTTCACCGGCAGGCGCTCGGCGGCACCCGTTTGATGTGGGCCGCCCTCCTTAAGGGGGATATCGATATCTATCCGGAGTACACCGGAACGATAGAAGAAGAGATCCTGGCGGGCAGGGGAATACACGGCGACAAGGCGATACGCGAAGCCCTTGCAGCGTATGGGATCCGAATGACGGCATCGCTCGGCTTCAATGACAACTACGCCCTGGGAATGAAGAAGGCAAAGGCCGGGAGACAGGGCATCGCGAGCATCTCCCAGTTGCGTGATCATCCCGAACTGGTCTTCGGTTTCAGCAACGAGTTCATGGACCGCGCCGACGGATGGCCGGGCCTGCGCTCGCGCTACAGGCTCCCCCAAAAGAACGTCTTCGGCATGGATCACGACCTGGCCTACCGGGGGCTGGAGGACGGGTCGATTGACATCGTCGATCTCTATACGACGGACGCCGAGATCGATTACTACGGATTGCAGACGCTGCGCGACGACCTGCACTACTTCCCGGTCTACAGGGCAGTGCTCCTCTACAGGGCCGATCTGGAAGATCGGGCGCCGGCGCTCGTTGCTGCGTTCAAAAGGCTCGAAGGACAAATCTCCGATGCCGACATGACACAAATGAACGAGCGGGCGAAGATCGAAAAGGTCCCCGAAGCCAGGATTGCCTCCGACTTTCTGGCGGAGCGCTTTTCTCTTACGGCGCAGGCAGTCCACGAAAGCGTTTTCGGGAGCATCTGGCGACACACGGGAGAGCATCTCTGGCTGGTCTCTGTCTCCCTGCTCGCCGCCATCCTGATTTCGATACCCCTTGGCGTCATTGCCTACAAGAAAACAGGGGTCGGGCAGATCATCCTGAGCTTTGTCGGCATTGTCCAGACCATCCCCTCTCTGGCCCTCCTTGTGTTCATGATCCCCCTCCTCGGCATCGGCGGCCCTCCCGCCATTGCCGCTCTCTTTCTTTACAGCCTCTTGCCGGTCGTGCGCAATACGTGCACCGGCTTGCGCGACATACCGTCCTCCGTTCGGGAATCGGCCGAAGCCCTTGGTCTTCCGCCCTGGGCCAGGCTGAGATTGGTCGAGCTTCCTCTGGCATCGAGGGAAATCCTTGCAGGCATCAAGACGTCGGCGGTCATCAACGTGGGCACGGCGACTCTCGGCGCGCTCGTCGGAGCAGGCGGCTACGGACAGCCAATTCTGACGGGCATCCGCCTGGACAATCTCGGCTTGATCCTCCAGGGCGCCGTGCCGGCGGCGTGCCTCGCCCTTCTTGTGCAGGGACTCTTCGAAATGGCGGAGTTGCTGGTCGTTCCCAAGGGGCTCAGGCTGAAGCGGCCTGCCTGACCGGTCCTTACGAGAGGATGCCCAAGGCGGCGCCGTGCAACGAGGATTTATCCGGTGTCCCAAGGCCGCTCTGTTGAGAAGAGCAGTCGAAGAAAGCCGCGGGCCGTTTCGTAGATGCCGTGCGCTTTCGATTCCCGGGGTCCCGCGACGTTAAGGACTCGCGGCTTTACCCTCCGGAGCCAGGCAACGGCCTCGACGAGGCCATCCGTTTCCCTTTGTTTTGCAAGGTCGACCACCAGACAGGGCTTGGTCTGATCGGATGCAAGCCTTGCCGTCAACGCCGTGCCGCTGTCGAAGCCTCCCTTTGCGAGGATCAGCGTGGCATCCGAATCGGCTACGTTCCTGCGCGTCCTTGCCCTGTAGTCGGCTGCGGACAGTTCCGTAAGCTTGTCGTACTTTTCGCTCACCGGGCCGTCTTCGGCCTTCCTTCCTTTGGGTATCGATCCCCCGTAGTCAAGGCCGAATTCCATCGCCGCGTCGAGGGTCGCCCTGTCCACTCCTGTTTGCCCGCCCGATATGACTTTCATTCAAAAAACTTTACACCGCTTCACGACAGGGGTGCAAGACTGAGCGGCCCCGGCTTCGTCATCTCATCGCCCGAACCCCGACTTCCGGTAGATGGTAGGGGCGACCGGGGTGAAGGGCACGTTCATCCCGAGAATCGTTTCGGAATGACCGACGAACAGATAGCCATGTGGCGCGAGATACCTGGCAAACTTCCTGAGAAGCTTCTCCTGCGTCGGCTTATCAAAATAGATGATCACATTTCGACAAAAGATGACGTCGACAGGCGTTCGGAAGCCGAATTCGCTGTCCATGAAGTTGAGCCTGCGAAACTGTGCCTGTTCCCTCAAAGAAGGCGCAATTCTGTAAAGTCCTTTCGTCCTGTCCTTGCTCGCGAGAAGGTATTTTTTCTTCAGCGGGCCGGGGATCGGCGCTATCTCCTCTTCGGTGTAGACCGCGAGCCGCGCCTTCTCGAGCACCCGTGTCGATATGTCCGTTCCGTGGATGACAAACTTAGCCCCGCTTTCCTTCAAGACCATGGCAAGGGTGTAAACCTCCTCGCCGCTGGAACAGCCCGCGCTCCAGACAACGACGGTCTCCGTGCGGCCGGCGACCTCGGGCAGCGCTGTCTCCTCCAGGTATCGGAAATGGGTCGGTTCTCTGAAAAAGTCCGTCTTGTTTGTCGTCACCTGGTCGATCATGTTCTTCAGCTCTTCCTCCATTCCTTTTGGAGTGAAGAGGTACTCGCAATACTGGGAGATAGAGGGGAGATTCAGTTTTCTCACCCGTTTTTGGAGACGAGCTTCGAGCATTGTTCGTTTTGCATCGGTGATCTTGATGCCGCACTCGCTCCAGATAAAGTCTTTGAGACGAATGAACTCGTTGTTCAGCATGGGTTGCCACACCTCTCGGGATGTTTTCCTTCGTGCCCTGTTCTTGTTATCGGCGTCTCAAACCGGGGATTAAGCGCGGCGAAAGCTGCCCCTATCAAGGGGACATTCAACGATGCGGGGCTTGCTTCCCCGCCTCTCCCGCTTATATTTCATCAATAGGGGCCTCCATATGGCCTGAAAGGGACGCGGTCAACATCGATGAGCATCGGGTCAAAGGAGGCGCCGAGGTGCACCGGCTTGTTCTCTTTCTCGCCATTACTTTGCTCTTCTTTTTAGCGACGTCTTTGCCCGCCCAGGAGATTTACCTGAATATCGGCCAGACGGAGGATTTGACCAGCCACGAGAGGGCCACTCGCTGGGGCGTCGAATACCGGCAGGGTCTCGGAGAACACCTTGCCGTGGGCCTGACCTACATTAACGAGGGACACGTTCCCGAGCACCACCGGGACGGCTACGAGCCGCAGATATGGCTGCGGACGAATGTGCTCGAACGCAGACTTTCACTCGCTGCGGGAGTAGGGCCCTATTTCTATTTCGATACCGTGCTTCCCGATGACGGCCCATCCGGCAACCAGCACGGCTGGGGCGCCGTTTACAGCCTGGCCGCCACCTGGTATATGGAGAGCGGGCTGCTTTTCGAGCTCCGGGCGAACTATATCCAGGCGGTCAACAGCTTCGACAGCGTTTCTGTCACGGGGGGGATAGGATATCAGCTTGACCGGCCTCCACGCGAGGGGCCCGTCGACAGGCCGCCCAGGGAGACCGCAAGCGCCACCGGAAGGGAGCTGACCCTATTGGGGGGAGAGACAAGACTCAACCGGGGCGATGCCCACGAGACGGGGGCTGAAGGGCTGGAATACCGGGTAGGCGTTGCTCCCCACGTCGACCTCACCGCAGGCGTCCTGAATGAAGGGCCGCGTAAAGGAAACCGCTACGGGATCAACGGCCAGGCGTGGATTGTCCGCACCTACTTCAACGACCGCCTTGCCTTTGGCATCGGCGGCGGCCCGTATCTTGCCTACGACCAAGACCGGGGCAACAACGGCAGCACGACCGTCAATGCCCTCATCGGCGTTACCGCCGGCTTTCACTTCACCGATCACTGGCTCGGTCGCTTCATCTGGGACCGGGTTCTCACCAACTACGACCATGACGCCGATATTTTTCTGGTGGGGATCGGGTACTGTTTTTGAGATCGTTAACCCTCGTCGTCGAGAGGCGGCAGGCGGCCGGCGCCGTAGACGCCCAGCGCGAGCAATATCGAGATGACCGCAACGGTGTAGGCAAGCGATTTTCCATGCCATAGCCCCGAGAACCACCGCCTCAGCTCGTCGGCGAGCACGTTCGCCTTTCCGCCGTACAATTCCATGTCACGGAGGTATTTTTTCGAATCTTCGGGCGTGACGGGGTAGCTCGTTCCGTCTCCCTGGACGTAGCCCAGAGCATTGCGTTCGGCATCGACGGCCGACCGATAGATCAGGGCGGCGGCGAACAGGCCCGCGATAAGAATGATGGCCGAAAGGAAGGTCAGGGCTGTACGGAAATCAGGCATGACCTTCGCCCTAGCCCGCCAGTTTCGTGATGGCCGTAAAATAGCCCGTTGCGAGTAGGGCCCCCAGGACCACCAGCAGCCCTCCCAGGGCGAAAGAGGTGTAGCGCACCACATGACCGAACCGCTTCATGAGTTTCATCAGTCTGGCCACGAGGAGGGCGGCGACGAAGAAAGGTATGGCGAGGCCAAGGGAATAGAGGCCCAGCAGGTACATCCCCCCGACCACCGACTTGCCTGTGGCGGCAATGAGAAGGATAGAGGCGAGCACGGGTCCGATGCACGGCGTCCAGCCCAAAGAGAAGGTGACGCCCACGACAAACGACCCCGCCAGATTTGTCGGCTTCTCCGTGAGGTGGACCATTTTTTCCCGGTTGAGAAGGGGGATCTTGAGCAGGCCGAGCATGTTGAAGCCCATCAGTACCAGCACGATGCCGCCGATTATCATGATCCACTTCTGATAGGAGGCGAAAAGAGCGCCGAGAAAGGAAGATGAAAGACCGAAGGCGATGAAGACGAAGGAAAAGCCGATAATGAAGGAGATGGAGTGGAAGATCACCCGTCTCTTGCACTTCTTGTCTTCAAGGTCGCTGTAGTCGTGAACGGTGACGCCGCATATGTAGATGAGGAACGAGGGGAGAAGGGGAAGCACACAAGGGCTGAAAAACGAACCTACTCCTGCAATAAAAGCGATCAGCCCGTTGACATCCACGAAGTAATTATTTACTTTCTTCTGGGTTTTGTCAAATGCGATGCGCTTCTATCGATGTCGGAACGAATGCGGTCCTCCTGCTCGTCATGGAGTCGAACGGACAGCTCGTCGAATTGCACGACGCGGCGACGATCACGCGACTCGGCGAAGGGTTGCTCGCAAGCGGGCGGCTTATCCCGCCCGCGATGGAGAGGACCGTGAAGGCGCTCGAAGAGTATCGTCGCGTCATCGACAGGTTCGGCGTCGAGACTGTCGTCTGCTACGGCACGAGCGCTCTTCGGGAGGCGGTCAACCGCGACGAATTCATGGAGACGGTGCAGCGCCGGACGGGGATCAAGGTGCGGGTTTTCAGTGAATACGAAGAGGCGTATTACACGTACCTCTCGGTGAAAGACGACCCCCTCATCAAAGGCGACGAACTTCTCGTCGTCGACATTGGGGGAGGAAGCACCGAGCTGACCCGGGGCGACAGGCGCCGCTTCCTCGATTACGTTTCCCTTCCAATCGGCACCGTGAAGCTGACGGAGCGGTTCATCAGCCACGATCCGCCGTGCCCCGAAGAGATTGAGCGCCTGTCCGCCTTCGTACGAGAACAGGTGAGCCCCGGCCGGGTCGGGTTAAGGCCTGCTGAATCGGGCAACCGGAGCATCGTCGGCATGGCCGGCACCGTCACGACTCTGGCAGCGATAATTCTCGGCCTTGACGCATTCGACAAGGAGCGCATACACGGCGTGGACATCTCTTTGCTTTCTCTCAGGGAGTGGAGACAACGGTTGCTGGGCATGACGGCAGCCGAGCGCAAAGTTTTGCCCGGGATGGCCCCGGGACGAGAAGACCTTCTGCCGCAGGGCGTTCTCCTCATGGAGGAGATTGTTGCCGCTTTTGGCGCCGAGCAGTTCACGGTAAGCACCGCGGGCGCGCGCTACGGCGTCCTGTACGAAATGTTTCGAAAGCAATAACTGAGCGCGCCGAGCCCCGGTAGTTCGAAAGCGAGCGCATGCGTTGCGGCCCGCGAATGAAGGCGTCGGAGCGTGCGGGCGCCCTGCTAAGGCAGGCCGTTTCGCTAAAGGGGGCGGTGAACCCCGGCAACTGGTATTTGACAATCAGTGGACAAATGACGATATTCCATAGGAAAGGAGATGGAGGGAGTATTTAAAAAGGCCCTATTTTCTGTTAAACTTTAACATGCCGAAAAAGAGAGTCGCGAAGAAAGGCGGCAGAAGAAGACCCTTTCTCGAACTTAAACGAAGCAGCACGGAAGCCAATAAGGACAAAAAGACGAGAAATTTCACTTTTCTCTACTTTATCGTTGCTTTTGTCGCCATCATCGTCATCAATAGCTACTTGTCCAATTCCGAAGTAAAAACCATCTCCTATAGCGAGTTCAAGCAGGATTTGGCCAAAGGAGAATTGAGCGATCTCGTCGTAGGCAGCGACAGCATCCAGGGGAACCTCAAGGAGAACGATTCAAAGCCCGTCAAATTCACGACCGCCAGGGTGGATGACCCGGACCTCGTGAGAGACCTGCAGAAGAACAACGTGAGGTTCAGCGGCCAGTATGAAAATAAGCTCTTCAAAGGCATTATTTCGTGGATTCTGCCTTTTGTCGTCATCATCGTCATTTGGAACCTGCTCATGAGAAGAATGGGCGGCGCCCCTTCGGGCGTTCTCAACTTCGGCAAGAGCCGGAGCAGGATATTGGGGCAGAACGAGATAAACGTGACTTTCGAGGACGTAGCCGACGTGGAAGAGGCCAAGGAAGAGCTGAAGGAGATTATCGAGTTCTTGCGGACGCCGCAGAAGTTTCTAAACA
The DNA here is from genome assembly GCA_963816715.1 of uncultured delta proteobacterium. Taxonomy (GTDB): domain Bacteria; phylum Desulfobacterota; class Syntrophorhabdia; order Syntrophorhabdales; family WCHB1-27; genus BOG-1155. The sequence continues at coordinate 54,462 of CAWFMJ010000012.1, forward strand.
TCGGCGGTAAGATACCGAAGGGCATCCTTCTGGTCGGCGCGCCGGGCACAGGGAAAACTCTTCTCGCGAAGGCAGTTGCAGGAGAAGCGAAAGTGCCCTTTTTCAGCATGAGCGGGTCTGATTTTGTCGAGATGTTTGTCGGCGTCGGCGCGGCAAGGGTGAGAGATCTTTTCGGCCAGGCGCAGGAAAAGGCGCCTTGCATCATCTTCATCGACGAGCTTGATGCCCTCGGCAAAGCCCGCGGCCTCAACCCGCTTGCGTCCCACGACGAGCGGGAGCAGACGTTGAACCAGCTCCTTGCCGAGATGGACGGTTTCGACACGAAGAAGGGCGTGATCATCATGGCGGCTACCAACAGGCCCGAAATCCTGGATCCCGCGCTTCTGAGGCCGGGGAGGTTCGACAGGCACGTGCTTGTCGACAGGCCTGACATCCACGGAAGGGAGGCCATCCTCAGGGTCCATGCCAAGGGAGTAAAAATCGCGCCCGATGTGGATCTGGCCGTCGTGGCCGCCAGAACACCCGGTTTTGTCGGCGCGGACCTGGCAAACCTGGTCAATGAGGCGGCCCTTCTCACCGCCAGGAAGGGCAAGCCCGCGGTAACGAGCGCCGAATTCGACGAAGCCATAGACAGGGTGCTCGCCGGCCTGGAGAAGAAGCGCAAGGTGATGAACAAGAAAGAGAAGGAGATTGTGGCCTATCACGAGACAGGCCACGCACTGATGGCGTCTCTGTTGGATACGCCCGATCCGGTGCATAAGATCTCCATCATCCCGAGGGGGATCGCCGCTCTCGGCTACACCATGCAACGGCCTACCGAGGACCGCTACCTGATGACGAGGCAGGAACTTCTCGACCGCATGGCAGTCCTTCTCGGCGGCAGGGTCGCTGAAGAGCTCGTGTTCGGGGAGATCTCGACAGGGGCGCACGACGACCTCGCCAAGGCGACGGATATAGCGAAATCAATGGTCAAGGAATTCGCCATGAGCGACAGGCTTGGCCACATCACCTATGAAAAGGAACGAAAATCGATGTTTCTCGACATCGGCCCCGATTCCCATGTGAGGGATTACAGCGAAGAGACCGCCCGGGAGATAGACAACGAGGTGAGGCGGATTATCGAGAATTCCTACGATGGGGTCAAGAAGACGCTCAGCGAAAGGAGACGGCTCGTCGAGCAGATCGCCGGAGTCCTGCTTGAAAAAGAGGTGATCGAGGGAGAAGAGCTGCGGCGGATTGTCAAAGAATACGAAGAAAAGGAAGGTGCGGCGGAACGTGACAAACCTGAATATCGAAAAGAAGCAGATAGATCTTATTAGCGAGTCTATTGCTCTCTACAAGACGTGCAACCGCTGTATGGGGCTGCACAAGAGCGGGGCCCTAACCTTCCCGGACATCGAGGAATTCGTCGACGACAGAGGCAAGAGCTGTCTCTACCGACTGAAGCAGATGTGCCACGAGTTGTTCCGGAACACCGTTGAGGCGGCCTACAAGGAGAAGTTCTTCGACATTACCGTCGGGTACATCTTCCACGAGGCAATGAAGCTCCGGGAGTGCATTTACCAGCTCGAGTACTACAAGCCGCAGTACAACATGCTTATCAGTTCCACCGAGCTGACCCAAGCCGAAGAAAAGGTCATCCGTGAGTTCGGCGGTCTCATTCTGAAGGCCCAGAAAAGGCTTAACGAGGGTCTCAGACAGGTCAAAACGCTCCTCAAGGAACTGGCGGAACAGTTGAAGGACCTGGTAAAAATCTATCGAAACAACTATTTGCTGCCGCGTTTCCTGCTCGAGAACGAACGTTCGTTCATTGCACTGTACGGAAAAAAAGGGTATCAGGACTTGCTTGAGCGCCTCTATGAACGGGGCCGCGCGACGCTTGTCCTCAAGGCTGCCGTCAGCTATCTCAAGAGCGAGAACTATCAGGCTGCGAGGGGGCTTTTCCAAAAGGCGACCAAGCTGGACGACGACAATTTGTCCGCGAGATTCTTGTTCCTTTATGCTTCTGCTTTCAATTGTTATCTAAAGAACAGGCCTTCGATGGCAAGAACGTTCGCCGAACAAGCCTTGGCCATGCCGATGGACGGGTACGGAGAGATGGGGGACTACGCGCAATCTCTACGCGACCTCTTGCCGGACGTCATGAAGGAGATTCGACGGGCAGGCCTGCGCAAGGAGGAATAAGGACGTGCCTATTTACGAGTACAATTGCCAGAACTGCGGAGATGATTTTGAGTGCCTGGTCTTCAGGTCCGACGAAGCGGTAGAGTGTCCGAAATGCGGCAATGACCGCCCGAAGAAGAAAATGTCCACTTTCGGCTTTTCCACCGGCAGCGGCTCGAAGTTCACTTCGTCAGGCGCCGGCGGCGGCTGTTCGGGGTGCTCCTCCTCGAACTGCTCTTCCTGCCATTAGCGCGCTTTGACAACGCTCGACGAGAGCGTCCGACAGCTCATTATCGGGGAGAGACTGACCGGTCCGGGGGAGACGGTGCTCGTTGCGGCCTCCGGGGGCATAGACTCCTCCACGCTCCTTTTCCTCCTCAGCAAAATCGGAAAGAATATGGGCTTCTCCATTGCTGTGGCCCACGTGAACCACCAGTTGCGGGGGGAGGAATCGACGGGCGATGAGGTCTTTGTCCGAGGGCTCGCCGAGAGCCTGGGGGCGCCCTGCTATGTTCTGAAGGCAGACGTGCGAGGTTACGCCCGAGAAAACGGCCTCTCCGTGCAGCACGCGGGCAGAGACCTGCGTTACCGCTACTTCGAGGAGACGGCCGATGCCCATGGATGCGACAGGATCGCAATCGCCCACAATATCGATGACCAGGTGGAGACGTTCCTGCTGCGCGTCATTAAGGGATCGGGTCTCTCCGGTCTCGCATCGATCCCCATAAGGCGGGGTCGCATCATAAGGCCGCTCCTCCGTTCATTTCGCTCCCAGATCGTCGAATATGCTCAATCCCACGCCATAGCCTACCGGGAAGATTCATCGAACCTGTCGGATAAGTACGAGCGAAACTTCATCCGTCGCCGCATTGCGCCGCTGCTCGATCAGCTCAACCCGAGATTCAAAGAAAAGGTCCTTTTCCTTCTTACGGACATCACGGGAGTCAACGCGGTGCTTGACGCCGATGTTGCCGGATTTCTTGAGAAGGAGGCGCGGCGGGAAGGGCAGGGGTTCCGGGTCGGCGTGGCGGCGTTAAAGAATATCGAGCCGGAAGTCAGATTTCGGGTCGTTTCCCGTTTGCTCGGCGCTCTCTCGCCCCGGTTTGTCGCGTTGCGCGAGCACGCGCGCCTCGTGGAGAAATCGCTCTTTTCGCCGCGGCCGAACAACGAGGTGACGCTGCCCGGCGGAATGAAGGTCAACAGAGAGTACCAGGATCTCATATTCACGAAGAAAGAAGCTGAGATCCCTCTGCCGGTTGAAGCTTTTCCGGTCGGGCCGGGAAGACAGGATCTTCCCTGCTTCGGGCTAAGCCTTGACGTCTCGGTAAGCGACGAGAAGCCCGAGTCGTTTCCCGCCGACAGGCTCATCGCCTTTTTCGATGCAGAACGGATTTCCACCCTGTCGCTGCGAACGTTTCGGCCGGGAGACAGATTCGTGCCCCTCGGCATGGCTCACAGCGTCAAGGTGAAAGACTACTTCATTTCCAGAAAAACCCCCAGAGAGAAGCGCAGAAAGACGCCCTTCCTCCTCTCGGACGGCGAGATTATCTGGCTCGTCGGAGAACGGATCAATGACCTCTACAAAGTGACCGCCTCCACCACAAAGGTGCTAAAAGTGGCGGCCCGTGTGACTTCCCCGTTAAGTATCGATTAAATATCGGTTGACTTCCAGGCCGGATAAGTTTATCCTGTTACCAGCGGGGTGGAGCAGTCAGGTAGCTCGTCGGGCTCATAACCCGAAGGTCGCTAGTTCAAATCTAGCCCCCGCAATTAAGTAATATTAGGGACTTGCAGAACATGCAGGTCCCTTTTTTTATGGAACTGTACACTGGATTGTACACCAACTGTACATCAAGGGGCCTGAAACAGGAGGAAAATATGGCAGGTCTCTTGAAGCGGGGAAGAAAGTACTACGCGGTGTACTATGTGGGGTCTAAGCAGAAGAGGGTCTCCCTGGGCACGTCCTCTCTCCAGATCGCGAAAGAGAAGCTTCGCCAGCTGGAATCATCGCTTTTTCGGGAAGAGGAGCTTGCGCTCCCCACAAAGACAAGCCTTTCTGTGGTTATCGGCGCTTTCGTCAGAAACATCATGGGGAAAAAGCGGAGTCGCAATGCCGCGAAGGACGTGTACTACCTCAGGGAGGCTTTCGGCCCCGTCTGCCCTGAGCTCCAGATCAAGAACGAGAAGATAAGCAGGAGGGGAAAGAAGCGTTCTTCCATCAAGGCGTGCAGGCGCATAGAGGCGTCCTATTTTGAATGCGTACGGACAGCCGACGTCGCGGCGATGATCGCGGACCATGTCAGGTGCAAAGGTATCAAAGGCAAGACTGCGAATCGCTTTCGGGAAGTCCTTGTTCGTTTGTATAACTGGGCGATGAAGGAGGGCGGTGTGAGGATGCCGGGAAACGTCAATCCTGCCGCCGCGGTGGAGCGGTACAAGGAAACCACGCCGGTAATACGTTTCTTGGACCGCGATCAAATCGATGAGCAACTGGCGGCGCTCAGGGACCAGCCCGTGTTACAGGCCGTGGTAGCGATTTACATCTACGCCGGATTGAGGCGGGAGGAGTTGCTGTGGCTGACGCTCGACGATGTCGATACGGGAGCGGGTCCGAGAGGCGTGATCAGAATCCGGGCAAAGGAGGTCGGCGGGGAATTCTGGCAGCCAAAAACCGGCAAGAACAGGATGGTGCCAATCAGCCGGACCCTGAAAACGTATCTTGACGCCTACACGTCTCGCAAAGTCGAAGGCGATTGGTATTTCCAGAGCCCCGAGGGGAAAAGGTGGGATCCCGACAACTTCTCCCAGTCGTTACGTGAGACAAACAGGAAGGCAGGGCTTAAGTGGGCGTGCCTCGACTTCAGGCACACCTTCGGCTCGCATCTCGCGATGAAAGGTGAGAGCTTGTACAAGATTTCTGAGCTGATGGGGAATTCTCCCGAGATTTGCCGGAAGCATTACGCGCACCTGATGCCGGAATCGCTTGTGGACTCGGTGGAATTCGGAGAGAGCACGGCGCCCCTTGAATCCCCCGATCCTGTGGCTCCCGTATCGCCCTCTGCCGGGGATGACAGGCAGCTGCGCAAAAAGCTTCGTCTAGTAGTGGTCAATTCAAAGGTGGTGAAGAGCGCCTAAGAAAGAAGCCGCCCTCTGGGACTTGCGAGGTGGAGGGCGGCTCGCGGAGCAGGTCTACAAAATGGATTTATTCTCTAATGACATCACCTCCTTCTTGAGGTAACGGACAAGGCCGTTTTTGCCCTCGCCGAGTAGAAGCCGATGCAAGCCGGCCCTCCTGGCTATACGATCGACCGAAGACCTGGAGCACCGCCACCGGCGCGCGAGCTCGCTTGGAGCTATGAAGGGGGATGTGTCGTCTGCTGCGGATCGGTGCAGCCTTCCATTTTTGGTAACGACAGCAGCCTCTTCTCCCTTCATCGCCTCGCTCTCATTGGTCATATTGAGTATTACTTCTCGAAGAGCAGAACTTGATCAGTGGTGCCGAAGGAAATGAAAAGATTGATGAGACTTGAATAAGAAGATTCAGAACCGAAGGCTATGATACGGTCAGTTGACCTTGGGCAACAGTGAGGTCTGCTCGGCTGACGGTTGCGCAAAAGCGCCGAAGGGCGGGGCTTCAGTCATTCGTGTGGTGCTGGTTGGAACGCTTCAACTCCTCCACCAGTTTTTTTACGAGCTCATCCATGTATTCTTCGATTGCCCGGTCAAGACAATCGGTCCAGTGGCTGTTTGGCCGGTCCTTCATTTTGGCGAGCACGAGTTGGGTGATAGCTTCCGGGTCTATACTCACCTCTGCCTTGTCCCGGAACACCTCGTAGATCGCCCGTTTCTTGATCTCCTCCAAGACGTCGCTGCTGCCGATCTCGCTGAGAAAGGTGGCCAGCTCCTCCGCGCTCGGCTCGGGCTGCTTCAGCCCCTTCTCGCTTTCTATCCGGAGGATTTCTCTCTCGATGAGGACGATTAGTTCCTCCGACGTCAAGGCGTTGATCTCGACCCTCTTGTAGTAGTGCCTGGCTTTTTCCGATACCCGGCCTGACATTTTCCTTATCTCTTCCTCGGTGGGAACGAAGAACCTCCTTGCCTCTTCCGTGGCTATCACGGTTTGCAGCGAGTGCTCGAAGCTCTTGGCGTAGGGGACGATCTCTGCGTCGGGGCCGCTCTCATTGTTTCCGCGCCGTTCTTCGCGGAGACGCTGCACCTGGACCACGGTGAGGCCCAACTCGTTCACGTCGAGGGGTTCTTTGAAAGTATGGCTCCCTTTGAGGAGATTGTGTATGATCTGGTAGCCGGGGATGTCGCAGTCGTGCAATACGTAGACTTCCACGCCGAGGCTCCTGAGGGCCCTGACCAATTCCTTTCCTGCCCGGGTGCCAAACCCCTGGGTGGACATGACGCCCATGTTCAGCTTTCTCAAGAGGCCTGCTTCTTCCAGGATGTCCCGGTAGCCTCCCTTTTCCACGAAGAGGACCCTATTGTAGAGATACTTTGGGGAAAAGTCGTACACGGGGCTCATCTTGGTCTCTGTAAGCACCTTCACCTTGTTGTCGTAGCGCGCCTGGACGAACTTCGCCACGTCCGCGGTACCGAGCAAAAGTTCGACTCCGAAGGGGCTCTTGAAGCTTCCCCTCCGCTCGAAGAGGATCTTGTTTTCGTACTCGGGAAACTCCTCGAAGAACTCCGTGATCCTCTTTTGCGTGAAGGCGTTGTAGCTGGCCTCGGTGAGGGTCACGCCCGCCTTGATGTTGATGAAGTTGCGCAACGGATAAAAGAGCTGCCGGGAGAACACCAGGTATTTGCCCTTTGAGCTCGCATAGTCGTAGGCAGGCTTGAGGTAGCGGCGCATCAACTCTGTGTCCGTGGGGCCCTTGGATTTGGCCTTTATCGGCTTCGGCAGAGTTCTTAACACGGACGACAGCGTGGAGAAGAGCCTGGTCTTGAAGCGGTCCGCCACGATCGTGCTCTTGGCCTTGTCCGTCGCCTGGATGGCGGGGCAGATGAGCGAGACGTAGAGAAAACGGTCACTGTTGAGGCCCTTCTCTTTGAGAAAATCGGCAAGATCGGAATATCCTTCGTGGGGAGTTCGGAGAGGGCCAAAGGTCGCCTCCAGGAGGAGCCTATTAAGCAGGACAACGGGATCCGGCTCACCCAAGAAGATGGCTTCTTTGTGAAGCCGCCGCCGCGCTTCGGTCATCTGCATCAGCTCTGCCGCTTCCTTTCCCAGGTTCAGTCTTTTCCTTCGGGGGATAGCGGGATACAGAGAGTGAAGGAGGGAGGCGTTGAACTCTTTTATTGCCACTTGCGCCAACGGTGTGAGGTCGTGGAAGTCGTTCTGCCGATACTGCGACGTACTTTCCGCCAGGGAGTCGACCTCGGGCGGGAGGGTAGGCTTCCCCAGCCGTTGGTAGAGTGTTGTCTCCCGCAGGGACGCATTGAGCCTTTCGAGGATGCTGACGCCGCGAAAAGGGCGGCCCCATGCGCGCTCCAGGTCCGAAACGATCTTGTCGGCCTCCTGAGGCAGCTCCTCGTCCAGAAAGTCGCACGCCTTGTCGAGCCATGCCGCGCAGAAGTCCTTGTGCTCAAGCAATGCGTTGAGCCAGTTTTGTCCGTCCGCTTTGATGGCCAGCGGGAATCGCTTCTCAACCGCCCGGCGAAGCTCGTTGATCGCGTCGGGGGCCATCTCGGGGGCGTCGGATGCGCGGAATCGAAAGGGTTCTTTCGTTGCGGGTATGGAGTTATTGACGGCAATGACGACCTCGGAGTCCTCGACGAAGGGGGTATCCTCGGTCTTCGCGAGAAAGGCCTCTACGGCGAAGGGGACCCGGGTGGTTGCCGATCCGTTGGGAATCTCGTAATGATCGAAGACCGCCTTGTAGGCGCCGTCGCCCAGAAGCTTCTTGAGGTTCTCTTCCCCTGTCAGGTAGGGCCTCAGTATCTCGTCTCGAGGGGGCTTCACCCGGTTCTGGAGATCGAAGAACAGGGAGGCGGTCTTCTCCTTGTCGGCGGCCAGGTCGGTGAGCGTCATGCCGCTCACGGCGAGGTGCTTGACGATTTTCTGCACCTGGGAGAAGTTCCTCTCCAGGAAGGCGCGTACGGTGGTCCGCGGGGCTTTCCTTATCTCTTTCGGGTAGAGGGCCTCCAGGAGCGCCCGGTTGAGCCATTTGACGTAGCCCCTTTCGGCGTCGCCCAGGCGTCCGAAGAGTTCTCTCCGGAAGGCGGAGGTCAGTTTGTCGAGGGCGTCGATTTCCGGCGACGACGGGAAGGCAATGTTCCTGGCGCGGTAGATGTATACAAGGTCGGGAATCTCCAAAAGACCGTTCAGCCGGAGAAAGTCCTTTCCTGCGTCGAGGCCCAGGTCCTGGGCTATGCGCTCGCAGAGGCCGTCCTTTCGCACCTGATCCTCAGAGAAGTCGAACGCCCGCTCGCCAGGGCTCACATAGGCGGAGCTGATGACGAGTTCCTCGAACGCTGGCAGATCGTACCAGGAGACGTAGCTGGTCTCCTTTCTTTTGATACCCGGCACAAGGGCGGCAAGTTCCCGCCCATTGAACGAGAACGACGCGTCCGGGTTGCAGAGGCGGTATTTTTGCAAGGCAAGTATGATTTCGTCCTCGGAAAGATCGTGGAAATGGCCGGTCAGAACCACTCCGCGCCCGTCGGCGCTTCCGAGACGGGTCCGGCGAAAGCCGATCTCTCCAGAGGGGCCGCGGTCGGACGTGTAAACGACCTTTTCTCCCTCCCGGGTCAGGAAGGCGAGCTGGAACTCTCTGAGCGCGCAGATGCCGATGACCGTCTTGAGGGCGTTTCCCTGGTATCCCCTCGTCGGCGCCCGGTAGCCCTTCTTTGAGGAGACGTAGCTGTCGAACTGGGCGTATATCTGGTCGAGCAGCCTGCCGGAGATTCCCGGGCCGTTGTCGAAGACCGAAAGGCGATCGGCTTTCTTGCCGGTGAGTTCGAGCCGGACGTCTACCCTCCTGGCGTCCTGATTTTCGGTGGCGTCGAGGGCGTTGTCCAGAAGTTCCTTGAGAATGAATGCTTCGTAACGGTACCAAGGAACGCCGGCGAGCGTTTCCAGGCCGTCGGCGGTGAAGTAGTCGCTCGCCATCCTGAACCTGCGGACTTCTCCCATCTGCCCCCTTCCCGGCGGTTTCGTAAAAACTCAAAAACTATTATGACAGGAAGCATGCTTCCTGAACAAGAGGAAAGCTCAGATTTTACGAATCGACAGCTTCCGGCCGCGACGTCCCTTGAGGAACTTGTCGGAGCAGCCACCTAAAGCGGGAAACTAACAGTGGGGGCGTAAAGATGTGGGGGAGCGACGTCCCTGAAGTAGCAGGACTAACTCTGAAGGTGGTACAATGAGTGGAGGCGAGGGGATAGAGTTGGAAAAAGCGGAGGACTGCGTGAGAGAAGTAAGGAAGGATTGGAAATTCTAAACGATGGCGATCATATCAACGATACGCCTTCCGGCTCGCTGGGTAAGCAACAGGCTGTTTGAGAATTGCTTGCGTCGTGCGCGCGCTCCGCATGATGACGAAGTCACGGACATCGTATTCCAGATTCCAGATGGATGCGGGGTGATGGTCGATGCCGCCGTCCGTCTTTTGAGCCTCGCGAACCAGCTTGTCGTCGTACCGAAGAAAGTGATCCTCGAATTCGAGGGTGGGGAGGACGGCGCCTTCGGCTACCTAAATCGTATCGGCTTTTTCGACCACCTTGATGGCAGAGTGGAAGTCCTTCCGTACAGGCCACTCATGTCGAGCGCAATAACTTTTAGAGGAAACAACGCAAGACTGGTCGAAATAGCAGGAATAAGCCCGGGTCTGAGGGATCAGGAATTGCCTTCGCGGTTATCCGACGCTCTGGAGGAGGCGGTACAGAACAGGCGCGATCGAAAGTCGTTGGGACTCGCCGCCTTTACCGTTTTTTCTGAACTGATCGACAATATCTTTCAACATAGCGCAACCGAGCTATACGGTTTTGCCGTGCTGCAGGTTTACAAAAACGGGGTGAGGGTCGCTGTGTCCGATAGCGGGAGAGGAATCTTGCAAACTCTCCGGCCTTCGCTGGAGCCTGAATTTCCACGATTCGCAAGTATGTCTGACACGGAACTTGTTGTGGAGGCGTTTAGAACAGGTCTTTCACGACACGGCCGGGATCGGGGGTGCGGGCTAAAGCGCAGCGCGGAACAGGCCATCAAGTACAATGCGATCCTCGATGTGCGGCTGCCCACCTGCCTCGTGCACCTGGTGCCGTCTCAGGACGGCTACGCGTCCAGTCTGGCCTACTGTTACGACACCATACCTTTGATACGAGGTACGCATGTCTGCTTCGATTTTAGGCTTGACACGTAGCCGTAATTCTGGTTCAATAATATAAATGAACCGGAATTCACTCACGATTCGCTTGAGGGATCACATGGCAGGCCCGGACGCATGGGGGCACGATGAGGGTCGGGAGGTATACTCGAGACTTTTGCGAGTCGTCGAGGCGAATCCAGGTATGCAGATTTTTCGCATTTCCATGGATGGTGTGAATCGCACAGACGCTTCTTTCCCACGGGAGAGCGTTATGGAAATAGCCAAGCGGTTTAGGGGCTCAAAAGGTTTCTGCCTCGTCGATGTCGGTAACCAGGACCTGATAGACAACTGGGATATGGCCGCACTCAGAAAAGATCAGCCATTGGTGGTGTGGAACAAGGACGGATCCTACCGAATAATAGGTCCTCAACCGAGCAGCGGCAACAAAAAAATGTTCGAATACTTGTATTCCTTTGACTATTCGACCGCTGCCGCAGCGGCAAAAGCTATTAACCTCAGCCTTACCAACGCTAGCAGCAAACTCAAGTACCTCTGCGAGCAAGGGTTCTTGTTAAGACGGGACGAAACAGCGCCTTCTGGCGGAATTGAGTATTTTTATTTCGCAATCAGATAGTTTTTTGCTGCTATCTGGTTCATCTCGTTCACTGAACGAGAAATCAGACGACAGGTAAAGGAGATGTAATGGTCAGTACTTTCAACTAGAAACAGGAAACGATGCTAGCATGGATCGCGATGAGGAGGGTTGAGGTCATGATTCTATCAGATGAGCAAATTCATATTTTTGTTTCGAAGGTACTCCACCTAGGGCCGGGAAAGCGAAAGGAGTATCTGAACCAGGTGGGCTACCTTATTGATGGTCTGAAAAAGAAGATGGACGAGAATTCGTCTTTCGGCGTGGCGGGATTCAAAAAGACTGGGTCATTAATGAAGGGCACGGTACTCAAGCCGCGGGGAGAAAATGGCGTGGACGCCGATGTGGCGGTATACCTCGACCTTTCCGAAGCAGAAAAGGATGACATCGAGAAGCTTCACGCAATCATTCGCGACCTCCTTGTTGCGGTGTACCCTACAAAGAAGAAAGACGATTTCAAGGTTCAACCACGTACGTTAGGTATTCATTTCCGTGCGTCCGGGCTTGATGTTGATCTTGTGCCGATTATCCCAATACCTGGGGCATCCGGCTATGGGTGGCAGCCTTCGTCTCAGAACGGCAAGTCGGTAAAGACCAGCGTACAGGGACAACTGGACTTCATTAAGAGCAGAAGAGACGCCGATCCCCGCTTCAAAACAATTGTCCGGCTACTTAAACACTGGCGAAACGAACAGGAGTTGGAGAAGCTTCGCTCCTTTGTCATCGAACTCATAGTCGCTTACCTCTATGATCGGGACGGGACGGCCGTTTCCCTCGAATCCGGGCTTCAGCGTTTTTTTCTCTACGTTGCTCAGTCGGAGCTCGTGGAGCGGATCACCTTTCCTGAGCTCGGAAAGATAAAATCGTTCCCAGGCGACCCCGTCGTAGTCCTTGACCCGGTAAACAAGGACAACAATGTCGCCGCCCGCCTAACGGACGAGGAGAGAAAAGAAATCGTTTCGGCGGCTCAGACTGCGTGGGAAACCATTTCGGCAGCAAGTTGGAAGAGCGCAAAGGGCGAAACGCTCGACTTATGGAAAGAGATCATGGGTCGTTCATTTACGGTCGACAAGGAGTAGACGATGAGCGGTACAGGGACACAGACCAGAACTTTTACTGTAGTGGATATCCGGAGAGTGGTTGAAGACTTTGCGGCAGACTTCTTTATGATGGCACAGGCAACCGGGCTGTGGTCACGAGAAAGCATCGTGGAGACTGTTTCTGACCTTATCGTCTTCGCAGAATACTCCCTTCTCGTCTCCGTAAAACTCATTCTCAAGGATAGAGACGGCAGAAAGATCCGCGGTGCGGTCTACAACGTATCGGAGTCTGCGATCGGATGGGTCTCGGAGCGGCCGGGGAACAACCTATGGCCGAAAACGCCGAACGGTTCATTATCGGTCGTGGTTGTGCTTTCGGGTGCGTGGTGGAAAAAGACAGACTCTGAAAAGCAGGCCTTCGTGAAGGATTTACACGGAGATTGGCCTCGTACGTCGGAAGACACATCATTCTTTGGAATGAATTCGAGCTCCGGTCAGCGGTATGCCAGCAACGGCTGCGCATGGCAAAGAATTACCTACAATTAGCAACTGAGGGGGGCCGGAATGGCGGAAGGAAGCTCAGCACTTTTCGAGTTAGAGGTAATCCTCCCCGACAAACGTCTAGCAGTTCAGGCCGCGAGGCTAATCGGATTCAAAGGACGATATGAGAAGATGCGGCAGTATTTGCGCCTCCTCATTGACAAAGAGGGGCTGGAACAGTGGAGCAGGACGCATTATGGAGAACGAGTTGCACTCATTGACTCTCTGCTCGACCGGTATCCTCTTGCCGTGTTCCACGGCGATGTAGGGACAGGAAAGACCGCGACGGCGGAGGCAATATCCAACGCGCTTGCAACGGAAGTCGGAAAGGACGCTACGCTTTTCAAGCTGAGCACGCGGGTGCGTGGCAGCGGCAATGTCGGTGAGATGAGCATGCTTATCAACCAGGCCTTTGACATCGTGGGCAGAGAAGCAGGAAGGGCAAAGCTTTCCTTCCTGATCATCGACGAGGCCGACTCTCTTGCAGCAAGCCGATCAGGAAACCAAAGCCATCATGAGGACAAAGTGGCGGTTAATACCCTTATCCAAAAGATCGACGATGTCAGGCGGTACAGTGGCCGCGTTCTCGTGGTCCTATGCACGAACCGGTATCGAGCGCTCGATTCAGCTATCATTCGTCGTGCAGCATACGTGGAGGAATTCCGCAGACCGGATGATGCGGAAAGGCGAGAAATCCTGTCGATGGACTGTGCGGGTCTTGGCCTTCCTTCGTCCCTTATCGACGAGTTGGTTGAACTCACAGGTCCACATGGGCCGTACGAGATAGGCTATACATTCTCGGACCTTCGGACTAGGCTGCTTCCTGAGGCGCTTTGCCGGGCATACCCCTATCGGCCATTAAGTAGAGAGGATCTATTGAAGGCTGTTGAAAAAGTGGCTCCGTCAACAACAATTTCGGAGGAGGCGACTTGAATCTCAAAGGGCGTAGAATCCATATCGCGGGAAGTGTAAGCCCTGATGCAGCCGAAACAAAACTTTCTCAGGTCCATGTTCTCGTGAAAAGATTGACCCAAACCTTGGCGATAGAAGGCGCCTCCTTCATCATTTCTTTCGGTAGAGAGCCTCGAATAAAGAACAGTGAGGATGGACCTGCGATTATCTTTGACTGGACCATTGCAGAAGAGCTTCACCGTCTGCTGGAAGAAGGACGCATTGAGGCCTCCGGTCCGAACGGCCGACTTATCACGGCGGTCGCCACGAGCAAGACGGATGCACAGATACCTGCGGAGCGAAGGGGTATTTACGAGGACCTTCGGAACAGCGATGCAATTTCAATGGAGTATATCGAGCCGGGCTGGAGTGGAGGAGCTTTTCGGCGACAGCGCCTTGCGCAACTTGGCGACATTCTTGTCGGAATAAGCGGCGGCGAGGGGGTCGAACATCTAGCTATTGAATACTCCGCGAGGGGAAAGCCCGTTATCCCTCTCGATATAGATATGGGCTCCTCACAACATGACGGATCGGGTGGCGCTGCCCGTCTCTTTCGCCAAGCCCTGGCTCGCCCAGGAGACTTCTTTCGTGTTGTTGATGGCCATTCTTCGGCAGATCTCCTTGATCGGACGAGAACGCGAAATGATTCAACAGATGTTTCAAAAACCGTTTCCTGCCTGATGAACCTTCTTCTGGCCCTCGCCCCTCCACAGGTCTTCTACGTAAGACTCCTCAACGACAGCCTTCCCGAATACCCGTCCATTGAACACTTCTTTCGAGATACTATGGACCTACTGGTCAGAGAACTGGGGTATGAGCCCTTTCAGATGGGGGTAGGAAAGAACGAGTTTGCATGGATGAATGAGGCGATCTTCAGCGCGCTGCACCACAGTTCGGTCGTCGTGGCAGATCTTACCGGGCTGAGGCAAAACTGGTTCATGGAACTCGGATACGCGCTTGGAAACAAGCAAAGAGTCATAGTCACGGCCCGCCACGATACCCACTTCCCGTTCGATTCGTTCGCTCTTGAGGCATTTCTGTGGAAAGAACCAGAGGACCTCATGCAGAGGATGAACGGCCTTCGGGCACATTGGAAGCGAAATATCGACATGCCCGCTCTGGTTCGCCCCCGGGAGGCAAGATGAAGGCAGAACGTTATTTTTCAGTTGATGTTGAATCGTCAGGGCCTATACCTGGCGCATACAGTATGTTGTCGCTGGGTGCGTGTCTGGTCGACGATACGGAGGAATCGTTCTATGTCGAGTTGAAACCCATCTCTTTAGCATTTGTACCTGATGCTATGAAGGTTTCCGGACTTAACCTGGACCGATTGCAGGAGATAGGGGAATTTCCGGAGAAGGCAATGCTTGCTTTTCGATCATGGGTGGAAACCGCGGCAGGAAGCTGCAGGCCCGTATTTGTCGGTTTCAATGCCTGTTACGATTGGCAGTTCGTCAATTGGTATACAGAATCATTTGCCGGCGGAAACCCTTTCGGCTTCGGAGGCATTGACATAAAATCGTATTTTATGGGTCTCAGTGGCAGAAAGTGGTCCGAAACGACATCGAGCCAACTGCCAGCTGAGTTTCAGCCAGATACAGCCCAGACGCACAACGCCCTCGAAGATGCTCGGGCACAAGCTTCCATTTTCCGAAAACTCATGTTGAAGAGGGAAGCTGTGACATAGGTGCCGGAAGGTCCATAGTGACGAGCCTTCGGAGAACACGGTCGATTGCAGTTCTCTCACATCCTGGGTCGAGCGTGCTGCTGTCCGCTTGGGGTGGGCGCCGGTTTCACGTTGGTCATCTCTTCCTCGTTTTTAATGAGAGAACACTTCAATAATGTCCGAGCGACCTCACCTCGCCGGCAGTAGGGGACAGGAGGTGCGCAAGATGAAGGCCGATACGGACAAACGGTACGCCACGTCGGAGGAGGTCCGAGATGCGATCGAGAGGCTTGGCCCAACAGACCATTGTGTAACCCCTCCCTCTCCAGTGCCTAATCCTCTCTGACTCTCCCGCCTCTTTTTTACAATCATTTGTACAAGGGAACCGCTTTGTCGGATTAAAATAGCCGGAGGAAGAAGTGCGTCAAATTGGAGGCAACCGGGGGCGCCGCACCCGCCAAGGAAGAACGCCCCGCGGCCGCCTCGCTCATGGGACCTTGTCTTCTTGTGGTACTACATGTTGCGGTAGATGTCCAGAGATTATTCGATCTCGGCAAGAAATACCCCTGGCCTAGGCCCGAGCGCTGCCCGTCCTGCAAGTCGTCCCGCGTCTGGGTCCACGGCTATGTGCCGAGATACTTCGAGGGCTTCGCATTGCCCTTATGGATCAAGCGCCTTCGCTGCCCCGACTGCCGCACTGTTTACACGCTGAGGCCCGATCTCTTTTACCGGGGCTTTCGATACCGCATCCTGACCATCCTTTCTTCGCTGGGCTCAAGGATAGCGGACCTGCGCTGGCTCCCCTCCCTCCCGCGCCAGAATCAGCAGTACTGGTTCAAGGGACTGTGCATCCAGGCGCGGCGGCTCCGGAACAATCCGCATCGCGACATGGACGCCGTAAAAGAGATCGTTTCTGCTGGCTTCATACCCGCGAGCCATTCATTCAACTGCGCGACGCTCCGCCTGTGAGGCCGTCTCCACCGCATTCTTGCGGCGATTTTGTCCGGCCATTCTGGTACTTCTTCTGAAAATCACAATAAGGAGGAAGCAAGGAATGGACGAGGACGCAAAGAGAACTATTGCCGTCTTCCGCTTCGGGGTTATCGCCGATCTCGTCGGAAGAAAGCTCAACCGGGGAGAAAAGGAGCTCATCCTCGTGGAGAAGTCTTCCTCCCGGTGGGAGATCCCCTTCTCCACGAGGAGCCATATCAGCCGCTCCACCATCCTCTCGTGGATGAGGGCTTACGAGAAGGCGGGAAGAAGGCTCGAAAGCCTCTATCCCGACGAGAGAAAGGACAAAGGCAGATCCCGCGTGATGGACGAGGAGACGATCTCGGCTCTCGTGAACCTCAAAAAGGACCGCATGGGCGTCTCCCTCCCCATCCTTTTGAAGGAAGCGAGAGCGAAAGGGATGCTTCCCGCCCGGTACATGGTCAGCTGCGCGACCATCTACCGGATCTTCAAGAAACACGGCCTCTCCGACGCCGGCCACGCCTACCCCGACCGAAGAAAGTTCGAGTCCGAGCTTCCCAACGACATTTGGCAAAGCGACGCGCTCCATGGCCCCAGGGCGCTCCACGACGGGAAGATGAAGAAAACCTACCTCTTCGCGTTCATCGACGACATGAGCCGGCTCGTTCCCCATGGCGAGTTCTACCTCAACGAACGGATCGACTGCTACATCGACGCTCTTGCAAAGGCGCTTTCAAAAAGGGGATTGCCGAGGAAGCTCTACGTCGACAACGGGCCCGCCTTCTCGACCCAGATACTGAGCCACGCCATGGCTTCATTGGGCATCGCCCTGATCCACTCCAGGCCCTACGAGCCGGAAGGCCGGGGAAAGGCGGAGAGGTTCTTCCGCACCGTCCGGGGTCAGTTCCTCTCGGTTACGCCTGACGGGCTCTCCCTCGAAGAACTCAATCAAAGATTGAAGGCATGGATCGACGAGTATCACCTCCGCGAGCACGGCAGCACGAAGGAGGCGCCGTTGTCCCGGTATGCGAAGCATCTCCACTGCGTGAGGGAGGCTCCGAAGGACCTCATGGACTACTTCAGAAAGAGGGTGACGCGAAAGGTGGACAAGGACAGGACGGTCTCCCTGGACGGCAGGCTCTACGAGGCGCCGGTCGCGATGATCGGGCTTACCGCGACGCTGCTCTATCACGAGAACGATCCCGCGAGGGTGGAGCTTCTTTACAATGGGATCTCCCACGGCATGCTCGTCCCTCTCAACGTCAACATCAACGCCAGAGTAAAAAGAGCCTACGAGGCGGTCGACATCGTCCCCGAGAGAGACTGCGCCGAGGACAAAGAACGATACCGCGGCGGCAGGGTCTTTGAAAGGGAGGAGCCATGAGACACTTCTTCGGGTTTGCCCGCGAGCCTTTTTCTTCCGACGTCAAGGTGGAGGACCTCTACCATACCGCCGCCCTCGAAGGGATGAAAGAGCGCTTCCTCTACGCCGTCAGCCTGGGCGCCGTATCCGTCGTCACCGGCGACGTGGGCTCGGGCAAGTCGACGGCGCTGAGGTATGCGTCGAGCTTCCTCCATCCCTCTCAGTACCGGCTCATCTCCGTCGTCGCCTCGACCGGCTCCGTCGTAGAGATCCTCAAGCAAATCTGCATGGCCCTCGACATCGAGTGGAACAGCATCTCTCTGGCGAAGCTCATGCGGACGATACGCGGGGCGGTCATGGAAATCGGAAAGCGAAAGCAGACGCCGGTCGTCGTCATCGACGAGGCGAGTCTTTTGCGCATCGAGGTCTTCGCCCAGCTCCACACCATCGGCCAGTTCGACATGGACTCTAAGCCCCTTCTTCCCATGATGCTCGCCGGCCAGAACAACCTCTTGGACAAGCTCAGCTACATCACTTCCCGCCCTCTGGCATCGAGGGTCATCGGGAGGAGCCATCTTGAAGGGCTCAAGCAGAGGGACATGGAAGGATATTTGAAACATCACCTGGAGATTGCCGGGATACAGGAACAACTCTTCTCCGACGAGGCGATCCTCGCTATCCACCAGGGATCGGGAGGTCTCCTCAGAAGGGCGAACCTCCTTGCCAAGGGGGCGCTGATCGCGGCCGCCAGAGAGAAATGCACGGTGGCGTCGGCTGAACATGTGAGGTTGGCGTCGACGGAGATCTTCTAAAAGAACCCATCTGGCCAGGGGGAACAATCCCTCTGGTCAGATGATCACGAAGCGGTCAGACGACCATGAGGCGAATTGGTCAGAATAATGTGAGAGGCTACACCATGCGAAGTTAATTCTTATCGCACGAAGCTTTTGCCGCCGTCGAGTGAAGGGCACGGTTGTTGAACCTCTGGATTTGCTGCACCACGCCATAGTAAAAACACTTGAAGGGCAAAGAGGGTTCAAGGAAGACAAAATAGCTCGCGACCTCCTGGTTTTGAAAGCTCAAGGATTTTCGGCGTCCGAAATTGAACGGGAACTCGGCATAGAAAAGATGCAGTACGAAACCGCGATGAAAAGAATACGGCGCCGCTATGTGCAACATATCTTAGAAGGGAGGCCCTCTGATGAAACCAAAGAAGGATACGACGGTGCGGATGAGCCGCGCACTTAGAGACATTATTCTTGATGCGTCGGACCGGGATCTGCGGGAGGCTCTTGCTGGCGGAACTGAAGACTTCGATTCGCTTGCCGCCGAAGGTCGAGCCGTAGTTGAAAGAGCGCTTGCCAGTGCGGAAGCCACCGCCGATCTGCCTGACCTGCACAAGGGTCTCGGCGTGCTTGTCCGAATGCTTCGACGCCGGGAACAACTTTCCCCTGAGAAGCTCGCTGCGGAAGCGCGCATCGACGTTGGCGAGCTTCGTCGGATCGAACTGGACCCGACGTTCGATCCTAATCCGCGCACTATTTTTCAGTTGGAGAAGTATTTCAAACTGCCTCCAAGGATTTTGGTGGTTCTTTCCGGAGCGGTGCGAGTGAGTGAACAGGTGCGTGAAGAAGCGGTACGCTTCGCCGCGAACTCGGAAAACATATCCGAGATCTCTCGCGAAGAGCAAAAACTTCTCAACCGGTTTGTAAGATTCCTTCAGGAGCATACCGACTGATGAAGAATCTGCCGATCGATCCGTTTGCGGCTCAGGATATCAAAGATCAGGTGGACAAAATTCTCCGTGGTCTTGGAAACCCGGGGCCACCGCTGGATCTGCGCGACGTCCGCGAGTTGCTGAAACTCGACAGGCAGTTTTACAGCATGACACAGACTGGCCCGCTCGAGGAGTTTGCGAGCAAAATCAAAATTGGAGTTAAGCAGTTGGCTTTGAGACCCACACTGATTCTCGACGTAGTTCGGAAAGCTGGTCTGAGAGCTCTTTGGCTCCCAGACCGAAAACGGATCCTCATAGATGAGGGCATCCCTGATTTAAAGAAGCGCCATGCGGAAGGCCACGAAATAACACACAGCATCGCGCCCCATCACGCCCCGTTCCTGTACGGAGATGATGGGGAGACGCTACGTCATTCGTGTCACGAGAAGCTCGAGGCCGAGGCGAACTTCGGATCAGGACAACTATTGTTCCTGAGAGGTAGCTTCACTGAGGAAGCCCAGGACCTTCCTTTGACGCTGAATACGGCTCGAACCCTGGCGAAAACATTCGGAAATACCATTACTATGACTCTATGGCGGCTTGTCGAAGAAGCACATAAGGGGACGCCTGCGTTTGGCGTCATCTCCGCGCACCCGAAGTACCTTGCCCCCGACTTCGACCCGTTCAACCCTTGCCGTTACTTTATTGAGTCTCCCGGTTTTCGTGATCGCTTTGGCACCCTGACGGAGGTCGGAGCATTCAAGATTATACAGAGCTATGCTACGTGGGCTCGTCGAGGTCCTCTCGGGCAGGATGACGTTGTGCTGACCGGAGGCGACGGCGGACGGCATCGATTCCATATGGAGACTTTCTTCAATGGCTACGACGCGCTCACGCTCGGCACATACCTTGGTCCGGCGTGGCTCCAAGTCGTTGCACCCGAAAAGTTGTCTTCGATGTCCGAGTTTCGGAGATTGATCGGCAAAAGAAAGTAGAGCAGGGCACGGCCGAATGGTTTGGCGTAACCGGGCCGCAATCAGGCGAATTTGACAATGGAGGACAGCGAAATGAAAGACAATGCCCAGAGGGAGGTCCACAATGGAACATGAACGCGACGAAAAACATGAAGAAAACCAGCCGATAGCTGTGGCCGTCATTACCCCAAGCGGCACTTACCCGAACGATGACGATTACCGACGGTCCTACGCCGGAGAGGTCGTAGGCCATGTTTTGGAAAACGCTGCAAATCATCTGCATCTCACGAACACGGCCGACTGGGAAGCATTCGTAGAAAACCGGCCGATCGAGCCGGATAAGACCTTTGCGGTCAATGATCTTCACGGGATTGTCGAAATCGAGTGGCATAAGAAAGAAGGTGGCGGCGGTGCATGAGACGCTGGCAAAGGCAAATTTTGATCGAGACGCCGGCTTTATTACCCCCATATTAGTCGGCAATCGCAACTGGGAACTTCACGTGTGCGAGTTCCCAGTCATTGACGTCACATTTAATGGAAGTCGCCCTTTACGTGTACGGCTTACGTGCGACGATTGGGACGAGCAGCCTCCTTCAGCAGACCTGCTTGACCGGAATGGCGCTAAACCCGCTCAGGGACTCCCTGGCGGCATATTCCATCCGGACTCGCATCCTAAAACGCAACGACCGTTCATCTGCATGCGAGGGTTTCGTGAGTACCACACCCACCCGAGCCATTTGAACGACTCTTGGGAAACATACCGGGGGCAAGACGGCATGAACCTACCTGGTTTGTTGGATCAGCTCAGTCGAGCTTGGAGAAGAGCCGTAGGCTTATGAAAGGAAACCTGATTTGCAGCCGGAAGACACTCGATGAAACTTTACACATTTTACAGGAGGGCGTGAAAGTCAATTGCGAAACCGTTGCGCTGTGGCTGGGCGTGGCGGAAAATGACGCTCATCGGGTGTCGGAAGTTTATAGACCTCAGCAGGTGTGGGCGGCCATTCAAACGCCCTCAAAATCAGCCATCTATCGACCCTCAAAACCGGCCGTTTGATAGACCTCGCCCTGTCGGCGGCTTGAACCCTGCACAGAGATTCCCCCTATGGCATGGACGAAGTTTCCGCCTTTGCCGGCCGACTGCGGTTTGTCTTCTCGATAGAGCCTCCTACTCTTCTTTCACGCCTTTTCTGTTCCGATAGGACCTCCCCTCGAAGGCGAGGAACGTGCCGTTCATGCTGAGTCTGTCCAAAATAGCCGAGGCGGTCACGGAGTCGAAGACCTTGCCCCACTGGGAGGGAACGAGGTTTGTGGTCACTATCGTCGTGCCGGTCTCAGCCCTTTTGGAGACGATCTGGAAGAGATAATCGGCCTGCTCCCTCGTCGGCATGACGTAGCCGATCTCGTCGAGGCAGAGGATGGGAACCTTCGCGTAGTAGTCGATGAGATTGTAGACGCTTCTCGCTTTCGCCAGCTTCGCGGTGAGATCGAAGAGGCTGAGAAAGAGGGTCTGCTTTCCCTTCGTCACCGCGTCGTAGCAGAGCGCGGCCGCAATGTGCGACTTCCCTATGCCGCTCGGGCCAATGAGGACGAGATTACAGGGCTTTTTCAGCCAGTCCATGTTCATGAACTCCATGACCTTCTCTTTCGGGATCTTGGGATTGAAGGCCCAGTCGAAGTCGGCAAGGAGCTTGATCCGTTTGATGCCCGACATGCGCAGGAGATGCTCCCGCTTCTTTTGCTCCCTCAGGGCGTGCTCACGGGACAGGAACTTCTCCAGGAATTCCCGCTCGTTTGGAGCATAACCGTCAATGTCCGACAACAGCCTGAAGCGCTTCCACAGCTCATACAAGTCCATCGTAGTCGGCAAGATCCCTCCTTTGGTAAGAGATGTCGAGCAAGGATGCGTTCTGCGGATAGACGGCCGCCCCTTCCGGCCCTTTGGGCCCCAAGAGGCCCTCGATGTATCTCAGCTTGTGGATGCCGAGGGCGTTTGCCTCCCTCACGGCCGAGAGGAGCATCTCCTTGGAGGAACCCCGGAGCAGGCGGAACAGGCCGTGGGCGACCGCGAGTCTGTCTTCTCCCTCCGATTCCGCCGCGGCGAGAAAAGAGTCGATTTCTTTCCCCATGCGGCGCATGAGGTGATAGATCCGCTCGTACTTGCCGTGGGGCGTCCTGTCGAGGAGCTTTGCCCGGTGGAAGGGATGCTCTATCTTCTGATGCCTTTCGAAGGACCTCGCGTGATGGGCGATTTTTCTGTCGTTCGCCATGATCTCGATGTGATCGGGATAGGCGAAGACGGCTGCGGTCATGCCGACGCAGTCCGTGGGGACGGAGTAGCGGTTCGTCTCGAACTCGACGAAGGCGGTCTTGCTTACGGCGGCCTGGACCACTCGGTACGGCTTGTAGGGTATTGCCGGCAGGGGCAGAAGGGGCTCCTCCGGGAGCGCCGACGTCGGCGCCTTTCCCGTGGCTCGGTGGATGCGCTCGTTCTTCTCCTTTCTCCACCGGTCCGTCTTTGCGTTGAGATCGGCGATGTCGGCGAACTCGTTGGTCTCGACGAAGGCCCGAAGATCCCTTAGAGCTCTTTCGATCCGTCCCTTCTCGTTTCCCTTGCCGGGATTGCAGGCATGGATCGCGACGCCCATGTGGGACATATAGTCCATGAACTGGGCGTTGAAGACGAGTTCCGGCTTTCTTTTGACGACGACGCTCGATAGATTGTCGTACCAGTTGCATCGGGCCGCGCCGCCGATCTCGTTGTAGGCGTTGATGTGGCCGTCGAGAAAGAACTCCATGGAGGAGCGGGGATAGAACCTGACGAAGAGGTATCTCGACCAGGCGAGGATGAAGGCGAAGCCGCAGGCCCTGCCGAAGGGGAGGCGCGCCTCCATCCAGTCTACCTGGGCGACTTCGGCCGGCAGGAACTCCAGTTCGTGGTAAGCCTTGCGTCTCTTCTTCCGGTGCTTCTCCGTGTAGCGGCAGAGGTTGCGATAGCTGCCCCTGAAGCCGTAGGAGGCAAGGCGTTGTCCGATCTGGGAAGCCCGCAGGGAGGGATAGCGCCGATACCACTCCTCGATGAGCCGGGCGAAGGGATCGAGCTCGGAGGCCCGCGGCTGATGCTTCGCCTCGGCGCCGTCGAGGATGCGGGCGACGGTCTTGGTGCACATATGGAGCTCTTTCGCGATCTGCCGGCGGGTCAGATGCTCCACCTCGAAGAGATGCTTCACTTGGCTTATTCTGGACGGGTTCATAGAGCCTCCTTTCTTCGCGCGTCTACAGCTTACCGGGGAGGCGCCGAGTTGGTCCATCTCGTCTTGTATCATGCCCTATCCATAGCCAGCGGCCGCAAACGTCCGCGCGCCAACCCTTTTTAGAACGATCTCGTCTTGCATCATGTTTTTCTTCTTTGCCGGGATACGGATGACAAGCTCCACGCAAGGCTTTTTCCTGGGTCTCTCGTCTTGTATCATCGCTCTCCGCTTTTGCCTCCACGACTTCACATAGGGGTAGCGCCCCTGGAAGTAATCCGGGTTCTTCTCCAGCCAGGCCTCCTGGGCATTTTTCTTTCTCGCTTTCTTGCACCCGGGGCGGCGGCACGACTTCTGCCGATCTTTTACCCGGCGATCCGGCGTGAAGTATCGTCCGCAGAAAAGGCACCGCTTAGCCATCGCTCCCCCTTTTGCGGCAAAGTTTGCCGCTTCAGAAGGTCATTCGGCTGCGATGCTCAAAAACTCAAAGGAGAGAGGAAAACAGCAAGAGACGGCAGGGGGGTGGACGCGGCGGTCGGCGCGCGCGAGGCGCCAATGCCATGCCCTCTTCCAATCATGGAGTGCTGCAAGGACAAGAAACCCAGTAAAGGCTGGCGGCAGGGGGTGTAGGCGAGGGTGTGCTATCTATGAAGGCATTCTAGTGGCCGCTCACAGCAGGAAGTCTGCGTCGATTATTTTCGGATTCCTTCCACTTCAATGCGCGAACTAATGGGACATCTTCGCAGGACCCGAACAAGAGTCGTCGCGCAAGTGCATTCCCACCCTGGGAGGGCGTTTCATTCTGCTGCCGACGACAAGTGGGCAATTCTACGGCACGCCGGTGCAATTTCGATTGTCGTGCCCTACTTCGCACATGGCGTCGACGAAAGGACCTTTGCAAGACAAGTCGCTGCATTCCAGCTATCCGCCGAGGATAAGTGGAGAGCCGTCGCCTTTCGGTCTGTTGTGGAGATTGAGCTGTGATGGATGCCCGGGACGAAAATGTTAGGACTTTGATGGGTATTTCCGGGATCTCAGAGGACGAAGCCGTGAAGCGACTTTCATTCAGAGCCGCAATATCCGTAGGGCCTGGCAAGTCGGCGGCTGCTTTTGGAAGAGATATTTCCGGACTGCTGGGGCGAACAATACAGGTGGTATCGGAGGAAGATGAATGCGATATTGAGCTTGCGATCGGCTGCGCCCCCTCGACGAATGCTCCCTTAAGGCTGACGATGGCTGTTACAAAAAAGGAAATGAAGATTGACACGGGCGCAGTACCTGTTCTCGATGGAGAAATAGAGTGGGTCCCAGGTATTACCCGCAAAGTGTCGTCTTGCTACGCGACGGGCTACGTCCTTGCCCGCGTTATTGGAGGCGATCAATTCGCTCACATTCCCGACCCTTTCGTACTTGCTTTTGAAAATCTCGGTCTTCCGGCGAAGGAGCCTTCGAACCGCGTTATCCTTGACGACGTGGTCCTAGTTGGGGCGGGGGGCATCGCGAGTGGCTTCTTATGGGCGGCTGAAGAATTACCTCTGACGGGCAAACTTTTTATCGTTGACCCAAAGATGGTGAGCTCGGGCAACCTGAACAGGTGTTTGTTCTTCTTGCCCGACGACGTGGAGCGCAATTGCAAGCGGAGCGTGTCAATGAAAATGAGACACTTCCAGCAAATATTTAGTGTGCCTCCCCATCGCTCGCGGGCAATGGTTTATTGATCCATACGGCGTCAGGCAACGGCGCCGGTTTCGGCATTCTCCCTTTGAATCGTTCCGGATGTTTTTCGTAGGCAGTTCGCAGCACGTCCTCACGACCGTCGATGATCCTGGACGCCCTTCCATAATGGACATCCTCGGGGGTAAGAAGACCTAGCCCCAAATGGTAGTGCTCGGCATTGTACCAGGGGAAGAATGTCTGGCAAAAGGCCCTGGCGTCCTGAATAGAGCCGAACCTTTCGGGGAACTCAGGCCGGTACTTCATCGTCTTGAACTGAGATTCGGAATAAGGATTATCATTACTGACAGAGGGTCTCGAATGGCTCTTGGCGACGCCAAGATCGGCCATGAGCAGAGCGACGGGTTTTGACGTCATGCTGGACCCCCTGTCCGCATGGATCAGGAGTTGATCCGGTTGGATCGTCTGCTTGGCGCAGGTCTCCGCAATCAGTTTACGGGCAAGGGCGGCAAGTTCCCTGTGGGCCACCATCCACCCCACTACATAGCGGCTGTAGATGTCGAGGATCACGTAGAGATAAAAGTAGGTCCACTTTACCGGTCCCTTGAGCTTCGTGATGTCCCAGCTCCACGCTTCGTTGGGCGCTCTTGCAAGAATCTCCGGCTTTGCATACTGGGGACGGGATACCTGCCTTCTCCTTTCTTTCAGTGTGATTTTTCAAGATACGTGACCCACTAGGGCCCTCGTTTTTCGAGATCTCGGACCCACCCCCTTTTCAAGATCATTGACCCACCCCGGGTCGAGTTTTTCAGATTAATTGACCCACCCACAAGAGTGCGCCATCCGATAAGGTTGAGCCATACTCTCCTGGCAAGCAAATAACTGACCGGGAGGACGTATGGCGCGAAAGGAGTATATGGTGGTCGACATTGTGGATATCTTAAGAAGGCATCAGAAGGGCGACGGGATCAGGTCGATCGTCCGGGCAACGGGCATGGGCAGGAACACGGTGAAGAAGTACCTCCACCTCGCCTCCGAGAAAGGCTTTACCCCGGAGGGTCCCTGCGACCTCGAGACGATCGCGGCCGGAGTCCTCGCGGAGCTTAACGCCAGTCTGCCCGGCCCTTCTCCTTCGAAAGGGCTGGCGCTCCTTCCCCACAAGGAGGAGATCAGGAAGTGGAGGGAGGACGAGCGCCTCACCCTCACGAAGATCCATATCAAGCTCGAAAGGCTCGGCATCGAGACGACCTACTCGTCTCTTTACCGGTTCGTCGCATCCGAAATCGGCATTCCCTCGAAGACGACCGTCCGCATGGCGGAGACCGCACCGGGAGAGGTGGCCGAGCTCGACTTCGGGAGGCTCGGCCTCGTGGACGATCCCGAAACAGGAAGAAAGAGGTTCGCCTACGCCCTCGTCGTCACCCTCGTCTTCAGCCGCCACCAGTACGTGGCCGTCTCCTTCACCCAGAGCTTCCCGTCCTTATCGCCGGCATCGAGGCCGCCTGGGAGTTCTTCGGCGGGTGCACGAGAAGGGTCGTGATCGACAATCTCAGAGCGGCCGTCGCGAAGTCCGACCGGTACGTGCCCATCTTCAACAGGACCTTCCTCGAATACTCGGAGTACCGCGGGTTCATCGTCGACCCCGCGCCTGCGAGGATGGCGACGGGCAAGCCCACCGTCGAAAGGCAAGTTCCCTACGTGAGGAAAAATTTCTTTCAGGGGGAGACCTTCCTTAATCTCACCCATCTCCAGGAGGAGGCAATAAAGTGGTGCACGGAAGTCGCGGGCATGCGCGTCCACGGGACGACGAGAACAAGGCCCCTTGTCGTCTTTACCGAAAAGGAAAAAGAGACGCTCATCCCTTTGACGAAGGAGCGCTTCGACACCCCCGCGTGGTCGAGCCCTACGCTCCACCCCGACCACCACGTCCGTATCGGGTACGGCCTCTATTCGGCGCCGACGGCATACATCAGCAAGAAGCTCGACGCCCGCACAGACAGCCGCCTGGTCCGCCTCTATTACAAAGGACAGATCATCAAGACCCACCCTGTCGTGCTGCCCGGAAAGCGCTCGACCGACTTTAGCGACTACCCGAAGGAGAAGACACCCTACGCCATGAGAAGCTGCTCATACCATATCGAAAAGGCAGAAGAGATAGGTCCCTCGTGTCAACGGTTCATGGAGCTCCTCCTTGCGGGAGACTTCCCCTGGGCGCGTCTCAGACAGGCGCAGAAGCTTGTGCTAACTGCCAGATCGTGAGCTAAAGAAGAAGGGGTAAATGGGTGACACTCCAGAGAGGGAGAAAGGAGTGAACCCATGGAAGACGCAGTAGAGGTTAAGAAGAAAAAGAAGGGGAAAAAAGATCGGCACGGCAAGCGGTATGGACTGGAGTTTAAGCTTCGTTGCGTGAAGCTGCGGTTGGAAGAAGGGATCCCGGTTTCTTTGTTGGCGAAAGAAGCGGGCGCCAGCACGCACATCATTTATCGTTGGACCAAAGCGTATCAGGAACGGGGAGAGGCTGGTCTGCGCAGCGGGCCTGCACAGCCGCGGCCCGGACGAAAGCTTCCCGAACCCGTGCGCGAGAAAATTGTCGAGATCAAAAAGCAAGAGCCCCTCTTTGGAGTCAAGCGGATCTCCCATCTCCTGAAGCGCGCGTTCTTCCTCAGCGCTTCTCCTGAGACGGTGCGCCGGACACTGGCAGCGGAGTCGCTGATCGCACCCTCGAAGAAGAAGCCCCGCCGCAACATGACCCGTCCTCGTTCTTTTGAACGCTCCACCCCCAATCAATTGTGGCAGTCGGACATCTTCACCTTCCGTCTGGGGGGCCGCTACGCCTATTTGATCGGCTTCATCGACGATTACTCGCGGTACATGGTCGGTCTGGAGCTGTGCCGGACCCAGACGGCCGACCAGGTGCTGGAGGTCTATCGCCGGGCGATCGGCGAATACGGGGTCCCGAAGGAGATGCTCACGGACCAGGGCCGGCAGTATGCGAGCTGGCGGGGATCGACCCGGTTCGAGCGGGAGCTGACAAAGGACCGGATCAAGCACATCAAATCGCAGCCCCATCATCCGATGACGCTGGGCAAGATCGAGCGCTTCTGGAAGACGATCTACGGAGAGTTCCTCATGCGGGCGCAGTTCGGGAGCTTCGAGGAGGCCAGGGAGAGGATCCGCCATTGGCTGAAGTACTACAATCACAAGCGGCCCCACCAGGGGATCGGGGGATTGTTCCCTGCCGATCGCTACTTCGAGATCCAGGGGGAGTTGAAAAAGGCGATGGAGCAGGGGATCGCGGACAACGTCCTGGAGATGGCGCTGCGGGGGAAGCCGAAGGACCCCTTTTACATGGTGGGGCGAATGGAGGGACAGTCCGTCGTGCTGCAAGCCGAGAAAGGAAAGCTCCGCCTCACGGTGGACGACGAGGAAAGCGGCAGAAAGCGGGAGATGATCTACGACGTCGCCGCTGAAAGGAGGCGGACGGATGGGAAACTCGGAGACGGAGGAGAAGAAAGGGCGCTATACGGCGGAGGAGAAGTGCCGGGCGGTGCTGTCGGTGTGGACGGAGAAACGCACGCCCGGGGAGGTCTGCCGGGAGCTGGGAGTGGCGTGGACCGTATTGAATGGATCAGAAGCGGAGGCGAAAGAGGGGCGAGGAGCAGGAGCTTGCGCGCCGGCGGGCAGTGGTGATCCTGAAAGTGCGCAGCAGCGTCTTGACGGCGAAGCAGGGGGCCGAGCTTCTGGGGGTGTCGCGCAAGACGTATTACGAGTGGGAAGAGAAGTCGTTGAAGGCGATGGCCCTGGCCTTGGAGAACCAGCCCGCGGGGAGGCCGCCTTCGCCTGTAGACAAGGAGAAGGAGGCCCTCCGGGAGCGGGTTCGGGAGTTGGAGAAAAAACTGGATCTGGCCGAGAAGAAGATCGAGGTCAAGGAACTGCTGGGGGTCTATAAGGAGCTCCCGTGCACTAAAAAAAACCGGTCGATCGGCAAAAAGCGATAGGAAGGATTGTGGAGATCGTCGAGGAGATGAAGCAGCAAAGGAAGATGCCTTACGGAATGATCTGCACGACGCTGCAGCTGCCCCTGGCCAGCTTCAACCGGTGGCGGCATCGGATAAGGACGGGCCTGGCGTTAGTCAATCCGCCGGGCCCGAAAAAGGCGGAGCCGTTTGATCCCTTTCTTAACACGGAGATATTATTGTTAGATCATGGAAGGAAGCGCACTGCGGGGACCGCCGCCTTGTACCAACGGCGCCGCTTCATCATATCGCGGCGAGAGCTGGGGCAGATGGTGGAGCGGGTGCGGCATGACCTGGAGGCGGACCGCCGCGCCCGCCTTCGCCGGATCGAATGGCTGACGCCGGGAGTCGTATGGGCCATGGACGTTACGGAATACGGCCTTGGCGCGCCCGGCAAGATCTATTTGCACAACGTGCAGGATCTGGGTTCGCGGTACAAGTTTTTGCCGATGGCCGGAGGGTGTCCGGTCGGAGAAGAAGTGGCCGGGCATCTATCCGAGAAGATCGATCGGTACGGCGCCCCTCTGGCGCTCAAGCGGGACAACGGAGGGAATATGAACCACAGCGCGATCAACGACGTATTGGCCGAATCGTTTATTTTGCCCTTGAACAGCCCGGAGTACTACGCGCCCTACAATGGAGCGATCGAGGAGTCGCAGCGAGAGGTGAAGGATTGTTTGAGGAAGAAGCTTATGGAGGCGCCTCCCGATCCCAGGGATCACATCAGTGCGTATGCCGAGGCTGCGGTCAATGACCTGAACCATCGCGTCCGACCCTGCCTGAACGGGAAGACGTCCTGTCAGGTTTTTTTCGATTCTAGCGGCAGACCCAGTTTTACGAAACGGGAAAGGAGGGATGTCTATGATTGGATGATGGAACGAGTGGAGAGGATTTTATTGACCATGAATCAATCCGGCCAAACCGCCAGACAGTCGGCTTGGAGGATTGCGGTGGAATCCTGGCTCCTATCCAAGGGGCATATCAGGATCCGTGTCAGCCAAAAGTGTCACCCTATTTTACCCCCCGTTTTGGCTCATGAATAGGTAGCGCGCACATTGCATAAACCAAACAAAATCTGAAGCGAATGTTTCACGATGAGGTTCGAGCGCGACACTCCGGATTACGATCCGACGATTACCATCGTTCAGTGCATCCGTTCACGGGGTCTATGGCCCGAGCAAAAGGGACGGAACCCGACGATTTTTAGCAGCGTAGGATGGGCCGGCAAATGCCGTTAAAGTCCACCAAGCGCCGGCCAAGCCGGGAAAGTTGCGTCCTGAGAAGACTTTAGCGCCTTTACGACATTTAGTGGCACCAGCCAAGCCAATGACCGGGAATCAGGCCAGTCTCCCTGAGAGGAACGAGAGCCATGATCCTTCCGCGAAACTGCGCCCGCCGGTCCTGGAGTCGCTGAAAGAAAGAAAATTTGACCAAAAGGCCAGAGGCGGTGAACGGAACAAAGAGAAAATGGCCGCGGCGATGCGGAAAACATCCTCAAAAAAGTCACCGAACCCCCGAAGCCAAGAAGTAATATGGCATCATAGATCAATATCTTTATTAGGCGCATGCCGAACACGTCAGGCCATACGGCCGGAGAAAGAAATGGCCAGGATCACTCACCCCCGGGCCCCTGGCAAATGCGAAAGAGCGCACTATCATTCATTTCGGCGGAAGGCTTCTTGCCTCCGTCGAGTCCTTGGCAATTACTACCCCCAAAACACGTCCCGGCAGGGACGAGACAACTCTGAGAACGGTCTTCCTCAGAAGACCAGAACAACACCCATTCATACCACGGTCCCCACAAGGGACCAGTTGCTTAGGACGTTTCCAAGGGAGTCCTTTTTAAAAGCTCGTTTTGTATTATTGAAACAGCCGTTGCTTGCGCTCCGGCTGGTTCAAGACCGGGGGCTGGCCCTGCGCCCAGGGAAATGGCGATTCTTCAAGCCATTCCGAAGTGCAGGAGTGAGCGTGGCCTTGATCCACGTTTGCATCGCGCCTGAACGGATTGACGGGAGAGGTCTGCCCAAAGCAAGGAGGAAAAAATGAAGGAAGAGACAAGGGAAAAGATACTCGATGAGCTTGAGAGAATAGGGACTCTTCGCCCGAAAGCCGGACTCACCTACGCCTTGCAGTTCTACTCCAGGATAGCGCAGGTAGGTTTCGGCATCAGCCGGAGGGAGTTAACGAGGCCCAGGAAGGAGCTGTCCACCTTCATCCACGCCTGTAGCACGTTCGACAGATACATGGGCATCGCCAAAGAATTCGTGCAGTTCTGCCAGAAGAAGGGGGTAACGAGGCTTCACAAGCTGACCTACGATACCGTAGAAGATTTCCTCATGGAAAAGATCACGGTGCGGAAGGTGCTGAGAAACACGGTCAAGACCAACGTCTGCGCCCTCCAGAAGTTCTTCCACGTCTGCGGCCGATGGGATCTTCGGGACCAACTATCAGGGGACTATTCCCGGTTCAAGTACCTCGCCAAGGAAGGAGGGTCCATCCACTCCTTCGACAACCCTGAGAAGCTCATCGGGAAGATAGCCGAAAGGGACGAGCTTGCAGCCGTCATCGCGAAGCTGGAGCATATGACCGGCGCGAGGATTCACGAGGTGAGGGCCATGGAGATCAGGGAAGAGGCCATCCGCATCAAGGGCAAGGGAGGAAAAGTACGAATACTCGACTTCTCCTACCGTGTCGACGAGCTGGAGGAGATAAGGCATCTCAAAGCGAGACTTGAGGAATTCTCGCAGGGAATCGACTGGAAGCAATACTGTCAGTCGAGGCGCGGCCCCTATCAGCGCCATGTGAAGGCCGCCTGCCGGTCCCTCGGCGACCAGTACGGCGGCGCCCACGGTTTCAGGGCGAACTACGCCCAGAACCTGCGCAAGAAGCTGGAAGGGAAGAATCTGACGGACAAGGAAATCGATCGGATAATCACCCGCGACCTCGGGCACGAGCGGCGCTCGATGGCCCGGCACTACCTGGGCGTATAGGGAACACCGCATGAGGGCAAAGCAGTTCTGCCCGAGGTCGGCCAGCGCTCCCCACGGACGGATTCTACAAAGAATACGGCAAGATGCGTATTCCGGTGAAGTCGGCCACGCGTTATGATTCAAAGCGGCCACCTGTTCCGGGGCAAACCGGCCACCCATTATGATGAAGGCGGCCACCCTTTCCGTCGGAGCCGTCAGGCGACGCTGGTGGTTTCCTACCTTACGCCGTCTCCTCCTCGTGCGTCAACGATGCTTTCGTCTTTCTCATCGATTCTCCCTTGAGGCCGATCCGATGGGCGTTGTGCACCAGCCTATCCAGGAGGGCGTCGGCTATCGTCGGGTCCCCTATGACTTCGTGCCAGTGCTCAACGGGCAGTTGGCTCGTGATGATGGTCGATGCGCTTCCATGCCTGTCCTCGACGACTTCCAACAGGTCTCTTCGTTCCTGGTCCGATAGGGCGGCGAGTCCCAGGTCATCGAGGACCAGAAGCGACGCCCTACCCAGCCTCGAAAGCACTCTGGCGTAGCTCCCGTCCGCCCTGGCCGCGGCCAGGTTGCGGTAAAGCGTGGGCGTACGCAGGTAGAAGGCGCTCATTCCTTGCCGGCAGGCCCTCTGTGCGAGGGCGCAGGCTATGTAAGTTTTGCCCGTGCCCGTCGGACCCACGATGATGACGTTCTGGCGTTTCCTTATCCACCCGCAATTGCCGAGGCTCCGGATCACGGACTTGTCGAGCCCCCTTTGTGCCCTGTAGTCGATGTCTTCCAGAGAGGCGGACAATTTCAGCTTCGCATTCTTCAGAAGCCGCTTCATCCTCTTGTTTTCCCGAAAGAGATATTCGGCATCGGCGAGCATGGCGAACCGTTCTTCAAAAGAGAGATCGTTCATCTCGGGCCGAGCCATCTGCTCCTTGAGCGCCTCGGCCATGCCAGGGAGCTTCAGGGCGTAGAGTTTCTCGAAGGTCTGTTCGTTCAGCATAGCTTCTCCTTATTTATAGTAGCTGCCGCCTCGGATGTTCTCGTGAGCGACAGAAGGACGGTCCAACCGCTCGGGAAGGTCCTTGCCGTCCAGATTGTTTTTCAGGATCGACTCGACGCTTCTGTATGAATAGGCCTTCATGAAGATCGCCCTCACGCATGCGGCCTCCAGTCTTTCCTCTCCGTAGCGCCTCCCCAGCCTGATGATGCCGAGCGCGGACCGGAAGCCCTGCTCCGGATGGGGCCTTCTCTCCATGATCTCCCTGACGAGGGAGGCCGTCGACGGCCCCGTCTTCTCCGCCCATTTTATGATGCGGGAGGGCGTCCATTTGAGGTAGCGCTTGTGGGACTCGGGCATATGGGAGGGATCGGTTGTATGCCTGCCGGGGACATAGCTCCTCGCGTGGGAAGCAACCCTCTTGCCCTTGAACAGAAGCTCAACCGTCGACGCCGTGACGCGGGCGTCCACCGCCTCTCCTTTGAGCTGGTAGGGCACGCTGTAGTAGTGGTGATCGACCTCAACATGATAGTCGATGTTCCCTTATGTTTTTCCCATTCGGCGTACTCGTAGCGTTTTTTCCGGCAGGGGCTTCATGGCGGGTCTGTCGATGGTTTCAAAGAGGTGTCTCCTCGACGCCTTCAGCTTCTGTAAAGGCCTGTTGTTAAAGTCTTCCAGTTTCTCTCTTATGGCGTTGTTGAGTTCCCCGATATCGAAGAAAGTATGGTTCCGAAGCGCGGCGATGATCCACCTTTCGGCGATAAGCACCGCAGACTCAACCTTTGCCTTGTCCTTCGGCTTTCTCACCCTCGCGGGGATGACCGCGGCGCCGTAGTGGACCATAGCCTCCTGGTACGTCGGGTTCAGGTCGGGCTCGTACCGGCAGGGGTGAGTCACTCCGACTCTGGGGTTGTCCGGGACGACGATGGCTGGAACGGCGCCCATGAACTCGAACGTATGGACGTGCAGGCTGATCCAGGAAGGAAGGTCCTCGGAGATAACGGCTTCCGCGTAGGTGTAGTTGCTCGCGCCAAGGGCGGCGACAAAGAGATAGGCAGGGATGACTGTTCCCGTCCGGGGATCGTGGATCGGGATGGCATCGCCGGCGAAGTCGACAAAGAGCTTTTCTCCCGCCTTATAGTCCTGGCGCAGCGCGACGTCGAGGGTCTTGAGCCAAGCCCGGTATCTCAGACAGAACTGGCTGTACTCGTATCCTTCCGGGTTCTTCTCCTTATACTCATGCCAGAGCAGTTGAAGGGTGACGTGCTTTCTCGTAAGCTCCTTGCGGATGTAATCGAAGGAGGGCATGTTCCGTCTTTCCGCATCCAGCGGGATGCTGGAAGGGAAAAGGCGGTTCTCCAAGGCGGCGTCGTCGAGGTCGTCGGGAAGGGGCCATGACAGACCGACCCGTTCTGCCCGGTCCAGATACTCCTTGATAGTGGTTCTGCCGACCCCGCAGCTTGCGGCCGCCTGTCTCGCCGACAGGCCGCCGCCCCAACAGATGCGCAATATCTCCCTTATCTTTCTCATGGACAACCTCGTATTCGCCATAGCCGCTCCTCGCCGTTTTTGGCGGAAAGCGTACCATGGCAGTCAGGTTATCCAGCGCGTCTTTCAGGCTCTTCCGGGGGTGGCCGGATTCATCATAATGAGTGGCCGGTTTGGATCATATTCGGTGGCCGGATTCAATCGTAACAGGTGGCCGGTTTGGGTCGGAATACGCAAGCAAGACGCTTTCCAAGCAGAAACACGTGAGTTGCTCCACCGAGTCCCACTGGGCGCAAACCTCTGGCAGGGGGCATCTACCGCAAAGAGTTTCGAGGTCGGCTTTCGTGACCCCGGCTGTTCCGGCTGCCTCGTGTATCCGCAGCAATTGTTTCAGGTATTTTCCTGCGACGAGGCGGTGAAGGTCGTCCTTCTTCTTGAGACCTAGCCATTCGAATATGCCTTTGTCCCCTCTCGATGAGTTGCAGTACCGACAGGCCAGGACCAGGTTGTCGGCCGAATCGTCTCCTCCGCGATTCTGAGGAATCAGATGGTCCGTTGTCAGCTCATGTTTCGACCCGCAGAACACGCACTCCTTCGGCAACTCCTGTTCCCGTTCCCATTCACGGATGGCATCGGAGATATTGATTTCCCCGTCCCGAAGCTTCTTGAACCTGTCAGTAATGAACCCCCGCTGCAGGGAACCATAGGCCGAACGGGAAATCAGTTTGGCGTACTCGTAAAGAATCTCCTCTCGAATTGTTCTTACGTAGCCCGGCGGCACGAGAAGTCCTCCGATTTAACGATTGACAAGATTCAGTGTCCCCTTCGGGGAGAAAACCCCTCGCCTTTAGGCGAAGACTTTAGTAACGTCCATGCCTCGCCAGGCACCCTGACTCATGAAAATGGCCTCTGTGGTATCATGAGGAAGTCTCCTTGAAGGAGGTCGGTATTGTTTGGTGCCGCAAGCCCGTTTAGTAACGTGACCCGGATGCCGTTAAGGCACCCTGAATTGTTGCCCCTCATCCGAGAGGGAGCACGCTGGGTAAACTCTTTCATTGCTCGGCATCCCCTGGAGACACTAAAGATAAGGAGGGGACGATGGAAGTTGTCCATGTGAGGTGTGCGGGTCTCGATGTTCATAAGAAGAGGATTCTCGCCTGTGTCCGTATCATCGGCAAAGGCGGGTCCGTCGAGAAGGATGTGAAGACCTTCGGGACTACAACGGGAGACCTCATGGTTCTCTCCGACTGGCTCCGCTCCAACTCGGTCACTCACGTCGCCATGGAGAGCACCGGCATCTTCTGGAAACCTGTTTACGCGATCCTCGAAGGCTCCTTCACCCTGCTCGTGGTGAATGCCGCTCATATGAAGGCAGTCCCTGGACGGAAGACCGATGTCAGGGACTGCGAGTGGATCGCCGACCTTCTCGCCCATGGCCTCCTGAGAGGAGGATTTGTCCCTCCCGTAGAGGTCCGTGATCTCCGGGATCTCACTCGTTATCGCACCTCTCTCGTCAATGAACGGACCCGTGAGGTGAACCGCCTCCACAAACTTCTTGAGACAGCGAACATCAAGCTCACCTCCGTCGCCACCGATGTCATGGGCGTCTCCGCTCAGGCGATGCTCCAGGCCCTCCTGGGCGGCACCACGGATCCCGACATCCTCGCCGATCTTGCCAAGGGAAAGCTCCGGCAGAAGCTCCCCGAGCTGAAGAAGGCCCTGGAGGGGCGATTCACCCCTCACCACCGCCTCCTTCTCGGGACCATCCTTGCCCATATCGACTTCCTCGATGAGACTATCACTGGCATCGGTAAAGAGATCACCGCCTCCATGGCCCCCTTCCAAAAGGAAGCTGAAATGCTGGACGCGGTCACGGGGATCAGCGTGCGGGTTGCCGAGACCATCATCTCCGAGATAGGGGTCAACATGGACTCCTTCCCTACAGAGAAGCACCTTGCCTCCTGGGCTGCGTTGTGTCCGGGGAACAACGAGAGTGCGGGCAAGCACAAGAGCGGGAAGACGCGAAAGGGCAACGCCTATCTGAAACGCGCCCTCACCGAGGCCGCCCATGCCTGCTGCAACGCGAAAGACTCCTATCTTGGAGCGAGGTATCAGCGGCTCATCAAGAGGAAAGGGAGGAAGAAAACAATCGTCGCCGTCGCGCACACCATTCTCGTCATCGCCTACCACATCCTCAAATACAAGACCCCTTACCGCGACATCGGTTCCGATCACTTTGACAAGCTGAACAAGCAGCATCTCGTCCGGTACCATCAAAAGAGACTTCAGAGCCTCGGTTTCAAGGTGACCATCGAGACTCTTGAGGAGGCGGCATAAGGCCGGCCATTTTCTGGGTAACGTCCATGCCTCGCCAGGCACCCTGACTCATGAAAATGGCCTCTGTGGTATCATGAGGAAGTCTCCTTGAAGGAGGTCGGTATTGTTTGGTGCCGCAAGCCCGTTTAGTAACGTGACCCGGATGCCGTTAAGGCACCCTGAATTGTTGCCCCTCATCCGAGAGGGAGCACGCTGGGTAAACTCTTTCATTGCTCGGCATCCCCTGGAGACACTAAAGATAAGGAGGGGACGATGGAAGTTGTCCATGTGAGGTGTGCGGGTCTCGATGTTCATAAGAAGAGGATTCTCGCCTGTGTCCGTATCATCGGCAAAGGCGGGTCCGTCGAGAAGGATGTGAAGACCTTCGGGACTACAACGGGAGACCTCATGGTTCTCTCCGACTGGCTCCGCTCCAACTCGGTCACTCACGTCGCCATGGAGAGCACCGGCATCTTCTGGAAACCTGTTTACGCGATCCTCGAAGGCTCCTTCACCCTGCTCGTGGTGAATGCCGCTCATATGAAGGCAGTCCCTGGACGGAAGACCGATGTCAGGGACTGCGAGTGGATCGCCGACCTTCTCGCCCATGGCCTCCTGAGAGGAGGATTTGTCCCTCCCGTAGAGGTCCGTGATCTCCGGGATCTCACTCGTTATCGCACCTCTCTCGTCAATGAACGGACCCGTGAGGTGAACCGCCTCCACAAACTTCTTGAGACAGCGAACATCAAGCTCACCTCCGTCGCCACCGATGTCATGGGCGTCTCCGCTCAGGCGATGCTCCAGGCCCTCCTGGGCGGCACCACGGATCCCGACATCCTCGCCGATCTTGCCAAGGGAAAGCTCCGGCAGAAGCTCCCCGAGCTGAAGAAGGCCCTGGAGGGGCGATTCACCCCTCACCACCGCCTCCTTCTCGGGACCATCCTTGCCCATATCGACTTCCTCGATGAGACTATCACTGGCATCGGTAAAGAGATCACCGCCTCCATGGCCCCCTTCCAAAAGGAAGCTGAAATGCTGGACGCGGTCACGGGGATCAGCGTGCGGGTTGCCGAGACCATCATCTCCGAGATAGGGGTCAACATGGACTCCTTCCCTACAGAGAAGCACCTTGCCTCCTGGGCTGCGTTGTGTCCGGGGAACAACGAGAGTGCGGGCAAGCACAAGAGCGGGAAGACGCGAAAGGGCAACGCCTATCTGAAACGCGCCCTCACCGAGGCCGCCCATGCCTGCTGCAACGCGAAAGACTCCTATCTTGGAGCGAGGTATCAGCGGCTCATCAAGAGGAAAGGGAGGAA
Source organism: uncultured delta proteobacterium (assembly GCA_963816715.1). GTDB lineage: Bacteria > Desulfobacterota > Syntrophorhabdia > Syntrophorhabdales > WCHB1-27 > BOG-1155. Next base: position 92,839 of record CAWFMJ010000012.1, read on the forward strand.
GAAAACAATCGTCGCCGTCGCGCACACCATTCTCGTCATCGCCTACCACATCCTCAAATACAAGACCCCTTACCGCGACATCGGTTCCGATCACTTTGACAAGCTGAACAAGCAGCATCTCGTCCGGTACCATCAAAAGAGACTTCAGAGCCTCGGTTTCAAGGTGACCATCGAGACTCTTGAGGAGGCGGCATAAGGCCGGCCATTTTCTGGGTAACATGGGTATGTGCAGAACTACAGGACAACTTCTCATTCGGTGTATGACCTCAAGTACCACCTGGTTTGGATTACGAAATACCGAAAGAAGGCGCTCTATGGACAGGTGGCGGAACGGCTCCGGGATCTTGTGAGGGAGATATGCAAGACCAAGGACGTGGAAATTATCAAAGGCACTATCGCCAAGGATCATATACATCTCTTTGTGTCCGTGCCTCCTTACCTTTCCATCTCCAAGCTCATGCAATCCCTCAAGGGAAAAACGTCCTACAACCTCCTTTCGGAGTACAAGGAAATCTCAAAACAATTCTGGGGCCGCCACATCTGGGGCAGGGGATACTTCGCCGCCTCATCAGGCAACGTCGCCGACGAGGTAATCATGGAATACATCGAAACCCAGGACCTCCAAGAGAAAGATGGCGATTTCCACATCGCTTCATAGGAGAGGCGGCTTTAGCCGACTCAAGCTATCAAATCATTGGGTCTTTTGAACCCACCGGCTTTAGCCGGTGGTGGTTTAGTTTATGCCCGCCTTCATCGATAGATTCCATCCTACAATCGATAGATTATCGATAGATCCACACCACTCACCTGACTGGCACCTCGATGGGCACCGTCAGGCCTATCTGAATCGCGACTGGCGTATAGATGTCTACATCCTGAGCAGGCGATTCGATAGATACGACGAGCGAATAGCGACAACGCTTATTCCACCTGCCGAGATAATGGCGTTCACGCCACCAGCCGACCGCCGGGTATATCCCGACGAGATTCGAGGCAGCCAAATCCGCGGCGCTCCCCTGCCAGATGTCCGAATGGATGGAGCCGACGTTTCGCGCCTCGCCAATCACCCACCGCTGTCCAGGGCCTTCGGTATCGGGACGCTCTCCCTCGTCGCGCGCCAGTCTATTGATACGGCCCATGAAGTCGTCCTCCTCCTCTCCGGGCCCATTGACGGCAAACCTCAGGGCATGTGAGGGGTAGCGGTAACGGTCCTGCCAACCTATTTCGCCGGGACCTGGCTCAATGAAGTACGACAATGTCACCCGCATTCGCACTTCGATCCCGCCCAACTCCCGGAGGACCTCCGAGGGCCATGGCAGATTGTACAGATGCATGTCTCGCGTGACCCGCCGTCCATCCCGCTGATCATAGGGTTGCAGGTCAGCCTGCGAAATAAGGGTCAGGGAGTTGGCGGCACAAAAGAGAGCTCTATCCAGATTCGGGACTCCGTATCCGCAGATCCGCAAGAGCCTTGCATAGTCTCCCTTGTTCTGGGCGGGGAGAAACTGGGTCTTCATGGCGTCGGTCCACTCGGCAGTATGGACCATCAGAGCGCGAATGGTCTCAGGCCAGGCCTCCGGGTACCGAATCTGAATTTGCGCCGCCATCCATGCAGCCTGGGCAGCGGCAGCGCTGGTGGCCTCAAATGACGCGAATTGTGCAGTCTGAGGGTCATGATATGTGGAAAGGAGCTTCAGGTCTTCCGTGTCGAAGATGGAATCGTTCGGTCCTCTGGCGACATTCCCGCCCTCCAGCAGGATTTCAGGCTTTATGGGCCATGTTCGCGGCGCCCAAGTGCCGGAAGTGGTGCTGTATGGAGAGAGACCGCCAGTGGGAGCGATGGGCTCGTAGCCGCGCAGTTCCGGATTGATGATCCGTACCTTTTCGGTATAGGCTCCCACCGTTAAGGCGTTCCAAGCCTGCCCAGGGTCATGGACCTCGTTGGTGAAGTTGGCTTCCGGATAGCGCCTGAAGTCGTCCGAGTCTTCTACGTTGCCTGCGCTTACGATTAGCAAGCGGTGCGCTTCATCCTCCGATCCGGAGGTTATCCTGTCGATTTCTCCAGACCAGGAAGATGGACGACCTCGATCTCGGTAATCCGTCGAGGTTACTGCCATACAAATGATGCGTTTGCGTTCCGGAGCCTGAATCTCCGCCCTGCTGATCCCTTGCGCCGTCAAGTAGCCCCATAATCGTGGAGGGTTTTGATCCCGTCCAGGCGGAAGGATCTTTACGGATTCCACACGATGCTGAATCCCAACCGGACCACTTGAGTTGAGCGCCGCAAGCAAGTCGCCATAGAGCACCGTGCCGGCCATCAGCGTTCCATGTCCGCCGTGGTCATGGGTTCCCCAGTCTGCATTCACCGTGTGCAAATCGCTGTCATCGAGGGCGGGGCCGATAAGCAAGTGGCCTCTGTTGACCCCTGAATCGAGGATGGCAACTGACACGTCGCCCACATCGACAGTGGTGCGAGCCAACAATTCCCGAACCCTTTCGAGCTGATTCCGGTTTTCCAGCTCGATGAAGAATGAAGCGACCTCCTTGGCCAGCCTGAATTCAGCGATATCCTCCGATTTATCCATTAGGTCCTCGAGTTGTGCTCTGTTTGCGAGAATGATTCGGACAGAGCGCTCGGGAAACGTGACGACGCCTTCGGCGGCTTCAATATGGCACTGTTCAAGAAGAGTGTGAAATCGACCGAGCACCTCTTGTCGGTCGCTGCTCAACCAGGTTTCGGTCCACTTCGGCTCCTCCCCAGGAATGAGGGTTCGTTCGTCGGTACGCCAGAAGGAATCCATAACCGAGCGCCTGATGTCTGAGATGCTTTCGATGAGCTTCTTGTTCTTGGGTAGACCGCTCTTTCGAGTCACCTCATTGGCGTATGCATTGATCTTATTGAGAAAGTAGCTTCGGCGGGAATGGGGCACGTAGACGGTGGCCAGTGTCCTCTCGTGTTCGCCCGTGCCCTCTTTGCGAACATTGAGAAGCCGAATGCCTGAGTTGATGCTCTCAAGACCCCGAATGACCAGTTCAAAACCCGGCTCACTGACAAAATCAATGTAGGCCCCATGCCTCTCGACATGAACCACCGCTTGGCGTTCTTCAAACTCACGCCAAACAGATTCGATCTCCCAGCGCAGATGGTCGCTGTGCTCAATCCGGTCCCTCGCTGGAATACGGGGTGCCGGACCGCCTTGTCTGGGACTCGTGAATCCCTGGGTTTGTGTGGGACCGGTAAGAAAAATGTGCCGGTAGCGTTCGCCAGGCATTGCCCGCTACTCCGGCAGCCTTTGATGCGTTTCCCGTCGTTCTTTCAGCATCTGCAGAAGCAAGGACACGTCGACCTTCTGTTGATCGGTCAGGATCGTCTGTTTGATCGCATCCCGGCAGGCCAGATCGATTTCAGAGTGGCTTAGCCCGGCAGCTTCCGGAATAATTGACTGCCAGGCCAACTCCGGAGGCAAGAAGGCACTCATGACATTTTCCATAAGCCGCTTCTTGTCAGAGTCGTCGGGGAGGTCATAATACAACACGTCGTCGAAGCGGCGGTACAAAGCCCTGTCGAGAAGCCTGGGGCTGTTGGTTGTCGCGATAATGAGGCTGTCGGAGGCGTCCATCTCTATGAATTGGAGGAAGGCATTGAGGACACGCCTCATCTCGCCTACATCGTTTTCCAGGGACCGCTCGCCACCGATGGCATCGAATTCATCAAAGAGGTAAACACCTTGGGCTCGCTGGATGAGATCGAATATCTGTCGAAGCTTCGCGCTGGTCTCGCCCATGAACTTGGTGACTAACTTATCGACCTGAATCGTGTAAAGAAGAGTACGCAACTCATGAGCGAGGACGCGAGCAGTCATTGTCTTACCCGTTCCCGGCGGACCGATCAGCAGGATCTTCCGACGGTTTGAAAGACCGTGCTGTTTGAGTTTGTGCTGTTGCCGGTACTCGTGAATGATCCGACGGACACGGTTCCTTAGGTTTTCGGAAAGAATCAGGGACGCCATGGGGGTCTGGGGGCTTTCTGAGAGGACCAGCCCGTGAAGTTCCTGGGGAAACTTGAGGAGGACGTTCCGGCCCCTGTCGGCCTTGGCCTTATCGACTATCTGGCGGATTTCGTGGGCGAGGGCGCCGTGCCCCTGGTTAGCCTCATGGGCGGCCATCTGCAGCGCGACAGTGGCGAAGCGCTCCACGTCGTCGCTGAAATGCGACCTGATTAGAGACTTTATCTGTTCCGCCGTAGCCATCTTCGCCCTCGTCAATCATATCACAGGCGAACCCAAATATCCCTAATTTCAGTCCCGGCCGCTCCATCCCGGATTACCTAATTGCAGCCGTCACTGCGCAAGCTCACAGACCCGAGAACGACTACCAAAGCGAAAAGGATAAGGCCAGGTAAATCGCCATTTTTCTCCTTGACCTGAATGAGCGCCGGTCGGACCTTCCTCTTTAACTCCGAGATGCGGATGCTGACGTCCTCCGTGGAACCCTGAATTGCCCCTCCTCGTTCTACCAAGTCCTGAGCACAGCCAGCAGCTCAATTTCACTGTTCTTTATCCTCTTCAGATGCCTCGTGTTTGCAGCTCATTCGTTCTCTCTCTCCTAAGCGGTCTGTGTCCTTTGCCTTCGCTTCTTCGATCTGTCTCAGTCGCCGTTCTTCTCTCGCCTTCTCCTTCGCCTCCTTCTCGGCTTGCCTTGTCTGGAGTCGTCTCTCCTTTTCGGCCCGTTCCGCTTCGATACGCTTCTTCAACCGACCCAGCGGGGAGTCGCCATAATGGTCCACAAGGCCGGATGGACCCCATCGCCACCACGCCTCTCGTTGCGGCTCGACGATAATCGGTTTCTTTCTCAAGGGGCAGCCATCGGGAACTGGAGGAAATGTACAATCAACCCTGTTGCGTCTGGCCTTTTCTCGGGCGTCATGATGAATTCTTGCCCAGACGCGAACCAGCTGTTGTGTGGGATCATCGTAGTCCAGGAGTCTACAAGAGTGGAAAGGGTCATGCGGTTCCCTGTCGTTGCTCAGGTCCCAACAAAAGGGACAGGAGCAATTGTCGCCACAGGTCACTTCTTTGCGATCGCGACTGATTCTTGATTTCGGATGGCGCTTTCTCTTCATTGCTGCCTACCTGAGATTGTATCATCGACATACGGGAGGGGAAAGACCCTTTCCCGAGAATGGTGACGGACGTGAATCGTCAGGTAATCGTCAGGCGAAAACCCTCAATCGTCAGATAGCTCGTGCTGAATCCGAATCGGGCACTGAAGCTTATAGGTTGAACAACACCTCATGCATTTCCTTTAGTCTTTCCACGAAGGCCCTGAGATCCTCCTTGACCTTTTCTATCAAGACCTCTGGTGAACATGACTCGCGCACGGCCAGCTTTATGAGTTCCTTACTGATTGTCGCGGTATATGTCGGGTCGACGACCTTCAGGCCCTTCAAACAATCCACTAACTTTCGCCCGTTGTAAGCGAGCGCGTATCCCACGCTGTAGCTTTTCACGTACTTGCCGTTTACAAGACCCACGGGGCCAACGTACGTTTTTCTGTACTCAACCAGGGATTCCAGAGCCCGGCGGGGCAGTCTGGAGGCGGCAGATTGTTCGGCCACATAGTCTTCAAAATCGAAGAGCGCCGAATGCAGGGAGCTATCGCTGCACCGCTTCGGAACCGGCTGACCTCCCGCAGTGACGAGCAGACGAGACAGCCATGTCCGCGAAAGGGAGCTGTTCAGCTGCTTGAGGAGCACTTGGGGACTGCATGTCTTTTCCCCGTCAGCCGACGTGATCGATCCTATTTCGTGCTTAAGGATTTGTCGTACCACGTCTTTTCGGGGCCGCGGCTCTTCCAGAAAGCCGTGAGACGTGGCTATTTCGTCGTACGCCGGATGTCCGGGACCGATAACCCACTGCCCGACGTAGTCGCCATCCTCTGCCTTTATCTCCATAGAGACTTCGAATAGCTCCGATGAGCAGAAACGATCGATTTCTTCTTCCCTCTCCGCGATGCGGGCAAGAGTGCTCATCTGCACCCGATTGATGAAAATCGACTCGCCTAGCGCCAGCTGAAGACCCCGGCTTAGGTTGTACGTGATGAGCCTATCGATGATGTTGCGGGTCAACGCCGCTTGATAGAGCGCATCGTATACCTCGGGAGGGTAGACGGGCAAGAAGGCTCCCGGTTTTCCTGAGAATCTGCGCACAGGCTTCGTAGCGCCGAGCAGGGGCAAGAAGGATCGCCAGAGGAATTCCTTGTCGCCGTCCGGACTGAGCGCCACTACCACCTCTTGGATATCTTCCCTGTTTATAAAGGTCTCCATTATGTGGGCGCCAAAACGATTCCCTTTCTGGCACGCAATGTGGTCGGGGAGAAGCGGGAGATCAGAAAGCAGGGCGTGGTACTCAGAGTAGGTGCGAGGATCGCTCTTGTCATGGAAGGAAGAGAGGAAGGGCCCGATGGGGTAGGCGAGTACGGCAACGCCATCCGATAAATCCGTTACTACCCAATGAGACGACTCGGATCCAAAGCCGATGGACCTGAATTCTTCATTCGCCCATGCGATGAATCCGTCCCGGTTGTCGGTGATGACGAGGGTCTTCTCTTGATGAGGAAAGCAATCTTCCTCAGAAGCGTGATTTTCGAGCTCGGGGTCTTTCTCAAAGTCTTTCACGGTTGCCTCCCTATTGAAATTGAGGGGAATTACCTTCTCTTCCGACATGTGACTGCCGATAGCCCAAGGCGAACCAGAGCCAATGACAAGACGTTGCGGCTGTCCGCTTGTCCACTTGGGGACCTTGAGCGGCGGCCATCCGTCGCTTTCTCTTTACGTATTACCTCTGTCCCACGATGCCTCATCCATTGTGGAGATTATAGACAGGCAGACGAAGCAGGCTTTCTGGAAATGTAAGAACAGCGATGCCGGGGACGGCGGATGAAGGGGCGCAATCGATCGAGGCAGGCTCCCGAGGGCCGATCCTCGATCCTATTCGGGACAACGGGTTATGGCTGTCGCAACGCTAACGCCAGGGCCTTGACGAGAATGACTATGGCAAAAAGGATAATAGCCAGGTAGATCGCCATTTTCTCCTTGACTTGGATAAGCGCCAATCCAATCTCCCGTTTCAAGTCAGTTATGCGCATTCCGACGTCGTCCACGGAATCCTGAAGTTCCCATCCTCGTTCCACAAGGGCTTTCTGCAACGGGCCGATCTTTTCCTCCGGGGTCTTCATTTCCATTCCTTTCTCCTTCTCGATGTTCTGCGATTGGCTCCTCTCTGGTTATTCACGACATAGACGGGGTAGGCGTGGGGGATTTCTCCGAAGAGAAGGAACCCGGCGCCTGCTGCCATGAAGATGGCAATCACTGCCAGCGTCTGGAACCATTCCGGGAGATAAGAGGCGAAGTAGAGTCCGCCGGCCGCAAAGAGGACGCAGCCGAGAAAGGCAACGCCGAGGATCTTCCAGTCAAACCGGTAATGATAGAGCCAAAAGGCGGCCCAATCCTCAAATCTGATCTTGATCCAGCTGATCTCCGACTCGAACTCCGTGCCGCAGCTCTCGCATTGCCACGCAATCACCGGCAAGCTCTGCGACCGTATCTCCTTTCGGAACTTCCTGTCGGTGAGGGAGCTGTTGCGATAGCCGCACTCAGGGCAATATGCGGAGAGAAGATTCGTTCTCACTTTGTCTCCTTTCGGGATGTCATCCCGTTTTATACCATTGGGTATGTGTAACTAAGAGCCTTCTTCACGGCCTGAGAGGCGACCTGGACGATATCCTTTGCCGCCATGAGAACATAGTGCGTGTTCTCGGAATCGAGCGAATCGTCAGAATCGAGGTAGCCGCCGAGGATGATGAGATCGCCCACGCACCCAGCCAGCGCCTCCTGGATCTCGCTGAGGGCCTTTTGGTAGTCTTCCTTGGTCAATTGCTCAAGCAACTTTCTTTCTTGTGCCATATCTGCCTCCCACCGGGATCGCCTTTCTCGTTTTCGCTGCTCTTCCCCTTCCTCTCATTAGCTTTCATTGCATTTCATTAGATTACACTTACGTAAGATATGAGTCAAGATAAAAATGAAATTATATGAGCGGTTGACAGGTCATTTGAAATCAAGTAACATTCACTGGTGGTTGATGAAAGCTTACTGACCTTGGATCAGGTGTCTGAGAAACTCGGCGTATCCAGAGTCACTTTATGGCGGTGGATCAAGGACGGGAAAATCTCAGCCGTGAGGCTATCGAAGCGCACCGTTTACATTCGTCGCGAGGAAGTTGAGCGCTTCCTCCGGGAAAGCGAAGGCAGGATACGATAGCTATCGTCTTCCAGTCGCCTAGGACCGGCGGCCCGTTCGATCCAACATTACAATAGCGATAGCGCTCCAGCTGCTATGAATTTCATTTGCGAATGATGGACAGACGTATGTAGAATGAAGTCGGATGCAGCTAACTCCGTACCACGCTAAGTATTTTGCCTATGAGCTTACAAGGCGCGCGTCTTCGAACAGTATAGAGAAGCTCGCGGCCTCGCTCTCCGACGCGCAGGTCGATCTTAACCCTCACCAGATAGACGCCGCTCTCTTCGCCTTCCGGTCTCCCCTGTCGAAAGGGGCCATCCTCGCCGACGAGGTGGGCCTCGGCAAAAGACCATCGAGGCTGGCATCATCCTTTCCCAGCGATGGGCGGAGCGCAAGAGGAAGCTCCTTGTCATAGTCCCATCCGCCCTCAGGAAACAGTGGAACCAGGAGCTGCTGGAGAAGTTCTTCCTGCCCTCCCTGATCCTGGAGACGAAGTCCTTCAACGAGGAGATAAAGAAGGGGAACCTGAACCCCTTCGACCAGGCTGAGATCGTCATCTGCTCCTATCACTTCGCCACGGGCAGGGACGCTTACGTACGGCGGGTCAATTGGGACCTCGTTGTCGTCGATGAGGCCCATCACCTCCGGAACGTCTACAAGCCGACAAACAGGATCGCGAACGCCGTCAAGGATGCCATTGCCCGTGCCCCTGTCGAGGGCCATGGTATATCCCCACCACTATAGGGCCATCGGGGCCAAGGTAATTCCCCAGTAGCAGGGCCAAGGTAATTCCCCACTTTGCGCTGGCTTGAAAGAGTGGACGCAAAGGACATGATTCTGCCATTCCTATGGCAGCGACCTGGAACGGAGGGATCATGGCAAGGAGGGATATACCGATGAACGAGGTAGTGGAAACAATTTACCAGTGGCGCAAGGGGATGAAGATCCAGCATATCAGCCAGTCTTTAGGCCTCGACAGAAAGACCGTGCGGAAGTACGTCGCCATGGCGCGATCCTGGGGATTGCCCAGGGAGGACCGCTTCCGGACGAGCAGGAACTCGCGGCCAAACTAAAAGATTTGGCGAACGCGCAGACAGCCTTTGAAAAGCCCGCTCTGGACGCGGCGGCGCAACACAAAGGCGACATCGAAGAGTTGCTCAAGGACGAGAACATGACTGCCAAGCAGGTGTGGCGACTCCTGAAGGAAACTCACGGTCTCGAGGTCGGCTATTCCACGATAAAACGTTATCTTCGGTCGGAGTTCTCCTTCGGCAGAACGAAGGCGACAGTCCGCATAGAAACTCCTCCAGGACTGGAAGCCCAGGTCGACTTCGGCTATGCAGGGCTCATGCACGATCCCGAGGCGGACAAGAAACGCAGGACATGGGCCTTCATCATGACCCTTTCCTCGAGCCGCCATAAGTTCGTCCGCTTCGTCTTCCGCCAGGAAACGGACATGTGGCTCGATTACCATGAACGGGCCTTCGCCTTCTTCGGAGGCGTCCCGAAGAGAATAATCTTGGACAACCTCAAGTCCGGCGTTTTGAAGCCCGACATCTACGACCCCGTCGTCAACCGGGCTTATGCCGACATGGAACGCCATTGCGGCTTCGTCGCAGACCCCGCGAAGGTAAGAATGGCCGAGCACAAAGGCAAGGTGGAGCGCGCTGTCGCCGTGGTTAAAAAACACCTCCTCGCAGGCAGGGCGTTCAAAGACATTAACGAAGCCAACGAGCGAGCCCTCCGTTGGTGCAAGGAAGAGATCGGCATGGAGGTCCACGGAACAACCAAAAAGAAGCCGCACCCTACTTTCCTCGCAGAGGAAAAGCCGCATCTCATGCCTTTGCCGGAAGCCCCGTTCGAGCGTCCGCTATGGAAGGAGTGCACCGCCCACCCCGACCATCACATCGTCTTCGACAAATCCTACTACTCGCTGCCTACCCGGTATATCGGCAAAAAAGTATGGGCGAAGGGGACCAAGAAAACAACCGAGATCTTCCTCGACCAGGAAAGGATCAAGCTTCACCCCAGGTCCCATGCTCCCGGACGATGGATGACGGACCAGACGGACTACCCGCCGGAAAAGCTCGCCTTCCTCATGGCGACGCCGACGTGGTGCAGGAAGAAGGCAGCCGAGTTTGGCCCCCATACGGAAGCGCTCATTTACGCCATCCTTAAAGAAAACGCCATGAGGAACCTCCGGAAGGCCCAGGCGATCCTCCGTCTCGCCGAGAAGCACTCAGGCGAGATAGAAAACGTTGCAGAAAGAGCATTGGATTTTGGCGCGACTCGATACAGGAGCATTAAGGCCATGCTGGAAAAAAACGTCTCCGACGAGCAGGCAACACACACAGCGCCCCTCTCCGATTTGGGAAAGCGGTTCCTCAGAAAGCCCTCGTACTTCGGAAAGGAGGCGTCTCATGATTGATCATCACCTCATGGCCGACCTTAGAAAGCTCAAACTCGGAGGATTTGGAGAGAGCCTGGAGCTCAGGCTCGCCCAGGCGCAAAAGGACGAACTCTCCCACCTCGCCTTTCTGACGTTCGTCATACAGGACGAGATCGAAAGGAGGGAGGCCAAAAAGCTCGCCGTCAGGATACAGAAGGCATCCTTTGAAAAAGAGAAGACGCTGGAAGGGTTCGACTTCGCCTTCAACCCGAAGATCAAACGGGGCGCCGTGACCGACCTCGCAACCTGTCTCTTTATAGAGAAAAAAGAGCATGTCCCTATCTACGGACCGGCCGGGGTGGGAAAGACCCACCTAGCCCAGGCGCTGGGACACGAAGCCTGTAGGAGAGGGTACAGCGTGCTTTTTGTAAAAGCGGTCAAGATGCTCAGACATCTGTTTGCGTCGAGGGCCGATCAGTCGTGGGAGAGGCAGATCAGGAAATATCTTAACCCAGATCTGCTGATTATCGACGACTTCGGGCTTACCGCCTTGACGCCCATCCAAGCGGAGGACGTCTACGAGCTGGTGGCGGAGCGCCATTTACGATCATCTACAATCATCACCAGCAACCGGCCGCCGCAGGACTGGGTGGCCCTGTTCCCCGACCCGGTCATGGCCAACTCGGCGCTCGACCGCTTGAGCCACCATGCCTATCACATTATGATCGATGAAGGAGAGTCCTATAGGAAGAAACTGAGTCCGAAGACGAAGCAATAACGAACCACTCTTTTGCGGAGCAAAGTGGGGAATTACCGTGGCCCCGGAGGTGGGGAATTAACTTGGTCCTTGACAGCCCCGAAGCTACTGCTCACGGCGACCCCATTGCAGAACTCGCTCCTGGAGCTTTACGGTCTCGTCAGCGTTATCGACGACTACACATTCGGCGACCTGAAGAGCTTCAAGAGCCAGTTTTCAAGGATCGGAAGTGTTGAGAGCTTCGACGACCTCAAGCAGCGGCTAAAGCCCATCTGCCAGAGAACGCTGAGGAGGCAGGTCCTCGAATACATTAAATACACGAACCGCATCCCCGTCACCCAGGAGTTCTATCCCACGGAGAACGAGGAGCGGCTCTACAACCTGGTCTCCGAGTACCTTCAAAGGCCTATCCTCTATGCCCTGCCGCCGAGCCAGAGACAACTGATGACGCTTATTCTTAGGAAGCTTCTCGCCTCGTCGACCTATGCCATCTCGGGAACGCTGGAGGCGCTCTCCAAGCGCCTGGAGACAATCGTGAGTAAAAAACTTCAGCCTCAAGTGCTCGAAGAAGCCATTTCTCAGGATTTCGAGGGGTACGACGAGGAAAAAGAGGAGCAGGAGGAGGTTGCTGACGACACCGAGAAGGCCTATTCTCCCGACGAACTGAAGACCATACGCGAGGAGATCAGATCCCTCAGAGACTTTTACGATCTTGCCAGATCCATCCAGAAGAACTCGAAGGGAGAAGTATTGCTCACCGCGCTCCAGAAAGGGTTTGCCATGGCGGCCGAGAAGGGGGCTCGAAGGAAGGCGGTCATCTTTACGGAATCGACGAGGACAGAGCGGTACCTGAAGCGGATCCTTGAAGACGCGGGCTACGAAGGCAAGCTGGTGCTGTTCAACGGCTCCAACGGCGATCCTGACTCTAGGAATATCTATACGAAATGGCTGGCAGCCCACGAAGGCACCGACAGAATTACAGGTTCAAGAACGGCCGATATGCGCGCCTCCCTTGTTGCATAGCGCCTATGGTGGACAAGCTCGTTTTTCATGGTTCCCCAGAAGCTCTCCATCGGGGCGTTGTCCCAGCAGTTGCCTTTCCTGCTCATAGAAGGCAGCATCCCGAGTTGCTCAAGGAGCTTCCGGTATTTAGGACTGCAGTACTGGCTGCCCCGGTCGGAATGGTGGATAAGCCCTTTGGGCGGCCGTCTGACGCGGACGGCTTTCGCCAGGGACTGCTTCACTAGATCCGTCGTAATCCTCGCCCCCAGGGCGTAGCCGGCGATCTCGCCGTTGAAGAGGTCCTTGTGGGCGGCACAGTAGAGCCAGCCTTCTTCCGTGGGTATATACGTCAGATCGCTGACCCAGACCTGGTTCGGCGCCGTTGCTGCAAAGTTCTGCGCAAGCAGATTCTCTGCAACGGGAAGCGAATGGTTTGAATCCGTCGTCGCCTTGAACTTCTTTGCCTGCTTGCAGCGAATCCCGAGCTTCTTCCTGATGCGTCTGATTCGAGAGACGCCCGCCTTTACGCCGTGGGCGGCGAGATCTATCTGGAGGCTTTCGGGGCCGAAAGTCTGGCGGGTTCTCTTGTGGGCCGCCTTTATTTCTATCTCCAGCCTCCCTTCATCTCGAGCGTGTTTCGAAGGCGGACGCGAAAGCCAGGCGTAATAGCCGCTTCGCGAGATCTCCAACGCTTGGCAAAGAAAGGGCAGAGGGTATTTGAGCCGAAGCGATTTCATTATCGCGCACCTTTTATCGACTCCTTCGCAAAGTACGCCGCGGCGTTTTTTAGTATGTCCCGTTCCATCTTCAGCTCAGCTACTTCCCGCTTCAGGCGGGCAAGCTCCATTTGTTCTTCCGTGACCGGGGCTCGCTTCCCGGCAGCCGCTGAAAGACCGCCCTCTTTTGCCTGCCGCACCCAGCGGGCCAGGGTTGAATTAGCAAGCGAAAGCCTCCGGCTGGGTTAGGCCGCCCTCCACGACCATCTTTACCGCTTCCTCTTTGAACTCCTTCGTGAATACGCTTCGCGGAATCTTTTCCATCTCTGACGCCTCCGTGAGTAGTGTACCTCAACTGAAGGTGTCCATTAAAACCATCATAGCTCACTACGGACAGAAGCACGACGTGGTGGTGGTCAATTTCCTCAACAAGAAGAACGCCGCCGACCAGCGCGTCTACCAGCTCCTCTCTGAGAAGTTCAAGCTCTTCGAGGGCGTCTTCGGCGCCAGCGACGAGGTTCTCGGCACGATAGAATCGGGGGTCGATTTTGAGAGGCGCATCGCCCAGATATACCAGGACTGCCGGACGGAAGAAGAGATACAAGCGGCCTTCGACGCCCTCCAGAAGGACATGGAGGCCGAGATCGACGAAACGATGAACATCACAAGGCAGAAGCTGCTGGAGAATTTCGACGAAGAGGTTCACGAGAAGCTCAAGGTAAATCGGCGGGAAAGCCGGGAATACCTTTCCCGGTACGAAAGCTGGTTGTGGGAGGTTACCCGGTACTACCTCGCGTCCTACGCCGACTTCTCCTCGGAGGACCATTCCTTCGTGCTCAACAGGAATCCCTTCTCTGAAGAACCCATCCATCCCGGCCCCTATAGAATTGGAAAGAACGTCGAGGACACGAACATATACAGAGTCGGCCATCCCCTGGCCCGCGGGATAATCGAAGCCTGCGCCTCACCCCCATTGCCCACCGGGGGAACTCGTCTTCCGGTACTCTACCACCCCCAAAAAGATTACCATCCTGGAACCCTTTGTCGGCTCTTCAGGCTGGTTGTGCGTCACAAATGTCTCCATCAGCTCATTCGAGACAGAAGACCACATCATATTCACCGGCTTCGGCGATGGTGGCAAAGAACTCGACGCCGAGCAATGCAGCCGGCTCTTCTCCCTGCCCGCGGTGATGGGCGCAATTGGCGCCTCGCCGGCCCTCGGCAAAGGGGACCGGGCGGACTTGAAGCCCGTATTGCCGAACTCGACCGGGCAAGAGAAGCGGAAATCCTCGCCGAGTGCGCCCAGCGCAACAGCGGCTTCTTCGATGCCGAGATGGAAAAGCTCGACAAGTGGGCGGAAGACGTGAAGAACAGCATCGAGATCGAGTTGAAGGAACGGGACTTGGAGATCAAGCTCAGAAAGACGGAAGCGAAAAAGATCTTGAGCCTCGAAGAAAAGGTGCGCGCCCAGCGGGAAATCAAGGAGATGGAAAAGACGCGGAACACCCTCCGTCAGAACCTCTTCCAGGCCCAGGACGAGGTTGATGCGAAAAAGGAGAAGCTCATCGATGAAATCGAGGCGCGCCTGACACAGAAAGTAACGAAAGACCGGCTCTTTCTGGTAAGATGGACGATAGAGTGAGGATGGACGTGGAGAAGCGCACGGTTCCTGAAAGGTCTTGGACCATGGGAAAACGTGTTGGCTAAAGAGGCGTAGATGAAGAAAACAAGGAAGATATCGCCGGTCAAGACGAGCAAAGATGAACGTAAAGTCATGGGGCGGCCACGGGAAGGTGCAGCTATACCGGTTGCAGAGTCTCTCGCCGCAATGCCTGAGAGCTACACCTCATTCTTCGAGGCAATAAAAGGGCGCATTGCGCGGGAACGCATCAAGGCCGTTCTGTCGGCGAATGCAGCCATGGTGCTGATGTATTGGGACATAGGCAGCCAGATTCTGGAGAAGCAGCAGATGGAAGGCTGGGGCGCCAAAGTCATCGATCGTCTATCCCATGACTTGAAGGGCGCCTTCCCGGATATGACGGGCTTCTCCCCGCGCAATTTGAAATACATGAGGAAATTCGCCGAATCCTGGCCGGACCGGTCAATTGCGCAAGAGGTGCTTGCACAAATCGCCTAGTATCGCGATCTTGCTTTGCTGGAGAAGGCGTTCACCCCGGAAACCCGTCTGTGGTACGCCCGCAAGACAGTGGAGTACAGATGGAGCCGAAACATCCTTGCCAATGAACTACCCCGCAGCTCGCCGCGAGCCGATCTTTTAACGTGTTGAAAATAGATTTACGTTATGCTGAAATGCCAGTCAAACTGGTGCTGGGCGCTGATTTGTCGGCCAGAACACCCGTCAGTCGGCTGCAAGGAGTTCTTCGAATGAGAAAATGCCGTGAACCTTTGTGATTCACGGCATTTTCTCATTCTTCAACACAGTAAGAGATTGGCTCGCAGCGAGCTGCGGGGTAGTTCATTGGCTTTCTCAAGCTTACCAAGGCGCCGGATGCCGAGCCCTTCGCGTAACCGGTTCCGGCGCCGGAGAGCATCCGGTCGGTTTTCCGCTGGCCAAAGCGATGCGCAGGACATATAGACTAGGTGTGAGGTTTTTCTCACGCATACCTTAACGAAGCAAGGTGATGAAAATATGATGCGCAAGCAGATTATCAATCGAAGTCCTAAGGAGCCCGTATCTATCGATCCTGTCTGGCTGGACCTGGAGCGTCTGTCGCGGGTCGAGATCACCTCCGAGGAGACGGGACACCCCGTCGAGTCGGCCTTGACAACCGGCGGTGGGCCGGGCTGGCTTGCCAGTAAAAACGGAAAGCAAACAATTCGATTACTCTTTGATGAACCACAGGCGCTCGGACACATTCGTCTCGTGTTTGAGGAAGAGAGACGGGAGCGAACCCATGAGTTCGTGCTGCGATGGTCGAAAGACGGCGGGAGATCTTACCGGGAAATCATACGCCAGCAGTACGCGTTCAGTCCGCCAGGCGCGACCCGGGAGGTCGAAGACTACACCGTCAACCTCGACGGGGTGACGGCGTTGGAACTGACCATTGTACCGGATATAGGCGGGGGAGATGCCCGGGCGTCCCTGATTTCACTGCGGCTTGGATGACCTCGATTCTCCCTCGGCGTTGCACCGGGCAATGCGGCGCCCGATAGACCCCGTTTGCTCAGGCGGGGACGCCTCTTGGCCTTGTCGGTGTTTTTAAAGAGGTGTTTCGGAAGGTTTGCCGTTATGCCGCTCCGGCAGAAGCCCTCGCCGATGCGGCATAACGCACCGTCGACGTAAAGATCATCCTCCCCGGAACAACCAAACCTTTTCTGGCTCAATATGCGCGAGAATACTTCATTTCCCGACTCCTGGAAGCGGGGGTGAAGCTCTACAAGCGGCGTAATGGCCGGAGCCGTGAGTTCGCCGTTGAGACGGAAAAGATGTTTGCCATCGGACTTCGCCGAGTCCGACGAGGTCCGATGGCAAGAGCGGAAAAAGAGACCTTTATCTCTCATGGCCGAGGAATGGCTTTCACATCTCCTTGCCCGTTGGCTGTGGTGAAGTGGGCTCCCTTGGCAATGGCGTCCCTTCGCGTGGGCGCAAACGCCCTGGGGGAATTAAATTCATGGCAGGGGGATGGGGGCGGTGGTGCGGCCGTGCCGGTATTGCATGGGGGCGGCAAAAGTCCATGCCCGACGGAGGCGCCCCGGACTCACGCGCTTCAGCATGAAGAACTTGTATACGGCGGTCTTGGAATACGCAGACAAGACAATACCCTCAAAGGAGGTATAAACCATGAAGCATAAAACGCTATTTTTCATCACGTTGATGTTCCTTTTCGGCGCGGCCTTGGCCTTTTCTCCGGCCTCAAGCGCCCAAGCCGCACGAGAAGCATCCGTAAAAGCCGCTGAGCCCGGATCTCACTTCCAAAAAGCGGATGAACTCTTCTTGAAGAAAGATTTGAAAAGAGCTGCATCCGAGATTCGAAAAGGGGCAGGATTTCTCAGGCAGAAAGCAAAGAGCGCCACAAAGGACAGCAAGGAAGGCCTTGATGCATCCGCCCAAGAATTAGAGAAATTGGCCGGGGACGTCCAAACAGGAGGCGTGGCTTCCGAGAACCAGCTCAAGGATGCCTTTGCACGCTCATACCATGCCTTGGCCGATTATGAATACCGCCGGGCTTCTGAAGCCTGGGCCAAGAAGAAGACAGGAGAAACCGGCCGGGCTTTGACGAATGCAGCGCAAGACGTGGAGCAAGCGGGAAAGTGGTCCGGCCGCGAGTTGGGAACAGACACCGCAGATACCATCAACTCTGCGCGTGCGGTGGGCGCTAAACTCGTCAAGGGCGCCGGTTGGACTGTGGATGAGGTAGACAAAGGCATCCAGGGAATAAGCGGTGCGCTTTCAAAGTTTGGAGAAGAGATTGACTCCAAAGATAAGTAGCGAGCGCTATGATGCCGTGAAAGGAGACAAAAGCAATGTATGAAAAAGAATCGTTTCTGCGAGATCATGCAAAGGAGATTACCGAGATTATCGAGGCAACGAACGAAGACCCTGAAAATGAGGAGATCAGGGCTGAGATAGCGGTTACCCTTTCAGATTCGCTCCACAGAAAAAAGATGAGGGCCCGATCGGTCAAAGAAACCGACCTCTACAAATTGGCTCAGGCGGTGAAGCAGGCCAGGGACGAACACGAGTGCGCCGAGCTCGTAAAACGGGCATTTCCGAGAAGATGGAGCGTTATCTTTGAAAAGTACAACTTTGCCTGGAAATTCTCGTGCAAGGTAAGGAGACAGACAACACGGAAGGGCCCGCCGAAGGAGACGGCAAAAGCCCCGACGCAAGGAGTCGAAAAGGAGGTCCAGGATCTGGAGAAAAGTATGAAGGAACTGGACGAGCACGTAGGAGCATTGACAAAGGAGATCAGGAAGCACGAGGATAAATAGAGTACGCGTTGCGGCAGGCATCGCCGATCCCTTTGCCGCTCATTGACAGATTGACACAGTCCGGCTTTCTGCAAAGACTTTTCGAAAATGCAATCCGTACACGTGGTACGCCATTGCCATGGGCAGGAGCCGCGGCCGCCGGAACAGGGGCCAAAAGAGGAGTTTCCAGTAGTCGGAATATCTTTGCATGGTAATTCCTGTGCCGCGAGCATGTACCGAAGGCAGCCACGTATTGTGGAATCCCGGAAAAAAGTAGTCTACGCTGCGCTCATCGGTAACTGTTTCGTCGCAGCGACGAAGCTTGTTGCCGCTGTGGCAACGGGCAGTTCCGCGATGCTCTCGGAGGCGATTCATTCCGTCGTCGACACGGGCGACCAACTTCTCATATTGTACGGATTACGACGGGCGAAGATGCCGGCCGATGAACGATTCCCCTTCGGCCACGGCAAAGAAATCTACTTCTGGAGCTTTATCGTTGCCATTCAGGTATTCGGCGTGGGCGCCGGTTTTTCACTATACCAGGGCATCCATCGCCTCGCTGCACCTCGTCCTCTCCTAAACCCTACAGTCAACTATGTGGTTATAGTCCTCTCTATGGTGCTTGAAGGGACAAGTTGGTCTATCTCGCTCAGGGAATTCTCCAAGGCAAAGGGAAAAGGGGACTACATTGAGGCCGTCCACCGGAGCAAAGACCCTTCCATGTTCGTTGTGCTCCTCGAGGATTCGGCGGCTCTTCTTGGTCTTGTTATCGCGTTTGCCGGCATCTATCTCAGCCAAGCCACCGGAAATCCGCGTTTTGACGCCTCAGCGTCGATCATCATAGGCTTCATCCTCGCCGCAACGGCAACGTTGCTTGCCTATGAGACAAAAGGCCTCCTGATAGGGGAAAGCGCCAACCGGGAAGTGGTGAAAGGAATACGGGACATCGCAGAATCTTGTAAGGAAATTCACCATGTCAACGAAATACTGACCATGCACATGGGACCCGATTTCATACTGGTCAACATTAGTGTCGATTTCACGGACCCTGCCTCGGCAAATGAAATCGAGAAAGCTGTGGCCGGGCTGGATAGAGCTATTAAACAAGCCTATCCGCGGGTGAAGCGTGTATTTATAGAGGCGGAGGCATGGCGGCCAAAGGACGAACGCCAAGCGAGAGGATAAGGGTTCCCGATTGGCCGTCCCGCCTTCATGGACGATTGACGATAAACGCTGAGATTCAGGTTAGTCGCCAACTTAAAGGTCCCAATACCTTGGCCGTTTGTAGTGATCGTAAAGGGTCTCCTCGTACGTCCGGTTGAGGGCGCCCGGATGGTATTCGGGTCCATTCTTGATCGTCTCCCGGGATAGGTCTACGTGTACTTTGGAATCGCTCCAGTTCACCAAACCGATCCACTGGGGTGCAACCAGCACCTTCTTGCCCGGCCACCAATTCTGTGTGGCCACGACCATATAGCGGATCTCCCATGTTTCTCCATCAATGACGAAGTCTTCGACATGACCGATGTCGCCGTCAACGGCCTCGATATGATAGCCGGTCACTTTATTGGCGCTGCGCAGATGCAAATCGTTCACTTCTTCGCGCTCCGCGCGCGTTTTTTCATCTCTCCTTCGATCGGCGTCCGAGAACCGGGGGTAGGCCATGGGTCCCCACAGAAAAGGGCCATCCCAATAATACGGGTAGCTGTAGTAGTCGAGGAATGATGCCTCGTGCTGCCGGGAAACCGGCTGGTCGGCATCAATGCTGGGGCTCTCCGCCACTTGCTTCTTTGTCAGCGTCACGTTGAGCCGCTCCCCGGATACATCCACCTCGCCGAGCGCGAAAGGCGAGATAAGCACCTTTTGGTTCATAAGCCAATTGCCGGTCTCGGCCACCAGATATCGGATGGTCCAGAATTCGTCGTCGAAATAGAAATCATCCAACGTTCCAATGTCGCCATCCGTCGCGCCAATGGCATAGCCTTTCAGATCTTTTACGTTATAGTGCATTTTCAATTCCCTCCTTCTTTTTTGTGCCTTTCCGTGAATAATCTACGCCTTCTTTGTCGCCTTTACAGGGTAAGGCGCCGCTTTTTGTGGGTTGAAAGATGGCGCCTGCTCACTGTAGGCGCCCTCATGAGCCGACTCTTCCTTCTCCATCTGTCCCGTTGTGGGCCATTTTGAGCTAAAGATCATATACATCTCTTTGTGTCCGTGCCTCCTTACCTTTCCATCTCCAAGCTCATGCAATCCCTCAAGGGAAAAACGTCCTACAACCTCCTTTCGGAGTACAAGGAAATCTCAAAACAATTCTGGGGCCGCCACATCTGGGGCAGGGGATACTTCGCCGCCTCATCAGGCAACGTCGCCGACGAGGTAATCATGGAATACATCGAAACCCAGGACCTCCAAGAGAAAGATGGCGATTTCCACATCGCTTCATAGGAGAGGCGGCTTTAGCCGACTCAAGCTATCAAATCATTGGGTCTTTTGAACCCACCGGCTTTAGCCGGTGGTGGTTTAGTCTAACTTTCTTTGTCTCAATGAAAGACGTTCCAAAAGAGCAAGCGATCCGTGTGTGCCTCAGGCAGAGGGATCACTTGACCTCTATCTTCACAACTATCTCTTCTGTCGTGGCCACGGGCTTACCGTCCCTTATCGCCGGCATAAATCGCCACTTCTTGAGACTGTCGAGGAGAATGCGATTAAGACGCGGATTGGGCGTCGGCCGGGCGAGCTCAACCTCGGCGCTCCCATCGGCGGCAACATGGAAACGTGCCAGAGCGGCAAAATTGAACGCCTGCTCCCTCAGGTCGTCCGGGATTTGCGGCATGGGCCGCACGATCGCCCGGGCGCCGATGCTTGCGTACATAGAGCCCCCCGGCGCGCCCTTTCCGCCGCCCGATCCTCCCTGGTTGCCATTTCCCGCGAATGCGGGCCCTGGCGTCCCCCTTGCGCTTCCTGACGATGCCGGACCGCTGATAGTCCCGGCCTGATCTATCCCGGCATCGGTCCTCTCTTCGCTCGGCGCGGCGGGCAGCGCGACGGGAGCGCTCGGTGGCGCTTCCGCCTTTTGGACGGGCTGCGCGCGTTCGACGCGCTCTTTCTTCGGTAGCGGCCTCGCGGGCAGCGGTCTCGGTTGGGCTGCCGGGGGCCGGATGACCTGCGGCGGCTCAGGCGCCGGCTGTTCGATAAAACGGGCATCGATCGGGGCCGGCGCCATCTGTTCCGGGGCAGGCCTCTCCATAAAATATGCGAGAGCCCACAGGACCGTTGCCGAAATGAGCAGGGCAGTCGGCACTGTCCAGGGAAGGCGGCTCCAGGGGCTGTCGGTGCTCCAACGGCTCTCTCGAACGGGTTCAGTTAACATGTTTCACTGCTATAAGGAAATGCTGCGCCCCCGCCGCGCGGGCCTGCAGCATCGCCTGGACGGTGATGCCGTTAAGCGCCGATGAGTCTGCAGCGACAATAACGCTGGAGTCCTCCCGCCTGAGCATCGGCTTCAGGGTCAAGGCAAGGTTTTCGAGGGTGACCGGCGTCTGATCCAAAAAAATATGGTTATCCCTCGTGACGGTCAGCGTCACAGGGGTTTTGGGCCGCATCTCCGAGGCCCTTCCCTGGGGCAGGTCCACCTTGAGGGAGTGCAGATTCTGCATGGCCAGCGACGCGAGCATGAACGTGACGAGGAGAAAAAACATCACGTCGATCATGGGGATGATCTCGATACGGCCGCGCTTATGCTGGCGGGCTTTACGAAATTTCATGATTGTTCTCCTCGATGCCGGCCATACGGATATTACCTACGAGACGCGTACCCAGCCGCTCCATTTCGTCAAGCAGTTGAGCCTGTCTGCGCGAAAAGAAATTGTGAGCGAACAGGGCGATGACCGCAATGAAGAGACCGAGGGCCGTGGCGATCAGCGCCTGTGCTACGCCGCCTGTCACGCCGGTGGGATCTACGAGGCCGTTGGTGCCGATCAGATTGAAGGAATGCATCATCCCGGTGATCGTGCCGAGGAGGCCCAAAAGCGGAGCGGCCGTGACGATCGTCTCGAGCACCCACAAGCCGCGGCTCAATGCCTTTTCTATCAACTGGGCTTCATTGCCCGCGAGCAGCTCTATCCACCAGACAGGCTTTCCGCGGTTCTCCATGACTATCCGGATGAACTGCATGAAATAGTTCCGCCTGTCGAGGCCCGCCAACTGCCGCTCCAAGTCGGACCAGGAAAAATCGTGGGTCTCGACACGTTCGAGCAAAGGCCGCGGAAGGTGCATGAAACGCCAGTAGACGAAGGCCTTGTCGAGCACGATCACGACGGCGAGGATCGCGAGCAGCACGAGGGGGTAGACCATTATGCCGCCGAATTTCAAGGCTTGCAGGGCAATCTGTATTTCTTTCATTGTGCTCCCTTTTATCGAATGATTGCGGGGGAACGACTCCCCCGCTAGAATAGCTTGCTGATGCCTCCAAAAAACCCTATCCGTGGTCCGTATTGGGGCGCGAAAATGCCGATCCCGGTCCCGCTCCTGATAGGGTTGATCTTGTCGAGGGCGTTGACGATAGCGAGGCGCCCTTCGAAGGGGCCGAGGCTCCCCAGCACAAACTTTCGTACCGCCCCCAGATTGACCGAGGTGTTGCTCGCCACATGATCCGTATTGGCAAATCCGGAGCGCAATCCGCTTCCGAAAGTTCCATCGATGGTATATTTCGTTTCCCGCCACATGTATGAGACGCCGCCGGAAGCCGTATAGA
The DNA here is from genome assembly GCA_963816715.1 of uncultured delta proteobacterium. Lineage (GTDB taxonomy): Bacteria > Desulfobacterota > Syntrophorhabdia > Syntrophorhabdales > WCHB1-27 > BOG-1155. The sequence continues at coordinate 115,687 of CAWFMJ010000012.1, forward strand.
GCTGATCGTGGTCCGTATGGACCCAGTTATGGGCGATGTAATCCAATTCATCCTGGCTGAAGTTGAACTGGCCGGAGACGACGTCCTTGGCCAGACTCTCCGTGCACGCAAGGTTGCCGTAAGCGGCGAAGTTGCTGGACTTGTAATTGGCGGTCAGCTCCACCCCGTAGATCTTCCCCTGCGAGTAATTGAAGGGGAAATAGATCGGCGCCTCGCTGAACTGGCCCTCGTCGATCAGGTCCCTGATTATCTTGTAGAAGCCGTCGAGGCCGACGGTCAGTTCGGGGTTTACCTTCTGGGTGACGCCGGCATCGAAGTAATGCGACCTTTCCGGCAGGACCGGCGAATTCTCCGTGACCGAGGGTGCATTAGTGGTGTTTTTGAAGAGGGCTATGTCCTTGGGCGAGACGAGCTCCGTCGGCGGCGGCGTAAAATACCTTGCATAGGCGGCGTGCAGCGTCGTGTCGTCAGTGGCCTTATACACGAGGCCCACGCGGGGACTCAACTGCCCCGCCTTCACGAAGGCGTCCATCTCGTCCGCCCGCAGACCGTAGTTGACCGTCAGCTTGTCGAGGGCCTTCCACTCGTCCTGGAGATAGAGCGCCCCGTAGGTGTTGCCGTTCTTCGAATTGTCGTCAACGATATCGAAGGGACCGCCGGAAATGTTTCCGCTCGCGTTGACCGGGAAAACCAAGGAGGTGTTGTCGCTCTCGACGTTTTCCGTGAATCCGAAAAAGCCCCCGCGGAGCGTATGGGAGTCGCTCAGATGATAGCTGACGTCGGTCTGCGCCCCGTTGCTTAAGGCGCCGAGGTGCAGTTTCGACGCGACCCCGTCGAAAACGAGGTCGCCCGTGTTGTCGGGCGTGAAATCGATGGTGGTGTCGCGGATGAAATAGGCGATCTGGTAATTGATGTCGGACCCGATAGAGCTTTGCAGTGCAACGATCCCATAGCGGTTGGTCTCAGTCTGTGTCTCGTTCAATTTACTTGAATCGACACCGGGGATGCCGAGCTCTTGCAGGGCTTCGATGCCGAAGGGGGCTGCCGCGGGATTCTGCCGGGGATTATTGGGAACCTGAAAAAAACCGTCGTAGCTGCCGCCCATCACGCTTAACTTTGTCGTGGGATTGATGAGGTACGATGCATACCCGAAGCCCTTGAATTGGTCCGTCAGGTCGTGGAGCGCGTTCGGGCCCGGGGTGGGGTTTTCGATCCCCAGGTTGTTATGCAGGTAGGAGCCGGTAAAGTAGTAATTCAACTTCCCCTCAGAGCCGCCCAACTGGAAACTCGGCTCCACCGTGTCGTGGCTTCCGCCGTACATGTCGATGCGCCCTCCGTTCTCGAATACGCTCTTGGTTTCGATCTCGACCACCCCCGCCTCGCGATAGCCGTACTGGGCCGGCATCGCCCCCGTCAGAAGGTCGACGCTTTTGGCGAACCGGGTGTCGAGGGTTTGGCCGAAACCGGTAATCCCCTCGGGGAGGGTCACGCCGTCGATGCGGTACTGAATGTTGGCGTGATCTCCCCGAACATGGAGTTGGCCGTAGGAATCGTTGGCCACGCCCGGCGCCTGGAGCAACACCTGGTTGAGGGGGGTCTCCTGCCCCTGGGGAAGCGAGTTGATCTCATTCTCGGTTATCGCATATTCGCTCCCTCCCGTTTTCGGCGATAGGCTGTTTCTCGCCTGGCTCAGGCGCTGTGCCGTGACGGATACCTCCAGGGCCTCCTTGGAGGTCAGGGTCAGCGCTGCGCTCGCGGCCGATCCCGCCTCCTTCGTCACGATAGCGGTACTCTCCTGAAAGCCGGTCTTTTCCCCGAAGACCGCATAGACGCCCGGCTCCACACCCGAGAACACGAAATGGCCGTCCACGTCGCTTTGCGCCTTTCCCGCCACTTTTTCGTCGGGCGTCTTGATTGTTAAGTTTACCCCGGAGAGGGGCCTTCCCAGGGCGTCTTTGACGGTCCCCTGGATTTCGTCAGTTGCTGCAGGCGCGGCCTGAAGAGAGGCCGCCATCATCAAAAAAGCGAAGGCAATGACCGCTGCTACCCTTATGAATCCTCCTATCGATTGCATCCTATTCTCCTCTCGCATGACCGAAGGCAGCGGAAGGGCATCGAAAGCCAAGCCGGACACCCCGGGAATGCTGAATCTCACCCGGTGAGATGCATCCCGCGCATGTGCGGTCGGATGCCATGCCGAACGATCGGCAGCCATATCCTTGAGTCTTTATTACCAACCCGCCTCACGGCCTGATTCATAAAAAGCGAGGCCGTTCCTGAAGGTTGCAGCATAAAGATAGGACGGATTACGCCTGGATCGACTCTTGGCCCCGGCAATCACGCGGCGACGAGATGCGACGTGTTCTTCTGGGGCGTCGCATCATTCCAGCCCATCTTTTCACTGATAAGAAATGGTAAGACAGGTCTTAGGTGGGAGGAGCCCGACTACCGACGGTGAAGAAAAAGGTTTCGGCAATGACGCCGATTGTGGTGGGAATGACGAAAACAGTTCTGTCAAAAAACGGCTGAACGACAGGGGCAGGGGTTGCGACTTCTGCCGGCGAGTGGTGAAGGCTGGCGACGCAGACAGGACAATCGTCATGCTCGCATCCGTCATCGTGATGATGGAAAGCCACTGCGAAGATTGAAAAGACAACGAGGCATACGCACAGGAGCGATAAGCGGTTGCGCATGCCAATAGGGTAAAGGCCGCGAGGGGAATTGTCAAGTTTGTAAGACGGCGGTTTTCTATCACTTCCTCGCTCAGGCTGAGGTCTGCTTTCTTATGTGAAAAGCATGTCTTTGGCTTTAGGCACGACGAATATGGGGTGTAGTGCTGCGACGACCACCCCGTTTTCTCTCGATCAAGGGCTGAATTGTATGCGAGGCATCTCCTTCAGGATCGAGATGCTGAGATGGGGCACAACGTTCCATATCTATTCGCGTCTCCCTGACTCTGGCATCACCGAAACTCGGATAGATGCCTGCTCCCGTGTTGCGAGAGGAGGAATGGGCCTTTTGAAAGGCGCCGCCATGGCAAAAAGACAGCCGGGCGGACTGTCACTCTTTCAGGGTCATTTCCTTGTCGCAACAGACAAATTTGCACGGGCAGCCACAGGTTGAGGAGACGCTGCAGGTTGTGCACTCGTGCAGAACCTGCAATTGAAGCCCACAATCTTTGCATTCATAAACCTGTCCTTTTTTCATCTGTTCACAACTGGGCATCGTAGACCTCCTTGCGTCATCGTTAAAAACGAACCACCGTTTGTCGAGTTTTGGACCGCCGTCAGTGGAGATTCTTTCTACACAATACTATAATGCCGAGGCGCATCCCCCTGCCAGCTTTAAAGGTCTCAACGCCCCACAAAGGGGTCACAGTCAAATCTCACGACGAGGAGCGCTTCGTGAAGACCATCTGGCCACATCAGGGTACGTTCTTACGCACACCTGCAGAAGGCGCCGTTTCAAGAGAGACTGCTCGCACCGCTTGCCCTCGATAGCAACCCTAACCGCGAGAGCGCCTTTGACGATTATCAGTCGTAATGGTTGGCGATTGCAGTGAATGCCAAAAACACCACTTCAGCAACCACAGGAGACCTGATGAGTTCCTTTTCTATTTTCGTATAAAGAGCCGCAGCAGATGCGACCAGAACAAAACTTTCGCCGGCGGGCTGCCCCGGCGTGTGTGTAACCAATTCTCCTGGTAATCTTTCGGAGATCGCTTGTGCCGGGCCTTTTTGGCTTGGGGCCACCTTACGTCGCACAGCATTCGGTAGAAAACCGCAACATCGGAAGTCGCCACTTGTACCCATTGAAGGGCACCTGTCAAGAGAATAATTTTCCCCCAACAAGAAAGATCGGCTTTCTTGCAGGTACGAGCCCATGTACCGAACCACCTGTCTCGACTCCTCCGTCCTTTTGTTTTTTCTCTTTTTTGGTTAGCGGTCTCTTCCGCACCACGCACCCATCGGTATCGCCGACCTTCGTCGGTTTCCAGAAAATCCATCTGTTCCCTGCCAGTCTAAACGGTCTCACAGGACCCATGGTTGTCAGCCACTCATGTTTTAGCTCATGACAGGGGCGGACCGAGACGCCGGACGGTCTATCCGGCTCATATGGGACAGAGAGGGCAGTACGTCGACCTCCCTGTCATTCTTTCCCGGAGCACCTCCTTATCGGGTGGCGTATCACACAACGCCCCCGCTGTGATCGACCTCCCCGGAAGAAGACTTCCTTTCCCGGTGATGATCGTTATGCGGGGGAGGCTCCCAATCAGGATGTTGGTTATAGGCCACCTATACGTTCTGGTTGACCTCCCCCGCGATTATGGTCGTTTCCTGTCTATCGTCTCACATGAATCCCCCTGTGTCGGAGCAGACCCCGGCGACACTTAGCATTGAAAGGAGAGGCTCCCAATCAGGTGTCTGGTTATGGGCCAACAAGTGGTTCTGGTTCGCCTCTCCTCCCTGTCATTCCGAGAACAGGCGGGGATCATAGTCCACCCGGTCCCGCATCACATAGTAGGATGCCCGGGCGAGCTTATGGCTCACCGCCTTGACGGCCACGATCCTGTTCGTCCTGGACATCTTTCGTTCGTAGTAGCTCCGTACTGTCTCATGGAACCTCCGGGCAAACTGGGCAGCCTCGACGTAGGCCCACGAGAGATACTTGTTGCCGTTCCTCCTGTTGCCGTATCCCGTCACCTTCCCGTTGGACGTCCGGGTGCTCTTCACGCACCGGCAGTACGAAGAGTAATCGCCTACCGTGGGGAAGCGATCGACATGGCCCACCTCGAGCATGATCGTGAGGCCGAGGATCTGGCCTATGCCGGGCATGGTGAGGAGCTTCACGAACTCCTCTCTGATCTTGAGCTTCTTCATCGTCAGCTTCTCGATCCTGTCGATTGCTTCTTCCAGATGGCCGATGAGACCGACGCTGGCCATGATCGCGGTGCGCATCTCCTTATCGGGAAAGAGCGCCGCTACCTCGGGAGCCGTAAGCTTCTTGACCTCGTCGCTTTTCATCCTGACCCCGAGGTTTCTCGCGAGGATGTTCTTGACGCTCAAGATATGGGATGTCCGGTGGCGAACGAGCTGGAGCCGTTTCCTCAAGAGGTCCCTTGTCGGCCGCTCTTCTTTCGGATAGATATATCCCGTGGGCAGAATGTTCAGCCTCAGGAGGTTGGCGAGCCAGAGGGAGCTCCTCTTGTCATCGATCGCTTTGAGTCCTTCGTACTGCTTGATGGCAGACACGTTGGCGAGATGAACCGCGTAGCCTGCGTCCATCAGTCCGTCCACCAGCCAGTACCAGTTGTACGTCGACTCCACGACCACGCCCCTGACATCCTTCTTGAAAGGGTCGAGGGCAGAGAGGATAGCGGGCAGTTCGTTCCTGTGTCGCTGTTTGTAGAGCACCTTGTTTTCCCCGTCGATCATCGCCACGAACGTATTTGTTGAGTGTAAATCCAAACCGGCATACACTTCCATTAGGGCACCTCCTCGAGAAGATTTGAGCGTCTTTTCACCATGGTACAACGTTTCAATTACCATGGCGAGGTGCCCCGCTCAAATGATTATCAGGTGACCGCGTGCCCTCTTGTCGAGTGGCGAAGCGAAGCATACCAGGGCAAATGGTGAAGGCAGGGACGCCGGGGCCTGCGAGATTCGCAGGTCAGCACTGGCGTAAGCGCCCATCCTGAACCTGTCTCCGAGGACATCTTAAGTATTCGACCGCGAACGTCTCGTGCCCGCCTTGCTCGCGGAAGATGCGACAGGATATCGCGATCGTGCTCACCATTTGGGGTATGCGTTGGCGAGATTGACGTCTCAGGGCTGCCCTGCTAATACTTGATAGAGGCAACCTTTAGGGATGATTAGTAATGGCACATTTGCTGCTCTCCGAACCCTGATAGGGCGCGGAGAGGTTGTTGTATCGGAACATGGGTATGACGAGCTTGCGAATGACGGTCTCTTTGCCAGGGAAACCGTGGAGGAATTTGTGGGCGGCCGATTCGTGTCGTGCAGCCTTTCTCCTACATTTTGCGGCGTATGCGAGTGCCGGAGCGGGCGATGACGGAGAAGGACCCTGCCATCTCCTCTCCGTGCTCATGAACCAGTTTTGCAACAGATTCTGCCTTATGCGCCGCAGACAGGCCCGACAGCCTGATCAGAATCACGCCGGCAGAGGCGCGTCTCTGCCGGAACACCAGTTCGCCGAAGTCCTTGTCTGCCGTGAGGAGCAATGCATTCTGGATATTCGCCAATTCGAGCACGCTGTCGTCAGATATGCCGGGGTCCATCTCGGCTATATAGTAAACGAAATGACCCTCGTCGCGGAGTCTATCGACGATCTGCCTGTCGACGCCCTCATCGGCAAGGAAGATCAAGCCGCTACCCCGGCGGGATATACCACGTCGGATTTCAAAACGTCCGCGGCAAACGCAAGGGCGGCGCGGATCGCGTCAGGGCTCAGGCGAGGGTGCGCCTCGATGAGATCATCCATTGTCTCGCCGGCTGCCAATCTCTCCAGAATCAGCTCCACGGTTATCCTGGTTCCCTTGACGACCGCTTTGCCCATCATGACAGCGGGGTCCGAGACTATCAGATTCTGTTCCATCCCTTTTCTCCGTTCTTCGTAGTAGATGCGCATATTATACCCCCCGTTTTCAGGCGCCGCAAGGATGGTTGTGAGCACCCGGCTTGCCCCTGCGCCGGACCGCGCGCCGCGCCCGTTCCTATAAACTTACCCCCGTTGCCGTATAGTCTTGGGCATTCCCCCGGCCTGCCGACAATCGAAGGGCGCCCAGACAATTTTTGCATGTGATAAATTTGTGATAAATAGAGATTCGAAAAAACCGGAATAGGCGGAACAGCCTGAACTACGTGAAAAGCACAAAGGCCACCCCTATCAAGGGCTTATCGGGAAATCAGGCCGAATATCAAGGGCTTCGAAATTCAACTCTTTAGCTCTTCAAAAGCGGTGGACGGTGACAGGAGACCCCTTGGGCTTCCCGATAAGGTACTCCGACAGGGAGGATATGGGGAGGTTTACGGACACTGCTACTCGCGCGTACACTAGACGAATAAGAATAGAGACGGCCCACACTCGCGTCGATGGCCTAACGGGGGTACGGTCTTTTGTAGGGAGTGGCCTCGAGAATCTCGGTGACCTTATGCATTGCCAAGTCGCCAACAAGTTCTTACATTTTATTACGGAGCATATCCTGTCTATCAAAGGCAGTCGGCGGAGTATGGCCATCGGCCAATCGGCGGGTCAATCATCAATCCGGACAACCAGATTTGTTGATGAAGTCCCGGACGGACAGGGAAGGCGGGAGAGGCATGTTTGCACTATTCTTCAAAAGCACCAGCAGAACGTTTAAGACATAGCGGATGAACCCACGAAATATCTTGTTTGGAACACTTATTGCCGTCTTGGCCGGGTACTCCCTATCCCCTTCCTACGAGCGGCCTGCGCTGCCGCAACGGCATCGTGCCCAGGAGTGAATGGTGCGACAAGGCAGACCATCCTGGCTATCGACCAGCTTTTCGGAAAGTCCCGGGTATGATGACGTGAAGGGCAAAGCGACTGTCTCCAGTCCGACAGACGAGTCGGCTGTCATACATCTTTCGGGCAATTGGCGCACCGGCGCCGAGTTGCCGAGGGCCGATGAAGTCCTCGGCGCTCTCGAATCGAAACCCCTGCTGCACACAGTCATATTTGATGCTTCGGAGCTTACGGCCTGGGACAGCAACCTGCTGACATTTCTCGCAAAAATCAAAGAGCGCCTCGAGAAAAATGGGGTCGACTGCCGGACTGACGCCCTGCCCGAAGGAGCGAGAAGACTCCTGAAGCTCGCGGCCGCAGTTCCGGAACGGCAGGGAGTAAAGAAGGAGTCGCAGTCCGAGCCGTTCCTTTCCCGCATTGGCGGGAGGACGATCACGCTGGCGGGATCGATAGGCGAGGTATTCGGTTTCCTCGGCGACGCGACGACGGCATTGCCCGCCCTCTTTAGGGGACGGACATCCTTTCGTCGATCCGACCTCTTCCTCTTTCTCCAGGAATCAGGCATTCAGGCTCTTCCGATTGTTTCATTGATCAGCGTGCTCTTTGGATTGATTCTCGCGTTTGTGGGCGCCATACAGCTTCGAGCCTTCGGCGCCCAGATCTATGTGGCTGACCTGGTGGGCATTGCTATGGTCCGGATTATGGGCGCCGTCATGACCGGGATTATCATGGCCGGCCGAACCGGCGCTTCGTATGCAGCCCAACTCGGGACCATGCAGGTGAACGAGGAGATTGACGCACTGAAGACCCTTGGCATTTCACCGATGGAATTCCTCGTCCTGCCCCGCATGCTTGCACTCACCCTGATGATGCCCCTCCTCTGTGTGTACGCCGATATCATGGGAATTCTCGGGGGGATGATCGTCGGCGCCGCCATGCTCGACATGAGTCCGATCGTCTACCTCAATGAGACAAGGCACACCCTGAGCCTCGTCAACATGGGCATCGGCCTGTTCCACGGCGCGGTTTTCGGCGTCATCATCTCCCTGACCGGATGCCTGAGAGGTATGCAGTCCGGTCGGAGCGCTTCGGCAGTCGGGTATGCGACCACCTCGGCAGTCGTGACCGCCATCGTCAGTATCGTTATTGCGACAGCCGTCATCACCGTCGCCTGCAACTTCCTGGGGATTTGACTTTTATGGGGATAGAATGAGCGAGACCGAGATTGCGGTACAGGGCCTGGACATGGGATATGGCGACTTCATCCTCATCAAGGACATCAGTTTCACCGTGAACAGAGGCGAGATCCTGATTATCATGGGGAGGAGCGGCTGCGGTAAGAGCACGCTGCTCAAGATCCTGATAGGGTTGAAGAAACCTGCCAGGGGGCAGGTCTTCTACGGCACCGCGAGTTTTTGGGAGGTCGAGCCGGACGTGCAGGGGCGGATGATGAGGCGTTTCGGCGTTCTCTATCAGAACGGCGCCCTGTGGACTTCCATGACGCTTGCCGAAAACATTGCCCTACCCCTCGAACAGTATACAAACCTCAGCCGTAACGACATTCGCGACATGGTTTCCCTGAAGCTTGCCCTCGTCGGGCTCGCGGGATTCGAGGACTCCTACCCTTCCGAAATCAGCGGGGGTATGAGGAAGAGGGCGGGTTTAGCCCGGGCGATGGCGCTTGATCCCGATATTCTCTTCTTCGACGAGCCTTCGGCCGGGCTCGACCCGGTCAGCGCCCGTCTGCTCGACGATCTTATCCTCCAGATCCGCGACAGCCTCGGTTCGACCTTTGTGGTGGTGACCCACGAGCTGGCGAGTATTTTTGCCATTGGAGACAACTCCGTTTACCTGGATGCCGATACCGGAACCATGACGGCCAGCGGTGATCCAAAGAAATTGCTTGCGGAATCCAGGGATCCGAAGGTGAGGAATTTCCTGACGAGGGGAGAAGAGAACGGGCGAACACGAAATGAGGAGAGCGGATCATGAGCAAGCCTGCAAACAAGAAGCTTATCGGCGTATTCGTTGTCGTCGCCATCGGCCTGGTCGTCGGCGCGGTCCTTCTCCTGGGATCGGGCCGGTTCTTCCATCATTACCCGAAATACGTGATGTACTTCGAGGGTTCCGTGCAAGGCCTTTCGATAGGTTCGCCCGTGGTCTTCCGGGGCGTAAAAGTCGGTTCCGTCACCGATATCGCCATGGACTTCAACCCTGCCGATTTTTCGATCCTGATTCCTGTCTATATAGAAGGAAAGGCGGAGCCGTCAAGTAGCGACATTCTGAAAGGGAACCGGACGGCACTGCAGGAAGAAGTTATTCGGGCCATGATCAAGAGGGGTCTGCGGGCCCGGCTCGAAATGCAGAGCGTGGTGACGGGTCAACTGCTGATCGCGTTGGAATTTCGTCCGGACACAAAGGCCAATTTTGTCGGCAGGGACAAGACGCACGTGGAGATCCCTACAATCCCCACCCAACTTCAGCAACTCACGAAACGGCTCGAGAACATGCCCATCGAAGAGATAGCCCTTGAACTGCGGTCAACATTGGCCGGGATTCAGAAGGTGGTAAATTCCCCGGAACTGCCAAGAATGATGGCATCAGGCTCCGAGGGCGCAGAGGAGGCGAGGCTGCTTATCCGTCACCTTGACGAACAATTAGGACCGCTTGCCGGCAGCACGAACGAAGCGGTCCAGGAGATCAGACAACTCGCCGCGAACATGGACAGCGAGCTCGGGCCGCTCACCGCACACATCGCAGACAGCTCGGAAGAGGCCGGGACAACAATGAGAAAAGCCCAGACCGCAATGGACAATATTGAGAGCGCGGTGGGTGAGGACTCTGCGCTCGCCGACCGGCTCCCCAAGGCCCTGAAAGAGTTGGAAGGGGCGGCGCGGTCCATCAGGCTTCTGGCAGACGAATTGAGTCAACATCCTGAAGCTCTTGTGTGGGGAAGAAAGAAGGCAAAGGGGGAGTAAAATGATCGACTCCTGTTTCTCTCGGGCGGAGCAGTTGCTGGTGGCGGTTTGCCTCGTTTTCGGCCTTGCCGGCTGTTCAAGCAGCCCGCCTGCCGCATTCTACCTTTTGAGTCCGACCTCTGTTGCCGACAACGAGGCAGGACGCACGGAACAGGAGGACTGCATCGATCTACGGATCGTTCCGGCGACGCTCCCCGAGTATCTCAACCGGCCTCAGATCGTCACCCGCACCACTGAGAATGACCTGACCCTCGCCGATTATGACCGATGGGCGGAGCCTCTGTCCGATACCTTTACACGGGTGCTGGCAGAGAACACCTCCCGGCATATCTGTACAAATAGGGTATCCCTTTCTCCGGGGAAGGCGTCAGGGGGATCGGAGTATCGTGTAGAAGTGGAAGTCTACCGGATGGATGGAAGCCTGGGAAAAGAGGCGGTGCTCGAGGTCTGGTGGACAGTCTCTGAGGGCGGGGGGACAACGGTCCTTCTCTCGAAAAGATCGAAGTTTTCCGAACCCGTAAAGGAAAAGACTTATGATGCATTCGTGCAAGCCCAGAGCCGCATACTCGACGTCTTCGGCCGCGAGATCGCCGAAGCGATTAGGAAAGGAAATAATCATGGCGACCGTCAATAGCCCTTTCGTGGTATTTCAGCGCTTGGCGAAAACAACACGACAATGAAGAGCTCGCGCCCAGCACAAGGTGGCAATAGCAACCGCAAAGGCATAGACTACTCACGTACCGTCAGCCGCCCCACTCGGAGCGATACCGCCCGCCATCGCACAGGAGCGAGGTCGAAGGCAGCGACCGCAATTGCATTCCCCTCCGCTTAGCCTTGGTTCATGTCCGCAAGGGAGATTTATCGTGGCGCGCCTCTCAAAAATCAGTCTTGGGAACCTCCCCCTTTTAAGGGCCATCCTCCACAGGAGCGCGCTCACGCAAAAGGGCGCCCGTGAGGATACGCCGCTACGGTCGGACCTGTTCAGCGCTTCTCAGATGGAACAGCACGGCAGGACCCTTGCGGATCTGCACGCTGTGGGCGACGATCATGCCCCGGAGAGGTTGTTGACAAGGCTTGCTGCCAATGAAGCCGTCCTTTTTGAAGTCCGCGATCTGGTGGCCGAGGCCGCGAAAGCAAGCCGCAGGATTACTCCAGCCGGAGAATGGCTGCTCGACAACTTCTACCTTGTCGAGGAACAAGTTCGGACGGCGAAGAGGCTCCTGCCGAAAGGATACGCCAAGGGACTTCCCCGCCTTAAGAACGGTCCGTCCAAGGGACTTCCCCGCGTCTACGACATTGCCTTGGAAACAATTTCCCACGGCGATGGCCGTGTGGATCCGGAGAGCCTTGGCAGGTTCGTCGCCGCCTATCAGACGCATGCCGCGTTGCGGCTCGGCGAACTATGGGCAATTCCCATCATGCTCCGTCTGGCGTTGATCGAGAATCTCAGACGGGTTGCAACGCGGATTGCCGCCGACCGGATTGACCGGAGCCGAGCCGATTATTGGGCCGACAAAATCACGGAAACGGCGGAAAACGACCGGAAGAGCTTGATACTGACCGTTGCCGACATGGCCAGGTCAAACCCGCCGATGTCCAGTTCCTTTGTTGCAGAATTTTCCCGTCGCCTCCAGGGACACGGCGCTGCCCTTGCGCTTGCCCTTACTTGGCTGGAACAGCAGCTCTCCGAGTCCTGCCTGACGATCGAACAGTTGGTCCAATCGCAAAACCAGCAACAGGCGGCCGATCAGCTTTCCATGAGCAACAGCATCGGGAGCCTGCGGTTCTTAAGCGCCATGGACTGGCGCCAATTCGTCGAACAAATGAGCGCCGTTGAGCGGACTCTGCAAGAGGACCCTGCCGGAGTCTATGGCCGAATGAGTTTTGCCGCCCGTGATCAATACCGCCATGTAGTGGAGGAGCTCGCAAAGAAGAACGGGCTTATTGAGAACGACGTGGCTCGTGCGGCGGTCGGTCTCGCCGGGGAAGCCACAACTGCGACAAACGGCGATAACCGGGCAAGACATGTGGGCTTCTACCTCATCGACGGGGGGCTGCCGCAGCTCAAAGCCCGCGTGAGGGGCAAATCATCCGTCGCCGACATGGTTCAAAGCGCCGGTCGCCGGTTTTCTTTGCCGCTCTATCTGGGCTCGATTCTTATCCTTGCGCTGCTCTTCGCCGCCGGCATGGTCGCAGAGACCGCATCCAGCGGCATGCGCGGCCCGTTGCTGTGGATCGCCGGCGTTCTCTCGCTTTTCTCCGTAAGCTCACTCGCCATAGCATTGGTCAATCTCTTTGCGACGCGTTTTGTCACGCCCCATCCGCTGCCGCGAATGGACTTCTCCAAGGGGATTCCTACTGAATTGTGCACCCTGGTCGTGGTCCCGACCATGCTGACGAGCCCTAAACAGGTTACGGATCTCGCTGACGGCCTGGAAGTAAGGTTCCTCGCAAACCGGGATGACAACCTGCGGTTTGGTCTGCTTACCGATTTCCGGGACGCCCCCGAGGAGAACCTGGCCGGCGACGAAGCGCTCCTCGGGGCGGCCCGGCAAGGGATAGAGGCGTTGAACGAAAAATACTCACGGCCGGCCGGCGACGTCTTTTTCCTGTTTCATCGCCCCCGTCGGTGGAACCGGCAGGAGCAAACCTGGATGGGCTACGAGAGAAAGCGGGGAAAGCTCGGGGAGCTGAACGCCCTTCTTCGTGGAGGCGCAGGTGATGGATTCTCCCTCATTGTCGGCAATACGGGGAATCTATCGAACGTGAGATACGTCATCACCCTCGACACGGATACGGAGCTTCCACGCGATTCGGCGCGGCAGCTCATAGGGGCAATGGCCCATCCCCTCAATCTTCCTCTCTACGACGCTTCGAGGGGATGCATCGTGCGCGGCTACGGCATACTTCAGCCGCGGGTGGCGATAAGCCTGCCCGGCACGAACCGGTCGCATTATGCCCGCATGTGGGGGAGTGACGCCGCCGGTATCGACCCCTACACCCGCGTTGTCTCCGATGTCTACCAGGATCTCTTCGGCGAAGGCTCATTCGTCGGCAAGGGCATCTACGACGTTGACGCCTTCGAGCGGGTGCTGAAGGAACGTTTCCCCGACAACCGTATCCTGAGCCACGATCTTATTGAAGGATGTTATGCGCGCTCGGGGCTCATCAGCGACGTGCAACTGTACGAAGAGTACCCGTCCCGGTACAGCGCCGATGTAAGTCGCCGCCGGCGCTGGATTCGCGGCGACTGGCAGCTTCTCAGGTGGCTGTTCCCCGGCGTTCCCGGCCTCAATGCGCGCTTCCGCAAGAACCCGCTCACCCCGCTGTCGCGCTGGAAGATCCTTGATAACCTTCGGCGCAGTCTTGCGCCGCCGGCATTGACGCTTCTCGCGCTCGCCGGCTGGTGTACGCTGCCGTCCCCCTGGTTCTGGACTGCATCGATCTTCAGTATCGCGCTGATTCCTGCCTTGATTAACTCCCTCATGGAGGTCCTGAAGAAGCCCGACGACGTGCTCACCGGGCAACACCTCGCCGGTGCAGCCCGGTCCGCCGGCAGAGGCGTCGCCCAAGCGATCTTCACGCTCTTCTGTCTGCCTCATGAGGCGTTGTTCAGCGGCGCCGCCATTCTGCACACCCTGTGGCGCATGCTGGTTTCCGGCAGGGGTCTTTTGGAATGGAACCCTTCGGGCGAGGCGGACCGGGAGAGCCGGACAGATCTCGCCGGGTCCTACCGGAACATGTGGGTCGCGCCGGTCATCGCGGTCGCGACTGCGGGTTATCTCCTGCGTGCAAGACCTGTCGCCCTGCCTGCAGGCCTGCCGATTTTAGGCCTGTGGTTTATCTCTCCCTTCGTCGCCTGGTGGATCAGCAAGCCCCTCGATGCGAGGAAATCGCGGCTGACGGAGGACCAGATCGTTTTCCTGAGGAAGCTTTCCCGTAAAAACTGGGCCTTTTTCGAGACCTTCGTCGGTCCCGACGATCATTGGCTGCCGCCGGACAATTACCAGGAAGAGCCCGTTTCGGCGCTTGCCCACCGGACATCGCCTACCAACATGGGGCTTGCCCTGCTGTCGAATTTGTCGGCCTGTGACTTCGGCTATATTTCCGTCGGGCAATTCATCGACCGCACGGCAAAATGTTTGGAAACAATGACGCACCTGGAGCGACACCGGGGCCACTTCTATAACTGGTACGACACGGAGTCCCTCAAGCCCCTGTTGCCCGTGTATGTGTCGTCCGTAGACAGCGGAAACCTGGCGGCGAGCCTTCTCACCCTGCGGGCGGGATTGCTCGCGCTCCCCGACGAGAAATTCCTGGGAGCACGCCTCTTTGCGGGTCTCGGGGACACGTTGATGGCGCTCTCGGATGCTATCGCCACACGTAAGCCTGCCGCCCTTGCCCGGGTGGAGAAGGAGTTGGAAGCAGCAGGAGCGTCCCGTCCGGATTCAACGCTCATGACCGTGAAAGAAAGCATCGAGCGCCTGGCAACCTCCGCCGAGGAGGTGGTCCGCGATCTTCCGCCTGCCCCCGACGGCGACGCCCTACGATGGGCAGGCGCCTTTGAGGCGCAGTGCCGGGCCGCCCTCGACGAACTGGCCCTGTGCGCTCCATGGGCTCAGCTTCCCTCGGCGCCCGCCTCAATGCTCAAGGAGGCGCCGCTCCTTGGCGCCATTCCGACGCTGCGGCAATTGGCCTGCCTTGACGATCAATTGCTGCCGCAAATCGGAGAACAGGCCGCACTTTGCAGGACGGCCGGGGAACAACAGGAATTCGATGCGTTCGCGGAGCTCGTCATGGAGTCAAGCCTGACCGCCAGGGAACGAATTGCAACCCTCAAAGATCTTGCGCGTCTTTCCGGGGAACTCGCTATCCATATGGAATGGGACTTCCTCTATGACAGGGCGCGCCATCTCCTGACCATCGGCTACGACGTGAGCAGCAGCAGGAGGGATGAGAGTTACTATGACCTCCTGGCGTCGGAGGCGCGGCTCAGTAGTTTCGTCGCCATCGCGCTGGGACAACTGCCCCAGGAAAGCTGGTTCGCGCTGGGCCGCCTCCTCGCCGTCGCCGGCGGAGAGCCCATTCTCCTCTCCTGGAGCGGTTCCATGTTTGAATACCTGATGCCGCTCATCGTGATGCCCACCTATGAGCACACGCTCCTCGACCAGACCTGCAAGGCGGCCGTCGCAAGGCAGATTGACTACGGAAAGAAGCGCGGGGCGCCATGGGGCATTTCGGAATCGAGTTACAACATGATCGACGCCCACCTCAACTACCAGTATTCCGCCTTTGGCGTACCCGGCCTGGGACTCAAACGGGGGCTCGCCGGGGACCTGGTCATTGCCCCCTATGCCTCGGCATTGGCGCTCATGGTGGCGTCGGAGGAGGCTTGCCGGAACCTGGAGGCGTTGGCGTCCCGAGGTTTTACAGGCGGGTATGGTTTTTATGATGCCATCGACTACACCCCGACCCACCTGCCCCGAGGCCGCTCGAACGCCGTGGTGCGGTCCTTTATGGCCCATCACCAGGGCATGAGCCTCCTCTCTCTCGCCTATGTGCTGCTCGACCGGCCCATGCAGAAACGATTCGAGTCGGATCCCGCATTCCAGGCAACCGTGCTGTTGCTCCAGGAGCGACCGCCAAAGGCCACGGCCTTCTACTCGCACGCCTCGGAGAATTCCGAGGCGCACACGGCAACACATCGCTTAGAGGAAAAACCGGTACGCCTCTACACGACCCCCCACACGCCGGCGCCGGAGGTGCAGCTCCTGTCGAACGGCAGATACCACGTGATGGTCACCAATGCAGGCGGCGGCTATAGCCGATGGAAAGACCTGGCAGTGACCCGCTGGCGTGAAGACGCCGCCTGCGACCATTGGGGCGCCTTCTGCTACATTCGGGATGTCGCGAGCGGCGTCTATTGGTCGACGGCTTACCAACCGGTCCTCAGGGCGTCCAAGGAGTACGAGGCGATATTCTCGGAAGGGCGGGCGGAGTTCCGCCGTCGGGACGAGGGCATCAGCAGCCATACGGAGATCGCGGTATCGCCCGAAGATGATGCCGAGCTGCGCCGGATCACCATTACCAACCATTCGGGCACGGCAAGAACAATCGACGTGACGAGCTACGCCGAAGTCGTCCTTGCGCCGCCCGCCGCGGACGCACTCCACCCGGCCTTCAGCAATCTCTTCGTTCAAAGCGAGATGGTCAGGCGGCAGAATGCGATCATAGCAACCCGCCGGCCCCGCTCGGTCGATGACCAGCCGCTGTGGATGTTTCACGTAATGGCGGTCCACGGGGCGGACACGGGCGAGATGTCCTACGAGACCGACCGCATGAGGTTTATCGGTCGGGGGAACACCGTTGCCGCGCCCGTTGCAATGACCGGCACAGGCCCCCTCTGCGGCAGTGAGGGACCGGTGCTCGACCCCATCGTGGCCATCCGGTGTCCCATAACCCTCGATCCCGAAGCATCGGCATCGGTCAACGTGGTCACCGGCATAGGCGAAACCCGTGAAGCCTGCATGCGGCTCGTCGGAAAATACCAGGACCGCCATCTTGCCGACCGTGTCTTTGAACTGGCATGGACTCACAGCCAGGTGCTTTTGGGACAGATCAACGCGACGGAGACCGACGCACAACTCTACGGGCGACTCGCAGCCTCCGTCCTCTACGCCAATTCCACGCTCCGCGCCGATTCCAGCCTTCTTCTGAAGAACCTCCGGGGTCAATCGGGCCTCTGGGGTTATTCCATTTCCGGGGATCTCCCGATCGTCCTACTCCGGATTGGAGATCAGGCAAATATCGCGCTGGTGCGTCAGCTTATCCAGGCCCACGCATATTGGCGGCTCAACGGACTGGCCGTCGACCTGGTGATCTGGAACGAAGACCATGCCGGCTACCGGCAAGCGCTGCACGATCAGATCATGGGGCTCATTGCCGCAGGCGCCGACGCGAACCTCCACGATCGACCCGGCGGCATCTTCGTAAGGTCCGCCGACCAGATAGCCGAGGAAGACCGCCTTCTCTTCCAGGCCGTCGCCCGGGCCATCATCAGCGACAGCCGGGGAACGCTCGCGGATCAGATAGACCGCCGGGGCCCTGCGGAGCCGACAGCGCCCGCCCTGGCTACGACCCGCACGCATCATCCCCTCCCGCCGGCCATAGCGTCCGTGCCGCGCAAGGACCTCATATTTTTCAACGGAATAGGGGGGTTCACGGCGGACGGCAGGGAGTATGTCATTACAACGGGTCGCGATCAGGCAACGCCTGCGCCGTGGGTGAACGTGCTGGCAAACCCCGGCTTCGGCACGGTGGTCTCGGAGAGCGGTGCTGCTTATACGTGGAGCGAGAATGCCCACGAGTTCCGGCTCACCCCCTGGTACAACGATCCCGTGAGCGACTCCGGAGGAGAGGCGTTCTACCTTCGTGACGAAGAGCGCGGCCATTTCTGGTCTCCCATGCCGTTCCCCGCCCGGGGCGCCACGCCCTACGTCGCCCGGCACGGATTCGGCTACAGCGTGTTCGAACATGCCGAGCGTGGAGTCGCTTCCGAGGCGTGGGTGTACGTAGCCATGGACGAGCCGGTCAAGTTCACGGTACTGAAAATTCGCAACCAGTCCGGCCGTTCGCGGCGGCTCTCCGTGACCGGATACGCGGAATGGGTGCTGGGAGACCTTCGGCCGAAATCGGCCATGCACGTCATGACGGAGATCGACCCTCAAACGGGCGCGCTGCTGGCGCGCAATCCCTACAACACGGAATTCGCCAACCGGGTTGGCTTTTTTGACGTGGACCATGCCGCCAGAACCGTGAGCGGCGACCGGACCGAGTTCATTGGCCGTAACGGCACGCTCGGTTACCCCGCCGCCATGAGCCGGTCACGCCTTTCCGGCAGGGTAGGGGCCGCACTCGATCCCTGCGGGGCGATGCAGGCGGCCTTCGACCTCGACGACGGAGAAGAACGGGAGATCGTCTTCACCCTCGGCTCCGGGCAGAATGCCGATGGGGCAACCGGTCTTGCGCGTCGCTTCTGTGATCCCGTCGCGGCACGAGAGGCCCTCGTCGAAGTACGGCGTTACTGGGACCACACGCTCGGCGCGGTCCAGGTAGAAACGCCCGATGAGTCCGTGAATTTCCTTGCCAACGGCTGGCTTTTGTACCAGACGCTTGCCTGTCGTCTCTGGGGGCGAAGCGGCTACTACCAGTCGGGCGGAGCCTTCGGCTTCCGCGACCAGTTACAGGACGTCATGGCCCTCATCCACGCCGAGCCGCGCCTCGCGCGGGAACACCTGCTGACTTGCGCGGGCCGTCAGTTTCCCGAAGGAGATGTTCAGCACTGGTGGCACCCGCCGGTGGGACGCGGAGTGCGTACCCACTGTTCCGACGACTTTCTCTGGCTTCCGTTGGCAACGTGCCGCTACGTGGAGAGTACCCGCGACACGGGGGTGCTGGACGAATTGGTCCACTTCATCAATGGACGCCCGGTCGATCCCGAGGAGGACTCCTACTATGATCTTCCCGGCCGGTCCGGGGAGACAACCAGTCTCTACGACCATTGTGCGCGGGCGGTTCAAAGAGGTCTCAAGCGGGGCAAACACGGTCTTCCGCTCATCGGTTCCGGGGACTGGAACGACAGCATGAACATGGTGGGTCGGGAAGGCAAAGGCGAGAGCGTCTGGCTCGCGTTCTTCACGTGCGAAGTGCTCGGCCGGTTCTCCCGGGTCGCGCAGCTCAGAGGCGACCTCGATTTCAGCAAGCAATGTGAGAGCGAGGTCGAGAGGCTCCGCCGCGGCATCGAACAGAACGGATGGGACGGACAGTGGTATCGCCGCGCCTACTTCGACGACGGGACTCCCCTCGGCTCGGCCGGCAACCCTGAGTGCCGCATCGACTCGATAGCGCAAAGCTGGTCCGTGCTCTCCGGCGCCGGAGATGCCGCCCGTTCCCGGATGGCGATGGACGCGGTCGATAAGCATCTGGTTCGCCGGGACGACGCCCTCGTCCAGCTTCTGGATCCACCCTTCGACAAATCTGACCCGAATCCTGGTTACATCAAGGGCTATCTCCCCGGCGTGAGGGAAAACGGTGGGCAGTACACCCAGGGGGCGATCTGGGCGGCCATGGCATTTGCCGAACTGAGCGACAGCCGGCGAGCGTGGGAACTTCTCGCCATGATCAATCCGGTGAACCACGGGAAGTCCCCACAGGGCATAGAACGATATAAGGTTGAGCCCTACGTCGTCGCGGCCGACGTCTATGCGGTCCCACCGCAGACGGGAAGGGGTGGATGGACATGGTACACGGGATCGGCTGCGTGGATGTATCGCCTTATCGTGGAATCGCTCCTTGGTCTCAAGCTCATTGCGGACAAGCTCTCTTTTACGCCCTGCCTCCCCCCTGAATGGGATGGTTTTGCGGTGCGCTACCGCTTCCGTGAAACCATGTACCATATAAAGGTTGGGCAAAGACGCGCAGGAGAAGTTGAGGCAATGACCGTCTCCCTGGACGGGGTCTTGCGGGAGGGAAAGGAAATACCCCTTGTCGATGACCGGAGTGAACACTTCGTGGAAGTGATGGCGGCGGTCCAATCTTTGTAGCAAAAAAAGCGACACGCTCACGCATAAAAGCATCACAAAACAATTGTTGGTTCTGCGACAGACACGAGTGATCGTCTGTCGTATCGTAAGTGCAGAGGCAATAGCATTAATGCTCACCATCAAAAACAAGGAACTTACATTCGATACGCACGAAGCTTCGGAGGTGTAAAATGGAAGGGAGTCTGCAAAAACAACCCCAGATCAGGATCCTCCCCGCCCTCAGCGTCAATGCCCGGCATGGATTGGGAAATGCGGATATCGACGAGGTGGTGAAAACCGTGCAGGGTGTATTGCCGCAGCACGTTGACGGAGATGTTGATGTAACAATAACGCTCTTGGAAAAAAACCTGAAGATCTTGGCAGACATGGCCCTTATGAAGGAAGCCTTGACGTATCTTGTCAGGAATGCAATGGACGCAATGCCCGGTTGCGGCAAGTTCTCACTGAATATCAATGAGGTAAATTTTGAAATTGAGTCTCTCCTCGATGGCGGGAACTCTATCATAGGCGCGTGCGCTTTCATTTCCCTTACAAGAGGATGTGCAGACGTCGGTGTTGATGAGAAGATGATGGAGAAGATGCTTGAGCCCTTCTTTACCACAAAAACCGAGGATAACGGTCTGAATCTCGCCATAGCTTACCGCATTCTCAAGCAGCATCACGGGAGAATAAGAGTAGAGAGCCGAGCGGGACAGGGTGCGGAAGTCAACATATATCTTCCGCTCACGAAGCTGGAAATAGTAAACATGATGTCAATACCTGCAGGGTAGTCTTTTTCCTATCGCCTGGTTGCGACTTCAAGATCGATGACCGGTTTCAGAGGATGATCGACGGCGGCCGGTCGCACAACGCGCGACAAAGGACAATCATAGAGCCATGAAAAAGATGACGTGGTAGTCGACAGCCGATTCATCTCCCGCGCGCCATTAGCGGTGGGCTTTCTGGCTGCGCTCTTTTTCGTTTTGGCCGTTCTGGGGGACCTCGGCTACGGCCCCGGAGTTGCCCACGCCCAGGCCCTTCCGAAACCACAGTCAGGCACGGCGCCCATGATGGAACCGCCGAAGCCGGAAGCCCGACAGGTTCAGGAACCCGTCCCGATCGCCGTGGCCGACATCGCCCGTGCGGCGGAAGAAACAGCGGCGAAACTGAACCTCCTGCGCTCGACCGGGCTGGTCCCCGACCCCCTCGTTGAGCAGATCAGGAGCAGCCTTGACCCCGTCTGCCACTCGATTGACGCGTTGCGAGCCTATACTGAGCAGAGAAGTTTTGAGCAATTGAGCGCCGCCGCTCTCTTCAACCTTCGGCAACAGGGATCGTTCTACAACGCCAAAGTGGGCACTTGGCAGAATACCCTGAATGAGCAAGCCGCTACGCTCGAAGGCGTCGTGGGTCAGCTCGAGGAAACGGAAAAGATATGGGCGCTGACCCGGGACACTGCCCGTACGAACGTACCCAGGGCGCTCATGGACCATATCGCCGCCGTGCTCAAAGACACCGGCGCCGCCAGGAAAGAGGCGAAGGAACGGCTCAATAATCTTCTGAGTCTTCAGGAGCGCGTCTCGGGGGAAGCAGCGGTAATCAACGGCATTCTGGCCAGGATTGACGAAAGTGTCGCGCGCGGACGGAAGAGCTTGGTTCAGCGGGAGAGCCCACCGCTCTGGCGCGCTTTTGACGAAGCTCGACCGCATGGTCTCCCCTTGCACAAGCAGGTCAGGGACCTCGGGATGGCGTTCTGGACATCCGTCCTCGTCTTCCTGGAAAACTACGACATCCTGGTCATAGTCCACTTCCTGCTGTTCATCGGCCTTACCGCGCTCCTGTTACTCTTACGGAAGCATCGTGTTGCGGCCGGGCGGGTCGCCGCGTCTTTCGAAGACAACCTCATGGTGGTAGCCCGGCCCTATTCCGCCGCTTGCCTGCTCGCGCTCGCGTGGACTCCACTTCTGTATCCCCTGGCGCCCATGGAGATCGGCGAACTGGTCTTCGTCATCGCATACGTGCCGCTGCTGCGGTTGTCCCCCAGGGCCATAAGACCCGCCCTGTACGGCCTTTTTGCGGTCTACATGCTGAACCAGTTTGTCGATGTCTCTCTGCAGCAGAGGCTCCAGATGCGCCTGCTCCTGCTCTTTAACACCGCCTTCGCTATGGCTGTTCTCGTCTTGCTCACCAGGCTGGGGACCATAACGTACCGCACATTTTCCATTAGGCGGCGGTGGATTTTTGGCGCGCTCGTCATGCTGTGTTATGTCGGCCTCGCGGCGTCCCTCATCTCTAACGCGGTGGGCAACGCCGCGCTGGCAGAGTTCTTCACAGAAGGCATTATCGTCGCGGCGTGTCTCCTCGTGATAATCGCCGCCCTCGTTCGTGTGCTCGTCGAGTTGGTCGATGAACTGCTGCGGATGCCGGTCATGCAATCCTTTCACATCGTGCTGCGCCATGGAGAGTGGCTTGGGCAGAAGTTTTCGGTCGCCCTGCGCATAGCCGGCAAAGTCCTCTGGGTGGTCGGCGCCCTTACCGTGTTTCGTGTCGTGAAGATCCTTGCGTCAGGGCTCGCCGACGTGTTGAAGGAAGAATGGAGTTTCGGCGCCGTGGCGATATCGGTATGGGATATCCTCGCCTTCTTCCTGGTCCTTATCGTTGCGGTCCTTCTGTCCCGACTCATACGGTTCGTGCTTCGGGAAGAGGTCTTCCCGCGAGTGAGCGTGCGACGCGGTCTCGCCGACGCGATCTTGATGTTGACCAATTACGTGATCTACGGCTTCGGTCTGTACCTCGCGCTCTCGGCCGCGGGCATCGGCCTCAACAGGTTTACGCTTCTCGCGGGCGCTTTGGGCGTCGGCATCGGCTTCGGCCTGCAGAACATCGTCAACAACTTCGTGTCGGGCCTCATCCTCGCTTTTGAGCGCCCGGTGAACGTCGGCGACGTCATCCAGATGGGTACGCTGGCGGGTACTATGGCCCGGATCGGCGTACGGGCGTCTGTGGTACGGACCTTCGACGGGGCTGAGGTAATCATTCCGAACGGAGATCTCATTTCCAAAGAGGTGACGAACTGGACGTTGTCCGACCAGGACCGGAGGATCGAGGTGTGCCTTGGAGTGGCCTACGGCACCGACCCCCACCGCGTCATAGAACTGATGGCCCTGGTTGCGAAAGGGCGCCAGGGCATTGTTGCTGATCCCGCTCCCATTGCCTATTTTGACGGCTTTGGCGAGTCGGCGCTCAACTTCACCCTCCACTGTTGGACTCACGACTTCAGCAACTGGCTCTCCGTAAGGAGTGGCATCGTGCTGAATCTACACGATGCCTTGAAAGAGGCCGGGATCAGCATACCCTTCCCGCAGCGGGACGTGCATATCCGGTCCATGGAGCATACCGTGAGCGAAGCGAAGCCGGCAAAGAAGGATGAGGACTGACCATGCCATGTGCGCCGGAAGCGGGACTCCCGCGACATTTGGCCGCAAAAGACGAGCAGATCATCGCTGTTCCGACGCTCATCAAGAAGTTGCCGTTACCCTTGCGCCGGTTCATCGGGAGCATGGCTGACGTGGAGCGGATCCTCGTGGGGCTCGACGTAAAGTCCCTGTCTATTTCCAAGCAACGTGCGCCGCTTTTCGCTTTACAAGGAAAAGAATGGCCGATAAAATATGGCGAGTTTCTTGGACGCCACCCTGCCAGGAGGTACCCGTAATGGCAAAACAGCCGGCCCGACCCCATCCATTCCATCTCCAGAAGTGCCACACCGGCATCACCGGTCTCGATGAGCTTACCCAAGGCGGGCTGCCGAGGGGCCGCCCCACGCTTGTCACGGGAAGCGCTGGCTCGGGCAAGACGCTCCTTGCCCTGGAGTTTCTCGTCAAAGGCGCTACCGAGTATAACGAGCCGGGCGTCTTTATGGCCTTCGAGGAAACAGGCGACGACCTGACCACCAACGTCGCTTCCCTCGGTTTCGATCTGGATGGCCTTACCAAAAAGAAGAAGCTCGCCATCGACTACGTCTACATAGAACGCTCAGAAATCGAAGAGACGGGCGAATACGACTTGGAAGGGCTTTTTGTCCGCCTCGGCTATGCGATCGACTCCATACAGGCGAAGCGTGTGGTACTCGACACCATTGAGGTGCTCTTCGGAGGCTTGCCCAACGAGGGCGTCCTCCGGGCCGAGCTCAGGCGCCTCTTCCGCTGGCTGAAGGATAAGGGCGTCACCGCCCTCATCACCGGGGAACGTGGGGAAACTTCCCTTACCCGCTACGGCCTCGAAGAGTATGTTGCCGACTGCGTCATTCTGCTCGACCACCGGATCACCGACCAGACGTCAACCAGACGTCTTCGTATCGTCAAGTACCGCGGCTCGTCCCACGGCACCAATGAGTACCCCTTCCTCATCGATGAAGCGGGCATCTCGGTCCTGCCGGTCACCTCCCTGGGCTTGAACTACGATGTGCCCGAAAAGCGCATATCTACCGGCATAGCCCGGCTGGATGCGATGTTTGGCGGCAAGGGCTTTTACTATGGCTCAAGCATCCTTATCTCGGGCGCCGCAGGGACCGGTAAAACGACGGTCGCTTCCCACTTTGCCGAAGCAGCCTGCAGAAACGATAAACGCTGCCTCTACTTCGCCTTCGAAGAATCACCCCAGCAGATCACGAGGAACATGGCTTCCGTCGGCATAGACTTGGAGCCGTGGCTCCACAAGAAGAACCTCCTGATCCGCTCGGCCCGTCCTACCTTTTACGGTCTTGAGAGGCACCTTTTGGAAATGACCAGGCTGGTCCATACGTTCAACCCCGAGGTGGTCGTGATGGACCCTATCACGAACCTCATCACGGTGGGCCTCGCCGCTGACGTGAAGTCGATGCTGACGCGCCTCGTCGACTATCTCAAGACACGGCAGATCACCACCTTCTTTACGAGCCTCAGCCACCCTGATGGCAGCGAAGGGACGGACATGGTTGTCTCCTCCCTCATGGACACGTGGATCGTTCTTAAAGACATCCAGGCCGAGGGTGAGCGCAACCACGGATTGATCATCGTCAAATCCCGTGGCATGGCGCACTCCAATCAGCTCCGTGAGTACCGTCTAACAGACAACGGTTTCCACATGGAGGACGTCTATCTCGGCCCGCAGGGTGTGCTCACCGGCGCGGCACGGGCCGCTCTGGAAGCCGAAGAGGCTGCTGCATCCGTTGCCCGCACACAAGAGATGGAACGGCAAAAGCGGCAAATCGAGCGGAGGCGCTCGGTTGTGGACGCCCAGATCGCTGCTTTGCGTGCCGACTACGAAGCAGAAGAAGAGGAGTTAAAGAAAAACATTACCGAGATGGAGGCCCGTGAACAGGCCGTCGCGCTGCAGCGGGCAAGAATATCCTCTCTGCGCAAGGCTGACGGGGAAGGGGGCTATGCCAACAAGAAATAATGAAACAGCACACGAAGAGCTGTGGGAACTCCGGCTCTATGTCGCCGGGCAGACGCCGAAGTCCCTTGCAGCGTTCGCGAACCTGAAGAAGATCTGCCAGGAGCACCTTTTGGGCAAGTATACGATCGAGATTATCGACCTCCTTGCGAACCCGACTCTGGCGAAGGGAGATCAGATCCTTGCCGCCCCGACGCCCGTAAGGAAGCTCCCGGAGCCGATCAGGAAGATCATCGGGGACCTCTCCAACACGGAGCGCGTGCTCGTGGGGCTCGATTTACGCCCCGGCCTCGCAGGAACCAGGAGGGGCGCATGAAGAAAACCCGCGACGTCAAAGTTTTCAAGCAGGGAGTTAAAGAAGCCAGGGAGAAAAAGTACCTGCTCCAGCTTTACGTTGCCGGCGCTACGCCCAAGTCTACCCGGGCCATCATGAACGTCAAGAAGATCTGCAAAGAGCACCTTTCGGGGCGCTATGACCTTGAGGTGGTCGACATCTACCAGCAGCCTGTCCTCGCAAAAGACGAGCAGATCATCGCTGTTCCGACGCTCATCAAGAAGTTGCCGTTACCCTTGCGCCGGTTCATCGGGAGCATGGCTGACGTGGAGCGGATCCTCGTGGGGCTCGATCTGAAGCCGAGACGGAAATCTGAGCGGTCATAGGTGATAACCGACAGTATGCAAGCATGAAACGGGCCAGCACACATAGCGAACTGCTCCTCGAAAACGAGGAACTGCGCACCCGCCTCGAAGAGGCGGAAGAGACGCTACGGGCCATTCGCAACCATGAGGTCGATGCACTTATTATGGTCGAAGGTCCGGAAGGCGAGCAGGTTTTCACTCTCAAGGGCGCAGAACAGCCCTATCGCATTATTGTTGAGGCCATGGGTGAAGGCGCGGTGACGATGGCGCCGGACGAGACCGTGCTTTACTGCAACCGCCGCTTTGCGGAGCTCATCGAAAGGCCGCTCAACCTCATCATAGGGGCCGCCTTTCCGACGTTCATCGCGGCCGGCGACCAGCCTTTGTTGCAGCAACTGCTGGCTGCGCGGGACGGAGACAGAAAAGAAATGACGCTGGAGACCAGGAATGGAACGGAGATCCCAGTCTACATCTCGGCACGCATGGTCTGCCTTGATGATCGCCAGGTGGTCTCCATGGTCGTGACCGACCTGACTTCGCAAAAAGAGGCCCATGCCCAACTGTCTGAATCGAACAGGCTGCTCAGGCAGGAAATCGCCGAACGTAAAGTCATTGAAGAAAGATTGAAGGAGTCCCGGGAACGGCTGCGCCGCCTCAGCATCCGTTCGCGGAGGGTCAGAGAGGAGGAAAGGAGGTCTCTTTCACGCGAGCTCCATGACGAATTGGGGCAGGTTTTGACGGGCATAAAGATGGACGTCGCATGGATAGGGAGAAGAACGCCGGAAAACAATACCACGATCATTGAACGAGTGAATTCGTTGCTCCCGCTTATCGACGACGCCATCGTTTCCGTACAGAGAATCTCGATGGCGTTGAGACCACCCGCTCTCGACGATTTCGGCCTGCAGGAAGCGGTGCAACTGGCGGCAGAAGATTTCGAAAAGAGGACAAAGGTCGCCTGCAAAGTTCTTTCGAAGCCAGAGAACATACTTCTCAAAAAGGATATTTCTACGGAGGCCTTCCGCATCTTTCAGGAAGCGCTCACCAACATCGCCCGCCATGCAGGCGCGCGGCGCGTCACCGTATCCTTGTGGGACGCAGGAGACGCCTTCATTATGGAAATCAGCGATGATGGGAGAGGCATTACAGAAGAACAGATCTCCGATCTGAAGTCTATCGGATTAACGGGCATGCGCGAACGGGCCTTTGCCATGGGGGGATCGCTGACCGTTGCCGGCGCGCAGGGAAAAGGGACGGCCGTTACCTTGAGCGTTCCGCTGAGTAAAGGGAAGAAAGAACCTGACGCAATAAAGCGCCGCCGGAAGAAACGGTCCGAGGAGGGATGATGCTCCGCCTATTCCGAGAAACTCGTTACTTTGGGCGATCACATCCGAAAGCGCCGGCTTGATCTGGGGCTCAGGGCAACGGACGTTGCCGCAGACCCCGCCTCAGAATTTGTTTCTTGCAGCAATCGTTGTTTTTATCGATTACACTCCACGCCCTTCTTCGCGGCTGAAAGCTAGATGACGTCGGCATCAAGCAATCGGCAATATATCCGCGCAGTTCTCGTTCCCTTTATCAGTGCTTCTCACGAAGATGTCGGAAAATAGGGGTGGAGTATTTTTGATCTTGAGGATTGCGTATCAGGCAAATTCTGCTTCCTGTTGCCCGTCCAATCGCTGTGGTAAAAAAGACGATACGCTCATGCACGAAAGCCCTACAAAATAATTGGCGGTTTTGCGACGGACACGGGTGATTATCTGCTGCATAGTAAGCACAGAGACAAGAGCATTGTGTTCGCTATCGAGAACTCTAACATTTGCGTGCATCTTGTACATCAGTCTAAGGAGGAATACCATGAAATCGAGCATTAGGGACAAGGCGGAAGGAAGGTTTCACGAAGCGAAGGGCAAGGCCAAGGAGGTTTCCGGGAAACTGACCGACAATCCCAAGTTGGAGGCCCAAGGCACAGCCGAAAAGATAGCCGGCAAGGCGCAGGAAAAGGTCGGTCAGGTCAAGAAGGTCCTGGGAAAGTAGTGGGAGCGGGGGCGACCAAACGGACAGCGAGAGGAGTGAACACAAGGCCAAGTCGAAGGCTAAAATGAAGGATACAAAGCACTTGGCCGACGGAAGACTCAAAAACCGTCACAGATGCTCAACAAAATAAGTGGAGGAAATCACCATGAGTATTACAACGCTTATCATTCTTATCGTCGTGTTGTTCCTCGTGTTCGGCGGGGGCGGCGGCTACTATTGGAGGAGACGTCGGTAGGATTGATCAAAAAGAGGGAGCGCACATGCATACGATAGACACGCAAACATGGATCGTTCTTGCCGGCGTTGCAGTTTTTGTGGCGGTTGCGCTTTCGGCATGGTTCAAGCCCCCTTTGATTCCAGTGGCTCAGCCGCAATATCTCTGCAATCGTTGACATCTTTGAAACCGGTCGTTGGGTTTCGGCCAGAGAGACACAGACTAGCGCCTCACGGCCGCCGCTTCCGGCATGCACTCGCAGAGCCAGAAACAAGAGGATCGATTTTCCGGATGAACGGTACGGCAGACAAACCTACGAGCGTCAACAGGGTAAGACCGACAGAAAACCAAGCGATCATCACAACTGATCTGACAAAATGGTTTGGCGAAGGCGAGAGCAAGACGATCGCCGTGAATGGCGTCGGGCTTGTCGCGCACTTTGGCGAGATGCTGTTCATCGTCGGCCCCTCCGGCAGCGGCAAAACCACGCTGCTCAGCATGATTTCCGGCATTCTGCGTCCAAGCGCCGGCAAGGTGACAGTCAAGGGGGCCGACATCTGGACTCTGAGCAATGACCAGTTGGCTGAGTTCCGTTTGAACACAATTGGTTTCGTCTTCCAGGACTACAATCTCTTCCCACGTCTGACCACGGCCGAGAATGTCGCGATCCCGTTGATCCTGAAGCAGCGCGATTGGAACGAATCGATCGCCGAGGCAAAAAGATGCCTCGAGATCGTCGGCCTGAAAGACCGGGGCGAGATTCTGCCGTGAAGCTCTCGGGGGGGCGAGCAACAGCGCGTGGCGATCGCTCGTGCGATCGCCAGCGGCCCAGAGATCATGATTCTCGACGAACCGACCGCCTCGCTGGATGGTGACACCGGGAAAATGATCGTCGCCTTCGTGAAAGAGAAAATTCTGACTAAAACCCGCTGCATTTTGATCGTCACCCACGATGCGCGCATCAACGAGTATGCGGACCGGATCGTCCATATGGAAGATGGACGTATCACCGCGTTCGATAAGGGTACGGAATGAGAAACAAGATCATCTTTGCCCTCTCGATAGCAGGTATTCTGGCCGGACTGGTCGCCGCCTACATCTTCGGCATCGAGAGGAAGGCTCAGCCCCCCGTGTTTAAACCGGCCAGCAGCCCTTACGAATCGGCCATTTATGCCAATGGCATGATCGAGAGCGAACAGTCTAGCGATGCAAATATCAATATCTATCCTGAAGTTGCGGGCCCGATCGCCCAGGTGCTCGTGCGCGAAGGCCAACGCGTGCCGATCGGCACGCCGCTACTGACCATCGACGATTCCGTGCAGAGAGCAACCACCGAACAGCTCAGGCTGCAGTCCAAAGCTTCCCTGACACTTCTGGAGGAACTGAAAGCGGAGCCGAGAAAGGAGACTCTGGCGATTGCCAGGGCGCAAGTCGAACAGGCCCAATCCAACCTGAAAGCGGCCCGCGACCAGTACGACAAGCGCCGCATCTCCTTTGACATCGATCCGAAATCAATCAGCAAGGACGTGGTGGATACTGCAAAAGACGCCGTCGAACAGGCTGTAGCCGGACTGGACGTCGCCCGCACGCAATATGAACTTACCAAAGCCGGCGCCTGGAGCTACGATGTCGCTAACCAGAAGAGGCAGTACGAGGCGCTCAAAGAGGGCTACGAGTCGGCTCACGCGCTACTCCAAAAATATTCGGTCAAAGCGCCGGCCGACAGGGTCGTGCTGGCCGTCAACGCCACGGCCGGCAGCTATGTGTCGTCGCAGGGTGTTTATGACGCCTACACGCAGGGACTCGACCCGATAGTGGTGATGGGAGCGCCCCAGGAGTATCTGGCCGTGCGCTGTTATATCGACGAGATACTGGTCTCGCGACTGCCGTCTCCGGGGCATATTCGCGCGCAGATGTCGATCCGCGGGACCGATGCGAAGGTACCGCTGCAGTTCGTCCGGGTGCAGCCTTATGTTTCGCCCAAGATCGAGCTCTCCAATGAGCGCCAGGAGCAGGTGGACCTGCGGGTGCTGCCGGTGATTTTCCGGTTCGAAAAAAAGGGTGCCCCGGTCTATCCCGGCCAGGAGGTGGATGTATTCA
This sequence comes from uncultured delta proteobacterium, assembly GCA_963816715.1. Lineage (GTDB taxonomy): Bacteria > Desulfobacterota > Syntrophorhabdia > Syntrophorhabdales > WCHB1-27 > BOG-1155. The sequence goes on from CAWFMJ010000012.1 coordinate 146,175, forward strand.
TTGGGCAGCAATAGTCCGGAGAGGCGCATGCCTCGCCGTGATCATAGCGACGTGTGGCGGCTGCGCGGTAGGCCCCGATTTCGTTCGGCCCGCGCGGCCCGATACGGACCGCTACACGCGCGAGCCGGGACCTGTTGCCACCGTCGCGGCGGATGGCCAGGCGCAGTATTTCACGCCCGGCGCAGCTATCGCTGCCGGCTGGTGGCGGCTTTTCGGGTCGGCGCAGCTGGACGCCGTAGTCCGGCAGGCAATCGCCAACAACCCCACTCTCCAGGCGTCGGAAGCCAGCTTGCGTCAGAGTCAGGACAACATGCGCGCAGGCTATGGCGTGTTCTTCCCGCAAATCCAGGCTGGACTAGATGCCAGCCGACAGCTCACCGCGCCGTTGCAGCAAGGCTCGGAGGGCCCCGGCACGATTTTCAATCTGGCGACGCTAAGCGGCGCCATCAGCTACGCGCTCGACGTGTTCGGCGGCGAGCGCCGCACGGTGGAAGGCTTGCGGGCCCAGATCGATATCAGCGTTACGAGAGCAAGGCGGCCTACCTGACGCTGTCCGCAAATGTCGTGAACACCAGCATCGCGTCCGCTGCCTACGCGGCGCAGATTCGCGCGACCGAACAGCTGATTGATCTGGAGAACCAGCAACTTCGCACCGCCGAAGCGCAGGTTCGCGCCGGCGCCGCTTCGTATTCGAACGTGCTGAGCATGCGCAGCCTGATCGCCGCCAATCAGGCCTTGCTGTCGCCTCTCAAGCAGAAGATAAGCCGGGCCGAGCACTTGCTGGCGACGCTGGAAGGCGCGGTGCCGTCCGAAGTCGTCCTGCCCGATATCGACCTGGCGGACCTCTCCCTGCCGGTCGACCTGCCGGTGAGCCTGCCGTCCGATTTGGTGCGCCAACGTCCCGACATCCTGTCGGCCGAGGCGCAGTTGCATGTTGCCAGTGCAAAAATCGGCGTCGCGACCGCCATGATGTTCCCCAGCTTCAGCCTGAGCGGGACCTACGGTGTTTACGACTCCAGTCTCGGCAGCGGCAAGTTCTGGAGCGTCGGGCCGTCGGTCACGATTCCGGTGTTTCAAGGCGGCAGCTTGTGGTACGGCCGGCGGGCGGCAATCGACGCCTATCAACAGTCGCAGGCAACTTATCGACAGACCGTGTTCGGCGCATTCGCGCAAGTCGCCGACTCCTTGAAAGCGCTGGAGCACGATGCGGAGGCGTTGCAGGCACAGGCCGAGGCGCAGCGCGCCGCCGGCGAAGCACTCAGCCTGTTGCGGACCAATTACCGCGCGGGCCTGGTCGCCTACCTAGACGTGCTGACGGCCGACGTGCAATTCCATCAGGCGACCATCGCATATCTGCAGGCTGTCGCGCAGCGATACCAGGATACCGTCGCCCTGTTCGCGGCGCTGGGAGGAGGCTGGTGGAACGGGCAACGCCCCCAAGGCGAAGGCGGGGCGCCATGAAGTACAGCGGCATCCTGCGGATCGGATTCAAGCTGCTGGTGAATGACAGCGGCAAGTTCTACGCGCTGCTGATCGGGATCACCTTCGCCGTGTTCCTGATGATGCAAATGACCGCGATGTTCGCCGGCATCCTTAACCATGCCTATTCGACCGTCACCAATGTCGGTGCAACGATGTGGATCATGGACCCGGCGGTCAATACTGCCACCAGTCCTATCCCTATGCCCGATTACCTGCTGGACGCGGTGCGCAGCATGGATGAGGTCAGCTACGCCGTGCCGCTCTTTATCGGCGGCGCGCTGATCAAGCTTCATAGCGGCGCCTATCAGTCCGTAAACGTCGTCGGTCTGGACGACACTAGCCTGTTCGGCCGTCCCGAACTCGAACAGGGCAATATTCAGGACATCTATGCCGACAACGCGTTCCTGGCAGTCCGTGACGCTGAATTCTCCAAGCTGGAGAATCCCAAGGTGGGCGCCTCGTTCGAACTCAATGAGCATCGCGGCACGATTGTGGGCATCGCCAGGGTCGCCTCGAACGGACTGAATGGCGTGCCGACGCTCTATACAACCTACAGCCGCGCGATCTTATACATCCCGTCGATGCGGTTCCGCATGTCCTATATACTGGTGCAGGCGAAAAGCCAGGCTGCCGTAGCAGGCATCAAGCGGCACGTTGTCAAGCTCGGCTATGTAGCCCTTACCAAGGATGAATTCAATAAACAGATTAGCGACTTCTACGCCTACCAAACCGGCGTCGGCACTAATATCCTTTTAATGACAGTGATCAGCTTTATCGTTGGACTGTCGATCTCGGGCCAGACCTTCTATACGTTCATCCTCGAGAACCTGAAGAAATTTGGCGCGCTGAAGGCCATTGGCGCAAAGGGGCGCGAGCTGATCTATATGATCCTGTTCATGGCGACCTTCACTGCGCTGACCGGCTATGGCCTGGGCATCGGCCTGGTGACGCTGATGATTTCGATCGCCCGGTCCCTGCTGCCCAACTACGCGGCGACGATCACCTTCTGGAACCTGGGCCTGGCCTTTGGCATGGTCGTGCTAATCGCCGGAATGTCAAGTTATGTCGGCGTGCGCAAGGTCCTCAAAATCGAGCCCTTCGACATTTTCAGGGGGTAGCAGCGCTGAGGAGTTTGTCAATTTTTAGTTGAAGCCCCTGTGGCTCCCATTCATCTTTCGTCCCTTTACGCGGCGACCGACACCGCGTCTCCCAGTACCCGTTCTATGGTCTCGACCACGCCGGCGATCTGATCGTAGCCCTTGATCCTTCGAAAGCCTTTTTCACAGTAGAGGATGACCGACGCAAGCCATCTCTGGGACATGGCGCTCCCCCGATACCTTTTGATATTCACCTCGCAGTCGCGGACCGTCGAGAACATGCTCTCTATTGGATTGGTTGAACTGAGCGTCTTTCTGAGTAAGAGGGGAACGTTCAGCCGGTGGACCGTGAGGATCTCATCCAGGGCTTCTTTCAGTGAGTCGGCCGCGGACTCGTTGATGGCTCGCAGCCATTTTTCGAAATCGAGGAGCATCTTCTTGGCGTCCTCGTAGAGGTTCTGCTCGAGGGCTCTCATAAACCGGCGGTGCGCCTCTTTCCGGTATTTTTTGGCGAGATGTTTCTGGATATTGCGGTCCTTGTGGATGATACGGCGCTGGTGGAGAAGTTTCGGGCCGAACTTTCCCTTCAAGGCCTTGATGACGCCCTTGCCGCCGTCGGTGACGAAAAGCGTCTTCTTCGAGAGAACAAGGCCTCGTTCCTCCATGTCGGCAAGGAGCTCTTCGCAGATCTCGTGATTCTCCGTCGCCCCCTGCCAGAACCCGAGGGCGTGCTTATGGCCCTGGCCGTCTATTCCCAGGGCAACCATGAAGGCGTCCTTGCCCCGGTGGACCGTGTCGATGAAGACGGCGAAGGCGGAGATGCCGGAAAGGTCCCGCTCTCTGAACTCCTTGAGCTTCTGTGCGGTGGCCTCGATGAAGCGCCGGGAGACGGAAGAGGCAGAGACGCCGAAGGCGGATGCGGTATCGATGACGGTCTCGTTGTATCGTCTGCCCGATATGCCGCGAAGGGCTCTCGCGAGGAGTTCCTCCGAGAAGGCGCCCGGCTGTTTCAGGGTTTCATAGAGGGAGAGGGCGATCTCTCCTTCGGGACCCCGCAGACGGGGATGATTCACTCTGACCTTCTGGTCGCCGCAATAGATCGAGCCTTTCTGATAGGCCCACTTGTAGACTCCTTTGTGAAGAGGTTTTCCTTCGGGGCCCGAGCGCTCCTCCCGTTCCATGTCCATGATCGTTTCCGCGAGCATGCGTCCGAGCTCCATGACGAGTGAATCCAATCCTTTCTTGCCTACCTGGAGGACATGAACCATCCGTGCCCCGAGCTCCTCGTTGCCGTACATTTGGGCAAATCCCTTCCTTGCCTTTTTCCTTTGTTTCGTGTCTACTTTCATCGTGGCTCCCTTTCTCTTTTGAGATATTGGCCCGTGGATTATCCCACGGTGGGAGCCACCTTTCAATCTTTCAAGCCTTCAACTAAGAACAGCATAACTCCAGCGCTGACGCCGTTTTCAAGTTTTACGATGCAAAACGTCAACGCCGTGATCGCCGGGAGGCAATGACCGCCATGCTGCCACTCGATATCAGTAAGGCAAGAGCCGTCCGCGTCCATTCCCGGGGGCCAAGAGTCAGCCCTTTGACGCCATGACATTTCTTCGCCGACGCATTATGCTTTTAGAGGCAACAGACGGCCAATACTTTGGACTTGGTTTTTCTTTCGCCAATAGAGAATGGGAACAGACCGAAAAAGGAGAAGCTATGAGCAAGAGGGTGATCGAATTGCTGAACCAGGCGCGGGCGCATGAGCTGGGAGTAATTTCCCAGTACATGATCCACCACTACGAACTGGAAGACAAGGATTACGGCAAACTGGCTTCGACATTGAAAGGGATTGCCATTACTGAGATGAAGCATGCGGAGAAATTGGCCGACAGGATTCTGTTCCTCAACGGGGAACCTCTTTCAAGACCCGCCGGAGAGGCGGTGAAGGGCCAGGAAATTACCGACATGCTCAAGACGGATATCGCCCTGGAGTCGGATGTGATAGCCTTTTACAATGAGGCAGCCGTACTCTGCGCCGCCGAAAAAGACCAGGTCTCGAAGGATCTTTTTGAAGGCCTCCTCAAGGACGAGGAGGAGCATCTCGACACGTTTGAGAATACCAGAGACCTTATCGGCACGCTGGGCGCCCCTTATCTGGCGAGCCTCACAGGCAAGTGATTTTTGTTCTGTCTCTTGAGAGCCTGAGAAGGAGTCCGCCTTGCTGCCGGCGCCCGGCTTTTCGGCAGGCGAGCGGCAGACGCAGGCCATTGACTGCCCACGGCAATCGATAATTTCTGCCCGATTCGTGGCCGTCGTCTTCGTTGAGCCGGTGACTTTTCCCATGCAGAAATGGGCAAAAGGCAGCATGGCACGATTTCTGCGGGCTTCCTTTAGTATTTACTTTAAGCTGTTTGCGATTTGTGCAATAGCAGAAGCGGCAATGAGCGGGTTACAAGATTTTCGCGAAGTTAGGAATGTTGGAAACCAACGCTCAAAGAGTTCAAGGAATTCGTGACGCGGGGCAATATGCTGGACATGGTCGTAGGCATCGTCATAGGCGTGGCCTTCGGCCTCATCGTCAATTCGTTTGTTCAAGACTAGACGACGGATATGACTTCCCGCAAAAGCAAAGTGCTGCCGAAAAGATAAGGGGCGAAAGCACATGAATAAATTTGCGGTGTTATTCGTAATTACATGGTTTCTTGCGACTTTTACATTGATTGGCTGCAATAAATCACAGGAGCCGCAGGAACCAGCGGCAGGTCCTGCATCGGAGGCAGGAGCGCCTGAAGGCTATGAAACGCCTGCTCCCCTGCCGCCTCCCCTCCCCGCCGAGACGCCTCCGGATGTGGTAGCGCTGCCTGATACGGACGATGTGTACGCCGCTCCTGAGGTAAACGCAGACCTGTATTTTTGGGACGGCTGGTGGTGGCGCCTGTGGGAAGGTGGTTGGCATCGGTCGCATTACTATAACCGGAATTGGGGTTATTACAACAATGTGCCGAGTTTCTATTTTGACGTAGACCCAGGTTGGAGAGGATACTACAGAGAGCATAACTGGCACGGGCATCGTTGGAACTATGAACGGATTCCCGACCAACAACTTGAACGGAACTGGCAGGGCTGGCACAATGAGCGACATTGGGAAAAGCAAGGAACTTGGGGCGTCCAAGGCTATCAACCTCCATCGCCGCAACAAAGACAGGCGCTAAGACAGCAAAGGCAACGGCAATATCAATCAGAGATTGAGCGGATTCAGCCTCAGAGACAACCTCAGGCTCAAAGACCCGAGGTTCAGCGGCCTCAGCAACAGCGCCAGCCACAGGCTCAGAAACCACAACTCCCGCAAAAAAAGCCTGAAGGGAAAGAGCCAGAACATGAGAAGTAGAGGATATGACAAGAATTTAGGGCCTTAATATTTGTGGGCCAGAACAAGAAAGCCGTAATCACCGGCACTAAGGGTGGCTTTAGTGTCCTGGTTCTTTAATTGTGCATATTGCGTATAGGCTCTTTTCCTGAGCGAAGTTCCGGAAAAGAGCCTATACGCAACCTTGACCTTGAACGGGCTAATTGAGATGGGAGTACACGTAATAGTAAAGCAAATGGAAGTGGGACGGATGGCAGTGTTCGCCTGCCTGGTGGGATGCGAGAAGACAAAAGAAGCGCTCGTGATAGATCCGGCGGGCGATGAGGACCGGATTCTTCAGGAGGCGAACAAAAAGGGCCTGAGGATAAAATACATTGTCAACACGCATTCCCATGTGGACCATATACTGGGTAACAAGCGCATGCAGGATTTGACCAACGCGACGATCGTGATTCATGAGAAAGAAGCCTATGCGCTTACTCACCAATCCCAGCAGACGCTAAACATGTTTGGAGCGGAGCAATCTCCTCCTGCGGGCAAGACCGTAAAGGAAGGCGACGTGATAACCGTGGGAGAGGTAAGCCTGTCGGTCATTCATACCCCGGGTCACTCCCCTGGGGCCATCTGCCTTTACGGTCACGGTCTCGTCTTCACCGGCGACACGCTGTTTGTGGGAGGTGTCGGCAGAACAGACCTGGGAGGCGGTTCCTCTGAGGTGCTCGTTTCCTCCATCCGCAACAAGCTCTTTACACTACCCGATTCGACCGTGGTGCTTCCCGGCCACAATTATGGCAGCGTGCCGAAAAGCACCATAGGCATGGAAAAAGTCAACAATCCGTATGTGGGCTCTCGTTCGTAGTTAGCCTTGTCATAGTATGTGGTAAATTTGATCAGCATAAAATATGGGCGGTAGATAAAGAGGGGCAGGAATTAGGCAATGCAAGACCTGCAAACATTAGTGGACGAACTATTCTTAATCGTCAGCACAGTTGGAACGCTTTTTGTTTTGACAGAGATGGTCCTCCGATATTTCAGGAAAAGCATATGCTCTACCGTCGGATGCAAGCTGGTGGCGACCTACGCGAGGTTTGGAGACATTTCCATCCTGCTTATCGGCTTTTTGATTTTCTCACTGCTGATCGCATTTACCGTCATGAGCTCGTATTTCAACAAGACTGCATTTGGGGAGTATGTCAATCTCATCCTTATCGCGTCTCTCGCTTGCGAAGGTTATTTCGCGGGCTTTCAGGCGTTCAGGATACACAGGCCGTGCATTTTCTGCCTCACTGTTTTTGGATTCATTGCTACGCTGGGTCTGCTCAGGCTTCTCCGGGGAGAAAGAGAAATCATTACGGGTTTTGCGGCAATGGCTGGGGTATTCAGCCTTTGCTACCTCATTCTGCCGGTCGAGAGCACCGTGCAAATTGAGGGGCACCCGGCGGTGCCAACGGTCGGCCAGCCAGCGCCCGAATTCGACCTGACTCTGTGCGGCGGGCAAAAGGTTGCGCTGAAGGATTTTCTGGGGAAGTTGGTCGTAATAATCTTCTGGAGTTCGGGGTGAACTCACTGTATACGGGAGGCTCCCGTATTGGAGGCAGTATACAAGCAATACTATAAGCAAGCCCTAGCGATTGTCGGGGTGAATGTTATCCAAGACCAAGAACGAACTGCCCGCGCCTTTGTGAAAAAGTACAAGCTCACGTTTCCGGTCGGACATGACGCCTTGGGCGAGATTATTTCACTCTACGCCGTCCAATCTGTGCCTACGATCATTCTCGTCGACAAGGCGGGCAAACTGGTGGAGCGGCGTGTAGGGGAATTGACCAAATCGGAATTAGGACAACGGATCGACGCTCTCTTGAAATAGCAGGCCGGATGAGGTCACTGCAGGGGGTGCGGGTGAGGGCAGGTTATCTATGAGGGCATTCTGGCGGCTGCTAACACCCGCATCTATCATGACCAGGAGCTGCTCGCGACCTACGATCCCGGATGAGACGGTTCACTCTTTGCTCGTCATGCTGGCAGATGAGCTCTTCAAACATGTCTTCCTGTGCTCATCAAAATGAAGAGAACGCTTTTGACGGTCTTCTTGACCGTATCCGCGTAGAAGTATAGAATGGAAACAAATATGAGAATATTGCTCAAGAAATTGTACGAACTGCGCACGAGGCGTCGAGGGGGGACTGAAGAGGACCACCAGGTCGGACCAAAAGGGAAGGTCTGCTATGACGAAAAAGAAGAAAGCGACAGCCACAGCGGAGCCAGCGCCGCCGGAAAAAGAAGCAATCTCAATAAGTGCGGAACCAGCTCCTGAGACAGACGAGAATATTCCCCCGGAAGATGTTTTCCCCATCGTGGGCATCGGCGCATCCGCAGGCGGTTTAGCAGCCTTCGAGGCCTTCTTCTCCGCTATGCCCGCCGAGACCGATCCGGGTATGGCCTTTGTCCTGGTGCAGCACCTGGCCCCGGACCACAAGAGTATCCTCACCGACCTAGTCAAGCGCTACACCCGCATGCAGGTTTACGAGGTTGAGGACGGGATGAAGGTTTTACCCAACTGCGCCTACATCATCCCGCCCAACCGCGACATGGCGTTTCTGAATGGCTCGCTGCAGTTGCTGGAGCCGGCTTCGCCCCGAGGCCAGCGCCTGGCCATTGACTTCTTCTTCCGGTCGCTTGCCCAGGACCAGCGCGAACGGGCCATAGGCGTCGTCCTTTCCGGCACCGGCAGTGACGGCACGCTCGGCGTGCGAGCGATCAAGGGCGAGGGAGGCATGGTGATAGCCCAGAACCCGGAATCCACCGAGTATGATGGCATGCCGCGCAGCGCCATTGCTACCGGCCTAGTGGATTTTATACTCCCGCCGGCCGAGATGCCCGCCCGGCTCATCGCCTACGCGGCCCATGCCTTCGGCAAGCCCTTCCTGCCCGCTACCGTCCCGGCGCCCAGGGCCGAGACCGCGCTGAAGAAGATCTTCGTGCTGGTGCGCGCCCAGACCGGCCACGACTTTTCCCTCTACAAATCGAGCACCATCAACCGCCGCATCGAGCGGCGCATGGCCGTCCACCAGATCGGAGCGATGGGCGAGTACGTGCGCTATCTGCAGCAAAACCCGGACGAGGTTGTCGCCCTCTTTCGCGACCTGCTGATCGGCGTGACCAACTTCTTCCGTGATCCCGAGGCCTTCAGGGCGCTCGAAGAACAGGTCATCCCGAAGCTCTTTGCCGACAAGCCCGCAGGCGCGTTGATACGTGTTTGGGTCCCGGGCTGTTCCACCGGCGAGGAGGCCTATTCCATCGCCATCCTCCTGCAGGAGCGCCTGGAGACCCTGAAACAAGGTTTCAGGGCGCAGGTCTTCGCCACGGATATTGACGGCCAGGCCATTGTCACGGCCAGAGCTGGCGTCTATCCGGCCAGCGTCGCCACCGACATCTCGCCGGACAGGCTGACGCGTTTTTTCACGGCCGAATCCGAAGGCAGCAACTACCGCATCAATAAAGGCATACGCGATATGCTGGTCTTTTCCGAACAGAATGTGATCAAAGACCCGCCCTTCTCCAAACTCGACCTCATCAGTTGCCGCAACCTTCTTATCTATATGAGCAGCGACTTGCAGAAGAAGCTCGTCCCTCTGTTTCATTATGCCTTAAACCCGGACGGTTTTCTCTTCCTAGGCACTTCCGAGACCGTAGCTGAGTTCGTTGAACTTTTTGCTACGTTGGACCGTAAAGCGAAGCTCTATCAGCGCAAGGAGGGTTTTGGCCGCGTGCAGCGCACGGCCCTAGGCCACATTGCCCCGCCCATGATGCTGCACGAGGGGGTTGTCCGACGGGTCCCCGGCAAGACAGCCGACCCCAAGAAACTGCCGCTGCGCGAACTGACTGAACAGGCGCTTCTGCAACAGGTCGCCATAGCCGGCGCGCTCGTCAACGCGCACGGCGATATTCTCTACCTCCACGGCCGCACCGGGATGTACTTGGAACTGCCTCCGGGTGGAATTACCACGAACATTCTTAAGATAGCCCGCGAAGGGCTGCGGCGCCCCTTAACCACGGATCTGAACAAAGTTGTAGGGACAAAAGACATCGTTCGCCACCCGGGCCTGCGCGTTAAAACCAACGGCGATTTCGCTACGGTCAACCTGACGGTCCGACCGGTGGCTGCCGCGACGCCGGAGGCGTTCCTGTACCTCGTCATCCTGGAGCACGCGCCAACCTTCGACCCCAAAGAGGAGCAGCCTGCCGCTATGCCCGCCACCGCAGGGGCGCAGGACGGCGGCCCCGCCGATACGGACACCGACGCGCGGGTCGCGTCGCTTCAGCAGGAATTGCGGGCCAAGGACGAATACCTCCAAACTGCCAACGAGGAGCTGGAGACCTCCAACGAGGAGCTCAAATCTTCGAACGAGGAGATGCAGTCGGTCAACGAGGAATTGCAGTCCACCAACGAGGAATTGGAGACCTCCAAGGAAGAACTGCAGTCGGTCAACGAGGAACTTTCTACGGTCAACGCCGAGCTGCAACAAAAGGTGGCCGATCTATCGCGGCTCAACAACGATATGAACAACCTGCTGGCGGGCACGGGCATCGCCACCGTCTTTGTGGACCATCAACTGCGCATCCTGCGCTTCACCCCTGCCGCCACCAGGATCATTAACCTGATCCCGAGCGATATCGGGAGGCCCGTGGGCCACATCGTCTCCAACCTGACGGGCTATGACGGCCTGGTCGCGGACACGCAGCAGGTGCTCGACAGCCTGATTCCCAAAGAGGTGGAAGTCCAGTCCCGGGCGGGCACGTGGTACTCGATGCGCATCTTGCCCTACCGCACACTGGAGAACGTGATCGAAGGCGTGGTGATCACCTTCGCTGACGTTACCGAGATGAAAGAGGCGCAGGAAGCGCTCAGGGGGTCCGAGGACGTGCAACGCATGGCCGCGGCAGTGCGAGACGCGCATGACGCTATCACGGTGCAGGATTTGGAAGGCCGCATCCTCGTCTGGAATCCGGAGGCAGAAAGGATGTATGGCTGGAGCGAAGCCGAGGCGCGGGCGATGAACACCCGCGATATGATTCCCGAAAACAAGCGAAAAGAGGTGTTGTCCGCGGTTCAGCAACTGAGCCGGGCCGAGGTTCTTAAGCCGTACCGCATGTCGCGGATCGCCAAAGACGGCCGGATCGTGGAGATATGGCTCACCGCCACCGCCTTGACGGATGAAACCGGCAAAGTGTATGCCATTGCGACGACGGAACGGACGCGGGGAAGACCAACCCAATAATTAGTCACAAGGAAGGAACGAGACCATGAATAGAAGAGGGACTCGTCAAGGCAAAACGGACGATCTACGAAAGCGCGCAGAGAATGCGGTCCGGATGCCGGATGTTATAAGAGCTTTATCGCCTGATGAAGTGCGGCGGACGCTCCACGAATTGCAGATTCATCAGATCGAGCTCGAGATGCAGAACGAGGAACTGCGTCGCACCCAAGAGGATCTGGAAGCCTCTCGGGAGCGATATTTCGATCTGTACGATCTGGCCCCGGTGGGTTACTTCACCCTCAGCGACGAAGGGATGATCCTTGAGGCAAACCTCAGGGTTGCAAAATTGCTCGGCATAAAGAGAAGCGCTCTGGTCAAACTGCCGTTATCCCGTTTTATTCTCCCTGAGGACCAGGATATCTACTATCGGTATCGCAGAGATCTCTTCGCGACGAGCGGGCCGCAAGGGTGCGAACTGCGGCTGGTAAATAATGGCGGCGCTCAATTCTGGGTGCGACTGGAGACAACCGCCGCCGAGGACAGTGACGGCAATCCTGTATGCCGCGCTGCAATGAGCGACATTACCGGACGCAGGCAGGCGGAACGCCGTCAATATCTCTTAAGTGAAGTCTTGGGCATTCTTAATGACTCACCTGTCCTGGCTGACGCGCTCAACTCTATTGTCGCCGCAATTAAGCGGGAAATGGGTTTTGATGCGATAGGGATTCGCCTGAGACGCGGCGATGACTACCCATATTTCGTCCAGAATGGCTTTTCCGATGGGTTTCTGCTTACGGAAAATACGCTAACCAGCAGCGCCCGGGACGGCGGATCTTGCAGGGACGATAATGGCCACCACAGCCTGGAATGCATATGCGGCCTGGTAATATCCGGACAGACCGATCAGACAAATCCCCTTTTCTCGCCGGGTGGAAGTTTCTGGACAAACGACACGGTTCCACTATCGGACCTCCCGGCCGACCAGGATCGAAGAATTAATCCACGGAACCGTTGCATCCATGAAGGCTTTTTTTCCGCGGCGCTGATTCCCATCCGCGCGAATCAGAAGATCATTGGCCTGTTGCAGTTGAATGGCCGGAAGAAAGATTGTTTCACGCTTGAGATGATCCACTTTTTTGAGGGGGTCAGCGCAAGTATCGGCGTGGCGCTGATGCGTAAGCAGGCAGAAGATGCGCTCAAAACGGCGCACGATGAGCTGGAAGGGCGGGTAACGGAGCGGACCGCCCAACTGTCTGAATCAAACAAGCTGCTCAGGCAGGAAATCGCCGAACGTAAGATCATTGAAGAAGAGCTGAAGGAGTCCCGGGAACGGCTGCGCCGCCTCAGCATCAATTCGCGGAGGGTCAGAGAGGAGGAAAGGACGTCTATCTCGCGCGAGCTCCATGACGAATTGGGGCAGGTCTTAACGGGCATAAAAATGGATGTCGCATGGATAGGGAGACGAACGCCGGAAGACAACGCCCTGATCGTTGAAAGAGTTAATTCTCTGCTCCCGCTTATCGACGACGCCATCGTTTCCGTACAGAGAATCTCGATGGCCTTGAGACCGCCCGCTCTGGACGATTTCGGTCTGCAGGAAGCGATGAAGCTGGCGGCAGAAGATTTCGAAAAGAGGACAAACGTTGTCTGCGAGATTATTTCGAAGCCGCAGATTATACTCCTCAATGGGGAAATTTCTACGGAGGCCTTCCGCATCTTTCAGGAAGCGCTTACCAACGTCGCCCGCCACGCCGGCGCGCAGCGCGTCGTCGTATGCCTGCGGCGCGCAGGAGATGCCTTCATCATGGAAATCAGCGACGATGGGAGAGGCATTACGGAAGAACAGATCTCCGATCTGAAGTCTATTGGATTAACGGGCATGCGGGAACGAGCGTTTGTCATCGGCGGATCTCTGACCGTTGCCGGCGCGCAGGGAAAAGGGACGACCGTCACCTTGAGCGTTCCGCTCAATGAGCGGAAAGAAGAGCCTGACGCAATAAAGCGCCGCCGGAAGAAACAGTCCAAGGAGGGATGATGCTCCGCATCGTTATTGCCGATGATCACCCGGTCGTGCTCAAAGGCCTGAAAGAGATTCTTTCGGAAAGTTTCGACGACGTGATAATCGATGAAACCACCGCGGGTTACGAGCTCGTGAGCAATGTGCAGAAAAATCAGTACGATCTGGTCCTTCTCGATATCTCCCTTCCCGACATAAACGGTCTGGAAGTCCTCAAAGAGGTGAAAAAGATGAGGCCGAAGCTCCCCGTCCTTATCATCAGTATGTATCCCGAGGAGCAGTATGCGCCCCGCGCCATAAAAGCCGGGGCGCAGGGCTATATCACAAAACGAAGCGCGCCCAATGAACTGGTGCTGGCGGTGCGCAAGATTTTGTCCGGCAAGAGATATATCAGCCCGGCATTTGCTGAAAAGATGCTGTTTGATTTCGAGTCGGATGCCGAAAAGCCTCCGCATGAACAGCTCTCCGATCGGGAGCTTCAGGTGCTCTGCATGATCGGCGGCGGAAAGGCAGTAAATCAAATCGCGGAGGAGCTCTATTTGAGCGCGAACACGGTAAGAACCTACCGTACCCGCATCCTGGAAAAGATCGGCGTGAAAGGAACCAGCGAATTAATTCATTACGCGGTCACGCACCACCTGGCGTAATAGCCTTTTCAGTCAGACAATCACCCGTGCCGCGCGCGGCGCCTTGAACCCGGAAAACACGTCCGCCCGGCCACTATTGTTTTCAATCCCCGTAGTAAAAACGATGACACGTTCATGCGCGCGATAACGGCAAAATAATTGCTGATTTTGTGACAGACGCGTGATAGCTGCCTGTCCTACACTGTCTTCAAGTGTAAAAGCTAAACCACCGGCGACGGTGGGACAGAAAGCCAACGGGTCTGCGACATGCTCCACTGCGCAGCATTCAAACAGACGGCCGGGCTGCCGCAAACGTTACTTTCGAAAGGAAGGGGGTGGAAAACGTAGAAGGCGGTCCATGTTCCGACAGTCAAGTTTCAATAGCAAAAAAAGGAGATACTATGAACAAAGTTTTGTTTGGAATCGCAGGCTTTATGATGGCGGCGGCCCTTGTGATTGGGGGACCTGGCGTGGCGAAGGCGACGCCGATAGCTGCTGCGGCAATTAATTTAGGCAGCGACACAACCAGCATTGTCGGTAGTATGATAACCGCTAGTGAAATCAATAGCGCCCCCTGGCTCTTGACTGGGTACAGCACGGGGACAACGGCGATCGGCACTGTTGCCATTACCGGGGGAAGCATAGTATTGAACACTTCCACAAACACAGTGGGATTTACTGGAACTATCGAAGGCAACACCTTCAACGTCACAGGAGCACTCTCCGATTATTCGAAAGCTGCGTTGCCCGGTGGTGTTCAGTATTACAGCTGGCTTATCCAGTTTCCTGAACTCTCAACGCTCTCCAATTCGACGTTCAGGCTCACCGGCGCTTACTCGGGGACTCTATCCATTGACCAGAACACGAGCGGCCCGACAGCAGGCCTCGGCGCCGTCAACCTTAACGTGAGCCAAAGTGCGGTTCCGGTGCCGCCCTCAGTACTCCTGCTCTTTCCTGGCCTTCTTGGCCTTGTGGGGATCAGGAAGAGACTCAAAGGGTAAGACCGCGAACTCATTGTGCGTAGCGAGAAAGGCTGGCTGCCGGATACAAATCTGCGTGGTCTGGGTACTCTGGGCAAGTTGGTGGAAGTGTTTTTGGGTAGAGGACAGAGGAGGTGGAGGGCTATGCGGAGAGGATCGTTTTGCTCGGTTGCCGTCTTACGTCCCGTCGCGGGCTGTTTTAACGATGAGGGGGATTGATTATGAAGATCAATGGGCCTATTTTCGTCAGGAAAACCGGGAAGCGGGGTTATGAGGTCAGCGGCAGCCTCGAAGGTTGCGGAACGATCAGGAAGTACGGCCGCTCTGAGGAAGAGGCGAAGGAAAGATTTTTCGAGGCATGCAAAGGGGTTGCGCAACTTCCCGAGATGTCGGCGCCGCATTCCTGTGAACAGCATCTCAAAAACGTGCCGAAAAAGAGGATTCTCTTCGTTGACGACGAGTATTTCCTTCGGAGGCTCATATACGAGATGCTTACGACGATAGACTATGAGGTAAAAGTGGAGGAAAGCGGCGAGAAGGCCGTCAGGACCTTCACCGAGCACCCGGAAGAATTCGATCTCGTCCTTACGGATCTCATGATGCCCGATATGACCGGAGACGAAGTGGCAGAGAGAATCAGATCTGTCCGTCCGACCATACCCGTTGTCGTGATGACCGGCACGCCGGATAACCTCCCCCGCAGCAGGGCGGAGGCGGCAGGTATCTCCAAGGTGCTTTCTAAACCGATCACGATTGGGGATCTGCGTGAAGGGCTCCGGGGAGTTCTCTATCCCACAATTCAGCTTTAGTGCTTTCAGATCCCTCAGAACAGAGAAAAGATGCCGGCGTTTCGACGCTTGCCGGAGAAGGTGAGGTATTTGAAAAGCATTTGGAAGGGAGTGATCGGCCGGCCCAGAACAATTTTGCCAAATCTACGATACGTTTTCACTCCAGGCGGCGGTTGGTTCCCGGGCTTAAAAGGTCGGGGTTTCTATTTGATTTGATAAGAGCAAAACAGAATATTACTGGATGAGGTAAAATCATGAAAAAGTTGTTTATACTTTGCAGTTTGGTAGTCGCATTGATCGGCGTCACGGCATTCAATGCTGGGGCTGCCCTGATTGCCGGCGACATCTCATTTAGCGGAACATCTAATACCAATCTAACGGATTTGACATTAGCTACGGCATTTACCAGCTTCAGCAACGTTACAGTCTCAACCACAGGAGGGAACGGAAGCTATACTCCGGATATTTCCGGTCAGAGTGTTACGATGACGACCTTCACGCTTTCGCCGTCGCTTAGCCCAAGTCCCCTTGAACCACTCTGGACGTTTACCTCTACCTCCAACGGGAAGACCTACAGCTTTAACGCAACATCGCTTACCATCAGCAGCAGCATACCCACAGCATAACCATGGGCGGGACCGGTACGGCGTACATAACCGGTTTTGATGCCACTCCCGCTACTTGGGTTTTGAGCGTAAACGACGCCGGGAACACGCAGAGTTTCTCCATGTCGACCCGAGTCAGCGCTGTTCCTCTACCAGGCGCCATGCTGCTCTTCGGCCCTGGCCTTGTGGGCCTTGCGGCAATGCGGAGAAGGTTCAAGAAGTAGACTTAGCGGCCAAGTATTATGGGCAGGGTCAGCAAATGGCCCTGCTTTTTTGCTTTCGTTGCCTTTACGAATAGGGCCTCTAAAGGCAGAGACACTGCTTGTACCAGGCCCGGCCCCCACTTTTTTCAATCCCCGTCGTAAAAATGATGATGCGCTCGCGTCGTGATAACTACAAAATAATTGTTACTTTTGCGACAGACGTGCTAACAACACTTGTCGTACCATAAGTGCGAAATTAAAACTCAAAGCAGGGCGGAGTTTATGAGAAAACCATCGGAGAGCTTTTCTTAAAACTAGCCATGGAGGATCGAGAACATGCAGCTCGCCTATCGTCATGAATTAATGAACCAGACTCGACTGCCGTACTATGCCCCAAGAACACCGACTTTACGTTTCGTTGCAGTCCAAGAGGGCGCTATATGACGTTCCTTCGCTCAGAGGACTCAATCCCGACTGAGCCCGAATCCGAGACCCCAGAAGCTCCTAATCCCTTCAGAGCGTACCTTCATGAGGTCTCGAAGTACCCCCTCATGACAAAGGAAGAAGAACGGAAAACGGCACAGAGAGTGCGATTGGAAGGGGACAAAGACGCCGGGGAGAGAATGGTCCTCGCGAACCTCAGGCTTGTGGTCAAGATAGCCCGTGATTACCGTGACCACCACAACCTCCTCGACCTCATACAGGAAGGGAACATGGGACTGGTCCGCGCCGTCGGGAAATACGATCCGGAGAAGGGGACGAGATTCTCCACTTACGCATCCTTCTGGATACGCGCCTATATACTGAAATACCTTATGGACTCGTGGAGCATGGTGAAAATCGGCACCAAGGACAGTCAGAGGAGGCTCTTTTACAGCCTGAACCGGGAAAAGGAGAAGCTGGAGAGATCCGGGATCATCGCCTCCGCAGAAATCCTTGCCGGCAAGCTCAAGGTGAGCAGCGCGGACATAGAAGATATGGAGCAGCGCCTATATCGCGGAGATGTTTCCCTGGAGGCGCCCCAACACGGAGACGGGGACCCGCTCATCGATACGATCGGAAGCGGCGAGGACATAGAGGAGACAGTAATTGAAAAAGACTATACAGAAATGCTGCACAAAAAGCTCGCCGATTTCAAGAAGCAGCTGAACGAGAAAGAATGTTTTATCCTCGATAACCGTATTATGGCGGAGAATCCATTGACCTTAAGGGAAATCGGCGAGCGCTTCAATACGTCGAGAGAAAGCATCAGGCAAATACAGGCTAAAATATCGAGGAATATGACAAAACACCTGAGATCGAGCGAACTTCGGCCGTCCATGTGAAGGGGCGGTTTGCGTCATCACGGCCGCGCCGATGGGTCGCAGCGGATTGCAGTGAACAACTTCGCCGCCCCCATCATCGTTCCCGAGGCGACGGCCGATCGCGCTCTTTGACTTGGCAATCGTGCACGTTTTGTTCAGCCCTGAACACACCAATCCTCAAACCTGATCCTGATCCGCTTGATCTCCGCCTCAAATACCCTGCCGCAGCTCTCGCATTGCCACGTAAGACCTGGCCAGCTCTCCGCCCGAATCCTCTTTTCGGTCCTTTCTGTCCGTGCGGTAGCTGTTTCGGCAGCCGTAATCGCGACGGTTAAGAATTTCCTGATGCAATTCAAGTAGCAAGAATAATTACGTAAAGATTGTTGTTTATGGGACAGACAGAGAACGTTTGGCGTGATAGAATGCGTTAGTTGCCACAAACGGGTGGAGCGACCAGCGTTCCCTTAGAACTCTTCTATATGTGCCGGTGAAAGCAGCATAAGGAGGGAGCAGTTGATGTATTCGGACAAACGCCTCTTCATTGGCCTCTGTGTGACAGTATGGTTTATCAACACCTGCATGGCCGGGGCAGCGACGTTCTCCGGCATCTGGCTTGGTCTCGGCATCAGCCTCATATCCGTTCCTATTTGGGCATTGATCGGCTCGGCCTTTTCAGGCATCGGCATATTCCTGTTCAGAGCGGTGAAGGTGGATGTCGTCAGTTTGAGCCCGTGGCAAAAGGCCGATATCGGCCTTGCGCTGGCGGTTGTGTTTAAGCCGACCTTGGGCATCGCGTTCTGACTTCTCTATGATTCTGTTTGTTCTCATTTGCAAGAAAGCAAACCACGATGTCGGGCGACGGATTGAAAACATTCAGGAATACTTGTAATCATGCGTTGGAGCATAGAACCAGCGAACTGATTCATTACGTCGTCACGCACCACCCGGCAGAACAGCCCTTTCAGCCAGATAATCACCCGTGCCGCGCGCGGCGCCTTGAATCCGGAAGACACGTCTCCCCGGTCCCTGCTCTTTTTCAATCCCAGTCGTAAAAACGATGACGCGCCCGTGTGCGTGATAACGGCAAAATAATTGGTGGTTTAGCGACAGACGTAGGTCTGCACTTGTCGTATCCTACGGTAGATGTCTTTCAACACGCTTTTACAAAAGGAGGAATTGCAATGGGATTCGTGATTGGAATTTTAGTCGTCGCCGCTCTAGTTCTTGTCGTAGTCTATTTAGCGCACCGTGCGTGAGTTCTAACAACGCAAGTTCTTCTGTCCCCAACGGCCATGCGAGGAAACCTGGAGGGTCACAGCGTTTGCCGTTAGTCTGTGTTCGCTGTCGCCCTCCAGGGATCAAAGGCTTGCGCGTCCTGCATCACACAGCGGAGTCTAGTCTTGTTGCGCTCAAAATAACGGTGCGGCGATAATTGATACAGCTCGAAATCCGGAATCTGACAAAGCTCTATGATCAAAAAAGAGGTCTTCTGCCGACCAGCTTTGAAGTAACAAAAGGCGAACTGATGGCTGTCGTCGGTCATAATGGCGCCGGTAAATCCACTCTTTTAAAAATGCTGGCAAACTGGATTCTTCCGGACAGCGGTCAAGCCATGATAGACGGAATCGATCTGAGGAACAGAACTGCTGTTGCGAGGAAAGTTGGCTTCGTTCCGGAAGTGCCCAATCTCTTTGACTTGTTTTCGGTCCGATACAATCTTAAACTCTTCGCAGTTCTTTTTCAAACACCCCTTCTGCGAGTAGATGAGGTCTTGAAAGAGTTCAATCTGATTCCGTTTAGAAAAAACAAGGTACAAACACTGTCAAAAGGCCTAAAACAAAGGGTGAGCATTGGCCGAGCCCTCTTGACAAACCCTCCGGTTCTCCTTTTTGATGAGCCGACATCGGGTTTGGATTTCGAGATGACAAAAGAAATCTACCGACTGCTGAACACAATGCATGACGCAGGAAAAACAATCCTCTTTACTTCCCACCGGCCTGAAGAGATAAAAAGCCTCGCTACGCGCATCGTGATACTCCATGAAGGCGGTCTGGTCTTTGACGGGTCTCCTCAGGAATACTTTGAATCCAAGATTCACGAAAATTTGTACACCTAATGATGGGAAATATTCTTGCCCTCGCATTCAACGACTTTGCCGTGGCATTAAAGAACAAGACCATCTATCTCATTTTCTTTATTCCCTTTTTTGTTTTTATTTCCCTGAAATTGATAGACCAGCCCGGCATGGACGCAGGTAAAATGAAAATTGGGCTCATTCAGAAATATGCGTACGCGCCCGAATTCACCCGAAGCGTCAAGGCGGCAGAAAAAATTGTCGAAGTTACCTGGGTTCAAAATGAAGAGGAAGGCAAGCGCCTCTTGAAGGAAAAGAAAATAGACGGGGTTTTGTTGAGAAATGAAAAAGAACCTGACAGCCTTGCGCTCCTGGTTTCAAAAAAAGAATCTCCTCGCACCCTTGCCATCGTGGAATGTTTTTCGGCTTTGCAGAAAGCGGCAGAAGGAGGCAACGTAAGCTGGATTACCGACGTGAGGCCCCTCTATGAAGGCGGCATTCAAAGAGAGACCTTGCCGACGTGGATCCTGATGTTCGTTCTGCTCGTGGGTTTTGTGATTCTTCCGGCTCAAGTCGCCGAAGAAAAGGAAAAGAAACTGCTCCTGGCACTTCTCCAGACGCCCATACGCGAGGTCCAGTGGCTAATTGCCAAACTTATCATGGGAATGGTCCTGATAATCATGGCGGTCTTATTTCTCCACTTGTTGGGTAAATTCAGCGTGGCCAATCTCTTTAGCTATGCCTCATTCATTGTGGTAGGGAGTTTTTGTTTCAGCGCCTGTGGGATTTTCCTGGGTTTTCTCTGCCGCAATCAGGCAAGCGCCAGAACCCTGGGCCTTGTCTTTTATCTGCCGCTCCTTCTTCCCTCCGCGTTGTCCGATTTTTCAAAGAAACTGACCACCGTCGCGCCTTTCATGCCGTCCTACCAATTTTACGAGCCTCTTAAATCCATTCTGCTGGAAGACGGTGGAATAGGGAATATGGCTTTTGATTGGATTTACTTGTTGCTCGTCGGAGCATTTATGCTTTACTTTTCATATTTGTTGATGAAAAGACGCTGGTTGATGTGATCTTGCCAGCCGGACGCTAAATTCCTGCACGATTGGCAACTGGGAAACGAATATAAATCAACCCTATATCTCTCATCTGCCCGCCATGCACAAGTTCGTCGGCCAAACTCCAAAAGATTACAGCCATGCGACTCTTGGGACAAGGATAAGAAACTGCCGAAGGGAGTTGGGGTTGATTCAGGAGCGATTTGCTCAGCGAATAGGAATCGATCCGGGAACCCTCCGGTTTAGTGGGAAAGGGAAAGAACGTGTGCAGAGATTCTTGCCAATCTGCGGAAGTTCATTGCATTCAAAGGCAGTCGATGACCAAGAACATGGCTGACGTGCGAGCCTTACCACGGCATCTATTTCACTGATCGTTGCAGCTATCTGAGGGCCACTGATGCACGATTACCGCTTATACTCAATGGAAAGCAGGCGGCCGACTTCGAAGTTATCGTCGATGCGTTTAAGAATTTCCCGATACAATTCTGGTCGCAAGAATGATGACGCAGGAATTGTCGCTTATGGGACAGATAAAGAAAAGATAATATAGTACAATTCCCGTAGTTATTAACGGTTTGATAATCTTCCCCACAAAGAGGAGGGAAGGGAGGACTGTATCAATACAATTGTGAGACCGTCAATAAAAATCGCGAGTCGGTAATTTTGATTACAGTGAGTAATCCGACATTCGCAGCGCTTGCCCAGGTAGATACAGTTCAGTAACAAAAACGGAGGAAGGATCGTGAAAAAGTTGTTGATAGTTTGCAGTTTGGTGATTGCTGTTCTTGCTATCGCTCCAGCTCTTTATGCCCAGGAAAAGCCTTCAACGGTTCCCGATTACAAGAGCTACCTCGAGGTAAAAGGCGGAGTATTTTACCCTCAGGGCGACCTCAGCAACCTGAATCTGGGGTTTAATGGAGAGCTTGCGTACGGATACCGATTTCTGCCGAATGTAGCCGTAGAAGTGAGCAGCGGCTATTTTGGCACAAGTAACACGTACAACCAATCGGTTTTAGGCTACCCCATTTCCCTGAAGGAGACCGTATACGCTATTCCTCTGACGGCGGCGATTAAGGGAATTGTGCCTATTAATAAGCAGTTTGAGCTATACGGGCTGGCCGGGGGCGGCCCGTATTTCGTCAATGGCAAAGCTAATCTTTCGTTTTCCAGCTCAGGTGCTTCCGTGAGCGACACTACAACCGTATGGGGAGGTTTTCTAGGAACGGGAGTAACCTATAATGTAACCCCGCAAGTTTTTGTCGGCCTTGAAGCCAAGTATCTGTGGACGACCAGCGCCACGTTGAGAGGAACTGTCGCGGGCCTTCCCGTCAACAGTGATTTCAGAATCGAAGGCCTTCAAGGCACTGCAAACCTCGGCTTTTGGTTCTAAGTCTCGGTCCTGACCTCGTGGGTCTTGCTGCAATGAGTAAGATTCAAGAAGCAGGCGTTATTCACCGAACATCGCGGGCAGGGTCCGGAAATGGCTCTGCCCTTCTTTGTTTTGCATTCTGCTGTTTGCCAGGGGAAAGCATGCATGCTCGCGGCCCTCAAAGACTAAGGATTTCAGCGTGCAGCTTTGGAACTGGAGTTAAGGTTTATGCGTGCGGTCAAAACACTCATAGGGCTGGCTGATGATGTCGGATGACCTCCGGATCAGACCCACGCCGTTGCCCTAATCTTCGAGGTGTCTTTGCATCTCATTATTTCTGAAACCAGCTTTGACTTGCAAGAAGCGTGAAACGGCCGAAAGGCCGGCGGCAACAAACCAAATCGGCAAACGCCTAAGAAGGCCGGAAAGTTATTGCGTCGGTCAACCTGCGGTTAGGCGATGGCGAGACGCTTGAATAGCATGACCTTCACCGTGTCCAAGCAGAAGGTCAGCACAATTGCCGCGAGCGCCACCGGAATCGAAGCCAGAACGGCAACCAGAACCAACGGCGCGATCTGTGCAAACGGCATGGTCAAATGCACGGCGTAGGCGATCAATAGGATGATCACGCCGCCGTTGAACAAAGCGAGGTTGCGCACCACGCGAAAAATTGCCTTTTGCTCGGTACTTTCGAGATGGGCGGGGCGGATGAGTTCGGCAGTGCGCCCGAATTTCGTGCGCGCGCCCGTTGCGGTAACTTCGGCCACCGCCTCGCCCTAGCGGATAAGGGCGCCGACGTATGTC
This sequence comes from uncultured delta proteobacterium, assembly GCA_963816715.1. Taxonomy (GTDB): domain Bacteria; phylum Desulfobacterota; class Syntrophorhabdia; order Syntrophorhabdales; family WCHB1-27; genus BOG-1155. The sequence goes on from CAWFMJ010000012.1 coordinate 169,201, forward strand.
TCAAAGCCGGGTCCGGCCTCGATTGGCACGGATTCGCCGGTCAGCATCGATTGGTCGATGAGGACAGATCCGTCGATCAATCTCACATCGGCGGGGACCACGGCGCCGAGCGACAGCTTGACCACGTCGCCTTGAACCAATCCGGCCGCCAATACCGCTCTCCAAACGCTGTCGCGGCACGCCATTGCCGTCACGGCCAAGCGGGATTTTAGGGCTTCGAGCGTTGCCTGGGCGCGACCCTCCTGGAAGAATCCCAAGCCCGCATTGAACACCAAAAGAAACGCGACAGCCGAAGCTTCGCCATATTCACCGAGCGCCAATTGCAGCAGGACCGCTGCCTCGAGCATCCACGGAACTGGCGCCCACAACTTCTTTAAAGCCCGAGTGATCGGATGCTGGGCCACATCCTGAACGGCATTCGTTCCCTGGGCCGCAAGGCGGCGCCGAGCCTCATTACCCGTGAGCCCGGTCGTGGAACCGGGGCCCGCCAGGCTCGCTGGTTCGCGCTCTATCCGTGGAGCTTCTGCAGATTGTCCCCGGTCAGGGCGAGTCTGCTCATGAGTGTTTTGACTGTCATTTTTCAAGTTGTCTCATCGGCCTCGTTTTTTAGTCATTTCGCTCGGGTACGCCATTCTATTTATAGTTTTCTGAACATGCCTTTTGTGCCGTTGAGACGCTTTCTCTTTCAATAATCCTCTCCTCCGATGGCGATCTGATCGCGCATTGTGATGGAGCCGGCTGGGGGGAGAGGCGGCCAGGAGGGAAGTCGAAATCCTCTTCCGCGATCACCGCGGGTCCACCTTTTTCCTGGCGATGCGAGGCGCACCCGGCAAATGGCCGCTTTATCCTGAATATTATAACCATTGTCGACATAGGTGACCTGCCCGGCAATATGTCGAGACTTATCCGACGTCAGAAAGGCTCCCGCCTCGCCGATTTGCTCTTATTGTGACCAGCCGGTGTTCACCCACTTCTATCAACCACGGGGAGAAACGGACGCGGCACGATCGACACATTTAGATCGGCGCTCCAGGCAAGAACCGATCCCGAGCCTGGCTGGTCGGTTAGTGAGGCAAAAGCGATGCAGTTCCCCTGAAGGACGCCCCACGAAGCGCCCACTTCACTTGCCCCGAAAGAACTGAACCTAACAGAGTCTCCTTGCACTTAATAATTGCACCGTTCGTGCAAGCCTGCTACAATCACCGTAGGTTTGATAATGACGGATAGGGGGCGCGGCGTGAAGACTGAAGAGGTAATGAAGCTATCGACTGACATTCTGTGTGCGCTCATCAATAGCGGCCTTTTACCGGCTGCGGGAGGCGGTGTAAACAGCGCCGCAACAACGGTGCGCGACTATCTACATGCTATAGGGCAGGAGGTGCGTAGCGTCTATTCGCTTCTTGATGAGGAGAGATCCTAGGTCGGCAACCAAAAAATGAATCTGCCTGCTCGACGTACCATTCTATCACCGACCTCCATGCTCCTTGGATCGAAGGGAGCGTCGAGCCGCTAAAATTCCCAATTCAATTCCAAATAGTCTAAAAGAGCGTCTAGCCCCTGAAATTTCATATTCTCCGGCAAATCCTTGTCGAGGATTTCGTACGCCTTATCTTTGGGAACCAAACGGAGTCGCTTTCCTTGAATCTGGCGTTCGACCTCATCGCCGGTTAACACCCAACCTCTATCAATGTCTCCCGTGAGAAAAACGGCAGCCCACTCGACGTCGCTTTCATTGAGACGGTCTACGCGACTCTTAGCCAAGCTCCAGAGTCCTTTCTTTTTGTCTGTCGCCACGTATATGACTATGGGTTCCGGTGTAGCGCTTATCTCGAGAAAATAGGACGAAGGCTGGGGGACTCCCTGCCAGAGTCGCACCGTGATGTTCTTTTCCGAAGCTCGGGCCGTAAGCGCCTCTCGAAAATCATCAGCTAAAGCAGCCATGTACTCTCCTCTGCGTGAAAGTTCAACAACGTCGTACCGAACCACCTCGCTTTCGACTATAGCACGATCATTCCGCGAGCGCCACAAGAAGGCCGGAGTAAATTGCCCGTATTCCGCTTACAGGTGTTTTCGTATCTTACCGCACGAGGCTGTCGCGTTGCCATAATCCTCTCCTTGTCGTGAACTATCGCTTGAGCTAAGGCAGTTCGGGCAGGTCCTTCTTCCTTTTGCGCAAGAAATAGACAAGCCAGACCGCAGCGGCGGCCAAGAATATTCCGCAAATGATCCAGTGCGCGTATTTCCTTACGTCCACAGCGGCTGCCTCTGCTGCTGCGCCGAAAAAATAGCCGACAAGAGCCACCGCGATTGACCAGCCGAGCGCCCCGATCATGTTGAGAACGACAAAATGGCTCGCGCGGATATTGCTCAGGCCAATTGCAAAAGGCGCCACCGTGCGGAAACCAAAGGCAAAACGAAATCCGATGACCAGGAGCGTCCGGTACCGGTCGAGAAGCTTCCACACCTTTTTCACTTTTGTCTTCCAACGGGGCCGTCTTTTGAGGAACGGTTCGCCCCTCGCCCTCCCAAGAAAAAAATAGAGTTGATCGCCCGCTACGCTCCCCGCAAAGGCGGCGAGTATAACCCACTGCAACTTCAGGTATCCGAGGTGCGCCGCAAAGCCCGCGGCGATTAGGAAGCTTTCCCCTTCCACGAATGTGCCGACAACCAAGGCCGCGTATCCATAGTGCGAAATCAGGTGCTCAAGCGTCATATGCTCCCCTTCTTTTCTGAGAGTGTCCCCACGAACCAAAAGCCCCGAGTCCCGGAACCTACGGCGGCCTCTTTTACCGTTGCAGCACCGTCTTCCTCTTCCCATGGAGGGAGGCTGAATAATTCTGTGAAAGAAATTCTCGGCTTCGAGGAACCCATAGAATTGTTGTCAGTAAGCGTAATTCTGCACCTCAACGAAAGCAACTCGGAGTCCGGCGTTTCCCCCGGCGCCGCTTCCCTGCCGCAAGGATGATTTTATCTGTGTTCAGCTCCCTTGAACGCGACAGGCAATAGTGAGCCGGACCACCGCGGAGCCCTTCAAATCCCGAAAATACGTTTGGCCGGTCCCCGCTCTTTCAATTCCCGTCGTAAAAACAATGACACGCCCGCGGGCGTGATAACGGCAAAATAATTGCCGACTTTGCGACAGACGTGTATAGCAGCCCGTCTTACACTGTTTTCACGTGTAAAAGCTAAACCACCGGCGACGGTGGGACAGAAAGCCAACGGGTCTGCGACATACTCCATTGCGCAGCATTCAGACAGACAGCCGGGCTGCCGCAAACGTTACTTTCGTGTTCGAAAAGAAGGGGGTGGAACACGTAGAAGGCCGTCCATATTCAGGAAGTCAAATCAGAACAGCAAAAAAGGAGATGTTATGAACAAACTTTTGTTTGCAGTTGCAGGTTTTATGATGGCGGCGGCCCTTGTGGTTGCAGCGCCTGGCACGGCGAAGGCGACGCCGATGGTAGCCAGTGTGACAATCATGTCAGGCACCTCAAATACCACGGTCACCGGGACTGGTACGACTGGTACGATAAGCATTGCTGAGGGAGTGACTGACAGCTGGGCCTTGGTAGGGCAGGATGCCTCGGGAAATCAGATCGGCAGCAATGTCGTAATTTCCGGGGGAAACATAACATTGGACAATACCACCCACGACGTCACATTTACCGGATCTATCGCCAGCGCGCCGGCCTTCGCCATCACAGGGACGCTCACCGGTTATAGCCCTGGGTTAAATGGTCCCGGTGCGAGCACCTACAGTTGGGGCATCGCGTTCGGCAACGGCAGCAATTTTGTTTCAGCGCTCTCCGGCAATGGGCAGTTCGACCTCTCCGGCAACTACTCAGGGAGTCTAAGCATTACGCAGAACACTCAAACCCTGACATCAGGCTCCAGCGGCATGAGCTTTGACGTGAGCCGCAGTGCGGTTCCCGTGCCGCCCTCAGTGTTCTTGCTCGTCCCTGGTCTTCTCGGCCTTGTGGGGATGAGGAAGAGATTTAACGGGTAAGAGACAGCACACACTTTCCCGCTTTACCCTGCAGGCAGAGACTTCGGTCTCTGCCTGCTTTCTCTATTCCTCCCGCCTGGGCGGGGATCATCTCTGCCTTGGAAACATTGTACAATCCGGCTATTGAAGCGGCTCCGTCGGCCACTGTCCGTTCTGCTATCCCAACAGACGTCTGCGGTCGCGAATCTCTCTTCAAGTTCAGAGGACCGGTGGGGCTTTAGACTCATCCTCAACAAAGGTAGCAAGAATGATGACGTCAAAATTGTTGGTTATGCGACAGACAAAGGACATGCAGCCTGATAACATTCATGGTTACCTACAAACAGGCGGAGAGAACAAATGCTTCTCGTAAATTCTTCTACGTGTTGGGACGCAAAGATTAATCTCAGAAGGAGAGACAAATCATGAAACGAATTGCTTGCCAGTTCACTTGTCCAACCGCACTCGCTATTGCAGCGGCGATGCTCCTCGCCTTTGTGGTTCTCGCAAGTCCGAGTCCAACACGGGCGGCCTCTCCCGGGCCGGGCCTGGCGGCTGCTGTCAACACGCCTGGCGGCGACCATGTCGAGGCACGCATCAAGGAGCTGTATACCAAGCTCAAAATCACCCCGGCACAGGAAGAGCTATGGAATAAGGTCGCCCAGGTGATGAGGGACAATGCAAAAACGATGGAGGGGCTCATCAAGGCAAGGTCAGAAAAAGCAAACACCATGACCGCTATAGACGATCTCAATTCCTACAGCGAAATTGCTGAGGCGCACGCGGACGGCCTCAAGAACTTCATCCCGATCTTCGAGCCTCTCTATGCCGGCATGTCGGACGCTCAGAAGAAGAGTGCCGATACGTTATTCCACCAGCACGGCCGCACGAAGGCGAAGGGCAAATGAGCGCGTCTGTTATAACGCCAAGACAGCACCCCCTATGTTGCGATAGGGAATCAGTCCAAAAATGGAAGGTCACTATGAGAATCTCGAACACGCGAGCCGGGAAGTTTCGTGCGACAGTCGGCAAGGTCGTGATGGCGCTCGTCTTCATCCTGATGATCGGCAGCATAGCCTTCGCGCCGGCGTTCGGCAGAGACAACGGTAGGGGAGGCCACAGCCAACAGGGGCGTGGCGGAGGACATGGAGGCCGCGGCTACTACCGTGGCGGACATTATTACGCCTATGACGCCTATTACGGCTATTACCCGGCGCCCGTCTATGCGCCTCCGCCAGTCGTCTATGCTCCGGCCCCATATCAGTCGCCGGGCATTAGCCTTGTATTCCCGATCCGCATTCGGTAAAAAATACTTGAGCGTTGACCGCTTTGTCGCTTCAGGGCGCCATGGAGGATGACAAATGCGATTTTTGCTTGACAAGATTTATACGAATGGTTACGGTCTATAACACAGTTATAATTACGTCAGCATAATAGGCGAAGCGAAAAGCCCGTGGCTCTCGGGGTTAGTCCTTGCGTTGCAGCAGGTAGGCGCTCTGCGAATCGGATCGGCCAAAGACTAAGGAGAAATCGATGAGAAATATTTCTAAGGAGATGGGTCGGATTCTGGATGGACGAATAGTAGCTAGAATCAAGTACAAGTTCTTGATTCTATTCGTAGTAGCTGCGTTGGCCGCGTTGCTTTGCCCTCCCTCGGCATCGGCGTCAATCCTGGGTACGGCGGACAACTTCGCGGTGCTGGGCGCCTCGACGGTGACCAATACCGGCGCGACCACGATCAACGGAGATCTGGGTCTCTATCCGGGTACTTCAATCACCGGGTTTCTTGCTATTGATGGTGGGCCGGGGATCGTGAACGGGGCGATACACCAAACTGATGCGGTTGCGCAGCAGGCTCAGGCTGCTGCCCTCGTTGCGTACAATTACCTTTCCGGCCTGGCGCCCACTCAAACCTTGACCGGTACGGATTTAGGCGGACTCACACTCACGCCGGGCGTTTATTATTTTGCCAGCTCGGCTCAGTTGACGGGAACACTCACTCTCAACAACCCCGCCAACATCCTCAATCCAGTTTGGGTGTTCCAGATAGGGAGTACGCTCACGACCGCAAGCGGCTCTTCTGTTAACGTCATCAATGGGGGCTCTTCACTGAACGACGTGTTCTGGCAGGTCGGCAGCTCCGCGACTTTCGGCAGCGCCACTGCGTTCGCAGGAAATATCCTCGCGGACCAGAGTATCACCCTGAATAACGGCGCAACAATTCTGGCCGGCAGGGCTTTGGCGCTCAATGCCGCGGTGACGTTGGACGGCAACACCGTCAACGCCGTCCCGGCGCCCGCGGCCATGCTTCTCCTCGGTCCTGGGCTGGTTGGATTGGCGGCATTGAGGAAGAAGTTCAGGAAAGCCTAATCGGGCGTAAACTATTGAAATTGATCGATAAGAAGTTCCGTCTTCACGGTGGGAGCATAGGCGAAGTCGTATGAGGCCAACAAAACGCCGGAGGGAGAACGCTCCCTCCGGCATATAATCTGCTGCTGCCAAGCCTATAGCCGTAGAGAACGACGGTTGAGCTGACTATTATCGTAATTCCTGTCCCAAAAACGACGACACGCCCCTACAGGGAAATGCTACAAGATAATTGTCGGTTGTGCGGCAGACACAAGAGCGCGCTTCCTGTATCGTACTATATAGATGACTTCCTTTGACCATACACGCGGCGCGAACCCTCCGATAACCGTTCTTACGCTCATCGGCCGGGGAGCCCTCCGTCTGCTGGGTAATTTCGGCGCCATAGCCATTTTCTTTTCCATCGCCTTTATTAACATCTTTCGGCGAAGGCAGCTCCGCGAGATCGTGAACCAGGTATTTTATATCGGGGCGAGGTCGTCTTTAATCGTGTTGCTGGTGGGTCTTTTTACCGGCATGGTGCTCGGATTGCAGCTTTTTTACACCATGGTGAAGTTTGGGTCCGCTGGGGCCCTCGGGTCAGCCATTTCCCTCTCGCTCGTGAGGGAGATGGGGCCGGTCCTCACGGCCATCATGATCGCCGCGCGGGCCGGTTCGGGCATGGCTGCGGAGATCGGCATCCAACGCATCTCGGAGCAGGTCGACGCCCTGTACACGATGAGGGTCGATCCCGTACGCTATCTTATCAGCCCGAGAATCGCCGCCGCAATCATCAGTTTCCCCTTGCTCACCGCCTTCTTCGACCTGATCGGCATCATCGGAGGATACCTGACCGGCGTGCTGCTGTTAGGAACAAACGGCGGCGTGTATTTTTACCGTGTGCAATCTTCCTTAAGCATGGCGGACATCCGGGGAGGCTTCATAAAGGCCCTTGTCTTCGGCGCGATCGTTTCGTGCATCTGCTGTTTCCAGGGCTATTTCTGTCATATGAGGACTGACGGTTATGGCGCGAAGTCCGTAGGCCTTGCGACGGTCTCTGCCGTCGTGCTCTCATGCGTGACGATCCTCATTGCGGATTACGTCGTCACGTCGTTCCTTATGTAAGGATGGCCATGGAAACGCCTCTGATAGAATTCAAGAACGTGATAAAGCGGTTCGGCGACAAGACCGTGCTCGACAACGTTAACCTCAAAATCTATGAAAACCGGATTACCACGATTATCGGAAAGAGCGGCACGGGCAAAAGCGTGCTTCTCAAACACATCATCGGGCTTCTCACACCGGATGAAGGCACGATCGTCTTTCAGGGAAAGCCCGTGAACAAAATGAAAAAAAGCGAGTGGGACGCATGCAGGAGTCAGATAGCCTACCTCTTTCAAAATAATGCGCTCCTCGACTCGATGACGGTCCTGGATAACGTGGCCTTTCCCTTACGGCAGACGACCAATCTCAGCAGCGCGGAAATCGAAAAGCGGGCAGCGATCAGGATCGAGGAGCTGGAGCTTACCGAGGCGGCCGATAAATTCCCGTCGGAACTCTCGGGCGGGATGGAGAAACGCGTAGCTCTGGCGCGGGCGTTGGCGACAGACCCGAAGATTGTGCTCTTTGACGAGCCGACAACGGGCCAGGACCCCATCCGGAAGAACATGATCCTGAGCATGATCGCCCATTACCGGAGAAAGTTCGGCTTTACCGCCGTCATGATCAGCCACGACATACCCGATGTCTTCTTTATTTCGGATCGGATCGTCATTCTCTGGGAAGGGGCGGTCGGCTTTGAGGGGACGTACGAAGAAGCCGTCAGGTTGAAGCTTCCCATGATCGACGAGTTTCTCCGCAGCCTTGAGGGTTTTCAGGACGAGTTGACGGGTTTGCTTTCCCGGGAAGCATTCAGGGTGCACTATGCGGCGATGGTGGGCGGCAGCGCCGGGATACCAACTGCTTCCGCCGCGCTCTTCAGCGTCGAATTCGATCTGCTGCACGAGACGCTGGGACCGCAGGCGGCCGTGGAAGTCCTCAGGGCGCTTGGCGAATACGCGAACCGCCGTTTCAAACCCGTGGGCGGATTCTCCGCTCGTCACCGCAGGGATCAGATCCTCACGATATTCCCTCACACGAGCATTGATAAGGCACGGCAACTGGTGGCTGAGTTTGCTCGGGAATTGAACCAGGGGGCCCTTGCCCGCATTCAGGGTATTGCACAGACAAAGATGGGCGCGGAAGCGTGTCCGGAGATCCACGTCCGTGCGGGAATCGCGGAAGTCTCTTCCGCCGACGGGATCGATCGAATAATCGTGAAAACTGAAGCAAAACAAGAGATTGTCGCAACACACCAAGGCGGTTCCGGAGGAAGCGCATAATGAAAAAATATTCGAGAGAAACAACTGTTGGCATCTTCGTCGTCCTTGGCCTCCTCTGCGTTGGCTTCATGACCGTGAAACTCGGCAAGGTGTCGCTCTTTGGAGACAGCGCCTACCCGCTCTATGCCCGGTTCGCCTCGATCTCCGGACTGAGGGTCGGCAGCTCGGTCGAAATGTACGGGTTCCAGGTGGGCAGCGTGACAAGCTTGGGCATAGACCAGGAGAGACAGGCGGGGGTCGTGGGAATGAAGCTCAATAAGGGGACGAAGGTGTACGACGATGCGGCGGCGACCATCAAGAGCGCCGGACTCATCGGCGACAAGTATGTGAAAATCGATCCCGGGGGCGCAGGCGTTGTCCTGAAACCGCAAGGGATCATCACGCAGACGTCCGTGCCCGCGGACATCGAAGACCTGATCGGCAAATACGCCTTCGGGGACGTAAATAAAGGACCTGGAAAATCCCCCGAAAAAACTGCCAGGTGAAAGCACGTTATCTCAGCACCCTCTCTCTCCTTCTGTTCATGGCGGCTCAAAGCCTGGCCTTCCCTGGCGTCAGCGAGAGCGGCCAGGTAGGTTTGAGTCACGTTGAGACATACCATTACAGCGCTGTGGCGGCAAGTAAAGAGAACGACAAGGAAGACATCGAGCTTACCCTTTCTTTCGAGGAGGACAGCGCTGAATATGCTTCAACGATAGTCTCTGCAAAGTCAGACGAGCGCATAGCCATCAAAATGATCAAGGAAGGCAATTTAATTTCAGGGGCCAGGAGCCTCCGCAGAGGTTCGGGAGGCCCCATCGAGGAGAAGATATGGAGAGACGGAAAAAGGGCATATGTCGAGCGAACCTCCGGAACGGATAAAAAGATACAACTGGATATCCCCGAGGGCAGAACTCTGGCCATTGAGGATTCCCTCCTTGTACTCCTCAGATTCTTCCCGTACGACAGCGCCGCCCAATGGGACCTTTTTATGATCGATTTCTCGGGAGAGTCTATTACTGCCACTGCCCGTCAGACCGGCATTGAGCATATTGCTGTGCCCGCAGGTGAATTTTCCTGTTACCGGATGGAGGTCCTTATCCACGCCTTTATCCTGAGCCCGACAATAGTCTGCTGGGTTACCACGGAGAAACCCCACTTTGTGGTGAAGAACCAGGGGAAGAGGGGCATCCTCACCTCCGAATACATCACGACGTTAATTGGCAAACAGTGAGAAAGCGATTGCAGGTATGAGCGGCATGACAAAATCCGCAGAGACCAGCTCCTCACTTCTTGTTCGTTCGAGTCGGGATGGATATCTCCGTCCCGATCCCCGTAGTAAAAAAGACCACAGACAGGTGCGTGGAAGGACCACGAAATAATTGTCGCTTCTGCGGCAGACGCGCGAGAGCTTCTTCGGTAAGATTAGGGTGAGCCTATGGTAGAGGGGCCTCCTCTCTTAAAGAGAGGAGGCCAAGAGATTGTAAGTCCACCAGTACCGGGGGCATATCCGTATTCGGGTATGCCGTTCAACAAAAAAAGGAGCGTGTATGAAAACGCGGTTTGCAGTTCTTTTACTCGTGGTTGGCGTTATCGGATTGTCTTTAAGTGGATGCGGATGTTTCATGCAAGCCCAAAAGGGAGAAACTGCTCCTCCTCCGCCTCAAGCAGCAGTTCATGAGACGGTAGTTATCGTTGCATCTGAGCCGAAGGCTGAGGAGCAGGTAGTTGCCGTCGCGGCTGAGCCGACAGCGCAGGTAGTTGTCCTTGCCTTTGAGGACATACATTTCGATTTCGACAAGGCGACCCTCAAACCGGAAGCGCAGACGATACTGAAAAGGAATATCCAGCTTCTGAAAGACAACCCTCACGCCCAAGTCCGTGTTGCAGGATATACTTCTGCGTCCGGGACTGAAGCCTACAACCAAAAGTTGAGTGAAAGAAGAGCAAACGCCGTCAAAGGATACCTCATTGGCGAAGGGCTCATTTCACGGGATAGGCTTTCCACGATCGGCTATGGCAAGAACGATCCGGCAATGTACGAAGCGGCCCCGAAAAACCTCTACTCGGCGGCGGCAAAGGCAAACATGAGAGTTCTTTTTGAAATCGTGGTGCAATAAGAGCGCGGGGGCAAAGGTCCGGAAAGACTTTGAGTCTGTCAGGACCTTTGCCCTTAGAACATGATCCGGCAATCCCTGTAGAAAAGAGGACGACGCGCCTGCATGCAGGAAAGTGCCGCGAAATACTTGTTGGTTCTGCGACGTGAGTCGAGATTTGTCGTAGCGTATGATGGGGGAGTTCCTCATGCAATCAATAAGGGCTTATTGCAATCGTGGGGTCGCCTGTTATCGCCTTGTGGGCTTGTTTGTAACGAACCTGGCAACTACAAACAACAGGTGGCTGAAACTTCTTGTTTTCGAAATGAAGCGGCAGCTGCCATGACCTTGGCAGCTGCGAACAACGGATAATGAAATTGCATCATGCGGCGGCAGTATGTCCACCGCAGCGCGCGGTTTATTCGGGGAGCACGGACAACGTTTTTTGAAACCAGGCATGGAGGACTACACGCATATGCGCCTCATATATCATTATGAATTGATAAAACAAACCCCACTGGCTGGAGATCGTGCGAAGACAACAGTGTCTTTTTACGGCGGCAACCGAAACAGAGAAAATGCAGTCTACGGTGCGTTGCATAAACTTCTTGCACTGGCGTTAGCATGTTTCGACTCGTGGCTCAAACCCCTGTTCGGGCAAGCAGAAAGACAGACCCTGAGTCCCATTCAGGAGTGCGATCCTTATGTCAAGGGCTTGCTGCGATATCTCCAGGGCCAGAGAATGGATTGAAGAAAAGGAGGAATGAATGAGATACGTACCCAGGATGGGAATTATGGTGTTCGTCATGGCCATCGCGGCGACCGCAATCGTCGCGGGATGCACAAACGCTCCGTTGCGTACGGAGGCGTCGACGTCGGGGATCCGCGCCGCCGAGGAGGCCGGGGCGGCCAAAGTGCCGCAAGCCTCGCTTCATTTGCAACTAGCGAAGGAGGAACTGGAACTCGCCAGGGAACAGTCCTCGGAAGGCAAGAAGGAGGAGGCCCAGTCGACCCTGTCGCGGGCCGAAGCCGACGCCGAGCTGGCTGTTACCCTGTCCCACGAGGATGCCGAGAAGACCGAGGCCATGGCAGCAGTGGCGCGTGTGCGCCAACTCCGGCAAGACAACCAATAACCGAACTATGGCCCCAAAGGAGGCTTTAATGAAAACGCCGCAAATTTTGATCCTAGCCGCGTTCGTCGCGTTCGTCGCCGGCTGCGCATCCGTGGCGCCAAATGAGCTCGTCAACGCCCGTTCGGCCTACCAGGTCGCGAGCGAGGGGCCGGCGGCGCAACTCGCGCCGGCGGAATTGCACAAGGCGCACGACGCGCTCGCCTTGGCGGAACAGTCATTCCTGAAAGAACCCGACTCGAACAAAACGAAAGATCTCGCTTACGTTGCCCAGCGCGAGTCTGAACAGGCGGGAGCGCTCGGCGCCCTGGCCGCCGACAAGGCAGGCAAGGAGAAATCGGACGCCGATTTCCAGGAGCAACAAGCCGAGATCGTTAAACAGGGGAAGCAGGACCTGAGCGACTCCGAGAAACGGACGGCCGATGCACGGGCCGAACTCGACAAGCAGGCTGCGGTCAAGGAAAGCAAGGACAAATCGGACGCCGCTTTCCAGGAGCAACAAGCCGAGATCGCGAGACAGGGGAAGCAGGATTTGAGCGACTCCGAGAAGCGGACGGCCGATGCAGTGGCTGCGTTGGCTGCGCTCGCCGCGGTCAAGGAAGAGGAGCGCGGATTGGTCGTCACGCTCTCCGGAAGCGTTCTCTTTCGATCCGCCCAGTCGACCTTGTTATCCTCCGCGCAGGTCAAGCTTGGCCAGGTGGCCGATGCGTTGCTCGCGGTCCGTGCGCGCAACCTCATCGTGGAGGGGCACACCGATTCCCAGGGCTCCGAGTCATACAACCAGGGCCTCTCGCAACGCCGGGCCGACGCGGTCCGCGATTACCTCGTGCAGAAAGGCTACCCGGCCGACCGCATCCAGGCACGTGGAATGGGTAAGGGCAGCCCGATCGCCAGCAACGCTTCACCTGAGGGGCGCGCCAACAACCGCCGCGTCGAGATCATTATCGAACGTGAATCGCGGACAGCAGCCCAGTAGGCTGGCAAATATGATTCAGGCCGTCAACAAATCTAGAAGTATTCTACCGGGTATTTTGGCGCCTTCAGGAGAAAAAGTCTCCTAATGAACAATTTCACCATCACATTTGCTAAAGAGGAGCAGCTATTATGACAAAACGAAATGTAATTATCGGCTATCTGGTCCTTCTTGTGTTCTTCGCCGCCCTTGCGGCCTGCGCAGCGACGCGCACGCACGAAAGCACGGGTGAATACGTGGACGATTCCACTATCACGACCAAGGTGAAAACCCTGCTTGCGGAAGATAATTTTCTCAAATCGTTCCAGATCGGCGTCGAGACCTATAAGGGCAGGGTTCAGTTGAGCGGCTTCGTCAATTCTCAACAGGCCGTCGATAAGGCGGGAGAGATCGCGAGAGGCGTCAAAGGGGTCAGGTCCGTGAGCAATAATCTGGTCTTGAAGTAGACGATTGGCATCCGTATCACGGACGGGGCGAAGGCGGCCGCGGAGAGACATTTGAATGGCGTCTCACCGGCGCACGCGGCCGCCGGCGCAACCTTACCCATGAGGAGGCGATCCGAACGACACTCCCCGATGAGGTTGTCTTCCTGTTTGACGTGGACAACACCCTGCTGGACAATGACCGCGTGCAGGATGACCTTAGGAACCATCTTGAGCACGAGTTCGGAGTTGAGAGCCGGGACCGGTACTGGGCAATATTTGAAGCGTTGCGCGCAGAACTTGGTTATGCCGACTATCTGGGTGCTTTGCAACGCTACCGGCTCGAGAGCCAGTGCGATACCAAGCTGTTGCTGATGTCTTCATTCCTCGTGGACTATCCGTTCACCGACCGGCTGTACGCGGGCGCGTTCGCTGCCCTCGAACACGCGCGCGCCTGGGGGAAGACGGTCATCCTGTCCGATGGCGACGTGGTCTTCCAGCCGCGTAAGGTGGAGCGTTCCGGTCTGTGGGACGCGGTCGAAGGCCGCGTCCTTATCTATGTGCACAAGGAGCAGATGCTGGCTGACGTTGAGCGGCACTACCCGGCCCGGCATTATATTATGGTAGACGATAAGCTGCGCATTCTTGCGGCGATGAAAAGGATCCGGGGCGACCGGCTGACGACCGTCTTCCCGCGTCAGGGACATTATGCGCTCGACTCCAAAGCTATCGCCGGCTATCCGCCCGCTGATCTCACCATCGAGAGTATCGGAGATCTGGCCAACTATGACTTACCCGCCGTACTCGAGGCCGCAAAAACCGGCAACGCGCAGCAGGGGGCGCCATGAAAGCCACACAACAACTGCATGATCTGGGTCAGAGCCTCTGGCTCGACAACATTACCCGTGGGTTCCTGACAAAGGCGACCCTCCGCCACTATATCACCGAACTTTCGGTGACGGGGCTCACCTCGAACCCCACGATCTTTGACCACGCCATCAAAAATACCGACTTTTACGACGACGCCATCCTTAAGAAGGTCCGGGAGGGGAAGTCGGGGGAAGAGTTGTTCTTCGAGCTTGCCCTCGAGGATCTGACCCAGGCTGCCGATATCTTTCGGCCGATCCACGATAAGACGGACGGGGTTGACGGCTGGGTGTCCTTAGAGGTGTCACCGCTTCTCGCATACGATACTGCCGGGAGCATCAAAGAAGCCGCCGCGCTTCATGCGAGAGCGAAACGGCCCAACCTCTTCATCAAGATTCCGGGCACGCGCGAGGGACTCCCGGCGATCGAGGAGACGGTCTTCGCGGGCGTGCCGGTCAATGTCACGCTCCTGTTCTCGCGGGAGCAGTACATCGCCGCTGCCGTTGCGTACATGCGGGGGATTGAGCGGCGGATCGAAGCCGGCCTCGGCACGAAAGTCGGCTCCGTGGCATCGCTCTTCATCAGCCGTTGGGACAAGGCGGTTACGGGAAAGGTCCCGGAGGAACTTCATAACCGTCTCGGTATTGCCATCGCCAAAAGGATATACATTGCCTACCGGGATCTGCTTGCCTCGCCCCGGTGGCAGAAACTTGCCGGAGCCGGAGCGCAGCCGCAGCGCCTCCTGTGGGCCAGCACCGGAACGAAAGACCCCAATGCCTTAGATGTCCTGTACATCGAGGCATTGGCAGCTCCAGACACTATTAACACCATGCCCGAGGAGACGCTACTCGCTTTCGCCGATCACGGTAAAGTGAATGGCGTGTTGCCGGTTGATGGCGGCGAGGCCGAAGAAATACTCGCCAGATTCGCGCATGTCGGAGTGGATCATGCGGTGCTTGCCGCAGAGCTCCAGACGGAAGGCGCCCAATCTTTCGACAAGTCCTGGAACGAGCTGATGGATTCGATCAGGTCAAAGGGCAACGCGCTCGGAAACACGACTCAGCCAGGAGGAAAAAGATGACGACCACGAATGCAACATCCAAGACGCTGCCACTGACGGAGAAGCCGGCGTGGAAGACCCTGGAGGAGCACTACCGGAAGATCAGCAAGGTGCATCTGCGGTCGCTCTTCGCCGACGATCCCCTTCGCGGCGAGCGCTTGGCCGCCGAAGGCGCCGGCCTTTACCTGGACTACTCGAAAAATCGTATCACGGACGAGACGATCCGTCTCCTCGTCAATCTCGCCGAGGAATGCGGCCTCCGTGAACGCGTTGAGGCCATGTTTCAGGGGGTAAAGATCAACGTCACGGAGAATCGGGCTGTTCTTCATATCGCCCTGCGCGCCCCCAGGAGTGAAAGGATTTTCGTTGACGGAGTTGATGTCGTGTCCGAGGTGCATGCCGTGCTTGACAGGATGGCCGTTTTTTCGGAGCAGATTCGTAGCGGCCAGTGGCTGGGGTACACGGGAAAGCGCATCCGCAACGTCATCAACATCGGCATCGGCGGCTCCGATCTCGGCCCTGTCATGGCTTACGAGGCGCTAAAGCACTACAGCAAGCGCGACATGACGTTCCGTTTCGTCTCGAACGCGGACGGCGCCGACGTCGAAGAGGCCACGCGCGATCTTGACCCCGAAGAAACGCTTTTTATCATCTCTTCGAAGACCTTCACGACCCTCGAAACGATGACCAACGCCCACACCGCCCGCACGTGGGCGCTGAAAGCGCTGCACCATGAAGAGGCTGTTGCCAGGCACTTTGTTGCCGTCTCGACCAACGCCGAAGAGGCAGGGAAGTTCGGCATCGACAGAGCGAACATGTTCGGATTCTGGGACTGGGTCGGCGGCCGCTATTCGATGGGCTCGGCGATCGGTCTCTCGACCATGATCGCCATCGGTGCGGAGAGCTTTCGTGAGATGCTCGCCGGTTTCCACTCGATGGACGAGCACTTCCGCACCGCCCCATTCGACAAGAACCTGCCGGTGATCCTGGGGTTGCTCTCGATCTGGAATAACAACTTCCTCGGCGCGCAGACGGTTGCAGTCCTGCCGTACGACCAGTATCTCAAGCGTTTTCCGGCCTACCTTCAGCAGTTGACCATGGAGAGCAACGGCAAGCACGTGACCCTGGAGGGCGCGGTCGTTGACTATCAGACGGGGCCCATCTACTGGGGCGAGCCGGGCACCAACGGTCAGCACTCTTTCTACCAGCTCATCCACCAGGGAACCAGACTAGTTCCCTGCGATTTCATCGGCTTTTGCCGGACGCTGAACCCGCTCGGTCATCATCATGACCTGCTGATGGCGAACCTGTTTGCGCAGACGGAGGCGCTGGCCTTTGGTAAGACAGAGGACGAGGTTAGGACAGAGGGCACCACGGAGGGGCTGACGCCACACCGCGTCTTCGAAGGCAATTGTCCGACGAACACGATTCTCGCAGAGAGGCTGACACCGGAGTCCCTCGGCAAGCTCGTCGCGCTTTACGAGCACTCGGTTTTCACCCAAGGGGTGGTCTGGTACATCGATTCATTCGACCAGTGGGGCGTCGAGCTCGGCAAAGTGCTGGCGAACCGCATTGTTCCCGAACTGGAAAACGTCGGGGAGCCGAAACTTCAGCATGACAGCTCGACAAATGCACTTATCCGGCGCTACCGCAGGTTGAAAGGAGCATGAACCATGAAAGTCCCGCACAATGAAACGGGGAAGGAGATACGGCGGTGAAAGTAAGCCCTTTCGCGGGAAAGCCGGCCGAGCCGTCGATGCTCGTCAGCGTGCCCAAACTCGTCACGGCTTATTATACAGAGGCGCCTGATCCTTCCGTGCCGGAGCAGCGGGTTTCCTTCGGCACGTCAGGACATCGGGGCTCCGCTTTCGAGAAAGCTTTCAACGAATGGCACATTCTCGCTATCAGCCAGGCCATTTGCCTGTACCGCGGGCAGCAGAAGATCGATGGCCCGCTCTTTCTCGGCATGGACACACACGCGCTTTCCGTGCCGGCCTTTGCCACCGCGATGGAGGTGCTGGCGGCCAACGGGGTGGAGGTCATGATCGCGAAGATGGATGAATATACGCCGACGCCTGTCATATCTCATGCCATTCTCGCTTACAACGGGGGACGTAAGACAGGACTCGCCGACGGCATCGTAATCACTCCCTCGCACAATCCGCCCCATGATGGTGGTTTCAAGTACAATCCCCCAAACGGCGGGCCGGCGGAGCGCGCCGTCACCGATTGGATCGAAGCGCGGGCAAACGAGTTTCTCGAAAACGGCCTTCTCGGTGTGAAAAGGGTTCCTGTCGAGAAAGCCCTCCGCGCCCCGACGACGCACCGGCACGACTATCTCAATGCTTACGTTGCCGATCTCGCCAATGTGATCGACATGGACGCCATTCGGGGCGCGAGGATCAGTCTGGGGGTGGATCCCCTCGGCGGCGCCGGGGTCCACTACTGGGTGCCTATTGCCGAGCGCTACGGCTTGAACCTCACCGTCGTCAACGATGCCGTGGATCCAACCTTCCGGTTCATGACGGTCGACTGGGACGGCCAGATCCGCATGGACCCATCCTCGCCTTACGCCATGCAGAGGTTGATCGGCCTGAAGGACCGCTTCGAGATCGCCTTCGCCTGTGACACCGACCACGACCGGCACGGGATCGTCGCCAGGAGCGCGGGATTGCTGCCGCCCAATCACTACCTTGCGGTCGCCATCTTCTACCTCTTCCAACACCGGCCGAAGTGGCGCGCAGAAGCGGCGGTCGGCAAGACCGTGGTGAGCAGCCGGATGATCGATCGCGTCGCCCAGAAACTTGGGCGAAAGCTCTACGAGGCGCCGGTCGGCTTCAAATGGTTCGTGGATGGCCTCCTCGACGGCTCTCTCGGCTTCGGCGGGGAAGAGAGCGCGGGAGCGTCTTTTCTCCGTCTTGACGGTACTGTCTGGACGACGGACAAAGACGGGATCGTCCCGGCCCTGCTCGCGGCGGAGATCACGGCACGGATGGGCCGGGACCCGGGCGAGATCTACCGCGAACTCACACGCGAATTCGGTGAGCCCGTCTATGACCGGGTTGAGGCGCCTGCAACCCCGGAGCAAAAGGCAATGCTGGAAAGACTCTCGGCGCAGCAAGTCCACATCAAGGATCTCGCTGGCGAAACAATCCAGACCATCCTCACCCACGCGCCGGGCAACGGCGCGTCCATCGGGGGGTTGAAAATAGTAGCGGAAAGCGGATGGTTCGCGGCGCGTCCGTCAGGGACGGAAGACATCTACAAGATCTACGCGGAGAGCTTCCGGGGAGCGGATCATCTGCGCCGTATCCTGGAGGAGGCGCAGACAATCGTCAACGATGCTTTGGCTGCGGCGCCTTAAGCGGTAGGAGATGCCGTCCAAAATAGATTTGAGGGACAGACTATGAGGAGACCTGCCAATGACAGAAACAACCCAGTAAGTATGAAAGCCCTTGTTTACCACGGGCCGGGTTGCCGGGCCCGGGAGGATCGGACCGAGACGGCGATCTAATAGGAAAGACCTAAAAGGAGGAATACAAAATGAAAAGGCATCTGATCATCGTTCTTTTGGCTATTGTCTGTCTCTTTCTTGGGACGACCGGTTTTACTCAAGAGAAAAAAGGGCCGGGGGCAGGAGATACAGCCGGCAAAACGGTGGAAGGTCAGTCAATTAATGCCTTTATGGTGGAAAAAATCATCGGCTCCAAGGTGGTTAACCTGAAAGGGGAGACATTAGGAAAGATCGAGAATTTAGTCGTCGATATCGATACGGGAAGAATTGTATACGCTGTCCTTGAATCCGGTGGTTTTCTGGGCATCGGCGACAAGCTCCTTCCCGTCCCTTGGGCATCCCTTGCAGCGCTTCCATCAGAAGGCATATTCTTCCTCAATGAGTCGAAAGAACAAATGGCAAAAGCACCTGCTTTTTACAGAAAGAATGTGCCAAACATGGGGGATATGGGTTGGGGAGCTGACGTTTTCAAGTATTATGGCGCCCCCGCCAGTTATGCTCAAGAGGCACCGCTCGGCCTTGGTGATGGCTATGGTGATGATTATGGTGAATATTACAGTCCCACTTACCCCATCTCTCGTGGTTTAGGGATACATCCAACACCAGGGACAGGAGACCCCTACAAAAAGCTTTTTGACCCTAAAACAATTAAAACCATCTCAGGAGAAGTGATAAAAATAGACCAAGTGCCCGAATTTGGATTTGGCTTGCAGATGCGATTGACCGTTTTTATCGACAAAAAAGAGATACTTCCGGTTTACCTGGGTCCCGCCTACTACATTGTAGGCCCTTGGCAAGCAAAACAGTTCAAGTCAGGAGATAAGGTCACCGTGAGCGGATCACAGGTCACACTCAGTGGTGAGCCTTTAATGATTGCCACAACGGTGAAGCTAGACAATGAAGTTTTGCAATTGAGAGACAAAAATGGAATTCCAGGATGGATCGGATGGAAAAACGAGTGATTGATCGTTGCAAGGCCCGATAGATCAATGGGGGTCTCGTAGGAGAAACCATGAGCGAACAAACACCTGTCAGCAAACAAACCTACAGTCTTTTACCGACGGACGTCGAAGGAGTCGATTCCCTGGCAGAGCTTGCCCTGAATATGCGCTGGTCGTGGAACCATGCGACCGACGAAGTTTGGCGGCAGCTCGATTCCGAACTGTGGGAGTTCACTCAAAACCCCTGGGCCGTCCTACAGACCGTCTCGCGCGACCGAATCGAGCGCGTTCTGGCCGATCCAGTTTTTCGCAAAAACCTTGACGGCCTGGTCAAAGCCAGGAGGCAAGCGTTGGAGAAGCCCGCGTGGTTTCAGCAGAATCATCCACAATCGCCCCTGACCCGCATCGCGTATTTCAGCATGGAATTCATGCTGAGCGAAGCGCTGCCCATCTACTCAGGCGGGCTCGGCAATGTGGCCGGCGACCAGCTCAAGGCGGCAAGCGACCTGGGCGTGCCGGTTGTCGGAGTGGGGCTGCTCTATCAACAAGGCTATTTTCGCCAGGTAATCGACAGGAACGGAGCGCAGCAAGCCCTCTTCCCCTATAACGACCCCGGACAGTTGCCGATCACGCCGCTACGTGAACCAAACGGCGAGTGGTTGAGGCTGGAGATCGCTTTACCCGGTTACTCGATCTGGCTGCGCGCCTGGCAGGTCCAGGTCGGCAGAGTGAAGCTTTACCTGCTGGACAGCAATGACCTTGCGAATTTTCCGGCCCACCGGGGTATTACCAGCGAGCTATACGGCGGCGGCCCGGAATTACGTCTTAATCAGGAACTGCTCCTCGGAATCGGCGGTTGGCGGCTGCTTGGCGCCCTCGGCATCAAGCCGGAGGTCTGCCACCTGAATGAAGGACATGCGGCCTTCGCCGTATTGGAACGCGCCCGCAGTTTCATGGAAGAAACCGGGCAGCCCTTCGACGTTGCCCTCGCCGTCACGAGAGCGGGGAACCTCTTTACCACCCACACGGCGGTCCCCGCGGGCTTTGACTGCTTCGACCCGTCTCTCATCGAGCAGTACTTCGGCGCTTATGCCGAACAGAAGCTCGGTATCACACTCCACGATTTGCTGGCCCTGGGCCGCCGGAACCCGAACGACCCGTCGGAAAGCTTCAACATGGCGTATCTGGCAATCCGAGGAAGCGGAGGCGTAAACGGCGTGAGTCGCTTGCACGGAGACGTGAGCCGGCAAATCTTTGAGCCTCTCTTTCCGGGCTGGCCGCAAGAAGAAGTGCCCGTTGGATATGTGACAAACGGGGTTCACATGCCGAGCTGGGACTCGGCGGAATCAGACGATCTATGGACCGGGGCCTGTGGAAAAGACCGTTGGCTCGGCACAACGGAAACCCTGAAACAGGACATCCGCCGCATCTCCGACGCCGATCTCTGGCAATTTCGTATTTTCACCAGCAAGTCTCTTGTCGAATACGCCCGCGAGCGATTGTCACGGCAACTGGCCGTCTCCGGAGCGCCGCGCGATGCGGTTGACGGCGCGAAGCATCTGTTCGATCCCGACGCTCTGACGCTGGGCTTTGCGCGCCGCTTCGCCACCTACAAGAGGCCGAACTTGCTGCTCCACGACCCCGAGCGGCTGCTTCGTCTGTTAACCGATCCTGAGCGCCCGGTGCAACTTATCATCGCGGGCAAGGCCCATCCGGCAGACCAGGCGGGGCAGGCACTGATCCAGGAATGGACGCATTTCATCCGGCGGCCCGAGGCGCGCCCCCATGTGATTTTCCTTAGCGACTATGACATGGATTTGACCGGACACCTGGTCCAGGGGGTGGATGTCTGGATCAATACCCCACGAAGGCCCTGGGAGGCGTGTGGAACGAGCGGCATGAAGGTGCTCGTTAATGGAGGCATCAACCTGTCGGAGTTGGACGGCTGGTGGGCAGAAGCCTATACGCCCGAAGTGGGGTGGGCGCTGGGGGACGGCCGGGAGCATGGAGACGATCCCGCTTGGGACGCTGTCGAAGCCGACGCGCTCTATGACCTGCTGGAACGCGAGGTGGTCCCCGAGTTTTATGCCCGCGACAAGGAGGGCATCCCCATTGCCTGGGTCGCGCGTATGCGTGAAAGCATGGCGCGGCTGACGCCCCGGTTCTCTGCCAACCGCGCGGTGCGCGAATATACGGAGCAACATTACCTCCCGGCCGCTGCCGCCTATCTTCTGCGCATTGCCGATAAGGGCGCAATGGGCGTGCAGGTGATGAATTGGCAGCGCGCCGTGGAACAGCACTGGTCGAAACTGCGTTTCGGCGAAGTGAAGATTGAGACTCGTGGGGAGCAGCATGTATTCGAGGTTCAGGTTTATCTCGGCGGTCTCGACCCGGATGCCGTGCGCGTGGAGCTTTATGCCGACGGTGTGAGCGGCGGAGAGCCGGTCAGGCAGAAGATGGAGCTCAAACAGGAACCGGGGGACGCGTCGGGCAGCTACGTTTACAATGCGGTTGCGGCCCGCCCTGCGAAGGACTACACGGCGCGCGTGATACCGCACTGCGGCGGCGCTGCGATTCCGCTGGAAACCGCTCAAATCCTATGGCAGCGGTGATTATACTTTGAATGAAGAGTGGGAATGGGTGCAGGTGCCTTCAAGAAAAACAACTCACGGTCATCACAATCACGCGCCTAAATCATGGAGGTGATCGAAATGAGAAAAAGCAGCTCTTTTGCAACATTGATCTTCATCGTAATTTTCGGCATAGGCATAGGATTAACCTATGCCATGTACAACGCTTCAGCGAACGTGCAAACCGCGTGGATTGGAGTCATTGCCTTTTTTGTCGCCCTCTTTGTCTCTCTCGCGATCAAGGTCGCGGATCAGTGGGACAAGGCAGTGATATTGCGGTTAGGCAAATTCCGCTCCCTTCAGGGACCGGGGTTGTTCTTCATCGTCCCGGTCATCGACTCAATAGCCTACTGGATTGATACCCGCGTGATCACGGCTTCTTTCAAGGCAGAAAAGACCCTTACCAAGGACACGGTGCCGGTGGATGTAGAGGCAGTGCTGTTTTGGAAAGTCCTGGA
Organism: uncultured delta proteobacterium; assembly: GCA_963816715.1. Lineage (GTDB taxonomy): Bacteria > Desulfobacterota > Syntrophorhabdia > Syntrophorhabdales > WCHB1-27 > BOG-1155. The sequence continues at coordinate 191,983 of CAWFMJ010000012.1, forward strand.
CCCCAAAAAGGCGGCCCTGGATGTAGCCGACTATAGAGGCGCTATAGGTTGGGCTTCCCAAACGGCCCTGCGTGACGTCATAGGCAAGACTGTGCTTGCGGACATGCTGGAAGGAAGGGAGAAGATTAGTAAGGAGCTGCAGACGATCATTGATGAGCGCACCGAGCCATGGGGCATTAATGTTATTTCCGTGGAGATCAAGGATGTACTGATCCCCCAGGCCTTGGAGAATGCGATGTCGATGCAGGCCCAGGCGGAAAGAGAACGACAGGCTCGGGTGATTCTGGGAGATTCGGAGCGACAGGTGGCCGAAAAGTTTGGGGAAGCGGCCAAAACGTATGAAAACGACCCTATCGCTCTTCATTTGAGGGCCATGAACATGCTTTATGAGGGCTTGAAGCAGAACGCCACGATCGTCATCGTCCCCAGCACGGCCGTGGAAAGCATGCAACTGGGCGGCCTTGCCGGGATGACGGCCTTGACCATGGGAAT
>CAWFMJ010000013.1:0-30700 GCA_963816715.1 uncultured delta proteobacterium
TATACTTACCCCCAGAATCTAGACACTCCATTAGGGTGGACAAACCCTCCTCTCTCTGAGTGAAATATCTCAAGGAGGAGGAAGGAAGCGAATGACGGATCACAGGAAGCGGTACGACGGAACATTCAAGGCGAGGGTCGTGCTCGAATCTCTCAAGAACGAAAAGACCGTCGCCGAGCTGGCAAGCGAATACCACGTCCATCCCAACCAGATCGCCCAGTGGAGGAAGCAGGCCGTGGAGAACCTCCCCAGTCTCTTCGATTCAAAGCAGGCAAAAGAGGAGAAGGCCGCCGAGGAGGAAAAAGACGAGCTTTTAAGACAAATCGGCCAGCTCAAAGTAGAGACGGACTGGCTTAAAAAAAAGTGGGGGATTCTCCACTCCCGGAGAAAAGGGGGCTCGTCGACGTGAACAGCAAGATTATTCCCATTTTCCGGCAGTGCGAGCTTTTGAGCCTGTGCCGGTCGAGCTTCTATTACAGGCCCGTCCCGGTCTCCGATTTCAACCTCCGTCTCATGAAGCTCATCGACCGGCAGTACACGGCCAACCCCTCCTGGGGAGCTCCCCGGATAACGACCTGGCTTAGGAGACAGGGCTTCAAAGTCAACCGGAAACGAATCGCCCGTCTCATGAGGAGAATGGGCCTCCAAGGCGTCGTTCCCAAAAGGAAGCTGACCCGGCCGAACAAGGAGCATAAGGTCTATCCCTATCTTCTCAAAGGCTTGGACGTCTCAAGGCCCAACCAGGTCTTCTGCTCGGACATCACCTACATCCCCATGAGGAAGGGCTTTATCTATCTTACGGCAGTGATGGACTGGGCGAGCCGCTATGTCTTGTCCTGGAAGGTTTCTCTGACCCTCGACGCCGCCTTCTGCGTGGAAGCCCTGGAAGACGCCCTCGCCGTAGGCGTCCCCGAGATCTTCAACACCGACCAGGGATCGCAATTCACAAGCAAGGATTTCACCGACGTCCTGAAGAACAACAACATCGCCATCAGCATGGACGGCAAGGGCCGGGTCTTCGACAACATTTTCATCGAGCGGCTCTGGCGGACCGTCAAGTGGGAAGAGGTTTATCTCAAAGATTACGCCAACGTCGCAGAGGCGATACGGGGCCTAAGAGACTTCTTTCATCGGTACAACGAGGAGCGGCCCCATTCGGCCCTCGGCTACAGGACCCCCAGCGAGGTCTACCATGAAGCTGCTGCTCCGGAACCAACGCTCCAGGCAGAGGAGGGAGTCCACCTTAAGCATGCCTCATAATTGTCTTGACAACGGGGGGAGGCTTAGACAGAGCGGTGATGAGTTGTCTGAGGCTTTCCAACCTGATAGGAGACCACCTTCATACTGCCATATTCTTGCGAGAGCTATGCTCTTCGAAAGAAGAGTTCTGGCGAGCGCTATTCGATTACACGCATCATTTACCCAAGGAGGCCCAGAAATTGTTGGTGGAAAAGGCGACCGACCGCTGGCTCGAAACACGGACCGTTCCGTACCAGTTATGCACGAATGAGAATGGTGATCTGAAGAATGTATGTTAGCAGCCACCAGAATGCCCTCATAGACAGCCCGCCCACACCCTCACCCCCCAGAAGGCTTTTCGTAAGTCTCTGTTCCTTGCAGCAATCCGTGATTGGGAGATAGAGTAGGCATTGGCGCCTCGGCGCGCGCCGGCCGCCGCGCCCGTCCTCCGGCAGACTTTTGCTGTTTTCCCCCTGCACGCTTCTCTCCTTTGAGTTTTTGAGCGTCGCGGCCGGAGGACCTCGTGACGGCATTTTGCCGAAAGGGGGGAGCGATGGTCAAGCGGTGCTTTTTCTGCGGACGGTACTTCACGCCGAATCGCCGGGCGAAGGGAACAGTTGCAATGCCGCGTGTAGTCAGGCAGAATGTCGTGAGATGCAAAGCAGTCTCTCTTGCCGAGGAGGTTCTCTATAGCAAGCCGAAGAGCGTGCGGGTAGCGGACGGTCACTTCAGATGAAGAAGTGGGGAAACACCCTTTTCCACACAGGTGAGGTCTGTCAATTGGCCCGATTTGGAGGCAGGTCCGTGGCTGGATATGAGGGCGATTTGATGGCCGCCAACAATGTAGTTATTGCCGCTGTCGGAGAAATAGACTCCCTGCTGAAGCAGACAGAGCAGTCAATAAAAGACTTGGTGGTGCCTCCGGGCATGGGCGAGTTTGATACAGCCGCCTTCACAGATCAATACAAAGCCAGAAAAGAATACCTCCGTGCCTTTATAGGTGCGCTCAATATGGTCAGGAATAGAATTAAGGCCCGCTGCCTGACATACGCAACACATGTCGAGCGACAACTTCAAGCCCAGGCTAAACCTCAGACGTTCCTTCACGAGATTCAAAATGAGGTCAATAATTACTTCAAGACATACTCGGAAGATGTATATGTGAAATTGCAGAAGGCCACCGGTCTCGTCGATTCGAGCAACCCCGAAGATCATTCTCTTCTGCTGACAGAGGTTCGCAGGGCAATTAAGGCGGCTGCGGATTTCTTTTATCCTCCAGCGCCTGGTTTAGTGAAGTGCTCCGACGGGATTGAAAGAGAACTGGGCGACCGGGAGTATTTGCGTAGGATCGAGCAATTTGTTATGACGAAGTTCCCGAAATCGGCTTCGAGGGACCTAATGAAAGCGGGATTTCAGCACGTAGCAGTGCTTGCGAGACGATTGAACGACATTTCTTCGAAAGGTATACACGCTGACGTGTCATTGCACGAGGCCAAGGAAGGGCTTCTTGGATTGTACATGTTGTTGTACAACATTATTGTTAACGTCCAAGACGAGGATTGCAAATAGAAGAAAAGCATAGACACTGGCATTTTCTCTACTCGTTCGCTTCCCAATTTCTTGCAGACGCGGCCCGGTATTTCCCTTCACAATTTCCACATAGTCGTCGATGGCTATACTTACCCCCAGAATCTAGACACTCCATTAAGGTGGACAAACCCTCCTCTCTCTGAGTGAAATATCTCAAGGAGGAGGAAGGAAGCGAATGACGGATCACAGGAAGCGGTACGACGGAACATTCAAGGCGAGGGTCGTGCTCGAATCTCTCAAGAACGAAAAGACCGTCGCCGAGCTGGCAAGCGAATACCACGTCCATCCCAACCAGATCGCCCAGTGGAGGAAGCAGGCCGTGGAGAACCTCCCCAGTCTCTTCGATTCAAAGCAGGCAAAAGAGGAAGTGTTAGCAGCCACCAGAATGCCCTCATAGACAGCCCGCCCACACCCTCACCCCCCAGAAGGCTTTTCGTAAGTCTCTGTTCCTTGCAGCAATCCGTGATTGGGAGATAGAGTAGGCATTGGCGCCTCGGCGCGCGCCGGCCGCCGCGCCCGTCCTCCGGCAGACTTTTGCTGTTTTCCCCCTGCACGCTTCTCTCCTTTGAGTTTTTGAGCGTCGCGGCCGGAGGACCTCGTGACGGCATTTTGCCGAAAGGGGGGAGCGATGGTCAAGCGGTGCTTTTTCTGCGGACGGTACTTCACGCCGAATCGCCGGGCGAAGGGAACAGTTGCAATGCCGCGTGTAGTCAGGCAGAATGTCGTGAGATGCAAAGCAGTCTCTCTTGCCGAGGAGGTTCTCTATAGCAAGCCGAAGAGCGTGCGGGTAGCGGACGGTCACTTCAGATGAAGAAGTGGGGAAACACCCTTTTCCACACAGGTGAGGTCTGTCAATTGGCCCGATTTGGAGGCAGGTCCGTGGCTGGATATGAGGGCGATTTGATGGCCGCCAACACCGAGGAGGAAAAAGACGAGCTTTTAAGACAAATCGGCCAGCTCAAAGTAGAGACGGACTGGCTTAAAAAAAAGTGGGGGATTCTCCACTCCCGGAGAAAAGGGGGCTCGTCGACGTGAACAGCAAGATTATTCCCATTTTCCGGCAGTGCGAGCTTTTGAGCCTGTGCCGGTCGAGCTTCTATTACAGGCCCGTCCCGGTCTCCGATTTCAACCTCCGTCTCATGAAGCTCATCGACCGGCAGTACACGGCCAACCCCTCCTGGGGAGCTCCCCGGATAACGACCTGGCTTAGGAGACAGGGCTTCAAAGTCAACCGGAAACGAATCGCCCGTCTCATGAGGAGAATGGGCCTCCAAGGCGTCGTTCCCAAAAGGAAGCTGACCCGGCCGAACAAGGAGCATAAGGTCTATCCCTATCTTCTCAAAGGCTTGGACGTCTCAAGGCCCAACCAGGTCTTCTGCTCGGACATCACCTACATCCCCATGAGGAAGGGCTTTATCTATCTTACGGCAGTGATGGACTGGGCGAGCCGCTATGTCTTGTCCTGGAAGGTTTCTCTGACCCTCGACGCCGCCTTCTGCGTGGAAGCCCTGGAAGACGCCCTCGCCGTAGGCGTCCCCGAGATCTTCAACACCGACCAGGGATCGCAATTCACAAGCAAGGATTTCACCGACGTCCTGAAGAACAACAACATCGCCATCAGCATGGACGGCAAGGGCCGGGTCTTCGACAACATTTTCATCGAGCGGCTCTGGCGGACCGTCAAGTGGGAAGAGGTTTATCTCAAAGATTATGCCAACGTCGCAGAGGCGATACGGGGCCTAAGAGACTTCTTTCGCCGGTACAACGAGGAGCGGCCCCATTCGGCCCTCGGCTACAGGACCCCCAGCGAGGTCTACCATGAAGCTGCTGCTCCGGAACCAACGCTCCAGGCAGAGGAGGGAGTCCACCTTAAGCATGCCTCATAATTGTCTTGACAACGGGGGGAGGCTTAGGCCCCACTTGCCGCCTTCTTCTAGACTGTGATCGGCTGCCTTGGGCTCACTGTCGTGAAAGAAGCTTTCTGCTGTGTAGGAAGTTCACCAAAGTGGTCCGAGAAACACGCAATCGCCTCGCTACGAATGCGTGTGAGGCCTTATCTCTTAGCAGCTCCAGTATCTCGGGGACTTTGGAATCCAATTTGCTACGCCCCAGGCTCCCCCGGGGGCGCCCCAGCTTGATGCCTTGGGCCTTCTTGGCTGCCAATGCCCGTTTCGTACGCTCAGAAACGAGGTCTCTCTCAAGCTCGGCCAGCAGGGCGAATATCGTCAATAACACCTTCGATTGCATGTCCTGATTCCCTTGGACATCGAAAGTCTGTTTGATGGCAATGAATCTGGCCTGCTTCTTCACGACCTCGTTTATTATCGTTATCACCTCCGCCACGCTCCTCCCTATGCGCGACAATTCAGAAACGATGAGCACATCGCCAGCCTTGAGTCTTTCTATCAGCCCATCTATTCCCCTATCTTTCCTATCCTTGCGGCTCGAAATTTCGATTTCTACAAATTCGTCGACGTGGTAACCTCGGCCGTTGGCGAATTCGAGTATCTCGTGTCTCTGACCCCGTACGTCCTGCGTCTCGGTCGATACCCTCACGTAGCCCCGAACCAATACGTCCCTCCTTGCCCTCGTCTTCTCGAGGGAATGTTTTTCTCCGTTATGTCGGATCATAATAGTAGAGCCATACCGCAATGGTGTCAAAAAAACCGGTTATCGATAACCTGGCGGTTTCTAGTAGGGAAAGGTAAGGAGACGATCTTACCAAGAAATGGTCACCTGGCGCTTATTTTGTACCATAGGTGCTTATTTTTATGCCCCCTTTTCAGGTCAGCCAACGCCTATGATAAACGGTCGTTTTCGCTGTACGAGCAGTCTATCTGGCATCATCAGCGATCTCTCTGTCTCGAAAGCCCAGTGGCGATATATTTGGTGAATTGGTAGGAATGTGCCAATGGACGCGTTGTTTTGCAACCATTGGTGACCGATGTCGGAAGGCGCCGAAAGGAAGGCTATCTCAACACCTTCTTTAGCGGTTGCGCTGGGCGCATGTGCGGCCGGTCCCACCCTCTTGCGTTCACGCTGCCCTGTTGAGGATGCTTCGGATTGTCTTCGGATGCCACTTTCTTCCGATGGGTCTGTAGCCCTTCGCCTCCAGTTCTCGACAAATGCCCCGGAGAGAATGACCTTTGGCTCTGAGGTTCTTCGTCAGGGCAATGACTTTCTGTTCCTTGTAGTTTTCCAATAGGGTCTTTCCATTCCGAGCCAACTTCCAGCCGTACGGAACCTGGCCGGCGCGTTCATGCCTGATTATCTTGAGCCTCAGGGCATCCTTTGTGCGTTCAGCTATCGTGTCTCTTTCCCACTGGGCCATGCTGGCAACGATGTTGAGAAAGAAACGTCCCGTGGCCGTCTTTGTGTCGATCTTCTCCGTAATGCTGTGAAATGCTATGCACTTCTTGTCTATTGCATCCATGATTGTAAGCGTGTCCTTGACTCTTCTCGACAGCCTGTCGAGCTTGTAGACGACGACCGCGTCGACCCTGCGCTTGGATACCATGTCGATGAGTCGGATTACTCCCTCTCTCTTCATGTCCTTGCCGGACTTCCCAGCGTCCTCGATGACTTCCACCAACTCCAGGTCGCTCAAGCTGCAATAGGTCTCGATCTTCGCTCTCTGATTCTCAAGGGAAATCCCCTCCCGAGCTTGCTCTTCGGTGGAAACCCGAATGTAACCTATTGCCCTCACTGTGGCCATCTGTCTCCGGTGCTATCTCTCCAAATACGTCTTTCAACAAGCAGCAGCTGGATTTCCCGTCTCAGGTCCAAGATGCGCATACTGACGTCGTCCATGGAATCTTGAAGTTCCCGGCGCTGTTCGACAAGGCATTTCTGAAACAGCTTGATTTTCTCTTCCCGGGCCGTGAGCCCCGTCTTACAGCATCGGATATGTGTAACTGAGGGCGTTCTTGACAGAATCGCAAGCGACTCGGACTATATCCTTTGCTGCTATGAGCACGTAGTGCGCGTTTTCGGGATCGAGCGATAGGTCCGACTCTAGGTAGCCTCCGAGAATGATGAGCTCGCCCACACAGGCGGCCAGCGCCCCCTGGATTTCCGTGAGGGCTTTTTGGTAATCTTCCTTGGTCAGTTGGTCAAGCGACTTTCTGTCTGTTGCCATCTCGTACCCCTGTCATGACCTTTGCCTACGTTATTGGAATTCCCTCTTTCTCGGCCTGTCCTCTCTTGCCGCTCTTGTTAATTATAGTTAATCAATATTAACTGATTATGTCAAATAAAATCGGTTAAGAAGGATTCCTTTTGATTAACAAGCCGACGTTCCCTATAATGATAAGGGCATGGGCGACATTGATCTTATTCCTCTGAAGCAGGCACAGGAGATCTTGAAGATTTCGAACGTTACCCTCTGGAAATGGGTGAAGGCGGGCAAGATTTCCGTAGTGAAGCTTTCGCCCAAGAAGGTATACATCCGCCGCGAGGAACTGGAAAGGTTCATTAGGGAAAGCGAGAAATGAGACCCTGAGCGGGCCGCGCAAGAACCGGATAAGCGCTATAGGCGCATGGCGGGCCAGCAGAAGACCGCTTATGGCGCCGTCTTTTTTGCCTTTTCCAACCACCCGGCCGGGTTGCAGACATAGATCTCCATGCTCCCCGCGCGCGTTGCGTATCCCGGCGCTTCTATCGGGCATATGAGATAGTTGTCGCCTTGAGGATAGAAGGCGCGGAACGATTGGAGGCCCGCAGGGTCGAAATGCTCCCTGTTCCATTTGCACTCGATTGCGTCCACCTGATCCCGGCTCCGGGCGATGACAAAATCTACTTCCCGCCCATCAGCGAGGCGCCAGTAGCGAATCTGCTGCTCATGCGCGTGGGCCTGCAAGTATTCGAGGACGACGTGCTCCCATAGGGGACCGTAGTCGTCAATCCGGAGAGGGTCCCAGCCTCGGGAGAAGCTCACGAAGCCGGTGTCGAAACCGTAAATCCGGGGCATCTTGATGATCTCTTTTTGCCCCCCGCCGAAAAAGGGTCTCACAACGGTTACCCCGTGGGTCGTCTCCAAGGCCCTGAGATGGTTCTCCACCGTGGGTCGACTGATGCCGAGGGCGGAGGCGGTCCTCGTGATCTCGAACTGGCCGCCGCTCTGCTTGAGAAGGTATTCGAAGAGCGTCATAAACTTCTCGGGGTTGCGGAAGGCGAAAAGCCGCTGAATGTCCCTTGCAAAGAACGAATCCATCCATTCCCTGTAGAAGCCTGGTTGTTTTGCATCCGAAAGCAAAGCTTGGGGCAGTCCTCCGTGGTAAAGCCTCTTCGATAGAGAAGCGCCGAACGCATTCAGTTCATCCCATAAGACAGGGATGAGGTGGACGAGCCGTTTCCGGCCCGTCAGAGTGTCCTTGAATCTGCTGCTTGCGGCGAGTGTGGAAGAGCCGGTGGCGACGATCTTCAGCTGAGGGAACATATCGGCGCCTATCTTAAGCACCCTGCTGGGGTCAGGGAGCTGGTGGACTTCATCGAAAGCCACGATAGGACGGTCGCAGTCGCGGTAGAAGAGCTCAGGGTCGGCCACCATATCGGCCGCGACGGGGAGGTCGCAGTTGATGTAGAGGATCCTGTCGGCGCCCAAACTCTGGACAAGAGTGGTCTTGCCCACCCTTCTCACGCCGGCGAGCCAGACAACCGGCGCCTCTTTCCAGGCTTCTTCTATGCGCTCAACCCAGAATGGCCGTTCTACTATCATGCAAGTATACTTTACATATATTCCGAATAAATGTCAAATGCACCTTCAATCTGAAGACGTCGCGTGAAAAAATCCCATCACTGGCGATGGTCGACGTAGGAGAACGAGGCTCGCGCGCGGAACCATTCGATAGAAGGGGTATAAGTAAGGCAGGCAGAGCCTGCCGCCCGTATCGTTGCAGGCTCGTTAAGCCGCGGTCTCATCCCGCGATGGTCTGAGCAGCCTTAACGCCATTGGGTCGTGATCGAGCAGCCTGAGCGCGCTACTCGGCAGGAGGTCGCCGCTCTCGTACTTCTGAAACGTGTGTGCCCCGCCGCCGTCTTGCTAGGGCCGAGCTTCCTGCGGATGCGGCGCAAGTCTTCAGGCGAACCCGATTGGGAGCTAATCGAATTGGAAGGTGTTGACCGTCTGTGGCTGTTCAGTGGGAACTCCTTAACATCGCAAAGACCAGATAAAATCAAACACAAGGAGGTGCTGAGGACTGTTAGCGCCGGAGAAAAAGATTCCAATTATGGCATGGTGCTCCCCCTCGGAGAGATCCGCCCCTGGGCCTTCCCGCAGCCATTTGGTCCCGTTGCCGCCCCGCCGCCCAAATAGCGAAAACGATGGGCGTTTTCCTCCCCTTGACGGGTTGTCATGAAAGCGATATACTAATTCATGAATAATGATTGCCAAGGGGTGTAACATGGCAAACCTCCAGATTAAGGGCATGGACGACAGGTTGTATGACACGATCAAGAAGCTCGCCGCATCGGAAAACAGGTCCGTGAGCCAGGAGATACTCTTCCTGGTGAAGGAGCACGTGGCAAAAAGAAAGCAGACTGCTGCGGTGAGGACCCCGGCTCAAGTGCTGCTTGACCTCTCCGGTTCGTGGGTGGATGACCGGAACGCAGACGTCATCATCGCGGAGATAAAGACGGCCAGGAAAAATTCAGGGAAGCGGTCGTTGGGGTTGTGAGTGTACCTTCTCGATACGGATACCGTCATTTACAGCCTCAAGGGGCATCCCGCCGTCCAAGCCAACTTGCGCGCGCACTTCAACGACCCGTTGATGATATGCACCATTACCCTGATGGAGCTATATTACGGCGCCCATAAATCCCGGGAGGCGACGGGCAACCTCGCGAAGATCAAAACCTTGGAGACTTCTCTCGATATTTTGCCGGTAGGCGCCGAGTGCGTCGAGGTATTCGGACTCATCAAAGCGAACCTGGAGAAGATTGGGTCGCCACTTGACGACTTCGATCTGATCATAGCATCCTGCGCCATCGCGCATAATCTCATTCTCGTTACAAATAACACTAAACATTTTAAAAGGATAGCAGGCCTCACGCAGGCCAACTGGGCTGTCGATCCGGACAGGTGAGAGAGGCTCTCGTCAAGAACTGTCTATAGCACCATCCATAAGGAACCACGAGCGACGCTTTTGGCGCCTGTTTGAGCGCCGCCAACACCCCCCCAACAAAAGCCTCAGGAGCTGCTGCGGCCAGTCGAGGAAACGTAGAGATCAAGCCGACCTTAGCAACCTCCTGAGTCTCGTGAATTGTTGCTGCAAAATTAGTCCTGACAATAAACTCTTGATATATTTCCGTGGATAGAGCTACAGAAGCAACTTGACTGTCTGTAAATATATGTTGTACGATATACTATGAGTATAGCAAGGGGCTCAAAACTACATAATCTTATGACTTCTTTTCCGAAGGGAATAGCCCTGACAGTGGATCTTCTCAAAGAACACGGATTCGACGCACAATTGCTGGCGCGATACAAGAAGAGCCACTGGCTGGAGCCTCTCGGGAATGGCGCTTATCGGCGGCACGGCGAAAAAGTCGACTGGCGAGGCGGTCTTGCCGCCCTTCAGCAACAGTTAAAGCTTGAAGTCCACTGTGGGGCGAGGACCGCGCTCGAACTCCAGGGCTACGGGCACTACGCTGCCTTCGCCGCCCGAACAGTGTACCTGTTTGGTTGCCCGGGGCAAAAGCTCCCCAAGTGGTTTCGGGAATACAATTGGGACGTCAAGGTAATATATAGAATGACCGGGCTCTTTCCCCGTGGCATAGAGGACGGCTACGTTGATTTCCCCGTTGACGATTTCGCCATACGAGTCTCTTCGCCTGAAAGGGCTGCCATGGAAATGCTCTATTATGTCCCTTCGGAACAGGGCTTCGACGAGGCCGAGCGTATTATGGAGTCCCTCCTCACTCTTCGTCCAGCCCTTGTCCAGAGATTCCTCGAGACCTGCAATTCTGTAAAGACAAAGAGGCTCTTTATGTATATGGCTGAGAAGGGCGGCTTGCCCTGGATGAAGCAGCTTGACCTCCGGAAAGTCGATTTCGGCAAAGGAGATCGGACTGTTGTGGAGGGAGGCCGTCTCGACCCGAAGTACAGGATAACAGTCCCACGTAGCGGAGCCGGATGATATGGAAGAAAGCCTTTACCACCGCCAGGCCAAGCTGCTCCTCCAGATCTTGCCGCTCATCGAGCGTTATCCTGTTTTTGCCCTCAAAGGCGGCACAGCGATCAACTTTTTCATCCGGGACATGCCGAGGCTTTCCGTTGATATCGACCTTGCCTACACCCCGATAGATGACAGGTCGACTGCCATCGCCGCGACAAGCGATGCTCTAGAGGGCCTTAAGGCCGACATTGACGGTTTGATAGTCGGCTCAGTTGTTATGACAAAGAAGCTGCAAGGCGCCACGGTGACCCTTGTGGTGAGGGCGGGCGGCGTTATAATAAAGGTTGAACCCAATCTGGTCTTGAGAGGAGCACTCTTTGAGCCGGCGAGACTGTCGCTCCAGAAAAGAGTCGAAGATCTATTTGGGATGTCGGTAAGTGCGAGGGCCCTGACGGCAGCTGAGATATACGGAGGAAAAATGTGCGCTGCCCTTGACCGGCAGCACCCGCGCGACCTGTTCGACATCAAGCTTCTCCTCGAAGATGAGGGCATAACGGATGCGACAAGAAGATCATTTGTGGTTCATCTCGTAAGTCATGACAGGCCGATGGCCGAACTGCTTGATCCCAATTTCGTAGATCTCAAAAAAACCTTTGCCGTTGACTTCGAGGGAATGACTTTCGTGAGGGTTTCGCGTGAAGAGCTGGAGGACGCGAGGGCCAAACTGGTGAAGGCCATCAGGGAGGGTCTGACGGGCAAAGAGCGCCAGTTCATTCTGTCTATAAAGAAAGGCGAACCCGATTGGGAGCTGATCGAATTGGAAGGTGTTGACCGTCTGCCGGCTGTTCAGTGGAAACTCCTCAACATCGCAAAGATGGGTAAGGCCGAACACAAGGAGGCGCTCAGGAGACTCGAGTTGTGTCTTGGTTGCTGATCATGTCAACTCCTTCACAGGGTATCTCCGCCGACTTTCAAAGGGACGCGAGGGCAAGGGTGAGGGTGGGATGCCGTGTTCCCGGATCATAATCTACACATTCTAACAGGTAGAGGCGGAGGAGGACATCTTCCTGTAAGCGAGCCGCGACATGTTTTTCTTGACATACAAGGTTAGCGGCGGTAATGAATTAACAGGCAGGTTGCGGGCCGGGCGACGGGGCGACCAAGGCAGGGCGAAAAAACCGTGATCCTTTCCTTTCCCGTGTCGGTATTGGTTTTTTCAAATGTCAAAATGCCAATTATGTCCCCCCCGTCCCCCAGTCAACGGCTGAACCCCTCCTCCTCTCCTCGAAGAGGCAAAGCCGGTGATACTCTTTTTTCTTTCTCTCTCAACGGGAAAACGCGTATACTATCTATCATCATGTCTTAGGGGCCGAATGTGGCGAGCTCGTCTGCTGCGGATAACGAGAAGGTTCTCATAGGCTCAATTCGAAAAAACCTGGAAGAGCTTACGCGAGCGGCTGAAGCTTTTTACGATTCTCGGCGCGCAAGAAATAAGGTCGGCGTCTTCTCTGACAGAAGTGGCCAAACGAGCACGCTCTCTGCCATATGCCTAAACATACTAAGGCTCATTAACTCACGAAGCGACAGCCTGCTCACTGAGCAGCAGTTATATGTCCTCGAAGGATTCGTGACAACGCTAACTGAATACGTCCAGTACACGATTAAAGGAGAAAGAACCGATATGCTGGACGGTTGCGTGAGGCCCGATCAACTTAAATTAACCGTCTGCTTTTCCAGAAATCAGATATTTAACCTGGTCTGTGTCGCGCATGAGATAGGGCACTTGATTCATTTTCTCTATGACCCTCCCCATAAACTGTTCTGGGATTATGTCAGTAAAATAGTAAATGACGGGGAAGACTACCAGACCGTTTGGTACCGCTGGATTGATGTAATTCAGAAAGAAGAGAAATCTACTGATATTGAACAGGAATACAAAAGCGAACTCATAGCCGATTCGGTATCAATAGGGGTTTTAAAGGCTTGCGATCTTTTTGATCTCGGTGAGCTAAGACGCGCCTGGAAAGAGTGGAGCGCCGATCAGCATATAGCACCGAGAACGAAACTGGCTGCCTTCCTGGAGCAGAACCCAAGGAAACGGATTCACTGGTTTGAGAAGGCCCGCGACGGGATAAGGATTTACGACACCAGACCCGATATATCTTTCGATGTCTACTTTGACAAGCTTTTCCGCAAGAGCTCGCTGTCTGAACTATTGGATCGGTTCCTTGCATCATGGGAATAACTGTGTTTGTGAAGTCAAGAAGACGGTTTGGATTACACGATATCTAAGGAGCATCATGTCAGACGAAATCGAGACGATAGATAAAGCTGCAATCGATGACCATTTTTCTGTTTTCGAAAGAGTTTATTTTTCGATGAGACATATTGCTGGTGCCTCGGCTTTAGCAAAGCAAGTCAAGCACATAGAAGATACAACCTCAGACCCTTCACAGATTAATCTGGGCGAATATTCTTCATTCTCCGCCACTGTCATAATACTGTGCTGCGCTTTTCTTGAGGCCGCCATCAACGAGTTTTACATGGATTGCGCAGAACATCCAATCACGGTCTCTGGACTTTCACGTGATCTGATTAATTTGTATGGTCGACTTTGGAAGAAAGGAATCCCCAGAACTTCAAGATACAGCATAATCGAGAAGTATAACATTACTCTTGAAATTGCCCAATATGTGCCATTTGATCAAGGAAGCAGTCCCTATCAGGACGTCAAGCAAGTAGTGGACTTACGGAACGCATTCATCCACTACGAGCAGGAAAACATTCTGGCGTCGTCATCTTCTCCCACTTCTCAATCGGAAGCCCATAGGTTCGAAAAAGCGTTGAAGGGCCGCTTCCCTGAATCCACGATCTGGCCGGTAGGCAATGTCTTTTATCCTTCAAGGCTGCTTGGATATGGTAGCTGTGTTTGGTCGGTGAATAATTTGATCGAGTTCTACAACCAGTTTAAGGGTAAGCTGGGGATAGGCGGTCAAAACGTAGACAGCTATATCATTAAGTAAGTACATGTAGGGGCAGAATCCATAGGAAGAAGGACCTACTCCTGAGTCAGAATACTATGAAGAAAGGTAATGACCTTGAAGCACGAGATACTCGATGCTACGCACGAAGCCTTGTTATCCATAAGTGAAGTACGATTTTTTCGCACAGAACGAGGGTTTCAGGGTCGCTTCTACTGCGCGCTTATGGAATCGTTCGATCGTCGGGGGATTTTGGACGGGGAGACCATACTGGAGATGGAGTACCAAAAAAGCCTTCGACACGGCATGTATGAGCGTCCAGATATTATTCTTCACAAGCCCGTCGAGGTCACCGGAGCACCGGTTAGTCAAAATAACTTTGCGGTCTGGGCCCTGAAGCATAGAGCATCAGCGAAGAGTGCGACGGAGGACTTCGACAAGATAGATGAAATGATTGACGTATTACACTATGAGGTGGGAATTTTTGTAAATGTGGATGGTGGAGACAGTTTTCTCAAGTACTATGATGCTCCGTATAGCGACCGTCTATTTGGGTACACGGTGCATCTTGAGAATGGCGTTAGCAATGTTTCCATGTCGTATTTGCGCCCAGAATGAGACGAGGATTCGAGTCATGAAAAGGCTTGAGACCGGGGAACAGGCCTCCGAAAAGGAGAGGAAGGAAACCAAGACAGGCCGGGTAGCGCTCCTTTAGGGGGCTCATATGAGAGTGGCAGACCTTTGCACTTCGGCGCTTCGAGTGGCCATAGGTTTTGACCTGCCCTGGCCGTCCTGTATAATGAAGGTAGCTGCGAGTGAGGACTTTCATTGACTGAAATCCGCATGAGTTTTATAATCCCTTTATTATGACCCTTCTCGCTGGCGCCAATCTAGGCGGGTACACGCTCATTGCGGCCGATACCCGGGCGTCATGGCAAGACCCTCCGGGTACCTGGCACCATCTGGATCGAGAGGCGAAGATAGCCCGTTGCGGCTTCGGGCTGGTTACGGGCTCCGGCTACGAAGGGGCGCTCAATGCGGTCAAGAAGGAACTGCTGAGGCGCTCCATAGAACATACCGACGATTTTCTCGAGGTCGTCCGCTATCATGCGATGCCGGTCCTCGAACAATTGAGGGAAAACTTTCCTGCGGTGGATGATCGAACTTTCTTTTTACAGTCCTACCTGACAGACGTAGACGGTAGGGCGGTTCTGAGACTGGCGGCAATAAAACCGGGGAGGGACATGGGTATAGCTCCCTACAATGACGACGCAGTCGTCCTGACAGGACCACCGGATATTTCGGTCGAGGAGATATCCGAATACAAGCGATATCTCAGAGAGAGCATCCGGAGATTCGAGTGGCCGGACGACTTCCTCCTGCAGAACGAGGACGACCGCGACAAACTATCCCAAAGTATAGTGCAGAACTCTCGGTCGATCATCGAGGTTTTCGACGCCGTGCGTCAGAACTCTCGCTACGTCAGCGAAGATATAGTGCCCATTCCGCCAACTTCGAACACTCATTCCGTTTTTGTCCGAACGGTCTCCCGGCTCTCCTTCCCCGGCGCCCTTAATCTAAAAGAGTGTTCGACCTCATGTCAATCCTGAGTGCGTTTTCCTCATCGATTCCCCCGTCAGTATGATCTTGTGGGCGTTGTGGACAATCCTGTCGCAAATGGCGTCGGCAAAGGTGGGATCGCCGATCGCGTCGTGCCATAAGTCCAGTGGAAGCTGGCTCGCAACGATGGTCGATCTCGTCTCATGCCTGTCCTCCATGATCTCCAAAAAGTCCCTCCTCTCCTCGTCGGTAAAGCGGTTGAGTCCCCAGTCGTCTATTATGAGGAGCCTCATCCGCTGGAGACGCTGGAGGAGCTTCGCATAGCTGCCGTCCGCGCGGGCAAGTTTCAGCTCCTGAGCCAGCCGAGGCATCCTGACGTAAAGCGCGCTTATTCCCTGCCTGACGGCGGCGTTGCCCAGAGCGCAGGCGATGAACGTTTTCCCGACGCCGGTCGGACCGATCAGGATGAGATTGTTGCGGCTCCTGATCCACTCGTTCTGGCAGAGTTTGAAGAAGGCGTCTTTCGCGATGCTCCGGCGCACCCTGAAGTCAATAGTTTCAAAGCAGGCCGAGGGATGCCGGAAGTGCGCCTTTGACGCCAAGGTCTTGAGCTGGCGGTTCTCCCGGTAGAGCTTCTCCTTGTCGACGAGAAGCGAAAGCCTCTCTTCAAAGCTCAGGTCCTTGTATTCGGGGTTGTTCATCTGTTCCCGAAGCCCCTCGGCCATCCCATGGAGCTTCATAAGTAAAAGTTTCTCCATCGTCGCCTCAATCATGGTTCTCCTCCTTGTAGTAGTCCTTTCCCCTCACGTTGGCGTGCAGGGGGATGATCCTCTGTTTCGTCTCGGGGTCGGCGTTCTCCAGATGCCTCTCCAGAAGGGATTTGACGCTCCGGTAGTTGTACGCTTTAAGATCGAGCGCTCTGAGGCAGGCCTGCTCCATTCTCTCCGAAGGGTAGTGCTTCGCAAGGCGTATGAGCCCCAGACAGCTCCGGTAGCCGTGCTCCGGATGCTCCCTGTGCTCCATGATCGCCTCCATCAGCATTTTCGTGTTCGGCCCTATCTTGGCGCCCCACGACTTGATCCGCTCGGGCGTCCATTCGAGGAAACGCCGGTGCTCGTGAGGCATGTGGAGCTTGTCGGTGACGAAGGCGCCCCGTTTGTCGACCCTCATATGGGAGGCGGCCCTTTTGCCCCTGTGGTAGATCTCCACCATCGAGCTCGTATAGCCGACGTCGACTTCCTGGCCGATGAGCGTGTACGGGACGCTATAGTAGGTCTTCTCTACGTCGACGTGGTAGTCGATGTGGACCGTCGCCTTCTTCCAGGCGGTTATTCTGTAGCGTTCCTCCGGCAAGGGGCGCAGGGCGGGCTTGTCGATTTCGAGAAAACGCTCATACCGGGACTTGCCGATGCCGGTCATGGGCCGCTCGTTCAGCTTCTTTGTCTCCTCTGCTATGGCTTTGTTAAGCTCGGCAAGGCTGAAGAACGTCCTGTTTCGGAGTGATGCGAGGATGCGCCGCTGGGCCTGGAGCACGCCTGATTCGACCTTGGCTTTGTCCCTTGCTTTTTTGATCCTCGTCGGCAGCACGGCCACATGGTAGTGCTCCGCCATGGCCGCGAAGGTCCGGTTGACGTCGGGCTCGTAATAACAAGCGTGGGTCACCGCCGACTTCAAATTGTCGGGCACAAGGTACTCGGTGCAGCCGCCGTAGAACTCGAAGGCCCTGATCACGCAGCCGATGAAGTGTTCCACGGTCTGGTCGGGGACCGCCCGGGCGAAGAGATACGAGCTTGCCCCAAGCACGGCGACGAAGAGTTCCGCTTCGATGGTCTTTCCCGTGGCCGGGTCCTGATAATGGGCCTTGTCTCCAGAAAAGTCGATGAACATCTTCTCGCCCGCCTTATGAGAGAACCTCATGACGGGATCGGCTTTCTTCGCCCACTCGCGGTAAAGCTCGTAGAAGCGGCTCTTCTCGTAGCCGTCGGGATTGTCCCTCTTGTACTCCTCGTGGAGAAGGAGAAGACTCACGCCCTTTTTCGTCATCTCCTTTGAGAGGTACTCGAAGTCGGGCAGCGGCTTCGTCTCCTTCTTCTCCTCTCCGGGGAACAACAGCTCCTCCAGCTCGTCGTCGCCCATGGCGGCAATCTCCCCGTAGGGGACGCCCAGCTCCTTGAGCTTGTCGACGTAGGCGTGGGCGGTCGACGTCGAGATCTTGCATGCTCTGGCAATGGGCCTCACGCCGAGGCCGAACTCCAAAAGCAGTCTTGCCGCTTCTTTCAGTTTTCTCACGGATATTCTCCTCCCTTGCTTCTTCATCTGCCCTCCCTTCTTTTCGCAAAGAGGGCAGTGTAGCACGGGGGCGGAGGAGGAGACGGGATTTCCGATATTACCCGAACGCCGTTTCCGCTCGAAGAGAAAAAGCGTTCGAGCGAAAGCGGAAATGGTGTTCGGGCGTCACCGGAATGGGTGTTCGGTTAAGACTGGAAATGGTGTTCGAGATGGGGCGGAATTTGCAGATATAGACATAGCCGCCCTTCTTTTGAACGGGTACATAGCCTACTTCTACATGCCTAATCCTGCTTTCACGACCCAGCCCTCTATACAAATATTGTTTCTCAGTCCTGGCGGGCCCTACGGATTCCTCTGCCGCGATATAATAGGGGCGTGAGGAGGGGACACTTCGTGCGCTCCACAAGTTACCTCGACGTGCGTTCCATGAGAATTGGGTGGAAGCGGGCGTCTACCCGTCATGTGACAGTTTCGGGAACCCATTTCTCCGTCAGGACCACTTTACAACGGCTTTGTAGTTGTAGATTGTCAGATATTTCTGACCCCTTTTAGCGCGGTTAAGGAATATTCCCCAGCGAGGGGAGATGTGCTAGAACGGATAGAGGGGGTCAAATGCATCTGACGATCACCAAAGGGTTATGTGGAACACAGAGAGAACTATTTTACAGATGAGAGGCGGGCGCGTAAAGATAGGAAGGCTTTCCACATACCATGCAACCGGCCGGCGGGGAGACCGGTTATAAAGTGCCACAATAAGGGAGCAAGACGTAGGGAGCGTTTCGGCGCCCTGTTGATCAAGACCGTTAACTGAGATGAGAAATCTAGTATGCTTTCTCTCTCATCCTTGTGACGGCAAGACAGCCAGTAGGCAGCTTGCACCAGCGTTGGAAAAGGATCTAAAATAGCCACCTCTCCCTGGCCTTCTCCAGTTAGAGCCGGCTCCTCCCGGTCGAATAATTCGGCCAGCTCCGCTATCTTTTGGACGAACGCGACACAATCACTATCAGTAGCGTATTTTGCCAATTGAATTGTCATGGTTACGAGGGCGGGGCCGATAATTAGAGCGTCACTCTCATATAGTTTCTTCAAGTTCAGTTGAGATGCGGCAGAGATGATACTGCTAGCCAAATGCTCGGGCATGGGAAGGCCGGGTGACAAGATGGTAAGTCCCCGCCAGTCGTTGACAGATAGAGGGTTAAGCCGCACGCCCTCGGCATGTTGTGCAATAAGATCGGTCAGATGATCCGTGGCTAAGCTAAGTGCCAGGTCCTCGCCAACCACGGCTTTCAGGACTCCACCCCGGTCTCCTCCCAATAAACTATCAAGATTATCACGGAAGAGTGACCGATTCGCGAGCAAACTCATGATCTCGGCGCTCTTGCCTTCAAAGAAACCCCTAACGAGGTCCGTAATGAAAACCACCATTTTATCTATACCGTCGACCTTGCCTTGGTATTTTGAGATGATGGAGCCGAGAGCGAGGCACGTTATATGGGCTCTCGAAAGGTTTCGCGGGTTGAGCACATCGTACGAATAGGCATCATCGGAGAAAAATGCCGAGTAGGGAAGACGGCTCATAGAATCGAGGTGCCCGGATAGACTCTCGGGATCCGCTCCCACCCTCATGAAAACATTGTGCAACCGGCTGGCATGGGCCCACACACAGAACAGTCGGGCCCTGGACGGCATGCTCCGAAATTCATTCTTCAAGTAGAATTCAGTTTCTACGGACTGAAGAAGACTGATGAAGAGCCGATAGTCAGCTTCGGCCGTCGTTTCGAAGGCCAGCCGATCACATATTCGTTGAGCGATCTGCAGCATTGAAGCGCCATCATCCTTCGTCACGCAGTGGAGTGCTACATCTAGGAACTGTAGGAGCGATACCGGCGAAAATGCGGCCTGTTCGGCCGAGACGACCAGCTCGTGGCGCTCACCCACCGACATCTTGTCGATTGCTGCGAAGAAGCTGTCAGGCAGAGCGACTGGGATAAGCGTGAGCCTCTCCAGGACTGCCGACAAAGACCGTTCGGAAATCAATCCATCAGAGGCCATTGCCCAGACGGATCGAAAATCGCCCGGATCGGCCATCTCCTCGGTCGACAGTCGAAAATGCTTTAACAAACCCTCAAAGGCGGGCGGAAGTAAGTCCTCAAGCTTAAACTCTGGCTTCAAGGCAAGGCGAGCTCGAAGGACTTCACAGTAGAAGTGGTACGAGTCCCCGGTCAACTCCAAGATGGTAAGTGTCCGAGACACGGCATCTTCGATGTTGACCAGGGACTCTTTAACGGCAGCCGTTTTCTCCGGATCGAGGTCGAAGCGGTCGCGTAGCCCATCTAAGGCACGCAGACGGGCACCTGGATCATCTAATAGGGCAGTCAGAACGGGATCGGCTTGGCGCTTTTCTGACCCGTCGGGTCCTGTCATCTTAATGGCAGCCCAGCCGGTTGAGCTTTCAGTAGATTCAATCAGGTATTCAATCCCGGACGGGGACGTTACTATCTTTTGGGGGTTCCCATTGATCGCCTTGTAGGCGGCCGGCCAGTAATCGTCACTGGCAAAGCTAAGGTCCCCCACATTAACGCGCAGAACCCTGGACAAGCCAATTCTGCTCAGAAAATCGCCGCTTCTCGCCAGTTCGTCCAAGATTGCCTCTGGCATCTGAAAGAGAAGCTTACGGATGACATATGCCGTCATCTTTTCAACCTCGGCGCCTCCCTGCTCTTCTCCATGAAGCATCGGCTCGAGGATACTCTTCAGCATTGCTGCGGCAGGCACTGCCACTTCGGGGTCCACCAACAACCGCGTTCTCAGAAGGCTGGTGGATAGCCAATGCAGGTAGGCAGATTGTTTGTCGGTTCCGTCCTTAAATGTCTTCAAAGTGAGTGAAAGGGCTTGAACCATCAAGCCACCAAGGTCAAACCCGATCAGATCTGTCCTGTCCGATCGGGGATCAGAGTCGGCCACTAGATGGCGAGTGCCAAAGAGTCCCGTGAAGAGCCACTCCAAGATCCAATTCGAGCAGGCTATTGCCGCTTCTTCCGTATGCCGTTTCTTTATCCAAAGGGTCGAAAGGGAGTTATTGATCTCTCTTTGGGAGGATACTACGAAAACTGCCTCATTTTTCGGCTGATCGGGCCTCGGCGGAGATTGGAGGTTAAGGGTGTCGAGCAGACATGCTGCCCAGTGGCGGCGAAGCACCGCCAATTCTGCGGTTTCTGTCAGAATCAAGCCTTCCCGAGGTGCTTTTTCAAGCCAGAACAGGATCTCGCCTGGAACGAAGGGGATGTAGCGAATGTTGCTTGCCCGAAGCTGAATCAACTTCGAGTAGTAGCTTGCCTCATCGATCTTTTTCAGGTGTTTCAGTAATCCGAGGACGTCAGTGACGGACAGTACCGGCATGGCGTTGATGGCGGTGAAAGAATTGAGGTACCGGTCGTCGCACCAGAGGACGTCCCCTGGCCTTGCCCCGAAGCCAAACAATTCCGTCATCGAGCGTCCTGCCGGCCGATTCTCCTGCTTCTCGTCACCTAGCCGAGAATATGCGGAGTCATCCAAGACTATCAGGTGATAAGCTCCGCTTTCGAGCCCATCCCTAATGTGCTGTATCAGATCTTCAATCCATCGGCTTGTAGAGGCATTCTCCTCTGTCATCGACAGAAAGTTATCTATCTCACGAACTTCACTTTCGAGGACGGATGTCTCGAAAAGCCCGCAGACATGAGAAAGGATGCCGGCCGATGCCAGAACCTCGGCAATGCCGGGCATCAGGACTATGACCGAATGGCTTGAAGGAATGACGCGGTTTTGCTGGCCCTGAATGGCCCCCGAAAGCCTCTCGATGACCATCCCTTTCTCGCCGTCACTTACGAGCTTACTCGCAACCAATGCTTCAACGAGACCCACCACATCCGTAACATTGCCGCCATATTCGTCAGGTAGGTTTAAAGGCGTAGGAGTTTCACCGACGCTGAGCATCGGTAGAAAGTCGACCATGTATGAGCCTGTGAACTTCACATATGAGAGAACCCCGAATCGGGGCTGCCCGATTCTCTTTGCGAATTCAGTCTCGTCGGAACCGACTGTGGGATTCTTGAGGACGTGTAGAGAGCCAGCGGTCAAGAGATCCCTAATTCGTCTCTGATTTTCGACCCGTGACGGCTGATGCGGCGCAAGGCGAAGCATCTCGCCGGCCAAGAAAGCCTGCGTCGTAGATGGAATGAATAACTCTCCGAAAACACCCACGATCAAGGGCAACAAATCGAGTTGTTTTGCCAGCAAAAGAGCGGATATGTCCAGGTGGACCCTCCATTCTTTAGGGTCGAGCGCCGCGTAATCGAAGAGAGTGCGGCCACCGAAACGGGCATACACGGCGCCTTGTGATAGCGGGTCCGGCGCACTACGGTTATGTTCGAGAAACTGATGGTAGAACGAAGACAGTGGCATGTTCAACATATCCGAGAGAACATGGACGGGTGCTTCGCCCTTCCCATAGAGCTGAGCGAGATGCTGCCGCTGCGACGCCCAGTTCTTTCCCAAACCGAGCACCTCGGGGAGTGTCAGCATTCGTGTATGTTCATCGCCTCTCAAAGCAGCCTCTCGGAGCCGGGAGCTTAATTCGGCTGTCCTTGAGGACTCCAGACCCAAGCGAAAGGCCACGTCTATGGCTGTACCGAGCAAGGCGGTGTCCGTGATCCCCTGGTCGAGGGCTCGCTCTAGTAACGCGCGCGAGACGGTTTCATCTATAACAAGAAGAATATGGGAGGCTCCGATGAGAATGGCGCTGTCAACGTCGGTGCTGCCGAGCAGCTTGCGGGCGCTCCCGACAACACCGTCAAAATCTCCCATCGAGAACTGCGTCTCCAGGTACGTCGCGATATCATGCGGCTTCCCTGTTTGCGAGGCAAGGTCCTTGGCTTCGGCCACGGCCTCCGGTAGGTAGCCGAGCTTATAATAGCAGAGGCCTCTTAGCCTCCTCAGATCGTCGGGCAGGTCCGGCGCGAAGAACCTCCTGCCTTTCTCCAATATTTGGATGCACAACTTGGGCCTCCGCGCTTGCCAGGCGCAACTCGAAAGCAGATAGATCATGGAGGCAGTCCCTACCCCGTCGATCAGCTTCTCTGAATGGTCGAGAACATAGAGGTAGTCCTTCAAATGAACCTTGAGATAGCAAGCTTCAAGCAGCCAGGTGACGTCGTGAGACTCCTCGTAGGCTGATTCGAAGAAGTTCAAAAGCGGCTGCCAGTTGCCTGTTTGCTGGTATTCTCCCTTGAGTACAGTCGCCGATATCCGCCTTCGCATCTCTTCGCTCTTTATCAGCTTGACGGTTTTCCTTACTTCCGCCAATTTCTTCCCCGACGCTATCTGCGCGTGAACGAGCCAAAACAACCAGACATCGTGAAACCCGAGTTTCTCGAACGTCCTCTTGGTCTTATCCAACAGGGCAAACGCCTGGTAGTGCTTGCCTTCTTCGAGTAGGAGTACGATGGTGACCGAGATCGCATCTAGATCCCTGCTTTCTTTGGCCGCCTCGCCTTCCATCGATTCAAGCAGCGCTTTTCGATCCCAGGCGTAGTTTCGCTCCACTGCCCAGCGAATTACGAAGGGGTTAACAGGCTGAGCGTTTAGCAGAGTCACGCAGTATTTCTCGGCTTCATCCTGGCGCTGGGGATGGATCGCGAGAGCTGCCAACCTCCATATGTTGACTCTTCTCCTTTCTTCCTCGCCGACCTCCGATTCTCCGGCAAGTCTTTCGAATTCGATCGCTGCTCTGTCGAGCAGCGACAGGCTGTTAGCATCTCGCTTCACGTAGTCAAAGGGCACGGGCAGTGGAGCCAGAGGGGCACTGATCTTGAGGTACGGCAAAGAAATGCAGCTCGAATAGTCGACCAAGGCTCTCGCGAAGCGGACCGAATACCATCCGGGCTTCTCCGAAAACGCCAACTCTATGTTTGTTCGAGCCTCAACGAGGTCCCGTGACGCGAGCGAGGCAATACACTTGAGACGTTTTGCCTCGGTTCCTACCTGTGAGCTTTCAACCAGGCTTTCGACCAGCGACAAAGCTCCTTCAGGACGCCCAAGCTCCAAAAGCAGCCCGGCCCGAAGATTAGTCAATTCGGCCGAGTCGGAAGACTCGGCTATTTTCAGGGCCGCTTCGGGTCCGTCTGTGTGATAGGTTATCATCGCCCTCACAATCGCGTCGTCCCCGACAGGATCGGAGTCTTTTGCCTTTTGCGCGACCGCCGTTGCCTGTGTGACGTCGTTCTCAACGTTAAGCAAGTAAAGAGCCTTTGTCCTCAGGATGCGACCGCGAACCTGAACATCGATTGTCCTCCATTCAGGCGCATCCTCATTGCAAAGTTGAAGAATCTCTCTAAGAGCCTGGCGCTGTCTGCCTTCACGGTAGATCTCTCTGATCCTCTCGAGCTCCGCATTTTTGGTCTGCGATAGCGCATTCGAGATCACGAGGTTTTGGGAGCTGACGGCCTCAAATTCAAGCCTGAGTCGTCGGTAGCCTTGCTCGGATTCGACAACATCCGGCCGGGGATCCCCGCAAATGATGTTCTGGATTTCCGGAGATGCTATGTACCTGTTGACTATGTGACGGTGGGGGGCCAACTTTCTTTGTATGTTCCTACCATCCCACAGCTCAAACAGGACGCCAATATTCAAAAAGGCTTCCTTCTGAGAGCTCTCCTCCTGAAGGACCTGAGTTTTGTTGACGTCGCAGGCTACAAACAGGATGAATCGCCTGACATCCCAAGGTTTCCAGAAGTCAATGAAGTCAAGAAAAGGTTTGGTAGCGTTTTTTAGGTCTTTTGCTGAGAATTCTCTGTAGCACTTCGATTGACCGACCTCGACGCCGCTTCCTCCCCGTCGCCGCGCAACGTGGTCAACTCCGTACTGTGTTTGTCCCCGGGGTCCGAAAAGTTGGCATGTTTCTATGCCCTCTTGCATTCCGTGCAAATCGGAACACAAGTCCTCAAATATATCCGAACTCAGCCCCCAGAATTCTTGAGTGTCGCTCGGCCGGATGGTAGGTCGCATGTTCCCTAGACTGTACTCCAAAAGATGCCCATTGTGAAGTTCAAGCGACTCCGGAAAACATGAGATGTAATCGTCTGTGGGGCTTACTTTGCTTGGTTGCGTATTCCGATGAAGTCGGCCGCGCGTTATGATCCAAAGCGGCCACCTGTTCCGGGGCAATCCGGCCACCCGTTATGATGAAGGCGGCCACCCTTCCGTCGGAGCCGTCAGGCGACGCTGGTCGTTTCCTACCTTACACTGTCTCCTCCTGCTGAGTCAATGAAGCTTTTGTCTTTCTCATCGATTCGCCTTTTAGGGTTACCCGGTGGGCGTTATGCACCAGCCTGTCGAGGAGGGCGTCGGCGATGGTCGGGTCCCCTATCGCCTCGTGCCAGTGCTCCACGGGCAGTTGGCTCGTGATGATGGTCGATCCAGCCCCGTGCCTGTCCTCGATGACCTCCAGCAGGTCCCTCCGTTCCTGATCCGAGAGGGCGGCGAGACCCAGGTCGTCGAGGACGAGAAGCGATATTCTGCCCAATCTCGCCAGCACCCTTGCGTAGCTCCCGTCCGCCCTGGCCGTGGCAAGAGTGCGGTAGAGGGCAGGCGTGCGCAGATAGAAGGCGCTCAATCCTTCCCGGCAGGCTCTCTGTGCGAGAGCGCAGGACAGGTACGTCTTCCCGGTGCCCGTCGGTCCCACGATGATGACGTTCTGATGTTTCCGTATCCACCCGCAGGTCCCGAGGCTCCTGATCACGGATTTGTCGAGTTCCCTGGGCGCCCGGTAATCGATGTCCTCCAGAGAGGCAGACAACTTGAGCTTCGCATTCTGGAGCAGCCTCTTCATCCTCTTGTTCTCCCGAAAGAGGTACTCGGCATCGGCGAGCATGGCGAACCGCTCTTCAAAAGAGAGATCGTTTATCTCGGGCCGTTGTATTTGTCCTTTCAGCGCCTCGGCCATGCCCGCAAGGTTCAGTGCGTAGAGTTTCTCGAAAGTCTGTTCGTTCAACATAGCTTCTCCTTATTTGTAGTAGCTGCCGCCCCTGATGTTCTCGTGGGCGACCGAAGGACGGCTCAACCGCTCGGGAAGTTCCTTGCCGTCCAGGTTGTTCTTGAGGATCGACTCGACGCTTCTGTATGAATAAGCCTTCATGAAGAGCGCCCTCGCGCACGCGGCCTCCAGTCTTTCCTCCCCGTAGCGCCTCCCCAGTCTGATGATGCCGAGGGCGGACCGGAACCCCTGTTCCGGATGGGGGCGTCTCTCCATGATCTCCTTGACGAGGGAAGCCGTCGATGGTCCCGTCTTCTCCGCCCATTTTATGATGCGTGAGGGCGTCCATTCGAGATAACGCTTGTGAGATTCGGGCATGTGGGCGGACAGTGTCGTGTGCCTGCCGGGGAGGCTGCTTCTTGCGTGGGAGGCTATCCTCTTTCCCTTGAAGAGGATCTCCACCGTAGAGGCCGTGATGCGGGCGTCGACCGCCTCTCCTTTCAGTTGATAGGGCACGCTGTAGTAGTGATGGTCTACCTCGACATGGTAGTCGATGTTCACCTTGTGCTTTTCCCATTGGGCATACTCGTACCGTCTTTCCGGCAGGGCCTTCATGGCCGGCCTGTCGATGGTCTCGAAAAGATGCTTTCGCGATACCTTGAGCTTTTGCAGAGGCCGGCTGTTGAAGTCTTCCAGCTTCTCCCCAATGGCCTTGTTGAGCTCCCCGATGTCGAAGAAGGCGTGGTTCCGCAGGGCGGCGATGATCCACCTCTCCGCTATGAGCACCGCCGACTCCGCCTTCGCTTTATCCCTCGGTTTCTTCACCCTCGCCGGGACAACCGCGGTGTCGTAATGGGCCGCCATGTCCTGATAGGTCGGGTTAAGGTCCGGCTCGTACCGGCAGGGGTGGGTCACGCCGACCCTGGGGTTGTCTGGGACCGTGATCATGGGAACGGCACCGAAGTATTCGAACGTATGGACGTGCAGGCTGATCCAGGAAGGGAGGCCCTGATGAGAGACGGCTTCCGCGTAGGTATAGTTGCTCGCGCCCAGGGCGGCGACGAAGAGATAGGCAGGGACAACTGTTCCTGTCTTGGGATCGTGGATCGGGATCGTGTCGCCGGCGAAGTCGACGAACAGCTTTTCTCCTGCTTTATAGTCCTGGCGGAGTGCGACGTCGAGGGTCTTGAGCCATGCCCGGTATCTCAGGCAGAACTGGCTGTACTCGTATCCTTCCGGGTTTTTCTCCTTATATTCGTGCCAGAGGAGTTGGAGGGTGACGTGCTTTCTCGTGAGCTCCTTACGGATGTAGTCAAAGGAGGGCATGTCCCGCCTTTCCACATCCAACGGAATGCTGGAAGGGAAAAGGCGGTTTTCCAGGGCGGCGTCATCGAGGTCCTCGGGAAGGGGCCATGAAAGGCCGGCCTGCTGTGCCCGGTCCAGATACTCCTTGACGGTGGTCCTGCCGACCCCGCAGCTTGCGGCCGCCTGTCTCGCCGACAGGCCGCCGCCCCAACAGATGCGTAAGATCTCCCTTATCTTTCTCATGGACAACCTCGTATTCGCCATAGCCGCTCCTCGCCGTTTTTGGCGGAAAGCGTACCATGGTCATTCGGTTATCCAGCGTGTCTTTCAGGCTCTTTCGGGGGTGGCCGGATTCATCATAATGGGTGGCCGCTTTGGATCATATTCGGTGGCCGGTTTCAATCATAACAGGTGGCCTGGAGTTTCCTGAGTTTTGTTTTACCCGCATTCCTCCCAGAAGCTGAAGGATAGCTGAAATTCAGGCTTCTGTGCCCTGGCGATCTGCTTGATGCCCGTCTTATCAGGAAAAAGGAGATTGTACAGCCCGTCGGCGATGGCATAGTTGAAGAAAGTGGGAACGCCGAAGAACCGCTTTGAGACGAGGTAGATTCTTTCCACAAGCATCTTGAGCTTTAAGTTGTCGCCGAGGTATGCCGCCGCAAAGTAGGCGACGGCAAGGATGTGAGCGGCCACTAGAATGCCTTCATAGATAGCACACCCTCGCCTACACCCCCTGCCGCCAGCCTTTACTGGGTTTCTTGTCCTTGCAGCACTCCATGATTGGAAGAGGGCATGGCATTGGCGCCTCGCGCGCGCCGACCGCCGCGTCCACCCCCCTGCCGTCTCTTGCTGTTTTCCTCTCTCCTTTGAGTTTTTGAGCATCGCAGCCGAATGACCTTCTGAAGCGGCAGACTTTGCCGCAAAAGGGGGAGCGATGGCTAAGCGGTGCCTTTTCTGCGGACGATACTTCACGCCGGATCGCCGGGTAAAAGATCGGCAGAAGTCGTGCCGCCGCCCCGGGTGCAAGAAAGCGAGAAAGAAAAATGCCCAGGAGGCCTGGCTGGAGAAGAACCCGGATTACTTCCAGGGGCGCTACCCCTATGTGAAGTCGTGGAGGCAAAAGCGGAGAGCGATGATACAAGACGAGAGACCCAGGAAAAAGCCTTGCGTGGAGCTTGTCATCCGTATCCCGGCAAAGAAGAAAAACATGATGCAAGACGAGATCGTTCTAAAAAGGGTTGGCGCGCGGACGTTTGCGGCCGCTGGCTATGGATAGGGCATGATACAAGACGAGATGGACCAACTCGGCGCCTCCCCGGTAAGCTGTAGACGCGCGAAGAAAGGAGGCTCTATGAACCCGTCCAGAATAAGCCAAGTGAAGCATCTCTTCGAGGTGGAGCATCTGACCCGCCGGCAGATCGCGAAAGAGCTCCATATGTGCACCAAGACCGTCGCCCGCATCCTCGACGGCGCCGAGGCGAAGCATCAGCCGCGGGCCTCCGAGCTCGATCCCTTCGCCCGGCTCATCGAGGAGTGGTATCGGCGCTATCCCTCCCTGCGGGCTTCCCAGATCGGACAACGCCTTGCCTCCTACGGCTTCAGGGGCAGCTATCGCAACCTCTGCCGCTACACGGAGAAGCACCGGAAGAAGAGACGCAAGGCTTACCACGAACTGGAGTTCCTGCCGGCCGAAGTCGCCCAGGTAGACTGGATGGAGGCGCGCCTCCCCTTCGGCAGGGCCTGCGGCTTCGCCTTCATCCTCGCCTGGTCGAGATACCTCTTCGTCAGGTTCTATCCCCGCTCCTCCATGGAGTTCTTTCTCGACGGCCACATCAACGCCTACAACGAGATCGGCGGCGCGGCCCGATGCAACTGGTACGACAATCTATCGAGCGTCGTCGTCAAAAGAAAGCCGGAACTCGTCTTCAACGCCCAGTTCATGGACTATATGTCCCACATGGGCGTCGCGATCCATGCCTGCAATCCCGGCAAGGGAAACGAGAAGGGACGGATCGAAAGAGCTCTAAGGGATCTTCGGGCCTTCGTCGAGACCAACGAGTTCGCCGACATCGCCGATCTCAACGCAAAGACGGACCGGTGGAGAAAGGAGAAGAACGAGCGCATCCACCGAGCCACGGGAAAGGCGCCGACGTCGGCGCTCCCGGAGGAGCCCCTTCTGCCCCTGCCGGCAATACCCTACAAGCCGTACCGAGTGGTCCAGGCCGCCGTAAGCAAGACCGCCTTCGTCGAGTTCGAGACGAACCGCTACTCCGTCCCCACGGACTGCGTCGGCATGACCGCAGCCGTCTTCGCCTATCCCGATCACATCGAGATCATGGCGAACGACAGAAAAATCGCCCATCACGCGAGGTCCTTCGAAAGGCATCAGAAGATAGAGCATCCCTTCCACCGGGCAAAGCTCCTCGACAGGACGCCCCACGGCAAGTACGAGCGGATCTATCACCTCATGCGCCGCATGGGGAAAGAAATCGACTCTTTTCTCGCCGCGGCGGAATCGGAGGGAGAAGACAGACTCGCGGTCGCCCACGGCCTGTTCCGCCTGCTCCGGGGTTCCTCCAAGGAGATGCTCCTCTCGGCCGTGAGGGAGGCAAACGCCCTCGGCATCCACAAGCTGAGATACATCGAGGGCCTCTTGGGGCCCAAAGGGCCGGAAGGGGCGGCCGTCTATCCGCAGAACGCATCCTTGCTCGACATCTCTTACCAAAGGAGGGATCTTGCCGACTACGATGGACTTGTATGAGCTGTGGAAGCGCTTCAGGCTGTTGTCGGACATTGACGGTTATGCTCCAAACGAGCGGGAATTCCTGGAGAAGTTCCTGTCCCGTGAGCACGCCCTGAGGGAGCAAAAGAAGCGGGAGCATCTCCTGCGCATGTCGGGCATCAAACGGATCAAGCTCCTTGCCGACTTCGACTGGGCCTTCAATCCCAAGATCCCGAAAGAGAAGGTCATGGAGTTCATGAACATGGACTGGCTGAAAAAGCCCTGTAATCTCGTCCTCATTGGCCCGAGCGGCATAGGGAAGTCGCACATTGCGGCCGCGCTCTGCTACGACGCGGTGACGAAGGGAAAGCAGACCCTCTTTCTCAGCCTCTTCGATCTCACCGCGAAGCTGGCGAAAGCGAGAAGCGTCTACAATCTCATCGACTACTACGCGAAGGTTCCATCCTCTGCCTCGACGAGATCGGCTACGTCATGCCGACGAGGGAGCAGGCCGATTATCTCTTCCAGATCGTCTCCAAAAGGGCTGAGACCGGCACGACGATAGTGACCACAAACCTCGTTCCCTCCCAGTGGGGCAAGGTCTTCGACTCCGTGACCGCCTCGGCTATTTTGGACAGACTCAGCATGAACGGCACGTTCCTCGCCTTCGAGGGGAGGTCCTATCGGAACAGAAAAGGCGTGAAAGAAGAGTAGGAGGCTCTATCGAGAAGACAAACCGCAGTCGGCCGGCAAAGGCGGAAACTTCGTCCATGCCATAGGGGGAATCTCTGTGCAGGGTTCAAGCCGCCGACAGGGCGAGGTCTATCAAACGGCCGGTTTTGAGGGTCGATAGATGGCTGATTTTGAGGGCGTTTGAATGGCCGCCCAC
>CAWFMJ010000014.1:0-306503 GCA_963816715.1 uncultured delta proteobacterium
TAGAAAGGGAATGCCGACCGCCAGTTCCCTGACGGTATGCTTTTTCTCATTTGGCAGGTCGAGAAAATCGAGGCTGCCGTTTTCTATGCTGATGTTGTTGAGCGCGAACCTGAGAGGCTTGGAGTCCGGCCTATCCAGCAGGTCAGAGAAATTGTAGGAAAGATCGCGATTGCGAACGATCCTGAGATAGGGCTTCGTGATCCTCACCTCTTTAAAGACCAACGCCATTCTCAGAGCCGAAAGACTCCCCAGATTCACATAGACCTCGTCGCAGGACACGAACGTTTCACTGCCTGCCCGTTCTTTCACCGCAAGTCCTCGCGCCGTAGCGGAAAGGACATAGGGGTTTATTGCGATCCGGTCGACGGACACGGGGCGATGGAGCTTCTCGGAGAGATCTTTGATTAGGACGTATTTCAGAACGGGAGGAAGAGCGAAGAACCCCAGAGCGGTGAAAAGGGCGAAGAAAACGACAAGTCCCACGGCAATCTTTTTTGTCCGTGGCGTCAGGTAGTTTAACAGGGTCTGAGCTATGCTATGCAGCACGTGTTCACCTCAGCCGACAGTTTCTGCGCAAGAGACAATCCACCGCCATTCTAACATGCGATAACACTCAATCAATAGGAATTTGTCAAGGAAGATCGTTGAAGATGCGAGGAGGATTTGATAAGCAGCGGGAACAGGGATTTGTTGATCGGTTTCCCCGTGGCCTAATCGCCGGCCAGCCGCTTTAGCGTGCCGTTGCTCCCGGCAGCCACAGATAGTAGAACCCCGGCGCCAACGGGGGGATGATTTCAGACAGGTTCATGCCGACCACGGCGGCGGGCGAAATGCAACGACCGCCAAGATTTGGTAGAGAAGGCTTAAGCATCCGCCCAACAATGCCGAACAACAGATAGGGCGGATTCATGGTTTGGTTTAACGAAACAGTCAGCGAGAATTTGATTCCTTCGCCACGGGCGTTCGATTTGTCCCAAACCTGATGAAGTCGGTTGGGTAGCCGGCCCGCGGGCCCGGCTTAGCAAAAGGCGATAGTGATCGCCGAAAAAGCATTCTGGATGAAGATTGCGTGCCTTTCTCCAGACCGTAGCTGCACGGTTCTGTTCACAAGGCCCGGCCTGAAACCGGGGGAGAAATGAGGTCCGCGAAAGATTGGATGGATTACTCGCCCGAAGGCGCGAAGCCGAGTGGCGCATCTCTGGATTCTATCTGAGAAGGAGGGAAGCTTATGTTTGACGGAAAGACAAGGGTGTTGATGGATGAAATAAGAAAACTGTGTGAAGCCCACAAGGCAGGCGACACCGATTACGCGTTGCCAATCGACAAGTTTTATGGCGTCCACAGAGAGATCGCCATGGCGACGAACGATCTGGCAAGAACCCACCTTGGCACTATATTCAAAATCACCGACGCCATTGGGTGCTACGCGGACGGCGATTTTTCGCATAATTTGGAGAAAATGCCGGGCAAACAGTCGATCGTAAGCGAAAAGACAAACCACCTCAGAGAAAGCCTGATGAACATTGCGACTGACGCCAATGCCCTCTCCAAAGCTGCTGTTGAGGGCAGGCTTTCCGCCCGCGCCGACGCCTCGAAGCATCAGGGCGACTTCCGCAAGATCGTGGAGGGCATGAACGACACCCTCGACGCGGTCGTCGGTCCCCTCAATATGGCTGCGGAGTATATAAACCGGATCAGCAAGGGCGACATACCGCCCAGGATCGCCGACGCCTATCACGGCGACTTCAACGATATAAAGAACAGCATCAACCAGTGCATCGACGGCCTCGGAGGTCTCGTGGAGGCAAACGAGGTGCTCCAGCGCATGGCCGTGAACGACTACACGAAGAAGATCACGGGCGATTATCTCGGCATTTATGCAGAGGTGGGAAAGGCCGTTAATTTTACCGTGGACCGGATAAGCCACGTCATCGACATCCTGAACAATATCGCACGCGGCGACCTCCATGAGCTCCCGGACCTCATGAAAATCGGCAACGGCCAGGGCAGGCGTTCCGAGAACGACCGGCTCGGACCCTCCATCACGGGCATGATGAAAGCAATCGAAGCGCTCATTGCCGACACCAACAGTCTCTCCAAAACTGCTGTTGAGGGCAAGCTGGCCGCTCGCGCCGACGCCTCGAAGCATCAGGGCGACTTCCGCAAGATCGTGGAGGGCATGAACGACACCCTCGACGCGGTCGTCGGACCCCTCAATATGGCTGCGGAGTATATAGACCGGATCAGCAAGGGCGACATACCGCCCAGGATCGCCGACGCCTATCACGGCGACTTCAACGATATAAAGAACAGCATCAACCAGTGCATCGACGGCCTCGGAGGTCTCGTGGAGGCAAACGAGGTGCTCCAGCGCATGGCCGTGAACGACTACACGAAGAAGATCATGGGCGATTATCTCGGCATATTCGCGGACGTAGGAAAGGCCGTCAACGGCGTAGTCGATCAGGTAAATCATGTCATCGACGTTCTCGGCAGCATCGCCGGGGGGAGCCTTGGCGATCTTCCCCAAATTCAGGCTGTGGGCAACGGCGCCGGCAGGCGTTGCGAGAATGACAGGCTGGCGCCTTCCATTATCCGCATGATGGAGGCGATAGAAGCGCTCATCCGCGACGGCAATACGCTTTCCCGGGCTGCCGTCGAAGGCAGGCTGGCCGCCCGCGCCGACGCCTCGAAGCATCAGGGCGACTTCCGCAAGATCGTGGAGGGCATGAACGACACCCTCGACGCGGTCGTCGGTCCCCTCAATATGGCTGCGGAGTATATAAACCGGATCAGCAAGGGCGACATACCGCCCAGGATCGCCGACGCCTATCACGGCGACTTCAACGATATAAAGAACAGCATCAACCAGTGCATCGACGGCCTCGGAGGTCTCGTGGAGGCAAACGAGGTGCTCCAGCGCATGGCCGTGAACGACTACACGAAGAAGATCACGGGCGATTATCTCGGCATTTATGCAGAGGTGGGAAAGGCCGTTAATTTTACCGTGGACCGGATAAGCCACGTCATCGACATCCTGAACAATATCGCACGCGGCGACCTCCATGAGCTCCCGGACCTCATGAAAATCGGCAACGGCCAGGGCAGGCGTTCCGAGAACGACCGGCTCGGACCCTCCATCACGGGCATGATGAAAGCAATCGAAGCGCTCATTGCCGACACCAACAGTCTCTCCAAAACTGCTGTTGAGGGCAAGCTGGCCGCTCGCGCCGACGCCTCGAAGCATCAGGGCGACTTCCGCAAGATCGTGGAGGGCATGAACGACACCCTCGACGCGGTCGTCGGACCCCTCAATATGGCTGCGGAGTATATAGACCGGATCAGCAAGGGCGACATTCCGCCGAGAATAGCGGATGCTTATTATGGGGATTTCAACGCGATCAAGAACAATGTGAACGTGCTCATCGATGCCATGAACGAAATCGCCAAAGCAGCCCAAGAGATCGCGGAAGGCAACCTGATGGTGAGCATCAAAGAGCGCTCGGGCAGCGACGAGTTGATGAGATCCCTGGCCACCATGGTACAGAAGGTCACTGACGTCGTGAATGACGTAAAAAGAGCCGCGGATAACGTGGCTACGGGAAGCCAGCAGATGAGCTCCAGCTCTCAGGAGATGTCGCAGGGCGCCACGGAGCAGGCGGCGTCGGCTGAAGAGGTGTCCTCTTCCATGGAAGAGATGGTCTCCAACATCAAGCAAAACGCCGACAACGCGCAGCAGACGGAGAAGATCGCCCTGAAGGCGGCCCACGACGCGAAGGAAGGGGGCGACGCAGTAGTGCAGACCGTATCGGCGATGAAGGAAATCGCGAACAAGACCTCGATCATTGAAGAGATCGCCAGGCAGACCAACCTTCTGGCCCTGAACGCCGCCATCGAAGCGGCCCGGGCCGGAGAGCACGGCAAAGGGTTTGCGGTTGTGGCGACTGAGGTGAGGAAGCTTGCGGAGCGAAGCCAGGTTGCAGCGGGCGAGATCAACAAGCTCTCCGCAACGAGTGTTCAGATCGCGGAGAAAGCGGGCGAGATGCTCGGAAGAATAGTGCCGGATATCCAGAAGACGGCAGAGCTTGTGAGCGAAATCAACGCGGCGAGCAACGAGCAAAATGGAGGCGCAGAGCAGATCAACAAAGCGGTGCAGCAACTCGACCAGGTAATCCAGCAGAATGCGTCCGTCGCCGAGGAGATGGCGTCCACGACGGAGGAGCTCTCCACGCAGGCAGAGCGCCTTCGGGAAACGATAGACTTCTTCAAAGTGGAAGAAACACGGGCCAAGGCCGTGAAGGCCGCTCGTAACGCGACGAAGCGGTCCTCCTCGGGGGCGATCCTACAGAAAAAGGAAAATGTCGACCGAAAGAGCCCTGAGACCGCCGGCGTCGCTATAAACTTCGGCGCCGACAGCCTCAAGCTCGATGAGGAATTCGAAAAGTTCTAAAAACGAGCAGAACCGGGGGAAGTGCGTCGATTGCTGAGAGGCGACGATATCCTGCCCCGCAGCTTGTTTTTAGTCGCTCTTACCGCCCTGTCGCGCCCGGCAGCCACAGATAGTAGAACCCCGGCGCCAACGGCGGGATGATTTCCGGCAGGTTCATGCCGACCACGGCGGGGGTGCGGCCTGCGGAGGCGGACAGGGAGGTGTTGTAGAGATTATCATTGGCGTCCTTGGCGTGCCGATAAACAACGACTTTAGCGTCCCCCGGAAGGCCCGCCAAGGATTTTGCTTCCTCAAGGGCGTCGCTGAGGTAGCCCACGCGGTCGACGAGTTTCAGTTGCAGGGCTTCCGAGGCAATGTAGATGCGGGCAGTTGCGATGCGGGTCAGCTCCTGTGCTCCTATGTGCCGGCGCTGAGCAACGAGATCGAGGAACTGATGGGCCAGGTTGTCGATCAGCCCTTGCATGATTTTGTTTTCCTCAGGCGTCGACGGTCGGAAGGGGGACCCTATGTCTTTCTCGCTGCCCGACTTGTTGACGTCGACGGCAATGCCGAGCTTTTCCATAAGGCCCGCGACTTTCGGCTCTATCAGGATGACCCCGACCGATCCGGTGATAGAGGTGGGGTGCGCCACGATGCGGTCTGCGGCAAGGGCCGTGTAGTAGCCGCCCGACGCAGCAATATCCATGAAAGCCGCCACGACTTTCGCTCCCGTCCGCTCCTTGAAGCGCGCGATCTCGTGGTACAGCAACTCGCTGGCTGTAATAGAGCCGCCGGGAGAGTTGATCTCGAGGAGCACTGCTTTGACTTCTTTGTCCTTCTCGGCGCGCCGCAGCCGCGAGACGACTTCCTGGACCTGGCTTGCCTCCTCGCCCAGCAGACCTTTTTTCGACGTATCCGAAAGGAACCCCGTGACGGGGACCACCAGGACTTTTCCTTTCTCTGTGCCTTCAAGGGTATATTCTTTCAGCGGTTCCTCGGACGGGCCGCCGAGCTGAACGTGGACGCTCACGCAGGAACTTGCGAGGAAGGCAATGCTTGCCGCCAGAGTGGCGACCAGGAAAAACCGAAACCTCATGGACCGGTCCTTTTCTCTTTCTTCCCGTGATTTTCGTGCTGTCCGCCATACCAATTATTTGCCTCCGGCAGCAGTCTGTCAAGGAGAAACAATGGCAAAGACGAGCGCTTACAAGCCGTCGACCAGTTCTGCCACGCGCGGTCCCCAGACGTGAAGGGAGTACCGCTCCTCGGCAATCCGCCGTGCCCTTTTGCCCATGCGGGCTCTCAGAGCCCCGTCATTCTTGACGCGGTCTATTGCTTCGCGCCATCCCATGATATCCTGCCTCAGGAAGCCGCTTTGCCCATCTTCCACGATCTGCTCCGAAACGCCGAAAGGGTGCGAGACGGAAGGCAGGCCGGCCGCGCAATACTGTATCAGCTTCAGTCCACACTTGCCCCGGGACCAGATATCGTTTCTCACCGGCATGATGCCGACGTCGAAGCCGAGGAGCTGCTGTTTCTCCTGCGGTCCGCTCCACTTCTCAAAAATCGTGCCTGGCGCTCTATCGGCGGGCGGCTTGTCGGCCACTATCTTGAGAACAGAACCGGCCGGAGGCGACGAAAAGAGGGGCGCTATGTCGGAAAGGTAGCGAAGGGTTGAAGCGCTGCCGATCCAGCCGACAACGAGGGGTTCCCCGGTAAAATGCTCCTTAACCGGGTAATCGGCCGTGTTGACGACGGTGGGAACGTAATAGAGGCCTTCCTTTTTGTACTTCTTCGCCTCTGAGAGCAGAAAATCGTTCCCACAGAAGACGGCGTCGGACAGCCTCGTCATGCTTGCGAACCTTCTCCTCCTCGTCGGGCTTTCCTTCCTGGTCCCGTACATGATGGCGTCGTCAAAATCGAAGACGATTCTTTTTGCGAAAGTCCGTAAGATGCGTCGCTTCAGGAAATTGGGGAGGAGTCGCTGCACATAGACCGCATCAGCGCGGCGAAGTGCCCGTATAAGGTCCGGTAGGGCGGCCTTCGTCGTGAGGAGGTTGACGTCGAAGCCGTTCTTTTCGAGATAGGGGAAGTACTGCTGGATTCTATAGCCGTTCGGGTTGGTGGCGGCCTGGATATGGTGGACGAAAAAGAGAATGTTCTTCTTCATGCTGAGCCTCGCATTATATATACCACACTCCTCGATTGCAGAGGAAACCGCAGGCCCGAATCGAGCCATAGGAGCATCCGGAGACCGCCGCTGTTGAAGCCTGCGGACGGCCGCCCTATGTTTATCCAGGTATGGGTGCGCGCGGAACTAACAGGGGACGGGCCGTTGCCCTCATCGTCGCGGCATGCCTCGCTTCAGCCTGCGTTTCACTTCCCGGATTCCGTTATCTGACCGATCAAACTGCCGTTGCCGACAGAGAAGTGCGGATCGTGCAAGACGGGCGGGAGCTGAGCGCGACGGAAAGCGAGGAGTTGCTCGAACGGCTCATTCCGGGTCTTCACCGCTCCAGCCCGCTCATGGAACACCTCGCGCTCATGGGGCGCCTGACAGGCAACCCGCTCATTGCGGGCAACAGCGTGAAGCTGCTCGAGAATGGCGCGGCGGCCTATCCGGCGATGCTCGAGGCGATCAGGAACGCTCGGGACAACATCAACCTGGAGTCATGCATTTTCGAGGGCGAGAACGTGGGCAGGCAATTCGCCCAGGCCCTCGTTGAAAAACGGAAAGAAGGCGTGCAGGTCAATGTCATCTACGACAGCTTCGGAAGCAACAGGACCCCCGATTCCTTCTTTGAGGATCTCTCCGCCCAGGGGGTCGATATCCTCGACTTCAATCCCGCCGATCAAAGGGAGTGGCCCTTGCACAGGGACCACAGAAAACTCCTGATCCTCGACGGCGAGACGGCATTTACGGGGGGTATGAACATCAGCGACGTCTATTCCGGCTCTCTGGTCCCCTTGGGCCGCCAAGTAAAGGAGGGGAAACCATGGCGCGACACGGAGGTGCGGATCGAAGGCCCGGCGGTGGCCGAGTTCCAGCGCGTATTCCTCCAAACGTGGGCAGCCAGGAAGGGTCGCCTCCCGGTTTCCCGCAATTACCTCCCTATGCTTGAGCCGAAGGGACACGCCATCGTGCAGGCCATACCGAGCGGTCCGGCCGAGGGCGTGTCCCTCGCTTATCTCATGTATCTTTCGGCCGCGACAAAAGCAACGCGCTCCATTCATATCACCGCGGCCTATTTCGCACCGAACGGAACGTTCGTGGACGCTCTTGCCGGGGCTGCCCGAAAAGGCGTCGACGTACGGCTGGACCTTCCGGGGAAGACCGATTTCTCGAGCGTTCTCCTGGCAGGTCAATCACACTATACAGAGCTTCTGAAATCGGGAGTGCGCATATACAGTCGGCGGTCGCGGGACTTGCACGCAAAGACGGCGGTGATCGACGGCGTCTGGTCGACAATAGGCTCCGCCAACCTGGAGCACTGGAGCTTTGTGAGGGATTACGAGCTGAATGCGGCGATACTCGATCCGGCCTTTGGAGAACGAATGGAGAAGATGTTCGTCAGGGATTTGAACCGGTCGGACCAGATTAGGCCGGAAGCATGGAAATCGCGTCCCTTCACCCGTCTCCTCTCCTGGTTTGCCGGGCTTTTCTCTTACTGGCTCTAAGAAGGGGCGGTCAGAATATGAGCCTGGGCGGTCCGTAGCGGAGCATGAAGAACTGGTAAAAACAGGCGAAGGCAAGGCCGAAAATCATGTAATTCGCAAGGCCGGCGACAAAACCCCATCCACCCAGGAGATTGGTCATGTAAAAGCCGGGAGCCCTTGCCGGGCTTGAGCGGACATCCGCGGCGGCCGCCGGCAGGAAACCGGCGAACAAACCGACGATCAGCCATTCGACAGCGCCGAAGAGAAGTCCGAACCGGTAGCCGATCCATCCGACATTCGCCGACCAAAGGGCTGCGTAGATGAGGCCGGAGAGAACGCCTGCCGCAAAGAGAAGAACGAAGCCCAGCTTTTTGTTCTCCCGTGCGGTAAACATCCAGGCAAACCAGCGTTCCATGCCCATGAGGTTCATCGTCGTGAGCCTGGTCGTTGCCCAAAAGACGAGCGTGGCAACCAAGCCGGCAACAACAGCGCCTGAATAACTCATTCATCAACCCCCGTCTTTTAAGCTTAGGCGCCGGGCGGCATCTTTTCAACCGAAAACGGCAAAACCTTGCAAGACGCCGACGGGGTACATACGTTCTATTCGGACGGCGGGGCCGCCGGCGTCCGCTTACTCTGGATGCAAAGTAAGCCATTCCATGAAGGAACGCTTCCGCAATGGCGAGATTCTCCCGTCGTCAGTTTCTGAAAACATTGGGTTTTGCAGGGACAGCAGCGCTTACGGGCTGTTCGACCAAGGTCCGTCATCTTATACCCTACGTGATCCCCCCCGAGGACATCGTGCCCGGCGAAGCTGCGTGGTATGCGAGCACGTGCAGGGAATGTCCGGCGGGATGCGGCATGCTTGTCAAGAACAGGGACGGCCATATTATCAAGGTCGAGGGGAACCCTCGGCATCCGGTGAATGGGGGCGGGCTATGGGGCAAGCTCTGCCCGAGAGGGCAGGCGTCTGTCCAGGGGATCTATAATCCGGACAGGTACGCGCAGCCCATGGCACGGGACGCCGGGGGCAAGATGAGGCCTGTCTCATGGGAAGAAGCTTTCAAGAGAGCCGCGGCCGGCCTGAAAGCGGCGGGGCAGAAAGGCGTTGTCTTCATGTCCCACCTCATGACAGGGACAGAAGGAGACCTTGCGCGTTGGTGGGCTGACCGCCTCGGCGGGCAGTACGTCGTCTACGAGCCCTTTGCGTACGAGTCTCTCAAGAAGGCGAACCAAGCCGTCTTCGGCACGGACCGGATACCGAACTATCGCATCGACCGGGCCGATTTCCTGCTGTCCTTCGGCGCAGATTTTCTCGAGACGTGGATCTCGAACGTCCAGTTTACCCGGCAGTTCGCTGCCTTCCACGAGCCGAAGCAGAAGCAAAAGAACCTCTTCGTCTATGTCGGTCCCCGGCTTTCCATGACCGCGGCCAACGCGGACTATTGGGTCTCCGTGCCCGTAGGGGGGCAGCGTTGGGTGGCGCTCGGCATTCTGAACGTGCTCGCCCGGCAAGGGAGAACGAGCATACAAGGCGCGATGCCCGCCGATATTTCGGCCTTTACGCCGCAGATTGTGGAGGAGAGGACAGGGGTAAAGGCGGACCTGTTGACGAAGCTCGCGCAACATTTTTCCGGGGCGCAGCGGCCCCTGGCGCTTACCGAGGGCATGAGCTTATCGGACCCGGACGCTTACGAAACTGCGGTCGCCGCCAACATTTTGTGCGGCGTCAAGCCCGGAAGCCGGCAGCTTCTCGATTTTTCCAATCCGGTCTCCCTCAGCGACGTCGCGCCCGGCTCAGACATAACGGCTTTGGCGGACCGCATGGCGGCAGGGGGCGTCGGCGCGGTCGTACTCTACCACGTGAACCCCGTCTACAACCTGCCCGCATCCCGGGGGATCGAGAAAGCGCTCGCCAAAGTCCCCACGGTCATATGCCTTTCGAGTTTTCCCGATGAAACCAGCCAATCGGCAAGTCTCGTCATGCCGTCCGACACTTTTCTCGAATCGTGGGGAGATTACAGCCCCCAAGCGAACGTGACCGGACTTCTTCAGCCCGCGATGGGACGCCTCTTCAACACAATGCCGCTGGGGGACATCCTCCTCACGCCTAGGAAAGGCAGTTGCGGGGCAGGCGACATTTCCCGAAAAAGACTTCTATGAAGTCCTTAGACATTCGTGGGCGCAAAAGGCCAAGGGGCAGTCAGGCGGCCCTTCCGGGGAGGCATTCTGGCTGCAAAGTCTCAGCCGGGGAGGGCGTTGGCAGGCAGGGGCAGGGGAGGCGCCGAGCAGGGGAAAGGGCGCACCCTTCGCGTTTTCGGCGCCGGCTAAAAGCCCGGGCGGCAGACAGGCGAACGCCTTCGACCTCTTCATCTATCCCACGATCCAATTCTTTGACGGACGGCTCGCCAATCGCCCCTTCCTTCAGGAGATGCCCGATCCGGTTACCATGATCACGTGGGACGGATGGGTGGAGATCAATCCGGATAGCGCCAAAAAATTGAACATCGAAAAAGGAGACATTGTCGCGATCAAGGCGGGGGGCAAAAGAATAGAGGCGCCTGCATTCCCCTACGTCGGGATCCCGGCCGGCGCTCTCGCCATGCCGATCGGTCACGATCACGCCTGGAGTTTCGGCCGCTATGTCGAAAACGACGCTTCGGGGAACCCGAGGGACCTCATGGCGGGGCAGCTCGATAGGGCTGGGGGACTGGCCATGACAATCCCGGACGCGACTATCGAGAAGACGGGACGTTTCGTCGCCGTCGCCAATGCGGACGGCAACGCGTACCAGCATGGACGAAAGCTCGCCAGAAGCATTAGCCTCGAGGAGTATGGACAAACACTGGGAGGCGCTCCCGAGATCATACTTCCCCTCCCTTCCGGATGGAGCAAAGAGCGCGACTTCTACCCGGCGCACGAGCACGTCGGGTACCGGTGGGGCATGGTCATCGACATCGACCGTTGCATCGGCTGCCAGGCGTGCGTCATCGCCTGCTACGCGGAGAACAACGTGGGGCTTGTCGGGAAGGCCAACATCCTAAAAGGACGCGAGATGTCCTGGCTCCACATCGAGCGCTATTTCGAGGCGGAACAGCCCTTTGTCCGATTCCTGCCAATGTTGTGCCAACATTGCGACTCCGCCCCGTGCGAGTCGGTCTGCCCGGTCTTTGCGCCCCAGCACGACCCGGAGGGCATCAACAATCAGGTTTACAACCGCTGCATCGGGACGCGCGACTGCAACGAGAATTGCCCGTGGAAAGTGCGCAGGTTCAACTGGTTCACCTGGGAGCATGCCCATCCGCTCGAGTGGCAGCTCAATCCCGATGTGACCGTCCGTCAGAAGGGCGTTATGGAAAAATGCTCTTTCTGTATCCAGCGGATCGTCCAAGCAAAAGTCGTCGCGACGAGCGAGGGCCGCAAAGTCAGGGACGGCGAGTTCACCACTGCCTGCGCCCAGACCTGCCCGGCGGAGGCGATTGTCTTCGGGAGCTTCATGGATGCGGACAGCTGCGTCTCGAGACTCTTGAACCAGGCGAGGGGCTATCAGGTGCTCGGTTATTTGAACACGAAGACCGCCATAATCTATTTGAAGAAGATCACCCGGGAGTTGTGATGGCACAAGCGGAACCGGAGCCTGAAGTTAAGTTCGAAGAAGCAGACGACGAGATCCTCCGGACCCTCTGGAAACCGTCCCTTGTCTTCTGGTTTCTCGCTTTCGTGTTGTTTCTCGCCTTCCTTTACGGCCTCGCCGCCTGGGGCTACGAAATCGCCACCGGCATGGGCTCGACGGGCCTGCGGCCCCCGGGCGTCATGTGGGGGGC
The DNA here is from genome assembly GCA_963816715.1 of uncultured delta proteobacterium. Classification (GTDB taxonomy): domain Bacteria; phylum Desulfobacterota; class Syntrophorhabdia; order Syntrophorhabdales; family WCHB1-27; genus BOG-1155. The sequence continues at coordinate 11,911 of CAWFMJ010000014.1, forward strand.
TTTCCTCGCCAATTTCATTTTCTGGATAGGTCTTGCCCATTCGGGCACCCTTATCTCGGCCATCCTCTACCTCTTCCGGGCGCGCTTCCGCACTTCCATAAATCGGAGCGCGGAGGCGATGACCATGATCTGCATCGCCCTCGCGGGCTCCTACCCGTTGATCCATCTCGGCAGGAGCTGGATCTTCTACTGGCTCATCCCCTACCCGAACCAAAGGCAGCTATGGCCCGATTTCATCTCGCCCCTCATATTCGATTTCCTCGCCGTCTCGACGTACTTCACCGTGAGTTTGATCTTCTTCTATACCGGTCTCGTCCCGGATCTGGCGATAATACGCGACCGAGTCTCAGGCCTGAGCCGCAAAATCTACGGCTATTTCGCGCTGGGCTGGACAGGGTCGGCCAAACAGTGGCATCACTTCGCCACTTCCTACCTGCTCATGGCGGGCCTCGCCACGGCCCTCGTGATCTCCGTGCACACCGTCGTCTCCTGGGACTTCGCTCTTCCCATTCAGCCCGGTTGGCACAGCACCATCTTTCCCCCTTATTTCGTTGCGGGCGCCATACACTCCGGCCTCGCCATGGTGCTTACCCTGCTCATACCCATGCGACGCATCTTCAACGTGGAGAACATCATCACAAACCGGACTCTCGAGCTGATCGCCGAGACGATGCTCCTCACCGGCGCCATTCTCGGTTATTCCTATGCAGTCGAGAATTTCATAGCCTGGTACAGTAACGACGTGATCGAACGACAGACTTTCGTGATGAGGGCCACCGGCTATTACGGATGGATTTTCTGGATGGTGGTCTTTTGCGTCGTTCTCGTTCCCCTCCTCTTCTTTTTCAGGAAGTTTCGAACCTCGCCGGTCTGGCTTTTTGTCATCTCTATCGTCGTCAACATCGGGATGTGGTGGGAGCGCTTCATGATCGTCATTCAGTCCCTCGCCCAGAACTATCTCCCTTACCAGTGGGGCTTTTACTGGCCCAACTGGATAGAGCTCGCCTGGACGCTGGCGACCTTCTGTTTTCTCCTTCTGGCCTTCATGTTCTTCGCCAAATTTCTGCCCTCCATCCCGATTACAGAGGTAAAGAAGGAGGCGGGCATGCCGAGAGCCTCGGGAGGACTTTACCGTGAAGAGTGATCGTACGCTCCTCGCCGTTTTCCCCTACGTCGACCAGTTCCTTGCGTGTTTGAAGTCACTGAAGGAAAAGAAGTACGTGGTTGCCAACGTCTTCTCGCCGGTCCGCCTGCCCGAGATGCAGGATATCGTGACGCCGACGCCGAGCCTCGCCCGCACCTTTACCCTTGTTGGCGGTATTGTGGGCAGCACGGGCCTTGTCGGTCTCGCGGCGTACGCGCACCTCAGTTTTCGGCTCATCGTCTGGGGGAAACCCATCCTGCCCTGGATACCCTGGGTCGTGGTGGCCTTCGAGGGGACGATCCTCTTCTCTTCTATTTTCGCTTTCTTTGCCTGGGTGTTCAAGGCGGGCCTGCCGCAGCAGGGCGTCGACGCCGGGTACGACGCCGATTTCTCAGGCAGCAAATTCGGCGTTCTGGTGAGCGTTTCTTCCGAGGAAACGGCGGAAGTGGAAAGGCTTCTGAAGGAACAGGGCGCTGAAGAGGTGCGTAGTGGCGCTGCCTGAGGAAAAAGAGGTCTATCCCGGAATGCCGGCAAGCTGGGTGTTAATCTCCTCGATCCTCGCTGTTGTGGGCGTCGCCGCTTTTCTCTATGGCGCTACGGGGAACGATGCGCTCAGGGCCTGGCAGGCTTTCACGGTCAACTATGTATTCTGGGCAGGCCTGGCCTTCGGGGCGGTACTTTTTTCGGCGGTCCTCAACCTCTCGAAGGCAGTATGGGGCAGGCCGATCAAGCGCCTGGCCGAGGCTTTCGGCGCCTACCTCCCCGTTTCCTTTCTCCTCTTCTGGGCATTCCTGGCCGGGAAAGAGAGAGTTTTTCCCTGGATAGCGAAACCGGTCCCCGGAAAGCAGGCGTTCCTGAACGCGCCCTTCATGTTCGCCAGGGAAGGCGTCTGCCTCCTGGCCCTTACCGTGCTCAGTCTCCTGCTTGTCTACTACTCCGTAAAAGCGGACAGGGAGTGGCTAAAAGAGGGCCGGCCCCGGCTCAGTACCGAATATCCGTGGTCGGGCCTCTTTCGCTCGCAGTGGCGTCTTTCTCCGGTTCTTCCCGCCGCGTACGCCTTTATCCTTTCTCTTTTCGCCATCGACCTCATCATGAGTCTCAGCAGCGAATGGCGCAGCACGCTTTTCCCCGGCTATTACTTCATTGCGTCCTTCTATTCGGCGGTCGTGGCCATCTACCTGTTCGTCTTGCTCGCAAAAGATCGGCTCGGCCTGGATGGCTATCTTTTCCCCCGTCAGTTTCATGATCTGGGGAAGCTGACTTTCGGGTTCGCAATCTTCACCGGATATCTTTTCTACGGACAATTGTTGGTCATCTGGTACGGCAACCTCCCCGAGGAGACGAAGTTCGTTATTCTTCGCACGGTGCTCGACCCATGGAAAGGGTGGGCCTGGGCGGTGCTCTTCATGGTCTTCGTCATCCCCTTCTTGACCCTGCTCAGCAGAAACATCAAAGTGAAGCGCATTCCCATGGTCATCCTGACCCTCATGATATTGGTAGGCCTTTGGATGGAGCGGTTCCTGCTCGTTGTGCCGTCGCTCTGGGTGGGCAAGCCGGGCATTCCTTTCGGTTTTCTGGAAGTCCTCGTTTCGGCGGGGTTTCTCGGCCTGGTGTGGCTCTGCATCACCCTCTTTTTGTCGCACGTTCCCGTGCTTCCCGTATCAGACCCGTTGTTCCATAAATTTCTGGAGGAGAGTGAAAGGAGCCTGAAACCGTAAGAGGCAAAGGACGCCTCAAGGGGATAAGCGAACATTGGATTGAGCGGAAAACATGGCTGATGCGGAAGAGAGGAGAAACGAGAAGTCAACGAGAACGTCCGGGCGTTTGTGGCTCGTCGCGGGAGGTCTCTTGTTTGCGTTCCTCTTCTTTTTTTATGGCGCTTATCCTGCCTTAAGGGTAGGACCGGAGCAGCCCATCCCATTCAGTCACCGCGTCCACGCCGGGGTGAAGCAGATCAACTGCCGCTTCTGCCACCCCGATGTGGCCCGTTCGCAGGATGCGGGGATGCCGCCGGTTCAGAAATGTTTTTTCTGCCACGATTACGTGATACCCATGCACCCCGAGATAAAGAGGGAAAAGGCGTACTACGACGCGGGGCAGCCCGTGCCGTGGAAACGCGTTTTCTGGGTCCCGGAATTCGTCTTCTTTCGCCATCAGCCCCACGTGTCGTGGGCGCGGCTCGATTGTTCCCGCTGCCACGGCGACGTGCAAAGCATGGACAGGCTGCCGGGCCTCGACTTTCAAATGGGTTTCTGCATCACCTGCCATAAGGAGATGCACGCCCAGACGGATTGCTGGTTGGGGTGCCATAGGTGAAAACGGGGAGAGGGGAGAGGGGAGAAAAAGCAATGAGTGAAAAGGGGAAACGGGAAAAGGGAAAGAGGAGCGGCCTGTGGCAATTGTGAAGATGGATGAGGCTTATAAAGTTACCGCCGGTTTCTTTCTCTCCTCGGCGATCTGGTTCGTCGTCTTCGCCTTGGGCGGCTTCATCCTCGCCTCCTCCATGGTTGCGCCCGACCTCTTTCTTTATAAGAACATTCCCTGGCTGGTCTTCAGCCGCGTTCGGCCCGTCCACACGAACGGCATGATCTTCGGCTTCGTCGGCTCGGCCCTCATGGGGGCAATGTACTACTACGTGCCGCGCCTTGTCCGCGCCCCCTTGCACAGCCCCTTCATGGGCAGGCTCACCCTGTGGCTGTGGAACGTCGCGGTTGTCGGGGGAAGCGTCACCCTTCTTCTAGGCCTCAGCCAGAGCAGGGAGTACGCCGAATGGATCTGGCCTTTCGACATCGTTGTGCTCATCGCCTGGGCAACCGCCTTTTACAACATCTTCATGACCGTGCGGGCGAGAAAGGAAAAGACCCTCTACGTCTCCGTCTGGTACGCCGTTGCCACCCTCATTTTCATCTGGTGGATCTACTTTTTCGGCAATGCAGTGTGGCATCCGTATACGGGCGCGATTGCGGGCATGGCCGACGGCGTCCTCGCCTGGTTCTACGGCCACGGCATAGTGGGTCTCTTCCTTACGCCCCTGGCCGTCGCTGTCTCTTATTACATCATACCCATTGCGGTGGGGACGCCGCTCTTCAGCCATACAGTCTCTCTGGTCGGCTTCTGGTCCATTCTCATTTTCTATCCCCACATCGGGGCGCACCACCTGCTGCAGACGCCTATTCCCACGTGGCTCAAGGTGGTCGCGGTGACAGGCTCGGTGGGCATGCTCCTTCCGGTGCTGGCCGTGCTCGTTAATCTGTGGCTGACGATGAGAGGAAAACTGGCGGTCCTGCACCAGAACGTCGGAGGAAAGTGGGTCTTCGCCGGCCTCGTCTGGTACCTGATCGTCTGCTTGCAAGGACCATTTCAAGCCCTCCCCATCATTCAGCGCGTTACGCACCTCACCAATTGGGTAATAGGCCACTCGCACATCGCCGTCCTCGGTTTCTCGGGGTTCATCGGCATTGGCGCAATCTATTTCCTCATTCCCCGCATCACGGGCAGACCGCTCTACAGCAGGAAGCTCGCCGACATTCAGTACTGGCTCGTTCTCATCGGGCTCGGGGGCTTCTGGTTCTCTCTTACGGCGGCCGGGCTTATCCAGGGGAACAGTTGGCTGAACGGCGAGACGGTTTACAAAACGCTGCCCGAGCTGCACCCGTACTTCATTTTCAGGCTCATCTTCGCCATGTGCATTCTGACGGGCGCTTTCGTCGGCCTCTACAACATCGCAATGAGCCTCTACAGTCGAAGCACAAGGGCTGGGGAGGAAGAACAATGAGAATGTCCGTAAGCCTCCTCATCATTGGCGGACTCATCATTTTCGGCGCGGTCCTCCTCATCTCGGTGATTCTCCCGTGGACGACGATCACCGACAAGCCATCCGACATCTATCGGCCGAGGACGACCATGGAGGAGACGGGGAGAAATGTTTACATCGACAACGGCTGCACGTTCTGCCACACCCAATTCATCCGCTCGATAGATTGGGGCCACGGGGCCGAACGGGTTGCGCGAGCGGGAGACTACATTGCCGACCAGCCTCACCTCCTCGGTACGGAAAGAACGGGACCCGACCTTTCCCAGGAGGGAGGGGAGAGGCCTGACGACTGGCATGTCGCTCATTTCACGAACCCCCGGTTCACGAGGCCTGAGTCGATCATGCCCGCCTTCGAGTTCCTGGGACCCGACAAGATCAGCGCCCTTATTGCCTACAAACAGTCTCTCGGTTTTAAAATGGCGGACCTCAGGGTCAGCCGGCAGAGGTACTGGAAGCAGCAGGCGACCGCGGCTTATGCTTCAGGCCCGGACAAGAACGTTAATTGGCTTCACTCGTGGGTCCCCGACGGGTGGAAGACGCTTCCTGATCCCTATCCCACGACGAGCCGAACCCTTGCCCAGGGGCAGCGCATCTACGAGAGCTTCTGCATAGGTTGTCACGGTCCCATAGGCGACGGCATGGGCCCGGCCGAGCGCTACCTCTATCCCCCGCCCCTCAACTTCACGATCCTCAAAGGGAGGGGAATTACCGGAGGAATTCTCTACTACCAGATCATGAACGGCATCACGGGAACGGCAATGATGTACTTCAAAAAAGATCTGGAGTCGGAGAAGATCTGGAACGTGGGCGACTACGTGGCGGTTAACTTCATCGGCGAGTCGGATGCGGGCAAGCCGCCTTCCGGCATTCCCGCATCGTACGAAGTCTCGAAAGGGGTGAAATAGTGCTGTTCGGTCTCATGCCATGGTTTTGTTTGATGGCCGCAGGTCTTGTTGCAAGCGTGGCGCTCCTCTTCTGGGGCTACAGGAGCGGTCAGTTCGCCGATCAGGAACGGGCGAGGTATCTGCCGCTCAGGGGCGAAGAGGGGCGTCCCCGAGACGGAGAGGCGACCGCCTTTGCCCGGGAAGTTTGCGTTCTCGCTGGTCTTGTGGCTGCATTGGGCGTCGCCTTCGCTGTGACGCTCGGAATTGCCGTTCTTCGGTGAAGAGAGGGACAAGGGATGCGCTATTTCTTCCTTCAGGATTACCAGCATTGGCTTCTCTCGGCATTTCTGGGGCTCGTCCTCGCTCTTCTGGTCTACCTCGCTTTCAGCAGCTATAGGTATTCTCGGGCGAGGGCCGACGAAAAGGCCGAGGAGGAATTCACTTACCCGGACGGCCTCAAAGGAAGGAGCCATCCCACGCCGCCCTTCATCCTCTTCCTCTATTTCGGCTTCGTTGTTTGGGCGATTTTTTACGTGATCTTTATCGGAATTCTTTCGGGGCCGTACTAAAAGACGAGGGTTGGCGATGGCGCAACGTATCAAAACACTGCTTTCGGTCCTGGGGCTGGCTCTGATCTCGCTTTTCAGAAACCCGCCTGTCGTTACCAGGAGAGAAGCGGAAGCCGAGGAAGAACGGAAGTACAAACGCCTCGTGCTCCACGGCTGGATAGTGGTCTGTTCGATCTCGGCGCTCTTCGTGGCATATGGGTTCCTGGCATTTTTCATCATCGGCGACAAGGGGGCTCCCGACTGGGACTACGGCAGCGTGAAAGACGTACCCGCCCAGTCCGTCTATTCCACCTATCCCTACCGGGAGCATGCGGGCCCTCCGGAGCCGCAGCACGTCGATCAGAAGCCGGCCGATGCGAAGACGGGAGTATCGGGAGAACAAAAAACGCAGATACCCGAAAAGCGGACGGATTCGGGAGAGAGAAGACGGTGAGGGCCGATCGTATGTTGAAGCGGACAGGACCTTTTTTGCTGCTGCTTTCTTTGCTGATTCTGCAGGGATGCGACTACGCGCGCATGTACGACCAGGAGTCGGTGCGGACGTACAAGAAACAGATGCCTCCCATGGACCCCAGGACAGTACCCGTCGAAGACGGCTTTCAGACCCTCCTCGCCGCCGACCCCGGGACGTTGAAAAACGCTCTGCCTGCCAGTCCTCAATCCGTCGAGCGGGGGAAAGAGGCATACGGCTATTTTTGCGTGCAATGTCATGGACCGAATGCGAACGGCATGGGTACGGTGGGGCAGAGCTTTTCCCCCCTTCCTACGGACTTGAGGTCTAACGAGGTGCAATCGCAGGCCGACGGGGATCTCTACGCGAAGATCAGGCTGGGCTACGGGCGCCACCCGAACCTCTACACAACCGTATCCGAGCCGGACGCCTGGGCGGCAGTCGATTACATCAGATCTTTGGCAGGGAAGAAGTAGACAGGGCGGCGCCGTGTAATGGTGCGGCTTACAATCGTGAAACAAGTGCCGTCGCCTATCGTCCCCGCCGCATGATGCTCCTCACGAGCAGGGGCGTCAGAACGACGATGCCGGTCACGAGGGGGAGGATGGGATTCCGCTTCGACAGCTCCTCGGCCTTTCGCGCGTACCGGTACGCCCCGCCGAGCGCAAGAGTCGCCAACTGCTTCGGTTTTTCAACGGCCGCCACCCTTGCTTCCGCCAAGGCACGGTTCTTCAGGGCTTCGTAAGAGATCCGCTCCCTGATTTGTCGCACCGTCCGGGCCATTTCGTCCTCGGCGTCTCTGATGTCTTTCTTCAGCAGATCGATGTTCGCTTCTTCCGTCGCAGTTGTCAGGCCAGTTTCTCTCGCAGCCATGTTCCCTCCTCCTTCAGCATCCCTATCGTCTGCCTGGGCGCCCAATCGGCCCGCCCGAGTCTTCGCAAGCCCACCAGGGCGAGGCTGCCCCCCATGATGAACAGAAAGAGACCCACGATCAGCGCGGAGAGCCACGCGGGCAGCGCGTAGCTGATGGCGATTATCACGGTGGCGGCGAGGGCCAAGACCCCCAAAAGCATGAAGAAAACGCCGCCCAGCATCAGGCCGGCGCCGAGCTTGAGCCACGTCATCCGCTCCTTCAGCTCGGTCCGAACGAGGGCGAGATCGGTGTTGAAGATGCGCTCGGCCTCGGCGAAAAGTCTGGAGAACAGTTCGCGCAACGGTCTTTCCCGGGTATCCTCGTGCATAGGGCGCCTCCATCTTTCCAGTCTATGGCTAGTATGGGCGCCGCTCCCCGAGGAGTCAATGGCGGCAGAAGCAGATGGATGTTGCGGGATGCCGGAAGAATGTTATTGACGCCGCTTCTCGAGGGTGTCAGAATGGAACGAAGGAAGCATGGAAACAGTCATCTACTACTACACGGGCGCCGGCAACTCTCTCTGGGTTGCTCGGACTCTCGCGGCCGGCCTCGGCGGCGCCGACCTTGTATCTATCGTCGATTGGAAAGAAAAGGAACGGACGGCGCCGGCGCGCAACATCGGCATACTCTTTCCCGTTTTTATCTGGGGGATGCCGGCTCGCGTCATCCGCTTTGTGAGCGCCCTCAAAGTTACCGGAGAGAGCTATATCTTTGCTGTTGCCACCAATGGAGGACAAGTCGCCAACACGCTCGTGCAACTCGGGAAGATTTTCAAAAGCAGGGGCGCTTTCCTTTCCTCCGGCTTCTCTGTGACCATGCCTTCGAGCTATATTCCCTGGGGAGGCCCCGGACCCAAGGAAAGGCAGCGAGCGCTTTTTGAAGCTGCCTCGGCAAAGATAGCCTCCATCGCGACCTGTGTCAAGAACAGGGAAAAGAAGCCGGTGGAGAAGGGACCTCTCTGGCAGAGGGCGCTTTTTACGCCGATCTATAAGCTGACTTTCGCGAAAATTGCCGCCATGGACAAAAGTTTCTGGGCAGACGACAAGTGCACCGGATGCGCTGTCTGCAGCAAAGTCTGCCCATCGGGCAATATTGCCCTCGAAGCGGGCAAGCCCGTCTGGCGCCGCCGCTGCGAGCAGTGCTTCGCCTGCCTCCAGTGGTGCCCTCAAGAGGCCATCCAATACGGGAAGAAGACGCCCCGCTACGAGCGGTACCATCATCCCGAAATCCGTCTCCAGGATATGCTCAAGGAACGCGGGCGCCAGCCGGATCGATTGTAAACGTTCAAGCGCAGGGAGGTTAAGATGTCTCGGCCGGATTCGATTGTCGCCAAAGCGACTTTGCCAGTGAAGAGCAGCTTGTCAAACATTGACAGGCATATCCTGCCCGTTTAAAATACCGGTGGGGAGGAAATGGCATCGGGATGAAAGTCATATACAAAATGTGGCTCGAACAAAACGGGGGCAGGATATTCGGCGAGGGTCCTTATCGGCTCTTAAAGGGCATCGAGCGGACGGGGTCGCTTTTGGGCGCCGCAAACTCCATGGGTCTTGCCTACAATAAAGCGCGGCGCGTCATCACCGGTTGCGAAAGGCGTCTTGGATTCCCCCTTACGCGCCGCAAGGCCGGAGGCGTCTCGGGAGGTGGGTCGAAGCTTACCCCCGAGGCAGCCGAGCTCATGAAGCGGCACGAGACCCTCTGCGCTGAGATAGAGGATGCCATAGGCAGTCTATACAAGAAGCACTTCGGGCAGTCTGCCCAGGTCCAGTTCTATGCGGCGATTTCCCGCAAGCGAGGCGGCAAGTCCACAGGGTGAAAAGATCTTAGCCATCTCGCTGTAGGCAGTGATGCTCCAGGTGGATCCGTCGATTCTCGCGGAGAGGCTCCCCCGAATATGATCGAGGGAAACGTTGACAACGGAAGTGTCAACGATTTGGAGAAAGGTGGGGAGCATCACGGTGAGCGTGATGATCCATTTGTTCTTCATGGGCGGGAAAGACCGCCCAGCCCGCACCCCCTACCCGCCTCCGATCAGCATCAGGGTGAGGTTGAGAACATCCCCCTCGTGCAGCTCGGTGTCGAGTCCGTTTGGCAGGCTGTGGGCGGGAACAGTATTCAGGAGCACCTGAAAGGTCTCGTCGAGCTCAAGCTCGCCCGTCTTGGGGTCGACGATTTCCTTGGCAAAGTAGGTATTCCGGAGCAGCCTGTCGAGAAGATCACGCAACCGGCTGCCCTGTTCCACCTTTACCTCGCCCGGAATCTCCGGGATCTTCATCGGCGTTTTTATGAAGATGCGCATGTACCTTGCCGCCTTTCCTTCAATCGCGGATCGGAAAATGTTCTGTCTTCACTTTCGCGTTTCGCGATTCCACTTTTGCGATTGCTCGCCTTTACTCCTCCTTCATCCAGACGCCCTTCTCCTTCAGCGCTTTTACGATCTTTTCCGGCGTTACCGGCAGCTCCTTGAACCAGACTCCCGTGGCGGCGTGAAGCGCGTCGATCACTGCCGGAGGGGTGCTGACGATGCTCCCTTCGGAAGCCTCCTTGGCGCCGAAAGGACCGCTCGGATCGTTCGTGATGATGTCGATCACCTTGATATCGGGTACGTCCGTTGAGCGGGGCATCTTGTAGTCGAGGAGCGTGCTGTTCATGGTTTTTCCGTTCTCCATGATAAAGCCTTCGTAGATCGCCTGGCCGAGTCCCTGGACTGCGCCGCCTTCATTCTGGGTTTCCACGCTCACGGGGTGCAGGGGGAATCCCGCGTCATGGGCTATCGTAAAATCCTTGACGTCGACCTTCCCCGTCTCCATGTCGACGCCCAGACGCACCGTTTGGGCGGTAAAGCTGAAATTGATGCCCCCTTCGCCCGTGCCGTGGTCGAAGTCGAGGGGCGCCTCAATGCCGTAGTCCGAATGGCCTCTCCCGAGGATCACGGCGCCCGCGCCCTCGTAACAGGCTATTTTCGCCAGTTTCTCAAAGGGCATGCGCCGTGAGGGATTTGTTTTCAGAGAAACGAGGCCGCCCTTGATCTCGATCTCTTCCGGCGCCACTCTCCATGCCTTGGCGCCCGCTTCCAGGAGCTGCTTCTTTGCGTCCCTGGCTGCCAGTTGCGTTGCCTGGCCGGCCAAAAGCGTCACCCTGCTGCCGTAGCTGCCGGGGTCCACCGGGGTGTAGGCGGTGTCGACGCGCTTTATGGCGACGTCTTCGTATCTCACCCCCAGCTCTTCGGCCGCGATCATGGAAAGGACCGTGTCTGACCCCTGGCCGCAATCGGTGGCGCCCGTGAGGAGGTTTACCGAGCCGTCCTCGCAGATCCTCACGACGGCGGCGCAGGACTGGTGGCCGAGTTGCCGCGCCCCGCCGTGGTAGCACGTGCCCGATAGACCGACCCCGTAAGAGACGGGGCCGTCCTGTTTCGGCGCCTTTTCCCGGTCCTGCCAGACGTCATCCTCGACGGCGGCCTTGATGGCCTGCTTGATGCCGCACGTCTTCAGTTGGAAGCCATTGACGGCCTTGTAGACCTCCCCCGCTTTCAGATCGTCTATGGCATTGCGCATCTTGATCTCCACGGGATCGATGCCCAGTTCTTCCGCCATCATCGACATCTGGGTATCGCAGGCAAAGCGCGTGTGGGTGAAGCCATGGCCGCGCATGGCCGCCGAAACGGGGTTGTTCGTAAAAACCCGCCAGCAGTCGTATTTGTAATGGGGAAGCTTATAGGGGGCCGGCGTGCCGTACCCGGTGAGGAACATGGTAAGGGGACCTATGGCGGTGTACGCCCCTCCATGGCCTATCACTTTTGTTTCTATGGCCGTCAGGATGCCTTCTTTCGTCATGCCCACCTTGTTGTAGATGGTCATGTTGTGGCGTCTGCGGCAGGTGGTGAGCACTTCTTCCATGGTATAGACAAACTTGACGGGTTTGCCCGTTTTCTTCGAGAGCATCACCGCGCAGAAGTCCCCGGCCACGGAGTCGTTCTTGGTGCCCCCGAACCCGGCGCCGATGTAGGGCTGAATTACCCTGATCTTGCTCAGCGGCAGCCTGAAGCAGCCGGCCAGGTGGCGGTAATGGAAATAGGGGCTCTGCTTCGCGGGCCAGACGGTAATGTATCCCGAAGGATCGTAGTAGGCGAGCGAGGCGGGCGGCTCCAGGAAGCCCGTGAGGACCCTGCCCGTTTCAAACTTGTCTTCCCGGACCAGATACGAGCCGGCAAAGGCTTTTTCCACATCGCCGAAATTCCAATGGTACTCGACGCTCACGTTGTTGGGCCGGTAGTCATGGATCACCGGCGCCCCTTCTTTCATCGCTTCCTCCGGGTCGAAAACGGCCGGAAGCTCCTCATAGTCCACCTTAATCAGCCCGCACGCTTCCTCGGCGATATCCTCGTCTGTCGCGGCAACTGCGGCAACCGCTTCGTTCATGTAACGCACTTTGTCAAAGGCGACGGGAGGCTCGTCCCGGGTGGTCGCCATGAATCCCCACGTCCATCCGCCGAAGTCTTTTCCCGTGACGACCGCTTTCACGCCGGGAAGCCTCTCCGCCCGGCTCGTGTCGATATTGACGATGCGGGCGTGGGCGTAAGGAGCCCGAGCCACCTTGCACCAGAGCATGTCGGGCAGTGAATAATCGGCCGCATACTTCGCCCGGCCGAGAACTTTTTCCCTCGCGTCCGCCCTGGGGACCCTTTTCCCGATGACGCTGTAGTCGCTTTCGGTCATGTCTTCCCTCCAATTACCGGGGCTCAGCGCCCCCTCCACGAACAAAGTCCGTGGAGCCTCCCCCCTCAGCGCTTCGCATGCGCTCGCTTTGTGTAGTCTTCTCCCCCTTCATGTTCTTTGCGGCTGCTCTGATCGACTCGATGATCTTGGTATAGCCGGTGCAGCGGCAGAAGTTGCCTTCCAGGGCTTTCTTAATTTCTTCGTCCGAAGGGTCCGGATTCTTCTCAAGGAGCACTTTCGCGGACAATATCATGCCAGGCGTGCAAAAACCGCACTGGAGGCCCCCCACGTCGACAAAGGCCTGTTGGATGGGATGAAGCTCATCGCCGCCGGTAAGCCCTTCGATGGTGGTGATCTGCCTGCCGTCCGCTTCCATGGCGAGAATAAGACAGGCGTTGACGGCCAGGCCGTCCATGAGGACCGTGCAGGCGCCGCATTCGCCTTCGCCGCAGCCTTCTTTTGCGCCCGTCAGGCCGAGGTTCTCCCTGATCACTTCCAGGAGCGTCGCGGAAGGCTTGACCTGCAGCGCGCATTCGGTTCCATTCACAAAGAGCGTGATCGTTCTCATTGCTATCTCCTGCCCGAGATAAAATCTTGCAATTATTGGGGTTCAGCACCCCCTCGCCGGGCAAAAGCCCAGCGAGCCTCCCCGCTCAGCGCTTCGCATTCGCTCGCTTTATGCAATTCAATGGGGTTCAACGCCCCATCAAAACCTGCGTCAGCGCCCGTTTCGCCAGCACATAGACCATATCGCAGCGGTATTCCAGCGATGCCCGATGGTCGTCGATGGGACTGCACTGATTGATCGTGTTCTTTGCCGCTTCGTTGATCAGGGCGGGGGTGATTTTCCGCCCGAGAAGCATGCCTTCCGCGATAGGCGCCCGAATAGGGGTCGGCGCAACGGCGCCGAGAGCCAGCTTGATCTCGGTGCACATGGCGCCCTGCACGGCCCCGACGGCGGCCACGCCCACAACCGCGAGATCCATGGAATGGCGCGGCGACAGTTTGAGATAAACTCCCCGGGCGTGCGGCGAGGGAGCGGGGAGACGCAGCTCGAGGAGCATTTCGTCGGGCTGAAGGACCGTCTTCCGGGGGCCCAGAAAAAATTCGTTGAGGGGGACCGTCCGCTCTCCCTTCAGGCTTTTGATTACCGCCACGGCGCCGGAGGCCAACAGCGGCGGCGCGCTGTCGGCGGACGGCACGCCGTTGCAGATGTTGCCCGCAATGGTTCCCCTGTTGCGCACTTGCGGGGATGCCATGCCCGTCGCCGCCTGGGCGAGGTGCGGATAGCGCAGCCTGACAACCGGCGATTCGGCCACGGCAGCGATGGTGGCGAGCGGTCCGATGGCTAACCCAACCGATTCGTCGAAGGCGATGCCGTTCAAGCCGGGTACGCCTTTCAGGTCGACCACGCAGGCCGGGGCATCCATCTCCCTTTTCTTAATCCGGGGAATAAGATCGGTGCCTCCCGCGAGAAGCCTTGCGACGCCCTCCTCTTCCTTAAGCGCCGCCAGGGCGCCGTGAACGGTCTTCGGCGCCGCGTACTCGAATCGCGGCAGCCTGCGATAGAACAGAGTCATGGGGAACCCCCTTCGGAAGCGTTTTCATTGACTTTGGGCGCCGGCGAAACCGGCCCGCGGCTGGTGCGAAACAGGCGTCTGCCAGCCCTACCCGGCATAGGTCCAGCCCGTAAAGAGGTGCTTCGCTAAATCTACGAAAAGTGACCGGGTATGTCAAGCGCCGTTTGGCGGCCTCGGTTTTCCGTGAAAAAAAAGGAGTCCTTCCTTGTTGACGGGATGCGCCCAAATTTGGTAAGTATATTAAAAGTTCGTGAATTTGAGGCGAGATAAGGCGAAATGGAATATCTAGGCGTACTGATCATGATCCTGTTTGCGGCTGCCGTCGCGTGTCTCCTCATGGGAGCGTCGTATCTCCTCGGCAACCGGACGCGGGCCAGGGTGAAGCTTTCCCCCTACGAGTGCGGCATGGTGAGCAGGGGGCCGGCACGGACGCGGATAACGATACGCTACTATATCGTTGCCATGCTTTTCCTTGTGTTTGACCTGGAGATACTCTTTCTCTATCCCTGGGCAGTGACGGCGAAGCGTCTCGGCCTGTTCGGTTTTGCCGAGATGATCGTCTTTGTCGCCATCCTCTTCATCGGGTATGTCTATGTGTGGAGGAAGGGGGCCCTCGAATGGGAATAGAAAAAAATGTTCTGGTGACCACCGTTGACGACGTGGTCAACTGGGCGCGAAAGAATTCGCTCTGGCCGATGACCTTCGGTCTCGCCTGTTGCGCCCTCGAAATGATCATTTCCACGTCCGCCACCTACGACATGGCGCGGTTTGGTTCGGAAGTCTTCAGGCCCTCCCCTCGTCAGGCGGACCTGATGATCGTCGCGGGAACCCTGACGAAGAAGATGGCGCCCGTGGTCAGGCGAATTTACGAGCAGATGCCCGAGCCGAAATGGGTCATCGCTTACGGGGCGTGCGCTTCAAGCGGCGGCATATTCAGGACCTACAGCGTGGTGCAGGGGGTTGACCAGGTAGTGCCCGTCGATGTCTATATTCCGGGGTGTCCGCCCCGGCCGGAAAGTCTCATCGCCGGCCTCATGAAACTGCAGCAGAAAATCGCGAAAGAGAGCATGTTCGACGAGAACAGAAAACTCCTCGTCTTGCCGGGAAGAGAGAAATGAGCGCACCGAGCCTGACAATCGATAAGCTTTCCGGAAAGTTCGGCGCTTCAGTGGCCTTTGAACAGGCCGGCGGCCTCACGGCGGTCATTGCAGGAAAGGACGTCCTCCGCGACCTTCTCCTTTTCCTGAAAACCGATGAAGCGTTGGCCTATTCCATGCTTACGGACCTTTTTGCCGTGGATCGCTACGGCAGCGACCCACGGTTTGAGATCGCTTATCTCCTCAACTCGCTGCAACTGATGGAACGTCTCGTTGTGAAAGTCCGCATCGCCGACGGCGATTCTGTCCCCACGGTAAGCGATATGTGGCGGGCCGCCGACTGGCTCGAACGGGAGGCCTACGACATGTTCGGCCTTTGCTTCGAGAACCACCCCGACCTTCGTCGCATTCTCACCGTCGAAGATTTCGACGGCTATCCCCTCCGCAAGGATTTCCCCACTGAGGGCTTCGGATTCGAAACGCCCTTCCGGGTGAAGCTCGAGGAAGACTGATCGATCATGGCGGAAGAAAAGAAATATATGACCATCAACATGGGTCCGCAGCACCCTGCCACGCACGGGGTTCTGAGGATCCTTCTCGAGCTGGACGGCGAGATTGTCGTGAAGGCCAAGCCTTTTATCGGGTACCTCCATCGGGGAGTGGAAAAGCTCGCCGAAGCCAGGACGTACCATCAGGCCCTCACCCTCACCGACAGGCTCGATTACACGAACGGCCTTTCGAACAACCTTGCCTATTGCCTCGCCGTGGAGCGCCTTTGCGGCATCGAGGCGCCGAAGCGGGCGCAGTACCTGCGCGTGATCCTCGCCGAGCTGCAGCGCATCGCCGGCCACCTTATCTGGATAGGCACCCACGCCCTCGACGTCGGCGCCATGACCCTCCTCTTTTATGCATTCCGCGAGCGGGAAACCATCCTGAGAATCGTGGAACATGTGACGGGGGCGCGTCTCACCCCGAGTTTTGTACGTGTGGGCGGGCTCGCGAAAGATATGCCGCCCAGGTTTGAGGAGATGGTCAAGGCCTTCGTCAAAGACTTTCCCAAAAGAATAGACGAATACGAAACGCTCCTCACGGAGAACATCATCTGGCGCAGGCGGACCAAGAACGTGGCGTATCTGTCGAAAGAGGACGCCATCAGCTTCGGGGTGACGGGACCCGTGCTCCGCGCCTCCGGCGTTTACTATGACGTGCGCAAAGCCTATCCCTATTCATCTTACGAGGACTTCGATTTCGAGGTCCCCCTGGGCAAGAACGGCGACGTCTTCGACCGGTACGACGTGAGAGTGAAGGAAATGCGCCAATCGAACCGCATCATCGAACAGGCCGTCAACCGGCTGCCCGATGGTCCCGTAAACGCCGACGCTCCCCTGTTCGTGCCGCCGCAGAAGGACGAAGTGGAGCATGATATGGCCGCCTTGATACGCCATTTCAAGCTCATGGAAGAAGGCTTCCGCCCTCCCGCCGGGGAGGCGTACGGGGCCGTGGAGTCGCCCAAGGGAGAGCTTGGTTTTTACCTCGTGAGCGATGGGACGAACAAGCCTTTCAGGTTCCGCATACGCCCGCCTTCATTTCTCAACCTTGCGGCCGTGCCGAAGATGGTCGAGGGGCAGATGGTAGCGGACGTGATCGCGGCAATAGGGAGCGTCGACATCGTGCTCGGCGAGATTGACAGGTAGGAGAAATGGCAGGCATCCTCTTCAGCGCATGGCAGGGAGAAGTAGTCGACAACAGGGGCAAATCGGAAGCGGATTGCGCCGTTCCCGCGAGGCTCGCCCTTCCGGAAGAGTTCGCGAGCGAGACCATAAAGGCATTCATGGGCTGGGACGGCTTCGTGCTGCGGGATGCTTCCGTCGATCTCGTGGATATGTGCACGCGCTACGTCGAGGCGGTGCAGAAGGAATCCTGCGGCAGATGCATCCCCTGCCGGGTGGGCACGAGGATCATCCTCGACGTCCTCACGGGAATTTCCGAAGGAAAAGGCCGGCAGGCAGACCTCGAAAAGATCGCGAGCCTTGCCGCGTATATCAAGGAAGGGTCGAAGTGTCAGATAGGGCAAACGGGTCTCAACCCGCTTCTCTCGGCGCTCTCCTCCTTCAAGGACGCCTTCGAGCGGGCAGTGGCGCAGGGGGTGAAGCGCGACGGGTCGCAGTACCGCATTTCCGTCACCGCACCGTGTATGAGCGCCTGCCCGACAAAACTGAAAATACCGAAATACATCGAGGAGATTGCGGAAGGGCGTCCTTCCGAATCACTTGCCGTTATCAGGGAAGACACCTGTCTGGCGGGCACGCTCGGCCGCGTCTGCGTGAGGCCCTGTGAGTCGAATTGCAGGCGGGCCAACATGGACGAGGCGATCTCGATCAAATACCTGAAACGCTTCGCCGCCGATTACGAGCTGGAGAAGCAGAAAGAGAAGCCGGCGCCCGAGAAACGGCAGCCGACCAAGAAAGTGGCCGTCATCGGCGCTGGTCCCGCGGGCGTTTCGACCGCCTATTACCTCGCCCGCATGGGCTACGGCGTGACCATCTTCGAGCGTCTGGGCGAGCCGGGCGGCATGGCCGCCGTAGGCATACCCGACTACCGCCTCCCCCGGGCCATTCTCGACGGAGAAGTCGATCTTGTCGCCGACCTCGGCGTGGAGATCAAATATAACACCGTGGTCGGCAAAGACATCGCGCTTTCCGCGATCATTGAGCAGTTCGATGCGCTCTTTATCGGCGTGGGGGCCCACAATAGCTCGCCCATGGGCGCCGAGGGCGAAGATCAGGGATACGCCGGTTTTATTCCCGGCGTGAAATTTCTTCTCGACGTCAACATGGGCAAGGACCCCTATCCCGAAGGAAAGAAAGTAGTCGTGGTCGGCGGCGGAAACGTCGGCATGGACTGCGTGCGCTCTTCTTTCCGCATCGGAAAGCAAGACGTCAACCTGGTCTACAGAAGGACAAAGGCAGAGATGCCGGCGGATCCGGCCGAGATCCACGACGCGGAAGAGGAAGGCGTTACCTTCCACTACCTCTGCAACCCCAGCCGCATCATCGCCAAGGAAGGCAAGGTAGTTGCCCTCGAATGCATCAGGATGGAGCTGGGCGAGCCGGACAAGAGCGGCAGAAGAAGACCCGTTCCCATCCCCGGCTCCGAGTTCCTCATCGAGGCGGACATTGTGGTTCCCGCCATCGGACAGGCGGTCGACCTCTCTTTCCTTGATGAGAGTTTTGGGGTAGAGACGACGAAGCGGCGAACCGTATTGGTGAATCAGGAGACCTTTGAGACTTCCCATCCGGGCATCTTCTCGGCCGGCGATTGCGAGACCGGGCCTGACGTGCTCGTACGGGCGTGCGGGAACGGGAAAAAGGCCGCTTTCAAAGTCGATCAGTATTTACGGGGCGAAGAGCGATCGCCTTCGGAGAAAGAACGCTTCGACGACCTCTTCGCGAAGATCAAGGTATACCAGAAAGACGAGCAGATAGGCATCGCGGGCGGCCAGGAGCGTCAGCATCTGCGCATGCTCGATCCTTCAACGCGGAAATGGACCTTCGACGAGGTGGAGGAGGGTTTCCGCGTGGACGAGGCAACAAGGGAGGCCGGCCGATGCCTGCGCTGCTGGCGCATCGGCATGGTGGCGGTGTGAGAGTCGACATGGTACGTTTGACGATAGACGGAAAAACGGTCGAGACAGAGGAAGGAAAGACCATTCTCGAGGCAGCGAGACAGCACGGGATTTATATCCCCACGCTGTGCTGGCACCCGAACCTCCTTTCCATAGGTTCCTGCCGCATCTGCCTCGTTGAGGCGGAAGGCTATGCAAACCCGATGGTCTCCTGCCAGACGGTCGCGCAGGAGGGCATGGTCGTCACGACGCAATCGCCAAAGCTTACCTCGATGAGGCGCGATTACCTGAAGCTCCTCCTTGCCTATCATCCGCTCGATTGCCCCGTCTGCGATGCTGGTGGAGAGTGCGATCTTCAGGACCTCGTCTTCCAGCACGCCATAGCGAAGGCCGACTACACGGCGCCGCGTGAGGAACGGATCAAGGCCTACGCGACGCCGATGATCAACTACTTCGAAAACCGCTGCGTCCTGTGTTTGCGTTGCATCCACGCATGCAGGGAAGTATCCGGCCGCAGCGTGCTCGACCTGGTAAGCACCGGCCTCGATGCGCGGATGGCCCCCACGAACGCCAAAAGCTGCATTTCCTGCGGCGAATGCCTCTTCGTCTGCCCCGTGGGCGCCCTCACCGAGAACCTGAGTCCGCTCAAGGCGCGGCTCTGGCAGGTAACGCGCCATTTCACCACCTGTCCCCACTGCGGCTTCGGGTGCACTTTTAGCCTCGACGTGGCAGCGAACGGGTACGTCACGGATGTCATCCAGGACGTCAAGAACATGCCGAACCACGGCTCTCTTTGCGTCATGGGCAGGTTCGGCTACGACTTTGTGAACCACGAAGCGCGAGTCAGTACTGCTTCTACTAAGAACGGCGCCGTCGGGATTCAGGAAGCCGCATCCCTGGCTGCCGAACGGCTCGCCGCTCTCGACAGGCAGGGGAAAGGCGTCGGCTTCGTCGTTTCGCCGAGGGCGACCAACGAAGAGCTTTTTCTCCTCAAGGAGATTGCCGGCCGTCTGCCGAACGCTTCGATGACCACCTCCGCCTTCTACCATACGGGCAAGGTGCTTGAGGCGTACCGCCGGAAAGGCTTCTCCTATCCCTACGAGTACGACAAGCTTCTCGACGCCGATCTGATCGTCGTCGCCGGGGCAAACCTGCTCTCCAACAACCACGTGCTGGGCGACAAGGTCCGCGAAGCCTACAAGCTGCGGGGCAGCAGGATCATGATCGTCGACCCGGCCCCGATCGCGCTTTCATCAATCGCCGACGCTCACGTAAAGCTTCTGCCGGGCAGCGACGCCGCTTTCTTTAACGCCCTCAGCACAGTCCTCGCTCCTGGCGGTCAGCAGCCGGATGTCGGTGCAGTCTGCGCGGCCTGCGGCATGGATGCGGACGATTTTACGCGGGCATCGCGCCTCGTGGGTCGCGCGGCCAACATCGCCGTTATTTTCGGATCAGGCGTATCGGCCTCCGATGAAAGCCTGCAAACCCTGCTCGATTTCTGCGCCGCTTGCGGTGCGGACAAAAAAGAACTGACGATGCCCGTGGCAAGGGCGGCCAATGCGGTCGGCGCTTCACTGATCCTGGGCTGCGCCGTTGCGCCCCACGTGCTTCTCGCAAACTCGGGGATCAAGGGCCTCTTCTTTTACGAAGAGGATCCCTTCCATTACATGAGCGCGGAAACGACAGCCGCCGGCCTTGAAGGAAAGGAGTTCGTCCTCGTTGCCGACGCCCTTCCTTCAGCAGTGATGAGCCGCGCCGATCTGACCGTTGCTACCGGCGTTTTTACGCAAAAGGAAGGCACCTTCTTCGCGGGGGACGGAGGGCTGAGGCGACTGGCGAAAGCCGTCGACTGCGAACAGGCCGCCTATCCCGGTTTTACCTTTCTTTCCGCCCTTCTCGAAAAACTCGGCGGCCCTTCCTATCGGGCGCCTCATGACGTGACTGCCCGTCTGAAGGAGGGATTGATCAAGATTGCCGCCGAACGGGAGACCGCGGCCGCAGCAAGCGCCGACAGGTCCGGCGGCAAGGCCGTCGTGGCTTCCAAGGGCGCCTACGTCCTGATCGTTCGCGATCTCTTCGTCAACCGCCATCTGGGGGGCGGCGAAGTCTATTCGAAAGGGGTGGCCGCCGTCTACCAGCAACCGGGCAACCCCGTCTCCGAGGATAAGTTTTTTATGTCGCCGGCGGACGCCTCCGCATTGGGTGTGGTCGAGGGCGACGTGGTCCAGATCACGTCCAAAACCGGGACCGTGGATAAGCCGCTTTCCCTGAAGGAAGGGCTCCGGCCGGGCGTGCTCGAATATCTCATCTTCCGGGACCGCCCCGCGGCGCTGAAGCTCATGGAGAGCCCGGCAAAGTGGATTGAGGTACAGGTACAAAGGGTGAAATGATGGATACCCTCTTCTTCGTAATAGAAGCCCTCGTCAAGAACATCGTGGTCATCGCCGTCCTCATGGGCTTCGTCGCCTACGTGACGCTGATCGAGAGAAGAGTGTTGGGCCGGATTCAGATCAGGCGAGGGCCGAACAGAGTCGGCTGGTTCGGGCTTCTCCAGCCTATCGCCGACGGCATTAAGTCCTTTACCAAAGAAGACATTATACCCGCGAACGCGGACAAGCCGCTCTTTGTCATCGCGCCCATGATCTCGCTCTTCGGTATTCTGTGCATTTTCTCCGTCATCCCCTTCGGCGGCACGGTCCATCTTTTCGGCCGCGCCATCAAGCTGGTGATCGGCGACGTCGATACCGGTCTTCTCCTGGTCTTCGCCTTTGCCACCATCGCCGAATACGGCGTGGTGCTGGGGGGCTGGTCGTCGGGCAACAAGTACGGCGTGCTTGGCTCCTTAAGGGCTGCGGCACAGATGATCAGTTACGAGGTTTCCCTCGGCCTGATCCTGATGGGGGCGCTGATTCTGGCCGGTTCCCTGCGGTTGACGGACATCGTCGAAGCGCAGCGCCACCTTTGGTTCATCTGCTATCAGCCCGTGGCCTTTATCCTTTATCTCGTCGCGGGTCTCGCAGAGATGAACCGGACGCCCTTCGACATGCCGGAAGCGGAAAGCGAGCTGGCCTGCGGATTCAATATCGAGTACAGCAGTATGAAGTTCGCCACCTTCTATATTTCTGAATACGCCCACATGGTAGCCGTGTCGGCCGTGGCCGTCACGATCTTCCTGGGGGGCTGGCTCGTGCCCTTCTGTGCTCCTCCGGGTTTCGGGCCCCTCTGGTTCTTCATCAAGGTGTGCGTGCTCGTCTTTGTTTTCATCTGGGAGAGGGCTACTTTCCCGAGGCTCAGGTACGACCAGATCATGCAATTCGGCTGGAAGGTCCTCCTTCCCCTCGCCCTTGCAAATACCGCGGTGACGGCGGCCGTAGTGGCATTGAGGTAGATGAACGTATGATTATTATACCCCTTCTGAAAGGACTCGGTCTGACGCTGTCGAGATTCTTCTCGCGGCCCATTACCATCCAATATCCCGAAGAGAAGCTCCCGATGACCGAGCGGTGGCGGGGGATGCACTATTTCCGCAAGGACGAGGCGGGAAATACGACCTGCGTCGCCTGCGGCCTCTGCGTCGCCGTCTGTCCCTCGCGCTGCATTTCTCTTGAGATAGGCGAGCGCGACGACGGGCGCCGATATCCGAAACACTATGAAGTAGACGCGCTGCGGTGCATTTTCTGCGGTTTCTGTCAGGAGGCGTGTCCGGTGAACGCTATCAAGTTGGGCGGAGGCTACGAGTACGTCAGGTACCAGAGATCTGATTTCATTCTGACCACGGAGAAACTGGTCGGAATGTACGAGGGGAAGGAATGAGCGCCTCCGGTTTCGTCGCCCCTCTCTTTCAATGGATTGTTTTCGCGGTCTCGGCTGTCCTTTCCCTGCTCGGCGCCCTTATGATGGTGACGCGCCGGAACCCGATTCACAGCGCTCTGTGGCTGATTGTCACCTTCTTTTCCCTGGCCGCCCTCTACGTCATGCTGAATGCCCACTTCATCGCCGTCGCGCAGGTCATCGTCTACGCGGGCGCCATCATGATGCTCATCATTTTCGTCATCATGCTGATCCATCTGGAGACGGAGTTCGTGCAGAAGAGGAAGCTGTCGGGCCCCAAGACGATCGGCGCCTTCATAACGGTCATCCTCTTTCTCGAAATCCTGGGGGCGGTGCTCTCCTTAGGCGGCAAGCAGGCAAGCGCAGGCGCCTCCGGCGCCTCTTTTTCGGGAAGCGTGACGGAGGTGGGGAACTTTCTCTACGGCAAATACCTCTTCCCTTTTGAGATTGCATCCATCCTGCTTTTAATCGGCATCGTCGGCGCCGTGGCGCTGGCTCGACGCGGGAAGGAATAGGAGAGCTTCATGCTGCAAGGTGTGCCTTCGAGTCTTTATTTCGCGTTGAGCGCGGCTCTTTTCGCCATAGGCGCAATCGGCGTCATCACCAGGCGGAACGCGATCATCGTCTTCATGTGCATCGAGTTGATGCTGAACGGCGTTAATCTGACGTTCATCGCGGCGGGGAACGCGCTCAATTCGATGGACGGCATGATCTTCGTTTTCTTCATCATGACCGTGGCCGCTGCGGAGGCGGCGATCGGACTGGCGATATTCGTGCTCCTGTTCAGGCTCAAAGGGACCGTCAACGTCGACGAGATCAATCTTCTCAAGGGTTAGGCAATGGCTGAATACATTTGGCTCATACCGGTATTTCCTGCAATAGGCTTTCTGATCAACGGCTTTTTCGGACGGAAGCTTCCGAAGGCCCTTGTCGCCTGGATCGCCTGTCTCGCCCTGTTT
Organism: uncultured delta proteobacterium; assembly: GCA_963816715.1. GTDB lineage: Bacteria > Desulfobacterota > Syntrophorhabdia > Syntrophorhabdales > WCHB1-27 > BOG-1155. The sequence continues at coordinate 35,496 of CAWFMJ010000014.1, forward strand.
GCTTCCTTTGTCGTTTCGGCCCTTATCTTTGTAGATTTTCTGAAACTTCCACCGGAAGCCAGGGTTTTCGAAAAAGATGTCTACACCTGGATTGCCTCGGGAGAGTTCTCCGCCCACGTGGGCTTCAGGATCGACTCGCTCTCCATCATCATGTGTCTGATCGTTTCCGGGGTCGGTTTTCTCATCCACGTGTATTCCGCCGGCTACATGCACGACGATGAAGGTTTTCCGCGCTACTTCACCTACCTGAACCTCTTCGTCTTCATGATGCTCACGCTGGTGACGGCGAACAACCTGCTCCTGATGTTCGTGGGCTGGGAAGGGGTGGGCCTCTGCTCTTATCTTCTTATCGGCTTCTGGTACAAGAAGGACAGCGCCGCGAACGCGGGCAAGAAGGCATTCATCGTCAACAGGGTAGGAGATTTCGGCTTCCTCCTCGGCGTCTTCTTCCTCCTGACGACCTTGGGCAGCCACGGCGTCTGGACCCTTAACTTCGGGGAGCTTCAAAAGAACGCCCATCTCCTCACCGGCGCCGCCGCAACGCTGATCACCCTTCTGTTCTTCGTGGGCGCCACGGGCAAGTCGGCGCAGATACCGCTGTATGTCTGGCTGCCCGACGCCATGGAAGGTCCCACGCCGGTCAGCTCGCTTATTCACGCGGCCACCATGGTCACGGCTGGCGTTTACATGATCGCCCGTCTCAATTTCTTCTACGTCATGGCGCCGACGACTATGTTCGTCGTCACCCTGATCGGCGTCCTCACCGCCCTCTTTGCGGCGACCATCGGTTGCGCCCAGTATGATATCAAACGCGTTCTCGCCTATTCGACGGTGAGCCAGCTGGGTTACATGTTCGTGGGCGTGGGCTCGGGCGCCTTTGCGGCGGGCATCTTCCACCTCATGACGCACGCCTTCTTCAAGGGCCTCCTCTTTCTCGGCGCCGGCAGCGTCATGCATGCCATGAGCGGCGAACTCGACATGCGGAAAATGGGGGGCCTGCGGAAGCGAACGCCCATCACCTATTGGACGTTTTTGGCCGGCTGCATCGCCATCGCCGGCGTTCCCGGCTTCTCCGGATTCTTCAGCAAAGACGAAATCATGTGGAAGGTTTTCGCGAACTACGGCGGCAACCTCGCCTTCTGGATCGTCGGCGCCGTCACCGCCGGTCTTACCGCCTTTTACATGTTCCGGATGTTCTTCAGGACCTTTCATGGAGAATCCAGGGCGCCTGAAGAGATAAAGCATCATATTCACGAGTCTCCGAAGGTCATGACGATACCGCTGATGATCCTGGCCGTTCTTTCCGTGGTGGGCGGTTGGATCGGCGTGCCGCACATCCTCGGCGGCGCTAACAGGTTCGAACAGTGGCTCGAACCTGTCTTCGGGCCGGCCAAGGAAGCTGCGGCCCCGTCCATCCACCTCGTCACGAGGGCTTTCGCTGAAGGCGGCGCCCTGCAGGGGCTTCCGTTTCTCCCGAGGGCCTGCTCATGGCGGCGGCGGTGATCATCGCCTTCCTGGGCATTTTCATCGCCTACTATTTCTATATCAGACGGCCCGAAATCCCCGAGAACTTCGTGAGGGTTTTCCCGGGCGTCTTCAGGACCCTCAACCGGAAGTACTATGTGGATGAACTTTATCAGGCCGTCTTCGTGCGCGGGCTTTTCGCTCTCGGCCGCTTTTGCAAGAGGGTTGTCGACGAGACGCTCATCGACGGGACGGTAAACGGCATTGCCTGGCTCTTATCCGGCATTGGCAGTCTCATCAGACTTTTCGAGACAGGGTACGTGCAGGGCTATGCCTTCGCCATAATCATCGGCGCCATCGCGGTGGTCGGCTATCTTATTATTAGGGTGATCTTGTAGGGGCCATGAACCAGCTTTCCTTTCCAATCTTAAGCGCGCTGATCTATTTTCCCCTTCTCGGGGCGGTGCTCCTCCTCTTCGTCAACAGGAACCGCACGACTTTCATCAAGGGGTTCACGCTCGTCTTCTCGCTCATAGAATTCGGCCTCTCGCTGCCCCTCTTCTTTCTGTTCAAGGAGGGGGTTCAGGGGATGCAATTTGTCGAGAAGGCGCCCTGGTTCCCGGAATGGGGCATCAGCTATTTCCTGGGCATAGACGGCATCAGCCTGCTCCTCGTGCTCCTGACGACCTTCCTTACCATCCTGTGCGTTCTCATTTCCTGGAAGTCGGTTGAGAATAGGGTAAAAGAGTATTTCATTACCTTCCTCTTCCTCGAAACCGCGATACTCGGCGCCCTGTGCGCCCTCGACCTGGTCCTCTTCTACATCTTCTGGGAGTTGATGCTCATCCCCATGTACCTGCTCATCGGCATCTGGGGCGGCCCGAGGCGGGTTTACGCCGCCATCAAGTTCTTCCTGTTCACCATGGCCGGCAGCGTCCTCATGCTCCTGGCGATTTTTGCCCTGTATTTTCATAACCAGGCAGCCACGGGCGTCGCGACTTTCAGCGTCCTCGACCTGTACAGGGCGAATGTCCCGGTCAACTTGCAGTATTGGCTCTTCGCGGCCTTCGCCCTCTCCTTCGCCATCAAGGTCCCCATGTTTCCCGTCCATACGTGGCTGCCGGATGCGCATACTGAAGCGCCCACGGCAGGGAGCGTTATCCTTGCGGGCGTGCTCCTGAAGATGGGAGCGTACGGTTTTCTTCGCTTCGCCATGCCGCTGTTTCCGAAGGCCGCCATGGACGCCATCCCCCTGATGTCGATCCTCGCGATCATCGGCATCATTTACGGCGCCATAGTGAGCATGATGCAGCCGGACCTGAAGCGCCTTATCGCCTTTTCCAGCGTCAGCCACCTGGGGTATGTAATGCTCGGCCTGTTCGCCTTCAACATGCAGGGCGTCCAGGGGGGCATTTACCAGATGCTTAATCACGGCATCAGCACGGGCGGACTCTTCCTCCTCGTGGGCATGATCTATGAGCGCCGCCACACCCGAATGATTTCCGATTTCGGCGGGCTGTCCGCCTCGATGCCGCTTTTTGCCATCTTTTTCATGATCGTGACCCTCTCTTCCATTGCATTGCCGGGTACGAACGGTTTCGTCGGGGAGTTCCTCATATTGCTCGGCGCCTTCAGGTCGGTGAAAATCTATGGAATCCTGGGCACTGTGGGAGTGGTGATGGGCGCCGTCTACATGCTCTGGATGTTCCAGCGAGTCATGTTCGGCGAAATAAAGCGGGAGGAGAACAGGAAGGTGAAGGATTTGGGTGCCAGGGAGGTCCTGATCCTTTGCTGCGTGGTCTTCTTCATCGTTGTCATGGGCGTCTTTCCGAGGATTTTCCTGAAGAAGATGGACGCTTCCGTCGAGGGGTTCCTCAGTTTCATGAAAGAGAGAAATGCATACTACCAGACGGCCGCGGAAGGGGTTGCGGCGAAAGATCCTGCGCCGGCCCGGCTGCCGGAGGTACGGGCCGCGATTAGCGGGCTGAATCAGGCCGGAAGCTCACAAGAGGTTGAATGATGAACATCGCGCTGTCCGCTTTCGACTTTGAATCGATTCTGCCTGAGATCACCCTGGCAGTTTTCGGTTTTCTCGTCCTCCTCGTTGGGGCTTTCAAGAGAAAAAATGGAGGGGGCGTTGCATCGGGCGTGCTCAGCCTCATCGGCGCAGCTCTTGCCCTTTATTTCACGGTGTCCCTCTGGGGTGAGCGCGGGGATCTGTTCAGCGGGCTCTATGTGATCGACACCTTCGGCACGTTCTTTAAATGCATTTTCCTCGTCATTCTTCTCATGGTGTGCGCAATCTCCATCCGATACACGAGGCGCGAGGAACTGGCGACGGGTGAATATTACGGCCTCCTGCTTTTCGGCGTCCTCGGCATGATGACCATGGTGTCGTCGACCAGCTTCGTGACCATTTTTATCGGTCTCGAAGTGATGTCCCTCTCCATATACATTTTGTGCGGGCTTCTCAGGGGTCAGGCGCGGGCCGTCGAATCTTCGCTCAAGTATTTCCTTCTGGGCGCGTTCGCCACGGGCTTCCTTCTGTACGGCATAGCCCTCGTTTTTGCTTCCACCGGCGCCATCGACATCAGAATGGTGCGCGCCGTGGCAGCGGCGAGGAATCTCAGCGGCGACCCGATGTTCCTCGCCGGAATGGCGCTCATCCTCGTCGGTTTCGGATTCAAGACCGCATCGGTCCCCTTCCATATGTGGACGCCCGACGTCTACGAGGGGGCGCCGACCCCGGTTACGGCGTTCATGGCCACCGGCGTAAAAGCGGCCGCCTTCGGCGCTTTTCTGAGGGTGTTCTTTACCGCTTTCTATCCTTTCATCGCGGGGTGGTCGAGCGCCCTGTGGCTCCTGGCCGTCCTCACCATGTGCGTGGGGAACATTACCGCCCTCGTCCAGAGCAACATCAAGCGTCTCCTTGCCTACTCGAGCATCGCCCATGCGGGCTATATCCTGATCGCCTTCGTGACGGGCGACAAAGTCCTCTCCTCCAGCGTCCTCTACTACCTGGTCGCCTATGCGTTCATGAACGTGGGGGCCTTCACGGTTGTGGTGCTGATCGGCAGGAAAGGGGAGCCCAACGAAGACATCGAGAGCTATGCCGGCCTTGCGGGCCGCCATCCTTTTGTGGCCCTCTGCATGACAATCTTCCTGTTGTCCCTCACCGGCATTCCGCCGCTGGCCGGTTTTGCCGGAAAGTTCTACATCTTCAGCGACGCGGTGAAAGGCGGATACTATTGGCTCGCCGTCATCGGCATGCTCAACAGCGCCGTCGCCGCCTACTACTATCTGCGCGTCCTCATGTACATGTACTTCAAGGATCCTACCCGCGAGTTGGGCAAGGTAGACATGTCGCCCCTCTACGTGCTCGTGATGCTCGTGAGTGTCGGCGCACTGCTCTACCTGGGCATGTTCCCGAGAGACATACTGCTGCTGGCGCAGAAGTCCGTCGCACTCTTCCAATAAGCCCCCGGCCGGGTAAATTTCGCGCCTTTCGCCTGTCTCGTCGACGCCGCGAGTCCTCACGTACAATCAGTACGCTCCGACTCGCGACCCCGCCGATCACGGCGAAATCCATCGAAATTTCCTCCGGCCGCGAGTTTGCGTCGCCCCAAATTCAAAAACAACTGCTGGTAATAGAACGATAAAAGCCGAGCTTGTAGTCTGAGATGCTCCTGCTTAGATTAGCATTGACGTTACGATCACTGCACGAGGAGACGTGAAATGGCCGGGATGCTGCGAACAATCGCTGTTGTTGTGGGTATTGGGCTGTTCTTGTCGGAAATTGCATTTGGCGCCGCCAACGCAGGACCGGGGATGAGTGCGGACGCTGCATTGCAGCGGCTGATCGAAGGGAACAAGCGGTTCGTTAAAGCGCACCTCGCCCATCATGCGTTGAAGATCAAGGAAGCGAGAGAAGAGTTGGCGGGAGGGCAAAGACCCTATGCGATTATCCTGTCGTGCTCCGACTCGAGGGTTCCGCCGGAAATCGTGTTTGACGAAACGCTGGGACAGCTCTTTGTGGTGCGCGTGGCAGGAAATGTCCTTGATCCCCTCGTGCTGGGCAGCATAGAGTACGCCGTGGAGCACCTTGGGCCTGCCCTCATCATGGTCCTGGGTCACGAAGCGTGCGGGGCGGTGACCTCGGCCTACGAGGCAGCCAGCAAGACAGGGGGGAACCTCGGGGCGGTGATTGATCCGATCTTGCCGGCCGTGGAAAAGGCGAAACAGGCAGCGAAAGGCAAAAGCCGGAGTGAGCAGGTTGAAGCAGCCATCGACTTCAATATCGATCTCGTGGCGCAAAACCTCGCCGAGCAGTCCAACGTCGTGAAGGAATGCGTGGAGCGCGGCGCGCTCAAGATCGTGAAAGGAAAGTACCGTCTTTCCAGCGGCGAGGTCAAATTGCTGAAGTAGCTTGCCGCCGGGCAGGAACGCGAGTCCTCTCGCACCAACCATCGGCCAAGTCCAAGACTGCCCAAAGAAAACAATCCTTGACTAAGCCCTTTCCCGCCTCATAGAATAGAAACACACTCCCGGCCGCTGCCGTCCCACCGGATGCGCGCCTCTCCTCTAAGGCGAGGATGAATCGCCTTACCGCCCCCACGCTTCGGCAGGAGGCGAGCTCCATTTCAAGAGCGAAAGCGAGGTTTCCTTATGGCCAAAGAGATGGGCAGTCTTTGGATCAAGGGTAGGGAGCGCGACTTCCTGCTGTTTCTCCTGTCCGGCGTCTTCTTCGGCGTCGCCATGGCAGTCGACGGCTCGACCCTCACGAACTACCTGAAAGAGCACATAGGCATCGTCATTCTCCAGCGCTCCGCCCTGGAATTGCCGCGGGAGCTCCCGGGACTTCTCGTGCTCATGATAATAGGCGGCTTATCTTTTCTCGGCGATGTGCGGATCGCCGTGGTGGCGAACATTGTCGGAGGCATCGGCATGTTCGCCCTCGGCCTCATCCCCCCAAGCTACCTGTTCGTCATCTTCGCCATTTTCGTTTACAGCATGGGCATGCATATGCTAATGCCGGTTGGCGGGAGCATCTCCATGAGCTTTGCCAAGCCGGGCGAGGAGGGAAAAGTCCTTGGCAGGTTGGCGGCGGCGACGAATATTGCGGTTGTGGTGGGCTCCGCTTGTTTGTGGGCGCTCTTCCGGTTCTGCCATATAAGTTTTACCGTCTCCTTCGCGATCGGGGGCACGGCCTTCGTGCTGGGAGGAGTCGCGACCGCCTTTGTTAAGACGAGCCAGACGGTCAAAGTGGAGAAGCGCTTCGTTTTCAGACGGGAATACCGCCTCTATTATTGGCTCTGCATGCTTTACGGCGCGAGGAAGCAGATTTTCATCACCTTCGGTCCGTGGGTGCTCGTCGACGTCTTCAAGCAGCATGTATCGACAATGGCCATTCTTTTCTTTGTGATCGCCGTGGTCGGCATATTCCTGAAGCCCCTGGTCGGCCACCTCATCGACACGAAAGGAGAGCGGTTCGTCCTGAGCGGTGAGGCATTCCTCTTCTTCTTCGCGTGCCTCGGTTACGCTTTCGCCGAAGACCTCTTCGGCGGCGTTATCGCGATCCTGGTTATCTATCTCTGCTACGTCGCCGATTTTTCCCTCGATTCGGTCTATATGGCAAGGAGCACCTACATGCGGAAGATAGCCCTGAAACCGGAGGACATTTCCCCCAGCCTCTCTCTCGGCACGACCCTGGACCACGTGGTGACGATATTCCTCCCCATGCTCGGCGGGATTGTTTGGACCAGAAGCGGGCCGGGCGGCTACAAGTATGTGTTCATGGGCGGCGCGCTCATTGCGGTCGTCAATTTCATCTCTTCGAGGATGATCGAAACGCAGAAAGAACCGGAAACAGTGGCGGCAGGAGGAGTGGCGGGGTAAAAGCGCCCGTCAATAGAATTCCTTCAGTATCGCCGCAAGGCCGGCCGGTTCGAAAGGCTTCCCGCAGACGGCCGGCTCGCCCGTCGCGGCCCGGGAAGGGAAGGGCGGACGGTCGTTTCGCCAGACCACGCCGAGAGGAATTCTGTCGCCGAACTCCAGGGCTTTTTCAAACGCGCCGGCTCGGTCCGTGGGGTCGTAGGACGCATCGAGGCGATAGACGCGCTCCGAAAACCACTGGTACGTATTGATACGGTTATAGGTGACGCAGGGCTGCAGAATGTCAAGAAGGGAAAAGCCGCGGTGATTGATGGCTTCCCGCATGATCCGCGTCAGATGCTCCCGGTCTCCGGCATACGCCCGGGCCGCGAAGCCGCAATCCATGGCAACGGCGAGGGCCAGAGGGTTGAGCGGCTCGGGCTGCACGCCCTGAGGCTGGCCTTTCGTCTTCATTCCCTGCATGCTCGTGGGCGATGCCTGCCCCTTGGTTAGGCCGTAGACCTGATTGTCGTGGACAAACATCGTCACGTCGATGTTCCTGCGCATCGCGTGGATCAGGTGGTTGCCGCCCTCGCCGTAGGCGTCCCCATCGCCCGCGACGGCGATCACGGGGATCGAGGGATTGACCAGCCTCAAACCCGTTGCGGCGGGCAAGGTCCTGCCGTGCAATCCATTGAAGGTATCGCATTTTGTATAGTGCGGGAACTTTCCCGCCTGGCCGATACCAGAGACGATCACAAACCGGTGCGGCGCCAATCCCATTTCCGCCATGGCCTGCTTAAATGCCGCAAGAATGCCGAAGTTGCCGCACCCCGGACACCACGCCGGCGTCCGGCCCTCATAGTCGCGCAAGTCGGTCATTCAGCTCCTCCACCATCGTTTCCAAGAGAAAGGGCCTTCCGTCGTATTTATTGATGGTTTCCCCGAAAGTGAAGCCTGTTTCCGCCTTCATGAGCCGCGCAAATTGGGACCCGGCGTTGTTCTCGACGCAAATGGTCCTTTTGGCCGACTTGAGCAAGGCGATATAGTCGAACTTGTCCGTCGACGGAAAGGGAGAGATCTCGCTAAAATGAAGGAAAGCGACTCTTTCCCCGTGCGGCAGCGCCTCGATTGCCTCCCTTATCACGCCATAGGTGCTGCCCCACCCCACCACCACCGTTTCCGGCAGGTCGCTGCCGTACAGCGTTGGCGGCGCAATCTCCTTCCTGATAGCGGGGAGCTTGTCGAGAAAGCGCTTTCGCACCATCTTCATCCTGATCCCGGCATCCTCGGTGATGTGCCCCTCCTCGTCATGCTCGTCGCTGTCCTCGACGACAAGGCGTGCGGAACAACCGGGGACGGCAAGGGGAGAAACGCCGGAAGGGTTGAGAGAGTATCGTTTGTATTCCGTTGCCCCCTCCATGTCCCCGGAGCGCAGGCGAAAATCGCGGTAGACCGCCTTTCCCGTGTCGATTCCTTCATAGGTCCATTCGGAATCCGCCAGATACTCGTCAGTAAGGACAAAGCAGGGGATCTGGTATTTCTCCGCCAGATCGAAAGCCTTGTTGGTGAGGAAAAGGGCCTGCTCCGGTGAGCCGGGAGCGAAGAGGACCTTCGGAAATTCACCATGACCGGCATGGAGGACAAAAAGCAGGTCGGCCTGCTCCGTCCTCGTCGGCAGGCCAGTAGCGGGCGCCGGTCGCTGTCCCACGACAATCACCACCGGCGTTTCCGTCATGGCGGCCAGAGAGACGCCTTCGACCATCAGGGCGAAGCCGCCGCCGGCAGTGGAGACCATCGACCTGGCCCCGGCGAAGGAGGCGCCGAGCGCCATGTTTATCGCGCCAATCTCATCCTCGGCCTGTTCCACCGTAATGCCGTATTCCTCGGCCTTGCCTGCCATGAAGAAAAGGATCGCCGTCGACGGCGTCATCGGGTAAGCGGAGAAAAAGGTGCAGCCCGAGAGAATTGCTCCGACGCTCACGCCCGCGTTGCCGCTGAGGAGCATGCGGGGCGTAACCCTCGCCATACTGCCGAAGGCGCAAGAGGGACAATGCTCCACCGCGAAACCGTAACCCCTGCGCGCCGCCTGCCGGTTTTCTTCGACCGTCTCGGCCCCCTTCTTCTCCATAAACTCGACGATCACGCCGGAGAGTAGGTCGAGACCCATGCCCAGCAAACCGAGAACCGTTCCCGTCGCGACAGTGTTCGCCATGATCCTGCTGCCCCCGCCCTCAGTGGCGAGCGCCAGGAAAGGGACGTCCAGGAACTTGCTCCCCTCGTAGTGTTGTTTGAGCATTGCCCCGTCATAGACGATCAGGCCCGAGGCGGAGAGATGCCCTTCGCTTTCCGGGATGCTCGCCTTATCGAGGGCTACCACGATATCCACCGTCTCCCGTGAGCAGGAAACGGGCTTATCGGCTACCCGCAACTGGAAGAAATTGTGACCGCCCCTGATCCGGGACTCGTAATCCTGATGGATGAAAACATGACAGCCGGCCCTCGCAAAGACCTTGCCGAGGGCTCCGCCGATTGTTTGGATGCCCTGACCGGCCTCGCCGCCAATCCGAATCGTCCAGTCCACGTGCGCCTCCCGAAGCCTACTTTAGAATCTATTGGGGGGCCGGACCATTGTCAAGGAAGACCGGGGCAGGCCAGCGAAGAAACGGAAGATAAAGACCTGACGGCCCTTCGAAACGCCGAGGCGCCCCTTTCAGGGCGCCTCGAAAGGGAATCGATTTTTAGTGAGCCGGGTCGAGGCCGAGCCTCTCCAGGAGCTCTTTGCGGAACTCATCGCCCCCCGGTTGGAGGGACGGCAATACGAGCGGCATTTTGTTGAGGCTGTCGAGCATGCCGGGAAGCATATCAAAAGGGATCGAGACGAGCTGCCGGCCCGACGGAAAAACCTTCAACGCGCGCATGCCCAGGCTGAGCACCGGCGTGTAGTTCAGCTCACCCGACAGATAGGGATAAACGAAGAGCCACGCGCAGCCGATCACGCCTGTGCTCTTGCTCGTCCACATTTTGCCCGTCCCATAGCTCATTGCCCGCAGCAGGGTTTCCGTCTGATCCTCCTTCGCGAGCACGATGAGAAGATCGGGATCGTAGGTTGTTTTCTCAACTGGCGAGAGCGTGACAAAATTGATGTCCCGCCGCGCCTCGAACCGGGGAATATGGTCGTAGAGGCGGCTCCCCGTTCTCGGGCTGTCAAACACTTCGAGGCCCGATCCGTATTCTCCCGAGGTATAGACAGGAGGCAGGTCCTTTCCGAAAGCGTAGAGGGCGGCGCCGCACAGATGGTTTTCGCTCCCCGCATAAAAAGTGTTTCCCTCCTGTGCGTGCCGGAGCATTTCGCACAGGCGCATCTGCCCATCCAGACGCGCGATTCCCTCAGGCGCTTTTGTCGAGAACTTGACCGCCACGCCGGAAGCCTCTATCTCGACCTTCGCCAGCGCCTCGCTCCACTGCTTTGCATCCCAACCAGAAGAAGTCATCGCACCCTCCTTGTTTTTCGCTATTCAATCACCCCCGGCCGACGAAGTCAACACGACAAGGACGCGGCAGCGACCCTAGCAGATCGCTCTCGAAGCCGCTGCTTGATATTGCCCTTTCTTTTGAAATGATTTAGAGGTATACTATAACCTGATTGCCGCAGATTCCGGATAAAGGGAGTCTTCAGGATATTCGTGTATTGATTTCCCCGGCGTCTTATATTATACTACCGGTCTGAGTAAAGCTGGTGTAGCTCAACAGGCAGAGCAGCTGATTTGTAATCAGCAGGTTGCGGGTTCGAGTCCCATCACCAGCTCTGGAGGAGAGGTTCCCGAGCGGCCAAAGGGGGCAGACTGTAAATCTGTTGTCTCAGACTTCGGAGGTTCGAATCCTCCCCTCTCCACCACTTTCACTGCGAATAGTGAAGATGGGAGGGGGGAGCCATTCGGCTCTTCCCCTCCTTTGATAGATGAATCGGGGTTGCATGGGGAGGACCGCGATTCAAGGGCTGCCGTTGCAGTCGTTGAAAGAATGTCCGTATCAGCAACCCCTCGTGAGGTTCTAGTAGCGGGAATAGCTCAGCTGGCCAGAGCGTCAGCCTTCCAAGCTGAGGGTCGCGGGTTCGAATCCCGTTTCCCGCTCCAGATGCCCGCGTAGCTCAGTGGTAGAGCACTTCCTTGGTAAGGAAGTGGTCATCGGTTCAATCCCGATCGTGGGCTCCATAAATTTAAACGGAGGCTCATCACATGGCTAAGAAGAAGTTTGAGCGGACGAAACCCCACGTCAATATCGGCACCATAGGCCATATCGACCACGGGAAGACCACCCTGACGAGCGCAATCACGAGATGCCTCGCGAACAAGGGGCAGGCGGAATGGATCCCCTTCGATCAGATAGATAAGGCCCCCGAGGAAAAGGAACGGGGCATCACGATCGCCACGGCTCACGTGGAGTACGAGACGAAGAAGCGCCACTACGCGCACGTCGACTGTCCGGGCCATGCTGACTATATTAAGAACATGATCACCGGCGCCGCCCAGATGGACGGGGCGATCCTGGTGGTGGGCGCGAACGACGGCCCCATGCCCCAGACGAGAGAGCACATCTTGCTGGCTCGTCAGGTGGGCGTGCCCTGCATCGTCGTCTATCTCAACAAGGTGGACATGGTGGACGACCCCGAGCTGATCGAGCTGGTCGAACTGGAGCTCCGGGAGCTGCTGACCGCCTACGAGTTCCCCGGAGACAAGATCCCGATCATCAAGGGCTCTGCCTTAAAGGCCCTCGAATGCGGCGACGGCAAGGAAGACTGCCCGCACTGCAAGAGCATCTTCGAACTGCTCGACGCCTGCGACTCCTACATCCCCGAGCCCGTCCGCGACACCGACAAGCCCTTCCTCATGCCGATAGAGGACGTCTTCTCCATCTCGGGCCGCGGCACGGTCGTGACCGGCAGGGTGGAAAGAGGCCTCATCAAGCCCGGCGGCGAGGTGGAGATCGTCGGCTTCAAACCCACCCAGAAGACCGTCGCCACCTCCGTCGAGATGTTCCGCAAGATCCTCGATCAGGGCCAGGCGGGCGACAACATCGGCGTCCTTCTGAGAGGCACGAAGAAAGACGAAGTAGAAAGAGGCCAGGTGCTTGCGAAGCCCGGATCGATCACCCCCCACACGCAGTTCAAGGCCGAGGTCTACGTGCTCAACAAGGAAGAGGGCGGCCGTCACACTCCCTTCTTCACGGGCTACCGGCCCCAGTTCTACCTGCGCACGACCGACGTGACGGGCATCGTGAAGCTGCCTGAAGGCGTGGAGATGGTGATGCCCGGAGACAACGTGACGATCATCGTCGATCTGGTGACCCCCATCGCCCTCGAGAAGGAGCTTCGCTTCGCTATCAGGGAAGGCGGCAAGACCGTCGGCGCAGGGGTAGTGACGGAGATAATACAGTAATGGTTGGGGCGACACCCATCAAGATTGGATCGGTGACACACCTCCAAAAGCGGAGGAATGTCCCCGCAACCGGTCTTGATGGCGAGAGAAGTGTTGACCATGACGGTAATGGTTGGGGCGACACCCCTCCGAAAGCCCGTCGGCGAGAGAAGTGTTGACCATGACGGTAATGGTTGGGGCGACACCCCTCCGAAGGCTCATCGGCGAGAGGAGTGTTGACCATCAAATCTTGATAGAGGATATGAGATGAGGCAATTGGTGATACTGGCCTGTTCCGACTGCAAGAACAGAAATTATACGACCACGAAAAACAAGCAGAAGACCCCGGATCGGCTGGAAATGAAGAAGTACTGCAACTCCTGTAAGAAGCATACGACGCACAGGGAAACAAAATAGAAAGGCCAGTAGCTCTAACGGATAGAGCACCGGACTCCAAATCCGGGTGTTGGGGGTTCGAATCCCTCCTGGCCTGCTTGCACTGGAGAACCCATGGACGTAAAAGAGACTGTTGAGAAGGTCAAGGAATACTTCAAGGAAGTCTATGTGGAAACGAAGCGGGTGACTTTCCCTTCGAGGAAAGAGACGATGAAGGGCACGTACGTGGTCCTTATCACCGTCATCATCGCTGCTGTTTTTCTTGGCGTCGTCGACTTGGGGCTCGCAAGGATCATTACGGCGTTGTTCCGTGGATAGCTCGATGGAGAAAAAATGGTACGTCGTGCATACCTATTCGGGCTATGAACAGAAAGTCAAGGAGGCCCTGGAAGAAAGGATAAAGACGAGCGGAATGGAAGACCATTTCGCCGAGATAATCGTACCCTCCGAAGTGATCATGGAACGGGTAAAGGGACAGGCGAAGAAATCCCAGAGGACCATTTTCCCCGGTTATATCATCGTCCAGATGGACATGAACGAGGATACGTGGTATCTCGTGCGAAATACGCCGAAAGTGACGGGTTTCGTCGGCTACGGCATGAAGCCGACGCCCCTGCCCGACGAAGAGATCAGGGATCTTGTCTCCGCCATCCAGGAAGGAAAAGGGAAGATAAAGCCGAAGATCCGTTTCGAGAAAGGCGACAGCGTGAAAGTGATCGAAGGGCCTTTCTCCAATTTTACTGGCAGCGTGGAAGAGATTAAGCCGGAAAAGGGGAAGGTAAAAGTGCTTCTCAATATCTTCGGCAGGACAACGCCCGTGGAATTGGATTTCATGCAGATAGAAAAAATGTAAAGGAGCAGTAAGATGGCGAAGAAAGTTGCCGCTATGGTGAAGCTGCAGTTGTCGGCAGGTCAGGCAACCCCGTCGCCGCCGGTAGGACCGGCGCTCGGTCAGCACGGGGTGAACATAATGGAATTTTGCAAGGCTTTCAACGAGAGGACAAAGACGCAGGAAGGAACGATCATCCCTGTGCTCATTACCATTTTCTCCGACAGGACCTTTACGTTTATCACGAAAACACCCCCTGTTTCTTTCCTCCTCAAGAAGGCGGTGAAGCTCGCGAAGGGAGCAAGCAACCCCAGCAAAGAGATCGTGGGGAAGATCGCCAAGTCGCAGGTCAAGGAGATTGCACAGTTGAAAATGCCCGATCTCAATGCAAAAGATCTGGCGGGCGCGATGAAGATTGTTGAGGGCTCCGCGAGAAGCATGGGATTGGAGGTTGTGGAGAGCGAATAAAAGACCATTCACTCAGATCGATGTTTGAGGCGCAACGAACGGCGGGCAGTAAGGGAAGATTACTGTTCCGTGGTTTATTATTTTTTTTTGAGGAGTGAGGGAAATGGCAGAAAAAACTAAAAAATACAAGGAAGCTTTGGCAAAGGTCGACAGGGAAAAGAGGTACAGCCTTGAAGAAGCCATCGACCTGATCTCTGAAATGCCTCAAAGAAAATTCGATGAAACCGTTGAAGTGGCCATGCGCCTCGGCGTCGACCCGAGACATGCCGACCAGATGGTGCGAGGCTCGGTGGTGCTCCCCAACGGACTGGGAAAAACAGTAAGGGTCCTCGTCTTCGCAAAGGGGCAGAAGGAAAAAGAAGCCCAGGATGCGGGCGCCGATTTCGTCGGGTCTGACGACCTCATCGACAAGATCCAGAAAGGCTGGCTCGACTTCGATAAAGCCATCGCAACGCCCGACATGATGGGCGCGGTGAGTAAACTCGGTAAAATACTCGGTCCCAGGGGACTTATGCCGAACCCCAAAGTGGGCACGGTGACGTTCGACGTCGCGAAAGCCGTGAACGAACTGAAAGCAGGCCGCGTGGAATTCCGCGTGGACAAAGCGGGAAACCTCCATGTTCCCGTGGGAAAGGGGAGTTTCGGCAAGGAAAAGCTGGCGGAGAACATCACCTCTCTCTTCGATGCGGTCATCAGGCTGAAGCCTGCTTCCAGCAAAGGGACCTACGTGAGGGGCATCGCTATTTCCAGAACCATGAGCCCCGGAGTCAAAATAGATCCTACCAATGTGAGAAGCGTCGCGAAATAGGGAAAGAGTCAGAGACAGCAGGCGCCTTAGGTTTTGGCTTAAAGCACCACTGCCTGCCGAGACAAAAATCGTCTGTGCACTTTCGTCTCTTCTGGCTTTCCATACAGACTCTAAACAGAAAGGAGGGATGAAAACCATTGGAAAGAAAGGCAAAAGGAAAAGTAGTCGAAGAGCTTGACGACAAGCTCAAGCGTGCCGGCGCCATGTTTCTTGCCGAGTACAGCGGGATGAACGTGGCTCAGATTTCGAAGCTCCGTCGGGACCTCGACAATGTGGGCGGAGAATTCAAAGTAGCCAAGAACACGCTCCTGAAGATCGCGGCCGCGGGAAAAAACGCGGAAGCGCTCAAGGACGAGTTCTCTGGTCCCAACGCGGTGATTTGCAGTTACAAAGATCCGGTCGGCGTCGCGAAAGTGCTCGCGGCGGTCACGAAGGACGTGCCGAAGCTGAAGCTGAAGGCGGGCCTTCTGGGGACGAAGCGGATCAGCGCGCAGGAGATACTCACTCTTGCGACGCTGCCGCCGAAAGAGGTCCTCATCGGGAAACTGCTCGGCTCGCTGCTGGGTGTGCCCCAGAGGCTGGTCGGCGTCCTTTCCGCCAACCTCATGCAGCTCATGTTCACATTGAACGCGATCAAGACCAAAAAAGAGACGATGTAAGGAGGAACGAATAAATGGCTGCCACAAGAGAAGAAGTAATCAGCTTTATTGAGAATATGACGGTTCTGGAGCTCTCTGAGTTCATCAAGACGCTCGAGGAGAAGTTCGGCGTGACCGCGGCGATGCCGATGATGGCGGCAGGCGCAGGTGGAGGCGCGGCTGCGGCGGCCCCTGCGGAGCCCGTGGAAGAGCAGACGGAATTCAACGTCATCCTCACCGGATATGAAGCGGACAAGAAGATACAGGTAATCAAGGTCGTGCGGGCGATAACGAGCCTCGGACTGAAAGAAGCAAAGGACCTGGTCGAAGGCGTGCCCAAGACCGTGAAAGAAGCCGTGTCGAAGGCGGAAGCGGAAACCGTCAAGAAGCAGCTCGAAGAGGTGAGCGGACAGGTCAAGGTGGAGTAGCAGTTTTTTGGCATCGGTTACTTGCGGGGGCAAAGTTCGCTTTGCCCCTGAACAGTTAAACAAGAGGTGAAAAGCATATGAGGCAGACCTTTCATAATAAGATTGTGAGAAAGAGTTACGGGAAACTCAAAGAGGTTCTCGAGATTTCCAATCTTATCGAAATTCAGCTGAACTCTTACGAGAGTTTCCTGCAGAAAGACCTGGCGCCCGAAGAGCGGACAAGCGTGGGCCTTCAGGCCGTTTTTACATCGGTCTTTCCGATCAAGGACTCGCACGAGACGACTTCCCTGGAGTTTGTGAAGTACGAGATCAGCGACCCGAAGTATTCCGAAGAGGAGTGTGTCGTGCGGGGGCTCACTTTTGCCTCGCCCATGAAGGTCACCATTCGACTCGTCGTATTCAACGTCGATCCTAATACAAAAGTAAAGGACATCAAAGCGGTCAAGGAACAAGACGTCTACTTTGGAGAGATCCCCCTCATGACCGAGAGAGGGACGTTTATCGTGAACGGGACCGAAAGGGTCATCGTCAGCCAGTTGCACCGGTCGCCGGGCGTCTACTTCGACTGCGACCAATCAAAAGCGCCGTTCAGCGGCAATTTCGCTTATACTGCCCGAATCATCCCCTACAGGGGTTCCTGGCTCGATTTCGAGTTTGATCATAAAGAGCTTCTTTACGTACGCATAGACAAACGCAAGAAAATTCCCGTCACCCTCCTCCTCCGCGCCCTCGGCTATTCGGAAAAGGAGATTCTCGACTATTTTTACGAGAAGGAAACGGTTGCCATAAAGGATGGAAAAATCTTCAAGGAAACGCCCTTCGAGCTGCTTCTGGGGCAGAAAGCGCCCGCCGATATCATCAATACCGAGACGGACGAGGTGCTTGTAAAGAAGAATAAGAAGATCAGCAAATCCGTCATCAGGAAGATGGAGCAGGCGAACATCGCGAATATCCCGGTGGAGGAACAGGACGTCATCGGGAAGATCGCCGCTGCCGACATCATCGACCCGGAGACGAACGAGGTGATCGTCCCGATCAACAAGGAGATCACCGAAGACGACCTGGCGAAGACGATAAGCCGGGGCATAAAGAGCTTCGACGTGCTTTTTATCGACAATCTCGTTGTCAGTTCCTCGCTTCGGGACACGCTCCTCATCGACAAAGCGAACGGCAAGGAGGAAGCCCTTCTCGAAATTTACCGGAAATTGCGGCCGGGGGACCCGCCTACGTATGAGTTTGCCGAAGCCCTCGTGCACAACATGTTCTTCAGCCCGGAGCGTTACGACCTCTCCAAGGTGGGCCGGCTCAAGATGAACCACCGCCTCAGTCTCGGCATACCACTCGACGAAACGACGCTGCGGCGGGAAGACATCATTGAGGTCGTGAGGCAACTCCTGCGCCTCAAAGACTCCCGCGGCCCCGGCGATGATATCGACCACCTGGGCAACAGGAGGGTGCGAACGGTCGGCGAGCTCCTGGAGAACCAGTTCAGAATGGGCCTCGTCAGAATGGAACGGGCTATCAAGGAAAGGCTTACCTTTCCCGAGATGGAGACCCTCATGCCCCACGACCTGGTGAACCCGAAGCCGGTTGCCACGGCGGTAAAAGACTTCTTCGCCAGCAGCCAGCTTTCGCAGTTTATGGACCAGACGAACCCGCTTTCCGAGATCACCCACAAACGGCGGCTCTCCGCCCTCGGCCCCGGCGGCCTTACGCGCGAGCGGGCCGGTTTTGAGGTGCGCGACGTGCACCCGACGCACTACGGCCGGGTCTGCCCTATCGAGACGCCTGAAGGGCCGAACATCGGTCTGATCGCCTCGCTCTCCACCTATGCGCGGGTCAATGAATACGGCTTCATCGAGACGCCCTACCGGGAAGTGATCAACGGGCGCGTGACGAACAACATCAAGTACATGAGCGCCCTGGAAGAGGAGGCGTACTACGTTGCCCAGGCGAACGCGCCCGTGGACGAAGACGGACGCTTCACGACGGACCTGGTCTCCGCGAGGAAGGGCGGCGGTTTCTTCTGGATCGACCCTATGACCATAGACCTCATGGACGTTTCTCCGAAGCAGCTCGTCTCCGTTTCCGCGTCCCTCATTCCCTTCCTCGAGCACGACGACGCAAACCGGGCGCTTATGGGCTCCAACATGCAGCGGCAAGCGGTGCCCCTCATCAGGACGGAGGCGCCCCTCATCGGCACGGGCATGGAGCGCATCGTGGGAAGGGACTCGAGGGTCAGCATTGCCGCCCGGCACGACGGCGTTGTTGAAAGCGTCGACGCGAACAGGATCATCCTCAAGTACGAGGAGAAGCGGGACGGCGAAGAGCCGGTCACCAAGATCGACGTCTACAATCTCCTGAAGTTCAGACGGTCGAACCAGGATACGTGCATCAACCAGCGCGTGATCGTGCGCAAGGGCGACTACGTCAACAAGGGCGAGGTCCTTGCGGATGGGCCCTCGACGGACAGGGGAGAGCTGGCCCTCGGCAAGAACGTCGTCGTGGCGTTTATGCCCTGGAGGGGCTACAACTACGAAGACTCGGTCCTCATTAACGAGCGGCTCGTCGCGGAAGACGCCTTCACCTCCATCCACATCGAAGAGCTGGAGTGCGTGGTGCGGGACACCAAGCTCGGCAAGGAAGAGGTTACCCGCGATATTCCCAACGTGGGCGATGAAGCGCTCAAAGACCTGGACGATAGCGGCATCATCCGCATCGGCGCCACGGTGCGGGCCGGAGACATCCTAGTCGGCAAGGTGACCCCCAAGGGGGAAACCCAGTTGACGCCGGAAGAGAAGCTGCTCCGCGCGATCTTCGGTGAAAAGGCCGGCGACGTCAAGGATACTTCCCTGCGGATTCCCCACGGCATCGAGGGCATCGTCATCGACGTGAAGGTCCTTTCGCGACGGGGCATCGACAAGGATGAGCGGTCGCGGCTCATCGAAGACATCGAGATATCGAACATCCTGAAAGACCAGGAAGATCAGATAAGGATCATTCTGGAGTCGACGAGTGAGAAGCTTCAGGACCTGCTCGTGGGCAAAACGGCGCCCCGGGAGATAAAAGACTCGAAGGGAGGACTGCTCCTCAAGAAGGGCGAAGTCTTCACGCAGGAGAAGATCGCCGGCATCAAGCTGGACAGGCTCCAGGATATCGATTTCGACGACGAAGACCTCGAGGCGAGGATCGCCAAGATCGTCGACAGCAAGGAAAATCAGGTCGAGCTGATAAAACTCTACTATGAAGACAAGATAAACAAGATCAAGAAAGGCGACGAGCTGCCGCCGGGGGTCCTCAAGACCATCAAGGTCTATGTGGCCATGAAGCGGAAGATCGCGGTGGGCGACAAGATTTCGGGACGCCACGGGAACAAGGGAATCGTCTCGGTCATCCTGCCTGAAGAAGATATGCCTTTTTCAGAAGATGGGACCCCGGTCGACGTGGTGCTCAACCCACTCGGCGTGCCGTCGCGCATGAACGCCGGCCAGATACTGGAGACCCACCTTGGCTGGGCCTCGCGCGAGTTGGGCAAGATGATCGGCCAGCTCGTTGAGACGAATAACGCCCACCTCCTTAAGGCCCGTTTCAAAGAAATCTATGGAGACGGGGATATGCAGGAGTTCTTTGACAAGCTGAGCGAAGACGAATTGATCGAGCTCGCGGGTCAGGTGAAAGAGGGCGTGCCAATCGCGGTTCCTGTTTTCGACAGCGCGCGGGAAGCGGAGATTACCGATGCCTTCAAGCTTGCGGGACTGCCCGAATCGAGGCAGATCACGCTGTACGACGGCAGGACGGGAGAGCCCTTCCATCACAAGGTGACTATCGGCAATATGTATCTGCTCAAGCTCCACCACCTCGTAGACGACAAGATACACGCTCGTTCCATCGGGCCTTATTCGCTCGTGACGCAGCAGCCCCTCGGAGGCAAGGCGCAGTTCGGCGGACAGCGGCTGGGCGAGATGGAGGTGTGGGCCCTCGAAGCATACGGGGCTGCCTATTCGCTGCAGGAGTTCCTCACCATCAAGTCTGACGACGTGAGCGGAAGGGTGAAGGCCTACGAGTCGATCGTCAAGGGCGAGGACGTGCTCGAGCCTTCTTTGCCGGAATCGTTCAACGTGCTCGTGAAGGAATTGCAGAGCCTGTGCATCAATGTCGATTTGATCAAAGAAGAAGAGTAAGGAGGTCGTTTTGGACGACTATTTTAAAATTTTCGATAAACAGAAAGACCCTTTGAGCTATACGGCGATGAAGCTCTCTCTGGCTTCGCCGGATCTTATCGAAAAGTGGTCCTTCGGCGAGGTAAAGAAGCCGGAGACGATTAACTACCGGACCTTCAAGCCGGAAAAAGACGGCCTTTTCTGCGCCCGGATTTTCGGTCCGGTAAAAGACTACGAATGTATTTGCGGTAAGTACAAGAGGATGAAGCACCGCGGCATTATCTGCGAGAAGTGCGGTGTCGAGGTAATACAGTCGAAAGTACGCAGGGAGCGCATGGGTCACATCCACCTCGCGTCGCCCATCGCCCACATCTGGTTCCTGAAGAGCATGCCGAGCAAGATCGGCACGCTTCTCGAGCTGACCATCAAAGAGGTCGAGCGGGTGCTCTACTTTGAGATGTACATCGTGGTCGAGCCGGGTCCCTCTCAGTACAACTTCTGCGAGCTGATCAGCGAAGAGAAGTACCTGGAGGCCAAGGATAAGTTCGGGGACAAATTCCTGGGCGGCATCGGCGCCGAAGCGATGCGGGAATGCCTCAAGAAAATCGATGTGGAGCAGGTCGGAAAAGAGATCAGGGAGGAAATGCGGGAGACCGCGTCCGACGCGAAGCGGAAGAAGCTCGCGCGGCGGCTGAAGGTTGTCGATGCCTTCCGCATTTCGGGGGTAAAGCCGGAGTGGATGATCCTTGACATCATCCCCGTCCTGCCTCCCGAGCTTCGCCCCCTGGTGCCCCTCGACGGCGGCAGGTTCGCAACCTCCGACCTGAACGACCTGTACCGCAGGGTCATCAACAGAAACAACCGTCTCAAACGGCTCATGGAGCTGAATGCGCCGGAGATCATCATCAGGAACGAAAAAAGAATGCTCCAGGAAGCGGTCGACGCGCTCTTCGACAACTCGAAGCGCGGCCGGATCGTGACGGGAACGAGCAAAAGGCCCCTCAAATCGCTTTCCGACATGCTGCGCGGCAAGCAGGGTCGTTTCCGCCAGAACCTCCTCGGAAAGCGGGTCGACTATTCCGGACGATCGGTTATCGTCGTCGGTCCCGAGCTGAAGCTCCACGAGTGCGGCCTTCCGAAATATATGGCCCTGGAGCTGTTTAAGCCTTTTGTTTACAACAGACTCATCAAGAAAGGCTTTGCCACGACGATAAAGAACGCGAAAAAGCTCGTCGAGAAGGAGCGTCCGGAAGTATGGGATATGCTCGAAGAGGTGATCAAGGAGCATCCTGTGCTGCTCAACCGCGCCCCGACGCTGCACCGGCTCGGCATTCAGGCCTTCGAGCCCCAGTTGATCGACGGCAAGGCCATCCAGTTGCACCCCCTCGTTTGCCCTGCCTATAACGCGGACTTCGACGGGGACCAGATGGCGGTCCACGTGCCCTTGTCTATCGAAGCACAGTCAGAGGCGCGCGTTCTCATGATGTCGACGAACAACATACTCTCGCCGGCGAGCGGCAAACCGATCATCGTGCCGACGCAGGACATCGTGCTCGGTCTCTACTACCTCACCATCGACCGCAAGTACCGGGACGGAGAGGGAAGGATATTCGCAGACCCGGAAGAGGCGAGGATCGCCTATGACGCCGGGGAGGTCGATCTCCACGCGCGGGTCAAGGTAAGAATGGACGGTCAGATCGTGGACACGACGCCGGGAAGGGTACTGCTCCGCGAGGTAATCCCGGACATGATCCCTTTTTCCGTCGTCAACCGCGTCATGGACAAGAAGTCCATCGGCCAGCTCGTCGACATCTGCTACCGGCAGGGCGGCGAGAAGGCGACGGTCCTGCTTTCGGACAGGCTGAAGGGCATCGGCTTCCGCTACGCCACAATCGGCGGCATCTCCATTTGTATTGACGACATGATCATTCCGTCGCGGAAGGAAGAGCTGATCAACAAGGCCTACGAAGAGGTCAAAGTCGTTCAGAACCAGTATTCCGAAGGTCTCATTACCGACGGCGAGCGCTACAACAAAGTCATCGACATCTGGGCGGACGTCACCGAAAGGATCGCCGACGAGCTCATGAGAGAGCTCGGGTCGGAGCAGATCACGGCGCCCGACGGCAAAGTGGAATACCAGAACAGCCTCAACCCGATGTTCATCATGGCCCACTCAGGCGCAAGAGGAAACGCGCAGCAGATCAGGCAGCTCGCGGGCATGAGAGGGCTCATGGCGAAACCTTCGGGCGAGATTATCGAAACGCCGATCACGAGCAACTTCAGGGAAGGCCTCACGGTGCTCCAATACTTCATCTCTACCAGCGGCGCCCGGAAGGGCCTCGCTGACACGGCGTTGAAGACCGCCAACTCGGGCTATCTCACGAGGAGGCTCGTCGACGTGGCCCACGACGTCATCGTGGGAGAAACAGACTGCGGCACCTTCGACGGCATTGAAGTGACCTCCCTCATCGAGGGCGGCGAGGTGATCGAGCAGCTCGGGACGAGACTCCTCGGAAGGGTCTCCCTGGAAGACCTCAGGGACCCCGACGGTGAGATCATCGTCCGCCGGAACGAGGAAATCAGGGAAGAGCACCTGCCGAAGATCGACGAGGCGGGTTACGAGACTGTCAAGATCCGCTCGGTTCTCTCCTGCAGGTCGAGACGGGGCGTCTGCGCCCTCTGCTACGGCAGGGACCTTGCCCGCGGGAGGTTGGTGTCCATTGGCGAGGCGGTCGGCATTATCGCGGCCCAGTCCATCGGCGAGCCGGGCACGCAGCTCACCATGAGAACCTTCCACATCGGCGGCGCGGCCTCGCGGCGGGTCGAACAGTCGACTCTGGAGGCCCGGAACGAAGGCTATGTAAGGCTTGTCAACGTGAAGATGGTCCTCAACAAGGAAGGGCAGCCCGTCATCATGAACAGGAACGGCGAGGTCCTCCTCGTCAACGAGGCGGGCCACGAGAGGGAGAAATACCCGATCATTTACGGCGCCAAGCTCAAGGTCACGGACGGCCAAAAGGTGACCGAGGGCCAGACCCTCGCCGAGTGGGACCCGTACACCACGCCGATACTTTCGGAAGTCTCGGGGAAGATAAAATTCGGCGACATCAGTGAAGGCGTCACCATGCAGGAGCGCGTCGACGAGGTCACCGGCCTTGCGTACAAGGTCATTATCGAGTCCCGGGACCCCGACTTGAGGCCCCGCATCTCAATTAAGGATGAGAAGGGACGGACGATCATGATTCCGGGCACGCAAAGTCCTGCCCGCTACATCCTGCCCATCGGCGCCCATATCGTCGTGAACGATGGCGACGAGATTTTTGCAGGCGACACGGTATCGAAGATGCCGAGGGAAACAACCAAGACAAAGGATATCACCGGCGGTTTGCCGAGGGTCGCGGAGCTCTTCGAAGCGCGGCGGCCGAAGGAAAGCGCCACGGTTACGGAGATATCGGGTCTTGTCTCATTCGGCAAGCTTTCCAAAGGAAAGAGGGAGATCATCGTAACGCCGGAACGCGGCGAAGCCCGTAAGTATCTGATCCAGAGAGGAAAGCACATCATCGTCCACGAGGGCGACTATGTGAGGGCGGGAGAAGCGATGATCGATGGTCCCGTCAATCCTCACGACGTGCTTCGGATTCTCGGCACCAAGGACCTCGCCCGCTATCTGGTCGACGAGATTCAGGAGGTCTACCAGCTCCAGGGCGTGAAGATCAACGACAAGCACATTGAGATCATCGTGCGGCAGATGCTCAAGCGAGTCCGCATCAACGAAGTGGGCGATACGAACTTCATCATCGACGAGCCGGTCGAGTGGTGGGTCTTCGAGGAGGAGAACCGTCGGGTGCTCGAAAAGGGAGGAACGCCCGCAACGGCAGAATCGCTCTTCCTCGGCATCACGAAGGCGTCCCTCATCACGGACAGCTTCATTTCGGCCGCGAGCTTCCAGGATACTACGAAGGTGCTCGCCCAGGCAGCCATCGAGGGCCGGGTAGACTACCTGCGTGGGCTCAAGGAGAACGTGATCATGGGGAGGATCATCCCCGCCGGCACGGGCTTCGTGAAGTACAGGAACTACGAAATGGTCGGCCTCGACAAAGCCGAGGAACCGACCCAGGAAACGCCCCCGGCATTACTGGAAGGCGCCGCTCCGTAAGGCTCGGTCCGCAAGCCGGGCTTCCTCTGTTTTCGGAAAAAGCTCTATGACCCTCTTTAAGTCGGTCGTAGAGCTTTTTTTATCGCCCATTGCGGCGAACGCCTGCGCCTGCCGGTACATGGCCTTGGCAGCCTTGTCGCTCTTGGGAAATCTGTCGATGACTTCCTGAAACTGGACAATGGCCTTCTCATAAGTCTTTAGGTTCATATAGCTCTCGCCCATCCAATAATAGGCGTTGGGGGCAAGCGGCGCAGTGGGGTTTTGTTGTACGAATTGCGCAAAAAGAGGCACGGCATCCTTATAGGCGCCCTTTTGAAAGGCATCGAAACCCTGCTTGTAGAGGTCTTCGGCGTTGGTGGTCGGCGCTGCCGGGCCGCCCACGCTTGCTGCGGGCCCCCCTTCTTCCCTGGCGGTTGTTTTCTTCAGCTCTCTGAGCTGCGCCTTCATATCTTCCCAATAGGCGCGGAGCTGCGAATCCATCTCATCCAGCCTGCCGAGGATCTGCTTGATCTTCTCGTCCCTGTTCTCGCTCGCGATCGACAGGTCTACCACCTGCTTGCGAAGGCCCGAGTCGGGCGAGCCCACGGACTTCTGGAGGTCGTTCATCTGCTTTTCAAGGCGCGCAATGCGTCCATCCGTCTTCTGCATGTAGCTCGTCTGCTCCGAGTAGACGGACGTCACGTCCTGCCTGACCTGGCTCACTTCTCCGCTTGAAGCGCAGCCGAAAAGAACAAGGACAACAAAAAGAAGCGGAAAAACTCTCATGCTTTTCCCTCCACAGCAGTTATCGGGGTTTTTCGCACCCCATTGAATTGGAAGTGAGGCGTCTCTCCTCACGCAAGAAATGGTCCACCGTCTCTCATAGGTCCTATGGGACTGATAAGACCGATAGGACCTATGAGAGACATTCGCCTTTTTGCTCTCGGTCGCGGGGCCTTAGGGCGTCACAAAATGGGCGCGCCTATTTTTGGCCCAGGCGTCTTCCGTATGTCCCGAATCAATGGGCGCTTCCTTCCCGAAGGAGACTGCCCGCAGCCGCTTTTCGCTTATTCCGGACGAGACAAAGTAATCTTTCACGGCGCCTGCTCTCTTCTGTCCCAGGGCGAGGTTGTACTCCGTCGTTCCCCTCTCGTCGCAATATCCTTCAATCGTCAACGTAATCTTCTTGTTGACCGCCAGCCACTCGGCCATTTTCTTCAACACCGGCATATCCTGAGACCGGACGTTGTAACTGTCAAAATCGAAATAGACGTCCTCAAGGTTGGCTGCGATCGCTTCCTGAGGCGTCTGTCCGCTCTTCTCCCGACTTGCTTTTCCCAGTTCTTCTTCGGAAATGGCGCCCTCATTCCGACCTGCGCCGGGCGTGCCTCCGGACGACGGCTGTTGCGCTTCGCCGACGCTCGGCTGGATGCGCTCAGAAAGCGGAACGTTCTTCTGCTTCGACGCACATCCATGAAAAAGCAGCACAATGGCGATCAGACACAAGGGAACTACAAACTTCTTCATTTTGCTTCCTCCGTTCTTTCCCTCTACGGCATGAATCTCGGCTGCGTCTCTTCCCCGCCCACAAACTTCAGCTCCCTCTTGTTCTCGCCATTGAGGAGCATCAGGCAGACAGAGGTCTTCCTTCCCTTTTGGCAGGAATACAAAATATATCTGCCGCAGGGCGAAAAATGGGGCGAATCGTTCACCCCGCCATCGCTGAGCACCCGGGCATTCGACCCGTCGGGCCTCATCACGCATATCTCGAGGGCGCCTTCGGTCTTCGACACAAAGGCAATGAGATCGCCTTTGGGCGAAAAAGCTGGAGACGTATTATAGTTGCCGAAATAGGAGAGACGCTTTATCTCTCCGGAGGCCATGTCCCTCATGAAAATATTCGGTCCTCCGAACATGTCGGAGACGAAAACCATCTTGCTGCCGTCCGGGCTGAACGTCGGCGAGCTCAAGATTCCTTCTCGCCGCAAGATGACCGTTCGCTCCTTCGTTCCCACGTTGACGGCGTAAATGGTGGAGAGTTTGCCAAGGGTATGGGCATAAGCCAGGGTCTTGGCGTTCATCCAGTTGGACCCGACCTTCACCCCTTCCTGCTTGTCCGCGTAGACTTCCCGGTTCGTTGCGAGTTCGACCACGTAGAGGTTTGGCCGGCCTTCCTTATAGGACGTGTAGCTCAGGTATTTCCCGTCAGGTGAAACCGAGGGCGAGACGACGATCTGTTTCTGGTCCGTCAGCTTCTTTGCTCCCTCTCCGTCCAGATCGGACACGTACACGTCTCTGCGGCGTCCGTTTCCGGACACGAAGAGTATACGGGAGCTCATGATGCCTTTTTCGCCCGTCACCGTCAATATGATCTCATCGGCGAGGCGATGCACTATCCTTCTCCATTCCGTTGGCGTCGCACGGTACCGCTTCGCAAAGAGCAGCGTTCCGTCGCTCGCGTCGTAGAGGTATGCCTCAAGGGAAAAGTCGTTTCCCTGCTCCTGCACCACTGCTTTGCAGAGAAGCTCCACGCCAAGGGTGCGCCACTGTACGAACTTGATGCTGCTTCTTTCCACGCCTTCGTTCAGAAGGTCGGCGTCCATGAGGGAATGCGGCGCGACAATGAAGAAGCCCGACAAGTCGAGGTCCTGTCCCAGCAGGTCGCTGATTTCCGCCCTCGGTTTTTCGGCGCTCGTGAAAGGTGGGATCGCAATGCTTATCTTCTTGTACGATTGTCCGTACACGTCGAGATACACTTTTGCCTCTGCAGCCCCGGCTATAAAGATCAGGGCGATCGGCAAAATAAGCCATTTTAGCCTACTCATGCTGTCTCCATTTGTCGATGATTTTGAGCATTGCCCCACTGATGAGGCGGATGCTCTGCGGCCGATGCTGGCGATGACAGGATGTGTCTGCTCAAAACGGTAAGTACTGAAGTCATTATTGTCAACCACGCCTCCGCCTGTCGGGCCCGAACCTGCCGTTCTCGCAACGGTTTCAGGCCCGGCGTTGCTTGCGGAACTCCTTTGCCCGAACCGTATCCGCCGCTTGCACATCTTACCTTGAAGAGGCGAAGAAGGTCAAGAAACGGTATGGCGCCGAAAACGGGCGGAATTCTCGGAAAATATAGTATACTAGCCCAAAACGGAAAAACGTCCGGGGGGAGCATGAAAGAACGGGAAATCCAGGAAAAGGAAGGGCGCCCCGATCCCGACGCCCTCCTCAGAGAGATCGGCCGCGAGGAGACGAAGCGGGGAAGGCTGAAGATATTCCTCGGTTATGCCCCCGGCGTTGGCAAGACCTATGCGATGTTGCAGGAAGCCCACGTGCTCCGGAACCGGGGAGAAGACGTGGTTGTGGGCATCGTGGAGACCCACAACAGGGCCGAAACCGATGCTTTGCTCATGCAGTTGGACATCATTCCCCGAAGGGAAGTCGAGTACGAGGGCATGACGCTTCGCGAATTTGACGCGGATGCCGTGCTCCGAAGAAAACCCTCGGTGGTTCTTGTGGACGAGCTTGCTCATACGAACGCCCCCGGCAGTCGTCATCCCAAGCGATATCAGGATGTGGAAGAGCTGCTTGAAGCAGGCATCGACGTCTATACGACGGTCAACATTCAACACATCGAGAGCCAGACCGACGCGGTGGCCCAGATCACCGGCGTTCGCGTGCAGGAAACCGTGCCCGACGCCATGCTGGAGCAGGCGGACGAGATCCAGGTAATCGACATACCCCTCGAGGAGTTGACCCAGCGACTGAAAGAAGGCAAGGTCTATGTTCCGGAGCGGGCGCGTCAGGCTATGGAGAACTTTTTTCAACGGGGCAACCTCGTCGCTCTTCGTGAGCTCACGCTCACTCTCGTCGCTCGGAAAATGGGCTCGGAGCTTCTCAACTACATGAGGGCAAAGGCCATCTCCGGTCCCTGGCCCGCCGGCGAGCGGGTAATGGTGTGCGTCGCGGCAAGCCCCTACGCCGCCCAACTGCTCAGGAAGGCCTATTCCATTGCAAAGGCCTCAAACGCGGAATGGTACGCCGTCTATGTAGCGCCTCCGACTTTCCGGCAGCTGTCGGACCGGGAAAAGCTCTATCTATCGGAAGCGCTCAATCTGGCCGAGGAACTGGGGGCGAAAGTGGCGACGCTCCAGGGTACCGACGTGGCCGGGGAAATCCTGGCATTCGCCCGCGGCAACAACATCACCCGCATCGTCATCGGCAAACCGCTTCGTTCGAGATTCAAGGAGCTGTTCTCCCATTCGCCGGTCCATCAACTGCTCCGCGCCCCGGCGCAATTCGAGATCCACCTCGTCACGCCTATCAAGGAAAAAGAACAGGGGGCCGCAAAGCTACCTGGAAAGTTCGACTTCGATCCCACGGCTTATCTCCTCGCCTTCGGAATGGTTGCCGTTGTTACCCTCGTCGACTCATTCCTGGAAAGATTCGTCGAGACCCCGTCCCTCGTCTTCATCTATCTTGTCGCCACCATCGGCGCCGCCCTTCGCTTCGGCACGGGTCCTTCGCTCTTTGCTTCCATCCTGAGCCTCCTCACCTTCGACTTCCTCTTTGTCGAGCCCCGCTACAGCTTCGTGATGTACGGCGCCCATGACGTGATAAACGCGATCGTCTTCCTGTTTACCTCTGTTGTGGTGGGCCAGCTCGTCAAAGTGACGAAGCGGCAGAATTACGCCCTCAACCTGCGCCTCGAGCGCGTCTCCCTCATCGAGCAGATGAGCAAGGAATTCCTCATGCTCCCGCCCGTCGAGCAGTTGATAGGGGGCTTCGCGGCGAATGCCGAGGAATGGAAATCGATCCTCCCGGTGCTGCGTACGACCGTCCTCGACGACGTGAGCCACATTATCATCAAATACCTCGTGAAAGTCGTTGACAGGCCTTCCTTTGTGCTCTTTACCGGTCAAGACGGCAAGCTCCGTGTGTGGGCGAAGAGCAAGAACGACGCAGATCTCGACCAGCACGAAATGACTGTGGCCCAATGGAGCATGATAAACGGCAAAATGGCGGGTGCGGGGACGGAAACGCTGGCAAACGCCAAAACGTGCTTTGTGCCGATGAAAACAGGAGACGACGTGGTGGGCCTGATCGGCATCCGCTACGAGTTCAGGAACCTTCTCGCCGATCAGAGAAGGCTTCTGGGGGCAGTGGCGAGTTTGGCGGGGCTAGGCGCAGTGCGGTGGGCAAAGGTGTGATAACGGCCGGGTTAATTGAAAGCCCGGTTGGCCCCGGGCTTTCCGGGTAGGAATAAAGCACAATTTATCGCGGTCCTTGAGCCGCCCCAAGGGCCGACGTCCGGAGCGCTCCCGGTCGCGCCATGCGCCTGTCTCAGCGGGGACGCGAGTCCTCACGTACGACAGAGTACGCTCCGGCTCGCGACACCGCCGATCACGGCGAAATCCATCGAAATTTCCTCCGGCCGCGGCCATATTGTTTGGTTGCTTCACCTACCTACAAAGTGGCGACAGTGAGGCTGAAAGCATTGTTTGAACTCCGCGCCAGTAAGAAAGTAGCGCGAAGTTGACCGGTGGTCTAGCGACCAGATGGAACGTCGCGTTGGGGAGCCTTCTCCAGTTATCCCGTCTTGTGGCCTCTTCGGTTTGTCAGCACCTGTCATCTGCAATTCTTCACCACCCATCGAAAATAAAGGTCATCATCAGTCAATCGTCAGCCCACTCGGCCGAAAGGGCGCAAAAACCGGCTTGGATCGTGTCGCGAGCCGGGTCGGGCAATCGCTGTTGTTTGCAAAAGACCGCGCCGCAACAGCTATTGCCCGGCAAGCCGTCGTAGCGTAGAATATACTCATCCAATGCACGACGCGGAGGACGAAAGTGAAGGAAGGTTTGATAATTTCTGACGGAAGAGAGAGGAGGGTGAAAGGGTGCAAGAAAGTTGGGTCATAGCGCCGCTTATACTCGGTTCGGCGGTGAGAGACAAATCGCAGAGCATTCTCTGTAGGGACTACGGCGTCAAGGCGGAGGGACCTATCCTTGCATGGTTGTTGATGAAAGGGCAAGAGAAAATGCTGGTCGATACGGGCGTCTTCGGGCCGGTGGCGAGGCCCGAGGTCGAGAGCCGCTACGACGGGACGCCGGACCGGAAAATGGAGCCCCAGTTGAGGCGTTTCAACACCAGGCCTGAAGAGATTTCATTGGTTATCCTTACACACCTTCACCTGGATCACGCTGCCGGCGCCGGGTATTTCAAGAAAGCCCGGTTCATTGTCCAGAAAAAGGAGATGGAATACGCCTCGAAGCCGTTGCCCATTCACCGGGGCGCCTACAATATGGATTATTCCAAAATGTCGTTCGAGTACGTGGACGGCGATGCCGAAATCGTGCCGGGCATCAGCGTGATCCTCACTCCCGGCCATTCGCCGGGAGGCCAGGCCGTCGTCATCGATACGGCAAAAGGCCCCTGCATTCTTGCGGGAGACACGATCACGAACTTCGAGAACATGGATGTACCGGCCGGGGACTCATTTTGGCCGAACGGCATCTATACAGACCTGGAAGCGCAGTATAAGAGCCTCGACCGGCTGAGGGACCTGGGCGGCTTCATCTTGCCCGGCCATGACATGAAAGTGTTGGAACGGGAGGTGTATCCGTAAGCGCCGCACGACAACGGCGCAGTTCGACGACATTCAAAATGCCTTGGACTGGATCCGTCATGAGCGAAAAGCGTCTTTTGGAGAAACTCTTTTTCGGACACGATGTTCGGCTGCGCCTTTCTATCGGCGTTCCCAGCTCATCGTTCTCACGAACTTAGCGCTCGACCACACGCCGACTGTTGAAGAGGAGAGTTTTATGAAGAATGAAGAGAAACAGGAAAAGACAAAGCTCGCGTGCGACATCGCCGTTATCGGGAGCGGCGGAGGTCTGGCTGCAGCCGCGGCGGCCGCGGAGAATGGCGCGAAGGTCATTGTTCTCGAAAAACGAAAAGTCTTCGGCGGCAATACCGCACTGGCGAGGGCGCTGTTCGCCGCGGAAAGCCCGGTGCAGAAGCGATTAAAGATAGACGCATCGAAAGAAGCCCTTTTCAAAGCGAGCATGTCCTTTGCGCACTGGCGGATCAATCCGGAGATCGTCAGAGCATTTATCGGAAAATCCGGCGATACCATCGCGTGGCTGGAATCCATGGGCGTGAGGTTCCTGGATGTCCCCAACGGCTACTGCAACCAGATTCCCCGCGTCTATCACCTGCCCGAAGGGTTCGGGGCCGCGGTGATTTCAAATCTCGTCGAGCGGTGTAAGAGATCGGACGTGCTCCTGCTGAAGGAAACCCCTGCGAAGAAGATACTGCTGGGGAAAAAGGGGCAGGCCACGGGCGTGCTCGCGGAATCCAACGGCAGGGAGATCGCGATTTCCGCAAAGTGCGTTGTCATCGCCACGGGCGGCTATTCAGGAAACAAGGAGCTGCTGAAAAAATATTGTCCTTACTACACCGAGGACGCCCACGTGCACGGCATCCCGCACATGGGGGATGGGATTATCATGGCCGGCGTTGCCGGCGCCGCCTTCGAAGGTCTCGGGAACCTTCTCAGCATGGGTCCTTTTTTTGCGGGGGTTTTGCAGGTTGAAGTCGTCTGCGTCGAATCGAACACAATCTGGGTGAACAAACGAGGAGAGCGGTTTGCCGACGAATCGAGTCACCTCCCTTCGGAAACTGCCAACGCGCTGAGCAGACAGCCGGGGCAGATTTCGTATACGCTTTTTGACGACGACATCAAGAAAAGTTTTGTCGAAGAAGGATTGATCAAAGGGCATCACCGTCTTTATCCGCCGGGTTCCAAGATCGTGGAATTCGACAAACGCCTCGAGAAAGAGATAAAGGACGGGAGGGCAAAAACGGGTACATCATGGAAGGAGATCGCGCAGTGGATAGGGACGGACCCAAAGGAGCTGGAACGGAACATCGCCGTATACAACGACTCCTGCGACCACGGATACGACGGTCTGTTCTATAAGGACCGCAGGTATCTGCAACCGCTTCGGAAGCCCCCTTTCTACGCATTGATCTGCCATCAGGCCTTCCACGGCACGACAGGAGGCATCAAGATCAACCATCGCATGGAAGTTCTGGACAAAAACGACAAGCCTATCCCCGGTCTGTTTGCCGCGGGCAACGATACCGGGGGATGGGCGGGGGAGACCTACAACTACGGCCTCACCGGGACGGCTTTTGCTTTTGCAATCAATTCAGGCCGCATCGCGGGAGAAAACGCTGCAATCTATGCGTCGGGCAAACCCAAATAGCTACAGGCGCACTGTTCTTCAGCGCTCCACCGTCTTGCCGAGGACTTCGAGCAGCTCATTCCCGAAAGCCTCGACCTTCTGCGAGCCTATGCCGTATACTTCTTCCAATTCAGCTAATGTTCGGGGCATCTTTCTTGCCAGGTCTTCGAGCGTTCGGGTAGAGTGGAGGGGACAGCCATAACTTCATAACTTCGTGCGTCAATCGTCAGCCCGTTCGGCCGAAAGGGCGCAAAAACCGGCTTGGGCCATGTCGGGAGGCAGGTCGGGCAATAAGCTGTTGCTTGCAAAAGGACCGCGGCGCAACAGCTATTGCCCCGCAAGCTGTCGTAGCATAGAATATGCTCATCCTTCCGATAGTGTTGCTGCCGAAGGCTTGTATTTGTGCTATGATAACAAAAGGGGCCGTGGTGGACGATGAAGACGCTGGGTGAAATTAGAAGAACCCTGAGAGAACAGAACAAGCTGCTGATCGAGGAATACGGTGTTTCAGTCGTTGGCATTTTTGGTTCTCAGGCGCGGGGCGAGGCGGGCAGGGGCAGCGATTTGGACCTCCTGGCGGACATCGTGCGGCCTGTCAGTTTGCTCGAACTGGTTGGGGCTGAACTCCATCTTGCTGAAGTTTTGGGCATGAAAGTAGACCTTGTTCCTAAACGGAGCCTGAGAGAAGAATTGAAGGAAAGCATTCTTAGGGAAGCGATCATTCCGTGAAACGGAAGGTCTCTCTTTACCTTCGCGACGTTGTGGAGAACATGTGGGACGCGGAAGAATTTGTTCGGGACATGCCTCGTGAACATTTCGAAAACGACAAGAAGACAATCTACGCAGTGTTGCGAGCCGTGGAAGTGATCGGCGAGGCGACGAAACACGTGCCTGCGGGCATCAGGGAACGTTACCCCGCGATCCCGTGGAAAGAGATGGCGGGCATGCGCGACAAACTGATCCACGATTACATTGGCGTAGACGTGGAAATTGTGTGGCTCGCCGTCAAAGAACGCATACCGTCTATTCGGCCCCTGATCGAGCAGGTTCTCCGGGAAGTGGAAAGACAGGAGGCTTAACCGCCGAGAGAATGGCCGAAAGCGCGCAAGGAGACCTCCACTTTGAAGCTCATCGCTTCAGTTGCGCAGCACAATTCATTTTTCATGGAGGATTTCGAGCAGTTCATTTCCGAAAGCCTCGACCTTCTGCGAGCCTATTCCGTATACTTCTTCCAATTCGGCTAATGTTCCGGGCATCTTTCTTGCCAGGTCTTCGAGCGTTC
Source organism: uncultured delta proteobacterium (assembly GCA_963816715.1). GTDB lineage: Bacteria > Desulfobacterota > Syntrophorhabdia > Syntrophorhabdales > WCHB1-27 > BOG-1155. Next base: position 69,635 of record CAWFMJ010000014.1, read on the forward strand.
GATTGCTAAAGACTATGAAGGCCGGTATGTCCTGTTCTCTCGCGTATTCGAGTCGCCACTCTTTGATGGCCTTCATCCTTGCGGATTCTTCAGGGGTTAGCGGCGTTGCGGCGCTCTCGATCCGATACTTCTTCTCTTTTGACTTCACCTTCCGGGTGACCGTCTTTGCGGGCGGGATCGGATGCGGAACTCTTCTCGGAGAGTCGGGGTCGCACACGTCGCAATGGCCGCAGGATTGAATTCGATCGACATCCTTAAAGTACGTGAGAATTCCGGAATGGCGGCATTCACCGCCTTCGGCGTACTGAATGATGGCATCCAGCGATTTCCAGCGCGCGCTTTTGATTTCAACCGGAGCAGTGCTTTCCCGTATGAAAAATGACTGAAGCCCCCGGTCTTTCTTGGCGTATAAGAGGAGGCACGTGGAGTGCTCTCCGTCTCGTCCTGCCCGGCCCACTTCCTGATAATAGGAGTCCAGATTCGCCGGCATCTGATAGTGAACGATGAGCCGCACATCCGGGCTGTCGACGCCCATGCCGAAGGCATTCGTGGCTATCAGTATTCTGACGGCGCCTTTGTCGTATCTGTCCTGTATGGAGTCGCGCGCTTCGCTTGAGAGCCCCGCATGATAGTAATCGACGCCCTGATAGTTCGTACATAGCTCGCCGTGGAGCTCCTCGCATTGTTTCCGCGTACCCACGTAGATGATGATTCTTCCTTGCGGCGTTCTGTCGAGCGCTTCCCGGACGAGGTCCATCTTCTCCGGCTCGTCATGGCAATATTCGACCTGATAGTACAAATTGGGGCGATAGAAGCCGTAAACATGCCGGCTTGGGTCCTTCAGGGCCAATTGTTTCGCGATGTCTCTCAAAACCTGCGGCGTCGCGGTGGCCGTGGTGGCAAGGATAGGAACGTCCGGGCGCAGTGCGCGCAGCAGACCGAGCCTGCCGTAATCCGGTCTGAAATCGTGTCCCCACTGGGATACGCAATGAGCTTCGTCAACGGCGAACAGCGAGATGGGCGCAGTTTTTACCCAGTTTTCAAAGCCGGGTTTTTGAACTCGTTCGGGGGAAAGATAGAGCAAAAACGAATCGCTCGCCCTGAGCTCGCGAAAAACGCGCCGGTTTTCGGCAGGCTCCTGGCCCGAATTAATGCAACCGCACGGGATGCCTTTCGCCTTCAGGGCCGTCACCTGGTCCCGCATGAGCGAGATGAGAGGCGTTATCACCATAGTAATTCCCTTCAGGCACAGGGACGGCAGTTGATAACAAAGGGATTTCCCTCCCCCCGTCGGCATTACTGCCAGCGTATCCGCTCTGCACAAAACCGATGAAATAATCTCCCATTGGCCGTGGCGAAAGGAGTGAATGCCGAATGAATCGTTGAGAATGTGAAGTATCGCCGATCGTTCCAATATCTTCAATTTGTCGGAGCGCTTGCTCCGCCTGTTCCTTTCCTCTTTCCATGGGCAGCGTGGCCCAGCCTGTCTTCCGGACGCTGCAAGTATATCAGATTTTGGAAGTATTCAATACTTCCGGCGCGCGGCGGCAGCGATTCTCGAAAACCATTTTCCCAGAAAGAGAGGGCCACGAAGGGCATTAACCCAGTTGTCGCTCAGCCTATCGGTGTCTCCCGGGTAGGGCCGGCGCTTGAGAACACGGCGAACAAGGTCAACAGCGGGACTGCAGCTCTCGATGGACTTGCCGGTCCTCAGATCAAACGATTTCTGCCATTCCCTTACATCGACGACGGCTACGCTCATGATGCCGCCTCCCTCATGTCCCACGGCGTCCGCTCGCCGCAAAGCCTTATCCTTTTGCCGCAGAAGAGGCAGAAAGCGCCTTCGCAGAGAAAATCGGAGAGCTTGTCGCCGCCGCAGCCGAGGCTGAACCGTTCGACGACCACTCTTCCGCAGCCGGGGCAGCAGGTATTGACCCAGTCCGAGCCGACAAAATTGTGAAAGTAGAGATAGGGCAGCATCCGAAGGCCGTGCGTCGTTCTCATCGCGTGCAGACGACGCGAAAGGCCGATTATTCGGCTTTTTTTGATCAAAGAACGGCACTCTCCGGAGACGGAAAGCCGCATGCAGGTTTGGAAGAACCTGCATCAATGTAAAATGCTACAAGAACGTGGCAGATCCCCCTGCACGCCTCTGCCGTGCCGCCAAGGCTTCCGCATCTGGGCAGCAACGGCCGAAGTTGTGCGTTGACAAGCGTCGTAAATAAAGTGTATAAGGTATCGCAATCAATATAAATTAAAGCAACTTGGGTATCGAGCCACGAAAAGGAGGGTCAGGAAATGGATCGCCGCTCTTCTGTTCTCGCGTTAGGTGTTTTCTGTCTCGGTCTCATGTTTCTTGTCGCCGGCTGCTCAACGCCCGGATCTCCAGGCGCCTCTCCCGCGCGACCTTCACTCGTTCCGAGCGCTGCCGACTGCTCGGGACTCGCGGCGAAAATCGCCGATTTCAAGAACGCACGGATCACGAAGTCCGAGATGGTCGCGGATGATGCGCGTTATCCGGCATATTGCCTCGTTCAGGGCAAGGTTGACGAAAGGACGGGCGTTGACGGGAAAGTCTATGCAATCGGCTTCGAGATGCGCCTTCCGAAGGCGTGGAACGGGCGCTTTCTTTACCAGGCGAACGGAGGCAACGACGGCATTGTCGTCGCCGCAGAAGGAGACCCGAATGACCTCAATGCTGTCGGCAACGTCACGGCTCTATCGCGCGGTTTCGCCGTCCTGAGCACAAACGCCGGCCATGACGCCGCCGATCCGGCGAATGCAAGCACGGGATTGCTGGCGGGCAACCTGTTCGGCCTCGATCCCAAAGCCCGCTCGGATTACGGATACGCCTCGGTCGCCGCCATGATGCCCGTTGCCCGCGCGCTTATCGCCGGCTACTATGGGAAAGGACCTTCGTATTCGTATATGTTTGGCTGTTCAAACGGCGGTCGGCACGGCATGGTTGCAGCGAGCCGCTACGGCGATTATTTCGACGGAATCCTCGCCGGCGACCCGGGTTTCGATCTTCCGAGAGCGGCTGTGCAGCACGGATGGGACGTGCAAAGCTTTGAGACGGCGAACCCCGATATCCGCAAGTCTTTCTCCCGTGAAGATATGAAGCTCGTGGCGGCAAAAGTTGTGGAGAAATGCGACGCCCTCGACGGCGTTAAGGACGGCATTGTTGCCGATGTGCGCGGCTGCGGGAATCTCTTCAGCCTCTCGGAGCTTCAGTGCAAGGGAGAAAAGAACGATGCCTGCCTCAGCGCCGACCAGGTGAAGGCCCTTCAGCGGTCGATGGGCGGGCCGAAGGATTCTTCGGGCGCCCGGCTCTATTCCGACTGGCCTTACGACGGCGGCATGGGAGGACAGAACTGGCGTTTCTGGAAGCTGGAGAGCGGCGTGCCGCCCTGGGATGGTTATCCCCTCATTGCCGTCATGGGCGCGGGCTCTCTCGAATGCATCTTCAGCACGCCGCCGGCGAAGACTGCCGGCGACCCCGCTTCTCTGGTTGGTTTCCTTACGCATTACGACTTCGACAAAGACGCGCCGAAGATCTACGCCCGGGACGGCATATTCAAGGAATCGGCCATGGAGTTCATGACGCCCCCCGATATGCAAAACCCAAAGCTCGCGGGCTTCAGGGCCAGGGGCGGCAAGATGATCATTTATCAGGGGCAGAGCGACCCTGTTTTCTCGGCCAATGCCATAACGGGCTGGTACGAGAAGCTGACGAGCAACTACGGCGGCGACGCCGGGAGCTTTGTCCGGCTTTTCCTGATTCCCGGAATGAACCATTGTTCGGGCGGTCCCGCAACGGACGAATTCGACGCCCTCACGGCCCTGATGAGCTGGGTCGAGGCAGGCCGGCCGCCCGATCGGCTCACGGCCTCCGTGGACCCCGCCAATTCGGAGTTGCCGGCCGATTGGAGCAAAACGCGGACCAGGCCGCTATGCGTATGGCCCAAAATCGCGAAGTACGTCGGCGGCGACAAGGAGAAGGCAGCAAGTTTCACCTGCGAATTGCCTTAATCAATCCGCGTCCGACAGAAAAGCGGCCGGGAGGGCGCAGGGCTCTCAAGCCCCCTGTCTCTCCCGGCCGTTGCATCGGCATTGATGTTCCTGGCGCTTTGTCCTACAGCTTCTCAAACTCCTCGTCGAGTTTGTCGCGACGGTCATCCAAATTGAGGGCGATTCCAGGCCGTGCGCCCCGTTTTTCTGCTTTTGTCCGGTTGTTCGCCGTTGTCCGGCTGGCCTGGTCCTGAGCTTTTTTCACCACGATCTTTCGGCTTCCGCCGTCGGCTGTTTTAAAAAAGGCGATCGTTTCCTGAAGCTGTTCCGCCTGCCCCGAGAGCTCTTCAGTCGTCGACGACATCTCTTCTGTTGCCGCGGCATTCTGCTGGATCACCTGATCGAGCTGCTGGATTGCCTTATTGATCTGTTCCGCCCCGGCATTTTGCTCGCCGCTCGCCGCGTTGATCTCGCTCACCAATTCGGCGGTCTTTTGAATGTCGGGCACAATTCTCGCGAGCATTTCGCCCGCTTTTTCGGCAATCTCGACGCTCGTCGCTGAAAGCTTGTTGATTTCTCCTGCCGCAAACTGGCTTCTCTCGGCGAGTTTTCTTACTTCAGAGGCGACTACTGCGAAGCCTTTGCCGTGTTCTCCTGCCCTTGCCGCTTCGATCGCTGCATTGAGGGCAAGAAGATTCGTCTGCCGCGCGATTTCCTCGATGATGGCAATTTTATTGGCTATTTCCTTCATGGCGGAGACGGTCTCGACCACCGCCTGGCCTCCTTCCTTGGCGTCCTTGGCTGCCTTGAGCGCGATTTTTTCCGTCTGCTGGGCGTTATCCGCGTTCTGCCTGATATTTGAGGCCATCTCCTCCATTGAGGAGGAGACCTCTTCAGCGGAGGCAGCCTGTTCGGTGGCGCCTTGCGAGATTTGTTGGGTGGCCGAGCTCAGTTCCTGCGCCCCGGCCGCCACATTGTCCGCGGCAGCCGTGAATTCACCCACCACTGCCGTAAGTCTTTCGACCATTGTTGCAAGCGCCCTCATAAGTTCGTCCTGTGAGGAGCGTTCCCGCACGGTCACCACGAGGTTCCCGCCCGCGATCTCCTTCGCCGCCTTTGTGATATCGTTCATTGCGTCGATGAGAACGTTCAGGTTGTTTTTGATGGCGTTGAAGTCGCCCTTGTAGGCGTCGGCGATTTTTGCCGGGATGTCCCCCTTGGAGATGCGCTCCACATATTCTGCGGCTGTGTTGAGCGGTCCTATCACCGCATCGAGCGTATCGTTGATGCCCTGGACGATCTCGCGATAGCCGCCCTTGAATCGGTTCGCTTCTCCCCGTGCGACGAGCTTGCCTTCAGTGGCAGCGGCGGACAAAGCGGTTGCTTCGGCAACGAGGTCGTGAATGGTCTTGATCATTCGGTTCATGCTGTGGGAGAGCACATCATGCTCAGACCTGGCGCTCACCGTGAAATCGAGGTCTCCCCCGGCAATTCGCTCCGCAGCCGCAGCCGATTCTCTGATATTGTCAATCACCTTGTTTATGCTGTGGGAGAGAACGTCTCGATCTGACTTGACCGTCACGGAGACGGCGAGATCGCCTACGGCAATTCGCTCCGCAGCCGCAGCCGATTCTCTGATATTTCCGATCATTGATTTGAAGGCCCCAAACAGCTCGCCGACCTCGTCCTTCCGGTCCGCCTCGATTTCTACGGTTACGTCGCCGAGGGCGAGTTTTTCCGCGGCAGAGACAAGTTCCATCACCGGCTGCCTGATGCTCCGGGTGACGAGAAAGGTGATTCCGATACCCACGAGGAGAGAGACCAGGGCCAACATGACTATGGCGACGATCACGCGGTCCACGTAGCTCGTAATGACGCCGTCCTGCTCGGCCATTCTGGTGTTTGCCTTTTCCGCAAGGTCCTTCGAAGCCGCTTCCAGCTTATGGATATTGTCCTTAACCTCTCCGATGGCGGCGTTAGCCTGTTTGTCCGTCTTGATCGACCCGTCGCGGATGGCTCTGTAGACTTTGTCGAACCCGGCGCTATACGTTTCGAGCTCCGCCTTCATCGTCCTGATGTGTTCAAGGTCCGCCGCCGACGTCGCTGCTTTCCCCAGGTCGGCAATCCTGTCCTGGAGATGGTCGTGCAGTTCTTTCCAGTTCTTGAAATACTCCTGTTCCTTTTCTTTATCGCCCATGTTGAGAAAAACGTCTTTCTCGAAGCGCCGGAGGTCCAGTACATCTGCACGGGCCCTGGCGGCGTGCTCCGAGACCTTCGCGTCTCCGTGCAACATGCGACCGGTAATGCCCGAGGTCGCGCTGACCCCCCAAAACCCTGCCGCGCCCACCGTGAGCAGGAGCAGTATCATCAGGCCGAAACCGGCGCTCAACCTTTTTCCGATCTTGACGTCGCTCAGTCGCATAAGTCCTCCCCGTGCAATTTGCTCGTTGTTGCTCTATGTGTCGTCAAACGCGTTCGGTGAGGACGAGAACTCGATCCGGCTGCCGTGGCGGATTGCATTGAGGAACGTTTCTTGGGTAGACAAATCAAGCCTCACCGACGAGATGCGACTACTATACTGTTATCGGTGAAGGATGGAAGTTCTTAACGCGTCGCGTCGGGGGTTTCCCAAATGCTTTCGTGAAAAGGGGATCGGAAAAGCGCCGTCCTATGTCTTCTCCCCGGTGAGATAGGCGGACGAAGAGGCGCGCAACTCCCGCTCCAGACCCCACCTTATCACCTGGCGGTCTGCCTCGATCTCGCTTTCCTCGCCCTTCCATAGCGCCCGGCGGTAATGGCCGAGAAAGAGATGGGCGAATTCGTGGGCCAGGATGTAGAGTATTTCGTGGGGCTGCCGCTTGCTGAAATTGGAGACGAAAACCATGAGCGCCATGTCGCCTTTCCCCGGATCGTACAGGATGGGATCAAGGCCCACAACGGTGTTCCCCGAGGTAACGAGAATATGGAGATTCTTCTCGTAGGCCATGCTCTTCAGATCTTCCAGCGGCAGGCGCGTCACGACATCCTTCAGATAGTACCTGAAGTTGTAGTCGTCGCTCCCGATGACCCTTGCCATCAAATAGTCGAAGATCGCCTCCCTCTCGCCCATGGGAGTCTTCGCTTCAAGGCTTAAGCTGGTCGGTTGCCAGATTGAGCCTGAGAAGATTGACCCTTGGCTCGAGTCCGAAAGCGCCCTCGGTCATGGTCGCAACGAGGCGCTTCAGAGCCTCTTCGGGGACGGCATGCTCCCTTGCCACCCGCGGTATCTGGATTAGGGCCGCTTCCACGCTGATGTCCGGGTCGAGCCCGCTTGCCGAGGCGAGGACAAGATCGGCAGGGATGGGGGCATGGGAAGGGAGATTCTCGTCCCTGCGCGTTTGTAGAACCCTGGCTTTGACGTCTTTGACGAGCTGCGCGCTTGCCGGGCCTAAGTTTGTGCCCCCGGAATTCGAGGCGTCATAATCGTTTGCCGACGGTCGACCATGAAAGTACCGGAGGGACGTGAATTTCTGACCTATGGGCGCGGCGCCGACTGCCCGCCCCCGGTTCATGACGAGGCCGCCCGAGGCTTTGTCGGGAAAGAAAAGCCGGGCCACGCCGGTGATGGCGAGCGGATAGGCCAGGCCGGTGATGAGCGACAGGACGACGAAGATGAGAAGGGCGCGAATCAGTTCCCTCATAACATGCCTCCTTTAAGCTAGATGGAGCAAAACCACGAGCAGATCGATCAACTTGATCCCGACGAAGGGCAGCATAAGGCCGCCTACGCCGTAAATGAGAAGGTTCCGCCACAACAGGGCCTGGGCCGTGATGGGCCGGTACTTGATGCCCTTCAGCGCAAGCGGGATCAGGAGGGGGATGATGATCGCGTTGAATATGATGGCCGAGAGGATGGCGCTTTGCGGCGTTGCGAGGCGCATGACGTTGAGAATGGCGAGGACGGGAAAGACTTCAACGAAAATTGCGGGAATGATGGCGAAGTATTTCGCCACGTCGTTTGCCACGCTGAAGGTCGTCAGAGCCCCCCTGGTCATCAGGATCTGCTTGCCGATCTCGACTATATCGAGGAGCTTGGTGGGATTGGAATCGAGATCGACCATGTTGGCGGCCTCTCTCGACGCCTGGGTGCCGGCGTTCATTGCGACCGCCACGTCGGCCTGGGCAAGGGCGGGAGCGTCATTCGTGCCGTCCCCGATCATCGCCACGAGGTGGCCCTCGCCCTGATATTTGCGGATGAGGCGCAGCTTTTCCTCGGGCCGCGCCTGGGCGACGAAGTCGTCGATGCCGGCTTCCGCCGCGATAGCAGCGGCGGTGAGGGGGTTATCGCCCGTGATCATGGTGGAACGGATGCCCATGAGGCGCAACTGGTGAAGCCTGTCCTTTATTCCTTCCTTGAGCACGTCCTTCAACTGTATCACGCCGAGGGCGCGGCCGGAGTCGGCCACCACGAGGGGGGTGCCGCCTTCACGTCCCACCCGGTCGGCCGCCTGTTCGATGCTCTCCGGGATGACGCCGCCCCTTTCGGTCACAAAGGCGGCCACTGCATCCGTCGCACCTTTGCGGATGTCACGTCCGTCAACCGAAACGCCGCTCATGCGAAGCTCGGGAGTGAAGGGGACGAAGCAGGCGGGATCGGGCGTCTTGATGTCGCGGCCCCTCACGGCGAGGCGGTGCTTGGCCAGCGTCACGATGGAACGCCCTTCAGGCGTTTCGTCCGCAAGGGACGACAGGAGGGCGGCTTCGGCAAGCTCTTCCTTGCTCACATCGCTGGCGGGGATGAAATCGACCGCCATCCGGTTGCCCAGGGTAATGGTGCCCGTCTTGTCGAGGAGGACGACGTCCACGTCGCCCGAGGCTTCTACTGCCCGGCCGCTCAGGGCTATGACGTTGTGCTGGATGAGCCGGTCCATCCCCGCGATGCCGATGGCGGGGAGCAGTCCGCCTATCGTGGTGGGAATGAGGCAAACGAGAAGGGAGACGAGCACGGGCACGGCGATTTCGACCTTGCCGTAAGCGGCAAAGAGAGAAAGGGTCCCGACGACGACGATGAAAAGGACGGTGAGGCCCACGAGCAGGATCTCAAGCGCCACCTCATTCGGCGTCTTCTGCCGTTTGGCGCTCTCCACCATGGAGATCATGTGATCGAGAAAAGTTTCGCCGGGGTTCGCCGTGATCGCGACCCTTATGCTTCCCGAAAGGATTCGGGTGCCGCCGGTAACGGCGCTCCGGTCTCCCTTTCCCTCGCGTATTACCGGAGCCGATTCTCCGGTCACGGCCGACTCGTCGACAAGGGCCACCCCCGAAATAATCTCTCCGTCTCCGGGTACCGGGTCTCCATCCTCGATCAACACGGTGTCGCCTTTGCGGAGCGAGAGGGCCGGGACTTTCTCGACCGTCCCGTCGGCATTGACCTTGCGTCCGTACGCTTCCGTCTGGGCCTTTCTGAGCGTCTCCGCCTGCGCCTTGCCCCTGCCTTCTGCAAGGGCTTCGGCAAAAGTGGCGAAGAGCACGGTGAACCAGAGCCATAGGGTAATCTGCAGGTTGAACCGGAAAGGCCCGCCTGAAATAAGATTCTCCAGGCAAATGGCGGTGGTGACGATAGAGACGATCTCCACGGTGAACATGACGGGGTTTCGCCACAGGAGACGCGGGTCGAGCCTCCTGAAGGCCCCGCCGACCGCCGATTTGATGATCGCTGATTGCCAGATCGTAACGTTCTTTTCTTCCATGGCGGCCTCCCTAAAAAGTCCTGCCCGCGGCGAGCATGAGGTGATCGAGGACCGGCCCCAACACGAGAGCGGGGAAGAAGGTCAGGGCACCGACGATCAGCACGACCGCCGCGAGCATCCCCACGAATAGGACGCCTTCGGTGGGGAAGGTGGCCGAGCTCGGAGGGATGCGCTTTTTTGCCGCCAACGATCCGGCGATGGCCAGGGCAGGCAAAATGGTCAGGAATCGACCGACGAGCATGCAAAAACCTGTGGTCAGATTATAGAACGGCGTATTCGCGTTGAGGCCGGCGAAGGCGGAACCGTTGTTGCCGGCAGGCGAGAAAAAGGCATAGAGGATCTCCGAAAGACCGTGCGGTCCGGCGTTGTTGAGGCTCTTCAACCCCACCGGCAGGACCGCCGCGATGCCGGCGAAGATGAGGGACGCAATGGCGGGGGCGACCACCACGATCACCGCCATGATCATCTCCCTCGACTCGAGCTTCTTTCCCAAAAATTCAGGAGTGCGCCCGATCATCAGGCCGGCAAGGAAGAGGGTGAGGATTGCATACATGAGCATGCCTATGAGGCCAACCCCGACGCCGCCGAAAATCACCTCCCCCACGGCAATGTTGAACATGCAGACCAATCCGGTGAGGGGCATCATGCTGTCATGCATGCTGTTCACGGAGCCGTTCGACGTCACGGTCGTGGCCTGGGCCCAGAGCACTGAGGGGCCTATGCCGAAGCGGACCTCCTTTCCCTCCATGTTGGCGGTCACGCCCATTTTCGCCAGAATCGGGTTCGTGTGCCACTCGGCGGAGAGGGCAAGAACAAGGCCGATCAGGAAAAGCACGGCCATGGCGGCGAAGATTGCCCGGCCCTGACGGCGATTGCCGATCATCCTGCCCATAGTGAAGGGCAGTGCGACGGGTATGAGCAGGATTGACAGGAGTTCGAGGAAGTTGGAGAGGCCCGTCGGGTTCTCGTAAGGATGAGATGAGTTTGCGTTGAAGAAGCCGCCGCCGTTCGAGCCGAGTTGCTTGATCGCGACCTGGGATGCCGCGGGCCCGCGCGCGATGACCTGCTCGTTCCCTTCCAGGGTGTGGACTTTCGCGTAAGGCGACAGGGTTTGTACAACTCCCTGGGAAACAAGGGCGACGGCCAGGATGATGCTCAAAGGCAACAGGATGTAGACCAGCGCCCGGGTCATATCCACCCAAAAGTTGCCTACCGTCTCCTTCAGCTTGGAGGTGAAGGCCCTGATGAGCGGCAAAAGCACCGCCATGCCGACTGCGGCGGAGACGAAATTCTGTGCCGTCAAACCCAGCATTTGGCTCGAGTAGCTCATGGTGCTCTCGCCCGCGTAGGCCTGCCAGTTCGTGTTCGTCATGTACGATATGGCGGTATTGAGAGCCGTATCCCACCGTACGGGGGGGAGATGCTGAGGGTTAAGGGGCAGCATGCGCTGGGCAAGCTGCAGGAAAAAGAGCACGACGAGGCTCACCGTGCTGAAGAGGAGAAAACTGCCGGCGTACCCTTTCCAGGTTGTTTCCCGACTCGGATCTATGCGGCAGAGGCGATAGATGGCCCGTTCCAGAGGGCCCGCAATGCCGCTCAGCACATTTCGCCTTCCCTCGAAAACCGCCGCCATATGGCGTCCCAATAGCGGCGCGAGAACGATCAGTATCGCCAGGTAGAATATGATGAGGTAAATCTCTTTCGCCATTATCAGGACCTCCGCAGTGTGACGTCCCCTCCCGAGGCGTACAGGGAGAGAAACATGGATAAACATAACTCCTAAAGAAGATAGTATAAAAACCGCTGGCGCACACGTAAAAATAATATAAAGATTCGTCAGGGCTTCGGAGACTCCGCCCTTGTCTGATGATTGGGTTGACATTGGTCCTGTTTTACGGGATAATAAAGGACAAGATTACGTCTTTGCCATATCAAAGCCGCAAAGGGTTTGGGCTTTGTGGCCCTTTTTATCGGTCAGCCACACAACATCGGAATGTATCGCAGCCGTTTTGTTGCACGTCGCTCAACCAAAGGATTAAAACATGAGTAATGTCGCTGAATTTGTTGAGATCAGACAAGGAATCGAGTCTCTTGCCAAAGAGATCTCCGCGCTGGTGGAACGGAAAATGGCGCCCGAATCAAAGATCAGGCTCGATAAAGCAAACGAGCTGTTGACTAAGCTGACGGCCATCGCGGACAACGACGTCCAGGAGATCGCAGTCGGCCGTTTGACGAGAGTGCTGGGCACTTTCGGAAGAAAAATAGAGACGTTAAGCCCAAAGAAGCGGGTCGCCAAAAAGCAGCCGGTCTCTTAGGATCGACCGGACCGAGCAGTCCGGCGGTGATGTTTTCATGGGTGTTCCCCCGAGGAACGCCGCGCATTGCCATTGGCTGTTGTTTCATTCAGACGTGAGATAAGTTGTCATTGCTCCGACTCAACGATGTTTTCCTATCCTTCGGCGGACAACCGCTTCTGAACGGTGTTTCCCTCCAGATCGAGCCGGGTGAGAAGATCGGCCTCGTCGGCCGCAACGGCGCCGGCAAATCGACGCTCATGAAATTGCTGGCCGGCCAGATTGCGCCCGACGCGGGCGCCATAGCCCGGGAACGCGACCTCGTTGTCGCCCTTTTGCCCCAGGATGTGCCTGAAGACGCCTCAGGAAGGGTCTACGACGTCGTGGCTGCCGGTTGTCAGGAGCATAGGGAGCTGCTCCGGGAATACCATGAACTCACCTTTCAGATCGGGCGCGGGGAGGACAACCCGGGTCTGATCGGCGCTCTTGAACGGGTCCAACAGCGGATAGAGGCCTCCGGCGCCTGGCGGCATCATCAGCGGGTAGAAGCGATGATCGCGAGGACCGATCTGGATGAGCACGCGGAATTCGCGTCTCTCTCCGCCGGTATGAAACGGAGAGTCTTTCTGGCGAAAGCACTGGTCAGCGAACCGGACGCGCTGCTTCTCGACGAGCCTACCAACCATCTTGATATCCCTACCATTGTTTGGCTCGAGGACTTCTTACGCAAGTACGAAAAGAGCATCATGTTCGTGACGCACGATCGCGCGTTTCTCGCGCGATTGTCTACACGGATAGTGGAAATCGACCGTGGTCGGCTCTTCTCTTTTGCCTGTGATTACCCTGCTTATCTGGACCGGAGACAGGCCTTGCTGGAGGCTGAAGAGAAAGAACGGCATGATTTTGACAAGAAGCTGGCTCAAGAGGAGACGTGGATCAGACGGGGGGTGAGGGCGCGCCGAACCCGCAACGAGGGCAGGGTGCAGGCGTTGATGCAGATGCGTCAGGAGCGGGCGCGCCGGCGGGAACAGGAAGGAGTCTCCCGACTCGCCATCCAGGAGGCGGAACGAAGCGGGCGCATCGTCGTTGGTGCGGACGCGATTTCTTTTTCATGGAACGACAGGAATCTCTTCTCCGCTTTTTCCGTCACTATCATGCGCGGCGACAAGGTGGGCGTCATTGGACCGAACGGCGCCGGCAAAAGCACCCTCCTCAAGGTCCTGCTCGGCGAGCTTGAGCCCTCTCACGGGAAGGTCCGTCTCGGCGCCGGCGTCAAAGTCGCCTACTTTGATCAACTCCGGGAACAGCTCGATGAGAACAGGACGCTCAGAGAGAATATCGCAGACGGCAATGACGTGATTGTCATGGAAGAAGGCTCTCGCCACGTGGTCGGTTATCTTCAAGATTTCCTCTTTTCGCCGGAGCGGATCATGTCCCCTGTCCGCACGCTCTCCGGCGGCGAGCGCAATCGGCTCCTCCTTGCAAAGCTTTTCGCCATGCCGTCCAACGTGCTCGTCCTCGATGAGCCGACCAACGACCTTGACGCCGAAACGCTCGAACTGCTCGAAGACCGGCTCCTCAGCTATAAGGGCACGGTCCTCCTGGTCAGCCACGACCGGGAATTTCTCAATAACGTCGTCGCGTCGACGATTGTCTTCGAGGGTGAGGGGCAGTTGCAGGAATACGTAGGCGGCTACGACGACTGGCTCAAGCAGTCCGGCAGGTCCCTCGCGCCGTCAAAACCAACGGCGGCAAAGGAGCGGTCCCGGAAGACGGAAAGACCGCCAGGGGAAAAACAGAAGCTCTCCTACAAAGAGTCCCGGGAGCTGGAAGCGCTGCCGCAGGCGATTGAAGCCATGGAAGAGGAGAAAAACCGCCTTACCGCCACGTTAAGCTCGCCCGATTTCTATCTAAGCTACGACGCGGGGAAACTCAAGGCGGCCAATGACCGGCTGGAGGTTCTGGAAAAAGAACTTGACGAAGCCTACTCCCGGTGGAACGAATTGGAAGACCTCGCCGCCAAATTCAGCGTCCGGCGATAAGGGGCGCGCATCTTTCGCTCTTGCCTTCCTTATTCTCTCGTTAAGTGCCGGTACCTGATGCGATGAGGTTCCGTTGCGGCGGCGCCGAGACGGGCCCGTTTGTCAGCTTCATACTCAGAGTAATTCCCGTCAAACCAGACCACCTTGCTCATCCCCTCGAAAGCCAGCATGTGGGTGGCGATGCGGTCGAGGAACCACCGGTCGTGACTGATTACCACGGCGCAACCCGCAAAGTTCTCCAAAGCCTCTTCCAAAGCGCGCATGGTGTTGACGTCCAGGTCGTTCGTGGGCTCGTCGAGGAGCAGGACATTCGCCTCTTCCTTGAGCATGCGGGCGAGGTGAACGCGGTTTCTTTCCCCTCCGGAGATCATTGACACCTTTTTCTGCTGGTCTGCCCCTGAAAAGTTGAAGCGGGCCACATAGCCCCGGGAGTTGACCTGCCGCTTCCCGAGCTGAATCGTATCGTCTCCGCCCGAGATAACCTCCCAAATGTTCTTGTTCGGATCGAGAATGTCGCGACTTTGATCGACGTAGGCGAGCTTCACCGTATCGCCGATCCTGAAGGCGCCGGAATCGGGCGACTCCTGCCCCATGATCATGCGGAACAGGGTGGTTTTCCCCGCCCCGTTCGGCCCGATCACTCCGATGATCCCTCCCGGCGGGAGGGAGAAGGTCATCCCCTCCATGAGGATATTGTCGCCGAATGCCTTGGCTACGTTGTCGGCCTCGATGACGACATTGCCCAACCGGGGTCCCGGCGGGATATAGATCTCCAGCTCTTTCGCGCTTTTCTCCGCGTCGCGGCTGAGAAGCTCTTCGTAAGAAGTGATGCGGGCTTTTGCCTTTGCGTGGCGTCCCCTTGGGGACATCTGTATCCATTCCAGCTCGCGTTGCAACGTCTTCTGCCGCTCGCTCTCGGACTTCTCCTCCTGTTGCAGACGGTTTTTCTTTTGTTCCAGCCAGGACGAATAATTGCCTTTCCACGGGATTCCCTGACCCCTGTCGAGCTCCAGGATCCAGCCGGCCACGTTGTCGAGAAAATAGCGGTCATGGGTCACGGCGATAACCGTTCCCGCATACCCTTGCAGGTGGTGTTCGAGCCATCCTACGGTCTCCGCGTCGAGATGGTTGGTCGGCTCGTCAAGAAGCAGGATGTCCGGCTTTTGCAGGAGCAGTCTGCACAAGGCGACGCGCCGTTTTTCTCCTCCGGACAAAACACTGACGGGCGTATCCGCCGGTGGGCAGCGAAGGGCATCCATGGCCATGTCAAGGCGCGAATCAAGCTCCCACGCATCCCACGCGTCCAGTTTCTCCTGGACTTCGCCCTGTCGTTCCATGAGCTTCGTCATCTCGTCGTCCGACATCGGTTCGGCGAATTTCTCACTGATGAGGTTGTACTCCTTCAGGGCGTTCACTATTTCCTGCACCCCCTCTTCCACAACCTCCCGCACCGTCTTCTTGTCGTCCAGTTTCGGCTCCTGTTCCAGGAGCCCTACCGTGTGGCCGGGCGCCAGGACCGTCTCGCCATTAAACTCCTTGTCCACGCCCGCGAGAATACGGAGCAGCGAGGTTTTTCCCGATCCGTTCAGGCCGAGCACGCCGATCTTCGCGCCGTAGAAATAGGAAAGATAGATATCTTTCAGCACGGGTTTCTTATCGTAGTATTTGCTTACCCCGATCATGGAGTAAATAATCTTGTTCGGTTCGTTCGCCATAGCATATCCTTTCCGAAAGACGATTAACCCAAGGTGATTGCCAAGTATACCATAACCATGAATGGTCTTGCCGGATGCCTCTATTCAGGGTGCATTTTCCGCCCGGGGCAAGGGGAGGGAGAAAGTGAAGCGGTTGCCCCGCTCGCGGGGCGGATCGAGCCATATCATGCCGCCGTGGGCTTCGATTATGCCTTTGCAGATGGAGAGCCCGAGGCCAGAGCCGCGGCTGCTTTTCGAGCGCTCCATCCGGAAGAACTTGTTGAATATCCGTTCCCGATCGTCGTTCCCGATGGTCGGGCCGCGGTCGGCAACGCTGACGAGGACGGCTTTTTCGACGGCGCGAGCAGAAACAGCGATAGGACTTCCCTGGGGCGCATATTTGGCCGCGTTTTCGAGGAGATTGATGAGCACGTGTTCCATCAGGCCAAAATCTGCCTTGACGAGGGGAACGTCGGGGCCGATGTCGACGGCAACATCATGCCCCTCTATCAGGTCTCCGATGTCCTTGAGCGCGACGCCGACAAGATCCTCTATATCACACCAGTCGGCCCGCAGTTTCAGTGACCCGCTCTGGAGGCGGGCCATGTCGAGCAGGTTCGCCACGAGACGGTTCAGACGGAAAGCGCTGGTCTTGATGGTCTCCAGGAGGATTCTTCTTGCTCCTTCGTCGTAAGAACCCCCTTCGGCCAGCAGCGTTGTGACGCCGCCCGTAATCGAAGCCAGGGGCGTTCGTAGATCATGAGAGATCGAGTCGAGCACGGCCTTGTGCAGCTTTTCCGACTCGGCAAGACGCTGGACCTGCTCGGCTTCTTCCGCCAGCTTGAGCCTGATTATTGCGACCGCTGCCAGATTTGCGAAGGCCTCGATAAGCTGCCTCTTTTCCTTCGGCAGCGGCTCTTCCTCCCCTCCGAGATCGATGCAGAGGGCGGCAAGGGTTTTACTGTCGGCTTTGATGGGAAAAACGGGCTCGCTCGCCTCCCTCAGGACGTCCGTGCCCCGGCCCGCGGCCTGGCCGTGGCCCAGCACCCACCGGACAACCGCGGTTCTTTTGTGGTCCTCCGCCCCGGCGCCCTGTGGGTAAGCGGCGATTTCGCGGACGACGCGCTCGCCCTCGGCCGAGAGGATAGATGCCCGACCGTCGACTGCCTCTGCCACGGTTTGCGCAAAGGTAGCGAGTACATCGTTCAAATCGGCCTTGCTCGCGATCTTTTCGCTCAGCCGATAGAGGGCCACGATCCTTCTTTCTCTCTCCAGCGCTTTTTCCAGCTCGTCGCGGATCTTTGCGGCCATGCCGCTCGTGGTGAGGCCGACGAGGAGGAAAACGGCAAAGGTAAAGACGTACCTGACGTCGTAGACGGCAAAGGTGTAGAGCGGGGGCACGAAAAGGAAATCGAAAGCCAGCACGCCGAGAACAGAGGCGAACAGAGAAGGCTTGCGCCCCCAACGTACCGCGGCCATGAGCACGGGCAGAAGATAGAGCAGGATGACGTTGGCGATGTCGAAAAATGAGGCGATCAGTTTCCCGACGACCGTCGCAAGGACCACGGCGACAAAGGTCCAGACATAGGGTTTGATGGAAGCCGAAGAGGGGAAAGTCGCGGCGCCCTTACTGTCCACTATTGACCCGAGATAAAGCGATAGCCAACGCCCGCTTCCGTGAGGATGTACCGGGGACGGGCGGGGTCGTCCTCTATCTTGCGCCGCAATTGGCCGACGTAGACGCGCAGGTAGTGGGTCTCATCCTGAAAATTGGGTCCCCAGATTGCCCGGAGAAGCTGTTTGTGCGTCACGACCCGCCCTGCGTGGAGCGCCAGGAGCTTGAGGATTTCATATTCGGTCGGCGTCAGCTTCACTTCCTCTTCTTTGAGCAGAACGAGCCGGCGGGCCAGATCGATGGTCAGGCCGGGGAACGAGAGAACGGGCTCATCTTCCGTCTTGCCCGTATGGCGGATCGCCACGCGGATGCGCGCGAGAAGCTCGCCCATGCTGAAGGGCTTGGTCAGATAATCATCCGCCCCCGCGTCAAGACCGCTAATCTTGTCGGTCTCTCCTTCCCTGACGGACAGGATGATGATCGGCACGCCGGTCCACTGGCGAAGCCGGCCTATCACTTCCATGCCGTCGAGATCGGGCAGGCCCAGATCGAGGATTATCAAGTCGGGACGAAAGGCCGTCACGGCCGCGAGACCCTCTTTTCCCGTCGCAGCCTCGCAGAGCGTGTAGCCGTATCCGGAAAGCGCCACGTTGAGCATGCGCCGAATCTGCTGCTCGTCGTCGATAACCAGAATCCTCGCGCCCTCGGCCATGATGCTTCCCCTCGTTTCGGGATGGACCCGACCCCAAATTGTAGCACATCGCACCCGCTTTTTCGCCGGATTCGTCGCGCTCTTGCCCCTGCAAAACTCCGCTGCTCTAGCGCCCCTGCCGCCGGGACAGGTCAATATTCTCAGCCAGGGGATAATTGCATGGGCAGCTCCCGCTTGAAAAAGGTTGCCTCCGGAGAGAAGTTCGATCTCTTCTTCGGCCAGAGAAATTGCACCCGCTCGCTTGCAGAAGCGGAGCAAATGATATACCTTGTTGCAGGGAGGGAAGCACTCACGGCGCTCAAGGAAGAAATAGAGAAGATCGTTCATTCGGCGCACCCGGACCCCTTCGAGATACTCGGCGCGCACCTGATAAAGTGGGGCGGCAAGGAGTGTGTGGCCGTCCGTGCCTTTTTCCCCGACGCTGCCGACGCTTCGGTGATCGATGCGCGATCGGGGCAGGAATACCCGATGAAGAGGCTTCAGAAGGATGGTTTTTTTGAAGCCCTCGTACGAAACAAGAGCGAAGTCTTCCTCTACCGCCTCAAGAAGATCGACGCGTCCGGCACGGTCGAGATCATTGTCGATCCTTACTCGTTCCTGCCCGTTCTGTCCGATTTCGACCTCCATCTGATGGCGGAGGGGACGCACTACACCGAGTATGAGAAGCTGGGCGCCCACGAGATGACCGTCGACGGCGTCGAAGGCGTCTTTTTTGCTGTTTGGGCGCCGAACGCTCTCAGGGTGAGCGTGATCGGAGATTTCAACAACTGGGACGGAAGGCGCCACACGATGCGCATCCGGGGGTTGACGGGCGTTTGGGAGCTCTTCATTCCCGGTCTCAAGGAAGGGACCGCCTACAAGTACGAAGTAAAATCGCGTTACGCGGGCTTTCTCGCGGAAAAGGCCGACCCCTTCGCCTTCTATTCCGAGCTGCGGCCGAAGAGCGCGTCCGTGGTATGGAACGTGAACAAGTACCGCTGGTCCGATGAAGCATGGATGGCGGCGCGGCCGGAAAAGAATTGGTTCGAGGCGCCCGCATCCATTTATGAGGTTCATCCGGGCTCCTGGCGCAGGGTCCCGGAGGAAGGCGGGCGATGGCTCACCTACCGGGAGCTCGCCGAAACCCTCGTGCCTTACGTGAAGGAGCTGGGCTACACGCACGTCGAGTTGATGCCGGTGAGCGAACACCCCCTCGACGAATCCTGGGGCTATCAAACGGTGGGTTACTTCTCCTGCACGAGCCGTTATGGGACGCCTGACGATTTCATGTACCTCGTGGATCGCTTCCACCAGGAGGGCATAGGGGTCATCATCGACTGGGTGCCCGCCCATTTTCCCAAGGACGGACACGGCTTAGCCTATTTTGACGGCACCGCGCTTTACGAACACGCCGATCCGCTGCAGGCGGAGCATCGGGAGTGGGGGACGCTCATCTTCAACTACGCGAGGAACGAGGTAGCCAACTTTCTCATCGCGAACGCGCTCTTCTGGCTCGACAAATACCACATCGACGGGTTGCGGGTCGACGCGGTCGCTTCGATGCTCTACCTCGACTACTCGAAGAAGTCCGGCGAGTGGATCCCCAATAAGTACGGCGGCAACGAGAACCTCGAAGCAGTCGCCTTCATCAAACGGTTCAATGAGATTGCCCACGGCCGTCATCCGGGCATACTCACCATTGCCGAGGAATCGACGTCCTGGTCCGCCGTTTCCGCTCCTACCTACCTGGGCGGGTTGGGCTTCAGCATGAAATGGAACATGGGATGGATGAACGACATCCTGAAGTACATGTCCGACGACCCCGTCTTTCGCAAATATCACCAGAACAGCCTGACGTTTGCCCTGTTGTATGCGTTTACCGAGAACTTCATCCTCGTTCTCTCTCATGACGAGGTGGTCTACGGGAAACGTTCGCTTCTCGACAAGATGCCCGGCGACTTTTGGCAGAAATTTGCCAACCTTCGGCTCCTTTTTTCTTATATGTACGGGCAGCCGGGCAAGAAGCTCTTGTTCATGGGGGGGGAGATAGGACAGTGGTCGGAGTGGAACTGGAACTCCAGCCTGGACTGGCACCTCCTCCAGTACGAGCCGCACAGGTCGCTCCAGACCTTCGTCAAGGATCTGAATGCGCTCTATCGGAGAGAGGCCTCCATGCACGAGATGGATTTCAATTACCGCGGCTTTGAGTGGATCGATTTCAGCGACTACGAGAGGAGCGTTGTTTCCTTTGTCAGAAGGGCCAAGAACCCGGACGACTTTCTTGTCTTTGCCTTCAATTTCACCCCCGTACCGAGATACAACTATCGCATCGGCGTGCCGAAATGGGGCTATTACCGGGAAGTGCTCAACAGCGACTCCTCTTTATACGGGGGAAGCAATCTGGGCAACGGAGGCGGACGCCACACCGACGCCGTCTCCTGGCACAAACGGCCCTGCTCTCTGAGCCTGAACCTACCACCCCTCGGCGCCATCGTACTCAAGCCCGCTTAAACGATAATGGTTGCGGGGACATTCCTCCGCTTTTGGAGGTGTGTCCCCGATCCAACTTTAGTTAGAATCGCTCGAATTCATCGTCGATTTTATCCTCGACATTGCCAACATTGCCAAGGTTAAGGGTTACTCCTGGTTGTTTGCCTGAGTCTTTTCCTCTGCTCGCCGCACTCCTTTCGGTAGGCGCATATGACCGTCTGAAAGTCTCTTTCTTGCTCCGCTTGCGTGCGGCCAGGTCCTCGGCCGTCCTGAAAAAGGCTATGGTTTCCTGCAACTGCTCCGCCTGGCTCGAGAGCTCTTCGGAGGTGGAAGACATCTCTTCCGTTGCCGAGGCGTTCTGCTGGATCACCTGGTCGAGCTGCTGGATCGCCTTGTTGATCTGCTCGGCCCCCGAGTTCTGCTCGTTGCTGGAGGCGTTGATCTCGCTGACGAGCTCTGCGGTCTTCTGGATGTCGGGGACGATTTTCGCGAGCATCTCCCCCGCCTTCTCGGCAACGTCGACGCTCGTCGCGGAGAGCCTGTTGATCTCCCCCGCCGCGACCTGGCTTCGCTCCGCAAGCTTTCTCACTTCTGAGGCGACTACCGCGAAGCCTTTGCCGTGCTCTCCTGCCCGGGCCGCTTCTATGGCGGCGTTGAGGGCCAGGAGATTGGTCTGACGGGCGATCTCCTCGATAATGGAGATCTTGCTGGCGATCTCTTTCATGGCGACTACCGTCTCGGTTACCGCTTTGCCTCCTTCTTTGGCGTCCTGGGCGGCTTTCAGCGAGATTTTTTCCGTTTGCTGGGCGTTGTCGGCATTCTGCTTGATGTTCGACGCCATCTGCTCCATGGATGAGGAAACCTCTTCCGCGGAAGCCGCCTGCTCGGTTGCGCCCTGGGACATCTCCTGAGCGGTGGAGCTGAGCTGCTGACTGCCTGACGCCACGTTGTCCGCGGCAGTGCGCACCTCGCCTACCACGGAAGTCAGCTTCTCCACCATTGCCGCAAGCGCTCTCATCAGCTCATCCTTGGAAGAACGCTCTCGCACCTTGAGAACCAGATTGCCCTCGGCGATTTCCTTTGCCGTCCTGGTGATCTCGTTCATGGCGTCGATGAGAATATTGAGATTGTTCTTGATGGCATTGAAGTCGCCGTTGTAGCTTTCGGCGATAGCGGGAGGGATCTCTCCCTTGCTGATCTTCTCCACGTATTCGGCGGCTACCGTCAGGGGGTCGACGACCGCGTCGAGCGTGTCATTTACGCCCTGTATGATCTTTGCATAATCGCCTTGATGCTTGGAAACGTCCGCCCGCACGTCGAGCCTGCCATCCACGGCTGCCTTGGAAAGCATGTTGGCATCGTTGATGAGGGCCTGGACCGCCTCCATCATCCGTATGATGGAGGGAGCGAGCCTGTCGTGTTCGCTGCGCTTGCCTGTGCCATTTCCCATGGCGTGGAGCTGCGGAAGCTCACGGAGGTCGCCGTTGCCCACATTGTTCATAATATCGATCACATGAATGAGTCGTTCCATCGTGAGGTTGATCGACTGTCCCACCTCGGCGTAAATGCCGATGTAGTTGCCCGTGACGTTCTTTGTATAGTCGTTCACGGCCATCCGCTGGAGGACTTCATTTACCTCCACGAGGCCGCCCAGTGCGTCGACGCACTGATTCAGGTCGTTTTTGATGTCGTTGAAGTCGCCGACGTACGCTTCCGTGATCTTCGACGGCGTCTCGCCTTTGCCGATCTTCTCGACGTATCCGGCCGTCATCTTCAAGGGGGCGATGACCGCTTCGAGGGCGGCGTTCATACTGGCAATAATCTTCTGAAAATCGCCTTGGTGTTTTGAGGCGTCTGCGCGTTCGCCGAGCTTGCCTTCCGCGGCTGATTTTGCCAGGGCCCTGGCGTCGCCCGCGAGATTGAGCAGGCTGCCTCTGAGCAGGTCCATTCTTTCGTTTATGATGGATTGTTTGCCCGGCAGCTTGTCGAGGGCGCGTGAAAAATCGCCTCCGGCATAAGCACCGGCAATATCGCCTACTTTGAGTAGGGCGTCGGCATAGGTTCTTGCCATGTCGTTTGTCATCAGGGCAATTTCCCTGTACACGCCCTGGAAGTCGTCGGCGGGCAGAGAATAATCCGTATCGCCTGCCTTGTGGGCTTCGCACAGTTTTCGTATTTCGCTCGCCAGCGTTTTCGTTTTTTTGTCAAACATAAACCTGCCTCCTCTTGACGAGATTCACCGAATGGAGTGAGCCCGTTCTGTTTTATATTCGGCAGACCTGGGACATCACTTAAGGGCATAATTGCATCCCGGATAAACGATTGCGTTAAAACAGAGAGGCGGAAAGGGAAGGGGGAGAAACAGCCGGCCCGTGAGCGCTCAAGGGGCATCGCGGACTTGAAGAAAGAAGTGACGACGGGAGGCAGCGATCAGCTTGTCATGAGCACCGCCGCACCCTGGATCGTACCCGCTCGCAGGCTCGCAAGGGCAACGTTTGCTTTTTCGAGCGGAAAAGGCACGACTTCCGTTCGTACCGGAACCTGTGGGGCAAGAGTGAGGAACTCATCTCCGTCCTGCCTCGTCAAATTGGCCACCGACCGGATAACCCGTTCTTCCCAGAGCAATCGGTAAGGAAAGGCGGGTATGTCGCTCATGTGGATGCCGGCGCAGACAACCGTGCCGCCCTTCGCCGTGCTGCGCAATGCTTCCACAACGAGAGAGCCGACAGGGGCGAAGATGATGGCGGCATCAAGGCTGACGGGAGGCCGGGACATGGAATCTCCCGCCCACACGGCCCCGCATTTTTTGGCGAAGATTTCACCCTCCGTGTCGCCCGGGCGGGTGAATGCGTAGACCTCTTTGTGCTGATGCACTGCCACCTGAGCGATGATGTGCGCGGCGGCGCCGAATCCATAAATGCCGAGATGTCTGACGCCTTCGCCGATCATCCGATATGACCGGTAACCGATCAAACCGGCGCACAGCAGGGGCGCCGCTTCGGCGTCGCCGTAGCCGTCGGGCAGAGAAAAACAGTACCGGTGGTCGGCAATGGCATATTCCGCATAGCCCCCATCGACGGTGTAGCCCATGAAAAGCGGATTGTCGCAGAGGTTTTCACGACCGGATTTGCAGGGACGGCAGCGGCCGCACGTCCGGCCGAGCCACGGCACGCCGACCCGGTCGCCCGGTTGAAAGGGGATTGTCGGGCTGCCCGTTCTGACCACAACGCCGACTATTTCATGACCGGGGACAAGGGGCAGCTTAGGCTGGGGCAACTCTCCGTCCACCACGTGCAGGTCGGTCCGACACACGCCGCAGGCGTGAACGCGCACCAGAACTTGGTCCGGCCCCGGTTCCGGAATGGGCAATTCTCTTTCTGCCAGCGGCTTGCCCGGACCTTCAAGTACCATAGCGCGCATCATCGCTGCCTTCATCCGCGCATCCTCCCTCTTTTCATTCTATACCACGTTTATCATGAATGTCACAGAAAAGAGAAAGTGACAACTTCGTTGACACGGTGCAGTTTTTCCTCTAATGATACTATTATTATAACGCGATAATGAGAGGACGACAGAGGCCGTTTGAGAGCGGCCGGGTCAATAAGTTTGCAAGGAGACGGAAATGAAGGAGATTAACCTCGGGAACAAAACGGCGATCGTCACGGGAGGCAGAAGAGGGATCGGTAAATCGATCGCCGTCGCTCTGGCTCAGGCGGGCGCCGATATCGCGATTTGGGACATCGTCGACGATGATGGACAGATGGCGGCGACGATGGAAGAGATCAGGGCAATGGGAAGACAATGCGCAGGCTTCAGGGTGAACGTGGCAAAGCGCGCTGAGGTCGAGGCCGCAGTTCAGAGCGCCGTCGATTCCTTTGGCCGCATTGATATTCTCGTGAGCTGCGCGGGCGTCTGGACGCCGGGCCAATCGCTCGCTGGCTGCACTGAGGAGACGTGGGACCGGACCATCAACACGAACCTGAAAGGAACGTTCTTCTGTTGCACCGCCGCCGCAGAGGTCATGATGAAGCAGAAACAGGGGAACATCATCACCCTTTCGTCCCAGGTCGGAATAAACCCCGGAACAAGCGTCGGGGCCTATTCCATTTCGAAGGCCGGCATTATCATGCTCACCCGGCAACTCGCCATCGAGCTTGCCCCTCACAATATCAGAGTGAATTCCATAGCCCCCGGAATGACCAGGACGGAATTCACGAGAGGTCTATGGTCGGATGAGGAAATGATGAAGCAGGCTACCGCTGCGGTACCCCTGGGCAGGATGGGGAAGCCCGAGGAAATAGCCGGACCGGCGCTCTTCCTCGCCTCTGATGATTCGAGCTACATGACGGGAACAGTGCTTGAAGTGGACGGCGGCTGGAGAGTGCCATCAAACGAGATCGTGAAGACCGATTTCGGGCCCGGCTAAAGCGGGAGGAACGATAAGCCGCGCGCCGTCCCGCACGCCGCCGGGAGGCGGCGTGCGCTTTATTCTATAATGAAATCCCACGCCGAATCGTTGATCCAGAGGGAGTAATAGCCTCTTCCAAAGAGCCTTTTCGGCTTCGCTGAATACAACCCTTCGCTTTTCTTCCTGACGTCCATATCGACGCCCTTTCCGAACATGAAGCTCGGTTTGCCTATGGTTTGACCGATGAGGACCATATTGTTGAGCGTAAGATACTGCATGTCCTGCACGCCGTACAAAACGAAGTATTGCACGTCTTTCAACGCAAATCGGACGGGATTGTTGCTCTCGATATAGGGGATGCGCGCATCGAACACTATGTTGGGGACGATCCGCACCAGCTTTGAGGACGTCACGACGTACACCCCACGCTCTTTGGGCGTCGGCACGTCGTCTTTCGCCGCGTGAAGGGGGCCGGCCACGAAGAGGGCCGCCAGCAGGGGGACCGCGGCGCATCGAACCATCAGACGCACTAGTCTCATCGCATATCTCCGCTTACTATTTGATTATGGTGAGAGTAATTCTTCTCTCCCTGGGACCGTCGAACTCCATCAGGTAAATGCCTTGCCACGTTCCGAGGACGAGCCTTCCCTCCGAGAAGGGAATAGTGAGGGAATGACCCACGAGGGTGGACTTGATGTGGGCATCGGAGTTGCCCTCTCCATGAGCGTACGGGTAATCTTCGGGAACGAGTCTCCCCAACGCGCCGACAAGATCGCGCATCACCGCGGGGTCCGCATTCTCGTTTATCGTGAGGCCGCAGGTCGTATGGAGGCAGAACAGATGGACGGCGCTGCCTTCCTTGCCGTGAACAGCCCGTTTCACCTCGTCGGTAATGTCGCGCGCTTCGATTCTCCGGGACGTCCGCACCTTAAGCTCGACCATCCCCAATTTTACTCCATCACCCGATCCAAGGCAACAGTGAAAGCGTACAGGGGCTCAAGGCCGGCAATTGCCAATGCACTTGCAAAAGGGTTGCGTGAGATTCTATAATTAAGAAATGAAATTTGAAGAAGGATTGCGAAAACTCGAGGAGATCGTGCAGACCCTTGATGAGGGGCAGGTTCCGTTGGACGACGCCCTCCGTCTTTTCAAGGAAGGCATAGGTCTGACAAAAGACCTTTCCAAGACTCTCGACGACATCGAGCGCAAGGTGGAGATCCTCGCGAGAAAGGAAGACGGATCTATCGAAAAGAAACCTTTCCTCCAGGAAGACCCTTAGTGGACCTGACAACTTTTCTCGACGAGAAGAGGATGCTCGTAGGGGACAGGCTGAAGGCGATATTCTCCGACGTCCCTGCCTCCTCGGGAGTGCTGAGGGATGCAATGGAGTACAGCCTCTTCTCGGATGGGAAGAGGATCAGGCCGGCCCTCGCCATAGGCGCCTGTGAAGCCATGGGCGGCGAGGTGGAGAAGGTTTTGCCCTTCGCTGCCGCCATCGAGATGATCCACACCTATTCGCTCATCCATGACGATCTTCCCTGTATGGACGACGACGATTTGCGGCGGGGCAGGCCCACGTGTCACAAAGTGTTCGGAGAAGCTGTCGCCTTGCTCGCCGGGGATGCCCTGCTTACCGAGGCTTTCAGGGTCATGACGGATCCGCGCCGATCGACGGCGTCGCCGGATGCGACGAGGAAGGTAGTCTATGAGATTGCCCGGGCCGCCGGCGCCGCCGGCATGGTGGCCGGGCAGACGATCGACGTCGTCCATGAAGGCAAGAAAGGAACAAAGAGAATTGTCAATTTCATCCATCGCAACAAAACGGGCGCGCTCATCAGGGCGTCGGTCCTGACGGGCGCTCTCGTGGGGAACGCGAATAAAAAGGAACTTCAGTGCTTCACGGTCTTTGGCGAGTCGATAGGGCTCGCGTTCCAGATCATGGACGATCTTCTCGATGTGGAAGGCACTGAAGAAGAAGTGGGAAAGAAACTGAAGAAAGATGCCGAAAAGCAGACCTACGTGAAACACTACGGCATAGCCGCATCCAAAGCGCGGATCGATGCCCTTGTGGAAAAGGGAGTTGCATCCTTGCGCTTTCTCGGACTCAGAGCGGACATGTTGGTCCGTTTGGGCAAATTCATAGGTCACAGGTCATCCTGATGCTCCTTGACGCTATCAATACGCCGCGGGACTTACGCGAGCTAACGGCTCCACAACTTACAGCGCTGGCTGAGGAGATACGGGAGCTGATTATCCGCACCATCTCGAAGAGCGGCGGTCACCTTTCGTCGAACCTGGGCGTCGTGGAGCTTACCCTTGCGCTTCACCACGTCTTTGATACGCCCGACGACAGGATCGTGTGGGACGTGGGCCACCAGTGTTACACACATAAAATTATCACGGGAAGAAAGGACCTTTTTTGCGGCATCAGGCAAAACGGAGGTCTCTCGGGCTTTCCGTGCAGAAAAGAGAGCGTTTATGACGCCTTCGACACGGGGCATGCAAGCAACTCCATCTCCATTGCCACGGGTCTTGCCGAGGCGAAGCGGAAGAACAATGAGGCGCACCGCATCATTGCCGTCATCGGCGACGGCTCCCTCACCGGAGGCATGTCCTTTGAAGCGCTCAACCATGCCGGGCACTTGAAGAGCGACATCATTGTTGTCCTGAACGACAACGAGATGTCGATCTCGAAGAACGTCGGGGCTCTCTCCGCCCATCTCAACAGGATTATGACGGGCGAGTTCATGAGCAGCCTGCGGGAGGACATCAAGCATACGCTCCGGAACCTGCCTGCCTTCGGCGACAAAGTCTACAAAGCCGCCCGCTATTTCGAGGAGGCAATAAAAGGATTTGTCACCCCGGGTCTCCTTTTTGAAGAGCTTGGTTTTCAGTACGTGGGGCCCGTGGACGGCCACAACCTGAACCACCTGATCCTCACCCTCGCCAATGTGAAGAAGCTGAAAGGGCCCATCCTGGTCCACGTGGTAACGAAGAAAGGCAAAGGGTACGAGCCTGCTACAAGAGACCCGGCCTTGTTTCACGGCATTTCGCAGTTTGACATCGCGACGGGCAAGCCGGCGTCAAACGGCAAACGGACGTTTACCGACGTTTTCGGCAAAACGCTTGTGGAGTTGGCATCGAAGGACGAAAAGATCATTGCCATCACCGCCGCAATGGGACTCGGCACGGGCCTCGAAGAGTTTTCGCACCTTTTTCAGGAGCGGTTTTACGATATCGGCATTGCCGAAGCCCACGGGGTCACCTTTGCGGCCGCCTTGGCCCTGGGCGGCATGAAGCCCTTTGTGGCCATGTACTCGACATTCCTTCAGCGCGGCTTCGATCAGATCATAGAAGACGTTTGCCTGCAGGAGCTGCCCGTGGTTTTCGCCGTGGACCGAAGCGGCATCGTGGGTCAGGACGGCCCTACCCATCACGGCAGCTTCGACATGTCCTATCTCCGCCACATTCCGAACATGATACTCATGAGTCCCAAAGACGAAAATGAGCTGAGGCAGATGCTTTTCTCCGCCTCCCGATATGAAAGGCCTGTCGCCGTCCGCTACCCCAGGGGCGAAGCCGTAGGCGTCCCGATTGACGAGGAATTTTCAGAGATCCCGCTGGGCACGTGGGAGTTGTTGAAAGACGGGTCGGATTTGACGATCATAGGCTGCGGTCCCGTCGTCTATTCGTGCCTGCATGCCGCTTCCGAGCTTGAAAAAGAAGACGGCATCAGCGCTGCCGTTGTGAACGGGCGGTTTATCAAACCGATGGACCGGGGCATGCTCCTTGATGTTGCCAAGAGGACGGGACGAATCCTGACGCTGGAGGAAAACGCCGCCATAGGAGGCTTCGGAAGCGGCGTGATGGAAGTTCTTTCGGAAGCGGGCGCCCTCGTGCCCGTCAAGAGGATAGGACTCCCCGATCGGTTTCTCGCCCATGCGTCGCAGAAGCTTCTGCGAGAAGAGATAGGTTTGGATAAGGACAGCATTAAGAAGACTGTAAAGCAGTGGCTAAGTTCAGAATAGACGTTCTCCTCGCAAACAGGGGCCTCGCAGAATCACGAGAAAAAGCAAAAGTACTGGTGATGGCCGGCGCCGTCTTCGTGAACGGCGAACGGGTCGACAAGGCCGACAGGATGGTCGACGAGCAGGCTTCAATCGAGATGCGAGGCCAGGCGCTTCCTTACGTGGGCTATGGCGGCGTCAAGCTGGAGCGGGCCGTCGAAGAGTTTGGAATAGCGGTTGAAGGGAAAATAGCGGTCGACATCGGCACGTCGACGGGCGGTTTTGTCGATTGTCTGCTTCAGGCAGGTGCTTCAAGGGTTCATGCAATCGACACGGGGGCCGGCCAGTTGCACGAAAAACTGAAGAACGACCCGAGGGTCATCGCCCACGAACGCACGAACGCGCGATACCTTTCTGCTCAGGACATAGGGGAGAAAGCGGACATCATCACCGTGGACGTCTCCTTTATTTCGCTGAAGAAGATCATTCCCGCCCTGCTGCCGCTCCTCGCTCCCGCCGGGCGCCTCGTGACCCTGGTGAAGCCGCAGTTCGAAGTTGGGAGATACCAGGTGGGCAAGGGCGGAATCGTGAAGGACCGGGAACGCATCGAGGCGGTCATCGACGATATTCTGCACTTCGGAGAGGAGTGCGGTCTCCTCGCAAGAGGCGTCGTCGAAGCGCCGAGGGAGAAGGAGCGGAAGAACAGGGAGTACTTCATTTTATGGGAAAGGTAAATCTTCCCCCTCCGGTGCAGTTTTTTGTCAGCATTATTTTCAACGATTCGGGTATACTTTCTGAGGCGGAGACCAGGCTCGGGCAGCTCATCGGCCCGGTTGGGGAGAGGACCCAGGCCTTCCCTTTCTCCCAATCGGATTATTACCGGCCTGAAATGGGGGAAGGGCTGAGGCGCTATTTTTTGCTCTTCGAGCCTCTCATGGAAAGGGAGTTGCTTGCGGAAGTCAAGCTGGGGACTAACGGAATAGAGCGTTCTTTTTTGCGGGACGGACGGCGATCGGTCAACCTGGACCCCGGATACCTGGCCCTCGAGCACGTGGTCCTCGGGACGACCAAGGGATTTTCCCACAGGATATACCTGGGGAAAGGCATTTTCGCCGATCTCACTTTGCTCTACGAAAGCGGGAGTTATCGCGGTCTGAAATGGTCGTATCCCGACTACGCAAGCGATCAACTGATCGCATTGCTGAACGGATGGAGAAAACGCTATAAGGGGTTGCTGCGATGCCGAAAAGCATGACTGGTTTTTCGAAGGTTGAGATGGCGAACGAAGAAGGATCGTGCTCGGGGGAGGCGAGGTCTCTGAACAGCCGCTACCTGGAGATATCGCTCAAGATTCCCAGAAGCGCCTCGGGCTATGAGACGCGACTTCGCGAGACAGCCAAGCGGTACGTCAAGCGGGGCAGGGTGGACATCATGATGAAGTGGGACAAAGGCGATGAGCTTGCTTCCGCTCCGAAAGCGAACGAAGAGGCTGTCAGATGGTACGTCGATCTGGCCCGCCGCCTCCAAACTTCATATGGGCTTCAGGGGGATCTGACGGTTGCCGACGTGCTTAGCTTCAGGGATATTCTGGTCTATGAGGAGAAATCCGCGCCGGAAGAGCTTTTCTTCTCCTGCTTCGAGAGCCTCCTCTCAAAACTGAATTCGGAACGGGAGCGGGAAGGGGCCTTAATTTTGCAAGACCTCACGGGAAGGCTCGAGCGGATCGGCGAGGACGTGGATAAAATCGAAAAGCGTTGGCCCGAGGCGATCAAAAACCATGAGGAGATGCTCCGCCGGAAGATCCTCGAGATGAGCGGCAGCGTCATCGATGAAGTGAAGTTGCTGCAGGAAATGGGATTCTACATGGAGAGGCTCGATATTGCGGAGGAGATCGCGAGGCTGAAGGGGCACGTGCAACATTTTGGGACGACCCTTCGCTCGCCGGACGAGGTCGGTCGTAAGCTCGACTTCATTATCCAGGAAATGGTGCGGGAAACAAACACCATAGCGAGCAAGTCGAACGATCTCTTTATCAGCGAGCGGGCAATCCAGATCAAGGTGGAAATAGAAAAGATGCGAGAACAGGTGCAAAATGTCGAATAGAAAGGGGCATCTGTTCGTCGTGTCGGGGCCCTCGGGAACCGGCAAGAGCAGCATTCTCCAGATGTTTCTGAAGGAAGATGGAGAGAGCCGTTTTTCCGTCTCCTCAACGACCCGAGCGAAGCGCGACCATGAAGTGGATGGCCGGGATTACCGGTTCATGGGCGAGACGGAGTTCCGGGCCATGATCGAGAGGGGAGAGTTTCTCGAATGGGAGAACGTTCACGGTTACTTCTACGGCACGCCCAGGAAAGAAGTCGACCAACCCCTTTCCGAAGGGATCGACGTCATTCTCGACATCGACGTCAAAGGCGCCCTTGTCGTCCGGGAAGCTTGTCCGGAAGCGGTTCTTATTTTCATTGACACCCCCTCGCCCGACGAACTGGTGCGACGGCTTTCGGCCAGGGGAGAGAAAGAGATCGAAAAGCGGATGCGGCGGGTTAGGGAGGAGGTCGCGAAGAAGGGCCTCTTTACTTATGTCGTCGTTAATGATAATCTTATGACGGCGTATAGCGAGTTCAGGGAAATTGTCGCCCGCATAAGGAGAGAGGATGGCCAGAATAACCGTTGAAGACTGTATGGATAAGGTAGAGAATCGTTTCGAGCTTGTCCATCTCGCCGCGAAGAGGGCGAAACAGCTCGTCAAGGGGTCGAGGCCGGTGGTAAAGTCAACGAACAGGGAAGTCGTCACCTCTCTGCGCGAAATCGCCGCGGGCGAGATCTACTTTGAAAAGAAACATGAGCTGGAAGAGAAGGAAATTCCCTATCAGCTTTCCAACTTCGCTCCCTAGTTCTTTCTTCCGTTCTTTTACGATAAAAGATGGACAGGTGGAGATTAGTCCGGGAAGATCTTTCCCGGATTGAGAATATTGTTCGGGTCAAAAAGCTGCTTCACCCGTTTCATTGTCGCCATCACTTCTTCTGACAGCTCCATGCCCAGATACGGCGCTTTCGAAAGACCGATGCCGTGCTCGCCTGACATCGTCCCGCCGAGTCTGAGGGCTTCGGCGAAGATCGCTTTCACCGCCTCTTCGGCCTTCTCCCGGTCCTCCCGCGTATCCTGGATCATAAGATTCACATGGAAATTGCCATCGCCCGCGTGGCCGAAGCTTAAGATCGGTATGCCAAACTTCTCCCGCATGGCTTCGAGGGAGCGGACGAGCGTTGGTATCTCCGAGCGGGGGACGACGACGTCTTCGGCTATTTTCAACGGGGCAACGTTGTAGAGAGCCTGGGAAAGCGCCCTTCGGGCCTGCCACAGCTTGTCCGCCTCAACGGGATCTTCCGTCAGATCGCAACTGATCGCGTGGTGTTCCGAAGCGATGGCGCGCACCTTTTCCGCCTGCGCCAGCGCAGACTGTCTGTTCCCGTCGACTTCGATCAGGAGAAGACCGCCGACGCCCTCGGCCAACCCCATAGGGGAGGCCTGCTCGCTGCAACGTATTGACGCTTTGTCCATGAACTCAATGGTGGACGGCGTCACCTTTGCGGCAATAATGGCGGAGACCGTCTCCGCCGCTTCCTCGACTTCCCTGAAAAGGGCGAGGATCGTCGCCTTTGTCTCTGGCAAAGGGATAAGTTTCAGGGTGATCTTCGTAATGATCGCAAGCGTGCCCTCGCTGCCGACGAAGAGCCTCGTCAAATCGTACCCCACGACGCCCTTCATGGTTTTTACCCCCAGATTGAGTATCTCTCCGGTAGGCAGCACCGCTTCGAGGCCGAGCACATAATCCCGCGTGACGCCATATTTGAGAGAATTGGGACCCCCCGCGCACTCCGCTACGTTGCCCCCGATGCTTGAGTACTTGTAGGAAGCGGGATCGGGAGGATAAAAGAGCCCTTGCTTCGCAACCTCTTCCTGAAAGAGAAACGTGACCACTCCCGGCTCTACGACGGCGGTCATGTTCGGCGCATCGATTTCGAGGATCCGGTTCATCCGCGTGAAAGAGAGGACGACGCACCCGTTGATGGGCACCGATCCCCCGGTAAGACCCGTCCCCTGGCCTCTCGGGATCACCGGAAAGCGGTGTTTGTTGGCCAGCTTAAGGATGTCCGATGTTTCGCGCGCCGAGGAGGGAAAAACGATCAACTCGGGGATAGCCCCATCGATCCTCCCATCGAAGGAGTAGCATCGACGCTCCTCGAGGGATGTCTTGACGTTCTCGGGACCGGTAATTGCCTCAATCTCTTTGACGATCGCGGGATCCATAGTTCCTCCAATCGCGAATCTCGAATCGCTGACCGCGAATCAGGAAATGTCTGCTTTAACTTCCGCGTTTCGCGATTTTACTTTCGCGATTGCCGCGGTTCATTCCTCGCCTTCCACGGTCTTGAAAACACCGCCGCTGGCCGCGCCGGTAACCATCGAGGCGTAGCGGGCCATGTAGCCTTCCCTGATGTTCGGCGCCGGTTTTTTCCATGCCCTTCGCCGTTTGTCCATTTCTTCGACGCTCACCGCAAGGTCGAGGCTCTTCTTGTCGAGGTCGATCTCGATGCGGTCGCCTTCTTCGATAAGACCGATAGGGCCCCCTTCCGCAGCTTCAGGGGATACGTGGCCGATGCAAAGGCCCCTCGTGCCGCCCGAGAACCTGCCGTCGGTGATGAGGGCGCAGTGCGCATCGAGGCCCTTGCCGCACAGAACGCTCGTCGGGGTCAGCATCTCCCGCATGCCGGGGCCGCCTTTCGGCCCTTCATACCTGACGACCACCACGTCGCCCGGAACCACTTTCCCCTGCATGATCGCGTCCATCGTCTCTTCTTCGCTGTCGAACAGCCGGGCCGGGCCGGCGAACTTCCGCATGGCGTCGGCGACGCCCGCGACTTTCACAATGGCTCCGTCGGGCGCAAGACTGCCCGTGAGAACCGCGAGCCCGCCTCTGGCGTGGTACGGCGCATCGACGGACCTGATGACTTCCCGGTTTGGGGCAGGCGCCTCATTGACCAGGTCGCCCTGAGTTTTTCCAGTGACGGACAGACAGGCTCCATTGATAAGGCCCCTGGTTGCGAGTTCTTTCATGATCGCGTAAACGCCGCCCGCTTCTTCGAGGTCTTCAAGGTGGTGCGGACCGGCGGGACTCATGGAACAAATATGCGGCGTCTTCTCGGCAATCTGGTCAAAAAGGGCCAGCGGCAGGGTAATGCCCGCCTCATGGGCGATGGCTGGCAGGTGGAGGGCAGTGTTCGACGACCCGCCGAAAGCCATGTCCACGGTCATCGCATTCCTGAAGGCTTCGACGGTCATAATGTCCCTGGGCTTAATGTCTTTCGCCACGAGGGAGACGACGGCTTTTCCCGCGCTCTTCGCAAGCCTCACGCGCTTCGCATGGACCGCGGGGATCGTCCCGTTTCCGGGCAGCCCGATGCCGAGGGCTTCGCTGAGGCAGTTCATGGAGTTCGCCGTGAACATGCCCGCGCAGGAGCCCGCGCCCGGACAGGCGCATCCTTCGAGCTCCAAGAGTTCTTCCTCGGTCATGAAGCCGGCGACCGTTTTCCCGACCGCCTCGGAGACGGAGATCAGGTCGACCGGCTTGCCCCTGAAGCGTCCTGCGAGCATGGGACCGCCGCTCACGAGAACGGCGGGAATATTCACTCTCAAAGCGGCCATCATCATCCCCGGAATGATCTTGTCGCAGTTGGGGATCAGCACCAACCCGTCGAAGGGGTATGCTTTTGCCATGACCTCCACCGAATCGGCAACAAGCTCTCTCGATCCCAGAGAGTACTTCATGCCCTCGTGATTCATGGCGATCCCATCGCAAATGCCGATGGTGGAAAACATCAGGGGCGTGCCGCCGGCAAGACGCACGCCCTCTTTCACCGCCTGGGCGATTGTATTGAGGTGAATGTGGCCGGGGATGAGCTCGGATGCCGAATTGGCAATGCCGATGATCGGTCTTTCCAGCTCTTCCGGCAGCAACCCCAAAGCGCCGAAAAGGGCCCTGTGGGCGCCTTTTCGATCCCCTTCGTCATTTTATGCGATCTCATTGTGCCTCCTTGAGTCTTTTTTCCACGAAAGAAGCTTTATTATACGACAAAGGGGACGGCAAAAAAACAGGTTTCGCCTTCGAACGCGCTTTACGGAATCAGGCGTCACAGGGCAGGCGGCGGCTGCAAAGCGGCGCCGCAGGAGTTATCTTTTTTTAAGCGTTGCGGGCAATCTCAACCGAGGCAGGACGTAGGCGGCGTCTCTTCGCGAAACGGTTGACGCCTGAAGACGTCCTATGATATTCTCAGCATACTGGTCCAGCTTCGCTTTTCAACTATCTCTCACCAGGAGGCGCCATGTCAACTATCTATGAAATATTCGCGCGTGAAGTGCTCGACAGCAGAGGAAACCCGACAGTCGAAGCGGAAGTGACGCTCGAGAGCGGCGTTACAGCCCGCGCAATCGTGCCCTCGGGCGCATCGACGGGCGAGCGGGAGGCTCTGGAGTTGAGAGATGGGGATAAGGAGAGGTTCCAGGGCAAGGGCGTGCTCACGGCGGTGAACAACGTGAACGAGGTCATTGCGCCTAAGCTGGAGGGCTCGGACGCAATCGATCAGGCCCTCATCGACAACACCATGATAGAACTGGATGGGACCGACAACAAAAGCAAGCTCGGGGCGAATGCGATTCTCGCCGTATCGATGGCCGTTGCCAGGGCCGCGGCCGACTTCCTGGACCTACCGCTCTACCGCTACCTGGGTGGGGTCAGGGCACGGGAGCTTCCGGTACCCATGATGAACGTGATCAACGGCGGGGCTCATGCGCAGAACCCGCTTGATGTGCAGGAATTCATGATTGTTCCCCTAGGTGGGAGCAGTTTTGCCGAGGCCCTCAGGATGGGCGTGGAGGTTTTCCACGTGCTGAAGGGCGTCCTCAAAGAAAAGGGCCTTGCTTCGGGCGTAGGCGACGAAGGCGGTTTCGCCCCGCAAATATCTTCAACCAGGCAAGCGATCGAAATGCTGATGCTGGCCATTCAAAAGGCGGGATACAAGCCTGGGGAAGACGTTTCCCTTGCCCTCGACGCGGCCGCAAGCGAGCTCTACGAGGACGGCGTCTATCGCGTCGAGGGAAACGCCTGGAATTCTTCGCAACTGGCCGACTTCTACGAGTCGCTCATCAAGGATTACCCCATCGTCTCCATCGAGGACGGTTTCTCGGAGAGCGACTGGGAAGGATGGAAGCTCTTCACGGAAAGATGTGCAAAAAAAATACAGATCGTGGGCGACGACATCTTCGTCACCAACCCCAAGATCCTCATGGAGGGGATCAGCCGGTCGATCGCCAACTCTGTCCTTATCAAGCTGAACCAGATCGGCACGGTGACGGAAACGATGACAACCATCGAGATCGCGAAGCGGGCTGGCTATACCTGCGTGATTTCTCACCGGTCGGGCGAGGCGGAAGATTCCTTTATCGCCGACCTGGCTGTTGCCGTTAATGCCGGCCAGATCAAGACAGGCTCCGCGTCGAGGAGCGAAAGGATTGCGAAATACAACCAGCTCTTGCGAATAGAGGAAGAGCTTGGCGATCGTCGCCGTCTTCGGAGGAAAAAGCGTATTTTACAGCGTAAGATGACATTCGACCTTAAGTACGGAACAGAAGTCGTACCTTTTGAGCCCCCCAAAGCGTGGACCATTTCTCTTGCGGACCATGAACACTCCTCTCCCCGGTCGCTCGAAGAAAGCCTGATTGCCTCGTGCGAGGCGCCCTATGGCTCTGCGCCCCTCGACGACTGGATAGCCGGGAAAGATGTGCTGGTTATCGTCTCTGACATAACGAGGTACACCGGCGCGGACCTGTTTTTGCCGGTGCTTCAGCGCAGGTTCTTTCCCGCCGCCAAGAGGGTCCGTATTCTTTTCGCTCTCGGCAACCACCGCAAGCAGACAGAAGCCGAGCGAAGGACTCTCGTCTCGAATGCAATCTACGAAACAATACCGTGCGTCGACCACGACTGCTTCAATCAGGACGTCCTGTCTCCTCTGGGCGTTACTCCTTCGGGCCTGAAAGTGGCGCTGAATTCGATGTTGTTCGAGTCGGATGCAACCATCGTGACCGGGGCCGTCAGTTTTCACTATCTCGCCGGCTTCGGCGGTGGAAGGAAATGCATCATACCGGGGATCGCCGCGTATCAGACGATCGTCGACGCCCATAAGCGGGTTTTCAACACTGACAAGCCGGGCAAGCACCCGCTCGCTCAAACGGGAATTCTTGAGGGGAATCCGATGCACGAAGCCATCATGGAGGGGATAGCCCTTATCAAGAACCCCCTCTTTCTTATCAATACTATATTCGACGACAAGAAACGCCTCCTCAATGTTTTTTCCGGAGACATAAAGCTGTCGCACGAGGCGGGCTGTGCCTGGTACCACGAGCATTTCTCCACCGTCGTTCCGGAAAAAGCGGACGTTGCCGTAGTGAGCGTGGGCGGCTACCCCAAGGACATAGACTTCATCCAGAGTCACAAGGCGCTCGAACATGCCCGGCACGCGGTAAAAGCGGGGGGAACGATTATCCTCCTCGGAAAGTGCGGGGACGGCGTGGGGAACAAGTATTTCATGCCCTGGTTCGAATATCCTTCGATTGGGGCGATGGAGCCCTACGTCCGGGAAAGCGACAAGGTGTACAGCCAGACGGCCTATTCCACCCGCCTGAAAGCCGAGCGGTATCATATCATTCTGGTATCGGACCTCGAGGACGACCAGGTGAAGAAAATGGGCATGACGCCGCAAAAAACTCTCGCCGCCGCTCTCGCCTCCCTCCCAAGGGAAAAGGAGCTGCTCTGCTGCGTTATGCCGGAAGGATCGAAAACGCTGGTGAGAGAAACATGAGAATCGCGGATCTCGAATCGCGAAACGCGAAGACGAAACATTTTTTTCGATTCGCGATGCGAGATTGAAAATAGCTGGGAGGAATCGAGAAAAACGAAAATGACTTTAGAATGTGCGCTTGAAAAGAATCTCGCCGCATGCGCCTGCACCTACGATTGCGAAAAGCGGGGGAAGTGCTGCGCGTGCGTTGCCTTTCATCGAAGCAGGCGGGAGGTCCCAGGCTGTTTCTTCTCCAAAGAAGGCGAAAGAACATACGATCGCTCACTTCGGAAGTTCCTCGACGACCGCAAATAGCTCTTCACGGGACGGCTTCTTTCGGGGGGGGAAGTTCGCGGGGACACACTACGGCTCAAAGGCAAATGTTCGGACATCGCCGATAAGGCAGAAATGTCATACCAATAAAAGGAGAGATCAACAATGAGCAAAGGTCCTGTTCTGATAACCGATTTGACGCTGAGGGACGGGCATCAGTCCCTTTTTGCCACCAGGATGAGCACGGCGGACATGCTGCCGGTAGCAGAGAAACTGGATGGTATAGGCTTCTACTCCATGGAAGTATGGGGAGGAGCGACCTTCGACGTCATGACCAGGTTCCTCAACGAAGATCCATGGGACCGGGTGCGGCTGCTGAGAGAGAAGATGCCGAAGAACACGAAGTTCCAGATGCTCCTTCGGGGCCAGAACCTCGTGGGATACCGCCAGTATGCCGATGACGTCGTCGAAGCCTTCGTTGCCAAAGCAGCCGAGGTGGGCATCGATATTTTCCGCATTTTTGACGCCCTGAACGATGAGCGGAACTCCATCACCGCTTACAAAGCCGTCAAGAAGGCGGGCAAACACATCCAAGGCACACTGTCGTACGCGCTCACCGAAAGAAGGATGGGCGGGCCGATCTTCAATCTGGATTATTACCTGACGAAGGCCAAGAAGCTGGAGGAGATGGGCGCCGATTCCCTCTGCATCAAGGATATGGCCGGCATCATATCCCCCTACGATGCTTACGAGCTCGTCGCGGCCTTGAAGAAGAACCTGCAGATCCCCATCCACCTCCATACCCACTACACTAGCGGTATGGCATCTATGGCGTGCCTCAAGGCAATAGAGGCCGGCGTCGACGGGATCGACACCTGCGTTGCGCCCTACGCCCTCAGAAGTTCTCATCCCGCGGTCGAGCCCTTCATTGTAACCTTATCGGGTACCGACCGCGACACCGGCTTGGACCTCAAAAAATTCCCCGAGATCAACGAGTATCTGGAGAGCACCGTCGAGAGGTATATACAGTTCGCCGATACGACGAAGTTCTCCGCTATCGATATCGGCGTGCTCATGCATCAGATACCCGGGGGCATGATCAGCAACCTCGTCAGCCAGTTGAAAATGGCGAAGGCGGTGCACCGGATCAATGAGGTGTATGAGGAGATACCCCGG
This sequence comes from uncultured delta proteobacterium, assembly GCA_963816715.1. Classification (GTDB taxonomy): domain Bacteria; phylum Desulfobacterota; class Syntrophorhabdia; order Syntrophorhabdales; family WCHB1-27; genus BOG-1155. Next base: position 108,957 of record CAWFMJ010000014.1, read on the forward strand.
ACGCGGGCCGAATTGGGTTTTCCCCGCTCGTCACCCCCACGAGCCAGATCGTGGGGGTCCAGGCGGTGATGAACGTGCTCATGGGCAGATACAAGGTGATCACCAAAGAGGTGAGGGACTATTTCTACGGCCTCTATGGTCGTCCTTCTGCGCCGGTGAGCGAAGAGATCAGGAAAAAAGCTCTGAAGGGTTATGACAGAGGAGAGACGCCTATCGATGCGCGGCCCGGCGACGTGATCGATCCCGAGCTGCCCAAGGCGCGGGAAGCCCTGAAGGGCATATCTGACAAGATGGAAGATATTTTGATCTACGCGTTGTACCCGATGACGGGCATGGAGTTCCTCAAAAAGAAGTACAACATCGCGTAAGGCGAGAAAGAAACAGGGGCAGCAAAAAGCCCGACCGGAGAACTCCTCCGGTCGGGCTTTTTGCTGCTATCTTTCCTACTCCATTACCGTATACGCGGTTTCATGATGCTGGGTGAGGTCAAGTCCGATGATCTCCTCTTTTAGAGGCACACGGACCTTCACGAACAGGTCTACTGCTTTGTAAAGAATGAACGTGGCCACCAGACTGTATGCTGCCACGGCGAGCACGGCGACGCATTGGACCAGGAACAGATGAACATTGCCGAGGAGCAGACCGTCTGCCCCGGCCCCGTTTATGGCTTTGGACGCAAAGATGCCCGTACAAAGCATGCCGAGGATGCCGCCCACCCCGTGGACGCCGAAGGCATCGAGCGAATCGTCGTAGCCGAGTTTCGGTTTGATCACGCTGACGCAGATGAAGCAGACGACGCTGGCGACGAAGCCGATCGCCATGGCCGGACCAACGCCGACAAAGCCCGCTGCCGCGGTGATGGTTGCAAGCCCCGCAATGGCGCCGGTGACCGTTCCAAACACCGTGGGCTTGCCCGTAAAGACCCACTCGAGAAGCGCCCACGCCAGCCCCGCGGTGGCGGCCCCGACATGAGTAACGACGAGAGCGTGAGCTGCCAGGCCGTTTGCCGCAAGTGCGCTCCCGGCATTGAAGCCGAACCAGCCGAACCAGAGCAGGGCGGTGCCGAGAACCGTGAACGGCAGGTTGTGGGGCGGCACCGGTATTCCGTTGAACCCGTTTCTCTTTCCGATAACAAGGGCCGTCACGAGGGCGGCGACGCCCGCGTTGATGTGGACGACGCTGCCTCCGGCAAAGTCCAAAACGCCGAGCTGCCTGAGCCATCCGCCGACGCCCCAGACCCAGTGGCAGACGGGGTCATAGACAAAGGTAGCCCACAGCACGGTAAAGATCAGAAAAGCAGAAAACCTCATTCTTTCGGCGAAGGCGCCGATGATGAGAGCAGGCGTAATAATGGCGAACATGGCCTGAAAGACCATGAATGCTTCGTGAGGAATAGTCGGGGCGTAGTCAGCGTAGGGGGCGGCGCCCACGCCTTGAAGGCCGACCCAGCTCAAACCGCCGATGAGTTGGCGCCAGGGCGCAAAGGAAAGGCTGTAGCCGAACAGGACCCATTGGAGCGTCAAGACGCAGAGCACAACGAAACACTGCATCAAAATGCCCAGTATATTTTTGCGCCGCACCATCCCGCCGTAAAAAAAGGCGAGACCCGGCGTCATGAGCATTACTAAACCGGTACAGACCAATACCCACGCCGTATCTCCCGCGCTTACCATAGCCTCTCCTCCCAATAATGAATACTATGGAATCTTCCGCTCCCCGTGCGAGAACGATCCCATCGGAGCCGGGCCCTCGACGTAAAAAAATGGCGCACCCTAAGGGAAACGCCATTGTTTCCTGACACCTCGCTGTGTCGGCCTCTGTCGCGGAACCGGACTACCGAACTACAAGTTCACGAAGCGGGCCGATGGTAACCGGGGGTGGGCTTTTTTGCGGACTTTCGAGTGTTCTTTACCGGTTAGGCGGCGAGGCTTCCGGCGCTCAGGCCGTTCAGTTTTTGATATCGTTCTTTTATTTTGTTGCGGATCTTCAAGACGCTCACATGAGAGATGCCCATTTTCTTTCCGATCTCCCTCATGGTCATGCCTTCCAGGCAGAAGAAAAGCACGTCCCTTTCTCTTTGGCTGATGCCGCCGCTTATCGCTTCAATCTCCAGGACGGTTTCCACCTGATCGCCTGAGGCGAAATCATCGGCGACAAGCACTTCTTCCAGGTGCGGTCCGTCTTCCTCCGAAATGCTGTTGAGGCTGACCATCGTTGCCGAGTCCTGGGTCTTTCTGATGTAGTTTTTCAGATGAAAGTAACATCCCTGGAGTATATAGCTGTCCGTCTTGTCATTCAGGAATCCTCGCCGAAAATCGGTCCACAGGTGGATGAGGGCTTCCTGAAGCAGGTCCTGATCGTCCATAAAGGTGAAGTGGCCGTTCAGGCGGTACGTTATCCTCTTCAGCGTGGGAGACAGCCTCGCCACGAGAGCCTCAAAGGAGGAGACGCCTCCTTTCGGCATTGGCTCCACAGAAATTGCCTTGCTATGAGCGAAACCGGCGCTGATATTCAATTCCATGCCTCTTGCCCCTAAAAACAAAAAAACGTCCTAACCCTCACGGGTTTAGGACGTCCTAGTCCACTCCAACCTCAGCGTCTGTTTTCGTGATCTGCCATGGAGAAGACGTCAATGTCTTCCCGGCCTATAGAATGCTACAAAAATGTCGTATTGTCAAGTTTTAGGATCCCGCGTCAACAAGGACTTCGTTTTTGCGGGCCCGCAGCGCGAGTCATTGAAAGAATCGTTGCCGCGAGATTCCGAACCCCATTTTTTGGCGTTGCTCCGGGGGCGGCTACTTCTCCGGGAATTGGGCCAGCTCAACGATCAGGCCGGAGGCATCCAGGTCGACGTATGCGATGCCTCCGGAACCCTCTCCCTCGCCGAAAGCGGCACGGAGCACCACCGTGCATCCCAGGCCCGTGAGGCGGTTTATCTCTTCCTCGAGGTTGTTCACCTCGAACAACACATGTTGAATGCCTTCGCCTTTGCTGTCAAGGTAATCTTTATGGGGCGAGTCGCCGGAAACGGGCTGGCACAGCTCAAGCTCGATGTTTCCCGCCATCGTGGCCATGACCTTGACGTCCGCGCGGCCTTCTTTCCCCTTCACCCACTCCCGGACGTCCGGGGGAAGGGTTTTGGCCCGAAAGGGAGCAAAACCCAGGCGCGAGAAACGTTCGGTCGCCTTGTCCATGTCCTTCACTACCAATCCGATCTGCTTCAGCTTCCAGGATGATGTTGCTGCCTTTTTTCGTGCCATTCATGTTCCCCCTTGCGACGATCCTTCTCCCGTTGCCGCTGACCCTATTTGCGGCTCGTCCGCTCTTGACGTCTTTTTCGATGCTCGGCCCACCCTTGGGCGCCAGAGGCGTGCGGCCCCCGTCGCCGGAAAACCGCCTTCCCGTTCCTTTGAATAGCTTTGGTAGGACACCGGATATTCTATGGGGACTATCCCTGGGCTTGTCAAGAAAAAAGCACGAGCGCTCGCCTTTTTAGAAGGGCTGCTTTTTTCTTGACATGGCGTAGAGAGAGGATTTATAAGATATCCCAGTCCTACCAAAAGCCCAACGATTTGAGCGCATAAAGGAGATAGTTCCCCAAAGCCGGGACAAAAGGGAACATCGACGGACCGAATCACAGTCGTCGACGGCGGCATTGCGATGCCCTAAGATCCTGATAGGGCGAGGCCGGCGTCCGCAGGAGAAAGTTATGGAAAAAGACGAAGGCGTCGGAAGAGGATCGGAAGTATTTGTCGAGGCGTTGAACGAGCTTGGCGTTGAGAACATCTTCCTCAATCCGGGAATAGACCTCGTCCCTCTTCTGGGGACAATCGCGGCATACAGGACCAGGGAAAAAAAGGCGTCCAGGTTAGTGCTTTGTGTCGACGAAACCGTCGCCGTGGCGGCGGCTCATGGATCGGCCATGGCGTCAGGCAAGCCCCAGGTGGTCATGGTGTTTGAGGACATAGGCCTCCTTCAGGGGGGAGGGGCGCTCGTGAACCTGAAGTACGGACGCGTCCCCGTGATCCTTTGTTCCGGAGCGAACTCGACGCCAAACCGGAAAGACTGGAGGGGAGAGCTTGCAGATCAACGAAAAATCGTCCGCGACTATGTCAAGTGGGACCACGAGATCGCCCCGAATGAAGATATTTCTTCAGTGCTCAAGGAAGCGTTCAGGGTTGCTTCTACCGAGCCCGCGGGTCCTGTCTATCTGTCGCTCGGCAGCGGCGTGCTCATGGAAAAGCCGGGCAGGGCGCCCGCGGCATACCGCGTTGCGTCCGACCAAGGTCTTTCGCCCGAGTTTCATGCCGGAGACATCCGAAAGGCCTCGGAGATCCTCGTCGCCGCGGAAAGCCCGTTGATTCTGGCCGCTTATTCCGGCAGGCATCCGGAGTCCGTTCCGGTGCTGGTGGAGATCGCGGAGGCTTTGGGCGCCAGGGCGATCAGTACTGATCTGAGAATGAATTTCCCCAGCTCTCATCCCCTGTCTCCCGGCATCGACTCGATTACGGGAGGCGTGTACGACCATTACATAGCGGAGTCGGACGCGCTCCTGCTGGTAGATTATGACTTTCCGGGGCCGGTGGGCAAGCAGTTTGCGCCGAAAGCCGACGCGCGCATCGTTCATATCGATATGGAGCCGCTCAAGAACGGCCGCTTCCGGTGGAACAGGCGGCCCGGCGTCCTCATTGAGGGGAATTCGGCGCAACTGCTGCCTCAATTGAGAGACGCGATCAAGGGTTCTTTGACAGCCGAACAACGGCAGCGCATCAGGGAGCGGTTTGCCGGGATCGCGAAAGAGCACGAGTCGGTGAGAGAAAAATGGCGCGCTAAGGCCTCCAGCGAGGCCGGGGAAAAGCCTCTGTCGACGGATTGGCTTTGCCGCTGCATCAATGAAGCGATTGACGACGACGCCGTCATCGTGCACATGATCCCCTCGAACGCCGACGCGTTGGCGCGTCAGATTCGTCGCACGAAACCCGGTACAATGTTCTGCTGGGGCGACAACGCCGGGTCGATGGGTTGGCCCCTTGGCGCTGCTCTCGGCGTCAAGATCGCAAACCCCGGCAAGATGGTCGTCAGCCTCGTAGGGGACGGCGGCTTCATTTACGGTTGTCCCGTCGCCACTCTCTGGAGCGCCGTCGCCTACCGCGCTCCTTTTCTCGCGGTCATTTTTAACAATCACGGCTATAGAGCTTTTGACGGGCTCCTCCCCATGGCGTGCGAAGAAGATTTTACGAACCGGGACCTTGCCTTCGAAGTGGGCCTGGAGCTTAAGGCGCCGCCCGATTTTGCGGCAATAGCCCGGGGATGCCATGCTTTCGGAGAGACAGTGGAAGAACCGTCCGATCTGCCGTCAGCATTGAGGAGGGCCATCAGGGCCGTTTCCGACGGCATTCCCGCAGTCCTGGACGTGAAAATTGAAGCGTGAGAGGGTCCGGCCGGTCAGTGTCGCCGCAGGGTAACCTTCTCGCCCTTCCCGATGACCAGATCACGTTCGAGGCTTCCCATGAAGCGGCCGAATTCGAGGTATCCCGAGCTGCCGACGAGGCAGATGTATCGGCTCTCGCAATAGCTGCGGTTCAGGGATCGAAAGGTAAGAGAAGCGAGCTCGACCGTGAAGGGTCGATCACCCACGAAGTCCTCGAAAGAATCGAAGGCGATATTTGAGATTGCATTTCCGAAGCGATCGAAGCGAATGATCCTGCCCTTCATCACGTCACCTGCCACGGTAGGAAAAAGATCGCTCAAGACCACCGGCTCGGGAACAACGGGACCGAATTCGGAAGGAGCGACCCCGGCTGAAAGGTGCGCCGCGGCCGGGGCAAAGACGTCGCGGCCGTGGAAGGTGCCGCTCACCCGGGGCAGCATAAATCGCTCGTTCGCAATTTCGTAGACCTTCGCTTCCCCTTCGTCCAACACGAGAGTGAAAATCCCGTTATCGGGACCGACGAAGGAGTGTCCCTTCCTGGTAAGGACCAGAGGCTTGCGGTCGCTTCCCACCGTTGGGTCGACGACGCAAAGATGGATGCTGCCGGACGGGAAGTAAGGGAAATATTCGGCGATAAGAAACGCCGCTTCCACCGTGTCTTGAGCGTCTACTTCATGGGTGACGTCGACGATTTGCGCGTGAGGATTGATGGCGAGCATGACCCCTTTCATGATGCCGACGTAGGGGTCGCGGTTGCCGAAATCAGTGAATGCCGTTATGATGCTCACGTTTTCCGGAGGAAAAAAGCATCCTTATATACTTGGTGAAGGGCTTCTCGAGAACGCCCTTTTCGGTGACGATGTAAGTGATCAGCCGAGAAGGGGTGACATCGAAGCCGTAATACTTGGCCGCAACGTCCGAAGAGGTGACGAGCCGTCCATTCACGTACTTCACCTCTTTGCCGTCGCGTTCCTCAATGCTGATCTCCTCCCCGCTCCTGATGCTTTCATCAAAGGACGAAAGCGGGGCGGCTACGTAAAAGGGAACCTCGTTGTCGTGGGCTGCCAGGGCAATCATGTAGGTCCCTATCTTGTTCGCCACGTCGCCGTTGCGCGCCACCCGGTCCGCTCCGACAATGACGCGGTCCACTATGCCCTGCTCGCACAAAAGACCGGCGTGATTATCGGGAACGAGCGTGACGTCTATTCCCTCCTCCCGCAGCTCCCATACGGTGAGGCGGGCGCCCTGAAAATAAGGCCGTGTCTCGGTGGCAAAAACCTGGATCGACTTCCCTGAGTCCCGCGCGGCCTTAATGACGCCGAGCGCGGTGCCGTAGCCGCCCGTGGCGAGAGCCCCGGCGTTGCAATGGGTCAAAATGACATCGCCGTCGTCGATCAGTTCTGCCCCGTAGCGGGCAAGGCGCCGATTATTCTCGATGTCTTCGGCGTGTATTTCCATCGCGGCCTGGAGCATCGCCTCGAAGAGGCCGTCACCCCCCCTGTGCTCCCTGTAGACATTTCGCATTTTTCCGAGAGCCCAGAACAGGTTGACCGCCGTGGGTCGCGTCTCTTTGAGCCGGCGACAGATTCGCTCCAGGTCGCTCTCTTTTGCGCGGCCCCGCGACTTCATTATCTCCCGTACGCCCACCGCCATGCCGTAGGCCGCGACGATGCCGATCAAAGGAGCGCCTCTTACCACCATATCCTTTATGGCTTTTGCCACATCCCTCACGGTTTCGCATCGCAGGTAGGTTTCCCGAAACGGCAGGAGCCGTTGATCGAGGACGTAAAGGGCCTCGTCTTTCCAGTAGATGTGGTCGCTCATCCGTGTCTCAGCCGCTCTGTCAGAAGCTCGTTCAGAAGTTTCGGGTTCGCCTTGCCTTTCGTTTCCTTCATGACCTGGCCGACGAAGAAGCCGAGCAGCTTTTCTTTGCCGCTCCTGAATTCCCCGACTTCTTTTGGATGGCGCGCGATGACCTCGTCAATCGTCCTTGCGAGCGCATCGGCATCCGTAATCTGCACCAGGCCCCGTTCTTTGATGAAGCTCGCGGGGTCGGCGCCCTCCCGGTAAATCTCCGGGAAAATCTCTTTGCCTATCTTGCCGCTGATCACGTTGTCCTTTATGAGCGCCAGCAGTCCGGCGAGATGAGCCGGCTTTAGGGGCGATTGCGACGGCGAGGCGTTGCTGTTTTTTAATTCCCGCAAAAACTCGCTCATCATCCAATTGCTCACCGTTTTGGGCTCGGGAAAGAGCTTTACCGTTTCTTCAAAGTAGGCAGCAAGCGCTTTATCCCCTGTCAGGATCTCCACGTCATACCGGGGAAGACCGTACTCGTTCAGAAAGCGTTCCATTTTCTGCACGGGCAACTCCGGAAGCTCTCTTCGCATCTCCTCTTCCCACGCCTCGTCGACAATCAGGGGAACGAGGTCGGGCTCGGGGAAATAGCGATAGTCGTGCGCTTCCTCCTTGCCCCTCATTGAGTAGGTCACTCCCTCGTCCACGTTGAAAAGCCTCGTCTCCTGGACGACTTCGTCTCCCCTTGAAATCACCTCTATCTGCCGTTCGATCTCGTAGGCGAGGGACCGTTCGATGGAGCGGAAAGAATTGAGGTTCTTCAGTTCCGACCTGGTGCCGAGCTTTTCATCGCCCCGCCTTCGAACCGACACGTTGGCATCGCACCGAAAACTCCCCTCCTCCATGTTGCCGTCGCAGATCTCAAGGTAAATGAGCACGTCCCGGAGCATCTTGAGGTAGGAAATAGCTTCCTCGGGCGAGGAGAGATCGGGCTCGCTCACGATCTCCAGAAGGGGAACACTCGACCGGTTGAAGTCGACCAGGCTATAGGAGCTTGTCTCGATCGCCCCTTCGTGGACCAGTTTCCCGGCATCCTCCTCCATGTGGATCCGTTTTATGCGGATGCGCCTTTTTTGACCGTCCGAGAAGATGTCAAGATGTCCGTTCTCGCATATAGGGGCCTCATATTGCGATATCTGGTAGCCCTTGGGGAGATCGGGGTAGTAGTAGTTCTTGCGGGCAAAAATGCTCCTTCGGTTTATCGTGCAACTTGTCGCGAGGCCCGCTTTTATGGCGAAATCGACCACTTTCTTGTTGAGTACGGGCAGGGCGCCCGGCAAACCCATGCAGACGGGGCAGTCGTGGGTGTTCGGCTCTGCCCCGAACTCGGCGGAGCTGCTGCAAAAGATCTTGCTTCTTGTGAGGAGATGGGCATGCACCTCAAGCCCGATCACCCCTTCAAACGTATCCGGCATAATGCTCCTCTTCTCACCGGCATCTCCGGTGCGCCGCGCAGAACTCCCCGCGCGCTTTCCCGTTTCTTGCGGGACATAAAGTGATTATAGTCTGAAATTCCCGGGAATGCTCCTGCTAAAGCGGGATATCGTCCTCGTCTCCGCCCTCGGGCACGAAATCGTCGTCCGCCCGTCCCTGGGACGGACCGCTTCTTCGGTCGTCTCCAGGCTGTCCCGAGCCGCCGAGCATTTGCATGTTCGTTGCCACGATCTCGAAGGTCTTTCGCTTTATCCCGTCCCTGCCTTCATACTCCCGGCTCTGGATCTTCCCCTCCACGTAGACGAGCCTGCCCTTTTTCAGGTATTCGCCCGCTATTTCTCCGAGTTTGCGCCATGCGACGATGCGGTGCCATTCCGTCTGCTCAGCCTTTCCGCCGTCCTTGTTCTTCCACGTCTCCGTGGTTGCGATTCTGAACGTCGCTACCGGCGTTCCGTCCGCGGTATAGCGCACTTCCGGGTCTGCCCCGAGCCTCCCGATGAGGATAACTTTGTTCACATAAGACATCTTTGCTCTCCTGGGGCTGAGCGCCCCCTCGATAAATCCGGAAGGGGGACACTCCTCTCGCCCTTAACCTGCGGAGGGGTGTCCCCCTTCCGTTTCGGGAGCCTTCCCCCTCGCGATATCGCAGCCACCGGTTTTAGCCGGGCGCCCGCGCGTTCCCACATCCTCATTCGCGGGCGGCAACGCATGCGCTCGCTTTTGCAATTCTTGGTCGGGGACCTGGCGCACTCCCCCTGGTGCAACCGCACCGCTTTCGCAAACCCCTCGATTTCCCGAAAAAACTTTCACCAAATGCTAACGTATGGCAGGAGAAAAGTCAATTTGGGAAAGCGGGCAAACATATAGGTGAGATTGTTTTTTGCCTGTATTATAATACAGCGAAGGTCCCGGAGAGCAATCGCGAAAGTGAAATCGCGAAACGCGAAAGGAAAGACGCGCCAATAAGAGGAGGAGCTCCATAGAACTACACGGGAACATCGACGGTCTCAACCCTCTGCAGAAGCGGAGGCTGCTCAACCTTTATCGACGAAAAGTGGAGACGGACAAGGTCATCTCTTTCGAGAGGGCGAGAAACATGATGGAAATCTCGAGGGAGATTTCCCGACAGGTGGGCATTGTCGTCAGTCGCAGAGGGGTCGTCGAGCGCGTGGTTGTCGGCACGAAGGATGCGATCCACCTGCCTGCGCTCTCTTCTGAAAGGGTGGGCAGGGCGCGGTTCAGGGGCGTCCGGTTTATCCACACCCACCTGAACGGCGAGCTTCTTTCAAGGGAAGACCTGACCGATCTCGTTCTGCTCCAGCTCGACCTGGTCGCCTGCATCCTGCTGAGATCGGGAGAGCCGTCGGAGCTGATCCAGGTCGCGCATCTCATGCCGGGAAGCCGTAAGGATCAGGCTTGGGCGTTCATCGGTCCCCAGACCGTCAGCGAGCTGGACCTCAATTTTACGGAATTCATCGGCGCCCTGGAGGCGGAGTTCGTCAAGGAGAGGGGGACCCAGCACCTGACCTATGCGGCGGGCCAGGAAGAATGTCTCCTGGTCGTCGTGGCGCAGCCCCGCAAGACGAAGAACGTCGAGGAACGGGTCGCCGAGCTGAAAGACCTTTCCTATTCCGCGGGCCTTTCCGTGCTCGATGTTGCCGTACAGCGTCCGAAAGAGCTGCACCCGAAGTTTCTCGTGGGAAAAGGGAAGATTGAAGAGATCGCCATGGAGTGTCGCCGATTGGGCGCCGACATGCTTGTTTTCGACGAAGAGCTCACGCCCGGCCAGCTCAACAACATTTCTTCCCTCACCGGCCTGAAAGTCATCGACCGGAACCAGCTCATTCTCGATATTTTTGCAGAAAGAGCAAAGACCAACGAAGCTAAGATCCAGGTCGAGCTGGCGCAGCTCCGCTATATCCTCCCCCGACTCGCCGAGAAGGAGAGCGCCCTCTCCCGGCTCACGGGCGGCATCGGGGGCAGGGGTCCCGGCGAGACAAAACTGGAGGTAAACAGGCGGCGAACCAGGGACAAGATCGCTTTTCTCGAAAAAAAGCTGGAAGAAGCGGCGAAGACGAGGGAGCGAAAAAGAGAAAGAAGGAGGCGAACGGGCATCCCCGTCGTTTCCATCGTCGGATACACAAATTCCGGGAAGTCGACGCTCCTCAACCTGCTCACCAAAAGCAGCGTGGAAGTTCAGGAGCGTTTCTTCAGCACCCTGAGTCCGACCACGCGGCTTATCAAGTACCCCGCGCGAAAAGAGATCGTGCTGACCGACACGGTCGGCTTCATCGAAGACCTCCCCGAAGTGCTCTTGCGCGCTTTTGTCGCGACTCTTGAAGAGCTGGAAGATGCCGCGCTGCTCATTCACCTCGTCGATGTCAGCTCGCCGGATTTCGAGGAAAGGATAGAAACGGTCGACGGGATGATCGAGAAGCTCGGTTATTCAGGTAAGCCGCGCCTTCTCGTATTCAATAAGATCGACCGGGTCGACAGGAAATTCCTCAAAATGGTCGAAGCGCGGTATGGGGCAAGCTCCATTTCCTGCGTGACCGAGGAAGGCATCGAGAAGCTGGTGGAGACGATCGAGACGACCGCCTCCGCGTTGCGGCCAGAGCGGAAAGAAACAGCCTTGCCCCGGGAAACGGGCGCGTAAGGCTAGAGGCTACAACGACGGTGCGAAGAGCTTCATGATTTCCGGGGAGACGCCGTCGAAGTTGAAGTTGTTCAGGAACTTCTCATAATCGAGATGCTTTGTTTCCTTGAAGAGGGCGGTTGCCTGGGCATACCGCTTCGCGCTCCCGTCCTTGATCCATGCGCAGGCCCAGACGTCTTTTTCTTCGACCCGCATCAGGCTCCCTTGCGCCCGGTATGTCGCGCCGCACTCGACGGGCTTGAAAAACTCCATCTCGGTTTTTCTCGTCATGCAGATCTTCTTCGTGGCCAGGAAGATCGCATACCACATGATCACGTCGAGGACGCCGAAGAGCATGCCCCCGTGCACGACGTCGTCATAGCCCTCGTACGCGGTGTCGATGGTCATGTCCGCATAGACCGCGCCCTCCCGGTACCGAAGGCTCAATCCCAGACCATCGGATCGCTCCTGGCTTGCAAAAAAGGATTTCCTGTAAACAGGCAACAGACTCACGCGCGTCCCTCCTCCAGGTACCTCATCCCGAGTTGACCGCATCCGCCTCCTATGTCGCCGGCCCGGGAATCTCTCACCATGGCGGTGAAATGACGGTCGATAAGGTATGACTGGAAGCTCTTTATCGAATCGGGGCTGGGGGTTTTAAATTCCGCGTAAGGAGACGCGTTGTAGGGTATGAGGTTTATCTTGCATTTGATGCCGGTCAACAGCGCGGCGAGCTGCTTCGCGTCATCGAGCGAATCGTTAATCCCTTGCAGCATCACGTATTCAAAAGTGATCCTCGTCCTTCCCATGTCGCCCAGACTTCTGATGAAGCCGAGCAAGTCTCTCAGCGGGTAGACCCTGTTGATCGGCATGAGCCTCGTCCTGACAGAGTCTGTCGCCGCATTGAGGGAGATGGCGAGTTGCGCTTTCTGGAGGGGAACGAGGCGCAGTTGGTCGAGCAGCCCTACCGTCGACACCGTGAGCCGCCGGTGAGATATCTTCAGGCCGAGGGGCTCTTCGAGGATATCGATTGCAGCCAAAACATTGTCTATGTTGTCGAGGGGCTCGCCCATGCCCATGAGGACGATGTTCGTGATGCGGGATCCGCCCTCGACGCGACGCGCCGCCATTGCCTGGCCGACGATCTCGCCCGGAGTGAGATCCCTGAAGAAGCCGATCTTGCTGGTGACGCAAAAGGCGCAGGACATCTTGCACCCTATTTGGGTCGAGACGCAGAGCGTGGCCCGGTCGTCGTCGGGCATGAGGACGCATTCGATGAGCCGGTTATCGGAAAGGGCGAGCAGAAACTTGACCGAGCCGTCGTCCGAGGTTTTCGCCTCCCGTATCTCGGGCAAGCCGAAATAGAACATATTTCTCAGGGTGACGCGCAAACCTTTCGGGAGGTTCGTCATGAGGTTGAAGTCGCACAGGTCGGACTGGTAGACCCATTTGAAGATCTGGTGCGCCCGATAGCGTTTGACGCCAAGGCTCTCAATCCGATCCTCAAGATCTTTCAATGTCAGGTCAAAAAAATTGGTCATAGGGCGGAACCGGTCGCGAAAACTGCACTATTATACCACAAGGCCGGTGGAAATAGCGGAGGGACTTTCAATGGGCGTCTGCGCGCCCGGACGGCGCCGACCCTCAAGTAGGACCGGTGGGCGTCCCACGCCGGTAATTTCCCGGTTACGACTGCAATTCTTTCAAGTTCTGAACGATCGTCCGCGCTACATAGAGAATGCTGCTGAACCGGAGAACTTCCTTTGTGGGGTAGGCATTAGTGCGAGCCTGTTTCCGAGCCTCTTCAAAGCCGTTTTCGAGGTTCTCGTCGGCTTGTTCGAGGTCGTTCAGAGCGGCGATGTATTCCGGAGAAGCCGGCCCGTGGCGAAATGCGGACGCCGCCGCTTCGGTCTTCTCGGCCAGACGTCCGAATTCCTCCTTCATCATGAAGCGCATGGAATCACCCTGAGCGTCCCCCAGTATGCCCAAAACAGCGATAACCTGCTCCGCCATGCTCCTCGTAACGGCTGCGAGGCGCTGCAGATTGGTTCTGTACGCCGCTTCCGGTTCGGGCTCATAGACGATCTCTTTCAGGAGGTTCGACTTGCGCGTATTCTGCGCCTTGAGCTTCGCCAAAAGTCCCTCGATCTCCCCATCGATCGTGCCGTCCGCGTACGATCTGACGGCCTTGGCAAGGAGTCTCCCAATATCGGCGACATTTTGGCGGAGCGTCTCATCCAGCTTCGTCATCGCCTTCTCGGGCCAGAGGGCGATATTGACGAGCACGCCGATGACGCATCCGAGAAGCACGCAGCCCGCCCGTTCAAAGGAAGTGAGAAGCGGCGCGGTGGGAGAAACAACGGTGGGGATCAGCGTGCTTCCCGCTCCGAGCTTGACGCCTCCCTTGAGGTTCAGCATTTCGCAGGCAACGGCGCCCGCCACGATCGCCAGCCCTCCCGCTGCCAGGGACGAGCCCATCGCCATTGCGAAGATAAACCCCACGGCGAGTCCCACCACGGTCGCCGCGGCCCGGTTGAATCCCGAGGCGTAGCTTCCGCCGAAGCTTCCACCGCACACGACGACGGCGGAAATGCCCGCCCAAAGCGGCGACTCCAGTCTCAGAAGTCTGGCGACCCAGAGCGTTATGACGGCCGCAAAAGCCAGTTTTACGCTGAAACGGAGGTTTGCTTTTGTAGGTCCGGTAAAAAACGAAAGGATACTTCCCATTCAGGTCACTGTCCTGAAACGTCGGCCGGCGCTCAAGCTTGAAGGGCAAAGCCATCAGGGCCGGCCGACGACAGCCTATTGGCGGGGCAACAGGCGTCAGTTCTTCTCTCTAGTCAAAAACAATGCCTGCCCTGACCACCTTGCCCTCCATCATCTGTTTGTAAGCTTCTCCCACTTCCTCAAGCTTGAACTTGTGAGAGATGATTTTGTCGAAGGGATACTTCTTTCCCGTCCTCGCCATGAAGTCGAGCACCGCGGGCATCGTCCACGGCTTGTAGTTCGAGGAGCCGATCAGTTTCAAGCCTTTGCTGATGAAGGGCGTCATTGCCAGATTGCAGGAAAAAGGACCCACCAGCCCGCAGGTCAGATAGGTTCCGCCAGCCATGAGCATTTCGACCCCCTCGGGCACTACCTGAGGCGCGGAGGCCACCACCTCCATTACCATATCGACGCCTTTGCCCCCGGTGAGCTCTCTCACTCGCTGGATCCTTGCCTCGGGCGTCGGATACTCCTGGGCGTTGATCGTGTAGTCGGCGCCGAAGGCTTTAGCGAGCGCCAGCCTTTCGGGGATCATGTCGACGACGATCACCTGGGCCGCGCCCATGTCTTTCGCCATGGGGGCCGCGCTGAGCCCCAGACCGCCCGCTCCCTGGATGACGACGGCGGCGCCGAGAGAGAGGCTGACCTGGTGCAGGGCATAGGCTACCGTGGAGGCGGCGCAGTCGACGTAGACTGCCGATTCGTCGGGCACTGAGTCGGGTATTTTGTAGATCCACTGGCCGGGGCTCACATAGTAGTACTCAGCATAGGCCCCTTTGAAGTGGGGAAAATCATCGCTGCTCGCGCCGGCGTGGGCGTGTCTGTTGGCGCAGGGGCCGTTGCCGCTCACGCAGGCGGGACACCTTCCGCAGGGCACATAGTAGCACCAGGCAACCCGGTCTCCTTCCTTGAGCGGCTGACCGGTCGTGTCCGTCTTGATGTTGGAGCCCAGTTTGTAGACCGTGCCCACAAACTCGTGGCCGCCGATCTTCGGCCGCTGTTTCGGAGCGCCCAGGCCGCCGAAGTCTCCCTTGTAGATGTGGAGGTCGGAGCCGCATATGGAGCTCAAGGTCAACTTCGTGACGATCGCATTCGGTTCGGGATCGGGGACAGGGTACTCCTTCATTTCCCACGGCGTGCCCGGGCCGCAATTTACCATCGCTTTCCCTTTTGCCATTTGTTTCCTCCTCTTTTTTTGTTTTACTCTCGTCCATCCCGGCGAGACGCCGGCGAGCCGGCATTCAACGCAAGAAGACGTTCGGCGAAACGGGTTGGACCATATCCACAGGGCCATCAGCCCTAACGTTCGATGGGAAGTACAAATCCCAGCCCAGAAGACGACGCTCTTTTTGGAATCAAAACATCCGACGGCGTCTTCAACATACAGTGGGCGCCGGCACTTTCCGTATCGGTCGACGACGGCGCCGCGCAGAAAACAGTACCAAAGCGCGGCGTGGCTGTCAACGGAATTCACCGCGACGTCAATTGACGAGATTCATGTCGGATGCTATAAGATTCGGAGCAGATTGCATCGGGGAAAATACGAAGCTGCAACGAATCGAGGAGCGGCGCTCATGGACGAAGCGAGAAAAAGAGCATTCATTCAGGCGGCGTCAAAGGAACCCTTTGCGAGAGCGATGCACATCAGGCTCGTGGAGGTGGACGAGGGATATGCGGCTTGTGAGATGGAATATGGGGAATGCATGGACAACATGCACGGCGTGGCCCATGGGGGCGCCATTTTCTCGCTGATCGACGAGGCTTTCGAAATCTCCTCAAATAGCCACGGGACCGTCGCTGTCGCCCTCAATATGAACGTAACCTACGTGAAGCCTGCCGCGAAGGGCAGCGTGCTGCGGGCGGAATCCCGGGAGACGAGCGGAGGAAGGAAGACGGCAACCTACTCTATCACCGTCCGGGATGGAGAAGGTCTGGTGGCCGTCTGTCAGGCTCTGGTATACCGGAAGAAGGATCAACTCCCCTTCCTCTGCTCATGAAGGGCAGTTGATCCTTTCAGGGCCCGGGCTTCATATCGTTAATCTCGACATAGCGGCGATCAGACGGGCCTACGACGGAACGAGCGTGGACGGGGGAGCATGAACCGGGCGATGGGACATTGCAATTTCTTCATCACGGGCCTTCCGGGAACAGCCACTTTTGCTTGCATACATGCACTTTTCCCCCTCATCGTGTGCCCGCGCGTCTGAAAACGATTTAAGGACAGAAAACCCGCCTCGGTTTATGAATTGGCCCGTATGGTGGACAGAGACCTCAAGAATGTGCTTCAGGACGTCGGATGCCTTCACGACATAGGTATGATCGACATAGCCGAAACCGAGGATAAAAAGGTTGCCACCGTCGATTACGATGTCCTGTCGCTTGAACTAGCTATATGATGGAATAAATGCCGTATGCCCTTGCAAGAGGGCGACAGGCGAAAGGCGCAAAATTAACCCGGCCTAACGGATCGTACGCGACCAAAGACAGTCGCGCCCGCCCGCGAACACGTTCTCATTGACGGCCGCGTTCGTGCGTGCTATAGTAAATAAAGATTACTACCGGAGGGGTTGCTTGAGGAAAAATAAATCCGCAATAAAGAGAACGATCCAGGCGGAAAAAAGACGTCTGCGGAATTCCCACGTAAAATCGACGATGAAGACCCACATAAAAAAGGCTTTAGCCGCGATAGGCGACAAAGACAAGTCGAACGTCGGGGCGGCAACGAAAACCGCCATCGCTTACCTCGACAAGGCTTCGTCCAAAGGCGTGATCCACAAGAACCAGGCCGCCCGGAGAATTTCGAGACTCGCGAAAAAAGCCAACGCGGCCCTTGCCGGGTCGTAACGCTTTTTTATTTTGGCTTCGGCGAGGACGGCGTTTTGCCGTCCTCGTTTTGTTTTGCCTGAGGGACGCACTTGCCCTGAGAGCCGGGGCCGCACTTTTTCCCATCTACCCATAAAGCATCCGAAAGATCGGCGCCGGACAGGTTCGCCCCGTCGAGCTCGGCACGGTAAAGCCTTGCCTCGGGGAGTCGCGCGCCGGACAGGTTCGCTTCTTTTAAATTGGCCATGTTGAGTTTGGCGCCCGTTAGATCCGCCCCGGACAGGTTTGCCCCGGACAGGTTTGCCTGGCCGAGCTGCACCCCCGCGAGGTTGGCGTGAGAGAGATCCGCTTTGGGCAACTCGGCGTAAGCGAGATTGACGCCCGTGAGGTCCGCGCCGGAGAGGTCGCAGCTTTCGCACCGGTTGACCTCTTTGAGTTTCTCGATGTCCGCCTGATCGAAAGCGGCGGCGATGCCGGCCGAAAGGGGTATGGCAAGAAGGGCGCAGAAGAGAATGGGTCGAAAAGTCATTGGGCTGCCTCCGGCATAGGTGCTGAAAGACAGGCGCCAAGACGGCGGAAAAGCCTTTCCTTGGGTGTGGTTCCACCGATAAAGTCCCAGGGAAAGACTTCGTTCTCCCGCCTTTGCCTTGTCGCGTAAAACTGAAGGTTGAGGGGACTTTCCCGCAAGACCGCGGCCAGATTGTCTCCTTGGGCCAGTCGGAGAATAGCATCCCGGAGCCTTCTGTCGCCTCGGGCGAAGACCGCCTGGAGAAAGCTGTACTTCACCGACTCGTGGGTAAAATGCGTGTTTGCGACCTTTCCGAGGCCCCTCTTGAGAATCGAGAGCTTTTCTTTGAGCGCCTTCATTTCATCCATGGCGAGCCACTGAAAAGGGGTGGCGGCTTTCGGCACGAAGGGGCTCGCATGGACGGTGATCGCGCCGATCCTGCCTTTCTTGCTGCCTTTCTTGACCAACACGTGGAGGATGTGTTTCACGAGATCCACGATGGCGTCGATGTCCTCGCGCCGCTCTCCCGGCAGGCCGACAATAAAGTAGAATTTGAAATGAAATGACGCGATGTCGGCGATGGCTTCGATTCGGTCGGCGATTTCGCTGTCGGACACGGGCTTGCCGACGCATCTCCGTAGCGCTTCCGTTCCTGCCTCAATGCCGAAGGTAAGTGTCTTGATCGTTGTTCTGAGCCGGTCGATGACTTCAAGGGGCGCTTCGTCGAGCCTCAGGGAGGGGAGGTGGACGCGCACGCCCTTTTCGTCGAGGCGCTTGATGATTTCCGGCAGTTGGGGATGGAAAGAGACGCCTCCGCCGATGATGCCGACATCCGGGGAGTCGCTGCCGATATGGGCGAGCTTGTCGAAGAGAAAGGGGTAGATGTTGCCGGTCAGGCAGAAGGCGCACGCGGAAGGGCAGCCCCGCGCGCCTTCGACGAGGAGCATGTCGGAGAATTCGGTATCGTGCGCGATAATGGCCGACGTTGCGAGGCCCTTGCCTTTGTGTCGCTCCAGGGCGACGTGAAAAGAGGCGGGCCTGAATTGCTTTACCGCGCCGTCCTCGCCGTAGATCATCTGGAGACGGCTGGGGTTGTAGACCCAGGGCCAGGAGGAGAGCCCGTCGAGGACGTCGTCCCGCTGTTTCTTCCTCGTCTCCAGGTATCGGCCGATAAATTGAGGCAGGCATGCCTCCACGTCTCCCATGATGAACAGATCGAAGAAGGGGCTCATCGGTTCGGGGTTCGCCATGACGCACATGCCCCCTCCGACGATCAGGGGGTCGCTCCGGCGGCGGTCTTTGGGGTCGAGGGGAACGCCGCCGTCCATGAGCATGGCGACGACGTTCGGATAATCTATTTCGAAGGAGAGCGTAAAAAAAACGATCTCGAAGGCGTCCAAAGGCTTACCGCTTTCCACCGAAGAGGGTTTTTCCCCGGGGTGAGGAAAACCCTCTCGCAGACCACGTCAGGCCGGTTGTTCAGCTCCCGGTAGAGGAGGTGGACAGCCAGGTTGGACATCCCAACATAGTACGTGTTCGGAAAAGCGACGCACACGGGCGTCTTGTCCGTCCACTTCTTGACAATGGCGCCCCGCTCGCTGCCCGCAATCCCCTTCTGCTGAAGCCGACTCAATCAGCCTGTTTCCTCAAGAACGTCGGGATGTCGTAGCGGTCGTCGTCCAAATCGAGATTCACCGGTTTGGGACGGACGTCTCGTATGTCGACTTTCACGTTCTTCTTCAGGTAAGTGGGCATGCCTTTGTCCTCGAAGAGCTTTTCCGTTCGCCGTTCCGGCGCCTCCTCCGAGAGGACGGCCGGCTCTTCGAAACCGGTCGCGATCACCGTGATCCTCACGGTCTCTTCCATCGACTCATCGAAGACCAGGCCCCAAATGACATGGGCCTCTTCGTGCGCCTGCTCCTGAATGAGGGTCGATGCTTCGTTGACCTCGTGCAGCGTCATATTGGAGCTGCCGGTCACGTTGATCAGCACGCCGCGCGCGCCGTGGATCGAGATGTCTTCGAGGAGCGGACTGGAGATGGCTTTTTGCGCCGCTTCGACGGCCCTTCTGTCGCCGGAAGCCATGCCGACGCCCATGATGGCCAGCCCTTTTTCCCGCATGACCGTCTGGACGTCCTTGAAGTCGACGTTAACGTAGCCATCCGATATGATAAGGTCCGATATGCTCTTTACGGCATGGAGGAGCACCTCGTCGGCTTTCACGAAGGCGTCCTTTATCGTCATGTGCTTGCCGCCGACGGAGAGGAGCCTCTGGTTGGGAATGGTGATGAGCGTGTCGACCTGGCCTTTCAGCCTGCCCAGGCCGTCGTCGGCCTGAAAGTTCCGCATTTTTCCTTCAAAAGCGAAAGGTTTTGTTACGACGGCAACAGTGAGGGCGCCCATTTCTTTCGATATTTCGGCAACCACGGGGGAAGCGCCGGTACCGGTGCCGCCGCCGAGACCGCAGGTGATGAAGACCATGTCGGCCCCTTTGAGCGCCTCGGCGATCTGTTCGGCGTCTTCCAGCGCCGCCTGCCTGCCGACCTCGGGATTCGCTCCTGCCCCGAGACCCCGCGTCAGTTTTGTGCCTATCTGGATCTTGACGGCGGCCTTATTGGTATTGAGGGATTGGATATCCGTATTCACTGCCACGAACTCTACGCCGTGGAGACCCGCCTCCACCATGTTGTTGACGGCGTTGCAACCACCGCCGCCAATGCCCACCACCTTCAACTTCGCCGAAAAACCGTTGCTCTCACTCTCATCCATATAGAACATGCCGCCCTCCCTCAGAAGATTTCATCGAATATCCGCTTTATCTTTCCTAATCCTTTTTCCCGAAGTTTTTTGAAGACGTCCCGCTTCTCGTACCCTTTTCCTTTGTTTTCCCCGAAACCCCGCAGAATGAGTCCGACGCCCGTCGCGTAGATGGGGTTGTTGACTACGTCCACAAGGCCCGTTACGCCTATGGGCAACCCTTTCCTGACGGGCAGGCTGAAGACGCTCTCCGCCAGTTCCACAATTCCTTCCAGGTTGGCGCATCCCCCCGTGAGCACGACGCCGGAAGCGAGGAGCTTTGCATACCCCGATTTCTTGATTTCGTCGTTGATCAGAGAGAGAATCTCTTCGGCCCTCGGCTCGATGATGTCCGCAAGGGTCTTGCGGAGCAGCGTCCTCGGCTTTCTCCCGCCCACGCTCGGCACCTCGATAGTCTCGTTCGCGCCGATCATTTTTGAAAGAGCGCACCCGTATTTCTTCTTGATCTTTTCCGCTTCCTCCACAGGGGTCCGCAGGCCGATGGCAATATCATTGGTGATGTGGCTGCCCCCGAAGGGGAGGATCGCCGTATGCCTGATGCTGCCGTTCGCGTAGACGGCGATGTCGCTCGTCCCCCCGCCGATATCGACCACAGCCACGCCTATCTCCGTTTCTTCCGGCGTAAGGGTGGCTTCGGCGGAGGCAAGCTGCGCAAGAATCAGGTCTTCTACGGCAAGACCGGCAAGATCGCAGCACTTGATGATATTTTGAGCTGCCGTAATGGAGCCGGAGACGATGTGAACCTTTACTTCCAGGCGTACGCCGCTCATGCCCAGGGGGTCTTTAATGCCGTCCTGGTCGTCGACGATATATTCCTGCGGTATCACGTGAATAAGGTCACGGTCCGCGGAAATGGGTATCGCTTTGGCCGCATCGATGGCCCGGGCGATATCATCCCTCCGCACCTCTTTGTCCCTGACGGCGACCACGCCGTTGGAGTTGAAGCTCTTGACGTGGGCCCCCGCGATTCCCGCCAGGCAGCCCCCGATCTTGATTCCCGCCATGAGCTCCGCCTCGTTAAGGGCTTTCCTTATCGACGCAACGGTACTGTCGATATTGACGACTACCCCTTTGCGCAGGCCCGTTGACGGGTAGACGCCGATGCCGGCGATGGAAACCTGGCCGTCGACGATTCTGCCGACCACGACGCAAACCTTCGTGCTGCCCACATCGAGGCTGACGTGGAACGGACCGCTCTCTATCATGTCATCCCTTCCTCTCTTTGACGATGGCGCCATTTTCAAAACGCGCGTCGATACACCTGATGAGCAGGCCCCTTCTCTTTGCGTCCTGAAGCACGGCGACTGCCCGCTTAAGGCGCTCGGGCCTCTCTTCTTTACCGAGTATGATCTCGACGCCGTCGTTGAGGCTGAACAGGGTCACATTCCCGTCATCGGAGGCGGCCTCGGAAAGATCATCTTTTCTCATGATCCCCTGTCGTTCCCAGTCCGCGACTTCCCTGAAGAGGCGGGTCGCCTCGTCCTTTTCCTTTGTACTGATCACGAGCAGATCCTCGGCTTTCCCCTTAGAGAGACTCCGGTAAGGGGCGCCATCCTCATCGAGCATCTGCACGTCGCCTCCCGGTCCTACCCAAAGAGCGCTGGGGGTTCGTTCCTTCACGTCGATGAAGATGGAAAAAGGGAAAACCCTTTTCACCCGGACGTCTTTCACGAAAGGGTGGGAGACGATCGCCGCCTTCACCTTCCCCATGTCGGTCCCGAAAATGCTGTCTTTCAGGAAAGGGTATATCTTTGCGAGGATCTCCGATTCGGAGAGCTGCTCGGCCCCCCGTATCCTGATGTTTTTCAGGAGAAAGACGGGTTCGGTGCGTGAGAACAGGTACATGCACGTCAGCACGGAAAGGAGGCTCATGGGGATCAGGAAAAGAAGATAGAGGGTTCGCTTCATGTTTTCAGCGCCGCTCCCCTTAGTATCTCTTCTACCAATAGGTCGAAGGTCGATCCCTGTTGTTCCCACGCCTTGGGCACGAGGGACGTTTCGGTCATGCCGGGCGAGGTATTGATATCGATCACGAGAGGGACGCCGTCCCTCTGCACGATCATGTCGACCCTCACGCAGCCGGCGAGGTCGAATTCGCGCCACACCGCGAGCGCCTGGTCGCGAGCCCTTTCTTCGGTTTCCCGATCCAGTTCGGCCGGCACGAGGTATTCGGTCATGCCTTTCGTGTACTTGGAGGCGTAATCGTAGAAGCCCGATTTCGGCCTTACTTCGACGATGGGCAGGGGGCGGCCGTTCACCACGGACACCGTGATTTCTCTTCCCCTCACGTATTGCTCAATAAGGAGCTTGTTGTCGTGCTGAAATGCCGTCATGAGCGCCTGATCGATCTCCTCCTCGCGCCGCACGATAGAAATGCCGACGGTAGATCCTTCTCTCGCCGGCTTCACGACGAAAGGCGGGCGGAAGTCTACCTCACTTTTGCCCCGGCATATCGCGTAGGCGGGCGTCGGAACGTCGAGGCTCATGAGGAGCAGCTTGCTGACGCACTTGTCCATGGCCAGCGCCGAGCCGAGCACGCCCGAGCCCGTATAGGGAATAGCCGTTATTTCGAGGAGACCCTGGACCGTGCCGTCCTCGCCCCACCTGCCGTGAAGGGCAATGAAGGCCGCGTCGATCTCCTCTTCTCTTAAGCGGTCGGGCAGATTGCATCCCACATCGATCCCCACGGCCCGGAAGCCGCTTCTAAGAAGGCTCTGCAGGACCGCTTTTCCGCTCGCAAGCGAAATCTCCCGCTCGGCAGAGAGACCTCCCATGAGAACGCCTATTTTCTTCTGCAGCAAGGCGTCACGTTCCATCGCCGAACCCCCACAACTCTACCTCTTCCTCCAGGGACGCGCCTGTTTCATCGGCCACGCGTTGCTTCATGATCTCTATCAGACGTTTGACTTCGGAGGCTGTCGCGCCGCCCGTATTGACGATAAAGTTCGAATGTTTTTCCGAAACGCAGGCGCCGCCGCACCGCAGGCCTCGCAGACCCGCCCGATCGATGACTTGCCAGCAGGGGCTGCCGTTCCGGTTTTTGAAAATAGAGCCGGCGGAAGGCAGTTCCATGGGGTGTTTCCTCAGTCTTTCGCTCCACACGCGGTCCATCTCCGTTTTTATCTGTCCGGGATCGGCGGCTTTGAGGCCGAAGGCCGCCCCGATGATGCACTCACGGTCGAGAATGGAGGAGCTTCGGTAGCCGAAATGCAGCTCCCTTTTCTCCCGCTTCGTGGTCGCGCCCGTCTCATCCATGGAAGTCAGCGAGATCAGGCAGTCGGAGACGGCTGTGCCGAAGCTTCCCGCGTTCATTTTAAGTGCGCCGCCCACCGTCCCCGGAATGCCGAAGAGCTTCTCCAGACCCGAGAGGCCCCGGGAAGCGCACGTTCTGATAAGCCGTTTCAGGCTCAAACCGGCCCCCGCCTCCACTACTCCCCCCGCTTCCGTTACCGTGAACCGGCAATGTCTTATTCCGGTCGCCCGTATCAGTCCGCCGGGGAATCCCCTGTCCGAGACGATCACGTTCGTTCCGTTCCCGAGGAACCGGAAAGGGAGCTTCTTTTGCACGAGCCAGGCGATGGCCGCACGCAGCTCCGATTCGTCTTCGGGATAGAAGAGATACGGGACCGAACCCCCCACTTTCATGGAGGAATACCGCTTCATCGAAACGTTCGTCAGAACCCTTCCCGTTACGCCTTGCGCTGCCATAGAGCGGAAAGCTCCTCTCCCACCTTATAAATGTCGCCCGCGCCGAGGGTGACCACCATGTCGCCCGGTGCGGCTATCTCAACGACTCGATTGATCACTTCTTCCTTTGTCGGCGCAAAGACCACCTGCCGGTGACCGCCCGAGGCAATGGCGGCAGCGAGCGCGGCGCCGGTGACGCCGTCGATTCTTTCCTCCGAAGCCGCATATATTTCGGTCGTCACCAGTACATCGGCGTCTGCGAAAGACTTCACGAATTCCCCTGCCAGCGCCTTTGTCCGTGAATAGCGGTGCGGCTGAAAGGCGACGATGATCCTGCCTTTCCACATGGAGCGCAGTGCCGCCAGGGTTGCCCTTATCTCGGTCGGGTGATGGCCGTAGTCGTCGACAAGCTTGATGTCGCCGTCCCATTTTAGTTCGAGTCTCCGATGGATGCCGGAGAATTGGCCGAGAGCAGCGGCCGTGACGTCGAAGCCTATGTCAAGCTCCATGCCGACGGCTATCGCGGCCAGGGCATTCACCACGTTATGCACGCCAGGGGTTGCCAGGTTCACTTCTCCCAACAACCGGCCTTTGTGGAGCACATCGAACCTGGAGTGGAAACCGCCGTTATGCTGAAGATTGACCGCCCTCAGCTCGGCTTTTTCCGAAAGACCGTACGTCATATATCTTCTTTTGAGCGAAGGTATCAGGCTTGCGAGATTCTCGTTGTCGACGCAGAGGATCACAAGGCCGAAGAAGGGCGCCTTGTTCATGAACGCGAGGAAGGCCGCTTTGATCTCTTCGATGTCATGGTAGAAGTCGAGGTGTTCCAGGTCGATATTGGTGACTACGGCGATTGTCGGGAACAGGAGCAGGAAGGTGCCGTCGCTCTCATCCGCCTCGGCGACAAGATATTGGCTCGAGCCAAGCTTTGCGTTCGTCCCGAGGCTGTTCAGCCTTCCCCCTATGACGCAGGTGGGATCGAGCTTCGCGCTTCGGAGCACGGAAGCGACCAGTGAGGTCGTCGTCGTTTTGCCGTGTGCGCCCGCCACTGCGACGCTATACTTCATCCTCATCAGCTCCGCGAGCATCTCTGCCCTCTGGATCACCGGTATGGCGCGGCGGTGCGCATCCTGCACTTCGGGGTTGTCCGGCCTTACGGCGGACGAGACGACTACCACGTGGCTATCCTGCACATTTTCTTCCCTGTGACCGTGGAAAACGTGGGCGCCGAGCCTGACGAGCCGCTCGGTAATCTCTGTCTGTCGTGTATCCGATCCGGTCACCCTAAAGCCCAGATTGAGCAGCACTTCCGCGATCCCGCTCATTCCGATGCCTCCGATGCCGACAAAATGGATGTTTTTTACCTTATGAAACACGTGCTTCAATCCCCCTTACTATCTTCTCCTCCGACTCATCCACGTAAATGGTTCCGATTCTCTCTCCCATGAGGCGAAGCTCTTCGGCGTTCTCGCGCATTGCCGTAAGGGCGCCGTAGAGTTTTTCCCCGGAAGCCTCCTCGTTCGCGATCACGCGGCCGCCCCCTATGCGCTCCACGTAGGACGCGTTTTTCCATTGGTGGCCGCCCGCCGCAAAGGGATAGGGGATGAAGACAGCCGGTTTTTTGAAATAGGAGAGCTCGAATATCGTGGAAGCCCCCGACCTGGAAACGACCACGTCGGCGTTGTTATAGTAATGTTCCATACGATCGGTGAAGGGAAAGACTTCATGGGCGATGGCGGCGTTTTTGTAGCCCGCCGAGACCCGGTCGAAATCGTCCGCGCCGGTCTGGTGATAGATCGTCGTATGGTTTTGCGCTTCAAGATAGGGGAGCAACTCCAGAGCGGCGTTGTTGACGCTCCTGGCGCCTCTGCTGCCCCCGAAGATAAAGACGCTGAAACCGGCGCCCTCTTTTGTCTCCTTGCTTGCCCGCATCGCCTTGCGTATCGGGTTGCCTGCGTGGACCGTCTCTCTTGCCTTCAGATACCGGGCACTCTCCGCGAAGCTGACGAAGACTGCCTTTACTCTGGGCGCGAGGAGTCGGTTCGCCAGTCCGGGCGCAATATTCTGCTCGTGGAGAAAACAGGGGACGCCCGAGAAAAGACCAGCCAGGACCACGGGTACGGAGGTGAAACCTCCCATCCCGAGTATGGCGTCCGGTTTCTCCGCCTTGATGAGCCGCCGCGCCTGAACTGTACCGAGCGCAACGGCGGCCAACGTCCGCGCCTTTGCCACGGCGCTCCCGCCCAGGAACGGTTTTGCCTCGATCTTGACGAGCCTGTAGCCGTTGCGGGGGATCAGCTTCTCTTCGAGTCCGTAGGGCGTCCCGGCAAAAAACGCCTCTCCCGTCCCTTTCCGGGTAAGCGCCTCGGCTACCGATACGCCGGGGAAAATATGGCCTCCTGTCCCTCCCGCTGCAATGAGAAGCTTCATGATCGCTTCTTGCCTCCTTTCATGGCCATGCCGACGATAGGCCCGATGATCGCGAGGGCCAGGGCGGGCTGCGTGAGGAGGACGCCCTTAAGACGGAAGCCGACGGACATGAGGAGATCGACGGAGACATAGAGGAGGCCGAAGAAAGCGAGAACGACGCCAAGATCGGGTCCTTTCAGAAAAGCGGTGAAAGTGAGCAGCAGAAGAGAAAAGGCGCACGCAAGCAGCACGTAGCGTTCGTTGTCCTGAAGCAGGGTGCCGACGCCGAGGAGGGGCACGCCCTTGTAGGCGAGGAAGAGAACGGCCGCGGCGGCATAGGCGGCGATAAAAGCCATGAGCCTGGCGCGGTTGATGATGAAGAGGAACAGGAGCATTGCCACGGAAAGAGGAAGCAGCAACTCGGCATGGCCCGTGAGGAACAGGTTGAGGCAGGACGCGGCGTAGAGCAGAGACAAGCCGACAGCCTCCTTATAGATCTTCCTGCCTTTTTCGTCGGCGGTGACGAGAAAGAGCCCTATGCCGTAAAACGCAAGGAACAGCGCGGCGCCGGCGATGGGCGTGGAAGAGCGGAAGGCCGGATAGAGGATGAGCACGGGGGAAAGGAGCAGACAGAGACCTATGAGCGGATATTTGGAGACGAGCAAATAGCGCGGATGGATGCGGGAGATGCCATAGGCGCATGCCATGGCGAGACAGCACGCAAGCGTCTTGAGCGCCGTCATGTCCCGGAAGAGGCAGAATATGAAGAGGCATGAGATTATCAGGACGATTACCCTTCTCACAGGGCCTCCACGATCTGCCTGAATGCGTTTCCCCGGACCTTGTAGTTGTCGAACATGTCGAAGCTCGAGCACATGGGAGAGAGAAGCACGGCGTCGCCTTTCCTTGCCGTTTGTTGTGCGCGCCTAACGGCCCCTTCGAGATCCTCCTCCTCGTAGGTCGCCAGGTACGGGCCGAGCTCGCCCTCGATCTTCTCTTTTGCTTCGCCAAACAGGACGAGAGCCCGTATCTTGTCGGCGAGAGGGAGAATGGAGCGGTAGCTGCCCCCCTTGTCCTTCCCCCCGGCGATAAGAACCACGTTTCCCTCCATGCTTTCCAGGGCTCTTCTCGCGGCGTCCACGTTCGTCGCCTTGGAGTCGTTGTAGAACCTGAGGCCTCCCGTCTCCCGGATGAACTCCACCCTGTGCGGCAGGCCGCGGAACTCCCTGAGCGTCGCTTCGATAACCTTGCTCTCCAGACCGTACAGGTGAGCGGCAAGCAGGGCGGAGAGCAGGTTTTCACTGTTGTGAACGCCTACCAGGGGCGAAAGGTCCCTCCGGTAGGAGTATTCCCTTCCCGCAAGGCGCACGCGCAGTTGACCCTCTTTCAGGAATGCGCCCTCTTCGAAAATGGACCGTGTGGAGAACGGGTATCTTCTGGCGCTGCCGAACCCGTTTTGCCCGATCTCCGCTGAGACAAGGGCTTGATCGTCGGGCTCCTGATTCTCGAATATCCTCATTTTGGCCGCCCTGTAATCGGCAAAGGAGGCGTAGCGGTCGAGGTGGTCCTCCGTGATATTGAGCAGGATGGCCGTGTGCGGCCGGAAAGCCTCGATGGTTTCCAACTGGAAGCTGCTTATCTCTACCACCAGGACGTCCGCCTTATGGCCTCCAAGGACGTAGTTGGCGAGGGGCTCTCCGATGTTGCCGCCGACAAAAACGTTGCGCCCGCCCGCCTCAAAGAGACGGCCGAGGAGCGTGGCCGTTGTCGTCTTGCCGTTCGTTCCGGTGACGGCGATGACCGGCTCTTCGATGAAGCGCCTGGCGAGCTCGATCTCTCCGATGACCTTCGCCCCGTTCTGTCTGGCTTCCTGAAGCAAGGGATGGTCGCCGGGCATTCCGGGACTGATGACGATCAGCTCATGGTCCAGAAAGTCCTTCCTCGCGTGGCCGCCGAAATGGCCCGTAAAGGGTATTCCCTCAAGCTCCTTGAGAGGGGCCGACAATTGGCTTTCCGCTTTTGCGTCTGCCGCGGTTACCCGCTTCCCCATGCGGGCAAGGAGCTTCACGGCCGCAACTCCGCTGGCGCCAAGGCCGGCGACGAGCACCCGATCAGCTATGTTCAAACCGTCGCCCATGCTCTCCTCTACCTCAACTTCAATGTGCTCAGGGCCAGCAGGCCCAGTATTATCGAAATGATCCAAAAGCGGACCACAATCTTTTCTTCGTTCCACCCTTTCAACTCAAAATGGTGGTGAATGGGGGCCATGCGAAAGACCCTCTTCCCCCTCCACTTGAAAGAGGCCACCTGGAGAATCACCGAAAGGGTCTCCAGCACGAAAATGCCGCCCACGATGACGAGGAGGAACTCCTGCTTGATCATGACGGCAATCGCGCCGAGGCCCGCGCCCAGGGCGAGGGAGCCTGTATCGCCCATGAAAAGCTCGGCCGGGTAGGCGTTGTACCAGAGGAAACCTATGCCCGCTCCGAGCATCGACCCGCAGAGTATGGTCAGCTCGCCGGCGCCTTTCACGTGGAAGATCTGGAGGTATTCGGCGAACTTGAGGTTTCCTGCCAGATAGGCGAAGAGGAGAAAGGTGAAGGAAACGGTGATAACCGGTCCGATCGCCAGGCCGTCGAGGCCGTCAGTCAGGTTTACTCCGTTGGAAGTGCCTACCATGATGAGCACGCATACGCCGATGTAGAAGAGGCCCAGGTCGGGCGTGGCGTGTTTGAAGAACGGTATGGAAAGCTGGGTCAGAAAGGAGCCCCTGAAATAGATCAGAAGACTGATGACGAGGGCGCTGGCGATCTCCAGAAGCAGCTTCGTTTTTCCGGAAAGGCCCTTGTTCTTCGACCCCTTGAGCTTCCGGTAATCGTCGACGAAGCCGATGGCCCCGAACATGAGGAGCGTTGCAGAGGCAAGCCAGATGTAGCTGTTCCACAGGTCGGCCCAGAGCAGCGTGGGAATGATGGCGGCAATGAGAATGACGGCCCCGCCCATGGTCGGCGTGCCCTTCTTGGCCTCGTGCCGGTTGGGCACGTCTTCTCTCGTGCCGTTGTTGATGTTCCATTCCTGGAACTTCTTTATTGCCCTTGGAGTGAGAAAGAAGCTGATGATCAGCGCTGAAAGGATGGCGAGCACCGTCCGGAACGTGATATAGCGGAACACGTTGAAGACGGTCGCCTTTGTATGGAGCAAGAAAAATAAATAGTAAAGCACTATCCTATCCTAAAGCCTCCGCGACTTCGTCGAGACCAAGCGCCCTCGACCCTTTCACCAGCACGATGTCGTCGGGCCCGAGCTGCGCCGCGACGAACTCGACAACCCCTTTCTTATTGTCAAAAGCGCGCACCCGTCCGTTCCCTGCCTCGGCCGCGGCCGATTTCATGGCCTCGCCCACCGTCAGGACAAGGGAAAGGTTGCTCGTCTTGATGAGACGGCCGATCTCGCGATGATACGCTTCCGTACGATCGCCCAGCTCGCGCATATCTCCAAGGACGGCGATTCTCTTCCCTTTGCACGGAAGGGCCGAGAGCGTTTTGAGGGCCCACTCCATGGAAGCGGGATTTGCGTTGTATGCATCATCGATAATAGTATAGCCCCTCGTCGAGCGCACGGGTCTGAACCTGCCCCGGTACGGCTCGAAGGCGGCGATTGCCTCCGCGATGCGGTCGCCTTTCACGCCCATGGAAAAGGCAAGCGTCGCGGCGCCGAGCACGTTATAGAGATTATGACGGCCGAGAAGACGCGTCCTTGTGACGATCTTTTCCCCTTTCAGGTTGCATTCGATCTCGAATCCTTCCAGTCCACCATCGGTGGCGACGCGCAGAGAAAAGTCGGCCTTTTCTTGTATGCCGAAGGTGGAAAGTTTGCAGTCCGCCCTTTTGTATGCGGCGAGGGAAGGATCGTCGGCGTTGAGAAAAATGGCGCCGCCGGTCAACGTCCCGTCGAATAATTCCAGTTTCTCGCGGCGCACCCCTTCGAGGTCGGTGAATCCCTCGAGGTGCGAAGGCGCCACGTTGGTGATGAGGGACATGGTAGGCCTGACCATGGCCGCAAGCACGCCCATTTCGCCTCGATGATTCGTGCCCAGCTCGAAGATGCAGTAATCGCGGCTTCCCTCGACGGCCAGCATCGTTTTTGCCGCGCCGATCTGGTTGTTGTAGTTCTTTTCGTTTGAGACCACCCGGAGGCTGTCCTTCGTGAGATGGACGAGAAGCTCCTTGGTAGTGGTTTTGCCGTTGCTTCCCGTTATGGCGACAATGCCGGCGGAGAGCTCTCCTCTCTTATATGAGGCGAGGTCGAGGAGCGCTTTGTTGGTGTCGTCCACAAGGATGACCGTCCCTTTGGAACGCGCGCAGATGTCTTGTTTTGCCCTGTCGCAAAGGCAGCCGCCGCCTGACTGTTCGTACGCCGCATCGATGAAGGCGTGGCCGTCGAAGTTGGGCCCCTTGAGGGGTATGAAGAATTCTCCGGCAGCGATGGTGCGCGAATCGGTCGATATGCCGGAGAAGGCGCCCCTTTCGACCCTCGCGGCCGTTCCGCCCACACCCCGAACGATCGCTTCAACGGGCCACATTGAGATACTCCTCGATGGCCGCCCTGTCGCTGAAGGGGTAAGCAGTCTTCCCGATGATCTGATAGTCTTCGTGGCCTTTGCCGGCCACCAGCACCGTATCTTTTTCTCTGGCCATGCCGAGGGCTTCGGCGATCGCCGTCTTCCGGTCTTCGACGACCTTGAAGGAATTTCCGTTCATGCCCCGGGTTATTTCCCCGATAATGGCGCGGGGCTCTTCAGTGCGCGGGTTGTCCGAAGTGACGATGGTAAAATCGGCAAGCTGAGCGGCGATCTTGCCCATTACGGGCCTTTTGGTCCTGTCCCGGTCCCCGCCGCATCCGAAAGCCAGGATCAGTCTGCCGGGACGGACCCGGTTGAGGGTTTCCATCGTTTTTTCGAGCGCGTCCGGCGTATGCGCGTAATCCACGAAGACGTGAAAGTTCCTGTTTGTCGCGACCCGTTCGAGCCTTCCCGGCACCCCTTTGAGGGAAGAGATTCCGGCGCCGACGACGTCAGGCGGAAAGCCTGCGACATACCCGAAGAGGGCGGCTGCCAAAATGTTGGAAACATTGAAGAGACCCACCAGAGGCGTCGTCGCGCTCACCTTCTCACCCTTCACGGAAATCTCCAGGGCAAGTCCGTCGATGCTTTCATGGAGGGAAAGGGGATGCGCATCCGCCGACGTTCGCGCGCTGTACGTCAGCGTCGTTATCGGAGGCGGCGGAATAAGAGCGGGCGCGCTCGGGTCGTCCAGGTTGATCAGCGCCCACTTCCGTTCCTTTGCGCTCTCTTTGAGGCAACGATGGAAGAGGAGTTGTTTTGCCTGCCGGTATTGCTCGAAAGTTCCGTGATAATCGAGATGGTCGTGGGTGAGGTTCGTGAATATGGCGCAATCGAAATCGATCCCTTCAACCCTGCCCTGATCGAGGGCGTGGGAAGAGACCTCCATTACCGCCCAATCAACGTTCTCTTTTTTCATGTCGGCGAGGAGCGACTGGATCTGCGCCGATTCGGGCGTTGTGTTCGATGCCTTCGCCACATGATTGTTATAGCGGTAGGAGATCGTTCCGATCACTCCGGCTTTCGCTCCCGCGGCCCGCACGATTGACTCCATGAGATAGGTAATGGTCGTTTTTCCGTTCGTGCCGGTGATTCCCGCAACGCGAAGCCGCCGGGAAGGAAACCCGTAGAACTTGGCCGCTGCGAGCGCCAGAAGGCGCCGTGCGTTTTCGGTTGTTACCAGGCACGGGACATTGCCATCCCGCTTCTCTTCGGAAACGACGGCCGAGGCCCCTTTTTGCAGCGCATCCTGAAGGAACGCCCTGCTCGAGTCGGTGGCGAAAAAGAGGAAGCCTTCACGGACCTCTCTGGAGTCCTTGGTAATCCCCGTTATTTCCCGGTCGCCGCAGCATTCGTCTGCAACAACGGTCGCCGGCAAGCCATCAATCAGGTCGCGGAGCTTCATTCGTTTTCCCGCCTCCCCTGAATGACGCACTCCTGCTCTCCCTTCAGCCGTTCGAAGGCTTTCGGGAATTGGCTTGCGACATGGCCGTTGCCGTAAACTCTGATTCTGCCGGTGTAAGCGGACAATCTGGCGATGGCGAGCCGCAGGGGCAAATTGGCCAGATTCGGCATCATCCACTCGGCTTCGGGAACCTTCTTGTCGTCTTTAGGCTTTCCCGCAACCCTGGCAATTTCGAAGCCGGCGCCGGCTTTTACCATCTCCACTTCTCCAAGGGAATAGGGAAGGAGCTCATCAGCCACTCCACCCACGTACTTGTTGTAGAGCGCCACAAGCTTTTGCTCGTCGATCCGGTAGCCTTTCCCAAGGATCATGTCTTCAGTGGAGATATCAGCCTTAAGCCTTAAGCCTTCATTCCTCATAAATTCCCGTACGCGTTGTTGTCCTATTGTCGCGAGAATGCTCTTTATGCCTTCTTCATCATGATCTTTAAGGATTTCGATGGGTTTTTTCCAGGTCACATTATTGTATGCATCCTTTTTTCCGAAAATCAAACTCTCTTTTTCTATCCACCCCCCCTTGATAGCGCAGCATACAACGGGTACGGAAATGAGGAGGGAAGGCTCTATCTCCGACCGATTGGAAAAGGCCGGCTGACGATCCCTCGCAGGCGCCGGCTGAGATTCCGGTCTCGTTGCTTCCTGTGTCGCTGCCAATGCGGGAGAAGCAGCGGTAGGAGATAGAGCCCCAGGGGGAGGAGATGAGGCGCGGTCGTTTGCTTCTGTATCGGAAACGGGCAAGATCATGCCGTGCGAGGGCGTCGTATGTTCCTCTGATGTTCTTACCATGCTCACTTTTTCCGGAAACCGAAACGTGACGGAAATATAGAGAAGAGACAAGAGCGCAAAAACAAGGAAAGCCCGCTTTTTGGCCTTCTTGTTCATCTCAAGACCACTACCTCTCCATCGTTCGGTTGCTTGAGGCCGAGTCTTTCCTGGGCCGCGAACTCGACGTACCCCTTTTGGGTAACTGCCGCCAGCTCCATCTTCAGGGCCTTGTTCATTTCAACGATCTCTTTTTCCTTTTTGAGTCCTTCCATAAACCGGCCTCTGGCTTCCTCGCAGGCCCCTGCCAGAAAGAAAAAGAACAGGGCCATCACGAGGCAACAGGCAGCGGCGGCAACGAGAATCGAAATCGATATGGACGGCGAGCGGCGAGCCCCCCGGCGATCGATTCTGATGCATTTGCTTCGATAGGCGTTTGCGGACGCTATTCTATTGATCATCGCTTCTCCGCTATCCTCAGTTTTGCGCTTCTGGCCCTCCGGTTTGCCCCTATTTCTTCCCTGCCGGGCCTCAGCGGCTTTTTGCTCACCGGTACAAGGAGGGGATGATCTCTGAAAAAAGCCTTTACGATCCGGTCTTCAAGCGAATGAAAGGTGATGACGCCTATTCGTCCCGAGCTTTTTACCACGTCGACGGCGTCCCGCAAACCATCTTCCAGGTTGGCGAGTTCCCTGTTCACCTCCATCCGGATCGCTTGAAACGTTTTTGTGGCCGGGTGGATTTTCCCCCTCCCTTTCTTCGCCCCTGCGACGATATCTGCCAACTCCTTTGCATTCTCTATGGCCCCTTTTTTCCTCGCTTCGACAATTGCACGCGCTATCCTCGGCGCATCTCCTTCTTCCCCGTATTCCCTTATGATGCGGGTGAGAGCGAGATATCCGTACCGGTTCACCACCTCCCGGGCCGTGAGCGATTCTTCCCGGTCCACGCGCATATCGAGAGCGGTCTTATCGCTGAAGCTGAAGCCCCTTGCGCCCGACATCTGGTAGAGAGATATGCCAAGATCAAAAAGCACCGCATCAACCTCGTCGATCGACTCCTCTCGCAAGATGCGCTTGAGATCCCTGAAGTTGCCTTGTCTCAAGCGCACGCGATCCTTGTATGGCGCAAGGCCGATCTCAGCCAGGGCTAACGCATCGACATCCGCATCTATTCCTATAAGCGATAACCCTCCAAATGTCTCGAGAATGCGGCGCGAATGCCCCGCGCCGCCGACCGTCGCATCGACAAACAGCTCATCATCGCTGTGAATAAGATGATGCAGGACCTCGTCGAGAAGGACAGGTACATGTCCATTTCCCATCAAAGACCGAGTTCCGAGATTATGTCGCCCATTCTCTCCATATCGGACATCGCCTGCTTCACCACCTCGGTCCACGCCTCTTCAGCCCATATCTCTATCTTTTTGTTCATGCCGACGACCACTACATTCTTTTTGATCGCCCCGTAGTTTCTCAGAAATTGTGGTATGAGGATTCTCCCGAGCCTGTCTATGGGGCACTCGGAGGCGCCGGAATAAAAGAACCGCAGGAAGTTCCTCGCCTCTTTCGTCACGCTCGATTGATCGATCCGGACCTGAAGCTCTTCCCATTCCTTTTCAGGATAGGCTACAATACAGCGGTCCAGATTGGTGAGGATCAGTTTTAGGCTCTGCCCGGAGTCTTGAGGGGGGGCAAGAATCTCCCTGAACTTGGCAGGGATGCTGACTCTGCCTTTGTCGTCTATGGCATATTCATATCTACCGGAGAACATGTCTCCCACCTTATAACACTTTTTCCCACTTGAAAGTGAATATACTTGGAAGGCTCGTTTTTGTCAAGATTTTTCTGCTGTTTTTGTGAGGTCCGCTCCTGCCGGCGGCAGACTTTCCCACAATCCTTCGTTCTTTTGTGTGCCGCGAATATTCTCGAAATTTGCGGAGAGACGCCGATTGGTGGGAAACGACAAGTCCTGGACCGAAAAACAGACAACACTAACAACGTTTAACGGCCGGCAAAAAAACGTCGCGGTCCGGCAGAACAGAGAAGGTTGTTCGGCGACGGCTATGCCTGGTCTCTGTTTTCGAGCGCGCTCCTGATGCTCTCCGCCAGCTCGTTGCGCGAGACCGGCTTGGTGAGAAGCGCCCGGATGCCCAACTCTTTCGCGCTGTCCCGGTCCACTATTTCGCTGTAGCCCGTACAGAGAATGATGGGGATATCGTCCCTCAATTCCCCCAGGGCCCGGGCGAGTTCCGTTCCGGTCAGGCGAGGCATGGTTTGATCGGTAATGACCAAATCGAACGCGGCCGGGTTCCGGCGAAAAATCTCGAGTGCTTCCATGCTGTCCCGGGTAGCCTCGACTTCGTAGCCAAGACGGCTCAAAACAGAGGCGCTCATCTCGATGATCGCGTCTTCGTCATCGACGAGGAGTATCCTCCCCGTTCCCTTGCTCGAATTCATCGAAGCTTCAGCCTCCTCCGTCTCGGGCGCGTCGGCCTTCGGAAAATAGACGTCGAAGACCGCGCCTTTGCCCGGACCGCTTTTCACCGCAATGACGCCGCCATAGCTCTTCACGATTCCGTGGACTACCGCAAGCCCCATTCCTGTTCCCTCTGTTGGGCTCTTTGTGGTGAAGAAAGGGTCAAAAATACGGCCCAGCACTTCCTTGCTCATCCCTTCGCCGGTATCGGAAACGGAGATCTTCAGGTACGATCCGGGTTCCATACCGAGGCAAGGCGCTTCGTTTGCCGAGTCGACCTCGAGGACGCTCAGAGAGACTTCGAGCGTCCCCCCCTTCGCCCGCATCGCGTGGCCGGCATTGGTGCAAAGATTCATGATCACCTGATGGATCTGAGTAGACGACGCGAAGATCACGCACGGTTGCGCCTCGATGCGCTCCCGGATATCGATCGTTGTAGGGAGCGAGGCCCGCAACAGCCTGAGCGCTTCCCGGATTATCACGTCCAGCTTGACGTGCTTTCGCTCCGGATCATTTCGGTGGCTGAAGGCCATGATCTGACGGACCAGGTCTCTGCCCCTCGTGGCGGCTTTGAGTATCTGGGCCGCATACTGCTTCGCCGGATGGCCTTCCTCGATGTCCTCGAGCGACATTTCGGAAAAACCGATGATCGCGGAAAGAATATTGTTGAAATCATGGGCAATGCCGCCGGCGAGGGTGCCGATGGCTTCCATTTTCTGCATCTGCCTGAGTTGGGACTCGAGCCGCACCTCTTCGGTGACGTCCCGCTCGACCGCCACATAATTGACCACCTTGCCGTTTTTGTCCCTTACCGGAGAAATCGTCGTTTCCGCTTCGTACGTCGATCCGTCCTTCTTCCTGTTTGAAATGCGGCCGGTCCAGACGCTCTTGGTGCTCACCGTGCTCAGCATGCCGCGGTAGAAAGTCTCGTCGTCCCGCTTGTTGCTTTTCAGGAACGCGGTTGTTCTGCCGAGGATTTCTTCCCTGATGTAGCCGCTGGTGCGGAAGAAGGCCTTGTTCGCGTACTGGATCTTGCCGTTCTTGTCCAGGATGATCACGCTTTCCACGGCCTGTTCGATGGCGGTGGCGAGACGGTTCAGCTCCATTTCGACTTGTTTGCGCTCCGTAACGTTCCGGGCTATGCATTGAATGCAGGCTATGGCCTCTCCTTCCCGAATGAGACGCCCTCGGATTTCAAAAGTGACGACGGAACCGTCGGCCGCCGCGGTTTCGAATTCCCAGGGTTGTTCGTCCCGAACGTACGGTTCGCCCAGGAGGCATTTCTCAATCGCCTGGAAGGTGGTTCGCCCGCTTTCGGAAGAAAATACCTCCGTGAAATGCCTCCCCGCGACGAGCTCCGGGCTGAACCCGAACTCGGTATAGAAGCTGCGGTTTGCCGAAGTGAAGGCGCCGTGAGGGTCCAGGGCGAAGACGATATCCTCTGCGTGTTCGTACAGGTCCAGATATTTGGCCTGCGATTCCCGGAGCATTTCAGTGGTTTGCTCAAGACGACGCTCGATCTGCCGCAACACGTCTTCCGCCTGTCCCGCATCGTTGACGGCGTTGCAAAAGAGGAGGGCGGCGCCGTCGCCCGCCAGAGGGCTGGCCGACAATCGAACGGCATAGGGTATCCCGCCGCGCCACAGGTGTAGCGTCGCGGCTTCATCGTGCCGCCGCTCGCTCTTTTTGAGGAGACCCTGAAGGAGCCGACGGTCTTCATCCGATACCAGACCCACGAGGGGAAGGCCCATGAGGTTCTCCGCCTGCATCCCGACGATGCGC
The DNA here is from genome assembly GCA_963816715.1 of uncultured delta proteobacterium. Lineage (GTDB taxonomy): Bacteria > Desulfobacterota > Syntrophorhabdia > Syntrophorhabdales > WCHB1-27 > BOG-1155. The sequence goes on from CAWFMJ010000014.1 coordinate 146,431, forward strand.
GAAAATGCGGGGTTGCAGTACAGAATTGTGCCGCGAGGCGAAAGGACGCAAGCTGCTTCCGTCATCTTTTCGACGATAGTCGAATAATAGCGACTTTCTTCCGAATTTGCAGCCGCGGACTCCGCCCTGTCCTCAGCAAACAGGCTCTCCGTCCCATCAAAGTCGAAACTGCCTTGTACGCCTTCTTTCCGAAAAACGCGGCTTTTGGACGTGAGATGCGCCGGCGGATAATACCGCTGATCCCGATAGGAGATTGTTGCGTCCTGGCCCGGGGTCTTGCACGTTTCAGCGCAGTCCGACTTCGCTTCTGTCAGCATAGAAGTCATACCCGTTGACCTCCTTGCAGAAATGGCATTTTCCCGACGTTGCGGGCTTTGCCTGGCGTTTCTCTCTTGCGCGCGTCGGGATGGCGGTGAATCGCCTTTCCCTAAACAGAGAGTTTACTTTTCGTCTTCTTTTTTGTTTCAGATAGCGTTTTATGAAAAACTAAAGCAACCCGGTGAACCGATAATCACCTTTATTGTGACATACTATTTTTAAATGTCAAGTTCATTGACATTTCTTTACCCTATCCGCAACGACCCGCTTTTTTCTTTGTGTCTTCCGGTCAATAGAGCGCCCGGAGCGCAGGGACTCGACATTATTGTCGAAATGGCTTATGCTTTCAATGACTTTTTTGTCAGGTGAAAAACGATTTTTTTGCGACAACCGGGATAAGATGAGCAACGCGAACTTGGGGAGGGCCAATTGAGCAATGGCGCCGCTATTGCTATGTATCAAATGGTGAAGAGTTGCCTGCCCGTGAAGCGAGCCGCTTGTTTGGCAGGGTAAGATGCTGTAGATTCTTGACCACTACGTTTCAGGACATATAGCGGACGATCGGTGACGATGCGCTTTTTTCCAATTCTCTGCGCCCTATTCCTTTTTTCACTCCCCCTCCACGCGCAACAATCGTATCGTGAGTTCGAGCGAGGGCTCAACCTGAGCGACTACCAGAGAATGCAGGTAGAAGCTGCCAATAGGAGATTCATCGCCGAGTGGAGGGCCCTGAATGATGCATCGGCGCAGAAACGGCTTGAGTTGAGGCAGTTGGACAGAAACAGGCCCGACGAATGGGAAAGGGCGGAAAGGCTGGAGAGGGAGTTGGGCCAGATAGAAGCTTCAAGGCAGCGGCTCTTCAATAGCTATCGGGGGGAGGTATCGACGGTTTTTACGAATGAGCAGAGGGGACGGTTTAACAGATTCACCGAGCAGGAAAACAGAAGAGCGGCAAGACCCATGGAGCCCGTGAGGTCCGCCCCGCCGCTGGGGCGCGGGTTTTATGGAAGATAAAAAGGTCCTTTTCCCTCTTCTCCTTTTCGGCATATTCTTTGTGCTCATCGCCATCACCGGTTTTTTTCAAATTGTCATTACGAAGCGCAATATGGAAAGACTGTTGCTGGGTCAGGCCGAGACGTTGTTCCAGAGCGTCGCGAGAGAGATAGAGATGAACATGGAATATCTCATCCTCATCGAGAAATCGCCGTCCGTCATTACTCCGAATTTCCTCAACGTAATGGCTTACGACGAAGCGATTGTCGACGATCTGTACGGCCAGTTCAGCAAAACGACGGGGCCCGAACAAGCCGTGTCGTCCCTCAACAACGTCTTTATTGCCGACAAGAACGGCAAAGAGCTGTCGCGGAAGGGCTCCATTAAGGTCGACGAGGCCCACCTCAACCTCCTTCTCAAGAAGGACCGGCAGACGGTCATAAGAATGCCCAGCGATAAGGAGCGGAGCCTCTTCATGGGCATTAAGCTGGCCGACAAGCTCCTGTTTTTCGATCTGAATCCGGAGGAACTGGAAAACCTCCGGAAGCTGTACATCATGAAAACTATCATCGAAAACGAGGCGAAGCGGCTGAACATCGCGAATATCACCATTTACGACGGGTCGGGGCGGATCTATCTGGGTTCGAAGAAGGGGTCGAAAGATCTGCTGTCCATCCTGAAGCCCCTCGATTCCCGCTATTTCCCGAACTATTCCATGGAAATACTCATATCCAGCAGACTTGCCAGCGATACCATCAGAAGGACAAACGACAATTTCATCATGTTGCTGCTTTTCCTCGTGCTCAGCGGCGCTGCCGGCATCTTCCTGATATTCCGCCTCGAAAGGAAGCATGCCTTGAAACTGAACGAGATGGAAAAGGATATGGTCATGAAAGAACGGCTGGTTTCCCTCGGCAGACTGGCCTCGGGCATGGCCCACGAAATACGGAACCCCCTCAATGCCATAAGCATCTCCATACAGCGGCTGAAGAGGGAATTCGTTCCCGAGCCGGAAAAGAAGGACGAGTACCACAAGTTCCTCGATATTGTCCGGGGGGAATTATTGCGCGTCAATCGGATTGTGGAGGAGTTTCTCCTTTCCACAAAGACCGGCCAGGTCATGGAGCGGCACAACGTGCGGGGGATCATCGAGGAAGTCGTGGCCCTGCTCAGGGAAAAGGCGGAACGATCGGATATCGCCATCCACGACGAAACCGGCAGCCAGGTCGCGATCCAGTGCCAAAAAGAGCGGATGAAACAGGTCTTCCACAATTTGATACTGAACGGAATCGAAGCCATCGGCAAGGGAGGCAGCATACATATCTCGACCTCCGTCGACAACCAGCATGTCCGCATATTGATAAAGGACTCCGGTCCGGGGATCAAAAAGGAGAATCTTTCCAAGATCTTCGAGTACCACTACACCACCAAGGACAAGGGCATGGGGCTGGGCTTGCCCCTTTCCTACATGATCGTGAAAGACCATGGGGGAGACGTGCAGGTGGTGAGCGAGGAAGGGAAGGGCGCCGCCTTCGTAATAACGCTGCCGGGCGTCGCGAAAAGCAAGGCGAAAACAAGCGCCGCCATCGAGGCTGCCCGCAGGCCGGCGATACCCAGCGGAGCGAGCTGAGGGGGGATGGCAATCGCGAAAGTGAAATCGCGAAACGCGAAAGCAGAGACAGAACATTTTTCGATTCGCGATTGAAGGAAACTGAGCCCCGGCTACTACAAAGCGAGCGCATGCGAAGCGCTGAGCGGGTAGGCTCCATCCGGCTTTGCCGGTGGAGGGGGCGCTGAGCCCCAATAATTGCGGGAGCGAGCCCCGACGACTTTAAAGAGGACACGGCATGGAAAGAATGTCCATTCTGATTGTGGAAGACGAAGAAACGCAACGGGATTTGCTTGAAGGCCTGCTCAACAAGGAGGGCTATGCCGCCAAGGGAGCGGGCTACGGCGAAACAGCGCTGCAGCTCGTGAAGGACCAGACCTTCGAAATAGTGCTCCTCGACTACAAACTGCCCGATACGGACGGGCTGTCCGTGCTCAAGAAGCTGAAGGAAATGAATCCGGAGATACAGGTAATCATGATCACCGCCTTCGGAAGCATCGAGAACGCCGTGGCGGCACTCAAGGAAGGCGCTTTTGAATATCTGACCAAACCCATCGACCTGGACGATCTCCTTTTCAAAATAAAGAAAGTGGAGGAGCGGCTGCACCTCATCCACGAGAACCTGGTCTTGAAAGAAGCGCTGAAAGATCGGATGAAGTCGGAAAACATCGTTTACGCAAGCGAGAAAATGCACGAGATCGTCAGCCTCATCGTGAGAGCGGCAAAGACGGATTCAACGTGCCTCGTGCGGGGCGAAAGCGGCGTGGGCAAGGAGATCGTTGCCAACCTTATACACGAGCTGAGCGAAAGAAAGAACCAGCCCCTCGTGAAGGTCAACTGCTCCGCAATTCCCGAAACGCTGCTTGAAAGCGAGCTGTTCGGCTACGAGCGGGGCGCGTTCACGGGGGCGTACCAGAAGAAACTGGGGAAGTTCGAAGTGGCGAACAAAGGGACGATCTTCCTGGACGAGATAGGCGATGTGCCGCTCACCCTGCAACCGAAGCTGCTCCGAGTGCTCCAGGAGCGAGAGATAGAGAGGCTCGGCGGTCTTCATCCTATCAAAGTCGATGTCCGCATAGTGGCGGCAACGAACAAGAACCTTGATGATGAGGTAAAACAGAGCCGCTTCAGGGAAGATCTCTTCTATCGCCTCAACATAGTGCAGATAGAAATTCCGCCTTTGAGGGAAAGAAAAGAAGACATCCCGCTCTTTCTCGATTTCTTTCTCAAGAAATTTAACCAGAGACACAGGAAGAATGTGAAAGGCTATGCGCGAGAGGCGCGGGATGCCCTCATCAAGCACGATTATCCGGGGAATGTAAGAGAACTTGAGAATATCGTGGAACGGGCAGTCGTTCTATCGAGAGGGGAATATATCACCAGGGACGATCTTTCCATGGCTCCCTCGGGTGATCCGGCCGTGGCCGACGGCAGCATGAAGCAGGTGGTGGAATCGATGGAGAAGAGAATGATCACGGAAGCGCTCGTCTCCGCCAACTGGGTCCAGACAAAAGCTGCCGAATCCCTCGGCGTCAGCGAGAGGATGTTGCGGTACAAAATGAAGAAATTGGGGATTGCAAAGGATGAATGAAAAGGACCTGCTTTTGCGAGGGGGGAGACTCCACGAGCTTTGCCCGTGGAGGGGGCGCTGAGCCCCAATAATAGCATGTTGCGGTACAAAATGAAGAAATTGGGGATTGCAAAGGATGAATGACCGGAGTGAGAGAGGAATGACTATATTAGAATGAGAGGAGGGACCATGAAGCGGTTCGCCGTTCCTTTGTGCATTGCTGCGTCTTTCTGTCTCCTCTCTCTTTATGCTTCTGCAAAGGAGGGATCGATGAAGCTATCGAGTCCGGCTTTTTCGGAAAACGGCAAGATCCCCAAGCAATACACGTGTGACGGTGAAAACGGCAGTCCGCCCCTCGCCATCGCCGACGTGCCCCAGGGGGCGGTCTCTCTCGCGCTCATTGCCGACGATCCCGACGCCCCGGCAGGCACGTGGGCTCATTGGGTCGCCTGGAACATCGATCCGGGGACCCGGGAGATAAAAGCGGGCGTTCCTCCAACCGGGGCGGTACAGGGAGTAAACAGTTTTGGAAAGAGCGGTTACGGCGGGCCCTGTCCACCCTCGGGAAGTCACCGCTACTTCTTCAAGCTTTACGCTCTCGATACTGCCCTTGCTCTCGACCCAAAGGCAAAAAAGGCCGACCTCGAAAAGGCGATGAAGGGCCACGTCCTTGGTGAAGCCCAGGCGATGGGCAGATACCGATAGGAAAGGACTGCTATTTCTCTCCGGCCTCCTGGACCGAAAAAAGGGGAGGCTCCACGAATTCGCTCCTGCACAGGGGACACTTGCCCGGTTTCTTCAACCTGCCCCTCTTACGGAACACAAACCCGCACTTGCTGCACCGCGCCGGCGCCACGACGAGCTTGTACTCGCCCTTGTTCATGGTTTTGCGGATATGCTCCAGATGTTCGTAAACGTCTTTTTCCGGGATCCTCAGCTCGTTTGATAGATCCTTTCCTGAAAGTGGTCCGCCTTCCTTCAGAAGCGTGACGATCCGGTGACGGAGGGTCTCATATCGTTCTTCCGGCGCCGCCGGTTCTTTTGCCGTTTTTTGTTTGCTCATGGCAACTCCAACAATACCATAAAAAAGTGTACGTGCAACAATGCGGATAGGTCATTGCCCGGCGTGCTTGCCCCGGCGCGTCGCCGACCTTAAACTAAGACATAGTCGCGGATGTATGCTTTGTAAAGGAGGAAATTATGGCGGAAGTGAGATGGATCAAGGATTTTGAAACTGCTCTCTCCCTTGCCGGATCGGAAGAAAAGCCGATCCTGCTCGACTTTTTCAATCCGGGCTGAATAGGATGCAAGCAGATGGGTGCGGTCACGTACCCCGACAGCCGCGTTGCGGAGTTCATCAACAATCGCATGATCCCCGTTCAGCTTCTTCATGATGCGCAGCCGTACGCCTCGGACTACAACGTGAAATGGACGCCGACTATCATCGTTTTGGACCGGGATGGGAAAGAACACCACCGAATTGTGGGCTTTCTGCCGCCCGACGAATTCACCCCTGCCTTGCTGCTCGGAATCGCGAAGGTGAACTTCGATCGGGACAGGCTTGACGAAGCCACGGCCGATCTCGAGAAGATCGTCAACGGCTATCCGAAGAGCGCTGCCGCCCCGGAGGCGATCTATCTCGTCGGCGTCACGCAGTTCAAGAACACCCATGACCCGGCGCCGCTCAAGGAGGCCTTCGAGCGACTGAGACGCGAGCACCCGAGTAGCGAGTGGGCGAAAAGGGCCACTCCCTACGGTCTTCTCTGAAAGGCCTTTTGTAACCTTTTTACGCTGCTCCCCGACTTGTAAGGAAAACCACTACTTTGAGGAGGCAGCATGAAAAAGTTCTTTTCCACCACCGCTTGTTTGTTGCTGGCGTTCGGCCTCGCGGCGGTCGTCTATGCGGCGCCCGCCGACGTCGGCGCGGGCGGCCAGGGTTTCCAGGAAGGCCATGGGCCGGGCATGCACCACATGTTCCACTCCCCGCTCAACCTCTCAGCGGACCAACGACAGAAGATGAAAGAGATCCGGGAGCGCTTTCGCGCGGACACGCACGATTTGAGATATGCCATTCAGGAGCAGCGCATCGAAATGCGAAAGCTCTTCACGGACCCGAAAGCCGACGATGCCGCCATCACGGCGAAGCACAAGGAGCTGAGCGCACTCGTGGCGAAGCTCAAGGACAGAAAGTTCCAGATGAAATTGGAGTGCAGAAAGGTGCTCACTCCGGAGCAGATCAGGATGCTCGATCGTTTTCGTTTCGGCCGTTCGATGGGCCGCTGCATGCAGAGGCCGATGCCTATGTTTCACGGGTCGGAAGGCATGCGCGGCGGCCAAGACAGCATGAAGTGATCGCGAGCGCGCCCCTAAAGAAAAACAGGCCGCTCCTCCGCCGGAGGAACGGCCTGTTTTAATTATTGCCGATGGGAGCTTATCCCACTTTCACGACAAGCGCAGCAGCCGTGTCGCCTGCGGCGCAGCCAGTTATTAAGCCATAGCCGCCGCCGAGGAGCGTGATCTCCTCGATCGCCTCAATGACGGCCCTTCCTATGGTCGGTCCCTGGGGATGGCCGTAAATCAGGGAGGATCCGTAGTTGTTCATCTTCATGACGTCATATCCGGTCTTTTTCGAAAAAGCAAGGTCGTTGACCGCAAAGGGGTTGTGGGTCTTGATCGCCTTCACGTCAGACAGTTTGATGCCGGCGTTCGCCATGGCCATTTCTGCTGCAGGAATGGGCGCTGCAGGCATGAACATGGGCTTCACCCGCGCGAAGCCGTAGGAGACGATCTGGATCTCCACCTTGGGATCGGCGCTCAGCTCCTTGGCTCTCTCCCTCGTGGTCACGATGATGCCGCAGTTGCCGTCGGCGGGGAATGTCTGGGCGCCGAAGCTGAGGCAGCCGCCGGGGACAGCGGGCTTCAACCTGGCCAGACCTTCGGCCGTGGTAGGCGTAAATCCCTCATCCTCTTCCACGAACTTGGTCTTCTTTCTTCCAACCGTGACCTCGGGGGCGAACATATAACGCTTTTGGAAAGCTCTGTCATTAGCGCGGGCTTCCATGAACTGCTCATAGCGTCTGAGGACTACCGCGTCGCACTCCTCTTTTGTGATGCCGACTTCCTTGGCCACGTTCTCCGCCGTCTCCACCATGGGGAGGCGATGCCTCGGATTTCCGCCGAAGTTGTCCATGTTCCAGTCTTCCCTGTCCGGCATGCCGCCCGGTCCCAAAGGGTCCGGCCAGACGCTGTGCGGGGCGTTGGAACACCGGTCGGCCATCAACGCATAGCCCACTTCGTAAGCGCCGAGCTCGATGTCCTTCGCGGCGAGGTTCAGGCACGTCGTCGAGGTCGAGCAGGCCTGATTGACCAAAAGGCCGGGGACGAATTTCTTGTCGTCCGTCAGTATCGAGGTTGCCCAGTTGTGCGCGCAGAACCAGTGATTCTGGGCGACCGTCGAGCCGAAGTAGAGATAGTCGACAATAACGGGGTCGAGGTGCGCCTTTTCGAGAAACCATCTTCTCGCCGTGTTGGCGGCAAGACTCGTGGCGTTGTCGTACTGCATGCTCCCCTGCCAGCGGCTGAAGGGGGTGGAGTAGTACCCGCCGTAAGGTATATACGCCTTTGTGTAGCTCTTCATGTTCTCCCTCCTTGATTGTAACGACTTCTACGCTGAAACCCTTTACGCGGCCAACGAGGCGCGCCCAAGGTCCCTTTCTTCCTTCTGCGACCGATTCCCAAGCCTCGGTTGGATGTGCGCCCCTCTGCCGTTGTTTCATGCAGCAGGCACTCGTTTCAACCTATAAAACATTTCCATAGTACACCTTCATCGATGCGCCTGTCAAGGACAGATTGCGTCAGCGAAAGCGAGCGAATGCGAAGCGCTGAGGGGGCGCTGAGCCCCAATAACTGCGCGCGTCTTGATCTTTGCATCCATACAATCTATATTATGGCCGCATGAACAAGGTGTTTTTCGAGATGCTCCCCGAGACGAACAAGGGCGAGGGCGCCAAGAGGTGGGTGGAAGAAAAGGGAGAATTCGCCCAGATCTGCTACGCTGAAGAGGCGCGCCATATTGCTGTCTTTACAGATCGGGAGCGGCTTTTGGCGGGGCAAGCACTACCATGAGAAAAAGGAAGAGACGTTTTACGTGGTCGCAGGCTCGGTGAAAGCAGTTCTTGCCGACCTCGATACGTACGAACGGACCGAGCGCATCATGACCAAAGGGGCCAGGCTCCGCATCAAGCCGCGCTGTTGGCACGTCTTCTATGGAATCGACGAGGCAACTGTTGTAGAATATAGTCCTCAGATTTATGAGAGTGCTGATGCATATAAACTCGACATCGACGGGGCTTAAGCCATGGCTAAAATAAAGACGGCAATAGAGCTCGCCATGGAGAGGACCAAAGACCTCGTCATGGACGAAAAAGAGAAACAGGAATTCGAACGCAGGGGGCTGGAAGACAAGCTGAGAGCGATCATGCGCCGGTTCCTCGAAGGGATGACCGGACCTGGTGAGATTGCGGGGGAACTGGACGCCCTGAAAGCCGGAAAGAAGGAAAAACAAAAGCTCCTGATCGATTTGCTCCTGGAGGAATTCGACGTTCCCGGAGACAAAGCGAGATTTTTCGGGCTTTTGGAACTGGTGGGCGAAGAAGCGGGAAGCGGTTTGGCCGATGACGCGCGGAAGCTGAAAGGCCGCTTCCGCGAGGAATTGAAGGCCAACGCCGACGACGTGCGCGACAAGATCATGAAGCGTCTCAAAAGCATGGGCATCACGGGCGAGAGCCTCGTGCCCAATGTGGAAGAGTGGGAAGAATGGAGGGACGCGGCGCAAAGGACCGGCGATCTCTTCAAAAAGCGTCTCCACGAATGGAAGCATAAGGCCGAAAACGTCCCTGCATAGCTTTTCAAGAAGCAATTCCAGAACCACAAAGGAAAACGTCATTAACCTAGAGGCGATATACGAGGCAGAAAAGGGGAAGCTTGCCGCCCTTGTGGAAAACGATCCCGTCTTTTTCGTGCGCCGATTTGGCAAGCCCGAAGACATCGAAATCGCCGGATTTATCGCCTCGCAGTTCGCCTATGGCCGGGTTCAACAGGTGATGAGCTTCCTCGCCCGGCTTTTTTCCCGGATGAACGGCGGTCCTTTTGCGTTTGTCGCTTCCGGCGATTTTGAGGTATTGAGCGATCTCTATTATCGCTTTCACAAGGGCGCCGACATCATGCGGCTCTTTGCCGTCCTGAGGAATATCGCCGAACGGTATGGCGGGATCGGCCCCATGATCGAGCGCTTTTACGAGGGGGATTTGAGAGAGGCGGTCTGGACCGCGCGGGCAGCGGTGATCGGAGACTCCGACGATTTGCTCTTCTTCTTTCCGAGACGCGCTCCGGCGAGTACCTTCAAGCGATGGAGCCTCTACGCGCGCTGGATGGTGCGCCGCGACGACATCGACCTCGGTCTCTGGAGGTTCATCGACAAGCGCGACCTGGTAGTCCCCCTCGACGCCAATATCTTCAAGATCGGCCGCTGTTTTGGCTGGACCGATCAGAAGACGCAAAACTGGAAAGCCGCGCGTCAGATCACGGAGAAACTGAAAGCGCATTGTCCCGAAGACCCGCTCAAGTACGACTTCTTCCTCTGCCACGTGGTCGGCATAGGCGGCGGCTGCGGCGGGACGGAAAACGACGGGTGTGCACAGAGGTGTTTGCTTCATGAAATATAGGATCGTGAGTCTTGGGTGCCCCAAGAACCTTGTCGATTCCGAGCATATAGCGGGTAGACTGGAAAAGGCGGGACACACGCTCGCCGAGGACGCAGACTTGGTGGTGATCAATACCTGTGCGTTTATTGCCGATGCGTGCAGCGAGTCGATAGAAACCATACTCGGGGAAGCGCAGAAGAAAGCCGGCCCCCATTCCCGGCTCGCCGTGGCCGGCTGCCTCATCGACCGCTACGGCGACGAACTGACCAAACTTCTGCCTGAGGTGGACGTCTTCCTGAATAGCCGCGAGTGTGCCGCCATCGAGCGCCTTGTCGGTGAGAGCCGGACCCGGCCCGGCGGCGAGGAGGTTCATGCCCCGAGGAAAGTCCTGACGGCGCTTCCGACGGCTTACCTGAAGATCCAGGAGGGATGCAACAACCGGTGCAGCTATTGCACGATACCCTCCATAAAAGGACCCCTTCAGAGCCGACGGCCTTCGGACATCGAGGAGGAGTTCCGGGACCTCCTCTCGGGGGGCTACCGGGAGTTTAACGTCATCGGCCAGGATATCACCTCCTACGGCAGCGACGGGGGCTCCAGGCTCGGGAAGCTCCTTAGCCGGCTCCTCTCGGTTAAAGGCGACTATTTCCTGCGGCTCCTTTACCTGCACCCGAAAGGGATCGACGATGCGCTCCTCGACATCGTGAAGAGCGACGAGCGGATCATCCCCTACCTCGACGTTCCCATTCAGCATTCCGAGGACAGAATTCTCGCTTCGATGAACCGGGGCTATTCGCGCGCCGCTCTGGAGCGGCTCTTTCAAAAGATCAAGTCAGACATGCCGGAGGCTGCCCTCCGGACGACGGTTATGGTAGGATATCCGGGAGAGACGGAAGAGGATTTCGAAAACCTCCACGCCTTCGTCGCCGCGTGGGAGTTCGACAACCTGGGGGCGTTCATGTACTCCCGGGAAGAAGGGACAGCAGCGTCCAGGATAAAAGGCCAGACGCCGAAAGCCGTCAAGAAGCAGCGGCATCAGAAAATTATGGAGCTTCAGCGGGAGATATCGAAAAAACGGCTGAAGCGGCTCAAAGGAAGGCACATGCCGGTAGTGGTCGAGGCTGCGGAGGCGGACGGAATGACGGGACGCCTGCTCCTCCAGGCCCCCGATGTCGACGGCCTTGCCTTCATCAAAGGGGAATGCGAAGTAGGACAGATACGGCTGGGCGTGGTAACGGCGACAACGGATTACGATGTGATAGTGGAACTGGAGGACTGAGAATGGAACCGATCAATGAGCTTTTGAGCGTCCGGAAGGAAAAGCAGGAAGCTCTGAAAGAAGCCGGCATAGAGCCCTATCCCCAGGAACGGGGGGAGTTTTGGAGCAGCGCGAACCTCCACAAGGAGTTCGACTCCTTTTCGGCCGAAGAGCTCGAAGCGAAGAACGCCCTCGTTTCCTTCGCCGGCCGCATCGTTGCTTTCAGGGACTTCGGCAAGAGCTGCTTTCTTCACGTGCAGGACCGGGAGGGCAGGATTCAGGTCTACGCGCGAAAGGATACGCTCAAGTCTCCCGACTACGATCTTTTCAAGAAATTCGATGTGGGCGACATCATTGCCGCAGAGGGGAGAGTCTTCAAGACCCGGACGGGCGAGGTTACCATTGTAGCGGAAGCGATCAAGCTGCTCACCAAATCGCTGCGGCCGCTGCCCGAGAAGTGGCACGGCCTCAAGGACGTGGAGGAGCGCTATCGCCGGCGCTACGTCGACCTCATCGTCAACCAGAAGGTGCGCGACGTCTTCCTGCGGCGTGCGCGGATCATCGAATCGCTGCGCGCCTTTCTCACGGCCCGCAATTTTGTCGAAGTAGAGACGCCCATGATGCAGGTACTGCCCGGCGGCGCCGTGGCAAAGCCCTTCAAGACGCATCACAACGCCCTCGGCATCGACCTCTATCTGAGGGTCGCCCCCGAGCTGTATTTGAAAAGGCTGATCGTGGGAGGGTTGGAACGGGTCTTCGAGATCAACAGGAACTTCAGAAATGAAGGCATCTCGGTGCGCCACAACCCGGAATTCACCATGCTGGAGTTTTACCAGGCCTATGCGACTTATGAGGACCTGATGGACCTGACCGAAGAGATGGTTTCCGATCTGGTGTTTTCGCTCTTCGGCAGTTACACCGTCGCCTACAACGGCCGTGAGATCGATTTCGCGAGGCCCTGGAAGCGGATAACGATGGAGCAGGCCCTCGCCGAGCTCGGGGGGATCGATCTTTCCCTCGTCGACGATCCGGCCCGGTTGGCGGCCTACGGCAAGGAGCTGGGCATCGAGGACATCGAGAAGATGCCTCGCGGAAAGGCGGTCACCGAGCTTTTTGAAAAGCTCTGCGAGGAGAAACTCGTACAGCCGACTTTCGTTACCCAGTATCCGGTCGAAGTTTCCCCGCTGGCGAAGCGGTCGAAGGAAAGACCTGAAGTGACCGAGAGGTTCGAGCTCTATATGAGCGGCATGGAGATCGCGAACGGCTTCAACGAGCTGAACGACCCGGAAGACCAAAAATCGAGGTTCCTCGATCAAATAAAGGAGAAGGAAGAGGGCGCGGCAATGGATGAGGACTACATCATGGCCCTCGAGTACGGGCTGCCGCCCACGGCGGGCGAGGGCATCGGGATCGACCGGCTGGCCATGCTCCTCACCGACAGCCAATCCATCAGAGAAGTGATCCTTTTTCCGCTTTTGAGGCCGTGAAGATGGCAATGAACTATGAAACCACCATCGCCCTACGCTATCTGAGATCGAAAAGGAAGGATAAGTTCATTTCCTTTACCACATGGATCGCCATAGTGGGGATCGCTATTGGAGTGATGGCAATCATTCTCGTCATCGCGGTGATGACCGGCTTCCAGGATGAGATCAGGGACCGCCTTCTCAGCATCCGTCCCCACATCGTGCTCATCCCCGATTGGGGAGTGAAAGACCCGAGGCAGGTTGTGGAACGCCTGAAGCGCACCGACGGAGTGGTTTCCGCTTCCCCCTTCATTGAGTTTCAGGCCATGGCCCAGGGACCCGCGAGGGTGGCGGGAGTGGTCGTCAGAGGTCTTCAGCCGCAAGATGCGGCGTTTCTGCGTCGTCTCATGAAAGAGGGGAGCGTCGACGCCCTCAAGACCAAAGGGACAATCCTTTTAGGCAGGGAGCTTGCCAGAGAGCTGGGTTTGCTTCCCGGAGACCGCTTTACCGTCGTCGTCCCTTTCGGGGGGTTTTCGCCGGCGGGCTCGGCCCCTGAAACCGTGAACGTTCGGGTAGGCGGGACCTTCGAGACCGGCATGTTCGACATCGACAGCCTCGTCGCAATCATGCCCCTGGCCGACGTCGAATCCACGCTGGGCGCCGGGATCACGGGGATCGAGGTGAAGGTCAGAGACGTCTACGCCGCGGGCGAGGTGCGGGACCGCATCGTCAAAGAGCTGGGGCCCGGTTACTTCGGAAGGACCTGGATGGAACAAAACAGAAACCTCTTGTCGGCCCTCAAGCTCGAGAAACTCGTCATGTTCATCATTCTGGTCCTTATTATCCTCGTGGCAAGCTTCAACATAATCAGCGCCCTCGTGATGACCGTCATGGAGAAGAAGAAAGATATCGCCATTCTCAAGGCCATGGGCGCGACGAACAAGAGCATCATGCGCGTTTTTGTCGCGGAAGGTCTCACCATCGGCGTTTTCGGGGCCCTTCTCGGCACCCTCGTCGGCTACGGCCTCCTGGAAATCCAGACGTACTTTCAGATCATCAAGCTCCCGAGCGATGTCTATTACATCAACACCCTTCCCATGAAGATCGGCCATCTCGACGTGCTCCTCATCGCCGCCGTCACCGTCCTGCTCTGCCTGCTTTCGACCCTTTATCCTTCCTACAAGGCCTCGACGATCGACCCCGTGGAGACGTTGCGCTATGAGTGATCTGCTTGTCTCGGCAAAAGGATTGAAAAGGAGCTTCAGCAAGGACGGCGCGCGCGTGAGCGTCCTGAAGGGGATCGACTTCGAAGCGCGCGAAGGCGAATTCGTCACCATCATGGGGCCCTCGGGGGCGGGCAAGACGACGTTCCTCCACATCCTCGGCTCCCTGGACAGGGCTACGGAGGGACAGGTATTTTACCGGGGCAAGGACATCAGTTCTTACACCGGAGAGGAACAGTGTCGTTTCCGCAACGAAAAGGTAGGATACGTCTTTCAGTTCTACCACCTCCTCCAGGACTTCACCGTTCTGGAGAACATCATGATGCCTCTCTGGATCAAGCGCGCTAAAGCGACGGAAGCAGAATCCGCGGCCGAAGAATTCCTTCAGATCATGGGCCTGGAAAATCGGAGAAGCCACAAACCGGGCGAGCTGTCAGGGGGCGAGCAGCAGAGAGTGGCGGTGGCCCGGGCGCTCATCAACCGTCCCGAGCTGATCCTCGCCGACGAGCCGACGGGGAACCTGGACCGAAAAACCGGCCGGGAGGTGCTCAGATACATTCTTTCGGTGCGCGAAAGGATAGGCGCGGCCCTCATCCTGGTTACCCACGATCCGGAAATCGGGGCCGCGGGCCAACGCAAGCTCACCATGGTCGACGGCGAGCTTTTTCCCGCGAAGTAGCTTCCCTCCAGACCTTTTTTCTCTCTACAGCTTTACCTTTATCGGCAGGATGACGGTTGGTATCCCCTCCCATTGCAGCCTGCGCTGGATCGCGAAGGCCGTCTGGTTGTGGAGGATCTTGTCGGTGAAGCTTTCCTTGTGGAACATGAGCTGGCCCGTAAAAACGGTCGCCCGGGGAAATTCCTGTACAATCGACCTGCAAACGTCTACCACGGCGCCGGGAACATCCGTCGACGTCTCCACTCTGTAGTCTGCCGGAAAGCCGTGTCGACGGGTGACTTTCACGTATTTTTCGAGCGACGCTCTCGTCGCCTGCCCCAGAGCCTCGATCTCTGCCTTGCCTTTGAACGAGCCGGAGTCAATTTCTGCAATGGCGACGAAAATGAAGTTCTTGTACAAATTTGGAAAGTAGCGAACTATGGAGAGCAGTGTATGGAGGCCAAAGCTGTTGAAAGAGGAGGTGAGAAGAACAGCCGTAGGCGCTCCCGGATCGAGGGGCTCGCCATTGGGCTCTCCGGTTGCCGGTATTCCCATGAGGAGTTCGTCGAGTTTTCGTATGCTGCTTCGCACTCTGCTGTAGTGATGGCGCACGAGGTAACAGAGGCCTATGACGGCCGAAGTGATCAGCAAGGTTACCCAGCCGCCCTCGGAGAATTTCTCGTACACGGTGATGATGAGGATGGTGACGCACATGACAAAGCCTACAAGTTGGACGGCGGCGTGCTGTTTCCATTTCGGCTCGGAGGCCCTGTTCTTGATTCCGAAACGCGCCATGCCGAAGGTGGAGAGAGAAAAGGTGACGAAGACGTTAATGGAATACATGACCACCAGGGCGGAGATGGAACCGTGCGTATACAGGAGCAGGATCAGCGCGGCGAGGCCCATCAGAGCCACTCCGTTCTGCATGGTAAGCCGCTCGGAAAGCGACGAGAAACGTCGCGGCAGCCATGAGTCGATTGCCATATTGGCCATGACCCGCGGGCCGTCGATAAAGCCTGTCTGTGCGGCGACGAGGAGCAGGGCCCCTTCGGAGAAGATGGTGATGACCGCAAGAGCGTTGCCCAGGGGCCAGTGTCCGAACATTGCCGCCGCGAGAATGGCGTTGAGCGTTTTGCCTTCGGCCGGTCTGACGCCCCAGAGGAGATAGCAGACGAAGAGGCCGCCTGCGGTGATGGCGAGGGAGGAGGCCATGTAGACCATGGTGCGCTTGCCTGTCCTCACCTGCGGCTCGCGCATGATCTGGAGACCGTTGGAGACAGCCTCGATGCCTGTGTAGGTTCCTGCGCCCATCGAATAGGCCCGCAGCACGAGGGCGAGGATGCCGAGAAGGCCGACGGCGCCGAGGTCGTGATGGAGATTGCCGTGGAACGTCCCCATGATGGGCTTGATGTCGGAGGTATGGCTGAGGATGCCGTATCCGAGCAGCACCATATGCGTCAGGATGAAGACGATGAATATGGGCGCCATGAAAAGGACCGACTCCTTCACGCCGCGGGCATTCAGGACCACGAGAAGGGCGATCAGGAAGACGACGAAGCCCATCTTGTAGTGGAGGAAACTTGCGGGCAGGAAACTGAAAAGGGCGTCGGCGCAGGAGACGAGGGAGACCGTGATGGTCAGCATGTAGTCGACGAGGAGGGCGCACCCCGATACGACGCCAGCCCTCTCGCCGATGGTATGGGTAGCCACGATGTAGCCGCCGCCTCCGTGGGGGAAATGCTCGATGATGCGGGAATAAGCGTACGAAATGATAAAAACCGTGAGGGCGGTCGCGAGGGCGAGAAAAACCGCGAGGTAAACATGAGCCCCCAGGGTGCGGAAAGCCTCCTCGGGCCCGTAGGAGGAGGAAGAGAGGCCGTCCGCGCCAAGGCCGATCCATGCGAGGAGCGGGATGAGACTCAGCTTGTGAAAAAGCGATGAGTCCTTTATATCCTTCGGCTTGCCTATTACTACATGACGCGCCTTTTCGAGGAGCGTCTCGTCTTCCTGCGTATTGGTCATGCGCCCTAAGTTTAGCATAAAGTCTTTTGGATTGCTGCGCCGGCGCAATTAGGGAGGGCCGGGCATCGACGTCCGGCCCCCTGGAGGAGGGGGCGCCCACAGGTGATGAAAGCACCCCGGACCTGCAATGACGTTAAGCAAGAGCCGTGCCACAATCCATAAAGGTTGGGGGGACACCCCTCCGAAGGTATGGGCGAGAGGAGTGTCCCCTTTCCTGATGATCTCGGCGCGCCAAAAGGCCAACCGCCCCGCTGTAAGAGTTGGGGAAAAGATCGGCTGATGAACGCGTTTGAGGGCTACGAAACAGTAGGAACAGGCTGTGTGAGCCCACCGGAATGTGGCGTGGCCGGCGGCGGTTGACGCATACGCCCGGCGGGGCATATATTTCCCTTAGAGAAGCGAAGGTCGGCGGCCTGTAAGAACATCGATGAATCGAGAAGGGGGATTCAATGCAAGTTCCGCTTCAGATTACCTTTCGTCGTGGAGGACGCTCCGATGCAGCGGAGACGAGGATACGCGAAAGGGCAGCCAAGCTGGATCGTCTCTATGAAGACATTGTCAGCGCCCGCGTTGTCGTCGATTTGCCGCAGATGCGGCGCCGCAAGGGCAAGATTTACCAGGTTCAGATCGACGTTGCTGTTCCCCGCCGGGAGCTTGTCGTCAATCGGGAGCCTTTGCTGGATCATGCCCACGAAGACCTTACCGTCGCCATCGATGACGCGTTCGACGCGATGGAGCGGAGGCTCAAAGAATACTCACGGGAAGTTCAGGGCGAGGTCAAACAAAGCATAAAGCCGGAACGTGGCAAGGTAAACACGCTCTTTCTCAAAGAAGGCTATGGCTTTATCGTCACGCAGGACGGTCGGGACATCTACTTTCACCGGAACAGCGTGCTCGACGGCGCCTTCGACCGCCTCAGCCCCGGCGCCGAAGTGCGGTTTTCCGAGGAAGAGGGCGAAAAGGGACCTCAAGCGAGCACGGTGGAAATGGCGGGCTAGAGCTGTTTGCCTTCACTCCGCGCGCACTGCTTTACTAGGTCTTATAAGTCCTAGAGGACCGATAGGACCTAGTAAACCGTTCCGGCAAGCAGAAGAAAGACCGGTCTTAGCGCCCGGGCTGTTCCTATTCTGCGTACTCTTTGCGCGCTTCCTTAAGAATCCTCGTCGCCGCCATTTTTGAGACCACTACGATATCCTCCAGAGGCAGATAGGTGTGGATGGACCGATCGAAGAGCACCTTGATCGATGGAGGAAACTCTTCTTCACCCTCCCAGAGGATGAACGTGATGGGGAGCCCGGGGAACACCCGGAGCGTAAAGGAAGCGTTGCCGTATTCCTCTGCTGTGCCGCCGAGCGCCTCGCCCGCCGCCGAAAAGGCGTCCCTGGAATAACCGAAGGCGCGCAGGAGAGGGGTTGCCACGCGCCGCTCGAAAACAGGGAGGTAGGCGCGGCAGCCCGGGACGTCCTCGTAGGGCGTGAGGCCTGTCCCGACAGGCGCGCCCGAGGCCTGAATAAGGTAATGGAGCATGACAATCTTCGCGGTGAGGGTAATGTTGGACCCTCTCGAACTCTTGAAGGTGAAGCCGGGGATGGCCAGCTCGATCGTCTCGTTGAAAAAGGGCAGGGAAAGGTAAACGATCTCGTCTCTTTTCTGAAGACCGGCCCCGGCTTTTGCCGCCCGTTCTTCAAGGGGCAGCTCGCCCAAAGCGCTGCAGGCCAGCTCAAAGGTCTTGCGGTAGGCCTTCTGTCGCACGATCTCCATTATTCGAGCCTCTTTCTCACGTCATCGATCTTAGCCCGATAGTCGCGGCTGTGGAATATTTCCGTCCCCATTACCAGCATCACCGCGCCCGCTTCCGCGACCATCCGGGCGTTATCCGCCTTGATGCCGCCGTCAGCCGCCAGTGTTGCCGCACTCCTCGCGGCGTCGAGCATCTGCCGTGCGCGCACTATTTTCGGCGTCATGGAACGTATATACGCCTGACCGCCAAATCCCGGGTTTACGGTCATGATGAGAAGGAGGTCTACCTCTTCGATCACTTCTTCAAGAGCGACGAGAGGAGTGGCGGGATTCAGCGCGACGCCTGCCTTTTTCCCGCACGATTTGATCAGGTCTATCGTCCTGAAAAGGTGATGCCCGGTTTCTGCATGAACGGTGATGATGTCGGCTCCGGCTTCCGCGAAAGCGTCGACGAAGGATTCGGGGCGCTCGATCATGAGGTGGGCGTCGAGGGGTAGTTTCGTTATTCTTCTGACCGCCTTCACGATCGGCGGTCCTATGGTGAGGTTCGGCACAAAGTGCCCGTCCATCACGTCGATGTGGATAATGTCCGCTCCCGCTGCCTCGACAGCTCTTATTTCTTCGGCGAGGCGGCCAAAATCTGCCGAGAGAATGGAAGGGGCCAAAGAAACGCGCATCTTAACCTCCGCTGTTTGTTTGAAGTTCCAGGACGTCCTCTTCAGTAATTATGGTTCCCGGCGGCACGTTGCACGTGACGGTCCCATTCCCGGACGGCCCCGAGGGCGTAAACGCCTCGGCATGTTTTATATGTTTTTCGTCCATTTCCTGCAACAGGGCGGCATAGTCGGCCGAAGCGAAGTCGGGCGTCACGTAAAAGCGCTTCTCCTGGCCGACGACGAACAACGCGACGCCCCCCTTATCGAGCATATTCTCGCCGCTGGCCGGCGTTTGGGCGACCACGACGCCTGGAGTCCGGCCCGGGACGTAGACGACTTTCTTCAATTTCATCCCCCGGTTGTCCAATGCAGTCCTGGCTGCGTCAAGGGGGAGGCCGATGAAAGCGGGAATTATGACGCGCACCGGACCGTCGGAGAGGACGACGGTGAGCGTCCTTCCCGTTCTTACCGGCATGCCCGGATCAGGGCTCTGGAAAAGCACGCGGCCGTAAGGCACATCCTCCCTTTTTTCATATTTCCCGGTAATGAGGGAGAGTCCCTTTCGCGCTGCCGCTAATTTGGCTTCCTCCACATCGATGCCGGTCACGTCGGGACACGTTACGGTCGACTGGTCGGTCAAAAGCACATTTATGGTAAGACACGCGGCAAAAGCGAAGACAGCCGCGGCAACCAGTGCGTAGAGGGGTACTTTGAGCCATTTCATAGTTTTCTCAAGGCCGCTATGAAGAAACCGTCCATTCCCGTAAGGTGGGGAACGGAAAGGAAAGCGCCGTCCCGGCCCGGATAGGGCAGAGACCCTTCCGCTGCAAACAGCCTCGTCTTTCTTGCCTTCTCCACCACTTCCGTCGTCTCTTCAGGCTCAAAGGAGCAGACGCTGTAAATGAGGCGGCCGCCTCGCTTCAGACTTTGCGCAACGGCGCCGACCATCTCGAACTGGAGATCGCCGTACATGGCTATGTCCCGTTCGCTCCTTCGCCACTTTATCTCCGGATGCTTTCTGATAATCCCGAGGGATGAGCACGGGGCGTCAAGAAGTATACTATCAAAACAGCCCTCCTTAAAAGGATTTTTCAGCACGTTTCCCCGAACGACGCAGCGCGTGGCGTGAAGAGCGCCAAGCTTTTTTCCATCCGTGTCCATCGCTACGACCCGCGTCGAAGGCCACGTTTCTTTTATCTGGTCCGTCTTCGTGCCCTGCCCGGCACAGGCGTCAAGGACCAGGTCGCCTGACGACGGAGCGACTGCAAGACCGGCCAGTTGGGACGTCTCATCCTGTATATGGAGGACGTGTTCCTTCAACAGCCCGCTCTCAAGGAGAGGGCCTACCTTGTCGATCAGAAGCGCCTGTTCGAGGAACCTGCCTTTTGCGGCCGTAATGCCATGCTCTGAAAGCCTGGCGACAGCCTCTTCCCGCGTCATCTTCCCGCAGTCGATTCTCAGCGCGAACTCCGGGTTTTTGTTCAGGAGCGCGAGGAGCGCTTCCGCGCCATCGTCGCCGAACCTGTCGCGCCACCGCTTAACAAGCCAGGAGGGAAAGCTGTGGACAATCGAAAGGCGCGAGACGGGATCGCCCGGCATCGGCAACTTATCTCTTTCCCTGATTGCTCGTCGCAGAACGGCATTAACGAAATTTGCCGCCGCCTGACCCCTTTCTTTTTTCGCATAGTCTACCGCTTCATTGACCACGCGGTGGGCCGCTTTCTTCATGAAAAAGGCCTGATAGAGACTCATCCAGAGAAGATGGCGCACGTCCCTCTTTATGCCGTGCTTTACGAGGCGCGAGAGAACCCACTCGAGATAGAGCTTCCGGCGGACCACGCCGGAGGCGATCTCATAGACGAGAGGCTTGTAAGCGGGCAAGATCTCGGCAGAGGAAAAATGCCTATCGATCGTCTCGTCGAGCAGCCCCCCCTGCTCCACCTCCCCGATGATCTTGAGACACAAGGACCTGACGGGACGAAAGTTATCTTCTATGGGCCATGTCCTCCAGCCGTTTTATCCTCTCTTCCAGGGGAGGGTGAGTGCTGAACAGGGAGAGGAGGCCTTTGGCTGAGAAAGGATTGACGATAAACATGTGGGCCGTGGAAGGATTGGCGTCGTCCATGGGGCGGCGGGCAACGCCTGTCTCCAGCCGCCGCAACGCATTCGCCAGAAAAAGCGGATTTCCCGAGAGGCGTGCGCCCCCTTCGTCGGCGAGGTACTCCCTGGACCTCGATATGGCGAGCTGGATCAACATGGCGGCGAAGGCGGCGACCATGGAGAAGAGGATCACGCTTACTATGTTGCCTCCTCCCTCGTCGTCGTCCCTTCCTCCGAAGATGGCCGACCACCTCGCCCAGTTGGCGATCATGGTGATGGCCCCGGCGAGGGTTGCAGCGATGGTCGATATGAGAATGTCCCGGTGCTTGACGTGGGACAGCTCGTGGGCGAGCACGCCTTCAAGCTCCTGTCTGTCGAGGATCCGCAGGATCCCGGTCGTTGCGGCGACGGCGCTGTGCTCCGGATTCCTTCCCGTGGCAAAAGCGTTGGGGCTGTCATTATCAATAATGTAGACCTTTGGCATAGGGAGGGATGCGCGCTGGGATAAGGAAGCAACGATGCTCCAGAGCTCCGGCGCCTGCGCCTCGTCGACCTCCCTGGCGCTGTACATGCGCAGCACGATCCGGTCGCTGAACCAATAGCTTATGAGATTCATGGCGAGGGCAACGCTGAAGGCGATTACCGCCCCGTTTTTTCCTCCAATAAGGCTCCCGAGGGCCACCAGAATGACCGTCAGAACCAACATTAAGAAGAACGTCTTTGCCTGATTCATGATTTCCTCTTTTTCGAGCCGGACTCAGTCTTAATTCTATCGTTTTTTGGCCTATTGTCAAGGAAGGCAAAGCTTTCGATAGGTCCAATGAGTCGTATGGGTCCTATAAGACCTATGAAAAGCATTTGGAGCTTCAATGCTGGCGATGCTCATGCTCGACCTCGTCAAATCCGGCAATCTGACAGTAGAAGCCGTTTGTCTGACACTCGGCGCACTCCATCTGCAGGACGGTATGTCTTATGCCAAGCTCCGCTAATTTCTCCTCTATCTCTCTCCTTATCACGTCCGTTTCGCTGATCTTCCTGTCGTTGAGGAGCACATGGGCGGAGAAGGCCGGAATGCCGTGGCCGATGGACCAGAGGTGCACGTCATGGACCCCGAGCACGTGCTCCACGGCGCAGAGGGCTTTCGAGATGTCCTCAGCGTGAAACCCAAGGGGACTCAGCTCGAGAAATATCCACAGCGCTTCCTTGATGACCCGGCCGCCGCCGAGGATAATGACGATGCCGACAACGCCGCTCGCGATGGGGTCGGCGAGAGTCCATCCGGTGAACCTGATCACGATGCCCGCAACAATGACGCCCGCGGAGGTAAAGAGATCGCCCAGAACGTGGAGCCAGGCGCTCTTGATGTTGAGGTCGCTCTGCCCCCCTTCCAACAGCCAGGCCATGACGATATTTCCGAGAAGGCCTGCCGCCGCGATCGGAAGCATGACGTTCGAATTGATGTGGGGCGGAGAGAAGATCCTTCGGTACGTTTCGGCGAAGATGAAAACGGAGATCACCACGAGGGTCGAACCGTTGATGAGGGCGGCCAGTATGCCGATCCTCTGATAGCCGTAGGTGGCGCGGTAGTCCGAAGGGCGTTTGCCGATGTAGACGGCCACGAGGCTCAAGGCCAGGGCGAACACGTCGGTGAGGACATGGCCCGCGTCGCTCAGAAGGGCCAGACTGTTGGCTGCGAAGCCGCCGATTGCTTCCCCGAAAAGGACGATGATCGTTACGGCGATCGCCCAGGTTAGACGTTTTTCACGGCTCGCTTTCACGTTTTTTCCTTTCGCTTGCCGGTGCCGTATGTTTTGAACGCATTTTGCATCAGTTCTCTAAAATAGTCATTGTCAGAACTTCAGTGCTGCTGTACAATTAAAAATGCTATAATGAATAGTTTCATAGTTTTCGAACGGCACTTACATTATAGTACCACAGATCAAAACGGCAAGAAATCGTGACGAAACGACATCCGGGACCGTTGGGAGACAACGGAAGAGGGACTGAGGGAGACTTCTGGCGCGAAGAACCGCGCGGGTAAGGAGAGGCGCCTCTCCCCGCAGTTTGCAACGGAAACGCATATGGCCAATGTAATGATTATCGACGACGACGTGGTGATGTGCGAAATGCTCTCGAGCATGGTGCACAGGACCGGCCATGAGGCTTCCTACGCACACACCCTCGGCGAAGGCATGAAACAGATCTCCCAAAAGAATTTTGACATAGTTTTTCTCGACATTCGCATGCCCGACGGCTCAGGCCTCGACGTGCTCCCCCGGATCAGGGAGATCGCCTCGCCGCCGGAAGTGATCATCATGACGGGCTTCGGCGACCCCGATGGAGCAGAGCTTGCCATAAAGAACGGGGCTTGGGACTATATCGAGAAACCCTCGTCCATCAAGGAGATGATGCTCCCCTTCCTTCGGGCGGTACAGTACCGGGAAGAGAAGAAAGCGCGCAAACCCGCAGTGGCGCTCAAGTGGGAGGGCATCATCGGCTCTTCGCCCCGCATGAGGAGTTGCTTCGATATCCTCGCCCAGGCGGCAAACTCCGACGCCTCCGTGCTCATCGCGGGCGAGACGGGCACCGGAAAAGAACTTTTTGCCCGCGCCATTCATGACAATTCGCCGAGGGCGAACAAGAACTTCGTTGTAGTCGATTGTACCGCGCTGCCCAAGACACTCGTCGAGAGCACGCTCTTCGGCTATGAGAAAGGCGCTTTCACGGGCGCCGACAAGGAGCAGGACGGTCTTGTGCGACAAGCCCACGCAGGCACGCTCTTCCTCGACGAAGTGGGCGAGCTGCCTCTGGTGATACAGAAAGCCTTTCTGCGCGTCCTGCAGGAGCACCGCTTCCGGCCGGTGGGATCGAAAAAAGAGGTGGAGAGCGACTTCCGCCTCGTCGCCGCCACCAACCGGAACATGGATGAAATGGTTGAATCCCACCGTTTCCGGAGGGATCTCCTGTTCCGCCTCCAGACCTTCACGATCGACCTTCCCCCCTTGAGAGAGAGGAAGGAGGATATCAGGGAACTGGTCATGTACCATATCGCGAAGCTCTCCGAGCGGTACGGACTCGGCACAAAGGGTTTCTCCCCCGAGTTTCTCGATTCGCTCATTGCCTACGAGTGGCCGGGCAACGTGCGAGAGCTGGTCAATGCCGTGGAGCGGGCCCTTACGATGGCCCGTCATGAGCCGACCCTCTTCCCGAAGCACTTGCCGACTCACATACGGGTGAGCCTCGCGCGGGCGGCCGTAACGAAAGAGGCGCCTGCCCAGGCAAACAAGACCGTTTCCCCTCCCCCGCTTCCCCCCTTGAAAGGATTCAGGGAATCGGCTCTCCAGGAGGCGGAGCGACAATACCTGGAAGACCTCATGAGCGTCGCGGGGAGCAACATCAAGGACGCGTGCCGCATATCCGGGCTCTCCCGTCCCCGCCTCTACGCGCTCATGAAGAAGTACCACATATCGAGATACGGATAAGGGCAAAGGGCGAGAGGAGTATCCCTCCTCCAATCTTTGATCGCATCTTCCACAACTTGCGCTTTTGTGTTATATTCTTTTAAATATCTATCTTACAGAGGAGGTACGCCAAGCTTTTTTGGAAGAGAAAACGGAAGAAGAGGTAGTGCAGCTCTCTTTTGACGACACCCACCTCGCTCGAAACCTGTTCGGTCCCCGCGAAGAGAACATAAAATATCTCAAGAAATATTTTGATGTGAGAACAAGCGTGCGGGGAAACCACGTCACGTTGGTGGGCAAGAAAAAAGAAGTCGAGAACACGAGCAAAGTCATTAACGAGCTGGCGGGGCTCATTAAAAAGGGCTTCGCCGTAAACCCCTCGGACATCGATCACGCCGTGCGCTATATTGCGCACACGAACAGAGGCGTGGAGGAGCTTTACGGCGACCAGATCTTCATTCCGCCGAGCCGCAAGGTTATTATCCCCAAGACCCAGAATCAGAAGCTTTACGTCGAGGCCATACGCAACCATGACATTGTGATCGGCATCGGACCGGCGGGGACGGGGAAAACTTACCTGGCTATGGCAATGGCCCTTTCGGCGTATTTCAATAAAGAAGTCTCAAGGATCATTCTGACGCGACCCGCCATAGAGGCAGGGGAAAAACTGGGGTTTTTGCCCGGCACCATGTACGAAAAAGTGAATCCTTATCTCAGGCCCCTCTATGACGCCCTTTACGATATGATCGATATCGACAGGGGGAGCAGGCTTATCGAGAAGGGCGTGCTGGAGATAGCGCCGCTGGCCTTCATGCGCGGCCGGACGTTGAACGATGCCTTCGTCATTCTTGACGAGGCGCAAAATACGGCGTCAGAGCAAATGAAGATGTTCCTCACCCGTCTTGGTTTTTCATCTAAAACCGTAGTGACGGGCGACGTTACCCAGATCGACCTGCCCGACAAACGCACTTCCGGCTTGATAGAGGTGCAGGGAATCCTCAAGGACGTCAAGGGAATCAAGTTCGTCTATTTCACTGAAAAAGATGTCGTGAGGCATCCCCTCGTTCAAAAAATCATCAAAGCTTACGAAAAGAAAGCCGCGGCCGAAGGAGCAAAGCGTGAAGAGCGAAATGGATAGGCTTCCTTCGCGGTTTGTCGTCAGAAAATACCTCCTTATCGCTCTGTTTTCCCTTGTTCTGGCCGCTCTCGTCAACATAGAGCTGCCGCTCCAGTCCGGCCGCTGGCAGATCGGAGAGATCGCGACGAGGACGGTTCGCTCGACTACGAATTACACGGTCCCCGGATCCGATGCGACGGTCAAGAAGGGCGAGGCAATTGTCAGGGAAGGCCAAAAAATAGGGCCCGAAGAAGCGCGGAAGCTCGCCGGGCTCAATGAACTGGAAAAGAAGAGACCCCCCATCGACAGCCGCCTCTTCTTCCTCTCTTTGCTGTTGTTCTCGTTTATCGCCATCATCAACGAGTTTGCCGAGCGGAACATCAAGAAATTCAGCCTCTCCGAAAAGGACTTTATCTTCGCGGCGGCCATGACGGTTTTCACGGTCCTCCTGATAAAGGTCATGCTCACCATCTTTGCCTGGTTTGCTCCGGACCGCGGTTCGGTGCTTTTCTATCTCTTCCCCGTTTTCCTCTTCGGCATTGTCATGCGGATTATCCTCTTCTCCGAGGCAGTTCTGGTTTTTTCCACCATCCTGGCGGTAGCCGCGGCATGTATCGTGGAGAACAGCCTTGCCGTTTTCGTTTACGTCTTCCTCGGGAACCTGGTGGCATCCTACTTTTCGGGGCAGGTTGAAAAGAGATCTACCATGCTCGGGGCGGGTTTCTTTTCCGCGGTCATCATGTCTTTCGTGATGTTCCTTTTTCATGGCCTTCTCAGACGTCCCTTTGCCGATCTGCCGTTGACGGTCATTCTCATTCTCTTAGGGGGCGTGGGCTCAAGTCTGATGACGGCCGGGCTGCTTCCCGTCGTCGAAAGCGTTTTTGACTATACCACCAATTTTAAGCTCCTGGAGCT
The DNA here is from genome assembly GCA_963816715.1 of uncultured delta proteobacterium. Lineage (GTDB taxonomy): Bacteria > Desulfobacterota > Syntrophorhabdia > Syntrophorhabdales > WCHB1-27 > BOG-1155. The sequence continues at coordinate 173,239 of CAWFMJ010000014.1, forward strand.
TGCAAACCTCGAGCATCCCTTGCTCGAGCAGATGATGCTGGCGGCGCCCGGCACTTACCATCACAGCATTCTTGTCGGGAACCTCTGCAAGGCGGCGGCCGAAAGCATCGGCGCCCATCCCATATTAACCAGGGTTGCCGCCTACTACCACGATATCGGCAAGCTCAAAATGGCTCACTACTTCATAGAAAACAGGCAGGACAACGACGCTCACCGGAATCTCTCCCCCAGCATGAGCAGTCTCATTATTCTTTCCCACGTGAGAGAGGGGGTCGATCTTGCCGAGAAATACCGCCTGGGAAAAAAGATTTACGAGATCATCCGGCAGCACCACGGCACGAGCCTGGTTACCTATTTCTATCAGAGGGCCAAAGATATGGAGGACCCGGACCTCTCTCTGATCGATGAAAAGGACTTCAGGTATGCCGGCCCCAAGCCGCAGACGAGGGAAGCGGGCATCGTGATGCTTGCCGACGCGGTGGAAGCCGCTTCAAGGACCCTCGAGGATCCGACCCCGAAGAGAATAGAGACCCACGTGCAGAATATCATCGAGCAGATATTCCTGGACGGTCAGCTCGACGAGTGCGAGCTGACCCTCAAGGACCTCCACGCCATTCAGAAGAGCTTTATAGCTATCCTGATAGGAATGTTCCACCAGCGCATAGAATACCCGGAAAGGACCAGGAATGACGGTGCTGATAAAAAGTTCCCGAGGCTTGTTGAAACCGGACAAAAAGCTGCTAAAAAGCATAACCGAAAGCTTGCTCGCCTTTTTAGGGCAGCAGGATAGGGACTTCAGCATCTTTCTCACGGACAATAAAGGAATCGCGGCCCTGAACCGGAAATGTTTCGGCAAGAACGGCCCGACCAACGTAATCTCCTTTTCCTACCTGGACGGCTTCCAGTATGAGGTGCTCGGCGATGTGATCGTCTCGACGGAACGCGCGTTGGAAGAGGCCCGTCAGGCAGACCTGCTTTTCCACGAAAGAGTCATTTCCCTCATTATCCACGGACTGCTCCACGTCCTCGGTTTCGATCACGAAAAGGGCGGACCCGAGGCTCGCCGGATGAGGTACCGGGAGAAGAAACTCCTTGCCTATGTTAAAACACTCTCTGCATATCAAAAGTTTGCCGTATAGTCTCGCCTTCTTCTCCGGCGCGTTGCTGGTTGTCTGTCAGCCGCCCCTGTCCCAATTCTATCTCGCTTACCTCGCTCTCGTCCCTCTGTTCTTTTCCCTTGAGGCCGGCAAGAACCGCCAGAATTTCCTCATGGGCTTTGTTGCGGGCGTTGTCGCCTTCACCGGCCTTGTCTACTGGGTAGTCGTGGCCATGAACACCTTCGGCGGGATCAGCGTGCCCTTCAGCCTCGTGACCCTCTGCCTTCTCGTGCTCTACCTTTCCCTCTTCACCGGGTGCTTCGCCTGGCTCTCTTCTTTTCTTCAGGAGCGTCTCCGCCTCCCCCTTTTTCTTGTCGCCCCCCCGCTCTGGGCGTTGCTGGAGTACCTCAGGGGCGTACTTCTCTCCGGGTTCCCCTGGTCGTTCCTATCCCACTCCCAATATAACTTTCTGCCCGTCATACAGGTCGTTTCTCTCACGGGCGCCTACTTTCTCTCTTCTCTCATCGTCGCCGTCAACTGCTTGGTTTACTTGATAATCAAGCGGAAGCGCTTTCCTCTCGCTTATGGGTCTTTCGTTGTCTGCGTCATCCTTGTCTGCCTGATCTTCGGCTTCTCCCGATTGAAAGAGCCGATCAAGGGCGATCTGAAGGCTTCCATCGTGCAGGGCAACATTTCACAGGACGTCAAGTTCAACGAAGCGTACAAAACTGCCACTGTTCAGACATATTCGTCGCTCACCCTGAGCCGGGGGCGAGCCGCCGATCTGGTCATATGGCCCGAGACGGCAATGCCTTTCATCTTTCTGGAAGACAGCGCCGGCCGCGTCGTACGGGACCTTCCTGCGGCCCTCTCCGGCTGTCTCCTTTTCGGCACGATATCGAGGGACAGCCGGGCCCGGTTCTACAACACGGCGTATGCGCTCGACAGGAGCGGGGAAATCGTCGCCGACTACTCGAAGAACCACCTCGTGCCCTTCGGCGAATATACTCCCCTGGCCGAGTATTTCCCTTTCCTGGAGCAGATCAGCGTCGCTGCCGGGGACTTTTCCCCCGGCCCCTCGCACGATCCCATGAAGACCGGCATCGGGAACATCGGAATGCTCATTTGCTACGAAGGCGTTTTTCCCTCAATTTCGAACGATACGGTGAGAAGGGGAGCAGAAGTGCTCGTCAACATCACGAACGACGCCTGGTACGGCAGGTCCTCGGCGCCGTACCAACATTTCGCAAACTACGTCTTCAGGGCAGTGGAGACTGACCGCTGGGTGCTGCGCGCGGCAAACACGGGCATCAGCGCGGCCTTCGATCCGAGGGGACGCGTTTGCGCAAGAACGTCCCTGTTCAAGGAAGACGTGCTCAGCTGTACCTTCGGACTGAGGAGAGGCGAGACGCCGTATGTGAGGTACGGAGACTGGTTCGTGCTGGCGTGCTTCCTTTTTCTTCTCCTTCTGACAGCCGGACGCTTGTTGCGCCCGGCTTTGCGCGTCTTTCGCGCAAGGGCACGCCGGAGAAATCTTTCCTAACAGCGCAACGAGCGCGAGGAACGACGTTCACCGTTCCCGGCTCGAAGCGCCTACTGCCTTTAACTGAAAAGATAGGTCGACCAAGACTCCTCTTGCCAACTGTCCACAAGATCAAGCCTTCTCCTGAGGCGTCTTTCAATGACATTCGCCTCGCCCCGGATCATTCCTGAAATGACATAGTATTTCCTTCCGTAGAACTCGGCGTTGTCGATGAGATGGGAAAGCGCAGAAAGGCTTGCCTCTCGGCTACTCTTTCCAGTCGAAGAATTCTTTAAACTTCTCTTTGAAGCCCCCAGGGCGAGAGGCGCCGCCGTTGCTCCGCAGCTCCATGGAGAGCTGTTCGAGCAACTCGCGCTGCCTGTCGGTCACTGTTTTGGGGACGGCAATATGGAGATGCACGAACTGATCGCCCCGCCCGTACCCGTTGGTCTTCGGCACTCCAAGGCCCTTCAGACGGAACACTTTCTCGGCGGGGGTGCCCGGAGGTATTTTCAGATTCATCTCTCCTCCGAGGACAGGCGTTATGATTTCTCCCCCGAGACAGAGGGTCGGGAAATCCACTTCGGTGTGTACGTAAATATCGTCGCCTTCGCGCTCGAATATCGGGTGCTCCCGTACCTTCAGCACGATGTAAAGGTCGCCCGCCGCCGCATCGCTCGGCCCCTGAGCGCCCTCGCCCCTCATCTTCAGGCGGATGCCCGTATCGACGCCGGGGGGGACATTCACCTTTATAGTCTTCTTTGTCTTCACGAACCCTTTGCCTCTGCAGGTCTTGCAAGGGTCCTTGATGAGATACCCCTCGCCTCCGCAATGGTCGCAGGTCCTGTTGATGGTAAAGAAACCCTGCGTGTACCGCGCCTGGCCTTTACCGTTGCACGCCTTGCAGATGGTCGGCTGGAACCCGGGCTCGATCCTCGACCCTTTGCAGGCGGTACACCTCACGTCGAAGGGAATCTCGATTTCTTTCTCGGCGCCGAAGACCGCCTCTTCAAACTCTATTTCCAGGTTATAGCGGAGATCGTCGCCTTTTCGCGGCCTCTTCCGTTGCGTTGTCCCGAAGAAGTCGCCGAAGAGATCGCCGAAAATGTCGTCGAAATTCCGGGTGAAGCCGAAACCATAGGCGCCTTGCTGCTCGCCGCCGAAACGGTCGAAGCCGGCCCGCTTTTCCGCGTCGCCCAATACCTGATAAGCCTGATTGATTTCCTTGAACTTTTCTTCAGCTTCCTTGTTGCCGGGATTGCGATCGGGGTGATAGTTGAGGGCGAGCTTTCGGTACGCCTTTTTTATTTCCTCATCGGTTGCGTCTTTGGAAACGCCCAGTATTTCGTAATAGTCTCTTGCCATATCGGTGCGATATTTTACACCGTTTCGGGCTTCTTCGCAACGGATACCATGGAGGGCCGCAGCAGTCTGCCATCCATCACGTACCCTTTCTGGAACTCGCCGACCACGGCGCCAGGCTCGACGTCTTCCCTCTCTTCCTGATAGACGGCCTCGTGCAGGTTCGGATCGAATTTTTGACCCTGCGCGTTCACCCGGGTCACGTCGAATTTCTCCAGCACCTTCAGGAATCCGCTCAACGTGAGCGCCACGCCTTCCGCGATGCTCTTTGCCTCTTCGGTTTTTCCCGCGTGTTCTATCGCCCGTTCGAGATTGTCGATAACAGGCAGCAGCTCCTTGATCAGCGTTTCGTTCCCGAATTTAAGGACTTCCTGTTTCTCTCTCGCCTTCAGCTTTTTGAAATTCTCAAATTCCGCCTGCTGGTAGAGCAGCCGTTCTTTCAGCTCCTCTATCTGTTTTTCTTTCTCCGCCAAGGCCGTTTGCAATTCCTCGATAATCTCTTCCTTCTTCTTTCGTTCTTTGTGCTCAGCAGCCCGGTGTTCTTCTTTGTTGGCCTTTCCGTGGCCTTCGTTTGTCGTTCCGGGCTTTCCATTCTCTTCGTCGTTCATCTCCAACCTCACATAATTCTGAGCAAGTCAGTCACCGCCTGGGCGGTATAGTGCACTATGGGTATTATTCTTGAATAATCCATCCGCACGGGGCCTATCACGCCCAGCACTCCCTGGTGCTTTTGGTCGATCTCGTAGGACGAGGTGATAATGGACATGTCCCTCATTTCCTTCACCTCGGTTTCCGCCCCTATAATGACACTGATGCCTTCCTGCTCGACGCTCCTGTCAAGAAGCTTCAACAGTTTTTCCTTTCTTTCGAAAGCGTGGAACAGGTCCCGAAGCCTGTTGACGTCTGAAAGTTCGGGCACGCCGATAAATCTCGACGTCCCCTCGAGGTAGACTTCCCTTTCTCCCCCCTTGTTCATGATCTGCTCGAGGACATCCATGATCTGATTCATGAGGGACTGGAACGCTTCCCGGTCTTTCGCCATATCTTCAATAATGCGTTCCCTCACCGAATAAAAGGGAAGGCCTTCGCACCTTTCATTCATGTAGCCTTTCATCCCCTGCAAAAGCTCCGGCGAATAATCTTCCTCGGTCGCCACGAGCCGGGTATGCACCATCCCCGAGGAGGTGACGAAAACGGCAAGAATCGTGCTTTTGGAAAGTTTGACGAACTCCACTTCCTTGAAGAGCATGAAATCGACCCTCGGCTCCACCACGATGCCCGTATACTTGCACAACTCCGCGAGGGCCCTCGAAGCGTCGCCCATGATCTCTTCGACATGGGAATACCGATGACTCGTGAAACTCTCGAGGACGTGCATCTCGCGCTTTCTCAGGAAGCGCGAGGGCGTCAGCAGGCTGTTCACGTAATACCTGAACGCCTTTCCCGTAGGTACCCTGCCGGCGACCACGTGGGGTTTGTAGAGAAAGCCCTGTTCTTCCAGGTCGACCATGACGTTCCTGATCGTCGCCGAGCTCCACCGGCTGCCGGCCATCCTCGACAAGGTCCTCGACCCCACCGGTTCCGCCGAGGCGATGTAGCCGACCATGATCAGCTCAAGAACTTTCTTTTCTCTTTCAGTCAACGCTTCCATGCCAATCACACTATAAGTTAATGATATAGTCCATCTTTGTCAAGGAATCCGCGCCTTTGCGGGCGTTCGACCCCTACTGTCCTATTGTACCTGTTCCGCGTGGCTATGTAAACCGGTTCCGCCCCTCGGTCCCTTCTTTCTTCCTTCCCTCGTTCTTCATTCTTTCTCATTCTCTCTTCTCGCGGCCGAGCGGGGCGATCCGGGATCGAGTTCAACCATGATCGATCCCGGAAATGGGCCAGGTCTGTTAATTCTTCTGTGGATCTGACCGATGCCTTCATGTTCTGTCTATTGGGTCGGGACGGAACCTCCTTATGGCGCTAAAGAGACAGAGCGTCCCACTCCCCTTCTTTCTACGGCAAAGTCTGGAACGCTCAAATTCCCTCCTGGGAGGGGAACAAGGGGTGGGTTCTCAGAGATAGGTCAGGCCCTGGAGGGACTGGCCGGGGGATTTAAGAACAGCAGCGGCAAAAGGGCACAAAACAGACCTTTGGTCTTTGAGCGAGGCGGTAGTGTCGTACAGGGTGTTTTGGAGAGGGGTAAAAAAACAGGGGTACTTTTCGGTGCCCCTGTTTTTGGTTGGCTTAAAAGTGGCGGGGACGACGAGACTTGAACTCGCGGCCTCCGGCGTGACAGGCCGGCGTTATAACCAACTTAACTACGTCCCCGCTTTCTCTTTTTCATTCGCGCTCAGAGCGCGCTTCTTTTCTCCTCTATGGTAGGCGGAACAGGGTTCGAACCTGTGACCCCCGGCTTGTAAGGCCGATGCTCTCCCGCTGAGCTACCCGCCCGCGTGTGCTAATTTATAGCAACTCTGGGCGCAAAAGTAAAGGGCTACGCGATCTCGGCCTCTTCTTCGTATATCAGTATGGGCTTTTCGTGGTTGACGATCACTTCTTCGCTCACCACGCATTCTTTCACGTTCGCGATGGATGGCAACTCGTACATGACGTCGAGCATGACCTTTTCCATAATGGACCGCAAGCCCCGGGCGCCGGTCTTTTTCTTCATTGCCTCTCGGGCGATGCCGCGAATTGCGCCTTCCGTGAAGGTCAACTTCACATTCTCGAGCTCGAAGAGTTTCTTGTACTGTTTGACTATGGCGTTCCTCGGCTTCTTCAGTATCTCGACGAGCACTTCCTCGGCAAGCTCTTCGAGGGTCGCGGTGATGGGCAGCCGGCCGATGAATTCCGGGATCAGACCGTACTTCAGAAGGTCTTCGGGCTGGACATCCCTGATCAGCTCGCCATACAGCTTATCCCTGCCGCCTTCGACGTCCACGCCGAAACCGATGCCTTTCTTGCCGATTCTGTTGGCAATGATCGATTCGAGGCCGTGGAAGGCACCGCCGCAGATGAAGAGGATATTCGTGGTATCGACTTTGATGTAGTCCTGCTGGGGATGTTTTCTGCCGCCCTTGGGAGGGACATTGGCTACCGTGCCTTCGATGATCTTCAGGAGGGCCTGCTGGACGCCCTCGCCCGACACGTCCCTGGTAATGGACGGGCTATCGGTCTTCTTGGAGATCTTGTCGATTTCGTCGATGTAGACGATGCCTTTCTCGGCCCGTTCGATATTGTAGTCGGCAGACTGGAGTAGGTTGAGGATAATGTTCTCTACATCCTCGCCCACGTAGCCGGCTTCTGTAAGCGTTGTGGCGTCGGCAATGGTAAAAGGCACGTGGAGTATCCTCGCCAGAGTCTGGGCAAGCAGCGTTTTGCCGGAGCCGGTGGGCCCGATGAGAAGAATATTGCTCTTCTGGATTTCCACGTCGTCGAAGGTGGTCTTCGATTCAATGCGCTTGTAGTGATTGTAGACGGCAACAGAAAGAACTTTCTTCGCAAAGTCCTGCCCGATCACGTACTCGTCGAGGATCCTTCTGATCTCGTGAGGCTTCGGTATGGAGGTCTTGATATACTCGAACCGCTCCCGTTTCGCTTCTTCCTGAATTATCTCGTTGCACAGCTCTATGCATTCGTCGCAGATGTAGACCATCGGGCCTGCGATCAGCTTTTTCACCTCGTCTTGGCTTTTTCCACAGAAGGAACAATGCAGTTTCATTGTTCTCCCGTTGTTTTTCTTCATTACTGTCATGCTCTTTTCTCCACGATTTGATCTATGATTCCGTACTTGAGCGCCTGGTCAGCCGTCATGAAGAAGTCCCTTTCCGTATCCTGTCTGATCCGCTCCATATCCTGTCCGGTGTGTTTTGTGAAAATGGTGTTGATCTCTTCCCGCATCCGCAATATTTCCCTTGCCTGGATGTCGATGTCCGTTGCCTGCCCCTGAACCCCCCCGAGAGGCTGATGGATGAGCACTCGGGCATGAGGAAGAGCAAAGCGTTTCCCTTTGGAGCCCCCTGAGAGCAACACCGCCGCCATGCTTGCGGCCTGCCCTATGCATATGGTAGCCACTTCCGGCTTCACATACTGCATTGTATCATAAATTGCGAGTCCACTGGTAATGATGCCGCCGGGAGAATTGACGTAGAGATAAATGTCTTTCGCCGGGTCTTCCGACTCGAGAAAGAGCAACTGGGCGATGATGAGATTGGCGACCAGATCATCCACTGCCGTGCCGAGAAAAACAATCCGCTCCTTGAGCAGCCTCGAATAGATATCGTAGGCCCGTTCTCCTCGCCCGTCTTTTTCAATGACCATGGGCACAAGATTCATTCTTTCTCCTTTATGGTTGCCTTCTCCATGAGAAGATTTATGGTCTTTTCCTGAAGCATGTTTTCCCTCAGATTCGATTCGAGATCGTATTTCCGGTAGAAATCTTTTATATAATCATAAGCTCTCTTCGTTTCTTCCGCAATTTGTTTGAGCCTTCCCTCCGCTTCCGAATCTTCGACGCGCAAGCCTTCCCGGTCAGCGATCTTGTCGAGTATCATGCCCATCTTGATCCGTTTCTCCGCCTCAGGCTCGTACTCCTTTTGCAACGCCGCGTTAAAGCTTTGCTCCGCCTCTCCGGAAAGGGCGCCCGTCTTCATCCGGGAGCGCGCTTCCTGAACAAGCATTTCCACCCGTTTGGCGAGCAGTCGCGCGGGCGCGGGAACATCGGTGTTCGTAAGGAGAAAATTGCCAATCTGTTCGGCGATCGCATTCTTCCTCTGCGTTTCTTTTGCTTTCTCCATCTCTTTCGCCACTTCGGACTGCAGCTTCGCCATATCTTCGAAACCGACATCCTTTGCGAAATCGTCGCCCAGCTCAGGCAGCTTCTTTACTTTGACTTCTTTCGCCAATACTTTGAAGAGGAGCGTTTTCCCTGCTATATCCTTATCGGGATAATCGGCGGGAAAGTTAATCTCCCCTTCCTTTTCGTCCCCTGCCTTCATGCCCGTCACAAGGTTCTCGAATTCGGGCATCAAATCGGCGCTGCTCAGATCCACCGGGTAGGCGTCAGCCTTCACGCCGGAAACCTGTTTTCCTTCATAGAAGGCTTCATAGCGTATCACGACCGTATCGCCCTTCTCGGCAGCCTGCCCTTCGGCTTTATCGATCAGCTCCATGTGCATTTGCCTCATCGAGTCGAGACGCGCGGCGATGTCTTCGTCAGTGACTTTGACTTTCTCAGCCTCGACTTCTATCCCCTCGTAGACCGGGAGTTCAAATTCCGGCACGGTCTCGCATTCCATCTTGTATCCGTACCGGGCGTCCTCCTCGAGGAACTCAATTCTGGGCTCGCTTACCGGTTTGACGTCCGCCTCGGCAAGGGCCTTCTCCATGGTTTCCTCGACCATTTTTCTCTTTAACTCATCATCGATATAATCTCTATAGTATGCCTGTATGACTGACTTGGGGACTTTGCCCGGTCGAAAACCCTTTATTTTCGCGCTTTTTTTCAGCTCCTGATAGATGTTTTCGCGCAGTGTTTCGACCTCAGCTTCTCCCAGGGTCACCTCTATGCTCTTCCTGACCCTGTCCAGACTTTCCATTTCTGCTTTCATGCATCCTCCGCGATATACCGAAAAGGGGAAATTAGATTTTGCGTGCGTGCATTTAGTATACCTGGAAACGGTGAGACTATCAAGCGGACGCGCGTCGAGCGTGAATGAGCAGAATTCGCTCCATATTATGATCTGCATCATAGCACAAAGAATGCTTCGGCCGTAAACTAACTCCTGACTTTTGGAAGTGCTTCAGGGGAATCGCCACTGCGGTCCCAGTTGTTGGGCCATGAAAACGCTGCGACATAGAAGCAGACGCTAATCTACGTCAGAAAGGTAGGTTGTTATGGATAAAGTGGTCAAGAGCATTGAAGAATCGCTCGACGGCATCGAAGACGGCGCGGTAATCGGCCTCGGCGGCTTCTTCGCTGCCGGCGTCCCTCGCCTGCTGATGCAGGCGCTCATCAGAAGGGGAACGAAGAACCTCACGATCTGCTGCGGGTCGGGTCCCCAGCTCGGCGCGACAAAAGAGCTGGAAGGGCTGGTGGCGAACAAGCAGATCAGGAAGGTCATCGACTCCTATCCGCTCTTCCGTTCCGCCACCAAGGGCGCTTCTCATCCCTTCGAGCAACAGATCAGAAGCGGCGAGATCATCCTCGATGTGTATCCCATGGGAACGCTGGCGGAAAAGTACCGGGCAGCCGGCGCAGGCATTCCCGCCTTCTTCAACCCTGTGGGAGTGGGTTCCATGGTGGAGGAGGCGGTCCTCAGCAATGTGGAGGAGGACCGGACGCCGAGAGAGACCCGGGTCATCGACGGCAAGACGTGCATCCTCGAATATGCGCTGAAGCCGGACTTTGCCTTTATCCATGCGGACACGGCCGATAGGGAGGGGAACATCCGCTACCGGAAAACAGCGAGGAATTTCAACCATGTGATGGCAATGGCGGCGAACGTGACCATTGCAGAGGCTGAGAATGTGGTTGAGCCGGGCGGCCTTGACCCCGACGGCATCCACACTCCGGGCATCTTCGTGCAACGGGTCGTGAAGGTGCCGAGGATCACTTTCGACATTACTAATTTATAAGGAGGGGCAAGTGCAACGGTATGAGGGGCTTCCCCGGGAAATCATCGCACTGCGCATCAGCAAAGAAATAGAAGACAATACCTACGTGAACCTGGGGATCGGCATCCCCACGCTCGTTTCCAATTGGCTCGAAGGCAGGGACGTGATCCTCCAGTCGGAGATCGGCATGCTCAAAACCGGCCCTATCGCCGAAGGAGACCAGATCGATCAGGATCTGATCAACGCGAGCTGCCAGGCGGTCCTTGAAGCGCCCGGCTCGGCCTACTTCGATATGGTCGACTCCTTCGCCATGATCAGGGGAGGGCACGTGGGCGTCACCGTGATGGGCGCTTTTCAGGTAAACGACAAGGGCGACTTCGCCTCCTGGTTCAATCCCGGCAGGGGACTCTCGGGAGTGGGGAACGTGGGAGGCTCGATGGACCTCGCCGTGGGCGCCAAGAGGCTCTTCATTGCCATGGAGCATACGACGAAAAACGGCGAGCCCAAGATCGTCAGCGAGCTGACCTACCCCGCTACGGCAAAACGGAAGGTGAACATGATTTTCACCGACCTCGCCGTGATGGAGATAACCCCGGCCGGCATCGTCCTCAAGGAGCTTTTCCCCGGACTTACTCCCGAAGAGATACAGTCGGCGACGGGACCGAAGCTTATTATTGCTCCCGATCTCAAAGAGATCGAGTTATAGCTATTACGTAAAACGGAGGCTCAAGATGGCAAACACGGTCGGAAAGCGGTATCAATGCACGAAGTGCGGCGCTGAATGCATGGTGACCCGCGGCGGCAACGGCACGATCACGTGCTGCGGCCAACCCATGGAAATCAAGAAGTAAAAGGAGAGCGCAATGACCAAGTTGGGAAAGCGATACCGTTGCGAGGTGTGTGGGACAGAAGCGCTTTGCACCAAGGCAGGAGAGGGAAAGCTCGAATGCTGCGGGAAAGAGATGAAGGCCCAGGAGCCGAAACCGATCCCTTCCTCGGATTGATCGGACATTCCCCCTCTTTAACCGGGGAGATGGTTGACATATCTCAAGGCGCTCACTTCAGAAGGGTCAGTCCAGGGGCGGCTTCAGGCCGCCCTTACGATCCCTCTGCCTTCAGTTCGGAGGGATTCTCTCATGTTGTTCATGGGTTGGAAGAACTGAAGGGGACGACCGCCGCTTTTCCGTGGCGGACGAAGACGCTTGTGGCAGAGCGCCCGCCATCGTCAATGACTTCCCGCTGTTTTCTGCCTCAGATTCATTGACAACGTACGCGCTTCATGCTTGTTCTTTCGGCGTTTCGGGCCAGGTCGGCTCAGAACTCAAAAGAAATTTCCGGTGGCAAGACGTACAAAAACTAAGGAGGATGTGAGTAATGAAAGGAAGGAAATCGATCTTGTTCGCGTCGTTTTTCGTGGTTCTCTCTCTGCTGCTCCTCGTTTCATCTCCGTCGTTCGCTGAGACGAAGACGCTGAAAATAGGTTTGATCACGTCGGTTACCGGCGCCATGGCGCCGGCGTTCAAACCCCTTTACGACGCGGCGAAACCTACCGAGGAACTGATCAACAGTCGCGGAGGGTTCACGGTAGGAGGCCAGAAGTACGATATCAAGATTCTCGCTGAAGACGACACCTCGTCCCCGACCGGCGCCCTCGCCGCAGTGAACCGGCTCATTCAGCAAAACGTGAAGTTCCTGATCCCGCCGATGTTCATGGTGACCGATCTGGCCCTGATACCTGCCGCGGAGGAGGCGAAGATGCTGCGCATCAAACCCCTCGGAATGGGCCCCGAAGAGCTGAACGCGAAGACAAAGTACGGCTTCTATGCAGATTCCAGTCTCTATAACATCAAGCCCGTGTGGGACTATTTCGTCAAAACCTATCCGAAGGCAAAGAGAGTGGCGCTGATCGTTCCGGACGACCCCGGCTGCGCCGTCGCCATGGCCATGAACGAGAAGGAGGCCAAGGCCCGGGGAATCCAGATTGTTTTTTCCGAGAAGTTCAAGATCGGCTCGGAAGATTTCTATCCCCTGCTCACGAAGGGCCTTGCGCAAAAGCCTGACGCCATCAACATGGTCGTCTCCATAGTGCCGTGGGCCGCGGCATTGATCAACCAGTCGCGCGAGCTTGGCTTCAACGGGCCCATATTCAGCCCGGGACTCTTCGGGGACATCAACCTGGTGAACGGCATAGTGCAGAAGAAATATGCCCACGACATCTTCCACGGCGGGCAGGACGTCCTGAGCGACAAGATGCCGGCCATCGTTAAAGACCTTCGCAAGCGGGTCGAGGCGATAAAACAGCCCTTTATCATGGACAGCATGAATCCTCTCGACGCGCTCTATCCGTTGCAACAGGCAATCGAGAAAGCGGGGAGCGTCAACCCCGACGCCGTTGTTGCATCGATCCATAAGATGACAACCATTGACACCGTTTTTGGAAAAGGACACTGGGGCGGCAAGGAGATTTTTGGCGTCGACCAGTGCATCTTAAGGCCGGTGACCATGTCCCGGATTGTTGACGGCAAGGTGGAACAGCTCGACTTCGTGCCGCTCGGGAAATAATCGGTCCCGCAATCCCCCGCCCCGGGGGCGGGGGATTGCTTTTCTGTTGTTCCAAGTCCGTTAAGGGATCGTTAAGAGTGGCTGTTTTCTTTGCCGCCCCCTTGACAAAAAGCCCGCCTCAATTTATCCTTTAGCGTTTTTAGCGATATTAACTGTCGGACCCATGAGGTTATAAGTGCTTAAATCATTGAGATTTCGCGCCATTCTTATAGGAGTATTCCTGCTTATCTCGGTCATTTACCTTGTGCCCAACGTCGTTGAGTTGCAAGGGACGTGGAAGAAATACCTCCCGTCGGACAAGATACATCTCGGCCTCGATCTCAAAGGAGGCATGCACCTTCTGCTTGCCCTCGATACGAAGAAGCTGATGGACAACATGCTGGACAGAAAGTTTGACCAGTTGAAGGACGGCATGATCCGCGACGGCATCAGGTTCGTGGGACTCGACAAGCTGCCATCCAGCATCTCTGTGGTCATTAAGACGGATCAGCGTGAAAAGCTTTACAATCTCCTCGGAAAAGAGCTGCCCGATATGAAGGTTATGTCGAGCAAGACGGAAGGGGACAATATCTCGATTGATCTCGCTTATTCTGAAAAAGAGCTTGCCAACCTGAAGGATAATGCGATCCACCAGGCCCTGGAGACAATCAGGAACAGGATCGACCAATTCGGCGTTTCCGAGCCGGTCATCGTGCAGCAGGGAGAGAGCAACATTCTTGTGCAGCTTCCCGGCGTCAAAGACCCCGACAGGGCCCTTGAACTCATCGGCAAGACCGCCCAGCTCGAATTCAAGCTCGTGGACGAGGAAAATGCGTCAAAGGCGGGCAGCGGCCCGGTCCCTGAGGGCGATGAATTGCTTCAGATGAAATCGCGGAACCGGGAAACGGGAGTGACGACGACTACTCCCATACTCGTGAAGAAGCAAGCGCTTCTCACCGGCGATATGCTCACCGACGCCCGGGTGAGAATAGGAGGCGAGTTCCGGAACGAGCCGTACGTCGCCCTGGAGTTCAACAGCGAAGGCGCGCGCCTCTTCGATAAAATGACCGGCGACAACGTCGGCAAGCGCATCGCCATCGTCCTCGATAACGCTGTCTATTCGGCTCCCGTGGTAAGGGAAAGGATATCGGGCGGGAAAGCCTCGATCACCGGCGGCTTTACGCCGGATGAAGCAAAAGACCTGGCCATCGTGCTCCGGGCCGGCGCGCTTCCCGCGCCTGTTTCGGTGATCCAGAATATCACCATCGGCCCGACCCTGGGCGAGGACTCGATCAGAAAAGGGGTGCAGGCGGCGGTTCTCGGCATGCTGCTCGTAATTGTTTTCATGGTTTTCTATTATCGGGCTTCCGGCATCGTGGCCGACATTGCCCTGTTCCTGAACCTTTTTTATCTCCTCGGCGCTTTTACCGCGTTGCGCGCCACGATGACGCTCCCCGGCATCGCCGGCATCATCCTCACCATAGGAATGGGCGTCGATACCAACGTGCTTATTTTCGAGCGCATCAGAGAGGAACTGCGCTTGGGCAAAACGGTGCGCGCGGCCGTTGACGGAGGCTATTCAAAGGCCTGGGTCACGATTTTTGACGCCCATATCACGACGCTTATCACCACCTGCATCCTTTTCATATTCGGCACAGGACCGATAAAAGGCTTCGCCGTTACCCTTGCCATAGGCATCGTGATCAACCTGTTTACCGCCGTTTTCGGTTCAAAAACCATCTTTGACTGGATACTGGTGAAGTATAAACCGAGGAGTCTGAGCATCTGATGAAATTTCGAGAGATCACAAAAAAGACGCAAATTGATTTCATGGGCATGAGGAACAAGATGTTCATACTCTCCGCGGTCCTTGTGCTTCTCGGCCTTTTTGGCTTCGTCATGGTGTCTCTGGGAAAGGCAAACCTGAGCGTCGATTTCACCGGCGGGACCGAACTAATGATCAGATTCGACCAACCCGTGGCCACCGCCAGCCTGAGAAGCGCGCTTATCAATGGCGGCATTGAGGACGTGGAGATCCAGGAAGTGGCCGGGAAGAACGATTTCTTCCTGAAAACAAAGCTCATGAACACGGAATCTCAGAAGGTGCAGGATAAGATGAGCAGCATCATCTCCGCCGCCATGCCGGGCAAAGGCTTCCAGGTGATGAGCAGCAACATGGTTGGCTCCAGCGTGGGGAGAACCCTGAAGCAGCATGCCATTCTCGCCATAGCCCTTGCGCTTCTGGGGATCATCATTTATATTGCCTGGCGATTCAATTTCGTCTTCGGCGTTGCCGCCACTATTGCCACCTTTCACGACTTGCTTGCCCTTCTGGGCATATTCTTCCTGCTCCACCGCGAGATGAACATCCTGTTCATCACCGCGCTGCTCACCATTGGCGGCTATTCCCTTACCGATACCGTCGTCGTCTTTGACAGAATCAGAGAGAACATGGCGAAAATGAAATCCCGCGCGGATTTCGGAAAGGTCATTAACAACAGCATTAATGAAGTGCTGAGCAGGACCCTCATCACCTCCCTCACGGTGCTTCTCGTGATCGCGGCACTCCTCGTCATAGGCGGCCACGTATTGTTCGATTTCTCTTTTGCTCTGTTTATCGGCGTCATGGTGGGCACCTATTCATCGATTTTCGTGGCCAGTCCGCTGGTTTATTTATGGAGAACGAGAGCGTAGAGCTCAAGTCCGGATTTCCGGCAACTCCTAAACCGAATCTCCCTGTAGCAGCCTGAAATCGTGTCCGCGGCCCTGCCGTGGGCTGTGTCAAGACGCTGCGTCATGCACACGAAGCTTGAAGATATTCTGAATGAAAAAGACAGCGGGCTCAAGCTCGGCGAGAAGTTCGCCGGACTTGAGCGTCTCCTGGGCGAGGAAGTTTTTGCCCATGCGCCGCTTCCTCTTCGCGAACACGTCGAGTCCCTCAAACATTTGGTCGAGCAACTCATACCTTCGTGCGATGACGGCAGGAGTCGCTTCTTTCCGGAGGAGTTGTTCGTCCTCCTTTGCGTGCTCTACCTTCATGATATGGGTGTTGTTGATTGGTGCGGCCGCTCCTCGAACAGAGAAATGCTCCGTGTCCTGGATCGCGCATCGAGGACGCTTCTCCTGAACGGCGAAATTGCCGAGCGGGTCGGAGTGCCGGCAAAGACAATGGAGCTGGTCAATTCGTTGATTATGGGGTTGAAGAAAATCCCGCTGGAGTGGGAGATCGCGACGGAGGCGGGTAAAGGCATAATCCGGAACGGGCCCCTGCTCGGCGCTCTTTTCGATTTTGCCCACCTCCTGTGGGATATTTGTTCCCTTGATTGGTCTCAACGAGCGCTCAAGCGAGAAGATAACCGCGATTTGAACCCCGCTTGCGAAGCGGCTGTTTCCATCGACAGCAGAGCAGGTGTTATCGTTGTGGCGTGCGAGCCCCGGAGCGACTATCAGGTCCGCGTGCTGGGACGCGTGAGGGAGCATCTCGAGAGGCGCTTCGAGCGTTTCCTTAACGCGGTGAACGGCAGGCTCGGTTTCCAGTACCGGCAGATCGTTTGGGAGATCGCCGAGTGCGCCGAACGGCGATATCCGCCGGAGGGGGCGGAGCGTTTTCTCTTTCAGGGTCCGCCGCATAACCGTTGGGACGAGGCGTCGCGGCTTTTGGATGTGTTGTTTCGTCATGGGCATGTCATCGTTGTTGGGGACAACGCAGCGGGGAAGACGACGCTCGTGAACGCCTTCGTGCTCCCGCAGTTGCGTTCCGTTTCGGCCAATGTCTTTTATGCCGAGATATGGGAGAAACCCGTCCATGAGATCAGGGAAGCCGTAGCAAAAGCGGGCGTCATTCCTCCCGGTGCAAGGGTCGATATTGTTTCCATCTGCAGGAAACTGCTCAAAAGCGGTCCTTGCTTCTTTATTATCGACGGCGCCGAACGGTTGAAGACGGTGAGGTCGGAAGAGCGGGAAAAGCTGGAACGGTTTGCGACGTTCTGTCTTGAACAGGAAAATGCTTACCTGGCGGTGCTGGGCGACAAGGAAGAGTTTTTTTCGTGGCGCCAACCGTTCAGGAAGATGAGCCTCTCCGCCGTCTTCGAGGCAGGCCCGGTGGAAAGGACGAATATTGCGCCTTTGTCTCTCCAGGAAGAGGCGCTTCCCCGGGAGATCGTGAACGAAAAAGTGGAGGAGGCTCTCGCGGGTGCGGGGAACCGCGACGAGCTGAGGGAGATCGTCTCCGTCCTGGCCGGCGACAACGGCAAAATGCTGACCCGCCGCACCCTTGAGGATATCCGCTTCGACACGCGCATCCCGAAAGAGCGGATCGCCTCCTGTCTCGACCTGCTTCAGGAAAAGGGGATCGTCCGGCAGCACGAAACATCGGGGAGGACCTTCTGGACGTTGTCGAGCCGCTACCTCAGGGAGCGTCTGCACCGACGCCTCGGGCTCGATGAATTCCTCCCCAAGAGAGAGATCAGGGAAGCCTTGCGGCGCGCGGGAGAAGAAGGCTCCTTTCTCGACCCCGAACGTCTTGACATGATCGAGAGTCTCCGGGACGGCATGGCGTTCACCCGAAAAGAGGTGGGGGTGATCGTGGCGAGCATGCTCTTCCATGAAAGGAACTGGGCATCCTTTCTCGACAGGGCCGATGGGGAGACGCCGGGGTTCGACGGGGAACCGGTACTGCCGCTCCTCGCCCGGGGCGAGTTCGAGATCCGGGAAGCGGCCATCAGGTTGCTGGTCAGGGCAAGAGATGACTCTCTTACCAATTCCCTCCTCGCCCACCTGAAAAGAGAGACGTCGCCCGAGTTGCGCGCTCTTCTCACGGAGAGCGTCATAGCCGGGGGCAAGCGAAGGTCCATCGCGGCGTTGATGAATGCCCTAGTTGAAATGGGGGACCGGGACGCGCGAATCAGGGCGATCGACTCCGCCTTCCGCCTGCCCGCGAGCGCCGCCCACGAGCTGCTGTTAGAGGCGGCGGTGGTGGAGAAAGACCCCGAGGTGATTGATAGGATCGATTATTGGCTGGCTCAACTGGACGCATAGCGGGGCCGACAGCGAGTTATTGTTGGAATTCGCGTGTGAGGTGCTCATATGTCCTCTTTTGATCTCGGATTTACGCTCGATTTTCTGTCGGACCTGCTGTTCAACAACGAGCGGGCGTGGTTTGCAAAACACAAAGCGACCTACGAAAAGGCCCAGCATATCTTTGAATCGTTCATTCAGGAATTGATCGATCGCTTGTCCTTGTCCGAGCACGAACTGGCCGGCCTCAGAGCAAAAGATTGCGTTATGAGGATCTATCGCGACGTTCGTTTCTCCAGGGACAAGACCCCTTACAAACCCTGGTTGGCCGCATCGATGGCGCCGGGAGGGAGAAAATCGGGGCGTTTCGGCTACGGGCTCCGGTTGGCGCCGGGTGCAACAACAGCGGCGGGAGGACTCTGGCAGCCCAAGCCGGAGCAGTTGGCTGCCTTCCGCCACGCCGTGGAAGCCAATCCGCAGGCCCTCCTCGGGATTATCGAAACCCTCGAATTCGGGCAGACTTTCGGTGGACTGAGGGGTGAAAAGCTCACCAGACCTCCCCAAGGATGCGCAAAAGACCATCCGGCTGTCGAACTGTTGAAGCTCAAGCAACCGTATGCCGCCCATTCCTTTTCGGACGAGGAAGTGATGGCCGATGATTTTGCCGACCGCTGCATCGATGTCTTCCGGGTGATAAAGCCCTTCTTGGACTGGCTCAACGGGAACGCCGCCTAAAGCAGGGCCAACCTATCGATTTCTCGCATTCAACTGAAGCGAGGCATTGCTGTTATTCGCGAACATGCTCACGGATTCGCCCTCGTTGCACTATCCACAATTTGCCGCTGATATCAGTACGTTGGAGAGCTCTCACCAGAGTTCTGCAAGCGTCAAGAATATCCGTCCGAGAGAGATGGGTTGAAAGGCGCAACACTGCGATGCCGAAATAATCCTTAGGCGAAAAGACCAAAGGATTTCCGAAGCCCATATCCGGGGTCACGAGGCATCGTTTCTCCTCTTTGCACACCTCGATGAGTCTCCGATCGCTGATCCCGGTTAACTGTTGGGCCTTTACGCTCGCCGCATCGTGACCGGCGTTCACGAACAATGCAAGGGGTTCGTTGCCAAGGTTTTCATCCAGTTTCAGCCTCATCTATGCCTCGGCTACGTCCATGGAGCGCTCTCTCGTCATCTCTGCGCCGTAGGCGATGCAAGCCAGCACGTCCTCCTCGCTCAAGTCATACTCACGCCTGATTTCCTCAGTTTTCATGCCGCTGGCAAGCAGGTCGAGCACGAGCGAGACCCAAATCCTCCGCCCCCGAATGCAGGGCCTACCGAAGCAGACTTCGGGATCAACGGAAATCCTTTTTATCAGCTCCTCACGCTCCATAAACTACGGCCTCCTTTCGCGGCATCTTGCAATTTCGCCATAACCATCCGAAATAGCTTCATGCTAAGCGCGACACGCAGGATTCTTGGCGATCCGCTGCTTATCCCCTGTAATTAAGATACAGTATGGATAGCATCTTCGCAAGCTTGAGAGCCGGATTTGCCGTTGAATCTGGCAACCTCAGATTTCGCTCGTGAATGAGGAATTTCGATGTTAGAATGGGGATTAGACAATTTGATCCGACGGCAGAGCGGACCCAGTGCGAACGGAAAAAGGTGAAAGCCGATGGCGATGAAGATTCCATTCTACCAGATCGATGCCTTCACGAGCCGCGTCTTTGCGGGGAATCCGGCGGGCGTTTGTTTCCTTGACGAGTGGGTGGACGATGGAATCCTGCAATCGATAGCAGCAGAGAATAACCTTTCCGAAACCGCGTTTCTCGTGAGCGCGCCTGATGGCGCCTATGACCTTCGGTGGTTCACCCCGAAGGCAGAGGTCGATCTTTGCGGTCACGCCACGCTCGCGGCTGCTCATGCCATTTTCGAGTTTGTCGACCCCGCGGCCGCTGCGGCGGTTTTTCACACAAAGAGCGGCGTGCTTTCAGTTGCGCGTCAGCCAGATCTTCTCGTCATGGACTTCCCCGCGCGTCCACCGTTGCCCGTGGAACGACCCTTCGACCTCACTGGAATGCTCGGCGTCGAACCTCTCCGGGTCCTCGGATCGAGAGACCTGTTCGTCGTGCTCGAAGAAGAGGAGCAGGTCAAACAGGCAAAGCCCGATCTCCCGCGCGTGGCCGCTCTCGACTACCTGGGGCTGATCGTGACCGCGAAAGGCAGGAACTGCGATTTCGTCTCCCGTTTCTTCGCGCCCCGCGCCGGAATTCCCGAGGACCCCGTGACCGGCTCGGCCCATTGCACGCTTGTTCCGTACTGGTCAGAACAGCTCGGCAAAAAGCGCTTGCACGCCTTGCAGGTTTCGGCGCGGGGAGGTGAGCTTTTCTGCGAGGACAAAGATACGAGGGTGCTGATCGGGGGAAGGACGGCAATCTATCTGACGGGCACGATCACGGTCTAGTATTTTGCAAATGCTGCCCTCTTCCCGGACGTGTTCAAATTCAGGAAGAAAGTTGCATATCATCGTGGACATCAGCCTCTGGGGGCCGCGTCGTACGGCATCCTCTTCCGCAATCATTTCCCTTGTTTGGCCAACTTTTCCACAAAAAGTGTTCTAAAGATGTGGACAACCCCCGTGGACCATGCACCAACGTATAGAAATAATTGATCATCCAGCATTTTGCCTATTTAGTGCGCAATTCAATAAAGCCAATGGTTTCGACAAGTATTCAGAAAACAGAATATGTCCATTTTCCGGCAACCCCGTCCCTGGCACGGAAGACGAATACCTAAAAGATATCAATAATTTGTAAGAGCCGCAACGTTGTGGTTGAATAATAGAGACAGGGTCGCGGCCGAAGAAAAGTTCGATGGATTTCGTTGCGATCGGCAGCGTCGCGAGCCGGAGCGTACTCTGTCGTACGTGAGGACTCGCGACGCTGCCGAGACAGGCGAAAGGCGCGAAATTAACCCGGCCCTATAACCGTCAAGCCGTGCATATAGGGCTGCAAGACCGCTGGCACCCCTATGCTTCCGTCCTCGCGCTGGTAGTTCTCCATCACCGCCATGACCGTTCGGCCTACGGCGAGGCCTGAGCCGTTGAGGGTGTGAAGGTGTTCTATCTTTCCGGCGCCGTTCCGGTACCTGATCTTTGCCCTTCTTGCCTGGAAATCCACAAAGTTGCTGCATGAGGAGATTTCCCGATAGATGTCCTGACCCGGCAACCACACCTCGATGTCGTACGTTTTTGCTGAGGAGAAGCCCATATCGCCCGTGCAGAGGAGGGAGACGCGGTAGTGGATGTTGAGCTTTTTTAAGACGTCTTCCGCGTCGAGGAGCAATCCCTCGAGCTGTTGATAGGAGTCATCGGGGCGGCTGAACTTAACGAGCTCTACCTTATTGAACTGGTGTTGCCTGGTGAGACCCCTCGTGTCCCTGCCGTGCGCTCCGGCCTCTTTGCGGAAGCAGGGCGTGTAGGCGACGTACTTGACGGGAAGGTCGTCTTCCTTGAGTATCTCGTCCCTGAAGATGTTCGTCACCGGCACTTCGGCGGTAGGTATGAGGAAGTATTCAGGATCCGCCAGCTTAAAGAGATCTTCCTCGAACTTGGGGAGCTGGCCCGTGCCTGTCATGCTCTCCCTGTTCACGAGGAAAGGGGGCAGTACCTCGGTGTAGCCGTGTTCGCGGACGTGGAGGTCGAGCATAAAGTTGATGAGGGCCCGCTCCAAAAGCGCGCCCTGGGATTTATAGAGGGTGAATCTGGTCCCGGCAATCTTCGCGGCTCTTTTGAAGTCGAGGATGTCGAGTTTCTCGCCGAGATCCCAATGCGCAGCCGGGGTGAAATCGAAGCGAGGTTTCTCTCCCCATGTCCGCACCACCGCATTTTGTTCTTCCCCCGTCCCGACGGGAACCGATTGATGGGGAATGTTCGGGATTTCAAGGCTGAGGGCTTCCCATTCGGACTCGACGGCCTTGAGCGCCTCCTCCCCCTTCTCTATCTCTCTTCCGAGCTCGCGCAGCCGCGCTATCTGTTCCTGCGCGTCGGCGCCGCTCTTTCGCAGTTTCGCGATTTCGTTGGAAGCGACGTTCCGCTGGTTTTTCGTGGCTTCCACGGTCTTGATCAGCTCTCTTCGCCGCTCGTCCAGTGCGATGAGTTTGTCGAGATCGAATGCATTGCCGCGATTTCTGAGGCTTTGCCTCACCACTTCCGGTTGTTCCCTGATCAGTTTCGGATCGAGCATTTAATCCTCCAGCAATTCCTTGTTGAACTGGAGCGGCTTCAAGAGATAAAGAAGCCCGCTTCGCGTGTAGACAGGCGATCCCTCGACGAGGATCTGGACCGACCGCACTCCGGGAAAGCTTGCCGCAAAGGAGTCGACGATGCCGTAGACCATGGGGACTTCTCTCGCGACGCTGCCGGCGCCGAGAAATTCCTTCGACACATTTAAATATAGCACACCGTCTTGGCCGAGAGCCATTTCATAAAGCCTGAGGCCGGCCGGTATGGAGCGGGCCTCTTTCAGGGCTTGCAGCAGGGCGTCGGCCCGCTCTCTTTCGGTCGCCCCCCTCGGCGTCTCGACCGTCTTCTTTTCCAGCTTTCCCTGGGAGTCAGCAAGGAATACCGAGATGAACTCTCTTTCCACGGTCGTAACGCTGTGAACGGGGATCGGAACGGGACGCGTGGAGAGATAGCAGGCGATGCCTGCGCCGATCAGGACGACAACCGCCAGTATGCAAGCGGATCGTTTAAGGTTCGTCATGACGAAGGCGGGCGAGAAACTCCTCTCCCCCGGCGACGAGGAGCAACGGATAAATGGCGGATTTCCGATAGGCGTCCATGAATGCGCCATGGATCTCCGGTTTGTAGGCGGCGCTGAGGTCTTCCAGAAGAACGGTGCGGAAATCGTGACAGATCGCGTCCAGGGCCGTGGCGATCACGCAGAAGTGCGTGTTGATGCCCCCCACCGCCACCGTATCGATTTGCATCGTCCGGAGCGTCTGGTCGAGGTCTGTCTTGAAAAAGGCGCTGAACCGCCGTTTTGGGAGTATGATATCGGAAGGCGCCGGCTCTAAGAGGGCTGCCGGCTGCGTGCCTGCCGTGCCTCTGATGCAATGGGGCTTCATCCTCCCCTTGAAAATGAAATCGTCTTCAAGAAAGCTGTCGCAGGCGAATATGACGGGGATCGAAAGCGCCCGACAGCGTTTCAAAAAATCGCGCACCGGCGCAACGATCTTTGCCAGCTCCGGATGGGGCTCCTTTCCGTTTCCGTAGCCGTCCTCGAGCATGTCGACGATGATGACTGCCGGTCTCACGATGCGTCCTCCTTTTTCCCCGCCGACAGGAAAACTTGCTTGAAAGTCTCTGCCAGGGCGGCGGCAACTTCTTCGACCGGTTTCTCTTTTATCAGGGCGATCCGCTCCGTTACGAGCTTCACGAAGGCCGGCTCGTTTCTGCTGCCCCGTTTGGGCGCAGGGGCCAGAAAAGGGGCGTCCGTCTCGGACAGAAGCCTGTCGAGGGGCGCATAGCGGATGATCTTTGTCAGACCCGAGTCAGGGTAAGTGACCGTGCCGGGGATAGAAAGGTAGATGCCGCGGTTGAGCAGCTTCTTTGCGGTTTCGAGGTTGTACGAGTAACAGTGGACAACGGTCCTGTGAGGTCCGAGGCCCGTTTCTTCGACGATTTCCAATGTTTCCTGTTTGGCGTTCCTCGAATGGATGATGACGGGAAGCCCTGTTGACTGCGCGACCCCTATCTGCCGCCGGAACGCCTCGATCTGCATATCCCTCGGCGAGTAGTCCCGGTAGAAATCGAGGCCGATCTCCCCGCAGGCGACGATCTTGGGATGCTTCAGCCATTTCCGGACCGCCTCTTCCGCCTCAGGAGAGTACTCTTTTGCGTTGTGGGGATGAATGCCCACGGCGCCGTAAACTTGCGGATACGTTTCGACGATTTCCGCAACTTTCGGGAAATAGCGCGCCTCCGTTCCGACGGTGAGCATCGAGGAGATGCCCTCCCGCACAGCACGGTCGACGACCGCCCGGCGGTCTTCATCATACTGTTCCATTTCCAGGTGACAATGGGAATCGACGAACATACTCAGTTATAGCATATTCACACTGCGGCAATCCACCGGCCGCGCATTCCGCAAATAGTCGCTAAAGGGGCTTGCCAGGCGGCTATCGATGTGGAATACTTATGAGTCGCGACGGCATGTGAAATACCTGTCAAGCGCCCGTTGCATATGATAGTTTCGTGAAAGATTCTTGCAATTGCGTCAGGTTCTCGCCGTCATATACTACGGAAATATCGGGAGGTCATGCACAGCGGAGATTGCAGTGTTGGGGCGTGCGCGGCACGGTTTATGCTTGTGGTGAAACCAAAAAGGGGAGAGAGGGCAGGGTTGCAAGGGTTGCCGGAAAAATCGACTAACCTGAACACATTCGGATGAACACCATTTTAAGGAGGCCTTCTATGGCGTACGACGCGACAAAAATGGCAGATTGGCAAATTTCCGAGGCCGCAGAGCAGCATATGAAATCGGTATGGCAACTGGGCGAGGAAATGGGGCTGAAAAAGGATGAGGTGATCGGATACGGCCGTATCGGCCGGGTCGACTTCATGAAGATCATCGACCGGCTGAAGAATGAGCCGGACGGAAAATATATCGAAGTGACCGCCATTACTCCGACGCCCCTCGGAGAAGGCAAGACCACCGTCTCCATGGGTCTCGTCGAGGGCATGGGCAAAAGAGGATATAAGGTGTGCGGCGCCATTCGCCAGCCTTCGGGCGGCCCTACGATGAACGTCAAAGGCAGCGCGGCAGGCGGCGGCAATGCCCAGGCCATCCCTTTGACTGAGTTTTCCCTCGGCCTCACGGGCGATATCAACAATATCATGAACGCCCACAACCTTGCCATGGTTGCCCTTCAGGCGCGTATGCAGCATGAGAGGAACTATACCGATGCAGAGCTTGCGAAAAGAAATCTGAAGCGGCTCGATATCGACCCGAAGAATGTCCAGATGGGATGGATCATGGACTTTTGCGCCCAGTCCCTCCGGAATATGGTAATAGGCCTGGGCGGCAAAATGGACGGCTTCCTCATGCAGTCCCGATTCGACATCGCCGTCAGCTCCGAGGTCATGGCCATTCTCGCCGTGGTGAAGGACCTGAAAGACCTGCGCGAGCGCCTCGGCAAAATCACCGTTGCCTACGACAAATCGGGCAAGCCCGTGACCTGTGAGGATCTCGAAGTTGCCGGCGCCATGACGGCCTTCATGAGGGAGAGCGTCAACCCGAGCCTCCTGCAAACTGTCGAGGGGCAGCCCGTCTTTGTTCATGCCGGACCTTTCGCGAACATTGCCGTGGGGCAATCCTCGATCATCGCCGACCGCATAGCCCTGAAGCTTTTTGACTACAACGTGACGGAGAGCGGATTTGCCGCAGACATCGGCTTCGAGAAGTTCTGGAACGTGAAGTCGAGGATCAGCGGCCTCAAACCGAACGTTTCCGTCCTCACGACGACGATTCGGGCCCTCAAGATGCACGGCGGCGGACCGCGCGTTGCGCCGGGGCTTCCCCTTCCCGAAGAATACAAGAAGGAGAACCTGGGCCTGTTGGAAAAGGGCGCGGCGAATATGATCCACCACATTAAGACCATAAATCGGTCGGGGATTAAGCCCGTTGTCTGCATCAACTGGTTCCATACGGACACCAAGGACGAGATCGCGTTGCTCCGCAAGCTCGCCGAAGCGGAGGGCGCGCGCGTTGCCGTGTCGACCCATTGGCTGAACGGCGGCGACGGGGCGTTGGAGCTTGCCGACGCCGTGCATGACGCCTGCGAAGAAAAGTCGGATTTCAAGTTCCTCTATCCCCTGGAAATGCCGCTCCGCCAGAGAGTTGAGACCATCGCGAAGAACGTCTACGGCGCGGACGGCGTTTCATGGTCGCCCGAAGCGGAGGCCAAGGCGAAGGCCTTCGAGGCGGACCCTGACAAGAGGGACTACTTTACCATGATGGTGAAGACCCACCTCAGCCTGACTCACGACCCTACGCTGAAGGGCGTGCCAAAGGGCTGGGTCCTGCCGGTGCGAGACGTCCTGATCTTCTCCGGCGCGAAGTTCCTTTGCCCCGTGACCGGCGCGATCAGCCTCATGCCGGGCACCAGCTCGGACCCCGCCTTCAGAAGGATCGACGTGGACGTGAACACGGGCAAAGTAACCGGGATGTTCTAGAAGAAAGGACAGGCGCCGCGTCCGGCTTCGGCAAGCCGGACGCGGCGCCACATGGAAGCGCTAAAAAAAGGAGCGACTATGGCCGCAAAGATTATCAGCGGGACGCAGGTAGCAGCGGAGATCAGGGAAGAAATCAAACAGGAAGTGGCTCGGCTGAAAGCCGAGCACAACCTCGTGCCCGGCCTTGTGACTATCCTGGTAGGCGAAAACCCCGCCTCGGTGAGCTATGTCACCGGCAAGCAGAAGACCTCGAAGGAGCTCGGCTTTTATTCCATTCAGGATAACCAGCCGGCAGACATTACGGAAGAGGCGCTCCTTGCCCTCATCGACAAGTACAACAAAGACCCAAAAATCCATGGTATACTGGTGCAGCTTCCGCTGCCGAAGCACGTGAATGAGACAAGAGTGCTTTATGCAATTGACCCGAACAAGGACGTTGACGCTTTTCATCCCGTCAACGTCGGCAAGCTCGTCATCGGCGAGGCCAACTACTACCCCTGCACCCCCTATGGAATTCAACAGTTGCTGGTGAGGGCCGGCGTGCAGACCGACGGCGCGGAGGTCGTGGTGGTGGGAAGAAGCAACATCGTGGGCAAGCCGATCGCCAACATGATGCTTCAAAAGGCAAAAGGCGCAAACGCCACGGTCACTGTCTGCCATACGGCGACAAAGGATATGGCGTTCCACACCAAAAGAGCGGATATCCTCATCGTGGCTGCCGGCAGACCGAAGGCGATTACCGCCGACATGGTGAAGGAAGGCGTCGTGGTGATCGACGTGGGCGTCAACCGCATCGGCATGACCCCCGAGGGAAAAGCGAAGCTCGCGGGCGATGTCGATTTTGACGGGGTGAAGGAAAAAGCTTCGTTCATTACGCCGGTGCCCGGCGGAGTGGGCCCCATGACGATCACCATGCTCATGCTGAACACGGTGAAAGCGGCAAAAGTGGCTGGAGGAGTCAAATAAGGAGGTTTTCCATGGCGGACTACGTGTACGAAGAGAAAGAAAATTTCGAAGGCAAGAAAGTGCGCGTGCTCGGTCCCACGTACGAGCCGGGCAAGCCCGAGGGAAGGGCGGATTGGACGCAAAAGCTTGAATCGGAAGAAAACCGGCTCGGCTACCTGAAGACAGCGCTTCGCTACTGGTACAGCAACGACTGGTTCGGCAGCGAGAAGAGAAAGCAGGAAGCATAAAGGGCCTTGCAGTGAAAAAATAGGTCCAATAAGTCCTATGCGACCTAGAGAACCCTATGGAGGCAACCCATGAGTTTTGCGACACCTACCATCACTTACTCCGGAAAGATCAAAGAAGTGACTATCGGAAGCGGGGCCTGCGCCGTTACCGTGGGAGGCGAATCCTGCTATCCCTTCTACACCTTTGAAGGCGCCATGCCCCACCCTCCGAAGATTGCTTTCGAGGTATGGGACTATGCGCCCGAAGAATGGCCTGATTGGGCCGTCGAGCCCTACCGGGACGTGATCAGCGATCCGGCCGCCTGGGCAAAGAAAGCCGTCGAGAAATACGGGGCGGAGATGATTGCCCTTCTGCTGAAAAGCGCAGATCCGAACGGCATGAACCGGGACGTTGAAGACGTCGTGGCGACGGTGAAGGCCGTTTCCGATGCGGTATCCGTGCCTCTCATTGTCTGGGGATGCGCGAACGACGAAAAGGACGCGCAGTTGCTGCGGCGGGCGGCCGAGGTCTGCGAGGGCAAAACCATCGCGGTGGGCCCCGTCACCGAAAAAAACTACAAGCAGGTCGGCGCCATGGCCATCGGCTATAATCAGGTGGTCATCGCTTCGACGCCTATCGACGTGAACCTGGCGAAACAGTTGAATATCCTCCTCGGAAACCTGGGGGTGCAGGAGGGCCGCCTTCTTATCGACCCCACGACCGGCGGGCTCGGCTACGGCCTCGAATACTCCTACTCCGTGATGGAGCGTGACCGCATGGCCGCTCTGACCCAGGAAGACGTGAAGCTGCAGACGCCGATCATCTGCAACCTCGGAAACGAGGTGTGGAAAACGAAAGAGGCAAAGACCAGGAAAGAGGACAACCCGAAACTCGGCGACGAGAAGAAGAGGGCCGTCCTGATGGAATCGGTCGCCGCCGTGACCCTGGCGATCGCCGGCGCCGACGTGCTCATCATGAGACACCCTGATTCCATATCGCACACGAAGCAGCTCTTGGGGGAACTTGTTTAGGGACGGACGAGGCATGAAGGACGACGGACGAGGGACGACTGTCCTTTCAGGACTAGGACGATGGACGAAATACCTTTCGTCCCAGCGAAGCGGTCGTCTATCGTCCGTCGGAAAGGTTGTTCATCGGATGAAACGTGGAGGGGCCGCGCCAGCCCCGGTAATTGCCATATAAGGGGGAACCAATGTCAGAAGAAAAGATACGGAGCGTCGATCCGGCTACCATCGAGCTCCTCGACAAGGCGGAGAAGGAGAAGATCTCCAACGCCTTTGTCAGGGCGGATGACCTGAAGCCCTGCCCGATAGGGGTGGAGGAGAGCTGCTGTAAAATATGCGCCATGGGACCCTGCCGGGTTCCTAAGCCGAAGAAGGTGGAAGAGGGCAAGAAAAGAACGGGCGTTTGCGGCGCCACGGCCGACACGATCGTGGCGAGGAACTTCGCCCGGAAGATCGCCGCGGGCACCGCAGCCCACTCCGACCATGCCCGCGAGGTTGCGGAGACCTTCCTGAAGGCGGCCAAAGGCGAGGCCCAGGGTTTTGCCATTAAAGACGAAGTGAAGCTCCTCGAAGTGGCCCTCGACTTCGGCGTTCCCACCGAGGGGAAAGACATGAAGCAGATCGCCATCGAGGTCGGCGAGAAAGCCCTCGCCGAATTCGGCAGGCAGCACGGAGAGGCGGTCTACGTCAAGAAGGCGCCTTTGAAGAGGCAGGATATTTGGCGGAAACACGGCGTTGTTCCCCGGGGCATCGACAGGGAAGTGGTCGAGGTGATGCACCGCACCCACATGGGCGTCGACCAGGACTATAAGCACCTGATGCTCCAGGCGACCAGGGCCGCTCTCGCCGACGGCTGGTCCGGCTCCATGATCTCCACCGACCTCCAGGACATCATGTTCGGCACCCCCGTGCCCGTCCTCGGTTCCTTTAACCTGGGCGTTCTCAAGGAAGATCAGGTGAACGTGGTGGTTCACGGCCATGAGCCGCTTTTGCCCGAGCTTCTCGTAACCGCTTCCCGCGACCCCGAGATCAAACAACTCGCCGAAAAGGCAGGGGCGAAGGGCATCAACCTCGCCGGCATGTGCTGTTCGGCGAACGAAGTGCTCATGCGCCATGGCGTGCCGGTGGCGGGAAACTTCCTCCAGCAGGAGCTGGCCCTCGTGACGGGCGCGGTGGAAGTGATGACCGTGGATGTCCAGTGCGAGATGCAGGGCCTGAAGGATGTGGCCGAATGCTTCCACACGAAGCTGATTACGACCTCCGACAGGGCAAAGATAGAAGGGGCCGAGCACATAGAGTTCCATCCCGAGAACGGCCTGGACACGGCAAAGAAAATACTGAAGATGGCCATCGAGAACTACCCGAAGCGGCGCCACAACGTTGCCATTCCCCAGTACTCTCAGGACGGCGTCGTGGGCTTCTCCCACGAGACGATCAACTACCTCCTGGGCGGCATCTTCCGGGCAAGCTACAAGCCCTTGAACGACAACATCATCAACGGCCGGATCAGGGGCGTGGCAGGCGTGGTTGGCTGCAACAACGCGAGAACGCCTCACGACCAGGGCCACCTGGAAATGATCAAAGAGTTGCTGAAGAACGACGTTATCGTCCTTTCCACGGGCTGCTCCGCCATGGCCTGCGGCAAGGCGGGTCTCCTGACCCCTGAGGCCGCCAAAGTCTATGCCGGCGCCGGCCTTGCCGAAGTGTGCGAGACGGTGGGCATCCCCCCTGTCCTCCACATGGGTTCCTGCGTCGACAACTCGCGCATCCTCATTGCGGCAACGGCCATGGTAAAAGAGGGAGGCCTGGGCGACGACATCTCCGATCTTCCCGCCGCGGGCGCGGCGCCCGAGTGGATGAGCGAGAAGGCCCTTTCCATCGGCCAGTACTTCGTTGCGTCCGGCGTCTACACGGTCTTCGGCACGACTTTCCCGACCTTCGGCTCCGACGCACTCACGAAACACCTCTTTGAGGAGCACGAGGATCTGTACAAGGGCATGTGGGCCTTCGAGATGGACCCCGTAAAGGCGGCCGGTCTCATGATCGCCCACATCGACAAGAAGAGAAAGGCCCTTGGCCTCGAAAAGGCGAGAGAAAGGGTGCTCTTCGACATGGCCATGAGAAGGGCTTTGGCGTAAAAGAATTTTTGATAGGTCCTATGCGTCCTATAAGACCTATTCTTCAGGAGGAGGCGACATGTCAAAGATTATTTGTTCTGCGGCCATAAGAGGGGCGCAGAAGATATTTGAGAGATCGGAGGGGCTCTACAAGGAGGCCCTCGCGAAGCACGGACCGGACCAGGAGATAGGCTTTCCCAATACCGCTTACTATCTCCCCATTATCTATGCCATGACGGGAATGCCGGTCGAGCAAGCTCTCCGACTGCGCAGCCGTCTTCGACCTTTGCAGGAAGCTCATCCCGCCGCCCGTCAAGGAAACGACCCCGTTGCCCTATCTCGCTCCGGCGTTGGACGCGGGCATGGCAACCTTCTTCGTCGAGGAGATCGCCGAAGCGATCAGGTATCTTGAAAACTCGAATTGCTATGTCGACGGCGAAGACCCCGTTGATGGGAACATCTGGTTGGGCGCCGCCTCCGATCTGATCTTCAGGAAGAGGGGCGTCGAGTTCGTCGACGGCACCGCCCCGGGCTTCGCGGCCATCGTCGGCGCCGCCCCGGACGCGCAGACGGCCGCAAAGATCGCCCTGGAACTCCAGGAGAAGAACCTCTATGTGTTCATGTGCGGCGAGCACAACGGAAAGAGGTTTGCCGAGCAGCTTCGCGAGGCGGGCGTCCAGATCGGCTGGCCCACCCGCCTTGTCTCCTTCGGGCCGGACATTGCCCAGGCGGTTTTTGCCATAGGCTTTGCCTGCCGCGTGGCCATGGCCTTCGGCGGCATCAAGCCGGGCGACTTCAGGAAGAATCTCATCTACAATAAGGACAGGACTTACGCCTTTGTCATGGCCCTCGGCGACGTCACCGACGAGTGGTACGCCAACGCGGCCGGCGCCATTAACTGGGGTTTCCCGACGATTGCCGACACCCCCATACCCCAGGTGCTGCCTACCGGCATTTGCACCTACGAGCACGTCGTCTCCAACGTTCCTCACGACCACATCACCGAGAAGGCCGTGGAGGTCAGGGGCCTCAAGGTGCAGGTGACGAAGGTTCCCATCCCTGTCTCCTTCGGCCCGGCCTTCGAGGGCGAGCGGGTCAGGGGCGAGGACATCTATCTGGAGATGGGCGGCGGCAAGACGGTCGCGGTTGAGTGGACCACGTCCAAAAATATGGAAGAAGTGGAAGACGGCCGCGTGATCGTGGAAGGACCGGACGTCAAGGACGTAACCCCCGGAACCCGCCTCCACTTCGCCATGGTGGCCGAAATAGCTGGAAGGAACTTCCAGGAGGATTTCGAGCCCATCCTGGAACGGCAGAACCACCACCTGATCAATCAGGCCCAGGGCATCATGCATATAGGCCAGCGGGACATCGCGTGGCTGCGCATCTCGAAGCAGGCCGTGGAGAAGGGCTTTACCCTCGCCGACATCGGCAAGATCATCCACGCCAAGTATCATCAGGACTTCGGCGCCGTATTCGACAAGGTCCAGATCAAGATCTACACCGACGAGGCAAAAGTCAAAGAAGTGCTCGCGAAGGCGCGCGCCTCGTACGAGCACAGGGACAACCGCGTCGAGAACATGACCGACGAGACGACGGAAACCTTCTATTCCTGCACCCTCTGCCAGTCCTTCGCGCCGAGCCATGTTTGCGTGGTCGCGCCTGAGCGGACTGGCCTCTGCGGCGCTTACAACTGGCTCGATTGCAAGGCGGCTTATGAGATCAACCCCGAGGGGCCGAACCAGCCCATTCAGAAGGGCGAGGTTCTCGACTCGCGGTACGGGAAGTTCAAGGGCGCGAACGATTTCGTCTACAAAGCGTCACGCCAGAAAGTGACCGAGGTGAGCTTTTACAGCCTCATGGTCGACCCCATGACCACCTGCGGCTGCTGCGAGTGCATCGCCGCGGTACTGCCGATGGCGAACGGCGTGATGACCGTCGACAGGGATTACGGCGGGATGACGCCTTGCGGCATGAAGTTCACCACCCTTGCCGGCTCGGTGGGCGGCGGCGCCCAGTCGCCGGGCTTTCTGGGTCACAGCAAATACAACATTACCCAGAAGAAGTTCCTCGTGGGCGACGGCGGCCTCCTTCGCATGGTCTGGATGCCGAAGCGGCTCAAAGAGGAGTTGGCCGACAGGTTGAACAAACGGGCGACCGAATTGGGCGTGCCGGATCTTCTCGATAAGATCGCCGATGAATCGGTGGCGACGACCGAGGAAGAGGTCATCGCGTACTGTACGGAAAAGGGACACCCGGCAATGACCATGGAGCCGATTATGTAACAAACGGGAGGACCGCACAAGGCAGCCTGTGAGGCTTTAAAAGGGAAGATGGTGTGAATCCATCGCGGGCCCGCCGCTGTGAGGGGGAACGAGGACGCAAGCATCCACTGGAGAATCCGGGAAGGAGCGTCCGAGGATGATCCCCGAGTCAGAAAACCTGCCTGACGGTCTTTGAACGAACCGCTTCCCCGGGGTCGGGAGCGAAAAGCTAACAGAAGGAGACTGCTATGGGACTCACCGGTATCCAGATATTCAAGCTTCTTCCCAAGACCAATTGCGGAGAGTGCGGTTCCCCCACTTGCCTCGCCTTTGCCATGGCCCTTGCCGCGGGGAAGGCGGAGTTGGAGAAGTGTCCGACCCTCTCCGAAGACGCAAAGGCGCAGCTCTCTGAAGCGAGCGCGCCGCCTATCAGGCAGTTCACCCTGGGGACGGGCGACTACGCGGTAAAGATCGGCGGCGAGACGGTCATGTTCCGCCACGAGAAAACATTCTTCAACAAGCCGGGCCTCGCCGTGCTCATCAAGAGCAGCCTGGACGACAAAGAGGTGGACCGGAAGCTGGCCGCGGTCGGGGAGCTGCAGTACGAGCGCGTCGGTCTTATCCTGAGACCCGAGGTGGTCGCCATCAAGCAGGACGGCGACAAGGGACGGTTTGTCGAAGTCGCAAAGAAAGCGGCAGCGACTCCTTACAGCCTGGTGCTCATGTCGAGCGACACGGCAGCCATGAAAGAGGCATTGGAAGCCGCAAAAGCGAAAAAGCCCCTGATCTACGCCGCAACGAAGGATAATGCGGACGCCATGGCCGCCCTCGCGAAGGAATACGGTTGCCCGCTCGCCGCAAAGGGAGAAGGGCTCGAGAGCTTGGTCGCGCTGAGCGAGAAGTTGACGTCTCTGGGTGTGAAGGACATCGTTCTCGACTCCGGCTCACGGACGGCGAAAGAAGCTTTTTCCGATCAGATCGTCATCAGGAGAGCGGCGCTCCAGTCGCGTTTCAAACCCTTCGGATTTCCGACCATCACGTTTCCCTGCGAGATGACCGACGACATCATGAAGGAGACGCTGATCGCTTCGACCTTTATCGCCAAGTATGCGGGACTCGTTGTCCTTTCCGACTTCGCTGGCGAGAACGTCTTCCCGTTGCTGCTCGAAAGGCTCAATATTTACACCGACCCGCAGCGGCCGATGACGACCGAGCAAGGCATTTATCCGATCAACAACCCCGATGCCTCGTCCCCGGTGCTCGTCACCTGCAACTTCTCTCTTACCTACTTCATTGTCACCGGCGAGATCGAGAACTCCCGCGTCCCCACCTGGCTTTGCGTGATGGACACGGAAGGTCTGTCGGTAATGACGGCCTGGGCAGCGGGCAAGTTCGTCGCCGATACGGTCGGTCCGTTTATCAAGAAATGCGGCATCGCGGAGAAAATCAGCCACAAGAAGCTCATTATCCCCGGCTATGCAGCGGGCATACTGGGCGACCTGGAAGAGGAGCTGCCCGGCTGGGAGATTACGGTGGGACCGCGTGAAGCCGCGCACATTCCGGCTTTCCTGAAGAAATAGGTGAGGAGGAACCATGCTGATCATAGGCGAGAACCTGAATGTCATATCGAAAAAGATCGGTCAGGCGCTGAAAGATAGAGACCCGGGTCCGATCCGGGAGATGGCCGAGGAGCAGACCAAGGCCGGGGTAGATCTGATCGACCTTAACCTGGGGCCGGCCCGCAAGGCGGGCGCCGAGCTGATGGAATGGGTCGTCAAGACCGTCCAGGAAGTAACCGACACGATGCTCTGCCTCGACACGACGAACGTTGAGGCCATGGAGGCAGGGCTCAAGGTCTGCAAGAATAAGGCGCTGATCAACTCCATCTCCGCGAGACCGGAGAGGATGGAGACGCTGTTGCCCCTGGCGAAAAAGTACAATGCCGCTTACATCGCTCTCTCCCTGGGCGTGGAAGGCATCCCGAGGGATGCCAACGAGCGCGCTCTCCTCGCCGCCGAGCATCTTGCGAAGGCCGCCGAGTACGGCATTCCCGAGGAGGATATGTGGATCGACCCCATAGTCCTCCCGACGAACACGCAGCAGATCCAGGTTCAGGGGTGCACGGAGTTCATGATGATGCTGGGCGACATCGCCCCGAGCTGCAAATCCACTTGCGGTCTCTCGAACATTTCCAATGGCGCGCCGAACCATCTCCGCCCCATATTGAACCAAACGTACGCCATCTTCCTGAAGCGCTACGGGATGTACTCGGCAATCGCAGATGCATTCGATCCGGAGCTTCAGGCAATCGCAAAAGGCAAGAAGCCTGACATCGAAGCCCTCGTCTGCAAAGTAATGGACGGCGAACCGGTAGAGACGGCCGGGCTGTCGAAAGAGGCGCTCGACTATGTGAAGACGGCCAAGGTCCTCATCGGCCAGGCGCTCTACTCGGATTCGTGGCTTGAGTTGTAGTTATGGATGACTTGACGTTCCTCAAACAGATGGAGGAGGAGAGCAAAGAGCAGATATCCGCGTGCTACCAGTGCTATCGCTGCACCGCGGGATGTCCGGTCCTGCCCGAGATGGATATTCTCCCCCACCGGGTTATCCGCTACATCATGCTGGGGGAAAAGGAGAAAGTCCTTTCTTCGCGAACCATTTGGTCTTGCCTCCAGTGCTACACGTGCAGCGTCCGCTGCCCGAACGACATTCACATCGGTCACGTCTTCGATACGGCGCGGAGAATCGCCGTTCGGGAAAAGAAGGCGTCGGCCGATGTATGGACTTTCGACAGCCTCTTTGTCGACAGCGTGCGCAGCCACGGCAGGGTTTTCGAGCTGGAAGCGATCATGCGCTACCTGGTGAAGAAGAAGGATTTTTTCTCCAACACGCGCATGGGCCTGGACATGATGAAAAAAGGGAGAATGGCCCTCTTGCCGCACAACATCAAGGACAAAAAGGGATTGCAAAGGGCCTTCGCCCGGCTGGCAAAAAAGACATGACGGATATGGTAGACTATAGCCGCGCCTAGCAAAAAAGCACGCAAAGCCCACCACTGCCGGCGCGCTGCCCGGCGGCGATGGACAAGCGTTGCCGTCAGAAATGCAGTGCGGGGCGAGGGCCCCGGCTCAGACAGGCCATTCCGGTTGGGGGACACCCCCCGAAGGGAAAGGGGCGAGAGGCGCGTTCCCCTTCAAGATTTGTCGAAGGGGCTTCGAGTCCCAATAATTGGGGGTACTATTCATGGTGACCTTCACCTACTATCCCGGTTGTTCTCTTAAAACAGGGAGCAAGCTTTACGAGACTTCCATTCAAAAGGTGTTCTCGACTTACGGCATCGGGCTGAAAGAGCTTCCCGACTGGAACTGCTGCGGCGCTTCCGCGGCCCACACCGTTGATGAGGAGCTTGCCCACGTGCTCGTGGCGCGGAACCTTGCGCTGGCCGAAAAAGAGGAGATGAATTTCTTTGCGCCCTGCTCGGCGTGCTACAGCCGCTCGAAGATAACCAACGACGCGATTCGCGCCGATTTTGCCCTGCAGGACAAGGTGAATGAAGCCCTTGCGCCGCTTGAATGCACGGGCTCGCTGGAAGTGAAGAACATCATCGAGGTCCTCGACGACCACGTCGGGGTTTCGACCATCGCAAAAAGCAGGCGTTTCGACTTGTCGGACCTGTTGGTGGTCCCCTACTACGGCTGCGTGCTCACCCGGCTCATGCGCACCAAGCCCTTTGACGACCGGGAGGACCCGCGGAGCATGGACGCGCTGCTTGCGGCCCTCGGCGCAACTGTCCTCGCGTGGCCCTTTAAGATGGAGTGCTGCGGCGCGTCGAAAACGCTGACGGACAAGGGGATGACCCTGCGCCTCTCCGAACGGATTATGGACCGGGCAGTGAAGGCGGGCGCCGATGCCATTGTCACGCCGTGCCCGCTGTGTCAGATGAACCTCGACCTGCTGCCGAGTCTCGGCAGCACTGCCCCGGCGATCCCCACGCTCTTCCTTTCGGAGGTCTTCGAGCTTGCCCTTTACGGCCGGATGGCCGGTGCGACCTCGCACTTCGTTTCCGCCGAAGCGGCGTGCAAGAAAATCAAGGAGGCGTGAGGCTATGGAAACGCAAGAGACGCTCGATTTCATCAAGGCCCAGGACCCGGAAGGGGGCGAGCGGTTGAAGCGGCTCCTCGAGCGGAAGTCTTTTCTCCTTGACAGGAACATCTATGGCGAGCGCTTTACGGAGCGTCAGTTTAACCTGGTGTTCGACCCGCTTTTGCGCTCCGCCTATGAAAAAGCGCGCATCCTGGAACTTCTGAGCGTAAAGGACGAGAAGGTCGCATCGCTGGCCGCGCAATTGTCGATGGAGAAATCGCGCGTCTTTGCGCACCTGCTCGATCTGGTCAAGCGAAACGCGGTCGAGATCGTCGGGTACGACGAAAGACACCCCGTTTTCAAAAAGAGGTCATAGGCTTATGGATAAGGTCGGAAAAGTACTGGTCATCGGAGGCGGCATCGGCGGGATGGAGGCTTCCCTCAACCTCGTGGAAGCCGGCTTCAAGGTCTATCTGGTCGATGAGAAGCCGAACATCGGCGGCAAGATGGCGCAACTCGACAAGACGTTCCCGACCAATGACTGCTCCATGTGCATCATGGCGCCGAAGCTGGTAGAGGTGGGGCGGAACGCGAACGTCGAGCTCCTCATGGGCAGCGAGGTCGTCGCCCTTGAAGGACAGCCGGGCAATTTCACGGCCGTGATCAAGCGGCGGCCGCGACGGATCGTGAAGGAGAAGTGTACGTCCTGCGGCTTGTGCGCACCCTACTGCCCCCTGGAGGTCCCAGCCGATTACAACGAAGGGCTTTCGAGGAGGAGCGCCGCCTTTATCAATTTTCCCCAGGCCATTCCCTCCACCTACTCAATAGATCGGGAAATACCGCCGTGCACCAACAGGTGCCCTATCAACCTGAACGCCCGGGACTACGTGGGCCTCGTTGCTCAAGGAAAGTTTCTCGAAGCCCTCGACGTGATCCGCGAGAAGCTGCCTTTCCCCGGCAGCATCGGCCGCATTTGCAACCATCCCTGCGAGGACGTCTGCCTCAGGGGCCAGAAAGTGGACCAGCCCCTGGCTATATGCGCCCTAAAGCGGTTTGTCGCCGACTATGAAACGGGACGGCGGGAAATGCCCGTGCCGGCAGCGGCGCCCGATCTGGGGAAGAAGGTGGCGGTCATCGGCGGCGGCCCGTCGGGGATGTCGTGCGCCATCGATCTGAAAAAGGCGGGCTACGGCGTCACCATTTTCGAGGCCAGGGAGAAGCTCGGCGGCATGCTCTATTGGGGCATCCCGGCCTACCGTCTTCCCAAAGACGTGCTCGACAAGGAAACGTCGATCGTCGAGCGCATGGGGATAGAAGTCCGCTACAATACCCTGGTGGGCAAGGACGTCTCCCTGAAGGAGATCAGGAAAGATTTCGACGCGGTTTACGTCGGCTGCGGCGCCCCGGGAGGCAGGAAGGTCGGCCTCCAGGATGAAGACTCTCCCGGCGTCATGAGCGGCGTCGAATTCCTACGCCTCTCCAACCAGAAAAAACCGATTGACGTGCGCGGCAAAGTCATCGTGGTGGGCGGCGGCAACGTTGCCGTCGACGTGGCCCTTACGGCGCGCCGTCTCGGCAAGGCCGAAGTGCACATGATCTGCCTGGAGAAGTGGGACGAGATGCCCGCGAGCAAGTGGGAGATCGAGCAGTCTGTCGAGGAAGGCATAAAGATACATCCATCCTGGGGTCCCTGCGGGCTCAAACTGGAGAACGGGCACGTCAAGGCGGTCGAGTTCCGGCGCTGCACGTCTGTTTTTGACGAGCTCGGCCGGTTCAACCCGAGTTTTCATGACGGCGTGCGGAAGACCTATGACGCCGATCTCGTCATCCTCGCCATCGGCCAGTCGCCTGAAACGGGGTTCCTGAAAGAACTGCCCGAGATAGAGACGCTTGGCGCGGGATGGATCAAGGCAGATCCGGTGTCTCTCGCTACGGCGCTTCCCGGCGTCTTCGCCGGCGGCGACCTCGTGACGGGACCGAAAATGGCGATCGATGCGGTGAGCCAGGGTCAGGAGGCAGCCGAGTCGATCAAACGGTACCTCGAGGGGCGAGACCTCAAAGAAGGGCGGTACGCCAAAGAGACGGAGTTGGTGGTCGAGGTCCCCGGGGACATCGAGCGGCGCGCCCGCGCCGTCGTTCCCACTATCTCCCTCGATGCGCGCAGCGGCTTCGATGAAGTAGATTTGGCTTTCGACGAAGCAACGGCCATAGCGGAGGCGGAGCGTTGCCTCAACTGCAGGCGTTGTCTCGGCTGCAAGCTCTGCGAAGAAGCCTGCAAGCCGGGGGCAATCGACTATATGCTCGGGCCCGAAGAGGTGCGCGTCGATGTGGGCAGCGTCATCGTTGCCTGCGGCCTCGAAGAGTACGATGCGGCCTTAAGGCCTGAGCTTGGCTATGGCATGTACAAAAACGTGCTGACCAGCACCGAGTTCGAGCGGACCCTTTCGGCTACGGGGCCGACGATGAGCACCGTCTTGCGTCCCTCCGACGGCAAGCTCCTGAAAAAGGTCGCTTGGCTTCAGTGCGTGGGAAGCAGGGACAAGACGCACGAGTATTGCTCCTCCGTCTGCTGTATGTACGCCACGAAAGAAGCGATTATCGCGAAAGAGCATCAACCCGACCTGGAGCCGACGATCTTCTACATGGACGTCCGCGCCTTCGGCAAGGGGTTTGACCAGTACTATGAACGGGCGAAGCACGAGCACGGCGTCCGCTACGTGAAGTCGTCCATATCGAGGATCCTCGAAGATCCCGAGACGAACGACCTCGAGGTCGTCTACGTGGACGAGGACGGCAAGGTTGCAACGGAAATGTTTGACACGGTGGTGCTCTCCGTGGGCATGAGGCCCAGCCGGAGTTTGCCGAACCTTGCACGCGCCCTCGGCATCGGCCTCAACGAGTACGGTTTTGTGCAATCGCTCCCGCAGAACCCCGTGATGACGACGAGGGAAGGCATTTACGTGAGCGGGGCCTCCGAGTCGCCCAAGGATATTCCCGAGACGGTGACCCAGGCCTCCGGCGCCGCGTGCGAAGCGGCCTCGGTCATCTCCGAGGTCCGGGGCAAGGACTTCGTGATCAAGCCGCTGCCCGAGGAACGGGAAGTGTCGCCTCTGGAGCAACCGCGCATCGGCGTCTTTATCTGCCACTGCGGCGTCAACATCGGCTCGGTGGTGAACGTGCCGGAGGTGAAGGAGTACGCCAAGAGCCTGCCGAACGTGGTGGTCGCCGACGAGAACCTCTTCACCTGCTCTCAGGACACGCAGGAGAAGATGAAGCAGTACATCAACGAGCACAACCTCAACCGCGTGGTCGTTGCCTCCTGTTCGCCCCGGACGCACGAATTCCTCTTCCGGTCGACCATTCGCGAGGCGGGCCTCAACAAGTACCTCTTCGAGATGGCCAATATCCGGGACCAATGTTCCTGGGTCCATATGCGGGACAAGGAGAACGCCACGAAGAAGGCGAAGACGCTGGTCAGGATGGCGGTGACGAACGCGAACTACATCAAGCCGCTGAAGGAAGTCGCCATCGGGGTTGACAAGAGGGCGCTCGTGGTCGGCGGCGGCCTGGCCGGCATGACGGCCGCGCTCAAGTTCGCCCGCCAGAATTTCGAGGTCTACCTGGTCGAGAAGGAAAGCGAGCTGGGCGGCAACCTGCGCCATATCGCGTCGACGATCGACGGGATGAACGTGCAGGAGTTCATGGCGAATCTCATCGAACAGACGACGAGCCATCCGCTCATACACACCCTCACGGAAAGCGTCGTCACGGGCCATTCCGGCTTCAAAGGAAACTTCGAAAGCGAGCTGCTCTATGGGCCGACGAAGACGGCGCAAAAACTGAAACATGGCGTGGTCGTGCTGGCCACGGGCGGCGAGGAGTTGAAGCCGAAGGGTCTCTACGGGTACGGCGAAGACCCGCGGATCATGACGCAGATGGAGCTGGATGAGCGCCTTGCGGAAAAGACGCTGCCGAAAGCAAAGAGGATTGCCATGATCCAGTGCGTGGGCTCGCGGAATGACGAACGGCCTTACTGCAGCAGGGTTTGCTGTTCGACGGCCATAAAACATGCGATGCAGCTCAAGGAGGGCGATCCCGCCCTCGACGTCGTGATCCTCTTCAGAGACGTCATGACCTATGGCTTCCTGGAGAAATATTACCTGAAAGCGCGCAATGCAGGCGTGCGGTTCCTGCGCTACGAGAAAGAGCAGCCGCCGGTCGTTGCCGGTTTGAACGGCAGGATAGCCATTGCCTGCTACGATCCTTCCATTGCGGAAGAGGTGAAATTCGAGACGGACCTGCTCGTTTTGAGCGCCGCAACCATTGCCCGGGAAAACGAGGAGCTTGCGAACCTGCTGAAGGTCCCGAGGACCCAGGAAGGCTTCTTCCTCGAGGCCCACATGAAGCTGCGGCCCGTCGATTTCGCATCCGACGGCATTTACCTGTGCGGTCTTGCCCATTCCCCGAAGAACATACGGGAGACCGTTACCCAGGCGGAGGCGGCCGTGGCCAAGGCGTGCACGGTTCTTTCAAAAGAGCAGATCCTTGTAGGGGGCGTGGTCGCCGAAGTAGAGGGCGACAAGTGCGCCGCCTGCCTCACCTGCGTCCGGGCGTGTCCCTACAGCGTGCCGGTGATCAACGCCAAAGGAGAGGCCGAGATCGACATCAGCAAGTGCAAGGGGTGCGGGACCTGCGCGGCGGAGTGCCCGGCAAAGGCGATAGACCTGATGCATTTCCGGGATATTCAGATTATCGAAAAAGCGGGCGCCCTGACGTCTGCCGAAGGAGGATGCGATGCCGTTTGAACCGAACATTATCGCGTTTTGCTGCGAATACTGAGCATACACCGCTGCGGACCTGGCAGGTTCGATGAGACTCACGTATCCGCCTAACGTCAAGATCATCAAGGTGCCCTGCACCGGAAGGGTGGACGCCATTCATATGCTCAAGGCCTTCGAGAGCGGCGCCGACGGCGTTTTTGTCGCGGGGTGCCTCGAGGGGGAATGCCACTACCTGCGTGGGAACCTGCGCGCGAAGAAGCGCGTGGCCCACGTGAAAGAACTGCTTGAAGAGTGCGGCATGGGAGGGGAACGGGTGGCCATGTACAACCTCTCCTCGGCGCAAGGGCAGCGTTTTGCGGAAATATGCAGGGAGATGACGGAAAAGGTAAGAGCATTGGGTCCGAGCCCCGTGCAGAAATGCAATGCGGAGGGAAAAGCGGCAGCCTGAAGGAGCCCAGGGGGTGCTGAGCCCCGGGAATGTGCAGGCTGAGCCCCAATAATTGCAAGGAGAACACGCGATGATAGTAGCGAATAGGAAGCCCTTCGAAGAGATAGTCGAAATGGTAAAGCCCTATCGAAAGATACTCCTCCTCGGCTGTAATGAGTGCGTGACCGTGTGCGCTGCAGGAGGATCGAAAGAAGTGGCGATTCTGGCCTCGGAACTGAAGATGTATCGGGAGAAGGAAGGGCAGCCTATAGAGATCACGGAGCATACGCTTGAACGGAACTGCGACCCCGAGTACGTTGAAAGCCTGAAGACCATGGCGGGCGACCACGAGGCGATGCTTTCGATGGCCTGTGGCTGCGGGATCCAGTTCGTGGGCGAACATTACAAGGAAAAGCGCGTCCTCCCTGCCGTCAACACGACCTTTGACGGGGTGACGGAGGAACATGGGGTCTGGACGGAGCGCTGCATGGGGTGCGGGAACTGCGTCCTCGACAGGACATTGGGGGTTTGTCCGGTAGCGCGTTGCGCCAAGAGCCTTTTCAATGGACCTTGCGGCGGCTCGGCGGGCGGCAAATGTGAGGTGGATAAAGATACGCCCTGCGCCTGGCAGCTCATTGTCGATCGCTTCAAAGAAATGAACCTGATGGAAAAATATCTGGAGATTCAACCATTGAAAGACTGGTCGACCGCTCACGATGGGGGACCGAGGAAAAGAGTGCGGGAGGACTTGAAGCTATGAGCGCGAGCAATCTGGAGAAAGTTCTAAAGAGCGGTAACTTTGCCATTACCGGTGAATGTGGACCTCCACGGGGCGCTGACGCGGAAGTGGTGAGGAAGAAGGGCAGCTACCTGAAAGGCTACGTGGACGGGGTGAATGTGACGGACAACCAGACGAGCGTGGTCAGGATGTCGAGCATCGGCGCGGCCGTCCTTCTGAAGCAGACCGGCCTGGACCCCGTCATGCAGATGGTTTGCCGCGACCGAAACAGGATCGCCCTGCAGAGCGATCTCCTCGGCGCCGCGGCCCTTGGGCTCAACAATGTCCTCTGCCTCTCCGGCGACCACCAGAAATTCGGCGACCATCCTACCGCAAAAAACGTCTACGACATCGATTCCATGCAGCTCATACAAACCATCGCCCGTTTGCGGGACGAGGGCAAATTCCTCAGCGGTGAAGAGGTAAAGGGCAAACCGGACATGTTCATCGGCT
This sequence comes from uncultured delta proteobacterium, assembly GCA_963816715.1. Lineage (GTDB taxonomy): Bacteria > Desulfobacterota > Syntrophorhabdia > Syntrophorhabdales > WCHB1-27 > BOG-1155. Next base: position 216,717 of record CAWFMJ010000014.1, read on the forward strand.
GCGCCGAGAACCCCTTTGCCGACCCGTTCGAGATAAGGGCGATGAGACTGGCGAAGAAAGCGGCTGCCGGGGCCCAGTTTGTCCAGACGCAGTGTATTTTTAACGTCGAGAAGTTCGAGAAGTGGATGGAGATGGTGCGCGACCTGGGAGTGCACGAAAAGATTTACATCCTCGCGGGGATCACGCCGTGTAAATCGATCGGCATGGCGCGCTATATGAAGAACTCCGTGCCGGGCATGGACGTGCCCGATGCGTTGATCGACCGTCTCAAAAGCGTTCCCAAGGAAAACGTGGCCGAAGAGGGCATCAAGATCGCCGTCGAGACGATCCAGCGGGTGAGGGAGATAAAGGGCGTCGCCGGGGTGCACCTCATGGCGATCGAGTGGGAACAGAAAGTGCCGGAAATGGTTCAGGCGGCAGGCCTCTATCCCCGTCCGGCGCTATAGCTCTTTTCTTTCGCGGTCTTTACCTGATCTGGCATCGATCACAACCATGATCGATGCCAGATTTTTTTCTGGTTTAGAGACAAATTGGCTTCGCCCGTGTTCTCCAGCGCGAGTCGCAGCTTATGCCGTTTCCAATCCAGAAGGCGGTCGCGGGATGACTTTCTTTCATGCCGCCCCCTTGCCCTTCACGCGCAGTTCGAGTCCCACCGGGACGCGCTCCCTGTTCGACAGATCGCCGACGATCTTGCGCACCGGCTCGGGGAGCTTCCTCGCGAGGGTGGGAATGTTGAAGCGGGCGGGACACCGTCTTCAAGCCCGTCATCAGCCGGTCTCTTTCTCCAGCCATATGGAGTGTTCCACAAGTCCGAACGTTTTCAGCGCTTCGCTTATGGCCAAGCCCGCTCTGCTCCCCTCGTGACGAAGAGCATTCGTGTCCCACGTGAGGCTGAGGGCCAGGTCCGTCTGATACGATGCGTTGTGGTACATGCGCATCCCCACCAGTCCGGCTTCCTTTGCCGTGCGCCTCAAAGTCTCAAGGAGCAGGCCGGAGACATTGTCCAATTGGGCATGCGTCGTCCTCAGTCGTATCATCTCCATCCAGAGCATGAAGTAGGAATAGCATAAAGCATGCCAGACTTCAGAAGATATCCGATGCCCTTGGCCCACTCTGACAACGCCTGGACGACTATGAAATGCTCAAGAATTTTCTGTCATAATTAGAAGATGTAGTGTAAATTATCGCATATGTGAAAGTTTTTACTGCCATTTACCGAGAGTCCTCATGCTGAGCAATGATTTCTTTCGGGAGTTCACTTCACGCATCTGCGGCAGCCTTAACATAGGCGAAGCGCTATGGCGCTGCCTTCTCTACGTCGGAAAAGTCCTGCCGGCCGACGAGATGGTGCTGGCCGTCTATGATCCTGCCATCGCGGCGTTCGAAATCGTCGCGCGCGCCGACCGGAAAGGTTTTGTCACCGAAACGGAAAGCGTTCCCATGCCCCTCCAGTTGCGATACGAGTTGGAGAACGCGGCGCGCTATCGCCGGGTGAGGATACGGAATGACGCCTGGCAGGACCCGATACTCAAAGAAATTGCGATAAAGCTCAAATGGCCCGGTTGCTCGACGATCGTCGCCCGACTCATCATTCAGCATAAATTTGTCGGCTCCCTTATCATTCGCGCGAACGGATTGAACAGATATACCGAGGAGCACGGAGAGCTTTGGGGAATGGTCAACGAGCCGGCTGCGATCGCTCTCGCCAACAGCAGGCAATACCGGGAGCTTCGCAAGTTGAAAGAGACCCTCGCTGAGGACAACCGTTATCTCCATAACGAGCTGAGAAAGAACATCGGGGCGCAAATCATCGGCGCCAATTTCGGTCTGAAGGACGTGATGGACCAGGTGTACCGGGTGGCCCCCCTGGCCAGCCCCGTCCTGCTCATAGGAGAGACGGGGAGCGGCAAAGAGATCATTGCCAACGCCATCCACAACCTCTCCTTGCGCAACAGCGGTCCCCTGGTCACGGTAAATTGCGGCGCCATTCCTGAATCTCTTATCGACAGCGAACTCTTCGGCCATGAAAAGGGGGCTTTCACCGGCGCCCTTACCGATCGAAGGGGCCGCTTCGAGCGTGCTCACAAGGGCACTATCTTTCTCGATGAGGTAGGCGAGCTGCCCCTCCACGCGCAGGTGAGACTTCTCAGGGTGCTCCAGGAGAAGGAAGTCGAGCGCATAGGCGGTTCCCACGTGATGAAGGTAGACATCAGAATAATCTCGGCTACCCACCGAAGCCTCGAAAAGCTCGTCGCGGAAGGCCACTTCAGGCAAGACCTCTATTATCGGCTCCGCGTCTATCCCATTCAGATTCCGCCGCTTCGGGAGCGCACGGCGGACATCCCGGCCCTCATCGAACATTTCATGGAGAGAAAAGCGCACGAGTTAGGCCTTCACGAGAAGCCCATCCTTCCGCCCGGAGTCATTGACCGGTGCATTAAATACGAGTGGCCCGGCAATGTGCGGGAACTGTCGAACGTCGTGGAGCGGGCGCTGATACAGTCGGGCGGAAGACGCCTCGATATTGATGATATCGCGCTCCCCCGGAACACCCGGATGGTGGCTGCCGAGCTCGCTGGCGCCGATGGAGATCAAACGGTTTTGACAACTGCTTTGCAGGATAGCCCGCGACCCCAGGAGGTTCCTCTCAGGCTCGATGAGGTCGAAGCCCGCCACATCAGGATGGTGATGGAGATGACCGGGGGAAAGATAGAGGGGAAGAACGGGGCTGCCGCGGCCCTCGGCATGAATCCTGCCACCTTGCGCTACCGGATGCAGAAGCTCGACATCTCTTTCGGCCGGGCGAGGAAGACAGCTGAAAAAAGAGACTAGTAATCGCGAATCGGAAAACGCTCTGTCTCTACTTCCGCGTTTCGCGATTGCTCTCCGTCCCCCTTTAAGAAGAAGAAAATACTGACGATAAACTGACAGCAGGATTGAAGCATGACAGAGACTGTCGGAACACAAGTCAATACGCCCGAGTCTCCATCAGAAAAGGGAGACGCCGAGAGGCTTGCCGTCCTCTTTGCCGGCGTTGCGGCGACGCAGTCGGTTCAGAGCCCCGGCCAGGGATCAGGGCAGAACGCGATTCACGAAGCCCTGCGCGATCTTCTTGACAACACCCTCCCTTGGAAAGGCGAGCCCATCAAGGAGTTGCACGATGCAATCCTTGTCGCTTTCGGCGATCCCACCGAGGCGCTGAAGGCCGGGATCCATATGCAGAGGAATGTGGCGAACCAGGACGGGAAAACGCCTTTTGCCCTTCGCATGGTCATTCACTACTCCTCAGGTCTGGCGGACAATCACGACGGGCCGAATGGCGACATGGCATTGTTTGCCGCTCAAGCCGCTTCTTTCGCTAAACCCGGCCATATTTATCTCTCGCCCGAGGCCTGTGACGCCCTGCGGGAGCTGAAGTCGGTCAAGTTTCGCCCCGTCGCGCTGGGGGACAATGTGTTCCCCGGTCATTCCTTCGTCCATGAGGTAACCTGGAGCCCGGAGACGGATTGCACGCCCAACGCTATTCCCGTCCTGTCGACGCCGAAAAAGGGCGATTCTGCTACTCGCTTTCTTTACGGCCCTGCGCTGATAGAAGGAGGGGAAAACGTTCCATGCTTCTACTGCGGGAGCAAGAAGCACCCTACCACTCGTTGCCCCTCAAAACAACTGCCCTACCGGGCATGCGGCCTCGAAGCCCTGGCCTCGCTGAGCATGGCCGAAATAAACAACCTCTTCTCTACCTATCTGGCCCAAGCGGGCAAGGATCTGTCGACAAACCCCGAGCCGCCCGAGGCGGGCAACGAATATTTCCTCGACCTCGCTCCCTGGAGCTTCTACGAATTGAAAAGAGTATTCCAGCTTCGCTTTCTCAATCTCGTATGGTGCGCTTCATCCCGAGACGACTGGTACAAAATGAAAGAAAACAAGAGGGAGACCTCGGCCAAGGGCGGGACCTTATGGCTCGCCCGGGATTGCATCAGGGTATCGCAACTCAACGAGGCAGAGGACTTCCTTGCGCGTTTCGGACGCGAGCATGTGAAAGACTACCGGATGGCCTGCGGATTAGCCTTTGTTCACATAGAAAGGGGAAGCTGGGAATTTGCCGCGGATTTCTGCAACGAAGCCCTGGCCCTGGACGTGACGCCTCTCCAGAGGACCTACCTCCTGCTTCTCCTTTCCCGTGTCTACGCCTTTTCTAAAGATGTGGACAAGTCCTCGTGGGCGCTCAAGGAAGCCTTGAGAACCGAACCCTACTGTCTTGAAGCGAGATTTGAAGAGATGGTGCGCTGTTTTCAAGAGGGACAGCCCACCGACGCCGTGAGCCGCCTGTTCAAACTGCTCCGTTTCAGCCACGAATACTGGGCGGCAGCCCTTATCTCCCCGGAGTTGACAGAGTTTCAACCTTTATTTGCGGCTGAGTTCCGCAAACTCGGCATGGATGCGGCAAAAGAGGCGCAGGTGGTCTCGCGCGAGGCGGATGCGGCGGTCGTCGCTTTGAAAGGCTTTCTGGGCGACAATGATGAGGGCGCCGCGGAGATACTCTCCATGCAGGAACAGATGCGCGCGCTTGCCGCCAAATCGGACGCGATCCTTGCCAGCCGGGACGCCATCCGGATATCGCAAAAGATCATCGCCGAGTGCGCGGTCCTTGAAAAAAAGAGAAGAGATGCAGCCAAAGGCGTCCTCGTCGCATTGCAGGAGCGCGTCGACACGCTGCTCCACGACGACAACGCCGATACGGCAAAGCTTCTTCCCCTTGTACGTTCCATGTTCGAACGCCTTTGCACTCTTGAAGAAGGACTGAAGCGGCGCGAACCCGCCAAACGTTTTCACGAACAGTGCAGGGCGATTTCCATGGAGCTTGCGCCGATTGAGGAAGCTTCGAAACAACTGAAGGAGCGCGCCCAAAGCCTGCGGGTCCGGCGAAGGTTTTTCAGGGACCTGGCGATCATCCTTACAGTCACCGTTCTTACGGGCTTGTTCATCCTTCCCCTCTTGGCAATCTGTGCGGATGCCCTTCATCCTCAGCCCATAACCGATCAACCGGCCGAGCTTTGGTTGGCCCAAAAAGCGGTTTTTGTCGTCGGCATCCTGTTTGCCGGCATGTTCGCGTTAGGTCATTGGAACGTGCTGAAGGGGAAGGGAAAAGAGAAGGGGGGAGAGGAAGGCAAGGAACGGGTGAGAGAAGCCAAAAGGGAAGAGACGGCGGTCCCGAAGAGAGAGGAAGAGGAGAAAGAGAAAGGAGGCGCCGGCAAAGAGAAGGAGAAGGAGGAAAAGGAGAAGAAAGAGAAGGAAGACAAAGAGAAAGAAAGTAAGGAGAAAGAAAAGGAAGGCAAAAAGGAATAAGCCTTCCGGGCTGCCCAAAAAGAAGGTTTCACCCCCTGCTGTCGCTCACGTCGAGCATTTCCGCATCACCCCCACGAGTCTGCCCTGGACCTCGATGTTTTCGGCTTTTTCATAAAGAGGCGTCATATAGGGATTGCAGGGCTGGAGCCGCACCGTCTCGCCCTCGAAATAGATTTTCTTGAGCGTCACCTCCTGTTGCTCCTTGAGCCAGCAGGCCGCCACCTCGCCGCTTCGCAGATCGTGAGCTCCCTGCATGACGACGATGTCCCCGTCCGCAATAAGGGCATCCACCATGGAGTTTCCGCGCACGTGGAGACAATAGACATCTTTCTTTCCCCTGGTGATCGAAAGGGGAACTTCAATCCACTCTTCCGCTGTGCTGCGGGTGTCGGCATCGGGCACGGAGACGGGGTGTCCCGCTGCTATGGTCCCGAGGATGGGCACGCGCTCATATTCCCTGATCTCCGGCTTAAGCGCAATGCCCCGCGATTTATCCCTGCCCCTGACGATGGCGCCGGCAAGCTCGAGCCGATCGAGATGAAACTGGACCACCGAAGGACTTTTGATGGCGCACGCTTTGGCGATCTCGCGCAGAGTCGGAGCATAGCCGTTCTCTTCCTTGTAGCTTTTTATGAAGGCAAGAATGTTTTCTCTGGTAACGCTCTTTGACGACATTTATAGTACAATTGTATCATACCAGCAGGCAAAGAGCAAAAGAAAATGTTGTTGTCTGTGAAAATAGTTCTTGATAAACTAGTACGGATGTACTATATTGAGTTCTATGAGAATAGCATGCGTTTCCTTTCCCCATTTGTATATGCAGATCGAAAAGCTCGGTCGTTCTGAGCTGGATGGTTGCCCGGCGATTATTGGCGGGAGGCCGGAGGAGCGGGGCTGCGTGGCGGATTGCTCGGAAGAGGCGGCCAGTCAGGGGGTCTTTGCGGGTATGTCGCTGCGACAGGCCTACCAGTTGTGCCCGGAAGCCGTCTTCCTTCCCTTTAGCGATCGCTACGCGCGCCTTTGGGAGGAAATCCTCTTTGCCCTCGGCGCCTTTGCTTTGCGGATCGAATCGACGGCTCCCGGTCTCGCCTACCTTGATATTACGGAAGCGGTGAAGCGCTACGGGAACGAGCGGGCCATGGCTCACGCGATTATCCGGGAGATGCGCGGTTCTTTAAGGGTAGAGGCGAAGGCGGGCGTGGGCAATTCGAGATTTCTTGCCTCGCAGGCAGCCTTAAGCGCCTGGGACGCCCTTGTGATCAAGTCGGGCGAGGAGAAAGAATTTCTTGCCCTTCTGTCCGTGGAAACGCTTCCGCTGTCCAACGAAGAGAAAGAGCGCCTGCGTCTGCTCGGTCTGGGCAGGCTGAAGAAGATCGCCGCGCTTTCCCGAAAGGCGCTCCTTTCTCAGTTCGGGCCGACAGGAAACGTTCTTTTTGACATCGTCAACGGGGCCGATGAGAAAAGACGCATCGCGAAGCGGCAGGGCGCTCTTTGTTTCGAAAGGGAATTCGGCGGCGAGGCGCCGCTCGAGACGCTGGGGGAGCTGCAGGCCGTTGTGGAAAGCATGGTCGGCGGATTGTCGGACGAACTGCGCCGGATGCGCCTCGCCTGCAGGAAAGCGGCACTCGCGCTTTTCTTTCGGGATGGTTCCTCTCTGGAAAAAACGTTGGTAATGAAGAAACCAACGGCGGAGGCGCGGCTCATCGCTGGAAGGCTTTGCAGTTTTTTGGAACATATCGAGGCGGCAAGCCCGGTGACGTCGTTCCGCTTATCCATTCCCGAGCCAGTAGCGGCCCGGGGGGACCAGGAGGACCTCTTCCGCAAGAGGTCAGCCTCGACGGAGCGGCTGCAGGCCGTGAGGGCTTACTTCGAGGCGCGTGACGGTCAGTGCCCCGTGATGAGGATCGAGGAGAACGAGGAAAAGGTCCGTTTGCCGGAGAGGAGGTTCAGATTTACCAATGTTTAGGTCGGGTCCTTGCGATCCGGAGCCGGTGCGCGTGATTGCCGAGGACGGACGCCCCGTGATGGTGCAGGTCAGGAGAAGGAACCTGCGGGTGACGGAGATCATCAACACCTGGCGCATCGATGACGAGTGGTGGCGGGAACCTATCACCCGCCTCTATTTCTTTCTTGAGCTGGAAAACGGGGCGAGGCTGACCCTGTTTTTGGAAAAAGGCAAATGGCATCGGCAAAACTGGGCGTAAGACGCCGATGGAATACGTTGAGCTTCATACCCATTCCAACTTGTCGCTCCTCGATGGAGCGTGCTTTCCCCGAGACCTTGCGGAAGGCGCCGGCGCCAGGGGCATGGTCGCCGTTGCCCTTACCGACCACGATGGACTTTACGGCGTTCCGGAGTTTTGCCGGTCTGCAAAAACAGCCGGCGTAAAGCCCGTCGTGGGGGCGGAGCTGACGCTGGAGAACGGCTGTCACCTCACCCTGCTCGTCAAAGATAGAAAGGGCTACGCCAATCTTTCCCGTCTCGTCACGAGGGCCCAACTTTCCGGCTCGAAGGGGGACCCCCATCTCGCTTTTGCTCATGTCGCAGCGCTCAGCGACGGGCTCATCTGCCTTTCGGGCTGCAAGAAGGGCGAGATCGCGAGCCTGCTTCTCCAGGGGAAAAAGGAGGAAGCGGAAAAGGTCGCCCTGAGCTATAGGTCCGTCTTTTCTTCCGGCAGCCTCTATCTCGAAATGCAGCACCATCTCGATCCGGAGGACAGGCGGCTTTGCCGGAGGCTCGCGGAGCTCGGGAAAAAGACCGGCATTCCGTTGGTCGCGGTCAATAACGTCCATTACCTGGAGCGGCGCGGTCATAAGCTGCACGACGTCCTCGTCTGCATCCGGCGCGGGACGAGCCTCGACAATTCCGCGCCTTTCCGGCATCCCAATTCTGAGTATTACCTGAAGGATTGCAGGGAGATGCTGCTTCTTCCCGGACTTCCTCCCGAGGCGATCGGCCGCACGCTTGCCGTTGCCGAAGCCTGCGAGTTCGAGCTCGATTTTTCTTCTTACTGTTTTCCGGACTTCGACCTTCCTGCAGGCGTCAGCGCGGCTGCTTATCTCCGGCGCCTTTGTGAAGAGAGGGCGCCGGGAAAATACGGCGATCCATCGGACGAGGTAAAGCGAAGGCTTGAACAGGAGCTTGCACTCATTGAACAAAAAGGGCTCGGCGGCTATTTTCTCATTGTCTGGGACATTATGGAGTTCGCCAGGAGGAAGGGGATCCTGTCGCAGGGCAGGGGTTCCGCGGCAGGCTCGCTTGTCGCCTATCTCCTCGGCATCACCCCGGTCGATCCGATCAGGCACGCCCTTTTTGTCGGCAGGTTCCTCAACGAATCCTCGACGGTCCCCGATATAGACATCGACATCGACGCCACGCGGCGGGAGGAGGTAATCCAATACGTCTACGAGAAGTACGGCGAAGAGCACGCAGCCATGGTCTGCACCTATGTGACCTTTCGGGCGAGAAACGCGATACGCGAGGTAGGGAAGGTCTTTGGTTTTCCCCCTCCGCTGCTCGACAGGATGGCCAAGTCCGTCTCCGCCTACAGTTCGGTTTCCGCAATAGAGGACCTGAAAGGAATCCCCGAGTTCGGGCGATGCCTCGATTCGGCGGCGTGGGCCCACTTCTGCGCCCTCAGCAGGGAGATCGGCGATTTTCCCCGCCACCTCTCGATCCACGTGGGGGGCATGATCGTTTCGTCAAAGCCCATCTCGGAGATGGTTCCCCTGGAGAGGGCGCGAGCAGAAGGGAGGGTGGTCTGCCAGTGGGACAAAGACGGGGTAGACGACGCGGGACTCATCAAGGTGGACCTCCTGGGCTTGCGCATGCTCTCGCTCATCGACGAGGCAGTGCGGCTCGTGACGAAGACGCGGGGGACCGGCCTCGACCTCGACCGCCTGCCCGAAGACGACCCCCGTGTCTATGACTTGATCGGCCAGGCCGACACGGTGGGCGTCTTCCAGGTGGAGAGCCGGGCCCAGATGCAGAGCCTGCCAAGGGTGAAGCCGCGCTCCCTGGAGGACCTGGGCATTGAAGTGGCTATCATACGGCCGGGGCCGCTTCAGGGAAACATGGTGCACCCCTACATGCGGAGGAGGAACAAAGAAGAGGAGGTTGTGCACCTGCACCCGCTCCTCGAGCCCGATACTGCGGGAGACCCTGGGGGTTATCCTCTTTCAGGAGCAGATACTCCAGGTCGCCATGGCCGTGGCGGGATTCACTGCGGGGGAGGCAAACGGGCTGCGAAAAGCCATGGGCCGCAAAAAGGGCAGGGAAGAGATGGAACGATGGCGCGGCGTATTTCTGCAAGGCGCGGCTTGCAAAGGCGTGGAGAGGGCACGGGCGATCAAGATTTTCGACCTCATCTGCGGCTTCGCCGAATTCGGCTTCTGCAAGTCCCACGCGATGAGCTTTGCCCTGCTCTGTTACCGCTCGGCCTTTCTCAAGGTCTACTATCCTTGCCAATTTTACTGCGCCCTCCTCAACAACCAGCCCATGGGCTTTTACATCCCCGAAGTGGTTGTCGGCGACGCGAGGCGCCATGGGGTGAAGGTTTTGCCCCTCGATATCAACAAAAGCCTCTGGCCGTGCGCGCCGGAAGAAAACGGGGTGCGCCTCGGCTTCCGCTATGTGAAGTCTCTGGGGGAAGAAGGAGCGAACGCCATTGCAACGGAGCGGGAGAAGGGAGACTTTTCTTCTTTCAGGGACTTCTGTTTTCGTGTGCGTCTCGATAAGGATGCGCTCCGGCATCTCATTGCCATCGGGGCGTTTGATCGGCTGGAGAGGTCGCGCCGGCAGCTCCTCTGGGCGCTTCGATCCATCGATAGGACAAGTTCGGGGGAAATGGAGCTGGAAAGGCCCGAGCGAGCGCCCCTCGACGAGATGACCGGCCGTGATGAATTGCTCGCCGATTACCGCATTCAGGGTTTTTCCGCATCTTCCCATCTCCTGGCGCTCTTTCGCGAGCGACTCCGCAACGAGGGCCTTATCAAAAGTTCCCAACTCTCCCGGCTCGCTTCCGGCAGCGCCGTCGCCATAGGGGGCTACAACATCTGCCTGCAGATGCCGCCTACCGCAAAAGGTTTTGCCTTTATTACCCTGGAAGACGAAGAAGGGCTCGTCAACGTGGTGGTGAAACCGAATGTCTATCGTACGTACCGGCAGCTTGTGCGCCTCAAGCCTTTGCTGATCGTGGAGGGAGCGGTCGAACAGAAAGACGGGGTCATCAACGTGATGGCGGAGAAGATCCGTTGTCTGCAGCCTTGACGGACAAATTCCCGAAAAACATTTGCTTGACCAAGTTGTAGGACAAGTGATAAGGTGATCAAAGCACAGGGCATCCCAAGGAGGAAGAAGATGAAGGAGTTCGCCGGGAGAGTCGCTATTGTCACTGGGGCAGGCACGGGCATAGGGAAGTCTGCCTCCCTGGAGCTTGCCAGGGCGGGCGCCAAGGTAGTGCTGGCGGGCAGAAAGGAATCTGCTCTTGTTGCCGTGAAGGAAGAAATCGAGGCCCTGGGCGGAGAAGCCGCTCCTGTAAGGACCGACGTTTCGCAGCGGGTCGATGCGGAGAATATGGCAAAAAAGGCGGCGGAGCAGTTCGGCCGCATCGACATCCTCGTGAACAACGCGGGCATCGCCTCTACCCGAAAAGCGCACTACCACGTCTCCACCCTCGATATCGACGATGCCGAGTGGGACGCGGTGATCAACACCAACCTCAAAGGCCAGTTCAACTGCGCGAAAGCCGTCATGCCCTTCATGATGAAGCAGCAGTACGGCAGGATAATCTGCGTCAGCTCCACTACCGGCCTCACCGCAGCGGTGGGCACGGCCCCCTATTGTGCGTCAAAGGCGGGCATCATGGCCCTCACGAAAGTCCTCGCGAAAGAACTTGGACGATACGGCGTCCGGGTGAATTGCGTTGCCCCGGGACTGACGATGACGCCCATGCAGGATGGGAGCGATCCCAAGGAAATAGCGATAGTGGCGAACATGATGGCCCTCGGCAGGGTCGCCGAAGCCGTCGACGTCGCCCGGGCGATCCTCTACTTCGCCTCGGAAGATATCTTTGTCACGGGGCAGACGCTGATCGTCGACGGCGGCGGGACCATGCACTAAAGTTTGATGGGCAACACTCCTCTCGCCGATGGGCCTTCGGAGGAATGTCGCAACTATAATGGTTGCGGGGACATTCCTCCGCTTTTGGAGGTGTGTCCCCGATCCAATCTTGATGGAGGAGAGCTATGAAAGCAGCGGTCTGTTATGAGTATGGCAAGCCTCTTATCGTGGAAGAGATTGCGATGGAGGCGCCGAAGAAAGGCGAGGTATGCGTGCGCATTGCCGCAACGGCCATTTGCCATAGCGACATCCATTCCGTAAAGGGAGAGCACGGGACATTCGGGAAACTGCCTGCCCTCGGGGGACACGAAATTGCCGGGGTGATCGAGGGGATCGGGGAAGATGTCTCCTATGTAAAGCCCGGGGATTCGGTCTTGCTCTGCCTCGTGAGGGCCGGCTGCGGCCACTGCTACTACTGCATTACGGGACATCCGAACTTCTGCGAGAACTGGCATTTCAACTTCCAATCTCCGGGACCTTTCCATACGAAGAAAGGCGAGCAGTTGACCCTGTTTCCAGGCCCCTTTGCCGGTTTTCAGGAGAAGACGATCGCACCCGAAGGCTGTCTCGTAAAAATCCCCCCGGAAATGCCGAAAGAAACGGCCGCCCTTCTCGGCTGCGGCGTCATTTCGGGCTTTGGCGCCATAGTGAATGCGGCAAAAGTAGCCCCCTTCTCGAGCGTCGTCGTTACCGGAACGGGAGGAGTGGGTCTCAACGCCATTCAGGGCGCCAGGTTCGTGGGCGCCAACCCGATTATCGCAATTGACGTCGTGGACAGCAAACTCGAGACGGCGAAAACCTTCGGGGCAACGCACACCATCAACGCCCGGAAGGAGAAGGACCCTGTCGCGGCCGTGAAGAGCATGACCGAAGGGAGAGGGGCCGACCACGTCTTTATTACCGTGGCGGGCATTCAGTCGAAGCGTCAGGGCTTCCTGATGCTTTCGGCAATAGGCAAGGAGTTTTTCATCGGACACGGCAACGCCGAGCCGCTGGCCGAATGGGACGCCGTCGAATTCGTCGGCGGCAGAACGATAACGGGCAGCGCCATGGGGCGGTCCAGGATTCGGATCGATATTCCGAACTTTATCAAACTCTACCAGACCGGACGCCTGAAGCTCGACGAGCTGATCAGCAACAGATTTTCCCTCGACCGGATCAACGAGGCGTTTGAAGACTCGGAAAAGGGAGAATCGCTCCGGAACGTGATCATATTGTGAGTCGAATGCTCGCGCCCGGAGCAAATCCTTTCTTGTCGCGTCAGGTCTGTGACGAAAAACGAAGTGAGGCGTATTGCACGGTTTTATTCTATTGCTGAGTAGCCAAGTGAGTAAGCAATTTTATCTTGACAATGTTCATGAGCGATTTGTATAGTTGAGGAGGATTGTAATGGGTATTCTGATCGACGCAAGACTCTTTTTCTCTGGATTACAATTGTGTCAGGCAGGCAATAATTCAACTCTTGCTTAAGGGGGTGTCTGATGTACAATGATGGACGGATTCGCTCTTTTTGGCTCGTCATAGCGTTCCTCGCAGTCGCATTTTTCCTCTTCGGATCTGTTGCGTCGCACGCAGCGTCGGAACCGAAAAAGATTCGAGTCGGCCTGTTGGTCGGGCTCACCGGATGGTTTTCGGTGGCTGGCAATATTGAGCTGCAAGAGTGCAAAACTGCGGCGGAGATGGTGAACGATAAGGGCGGCGTCACCATCAAAGGCGAGAAATATCTCCTGGAACTGGTCCCCGAGGATATGAAGAGCAGCAATGAGGGGACCACGGCCGCCGTAAATAAGCTTATTTACGACGACAAGGTACAATTCATCGTCGGTCCCTCTGCCTTCTGGGGCCCTGCCTCGGCGCCGTTGTGCGAGGCGAACAAGATGATCAACGTGAGCGGGTATTGCGCCAACACGCCCGGTGAGTTGGACAAGAATACGCAGTACCGCATCCTGGCCGAGAACGGCACCATGGGTCACACCTACGCATTGATCAAGTTCATCAAGAAGAACCACCCGGAAGTGAAAAGCGTTGTCATCGTGAACGCTGACGACGGAGCGGTCCCGTATCTGAAGCCGCTTATCGCAAAGGCCCTTCAGGAGAACGGAATCAGCGTTGCCGGCGACTGGGTGCTTTTTGCCAACGAGATGGTGGACTTCAGCCCGATTGCCTCAAAACTGGCGGCCCGTAAGGCAGACGCCATATTCCATCCCAACGGCATAGACCGTCACGTCGGCCCCATACTGAAAGGGCTGAGAGAGACGGGCGATCAGAGATGGTACTTCTATGCGGGCGTGTCGCCGTGCTCCAATATCAAGACGCTTGCCGGCGCGGGCGCAACCAAGGTGGTGAGCCTTGCGCCGACGCCCGGGGCTCCGGGCAATCCGCCCCAGATGGAGGAGTTCATGAAGAGATACTTCGCGAAGGTGAAGGGGGGCGCCCTCATCATTCAGAATTCTTCCGCAACCTATGTCCTCCCGCAAATTCTCCAGGCCGCGCAGAGCCTCGACGCGAACGAGATAAGGAAGGCCCTGCCGAAACTCGGCAACATAGAAACATTGTGGGGGCCCGGGCGGATGGGCGGCGAGAAGACCTATGGAGTGAGGAACGCGGTCACGCATCCGCTGCCCTCGCAGTACCTCGACGAGAAAGGCGTTCAAAAGTTCGGCGGCTGGCTTACCGATATCACCGTGCCCTAAATTCTTCGGATCGCAAGGGCAGGGGCTTACAAGGCCCCTGCCCCTATCGAATGCCTGCCTTGTAAGGAGCGGCGATGACGTTATCGTTAGCAGCGGGCGCAGTTATCAACATGCTTTTCCTGGCCTCGATGTATATCCTGGTCGCCTTGGGGTTTACCCTTCTGTTCAGCATCATGGAGATCCTCCACGTTGCCCACGGCGTCATTTTCATGCTCGGCGGCTATCTCTGCTATGCCTTCGCCGTGACCCTGGGGATGAACCAATGGTTCTCGCTGGCGCTGACTGTCGTCATTGTGAGTTCCTTTGGGCCCGTGCTGGAGAAGTTTTTCTTTCGCCCCTTTTTCAGGGATTTCGATCGCACGCTCCTGGTCGGAATTGCCATCAGCACTATCATCGAGACGACCGTGGTTTTGTGCAAGAGCAATGAGGCGCAGTCGGTTCCGCCCTTCGTTACGGGCATCCTCAAGCTGGGGCTGGTCTCGGTGAGCAACGAGCGGTTGGTCACCTTCCTCATCGGCGCTCTCCTGCTGGTCCTCGTGATGTGGCTGATCCATGGAACGAAGGTCGGTCTCCAGATGCAGGCGGTCGGGCAGGACCTTGAAGCGGCCCTCCTGCAGGGCATCAACATCCACCGCATCTCGGCCCTTGCATGCGTCATCGCCTGCGGACTGGCGGCCGTGGCGGGGAGTCTCCTCGGCGCTTACATGGGTCTCGGCCCTTTCATGGGAGATTTCGTTTTTCAGAAAGCCCTGATCCTCGTCGTCCTGGGCGGGATAGGGAGCGTTGGGGGAATATTTGTCGCCGGGCTTGCCGTCGGCGCCATCGACGCGTTCCTCCCTTTGTTTATCAGCGGGTCTGCTACCGAAGCCCTGGCCATCGGCATCATCATCGTTGTCCTGCTTCTACGGCCAAAAGGGTTTTTTGGCCGTGAAATGGGTTTTTGAGAAAGGAGACGCGTATGAGGGATGCCATCTCTTCCCCCGAAGAAAAGAAGCGTAAAAGACGTCGGGCGGCGATCGCGGCGGCGGCGATATTCCTCGTTCTCGCCGTAATACCGCTCTTTGTCGATTCCCCCTACCTCCTTCACGTGCTCAACCTGACTTTTCTCACCATACTTGCAGCGGTCAGCTTCAGGACCATCATCATATCGGGACAGTTTCCTCTCGGACACGCCGCCTTCATGGCCATCGGCGCCTATTCTTCGGGGATGATGTCAAAATGGCTTGGCTGGTCCCCCTGGATGACCATTCCTCTCGGGGCCCTCATCGCGACGGTTATCGGCACTATCATAGGATTCCCCTTTTCCCGGCTGAGAGCCGTCTACTATGCCATGGTAAGCCTCTTCTTCGGCATGGGCATCGTGGAGGTGATCAATGCTCTCGGCACCGTGAGCGGCGGCTATAGCGGGCTCACGGGCATTCCTCCGTTGCTCGGCTTTTCGAAAACACCCTACTATTATTGCTTTCTGATCGTGATTTCCGTTTCTCTTCTTGTGCTTTACCGGCTCGAAACATGCCGGGTGGGAACAACCTGGAAGGCTGTTGCCCAGTCTTACCTTATTGCGTCGAGCGTCGGCGTGAACGAGGCGTTCTATCGGGTTTACGCGCTTGCCGTGGGATGCTTTTTCGCCGGCCTGGCAGGCGCCCTTTACGCGCACTACAACTTTACCATTGGAACGTCGAGCTTCAATTTTGGCGCCACCATGATGTTCCTGATGTACGGGGTGGTAGGAGGCATGTTCAGCTTTGTCGGACCGATACTCGGAACCGCCCTTCTCGTCATCGTGCCCGAGCTCGCAAGGGGGCTGAAACAATATGTCCCCTACATCTCCGCGGTAATACTTCTCGTCGTCGTGTATGTCATGCCTCAGGGTTTGATGGGACTGCCGGGGATAATAAAGAGATTGTTTGTGAAACGCGCAAAGTACGAGGCAGGGAGAGCCTACAATGCTTCTTGAGATCGATGACCTGACGAAGCACTTCGGGGGGTTGAGCGCCGTGGACGGGCTCAGCTTCGGCGTCGACCGGGGGGAGATCGTCGGCTTGATCGGGCCCAACGGCGCAGGAAAGACAACGGCCTTCAACCTGATCACGGGCATACTCAAACCCACCCGCGGACGATTGACTTTCGACGGGCGCGGCATCACCGGAAAGAAACCGCATCAACTGGCGAAGCTCGGCATAGGAAGAACCTTTCAACTGAACCCGCTCTTTCCCCGCTTTACCGTCCTGGAGAACGTGGTGGCTTCGTGTCATCTCCATCCGCACTCGAATTCGATCGATGCGTTCTTCAACACCAGGAGGTATCGCCGGAACGAGGCCCTGATCATGGAACAGGCCCTGGAGACGCTGAAGCTCTTGCAATTGGACAAGGTGAAAGATGAATTGGCGAGCAACCTTCCCCATGGGCATCAAAAGATGCTCGCCGTGGCAAGGGCCTTGACGGTGAGACCGAAACTGCTCCTCCTTGACGAGCCGACATCTGGGATGAATTGGGAGGAGACGGAGCTTACCCTCTCCACCATCGAGCGGATGCTCGGAACGGGGATGTCGGTTCTGCTCGTGGAGCACAATATGGAGGTTATCGACGTCTGCGATCGCGTCGTGGTCATGAGTTTCGGACGCAAGATAGCCGAAGGAACGGTCGAAGAGATTCGAAGCAATGAAGATGTCATTGAGGCATACATCGGAGGCGCCAATGCTGCTTAGAGTGGAGGGGGCCACCGTGCACTACGGAAGGGCCATGGCCCTCGACTCCGTTTCCGTTTCCCTCGAAGAGGGAAAAGCCCTTGCCGTCCTTGGGGCGAACGGCGCGGGCAAAACGACGCTGCTGAGGGCCGTCTCCGGCCTCACGCCCCTCACTTCCGGGGAGATTTGGTTCGGAGAGAAGAGGATCGACGGATTGAGCGCGCCTGAGATCGTGAGGTTGAGCGTTATTCATGTACCTGAGGGCCGCAGACTTTTTCCGGATCTATCAGTTTCGAACAACCTGAAGCTGGGCGCGACGCTGCGAAAGGACAAGACTGAGATAAAGGCCGATTTCGGAAAGGTTTTCAGCTACTTCCCCATTTTGGAGAAGCGAGTCGATCAGAAGGCGAGAACGCTCAGCGGCGGGGAACAACAGATGCTGGCCATCGGCCGCGCCCTCATGGCGAGGCCGAAGCTTTTGCTGATGGACGAGCCTTCATTGGGACTGGCGCCGAAGGTTGTCTACGAGTTGGGCGTGATCATCGAAGACATAAGAAAACAGGAGGGAATGAGCATCCTCCTGGTGGAACAGAATCTCGGATTGGCTCGTCAGTTGGCGTCAAGGGGATATTTGCTGCAAGTAGGCAGATTGGTGTCGGAGGGGAATATCAGCGAACTCCAGACGAGCGACGTCGTCAAAAGAGCCTACCTCGGGGGAAACCGGCGCAGGCGGCGACTTCCCGAACAACAATAGATAGCTATCGCCTTTCCTAAAGAGAAGCGCCTGGTTTCTGGCGGAAGAGATTCTCTATTGTCAGGAGGACGGCGCCGTTGGCGATGGTGTGTTTTCTCATGATCTCTGCCGCTGCTTCCGAATCGCCGGCGATAATAGCTTCGAGAAGCGGACCGTGATGTCCTAAGGGATGCGTGTACCCGACGCTCACGGCTTCCACCACCCTCCTCGTAAGGTTGATGATCGATCGTACGAGCCCTTCCATGGCTCGGTTGCCGCACATCTCGGCAAGAATAAAATGAAATTCGGGGCGAAGATCAGTCCCGGCGAGACTCGTTGTCGTGTTCTTGTCCGACGCCATCCTCGCGTCTTCCCGTTCGAGGACGGCCCTCAGCCGTGCAATGTACTCCGGCGTGACTCTTTGGGCAGCCAATCGCGCTACCTCCGGTTCTACAAGAAGTCTAAGATCGTTTAGCTCGGCAATCGATACCTTTTGAGCAAGAAAAAGGTCGAGAAAAACGTTCGACATGACTTCAAAGGTGAGGTTCATGATGAAGGCCCCGCCCGACGTCCCCTGCCGTGTGGCGATAAACCCGGCAGTTTCGAGGATCCGCAAAGCCTCGCGAGTGGTGGTGCGACTGATGTGGAATTGCTCAGCCAATTCTTTTTCCGTCGGCAGTCTCCCCGCTGCGAAATTGCCGGACAGAATGGATTGCTTCAGTTGTTGAGCAACCTCTTCGGAAATTCTAACAGGTTTTATGGGTTTGAACGTGGATTTCATGGCATATAGTACTATAACAACCCGATTTATGTCCAGCGATTTGCAGCTCGGAAGCTTTTGACGCGTTGTTCCGACGTTCACGGGAGCATACTTGTCGCAGTCTTGAAGAGACGATCAAAGGACGTTTTGCAAGAAAGAGGAACCACTTTTCAGTGGTTTTTATTTCGAAAACATGATTGAATATCAGTCTTGCAATCGGTAGAATAATGAAAAATAAAACGATTTGAGAGGGAGACTATGGCGAAACGAGAAGCTAAGGTTAGTGAAGATAAGCTGCAAGCGTTAGTTGACAACTGGAATGCGAAAGACGTCAGCGAATTGGCGCAGATGTTGGGAACCGGCGTGAGCACCATCAATTACTGGGCGGGAAAGTTGAGAAAAGCCATGAGGAGCAACGGCATGACCGACGAGCAGATCAGGAGAATACTGCCTGCTAAAAGAAAGCAGCAGGGGAACGTCTACGACATCGTCGTGAAGAGAATGCTCCCCACGGAACAGGCGCCCGGAGAAGGGGCAGAAAACCGAAGGGAGAAAAGACCCCGGAATAGCCTTTACATCTTTTGCAGGAGACGAAGTTGCGCCGAATCTCAAGCCTGTGGTAGACTGCGGCGAAAGAGGTCGAACCGATGGATTTGCTGAAAGCGATAACAGAAAGAAGAAGCGTGAGGAAGTATAGAAGCGATCCGGTGCCGGACGAGACGATCATCCAGTGCATCGACACAGCGAGGCGTGCGCCGTCCTGGGCAAACACGCAGACGGCGCGCTTTGTGGTGGTGAAGGAGCCGGCCATCAAGGAGGCGCTCGGCGCGACGCTCAGGCAGAACAATCCGGCCTATCAGGCATGCCTCGCAGCGCCCTGCATGGTTTGCCTGGTTTCCCGCCGGGGCGTTGCCGGGGTCAAACAAGGAGAGCCGGTCACGGACAAGGGGGACTGGTTCATGTTTGACGCAGGGCTCGCCATGGATCATCTGACGCTCGTTGCGCACAGCCTGGGCCTGGGGACGGTGATCATCGGCGCCTTCGACGCAAAGAAAGCAGAGGAAGCCCTCGGCATCCCCGAAGGGTACAGCGTGGTGGCGATGACGCCGCTCGGTTATTTCGACGGATCTCCTCCTCCCACGCCGCGCAAGCCGCTCGGTGAAATCCTTTATCTCGATCGCTTTGGAAAGGCTTATGCACTATGAACGTTCCACTGATAGACCTTAAGAGACAATACAAGACGTACGAGGAAAGTCTCCTGCCGAAGCTCGGCGAGATTCTTTCCGAACAAAAGCTGATACTGGGGAAGTACTGTACGGAGATCGAAAAGACCATAGCTGATTTTTCGGGCGTGCCCCATGCAGTCTCCTGCGCCAACGGTACGGACGCGCTCATCCTCGCCTTGATGGCGCTTGGAATAGAAAGCGGCGACGAAGTCGTGACGACGCCCTATACGTTCTTTTCGACGGCGAGTTCCGTCGCCCTTCTGGGAGGCGTCCCCGTCTTCGTCGACGTCGACGAAGACGACATGACAATAAACCCCGATCTAATCGAGCGGGCAATCACGCCGAAGACGAAAGCCATCATCGTGGTTCATCTCTTCGGCAAGCTCTGCGACATGGAGCGGGTCTGCGCTATTGCCGAAAAGCACGGACTGGCCGTGGTTGAAGATATGGCCCAGTCGCTGGGGGCGAGACGAGACAACACCGCCTCCGGCGCCTTTGGCGACATCGCTGCAATCAGTTTCTATCCGACAAAGAATCTCGGCGGCATCGGTGAAGGCGGCATGGTCCTCACGAAACGGGCCGACCTTTTCGAGCGGGCGAGGAAGCTCAGGGTCCACGGCATGGGCGAGCAGACCTATCGCCACGAGATGCTGGGCATCAACAGCCGGCTGGACGAGATAAAAGCGTGCGCCCTTGTCGAGAAGTTCCCCCATTTGGAGGGTTGGAACAGAAAGCGCATTGAAAACGCCATGCAGTACAACCGGAAGCTGGCCGACCTGCCGCTCCGGCTCCCCCAGACTGAAGGGAAAGGCGACCATATATTCCATCAATATGTGGTGCAAACGGAACGGAGGGACGCGCTTAAGGCGCATTTGCAACAGAAGGGCGTCGCAACGGGCATTTATTACCCCATGCCGCTCCACCTTCAGGACTGCTTCACGCATCTCGGTTACCGAAGGGGCGATTTGAGGGAAGCCGAGCGCGCCTCCCTGATGAGCCTCGCTCTCCCTGTTTTTCCCGAACTAACAGAAGCCGAGAAAGAGTATGCTATTGCGAGCGTTCGGGAGTTTTTCGAGAAGCGCGGGTAGCCCGAAAGCCCCTTGTCCGGAATGAAGATGCAGACGCGCAAGCCTGCAATTCCATGCGCTTGTGAAACATAAAAGGATGAGTTATAGTATTCGACTTGCGGGGTCCGGAAGATTTGCACCCCGCCAGTCGCAATCTTCGGAGTGTACGCTTGAGGTTTCTCCGAAGTTTTTTTGTGGAAGGCACGGTGAGACATAGAGGCAGGAGGCATGAGCGGACGGCCGATTGCCACGTTTATACGGCGGTTAGCGTCAAGGGTTCGGAACCAAGACCGAGCCACGGGCATATTTTTCAAGGAGGCAAATGTATGCGGACGAATCATGGGCCCAGTTTTTCCTTCATCGTTTGTGCGGCGCTGCTCTTCCTCATATTCCCCATCCTGCTTTGCGCGCAGGAGCAGGGGGCGAAGACCGAAGCGACGGGACCCGAACGGGGGATCGGCGTATTTACCGAATACTCCGGGGTGACCGTGCCGCGCGGCGAACCGGTGAGAATGGAACTGGTCTTGTTGAATAAGGGACGGACGGACGAGACGATCAACGTCAAGCTGACTTCCGTGCCCAAGGGCTGGAAGGCGAGCACCAAGGGAGGGAACTATGAGGTGTCCGGCCTCTACGTGCCCGCGGGGAAGACCAAGAACATCGCTCTGACTCTGGATCCCGCCAAGAACGTGGGTCCCGGCGCCTACGTGTTCGGATTTGAGGCGAGAACCGCGGACGGGGCGTTCATTTCCAAGGATAACCTGACGGTTACGGTGCAGCCGAAGACGCTGGCAGGCAACGACTTGCAGGTCACGGCAAATTACCCTGTGCTGAAGGGGACAGCGGACGCCAAGTTCGAGTTTTCGCTGGAAGTGCTCGACAAGGGCGATGCGGACCGTACCTTCAACGTTTTCGCAACGGCGCCCGAGAATTGGGAGATCGTCATCAAGCCTGCTTACGAAGAAAAACAGGTGTCTACCTTTAGGGTGAAGGCCGGCCAGAGCCAGACCGTGGCCATTCAGGTCACTCCTTCCAAAGATGCGCCGTCCGGCGAATATGCCATTCCCGTAAAGATTACCTCCGGAGAACAAACCACCGAGCTGAAGCTGGATGTCACCCTCACCGGCGTGTACAAGCTCGACGCGGCGACGCCGAACGGGCTCCTCTCTCGAGGCGATGCCCGGCCAGGCTTCCACCTTCTCCTTCTTCGTCAAGAATACCGGCTCTGCCGTGAACCACAACATTGCTTTTGATTCTTTCAAGCCGGAGAACTGGACCGTGGAGTTCAAGCCGGCCAAAATAGACGCCCTGCAGCCAGGGGCCATGAGGCAGGTCGAAGCGAGCGTGAAACCGAGCGCACAAGCCCTGGTGGGAGACTACTCGGTCGGCATCGCGGTAAACGGCGAAAAAGCAGACAAAAACCTGGAGATGCGGGTGAGCGTCAAATCGTCGGCAGCCTGGGCCTGGATTGGGATCGGCATTATCCTCTTCGTCATCGCCGGCCTTTGCGCGCTCTTTATCTGGCTGGGGAGGCGCTGATTTGGAAGGACGGCTTATCATCGAAACCGAGGGCCTTACGAAAGTGTACGGCTCTCAAAGAGCGGTCAACGGGATCACCCTCCGGGTCACGGAGGGTGAGATCTTCGGGTTTCTGGGACCCAACGGGGCAGGCAAGACGACAACCATTCTCATGCTTCTCGGCCTCACGGAACCCACTTCGGGACGAGCCCTGGTCTGCGGTTTCGATCCTTCCAGAGAACCCCTGCGGGTAAAGCAAAAAGTGAGCTACCTGCCGGAGAACGTCGGATTTTACGACGAGATGGATGCAAAACAGAACCTGCGTTTTGTGGCACGGCTCAACCGGCTGCCCGACAGGGTCTCGGGGCCGAAAATCGACAAGCTCCTGAGCACCGTCGGCCTGCTCGATGAGGCGACAAAGAAGGTTGGGGCTTTTTCAAAGGGCATGAGACAGCGTCTGGGCATCGCCGAGGCGCTCCTGAAGGACCCGCGGGTCGTCTTTCTTGACGAGCCGACGGTGGGCCTCGACCCGGATGGGACGAACAAGATGCTCGATGCTATCCATGCACTGAGCAAAGAGCAGGGGATCACGGTCTTTCTCTCCTCCCATCTGCTCGAACAGGTGCAGCGCATTTGCGACAGCGTCGGCATCATGATCAAGGGAAACCTTGTAGCATCAGGTCGCATCAGCGATCTCGCCCGGGAGAAGCTGGGGATTCAGACCGGCGAAGAATACACCCTGGAGGAGATCTATATGAAGTACTTCAAGGAGGCCTGACAGTGGGCGGCGTCTTTACTATTTTCAGGAAGGAAATGGAGGATTACTTTTCGAGCATCCGGTTCGTCCTGATCTCGGCGCTCATCGTAATCGTGGGGATCGTTATCGCTTCCATGGTGGGCATGGCCATCCGCGAAGAGGTAAAGGGCATGGCCAAGCCAACGTTGCTCTTCCTCTACCTCTTCACTTCTACGGGGAAGCTCTTCTCATTTTCGCAGTTTATCGGCTTTTTCGGCCCCCTGATCGGGATTGTCCTCGGCTTCGACGCCGTCAATCGTGAGAGAGCTTCCAGGACACTTGCCAAGCTTGTCTCACAGCCGATATACCGCGACGCGATTATCAACGGCAAATTCCTTGCCGGGGTCGTGACGATTGCCGTGATCCTCGTTTCCATCGTCCTCGTCATCTCCGGTTTGGGCATCCGCATGCTCGGCATCGTTCCCGGCTCCGAGGAAGTGCTGCGCCTTTTCATCTATCTCGTCATCAGTCTCCTCTACATTGCTTTTTGGCTCGGGCTCTCAATCCTTTTTTCCGTCGTTTTTAAAAGCACGTCCACCTCGGCCCTCGCCGCGCTGGCTTTGTGGATATTGACCTCATTTATGGTGCCGCTGGCCGCCGGATTTGCCTCAGACGCCATTGCTCCCATACAGCAAACGAGCAATGGCGCCGACGTGGAGACCGTGCTCAAGCACGAAGAGGTGCAGAATATCATCTCCCTCTTTTCGCCCGCGAAAGTTTACGGCGACGCCACATCAACCATTCTTGACCCCATGAGGAAAACGACGAGCTCCATGGTGCTTGTCGGGCCAATAGAAAGGTTATCCCAGGAGCGTTTTCAGAACCCGCTTCCCGTGGGCCAGAGCCTTTCGATCGTCGCGCCTCACGTGATCTCCCTGTTCGCGCTTACTTTTCTCTGTTTTGGCATATGTTATCTGGTCTTTATGAAACAGGAGATAAGAACGGTGTAGCGCCCGCGGCTTGACAAACATGAAGTGGATTTGTTCTATTTGAAAACGGGATATTGGCGTTTTTTGCGGAAAGAGGGCTAACGTGGAAAGAATAGCAATCATAGGAACCGGGTCTTACGTGCCGGAGAAAGTGCTGAGCAATCATGACATCGAGAAGTTTCTCGATACGTCCGATGAGTGGATATATACGCGAACCGGGGTAAGAGAACGGCGGGTTGCGGACAAGAGCGAGGCGACCTCCGACCTCGCCAAGATTGCCTGCCAGCGGGCTATGGAAACAGCGGGCGTGAAGAAGGATGATATCGACCTTATCGTGCTCGCCACGATTACTCCCGATACGCACTGCCCTGCAGGCGCCAACTGGCTCGAAGCGAAACTCGGTTGCGACAAGGCGGTTTCCTTTGACGTCAGCGCGGCATGCTCGGGATTCATTTTTGCGCTCCACCTCGCCGACAAGCTCATACGCAGCGGCGCAAACAAAATGGCGCTTGTCGTCGCGGGCGAGATCATGACAAGGGTCGTCGACTGGAAGGAACGGGAGAGCTGCATTTTGTGGGGAGACGGTGCGGGCGCGGTTGTTTTGACGAAGACGGAGGCCGGTCACGAAGTTGTTTCTACCCACGTTCACACTGATGGCGCCAACGGCGACACGCTCCTCATGCCGGGCGGCGGATCGTTGACGACGCCTATTTCCTACGAGAGCGTCGACAAAAAGCTCCATTTCCTCAAGATGATCGAGGCGAACAAATCATTCAAAGTGGCGGTGAGCAGATTCGCGGACGCAGCCGAGGAAGCGGCCGCCGCAGGCGACTACGGTATGGACGACATCGACGTCATTATCCCCCACCAGGCGAATATCAGAATCATCCAGGGCATGGCGAAGAAACTGAAGGTCTCTATGGGCAAGGTATACACCACCATAGACCGTTACGGCAATATCTCTTCCGCCACAGTCCCCATAGCGCTCGACGAAGCGGTCAAGGATGGGACCATCAGCGCCGGCAAACGCGTCGTGCTGACGGCCTTTGGCGGCGGCCTCACCTGGGCAAGCAGCCTTGTGAAATGGTGAGGCCGGCCGTACCGGTTTCCTTTCTTTAGAAGACGAACAGGTCGAGCCCTCCCATCATGTCCATGGTCGCCCCCGTCATGTACGCGGCTTCGTCGGATGCGAGATAGGCAATGGCGCCGGCGATTTCCTGCGGCGTCGCCGCCCTGCGGAAAGCCGTTCTCTTTTCGATCTTCTCCCTAGCCTGTTCGGGGAGTTGGAAGTGGTTGTCCGTGGCGCTGATGCCAACGAGGACGCAGTTGGCCGTGATGTTGAACCGGGCGCCTTCGAGAGCGACCGACTTGGCGAGACTGGTGAGGCCCCCCTTTGCTGCGCCATAGCTTGTCTGCCCATATCCGCCGAGGGCGCCGGCAACGGAAGTGATATTGATGACGCGGCCCCACTTCGCCTCACACATGTCCGCCCATGCTTCCTTGATGCAATAAAAGGCTGAGTTGAGGCAAATCCGGACCTCGTCGTCCCACTCTTCGATGGTTGTCTTTGCAATGGTCACCATGTGCCCCAGTTGGGCGGCGTTGTTCACCAATATTGAGACAGGACCGAGCTTTTCTTTGATGGCCGCGAAGACGTTCTTCACGTCGTCATAATTCGTGGCGTCCATCTTGAGCGCCAGGGACTTTCTCCCCAGAGCGCTTATCTCGGCCGCCACCGCTTCGGCCCCTTCCATGTGGCGCATGCCCGTTACGACTACGTCGGCCCCCATCTTGGCCAATGCAAGGGCTGCTGCCTTGCCGATGCCTAGCGGTTTTGAAGCGCCCGTCACCAATGCTATTTTTCCTTCCAGCGACATACTGACCTCCTTACAGGACTACGCAATTAAATTTGGAACGCCGTCCGGCGTTCCATGCTTGAGCGTATTGAACACTCGGACCGCGAAGAAACCAACGCGATCTCCTAAAAACGAAAATGTACCCGGTACGACAGGACCACGGCGCCAGGATCAGGAATTCCTGGCGGGGGAAACGCCGGGACATGCAAAGATATCACAGAATGAAATGGCTTTTCAATATATTTGGCGGCAGCGCGCCGCCAAATATGCGGGCAAATTGGGGGGCAAACAGGGCTCATTGCAGGGAATTGGGCTCGCCGGCGATTCAAGAAAAACGCTCAATGCCGGGGCAAGTTGATAATTGATCAAAAGACTCCCGAAACTTTGGCCGCCTGAGGAGTGCGACAGTCTCCAACTGTCTTGGGAGGCGGCTTCCTTACAGGGGGGCTGCGAAGGAAAAGCTCCATGGGCAAGAAGAAACGTGCCCCCGGTGTGACTCGAACACACGGCGCCAGGATTAGGAATCCTGTGCTCTATCCACCTGAGCTACGGGGGCATGAAGAAAGTGTAATCTATGTGGCGGCAACGTACAAGGCCAGATAAACGTTTTCGCGTAAACCGCCGGAATGTGACCGTTTTGGCGTGCACGCATCATCGTTGCGCTGCCTTCTTTTATCATGGAAAGCAAGGCGCGGTCAAGCTTTTCATTGTGTTTCGGCAAAACATGGAGCGGTTTTCCCGAAGGTTTAGGAAATTGTTCTGAAGCTTTATTGACAACATTGTCCGACATGGCTATAGTTTATTTGTCAAGATCGTGTAAAGCGACCAAGCGCCGGGAAGACTAGGGAAATTGCGATGCCGTGGGTCCTTATGATTCTTGTCGTCTTTGTGGGAATGGCGGCGCAGGGGCTGGGCAGTTTTTTTGCGGGCAACTTCGATGAGGAACAACTCGTCGACGCCTACCTTCGGGCGTCGCAGAGGTACTTTTCCTGGAACCTGGACGATAGGGGAAACAAGCCTGATTTCGGTCCGGAGGCGCTCCGCGCTTCTCAGTCGGTCCTGCCGTCCGAGGAGTTCCGTTGGCCTCAAATCACTCTGGATCTGAACCGGGATGAAGCACCGAGGCTTTGGCACTTTCAACAGTTTTGGCAGGAATCGAGCGCCGTTCCGGTCCCTGCGTCTTTTGTTCTTTTGGCTTCCGGGCTCGCAATCGTGGGGGCAGTTGGAAAATGGCGCAAGCGATGAAGCCCGCCCTGTTCGTCGCCGACTCGTTTTTCCTTGGATTCGGGGCAATATTGTTGACTTTCTCAGACAGGGTAAAACTTATGTTAATTATTCTCGGCGCCGATAATATTCCAGCGGCGCAACGAGCGTTTTCCCTTGAAAGTCCTCAGCAAAAGCAGAGGGGAGAGGGACAAACAAAATGTTGCCGCAGCCGACGTTTTGTAATACAATACGTACTGCTTTACGCAGTGGTTAGAACGTTAGTCTATTGTTTCGTGATGCTTGGATGTAAAACACTGAAGCCGGGCGGCCTGCTCCAGACGGCGGTAGCTTATCCAAATTGCCGCTCTTAGCGCATTCTCCACCCCAATCAAACTGTTGCTGAACCGTTCTTCAGGGATCGCCCCTGACGCGAAATGGAGAGAAAAAACAGGAGGCTTCATGGAGCATGCTTTTTCTTTGAGCCCTGATGGTACTCGCTACCCGTTGCCCTCAGAGGAGGACTGCCGTCTTGAATTGACAAAAATGGAGAAATTGGTCGCCGAGGCGAGGGGACGCGGCCAGGAGATCGTGGTCGTCATGGGCGTCGGTTTTGTTGGCGCGGTCATGGCGGCAATTGTCGCCGATACGGTTGACAAGAAGACGGGCCAGCCGTCGAAATTCGTGATCGGCATGCAGCGGCCGAGCGTTCGCAGCTTCTGGAAAATCCCCACCCTAAATAAGGGGATATCTCCCGTGAAGGCGGAGGATCCGGAAGTCGAGCCGATGATACGCCGCTGCGTTCTGGAGAAAAAGAGTCTTGTGGCGACGTACCTCTACGATGTCCTCAATTTTGCCGATGTTGTCGTTGTCGACGTCCAGCTCGACTACAGCAAGCACGCCCTAGGCGACGTGTATCAGGGAGAGGTCGAGATGACAGCCCTCGAAGAGTCCTTCGAGGTCATCGGCCAGCACGTGATGCCCCACGCGCTCATTCTCATTGAGACGACGGTAGCGCCGGGCACAACGGAGCAAGTCGCTCTGCCCGCCATTCGCAAGATATACCGGCATCGGGGCATTGCCACCGACCCGCTCCTCGCGCACAGTTATGAAAGAGTAATGCCGGGAAAGAACTACGTGGCTTCCATACGGGATTTCTGGCGGGTTTGCAGCGGCGTCAACGACGAGGCAAAGGCGAGAGTGGTGAAGTTTCTCAAGGAAGTCCTGAACACGGAAAAGTTCCCTCTTACCGTGCTCGATCGACCGATAGAGTCGGAAACGGCAAAGATCGTTGAAAACAGCTACCGGGCCACAATTCTCTCTTTTCTCCATGAATGGAGTCTCTTCGCCGAAACGAACGGCGTCGATATCATCAAGGTAATCGAGGCGATCAAAGTCAGGCCCACGCACAGCAACATAATCTTTCCCGGTCCCGGTGTGGGCGGCTACTGTCTTCCTAAGGACGGCGGCCTCGGCATATGGGCGTACAAACACATCCTCGGGTTTGAGGACGATATCTTCAAGGTGACGCCGGCGGCCATCAACATCAATGATACCCGCCCGCTCCATGCAGCGCAGCTCGTCCGGGACGCCCTGCGAAACATGAATGTGCCGATCGCTTCAGCGGAAGTGCTTATCCTTGGCGCATCCTATCGGGAGGATGTGGGAGATACCCGTTACAGCGGTTCGGAGATCCTTATCCGCCGTTTGCACGAGATGGGCGCGGAGATCAGAGTTCATGACCCCTACGTCGACCGGTGGTGGGAGTTCGAGAACCAGGAGGAGTACCCAAGGGAATCGAAGAGCATCTTCTTCAGGAACCAGAAGAAACTGAAAGACCTGAAGGTCGGAAAAGACCTGCGCGAATGCATGAAAGGCATAGACGCCCTTGTCCTGGCCGTTCGTCATCAACCTTACCTACAGATGGACCCTGACGACGTCGTGCGGCAGGCAGGAAAAAGAATCGCGGTGATCGACTGTTTCGGCATCCTCGACGACCGCAAAATCAGGCGCTACCTGGAGTTGGGGTGCGAAGTAAAAGGGCTTGGCCGCGGTCACATCAGTCGGCTCAAGAGAGAGATCAAAAGGGCGTGAGCGAGGGCAGGAAGAGATTGGGCCTTTTGCCTAACTATCTATAATTGTTGGAGAGCGACCTATGAAGATCCTTGTGACGGGCGGCGCCGGGTATATCGGCAGCCACGTGGTCAAAATGCTGGGCGAAAAGGGGCACGAGATTGCCGTCTACGACAATCTTTCTACAGGCCACGACTGGGCGCTGCTTTATGGGAAACTGGTCAGGGGAGACCTGGCCGATGCGGCGTTGCTCAAGAGAACAATCAACGACTTCAGGCCCGATGCGGTTATCCACTTCGCCGCGTCGATCCAGGTGGAAGAATCGGTAAGGAAGCCCCTCCTGTACTACAGGAACAATGTGGCAAATACGTTCAATCTCCTCGATGCCCTCGTGGAGGCGGGAGTCCGCCGTTTCATCTATTCTTCCACTGCCGCTGTCTACGGAATCCCTGAAAAAATGCCCGTCGACGAAGAGACGCCGCTCGCGCCCATAAACCCTTACGGCGCTTCCAAGGTCATGATCGAGCGGACCCTCAAAGACCTTTCAGCCGCAACGGATTTCACCTACGTGGCGCTGCGCTACTTCAACGTGGCCGGCGCGGACCCGGGCGGGAGGATAGGGCAGGCATATAAGGAAGCCACGCACCTGATCACCCGGGCCCTCAAGACCGCCAAAGGCGAGTCGGAAAAACTGACGATTTTCGGGACAGATTATCCGACGCCCGACGGCACCTGCGTGAGGGATTACATACACGTCGAAGACCTGGCCGACGCCCATCTCCGGGCTCTCGACTATTTAAAAGAGACAGGCAACAGCAGTTGCATGAACTGCGGCTACGGCCACGGGTTTTCCGTCCGGGAAGTGGTCGACGCGGCAAAAAGGGCGACCGGCGTCGATTTCAAGGTCGAGGAGGCCGGCCGGCGGCCGGGCGACCCGCCTGCCTTGATTGCCGACAGCGGATTGCTCCGGCGCCAGACAGGATGGCAGCCCCGTCACGACGACCTCGCCTTCATCATCAAAACCGCCTGGGAATGGGAATTGCGGCTTGCAAGACTGGAAGAGCAAAGACGATGAAAGGATCGCCCTTGCTTCGGTCTTGAAGGCAACGAGACGAGCCGGATAAACGCGACAAACAAGGAACTCTGGAGTCCATAATGAGCAATTTCGCAAAGAACATCCTCTGCATCGGCGCCGGTTACGTGGGCGGTCCGACAATGGCGATGATCGCCTACAAGTGTCCCCACTACAAGGTAACCGTCGTTGACATCAACAACGAAAAGATCGCGCAGTGGAATTCCGGCAGCCTCCCCGTGTACGAGCCCGGCCTCGACGAGATAGTCCGCACGGCCAGGGGCCGCAACCTGTTCTTTGAAACCGATGTCGCCAGATGCATCAAGGAGTCTTCGATTATTTTCGTCGCCGTCAACACGCCGACGAAGGTCTTTGGCGTGGGCGCCGGCATGGCGGCCGACCTCCAGTACTGGGAAAAGACGGCGCGTCAGATCAGGGAGGCGGCGGAATCGCCGAAGACCGTCATCGAAAAATGCACGATTCCGGTGAAGACCGCTCTCGCCATGGAGAAGATTCTCACCGCGAAGACCGGCTCGATCCGTTTCAACGTCCTGTCGAATCCGGAGTTTCTTGCCGAAGGGACGGCCATGAAAGACCTGGAGCTGCCCGACAGGGTGCTCATCGGGTCGAGGGAGACGGAGGAGGGCGTCAGAGCGCGGCGGGAATTGGTCGATATTTACGCGAACTGGGTGCCCAAGGAACGGATACTGGAGAGCAATATCTGGAGCAGCGAGCTTTCGAAGCTCGTGGCAAACGCCTTCCTGGCGCAACGCATCTCTTCGATCAACGCCGTATCGGCCCTGTGCGAGAAGACCGACGCCGACGTGCGGGAAGTGGCAAAGGCCATCGGCATGGACAGCCGTCTGGGCAGCAAATTCCTCAATGCGAGCATCGGGTTCGGCGGCTCCTGCTTCAAGAAGGACATTCTCAACCTCGTCTATCTTTGCAAGACCTACGGGCTCGAGGAAGTGGCAAACTACTGGGAAAGCGTGGTCAAGATCAACGAATATCAGAAGCGGCGCTTCGTGCTCACCATGCTCAACGCAATGTTCAACACCCTCGCAGGAAAGAGAATCGGACTGTTCGGGTTTGCCTTCAAGGCGGACACGGGAGATACGCGGGAGACCCCGGCGCTCGACGTGGCGAAGAGCATCGTGGAAGAGCGGGCGGACGTGGTCATTACCGATCCCCAGGCGTTGAAAAACGCGATGACGGACCTCGCCGGCGTCCACGGCGTTGTCTACGAGAGCGACCCTTACAAAGCCGCCGACGGATGCGACGCCATCGCGGTCATGACGGAATGGAAGCTCTACGCCGAGCTCGATTACGAGCGCATTTACGAATCGATGACCAAGCCGGCATTTATCTTCGACGGCCGAAACATACTCAACCATCGGCAGCTCTTCGAGATCGGCTTCAACGTCTACTCCATCGGCAAAACGCCGTTGACGCACGCCTGAGACGGCAGGAGGCGGAAACATTTGCCTGAACGCTGGGAAGATCTGGGAGGAGCGGTTTGAAGAAAAAAGAGATTACGGTGTATTATACTGAGCGACCGTGATCTCCTCTCATTCCCCAAATCCTGAAGGCGGATGACCGATGAAGAAGGAATGCCTCGAAACACTTCTGAAAGATGTCAAAGAAAAATTCGATCTGGTCATTGAGGGCCACGCCTCGTTGAACAAGAAGATCGATGCGGTTTATGAAAACCTCCATGAACAAATCGAAATGAACGGCGTGAAGATAGATGCACTCAATACGAAGATCGACGACGTAGACGCCAGACTCTCAAAGAAGCTCGACGCCGTCGCATCTGATCTCGCCGCCCATCGCGCGGATACGGAAAGCCATTCGAAAGGGTACAAGGTATCGGAATGAATGCTGATCGGGACAACGCGCGCGCCGCCTCGCCGCCCTGGGGCAAATGGTTCGTCCTCGACGACGACAGCACTTTCAAGGTGAAGCGCATCGAGGTTTTGCCGGGCAAACGGTTGAGCTATCAGAAGCACTTCAAAAGAGAAGAACACTGGTACATTGTGAAGGGACAGGCGCGGGTCACCATTGACGGGCAGGACTGCGCGCTCGGAGAAGGCGCGTGCATCGGCATAGGCAGGGAAGCGCTCCACCGGATAGAAAACGTGGGCAATGATCTCCTCATATTCATCGAGGTCCAGCGAGGCGACTATTTCGGAGAAGACGACATCGTTCGCGTCGAAGACGATTTCGGCCGGGCATCGTAACGGGACATCGCGAAACTCGAATCGCGGAACGCGGAACGCGGAACGAATAGAGGAATAGAGCGTGAAAAAACTCATCCACTTGGTTGCCGCGGCGCGGCCCAATTTCATGAAGATCGCTCCGCTCTATCACCGCCTCAAGGGCGAGGCATGGGCCGAGCCGGTTATTGTGCATACCGGCCAACACTACGATTTCAACATGTCGGACGCCTTCTTTCAAAACCTGAATCTGCCCGATCCGGCCATCCACCTGTCCGTCGGCAGCGGAACGCACGCCCAGCAGACGGGAAACGTCATGATTGCCTATGAGAAGATTCTGATGGGAGCAAGCTCTGAAGGGGGACACACCTCTCGTCAATGGTCTTCGGAGGAATGCCCTTCCAACCTGTGCCGCCCCGACCTGGCGGTAGTGGTGGGCGACGTCAATTCCACCGCGGCAGTCACGCTTGCGTGCGCCAAGCTCGGCGTGAAGACGGCGCACCTCGAGGCCGGGCTGCGCTCGTTCGACCGAACGATGCCGGAAGAGATCAACCGCATCGTCACGGACGCCCTGGCAGACCTCCTGTGGACCCCCTCTCCGGATGCGGACGCGAACCTCTTGCGGGAAGGTGTTTCCGCGGAGAAGATCGAGCGCGTCGGCAACATCATGATCGATTCCCTCGAAATGATGCGGAAGAGCATCGAGAAGGAACGCTATTACGAATCGCTCGGCTTCACGCCGGCCGGATACGCCGTCGTCACGCTGCACCGCCCCTCGAACGTCGACTCCCCGGAAGCCCTTGAAAAGCTCGTTCGCCATCTGGTCCGGGCAGCGCAGCAGCTCCCTCTGGTCTTTCCCCTTCATCCGAGGACGCGCAAGAACCTCGCGGCCCTCGGCCTTCTTGACGACCTCGAAAAGACGCCCGCGATACGCCTTGTCGAACCTCTTCCCTACATAGCTTTCATGAATCTCGTTTTCAACTGCAAGATGGTCGTCACCGATTCCGGCGGCGTTCAGGAGGAGACCACGTACCTCGGCATCCCCTGCATCACGCTTCGCCCTAATACGGAACGGCCCATCACGGTCACGGAGGGCACGAACAGACTCTGCGAGATCGATGAGATGGATGAAAGAATAGACGATGTCCTGGCCGCGCCGCCTCGGTCCCGCACGATACCTGCATTGTGGGACGGCAAGACGGCAGACAGAGTAGCGGCGTCGATGAAACGCTTCCTCTTTTAAGAGGAGAAGACGATGAAGTGCCTAATATGCAAGGTCGGGAGCACGGAGGAAGGCAGGACAACCATAACGCTTCAACGGGACAGCATGGTTCTGGTGTTCAAAGGCGTCCCCGGCCGGATTTGCAACAACTGCGGCGAAGCCCATGTCGACGAAGCCACAACGCGCCAGATTCTTAAAATAGCGGAAGAAGCGGCCCGCTCGGGCGTACAGGTCGATGTCCGTCAGTTCGCAGCCTAGATAAGAGACAGCCATTTTAGTCCGGCAGCTTCTCCGGTCAGGCACATCAATTGGCGCGAACTACCGCGAAGCGCGAAAAGCCGAATCGCGAAAATGAATAGTTGCCTCGATCTCCCGCGATCCGCGTTTCTTCCATTAACTTTCTTGCCCGGTCTTCCGATAACATTCATGTCGCCGCCCTGAAGCGTACGCTTTCCGTTCACCGATTTGTATGACGGGGGACAGGATAGCGTAAAACAAGGTATTGCGTTAACAGGGATTTTCGTGTACAATACATGCCTATGCATGTAGACGTTTGGGAAACGTTGAAGCTGATATCTAATACTGTGGTTTTAAGGTTTCAGGCGCATCGGTTATGCGCAGCGGCGGTAGCCTACGTGCTCCCGATTGTCTGCCCTTGTCAAAAATGTCAATGAAACTGAGGTGTTATAGTTTCATTTCCCGCCTCCTTGGTTGACAGTGTCGAGATCGTCGTGTTACCCTCCCTTGGTAAGGAGCGCTCATGAGCATTTGTTCGAAAAAGGCGGGCCGGTGGCAGGACGAGATGAAGAAAGACGGGAGATAGGAGAGGGGAGCAGGGAGTAACGGAAAGAATAAGAGCCGAAGGCAGTCTCCCCTCTGTCTTCACACGGAGGCTTAAGTTTATTAGATGAGCATCCGATAACATAGAAGTCCTGTAAAGGGCAAACCGTCCGAAAGGGCGGGACGCAAAGCCACTGGCCTAAGTCCCGTAAGACATCCACAAACGAGTGGAGCGGGATATGGCAGCAGGGTTGCCAGGCGATAGCGGCGCCTCTTGTGCGCCGAGCATCGCTCGGCACAATCAAAGAGGAGGCGTCGTATGAGTTCTAATCTATCATTAGTTTTCCGAAATTCATGGCCGAATCTCCCGCGCGTCTTTTCACACGTTCTTTTGCTCTTTGTCGCTGTTCTCGTTTCATCAGGCGTCCCGCATCGCGCCAGCGCGGCTGACTTCTATGTCGACAGCCTTGCCGGCAGCGACAACAACTCCGGGATATCTCCAACTTATCCGTGGAAAACGATTGCGAAAGTCAATCAGACATACCTGGGGCCGGGAGACAACGTCTACTTCAAGAGCGGGTCTGTCTGGGGCGAGACCTTGGTCGTTCCGTGCTCCGGCTCGGCCGCGGCGCCCATAACCTTCAGCGCTTATGGCGCCGGAAAGCATCCTCTCATCAAGACGAGCGACACCTTCTCCAATTGGACGCTCTATGCGCAGAACGGTACAGTTCGCGTGTGGGCGGGAAGTGTAAGCGGGATAATGAATTATAACGGGCTCTCGACGAGTGGCGTGAGAGTGCCCGTGTATTACGGGTATCCCGTGGCAGGCAGTCCCTGGTCGAGCCCCGGCAGCGTGCTTTCCATGCAAAACGGAACCTTCTATAACCCCATAAATTACAACAGGTTCTACTTCCGGTTCGACGCAGGCAACCCCGGCGCATGTGAAATCGGCACGAGACCTTACGGGATTTACGTTCACGAAAAACAGCATATCGTGATAGACGGCATAGACGTATCGGGTCCCCGAGGCAGTGACACGGGCCCGTGGATTACTTACATGCGGGCGTTGATAGTCGTGAATGGGTCCGACGACGTCACGGTGAGAAACCTGACCCTGAGCAATAGCGACAGTGAAGGGGCGTTCGTGGCAAACGGATCGACCAACTGCACGTACCAGAACGTCCAATCGTACGGTCACGCAGGCACGGGCCTCTATTTTTGGCAGGCCGGGTCGGGCAACAGCGCCTGGCAGTGCAACGTCTATAACATAGGCGGCGTGGCCAGCGACGCGGGCGATATGGGCGGAATAGGCGTTTACGAAACAGCGGGAATCCGGGTGGACCAATGCTCCGTCTCGAACACCGGCCATACGGGAGAGTCTACCCAGGACGGCGCCATCTCGTTAGTTGACAGCCCGAACGGCTGGGTGAACCGCTGCGCGGTAACGAACGCCGGCGGCACGGGGATACAAATCGCGGAGAATTCCGATTATGGTGTTGCCTCTTACAACGTTATCAACAGATGGGGCGTCTACCACCCGACAGGCCATGATGAAGGCATCAGGATAGGGGGAGGCGCTAGCGGCTCAACGGTCAGGGGATGCGCGGTATACAACAACCTGATCATGAATGGCGGCTCCACGCCGGGACAATGGGCTGCTTTGCGCACTACATATCACGACAATACGGGTCTCCAGGTGAGGAACAACATATTCTACGACAACGTCGGGGTGTATGACCTGTACGCGGAGAGCCTGGTAGGCTTCAGCGGCTGGGTCCTTTCGAATAACGACCATTATCGAACAAGCGGAAACGCTGTCTATTGGAACGATGCGGTGACGTACGATTACGCGCATCTGATCGGGAACACGGGAGGTTACTTTTCCTTCGATCGCAAGCAGGAGAAAAGTTCCCTGCCGACCGACCCTATGTTAAACTCGACCTTCACAGGCTTGACGGCAGGCTCTCCCTGCATCGGCGCGGGCGTGAACGCGGGGTCGAGCTTAAGCCTTAACGGCAATAGCCTTCCTTCGACGGGTCCCGTCAACATAGGCCCGTTCTAGGCATTGATTTCCCCAAGGTCTCGAAGGGGGGCCCAGGCGATGCTCGTTTTATCGCCTGATCCCCCGCTCCTGCCCAAGTACTTTTTTAAATCATGAATTTCACCGTAAGCGATTATTTTCGTAATCTTCTTCATAGCCCGAAAGCAAGACAGGCCGGGGCTTTGTACGTGGGCACCGTGCTGCAGATGATATTAGGCCTCGTTATTAGCGTGGTTGTTACGAGGGCGCTCGAGCCTGCGCAGTATGGGCATTACGCCTATGTTGGCAACCTTGCGAACCTGGTATTGCTGATAGTGAGCACGGGACATTTTGTATCCGTCAGTATGATGCTCGCCCGGAGCACCGACGAGAAAGAGAAACGGGCCCTTCTCGGCAGTAGTCTGCTGGTAACTTTGCTCCTTTCGGCCGTCTTCAGCACTGCCGTTTTCGGTGTCTCGTTTTTTCAGGACCGCCTGTTCCAGGACAAGATCGGCTCTTCGATTCGCCTGTTGGCAATTCCGTTGATCTTTTTTCCCTTGCAGACGTATCTTGAAAGTGTGCTCATGGGCCTGAATCGCATAAGCGCCTTAAGCGTGCAACGCGCGATACCGAAAGTTCTCTATATCCTCGCGCTCTTCACGTACATGAGGTTCGCGAGACTCACTTTTGTCTCAGCTTTTGTCCTGATGCTGTTCACATTGTACGTCGTATACATCTATCAGATCGTTCGCCTTAAGCCGGCCTTCGGCAACCTTTCCGGAAGCCTCCGGAGGATCTCCCTGGAAAACAAGCGCTACGGCTTCCACGTTTACCTGGGGGCGCTCGCGGAGGTTGCCACCATGTATCTTTGCGCCCTTTCGATAAGCTATTTTGGGGACAACACAAAGCAGGGCTTCTTTAACCTTGCCCTCGTTATCTCCACGCCGCTCGGCTTGCTGCCAAGCGTTATCGCGACAACGTTCTTCAAGAGCTTTGCCGACATGGAGCGGGTGCCTTCCGCCGTGATCGGGTCCACAGTCGCCCTCTCCCTAGGTTCATACGTCGTCTACGTCTGTGTGTTGAAGAGAATAGTCCTGCTTTTTTATTCGGCCGACTACATTCAGTCGATACCACTTGCGTTCATCCTCGGTCTTGCGATGATCATTCAGGGTTTCGGCGACGTGTTCAATAGGTTCCTCTGTTCGAAGGCCCGGGGAAAAGAGATAAGGAATGGGGCCTTCGTTGCAGGTGGGGTGAACCTCGCGGCCATCCTTACCCTCGTGCCGCTTTTGGGCGCGACCGGTGCCGCGCTGACGCGCGTCCTGGCCGCTTGTGTCTATCTGACGCTCATGTATACTTATTACAGATCTTATTATCGGGCATCCATGGTGCAAATGGCTGCTTAGCGATGCTTCCGGGCTTACGAAGACTTAGGTGTGCGTGGAGAGCGCTTCAAGTAAATCGGAAGCGCGGAGTAAGGTGTTGCCTGTCGGGGGGCTGAATATGGGGGAACTATTTGTTTCTCATGTTTTGGGTCGTGGAAAGTGAAATTTATTAGACCGCTCAGAACGCTGGCTTCGAGCCTGAGGAGGCGATTGGAAATCAGGAAGTACAATGCCTATACCATTCCTGAGTACTTCAGGCAACAGGGTGCGCAGATCGGCGAGGACTGCTATATCTCAATATCCGACCTTGGAAGCGAACCCTATCTCGTAAAATTGGGAAATCACGTAAGTCTTGCAATTGGAGTGCGGCTCGTGACGCATGACCTATGCCGGATATACAGAGACAGGATCCCAGATCTGCAATCGTTCGGAAAGATTGTAATCGAAGATAATTGCCAAATCGCGGCAGGCGCAATTATCCTGCCGAATGTGACCATTGGCAGGAATTCGATGATTGCCGCGGGATCAGTAGTAGCGCACGATATACCGCCTGATTCGATAGCCGCAGGCGTTCCCGCGAAAGTCATAGGCAACATCGAGCAATATTTCGAAAAAACTAGGGCCATCTGGGCGGAGCAGAAACCGCGTGGGTATATGGCCGAATTAATTCCCGGGGAATATTACTCGCAGGCCTACCTCGACCAGTTACGGGCCAAGCCGGTGAATAGAAAGCTCCTAAGGAAGCATTTAACGCAGATTTTTTGGGGAGAGGGGAGGTGACGCCTTCAAAGACGGCCGGAGTGAGCCGAGGGGGAGGAACGGCCGGGAATAAGAGTATTTATATACTGGCAAACGTGGAAATCGTAGGGGGAAGAACGGCCGCATCGGCGAGGCTGCTCAACTATGCGAAGGCGTTGGCGTTATCGGGCGATAGAGTTGTTCTGTGCACTGCACTGTCGGGGACGCGGCTCAGTAGAGATGCACTTGATGAGGCATATCCCGGCATTTTCGTTGCGAGAAACCTGCTCATCAAGAAGCGGAGCGGCCGAATAGGCTCCTGGTTAGGAAGAAACAGCAACCCTGTCTTCCTGGTGAAATATTTCAGGGCAGTAAAGGGGCTAATGAGACACTGCAAGGGTGAAAGGGCTGTTCTTCTCTATCCGTCCACAGTATCCATGTTTGAGTTCATGTGTCTGATGCTCCTGAAAATGCTGGGCCGGGAACGCGTCTATTATGAGGCCAATGAGGTCCGGAAATTCGGTCTATATAACGCAATTCGTTCCGGGAATTTCGTCAGGAGAAGTCTTCAAGCGATCATGAGTTGGGGCTACTATATCAAGTACCTGCTGGTGGAGCGATCTACGAGGCACTATGACGGCCTTATCGCCATATCGACCAACATGGAGGCATACTTCGAGAGGTACAATAGGAATATCATCAGGGTCCCCATATTATCGGACACGTCGGAGAAATGCTATTCATCATGCCCCACGTACGACAGAATGAAGGAGAAGTTCAGGATCTGCTTTGCTGGCGCGATCAACCTCAAGAAGGAGGGGTTTGACCTCCTGTATGGAGTGCTGTCAGATCTGAAAAAGCAGAAAAGAGCGACTGAATTGCACTTGTACGGCCTGCCCGACGGGAGGTCGGAGGCACT
This sequence comes from uncultured delta proteobacterium, assembly GCA_963816715.1. Taxonomy (GTDB): domain Bacteria; phylum Desulfobacterota; class Syntrophorhabdia; order Syntrophorhabdales; family WCHB1-27; genus BOG-1155. The sequence continues at coordinate 256,077 of CAWFMJ010000014.1, forward strand.
ATTATTCGGGGTCCTGCGCAAGGAATTCGATCTTGAAGAGAACATCTTTTACCATAGGCAGGTTGACCCGGCGACGCTTCTCGCGGAGATGAAGAAGCATCATCTGTTGATTTTGCCGAGGGCCGCAACTCTTCAGGCGCAGTATGGCTTTTCGACAAAATTGTCGGAATATCTTGTTTCGGGCGTGCCGGTCCTCGTGACGGACGTGAGCGACAACAGCCTCTTTATCAAGGATGGTCATAACGGATTCATCATCGAGCCGGGCAGTGCAGAGGCTATGAGAGAGAAGGTCGAATACATCATGGACAATTATAACGAGTTGGTCGAGCGCGTTGTGGATAACGCATTCGAAACCGCGAGAGGTAACTTTCATTACGCGAACTTTTCCGGGGTCTTATCCGAGTTCCTTCAGTAGGAGGGAGTCGTCGAGATTGAATCCGCCGGACGCGAAGAGGCTGGGCTCCCGGACAAGGGGGCAGGGAGGGAAAAGATTGAAGAAGGCAACGAAGCGTAAGATAGGGGTGATCGCCTTTGCCGTGCTGGCGACGTTTACTTGCTTCTCTTGATGTGTTCCTCCATTACCATCCCGGACGCCTACCCATGTATTTGGGCGCCTTGAGAGAGTATTTGATCGATCGCTCGCTGTCCGACAAAAGGCTGAATGCGTCATACTTCGGATACAAGCTCATCATAGACAGAAAAGGTTACCAGATATTCAGAAGGCCGTTCCTTGGGAATAGAGTCGTCGCGGTCAACAATGACGTAGCCGTATTACTGGAGAAGCACTCGCACAAGGAAAGACTTGTCATTTATGAGAACTATGGAAGTCCTTTTTTTACCCATACGGTAGAGGCGAGCCGGAAACATTTCCCCAGCTTATTGCCTGACAGCAAGATCGCGTTCTGCATGGTTCTTCCTTATTTACGCAACAGCAATGGAACAGGCCCGGTGAGCGCCTGGAGACTGGTTGTTGTTACAGACAAAGGGCAGATTTATCATAATTTCCCTAATCGCGATAAGAGATTTGATGGCGAGACAAAAAGTGGTGATATGGTCAGATTCGAAGAAAGTGCGGTCTGGGACCTCCCGGGACGGAAATACCCGACGCCAAGCGCCAATTGCGATGAGACCGAGAGATACTTTCCGTGCTTGCCGGCGGAGACTTATCTGTACCATCCCATGCTGAATACGGACAAGGGCTATCGGGACGAGTTCCACAACGGGGGTTTCGGCAAATCGACAACGGTCTATGAGAATGGAGCGGCGCGGAAGGTATCGCGCTTCTATGTTCCGAGAAGAGATTTTCAGGCTAATTCTTTCCTACCGATGGGCGGGTACGAGCCGGACAGCAAAATGACTCTTTTGGGGACATACGAGAGCAACAGCGATTGCGGCGTCAGGACCGCAATATTCGCGACGAGCGACGGCGGCAGAAACTGGTTTTGCAAGTATGAGTTCGGCGACCTGGGCGAGTACGGGTTTCGCCAGGGGGTGAACAAGGGTTGGGGACGGAATTTCGGGAACGGCATCGACACGCACGCAGTTAAAGGTGAATACATTCCGAATTCGTTGATTTTGAGGAAGAGAAGCGTCATTGTCCCCTCGGCCTCTCGGAAAGAGCCTGCGAAAAAGTTCGAGTGGGGAGGAGCCGTCGAGATTAGAGAGATCGCGGCAGGGAAAGAGACGATTATAACAACGGCGACGCCTCATAATCTGGAAACGGGCAACATTATCGCTATTCAAAACAGGGCTACGGAGACGCCGCGAAGCAGCGACTGGCAATGGGCGACGAACGACGATGTTTCGCCGACATCGGCAGGGAATGGGCTGCTATTCAAGGTGGATGTGCTGGATGACCGCTCCGTGAGACTGTTCGAATATGTCGCCTCGCCGGACAACAATATTGCATGTCGCCATATTCACCACGTAAATAGGGTGAAAGACGGGTGGATCATAGGGACTGGCGAGGTATACCCGAACGGCTGGCTTTTGTACATGCAGATGAAAGAGGCAGACACTTATTCTCCTAAGTCTGCCTCCGAGAGTTTTAGGATCGTGAGGCTCAATTCGTCCGAAAACTCCGTACAGCGAACGCTTGGGTGCATTCTACACGATGACAGCGAGAGCACTATCATGTTCGCGTCCGATGCGGACACGCTGCAGGGAAGAAATATCAAGATGCCTCAGGGAAGAGGAGAGACGCTCTCGAGAGGGTCTACCGGCGTCTTTGTCGGCCAGCTTTCGGATATCGATGACTTCAGCAAATTCAAGACCGTTTACGAGGCGAAGGAGCCGGCATACTTTTTCAAGCAATTGGGCGACGCGATAGTTTTTTGCGGCCAGAGAGGCGAATTGGCAATCAGCCTTGACGGGGGAAAGAACTGGCACGAAGATAGCATACGTCGACCCTTGCTGCATTACTACGGGAGGAGCTACAGCTATTTTGTGACAGATGACTTTATCGTAAGGATAAAATAATGAATATGCACACCGCAGAAGTCCGCAGGGCATTTGAGGAGCTTCGCTGATGGTCGCTTATCTGCTGTATTTCTACCTTGCCTTTTGGCCGATCATGCCGCTGATCGGGGGATGGAAGCTGGGGGGCGCGCCGGCAATCTCGCTGGCGCGGGCGACCCTTCTGTTATTGTTTGCCATGATCAGTTTAAGAGCTTTTTTGAAAAAGGAAAGGTTTATCCTTGGCGGCTCCTTCTGTTGGTTTTGTTTATACCTCGTATGGTGTTTCCTTAATTCGTACATAAATCCGACTGACAGCAGAGTTCAGCAGTTTCAATCCATCGTCGATACGCTGTTTCTGCCTTACCTCTCTTACCTGGTCATCACAAACATGAAGGGGAGGTTGAATTATCGGGCAGCGGTGGCCGCGTTCATAACCAGCGGTCTGATAATCGCCGTCAGCGGAATAGCGGAGTGGGTGGCGGGCCGGAACCTGATCGGTCCCGACACCGCGGGTGCGACGATGTTCAGGCCAAACGGACCATTTAACGACGGTCTCGCGTACGCAGCCAGCCTGGCGTCTTACATACCTTTCATATATTACTTCGTAAAAAAGAGATGCCTGGGAAGATATGCGGGTTTGCTGTGCGGAGCATTTCTGAGTTTTGGGAGTCTCATCAATTTTTCTCTTGGCTCGACCCTGTCCATTCTGGTGGTTATTATGATTCTGCAAACCAGTGGCAGTTTTGCGAGATTGATCGGCAGGGGACTGGCGTTTGGAACATGCGGTGGAATGGGGCTTTACCTTCTGAGCGGTGTGATCCGGTCTTCGAGAACCTACCAGGCAAGGATGCACGACACGAGCACGGTTGCCGGCAGGTGGGCTATGTATCGTCATGAGGTAAACATCGTGCTGGACGCGCCCTTCACCGGCGTAGGCTTTGGGAATTATATGAAGACTCACCTTTTGGATCCTCACAACTCGTATTTGCTCGTTCTCATAGAGTACGGTCTTTTGGGGTTTGTCTTCTTTATCGGGTTTTTCGGGGCGATACTGCTGAAAAATATCAGAAAGGCGTCGCGCCGCGGGGACGGCGTTATGCTTCGCGCGAAGATATCGGACCTATTTCTCGTGGCGTTTTTAGCGAATACCGTTACACTGCTGCATGAGGCGCCGTTTGTGTGCGGTCTCATGATCGCTATGGCGATGATAGATAGACACTTTTCCGATATCTCCGCTGTTGAGGCTGCCCGTTCGGGAACCGGGAGAATGCGGGGGCGAGCGGCGGCGCGGGCCAATGGGATTGCTCCTCTCGGGGCGGTCCGGGTTGGGGCAGGACCCTAAGCTGGTGGAGGCAAAGACGGCAAACAGACGCATCTGCATAATATCTCCCTCGGCGTACCCGTTACTTAAGGCGGATCCGGTTATTGCCTCCGCAGGCGGGGCGGAGGCCCAGCTTAAAACATTGGGGCTGGGTCTGGCGCAAAAAGGATACGATATTCATTATGTCGTGCGGGATTACGGTCAGCCTCAGACCGAGGTCATAAGCGGCGTCACCGCCCACAAAAGCCCGTTTCGCTATCTGGAGGGAAAGCACCATTTTCTGCCTCTTGATTGGCTTGCCCTGTTCGGGAGGCTGTCAAACCTAAAGGCAGACTGCCATTTATTGAAGGTGCCAAAAGAGCTCCTCCTGCCGATTGGTCTATTCTGCAGGCTTTACAAGAAATCGCTCGTTTTTATCGGACAATCGGATAAGGATACGGACATCGGGCTCCTCTATTCCATTCAGAACAAGGCGGTAGTGTCTCTCTACAGGATGGGTCTCCGCTTTGTAGACCTGGCCATTGCCCAAAATTCAGCCCAAATGGAAGGATTCGAGCGGCTTGGCATCGCGTGCAGGCCGATAGGGAATATGGTCACTCTTCCCTGGAACGGAAGCAGAGCCGCAAAGGAGGGGTATATACTGTGGGTGGGAAACAGCACGCCGAATAAGCAACCCCACCTGTTCCTGGAAATCGCTTCCAGACTTCCCGAGTACCGGTTCCGGATGATTCTTGCGCCGTCTGCTCAAAACCGGGACCTGAGGCGCTACGCAGACGCTTCCTCCGTGCTTCCCAATTTCGAGTACATCGGCTTTGTGCCATTTAACGAAATTGAAAAGTATTACGAAGGCGCTTCTTTGCTGGTGGCCACGTCCCTGCGAGAGGGATTTCCAAACACGTTCCTGCAAGCCTGGCAGTGCGGTACGCCCGTTGTCAGCCTTGGCGTCGACCCCGACGAAGTGATAGGCCGCTACTCCCTGGGAAGGCGTGTCGGCAACGTCGATGAAATCTGCGGGGCCGTAAAGGAGTTGATGGAAGACGACGACCTGAGGGAGAAGATGGGGGCGAGGGCCGTCGAGTATGTTAGAGAGCACCATTCAGCCGAGGTAATAATTCGGCAGTACGAAGAGGTTTTGGATTCTCTGGACAGGGAGCGCAGGAAATGATGATGAGGATAGCTGGTCTCCTCGTGGCAATGTTTTTGGCGACCGTTGGCAGCGCGGCGGCATGGGAGTATTATGTTAATTCAGTTTCAGGGAATGACCGCAATGCGGGTACAACGCCACGAACAGCATGGAAAACAATTGCCAGGGTCAATGAAGCATCATTCATGCCGGGGGATAATATCTATCTGAAGCGCGGATGCATCTGGGAGGAAACCCTCCTTGTTTCATCGTCGGGGTCGGTCGATAGGCCCGTGACATTTAGCGCCTACGGAAATGGCGACCGCCCTTTGCTGAAATGCTCGAACAGATTTGAAGATTGGAAGCCCTTTTTGAGCCAAGGCGCGGAAAAAGTGTGGGAAGGAAGGATGGTCGGGGTCAAGAACTCCTGGGGAGCGGTAAGGGATGGGGTGCGAATGATTAAGTACTATGAATATCCCGTCCCTGGAAATGAATATTCGGCGCCGAGCAGATTCGAAGAGATGAAAGAGGGCTATTTTTTTGCGCCGCTTAACGAAGGCCGCTTTTTCGTACGCAATGACACCGGGAAACCGCCTGCGCTCGATATAGGCGCGCGAAAGTGCGGGATATACGTGAGAGATAAACGGTATGTCGTCATCGATAATATCGACGTGACAGGCCCGACGGGCAATGAAGATAAGGCCGGCCTCACGAATTACGGCGAAATTGGGTATTTTCTTATCACGATTGAAGCATCCGACCATGTAACCATAGAGAACTGCGTTACGAGGTATGGATCGAACGGAGGGGTCCTGTTCATACGCGGTTCGAGCAATGGGGTTTTGTCCGATGTGGAAAGCTGCGATCACCGTACGACCGGCATATATTTTTGGGAGGCAGGGGAAGCGAACAGCGCGATGAGATGCCGCGTACATGATTGCGGTACCAGCCCTTGTGATTCGGGCGACATGGGGTTAATAGGGGTCTGGAAAACGCCGGGAGTCGAGGTCGGGGATTGCGAATTGTCGCACAACGGGCATCCCGGCGCGAAAGCGATCGATGCCGCGATCTCGTTCGTCCGGAGTCCCTGGGGCGTTGTCAGAGGCTGTCGTCTGCGGAATGTAGGCGGGACGGGCATTCAGTTCGGCGAGTCTTCCGATTATGGCGCAGCTGCACACAACGTGATCGACAGGTGGGGAGTTTGTCGGCCGCCAGGGCACAGCGAGGGCATAAGGGTGGGGGGAGGTATAGGCAATTCCACGGCGAGGGGCTGCAAAATCTACAACAATTTGCTCGCCGGAGGAGGAGCCAATCTGGGCGAGCATGCCGCCCTTCGGGTGCTCAGCTATGTGAACGACGGCCTCCAGGTGAAAAACAATATATTCTATAAGAATGACGGGGTATACGACATTTACGCGGAGAGCCGGGTTGGTTTCCAAGGCTGGGTATTTTCTCACAATTTCTACTTCAGGACGGCAGGCAATGCCGTCAAGTGGAACGGGCAGGTTTACGACTTCGCCCATGTCATCGGAACGACAAGAGGCTTTTACTCTTTCGACTGGCGACAGGAGGACGGGTCCCTGGTAGGCGAGCCCAGAGTAAAGGACGATTTGAGCGCCCTGGAAGAGAACTCGCCTTGCATCGGCAGCGGAATTCCCCTAGAGAACCTTCCGACCTCCTCCGGCAGTGGCCATGCGGTCAATTCAAAGGGTGTAGATATAGGGCCTTTCATGGAAAATAGGCTGTGATGCCTTGCCTACTAAAATAGATCATCACCAATAACTTTGCCAAGGAGGGAAACATGAGCCAAGGCATGATGCACTTACGGATTCGAGAATTGCAAGTATATAATCATGGAAAATTTCGGCCCACTGTTATAGTGTATTATGATGCGTCTTGTGGGGTCTCACAGGGGGAAACCGCAGCGGGAGTGGGTGTGGCTTAAAAAGGGATGATGTGATGATGAGGAAGCAGAAAGAAAGAATAGGCGTCCTCCTGATGGGCAACGATATTTCCATTCCTAGCAATGGCATGATCACCGTTATGAAAATGATATACCAGTCCGCCGAGCTCAACAAGCAGTTCGACTTCAAAACGGTTTTCTTTTCTTTTCCGATGAAGGACAAAATTACTAAGATAGTCGGAGCCGCAAAATCGGTGCCCAAATTCTTCAAAGTCCTCCGCGACGTAGACGTCATCCATATTCACCATTCGACAGGGCTCAACCTCATAATGACAATGTTTTTTGCTTTTCTCGGCTCTCTCTTTCGGAAAAAGGTGATTTTGCACAACCATGCCGGGGATTTTCGTGAGTATTACGGTGCCCTCAGCGGCGTGGCAAGGTCATTGATCAGAGGGATGTTTGAGCGCGCAGACGCAGCAATCACCGTATCCGAATCCTGGGAAAAGTGGCATCGTGAATCCGTCAGCCGAAAGGCAAAATGGATGATGATGCACAATCCCAGCCCTTTACAGAGCCCCGAGCCTAACCGTGTGAACGGGGATCAGTTGTCCGTCCTGTATATGAGCAGGCTTCAGGAGCGAAAAGGGGTGTATGATCTCCTCGATGTTATCCCGGAAGTTGTGACGAAAGTCCCCACCGGCATCTTCTTCCTTGCGGGGGACGCAGAAGTAGAGAAAGTGTCGGCCATCGTCGCAGATATGCGTATGACGAAGCACATAAAAATCCTTGGTTGGGTTGACGGAACACGGAAGGTGGATCTCTTGAAGAAAAGCACGATTTTCGTGATGCCTTCCTACCACGAGGGGTTGCCAATGGCGCTCCTCGAGGCGATGGCCTTCGGCATTCCGTGCGTAGTCACCGCCGTCGGAGGGATCCCCGAGGTAATAAGAGACGGCGAGAACGGCATGTTAATCGACCCGGGAGACAGAGCGGGGCTCAAAGAGGCTATCCTCTCCCTCGCATCCGACGCCGCCCTCAGAGAGAAGATGGGCCTTGCGGCGTTCAATACGATAAGGCAGTCGTACTCGACGGACGGGTATCTCTCCCGGTTGGCGTCCCTTTACAATGGCCTTGTCGAGGGAACGGCATGGTAAAGGATAGACGCGAGCCGTCCAGGCGGCTTACGAGAACATGAGACGGATTGCCTTCGTCACGTACGAGTTCAGCGCCGATAACTTGAGAAAGCAGCCGTGGAACTACGTGTGGCGGCTTTGTGAAGGCCTGGTGAGAAACAACCACCATTGCGTGGTTATCTCGGATGGCGGCGATGGGACAAGCGCTCCCCTGGAAGTAGGCGGCCTGCCCGTCTACCGGGTGGGAAGAATTCGGCCCCGACACTGGCGTAACGTTATGGAGGTCCTGAACAGAGAGACGATCGATTTAGTCGTATGGTCATTCACTCCAAGAAGCGTCGCGTTCTCGAGAGTATTCCGAAAGATCGGCCGGCCTCTTGTTCTCTATATGTCGTTGCCCCTGTATACCCCAACGGAGGTCGTCCGGGCCCAACGGGTCCTGGGAAAATACAATCTCTGTCAGTATTTCCAAAACTGCCTAGTTCCCGGCGCGTTTGTCAGGCGAATCATCGCCTCGAACCGTGTAGGCGCCGTTGTCGCCGCGAGCGCCCGCAACCGAGAGAGGCTGATGTCTTACGGATGTGAGGAGAAAAAAGTATGGTTAGTGCGCCACGGCTTCGAGCGGAGCGGCGGCGTCCTGTCGCCTGACGGTGGGGACGGTCTGGCCGGGCTCGAAAAGGCGGACCGCGGCCCGGACGAAAGGCGCGAGAAGATCGCTCTCTACTTGGGCGGCGCCGACAAGATCCGAGGCCTCTTCTGGCTGATACGCGCGTTTACGAGGGCAGCCGCCGAAAGCAGCGGCCTTCGTCTCGTCATACTCGTGCGGACGGACGATGCTCATCTGACGGAAGACGTTGAATCCGAGGTCGCTCGAAAAGGCATCGCCGGGAGAGCTTCGGTTATCGGCGGCATCCTTCCCGCGAATGCGGTCAGACGGTATCTCGCCGATTCCGATTTTGTCGTGCTCCCTTTTATTCTTGTGCCTTCAGAAGTGCCGATAAGCATCCTTGAGGCGATGGACGCAGGGAAGCCGGTAATCGCCACGGACTTAGACGGGGTCCCGGAGCTCATCGCGAACAGGGGCATCTGCGTACGGCCGGGGGACAGCGAAGCCCTTAAGGATGCGATTCTCAGACTGGCGGGTGATCCCGTTCTCCTTAAGGAACTGAGCGATAACTGCAGATCGTATATGGAAAAGTACCCCACGTGGCATGAGATAGGCCGTGAAGTCTCCGCCGCGATAGAAGAGATATGAAAGAGCGACGCACGACGGTCCCCGGAAACATCTTTTTCTCCGGTATCGATGGCTCCGGAAAAACGGTGCTCGCGGATACGCTTGTCGGGGAGCTGGAGAAAAGGGGGCTCCCCGTACGCTACGTCTGGATGCGCTATAACCACTACCTTACCAAACCGTTGCTCGCTTTTTGTAGAGCGGTCGGGCTCACGACGTACGAGACGGTCGAGGGGCAGAAAATAGGCGTTCACCATTTCTACAAGTCCCGCCTCGTCTCTTTTCTCTTCGTCGCTCTCACTTTTCTGGATACCGGCGCGGCTAGCCTTCTGAGGCTCCGCCTCTCGAAGTGGATGCACCGTAGGGTCGTCGTCTGTGATCGTTTTGTCCTCGATATCCTGGTTGACCTGATGATCGATATTGGCAAACCCCGTATGTTCGAAGGCTTTTGGGGGGCGGCTTTCAGAAAGCTGCTGCCGAGAGACGGAAAGTGTTTCTATATCAGAAGGCCCTTCGATGCGGTCCTCGACGCACGCCCGGAGTTGAAAGGCGACGCTTTTGTCCAGCAGCGCATCGAGCTGTACCAGGCGCTCGTCTATAGGTGGGGTGTGCAGGTCATCGATAATTCCGGAACGCTGGTGCGCGCCCACGACGAAATTTTGTCCGGTCTGGGCTTGGAGCGATGGACGCGATGAAAAAAACGGGAAACATCCCGGGAGGGAAAAGAAACGAGCAACAAGAGTATACCCTATTATAGCATAAGAAACCGCGCCCTCCTGAGGCTTCGAGGATCTCGCGCCGGCATCGTAGTCTCGGGCTGGATATTTCAGGGATTTCTTTACATGAACGGCTACGAGAAGGTCTATAAGCTCGCTGTCGAACTTCTGCTGTTTCTCTTTTGTTTGCTGTTTTTCCACCGTATGGGGACTCCGTCCGGCCCGTTTCCGCTTATCTCCTTGAGCATAATCGCTGCCCACAGTATGATGTGGCTTTTAAATGGACAGGCGATGACAATGATAATCCACATGGGTCTGCTTCCGACTCGACCAAAGAGGTTCATAGCGTACACGGACAGGTTGGCGCGATCTATTGCGTCTACGTCTTACGTCGGGGGAGCCGCCGCTTTTGGGAGTATGACGAGGTGCGCCTTCAAAGAAACAAGCGACATAGATGTGCGGCTGATTATGAAGGAAAGCATCTCTGCGCGGATTCGCATTTGCCATTTTTGTTTCGTTGAAAGGGCGAGGGCGTTCTTTTATCGGTATCCGATAGATATTTTCGCGTTTCCTATCGACGAAATGAAAGAAAAGATGGACCCGCAGGAGACTCCCGTAATACTACACGATCCCATCGGTAAGCTTACCTCTCTGTACCCCGAAGCGCTGCCTTACGAACAATTTAGCGCTACCTTTCGAAAGAAATTCCTTGGGCAGGCCGGATAAGCCGCGAAACTCACGTTTTCGGGTCCGAAGAGATGGAGGCGACCAGCTCGGCCCGCGATCCGTAATGCTGTCAAGACATGAAGGGCTTGAAAAGAGGCCGGAAATCGACCGGGAAGCAGAATTTCTAGGAAACAGAGGAGATCGAAGGATGACCATCCCGCTATCGGTTCTTATTACGACGTATAATGAAGAAATAAACATAGACGACTGCCTCAAGAGTTGCGAGGGTCGGGCCGGCGAGACCATTATCGTGGACTCGTTCAGCAACGATAAGACCCTGGAGATTGCCAGACAATACAAAGCGAAGATAGTGCAACATGAATATGTCAGCCCTCCAGACCAGAAGAATTGGGCTTTGGACACAATTCCCTTCGAAAATGAATGGGTGCTTATCCTGGATGCCGACGAGAGAGTAACGACAGAACTTTGGCAGGAAATAGCCGACATAGTGTCAAGAGATGGAGGCGGCTATGCGGGGTATAACGTCAATCGAAAATACTATTTTTACGGGAAGTGGATGAAACACTCAGGCTGGTACCCGAGCTGGAATCTCAGGCTCTTTAAGCGCACCCTCGGGCGGTACGAGGACCGTAAGGTGCACGAACATGTGATCCTTGATGGCCCGGTCGGCTTTTGTAAATACGACTTGATCCACGAGGACAGAAGGGATTTCAATTCCTGGATGACAAAGCAAGTCCAGTTCGCGTATGCGGAAGCAAAGGAGAGGTCCAATGCCTCCAAGAGACAGAAGACGAAACCTTTTTTGAAGACGATTTTCTTTGGCGATCCAATCGAGAAAAAGCGAGCGCTTAAAGAGAACGTATGGATGCATCTTCCCTTCCGCACCGTGGTTAGATTTGTCTATCTCTATTTCGTTCGACTGGGCTTTTTGGATGGCGCTCGCGGTCTGAAGTTTTGTCTGCTGTGGACGATAATGGAATATTTGACTTTGACGTACTACTGGGAACTGGTAAATTATAAAGACGGAGCGCCGCCGGGGGCAATAAATACGCATAGTTTCGGAGCTGAAAAAAAACGGTAAGGATATGCTCGGCATAGATTGCACAAAACAAACCCTTGGCTTCAAGATCAGGAAAGCACTACGTCGCGTACGACTATGCGGAAGCAAAAGAGTCGGCGACCAACGCCAAATAAAGGAGCGCCATATGAAACCCACGGTGATGGTCGAACCATTGGCGATCGAGCCTGCGGGCCTGACGGAACAATTCAGACGGGCCTTCAAGGGGGTATCCCTGGAACCGGATTTCGCGAAGGCGAAGGCCATATTCATAAAGCCAAACCTTACTTACCCGGCTTACAAAGAGGGCGTAACGACCAGGCAAGCATTTGTCAGGAGCCTTGTCGAAGCGTTGAGAAGCATCAACTCCACAACATTAATATACATAGGGGAAGGAGAAGGCGGATACAACAGTTTCTCCATGACCGACGCCATGAAGCAGATGGGGTTTGATCAGCTGGAGAAGGATTTCCCTCGAATCAAAATCCTGAATCTTTCCGGCATGCCTACTCAATCGGTTGAGTTGAGGGCCAAGGGAAAACCGTATCGCTTGGATCTCCCCTCTCTGTTCTTTGACGAGATTGATTTTTCGATTTCGTGCCCGCTGCCGAAAGTCCACTGCATGACGAAGATCACCCTGTCTCTCAAGAATCAGTGGGGATGCGTCCCCGATACGATGCGGCTGAAGAATCATTATGTGTTTGATGAGATCATCAGCCAGATAAGCGATAAGCTGAAATTTAGATACGCTTTCCTCGATGGCAGGTACGGTCTGGACGACAACGGTCCCATGGTGGGAAGAGCGCTCGAGGTCAATTGGTTTGCCGCCTCGAACTCCTTGGGCGCCTTCGACATGGTTGTATCGGAGATGATGGGCTTTGATTGGGAAAAAGTCGGCCATCTGAGAATCGCTCGCCGCAACGGCTATATGCCAGAGAGGTCCGAGATCGAGGTGCTGGGTGACCTTCATTCTTTCAGACGTCGGTTTACCCTCAAGAGAAACTTCTGGAATTACCCGGCGCTGGTGGCCTTCAATTCGGGCTACCTCACCCGTCTGGTCTACTTTTCCTCATGGGCGGCGATGCTTCATCGGATCATGTATGCATTCAGGAAACGGCCAATCGATGAGACGGGAACATAGCTTTTCGTGGAGGAAGATCGCTAATCGTCGCCGGGGAGGCAATGGGGACGCTCTTAGGAACTTGAGTCACTAAATTCTTTTGGTTACGGCAGCGATAGCAAGGCGTTTTCCCCATGCCGGACGTGCGCGCATGGACGCCCACGTGCGCCCCTCGCCCTCTGACGTTCCGAGGCATGACAAGGCATAGCGGCCAACCCTTTCATAAAGACATTGCGGCGGAGGATGTGCGAAGGCGGCCGCGAGGGTCAGGCAAGGGGGAGAACCTTACAAGGCGGCTGGTCAAATAGTGTGAGACCGTGCCCTTTGCCCTACGGGACTGTGCAACATTTAGCTGAGGAGGCAATCTGATGTTTACTCGGAAAACTCTTTTGATCACCGGGGGTACCGGCACTTTCGGAAATGCCGTTCTGCGTCGTTTTCTCGACACGGATATCAAAGAAATACGCATCTTTAGCCGGGATGAAAAGAAGCAGGAGGATCAGCGGATTTCTCTGGCGAGTCCGAAAGTCAAGTTCTACATCGGCGACGTGCGCAACTCCGACAGCATCCTCCCCGCCATGCAGGGGGTGGACTACGTGTTTCATGCAGCCGCGCTGAAGCAGGTGCCTTCGTGCGAGTTTTTCCCCATTGAAGCGGTGAGGACAAATACGTTGGGCGCAGAAAACGTGATGAATGTTGCCATGGCGTGCCATGTGAAAAACCTGATCGTCCTGAGCACGGACAAGGCCGTGTATCCCATCAACGCCATGGGCATGAGCAAGGCGATGATGGAAAAGCTGATGGTCGCGAAGGCGCGCATGTACGGAGATTCGACGACCATTTTCTGCGGCACGAGGTACGGGAACGTCATGGCCTCGCGCGGTTCGGTCATCCCCTTGTTTCTGAATCAGATCCAGGAAGGCGGCCCATTGACGATCACCGACCCCAACATGACCCGGTTCATGATGACCATAGACGACGCCGTCGATTTGGTGCTCTATGCTTTCGAGCACGGCAGCCCGGGAGATATCTTCGTCCAAAAGGCGCCTGCGGCCACCATACACACCCTGGCCGAAGCAATGCTCAGGCTCTTCAATGGGAAGAGCGACATCAGGGTCATAGGAACCCGGCACGGCGAGAAGCTTTACGAAACGCTTTTGAACCGGGAAGAGATGGTAAAGGCGGAAGACATGGGAGAGTATTACCGGGTGCCTGCCGACGTCAGAGACCTCAATTATGCCATGTATTTCGTTGAAGGGCAGGAGGCCCTTTCGGCGAAGGAAGATTACACCTCGCACAACACCCACCGTCTGGATGTGGACGGCATGGCCGAACTGCTCCTCAAGCTCGATATTATCAAAGACGCCCTCAACGGCGGCAAGAACGGCAATGGAGGCGCCCGTTGGTGAAAGCTCTGGTAACCGGGTCGGACGGATTCATCGGCAAGAACCTGGTTGCCGCTCTAAAGAAGAAAGAAGGCGTGAAGGTTGCCGGATACGATGTAGGCTCTCCTGCCGGCGATCTCGAAAGGCATTTGTCCGATGCCGATGTCGTCTTTCATTTGGCGGGCGTGAACAGACCGGAACGGGTGGAAGAGTTCGAGACGGGCAACGCGGGGCTCACGGAAACGGTATGTGCCTTCCTTCGCAGCATAGGTCGAACACCGGCGGTTGTCCTCAGTTCCTCGACCCAGGCCCTCCTCGACAACCCTTACGGATTGTCAAAACGCAAGGCGGAACAAACGGTGCTCGATTTCGGCAAAGACACCGGCGCCTGCGTGGCCGTTTTTCGCTTCCCCGGAGTCTTCGGCAAGTGGGGCCGCCCGAACTACAACGCCGTGACCGTCACCTTTTGCTACAATATTGCCCGTGGTCTGCCGATCTCCATTTCCGATCCCGCCCGGGGGCTTGAACTGGTTTACGTGGACGACGTTTGCGCGGCAATGATGGAAGCTGCGGGCCTCGAGTCGGGACCGACGACCCACGCTGTAGCTTCCGGCGTAGAAAGTTACCGGGAGATGAAGCCCGTCTTCACAACAACATTGGGCGCCCTCGCGGAGACGATACGCTCCTTTCGGGACTCCCGGCAATCTCTTCTTGTGCCGTCACTGGACGACCCGTTTGTGCTCCGTCTCTACGCCACGTACCTGTCCTACCTGGAGGAGACCGATTTCGCCTATTCCCTGGACGTCAAAACCGATAACCGCGGCGGGCTGGCGGAGTTCCTGAAATCGCCGTCTTTCGGTCAGATCTTTGTCTCTCATACGAAGCCCGGCATAACGAGAGGAAACCACTACCACTACAGGAAAACAGAGAAATTCTTCGTAGTGCAGGGCGATGCGGCCATCCGCTTTCGGCATATTCTCGACGCAAAGGTGATTGAATACCGGGTGAGTGGAAGGGAATACCGGGTTGTTGACATTCCGCCGGGCTATACGCACTCTATCGAAAACGTCGGCAGCGAAGAGTTGGTGACGTTGTTTTGGGCGGCCGAAGTTTTCGACCAGGCGCAGCCGGACACCTACTACGAAGACGTGATAAGAAGGGGACGAACGACGTGAGCCGCAAGGCGCATGGAGAGCATATATCATGAAAGTCGCTACTGTTGTGGGAACAAGGCCTGAGATTATCAGACTCTCCAGAGTCATGGCGGCGCTGGATCGGTACGTCGGCCACGTTCTGATCCACACCGGCCAGAACTACGATCACGAGCTGAACGAGATTTTTTTTGAGGACCTGGAGATTCGGAAGCCGGACCACTTTCTCGACGCCTCGGGCGAGAACGCCGCAGAGACCATCGGGCGGGTCATAAGCCGGACCGATAAAGCGCTTTCAGAAATCGAGCCGGATGCTGTCCTTATTCTCGGCGACACTAACAGTTGTCTGGCGGCTATCGCCGCGAAACGGCGGAAGATTCCGGTTTTTCACATGGAAGCGGGCAACCGGTGTTTCGACCAGCGCGTGCCGGAGGAGATCAACCGCAAGATTGTTGACCATATAAGCGACATTAATATGCCTTACAGCCAGATCTCCCGGCAGTACCTGCTTCGTGAAGGACTCCCGCCCGACCGCGTCATTGTTACCGGCAGCCCCATGTTCGAGGTGCTCCACTATTACAGGGCGAAGACCGAGAAATCGGACATCCTGAGCCGACTTGGCCTGGCGCCGGACAACTACTTCGTGGTGAGCTGTCATCGGGAGGAGAACGTCGACTCCGATCGCAATTTGGCGATGCTCGTGGAAACGCTCCAGGGTCTTGTCGCCGATTTCGGCCTGAGGGTTATCGTGACGACCCATCCCCGGACGCGTAAGCGACTGGAGGCGCTCAATGTGCGGCTTGACGACCGGATCGAGCTGCACAAACCGTTCAGCCTTACCGATTACGTGAAGCTGGAGCTGAACAGCCGGCTTACGCTTTCGGACAGCGGGACGATTACTGAAGAATCGTCGATTCTCAACTTCCCGGCCCTCAACATAAGGGAAGCGCACGAGCGGCCGGAAGGCATGGAAGAGGGGGCGGTGATGATGGCGGGTCTGGACTGGCAGAGAATCCGCGATGCTTTGGCGGTTCTCGGCGGACAGGGGAGGGGTCCTGAGCGGACCATTCGGGTCGTGGCCGATTACAATGTGCCCAACGTATCAGAAAAGGTCGTCCGCATTATCATGAGCTACACCGACTACGTCAATAGAATTGTTTGGCATAGATAGTCGCGTCATGGCAAAGAAACCCACAGTCTGGTTTATCTCCGAGGTCTATTACCCCGACGAGCAGGGGACCGCCTTTTACACGACGGGGCTGGCGGAAGGACTTGCCGGGAAGTTCTCCGTCAAGGTGCTTTGCAACTATCCCACGGTGACGGCGCGGGGCGTCAGCGCAAGCCGAAGGGAAATCAGGAACGGGGTAGCCATCGAGCGTTGCCTGAGCACGACCTTCGATAAGAACATACTCCCTCTGAGACTCATCAACCTCCTCGTAAATAGCTCAGCTTTGCTTATCAAAGCGTTTGCCCGGATCAGGAAAGAGGACATCATCCTCGCCGTAACGAGTCCACCCTCGGTGCCTTTCATCGCAAAACTCGTCTGCGCTGTCCGGGGCGCTCGTTGCGTTCTCCGGATTGAGGACGTCTATCCCGAGACGCTCGTCGCAACCGGGATGATCCCGCAGAAAAGCATCGCGAACCGTTTTTTTGAGTTTGTGAACAGGCGTCTTTATCGGAGTGTCGATCATATAGTTGTTCTGGGGCGAGATATGCTGGCGCTTGCGGAACGAAAAACGAACGACGGAGCAGGCAGAATACATCTGATAAGAAGCTGGGCGGACAGCGATGTCGTGTATCCGGATGAAATAGAAGGCAACGCCTTCCTTCGGGAGCTGGGGCTCGATTCGAAGTTTGTCGTGTCCTGCGTCGGCAATATGGGCCGGGCTCAAGCTATTGAGTCTATGATGAAGGCGGCGTCTCTCCTGAGGGAAAACCAGGATATTCATTTTGTTTTCATCGGTTCCGGCGCGAAAAGGGGTTGGATGGAGAAAGAAGCGGCGAACGAAGGGCTCCCGAACATCACCTTTGTCAACCAACGGCCTCGGGAGGAACAGGTGAGATTTCTCAATGCGTGCGACGTCTCGATGATTTCGTTGCGGCCGGGAATGACCGGTGCCGGGGTGCCTAGCAGAATGTACAACATCATGGCCGCCGGAAAGCCGATCATTGCGGTGACCAAAACAACTTCCGAAGTTGCGCTTGTCGTTCAGGAAGAACGCATTGGCTGGGTGGCTTCACCCGAGGACCCCGACGAGCTCGTGGAATCCATCCTCGACGCCCAGTCGGACAGGAAGCGGTTGGAAGAGATGGGTACACGCGCTCGCGCCGTCGCTGAAAAGAAGTATCCTCGTCCCAGGATTGTGGAACAGTACGTCAGCCTGATCGAAAGAATCGCGAACGCGTGATTTTGCCAGCAATAGAGCCCGTCGGAAAAAAGAGGCACATGGGAGTCAACTCCTTTTAGGAGCGTAAATGGAGATACTGCTAACAAGCCTGAAGAATGTTCGGCCGGTCGCCTGGGTGAAGGCGGTAGTCTACGTGGCGGTTTTGTCGGCCGTCTATCTTTCGCCTTTCAAAGAACTGTGGGCGCAATGGGGATCTGAGGACTATTCTCACTGCTGGCTGATCCCGTTCGTTATTCTCTATTTGCTCTGGGAAAAGCGGGAAGAGCTTGCGTCCCCTTCGCGGGTCTCCAAGGTCGGGTTCGTTCCTCTCGCCCTCGGCATAGTCCTCTTCTGGCTTGGGGAACTTGCTGGCGAGTTCTACAGCATGTACATTTCTTTCTGGTTCACGGCGCTTGGCATCGTCTGGCTCCATTTTGGCTGGAAGAAGATAAAGAGTCTGGCCTTTGTCTTCGTCGTCGGTCTCACGATGTTCCCTCTGCCAAATATTCTCAATGTTCGGGTTACCTTCGGGTTAAAGTTGCTGTCTTCGCAGCTCGGCGTAACTTTTCTTCAGCTCTACGGGATGCCCGTCTACAGGGAAGGCAACATCATTGACCTGGGGTTCACGCAGTTGCAAGTCGTCGACGCATGCAGCGGTCTGCGCTATGTGTTTCCCCTCATGGTTTTGAGTCTTCTGCTGGCTTACTGGTACAAGACCCATCTCTGGAAACGGCTCGTGCTTTTCCTTTCGTCTATTCCGTTGGCGATTTTCGTGAACGGCTTCCGCATCGCGGCGACGGGCGTCCTTTACAACCTTATGGGCGCTCAGGCGGCGGGCGGCTTTTTCCACGGTTTTTCCGGGTGGCTCATCTTCATGTTCACGATCCCGGTGCTTTTGATCGAAATGTGGGTCTTGAGCCTCTTGCCGCCCCGGCGAAAAGGGGATCGCGGAACGAAAGAAGAAGCTGCAGACGTTGGCGCGCCGCTCGACGGATGCCGTTCAATTCTGCCCTTTGTGGTTGTCATCGTTTTGTTGGGCGGTACGTTTGTTTTCTCGCACGCCATAGACTTCCGGGAAAGAATACCTGCCGGCAGATCGTTTAAAGAATTTCCAACGAATATCGACGAATGGTCCGGCAAAAGAGGGACCATGGAGCAGGAATTCATCGATGTCCTTCATTTCAGCGACTACGTGATGGCGGATTACACAAACTCGCAGGGCAAATCAGTCAATTTTTACACTGCCTATTATGAGAGCCAGCGAAAAGGCGAAGGCACGCACTCGCCGGAAACGTGCCTCCCGGGAAGCGGGTGGCTGTTCAAGGAGGCGGGAACGACCGCTGTGCCTCTCGGTTCGGGAAAATCGATCACAATAAAACGCGCGTTCATGGAAAAGAGCGGGCAAAGGGAGCTGACCTACTATTGGTTCCCGATGAGAGGCCGCATTCTCACGAGCCTTTATCAGGTGAAGCTCTATACGTTCTGGGACGCACTGACGAAACATCGGACCGACGGCGCGCTCGTTCGGCTCATTACCCCGGTATATCCTAACGAAGAACTGCCCCAGGCAGAGGAACGGCTCCAAGAATTCACCAAGGATCTGGTTCCGGTCTTGAAAGAGTATATTCCGGATTAGCTTGCGAGGGGAGAAAAGAGCAACGTTGAATGCTTAATATTGAATCGAATATCATAAGTTATCCCCTTGCGCTTCTACTGAAAAAGAACGCTCTCCAGACCAAAGTCGGGAAGAACGCAAATTGGCGACATACGATTCAGTTCTTAAGGGGATGCGCTCCGCCATCATGTCAAAATGACCGTCGGCATGAAGGAGCGTGAGGTCGGTGGTTAGCGCGCATGCAGCAATGAGGATGTCGGTGTACGGAACGGATAAACCGGACCTTCTTAACGTGAATGCAAGAGCAAATGCCTTTTCCCATTGGCTTGTCGAGATCTCCACCGATTCCAGGGCGTCAAGCCGCGTCTTGAGCCGTGTGAACTCCTTTTCGGTTTTCGCGCCCCCGAGGAGCTCTAGTTTGACTATGTCAGCAATAACGACGGCGTCGCTTTCGAGCAGGGAGGCGAGACGTGTTTTCACCGGCTCCAGGGCATCTCGCCGCAAGGCGAGCACCCAAACGGATGTATCGACAAGGAACGATTCACGGTTCATTTCTGAGCTTTTCCAGGTCTTCGAGAGTAAGATCCAACTCAAATGTACCTAACTCGTCGCGCAACATCTTACGGTTATGCTCTCTCACCAGAAGTCTTAGGCCCTTTTCCACAGCTTCTCTCTTCGAGCGTGCGCCGACTGCGTCGACGGCCTCTTCGAGCAACTTTTCGTCAATGACTATCGTTGTTTTCGCCATTATATCCTCCTTTTATGCATCGGAGATATGGTAAGCTTATACATATTGCATCGTCGTGTCAACAGCGGCAACCGTGAAAAAAGTGCCTTAAGAAGCTCTGAAATGAAAACACTCGGCGCAGAAAAACCATGATCGTGGACGTGCTGAAACTGATCGGCAGGGACGAGGAGCTTTTCTCCGAAGATCTTCGCGAACGGGAGGCGGAAATCGCCGGGATTGTCCGGGAAAGCAGCTTTCTCGTGGTTGGCGGCGCGGGATCGATCGGCCAGGCCGCGGTCAGGGAGATTTTCAAGAGGAAGCCGAAGCTGCTGCACGTCGTAGACATCAGCGAAAACAACATCGTTGAGCTTGTACGGGACATCCGCAGCTCCCTGGGCTACATTCCCGGAGATTTCAAAACAGCGGCAATCGATTGCGGCTCCGTCGAATTTGAAGTCTTCATGAAGGGGCAAAAGTACGACTACGTGCTCAATTTGTCGGCTTTGAAACACGTTCGGAGTGAGAAAGACCCTTTTACCCTGATGCGGATGATCGAGGTCAATGTGCTGAATGTCGGGAAGCTTATCGACCTTGCGATCCGGAACGGCTGCCGCAAGGTCTTTTGCGTCTCCACGGATAAAGCGTCGAACCCGGTCAACATGATGGGGGCTTCGAAGCGCATCATGGAATTGGTCTTGATGGACAAGAGCCGCCTTATGAATATTTCTACGGCCCGGTTTGCCAATGTGGCGTTTTCCGATGGAAGCCTGCTGCACGGCTTTAACCGGCGGATAGAGAAAGGCCAGCCCCTCAGCGCGCCCACCGACACTGCAAGGTATTTCCTCACCCAAAAGGAAGCAGGGGAGCTCTGCCTGCTCTCCTGCCTATTCGGCGAGAACCGGGAGATTTTCTTTCCCAAGCTGAGCCCAAAGCAGCATTTGATTGCCTTTTCGGACGTAGCGGTCAGATATCTGGAGATGTTTTCCTTCACCCCCTATCTCTGCGCGAGCGAGGATGAGGCGCGGGACAGGTCGCAAGAATTGATTGCGCAGAAAAAGTGGCCGTGCTATTTCTTTAAGAGCGATACCACCGGCGAGAAAGACCGTGAAGAGTTTTTTACTGCGAACGAGGCGGTCGACATGGGCCGGTTCAAAAGTATAGGGGTCATCGAGAACGAGGCGCTGCAAGATGGAAGGGGCATCGAGGAGTTCCGGCAGAAGATCGGAGAGCTGAAGCAAGGGCGGGACTGGACAAAAAGGGACCTCGTGGAGCTGTTCAAAAGAATCGTGCCCGAATTTGCGCATAAAGAAACGGGAAAGTATCTCGACGAGAGGATGTGACCTGAAGCGTCTTGCCGATGTGGTCCTTTCGTCTGTTGCACTGATTGCGCTTTCGCCTCTCTTTGTGGTAGTTATGGTTATTCTCAGACTTACGGGAGAGAAGGAAGTCTTCTATGCGCAGCGCCGGGTAGGACTCAACGGAGCGCTCTTCAGACTGATCAAGTTTGCCACGATGTTGAAGGACAGCCCCAATATGGCCGGCGGGGTATTGACGAGTAAGAATGACCCGAGAGTTCTGCGCGCAGGAAAGTTCCTGAGAAAGTCGAAGATAAACGAGCTGCCCCAGCTTTTCAATATTCTCGCCGGGCACATGAGCATCGTTGGACCCAGGCCGCTGCCGCCGCAGCATTTCGCAATCTTTCCCGATAAGGTGAGGAGAGAGATCGTCAAGGTAAGGCCGGGCTTGACGGGCGTCGGGTCGATAGTCTTTCGGGATGAAGAATCGATCATGGCGAGAAGTCCGAAGGGGAGCGAGAAATGCCACGCAGAAGATATCGCCCCCTGCAAGAGCGAGCTGGAGCTCTGGTACATTCGCAATCAGAGCCTTTGGCTCGATTTCCTTTTGATCTTCCTCACCGCCTGGGTGGTATTCTTTCCCCGAAGCAACCTGTACAGAATGTTTCTGAGAGGCCTGCCGTTGGGCCTTCCGGACTTTCCGAATACTTCGTGCGCCTCCTGATGCCCCTGGAATCGCCAGTCTCGACAGTGTAATTTATGCCCTATCTGAGCACTCTTCTCTTATCCACTTTCATAACGATTCTTTTGATACCTGCCTTCAGCAAGGCAGCTCTCAGATTCAACGTCGGGCTGGATATGCCGGACGCCCGCAAGGTGCATCAGCGTCCGATCCCCCGCATTGGCGGCATCGCGCTCACCGTGGGCGTCTACGGTTCGGCGTTCCTTTGGGGCCCACAGGACCAGTTCCTGCGAGCATACATGATCGGGGGCGGCATTATCGTGCTCTTCGGTCTCCTCGACGACGTCAAAGGCCTGAACTTTCGCATTAAGTTTCTTGCCCAGATAGCGGCAGCCATTGTGATGGTCGTGTACGGGGGCATGAGAATCAGGAGCCTGGGGGGGCTTCTCCCGGAGGACATGCTTCTTCCGGACGTGGTCGCCGTGCCTTTGGCGGTTATTGCCATAGTCGGCGTGACGAATGCAATTAATCTTGCCGACGGCCTTGACGGCCTGGCGGGAGGCATTTGCCTCCTCAGTTTCTCTTGCCTGGCATATCTTGCGTATCTTGTGGAAAACACGGCGCTCTGCCTCCTGGCTTTGGCGCTCGCCGGCGCAATATTCGGCTTTCTCAGATACAACACCTATCCGGCCGAGCTTTTCATGGGAGACACGGGCAGTCAGTTCCTGGGGTTTTCCGCGGTCAGCCTTGCCCTGTCCCTCACACAGTGCCAAACGGCGCTGAGTCCCCTTGCGCCGCTTCTGATCCTTGGCTTTCCGGTGCTCGACACGCTGTCGGTCATGGCCCAGCGATTTGCGGAGCGACGCCCACTTTTTTCGCCTGACAAAAACCATTTTCACCACAAGCTGATGCGGCTTGGCCTATTTCATTCCGAGTCCGTTCTGACCATCTACGTTGTTCAGGCCGTGCTTATTTGCGCGGCCGTTTTCTTTAGATTCAGCTCGGAATGGTTCCTCCTGGTTAGTTATCTCTTGTTTTCTGCCGCCATTCTCGCCGGTTTTCACTTTGCGGAAAGCAACGAATGGAAACTGCAACGCCATCAGGTTATCGACCGGTTCATTAAAGGCAGGCTGGCGAGACTGCGGGAGCAGGGAGTTCTCATTAAGGTCTGTTTTCGGGTCATTCAATTCGGCGTTCCCCTCCTCCTGCTCGTCACGTCTCTTGCGCCTGCCAACGTGCCCTCCACGTTTGTTCCGCTTTTTGCCGCTTTTCTGGGGATTCTCCTCATTGTGGCGAAATTCAAAAAAGAATGGTTACGCGGTTGCCTGACGGCGATCCTCTACCTCTTCATCCCCCTCGTCGTCTCGTTAAATATGGAAAAAGCGGACGAATTCGAGACGCTCCTCGGCCAGCTCTATAATCTGTCATATCTTGTCCTTGGCTTTTTTGTTGTTCTTACCCTTAAGTTTACGCGGAGGCAGCGGGGGTTCAAAACGACGCCGATGGACTTCCTCGTCCTTTTCATCGCTCTTGTTGTCCCTCACGTGCTCGCAAAATATGTGCATCTTGATAATATTGCGGCAGTGGCAGCCAAAACGGTTATGTTCTATTTCAGTTATGAGGTGTTGATGGGTGAGCTGCGGGGAGACCTCACCATGTTGGCCTTCGCCAGCATGGCGCCCATCGCAATAATGCTCGTGAGGGGTTTCTTGAAGTGGTAAAGGGAAGAGTGAGGAGGAGCAAGGTGGTCTTAAGGCATGGGGAACAATGGAAATCAAGGTTGATAGTTCCTCATTTTTTTAAAGGAGGCGTACATTGAGAAGGAAACTCGGAATACTAGCGGCCGTCTGTCTGATGGCCTTCATCATGGGAGGCTGCGGCGGCCCGGACCAGAAGAAGATGAAGTTCTACAATAAGGGCAAGGCATTTTTCGAGAAGGGCAACTACGTGAATGCGCGCCTTGCCTTCAAGAACGCGATTCAGATAGACCCGAAATTTGCCGACGCCTATTCTATGCTGGGATCGACCGCGTTCAGGGCGGGGAACCTCAATGAGGCGTATGGCAGCCTCTCGAAGGCGGTCGACCTGAAACCGGACAATACGAAGGCCCGGATAGAGCTGGGGAAGGTCCTCCTCCAGGGCGGCGCTTTTGACAGGGCAGTGGAGACCGCCGACGCCGTACTCAAGAGTGAACCCGCAAATGAGGAAGCCCTCGTGGTGAAAGCAGCCGCTTTTCTTGCAAAAAAGGAGGGCGACAAAACAGTGGAGCTGATGGAGGGGCTGATCGGAAAGGGCTCGAAAGACCCCAATGCTTTTCTGCTCATCTGCGCGGCGTCAATGCAAAAGAATGACTTCAGCAAGGCGGAAAGCGCTTTACAGGCAGGCATTAAGGCGAACCCGCAGTCGCTTCCGCTGAATCTCTCTCTTGCGGATGTCCTGGTGAGGAGCAAGCGGACTGATGAGGCCGTAGCAGTGATGCAGCACGTCATCGCCCTCGATCCGCGCAACCCGGGCCACAAGCTCGTCCTTGCCGGCCTCTATTGGGACACGGGAAAACAGGACAAGGCGGGGGATCTGCTCAAGCAAGTAGTTTCTGAGGCCGGAAAAGACGAAAACGGCCGCATCCGGGTCGCAAGCTTCTACGTGGCGAAAAATAAGCCGGACGAGGCCGAGCGGGAGTTGAAGACAGGCGTCGGCGAGTTCGCAAAGAGCATCAGGATCCGTTTGGCTCTGGCCGAAATCTACATGAATACAAATAGATTCGATCTGGGGGTCAGCACGCTGAAAGAATGTATCGGGCTTCGAAAAGATCAGGCGGACCCCGATATTATCGTGACAAAGAATGCCCTTGCCAAGGCCTATCTGGCCCGCGGGCAGGTGGATGAGGCGGGAAAGTACGCCGACCAGGTGCTGAAAGAAAGCCCTAAGAATCTCGATGCCCATTTCACCAAGGGCAGCATTTTTCTCGCCAAGGGGCAAGGGGCCGGCGCGGTGCCTGAGTTTCGGACGGTGGTGACGGAAAAGCCGCAATTTATCCCTGCCTATGTCCGCATGGCTGAGGCCCACGCAATGAACGGCGAAATGAATCTTGCTTCGGACACCCTCTTGAACGCTTTGAAAATAGACCCAAAATCCCGCGAGGCACTATTGGCCCTCGTCCGGGTCGAGGTGATGCAGAAGCAGTACGGAGTGGCTGAAGGGCAGCTCCGGACGATATTGGAGCAGAATCCGAACGACCTCGACGTGAGGGCGGAATTGGGCGATCTGCTCGTCGTGGAAAAGGAACCGGGTAAGGCGGAAGCCGAATATGGAGAAATAAAAAAGAGAGCGCCGAAAAACCCGGCCGCCTACGCCAAGCTCGGCATGCTTTTCGGCAATCTCGGAAAATTCGATCAGGCCGCCGCGGAATTTGAGGGGGCGCTGAAACTCGCGCCCGATTCGCCTGCGCTCCTGTCGTCGCTTGTGCAGGTCCGTTTGGCCCAGAAGAAGTACGATGCGGCGGTCTCATTGTGCGAGGGCAGGATCAAGCAGAACGGCAATGATGCAGCCGCGTACGACCTTTTAGGCCAGACCTACGGCGCCGAGAAGGATTTCAAAAAGGCTGAGGCGGCGCTCAACAAAGCAATAGAACTGCAGCCGGCCTGGATGACGCCCCTGGCGAACCTTGCCCAGTTGTACGTGATTCAGGGGCAGTCGGCCACGGCTATAGCCAGGCTCGACGACGAGCTCAAGAAGAAGCCCGACAACCTGACCATTTGCCTCCTGCTGGCGCAACTCTACCACCACAGCAAAGAGTACGCCAGGGCAACGCAAATGTATGAAAAAGTCTTGCAGCGACAGCCCGGCAACTGGGCCGTGGAGAACGATTTGGCCTTCATCCTTGCCGAGCAGGGCAAGTCCTCGAAAGACCTGGAAAAGGCCCGCGACCTGGCCCAAAAAGCGCTTAACGCCAGGCCGAACGAGCCAAGCATTCAGGATACCCTGGGGTGGGTTTACTATAAGCAGGGCGACACGAACCGGGCTTCCGATTTCGTTGAGAAGGCGTACGCGAAGATGGCCAACAGCGCGGCCGTCAACTACCACATGGGCATGATCTCCTACAAGGCGGGAAAGCTGGCCGACGCGAAAAACTACCTGAACAAGGCGATCCAATCCGGCCAACTTTTTGACGGAAAGGAAGAGGCGCAAGGGACCCTGGCAAAACTGTAGAGCAAGCCGCAACATAAGATCTTGGGCTGCAGAACCGCCGCGCCGTGAAAGCCGGGGCGGCGGCGAATCGTAGGAGGTCCGGAACAGAGAGACCGATCGAACGAATTAATAAAAAAGGCGCAGGACTCGAGTCCTGCGCCTCTTTTATTAATTCGTTATTGATCATTCTTCCCGGTAATTGTTGAGAACCAGCCCGAGCACCTTCTCCGGAGGGAGAAGTTCCAAGGTCCTTCTTACTTCCGACAGGGGAGTAAAGCCGGCGGAGACTACCACGACGATGTAATCTACCTGCGGCGCCAGGGCAAGAGCGTCCGCCGAGGAGAGCGCGGCCGGCGCATCGAAGAAGATGTAGCGGTCGGGGTAGCGGCTCTTCATTTCGCTCACGAGAGCCTTCATTCTTGGCGATTCCAGGAGCTCGGCGCTCTCCTGGACGGTCCTTCCGCCCGATATGAGGGTCAGCTTCTCAATGCCCGGCCATATCATCAGATCGGAGATGGGCTCATCGTTAAGGATGTGATTCACCAACCCTTTGCCGCTCTTAATGCCAAGCATGTCGTGAATCCGCTGACGGCGGAAATCGCAATCCACGAGGAGGACCGTCTGCTTGAATTCGCGGGCAAAGGTAAAGGCCAGGTTTATGGCAGTGGTCGTCTTGCCTTCCCCGGGAAGGGGGCTTGTGATCATCACCGCTCTTCCGCCGCTCTGCTCTGTTTTTTGCAAAATCTGGGTACGCAGAAGCCGGTAAGGCTCGACGTCGGATGAGTTGGGCAATGCGGCCACGCACCGGTTCGCGACGGCCGTCAAAGGATTGAGCGGCGCCGTCCTGGACTGCGTGTAGCTGGGTGAGACCCACCCTGCCTTTTCCTTGTCCCGGGAATCCCACGGTTGCTCGACTGTAGTCCTCGGCAGCGCCTGCTGTTTGGGCGCTTCCCTGCGTATGATTGTCTTTAAAGGGTTTCGCACATACACCTGCCTTTCACGGAACTACTCGCAAATTAGCGCTATAGATTAAGTTGCCTTGCCACTCTTGCCCACAGCACATCAAGATCCATAACAAAGAAGTGGAAGAGAATCACGAGCACGATGAGGCCGCAGATGACGCCGACCACTATTCTGTTGCGCCTGGCGCGGCCGCGTTGCCTGTCTTCCGCGTTAATAATGCGGGGAAGAGCGCCGAGGATGGGCAAGCCGAAAGCGTGGCTGAGCTGGCCGGGGTTGCGGACGGACTGGTCGGCCGATTCCTTGAGCGAAACATGACCCACACCCGCTCCTATGCCGAGAAACAGGCCGATGAGCAACACGGCCGGCACATTCGGTTTGACAGGTTTTTCAGGGAGCCGCGCAGGGTCTATGAGGGTGAATTTCTCACCCATTTGTTCCTTCTCGAGGCCCTGGGAGACCTTGGCTTCCATCACCCGCTTCATCATATCCTGGTACTTGGTCTCGGTGTTGGTTCGCTCTACGAGAAGTCCCTTGTAGGTCTCCTCGACCCGAGGGCCTGCCTCGGTTCTCCGAACATAGTCTTCACGACGTCTTTCCAGATCGGCGACCTGCCTTTTTACCGACTCTATGTCCGACTCGACCCCTGAGAGCTGGGAAGCGAGGGTGACATAAGAAGGATTGTTTGCCTGGTCGGCCACGGAAGTAAGGGCTTTCTTCGGCGCCGCCGGATCATCCTGGGGCTTCACGGCGATCCTGTTCTCCAGCGCCTCAATGTCCATCCTGGTTTTTTTTACGTCGGGATACTTGTCGGAATAACGACTCTCAAGCTGGACGAGCTTTGCCTTGAGGTCCTTGAGCAGGTTCCTGTCCTGATCGGTGCTTTCGGTGGGTATGCTTGCCAACTGCGTCTGGTAGTACTCTTCCTTTTCTTTCAGGCCCTTAAGCTGGTCCTTGGCTTGGTAAAGGTCGCGCTCTGTCCTGTCCAGCTCCTGGTAGTTCACCTGCATCAGTTCCGGAACGGCGTTGATGTTCCTCGCCTTGAAGGCTGCCATCTTCGCATCCAGGTCCGCCAGGTGCTGCTGCAGCGTTTGAGCCTCTTCCTCGAGAAAGCGCGAGGCGCCTTCCGATTGCCGCTCCCTTGTTTTGAGGTTCTCCTCAAGGTAGAGAGACGCGAGGACGTTGGCGACCTGCTGAACAACCTGCGGATCCTTGCCGTCGTAGGCGAGGGTGAAGGCTATGGTCACAGGCTCGGTCATAACGGAAGACCTGGTGGGTCCCTTCTTTTCCGCCACATCGGCGCTCACCGTCTCGAACTTGATGTCCTTGCGCATCTTTTCCACAACCTCTTCGGTCGTCATCCTTCTGCGCAAGTCAGTATAGAGATTGAAGCGGTTGATGATCTCCAGCAGCCTCGTGGTGCTCATGATCCGCTGGTTGATCGACTGAAGTCGTTCGTCCGCATACCCCGTGACGGTGCTGACGACGAAGTCTTTTGGTATTTCCTGCTCCTCGATGAGAATAGTGGAGGTAGACCTGAAGGTCCGGGGCCAGACGAAGGCAGCGATAAGGGCGATGACGAAAACGACCAGAATAGGGACGAGGAGCGCCCACTTCCTGCGCCTGATAACGTCTATGTAATCGTTTATGCTCTTTACATCATCATCCATGAATTAACCTCTCATGAGATTATCGCACAAAACCACCTGCACTTTAGCACAAGCGAGCGGGAATAGATAGACAAAAAATACGTCCAGGCCCCACATTGTATCACAGAGTAGTACGCAAGTCCATGAAAAAACGCTGATCATCTTATTCTATGATTGCATGCTGGAGAAAGAAGCGGAGCATGAAGCAGTTTCTGTAAGCGGTATAGGTTGGGGTCGCAGCGCCGTTCGTCAATTGCGTAAAGATGTACGAGCTTTCAAGGTACATGTCCTTGTTGAATGCGTAGCGGAGGCCCGGGCTAGCGGTCCAGGTGGTATAGTCGAGAGCGGTCGCGGCATATTGCGCTCCTTTTGACACGTTCGTGTAGTACCCGGCCGACAGCGTACCGCTCAGCTCGTAGGTGAATTTGCGGGAGGCACTGAAAATGACGCTCGTATTCTCGACAGTTCCCAAGCTGCCGTAGGCGGGCTGGATGTCGCGTTTGAAGCTGAGATTGGCTGAATCTTTTTCACCTGCGTAAGTGAGGAGGGCCGAGCCGACGGCTGCAGTGCCTGTGCTGGTCTGGTTCACGATGCCATATATCGGGCCGGGAGTGATATAAAGGCCGTACGGAGTGAAATAATAGTTATAGCCGGAGCCTATTACTCCGACGCCTTGGAAGGACGAATCGGTGCGGCGGCCGCCGGCGTACGCCTGAAAGCTCCATTTTTCCTGTATAGCGTATTGGAAGCCCGTCGTCGCCTCGTAGTTATCCACCGTCAACCCCGTTTGGCTGTACCGCGTGTAAGCCAGATTGAGCACGCCTACGAGATTCGGGACGGTCTGGCTTAAGTCGTGTGTAAGGGACAACGCAGGGGCGTCATAGGTCATATTCGGGTAGCTGGTCGACCGGTACCAGTATGTGCCATGCTCATAGGAAAGCGAAGCCGCGGTTTTCTCGGTGAGTGTATAATTCGCCGAGATGTTTTCAGAGGAATTCTCCCTGCGGTCGGCGTTGAGGACGAGGCCGGAGGTGTACAGAAATTCATCGGGAGTCGCATCGCGGTTATAAACGCCCTTGAAGGCGAGGCTGAGCTTCGGGCTGACGGAGTAGCTGACAGAACCATTATAGAACTGGTTGGTGGTATTGAGGGAGGGATTATCGCGATAGAAGAGTTGGTCCACCCGGGCCGTGGCATCGATGTTAAGGTCTTCCGTTTTGTCGAGCAGGTGCAGACCGCCCGACGTTGTGCTGATGTAGTCGTGTATTTTCTGGTTCGGCGTAAGATTGCCCGGCGCAAGAAAAAGATTATCGTTATACTCTCCTTTCTCGGCAACCGTCGGCAAGAGCTGAAAATCGGCCGCGCGAAGAGGAGGCGGCGAAAAAGCTGGCGCACAGAGCAACAACAGGAGAAGAACCGGTTTCGGGAGTCTCAGCAAGGGAAGCCTCACGCTTTCAATTTTACGCCGTTAGGGCACGACGATGACATCGTATCGTTTCAGCTCGATATTTTCCTCGAGGCGCTTGCCCTCCACCACATCGTCATAGTGGAAGGGGAAGATAATCGTTTTGCCCCCTTCGTCGCGGAAAATCTTGATGCTGTTCCTTTTGGCGAAGGGATTGAGCCCCCCTGCCATGGCGAGGGCCTGGAGCACGTTGGCGTTAGCATTGAGCACCAGCCTGCCGCTCATGCCGCCGGCCGTGTTGAGCCTGCCGATCACGAAGATGAGCATGCTGTTTACCTGCTTGACCTCGACGTTCAGCACCGGCTCGGTAACGTACTGCGATATCTTTTCTTCGATTTCAGACTTAAGCTGAGCGACCGTTTTGCCTTGCGCCTTAAGAAGGCCGAGGAGCGGAAACGAGATAACGCCATCGGGGAGCACCGTCACGTCTTTCGTGAGCGCGTCGTCCTTCCATACCGATATGGAGAGGATGTCTCCCGGACCGATAATATAGGTAGAATCGACGGCGGCGACGGCTGGCGCTGCATTCTTCGCGACTGACGGCTGGTTGGCCGCGGCCGGCGAGGCTTCCTTCCCCGCAGCCCATGCAAGGTTTGCAACCAGCATCACGAAGACCAGAGAGACGAATAGTTTTCTCAAGGTAAATCCTCCATAAGAAAATCCACGAACTTGCCGCAAGAATCGATGTTATCGATTGTCGTAACATTACCAGATGTGAGAAGAGGAATGCAAGAAAAAAAACTGTTAAGGCGCCGCAAAAGCTAAGGATATCTTTAATTGGAGGCGCCAGACTGCAACGGTTCGAAAGGGGGCAGCCTAGGGAAGGGTAGTTTTCGGGGCTTCGTCCTGAGGAACCCGGCGCACCGAATGCTTCAGACCTTCGACTTTGGATTGGACCAGGTCTCTCGCTTCGGCGGCTTGAATGAACCCTTTGAACTGATTGAATCCGAGTCCATTGAAATACACCTTTCTTTCAATCAGCTTCGAGTTGACGTTTCGGAAGGAGTGATAGGCCGGCTGAGTTCCCTTGTCGAACTCGGTGAGAACGTCGACGAGAATGCGAAAAGCCCGCTGCTGGGGACCCTGACGCTTGAGGACGCTGGCCACGGGATAGATGACCGATTCGGCCCCTTTGCCTTCTATGGTGACAAAGCCTGCCTTGACGGCGGCGCTGACAAAGTCGCTCCACTGAGAAAAGTTCAGTTTTTTCTCGCTGAAATTGGGGTTGAGCATCTTCATCCTGATCTTAACGGAACCAAGGCCCGGACTGGTCTTCTTTTTCAGCATCAAATCGGCCGCCTCGGCGAGGACCTGAAACCAATCTTCGTTAGCCATGGACGATACGGCCGCCGGAGCGCCTATTTTTGCCGGCGCTGCTTTGTCTTCCGCCGGCACCGGCGCCTTTTCGATGGCTTCTTCGTCGTTGCCTCCCGGCATCAGCTCCCGGTAATCGACATAACTGTCGGCGAGGGAGAGGAGGTCTTCCGAAGCATTTTGCGTGTTGCAGACGATATGGACCATTTTTCCGGCCCGTCTCAAGGCAAGCACGAGAAAACGGAAATCGCTGTCTCCCGTGACGAGGATGAAAGTATCGATGTGGTCGTGTATGCGAAGGATCTCGAGGGTGTCGGAGACGAGGACCATGTCGGAGCTGTTTTTCTGTCCCTTTGGAATGTGGACAAGGTAGAAGTACCTGCGGGTGAGCGAGGGAGCGAGCTTCGAGAAGACGAGATTTGTCCAGTTTCCATACGCCCGGGCCGTCACTACCCGGCCTTTCGATTCTGCGTGCTCGAGAAGGCCTTCAAGAAAAAGCGAATCCGCGCCGGGGTTGACGTTCTCGAGGTCCCACAAGATCGCTACGTTGCTCATATGGTCATAGTATACAGGTTAATCGAAAGGGCTGCAAGGCAGCGCTCCATTCTGTGCGCGCTGTGATGTAAACCTGCCTGGCGAGAGACTACGCTTCTTGCCTGGCTGCCGCGTAGCGCAGGGCTTCCTCTTTTTCGCTGATTTCGCCTGCTATCTGTTTTTCCCTTATTTCCTGAAGCACGCGGCCGAGGGCAGGCCCCTGTGCAAAGCCGAGGGCGAGGAGATCGTTTCCCGTGACAATCGGGGGAAGGGGCTCCCTTCTCCACTCACCGTAGGCGGCAAGCACCTCCCGGCACCGGTTTCTCACCTGCCGGGTCGAGGGGTTTTCCCTGCCTTTCGTGTTCCCGTACAGATCGAGAAGGGTGAGAAAAACGAGGGCCGGGGTGAGCCATTCCATCTTGTAAACCAGCCTTCGTGTAGCCCTTTCCGTTGCCTCCGGACTGCTTATGAGGAAGATGCGCATGTGGCGCTCGATGATGCCGGCGATGCACCTTGTTTCTGCGATGCTGAATCTCAGGCGGTCCATAATGGCGGTCGCCATCTCAGACGAATGGCGCTCGTGATAGTAGAAATGAACATGCCCGCTTGCTTCGTCCCGCGAGAAAGTGCGCGGTTTTCCCAGGTCGTGAAACAGCAACCCGTACCCCGCGCACTTTGTTTCTTTTTCCATAGAGGGATCAAATTTCTTGATCCTGCCCATGTATTTGAAGCCGTCAAGAGTATGCCGGAGCGCTTTCGGCGTCAGATGCTTTTCCACATCCATTTGCTCGAGGGAGAGAAGCTCGGGAAACAGCTCGAAGAGGAGACGCGTCTCCTCCATGGTCCTGATCCCCTTGTAGGGGTTCGGCGAGGTCATAATGAGATCGAGCTCGTATTTGATCCTCTCTGCCGCGGTCCCTCCGATCAGCTTTTTGTTCAACGCTATGGCCGCCTTGAGAGCTGGGTCGAGAACGAAGCCGCGAAGCGCCGATAGATGCCTCGCCGCTTTCACCATCCTCAGAGGATCTTCTCGAAGGGAGCCTTCCCGGGGGGATCGCAGGATACGCTTTTCCGCATCCTTCAAGCCGTGGAAAGGGTCGATGACAACGCCTTCGCCGATGGCGTACGCGAGGGCGTTGACTGTGAGGTCTCTGCGGCGTAAATCCTCCTCCAGGGACTCTTCAATTATGGTGACGTCAACGGAGAGGTCGCCCGCAACCATGCGGTGCGTCTGGATAGGCTTTTTCCCCAGCAAAAAACTGCGGGCGCCGAATGCCTTCTCGAAGACCTCTAGGTCTTCGCTGCGCCCGAGGGCGAAATCATAATCGTTCGGCGCGCGCCCGAGGGCAAGCTCCCTCAAAGCGCCGCCGACGAGAAAGACCGGTCCGGCAAAATTCTGACCCCTGATCTTCCGGATGGCCGCGGTCTTTTCGACTCTTTCCTTGAGGAATGCCGGAGAAAGGATCATTTCTTACCCGTGCTCCGCAATGGATGCGAGCTCTCGCACGATTGGCTCAAGGGCGTCCATATGGCCTTCCTCTTTTCATTTTGATCCCGACCTCGCCGCCGGCCCATCGTTTGGACCGCTTTGTGTTCCACAAACCTTTATCAATTGTAGCACACGGAAGAAGGGAAGCAAAAGACGAGAAAGAACTTGACATGATGATCACGCAGTATATATAATAGACATGACGTCTACGATATGAATGGGGGGTCTATATGGGGGTCATAGAGCGAAGAAAGCGGGAACGGGAGACAAGACGGGAATTCGCCATCGATGCTGCCATGGCCATATACGAAGAAGAGGGCTATCACGCTATTACCATGGAAAAGATCGCCGAGCGCTCAGAATTGAGTCGCGCAGCATTGTACCTCTATTTCAAGAACAAAGAAGAAATCCTGATCAGCGCAGCGGTCTCCCATACCGAGTATTTTGCCGAGCTTCTTCAGGACCTATACGATAATCGTGAACAGAACAAGGACAGACTGCTCGAAGGCCTGTGGCAATGCTTCAGGGAGTTTTATGAAAGAGACCCAATTACCTTCACGGCGTCGCACTACTTCTTTCAAAGCGAGATGATTCGCAATCTGCCCAAGGAATTAACCGATATTCTCGAAGAGTCGGGCGCCAAGGTTGTTGGACTCCAGCACAAGGTGGTCGAATACGGGGTTCGGGAGGGCGTTTTTGTAAAATGCAACCCGAGGACCCTTTCCGAAGTCATCTGGTCTTCTTTTCTTGGCATCGCCAACCAGGAGTGGTGCAAGAACGCCCTCTCCCACAAAAGCCATCTCGACGTCACCCAGAGCCTCGCTCTGACAATCCTTTCGAGAGGGGTTTTGACAAAGCCGCCCCGGTACGGGGCCGCCATTTCCAACCAGTCGCGTTCTTAAGGAGGGTCAATGCTGCATCTCAGCACATTTTCTTGGAGGTATCGTTATATTACATCGTATACCACGTTGCCCAATAGAGCAGATTGGGGGCATCACGGCGCCGCAGTCGAGGGGCGCAGGCCCCGACGCTTTTTTTGGCGGATGCCTCAAGGGCGGTGCAAATCGCAGGCACGGAGGGGAACCAATGAATGAGAGAAAAATTGCTCAGTCGGCCAATGCCGTTCCCCTGGAGGAGACAGAGGTTTCGCGCAAGGATGGCGCGCTGTTGATGGACCGGCTGTCCCAGGACATGGACCGCATCCTGGACGTCGTCGATTGGGAAGTGAAAATAGAAGAGGCGGTATTCGGGACGGAGGAATCGACCGCGGGAGACCTTTTGGACAAGCTCAGGGCTCTTAACCGCCTCCTCAGTGAGATATCTGCCGATTGCGGGCAGTTCTTGGACAGCGGTTTGAAAGTCCCTCCAACAGCAAGTGTGTCGCGGGGCCGCAAGGAAGGATGCCGTGAAGGATTTTGACTATTTCAGACCAACAACGGTTGAGGAGGCAGTGGTTCTCTACCGGAAGGGCGGGAACAGGGCAAGGCTCCTCGCGGGAGGGACCGAGCTGATAAACGAGATGCGCCTCGGCAAATCGCAGCCGGAGCAGGTAATCGATCTGAAACATATCGGCAGTCTCGATTTCATGGAACTGACCCGCGAAAGACTTCGGATGGGCGCCTTGTACCGCGTGGCTGATGCGGAGCGCTCCGAGGCATTGCGACGCAGCCGGTTCGGGGCGGTGAGCTTTGCGGCAGGCACGCTTGGGTCTCCACAGGTAAGGAACAAGGCGACCATAGTGGGCAACGTGTGCCGCGCCTCTCCGTCGGCAGACCTCATCCCTCCGTTGATAGCTCTCGGAACCAGGGCGAGGATCGTGGGCGACGGAACGGAGCGGAGCATGCCGGTGGAGGAGATGCTGCTGGGTCCGGGC
Organism: uncultured delta proteobacterium; assembly: GCA_963816715.1. Taxonomy (GTDB): domain Bacteria; phylum Desulfobacterota; class Syntrophorhabdia; order Syntrophorhabdales; family WCHB1-27; genus BOG-1155. The sequence continues at coordinate 291,539 of CAWFMJ010000014.1, forward strand.
AAGACGGCGCTGGAGGCGGGCGAGATAGTGACGGAACTGGATATACCCGACGTGCAGGACCATACGGGGTGCAGTTACTACAAACTGAGTCCTCGAAAATCGTTGGACCTGGCGGTCGTGGGAGTTGCCATTATGGTAAGGATGGACTCCCGCATGTCGAAGTGCATGAACGCCCGCATTGTGCTCGGCGCGGTGGCGCCGACAGCGATACGGGCAGCAAAAGCGGAGTCGATTCTCATCGGGTCTCGCCTGAGTCAGTCTGTGATAGAAGCAGCAGCAAGGGCTGCCTCCGACGAGGCAAAGCCCCTCGATGATGTGAGGGCATCCGCCTGGTACCGGAAAAAGATGGTTGACGTCATCGTCAGGCGCACCGCGGCCCTTGCATTGGAACAAGCCAAGAAGAGGAGTTAACGCCAGCAATGGAACGAATTGTCGCGCTGAATATAAATGGTGAACGCTACAAAGTGATTGTTAGGCCGCACGAATCGCTTCTGGATGTGCTGCGCAAGAAGCTTGGCCTGACGGGCACAAAGGAATGCTGCAACGAAGGGGACTGCGGGGCATGCACGGTGATCATGGGCGGACGGGCGGTAAACGCTTGTCTCGTGTTGGCGGTAGAGGCCGAGGGTGAGGAGATAACGACCGTCGAGGGTCTGGCGCAGGGAACGCAACTGCACCCCCTGCAGGAAGCATTCATGAAATTCGGCGGGTTTCAGTGCGGTTTCTGCACGCCCGGCATGCTGATGTCCGCCAAGGCGCTCCTCGATGAGAACCCCGATCCCACGGAGGAAGAGATACGGAAAGGGATATCCGGCAATCTTTGTCGTTGCACGGGCTACGTGAAGATAATCGAGTCGATCAGAGAAGCAGCCCTGTCAATGAGAGGAGCAACAAACAATGAGTAACGAAAGGTACTCGGTCATCGGGAAGAGGGTTGCCAACGTTGACGGAGTGGAAAAGGTGACGGGCAGCGGCAAGTACACCGTTGATATGGCGCTGCCGAATATGTTGTACGGGAAAATACTGAGAAGTCCGCACCCCCATGCGAGGATTGTAAGCATTGACGCCCACAGGGCCGAGCAACTCCCGGGGGTGAAGATCGTCCTTACCGGAAAGGATACGCTTGGCAGAAGAAACGGCATATGGCGGAGCTACCGCGACTTGTGCGACGAGGAGATACTCTGCCGGGAGAAGGTCCGCTACGTCGGCGACGCCGTGGCGACCCTCGCTGCGACGGACGAAGAGACTGCCGACGAGGCGTTGCGCCTGATCGATGTCGACTATGAAGTCCTCCCCGCCGCCTTCGACCCGATAGACTCCATGAAAGAGGGCGTGGCGGAGATCCATGAAGGCTTTGAAAGAAATATGAACGTCTATCGGCAGATCGAATGGGGCGATGTGGAGGAGGCATTCAAGGGATGCGACTACGTCCGCGAGGACACGTTCCACTGTTCGTCTCAAGCCCACGCGTGTTTGGAGCCTCACTGCGCGATAGCGAGCTTTACTCATGACGGTAAGCTCACCGTGTGGACTTCGACCCAGTCCAACTATTACACCCAACTGCTTCTCTCCGATATGACGGGATTGAGAGAAGGCGACATCAAGGTGATAAAGCCCCACGTCGGAGGCGGCTTCGGCGGCAAGCTTTCTCTCGATTCGGCTCAGTACTGCGCTTCCCTGCTCTCGATGAAACTGATGAGGCCGGTCAAGATCGTGCTCTCCAGGGCCGAGGAGTTCGCCGCCACAAAGCGTCGCACCCCGATCCACTATCATTTGAAGCTGGGGGCAAAGAAGGATGGTACGCTCGTCGCCAAAAAGGTGCGCGCCATAACCGAAGGCGGCGCCTACACGGCCATGGGCGGAACGGCTCTCTACCTCACCGGGTTTTTCTCATCCTTTCCGTACAAATACGACAACTACCAATACGACGGGTTTCGCGTCTATACGAACAACGAGGCAACGTCCGCCTGCCGGGGTTTCGGGGCGCCGCAGGCGAACTTCGTCGGGGAATCTCAGATAGACATGATGGCCGAAGACCTGGGGATCGATCCCATTCAGTTCAGGCTCAAGAACGCGATGAAGCCCAATCACGTGATACCGGGGCAGGCAACTATCCTGAGCTGCGAGCTCACGCAGTGTCTGGAGTCAATCGATAAATGGATCAAGAGCCGCGGCCAGTTGCCGTCGAATCACGGCATCGGCGTCTCCGCCTACGGATTCATGTCGGGCGGCATCTTCAACTGGATCGACACCCCCTATGCCTTCGCCGCCGCCATGGTCAAGATCAACGTGGACGGCAAGGTCGACCTCTTCACGGGGGCCAATGAGATAGGCCAGGGGAGCAGCACCACCCTCTGTATAATCTGCGCGGAAGAACTCGGCGTACACCTTGAAGACATCACCCTGCATACGGGGGACACGAGCGCCTGCCCTGTCGACCTGGGCGCGTGGGGCAGCAGACAAACCCTCATGAGCGGCAACGCGGTCAAAATGGCGGCTGCCGGCGCAAAGAAGCAGCTTCTCGAGGTCGCCTTTCACCAGTTAAAGCCGAACGTGATCTATGATCTCGATATCAAAGACCACTGGGTTCATTTGGTTGAACGCCCTTACCGGAGGGTCTCCTACTTTGACGTGGTCAAGGATGCGATCAGGGGCAGGGAAGGCAACGCCATCATCGGACACGGCCACTATACGCCCCACGGCAAGGGCATGGTGTCCCCTGCTTACAGTTTCGGCGTCCAGGCCGTTGAGGTTAAGGTGGATGCCGAAACAGGCAAGGTGGACCTGATACATATCGTTACCGCCCACGAGTGCGGCCAGGTAATCAATCCTATCGGCCTCGAAGGACAGGTTGAGGGCGCAAGCGTCATGGCGGCCGGTTGGGCGCTGACTGAAGAACTGAAGAGCCGCGATGGCAGGATCATCAACGACAACTTCAGGGATTACAAACTTTTGCTCGCCCCGGACGTGCCTGAGTGTTCGGTTATCGAGGTCGAGTCGTACGAACCCGAGGGCCCCTATGGCGCAAAAGAGGCTGGGGAAGGACTGACCATCCCTGGCGGAGCAGCCATAGCCAATGCCGTTTACAATGCGGTCGGGGTGAGGATGACGGATATGCCGCTCACCCCCGAGAAGATCCTCCGGGCCCTTGAGAAAAAGCGCATGCAGGAAGAAGATGAGGAGGATATGGAGCTCGTCGCCGGCGCCTGACGCGAAAGCGGGGCGCTTTCGCCGCCCCCCTCCGGAGCGACACCCCGCGCTTCCGGAACCCCACCCCCTGGCGGGGAAGGCGCCCCGCTTTCGCGTCATCCAACCGGCCGATCACGTACGTCATAGGGCCGGCTGGGCAAGGACGGCCGAAGACGATGCGAAAGGGAGGGTCATGCAGTGAAAGACGCGTTGATTGTCATCAAGGGCGCCGGCGAGATGGCGTCGGGCATCGCCCACAGGCTCTTTATGGCCAATGTCTCCCGCATCTGCATGCTCGAAATCGAGACGCCCCTCTGCGTGCGGAGGACCGTCTCGTTTTGCGAGGCGGTGTTTGAGCAGGAAGCACAGGTCGAAGGGGTGGCGGGAAAGCTGGTTCGGAATCGGGCCGATCTTGCCGAGGCATGGGATAGGGGACAAATCGGCGTCATTATCGACCCGGCGTGGAAGATGATCGCCGAGCTTCGGCCCGATATTGTGGTGGATGCCATCATGGCCAAGAAAAACCTGGGAACGCGCAAAGACGAAGCCCCTTTCGTGATCGGAGTCGGTCCCGGATTCTCCGCGCCCGACGTTGTGCACGTCGTGGTGGAGAGCAACAGGGGGCACGATCTCGGTCGGGTCATTTACCGCGGAGCGGCGGAACCGCACACGGGGATGCCGGGCCTGACGGCAGGGTTCAGCAGGGAGAGGGTGCTCCGCTCTCCCCATGAAGGCACGGTGCGACACGTTAAATCCATCGACGATATGGTAAGAAAAGGCGAGACGGTCCTCTACGTTGACGACACCCCGGTTCCCGCCGGCATTGACGGCGCGGTGCGGGGTCTCATCCGGGACATGCGGGTCCGGGCAAACGAGAAAGTGGGCGACATCGAGCCGAGGGGAGACACGCGCTACAGCAAGACCATTTCCGACAAGGCAAGAGCCATCGCAGGGGGAGTCCTCGAGGCGGTCTTCCATTATCTCAATGATCGTAAGAATTGTCTGCGGGCAGACACGAAGGAGGCATGAAATGACAAAACACACGGAAGCTGTCGAATGTCCTGTATGCAAGAAGCAGCGAAATACGAGCCTGCAAGTCGCACGGCACATATTCGGGACAGGCGACAAGGTACACAAGACATGGGTGAACTCCCAGGGCGTTTCCTTCACGGATCTCCTTATCCAACAGGCCATGGCGCCGGGAAATCAGAGTTTCATGATTCTCGCTGAAATCATTGAAAAGGCGCGGGACAGGGCATGAACACGCCGGCGCGCAAGATAAGGATCGTCCATTTCGCTCCGACGCTGGAAGCAAAGACATGATAAGGAGGCATCTTATGGAGAGCAGAAAAATACTGCACGCGGATTTCACGCATCGCGAACAAGGTTTCGTCCTCGACCCACCCCGCGGGACGGTCCGCAACGGTCGCATTGACGAGACCCGCGTTGCTTTCGGACCGACGGCGGACGGGGACAGCAGGAGCTGCGGCGATGACGGCGCACGGATAAAGACGATGGGCATAACTCAGGAGAAGGTGCTTCAAGCCCTGGATAACCGCATGCCGAGGAAAAGATGCAGCGGATGAGGCCGGCGCCTCGCGCCAGTGCGTGTTGCGCCGCCGTCTTCTGAGCGCTTGTTCTTGGCCGCTCTCCTTTTTGTTGCTCTGCTAGCCGTGAAGAAGAGAGAAACGCTGGTGCAGCGCCCCATTGCGGCATCCGAGGGCTGCGTGGGCGCCGAAATAGAACAGGCGATCATTGACGCGATGCATCGAGCCTTCAACGATAACGATCGGGAGTTCACAACCGAAGACATAGCGCGCGCTTTCGAAAAACAGGTTCCCATTCCAGGTCCCAACGGAACGTGGTGGAATCACTGCGGAGCTGGCTGAGAGAGGGAAGGGCGCAATCGGCCTCATACGCGGAAACAGCACGGCGGGAGCGGGACGTCGTACAGATCCGGATCGGGCGGAAGGCGAAAGCGACAGCGGCCGGACCGCCGGAATAACGACCGATCGGCACGAAAAGTTGCGGTGGGGCCGGCAGGAGAGCACGCTCCACTTTGCTTGGCATACTGTTATATCATATAGTATATAACGCTAAGGGGCAACCTTCAGGAGGAAGACGTGAAGAGAAACTTGCTTGAGTTTCATAGTTGCCTGGATGCCGCAAGGAGGATGCACGGCGCCTCCTGCGCGCGACTGGCTATAGGCACGAGAATGGCTATGGCAGGGCTGAAAGCCATCGGCGTGGAAGATCCGAAGGGCGAGGACCGCTCGAAAGTCCTGGTTTTTGTGGAGATTGATCGATGTGTGAGCGACGCGATCATGGCTGTCACAGGGTGCCGGCCGGGTACGAGAACCATGAGGATCCTCGATTACGGAAAAGTTGCGGCGACCTTTCTGAATCTGGCAGAGGGCAAGGCTGTCAGGGTTTCCGTAGGGAACTGGGAATCGAAAGGTCGTCATAGCAGGGATACGAAGTCGGTTCCTCCAGCATCTCCTCCAGCATCCCGTTCCGAACCCTTCATGAGCCTTTCGGATAGAGAGCTCTTCCGCATGGAGGACGTAGACGTCATCCTCCGTCCTGAGGACATGCCGGGGGATATGGTCTGGCAAACAAGGTGCCAACGCTGTGGCGAGACTGTGATGGATATGAAGAGCGTCAACAGGGACGGGAGCATATTATGCAAACCGTGTGCTGAAGGCACGGCCTACTATGCGAGCGGCGCAACCGACCGCAAACGGACGTGACGCCGGCTTATTCAAAAAGGCTCGAACAAGAATTCCTTTCTTGCGGCGGGGCGCCCGCCCGGGAAAAGATTGTGCGCCGCGAGAACAAATGCCAACAAAGGAGGTTGCATTATGATACGGGAGTATAAGGTGCTCATAGGGGGCGAGTGGTGCGAAGCAGTTACGAGAGAGCGCATGGAGGTTGTAAACCCGGCTAACGGACGGCCCTTCGCCTTGGTTCCGAAGTGCGGAGCGGAGGACGTGGACAAAGCGGTGAATGCGGCTCTGAAAGCAGGCCCGGACTGGGCTCGAAGGCCCGTAGCCGAGCGCTCGAAGGCCCTGCTGAGATTGTCTCAACTGATCCGCGACAATCTCCAAGAATTGGCTGAGTTGGAAACCATGGAACAAGGCTCGCCTCTCAGAAAAACTTTGGGCATGGATATACCCTCGTGCGCTGAGCATTTTGAATATTTCGCCGGCGTCGCCAGGGGAATGACTGGTGAGACGCTCCCTGTAGGCCCGTGGTGCGCTTCGATGACCGTCCACGAGCCGCTCGGGGTGGTCGGCCTGATCACTCCCTGGAACTTTCCTGCCCTGATGGCGGTGTTGAAATTGGGTGCCGCCGTCGTGACAGGCAACACATGTGTGGTAAAGCCGCCTTCTGTTGCGCCGCTCACCGTCCTCAGGATAGGCGAGTTCGCCATGAAGGCGGGCGTCCCTGACGGGGTCGTCAATGTCATCACCGGGCCGGGAGGCACGGTGGGGGAAGCTATCGTGCGTCATCCTGACGTCGCCAAAATAGGGTTCACCGGCGATTCGACGACCGGCAAGAGGATCATGAGTCTGGCCAGCGACGCCGTGAAGCCCGTTGGTCTTGAACTCGGGGGCAAGAATCCTTTTATTGTTTTATCCGATGCGGACATCGACTCGGCCGTGGAAGGCGCAGTCTGGGGCGCTTTCTTCAACTCGGGACAGGTTTGCGCGGCGGCGAGCCGTTTCTACATCCACGAGTCGCTTTACGATGCGTTTGCGGAGAGGTTCGTTGCAGCGGCAAGAAGGGTGCGCGTTGGCGACCCCATGAAAATGGAGACGGTGATGGGTCCGCTCGCTTACAAGGAACATAGAGATAAGGTTGAGTGGTATATCGCTGAAGCCAGTAAATCGGGCGCTAAACTCCTCCTGGGAGGCGATCGGCCGAACACGCCGGAGACGAGAGACGGCTACTTTGTGGCGCCAACCGTTTTCGGCGACTGCTCCAATAACATGAGCGTTATGCGGGACGAGATGTTCGGTCCGGTTGTCGGGCTTGCCCGTTTCGCGACCGTAGATGAGGCTGTCGCCCTCGCCAACGACACCAGGTTCGGTCTCTCCGGCTCCGTCTGGACCAGGGACGTAAGAGCCGGGTTGGCCATAGCAGGCAGGATCAAGGCCGGCACGGTGTGGGTAAACGAACACCTCTGCATCTCCTGCGAAACCCCGTGGGGCGGCTGCAAAGAATCAGGGTGGGGCAAGGACGCATCCACGATGGCGCTCGAAGAGTACACGCTCACGAAGCACATCTATGTCGACCTGATGGGCCAACCCGATAGGCCGTGGTATGGCATGCTGAAATAAACGGGGCGCGGGTTTTTCCGCGCAAGTCACTCAGAGTCGAAAGAATTCTTGTTGAATACGGCGTGCATAGAGGAGGCAAATTTCGCAACGACAGGGTTCTCTTCATTTTCATGCCAAAGGCAGATGAGGTCTTCTGTCGCTTCAAGGGGGTAGCTTTTAAGCTCGGTGTTTACGGACATGCGGCTGAGCTTCGTGCTGACGAGCACGCCCTGTCCAAGCTCAACTGCCGTGTATGCTGATTCAATATTGGCCGTCACGATAATTTCAGACGGATTGAAGCCCAGCCCCCTGCATTGCTTTCTCGCCCTCTTTTTGGTCTCGTTAACCGTTTCGGCCCCCTGCATGGCTTTTATGAAAGGGCCATTTACAAAGGGTCGAAACGACGTGCTTTTGGAAGCCAGCGGATGGCTATTGGAGACAAGCAGCACAAAGTCCGTCTCCAATATCTTGAGTCGCTTGAGCCCGCCGACCTTGGGTGAGAAATCGTCGTACGTAACAATCATGTCAAGAGTTTTATCGAGAAAACATTTATTAAGCTCATATTGTGGGCGCCTTTCTACGGAAAATTTGAGGTCAGGAAGGTCCTTTCTTAGAAGACAGAGCGTTTTGTTTATAGGGGTGGCAATTTGCAGCCATTCGAGATATCCAAGATGGAGTGATTTATATAACTCATCGTAATACCTCTTCGTTTTCTCCATAGTATTGGCAAACGCCTGGGCAAACTTAGAAAACATCTCATAACAATCCTCGCCGGCCTTCGTTAGTGAGACAGAATGATGAGTTCGGAAGAATAACGTAACGCCAAGATCTTCCTCCAGCTTTGAGATATGCTTGCTTACACCCTGCTGGGTCATAAATAGCCTCTCGGCGGTTTCGGTGAAATTGAGAGTCTCTGCAAGAGAGAGGAAGCATTTGACATTTGTCTCGTTTATCATTGAGCCGTTTCTCCTTCCGACTTGCCTCGGTTGTTAACGCGATATTCCCATACGAATATAACACAAATCGACCCAAGTCAACCATGGGCCCGCCGGAAGTGCGGGCGACGAACAAGGAATCACAAAAGAGCCGCCTTCTGTCGGGAAAAGACGGGTCAAGCAGGGAGAGTAGGGTTATCGGCCGACTAGTTTTACCGAGCAAAGGGGGGGGTCGGATCGATTTAAAGGAGGGTCTCGCCAAAGGTCGTAACGAGATTGCGGTGCTGCTTACGCCTCTTCCAGATAGGTCATGTCCACATAGTGGTCGGCGTCGGTGAAAGCCGCATAGGCGACCGGTTTGTATCCGTCCATTGCAATCTCGATGTCAAAGGTCTTTCTTTTGGGAAGCCATTCGACCTCCCAGTCGCCGAAGTAATTCGTGACTGTCTCGTAGGTCTCGCCGGTCTCCCGGCAGGTAAGCTTCACCCTGGCGCCGATGCAAACTTCTTCCATCTCCCTGGGGCAGTAGACAGTTCCCGCGAGAAACACCGTGGGGATATTGAGGTGGATAACGTTCGTCTCCCGACCCTGCAATGGCTCAAGCTGGGTCACACGGTTTGCGGCGACGACTTTGTTGATTTCGCTCTCGGGGTCGTCCAGGTCGCCGAATATCAGTGCATGGTTCGGACATGCTTCCACGCAGCGCGGAACCTTGAGCCGTGCGGGGAGGTAGGACAGATAGTCGGGATCGTCAAGCAACTCGGCACACATGGTGCACTTCTGCGGAAGCTCGTACTCTTCGTTCCAATATATCGCTCCGATGGGGCAGGCGTCGACGATCTGCTTTTGCCCCTTTGCCTTCTCAGAGTCGATGATGACAATGCCGTCCGGTCTCTTGTATACGGCGCCGCCGCCGGCGGCTGCCATGCAGGCCGGGTCCTGGCAGTGGGAGCAGGGCGTCGGAACGGTGGCGGTCTTTATAAGGCGGGAGCTGTCGCCGCGCTCCCACTCCCGGATGTCCATCCAAAACTGGCCCATCATGGGCTGCCGCTTCGAAAGCGCCGAGTCGTAACCGCAGTGCTCGTCCTTGCAAGCGGTAAAGCAGCAATAGCAGGACATGCACATGCGAGAATCAATCGCAATGCCTAACCTCATCTTGTCCCAGCCTCCTTTCTTTTGTGCAAATAGGCCGCTCTGGCCTTTTCTTGTATCGACTCGAAGCCGTGGCCGAGGATGATATCCCGGCAGGTCTCGGCATCCGGGTCGGCCTCCCTGGCCACCATGTCCAGCTTGTACTCAAAGCACTGGCTGTCCGGGATGGGCCCTTCGTACTTGCAGACGTCCAGCAGGGTCGAGTTGGGCGCCATGCCCGGCACTTTCAAGCCGATCAGCTTTCCGGGGGACAGGATGTTCACACAGCCGCCGATATCCATGGACGTCTCTCCGGGCACGACGGGGTTGTAGATTCCCGACGAGCCGTAGGCGTGAATGGTGTTTTCCTCGATGCGGTGGGTGATGCGGGCGACGCAGAGGACGCTGCCGCGCTCATTGAACAGCAGCATGAGGTCGCCGTCCTTGATGCCCTTTTTCTCCGCCTTACTGGGGTGGATGCGTGCGACGAGGTAAGGGTTGCCGTTGATGTATTTACGGTTTTCCGGTATCTCCCAAATCCAGGGAGTAGAGCTGTTGTGCTGGGTATGATAGTCAAACCTGGGATGGGGCGTGATAAGGTGGAAGGGGTATTTTCTCGCCTTGATGGAGTGGTGCCCCTCCCAGCTATGCTTGTAGGTGGCTACGGGCGTGCGCGCCTCGTCGTCCGGCGACCAGTAGAGCAGGGATTCGGAGACGAACTCGAACTTGCCGGTAAAGGTGCCCAGCTTGCCTTCCTCCTGGAGATATTTGTGGTTGGGCGTGTCGCAGGGACGATCTTCGACGAACCAGCGAAAGCCGTAATGCCTCTCCCAGTTCTCGGGCACGCCGGCCACGTAGTAGCCCTTCTTGACGAAGTCCTCCCATGAGATCTTGTCGCAGAGGTCCGACTTCTCCCAAAAGCGTTTGCACCAGTCGAGCTCGGTGCGGCCTTCGGTGAATTCTCCACCGAAACCGAGACGTTCCGCGACTTGAGAGAATATCCAGTAGTCAGACTGCGACTCCCAGAGCGGCTCGATGGCCTTGTCCTGGAACACGACGACCTGCCAACTGACGCCGGTCTGCGAGTGGCTTTGATAGCCGCCGTTGCCGGAGTTGCAGTACTCGCCGATATCGTAGCGCTCGAGGTTGGTGCAGGCAGGCAGTGCGACGTCCGCAAAGCGCGCCTCGCCGTGGAAATGGATGTCCTGATTGACGACAAATTCCAGCTCCGGGCTGCGGTACATGCGCACCCACTTGTTGGTGTCCAGCATGGTGCCCATGAAACAACCCCCGTAGCGCCAGAACATATGCACCCTAGAACAGCCCGGCTCGGGGTAGATGTGCTCCGTGAACTCGAGATCGATGCCGCCGCCGCAGAAGCCCTCGCCGTACCATTCGTAGTGTCCGTTCAGGATGGCGTCGGGCAGGTTGGGCCGATAGAGCTTTTGCGTGACGCAGTTGACCGCCGTGCGGTCGGCAATAGGCTGGCTGGCAATCTGAGAAAGCGAATCGGAATAGCCCCCGAACCAGAAGTCGTAGTCCATAGGCGCGCCGGTGGTGGCGACCCAAATGTTCTGACCGGGTTTGCCCATGCCCTGCATGGCAAAAAGCTGCACCATGAGGCGGGCGAACTCCGTGCCGTTGGCGGTCCGGCAAACCCCGCCGAAGCCGCCGCGCAAGCCGGAGCCGCCCATGGTTTTGGTGCTGGCCCATCGGCGGGCGAGCGCCTTGACGTCCGCCGCCGGTATGCCTGTCTCGGACTCGCACCACGAGGGAGTCTTGGCCTTGCGGTCAACGCCTCTGCCCAGGATGTAGTCTGCCCACTCGTCGAAGCGGTGGGCGTGCTTCGCCAGGTATTCCTTGTCGTATGTCCCCTCCGTCAGCCAGACGTAGGCTATCCCCTCGCACAGCGCGGCGTCGGTCCCCGGCCTGGGGCCGAACCACTTGTCCGCCTGCTTGACGGATGAAAAGTTGTTGAAGGGATCGATATAGATGAACTGCACGCCCATGTCGTCCATCCAGTGCCGCCACATGGCGGACTCGTTGCCCGCATAGCCGCCTCGGGTAGTGTCCGGGTCGTGCGACCACATTATCATGGTCTCTACGTTTTGAAGCGCGTCCTCGAGCAGGTCAAAAGCCTCGGCGCCGCCCAGACGCCAGTAATAGCCGTAGGTGTGCGGGGCGCCCCAGGTAAAGCCCTCCCATGAATCGGGATTGTCCAATATGGCGGTATATCCCAGCATGCGGAAGAAGCGGGCAAAACAGGACAGTTTGTAGCCCAAAAGACCCCAACTGTGATGAGAGCCGGTTATGGCGGTGACGGCCTCCTTGCCGTATGTACCCTGGATACGCTTTATCTCCCGGGCGATAAGGCCGAGCGCTTCATCCCACGTTGCGCGGCGATAGCCGGATTTGCCCCGGTTGTCGGTATTGCGGTTTTGTCCGTCCGGCGTTTCCACGAAATCCTCACGTATCATGGGATAGCGGATGCGGTCGTAAGAATAGGCCCGGTTTTTCTCCGTCAGTGCAATGAAGGCCGGAGAAGTTTTCCGAAAAGGGGTATATTCCTTTCCGCGGGCTTTGATGACCCATCCCTTGGGGGCATTGTCGTCGAAAATGATCGGGCGTATGCGGCGTATGACGCCATCCACCGTGTGTATTGCGATGGGACCGCCCACACATATGCTGTGCGTTACTCTTTCTGCCATTGTCTATCCTCTTTACACCTCGACCAGAGACTTTGCAAAGTCGGAGGCGGGGTGTATTTTGACCATTCCGCCAACCATATTGCCGCCCACGACCTCGAAGCAGCGGAGATTGTAGACTTCCGACAACACAACCTTGAACACTCTGCCGTCGGGGGCGCGTTGCAGGCTGTTCAGCTTGAAAAGGTGCTGCACCATGATGCGTTCTGGCGCTTTGGCGCCGTTTGGCGCCGTGCGCTTAAAGCTACGCTGCGGTCCCAGTGTTTCATAGCGCACATTGCCTGCCGGCGCCCAACCCTCTGCGGCCGCAAGGATTTTCTCGATGACGGCGATCTCAGCGGGGTCCGGCGTCCCCATGCCGCCAAGACCCTCATACCAGATTTGCAGAGCGCAGGTCGCCTCGCCGGGAAAGTCGCCCAGCCAGTCCGTTATTGCAGATGAAAGCTCTCCTGCGCGGTCGATGATGCGCATGTGCCAAGGCCTCCTAATCCTTCCTTTTTGCTTGCGGAACAAGGAACTCGATCGTTTCGTCCGCGTCCCTGTCATCGCCCGGATACATGCTCAGTATGCCTTCTTCCGCGCTTGCCAGAACCCCGGAAAGACCCATTCTCCTGTCGAATTCCACGAGAAACAGCACGTCAGAAATCTCGGCGAAACTGCCGATAATCGCCGTGTGCTTTTCGCTCTTTGGGAAGGTTTTGCGTCCCCCGTTCGGCATTCCGGGGGTGTGGGAAAACAGCCGGTGCTCTCCACCCTCATCCAAAAGGTACATGAAATTGTTTTTTGAGCGGGCAACGACCAGGTTGCCTTTTGAAAGCTCGTTCAAAATACGGCCGCCGTCCTTCGGCAATACATCAAGCGTTATGGCGTCTTTCATAAAAGCTCTCCTTTCGCGTCGCTAAGCTGACAACCTGAATGACGCGGACATTCTTTTCTGCGAAATTATGAGCAACGGCTCATTAATAGACTGTGGGCGATTATTCTGCCTCTGGCGCCGGCCCCCTGAGCGCCCGGCCCGGTATAACTCTTCATAAAAGCTACAAAACAGCGTCAAATCATGACCTATTCTATGCAATCAACATGAAGAACGGAAACAATAATTTGCAACTTGGCCACAACCAATTGGGGTTGTTTACGGAAGGGCCGTCCATGGGTCTTCGAAGCTGCCCGGGCGACGACCCATGTGAGACCCCCTTGCAGGAAGGGAGCAGAAAGAAAAGGGCAGGGCATGGCATGGGACATTTTCACGCTCCTTTGCGCCGCCGCAGTCGCCGACCCTTCGAATGTTTGCCGGGCGGGGCCGAGCGCTGAGCTTGCCTTTACAGGACGAATCCCAGGGGTTATACTTACTCAACGGGAGAACCATAATGGAGGATAGCCAATGAAAGAGAAAGTGGAACAGGTCATCCAAAAGATCAGACCCATGTTGCAGCGCGACGGGGGGGACATCGAGCTTGTCGGCGTCGATGACGGCGTGGTAAAGGTGAAGCTTACCGGAGCTTGCGGAAGTTGTCCCATGAGCATGATGACGCTGAAGATGGGCGTGGAAAACGCGCTGAAAAAAGAAATACCTGAAGTTAAGGAAGTAGTCTCCGCATAGAGCGCCAATTGGTGTTGACAAAAACGACGTTTTGCTCCTATGGTCGCAAAAAGAGGGGGGTGAGTGACGATGGCATGCGGAGTCAAGGGGTGCGGGGCGGCTAAGAAGGAAACGCCGAAGAAGAAAGAGGCGGACAAAAAGGAAAAGAAAGGCAAGAAGTAGTGCGGGGGGGCTTCTCCCCCGCATCTCCTTATGAATGAACAAAAGAGGCTTCTCATCGCTGCCGGCGACGAGGCAGTGCATAAGTGGTTTGAGGAGTTCTTGCTGCGCTACGAGGACCTGCGGGGCGAGGTTCTTCTCAACGCCCATGATGTGGCGGAACGGATAGCCGCGACAAAGCCGCAAGCGTTTCTGCTGGACCTATCTTCAACTGCCGCGTTCGATATTTTCAGCAAAATAAAGGACATCGACCCTTCATTGCCGGTTATCGCCCTCCTGAATCAGGGAGACGCCGAGGCCAAGCTGGAATCGTTGCGGCGCGGGGCTTATTCGAGCATCGAGAAACCCTTGCGCGGAAGCGAAGAGCTTTACTGCATCGTCCGGAATGCGGTCGCCGTTTACAGAGAAAGACTTGAACTGGCCCGGAGCGTTTCAGAAATGGAGGGGAAGTGCGACGCCGACAAGCTCAACCTGCTTGAACTCGATCTCGTGAAGGGCCTGCAACACATGATCGGCGAGACGGAAGAACCTTCGTCTATTTTTAAACATTCCTTTTCACTCATAAGGAATTATCTTTCCTTTGAAGCGTTCGCGGCTTTGGTGCCCAGGCATGAGGAAGCGGAGATCTACGTCTACCCGAACGTGTCGCTCAATGCGGAGGTCGGGGAGACAATAACGGGAACGCTCATTAAGAGAATGACCCGGCTTGCCGAAGAACAGAAGAAGGTAACGGTCCTGGTCGAAGCGAAGGGCGGCGGCCGGCCTTCTTCCGACGATCTCAAATCAATCATTGTTCCACTGGTAACGATGAGCAGAACCTGCGGTTATGCCGGGATCTATCGGGGGACTCCTTTCGATTACCGGGAAGAATCGGTTTTTAAGAGGTTTTGCGCGCATATGGCGACGGCCCTTGAAAAGATAAGC
>CAWFMJ010000015.1:0-370586 GCA_963816715.1 uncultured delta proteobacterium
AGTCGTATCGCTAGCCCTATTGTAATCCGAGGCTGGATGCCGAGACCTCGCGGTAATTCTCGCTCCGTCACCGTCGCGGCTCTGTTAGTTGCTGAAGCTTCCGAGCCGCGCACGTCAGTGAGCGGCTGTCTCCGGCTTCCGCCACAGGCTGCCGGTCTCGCTCCGTCACCGTCGCGGCTCTGTTAGTCGCTGAAGCTGCCGAGCCGCGCACGTCAGTGAGCAGTTGCCGCCGGCCTCCGCCACGGCTGCCGGTCTCGCTCCGTCACCGTCGCGGCTCTGTTAGTTGCTGAAGCGGTTGTTTCTAGCCACAGGCTGCTGGGGAACCATGTGCCGGGATAATTTAAACAATCGGTTTGTATGCGCCGGCTGTCGTGTTGGTGATGGCTGCGGTGCACCCTGGCGTTCGCGCAGAAGCGGCCGTTTGACGCGAACGCAATGATGGAGCTGAAACGGATCGGCGATCCACAGATCTCCCCCGACGGCAAATGGGTGGCGTTTACGGTCGAAACCATCGACGTGGCGGCGAACCGGAAGCCATCGCAAATCTGGATCGTGCCCGGTCCGGACGGAGCGGCGGGTGGGGCGCCGCGCCAGATCACGCACGACGGCGAAGCCAACGAACGCGCGCGCTGGTCGCCCGATTCCAGACGGATCGCGTATATTTCGGACCGTAGCGGCTCGTCGCAAATCTGGCTCATGGATCCCGATGGAGGGAACGCGCGGCAGATCACCAACCTCTCCACCGAAGCCGCCGGCGTTCGGTTCTCGCCCGATGGAAATAACCTGGTGTTCACCAGCGCTGTGTATCCCGAATGCGGCGCCGACGACGCCTGCAATCGAAGAAACCTGGACGCCGAAAAGAACAGTAAGGTGCACGCGCATATCTACACCGAGCTGCTCTACCGGCATTGGACTACCTGGCAGGGCAACCGCCGCAGCCATCTGCTGGTGGTTCCGGCTACGGGCGGAACCGTGCGCGACCTCACGCCGGGAAAGACCGACGTTCCGCCATTCTCGCTGGGAGGGCCGGACGATTACGACGTTTCGCCCGACGGCGCAGGAAGTCTGCTACTCCATGAACGCCGACCCGGTGCCGGCCGTCAGCACCAATGCCGATCTGTACGTGGTCTCGATCAAAGGCGGCGAGGCGCGCAAGATTTCCTTCACGCCCGGCGCCGATTCCAGTCCGCAGTATTCGCCGGACGGTAAGTACATCGCCTGGCGCGCGCAGTTCCGCGCGGGCTATGAGAGCGACCGCTGGCGCCTCGTGGTGCTGGAACGCGCCACCGGCAAGCTCACCAACCTGACCGAGAACGCTGGACCGCTGGGTCAACAGCTTCACCTGGGGGCCCGATTCCGCGGCCTGTTCTTCACCACGGCGGACCGCGGCCGGCAGGCCATCCAGATGATTTCCGTGACCGGCGGCGCGGTGCGCGTGGCCGCCAGCGGCGATAGCGAACTCGACGACATGCAGTTGACGCGCCGACGGCAAGACCATGGTCTACACGCAGCAGACCGGCGTCTTCGCCGGTCGAGATCTATCGCGCCGTCCTCGTCGGGCGGCGCGCCGGTGGCGCTGACGCATCTCAACGACGCGGTGCTGAACGCCTATCAGCTCACGCCGCTCGAAGAGTTCTGGGTGGATGCCGCCGACGGCTCGCGCGTGCAGAGTTTCGTGGTGAAGCCGTACGGCTTCGACGCCGAGCAAGAAATACCCGGTGCTGATGCTGATCCACGGCGGGCCGCAGGGCAACTGGGGCCACGGCTGGACGTATCGCTGGAACGCGCAGGTGTTCGCGGCGGCGGGCTACGTGGTGGTGATGCCGAATCCGCGCGGGTCGACCGGCTACGGGCAGAAGTTCATCGACGAGATCAACGGCGATTGGGGCGGCAAGCGCGTTCGACGACATCATGGCGGTCACCGATTACGTGGCTGGCCAACCTGCCGTATGCCGACGCCGGCGCGGCATGGCCGCGGCGGGCGCGTCCTACGGCGGCTTCATGATCGACTGGATTCTGGGCCACACGCAACGCTTCAAGGCGCTGGTCTCGCACGACGGCGTCTACGATCGCACCGGCGAATTCGGCGGCACCGAGGAGCTGTGGTTCCCGCTGTGGGAAATGGGCGGCACGCCGTGGGACAAGCCCGACGATTCGCCAGATGGTCGCCCAGCAGCTATGCCAAGGACTTCCACACGCCCACGCTGGTGATCCACGGCGAGCTGGATTTCCGCGTCCCCTACTCGCAGGGGCTGGAGCTGTTCACCGCGCTGAAACTGCAAAAAGTTCCGGCCAAGCTGCTGATCTTTCCCGACGAAGGGCACTGGGTACTGAAGCCGCAGAACAGCCGGCTTTGGTACTCGACGGTCATCGACTGGCTGGATTCGTGGGTGAAAAAATGAAAATCGCGGCGGCGGTGGTGTTGTGCGCTGGTGCTGGCGCGTCGGCGCGCTGGCGATGCTTTCGGATCACACTGGGCTGGCCTTCAGCCCGGCGGTGACGGTGGTGGGCGTCTCGACGCCGGTCACGGTGCGGGTGACCAATCCGCATGGCGTGCGCAGCCTGGCGGCGTATCGTGGAGCAGGACGGCGCGCGCACCGAGGTTATTGCGCAGAGCGCGCCGGCCACGCTTTCTTCTGGCAGCGGCACGAGGCGGAGCGCACCGTCACCTTCGAAGCCGGCAAGAACAAGGTGCCGCAATTGAAGGAAGGCAAGGCGCGGCTGGTGGTGGAGGCCGTCTCGAACGATTTCAGCGGCAGTGCCGACAGCGTTCGCTGCGACGTGACCGTGGTGCTGGCTCCGCCGCGCGTGAGCGCCGACGGCCAGCAGCACTACATCAACCAGGGCGGCATGGAACTGGTGACTACTGACAACTCCGGTGCGCGTGGCGGAGTCCGGCGTGCGCGTTGGGCCGTACACCTTTCGCAGCTTTCCGCTTCCGGGCAGGCGGCGCCGACCAGCGGTTCGCCATGTTCGCGTATCCCTGGGACGTGGAGCCGGGCGCCGTGCCCGTGGTCTTCGCGCGCAACCTGGCGGGCGCCGAGGCTACCGCGCAGTTCTGGTGCCGCGTGAAGGCGAAGAAATTCCGGGCGCGCGAGTTTCCGCTGACCGACGGCTCGATGGCCGACGCTGGTGAACTCCGTGGACCCCGGCGGCACCCTCGCGCCGGGCCCCGACATGCTCACGCGCTTCCTCAAAATCAACGGCGAACTCCGCCACAAGAACAACCAGCAACTCGCCGACCTGCGTTTCCAGACCGAGGAGAAGATCCTGTGGAACGGCCCCTTCCTGCATTACGGGAAAGGAAGAGGCCAATTTCGCCGACGTGCGCGACTACATGTATCACGGCAAGAAAGTGGACCGGCAGGTGCATCTGGGCTTCGATCTCTCGGACGTCAAGGACGCGCCGGTGAACGCCGCCAACGACGGGCGCGTGGTGTGGGCGTCGAACCTGGGGATCTACGGCAACTGCATCGTGGTGGACCACGGCTACGCGCTGCAATCCATCTACGGCCATTTGAAATCCATCGACGTGAAGGTTGGGCGACATGGTGAAGAAGGGGCAGAAGATGGGCGTGGAGGGATCCACCGGCCTGGCCGGCGGCGTTCACCTGCACTTCAGCATGCAGATCGACGGCGTGCAGACCAATCCGCGCGAGTGGTGGGACGAGCACTGGATCAAGGACCGGGTGCTGAGCAAGCTGGACCCTTCGCTGGCGGCGACCATGACGGCGTCCGCCGCGCCGGCTGCCGGGAGAGCACGCAGGCGCCACAGGTAGGGACGGAAAAAACCGCTTACTGGCGTGCGCGGCTCCGATTCGATTTCATATAGAGCCGCGAGCGAGCGGTTGCGCTACCAGACGCGACAGGCGTTGGCGCTCACCATCTGTTGACCCGCCTTGCAGGAAAATGCCTTCTGGAACTCGGGCATGTTTGCAGCGTACCGGCCACGCGGAAGCCGCCCAGCAATACGTAACGGGCCGGCGGCGGAGAAAAAAGTTACGTATTGCTACATCAGCATAGAAAACGGCAGCCTCGATTTTCTCGACCTGCCAAATGAGAAAAAGCATACCGTCAGGGAACTGGCGGTCGGCATTCCCTTTCTATCGAACATCCCATCCTACGTTGAAAGGTTCGTCCAACCTCACTTTTCGGCGAAGATCGACGACGCGCTCTATACTCTCGGCGGACGAACAAAGCCTTTTGCCCATTCCCGTCAAACCTATCTTGACGTCGATATCAAGAATCTCGACTTGCCGCGCTACGCGGCCTATCTCCCCCTAAAGACGAATTTCAAGCTCCTTGCGGGCAGCATGGACCTCGGAGCGCGAATCTCATTCGTCGAGACAAAAGAAAAAAAAGCTTCCCTCAGCGTCTCCGGCAGTCTCTCCTTAAGAAAAATCGCGGTGTCCGACGAGAAGCAGGCGCCCTTCTTTCAGCTTCCCCTTCTCCAGGTGTCGATCGCTCCTTCAGAGCCGCTCATGAGGGCAATTCACCTCTCGGCGGCGACGATCGAGTCGCCCGAACTGGATATCAGACGCGACAAGAGGGGAGCGCTCAACGTGCAGTCTCTTCTGTCTCCAAGAAGTGAAGCGGCGCCGACGTCAAAAGAAAAGGCAGCCCCATTCTCCTTGGAAATCGACGAAGTGCGTCTAGAACTCGGGAAAGCTTTCATTTTCAGACCTTTCCGGCGGCAAGCCCTTTAACGCCACGTTGAATCCCACAAACTTGAAGATTGCTCATTTCAGCACGGACAAGGATAAGAAAACCGATTACGTCTTTTCGACGCAGACCGAGGCGAAGGAGACTATCAACGCGCAAGGGCAGTTTTCCGCAGACCCCTTGTGGTCCGAGGGAAAGGTCGATGTCGTCTCCGTCCTCCTGAAAAAGTATGCTCCTTTCCTAGGGAATGGTCTCCGGT
The DNA here is from genome assembly GCA_963816715.1 of uncultured delta proteobacterium. GTDB lineage: Bacteria > Desulfobacterota > Syntrophorhabdia > Syntrophorhabdales > WCHB1-27 > BOG-1155. The sequence continues at coordinate 4,922 of CAWFMJ010000015.1, forward strand.
TTACCGTCGAAGACGGCCGCCTCGACGTGTCGACCCGATACCGGTTCGTCGCGAGCGAAAAGGGGCCGACGGTCAATCTCTCCGGATTGTACGCCTCGCTCAGCGCGCTACGGCTGAGAAAGACCGAGGACGGAACGGATTTCCTCAAAATTCCTGTCCTTTCAATTTCGAATACGGATGTGGACCTCGCGAAACAGTTACTCCGCGTGGGAACTTTCTCCACGCAAAACGGCCAGCTTTTCGTCAAACGGATGCCCGGAGGCGGCCTCGATATACTGAATCTTGTCAGGCTTACGCCGGCGGCAAAGGAGCCTGCTCGACCGCCAAAGGCGCAGGGAGCAGCGGCCGGTTCCGAAAAGAACTGGGTCGTGTCCGTTGGGCGCCTCCTTGTCGACAAGTACGCGGTTCAAATGGATGACCAGACTGTCTCCGAGCCGGCGACATTGAAGGTTGCGAACTTTCGCGCAAGAGGCGAGAACATCTCAAGTGCAAAGAACAGCACGGGCCGGATCGCTGTCTCTCTTCTCCTGAACGGAAAAGGCAACATGGCTGCGTCGGGAACCTTCGGCATATCGCCTCTGTTCGCCAACCTCAAGGTGGGCGTCAGGGGCGTCGAAATGGGCGCTTTCCAGCCCTACTTCGCGGAGAAGGCAAAGATAACCGTAACCGGGGGCGCCTTTTCAATGAACGGCGCCCTTTCCTTCCGTTCCGACGGGAAAGAACAGATGAACGCAACCTATGCCGGGGACGCATCGCTCTCCAATTTCTCTGCCGTCGACAAAACAAGCGGAGAGGACGTCGTCAAAGCGGAAAACCTCTCATTGAACAATATTGACATGAAACTCGAGCCCTTCTCGATCGACGTCAAAGGTGTTTCTCTGACCAACTTCTATGCTCTTGCGTCGGTCGACCCGGAGGGGAAAATCAACCTTCAGGAAGTGCTTGCGCCTGAGGGATCGAAGCAGGAGGCTGCGCCGGCGGGGCAAGCGCCGGCATCGCCCGGGAAGAAAGAGCCTCCGAAAAAGATCGCTATCGGAGTGGTTACCCTCCAGGGCGGAAAAATCGATTTTCAGGATAGGTCGGTCACACCCGAATTCTCCACGCATCTGACCGAAATGGGCGGACGGATGTCGGGCCTTTCAGCGGAGCGGAATACGACGGCCGACGTCGAGCTTCGCGGCAAGCTCAACGACTACGCCCCCCTCGAAATCACCGGCAAGGTCAACCCCCTGCGAGAGGACTTCTTTGTAGACCTCAAGGCAAGAATCAAAGACCTCGATCTCAGCCCGGCAACGCCTTATTCGGGCAAATACGCGGGCTATGCCATCGAGAAGGGAAAGCTCTCCCTGGACGTGAAGTATTCCATCAACGGGCGCAAGCTCGATTCTCAGAACAATCTTTTCATCGATCAGCTCAATTTCGGGAAAAGAATCGAGAGCCCGCAGGCCACCAAGCTGCCGGTGAGGCTTGCGGTCGCCCTCTTGAAGGACAGGACGGGAGTGATCAAGCTCGAACTCCCCGTGACGGGAAGTCTTGACGATCCCAAGTTCAGCGTATGGAGAATCGTGCTCAAGGTTATCGTCAATCTCATAACGAAAGCTGCGACCTCGCCTTTTGCGCTTCTCGGCGCTGCCTTCGGAGGCGGGGAAGAATTGAGCAATGTTGAGTTCGATTACGGAAACACGGGGCTTACCGAGTCGGGCATGAAAAAAATCGACACCGTTTCGAAGGCCCTCCAAGATCGTCCTTCCCTCAAGATGGACATCGAAGGGCACGTGGATAGGGAAAAAGACAAGGAGGGGTTGAGGCAGCTTCTCTTCGAGAGAAAGATCAAAGTCCAGAAGGTCAACGAGATGGCAAAGAGAGGAGAAGCCCCACCCCCGGTTGACGAAGCAGCCATTGACGCTGCGGAATATGGGAAATACCTGAAAATGGCTTACAAGGCGGAGAAGTTTCCCAAGCCGAAGAATATGCTCGGAATGGCGAAAGATATCCCGGTTCCCGAGATGGAAAAGCTCATGTTGACGCACATTGAGATCACCGACGGGGACTTGAGATCCCTTGCCTCACAAAGGGCCATGAATGTGAAAGACGCCTTGCTGAAATCCGGAAAGGTCGACCCCGAAAGGGTATTCGTCGTCGAGCCGAAAACGCTTCCGCCGGAAAAGAAAGATAGCGTAAGGCAGAGCCGCGTCGACTTCACGTTGAAGTAACGGCGGGTCCAGGAGGAAGTGCAATGCTGAAAGAATTTAGGGAATTTGCGGTACGGGGGAACGTGCTGGATATGGCAGTCGGGATCATCGTCGGGGCTGCCTTTGGAACGATTGTCAAATCCCTCGTCGAAGACGTCATAATGCCCCCTATCGGCCTATTTCTCGGGCGCGTGGACTTTTCCAATATTTTTCTGACCCTCAAGGAAGGCAAAATTCCGGGACCTTACCCTTCTGTGGCAGCCGCAAAAGCAGCAGGAGCGGTGACCCTCAACTTCGGCGTCTTTATCAACACGGTAATCGGCTTCGTTATCGTCTCCTTCGCCGTATTCCTCCTCGTTCGGACCATGAATCGGTTGAAACGGAGGGATGTGCCTCCGGCGCCGGCGACCAAGGAATGCACTTACTGCTTCTCGCGCATCCCGATCAAAGCAGTTCGCTGTCCAAACTGTACCTCGGAACTGGGGCGGGACTGAAGGGGGCCTTGATCTCTTACCGGTCGCCGGCAGAACCGGCGGCGTCGGCCAGTTGACGCCGCACAAAGAGAATGTGTTCGCGGAGCACGTAGAACTGGCCGCCGAAGGACGCAGGCACTTTCATTCTGTTCACCTGCGCCTCGATGTCATTGCAGCGTCGGAGCAGCGCTTGTCGATCATCGGCCTGCAGTGGAGGCATGGCATCCTTTTCGAGCAGCAGAAGCGCCCTGTACCAGCGGTGCATGCGCGATGTGATTCGCCAATCGTAAAGCTTCGGAATGATCCGCACTACCGGGATGAGCACTACCACAGCAGGCACGAATACCACCAGAATACGGTTCGCCAGGCTTGCCCATCGGAAAGGAAGAAATCTGTAGAAAAAGCCCCTGCCCGATTTGTAGAAGCGCGTCGCGTCCTCGCTTATGCGGAATTCATGCTCCAGTCGAGCCGGAAACTCGCCCTGTCGCTTGAGCAAACCCGGTTTGCCGTGGACCTCCGTTGCCGCTTCGAGCAGCAGGTCGCACAGGGCGGGGTGCAGGTTGGGCCGAGCGACGAGTTCAACCGTGGGGCCGATCAGGGCCAGGTCGTGACTGGGGATGTCTCTCCCGAAATCGAGCGATCCTCGCGGAAGGATCAGCTTGTTTAAATAGGGGATGCGACGGCTGTAGGCGTCGGCCTGGAGAAAATCGAGAATCTGCACCCGGGGCGTGAGCAGGAGCGTGCGGACGGTTTCGATCGGGGCCGAATCACCCATGAGGAACACCGCATCTACGCTGCCCCGCATGAGAGCTTTCGCTGCTTCTCCGGCCTCCAGGTCTTCGAACCTCGTGGCGCCGCCTGGTACGATGTCGTTTTGGGCGAGCAGTTTCAGGGCCAGAGAACGCGTTCCGCTGCCCACCGGGCCGACGGCCAGGCGCTTGCCCTTCAATTGAGAAAGCGCATACGCCGGCGCACTGCCTCGATGAAAAATGAGGAGCGGCTCGTAGGAGATGCTTCCAAGAGAGACGAGCTTGTCGACATTTCGTCCTTCGGCAACTCCCCCCTGAACAAAGCCGATATCTACCTTGACCGAGGGGTCCAGGAGCTTCTTGAGATTCTCCTGGGAGCCCTCTGACGGCAGGATCTTCAACGTCACTCCGTCCCGCGCGAGTATCTCGCGGTATTTCTCGGCCGTTGACCGGAATGCGCTCCCTTCGGGACCCGTGGCAATAACGATGGTGCGAGGCGGCGCGGAATGAAAGAACCAGAAAACAGCGAGGACGACAACGAGCGTAGCGAACAGGAGAACGCCCAGCGACGCGAGACGGCTTACCCCGAGGACCTCCATAATCGCCGTCTGGAACCGAGCAATGCGTTGTCTCCCGTTTATTCCCATCGCCGCGCCTCATCATACCCCGGCTGAAAGAAAGAAACAAGCAGTCCGGAGTTTACGCTCCATTCCCCATCTTGACGCTGAAGTCTGCGGGGAATACACTTGCAAAAGAGCCAAAAGTGGAATCTTGCCAAGGGGGGGAATGATTCTATGAAAGAGCCGCTATGGAGAGCTTCGCCCGATCGGGTAGCCCGTGCCAATATGACCGCTTACATGACCTCTGTCAACAAGCGCTATGGCTTCGGGTTCACCGACTATTTCGAGCTGCAACGCTGGTCGGTGGCCAACATCGCCGATTTTTGGGAAAGCGTCTGGGACTTTCTCGATATAAAGGCTTCGAAGCGATTCGATGCCGTCGTGGACGACCTGAAGAAGTTCCCAGGCGCACGGTGGTTCGGTGGGGCGCGGCTCAATTTCGCCGAAAACCTCCTCCGCTGCCGGGACGACGGAACGGCTTTCGTATTCAAATCGGAGACGAGGCCTTCGGTGAGCATCACCTATGCTGACTTGTACCGTGTCGTCGGCAGGCTCTCGTCAGCCCTTTCGCGGCAGGGCGTTGCACAGGACGACCGGGTCGCCGCCTACGTACCCAACATTGCCGAAGCCGGGATTGCCATGCTCTCGACCACGGCACTGGGCGCCGCCTGGGCAGCGTGCGGGGCGGAGTTGGGGGTCCAGGCGGTCATCGACCGCTTCAGCCAAATAGGTCCCAAGGTGCTCTTCGCGGTCGACGGATACTTCTACAAGAACAAACCCTTCAACCTCCTGTCCGAAGTAAAGGCGGTAGTGGAAGCCGTGCCGACCATCGAGAGGGTAGTGGTAATACCATACGCCAGCGAAAATCCGGACATCGGCGCCATACCCAAAGCCGTTCTCTATGAAGAGTTCCTCGCTCAAGGTCAAGCCGCCGATCCTGTTTTCCGGCAGGTCCCCGCCGAACACCCGCTCTACATCATGTTCACCTCAGGGACCACGGGCAAGCCGAAGTGCATGGCTCAGAGCGTGGCGGGCATACTCGTCAACCAGATGAAGGAGCTTATCATACACGCGGACCTCAAGCGCGAAGACACCATCATGTATATGACCGCCCCGAGCTGGATGATGTGGAACTGGCTGATGACTTCGCTGGCTGTGGGGGCCCGGCTTGTCCTCTTTGATGGGAACCCGACATACCCCGACCTCGGCGCCATGTGGAAGCTCGTCGACGAGGAGAAAATCGGCTTCTTCGGCACGAGCGCCAGCTACATCAACCTTCTCCGGAGTCAGGGATTCAAGCCGAAAGAGCTCTTTAGCCTCGCTTCCCTGAAGTCCATCGGCCAGACCGGCTCGCCCCTGTCGGCGGAGGGATTCGAGTACGTATACGATTGGATAAAGCCGGACGTCCATCTCAACTCCCTCGCCGGGGGTACGGACATCAACGGGTGCTTTGCCATCGGGAACCCCACGCTCCCGGTCTACGCCGGTCAGCTCCAAGGGCCGGCCCTCGGAATGAACATCAAATCATACGGCCTGAATGGTCTGCCCCTATACGACAAGCAGGGAGAGCTGGTCTGCGAGACCCCGGCGCCTTGCATGCCCTTGTATTTTCTCAACGATGACAAGGATTTAACCAGGTACAAGGATGCGTATTTCAGGGTTTTCCCCGGCGTGTGGCGTCACGGCGATTACGTGGCATTCTTCAGCGACACCGGCGGCATTACCTTCTACGGCCGTTCCGATGCCATACTCAAACCCAGCGGCGTGAGAATCGGCACTGCGGAGATATACAACATCCTCGACAAATTCTCGGAGATCGCGGACAGCGCGGCGATAGGCCAAAACTGGGAGGGGGATCAGCGAGTCCTGCTCTTTGTGAAGATGGCGCGCGGTACGATGCTCACGGAAGAGCTGGAAGGCAGGATCAGAAAAACCCTCCGCGACAAAGCCTCCCCGCGACATGTTCCGGCGCTCGTTATCGAGGTGGAGGACATCCCCTATACCTTCAGCGCCAAGAAGGTGGAGAGCGCCATCACGAACATCATGAACGGGAGGCCGGTGACGAACCGCGACGCCCTTTCGAATGCGGGCTGCCTTGCCGAATACGAGAGGATCGCGGGCGAGTTGAAAGAGAAAGCAGCCTCGTAGAGCAGAGGCATGAGAGGCGCCGGGGCCTGATTACCCGCCGAACAATAGAGCCGAAATTGTGGGCTATATACGTGCTGTAGAGCAATGAGCCGACAATAATGTCGTGGTGCATGTTCCTCTTCACTCCTGCCCGCCCGTCTCTTCCGGCCATTTGTCTTGAAAGCCGAGGGCGACCGCCCGTTCGACGAGGTTCAAAAGGTCGCAGTCGAGGGATATGCAGCTCTCGGCCAATGCGGCACGATAGAAAGGAAGCCGTTCGTAGATGCCCGAGACTGCGGCGGATATCTGGGCGCCGTAAGTGGCCCGTAGTTCCGGCATGCAGTTTTCGGGGAGAATGCCCCACGTCACCCTATCGCTGACATGGACGAGCGCGGCAACGGCCGCCACCACGAGAGGGTCCCGATCGACAGCGGCAAAGTTTGCGGCAAACAGGTTCCCCCTGTCCTTGGTCAAGCCCGCGGCAATGGACGCCTTGAGGTCGTCGCGACTCACGCCGAAGCGCTCGAGAAGGCGCACGGCGGACCGCCTGCTCTCGGGGGTAAGGGAATCTTGCAACCCGAGGGTCGCCTTGATGGCGCCAGAGACCGTCTTTCCTATTAACTCCCCCAAAACGGTGTGCTTCCCCGCGCTCGTGAGGGGTATGCCCGCCTCCAGCCGAGCGGCCACGGCTATCTGGTCTGTGCCCGTTCCGGTAGCCAATCCGTTCGAGTAGCGAGAGCTGACATCGAGCTCCTGGAGCGCTGCGGTCTTTGCCTCCGTCGCCGTCATGACGGCATTGACCATGGCCCCCGGCGTCAGTTCGCGGCCGATGAAAAGCATCGTATTGATGGTGCCGTGGAACACGGGGTCTTCATGCGAGACGCTCTCGTATGTCCCACCGTTCTCAAAGACCGTTGCCGGGTCTCCTACACGTCCGCCATTCGCCTCCACGCCGCCCGTGCAGACCGCGACGACGACGAGGTCGCGAAAGGATGCTTCCTTCGTGACCGCATAGCGCATGTTTGCGGCGGTGCCGAGGGTCGCGCAATGGTCTTCGGGCAGCCGATACTGCCGGCACACGAGCGACCTGTAACCTTTCGGGTCGGATGCGATCAAGCGAAGCCCCGCCGGGTCATGACCGACAGACTCGCACGATTGGTGATTGTACAGGTAATCGAGGTCCTCGCGCACTCCTCCCGCGGCCGGGCAGGTGGAGATCACCCGGTGAGGCAGGAGGAAGTGCGCGTAGACTATTCTCTCCTCACGATGGATCTCGACGCCTTCATAGTAAGTGGCAAGAAGCATCTACATCTCCTGTCTGTTTCGTCATTGTACCGGCGCACCCGAAATCCCGACCCCTTGCTCGCTGTCGGTGAGCCTTTTATGCCTTCGTGGCGGCACTCTCCTCCGGTATAAGGAATACGCCGGGTCTTCCGGAAACCGGATTTTTCGTCACGACGACTGCCGTGTGGTATACCTCTTCAATGGTCCGGTACGTCAGCACCTCTTCGGGCGTGCCGTCTTTCCAAAGCAGCCCGTTATTGAGCAGGAACAGTCTGTCGCAGTACTGGCTCGCGAGGTTGAGATCGTGGAGCACGACCAGGACCGTAAGACCTTTATCCCTGTTCAGAGCCCTTATCAGGTCGAGGACCCTTGCCTGATGGCCTATGTCGAGGTGGCTCGTGGGCTCGTCGAGAAGCAGCAGCTCCGGCTCTTGCGCGAGCGCCCGGGCAATGAAGGCAAGCTGCCTCTCCCCGCTGCTCAGGCTGTCCACGAAACGGCTGCCCAGGTTCCGGATGCCCGTCAGGTCCATGACCGATCCCGCGATGTCGAGGTCCGACCGTCTCTCCATGAGCTGTAAGCCCTTTCTGTGTGGTATCCTGCCGAGAAGCACGAGGTCTTCGACCTTCATCCGCACGTCGAGGTCGTGCAACCTTCCCACGACGGCGATCTGTTGGGCCAGTTCATGTAAGCTCAAGCCGGGAAGCGGCTTCCCCTTGAGCAGCACCTCTCCTTCGGCAAGCCCTATTGCCCTGGTGACTGCCCTTATGAGGGTCGTCTTCCCCGAACCGTTCGGCCCTATCACGCCGACGAGGCCTCCGTCTTTTACGTGAACACTGATATCCTTGAGGACCAGACGGTCGCCGTAGCGGCAGCTCACGTGACGGAGTTCCAGCATCATCTGCCCCTCGCGCTGCTCGCCCGTCTCATCATCGCGTAAATAAAGAGGACGCCGCCCAGTAAGCCGGTAACCACTCCTACGGGCAACTCGAGAGGCTGTGCGACGCTCTTGGCCATGGCGTCGCAGAATATGAGGAAGATCGCCCCCGAGATAAAGGAAGAGACAAGAAGGATGCGGTGGTCCGTCCCGGCGAACATGCGGACGAAGTGCGGTACGACGAGACCCACGAAACCGATGGCCCCGACGAGCGAAACGGACAGGCCCGTCAGAAGGGATGCGAGAAGGAGGAGGAGGCGCTTGGTCCTCTCCACGTTCACTCCCAGGTGGAGGGCATCCTCTTCTCCCACAGACAGGGCGTTAAGGTCGAAGCAGAAGAGATAGGCGACGCCGAGGCTCAAGACCGCCGCGACGAGCGCAATTTTTACGGGGAGCCAGTCGGTTTCACCCAAAGAGCCAATGATCCAGAAGAGGATATTGTGGAGGTCCTCGACGCGCGAGATGGACATGATCAAGAGCACTGCGGACGACGATATGAAACTGATCATGACTCCCGTGAGAAGGAGGCCCTGAAGGTTGAGGACCGACCTGTTGATGCCGAGGGAGAGGAAAACAATGACACAGGCGGCTCCGAGAAAACCGAAGGCGGGCAGAGAGTAGACGCCGAGCAGACTGTTCAGGCCGAGTATCGTGCCCAGGGCAACGCCGAGGGCCGCGCCTCCCGAGATGCCGAGGGTATAGGGCTCGACCAGGGGGTTTCGGAACATGGCCTGGAGTATCACCCCCGAAAGGCTTAAGGCTCCGCCGATGGCGAAGCCTAGAAGGATCCTGGGCAGGCGTATGTCGAAAAGGATGGCGTACTCGGTTGCGTTCCCCGGTCTTCCGAGCAAGAGGCGCGCTATCCTGCCGGGATGCATGCCCGCTGGGCCGAGGATAAGGGAGAGGGCCGACACCGCCAGGAGGATGACGATCAGGACAATCAAAATAGCGCACCACTTGAAGAGTCTGTTCTCCAATTTGTTCTCTCTTTAGACGCCGGGATGGAGCGCTTTTACCATTTCCTCGAGGGCATCGATGAATGTCCTGGGGGTCGGGCTGCATATGAGGTACGAGTCCATGATAAAAATCCTGTCGTTCTTGACCGCCTTGAGGACGGGGAATTTCCGCCATGCTTTCTTTTCGTTCGCGGTTTCCGCATCCATGCCGACCAGTATAATGACGTCCGGGTCCTGCCTGAGCACCTCTTCCCGGCTGTAAAAGCCGGACTTTGCCTCCCGGGCGATATTGGTTCCACCCGCGAACTCGATGAAGTCATTCACGAAAGAATCTTTCGTCGCGGCAAAGAGGGGCTTCGTGCCGAGCTGGACGAAGACGCTCGGCCGAGGAAGACCTCTTATGCGCTTTCTTATCGCATCGATCTTCCGACCCGCAGCCCTTACGATCTGTCGCGCCTCCCGCTCTGTCCCGACTATCCTGCCAAGCTCCAGAAACTGTTCGTTCGTCTCTGCGTATGACCTCGGCTCGTTGAACACGACCACGCTGATGCCCAAGCGTTTCAAACTCTCGACAGCTTTGTGATCGGTAAGGGACGTGGCGAGCACGAGATCGGGCTTGAGATCGACAATCTTTTCTACGTTTACTTGGGTCACGTTGCCGATCTTTTCCTTTGCACAGGCTTCGGGCGGGCGCACACAGTAGGTGGTGACGCCCACGATTCTGTCCTCGATGCCGAGCAGGTAAAGCTTTTCCGTGATGGTCGGCCCGAGGGAGACGAGCCTGCGAGGCGACAGGCCGGCGGCATCGGCATAGCGGCTTACGGAAAGGAAAAACACGCCCGCGACGAGGAGAGACGACACTACCATTATTTTCGTGTACGGTAAGAAAAAGGACAGTCGATGTCTCATGGAATTAGCCCGAAAAAACCTCCCTTTCTTTGCTGCTATTCCTTAGTATACTCCGTCGTGGAGCGGGGTGGATAGAGGCCCCCGAGGGGAGAAAAGGCCCTATCCACCCCTCTGTGCGACTACGTAACCATTCCGTGTCTACTTTCCAAAAGCATATTTCAGGGTAAGGAAAAGCTCGCGACCCGGCGACGGGTACAAGCCTATGTCGTTGACAAAGGGGCTGTAGACACCAAGTTCGCTATACCGCTTGTTCGTAAGGTTTCTGACCGCGAGCAGCGCGCTCAGCCTGTTCCAGCGGTAGCCGACGGTAGCGTCGAAGATCGTGTAGCCGGGCAGTTGCTCCTGCGCGTTCGTCTGGTCGCTTATGGCGTAGCGCTCGCCCGTGTACACGGAGGAGAGGCTAAACTTCCAGTTGGCGATGGCATAGGAAAGCTTTGCCGATGCTTTGTTTTGGGGCACGAGGGGTATGCGGTTGCCCCCGAACTGCCCTCCGTCGAATAGGGCTTCGGTGTAGGAATAGGTCACATTGAGGACGAGACCCGTAGCGAGGTTGAAAAAAAGGCTCGTCTCCACGCCTTGCCGGTCCGTCTTGTCATAGTTCTCGTTCGCCTGGTCCAACGGGTTGAAGTAGATCTCATCCCTGTTTCGACTCTGAAAATAGGTGACGCTGCCCCCGACCCCGTACCACGGGTCCCAGCGGACGCCGAAGTCGAACTCGCGGGTGGTCTGGGGCTTGAGCGCCGTGTTGAGCGTGGTGGGGACGTATATGCCGGGCGCCGGAGAGTACCCGTAGACGACGAACTCATCGGTCGTGGGGAAGCGGAAGCCCTCGCTGTACGAGGCGAAGACGTTCGCCTTTTTCAGGATGGCATAATTGGCGGACAGGCGGTAGGCGTCCCTGTCGTAGTTGTTCGTGCCTGTTTGGCTCAAGACCGGGTTCACGAAGTCCTTGTAATCGACGTCGAAGCTCGATTTTTGTCGCCTGTAGCCTGCCTCCAGGGCAAGGTCCTGAAAGGGGAATATCTTCTCGTCTGCGTAGCCCGCAAAGTCCCTTTTGTTGATGTCGCTCGTCGACTGGGACGGACCCGGCAGCGCCCCCGAGGAGCTGACCGTCGTCGGGTATCTGTCGTAGTCCGCGCCGATGACGAAGACGTTCTTGAGGCCTGCGATCGGGGTCGTGACCTCCATTTTTGGGGTGAAGGCGTACGTTTGGAGCTCGCTCTTGGAGTCATAATAGCTGCCGAAGCCGTAGTCGTAAAAGGAACCGGTGTGGCGGTCCCTGTATGACGCCCCGAGGGAGAGGACGACGTCTTCGCGGAGCATGATTTCGGGAACAAGGTCGAAGAAGTTGTCGTTCGTCGACGCCGTGTCGTTGGGATGGGTGGAATCCTTCGGATCGACTGCACCGGCGCGCAGATCGCCCCAGTAGAGCGAGCCCGGCTGGCCGTAGGAATCGCCGTGAAGGCCTGTGCTTAGCGTCAGCTTGAGGCGATCGCTTGCGTCGAAGCCGAAATTGCCGAGCAGGTCCTTCGAATGGAGCGCGTTATTGTGCCTGTACCCGTCGGTGTCGAGGTCCGAGCCGAAGACCATGTACGAGAACTGGTTCTGACTTCCGGTAACCATGGCCTCGGGCTTGAAGAAGTCGTAGCTGCCTGCAGTGGTGGACACGAATCCCTTGGGTGCGCCTTCTCCGCCTTTAAGAATTATGTTGACCGCGCCTGCGGCGGCGTTGTCGCCGTAAAGGACGCTCGCCGGGCCCCGGTACACCTCGATGCGCTCGATGGCGTCCACGGGTATCTGCGCGAGATCGGCTCCCGAGAGGTCGATGGAGTTGATGCGCCTGCCGTTGACGAGGAAGAGGACGTTTTGTGGGGCAGCCTCTCCGTAGCCCCGGATGTCGATATTCGCCGTTTTGGGATTGCCGAGCAGGTTCTGGGTAAAGACGCCCGGCTCCCGGTCGAAGACGTCGACGAGGCTCTGGGCGCCCGTCTGGCTGATCTGTTCGGCCGTAATCACGGTGACATTAGCGGGCGCCTCGGCGAGTGGGCTTTCGATCCTTGATGCGGTCACGACAACTTCTCCGAGTGAGTAAGGCTCATCGGCAAGTGCGGGCCCTGCCGAGCAGCAGGCGAGCACGAGAACCGTTGCTGCCGCGACGGGTCGCACTCCCGACCCCAAAAGTCCCTTATTTATTAGACTGTTGAAATGATTCCACATGAGAAAGTTCCTTTCCATTAATCCTCAAATTGTGGTGCGGCGCCGTGGCGCCACAAGATTTGCCTTAAGTGGCATGAGACGGGTTACGTATTACGATGATGGAAGAAGATTGGTTCAGGAAGAATTGGATTTCACACGCACCCCCTTATGCCGCGTAAGGTAGCGTCGTCATGATTTAACCCAAGGTTTCCTGACTCAGGGTATGTACCGGTACATCTTCCCATCCGTTACCGGACAGTGACTGGTCACGCGGACCCGTACCGGCCTCTCCACCCATCACAGTTGCGGGACAGTGGCAGATTTTCACTGCACTTCCCTTGCAGGTTAAAACTGTAGGCCGCGCCTTTTTTTTACCATGAGGAGCCAAAAATTGCAAACGATTTTGACGTGATAACGTTTTTTGAGGCCGATAGACGGTTCGTGGAACGAAGGCTTGCCAGACGCGTCATTATCGCAACGTTGCGGCGCGTAATGATCTGCGGTCGCAGTGAATGCCAAAAACATCCTTATCGGGGGGGACGCTAGCCCTCAGTGATTGCTGCCGGCTAGAACGCCTTAGCGGTCTTGGGCCATGAGTTCGCGGATTCGCGGGATCGCCTGTCTGGCCGCCTTAATGCCGGCTTCCATCAGAGTCTTCTTCTGGCTAAAGTCAAACAGCCCGATTCCTCCCGTCTCCGGCTCTATCAGCACGTCTGCGCTCTTGAGCTTCGCTTTGCTCGATTCCCGCATCATGATATTGACCGACTGGGCGATGATGTCAACGAGGGAGTCGATTTGCGTAGCCTTCACGTCCCTTTGGAGGCTTACGGCGATGACGATGTCGGCGCCCTTTGCTTTGGCGATGTCGCTGGCGCAGTTATCAACGACTCCGCCGTCGACGAGGGTCCTGTTGCCGAACGTCACGGGAACGAAGATGCCGGGAATGGCTGCGGATGCATGAACCGCCTTGGCAAGCGAGCCTTTCTCGAGGATCACGCTCTCCCCGGTGCTGAGATCGGTGGCGATGGGATAGAAGGGGATCTTCGTCTCTTCCACCCGCTTTACCTTGGCGTGCTGCTCCATGAAAGACTCAAGCCGGACGCCCTGCACGGGGCCGAACTTCGAGTAGGCGATGGAGAAGTCGAGTATGTCGCTCCGCTCGATCTTGAACGCCGTCCATTCGAGCTGGAAGCTGTCCGGATTTGCCGCGTACAAACCCCCAATGAGGCTTCCCACGCTGGTGCCGATGATCATGCTGATAGGAATCTTCTCCTGCTCCAGCACTCTGATCACGCCTACATGCGCGAAACCTTTGGCGGATCCGCCGCCGAGGACGAGGGCGATGACGGGCTGCTTCTTTACCCTGGCGACAGGCGTCGGCGCCGGCTTCGGTGCTTCGGTGGGTTTGGGCGGCGCCGTCTGACAGGAAAAAAGAAAGAACAGAGAGATTGCTGCGAGTAAGACTTTGCTAATATGCTTGTGAACCAACATACGGATTATGCACCTTCTCCATGCCTATGGTACTTTTCGAAGCCGAGCCGTAATTGTGGCCGGGGAGGACCACCGTCGAGTCCGGCAAGGTAAAGATTTTGTCTCGTATGGAATTGACGAGGACCTGCCAGGAGCCTCCCTCCAGATCGGTCCGCCCCACACCGCCGACAAAAAGCGTATCCCCGGTGAAGACGAGGCCGGGCGTATACAAACAGATGGCCCCCGGAGAGTGGCCGGGCGTGTGGATCACTTTGAGGGAAATATCGCCGACGGTCACCAGGTCGTTTTCCCGGACGGCGATGTCGGCCGGCGGCGACGGTACGGCGCCGAACATTTGCATGACGTGCGCCGGCTGATTGACCAAATAGGGGGCGTCATCCTCATGGATGACGATTTTCGCGCCTGTCAGCTCCTTCATCTTCTTGTTGCCCATGACGTGATCGAGATGGGAATGAGTGTTGACGATATATTTTATTTGAAGCTTGTTTTTCTCGGCCTCTCTTGCCAGAAGCTCCTCGTCCCCTGCAGGGTCGATCACGAGGGCCTCTCCGGTCGCTTCCGAGCCGACAAGATACGCAAAGACCGAAAATCTGCCAACCTCCATCTGTCTTATGAACATAGATTCTCCCGTCCCATCGCGTTTGCCTTAGCATACTCTATTTCGGCGATGTGTTACAAGTTGTCGTCGCACCCGTGGTTTCGTGCTATAATTTCAAGACCGCGCGGACGCGCAAGCGCACGCCTGTGCTTCACGATGCGCAAAACGCCAAGAATGGACAGAAGGAAATGCCGGAAGCTCAAGGACCGCATCAGATTGTGACAGTGGAGAAGAAGGAGCGCGTGGCGATTGTAACCCTGCCGCCGTTCACGGACGATTACGTGCGGGGAGCCGATCTCGCTGAACGGTTCGCCGATGTGTGCGCCGACATTGAAATGGATGATGAGGCGCGGGTCGTCGTTTTTGCCGATCGCGCCGAGGGCGAACCAACGGATCAGGGGAGCGCGAAGACCGACGAAGAAGGTCTTCCCCCCTCCTTTGCCGATTCGATCGACCGCATCGACCGCCCGACCATCGCCTGCATCAACGGAAACGCGATCGGCGCGGGTCTTGAGCTTACCATGGCGTGCGATGTCAGGATAGCCGCGCAAGCGTCCCGTTTCGGCCTTCCCCAGATAAAGAATGGCGACATCCCCCGGGACGGCGGGACGCAACGGCTGGCCCGACTCGTCGGGTTGGGCAAGGCTTTGGAAATGATCCTGACCGGGGAGCTTATCGATGCGGAAGAGGCCGTGCGTTGCGGCCTCGTGAGCCGCCTTATGCCAAAGGGTCAGGTTATGGGAACGGTTTTGGCATTGGCTGAGGAGCTTGCTTCCAAGGCCCCCGTGGCAGTGCGATTCATTCGGGAGGCGATCTATAAGGGGATGGACCTGACGCTCGATCAGGGACTCCGCATGGAGCTGGACCTCTATCTGCTCCTCTTCACGACCCGGGATCGCATCGAGGGGGTCAACGCCTTCAAGGAGAAGAGAAAACCTTCCTTCGAAGGCAAGTAGGCATGCAGCAATTAAGAACCATAGAACGGGATTGACGTCATGGACGGATTTGAAACGGTAATTTACGAGAAAAAAGAGTATGTCGGGTACGTAACGCTGAATCGTCCCAAGGCGCTTAATTCCTACAGCGTCCAGATGCGCGACGACTTGTATGAAGTGCTCCGGGCCATAAAGGACGACGATGAAGTGCGGGTGGCCATAGTGAAAGGCGCGGGCGAGAAAGCGTTTTGCGCGGGCGCGGACCTTAACGAGTTCCTGACCGCCCCTTCCGCGGTCGAAGCGAGACAGATCCGGGCGCGGCGAGACCTCTGGAGGCTTTTCGTCAGTATGCCGCAGCCCCTCGTCGCGGCGATTCACGGCTACTGTCTTGGATCGGGCATGGAGATCGCCATGTATTGCGACATCCGCATCGCGGCCGATGACGCACAGTTCGGCCTGCCCGAAGTCGGCCTGGGCATCCTGCCGGGCGCTGGCGGGACGCAGACGATTCCCCGGGTGATCGGCCCTTCCCGCACGCTTGACATGCTGCTCACGAATCGCTGGATCAAAAGCGATGAGGCGTATCGCTTCGGGCTGGTAAACAGGGTGGTCCCGAAAGGCGAGCTGCTTCAGGAAGCCGACGCCGCAGCGACAAAGATCGCTTCTTTCAAACCGGAGGTGGTGCGGGCAGCGAAAGAGGCGGTGAGGAGAGGCGCCGATCTGCCCCTTGCGGAGGGGCTCGCCCTCGAGCGCCTGCTGGGCCGAAAAGTGCGTGTTGCCCGTTCTTCCGAATAGCCGCATCAAAAGACGTGTTGCTGAAAGGCTTGAGAATTCTTGATCTGACCGACGAGACGGGGGCGTTCTGCACGAAGCTCCTCGCCGACCTCGGCGCCGATGTGATCAAGATCGAAGGGCCTGAGGGCGACCGCGCGAGAAGGCCCGGAGAAGCCTTTCGCTTCGCTTGCCAGAACGCGAACAAACGCTCCATTATCCTCGACCTGGAACAAAAGGACGACCGCGACGTATTGTGCCGGCTCGTGACGACAGCCGACGGCCTCGTCGAAACCTTCAAACCCGGAATTCTCGAAAGAATGGGCCTGGGATACGACTCCCTTTGCCTGCTGAACCAGGAGTTGATCCACGTGTCCATCACCGGTTTCGGCCAAAGCGGCCCGAAACGCGATTGGCTTTCGAGCGATCTCGTTGCCGAGGCCTCCGGGGGTCAGATGTCGGTATCGGGCCCGCCCGGGGAAGCGCCGGTCCCGCTTTTCGGGGGTCAGCCCTACTATGCCGCCTCCTTATTCGGCGCCGTCGGGATGCTCCTGGCTTTCAGAAAGAGGGAAATCACCGGAAAGGGAGAACGCCTCGACGTTTCGCTCCAGGAAGCCGTGGCGGGAACGCTCGAAAACTGCCTTGTTCGTTATTTCGACCACAATGAGGCGACGAGACGGCAGGGCAACCGCTATCCCAACGGTCTTTTCTGCATCCTTCCCTGTGCCGACGGACCCATGGAAATGACCGTCCCGGAACAGTGGGAGACGCTGCTTGAGCTGATGGCGGCTGAAGGAATGGCCGGGGATTTGGGTGAGGAAAAATGGCAGGACCTCGCCTATCGACTCGCCCATTTCGATCATGTCCTTGGCATTGTCTCGCGATGGACGGCTACCCATGTACGGCAGGAACTCTTCGATCTCGGTCAGTCGATGGCCTTTCCCTGGGCGCCGGTTTGTTCTCCCGAAGAAGTCGTGGGGAATGAGCACCTCCGAGGGCGCGGCTTCTTCGTTGAAGCTCCTTCTCCCCTGACCGGCAAACCTGTTTTGTGGCCGACCCGGCCCTATCGATTGAGCCCCGGCCCGGCGACCGGATGGAAGCTGCCGCCCCTGCCGGGCGAGCAGGGCGAGCAAATCCGGGCCGAGCTTGCGTCAATGCCGACATCCCCAAAAAGGAGGGCCATGACCTCGTCTCCCCGGCCGGTCCTGGATGGAGTGAGGGTTCTCGACTTTACCTGGATGCTCGCGGGTCCCTACGCCACGAGGCTGCTCGCCGACTTCGGAGCGGAAGTGATAAAGGTGCAGTGCCGGAAGACCGCCGTCGGGGCCGAGGAAAACGGCATGGCCCCATTCAATGCGTGGAACCGGAACAAACGCTCCGTCACGATCGACATGAGCCGCCCCGGCGCCAGGGACACCGTCCTGCGTCTCGCTTCTCTGAGCGATGTCGTCGTGGAAAGCTTCTCTCCCCGGGTGATGACCAATTGGGGGTTGGGGTATGAGACCTTTCGGAGCGCACGGCCCGACGTCATTATGGCGTCAATCTCGGCCATGGGGCACACGGGCCCCTGGAAGGATTTCGTCGGCTTTGCCCCCACGTTTCACGCCCTGTCGGGCCTTACCTTCATGACTTCTTCGGGCGGAAAGCTACCTGTCGAAGTCGGCCATGCATACGGCGATGTGATCGCCGGGCTCTACGCAGCGCTGGCCATCCTTGCCGCCCTGGAGCACAAAACAAGAACCGGTCAGGGCCGGTACATCGACCTTTCGGCCTACGCGGCAGCCTGCACGCTCCTCGGCCCTGCCCTCATGCGGGCAGCATCGGATGCTCCGGAAGAATTTCCGAAGGAAGGCGCCTTTCCTGCGGGATGCTATCGATGCGAGGGCGTCGTCGACAGATGGTGCGTAGTCGACGTCTCCACGGAAGCGCAGTGGCGTGCGCTCTGCCGCGTTCTCGGACGGACCGAGTGGCTGGAATGCAAGGAGTTCTCGACGCCGGTCGAAAGAAGAAAACATCGTCCCGATCTGGACCGGCTTATTGGGGAGCGCATCCTCCTCGAGCCCGCCGAGGCAATCGTCTCGAAGCTCCAGGCGGCAGGCGTGCCCGCCTCGGTCGTCCAAAACGTGGAAGATCTGGCGCGCGACGAGCACCTTCGCGTGAGGGGATTCTTCGGCGATCTCGATCACCCTGTTCTCGAAAAAAGGGTTTCCGACGGCTTTCCCCTGCGGTCCCTCCACGAGCCCCGGCAGAGCTGGAGAAGGGCGCCTCTCCTCGGCGAGGACAACCGCTCTGTCTTCATGGACCTCCTCGGCTTTTCCGAAGACGACCTCCTCCGTTTGGAGCGGGAGGGAGTGATCGGCTAAAGACTGCCTGCAACGCCATCGGAAGCCAAAGAGGACGGTTGACGCCGAAGAAGGAGATGGTATAATGCTAATCGGCAAGATTATGAACAAGTTGTCGCGCTTACCACATACGCGTCGAATGGTCGATCTTTTATGTTGAGAATTCTCCTCTCCCTAAAAAGCCCTCCTGACGACGTCCTTCCGCTGCTCGAAGACTGGCAGGTCGATACGTGCGGCGGTGGGGAGTCTCTCCGCTTCAAGGTAGCTTCGGGCAACTATAACCTCGTGCTGCTCGAGGGCGACAAGTCCGTTGTTCCCGCCCTCAAACGGGCCGATCCCAGGGCCGAGGTAGTTCTTGTGGGCGACTACGACGAAGATGAGATCGAGGCCATACGGGAGGGCGCGTGGGCGTGCTTCGGCCAGCCGCTCGACCTCGACAGGCTTAAAGAAACCATCGACAACATCGCCGATATGTTCGACCTGCGGAGCGAGACCGCGCGACTTGAGGAACAACTTGCTTCGAAGTATGCCTTTGCCGGCATCGTGGCGAAAAACCCCAAGATGCTGGAGATATGCTCCTTTATCAGACGCGTCGCGCCCTACTTCAAGATAATAACCATCATGGGAGAAACGGGGACGGGAAAGGAAGTCGTGGCCAGAGCGATCCATTCGCTCAGCGCAAAGGCAAAAGATCCCCTCTTGGTCTGTAACTGCGGCGGCTTCGTGGAAACGCTCATTGGGTCGGAACTTTTCGGCCACAAGCAGGGGTCGTTCACCGGCGCCGTCAAGGACAAGGTGGGGCTTTTCGAGGCCGCAGGCGAAGGTACGCTCTTCCTTGACGAGCTCGGCGAGCTTCCTCTCTCTTTTCAGCCCCACATGCTCCGCGTGCTGCAGAGCGGAGAATTCAGGCCGGTCGGGTCCAACCACGCCCTGGCAGCGAAATGTCGGGTCATCGCCGCGACGAGCAAGAGCCTTTCGCAGGAGGTCAAGAACGGTACGTTCAGGGAGGACCTTTTCTACAGGGTCTCCCGCCTGGTCATTACCATACCTCCCCTGCGGGAACGGAGGGACGACATACCGTTGCTTTCCAGGTTTCTCCTCAGGAAAGCAAATGCGGCAACGGGCAAGAACATCATGGGCATGTCGAGATCGGCCCAGTCTGCCTTGATGGCGCATGATTGGCCCGGCAACGTGCGGGAGCTGGAAAACGTTATCGAACAGGCAGTCATCTTTGCCACCGAACCGTTCATCAGAGTAGAACACCTGCCTTCCTATCTCAGGGAACCGGCCCGCGAGCAATCGAGGCCCGGAGCGCCGCTTGCCGACGTGATCAGAAAGCATCTTGAATCAACGCTTTCCGCATGTGACGGGAACAAGAGCGAAGCTTCCCGGAGACTGGGCCTGAGCCGTCGGGCGCTCCTGCGCTGGATCGAGAAGTATTCGCCGACTTCCTGAGCCGAAAGCGCTCAGGCGCTCTGCCAAAAACGCTCATCCCCACCATTCCCGGCCGCCAACCCGTTCGCGAAGCGGACTCCTCCCGCTTCCCGGCGTTCTGCGCAAAAACCTAACTCCAGCGCGGCTTTCAGTCGTAGTGGATCCCGCAGTTTAGCTGCTACGCCGTCGATTTCGTGAACGAGGCATTCGTGGCATCCCTTTTGCTCATTAGCGATGTCATGCGCTTCGTCACCCATAAAACGAACACCGTCAGTGAGTGAAGGGGCCCTATCTCAAAACTCTCTAAGGAGGAAAACCGTGGAAAGAATCAAAAGGTTCCTGAAGGACGAAGAGGGCGTCACCGCGATCGAGTACGGTCTCATCGCAGCGCTCATCGCCGTGGCCATAATCACCGGAGTCACCGCGCTCGGCGGCCAGTTGAATACCATTTTCAATACTATTTCGGGAAAAGTGACGTCGGCGAACAGTACAGCCGGAGGTTGATAGCAGCGCAGGACTTGCGAATCTCGGTTGCGGGGAGGCCCGTCACACTGGCTTTCGGTCAGGGTGACGCCCTCCCCGCTCGCTGGCCGGGTCAAAAGGAGAGGGTTTGCCATGGATCTGTTGTTCTTCCTGATCGTCGTCTTACTGGTTGGGGCCTTTTTTGATATCCGGCAACGGCGAATCCCCAACTGGCTCACCTTTTCCGCTATTGCCGCCGGGTTCGGTTTCCACGCTTGCGGAAGCGGCGCCTCGGGGCTGCTCTTCAGCCTGGGAGGCATGGCGCTCGGTTTCGCCGTGCTGGCCCCCTTTTATCTGTTGGGCGGCATGGGCGCGGGCGACGTAAAACTGATGGGCGCGGTGGGCGCCTTGCTCGGACCCGAAGGCCTCTTCTGGTCCGCCCTTTGTACAGCCCTCGTAGGGGGCCTTTATGCGGGCTTGCTCATCGCCCGGAGCCGGCGCGCGCGCCGATCCTGCACAGAGTGCAAGGAGCGCGTCAAGACGTTCATGCTCACGCGAGACCTCGTCGACCTCAAGACGGACAAGACAAATAGAGGCCCCGTTCTCTGTTACGGGGCAGCTATTGCTGCCGGCACCTTCCTCTCTGTTCTCAAAGGCGTCTATTTCGGCTAGGCGGGATGTTTACAAAAACGGGAGGAAGAAGAAGGATCATGTCGAAGAAAAGGGTGCGCCATGGGAACGAATAAGGCGGTCGCGATGCTTGGCGCGGGAATGCTCATTGCCCTCGTCGCGAGCATCTTCACGTACGGTCGGCTTGAAAGAAAGTCGAGCGTGCAAGTGCAGGCAGCAGAAACGAGGCCCGCTATCGTCGCCGCAACCGACCTTCCCTGGGGCGCCGTGATCGACAAAAACATGGTGAGGGTTGAGCCTTTCCTGAAGAAGAGCCTCCCGACCGGGGCTTTTGCCAACCCGGCTGCCCTCGAAGGGAGAACATTGCTCTATCCCATGAAGGCCGGCGAGCTGATGCTGGAGTCGCGACTCGCCCCGACGACCCTCCAGGGAGGCGGCGTCGCCGCGATCATCACGCCGAAGAAACGGGCCATGGCCGTCAAGGTAGATAAGGTGGTGGGCGTGTCGGGCTTCATTCATCCCGGTCACCGGGTGGATGTGCTCGTCACCCTGACCCAGATGGGCGAGGGCGCAAAGCCGGTAACGAAGATCGTCCTTGAAAATGTTCTGGTTCTCGCTGCCGGCGGGGAGCTGGAGAGAAACGGAAAGCAGGAAAAATCGTCGCCCGTGGACGTGATCACTCTGGAGGTGGCGCCGGAGGAAGGGGAGAAGCTGGCCCTTGCGGCAACGGAAGGAAAACTCCAATTGGCTCTGAGAAATGGAGCGGACAACGCCGATGTGATGACCAGGGGAACCACATACCCTGCCCTGCTCGCATCCTACGGAGCCCTTGAGCCGGAGCGGCCTGCCGCCCATGCAGCCAAACCGTCTCGCCCCGCGGCCGTCACGCCGAAAGCGCCGTCGTTATGCACGGTCGATGTGGTGAAAGGAACCGCCTTGAACACCATTAAATTCGGACAGGGAGAGTAAAACGCGTGAAGCCAGGAAATTCTCGCAAGAACTTCTTCGTCGCCGCAGCACAGGCAGTCGTCTTCCTGTTCCTCGCCGGCGCCGGCTTTGCGGCGGGTCACGACATCCAGGTAAACGCGACGCAGCCCCGGAGAATAGCGCTGACGACCGGGAAGTCGGTGATCATTGAAAGTCCGGCGGCAATGAAGCGGATTTCGATGGCCGATCCCAACGTCGCCGACGCGCTCATCCTGACTCCCCGGCAGGTTTATATCACGGGAAAGGGTCCGGGCATCACGAATCTCACCTTGTGGACCGAGAGCGATACCGTGGCAGCCGTCTTCGACGTCGAGGTGGGACCCGACGTGGGCCTGCTGAAAGCCAAGCTGCACGAGATCTTCCCTGAAGAGCCGAATATCAGGGTATCGGCGACCAATAACGCGATTACCCTCACCGGCGGCGTTTCCGGCATCGCCGCTCTTTCCCAGGTGGCGGCGGTAGCGGAGTCCTACGCTCCCGTCGGCAAGGAAGGCAAGGCGAAACTCGTCAACCTTCTCCAGGTGGAGGGCGTGCAGCAGGTAATGCTCGAGGTGAGGGTATCGGAGATGAGCCGGGCCCTCACAAAACAGCTCGGCTTCAATCTTGCCGGGGTGAGCGCGACGGGGAAGCAGTTCGGGGTCTCCCTTCTCAACGGTCTCTCCTCGCCCACCGGGGGCGGAGTCTCCGGCAGCGGCGTTGCCACGGGCATTCCGGGCACGCTACCCGCCAACAACGCCTTTCCCGGCAACGGTCTCAGCATTTCAAGCGCGGTAACCGGAATGCTGAGGTTCCTCGTGAACGGACAGTCATGGACCACGTTCATTGACGCCCTGCAGGACAACGGTCTTCTGCGCGTGCTGGCCGAGCCGACGTTGATCACCTTAAGCGGCAAATCCGCAAATTTCCTCGCCGGCGGCGAGTTCCCTATCCCCGTGCCTCAGGCAGGCGGCTCCGTTCCCGTTATCACCATCCAATACAAGCCTTACGGGGTCGGCCTCACTTTCACCCCGATAGTGCTCGGCAACGGCAGGATCAGCATGGTCGTGGCGCCCGAGGTCTCCCAGCTTGATTACTCCCAGGCGATCTCTCTTCAGGGGTTCATTATTCCCAGCATCACCACGAGGAGGGTCTCGACCACCGTAGAACTGGCCGACGGACAAAGCTTTGCCATTGCGGGCCTACTGAGTGACGAAGTGAAGGAAGACGTGCAGAAATATCCGCTCCTCGGCAACATCCCTATCCTCGGCGCCCTGTTCCGGAGCTCCTCTTTTCAAAAGAGCGAGACGGAGCTCGTCGTCCTTGTGACCCCCCACCTGGTAAAACCCCTCGATCTTTCGAAGCAAGCTCTGCCGACGGATGCTTACGTTGCGCCGAGCGATTTCGAGTTTTACCTGGAGGGCAGGCTCGAAGGCCGGCAGGGTCGCGAAACGCCGGCGCCGGGGACTTCAAAAAAGGGCGGCCTCGAAGGAGATTTCGGGTACATGCCGCCCGGAAGGGAGGAGGACAGGTGAGAAGAACGTGGTGCGTGGCGATTCCTGTGGTCCTATTTTGCGCGCTGACAGGTTGTGCCTGCAACGAAACAGGCATGCAAAGCAATTACGGCATCGCCTACCGGACGGCCGTTGCAAGCCAGATGCTCCATCCCGAATCAGCCCGAACCTTGACGCCGGCGGCGGGCATGAACGCTCCGGAAGCGGGCAAGGTTTATGAGAAGTACGTCAAGGGGTTCGAAAAGACGGCCGGGCAGGAGACGAACTACATCATCCCCGTCGGCGATCAGGGGGGCGGATTCAAGTAATATGAAGCGCGAACGTGGGACCACTGCCGTTGAGTTTGCCCTTATCCTGGCTCTCTTTGCTTTCCTGGTCTGCGGCCTGGTAGACATGGGATATTACATGTTTATCCAGCATACGCTCCAGTTTGCCACCAGGGAGGGCGTGAGGCTCGCGACGGTGGGCGGCACATTGAACGACGCGCAGGGCGATGCCCTGAGCAGGGCCGCCTCCATCGTCCAGGAGATAAAGAACCAGGCGGCCGTCGGGGGCATCGCTGTAGCTGCGATCCAGATCAGCATATACCCGATCACCGGGACCTACGGCGACCCATCGGGTTGGACCGGGGAGCAGGACGCGGGGAACCCCGGGGATTACATGAGGGTGGCGACCGCCTACAGCTACCAGTTCTTGACTCCCTTCGTGGGGCAGTTCTTTCCCAATGGGGTTTCGACGATCACGGCAAAGGCAACCTACCGGAACGAGCTTTTTTGAGGGACACCCCCGACGAGGCGGTCGATGCGCAACACGGCAATCACGAGAAACACGAGAGGCATCGCAACCATTGAACTTGCTCTTATCCTTCCCATCCTTGCCGCCATGGTTTTCGCCATCGTCGACCTCGGCTGGCTCATCGAGGCGCGACTTGTCGTCACCAACGTGAGCCGGGAGGGAGCAAACCTCGCTTCGCGCGACCTCAAATCGGGGACGGATCTCCTTAATTATCTCACGGCATCCTCTTCCCCGATAGACCTCGTCACATCGGGGAAGATCTATGTGACGACGGTCATGGCGGGCACATCGGCAACATCGCCCGACCCGGTCATCGCCTCACAGATCAGCACGGGAAATCTGACGACGACGAGCGCGATTAACGCGGAGGCCGCCAACCTGGGGCTAACGAGCGCCATGTACAACCATCTCGTCTACAATCCCCAAAACAAAGTAGCCGACATCCTCGGCGTCAGCGTCGTAGAGGTCTTCTATTGGTACTCGCCGATGACGCCCCTGGCGAGCCTGGTTCCGGGCTTGCTGTCAGGCGGCGGAGCTGTCCTGGGCAGCAGGGCAGTTTTCTGCATATCCGGGGATACATAATGAGAAAAGGGACGGCCGGAACGACGCTTGTCGCCTTCACCCTTCTTCTCACCACGCTCATGGCCTTTGTCGCGCTCGGGATAGAGGTGGGCACGTGGTATCTGATGAGGGCGGAGCTGTCAAAAGCTGTCGATGCGGGCGCTCTGGCGGGAGCAGCGAATATCGCCTCTCCAAATCTTGACCTGGCCGTCCTCGTGCGGGATTTCGGGGACGAGAATTTCTCGACGGGATATCTCGGCACGGCAAATTCGGGCAGCGGAGCTGTCTCTTTCCAGATAAACAGCACCACCTCTCAAATGACGGTGACCGGAAGCGTCAGCGCTTCGGGAGTCATCGCCCCCATGTTCGGGGTGTCAACCATACCGGTCTCGGCCACGGGGACCGCCCAGAAGAATAAGGTCGAAATCATGCTCATTCTCGATTGCTCCGGCTCCATGGCGGGCCAGCCCATAACGGACCTGGGAACGGCGGCAACGAGTTTCCTCGGCTTCTTCGAGCCGAACCAGAGCGAGGATATGATGGGGCTCGTCACCTTCTCCACGGCGGCAACCGTGAAGGTCCCGTTGGAGACGAGTTTCGTGACGGCGATACAAGGGTGTATCAACGCGCTGAGTGCGGGCGGGGCGACGAACATGGAGGACGCTATCGCCCAGGCGGGCGGACAGCTTCCCGTCCAGACGGGCACGCCCAACGCGGACTGGAAGCAGCAGTATATCATCTTTTTTACCGACGGCGAACCGACGGCTTTCAGGAGCACCTTCGTCCACTCCAATACCTCTTACGATGCGGTAGCTTACACGACCACGGACCCATACAACCGCAACAACCAGTGGTATGACGTAGGGACCTATCTTGCCAGCCCGACAACGGGCAACAATCTGTCGGTGAACGCCGTCCAGACCGGGTGGGGACAGAACGAGTCGACCTGCGTGGTGAACCAGGGCTCCGCACGGCATCCGTCGTACGTCTATTCGACGAGCTGGGCCACGCCCTTCGGCGCCGTCGCTCCGCCGAGCCCTTATGCCGCGACCGGCTATTGCGACGAGAACATAGGCACGCCGCGCACGACCCTGGCGGGGTATATTCACACGGCGGGCACGCAGATGGCCCTGAACAACGCGGCCTCGTTGAAGGATAGAGGGGTGATGATCTATACGATAGGACTCCAGGGCGACGGAGGCATCGATACGACGTTCCTGGCCAATCTTTCGAGCGGGTCGAATTTTGCCTATGTGGCCCCGACGTCGGCGGAGCTTCAGGCAATTTTCAATCTGATCGCCAAGGACATTACCTTGCGCCTGACGAAGTAGAAATTCGACATGGCAAGGTGAATAGTGAATGCGGAGAGTGCCGAAAGTGGTAGAAATGGATGACGTTGCCGTGAGAGGCGTCGGCGCCGTGGGAGGAAACTCCATTGACGAGCGCCGTTACGCCGTGAGGATCGAGACCTCGGAGAAAACGAGAGCCAGACTCCACAGAGCCATAGTATCAGTGAGCGGCTTTCGGGTTTTGCCCCAAGGGGTCCGCGGCCCCTGCGACCTCTCAATAGTGGAGATCGGCGACGATCCCGAAAAGGAGTTTCAGCGCATCGCTGCTCTGCAAGCGTCGGGAGACGGGGGGGAGTTCTTCGTCACTTCCGAGAGCTGCGACCGAACCGTCCTCATCGGCGCCATGCGGGCGGGCGCGAGAGAATTCTTTCCGCAGCCCTTCGACGATCAGGAAGTGCGAAACGCCCTTTTGAAGTTCAAAGAGCGCAACGGCGCAGGGAGATTGGGGTCACTCCCGGAAAGAAAGGGGAAGGTCGTCGCCGCTTTGGGGGCAAAGGGCGGGGTCGGCACGACCACGATTGCAGTAAACCTGGCGGCAAGCCTCGCCGGTCTGGAGGGCAAACCTTCGGTCGTCCTCATCGACCTGAACCTGCTTTTAGGGGAAATACCGATGTTCCTGAACGTGAAACCCGTCTTCGACTGGACGGATATCGGGAACGATATTTCCCGACTCGACGGCACCTATCTGATGAGCATCCTGGTAAAGCATGCCTCGGGACTTCATGTGCTCTCCTCGCCCGCGACGCAGCTCTTTGGACACACCCCTCCTCCTGATGCCGTGGAAGCGGTGCTGGCGCTCCTGCGCAGGCTCTTCGACTTCATCGTCATCGATAGAGGACGCTGTTCTTTTGACGACGTGGGAAAGACGGTCCTAAAGGCAGCGGACAAACTCCTCCTCGTGGCGAACCCGACCCTTCCCTGCGTCGTCAACCTGACAAAGCTGATCGATGCGTTCCAGGCCATCGGGTATCCTCAGGACGAGGTTATCGAGATAATCTTCAACCGGTCCACCCAGGACGCGGGCATTTCTTTGGCGCAAGCCGAGCAGGCGTTGAAAAGGAAGGTCTCATGGCTTCTGCCGAACGACTATCGAACGGCGACCACGGCCATAAACGACGGGGCGCCCTTGTGCGATGCGGCGCGCGGGAGCGAGCTTAACAGCAGAATAGCCCAAATGGCGGCGGTTCTCGCGGGCAAGACGGTGCAAAGGGGTAAAAGAAGCCTCTTTTTTGGGCTTCTTTAGGAAGGAGAAAAGCACGTGAAAGGCGCAATACTGGAACTGAACGCGGAGAAATTCGGAGACCTCCAGGCGAACCCCGAATACAACGAGCTGAAGGCGCGGGTTCATGACCGGCTCGTTGATATTCTGGATCTCTCGATCATCGATTCTCTCGACCGGGACGTCCTGAAAAGAGAGATCAAGAAGGTGATCGAAGGGATACTCGGGGAAGAGGGATTTGCCATCCCCCTCAACTCGCATGAAAGGGAGCAGTTTCTCAGAGAAATCCAGGACGAAATCCTTGGCCTCGGTCCCCTCGAGCCCTTCATGAGCGACCCGACGGTCACCGACATCCTGGTCAACAGTTACAAGCAGGTCTATGTGGAGCGCCGGGGGAAGCTCCACCTCACTGGAGCGCGGTTCAAAGACGAAGGCCACCTCAAGAAGATAATCGATCGGATCGTCTCGGCCGTGGGCCGTCGGGTCGACGAGTCGGTCCCGATGGTCGACGCCCGGCTGGCCGACGGATCGCGCGTCAATGCGATCATTCCTCCCCTTGCCATAGACGGGTCGACCCTTTCCATCAGGCGATTCGCGACAGATCCCCTTGAAGCGGAAGATTTGATCGCCCTGGGAACGTTCACCCCTGAGATCGCGACGGTGCTCGCGGGCATCGTGAGGGCCCGGCTGAACGTGCTTATTTCGGGCGGCACCGGAACGGGAAAAAGCACCATGCTGAACGTGCTTTCCCGTTTCATCCCTTCCGATGAAAGAATCATTACGATTGAAGACTCGGCGGAGCTCCAGTTGAAACAGGATCACGTGGTGCGCCTGGAGACGAAGCCCGCCAATGTCGAAGGCAAGGGGGAGATCACCCAAGGGGACCTCGTGCGCAACACGCTGCGTATGCGTCCGGACCGCATCGTCGTCGGCGAAGTGAGGGGGGCCGAGGTAGTCGACATGCTCCAGGCAATGAACACGGGCCACGACGGGTCTCTCACCACCATACACGCCAATTCGCCGCGCGATGCCCTGCTCAGGCTGGAGACGCTGGTAGCCATGTCAGGGCTCAATATATCGAATGACGCCGTGCGGCGTTACATCAGTTCCGCACTCAACATCATCATCCAGGTATCGCGCCTTCTCGACGGCAGCAGGAAAGTCGTTTCGCTTCAGGAAATCACGGGAATGGAGGGGAACATCATCACCATGCAGGAGCTTTTCTGCTTTGAACAGACCGGGGTCGATGCGGACGGCAAAGTGAAGGGTTCCTTTCGGAGCACGGGCATCATGCCGCAGTTCGTCGACCGGTTCAGGGCGCACGGCATTCCCATCCCCTACGAGATCTTCGGCGGCGACGCGTCGACGGGCGAAGGAGGTTGGGGAAGATGAGCCTGATCGTTCCGGCGCTGGTGTTCATTTGCGTGCTGTGCGCCTTTGAGGGCCTGCTGCTCATGGTGGGGACCAAGTGCGGCCCCTCGGCGAAAAAGGTGCGAAGACGTCTCCAGACCCTCTCCTCCGATCGGCCGGGAAGCGAGAATCCCAGCGTGGTGCGGGCGAGGCCCCTCAGTTCAGTTCCCTGGCTCAACGGCCTTTTGGGCGGTATGCCCCTGATGGCCAAGCTCGACAAACTCCTGCTTCAGGCCGACTCCCGCCAGCCCCTGGGCGCTTTCGTCCTTCTCACGCTTGTCTTCGGCCTGGGCGGCTTGGCGATAGTCGGCGTCATGACGCGGAACGCCTTTACCGGCGTGGCCGCCGCCATGCTCCTGGGATCCTTGCCCTTCTTGCGTCTTCTCATGCAAAAACGGCGGCGAATGAAGAAATTTGAGGCGCAATTGCCCGAGGCGTTGGAATTGATGGCCCGCTCTTTGCGGGCGGGACACGCCTTCGCAGGGGGGCTGCAAATGGTGGGGCAGGAGTTCCCGGACCCTATGGGGGCGGAGATACAAAAAACAGTGGCTCAGATCAATTTCGGCATAAGCGTGGAGCAGGCCCTCAAGAACCTCGCAGGCCGGGTCGATTGCCAGGACCTCAAGTTTCTCACCGTATCCATCATCATCCAGCGGGAGAGCGGCGGAAACCTGACGGAAATCCTGGAATCCATTTCGGCGCTTATACGCGAGCGGTACAAGCTGCACGGAAAGATCCGGGCCCTCGCGGCCGAGGGGAAAATGTCCGCGCTTATCCTGACCGGTCTCCCTTTTGTCATTGTTTTCGTGCTTCTTTTGATTAACCCCGCCTACCCTGCGGCGCTGTGGCGAGACCCGCTCGGTCAAAAGATGGCCGGTGCGGCGATGGTGGGGATGGGCTTGGGAATAGCGGTCATGAAAAAGATCAGCGCGATAAGGGTGTAGAGACAAACATGAATGGTCCTCTTTTTATATCCGTCGTAATCTTCTGTGTTTTGGCCTTTTCCACGGTGGTCGCCTTCGCGTATGCCGCTCGCGCGGAGAAGCGCCGCAAGCTGCTCGCCCGGATCAAAACCGCAAGCAATGCGTCCTTTGAGCCGGAGACGCCGACCGTGAGCCGGGACGTGCCTTTGAAGAAACGTCTCCAGGGCATGGTGTCGAAGCTGGGGGGCATAGCAAAGCCGAAAAGCGAGGAAGAGCTGGGCCACATGAACAAGAGGTTCGTTCAGGCGGGCCTCAGAGGCAAGAATGCCATGGTCGTCTTTTTCGGCGCCAAGGTGCTTTGCGCGGCTCTCTTTTCGGCGTCCTTTTTCCCCTTGCAGATGGCGATCCCGAAAGCGACGAACGCCGGCGCCGTTATGTTCGTTTTTCTGGCGCTCGTTGCCGTCGGCTTCTATCTCCCCAACCTCTGGCTTAGCCTCAAGGTTGCAGCCAGAAAGGAACGCCTGTCCCTGGGGCTTCCCGACGCCCTCGACCTGTTGGTGGTCTGCGTGGAAGCGGGCATGGGTCTGGACGCTGCGATCAAGCGGGTCGGAGATGAGATGAAACTGAGCAACAAGGAGATCGCGGAAGAATTCAGCCTGCTCAACCTGGAGCTGCGGGCGGGGAAATCTCGACGGGACGCTTTGAAGAACCTGGCTTTCAGGACCGGCCTGGACGACATCAATGCCCTGGCGACGCTGCTCGTGCAAACGCAGAAATTCGGCACCA
The DNA here is from genome assembly GCA_963816715.1 of uncultured delta proteobacterium. Taxonomy (GTDB): domain Bacteria; phylum Desulfobacterota; class Syntrophorhabdia; order Syntrophorhabdales; family WCHB1-27; genus BOG-1155. The sequence continues at coordinate 35,545 of CAWFMJ010000015.1, forward strand.
ACGTGGGGCAGGCCCTCCGGGTTCATGCCGATTCCATGAGGCTGAAAAGGTCGCAACGCGCGGAGGAGCTCGCCGCCAAGCTGCCCATAAAGTTGCTGTTCCCCACTGTTTGCTTCATATTCCCGTCGCTCTTCGTCGTCCTCATGGGCCCGGCGCTCCTCCAGGCCTACCATATGTGGATAACCCAGTGATTGGGCGGGGAAAGAGGGCCAGGAAATTTCAAGGAGAGCAAAGATGACGGCGTCAAGATTCCTCTGCATCTGCCTCGTAGCCACGGGGTTCACGGTGTGCGGCTGCGCCTCCACAAAGCAGCAGCCAAGCGGCGTGAGCAGCGAGTACAAGAGGCTGCTGGAGCTGCAAAAACAGAAGACCGCCGCTTCCGTGGCAACAACGGAGCCGACGGCGAAACAAAAGCCGGAGTTCGACGCCGCGGGACATGAGCGCCGGGGGGATCAGTACGTCCGGCAGGGCAATGCGGTCATGGCCCTTGTCGAGTACGAAAAGTGCCTTGGCCTCGATCCGGCCTCTGTGGGCGCGCGGTACAAGGAAGGCCGCCTGCTTGTGCAGCAAGGGTTAATTGCGGAGGGCCTGAGAGAGTTCGACGAGATACTGAAACAGGACCCTGTCAACGCCTTCGCGTTCTTTGGGCAGGGGCTCGCGTTCTTGCGGAACGATCAACCGGACGCTGCGGAGGAGAAACTCCGTCGCGCCTCGGACCTTGATCCCGCCTTGTGGGAGGCACACGTCTACCTCGGCGTTATCTATGACCGCAAGAAGCAATTTTCGGCGGCGGTCGACGAATACGACAAGGCCCTTGCCGTTAATCCCAGCTCCGCCTCAATACTGAACAACCGGGGGGTTTCGTGCTGGTTGAACGGCGATTATAAGAGGTCGATCCAGTCCTTCGTTGCGGCTCTGCGAATCGACCCGACAAACAACAGGATTTCTAATAATCTGGGCCTTGCTTACGCCGCCGCCGGGAAACCCGACGAGGCCTTCGAGGCCTTCAGGAGGGGCGGAAACGAAGCAGGCGCCCGCAACAACATCGGCTATGTTCACATGATTCAGGGGAATTACGAAAAAGCTGCCAAGGCTTTTGGAGAAGCAATGGAAGCGAGCCCGAACTTCTACGTAAAAGCCCAGGAAAACAGCGACCGGCTGCAGGCGTTGGCGAGGGCAGGAGGAAGCGAGGCGCCCTGAAGGGGGCGGCGCCCCACGGGCCGCCCGTCAATGGCCGCAAGCGAAGATCCGGCCGCCGACTATCGTTATCTCCGGCCTGATGTCCTTTATCTCATCCGGTTGTACTGCTTCCGGATCGGCGTTCAATATAACGAGATCGGCCGCCTTGTCCACGGAGATCGATCCCTTTTCCCTTTCTTCGAAGGTTGCTCGGGCCGCGCTGCTCGTATACATTCGCAGCGCCTCGAACGGCGTTATCCGTTCCTCCCGGCCGATTGCGTTGCCTGATTCAGTGTTCCTCGTCACCGCTGAATAGATCGCCGGCCAGGGATTCGGATCAACGATCGGACAGTCGGAGCCGGCGGCTACCTTGATCCCGCCCTTGAGCAGGGACCCCAGGGGATATAAGTGGGGTCTCTGGCGGTCGGGAACGGTCTTCAGGTACCGGTCGCCGCTGTAGTAAAGAAAAGAAGCCTGGGTCGCCACAAGAATGCCGAGCCGGCTTATGCGGTCCCGAAGCGAGGGCGGGCAGACGGAGCAGTGCTCGATGCGGTGGCGATGGTCGGCCCGGGGTTCTCTTTGCAGGGCGTACTCGATGGCGCGGCACGCGGCCTCAATCACCGGTTCCTCGATCGCGTGCAGGGCGACCTGCATCCCCGACCGGTGGACCGCAAGAACCATCGCGTTCAGTTCCGGCTGGGCCGGGTGGAGACTGCCCGTTGTTTCGTCAACGATAATTTTCACGCCTTTTACCGCCACCGACTGATGGTTGCGGCATTCAAGCCCCCTATCCAATTCGCGGAAAGCCTCGGCGCCCCACATCATGGTTATTCGGGGCCTGAAAAGAGCGCGCTCTTTCCAGCTTTGAAAGCCGAGAAATCGGTTAAGGTCGTTATGGGCCGAGGCATCATGGATCGATGTAATGCCATGGGACAAAAGCCGTTCGTTGGCGAGGCGGACCCCTCCCTCCCGCTCTTCCTCCGAGAGCGGGGGTATTCTACCGGAAAGGTACGATCCCATGCCATAGAGAATTCCCGTCGGCTCCGCCGTGTGAAGATCGCGGTCGATAATCCCTCCCGGAGGATCGCCGGTTTCGAAAGCGATGCCGGCAAAGCTCAAGCCAAGGCTATTGAGCGCGTGGGCGTGTCCCGACCGGTGAATGAGCCTGACGGGATGGAAAGGAGCGGCGCGGTCCAGGTCTTCTCGTGTGGGATGCCGGTTCTCCGCCAGGGAGGTCTCGTCATACCCCCTGCCCCTTATCCACGTTCCCGGCGGGAGGTCCTCACACCAGGCGGCGATGCGCTCTTTGATAGCAGCGATCGAGCGGACCCCCTGTCGGGGTGATAAATCAAGGGAAACAAGACTCTCGGCATAACCCGCCAGGTGACAATGGGCGTCGATCAGACCGGGGATGACGGTTTTCCCTTTACAGTCGATGATTTCGGCCCCTCTCATCGTTCTGTCCGGGTAGTTTTCCCGGGAAACGCGGGCGATGCGGCCCTTGCTGAGCGCAACGAGCCCGGCCCTGGGCAAAAGGGGATCCATCGTAATGACCTTCGCGTTGCAGAGCACAAGGTCGGCCGGGGCGTCGTTCTCCAAGCGCATGGAAGTTTTCTACTACGCGCCGGCGGCGGTTGTCAAACCCCGGATGGGAACTTATGCTCACAAAGAGAAAGGCATGAAACGGATACTCACCATCAACAGCGGCTCTTCGAGCGTCAAGTTCTCCCTGTTCCGGATGGAGCCACGACACTACCATGGGCTTCACCCCGGCAGGCGGCCTGATGATGGGAACCCGCACGGGCGATCTGGACCCCGGCGTGATGCTCTATCTGCTCCAAGAAAAGGGACTGCGCCCGTCAACGGTCTCCGACATTGTCAACCGTCACGCGGGCCTTCAGGGGGTCTCCGCAATGACCTCCGATATGCAGGAATTGCTGAGGGCCGAGACCTCCGACCGCCATGCGGCAGAGGCCGTGGCCCTCTTCTGCTACCAGGCAAAGAAATTCCTCGGCGCTCTCGCCGCGGTGCTCGGGGGTCTCGACACCTTCGTCTTCACCGGCGGCATTGGGGAGAACGCCTTGGAAATACGCGAGCGCATCTGTGATGGCCTTGAATTCCTCGGCGTTCGACTCGATCCGGTCGCGAACCGTGAGAACAACGGCATCATATCGATTCCCGGCAGCCCCGTCACCGTTCGGGTCATGAAAACCGACGAAGATTTGATGATCGCCCGACACACGTATAGCCTTATCAATAAGCGGCCCTAATCGCTTACGTTTATGCCATTTTAAGCGGGGGAGACCCTTGGCGCACGCGTCGTTTGCGTGGGCCGCAGGGTGAGCCAAAGCCGGGCGCCCGCGCCCAAGGCGTGGGTGCATACGCGTACGGGGAGACGGACCGATAAGAGAAAGCCCCCTGCGGGAATGGATCCCGCAGGGGGCTTTGGATCGAGAGTGTGAGGCTTAGAGCGCTGCTTCCAGCTTCTTCTCCGTTTCAGCGCTGCTTATCTGCTCCTTACCGATCCTCATTCCGTAGAACGAGCGGTAGATGAAGACCAGGGCAACGATGAAGAAGACGACGGCGATGCAGGTCTTGAGGGTCTGGGAATGCATGGTGACGGCGATCTCGGTCGCGAGCAGCCCGAAAAGGGTGGTGAACTTGATGACGGGGTTCATCGATACGGAAGAGGTGTCCTTGAACGGGTCGCCCACCGTGTCGCCGACGACGGTTGCTTCGTGGAGCGGCGTGTTCTTCTCTTTCAGGTCCACCTCGACGATCTTCTTCGCGTTGTCCCATGCGCCGCCGGCGTTCGCCATGAAGATTGCCTGGAAGAGGCCAAAGAAGGCGATGCCGATCAGGTAGCCGATGAAGAAGTAGGGGTTGAAGAACGACAGCGCGAGGGCCATGAAGAAGATGACGATGAAGATGTTGATCATTCCCTTCTGCGCATACTGCGTGCAGATCTTCACCACTTCCTTGCTGTCCTTGATGGAGGCGGTCTTGGCGTCGAGCCTGATGTTCTCCTTGATATAGACGACCGCCCGGTAAGCGCCCGTCACCACGGCCTGCGTCGCGGCGCCCGTGAACCAATAGATCACTGCGCCGCCCATGAGCAGGCCGAGGACGATCTCCGGCTGCACGAGGGAGAGCTTCGCAACTGCGCCGCCAAAGATTCGCTCCAGCAGGATAATGATGCCGAAGACCATGGTCGTGGCGCCGACGACAGCGGTGCCGATGAGGACCGGCTTTGCCGTCGCCTTGAAGGTGTTCCCCGCGCCGTCGGCCTCTTCGAGGTAATCCTTGCCGTTCTCGAAATCAGGATCGAAACCGAACTGCCCCTTGATCTCCGCCCTGACGTTCGGGACGCTCTCGATCTGGGAGAGCTCGTAGACAGATTGGGCGTTGTCCGAAACGGGTCCGAAACTGTCGACCGCGATGGTCACCGGGCCCATGCCGAGGAAGCCGAAGGCCACGAGGCCGAAGGCGAATACAGGTGCGGCAAAGGAGAACTCGGCCGGCATAAGGGCCTGGATCGACGGGTTCGTGGAGACGAGGTAGGCGATAAGCATGAGCACGATGATGGTCAGACCCTCCCAGAAGGCCGACATGTTGCCCGCGACGAAGCCGGAAAGGATGTCGAGGGAAGCGCCGCCCTGGCGCGCGCTCGCCACGACCTCCTGGACATGGCGCGAGCTCGTGCTCGTGAAGACCTTCGTGAACTCGGGGATCAAAGCGCCTGCCACCGTGCCGCAGCTAATAATAATGGCGAGGCCCCACCAGAGCGAGCCATACTTCGGGTCCGGTAGGTTGCCGAGGAGGAGATAGGTTGCAGCAAAAGTCACGATGATCGAGATTGCAGAGGTGATCCAGACAAGATTGGTGAGCGGCTGCTCGAAACTGAATTTCTTCTTGTCGCCGTAAGCTGCCGACGTGATGGCGGCGTTGATCCAGTATGAGACCACGGAGGTGAGTATCATGAGGATACGCATTGCAAAAATCCAGATGATCAATGTCCCTGCCATTGCAGGATTGAGCGCGAGAGCGAGAGCGAGGAAGGCGATCAGGGCAACGCCGGTCACGCCGTACGTTTCGAAACCGTCCGCCGTCGGGCCTACACTGTCGCCAGCGTTGTCGCCCGTGCAGTCGGCGATCACGCCCGGGTTCTTCGGGTCGTCCTCGGGCAGGTGGAAAACGATCTTCATCAGGTCCGAGCCGATATCGGCGATCTTTGTGAAAATTCCTCCGCAGATTCTCAGCGCGCTCGCGCCGAGCGACTCGCCGATGGCGAAGCCGATAAAGGACGCGCCTACCATCTCCTTGGGGAGGAAGACGAGGATGCAGATCATGAAGAAGAGCTCGACGCTCACGAGGAGGAGACCGACGCTCATGCCGGAGCGGAGAGGGATGGCGACCACGTTGACAGGCTTGCCGGTAAGCGAGGCGAAGGCGGTCCGCGAATTCGCCCGGGTGTTGATCCTCATGCCGAACCAGGCGACGCTGTAGGAGCCGAGTATGCCGAGAACGGAGCAGAAGAGAATAACGACGATGTTGAACAGCGGCGCGTGCTGCAACCCCGCGAAGTAGTAGGTCATGCAGATGGCGATGAGGACCCAGAGGATAATAAGGAACTTGCCCTGCTGGGCGAGGTAGGATTTGCAGGTCTCCCAGATGATGTCCGACACGTTGAGCATCGACTTGTGGGCGGGCAGATTCTTGGTTTGATTTGACTGGACGAGCGCGAAGATGAGCCCGAGAACGCAGATAAGCAGGCCGAAATACATGATATGAAGGCCGTTCAGCACGCTGCCAAAAACAGTGAAATTGACGTTGTGCAAATCAGGCAGCACGATGTCGGCCTCGCCCGCGATTGCGGGCGATACGGCCATGAGAAACAACGACCCGAACAGAAACGACGGAAAGAGACCTCTCAACATCTTTGTGAACCCCATCGAAACCTCCCTACAGAATTTTTGTACAGACTGCTGCGTCAGCGTCCCCCCTCTAGTGCGAATTCCTCCCCCAAGCGGATCAGCACTCGTTACAAATGATCGATCTCTTCATCAAACTCGCCCGTATCGAGCAAAAAGACGACCTTGTTCTCGACGACCTCGGCAAACCCCCCCCTGGTCGTGAGAAAACGCGTGTTGCCGTCGTTCGTGAAGCGTATCTCCCCCTCTTCCAGGGTCGAGAGAAAGGCGGCGTGCCCCGGAAGCACGCCGAACTCCCCTGACGTGCCCGGCGCTTCCACCATGTCGACATTTTGGCTCGCCATCACCCGCTCAGGGGTAACGATCTCCAGATAGAGTTTCTCCACGTCAGTCTCCCATCATCTTTTTCGCCTTCTCAACGGCCTCCTCTATGCCGCCGACCATGAAGAAGGCCTGCTCGGGCAGATCGTCGTGCTTGCCGTCGAGAATTTCCTTGAATCCTCTGACCGTCTCGGCTATGGGGACGTACTTGCCGGCGGAGCCGGTGAACGCCTCGGCCACGAAGAACGGCTGCGAAAGGAATCTTTGGATTTTTCTCGCCCTCGAAACCACCAGCTTGTCGTCTTCGGAAAGCTCGTCCATTCCCAGGATGGCGATGATATCCTGCAAGTCTTTATATTTCTGCAAGGTGTTCTGCACGGCCATGGCCACCCCGTAGTGCTCGTCCCCCACCACTTTCGGGTCGAGGATCCGGCTCGTCGAATCAAGCGGGTCGACGGCCGGGTAGATGCCGAGCTCGACGATCTGGCGGGAAAGCACGGTCGTTGCGTCGAGGTGGGCGAACGTCGTTGCCGGGGCGGGGTCGGTCAGGTCGTCGGCAGGCACGTAGATGGCCTGGACCGACGTGATGGACCCGCGCAGCGTGGAGGTGATCCGCTCTTCCAGCTCGCCCAGATCGGTAGCCAGGGTCGGTTGATAACCGACGGCCGAGGGCATCCTGCCGAGGAGCGCCGAAACCTCCGAGTTGGCCTGGGTAAAGCGGAATATGTTGTCGATGAAGAGGAGCACGTCCTGGCCTTCTTCATCCCTGAAATACTCGGCGGCTGTAAGGGCAGTGAGCCCTATCCGGGCGCGCGCCCCGGGCACTTCGGTCATCTGCCCGTATATCAGGGCCGTTTTGTCGATAACCCCGGAACCCTTCATTTCCAGCCAGAGGTCGTTCCCTTCCCTGGTCCTCTCGCCCACCCCGCCGAAGACGGAGATGCCGCCGTGCTGCATGGCGATATTGTGGATCATCTCCATGATGACGACCGTCTTCCCCACGCCCGCGCCGCCGAAGAGGCCGACCTTGCCGCCCTTGGGGTACGGTTCGAGAAGGTCGATGACCTTGACCCCTGTTCTCGAGGAGCTCGATCTTCGTATTCTGCATGACCAGCGTCGGGGCGGGACGGTGGATGGAATACCGTTCCTTTGTCTCCACGGGCCCCTTGCCGTCAACAGCTTCGCCGATGACGTTGAGGACTCGTCCCAACACTTCTCTCCCGACGGGAACGGAAATCGGCGCCCCTTTGTAGACCGCCTCCTGACCGCGCTTCAATCCATCGGTGGTTTCCATGGCGATGCACCTGACGGTGCTTTCGCCTATATGTTGGGCAACTTCGAGGACGAGATTTTCCTTCCGGTCGTTGACGGTAGGGTTGGTAAGATATACGGCCCCATAAATAGGCGGAAGGCTGTCGGGCGGAAAACGGACGTCAACCACCGTTCCGATAACCTGTACGACCTTCCCCACATTCTCGGAATTCATTTTTGCGCGCCTCCTTTACGTGCTCTGCAGCGCCTCGATTGCTGGGTCGGAGTCTCCCCCTCAAAAAAAGGCGGCGCTGAGCGGTTTATCTATCCTCCGGCTTCTTCATTGCTACGCCTCGCCCTGAAGCGCTTCCGCGCCTCCCACGATGTCCATCATTTCGTTGGTGATGCTCTGCTGGCGCGTTTTGTTGTAGACTAGGGTGAGGTGGTTGATCATGTCGCCGCAGTTGCTCGTCGCATTCTCCATTGCCGCCATTCGCGACGCGTGTTCCGACGTCTGCGACTCGGCGAGGGCGAAGTAGACTTTCGTGAACAGATAGCGCGGGATGAATCGGTCCACTATCGACTGCACATCGGGCTCGTACAAATAATCCAGGCCCTCTTCCCCTTTTGCAGGCTTCAACGGCAGGAATTCCTGCATTTCAACCTTCTGGTTCACGGCGGAATGAAAGTGCGTGTAGATAAGGTAGACCTTGTCGTACTCGCCGCTCAGGTAGGCGTCTGCCGCTTCCCGGGCCATCTCCTCGGCGACCTCGCGGTCGAGGGCCTTTACGTCGACCCGTTCCTTGGCGATGGCGATGTTTCTCCGCTTCAGGTAGTCCCTCATTTTCCTGCCCACGACGGAGACGTCTATCTTCTCGTACGTCGCCTTGTGCTCCCGGACGAAGGTTTCAACGGTATTGGCGACGTTCAGGTTGAAGGCGCCTGCAAGACCCCTGTCGGAAGCGATGGCGAAGAGCAGGACCTTACGTACCTCTTCCCGTTCCACGAGGAGTGGGTTGGACTGTTCCGGGACGCTGCCTGCCATCCGCTTCAGCACGTCCTCCATACGAAGGGCGTAGGCGCTTACTTTTCCCAGCTCTTCCTGGGCGCGTCGCAGCTTCGACGCGGAGATCATCCGCATGGTCCGCGTAATCGTTTGCGTGCTCCTGATGCTGTTGATCTTTCTCTTTACGTCGCGCAGGGTAGCCATCGTCGCATCCGTCAGTAAGAGAACTTCTCTTTAAAGACCGTGAGCGCCTTGTTCAGGCTCTCTTCGATCGCCCCATCGATCTCCTTCTTCTCCCGTATTGCAGTGAGAATGTCGGGATGCTCCTTTTCCATGAAAGAGAGCATCTCCTGCTCATACCTGGAGATGGCCGCTTCAGGGTAAATGTCCGTGTAGCCGTTCGTTCCCGCATAGAGCAGCGCCACCTGTTTCTCGACGGGGTAAGGAGAATAGAGGTTTTGCTTTAGAAGCTCCTGGAGCCGCGCGCCCCTGGAGAGGAGGGCCTGGGTGGCTTTGTCCAGATCGCTCCCGAACTTCGCGAAGGCCGCCATCTCCCGGTACTGGGCCAGGTCGATCCGAAGACGGCCGGCGACCTGCCGCATCGCCTTGGTCTGGGCATTGCCGCCGACGCGGGAGACAGAGAGACCCACGTTGATGGCCGGTCTGGCTCCCGAATAGAAAAGCTCGGGTTCGAGGTATATCTGCCCGTCGGTAATCGAAATGACGTTGGTCGGGATATAGGCGGAAACGTCGCCCGCCTGGGTCTCAATAATGGGAAGGGCTGTCAGGGAGCCGCCGCCGTGCGGGTCGTCCCACTTTGCCGCTCGCTCGAGCAGGCGGGAGTGGAGGTAGAAGATGTCTCCGGGATAAGCCTCGCGGGCAGGCGGCCTTCGGAGGAGCAATGAAAGCTGCCGGTAGGCGACGGCATGTTTCGACAGGTCGTCGAAGGCGATCATGGCGTGGCGTCCGGTATCCCTGAAGTATTCGCCCATGGAACAACCGGAGAAAGGCGCAAGGTATTGGAGCGGCGCGGAATCGCTTGCCGTTGAAGCGACGATGGTCGTATACTCCATGGCGCCGTAGGCGCTGAGCACATCGACGATCCTCGCCACGGACGATCTCTTTTGCCCTATCGCAACGTAGATGCAGAAGACGTCCTTGCCTTTTTGGTTGATGATCGTGTCAATGACGATGGCTGTTTTGCCGGTGCCGCGGTCGCCGATGATCAACTCCCGCTGTCCCCTCCCGATGGGGATCATGGCATCGATGGCCTTGATGCCCGTCTGCAGGGCCTCCTTCACCGGCTGCCTCACCACAACGCCCGGCGCCCTTTGCTCGACGTTCCGGTACTCCGTCGCGACAATGGGGCCTTTTCCATCGAGCGGGTTTCCCAGGGCGTCGACAACGCGGCCCACAAGGCCTTCGCCGACCGGCACCTGCGCGATCCTGTTTGTCCTTTTTACGAGATCGCCTTCTTTTATCTCCGTGTAGTCCCCGAAAATGACGGCGCCGATGTTGTCTTCCTCCAGGTTGAGGACCATGCCCGTGATGTTGTTCGGAAATTCGATCAATTCTCCCGATACAGCATTTTCAAGACCATAGACCCTGGCGATGCCGTCGCCGATGGAGATGACCGTGCCCGTTTCCTGAAGATCGATCTCGCGTTCGAAGCCCGATATCTTCTGTTCTATGATCCTGCTTATTTCGTCTGCCTTGACTGCCATCGGTCTACTCCTTCATCATGCTTTCGTTCAACAGCTCGAGCTGGCGCTTCACGCTGCCGTCGATCCTCGTTCCCCCCACGATCACCTTAAGCCCCCCGATAAGCTCTTTATCTTCTTCGACGCGCAGCTCAACCTTCCTGTTGAGTCTCGCGCCCAGCGCTTCTTCGATCCGACCCTTGACGTCGTCCGAAAGCGGATAGGGCGAATAGACGGCGCCCTTGACCCTTCCTTCCTTGTCGTCGATCATCTGCTCATAGGCATTGCGTATGGCAGACAGATAGGCCATTCTGTTCCTTTCGAGAAGCAGGTCCAGCAGGGCGGCAACCGGCGGCGACAGGTCGAGGACTTTTTCCAGCCCTGAAAGGAGGTCTTTTCTCTTGTCCATGTCAAAAAGGGGCAGCGTCAGGGCTTTTCGGACCTCCGGCTTCTCGTTAACGATCCCCAAAAGGTCTCCCAACTGTTGCAGGTATTCTTTATATCTTCCATCCTTCTCGCCCGCGGCAAAGAGACCCTTCGCATAACTCCTCGCAGTCGACTGCCGTATCAATTGACGCTCCTCACTTTTTGGATGAACTCTTCGACCATGCGGTCGTGCTCCTGCCTGCCAAGCATCTCACGCATCTTCAGTTCTGCAGCCTTGATGGTCCGACCGGCGATCTCGGCCCGGACTTTTGTCATCGCCTCTTTCATTTCCTGCTCGTAGGCTAGCCGGGCCTGTTCGCTTATGCGGGACGCAAGACCGCGGGCCTCGTCGAGGATTTTTTTCTTCTCCCCTTCCATCTCTTCCAAAGCATTTGCCCGAAAAGCCTCGATCTCCGCCTCCAGATGCGCCAGTCGCTCTTCATAGCGTTTCTTTGCTTCTTCGGCTTCTCTGACGCGCCGGTCGGCTTCCTCTATCTTCTCCTTGAGCGTCTGCCGCCTCTTCACCAGGTACCCTTTGAGGGGCTTTTTCAACACATAGACGAGGGCGCCCACGAGGATAGCGAAATTGATAAACTGCAACAGCAACTGAAGCCACAAGGGTAGGTCCTTGCCGAGTCCCATTATCTACCTCTTTGTCGTGATCTTTTGCGCGATCTCTCCGGCGAGCCGGTCAGATTCGCCGAGAAGCGCGCTGAGCGTCGTTGCGGCCTCTCTCTTTACCGTCTCCTTCACCTTCGCCAACTCTTCCGAAAGCTCCCTTCTGGCCTCGTCAATAACCTGCATTGACGCCACATGCGCCTCCTTGAGGCTCGCTTCCCGCTGCGCAAGAATAGGCGCCTTCTTTTCCTTCAGGGTCTCTTCGTAAGTTTTCGCGAGGGCTTCGGCGTCCTGGCGGCTGCCGTCGGCTTTGCTTTCGAGAGATTCGACTGCGGTGCGCCGTTTCGTCAGACCGCGGAGCACCGGTTTGAAGAGAAAGAGGTCAAGAAGGATAAGCAAAATAAGGAGTTGGAGAAACTGAACGAAGAGCGTGTAGTTGAATTCGATCATATTTTATCCCTTGACTCCGTTGACAAGCGGACTGGTTTAGCAGACTTCATAACACGAAAGGCGTCGGATTTTCAAGCGAATTTATTGCTCCGACGGCGTCGCGAGTGAATTAACCAGTCTTTCTAGATTCGTCCTTGGAATAAAACTCGATGATCACCTTGCCCTTATTCTTCTTAAAAGTCACTTGCACTTTGGTCTGCAACATCTCGCGCAGCATCTCCTCGAGGTGCGCGAAGGGGGAGGATTGCGCGGCCCGATCACCTTTTCTCTCCTGTTCAAGCTCCCTGACCGAAACGCCCTCTTCGAGCGCTTTCTTTACGTACCGTTTCTGCTCCTTCTCGCTTTTCAGGGTGATGAGCACGCGTCCATGCCCCTGCGTCAGCTTGCCCGCCGCCATCAGGTCCTTTATCCACGTCGGGAGCTTCAGGAGACGGAGGTAGTTCGAGATGGAGCTTCGCTCCATGCCCATTCTCTTCGCCAGCTCTTCATGGGTGTAGCCGAAATCTTCGACAAAACGCTGATAGACGGTCGCTATTTCGACGGGGTTGAGATCCTCCCTTTGAAGGTTCTCGATCATCGCAAGCTCCAGCGCCTCACGATCGTCGACGTCTTTGATGATCGCAGGCACCTCCTTCAATCCGGCCATTTTCGCGGCGCGAAACCTGCGCTCGCCGGCGATGATCTCAAAAACGCCCTCTTTTCTTCGTATGATGATCGGCTGGAGCAGTCCCTTTTCGGCGATCGAGGAGGCAAGCTCCTCGAGGGGCTCCTGCCGCATCTCAACCCGGGCCTGAGTGGGGTTCGGCACTATCTGATGCACAGGAACGAGATGAATCCCGCCGTCGTCGACATCCTTCAGGATGGCGGAAAGTCCTCGCCCCAGTGGGTCTTTATTCCGCATTGGGCTCCCATCGCAAGAGAATTTCGAGGCAACCAACCAGATTGCCCATGGCCGCGCGTCGCATGGCTGTTGCGCACGCGGCTTTGCTACATGGCTATTTCGGCCGCCAGATCAAGATAGCTCTCCGCGCCTTTGGAAGCGGCATCGTAAAGGATTACCGGCTTCCCATAGCTGGGCGCTTCGCTCAACCGCACATTCCGCGGAATAACCGTCTGGAACACCTTGCTCCCCAGATGGCGCCGCGCTTCCTCCATGACCCGAAAGGAAAGGTTATTCCGCCGGTCGAACATGGTGAGGAGCACGCCGAGGATCTCCAGATCGGGGTTGAGCCGTTTCTTGATGACGGAGATTGTCTTCAGGAGAAAAACAAGTCCCTCCAGCGCGTAGTACTCGCACTGGAGGGGAATAATAACGAAGTCGGACGCGGCCAGCGCGTTTACCGTGAGGAGCCCCAGCGACGGAGGACAATCTATAATGATGTACGGATAACGCTCTTTCATCCCGACAAGGGCGTTTTTCAAAACCAGCTCCCGCTGCTCCATCTCGAGAAGGTCGATCTCTGCGCCGATGAGATCCGGATGACCGGGGACCAAATCGAGCAGAGGCACTTCCGTCTTCGTAATGACCTGCTCCATCGGGACATCGCCGATCACGGCCCGGTAAATGTGCTGCTTCTGTTTTCCGTAGGAAACCCCGACGCCGCTCGTCGCGTTGCACTGGGGGTCGAGATCGACCAGAAGGGTCTTTTGCTCGGCGACGGCGACCGAGGCCGCAAGGTTGATCGCCGTGGTTGTTTTGCCCACGCCGCCTTTCTGGTTTGCGATAGCGATGATCTTTCCCATGGCTTCTACATTAACACAAAACATTCGGGCTATGAAACCTTTTTATACACAAAGAGTTGGTAGGTCTTGCGGCTCTTGGGCAAATGGTAGGCCTCCGTCATTTCGAGCACGAAACCAGTCTGCAGGGACGCCTCTTCCCGGCCGCCTTTCACGAGGAAGGCGGCCCCTCCCTCCTTCAAGTGCCTGGCCCCGGCGAGAAGGGCAGACGACCCGGGCCCGAAAGCCTTTGCGACGAGGGCGTCGGCGCCGAGAGGCTTTATGTCTTCGGCTCTGCCGTGAACAATCTCCAGCCCCCCGAGACCCAAGAGCCGCTTCATCGCCCTTTGAAAGGTGATTTTTTTCAGATTGCTGTCCATCGAAAAGATCCGCTTATTCGGGTTGAGAACGGCCAGAGGCAGGGCAACGACGCCCGATCCCGATCCGAGGTCGAGCACGCTTCCCGCGTCCCTGAGACGGGTATGAAGAAAGAAGGCGTCGTAGAGAAGATCGACGACAATCCGTTCCTCCTCCTTGAGGCCCACCAGGTTCATCGTCCGGCTCCACCGGACCAGCTCGCCCACGAAACGGACGAGGCAATCGGCCATCGCCGCATCGTATTCGATGCCGTAAAAGGCAAGACCATCTTCGATGAGTCGTTCCGGTTTCTGCATGACCCGTCGCGCCGGCGTTCCCGTTCCTTTTAAACTTGCGAGGCCGCGCGGCGGGCCGGCGAGAAGCCTTCGAGGCGGACCGAAGCGGCTGCATGACACTAAAATTAGCATAATTTTTTTCTTTCTGTTATAGTAAACAATGCGAAAAATAGTGGTCCTCATAGCAATTCTCTGCTTTTTTGCTGCGGGCTGCTCCAAGAAGCCGCAGGTCAAGAAAGTCGACAGCCCCGGCAGCCTTTACATTGAGGGCGTCGCCTTCATGAAGAAGAAGCAGTACGACAAAGCCATCGCGGCCTTCAGCAAGGTGCGCGAAGAGTATCCCTTCGACCCCATTGCCGCGGTGGCGCAAATAAAGCAGGCCGACACCCAGTTCGAAAAAAAGGCGTATGCCCTCGCCGCCGTCATCTATGAAGATTTCGTCAACAGCAACCCCGATGACGAAAATGCTGCCTATGCGGAGCGGCGTCTCGCAGAGTGCTACGAAAAGACGTCTCCCATTATCGAACGCGATCAGGCCAATACGTTCAAGGCGATCGAGCGGTTCACGTTTCTCAAGAACCGCTATCCCCAGAGCCCCTACACCAGGGACGCCGACGCCCACATCCTCACTCTCACCCGCAAGCTGGCGGCCCGGGAAGCTGTACGTGGGGGAGTTCTACTATAAATGGGAAAAGTATAATTCTTCGATTTTCCGTCTCGAGTACTTCCTGGAGAAATACCCGGAGGGCCTGGAAAAGGACAAAGCGCTCTTCTACATTTACCTGGATTACAAACAACTCCATGATCCCGAGAAGGCTCAGGTTTATCTGGACAGGCTGAAACGGGAATATCCGAAGAGCCCGTATCTGCCCGGTTCGGTCAAAAGGACGAAACAGCGGCTCAAGCTCGCGTCGGACGGTTCGGTAGTTGCCGCAGACGCTCCGGCGCCTCCGTCAGTCACGGCGCCTCCGTCAGTCACGGCGCCTCCGTCAGTCACGGCGCCTCCGTCAGTCACGGCGCCTCCGTCAGTCACGGCGCCTCCGTCAGTCACGGCGCCTCCGTCAGTCACGGCGCCTCCGTCAGTCACGGCGCCTCCGTCAGTCACGGCGCCTCCGTCAGTCACGGCGCCTGAGATTTCCTATCAGGAGAAGGCGCCCAAGCAGATCGATCTGGCGCCGGCGGAAGCCCCTCCTGCGGTCAATCAGCCCGCGGACGGCGCATCACAGGAAAAGCAGGCGCCGGCGGGAGCGATGCAAAAACCGGCGGATGGCTCGGAAAAGAGCGGGCAAGCACCCGCGCAGAAGCCGGCGGCCGGGACCGATGGCGAGAAGGTCTCTCGCGCCGGCGAGCTATCGGGCAGCTCAGCGGTTGAAAATCAGGCCGCAAAAGGCGACGCGGCCGACGCAACAACGAACGCGGCAGCGAAGGGCCAGGCGGACCAGGCGAAAAAGTCAGGGGATAAGAAAGACTCCCTCGGATTCTTCACGGAGAAGAAACCGGTCGACGTCGTCTCCGACACGATGGAAGGGCTCGAAAAAGGGAAGATCGTCGTATTCAAGGGCAATGTCATCGCCAAACAGGTGGATCTCTATCTCTTTTCGGACATGCTCACCGCTTACATGAACGAAGAAACGAACGAGATCGACAGGGCCAAGGCCGAAGGAAACGTAAAGATCGTCAAGCTCGACAGAACCGCCACGTGCAAAGAAGCCTTCTTCTACAACGACAAAGGCGAGATTATCCTCAAAGGGGACGTGGTGGTTTATTCCGCCAAAGATAAGGTGCAGGGAGACACCGTCATTTACTACGTCAACGAGGACCGGGTCTACGCACAGGGCGAAAAGGAGAAGCGCGCAAAGGCGGTCATCACGCCGAAGTAAAGCTTCGGGGAGCGATGTTGCCCGCCTTCCATCAGTCTATTCGGTTGCCAATGAAATAGCGCGCTCCATCCGGCGAAGCGTTTCCTCTTTGCCCAGGATGGCCGCAACTTCGAAGGCCCCCGGGCTTGCCTTGCGGCCCGTCAAAGCGACCCTGAAAGGCCACAGGAAGTTTCCCACGACAAGATTTCCCGCCGTAAGGTATTCCCCAATCTTTTCCTGAATTCCCGCCGCGTTCCATTGCAGCTCGGGCGCGGTCTGCAGAAGGTCCCTCAGCGCCTGGAGGTTCTCCCGGACTTCCGTCTTGGTCATCTTCTTCCATACCAGCAGGGACGGATCGTATTCCGGATCGCCCTTGAGAAAAATGCCGGCAAGGTCGGTCACTTCCGATAGTTTTTTGATGCGGTCCTGCTCAAGGGTTACGAAGGCTTTGACGTAGCCGGCGTCAACCAGTTTTCCCGTTGCGCAGATCTCGTATCTGCCCTCCCCGACAGACCGGAGGAGGTTCTCCTTTTCCAGGTAGGGGAGACAGAGGGCGAGCAATTCTTCCGGCGTCTTGCGCCTGATATAGAGACCGTTGAAATAGTCGAGCTTGGCAATATCGAAGATGGCCGGGCTGGTCCCTATACGTTCAATGGTGAAAATCTTTTCCAACTCCGCCATGGAAAAGATCTCATTCTCTTCTTTCGGGTGCCATCCGAGGAGGACGCAAAAATTGATGAGCGCCTCGGGAAGATATCCCTTGTCCCGGTAATCTTCCACCATCACGTCGCCCTGGCGTTTGCTCAGTTTTCCTCCGCCTTTATTGAGTATCACCGGGAAATGGACGAACTTGGGCGCGTCCCACCCGAAGGCCCGGTAGAGGAGCATGTTTTTCGGGAAGGAGGCGAGCCATTCCTCGGCCCTGGTGACGTGGGTGATTTTCATGAGATGGTCGTCCACCACGTTGGCGAACTGATACGTCGGCACCCCGGTGGATTTGATGAGGACGTGATCGTCGAGAGTCGCCGCGGGAAAGGCGATGGCGCCCCGCAGTTCGTCGTAGACGGTCACCTCGCCGCTCAGGGGCATCTTTTGCCGGATAACGAAGGGCTCGCCTGACTCTACCCGTTTGCGCGCCTCGGACTCGGGGAGGTCGCGGCACCGTCGGTCGTATTGGGGCGGCGCCTTTCTGGCAGCCTGTTCCGCCCGCATCTCTTCCAGTCGCTGGGTCGTGCAGAAACAGCGGTAGGCTTCCTTTTTTGCGAGGAGCAGATCTGAGTATTCCTTGTACTTGTCAAGCCGTTGTGTCTGGATGTAGGGGCCGAAAGGCCCTCCTGCGTGGGGACCCTCATCGAAGAGAATGCCCACCCAGGAAAGAATCTCGATGAGACGCTCCGTGGCGCCCGCCACCTCCCGCTGCTGGTCGGTATCTTCTATGCGCAGGACACACTCGCCGCCTTCCGCCTTCGCGATGAGATAGGTAAAGAGGGCGGTCCTGAGACTCCCTATATGGAGAAAGCCCGTGGGACTCGGTGCAAATCTTACTCGTACAGACATGAGGACGTGAAACCTCCTTCAGTTTCCCAAAATGCCGCGCGTTCCGGCTTCAAATGCAAAAAACGGATGAATTGCGGAAATTGGGCGCAAAACGATACGACCGCTTCGCCGCCCTTTCGGAAGAGGAGGGGAAGGCGCGCGTCGTTTATTCCACGGTTTGAGAGAGTACATGAAATAGTAATCATGTTCAATAGTTTTTTAACGCTATTGGGGAATATGCGTTGTTTCGACGGCGGCGACAAACGGCAGGGGCTCGCCCGCCTGACGCGAGCGGCCTCGGTTCGGTTCCTGAAACACGCGATTGCTGCAGAAGAGCGGGGACAACCGGAAAAACGAAGGGGCGGAAAACTGTTTTCAGCCCCGGAGTCTTTCAGCCCAGCGCCTTCTTGATCAGGCTGTCTACCGTGGTCTTCGGCACTGCGCCCACGATGCGGTCCACAACCTCGCCTTTATTGAAAAGGATGAGCGTGGGGATGCCGCGAACCCCAAATTTGGATGGAGTGAGTGGATTTGAATCCACGTTGACCTTCATCACCTTGAGTTTGCCCTCGTATTCGCCCGCAACGTCGTCGATGATGGGTCCCATCGTTTGACACGGCCCGCACCAGGTAGCCCAGAAATCGACCAGGACGGGAACTCCCGACTCTGCGACCTCTTTCGGAAAATCATCGTCATTTAGGGGCAATGCCTTACTCATCGATCCTCCTTTCAGCCGGCCTCTACCGGCCGGTCCTCCATCCTATTGCTCTGCTCCGACGAAACCTTTCGTTGCCTTATTATAAGCCGGGGCGAGCGCGTTTACAACTGATGCTCCTTCTTGAGCAAGGCAATTGGCCGGGCAGGCCCGAGAATGCGTCCCGGTGGGGCCGAGGCGTAGGAAACCGAAAAATCAACCCCGCTCGGCGACGGATAACGAAGTGGATGAAACGGCGGTTCCTCTCTCCTAGAAAAGAAATTTACCCTTTTCTCTACCATTGAGGATGCCCACGTACACATCCTCGTCCGACAACTCGTTGCTGCCCATTTCTTTGTTTACCTGGCTGCTCCCGCAGCTCGGACAGAAAATATTCTTCCTGTTCATGGGGAGAAATAGACATCCGCACAGGTCGCACACATATTCTTCAAACATCGTCACGGGCGGGTCCTCCTTTTTCTGCACTCATGGCGAAGGTGCAGAAAGCCTGTTGCCGACGCAGCCGGTCTCACGCGGCCGACAAAACTTAGCCTGATGCAAGCAGGAATTGTTGTCTTTACGGATTGCCGACTGCTATTGAAGCACAGAAGCTCTATGTCCACTATGGCCTTTCGAACTCCTCCATCCTACCCCTTCCGAACCTCATTGTCAAGAGAACGGAATGTGCTCTTTATTCAAAGAATTCCGAGAGGATCAATGAGAAGTTCTTCTGTATCGCCTTATGGCCCTTCAACATTTCCCCATGGCCGGGCAGCAGGTACTCGACATCCAGTTTTGAAAGCTTCTCGATGCTCGCTGCCAACTGCTCCGGGTCTCCCCCGGGCAGGTCGGTCCTGCCGACACCGAGGTAGAAAAGGGTGTCGCCTGATATGAGGACTCTTTCCTTCGGTTCGTACAGGCAAATGGAACCGGGCGAATGCCCCGGGGTGGCGATGACCTTGAACGTTCTATCTCCGAGGGCCAAAGGTCCTTCTTTCAGAAGCACCTTGAACGGGCGGGCAGGCGCCTGGGCGCCGGAGGCGAGGAAAAGCTCCCGACCGTCTTGCTGCATGTAAGCATACTCCTCCCTGCCGATGGCGCGAAGGACGTCATCCGGGAAGAGGTCCGTCGCCTCTATATGATCGGGGTGAGCGTGCGTAAAGAGAATCAGTTTCGGACGCGCCATATCGACGCCCTCGCGCGCCGCAGCCGAAGCCGTGGTCTTGAAGAGGTGCGCATGGCCCGGATCGATGAGGGTCGGCACGGAACCGCCGATGAATATCGTATTGGCGTTATTCTCCTGCATGGAAAGCCAGGGATAGAAGTAAACGTCTTTCAGGATTCGCACAACTCCTCCTTAAGTCCGTGCCTTTCGGGTCAGCAAAACCGCTCTTCGAGGCTCTGCATGGGGCCGGTCTCGCCGGGCCCGGGGAGACGTTCCACCGGCGCCGACAGGAAGAACTTCCCCGAAACGATCCACTCCTTAAGAAGACCCGCGATTTCCCTCGCCTTAGGATAGCTGGAGAGGGGGAAGGCGCTCGTCTCTTTTCCGTTTATGGTTATTTTGCCCGTTTTCAGTTGGCCGTAGCTGACTTCGGCGAGGCTGCGGCCTATCCCGTTCGGATAGTCGTTCCCGTAGTCGACAACCTGAGCAAAGAGCTCGTCGTCGCTCCTGGAGGTGAAATAGGCCATCTCTTCATCAAGCACGGGAATCGGAACGCCCAGGCCGACGAACATGGTGGCGCCGTAGCCGATGAAGCTGGCCCCCTTCAGAAAAGCTGGGCTCATCTGCTTTGCGTCGCCCGTCGTCGCTATCGTCCCGGCGCCCGCCTTGACCAGGCCTTCGGGCGTTCGGGGCGCATTCGGGTTGTGTTGCGTACCCCTTCCCGCAATATAGCCAACGCCTCCTCCAAGAAATATACGCGTTCCCATACCAATTGTCCGGTAAAGCGGGTCCTTCAGGAGCGGGGAGAGTTGCCCGGCGCTGCAATAATTGGCGTTCCCCTTATGCGGTTTGAGGACCCCCATGTAGGTGTGGATCACCCGGTCGTTGGCGTTTACGGCAATGTTGTAATTCTGATACGAATTTCTGGGGTTGTAGAGGTAGGCTTCGTTGACCGTCTCTTTATTGATATACGTCTCGATCTTCTTTCTCGGATAGCAGTCGGTGCCATACGCCGTTGCCGAAAGCCGAATATTCTTCCCCCCGACGAATTCCTCGATAACGTGGCCGCCGCCGTAGCGGAACTCTCCGGGGTACACCTGGTTCCGCGGGTCGTCGTCCGGCATGGCGGTGGCGCCGATATAGACGTCGACGGCAGCGATGCCGCAGTAACACGGCACGTCGTTGAGATAACAGGCGCCGCCGCCTATCTTTATCCGGGGCTTGGAGTGGCCGAGATTGAGAAACATGCCGCTCGAGCACATGGGCCCGAAAGTACCGGTCGTGACGACATCCACCTCCACGGCCGCCGCTTTCGTGCCTTTCGCTCTGACAAGGTCCACCATCTCGTCGGCCGTGACCACAACCGCCTTGCCTTCCCTGATTTTCGCGTTTATCTCTTCAACAGTCTTCAAAGCAGCCTTCCCTCCGACAAATCCAGCGTTGAGCCATAGTATAACACACTCCGCCGTTATCCTTTTCCTTTTTGTCTGCGCCCCCGGCGCTGCCGCGCTTTTTGCTCCGCTCGCTGCCAAGCCAAGTCTGCTGCCTTTTGCCACTTCCTAAGTCTTCCTTCCAGCGACTGCTTTTCCCCATGCGACCGGCCAGTCCCTCCGGGGAGACGCCGCCTTCCAAGCGCTCCGCTTCTTCTGCCCTCCCCTCCCCTGCGGTCGGGCGGGCGCCCGCGACCCGAGAGGAATAGCACGGTGAAACTTAAATGCGCGCTCCCGGAAAGCCGCCGCGGCGGTGCGCGGCGTCTCCTGAACATCGCAGGATATGTTGTTCCTTTTTTGATCAGGTCTGTCGCGTCGCGCGCATTTACCCTAGCGGGCTTGTTTCACCCTATTGCTCCGCGGGTTCGCTCGTTCTCACGAGGCGCTTGGAAGGGGGCGTCCCCCGGAGGGCCTGACCTATGCCGGATATCGAATACAAAAGACAAGGAACCGCTAAAATAGTGTTGGTGAGGGTCACAAGCCTGAATTGTCCTCGATCCGAAACGATTCACGATTACGCATGGCAATCTGCACGTTCGCTACGCTTGAGCAAATACGCGCACTCGTGGGTGTTGTCGAGAATCGATTTCGGAATGCTATACGTACTAATTCACCTACCTACTGGTTGGCTGGGCTTCCGTCTGACGCTTGTCGATTGCCGATGATAATCGAGTCAAGCCGTGGCGGCAGACGAAGCAAAACAGGATTTAGCAGGCTTAGCGTCCCCTCAGTCGCTTAAACCGGATCAGCGCCCGAACAACCACCCCCCGTTGACATTGAGGATCTCCCCTGTAACGAACGAAGCTTGCGGGCTTGCTAAGAAAAGTACAGCCTCCGCAACGTCAGACGTCTTGCCGGCTCTACCGGCAGGGATTTGCGAAACAATGCTCCGAACTGTATCTTCGGGCCAACCGCCTGTGAACCCTGTGTTCTGCACGAAACCCGGTGCTACCGCGTTGACGGTGATGCCCTGTGGACTGAGCTCCCGTGCCAATGCGTAGGTTAGGCCGTTAATTCCGGCTTTGGAAGACGCGTAGGCCAAGCCTCCGGCGCGGCTGCCGCCCGTGAAAGATCCGATAGAACTAATGTTGATGATCCGGCCACCGGGGCGTCTCAGGTAAGGGGCAATCGCCGCGGACGTGAGGAAGCTCCCTTTAAGATTGGTATCTAATACTTCATCCCACAGGTCTTCCGCCTCGGCCAAGGGCGTGGATGTCGTAATTGTCCGCATGAA
Organism: uncultured delta proteobacterium; assembly: GCA_963816715.1. GTDB lineage: Bacteria > Desulfobacterota > Syntrophorhabdia > Syntrophorhabdales > WCHB1-27 > BOG-1155. Next base: position 57,777 of record CAWFMJ010000015.1, read on the forward strand.
GCCTAAGCCTCCCCCCGTTGTCAAGACAATTATGAGGCATGCTTAAGGTGGACTCCCTCCTCTGCCTGGAGCGTTGGTTCCGGAGCAGCAGCTTCATGGTAGACCTCGCTGGGGGTCCTGTAGCCGAGGGCCGAATGGGGCCGCTCCTCGTTGTACCGGCGAAAGAAGTCTCTTAGGCCCCGTATCGCCTCTGCGACGTTGGCATAATCTTTGAGATAAACCTCTTCCCACTTGACGGTCCGCCAGAGCCGCTCGATGAAAATGTTGTCGAAGACCCGGCCCTTGCCGTCCATGCTGATGGCGATGTTGTTGTTCTTCAGGACGTCGGTGAAATCCTTGCTTGTGAATTGCGATCCCTGGTCGGTGTTGAAGATCTCGGGGACGCCTACGGCGAGGGCGTCTTCCAGGGCTTCCACGCAGAAGGCGGCGTCGAGGGTCAGAGAAACCTTCCAGGACAAGACATAGCGGCTCGCCCAGTCCATCACTGCCGTAAGATAGATAAAGCCCTTCCTCATGGGGATGTAGGTGATGTCCGAGCAGAAGACCTGGTTGGGCCTTGAGACGTCCAAGCCTTTGAGAAGATAGGGATAGACCTTATGCTCCTTGTTCGGCCGGGTCAGCTTCCTTTTGGGAACGACGCCTTGGAGGCCCATTCTCCTCATGAGACGGGCGATTCGTTTCCGGTTGACTTTGAAGCCCTGTCTCCTAAGCCAGGTCGTTATCCGGGGAGCTCCCCAGGAGGGGTTGGCCGTGTACTGCCGGTCGATGAGCTTCATGAGACGGAGGTTGAAATCGGAGACCGGGACGGGCCTGTAATAGAAGCTCGACCGGCACAGGCTCAAAAGCTCGCACTGCCGGAAAATGGGAATAATCTTGCTGTTCACGTCGACGAGCCCCCTTTTCTCCGGGAGTGGAGAATCCCCCACTTTTTTTTAAGCCAGTCCGTCTCTACTTTGAGCTGGCCGATTTGTCTTAAAAGCTCGTCTTTTTCCTCCTCGGCGGCCTTCTCCTCTTTTGCCTGCTTTGAATCGAAGAGACTGGGGAGGTTCTCCACGGCCTGCTTCCTCCACTGGGCGATCTGGTTGGGATGGACGTGGTATTCGCTTGCCAGCTCGGCGACGGTCTTTTCGTTCTTGAGAGATTCGAGCACGACCCTCGCCTTGAATGTTCCGTCGTACCGCTTCCTGTGATCCGTCATTCGCTTCCTTCCTCCTCCTTGAGATATTTCACTCAGAGAGAGGAGGGTTTGTCCACCCTAATGGAGTGTCTAGATTCTGGGGGTAAGTATAGCCCGCCGCATTTATGAGCACATCAACTCCCGAAAACTGTTTCACGATCTTCTCTACGACGGCGGCAACCTCGCTACGTTTGCTGACATCAGCTCAAAACCAAAGAGCTTCACGGCCCAGCGCGCGGGCCGTGGCGGCCAAGGACTCTTGGTTACGACCGATAATTACAACACGTGAATGCTCACGCGCAAAGGCGTGGGCAATCTCGCGCCCAATACCGCTACTACCGCCCGTGATCACTACTATTGACTCTTCATTTGCATTCATTATCACAACCTTTGCGTGCGGCTCCTGAGATGCCATTCATACACCTTACTCTGCCATGTGGCTCTTCCTCGATCTTTGCACGGTCAGTCTACCCCCGTTCTTGGTGCAGGGGGCTCTTATAGAGCAACGAACTCTCCACCATCCCCGCAATTATTACCGATTGCAACACTGGCCGTCTGCCCGGTCGAGCAAAATCTAGGCAGGAAGATCACGTTGCCTCTGCACTTTCGCCAAGATCTCAAGATTACACCCAAGGGCTGAGGGTGTTCTCACTTTCAACATTGGTCACGGTAATCCTTGCGAGGGCACTCATGCCGGGCCTCCTTGGCCTGTCACCACCTTACTCACGGCATCTCTTAAGAATTCCGAAAAGCTCAGACGCGCTAGTTGCGGGTTCGACGCGATAACCGGACTTCTGTGGCAGCTCGAACGGACTGTTTCCATCCAGAAGCTCAACAACACCCTGTATCGGCAAGACCGTCAGCAACACTAACCTTTAACGCCGCCAAAGACACAACCCCCAGAACCAGAAGAGTCATGCCGTCGTCCGTTTCCCCGGACGCGAGATGTTGCACGAGACGCTCGGGTTACCCTGCAAGGTCGGAAGGAGCGGCGCCCACTTCCACTAGTGCCGAAATAATGGCCGGTCTTGGGCGCAAATGAGGTGTCTGAGCGAAATCGCACTCTTGAACGCGTGAGCGAAGCATAGTTGCTAAGCTTCCGGGGACGCTTGAGACGAGACGAAGAAGCCCGTGCGAGTTACGAATTTGAGCGGAGGGAGACCTTTGGCCCGCGTCCTTTGCGGGCCGCAGGGTGAGCGTCGACGCCCAATCTCGCGTACGGGGAAACGGACGACGGCATGACGGGCGGATTTGCGGAGATGCAAAAGGCTTAGGTGGGTTTTCTTGCCCGAGCTCTTTGGGGTGGGACGGCGGCATGACGGGCGTGTTGGGAACGAGGAAAAGGCATAGAGGGGTAGGGTTCCTTTTTGTCTGAGTCCTTTTGGAACCGGACGGCGGCATGGCCGCCTGGTCCTGTCTATCCTCTCTCAGCCTGCCCTCGTATCCCGGCGTTCTTCTCCCTCACGTAGGCTTTCAGTTCGTTCAGATCTTTCTCGGTGAAGCCTTCCCAGGCGAAGGGAAAGAGAGCGTTGTTCTGGTATGCCGGCTCTTCTGCAATGGGATACCGGGCGAGGTGCTGATATGTTTCGAACAGGGGGGTATGCGGTATCGGCGTGTAGAGCGCGAGACTTACCGTAATGCCGAGGTCGGCCGCATAGTCGACGGTGCGGCGTACGTCCTCGTGGGGCTGCAGCGGCAGGCCGGCGAGCGCGTAGGTCCGGATGGCGTTTCGGGGAAAACCTGCCTTTGTGAGAGCCTCGACGGCCCTCCGGAAGGTGGCGTTGGCTACCTTGCCGCCCGTTGTTTTTTGCCGGGAAGGATCGATGGTCTCCAGACCGAGGCGCACTTCCCGGAAATGGGCCGACAAGAGCAATTCCGCAATCTCCTCATCGATAAGGGAGGCATTGAGCGCGTTCGGGTTGTAGATGGAGAAGTCGAAGGGAAGGCGGCTGACGGCGGCAAGGAAGGGCTTGGCGAATTCGTCCGAGGTGAAAAGAAGATTGTCGTCATAAAGGGCGAAGCGAGAAACGCCTCGCTCCCGCCAGTGTGAGATCTCCCGGAGCAGATTATCGACGGTCTTTCGAACGCGACGCGGGTAAAGGTACGGAGAGGCGCAATAGGTGCACCGGTAGCTGCATCCGAAGGAGGTCAGGAGGGGCACGAAATGCCGGCGATCGTAGAGATCGAACGCGGGAAAGGGAAAGGCGTCCAGGTCTGCCTGCTCGGGTTTGAAGGACAACTGAAGCGAGAAGGTTTCCTCGAGGAAGACATAAAACCGGCTCAGATGGCGGTTCGGCACGATTAAGTCGGCCTCCCGCATGCGGCTTCGGGCGTGCTCCTCACACAACGACGCGTAAAGGCCCCCGACGATGATCTTTGCCGCCGGGAAAAGCTCGCGCGCGAGGTTCACTATGTCCTCGGCGCCGTGATGCCAATAAGTCATGATGCACGTCACGAGCACGAGGTCCGGGGTTGCCACGGCCGCCAGACGCCGCTCGACCTCATCGGGCGATAGTCCGTACCGCCTGAACCGCTTTCCGGCAGCGAGGGCCAAGGGGCTTTCGACCCTCTGCTTGCGATAAGGCGCCCTGCCATCCTCTTTCCGCCCGGCGTCCTCCTCGGCAAGGCAGTCGAGAAGGCCCACTTCCATACCGTTTTCCCTCAGTATAGCCCCTATCTGGAGCAGCCCCAAAGGGGCAGACCAGAAGCTGTACGCCGAAACGTCATAGCAGTAAGGGTTGATAAGGAGAACGCGCACCGGTCTATTCATGTGGGCACTCCCAGGGGATGAGCGAGGGGCTGCTGAAGCCCGGTAGTTGCAAAGCGAGCGCATGCGAAGCGCTGAGCAGGGAGGCTCCGACGGCTCTGCCGGGGGAGGGGGTGCTGAACCCCAATGATTGTTTCACGTGAAACCCCTCACCACGCAGGTTTGAGCCCCTGCCGCCTGCCCAGGGTGAACAGTTTTATGGTAACGAGTCCGAAGAGGAAACCGCCTATGTGGGCGAACCAGGCAACTCCCTGACCGTGAGAAAAGAGAATCTGGATGAAGAACCAGAGGGTCAGGAACAACATGGCCGGTATCTCGGCGGTGGTCATGAAAATGAAGATGAAGATGAGCGTCTTCACCTTCGCTTTCGGATAGAGGAGCAGATAGGCCCCGAGAATTCCCGAAACTGCGCCGCTCGCACCGATCAACGGCGCCGTCGATGCCGGGTCGGACGAGCACTGCGCCAGGGCCGCGGCCACGCCGGAAAGCAGGTAAAACAGCAGAAACCTCCCATGACCGGCGGCGTCCTCCACATTGTTCCCGAAAATCCACAGGTAGAGCATGTTTCCGCCCACGTGGAGAATGCCGCCGTGGAGGAACATGGACGTGAAAATGGTCAAAATGTTATAGGGCAACAATTCCGGTCTGAGCGTGAAAGCCACGAGAAGGTCCTTCGGCATCAAGCCGAAGCTGCGTACAAGATGCTCTGTGCCGCTCTGGGAAAGCGTGAAAGACCATAAAAAGATTCCTATATTTACAAGGACCAGGGTTACTGTTATAATTGGCGCGGATCGCGTAGGGACATTGTCTTTCAGCGGGATCATGATTATGTAGTATTACCACGCAGTTTCAGCCATGTCAAAAAGTCCATCGTGGAGCGGTAAATGCCCGAATTAAGAAAGGACCCTATCATCGATCGATGGGTTATCATATCGTCGGAGCGCGGCCAAAGACCGGTCTTCCTTGCTGAACAGGCCGAGGCGCCCAAGCCCGGCGCCATTTGTCCCCTTTGTCCGGGAAATGAAACAATGACCCCTCCCGAAGTTTTTGCCATCCGTCCGGCCTTTGTCTCGTCGCCGCCTGACAGCCCGAATTGGGTGCTCAGGGTCGTGCCGAACAAGTTTCCCGCCTTGCGCATCGAGGGCGACCTCAACAAACAGGGGATCGGCCTCTACGATAGGATGAACGGGGTCGGCGCTCATGAAGTGATCATCGAGACGCCCCTACACAGCCAGACCCTGACGGGGATGGACGTGCCCTCCGTGCAGAACCTCTTTCTCGCTTACCGGGAGCGGACCCTCGATCTGCTGCAAGACAAGCGCTTCAAGTTCATCATGATCTTCAAGAACCAGGGGTCTATGGCCGGCGCCTCCCTTGCCCACTCGCACTCGCAGCTCATCGCCCTCCCTATCATTCCGAAACGGCTCTCCGAGGAGATCAGCGGGTCGCTGAATTACTACCGATATCGGGACAGGTGCGTCTTCTGCGATATTATTGCTCAGGAAGCGGAGGAAAATGAAAGGATCATTTATGAGAATGAGCATTTCGTCGCCATTTCGCCCTTTGCTTCCCGGTTTCCCTTCGAAACCTGGATACTGCCGAAGGCGCACGAAGAATCCTTTCTCTATTCAAAGAACCATGACAACTACTTCGCCGTTGCCGACGCTCTTTCCGTAATCCTGAAAAAGCACGAAAAGGTGCTCAACACCCCGCCCTATAACTTCATGATCCATACAACACCCGTCGAAATGATCGATTCTCCCTATTACCATTGGCATATTGAAGTTATACCGAGATTGACGAAGATGGCCGGTTTTGAATGGGGCACCGGTTTCTACATCAACCCCACGCCCCCGGAAGAAGCGACCATATACCTTCAAGAGGTGGATGTCTAGGAGACCTGTATGAAAATTCTTTTTGCGTCCTCCGAAGCAGTTCCTTTTGCAAAAACGGGCGGCCTCGCCGATGTGGCGGGGGCCCTCCCCAAGGCATTGCAAAAACTGGGCATCGAGGTGCGCTTGATCCTGCCCAAATATAAGGGCATCGAGGAAAAGGGGCTGCCGATCAGCTATCCCGGCTGCCGCATTTCGGTCCCCGTGTCTCAGAGAATAGTGGAAGGGGAGATCGCGGAAAGCCGGAGCAACGGCGTCGCCGTCTATCTCGTAGAAAGGGACGAATACTTTTACCGCGATAACCTCTACAGCACACAGGACGGCGATTTCATCGACAATGCCGAGCGTTTTGTCTTTTTCTCAAGGGCAATGCTGGAGACGATAAAGGCAACGGGTTTCGTGCCCGATGTGATTCATTGCAACGACTGGCAGACCGCGCTCGTCCCCGTTTTTCTCAAGACCCTCTATCGGCAGGAGCCCCTTCTGGCGCACACCGCCAGCCTTCTCACCATCCACAATCTTGGCTATCAGGGGCTTTTCTGGCACCTCGACTGGCATCTGCTCAACATGGGCTGGGAATACTTCACGCCAAACTTTCTGGAGTTCTATGGAAAGATCAACTTCCTGAAAGGCGGCATCGTTTTTTCGGACATCATCAACACCGTAAGCAAGAGATACAGCGAGGAGATACAGACTCCCGAGTTCGGCGCCGGGCTAGAGGGCATATTGCGGACGCGCCGCGAGGTCCTCTACGGCATCGTCAACGGGATCGACTACGACGAGTGGCGGCCCGAGACCGATGTCCACATCCCCGCCAACTACAGCGCCGAGGATGTGTCCGGCAAGGCTCTCTGCAAGGCGGCGCTGCAAAGGGCCTTCGGACTGCCCGCGAATCCCAAAATGGCCGTTATCTCCAGCATATCCCGCCTTGCCGACCAGAAGGGGTTCGACCTTGTCTCCGGAAGGGCTGGAACGCATGCTCTCTTTGGGCGTCCAGTACATGCTTCTCGGCACAGGGGAGCGTAAGTATCACGAGCTTTTTACCGAGCTTGCCGAGAAACACCCGCAATCGTTCTCGGTGAAGATCGCCTACGACAATGCGCTCGCCCATCTGATCGAAGCCGGCTCCGATATGTTTCTCATGCCTTCCCGCTACGAGCCGTGCGGACTTAACCAGCTCTACAGTCTGCGATACGGCACCATCCCTATTGTGCGCGCCGTGGGAGGACTCGACGACACCATAGAGGATGATCCCCGGCGCCCGGAATCGAGAACAGGCTTTAAATTCACCGACTACGCGGTCGGCCCTATGCTCGATGCAGTGGAACGGGCCCTCGCTGCCTACCGTGAGCCGGAAACATGGAGGTTGTTGACGGCCAGATGCATGAAACGGGATTTTTCGTGGGAAAAATCTGCCGAAGAATATAAGGCGCTCTACGAAAAAGCCATAGAACACCATGAATTTCGCTAACATTCTTGGCAAAGTCATTGAGATATCCCACTCGAATCTTGAAATAGCATCTCGCATTAATGCGATTCTCAACATCATCTCCGGCGATCTGCAATTCGAGGAAGTGCTTGTCTATACGCTCGACAAGGACAAGCGGCTTTCGTGCAGGTTTATGAACAGAAACAGTCAACTTTTCGATCTTCTGAATGATTACCGCTGTCACGTCGGAGAAGGCGTCGTCGGCGCGGTGGCGCAAAAGAGATCGCCCCAGTTTTTCACCTTCAGGGATGTGCCGCCCCGCCTCGGGTGTCTCTTTTATCCTCAACTCGACGATGTCCTCGCCCGTTACAAGACCTTTGCCTTCCTCCCCCTTGCCGACGACAGCTTCCTGTACGGCGTGCTTTTTGCCGGGGGCTCCACAAGAGAAGGCGTCAGCGCCGAGGAAAAAGTCGTTCTGTCCATCCTTTCGAGGGAACTTGGGGGGATCTTGCGCACCTACGACCTCCTTCTCTCCTCAAAAAAGCGGATCACCGAGCTCTCGACGCTTTCGGAGCTTGGCCGCATCCTCACGTCCACCATGGAACCCCACGCCATTCTGGAGAATATCGCGCTTATCATCGCAAAAACCCTCAATGCCTGGTTTGCGACGATCAAGCTCGACATCGCTTTCATAAAATTCAACGAGCAGCGGTTCACTTCCGGCCAGATAGCCTCCTCTTTGGAAGAACAGGTCTTTGACCTCGAAAATGAGGCGTTGCGGCTGGGCCAGCCGGTTTTTCGCACGGACGTCCGGATCGAGCAAGCAGGAGGCGCGACTCCCCTCTATCTTTTCGCCGTTCCGATCGTGTCCAAAGACCGCACCCTCGGCACTATCGCCCTCTGTTTGAAACAGGAGCAAAGGGACATTGTCGACGACCAGGAAGAGCGCTATCTCCTCGTGATGATCGCGGGCTACATTTCAAGCGGCCTCGAAAATGTGCTTCTCAGCATCAAGCTGCGGGAGGCCCTGCGCGAGTTAGGCGACGCCCAGAGGCGCATGATCGAGAACGAGAAGATGAGGAGCCTCGGGGAGATGACGGCCAACATCGCCCATGAGATAAAGAACCCTCTCGTCGTTATCGGCGGCTTCACGAAAAGGCTCGCAAAGACGGCCCGTCTTGACGAGAACGAGGGCAGATACGTCGATATTATCACGAAAGAAGTTGCCAGGCTCGAGACGATCCTCAATGAGATACTCAACTACGTCAAGGAATCTCCGCTGCTTTTCGAGCTCTGCAATATCAATAGCCTTCTGGACGAACTCCTCTATCTGCTCGCCTCGGACAAAAGCTGGTCCCGCGTCAAGATCGTAAAGAAATATGATCCCCACCTCCCTTTCGCGCTCTGCGACGTCCAGCAGATCAAACAGGCATTCATCAACATCCTGGCGAACTCTTTCGAGGCCATGCACGGAGAGGGGACCATCACCATAGAAACGCAAGCGGCGTCTGAAGAGCGGTCATTCATTGCCGTATCGATCATGGATAGCGGCGGGGGCATTAGCCCTGCCGTTCTGGACAATATTTTCAATCCTTTTTTCACGACGAAGGAAAAGGGGATCGGACTCGGGCTCGCCATCTCCAATAAGATCGTCGTGCATCATGGGGGCGATATCGAAGTGAAGAATAAACCCGGGGAGGGGGCTGACTTTATCGTTCGTCTCCCTTCCCAAAGCAGATCGACAAAGGAGGGGTGAGAGGTTATGGCGCCGATAAGGATCCTGCTTGTTGATGACGAAGAGCACATAAGGCTCCTCTTCAAGGAAGAGCTTGAAGAGGAGGGGTATTCCATTGGGCTTGCCTCAAACGGGTACGAGGCGCTGGATATGCTCAAGGCCGCCCAGTACGATCTCGTCGTCCTCGATATAAAAATGCCGGGCATGGACGGCATCCAAACACTCAACGAAATCAAGAAGCTGAACAAGGAGCAGCGGGTGATCCTTTGCTCCGCTTACGGGGAGTTCAAACAGGATTTCTCAAGCTGGGTCTCAGATGCATACGTGGTAAAATCAGCGGACATGAGGGAGCTCAAAGATACCATCAGGAATGTTCTGGGGGTCTAACATGCGCAAGGTGAGAAAGGCCATAATCCCGGCAGGGGGGTTCGGCACGAGAATGCTCCCTGCAACAAAAGTTGTGCCGAAGGAACTGCTTCCCGTCGTCGACAAACCGCTCATACAGTTCATCGTGGAGGAGATAGTCAACTCAGGCATAGAAGAGGTGATCCTTATTACCGGCAGGGAAAAAGGCTCGATAGAAGACCATTTCGACAGCTTCACCGAGCTGGAGGTTTTTCTCGAGAAAAAGAAGAAAGACGAATCTGCTCGAAATGATGAAAAAGCTGTCAGGGCATGGTCCGGATCGTGGCGGTAAGGCAATCATACCCGATGGGCCTCGGCCACGCCGTTCTTTGTGCGAAGAGCCTCATCAGTGATGAGCCCTTCGCCCTGCTTCTGCCGGACGATCTCATCATCGCCCGAGCGCCCCTGCATCGGCCAACTCCTTGAAGTTTTCGAAGAATACGAAAGTCCCGTCATAGCCGTCCAGGCCGTGCCGAAGGAGCATGTCTCGCAGTATGGCATGATAAAATCTCAGCCGATAAGCGAAAGGCTGCATGAAATAAAGGACGTGGTGGAAAAACCGGCCATTGGCGACGCCCCGAGCGAGCTTGCCATAATCGGCCGGTACGTATTGCCGCCGGAGATATTCGCGGTCCTCGAGTCGGCAGAAGCGGGGAACGGGGGAGAGATACAGCTCACGGACGCCATAAGACGCCTCATCCCCAACAAACGATTTCTCGGCCTGCAATACGAGGGCATTCGCTTCGACGCGGGGAACAAGGCAGGGCTGTTGAAAGCCAACCTTTATCTCGGCCTGCGCCATCCGGAAGTGAAGGAGGAACTGGGCGCCTTCATGAGAATGCTTGACCTGAGCGAATTTATGCAATAGGATATTGTCGATTGGGGGTGTGGCTCAGTTGGGAGAGCGTCGCGTTCGCAACGCGAAGGTCGCGGGTTCGAATCCCGCCATCTCCACCATATTTTCCCCATGCACTAAGGGCAGGACCCTCCCATGACGGGGGGTCCCACAATTCTTCCCCCTCGGGCCTCGAACCGGAATTATTTTTGCATATTGGCAGCGTAAGAATGGAACTCCTGTTCCGGCCACAGGCTTCCCTTTAATCGACATAACGCTATCGTGTCGCTCATGTTCTTCCCCCTTCGGAACTTCTTTCCTTCATGGTGAGTCGCTCGCCGTTTCAGGAAAAGGAAATGTCCGGGACATTGCCTCGCGAATCATTATATAGAGCGAGCGCTCTATGTAGAGACAGCAGACCATGAATTGTCTGTTACGTTTTTTTGCACAAATCGAGGCGCTCGCCGACGGGCAGCCCGGATAGCGATGCTCATGGGCAAGGCCCGGCGGGCTTTTGTCCGACCTCCCTGTTGCCTGCGTCGCTCTGCCGGACGTCGAGAGCCTCATCATCCGGATGGAGACCCGGCAATCGTCGAGAATCGCAAAACCGGGGACGGGCTGACTTATACCCCGGCTCTCCCCAAAAAAGTCGATTCTCGCGCATCCTGGAGGATCGACTTTTGCCGCCACCCCCTGACCGCCTCCGAACCGTTGCTTCTGACCCCCACCCCCCTTTCTTCGTCCGGTTCCGCCGTCCGTCGGTCGCGGCCCTTCGGCCGGGGCCGGGAAAGAAGAGAGTGCAAGCCGGCGTGCTGGCGGGTAGTTCCGAAGTTGACGTTGCCAAAGCCGCAAGATTTTGCTATAGTCAGAGTTGCCATTGGCGAAAAGGTCAGTGTCCGGATGAGGTTCCTCCCAAGAAGCGGCTGACCTGTCAGACGCGGGGCGAGCCCGTCCACGAGATTAGCCAAGCCGGAGACGCCAGCCCCCGGGAGCATGGTGGACGTTCGTATGCTTATCACGACAAAACTCCAGACGCCGCCGCTCAGGGCCAACGCGCTCCCCAGACCCCATCTGGTCGACCGTCTTTCGGCGGGCAGGGACCGTAGGCTCATCGTAATCACGGGCCCCGCCGGATCAGGGAAGACCTCTCTCGTGCTCCAATGGATCAAGCGAGATGCTCCTCGGGCGGCATGGTACGCCCTGGACAAAAAAGACAACGATATAGGCCTTTTCTTCCAATATCTCCTCGCGGCTTTCAGGGGCCTGGATAGTCGATTCGCTGAAAGCGGCGCCTGGCCGGAAACTGCCGCGCTCTCGGCGGCCGACTTCATCCCCAGCCTCGTGGATTCTTTGACAGTATTTCAAGAAGACGTCTATATCGTGCTCGACCATTATCATCTTGTTACCGCCCCCCAAGTTCACCGCGCCCTTGTTCTTTTCCTCGACCATGCTCCGCGCAATGTCCATATCGTCGTCGTCAGCCAGCATGCGGTACCCTTTTCCCTTTCCCGGTTTAAGTGCAGGAATCAGATAGTCGAAATTCAGTGGGATGATTTGAAGTTCAGCCATAAGGAAACGGAGCGTTACTTCAGAGAGATGCTTCCCGTCAGACTGTCGCTGGGCCAGATCCAGGAATTGTCCAGACAAATGGAGGGCTGGGTCGGGGGTCTTCAACTTTTTGCTTTTTCGCTTCGAGGGAAAGACACCATCGACGGCTTTGCCGGCGTTCTCGGCCGGGCATGCGACCAAGCGGCCGATTACCTCATCGATGAAGCGGTGAGCATTCAGCCGAAAACGGTGAAGAGATTTCTCTGTGCAACAGCCCTTCTCGAACGCTTCACGCCGGAGCTTTGCCCGGAAGTCGCCGAAGGCCTCGACGCCTTCAAAATGCTCGAGTACGTGCAGCGGCACAACCTGTTCCTGACGCCCCTCGACGCCGACGGGGCGTGGTACCGTTATCACCGCCTCCTCTCGAAGGCGATCAAAAAGATGATGGCCCGCTCCTTTCCTCAGGAGTACGTCCGCATTTACCGTGCTGCGGCCCGCTGGTTTGCTGAAAGGGGTTATCTGGAAGATGCTTTTCGACACGCCTTTGCCTCTCGGGATATGGAGTTTGCCGCAGACATGCTCGAAGAGCATCTGATTACCCTATACCAGCACGGCGATGTCGCGGCGTTTCGGAGATGGCTTTCCAAGCTGCCTCGCGACGTCTTCACGCGACGTCCCCTTCTGAGACTTCAGGAATGCTGGTTCCGAACCGCAACCGTCGAGTTGTCCCGGGCCGCAGAGCTCATGACGGAAATAGAGAAGGCGCCGGAGGAAGCCTTTGCGCGATACGACGCAAGACGCCGGAGGTTGTGCAGAGATTTTGCCGCCCTCCTCAAAAATGTTCTCCCCCAGTGGCTCGACCCCGAAACAGCGGACATCGCAAAACTTCGCGAAGCGCTTCTCGGTATTTCATCGATCCCCCCCGACCTCTCGGACATCGTGAAGATGTTTGTGGTTTCAAGCTACCACCATCAGGGTGAACTCGGCCTTGCCTGTCAAGCGCTCGATGAATCGGCGCCAACCTTTCTCTCCTCGAAGAGACCGCTGGACGCCGTATACTGGCACCGGATAAAAGCGGCTCTGGAAAGATTTCAGGGCCGACTTTCACGATCGCAGGCCGTTTTGGAGGACGCTTTTCTCTTCCTGGACAGGAGAGGCCTTTCGAAAGTTGCGCCGAAATTCCTCCTCTATCTCCCGATGGCCTGGAACTCCTACCTTCGCAACGATCTCGAAAAGGCGCTGGAATATGCAACCATCTCCCTCAAGTACGTGGGACAGACAGGCTACGTTTACGAAATCTCCGAGGTAAATTACCTGCTCGCCCTCGTTCACCTCGGTAGGGGCGAACTGGAGAAGACGCAACAATGCATGCGGAGAATGCAACGCGGGAGGGGAGCGCTCGCCGGTAGAAGCTGGGTTGCCATGACGGAAGCTCATCTTGCCCGTCTTTCCCTATTGCAGGGCGATCTTGCGTGGGCCGAAGAATGGGTTGAACGCAGAAAGCTCCGATTTGACGAGCCCTTCACCTTCCGCTTCGTTCCCGAGTGTCTCACTCACGCCGAGCTTTATTGCGCCCTCGGACGTTGCGAAGACGCCGCTGAGATGCTGGAGAAACTGCAAAGGCTTTGTTCTGCCAAGAATATGCGAGAAGCAATCCTCGAGATCGATATCATCAGATCGGGCGTCTACTACGCGCTCGACAACCGCCCGAAAGCTTCCGCGGTGATGAGAACCGCCCTCGCCTTCTCGAAGACGGAGGGCTATATACGGCCATTCGTGAATCACGCTCCCGCGATTTCCCGTGTTTTAACGGAAGTTGCAAAAACAGCGGCCCTCGATCCCGACCCGGCCTGGACCTCCGCTATCATCGGCGCCTGCGGCATAGGCCGCGAAGAGGCCATGCGACCCGCGGGGGCGGTCCCGGGGAACAGGCTCGGAGATCTTACCCGGCGGGAAATGGACATCCTGGAACTGATGTCGGCCGGCTACAAGAACAAAGAGATTGCCGAAAGAGCCTTTATCTCGCTCGATACGGTGAAAACCCACACAAAACATATCTATGCCAAACTGGAGGCGAAGACGCGAATCCAGGCAGTTCGCCGCGCCGACCAGATCAAGGCCCGAAAACCCTCAACAGATACGGCAGAGAATCCCACGCGAGCCAAAAATCACCCCATGGGGTGATGCGGTCATGGCTCTTTTGTTCTAAACTGGTAATTCGGTAAAATGACATGACGAGCCTCTGGGGCGGGCGACGCTGGTGCGTGCAAGATCAGGACCCATCGGCGCCGCGCAAGCGGCGCATCTATCATGATGGGCGATTAAATTTCAAGGAGGCTTTAGATGGCCGCTTCCAATCTCGAAAAATACATTAGAAAAGGGTTCTATGCCGGCGCCAATCCTCACCCTGAGGTCAGCATGCCCCGGCTCGGGCTCAAAAGCGACGAAGGGTTCGGCGATAAACGTTTTTCCATGAGCTGGTGGCCTATTTCAGAACCCTTTGTCATGGTGACGGAAAACCACAAACATGATTTCGACCAGTTCATCATCTTTGTCGGCGGCGATTTGACCGATATGACAAAACTGGGTGGAGAAGTCGAGTTCACCCTGAGCGAAGACGGAAAGCACCTGGAAACCTTTCTCATTACCGAAGCTACCATGATATACGTACCGGCCGGCCTCTACCATTGTCCGCTGAACTTTAAGAAAATCAACGATCCGACAAAACCGATTCTCTTTCACGACCTGTTTTTCTCACCGGAATACCGGCGACTCTGACAGGGGAATTGCGGAGAATACGACTCTCCTTCGATTCGCGACCAATACTCCTCCTGCTCTTGGGCGGCGCGCAACAGGCGGCGCGCCGCCCGTTTTGTTTCCCGTAAGTTTGGGAAGTATACTGAAGAACAGAGGGGTGAAAATCTTATGAAAGAGTCGCCGGGCAGCGACCGGCTGCCTTTTGCCGGCGAACTTGCAACCACCGCGATGGGGATCATGCCCCATGAATCCCCGGAACCGGCGCTTGTTGCGGCCTTCGGTCTCGATATTCCCTTCTGGCCGCAACTGCCCCGATTCTCCTTTCGTGAGGATATGTACGTCCAGGCCATGGAGCATTTTCCAGGGGCCGTGATCGACGAAGAGAACCGGCTCATTTATGTAGAAAGCGGACGGTTCATGGACGAGCTTCCCGCGTACCTCGAACAAGAAGAATCGACCGATCTTTTCCGCCTCTCGCCCGATTTCTCATCCGTCTATGGACGCTTCCTGTCCCTCGATCTCTCCCCCTACAAGGCTGTTCGGGGACAGATAATTAGTCCCGTGAGCCTCGTCCTGAAAGTCACCGACGAACAGGGAAAGCCCCTTGCGTACAATGATGAGGCGCGCCAGCTTGTTTTCTCGTTTATTCAGAAGAAAGCGAATGTCCAGCACGCGGAGCTTGCGGAAAAGAACAGCCGTGCCTTCGTTTGGGTCGACGATCCGGGATTGCAGTTCGTCTTCAGCGCCATGAGCGGCTACGACCATGTGAAGGCAAAGGCCGAGCTCACCGCTTTTTTTGAAGGGATCGAAGGCCCGCGCGGCATTCATCTCTGCGGCAATCCCGATTGGGATTTTCTTTTCTCCCTCCCTGTGGAGATCGTCTCTTTCAATGCCTTTGCCTTCGGCGATGTCGCCGCCTCCTATCCAAGCGTCAAGCGGTTCATCGAGGCGGGCAATATAGTGAGCTGGGGCATAGTGCCGACCCTCTTCGAGGAGTTTACCAAGGAGAATCTCGCGACGATCGTGAAACGGCTCCTGGCGATATGGCTGCTCCTGGAAGAGAAGGGCGTGCCAAGAGAACTCATCTGCCGCAACAGCCTCATCGCGCCCGCGACCTGCAACCTTCTCAACGCCGACAAGACCGCGACGGTCGAGAACGCCTTCAGGTTCCTTCGGGAAGTCTCGGACGCTCTTCGGCAGCGATGCCTTTAGAAACGGCGTCGCCGGCTCCGGCAAGCGGCCCTTCCCGGTTTACCCAGGGGTGTCCGCCCAACCGTTTCCTCAGCGCTTTCGCTCAAGTTCTTGAAGAGACGACGCGTGAACATTATAATAGGATAAAATAGCGGAGGTGTGCACATGGCCGTGACGAGGTGGGATCCGTTCCGGGAGTTGTTGTCTCTGCAGGAAAGGCTTGACAAGATGTATCGGGACATGGAGAGAACCCGCAAAGAGGGGTTCACGTCAAGCGAATGGACTCCGCCCGTGGATATCTTCGAAATGGGGAATGTCCTTGTCTTGAAGCTTGAAGTTCCCGAGGTGGACAAGGACAGCATCGACATAAAGATCCACGAGAATGAGCTGACTATCAAGGGAGAAAGAAAGCTGGAGCCGGGGATCGACTCTGACAGCTACTACAGGATGGAAAGGGGATACGGCGTCTTCGCCAGGTCTTTCACCCTCGCCAAGTCGATAGACGCGTCGAACATCAAGGCTGCCCTCAAGGACGGTATCCTTAGAATCGAGCTTCCTAAAAAAGAAGAGGTAAAGCCGAAGCAGATCAAGATCGAAGCATAAAATTGGGAGGACAACGCTCCTCTCGCTGATCGGCCTTCGATTGCGGGGACATTCCTCGGCAGAGGTGTGTCCCTGATCCAATTTTGATGGGTGTCCCCCTAATCGATAATGGTTGGGGCGACACCCCGCCGAAGGCTATTGGGCGAGAGGAGTGTTGTCCTTCCAATCTTGATGCGTTGTCGCGCCCGCTCCAGGTCCGCCGCTGTATCGATGCCCGTTCCTTCGTACTCCACGACGATCACCTTGATCCGATAGCCGGCTTCAAGGACGCGGAGCTGCTCCAGGGATTCCGCCTCTTCGAGGCGTCCCTTGGGCAAAGACACGAAAGTTTCGAGGAAAGAGCGGGAAAACCCGTATATGCCGATGTGCTTGTAGAGCGGAAGAGAGGCGCCCGCGCGGAGAAAGGGAAGAGGCGCCCGCGAAAAATAGAGGGCGGAATTGTTTTTGTCGAGCACGCACTTGACCACGTTCGGGTCTTCGTATTCCTTGCGATCGCCGATAACGGAGCAGAGGGTGGCCATGCCGACCTTCTCCTGTTGCACCGTCCGGATCAGGGCGTCGATCATATCGCCTCGCATCTCCGGTTCATCGCCCTGAAGGTTGACGATCGCCTCCGCGTCGGTCTCCTTTATTGCCTGATAAACACGATCGGTCCCGCTCGGACAATCGGCGGGAGTCATGACGGCGGCTGCGCCGAAGGCCGCGCATCGTCTCCGTATGCGGTCATCGTCGGTGGCGATCAGGACCTCGTCTTTTAATGCCGATTCACAGGCGCGCTCATAAACCCATTGGATGATCGGTTTGCCGGAGAGGTCGAGCAACAGCTTGCCCGGAAGCCGGGTCGAGCCGTAGCGGGCGGGTATGACGACGACGTTCTTCACGGCCTCGCGCCGTTGAGGTAGCGTTTCAGGAACCGACCGGTATGGCTTTGCGGGTTGAGGACTACTTCCTCGGGAGCGCCCTTCGCGATGATCTCGCCGCCCCTGTCTCCGCCTTCGGGCCCCAGATCGATCAGGTAGTCGGCGCACTTGATCACGTCCATGTTGTGCTCTATCACCACTACCGTATTTCCTCGCTCGATCAGCTCGTTGAGCACGAAGATCAGCTTGTCGATATCGACGAAATGGAGGCCCGTTGTCGGCTCGTCGAGAATGTAGAGGGTCTGCCCCGTATCCTTTTTCGAAAGCTCCCGCGAGAGCTTGATGCGTTGGGCCTCGCCGCCGGAAAGGGTCGTCGCCGACTGGCCCAGCTTGATATAGCCAAGGCCCACGTCGTTGAGCACTTTCAGCCTGCTCTTGATGTGGGGCATGGAATCGAAGAAGGCCATGGCCTGGGTGACGGTCATGTCCAGCACCTGGGCGATGTTTTTCCCTTTGTATTCGATTTCCAGCGTGTCCCTGTTGTAGCGGCGGCCCTTGCACATGTCGCAGACCACATAGACGTCGGGAAGGAACTGCATTTCGATCTTGACAAAGCCTTCGCCCGCGCAGGTCTCGCAACGGCCGCCCTTCACGTTGAAGCTGAACCTACCCTCTTTGTAGCCCCGCATCCTCGACTCGGGAAGTTTGGTGAAAAGCTCCCTGATGAAAGTAAAAATGCCCGTATAGGTGGCAGGGTTCGAGCGGGGGGTCCTGCCGATGGGGGATTGGTCGATGTCAATCACCCGGTCTATCGCCTCATAACCGGTTATGGACGAAGCCGCCCCGGCCCGCTCCTTCGACCGGTAGAGCTTCTGCTTCAACAACGGGAACAGTGTGTCGATGACGAGAGAGCTTTTGCCGGAGCCGGATACGCCCGTAATGCAGGTGAAGACGCCCAGCGGGATATCAACGTCGACGTTCTTCAGGTTGTGCGATCTGACTCCTTTGAGGCCTATGACGCCCCTCGGCTTTCTCCGCACTTCAGGGTGCTCTATTCTCAGCCTGTCCGAGACGTAGAGGCCCGTAATCGACGCATCGTCCTTTTTCAGCTCCTCGGGCGTGCCCATGAAGACGAGGCTTCCCCCGTTCTCTCCGGCGCCCGGCCCAAGGTCGATCACGTAATCGGCGGCGAGGATCGTGTCGAAGTCGTGCTCGACGACGACAACGGTGTTGCCCAGGTCACGCAGTTTTTCCAGAGTCCCGAGCAGGCGTTCGTTGTCCCGTTGATGGAGCCCGATGGAGGGCTCATCAAGCACGTAGAGCACCCCGGTGAGGCCGGAGCCGATCTGGGTAGCGAGTCTGATCCGCTGCGATTCCCCCGAAGACAGGGTTGACGAGGGCCGGTGGAGGGAGATGTAATTGAGGCCGACGTCGATGAGAAACTTCAGGCGGGAGATGATCTCCTTCAGAATAGCGCGGCTGATCTCCTGCTCTTTTTCCGTCAGTTCGACTTCACTGAAGAAACGGCTGCACTCGGCAACGGTCAACTCCGTCACTTCGTAAATGTTCAGGCCGCCGAAGCGCACCCAGAGCATCTCTTTCTTCAGGCGCGCCCCCTTGCAGTCCGGGCAGGGGATGAGGTTGATGTAACGGTCGAAGCGTTCCTTCTCCCAGGGAGAGGCGTTTCTCCACTCCCGCTCTAGCTCCTTGATCACGCCTTCGAAGGGCTTCTTTATGGGCGCACGGCGACCGTGGTCGACGTAGAATTCGATGGGCTCCCCCTTCGATCCGTAGAACAAGGCATCCTGCACGTCTTGAGACAGGTCTTTGAAAGGGGCCCGGATGTCTATCTTGTAGTGCCGGATCAGGGATTCGAGAAAAGGCATGAAAACGAGGGGATTCTTGTCGCTCCAGGGCATGATGGCGCCCTCCCGCAGGGAAAGCTCCTTGTTCGGCGCGATCAGGTCGGGATCGAAGTACTCCTTGACTCCCAAACCGAGACAGGTGGGGCAGGCGCCGTAGGGGTTGTTAAAGGAAAACATCGCCGGGGTGATCTCCGGGTAGCTGACGCCGCAGTCCGGGCAGGCAAATTTCTCGCTGAACACCAGCGTTTCGCCGCCCGCCTCGATTTTGACGATGCCCCCCGCCTTGTTGAGGGCCAGCTCGACCGCCTCGAAAAGGCGTCGCTCGATGCCTTCCCTGATGGTCAGCCTGTCGACAATCACGTCTATCGCGTGTTTCTTCTTCTTGTCGAGAGCAATATTCTCGCTCAGATCGACCACTTTGCCGTTGAGCTTGATCTTGGTGAAACCCTGTTTCCTCAGATCGTCGATCTCTTTTCGGTACTCGCCCTTCCTTCCCCGTACAATGGGGGCAAGGACGGAGAGCTGAACTCCCGTCCCCAGGGCGAGAATGCTGTCGACGATCTGGGGAGCGTGTTGGCTCTTGATCTCCTTGCCGCAGCTATAACAATGTACATGGCCGAGTCGGGCGAAGAGCAGCCTCAGATAGTCGTAAATCTCGGTCACCGTGCCGACCGTCGACCGGGGGTTCTTGCTGATGCTCTTCTGCTCGATGCTGATGGCGGGCGAAAGCCCTTCGATGTAGTCGACGTCCGGTTTTTCCTGGAGCTCGAGGAATTGGCGCGCGTAGGAAGAGAGAGACTCCACGTACCGGCGCTGGCCTTCGGCGTAAATGGTATCGAAGGCGAGCGAGGACTTGCCCGAGCCGCTGGGTCCCGTGATCACGGTCATCTTGTTCCGGGGAAGCTCCACATCGATGTTCTTGAGGTTGTGCTCCCTGGCGCCCTTGATAAAAATATGGTCCATGATGCTATCCGATTCTCATGCTGCCCGGTGGGTCTGCCGCAGCCTTCTCCCATCAGGGTCTTCCGATTGTTCGGCAGAGAAATAGTGTACCAGAGAAGAAGGGCCATTGCAACGTCGCTCCGGGGCGCCTTTTCTCGCGTGGCGGGACGACGTAAGGGGAAGAGGACGCCTGGCGCGCGGCATCGGGGGCGGTTCGCACTTGATTTGTCAGGCGGATCAGGGTAGATTTACTGCATGTCAAATCACCATTTACTGATCAACGCCCCCTACGCCATGGTGCGGGGGAACCTGCCGCGGATCGTGGCGCTCGGGGTGGGCGTGGAGATTTATGTCGACAACGATGCGGTCAATCAGATAGACCTGCAGGATGCGCGTCAGTTGGGCCGCGAGCTCCAGGAGCGGTCAATTGTCTGCACCGTCCATGCGCCGTATATCGACCTTAGTCCCGGCGGGATCGATAATGAGATAAAGAAAATCAGCCTGGATAAGCTCAAAAGGAGCGCGGAGATTGCGTCTCTCTTGGGCGCCCGGGGCATGGTCTGCCATGGGGGCTACGACAAGTGGCGCTTCGGCGGGTCGGAACAGGAGTGGCTCGATAACAGCGTGGCGACGTGGACGGAGGTGCTGAAGGAATCGGGCGAGATTCCGCTTATGATAGAGAATATCTTCGAGGAGAACCCGTCCACCATCGTCGCCCTCCTCGAACAGTTTGCCGAAAAGAACTTGTGGTTTTGTTTCGACACCGGTCACTTCAACCTTTTCACCACGCTTTCCCTGGGCGAATGGCTTGCGCCGCTTAGAGAGAAGCTCAGGGAGCTTCACAT
This sequence comes from uncultured delta proteobacterium, assembly GCA_963816715.1. Classification (GTDB taxonomy): domain Bacteria; phylum Desulfobacterota; class Syntrophorhabdia; order Syntrophorhabdales; family WCHB1-27; genus BOG-1155. Next base: position 78,628 of record CAWFMJ010000015.1, read on the forward strand.
TCACGACAATCACGGCAAGAGCGATGAGCACCTGCCGGTGGGCCGCGGCATGTTTCCCTTCCGGGAGCTGAAGGGTCTCCTCAAGGGCCTCGACGGCTTGCTTTTCACCGCTGAAACCCCCGATGAATCTTCCGCGGTTGACGTGATAAAAGCGGCAAAGGAGTTCCTGTCCTGACATGGCAGTGAGAATCGAGATCGTTTATCGGGAAGGCGTCAAGGACGCGCCGGGTGAAAAACTGAAGAACCGCATACGCGCCGATCTGGCGAAGAGCGTCGCCGTCCGGACGGCCGACGTCTATACCGTCGACGCAGACCTCGTTCCTGAAATCGTGGAGACCCTGAGAACCGACGCCTTTATCGACCCCGTGATCCAGCAGGGCTTCAGCCGGGAGCCTGTTTACTTCGACGCCGATTGGGTCGTCGAGGTGGGTTTTAAGCCCGGGGTTACCGACAACGTGGGAAGAACGGCAAAAGAGGTGATCGAAGCGGTCGCGCGGCGCGCCTTTAGCGAAGACGAAGGCGTCTACACCTCGAAGATGTACTTTATCAAGGGGCCTCTCAGCCGGCGCGAAGTTGTGGGCGTTGCGGAAGGGATACTGGCGAACACCCTCATTAACCGTTGCTCGGTGAAGTCGATGGACGATTACCGGAAGGACGGGGGCATGGGCGTCGTTGTTCCGAAGGCGACGGCTAAACGCGAGCCCGTTGTCGAGACTTTCGACCTCAACGTCGACATGACCTCGCTCATGAAGGTAAACCGGGAGCGCACCTGGGCCCTTTCAGAGGAGGAGCTGCTTGCGATCCGGGCTTACTTCAACAGAAAAGAAGCGGTTTCAGAGAGGACGGCGCATGGTCTGTCCGAGCGGGCCACGGACGTAGAGATGGAGGTGCTGGCTCAGACGTGGTCGGAGCACTGCAAGCACAAGATATTCAACGCCCTCATCGACTACGAGGAAGACGGCCAAAAGGGCGTCATCGACAGCCTTTTTCGGACGTATGTCGCTGGATCGACCAACGCGATTCGCGAGGCTCTCGGGAAGAAGGATTTTTGCCTCTCCGTATTCAAGGACAATGCGGGGATCATCAAGTTCAATGACCGGTACAGCCTTGCGTTTAAGGTGGAGACGCACAACACGCCCTCGGCCCTCGATCCTTATGGAGGAGCCCTGACGGGCATCGTCGGCGTCAATAGAGACCCCTTCGGGTCAGGCAAGGGCGCGCGTCTGCTCTTCAACACCGACGTCTTCTGCTTCGCCCCGCCCGACTACAGGGGGCCGATCCCGCCGCGTCTGCTGCATCCGCGGAGAGTATTCGACGGAGTCAGGGAAGGGGTTGAGCACGGCGGCAACAAGAGCGGCATCCCTACGGTCAACGGCTCTCTTGTCTTCGACGAAAGCTTCCTCGGCAAACCGCTCGTCTATTGCGGGACATGCGGGATTATGCCGGCCGTGGTGTGCGGGGAGCCGAGCTATGTAAAGAAAGCGCAGGTGGGCGATTTCATCGTCATGGTGGGCGGAAGAATCGGCAAGGACGGCATCCACGGCGCTACCTTCTCCTCTGAGGAACTATCCGAGGCCTCTCCCACGAGCGCCGTGCAGATAGGCGATCCGATCACACAAAAGCGCATGACCGATTTCCTGCTTGTAGCCCGGGACGAATGCCTCTACAACGCCATTACCGACGACGGCGCGGGTGGTCTTTCTTCGTCCATCGGCGAAATGGCGGAGGATACGAACGGCTGCCTTGTGGACCTTGAAAAAGCGCCCCTCAAGTATCACGGCCTCGACCCCTGGGAGATCATGCTGAGTGAAGCCCAGGAGCGCATGACGCTCGCGGTCGGCCCCGACAAGATCGAGCGGTTTCTCGATCTGTCGCGGAAGATGGGCGTCCTTTCAACCGTACTCGGCACGTTTCAGGATTCCGGGAAGTTTCACGTTCGTTACCACGGGAAAACGGTGGGGCGCCTGGACATGGATTTCCTCCACCACGGTCTCCCCAGAATGCGTCTGAAAGCCTCCTGGGAGCGAAGGCTTGTCGATGAGGCGCCTCCCGAGGCGCCGGGGGATTATGCACAGATCCTCCTCTCTGTGCTCGGCCGCTGGAACGTCTGCAGCAAAGAGTACGTGGTGCGGCAGTATGACCACGAGGTCCAGGCGGGAAGCGTCGTGAAGCCGCTGACAGGGGCCTCGAACGATGGCCCTTCCGATGCGGCGATAGTCCGGCCCGATCTGTCGAGTCTCGAAGGCGTAGCGGTGAGCCACGGCATCTGTCCGAAGTTTAGCCGTTACGATACCTACGATATGGCCGCCTGTGCAATAGACGAGGCGGTCAGGAACAATGTCGCCGCAGGCGGCAGTCTTGATCGGATGGCCGTGCTCGATAATTTTTGCTGGTGCGACCCGGTAGCGTCAGAGAAGAACCCGGACGGCGAATACAAGCTGGGCCAGTTAGTGAGGGCGAACAAAGCGCTCCACGACTACACGGTGCTCTTCGGCGCCCCCTGCATCTCCGGCAAAGACAGTATGAAGAATGATTACGTGAACGGCGGGGAGAGGATCTCGATTCCGCCCACTCTTCTTATTTCCGCCATTTCTTATGTAAAGGATGCGAGAAAGGCCGTTACGATCGATTTCAAAGAGGCGGGGGACGTGATTATCGTGCTCGGCACGACTTACGCCGAGCTTGCGGGATCCGAGTATTTCGCCCTGCTCGGGTTGAAAGGCAACATGGCGCCGAGGGTGGACGGTCCCCAGGCAGTGAAAACCTATCGCGCTTTGGGAAAAGCGATTGGAATGGGGTTAATCCGGTCGGCGCACGACGCCTCGGACGGAGGGATCGGAGTTGCCCTTGCGGAAAGCGCTTTTGCGGGCGGACTGGGCGCCGAGATCGATCTGGCATCCGTACCCCAATCGGGCGTCTTCAGGGATGATTATCTTCTCTTTTCAGAGTCGCAAAGCCGGTTGGCAATTACGGTAAAAGAGGCGCACACGGACACCGTGAGGAAGATCTTTGGTTCGACGCCCCATGCGGTCGTGGGGAAGGTCACGCAGACGCCCCGGTTCGTCGTTCGGTCCATCCATGGCGGCGCGCTGATCGATGTTGCCGTCTCTCAGTTGAAAGAGGCCTGGCAGGCGCCGCTCAAGAGGCTTTTCGGATAAGCGCGCTTTCGCGCGAGCCGCCGGCCTCTTCCATCCCGTCAAGAGAGCAAAAGAGGGTTCCGGCCGGTTCGCGGACCATGTCTCGTTTTGCTGTTACTCCTTGTAGAAGTGCTCTTCCGGCATCATCTTCAATTGAAGCTGGCTGACCTCGTCATGGAGCGCGTCGACGCTCTTGCTCACTACGGCAAAAGTTCCGATTATCATGTTCAGGGCGTCGGAAAGGTCGCGTATATTCTGTCTGGCGGCGTCGGAAGCCTCTTTGATCTGCTCTTCCCTTAGCCGGCATTCATCGATAACGTCGCGGAGTTGTTCAAGCTCTTCGTCGGTCACCCCTTTTGCTTTCAAGAGATCGTCCACGGTCTTTACTCCTTCCATGCGTCACCTCCGTCGGTGTTGAGTAATACAAGTCCCCGACCGGCCTTCGGTCGGGGACTTGTATTACTCCCCCTCCTGCCGCCCGGTCCCACTCGCCACAGCTTTGTTAAATTGTTATACCTTATTTTACATCAAGGGAGAGATTTAATCAAGTAAATAAAAATAAAAAAGTAAAAATGTTGGGCACTGTCAGGCGGAGACCCGGTTCCTTCCGTCCACGAAGGCGACTTTCGGTTGAAAACCCGCAAGCTCCTCGTCCGCAAAGGCTGCGTAGGAGACAATGATGACGATATCTCCGCGCTTCGCCTTGTGGGCAGCCGCGCCGTTGACGCAAATAACGCCGGAATCTCTTGGCCCCGCTATCGCATAAGTAGTGAAACGCTCGCCGTTCGTGACGTTATAGACATCGACCCGTTCGTAGGGAATAATGGCAGCCTTTTCCAGCAATGTCTCGTCTATCGTGATGCTGCCCTGATAGTCGAGATTGCTGTCCGTCACCGTCGCCCGGTGGATCTTCCCCTTCATCATGGTCCTGAGCATACTAAGACTCCGCCAGAACCGTGTTATCGATGAGCCTCGTTTTTCCGACTCTGGCAGCTACGGCGAGGAGGGCCCTTTTGCCGACTTCCTCCAGGTCCTGAAACGTCTCGGGGTCGCACACGGCGACGTATTCTACGTCAATGCCGTCTTTTGAGGCGAGCACCTTGCGAGCCTGCTCCTCCAGGACGCAGGCTTTTCTCTCCCCACCCCGGAAGAGTTCTTCGACTTTCTTCATTGAGGCATGAATGAGAAGCGCCTTTCCGCGCTCGTCGGCGCTCAAATAAGCATTTCTCGAGCTCATGGCGAGCCCGCCTTCCTCTCTGACCGTGGGATGGCCGACGACGGCAACGTCCATGTTCAGGTCTTTCACCATCCTTTGGATGACTTTCAGTTGTTGATAGTCCTTTTGTCCGAATACCGCGAAGTGCGGCTTTACGGCGTTGAAGAGCTTTGCCACCACGGTCGCAACTCCCCTGAAATGGCCCTGCCGCGAAAGCCCGCAGAGATGGTCTTCCAATTCCTCGACCTCAACGTAGGTGGAATAACCTTCCGGATACATTTCCTTCACATCGGGAAAGAAGAGCGCATCCGTCTTCTCTTTCTCGAGCAGCGCGGTGTCGCCCTCGAAATCGCGCGGATAGCGGGCGAGATCTTCCTTTGGACAAAACTGTGTGGGGTTCACAAAAATGCTCACGATGACAATATCCGCAAGCCCTCTCGCTTTTCTTACCAGAGAAAGATGGCCTTCGTGCAAATACCCCATGGTGGGAACGAAGCCTATCTTCTTGCCTTCTTTTCGGAGTTCATCGGAGAGCTTCTGCATTTCTTTTACGGTGCGTATAATCTTCATGGCTCAATGAAAGCAATGGGCGTCGTCGGGAAAGGCGCCCGATCGTACCTCCTCGATATATTCCTTCACGGCTCTTTCCGTCTGCTCGCGAAGATTTGCGTAGGCCTTGACGAACTTTGGTCTGAACTGAGCGGGCAGCCCAAGGAGATCGTGAACGACGAGTACTTGTCCGTCGCAGTCAGGTCCGGCCCCTATCCCGATGGTGGGGATAGACAGCATATCGGTGACGGTCTTTGCAAGGGACCTCGGGATGCCTTCGAGAACCACCGAAAAAGCGCCTGCCTCTTCGACGGCCTTCGCATCTTCAAGAAGCATTTCTTCCGCCGACCCCCTGCCCTGAACCTTGAAGCCCCCCATGGCGTTGACGGACTGCGGGGTGAGACCTATATGCGCCATAACGGGGATATCGATGTCAACGATGGCTCTGATCACGTCCCCCATCTTCCTTCCGCCCTCGAGTTTGACCGCTTGCGCCCCGCTCTCCTTGATCATGCGGCCGGCGTTCCTCCGTGCCTGGTCCATGCTCTCCTGGTACGACATGAAAGGCATATCGATCACGACCAACGCTCTCTGGGCGCCCCTCGTCACCGCCTTCGTATGGTGGATCATTTCTTCTACGGTGACCGGCAAAGAATTCGGATATCCAAGGACGGTATTTCCTACCGAGTCCCCCACGAGAATGACATCGATCCCCGCGACGTCCATGATCTGCGCAAAGGGAAAATCGTAGGCCGTCAGCATACAGATCTTCTCTCCGCCCTTCCGCTCTCTTACCATTGGCACGGTGATGTTTTCCATTCTGCCCCCAAAAATAGAAAAGCCTTCTGAACTGCATTTTCAGAAGGCTCTATCCCTACGTTCCTTCCGTCTCAGTCCAGTACTGGATCCAAGCGGCTTTCGAAAAGCATACACCCAAACCTGATGCTCGTCAATAATGCTGCAAAAATCTATGGGTTGCCCCGAAACGGGTGTCCATTGAATGGGCGGCTTTATCGTCGTATGTCGGCGGCTACGATGATCGCTTCGGCCACTTCCCGCATGCTCTTTCTTAAGTCCATGCTCTTTTTGTGCAGCTTCCGGTAGGCTTCGTCTTCCCCTATGCCGAGGTCTTTCATCAGCACGCCCTTGGCCCTTTCCACGACCTTTCGCGTTTCCAGGGCCTCCTTGGCCGAAAGTATCTCCTGGTCAAGACGGGTATTCTCGATCGCCACTGCAGCTTGATTGGCGATGGCTTGCAAAATATCGATCTCCTCTTTTGAGAAGACATGCTCCTTTTGCACGTAGCTGTTGATGACCCCGATCACCCTGTCCTTGATGAGCATGGGCACGGCAACCATGGACACGACGCCTTCTCTTTTGGCTACGTGGGGGTACATATAGCCCGGCTCTTTCGTCACATCGGAGACTGCTATGGCGCGTTTCTCCAGCACGACCCTCCCGGCGATTGACTGGCCCACTTTCAGGTTCGGCTTATTGACGTATTCCTGGCTCAAGCTTTGGGTCGCCGCAATGACAAGCTCCTGCTTCTTTTCGTCGAGAAGCAAAAGCGAGCAGATCTTCGAGCCCATTACCTGCGCGGTCATGGTTACGATAAGCTGGAGTATTTCTTTCAGATAGTAGTCGGAAACGATGGTGCGGCTCACTTCTGACAGGAGGTCGAGCTGCTTTGCCTTCCTGTTCACTTCCTCGTAGACGACGGCGTTTTCGATGGCGGAACCGAGATATTTCGAGATGGTGAAGAGGAGATTGATCTGCTCTTCCGAATATTCGTGTTCCTGCTTGTGCTGGACGCTCATGACGCCGGTGATCTTGTCCTTGGCCAGGATCGGCACCGCCAGGAAGGCCTCGAACTTATCCTCCGCCAGGTCGTGAAAACTTTTGAACCTCGGGTCCGCGTAAGCCTGGCTCGACAATGCTACGGGCTGTTTCTCCCTTGCGGCCCAGCCCGTGACGCCCTCGCCCAGCTTTAGCCTGATTTCTCCCACGAGATTCCGTTGCTTGGCGTTCGACGCCCTGAGCGTCAGCTCGTTGTTCTGCTCGTTGTAAAGGTAAATGAAACACGAATCGGCGCCGGTGAGGCCGACGACCATATCGACGATACGGCCGAGCAGGTCGTTCAACTCGAGGTTGCTGCTGATGTGCTGCGCCACTTGATGCAGGATGCTCAGCTCCTCTTCCTTCCACGTCTGCTTGGGCCGCGTTTTACCCGCCATGAACACTCCGTTAATTTCTTATTAAAATAAGAGTTATCTTAGTGTATTGCCGCGGTTTTGTCAATTCGCCCATGGATCGGGCGGGCGGGGAAAGTGCGGAGCGCTTGTCGGCACTGCTCTTGAAAGCCTCCCGGAATCGTTATAGAATGACGCTAAAGGGAGCAAACAAGGGTGATTGAGAGTTCGGGAAAAGAGGCTCGACAGTCGAGAGCCGTCGTGTTGCTGAGCGGAGGGCTCGATTCTTCCACCCTCCTGGCCGTAGCCCGATCCGAGGGATTTCTGACCCATGCCCTCAGTTTCCGGTACGGCCAGCGGCACAGCAGCGAAATCGAGGCGGCTCGCAGAATCGCTGCGGCCCTTGGCGCCGTAGCGCATACCATTGTCGATATCGACCTTCGGACTTTCGGCGGATCAGCGCTTACCGACGCCATTCCTGTACCGAAAGGACGAGCCGTTGAGGATATGTCCAGCGACATACCCGTCACCTACGTGCCCGCCCGCAACACGATTTTTCTTTCCTACGCGTTGGCTTGGGCAGAAGTGCTCGGCTCGGGCGATATTTTCATCGGCGTCAACGCTTTGGATTACAGCGGCTACCCCGACTGCCGTCCTGAATACATAGCGGCATTCGAACGCATGGCGAACCTGGCCACGAAGGCGGGCGTCGAGGGCAGGCGCCTCACCGTTCATGTCCCTCTCATCAACCTGACGAAAGCCCAGATAATCAAAAGAGGGCTCCAGCTGGGGTTAGACTACTCACTCACGAGCACGTGCTATGACCCTTCCCCTCGGGGCGAGGCTTGCGGGAGTTGCGATGCCTGCATTTTGCGCCTGAAAGGTTTCCGTGAGGTCGGCATTCAGGACCCCGCCCCCTATCTGCGGCAGAGTTGACGGTTTTTGCGATGGCCTACAGGATAAATGAGCTGTTTTACTCCCTCCAGGGCGAGGGCGCCAACACCGGGCAAGCTGCCGTCTTTTGTCGTTTTGAGGGGTGCAACTTATGGTCGGGCAGGGTCGAGGACCGGCCAAAGTCCTTTTGCCGCTTTTGCGACACCGATTTTGTCGGCGTGGGCGGGCCGGGAGGCGGGGTTTTTCAGGACGCCGCCGAGCTTGCGCTTCGGGCAGCGACCCTCTTTCCTGCTTCGACTCACGCTGTCAAGCGGCTGCTCGTAGCGACCGGGGGAGAGCCATTGCTCCAACTTAATGAGGCGCTCATTCAGGCTTTCCATAAAAGCGGCTTCGAGATCGCCCTTGAGACAAACGGGACGCTGCCTCTGCCGGCCGGCATTGATTGGGTCTGTGTCAGTCCTAAAGCGGGGAGCAGGCTTGCCGTTTCCTCGGGCGACGAGCTGAAGCTCCTTTTCCCTCAGGAGGGCGTCGATCCTCGACACTATCTCTCTCTGAGTTTCCGCCACTTCTTTTTGCAGCCTCTCGACGGTCCGGACATGAAGGCCCACACGGAATCGGCGGTGCGGTATTGCCTTGAGCATCCTGAATGGCGCCTGAGCCTTCAAACACACAAAATATTGGGTATACGGTAGGAAACCAGATGCTAGTCTACAAGACGTTCACCTTCGCCGCCGCGCATCACCTCCCGAACGTTCCGAAAGACCACAAGTGCTCAGCGATGCACGGCCACACTTTCACGGTCGCGATCTACGTCCGCGGCCCCGTCCAGCCCAAAGCGGGCTGGGTCGCCGATTTTGCCGATATCGCGGGGGCCTTCGAGCCTTTGCGGCAGGTTCTCGACCATGCCTGTCTTAATGAAGTGGAGGGCCTGGAGAACCCGACTTCCGAGCGCTTGGCCCAATGGGTGTGGAAGAGGCTGCATCCCGCCCTGCCCGGCCTTTGCCGGGTCATAATCAGAGAAAGCGCCGACGCGGGCTGCGCTTATGAGGGAGAGGACGAGTAGTCCGAACGTCGCCGCCGCGCGCCGGCGAAGCGCCGTCCCTTCTCCTGTCGCTACATTTTCGGAGGAAGGGGTCAATGCCAGTCGGATCTTTCCGACTTGGGGCCTCCTAAGGATCGGATATTTCCGATGATCATAGCCGCCCTTCACGGGGCTGGGCCGGCGGGGGCCCGACCGTTGAAGAGCCTTTCTTCTCAAGGGAGCCTGTGATGACACTCTGTTGCGAGGTGATTCTCCTGAACGCCTGTCGCTTTCCGCCGCCTTGGCACGGCTGATGCAGGTCACTACTCCAGCGTATCGACATATCTACAGGAGGTAGTAGAAAGATGAAGAAAGTTTTGGTGTTCGTGTTCGCAGCCGTGATCGCCGTTGCCTTTGCCGCCACCGGTTTTGCTCAGACGGCAACGCCTGACAAGGCAGCAACTCCCGACAAACCTGCCGCCGCCGCGCCTGAGAAGGCAGCAAAAGAGAAGAAGGCCCCAAAAAAGGCAGACAAAAAGGCAGAGAAGAAAGACGAAGCTCCGGCCGCTCCGGCTGCGGCGAAGTAAGTTTCACTCGTCAAAAGGAAGGGAGGACGAAGAGTCCTCCTTTTTTTTGTCCCCCTCCCCCAGTTTTGCGCGCCCTGCAGCCTTTTTCCGAAGCAGCCTTGTCGCCTTTGGCGTGACTGGCGCAGATTTGTGTTGCAACAGCCGCCCGTCTCGTGGTACTTGATAGTTCATGGTTTCAGCAAAGGCGGCGCTTTTCACGAAAGCCATTCTAATTTCCCTTCTCTTTCTGTTGACGGCGTGTGCGTCGACATACAGCAATCTCAAGAGGGTCGAGCCCGGAATGACGTTCACCGAGGTCGAATCCGCCATGGGTTACAGCGACAGCGTCAAGACCGCCTGGAAGGACAAGTCTATCTACACCCTCTACCGGTATGACAATCGTCTCTGCAATCCAAACCTTTCCGCTTGGGACAGGTGCGACTTTCTTGTGATCTTCAAGAACGGCAAGGTCGTACAGTCGGGCGTGAAGGAAGACGCAAGCTACAGTCCCCATTTGACTCTCCTCTCCCTCTTTCGGGACCCCTAGGGCTCTCAATTCGCTGTTGATGCAAGGAAGGGCCGGCGCGCCGACTCCCGAGACAATTCCCCGAAACCCCTTTCGAAAAAGTTTTTGGTGCTTTTTTTTCTGTCGGTGCTACAATTAAGGGGTGTACCAGGTGAATCCCGTCTTCTATTTCACTGCAAGACGCGGCCACAATATCAAACACTCCCCCGACAGGCCCAAGGCGTTCATCGGAGGGAAGCGAGGAGGCGTTGTTATGGAAGAGAGCAGAACGCGCGCCGGGATCGAGTTCGAGCAGACATTCACGAATTTTCTTCTTCGGCATCAGGAAGAGCACAACCGGACCTACCACTTTCTTATTCTCATGGATGCGCTCATTAGTGCCGCTCAGCACATCCAGCACTACTACCTCACGGGGGCGCTCCACGGCAATCTCGGCCGTGCCGGCGCAATCAACGTGCAGGGCGAAGACGTAATGAAAATGGACCAGATTGCCCATGAGATCACGATTCACTATTTGAGGGCTTCCGGAAGAGTTATCCACGCCATAAGCGAAGAATCGGAGGAGATCATCCCAATCGATCCCGAAGTGGGCCGCTATTTCGTTTATTTTGACCCCCTGGATGGATCTTCCAATGTGTCCCACGGCCTTCCCGTCGGGTTTCTCTTCGGCGTGGCCAAGCGCAACTTGACGGGACCGGAAGACGGCCACTTGAGGGCAGGGAAAGACTACATCGCCGCCGGCATGTTCGTTATCCCCACCGGGACGTTTACCATCGGCCTCAAGGACGCGGGCACCTGGCGCTTCCACGTCGACGAAACGATGACGTTTGTGCGGCCCACGCGCATGCTTCTTCCCGATGACCCCAAGAGTTGGGAATTGTCTTTTAACGCCGCCAACCGGCGCACCTTCGCAACAAACGTCCAGAAATGGATCAGCGAGAACGAGACTAAATACGCATTCAGATATCTGGGGGCCCTGGCCGGTGACTTTCACCGGACCTTAACGAACGGTGGGATGTTCATGTATCCCGCAATCATGAACCACCCCAATCCCAAGAAGAACCGTCCCGAAGGCAAGCTGCGTCTGCTCTACGAGGCGGCGGTCGTCGCTTTTATGTGCCGCGAAGCCGGCGGATCGGCGGTCAACGAGCAAGGCGTTTCCGTTCTGGACGTCGTCCCCGAGTACCACCACCAAAGATCGGCGCTCTACGTGGGTTCCAAGAAACTGGTCGAAGAGATTGCCGGCTGCCTCAGGTAAGGCGGCTCAACATTTGATCCCGGGCAGGGGAGGCTTATTCGCCTCCCCTTTCTTTTGTCAGGGACTGTTTCCTCCATCCTGCGGCCGCTTAGACCCGCCGGGCAAAGCCGACCGAAATTGAGGCTTTAAGAAGGACAGGCGCCCCCGCAAGATATTGGTGGGGTCCGGGAAAGTAACTTAGACGGTAAACAGCAATTCGCTTTTCCGAATTATCGAAGTCGCGGAAGATTCAGTGCAAGAATATGGCGCCCTGGCGGCGCAACTCCTGTTGCACCTCCGCGGCTTCGATCGCCCTGACCGGCGCCCTTCGTCGGACCGATAAGGCGGCCGCGACGCCGGCTGCCTGGCCGGTCGCCATAGATATGGGCATCACGCGGTACGAAGAGAGGGCCTCGTGGTCGCCGGAGATGCAGCGCCCCGCCACAACCAGGCGTTCAGCTGCCTTGGGTATGAGGCACCTGAGGGGAATGTCATAGGCCTCTCCGGGAGGTACGTTTTTCAGGACCGTGCCCCTGCCCACAGGGTTGTGTATGTCCATCGGATAAGTCCCGTGGGCGACCACGTCATCGAATTTCCTCGCCGAAAGCACGTCTTGCCCGGTAAGAATGTACTCCCCGGTTATTCTTCGCGTCTCCCTTGCGGACACGGTGGCGCCGCTCTGAGAGAGATACGACTTTTCAAAGCCCGGCACATACTTCTTGAGAAATGCGACGATTTGACGCATTTGGCGGCGGGCTTCCCATTCCGCTTGGGTGAGGTCCCACACATCCGTACCCAGGACGTGCAGAACCCGGGTGCTGTTCACCACTGCCTCATGCTCGCGGGGCGTCGCAAAGAGGAGAACGTCTTCCCTCGGGAGGTCTAGCTCCCCCGCCTCTGTTGCCCGTTTTATCAAATCCCACAGCCCCAGCACGCCCTTCCACTGGTCCGGGTGGCCAAGGACGTAGGCATGAAAGGCTTCGCGTTCCAATTCAGCCATCTTGAACAGGAGGCTCATCGGCTGCACCAACCCGTCTTCTTCCCTGCCTGCCTCAAAAGAGGCGCCCGCGTACGCGGCGATATCCCCATCGCCTGTGCAATCGACCACCACCCTTGCCCGGATAAGGAGCGGCCCTGACTTCGTCTCAAACACGACCCCCTGTGTTTCCTTAGCCGGCACGACCTGACTCGCAAACGCGTGAAAGAGGAATTCCACGCCCGCTTCGTCAAGGAGGTCCGCGGCAACGAGCTTGAAGACTTCCGCGTCGAAGGGGACGACGAATCCTGTAGCTGCGGAGGGCGGTATGGCGCCGCCCTCCAGCACCAGACGCTCGACGAGGAGGGCAAGGGCCCCGCCGATGACGGGGGCGCCGTCACCGTGATCCTGCGGCAACAGAAGCCCGATGTCGTTCTCTCTTTTTCCGGGCAGGTGTGTGTAGTAGGACGCAAAAGGCATTACCAGCGCGGCTGTGGCATTGCCCCCCAGGAAACCGTGCTGCTCGACAAGGACGACCCGGGCCCCCGCCTTGGCGGCGCCCAGGGCGCCGCCCAACCCGGCCGGCCCGCCTCCCGCGACAAGGACTTCTACCTCTCCCATGTCGATGGCGTTTCTCGGCGGCAGCTTAAGAACTGCGGCGTGAGGCGGCCGCTTGAGTGGCGGCATCTCCCCTCCGGGGCGCGTCTGCTTCGGACCGTTCCTCCTTTTTTCTTCCGAGCTCCTTGAGGAGGTTCACCGCAATGCTGTTCGTCTCCGCGGCTCTTCGTTGCAGGGGGGGAACGGCTTCCTTGATTTGCCTTTGCAGACCGGCGTAGTTGTCCCATGATTTGTCAATGTAGGCGATCAGGCGGCCCGAATTGACAAGTTGCAAGGGCGGCATCTCGATGTGCAAGTCCTCGAGGAAGCCGAAAACCTTGGAAGCATAAGGAAGGCCTACAAAGGGGATGCCCTGAAGGGCCGCGAAAACGAGAAAGTGCAGGCGCATGCCAACGGCAAACATGAACTGCTTCATAAGGGCCAACATTTGACCCGAGCTATAGTTTCCGTTCAGGACCGTGGCCCTTTGGGGGCGAAGCATCATCGAGATAACTGCATGGGAATGCTGCATGTCGAGCACTTTGCGTTCCATAGGGACAAAGACAACGTGTACGTCATAGCGGTCGACAATGTAGTCGGCAGCGTTGGCAAGGAGGGCATGGTAAGAATCCTCGTTGATGTCGGGCGCGGCAAGTCCCGGTTCGCGAACGGACATTCCCACGAGCCGGCGACGTCCCTTGAGCCCTTCGCAGAACAGAGCGTCCTCAGCCAGCGGCTCTTCCTTCAACAAGAGCGCAGGGTCTGCGGTAACGATGATTTCGTGACTCACGCCCGCATCTTCAAGCACTTTGCGTGCGCTCCGCTCCCGCACCGTCACGACGACGGCCTTGTCGAGCGCCTCCCGCACCAGCTTTTGACTCCTGGAGTCTTGCAGCGGCCCGGCGCCCACGGCATAGGCCATTACGGGCACACCCAGTTCATGCGCGAGCGTTACTTCTCTCAGGTACAACTGCACCTCTCCGTCAAAGAGTATGCCCCCGCCGCCAAGAATGAAAAGGTCGAGGCCTTCGATTTCTGCCCGTACCTCGCCGCGGGACAACTTTCTAACGGAAACGGACCTTTCGACCCGGTGGCGCTTCAACGTGTCCTTCGGGTCTTTGCTGAAGACGGTGATCTCGACCGGAATCGATTCACGGAGGCCTTCAACGATTGCTTGGAGAATGGCTTCATCGCCCAGATTCATGCCGCCGTAGGATCCTGAAATTCCCACCCGATACGCTCTCTCCATGTTCCTCGCCGCCATAAGTCGTTGAATTGCTGAGACAAAAGGGACGTCGCCAACGTCAATGTTTCACGTGAAACATTACTACGCTGTTTGTTTTTACAAACATTCCCTCCTCCCTCCCGCGCCCCGTGCCTTAGGCGGCACGCCGCTTTCCCGACTTAGCCCAGTACTCCGAAAAGAGACAAACCATCTCCCTGTTGAAGCGCTGGAGATCGGCAGGACTGCGGCTGCTCACCCAATTCCGATCGAGCACGCACTCGGAATCCTCCCAGAGACCGCCCGCGTTCTTTATGTCATCCTGAATCGTATGGTAGCTTGTCATGCGCCTTCCTTTGACAAGCCCGGCCGACACAAGCAGCCAGGGCCCGTGACAGATCACCGCCGTTGGCTTTTCTGTCCGATCCATCTCCCTGACGAACTGTCTCGCCTTTTCGTTCATACGCAGTGTGTCCGCGTTGAGAGCGCCGCCCGGAATCAGCACCCCGTCAAACCCGCCCGGGTCTGCTTCGTCGAGCGTCTTGTCCACCCGAAACGCGTCCCCTTTCTCCCGATGCTGCATCCCCTCCACGCTCCCGCCGTGCGGCGCTACGATCACCGCGCGCGCCCCGGCGTTATCGAGGACCTTCTTCGGCTCCGTCATTTCCACTTGTTCGAAGTCGTCCGTCAGGAGAATCGCTACCTTCATGCCTTCAAGAACTCTTCCGTCCATCATTCCTCCTTCTTTGTGCGCCCCCCTCCCCTCTCGCGGTCCCGCTTTCGTCTCAAGGGGAAAAGCACCCACGCGCCACATCGTCATCCGGTCATATCAAAAATTAGGCCGGAAAATCCGTTTGTCAATCCTCCGCCCGATTACCAAAAAGCATCTCCCTTTACTTGTACCCTTAAGAAGCCCGACGGCGGGGCCGAACACGTTGACGTGTTTTTACGATGGCGTTCTGGAGTCAGAGCGCCATTTCTTTACCCCGCGGGCTGGACAAAGGCGTCTTTGCACCGGAAACGGTCAAAGACGCCTTTTTTACTAATTGTGGGAGGAGGTTTTTATGAACACAGGTGATACTGCGTGGGTACTCGTCTGCGCCGCATTGGTCATGCTCATGACGCCCGGTCTTGCCTTCTTTTATGGCGGCATGGTACGGCGCAAGAATGTTCTCGGCGTCCTGATGCAATGCTTTACCGTCCTTTGCGTGATCAGCATTCAATGGGTGCTGTTCGGCTACAGCCTCGCCTTCGGCCCCGCCAAGGGGTTTTGGGGCGGCTTGAGCTGGATCGGCCTCAACGGGGTCGGTTTCGATCCCTTCAAGGATTATGCGGCGACGATTCCCCATCAAGCCTTCATGGTCTTCCAGGCCATGTTCGCGATCATTACGCCTGCACTGATGATCGGGGCTTTCGCCGAGCGAATGAAGTTCTCCGGTTTCCTCCTGTTCTTCATTCTCTGGGCGACCTTCATCTACGACCCTGTGGCACATTGGGTCTGGGGCGTCGGCGGGTGGCTCAGGGAACTTGGCGCCCTCGACTTTGCCGGCGGTACGGTCGTTCACATCAATGCCGGAATCGGCGCCCTCGCCGCCGCGATCCTCATTGGCAAGAGAAAGGGCTATAATGGACGAGCCATGCCGCCCCATAATTTGCCGCACGTGGTTATCGGCACCGCTCTCCTCTGGTTCGGCTGGTTCGGATTCAATGCGGGAAGCGCTCTTGGCGCAAACGGTCTCGCCGTCAACGCCTTCGTGGTCACGAACACGGCAGCAGCCACGGCAGGCCTCACGTGGGCCGCGATCGAATGGCTTCTCAACGGCAAGCCGACCATCTTCGGCGCCTGTACCGGCGCCGTCGCGGGCCTCGTTGCCATCACCCCGGCGTCCGGCTTTGTCAGCGCCCTCTCAGCCATTCTCATCGGCATATTCGTCAGCATTCTCTGCTACATCGCGGTGGCTTTCGTCAAGCCCCGACTCGGGTATGACGACTCTCTCGACGTCTTCGGCGTCCATTGCGTTGGCGGGATATGGGGCGCCCTGGCGACCGGCCTTTTCGCTTCCAAGCTCATCAACCCCGACGGAGCAAACGGTCTTTTCTTCGGCAACCCCAGACAGTTCCTCATCCAGGCGCTCGCCGTCGCCGTCACGCTGGTTTACAGCTTTCTCGGCAGTCTCATCCTGTACAAGGTCGTCGATTGGATCATCGGCATGAGAGTAAAGGAAAAGGACGAGATCATGGGCCTCGACCTGACTCAGCACAATGAGAACGCATATACGCTTATAGAATAGCGGACCAAAGCCCCCCTTCCCCGACGAGCGCGGCGAGCTGAGCGGGGAGGCTCCGGCAGCTTTGCTGCCGGAGGGGGTGCTGAACCCCGGTGATTGCCGTGACGCAGCACAATGAGAACGCATATACGCTTATAGAATAGAAACGGGGCGACGCATTCAACCCGATACTACAACATGGAGGAAAAGAATGAAAGTGATTATTGCCGTCATCAAGCCGGATAGACTCGAAGCAGTAAAACAGGAGCTGTATAAGGCAGACGTAAACCTGCTCACCGTAACCGAGGTGCTCGGTCACGGACGCCAGATGGGCGTCACGGAAGTCTACCGCGGCGTCAAGGAGATGGGCAACCTCCTGAGAAAAGTTCAGCTCCTCATCGCGGTGAACGACAAATTCGTAGAACCGACGATCAAAGCCATCGTGGCCGGCGCCAAAACCGGCGACACGGGAGACGGTAAGATATTCGTCCTGCCCCTGGAAGAATGCGTCCGTATAAGGACGGAAGAGCGGGGCGGCGTCGCTATCGGTTAGGGCCGCGGAGCGCGCATGACGGGCTTTTCACCGGCGGAAGCTTCGCCTCGTCGGGAGGTTACCACGCACCGCGATTTCTTACTTGTATAACGCGTGACACTGCGACCGCGGGACTATCCTCTCTGAGCCGAAGCGAGTCGGCATCTCAAGTCCGGCAGCCATTTTTGCTCCCGGTCTCCCTGCGTGGGGCACTCGCCGATCGCGAACGCCCCACGGCAAGAGCAACCCGAGACGTGCCGGGATCGCCGCTGACAGCGCGGTTGAGAAGATCCTCCAAGGGAAGCCTCGTGAAAGAGCTTCATGATCGGTTTGCGAAACCCCTCATGAAGAGCCCTCGGAAAACGGAGCCCGTGCGGCGCCGGGTCCGGCGTCTACTGAGACAAACCGCGGTTGCTTGCTCAACCGTTGCCGTAACTGGACAAGGGAGTACTGAGAACGAAGCCCACAAAAACAAGGAGGAAAAGCAGCATCATGAAGATCACGGAACTGTTCGGTTCTAACGTTTTCAACGATAAGACGATGAAGGAGCGCTTGCCCAAGGACACCTACAAGGCCCTGAAGGAGACGATCGACAAGAATCTTCCCTTGCGGTCCGATGTAGCGGACGTTGTCGCAAACGCCATGAAGGATTGGGCCGTCGAGAAAGGCGCCACCCACTATACGCATTGGTTTCAGCCTCTTACAGGAGTAACGGCCGAAAAACATGATTCGTTCATATCGCCTCTCAACGACGGCGGCGTCCTCGTCGAGTTCTCCGGCAAACAGTTGATCCAGGGCGAACCTGACGCCTCCTCCTTCCCCAGCGGTGGATTGCGAGCCACTTTTGAAGCAAGAGGCTATACCGCCTGGGATTGCACCTCGCCCGCCTTTCTCAAAGAAGACGAAGCCGGCAACGTTACCCTCACGATACCTACGGCTTTCTACTCTTACAATGGCGAAGCCCTTGACAAGAAGACGCCCCTCCTCCGCTCCATGTCGGCTCTCTCAAAGCAGGCCCTGCGTCTGCTGAGGGCGTTGGGCAATGAAACATCGAAGAAAGTGACCTCCACCGTCGGCCCGGAACAGGAATACTTCCTCGTCGACAAGGCGCTCTATCTCGACCGCATCGATCTGATGCTCGCAGGAAGAACCATCTTTGGCGCCCCCGCCCCCAAGGGCCAGGAGCTCGAAGACCAGTATTTCGGCGCCATCAAGGACAGAGTTTCCGCCTACATGCAGGATCTCGACACCGAATTGTGGAAAATGGGCATCACCTCGAAAACGAGGCACAATGAAGTGGCTCCCGCTCAATATGAAATGGCGCCCGTCTTCGCGACCACCAATATCGCCACTGACCACAACCAACTCGTCATGGAGACCATGCAAAAAGTTGCCCTCCGGCACGACCTTGTCTGCTTGCTCCACGAAAAGCCTTATGCCGGCATCAATGGCTCGGGTAAGCACAACAACTGGTCCCTCTCCACGGATGACGGCTTCAACCTGCTCGAGCCAGGGCATACCCCGGGCGAAAACGTCCAGTTCCTCCTGTTCGTCAGCGCCCTCCTCAAGGCCGTCGATACCCACGCCGACATACTCCGCGCCACCTGCGCCACGGCAGGCAACGACCATCGCCTTGGCGCCAACGAAGCTCCGCCCGCCATCATCTCCATCTTCATGGGCGAAGAGCTTACCGAAATCTTCGAAGCCATCTCGAAGGGCAAGAAAACCACCGCAAGAGGCAAGGCGTTCGTCAATGTCGGCGTCGACACGCTTCCCGAAATACCCAAGGACAATACCGACCGCAACAGGACCTCGCCTTTCGCTTTCACCGGCAACAAGTTCGAGTTCAGGATGGTTGGCTCCGCCCAGTCGATTTCAGGATCGAATGTCGCCCTGAATACCATTGCAGCAGAGGCCCTCGATGAAATCGCCACCCGCCTCGAAAAGGCAAAGAACAAGAACGCGGAGGCGACGGCAATACTCAAGGAAACCTATCAAAAACACAGCAGAGTCGTCTTCAACGGCAATAACTACGCCGAGGAATGGGTCGCGGAGGCTGAAAAGCGCGGTTTGCCCAACGTCCGCAACTCCGTCGATGCGCTCAAGGCCTTCATCACCAAGAAATCTCTCGCGCTTTTCGAAAAATACGAAGTACTCTCTCACAAGGAGCTCCACTCCCGCTACGATGTTTACGTCGACACCTACGCAAAACAGATCAATATAGAAGCCCTTGCGGCCATACACATGGTCAAGAGACAATTCCTCCCGGCCGCGATCGAATACGCCACATTCCTCGCCGATTCGATCTCCAGCTTCCAGGTCGTTCAGACGCCCGCTGCCGCGCAGACCGACCTGCTGAAAAAACTCTCATCTCTTCTCGCCTCGGCCTACAACAACCTTCAGAAGCTGGAGAAGGCAGTCGGCGCCGCCCAGGCGATCGGGGATACGATCAAGCAAGCGGAGGCATATCGCGACAAGGTCGTGACGTCGATGGCGGCGTTGCGGACGGATGTCGACGGGCTGGAAATGATCGTCCCCAAAGATACGTGGCCCGTGCCCAGCTATTCGGACCTTCTGTTCAAACTGTAGTTTGCCCGCCGGGCCGCTCTTTCGGAAGGAGCGGCCCGGCACTCCAAGCCATGCCGCGTTCCCGGCGCCGTTCGGTGGATTTACGGGGCCTTGAGGTCTTGACAACGCCGCGAACGCGATGATAAAATGAATGACGGCACAGAGGGGTGTCAAAAAGACTGGGACGTCCACTCCGGACGTCTTTTTTTTTAGGTGGAACTATTATGGACGTCAGCCGGAAGCCCATCAAGACCGCTATTTTTTTCTGTCAACGCATCGACCCCGATCACGACGCGCACACTCGCCCCCTTGAAAAAGAACTTGCAGCAACGGCGCGCTTTTTCCCCCTCCCTGCAGCGGCAGGATAGAGGCGCCTCAGCTCCTCAAGGCGCTCGAAATGGGAGCGGAAAAAGTGTATCTGGTTACTTGTCCTGAGGGCATTTGCAATTATAGACAGGGCAATTTACGGGCGCAGAAACGACTCGACTACGCAAAAGGCCTGATCGCCGAAATAGGCATATGTCCGGAATCTCTTGAAATCGTCCGCTCCGCCCGCAACCTCTCCCTGGACGCCCTTGCGCGCAAGCTCCTCGGCCTCCCCGTCGCACCCTCAGGGGAGGACAATGCTGCTCGGGCGGTTTGCCCCGGATGATCGCGAGCGGGGATAGCAATCGCGGAAGTGAAGACAGAACATTTTCCGATCCGCGATCCGCGATTGAAGTAGGCGCTGAGCCAACGGCAAAACGAGCGCAGCGAGCTGAGGGGGGAGACTCTGTGAGCTTTGCTCATAGAGGGGGCGCTGAGCCAACGGCAAAACGAGCGCAGCGAGCTGAGGGGGGAGACTCTGTGAGCTTTGCTCATAGAGGGGGCGCTGAGCCCCAATAATTGCTGCAAAGGAGTAGAGCATGATAACCGCTGAAAGAAAACCCTTCCAGGAAATCAAGGCGAGCGTCAGCCGCTACGAAAAGATCCTCATCGTCGGTTGCGGCACGTGTGTCGCCGAAAGCGCGGCGGGAGGCGAGAAGGAGGTGGCAATGCTCGCGTCTCTCCTCCGTCTCGATGCAACCAAAGAAGGGCGAAAAATAGAGATTAAGGAGATGACGGTCGACAGACAGTGCGTCTATCAGTTCATCGATCAGGTTACCCCTTTCGTCGACCAGTGCGACGTCATCCTTTCCCTTGGCTGCGGCGCGGGCGTTCAAGCCATGGCCGAAACCCTCTCGAAGATCCATATCGTTCCCGCCCTCAACACCACGTCCATTGCCGAAACGAAAGAAGCCGGCGTCTGGCTTGAAGATTGCCGCGGCTGCGGCGACTGCAAGCTCGACTATTTCGCCGATATTTGTCCCGTAACCCGTTGCGCCAAAGGGCTCTTCAACGGACCTTGCGGCGGCTCTAAAGAGGGGCGCTGCGAAGCCGACCCGGAAGCCCCCTGCGCCTGGCATCAAATCATCACCCGTCTTGAAGAGACGGGCCGGGCCGACGCCATGGATGAGGTGTATCCGCCTGCCAATTGGGCGAAGCAGCAGGGGAAAGGGCCCCGGAAAATAGTAAGGGAGGACCAAAGAGCGTCATGATCGAGAGCAGGTTGAAAAGAGTACTGAGCAGGGGTCATTTTGCCGTTACCGCAGAGGTAGGCCCTCCCAAAGGGGCAGATCCGGAGGTGATTCGCAAAAAAGGCGGTCTCGTGAAAGGCTTTGTCGACAGCGTCAACGTTACCGACAATCAGACGGGCGTCGTTCGCCTCTCCAGCCTCGCCTCCTGCGCAATCCTACGCGCGGAAGGCCTCGATCCCGTCCTCCAGATGGCGACGAGAGATCGCAACCGCATCGCCTTGCAGTCCGATGTCCTCGGCGCTTCCGCCTTGGGCATCAGGAACATACTCTGCCTGAGCGGCGACCACCAGAGCCTGGGCAATCAGCCGGAGGCAAAGGGCGTCTTCGATATCGACTCCATGCAGCTCCTCCAAGTCGTCCGCCATATGCGCGACAATGGCGTGGTCCTTGGCGGCGATCAATTGACAAGCCTTCCCAACCTCTTTATCGGCGCCGTGGAAAACCCCTTCGGCGACCCCCAACAGTATCGCGTGAAGCGACTCGCAAAAAAAGTGCGGGCCGGAGCCGAATTCATCCAGACCCAATGCGTCTACAATCTCGACCGTTTTAAGGAGTTCATGGCCGAGGCGCGCGACAAGGGTCTCGACGACAAAGTTGCAATCCTTGGCGGCGTGACCCCGTTGAAGTCTGTCCGAATGGCTGAGTACATGGTCAATAATGTCGCGGGCATCGACATACCTGCCTCCATGATCGAGCGCATGAAAGCGCTCCCGGCAAAAGAGCAGCGTCAGGAAGGGATCAAGATCGCCGTTGAAACGATTCAGGCCCTGCGGGAGATCAAAGGCGTCCGGGGCATTCACATCATGGCCATCGAGTGGGAAGAAGCCGTCCCCGAGCTCGTTGAGAAAGCGGGTTTGCTCCCGCGCCCTGAAGCCTAGAGGAAGAGCGATGCCGGCAAAATACCATATTCATACCCAACCCGTCCCCAATAGGTTTCCCGCCGTGACCCGGTCGGGCGTTATTGCCTGGGAAGAGGGTTGTCTCAAGTGCGTGCGCTGCGTCAAGAAAGAGTGCGTCTACCAGGTCTACGAAAAACGACACCTCGATGCCCGGCAGATGATCGACTCCCTCGACAGCCTGTGCAAGGATTGCTTTCGCTGTGTCCAGAACTGCCCTAACCGCCTCATCGAAAAGGGCGAAAACCCTCTCTATAAAGCCCTCGGCGACGAGTACTGGACGCCCGATATCATTTCGTCGCTCTGGTTCCAGGCCGAAAAAGGAAGCATACCCGTCTCCGGCGCCGGCTACGGCGGTCCCTTCTCGGGCGCCGGTTTCGATTCGATGTGGACCGATATGTCGGAGATCGTCCGGCCCACCCGAGACGGCATACACGGCAGGGAATACATCAGCACTACCGTCGACCTCGGACGAAAGTTGAAGAACCTTCAATTCGACGCCGCCGGCCGGCTTCTTTCCGCGGTTCCTCCCCTGGTAGAGCTGCCGTTGCCGGTGATCTTCGACCTCCTTCCCTTCTCCCCGCCGGGGAAAATGATCACCCGGGTCGTCCTGGCCGCCGCTCGGGAGTTGAAAACCCTCGCCGTGGTCCGCGCTTCCGCCTGGCACGCCGACTACGAGCCCTATCTCAACGAGACGCTCCTCTACCTCGATGAACAGACAAGCCGTTTTAAGAATCGCCTCGCGTCGCTCCGTCTCGTCGAGATCGATGACGGCGCCGAAGTGCTTTCCCGCCAAGCGGCTCTCAAGACGCAAAATCCTCTTCTCGTCGTTGCCGTCCGGCTCTCCCTGAACGCCGACTCGGCTCGCAGAGCGGCCGAACTTACCCGCGACGGCGCCGAAGTCATTCACCTCGTTGCCGACATCCACGGCCTCGACGCCGGCACGCCGCCTACGTTCATCAAAGATCGCATGAAGGAGATACACCTGCACCTGGTGAGCGAAGGCCTTCGCGACCTCATCACCCTTATCGGGGGAGGCGGCGTGGCCATGGCCGAGCACATGGCAAAACTCATCATCTGCGGCGCCGATGCCGTTTCGTGCGAGATACCCCTCCTCGTCGCCATGGAATGTCGCGTCTGCAAGCGCTGTCTTCAGGGCATCGCCTGCCCGGTGCAGATCGACTCGGTCAACCCGGAATGGGGCGCCGGCCGCATCCGCAACCTCATCGCCGGCTGGCACAACCAACTCCTGGAGGTCCTCGGCGCCATGGGCATGAGGGAAGTGCGTCGCTTGCGCGGCGAGATGGGAAGAGCGATGTTCTATGAAGATCTCGAAAAAGAGTTCGCAACACTAGGAAAGCGGAGCTAAGGTCATGGCGGATCAAACTACATTTACCTTTCCCCTGGCAAAACGGACGCCTTCCCGCTTTCGCAACGCCCACTCCAAATACCGCCTCATCATCGGCGAGGCCTGCGACAATTGCGGCGAATGCGTTGCCCTTTGTCCCCACGAGGTGTTCCGAAAGGGCGCGAAACGACCGAAAGCGATCGGCGATCACCTTTGCGCCGGACCGGCGTGCGCCAACGAATCATTTTATTGTATTCGTCACTGCCCGAAAGCAGCGATAACCATGCGGCTCAACCCTACCTACGGGCTGCTCGGGGACAAAAGATGGACGCCCGACCTCCTTGCCGGCGCCTGGCACATGGCGGAAACCGGGGAGTTTCCGTACCAGGATCTCAACTGCAAAACAGGCGCTTCCATGGGAGGCTTTGACAAAATACGATTCGTCTACCCGCCGGTAAAATTGGAGGGGGGACGCCCCTCCGAAGGCACGGAGGCGACAGGAGTGTCCCTCCAACCGCTCTCCGGCGAGGTCGCGCCTCAAGACATCTCCTGCGCCGTATCGCTCAACCGCTCCGGGGACAGCCGACCCAAAGTCGAAATTCCCCTGCCCCTCTATCTGGGAGGCATGTCTTTCGGCTCCGTCAGCATTGTTTCCATGCTTTCCCGGGTCAGGGCTGCGGCAGCCCTCGGCACCTTCTGCTGCACCGGAGAAGGCGGCTATCCCGACGAGTTGAAGCCCTACGACGATCACGTCATCACTCAGGTGGCGACGGGCTTGTTCGGCGTCCGGGAGGAGACGATCAAGCGCGTCCGCATTGTCGAATTCAAATACGCTCAAGGCGCCAAACCGGGTCTCGGCGGCCACCTCCTTGGCGACAAGGTTACGCCCAGAGTTGCCGCCATGAGAGAGGCCATGCCCGGCAGCGCCCTTTTTTCACCCTTCCCTTTCCACAGCGTCTACTCGGTGGAGGACCACAAGAAGCACATAGACTGGATCAAGGAAATCAACCCCCGGGCCCTTGTCAGCGTGAAGGTTTCCACGCCCACGGACGTCGATATGGTCGCCGTGGGAAGTTATTTCGCCGGCGCCCATATCATTCAGCTCGACGGAAGCTACGGCGGCACGGGAGCGGCGCCCGATATCGCGAAGAAGAACATCGCCATGCCCATCGAATACGCCATTCCGAAAGTGCACAAATTCCTCAAGGCCGAAGGAATCCGCGACCAGATCACGTTCGTCGCAAGCGGCGGCATCCGGACGCCTTATGACATGGCAAAAGCCATTGCCCTCGGCGCCGACGCCGTTTGCCTCGGCACCGCCGATCTGGTAGCTCTCGAATGCCTTCGCTGCCACCATTGCGAATCGGGTCGCGGGTGCGCTCGCGGCATCGCCACCACGGACGACGAGCTTACGGGGCTGATGGATCTCGAGTGGGGAACGCAACGCATCATCAACCTCTATCTCGCCTGGCGCAAGACCCTCATCTCCATCCTCCAGCGCTTCGGCATGCACAGCGTCGCGGAATTGACGGGGCGCACAGACTTGCTCGTCCACCTGGACTACATCAAAGAAGAAGAGATCGAAGGGGAGATCGACTAAAGAGGATCACATGAAAGACGAATCGTACGCCGCATTGATCGCTAATTCCCGCAAACGCCTTGAGGAGAAAGCCCCGCGGGGGCCGCTTCTCGAAGCCGAAGAGGGTGGTTGCGGCGTTACCGGGTTCGCCTGCAGCATCCCCGTAAGCGGCCGCCATATCTTCACGCCCTCCGTGCAGATGCACAACCGCGGAAACGGCAAGGGCGGCGGCATCTCGGCCGTGGGTCTCGGCGCCGGCCAACTCGGCGTCGATCAGAAGACGCTCGATGAGAATTTTCTCCTCCAAATTGCCCTCCTCGACGACTCGGTTCTCCCCGAGCTCGAACAACGCTTCATCCGGCCCCATTTCCGCATCGATCATGAGGCCTTTCTGGAAACCGTCGACGACTACCGCGATATTCCCGGTCTCGAAGTCAAACCCCCCACGGTAAAGCGCTACTTTGTCAGGGTCAAGGAGGATGTCCTCCTCCGTTACCAGCAGGAACATGGCTTGCAAGGCCTGCCCCCCGACAAAGCTGAGGAAGAATTCGTCTATCAGAATACTTTCCTCCTCAACCAGGCTTATTACAGCTCCCTCGGCGACAAGAAGGCCTTCGTCCTCTCCCACGGCCGCAACATGATGATCCTCAAGATCGTCGGCTACGCGGAGCAGGTCGCGCAGTACTATAAGCTCGAAGGCTTCAAGGCCCACATATGGATCGCCCATCAACGCTATCCCACCAAGGGACGCGTATGGCATCCGGGCGGCGCTCACCCTTTCGCGGGGCTCGATGAGGCCCTCGTCCACAATGGCGATTTCGCAAACTACTACTCCGTTACGGAATACCTCCGCCAGAGAAACGTCTACCCTCAGTTTCTCACCGACACGGAGGTCTCCGTACAGGTTTTCGACCTCCTCAACCGGGTGTACGGCTACCCCCTCGAATACATCATCGAAGCCCTTGCGCCCACCACCGAGGCCGATTTCGATCACCTCCCGAAAGAGAAGCAGTCCATCTATCGCCATATTCAGGCCACCCAGATCCACGGCTCGCCCGACGGGCCCTGGTTCTTTATTATTGCCCGCTCCATCCCGAGAGAACACCGCTTCCAATTGATCGGCATCACTGATACGGCCATGCTTCGCCCACAGGTCTTCGCGCTCCAGGAGGGCGCCTTCCGCATCGGCCTTGTTTGTTCTGAAAAGCAGGCCATCGACGCCACCCTCCAGAGTCTCGCCTCCGAAGACGCCCGTTTCGGCACAATAGCGGACCGGTACTGGAATGCGCGCGGCGGCAGCTACACCGACGGCGGCGCCTTTATCTTCACTGTCTCCCAAGACGGCAATGAGGGACACGACCTTACCTGCACGGACAAGTTCGGTAGGGAGATAAAACCGCCGGTCTACAAGGAACCATACGAGATCGCAGCGCCTTCCGCGGCATCCGCGCTCGACACGCCCGCCGATTTGCGGCAGGCCGTTGCCGCTCTTGACGCCAATACGCTCTTCGACTCCTTTGCCCGGGACCTTCTGGCCTGGGACTTCGAAAGTCTCGGCAGCCGTTTTGCCATTCTCACCGGGCTTGCCTCGGAGGCGCCGCTCAGGCCGGCCATTATCGAGCTTCTTACGCGTCTTCTTGACCGCCGCTATCCCACGGGCGCCAAAAGGAGACGCTCGATCCTCCAGATGACGACGAACGCCCTGGACCATATCTTCCTCAATGTGCCTCTTCTCAAGGAGATGCCGAACGGCCCCTGGGCGAGAATCGATTGGTCTTCCCGACGCGCCTTAAGAGCCCCAAGGGCGGGAGAAGAAGTCCTCGTCACCGATGCGTCCGATTTCCCGCCCGAGGGCGAAGAAGCGCACGCCCGGATCGTCTGCGACGCTTACGACCTCGGCTGGCGGCGCTTCATCTGTTTCGGCCACCGGGGACAACGCTTCCTCGGCGCAGGCCTGGGCCCTGCAACCAGTGGCGTCCGCATCGACGCCTATGGCTCGACGGGCGATTATCTCGCCTCCGGCATGGACGGTCTCGAGCTCCACGTTCACGGCAACGGCCAGGACCAGATCGGCCAAATCCTCAAATCGGGCAAGCTCGTCGTCCACGGCGATGTGGGTCAAACCTTTATGTATGGCGCAAAGGGCGGAGAAGTCTACATTCTCGGAAATGCCGCGGGCCGGCCGCTCATCAACGCCGCAGGCCGCCCGAGGGTCGTCATCAACGGCACCGCTCTCGATTTCCTCGCCGAGTCGTTCATGGCCGGCGATCCCTATGACGGCGGCGGCTTTGTTGTGGTAAACGGCCTTGCTTTCGATGATGAGGGACGCGTCGTCTTCCAGGAAACGCCCTACCCCGGTTCCAACCTCTTCTCCCTTGCCTCGGGCGGGGCAATCTTCGTACGCGACCCTCACGGTCTGCTTGCCGACGACCAGTTGAACGGGGGTCAGTTCCTGCCCTTCGGAGATGCCGAGTGGAACCTGATCGAACCCTGCCTTCGGGAGAACGAACGTCTCTTCGGCATAACCATCGACGACCTTCTCACGGTGGACGGCGGCAAGCGCAAGCCTCAGGAAGTATACCGCATGATCGGCGCGGTGAAGCTCTCCGTCCTCGCCGCCGGTGCTGCGGCGGCGCTGCAGGAGTGGGATGAGGAGGAGTAGCCGGGGAAACGCCTGCCCGGCCCTCGCGGCCGCCAAGGGCGTTGCATGAGAACGCAAGAATGACCGCGCCTTCCTACGTCAGGGTAGCAGTGCCCGTTGCCGATCTGAGGGGAGAGCCGGCAGAGGCCCACGCCCTCAACGTTCACGATCAACTCCAGGAAAGCCAGCTTCTTTTTCATGAAGTTCTTCTCGTGCTGGAGGAGCACGCGGGCTGGCTGCGTGTGGAGGCCCTGGAACAGCAGAAGTACGGCCCCGGCGGGTGGCAGGGCTATCCCGGGTGGGTGCGAAAGAAAGACGTGATAGAAAGCGAAGGGTCGCGCGCCTTCGATGGGGTCGTCAAGACCGCTTTCACCCTGCTTCGCTCTGCGCCCTCCGCGACCGCCCGCCCTCTCTTCCCGCTCTCCCTGGGAACCAGACTCTCTCTTGCCAAAGAGACAAAGGGCTTCCTGGAAGTAGTCATGGACGGCCGCACCGTCGGATGGACTTCGAAGAAAGATATCAGTCGGAACGATGGGCCGTCGTCCGGGCCCGAGAGAGGACGAGCCGTCGTCAAGATCGCGCGCCTCTTTCTCGGTTCAGGCTACCTGTGGGGCGGCAGGAGCATGCCTATGCCGTGGACCCGCGGCCCCCTCCTCGGCGTCGATTGTTCTGGCTTCGTCAACCTTTCCTTTCGCGCGCTTCACCTTGATCTGCCCCGGAACGCCCTCGATCAGCAGAAGATCGCACGGCCGCTCTCTCCATGCGACCTCGGCGCCGGGGACCTCATCTTCGTCGCTTCCGGGGGAGACGAAAGCTCCATCGACCACGTGATGCTTTCCCTCGGAGGCGAACAGTTCATCGAAGCGCCCCAGACAGGGGACATCGTCCGGATCCGCTCCTTTTCGCGGCAATTCGGCCTCCCTCTCTCGACTCTTGAACAGGCCGATTGCGCTGTCCAGGGTAAACACCTATATTTCGGAAGAATCGAATAGCCATAGGAGGCCCTTATGTCGGTCCTGCTTGAGCTGGCAATGTTCCCCACGGACAAGGGAGAGAGCCTCAGTCCCTACGTGACGCGCATCATCGCTCTCATCGACAGGCAAAGCCTCGACTATCAACTGACGCCGATGGGAACGATAGTCGAAACGGACAGCATCGATGATGCCCTCAACGTGATCGCCGACGCCTATCGCGAACTTGAGCCCGATTGCTCAAGGGTGTATGTCGCCGCCAAGTTCGACATCAGAAAAGGGGCAAGCGGCAGGCTCGCGGGGAAAATCGGGTCGGTCGAGGAAAAACTGGGGAAAAAGGTTAAAACGTAAAGGGGGCTGCCCCCGGCGATTCTCACCGGACGGGCAGCCCTTTCCTTGCTCCATGTTGCTTTCAGTGGGCGTACACGTGCCGGCAGGGGAAAGAGTCTTTGTAGACTGCCTTGCCCTTCACCACCTCGTCGATGCGCACCGTATCCACGCCCTCGATTTTTCCCGGACCATAGGTCAGAGGAGAAGCGCTTATCCCACCCATGTTGAAGTTTTTGATCTGGTAAAAACCGTTATTGAGCACGTCCGCCGGTTTCAGCTTCTCCAGGGGCGTCTGCTTGAGCGCAAGCCGTATAGCCTCGAGCTGCACCACCGCCTCGATCAGCCCTCCCATATACTGGGTATGCCTGACGAACTTATCGGGGTGGTACTTCTTCTGCATTTCCGTCATCCACGCCACGCCCGGGGCCGGATCTTCCCATGTCGGGAAGTCGCCCGCCACTACATAACCGTCTCCCAGCTCGCCCATGGCGTCCACAAAGGGCACGATATGGGCGGGCGTGCCGCAGGCGAAGGTCATCTTGTAAGGCTGATTTGGACCCATGCCGAGCCGTACCATCTCTTTCACGGTGGGCTGCGCGCCCGGATTCACCATGATGCCGACGGCAAGGTCCACCTTGTTCTGCTTGAGCCACATGAGCTGGGTGGTCGGCGGCGACGTCGGAATCAGGGGCACATATTGCGTTCCCGCGAACTCGTACCCCGCGCCTTTGAGATATGCTTCCATCTCGGGCGTCTCAATCGATTTTCCCATGGCATTGTCGGAAGTCAGGTAGGCCACTTTCGGCTTGCGCGACTCTTTCCAGTTCTTTTTCACCCAGTCGGCCACGGCCGCCAAGTCGTCGGTATAGATAGGATAATACGTAAAGATGGTGCCCGGCGGCGTCATGAGGAAAGAGCCGGTACTCATGCTGGTCGCGCCGAAGCCGTCCTGTTTCAGCCGCTCTTTCAGGGCAAGCGCAATAGGAGAGCCCGAGCATCGATACACGAGAATGCCCTTCGCCTTGAGTTCCTCGTAGATGCTCAAGGCTTTGGCGGGCTTCAGCTCGTCGTCCCTCCACAGCAATTCGACGGTGATGTCCGAGGGCCACTTCTCCTTCATCCACGGGGCTATCTGTTTGGTCTCGTTGACATATTTCACGTAGTCCTGGAAGGCCGCCAGAATCGCCGCCGAATCCTCGGCGTAGGGTCCCGTCAGCGACATGGTGCTGCCTATATAAACCGTCTTCGCTGCAAAAACCGTCGACCCCGATAAAAACACCAACAGACAGACTACTGCACCCAAACCAATTCTTCTCAACATCGCGTTCCTCCTTTCCCCTTACGAATCCCCATCCCCAAAAGGAAACACCGCGCCGATCCGATTTAGTTCTTCTTCGCGCTCACCATCGTGCCGTATGAAACGCCGACGGGGCCAACTTTTACTTCTCTATTTAATTGTACAATGTCCGCAGAACAAGTCAACACCTTATTTTCGCCCCGCCGGCGCGGCGAAGCTATCCGGCAGCCAACCCTATTCGATATTTCTCAATCATGCGGTCGGGATTGTAGGAAAGCTTGGCCTCCCTCAAGCCGGGGTCTCCCAAGTCCTGCTCCCGATTGATGAATGGAACATCCGGCCACGCTTTTTCACAGAACTGTTGGTTTATGGCTGCATAGAGGCCCCTGATCTCAGTGTTTGCCTTCTCCAGGTGGACGACTGCGGTTTCCCCGTTGAGCCGTTCTCCCAGCGTGAAGGCCTCCACCTTGCCGTTGATCGTTATCACTGCGCCCTTTACGCGGAGCAAACGAAGGTTCCCCAGCGCTTCCTGTATGGCATCCCACTCCCCCACCAGGTTCAGGTCCTCCTCACATCGCTGCAGAGAGCACCAGTTCCCGGCCACTTCGCGGCACGCCTCTACGTGCTCCTCCCTGATCGGCTCGTAGGCCATGCTCCCTCCATAGGCGCGAAGCAGGTAGTTCAAATGGTTCCGCTTCGCGCGATAAGCCTTTCCGGAAAGTGCAATCAGGTCCTCCGTCCGGTAGACGTAATCGAAGTGGTCTCTCACCGGCTCGACCGTGAAGGCGCCGTCCCCCTCAACCTCCGCGACCAATCTTGCGTCTGCCCTGTCTATGCGCGGTTCATCGATCTTCCTCTCCTGGCGCAGCCATTCGAGCAGCATTCGGCTTACTTCCACCCGAGACGCCGGCCCGACAGGAGGCAAAGCGTGTACTCCATTGCCCGAATTTGTGCCGATTACGAGCAGCCAGTCGCGCCACACGGACCATTCGAAGCCGTAATGGGACCGCCATATGAACATGTTGGTAAAATTAAGCTCTGAGGTTTCCGGCCCGTATCTGGCAAGCCTGCTTTCGACTGCGTCGCGGTCCTCGATGCCGATCGCCTTAAACTGCGGGAATTGCGGAACCATGAAAGTTGTCTTTTCTCCTTCTGTTCGGCGAGAATTGCCGAGCCGATTCGGGTGCAAGCGAAGGACAGCTCGCTTCCGCCTTAATCGGGGTTCTCTTCGGGGACGCGCGACAACAGGGATCGCCACGCCGCCGCCTCGGCGTCGCTGGGCGCGCGCCAGTCCCCTCTTGGGGAGAGAGAGCCTCCGGATCCCACCTTCGGCCCGTTGGCGATGCAGCTCCGCTTATACTGGCTGAATTCATAGAAGCGGTCGACGAACACCGTCAGCCACCGTTTGATCTCGGCGATGGTGTAGGCTTTCCGCTTCTCTTCGGGGATATCGGGCCAGAGGCCGCTCGTCCTGTCGTGCCATGCAGTCCAGGAGAGAAAGGCGACCTTCGGAGGGGCAAAACCGAAGCGGAGCGCGTAGTAGAGCGTGAAATCCTGCAGGTCGAAGGGTCCGATCACGTCTTCGGAGCACTGCGCCGGCTCTTCCTCGCTCGTACCCGGGACAAGCTCCGGACTGATCACCGTGTCGAGCACATCCGTAAGGGCGGCGCTCCCCTCTGCGCCAAAAAAGTTCTTTCGCGCCACCCACCGTATCAGGTATTGAACCAGCGTCTTCGGCACGCTCGAATTGACGTGGTAGTGGGCCATGTGGTCCCCCACTCCATAGGTGGACCACCCCAGGGCAAGCTCGGAGAGGTCGCTTGTCCCTACGACCAGCCCCCGCTTCACGTTGGCCAACCGGAAAAGATGGCTTGTACGCTCCCCCGCCTGCACGTTTTCAAAAGCGATATCGTAAACCGGCTCGCCCTTTGCATAGGGATGATTGATATCCTGAAACATTTGGAGGCACGAGGGGCGTATATCGATCTCAACGCTCGTGCAGCCGAGGGCGGAGAGCAAGCGGCGCGCCTGGTCCATGGTGCGAAGGCTGGTTGCAAAGCCGGGCAGCAGGCAGCCGACCACGTCGGTCCTCGGGCGCTTCATGACGTCCATGGCCCGCACGGCGACAATGAGGGCTTGCGTCGAGTCGAGGCCCCCCGAGACGCCGATCACCGCTTTCTCGGCCCCGGTGAACTGCAGGCGCTTGGCAAGCCCCTGCACCTGTATCTCGTAGACTTCCCGGCAGCGGCGGTCTTGCCCTTCCACGTCGCTCGGCACAAAGGGGAAACGCTCATAGGAACGGTCCAGCAGAAGCGTCTCCTCGCTTGGGATCGTCCCCTTTACCCTGATGCAGGAAAAGTCCGATAAGTATTGTTCGTGCCGGCGGATGGACTGGCCGAAGGTGCCCTGCCGCATCCGGTCCTCGCTGAGCCGATCGAGATCGACATCTCCCGTCACGAGCTGCGGCTCGTAGGAGAACCGCTTCGACTCGGAAAGCCTCGTGCCGTTCTCATAGATGAGGGCCTGCCCGTCCCACGCAAGGTCGGTAGTCGACTCTCCAAAGCCCGCTGACGTGTACAGATAGGCGGCAATGCAGCGCGCCGACTGGTTCGCCACGAGCTGCCTGCGGTAGCCCGCTTTTCCCACGGTGATGTTCGAACCCGACAGGTTCACCAGCAGGGTCGCCCCTGCGAGCGCGGCATACGACGACGGCGGTATGGGAACCCAGAGGTCCTCGCACACCTCAACAAAAAACCGCAATTTGGGCTGCCCTTCCGCCTCGAAAAGCAACCTGTTCCCGAAAGGCACATCCTTTTGTCCCAAAAGGTCGAGCCCTCTGCTTCCCCCAACGTCCGCAGGCGCGAAGTACCGCTGCTCGTAATACTCGCGATAATTGGGCAAGTAAGTTTTCGGCGCTACCCCGAGGAGCTTCCCCCCGTAAAGCACCGCTGCGCAGTTGAAGAGCAGGTCTCGTACCGAAAGCGGCAGGCCGACCACGACGATAAGCGGAAGCCGCGCCGACGCTTCGAGCACCGTGGCGAGAGCGTCCTCGCAGGCCCCCAGAAGGGCCTGCTGATGAAAAAGGTCGTCGCACGAGTAGCCCGAAAGACCAAGCTCGGGAAAAGCAACGAGAAACGCCTTGCGTTGCGCCGCTTCTTCCATAAGAGCGATGGTCTGCTGAGCGTTGAAGGCGGGGTTGGCGACTGCCGCCCGGGGCACGGCCGCCGCCACCCGAACAAAATTATGGTTGTAGAGATTAAAGAAGGCGGGGTTTCCCATCAGACGCCCAGCAACTCGTCTACGTAGGCCAGGGCTTCCTTTATCACGGCTCCCGGAACTCCTCCCTGGGCCATCTGGGGATTGCCCCCTCCCTTGCCGTTATATTTCGCCGCGATCGCTTTGATGATCTGTCCCGCATTGAAGGCGCCGCCGGCCAGGTCTTTCGTGACGGCCGCCACGAGAAGTCCCTTCGTGTTGTCGCCGGCAGCGATAACGGCCACGCAGCTTTTCACCCTGTCGCGGATGATATCGGTCGCCTTCCGCAAGTCCTCGGCGCTTCCTCCCGGCACATACATCGAGACAATAGTGGCGCCGTCTTTCTTGCGCGCCCCTTTCACGGCATCCTCGATCTGCTGCCGCATGAGCTCGTCCTTCAGGCGCGCCGCCTCTTTCTCTTTCGCGGCCATCTCCCCGACAAGGGCTTCCACCCTGGACTGGAGGCTCTCCATGTCGGTTTTCAGCTCCCGCGCTATGGCGCGGGCCGTACTCTCGATCTTTCTCCGGTACGCGACAGCGCCCATGCCCGTGACCGCCTCGATTCTTCGAATGCCCGACGCGAGCGCCCCTTCGCTCAGGATGGAAAAACTGCCGATCTCGCCGGTGTTTTTGACGTGCGTCCCGCCGCACAGCTCCCTACTGAACGCATCCATCGATACAACCCGCACCATCTCGCCGTATTTCTCTTCAAAAAGGGCTGTGGCCCCCTCCCGGATCGCCTCTTCCCTGCTCTTTACCTGGGTGCTCACGGGAACCACGTCGAGTATTTTTTCATTCACGATGTCTTCCACGGCCGTCAGCTCGGCCGCAGTAAGTCCCTGAAAGTGCGTGAAATCGAACCTCAGCCTGTCTCGCTCCACCAGGGAGCCCGACTGCTTCACGTGGTCGCCCAATACTTGTCGCAAAGCGAACTGGAGGAGATGGGTCGCGGTGTGGTTCCTCCCGACCGCCCTTCTCTTCTCCCGGTCCACCGCGAGGCGTACGGAATCGCCCGTCCTGAAGACCCCTTTCTCCACTTTCACCGAATGCGAAAAGAGGTTTTCCTTCACTCTGCTCACGTTGGCAACGTTGCCGATCGCGCCGTCTCTTTCGACGACGCCGTCGTCGCTCGTCTGTCCTCCGGCCTCGCCGTAGAAAGGCGTTTTGTCAAAAAACACCTGGGCCTCGTCTCCCTCGCCGATTTCCTCGACGGACTGCCCGTCTTGCAGAATAGCGAGGATCTTTGCCTCCGACTCGAGAGTCTCGTAGCCCGTAAAAACATTCTTCAAATCCGCGACCCCTATGCCGATCGCCTCCTGGACGAAGCCCTCCTTCTTCAGGCGGCGGTCGGTCCGCGACCGCTCCTTCTGCTCGTTCAGGGCTTTCTCGAAACCCGCCGTATCGAGGAACAGCCCGTCCTCTCTCGCCATCTCGTCGGTGATATCGACGGGAAAGCCAAAAGTGTCGTAGAGCCGGTATACGACGTCGCCGGGGATCACTTTCTCGCCCCTCGCCATACATTCTTTCTTCACGTCCTCATAGAGGCGCATGCCCACGCTGAGCGTTTCCAGGAAACGCTCTTCCTCTCCCTTGAGGACGCGCAGGACGAAAGGATAGTTGTTCTTTATCTCCGGGTAGACATCGCCCATCATATCGACGACCAGCCTCGAGAGGTCGGAGAGAAAGTCTTTCTCGATCCCGACCTTCTTCCCGTACCGGAGAGCGCGCCGGAGAATCCTGCGGAGCACGTACCCCCTGCCCTCCCTGGCCGGCAGCACGCCGTCATTGACGATGAACGCGGCGCCCCGAACATGGTCGGCAATGACGCGGAAGGCGATGTCGACCAGTCCTCCCTCGCCGTAGACCTTGCCGGAAATCTCTTCCAGCCGCTTAAGGAGCGGGATGAAGAGGTCGGTCTCGTAGTTGCCTATCTTGCCCGCCAG
Source organism: uncultured delta proteobacterium (assembly GCA_963816715.1). Taxonomy (GTDB): domain Bacteria; phylum Desulfobacterota; class Syntrophorhabdia; order Syntrophorhabdales; family WCHB1-27; genus BOG-1155. Next base: position 114,001 of record CAWFMJ010000015.1, read on the forward strand.
TACGGAGACGATGCGCTCCAGTCCCATGCCCGTATCGATAGAAGGGTTCGGCAGACTTCTCATTTCCCCGTTGCGCGAACGCTCGTATTGCATGAAGACCAGGTTCCATATCTCCAGATATCGGTCGCAATCGCAGCCTATCCCACACGTCGGCTGCCTGCACCCCGCTTCCGGACCGAGATCGTAGATGATCTCGGAGCATGGACCGCAGGGCCCTTCATCGCCCATGGACCAGAAGTTGTCCTTCTCCCCTAGTCTCACGATGCGGGAAGGCGCTACGCCCGCCGCCTTCCACAAAACCTCCGCCTCGTCGTCTTCTCTGAAAACGGTGATCCAGAGACGTCCCTCGTCGAGGCAGAGCTCTTTCCTCAAGAATTCCCAGGCAAAGGCGATCGCGTCTTTCTTGAAGTAATCGCCGAAGGAGAAGTTGCCCAGCATCTCGAAAAAGGTATGATGCCGAAGGGTCTTGCCCACATTGTCCAGATCGTTGTGCTTGCCTCCCGCACGCACGCACTTCTGCGACGTCGTCGCCCGTTTGTAGGGACGTTTCTCGAGGCCCAGAAAGACGTTCTTGAACTGAACCATGCCCGCATTGACGAAGAGCAGGGTCGGGTCCTTTTCGGGGACGAGCGAAGAGCTCGGAACAATGGTATGCCCCCGGGCGGCAAAATACTCCAGGAAGGATTTTCGCGTTTCTTTCGACAGCACGATTATTTATTCCTTTCTTAACCCATAGTGAACAAGCAGCTTTGATTCCAGCTCGGCGGCCGCCTCCGGATGCCCCCTGAAGTATTCTTTGGCGTTCTCCCTGCCCTGGCCGATCCTGGCCTCCCCGTAGGAGAACCAGGTCCCCGATTTTTCCACGAGGTTCGCCTCGACCCCCAAATCGACGAGGTCCCCTTCTCTTGAAATGCCCTCGCCGAAAACGATATCGAACTCCACCTCCCTGAAAGGGGGCGCAAGCTTGTTCTTCACGACCTTTACCCGCGTTCTCGACCCCACCACTTCCTGGCCGTCTTTGAGGGAGGAGATGCGTCTGATGTCGAGCCTCACCGACGAATAGAACTTGAGGGCGTTGCCGCCCGTGGTCGTCTCCGGATTGCCGAACATGACGCCTATCTTCTGCCTGATCTGATTGATGAAAATGACGATGGTCATCGATTTGCTGATTGTGCCCGTCAGCTTCCTGAGGGCTTGCGACATGAGCCGCGCCTGCAGCCCCATGTGCTGGTCGCCCATTTCTCCTTCGATCTCCGCCTTGGGCACGAGGGCGGCCACGGAGTCGATAACGACAATATCGACGCCGCCACTCCTCACGAGGATCTCGGTAATTTCCAGCGCCTGCTCGCCGGTATCGGGCTGCGAGACGAGAAGCTCTTCCACCTTCACGCCTATCCTGCTCGCGTAGTGCACGTCGAGGGCATGCTCGGCATCGACAAAAGCCGCCGTGCCGCCGGCTTTTTGCACCTCAGCGACCACCTGAAGGGCAAGGGTCGTTTTTCCCGAGGCTTCCGGCCCAAATATCTCGACCACCCGTCCTCGCGGGAGGCCTCCGATGCCAAGGGCGATGTTGAGCCCGATCGAGCCCGTCGACACCACGGGGATGTCTTCGATGGGCCGCTCGCCGAGCTTCATGATCGCGCCCTTCCCGAAGAGCTTCTCGATCTGGGTCATCGCCATATCTACCGCTCTTCCCCTGTTGCCTTCTTCCTCCCGCATTCTGTTCCCCTCTTCCCTCATCAGTCTTCGCCTCCAAGCCTTACGTTCCAGATAGGGGCGTAGATCGCACCGCCCGGACTCAGCGTGCTCTTGAAAAGCACGATCCGCTCAATAAGAAATTCTTTCTCCTCTATCGGCAGGGGGTCTCCGTTCGGGAACGGCTTCGGTATTCTCCTCCTGCCCAGAGTGATGTGCGGCGTCAAGGCCCTCTTCTCCCGTTCTATATCAAGCGCGGCAAGGCGTTCCTCCACCGCTTCAAAAAGGGCCTGCGATTCCTCGACTCCCTTGTTCAGCTTCACAACGATTACTCTCGCGCTCCGCTTCGAGGGAAAAGCGTCGAGGCCTCCCAGGCGGGCGCGAAAAGGCTTGAACTCGGCCCCTAAAGGCGTTAACGCCTGCTTCATCCGCTCCGCCATGTTCTCTTCGATTTCCCCGAGGAACTTCACCGTAATGTGGATGCCCTCGTCTCTCACCCACCGAACGCCTTCGGTGCGCCGCTCGAGGCGGCCTATTGCCTCCTTGAGATAGGCAACCACGTCCCCGGGGATGGGCAGCGCCAGAAAGGCCCTCATGAGTGCGCCTTCCCTTCAAGGTAGTCGAGGATGAGCCGAAGGGCCTCGTCCACGGTTTGTTGCCTGACGGCAGCCCGGTCGCCCTCGAACTTGCGCCGCCGCACAAGACTCGCCCCTTCTGCGGAAAGTCCCATGTAGACCGTTCCCACCGGCTTTTCATCCGTGCCGCCGTCAGGACCGGCGATGCCCGTCACGGAGATGCCGAGGTCCGCTCCTGTGGCCCGGCGGACTCCTTCCGCCATGCGGCCGGCCACCTCCGCGCTCACTGCTCCCTTGGCGGCGATCAACTCTCCCGGCACGGCGAGGAACTTTTCCTTTGCCTCGTTACTGTAGGTCACCAGCCCTGCAAGGAAGTAGACGGACGAACCCGCCACGTCGGTGATCCTCGCCGAAATGAGGCCTCCCGTGCAGGATTCGGCGGCGGCGAGCGTGAGGCCTCGCTCCGTGAGCAGTCGATTCAGCGTGCTTTCAGGGCTCATGCCAGCCTCCCCCATATGAACAGCGCAATGCTCGCGAATATGCCGGCAAGGACGTCATCGGCGATGATGCCGTAAGCGCCGGGCAGACGCTCCACCTTTCGTATAGGATAGGGCTTTAGTATATCAAAGGCGCGGAAGAGAATAAAGGCTTTAAGGAGATTCCACTTCGTTGGGTCGTGGCCGACTGTCGCGAGGAGCACGCCTATCATCTCGTCGATCACGATGTAACCCGGGTCCCGCTCCTCTCCCCTTATCGGGTCGATGGCGAAAATGGCGACGATGATGAGCAGCGCTATGACAAGCGGGTGATCAAAGGAGGGGACGAACCAAAGAATGCCTGCGGTGAGAAGCGATGCCCAAGTTCCCGGCGCGAAGGGGAGATAGCCCGTGTACGAGCAGGTGACAAACCACTCGCAGAGCCTATGCCTTATCGCCGTAAACCGCTTCCGCATCGAAAGCCTTTTCCCCGACCTCACTCCATCCGTCTTTCCAGGAACGGTAGAAACAACTGAAATAGCCGGTATGACAGGCAGCGACCTTTTGATCGACGACAAGCAGGATGGTATCGCCGTCGCAGTCGAGAAAAAGGCCGCGCACGTCCTGGTAGTGGCCCGAAGTCTCTCCCTTGAGCCACAGTTTGTTGCGGGAACGGGAATAGTAGTGGGCCCGGCCCGTCTTGCGCGTCAGCTCCAGGGCTTCGGCGTTCATGTAGGCGACCATCACGACCTGGCGGCTCTTTTCATCCTGGACGACGACAGGGATTAATCCGCGGCTGTCCCATTTTAGCGCATCGGTGATGTTTTCCATCTCTCTTCTCTCTTTGTTAATGTTCGGCCGGTCTGCGTCGCCCACCCGAGGCGCCTCAATTACAGCCTCACCGCCACGCCGCGGTCGCGAAGATACTTTTTGGCGTCGATGACCGTGTGCTCGCGATAGTGGAAGATTGAGGCAGCGAGGACCGCGTCCGCGTGTCCGTCCACAAGGCCCTCGTAGAGGTGTGAAAGGTCTCCAACGCCTCCCGAGGCAATGACGGGGATGTTCACCGCTTCTGAGATGGTCCTCGTGAGGGGGATGTCGTAGCCGATCCTTGTTCCGTCCCGGTCCATACTCGTGAGGAGTATTTCACCCGCCCCGAGGGCTTCCACCTCTTGCGCCCATTTGATGGCGTCGACGCCCGTCGGCCGCCTGCCCCCGTAGGTGTACACCTCGAAGCCATCCCGCGTCGCCTTCGCATCGATGGCGACGCAAATGCACTGGCTGCCGAACATCTCGCTTGCCTCGGCCACGAGTTCCGGCCGTTCGACCGCGGCGGTATTGATGGTCACCTTGTCGGCGCCGGAAAGAAGGATGTCCCGTATATCGCCCAGGCCTCTGATGCCCCCGCCCACGGTGAGGGGCATGAAGACCTCGGCGGCCACCTCTTCCACCACCTTGAGGATCGTTTTTCGCGATTCGTGGGAGGCGGTGATATCGAGAAAGCAGAGCTCGTCCGCCATCTGCTCCTCGTATGCCTTGGCGTTCTCGACAGGGCCGCCCGCATCCTTCAGGTCGACGAAGTTCATCCCTTTTACCACCCTGCCCTCCTTCACGTCGAGGCAGGGGATAATCCGCTTAGTCAGCATACGCCATAGCCTCCTGGACCCCTATCTTCCCTTCATAAAACGCCTTGCCAACGATTGCGGCCCAGACATCCAGCTCTTTGAGCGCCTTCAAGTCATCGGCGCGGCTCACGCCCCCGCTCGCGATGATCGGGAGGGAGGTCATCGACTTCATTTTCGCGACGCCCTGGAGATCGGGTCCCGCGAGCACCCCGTCCCGGGCAATATTCGTACAAAGAAGGGCCGCAACGCCGACTCGCTGCGCATCGTCGAGCACCCGCTCCGCATCGACCGAAGCAGCCTCTTTCCAGCCCTTGACCATGAGCTTCCCCTCATACATATCAAAACCGAGCACGATATTCCGGAAGCGCGACAAACCTTCGAAAAATGCGGCGTCCGTGAGCGCCCGGGTGCCGACGATAATGCCGTCGGCGCCGGCCTGACCATAAAAATCGATATCCTCCTCGCTGCGGATGCCCCCTCCCACTTCCAGATAGCCCGCGACGCTCCCCCGGATGCGCTTTATGAGCTTCCCGTGGCTCACTTTGCCGGTCCGGGCCCCGTCGAGGTCGATCACATGGAAATCGCGCGCGCCTTCCGCCGACATGCGCCCGATCATAGCGGCGGGATCATCGCTGTAGACCGTCTTCTGCTCGAAATCCCCGCGCACGAGCCTTACCGCGCATCCTTCTATCAGGTCCATGGCGAACAGTATCTTCACTGCGCCTCTCCCGACTGGGCTGCTTTCAGATCGTCCGCGAAGAAATCGATCGCCTTGAGGACCCCTTCCCGCGCCAAATCGGCAGCGGTGATCCATGTGCCCTTCCGTTTAAAAAAAGTGAAAATGCGGAAGAGATTCTCTAACAAGGGCTGCTGCGTTTCGTCGAAGACGTACACTTTTTCGAGGCCGTTCCGGTCAAAGAAATGGACGTGGAAACCGACGCTCGCGGGCCGCTCGACGGAGAAATTGCCTCCCCGCCGCTCCTGAAACCGATAAATGAGCACCTCGAGCCGGACCGTCTCGTTCGGCGCCTGGGTGTAGCTGAGTCCTCTCTCTTCCAGCGCTCCGCCGAACTCCGTCGTGACGAGCCCTTCCGCAGTCTCGTGGATGCTGCCCGGCACAATCACCTGATGGCAGACGGGGCAGAAATTGACGTTCGCATCCTGCAGCCGTTCCACATAGAGCCCGAGGGCATGGGCAGAAGCGGACAGGCAGAGGAAGAGCAAAAGGGATGCGCCGAAAGCGCGCGCTATCCGCATGACTTCACGAAGTTCGACAGAAGTTTCAATCCAACCGCCTGGCTCTTTTCCGGGTGAAACTGGCTGGCGAACACATTCTCCCTCTGCAAAGAGGAGGCGAACTTGGAGCCGTAGTCGGTGACGGTGGCGATCGCGGATTCTTCGAGGGGCTCGGGATAGTAGGAGTGCACAAAATAAAAGTAAGAGCCGGAAGGAACAGAGTCAAATATGGTCGAGGGTTTTTTGATTTCCACGCTGTTCCAACCCATGTGGGGAATCTTCATTGCGCCCCGGAAACGGACGACCCGGCCTTTGATCACTCCCAGACCCTCTACTCCCGGCGATTCCTCCGACGATTCCAGAAGGATCTGCATGCCGAGGCAAATGCCGAGATAGGGCTTTCCCTCTCCTATCTGTTCTTTCAGCAGGTCGAAGAGGCCGAAGCTTTTCAGATTCTCAACGCACTTGCCGAAAGCGCCCACCCCCGGCAGCACGAGAGCGGTGGACTCGCGGATTGCCGATTCGTCCCTGGTGATCGTCATGTCGGCGCCAAGGCGTCTGAACGCGTTGGTCACGCTCCGCAAGTTTCCCATGCCGTAGTCTATTATGGCTATCATCACAAGCATCCCTTGGTGGAAAGGGGCCCCTTCACCTTCTCGTCGGCCGTCACGGCCTCCCGGAGCGCCCTGCCCGCGGCCTTGAATATCGCTTCGATCTTGTGGTGCAGGTTCTCTCCGTAGAGCAGATTCACGTGCAGAGTAATCCGGGCCTCGTTCACGAACCCTTGAAAAAACTCCTTTATCGCGTCGCCGTCGAAGGCGCCGGTTTTCCCGGCGACATCCCCGTGCCAGACGAGGCTCGGCCTGCCCGAGAGGTCGATGGCCACCATGGCCAGGGTCTCATCCATGGGTAGGACCGAATGGCCGTACCGTCTTATGCCCGCAAAAGCGGGGAGTGCTTCTCTCAGCGCTTTTCCCAGGGTGATGCCCGTATCTTCGATCGTATGGTGATGATCGATCTCGATGTCGCCTTCCGCCTCGACCGTAAGGTCGAAGAAGCCGTGGCGCGTGAAAAGCTCCAGCATATGGTTAAAAAAGGGAATTCCCGTCGAGATGCGGTAGGCGCCGTCTCCATCCAGCTTCCATGCCACCCGTATGCGGGTCTCCCGCGTCTCTCTTTTTACGTCGGATTCCCTCTCCATGAATCCCCCTTAGAGTATCACCTTGTTGAGCGGGTATTCCACGATGCCCTGGGCGCCCGCCCTTCGCAGCGATGGAATGATGTCCCGCACCACCTGTTCGTCGATAATCACCTCTATGGCAACCCATGCACTGTCCGAAAGGCCGGAAATCGTCGGCGTGTGGAGCGAAGGAAGAATGCCGATAACCGTGTCGAGTTGCTCTCTCGGCACATTCATCTTCAACCCGACCTTCTCGTCGGCGAGCAGCGCTGCCTTCAGCAGCATGACGATGTTCTCGATTTTCGTCTTCTTCCATTCGTCCTTTAAGGCCGCCTCGTTCGCAATGATCACCGTTTCCGATTCGAGGATGGTCTCGATGATGCGCAGCTTGTTCGCCCTCAGGGAGGCGCCCGTTTCCGTCACCTCCACGATCGCGTCGGCGAGCAAGGGCGGCTTCGCTTCCGTGGCGCCCCAGGAGTACTCCACCGTAGCCTCTATGTTATGGGCCATTAAATAGCGCGTTGTGAAGCCCACAAGCTCGGTGGCGATCTTCTTTCCCTGAAGCCCGGCGACGTCTCTGATCGGCGAGTCCGCCGGGACCGCCACTACCCACTTGACGCCCCTGAACCCAACCTTTCCATAGCGGAGACGCGCGACCTCGACGACTTTCGAGTCCTGCTCGAGAACCCAGTCGAGGCCGGTAATGCCCATATCGAGGATGTTTTGCTCTACGTACCGCCCCATCTCCTGCGCCCGGATCACGAGCCCTTCCAACTCGGGGTCGTCGATAGCCGGAACGTACGACCGTTCCGCAAGCTTGATGGTATAGCCGGCATTTTTGAAAAGCCTGAGGGTAGACTCCTGCAGGCTCCCTTTCGGTATCCCTATCCGCAACAACACTAAAGCAGCTCCTTTCTCGCTCTTATGGCTTCGCCATGCGCGCGCAGCCCTTCTATATCCGCGAACCTCGCGGCATTTTCCCCGTATTTCCCGAGGAACGACCCTTCTATCTTAACTAAAACCTGTCTTTTTGTAAACCGGTCCACTGAAAGGCCCGACGAGAACCTCCCGGCGCCGCCGGTGGGCAGGATGTGGTTGGTGCCGATATAGTAATCCCCCATGGCGACGCACGTGTGCGGTCCCACATAGGTGACGCCGGAATAGCGTATTTTTTCCGCCATCGCCTCGTCGCCGATGACTTCCAGGTGTTCGGGAGCGATCGTCTCGATGGCGGCAATGGCGTCTTCCGGTTTCGTATAGTGGACGAGAAAGCCGTTTCTGGCCAGAGAGCGCTCGACGATCTCCCGCCGCTTGTTTGAAGAGATGAGCTGCTCCATACGCCGCAGCAGGCCGTACAGCTCCTCTTCGGAAGGGGAAAAGAGTCCCACCATGGCCATCTCGTCGTGCTCGGCCTGAGAAAACAGATCCCAGGCGAGCAAAGTGGGGGATATCGGCTTCGTCGCCAGGACGACAAGCTCGCTGGGACCGGCAAGCATGTCGATGCCAACGCGGCCGTAGACGTCCCTTTTCGCTTCCTCGACGTAGGCATTGCCCGGACCGACGATCATGTCCACCTTCGGCGCGCCTCCTGCTCCGTAGGCAAAAGCGTAGATCGCCTGAGCGCCGCCTATCCGGTAAAGAGCCGTGATGTCGAGAAGCAGCGCGGCGGCAGCGATGTAAGGGTTGAGGCGGCCGTCGTGAGCGGGCGTGGTTGCATAGATCTCCCTTACCCCCGCGATGCGCGCCGGCACGGCGCCCATGACGAGGCTCGAGGGGTACGGCGCGGTGCCGCCGGGGACGTAGACCAGGACCCGATCCACCGGCACGGACTGCTCGATCACCTTCAGCCCTTCCCTCCGGTAGGTCCTCGGGCGCTGTTTCTGATGCCTATGGAAGAGTTTGACGTTCTCGATCATCCCTTTCAGGACGCGTTTGTCTTCTTTGGTGAGGGTCGATGCGGCAGCCTCCAACTCCTCCCGGCTCGCCTTGAGCGGGTACTCCTGCCTCCATCCGTCAAACTGCCTGGCATAGCTTACAAGCGCCCCTTCTCCCTTTTGGAGCACCTCCGCCCTGATGGCCTGCACCCTTTCTCTTACCCCCGTCTTGCGCTCTTCCCTTGCAGAAACGACGGCAGCGATGAAAGCATCGTACTCCTTCTCAAGATGCCAGGTTTTCATCTTTCCTCCTCTCAATCCTCGCGCCGAGCCCCTTAAGCTTCTTCTCGATCGCCTCGTAGCCCCTGTCGATGTGGTAAATCCGGGATACCTCGGTCGAGCCGAAGGCGGCCAGGCCCGCGAGGATGAGGGAAGCGCTCGCCCGCAGGTCGGTCGCCATGACCTTTGCGCCCTGAAGCGACTTTACTCCCTTCACGATCGCCGTATTCCCAATGACGCGTACGTCGGCGCCCATCCGCCGCAGTTCCGCCGCATGCATCATCCTGTTTTCAAATATCGTCTCGGTGATCACGCTCACGCCCCCCGATACGGCCGTAAAGGCCATCATCTGGGCCTGCATGTCCGTAGGGAAACCGGGGTACGGCAGGGTCTTCACGTCGAAAGCCGCCGGCCGCTTCCGACTCATCGACGCCCGTATTATCCCGTCTGTCTCCTCTATCTCCATGCCCGCTTCCTTCAATTTCTCGATCACCGCCTTCAGATGGCTGGCGCACGCGCCCTCAACGACGATGCTGCCCCGGGTGAGGCCGCAACCCACAAGGAACGTGCCTGCCTCGATCCGGTCGGGAATCACCCCATAGTCGCAGGGGGCCAGTTCTTTGACGCCCCGAATCCTGACAACCTCATCGCCGATGCCGTCGATCTTCGCGCCCATCCGCGTCAACATGAGGGCAAGATCGATTACTTCCGGTTCTTGCGCGGCATTCTGTATGACCGTCTCGCCTTCGGCAAGCGCCGCGGCCATGAGGAGGTTCTCCGTCCCGCCGACGGTGGGAGCGTCAAAGGCGACGCGGCTGCCGCGGAGCTTCTTTGCGCTCACGTCCACGTACCCTTCGTGGATCCGCACTTCACACCCCAACTGGGAAAGGGCTTTCAGGTGAAGGTTTATGGGCCGCTCGCCGATTGCACAGCCGCCGGGATAGGAAACGACCGCCCGCTTGAGCCTGCCCACGAGGGCGCCGAGGACGAGCACGGAGGCCCGCATCTCTTTCACTATCTCGTAGGGAGCGGTGTAGTTCTCCGCATTTCCCGTATCCACGACAACAGTATGTCCGTCTGGCCGCTCGCATGTTGCGCCGATGAAAGAGAGCAGCTTCAGCATGGAATCGACGTCCCGAAGTCGGGGGACGTTCGTGATCCGGTAGCGGCCCCCTTGGAGCAGGGTTGCCGCAAGCACGGGGAGCACCGCGTTCTTCGAGCCCCCAACTTTCACCGTGCCGCGCAGCCTCTCGCCACCCTCAATAACGAACCTATCCATATGCTTTTACCACCCGTTGCTTTCCTGCAAGGTCGACGAGCACCGTCGCGTCAAGTCCTGCCTTCCGCGACAGCGCGCTTACCGCCGCTGCCTGCTCCCGGCCGCCAACCTCGCAGAGGATCACGCCCTCCGGGGCGAGGCAGCCGCCGACCTGCGCCATAAACCGCTCATACAGCTCGACCCCCGTTTTCCCGCCTATCAGCGCGCTCTTCGGCTCGAACTCTCGCACTTCAGACATGAGATCGTCCCATTCTTCCAGGCCGACGTAGGGCAGGTTGGCGCATATGAGGTCGAATCTCCGCTCCGGCCGCATCCCCGAAAAGAGGTCGGAGGCAACGAAGTCGATCCGCTCCTCGAGCCCGAAAGCGCGTGCGTTCTTGCGGGCAACGGCGAGGCTGGCGGAGGAAATATCGACGCACAAGACCGTTCCTTTGCTCTGTTTCGCGACAAGTATGCCGATAATTCCCGACCCGGTCCCCATATCGAGGACGAAAGGCCGTTCCTTTTCGCCGACGATCTTTATCGCCTCTTCCACGAGCAACTCCGTCTCTGGCCTCGGTATGAGGACCCTCTCGTCCACATAGAATGTTTCCGAGAAGAATTCCCGCCGCTGTCTGAGGTAGGCGAGGGGTTTGCCATTGCGCCGTTCCTCGATGAGACGCCGCACAGCGACTTCCTGCGACTCGTCGAGCGTCCGTTCCGGCGAGGCGAGCAGGCCTTCCGTTGAGAGGGAAAGGACGTGGGAGATAATGCCGATAAGGTCGACTCGGGGCAGGCTTCTTTCAGAAAGGAACAGGTCTCTTACTTGCACGTTGGTCTACCGTGTCTTCAGGAATTCTGTCTGAAAATGCGAGGCGATGGGATCGAGAAGGCCGTCGAGGTTGCCTGCGAGCACGTCTTCCAGCTTGTAGAGCGTAAGGCCCACGCGGTGATCGGTCACCCTGCCCTGGGGAAAATTATAGGTGCGGATTCGTTCGCTCCTGTCGCCCGTCCCCACCTGCTTCCTTCTTTCCTCCGAGACTTCCTGGCTTTTCTCTTCCTCCATTCTTTCCTTGAGCCTCGCCCGCAGCACCCTGAGCGCCTTTGCCTTGTTCTTGTGCTGCGATTTCTCGTCCTGACAGGTCACGACGAGACCCGTGGGCAAATGGGTGATCCTGACGGCGGAGTCGGTCGTGTTCACGTGCTGGCCGCCCGGCCCGCTCGACCGGTAGACGTCGATGCGCAGCTCTTCCGGGCTTATGTTCAGCTCCAGCTCCTCGGGCTCGGCCAATACGGCAACGGTGACGGTCGACGTATGGATCCTCCCCTGCGATTCCGTTTCGGGGACCCTCTGTACCCGGTGCACCCCACTCTCGTACCTCAACTTCTGAAATGCCTCGGGCGCCTCTATCGCGACCACGACCTCTTTCAGGCCGCCCATCTCGGCCATGCTCATGTTGAGGATCTCCGTTTTCCAGCGCATCCTCTCCGCATACTTCATGTACATGCCAAAAAGGTCCCGGGCAAAGAGCGCCGCCTCTTCGCCGCCGGCGCCGGCCCGTATCTCCAGGAAAGTATTGTTGACTTTCTCTTCGTCCTTCGCGAGAAGCTTCCCTTTTAACAGAGCGCCGAGCCGCTCGTTTTCCTTTTCGAGGAGGGCTGCCTCTTCCCTTGCGAGGCTCTTCATCTCCTCATCCGTCTCCTGTTCCGCCATCTCGACCGTCTTCCTGAGCTCCGTTTCGACTTTTTTCCACTCCCGGAACATGCCAACCAACTCGCGCAGTTCGGCGTGCTCCCGCGCGAGTTTTTTGTACTCTTCCATATCCGAGGTCGCGGCCGGCTTTGCCATCTCGACCTCTATTGCCTGAAATCGTTTCTCGATGTCCTCGAGTTTCTCAGCGATCATTCCTTATCCTTCGCCGGCCTCTTTCCGTATTTTCTCTCGAACTTTTCAACCCTGCCTGCTGAGTCGCGGAGTTTCTCGCGTCCCGTAAAGATCGGGTGACACTTCGCGCATATTTCGACAGTGATCTTCTCTTTCGTCGAGAGCGTTTCAAACGTGTTGCCGCAGGCGCAGCGCACCACGGCTTTCTTCAAATCCGGATGAATCTTCTCTTTCATTGTCAGCCTCCTCGGTCAATTATCGGGCTTTCAGCAGCCCCTCCGTGAGTCAACCTCACGGCGCTTCCCTCACTATCGGGTCCATACGCGAGGGTTTTGATAAAATTTCCCTCAACCACCCCTGCTCATTGAGTTGAGGAAGTCTTTGTTGGACTCCGTGTCGGAGAGTTTCTCCAGGAGAAACTCCATCGACTCCACCGTATTCATCGGCTGGAGCACCTTGCGCAGCAGCCATATGCGCGACAGATCGCCATTGTTGATAAGAAGCTCCTCTTTTCTCGTACCCGACTTGTTGATGTCGATAGAGGGGAACATCCTCTTTTCCGTCAGCTTCCGATCGAGGTATATCTCGGAGTTTCCTGTTCCCTTGAACTCTTCAAAAATTACCTCGTCCATTCTGCTGCCCGTATCGATCAGGGCCGTGGCGATAATGGTCAGGCTGCCGCCCTCTTCTATTTTCCTGGCGGCGCCGAAGAAACGTTTCGGCTTTTGCATTGCCGAGGCGTCGATGCCCCCGGAAAGGATCTTTCCGCTGCTCGGCACCACCGTATTATACGCCCGGGCGAGTCGCGTGATGCTGTCAAGGAGGATGACCACGTCCTTCTTGTGCTCCACCAGCCTCTTCGCCTTTTCGATTACGATCTCCGCCACCTGCACGTGCCTCGTTGCCGGCTCGTCAAAGGTTGAGCTGATGACCTCGCCGTCTACCGACCGCTCCATATCGGTGACTTCTTCGGGCCTTTCGTCGATCAGAAGCACAATGAGGTAAATCTCTTTGTGGTTTGCCGTAATGCTGTTGGCGAGACCCTGGAGGAGCATCGTTTTCCCGGTCCTTGGCGGCGCCACGATCAAACCTCTCTGCCCTTTGCCTATGGGTGTAAAAAGATCCATAACCCTCGTGGAGAGCTTGGTCCCTATTGTTTCGAGTTGCATGCGCTCGCAGGGGTATATAGGCGTCAGGTTGTCAAAGATGATCTTGTCCTTCGCGATCTCCGGATCGTCAAAATTGATTTTTTCAATCTTCAGAAGGGCAAAATACTTCTCGTTGTCCTTCGGCGGTCTTATCTGCCCGGCAATGGTATCGCCCGTTCTCAGGCCAAACCTTTTTATCTGCGACGGCGAAACATAGATGTCGTCGGGACCCGGCAAATAATTGGAATCCGTCGACCGAAGGAATCCAAATCCTTCGGGCAAGATCTCCAATATGCCCTCGCCGTGGATAAGCTCATTCTTCTCGACCAGGGACTGAAGAATAGCAAAAATAAGCTCCTGCTTCCTTAGTCCCGTTGCGTTCTCCACGTTCAGCTCTTTCGCGATATGCGTGAGCTCCCCTATTTTCTTTCTCTTCAGCTCATTCAGGTACATGTTGTGATACCTCCCCCTTCATTATCTTCTCGAGAAGCCTGTCGACCTGCTCCTCAAGCCGATCTTCCGTTCCACTGTTGTCGATGATGTAATCCGCCATTTTTTCCTTTGCCTCTAATGATAATTGGAAAGAAAGCCGTTGTTCCGCATCCTGCGGGTCCACGCCCCTTTCTTTCAGCCTTTTCCTGATTTCGTCCATCGGCGCGCTCACCACGACGATCTTTTGAAATCTCCGGTAAAACCCCGTCTCAAAGAGCAGGGGGTGATCGATAAAAACCAGTTTCGCGCCTTCTTTTTCGAGGAGATCAATTCTTTTCTTCGCTCTTTCAAAGATTCTCGGGTGAACGATCATTTCCAGCATTCGGAGCTTTTCTTTCGTAAAGACAATGCCTTTCAGCTTTTTCACGTCCACCGCGCCGTCGACGACATATTCCGGACCAAAGACTCTCTTAATGTCATCCTGGGTTTCTTTCCAGTGAAGACTATCGCGTGCGAGCGCGTCCAGGTCGATTGCTTCCAAACCCCGTTTTCTGAGCAGGGCGGCAACGGTGCTTTTGCCGCTGCCCATTACGCCGGTCAAACCGATAATAATCATACATCAAGGTTTCTGACATTCACCGCGTTTTCCTCAAGAAACGCCCTTCTCGATCCTATGTTGGCGCCCATGAGCGCGGCAAATGTCTGATCGGCTTGTATGGCGTCCTGAATAGAGACCCGAATCAGGGTCCTTCGCGACGGGTCCATGGTGGTGGCCCAAAGCTGCTCGGGGTTCATCTCGCCCAGGCCCTTGTAACGCTGTATCCGCAACCCATCTTTCCCCGTTTCATCCATAAACGCGAGGAAACCTTGCACAAACATCACGTTCATTCCGCCGTCTTTCGCGGGAACGGCTACCCCTTCTTCGTAGTAGGCGGATAACCGCTTGTAGAGCCGACAATAGCTTTGATAATCTTCCCTGTTGAAGAACTCATAATCAAGAAGGATCTCACCCTGCTCGGACGCGCCCTCTCGGACGCGCAACACATAAAGACTGTGTTCCCGATCCAGATGAATGTCGGCTTTATGTCCGGCTTCTATCAGAATCTTTTTCAGGACGAACAGCTTATCCGGGATCTCAAAGTCTTCCCTTCTAAAAATATCCGTCCGGAAAAGAGACAAAATCAATGGCCGGCGTCTTTTTAAACGATCCATTTCACTTAAATATTTCTCAAGGCGCCTCAGGTTCTCTATGTCGTCCTTCAAACGGTCGGGCCTTATTTGTCTGTCCTTTACAAAACACTTAATCTTATCGACGCCTCTCTGAAGCACAAATTGCTCGAACGCTTCGTCGTCTTTTAGATAAGACTCCTTGCCCCCTGAGACAATCTTGTAGAGAGGGGGCTGTGCGATATAGAGATACCCCTTTTCGATCAGTTCGGGCATCCTTCTGTAAAAGAACGTGAGGAGCAAAGTCCGGATGTGGGCGCCGTCCACGTCCGCATCGGTCATAATCATCACTTTCTTATAGCGCAGCTTCTCGATCCCGTTCCCATTCACGCCGAGGGCGAGATAAATTGCCTTGATTTCCTCATTGGAGAATATTTTTTCATCTCTTGCTCTCTCTACGTTGAGAATTTTTCCTTTCAAAGGCAGAATGGCCTGGCTTTTTCTGTCCCGCCCCTGTTTCGCCGAGCCGCCCGCAGAATCGCCTTCAACAATGTATATTTCCTTAAAATCGGGGCTTTTCTCACTACAATCGGCCAGCTTGCCCGGCAATATGCCTGTCTCCGAGACGTTCTGACTCTTTATCAGCTCCTTGGCCCTTTTTGCTGCTTCCCGTGCTTTCCTTGCTTCGAGGGCCTTATTGACGATTGCCTTCGCCGCGTCTTCATGAAGACTGAAATACTCGGCCAACTTTTGATTCATAAGGGTCTCAACGAGCCCCTTTATCTCGCTGTTGCCGAGCTTTGCTTTTGTTTGCCCTTCAAACTGAGGGTTGCGGATCTTCACACTGATGACCGCCGCGAGACCTTCTTTTACATCATCCCCCGACAGGTTTTCCTTAATCAACTTTCTCGACTCCGCGAAATTATTGATGCATCGCGTAAGGGCCGACCGGAAGCCGGCAACGTGCGAACCGCCGTCATGGGTATGTATATTATTCACAAAACTATAAATCTGCTCCTGGTAGCCATCGTTGTACTGGATGGCCGCCTCAAAAGAGTCCAGGCCCTCTCTTGTCCCGGCAAGAATGACGGGTTGCGAAAAAAGCACGCTCTTTCCCTCATTCAGATAAAGAACAAAAGATTTTATACCGCCGGTCTGTTTAAATTCCTGCCTCTTCTCCTTTCTCTCATCGGCAAGGGTAATGTAAATGCCGTTGTTGAGAAAGGATATCTCACGCATCCGCTGCGCAAGCATTTCATAACTCAACTCTATGGACTCGAAAAGCATTGCGTCCGGGAGGAAACGGATTTTTGTGCCGGACTTCTCAGTTTTACCCACCACCCTGAGGTCCGTCTGTTTCTCTCCACGTTCGTACCGTTGAAAATAGACCTTCCCTCCCCTGCGCACTTCAACCTCAAGATGCCGGGAAAGCGCGTTTACGACGGAAAGACCCACTCCATGCAGCCCCGCGGAGAACCGGTAGCTCTTCTTGTCGAACTTTCCCCCCGCGTGAAGCTTCGTCAATACAATTTCCAAAGCGGTCAGATTATCGCTGTGGAGGCCGACTGGAATCCCTCGGCCATTATCTTCCACCGTAGCGCTGTTATCGGCATGCACGGTCACGGATATTGCGTCGCAATATCCCTCGAGACATTCATCCACGCTGTTATCGACCAGTTCATACACAAGGTGGTGCAGCCCCTCGACGCTCGTATTGCCGATATACATGGACGGCACTTTCCGCACCGCCTCCAGTCCATCGAGAACCTTTATATTCTCTGCGCTATATTTCCGCAAACTTAGACTCTTATGGGCATGACAATATTCTTGTACCGATCGTCTTTCTCACCCTCAAACAAGACCGCCCCATAGGTCGAGGGCGCCCGGACTATGATCGTTTCCCCCTGAATGTGTCCCACCACGTCCATAAGAAACCGGATGTTAAAATTCATGTTCAAACTCTCACCATGATAATCGACGTCGAGCACTTCCTTCGCGCGACCCACTTCCGATTCCGTCTCGATTTCCATTGCCCCTTCGGACAGTGTCACCTTTATGGGCTCCAATTTGCTGATGATGGTTGCCACCTTGCGCAACCCTTTCAGAAATTTTGCCTTCTCCACCGTCAGCACGTTGGTATTATTTCTCGGCACGACATTTTCATAATCGGGAAAATTCCCTTCGAGGAGCCTCGAAATAACGGTAACCGAAGGGGTGCTGAATTGCACATGCTTTTCCCCCACCACAACCTTTACTTCCTCTCCCTCCCCAATCATCTTCCCTATCTCAAGAACCGATCTCTTCGGTATGATGATGCCCGAAAAGCCTTTTACCCCCGCCGCCTCCTGCTGGTAAAAGGCCATTCGAAAACCGTCCGTCCCCACCACGGAAAGAAATCCGTCAGCCCCGGCTATATACATCCCTGTGAGCACATATCTTGTTTCATCCGATGATATCGCAAATTCCACCTTCTCGATCATTTCGAGAAAAGCATCGCCCGGCAGCGAAAACTCTTCGGCGCCAACGATCTCTTTCACCTCGGGAAATTCTTCGGGGTCCTGCAGACTCAACACAAATTCCGCCTGTTTCTGTCGCATGGTCATGCTGGAGTCGCCGACATCGAGATTTATCGCCTCTGCGTCCATTTCCTTAAGTATTTCAAAGAACTTTCTCCCGTGAAGCACGATTTTCTTCTCCGCGTCGCCCTGATAGGGCACACATCCTATGGCGCTCAGCTCCAGGTCTGTTGAATAGATCTGGATTTGATCCCGGGAAAACCCGATAAGGATATTCGATAGAATAGGCATAATAGAACGGCGCTCCGTGATGCTCACCAATTTGGCAAGGGGTGTGAGGAGAACATTCTTTTCTATTATTATATTCATAAAATCTCCTTAAACGTAGTAATCATAAGTAGCGTTGATTTGTGGAAAACCCGTCGTTCCCCCTGTGAAGACAAGGAAGGAAAGCCATGCCGCCTGTTATCCTTTCTGTGAAGAAGCCGTAGACTCATGTGGATTTGACCCGTAACTCCAGCTTTTCCACAATGTCCTTCAGGTCTTGTTTTATTTTCATCTCCCCCTCAACCTTTCTGATCGAGTGGATGATGGTGGCGTGATCCTTACCGCCGAATTTTTCACCGATGCTGACAAGAGAATTGCCCGTCAATTTTCTCGATAGAAAAATGGCGATCTGCCGGGGGAGCATGATCGACTTGATCCGCTTTGTGGACTTCAGGTCGGAAACCTTGACGGAGAAGTGGGAGGCAACCTCCTTTGTAATCATGTCCACGGTGATTTCTTTCTTCTTGGCCTCGATAATGTTTCCCATTACTTCCTGAGCAAGGTCCATGCTTATAGGTATGTTGCGCAAGGAGGCAAATGCGCTGAGACGCACCAGGGAGCCTTCCAGAACCCTGACGTTGTGCTCGATATTGGAGGCGAGGTAAAACGCAACGTCCTGAGGCAGGATAACGTGTTCAAACTCCGCTTTCTTGTTGAGAATCGCGACCTTTGTCTCAAGATCGGGGGGTTGGATATCCGCGATGAGACCCCATTCAAATCTCGACCTGAGTCTCTCTTCAAAATTTGGGATATCCTTGGGAAATTTATCGCTCGTCACGACGATTTGTTTTGCGTTATCATAAAGGGCATTGAACGTATGGAAAAATTCAGCCTGGGTGCGCTCCTTGCCGGCAATAAACTGTATGTCGTCGATTAAAAGAACATCCATCTTGCGGAAACGGTTTCGAAAATCCTCCATCTTCTCAAAGCGCAGTGAATTAATGAGTTCGTTGGTAAATTCTTCGGCGGTGGTGTAGGAAATGCGGCTGCTGTCGCCGCTTTGACGGGCAAGGAGAAAATTGCCGATCGCATTAAGGAGGTGTGTCTTCCCAAGACCCACCCCGCCGTAGATGAACAGGGGATTATACACCTTTCCGGGATTGTTTGCCACCGCCAGACATGCTGCATTTGCAAACTGGTTGCTCGCGCCTACCACG
Organism: uncultured delta proteobacterium; assembly: GCA_963816715.1. Classification (GTDB taxonomy): domain Bacteria; phylum Desulfobacterota; class Syntrophorhabdia; order Syntrophorhabdales; family WCHB1-27; genus BOG-1155. Next base: position 132,831 of record CAWFMJ010000015.1, read on the forward strand.
AAATTCTCGAATGTGTACCTCGGTTTGAAGAGATCCGAAGACTCCTGGGACTCTTGTCTTTTCAGAACGACGTTCTTCTTCTCGATGAGCGCTTCTTCTTTTTTGAGAAGGTACTCGACCCGCGCCTCTTCATGAGTCGTCTCCTTGAGAAGGGTCCTGAAAAGGGGCTCGAAATTCTCAATGATCCAATCCCGGAAAAAAGCGTTGGGAACGACAACCGAGCAGAGACCCGCTTTATAGTCGAGAAATTTGACCGGCTCGATCCAGGTTTTAAACGTGTCTTCGCTTACCATCTGGGAAAGACGGAGCTTTATCCGGGTACAGACGTCGTCCATGGGATACGCCTTTTATGGGATCACTTTCAACATGTTTTCAACATATGTGGAAAACTTTTGATTTCCTGGGGAAAAGGAATAACAGTAGTTTACAATAACCGAAAACTTTTTTCAACCGCTTTTTGCCGTGGACCTCCATGCGTCCGTCCTATAAGCCAAGCCGGAAGTAAGCCGGCGCTCCTGATCTTTAGAGCAGGCGCGGAGAATGTCGGGCTACGGCTGCTGCTTCAGGTAAACCAGATCAGTGGAGGCAAAAGAAGCGGGCTTCGTGACCTTTGCCCATGAAGCATCGATTCCGAAGACCTCAACGACTTCCACTTCCCCTTTGTAGCTCCCCCTGGTCCTTCCAAGCGGGAGATTCGTCGTTTTGTCGATCACCTCGCTCCCGGGAGCATAGACCTCGAGAATGTCGCCTTTCTCAAGGCCGGACAACCTCCCGGCATTGAGAAATATCTTGTCGGGTTCCACGGAGGCAACGCGGGCATGCCAGTCAAAAGAGAGCAGGTTCTTCAGGAGATCGTCGGCAACGAGCTCTATCGCCAGGTCGATGGCGTTGACCTTCGCTTTTTCGGAGCTCATGTCGCCGTTTTCCCTGGAGAGAAAGAATGGGTTTCTTCCATTGACCCGCCGGACCATTTGCCCGGTTTCAGTATCATAGACGTCCAGAGAAATCTTGGAGAGGGCGAAAGAGACCTGTTTCTCGTTTGGGTTGGAGCCTTCGACTTTTGATGTGCTCGTGTAAACGTCGGAAAGAGAGCCCTTCACTATAGCCTGGATCCCGTAGAGCTCGTTCAGCTTTTCCATGTTCTCAGGCTTCAGAGGATCGGCCGCGAGCTTCAGAGTGCTGGGATCTACGGCGATAACGGCGCCTGACTTTTCAAGGCGCGAGACGAGTTTTTTCGTCGTCAGCTCATCGAGGTGCTCTTCCTTATAATTTGTCAGGTCCGTAAGCGGAAGAATCAGCACGCGCCTGCGCATTTTGGGCGAAGGATAGGAAAAGGGGATCGGCTGCGCGAGGGCCGAAAAGCGTGTTGAGGAGAGAGAAGCCGTTTGTACCGCGGGACCCATGGGCGCCGCCTGGGGTACGTTTTTCTGTTTGAGTTCGGTTTCGAGCGAGGCGATCCGTGTCTCGAGCTGCGCCTGCGCTTTTTTGTCCGCCGCGCTCTGCCCGCTTATCTTGTTGCTAAGCGTGTCAAAAAGCGTAGGGCTGTACTCGTCTTTCCGCAGCCAAACGTACTCGCGGTTATCCGTGAGTTGGTCGTACCTGCGGTTTTTTGCGTAGATGTACTCTACGCCATCCACGACCTTGACATCGCCCGGCTTCGGCTCTTCGTTGTTTGTATCGACCGACTCGCCTTTGGCGTTTTTGGGGGGAATATCGCCCGTCTTTTTGCCGCCGAAGGGCCAACTGCACGAGGCAAGGAAGAGAACAAGGAAACTAAGGATTATTATCTTTCGCATAGTAAAAACTATGTTACACAGAAGGCAAAGGAAATGTCAAAAAAAAATTGGACGCCCAGGGCACATTGCAATATGCCGCACCTTCGTGTAATTTATGAGGGTTATGAAGGAGATCCTTTACCGGAGTACAAACAATCGGAGCGACAAGGTCAATTTTGAGACGGCCCTCCTGCGGGGACTGGCTCCCGACTATGGCCTTTACATGATTGACCGGGCCGCCATGCCGAAGCTTGACATGGAGACCATCAGGTCGATGCGGTCGATGTCCTACGGACGGATCGCTTTTGAGGTGCTGGCGCCTTACCTTGGCGCCGAGATTCCCGCAGATGACCTCGAAGCGCTTCTCGAGGACGCGTACCGGGAAAACGTGATACCGACAGAACTCCAGCGAGTGACGGAAAATACCTCGCTCATGTGGCTCACCAAGGGGCCGACCTACTCGTTTAAAGACTACGCCGCCCGGTTTTTCGGCCGCACCCTGAACTATTTTCTCGAACGTCGCCATCTCCGGCGGGTCGTCGTGGTCGCCACAAGCGGCGATACGGGAGGTGCGGTGGCAGATGCCCTTTGGGGTCTGTCGAATATCGACAATGTTGTCTTCTTTCCGAAAGGCGCCGTGAGTGAGGGCCAGCGCAGGCAGATGACGACGCTCGGCCGCAATGTGTACGCCTTCGAGGTCAACGGAGATTTTGACGCGTGCCAGGCCCTTGCAAAACATCTTCTCGGCGACGCCCGGTTTGCTGAGAATACCTTCGGCGATCAAGCGCGGCTTACCTCGGCCAACTCGATCAGCCTCGGAAGGCTTTTGCCCCAGGCAGTCTTTCCTTTCTTTGCCTATTCCAGGATCGTCCGGGGCGAAGGGCCGCTCGTCGCGAGTGTGCCTTCAGGCAATTTCGGGGACATGATGGGTACGGTCATCGCGAAGGGCATGGGTCTTCCCATCTCTCGCATTGTCTGCGGCGTGAACGAAAACCGGGAGTTTCCCGACTTTCTTTACAGCGGCGCCTACAAAGTGACGGCCTCTAAAAGGTCTCCTTCCTCGGCCATGATTGTCTCTCACCCGAGCAACCTGGCCAGGCTCGTCGATTTCTACGGAGGCCGCATGTGCGACGAGCGCGACCCTGCAACGGGCAGCGTGAGGCGACCCGGCGTTATCGAAAAGATGCCCGACATGGAGGAGATGCGGCAGGACCTCTTCTCGGTGAGCGTCGACAACCCGCAGCACTACAAGACCATGAAAGAGGCCTTCGAGCACTACCGCATCATTCTCGACCCGCACGGCGCCGTGGGCTGGAGGGCCCTGGAGCTCTACCGGTCGTCGGGCGATGCTGCCGAGGCGGTCGTCTATATGACGGCGGACCCGGGGAAATTTCCCGACGACGTGGTGCGGGCGATAGGCATCCTTCCCGATCTGCCCCCCGGCATGAAGAAGCAAATCGATCTCCCCGAGCGCACCTACGCCATCGCGGCGCCGCCCGGCCCCGAACAGCAAGAAGAAGCGAAAGAAAAAATCGCACGGATTTTTACGAAAGAGGCAGCTTAGCCCATTTCTGCTTGTTGCGAGCCCGCTCACGCTTGACAGGGAGCCGCTCTTTTGGTATAACATACTATGACATTGAGCGAGAAGCGGTTCGAGTACATTCAGCGAGGGTAAAGATGACGGACTATACGGGCGCTACAGAATGCAGGCAGTGTGGAAAGGTTTACCGGGTAGAGCTTCGAAAACTGAGGACGAACCTGCCCACCGTCTGCCCTTCCTGCGGCTTTGAACAAGAAGTTGCCGAAAAGCAGGCGGTGAAAGCCCATCGGCTTCTGGAGGGACTCGAATACCAAATGGCCAGACACGACAGGGCGGCGGCCTGACTTCGCCGCGACGTTCTGTCCAATGGGCAATGCGGCCTGAGGGCGATGACAAATAATCGGCCGTCCGCCCGGTTCCTCAGCAACAGCATGGGCGGCGCGCAAAAAGCGCCCGCCCTTTACGTTACGGGGGACATTTCGCGCAAATCGACCTGAACTGCATCACGCTCAAGTATCTGTCCCCCCGGTCGGGCAGTATAACGACAATTGTCCCTCCCTTGATTCCGGAAGCGACGCGCAGAGCGCCGACCACGGCAGCGCCGCTCGACAATCCGACGAAAATACCCTCCCGTTGGGCGAGCAGTCTTGTCATCTCGAAGGCCTCTCCGTCCTCGACGACGAGTTTTTCGTCGAGTTTGTCCGGATCGTATATCTTCGGGACGATCGATTCCCGCATGTTTTTGAGACCCTGTATGGCGTGGCCGAGCGTGGGCTCGACGCCTACGATCCTCACCTGAGGTTTTTGTTCCCTCAGATACCGGCCGGCGCCCATGAGGGTGCCGCCGGTGCCCATTCCCGCAACAAATGCGTCCACTTCGCCCCCGGTCTGTTTGAATGCCTCGGGTCCCGTTGTCTCGTAATGAGCGAGCACGTTGCTCTCGTTGTCGTACTGGTTGGGCATATAATAGGCGCCGGGGTCTGCGTCGAAAAACTGATGGGCTCGGCGGATCGCGCCATCGGTCCCTTCCTTGGCAGGGGTGAGAAAAACTTCTGCGCCGAGCGCTTCCAGGATAACCCGACGTTCGGTACTGACGCATTCCGGCATGCAGAGCTTGATCTTATATCCCTTGGCGGCTGCTATCATGGCAAGAGCAATGCCCGTATTGCCGGACGTGGGTTCCAGTATGATCTTCTCGTTCGTCAGTTCCCCCGACTCCTCCGCCCTTTTGATCATGTAGTGGGCCGGTCTGTCCTTGACCGATCCCCCGGGGTTGCACCCCTCAAGCTTGGCAAAAATCCTCGTCCCGCCGTTGCCGCTGAAATGCACAAGCTGCACGAGCGGCGTGTTTCCGATAGCGGACAGTATGGACATAAGAGCCTCCCAAAGAATAACTTTCGCAAGCGCCGGACTGGGCAGCGCCTCTATACATAGATTACCAGATTTTTCATCTCCTTTGTTCTGAGTATATAGCCAGGCTTCCTATTTTGCCGGGGCCGGCGACCGGAGTGGTCTAAGGACGCGTCTTGGAAACGGGGAAAACCCCGTCGAGGAAGAAGGTTTCGCCGGGTTCGGAAGAGAGGTGCATTTCCCAGGAAGAGACGCTCTTCGCTTCTTTTTCGAGGATGTAAGTCACCCGGGCGCTCGCTCTCGCGTTGGCCGTTGCGGCCGAAAAAAAGAGAACGCCTTTCTCCTGGGGAAGCGGTTTCTTCGCGCGCCCGCCTTCCACATTTATTCTCACGAGGACCACCACGGCCGATGCCCGCTCCGCTGCCGCCTTCTCTTTGATCCGTTTTCTTATCGTCTCTTTCTGAAGCTCGGTGCGCCAGACCAGAGAGACGCTCTTGAACTCTTCCACGCCTCCCCCCTCACCATGCGCCGGGTCGCCTCTATAGGCAAAGACAGCCATGGGCGTTACTTTCCCCTGTCCGCTCAGGGCTCTTTTTGCCATTTCGGCCGCCCGCTCCAATGGGATCCTCAAAACCGCCGGCACGGGCGCTCTTGCGCGGTCCTCGGGTGCGCCGCTTCTGACGGAGGCAACAGCCGTCCGATTATCGCGCTTTTCGGGTTCGGTTTTGACGTCAGGGGGTGTCTTTCTCTTCCTTCGAGTCATTGCTTCATTCAACTATACCCCGATGTATACAATCTGTAAAGGAAAATCCACCCTCTGGCGACCCCTTCCACTCGTCTCCCTTGAAACAAAGGCCGGGAGGCGCCATAATTGAGTAGCGCTTTTCTCTGTGGCGCAAAAAGGCAACAGTGCCCATAACTGAGAGGTTTTATGAATAAGAGAGGGGCAGGCATCCTGCTGCATCCTACCTCGCTTCCGTCGCCGTACGGCGTCGGGGACCTCGGACCCTCGGCTTACCGCTTCGCCGATTTCCTCACCCGGACGCGCCAGATGTACTGGCAGGTGCTGCCGCTCAATCCCACTTCCCCGGTTCTCGGCAATTCGCCTTACAGCAGCGTATCCACTTTTGCCTGCAACACCCTGCTGATAAGCCCCGATCTGCTCGTGGAGGGAGGTCTCCTGGACAAGAAAGAAGTGGAGGCGAGACCCCGGTTCCCGGAAGGGCGGTGCGATTACGAAGGAGCGATCTTCTACAAGGACTACCTGCTCGACCTTGCTTATGACAAATTCAGGAGGTCGGCCGCAGATCATGATGCGTTCGTTCATTTTTGCCAAAGTCACGCATCCTGGCTCGACACCTACGCGCTTTTTGTCTGCATTAAGAAACAGATGGCGGGCCGAATCTGGAGCGAGTGGCCCCGGGAGTTGAGGCAGCGGGCTCCGGAACGAATAGAGGCGGTCCGACGCGAATTGAGCGCCGACCTGGAGAAGGAAAAATTCCGCCAGTACCTTTTCTTCCGTCAATGGGGCGCCCTCAAGAAGTACTGCAACGAGCGAGGCGTGCAGATCTTAGGGGATATTCCCATATATGTCAGTTACGACAGCGCCGATGCATGGGCCAACCCATCCTTTTTCAAGCTGAACGAACAGCAGAAGCCCACGGTCGTGGCGGGGGTGCCGCCCGATTATTTCAGCGCCACCGGCCAATTATGGGGGAACCCGGTATACGACTGGGACGCGCTGAAGAGAACGGGTTATGCCTGGTGGATCGAGCGGATGGGCCGTACCCTCGCCCTCTTTGACGTCGTCAGGATCGACCATTTCAGGGGTCTTGTCGCCTTCTGGGAAGTGCCCGCCGGCGAAACGAACGCGGTAAACGGACGGTGGGCGACAGCGCCCGTGCGCGATTTGTTTGACCAGCTTTTTAAACGGTTCTTCGACCTTCCCATCATCGCCGAAGACCTCGGCATTATCACGCCTGATGTGCGGGAGGCCATCCACGAGCTGGGCTTCTTCGGCATGAAGGTGCTCCTGTTTGCTTTTGGCGAGGACAACCCCATGCATATTTATTTGCCCCATACCTATGAGGAAAAATATGCAGTCTACACGGGCACCCACGACAACAACACGGTAAAGGGATGGTTCGAGACAGAGGCGAGGCCGGATGAGCTGGAGCGTCTTTTCCGGTACCTGGGCAGGGAGGTGGGGTCGGAGGAGGCGTGTTGGGAATTGATAAGGCTGGCCATGATGTCCGTGGCCCGCATTGCTGTTTTCCCCTTACAGGATATCCTGTGTCTCGGTCGGGAAGCCCGGATGAACCGGCCCTCCATAGGCCGGGGAAATTGGGAGTGGAGAATCCTCCCCGGGCAGCTCACGGACGCGATTGCCGACCGTCTTCGTTCTCTCACCGTTACCTATGGCAGGGCCTAACACAACAAAACCACACCACATTCTCGCCTCTTGACAGTCCCTAGGCAAATGCCCGTAAAATAAGACGGCGAATCTAACGCCGGGAAAACGTCCCGGCAATTGCGACATCGCCTCACCGTCGGGCAATAGGAACGAAGAGGAGGAAAGCATGAAGGAATGGGGACCGCGTAAAATGAGAAGAAACGTCGCTGCGGCGATGGTCTTTATGCTTGCCGCGCTTGTTCCGCTCTTTGCCTTTGCGGACGACGCGATGGATGCCCGGCATCTTGCAGAAAGGGCGCAGCAAACCCTGGAAACATTCTCACAGGCCTCCGAGATGGAGGCGTTTCGAAGTCTCGTCAAGAATGCCCGCGGCGTCTTTATTGCCCCTCAGATCCTGAAAGGAGCATTTTTCCTGGGGGCTTCCGGCGGAAGCGGCGTGCTTATCGCCCGCGACGGTCTTACCGGACGCTGGCTGGGGCCGGCCTTCTATACCATAGGCTCGGCGAGCTTCGGTTTGCAGATCGGCGGCAGCGCCTCTGAGGTAGTGTTGCTCGCCATGACCGACCGCGGCGTCAACGCCCTTCTTGAGAGCAGCATTAAACTCGGCGCGGACGTTGACGTGGCGGCCGGCCCGGTCGGAATGGGGGCGGCGGCTTCGACGGCGAACCTGAGCGCCGATATTGTCAGTTTCTCGCGGTCGAAAGGGCTTTTTGGCGGCATCTCCGTCGATGGCGCCGTCGTCAAAACCAGAGGCGACTGGAATGATGCCTATTACGGCCGCATTGCCACTCCCGCCGACATTTTCAGGAAGAGAATGCCGGGAAACCCCGCGGCGACGGCTCTCCTGAGGACGGCAGCCAGACTCAGCGGCGGAGGTCTCGTCCCTCCGAGCGTCCCCCGGCCGGAAACAAGGTCCGACGCGAGCAACAACGGACCGGCGGCCGAGACTTCGGACGTCGACGCGCCGCCTCCCCCGCCGCCGGAGGAACAGTAAGTCCCGGCGGAATTGCATTCTGCTTCAGCCGGCGGTCCTATCGGCCTTACATGGCTTTGCTCGACAGAGCCATGTAAGGCTCGGCCTGCCCCGACCCCATTGCGGCGATCATCCCGGAACGCACAAAGTCGCTGCCGCAAATGTCTTGATTAGACTTCCGCTCCCGTGATAGGCTTGCCCGATGTTTCCGCTTTTGTGAGCGGAAGAGGCCGGGGCGCCCGCCTGACCGGGGTGAGGGTCGCGGCTTTGCCCGCCGAGGGGCTGCTGAAGCCCGGTAATTGCGTCCAAGGAGGTTTTGCGCATGGGAATCAGGTATGAAGGCGTAACGGAAGAGGTGGAGAGACTGCTTTACGAGGTCCAAACCAAACACTTCCCCGAATTGAAAAATGCAAAGATCATCACCCTCTTCGATGTGAAGAAACGATCTTCCGGGGGCCGCCTGGTGCTCGGTCGCATCATGAAGACGAACGACCTCCTGAGACACCTCACCAAAGATGAGGCGGAGGCCATAGAAGGCTACGATTATATTATCACCCTCGACAAGGAAGCGTGGGACGCCATCGGCGAGGCAGACCGGATTAGGGTGCTTCGCCACGAGTTGCGTCACACTTACTACGACATAGATTCGGAGTCCAACCCTTATAAGCTCATGGACCATAGCATTACCGACTTCTACGAAGAAGTGGAGCTGAACAAAGACGACCCGAGATGGCGGGAACGGGTGGCAACCGTTGTTGAAGATATCTACGAGCAGAAAAAAGAGGACCAAAAACAGGAGGCGAGGAAAAAACGCGGAAAGAGAGGAAGCAACGGAGCAGGGGGAGAGTAGCCTCTCCGACTAGGGCTTCAGGAGTGGGCGTCCCCGCTGCGCGCCTCAATGTTGCTTTGCGCCCATTTCCGGCTTCCGGGCTTGCAGGATGTGTGGCGCCACAGCCCCTGGCCGACGCAGATGCCTTTATTGGGGGCGATCCTCTTGCAACAGACATAGCACGTGTCGCTTTTGAACTCCTCGAAGAGGGGCGCCTGAAAATATCTTTTTTTCTCGTTCGGCATACGCAATCATATCTCTTTCCATTGCAGGATTGCAAGACTTTTGACTGCTATTTCCCGCGGACGCTTGCCGCCCGCGCCTTTTGAAAAGGCGCCATATCGCAGCGGGGGGCGAGACGATCGGCCGATTCCGCCGAAGGAAGGGGGGCTGGTGAAGGAAGAGACGAAGAAAGCCGTGGTCGTGGGCGCCAGTTCGGGGATAGGGCGTGAGCTGGCCAAGACCCTGTGCGCCAACGGCTACCTGGTCGGCGTTGCGGCGCGACGGGCGCCCTGCTCGAGGAGCTTTGCGACGAAACAGACGGCGTCGTCGCTATCGAAGCCGCGGACGTATCGGACCCCGAAATCGCGAAAAACGCTCTGACCCGTCTCATAGAGCGCATGGGAGGCGTCGATCTCGTGGTGATAAGCGCGGGCACGGGACGGGTGAATCCCGACCTGGATTGGGCCCTCGAACATGACGCGATCAGGACCAACGTCGTGGGTTTTGCCGCCCTTGCCGACGTAGCAATAAAGTATTTCATGGAGAGAGGTTCGGGGCATCTCGTGGGGATCACCTCGATCGCGGCGTTGCGCGGTGGCAGACACGCGCCCGCCTACAACGCATCGAAGGCCTTTCAGGCAAATTATCTGGAAGGCCTGAGACAGAAGGTCAAGAAAGCAGGGTTGCCTATCGCCGTCACCGATATCAAGCCCGGCTTCGTCAAAACTGCCATGGCCCAGGGGGAATTCGTCTTTTGGGCCGCTGACGCGGACAAGGCGGCGATGCAAATATATCGCGCCATTCTGCGAAAAAAGGCCGGCGCCTACGTCACCCGGAGGTGGCGATCCATCGCGTGGATAATGAAACTCCTGCCCGGATGCCTTTACGAAAAATTGTGAGGCGCCCGCTGCCTCGGATCAGAGCGCTCCGACCAACCGGTTGAAAATAGGGTCGTCATCGATGCCAAAGAGGTTCTTTCTCAGGAGCCCGATAGCGGGGATGAGCGCGTTCTGGACGGACGGCGCCGTTGCCCCCAGGACTTTGATGACCATTCCATTGCCGTCGAGGTCGCTCGCTCCGGCCAGCGCGGCGCTCCGTCCGAGCACGTCCCGGACGTCGTCCAGAAGATGCCTCGAAAGAGGCGAACAGCCGTGTATGAGATAGAGGGAAGCGGATACCGCGTACGATTCGAGGCGACAGGGAACACCATACGCTTCATTCGCGGGCTCCAGGAGGAGTCTTTCGCAAATCACCGGCCTTTCCCCGCACATCACGATTGTCGCATTATCATATGATTCAAAAGCCAGACGCTCTCCCCGACTCGTCCTACCGGTGGAAAACCAATCGAGAAGGAGACAGGTCGATGTGGATTCGATGTGGACAACTGTTCTTTGGGTGAACCTGGCGCCCGCGAAAGGGATGACGTAGGACGGGAGATATTCGAGGATTGCCCCGTCAGCCAGGTGGATGTTCGTTGTCTGCTCCGCCCGGTCGGGGCTCGTATGGAGGATCTTTGTCGCCGAAGGCCCGGCGATGACGGCGTGAGCGCCGGGTTCGAGGAGAATTTCAATTTTCGCCCGGTCTCCGCCCAGAAAGCCCGGCGTCGGATTCACGATGTACGTATAGGCAGCCCCGCTCGCGGGGGAAGAAAAAGGCGGAAAGACGCGGAAAGGCATTCGGGAGAACGATTCGGCGAGGACGCTCTTCCCCGATTCCTCCGTGAAGAGGAGGCGGAGATCGGGAGTCTTTTCCACGGCTTCACAGGGTTTCAAGGAAAAGAACATCCTTTTTGATCCAGCCGATCACCGCGTCAAGCCCCACGCCGCTTTTCAGATTTGTGAAAACGGACGGTCTTCCCTGCCTCATCTTCGCCGCATCCCGCTCCATGACGGAGAGGTCCGCGCCGACAAGGGGGGCAAGATCGGTTTTGTTGATGACCAGGAGGCTCGATTTGGCAACCCCCGGCCCTCCTTTTCTCGGGATCTTGTCTCCACCCGACACATCGATCACATAGATCCAGCAGTCCACCAGCTCAGGACTGAAGCTCGCCGCCAGATTGTCGCCGCCGCTCTCGACGAAGAGAATGTCCAGATCCGGGAAACGCTCGACGAGGCCGCGAATCGCCTCCTGGTTGAGGGACGCATCTTCTCTGATGGCCGTATGCGGACACCCTCCGGTCTCGACGCCCACGATCCGCTCTTCCGGCAAGGCGCCGGCCCGTATGAGGAATTCGGCGTCTTCCTTGGTGAAGATGTCATTCGTAACAACGGCGATGGAAAACTCCGTTGTCAGGCGGCGGCAGAGCTTTTCGATGAGCGCAGTTTTTCCCGACCCTACTGGGCCGCCAACGCCTATTTTTACCGGCTTTCTCATAAGCAGCTCCTAGGACTTGAATAATCGGACCGGCAGAGACTCATGCTGCATGGCCCGTATCTCCAGCGCCGGCGCGAAGCTCGCGATGTCCCTTTCCCGGAGCGTCTCGGCCCTGGCAACGACGCGCGTCATTACCGGTTTCAACTCCTGGATCGCCCGCTGACCGTCGGTGTGGCCGAGAGGGATCAATCTGACCCCCGCGCTCACCAGACCGCCGACCGCAGTATAGACGTAGGTGAGAAAGGCCGCTTCTCTCGCCACTCCCACGCCGCCGCATGCCGCGCCGAACATCGTCGCGCGGTCTCCTTTCAGCTTTCCGTCGTCGAGATCCCTCGACAGGCGTCTGACGAAGGCAGAGGCATACAGCTCTTTCATGATCCGGATGGTTTGCCGTCCCATCTGCATGCTTGCCTGCCGCAGCTCCCGGGGAAACTTCATGGCGTGGGCGAGGGCGTCGAGACGGCGTATTTCCTCAAAGTCCTCCCTGGCGGCAGCGGAGTGGGCCAGGCCGACGAGAACAAGCTCGCAGGCGGCGACGAGGCCGAGGAGATAAGCCTCGACGAAGCGGACAAGGTCTTCCCTCCCGGGAACGAGCCCGTCGGCAACAAAAGCCTCGAGCCCGGAAGAATGGGCAAAGGCGCCGGAGGGGAAAAACGCGTCGCCCAACTGAAGAGCGGTAAGGAACGATTCCCTTTCATCCATGGCCGTGCGCCACCCTCCGGGGCTCGAACTTCTCTTTTCTGCGCTCATAGGGCATTCCCGACTTCCGGAACAGCTCCTCCACGAGACGATCGTACGGCGCGGCCAGAACCTCCTCGCCGACAGAAAGGGGAAGGTGGCGGTTGCCCAGTTCGTAGGCGAGGCCCGCAGCCTCTGCCGGATCTTTCAGGACGGCAGCGAGAACGTCCTCTTTCTCGGCTTCGACGGAAATAACGAACCCCGTCCCCACGTAAACGATTTCGCCGTCCAGGAGGACGCTCCCTGTGGGCAGGGCAATGGCGACCTCCCTGCCATGCATCGTCTTTGCCCGCTGGCGGGGAAGCCGCCTTTGTTCCCACCCCATGAGAAGGACGTCGCGCTCACTGTCTCCCGGGACGAAAGGGTTTGCGGGGATGTCTTCAATGAGGATCATGGCTAAAACAAAAAGTACCGCTGCGTCAGGGGCAGTTCCGTTGCAGGCTCGCAGACGAGCAGTTGACCGTCTGCTTTGACCTTATATGTCTCCGGATCAACCTCGATGTGCGGCAGATGACTGTTGTGGATCATCTCTTTCTTTCCGATGGACCGGCAATTGCTCACGAATGCCGCCCGCTTGCGCAGGCCCAGCATTTGAGGAACACCCGCCTCGAACCCGGCTTTCGAGAGAAAGGCGAGGGAGGTGCCGGCCGGCGCCCCTCCGAAAGCGCCGAACATCGGGCGCATCATGCAGGGCTCCGGAGTGGGAATTGAGGCATTGGCATCGCCCATCTGGGCGTAGGCGATGAAGCCGCCCTTGATGATCATCGCCGGCTTCACTCCGAAAAAGGCCGGCTCCCAGAGGACGATGTCGGCGAGCTTTCCCTTTTCCAGGGAGCCCACGTCTGCAGATATGCCGTGGGCGATGGCCGGGTTGATCGTATACTTGGCCACGTAGCGCTTGGCTCTGGCGTTGTCGTTCCGCGCATCCTCGCCCGGGAGTTTTCCTCTCTGGAGCTTCATCTTGTGCGCGGTCTGCCAGGTCCTGATGATCACCTCTCCTACCCGCCCCATTGCCTGCGAGTCTGAGGACATCATGCTGAAGGCCCCGATGTCGTGGAGGATATCTTCGGCGGCAATCGTCTCGGCCCGGATTCTCGAATCGGCAAAAGCCACGTCCTCCGGTATGCGGGCATCGAGGTGGTGGCAGACCATGAGCATATCGAGGTGCTCGTCCATGGTATTGACGGTAAAGGGCATGGTGGGGTTGGTCGACGAAGGAAGGACATTTGCGTGGCTGCACACTTTTATGATATCCGGCGCGTGGCCGCCCCCCGCCCCTTCGGTATGGTAGGTATGGATGGTCCGTCCTTTGAAGGCCTTGATGGTCTCCTCGACGAAACCCGTTTCGTTCAGCGTGTCCGTATGGATGGCGACCTGGACGTCATACTCGTCGGCGACGGAAAGGGCCGTATCGATAACTGCCGGCGTAGAGCCCCAATCCTCGTGCAGCTTGAGCCCAATGGCCCCGGCCTCGATCTGCTCGGCCAGGGGCTCCGCCGTGGAGCAGTTGCCTTTAGCGAGAAAGCCGAAATTAAGGGGAAAGGCCTCCACTGATTGGAGCATGCGGTGGATATTCCAGGCGCCGGGGCTGCACGTGGTGGCGTTGGTGCCCGTGGCGGGTCCCGTGCCCCCTCCGATCATCGTCGTAATCCCCGATCCCGCGGCTGTCTCGATCTGCTGGGGAGAGATAAAGTGAATATGCGTATCGATCCCTCCCGCCGTCGCAATGAGCCCTTCGCCGGCGATCGCTTCCGTGGAAGCGCCGATGGTCATCCCCGGCGTCACTCCGTCCATCAGGTCCGGATTCCCCGCCTTGCCTATGCCGCAAATCCTTCCGTCCCTGACGCCGATGTCGGCCTTGACAATGCCCCAATGGTCGAGAATGGTCGCATTGGTGATGACCGCGTCGAGGGCGCCATCCTTTCTCGTCGCGCCCGGCGACTGGCCCATGCCGTCCCGTATCACCTTGCCCCCGCCGAACTTCACCTCGTCGCCGTAGACCGTAAAGTCTTTTTCTATCTCGATGAAAAGCTCCGTGTCCGCGAGGCGGACCCGGTCGCCCGTGGTCGGGCCGAACATATCGGCGTATTCTCGTTTGTCTATGCGTATTCCCATCTTAGGCGCCTCCAAAGCCTTTTTCTCGTGCCGCCGCGAATGCGCGGGCTCGCACGGATTCATCCCCGAAGGGACCGTCGGTAAGGCCGTTCAGACCGTGCGCGGTTTTTGCGCCGCCAAACTCCACGAGAGCGATCTCTTTTTCCTGCCCCGGCTCGAAGCGCACCGCCGTTCCCGCAGGGATGTCGAGCCGCATGGAAAAGGCCTGCTTGCGGTCAAAGAACAGCTCTTTGTTCACCTCGAAGAAATGGACGTGCGAGCCGACCTGTATGGGCCGGTCCCCGCTGTTGCGCACCGTCAGCCTTATGGTGCGCCTTCCCCGGTTCAACTCGATCTCGCCGCCGTCGATTGCATACTCTCCCGGAACCATCGCGCCTCCTTAACAAGTTTTGATGGGGGACACACCTCTAAAGGCCGAGGAATGTCCCCCAACCATTACCGCATTACCGTGTCCCCGCAACCGTTACCGAATCGGGTTGTGAATGGTGACGAGTTTTGTGCCGTCCGGGAACGTGCCTTCTATCTGGATTTCCCGGATCATTTCCGGCACGCCGTCCATGACGTCTGCTCTTTTGAGCAGCGTCGCTCCGTAGGACATCAGCTCGGCAACCTTCTTTCCTTCCCGTATGCCTTCGAGAACCTCGGCGGTGATCAGGGCTATCGCTTCCGGATGGTTCAGCTTCAAGCCTCTCGCCCTTCGGTCTCTCGCGACCATGGCAGCGGTGTAGATGAGGAGCTTCTCTTTTTCCCTCTCAGAGAATCTCATGCGTTATCCCTCCCGGCTTCACAGCGTCTCTTGCCCCTGCTCTCCCGTTCGTATGCGTATCGCTTCTTCGAGGTCCAACACGAAGATCTTCCCGTCCCCGATGTGGCCCGTTCTTCCGGCTTCCGCGATGACGCCGCTCGCGCGCCCGGCATCCTCGTCCTTTACGGCGACGAGGAGACACGATTTCGGCAATTTTTCGTAGTGCATGTCGCCGATGGTAATGCCTTTCTGCCTTCCGCGCCCCCTCACGTTGAACTCCGTCAATGAGGGGAAGCCGGCTTCCTTCAGGCGGTCTTCCACGTCCTTTACTTTGTCGGGTCTCAGGATGGCAACGATCATTTTCATCAGAGGACCTCCCTATATAGCCAGGCGGCTTTTTATCTCCTCCCTGCTCAGCTCCCCGACGTTGCCATGGAAGACAATCGACCCCTTTTCCATGACGTAGCAAAAATCGGCAAGCCTCAGGGCAAACTCCATGTACTGCTCGACAAGGAGAATGGATATCTTTCCCTGCTCTTTGATAAAGCGAATGGTATTCTCGATCTCGAAGACAATTGAAGGCTGTATGCCCTCGGTCGGCTCGTCCAGGAGGAGCACTTTCGGACTTGTGATCAAGATGCGCGCGATGGCGAGTTGCTGTTGCTGCCCCCCGCTCAGGTCTCCGCCTTTTCTGGACCGTAGGTTTCTCAGGTTGGGAAAAAGCTCGAAGATGCCGTCGGGAATGGCCGACTTTTTCCTCCTCGCCTCGAGGCCGACGAGGAGGTTTTCTTCGACGGTAAGGTAGGGGAATATCTCCCTTCCCTGCGGCACGTAGCCGATCCCTTCGAGGGCCCTGATCTCCGGCTTCCAGTGGGTTATGTCGCTTTTGTTGTAGGCGATCGAGCCCGAAAGGGGTCGGATCAGGCCCATCACCGTCTTCAGAAGGGTCGTCTTCCCCACCCCGTTGCGGCCCATGAGAGCCACAACGGCGCCTTCCGGTATTTCCATACTCACTTCCCTGAGGATAACCGTTTCCCCGTACGCGGCCGTAAGTCCGTTAATGGAGAGCATTCTATTGGCCCTCCCCGCCCCGGCCCAGGTATACATCGATCACCACGGGGTCGTTTCCTACTTCTTCAAAGGTCCCTTCGCAAAGGAGCCGGCCTTCGTGGAGGACCGTGACCTTCTTTGCAAACTTTTTGACGAAGTTCATGTCGTGCTCCACCACGAGCACGGATCTTGCTGTTGCCGTTTCCATCAGTATCTCTCCAGTCCTTGCCCGCTCCCGCCCGGTCATGCCCGCAACCGGCTCATCCACGAGGAGAAGCTTCGGCTCCTGCATGATCGTCATGGCGATCTCGAGCGCACTGTTTCTCGCCGTGAGAGAGATACCCCGCTTTCCAGTCCGTCTTTTCTTCGAGATTAACGGTCCGGAGGACGGCGTGCACGCGGTCGAGATCGCCGCTGTCGCCCTTGCAAAAACAGGAAGAAAGAAGTCCGCGGCCGGCCATGAGGGAGAGCTCCATGTTCTCGAAGACCGTGAGGTTTTCAAAGACGGAAGGGGTCTGGAATTTTCTGCTCACTCCGCACCTGGCGATGCGGTAATCGGCCATTTTGTCGATTTCCAAGCCGGCGTCGCCAAAGAGCACGCGGCCCTTCGTGGGCCTCACCTTGCCGCAGATCACGTCGAGAAGGGTAGTCTTGCCCGCGCCGTTCGGGCCGATGAGGAACCGCAGCTCTCCGGTCTCCATGGAGAAGTTTACTTTGTTGAGCGCCCTAAAACCACTGAAATCAACGGATACATCAGCTATCCGGAGTATTGCTACAGCCATTGCTCCCCCCTGCTCGCCGGAACCGAAGCCTTTCCCCCGGCTGCATCGAGCGCCTTCTCCCGGCTGCCCTTCAATTTTGCCAGGAGGCCGATGATGCCCCGCGGGAAGAAGAGAACGACGCCGACAAACAAGGCGCCCTGAAAGTAGAGCCAACTGCTGGGAAAGCTTTCGCTCAGGTAGGTCCTCGCGAAATTGACAACAAGTGTGCCGAGCACCGCCCCTACCAGCGTGCCCCGTCCTCCCACGGCAACCCATATCGCCATTTCGACCGAAGGGAGGATTCCCATCATCGAGGGGGAGATAATGCCCACCTGGGGAACGTAGAGGACCCCGGCGAGACCGGCGAGACCGGCGGAAAGGGCGTACACGCCGACCTTGAAAAGGGTGGGGTTGTAGCCGAGGAACCTGAAGCGGTTTTCGCCGTCCCTGATGGCCACGAGAATTCTTCCCATTCTCGTGGAAACGAGCCATCTGGCAAAGAGGAAGACCAGGACAAGGACCGCTGCGGCCGCGTAGTAAAGACCCCGCATCGTTGTCGGCTCCGAGAGTGAGTAGCCGAATACGCCCTGGAGATTGGTGACGCCGTTCGTGCCGCCCGTGTAAGGTTGTTGTCCGATAAAGAGGATGGAACAGACCAGGGCCAGAGCCTGTGTCAGGATAGCGAAATAGGAGCCTTTGATCCGCGCTCTGAAAGTCGGGATGCCGATGACGACGGCAAGGGCGATGGGCGCGATGATCGCCATGGGCAAGGCGAACCAGGCGTGGACGAAGGGCTTCCAGAACCAGGGCAGTTCCGTGAGACCGCTCCACATCATGAAATCGGGGAGGCTTTCGGACTGGAGCTTAAGGTACATGCCCATGGCGTAAGCGCCGAGGCTGAAGAAAACCCCGTGTCCCAGGCTGAGGATGCCCGTATAGCCCCATATCAGATCGATGCCGATTGCCACGATGGCAAAGGTGAGAAACTTGCCCAGAAGATTCAGACGGAAATCGGAGAGCACGAGGGGCAGGAGCAGGAGGATTGCGCAGAAGAGCAGGACCTGGCCTTTTCCGCCGTTGAGCAACTGGAAGGATGCAAGTTTCTTTTTTGTCATGGCCGTCAATCCAGCGCCCTCGTTTTTAACGAAAAGAGTCCCGAAGGCTTCCATTGGAGAAAAACGATCACCAGGGTAAAAACAATGACTTTTCCCATGCTCGAGGTGGTGACGTATTCAAAGAGCGGGTTGGTGAGGCCGATCATCAGGGCGCCGGCAATCGTGCCGGCCAGGTTGCCTATGCCCCCGAGGACGACGACCATGAAGGCGTCGACGATATAGTTCTGTCCCGTAGACGGACCGATGGAGCCTAGCAGGCTCACGGCGCAACCCGCGACCCCTGCTATGCCCGAGCCGATGGCAAAGGTAAAGGCATCCACCCTTCTTGTTTTGACGCCCATGCAGGCGCTCATATCCCTGTTTTGCATGACGGCCCGCATCCTTCTCCCGCTCGCCGAGTAGTTCACGTAGCAGTACATGCCGATTATTGCCAGGATTGCGAGGGAGAGAATGAATATCCTGCTGTAGGGGAGCTGAAAACCGGCGAGCTGAATGCCCCCTTGAAGCCAATGCGGCGCGGCGACATCGACGTTGTTGGCGCCGAAGGCGCTGCGGGCCGCTTGCTGGAGGATCAGGCTCAGGCCCCAGGTGGCGAGGATGGACTCATAGGGCCTTCCGTAGAGGAAGCGTATGAGGAATCTTTCGACGACCAGCCCGAGAAGGCATGCGACGACAAAGGCGACGGGGAGGGAGAAGAGAAAGGAGATTCCCCCCTGGTCCGCCGAAAAGAGCCGTTGCATCACGTAGGCGGCGTAAGCCCCGATCATAAGGAACTCGCCATGGGCGAAATTGATGACCCCCATAATGCCGAAGGTGATAGAGAGACCCAGGGCGACGAGAAGCAGGATCGAGCTCAGGCTCAGTCCGTTAAAGAGTTGAGAGAGAATGGCTTCCATACAAAACCCTCGATGGGTCGGGAGAACAGGGTCGGGAAAGGGGGACAAACCCGAACCCTGTTCTCGCCGGTTCCCCTATTTATCCACGATCTTCCCCGGGGCGAGAACCTTCTTCTTGGACACAAGCGAAGGAAAAGGCTCGGGCTCAACAGGTTTTCCCGAAGTCCAGACGATGTCGAATTGACCGTCGCTTCTCACCTTGCCTATCTGGACGATTTTCGACGTATGGTTGTTGATCTTGTTGATGGCCACCAATCCTTCCGGGGCGTTGTAAGAGATTCCTCTCACCGCTTCCCTGACTTTGGCGACATCCGTGCTTTTCGCCTTCTGGACTGCTTCCGCCCACAGGTAGACGCCGAAATAAGCTGCTTCCATGGGGTCGTCCGTCACCCGCGCTGCGCCGTATTTTGCTTTGTAGCTTTTCACGAATACGTCATTTTCAGGGGTCTTCATGCTCATGAAGTAGTTCCATGCGGCGTAGTGGCCGACAATATTCTCGGCGCCGATGCCCCTGATCTCGTCCTCGGCGATGCTGACCGACATGGTCGGGATGTCGCTCGCCGAGATGCCGGCCGCCCGAAGCTGCTTGAAGAAGGCGACGTTGCTGTCGCCGTTCAGCGTATTGAAGACGACATCGGGCTTGGCGGCCTTGATCTTGTTGATGACGGTGCTGTATTCAGTATGGCCGAGCGGCGTGTATTCCTCGCCGACGAGCGTGCCGCCCTCTGCCTTGAGCTGCGCTTTGATGATGAGATTAGCCGTTCTCGGGAAGACATAGTCAGAGCCGAGGAGGAACATCTTCTTCTTGTTTTCCTTGAGGAGCCACGTCACGGCAGGCATGATCTGCTGGTTGGGCGCGGCGCCGGTGTAGACGATGTTTTTCGACGCCTCCAAGCCTTCGTACTGCACCGGATAGAACAGCAAATGATCGGCTTTTTCAAAGACAGGCAGCACGGCCTTGCGGCTTGCCGAGGTCCAGCATCCGAAGACGACGTCGACTTTGTCCTTCGAAATCAGCTTCTTGGCCTTTTCCGCGAAAGTCGGCCAATCCGATGCGCCGTCTTCCACGATCGGCTGGATCTGCCTTCCCAGAAGTCCGCCCTTTGCATTGATCTCGGCAATGGCCATCAGCGTCGCATCTTTCACTGCCACTTCACTGATGGACATTGTGCCGCTGAGGGAATGAAGGACGCCGACCTTAATCGGCTCTGCCGAGTACGCGCGATTGCCTGCACCGAGGGAGACGAGGAGCATAATGGCGAAAATTACGCTCAGCGTCCATCTCGTCCGACTTGCCCTTTGCATTTTCAAAACCTCCTTGAATAGATTCGTTTCCCCGCTTCCTGCGAGGTGATGCTCTGCTTGGTTAGGGGACAGCTCTTCGCGACGACGGCGCTGTTTGGTCTGCATCGGTGCATGAAGAGAGGCCGGGCGACGCTGCCCGGCCCTTGGGAGGAGAGGGCGCCCGGATTTCTGGGGAAGGCGTCCTCTACGCTTTTCGAGCACTGCCAGGGCGCTTCCGGTTCTTTCCGGCCCTCCCAAAGCAGCCACCCGCGTAAGGCTCAACCTTACAATAACCGTGCCAGGGGCAAAAGGAAGCGGGGAAGGCAGCGAGGAGGAACGCGACATTCATGATTGACGGGCATTTGCAGCCGTCAAAGGCTGAGGGCCCGGCGCGGCTTGCGGCGAGGCGCGCCGAAAACGCCGAATGAAAGCTACGAAGACGTAGGATCGTTTCAGGCGGAACCCACATTAATGTAGCCCAACAACCGCACAATTTTGTTTTTTCCGTCAGTTGTGATAAGTTAAAGACGTGGCGCCGCACATCATCCCCCGGAACAAACACCGGATATCGCGCAAACAGGTAAGCCCCAATGCGTTGCGTACGCTCTATCGGCTCTACGCAAACGGCTTTGTCGCGCACCTTGTCGGGGGATGCGTGCGGGACCTGCTCCTCGCCCGCACGCCCAAAGATTTCGATATTGCTACCAACGCTACGCCCGGTCAGATCAAACGGCTTTTTCGCAACTGCTTTCTCATAGGCCGCCGCTTCAGACTGGCCCATCTCCATTTTCAGAATGAAATCCTCGAAGTGTCCACGTTCCGCCGTGCCGTCGACCCTTCAGAAGACGGAGAGGCTGTGCAGCCGGAGACAAAACGATCCCGGCACCTCAAGGACGAGGACGGGATGATTCTCGTGGACAACGTTTTCGGGACGCCCGAAGAGGACGCCCTTCGCCGCGATTTCACCATCAACGCCCTCGCCTACAATATCGCCGACGCTTCGGTTATCGACTACAGCACGGGATTGAGCGACCTTGAGGAGCGCCTTATCCGACCGTTGGGAGATCCGCTCGTCCGGTTTACCGAGGATCCCGTACGCATGCTTCGGGCAGTGCGCTTTGCCGCATCCCACGACTTTATCATCGAAGCCGCTGCCTGGGAATCCCTTTGCGCCCTCTCCTCCACCATCGACCGGGCTTCGCCTTCGAGACTCTATGAGGAGATGCAGAAGCTTTTCCTTCTCGGTTCCGCGCGTCCCGCTTTCGACCTCCTGGAGAAGGGCGGCCTTCTGGCTGCGTTGTTCCCCGGTCTCGGCCGCTGGATTTCCGGAAGCAGCCGACGTTTGGCTGTAATCGACGCAAACCTCGAGTGGTTGGATCGGCTTCGCCAAACCGGTACGCCTCCATCGCCCTCGCTCTTTCTGGCGGGCCTGTTCGGCCCCGGCCTCGAGGAGACGTCCCTCGGACGCCGACGGGACGGCATGCCGAGCCATCAGGCCCTGGAGAATGCCTATGCAGTTTTCATGGGAGAAATCTCGAAGGTGATTTGTATCCCGAATCGGATCGGAGGCCGTTTGCGCGCCATTCTTTCGCTTCAATCGGCGTTGCGTAAAATGCCCCCGCGGCGGCCCGCTTCTTTGGCAGCCAGGCCCGAATTCAGAGAAGCCCTGGCCTATCTCCGCCTTGCCGTTGAGACAAAAAGGATTCCTCCAACATCTTTGGAGTGGTGGGACGCCTTCCTTGCCGGAACGCCGGCCATTGCCCTTTCCGACCCCTCGGCAGACGAGGCCCCCAAAAGACGGAGGAGGCGAAGACGACGCAATCGCCCCCGCACCCCCCGCCCGACAAAAGAAGGCGGCAATACGAGCGAAGCGAGCTAAATTACAATCCTCGCGTCAACCACGACGGCGCGGTCTTCAAAGAGCATGACCGGGTTCAGATCCAATTCCCGGATCATTGGCAGATCCGTTGCCATCTGGGAGACCCGGAGGATCAGCTCGACCAGCTTCGCCTCGTCAACGCCTTTCTGCCCGCGTACGCCCTTGAGGAGAGCGCTCCCCTTCAGGCTTGAGAGCATCTCCTTCGCTTCACCTTCCGTCAACGGCGCAAGCTTGAAGGCGACATCATTCAGGACCTCGGCAAAAATGCCCCCCATGCCCGCCATGACAAGACACCCCGCCTCGTCCGCTTTGGCGCCCACGATGACTTCGCGCCCCCTTGGCACGCACTTCTGGACGAGGAATTTCTTGTCCGCCGCCGCGATTCGCGCGGACATGCCCTCGACTGCCGCGCCGACCTCCTTGCCGGTCGCGAGGTCGAGGATCACGCCTCCCACATCGCTCTTGTGAACGACTGATGCCGAATCGACCTTCACGGCCACGGGGAAGCCGATAGCGGCCGCGGCTTCTTCCGCCTTCCGGGCATCGGAGACGATGCGCCAGTCGGCAACGGGTATGTTGTACGCGGAAAGGAGTCGGTACACATCCGCGGCCGGGAGCGCGCTCCCGGCCGTCTTTGCCGCTTCCTTGAGGACGGCGCCCGCCTGCGCTTTGTCGACATCGTTGAAGATTTTCACCCTCCCCGCTTGCTTGCGGGCGATTTCGCCATACTTGCTGAGGGCGACGAGGACTTTTGCGGCGCTGGTGGGAAAATCAAAGCAGGGGACTTCGCCCTCTTTCATGATTCTCACCGTTTCCGCACAACCATCCTTGTCTGTCATAAGAGTGCAAACGATAGGCTTGATTTGTTGCCGGTTGACTTCGACGATTTCGCGGGCGATAGCCTCGTTGTCGACAAAGAAAGGGGTTACGAGGCTGATGAAGACGCTGTCGATATTGTCATCGTTCATCATGGCGTCGAGAGCGGCCCGAAAATGACCTGCATTTGCGGTAGCGAGGACGTCGAGGGGGTTGCGGATCGTCGTCTCCTTCAGGAGCTTCTCTTTCAGCGCCGCCTCTGATTGAGGAGAAAGCTGCGGCATGACGAGACCGCCCCCCGAAAGGACGTCCGTTGCGATCACCGAGGGGCCGCCTGTATTGGTGATGATGCCGACACGGTTGCCCTTTGGCATGGGCTGGGTCGGAAAGACGGACGCCGCTTCGCACAGCTCTCTTTCATCCTGAAAAGTGAGCACGCCTGCTTTTTCAAAGATGAGATCCGTCGTTATGTCCTTTCTCGCGAGACCGCCCGTGTGAGAGGCAGCGGCCATTGAGCCTGCCTCGGTGCGCCCGGCCTTCATGGCGAGGATCGGCTTCTTTCTCCCGACTTTCAGCGCCGCATCGAGAAAGGCTTTCGGGTCGCGCAAGGCTTCGACGTAGAGGACGATGGCCTGAGTTCCTTCGTCGCGGCCATAGTGCTGCAATATTTCCGGTATGGAGACGTCGCGGGCGTTCCCGTTGGAAGCGTACATCCTTGTCCCCGCGCCTATCTGAAAAAGGGTCTGGTGGAGCAACTCGGCGACGCCTCCCGATAGGGCGATGATCGATATGGCGCCCGGTTCCGGCCGGGTAAAGGTGAAGTTGCAATAGGCCCTGGCTTCGGGCGCCGTGTTGATGATGCCCTGACAGTTGGGCCCGAATATCCGCATCCCGTATTTCCGGGCCGTGGCCACGCAGGCTTCTTCGATTGCGGCGCCCGTCGGTCCGGTCTCCGCAAACCCTCCCCCGTTGAGGATAACAAACTTGACGCCCTTCTTGCCGCAGTCTTCTATGACAGGGGGAACGGAAGCGGCCGGGATCGGCAAATGGACCACATCGACGGGGCCCGGAACATCGAGGATAGACTTGTAAGCCTTAACGCCCCGCACCTCGTCGACCTTGGGATTTATGGGATAGATGCCGCCCTGAAATCCGAATTCAATGAGGTTCCTGACAATTCTGTTTCCTATGCTCAGCTCTTTTGTCGAAGCGCCGATGACGGCCACTCCTTTCGGTTGAAATAACGCGTCCAGCATCTGCTTTCCTCCTTTGGCAATAGTTCCTCGGTGTGGCGGCAAACAAAAAGCCCTGCGCGGACCTTTGTCCGCGCAGGGCCTGGTCGAAAGCGAAGGTCAGGCTCAAGGCGGACCGTTGGCGTAATAATAGTAGTAATAGTAGGAGCGGCAGCCGCAGGGAACAGCCTTCGATACTACGGCAGGGTCATTTTTCGCGGCAGCGGCCATGAGGTTCACGTGGGTCGTTCTCCCTATTTTCAGCAAAAAAAAGCCGCGGCGCTTTCGCCCGCGGCATTCTCACGATCGGCTTATCCGATCAGTCTGCGGGCAGATCGCCTCCAGGGCAATAATAATAGTAATAAATACCCACAGAATAATGTTCCTGTCTCATAACGTTCAGACTCTACGCCGCTTAGAGCTGTTTGTCAACAAAAACCTTCCGCTTCCGCCTTCCCTGGCCGCTTTGGCGATTACCGAATGAGATGGCCGATCCTCTCCCATCGTATGGTGTGGAGCAGGTCGCCTTCACCGTTGTAAGAAAAGTAGAGCACTTCCACTTTTCCTACGAGGTCGCCCTTCTGCACGAATCCCCAAAACCTGCTGTCGAGGCTGTTGTCCCTGTTGTCTCCCATGACGAAATAGGAATCGCGAGGGACAGTGACGGGACCGAGATTGTCCCGGGGAGAAACGTAGCCGGGAAGATCCACGGAGCTCGTGTATCGAGCGTTCGGATTTAACGCCCTTTTTCCGTTCACGTAGACGATCTTGTCCCTGACCTCGACCGTATCTCCTTCTTTTGCCACCACCCTTTTGACGAAATCCTTGCTCCGGTCCCGGGGAAAGCGGAAGACGACCGTATCGCCCGGCTTCGGGTCGCCGAGGTTGAGAAGGACCATGTCGGTAAAAGGCGCTTTGACCACGTAAGAGAGCCGATTCACCAGCAGATAATCTCCCACGAGCAAGGTCGGCTCCATGGAGCCCGAGGGTATGGTGAAGGCCTCAACCACGAAGCTCCTCACGAAAAGGGCAATAGCCGCGGCGATGAGCAGCGATTTACCGTACTCTTTTATTTTATCGAGGACCATATGCACTCCTGAAATGACGTGTTGCGCCCGCTTCCGCGAATGGACAAGCGGCCGCGGAAGAAACGGACGTCTTTTATTGTACCTCTTTTTGTTCGCTTTTTCATCCGCATGGAGAGTCGCCGCCCGCGCAAGACGACCCGCCGGGCGCCGGCAGAACATGAACATGCTTGATTTGCGGTACGCGGCGTTCTATCTTCATTATGAAATCTCAAACGAGGCAGCATGAAAAAACAACTCTTCACGGTATGCGCGATTGCGGGACTTGCCGCCGTCCTTTGCACCTTTCGGTCGGGCGGCGCCAGTCTCGGCGGCTCCGCCGACTCGATCGAGCAGGATAGAAGATCGGTGGGCGCCGAGGAGACCACCACGACCTTAGGCAACGGTTTTGAGGTGTGGGAGTTGCGCAGCGCAGCCTCGTCCGTTCGTGAGTACATCGGTCCCTCCGGCGTTGTGTTCGGCATCGCGTGGAACGGGCCGACCCGCCCCGACCTCGCTCAGTTGCTCGGCCGATACGACGAAAAGTACGAGGAAGCCCTCCGCAGCGCGTCGCGCGAGCCCGGACGCCCTTTCGTCAAGGTTGACGCGAACGGGCTTCTCGTAGAGCAATGGGGACACATACGCGACCTCCGCGGCAGGGCTTACGTAGCGGACCTCCTCCCCTCCGGTGTTTCCCCCGACGTCATTAAATGAGGTAAGGAGGGGCCGCTGAAAGAGCTGTAGCTGATCTTCATCCCCTAGCCCATGAAAATTTGTTTTGAGATCCAGGGTCCGACGAGGAAGAAAAGGATGAAGAGCCAGAGGATAATCCTCCAGGCGAGCCCGGGGCGCTGCGGGGACCCCCGGCCTTCTCCCTGCCCGCCCGGACGGGGTCTTTCCTTCAATGTCTCACTCCTAATTCAGACAGATTATAAGTCGCTCTAGATGAGGGCGCAATCGGGCGCCCCGATGGCCGATTGACACGCGTCGGTCAAGGCGCCATGTTAGTGATAGTCGCTGGAGACTTCTTGCATGGACAGCCTGCCAAATCGTCGACCGTCTCTCGGGGACCGGGGTTCTTGTAACGAAACGAACAAATCTTTATCGGTCGCCGCGTACCTTCTTGGCTTGTTCGTCGTATTTGCCTGTTCCTATTCCCAGTATTTTGTCCGGGGCATCGGCCTGGCGGCGGGCGCCTTCTGGGTCTACGGGATATCGATAGCGTTCATAGCCCCGGTTTACGGGAGAGCCATACTCCGCAGAGCTTTCCGTCACACGGGGTCGGCGGTCCAATTGGGACTCGCCTGCTTTGGCATTTTCAGCCTTTTAGGTGCAATCGCTTCTTTTTTGATCGTCGCCGTGTTTCTCGATCTGGACCCTGCCGCCTTGCATCTCCTCCAAAAACCCGTTCCCGTGCTCCATGTGAAGCCCGAGCTCGCCTGGATTATGGTCTGGGCCTCCCTTATCGTCGTAGGACCGTGTGAGGAGTTCATATTTCGCGGTTTTGTATTCGGCGGCCTCCTGTCCATTTTTGGGACCAGGCATTGGCTCGTCCTTGCCTTCCTGTCGTCTCTCCTGTTTGCCGCCCTGCACTTGTACTACGCTTTGGCCTACGGCGTAGCCTCGCTCGTACCTTTTGTCGACATCGTCGCCATCGGAATGGCCCTCGCAACCACCTATTACCTCTCGGGGGGCAACCTCCTCGTACCCGCGTTGATCCACGGGTTTTACGACGCTGCCGGCTTCGTGGCCGTGGCGGCGAACTCTTCTGTGGGCATGCGCCTCAGAGGCGTGCTTACCCTCGCAGGCGTCATTGCCGCGGCAACTATGGCCATGAACAGGTGGGGCGCCAAAAGCCGCGGAACCGGAACCGCATAACATCTCACCTCCTTCGCTCCAGATTTCTCTGGCCACATTCGACATTGGATGCTACAATCGGTGGAAAGCATAACCCCCCGATGAAGAAAGGGCTAGTGCCAACAGCGGGAACACCGCCGCCATTTTTGCAACAATAAGAGATCCTCAGATGGAAACGAAGCGGAACACTCTGGTCCTCGTCGTCCTCGGCGTCCTCACCGCCCTGGCCCCTTTTTCCATAGACATGTATCTGCCCGGTTTTCCTTCAATCGCCAGGTCCCTCAATACCGACGTCGCCCATGTCGGTCTTACCCTCACGAGTTACTTCATCGGCATATCCATCGGGCAATTCGGATATGGACCGACGCTTGACCGGTTCGGACGAAAAAAGCCGGTGCTCTTCGGCCTGCTCGTCTACGTTTTGTCCGCCGTCGGGTGCGCCTTTTCATCCTCCCTCGGGTATCTCGTGGCGATGAGGTTCTTTCTTGCCCTCGGATGCTGCGTCGGGACCGTCGCCTCGAACGCCATCGTTCGCGACCTGTTCACGGGAAAAGACGTGGCAAGAGCGCTTTCTACCCTGTTGACCGTCTTCGGCGTCGCCCCGGTATTTGCTCCCACAATAGGCGGCATCGTCACGTCTACCCTGGGGTGGCGCTACATTTTCGGCGTTCTCGCGGCAATCGGCGCCTTCGTTTTTGTCGCGATGTGGCGTCTCGTCGGCAATACGAGGCCGCCCGATCGCTCCGTCTCTCTTCGTCCCTCCAAAGTCGCCCTGGGTTATCTCCGCGTCTTCAGGGCGCCCCAGTTTCTCGTCTTTTCAGGGATCGCGACGGCCGGAACGGGCGGGCTTTTCTCCTATATCGCGGGCTCGCCCTTTGTATTTATCAATCTTTTCGGTCTTACCGCCACACAGTACGGGTGGGTTTTCGGGACGAACGGTCTGCTTTTCATCGCCGGGAGCCAGACGAACAGAATCCTGCTGAGGAAACGGGAGAGCGCCCGCATCCTTCTGATGATGACCGCAGCGCTCGCTGTTCTTGCGACTCTGTTGCTCGTCGGGAGCCTGCGCGGCTTTTTGACTCCATGGGCGTTTTTGGCGCTCATTGCCTGCTGGATGTTCTGTTACGGCTTTGTGGGCCCGAATGCCGGAGCCGTCGCGCTTCTGCCGTTCTCCAGGAACGTCGGAAGCGCAGCCGCTTCTTATGCGAGCATGATGATGTTCTCGGGCGCGCTCGCGTCGGCCCTTCTCGCCTATTTTTCCAATGGCACGAAGATTCCCATGGTCGCGATGATGGCCGTTTGCGGGGCGCTCTCTTTTTCCCTCGCCATAGTCGGCAACGTTTTCCTGCGCCGGGGTCGCTGAGTGAGCAAACAACTTCTTGATTCGGACCGGGGCGCGTGCTATCCTCTTTTTACTTCAGGCGCCGAAAGGCATAAGAGGGAATCCCGTGAGGACCGAAAAGCGGTCCGATCCGGGAGCGGTCCCGCCGCTGTAACCGGGACGAAAGCCAAACACGCCACTGAATGATTATTCGGGAAGGCTGGCGAGTAGGATGAACCGGGAGCCAGAAGACCTGCCTGGAGAGTAGTTCGCATCCCGGAAAGATGCGGACGTTTCCCGCGGAGGAAATCTCTATGGCCGGCGCTTATACAAATCCTCAGAGCACCCTTGCCCTGAGGATTTTTTTTATCCAAAGGAGGCAGCGAGGATGACGCAACTTGAAAGGGCGCAACAAGGGGAAATAACGGCGGAGATGAAGTCGGTCGCCATGGACGAAGCGCAGCCGGCGGAGCTTGTCAGGGACCGGACGGCGGCCGGACAAATCGTGATCCCGGCCAACGCGCACCGGAAAGGAAAGCTCGTGGGCATCGGCAAGGGCCTGCGGACGAAGATCAACGCCTCCATCGGCTCTTCTACCGCAATCGCCGATATCGAAATGGAAGTGGAGAAGGCGAAGATCGCCGAGAAGTACGGCGCCCATACGCTCATGGATCTCAGCGTGGGCGGCGACATAAAGGGAATCAGGAAAGCCGTCATGGAGGCGATCGCGCTGCCCGTCGGCACCGTGCCCCTCTATGAGGCCTTTGCCATCGCCATCGAGCGGTACGGAGCTGCGGTAAACATGCCCGCGGAGCTGCTCTTCGAGGTGACGGAACGGCAATGCGAGGAAGGGGTCGGCTTTATGGCGATCCATTGCGGCATCAACAGAAGAACTGTGGAAATGCTGAGGAAACAGCACTACCGTTACGGCGGCCTCGTCTCGAAAGGAGGCGCCTATCTCGTCGCATGGATGGAGCGGAACAATAAGGAGAATCCCCTTTACGAACACTTTGACCGGGTGGTAGATATCTTAAAGCGGCACGACACGGTGTTGAGCCTCGGCAACGGCTTCAGGGCCGGCGCCATCGACGATGCCACGGACCGGGTCCAGGTCCAGGAGCTGCTCATCAACTGCGAGCTTGCGCAGATCGGGAGAGAAGGGGGCTGCCAGACCATGGTTGAGGGCCCGGGGCACGTGCCCATTAACGAGATAGAAGCGAATATCCTCATGGAAAAGAAGATGAGCGGCGGCTCTCCCTTTTACATGCTCGGACCCATCACCACCGATATCGCTCCCGGCTACGACCACATCACGGCGGCAATCGGCGCTGCCCTCTCGTCTTCCTACGGCGCCGACTTCATCTGTTACGTGACTCCTTCGGAGCATCTGGGTCTGCCGTACCCTGAGGACGTGAAGGACGGGGTGGTGGCGTCGAAGATAGCCGCCCACATCGGCGATATGATAAAGTATGGAGACACGAAGGCGGACAAGGAAATGTCGAAGGCGCGAAGAGACATGCGGTGGGACAAGCAGCTTGCCATTGCCCTGGACCCGGAGAGGATGCAGGAGATACGGGCAAAAAGGGGCGAGAGCGACAACGACTCGTGCACCATGTGCGGCAAGTTTTGCGCCAACACGATTCTCAGGGGCGCTTTCGAAGCGTGTATGGAGGGGACAGACAAGAAGTGAGCCATTTCCTTTTCAGTCATGACCCCCAGGGTTCGGACCCCCAGTATCTCGAAGATCTCGCTTCGGGCTATTGGGGATCCCTGCTCCTTTTCACGGCCGTCGAGGCGCGCTTTTTCGATCTTCTTGAGCCCCCCGGCAAGGCCGCGGAAGAGATCGCCGCTATCCTAGGCTTCGATCCGGCTGCCACGGAGCGCTTCCTCTCCGCCCTCTCCGCCCTCGGACTTCTCGTCCGGACCGGCCCGCTCTATTGCACGACGCAAATCTCGTCCGATTTCCTCGTCTCAGGCAAGGAACAGTATCAGGGCGATGCGATCCTATGGAAGAAAGAACTTCTCAGCCATTGGTCGACCCTCAGGGATTGCCTGAAGGAGGGCCGAAGGGTCGAGACGCCTTCAGGGAACGAGCCGGCGGAACAATCCCGGCGCATCGGCAGGTATCTGCGGGCGATGGATGCCGCGGCCGCGCTGAAAGCGGAAGCGATGCTTCCCCTCTTCGAGAGCATCTCCCTCGAAGGGGAGATGCTCGACGTGGGCGCTGGGTCAGGGAGAATCGCCTTCGCCTTTCTCGACCGCTTCCCGAAGCTCCGCGCCGTGCTGGCCGATATCCCCGAGGCGCTCGTGCACACGAGAGAATTTGCCGCACGAAAGGGGCTGGAAGGGAGGGTGGAATTCCAGCCGGTCAACCTCCTCGATACCTGGCCTTTCGCAAAAGGGCGCTTCGCCCTGGCAATGCTTTCGAACATCGTCCACGCTTACTCGGAGAAAGAACTGCCCCATCTGCTCGGCGAGGCGGCATCATGCCTCAAAGAGGACGGCCTGCTCGTTATCCACGATTTCCTCTCCGACCACTACCCGGAAAAAGCTGCTCTCTTCGACCTCAATATGCTCGTGAACACTTACAACGGGAGGGTTTTTTCCAAGGCGGCAGTAAAAGAGGAACTGACCCGACAGGGACTCCTCACGACGCAGCTTATCCCCCTGGAAGGCGACACGGCTCTCATCGCCGCATCCCGGTCACAGGCAGTGCTCGACGTCCTGAAGCTCGATGCAAAAACAACCCTGGCCGCGCGGATCAAGGCGCTCGGCTTCAGCAACGTGATCCCCTTGCCCGTCGAAGCTATCAGCGTGCCTGACTGGGCCCGGCTGAAATGCCAATACGGCTGCTCCGACTACGGGAGGCCCGGCTGCCCGCCCTATGCGCCAACCGCCGAGCAGACAAAGCAGCTTCTCAAGAGCTACTCTTTCGCCTTTCTTTTGGAAGGCGAGCCGCCGACGCGCGAGTTCCAGCTCGCGGTCTTCGAGGCCGAGCGGACTGCCTTTCTTTCCGGCTATTACAAGGCTTTTGCCTTGTGGGCGGGCCACTGTGCCCTCTGCCCGGAGTGCGTCGCCGACGGGAAGTGCAGAGACCGCCGCCGGTGCCGGCCTTCGATGGAAGGCGCGGGCATCGACGTTTTCGAGACAGTCCGGCGAGCCGGCATCGACCTCATGACGCTTTCGGCGAAAAGCCAATTCGTGAAATACTACGGCCTCCTCCTCCTGGAGTGATCGATGCGCCTCCTGATGGTTCAAACGCCCTCGACGGAAGGGTATGCTTCGGAAAAAGTCTATCCCATCGGCATCGTCCTTCTTGCCGGCATCGCACGCACCTGCGGCCACGAGACGGCCGTGCTCGACATGAACGTTCACGTCGATCCCTTCGGCGCGCTCAAAGAGCGGCTCCTCGACTTTCAGCCCCACGTGGTGGGCTTGTCCCTGCGCAACATCGATCCCCTGGGGAACAAGCAGACAAGCCTCGTGATCCCTTTCCTTGCCGCTGTCAGGCTCACTGCCTCGCTCCTCCCTCACGCCGCGATCCTCGCCGGAGGCGCCGGCTTTTCCCTCTTTCCCGAACGGCTCATGAAAGAGGCGTCGCAGATCGCGTACGGGCTTGCCGGAGAGGCGGAAGAGAGCTTTCCGAGGCTCCTCGAGTCGCTCGACAACCCCCCGCGCCTCAGGGGTCTTTGCTTCAGGAAGGGCAGCCGCATCGTGGCCACCCCCCCTGCACGATCGCTCGACATGACAGCCTACGCGCCTCCCGACAGGAGCATCCTCGACCCTGCCTTATACGCTGACGTCAATTCGTATGTCCCCGCCGTAGGCATCGAAGGGAAGAGGGGCTGTTCTCTCGGCTGCTCTTACTGCGTCTATCCGCTCCTTCAGGGAAAAAAGCTGAGGTGCAGGACTGCCGCAGCCATCGCGGACGAAATGGAGTCGCTGCGGAAAGCCTACGGCATCGACCATTTTCACTTCACCGATCCCGTGCTCAACGCGCCCGGGGGCCATCTCGAAAGCATATGCGAGGAGCTCCTTCGGAGGAAGCTGGAGGTGAAGTGGGACGGTTTCATGAGGGAAAACCTGCTCAACGAGAAGAACGTCGCCCTCTTTGAAAAGGCGGGGTGCGAGTGCTTCTCCTTTTCCCCGGACGGCCTCTGCGACCAGTCGCTGCAAGTCCTCGGCAAAGGGCTCAGGGAGAGAGACATCCTGAAGGCTGCCCGCCTGGTCGCGCGGACGGACGTCATGAGCGTCTACCACTTCATGGTCAATGTCCCCGGCGAGACGGAGGCGACGGCCGCCCGAGGGGCGGAAATGATCGAAGAGCTGTACCGGATCCACGGCAGGAAGAGGAATCTCGGCACAATCGTTCTCAATAATATCCGCATCCTGCCAAAGACGCCGATAGAGGCGCAGGCCCGTGCCTCGGGAGTGATCCGTCCCGATACGGACCTGCTCTACCCCGTCTACTACAACCCGCCGCCCTTCGAGGCCTTGCGCTACCGCATGGAGACGCTCCACTTCTGCAAAAACGTCCTTTCCTGGCAGGGAATGCAATGAAAATACTCCTCCTCGAACATCCGCGGACGGTTCCCCCCGACCGCCGCAACGACATTGCGAACACGCCGCTGTGCTCCTGCCTCCTCTCCGGCTACATTGCCGGAATGTTGCGGAAGGGCGGCCACGACGTAGAGATCATCGAGGGCTACCTGGAAAGGCTCTCTTACGACGAGGTGTGGGCCAAGGTCGCCGCCGTGAAGCCCGATATCCTCGGCGTCCACATGGTCTACACCTGGGAAAGAACCGCGCCCTTCTCAACTTTATCGAAAAGGCGAAGGCCGAGGCAGCTCCGTTTATCGCGGCCTTCGGGTTCTACCCCACCATCGGCTCCAAGGATATTCTCGAAAGTTGCCCCGGCATCGATGGGATCGTTGCCGGAGAGCCGGAACTGGCGATGTCGCGGCTTGCCGCTTCAACGCCGACCCAAAGGGCGGCCATCCCCGGTTTCATCACCCGTGACGGGACGGGAGACTTGAGGGCAAACAAGCCCGAGGTCGTCGAGAACCTCGACGCCCTGCCCTTCCCTGTCCGCACCGCCGCTTTTCTGCGTTTGCCCGAAGCGAATATTCTCGGAAGCCGCGGCTGCTACGGCAGGTGCACCTTCTGCTCCATCAACGCTTTCTTTGGCCGGGCGCCCTGGAGAGCGCGGACCCCGGAGAACATTATAGACGAGATCGACGGCCTCATCACGCAGGCGGGCCTGAAGGATTTCTACTTCGCCGACGCCAACTTCTTCGGTCCCGGCGAGCGCGGCCAGGAGCGCGCCCGGCGCATCGCCGCCCTTATCAAGGAGCGGAATATCCGTTTCGGCATCGAAGGCCGCGTCAACGACATCCATGACAAAACCATCGGCGCCCTGGCGGACGCGGGCCTGCGCCACATCCTCATCGGCATCGAGAGCGGCAGGGACGAGGCCCTGAAGCGTCTCAACAAGATGACGACCGTCGCCCAGAACGAGGAGGCGATACGGATCCTGCGGAAGCACGGCATCGAGCCGAACGTGGGCTTCATCATGTTCGAGCCCGATTCCTGCCTTGAGGACCTACGGATGAATCTCGAGTTTCTCAAGCGGAACGATCTCCTCAAGAACCTTGCCGTGACGGCCAACGTGCTCTATCACCATCAGATCGTCCTTCAGGGCGCCGAAGGCTACCGCCGGCTGAAAGAACAAGGGCGTCTCATCACCGCCGACTCTGCATACGGAGGGACCCCGTACTTTGCGAACCCCCGGGCCGCGGCGCTGGCCGCTCTAATGCGAGGGATCACGAACAAGCTCTTTGCCGCCCTCGACGACGTCTGGAGCGGTCGAATGGCCGAGCCTGCCGGCGCAAGAACGGCCTTCGCCGCATTGAATAGCCTCTTGACTGCGGTCTTTGAGGAGCGCCTGACGGCTCTTGAGGCGGGAGAGACGCTTTCGGAAGAGGACATCGCTGCAATCGTGCGAGGGGCGGAACGGGAGATCGAGCAGACAGTCGAGCGGCATGGGCTCTCGCTTCCCGCGAACTCGGAGGGAGGAGGGTCGAAAACCGACGCGTCAGGGGAGGTTCGCCTGTGCTGAGACGTTTCCTCCTCGCCTTTCAGTTCCTTACCATAGTGCCCATTCGGGTCCGGGGTGAGATAACCGAAAAAGACGTGGCCGCCTCCGTCATTTTCTTCCCTTTCGTCGGCGCTTTCCAGGGCATCGCGACTGCCCTTCCCGGCCTTCTGCTCCTGCGGGTCCTCCCGGTCGACGTCGCGGCGGGCTTCGCCCTGCTCTGCCTGATCCTCAGCAATTACGGCTTCGATCTCGACGGCCTGTCGGACACCTTCGACGGCCTGGCGGTGAAATCGTCGGGCGATCCGGAAAAAGACAGGGAGAAGAGGCTTGCGGTGATGAAGGACAGCGCTGCCGGCGCGATCGGGGTAATCGCCATGGTGATGGCGATGCTCCTCAAGTTTCTCCTCATAAAAGCGCTCCTCTCGACGCCTTCCGTTTATTCCGCGGGCGCGCTGTTGTTCCTGGCGCCCGTTTTCTCGAAGTGGATCACCGTGCCGGTCATGCAGCACGCGACATCAGGGCGAACGGACGGCCTCGGCAAGCTCTTCATCGAACACGCGACCCGGAAAAACGTGGTCCTTGCGACATTCTGGGCCGCTGTTTTCTTTGTCCTCGCGGCCCTTCTTCGCCTTCCGGGGCTGTCTTCCGCCGCGATTTCCCTGCTCGCCCTTTTCTGCGCCGTTGCCTACGGCGTAAGCCGCTTTGTCGTAAAGTTTCTCACGAACAAATTCGGCGGCCTCACGGGCGACCATTTCGGCGCTATCACGGAAGTCGGGGAAGTGCTCTTCCTGCTGTGGGCCTGTCTGCTGGTTGGCCGGTAGAGCCCGGACGTCATCCCTTGATGACGGACCTCACTCTTGGCGGGCCGGAGACTGCCGCTTTCAGGGCCGGCTCGGCTTCGATTGTCTCTAACAGCTTGCCGACGATCTGGTCGTCGATCTCGGGGCCGCGCCGGATCTCCACGGGATAGCGCGCAACGAATTCTACCCCCGCCTCGGTAAAGCTCAACCGACCCTGGGGCGTAGGCGGCGGCGCCTCGGCTTCGATGATCCGTTCGACCGCGGCGTGCTCCTTTTCGATTTCGCTCCCATAGGTTTCGTAGACGTTGCTTACGGCGTCGAGGAATTTCTTTTCCGCGAGCGTCCGGTCGCCGGACGGCGACAGGGGAACGACTGCCTCGTGCCACGTGTAGGACGTCCCCGGTATTTGCTTGAAAAGAGGCGATGCCTGGAGGAGCACCGAGTTGGAGAAGACAACGACCCGTCCGGTGGGGTAGAGATTGACGCCCGTGCCCGCAAGTTCCAGGAGGTGCAGGCGCACGAGGCCGATGTCGATGACCTCGCCGGTCACCCCTGAGATGGTAATGCGGTCTCCCACCCGCACTCCGTAGCGGCCGATGAGGAAGAAATATGCGGCGAGCGAGAGTATCACGGTTTGCAGGGCCACGGCGATGCCGGCAGTAAGGAACCCGGCGAAGGTTGCGAGAGATTGGAACTCGCTGACGAAGCCGAGGATAATGACAACGGCCATGAAAAAGCCGGTGGCGAAGCGCCGCAGCAGGAGCACCTGGCGACGCCTGCGCGCCTCGCGGACGTACCGGTACGTTGCGCGGCGCCAGACCTCGGAGAAAAGCATGACGAGGAGAAGGGCGGCGATGATGAAGCCCACATGCGTGAGAAGAGAGCGAAGAACGGCGCCGTACTCAGTCTCCACGGATTTTCGCCACTCAACGAGATTGGCGCGCACCTGGTCGAGGAGAATCATTTCCTGGCGCAAGGGAAGGGCGGCGCTGGAGACCTGTTTGAACTGCGAAATGATGGTTTGCACGGTCTGTCGGGCATCGCCCGTCTGGCCTTGGGGTTGGTTAACCACGTCCCGCCCTTGCTTGAGCAAACCGCGCAGATCGTTCCGGAGCGGCGTCTGGAGACGCTCGACCACGGTGCGCAGCGTTGTCGTATGGGAGAGGAGCCCGTCGATGGTTCTCACGTCTCCGATCTGTCTCAACAAGA
The DNA here is from genome assembly GCA_963816715.1 of uncultured delta proteobacterium. Taxonomy (GTDB): domain Bacteria; phylum Desulfobacterota; class Syntrophorhabdia; order Syntrophorhabdales; family WCHB1-27; genus BOG-1155. Next base: position 169,285 of record CAWFMJ010000015.1, read on the forward strand.
GCGAGGCCTGACCGATCAGGCCGGCGCCGTAGACCCGGTTCGATGGTGCGGTCTCATGGGCCGGCGGTTTTTCAGGGCTTGTCTGCGCAAGCTCCGGAACGGACGCCTGAAGCGCGTTAATTTTGCCCAGAAGCCCGGTGTTTTCATTGTTTTCCATGAAGTCGGCAATCTTCGAAAGCCCCTGCTGGATAGCTTTGTCCAGGTCAAGCTCGCCCTGGAGAGCGTCGCGCTTGTTCGTCAGGTCTTGGCGGTTCTTCCCACGGGCGGTTTTGATCCGCTCGTTCAACGCATCGATGGCCGACTCCGTTTGTTCGATGCGGCTCGTCGCGTTCGCCTGCGCTTTGGCGATGTTCTGCTGGTCAGAGCTCTGCGGCGGTGCGGCCGACGAAGAAGGGGATTCCTGTCGCATGAGGAGCGCCTCTTCTCTGGCCGACTGAAATGCCAGCCGCAGGACCTGCAAACCCTGATCGCGGGCGTTCTGGAGATAGAGCACGTCGCTCGGGCTTCCCGCGCTCGCATCCATATTGGCCAAATTGCGGTACCAGCCGATTGCGGCATTGAGGTGATTGAGCACGGCCTGGGGATCGATTCCCTCAGGTTGAGCGAAGGCCGGGGACGCGACAACGAGGGCGAACGATAGGATCATGAAGGCGGCACAGGCGAGGAATGCGGAGCGTAAGATGGCGGACCGCGCCGCCTTTGGGTAAGAATCCATGTAAAAACCTTTCCGCCCGTTCCCCTGAACCGGGGCGTTGCGGGCGCGCCGCTGTTTCTCTCCAGCGGAGTGTAATCTACTCCCTTTCCTGGAAAAAGTACATTTTAGGTATGTACGTCGCGGTGTTCGTCCGGAACCCTTATCTGCCGGTAAGAGGGTCCTCGGTGTAGGGAGCGTTCGTGGAAGCGCCAAGTCCGCCGGAGCCTGTGCCGGAGCCGCCAAGAGTGCTGTTGGTCCCCGTTCCCACTCCGCTTTCGGGCATGGTCGCATCGAAGCCTTCGGGGTTCGTCGTGCCGGGGAAATCCTCGCTTCCCATAGTGTTCGGGAAATCGGTTCCGGCCGCGGAGGGAAAGTCGCCCGTTACATCTTCGGGCGGAGGCGCGCCCTCGCCAAGCGCCTGGGACGGAGGCGTGCCGGGCGCTTCCTGACCATGGGACTGACCGGCCGCCGCGACAAGCAGCGCAATAAAGATGGTAAAGACCGCGAGATAAAAAGCCTTCATGTTGACCCCTTGCCTGTCGAATATAATCCCTTTTTCCGCCTTGTCAATGCTCAAGAAAGGCTGATCGTGACAAGGATGGCGTCCCGACTTAGGTTTTTTTAAGAAACCGGCGGGAGGCTGCCGCTCTCTTCGACTCGTCCTGCCGAGTTGTGGTAGATTACTTGATCGTCGATCGCCCGGCCAAGACGATCTGAGCCCTAAAGGAGTCCTTATCGACACCGTCGAGATACTGGTGAGGTCGTACGGCTATTGGTTCGTGGCGCTCGGCGCCTTCCTCGAGGGCGAGACCGTCATCCTCATGGCGGGTTTCGCCGCCTACCGGGGCTATCTGGATGTGCGCTGGGTAGTGGCCATCACGTTCTTGGGGGCTCTCGCCGGGGACCAGCTCCATTTTTACATAGGCCGTTGGAAAGGTGCATATTTCCTTGAGAAATTAGCCTTTTGGCGTCACAATGTCCAGAAGGTGAAACGCCTTCTGGACCGATACCGCCTCCTCGTGATTTTCGGCTTCCGTTTCATTTACGGCATGAGGACCGTAACGCCCTTCGTCATTGGATCGAGCGGCTTCGATTCCAAGATGTTTTTCATCATCGATGCGGTGACCGTCCTTATGTGGACGTGCATTGTCGTTTATCTCGGCTATGCCTTCGGCGCGGTCCTCCAGGCAACCTTTGGTCACATCAAAAAGATCGAGCGTCTCGTCTTCGTCCTTCTGCTGTTGATAGCCGCCTCAATCTGGGCCTTCAACATTATCAGGAAATGGCGATTGGCCAGGAAAGAGAAGCAACGGCAAGAATCCTAAAAGGCAGGGAAAGTTATGGAGCAGGTGCGCGTAGACAAGAGCGCGGAAGAATCGGTTGTTGCCGGCCATCTGTGGATATTCAGCAATCAGGTGAAATCGCGCCCAACTGGTCTGCCCGAAGGAGAGATCGTCGAGGTGATGACCGAGAAAGGCAGGTCCCTGGGTACGGGGTACTACAATCCAAAGAGTCTCATCGCCCTGAGGCTGCTTTCGAGAAGAACCGTCGCCATAGACGAGCAGTTTTTCACGGACCGCATCGGGCAGGCCCTCAAGTTGCGGGCCCGCCCGGAAGACGCAAGCTTCAGGGCGGTCAATTCGGAATCCGATTTTCTTCCGGGCCTGATCATCGACAAATATGAGGAGCAGATCGTCATTCAGCTCTTGACCGCAGGCATGGAGCGGCAAAGGGAGCCCGTCGTTGCGGCCGTGAAGAATGTCTTTTCGCCGAAAGCCGTGGTGCTGCGGAACGACAGCCCGAGCAGGAAAGAGGAGGGGCTGCCGAGCTACATCGAGACGGCCGACGGCAACGTCGACCGGAATGCGGTCATCAAGGTTGGTCCCCTGCGCTTCCTCGTGGACCTGCTCTCGGGGCACAAGACGGGTTTTTACTTCGATCAGGCCGAGAACAGGCCGCTGATGAAAGAGTTTTCGCCCTACAAGACCGTGCTCGATCTCTTCTGTTATACGGGGGGCTTCGGCCTGTACGCCCTTTGCCATGGCGCCAAGACCGTCGCGTTTGTCGATGCCTCGGCCCAGGCCCTGGACTTGTGCAGGGAAAACGTCAAGCTGAACGGCTTGACGGGCGGCGCCTTCATCAAGTCGGATGCCTTCGATTTCCTCAAGGAAGCCGCGGAAGAGTACGAGGTGGTCGTTCTCGATCCTCCGTCGTTCATCAAGTCAAAAAAGAAGCTGAAGGAAGGCGAAAAAGGATACATCGACCTCCACAAGAAGGCACTGCGGAGCCTTTCCGACGGCGGAATCCTTTTCACCTTTTCCTGCTCCTACCATATGAGGCGTTCACGCTTCAGAGACCTGGTCCGCCTGGCGGCTTACGGCCGGGCCGATCTCTATCTCCTTCGCGAGCTGAGCCAGGCCTCCGACCATCCGGTGCTCCTGACCATCCCCGAAACGGACTATCTGAAGGGGCTGATCGTGAGGATCAAGAAGCGGTAAGCCCGCCCTTGCAAGAGCGTCTGGCGCATGATAGTCAATGAGGGACGGAAGTCGCGGTGTCAGGGAGGTTGAGGAATGGCTTCTGGGGATGATCTGACGATGGAAGTAAAAGAGTTCGCCGTTGAGCAGGCAGGCGCCGACCTAATCGGCGTGGCGCCGGTGGAACGTCTGGCAGGGGCGCCCGAGGGTACGCGCCCGACCGATTATCTGCCGAATGCGACGTGCGTGGCAGTGGCGGCGATGAAAATAGCGGACGGGGCTGTCGCAGTGGCAGGCCATTACGACGAGCCGGGCAAGACGCTCGGGCCGTATATGTGGTACGGCTATGTGGTAGCCAATTGGGAGTTGTCCGTGGCGGCAAGCCGCCTCACAAGATTCCTGGAGCGAAGGGGCTTCGTCGCCCTTCCCTTCCCGCCGACCGGGGTATTATACAAATACGGGAACCGGGCCGACTTTTCACATCGCCATGCAGCCGTCGCCGCCGGCCTCGGCGGGTTCGGTCTGAGCGGTCTTTTGCTGACGCCCGAGTTCGGCGCAAGACAAAGACTCGTTTCCATCATCACGAATGCGCCCCTCGATTCGTCGCCCCTGTACGGAGGCCCCGCGCTTTGTCGGCCCGATGCGTGCGGCGCCGCGTGCATCAACGGCTGTCCGACCGGAGCGATGAGCGGAAAAGTATCGCTCACTATCGGAGAGAAGAAATTCCACTACGCGCGGTTGCAGGATGTGAAGTGCCGGTGGCTCTTTGCGGAGAAGGGCTACCGGAGGACAAAGGTCCCCTTCCCGCCCGACCCGACAATGGAGGACTGGCAGGAGGCGTTGCGGACGACCAGGGTTCACCCCTTCGACGCCGGCCTGAACCAGCAGGCCTTTGTCCCGCAATGCGGCGCCTGCATGTTCAAATGCCCGTCGCCGGTTTTTGGTCAGGAATAGGCTGCGCCTTCCCATTGCTTGAAGAAGTCCTGAGATTGGTCAATACGATAAGGTAGAATGATCATCTCCCCGAGCTTCCCCGACCGGCGCAAGCCCCCAACGCTCTACTATTGCGGATAAGTAGCCGGCGGCGGCGCATATACCGCTGGCGGCTGCGGCTGGTATCCCGGCGGAGGCGGGGGCGGCGGAGCGTAGTATTGCCGTCGCGGCGCATATCCGGGGATCTGGTTTCCCTTTGCGTACATGCATTGCTGATAGGCAATGTCGTAGCGCCTCTGGAGGTGATACTGGGAAGCAGCGCCCGCGTCGCTTCCCATGGCGGTTCCCCCCACAAGGCCGGTGGCGCCGCCGATTGCAGCGCCGGCGCCCACGTTGCCGGTGGCAGCGCCGATGGCCGCTCCAAGTCCGGCCCCCACAATCGTACCGATCGCGGCCCCGCTGACAGCGCTCTGATTGGCCGTTTCACTGGGCGACGCCCCGCCTATCTGCTGCTGGGCCCACCCTCTGCAGGCAAAGTCATCGGCCTGAAATACCTCGAAAGGTTTTCCGGGGCCGGGAAGCACCGCGACGCTCGGGCCCGTCGGCATGGTTGCGCAGCCCGCGAGCATTGCTGCAAGGGAGAAGAGCAGAAGACCTCGTTTCCAATTCATTGTGCAGCACCCTCCTTTTCTGTTTGGGGCGGCGTCGGGACCACCTGCGTCCACCCGCCGGGGCAGCTCGTTACGTAGGGGTAGTAGCCCTTCGGATCCTGGCAGTAGTACCAGTAGGTCGGCTGCGGTTGGCTCGGGGCGGGAAGGGCGGCAGGCGGGTCGACGGGATACGAATATGCGGGCGGGTACGCGTACGGGTAGGGGTAAGGATAGGGGTAATAGGGATACGCATAAGGGTACCCCCACCACGGGCCGAACCGGTAGTACCCGGCATAATGTCCGCGATACCCTCCGTGCCACCCTCCGTTATGGCTCCCTCCTCCGTGCCACCCTCCGTCGCAGAGGGCGCCGGAAGAGAGACCAAAGGAGAGTAAGACGCCCACAACAACGATCACAACCGCCTTCTTCATCATTTTGCCCCTCCTTCCGCTTTCGCCTATGCTTCTCTAACATATAAGGTCGTTGGCATGATGTCAAAAGGTTACATGCACACGCGGAGAACGGTTTTCCTAAAGGCAGCATGGACCAGGCTCTGCGGCGCGCCCCGGAACTATTTCGTCCAGGAGATTTGGCGGTGTCTCCTTGACATCTAGTTATATACATCATCATATAGCGAAAACGAGGTTAAACTGTCCGAAGTTTATCCGGGCAGCGGCCGGACGAAGGATAAGAAGGAGAATCTCATGATGAGACAGGATGCGGCCGACCGCTGTTGACGACAAGTGGCTCATGCAGAAAGAACTACGGCTTGTTAGGAGTGCGTTACCCCTATTCCATCGAGAGATGGGCCGACATTTCAGACAATTCAATCTCCTTCTCGCCGTCCTTTTCGAACTTGAGCACCTTGTTGCTGAAATCTTCCGCATCTATCTTGTTGGTAACCCACTTGGTCCATTCCTCTCTTTGCGACGAGACAATGGCATCGAAGTCGCCGGATGGTGCGAAGCGGGACAGCGCTTCATCCTCTATCCAGACGCAGTAGTTGGATTTCTTCCGACCCTTTTCGGAGACCAGGTAGAAGTATTGAAAATGCCTGCTGCCGGGTTTTAACCCCTCTTCAATTTGATAGTTTTTGTAAGACCACCGGTTCTCCATCGTTCCCTCCTCCTTTCAAGAAAGTGCACGAGTTACGACTTCATTGCCGTAAAGACCAAGAGCTCGCTTCTACTGTACCTTTTTGATCGCGCACTCTTCGCAGCGGAAAGGCGGCGCGCCTGATGTCGCGGCAGTGCAGCAGCGCGCCTCTGCCACCCGGTAGCACGTGCCCAGACGGCCGCATTCAGCGCAGACTACCCGGCGCTTTACCTCCCACGGTATCGGGACCCTCCCGGAGCCGAAGATAAGCCTATCGACGAAGTAGACCATTGCGCCCATTAAGGCCTGGCTGATCATCATGGCAACGTACGCGTTCTCTATGCCTAATACCTGCTTGACTCTGTTGAAGAACAGCGCCCCCGGTATCGCGAGCACGACCCAGCGCATCACGTACAGGAGATACTTAAGCACTATCGCCTCCTTCAAGAACGTCCGTTAACAGAATATATGTCGGGGCGACCCTGCGCCGCAAAAAGCGCCCGCATCGCCGTCCTTCTTCCAGACGACGCCATCTTGGCGCAATGAGGCGGTGCGACGCGCCCGACGCGCCGTTGACGACAACACCCAGCGGCGCCATATTGCTTCAGGGACCCAACTCCCCTATCACCCGCGATATGGAGGGCCGGCATGAAAGGCATGGACGTCAGGACATTCGATTCTCCGGATGAGGTGAGGACATTTGCCAAGGGAAAAGTCGAACTGGTGAATGTCAACGGAAGAATGGTCGGCAGGGCAACATTGGAGCCGGGATGGAAATGGGCACAATCGGTGAAGCCCTTGGTCAAAACCGAAAGCTGCCTGGCGCCCCACTTTCAGTACCATGTTTCGGGCACGCTCCACGTAAAAATGGACGACGGCACGGAGAGGGATATAGAGGCGGGGGAGGTCTCCATGCTGGGCCCGGGCCACGATGCCTGGGTCAGCGGCAGCGAGCCGGTGGTCGTCATCGATTTTCAGGGCATGGTTGATTACGCCACGAAGAAGTAGAGCCGGGGAGGCACAGGAAACATCCGGCTATTCCAGGCGAGCGCCGCAGATGGCGCTCGCCCATTTTCTTAGGCCGCCATCTTCAGCGTAAGCTGGCATGCCTGCCCTGGTCGCAAGGATGATGAGCATGCCTATGCCTTTTGGACCGAAACGCCCAAAGCGGTACGCCGTGCGGCAGAGGTCGGAATCAACTAGTCTTCGCACTCCTCGTCTTTCCAGGCTTCCCGGCCTTCGCGGACGAGGAACCAGAGGATGGCGACGGAGGTGACGGCGTCGATCCACCAGGCGCCGAAGAGGGCCTGGGCGACGAGGCCGATAACGACGACGAACGACAGCCAGCCGCAGGCAACGGCCTCGACGGCGTCCGCACGTAAGGCGCGGCTGCCGATGGCCTCGGCGACGGAAAGTTTCCGACGCGCCAGGCAGTACATGGTCGGGATCGCGACGCAGGCGACGATGAGACCGGAAAGAGAGAATTCCTCGCCCTGGTGGGCCCATAGGCGCCACCCCGCTGCAAGGACGACGTAAAGCGAGAGGGCGAAGAGCAAGACAGCGCAGATGCGCCTGGCGGTCCGCTCGGCTTCTTCCGAGAAGGCCTGAACCCGACGAAGTTCGACGGACATCCGCCACACCAGCACGAAAGCCGAGATCAATTCAATAACGCTGTCGGCGCCAAAAACGATGAGCGTGATGCTGCGGGCGAGAACGCCCAAGACAATGGCCACAGCCGCTTCCAAAATCATCCATGCGATGGTGAAGCCCTCTAGAGAGAAGACCCGCCGGATAAGCGCGTCGCGCTCGGCAGGGGAGACGGCACAAGAGGGGGATGGGGTGCGGGTGAGGTCGTCAGCGGCCATGGGTTTGGTTTCTTAAGTTCCTAAGTCTACCACTAGTAATGAAAGGAGGGAATAGTAATGAAAGGAGGGAACAGGATGCGCCCAGGAAGGAGGGGCCAAGAAAGCCTTCACCCCCACGCCGGCCCGCCCCCTCATCAGGGGGAGGGGGCTAACGGTGTCTTGACTTGATGATCGAATTACATTATAAGAACTATCTATGAACGCCCGGAAGATAGCCAATATCGTTCTCCCCCTTCTCGGTTTCGGGGTCATCGTTTTTTACAGCTTTTGCGGGTCGAGCTGCGCCTTTTTGAAGGGGGGGGTTGTCGGGATCGATCTGAAGTATATCGGCTTGGCCGCGATGGTTTTTCTGCTGTTGCTCGCGGTTTTCAAGCAGGACCTTGCGCATCTTGCCGCGCTTTCCCTGGGGGTGGGCGCGGAGATCAACCTGATAGCCTTTCAGGTGAGGGTTGGGACCTACTGCCCTTACTGCCTTATCTTCGGCGCTATCCTCGTTTTGCTGTTGTTGTTCAACGTGCGGCGGTCGAGGCTTGTCCTGGCCGGGACGGGGATCGTTCTGGGCTTCGTTTTGTGCTTCCTCTTTTTTAAAGGGGCGGCCGCTCCGGTCTATGCCGAAGACGTCCTCATACCCACCTTTGGAAAGGGGAGCGTGCAGGTGAGGCTTTATACGGACTACTTTTGTGCGCCCTGCCGTCGGACGGAGCCGAAGATCGAGCCGATCCTGAGGGACCTGGTGCACAAGAATACGATCACCCTCACCCTCGTCGACACGCCCGTTCACGAATTCACCCCGCTTTATGCGCGGTTCTTTCTCTACATATTCAACCAGGACAAGAAGTTCGAGGACGTACTCCATAATAGGGGCATTCTTTTCAAAGCAGCCGAAGACAAAATAGAGGACAAGGAGAAGCTCGAGAGCTATCTGAAAGCGCAGGGCGTGAAGTACAAGGAGTTCGATCCTCAGCCGACCTTCGCTGCTTTTAGCGCCATGATACGGGAAGACAACATCAAATCGACGCCTGCATGCATCATCGTAAATGCCGGGAAAAAGACGGCAGTTACCGGGGATACGGAAATTCCGAAAGCCCTGGAGCTTCTCAGATGAAGTTTTTTGCAGCAGAGCTATCTTTTGTCGATGAGTTGTAGTATATTTATATAATCCGCCGCTCACAGCGGCGGGAGTGTGTCTGTCCGCCGGCTTCCTTGCTCGCGAGCCAAGGCGAGTGAGGATATGGTGTATTTGTCGTTTGGGCGTTCCGGAAAGCAAAGAAAGCAAAATCCTCTTGACAACGGAGAGGAGAAAGTGATAAGCTGCCCAAGCTTTTTCGCTTAAAAGCCGACGCGATAGCTTGCACTCTTTATCCCTGAAGAAGGGATTATTTTTTTGGAGGTATTGATGCCCACTATTAATCAGTTGGTAAGGCTGGGGAGGGAAGTAGCCAAAAGGAAGAGCGCCTCGCCTGCACTTGCCAGTTGCCCTCAAAAGAGAGGCGTCTGCGTGAGGGTCTATACGACGACCCCGAAGAAGCCGAACTCGGCGTTGAGGAAGGTGGCCCGTGTGCGCCTTACCAACAGCATGGAAGTGACGACCTACATACCGGGCATCGGCCACAACCTCCAGGAACACTCAGTGGTGTTGATACGCGGCGGAAGGGTCAAGGACTTGCCTGGCGTGCGGTATCACATCATCCGCGGCTCCCTCGACGCGAGCGGCGTGCAGAACAGGAAAAAAAGCCGGTCGAAGTACGGGTCCAAGAAGCCGAAGCAATAAATTTTGAAGGGGGACAGTCCTGCTTCGCAGGGTATGTCCCGCCCAATTGGGATTAAAGGAGGCAAGAAGTGCCGCGCAAAGGACGGGTATCGAAAAGGGAAAGGTTGCCTGACCCCAAATATAATGATGTGCTGGTGCAGAGGTTCGTGAATTCCGTCATGTGGGACGGGAAGAAGAGCCTTGCCAGGAGGCTCGTGTACCGGTCTTTAGACCTGATGGAAAAGAGATTGAAGGAAGAGCCTCTGAAAGCATTCCGCCGGGCAATGGATAACGTGAAGCCGGAGCTCGAAGTGAAGGCGAGAAGGGTTGGCGGCGCGACCTACCAGGTGCCGGTCGAAGTGCGGATGGACCGCAAGATGTCTCTTGCTATACGGTGGATTTTACGCTATGCTCGCGCGCGCTCTGAAAAGACCATGATAGAGAAGCTCGCGGGAGAGCTCTGCGATGCGTACAACAACAAGGGCGGCGCTATAAAGAAGCGCGAAGATACGCACAAGATGGCCGAAGCAAACAAGGCCTTTGCCCATTACAGGTGGTAAATGCAGGAAGTTATTAGAAACGTCGGCATTATGGCGCACATCGATGCCGGCAAGACAACGGCAACCGAGAGAATGTTGTTCTACACGGGTGTGAACAACAGGATCGGTGAAGTGGATGAAGGCACTTCCACCATGGATTGGATGGAAGAGGAAAAACAACGCGGCATCACCATCACCTCAGCCGCAACAACCTGTTTCTGGAAGAATTACCGCATCAACATCATCGATACGCCCGGTCACATAGATTTTACCGTGGAAGTGGGACGTTCGCTGCGGGTGCTCGACGGCGCCGTGGCGCTCTTCTCCGGAGTGGAGGGAGTCGAGCCGCAGTCGGAAACGGTGTGGAGACAGGCAGACCGCTACAGGGTTCCGCGCATTGGCTTCGTCAACAAGATGGACAGGCCCGGTGCCAATTTGGATAAGTGCATCGGAATGATGCGCGACATCCTGAAAGCCAACCCCGTGGCGCTTCAGATAGCAATCAAGGATGCCGACGAGTTCCTCGGCGTGATCGACCTCATCGAGGGCAAGGCCCTTATTTATGACGTCGACCGGATGGGCTACGAGTACTCCTCCACGGAAGTGCCCGCTCGTTTCGCGACGGCTTACGCACAAGCGCGGGAAGAAATGCTGGAGAAGCTTTCCGAGGTCGACGACGACCTGATGGACTGCTTTCTCCACGGCAAAGAAATCACGACTACGCACCTGAAGCGGGTAATCAGAAAGGGGACGCTCGAGGGAAGCATACTGCCCGTTTTGTGCGGCAGCGCCTTCAAGAACAAGGGCATTCAGCCCCTGCTCGATGCAATAGTCGAGTACCTGCCCTCTCCTATGGATGTATCGCCCCATCATTTCTGGAACGAAGAGGGAGAAGAGGGCTCCCTTTCGGGCACGCCCGAAGAGCCTTTCAGCGGACTCGTCTTCAAGATCATGAACGACCCCTTTGTCGGCCGGCTGAGCTACCTGAGGGTCTATTCGGGGCGCTTGAAGCAGGGCGAAACGGTGCTGAACAGCACGAAAGGGAAAGAGGAAAGGATCGGCAGGATCCTGCGGCTTCACGCCAACAAGCGTGAAGAGATCAAGATGGTCGAGGCGGGCGACATCTGCGCCGTTTCGGGCCTGAAGCAGACCTCCACCGGCAACACCCTGGCCGACATCGACCATCCGGTCCTTTTCGAAACGATCGAAGTTCCCATCCCCGTTGTTTCCATTGCCGTGACTCCCCAGAAAAAAGACGATCTGAAGAAGATGTGGTTTGTCTTCAACCAATATACACTCGAAGATCCGTCCCTGAAGGTGAAGATGAACGACGAGACGGGAGAGGTGGTGCTTTCCGGCATGGGCGAGCTGCACCTCGACATCGTCATGGACCGGGCGAAGAGAGAGCACAACCTGAACATGTCTTTCTCCGCGCCCAGGGTTGCATACCGGGAGACAATTACCCGGCCTTCGTCCGCCGTGGGGAAATATATCAAGCAGTCCGGCGGCAAGGGACAATACGGTCATGTGGTGCTCGAAATCGCGCCTGTCGAAGGCAAGGAGTTCGAGTTTGAGAATAAGACGGTGGGCGGCGTGATTCCGAAGGAATACATGGCGGCCGTCGAAAAAGGGGTGAAAGAGGCGCTCGACAAGGGCGTGCTCCTCGGACACCCCCTGATAAACATCAAAGTGGACCTTGTCGACGGTTCGTACCACGAGGTCGACTCCTCGGAGCTTGCCTTCAAGCTCGCGGCATCGATCGGCGTGAAAGAGGCGGTCAAGAAGGCCAACCCCATTATCCTTGAGCCGGTAATGAAGGTTGACCTAACGCTGCCCGCCGAATATCTGGGCGCTGTGGTCGGAGACATCAGCAGCCGCAGGGGAAGAATTGCCGAAATTGACGATAGGAACGAGCTGAAATCCGTGCAGGCCCATCTGCCGCTCGGAGAGATGTTCGGCTATGCGACGCGCCTTCGCTCCATTACGCAGGGCAGGGGCAACTACAGCATGGAATTCTTCCACTACGCACCGGTCCCGGCGTCAATCGCAGACGACCTTATGAAGAATAGAGAAAAAACAGCAACGGAGGCTCTCTATGGCTAAGAAGAAGTTTGAGCGGACGAAACCCCACGTCAATATCGGCACCATAGGCCATATCGACCACGGGAAGACCACCCTGACGAGCGCAATCACGAGATGCCTCGCGAACAAGGGGCAGGCGGAATGGATCCCCTTCGATCAGATAGATAAGGCCCCCGAGGAAAAGGAACGGGGCATCACGATCGCCACGGCTCACGTGGAGTACGAGACGAAGAAGCGCCACTACGCGCACGTCGACTGTCCGGGCCATGCTGACTATATTAAGAACATGATCACCGGCGCCGCCCAGATGGACGGGGCGATCCTGGTGGTGGGCGCGAACGACGGCCCCATGCCCCAGACGAGAGAGCACATCTTGCTGGCTCGTCAGGTGGGCGTGCCCTGCATCGTCGTCTATCTCAACAAGGTGGACATGGTGGACGACCCCGAGCTGATCGAGCTGGTCGAACTGGAGCTCCGGGAGCTGCTGACCGCCTACGAGTTCCCCGGAGACAAGATCCCGATCATCAAGGGCTCTGCCTTAAAGGCCCTCGAATGCGGCGACGGCAAGGAAGACTGCCCGCACTGCAAGAGCATCTTCGAACTGCTCGACGCCTGCGACTCCTACATCCCCGAGCCCGTCCGCGACACCGACAAGCCCTTCCTCATGCCGATAGAGGACGTCTTCTCCATCTCGGGCCGCGGCACGGTCGTGACCGGCAGGGTGGAAAGAGGCCTCATCAAGCCCGGCGGCGAGGTGGAGATCGTCGGCTTCAAACCCACCCAGAAGACCGTCGCCACCTCCGTCGAGATGTTCCGCAAGATCCTCGATCAGGGCCAGGCGGGCGACAACATCGGCGTCCTTCTGAGAGGCACGAAGAAAGACGAAGTAGAAAGAGGCCAGGTGCTTGCGAAGCCCGGATCGATCACCCCCCACACGCAGTTCAAGGCCGAGGTCTACGTGCTCAACAAGGAAGAGGGCGGCCGCCACACTCCCTTCTTCACGGGCTACCGGCCCCAGTTCTACCTGCGCACGACCGACGTGACGGGCATCGTGAAGCTGCCTGAAGGCGTGGAGATGGTGATGCCCGGAGACAACGTGACGATCATCGTCGATCTGGTGACCCCCATCGCCCTCGAGAAGGAGCTTCGCTTCGCTATCAGGGAAGGCGGCAAGACCGTCGGCGCAGGGGTAGTGACGGAGATAATACAGTAATGGTTGGGGCGAGAGGAGTGTTGTCAATAATCGATAATGGTTGGGGCGACACCCCTCCGAAGGCCAATCGGCGAGAGGAGTGTTGTCCTTCAAATCTTGATGTAGAGGATATGAGATGAGGCAGAGAATCCGGATATGCCTGAAGGCATTTGATTATAGATTACTCGATCAGTCGGTAAAAGAGATTGTCGACGCAGCGAAGAAGACCGGAGCCCAGGTGGTAGGTCCGGTTCCTTTGCCCACGAATATCCAAAAGTTTTGTGTGTTGCGCTCGCCCCATATCGATAAGAAATCGCGCGAGCAGTTTGAAGTGAGAACGCACAAGAGACTGATAGACATTGTCGAGCCGACCCAGCAAACGGTGGACGCGCTGATGAAGCTCGAACTATCGGCGGGCGTTGACGTGGAGATCAAGTCGTAGGGGTGCTTTATGGCGAAAGCGTTAGTGATAAATATCCAGGGTGAGCAGGTAGGCGAGGTCGAGCTGAACGACGCGATCTGGGCTGCCGATATTAAGCCTTACCTGATTCACGATGTTGTAGTGATGCAGCTTGCCAACAGACGCCGCGGCACCGCGAAGACCAAATCGCGCGGCGAAGTGCGCGGCGGCGGGAAGAAACCCTGGCGGCAGAAGGGAACGGGCCGTGCAAGAGCCGGCAGTTCGACCTCTCCTGTCTGGGTCGGCGGGGGAACGGTCTTCGGACCGAAGCCGAAAGAGTACCATGTATCGACGCCGAAGAAGGTGCGGAAGGCTGCGCTCCGTTCGGCCCTGAGCCAGCGTTACGTGGATGCGACGGTGAAGGTGCTCGACAAGCTGGAGCTGGATAAGATCAGCACGAAGGCCTTTGCGGGCGTGATGAAGACTCTCGGCCTGTCGAAGCCCCTGGTCGTGGTGCCGGCGAAGAACGAGACGCTGGAGAAATCGTGCCGGAACATCCCGTACACGAAGGTGCTCCGGGTCGAAGGCCTCAACGTGTACGACGTGATGCGGCACGAACAGTTCGTCGTCACCGTTGAGGCGCTTCAAAGAATAGAAGAGGCATTGTTGTCATGAACCAATATAACGTGATAGTGAAGCCGATCGTCACGGAAAAAACCTCCCTTCTGAAGGACGACAAAAATCAGTACGTCTTCGAGGTGGAGAGAACGGCGAACAAGATCGAGATCGCCAGGGCGGTGGAGCAGCTCTTCAAGGTGAAAGTGATGTCCGTACACGTCATGAACATGGAGGGCAAGAAGCGGCGGTTGGGGAAATCGCACGGGAAGCGCCCCGATTGGCGGAAGGCCATCGTCAAGGTTGATCCGAAGAATAAAATTTCTTTCTTTGAAGGTGCGTGATGGGAGTAAGAGAATTTAAGCCGACCTCGGCGGGCCGAAGGTTCATGAGTGGGTCGACCTTCGAGGAAATAACGAAGAAGGACCCCGAAAGAGCCCTCGTAACGCCTTCGAAGAGAACGGGCGGCAGAAACAACGTGGGCAGGATCACCACCAGGCATATCGGCGGTGGGCACAAGAAGAAGTACCGGATGGTCGATTTCAGACGGGACAAGATCGACGTACCCGGAAAAGTGGCGGCCATCGAGTACGATCCGAACAGATCGGCAAACATCGCCCTCATTCATTACGCCGACGGCGAGAAACGGTACATCCTCGCGCCCTCCGGCTTGCGGCTGGGCGAGTTAATTGTGTCGAGCGCGAAGACCGATACGGAAATCAAGGAAGGGAACTGTCTTCCTCTCAAGCTCATTCCCCTCGGCACGTTTGTCCATAACGTGGAAATGAAGCCCGGCAAGGGAGGCCAACTGGCCAGAAGCGCCGGGAACTACGCCCAGGTTGTGGCGAAAGAAGGCAAGTACGGCCATTTGAGAACGCCTTCGGGAGAAGTGAAGCTCATTAATCTCACCTGCACCGCGACAATCGGTCAGGTGGGCAATATCGACCATGAGAACGTGGATTGGGGAAAAGCGGGCAGGTCGCGCTGGCGTGGGGTAAGACCGACGGTGCGCGGCGCCGCAATGAACCCGGTTGACCATCCCTTGGGCGGTGGAGAGGGACGGACCAAGGGCGGCAGGCATCCCTGCTCTCCCTGGGGACAGCTCTCCAAGGGTTTGAAGACGAGAAAGAACAAGAGAACTGACAAGTTCATCGTGAAGAAGAGAGGTTAGGAGGTTTTCTGTGCCTAGGTCTTTAAAGAAAGGACCGTTCGTCGATGACAGCCTCATGACGAAGGTGGATCATGCAAAGGAGTCCAGGGAAACGAAGGTCATTAAGACCTGGTCGAGGCGTTCCACCATTACGCCCGATTTTATCGGTGTAACGTTCGCCGTTCATAACGGAAAGAAGTTTATCCCGGTGTTCGTGAGCGAAGAGATGGTTGGCCACAAGATGGGTGAATTTGCACCCACGCGGACCTTCCACAGCCACTCCGGGGACCGTAAGGCGAAGGTCGTGAAGAAAAGGGATTAAGCCGGAGCTTTGGCAAGCGGGGAGCCCCGGCCGGCTAAGCCGATGAGCCCCGGCGACTGACCGCAAGGCGAAGGCAGTGAAGAAGAAGGACTAATTTCTGCTTTTATGGGCGGGGGAGCTCCATGAGCGTGGCTCATGGAGAGGGCGGTAAGCCCCGGTAATTGCAATGAAGGAGCGGGCCATGGAAATTGTGGCGAGAGGGCGCACGGTTCGGATATCGGCTGTGAAGATGCGGATTGTTGGCGACCTCATAAAAAAGAAGAACATAAACGAGGCACTGGGAATATTGCAGCTTTCCCCGAACAAGGGCGCTTACATCCTCAAGAAGCTGCTTGACAGCGCCATCGGCAACGCGCGGCAGAAGAAATACGTGGATGTGGACACGCTTTATGTGAAGAATGTTCGGGTGGACGAAGGCCCGACGATGAAGCGGTTTCTCCCGAGAGCAATGGGTCGGGCGACGCCCATTCGGAAAAGAACGAGCCACATTGCGCTCATATTGGATGAAACATAAAGGCAGGGATTAAATGGGTCAAAAGACGCATCCTATCGGCTTCAGGCTTGGGACAATCCGGACGTGGGATTCACGGTGGTTTGCCTTCAAGAACTACGCGACGTTCCTCCATGAAGATCTCCGCATGAAGAAGTACCTCAAGGAGAGGCTCTACCAGGCGGGAATCTCGAAGATGGAGATAGAGCGGGCGGCGAATAAGGACAAGAGGGCGAAAGTCAACATCTGGACCTCGCGGCCGGGCATAGTCATCGGTAGAAAGGGCGCCGAGGTGGAAGGGCTGAAGCGGGATCTCCAGAGGCTGACGGAAAAAGAGATCTTGCTCAACATCACCGAGGTGAAGCGGCCTGAAGTGGATGCGCAGCTCGTTGCGGAAAACGTTGCGCTGCAGTTGGAGCGAAGAGTCTCCTTCAGAAGGGCCATGAAAAGGAATGTCTCCCAGGCGATGAAGTTCGGCGCCAAGGGCATCAAGATCATGTGCGCGGGCAGGTTGGCCGGAGCGGAGATGGCGAGGACGGAATGGTACCGGGAGGGGAGAGTTCCCCTGCAGACCATCAGGGCAGACATCGATTACGGAACGGCGACCGCCCGCACGAAATACGGCGTCATCGGCGTGAAGGTGTGGCTGTTTAAAGGCGAAGTTTATCAGGAGGCAAGGTAATGCTTGCACCGAAAAGGGTCAAATACAGAAAGCAGCAAAAGGGCAGGATGACAGGCGTCTCCGGAAGGGGCGCGGAAGTGAGTTTTGGGGATTACGGACTGCAGGCGGCGCAATGCGGCTGGGTGACGGCCCGGCAGATCGAAGCGGCCCGCGTCACCCTTTCCCGGTACGTAAAAAGGACGGGAAAGCTTTGGATACGCGTCTTCCCTGATAAGCCGATCACCAAAAAGCCTGCGGAAACGAGGATGGGCAAGGGCAAAGGCCCCGTTGAGGGTTGGATTGCCGTGGTCAAGCCGGGAAAAGTGCTCTACGAGATCAAGGGCGTGCCGGAGGACAAGGCGCGTGAGGCGTTGCGCATTGCGGCCCAAAAGCTTCCCATCGAGACCAGGCTTGTGATGAGGAGTCAGGTGGAATGAAAGCCAAAGAATTGAGGGAACTGACCCCGGAAGAAATAGTGAAGCGGCAGAAAGACTTGCGGGAAGAGGTCTTTAACCTGAGATTCCAGCACTCAACCGGGCAGCTCGAGAACACGTCGCGCATGAAGATCCTGAAGAAAGACCTGGCGCGGATAGAGATGGTGCTCCACGAGAAGGCAACCGGCAGGCAGGTGTGAGGATGGAACGAAAAAAGGACGAGAAGAGAAAGAAGCTGGTAGGCATCGTGGTCAAGGACAAGATGGACAAGACCGTGGTGGTCGAGGTCGAGCGGACGCTGAAGCACGCGACGTACCATAAATATCTCAGAACGAAGACGACTTGCAAGGCGCACGATGAGGAGAACAAGGCGAAGATCGGCGACAAGGTGCTGATCATCGAGACGAAACCCTTAAGCAAAGACAAGAGATGGGCGGTCAAAGAGATCATCGTCAAGGAAGTACCGGCGCCTGAGACGAGCGAGGTGGTTTAACCATGATACAGGTACGGACGAAGCTGGAGGTGGCAGACAACTCCGGCGCCAAAAAGCTTGGCTGCATCAGGATTTTGGGCGGCTCCCGAAAAAGGTACGGGACGGTGGGCGATATCATCGTCTGTTCCGTGAAGGAAGTGCTGCCGAACAGCAAGGTAAAAAAGGGAGAAGTTGTTAAGGCCGTCATCGTCCGGACCAAAAAAGAGATCAGAAGGGTCGATGGCTCGTACGTCGCTTTTGACGACAACTCGGCCGTTATCATAAACCAGTATAACGAACCTGTGGGGACCAGAATCTTCGGGCCCGTGGCGAGGGAGCTTCGGGCGAAGCGCTTCATGAAGATCGTCTCCCTTGCGCCCGAGGTAGTGTGAGGCGTTATGGAAAAAGAATACCACGTTAAGAAAAACGACACAGTCATGGTCATGGCGGGCAAGAGCAAGGGGAAAACCGGGAAAGTGCTGCGCATCAACCGGAAGACCGACCGGATCATTGTTGAAAAGGTGAACATGATCAAACGCCATGTGAAGCCGAGCCAGAAGACGAAGGGCGGCATCATGGAGCGCGAGGCCGGCATCCATGTATCGAACGTCATGATCTATTGCGATAAATGCGCAAAAGCCGTCCGGGTCGGGACGAAGGTGCTGGATGACGGTAAGAAGGCACGCTTCTGCAAGAAGTGCAGCGAGGTCCTGGATAAGTAGGAGGGGCAGTGAAAACCGCATTCATGGAGCAGTACGAAAAAGAAATAGCCCCGGCCCTGATCAGGAAGTTTAAGTACAAGAACGTGATGCAGGCGCCGAAGCTGACCAAGATTGTCATAAACGTCGGTCTGGGAGAAGCCATCCAGAACATCAAAGCCCTCGATGCGGCCTCGGGCGACATCGCGGCGATCGCCGGCCAGAAGCCGGTGATCACCAAGGCGAGCAAGTCGATCGCCTCCTTCAAGCTCAGAAAGGGCATGCCCATCGGCTGCATGGTGACCTTGCGACGGGAGCGGATGTACGAGTTCTACCAAAAGCTGGTGACGATCGTGCTGCCCCGGGTCAGGGATTTCAAGGGCATTTCTCCGAAGGGCTTCGACGGCAGGGGCAACTTTACCATGGGTCTGAAAGAACAGATCATTTTCCCGGAGATAGAGTACGACAAGGTCGACCGGGTAAGAGGAATGAATATCACGATTGCGACAACGGCGGAAAGTGATGAAGAGGCTTTTGAGTTGTTGAAGCTCATGGGTATGCCTTTCAGGAGTTAAACGCCGGCGGCTTTGCCGACGGGTTAGGGAAGCAAGATGAGCGGGGTTGCCGCCCGCGTATGAAGGTGGAGGAAAAATGGCGAGAAAGGGCATGATGGAAAAGGCGAAGCGGACTCCGAAGTTTGGGGTAAGAGCGCGTAATAGATGTCACATCTGCGGAAGACCCCGGGGTTATATCGGCAAGTTTGAAATGTGCAGGATCTGTTTCAGGTCGCTTGCCCTGCGAGGCGAGTTGCCCGGCGTCATCAAATCGAGCTGGTAGGAGGACGAATGATCACGACAGATCCCATTTCCGATATGCTGACGCGCATAAGGAACGCCGTCATGGTGCGCCATGAGTGGGTAGACGTTCCCTATTCTATCGCTAAGGCGTCTATTGCAAAGCTCCTCAAGGAAGAAGGCTACCTCAGGAATTACAAGATGTTCGTCGACGATTCGAGGATGAAGTTCATCAAACTTTACATCGGCTATGACGAGCGCTCCAAGGCCGCAATCTCGGGTCTGAGGAGAGTGAGCAAGCCCGGCAGACGGGTCTATGTGAAGGCTGACGATATCGGCCGCGTCAGAGGCAAGATCGGGACGGCGGTGATATCGACGTCGAAGGGTCTCATGACTGATAAAAAGGCTGTCGGAAGCCGATTGGGCGGGGAGCTGCTCTTTCGGATCTGGTGAGGTGTGAGATGTCAAGGATAGGAAAAAAACCGATTCCGTTGCCCGCCGGCGTTCAGGTGGAATTGAAAGACGGATTTGTCTCGGTGAAGGGACAGAAGGGCGTGCTCCAGCGGCCGCTTCTCGAGAAGATCGTGGTAGAGATGGCCGATGGGACCGTGACCGTGAAGCGGACGAGCGAAGACAAGCAGGCAAAAAGCTATCATGGCCTCATGAGGACCCTGGTCGCCAATATGGTGGAGGGCGTCTCGAAAGGCTTTGAGAAGAAGCTTGAGATCGTGGGCATCGGGTACCGGTCCGAGATGAAAGGGAGCGATCTGGCCCTCTACCTCGGCTATTCCCACCCCATTAATTTCCCGCTTCCTCCCGGCATATCGGCAGAGATAGAGAAGCAGACGCTGGTCACCATCAGGGGCATAGACAAAGAGCTCGTGGGCCAGACCGCCGCGAAGATAAGAGATCTGCGGAAGCCCGATCCCTACAAGGGAAAGGGAGTCAAGTATGCCAATGAGACGCTGAGAAAGAAAGCGGGCAAGACCGGTAAATAAGGGGCATGAGGCCATGGACAGAAGAGAGAAGATAGCAGGAAGGCTGAAGAGGAAGAAAAGGATAAGAAAGAAGATTGCCGGCACTGCCCGGCGGCCGCGGCTCTGTGTCTATAAGAGCCTCAAGAATATCTATGCCCAACTGGTCGACGACGATTCCGGCAAGGTCATCACGGGCATTTCGAGCCTGACGGTTGATGTGAAGGCGACGATGTCGTACGGCGGCAACGTGGGAAGCGCCAAGCAGGTTGGAGAGGCAATGGCAAAAAAGGCGCTGGCCATGGGAGTGAAGGAAATTCTCTTCGATCGCAACGGGTTTAAGTACCATGGCAGGATCAAAGCACTTGCAGAAGGCGCCCGGGAGGGTGGATTAATCTTTTAGAGGAGGTTTCGGCTTGGTTGAAAAAAAGCGGATTGACCCGGGTGAGCTGGAGCTGGTTGACAGGGTTGTGCATATAAACCGCGTGGCGAAAGTCGTCAAGGGCGGAAGAAGGTTCAGCTTCAGCGCCATCGTCGTAGTGGGCGACGGCAACGGTCATGTAGGTTTCGGCCTGGGAAAAGCGAATGAGGTTCCCGATGCGATCAGGAAGGCCGTAGAGCGGGCGAAAAAGGACATTGTCCTGATTCCCCTGGACCGTGGCACGGTGCCCTACGAAATTACAGGCGTGTACGGGTCGAGCCAGGTTTTCATAAAGCCGGCCTCGGAAGGGACGGGCGTTATCGCGGGCGGCGCTGTCCGGGCGGTGGTTGAAGTAGCCGGCATCAGGAATATCTACACGAAGTGCTATGGGTCGCGGAATCCGCACAACGTCGTCAAGGCGGCCATGCAGGGACTTTCCACGCTGAAAGCCCGGGAAGGGGGCGCGAAACAGACGGCGAAGCCCAAGCCCGAGGAGGCAGAACGTGGCGCATCTTAAGATAAAATGGGTGAAAAGCACCATCGCGTGCACTGACGACCAGAGGAGCACCGTAAAGAGCCTCGGCTTCAAAAGGCTCAACGAAGAGCGGATTGTGGGCAACACGCCTGAAATGCGCGGCATGGTCAAAAAAGTGATGCACTTGGTAAAGGTGCTGGAGGATGTGAAATAAATGAAGCTGGAGGATTTGAGAGGTCACGCGGGCGCGAAGAAGGAGCGGAAGCGGATCGGCAGGGGTCCGGGCTCTGGCCATGGCAAGACGGCAACCATGGGAAGCAAGGGGCAAAAGGCGCGGGCTGGGGCCTCCAAAGGCGGGGTATTTGAAGGCGGCCAGATGCCTCTGGCCCGGAGGATACCGAAGCGCGGGTTCAAAAACCCCTTCAGGAAGGAATACGCCATCGTCAAGGTAGGCGACCTGCAAACCTTTAAAGGGCGGACGGAAGTCGGCCTCGAGGAGTTTGTACAAAGCGGTTTGGTGAAGAAGGTTTTGGACGGCGTGAAACTCCTCGGGAACGGGGATATCGACTTTGCCCTGAAGGTAAAGGTCCACAAGGCCTCTGAAGCGGCGGTCGAGAAGATAAAAGCTCAAGGCGGCGAGGTAGAGGTGGCGCAATAATGAGCGGTTTCCAGAACATCGGAAGAATCCCCGAGCTAAAGCGCAGGGTACTCATGACCCTTGCACTCCTCGCGGTATACCGGATAGGGGTGCACATCCCGACGCCGGGCATCGACGGAACTGTTCTCGCGAGCATCTTCGAACGGGCGAGGGGGACGTTGCTGGGCTTCTTCGACATGTTCGCGGGCGGCGGCCTCGAGAAGCTGTCCGTCTTTGCCCTCGGCATTATGCCCTACATCAGCGCATCGATCATACTCCAACTCCTTACGGTGGTCGTGCCGTCGCTTGAAAAACTCTCGAAAGAAGGCGAGTCGGGCAGACGGAAGATCACGCAGTATACGAGGTACGGGACGGTCGTCATCAGCCTCATCCAGGGCTTCGGCATTGCCGTGGGCCTCGAGCAGATGCGCGGCGCCGGCGGCGAGCTTGTCGTCTACCATGCGGGTTGGACGTTCAGGCTCATGACCATGATCACGCTCTGCGCCGGCACGTCGTTTCTTATGTGGCTTGGCGAGCAGATCACGGAAAAGGGCATCGGGAACGGCATTTCCCTCATCATCTTTGCAGGCATCGTGGCGAGAATGCCGAACGCGATGGCCAGCACGGCAAGTCTGGTCAACACGGGGGAAATGAACTGGTTTATCGTCATCCTCCTGATCGCCATGATGCTCCTCGTGGTGGCTTTCATCATCTACATGGAGACTGCCCAGCGGAGGATTCCCGTTCAGTATGCGAAGCGCGTGGTGGGAAGAAAAATGTACGGGGGCCAGTCGACGCACCTGCCGCTGAAGATCAATCAGGCGGGCGTTATTCCGCCTATATTTGCGTCGTCGATCATCATGTTCCCGGCAACGATCGCGAACTTCATCCAGCAGCCCTATATGAAGAAGTTCAGCGCAATGCTCACCCCCGGAAGCGTTCTTTATGAAGTCCTTTACGTGGGTTTCATCATATTCTTCTGCTTCTTCTATACGGCGATTGTCTTCAACCCCGACAACGTCGCGGACAACATGAAGAAGTACGGCGGATACATACCCGGGATTCGCCCGGGCAGAAAAACCGCCGACTACATCGAAAGAATACTTTCGAGGATCACGCTGACCGGCGCAATTTACATATCCTTCGTCTGCGTGCTGCCGACGATACTGGTCCAGAGATTCAATGCCCCGTTCTACTTCGGCGGGACCGCCCTGCTCATCGTGGTAGGCGTCGGCCTCGATACGATCCAGCAGATCGAGTCGCACCTCATTCTGCGTCACTACGACGGATTGGTGAAGCGAACGGCGAAGATGAAGGGGAGAAGATAGTATGGGCGAAAGGCGCTGTGCCGGGAGGGGCCCGGCCGTTAACGAATGATCACACTGAAAACCCCGGAAGAGATAGAGAAGATACGAATTGCGGGCAGATTCTCGATGGAAGTGCTGCTGGAGCTGGGACGCCACGTAAAAGAAGGCGTCCGGACCTCGGAGCTTGAGGCGGTCTGCGAGGAGATGATAGGGAAGCGGGAAGGCATGAAGGCCGCCTTCAAAGGCTACAACGGTTATCCCTATTGCCTTTGTGTTTCGGTGAACGACGAGGTAGTGCACGGAATGCCCTCGGACGGCAGGTCGCTGAAAGAGGGAGACATTGTCAGCCTGGACTTTGGCGCGGTTTACAAAAGCTACTACGGCGATGCGGCCCTGACCTTTCCGGTGGGAAAAATATCGGAAAAGGCGGAGAAGCTTGTCGAAGCAACGAAAGAGTCGCTCTACAGGGGCATCGAGGAGGTCCGGGAAGGCGCGAGGCTCCATGACGTCTCGTATGCGATTCAGTCCTTCGTTGAGGCCCGCGGCTTTTCAGTGGTGCGGGAGTTTGTCGGCCACGGCGTCGGCAGGCGTCTTCACGAGGAGCCGCAGATACCCAATTTTGGCGCAAAAGGCACGGGCGTTCGATTGAAGAAAGGGATGGTCCTCGCGATAGAACCGATGGTAAATGCGGGTGGAAGCGATATTGTGATCAGGGAGAACGGATGGACAGCGGCGACGAGAGACGGAAAGCTTTCCGCTCACTTCGAGCATACCGTTGCCCTTACGGAAAAAGGGGCGGAGATTCTGAGCGCCCTGTGAGGTGGTATGCCTAAAGGCGAGGGGATAGAAGTAGAAGGCACGGTAGTGGAGCCGTTGCCAAACGCAATGTTTCGGGTGGAATTGCCGAACGGACACCGGGTGCTTGCCCACGTGTCCGGGAAGATGCGGATGAACTATATAAAGATCCTGCCCGGCGACAAGGTCATTGTCGAGCTTTCGCCGTATGATTTAACGCGGGGAAGGATCATTTACCGGGCGAAGTAAGGGTAATGGTTGGGGCGACACCCTTCCGAAGGTTAGTCGGCGAGAAGAGCGTTGTCCATCAAAGTTTACTAGGAGGTTTTCGATGAAGGTCCGGCCTTCAGTGCAAAAACGCTGCGATAAGTGTAAGATCATCAAGCGAAAAGGGATAATAAGGGTGATATGCGAAAACCCTAAGCATAAGCAGAGACAGGGTTAAGGAGGTCATAGTGGCACGAATTGCTGGTGTTGACATCCCGAGAGAGAAGCGAGTAGAGATCGCGCTTACTTATCTTTATGGGATCGGCAGGTCCTTGTCGAACCGCATACTGACGCAGGCCGGCATTGACGCAAA
Organism: uncultured delta proteobacterium; assembly: GCA_963816715.1. GTDB lineage: Bacteria > Desulfobacterota > Syntrophorhabdia > Syntrophorhabdales > WCHB1-27 > BOG-1155. The sequence goes on from CAWFMJ010000015.1 coordinate 193,787, forward strand.
CAAGCGGACGAACGCGCTGAGCGAGGAAGAAGTCGCTCGGATCAGGGATATCATCGAGCAGGACTACAAGATTGAAGGCGACCTGCGTAAGGAAAACAACGTCAACATAAAGAGACTTATGGATATCGGCTGTTATCGGGGTCTCCGGCATAGAAAAGGCCTGCCGGTGCGGGGCCAGCGAACGAGGACGAATTCCAGAACGAGAAAAGGGCCGCGCAAGACTTCCATGAAGAGAAAGAAGTAGGGGGGCGAAATGGCAAAGGTGCGTAAGACCGGGAAGAAGAAGATAAAGAGAAGCATCCCCGTCGGCGAAGTGCACATACAGTCGAGCTTCAACAATACCATCATTACGGTGGCGGATCCCCAGGGGAACGTCATTTCCTGGTCGAGCGGGGGCATAGCGGGTTTTAAGGGTTCAAGAAAGAGCACGCCCTTTGCCGCGCAGCTCGCCGCCGAGAATGCAGCGAAAAAGGCCCTCGAGCAGGGCATGAGGACGGTGGACGTCTACATAAAGGGTCCCGGAGCGGGCCGGGAGGCTGCGTTGCGCGCCATTCAGAGCGCCGGCCTGAAGATCCATCTCATAAAAGACGTGACCCCTATTCCGCATAACGGCTGCAGGCCGCCAAAAAGAAGAAGAGTCTAGGAGGGGAAATTGTCGAGATACACTGGACCTGTCTGCAAGATTTGCAGAAGAGAAGGCATGAAGCTCTTTGAAAAAGGCGAAAAGTGCTACACGGAGAAGTGCGGGGTGGAGAAGAGAAACTATCCACCGGGCGTCCACGTGGAAGCGAGAAGAAAGGTGACGGAGTACGGCATTCGTCTTCGCGAGAAGCAAAAGGTGAAGAGGATGTACGGCCTGAGCGAAAGCCAGTTTCGACGCTCTTTTGAGATGGCCGAGAAGGCAAAGGGCGTCACGGGTACGAACCTGCTGATCTTTTTGGAGAGGCGGCTCGACAACATGGTATACCGACTGGGGCTCGCCACATCGCGGAAAGAGGCCCGGCAGGTTGTTACGCACGGCCACATCGCCGTCAACAGCAAGACCGTCGATGTTCCGTCCTATCTGATAAAAGAAGGCGACGAGATTTCGGTTCGTCACAAAGATCTGCCCTCCGTGCAGAATGCCCTGGAGTCCGTGGTGCGCAGGGGGCTTCCCTCGTGGCTGGAGCTGGAGAAGGAAGCCATGTTGGGCAGGGTGAGGCTTTTGCCGACACGGGAGGATATCGCCATACCCATCAAGGAGCAGCTCATCGTCGAGTACTACTCCCGATAGTTCTTCCCTGAAGGAGGCGCCATGTATATGTTCGAAAAGAATTGGCAGGAATTGATTAAACCCACCAAGATCGATATAGAGAGGGAGACGTGCTCCGTATACTATGTCCGGTTTTCCGCGGAGCCTTTTGAACGCGGCTACGGGATTACCGTCGGCAATTCACTGAGAAGGGTGCTCCTTTCGTCGATCATGGGCGCGGCTATCACTTCTGTCAAGATTGACGGTGTGGACCACGAATTCTCGACCGTCAGGGGTGTGAAAGAAGATGTAACGGAGATCATCCTCAATCTGAAAAAAGTGGTGCTCAGGATCGAGGATGACCGGCCCCGAATGATCAAGATTGAAGCCCGGGGCGAAGGCGTGGTGAAAGCGGGCGACATCACCCATGACGGGGGCGTGGAGATTATCAACCCCGAGCACCATATCGCGACGCTGAGCGATGAGGCCAGGCTCTACATGGAGATGAAGGCCCGGGTGGGCAGGGGCTACGTGCCTGCCGAAAGAAACCGGGAAGAAGAAGAGCCCATCGGCACCACGCCTATAGACGCGATATTTTCACCGGTGAAAAGGGTCAGCTACAACGTGAGTCCCGCCCGTGTCGGTTTCAGAACGGACTACGACAAGCTTACCATGGAGATATTGACGGACGGCAGCATCAGCGCCCTCGACGCGCTCTCCTACGCGGCGAAGATCATCAGGGAGCAGATGCGCATTTTCATTAATTTCGAAGAGCCGGCCGACCTCGAAGCGGGCGAGTTAAAAGACGGCGAAAGACAGGAATTTAACGACAATCTCTACCGGAATGTCGATGAGCTGGAGCTTTCGGTCAGGAGCGCCAACTGCCTGAAGAACGCCGACATAAAGTATATCGGCGAGTTGGTGCAAAAGAGCGAGCAAGAAATACTCATGACGAAGAATTTCGGGAGAAAGTCGCTCAATGAAATAAAAGAGATACTCGCGTGCATGGGTCTCAAACTGGGCATCAGGCTGGAGAATTTCCCTCCCAGAGAAGACCTTGACAGGATGGCCCAACGAAGGAAAGATCAAGCATAGAGGGTGTGCGATGAGGCATTTGAAAGCGGGCAGAAAACTGAACAGGACGTCGAGCCACCGGAAGGCGCTTTTCCGAAACCTGGCGACCGCTCTTTTTCCCATGAAAGCATCAGAACGACAAACCCCAAGGCACTGGAACTCCGGCGCGTCGCGGACAGACTCATCAGCCTTGCGAAGAATAACAGCGCCCACGCAGCGCGTCTTGCCTTCGCATACCTGAGAGATAAGGAAGCGGTAAAGAAACTCTTCTCCGATATCGGGGGAAGGTACAGCGGCGTTAACGGCGGCTACACGCGGGTCCTGAAACTCGGGCCGAGGAAAGGCGATGCGGCGCCCATGGCGCTGATCGAGCTGACCAGGAAGAAGGAGGAGTCGCAGGAGAAGCCGAAGTCCGAGAAGAAGGAGAAGAAGGCAGCCAAGGGAAAGAAGGCCGAAAGCGCCGAGGCCAAGAAGCAACAAAAGGCGTAAAAGCAGGCATGAGGTTGTGAAAACAGATGGGGGATCGTCTAACGGCAGGACGCAAGACTCTGGATCTTGCTATCTAGGTTCGAATCCTAGTCCCCCAGTTTCACCCTAATGGACAAACGCATCGCAGTAATCATACCGGCGTACAATGAGGAAAAGACAATCGGAAGCGTCGTGAGAGAGGCGAAGGGTCTCGGCGACGGGTACGAAGTGATCGTCGTCAACGACTGTTCCCTGGATGCCACGAGGAGAAACGCCGAGCAGGAAGGGGCGAGAGTGATCGAGTTGCCCTTCAATCTGGGCATCGGAGGCGCCGTGCAGACGGGTTTCAAATATGCCCTCGCGTCGGGATTCGACGCGTGTGTTCAGGTGGATGGAGATGGACAGCATCCGCCCTGCGAGATCCCGAAACTCATCGATTCCCTGTTCAAAGACGGTTTTGATATGGCGGTGGGCTCCCGCTTTCTGGGCAGCGCCTATAGGATACCCGTCATGAGGGCGATCGGGATCAGAATGATCTCGCTTTTCCTGAAAGCGACCATGAGGGTGAGCCTGAAGGATGCCACGAGCGGGTTTCGCGCCATCAAGAGGCCTGCGATGGCGTATTTCGCTGCTTCTTATCCCCAGGATTACCCGGAGCCGGAATCGCTGCTCCTTGCTTTCAGAAAGGGTTTCAAAGTGACCGAGGTTGCTGTCGAGATGAACTACCGCGAACACGGAATGTCGTCCATCACGCCGGCTCGTGCCGTCTATTACATGATCAAGGTGCTCCTCGCGATGCTGATCGGGCTGTTCAAGAAACTTTAGGAGATTGCGCTCAGATGCTGCACATTCGCCTTTTTATCGGCGTCATCGCCATCCTGTTTTTTGCGGTTACCTTCGAGTTCATTCGAAGAAAGCGCCTGAGGGAGGAGTACGCCATTCTCTGGCTCGTTACCTCGTCGATCATCGCCCTGCTCAGCCTTTGGCCCGGGCTCGTCAATGTTTTGAGCAAGATAACCGGGCTTTACTATATTACAGCCGTTTTCACGATCGTTTTCTCCCTGGTAATTGCCGTTCTCATGCACTATTCGATTGCCATATCGAAAATAAAGGAGATGAACAAAGAATTGACGCAGGCATGCGCCCTCCTTGAACTTCGATTGAGAGAATTAGAAAAGAAGAAAATGGAGCGGGCAACGGGGCTCGAACCCGCGGCATCAAGCTTGGGAAGCTTGCACTCTACCAACTGAGTTATGCCCGCCCTCTAAGGAGAATAATAGCGGATTCGACCTGACAAGTCAAGGCCGCCACTTTTTCGCCATGAAGACCGAAGCCTTTGATTATACCTTGCCTTCGGGCATGATCGCTCAACGTCCCGAACGCGAGCGCTCGTCGTCCCGCCTCCTTGTCCTCAACCGGAGGGACGGCCGGATCGAGCATGTCGCGTTTCGGGAGATCGTCGGTTTCCTGAGGCAAGACGACCTGCTCGTCGTCAACAATACCCGGGTTATCCCCGCGCGCCTTGCGGCGACGAAGGAGACCGGGGGAAGCGTCGATCTGCTGCTGGTGGAGAAGATCGACGAGCGGCGCTGGTCCTGCCTCGCCACGGGAGTGAAAAAAGGCGCCGCGGAGGCGTCTGTCTCGGTGAACGGGACGGCTCTCAGGCTGCGGGCGGGCTCTCCAGCCTGGACGGTTGAGTTCCCGGACAACCTCGATGTCGACGCTTTTCTGGCCCGGCACGGCAAAATGCCGTTGCCGCACTATATCAAGCGGCCTAAAAGCATTCCAGTGGCGGAGTGCAATGACGCCGACCGATATCAGACTGTCTACGCCAGCGAGGAAGGATCTATCGCGGCGCCGACGGCCGGTCTTCACTTTGACGAGGACCTCCTGGCCGACATCAGGGAGATGGGCGTCGCTGTCGCCGAGATTACCCTTCACGTCGGCGTGGGTACCTTTTTTCTTATCAAGAGCGCGGAGATAGAGGGGCACGAAATGCAGCGGGAACGCTACAGCGTGCCGCCCGACGCGCTCGAGAAAGTGAGGGAGACGAAGAGCAGGGGCGGCAGGGTCATCGCCGTGGGGACCACCACGGTAAGGACGCTGGAGACCGTCGGAACGAGCGGGAATGGGACGCCCCTTTCGGGCAGCACCGACCTGTTCATCTATCCCGGCTATAAATTTCGGGTCGTCGACGCGTTGATCACCAATTTCCATATTCCCCGATCGACGCCGCTGCTCCTCGCCTGCGCTTTTGCCGGCAAAGAAACAATAGAAGCGGCCTACCGGGAGGCCATCGACCACGGCTACAGGTTCTACAGCTATGGGGATGCGATGTTTATCTCATGAGCAGACTGACTATCGCAAAGGCCGATGGACAGGCCCGCCTGGCCGTCCTCCATACGCTGCACGGACCGGTGGAGACGCCCGTATTCATGCCCGTGGGAACTCAAGGGACGGTGAAGGCCATTCTTCAGCGAGACCTCAAGGAAATCGGCGTGAAGATCGTGCTCGGGAATGCGTACCACCTTTATTTGCGGCCCGGCGATGCGCTTATAAGAGATATGGGGGGCATCCAGAAATTTGCCGGATGGGACGGCGCCGTCCTGACGGACAGCGGGGGCTACCAGATCTTCAGCCTGGGGATGCTCCGGAAGATTGAGGAAGAAGGGGCGACGTTCCAGTCGCACATCGATGGCTCGAAGCATTTTCTCAGCCCGGAGAAGATGGTGGAGGTACAGGAACACCTTGGATCGGATGTCTGCATGTGCCTCGACGAATGCGTGGCCTACCCGTCCTCTCACGAGTATGCGGCCGCTTCGACGGAGCGGACCACGCGCTGGGCGCACCGGTCGAAAGAAGCAAAACAAACGCCATCCCTTCTTTTCGGCATCGTGCAGGGAAGCATGTACGCGGACCTGAGGCAACGATCGGCCGCCTCCCTCGTGAATCTCGATTTCGACGGCTACAGCCTGGGCGGTTTCAGCGTGGGCGAGCCGAAGAGCGTGATGTGGGAGATGGTAGACGCGGCGATCGGACTTCTCCCCTGGGAAAAGCCCCGATATCTCATGGGCCTCGGCTTCCCCGAAGACATCGTGGAAGGCGTCAGAAGAGGCATCGACATGTTCGATTGCGTCATACCGACGCGCCACGCGAGAAACGGGAACCTCTTTACGAAAAGCGGAAGGATCAACATCAAGCAGGCAAAATACAGCCGCGACGAAAAGCCGGTGGACGATTCGTGCGGCTGCTACACGTGTACGCACTTTTCGAGGGCCTATCTGAGGCACCTCTTTATCGCGCGCGAGCTGACGAGCTATTATCTTAACACCATACACAACCTCTTCTTTTACGCCGGATTGATGGCGCGCATCAGAACGGCGATCGACGCGGAGAGGTTCGAGGAGTTTTACCGGGAATTCATGTCGGAACTGGAAGGAGGTGAGCTACAAGATGGGTCTAGCACATGCAATGGGTTTCGGTAGTCAGGGCGCGGGCGGAGGCCAGGGAAGCGGTCTCTATACATTTCTTCCGCTCATCCTTTTGTTTGCGGTGTTCTATTTTCTCCTTATCAAACCGCAGCAGAAGAAGGCCAAACTGCACAAGACGTTCATGGAAAACCTGAAGAAGGGAGATACCGTTATCACTTCCGGAGGGTTGTATGGTAAAATAACTGGCATCACAGACGAGGCAATTACCCTGGAAATAGCCGAAAAAGTGAGGGTGAAAGTCACGAGGAGCGCAGTCGTAGATTACGTGAAAGGAGAACAGGCGTGAGAAGGTACGAGAATATCTTAATAGTGGCGCCCGACTGTACGAAAGAGGACGAGGAAGACTTGTTCCGGAGGGTGCAGGCGAATATAGAGAAGCTTGGCGCGGAGCTGCTCAAGGTGGATGACTGGGGCGTGCGAAAACTGGCTTACCCCATCAAAAAGAAAGACAGGGGCCACTATTTCTTCATGCTCTTGAGCATGGATGAAGCGACCATAGTGACGCTTGACAAGTTTTACCGGACAATGGACCTCATTCTCAGGCATCTTTTTGTCGTGGTGGACGAGAAAGAAAAAGGATTGGAGAAGCCGCCGGACCAGGTTGTATTCGACGAACTCGAGGGCGAGGCGTAGCGAACTTAGGCGTTCCTCTCGGGGGAATGCAGGCGACAGCCCGAAAAGCGATCATGACCCACGACTCCGGCGACGCGTGACGGCCGAAGGGGACTTGCTTTCGGGTAGGGTTGGACAATGCGGCGGGCCGATAGGTGAGGCAACGGCAGAGTTGACCAAGAGCACGCTTAATTTCCACGACATTCGGAGAGTGAAGGCCAGCAAAAACTTATGGATGGAGGAGTAAATGCCGAGAATGCAGGATTCAGGAAAAAAGCGCGTCTACATGAGGAAAAGGGTCTGCCGGTTCTGCCAGGATGCGAGCATCAAGATAGATTACAAAGATCCGAAACTCCTCAAACATTTCATTACCGAAAGAGGCAAGATCATGCCCCGGAGGATGACGGGAACGTGCGCCAACCACCAGAGAAAGCTGCGGGAAGAAATCAAGAAGGCCCGGCATATCGCGCTGTTGCCCTTCACGACGGCAACGCGATAGGAGGGGATGATGAAAGTAATACTGCTCGACGACGTGGAAGGGGTCGGCAAGAGGGGTGAAGCGCGCGAGGTAAAGGACGGCTTCGGAAGGAACTTCCTCGTGCCGAGAGGCTTTGCTATTCCGGCAACGCAAGGCAACCTCAAAAAGGTGGAGGTACGCGCCAAGGTTCTCGTAGATAAACGGGAGAAGGACCTGAAGAGCGCGGAGGCGGTGAAGCGCCAGCTCGAAGAAGCGCCTCCCCTGATCATCAAGAAGAAGGCGGGGGTCGATGGAAAGCTTTTCGGCTCCGTAACGGCGAAGGACGTGGCGGACGCGCTGAAGAAAGCCCTTGACCTTGACATTGACCGAAGGGTCCTGCGGCTCGAAGAGCCTCTCAAGATGACGGGCGCCTACGAAATTGAAGCACGTCTCGAAAAGGGAGTTGCCGCCCAGGTGCGGGTCGAAATCGAAGAAGAGTAAATGGCAGGAAGGGTCGCGAAAATACCCGCGGAGACGAAAGGGCGCGTTCCGCCCCAGAACGTCGAGGCGGAACTGTCGGTGCTCGGGGGCGTCCTCGTCGATCCTGAGGCGCTCAACAAGATAGTCGACATTATCGATTCGGAGGATTTCTACCGGGAGGACCACAGGACCATTTACCAGGTGTTTCTGGACCTTTACGAGAAGAATGAGCCGATTGACCTGGTGACCGTGAGCAGCCTGGCCCGGGACAAAGGCCTGATAGAGAAAATAGGCGGCGTCGCAAATCTGAGCCGGATTGCTGACGCCATGCCCACCTCTGCGAACATTACTCAGTACGCGAAGCTCGTAAGGGAAAAGGCGCTGCTCCGTAATTTGATGCGCACGGCGACAGAGATCGTCGAGCGAGGCTATCAGGTCGATACGGACGTCGATAATTTTATCGACGATGCGGAACAGCTTATCTTCGAGATTTCGGAGAAGAAGTACAAGCAGTCCTTCTACGCCATCAAAGACCTGGTGATGGAGAACGTCAAGGTCATCGAACGGCTCTGCGAGAAGAAGCAGGCGATTACGGGGGTGGCGACGGGCTTCACCGAACTCGACAGAATGACGGGCGGGTTCCAGCGTTCAGATCTTATTATCGTTGCGGGCAGACCGAGCATGGGGAAGACTGCCCTGTGTCTCAACATTGCCCAGAACGTGGCTCTGATGAATGGAGGCGCGCCGGTTGGCATCTTTTCTCTCGAAATGTCGAAGGAACAGCTCGTGATGAGGCTCCTCAGCTCGGAGGCGGAGATTGAGTTTTCCAAGCTTCGCTCCGGCATGGTGCGGGACGATGAATGGCAGAGCCTCGGCGCGGCGGCGGGAAGGCTCTACACCGCCCCGGTCTATATCGACGATACGCCGGCCCTCAGCGTCCTTGAGTTGCGGGCGAGGGCAAGAAGGCTCAAGAAAGAGCACGGCGTCGACCTTCTGGTCATCGACTATCTGCAGCTCATGCGCGGCAGGTCGAGCGGGCCGGACCGCAGAGAGCAGGAGATATCGGAGATATCGAGGTCCCTTAAGGCGCTTGCCAAGGAACTGAACGTTCCGGTCATCGCCATTTCCCAGTTGAACCGCATGGTGGAACAGCGGGAGGACAAAAGGCCCCGCCTCGCCGACTTGCGGGAATCGGGCGCGATAGAACAGGATGCCGACGTCATCCTCTTTATCTATCGGGACGAGGTCTACAACAGGAATTCCGAACGGAAAGGCGTGGCGGAAATCATTATCGGAAAGCAGCGAAACGGCCCCACGGGCGAAATTGAAACGGCCTTTCAGGCTGCTTATACTACGTTCAAGAACTTATACAGTGCAGATCATGAACCTGCCTAATCTGCTCTCTCTTTTCCGCCTGTTTGTTACGGTTTTCTTTATCCTGCTCGTCGCCTACGAGCGGTATGGACTAGGCCTTATCCTTTTTACGCTGCAAGCCGTCAGCGACCTGTTGGACGGGTTTTTCGCGAGGCGGATGGGGACGAAAACGAACCTGGGCGCCTACCTCGATCCCCTGGCCGATAAGGTCATGCTCTCCTCGTCGTACATCGTGCTTTGTTTTCACGGGATACTTCCCCTTCCCTTGGTCGGCGCCGTGTTCGTCCGGGACATCGTTATCGCCCTGGGCTTCTTTTTCCTCGTCAGACGGGGTCTTATCGTGAGCCCGGCGCCGAGTCTGATCAGCAAAATGACGACGGTCTTCCAGATGCTCACCGTGGTGTACGTGCTCCTGTTTACGAATCTGGCCTTTGAATCGCTTTTTTTCTACACGAATGCCGGCAAGACCGCCCTGGAATGGGCCACCGGCCTCCTTACCGCGGCGTCGGGTTTGCAGTACCTTTTTGCCGGTTTCTCCGTATTGTTCAGAAAGGAAATCGTTTGACAAGCTAAGAGCCTTTCGCTACTATTAAATTTCCACTTGAGGAGGTATTCGATGTCCATCAGAGTAGGCATTAACGGATTCGGCAGAATCGGAAGGCAAGTGTGTCGCATTGGGGCAAGCAACCCCAACCTTGAATTTGTCGCGATCAACGATCTGACAGACGCAAAAACCCTGGCCCACCTTCTCAAATACGACTCGGTTCATGGCGCCATGAAGGCCGACGTGGCGGAAAAGGACGGGTCGATCGTCGTTAATGGAAAAACGATCAAAGTTTTGTGCGAGCGGGACCCGGAGAAGCTCCCCTGGAAGGAGCTGAAGGTAGACGTGGTTCTCGAGAGCACCGGAAAATTCACCGACAGGATCGGCGGCGACAAACACCGTCTTGCGGGAGCGAACAAGGTTATCGTCTCCGCGCCCGCCAAGAGTCCCGACGTGACCTTCGTGCTCGGCGTCAACGAAGAAGTATACGACAAAAGCAAGCACCACATCATTTCCATGGGGTCCTGCACGACGAACTGCCTCGCCCCGATCGTCAAGGTGCTGCACAAGGAATTCGGTCTTGAGCACGGGCTCATGACCACGATCCACTCCTACACCAACGACCAGGTAATCCTCGATCAGCCGCATAAAGACCTGCGAAGGGCCCGGGCGGCGGCGCTGTCGATGATACCGACGACGACAGGCGCGGCGAAAGCCATCTCGGAGGTCCTTCCGGAGCTGAAGGGGAAACTCGACGGGCTCTCCATACGAGTGCCGACCCCCACGGTCTCTCTGGTCGATCTTGTTGCCAATCTCGGTAGGGATACGACCAAGGAAGAGGTCAACAACACCTTCCGCAAGTACGCGGCAGGCCCGATGAAGGGGATACTGGCGGTCACGGACGAGCAGCTCGTTTCTACCGACTTTATCGGAAGCCCCTATTCCTCCATCGTCGATCTCCCTGAAACATTTGTGACCGGGGGAAGGATGGTCAAGGTCCTTTCGTGGTATGACAACGAATGGGGTTTCTCCACGAGAATGTGCGATCTGTTGACCTTTGTCATGAAGTGAGGCCGCCCGAGAACGGAAGGAAGAGGACCCATTCGAGGAACTAGGCGATTTCACCAGGGAGGCCCCATGAAATCAATCGATGAACTCAGCGTCGGAGGCAAGAAGGTATTCATTCGCGTTGATTTCAACGTGCCCCTGGACGACCAGGGGAACATTACCGACGATACGAGGATAAAGGCTCACCTTCCTACCATAAGTCACGTCATCGATCGGAAAGGAAAGGTGGTCCTCGCGTCCCATCTGGGACGGCCAAAGGGCAAGAGGGCAGAGAAGTACTCGTTGAAGCCCGCCGCGCGAAGGCTTTCCGAGCTGCTGGGCAAAGACGTCGCTTTTGCCGACGACTGCATCGGACCGGAGGCGGAAAAAGCCGTCGCGGCCATGAAGGAAGGAGACGTTCTTCTTCTGGAGAACCTTCGTTTTCATCCTGAAGAAGAGAAAAACGACGAGGGCTTCTCCCGGGAGCTGGCAAAACTGTGCGACATCTACGTGGATGATGCCTTTGCTACCGCCCATCGGGGTCACGCATCGAACGCGGGAATAACGCGGTTCGTTCCGGAGTGCGCTGCCGGGTTGCTTCTCGCCAGGGAATTGAGCTATCTGAACAAAGCGTTGGTCGATCCTGTCCGGCCCATGGTCGCCATCATCGGGGGCGCAAAGGTTTCCGACAAGATCGGCGTCCTGGAGAAACTGACGGAGAAGGTCGACAAGTTGATCGTCGGCGGGGGCATGGCTTTTACCTTCATCAGGGCCCTGGGGTACGAAGTGGGCAAGTCGCTCTGCGAACATGACATGCTCGACGTGGCGAAAACGATCATGACAAAGGCCGCCGAACGGCACGTCAAGTTCTATCTGCCGGCAGACTGCATCGCGGCGCAGGCCGCGGCGCTCGATGCCGTGACGAAGCGGACGACGGTCCAGGAGATTCCGAAAGAATGGATGGCCCTCGATATCGGCCCCGCTTCCGTGACGCTCTTTGCTGAGGCCCTCGAGGATGCAAAAACCATTGTCTGGAACGGTCCTATGGGCATGTTCGAGCTGGCGCCCTTCAGCAGGGGCACCTTCGGCCTCGTCGACGTCGTTGCGTCGAGCCACGCACTGAGCATCGTGGGCGGCGGCGACACGGATACGGCCGTGCACCAGGCGGGTCAGGCAGAGAGGATATCCTACATATCGACGGGCGGCGGCGCGTTCCTCGAGCTTCTCGAGGGAAAGCGGATGCCCGCGGTTGACGCGCTCGAAACGTGCGGAGGCAAAGGATGAGCAGACCGTGGATGCTTGCCGGCAACTGGAAGATGCACCTCACCATAGGGGAAGCGACCGCTCTGGCGAAGGCCGTTGCGGAAGGCGCGTCGAACGCCTCCGGCGGCGACGTCGTGGTGGCGCCCGTTTTTACCGCCCTTTCGAGCGTTGCCTCCGTTTTGAAGGGAAGCCGCGTCGCGGTGGCGGCGCAGAATATCTTCTACGAGGATAAAGGCGCCTACACGGGGGAAGTGGCGCCCGGCCTTCTGAAGGACGCCGGTTGCGACTATGTCATCATCGGCCATTCAGAGAGGCGGAAATATTTTCACGAGACGGACGCAACGGTCAACGCAAAGATCAAGAAAGCGCTCTCGGCCGGTCTCAAGCCCATCGTCTGCGTAGGAGAGACAGAGGAAGAGCGGGAGAAGGGCGTCACCGAGTTCGTCATAGGGCAGCAGGTGGTTGCCGGTCTCTACGGGATCGACAGTCTGGAACATGTGACCATCGCTTATGAGCCGGTGTGGGCGATAGGGACGGGCAAGAACGCGACGCCCGATCAGGCGGAGGCGGTGCATGCCTTCATACGCCGGCTGGTTCGCGGCGCTTACGGCGACGCGGTTGCGGCCGCGGTGAGAATCCTGTACGGGGGAAGCGTGACGCCGGACAATATCGGGGGGCTCATCGCCAGGGAAAACATAGACGGCGCCCTCATCGGCGGAGCATCCTTGAAATCTGAAAGCTTTATCGGTATAATAAAATCCGTTTCCAGTAGGGAGAGATGACAACAGCAATAAGCGTACTACATATTTTGGCGGCCATTACCCTCGTTCTCATCGTATTGCTGCAGACGGGACGAGGGTCTGAGATCGGAGCGGCATTCGGAAGCGGGGCGAGCCAGACGCTCTTTGGCAGCTCGGGTACGTCGGGCTTCATGACGAGGGTGACGACTATTGTCGTGATCGTCTTTATGCTGACGAGCCTTATTCTGGCGATGATGTACTCCAGCGGCCGGTCGGCATCGACGAGACCTTCGATGCCCGCGCCGATAGAAGAGAGACTGCCGACAAAGACGAAATAGGGCGAGAGGAGCGTTGTCCAATCGATAATGGTTGGGGCGACGCCCCTCCGAGGGCTAATCGGCGAGAGGAGTGTTGTCCATCAAATTTTATAGTGCCGATGTGGTGGAATTGGCAGACACACCATCTTGAGGGGGTGGCGGGGAGACCCGTGCGGGTTCGAATCCCGCCGTCGGCACCACAAACTTCGGGCGGTTCTCAAGGATTTCCAACGGAATATCACTGAAAACCGCCCTTCTTTTTCAGTTTCATGGCTTTTCCGGGATAGGCCGGCAAACGCTCATCGATCCAAAATTGAAGACACGGCGCGGAGAGGGGGAGTGTGCATGTTCCCGCTGTCGCTGCCGGCAAGCATCGGCCCTTACTGCCAAGTCCGACTGGCAATGATGGTCAAATAATAAGGGCAGGGTTTCGACCCTGCCCTTATTGCCTGCTCGATGAATGCTATTTCCTGAACTTTATCCTTACCGTTCCAACGCCGACAAGGGAACCTGGCGCCAAAAAACTATCGGGAAAGCGGATTTTGGTCGTTTGTCTGTACCCTGACCCGACCATGAACCAGGCAACACTTCTTCCGCTCACCGATATCAAGGGTACCATATCTTCTTCAGTACCAGAAGATCATGGCTCGGCAGGATTGTACCGCCCAAAGCCTTGAGCCGGTTAAGGCTGCCGTAGAACTCTCTCAGGTCCATGTATGCCCCGCTTGGCCAAAACGGCTCACCGTCGGGCACTGCCATGTTCTCGAAACTGGGGACCGTGTCTCCGGCTATTATATACAGCCCCTTGCCGGTCTGCACCAGCACTGATTGGCTTCCGGGCGTGTGACCGGGAGTGGCGATGAGCCGGAGACCCGGGGCTATCTCCGTATCGCCCCGTCAAGAAGCTGAAAGTCGATGCCTTCCAGATCGACCGCGTAAGCAAGTCTGTCAACAGGAAAATGATCCTGCGCGTACTCCATCTCGCGCCGCTGAACGAGGAAACGGCACTTCCTGAGATACCCGTTGCCGGAACAGTGGTCCGTATGCAGATGCGTGTTGACCGCCAACGCGATTTCATCGGTCGACGCGTCGAACCGCTTTAACTGCGCTTCCAGGGTCTGCTCCGCCGTTTGCACAAAGAGAGGGTCTATTCCCCTCGTTGGACTGAGGGGACCGGTGTCGACGAGGACTTTCATACTCCCATCCGTGAGCAGCCAGGCGAGCACCGCCCCTGCCTGGGGAACTCCCGGATTTCGATGGAGCAACGTCATGGATGTATCTACGTTCGACGTCGCTAAAACCAACGGCGCTATGGTCCATTCAGGCGTCATATCTCCAGTTTCCTTTCAAGTTTATTTCATGGCAGCTACAAGCTTGCTATGTACCCGGCTGCGTTTTCTCCCGCAATGCGCCCGGAATTGATGGCAAAACCGAAGGCGGAGCCGCTCAGCTCCAGGCAATAGGTGTCCGATTCCCAGCCTCCCGTGCCCGCTCCGGCCGCATAGAGCCCGGGAATCGCCTCGCCCCGGTCGTCGACCACTTCCATCCTTTGATTGATCTTGATGCCTCCGATCGTGCCGAGAAAACCCTGATGGCACCTGATCGCATAGTACGGGGGAACGCGCAGGGGCTTCAGGAAGCGCCGGTCTTTGAGGAGAAGGCTGTCGTACCCTTTGTCGCAGGATCGGTTATATTCATCGATCGTCTGCTGGAGCGTCGTCGGGGCCGCCCCCATCCAGCGCGCGATCTCTTCGGGGGAATCGGCGATCTTGACCTCCCCCCTGCCCGCCTCCTTTTCCAACAGACGTCCCAGGTCCGTCACTTTCGTCAGAGGCGGCCTCGAGCTATACCCCTTGATCAATCCCTCCTCCATGAAGCCCTGCTTGATGGCTTCGTCGAAGAGTGTGTAGGATATTCTTCCCGGCTGCCTGTTCAGCGCGTTCGCCGCCTCCGGCCAGGTGAAGCCGATCGCTTCGTCCGCGAACCTCTCTCCCTTTCCGTTCACCCAAACGGTGTTCGGCTCCATGGCGACCGTAACCACGGCCAACGCTCCCCTGAAATAGGGGCCGCGCAAAAGCAGGTTGCCCAGGCCCTCCGTCGCGGCCCCTGCCTCCATCGCCATGAGCAGTCCGTCACCCGTGAGGGGCAGGCCCACGGCATGAAGATCGTCGGCGTAGAAGGGATAATGCTTTTTGAGCAGCCTTTTGTTTCCGGCGTACCCGCCCGCGGCTATCAGCACGCTCCTGGCGGCTATCCTCAGTTCCTTCTCCTTGCTCTCCGCACGAACGCCGGCTGCCTCTCCGCGCTCGCCGATCATGATCTTCTTTCCCGCGCTCTTGCGACGTATCGTTACGCCGAGTTCTTCGCAACGCTTGGCGAGAAGGCGGATGACCCCGAGCCCCATGCCCTCGGGCATGTGCATAATGCGGGGTCCCTGAGCAGGCACAAACTGAGAAATCTCGAAAAACCTGACCCCCAGCCGTTCCAGCCAGCCAATCGTATCGCCCGACCTCGATATGAAAGCCCGGATGATCCCGGGGTCGATTTTCCAGTGGGCGTAGCTGAGGGCCCGCTTGATAAGCTCGTCGTTCGAGGAGTCATTTCGCATGCGCTTCAGGGCAGGGCTGTCTGCGGCAAAGAGGCCGCCTGCGAGCGCCGTATCTCCACCGGCAGCGTGCCGCTTTTCCAGCACCATGGTTTTCACGCCTAGTTCTGCGCTCGCGCATGCCGCGGCGAGGCCGCTTCCGCCCCCGCCGATAACGACCAGATCGCACTCCAGATGCTCACGCTCTTTTGTTTGTCTCACCGCCATGATCCCTACCCTCCTCACACAGGAGCAACAGGCGGTCTGCCCGAAACGAAATCCGCCGCATTCTCCCCGGCAATTCGCGCCGAATTGATCGCGAAAGAAAGAGCTGTCCCGGAAAGAATATAGCAGTACGTGTCCGAAACCCATCCTCCGGCGTCGTTGCCCGCAGCGTAGAGGCCGGGGATAGGCTTGCCCTGCGCGTCGAGCACCTCCATGCAGTCGTTGATCTTGATGCCGCCGTGGGTGCCGTGCATCGCCTGATGGCACCTGATCGCGTAGTAAGGCGGCGTCCGCATCGCCTGCAGAAAGTCCCGGTGTTTGTAGAACTGGCTGTCGCATCCCCGGTCACAGCTCTCATTGTACGCCTCGATAGTCTTCGCGAGCGCTCGGGGATCGGCGCGCTATCCATTCGGCTAGTGCTTCCCACGAACCGGCGATTCGGACCGTCCCTTTCGCGGCCTCCTTTTGCAAAAGCTCCTCAAGCCCCGAGACCTTGCTTCCCGACGGGAAAGACCGGTGAATCCCTTTCATCAAGCCGTCCTCGATAAAACTCCGTTTGACCGCCTCATCAAACAATGTGTAAGAGATTTTGCCCGGCTGCCTGTTCAGTGCATTCCCCAGCTCAGATGCCCAATGCACCGACTCATCGATGTACCTCATTCCATTCCTGTTGACCCAGATCGTATTCGACTCCACGCAGACGACAAACACCTGCACAGGCCCGGAAAAGAACGGACCCACATAGAGCGCCATGCCCAGGCCCTCGGTCGCGGCGCCTATATCCGTCGCCATGAGCAATCCGTCTCCCATGTTCGGCACTCCATACACTCTGAGGTCGTCCGTATAGTCGGGGCAGTATCTCTTCAGCAGCTCTTTGTTTCCGGCGTACCCTCCGGTCGCGATGACAACGCTCTTTGCGCCGATGTTGATTTCTCGGTCCTTGCACCGGGCCAGAACGCCCGACACGCCGCCGCCATTGGTCAGAATTCGGCTCGCAGCCGTTTCACGAAGTATTTTCACGCCCAGATCCTTCCCCTTGTCGGCAAGCACCTTCACCAAATTCGTCCCATATCCCTTCACCACGTGGTAGACCCGGGGAATCTGGTTGACGTAGTAATTGGGCACATCAACGAAACTTATCCCCATTTCTTCCAGCCATCGGATGGTATCGCCCGACTTGTTGACGAAGGCCCGGACGATGTCGGGGTCGACTTTCCAATGAGAATAGGCCACGGCCGTCCTGAAGATGTCTTCCTTTCGCGCGTTGATCTTCAGGCGCTTCTGGACGGGACTCTCTGCCGCCATGAGCCCCCGGGCCATCGCCGTATTGCCCCCTAGGTTCTTTCGCTTCTCGAGAACCACGACATTCGCCCCATGCTCCCCCGCCGCGAGGGCTGCCGCAAGGCCGCCCCCGCCTCCGATCACGACGACGTCGGGCTCAATTTCCAGAGTTTGCGTCTTTTGGTCGGGCGCCATAATCTTCCTCCTCCTGTTTTCCGTCCTCGCCCCGCGCCTGAATCAGCGCTTTCATATTCTCAGATACCTGTTCTGAATCTCCTCGTTGGCCCTCAGTTCCTGGCTGGCGCCCTCAAAGACAACCTGTCCCTTGTTCATGACATACGCCCGACTCGCGAGGCTGAGGGCTACGTCGATGGAATGTTCCACGAGAAGAATCGAGCATCCCTCCTCATGGATCTCGTGCAGCGTCTCCACGAGGCCCTGCACGATTATTGGCGCCAACCCTTCCGTCGGTTCGTCGAGCAAAAGCAGCTCGGGATTCCCCATCAAGGTCCGGCCGATAGCCAGCATCTGCTGCTCTCCTCCGGACAGCTTGCCTCCGACGTGGCGGTCCATGGTCTTCAGGCGTGGGAAATAGCTGTAAACCCGGTCGATAGTCCATGCGTTGTCGATTTTACCGTTCTGTTTCATCCCGACGAGCAGGTTTTGCCTCACGGTCAACGCCGGAAAGATGCTGCGATCCTCGGGGACGTACCCAATGCCCAGCCGGCTCGTCTTGTACGCCCGCAGGCCAACAGTTTCCCTGTCCTTGAATCGAATCGAGCCCGTTTCCGGAGAGAGCAATCCCATGATGGATTTCAACGTGGTCGATTTGCCCACCCCGTTTCTGCCAAGGAGGGCTACTATCTCCCCTTTGCTGATGCTCAGGGAAACGTCGTGCAGTATGTGGGCCTTGCCGATGAACGTATTGATCCCCTCAACGCCCAGGAACACGTCATTTCCTCCCGAGGTAAGCGTTCTTGACTTCCTCATTGCTCCGAATTTCGTTCAGGGCTCCTGTCGCGAGGACCCGACCGTAGTCGAGGACCGTGATTCGATCCACCAGTTGGAAGACCACGTCCATGTCGTGCTCGATTATGACCAGCGTCTTTCCTTTTGTAACTTCTCGGATCAACTCGACGGCGCTCCTGCTTTCCTGCGTGTTGAGGCCGGCGGTCGGCTCGTCCATAAGCACCACGGTGGGATCCAGAGCAAGAGCGAGAGCCAGCTCCAGTTGCCGCTGCTTGCCATAGCTCAGCTCAAACGCCGACATTTCCTTCGCGTCAGACAGCGACAGCAAGTCTATGACGCGATTTGTCTCCGTCTCGACCCGGGGGTTCCGATTCAACAGACCGGTTACGCTGAAACGGCAATTAAGTTTTGACACGACCGCGTTGCGAACATTCTCATAGAGCGTCATCTTCGGATAAAGGTTGGTGATCTGAAAAGACCGCGATATACCCATTCGAGCAATCTTGTGAATCGGTTCCCCGGTGATGTTCTTATCTCGCAGGAACACAGAACCTCCGGTTGGTTGATGAACCCCGCTTATGATATTAAAAAGCGTCGTCTTGCCGGCGCCGTTCGGTCCTATTATTGCGTGGCGTTCACCTTCCAGTACGTCGAGCGTCACATTGTTGAGGACCTGAAATCCCGAAAAATGCTTACTGATATTCTCCAACCGAAGTATCGCCATGACTCACCTTGCGAGTCCGCGGCGTCGGCGCCGGATCAAGTCAGGTCTTATCAGGCTCACAATGCCCCCCTGAAGATAGAGAACCACAAAGACGAAAAGCAGACCCATCAGTATCATCCAGTAAGTAGTGATAGACGACAACCAGTTCTGTACGATGATGTAAAAGGCGGCGCCTACCGCAGGGCCAAGGAACTGACCGGTCCCGCCGATCATGCTCATCAACACCACACTCATAGAGATGTCGAAATTTATGGCTGAGGTGGAGACGAATTCCATCAGGAACACAAACAATGAACCCGCCAGGCCGGCAAAAAATGCGGCTATTGAGAAGGACGCCAGTCTGGTTTGAAATACGTTGTAACCGAGGAAGGCCGACCTCCCATCATTCTCACGGGTGCTGACCAACGAATTCCCCAATGGCGTCCTGACGAAGAGATAGCAGGCCAAGACCCCGACAGCCACAACGACCAGCGTGAAGGTATACAGCGTGGGGATGTTCCTTAAGGATAGTTGTCCCAGACCCGGGATATACAAATCGGGACGGGTTACGCCCATTCCATCGTCCCCATTGGTTACGGCCTTCCACTTCAGGGCAACTGCATAGAGGAACATTTGAAACGAACACGTGGCGAAAGCGAAGTAAGGCCCGCTGAACCGGACGCAAAAAAAGCCGATAGCCACACCGCCAACGAGAGCCGACATTCCTGCAAGAAGCAGTATGCAAGGAAGCGGCGCGTGCGGAAGATAATTGAACATCAAGGCTGCGCTGTAAGCGCCTATTCCGAAGTACGCGCCGTGCCCGAAAGGAACCATTCCCGCGTATCCGAACATGATGTTAAAGCTTATTGCGTAAAGTATCCATACAAGGATCTCTGTAGCGATGAGTAAATGAGCTTTGTGAAGGAACAACGGCAAAATCAGGAGAAGGATTGCGATGCCGGTTCCGAGGCCGAGGGATGAGAATCTGAGCCTGGTCATTTCTTTTCTCCGAACAAGCCGGTTGGCCGGAAAATGAAAACTGTAGCCATGAGCAGGAATTGAAAAACTACCACCAGAGATGGAAGCCAAAGAACCCCAAAGGACTGAAGCTGTCCGAGCATGAGTGACGCAACGAGGGCTCCGACCAGGCTGCCGAGGCCTCCGACCACGATAATGACGAAGCAATCGAGCAATACCTCGTTCGCGATGCCGGGATTGATGCTCATGAACGGCGCCGCAATCACCCCGGCAAAAGCGGCAAGCATAACTCCGCCAACAAAGACGCCGGCAAACATGCGCGGCACGTTATTCCCCAAGGCTTCTACCATATCGGCATGAGTGACGGCGGCACGGATCATGATGCCGATTCTGCTTCGCCGCAGCAAAACGGCCATGCCGACCAGAACCAGAAAAGAAACGCCCAGAATAAACAACCGGTAGACCGGATACTTGCTCCCGGCCACGAGAATGCTTCCGGCGAGAAGCGCGGGGGGCTGCAACGTGAGCGGATTGGTTCCCCAAATGAGGCGTGTGGCCTCAATCATGATGTAGAGCAAGCCAAAGGTAAGCAAGAGCTGGACATTGTGGCCGAACCGGTATGTCCTCCGCAAAAGAAACCGCTCTATCAGGTAGGCAAGAACCCCGGCGGCCAGAGGCGCCGCGAGGAGACTCGACCAGAAGTTGCCGATGGAAACACTGACGGTATAGGCAAGATATGCGCCTATCATGTAAAAAGCGCCGTGGGCGATGTTCAGTATCCCCATCATGCCGAGAACGAGCGTAAGGCCGGAAGCGACCAGGAAGAGGAGCATGCCGTAAACAAAGCCGTGCAACAGCTGAATGAGATAGACATCAAACGCAAAATTCATCTCAAACCCCCTACCGTACGTGGTCCCAGCACAGGTTTCAGGTTCGCCGAATCATGAATGTCGACCACGAGGATGCTTCCCCCGCAAAGGAGCGCGGCATCCTCGTCGAAGCAGCGGGCGGCTGCAGGCTTCACTTGCACCGCGAGTTGTAGTCGGGCGTGGCGGGAATTGCCACGTCCTTTGCGGGTATTACGGTCGCATTCGCTTCCAGCCATGGGAACTTCACCTTCGGGTCGACGCTGCCGTCCCAGAAAGGGTCTTCCTTTGCGATGTGTCCGGCCAGCATCGGTCCCATGCCTTGATGATCGCACGCGCGGATCGTCACAACTCCGGCAGACGTCTTTGCCGAAAACCCTTCCAATGTGCTTATCAGCTTCTCCGTGTCCAAAGTCCCCGCCTTCTCTATTGCGGCAAACACCAACTGCCAACCGGAGGCGCCGGCGCCGGCGATGCCGTACGGCCACCACTGCAGAAAGTCCTTGTCTTTTTTGTGCTGTTGATGAAACTTGGCTATCATTGCCTTATTTTCGGCGTTTGGCAGGTTAAGATCGTACTGGTTCACGAAAGTGACGCCAATAGCAGCATCCTGAAGCGCCATGAGAACGCCGGGGTCGACTATCGCATGGGACGCAACGGGTACGCCCAGACCCAGGTCCCGCGCTTGCCGCAGAAAATTCACAAGGTCGTTGGTGAGAGACGCGCAGACAACCACGTCCGGCTTCGCCGCCTTGATCTTGGTAATGAAAGGCCCGAATTCCTTCGCGCCCATAGGATGAAAATCCGTCCCAATCAGGCTCGCCTCGGGCATTCTCGCCTTTAACAGATCCTTTATGACGCCGACGTTATCGTAGGACGCAGCATAGTCCGGGCCAAAGAAGTATATCTTCTTGTATCCCCTCTTCTTAAAGAGCTCAACGTAGCATGCAGCATAGCTGAACGTGTTGTTGCACGTTCTGAACACGTAGCGATTGAACTCTTTTCCCATGGCGACGTCTGCCAGCGCTCCATAGTTAATGAGCAATTTCTTCTCCGTTCCGGCGACTTTGGCGAGCGCCAGAGCGATGTTGCTGCCGACGGCCACGCCGAGAAGATCGACGTTGTCATTAAGAATCAGGTTTCGCGCTTTTCTCGTCGCCACGTCGGGTTTCATTTCGCTGTCCGCGGTGACGATCTCGATCTTTTTGCCGAGCAATCCCCCCTTCGCGTTCTGCTCGTTCACGACAAATTTGGTCGCCTCAATGCAGATCCGGCCCATACTCTCGGTGGGCCCGGAAATAGGCTCGATCAAGCCGATCTTGATGGTGTTTCCCGCGATAGCCCCCGCGGGGGGAAGAACAAACGCAACAAAAAGAAACCCAATGAAAAGTCCAGCCACTGCGCGGTCCTGCTTTCTGCTCATCGTCTCCTCCTCCTTCAGTCAGGCTTGGGCCTGCAAATCTTCCCGAGCGTCGACCCCAAAAGGCCTCACTCTTTCGACTCATACGAATCGGACTCTATGGGCTTGTTTTTGGCGACGATACGCGATATCAATACAGGCCGCATCACGACGTGATTCACTCCGATGATGCTCTGTCCTCCCATTCTGCTTTTGCCGAAGATCGAGTCGATGGTCTGCATTTTCTCCCATGCGGCAACTACCTTGTCGGGGTCCAGGCTCTGAGCTTTCTCGATCGCCTTGACGAGCACCCATGCCGATTCCAGCACCTTGGTATGGTCCAGCGTGAATGAGACGCCGAGATCTTTCTCGACGACCTTTCTGAAATCCTGGATCATACGCGGCATCTTCGGATTCAGCACGTCGGGTCCGGCGTGGAATACATCGTGGCCGTTCTCGGGATCGAGCATCCTGACAAGCAGGTTTATGTCGCCGACCACGCCCGACGCATAGATAGGACCGTCGAAACCGAGCTCCCGCGACTGTGTGATGATGGCTTTTGCCCAGGGCAGGATGGAAAAGCCGAGGTCGATGGCGTCGGGTTTCTTTTCCAGGGCCTTCGTAAGAAGCGGGTAGAAATCCTCCGAGCCGGTCCGGAACGTTTCATCGGACACGAACTGAAAACCGTGTTTTTGGGCGCCCCCTGTGTCGCACTCCTTGAAGTGCTTTACTCCCGGGTCGTCAGGGATGAGCCTTGCCAATCGCTTTACCCTGGGATAGGTCTTGGCCAGATAATCATATACGGGAGATATGCCGATTTGGAGAAAGTAGGCGGCAAACATGTAACGGTTATTGGGGCCGTACTGCTCTGTGCCGAACGGCGCGGACTGCACGCGAATGATCTTCTCCCTCTCGGCGATCGGCGCGATTGCAAGGTTGCTCGGTGCAAATGCAGGCGCCACGAGAAAGCCCAGTTTGTCCTGTGCAACTTTATTCATGGCTGAAACCGCGCCGGACGGCGTGGATTGGTCGTCGTGCAACTCGAGCTCGACGCGATATCTCTCGCCGTTGATCTGCACCCCACCCATTTCATTGATGAACCGTTCCGCCGGCTTTACCCCACTCCACACATCTTTGTACCCGGCGGACATCATACCCGTAAGCGAACACATGACGCCGATTTTCAACGTCTTTGGCGGGGGCGCTGCGGCACGTACGGCAGAGGCAAAACCAAAGACAATCATCATGGCCACGCAGAAAGAGAAGACGGAGAAGCTTGGTTTTTTTCTTTTCATGGCACGCCCTTTTTGTTTTTTGGCCGACCGTTGACTCACCGGCCCTTTTACAATGAACAAAGCCAAGAATCATATGCTCCTGCCGCGGCGGGGAACGCGGCCTTGTCCTTCCGTTTTACAGCCCGTTTTTCGTGGGCGTCTCGGAGCGCTCCTTGCCTAGAGCCCTTGTTGGGTCCTGGCGATGACGTCATCCTGAATCTCCGGAGAAAGCTGTACAAAATAGGCGCTGAAGCCGCCTATTCTGACGACGAGGTCCCCGTGGTTTTCCGGATGCGCCTTGGCATCCAACAATTCCTCGGCATCCACAAGATTGTACTGGATGTGCTGCCCACCCTGCTTGAAGAATGTTTCCGTGAGTTGTGCAAGCTTTCTGCGGCTTTCCGGACTCTGCATGGCGCTTGCCGAGAACTTCTGGTTCAGGGCCGTCGCGCACGACTCCTTAAAGCCCGCCTTGAGCACCGACCTGAGCACGCCGGTAGGTCCGAACTTGTCCATCCCTCGCATCGGCGAGAAAGAGCCATCGTTCAGCGGCTCCTTCGCTTTGCGTCCGCTAGGCAGCGCATTGACGCCAAGCCCTCCGTAATAGTGCCAGGACAATCCTTCCCGCGCCGTTCTGACGGGCGCGTACGGGCTATTGTCATAGGACAGAATGACGTCCCCGGAGAAACTGCCGACGTCGCGAGCCATCAGGTCGGCTTCGTCAATGCCGTTGCCGAACTTGGGCGCTGCCAGGCACATCTGTCGTATCTGCTCTCCCCGTTTCCCTTCGAAGTTGGAATCGAGGGCATCCATCAGCTCGCTCATGGTCAGCTTCTTTTCATCGAACACGAGCTTTTTGAGGGCAAGGAGCGAATCGGATGCATCAATGATTGCCCGATCATTCGTGCAGAAGCTGTGGTAGGAGGGATCGGGCGTCAAGGTGTCTTTTCCGTGCTCCATGCACCCCTCGGACGCAATGCATGACAGAAAAGGCAAGCGCATATACTTCGGGTTCTCGTCCCGCGCGACTGACGCCAGCCACAACGTTCGCGTAACGATAAAGTCGAGTTGCTTCTTGAACGCCTCGTAAAACTCTTCGAAGGTCTTGAAGGCGCGCGGGTCTCCGGTCTCCGGGCCTATCCGCTTGCCGGTTATCGGCGATACGCCGTTGTGGAGCGTTATATCCAGGATGCTCGCAATGTTCACCGCGCCGAGCCCTTCACTGCCGTTGTGCTCGATCTTGCCGCGCACGATGGGCGTTATGCAGCCAAGGCCGTACCAGTCGCGCGCCTGCTCCACCGGCACGCCCTGTCGCTGCACAAAATACTCGGTCACGTAGTCGCCGTTTTCAAACAACGGGATGCCTCCCTTTGTCCGCACATTGGTGTCTATCGCCTTATCCATGAGCCAACCCGGCGTATTGCTGTTCCACTGAAAACTGACTGTCGGCACGGAAAGCTTCAGAAGCCCCACGACGTGCAGCAGCAGGTAGCTCAAGAGATTCGACGCGTCCCGGCCGTCCTTGTCCACCCCGCCCACGTTTATGAGATTTATTCCGAAGTTGATCTGATGCGACTCTCTGAATACGGCGTTCGCAACAAAAGGCTGGCTGCCCCAGTGTCCTATTGCGCATTCCAGCAACTCGGCCGCGCGCTCCAGGGTTAGGCGTCCGCTGGAAAAGTCTTTCTCGAAATAGGGCCACAGGTATTGGTCGGCCCGTGCGATTGTGGGATAGAACGTCACGGGGTGTTCGAGATTTTTGCAGAGTCCTGCAAAGTGAACGGATTGAACCGCTTCGTGAAACGTGCGCGCGGGATGTTCCGGAACCCATTCGCAGACCTCCGCAATCTCTATGAGTTCGCTCCGCCTTGCCGGGCTTTGCTCCTTGTCCGCCATCTCGCGCGCAAGCCCGGCGTATCGATGGGCATAGGCTATCGCCGCCTCGCAGGCGATGATAACGGCTTTCCAAAAGTAAAACCTATCGATTCCTTTCACCTCATTGTTCATGAAACGTTTGATGCCAGCCTCGGCCTCTTCGATGATGCCTCGCAGGCCTTTCGCGAGCACTTTGTCCCACATCACCGTCTCGGTGGCTCCGGGCAGGAATCCGGCATTTTGTTTCGGGTCTTTGACCCTTGCTTCTTCGGCGTCTTCGGCCCAGGGCCAACTATGTTGCGCCATGCCTCTACAACGTGAAAGCCCGGCGTCTGTTTGGAAAAATACTCGGTGCATTCCCTCAACAGCTTCCGGTCTTTCGCGGACAGCGCGCTTTTGGCCGTCAAATTGAGGTCTATCGCATCCTCGTTATCCCAAAGCCCGGGGATATAGTCGCCGCAGACGTCAATGGATGTGCTTGCCGACAGGAGGTATTTTGATACCCTTCCAACGATGAGATCAAAATCGAGAATAGCTATCGGGACGCCTTCGAGGATCTTCTTTAACAGCTTAGCCCTTCGGATTTCGATGTCTTCTCCTTCGGTCTCCTTCCAGGACTCCATGGCAAGCCGTTGCCGCTCGACACAGACGGTTGTCGTCGCGTTTTGTCTGGCCTCTTTCCATTTGAGAAGCCTCTCGTTCAGCTTCATTCCGTCAATTTTCCTGAGCAGGTCGCCATCTATGCCCGTTCCCGCAATCCCCGCCCTTTGTTCTGAAAGTGTTCCTGTTCCCACGTTTTCCTCCTCAGCAACCTTTGCTGTGAAACTGTTGTCATTTCCCGTTGCGAGCGCCCGTCGTCCGGCGGCGCCCCGGTTTCACGAGGACACTGAGCAACGAATTCCGTCCTTTTCAAACATCTGTTTCACTGCTTCGATTCGTGCCGGCCCTGCCGGCGTGAGCCCGTGAAGACAGTACCGTTTGCCCAACGCCGTGTATTTGCTCTCCCCGAGGCGGTGATACGGCATCAGCTCGATCCGTTCCGCATTCTTTCCCAGGCTTCTCAAAAACGAAGCTGTTTCACGGATATTCTCGTGGCCATCGTTGATGCCGGGCAGCAAGGGCATCCGAAAAAGAAATTCGACATTGCTTTCCACAAGAAGTTTTGCGTTCGCCAATATGCGGTCATTCGACCGGCCGGTCAGCTCTCCGTGTCTAACCCGGTCCATGTGTTTCACGTCGCAGAGCACGTAATCCGTAAATGGCAATACATTGAGCAAGGCAGATGAGTCCGCGCATCCCGACGTCTCCAGACAGGTGTGAATGTTTTCTCTGCGGCATTTGTCAAAAAGAGCGGCGACGAACCGCGACTGCGTCAGCGGCTCTCCTCCCGAGGCCGTTACCCCGCCGCCCGACGTTTCGTAAAACATCCTGTCGGCGCTCACCGCATCGAACACCTCCCGGACATCCATCTTCTTGCCGTAGACGACAAGCGCATTGTAGGCGCAGACCGCGGCACATTGACCGCAACCCGTGCAACGTTCACGGCCTATGTCCGGCGACCCTCCAACATCGACGGTCAGGGCGCCGCGGGGACACGCTTCCCAGCAATCGCCGCATTTGGCGCAGAGCGCCTTGACAAACCCGACCTCGGGCTGCCGTGAAATACACTCAGGATTGGAGCACCACCGACAGGCGAGATTGCACCCCTTCAGAAAGACAATGGTTCTTATGCCGGGCCCATCGTGGATAGAGTAGCCCTGAATATTGGCAACAAGCGTCTCCAACGCGATACCCTATCCTTCTTGGTTGACGCCATTCATGCAGCGCTCGATGTTTGAACGGATTTTGCATTCATCTTCCGGCAGCCTCCACTGATGCACTATATTAACTAAGTGTTTCATATATGAAATTCAAGATTGCTATATGAATATAAAACTCTACGGCGACTCAGTTTGTCAAGTAAAAACGCTGGAAAAGAGCATCAGGTCTTTTTGGTTCCTATTTCTCGTCTGATAACTGACGGTAGTCATTGGCCAACTGTTGCTTCGGACGGCGGCCGGTCGCAGTTCTGTCTTCCCACTCTCTTTTCACGGCTTCCAGCAAGGGAACCTTCAAATACGAGAGACGAAAAAGCCGCGACGGAGAAGCTGCGGAACCGCGCCGGCAATGAAAGCGCAAATGCAAAAGTTTCGGGAATCATTGCTCCCGGACCGCCTTGGCCGTTGACAACACAGACCTTTTTTGGATATTCTCTCAGCGAATGAAGCGTGATTCTCAAGAAACACAGGGGCCGGATACGCGATACGCATCGAGGGCAGTCCGGGAGGCTTCGCGCGTGCTCTTCTGTCTGGCCGACGCCCAGTCCTCTCACATGAGCCTCATTGAGGTCTGCAGCACACTGCAAATACCCAGAAGTAAAGCGTTCTCAGTTCTTAAGGCGTTACAGGAGTTCGGGCTGGTCGACAAAGACAAAGGCGGCAAGGGCTACTCCCTCGGTTCGGCTCTGTTGACCCTTTCACGTCAGTTTCTCAAGAAACTGGACCTTCCGCTCGTTGCCCAGCCGGTTTTGGAGGACCTGGCGAAAGAAACGAGCAACACTGCGATCCTCGGATTGAAAGCGGGCAACGAGGTATTCATAGCCGCCAAGCGTGAAGGCGAAGCTTCGATTGCCGTCGCCGTACCCGTCGGATTTCGCCGCCCCTTGACGTACGGCGCCACGGGAAAAGCGATTGTGGCGTTCATGCCGAGAAAAGAGCGGGCCGAAATTTTGAAAGACTGCGAGTTGTACTTCTATGGGGATCCGGCGAAATTGGATATGGGCATTCTCAGAAAAGACCTTGCACGATGTCGGAAAGATGGCTTTGCCGAAGATTTGGGCGAGACGTGTCCGGGGCTCAACGTCGTAGCGGCGCCTGTGGTGGGATCCAGCGGAATTCCCGTTGGGTTCGTCCAAATAGCCGTTCTTTTTCACCCGGACGTTGCGCACGGTTTTGCTCCGTCAGTTGCTCGCGCGGGCAAGAGAATCTCGCGCGAATTGGGCGCTGACGTAGATAAAATATTCCCTCGGGAAGTAGATAAAATATTCCCTCGGGAATGAGATGCCTCCGCGACATCGTAAGATCGGCGGCCCCGGTAGGGCCGCCCGTCGCCCTATACGGTGCGCGCCGTCCTCAGGGCCGTCCCTATGGCGTCCACGATCAGTCCGGGCTGGATGCAATCGCCGATCGCATACACCTCCGCGACTTTCTTCTTCAACGCTTCGAGCAATCCCACGTTCGCCGTCAAAGGCAGGGCAGGGACGATCGTGTCCGCCTCGAGGGTCTCCTTCTTTCCCTCTTTCGTGACGATAACGAGCCCTTTTTTCGTTATTTCCACGTATTCTTTGACGCCGCTGATCACCGTGACCCCTTTCTTTTCAAACCAGGCCTCGAGATGAGCGAGAAAGACGCCGACCATGCCCTCGCCGATCTGTTCCGCTTTGTCGACGATGGTGACCTTCCGCCCCCGCTTCGTGAGGAATTCGGCGAGCTCGCACCCCTGGATGGCGCCGCCGATCACGACGACTTTCTTGCCCACGGGCATGCGGACCTTCGAGAGTTTCCGCAATGAGTAGGGGTCGATGAACCGGGAGAAGAATTTGAGCTTCTTGTGAAGCTCGGCGCCGCTCATGACGTTGGAGCCGTCGATGCCGGGAATTTCCGGAATGGTCGCCAGACCGCCCGCAGCGAGAAAGACCGCATCCGGTTTCTCCCGGTCGATCACCGAAAGATCGGCCTCTTTTCCGAGATTTGTCGTTATTCCGAGCTTCTCGACCTGATGTTCCAGATAGCCGGCCAGTTGGACCAGGTCTTCCGGCTGAGGGCCCTTCACCATTGCCGCCAGAGGCAGCAAGCCGCCCAGTTTGCTCCCTTTCTCGTAAAGAACCACGTCGTGCCCGCGCAGGGCCGAGACCCTTGCCGCCTCCATGCCTGACGGTCCGCCGCCGATCACAAGGATTTTTTTCTTTGTCGCGGCTTTTTCCACGCTGTTGTACGGGGTGCCCAGGAACGCATTGATCCGGCACCGCCCGCTCCCGAGGCAGGTGTTGCAGCCGGTGCACGGCGCGATGTCCTCGGGCCGACCGGCCGTGAGCTTGTTGACGTACTCCGGGTCTGCCAGGAGCCGCCGCGTCATGGCGATGAAATCGACCGCCCCCTCTCTGAGGAGCTTTTCGCCGAGGTCTGCGTCGAGCCTACCGACGACCGCAACGGGCACGGAGAGATCCTTCTTCACGGCCGCCGCCAGCGTGATATTCGCTCCGACGCCCTTGAGGCTTGCGTTGTACTCCTTCGGGAAACCGTCGATCTGCGCCTCCGGATAGAACAACGCGTCGGGAAGGAAGCCGGCCGCGTGCCAGCCCAGTACGTGGCTTCTCACCTGCACCATGTCGGCGCCCGCTTTTTCGAACAGCACGGCCATGGCCCGGGCATCGTCGAGGTTGAAGCACGCGCTGTCGTCGAATCCGACTGCGCGGCCGATCTCCAGACCGTTAATGATAATCGAGACGGGAAAGGATTTGCCCATCCGTCTTTTGATCTCCTGGATCGTCTGGACAAGAATGCGCGCCCTGTTCTCTACGCTGCCTCCGTAGATGTCTTCCCGTTTGTTGAAAAGAGGGGAAAAGAAACTGTGAAAGAGGTGAGTGCTGGCCGAGTTGATGTCTACCCCGTCATAACCCGCCTTTCCGGCCCTCTCCGCGGCGCTGCCGAACTTGTCGATAATCCCTTCTATTTCAGGGATCGTCAACGCCCTGGTCATCTCGTTGTGAAAGTCGCACTTGCTCTTTATCACGAGGGCGGAAGCCGCGACCGGGGGGCCTTCGTAGGTGGGATCGGGGTCAAGGTTGGTCTGCCATGGACCGTCGTGGTTCATCTGCATGAAGACCGGACAGCCATGCTTGTGGACAACATCGACAAGCTCTTTCTGGCACTCGATGTATTTGTCGTCGTCGATCCGACACCGGCGACGAAGCCGCGTTCCCCACGGGTAGTCGATGGCGGGCGCTTCGGCGACAATGAGGCCGACGCCGCCCCTGGCCATAGCCTCATAGAGCGCCAGCATCTCTCCCCTCATGTGGAGGTCGTCCTGGTGCACCATGGTGAGGCCCGACCCCGACTTGATGACGCGGTTGCGGGTTTTTACCGCCCCGATAGCGCCGGGGGAAAGCAATTTCTTGTATTTGTCGTTCACAGTCATCATTCACTCCTTTTTGAATCTGACAGTCGCTGAGATAAAAGCCCGGAGCGCGACGTCGGCGACCTTGGCGGACGACATACTCGCCTTAGCCGCCGTCTGGCCTCCGCCAAGGTTCTTGCTCTGAACTTATTCAAACCGGCGCATCCCGCGTTTGTTCGAGACCATTAGTCCCTGGCTTCGTAGTAGCCTACCTCTATGGGCTTATCTTTCGCCACGATGCGCGATATAAGCACCGGCTTCACGACTATGTTATTAATGCCGACCAACTTCTCGCCGCCCATGCGGGCCTTTCCGTAGATAGAATCGATACTCTGCATGTGCTGCCACGTATCCACCACCTTATCCGTGTCGAAACTTTGCGCCTTTTCGATCGCCTGGAGGAGGGGCCACACTCCTTCAAGGACCTTTGTATGGTCCATGTTGAACGTGACGCCGAGGTCCTTCTCGACTACCTTGCGAAGGTCTTTGATAACAGGAGTCATTTTAGAACTCAGAACGTCCGCTGCGCCTTGGAAGAAGTCGTGGCCGGCCTTTGCATCAAGCAACCCGTTGAGAAGGTTGATGTCCCCGACAAAGCAAGGGGCATAGAGGGGACCGCCAAAGCCGAGCTCCCTCGACTGGGTGATGAGTCCGCGGGCCCAGGGCAGTATGGAAAAGCCCATATCGATGGCGTCGGGCTTCGTCTGCATCGCCTTCGTGAGGAGGGGATAGAAGTCCTCGATGCCGATCTTGAAGGGCTCGTCGAAGACGACTTCGAGGCCGTGCTTCTGCGCCTCTTTCACGTCGTGCTCGCTGAAGATCTTGGCGCCGGGGTCGTCGGGGACGAGCCGGGCTATTCTCTTCACTTTCGGATACGTTTTCACCAGATAGTCATATATCGCAGGAATGCTGTAGATGCTGAGCTCCCCGCAAAAGAGGAAGCGGTTTTGGGGGCCGTATTGCTCCGCCCCGCTCGTGCTGGCCTGTATTCGCAGTATCTTGGCCGGCTCGGTGATCGAGGCGATGGCGAGGTTGCTCGGCATAAAAAAGGGCGCCAGGACGAACTTGATGCGGTCCTGTATGGCCTTGTTGGCCGCGGCGACGGCGCCGGAAGGAGCGGACTGATCGTCGTAGGCCACAAGCTGGACGCGGTACCGTTGACCGTTGACCGTGACGCCGCCCTTTTCGTTGAGAAACCTTTCCGTCGGCTTTACCGACTGGGCGATGTCCTTGTACCCCGCGGACATCACGCCCGTGAGGGAAGTTATGACGCCGATCTTGAATGTCTGGGATGCGCTCTGGGCGCACGCGCAGGGGCCGGTGACGAGCAGAGACGATGCGGTGAAAAGCAAAGATAAAACCGCCGCAACCAAGATAATCCTTACTGCCTTCATACGGTCCTCCTCTTATTGGGATGATTGGAGTGACTTCCAGCGGTAAAGCGCCTGTTGCACCGGGACAGCCGTCAGGTGATGTTCATGGCGCTGAAGAACGCTGTCCGGGTGGCTTCCATGATTTTCCTGGGTTCGTCGCAGTCCCCGACGGAACAAAACCTCGGGGCGCTATCGCGGAATCTGTTCACAATCTCCAGCTCGGGCGCCTGGCCGACGGCCCACACAACCGAGTCTGCGGCCAGGATTTCTTCTCTGCCGCCACGTGCGACACGGATGCCTTCGGGCGTTGCCCCAACGCATTTTGTCCGCAGCCTGCAATCTACGTTCGGATTGTTCTCGATCGCTTCGACAAGGGCTAAATGGTAAAAAACATTGCCGAACCGATCGGCGAGCTCCTCGAGCATTTCGATTATTGTCGCTTTTCTGCCGTGTTCGGCGAGGAACAACGCCGCCTCGCATCCCGCGGTTCCGCCCCCGACGACAACAACGTTTTTCCCGATTGCTTCTCTGTTGAAGTACACATCGACGACCGTCAAAGCCTTGCCCTTGTCCATGCCGGGCATGTCCGGAATGATTGGTCTGGAGCCTACCGCCGCGATCACTACGTCAGGATCTATTGCTTGAACGTTTTCCGGCGTGGCTTCCGTGCCCAACCGGATATCGGCAACGGTCCTGCGAGTCCTGCTCACGAGAAAGTCTTTATAACGCTGTACCTCCCACTTGGAAGGCTCTTGATCCATGATCTTCAATAGACCCCCGAGGGCATCGCTTTTTTCCAGCAGCGTCACTTTATGGCCCCTCTCGGTCGCAGTTATCGCGGCCATCATCCCCGCGGGACCTCCGCCGATCACCACCACTCTGCGCGAAGCTTTCGGCGCCTGGATCCGCTGGAGCATCCTATCGCGCCCTATTCTCGGGTTAGCCGCGCACCCGAAGCTAAAATTGCCCCATTCGGGCAAATTTGCTATGCAGGACATGCATCTCATGCACGGTATGATTTCTTCGCGCCTCCCTTCTCTCGCTTTGTTCGGAAAGTCCGGATCGCAGATCAATTGCCTGCCCATGCCGATGATGTCGGCTTGCCCCTCGGCCAGGATCCGCTCGGCATGTTCCGGCGTGTTGATGCCGCCGACCGTCTCGACAGGTATCTTGACGCGTTTCTTCATCTCTGCCGCCAGATATACGTTGCAGCCCGGCGTCGCAAAGGAGATGATCGGAAAGAGTCTTTTCATCGTATTCCAGACGAAGTGAAGACCTGCCGAGACATGAACGATGTCGATGCCGTCCTCGATCATTTTCACGAACTCGATAGTCTCGTCGATCTTCATCCCTCCTTCGACGAGCTCATCCCCGCTGATCCGGTACTCGATGAGAAGGTCGCGGCCGCACTTTTTGCGAACGCGATTGATGACTTCCATCGCGAAGCGCGCCCTGTTTTCGAGACGCCCTCCCCACCGGTCCGTTCGCTTGTTGAAATAGGGCGAAAGAAACTGGGCAATCAACCAGCCGTGGGCGCCGTGAAGCTGAATCATGTCGAATCCCGCGCGCTTGCAAAAAAAAGCCGCGTCGGCAAAGGCTTCGATAGCTTCTTCGATCATGTCCTCGTCCATTTCCAGGACGTCGAGGCCCATTCCATTGACGCGAGCCGTAGGGCCTATCGGCTTTGCGCCGCCAAGCCGATAATATTCGCCGTGATGGTTGAGCTGGATATTGGGGACTGCGCCGTACGATTTCATGGAAAGCACGAAGTCTCCCAGGTTGCGCAGTTCCTGTTCGCCGCCGTCGAGGACAAACGTGGTTCCTCCAGGCTCGACGCCGTATTTGCTCGTAACGGCATGTTCGCCAAGGGTTACGCAAGCAGCGCCGCCCCGCGCCTTATTCTCGAAGAAAGCAATCTGGCTTTGATAGTCCGAAAGCGTACTGTTCGGCGTGGAGAATATCCTGTTCCGAAAGGTCAGTTTTCCTACCTTGAGCGGACTGAATAAATGCGGATAATTATTATTCATAGTATATTCGACCTCTCTCACGTCGGTTATCCGGCGCCGAAAACCATCCGGGATGTCCTTTCCCGGTCAAGGGCCGAAGGGGTTCTGCGGATTGCGCCCCCCGAGGATATTTTCCATCCTCTCCCGGATCGCCGGAACCTCTCCGGGATGAGTGAGGATGTAAAATTGCTCTTCCCGGATGGCCCGAAACACGAATTCGGCAACCTCGGCAGGCAACATGCCCGTCTCGACATTGGCCATGGCCGCCTCCACCATCGCCTTTTGCTCCGGGCTCATCGGAACCGGCGCATCCCGCAGCTCTTCCGGTCTATTTCGTTCCGAGGTCATGGTGTGGGTTTTCACGAAGCCGGGGCAAAGGACAGAGACTTTGACAAGGCTGCGCCGATTGGCGAGCGAGACGGAGAGGTTCTCGCTCAGCGCGACAACCGCGTGCTTGACGACCTGATAGGGGGCGCTGTGCATAAAGGCCATCATTCCCGCCATAGAGGAAGTGTTGACGATGTGGCATTCCGTATTCTGGGCAATCATCACGGGGGTGAATAGCTTCACTCCGTTGATGACCCCCCACAGGTCGACGCCCATTACCCACTCCCAATCGTTCCAGGTGCTCTCCCATGGCGTGGTCCCCGCGCCCACGCCCGCATTATTCACCAGAAGGTGCACTGCCCCGAAAGTCTGCAGGGTCCGGTCGGCCAACGCCTGGACATCGGCCCGTTTTGAAACGTCCGTCCGCACTGCCAGGACGTCTCCGCCGGCCTGTTTCAACGTCTTTGCAGCCCCGGCCAGGTCGGCTTCGTTGACGTCCGCCAGGACAACCTTCATGCCTTCTTTGACGCACTTTTGCGCGATGCCGAACCCTATGCCGCTCGCGCCTCCCGTGATTACCGCGGTTTTTCCTTTGAACTCTTTCATACTTTTCCCACCGTCACAAGCACGTCATTCCGCCGTCGACGACCATGACGTCGCCGGTGACGAAAGAAGATGCTTCCGAACAGAGCCATAGCACGGCCCGGGCTACCTCTTCCGGTTGGCCCAGACGCTTCATCGGAACGATCTGCATCATGTGCTCCCTCTCCTCAGCATGGGAAGTGAGCAGATTGTCCATCAGGGCGGTCCTGTCCGTCGGGCCCGGCAATACGACGTTGACTCTCACGCCGGAAGCGGCGCATTCGACCGCCGCAGTTTTCGTGAGGCCGATCACGCCGCTCTTGCTGGCCACATACGCGGAAAAGCACGGCACCCCTCTCAGCCCTCCGGCCGATGACGTGTTGACGATGGCGCCGCAGCCCTGCTTGACCATCTGCCTGATCTCGTATTTCATGCAAAGGAAAACCCCTTTGAGATTGATATTGATGGTGCGGTCCCAGACCTCTTCGGGGTAATCCGGAATGGGGACTATGGGCACCCGTTTGCCGTCCGGCCCGATGCCCGCGTTGTTAAAGGCATAGTCGAGGCGCCCGTAGACCTCGACCGCGCGGTTCACCAGCGCTTCCACATCACTCGCCTTGGTCACGTCGCACCTGACGAAGATCGCTTCGCCGCCGCTTTCTCTTATGGACCTGGCTGTCTCTTCCCCGCCCGCGATATTCGAATCGGTGGCAACGACGACTTTTGCCCCATTCCGGCCGAACAGTTGAGCCGCTGTTTTTCCGATGCCCGAAGCCGCGCCCGTTATCAGGGCAACTTTGTCCCTCATTTCATCAGCCACTTGACGTCTCCTTCCTCTGCTATTTTCCTTATCGATGCGCTTTTTCCGTCCTCCGACCTTCCGCGCGCATCAACGACCAATCCGGCGCCGGCAATCGTTCACGACGCCTCAGACGATCTTTGCTTTCCCTATCGTCGTGAAGAGCTTCAGCGTATCGGCCACGTCCCAATGCTCGGCGATAAGGCCGTCCTGAACGCGGAATATGTCGACTACGTCGAAATCGAGCTTGTTGCCTGTCCCCGGCATGCCGATCCAGGCCCCCTTGTGCGTGCCCCTCGTTGCGCAGTAGGCAAAAACCAGGTCGTCCTCGGCGACGATCTTCTTCAGCGTATAGGAGAAATCCGGGACGCCTTGGAAACATATCTCAAAAAACTGCCTGAAGCCTTCCCTCCCCTGCGGCACGTCAGCGTTGTGCTGGATGTAGTCCTCCCTCAGGTATCGCTCCAAATGGGTCATGTCGTGGTTCATGAACACTGCGTCGATGAAGCCCTTCACAAGCTCTTTGTTCTTTTTCGCGTCGCTCATAATCGCTGCTCTTCTCCTTCGGGCGGATAAACCGCCCCGTCTCTGTGCGTGCGCCGCCAACACCGTCGTGCCGAACCTCACGCCCCGAATGGCCTTTCCTGCCGGCTTAAACGCTCTGCGCTCTACTGTCTCACGACCCCTAGTTGCGTAAAGAGGGTCAGCGTGTCCGCCACATCCCAGTGTTCGGCCAGTTTCCCATCCTGCACGCGGAAAATGTCCACGCAATCAAAAGACAACTTGTTTCCCGTTGCGGGCGCGCCTCGCCAGTTGCCCAAATGGGTGCCCGTGCTCACGCTGTACACCACCACGAGGTCGCCCTCGGCGATGATCTGTTTTATGGAGCAGCTCGCGTCGGGCAGCGACTTCCATTTGTCGGTGAAATACTCGACAAAGCCCGATTTGCCTGTAGGCACGTGAGGGTTGTGTTGGATGTAGTCGTCGCGCATCAGATTATCGATCGCGTCCAGATTGTGCTTCTGAAAAATCTCCAGCATCACCTCCTGGACGACTTCCTTGCTGCCCTTCCCGGTTGTCATTGCATCTCCTCCAATTTTAGTCTTTCTTCTCGAAGAAACCAACCGTCTCCACTTTGTGGTTCATGATGCGGGAAAGCGGGACGGGTCTGATTACCACGTGGTTGATCCCGAAATAGTCCATGCCCCCCATTCTGCCCTTCCCGAATATGGTGTCAACCTCCGTCATGTTTTCCCACGTTTTGACCACAACGTCGGGATCGAAGCTCTGTGCCTTCTCGATTGCCTGCAGAAGGGGAATCAGGGTCTCAATAGGGGTCGTATTGTCAAGCTGGCACCTATGACCGAGCTTCTTCCGTACCAGCGCCGCGATGGTCTTTGCCGTGGGCGGCATTTTCGGGCTCGTAAAGTCTGCTGTCGGCAGGATGACGTCGGTGGCCGCGCTCGCGTGGAGCAGATCGTTCATGGAGTTAATGTCGCCAAAAGGGGACATGCCGAAGATAGGACCTTTGAAACCGAGCTCGCGCGCTTGGTTGACCAGGCTTACCCCCCACTGAAGCATGCCGATGTTGATGTCGAGCGCATCCGCCTTCTTATTGAGGACTTTTGTCATAATGGGGTAGAAATCCTGCGTGTCGAACGGGTAGAACTCCTTGCCCGTCAATTCCAGGCCGTGCGCCTTCGCCGCCTTTTCCGAAAATTCGCTTCCCACGTAGCCGCCCGGATCGTCAACGGTGACTGTGGCGACCCTTTTTATCTGCGGATACGTTTTGAGCAGGTAATCGTAGATGAACGGAGCGTTGTAGAGGTTCTGGTAGCTTGCGAAAGAGTAGTGCAGTTTAGCGTTGACTTCGTTGGTGCCGCCCACTCCCTGGATTCTGATGCGGACGACCTTCGCCTTCTCGCAGATCGGCGCAATGGCCATGTTCGCTTGCGGCGAAGGCGGCGCGATCATGAATCTCACCCCGTCCTTCGAGATCAGCTTGTTCGCGGCCCCCAACGCTCCTTGCGGCGAAGACTGGTCGTCCTCGGTGATGATCTTGACGTAGTACTTCTGGCCTGCCACCGTAATGCCGCCCTTGCTGTTGAAGTATTCCTCAGTGGGCCCCATGGCGTCCTTGATGTCCTGCATTCCGGCCGCGATCGGACCGGTCAAAGACACGATGGCGCCGATTTTTAACACCTTCGTTTCTTTCTCCTGAGCGCCGGCAAACGAAAGCAAAAAGAGCGGCAGCGCCAAACAAAGTGCAACCATAGCCACTGTTGATCTCTTCATTTGATCCCCCCGTTTTTGTGTTTTTCGGAAAGCGCACGCTTCGGAAGCAGTGCCCGCCTAATCCCGCCTTAGTCGGATTCGAACTGCGCTTTCACTGTCTGAATCATGTTTCCACCGTCGATCACAATTTCCTGTCCCGTGATGTACGCGGACTCTCTGGATGCAAGAAAGACCGCAAGGTTTCCGATTTCCTCCATGGTTCCCACCCGTCCCAGCGGCACGGACTTCCCGAGGTTCCCAACGAAGACATCCGGATCTTCGCCCTTGTCGATCGCCATTTTCCTCATGCCGGGAGTATCGACATAGCAGGGAATAATGGTGTTGACGTTTATGCCGTATTCCGCGACGTCGAGGGCAAGGGCTCTCGAGAATGCGGAGACGGCCCCTTTTGAGGCCGAATAGGCCGTCAATCCCTTTGAAGAACCGATAGCCGCTACGGAGGACATGTTGATGATCCGGCCGTAATGTTGCCCCATCATGGAGGGCAGCGCCGCCTTCGTACAGTTCCATACTCCTTTCACGTTGACGTCGAAGATTCGGTCGCGGATTTCATCCGGCATCTCGGGGAAGGGAACGAAATCGACGATTCCCACAACGTTGGCCAATATGTCGATCTTCTTGTGGGTTTCGACAATCTTCCCAAAGACCCGGAGAACCTCTCCCGCATCCGCCACGTCCACTCGAAACGACGTCGCGTCGCAGCCAACGCCCCCGGCTCTTTTGACGTTTTCTGCGGCAGCGTCAACCGTATCCGAGACGTCCAGCAAAACCACACTTGCCCCCTCAAGGGCCATCGCCGCCGCTACGCCCTTGCCGATGCCCTGAGCGGCTCCCGTAACCACAGCCACCTGGTCTTTCAATCTTTCCATAGAAACCGAGGACCTCCTTTTCGGAACGCTGAGTGGGAACCCTTCATCTTTTGAAACATGCTTGCTCGGCTGCCCTGCGTGCCTGACGGTCTAGCCCTGAGCAAGGTGGTGAAGTGTAAGGAACTCCAGGGGAATGCCATCCGGATCTCTGATGTAGATGAAAGAACCGGCGTGTTCCGGGATTCCGTCGTCCATCACCTTGGGACCGGTAAGGAACTCGATGCCGGCCTCAGCGCAGAATGAGGCAATTCTGTTGATATCGGCATGATAGAAACAGGTTTGCAGGTAGCCGAAATCTCCAAAGTTCGTTCCGAAGGGGATCGATCTTCCCCGGGGATTCACGACCTCGAAGAGTTCAACAACGCCGCCGTCTATGCTGTTCCCCAGGAGGCAGGAGCGAACGCGGGCGCCCGCGGCGCCGACGACTTCGTCGAGCATCCCCGAAAAACTGTCGTGGCTGGCGATAAGGAGCTTGTCGAGACCGAGGAGCCTCTGGTAAAAAGCAATCGAACGGTCGAGGTTCGTTACTGCTATTCCTACCCAGCGAACCCCGCCAAACCTTGTTTTGGCGCTTATGTTCGCGCCGGAGACAAACTCCACCATATTCCCCTCGGGGTCCCTGCAGTACACGAAATGATAATCCCCCCAGTGAGGAATCACCGCAGTCCGGGGCTCGGCGCAAAAGTTCACCTTACCCTTCAGTTCCTCATAAAGCTGTGCGACATCAGAAACGGCAATGCTCATCTTCGCAACGCCGATGTCGCCGTATCTGAAATCCTTGCGAATCGGTCGGGGAACGGGGTCAACCATGCGAATCAACTCCAGCGCTATTCCTTCCGCCTCCTGCCCGAAGCTGACGCCGGAGAAGACAACACGGGGAGTCCTCACGACGTCGCACATGACGTCATGGTCGCCTTCCTCGATCTCGATAAACACGTTCGTAAATCCCAGCACCGTTTCGTAGAACCGCCTCATTGTCTCCAAATCATTCACGCCCAAAGCGATGTGATGGACTGATCCTTCCTGCATGCAAACCTCCCTCCGTTGGTCGCGGGATTAAGACTGCGTGGGTCTTTTGCTCGCTTTGTTCATTTCCGTGCTTTCCAGCAAAGAGCGGCGAGTCATAGCCCGGCCAGAACCTGCTCGGCTTCTCTCGCTACATCTTGCACGACCGCGGAAGCGCTCTTTACCTCCCGTATCAGGCCGCACGCGGAGCTGCAGATGAAGGCGCCCTCAGCCGTGTTGCCCTCCAACATCCCTTTCCTATAGCCGGAGTGATAGGTGTCGGTAATCTCCTTCCGGTCGCACCCATTTGCCTCCATTTCGGCGCACCGCGCAACGAGAGGCGTCTTGAGGCCGCGCACCGCGCCGATCGATCCGCGAACAGCCGTCGTGCTCATGTCGTCCGCCTCGACGATTGCCCTTTTCACGTTTTCATGGGCAGGGCATTCCACCGTCGCAATGAATCTCGTGCCCATGTAGATGCCCTGGGCGCCCCAGGAAAGTGCCGCAGCCAGGCCCCTCCCATCAACAATCCCTCCTCCCGCCACAACAGGAATGCTTAGTGCGTCCACGATCTGAGGCACAAGGACAGAAGTGGCAATGCAATTGTCGCCCGTGTGGCCGCCTCCTTCGAAACCGACTGCCACAAATGCATCGATTCCCGCCTCTTCCCCTTTTTCTGCAACGGCAACGCTCACTTCCGGCAAAGGCCGGTAAAGCACCTTTATTCCCTTTCGTTTCACCTCCTTCGTGTAAGCTTGCGGCGCATTCCCGACCAGGACGACAACCGGAACGCCCTCTTCAAGGACCACCTTGAGGCACTGGTCGCTGAAGGCGTTGCCGCCTTCCGGAAAACCGACAGGGACCTCCATGTAGATGAGGTTCACTCCGAAGGGCTTGTCGGTCAGGCGCTTGGCTTTTCTGATTTGGCGACGCAGCCTCTCGCCTGTTTCCACTATGCTGTCCGTGACCTCCCGTTCCCCCGCGTTGGGACCTATGACCCCGAGCCCTCCGGCACTCGACACTGCCGCCGCCAAACCTGCATCCGTTATCCAGTCCATGGGCGCCTGTATTATCGGGTATTCGACTCCCAATACTTCGCAAAGTCTTGTCTTTTTCACTGTTCCCCCGCGCCCTCCCGTTTCATTTCGTCGAGTAATCCGCCGGGCTTTCCGCGTTTGCCGGCAAGGCCTCTCTTTCCGGCATTTCGAACAGACATCCCGCGTTATTCTGCCTTCCTACGACCCCGCGACATTGCCGATCGCCGCCCCCGAAACGTCGACCACCGCCGCCCCTCCGTCGACAGGCATCACCACGCCCGTCACGAACGATGCGTCATCGCTGGCGAGATAGCTGCAAATGCCCGCGATCTCACGCGGGTCGGCGATGCGCCTGAGCGGTACGTCCTTGGTGAAGTAGGCGAAGACGCCCTCGACGTCCGTATGAAGCTTCTCAGTGAAAAACACCATGGCGCCTTCGTTCATGTCTGTCCTCACGCCGCCCGGGCAGATGCAGTTGCACCTGATCTTGTGGCGGCCGAAATCGAGGGCCGCTTGCTGGGTGAGCATGACGAGCCCGCCTTTCGACGCGGCGTAGGCAGGCATGTTCGGGATAGCTCTCAAGCCTGCCAAAGAGGCAATGTTGATGATCGATCCTCCTCCTGCCTTCATCATATGAGGAACGGCCGCCTTCATGAGGAGCATGGGACCGGTGAGATTGACGTCGAATACCTTTTGCCAGACTTCCGGATCGATGTCAGCCACGCTCGCCGGCGCCTGCGTGCACCCCGCGTTGTTCACGAGCACGTCCAGTCTGCCGCCGAATGTCGCGGCAGTCTCGACCATCCGCAGGACATCGTCGCGGTTTCCCACATCTCCCGCGACCACCGAAACGCTGCCGTCGGGAAGCGACGCAGCCGTCGCTTCGAGCACTTCCTTTCTGCGGCCGGTAATACAGACGCGGGCGCCGTCGGCAACGAACCGCTCGGCTATTGCCTTGCCTATTCCCGTTCCGCCCCCGGTGATCAGGGCCACTTTGCCGTCGAGTCCCATCATCGCCTCCTTCGGTTTATTCGAGGCAGTCGTTCTAACAGCGACTGTTTCGCCCTCAGTCGTCGCTCATTGTTCGATTGTCGACGCGTATCGAGCAGCATGCTCCCCGGCAATACGCCCCGAGTTGATCGCGAAACCGAAGGTGCTGCCGCTCAGGACCACATTGTAGGTGTCTGATTCCCAGCCTCCGGTGTCGCTGCCCGCAGCGTAGAGGCCGGGAATGGCCTTGTGCTCGCGGTCGAGAGCCTCCATGCGGTGATTGATCTTTATGCCGCCTATCGTTCCAAGAAACGACGGATAGCACTTGATGCCATAGTACGGAGGCGTGAGCAGCGGATCGAGATACCTGGCGTCTTTTGCGAAGAGGGCATCGTGTCTGTCCGTGCAAAATGCATTGTATTCGGTCACCGTGGACGCCAATGTCCCGCGTCCGGTCCCGATCCACTCGTCGATTTCATCCCAGGAATTGGCTGTCTTGATCGATTCGGGGTTCTTCTTGGAGGCCTCGCGCAGGTCTTTCTCCAGGCCGGTCAACCTCATCCCCGGCGGCACGAGCTGACCGGCGCCCTTGATGATTCCCCTATCCGCAATGCTGTCCACCATCCTCTGATCGAGCAGGACGTAGCACAGTCTGCCCGGTTGCCGCACGACGCCGTTCACGCTCTCGAAGTGATTGAACGCCGTCGCCTCGTCAATAAACCTTGCCCCGTCCCTGTTTACCCACACGGCGTTCGGCTCCTCGCAGACTGCGCCGGTGGGCAAAGGCAGTTGAGGGCACGCATGGCCCGACAACTGCAAAATGCCGACGCCCTCCGCCGCGGCGCCCATTTCCTCAGCCATCAGGAACCCGTCTCCCTGATTGGCTATGCCGCGATGTACCAAGTGCTCCGCATAGTCAGGGCAGTGCTTCTTCAGGAGTTCTGTGCTCCCCCCGTAGCCCCCGGTGCAAATGATCGCGGCGCTCGCCCCGATCTCGATCTCCTCCCCTGTTTGGGACAAAGCAATCGCTCCGACCAATATCCCCTGACGGTCGATTGTCAGCCGTCGAGCCCGGTGACCGTAAAGGAACTTCACGCCCCGTTCATTGCAAAACTGGACC
This sequence comes from uncultured delta proteobacterium, assembly GCA_963816715.1. Taxonomy (GTDB): domain Bacteria; phylum Desulfobacterota; class Syntrophorhabdia; order Syntrophorhabdales; family WCHB1-27; genus BOG-1155. The sequence continues at coordinate 236,656 of CAWFMJ010000015.1, forward strand.
AGCAGATTCGTAAGCTTCACTCCGCGTCCCTTCACGTAGTGCCACGTTCTCATCGGCTGATCGGGATAGTAGGGAGGGATCCAGTCAAAGCGCATCCCCTTTTTTTCAAGCCAGTCGATAGTGTCTCCCGACTTGTCTATGAAAGCTCGGACCAGCCGCGCGTCAAGCCGCCAGTGGGCATAGCTCATGGCGATCTTGAAAGCCATGTCCCGACTTGCGACAATGTTCATCCGCTTCTGCGCGGGGCTTTCGACAGCAAAAAGCCCTTCCGCGAGGGCCGAATTGCCTCCCGGGACGGCCCGCTTTTCAACCACCGTCACGGCCGCCCCTAGTTCAGCGGCGGCCGCTGCGGCCGATAACCCTGCGCCGCCCGCTCCGACTATCACAACCTGGGTCTCGCCAGCCATAACCTACAGGTCCTCCCCGGCAGACCGACGACCGCCGTCCCTATCCGAGGAACGCTCTCTTCACCGAGTCATCCGCCATAAGCTCTTTGATCTCGCCGGTCAGCACGACCTTCCCGACCTCTATGACGTAGCACTTGCGGGACACCTTCGTCACCAGCCCCGCATTCTGTTCAACCAGAAGCACCGATATGCCGCCCTTGTTGATCTCGATGATCGCCTTTGCAAGGTTGTCGATAACCACCGGCGCAAGGCCTAACGAAGGTTCGTCCATCATGAGGAGCTTGGGCCTGGCCATAAGCGCGCGCCCGATGGCCAACATTTGCTGTTCCCCGCCGCTCAGACTGCCCGCCCTTTGACTACACCGCTCCTTAAGACGCGGAAAGAGTTGAAAGACCTTGTCCAGATCGTCCCCAACTCCGGCACTGTCCTTTCGCAGATAGGCTCCGAGCTTGATATTCGCCATTACCGTCATGTACGGAAAGAGCCTTCGTCCCTCGGGCACATGGGCTATTCCCAGCCCTACGATCTTGTTGATCGGCAGGCCGTCTATGCGCTGCCCGAGAAAATCTATCTCTCCCGTGCGAATCGGCGCCAGCCCCGATATGGCCCTCAAGATAGTGCTCTTACCGGCGCCGTTTGCGCCGATAACGCTCACCACACTCCCTTCCTCAAGCGCCACGCTGATATTCGTTACTGCCTCGGCTGTTCCGTAACAAACCGTGATATCTTTGAGCTCAAGCATCATCTCTGGCTCCCAGATATGCGCTGATGACCTCTCCGTTCGCCTGTATCTCTTCGGGCGAACCCTCTGCTATCTTCCTGCCGAAGCTAAGCACTGCGATCCTCCTGCACAGGCTCATTGTAGCCCTCATGTTGTGTTCTATCAGCAGAATGGTGATGCCCTGCTCCCAGAGTCTCCTCACCAGTGCCATAGTCTCGTTGACTTCCTGCGCATTCATGCCGCCCAGCGGCTCATCGAGCATGAGCAGCTTCGGTTCGGCCGCCAACGCCACCGCAATGCCAAGCCTTCTCTTATGGCCGTGGGCGAGACTCCCGGCAACCAGATGCTCCATCGTCTTCAGCCCGACAATCTCAAGGATTCTATACGATCGCTCGAGAATCTCTTGATCTTTCCGCCTGCCCGACCTTGTTCTCAGGAACGCTTCAAAAAAGCCGACCCCAGGTTTCAGGTGACACGACAAAACGACGTTTTCGAGAACGGTCAGCTCGGGGCAGATATTGGTTGCCTGAAACGTGCGGACCAGCCCCGTTGCCGCAACACGGTGAGGAGCCTTGCCCGTTATGTCCTTTCCTTCGAAAACGACGCGTCCTCTCGTCGGGCGCAAGAACCCGGTGATAAGATTGAACGCCGTCGTCTTTCCCGCGCCGTTCGGACCGATCAGACCGAATATATCTCCCTTGTTGACGGTGAGATCGACGTCGCCAACGGCCGACAACCCTCCAAATTGTTTGGTAAGCCCTTGGACTTCAAGCATGAGGCGCCTCTCTTCTCCGGTTCCTGCTCCCAATGTGCGCGACATCATCGACCAACCCCATGATTCCCTTCGGGAAGAAGAAGATCACCGCTATCAGGATGCCGGCAAATGCAATGGGCATGTACTCCTTAAGAGGCCGCGCGACTTCGGGTAAGATAGTGAGAACGGCGGCCCCGAGGATCGGACCCATGAACTTGCTGGAGCCCCCGACAATCATGTATATCAGTATGTAGACCGTGAACATAAAAGCAAACGTGTCGGGAGCGATCGCCGATACGTACTGGCAATAGAAACCGCCTGCAAGGCCGGGGAAAAAGCAGCCGATGACGAAGGCTAGCACCTTGTAGGAGGCGGTATCGACCCCGATGCTCTCAGTCATGGAGTCAGATTGGGCGACGCCACGAAACGTCAGCCCGATCCGGGAACTCTCGATCGCCCGGAACACCACTAAGGAAATGACGGTAATGATCAGAACGAGGTAGTAGAAGTCCACTTTCGAAGAGAAATCGGCACGCAGGATTCCGGGGATCACGACCGGCGCCGGCCCGGGAATGTTGAAGAGTCCCACAGTCCCGCCCGTAAGACTCCGCCACTGGGAGCCCACCAGCTGGAGTATCTGAGACAGAAAGATCGTCACCATCGCGAAATACATTCCCTTCAGTTTCGAAAATGGGTATCCCACGGCCAACGCGAGAAGGGCGCTTGGAACTCCTGCAAGCAGCAGCGCCAACCACGACGACATGCCCAGTTTCATTGTAAGGAGGGCAGCCGTGTAAGCGCCGACCGTCATCATCGCTCCGTGGCCCAGCGACATCTGGCCCGTAAGGAAGACCAGACGAAGGCTGCTCGCCAGAATAATGTTTATTGCCATCATGATGCAAAGATGCAGGGCATACTCCCCGAGCCCGAATGTCGGAAACAGAAACAATACTGCCACGACAAGCGCATAAGCCAGAAGTTGAGCTGGATGTTGTTTTTTATTCATGTCCCCAAATTCCTTGCGGCTTGAGCAGCAAAACGAAGATGATGACGCCAAACCCGGTTATTCCCGCAACGTGGGCCGTCGTCAGCACCGGCATAATGCCGTCGATCAATCCAATAACGATTCCCCCGATGACCGCGCCGGGGACACTGCCAAGCCCGCCCAATATGATAACGGCGATGCCCTTCATCAACGCGAAACTGCCCATGGTAGGCGTAATGCCGAAGAGACTGCCGACTAGCGCCCCAGCCAATGCCGCGAGTCCGCAACCGAGGAACATGGCTATGGCGGAGATCCGATTGATGTCTATCCCCTGGAGGGCAGCGCCCTCCCTGTCCTGGGAAATGGAAAGCATCGCCTGACCACTCTTTGTCTTATTGATAAAAAGATAAAGGGCAACCAGAAGCACGAACCCCAAGATCACGATCACGAGTCTTTCGAGCGAAAGGGAAGCCCCGCCAAAGTGAAGGACTCCCGCGAAGGGGCTGACGTAGTTTCGCGGATTGCCGCCGGCTATCACCATCGCGACGTCCTGGAACACCAATATTAGCCCGAGCGCAACAATCATGGCTCGATCGGGGTTTGCCCTGAACGGGCGGAAGCAAAACCGCTCGAGCACTATGCCGAACCCGCCTACGACGAGCGTCGAGCCGATGAGGGCCAAGGCGAAGTTGAGGCCAAGAATACTAAAAATATAGTAGACCCCATAGGCGCCGAACATGTATATCTCTCCATGGGACATCTGGACGATCCCCATGATGCTCAAGACGAGCGTGAGCCCCAGGGCGACCAGAATGTAGATGCCCCCTGACGCCAATCCGTTTACCAAACTCTGCAGCAGTGCACTCCCGCTCAAGTTAGCCCCCTTGTTCGTACGGGGACGCAGAAGGGCCAAACGCCTCTCCCGCGTCCCCGCCTTTGCTTTATCAACTATTCTTTGTACTCAAAGAACCCTACGTGCTCCACCTTGCCGTTGACAATGCGAGACATCGGAACGGGCCTGATCACTATGTGATTGATCCCGAAAAGGTCCTTCCCGCCCATCCTTCCTTTCCCAAATATCGTGTCGATCTCTTTCATGTTCTCCCAGGTCTGAACTACCTTCTCCGTATCAAAGCTCTGGGCCTTTTGAATGGCGGCCAGGAGGAGAATCAATGACTCGAAGGGTACCGTATGGTCCATTCGCGCCCTGGTTTTCAGTCGTTTTTCCAAGAGCGGCACGATCTCTTTTACCATCGGCGTCATTTTCGGGCTGTACAGATCGGGAGAAGTGACGAAGATATCGTTTGCCGCCTGCGGGCCTCCCTTTATCATCCCCGCCATAACGCCCATGTCGCCCAACGGGGTCGGGGCGAATATCGGCCCTTTGAAACCCAATTCCCGGGCAGCGTTGATAATGCCGGTACCCCAGATTATCATCCCCACGCTGATGTCGATCGCGTCGGGTTTCTTGTCCAATACCTTGGTGAGGATCGGGTTGAAATCCTGGGTATCGAAGGGATAGAACTGCGTCGTAACAACCTGTAACCCGTGGGCCTTGGCCGCTTTCTCCCCGAACCCGCTGCCTATAACCCCGCCCGGATCGTCAACCGGCACAATGGCGACCTTCTTGACCTGCGGATAGTTCTTTACGAGGTAATCATAGGTAAATCCGGCATTATACAGGTTCATGTAACTGGCGAAGGAAAAGCGAAGGCTCGGATTGATTTCCTCCTTGCCGCCCACGCCGTGAAATCTCACGTGAACGACTTTCGCCTTTTCGCAGAGCGGGGAAATCGCTATGTTGTTCTGGGGAATGATAGGCGCCAGAATGAATTTCACCCCATCCCGCGAAATCAGCTTGTTGGCCGCCGCCAAGGCGCCCTGCGGGTTGGACTGATCGTCTTCCGCGATAATTTTGATTTTGTATTTCTGGCCGGCGACGGTAACTCCTCCCTTGCTGTTGAAGTACTCTTCGGCAGGTCCCGACGCATCGGCCATGTCCTTGAAACCCGCCGCTGTCGGACCACTCTGGGTTACGATAGCGCCGATCTTTAGGATCTTCTCGCCTTTAGAATCCGCTGCCCGCGCCCCCCCCACGAGGAAAAGCGACAACAGCAACACTACGCACGAAATGCACGGACTTACGTTGTGTCTCTTCATGTGACCCTCCTTCGTTTAGTTTCGAGCTGCTCCTCCGTCGTGATACTTGTTTTCGCTTCACGATGATCTTTCAGTCTGTCTTCCCCTGCCGCGGCTCTCGCAGACGGGCCAGTATTTGCTCCGCTTGCCCCACTACGTCCCGAACAACCATGGCAGCATCCTTCACCTCCCGGATGAGTCCGCAGCCGGCGCCGCAGCCGATCGTTCCCTCGCCTATGTTGCCTTGGAGCATGCCTTTCATGTATCCGGAGGCATAAAGGTTGGTAATCTCCACCGGCAGTCGTCCGGTCGCCTCCATTTCGGCGCACCGTTCCGTGAGAGGCGTTCTCAGGTTGCGCACGACGCCGAGCACCCCGCGAACGGCAACAGTGGCGTCGCCATCCGCCCCGACTATAGCTTGTTTCGCGTTCTCATGGGCGGGACATTCCCTTGTCGCAATGAATCTCGTACCGATATAGACGGCTTGGGCGCCCCAGGAAAGTGCGGCAACCAGTCCTCTTCCGTCGGCAATCCCCCCTCCCGCAACGACGGGAGTCCTGAGAGCATCCACGATCTGCGGCACGAGAACGGAAGTGGAAATATCGCCGCCCGTATGACCGCCCCCTTCAAAACCAACTGCCACAAACGCATCTATCCCTGCAGCTTCCGCTTCCCTCGCAGCCGCGACGTCCACCGGCATGCCTCTAAAGAGTATCTTCGCTCCCGCTTCCTTCAACCGTTTCGCATACATAGAAGGGCTATTCCCGACGACGACGACGACGGGAACGCTTTCCTCTAAGATAACCTCCAAACATCGATCGCTGAATGCTTTTCCCCCTTCGGGGTAGCCGACAGGAACCTCCACGGCCATGAGGTTCACGCCGAAGGGTCTATCGGTGAGAGACTCGGCTTTTCTGATCTGCCGGCGCAGTCTTTCCCCTGTTTCCTGTACGCTGTCGGTGAGCGTCCGTTCGCCGGCATTAAGACCGATGACCCCCAGTCCCCCGGCATTGGATACCGCGGCTGCCAAAACCGCGTCCGTTATCCAATTCATGGACGCCTGTATCACCGGGTATTGGATTCCCAATACTTCACAAAGCCCTGTTTTCTTCACGCGTCCCTCCCGCGCGCGGTTCCGACTTCCCCTCAGGCCCCTTCTTTCCGTTGAAGCGTTAGTCCTGGTCCAGCAGCTCGAACTCCACTCTGTTCTTCATGATGCGCGAGATAGGGATCGCCGTGCGGACGACATGGTTGACGCCGCAAAAGTCCTCCCCGCCCATTCTGCCGGGTCCCCATATCGTGTCTATCTTCTTCATGGTCTCCAGCGTCTTTGCGACCTTCTCGGTATCGAAGCTCTGAGCCTTTTGGATACCCTGCAGAGTGACGTAAAGGGCGTTAAGAAGCAGAGCCCCGTTTATGTCCAGTTCTTCCTTTGTTTCCTGCTTGAACAGTGCGCGAAAGTCTCTGACCTTGGCCGGCATCTTCGGACTCAGCACATCGGGGAAACCCTCAAATACGTCGTAGGCGTACTCCGGGTTCAGCATGCTCTTCACGCGGTTGATGTCGCCGAAGGTGGCAAGGCCAAATACGGGACCGGTGAATCCCAATTCCCGCGCCTGATTGACGATGCCGGCAGCCCAGGGCTCGACCCCGAAGATTATGTCGATCGCGTCGGGCTGGCGCGCCAATGTCTTCGTCAGCACGGGATAGAAATCTTCCGAGCCGATCTTGAACACGTCCTTGGACACCAGCCGGAGACCGTGTTTTTGGATCTCCGTCTCCGTGACCTCCCTCGGGCTTTCCGCCCCCGGGTCGTCGGCGTGAAGTATCGCTATCTTCTTCACGCCGGGATAGTTCTTCTTCAGGTAGCCATAGCCGGGTCCGATATTATACGTGGCCAGACTGGCATAGAAGCTGAAAGGCATTTTAGGGCCGATCTCCTTCTTAGTCATGCCCGACACCCTCATGCGCAAGATCTTGGCCTCCTCGGTAATCGGCGCAATTGCTAGGTTGCTGGGTATAAACACGGGCGGAATCACGAACCTCACTCCCTGCTGCAGGAGCTTGTTTGCGGCAGTCACGGCCCCGGACGGCGATGACTGATCGTCTTCCACAACGAATTCCACCGCGTATTGCTGCCCGTTTACCGTTATTCCTCCTTGCCGGTTCAAGAAGTCGGCCGCCGGCTTTGCGGCGGTAGCGAGACTCTTCAGCCCGGGGGCCATCGGGCCTGTGAGCGGTACTATCAGGCCGACCTTAAGGACTTTTGCCTGGTCCAGGTCTTCTTTCGCATAGGAACCTGGAGTCCCGCAAAACGCGGCCGCAAGCAGCAAACAAAGGAAAGTCGCGGACAAATGAGCTCTTTTCATCTTACCCTCCGGTCGACTTTTTTAGGAGACGTTTTCGGTTTTTCTTCGCTGTCTTTCCGTCGCATCCCTGGCGTGTCCCATTGCCTTTCTCTTGTCCTTAAGACGGTCCGGATTTCTCGTGGCGCCCCAAGATTCCGCGATGGGAACATGCCTTGGCGAAGTCTAGCTTCTCGAACGTCGCTTCGTTATTGCTCCCACCGTCATGGTCCCAGGGATCTCCCCATACGCAGCAACAACCTACCCCTTGATGAACCTCAATGCGTTCCTGGCTGCGATGCGGCCGGAATTGAGGGCAAAGCCCAGAGTCCCGCCCGCCGCGTACAGATCGTAGCTGTCGCCGTACATGCCTCCCGCGTCCAGCCCGCCGGCGTAGAGGCCGGGGATCGGCTTCTCCTTGCGGTCCAGAACTTCCATCATATGGTTGATCTTGATTCCCCCCAATGTCCCAATGAACGTAATGCACGCCTTCAGCGCATAGAATCTCGGGCCGCGCAACGGGCGCAGATAACGGGGGTCTTTTGCGAACAGGTCGTCGCGGCCCTTCTCGCAAAATCGATTGTACTCGTCGACGGTGGAGGCGAGCACCTTCGGGTCTACGCCTATTTTCACCGCGAGCTCTTCCAACGAATCCGCAACGAACACGTCTTCGCTCCCCTTTTCCAGGGCTTTCCTCAGATCTTCCTCTATGTCGATCCGCGTCCCGGGAAGGAGCCTGAATCCGGCGCCCAGGTCAACCCCCTCTTCGGCCCAATACTTCTTCGCCGATTCATCGAATATCGAGTAGCAGCGCCGCCCCTTCTGCCTCGCCAGAGCATTGCCGTCAAAGGCAAAATTCGGCTGGATGTTCTCGTCGCAGTAACGAATCCCTTTCTGGTTAATCCGGATATTCGGCTGTGCGCATGCCACGTCGAGGAGTCCCGTAGTCTCTACTCCCGTCAGCATCGGACCGCCCCTGCCCATCTGCAGAACGCCCATGCCCTCCTCGGCCGCCCCTGCCTCCCAGGCCATGCGGATTCCGTCGCCCGTCTTGTCGAAATTGCCCATGGAAAAAGCATCGACGCCGAGATCAAAACCCGCATATTTCTTGATCCATTCCTTGTTGTTGGCGTATCCCCCCGTGGCAATGATGACGGCCTTGCTGTTTATCTGTATGGTTTTCCCGTCCTTCTCCACCACAACGCCCGCAACGCCGGCGTCCTTTTTGAGTATTCTTGCGGCCGGACTGTCAAAACGGATTTCGACCCCCCGCTTCGCGCCTTCATCCACCAATCGCTTGTTCATGGCCGCGCCTTTTGCCCGGTGGGGGCCCTTGAGGACGTGCCACACCCGAGCCCCATCGGGCCACATAGGCTTTGGTCCCAGGAACTCGACCCCCTGACGTTGAAGCCATCCGATGGTTTCGGCCGATTCATCCACCACAGCTCTCACCAGACGTGCGTTTGCGCGCCAGTGGTTGAACTCCATGATCTTCCTGAACGCTTCGTCGCGGGTGATTCCCACGTACTCCCGTTTCTGCAGGTCGCTCTCTACGCCGAACATCCCTTCCGCAAAATTGCCGCTGCCGCCGAAATGAGGCCGCTTCTCGACCACGACGACCTTCGCGCCGCCTTCTGCGGCCGCAAGGGCCGCGGCCAGACCGCACGCCCCGGCGCCGACGACTGCAATATCAACGGTAAGAATTTCTGAATAGGCTGTTTCCACGCTTCTTCCTCCGATCCTAGGAGAAAACCGCGAACTCTATTGGAATTCCGTCAGGATCTCTCACATACATGAAGCCGCCGCCGTGTTCTGCATCGTCGATAATTTGGGGCGGGGCCAGGAACTCGAGGCCTTCGGCCTCGCAATAAGCCGCTATGGCGCGAATATCGACGCCCGAGAGGCAGGTCTGGAGATAACCGAAATCCCCCCACTGAACCGCGAAGGGAATCGATCTCCCCCTCGGTTTGAGCACCTCAAAGAGCTCGATCATGCCGTTGCCCGCGCTGTTGGCCAAAAGGCAACTGCGGACTTCGACGCCGGCGTTTCCCGAAACTTCTTCGACGAGTCCCGTGAAAGCCTGATGATTGTCGACGACGATGCGATCGAACTCCAGGTATTTCCGGTAGAAAGCCTTCGAACGCTCCAGATCCGTCACGCTTATCCCCAGCCAGCGAACCCCTCCGAACCCGCTCCTCGCGGGGGCCAGAGGTCCTGAAAGAAACTCTATCAGATTTCCTTCAGGGTCTTTGCCGTATACGAAACGGTGCTCGCCGAATCCGGGAATCGTTACCGACTTCGGTTCGGAACAGAAATTGACGCTCTTCGCCAGGTCCCGGCATGCTTGGTCCACGTCGGAAACCGACATGGTCATCTTGTTCAGCCCGATGTCGCCATACCGAAAATCCTTTCGGATGGGTCTCGACGCCGGCGTCGTCATACAGAACAATGCAACGGATATCCCGCCCGCCTGATGGCAGAGCTGGACGGCGGAATGGATGGTTGGGGAAGTCCGCAGGAGAGCGTGAATCGCCTCGTGATCGTCCTCCGGCATCTCGCCGAGAATCCTGTTGAACCCCATCGTTTCCATGTAGAACGACTTCATGACGTTCCAGTTTTTCACGCCTATGCCGGCGTGATCGACTCCTGTTACCCTGCTCATGTACACCTTCCCGTTTTTTCTATTTTGTCGCATACGCCGTAGCGTTTCTCCCCGCCAACCGGCCTGAGTTTGTTGCAAAAGCCGCCGACATTCCCGTTGAGACCTTGATGCTGTAGCTGTCCCCGTACATCCCTCCGGCGGCGTCGAAGCCGACCGCGTACAAGCCGGGAATCTCTTTGCCCTTCTTGTCCAGCACTTCCATTCTTTCGCTTATCTTGATGCCTCCGAGCGTGCCGAGGAATATCGTGTGCGCCTTCACGGCATAGAACTTCGGACCCTTGAGAGGCCGGAGGTACTTCGGCTTCTTCGCGAAGAACTCGTCGTGTCCTTGCGCGCAAAATTTGTTGTACTCGGCGACAGTGGCGGAGAGAACGGCGGGCTCCACTCCCATCTTTACCGCCAATTCCTCCACCGAATTGCCGACCATCACCTCGGTGGTCCCGCTCTCGACGGCGGCCTGGATTTCTTTGTCGAAGCCGGCAGGTTTCGAGCCCGGGGGGTTGTCCATCCCGATGTTCTTCTCGATCCCTTTTTCCATCACCGTTTCCTTGATCGAGTCGTCAAAGAGCCTGTACGTGAAACCTTCCTTGTACCTCGCGTTTGCATTGCCGGCGTCGCTGTCGTAGAAAGCTATGCCCTCGTTGCAGAATCTCAGCCCGCTGGGGTCCACCCAAAGGTCGGGCTGGGCGGCGATAAATTCAATGGAATTCTTCATGGGGAACTGAGGCCCGACGGGACCCACGGCGTGCAGTTCCAGAAGCCCGAGCGCGTGATCGGCGGCCCCAAGCTCGAAGGCCATGCGAATTCCGTCCCCGTTTTTGTCGACGTTCCCCACCGGGATCAGATTGACGTCAAGATCGAAGCCCGCGTATTTCTTGATCCATTCCTTGTTGTTCGCGTACCCGCCGCTTGCAATGACGACCGCCTTTGCATCCGCCTCGATTCTCTGACCGTCCTCCTCGGCGATCACTCCGGAAACCGCGCCGCCCCTTCGGAGTATCTGCACCACGGGCGCGGCGACTCTGATGTCGACGCCCTTTTTCTTTGCGACGGCGGCGAGCGCCTTGATCACCGACGCCCCTTGCCCCCTCACGACGTGATAGCTGAGGGGCGCTTCGGGCATATTCGTCGTGGCGTCCACAAAATCGACGCCCAGACTCCGCAGCCAACCGATCGTGGCTCCCGACTCGTTCACGATGACCCTAACGAGGCGCGGGTTCGCGCGCCAATGGCTATACTCCATGATGTTCGTGAAGGCTTCGTCGCGGCTATATCCGATGTATCTTTCACGCTGCATCTCGCTTTCCACTGCGAACATGCCGTCGAAGAAGTTCGACGTCCCTCCGATGGAGCGCTGCTTCTCAAAAACCACGACCCTCGCGCCTCCTTCGGCCGCAGTTACCGCCGCCGCCAATCCCGACACCCCCGAGCCGATCACAACAATGTCCGCGTCGATTCTTTTGTCATCAGGAACAGTCATTTTTCTCTCCTTTCTTCGTTGCTTTGGCTTTAGCGTCCGCCAATGAGGCGCCCCTTGCTGAACGCCCAAAAATCCTCGACCGTCACCAAATAGTCCATCTTTCTCCCCTCGCGTTCTTTCCGCTCCGCCACCTTGTGTCGATGAAATTCCTTGGCTTCGGCCGGTATGGGCAAATTCCCGAACTCGGCGTACCGCGCCGCGCCCCTGGCGTCTTTGACGCCGAGCACCAAGTTCCTCACGTTCTTGTTGGGACTGAAAGGCGAGTCGATGATGCCGGCTTCAACGCCCTTTACGGAGCCGGCTATGACGTCCCCGTCTCCGATCTCAAGCAGCTTGTCGATGATCGCTTGAATTTCCATCTCGGCTATCTTTTCCTCTTCGTCGGCCCCTTCGACCACTATTTTCGGATCTTGCCGTCTGATGATTTCCGTAAGCCAACTAACCGAGGCGTAGCTGGTCGCGCGGGCCTCCTCCGTCGGGATGCCGGCGCCCTCATCAACGGTTCTGAGAAAGACCGACTCCACCCTGGCCAGGGCCGCGAGGACGGCGGTATAATTGAGAAAAGCAAAAGCCCCTCCGGCATTCTGAGGCATTGGATAAAAGGGCGACTGGGCGATGAAAGCACCGGGCAGGGCGACTTCGCTGTATCCGAATTTGTCGAGATATTTCCTGATCAGCCGCGGGCACACTCTGACCCAGGCGAGGTCCTGGGCAAGATTTCCCATGGTGTGGACTACGGGGATTATGCTCCTGACGCCTTGCTCAGCACCCATAAGCGCCTCGGCGATGGCAGTCGCTATGGCAACGCTCAAGGGGAACACCCCGTTCGGTATCCACCCTTGGCTGTCGATGGAAATGACAACGCCCCTGTCTGCGTAGTATCCGATAAGCCTGTGCGCGTACTGCACCGTGAAGATCGTCTCTTCGAGGGTGCAGTCCTTTTCATAGGCGCCAAAAACAGCGAAGGGGCTTGCCTCAATCCCTGTCACGCCCGAAGCAAAGGCAATCTCGGAAGCGAGGGGGCAAGACAAGCGCGAGAGCCTGGAGCTAAAAGCGCCTCGTTCGACGCTCTCAATTATGTTTCTTGTCTTCCTCACGCCATGATTAATAAGAGGATAGCCGTCCAGAAGGGCCTTCTGGGACGTGATGCTTTCGTCGAGAGCGTCGTCGACCTTTTTCAACTGGAGCTGACGGGTGTAGCTGTCCGTCCTGATCTGAATCAACGAAACGCCCGATTCCACAAGTCTCCTGCACAGGCTTATCTGGTCATCAGGAATCGGCATGCCCGCCTTTGGAAAGACGACGGTTCTGCCTTCCCGACGGAGACCTTCGACTACCTTTCCGAACCTCTTGCTGTCCGGCAGACTTCCCTGGCGCTCGACGGCCTCGGCGATGTTCACCTCCTTGCCGGTGGGCCAAAGCGAGAGCACTGGTTCCCTCATCTTGAGAAACCGGTCCTCGTCTATTCTCTTCCGAAAAACTCTGGCCTGCATTATTGCCTCCTCACGGCTGGGCGACGCCCTTTCTTGACTCCCTCACCGGGAAAGGTGCACGGAAGGTGTGTCCCCGATCCAACTTTAGTAAAACGGTCCGGACCTCAAAACTCCCATGGAGGAACCGGCCGCACTGTCATGCGATTGTTTTTCTTGGGATGCGTCGCCGGAGCCCTGCCGGCCGATGATTCACGAAGCGATGCCGTTAGAGGCACTCGCGACAAGAAAGGCGCTTACGACACGAAAGACTCAAGCTTCTCGAGATCGGATACGACTATTTCTCTGCGATGCGACGAACAGCTCACAATGCCCTTTTTCTTAAGTCTGCCTAAAGCTCGTATTGCCGTTTCCGTGCTTGTTCCGACATATTCTGCGAATTCCTCGCGAGTGAGATGGAACGTGGCGCCGAGCTTCGTCGCCAGCGTAAGAAGACCCTGCGCGATACGGCGATCGGCTTCTTCTCTCCGGTCGTCCACCATCCTTTGGTGTTCCTCTTTCAGGCCGGATGCGAGTGCGTTGATGACTTCGAGGGCCAGATTGGGAAATCTCCTCACAAAGGCAAAGTACTTTTCCTTTTCAATCTGAAGGACCGTCACGTCGGTCAAGGCCCGAGCGGAGACAAAGTAGGTCCCTATTGACAGGGCCGACGAGTTCAAGGAATCGCCTACCAGGGTAATGGCGTAGGTGCAGACCTTGCCTGCCGGGGAAGTCGTATGAAGCTTGACGAAGCCTTCCTGGACTATATACAAATAATCGGCGACGTCCCCGCTCTCAAATATGAAACTGCCTTTCTCGAACTTGATTGGCGTTGCACAGGACGCGATTTCGCGGAGCTCTGCGAGCGTGAGGCTCTTAAATAGCCTGCATTCCAAAAGGCCCGGCATGGAATCTAAACCGCCCCCTCGCTTGCGATCGATAGAGAACAACTTTTGCACCAAAAGCGCCTCATACGACAACTCTGTAGTATTATTGGTAGTTTTCCTCACAACCAGTGCAATGTCAAGCTATTTTTTTCTAACGCCCAAGGCCGTCCGGGTGAGGCCGGAGGATTTCCGGCAAGCTACCGCCACAGGACTCCGACCCTTCTTTCCGGGCCGATCCAAATGCCGCGTTGCCCTTACGATTCTTTTACCACGTATTCTTTTTGGTTCAAATGATAATGGTCAGTTTCGTCATCTAATTCTCCGCGGTTACATGACATAGATCATGTTGTAAGAAAAATTCCGGCCCGAGGGTTACGGGCGGCAGGACTGCCATCCGCCGGGAACTCAAGCAACGACCTCCTCGCGGCCGGATATGCCGACAAAGCGGTCTGCTCTCGGCCGGCCGAAGAATACATGACGCGGATACCTTGCTTGCCGGCGAGGGCCCCCGAAAAAAAGGGCTGCCTTTGCTCTTCTTGCCGACTCACTTCCATTCGATCCGGAAACCACGACAAATACTAAGCTGCACGAGGGTTCGAATCCCGCGGTCAGCAGCACTTTATACACAGAAATACCGGGTTTTCGCGCCCTTGCCCCTTGGGGGCTGTTGGTCGAAAACCCGGTATTCGTATTTTCGCGCCCGATTTACTTCAGAACCAAGAAAGAATGCCGGGGCTAAAGGAGCCCCGGCTCATTTCATGTCGTGATCGGCTGAGGTACGCAGTATCTGGAAAATTCCCACATCCGGGCCGAGAGGGCAGCGCCGCTGAAGAGCGAAGCGCCTCCGACAGCGAGTAGAGCAACCAGCGTCAGAATGAGGGGAGTAATCCCGATCAATGAGAGAATCCCAAGAGCGACCGCACCCATTCCGAAGAGTATTTGAATGCCGGACGCAGCGCTAACCGCCTCGCCGGAAAATCTGTACGCCCTCTGATGGCCCGTGGAGCATTCCATCTCCATCCTGTTCAACTGTGTCTGAACCAGAATGCCGAACAAAAGGGTCAGGCCGAAGACGATGGCAGCAACAGGCATCAGGATCGTGGGAACGAGACCTAGTAACGACAACACGCCGAGGGCCACGCCCGCAATCCCTCCCAAGAACTCCGTCGTCATTCCGACGGCAGTCAAAAAGGAAGGCCCGCTCAGCGTCGGCAGCCACCGAAAGCGCAACGCGACAGCGCCGCTCTCGAGGATGAAAGCCCCGCCGATTGCAATCGCAGAGACCGCGAGGAGCATGTAGGGCAGGTAGCCAATCAGGCCGAGTATCGAGAGAACTATCGCGCCGGCCCCCGCAACAGTCTGTGAAAGCGATCCCAACGAGACTATCCCTTCGGTCTTGTGCGCTTCCTCCCGGTCGAAGATGCGCTCGGCATCCATCGGGTATTTACGTTGTGCATTCACACCGTCCATGTCAACCTCCTTTGGACCTCCCTGAGAACCTCACAGGGAAGCCCGAAATACCACGAACGAGCGCACTAGGTGATTATGCACTCACCCGCAAAGGGAACATAACCTTCCGGCTCTCATTTGTCAAACCGGGAAAAGGCCCGTATTCACAGTTGTTTTTCGCCCGGCTTCCGGTCTTCTTTCCCGGACGGCAACTCTTTGGAAACCCTCGCAACCTCGTTTCAATGGGCTCGCGCACCTTTGGCCGGAATTCAAAATGGCCCTATTCTCCCCGGACAAGAACAGTGCTATACTGTCGCAATGCTGAACCCCAAGAACGAGCAATGGGAGCGGAATCATGGGTGAAACGGCTTCCGGGGATTATGCCGGCGCTTTCGTAAAGGCGGCCGAACAAATCGTCCGTCTCACGTCCCGGCAGGAGCTGCTGAAGGAACTGGGCAAGATCATCGTCGGTTATTTCCGGGCGGACTGGGTTGCCTTTGTGCAAAACGGGTCCGACGGAGCAATGGAGATCTCCCACTGCACCCTTGCGGACGAGGAGTTTCGCCGCGCAATCCTCGAGAATACACGCGAAACCGTGCGGTACGTGCTGAATACCGGCTTGCCGGCATCGAGCGCAATTGATTCTCCCGCGACCAGCAGGATCGCCCTTTTGCCCCTTCAGGAATCGACGGCGAACCGGTTTGCGGCCCTTATCGGACACGATGCTTCGACCCCCCCGACCCCCGCGCTGCTCGACCTCTATTCGGCCCTGACCGGCCTTGCCGGATCGACGCTGGGCAGGATCGTCACCGAGCGGGAGCTGAGGCGGCGCCAGGACCGTCTCCGCGAGCTCGTGAAAGAGAGAACGGCGGCCCTCGAGGAGGAGATTGCCGAGCGCAAACAGGCGCAGGAGAAGATGCTCAGGGCCAAGGAAGATTGGGAGCGGACGTTCAACGCCTTGCCCGACCTGATCGCAATCATCGACGACCAACATCGGATCCTCCGGGTAAATGCGGCCATGGCGCGGAGCCTGGGGCGGAAGGCGGAGGACTGCATCGGCCTTCACTGCTTCGAAGCAGTGCACGGCTCGCCCGGCTCGCCCGATTTCTGCCCTCATTCGAAGACTCTTCGAGACGGCCTTCTTCACGTCCAGGAGTTGCGTGAAGATGGGCTCGGCGGTTACTTCCTCGTCAGCACCACGCCATTGCTCGATGCACAGGGGCAGGCGGTGGGGACCGTACACCTAGCCCACAACATTACGGACCGTAAGCTCCGGGAAGCGCGCATCATAAGGCTGACCCAGCTCTACGCCATGTTGGTCAAGGTGAACGAAGCCATTGTTCGCACCCTCGATCGGGGACTGCTGTATGAGGAAGTCTGCCGGATTATTACTGAGGAGAGGGATTTCCCGCTCGTGTGGATCGGCGAGGAGAGGGATGGCCAGGTAATGCCGGCTGCGTTTTGCGGCCTCGACTCAGACTATCTCAGGGAGATCAAGATAGAGGTGGACGGCGCGTCGGGCGAACGTCCTTTGGCCGCTTGCATCCGGGAGGATCGCCCCGTAGTGAATAACGACTTTGCGGCCGACGGCGCCGCTCTCCCGTGGCGCGAACAGGCCCTGGGCTGGGGCTTTCGCTCTTCCGCGGCTTTCCCCCTGCACTGCCAGGGCAAAGTCGTCGCCGTCCTTGTACTGTACGGCAAAGAGCCGCATGATTTCGACGCCGAGGATGTGGACCTGCTGGAAACGCTCGCTTCGGACATTTCCTATGCCCTGGATGCCATCGAGCGGGAGAGGATCCGCACCCGGGCGGAGGCAGATCTCCACCAGAGCCTGAGGAGGTTCGAGCTCCTCGCCTACACCGCGGAAGAGCTGCTGCAAAGCCCCGATCCGCAAAAACTGGTCAACTCCCTCTGCCGTGAAGTGATGGAGCACCTCGGCTGTCAGGCCTTCTTCAATTTCCTGGTAGTAGAAGAGGCGGGAAGGCTCAGGCTCAACGCTTACGCGGGCATTCCCGAGGAAGAGGCGCGAAAGATCCAGTGGCTCGACTACGGCGTCGCCGTGTGCGGGTGCGCAGCGCGGGACGCCTGCCGCATCGTCGCGGAACACATTCCCGCGACGCCTGACCCGCGCACCGATCTCGTGAAATCGTACGGCATCAAAGCCTATGCGTGTCATCCGCTCTACGGGCCCAGCGGGACTCCCGTGGGCACCCTCTCCTTCGGGACGTGCGACAGGGAGACCTTCAGCGACGAAGACCTCTCTCTCATGAAGGCGGTGGCCGACCAGGTGGCGGTGGCGATGACGCGCATGAAGGACGAAGAGGCGGTGAAGAGGGCTCGGGACGAGCTTGAAGAGCGGGTCAGGGAGAGGACCGCCGAGCTCCAGGAGGCCTACGATAAGCTCATCCTCGAGACCAACGAACGGGAGAAGGCGGAGCACCAGCTCCGCCAGGCACAGAAGCTCGAAGCGTTGGGGACTCTTGCCGGCGGCATCGCCCACGACTTCAACAACCTGCTCGCCGCCGTCATCGGTTTCGGGGAGCTGATCAAGGACCACGCGCCGAAAGAGAGCAGGGAACGGCGTCACGCAGAGAGGATCCTCGTGGCAGGCGTGAGGGGACGGGAGCTGGTGCGGCAGATGCTGACCTTCAGCCGCCGAACGGAAGAGGAAAAGAAGCCTTTGCACCTCTCCGGCATCGTCAACGAGAGCGTCAAGCTCCTCCGGGCTTCCATACCGAGCAGCGTCAGCATCAGGCTCAGCGTCACGAGCGAATCGGGACTCATCCTCGGCGACCCCGTCCAAATTCAACAGATCCTCATGAATCTGGCGACCAACGCAGCCTATGCCATGAGGGAGCAGGGGGGAAGCCTGGAGATCGATCTCTCCGATTTCAGCATCTCAACTTCAAGCGTCAATCTCCACCGCATGGAACCAGGGCGGTACATGAAGCTCGCCGTTCGAGATACGGGCGTCGGCATGCCGTCCGAAATCATGGACAAGATCTTCGACCCCTTTTTTACCACAAAGAAAGTAGGCGAAGGCACGGGCCTCGGCCTTTCGGTCGTGCTCGGCATTGTCAAACAGAGCCGCGGCTATATTTTTGTGGAGAGCGAACCGGGCAAAGGCTCGACATTCGAGGTTTATTTCCCGAAAGTCGAAGAAACGTCGACGGCAAAAACGTCTGCCGCCGATGAGATAATTCCCGTGGGCCGCGAACGCATCTTGTTTGTCGACGACGAGGAAGCGCTGGCAGAGATGGGCGAGGAGCTTCTCGCGGAGCTGGGCTACGAGGTTGCCTGCCACACGAGCAGCAGGCAGGCCCTTGCGGCGTTCCGGCTCGACCCGTCCCGCTTCGATCTGGTTATCACCGACCAGACAATGCCCGAGATGACAGGGGTGCAGCTCGTGGGAGAGCTTCTCGCCATTCGTCCCGACATACCGGTCATTCTCTGCACCGGATTCAGCCATGCCGTCGACGAAGAATCGGCCCAGGCGGCAGGCATCAAGGGCTTTGTGATGAAACCCCTGACAAAGCGGGAAATAGCAAGGGCCGTCAGGCGCGTGCTGGACGAACGGTGATGCCGCCGGGGGCGGCCCCCCCGGCGGCGGCAGGAAGGGACTACTCCAACTGGGCCATGCTCGCCCGCAACTTTTTCGTCAGGTTCCTCGTGATCTTGCACTCCAACTGCCTAACGCTCTCACGCGACGTATTGAAGCGCTCGCCGATCTTCTTCAAGGTGATCGGCTCTTCGGTCATGATCCGATGCTCCAGGATGAAGCATTCTTTCTCGCTGAGCATCTTCTTGAACTCCGCGAGTTTCTTGTCGAGCATCTCCCTCCAGTCCTTCTGCACTACCGTTTCCTCGATATCTTCGCCGGAGCTGATCGTATCCATAACGTCCTCCCCGCCTTCATGGACCGGATCTTCCAGGGATACGTCTCCGTTGTAGAGCCTCTTTTCCATATCCTCTATGTCCACGGCGGTCACCTCCAGCTTTTCCGCCAGCGCTTCCGTGGAAAAGTCGAGACCCGCCCTTTCGAGCTTTTCCTTTTCCCTGTTCAAACTGTAGAAAAGCTTTCTTTGGCTGTCCTTCGTTCCTATCTTCACGATGCTCCAGGAATCCATCAGGTATTTGAGAATATAGGCGCGAATCCAGAAAGAGGCATAGGTGGAGAAACGCGTTCCCCGCTCGGGCTCGTACTTCTGCACGGCACGGACGAGACCCACGTTCCCCTCCTGTATGAGGTCGAGGGTATCGAAGCGATAACTCTGATAATCGAGAGCGATCTTTACGACGAGCCTCAGGTTCGCAACCACGAGCGCCTGCTCCGCCGCTTTATCGCCGTTGCGCACCTGTTCCGCAAGCTCCCTCTCCTCTTCCTTCGAAAGGATCCGATGCTTCGCGGTTTCGTGCAGATACATACTGAAAGGGTCAGGGACGCTTGCTCTTTCTGCGACGTTATGTTCCATCGAACCAGGATTCATTTCCATTCCTCCATTCGTCGTTATTCAGTTGAATTTCCTCGACAGAGGAGGAAGTAACAAGAATTGTGCCAAAGCGATCCAAAGCTGCTTTTTTGCCGTTTTCGGTGTGATCACAGTGTATTAACGAATGGGGCGGGAGATGTGCAACGCCGATTGGGGCCTGATTCCTGTCCCGTGAACGGGACCCGTCCTGACAACAGGACGCCCGGGTCCAAGTCAGAAGGAACCAACAGGATGCCCGACGGGCGCGAAGGGCCGTTCTCTCGGCGGGTCCGCTTTACAGAACTTCACCATGCCTCCTTTCCGTCCGGAAATGCAAGGGCCTGCACTGAGGAACGGTTGTCGCGGAAGGGAACCATTTCGTGTAGTTTCTCCGATGCAGTCGGCTGTCGCGGTTTTGGCGACAGCGAAGACGATCGGGGATGCGTGAAGACTCTTTTGCCGGCGCCTCTTCCGCGCATTACACTGTTATCATGATTCCTGCTTCTCGAGTTTCTACGTCTGCGGCTCGCCTCTGCTTGAGGGAGCGACCGGGGTGCGTCATGTCAAAGCGTACGAAGGTATTGGTAACGGACGACGATCCTGATATCCTCTTGTCGACCGCGCTGATGCTTGAAGAAGAGCGATACGGGGTATTTTCCGCAGCGACAGGAAAGGAATGCCTCGACGTGTTGCGTTTGCATCGACCTGATATTGTTCTTCTGGACGTGCTGCTCCCCGACATGTCCGGCGTCGAGGTGTGTCGCCGCATCAAAGCGGAAAAGAATCCCCCCGGCACGCTCGTCATGCTCGTCTCCGGCATCAGAGTCTCATCGGATCAGCAAGCGGATGGGCTGGACGGCGGGGCCGACGCGTATTGCACGAAGCCCCTTACCAAGAGGGAACTGCTCGCTCGGGTGCAGTCGATGGCGCGCATCAAGCGCGCCGAGGACGCGTTGCGACGGAAGGAACTGGAGCAGCAAAAGCTGATCCTGAGACTCCAGGATGCGCTGGCCGAGGTGAAAACGCTCAAAGGCCTCATCCCGATCTGCGCCTGGTGCAAGAACATCCGGGACGACAAGGGCTATTGGGAGCGATTGGAGGCTTACCTCACGAAGCATACCAACGCCGTTTTCACCCACGGCATGTGCCCTTCCTGCTACGAAAAATACCAGCACGAAATGGACGAGATCGAGAACGGCTTTTCCTAAGCGTTTTCGTCCGGCGAACCGGTCAGTCTCGTTTTCAGGACAATGTCCTGTTTATTGACGCGCCTTGCTCCATCAGAACCAGCCCAATGCTCCGCAACACGGCGAAAACAGGTCTCCGCCGCCCGCCCTCGTTCACGGCACGCTTCTTGTTACAAGCGAGACAGAGCAGTGGCAACAGGAAGGGTAGATGGAAGGAGGACCGCGTGACGCATGACAAGCAACTGTTCCTTGGTCTCTGTGCCGCCGTATGGTTCGTCAATGCCTGTGTGCCGGACCCGCCGACGCTGGGTTATGTTGTCCACGGCCTGGCGCTCAGCTTTATTTCGGTTCCCGCCTGGGCGTTGATCGGTTCGGCCTCCGCAAGCGTTGTCCTGTTCCTCTTCAGGATCGCCAGAGTCAATGCTCCCGTGTTGAGCCTGTGGCAAAAAGCTGACGTCGGCCTCGCCATGGCAGTTGTCCTGAAACCGATTCTTGGCATTCCTTTTTGATCCCCGTTTTCAGGACGAAGCCGCCAGGACGGGAAAGAAAGCCGCACAGGTGAAAGCCCCTTTTTGTACTCCCAAACGATGACGCCGTTCTTTGCAAAAGTTGCGTCTATTTGCCGCGGGCGC
Source organism: uncultured delta proteobacterium (assembly GCA_963816715.1). Taxonomy (GTDB): domain Bacteria; phylum Desulfobacterota; class Syntrophorhabdia; order Syntrophorhabdales; family WCHB1-27; genus BOG-1155. Next base: position 258,242 of record CAWFMJ010000015.1, read on the forward strand.
GGGGCCCATTCTCGTGGTTGCGCCATTCTCCGCCTTGTTTCTCTTCTTGGCCGGGCCGCTATGGTATAATTGGTTTTGCTTCTCCTGATGGGGGTTTCTTCCTGCTGCATTTGCAGGCAGAAGAGCATGCTTTGGAGGATGTATGAAATCGAAGGCAGGACAAGGAGCCGGCAAACAAGAAGCATCTTTCCCCATTGTCGTCGTAGGCGCTTCAGCGGGGGGGCTGGCGACGTTCGAGCGGTTTTTGTCGGCTCTTCCCGGAAGACTCGGATTTGCTCTCATCTTCATGCAGCACCTCTCCTCGGAGTACAAAAACCTGCTGCCCGATTTGCTTCGTTCACGGGCAAAGCAATTCCCAATCGAGGAAGTTTCGGAGGGTCTCGACCTCAGTGCGGGAAAGATCTACCTTTGCCCGCCGGCGAGCGATGTCAGATGCGAAAAGAATCTTTTCCGGGTAATCGCCCGGCCTCGACAGCACCTGCATCTGCCCATCGACGAACTCCTTGCTTCTCTTTCCGAAGATGCCCCGGAAAGGACAATAGCCGTCATCCTTTCCGGGGCCGGAACCGATGGGGCCCGGGGCGCCAAGGCGATCAAGGCCCGGGGAGGGACGGTTTTTGTCCAGGACCCCGGATGCGCCGAATACCCCGACATGCCCCTTGCTGCAATCAATGCTGCCCAGGTTGACGCCGTGCTGTCGCCTGAAGAGATTGCCGGAGAGATCGTGAGATTTCAACAATCGGGCAAACAATCCGTTCCGGACGACGCGTTCGTGAGCGCGGTCCAATTTGATTCGCTCTGCCGCATCATGGACGAGAGAACGGGCAACCATTTCAGTTGCTACAAGTCGGGGGTCGTTGCCCGTCGGCTCAGAAGGCGCATGTACCTTCGGGGGACCGCCGCCGTCGACGAATACCTGAGGCTTCTCGAACAGAACGAGCAGGAGGCAAACGACCTCGCCTCCGATATTCTGATAGGCGTCACCTCCTTTTTCAGAGACCGGCTGGCCTGGAAAGCGCTCCACCTCGAGGTGACGAGGAAGCTTGCCGCGCAGGAGGAGAGGTCGCCCATTCGGGTCTGGACTGCGGCGTGCGCCACGGGCGAAGAGGCTTACTCAATCGCCATGATGCTCCAGCACGAGCTGCAAGGCGCGGGCAGAAGAAGGGAGTTTCAGATCTTTGCCACGGACGTGAACGACCGCGCCCTCCAGCGGGCGCGGGAGGGCGCCTATCCGGCGAGCATCTCCGCGGATCTCCCCCCCGAATACCTGCAAACCTATTTTTCTTCCTCGGAGGACGGCCTATCGGTCACGGTGAACAAGGAGCTGCGACAGCGCGTCATATTCGCCCGGCACAATCTCCTCACCGACCCACCCTTTTCCCGACTGGACCTCATTATATGCCGCAATCTCCTGATCTATCTGGATGCCGACGCTCAGGAGAAGTGCCTCTCCCTCTTTCACTACGCTCTCATGAAAGGAGGCTTTCTCTTCCTTGGCAATGCCGAGTCGCCGGGCAGGACGGCCGGCCTGTTCGCGACGCTTGCCCACAAGAAGTGCCGCATCTATCAAAAGAGCGAATCGAAACAGGCGTCGCGAATGTCCCTCGCGATGCCTGTTGCTTCGGGACGTCCGCTGGCCCGGCCGAAACCGGAACCGCCCCGGGAGCAATCAACAGTCCACGTCGTTCAGGAAGCGCTCATCGAGGAATATGCACCCGCCGCGGTGGCGATCAATCAAAATTATGATATTGTCTACCACAACGGCCCCACCAATCGTTTCCTCCGTCCTCCCCGCGGCACTCCGACCCAAAATCTCCTCGAATTGCTGCCCGAGAAGCTGAGGAGCAGGATCAGGGGCGCCGTCTATTATGCGGCCAAAGATGCGAAGCCGACCTCCATCCGCGCCGGCATCCTCCTGGACGAACGAAAAAAGCAGGTGGTTATCCGCGTCTCCAAGGTGCAGGAGAACCTCTTCCTCCTCACCTTCAGAGAAAAAGGAAGCCCCTTCGAGGAGTCTGAAGCTCCGGCCGATGAGACCCCTGTCGACGAAAAGGTTGTCTATCAGCTTGAACGCGAGCTTACGGCAACGAGAGACGACCTTCAGAGCCATATCGAAGAGTTCAAGAGCGTCAATGAAGAGCTCGAATCGTCGAACGAGGAGCTTCAGGCGGCCAACGAGGAGTTGGAGACTTCCCGGGAGGAGCTTCAGTCGCTCAACGAGGAGCTGGCCACCGTCAACGCCCAGTTGCAGAGCAAGATCGAAGAGCAGGAAGAGACCAACAACGACCTGAGCAATTTCCAGACGAGCACCAACATTCCGACCATTTTTCTGGATCACCGTTTCCGGGTAAAGCGGTTTACCCCGGCCATGTCAAAGCTCATCGCCCTCATCCCTGCCGACCTGGGAAGGTCCATCATGGACATGGCGCAGGAGAACCTCGGGGCCGACCTCATCAATGATGCGCGGGCGGTCCTCGATACGCTCAGACCGGTGAGAAAGGAGCTCACGCTCAGCGATGCCGCCTATGTGCGAACCGTCCTTCCCTACCGGACCGGCGACAACCGCATCGAGGGAGTCGTTGCGACGTACGTCGATATCACGGAACGAGTGCGGGCCGAGGAGAAGCTGCGCGAAAGCGAGAGCCGGTACAGGGAGCTGGTGCAAAACGCCAACAGCGCCATTATCCGCTGGAACGCGGACGGCGCCATTACCTTTTTCAACGAGTACGCCCAGGCCTTTTTTGGCTACAGGGCCCGCGAAGTGCTCGGCAGGCACGTGGGTCTGCTTCTGCCGGAAAAAGAATCGACCGGCGCCGATCTCACGACCCTTGTCCGGGATGTGGTGAACCATCCCGAAAAATACGCCAATAGCGTGAACGAGAATGTCCGGCGCGACGGCAGCCGGGTATGGATGGCCTGGACAAACAGGCCGATATTCGACGAAAACGGGCAACTGTCGGAGATTCTGGCGGTGGGAACCGACATTAGCGAGCTGAAGCGCGCGGAAAAGCGCATACGTCATCTCTCTTCTTTTCCCGAAATCAACCCGAATCCCGTTTTGGAGTTCGACTTGTCCGGGGCGCTCGCCTTCGCCAACCCGGCAACCTACTCGGTTCTCGAAAGGCTGGGGGTGCACGGGAAAGACGCCAAGGCCTTTTTGCCGGGCGATATGGACAGCGTCGTGGCCGGCTGGGACAGACAGACCGATGCTTTCCTGAACCGGGAAGTTGCGATCGGGACAAGGGTTTTCGACGAGGCCATTCACCTTGTCTCCGGCTTCGGCGTCGCGCGGATCTACGGGAGGGATATCACTGTACGCAAAGAGGCGGAGGCGGCGCTCCAGGAGAGCGAACAGCGGGTAAGGCTCAAACTGGAAAGCATTCTTTCACCCGAAGGAGACATCGGGAATCTGGAGTTGGCCGACATCATCGACGTGGGCGCCATCCAGTCTCTCATGGACGAGTTCTATCCGCTCACCCAGGCGCCAATGGCCATCATCGACATGAAAGGCACGGTGCTCGTGGGCGAGGGGTGGCAGGACATCTGCACAAAATTTCACCGGACCCACCCCGAGACATGCAAAAACTGCCTGGAAAGCGATCTGCTGCTCTCCGCCGGCATCCCATCCGGACAGTCACGGCTTTACAAGTGCAAGAACAATATGTGGGACGTGGCGACCCCTATCGTGATCGGCGGGCGGCAGATGGGAAACGTCTTCTCGGGCCAGTTCTTTTTTCAGGGAGAATCGATCGACTACGAGACGTTCCGGGCCCAGGCGCGACAATACGGCTTCGATGAGGGAGAATACCTTGCGGCCATCGAGACCGCCCCGCGTCTGTCGAGAGAGACCGTGGAGCGAGTCGTCGCCTTTCTCACGAAACTCGCCCACATGATTTCACAACTGAGCTACAGCAACATAAAGCTCGCCCGTGCGACGTCGCAGGGCGAGGCGCTCGCAGCATCGCTCCGGGAGAGCGAGGAGAAGTTTCGCCATATGTTCCAACGCCATAGGGCGGTAATGCTCCTGATCGATGCCGACAGCGGGGAGATCGTGGACGCGAACACGGCCGCGTCCACCTATTACGGCTATGGACCGGAGCAAATTCGAGGGATGAACATCAAGGACATCAACCGGCTTCCGCCGGGAGAGGTTGAGACGGAATGGCGGAAGGCGGCCGCCGAACAGAAAGACCATTTCGTCTTCCCCCACCGCCTCGCGGACAACAGCCTTCGCCGGGTGGAAGTCTACTCGACCCCTCTTGAGGCGGCAGGGAAAACGTTGCTCTTTTCAGTCATTCACGACGTCACGGACCGGACGCAGGCCGAACAGGAGCGGGAGCAGTCCGTACGTTTCCTTGGCATCATTAACGAGAGCAGCACAAAGAGAGAGCTGATCCACGGTGCATTGATGTTCTTCAAGGAGCAGTCAGGCTGCGAGGCCGTCGGCATACGATTGAAAGAGGGAAGGGACTATCCCTATTATGAAACGCAGGGCTTCTCCGAGGGCTTTGTTCGTCTGGAGTCGAGCCTTTGCGCGAAAGACAAGGACGGATGTCCGGTAACGGACAACCTGGGTCGGCACGTCGTGGAGTGCCTGTGCGGCAACGTGATCCGGGCCAGATCCGACCCTTCGATGCCTTTCTTCACGGAACGGGGTAGCTTTTGGACAAACAGCACCACGAAACTCCTCGCCGCGGGCGCCGGGGAAGACCGACAAACGCGCACGCGGAGCAGTTGCAACGGGGAGGGGTACGAGTCGGTCGCCCTCGTTGCGTTGCAAGTGGGCGATGAGCGCGTCGGTCTTCTTCAGTTGAACGATCGTCGGCCGGACCGCTTCGCTCCGGAGTTAATCGGCCTCTACGAAAGACTCACGGGATATCTGGCCGTGGCGCTCGCGAAGGTGGAAGCGGAAGAGGCGCTGCAGCGGGCGCACGACCAATTGGAGAAACGGGTGCTGGAGCGGACCGCCCAGTTGCAGCAGGCCTACGACAAGCTGGTGACGGAGGAAAAGGAACGGCGGCAGCTTGAGGAACAACTCCGGCAGGCGCAAAAAATGGAAGCCCTGGGCACGCTCACCGGAGGCATTGCCCATGATTTCAACAACATTCTTGGCGCCATAATCGGGTTCACGGAAATAGTCAAAGACCGCATGCCTGTGGCGACCAACGAGAAACATTACCTCGAGAGGGTGCTCGAGGCGGGTTTGCGAGGCCGCGAGTTAATCAAGCGGATGCTTGCCTTCAGCAGAAAAACGGAGCAGGAGAGGAAGCCGGTCTTCCTGAGCGCCATCGTGAGGGAAACGATGGCATTGCTGAGGTCGTCAACGCCCTCGACTGTCAGCATCAAGCTGGAGGTGAAGAGCGAACCGCGAATGGTCCTCGCCGACCCCGTGCAGATGCAGCAGGTCGTGCTCAATCTGTGCACGAACGCAGCTCAGTCCATGAAGGAAAAGGGTGGTTTTCTCGAAGTCGAAATAAGCGACGCCGTGGTCGAGGAATCGGGCGACATCCACCACGGAATGAAGCCGGGACGGTACGTCAGACTCATGGTTCGCGACACGGGCGCGGGCATACCTCAGGAGATAATAGGCAGGGTATTCGATCCCTTCTTCACCACGAAGAAGGTGGGAGAGGGGACCGGCCTGGGTCTTTCCGTCGTTCACGGCATTGTCCATCAGCATGACGGATATATCGACGTGCAGAGCGAGGTCGGAAAGGGATCGACATTCATCGTCTGTCTGCCTGCGGTGGCGGCGGAGCCCACGGACGACGTTGCGACGGTCCGGATGGCGCCTGGGGGCAATGAACGGATCCTTTTTGTCGACGACGAGGAACTGCTGGCCGAGATGGGTCAGGAGATCCTGGAGGACTTCGGTTACCGGGTGACTGCCGCCACGAACGGCATGCAGGCCCTCGAACTCTTCGGCGCCGACCCGGGTCAGTTCGACCTTATCATCACGGACGTCACCATGCCGGAAATCACCGGCGTGGAGCTGGCGAGGCAGATCCTCCAGATAAGGGCCGACGTGCCGATCATTATGTGTACGGGCTTCAGTCATCTGATCGATGCGGAGACGGCAAAAGCGGCCGGAATCAAAGCTTTTGTCGCAAAACCGCTGACAAAAAGGGAGATTGCGAGAACGATCAGGAACGTTCTCGAGGGGCAGCGGGTTCGATTGCCTTGAACGGAAGTCCCGGGCCATGCGCTCTCCCGGAGCGATCTCGCTTCAGGCTCTGTCCTGTTTACAGGATGGCGTCCTGTTTTCGGGCATGAAATCCCTTCCGGCATGGCAGACCTTCTTTTGCTCTTTCTCTTAAAATCCTCGAAAACACTCAACACAATGGAGCCGCCGCGCAGCGGCATGCTTCTTGTATCTGTCTCATCACGATACAAAGGAGCATGCCGGCGAGGACCGGGAATGCCCTTTCCGGAGAGGAGGATCGATCATGAGAATCAGCGAGCCCATTTTCATCAGGAAGACCGAGAAGCGAGGGTACGCGATTACCGGTCGCGTCGAAGGCTTGGGAACGATCAGGAGATATGGCCGATCGGAGGAAGAGGCCAAGGAGCGGTTTTTCGAGGCGTGCGACAGAGCGGGAAATAAGACCTCGGCGGCGGGGAAACGTCCTTCCGGTTTCGGCGTCTTTCGCCAGAGCGCGATTGAGGTGTAAGGAACGCGAAACACGCTGCCCCGGCGACATGTCCTGAAGGGACTCCGGGATCGCACAAACGGAAAGAAGCGCGATAGCGGGATCGGTAAAACGTGATTCTGTTTCAATGGGGCGTACCTGAGAGACATGCCGAAAAAGACGATCCTCTTCATCGATGACGAGCGCCTTCTCAGGGAATTGATGTACGAAATGCTCACCGAAATGGAATACGAGGTGAAGCTGGAGGAAACGGGAGCGGAGGCCATCAAGACCTTCGCCGCATGCCCGGGGCGGTTCGACCTTGTTCTCACCGACCTCATGATGCTCGGCATGAGGGGGGATGAGATAGCCGAAAGGATAAGGTCTATCCGTCCCGATTTGCCCATTATTGTGATAACGGGCACGCCCGCGAACCTGACCCCCGATAGGGCAAAGGCCGTCGGCATTTGCAAGATCGTCGGCAAACCCCTCACCAAGGCCGAACTGAGCGCGGAAATTCGGGAGGCTCTCTCCCGCCGCTCCTAGCTCGTCCGCAACCCACGCTCTCCTGTTGGATCAATCGCCTTTCCATTCAGCGCCCATGAAAAAAAACTTGCCCGGCCCGTTTCCGACAATTACATTCCCGCTGTGAGCATTTGTTATGCCACTGATGTCAAAACCTAAAGCGAGGAGGCAACAAATGAAAAGAGGATTGCTGGCGATTGGGCTGTTGTTTGTGATGATGGTCATGGTCGGTCAGGTTATGGCCCAGGGTCGTTCCGGCTTCGACAAGGAGGCTTTCCAAAAGGCGATGGCCGCGGCAAAGGAAGTGTCTTTCAGCGGCGCCGTGCTGAGCCACGACCCGATGTGCCACTGTCTGGTGGTGAAGACGAACAAAGGAGATTTGACTGTCCTGGACGACTACGCCAACTTCATGCAGGATTACGATCAGGCAAAGGGACTCAAGGTCGGCGCCGAGGTGAAGGGCGTCTACAAAACGGTGGACCATATTCACTATCTCAGCTCGATCAGCTACGCAGCGGAATAATTCGCGAGCCGCCGGGCTGCAAAAGCGAACAGAAAGGGAGGACTTCGGTCCTCCCTTTCTTTAAAAACGGTTGGGGCGACACCCCTCCGAAGGCCAATCGGCGAGAGGAGTGTCGCCCATCAAGTTTTATCGGGAGCGCCGCTCAAGATGGTCAAAGCAAAGAATTCTTTCACGGCTATCAACTCCTTCTCGCAAACGTCGCCGCAATCGTGTGGTTGGCCGTCACGTTCGTGAACGTATAAGAACTGACCGCCCCCACGGACCTGCCGTCCACCGTCACGTTGCTGATTCGGTATCCCCTGTTCGGCGAGATGGAGAAAGATTGGTTTGCTCCTGACGCTACAGATACGCTCCCTGAAGGAGAGATGGAGCCGTTTGCCGCCGCCGAAGCCGTGATCGTATAGCGTGACGCGCCCGCTTCGGTTACGGTAAAGACCTGGCCGGCGATAGTCATCCCCGCTGTTCGCGCCGGTCCGCTGTTGGCCCGAACCACATAACGCACGGTTCCGCTGCCTGTCCCGCTGGCGCCTGAGGAAATCGATATCCAGCTCGCCCCCGTCGATGCGCTCCAGGCACAGCCGCTCTGCGTGGTCACTCGCACGCTTCCGGCGCCTCCGCTTGCACCAAAAGACTGGCTCGAGGTTGAAACGGCGTAGGTACAGGCGGGAGGGGGCGTGGTCGTCAAGTCATAAGCGCCCATATCCCACGAAGTGCGGTTGGCCCCGGTGAAATCTTTGCCCATGGCGGCGACGTACCAGGCCATGGTCGAGAGATTCACGCCGGGGAGATGGCTCGTAAGACTATAGTTGTGGGCGCCGTAATTCACGAAGGAAGGGATGGTCGAATTTGAGCCGCCTGTCCCGAGCGAGTGCGCATCGTCGTGCAGATGTCCGTTGCAGCCCGTGGTCGGAACGGCCGTTGACCCTCCATACCAGGTGTACCACGTGCTCGTGGTCCACCCCGGACCTGGGACGAACCGTAGGCAAAGGTGGCAATTTCGGTTGGCGTCGACCCGTTGTAGCCTGCCCAGATGGCAAAATTGTCGCCGGCGGTGCGCTCGACAAAGCAGTTGTAGTCGCTGTACCAGTTGAAATTAGAGCGGTCGATCCACCAATACCCCTCAAAGTACTGAGCGCCGTAAGGCTCGTAGAATATATTGTTGTAGACGTAGGCGTTGATGGGGTAGGTGTCGTACACGGGAGAACTGCCGGAGGCATAGTCGCTCGTGATTGCCAGGTTGGCGCTCTCGAACATGGTTTTGACGCCGTTGGTCCCGCCGTTCGAATCGTAGACGCTTCCCACCACGTAAACGTTATAGGGTCCCGCGTAGATGTCAGACCCCTGTCCGCTGTTGCTGTAGACAAGGTCGTTGATGATCCAGAACTGCGCCGGCACGGGGCCGGGCGAGGGGGGCGCCTGGCTTACTCCCACGTAGTTCATGTTGATGCCGTAGACGTTGTCGTGGGCAACCGAATCGATCACTGCCACCTGCATGTTCGGCTGGTTCTGGCAGCCGTTCACGTAGCAGTGATCGGAATTGTCCCAACCTTTGTTCTGGTTGTAGGACTGGCAATTGGTATAGACGACCTGGCTGTTCAGCGCCTTGAAACCTATGCCGTGATTGTTGTTCGCCGACTCATCCTTGCTGCGATTGCGGGAGACGCAGTTGCTGAACGCGACGTTGAGATTCCTGTTATTGTAATCGCCTATGAGAAAACCGTCCTGGTTCGTCACGCCGCCGGCCGACAGGGCGCCGTCGGAGATGCAGTTCGATATGGCTACGTTCTGAGAATCGCTCACATTAATATCCGCTTCCGCTACGCCAAAATTCGCGTCGGTGTTTACCCCATTGCCGAGAAACGTGAGGTTATTGAAGACAAAATTGGATTGCTGCGGATTGAGCGCCTGGGCTGTCGCCCTCACCCTTATTGCCGAATTCCCCGTATTTTGAATCGTAATGCCCGTGCTTCCCCCGTCGATGGTCACGCCGTTCACGCCCAGAATGGTGATAAAACCCATCGTATCGTTCGGCGTGAGCCCCATGGCGCCGGCGTCGAATACCACAGCGCCGCTTCCCCAGGTGGGATCGGGGGTGATCCTGATCGGGTTCGAAGCGGTTGCGCCGGAGGAATAAAAGCCGGATGAGTCGCCCCGGATGGAGATGGCCCCGCCCAGGGATGAGTTGTAGAGCGTGCCGGGACGAAGATAAATGGTGGTTCCCGGTTGTACCTTGTTTGATGGCGTCACCGACCCCCAGGAAGCGTGCAGGTATGCGGACAAGCCATTGCCCGTGAGGGTTCCCGGTACGGTTCTCCAGGCGCCGGCATGCGACAGGCCGTTGTTCCGGTCGTTGCCGGCCTGGAAGTCAACGTAATACGTGGCGGCGAAGCAGGGCGTCGATGAGATGACGAAGAGCAGCACGAGCAAGAGATTTCTTAAGGTTCCTTTTCCTGCCATAGGCATCCCCCCGGTTTTTCCTAAAAGCGGTTGCAAAGAGCATGCCCCTCGCCAACCTATGTGTTTTACTGCTGTTTATGAACTCAGCCCGCGAAGAGGATGTAATGAAAGGCATACATGTAAGGCCGTCATTCGAGGCGGGAGGCGCACTGACGGGTCGGTCGTCGTAAAGGACAAAAATAACACAAATTTACACAATAAAAGATTGACTTAAAGTGAAATATCTTGTATCACATATGTATACCAGTAGAAGTAGCACGTTCTCGCTTTTCGGACGGCATCCGGAACCTCCTAGTTTTATCCGGCCAGTGCCGGAGTAGGATACGCCAGAAAAGGGTTTTGCCGTCAAAAGGCGGGAACGGCATGGACAGTCTGGACTGTTAAGACACTGTTTGGATGCATTCAATGAAGCCCGGGACTTGTTGCGAAAGCGAAGGGCTCAATGCAGAAAGGGGCAGGCCCGCATATGAAAGACGAAAGAACACCTTCCTTTTTTCCCCGGATTTTTTGTTCCATCGCTTTTGCAATTGTTCTGCTGGTCGCCGCCGCGGCGCACAGCGAGGATGTGATCGATGTCTACCGTTTGGCCCTCGACCACGACCCGCAGTTCAAAGGCGCCTCCTTTGAGCGCCTTGCGGTGAAAGAGGGCCTGAAGCAGGCATATGGTCACGCCATGCCCGATGTGAGCCTGGAGGGGGTGGGCAGCAGAACCTACCAGGACATCGTGAACAGCCAGAATGCCGTCTTTGCATCGGGAAAGAGCGATTACAACACCGGGACCTACACGGCAAAACTGGTCCAGCCCATCTTCAGGTACTCCCTGTTTGTCGAAATGAAACAGGCCAAGAAGCTGTCGAAACGGGCCGACGTGGACCTAGAGATTGTACGGCAGGATCTCATCGTACGGGTGGCCCAGGCCTACCTGTCGGCCCTTGCGGCTAAGGAAGGCATCGCCTTCGCCGAGGCAGAACAAAAAGATGTCTCGCAGTTTTACGGGAGAGCGAAGGCCCGCTACGAGGCCGGGCTCGCGCCCGACACGGACCTGTACGATGCCGAGGCTCGTCTTGCGGCGGTAAACGCACAGGTCGTGAAGGCGGAGAACGACTATCGTGACGCACTTCAGGCGGTGACTGAGATCACGGGCTCGCCCATCTCCGCTCTGAGCGTTTTGCGGGAGTCTCTCCCCCTCGTGCCCCCAATCCCCGACAGCTCTGACGAGTGGGTCCAGGTAGGCATGGAAGAGAATCTCAAGGTGAAGAGCGCAGGGTACGACGTGGACGTTGCCAAAGAAGAGGTATCCCGTCAAAAGTCGGCTCACTACCCCACCCTCGACCTGATGGGCCGGTACTACCGGAACGACATGGGCGGATCGCTCTTTGGCGGCGGGGCGACGGTCGACACGAAGGACGTCACCCTGACGCTCACCGTTCCTGTCTTCGAGGGCCTGGTCATCGCCTCGAAGACCAGGGAGGCTGCCGACCGTTACGAAAAGGGACGCCAGGTCCTCGACCAGCAGAAGCGGGCCGCCGTGCGCCAGACAAATACGTTTTACAACGGTGTGAAGACCGCCCTGAGCAGGTCTGAGGCCCTCAAGAAGTCGGTGGAGGCGCAGACCATTCTCATACAGGCGAAGGAGCAGGGTTACCGGTCGGGCATGTTCACGAGCCTCGCCGTGCTGGATGCTGCCCGGGACCTCTATCTGTATCGCCGGGACTACGCCCAGAGCAGGTACGAGTACATTATGAACAATCTCAAGCTAAAGCAGGCGGTCGGGACGCTTTCGGAAGCGGATCTGGCGGCCGTCAATGAGTGGCTTCAGTGACCATGACGGCAGATAAGGCGCTGTAGCGCGGAGGAAGTTGCATGCTGGGAAAATTGAAGGAAAGGCTCTCGCCGAGAAAGAGTGAGAAGCGTCAGGAAAAGCGGCAAAGAAGAGCGATGCAGTTCGAGATGCTGGAAAGGCGGATCCTTCCGTCTGCCGGCGGCCTCATCGCCTCGCAGATGGCGAAGCGCGCAGCCGATGGGCACGCCGCCTCCGCGACGCCCCCCGCCCACGTGGCGTGGGATTCGAACGTCGCCCAGAAGACGCAGGCGCCCGGAGTTTTGGGCGCGTCGAAGAACGGGCAGGCCAGCCCTCCGGCGGCATCCGCCTCTCATTTGAACTTTACCCAAACACAGCAGGCCTGGGCGGCGAAACAGACAGCCGGCCAGACAGCAAAGACGAACCAGACGAGCCAGGTCCAGCAGATTATCTTCGTCGATCCCTCCGTCGCCAACTACCAGCAGCTTGTCAACGACATCACCGCTCAAAGCGGCACGAGCGCGTCGGGCAAGGCTTCGGCAACTCGGACGCTCATCGGCGCTGACGGAGAGCAGCTCGAATTTGAGGGCAACGGGACGCTTGTCGTTGTTCTCAATCCGGATAAGGACGGCATCGACCAGATCGCCCAGGTGCTCTCCCAGTACAAGGGCGCGAGCAGCGTCTACGTCCTGTCTCACGGCGCCGATGGGCTCCTCACGCTCGGCACGTCAGTGCTGGACGACCAGACGCTTCAGAGCAGGCTCTCTGAGATTTCCGGGTGGCAGTCATCCCTCGCTCCCGGCGCAGATATCCTCCTCTACGCCTGCGACGTGGCGGGCAGCCAGACGGGCATACAGTTCGTCAATGACCTTGCGGCGGCAACGGGCACGGTTGTGGCGGCGGCAACGCAGGACGTGGGAGGCGGCGCCGACGGGACCTGGACTCTTGCCTATTCCACTGGCCGGATAACGGCGGCGCCGTTGTTTTCGGCGACATCCGTTGCGGGATACGACTATTTTCTCCAGGATTACTATGCCTCCTCCGCCAATCAGAATGCGACCCTTGCCGGCACGTCCGGCAACGACACCTTTGTTTTCACGAACGGCTGGGGCAATGCCGCGGTCACCGATACGGGCACGGGAGGAACGAACACGCTCGATTTTGCCGGCGTGACGTCCAACCTCACCTTCACCTTCAATGCGAACGGCACGGTTTCCGTCACGGACGGCGCGGGCGATACCCTCAACAACGTCGCCAATATACAGAAGGTCATCGGCGGCAGTGGAACAAATACGTTTGTCTTTGAAAACGGCGCAACCTTCGCTGGCACGATCGTTGGCGGGACGGGGACGAGCGCGCAGAATATCCTCGATTACTCCGCTTATACCACGGCAGTGACGGTTGACTTCACAGCCGGCACGGCAACGGGCACGCAGGGGATCAGCAACATAAGCTCTGTTAAGGGCGGGCAGCTCAGCAACACCTATGTCTTCGGAGACACTGCCTCCGCCGATGACGATTGGGGCAGCGTGACCATAAGCGGCGGCGCGTCGAACATTCTCGACTTCTCGAAGATAACTTCCGATACGGACCTTACGTTCAGCATCCACGCGGACGGCGCCGTATCAGTGAGCGATAACGGCTCCGACACGGTCGCCGGCCTAACGAGCGGCGTGGCTAATGTGACGGCCATCATAGGCGGCGCTGGCGACGATACCTATGCTTTCAACGACCAGGGCTACTTCAACGGCACGATCACCGGCGGCTCGGGCACGAGCACCCTCGACTACTCGGCCTACACGACCGGAGTGGAAGTCAACCTCTCGGGATCGGCCTACACGACGGATGCGGATGAAGCGGTGAACGCGAACGTCGCTGTCGCGGCAGACAGCGCAACCGGCACGGCAGGCATCAGCAACATTCAGAACATCACGGGCGGCTCGGGCAACGACATCCTCATCGGAAATTCGGGGAACAACACGATCACCGCAGGCGCCGGGACCTCCATAGTCGACGGCCTCGGCGGCACTGATACCCTCGTTGGCAATGGTTCCGATACGTTCGAATTCCGGAACGGCTGGGGCACGGGCACGACGGTGTCGAGCGACAGCGCATCCGGGACATCGATACTCGATTTTTCGGGAGTCACGGAACAGCTCTGGGTCACCATCAATGCGGACGACACGGTCTCCGTGGCGAACGCCGACCCTTCAAACACGAAGGCGACGCCCACCGATGCCCTCACCGGAGTCTCCAACATACAGGGGATCGTCGGCGGCTCGGGAAGCAACGACTTCGTCTTTGCCGACCAGGCGACCTTTGACGGGACCCTTAATGGCGGCGTGGGCGGCACGAACACCCTCGATTATTCGGCCTACACGAGCGCCGTGGAGGCAAACCTTTCCTCGGCCGTCGACAGCGCCACAGGAACCGAGGGCATAAACAATTTCCAGAACGTGACCGGCGGCCAGGCGAGCAACTACCTCATCGGCGACGGGGTAAAGAGCACGCTCAACGTTGCCTCGAATAATGAGGGCGCCAACATCTTCGCAGACGCGGGCGTGGGCGGCACGATCACCGGCAGCACGGGCGCCAGCGCGACGAACACCGTGGAAGAGACGTGGAACGAGACGACGATCGTACTCACCGACAGCAGCCTCGTGGTGAAGGATGCCAGCGGCAATGTCCTTGAAAACGAGAGTCTCGCCAATATAAAGGTCGCCGATCTCACCGGCGGCCCTCTCACGAGCCTCATCGACGCCTCGGGATTCTCAGGCGCCGCCACCCTCGACGGCGGCTCCCAGGTTCCCCTTTCGCTGCTCAACAACGGCACGGGCATGCGAACCACCGATGCGACCGACCCTGATCTGACCGGGTCCACCCTGCTTTCGACGCTCAACGACGGGACAGGAGTGAGTATTGCGGGCAACGGCGCCGATGACTTCAAGGTAACCCTCACCGACGGCAGTTCCTTCGACGTGAGCCTCACAGGCGCCAAGACCCTCCAGGACGTCTTCAGCGACATCACGAACGCGGCAGCGGCCGCCAATCTCTCGGGGAGAATCACCGCGAGCATCGACACCCAGGTGGGCGACTCCATCGTCCTTACCGACAGCGCCAATGACGGGGGAACCGTCAGCGTTACGCCCCTGAACGGCTCGAGTGCCGCAGCCGACCTCGGCCTCTACCAGAGCGGCACGACCCTGGGCAGCGGCCAGACCCTCGTCGGAACATCCATTGCCGAGGTCACTGCCGACGTCCAGGTCACCATGAAGGACGGCACGAAGGTAGACGTCGACCTCTCCGACCTCGACACCGTGCAGGACGTGCTCTCTGCCTTCAACGAGGCGGATTCGGCCCTCGTGGCAACTATCAATTCTACTGGCACGGGCATCAACCTGACCGATACGACGAACGGCACGGGCGTCATCAGCGTCATAGACATGAACGGCTCCCTCGCCGGGACCGATCTCGGCCTCACGAACGGCACCTGGAATTCCTCTGCCAAGACCCTATCGGGCGCTTCCATCGTTTCCGGATCCGTAACGCTCGACGGCCGCGACAGCAACGCGACCCTCAAGGGCGGCTCCGGGGCCACGACCTTCGTGGCAGCAGGCAACAACGAGACGATCACGGGCAAAGCCTCGGCAACGAACACCCTGGAAGTGACGAGAGGCAATGACGCGTACAGTTTCGTTCTCTCCGGCAACACGGCAAGCAGCACCCTCGTAATCGCCGATTCGAGCAACAACCTGCTCAACGGGACGGAAACCCTCACGAACATCAACCAGGTCGCCATTACGGCGGGCGACGGCAACAGCGACGTCCTGGATGCTTCTGCTTTTACCGGGAACGTCACGCTGAACGCCGGCGACGGCAACAACGACATTCTCAAGGGCGGTTCGGGCACGAACATCCTCTACGCGGGCGACGGCAGCGGCGATAAGCTCTACGGCGGTTCGGGCACGAACACCTTTACCGTCGGAACAGGGGCAGGCGACCGGATCGTTGGCGCGGCCGGGGCCGCAAATAACACCCTCCTCGAGGTTGGCGATCACCCCTACGTGCTCACCGACTCGACCCTCACCATGGGCCAGGGCACGGACGAGGTGCAGAGCCTCACGCTCGGCAACGGGGCTACCGGCACGTTCACCCTCAGCTTCGACGGCCAGACGACCATTGCCATTGCTTACGATGCGACGGCCGACGTCATCCAGGCCGACCTCGTGGCCCTTTCGAATATCGGCACGGGGAACGTAGAGGTCACGGGCAGCGCCGGCGCGTGGAATATCACCTTTATCGGCAACCTCGGGGGAGAGGCCATAGGCAACGGCTCGACCGGCTTGAGCGTCGACAGCTCGGGTCTCGCCGGCGGAAGCGCCACGTTGACTATATCGACACCCGGTGCGGCTCAAACCGAGGATGTCATCAACAATATCCAGAACGCCGACATCTATGGGATCATCGCAGGCGACCGGATAGACGCATCGGGCTTTTCCGGCACGGCGATCCTCTCGGGCGGGGAAGGGGACAACACCCTCATCGCGGGAAGCGGCGCCACCACCATGATCGGCGGGGAAGGGGACAACACCTTCATCGCCGGAACGGGCAATGACACCATCACCGGCGGCGGAGGCACGAACACGCTCATCGAGACGCAGAACGGGAGCATGACCCTGACAAACGGGGCCCTGTCGTTAAACGGTTCTGCGAAGGACACCTTTACCAACGTACAAAACGTCGTCCTCACCGACAGCGGATCGGGGAACGACACCCTCGACGCGTCCGGCTTCAACGGAGTCTCTACGGGCACTCTCCTTGCGTCGCTCAATAACGGAAGCGGCATAGGCTCGTCGCCCTCCCTGTCCATCAAACTCACCGACGGCGTCACGGTGAGCGTCGACCTGAGCAAGGCTGCAACGATTCAGGACGTGCTGGATGCCATCGACGCGGTGGCGATCAACAACGCAAGCGACACGGCGATTACGCCCCTCACGGCGACCCTCACGGCCAATGGCGCCGTCAGCATCACCGATTCATCGGGAGGAACCAGCAACGCCCTCACCGTTGCCGCTACCACCGCCGCGACGGACCTCGGCATCGCCGGCGCCGGCACGGGAACGGTCCTCACCGGCTCCTCTCTGACTGCGGGCAACGTGACCCTCGTTGCGGGCTCGGGCAACGATACCCTGAAAGGCTCCGCCGGCAACAACACCTTTGTCGGCGGTTCGGGCAACGATACGATGACCGGCCTCGCCCATGCCTGGAGCAACACCCTCGTCGAGACGCAGGCCGGGAACATGAAGCTCACCGACAGCAAATTGCTGTTCAACGGTTCACAGAAAGACACCCTCACGAACATCGGGAACGCCATTCTCACGAACAGCGACTCCAGCGACGCGTACACTCTCGACGCCTCGGGCTTCTCCGGTTCGGTCACCCTCGTCTCGGGCGGAAGCAGAGACGCCCTCATCGGCTCGAAAGGCGCGACGACGTTCGACGTCAATGTTTCCAATTTGGGGGTAACCGCCGAAATTCAGCAGCAGGTATCGCTCACGGGCGGCGCCGGCGCAAACGACGTCGTCCTCCTGAACCTTCCCGGCATCGATTCAACAGGAGGACTCAAATACATCAACTGGAATGCGGGCGCCAGCACATCGACGCCCACCCTCACCCTCGACGGCGGCAGCAGCCTGGCCCTTGGCTACGACCTCTCCTACTCAGGCTGGAACGTTGTCCTCGAAGCCGATACGGTCACCATTGCGGGCCGTACGATAAATACGAGCAATACCTCCGGCGCGGCAGGGAGCATCACCATTGAGGGCTACACCATCGACATCGAGAACTCGACCCTGGATGCCGTCGGGTCCACGTCGAGCGGCGCAATCACCATCGACGCCCTCGACAACCGGGCGAATTTCACGACGGGCTTCGCGAACATCGATAACGTGGACGCACAGGTCAACATCGGCCTTACGGGAACCACGGTCATCGAGGGCGGCCAGGTCACCATCGAGGCGACGGCCGACAGCCAGCACTATTTCACCGAGAGCGACTTCGAGAATTTCGACATCGTCGGCAGCCTCAAGGTGACCGCCTCAGAGGAACAGGGCGCGGTAGACGACATCCTCAGCGGCCTGGAAGACCTCTCCCTTTTTGCGGCGGTGACCATATCGAAGGCGACTGCCGAGGTCGACGTAGGCCAGTACGCGCAGATCACCGCGACCGACTTTACGGCGGACAGCCTGGCTGTCGCAAAGGCAGACGCCTCTCCCAAGGCATGGGGCCTCGGCGTGGCCTACGGCGAAGTCGACACCACGTCTCTCGTGACCATCGCAGGCTCGGTGACGGCCTCGGGCTGGGCGGACATCAACGCGACCGCAAACAACACCGTCGATGTCACCGCAAAGGCGAAGACCATAAAAGGGTACAACGGATCAGTCGCGATAAGCGTGGTCAATTCGAATGCGACTGCAGACGTGACGCCCACGGCGAAGTTGAGCATAGGTGGGGACCTCACGATCCAGGGGCAGCGAAGCGACACCATCACGACGAGCGCCACCTCCAACAGCGACGCGAAAGGCAAGCTCGGTCTCGCCTTCGCCCTCACCCTGGAAACCGAGCAGACGAACGCCTATCTCGACGGCACGGCAACGGCCGCAGACATAACCGTGTCCACCACGACCCAGAGCAGCCCGAGCATATCGGCGAGCGCAGGCGTGGGCGCCGGCACTACGTCGGGCGAGACTCTTGCCCAGCAGTACGAGTCGGGTCTCGAGAACAAGATCACGGACCCCATCACGAATGCGGCGACCAAGCTCTACGACAACAGCGCCCTCGGCAAGTGGATCAGCAACTCGTCGGTCGTCCAATGGTTCAAGAACAAATTTCCCGACGATCCGAGCCAGGCCGACAAGTTCGATTTCGGCGCCGGCGTCACCGTCGCGGACATCTACAACACGTCGACCGCCCGCATCGGGGACGGGACCGATCCCGCGAAGGTGAGCTCGCCGGGCAACGTGTCGGTCACCTCAAGCATAACCGACACGCCGAGCATCTCCGCCTCCTCCGATGTGGAGGACGATACGGACGCGACGAAGAAGCCTCAAACACAGATGGGGCTCTCTTTCGCCGTCTCGGTCAGCCTCGTCCACGATGACGCCTACGCCTACATCGCGGGCAACACCACGGTAGACGCGGGCAAGACCCTTACGGTCCACGCGGAATCGCTCAACCCGATCACGCCGAGCAACCTGGAGCTCTACAACCTCGTCTCTCCGTTCCTCGCAAGCAACAACGCCGCGAACTTTACGACGGCCGACACGAATCAGGAGAATATCACCAACGGCGAGACGGTCGACGTGCTCCAGGGTTTCACCGGCAACGGCGACGTGGGAGACCGCTATGAATATGTGGGCGGCGGGACGACCATAACCCCTTCCGACACCGACTATACGACGTCCGACTGGAAAGACCTCGGCAGTCCCGCCGAACAGGAGGCGCAGACTTTTGTCACCAACCTCGAGAACACGCTCGACAGCGCCCTCGGCATCGACAACAACCTCGTCAACGTGTTTACCCAGGCCACTTCCAGCGGCCAGCAGACGCAGATCGCCGGGTCGGTCGCGGTGCTGCTCCTCGACCATACGGCCAACGCTACCATAGAGAGCGGCGCCAAGATCAACCAGAACCCCGCGTACCGCACGGGCAACCAGCAGGTGGTGGTGACCGCGGACGGGGAAAACGAGATGGTCAACCTCACGGGAAATTTCAATACTCCCGGGCTCAGCGTCGACACGACGAAATCGTGGAAGCCCTCTTTTTCCTATTCCCTCTACGGTCAGAGCGGAGGGGGCAAATCCATAGGCGGCGCCGCCATGATCCAGCTCAACACGGGGGACGTGACCGCCGAGATACAGAACGGGGTGACCCTCTACGCCGACAGCCTCGACGTGGAAGCGAACACGACGAATATCGACGTCAACCTGGTCGGGTCCGGCAGCAAATCGAGCAACCTCGGCCTTAACGTCACCATCGATTTCGACTCCGCCCTCGACACGACCATCGCCCAGATCGACTCGGGCGCCTTCATCACGGTCGGCTCGGGCCACGTGGATTCGGGCGATACGACCTCGCCTGCGGTGAAGGTCGATGCGGACGATACAACCGTGCTGGTGACTATCGCCGGCAGCGTGGCCGTCTCCGACCAGACTTCCGTCGGCATCTCGGGCGCCGTCAACCTCGTGGGCCGCGACACGGAAGCAGTGATAGGCCCCACCGACGGCGAGACGGCGACGACCGCTCTCGGCTCTTTCACCGCGGGCGGCAACGTCGATGTGAGCGCAACGAACGGCGGTTTCATCGGCGCCTTCGCCATAGCCGGATCGGTATCCTCGAACAGCCCCGAGCAGGCGAAGAACGGGGCAAGCGGGACCAACAACCCCGGCACCGGCGGGACCCAGGGCTCGAACGGCACTGCCCAGAGCAATGCGGACCTCGCCGACTGGCAGAGCAAGTGGGGCGCCGTTCTCAATCAGGCCAAGGGAAACGGCAGCTTGAGCGGCAATATCGCCTCTACGACCAAGAGCAGCGCCGGCTCGACCACGAGTGAGTCAAAATCGGCTGTCGGCATATCGGGTTCCGCGGGGGTCAACCTCGTTTACGACACCACCGAAGCGTTCGTCCGGGACACGGGCGCTTTCAGCACGACAGGCGCCGGCGCCCTTTCCCTCGATGCAAAGAACGATACGACCGTCCTCGTCCTCGCGGGTTCCGCCGCCTACGCGAGCAGCGGCACCGGCGGCTCCGCCACAGGCATCGCGGGCGCGGCTGCCATAAACATCCTGTCCGGGAGCACCGAGGCGATAGTCGACGGCGCAGCCAGCCTCGTCCTCGCCGGCGGCCTCGAGATCGATGCCGAGCGCAAGGGCTGGACCGTCTCGGTAGCGGCCGGCCTCTCGGGCGCGACCGGTAAGGACGGCGTCGCCGTCGCCGGCTCGGCGGGCGTCAACATCATCACCTACACGACCGAAGCGGAATTGGAGGACATCACCGGCACGGCGAGCGTCGCCGGGGCAGTGTCCCTCGACGCCGATGATTCATCGGGCCTCGTTGCGGTGGGCGGCTCGGGCGCCTTCGGCGGCAAGGCGGGAGTCGGGGTAGGCGTCGGCTTCACCTACGAGAACAACACCACCCAGGCCGAGATTTTGGACGTCACCGGCCTCAATAACGCCGGCCTGAGCGCCGGGAGCATCAGCGTGGACGCGACCGACAGCGGACTGATCGTCGCGGCGACCGGCTCCGCGGGCATCGCCACGGGAACGGGCGGCTCGGGCGGGTACGCGGGCGCCGGCACGGTCACGGTCAACTATACGGAGAACACCGTGGAGGCCGACATCACCGGAAGCACCGTGACGACCACGTCGGGCGACGCAACCATCAATGCGACCGATTCGACGGGCCTTTACGCCTTCTCCGGCGCCATCGCGGTCGGCAAGAACCTCGGACTCGGCGCGGCGATCGGCCTCAATATAGTCCAGGACAACGTCCTTGCCGAAGTCGCCGGCTCGACGGTCACCTCGGCAGGCGCCTTCAATGAGACTGCAAGCAGGACAGGCACGGTGGTCTCCGTGGCTGCCGCAGGGGCCGGCGCCAAGAAGCTTGCCATCGCCGGCGGAGTCGACATCAACATACTGGAGAATACCGTCGAGGCGGAAGTCGTCCAGCAAACCCTATCGGGGGTTACCACCAAGAGCAGCGTGTCCGCCTCCGGTGCGGTGCAAGTCCTGGCGGAAGACAGCGAGACCGCCATCGCCATAACGGGCGGCGTCGCCGTCTCAACAAGTCAGGGCGCCATAGGGGCTGCAGTGGGCGTCGACCTCTCCTATAACACGGTCACCTCCCTCGTCAATGATTCGACGCTCAGCACGACAGTCGCTCAATCGGCGCTGACTGCCGGGACCTCGGCAGTGGACGTGGAAGCTGACGCGAAAGAGCTTCTCGTGAGCGTCACCCTCGGCGCTGCCGGAGGGGACAAGTTCGCCCTCGGCGGCTCGGTGAGCGTCGATGAGTTGAACGATACCGTGGAAGCCCAGGTGACCGGCGGCTCGAGCATTGCCGCCAACGGAGATGTCACTATCCACGCCGGCGACAGCACTACCATGGTCGTGGTCTCCGGCGGCGTTGCCGGCTCGTCGAAAGCTGCCGTGGGCGCTGCAATCTCCGTCACGGACGTGGCAGACACCATAGAGGCCTATGTCGACGGCTCTACCGTCGCCTCCAGCGCCGGCGCGGTGAACGTCACCGCGGGATTCGCGCCCCCCACGACCGCGGCAAACCTCTCGACGCTGGATTTGGGGGCGAGCGGAATTACCCTGCCTACCTCATCTACTGTTTCTCAGTGGGGTTCCGGCTCCCAGATCATCAACGTCACGATCGCAGGAGCGGGGGCGGGCAAATTCGCCGCCGGCGCGGCAATTTCCCTCAACTGGCTCGACAACACTGTTGAGGCGTACGTGGCCGACGGCTCAAAGGTGACGGCCCATGGCACGGTGACGATCTCGGCCGCCGACAGCCCTCAGCTCGACACCGCTTCCCTCGGCGCGGCCGGCGCGGGTACCGCCGCCGTCGGCGCGGCCCTCGCCTATGACTATATCGGCGGCAGCCCGGCAGACCCCGTGCTCGGCACCGCGGAAAACTCCTCCCTCAGCGGTCTGGCCCAGACAAAGGCCTATGTCGACGATTCTACCGTCACTTCTGATACGGGCGACGTCGATATCACGGCAACAGAGAAGCCGAGCCTCGTCGACGTGACCCTCGGCGGCGCGGGCGCCGGCAAAGTGGCGATTGCGGGCTCCATCTCGGTGAACTACATCAGCAGCACTGTCGATGCCGCAATTCTCGACGGCGCGAACGTCACGGCGACGAAAGGCGACATCGACGTTACGGCAACAGCGTCGCCCACGGGAACGTCCATCGACGGCGCTGCCGCAGGCGCCGGGAACGTGGCGGTGGGTCTTGCCGCCGCGACGACGGACATCGCATCGAGCGTGACTGCGCAAATCGACGGGACGAGCACGAAAGCGACGGCGTATGATGTCTCACTCACGTCGACCACGGACGCGACGATCTACAGCCTGACCATTGGCGGCTCCGGGGCAGGCACCGTTGCGGCGGGCATTGCCGCGGCGGTCAACACCATCAATGATACGATAGGGGCGGAGATTACCGGCGGCGCGGCGGTCGACACCACGAGCGGGACCGCGGCCGGCGATGGGGCGGTAAGTCTTTCGGCGACGGATACGTCAGAGATTGACGCCCTCGCTTTCGGCGGGGCCGGATCGGGCAACGTGGCGGGCGGCGTGGCCGTGGCCGCCAACGTCGTGACGAACACCATCGAGACGGAGATCTCCGGCTCCACGGTTACGGCCGGATCGACCGTCAGTCTCCAGTCCGAATCGGAATCGATGATCCGGGCTCTCGCCATCGGCGTTTCCGGTTCCGGCAATGTCGCCATTTCCGTGAGCGCTCTCGGCAACTACGTGGGCGATAACGTCGAAGCGCTCATCAACAACGGCTCGAGCGTAACTGCAGAAGGCAGCGTCACCATCTCGGCCGAGGACGAGGCGCCGAGCTTCATCGCCCTGAACCTCGCGGACGCGCCTATCACGCAGACCGATTTGAACAACGACCTGTCAGGCTCGCCCATTTCCCTCAACGGCAACATACTCGCCATCAACATCAGCGTGGCCGGCTCGGGCTCGGTGGCGGTGAGCGCGGCCCTTACGGGCAACATTGTCCACAACCAGATCGAAGCGAACATCGATAACTCCACCGTTCTCGCCGGCTACAATACTTCGGGCTTTGTGGTTGATCCGAGCGCCGGCGTCGCCCTGTCCGCCATTTCTTCCGCCGGAATCACCGCCATCACCGTGGGCGTTGGCGCCTCGGGCAGCGTGGCCGTCCAGGCGACGGGCTTCGGCAACGTCATTACAAACGAGACCGAAGCCGAGATAACAGGCGGCTCGACCGTCAAATCGGCTGGTTCGGCCAGCCTTACCGCCAAAGACCAGTCGCAGATCACGTCCGTGGGCTTGAGCGTGGCCGCTTCCGGCAGTGCAGCCATATCGGCCATCATCGGGGCGAACGTGGTCGCCAACACCGTCGACGCGGAGATAATCGGGTCCACCGTCCACGCGGGGTCGACCCTCGATCTCGACGCGGAATCCAAATCTACCATCTACAGTTTCGCCGGCGGCGTCGCGGCCTCGGGCAGCGCGGCTGTTCAGGTGACCATGGCGGTGAACGTGGTGACGGACACGACGCAGGCGCTCATCGAGAACGCGACGGGCGCCTATTCCGTGGATGCGGATGGAGCGATCACCATTACGGCGAAAGATTCCTCCGAGATCGACGGCGTCGCCTTCGGCGTCTCCGCTTCGGGCGGCGGCGCAGTGGGGGTTGCGGTCGAGGCGAACGTCATCAAAAATGCAATAACAGCCGATGTCGATAATTCGTTTGTGACTACCGATTCCGATTTCTCCCTGACCGCCGAATCGTCGGAAATCATCAGGGCCCTCGCTTTGGGCGTCTCCGGCTCGGGCAGCTTCGCCGTTCAGGTGACGGCCATGGGCAATGCCATCGCCAATACCGTTCTTGCGGAAGTGACGGACAACTCGGTTGTGACGGCACAGGGCAACGTGACCATACAAGCCCAGGATGTCGCGCCGAGCACTATCCCGGGGCTGACCATGACGTCTGCCGACTCGACGGAGCTGAACTCCCAAACCTCAAGCTCGCCCATTTCGCTCGACGGCAACATCCTCGCCCTCATGGTGAGCGTGGCCGGCTCCGGCGGCGTCGCGGTCAACGGCGCCGTTTCGGGCAACGTCATCACGAACACGGTCGAAGCCAACATTGACGATTCAAAGGTCTATGCGGGCTACAACGCCTCCGGCACAACAGTTGTCGATTCGACCAAAACCGTGAGCCTTTCCGCCAAATCGAGCGACGCCATCATGGCAGTCACCGCAGGCGTTGCCGGATCGGGCGCGGTCGCGGTCAACCTCACGGGTTTCGGCAACGTCATCACCGATACCATCGCCGCCACCATCACCGGCGGCTCGACGGTGAAATCCGGCGCCAGCACAAGTCTTGACGCCACCGACGCCTCGCACATCGACTCCATAGCGCTCAGCGTGGCAGCCTCCGGAACCGTCGCCATCGGCGGCCTCATCGGCGCAAACGTGATCACGAACACCGTGGAAGCGGAAGTATCCGGCTCAGACGTGACGACCGGCGCCGACTCCAATGGCGACGGGCTGACGCTCGACGCCGAATCGGAAGCGAGCATCATCAGCATCGCCGTGGACGTCAGCGGCTCGGGCGCCGTCGCAGGCTCCCTCCTGCTCGCCGCGAACGACATCACCGATACCACGGAAGCGCTCATCACCGACCAGACCATCGGCAGCGCCGACACGAAATCGGACGTCAATGCGACAGGGTCGGTCTCCATCACGGCCCACGACTCCTCCGAGATCGACGGCCTCTCCTTCAGCGTCTCCGGTTCGGGAGCGGTCGCCGCCGGCGTCTCCGTCGCGGCCAACGTCATCAAGAACACCATCGAGGCGGAAGTCGTCAATTCGACCGTCGATACGGGCTCGACCTTCACAATGACCGCCGAGTCTTCCGAGATCATCCGCGGCATCGCTCTAGGCGTCTCCGGCTCCGGCGGCGTCTCCGTCGGCATATCGGCCATGGGCAATGCCATCGCCAACAAGGTCCTCGCGGAAGCGCTCGACGGTTCCACCATCGACGCAGCGGGCAACGTGACCATAACGGCCGAAGACATAGCCCCGTCCAACGTGGCGCTCCCCTCCTGGATTACCGGAGAGTCGACCCAGTTCAACAGCAACACGAGCAGCTCTCCTCTCTCCCTTTCGGGCAACATCCTCGCCGTCATGATCAACATCTCCGGCTCCGGCGGCGTCGCGGTCAACGGCGCCGTTTCGGGCAACGTCATCACGAACACGGTCGAAGCCAACATTGACGATTCAAAGGTCTATGCGGGCTACAACGCCTCCGGCACAACAGTTGTCGATTCGACCAAAACCGTGAGCCTTTCCGCCAAATCGAGCGACGCCATCATGGCAGTCACCGCAGGCGTTGCCGGATCGGGCGCGGTCGCGGTCAACCTCACGGGTTTCGGCAACGTCATCACCGATACCATCGCCGCCACCATCACCGGCGGCTCGACGGTGAAATCCGGCGCCAGCACAAGTCTTGACGCCACCGACGCCTCGCACATCGACTCCATAGCGCTCAGCGTGGCAGCCTCCGGAACCGTCGCCATCGGCGGCCTCATCGGCGCAAACGTGATCACGAACACCGTGGAAGCGGAAGTATCCGGCTCAGACGTGACGACCGGCGCCGACTCCAATGGCGACGGGCTGACGCTCGACGCCGAATCGGAAGCGAGCATCATCAGCATCGCCGTGGACGTCAGCGGCTCGGGCGCCGTCGCAGGCTCCCTCCTGCTCGCCGCGAACGACATCACCGATACCACGGAAGCGCTCATCACCGACCAGACCATCGGCAGCGCCGACACGAAATCGGACGTCAATGCGACAGGGTCGGTCTCCATCACGGCCCACGACTCCTCCGAGATCGACGGCCTCTCCTTCAGCGTCTCCGG
This sequence comes from uncultured delta proteobacterium, assembly GCA_963816715.1. Taxonomy (GTDB): domain Bacteria; phylum Desulfobacterota; class Syntrophorhabdia; order Syntrophorhabdales; family WCHB1-27; genus BOG-1155. The sequence continues at coordinate 284,869 of CAWFMJ010000015.1, forward strand.
TTCGGGAGCGGTCGCCGCCGGCGTCTCCGTCGCGGCCAACGTCATCAAGAACACCATCGAGGCGGAAGTCGTCAATTCGACCGTCGATACGGGCTCGACCTTCACAATGACCGCCGAGTCTTCCGAGATCATCCGCGGCATCGCTCTAGGCGTCTCCGGCTCCGGCGGCGTCTCCGTCGGCATATCGGCCATGGGCAATGCCATCGCCAACAAGGTCCTCGCGGAAGCGCTCGACGGTTCCACCATCGACGCAGCGGGCAACGTGACCATAACGGCCGAAGACATAGCCCCGTCCAACGTGGCGCTCCCCTCCTGGATTACCGGAGAGTCGACCCAGTTCAACAGCAACACGAGCAGCTCTCCTCTCTCCCTTTCGGGCAACATCCTCGCCGTCATGATCAACATCTCCGGCTCCGGCGGCGTCGCGGTCAACGGCGCCGTTTCGGGCAACGTCATCACGAACACGGTCGAAGCCAACATTGACGATTCAAAGGTCTATGCGGGCTACAACGCCTCCGGCACAACAGTTGTCGATTCGACCAAAACCGTGAGCCTTTCCGCCAAATCGAGCGACGCCATCATGGCAGTCACCGCAGGCGTTGCCGGATCGGGCGCGGTCGCGGTCAACCTCACGGGTTTCGGCAACGTCATCACCGATACCATCGCCGCCACCATCACCGGCGGCTCGACGGTGAAATCCGGCGCCAGCACAAGTCTTGACGCCACCGACGCCTCGCACATCGACTCCATAGCGCTCAGCGTGGCAGCCTCCGGAACCGTCGCCATCGGCGGCCTCATCGGCGCAAACGTGATCACGAACACCGTGGAAGCGGAAGTATCCGGCTCAGACGTGACGACCGGCGCCGACTCCAATGGCGACGGGCTGACGCTCGACGCCGAATCGGAAGCGAGCATCATCAGCATCGCCGTGGACGTCAGCGGCTCGGGCGCCGTCGCAGGCTCCCTCCTGCTCGCCGCGAACGACATCACCGATACCACGGAAGCGCTCATCACCGACCAGACCATCGGCAGCGCCGACACGAAATCGGACGTCAATGCGACAGGGTCGGTCTCCATCACGGCCCACGACTCCTCCGAGATCGACGGCCTCTCCTTCAGCGTCTCCGGTTCGGGAGCGGTCGCCGCCGGCGTCTCCGTCGCGGCCAACGTCATCAAGAACACCATCGAGGCGGAAGTCGTCAATTCGACCGTCGATACGGGCTCGACCTTCACAATGACCGCCGAGTCTTCCGAGATCATCCGCGGCATCGCTCTAGGCGTCTCCGGCTCCGGCGGCGTCTCCGTCGGCATATCGGCCATGGGCAATGCCATCGCCAACAAGGTCCTCGCGGAAGCGCTCGACGGTTCCACCATCGACGCAGCGGGCAACGTGACCATAACGGCCGAAGACATAGCCCCGAGCAACGTGGCGCTCCCCTCCTGGATTACCGGAGAGTCGACCCAGTTCAACAGCAACACGAGCAGCTCTCCCGTGTCCCTCAACAGCTACCTGAACAGCAACATCCTCGCCGTCATGATCAACATCTCCGGCTCCGGCGGCGTCGCCGTCAACGGGGCCGTTTCGGGCAACGTCATCAAAAATACCGTCGAAGCTACCATCGACGATTCGACGGCGAACTCATCCGGTGGAAACGTCAGCCTTGCCTCGGAGTCGACCAATACGATCACGGCCCTCACGATCGGCGTCGCCGGTTCGGGCTTGGTCTCCGTGAACGCCACGGGCTACGGCAACGTGATCACCGACACGGTGGAGTCAACCATAGCGGACGGCTCCATCGTCACGTCCCACGGCTCCACAAACCTGAAGGCGACGAACGATTCCGTCATTACTTCTCTCGGCGTCAGCGTGGCGGCGTCAGGGCTTGCGGCAGTGAGCGCGCTCATCGGGGCGAACGTGATCACGAACACCGTAGAGACCGAAGTTTCGGGCTCGGAAGTGACGACGGGCTCCGACTCCAACGGCGAGGGCCTCGACCTCGACGCCGAATCTCAGGCGGCGATCCTCGGCCTCACCGTCGGCGTCGCCGGCTCGGGCGGAGGGGCGGGGTTCCTGTCGCTCTCCGCGAACGTCATCAAAGACACGACCGAAGCCCTGATCGTCAACAACGGTTCCGTCCGCTCCAACGTGACTTCCACGGGCGCCGTCACCCTGACGGCTCACGACGCCTCCGAGATCGACGCCCTTGCTTTCGGCGTCGCCGGCTCGGGCAGCGTTGCAGCGGGCGCGGCCCTGGCTGCCAACGTCATCACGAATCAGGTCTATGCCGAAATAGAGGGCACAACCGTTCACCAATCTTCCTCGGTGAGCCTCGATGCCGAGTCGTCCGAGATCATACGCACCCTCGTCGTCGGCGTTTCCGGCTCGGGCGACCTCGCTTTAAGCGCCACCCTGGTGGGCAACCTCATCGCGAATACCGTCGAGGCGACGATCTCCGATTCTTCGGTCACCTCCTCAGGCAGCGTCAGCCTTTCTGCTTCGGATGTGGCCCCTTCAATCGTACCCTCGTGGATACTGCCCTCGAATGAGACTTCCAACTACAACAACGCCGTGACGAGCGCGCCCTCCGGCGTGGACCTCGCTGACGCGAATATCCTTGCCGTGGTGGTCAACATCGCAGGCTCTGGCGGCGTGGCCGGGGCAATCTCGGGACTCGGCAACGAGATCCACAACACGGTGGAATCGGAGGTCACCTCCTCGACCATCACCGCCGGCACATCGGCAAGCTCCGATGTGAGCCTGATCGCCCTGACGAACGACAGCATCATCGCTGTTTCTGCCGGCTTTGGCGCATCCGGCATAGCCGCGATAGGCGCGACCATCATGGGCAACCAGATCGCGAACACCGTTGAAACGGAGATAAAAGACTCGACGGTGAGCGCGGGCGGAAAAGCGACCATGTCGGCCAGCGACACGTCGTCCATCACCTCCCTGGGTCTCTCCTTCGCCGGCTCGGGCGGAATCGCCCTCTCGGTCATCGCCGCGATCAACGATATCGGCAACACGATCGAATCGCAGATCATCGGATCGACCGTCGATGCAGGCTCGGCCGTGAGCGCGACCGCAGCATCGAGCGCGAACATCCTCTCCTTTGTCGGCGGCGTGGCCGTCGCGGGGATCGCTTCGGGAGACATTTCCTACACCTGGAACCACATTCACAACACCGTCGAAGCCAATGAAGCGAACGACGGCGCAACGGCGTCCTCCATAACCGCGGGGAGCGTCACACTCTCCGCCTCCGACGCGTCAACGATAGATTCCACGGCCATCGGGCTGGCAGCCTCGATCTTCGCGTCGGCAGGGGCCGCAGTCGCGGACAATACCATCGGCAACACCGTCGAGGCGACAATCGTCGATTCGACGGTCGCCGCGAGTTCTGCGGTCAACGTCGAGGCCGCGTCGCAGGAGATCATCCGGAGCATCGCGGCCGGCATCGCGGGCGCCGCCCTGGGCGCGGCGCAGGCGTCCGTCACGGACAACGAGCTGAGCAACACGACCGAGGCGTACATCCAGTCCTCCACGGTGAACGCCGGCGGGGCGGTGCTCGTCGAGGCCGAAGACACGATGCCCACGAGGATTCCGAGCTATCTCTCGTCCATGTCGCTCTCCGCGGACGTCGTTAACGACCTGACGAGCGCCCTGGGCGGCAACACCGTGGGCGACAACGCGAACATCGTCTCCTTCGCTTTCAGCCTTGCGGGCGCGCTCGGCGCCGCGCTTGGCGGCTCCGTGGTAACGAACAACATTCAGGACACCACCGAGGCGTACCTGACCGGAACCGCCGGCTCGCCGACGGTTATCAGCAAGGCGGGGTCGGTGACGGTCGAGGCGGTGAGCAACGAGACGTCGGCAGGCGCAGCCCTCGGCGTGGACATCGGCGCCGTGGCGGGAGGGGCGAGCGTCGTGACGTCGAAAATCGGCGGCTCGACCATAGCCTACGTCGACAATAACGTGCAAATAGGGCAGGCGGCGGGCGAGACCGTCGGCAGCCTCACCGTGGAAGCGACAGCCGGCGCCACGATCGTATCGAGCGTCTGGGGCCTGTCCGGCGGCATCGGCGCCCTCACCTACAACGAAGCGGACTCGACAGCGAATCCTACCGTTCAAGCTTACACGGGGATCGATCCGATCACGCTCACGGGCGACATGGTGGTGAGCGCGTCGGCCACGCCGCAGGTAGAGTCGAACGCCTATGGCGTTGCCGTGGGGTTGCTCGCCGCAGGCGGGTCGGTGGCGAACGCGACCGCTTCTCCCAATGCGACCGCCTACGCCGGCGGCACGATCCAGGCGGCCAACCTGACGGTCGAAGCGTCCGACTCGGAAGCTTCCGGCCAGTACGCGGCGGAAGCGAATGCGACCGGCTCCACGGGCGGCCTCGTCGCGGTCAACGGCACGCAGGCGACGGCAAAGAATTCGGGAAGCGTGACAAGTTACCTATCGAATAACACCACCCTCTCCATCGGTAGCGCCATCAACGTGACGGCCACGAACGACACGGACCAGTGGGCGAATGCCAACGGCCACGCCTACGGTCTCGTGGCAGCCGGCGGCAACGTGGCGGACGCGGAGAGCAACGTCCAGACCCTTGCCTACATGGGCACGGGCGTCAACGTCACCGCCGGGAGCGACATCGGCGGCCTGACGAGCGGCCAGATATACTACGTCGTTCCCGACAACATATGCTCTTTCAACCCCTCGACGGACATCAGCGGAAACGAAGTATACCTCGGGACGGACACCGGGCTGGAGACGGGCGACAAAGTCGTCTATCAGGACGGTGGAAATACGCCGGTCGGCGGACTGACCAATGCCGCGACCTACATCGTCACCGTCGATGCGGCAAACCCCGGGTACTTCAGCCTGACCGACCAGGCGGGCAACGCGGTTACGCTCAGCTCCGGGGCCACGGGAACAGGCGAGTATTTCCAGATTGTCAATCCGAGGCGCATCAAGCTGGCGACGAGCTTCGAAAACGCGACGGCCGCCACTCCCAGCACGATCACACTGACCGCTCCGACGATCGCCGGCTCCGGTTACTCCCTTACCCCGTACACGACCGGCGCCGCCGCAGTGACGTTCGATCTGTCCGCCCTCGACGCGAGCGACGGGACGATTGACGTGGGGCCGGACAGCGGCTTCTACCTCGGCGAGGCGGTCACCTACGCGAAGCCCGCAGGGCCGTCCGTTACGATTTCGGCCACGGGCGACGACGTCAACCTGGCACAGTCCACGGCGGGCAGCGGCGGCCTCATCGCCGCCTCGGGCGCCGCTTCGAGCGTCGAAGACACGAGCACGACGCAAGCATACATCGAAAACGCGACGTCGGCTGCCAACAAATCGACCTTCGATACGGCCTCGCTCACGGTGTCGGCAAGCCATACGGCGCAGTTTGACAGCCAGGCGAATTCCACGGAGGCCTCTTTGGTGGGCGGCAGCGGAGCCTCCGGCACGAACACCATCGACACGACCGTCGACGCTTTCATCGGCGACTACACGAACGTCGCGACGGACAACCTCAACGTCACGGCGACAAGCACCACCCTCAAGAATATGTCCATGCCCAACGCGTGGAGCACCTGGGACATCCAGGCCGGCTCCGGCGGCGCCATCGCGGGCAGCGCGGCCCAGAGCATAACGAACATCAGCAATGACACCGAGGCCACCATCGGGGACTCCGTGACCATCGACGTGGTGGGGAGCCTCTCCGACCCCGGCGCCTTTGTCGTGAGCGCTTACAACGACGTCGAGGCCTCCGATTGGGTCGATCTCGACGCAGGCGGAGCGATCGCCTATGCCGGCGCAACGAGCGAGATACTGGTCGACAACAACAATCCCAACAATTTGCCGACCGCCCTGGCGAGCCTCGGCAACAACGACGTCATCTCCACGGTAGGAGACCTCGACCTGGAAGCGTACACGAAGGGAATACTCGACGTGGAGCCGAAGGCGCATACCTACGGTCTGGCCGCCGCGGCATCGATCGACGCCGAAGCCCTCATGCACGAGAACGACGCGGTCAATGTCGGGACCGGGACCAATGTCCTGGCTATGGGCAACCTGAATCTCCTGGCAGGCGCGAACCACACCGGCACGGAGAACTACTTCAATATAACGTCCCACGGCGACGAATTGAACGCCTCGGCCATCCCCATCAACGAGCTGCAGTCGCACGGCGAGGTGGTCCAGAACAACACCGTTTACATCGGCGCGGGCAGCGATCTCCAGACCGCGCAGGACGCCAACCTCACCGCCGAGACGATGGGAACCGACGAAGTGACCGCGTACGGCGAGGGCAAGGACTGGATGAGCGATCTTGCCGCCGACATTAACAGCCTCGGCACGCCTATCCCTGCCACCATGCAGGGCGGCACGCAAACCGTCACCACCACCGGCACGGTGACGGTGAACGGCACGGTTGAAGTGGGCGTCGATGGGCAGAAAACACTCGTCATTAATCAAGACGGCACGATTGCCCAACAGACCGGCGGCATCACGTTTACGACAAGCACGGAGTCGGAAGCGAACGACCTGATGATGGAATATGAGTACTGGACTTCCATGGTGACCGTCTACGGCGCCGGTTCTACTGCCGGCCAGGCCTACCAGCAGCAGGCGGACTACGTCGCCGCGGAGATGACGGCCCTCGGCCTCAGCGCCACAAACGGCTCGACCACCGCCTACCTCACGTCCTACGCCGTGCCTTATATCACGGTCGATGCCATCGACGCTCAGGAAGGAACGATCAACGTCATCGGCACGTCCCTTGCGGTCAACGGGACCCTCGACGCCTCGGGCAACGTGTCGGTTGATATCGAGAACAATAGCCCCGACTTTCTCCGGATCGAGGGAATCGACATATCCAGCAGCGCCGGCGGCCAAGTGCTTTTCAATTACAACGCCATCACGAGCCTTCAGGGCTTGACGAACGTCTCGGGGAGCGGCACGCTCAGCGTGGCGGGGAGCGCCGGCGCGACGACGCCCACCATTACGATCAAGAGCAACTTCGGCGCTTCCGACGAGATCGGCAATTACGCCCATTGCCAGACACCGAATGTGGAACTCTCGGGCGACATCAGCAACATGCTCGGCTCGGTGACGATTTACTCGGCGGGAAGCGTCATAGAGAATGCCAACACCGACGCAGGGACCATCTCCATCACCGCGGGCGGCAGCTACGTACAGAACTACAGCAATGCCCTGAGCAGCATCGGAGGAGGAGACCCGGCAGCCCAGGCGGTGTGGACGCAGGTGCTCGAGGACGCCATAGCAGACTGGAATGGCAATTTCCTTTATGGCATGATCGGGGTGCTTTCGAGCTCGAATGACACCAACGCGCAGTTCCAGGCCGACCTCGCTGCCGCCCTCGCCGCCTCGGCGCCGACCTCGAGCAGCATCGTCGCGGGCGAGAATGTTTTCATCGCCGCGGAGTACCTCAACATCGATGGCACCGTGCAGAGCGGCCAGCCGCAGCAGACGGTGACGATCCTCAACAACGCGGCGACCCAAACCTACATCAGCAACGCGAATAGTGTGTATGCGGCAGAACAGGCGGGCTCGACCTCATATGCCAACCGTCTGATAAATCAGGATGGCCTCACGACGAGCGACGGCATACACTTCAAGCTCGCGACGCAGTCGGGCGACACCATAACCGCTTACTACAACGCCCAGACGCAGCAGATCGACCTGGCGCCCGTGACCGTTCAGGGCGGCTACATGCAGCTCTACGGAGACATTGCCAGCACCGGCAACGGCCAGCTCAACGTCCTCGACGGCTACGGCACGGTGAGTATCACGAACGACACTTCCTATGCGCTGGTTACCAACACGATCGAGACGGGGCAGGGCGCGGCCGGGAAGCTCATCATCACGGATACGGCCTACACAGCCGACGTAAACGGCCAGGACCTGCCGCTCACCACGGAGTATACCAGGGTGAACGGAGAAGTCACGACCGAAACCTACTACCTCTCTTCAACGGGCGCGAAGCTCGACGATACAACCGTTTCCTCGGGAAGCGTCGGGAGGACGGCGGTCTACACGCCGCTTTCCGGCCAGCGGTACTACTGGACCGAGGGCGAAGATTTCATGACCACCACGACCGACACGTACAGCGCCTCGGCGTGGCTCGGCATCAGCGCGTTCTACTCGCCGTCGAATATCGTCAGCTCCGATACCGTCGTGACGAAGGGCCTGCACCTTGAATCGGGCGCCTACATCGCGACTGACAGCAGCGATACGAGCGCGTACGACTTCAGCATGCAGCAATTCCAGACGAGCGCCCCCACTACGGTAGACAGTCCGGTGCAGGAAAGCTCGACCTGGTACGGCAAGACGACCTATACCTCGACACAGACAACCTACGACGGCTATGAGGACATCTACACGAGCAGCATCAAGGCCGACAGCCCGATCAACATCGATTTTATCGGGAGCGACAGCGGCAGCGTGACGATAAGCTCGCCCAACAGCAGCGTCATCGTCGACGGCGCCATCCAGAACGCAACGGGTACGACGAGCATCAGCGCCGGCGGCCAGGTCGAGCAGGGCAGCGCGACCGCTTCCGTCGGCGGCGCCAACATCACCCTCGCAGCCGGAAGCGGCATCGGAGCGACCGGGGCGCTGGACGTCAATCTCACGAAATCTTCCGGCGTGCTCAACGCGACGAGCACGACGGGCGACATCGATATCGACGACCCCAACGGCAGCCTCACGATCGACACAATCAGCACGTCCCAAACGGACGGCGACATCACGATCACGGCCGCGGAGAATATCTTCGCCTCGTCTACCTCTTCGCTGATAACCGGCGGCGCCATCACCCTGACGGCGACCGACGGCGAGATCGGCAGCTTCGGCACGAACGGCACGTACGACGATCCGGCCTCCGACGCGCTCCCCATCGACATCGATACCGGGACCGACGCAACGCACGACATGCTGACTGCTACGGCATTCGGCAACATCTACATCATCCAGCCGACGGGCAACCTGCTCGTCCAGGACATCACGACGAACGGGGACGTGCGGGTAGAGGTCCCTAACGGCAATATCGCCAACTCGAACACGGACGTCGTCGTCGACACAAGGACGTGGAACGAGCTGCTCAGCATGTACGATCAGATGGAGGCCACGGGGTCGGCGGCTCAGACGAGCATCAACGATACGATCCTCGCGTACAACGCGGGGCAGACGCAGGATTACCTCACCTACTGGACCTACCGGAACCAGCAGTCAAACGACTACGTGGGCGGCCTCACCGATGGCCAAACTTACTATGTCGTCCAGGTTGACAGCACGCACATCGGCCTTGCGACTACCGCCGGAGGAACGCCCGTGAGCATTATGGCCTCCACCGACCCGGGCGACGGCGCCGCCGAGCAACGACTCTACACCGGCTCCGGGACGTACGTGACTTTTGACGACTCATCGTCGACCATCAACAATACGAACAGCACGATCGCCATGTCCGGCATTACAGGCGGAACCCTCACGGCGGGCGAGGAGGTCACCTTCGAGCGGTATGTGCCGTACAGCGACAGCCAGACGGTAACCCTTTCCGCTGCCCAGCAGACGGCCTACACCACGTACTATACACAGCAGGGAACGGCCCAGGGCCTCAGCGGCTCGGCCCTGACCAGCTACGTCAACAACGCAATCCAGACCCTGGAAAACCAGGAGACCCAGGAATACCACACGCTCAACCAGACCTGGGGGTCCGTGGGCGATTTCTACGACCCCACCTTCTCCTATAGTTCCGGGTATTCCGTAGCGAAGTTCGCAGGGTACTCCGTGGCGAACTTTGACTCCTCTTCCGTGACGGGAAACGTCATTAATGTGGGCGCCAACGCCTTCACGACCGGCGAGGCCGTGACCTACGAAGAGAGCGGGGCCGCGGCCGGCGCAACGAACGGCAACCTCGTCGTCGGCAATACCTACTACGTGATCGCGGGCGTCGGCGGCAATGCGAACGACATCAGCCTTGCCGACTCCGCAGCCGATGCAACCGCAGGGAATGCAATCACTCTGGGCACAATCACGGGAAGTGCGAATTACGTTTATGGGACCAGCCCTTCCGTGACGGGAAACGTCATTAATGTGGGCGCCAACGCCTTCACGACCGGCGAGGCCGTGACCTACGAAGAGAGCGGGGCCGCGGCCGGCGCAACGAACGGCAACCTCGTCGTCGGCAATACCTACTACGTGATCGCGGGCGTCGGCGGCAATGCGAACGACATCAGCCTTGCCGACTCCGCAGCCGATGCAACCGCAGGGAATGCAATCACTCTGGGCACAATCACGGGAAGTGCGAATTACCTTTCGGGCGGCCCCAGCTCCGACGCCCTGCACAACGCGTTCGGCGCTTCCGCGGTAGCAGGCAACACGATCAACGTCGGCGCCAACGCTTACACGACCGGCGAGGAAGTCGTCTATGAGAACGGCCAAGCGGCGGGCGCAACGAACGGGAACCTTGTCGTCGGCCAGACGTACTACGTGATCAAGGATTCCACCGACACCATCAGCCTTGCCGACTCCGCCACGGACGCGAGCGAAGGCAACGCGCTTGCCATAGGCTCGATTACGGGCAGCGGCAACTTCTTCTCCGACGGCGCCGTTCTCGCGCAACGGGCGGCGTGGAGCCAGGCGCAGTTACAGGAGTCCTTCAACGCGAATATCCTTGCGCCGAGCACCGCGACATCGACCCAATACGCCACGGAGACGGACATCACGGCGCGCAATGTCTACCTGAAGGCGTCCAATGCGCCGAGTAATACATCCGCCGGCAACATCGGCGTGAGCGAAGGGACGCTCACGATTAACCTGCCCCTTTCCTCGGACAATCTCAGCACGGCGCAGGAAGTTGCCCTGGCGGCGGCGGAGCCGGAAGACATCACGTTCTATACGGGCTCCAACGGCACAGGCTCGGTAATAAACCTCAACAGCCTCCCCAGCGGGGAGACTGTCGCCGAAGCCCTCGCCAAAGCCGGGAGCCTCACGGTGAACGAGATAAAGCCGGTGGACGTCGTCGCCGCGGGAACGCTCATTTTCACAGGGACAGGCAACGTCAACGTTGGCTCGACCGGCAACATGAACCTGGAGAGCGTGACGGCGGGCAACGAGGCAAGGCTCACGGCGGGTGGAAACCTGGTGGACGCGAGGACAGACTCGAGCGCCGTCGTCGAGGCGGGCGGCAACGTGGTTCTCGAAGGTGGTAACGGCTACATCGGGACTGCCTCGAACCCCTTCATCATAGCGCTCTCCACCGGCTCTCTCACGGCGAGCGCGGCAGAGGACATCTACATCACGGAGACGAGCTACGAGGGAACGACCTATTCGATGAACGTCGCCCATGTTTTCAGCGATAACGACGTCTACCTGACAACACAGGGCTCGATCCTCGACTATTACGGCGTCAACGATCAGCCCGAGTGGGAAATCGGCGCGCAGTCCGCAGACCTCCAGGCAGGAGGAGGCATCGGCGCGAGCAACAATTATGTGGGCATGGAGCTTACCGACGGGACGATCACGGCGAATGCGAAGGGCAGCATTTATCTGAGCCAGTACTCGGGCGACATGGACGTCAAGCTGGTCGATTCAGCGACCGGGGACGTCGGCTTGTCGGCAGCGGGCAACCTCCTCGACGCCTCCGGAGGCGTAGCGGCGGCAGTGATAGGGAAGAATGTCACCCTCCAGGCAAACAGCGGGTCCGTCAATGTGGCGTCCAACGGGCTTGCCGTCGCTTTTGACATCCAGGCCTCCGGGAACCTCACTGCCTCGAGCTTCCTCGATATCTACGTTACCCAGATGAGCGGCAACCTTTCCCTCGGCACGGTGGCGACGACCCAGGGGACGGCCTATATCTCGGCGCCTACGGGAGAGATCCTGAACGGGCTCTCCAGCGGCGACAACATCACCTCCGGCGCGACCTACCTCTTTGCTTCCGGCAATATCGGCACGCAGGCAAACCCGATAACCTCGGCCACTCCGTCGAATGCAGCATCAGCCGAACTCCAGGCAAATTCGACGACCGGCGGCGTCTATATCGTGAACAAGGGCGCCCTCGACATAACGGACGTTTCCGGCGGTGGCGATGCAATAGAAGCGGGCGGCTCGGTGGACATCACGACCCATTGCGTCATGACGTTGACCGGGCAGGTTACCGTCGGAGCAGACGGCCTTGGCAATCTCACCCTCACTGAAGCTGGCGGCACGGCGGGCGATTTCATCCACGTCGAGCAAGGCACAGACCTAACTGTATCGGGCAACGTAACCTTTATAGCCGAACAGGACGTGCTTATCGACGCAGGCTCCACAATCAGCGCTGGTGGATCGGTGACGATCGAAGGCGACCAGGAGACCGCAGCATTAGTAAACGCCACAGCAGCCAACATACTGGTGGCCGGGACGATTACGGGAAGCTCGCTGACCATCCAGGGCGGCGCACATGACGATATCATTAGCCTGACCAATGTCCAGCCCGGCGTGCCCACGACCATCGAGACGGGCACGGGGAACGATACGATCAACATAGGAAGCCTCGCGACGATGACCCTGAATACGGGCGATGTCCTCGGCACGATCCAAGCCCCCCTCGTCATCGACGGCCAGGGCGGAACGGATACCCTCAACCTCGACGACTCGGGGGACACGGCGAACACATCGGGCGACCTCACGTACAATACCCTCACGGGCCTCGGCATGGCGGACGGCATTACGTATTCCAACATCGCCGCCCTCAATATCTCCCTCGGCTCCGGCAACGATACGTTCACCATCCAGTCGACCGACTCCGGGACGACGAAGCTTTCCACCGGCGCCGGGACGAACACCGTCAACGTCCAAACAATCTCAGGCGCGACGACCATTGACGACGGAAGCGCGACAGACACGATCAATGTCGGCAACGTTTCCAGCCAGACAGGCCAGATCGGCGCCCTCCTCACCGTCAAGGGCGACGTTTCCGACATCCTCAACGTGACCGACGCGGGCGACGCGACGGGCCGCACGGGAACCCTCACCGGTTCCACGATCACCGGCCTCGGCATGACGGGGAGCATAGCTTACGCCGGCGTCCAAACCTTGAACATCTCCCTCGGCTCTGGATCGGACACGTTCAATGTCCAGTCGACCGATTCGGCAACGACCAATCTCAATACCGGTTTAGGGGCAAATGAGGTCGACGTGCACGACGCGTCGAACACAACCAACCAGATCAACGGCCTCCTCACCGTGACGGGCAACCCCGGCTCCGACATCCTCAACGTGACCGACGCGGGCGACGCGACGGGCCGCACGGGAACCCTCACCGGTTCCACGATCACCGGCCTCGGCATGACGGGGAGCATAGCTTACGCCGGCATCGAGACCTTGAACGTCTCCCTCGGCTCCGGCAACGACACGTTCACCGTCCAGTCGACCGATGTGAACGTCACCAACCTCCATACCGGTGCAGGGAGCAATACGGTCAATGTCCAAACCATTTCCGGCGCGACCACCATCTATGACCAGAGCACGACAGACACGATCAACGTCGGCAGCCTCTCTAACCAGACAGGCCAGATCGGCGCCCTCCTCACCGTCAAGGGCGATGCTTCCGACACCTTGAACGTGACCGACTCCGGCGATTCCGCGAACGGTGTCTCGGGCGACCTTACTTCTTCAACGATCACGGGCCTCGACATGGCCACGGGCATCGACTACTCGGGCGTTGCAACGCTCAACATTCATCTCGGCACGGGCAACAACGCTTTCGCCATCGACTCCACCTCCGCTGCGACGAACAACCTTTACACGGGCGTCGGAACCGAGAGCAACACGGTCAACGTCCACGAGATCGACAATGCGACGAACATCTATGACGGAAGCAAGAGCGACACGATCTACGTGAGCGACACCTCCAACACGACAAGCCATATCGAGGCCCTGCTCACGGTCAATGGCGCGGGCGGCGCAAACAACGGCGACACCTTGAACGTAACCGACACGTCTGACGGCGGGAACATATGGGGCAACCTAACGTCTTCCGCGATCACGGGCAATTTCTTCGGAACCGGAGGGAGCGTCGACTACTCGGGCGTCGCAACCCTCAACATCTCCCTCGGCTCGGGCAACGATACGTTCACCATCCAATCGACCAATCAGAGCACGACGAGCAATCTCTCTGCAGGCGCAGGAAATAACACGATCTACGTCCAGACCATAGCAAGCACGACGTTGGTCCAGACGGGCAATGGGAACAACGCCATCGACGTTTACGACGGGTCGAACACGACGGACCAGGTGTCCGGTTCCCTCACGATTGCTGCCGGCACAGGCAACAACACCCTCAACGTGACCGATACGGGCGATGCGACGGGCCGAAGCGGCAATCTCACCGCTTCCACCCTCACCGGCCTCGGCATGGCAGAGGGCATCACCTACACCGGCATAACGACCCTGAACATCTCCCTGCCTTTGACGGCTCAGAACAACTTCACCATTTCCAATACCGATACGACGACCACGAACCTTACCGGCGGCAACGCGGGCGATACGATCACGATCTACCAGGTGAGCGGCCTCACGAACGTTCAGGACGGCTCGGGCGACGACACCATAACGAAACTGGGCTATGCCGACAGCGCCACGCTCAACATCGACGGCGGCTTGGGCAACAACACCGTCAACGTGAGCTATGCAGGCGGTTCGAGCAATGACCTCATCAATGTGACCGACGCCAAGGAAGCGCCGACGCCCATTACATTGAGCAGCGCCGGCTCGGGCTCCTCCCAGGAACTCACGCCTGTGGTCGCTAACCAGACTTTCAACGCTGCGTCCACCGCCAACGGCGGTTCCGTCAACATTGCAAACAGCACTATCGAGATCGCCAACGCGGACACACTGTACTACACCGGCGAGACGGTGCGCTACCTCAATGACGGGACGAACGCGAGCAGCGTGGGCGGCCTGAATAACGGGCAGGTGTACTATGTTATCGTGACGGGCCAGAATACCATCCAACTGGCCCTTACCCTGGAAAACGCCCTGAAGGCGACCCCTGTCTCCATCGCGTTTACCGGCTACGGCACAGGGACAAACAGTCTGGTCGTCCCCTCCTCGACGCCGACGACCTTTAACGGCGCAACCGCCGTCAGCCTCGCGAACAACACGATCACCATCGATTCCCACGGCTTCCTCACGGGCGAGGAAGTCACGTACGAAGATGGCGGCGGGACGGCGATCGGCGGACTCGTCAACGGGCAGACCTACTACGTGATCGTGGTCGATGCGAATACGATCCAACTATCGACGACGGCGCCTTCGGCCGGAACGACGCTCAACATTTACGGTACGAACCAGACGGAGAACCTGCTTCTGAGGGCGACCTCCAACCCGACAAGCTCAGGCCCCAATGGCACGGGATTCGTCGCTGCCCTGAACGGCGGAACCGACTACGAGATGGTCACGTATACCTCGTCGATCAGCAATCTCATCGTCAATACGGGAAACGGCAACGACACGGTGACGCTGGACGACAACCGGATAGAGACGCTGATCAACGCCGGCACGGGGACCGACACGTTCCAGATAGGCCAGATTTTCCAATCGGCCCGTAACACGAGCAGCAACGTGCTCATCGACGCGTTTACGACGACCCTGACCACCAGGGGCTACCTGAGCAACGGCGTGAGCTACGACACGACTATCACCGGCGGCGTGGGGACCAACGCAGGGGCGGATACCTTCACGGTATACCGCAACCTCGCCACCCTCGACCTTGTCGGAGGCACGGGGAACGACACCTTCATTGTCCAGTCCTTCGTGACGGAGGCCTCTGTCCTGTCGCGCGTCAACACCGGGAGCGCGAGCAATAATATCCAATATGTGACGAACGCCGACCTCGAGATTGACGGCGGCGCAGGCATCAATACACTCGAGATCATCGGCACCGAGTTCGACGACGACTTCGTCATCACGGACCAGGCGATTTACGGCGTCGGCAGGACGATTGATTTCCAGAACATTCAGAACCTGATCATTGACGGCGGCGCAGGCGACAACACGTTCTACATCCTGAGCACTCCCGCTTCGTGCAACGTCGAGCTCTGGGGCGGCCTCGGCAACTCGACCTTCATCATCGCCGGTTCCTCGGCGGTGCTGCCTGCCGGATTTAACGCCGTGGGCGCCAACGACGTCAGCGTCAACCTTGCAACACTGCAACAACAACCCACCGATAACCTGAGCTGCATCGAAGGAAACCTCACGATACAGGGCGGTCCGAGCCCGGGGAGCGTCGTGGGAACGAACGCTCCGACGATGCTGCCGGGAGAAACGAATATCCCATCCCAGGACGGCACGGTACAGGCTTTTTCGGGAACGGGCGTTGCGGGGGCGACGACGGACACGATGACGGTCGAGACGGCCGACCTCCAGACGAAGGCGAATACCCTGGGCTTTACCACTTTGAGCCAGTTCGCCGGCCAGACCATCGAGATCGTTTCAGGAAGCGGCGTCGGCCGTTTCTGGTTGATCACAGGGGTGACTCAGTCTGCTTCCGATCCGGCGCTGACGACCCTCACGTTGCAGGACCCGGCGGAGTTGTCGGCGCAATGGACGACGCTTCCCACGAGCGGCAGCGTATACGCCATCAACGGTTTATCTCAATCGTACTTTGTGAACACTGCCAGTCTCGTGAACGTCATGTCCGTCTATGACGACCAGGCCTCCACGTCCACGGGGTCGCTCGTCGGGAAGGGCAGCCAGGGCATGGAACTGACCGGGCTCGACATGGGCGGGACCTTCGATTACAGCGACATGGATACGGTGCAGTTCTACCTGGGCACGAACGTGACCAACTTCACCGTGTCGGGCTCCCTCGAAACGGGCACTCCTGACAGTTCGGGCGGCTACGGCCAGACGCTGACGTCCATCACCACGGTGAGCGAAAGCGCAACGCCGGTGACCGATACCTTCAACATCGACCTCGACGACTCCATTGCCGGCCTCTTCGCCCTCAATATGGAAGGGGGAGCGGACAATTACGTTTATGCGATGAATTCAACCCTGCCGCTCGTGATCTTCGGCGGCGAAGGAAGCAACACTATTTACGGAGGCCAGGGCGGGGACACGATTTTCGGCCACGAGGGCCTCATTGACTACACGGACGATGCGGGCGACGTGATAACCCGTCTCGGCCTGGACTTCTCCGAGCAGACCAACAACACCTTGAACCGGGGTCAGACCCTGACGGCGGCAATGCCCGACACAGATGTGACCTACTACCAGAACAACAATATCGTCAACCCTGCGACGTTGATCGAAACGAGGAACGACGGGACGAATGCCGGCGTCGACCACATCTACGCGGGGAACGGCAACAACATCATCCTTGCTTCCGCCGGCGACACGGTGAGCGCAGGCAACGGCAACAACACCATCATAGCCGGCTACGGTCAGATTACCAAAACGTCCGCCGGCGTTGTCACGAGCATCAAGAGCGCAAGCCCCGCAGAGAACGTGGGCGACACGATCAACGTGGGCAATGGCAACAACACCATCATCGGCGCAGCCGGCAACAACACGATCACCGCAGAGAACGGCAATAATATCATCATCGGCGACGACGGCACGGTACAGTACGACTCCACGGGCGCCGTCTCTTCGATCACGCCGACCGATGTGTCTGTCGGGGGCAACAACACGATCACGGCGGGTGACGGCGCCAACGTCATCATCGGCGGGTCGGGGACGAACACGATCACCACGGGCAACGGCAACAGCACCATATTCGGCAACAACGGAACGGTCGCCTATCAATCCGCCGGCGTGTTCTCTTCGGCGACCGCGATCGACCCGACCATCGGGGCCAGCAACACGATCGTCGCTGGAAACGGCGCCAACGTCATCTTCGGCGGGACCGGATCTGACGTGATTAAGGCGGGCAACGGCGCCAACGTCATCATCGGCGACGACGGCACGGTGCAGTACGACTCCACGGGCGCCGTCTCTTCAATTACGACCACCGATGTGACCGTCGGAGGGAACAACAGTGTCACCGCAGGCAACGGCGCCAACATCATTTTCGGCGGCTTTGGAACGAATGCCATTATCGCAGGAGACGGCAACAACATCATCTTCGGTCACAATGGAACCGTAGCCTATCAGTCCGCAGGCGTGCTCTCTTCAGTGACCACGACCAACCCGACTATCGGCGGCAACGACACGATCACTGCAGGCAACGGCAACGACACGATCTTCGGCGGCGACGGATCGGATACGATCACTGCAGGCAACGGCAACAACATCATCTTTGGCGACGACGGTCAAATTCAGTACTTCGCTTCGGGCGCCCGAGCCTCATTCAGATGACGGACCTGCAGATTGCAGCAAACAATACCATTACGGTCGGCAACGGCAACAACATCATCTTCGGCGGCTCGGGGAAAAACACGATCGTTGCCGGTCTTGCCGGCACTGGCAGCAACATCATCTTTGGAAGCAACGGTGAGGTCTCTTACCTGTCGCCCAATGCGCTCGACACGGCGCAGACGATAGACTCGGGCATCGGCGGCGACGATGTAATTACCGCAGGCAACGGCAGCAACTACGTGTTCGGCGGATACGGGAGCGACTCGATCAGTCTGGGCGGCGTCACGTCTCCAAATCCCAGCCAGTCGAGCGCGAGCATCGTCGTCGCCCATAACGGCCTCATAGATTTCGATCCCGCCACCAACCTGCCCAAGACGGTCTACTCGGTCGATAATGCCACAGGAGGCAACGCCACCGTTCATACGGCTGCCGGCAACAACGTGATCATCGGAGGCGCCGGCAACAACTGGCTCTACGGCGGCACGGGCAACGACGTTATTTTCGGCGCCGGCGGCAGGGTCGACTGGATCGCCGGCACGGAGATCATCCAGAGCATCGACCTCCGGGAAGGCGGAAACGACTTCCTGAGCGGCGGCGGCGGAAGAGATATCATGATTGGCGGCATCGGCAAGACCTCTTTCGTGGGGAGCTTTACCACCGACATCATGATCGGCCGGTTCGCCTACATCGTCGAGGTAGGCGGCAGGGTAAAAGAGGTTGACTGCTTCTGGTTCGGCGACGACCCTCTGGCAAACCCGCTTTCTTCGCTCTACAGCACAGAAGCGGCCGGATCGGGCGCGGTGGCCGTGAGACCGATCACACCGCCGGCTGCCTGGGGAACGGGACTCGTCGGAGTCGAGATCGAAGTGGGCGGCGCTTCCGGCCTCCTGGCGCTGAACTCCACCGCTCTAGACCTGCAGGCGCAGCAGCAGGAACAGTCGAGCCACCCGGGTTCCTACATGGTTCAAAACACTCCTCCTGCCAATGAACCCGAGTCTCAGCCGGAACAGCAGGCGCCGGGGTCAGGGTCGGGACCTCAGGAACAACAAGAACAGCCGGGGGCGCCTGGTCAGGGGCAGCAATCGAACCAACCGCCGGCAGGAGACAACGACCAGAGCAATCCGCCTCCCGAGGGGCAGAACCGGCACAACCAGCAGATCAATGTCAAAGGGGCCCTTGCCAAGGGCAAGACGGATAAACTGCATCCGGCCCTCGAGGGTTTCGTTGCCTTCGGCGCGGCAGCCGCCGTGGGCGCCGGCAAGGACGTGCGTATCGACCGGGAGGGGTTTAAGAGACTGAAGGAAGAGCAGAGAAGGCGCCGTTTTCTGCCGTGGTTCGGCGGCAAGGTGACCGATAAAAACCACGACCGGATGAGCACGGTCAAATAAGTTGACGCAGAAGCCCTTTATCGGTTACAATAGCGTCTGTCTTTGTTATACGCATAGTTTCTGAACGGGCGCCGAGGGCCGATAACCGGGGCGACGATGGCCCCGGCAATCCGAAACGGGAGGGGAATTAATGGCACACGCAAACGGCAAGGATGAAGATACGGCAAAGAAACAGGATGCCGCCAGGCAGGAAGCCCCAAAACAAGAAGCCGCGAAACAGGATGGGACCGTCAGGATACGCTGGGACGATTCCAATCTGAAGACGTCTTATGCAAATGTCTGCAATGTATCGTCAACGCGGGAGGAGGTAACCATCCTCTTCGGTACGAATCAGACGTGGCAGACCGGTCAGAACGAGCTGGCGGTCCAGTTGACCGACCGCGTCATTCTCAATGCTTTCGCAGCAAAACGCCTTTCCCTTCTCCTCAACCGGATCGTTGCCGACTACGAGGCACGGTTTGGCGCCCTCGACATTGAGGCAGGAGGTCCGAAGTAGAAGATCGCCTCCTCCTCCACATTTTGCCGATGAGAAGTATGAAAAAGTGCATTCGATCCTGGGGCGATCCGCTTCGGAGAACCCGCAATGAATGAAGAACCGACCGGGGAAGGAGGCGAGGAGGGGAGGTCTGCCTTATGGGCGGACATGGTTGCCGCGCGCGGCTTCGAGGAGTACTCGCAAAGCTGGCTCGCCCTCCAGTCTTCGCTGATCGACGGCGCCCTCCAGGCCGTCCTCGTGCTCAAGGAGGAACGGGGCGAGGCGTTTGCGCCTGTCGCCTTTTGGTCCGCCAGCCCTGAATCGGACGGCGAACGGCTTGCCGAAGTGGCAGAGAACGTCCTCCAACAGGCCCGCCCCCTGTTGACGGAGCTGCCCCGGGACGGACAACGCCTTCGCAGGTTTGGGGTGGCCTATCCCCTCGTCTTCGACGGTCAGCTCCACGGCGTGGCGGCTGTCGAAGTCGCAGCCGGCTCGGAGGGGGAGTTGAGGCCCGCCATGGAGCATCTCCAGTGGGGCGTGCCTCTGCTGGAGCTTTTCTTTCGAAGAGAACAAACGCAGGAAGAGGGGGCCGCTATCTCGCGCCTCCGCTCCGCAATCGACCTGCTCGCCGACGTTCTCGCGGAGGAGAAGTTCGACGCCTCCTGCATGACCTTCGTCACCGGCATCGCCGCGCGCCTTTCCTGCGACCGCGTGAGCCTCGGCTTCGCCAAACAGCATAAGGTGCGCATTCAGGCCATATCGCACAGCGCCCTTTTCGACAAGCGGACGGCCTTTATCCGTTCCCTGGGCGTGGCCATGGACGAAGCCATCCTCCAGGGCGCCGAAATCATCTACCCCCCGCCTCACGACGCGACCCCCCTCATCGTACGAAACCATGAAGCCTTCGCCGGGCAGTACGGGGTGAAGGCCATGCTCACCGTTCCGCTGTACGGCAACGGGCGCTACTATGGCGCGCTCACCTTGGAGAGGAACGGAGAAACGTTTTTCAGCGCCGACGACGTGAATCTCTGCAAGAGTATTTTTACGCTCGCGGCCCCTGCTCTCGAAGCGAAAAGAATGCAGAGCCTTCCCCTTCCGAGGCAGGTCTACGACGCCACGCGGCGGGGGACGAAGCGGCTCATCGGCGCCGGCCACGTGGGAGCGAAGCTTCTCCTGATCCTCATCGCCGCCCTGATCGTTTTTTTCAGCTTTGCATCGGGCGAATACCGCATCACCGCAAGCGCCACCATAGAAGGCGCCCTTCGCCGCACCGTTGCCGCTCCATTCAAGGGGTATATCCGGGATGCGAGGGTCCGCAACGGCGACACGGTGCAGGAGGGGGCCGTCATGTGCACCCTCGACGATCGCGACCTGCGCCTCGAGAAAACGAATCTGTCCGGTCAGGAAAGCCAGCTCCTGAGACAACATCAGGAAGCCGTGGCGCTTCACGACTGGGCTAAGGCGAACGTCATCAAGGCCCAGCTCGACCAGGTTATCGCCCAGCTCGACCTGACGGACATCAAGCTGCAGCGGGCCGGCATACGCGCCCCCTTCGACGGTCTCGTTCTCGCCGGGGACCTGAGCCAAAAGCTGGGATCGGCGGTCGAGGAAGGAGAGACCCTCTTCGAGGTTGCCCCGCTCACCGGCTACCGCCTCATCCTCCAGGTGAACGAGGCCGAGATAGCGCACGTGCGGGAGGGCGAAAAAGGCGTTCTTGCGCTTTCCGCGCTGCCCGATGCGTTCGGTTTCGTCGTCCGCAAGATCACGCCCCTGTCGACCGCCCAGGAAGGGAAAAACTGCTTCCGGGTGGAGGCCGTCCTCGACAAGACAACAAACGCGCTGAGGCCGGGAATGGAGGGCATAGGAAAGATATCCGTGGAACGGCGTAAGCTCGTATCCATTTGGACGCTCAAACTGCGCAACTGGTTCAGGCTCTGGTTCTGGTCGTGGCGGCCTTGAAAAACACCACGGAACAAAAGAGCCTCTTCAGCGAGTCGTGGTACCGGGCGGCCGATCTGAGGCCCCGTTTGCGGAGCCATACCCAGTTCCATCACCACGTCTACCGGGGGACCGACTGGTACATCCTCCAGGACAACTCTACCGGCCGGTTCCATAGGTTCTCACGGGAAGCGTACGCCATCGTGGGCCTCATGGACGGAAAGGCCACCATGCAGGAGATCTGGGAAGCGGCCGGCGAACGACTGGGCGACGACATGCCGACGCAGGGCGAGGTAATCAGCCTTCTCTCGTACCTTCATCAGAACGATATCCTGCAATCGGACAAGCCGCCGGACATCCGGGACCTTGCCAAGCGGCGCCGGAAGGAAAAAGCGAGCCGCTGGATTGCCATGGCCCGTTCGCCGGCCGCCATGAGTTTTCCCGTCTGGGACCCGAATTCCTTTTTGGAAAAAAGTCTTTTCATCGTGCGGCCCTTCATGAGTCGCGTCGGCGCCGTACTCGGCGCGCTGCTCCTCGGCGTTGCGCTCCTCCTCCTCGGGATGCACTGGCAGGAGCTGTCTCGGGACGTGACCGACCGGGTGATGAGCACGGAAAACCTCTTCCTTCTCGCGCTCATCTATCCCTTTTCGCGCCTTCTCCATGAGTTCGGCCATGCCTTCGCAGTGAAAAGGTTCGGCGGGGAGGTCCACGAGATGGGCATCATGCTCATCGTTTTCATGCCCCTGCCTTACGTGGACGCCTCCTGGTCGTCGGCTTTCCCGGAGAAGGGCAGGCGAATGTTCGTGGGAGCGGCGGGGATCATCGTCGATATCCTCGTGGCGTCGCTCGCCCTCATTGCCTGGACCCTCGCGGAGCCGGGAGCGGTGCGCGCCATCGCCTACAATATCATCTTCGTCGCGGGCCTCTCCACCCTGCTGCTCAATGGCAACCCCCTGCTTCGCTTCGATTCCTACTACATCCTCGCCGACTGGCTGGAGATTCCCAACATGGCGGACAGGGCCAACAAATACCTCGCCTATCTTGCCAAGCGCCGCCTGTTGCACATGTCGGACGCCGTTTCCTCAGTCCAGGCGCCCGGCGAAAGCCCCTGGCTCTGCATTTACGCCCTTGCCTCCTTTGTCTACCGCATCCTCATCTCCGTCGGCATCTTTCTCTTCGTCGCCGGGAAGTTCTTCTTTATCGGCGTGATCCTGGCCCTGTGGGCCGCTTTCAGCATGATCGTCTGGCCCCTGGTCAAGGTTGTGCGTTATGTGGCGGAACACATGCGCGAGCAGGCGCTACGGGCGGCCCTTGTCGCGGGGGCCGTCATTTGTCCGATCCTGGCCTTCATTGTCTGGTTTCCCCTTCCTTCCTCCACGGTGACGGAGGGCGTTGTATGGGCGCCCGAAGACTCGCAGGTCTTTGCCGGGACAGACGGGTTTGTGGTGAAGGTCCTCGCACGTCCCGGACAGCGCGTCTCGCGGGGCGACCCGCTGCTGTTCTGCGACGCCCCCGGTTTGCAGGCGGAAATGAAGGTGCTCAACGCGGCTATGGAAGAGGTGGAGGCGCGTCTCCGGGTCAGCCTCGTGACGGACCGCACGCAAACGGAGATATTGAAGGATGAGATGGGCAACGTCCGCGCCAAAATGGCGCGGGCCGAGGAGCGGATGTCGGAGTTGATCGTGCGAAGCCCCGGCTCGGGAACCTTTCTTCTGCCCGAGGCCGAAGATTGGCCCGGCAGGTTCGTCCATAAAGGCACACCGGTCGGTTATGTGGTCGATTTTTCGAGGACCGTCGCCAGGGTTGTCGTCAGCCAGGCCGACATCGAGCACATAAGGCATAAGACCGTCAGGGTGGAGGCCCGTCTCGCGGAATCCTTGCCGACCATTTTGCCCGCCGCGGTCGAGCGGGAAGTGCCGGCCGCGTCGAAGGATCTGCCCAGCATGGCCCTCAGCGTTCAGGGGGGAGGGCGCGTCGCTCTCGACCCGAAGGAGACGCGACGCCCGCAGGCTTTTGAAAAGCTGTTTCACCTCGATATTGTTCTCCCGGAGGCAAAGGCGCGAGGGATCGGCGAGCGGGTCTTCGTCAGGTTCGTCCATACGCAGGAGCCCCTCCTTGCGCGATGGCGCAGGGCGGCCCGACGCGTTCTGCTCAGGCGGCTGAGCGTGTAGCGTCGTGAACCATGAGAAAAGAGCTGTTTCATCCCCCCGCGACCCGGAGTCTCCGGCCCGAAAAGAAAGATCCCACGCTTTCCACGGCGGAGCGTGCAAGCCGGGCCCTCGTCGCCCCGCTCGCGCGTTCCCTGCGCTCCCTGAACCGGGTCGGGCGGATCGCTCGGGTCGCCGCAAAACATGCCTAGCGCGGCATCCCAAATGAGCGATTCGGCCCTGAAGGAGGAGGCGGGGCGGCTGGGGCTCGAGGCCAGGAGAGGAGGCTTTTCCGAAGAGATTGTCGGACGCCTCTTCGCCATTGTCCGCGAAGTATCAGGAAGAACCCTGGGCCTCCGTCATTTCGATACGCAGCTTATGGGAGGTTTTCTCCTCCTCAAGGGGATGATCGCCGAGATGGAGACGGGAGAGGGGAAGACGCTCACCGCCACCCTCGCCGCGAGCGCGGCGGCGCTTGCCGGGCTGCCCGTTCACGTGATTTGCGTGAACGACTACCTCACCGCGCGCGACGCGGAGGAGATGGGGCGTGTCTATAAAGCGCTCGGTTTGACCGTCGGCTGCGTGGTCCACGAGAAGACGCTTCGGGAGCGGCAGGCCGCATACGGTTGCCAAATTACGTACTGCACCAATAAGGAGATCGTCTTCGACTACCTGCGCGACAGGCTGATCCTCGGAGATGCGACGGACAACCTTCGGCTGCAGGCGGAATACCTTCACTCCCGCGACGTGCGGGACGACCGCCTCCTTCTGCGCGGCCTTCATTTCGGCATTTGCGACGAGGCCGACAGCATCCTTGTCGACGAGTCACGCACGCCCCTCATCATTTCCGGCGCGGGAGACGGTAGGGAGGAAGAGGCGTTCCTCCGCCAGGCCTTGTCTTTGGCGAGATCGCTGAAGGAAGATAAGGACTACTCCATCGACAGGGACCGGAACAGGATCGACCTGACGGACAAAGGACTCAATCGGGTTAAAACGGCCTCGGGCCAACTCGGCCCTCTCTGGGCGGTCGCTATCAGGCGCGACGAGACCATAAGGAAGGCGCTGGCCGCCCTCTACCTCTTTCAGGCTGACATCCATTACCTTGTCAAGGACGGCAAGGTACAGATCATCGACGAATACACGGGCCGGCTCATGCCGGATCGGTCCTGGGAGCGCGGCATGCATCAGCTCATCGAGATAAAGGAAGGGTGCGAGCCGACCCGTCAGGTGGAATCGATTGCCCGCATCACCTACCAGCGTTTCTTTCGGAGATATCTGCACCTTTGCGGCATGACGGGGACCGCCTGGGAGGTAAGAAAAGAGCTCTGGTCGGTGTACGGTCTTGCCGTTGCCCGGATGCCCACCGAAAAGCCCCTCAGGCGCCTTTATTTGCCCGGTTTTGTCGCGCCCACCATGGACCAAAAGCAGCGGGCCATTCTGGAGCGGGTGGAGGAGCTTTTTCACCTGGGCCGCCCCGTCCTTATCGGGACGCGTTCGGTAGCAGCTTCGGAAGAACTGAGCGCGCGCTTCACCGCGGCCGGTCTTGGCCATCGCGTCCTCAACGCAAAGAATGACGGCGAAGAGGCGGCAATCGTGGCCGAGGCCGGCAGGAGCGAGGCCATCACTATCGCAACGAACATGGCGGGACGGGGCACGGATATCAAACTGGGACCGGGGGTTGCCGATCTCGGCGGGCTGCACGTGATCCTCTCGGAGCGGCACGACGCCGGAAGGATCGACCGCCAGCTCGCGGGCCGTTGCGGCCGCCAGGGGGATCCGGGCAGTTTTGAGGCCATTTTGTCCATGGAGGATGCCTTGCTCGAAGGCGGCAGGGCAGGGATGTTCGGGTGGGCGGCGAAGCACGTACCCCGGTTTGCCGCCGGTCTCTGGACACTGATTTCGAAAATCGCTATAGTACATGCGCAACGAAGGATGGAGCGCGTCCATGCCCGCGCGAGACGGGAGCTTTTGAAGCAGGACGAGCAGATGGGCACGCTTCTTTCATTCTCCGGTTCCGGAGAATAGGGAGGAAGGGTTTATGAGCAGGAGGATCGGTACCGCGGCGCTCCTCGCAGCCGCGCTTTTCGTGGTGTTCTGCATCGGGGCGGGCAGGGCGGCCTGCCAGGAGTACCTGGAGGGGATGATAGAACCTTACCTGGTGGTGAACATCAGCAGCCAGACGCCGGGCATCATCGACCAGGTGCTGGTCGAGCGGGGGGACGTCGTGAAAAAAGGGCAGATCGTGGCGAACCTCCGCGCGGCCGTCGAGAAAGCCGACGTAGAGCTTGCGGAAGCGCAGGTGGCGTTCAGCAAGCGCAAACTCGGCCGCAACGAACAACTCTTCGAGCAGCAACATATCTCGGCAAATGAGAAGGATGAGATCGAGACGGACATGAAGAAGGGCGAAGCCTTGCTCGAAGAGGCAAAGGCAAAGCTCGAGATACGGAATATCCGCAGCACCGTGGACGGCGTCGTGGTGAAGCGGGAGCTGGCGGCGGGCGAGTACGTGGGCGAAAAGCCCATCGTGACCATAGCGCAGATTAACCCCCTCAACGTGGAAGTGGTCGCGCCGGTCAGGCGCTATGGCTCGATCACGAGGGGGATGCTGGCCGAAGTGAGGCCCGAAGCCCCGGTAGGCGGCTCGTACACGGGCAAGGTGGTCATCGTGGACAGGGTGGTCGACGCGGCAAGCGGCACCTTCGGCATCAGGGTAGAGTTGCCGAACCCGAGCATGACCCTGCCGGCGGGGCTGAAGTGCCGGGTGAGGTTCTACCGAAAATAGTGCCTGTATAGTGGGTACGAGGCGTGCGGCCGGGTTAGGCGCGAAATTAACCCGGCCGCGAAACCACGGCTGCTTACTTGACCTGCCAGTGATTGCACCTGATCAGACCCTGGCCTGAGAGGCTTATCATTTCAGGACCAGAGAATCTTCAACGGCTCGTCGAAAAGTGAAGGGCGGTTCATGGCTGACTCCAGAGAGCGTATTGATTGTAAGAACTGAATTCGATAGTCAACAAAATGACAATGTCCCCTTGGCCTGCCGCTCCTTGTAAGGCTTCGACGGAAAGCCAGAGGAGCAAATCGTGTCAAATGGGGCGTATAGTAAGAGGATGTGCCCTTGAACCGCCTTCAACAGAATAAATCGTTTACATCGCGTTGGATTGGGCGTATATAGTAAATATGCCTTTAACGAGTGATACCATTGTTATAGGCTTCACCGGTTCTATCGGAAGCGGATGTACTTTCATTGCATCCAAAATAATGGACGAATACCGCTATGACTATTTTTCCCTGTCAAATATTCTTAAAGACAAGGCGCGAGCGGAAGGGAAAAGTGATTTTTCCGTACCTGCCCTCCAAGAGTATGGTGACTCTCTTCGAGCGCAATTTGGATCCGGTTTCCTCGTTGATCAGCTGATTAACAGTGTAATAGGGGAGCGGAAACTATCTGAGGTCATCCTCGTTGACAGCATCAGAAACGATGTTGAGGTACAGAGTCTAAAGCTGCTGCCACTTTTCTATCTTTTCTCTGTCCATGCTGACGAAGACGTCCGATGCGCAAGAACAATTAAGCAAAAGAGATTCGAGACTCCTGAGGATTTCCGCACTGCTGATGAGCGCGATCAAGCCGAGGAATTCACCTTCGGTCAACAAGTGAAGAAGTGTAACGATCTTGCCGATGTCATAATTGACAACAACAGAACTTTTACCTCTACCGCACCTGGCAGAATAAGAGATTTCATACGGGGCATTCACCATCGTTATATCGCTTTGATTGTAGCGCGAAAAACCCATGCCTCCAGTCCTGAACATATACCATCAGAAGACGAGACCTTCATGACTATGGCCTACGCTGAGAGCCAGCGTTCGCACTGTTTAAAGAGAAAAGTCGGCGCGGTGGTAACGTCAAAATACGCAACTGCACTCGGGGACGCTAATGCTATAAAGGACACCGTCATGGTAGTCTCTTCAGGGCACAATGAAGTGCCAGTTGGCACAACGCCTTGTGTTTTCGATGAGAAGCTTGAAAAATGCTATCGAGACTTCCTGCAGGAGGAACAGGCCGAGAAGTATAAGCATTGTCCTTTCTGTGGGACAGCCATCGCATTACCCGCGATCACCTGTAGAAATTGCGGCTATGAGACAAGCCGCTACGTAAAGACGTGCCCAAAGTGTAGGTCAGAACTCGACATCAAATATAGATGCCCAAACGAGAATTGCAGGAAAGACGTGTTCAAGGAATACTTAAGGGGGGGAGGCAAACTCCTTGATATGTGCAAGGCTTTGCATGCCGAAGAGAACGCACTCCTTGGTCTTGTACGAGTGCCAGGCATGGACGGCACTGATCTGACCCTTTACACGACTACATACCCTTGCAACCTTTGCGCGAACAAGATCGTAACTGCTGGGATTAAAACTATTGTCTATGCGGACCCCTATACAATGAAAGAAGCAGAATTGGTTCTGGCGGCTGGCAAAGTCGGCACCCGTAAGTTCCAAGGAATAAAGAGCGTTGCCTTTTTCAAGCTTTATTCTTGAAATACCGTTCCTGCCGTGCTACGTTTTCTTAAAACAGAAGGAGAGGAAGATGAAAAGAGAAGCCAAGCCAGGCGTATCAGGCAGCCTTTTTGCACAACAATCTTCGAGTGACCTTCCGTCTGAGAGAAAGAGATTGCGTCAAGAGGTTCAAGCCTACCAAACATACTCCAGAGTGTGGAGTTGCGAGTTACTGTGATCAAGCGATCCACCATTATGGACCGCAAAGAAGAGTGACATTGTCGATTATGCCTGTGGAGGAGAAGGGGAGAAGCTCTTGAAATGGCATCCCGGTTATCTCAGGAGTTAATCAGTCCTCATTTCAACATTTCAAGAGCTTCTCCAAAGATCCCTGTCCGGAGAAGCAAATCTGTACTCTTTAGCGCCGACGTGGCGAGAGTGGTGCGCAGCACTTTTCTCGCTTATCGTGCTTCTGGCTTTATCCTCACCTGCCGTGATTGGTCTTTCT
Organism: uncultured delta proteobacterium; assembly: GCA_963816715.1. GTDB lineage: Bacteria > Desulfobacterota > Syntrophorhabdia > Syntrophorhabdales > WCHB1-27 > BOG-1155. The sequence continues at coordinate 314,189 of CAWFMJ010000015.1, forward strand.
GTTCTCTGCGGATGCATCACGGCCCTTAAGACTAAACAACTTATCGGCCCGCCCGATTACCTCTCGCATATCGCAGGCGCTTGCGCAGGCCCTTTCCGTATCCGCTTCCAGTATTCCAGGTACATACCGGTAGCGCTGCACTCCAAAATCATTAATCCCCGCAGCTCCGGTTGCAAGAGCGACAAGCTGCAGGACTTCGAGAGACGCCAGGTTCGCGCTAAATGGAAAGACGTTCTCATTTCTCTTAAACCGGTGATCTTTTGGAAGCCCCTGTAGATATGACGGTTCATCCAACTTGCCTTCAATTTCCGTTGCCACATCACTCGGCTCATACGTTTTTAGACATGCGAGGCAAGGGCGTTCAGGCCCTACCGTTTGGACCTGCCAATCGACGCCGGAAAACTTACCGTTCTTGAACCGAACTCCAATACCTCCGTCAATGACTGGGATTAGATGGGCATAAGCGAAATGATTCATAATGTGTCGGGCCCTGGGTCGATCGACGCAGCTGAATAATACATCGCAGTCCAGAGCCGCCTCGTAGCCTTCTTCTTCGACCAGGCTGTGCGGTGCCGACGTCACATCTATCATGGCAGCGGTCGCCGACCCGCGTATCTGTCTTTCGGCCGCGGTGACCTTCAACTGCCCTATGTCCTCTACGGTTGCCCCCATCAGCCGGTCCAAATTGTGCGGAAGTACTTTGTCGAAATCAATAAGGACGAAAAACTGCATCCCCATACGGGCCAGGGTCTCCGCTACAATACTGCCCACGCTCCCCAGCCCAACAATGCCGATACGCAGCCGGGCGAGGTTCGCATGATTCGCCTCTCCCCACACGGCGAAGGTCCGCTTGTAGACTTCTCGATAAGCCGGAGGTGGTGCTATGAAGTCGGCAAAGTCGACACTCAACCCACGACCTACTTTTCTCACCGAGCGGCACCACTTGCGTTCGTAGTTCCGCGCTTCAATATGTTCCCACACCCTTGCGCTCCAGACGCCATCGGAGCTCAAGGTCAGACCAACGAGGGGCAGGTCGGTGATAGCCCCCGCTGCCGACATCATCTTTCTTTCAGCGTCCACATCGTCCACGCTCATCCCCTGCCAGCCACGTCCCGGGTGGCTGTGAAGAAAAGCGATGCCACTACCCTCAGCCGCCGCCCTTTCGCAAACCCTCTCGAAATACCGAGGATTAAAGCTCACGTTTCTATGCCGCTGTCTGTCGCCCTCCACAGGATATATGGGGTCGTTGATGAGGGCTGTGAGACGCCGCCTCCCGTGAGACGGCGTCCACAGTGCAAACATAAGCTCTTCCTCTTCGTCAGGTCTCAAAAGGAATTCTTGAAGCTCGGCGTCGAGGACCGATAAGAGCGCAACGCTATACTCCCGCTCAGGCATTCGCAAATACTCCGTTGATCTGTGACAGGAGGCGTCGAACCGTTTTGTCTCCCGTCCAGCCGAAGTTCAGGCTCCAGTAGCGCCAGTCGGGACCCAGTGCGCTCGCGGTAATATTCCTGACATTAGGAACGGAATCGCCGCAATCGAAGAGCTGGGGCGACGCAAGTACGTGAATTGATGAACCGACTGTCCGGGGAAAATCAGCAGCGGCCAGAAGCCCTAGGTCGATCGTCCTGCCGGAGAATCGACCCATCGGAACTTCAAAACCTTTTACTATCGCATAATCATTGCCATCCGTGCCCTTCACCAGTTCGGCCTTATGTCCGTGCTCGCGAAGCTCGCTCACTAGTTTGTCGGGGCCGTAAGCCGGGCTCGATGAAACAGTCGTAGGCGTGTTGTAGTAGACTATGAACTTCATGCCGTCTTCCAGACGCACTACCTGATCGAGATCCGTGAGTTTGATAAGTTCGTTTCCCTTCTTTAACACAAGGGTGGTCTGAGCAGGATCCTCCTGAGCGAAGTTTTCCAGAAGGTTTCTCACGGTTATGTCTCTTGTCTCCGTCTCGAATTTTTCTGCCTTGTCGATGAAAAATGTAACTTCTTCATGCTTGTGGCTCTCGCCTTGCGTATTCATTGTTCCCTCCTTGAGAACAGGTTTGTCGTGGAAAGGTATAGAATCAAGGACGAGAAACAAGCTAACTCGTGTTTTTCTTCATAGACACCTCCTTTGCCCCGCCTTGACAAAGGAAGTAAGCCCTGATACTTTTAAAATGTCGGGGCAGTTCCTCTGCGGGCTGGACCCGGTTTCGTCGGGGCTGAGGAAACTTTCGAAGGGGACCTCAGCCCCGTTTTTCATTTTAGATGATGTTTAGGATAAAAGTCAAGGGAAACTTATTTATTATAGTAAAGTGAAAATAAATCTTGACATTACCTGCACTACTTGTTAGATTGTCTGTGAGGCAAGATTGAATATCTCTTTTGGCGGGACTTTGGCTCCCAATGAGACTCGACCGCAAGCACACACTTCAACCTGAATGGGTGGCGTGCAACTATCGTGTTAAACGACCACCGCGTAAAGATCAGTGGTGACTACGGGCCGTCCCTTCGGTTGCAGCCGGAAAGGCATGCTTAACCTTCAAGGAAAGCGACAATTATAGTCCGGTGTTGGGCCAACAAGCTTTTGTGGGGGCATATGACACGGCGGCGAGACATTTCCGATATAACCACGGCTGTCTCGGCCGTTTTTTTTGTGCACTATGGAAAAAACGCTTAACAAGCTCATTGGCGACAGAATCAGGAATGCCCGAGCAGACAAGGGCAAGAAGCAGGCAGACCTGGCAAGCGCGATTGACTCCACTCCCGCTTTAATCTCGAACATCGAAAACGGCCAGCAGAGTATCCATATCGTAGACCTTTATAAGATCGCGGGCTTATTGGAGAAGCGGGTAGCGGAGCTTCTGCCAACTATAGAGGAAGTCGAAGATGCTACTCCTTCAATAGAGAAGGAAAGAGAGAAACTGGCGCCTCAGGAAGCAGCTTTTGTTGATGAGCTGCGAAAAAAAATGTCAGAGGGGGAATGATGTTAAGAAAAGTCCGTGCAAGAAGGATTGCTCAAGGACTTTTGGAAGAATTCAAGATGAGCAGACAGGCCCCGATAGACGTCAGAAAAATCGCCGAGGAACTGGTTACAAGAAAGACTGATCAAGTAGGCGTATCGACCCTTTCAATCGAGAGTAAGGATTTCCCGGACGAATTGCAGGACGTTTCTGCGGTTCTCGTTAAGGAAAAAGGGTCCGCTTTTATTGCTGTGAACGCATCGCATTCCCTCGTTCGTCAACGGTTCTCGATTGCACACGAACTCGGGCACCTGATTTTGCACGAAGGTGCGGAGTATCTTACGGTTGACCGCTACGAGAAGCAGTTATTTACGAGGGCGGAGGGCGTCGGGGGCTTGGACGAGTACGAAGCTAATGAATTTGCGGCAGCGCTCCTTATGCCCGAAAGGGCGATAAGCGAGGCGTTCGATCGGCTCTTTGAAGAGCAAGCAGATAACATCATTAGCCAGCTTGCTCAAAAATATGAAGTGAGCGAAGCTGCGCTCAGTTATAGGTTAAGAAACTTGGGTCTTCTATAGTTTTAGCCCAAGGGGAGGCAATAGGAGGGCGAGGGAGGTTAACGGGGAAGGCCTGAGGGTCAAATCTTTATCCTTTGCTTAAGGCGCCTCCTCGGCCAGTCCTACCTCTCATTGATTACAATCGATAAGGCAGCCATTGCAAGAAAAACGTACAGCCTCTCCATTTCAGGAACGACACTTTCCAACCGGCAAGGGTCTGACCGGGACTATGGAAGTACAGCAAGGGCATCAGGAGCGGCAGCGCTGTGGATTGAGGTGCGGATCGCCGAGGAGTGGGAACAAGGGAGGATAGAGGGACGGGCGCGAAATTATAACTGGAAAGGGCTAGGGGTCAGCCCTTGACGGCCTGTTGCCCAAACGGTTCTTCTGAAGCGGGCGATAGTTTCCTGCCGCTTGCGATTACGGCAGGGTCGCCGGACAACCCGACCATATCTCTCCATGAAGAAAGACAAGGTACAATTCGATGCATGCCCGTTTGGCTCTTCCCATCGTTTCCAGAGGGGCAGTTCTTATCCCCTTCGTCGGTTTGATTGCATGCCGGATCAATGTCTCGATGTTCTGAACGGCCGACACCAGGTACTCCTGGATAGCCACTCTCCACAGTCCACGCCAGCGAGCCCGATCAAACCCGAAGCGCGCGCTCCGAGCAAAGGAGCGCTCCATAAGCTGTTGACGCGTTTTAAGGTCTCTTTTTGCCGCACGGGTTTCAGTAAGCGCAAGCATATGGTCAAGCTCTTCCTGTCGAACGTGACGCTGCACCGTTCGCGGTCCTTTTGCCCTGGTGCACTGAGATCGCAAGGCGCATGCAGCGCAGCCTCTCTTTGATCCCGCATATTCGACGTTCTGCTTGTTTTCGTGGATTGACCTTCTCTTCAGCGTCTTTCCTGCAGGACAGGTAAAGGCATCGTTCTCCTTATGATAGACAAACTGCTCTTCCGGGAAAATCCCGTCTCGTGAACTCGTGCCGCTCGTGACGGCCTTGACGGCGGGCGTGTGGGGCTGTATGCCTTTATCGCAGCAAAGCAGAAGGTTTTCTTTTGTGCCGTACTTGCTGTCGGCCACAACAGTTTTTACCGCCGAATCGGCATTCTTTTCGTGTTCCTCAATGAGAGCGCCCATTTCGCGCCCGTCGTCAACAACGCCGGGGGTCGCCTTCACCGCCGTAATCACTTCATGGAGTCCATCAACCGCCCGGTGGGTCTTATACCGCAGCTTTGCCTTGCCTCCTGCATGGCGGACGATTGATGCATCGGAATCCGTGGTGGAAACATACCGCGCATTGACCGTAGTGTTTTTCGGTCGTGCGGTTTTAGGGGCATCTGCGGTCTCCTCGGGGGACTCGGCATTCTCCTCCGCGGCCCCGTCGGCTTTAGGTTGCGAGGTCTCAGCAGGAGCTTTCGTTGAGCCGGCTTCTTCTTTTGCGGCATCCAATCTTTTTTCCAGCTCCCGATAGCGTCCGTTGAGATATCGTTTGAGAGCGTGGGAATCCACGACGGAGTTGTTGGAGGCGTCGGCGTCGATAAGGCTTGAGTCCATGAAGATCTTGCCGCCATCGACCAGCCCTGCTTCAACGCACTGCACCACGATCCGCTCGAAGAACTGCTTGAAGACTTCCTCGCCCCATCTCTTTCTCGCCTTCGACAGAACGCTGTGATCGGGTACGGACGATTCGATGGTGAGCCCGAGAAACCAGAGCCAATCCAATCGCTCGGGAAGAGTCTCCATAAGTTCCCTTTCAGAGCGGACATTGTAGAGTATGAGGAGAAGCATGAGCTTGAGAATGACCGGGGGAGGAACGGAGACGTTGCCCTTCTCCCCATAAGTTTTCTTGACTTCGTCGTAAATGAAGTCGAAGTCGATCAGTTCCTTGATTTTGCGAAGAGGGTGGTCCTTGCGGACTCTCGTCTCAAGCTGAACATGGTAAGAAAAGAGGGGGTCGTTAGGCGGGGGGTCGTAACCCATCATGGGCCGCATCTCCTTGTCCTGAGCGTTCATAAAGCTTACCATACGCTACCGGAGAAGGCCACATAATTGTATGCAATGACGAACACAAACCACGAATTGTCTGTTCTTCTGCTTGCGCCGGAATCACGATTTGGGCAACAGGCCGTTGACAGCGGACAACGATCCATGGTGGGTCAGACTCTATCGTCCACCAAGAAGGGAGACCCAATGGCCCGTCCCTTAAGAATCGAATACGAAGGCGCCTTCTACCACATAACGGCGAGGGGAAACGAGAGAAGGAGGATCTTTCTTTCCAAGGCCGACCATGAGAAGTTCCTTGCCAATCTCCGCATGTCAGCCGAGCGCTTTTTTGTCGGCCCCGCGAGCTGACTTACTACGACAGCGTGATTGCGATTGCCTCGCGAATGTCTTTGAAGTGCTCGTCGAGGGTGAGAATTGCGCATTGCTGTTCGTGAGCAATGGCGGCAATGTAGCAGTCGGCCAGATTTACCGTCTTTCCCTTCCTTTTGAGCAGGTAAGCCAGTTTTCCGGCGTTGACCCACGTATGCTCGCCTTGATCTACTATGATGAAGGCGCCGAAAAAGGATTCTATGGTTTTGATCTCCCGTTCGGACTTTGCGCCCTGGAGGAGTTCGGCGAGAACAATCTTCGGAACGCATATTTCCGCCTCGGTCATCAAGCTTTCGACGCGCTTGCTCAGCTCGACGGAAGTGTTTCTGAAATAGGCTATCCAGACCGACGTATCTATCAGGACGCGGTCAGCGATCATAGTGACGCAGCTCCTCAGCGGTAAGATCGAATTCCAGCTTCCCTTTCATGGACTTGATCTTTTCCACCCTGCGGCGTCTGAGATAGTCGGAAATGGCTTCCTTTACAGCCGTCGTTTTGTTCTTCGCGTGGGTCTCAGCCAAAAGCTCATCGAGCATATTCTTCTCAATAGTTACTGTGCTCCTCATTGATCACACTCCTATTGTAAAACTATGCTACATGATAGCACATAAGTCTTGCAGACTGCAATGTTGAAATGCTGCATATGCAATAGGAGCGCTATTTTATCCGCTACCTTCCACTGGAGCGCTCCTTACCTCCTGTTCCTGCGTCATCATTACTACTTTCATTCCGGATGCACGAGAACAAACATAGAACTGAAGACGATGCACCGGAAGTGCTAATGCCAAGCTGTCGTCGAATTTCGGCATACGAGATGCCCGGTTCTCTTGCCAGAGTGAAGGCAAGCTCTGATCTGAGAGGCGGGGAAGATGGGGTCAGGCAAAAAAACGTATCGGGCAGCACAAGCTCCTCTCCGTTTCCGGAAATTCGATCCCCCTGGGTTGAGAAAGAGAAAGACCCCGGATAGGTCGCCGCAAGGCAACCTATCCGGGGCGTCAAGCCGGGGCCGAAGAACCGCCTGTTGTTATTCTGTTATGTCCGCGGCAGGCTGGCTTGACGAGCCATCTGTGGTAGATGGCAGAACATTCGTCACAGCCCCGGGCACGAGTTTGTGCATCAGGATCGCCGCCAACCCTTCCAGGACTCCGCCGCCCGAATCGCTGCCGCCAATGACCAGGGTATTGGGCATGAATGGAACGGTGCTCTTTGAGAGAGCCTCGACGGCGTTCACGAGAGCCGTGGCGCCCTGGCCCAGTGCCGCGACCTGCTTTTGATAGGCCTCAGCCCTGGCCAGACCGATGGCCCTGACTTGAGCGCCCTGAGCGGCGCCGGTCCGTTCGATGTAGGTGGCCTCGCCGTCGGCTTCGGCTTTGCGGGCTTCGGCGTTATTCTTCTTGATGTCGACACCGACTGCCGACTGAGCAAGTCCCGCCTGCATGTCGGCGGTTCCTTTGGCCTTCTCGGTCTCGACGCGCTGGTCCTGGGCCTGCCGCTGCATCTTGAAGGTCTCGACTTCCTGATGGGCGACCTCGCGCTGAGTCAGCACCGTGACCAGCGGCGCCGGGTAAATCACGTCCTGAATATAGACGCCCCGAGTCTCGATTTCGTACTCGGCGAGTTTTTCTTGTATATACTTCATTGCTTCTTCCTGAACGATCTGGCGCGTCTGGATAAACTTGATGGCTTCCATACCGCCGATCTTGTCGCGGAAGAGGTTGCCGACGGCCGCCTGCAGGACTTCGTTCACCAGGTTTTCCATGGAGCCGACCATGGAAATAACCCGCGGCGCCCTGGTGTCGGGAACGTGAATGAGCACCTGGAGATCGATGGAAAAGACGAAGCCCTCATTGCTTTTGGCAATGATGGGCTCGAGGCGTGCATCGAGGCCATGAGCCCCGGTGACGTCTTTGGCCCAGTCGAGCTTGAGGATGGCCGTGAGGACCACCTTGGCGTCGTAAATCCGGGGGTTGATCGGGTACTTTCCGGTTCTCAACGCTTCCTGCCAGATGCCCTGATGGCCGGGTCGCACCAAACTCCCGAACTTGAAGCCCACGCCTGAAATATCCTGAGTCGGCAAACCGACATAGGCTTTGATGACGCCGACCTGGCCCTGTTCGACAACCAGCATCGGGACCTGTTCGACGCGTACCAGGAATGGATTCAGGTTATAGGCGCCGTAGAGAAGCGGGTCGTGCTGCAGGCCGATCTTCCCGCCGGCTTCCAGGAACTTTTGGAAATCCTGGTAGTTGTTGTGCAGATCGTTCTTGCTGCCAAGGATTAAGCCCATTAGTTGGAAGTCGGTGACGTCGTCTTTCTTTTCAAGTTCTTTGATGTCCTCAAACCCTCCGAGCCGACTGGCGATGGCGCCGGCCGGCAGCGGTTCGCCATCGAGCGTCGTGACGATGCCTATCATGTCCAGGACTTTTCCGCCCTCAGCGGGTTTTGGGGCAATGCGGGTGACCTCCAACTGCATTGCTTCAAGGCCGAAAGCTGCGGCCGTAAGCCCGTCTTTTGCGTCAGCGAGTTTCCTGTATTCGTCGGAAACCGGCACGCCAAAGATCTGCGGCTTGGTGATGACCAAAAAAGCCACGGGGTGAATCGGCGCCAGCGTTCCCGGAGAGAGAACCGGCCTCTGCACGCCTTTTTGGCCGCCCTTTTCAATAAAGATCTTGAGATCGGTGAAATTACCGAACTCGGATTTGTAGACGCCCGATTTGGCGCCGATAGGCGTTGGCTCGCCGACTTGCGCGATGACCACGCCGATTTGGCCCGCCGGCACCTGAACCCACGGATGTTTTGTGACGTCGTAGATGAGGCAGAACTTGAAACGGAGGCCGGGCATAAGCAACTCGGCCTGGTAACCGGCTTCCCCCACGAAAGCCACGGGGTTGTTGCCGGGCAGCTTCGCTCCAAACCGCTTACGGACCAGTCCGATCTGGGTCGGGCCGATGCTGTAGATCGATTTGAAAAACACGACCAGCACGAAAAGCACGATCAAAACGCCCAGCACACCTTCCGGAAACGCATAAGACGTTGTTTCTATCATTGCTTCGTTCTCCTTTGTGCGGACTTCCATTTATGGCTGCGGCCTTCACACTTCCTCCTCGCAAGTGTTGGGTAAATGTCCTGATCTCGGGGCAGACCGCCCGAACAGGGGGTTGAACACGACTCTCCAGGAGAGACTATACCGCTTTCCGCGCACTTTCTCTATCAGTCATGGCGGCGCAGCCGCCGACGCCGGAACCGGCAGGGCCTCGCCTGTCCCTCCAAGGGCGCCCACAAGACTCATGTGAACGTAAATGAATGCAAACAAATAACCAATTTTACCGGCAGCAGAGAGGTGGTCGAGGTATCAAGCTTATCGTCAAACCGGCGCAAACCGCCGGAAAGGGCAACGTGGACAGATCTCCGTGACGGTAGAAGCAGGTTCCTCGGCTTTGTGAACAACCCCGTTGTACATAGCTGATGAATTCTTTGTTCCCGTAATCAGGTAAAAAGGCATATCGAGCAGTAATTCCGTCGCCGGGCTTGATGCCCACGGCAGCGGTAATTATAACCATACTGAGGGACAGCAGAGGATGCGAGGAGGTCATGAAAATGGTGAGGAACTTCGACCATTGCACGGTCGTGGTGCGCGATATTCAAGCGGCAAAAGAATTCTTTGCGCTCCTGGGGTTTCGGGAGGATTATGCAGGCGTCGTATCGGGGGATAAGTTCTCGGCGTATATGGGAGTGGACGACATCGAGGCGGATCATGTCACGTTAGTTCTTCCGGACTCTTCTCCGCGGCAGGAGATTCAACTGCTCAGATATCACAAGCCCATGCCGGTTGTCGATCCCAACATTGAGCGACTCGACAAGGTGGGTTACAACCATCTTTGCTTTGCCGTCGACGACATAGAGCAGGAAGTAAAGCGGCTCAAACGGGAAGGCGTCAGGTTCTTGAATGAGATCATGGAATTCAGGGGCAGAAAATTGACATTTGTTTCCGGTCCTGAAGGGATCACGCTGGAGTTGTCGGAGAGGCTGAGATGAGGTCGAAGCCTTCCGGCAAAGGGTCAAAGACCGAATTCGAAGCATGAAGAGCGGCCTCAGCGGAAAAGAACCTTCGATGCGGATGTCGTCGATGCCTAGGTAAATCCATATGCCGGCCAGTGGGCCCGGATCAGTGTTTGAGAAATACTTTGAGGATTCTGGCCAGGAGGGCCATCAAGAATAGAGCCAGCCCTACCTTGACCCATATGATCGTCCCGTGCTTCCTTCGTCTTCCTTTCTTCCATCGTTTCATGCCCGCAAACACCTTTCCAGCCCGATTGGGGTCAGAAGACCCCCCTCTACTCGGAGGCAGGCTTTTTTGGCACGGGGCCGGCGAGCCTTCCTGCTTTGAGGAGCGTCCGGAAAAGCTCTTCCACTACCTCATCCTCGTCGCCGTCAACGATCCTGCCCTGTCGTTTCTTTACCGACCCCTCTAAGAGCTGCATCCTGCGCTCGTAACCGGGGAGGGAGGAATCCGGCGCGGGAAGGTATTTGGTCTTAGGAACCGGATCGCGCAAAGGGCCGACGGCGAGGAGGCTGTTCGCCTTTCTGACGAGGGCTGAAGGGATGCCCAGATCGGCAAGATCAAAGCAGGGAACTGATTGCTCGGTTGTTTCAAGGCGGGCTGCAAAAGAAGCAGGAGGGCGCAACTCCTCGCCCGGCTGAAAGGTGATTACGGCGGGCGTGGAGCACTGAACACGCTGGAGCGAGCCGTCGGAAAGCTGCTTCGTCGCGATGAGGGCATCTTGCTCTGAGACTCTCAAAGCGGTTGCAGCCGCGATGCAGGGCACATCGAGCATGGAAGCGACGAGGACGCCCAGTTGCCCGGAGCCGGCATCGATGCGGCACACGCCGGCGAGGATGAGGTCGAAGGAAAGAACTTGCGCCAGCCGGGAGAGAATAACAGCTTTTGCCCTTGTCTGAAGGTCGCGCGCTTCTTCGTTCCAAATGCGGTAGGCCTCGTCGCACCCGGCGGCAAGTCCCTCCCGGAGAAAAATCTCGCCCTCGACCGGCCCGAGGTGCGCGAGAACAACCGTGCCCTCGGCCGCCCGTTCCCTGATATCCAGGGCCTGGTCGATGGCCGTCCGGTCCGCGGGGTTGAGCATCAGGACGTTCCTCTCGTCCTTGAGACGCCCCGTCGATGAATAAAACTCCATCGGGACCTTCACATCGTACGCGCCTTCGATAAAAACAAGTATCCTCACAAGATTCTCCCGGCCGCCTTTAGGTCATCCGGTATCGTACACCGCGCCCGTTCTTCGGGTAGCGCCACTCCAGGGCGTTCGATTCGCAGACGACGAGGCAGGTCCCGCACTCGAGGCACGCCTCATAGGCGAAGTCTATGCGCTCCTTCCCTTCGTTCCACTCGTAGCAGCGGGCCGGGCAGACAAAGGTGCACGCCCGGTGGCTGCATTGCCGGCACGTCTCGTTGTTGACGCGGATGTGGGCCTCGCCGTCGACGTCGTAGCTCACCAGCTCAAAAATGTTGTCGGTGATCATAGGAGCGATCTCCCGCCTTTCAGCGCGTCGAGGAGGAGGCGGGCCGGCTGGTCGGCGCTCCGCGCCGCATCCCAGACGGTCCGGCCGAAGCCCTTTTTCGGCGTGCCGTCCGACCGGTAGAGTTCCTCCAGCACGGCGCCAACCAGGCGCGGGTAAACGGAAAAGAGCCGGTCTTCGTGCATGAGGTCCGCCGATCTCCTGAAGGTCTTCATATCTTTGAGGACAAAGCTCTCTTTCAGCCTGGCCTCGTATCCGGAGAGCTGCCTGGCCGAGAAGTCGCCTTTTTCAAAGGCTTCGACGGCTGTTTCACCGGCAAGAAAGCCTGAAGTAACGGCGAGGTTCATCCCTTCCTGATTGAGCCCGTTGGTATAGCACAGACCGGCCGCGTCGCCCGCGAGAAGCAGACCCGCCATGGAGAGCCGAGGCACGGCGTCGTAGCCCCCCTCCGGCAGCAGGTGAGCGGAATACTCGACAAGGCGCGCTCCTTTGAGCAGCTTTGCGACAGGTGCCTGCGCGACAAACCGCTCGAAAAGATTGTAGGGCGCAATCCCCCGCTCTTTAAGGGAATCGAGGTGACAAACGAGGCCCGCCGACAGGGTTTCTGTCTGGGTGTAGATAAAGCCCCCGCCCCGCACGCCTTCCGTGCAGCCGAGGAACTCGTGACTGGCCCCCTGACGCCGTACGAGATTGAACCGCTCGTTGATCGCCTCTTCGGAAAGGCGGAAAAGCGCCTTGACGCCGAGCGCCATGTCTGCCGCCAATGCCCGCGGGACCAGACCGATCTGCTTCGCCGTGAGGGAGAGGACTCCGTCGCAGGCGATAACCAGGGGCGAACCGATTTCCTTTCCGTTTACCCGCACGCCCTGCACCCGCTCGCCGCTGACCAGCAGCTCTTCCGCAAGCGCTCGGGCAACGGGGCGCACGCCGGCTTTTTGCGCCGCTTGGGCGAACCAGCGGTCGAAGATCGGGCGATAGAGGGTGCAGCCGTTATAGGGAGGATGATCGAACTCCGCGGATTCGAAGACAACAGAGGCGGCCGACGCGTCCGAAAGGACGGTCAGGGTTCTTTTTACCACGTGCCGCTCCCAGGGCGCCTCTTCCCAAAAACGGGGAACGAGCTCTTCGATGACCGGAGAGCGGGGGAACATGCCGCCGAACATGTTCTTCGAACCCGGCGTCGCCCCGCGCTCGACCAGCAACACCGCGAGTCCCTTCCGGGCTGCCGTCAACGCCGCTGCAGCCCCGGCAGGGCCGGCGCCGACCACGATGACGTCATACTTCTTCATGATCTTCCCTGTAGCGCTTGATCCGCTCGATCAGCTTAGGCAGCAAGGAGCGCACGTCCCCCACGAAACCGGCGTCGGAGAAGCCGAACACCGGCGCCTTCGGGTCTCTGTTGACGGAGAGCACCTCTTTGGCGTCCTGAATGCCCGCGACATGATGGGGCGAGCCGGAGATCCCCAGGGCGAGGTAGAGATCGGGGGCGACCGTCTTGCCCGTCTGCCCGACCATCCGCACCTTTGGGACCAGCCCATCGTCAACAACGGGCCGGGTGGCTGCCGTGGCGGCGGCGAGGAGATCGGCCAGCTCTTCCGCGAGGGCAAGACTTTCCTCGGAGCCTGCGCCGATGCCGATCAAGGTCTTTGCATAAAGAATATCGACCGTTCGATAATCGGCCGGAATCGTCTCCAGGGGCTCGGTGGCGCGAAGGCTTGCGGGAACATCGACGGAGAGATCGACAATACTCAAAGACGGCGCAGTAGCTGCTGCTTTCCGTGGGTAGAGGCCGTCCGTCCTGATGGAGGCGATCTGGGGCACATCCACGGCATAGGATATTTCCTGTCCGAGCTGGCCGCCGTAAACGAGGCGCGCGTAAACGATGCGCCCCTCTTCCACGCGCAGATCGACGCAATCCATTGCGGCGGCGCTGTCGAGCAGCCAGGCGAGCCTCGGGGCAAGCTCGCTTCCCCGATCGGTATGGGCGAACAGGAGAAGCCGAAAGGGCATCGTTTTGAGGACTTCCGCCGCGGCCCAGGCAAAGGTCTCGCCGGCGTACCGGGAAAGGCGGCTGCCGCCGACCCGGATCAACCGGGAGGCGCCGTATCCCTCGATGGTCTCCGGCGCCGGCGCGGGGCTTCCGACGCTCAGGGCGCTTAAGGACCCGCCGGTGAGACGGGCGATCCTCGCCCCCTCGGCGACGAGCCCCTTATTGATTTCATCGCCCTTTTCTCCGGAAGGCTCGAGGAAGACGACAATGCCGGGCATGCCGCTCATACCCGCCTGCCTGCCGTGTAGCCTTCATGGATGGCCATGTCCGCCTTCCGGGGGGCAACGCAATCTCCCGCCCGGTAGAGCTCCTTGACTTTCCCCTTCAGGGCAAAATAAAGTCCGTCGTCCACCACGTTGCCCATGGCCGCCACGACGCTGTCGCAGGGGAAGACGGCTGATTCGTTCGAATAGACGTTGATGCCGAAGACCTCGTTCTCGCGAATCTCGAGGACATAAAAATCCGTCGTGAATGTCACGCCTTTTTTCAGGAGCCTTTGCTTCATGAGGGTGATGTCCTGGGTAGGGCCGAGGTCGCCGCCGACAAAGAACGCCGTAGTTGTCACGTGAACTTTTTTGCCGAGGTCGGCCAGGTATTCGATGGCGCTCGTCGCCCGGTGGCCGCCGTCGTCGTCGATGAAGAGGATTCTCTCACCCAGCTCCGCCTCTCCTTTCAATACCTGGGGAACGGTGCAGGCCCTCTCGCCGCCGGGTATGGCGGGCCGCAACGGCTGCGAGCCGGTGGCGACGATGACGGCGTCGGGGTTTTGCTCCAGCACGAATTCGGGCGTCACGGTCTGGCCGAGTACGGTTCGTATGCCGAGGGCTTGCAGTTGGTTCCTCTCGTTCCGGATGATAGCGCCGAACTCTTCCCTGCCCGTCCCTTTCATGGCAAGGACAATTTGGCCGCCCAAGGCTTCTTCCCGCTCGTAGAGCGTCACATCGTGGCCCCGCAGATGAGCGATCTTCGCCGCCCACATGCCCGCCGGGCCGCCGCCGATCACCATCACCCGCTTTCTCCACAGCGATTTCGGCAGACGCAGCTCGTCTTCATCCTTCTCCCTGCCGACAAGCGGGTTCTGGACGCACCCTATCGACCGGTTGAAGGCAATCCGGCCGTAGCAGTTTTGATTGCAGGCCACGCAGAAGCGTATCTCTTCGAGTTTTCCTTCCCGTGCCTTGAGGGCCATATTGGGGTCGCAGATCTGGGCCCGCACCATGCCGATCATGTCTGCCTGCCCGTTCGCCAGGACCTTCTCCGCAAGGAGCGGATCGTTGATGCGTCCTGTTGCAAAGACGGGAAGCCGGACCGCCTCCTTGATGGCCGCGGCGAGAGGCACGGCGTATCCTAGGGGCATGTGCATGCTGCCGCCGACGAGGTAGAGGTTATGAAAGGTGGAAAGGGTGAGGTCGATGAAATCGATTTCTCCCGTTCCTTCCAGTCGTCGCGCGATCTCTTTGGCGTCATTGAGGGTGATGCCGCCCCAGGAGGTCATTTCATCGGCGCAAAGGCGCACGCCGAGGGTGAAATCACGACCTATTGTCCTTCGAACGGCGGCGACCAGCTCCAGGGGAAAACGCATCCGTTTCTCGAAAGTCCCGCCATAGTCGTCGGAACGCAGGTTGGTGAGGTCGGACATGAACTGCCGGGCAAGGGAGCTATGGCCGAACTGGAGCTCAATGCCGTCAAAGCCGCCTTCCCGTACGTTGAGGGCCGAGCTGCAAAAATAGTCGATCACCTCCGCTATGTCTTCAATCTCCATGGCTTTCGGCGTTTCCCGGTAGATGGGGTCGGGTATTGCCGACGGCGCCCACACGGGCAGCCTGGACAGGGCGCCGCTGCATTGCCCCCCGTTGTGGTTCAACTGGGCGAAGATCTTTGTCTCGTATTCATGGACCTGCCGCGTGATCCTCTTGTAGCCCGGCAGAACTTCGGGCCTGAAGGCTTCGATGAGCTTCTCGTAGGCCCGGTCCGTCGGATGGACCGACTGTTCCTCCGTGATGATCAGCCCCGCCCCGCCCTTCGCCCTTGCCCCGTAATAAAAGGCGTGGCGCTCCGAAGGGACGCATTCTTCCGCGAAACTCGTGAGGTGGGCGGAAAAGGAGATGCGGTTCGGGACCCCGGTCCTGCCGATCCTCAAGGGCGAAAAAAGATAGTTAAACTGTCCTGGCATAGTCGTCGGCTCCCTGGCTTGGTTGATGCCGTACGTCCTCAGGCGTTGCGACGAGACATTCCGGGTCCGGCGTTTCAAGCGACTGGGTCAAAAAGTGCGCTACCGCCGGGCAGCCCCCGTGGCAGAGGTCGAACCGGACGCATCCCTCGCAGGATTTCTTGCGGACATTCCGGACCGAGTGAAAGACTGTGGCGTCGCGCCAGATGGATTCGAGCGGCTCGGCGCCGACGTTTCCCGCGCGGAAGGCCGCTTCCTGGAGGAATGCGCAGGGATAGAGGCCGCCGTCGGGCGCCACGCTGCAGGTCATCCGTGCGGCGCCGCACATAGTAAGGCCCAACGCGCGCCGGTCTTCCCGGGTAATGGAAAAGAAAGAGTCGCCCGTGAGCACTTCTTTCCGGGCGCTCAGAAAGTCTGAAAGGCCCTCCAGTTGAGCCGCATTCAGCCGAAGCTCGTGCCACGCCCTCTTGGCGGCGCCCGAAGGACGGAACCGGGAAAGTCGCGTCTTCATTCCGTATCCGGCGCCGAGGCTGCAAATCTCCGGTATCTCGTGGAAGTTGAGACCGGTCACGACGGTGTTGGTGCTCACTCCCGGGATCGTGTGTCGGCTGAGAAGTTGGATGCCCGCCATGATCTTCTCGAAGGTCCCTTCACCCCTCAGCCGGTCGTTGGTCGCCGCCGACGCCCCGTCAAGGCTGACCTGAAGGTAGAGCAGGTCCATCCGCTTCAGCCGCTCCACGAGCGCGTCGTCGAGCGTCGTGCCGTTGGTGCTCACGCACGTGGTGATCTCTTTTTTGTGGGCGTATTCGAGGATATCGAGAAAATCAGGACGCAGGAAAGGCTCCCCGCCGCCGAAGTTGATCTGAAAAACCCCCAGGGAATGAAGATGATCGATAAAACGGCAGCACTGATCGAAGTCGAGTTCCGGGCCCGCGTGGTCGCCGATGTCGGCGGAGAGGCAGTGGCGGCAGCGGAGATTGCAACGGCTCGTGATTTCCCAGGTGACGTTTACCGGCGCTCGAAGCGGTTCGCCGTAGGCGTGTCGCTCTTTTGTGCCGGACGGCGACCGGCCCGCGCGGGAAACAGCGTTGTGGCGAATGTCTTCGTCAGGCAGAGAGACCGGCGCGAGAAGACTCCTCGCCATAAGGGCCCTGAGGACGGAATTAGCGTTGCCCGGTTCGCTGGCAAGCCGTAGGGCGTTCCGCCCATTTCGGGCGGTGCAGAGCAAATCCGGGCGCCTCACGAAGGTGAGCATGCCGTCGCTGCTCTTGTAGAAAAGGAGGCCGAACCCTTCCTCTCTCACTCTGACGCCCGGAAGAAGATAATAGATGCTCTCTCCCATCAGCGTCCTTTCCTGCCTGTTCGTCTGCTCAGTACACGCCGCAAATGCCGTCGACCGTTAGGTCCTCGATCTCTATTTCTTCGAGGATGTCGGTAATTTCGCTGTCCGATGCCGCTTCCGTGGTCGCAGGCGTTTTCCCTTCCCGATTCATCGCGCATTGCCCCCTTTGTCCGTTAGATCGCTGCTCGTTCTCTCCACTATTTGTTTCCACTATATTGATACAAGCCCCGTGTCCCCGTCAAGCAAAATGACAAACCCGGAAGTTGCGCGCTCTCGCCGGAAGGCCCGGCGGACGCGTTAGTCGTCGCTCTTTCTGACCCCGGTCGGCCGCCAGGCAGGAGAGATCACGCGCTGCCCCCTTTCCTGCTCCAGCGCTGCCGCGTGCGTCACTGTCTGTTCCCCGAACTTGTCGTTGACCGCGTCGACCGCCTTCGTGAGCGCGGTCTTTCGGTCTTTGTCGGGCTCCGGGAAAAGCGGAAGCGAGCAGCCCTCCTGAGAAAGGGATGAAAGGGAGACGCCGAGGAGCCTCACGCTCTTTCTCAGCCGAATTCCATCGATGATGCTGACGGCCGCACGGTAGATATCGCTCGTATCGCTGGTCGCCGCCGGCAGCGTCGTCTGTTTCGTGAAGGTCGTGAAATCGGTATACCTCACCGTGAGCGTAACCCTTTTGCCTCCATACTCGTAGCGCCTTGCCCGTCTGCCCACCCGTTCGCTCAAACGGAGGAGACAGCTCTCGATCTCTTCCCGTTTCCAGATGTCCTTCGGGAGGGTTACGCTGTGGCCGATCGATTTCGGACCCGCGGAAGAAGTCTCGAGGGGACGTTCCATGACGCCCGCGCCCATGGCTTTGAGCTGTTCGCCCAGAAGGCCGAACCGCTTCACGAGAAGCGACAGGGGCGCCCTGCCCAGTTCTCCGCACGTGGCGATGCCCATTGTCCGAAGCTTCTGCTCGGTATGGGGTCCGATGCCCCAAAGTTTCTTGACGGGTAGGTTCTCCAGGACGGCCGGAGCGCCAGACTCGTCGATCCAACGCAGCCCATCCGGCTTGGCCAGGTCGCTGGCGAGTTTGGCCACGAGGATATTCGGCCCCATGCCTACTGTACAGGTGAGCCGCAGCTCGTCAGCCACGGCGGTCTTGATGCGGCGGCTCAACTCGAGGGGTCCACCGAAGAGGTGGTGCGAGCGGGTAATGTCGAGAAAGACTTCGTCGATCGAGTAGATCTCGATGTCGGGGCTGAACCGCAGGCAGACCTGTTCCAACTGCTTGCAGGCCTCCGCATACTTCCTGTTGTTCCCGATCACGAAGATGAGCTGAGGGCAAAGTTTTTTTGCCTCCCGGCCGGTCATGCCCGTTTTCACGCCGTACGAGCGGGCCTCGTAGGAAGAAGTCGTGATGACCGTTCTCTCTCCTGCCCCCGTAACCGCAATGGGTTTGCCCCTGAGGGCAGGGTTGTCCCGCTGTTCCACTGAGGCGAAGAACGCGTCCATGTCGACGCAAACAATGATCTTTGCCATTCCCGATATTTTACCGGGAATTGCCGTTCATGGCAAGGTGGGGCGCTATTTGCCCAACACTATGCCCGTCGGGTCGATTTCCTCCCGCAATATCTTCAGATACTCCGCCGGGGGCGTGGGGCTCGTTGCTGCTTTGCCGGGCACGATGATCTCGAAGCCGCTGTTCTCTTTCATCGATTCGAGGGTTTCGCCGGGATGGAGCGAGATGAGCTCGACCGTTTTGAGTTCTGAATGGAAACCGTAGATGCCGATCTGGGTGACGACGCGGTATGGTCCCGTGCCTCTGGGGAGCCCTGCGCGCTCGCGGGCGCCGGGGCCGTCGAGATAGCCGGCGGTGGTGAGAAAGTCTACCTTGTTGACGAAGGTCTGCTTCGACTGCTTCGCCGCGATGATAATGAGCTTCTCGGAAAAGGAGGCGACGTCCGGCGCGCCCCCCGATCCCGGCAGCCTCGTCCTGGGGTGTTCATGATCGCCGATGACCGTCGTGTTGATGTTCCCGTAGCAGTCCATTTGGGCAGCGCCGAGAAAACCGTAATCAATGTAGCCCGCCTGGGCCATTGACATAATGTCGTGCATTGAAGAGGCCAACACCGCCTTATGGAAAGTCCGTCCCTCTCCCACTGAAATGGGCAGCTCCGGTATGTAGGGACCTACGCCGCCCGCCTCGAAAGCGATGAGGAGATTCGGCGCGTGGGTCTTCTGGGCGAGCACCGCCGCGATGATAGGCAGTCCCGTGCCGACAAAAACCGATTTCTTGTCTTCGAGCATCAGCGAACCCAGGTAGGCCAGGTATTCGCGTATATTGTAACCGTTGTTCGTCATAGCGCATCCCCCTCGATTTCTCTGTTCCGTCGTTCTCTGATGACGCCTTATTTTCTCCACGGCGCTATCATGGGCTCTCGCATGAACTCCCGGCGCTTGAGATAGTTGAGCTGCTTGACGCCGCCGCAGAGCTCCAGGTACTCGTCGAAGTCGTGGACGCCGAAAACATACTTTTGGAGGTACGCCTGAACTCCCTCCGCGGTCTTTGCGAGCCCGAGCCACTCCGATATGTGCTCTTCGTCGTAATAGTACCTGCCGGGCATCTGGCAGGGATGGCTGCCATAAGGCGCCTCGACGACTGCATCGACGCAGAAGAAGGGGATGACCGTTTTCCACGGCTCCTCGCGGATCGCGTCGCTGCTCACGATCTCTTCCGTCGTGATGATGAGCCTCCTCGCACACCGGGAAAGCTCGAAGTCTTCGACCGTGCTGCCGTCTATCTGGGCGTTCCCGTAGATATCGCAGCGATGGACGTGAATGAAGGCGCAGTCCGGATAGGCGGCCGGAATGAGGACGATCGGCTTGCCCGTAAAAGGGTCCGTGGCGGTCTTGAAACAACTGTGCTTCAGAGTGTCCGTGCCCATCAGCGTGCGGGCGGGGATGAAGGGAATGCCCATCATGCCCGCGAGGAACCGCCATTGATAGGCCGCATTGCTGATCTCGGCGGCGATCTTGCATTCTCCCGATTCCACCATTCGCTTTCCGGCCGGAGAAAGACCCCTCAGTTCGTGGCCGAAGGAGTAAGCGGGCTCGACCTTGTTGACGCAGCCCGAACCGATGAGGACGTCGAGGTCGTGCACGGCGGTTTTGCCCGCCATAGCGAGGTCGCGCTTCTTCTGCCTGATGATCTCGTAAATGATCGCCATGGAGACCCGGACGTGGCCGAACCCCCCGCTCGCGATGTACTCCCCGTCATGGACGAACTGCTCGACAGCCTCCTTGGCGGTCATGAGCTTGCTCTTCAACTCGCGGGATTTGTTGTTCTTGACCCATTCCCTGGCTTCGTCGGGGTCGTGCCAGCCGATCATCTGGCCGAGACCTTCGTCTAAGATTTCCATTCTGTTCCCCCCTTCATCACGGTATGTTCAGAGTAATGTCTATTGCACGGATCCATCGTTAGCGGCGGGATAGAAAAAGCAATCCACGGAGGACGGGCGTTCACAGGGGTTGGGATAGTTGGCAATCCTTTTATGACGGCGCTTGTTGACGAACCGCGTTGCGTTGGCGCCGGCGGTTCTCTCCGGCGATGATCGCCGAAGGGCGTGCTTCCTCATAACTCCCCCCTCTTTTTCGTTCCCCCCACGCGTTGTTTCTTTGTTCTCCTCCTTAGGGCATCGCTTCCCTTCCTCTCCTCTGTTCAGATCAAAAAGTCGGAACGGGAGAGACGGGCTTTGGGCATCGGCGCATCGGCAGCGTAGCCGACAGGACAAAGCGCAGTCGGCACAAGGTGCGCAGGCAGACCGAGTACCCGGGAGACCTGAGCGGGGTCGAAGCCCGTCATGGGGCAGGAGTCGAGGCCAAGAGATTTTGCGCCGTATACGGCGTTGGAGAGGGCGAAAAAGACCTGCTGCTGCGCCCAGGCCGGAGTGAGATTTGCCTTGATCTGCGTTGCCATGCCCATTGCGTGCGCCAGCCATTCAGCAGGAACGCCCGCTTCCTTCATCGATTTCTCTGCCTTCGCGAGCACGTCCTCAACGTCTGTGTTCGCGCACAAAACAAGCAAGTGCGAGCAGTTGACGGCCTGCGTCTGGCCGAAGACCGCCGGGCCAAGCATTTCTCGCGTCGCCTGGTCCCTTATTACCTTGATTTTCCAGGGCTGGAGATTGAGGGCTGACGGCGCCATGCGAATAAGATCGATAAGCTCGTCGATTTTTTCCTCCGGCGCTTTCTGTCCGGTGAAAGCCCTCGCCGCGTACCGTTTCATCACCACGTCTTTGTATTCCATGGAGCCTCCTCCCTGCTTTCTTGTAAACCGTAAACCAAAGATGTGAGGCCCGATCGCGGAATTCCCCCGGCCGCCCTCTTTCACTGATTATATAATCAGTGCCCGATGCTTTGCAAGAAAAGAAGACGCACAACGCATCGCGAAACGCGCACCGTGAAACGCGAAACTCAATGACCAACAGCAGCCAAAGCAGGAGTGGAAGATTCCTCAAGAGCGTTTCCATACGTACCTGCCGAACTTGATGGTCCGTACGCTCTCCCTATCGCACCGCGGGGCGAGGAGCCGGATTTCGTTGTCGCCGGCATCGACAAAAAGGCCCAGACAGAAAAGAAAACCTTCTTCGTCGAGGAGACCCACCAGCCGGCCCGGTTCCGGCGGCGCAGCAGCGGCGACCAGGGTGCGGCCGGCAACC
The DNA here is from genome assembly GCA_963816715.1 of uncultured delta proteobacterium. Taxonomy (GTDB): domain Bacteria; phylum Desulfobacterota; class Syntrophorhabdia; order Syntrophorhabdales; family WCHB1-27; genus BOG-1155. The sequence continues at coordinate 335,864 of CAWFMJ010000015.1, forward strand.
GGGAGGACGAGGAGCGATGCCCCCCGGAAATAGGCCGCAAAGAGCGCGTCTCTGTAGCGTGCCCGCTCCTGCGGGCTCCTTGGCGTCACCCCTTCTTCGGTTGAAAGGAGGAGCCATTCGACCGCCAGACGATCCGCAAGCCGGGCGATCGGCCGCGACTCGCCGCACCGGTCGATGATGACCGCCAGGTCCGGCCGGAGCGTCTCGATTTCCATTCTCTTCAGGAACCTGCCGAATGGCCCCGTCACGAGCCCGGCGCTATCGACCAAAACCCGGTTGCCGGGCATCCCGTCGACGAGACTCTTAAGGCGCGCGAGACCGTCGCGGATCTCCGGAACAACGCCGAGCGGCGAGGTGTTGCCGACGAAACAAAGCTTTTCCCCGCCGTCGGGCAACCGCAGCCCGATGGCGCCCGGCGGGCCTATGGTCGATTGGCCCGTATCGAGGTCCATGTGGAGCGGTCCCTCGCCTCGCTTTCTGAGCTCGTCGAGGAGGGACGCAACGAAATGGGTTTTTCCCGTATCGCTCTCGCCCACGCAGAGAATCACCCTTTTATCGCTCTGGGCGATCCGGGAGACTACCCATGAGGACATTCCCGCTCTCCGCTTGGATTTCCCCCCGTTCTAGTAGAATCTATTGCGCCGGCCTTCGTTCTTGCAAGAGAGTCGTCGTGGGACGGCATCTATGGAAACGGTGGGAATTGTCCTTTCAAGAACTTCCTTGAACAGCGCCTTGCAGTCGCTCTTTGAGGAGCGTGTACCGCATCTGCGGCTTGTCGTTCCGCACCGCCATGCCGACGGCTTTTTTCGTTCCCAGCAGAACGACGAGCTTCTTCCCCCTCGTAATGCCCGTGTAGAGGAGGTTTCTCTGGAGGAGGATGTAGTGCTGCATCAGGATGGGCATCACGACGACCGGATATTCCGAGCCCTGGGCCTTGTGGACGGAGGTGGCGTAGGCGAGCATCAGCTCGTCGAGGTCGGAGAAATCGTAGCTGACGAGCTTTCCGTAGAAGTCGACGTGGACCTCCTGCTCTTCACGGTCAATCCTTCTGATCCTGCCGATATCCCCGTTGTAGACTTCCTTATCGTAGTTGTTCCTGACCTGCATCACCTTGTCGCCCGTCTTGTAGGTCCGGCCCGCCCACAGCAGTTCGTCTTTCGAGGGGTTGAGGCGTTTCTGCAGCTCGATATTGAGATTCATGGCGCCCACCGTCCCCCGGTGCATGGGCGTGAGGACCTGAATGTCGTCGATGGGGCGGAAGCCGAACTTGCGGGGTATGCGCTCCAGGCAAAGACCGACGATCCTTTCGACCGCTGCTTCGGGCGCCTCCATCTCGATGAAGTGAAAATCGGCCCTGCCCGTTCCGTTCAGGATCGGCATTTGGCCGCTGTTTACCCGGTGGGCGTTGACGATGATCATGCTCTCCCTGGACTGGCGGAATATCTCATTGAGCCGCACTACAGGCGCCGCCCCGGAATCAATGATGTTCCCCAGCACGTTGCCCGCGCCAACCGAGGGGAGCTGGTCCACGTCGCCCACGAGGATCAGGGTTGCCTGCAGGGGTATCGCCTTGAGCAGGTGGTACATGAGAACGGTGTCGATCATGGAGGCCTCGTCGATGACAAAGGCGTCGGCATCCAGCGGACTCTGCTCGTCCTTCTTGAACTTTCCCTCGCCGGGGCTGAATTCGAGGAGGCGGTGTATGGTGCGCGCCTCCTGGCCCGTGGCCTCGGACATCCTGCGGGCTGCCCTGCCTGTTGGCGCCGCGAGCAGCACCCTGCGGCCGAGGCGTTTCTGTATGGCGATGATGGACTTGATGATGGTTGTCTTTCCCGTGCCCGGTCCGCCGGTGATGATCATTACTTTCCGTTCCACGGAATCGCTCACCGCCCGGGCCTGTTGGGCCGACAGGGCAAGGCCGAGCTGCTTCCCCGCGGCCTCGACGAGCGCCTCCTTGTCGATCAGGGGCAACTGCCTCGGATGGTCGACCAGTTCTTTCAGGCGACGGGCAATCCCCGTCTCGGAAACATGGAACCGCATCAGGTAGACAGGCTTCTCTTCGTCTTCGGAAGCGGCCCATGAGTCAATCACGATCCGGCGGTCGGCTGCGGCCGAGGCCATCGCGTCGAGGATCACGCCCCGCTCGATCTCGAGCGTTTTTTCGCAATGGTCCACTAGAAGGCCGAAGGGATAGCAGACGTGCCCCTCGTCGGACAACTGGTTGAGGAGGTACTGAATGCCCGCCCTCGCCCTGGTAGGCGAATCCTTGGCGATGCCGAGCTTTTCCGCGATCCTGTCGGCCGTGACGAAACCGATGCCGAAGACGTCCTCAGCGAGCCGGTAGGGGTTTTCGCGTACAATGGCGGCGGCGTTCTTGCCGTATTGCTTGAATATCTTCACGGCGTAGGCCGGGCTGACCCCGTGCCCCTGGAGGAAGACCATGACGTCGCGGATATCCTTCTGGGTTTGCCACGCGCTCCGTATCATCTCGATGCGCTTTTCGCCTATGCCGTCGACCTCGCCGATGCGCTCGATGTCCCCGTCGATCACGTTCAGGGTTTCCGCGGCAAATTTCGAGACGAGCCGTTTTGCCATCACGGGGCCGATGCCCTTGATCATGCCCGAGCGCAGGTAGCGCTCGATGCCCGAGACGGTGGCCGGCATCACCACTTCGCACGAAGCCGCCCTGAACTGCCGGCCGTACCGGGCGTGAACCTGCCATTCTCCCTGGAGCTTCACCGTCTCGCCGGGGTTCAAGCCGGGAGCGCTGCAGACCATCGTCACCAGGCCGGCCACGCCTTCCGCCTTCACCTGGGCGACGGTGTAGCCGTCCTGCTCGTTGAAATAGGTGATCCTCTCGATTTGTCCCTTCAACTCGACCATGGCAAAGACCTCGCTATAGTATAAAACATTTTACCGCTTAAGGGTTTCCGGGGAAGGCCTTCCGCTATGTTCGCCCGGCGAAAGATGCTATATTATAGAGAATTCGCCCAAAGCCGCTTAAGAGACCATGACGGGGATATAGAGGCCCCTTCACCGAGTGAAGCAGATGAAGTATGTTCTGACGATCGCCGGACACGACCTGACCAACGGGGCAGGCATCACGAAAGACCTTGAGGTCTTCTCCTCGCTGGGGCTGCACGGCCTTTCCGTTCCTACAAGCTTCGTCATCCAGGGCCCGCACGGCGTCGACAAGCCCGTTTCGGTCCCTCCGGATCATTTCTCCGTGATGCTGGAAAAGGCGGGAGCGTCCTTCCCCTTGTCGGGAATCAAAATCGGCGTCTTGCCCGACAGACCGCACGTGGAGAAGACAGCGGAGTTTCTTGCCCGTCATCAGGGGATTCCCGTGGCGCTCGACCCGGTTATCAGCGCGAAGAACGGCATAAGACTGATTTCCGACGAGGGGCTCCGTGCGCTTGTGGAGTGTCTCTTGCCGCTCGGCTTGTGCTTGACGCCCAATCTCGACGAGGCGGAAGCGCTCATCGGCCGGCGCGTCGAAGGCGTCGACGAAATGGAAGCCGCGGCCCGGGCTATTTCGGCGAAAGGGCCGAAGCAGGTAATCCTCAAGGGAGGCCACCTGGCAGGTCCGCCGGTCGATCTCCTGTTTGACGGGAACCGCTCGACCACTTACACAAGGGGAAGGGTCGACAAGACGGTCCACGGGACCGGCTGCATCTTCTCGTCAGCCCTGCTTGGGTTTATGGCGCGGGGCTACCCCGTCGCGGAGGCGTTCTTCGAGGCGGAGCGGCTTATGGACCGGCTGCTTCCGGAAAGCCGCCAGCCGGACGAGGCTTCGTACTCCTACGCGTTTCCCGGCCATGGAACGAGCCGGGACGCGGAAAAATGGCGCATTGTCGCAGCGCTGCAAGAAGCGGCGAAGCGCCTGGAGGAGTCGAACATGGCAGAGTTGGTCCCCGCTGTTCAGCTCAATATGGGCTACGCGCTGAGCGATGCGGCCACGACGGATGACGTGGCGGCTTTTCCGGGCCGAATCGGGACCAGGCACGGGGAAATTTACGTCAAAGGAGCGGCCGAGTTCGGCGTCTCGTCCCACGTGGCCCGCTTATGCCTTGCCTATATGAAGCGTTATCCTTATCAGCGCGCTGCCGCCGGCATACGCTACGACGAGACATTCATTGAGAGAGCGCGCAAGTCGGGACTATCCGTAGCGTTCCGGGACCGCACGACCGAGCCTGACGGCGTGAAGTCCAAAGAAGGCAAAAGCCTCGATTTCATCGTGGAGGCGGCGCTCAATGCGACAGACGGTCCGCCCGACATCATTTACGATCACGGAGATGTGGGGAAGGAGCCCATAATAAGGCTTTTTGCGAGAGATCCGCAGGGGTTGTTGGAGAAGATGGAGGCGATACGACATGGTTAACCAACTAATCGAAGCAAGAAAAGGAAATATCACCGAGGCGATGAAAGCCGTCGCGGCCCAGGAAGGCGTGGAGGCCGAAAGGCTCAGAGATCTCGTCGCCGCCGGCAAAGCCGTAATCCTCAGCAACGAAAAACACCGCAATCTCACCCCCCGGGGCGTGGGAGAGGACCTTTCGATTAAAGTAAATGCCAACATAGGCACCTCCTCCGAGAAGGTGGACATAGAAGAGGAGATCGAGAAGCTGCGCGTAGCCGAGGAGGCGGGCGCCGACGCCGTGATGGACCTGAGCACCGGCGGCGCCCTCGACGAGATACGCAAGATCGTCATGGAGCACGCCCATGTTCCCGTCGGCACGGTCCCCATCTACCAGGCGGCCGTCCAGGCGGCGAAAAGGGGCGGCATTACCGGGATGACGCCCGACGAGCTCTTTGAAGCGATCGAGAAAGATGGAGCGGACGGCGTCGATTTCATTACTGTCCATGCGGGGGTCACGAGGAGCGTCATCGAGAGACTGAGGAAACAGGGCAGGATCGCCGACATCGTGAGCAGAGGGGGCGCGTTCCTCACCGAGTGGATGATCGCGAACAATAAGGAAAACCCCCTGTACGAACAGTTCGAGCGACTCGTCGCCATCGCGAAGAAGTACGATATGACCCTGAGCCTCGGGGACGGCCTCCGGCCCGGGAGCATCGCCGACGCCACCGACAGGACCCAGGTGCAGGAGTTGCTCATCCTCGGCGAGTTGTGCGACGAAGCGCAAAAGAACGGCGTCCAGGTGATGATCGAAGGGCCCGGCCATGTGCCGCTCAACCAGATAGAAGCGAATATCGTGCTCGAAAAACAACTGTGCAAAGGGGCGCCCTTTTACGTCCTGGGACCCATCGTCACGGATATCGCGCCTGGATACGACCATATCACTTCGGCCATAGGAGGGGCGCTTGCGGGATACTGCGGCGCCGACTTCATCTGCTACGTGACCCCTTCGGAACACCTCGGCCTGCCGACCGTCGCCGATGTGCGAGAAGGGGTAATCACGGCCAGAATCGCGGCCCATGCGGCCGACCTTGCCCGGGGGAACAAGGCCGCCTGGAAAAGGGATGAAGAGATGTCCCGCTTTCGCAAGGCCCTCGACTGGGAAGGCCAAATCAAAATGAGCATCGATCCGGAGAAAATAAGGGCCTTCAGAAAAGAGCGGAGTCTCCACGACGACGTCTGCAGCATGTGCGGCGATTTCTGCGCCATGAAAATCGTCGCGGAGTACTTCAAGAAATAGGCGCTCCCGATTATGTCCTATTTCACTCCTGACCGATGACGTACTCGACAAAATCCCTTCTCGAATGGCCTCCCCTCGCGCTCACGGTATCGCAGGTCACCGCGCGCGTGCGCGACTGCATCAGCCGGCAGTTCAGGGACGTAATCGTGGAAGGGGAAATCTCGAATTTCAAGGTCTACCCCTCGGGCCATCTCTACTTCACCCTCAAAGACAATGCGGCGGCGCTCAAAGCAGTCATGTTCAATTACGTGGACAAATATGGAGGCGTAGCGCTGGCGGACGGATGCGCCGTCATCTGCAAGGGCCGCATCGATGTTTACGAGAAGAGAGGCGAATACCGCCTCCTCGCCGACGAGATCGAATTGAAAGGGCAGGGCCTGCTCCAGATCAAGTTCGAAATGCTCAAGGAAAAACTGCTCAAGGAAGGTCTTTTCGAGGCAGCGGCCAAGCAGCCGCTGCCGTTCCTTCCCCGCAGGATCGGCATCATCACCTCCCCGGCGGGCGCAGCCATCCGGGACATGCTGAAAATCATTCTCGGCAAATTCGAGAACATGCACGTGTGCATCTATCCCGTCAGAGTGCAGGGAGAGCAGGCGTGCGCGGAAGTTGTGGCGGGCATCGACTATTTCAACAGGGAAAACGATGTCGACGTGATCGTGTTGGGTCGCGGCGGCGGCTCGTTCGAAGACCTCGCCTGTTTCAACGAAGAGGCCATGGCAAGAGCCATTTATGCGTCCAGGATACCCATCATCTCCGGCATCGGTCACGAAGTCGACTTTACCATCGCCGATTTCGTTGCCGACGTGCGGGCGCCGACGCCGACTGCCGCCGCGGACATGGTCGTAAGGGACAAGCGCGAGCTGCTGGAGCTGTTGCGCGACGAACGGCGGCGGCTGGCCAGTCACATGAAGCGGCTGCTCGAGAACAAAAGGCTGCTTCTCGCCAAAGAAACGATCGACCTGAAGGAAAAGCGGGCATTTCTCGTGAAGTGTCAGATGTACCTCGACGACCTCTCGCACACGCTCACCACGGCCTTCTCGAATCTTTTCACGGAGCAAAAGACGAGGCTCCAGGCGGCTGCCCAGAGACTCAAAGACCTTAATCCCGAAAACATCCTGAAGAGGGGCTACAGCATCACCATCCGGACCGAGACGAACACCGTGCTGCGCGAGGCAACCGAAGTCCGTCCGGGAGAACGGGTTTCAATAAAGCTCTTCCGCGGCCGGATCGAGGCCGAAGTCGAAAAAACGGAATCGGACTGACCCGACGCGGCTGTACTTCTCGCCTCGCTGACGCTATAATTAAGACAAATACCCATTCGGAGGATGCTGATTATGGATGTCACTGAAGCGATTATGAAACGGAAAAGCATAAGGGCTTATGAGGATCGTCCGGTCTCTGCCGACCTGGTGGCGAAGATCGTTGAAGCGGGCCAGTGGGCGCCCAATGCGGGGCCTTTTCAAATTTCCGTGATCACAAAAGCCGGCCTGCGGCGAAAGATCAACGACGGCACGCTCGACGCGATGATCAATGCCAAGGAAGAATTCCCCAGGCAGCGGGCGGCCCTGCCCGGCTACCAGCCTCTCTATGGAGCGCCGGTATTGTTCCTCCTTTCTGCGCCTGCCGGACCCATGGCCGCAGTGAACGCCGCTCTCGCCGCAGAAAACATGCTCATCGAGGCCACGGGGCTGGGGCTGGGGTCATGCTATCTCATGTCGCCCACGCGCATTCTCGGAACGGACAGCGGCAAAGAACTCCTGCGGGAGGCCGGGGTGCCCGAGGGCTACGCAGTCCAGTGCGGGATAATTGTCGGACACGCCGCAACGGAGAACAAGTTCTCCCCCCTGAGCGCACAAAGAAAGGGACCGTGAATTACGTGGAGTAAGGGGAAGACCGGTCGCCGCTGAGAGCGCAATTGGCCCATGCATTTGCAAGAACGCGGCCAATGGGGTAAACTATAGAAGTGAAGGCGGGGGGCGTCGGGGAGGCGCCCCTTGGCCCCAGTCTTCAACAACATCAGGTGTTTTTCAGGAGCCGCAAGTCGCTCGTGGTCTAACGGGCATAATCAATTCCGACAAAGTGAAGGTTCTCATGGAAAGACAGTCCGGCTGGAAAAGAAAGTCTTTGGAAGAAATCAGGGAGATCAACGCGTTCTGCGAAGGCTACAAACAGTTTCTCGATGCGGCGAAGACGGAGCGGGAAGCGGCCGCGCAAATCGAGCAAAGGCTTCAGGCTTCCGGCTTTGGGCGCGACTTGAAGGGCGGGAAGATTTATGCCGTGAACAGGGGAAAAGAGGTCGTTGCCTTCAAAAAGGGCAGCCGGGACCTAAGTCAGGGCATCAAGATCATTCTTGCCCACATCGACTCGCCGCGGCTCGATCTCAAGCAGAACCCCCTCTACGAGGACGTCGACCTTGCCCTCCTGAGGACGCACTATTATGGCGGCATAAAGAAGTATCAGTGGGTAGCGATGCCGCTCGCCATTCATGGCGTGGTGATAAAAGCGGACGGCACGCCCGTCGACTTCACCATCGGCGAGGACCCCTCCGACCCGGTCTTTTCCATCGACGACCTCCTCCCCCATCTTTCCCGCAAGCACCAGGACGAGAAGAAACTCTCCGAGGCAATAGAGGGCGAGAAGCTGACGGTGCTCTTCGGCAGCATTCCTCTGCTCGGTGAGGAAAAGGAGCCGGTGAAGAAAGCGATCCTGGGGCTGCTCAAGGAGCGTTACGACATCGTGGAAGAAGATTTCATGAGCGCCGAGATTGAAGTGGTTCCTGCCTTCAGGGCGCGGGACGTGGGCATCGACCGGAGCATGGTGGGCGCCTACGGTCAGGACGACCGGGCATCGGCCTACCCGCTCCTCGCCGCTGTGACGGACCTCGTTGAGGAGACCTCCTGGCCGGTCCTGGCGGTTTTTGTGGATAAAGAGGAGATCGGCTCGGAAGGGAACACCGGCGCCCAATCTCACTTTATTCAGCTTTTTCTTCAGGACCTGATCGAAGCGCAGGGGCACGGCAACGTGGAAACAGTGCTGCGGCGCGCCCTCTATGCGTCAAAGGCGATCAGTGCGGATGTCAACGGCCCCATGAATCCGACCTATCAGGAAGTGCACGAGAAACAGAATGCCTGCTATCTCGGAGGCGGGATCTGCGTGACCAAGTTCACGGGCCACATGGGCAAGGTGGGGGCGAACGACGCCCATGCCGAATATATGGCCGAGATCAGGCGCATCCTTTCGACGAACAAGGTGATTTGGCAGACGGGAGAGCTGGGAAAAATCGACGAGGGCGGCGGCGGGACGGTGGCAAAGTATCTCGCCGAGTACGGCATGGACATCATCGACATGGGCGCCCCGATACTCACCATGCATTCCCCCTTTGAGATATCGAGTAAGCTCGATATCTCTGAGTCATATAAGGCTTTTAAGACGTTTTTCGCGTCGTAACACGGAGGCTTATCAACGTATGTGGGAAGATGAAACATTGAAAGTGCCGGAGACGCTCCCCTTGCTCCCGGTGAGGGACATGGTGATGTATCCGGCGGTTACCCTTCCGCTTTTTCTGGGAAGAGAGATGTCGATAAACGCGGTGGAGAAATCGCTGTCGCAGGACAGATTGATTGTGGTCGCCGCCCAAAAAGACTTGACCGACGAGGACCCGCTCCCTGCGAAGATCTACTCCATGGGGGTGGTCTCTCAGATCATGCGGATGCTCCGTCTTCCTGACGGTAGGATAAAGATCCTCGTCCAGGGGCTGAAAAAAGCCCGAATCGAAGAGTATGTGCAGGAACGACCCACTTTTCTCGTGCGCATCAAGACGGTAGAAGAGCCGCTCATAACCGAGATCACCCTGGAGACGGAAGCGCTCATGCGCTATATCAGGGAACAGATGGAGAAAGTAGTCTCCATGGGGAGGATGGTCCCCTCTGATGTGCTCCTTGTCCTCGACACCATAGACGAGCCGGGAAAATTCGCCGACGTCGCCTGCGCGAATCTCGGGCTCCAGGTGGACAAAGCGCAGGAGCTTCTGGAGATCGTCGATCCCATCGAGCGGCTGCGGAAGCTCTCCGAGATCGTCGGCAAGGAGATCGAGCTGCTCAACATGCAGGCGAAGATCCTCTCTCAGGCCAAGGACGAGATGACCAAAAGCCAGAGGGAGTATTTTCTGAGGGAGCAGATCAAGGCGATCCGGTCGGAGCTTGGCGAGACGGACGAGCGCGACGAGGACGTGAAGGACCTGCGCAAGAAGATCAAGAAAGCGAAAATGCCGCGCGAGGTAGAGAAAGAGGCAAAGAAGCAGGTCGAGCGCCTCGAGATGATGCACCCCGACGCCATCGAGTCGTCCATGCTCAGGACCTATATCGAGTGGCTCGTGGAGCTGCCGTGGAGCAATTCCACCAAGGACAACATCGACATAAAGAACGTGAAGGCCGTCCTCGACGAGGACCACTACGGCCTGGACAAGGTGAAGGAAAGGATTCTGGAGTTCCTCAGCGTCGTGAAGCTGAAAGGCGAGATGAAAGGTCCCATCCTCTGCTTCGTGGGCCCTCCCGGCGTTGGCAAGACATCGCTGGGCCACAGCATCGCCCGCGCCCTCGGCCGGAGCTTCCAGCGCATCTCCCTGGGCGGCATGAAAGATGAAGCGGAAATACGCGGTCACCGGAGGACCTACGTCGGGGCCATGCCGGGCAGGATCATGCAGGGCCTGAAGCAAGGCGGAACGAACAACCCCGTCTTCATGCTCGACGAAGTCGACAAGATCGGCATGGACTTCAGGGGCGACCCGGCAAGCGCGCTTCTCGAAGTGCTCGATCCCGAGCAGAACATCGCCTTCAGCGATCACTACCTGAACGTGCCCTTCGACCTTTCAAAGGTCATGTTCATCACCACCGCCAACCAGGTCGACACTATTCCCTCGGCGCTTCACGACCGGATGGAGACCATCGCCATTCCCGGATACACCGAGCGGGAGAAGCTGCTCATTGCCAAACGCTATCTTATCCCCAAACAGATTAACGAGAACGGACTCGCAAAAGGCGCGTTGACCTTTACCGACAAGGCCGTTTCGACGATCATCTCCGGCTACACGAGAGAAGCTGGTCTCAGAAACCTGGAGCGGGAAATAGCGTCGGTGGCGCGCAAGGCGGCGCGCAAATTCGCCGAAGGGTCCGACAGGAAGATCATTGCGACGCCGAAAAATCTTCATGCCATGCTGGGCCAGCCGAAGTTTCTGGACGAAAACACCCTGACCGAGGATATGGTCGGGGTCGTCTGCGGCCTCGCCTGGACGGAAGCCGGGGGGGACCTGCTTTTCATCGAGGCATTGGCGCGGAAAGGCAAAAGAGAGCTGCTTCTCACGGGCAACATGGGAAACGTGATGAAAGAATCGGCTCAGGCAGCGCTCAGCTTCATCAAGACGCGGAGCAAAGCCCTTGGCATAGACGACGCAATATTCGAAGAGCTGGAGATCCACGTCCACGTGCCTCAGGGAGCGATCCCCAAAGACGGTCCTTCGGCGGGCATAACCATGGCCGTCGCCATAGCGAGCGCTTTGACGGGTAGGCCCGTGGACAAAAAGGTTGCAATGACGGGCGAGATTACCCTTACCGGCCGCGTTCTTCCCATCGGCGGCTTGAAGGAGAAAACGCTGGCGGCGCTCCGGGCGGGAATAGCCAGGGTGCTTATCCCCTGGGAAAACGTCCGGGAACTGGAAGAGATGCCTTCCTACGTGAAGAGACGGCTCGAGTTTGTGCCGGTAAAGAACATGGAGGAAGTCTTCGACGCGCTGCATCTCACGGCGCCTGAAAAACCAAAGAAAAGGGAGTCAAAGAAAGTCCTTGACCGCGAAAGAAGCCTCCTTCTACGAAAAGCGTGACGGAAGAAAAACTGCCTGTTTTCTCTGCAGACACCACTGTGTAATCCCTGACGGAAAGCGGGGGCTCTGCTGCGTCAGGGAGAACCGGGGAGGCACGCTCTATACGCTCGTTTACGGCGTCCCCTGCTCCTGGCATGCGGACCCGGTGGAAAAGAAGCCGCTCTTCCATTTCTTCCCCGGTTCAAAAGCATTTTCCATCGCCACCGTGGGCTGCAACTTCCGGTGTCTCCATTGCCAGAATCACGATATCTCTCAGGTCGCGCCCGACGAAGAGCAGATCGCGGGCTACCCCACGACGCCTGAAGCGGCCGTCGCTATGGCCCTGGAATCGGGGTGCAAGAGCATCTCCTACACCTATACAGAACCCACCATGTTCTACGAGTACGCTTTCGATATGGCGAAACTCGCCCATGAGGCGGGCCTCTACAACAATTTCGTCACCAACGGCTATATCGAAGCAGAACCGCTTGATGCCATACGCCCGTACCTGGATGCGGCAAACATCGATCTCAAGGGTTTTTCCGCGGGGTTCTACAAGAAGGTCTGCGGCGCGCGGCTCGAAGGCGTGCTTGAATCGATAAAGCATTACAAATCCTTAGGCGTCTGGATCGAGCTGACCACCCTGGTTATCCCGAAATACAACGACAGCGACGAGGAATTTGAAAAGATCGCGGCCTTCATACGGGATGAGACAGGCGTCGAGACGCCCTGGCACGTAAGCGCCTTCTATCCCACCTACCGGCTCCGGGACAGCTTTCCCACCCCGCCGGAAACGCTCGTGCGGGCGCGGGAAATAGGACTCGCGGCCGGACTGAAATACGTCTACACGGGGAACGTTCCCGGTCTCGACGGGGAGAACACCTACTGCTGGAACTGCAAGAAAGCCGTCATCAGAAGGCGGGGCTTCACTGTCTCCGACTACCAGATTGAAGCAGGGCAGTGCCGGTTCTGCAACGCCAAAATAGATGGAGTGGGACTCTGACGAACGGGGCGCTGAGCCTTTAGGACTTGCCGAAAAAACAGGACCTCTGCCTATCCCTGTTTTTTCGGGTAGCGCGTGTCATCGTAATTGAGGGTCTTGAGCTTATCGGCGATTCTATAGAGGGCTCCTTTGGTCTTTCCCTCTTTCACGACCGCGCCCCTCCAGATTAGCTTTCTCACCAGCTTGTTCAGGTTCTGACGCGAAAACCCGAAAAACTTGCATATCTCCCTGCCCGACGCTATCTTCCTTTTTCTCAGATATTTCAGTACCTTATTTTCTGTCCCCATACTCTGATTATGGTTCATCCGACAAAATTGTCAACACCAGCGGAGTGAGAAAATTCACGAATTATTAAAAAAAACCGGGCCACGGTCTCCCTCTCCCGGCAAAGGCAACCTCCCCGCGCGACCCCTCCACTCACGGCCGCAGGGGGCCCTCCCTCTTATCCGGTCCCGACCTGCGTGTGATAGAGACACCAACAGAAAAAACGTCCCTCTCTAATGGGGAACAAAGAAGAGGACCGCTTCAGCAGCGAGTGCGCGCCTTGGCGATCTGGTCCATGGCAGCGATGGCTTGATCGATGTCGTCTTCCGTGTTGAATGGTCCGATGCTGAAGCGCACGCCGCCATATGGCGCCGTGCCAAGGCTTTCATGCACAAGGGGGGCGCAGTGAAGTCCCACGCGCACCGCAATCTCGAAATCGCCGTCCAGAATCGCCCCCACCTTTCCCGGGTCCATGCCTTCTATGTTGGCCGTAAGCAGCCCGACATGCTCGCTCAGGTCGTCCGCGCAATAAAGACGGACGCCGTCGATGCGGCTCAGGCCGTCGCGCAGTTTCGTGAGAAGCGCCATTTCACGATGATGTATCGACTCCGGAGTTTCCCTTTCGAGAAAGTCGAGGGCTTCGCAAAGTCCCATGATCCCCATGATGTTGAGGGTCCCGCACTCCAGCCTATGGGGGAAGGTGTCCGTGTGCGCCAGGCTGATGGAGTCGATGCCCGTGCCGCCGAACCTCACCGGCTCGATCTGCGCTTCCCGGCTCAGCAGGAGCCCGCCCGTGCCGGTAGGGCCGAGCATCGACTTGTGGCCGGTAAAGGCGACGGCCGCGACCTTCCAGGCGGTCATGTCGATGGGGACAACGCCGGCCGTTTGGGCCGCATCGATCACCAAAGGCACGCCGCGCTCTGCGCAAAGCCGGCCGATCTCGCTTACCCGTTGGACTGTCCCCAGCACATTCGACGCGTGGTTCACAACCACAAGCCTCGTGTTCGGCCTCAGCGCAGCCGCGATGGCCGCCGGGTCGGCAAAGCCTTTTCCATCGAAGGGCACGAGGTCATATTCGATAAGAGACTTGAGGCGCAGATGATAAAGGGGCCGCAGCACGGAATTGTGCTCCAGCCGGGTGGAAACAACGTGGTCCCCCGGCTTGAGCATCCCTTGGAGGGCCACGTTGAGCGCATCCGTTGCATTGCTGGTGAAAATAACCCTGTCTGGGTCAGGCGCCCCGAAAAACCTTGCCGTTCTTTTCCTGGCCTCGGCGACGCAGCCTTCCGCTTCCGTCGCAAGATCGTAGCTTCCCCGGCCGGGCGAAACTCCCGTCCTGAGGTAGGTTTCCACCATGTTGCGAAAAATTTCTGCGGGTTTTGGGAAGGTCGTCGCCGCGTTATCCAGATAAACCATCTTGCTCGCCGCTTCCTGTTACCCTCCGCACATCCTGGGGTTGGGCAGCCCCGCCATGCGGCGCGCGCCCCGGCGGATTCCTTCCGGGAAAACGCATTCGAGCTCCATCACGCTCATGCCTAAGCCCGCCTTCAGGTCCCGGTTCAGGGGCGCCCGGCCGTGATAGAAGAAATATTCCCTGAAAAATTTAATCAGCCGCCATTGCAGCTCGGACAGCGTTTCGATGCCTGACTCCGCTGCCATGGCGGCGGCTACCTGCTCCGTCCAGTCCTCAGGGCGCCAAAGGAAGCCCTCCTTATCGAGGAGGACTTCCTTTCCGCCCAATACGCGAACTTGCTGTCCGAGGCTCGCGTCGAGATAATGAGCACTACCGTTCTCCATGAAGCAAGATCCGTCAAACTCCCTTACTTTTTCGCCGCCAGAGCCGCCTTGATCTTCTCCGGGGTCGCCGGCAGATTGTAAACCCTAGCGCCGCACGCGTCATAGATGGCGTTGATGACGGCCGGCGCCGTGCAGACCATGGTCATCTCGCCGACGCCGACAGCCCCGAGGGGTCCTTGTTTCCTCGGGTGCTCATTGATGATCACGTCCATATCGAAGACGGTTTTCATGGTAGGGAACTTGAAGCTCGTCCAGTCCTTCGTGACGCCATGGATGTATTCCTCTCGCAAAGCATAGCCGACGCCCTGATCCATGCCGCCGTGGAACTGGCCGATGACGTTGTTCGGGTTGAGGACTTTGCCCGGGTCGACCGCGGTGGTTACCCGGATGACCTTCACCTGACCGGTCTCGGTGTTGACCTCCACCTCCGCCATCTGTATGGCATGGACCCGCGACTCGAAGGAAGGTCCCTGGCCGGTTTCCGGATCGAGATGGCCTTCCACGGTCTGCTTCGAGCCCATGAAGCGGGTCGGTTTCCCGGCCTTTTTCATCTCTTCGTAGTTCGATGCGCCTGCTTCCTTCATTGCCTTCTTCATCGCTTCTATGGCCAGAATGAGCGAGCCCCCCGCCATGTAGGTCATCCTGCTCGCCGCGGCGGGTCCCATGCCCGGCGTACGATCGGTATCGCGGGTGATAAGGCGGATCTTCTCCATGGGGATGCCGGTGCACTGAGCGGCGATCTGGGTGAGCATCGAATCGTTCCCCTCGCCGGGGTCGGCTACGGCGCAGGAGACGGTCAAGCCGCCGTCAGCCTCCATATCGACGATAACCCGGCCCGCGTCGCTCGGTCCCCCGATGCCGAAGGAGTGAGTCCCTATGCCGACGCCCCGCTTGACGACGCCGTCTTTGAAGGCCGCCGCCTCTTTCTTCGCCCGCTCATAGGTAGACTTTACAGCATCGCAGAGCTCGACAAAATACCACTCGTCGTACACGTGTCCCGTGGAACAGCTCTGACCGGGCTGAAGCGAGTTGATCCGCCGGAACTCCAGAGGATCCATGCCGATCTTTTCGGCCAGCATATCCATGGCCGACTCCAGCGCAAAGGTAATCTGGGGAGGTCCCGCGCCCCGAGCCGCGCCGCCGGCAGGGTTGTTCGTGTAGACGAGGCGGGCGAGCACATTGACGTTGGGAATGTCGTAGGAGCCGGAGAGCATCCAGAGCGAGCGCATGACCACGTAGCCGCCGATCACCATGTACGCGCCGTTGTCGACAAGATAGTCGATCTCGATCGCGGTCAGCTTGCCGTTCTTGTCCGCCCCCAGGCGCGTCTTCATGTGGAAGGGGTGCCGCTTGGTCGAAACGAGCAGCGATTCGGCAAGGCTGGGGACATACCGGACCGCCCGCCTGAAGTGGAGCGCCGCGGCGCCCGCGACAGCCTCCGTATTCATGGCCGACTTCTGGCCGAACTGTCCGCCCGAGTAAGGCTCTTCATAGCGGACGTTCTCATACCCCAGGGCTTCCTGCAGGTTGGCCATGTGCATATGGATCTCTATGCTCCTGCCCGCAACCACCAACTGGGCGTCCTCTCCCTCGCCTTCCATGAAGGCGACGCTCACTTCCGGTTCAAGCGGCGCCTGATGGTTGCATTGGGTGGTGAAATAGCCCTCGACAACCGCTGCCGATTCGGCAAACGCTTTTGCCGCATCGCCCTTTATCTGAGGCTGGCGGAAGCAGAGGTTCGGCATATCGGCGTGTATCTGGACCGCCCCGTCAGCGAGGCCTTCCTCAGGAGAGCCGATAACGGGCAACGGCTCGTATTCCACCTTGACGGCGGCTGCCGCGGCGAGGGCTTCTTTTTGGGTGCGGGCCGCGATGATGGCGATGGCATCGCCGAGACACTGCACTTTATCCTCCGCAAGGAGAGGCTGATCGCCAACCATTATCTTGATTCGGTTCGTCCCCTTGATGTCCTTCCGGGTCATCACGCCGACAACGCCCGGCATCTTCTCCGCAGCGGACGTATCCAGGGATTTGATCCGCGCGTGGGCTTCGGTGCTGCGGGTCACTGCCAATTCCAGCGGATCCTGGAGCTGGATATCGGCGCCGAACTGCGCCAGGCCGCACGCCTTGAGCAAGCCCGACGGACGTGGATGGGAAACGCCGATGATGGGACCGTTCGGATCGGGCCGCACTGCGTCGGGCGTGGTCTCGCCCCTCAGGAACCGGGAAGCAAGCTGAACGGCTTCGATGATCTTTACATATCCCGTGCAGCGGCAGAGGTTATGCTCAAGGGCCTTCTTGATCTCGTCGACGGACGGATTGGGATTCCGGTCGAGAAGGGCCTTTGCGGCCATGATCATGCCGGGGGTGCAAAAACCGCACTGGACTGCCCCCGAAAGCACGAAAGCCTCCTGGATCAAGTGCGGGTTTGCCGGCGTGCCGAGGCCTTCGACGGTGATTACTTCCGCGCCGTCGAGGTTGGCCACTTTCTGGAGACAAGATCGAACTGTTTTGCCGTTCACGATGACCGTACAGGCGCCGCACTGCCCTTTGCGGTCGCACGACTGTTTTGCCCCGGTCAACCGCAAGTCTTCCCTGAGCAAATCGAGAAGCACACGGTCCGGTTCGACAACGAATTGTCGAGAACTTCCGTTCACCTTCAGCGTCACTCTTTTCATGTGTCTGCCCTCACCTTTTCTGAAATGGTCCGACTTAATGCATCTTTTTATTCCTTAATGCATCTTTTTATTCCTCGCTATTGCGTTGCTCGGCGTGGCTACATTATGACAGGAAAACCAAGCCCCCGTCAATGAAAAGTCAGCCACTGAACGGAACGCGGTTCCGCAAGACGGCAGAAATCCGAAGCATTCCTTCGAAGGGCAAGCGCCCCTCTGCTCTTGACAATAAGATGATTGCGGCGAAGACAACGGATATATGTAAAGAAGGACGGAGCTAGCAGCCCATATAGAACGGCGCTTCCACCAGCTCCACTTCCTCGCAGCCCGCTTCGGCCTTCTGGGCAAGAACGGAGAGAAGCCTTTGAAAACTATAGATGTGCCAGGGCCCGATGGAGCGCACCTTCTGCCGGTTCTCCCAGTCCCACGCGCTCGCCTCGGCGATGGTGCACGCCCTGCGCACTCCTGTCTCTTTGTCGAGAACGGTGAGGCTCATCCGATACTTCTTTCGTTCTCTTTCCCCGTCCTCCATCTTTGCCTCGTTCGAGTTCAACCGCAGCGTCTCTTGCTCATTCGGGTTTTCCTCTTGCCCTATCGTAGCATATGCCTGGCCGCACGGGCAAATTGAGATTTGCCGGGCAAGGATGCTCTTTTCTCCCATAATGTGCTATAAGTATGAAATGGAACATGAGGCAATGCCTTCCGGGCCGGGGAAAACGCCCCTTGTCGCGGTCGTGGACGACGACCCCGACATCATCGAGCTGGTCTCCGTGCATTTGAAGAAAACAGGCATGAAGGTAAGAGAATTTGTCGATGCCGACTCGTTCTATCGGTTCCTCCGGCAAGATACGCCGGACCTCGTGGTCCTCGACCTGATGCTCCCCGACGCAGACGGCGTGGAAGTGTGCAAATTCCTGCGAAAGAACGAGCGTCTCTCGGCCATTCCCATTATCATGCTCACCGCGCGAGCCGATGAGGTGGACAGGGTCCTCGGGCTGGAAATAGGCGCGGACGATTACGTGACCAAGCCCTTTTCCCCTAAAGAGCTTATGGCCCGGGCGAAGGCGGTGCTGAGGAGGACAGGGCGCCGGACAGCAGAAACGCACAAAGTGGAGGTGGGCGGCCTCCTCACCATAGACCTGCAAAAACACCAGGTGGCCGTTGAAGGAATAGTGGTGGAGGTGACTCCCGTCGAGTTCCGCATCCTGGAATTCCTCGCGTCGAAGACGGGATGGGTTTTCTCCAGAGAAAGAATACTCGACTTTCTCTGGGGCCACGACAAGATCGTATCGGACCGCACCGTTGACGTCCACGTCAGGCACTTGAGGGAGAAGCTGGGCAGGGCCTCGGGTCTCCTCAAGAACGTACGGGGAGCCGGCTACAAGCTGGAAGCATGAAAAACTCTTTCTTCGCGCGCATATTTGTCGGGTACCTCTTCATTATTCTCGTCTTTTCCGGGGCCAGTCTCCTCGCTTTTTCAGGCGCTTTCAGCGGGATCTACCGGCAGTCGGTCGTGGAAAAGCTGACTAATCTGGCCGTCGCGCTGAGGCAGGAGGCGACGACGTCCCTCGAGCAAGGCTCGTACGATCGATTCGATGCTGTCGTGAAGAAGCTGGGCCGGGAGTTGAAAGAACGGATCACCGTGATCGATGCCAAGGGAACTGTCCTTGCCGATTCCCTCGAGAATCCCCGGTCGATGGAGAACCACCGCAACAGGCCCGAAGTCGTTGAAGCCCTGGCTGGACGAAGGGGAACATCGAGACGTCTCAGCAGCACCACAAGCCAGGAGTCCCTCTACGTGGCCCTGCCGTTGGAAAAAGACGGGAAGATCGAGGGAGCGATCAGGACCAGCGTCTTCGACAAAGACATCAAGATGCCGCCCCGTTTCTTTGGAAGCATGGTCGAGATGTGGGCGCTCGCCGCTCTGTTGGCCCTCATCTTCACGCTGCTCGTTTCAAGGAATATTTCCAGTCCCATACGGGAGCTCAGCGGCGCGGCGCGGCGCCTCGCATCGGGAGACTTCAACACCCGCGTTTTTATTAAGCGGAACGATGAGTTCAGAGCCCTGGCGAACACGTTCAATTCCATGAGCCGCGAACTTCAGGGCGCATTCGAGGAGTTGAACCGGCAGAAGGCGGAATTGAAAGGCATTGTCGACTCCCTTCGAGAAGGTCTTCTGGTGGTTAGCAGGAAAGGCGCCGTCATCTATTGCAATGAGAGCCTGAAAGCCATTCTGGGCCTCACTTCCGCCCCCGAAGGGCTAATCTACTGGGAAGCCTTCGGGCAACCAGAGTTCATCGAGCTTATGGAAAAGGCCAGGAGCGGAAAGCTCAGCCCCGTCGAAGAGGTGGAGATGGAGGGGAAGACGTTCCTTTGCAGCGCCGCTCATGTAGAGCCCGAGGACGAACTGGTCCTCGTCCTCCACGACATCACGAGCATGAAAGAAGTCGAGAAGATCAAACGAGACCTCGTGTCGAGCGTCTCCCACGAGCTGCGCACGCCCCTCACGTCGATAAAGGGCTTCGCCGAGACCCTGGAAGAGGAGGTCGACGGCAAGAACAAGCATTATGTAGAGATCATCAAGAGAAACACGGACAGGCTCATCGCCATGGTGAGCGATCTCCTTCTTCTCTCCCAGCTCGAGGAGCGGGGGGCGGAGCTGGAGCTCGAGAAAGTCGATCTCAAAACGCTGGCGGAGCGGACCGTACGCATCTTCGAGGGTCCCGCCAAAGAGAAACATCTCAACCTCGCCTTCGAAAGCCCCGACGATCTGCCGGAAATATGTGCAGACCCTTTCAAGATCGAGCAGGTGTTGATCAATCTCCTCGATAATGCAATCAAATACACCGATCAGGGCGAAGTCGGTCTGATGCTCGGCCGAAGCGACGGGGGCCATGTCGTTATCAGCCTGCGGGATACAGGCATAGGCATGCCCAAAGAAAAGCTGGCGCGCATTTTCGAACGCTTCTACGTGATCGACAAATCGAGGTCGAGAAAGACGGGCGGCACGGGCCTCGGCCTCTCCATCGTGAAACATATCGTGCTCCTCCATGGAGGCGAGGTAAGCGTGGAAAGCACGCCGGGCGTGGGCAGCCGTTTCCTCATCAAGCTGCCGATCGACTCCGGCGCCTCGAAAAAAGCAGAGTTTCCGCACAATTAACCTCACCTTAACAAAAGCTTCACCAATGCTTAACGTAAACTCAGTAGAATAATAGCCGCGGAGAAGGGTGGAAGTTACGACCCGATACCCTATTTGAAGGCCAAAAAACATCGTGACATGAAGCTGACTGAAGAAGCAATTGCCGACGGCAGAAGCGTCTCATCGAGCGAAGGCTCCTCCAAGGCCCTCGCCGAAACCGCCCGAAAGCCGGGGACGCGGTCGAAGACCGCGTACCGCCCCGGAACAGCCCTTTCAGAACCGGTCTTCAAACGCATTCTCTATCTCTCGGGAATAAGCGTCCTCGCGTTGCTTCTGGCCATCCTTGTCTCCCTCTTCATCGCGTCGGGTTCCGCAATCAGACAGCACGGGCTCGGCTTCCTCATCGGCACGGTGTGGGACCCTGTTGCGGCCAAGTTCGGGGCCCTTCCCTTCCTGGCGGGAACGCTCCTCACCTCGTTCCTCGCCCTCTTGATTTCCCTCGTTTTTTCCCTGGCTGTTTCCATTTTCCTCGGCGAGTATTTCCGTCGCGGCATCATGTCTTCCTTTATCAAAACAGTCGTCGAGCTGCTCGCGGGCATCCCATCGGTTATTTACGGGTTCTGGGCATTGTTCTTTTTCGTGCCCATGGTGCGGTGGGTCGAATTGCACTCCGGCGCGTCCCCCCTGGGCGTCGGCGTCCTGACCGCTGCGCTGGTGCTCTCCATCATGATCATCCCCTATTCCGCCTCCCTCAGCAGAGAGGTAATCGGTCTCGTGCCGGCCGATCTGAAAGAGGCGGCCCTGTCCCTGGGCGCGACGAGGTTTGAAGTCATCCGCAAAATCATTCTCCCTTACGCCCGCTCCGGCATCCTCGCCGGCATACTCCTCGCTCTGGGACGGGCCCTTGGAGAAACCATGGCTGTCACCATGGTAATCGGCAACTCGAATATTATTCCCAAGAGCATCTTTTCGCCCGCCAACACCATGGCCAGCGTCATCGCCAACGAATTCACCGAGGCAACGGGGAAGATCTATCTCTCGAGCCTCACCGAGATAGCCCTGGTGCTCTTCGTGGTAACCGCCATCATCAACATCATCGGTAAAATCGTCATCATCAGGACGAGCGTGGAAAGATGATAAAGGATGGGCGGCTGCATCGAAGAATATTGGCCGACAAGCTGTTCAAGGCGCTTATCGTCGTCCTCTCGTTCGTCTGCATGCTTCCCATGTTCCTCATCCTCTTCTTCATCGTAAAGAACGGCGTCTCAGTAGTAAACTGGGGCTTTCTCGTCAGCCTCCCCCGCCCTATGGGAGAGGTGGGAGGAGGCATCTCGAACGCCATTGTCGGAAGCGCGATCCTTATCCTCATCGCCTCGGTCATCTCCATACCCCTGGGCGTTCTCACGGGGATCTATCTTTCGGAATACCGAAAAGTCAGGTTCGCTTATTTTTCACGGCTCTCGGTGGAGATACTCCAGGGCGTGCCGTCCATCGTTATCGGCATCATCGCCTACTTCTGGATCGTGAAGCCCATAGGCTCCTTCTCGGCCCTTTCAGGCGGCATCGCCCTCGCGATCATGATGCTGCCCGTCATCGTCATGTCAACCGAAGAAACGCTGAAGCTGATCCCGGACGCCCTCAAAGAGGCTTCATTGGCCCTCGGCGTCCCCTACCCCCGCACTATCTTAAAGGTGATCCTCCCTTCGGGTCTGAGCGGGATAGGCACGGGCGTGATCCTGGGCATCGCGCGCATCGGGGGTGAAACGGCGCCTTTGCTCTTCACCGCTTTCGGCAGCCCTTACATGGGCCTTGATATATTCAAGCCCATCAACTCGCTGCCCCTGCTCGTCTTCAACTACGCCACGAGCCCTTACCCGGCCTGGCATACCCTGGCCTGGGGCGCTTCCTTCGTATTGGTCGTCTTTATCCTGGCCCTCAATGTTCTCGCGAAAATGGTGACCCGCAGATGGAAAGTACAGTTCTGAAAATCGAAGGCCTCAGTGCCGGATTCGATCAGCAAATGGTAGTGAAGGACATCGACCTTTCCATTGCCGGGAATAAGATAACGGCGATCATGGGACCGTCGGGGTGCGGCAAGACGACCCTCATCAGGTGCATCAACCGCATGCACGAGCTTGCGCCTAATGCCGTTTTTTCGGGGAAGATCATTCTCGACGGCGAGAATATCTTCGACACGGACCCGATCATCGTGCGAAGGAAAATAGGCATGGTCTTCCAGCGGCCCAACCCTTTTCCCACCATGAGCATCTACGATAACGTGGTGGCGGGCTACAACCTGAACGGCATGCGGATTTCCAAAGGCGACAGGGACCGCATCGTGGAAGAATCGCTGCGGAAGGCGGCCCTTTGGGAAGAGGTAAAAGACTCGCTCCACCGAAAGGGGACTTTTCTCTCCGGGGGGCAGCAGCAGCGGCTCTGCATCGCCCGGGCCCTTGCCATGTATCCGGAGGTGCTCCTGCTCGACGAACCGACCTCCGCCCTCGACCCGAAGGCGACGGCTCATATAGAAGAGTTGGTGGTAGAATTAAAGAACGCCGTCACCATTATCCAGGTCACGCACAACATTCCCCAAGCCGCCCGCATCTCCGACTTCACTGCTTTTATTTACCTTGGCAACCTGGTCGAGTACGGGCCGACGGAGAAGCTCTTTACGGTGCCCCAGGACAAAAGGACTGAGCAGTACCTGACGGGCAAGTTCGGATAGGCATTTGCGAGGGGGATAGGAATCGCGAAAGTGAAATCGCGAAACGCGCTTCCGATTCACGATTCAAGGAGGGTGTATGTTCGAAGAGCAATTGGCGGACCTCAGGCACGAGCTGGCCGGGTGCGCGACTTTTGTGGAACAGATGATCGAAAGGAGCATCCAGGGACTCTTGCACAACGATAGAAAGCTCCTCGAACAGGTGGTCGAGCGGGACGAGCCAAAGGCCAATGATTGTGAAAACAGGCTCGACGAGCTCTGCCTCAATTTAATCGCCAAGTACCAGCCGAGGGCAAGGGACCTGCGCACCACCCTCATGGCCCTGGAGATGAACAAAGACGTGGAGCGTATGGCCGATCACGCCGTGAACATTGCGGAAGACGGTCTCTTTCTCATCGAGCGGCCCCGGGTGAAGCCCCTCATCGACATCCCCAAGATGGCCCAGGTGGCCACGGGGATGGTGCGGGACAGCATCAACTCTTTCCTTACGGAAGACGCGAAGTTGGCGAAGAGCGTCTGCGAGCGGGACAATATCGTGGACGATCTCAAGGAGCGAATCGTGAAGGAGTTGGTCGTCTTCATGACTGACGATCCATCCACCATTGAGCGGTCCATTCATCTTCTCAATATCGCGAAAAACTTGGAACGCGTCGCCGATCTGGCTACCAACGTGGGCGAAGACGTAATATTCATGGTCGAGGGAAGGGTCATAAAACATCACAAGGAAGAAAAGGAATCCTTCGGCGCCTAGCGAAGTCCGGCAGGGATGCCGCACTCCGGACGATCCCCGAACGGGCCATAAACGAACAAGCTAAGGCAGGGCCGCGAGGCCCTGCCTTTTCCCTTCCGTTAGGCTCCGGCCCCGGGATTCCGGCAAAAAAAGGTGGGCTATTCTTTCTTTGGGCGAATAGTGAGCACGGGACAGGGCGCTCGCCGGATCACTCTCCCCGCGACGCTGCCCAGGAGCAGGTGCTGAATGCCTCCCCTCCCGTGGGTGCCCATAATGATGAGATCGATGCCTTCCGACTCGGCGTACTGCGTGATCTCAACAAAAGCCGCTCCCGACAGCACGGCTCGGGAGACGGAAATCCCGGAAATTTTCCCGGCCGTCTCCTCGAGATGTTTCTTGACCTCCGCTTCGATGGCCTGCTGCGCTGCCTCGACGTTTTCGGGAGTGATGAACGATTCGTAGGGGGTGAAGTAATCCATGGTGGGGATGACATGGACGAGATGGAGAGAAGAGCCGAATTTCCGCGCTATTTCCATGGCATACTCCAGGATCTCTTCCGTGTATTCGGAAAAATCAACGGGAACCAATATCTTGCCGAACATTCAAGCCCTCCTTTTTCTCAAAGCAAAGCCCTGGGCAGCACTAATTGACCGGCATCATCCGGAGCTTCGATACGCCCTTTACCGGCGGCCATATCGGTACCCGCTCGCCTTTCCACCACTGAAGAGCAACGCTGTCGGTAACCGCCAGCCCCTTGCCGTCGAATTTCACATCGCCAATGAGGGTTCCTTTGAAGTCGCCTCCAAAAACGGCGTCCCGCACCTTCGCCGAATCGATGGCGCCCGCCCTTTCAATGGCCATGGTCAGTATCTGAACATTGGCATAATGATGCCCGGCGTTCACCGAATCTTTTCCAAACTGCTTCCTGAAGCGCTGTCCAAGGTCCCTCGATCCGGCCTGGCCGTTGTTTTCGCTCCAGAAACCGTCATGCATAATATAATCGGCATCCTCGCCCAGCGCCTTGACGACCTCCGTGGGCCATAAGCCTGCCCACCCATGAATATAGCGCAATTTGAGCTTCTGCTCCTTCATTTGTCGCAAGAGGGTAATTCCGTCGGAAGGGGCGCCCAAAAACAGCATGGCGTCTGCACCGGCGGCCTTCATCTTGAGCACGTAAGAAGAAAAGTCTTTGGCGCCGACCGGATAGGCCTCATCGATGCAAAAGGCGTAGTTATATTGCTTTGCCCACTCCCTGAATGCCTTTCCGAAAGACTGACCCCCGAGATTGTCGGTCATGAGCATGGCGGGCTTCGCGATCTTCTCCTTTTCGGGCAGACCGTTCCAAATTTGGAACGGAACCTTTGCCGCGGCGGAGGTCGTAAAGAAGTAGGCCGCAACCCACTTGAAATTCTGGCTCTCTATCATGTTCAGCCAGCCCATGTTGATCAGGAAAAACACCTTGTATTTATCGGCCACGGTGGCGGCCGCGATGTTTTTTTGAATATTGTCGGTCGAGAGGGCAAAGTCTATGTTGTCAACCCGAATGAGCCGCTCCATTGCGGCGGCAGCCTGGTCGGGCGCGCTTTTGTCGTCGGCAAAAATGAGCCTTAAGGGGAGCCTCTTCCCCAGTTCTTTTACGTACACCCCGCCTTTTTTGTTGACGTCGGCCGTCGCCTGTTCGTAGGCCCATTTCTGTTCGGCGCCGGTCATAGCCTCTCCGCCGGTCATAGCGTTGACCACGCCCACGCGAATCTCTGTCCTTTCAGCCGGCCGTGCCGACTGCGGGACGGCTATAAGCAAGACCGCTGCAAGCAGGGCGAACCAACCAATCATTGCTCTGTTCATATTCCCTCCTTTTTGCATCTCTCGCGTCGCGCTCCTTCGACCAATAGCGAAGATTGAAAAGACGCACAATACTGCTTCATTATCTATCCAGGATGCAATGAGCATGCCTTTGATCGCACTGTTCTGCTCGTCCTTTGCACAAATTGGTCTCCAGGGGCTTTTCTTCGGGCTTTCCCCGTCTCTGGGGCAGCTTCGGAAGCGGGGGCAAAAGGAAAAAAACGTCGGGGACGCGACCGTTGATGGCAATAAACCGTTCTTTTGGCCGCATATTGCCAAACCCCGCTCCGCCGCCGCCTTGGGCGCCTCCGCAGAGACGAGACATATCGGTAAGTTAAGAGCAGAGGCATGGATGTTGCAACCTTTTGCAGAGCCGCCCTTCGGGGCGGGAGGTTGGTCTTGCGGGGAAACGCCGCCGCCAGGCAGCCTCAGTTCAGTGAAGGGCGGCGTCAAGGGTGCAATTTGTTATGAGCAATATCCCCGTATTCTTTTTTCACGGTCTCGGGTACGCAGGTCTTCTGTTCCTCGTTTCTGCGGGTCTTACTCTCGTCTTCGGCATGCTCAATGTGATCAACTTCGCCCACGCCGCGCTCTATATGCTCGGCGCTTACTTCTCCTTTACCGTGCTGAGGTGGACGGGCCAATTCTGGCTTTCCATTATCGTCTGTCCCGTTGCCCTGTTTTTTATCGGCGCGCTGATTGAAAGGCATCTGCTCAGAAGGGCCCATGTTTTCGGCCATGTTGCCGAGCTCTTGCTCACCTTCGGCCTCGGCTTCATCATCACCGAGCTCGTCAAGTGGATCTGGGGCGATTTTCCTCAGCCGGTCAACCTCAAAGGCTTTCTGGGCCAGACAGTGCCTCTCTTCGGTTTCCTCTACCCCGTTTACCGCCTCTTCGTTCTCGCCTGCGCTGTGCTGGTGGGCATCGTCATGGCGGTCATTCTCTACGGCACGCGTCTCGGCGTCGTCCTCAGGGCGGCCGTGAACGACTCGAGCATGGTCAACGCTCTCGGCATCAACGTCCCGCTCCTCTTTACCGGCGTCTTCGCCTTCGGCGCCGCCCTCTCGGGTTTTGCCGGAGTGATTGCCGGGCCTCTTCTGACGACCTATCCCGGCATGGCGGACGAGATCCTCACCGATGCCTTCGTGGTCGTTGTGGTCGGCGGCTTCGGCAGCCTGGCCGGCGCTCTCGTCGCCTCGCTGCTCCTCGGCCAGATCCTCTCCTTCGGCGTCCTCCTGATCCCGAAACTCTCAGTGGTGCTCGTCTATCTGCTCATGTCGGTGGTCCTTGTCCTGAGACCCCAGGGCCTTTTCGGAGAAAAAGAGTGAAGGCCCGCAAGAACGCTCTCGTCATCCTCGCGATCTTGCTCGTCGGGGCCCTTTGCCCGTTGCTGTTGCGGGAGTACCATCTCAGCATCCTGACCGAAGTCTTTGTCTTCGCCCTCTTTGCCGTAAGCTTCAACCTCCTCCTCGGTTACGGGGGGCTGCTTTCTTTCGGGCACGGCATGTTCTTCGGGTTCGGGGCCTTCGTTGCCGCCATAGCCCTTACCCATCTCAAAGGGCTTTCATTGCTCCCCTGTCTCCTCCTCGCGGTGGGAGCAACGACGGTTATCGGCGTCGCCTTCGGAAGCCTCCTCCTCCGGCTCAAGGGCGGCTATTTCGCCATGCTCACTCTGGCCTTCAATGCGCTTTTTTTTGCCATTGCCCAAAAGTGGAGCGCCGTCACCGGGGGCGACGACGGCCTCAATATCACGAGGCCCGCTCTCAACCTGCTTGTCGCCCATTTCAAGGTGGCGAGCGTGACGAGCTTCTACTACGTCGTGCTGATTATCATTGGCGCAGTCGTGCTCTTCTGCTGGTACTTTACTTCTACCGCCATGGGTCAAACGGTGCTGCTCATGCGGGAGAATGAGGAGCGGATGAAATTCATCGGCTACGATGCGGCCGTGAGCCGCCTCATACTCCTCGCCTTCTCGGCCGCCCTCGCAGGACTCGCCGGCGCTTTTTTTGCCCTTCACTTCCAGTTTGTCTCCACGAGCGCAATCGGTCTCCAAATGGGCTGGACCGCCCTGCTCATGGCCTTCGTGGGCGGCACGCGCACCTTCTGGGGCCCCCTGCTCGGCGCCTTCGTCTACATAATCCTCCAAAACTACCTGAGCGACATTACCGATCGTTGGGCCCTCATCATGGGCCTGATCTTCGTCCTCATGGTGCTCTTCGTGCCCGGCGGTCTTTCCAAGGTCATACTCGACGTGAAAAACCGCCTTCTTTCGCCGAGACGGACGGCCTCGCCGACCAAGGAGCCGACATCGTGACCACCGGCGAGAAGGACTTCATACTTCGCCTCGACAGCATCCACAAGGACTATTCCGGTCTGAAAGTGCTGAGGGGCGTCAATCTGGCCGTAAGGAAAGGCGAGCGCCACGCGATCATAGGGCCCAACGGCGCCGGCAAGACCACCTTGTTCAATATTATCAGCGGCAAGTTCCCCCCGTCATCGGGATCGATGTATTTTCAGGATCGCGACGTCACCGGGAAACCGCCCCAAGCCCTTAATAGCCTCGGTATTTCCCGGTCTTTCCAGATCACGAATGTGTTTCAAAACCTCACCGTCTTCGATAACATTCTCTCCGGCGTACGTCGCCGGCAGGGGCTGCGCTTCAGTTTTTTCAAAAGACCTTCCCGGTCTATCGAGATCTCCAGAAGAACGGAGCAAATCATCGAAGAGGTGGGCCTGTCCGATGTGAGTCAGGTCGAGGCGCACGCCCTTTCTTACGGAAGGCAGCGAGCCCTGGAGATCGGCATCACTCTCTCGACAGACCCGGAGATGATCCTCCTCGACGAGCCGACAGCGGGCATGACCCGGGAAGAGACGGCGGATGCGACGAGGATGATCGAACGGGTGAGCGCCGGGAAGACGCTGGTCATTATCGAGCACGACATGGATGTCGTCTTCTCCCTTGCCGACGCGGTTTCCGTTCTTCACTACGGCTCGATCCTCGTTTCGGGTCCTCCCGAACAGATCAAAGGGGACCAAAGGGTGAAGGACGCCTATCTCGGGGAAGAATAATATGCTGGAGCTCCGAAACATCCATACTTATTACGGCAAGAGCCACGTACTCCACGGCGTCTCTCTCGATCTGACGGAAGGGGAGCTGGTCTGCCTCCTCGGCCGGAACGGCGTGGGGAAATCGACTACCCTCAAAAGCATCATGGGCCTGGAAAAGCCCCGGGAGGGGCAAATCACCTTCAATGGCCAGGAGATGGTCGGCAAAGAGCCCTACGAGGTGGCGCGTCTGGGGATTGGCTACATTCCGGAAGACCGCAGGATCTTCAAGAGCCTCACCGTGCAGGAGAACCTTTCCATCGGCATGAAGGCGGCCGCGACGGCGGCGCATGCGGGCCGCGAGTGGACGGTCGAGAGGATCTATGAGGCGTTCCCACAGTTGAAAGACCGCCGAGCCAACAAGGGCGCCCATCTTTCCGGGGGCGAGCAGCAGATGCTCACCGTGGCGAGAACGCTTATGGGAAACCCGCAGCTCATCCTCGTTGACGAGCCAACGGAAGGGCTTGCGCCGCTCATCGTGACCGACGTCCTCGCTATGCTCGCCGCGGTCAGAAAAGCGGGCGTTACCGTGCTCATGGTCGAGCAGAACTTCAAGGCGGCAATAAAGATCGCCGATCGCTTCTACATCATGAGCAAAGGACAAATCGTCTTCGGCGGAGACCGGAACGAGTTATTGGCAGCAGAGGATGTTCGCCGCCGCTATCTTGAGGTATAGGCATAGCAAAGATTCATCAAGGGAGGAAAGACACATGAAAAGAAGGTCGAAAAAAGTGATGGCAATGGCGGGCCTTTCGGCCCTGCTTCTTCTGTTTTTTGCGGCAGGCCCGTTGAAAGCGGCCGATACGATCAAGATCGGCTGCGTAGAGCCTCTTTCGGGAAACGCCAAAGATACGGGAGAGCGGTATCTCGAAGGCGTGGAGTACGCCGCCAAGGTAATCAACGAATCGGGCGGCCTCTTCGGGAAGAAGGTCGAAGTGGTCAAGGTCGATTCCGAGATGAAGCCCGATGTGGCAGCCAGGAAGGCTACCAACCTCATCCTGAAGGATGGGGTGAAGGTGTTCTGCGGCGGCTCGGGAAGCTCTGTCGGCGCGGCCATAACCCAGCTTGCGGAGAAGCAGAACGCCATCATGTACACTTACGGCATGGCCGCAGCGAGCCTCACCGGGGAGAAGTGCAGCCGCAATTTCTTCAGGGCCTGCGGCAATACGGACCAGCAGTCGGGCGCTCTTGCGCATATGGCCAAAGCAAAAGGATTCAAGCGCGTCGCGATCATCGGCCAGGATTACTCCTTTGGCAAGGAAGCAGTAGAAGCCTTCAAGAAAAAGTGGAAGCAATTGAACCCTTCCGCGCCGATCGTTGCGGAGATCTACCACCCCATGGGCACCAAGGACTTTGCGCCTTACGTGAGCCAGCTCATCGCGGCCAAGCCCGACCTCGTCTTCACGCCCAACTGGGGAAACGACCTGTTCCTCCTGATCAAGCAGGGAAGGCCCATGGGTCTCAAGGCCAAGTTCGTGACCTACTACGTGGACGACGATGAGATGATCGAGACGGTGGGCGACGATGCCTATGTCCTCGGCGATTTCGGCGCACAGGTCTACATGCTGACCATACCGGGCAAGAAGAACCAGGAGTTTGTCGAAAAGGCTTTCAAGGACCTCGGCCATTATCCGTCCAGGTTGGCGCAGCCTTACATGGCGACGATGTTTTGGGCCGAGGCCGTCAGGAAGGCGGGAACAACCGATACCGAAGCCGTGATCAAGGCGTGGGAAGGGTTGACCTATGAGGGTCCGGCGGGCACATGGACGATGCGAGCCTGCGACCATCAGAACATCATGCCCTTCTGGGGCGCTGAGATCGTCAAGGAAAGCAAGTTTTTCAAGCATGCCTATGTCGGCACGGCCAGCATGATCCCCGCCAAAGAGATCGAGACGCCGTGTGCCGAGACGGGTTGCAAGATGAGCAAATAGCGCTTCAATTATGTCCTATCTGTTCCAACCGGGCAGGATATACCGGATGCCGACCCACTTCGGGCCGGCGCCCGGTCCCCGCCAGGGAGAAGAAGGCAACGTCCTCTTTAGCGCGGAGCGTCCCGAGACGACCATGGTGAGCGTGACCGTGGAAGCCGAGCGGGCGCAGTTGGCGGAGATGCTGCCCCCCTGTTTCGAAGTGGGGCAGGATTCCTTCCTCACGCTCCTCTTCTGTTACATGACCGACATCCCGTGGCTTGCCGGTCGGGGCTATAACACCCTGGGCGTCACAATTCCTGCTGTTTTCAAGGGGCGGCATGACACGGCAAGGGGCGATTTCCTCCTGGTGCTGTGGGAAAACCTCGCGGATCCCATCATCAGCGGCCGGGAGGAGCTTGGCTTTGCCAAGGTCTACTGCGAGCTTCCGCCGCCCACGATAGAGAAAGGCCGGATGTCGTGCACCGCAAGCTGGCTGGGTTTCACCTTTCTCGACCTTCATATTGCCCATGCCCGGCCGGCCGGGAAAGAGGATATAGAGGCATTGGGGGCCGGAAAAAGCGAAGGCCTCCTTCACTACAAGTACATCCCAGCCACACAGGACTGGGGAGAGGCCGACGCAGCGTACGCCGTCTTTACGCCCGCTTTCGACCCCTACAGAAGAGTCGTGGAGATACAGGCTGCGGAAGGCTCCTTTGAATTCCACAAAGCGAGCTGGCAGGATCTGCCGACGCTCTACCACGTGGTGAATGCATTTTACGACCTGAGGACGGCCAAAGTCGGCAAGGCAACCATCATCAAGACCCGCGGCGCCAAGGATTTGCGCGACCAGCGCATTCTGCGGTAGAGGAAAAGGCGTCCGGCCGGCCGAGGATCACGGCCGGCAGACTTGTCCTTCCTTCATCTCGTACATTGCGATATCGTTTTGCAAACCTTGAAAGAGGGCGGCTATTTCGGGGTGACAGGTGAAATAGATCACCTGATGCGTCCGGGCGAGGGCGAGGATCGCCGATGCGGCCTGCCTGGTCCGGGCGGCATCGAAGTTGACGAGTATCTCATCCATGACCACGGGAAGAGTTTCGCCGCTGCCCGTGAAATTTGCGATGTAGCCGAAGCGCAGGGCGAGATAGAGCTGTTCCGCGGTCCCCCTGCTGAGGTGTTCCGGCCGCTTCGTCCGGCCGTCCCGGGAGACGATCTCGATCGTGTCCTCCCCGATGGGAGCGACGATCTTTTCGTACCGGCCCCCGGTGATCAGGCTGAAGAAGCCGGCCGCATCGCTGATCACCTTCGGCTGCTGTTCCTCCTGAAAACGTTTCCTGGCTTCCAAGAGCAGATGGCGAGCGATGGCATGGCTTCCCCACTCCAGCGATTGAAGGCGGATCTCCTCGATGATCTTCTCCTCTTCCTGCCTCAATGTCGATAGGTCGTCCGCCGAGGCGAGGGTGCGCAGCTCCTCGCTCAGCCGAGCTTTCTCGTCGTACGCCCGGTGGAGCGCCTCGTCCATCTCGGCGATGCGGCCCGCGCAGGCCTCGTTTTCTATTTTCAGCTCCTCTTTGCTGAGGCAGCCGAGCGCCTCCCGCAGCGGAGCGATCTCTTCAGTCTCTGACAGCTTCCTGATGTTGCTCTCTGTTCTGTCCACATCATTCAGAAGTTGAAGCCGCTTCTCCCACAGCGCGGCCCGGTCGCGAAATTCCTCCTCGGAAGCCGCTTCTCCTTCCGTCAAAAGAGCCGCTCTCTCTTCTCTCAAAACGCCAAGCTCGCGACTTTCCCGCTCGGCCCGGAAGTCGATCTCCTCAAGCTTCTTTTGCAGACCCTCTTTCTGCGTCTTCGCGGTCTTCGCCGCTTCGTACTCCTGCTCCAGGGCCTCTATGGCAGAAGGAAGCCTTTCGTCGGCAACCGTTGACCTCCCCAGTTTTTCAAACACGTCAGCCGCAAGCTTTCGGCGGCGCGCCACGCTCTGTTCACAGGTCCTCAGCCGGGCGGTCAGATCGGCCCGTTCATTGAGCATGCGCACAGCCTCATCCGTCTTGCGGAGGGCCTCCATGGCCGTTGAAGGAGAGTAAGCGCCGTCAAAGCCGGCAGCGACGAGCCAGGCGCGCCACGCGTCAACACTTTCTTTTTCCTGTTCCGCTGCCTTTTCCCGCGTCGTTTCGGCCTCATCGAGCGCCCTTTTCGCGACGGTTCGTCGTTCGGACCTCTCCTTCAGCCGAGCCTCAATTGTCGCCCTCGCCCGACGATCTTCCTCGATCTGCCCGTGGCGCTTCAGGAATGCGTCGACCTGCGACAGGACGTTCGCCGCGTCGGCCGCCCCTGCCGCGTCCAGAGAGGCCGCCCGTACGGCGAGGGAAAGATACGCCGTCTGACGCCGCTCCAGGCCGTCGATTCGCTCCTCACGCTCCGCCAGATCCTTGAGCCGGCCCCTGAGGCTCTCTGCCGCCCCAAAAACCTGAAAAGCTGTCCTTGTCGTCATCCCCGGCGCCAGCCGGGCGCCGGCCAGATAGGCTTCCCATTCTTCTTTCGCCGATGCCAGTCGCGCCGCTTCCGCTTCCTTTTTTTGCTTCCATTCCTCCCGGACCTTGAGCGCTCTTTCGGCTCTCGTCTCCCACACCTTTCGCTCTTCTATCAGGCTTGTGCGCTTCTCGGCCCGTCTTATCTCTTCCTCGACCCGGCCCTCTTCGAGGTCGAGGTCCTCCGTTGCCGGCTGCCCCAGCATGGCGGGATTCCGGACCAATTCTTCAATCTTCCCATCGAGCGCCCCGATCGCGCTTTTTGCTTCTTCCAGGGCAGATGCCGCCGCAAAAATCCGGGCGTTCAGCTCCGCAAGGCGTGCAGCGCCTTCCTTGGGGGGCGACGACGTTTTGGAGGCTCGCTTCGCAAAGAGCCAACCCACGACTCCCGCCAAAAGAAAAATGACGCCGAGCGCCAGCCAGACGAGGCTGCCCCGGGTCAGTAAAAAACAGAGAATCATCGCCCCAACAACGACCAGGGCGAAAGAAGCGATCTTCCCCTTCTTCAAAGACGGCTCGCCCAAACCGGCCTCGAACCGTTTCTTCTCTTCCTCTTTGTCTCCAAGCCGCTCTTTCTCATAGTCGATCTTCAGGGTGAGCTTTTCGCGAGCAGCGGCGAGGCCGCGTAGGCTCTTCAAGGCCGACCTGCGGGAGGCAAGTTCTTCGATAGTCCGGCTCCCGGCAGCCGCTTCCTCGATCTGGCGGGTTTTCCGGTCGACCATCTCCGCGACGTCCCTTAGCTCGGCCTCCGCAGCCTCGATTCTTCCTTCCGCTTTTCTGATTTCCCCTTCCCTCTCGGAAAAGAGCCGCTCGAAGGTCTCCACTTTTTCACGCGCTGCCAACGAGCAGTCGAAAGAAACGACGTCCCGTTTATCCCAGGTCGAGCTGATCTCCCGGAGCGCCTCTTTCACCTGCTGTTTTTCTCTGTCGCGCTCCTTTTGAAGGACCGGCAGGTCGGCGACGGTCGAAGCAAACTGATCTCTCCCCTTTTGGAGCGCCTCAAGAGTCTCCTCGTCCGCCTCCCGCTCCGCGAGAGGCATCTTTGCCAACTCCTTTGTTGCTTCCCCTTCTTCCCTCGTTGCCTCTTGTAAGGCCCTTTTTCTATCGTTTACGCCGTTCTCCGCGTTGATCCGCGCCGATTTCAGCTCGTCGAGGGCCTGTCGCTTCCGCTCTATTTCCTCCCGGGCAAAAAGCGACCTGTCGAGGCTGCGGAGCCTCTCTTCCGTCCAGTCCCTGCCCAGTTCCGACAGAGCGGTGGCGATGCTCTTGCCGACGGCCTCGATGCGCTGTCCCAAAGTGAGTATGGCCGCGGACTCGTCGATGTAGGCCGCCTTCCCCGAGATCAACTCGCGGGCCGCTTCGGCTTGGGCGAGAAGAGCCGCATCGACACGGGTGCGCTCCAGCTCCCTGAGCGTCTCCTCGCGGTCTCCTTCCAGCGCCGCAAGCACCGCTATTTTGCCTCCATCCTTTCAAGCAGCCGCTCCAGGCGGTCAACGCCCTTCA
>CAWFMJ010000016.1:0-163145 GCA_963816715.1 uncultured delta proteobacterium
CGTTATCTTTTTACTTAATTTTCTTGACAGCGTTTTACTTTGTACCATAGAATGAATCCATTCCAAATTTACGGAAAAAACAGACCTCAGCCGACCACGGAAGCAAAAAGCCGGTCGAGACCGTGGTGCATCCGCAGAGGAGATGGACCGCGATGTCAATGGCATAGGCGCCTCGGCCTCTTCGGCGACGCGCAAAGCAAGAGCAGAACAAACAACGAAAAGAGCGCAGAAATTTTTTGGCGGCAACAAGAAAGGACTATTCCATGAAAAATACGCAACAACTCTCCGTTATCGAGCCAATCGGCGTCGGCCGAAGGCTTCTCCGCGCTTTGCCCAGGTTTTTAACATGCGCGACAGCAATTGCCCTGGCTGCGTGGCTTGCCGCGGCGGCCCCCGCCCAGGCGACAAGCGCCACGGGAGGGGATGTCTATCCGATCAGCGCTCCGTCATCCTGGTCGAGCAGCGGCAGGAATGGAACAACCGCCTATCTCGGCTACCAGACAGGCAGCGGAAGCCTGACAATCAGTGGCGGAAGCAGCGTGAAAGCCAGGACCGTGTACCTGGGCAACCTGACTGGTCTCACCGGAACGGTTTCCATTACAGGCTCGGGCTCGACCTTCCAGGCCTACACGCTTTACGCCGGTAATTCCGGCATAGGCCAAATCGCCGTCACGAGCGGCGGAAGCCTATCCACGAACGCCTACGCCTATCTCGGTTACAACGCAGGTTCCACGGGCACGGTGACCGTGGACGGGACGGGGTCGACATTCAGCAACGCCTGGCCTCTCTTTGTCGGTTACTCCGGCATCGGCAGCGTCTCAGTCACCAACGGGGCAGCCTTGACCAGTGGAGCCGACACTACGGGCGCCGCTGGCTATCTCGGTTACAACGCAGGTTCCACGGGCACGGTGACCGTGGACGGGACGGGGTCGAAGTGGACGAACAGCGGCAGCCTCACAATAGGTTCGGGTGGGACCGGCACGCTCAAGATAACAAACGGCTCGACTGTTTCGGTATCAGGCACGACCACGGTGGGCGCCAATGGGGCGATCAACTTCGGCTCGAACGGCGGTACCCTCACCACCGGCAGCCTCTATGCCGGGGCGCCGCAATTGTCGGGCACTGGCACGATCACTACCTCCGGCATTATTACCGACATGAATCTCGTCTTCGACGCCTCTCACGGAGCGAGCCAAACCTTTGCGACGAACGGCATTACCGTTAACCTCAATCTGGGCAGCGCCGGCAACCTCGGCGTGGGCTACGTCGGTACGGGTACGCTCGCCATTTCGGGCGGCGTCGACGTCGCATCGAACAACGGTTATCTCGGATACAACGCAGGATCGAACGGTAGGGCGACCGTCACGGGCGCCAGTTCCGCCTGGACGAACAGCGGCACGCTCTACGTGGGCAACTCGGGCACGGGTAACCTCTCTATCACGAATGGCGGAACCGTCACTAGTTACGGAGGCTACATCGGGTACAACGCGGGCTCGAATGGCACGGTCACGGTCGACGGGGCCGGCTCGACCTGGACTAATAGCGGCGCTCTGGCTGCCAACGCCAACCTCGCCATAGGTTCGGGCGGGACCGGCACGCTCAAGATAACAAACGGCTCGGCCGTCGCCGTCATGGGAACCACCACCGTGGGCGCCCTCGGAACCGTCAACTTCGGTTCGAACGGCGGAACCCTGAATACGGGCATGCTCAGCGCCGCATCCTCCCAGTTCACCGGGACCGGGACAGTAACGGTGCATGGCTGGCTCGCCGATCTGAACCTTGCCTTGAACGGACCGAGCACTGCCCCCCTGACCCTTGCGACCTGGAACGGCGCCAACCAGAACGTCGAGGTCAACCTGGATCTCTCGGGAAGCGGAGGCGTCTACGGCAACTTAGCCGTCGGCTATCAGAATAGCGGCAGTCTCGCCTTAAAGAATGGCGCTACGGCTACTACCTACTGTGGTTATATAGGCGACAACGCCGGGTCGACGGGCACGGCGACCGTCGCGGGCGCCGGGTCGACCTGGACCATTTCCAACGGCGGCGTCATCAACGTGGGGAATTACGGCACGGGCTCGCTAAGCATCACGAACGGCGGAGTCGTGACCGGTCCGATCGGTACCAGCTTGAATGTCGGCTACTACATGGGCTCAACAGGCACGGTCATTGTCGACGGCGCAGGCTCGCAGTTAAACCCCGGTACTTCGTTCGCCGTCGGTGAATACGGCGCCGGCACGGCATATGTCAGAAACGGGGGTTCGGTCCATTCACAAAGCGTGTCTGTGGGAGCGGGTGGGACGGTCTCGGGTTGGACGCCCAGCGGCCCGGGAACCCTCTTCGTGGATGGTCCCGCCTCGACGGTTTTGTATAATTCATCCCTTTACGTTGGCCATTGCGGCAACGGCAGGTTGACTATTACCAACGGAGCCAATGTGTACGGCTACTATAGTGGATCGTATATCAGCGTCGCCGACATGCCGAGCACTGCCATCTCGGGCGTGATCGTGGTCGACGGGGCCGGCTCAAGCCTTGCCACCGGTACAACCGGAGCTCTTACTCTCGGCGCGTACGGCATCGGCGACGCCGTACTCTCGGTTAGCGACGGCGCATCCCTGTACGCAGCCAGCGCTACCATCGACACCAATTCTTTTCTGACGACCGACGTCCGCAGCTCCGTCAAGATCGGGAGCACCGGCACAGGCACGATCAGCAACAGCAACGCCGGCGGCGGCAGCGGCACGGTCCGCATTGTAGCGGGGGCAAATGCTGCGGCAGGAACCTATACTCCCCTCAGCGTCGGAACGATCGCAAGCACCATTACGGTCCAGGCCCTCGGTGGGGTATGGAACTCCGCCAATCACACCGTCGCTGTTAGCGGCGCGGTCCATACAACGGCAGGCGCGCCCATTGCCTTCGACCTTTCGCAATACCAGCGCGTGCTTGTGTCCGCAGGAGATGGCAAGTCGCTGGGCGCGGGCTTCCAGGCGGCGGCAGCCGGCACAAATCTCACCTTCTCCGCGACAGAGATCGGCGGAAGCGAGCTGTCCTCTCTGCAAGGCCTTTTCGGCGCGGGGCAGTCGGTGCTGAGCGGGTGGAAGTTCTCGACGACCGGCTACACTTCGGGCAACCCGGTCTACCTCTCCCTCTTCGCCGGATCGGG
The DNA here is from genome assembly GCA_963816715.1 of uncultured delta proteobacterium. GTDB lineage: Bacteria > Desulfobacterota > Syntrophorhabdia > Syntrophorhabdales > WCHB1-27 > BOG-1155. The sequence goes on from CAWFMJ010000016.1 coordinate 3,161, forward strand.
TCAGAGCCTCAACAGTCTTGAGGTCTGGGACTACAGCAACGGCGCCTGGTCGCAGTTCTCGGCGAACGACCTCGCCTACGACGGCGGCTACGCAAGCTTCACTACAACTGCTTTAAACGATTTTGCCGTGACCGGAACGACCCCTACGCCTATTCCCTCCGCCTTGCTGCTTTTGGGACCAGGGCTGGCGGGTCTTGGTTTCTTAAGGAAAAAGCTCTATAGGGCATAGCAAAACATCTTCTTCATCTTATACTCCTGATTCGGCCCCATGATCATCCCTTGGGGCCGAATTCTTTTCGGCGCACCTATTGGCTTTTTGCGGTAACGCTCATATTCCGTTTTTATGTTCTTGGCCTCCATTCTTGCGAAGTCTTCCTGAAAGCATTGCCCGAAAGCTTCATAGAAACCTTCAACACTATGTACGGCAATCCGTAATCGAAAAGCTCCCCTGCGCAGTTTCGTTAGCAAGCCGAAGGCCTGGAGGCGGAGAAGCAAGCGTGGGGAAATAGGTCGACCATTCAAGACGCAAGCTCTCTCGGCGCTCGAGCGGCAAAGCTGCGGCGCGGTTCTGAAGCAATTCGGCAATTATCGATGAGAAGTCAAGTCAGTTCTCAGAGGGAACAAAAAGTTCAGTAGCCCCAGTAGGGCCCTTCACCCAGTGAAGAAGAAGTCCCTTCCAAGCCGATATACACGTTTCGTCCGAGAAAGAAAGGAAGCCCCCAATCGAACATGCCCGGCTCGGAGGCGGCAAGGTCGGAGAAGACGTTGTTTGAAGAAGCGCTGAGGGCATCGTAATTCGCGATCTGAAAGGCGACCTGACCGCTGGGCGAGCCGGACGCCCCCGTGTTCGCGGCCGATAGGGTGAGCGTCGTTGAGGGACAATACCAGCCGCTGCACTGTTGAATGCTGGAGTCGGGGAAGAAAAGGCCATTGGACCCCGAATCGATGAAGGCCTCGAGACTGGAGCCGTTGAAGACCGTCGTGAACTCCGCTGAGTCGTTGGCGCCATAGCCGACGACGCCTGAGGCGGGGCTGTTATTCGACTCGGTGCCGATGCCGAGCACGAGGTAGCCCGACGCCGACGAGGCTCCCCCGGACGAGACGCTCGGAAGCATCAGTATGACGCCATTGTTATCAACGGGGAGGCTCGCGACCGGGTTCTGGACCTGGCTCGCCAATGGCGGCGCCGCGCCGGTGCAGGTCCCTCCGCTGCACGTGTAGTACTGCCTATTCCTAGGACTCCGTGCGCAATCATCGCCGCAGTCCTGAACGAAGAGGCCGAGCCCGAGGCTCCCGTTGTAGAGCGCCTCGGAGGGGTCAGAAAACGCGCCTGAGCACGCGTGCCTCGTGCCGCTGATGAGATCCGACGTCGTCGAGCCGATCACCTGGACCGGCACCTGAACCGCGGGCTCCCCGCCGAGGACGACGCTCGCCATCTGCACCGGTCCCCACACCGACGAGCCGTCTCCGTATTCCGTGCACTCGTAGAGAGGCGCCGAGTTGACCTCCACCTGGTTCTGGCCGAGGGCGGTGAGGAGTCCCGGTACGGTGAGAGCCTGTTGAAATATGCGCAGCCCGTAGTCCCCTGTGTCAAGGAGGATATCGTTGATCTTCTGGCAGTACGTGCTGGTCGGGTCGCAGATTGTCACGCTCACGCAAGGCTTGTTCGGCCACTGGGAGACGGTGGCCGCCGAGCACTCCGAGCCGTCGACGGTAAGGGTGATTACGTTGTTGCCGCCCATCTGCGGAATAGCGGATCCATTCGGCAAGGAGATGGCAGAGACGGAACTGGCGGATGAGGCGGTGGAAGAAGACGAAGAGGATGGCGCGGACCCTGACGACGAACCGCCTCCTCCTCCGCAGCCTGCCGTCATCGCAAGAATTGTGAAAAGAAGGAGGATCCTACTTGATCTCATCGATGTTCACTCCGGGGGGAATCAGGCCTGGAGCATATGCCCTGCCTTGAAGGCGCCGAACGTGGCCCCATTTCTCTACCACCACGCCATCCGCCTTCACCGCAAGGCTCCTGACGCCCGGTCGGCGCTGCGTCTGCTGCAGCCCTTTCTGGTATGCATCTGCGTAGGAGCCGAGCAGGGGGGCGAGATCGGGGTGTCTTAAGCCGTTCCAAGCGACGGCGAAGACGACGCCGGAGGAGGAGACATACTCACGCACGGCGGCGCCGTCGAGATCGATCTCCTGAACCGTATACCCGTTTTGCTCCGTGGCGGCCCCACGAGCGGCCGAGAACGCTTTTCTGTCCGACTCGACCGAATCGGCCGACCCTCCGAGCGTCGCCTGTCCAGACCTGGCGACAAAGAGGAAGGGGAGCAACAAGGCGAGACAGAGAAGTGCACGCTTCATGGCAGAACCTCCCGACAGCCCCTCGTCTTTTTCTTCAAAAACATCATGCAACCTCTTCTTTTGGGGTCTGAAGAGTCCCCTTTGGCTTCAGGGGGAAGGGGCCGGCACGGTTCCCCTCCGCCCCCCGTACTCCCAAGCAACAGTCGTGCCTCGGGCGTTCGGTTCACACGAATGAAAGCAGGCGAGTTCAGGGCAGGTCTGCAAAGAGACCGGCACAAAAAAGATACAAAACTGTCGAAGCCGGCCGGCGGAAGGTGACAAAAAATGTCGGACGGCGCCAGAAACGGCGAACCCTTGTGCGGCGCGGCTCCGGACGCCCTCCGTGAAAAAAGAGGCGTTCAAACTCGGTGCAAAGGTTCGCCGGACAGCCGGGAAATCCCTCCCGAAGCCTTTCATCTCAGCAGGGTGATTGCCACTCCGGCCATGCTCCGGGTACGAAGTGGGAAGATGATGATGGTTGTCCCCCATTTTTCTTTTCTTTCCACCTCTTCTCGTTGTAATGGCCGACGGCGGCGTCCACGGCAGTGCCGATGAAGGCTTCTGCGAGGGCCTCGGAGGCGGCAGGGTCTTCATGGTCACTCGAGTTGGATGGTTGCCAAGGGCTATTTGCCTGGGTTCGATACAGTTCATTCATGGCCGCCATGCTGGCGCAGAAAATCCGCCACGTCCTTGTAGCCCTCATGCACCGCCCATCCCAAAGGCGTGGCGCCGTTATTGTTCCTGGCATTGACATCGGCTTTGTTGGCCAGCAGCAGTTGCGCCACATCCTTGTGGTCAAAAGCCGCCGCCCAATCCAAAGGCGTCCAGCCGCTGTTGTCCTTGCTGAACACGAGATCAAGACTGCCTTTGAGCAGCGCCTCGACCTGTCCCAAGTCGCCATTCCGGGCCGCGTCATGAACCTCGCCGCAGAAGGCGGGGCTGCTCCAGGCCAGCGCGACCAGCGCGAGGACGGCGAGGCGGGGAATTCGGGAGCGGCAAAGTCGGCGAAAGAAAGAACGCATACTATTCATGTTTCCTCCGTTATCCGGCGGCGAAAATGGAGTGACGTCGCGGAGTTGCTCCCATTCCAGTCCCCTTCTCCTATTGGGGAGGGGGCGGGGGAGGCCCATAAGACGGCGGAGGCGGTGCGTAATCAGGCGGCGGTCCATAGCTTGGCGGCGGTCCGTAGGCGCGCGCCGGCCGCGCGCCTGGTACCTGGTTTCCCTTGGCATACATGCACTGCTCATAAGCAATGTTGTAGCGCCTCTGGAGCGAATACCCGGAAGCGGCGGCAGAATTGCTCCCGACCGCGGTTCCGGTGAGGAGGCCCGCGCCTGCGCCGATTGCAGCGCCTGCGCCCGCATTGCCCGAGGCAGCGCCGATCAGGGCGCCGACCGCCGCGCCTCCCAGCGTTCCGACCGCCGCGCCTGCGGCAAGGTTCTGGTTGGCGGTTTCGCTCGGCGACGTTCCGCCTATCTGCGCTTGGGCCCATTGCCTGCACGCATAATCATCCGCCTGGAACACCTCGAAAGGCTTTCCCGGGGCCGGATAAACCGTGACCGTCGGGCCGGCGGGCATCGTCGCGCATCCTCCGAGCAGGGCCAGGGCCAGGAATATCAGAAAACCACGCGTTGCGTTCATTGCACCGGCCCTCCTTCCTGCGGCGGCTGGGTCGGCGCTACTTTCGTCCACCCGCCAGGGCAGCTTGCGACGTACGGATAATACCCCTGCGGATCCTTGCAGTAGTACCAGTATTGCTGTTGCGGCCCGACGTAGACCTGAGTCTGCGGAGGCGGGGCATAGGCGGAGGGGTAAGGGTATGGATAAGGATAGCCGTAGTAGGGGTACGGATAACCATAGTAGGGATAGGCAAGGGCAGCGCCCAAGGCGGCTCCGCCCACAACGGCAGGGCCCCACCAGCCCCAGCCGCCGTGCCAGCCGTAGCCCCTCGCATGGCCCAGCGCGGGCACGGCCAGACATAAGACCATCACCGCGAGCATAACAAAGAGCATACTTTTTTTCATGACGTCCTCCTTCGGCACCTCGGTAGGCGGTGCATCCGCCTCTCCCGTCGTACGCGCCTTCCGCCTCTTTCCAGCGTTACTATAACCCCCGCCCGCCGATTTTGCCATGGAGAAGGGCGACGCGCCGTGGAAACGGAAGAACCCTCGCGGCCCGCTCCCGGCTGGATCGGTTTAGCGCTCCATGTCCGCCGCCGGCTTCGTTTGCCGCCCTTTGCCCATCGGCCCCCGGCCATGGTGATGCCGCCAACCGCGATGATGACCGCGGTGAAATCGATGGCCGCGGTCGAGCATCTGGACCTGCTCCGGCGTGAGGACCTTTCTCCACTCGACCTTCATCTCGGCTTTTCTGTCCATGAGCTTAGGCTTGAGGGCATTCAGCTCTTTCTCCTTCGCGAGAAGGGTTGCGTCGTCCGTCTTGGGATCGGTGAAGAGCTTCCGCGCCTCGACGCGCTTCTCGCGAATGTTGTATCTCTACGGGTTAAGTCTTCTCTATCCCTCAAAAAGTTACAAACGTGCGCCAAGATGTCTTTCTTCCTCAAGGACGCTTTGCAACGACACAGATTGCCCCTTTCCGTTCGTCGATCGAGAAACAAATAGACTCGTGAAGCCGCTTTTATGGACAAGGCAGTCGGCTGAAGGCAGCGGCTGAAACGGAACCGTCACGAAACTATGGAGGCGAGGCCATGAACCGCTCGACGTGCGCAGCCGATCGTAGAGCGTCGCGAAGCAGGGGGCGCCATTGCCGCCAGTGCTCCCGGTTGGTATCGATAAGCTTGAAAAGCTCGGTCATGTGCTGACGTGGGGGAATAGGCGGCAAAGGAGGAGGCGAAGCCTTGACGACGTCACGCGGGACTCTCGTTGCTTACGCCCAATGGTCCACAAAGGCGAAAGCGGAGATTTCCCGCCTTCTTGACTACCAAAAGTCGGGGTGCGAGTTTTATCGGAACGGCGTTTGGCATAGAGATCCGAAAGTCGCGCGAGGGCGCTGGAGGACAAGTGTCGCCTGTATGAGCTGCGGATAAATTCAGCCGAAGATTTCATCAGGTGGGCGGGGACAAAGAGCGAGGAAAGCGGAAAGCCCTACATGGTCAGATGCGGAAACGAAAGGCCGATTCCAACGTCGAAGTGGCTCAACAGGGACTGGAACGCTACTGTCGGCAAAGCGGCATGGACCCAACCAACCCAGGTAACCGTCCGGTCTCGGGAAACGTCAGAGGGCGACATCTCCTCGCATTGAGCTTGCCGTTTGCGTTAAAGTGCGCATAAGCCCGCGGCGCACCGTGGCGGTCAGCGGCTAACCTGTCGCGGCAACGAGGCGAATTCGACATTCTCGCGATCCTGCTCCCGAAGCGCCAACGGCGATGCGCCGCCAAAACCTTAATCGTCACCACGCCATGGACAGGCCGACCATCACCCCTTGCTTCGACGGAGAGACCGAGAATTGGGCCGTCCCTTCGGGAAGACCCATGAAGGCTTTGCAGATGAAGGAAGTGACGAAATGCCCGAGAGCGGCGCCGGCAAGCACGTCTGAAGGGTAGTGGTCTCCCGCCTCAACGCGAGCCCATGCGATGGTCGACGCCGTGACGATGTTCCCGGCCTGCATGAAAACCCGCACCGAATCGGGCAGGGCGGGGATATTGTCGAGGTTGCCGTTGGAGAGGGTCGCATAGTTGAAGGCGTCCGATGCGGCGCTAGACGGCATGCTCCTGTCGTCGCTCTCGTTCGGCCGTTCGCGTCCTATCTCCTTCTTGAGAAACAAAGTCGCATTGGCGTTTGCGATCACCGTGGACCACTCGACCGCCATGCCCTTCGCCTTGTCGTAGATCCATTCCCCGGCGCTGTCGCCGCTCGGCGTCGCGAGGCCCGTGGCGATCCATTCATACTCGAGAGGAGGAAGGAGCGTCGTGTCGACGCTCTCGGCGTTGCCCTGAGAGCCGAAGATCGGCGTGTGCACCCTTGCCCAGTCTGAGATCCTGTGGTCGAAGGGGTTGACCGCCGCCCCCGCCGCTAAAGGAATCCATGTCTGGGGATCAATCGCCGAGCTGTAGGCTGCCCGGCCGATCCTGTCGAGGTCGAAAGGGTAAATCGCGTCCTGTCCCCAGCCTCGGCCGTTCGGCAACGTGCCGCAGGCCTCAAGGACAAAGAGAGTGATTGCCCCCAAGATCAGGGAGAGTACAACATTGGCGCGTCTAGAACAGAAGACGGGCAAAAGAGAGTCTCCCTACCGCCTTATTTGATCCTTCCGGCGATCTGCTCGGCCGTTTGCAGACGGTCCTCGAGGACCGGAAGCCTCTTGGCGGCGAAGGCCTTGACCGCCGAGTCTTTGTCCTTCTGGGCCTCGGTCGCGAAGGCCTTGACGTCTTCCTTCAGGTTTTTGACCATCATGTCGACGTACTGCCTGTCGAAGCGGGCCGCGCTCAGCTTCGAAAGCTTCTTCGTCTGACTCTTGCCCTTGCCGTCGAGCTCCGTGGGCGCCTTGACGCCCTTGACGCTCGATAGCTTCGTCAGCTCCTCGTTCGCCGCCGCGTAATCCGCCGCCATGCGTTGTCCGAAGGTCCTGACGTCCTCGCTCTGTCCCATCCGAACGGCGATCTTGCCCGCCTCGACCTCGAACATGCCGTCGACGAGCGCCTTCCGTACGAAGTTGCGGTCCCCTCTCGGCTCGTCTTTCGCAAAGGGCGAGGACGCAAGCGCCATAAAAAATGAAGGCGCAAGGACGACGGTCAAAAGTCTTTTCATCCATGCCTCCTTTTGTGATTCTCGCAAGTTCCAAGTCTTCGGAACGTCTTCTTACCGTCTTGCGTCGTTCTCAAGCATAAATATAGGCTGACATGCGCTCATCGCAAGGGGGGTGGCGGGTTCGGCGGAACGAGCCCATTCCTATGAACGAGAACCCCACCAGGGGATTTCGAGAGATCCGCTAAAATCTGTAGCCCATTCCGAAAGACGTGTTGTCGAGGCCCCGGCCTCCCCCGTCGCGGTTCGAGGTCCGGTCAAAGTTGATCACGAAACTCCACGGAGTATTCCTGAAACTATATTCGCCGTGGAGAGACGCGATATCCACAATCTTTCCCTCCTCGTAGTCGTAGTAAGGTCCTGTGCAGACGCCTATCTTGAAATTGCCGAACTCGTTGGTTGCGCATGTTTCCGGGGCAAAGCCCTTTGCCTTGAACCAGCTGCCGGCGACGTAGACCGGCATGACTTCGAGGTGATCGACGATTGTCCTCGCGTACCTGAGCTCAAAGAATCTCCCGTTATTGGCGAGAGTAGCCGGAAGAAAGGAGATTTCGTTCTTGGGCTCGGCCTCCGGCGAGACTTTGTCGGGAAGGTCGAAGCCGACCTCCCAGAGCAGGGACGTTGCGTTCGGTCCCGCGGGAACGAGGATCTCGCTGAGGCGCGGACCGAACCGCAGCCCATCCGTCTCGTATTTCACGTCGAGGCTTGCCGCGAGTCCCAGTCCGTTGATCGCCGGACTCGCGCCGGTCACTCTGTCGTTGTAGAGATAGGGACCTGCGCCGAGGCTCACGCGCAGTTTTGAGCCATCCAAAATCCGGATCCATCCCTGGGCCGTTATGCCGTCGCGCGCATGGCCTGTCGGGTGACCCTCGTTGAGGTAGGAGAAACTTCCGTCGAATATGAAATCCCGGCATCTCAGGAGGTCGAGCTGTTTGTACTCAACCTGAAACGCCCAAGACGCGCTGCCCCTGTCGGTGATCGCTCCTCCGAGAAGGACGTTCGCCTCCTGTCCCTCAGAATAGGCGCTTGCCGAACAGAGAATAAAGGCAAGGGCAGACGCCATAACAATTCTCGCCCAGCGCATAAGCGTTTTCCCTATACCACGGTGATTGCCATTTCGATGCAGTCTCCCTATTGCTGCAATTCGACCTGCATGAGATACGGCAACGTTTTCTATCGCTGCGAGCGGCGCCTCCAAGAAACCATGCTCACAGAATCTAGTGAGCCAGATGTAAGGCTAAAAGGACGATGATTGCCACGACGAGGACCACAATGACAGTGCCAAGTTCCCCTCCGACCTTCACCTGGTCGAGCTTCTGGGCGACCTTATGGATCTGGTTGTCCGACATCTCAGACAAACACGCCGTCACCTCTTCCTTCGTATAGCCGAGGTCGCGGAGCCTCTGGCTCACGAGCTTATTTTCGAGGGCGAGGCGGATCCGCCTCCATGTCTGCGGCCCTCGCGTCTGATAGAAGGCCAAGAGGCGCCGACGGAGAAAAGGCGGCATCGAGTCGGGGCGCAACGCCCATGACAAACAGTGCGAACGCGAGACAACAGATCAGGCTCTTCTTGATCGTCGTCGCCTCCTTTTTAATCTGCGGCAGACCGGAATATGTTCAGAGGTCCCCAAGAGAAATATGGGGCGAAGAAAGAATCTTTGTAAAGGCCCCATGATGCTGGTCTTGCAATCAGAATCGGCTCGCTGCCGTCGCGCAGGAGACAAGAGACCTACGTCCTTGGGGTTCATCGCCCGGGGAAGCTTGTCGGGGAGCTTTAATCTGATCGTTTTCTTCAAAATGGACAGGGAGAGTATATCCTTCTCCATGAGGAAGTGGAGGAAGGCGATGATGGACGCCATCCTGGTCTTTACGGTCGTCACGTACATGCCCCGGCTCTGCTCGCGCTCAATGAAGACTTCGAGGTCGGAGCGTTGGAGTTGCCCGATGTCGCTTTTGCCTGACGCCCCGTAGAACTGCAGAAAGAGCATGATCGACGTGAAGGAGCTCTCGATCGTTTTCGCCTTGTGGTTCGCCCGCCACTTGTAGCGCAGATAGTCTTCGAAATGCTCCTTGGCGGGAAGGTCCAGAGGGCGGAGCCGCTCAAGGACATGGTCCAGCGGGATTCGTTCGCGTACTGCTTCGTTGCTGCTGTTCGGTTGGGTGGTTGTCGGTTTTGCCCCGGTCATCTCTTCCTCCTTTTAGTGAGAAAAAGCAGGTTAGATGATGACCCGGACCGTTTTGGAGGTCAACAAATCTTGTTACCCGGAAAATAACCAGATCGCGCTGCTTCATGCCGCTTCCTCGAGCTTCTCGATAGTCACCTTGAAGCCCAGGCTCTGGAGTCTCTTTTGATGGTACTTGACGAGATGTTGCCTGTTGAGCTTGTCGAAGTAGTCGGGACCGAGGTCATAGTAAGGCTTCTTGTATTTGAGGATATGATAAGCAATAACGAGGATGCTGTGGGCTATGGCGACGATGGCCTTCTTTCTCCCTCTGCGCTTTGCGAGGCGCTGGCAGCGGGCGCCGAGATACGAGTTCTTCGAGTTGCCGCAGGCGTTTGCTGCCTCGGTGAGGACCCGTCGCAGGTAGGCATTGCCCTTCCGCGTTCTCCCGCTTTTGTGCTTGCCCGCGCTCTCGTTGTTCCCCGGGCAGATCGCCGCCCATGAGGAAAGGTGCTTCTCCGTGGGGAAGGAGTCCATGTTGACCCCTATCTCGGAGATAATGGTCTCGGCAACCCGCGTGCTCACCCCCAGGATTTCATCGAGCATTTCAGCTTCTTTTTGGAAGGGGGCCATGGAGGCGGTTATCTCCTTGCCGAGGCCGGCAATTGTCTCGTCGAGGAAGTCGATATGGGAGAGGATGGTGGCGAGGAGCAGGCGGTGGTGGGCGGTGAAACGGCCTTCCAGGGCTTTCTTCAGTTCGGGCAGTTTCTTCCGGAGCAGCCCCTTTGCGAGATCGGCAAGGATATCGGGGTCGGTCGTGCCGTCGAGGAGAGCCTGAAGCATTGCCTGAGCCGAGACGCCCATGACGTTCGTCGCGACGGAGGCGAGCTTGATGTTCGCCGTTTCGAGAAGCTTGTGAAGGCGGTTTATCTCGCGGGTTCGTTCATTGACAAGGGAAACGCGGTAACGGGTGAGGTCCCGAAGATCACGGACTTCTATGGGAGGAATAAACCCTCCTTTTAAGAGACCGTGAGCTAAAAGATCGGCGATCCACTCGCAATCCCGGACGTCGGTCTTTCTGCCGGGGACCGCCTTCATATGAGCGGCGTTGACCACAAGCAGAGTGAAAGAGCCCTCAAGAATGGCATAGATCGGCCTCCAGAAAATGCCGGTGCTCTCCATGGCCACATGGGTTACGGCACATGAGCACAGCCAGTCGGAGAGGGCCATAAGATCAGACGTCGTGGTCCCGAAGGTCTTCACCTGCGCGTCGACAGACCGGCCCTTGACCACGCGAGCACAGGCGAGAATCTTCTTTTTGTGAATATCGAGTCCCGCACACCGTGCATGGACAACTTCCATCGCTCCCTCCTCATCTTTATTATCCCCAGGGGACGCCGATTCAAAAGAAGAGTTTACCCAGCGTGCTCCCTCAGATGAGGGGCAACAATTCAGGGTGCCTTAACGGCATCCGGATCACGTTACGTAACGGGCTTGCGGCACCAAACAAAACCGATCTCTCTTCAAGGAGACAATGGCAAGATAAAACATTTTCATGCGTCAGGGCGCCTGGGAGGGCATGGACGTTACGTATAGCACCCATTGAAGGGCACCTGTCAAGAGAATAATTTTCCCCCAAGAAGCTGTGAAAAAATCCCCCCATCCATGCATAAACAGCCCCTTTTTCATGGATTGCACCCCTGAGAAATGTTAGATTTTTCGTGCAATTGCAAGGCATTTAAGGGGGTCGAAAAAAAATGAGAGAGGATCAAGCTGGGCAGAACAGACCGGGCAACAACCTCCCGGGCTTCGAAAACGTCTGCGGGAAGAAAACGGAGGAGCCGCCCCCTCGAATGGAGGCGAAGCCGAGGCTCATTCCCGTGGACCGAAAGCAGATGAGGATCGTCCCCGTGGATGTGGAGAGGCTCATCCCGGACGACCACGAGGCGAGGGCGATCTGGGACTTCGTCGGAATGCTCGACCTTTCTCTCTATTACAACGGTATCGCCTCTCTCGAAGGCGAATCCGGCCGTCCCGCGTACGATCCGAGGGTCCTCGTCAGCCTCTGGCTCTATGCGTTAAGCAAAGGCGTAGGCTCGGCCCGGGAGATCGCGAGGCGCACGGAATACGATCCCGCCTTTCAATGGATCGCGGGAATGGAGATCATCAACTATCACACCCTCTCGGACTTCAGGACGGCTCACAAGGAGCGCCTCGATCGGCTTTTCGTTCAGACCCTCGGAATCATGAGCGCCGAAGGCCTCGTGACCCTCGAGCGGGTCGCGCACGACGGGACCAAGATAAAAGCCTGCGCCAGCGACGACGGCTTCAGAAGAGAAAAGCGGATAAAACAGCACTTGGAGGCAGCCGAGGAGCAGATAAAGCTCCTTCGGGAAACGTCCGAAGAAGAGACAAGCCTTCGCCGTCGAAAGGCGCAGGAGCGCTCGGCCAGGGAGAAAAAGGAGCGGATGGAGCGCGCCCTTTCCGAGCTTGCGAAGATCAGGGAGGGGAAAACGAAAGAGGAGGCCTTGGAGGCCCGGGCGAGCATAACGGACCCCGACGCAAGGATCATGAAGCAAATCGGACCACGGATACGCTCCCTCCTACAATCTTCAAGTCTCGACGGACGCCGCCTTCGGCGTGATCGTCGCCCAGGCGGTAAGCCAGCGTCCCGAAGACTGCAATGAACTTCTGCCCGCCCTGCAAAGAATCGAGGAGAATTTCGGAAAGGCGCCTGCTCAGCTCATTGCCGACGGAGGCTATACGACGAGAGAGAACATCATGGCCATGGACGACAAAGAGACGGACTTCATCGGTTCTTACGAGGGACGGGGCAAAAAGAAACCGATGCACGACTTCCATCGCGACAAGTTCATCTATGGTTCCGAAAACGACGCATATCTTTGCCCCTGCGGCAAGGCCCTTTCTTACCGGGGGAGCGGCAGGGGGATCGGGAAGGAGAACTACATTTACCGGGCAAAGCCCGGAGACTGCCTGTCCTGCCCCTTCAAGGCGAAGTGCTGCCCGAAGGCAAAAAGCCGCTCCGTCGTCAGGGTCGTCGATCATCCCGCCGTAGCCGCTTTCCTCGAAAAGATGAAGACCGACAAGGCCAAGGAGGCGTACAAGACTCGGGGGCCTTGTCGCCTGAGTTCGCGAACGCCTGGATAAAATCGAAGATCGCCCTCAGGGCCTTCCGCCTCAGGGGACTCCTGAAAGTAGGCATGGAGTCCTTGTGGGCGTGTCTGACCTACAACGTGCAGCAGTGGATAAGGCTCCGCTGGAGGCCGAGGCTGGAACAGGGATAAGAGATGAAGAGGGAAAAGAGAGGAGGATGAACAAGGACAACCGAGGCTGCAAGCCCCAAGGGAGGAGGCGCCATGCCCGGGCCATAGGCCGACTTTTCGACTGACGACGAACCGCGCTTATCAAAGCCACGAAACATCGCCCCCCTATGACTACATTTTTTCACAGCTTCCGGGATCAACATTTTGCACCTGAGGCTGCCTTCCTGAAATCCATCAACACTTTAAGCTGTCGGCGCCCAAATTTGGGCGCCTTCCTGACGTGGTCCCTTGACAGAATCGGCAAACGTTTCGATGCGACAACACAGACATCAAGGCCTTGCTCACTGAAGCCGCCCTTGATCGGCTGTTTCAACAAAGCGAATCGTCTTCGCCCGGCCGCACTCTCGCCCCGTGACGGGGCAGCGCGTGCTGCGACATTTTCGTCAGGATCTCCTCGTTGCCGATCCGTTTTGAAAGCCAGCGTCTTTGCCAATAGGAACATATCAACTCGGTGGAGACGCGCGAGTCCGACAGGGGAAGCAGGTAGTTCGGCGTCTTGTCCACGCCGAGGAGGACCTCCCGGAAGTTCTCCGCCAGCTGGACGGCGTACACGACTCGCCGCGTTCCGTGCTTCAGAATCACGTCGGGCAGACCGACGTCGCCCAGCGCGTCCCGGATCTGCCTCATCCGGGGATTGACGCCTTCGCCGAAGATGAAGTTCACTTTCCGTCCGCCCTCGGTCTTCTCGAGAAGGCTGTCGATAAGAGACATTGTTTGCTTGCTGAAGTGATAGGAGCCGAAGCCTTCGCTCAGGCCCAGCTTCCTGTACTCGATCACGCCGCGATCTCCTCCGATCTCGGACGCAGGGATCCTTATCCTGTTGTACTGGCTGGAGCCGGTCCCGTACAGGCTGGTCGTGCCCAGAAGGACCAATTCGGGAGTCTTGACGACCGGGGAGCCTTTCATGGACGAGGCGATGACGCTCTCCTGGTTAGCGTACCGTTTCTTGTAGAATGCCGCTGCCTCGGGGCTGCACATGAGCATCGAGACGAGCTTGCCGCCGAGGATCAGATTGTAGGGGGCGACGGATCCGCAGACGATGACGTCCATCATATGAACGCCGACGTGATCGGCTTTTACGGAGCGAATCAGCTGTCCTGCCGCATCGCGGACCGGCTTCGATTCCAGGGCCTTTCCCAAGGCGGTCTCGTTGCCTACAAGGCCGGCGTCCAGAAACGCCTTGCGCATCGACAGAAAACGGGCGAGGGCCTCGCATCGTTTCGACCGGAAGAGGCTGAGTCGGGTTATTTTCTCCCAGTCTGACTGCCGGTGGGCGGCCGCGTTCGGGTCCCTCCGGTGCCGGCGCCTCGATTCTGCGGCTTCCTTCTTCAGTCTCTCGATTGCTGCTGATGTGGGATTGGAGACGTCCTGAAGGATCCCCTCTGCTACGAGGTCCTCGGAGCATATGGATTCGATGAGGCCGTCCAACGTCGAGAGCAGCCATCGGGCCTTCTCGGCCGTGGGGGTCCTCGTCAGTTCTTCGATGAAGGTCCGGGCGTCCCATCCGATCCACTGGTCCCTCACCGATTGCTGAACGACGGAACTGCCGAGAGCGGCTATGCCGATGACCGGGTGATTCGGAGCGGCGGCGTCGCGAACGAGGATCTGGACCGATCTGCCCGGGAGCGATCTATAGGCGTTGACCCAGGTGTGTCTGAAGTACCGCCTAAGAGGAGGCGCGTCCTTTCCACCAATGACGGCGTAGTCGACGTCATGGCGGCCGTAAATCATGCCGCTCACCCGCTACTCTGGAGTCGCGTCGACGAAACCATGAAGTCGACCAACGGCGAAGGCGGAAAGATCTATATGAGCAAGATTCAGAAGAAGACGGCCCAACGGCTTGGCTTAAGAAGCGAGGATATCGCCATGATGGCGACCGCCGCCGATATGGACAACCTGGCAATTGTGACAAAAACATTCAAGCCGTTCGTTGTTACTGTCCTCGTGACTGCGGGCGCGAAAGGAAATGCCTTGCGAACGGGCGTTGACGAAGGCACTTACGTCGAGCCTGACCCGCTCGTCGATCAGCCGTCGCCGGCCAAGGAGCCCAAGCCGGGCACGATCAACATCATGGTCCTTACCAACGCCCGCATCACCGACGGCGGAATGGCGCGGGCCATCATCACGGCTACGGAGGCAAAGACTGCGGCTCTCGAAGACCTTCACGTGCAAAGCACCTATACGAAAGGCGTCCAGGCGACCGGTACAGGGACGGACAGCATAATAATAGTCTCCGGCACTTCAGGACCGCGGGTCACCTACCCCGGCGGTCACAGTCGAATCGGGGAGCTCTTAGGAAAAGCAGTCTACGAGGCGGTTCTGGAGGCATTGGAGAAGCAAAACGGATTTAAGAAAAACGTTCAGGGAAATTGAAGAGCGATTTACCATAAAAGGCCTGGTACTGCGTGCGCGACTTAATATATCCAGGCAGGCTTCAGGGCGTGGACGATTTCTCGGGACCACCGTCTTTCGGCGACCCGCAGGGCACAAAGCGATGAAGATCCAGCGGAGGCTGTCAAGGACCACCACCAAGCTCCGCCATGGGAGAGGAAGCACAAATGCTTTTTTGAGGGGAGAGCGGGTCGGGCGGTAGGCGGCACCTTGACTTTACGGCCCACCGGGAATAGTACTTCTATAAACAGACGAGTCTTCCAAGCCTTACTGTCTGGATCCGTGCCTTCAGGAGGTGCATAATGGAAGGAGAACACGAACACACCCACCTTCATTCACATCCCCATAAACACCTTCATTCACATCCGCATCAGCACGGGGAGATGACACACACGCACGAGCATGAGCATGTCCACGAACACGAGCACATCCACGAGCATAAGCATCCGCACACACACGACGGCCAGGAACAGGTCCATGCGCACGCCCACACGGGCGAGCATGGCCCACACGATCACGACCATTCGGGGCACCAGGCGGAGACCCACGAACATCAGCATCAACAGGGGGCGTGATAAAAACCCTCAGAGAGCAATCCCGAAACAAACCAGAGTCTGCGTTTTGGGGATAGGCTGCCGGCAACGGTCCGCCTGCCATTCCCGGCATACCTTTCCGTTGCTTTTCTGTTTTTGCTTGACCGGAGGGTATTCCTGTATGATATAAAAGAAAGAAGCGGGCTTCCCACGTAGGGAAGAAAGGCCCCATAGGGGCCCGTTGCAGCCATAAATCTCTTTAAACGGCCACGAAGGTCTATTCACCATCTCGGAGATGGTCTTCGTGGCCGTATTTTATTTTTCTCTCTGCAAAACTCTTTCAGGCCGTGGAATGACGGTTCGGCGAGATCGAACCGATTCAACAAAGAAAGGGAGGTGAGGGCAGGCTTGCGAGGGCAGGCGAGACCTTGGCGGGGACGCCTTGCCGCTCGGATACAAAAACCACGGGACCCCCACCTCCTGGAGTCATCTTAGCACGAAAGGAGGTGAGAACGGAAAGGGAGGATTGAATGGTAAGGAAGGCGTCATTGGTCATTGTTCTTTTGCTTCTTTCGGCAACGGCATGGTCGCAGGAGAAGAGTCAGACGGATGCAGCGGCAGCGTCAGGCCAACAAAATAACCCGACGCAGCTCGAGGAGATCGTGGTCACCGCAACACGGACTGAGACGGAGGCATCCCAGGCTCCGGCGTCCACGAGCGTGGTCACCCAGCAGTATATACAGCAGAGGGAGATCATGGCCCCGGACGAGGCCCTCAATACCCTTCCCGGCGTCTACGACACGCGGGGCAAGGGCCTCACGGACGTTATGTCGAGCATCAACCTGAGGGGCATGCCGGGCCAGGAGCGGACCCTGGTCCTTCTCGACGGGATGCCGCTCAACAACGGTTATACTGGTAACGTCCAATTCGGCGGCATGAACCCGGAGGACATCAACAGGATGGAGGTGGTGAGAGGTCCTTTCTCGAGCCTTTACGGCGGCAACGCCATGGGCGGTGTCGTCAATATCATAACCAAGATGCCCGAACAGGAGGAGGTCAAGGTAGAAGGGACCTTCGGCTCCGATGGCTACTGGAGGGGCTACACCTCGGTCGGCGATAAATACGACAACAAGCTCTCCCTGTTTTTCAGCACCGGCTACCAAACTACGCAGGGCTATGCCAATTACTTCAACGAAGTGTCATATCCTCCGCCTCCGGGGATAACCGGCGGGTGCCCGACGCGAGGCAGCGGCAATGCAGGTGTCCCCTCAGGCCAGCCCGCCTATATTGTCGGCGACGCCGGCCGCAACACCTGGTGGGACTACGGCATCACCGCAAAGGCGGCATACGATGTGACGCCCACCTCGCATCTGAACTTTTCCTATTACAGGACCACTTACGCCTACGACTACGCCGCGCCGAGCAGCTACCTCCACAACAGCGCCGGGGCCAATGTATGGAGCTACGGGGATGGCTATGAACAGCCGCTCCTCGGGGGCGACGGCGGCATGAGCACCGACACGTACAAGGCGGGGTACGAGGGCGAGATCGGGGACACCAAGGTCAAGACTTTTCTGGGCATGGCCAGACAGGAGTCGAACTGGTTTATCGCCCCCGGCTACGGGGCCCTTCCGGGCGGTGGACCCGGGAACCTCTACCAGTACCCTAATACGTCGTATTTCTGGGACATCCAGGCGACAAGGCCGTTGGGCGAAAGGAACATCCTCACCGCGGGCGGCTCCTACAGATATGAATGGCTGGACTCGACGGAATGGAACATCGCCGACTGGAGGGACGAGTATAGCAAGCAGAGCATAGCCAACCAGGTGGGAGGCAGGGACACGATCTACGCCCTTTTTGTCCAGGACGAGATCCAGATCCTGAAACCCCTTAAGGCATATATCGGCGCAAGGGAGGACTGGTGGAGGGATTTCAGCGGCTACGCCAATCTCACCGGCGTTCCCGGCAATACGGAGTACTACCCGACGCGTACGACCGATTACTTCAGCCCCAAAGGGGCCCTTGTGTACACACCCTTCGAGAGTGGAGATACGGTGTTTCGGGGCTCAATCGGCAAAGCCTTCAGGCCGCCCACCCTCTTCGATCTTTACGGTTCGTCGCAGTTCTTCGGGATTACTTCGAACTCGAACCCGAACCTCAAGCCGGAAACGACCACCTCCTGGGAGATCGGCGGGGAGCAGAAGCTCTGGAAGGGCGGCGTATTCAAGGCCACCTTCTTCGAGAGCCAGGTGCACGACATGATCTATACGTACAATCCCAACCCCCTCACGTACAATACGGTCAATGTGGGCGAGGCTGACATCAAAGGGGTGGAGATCGGCCTGGAGCAGAAGTTCGACAAGTGGCTCCATCTCTTCGCCAACTACACGCACAACGATGCGACGCTCGTGAGGGACGCTGCAAATCCCGCGGCCGTATGCTGCCAGCTCGCCAATATGCCCGCCAACATGTTCAATGTGGGAGGCGACTTCACTTATAAGTCGTTTTCCGGCAGCCTGACCGGCCGCTACGTGAGCAAGGTGTTCAGCCAAGACGATAACAGCGACAGGACGAGCGGCGTCTTCGGGTCGTATGACCCCTATTTTACGGCTGATGCGAAGCTTTCCTATCAGGTCACCTCCTATGCGTCGGTCTCTTTGGCGGTGAACAATATCTTCGACCGGACGTACTATGCGTATTATTTGGCACCGGGAAGACAATGGTTCGGCACGGTTACGCTAAAATTCTAAGGGGCGGCGCTGCTGCCGTACTCATCGCGGCCCTCCTCATCGGCCCGGGGAGACCGGCGTGCGCCTCCCCGGGGAGCGTCGGCTACACGGACGCGCTCGGCAAGCACATTACCGTTTCCTTTCCGGTGAGACGGGCGGTGTTTTTCGTTCTCTACGAGCTGGTCCCCGTGCTCGGGATATGGGACCGTACGGTGGGGGTCGCCCGGTGGGCCTACGACAACGACCTCGTGATGCAGTCAAAACCCGATATCCGCTCCATCCCGTCCGTAGGCAGCGGGAACGACGTAAACATAGAGGCTTTGCTGAAGCTGAAGCCCGACCTGGCCGTCACGTGGACCTTCAAGCCCGAACAGGCGAGGTTCATGGAGGGGCGAGGTTTCCCCGTGGTCGGAGTCTACCCCGACAGCATCGCCCAGCTCTATGACGTGATGAGGTTCCTCGGGAAGGCATTCGAGAGAGAGGACCGGATTGAGCGTGCCATCGGGGAGATGGAGGCGCTTTTTCGCCTTGTCAGGGAAAGGGTCTCTCGCATCCCCGAGACTCAAAGAAAGAAGGTGCTCTATTTGGACAGCAAGCCCACCACCGTGTCGGGTCAGGTCGGCGTGACCAACGACATGATCGCGCTCATCGGGGCGCGCAACGCCGCTGCCGTCGTGCGGGAGCGGAACGCGGACGTGCCCCTCGAGAAGATCATCGCATGGAACCCGGACGTGATCTTCATATGGGGCAGCGCGCATTACGACGCCTCAGACCTGACGAACGATCCCCGATGGAGGCTCA
The DNA here is from genome assembly GCA_963816715.1 of uncultured delta proteobacterium. Classification (GTDB taxonomy): domain Bacteria; phylum Desulfobacterota; class Syntrophorhabdia; order Syntrophorhabdales; family WCHB1-27; genus BOG-1155. Next base: position 22,221 of record CAWFMJ010000016.1, read on the forward strand.
TCCCGGCGGTGAGAAAAGGGCGCGTCTACAAAGCGCCCGAATGGTCGACGTGGTCGCCCAGGCTTGCGCCGTACGCGCTCTGGATGGCTGCTATGACCTACCCGGAGGATTTTAAGGACGTGAATTTGGACAAAGTGGTGGATGATTTTCACAGGAAGGTTTTCGGCGTCCCCGGAAAGGCGTGGCATTAGATTGTTGTTAAAAAGACCGTTGCATACCCTGATGTTTCTTTCTCCTTTCGTGGTCGGCTTTCTTGCGCTCTTCGCGGGTGCCTACGGAATAAGGCCCACGGAGGTGCTATCTGCGCTCTTCCGGCATGGGTCGGCCCTCTCTGATGCGGCAGAGCGGGGCATCATCGTCGACATACGGCTTCCGAGGGTGGTCCTCGCGGGGCTCGTGGGTCTCACTCTCTCGGGCTCCGGCGTCACCCTACAGGGGCTTTTCCGGAACCCCCTCGTGGATCCGTTTATTCTGGGAGTCTCGGCGGGCGCGGCATTGGGGTGCGCTCTCTCGATAGGCTTCTTCCCTCATCTCCCCATACAGCCCATGGCGTTTGCCTTCGGCATCGCGGCCGTGATACTTGCCTACTCCATGGCGCGAACCCAAGGCGAGATATCGAGGCTCCCCCTCGTCCTGTCGGGGGTGATCATCTCTGCTTTTCTTACCGCGCTGGTCTCCATCGTGAAGTTCCTCGTCGATCCGCACCAGTTACAGAGCATCGTTTACTGGCTCATGGGGAGCTTCTCCCTTGCGACGTGGCCGCAGGTGCTGATCGCGCTCGTCGGGGTCGCCGGCCTTCTGCCCGTTTATTTCATGCGGTGGAGGATCAACGTCCTCAGCATGGGAGAGGAAGAGGCGCAATCACTCGGCGTGAACGTGGCGAGGGACAGGATGGTACTTTTGATATCTGCGTCGCTTTCCGCGAGCCTCGCGGTCTCGGTGAGCGGCATCATAGGATGGGTGGGCCTTATCGTGCCCCACCTCGTGCGTATGGCAACAGGGCCTGACCACAAAAGCCTTGTGCCCCTATCAATGGCGGTGGGCGCGGCGTTCATGATACTTGCCGACACGGCGGCAAGGGGCCTTACGTCCCTCGACATCCCCGTGGGCATCGTTACCGCGGTCCTGGGCGCCCCGTTCTTCATCTACCTCATGAAACGCGGAGGAAAGGAGAGCTGGGGGAACTGATGATGACGCTTTTGCAGGGAGGCCGGCATTGCTCGAAGTAGGCAACCTCCACTTTAGCCACGGGAAGGGACAAAGGGAAGTCCTCGCGGGCGTCTCGCTCCTGGCCAGAGAAGGCGAGATCACCACAATCCTCGGCCCGAACGGCTGTGGGAAGACCACCCTTTTCAAATGCATCGGCGGCGTCTGGAAGCCGGGACAGGGCGAGGTAAGGCTCGCGGGCGCCGATATACTTCTGGGGTCGCACGTGCAGCGCGCAAGGCTCATCGCGACGGTGCCCCAGGAGCACGAGACCGCCTTCCCCTATTCGGTCTTCGAGGTGGTGCTCATGGGGCGGGCCTCGCGGGTTGGCGCCTTTGCCACGCCCTCGAGGCAGGACCGGCGCCGCGCCGAGGAGGCCCTGGAGGAGACGGGAATCGAGAGCTTGAGAGAGAAAGCCTGCACAAGACTGAGCGGGGGAGAGAAACAGCTTGTGCTCATCGCCCGGGCCCTCGCGCAGGATGCACCTGTCCTGCTGCTCGACGAGCCCATATCGCATCTCGACTTCAGGCACCAACTCCTCATCTTGCGAAAGATAAAGCGTCTGGCCCGCGAAAAGCAGCTCATCGCGCTCATGACGCTTCACGACCCCAACCTGGCGATGCAATTTTCCGATCGTGTCGCGCTCATGGCCTCGGGCAGCGTTGTTTCGGTAGGAAGTCCCGAGACGGTGATCACCGAAGAGAGCCTGAAGCACGTCTATGGGATCGATGTGCGCGTTATAAGCTGGAACGGCTTCCGCGTCGTCCATCCGGAAGGCGACGCCTGACAGAAGGACGTAACGGACATGGACGAGACAACGGATAAGCCCTAAGGAGGCTCATGAAATGAGGTCCCAAAAAGAAGGAGGGCAAAGCGCCCGAGTACAGGCCGAAAATCCGGTGTGCCGCAGAGTGGCGACCGTCGGCTTCTGGGACGGCTACGCAAGGTGGTATAAGCTCTGGCTGGATCATTGCAGCTACCACGCGCCCATAATCGAATTCCTGAAAACAACGGTCGAGCCGGGCTGGAGAGTGCTCGATATAGGGGCGGGCGGCGGCGTTCTCTCTCTGCCCCTCTCCGATATGGGGTGTGAGGTCACTGCCATCGAGCCCTCTATCGGCATGAGAAGGCTGCTCTTCGAGGAGATGTTTCGAAGGGGAACGGATGCGATCGAGGTCGTTGAAAGGCGGTGGGAGGACATACCTCTATCCGAACTCGGAGGCTACAACCTCATCCTGATCTGCAATGCCCTGCATTCAACGAGCATGGGATTTGACGGCGCGCTGGAGAAAGTCTTCGCGGCCGACCCGGACAACGTGCTTGTCGTCACCGAGCATATTCCCAGGACAGTGGTCCGGTTCGCTTACCCTTCGCATATCCTATCCTATGCAAAGACCTGCGAGACCGACAGCTCCTATGGATACCACAGCTTGGGAGAGGTCCTGGAGCATTACCGGTTCAAGAAGGGGTCGGACCTCGCCCGGAACGACGAAACAGCCATAATCGACATGATAACAATGGAGGACGGGCACTTGTGGATAAGGGAATCCGCCCGCGTCGGTATGTACTGGCTTCACCGCCGCCAGAGGGGTCATTGTTGGCGTCTGCAATGATGCAGGAGCAAAGAACGAATGAGAGTGAGCATGTGATAGAAATCAGGGACCTGACAAAGACCTACGGAGCGGTGACCGCGGTGAAGGACGTGTCACTCAGGATAGAGAAGGGAGAGGTCTTCGGCCTCCTCGGTCCGAACGGGGCGGGAAAGACAACGCTTATCAAGATGTTGACCCTCCTGTCGCGGCCTGATTCCGGTGCCTGCACGATCGCGGGCCTCGACGCATCGCGCCTGGCCGAGATTAAGCGGCTCATCGGCGTCATGCCCCAGGAGAACAATCTCGACCGGGAGCTGACGGCCAGGGAGAACCTGCTCATTTACGGCATGCTTCACGGCCTTGACGACCTTACGGTCAGAATAGAGCAGACGCTGGAGTCGGTGGGGCTTCTCGACCGGGGAGATTCTGTCGTTTCCCATTTTTCCGGGGGTATGCAGAGACGGCTTCTCCTCGGCAGGGCCCTCATGACGGAGCCGGCCGTCGTCTTTCTTGACGAGCCTTCCATCGGCCTCGACCCCCAGATCAGGCGGCAGATGTGGGACTTGATACGCAAAGCGCGCATAGACGGACGAACCGTCGTGATCACCACCCATTACATAGAAGAGGCCGAGGTCCTCTGCGACAGAGTGGGGGTGCTCTCGAAGGGCACGCTCATCGCCCTCGACAGTCCGGCGGGCTTGAAAACACAGGTGGGCGAATACGTCGTCGAGTTAGTGAACGCGGAAGGCCGCCTCATCCAGCATATGTGCAAAAACAGGGCCGAAGCGCAGGACGTGGCCACCCGCATAGAGAATGGCGTTACCATCAGGAGATCGAACCTGGAGGACGTTTTTATCAAGCTCACGGGGGAGCGGCTCGAATGACGCGGCTCATGGAATGGTACCCCATATATCTCAAGGAGATGCTCCTTTTCAAGAGAAAACTCTTCAAGGTCGGCTATCTCTTTTCCGCCATGGTCGTCCCGGTCATCTACCTCGTCGCCTTCGGGCTTGGCCTCGGCAGGAGTGTCCAGACAGGCAGCGGCAGCTACCTCGACTTCTTGATCCCCGGTCTCGTCGCCATGAGCTCCATGAATAATTCGTACAGTTGGGTCGCGAGCTCCCTTAATCTGAACCGGCTCTATTTCAAGACCTTCCAGGTATTCGTGCTGGCCCCGATCAGCTCCTTCTCGATCATGATCGGCGAGGTGATGGCGGCCATAACCAAGGGGCTTTTTGCCTCGGTGCTGATCATGCTCGTGGGTTTTGCAGTCTCTCGCCGTCTTGCCATAACGCCGCTCTTTGTCCTGACCCTTCTTTTGAATTGTTTTCTCTTCGCGTGCCTTGGCATCGTGACGGGCATGCTCGCCAAGTCCCACGAGGATACGTCGACCTACTCGAACTTCTTCATCCTGCCCATGGCCTTCTTCAGCGGCACCTTCTTCCCCGTGACCAGGGTGCCCGCAGTGATAAAGTGGATCATCTACATCATGCCCCTCACCCATACAAATATTCTGATACGGTCCGTGAAGCTCGACGCAAGAGGTGCGGCGTCGCTTGCCGTACTGCTCGTCTACGCGGCGGGCTTCTTCGCGTACGGCTCGTATTTAATAAGGAGATACAATGAATAGCAAAACGGCCGGAGGCGAACGAACAATACAAATCCTGACTATTATGTGGTCGTCCTACCTCCCTCTTTTGAGCGAGGCGGCGCGTCCCTTCGGCATCGACCTGATCGCCTATTCGACGAAGCAGATCAAGAGAGAGCCGGGGTTGGTCCCCCGGATCGCTATTGAAATCGGAAAGGTCGACCTTGTGCTCCTCTACCGGACGCAGGATGATTTCTGGGAGGAGCTGGAACAGACGGTCCTCACGGTGAAAGACAGGATACCCGTAGTCGTGGTCGGACCCGAGCCCTCATTCTCCGCCCTGTCGAATGTCAACCCGGAGATCGTGGCGACCGTCTACAAGTATATCCTCTTCGGCGGTGGCGGGAACATGAGGAATATGCTCGGCTATCTTCTCGGCAACCTTTTCGAAGAAACGGTCGCCTTCGAAGCGCCCGAGCCCCTGCCGTGGCAGGGGATACATCATCCGGCCATCCCCGGCGTTTTCTCCACGACGGCCGACTTTCTTATAGCTTACCGGGCACACCTGCCCTTTGAGCCTGCCTCGTATGTGGGTCTTCTCTATTCACGCTCCAACTGGGTCAACAGGAACCTGGAGGTGGAAAGCGCGATTATCCGTGCCCTTGAACAACGAAGGCTTGGCGTTATCCCCGTCTTCTACTATTCGCTCAAGGACGTCAACCTGGGCAACGGAAGCGGAGTGGAAGTGGTTGAACACTTCCTTATGAACGGACTGGCGTCCCGCGTCGACGCGGTCGTCAAACTGACCGCCTTTTTCTTGGGCAGCGAGCGCGGGGGTGTTAAGGAATCGGATGCCCCACCGGGCGTCGAGATGCTTAAGCGCCTGGGCGTGCCCGTCTTTGCACCCGTCATCTCGTACTACAAGGATCGGAGGCAGTGGCTCGAAGACCCGGAGGGGCTCGGCAGCCAAGTGGCCTGGAGCGTCGCCATGCCCGAGTTCGAGGGGGTGATCGAGCCTATCGTCGTGGGTGCGTCGCGGGGCATTTCGACCCCCGAGGAGGAGTCCTACGAGGCGCTCGACGACAGGATAGAGAAGCTGGCTGGCAGGATAACCCGGTGGGTTGGCTTGCGCACGAAGCCCAACTCCGAGAAGAAAGTCGCCTTCATCCTCAACAACAACCCCTGCGCTGGCGTGGAAGCGACCGTGGGCGGGGCAGCGCACCTCGACACGCTGGAGAGCGTCGTGGACATCATGAAGCGGATGCAAAAAGAAGGGTATCTTGTCGACCCGCCCGAGAGCGGCAAGGCGCTCATCGACGAGATCATGGCCAAAAAGGCGATTTCGGAGTTCAGGTGGACCACCGTCAACGAGATCGTCGCCAAGGGCGGTGCCCTGGCCCTTGTTGAGAACGGCCGATACCTGGAGTGGTTCGGTGAGCTGCCGGAAGCCGCCCGCGCACGGATAACCGGCGCCTGGGGCGATCCCCCGGGAGAAGAAAAAGACGGCATCCCGGCCGCCATGGTCTATGACGGCAAGATCCTCGTCACCGGCCTGCGGTTCGGCAACGCCGTGGTCTGCGTCCAGCCGAAGCGGGGCTGCGCGGGCGCGCGCTGCGACGGCCAAGTCTGCAAAATTCTTCACGACCCCTCAGTGCCGCCCCCTCACCAATATATCGCAACCTACAAGTGGCTCGCGAGGGAATTCGGCGCCGACGCGGTGGTCCACGTGGGCACCCACGGCAACCTGGAATTTCTCCCCGGCAAGGCGACCGGGCTCTCTTCCGGATGCCTGCCGGACATCGCCATCGACGCCATGCCTAACCTCTACATCTACAACGCCGACAACCCGCCGGAGGGCACTATCGCCAAAAGGCGGAGCAATGCCGTCCTCGTCGACCACATGCAGGCCGTCATGGTCCAGGGCGAGCTTTACGGCGACCTGGACGAACTGGAGCGGCTCCTTGTGGAATACGCGCGCTACCGGCAAGTAGAGCCCGCGAAGGCGCATACCATCAGTCATATGATCGTGGACAGGGTCAAAACCCTAAACCTTATCCCGGAAGAGCGCCTTTCCCACGAGATGATGGGCAAGGCCATAAACGAGATTCACGAAAAGCTTTCCCTCTTGAAGGGCACTTATATACCGAAAGGGATGCACATTTTCGGGAGGATACCGCAAGGTGCCGACAGGGCGGAGCTTATCTATGCCATCATGCGGTACGAGACGGGTCCCGGCTCTCTTCGCGCAATCGTCTCCGATGTGATAGGCAGGGCGTCGCCAGGCCTCAACGGCGACCTGGATGAGACGGTTGAGTCGACCGCCCGCGGCCTTTGCAAGGGCCGGGTGGAACAGGACATTTCCCTCGTAGACGGCATGAGCGTCGAATACAAGCTCCTGCCTGAGGAACGTGAGGCGCTGGTGAAGATAGGCGACGATCTTGCACGTCTTGACCGCTCCATCTCCGCGTCCGACGAGATGGGCACCCTTCTGGCGGGCTTCAACGGCTCGTACATAGCGCCGGGGCCTTCGGGCCTCATCACGAGGGGAAGGCCCGACATCCTGCCAACCGGCAGGAACTTCTATTCCCTTGATCCCCAGACGATCCCTACTATAGCCGCCTGGGAGACGGGCAAGGAACTTGCCGACAAGACCCTCGACCGGTATCTCATCGACGAGGGCGACTACCCGGAGAACATCGCCTTCTACTGGCAGTGCACCGACATCATGTGGTCCGACGGCGAAGGCATGGCTCAGATGATGTACCTCCTCGGGGTAAAGCCCGTCTGGCAGGACAATGGCAAGATGAAGAGCTTCGAGGTGATGCCGACAGATGAAATCGGGCGCCCGAGGATCGATATTACGGTGCGCGTCTCCGGCATCACGCGGGACAACTTCTCCGGCGCCATCGATATCCTCGACGAGGCGGTCCAGGCGGTCGCGGCCCTCCCGGAGCCGATCGAGCGGAACTTCGTGAGGAAGCACACGCTGGAGAAACTCGCAGGCACGCCGGAGGCGGATAGGGCCGCGTTGCGTCAGGCGACCTACCGGGTGTTCGCGAGTATGCCAGGCACGTACCAAGCGGGCACCCAGCTTGCCGTCTATGCCTCTGCCTGGAAGACGGAAAAAGACCTCGCCGACGTCTTCCTCTACTGGAACGGCTACGCCTACGGCAAGGGGGTCTTCGGCGAGGCGGCCCACAAGGACCTGAAAGAGAGCCTGGCAAGTGTTAAGGCGAGCTTCAACAAGACCGTCACGGACGAGTACGATCTTACCGGTTGCTGCTGCTACTTCGGAACCCACGGCGGCATGATCAACGCCGCTCAGGTCGTGTCGGGGACGGAGATCAGGAACTATTACGGTGACACGCGGGATCAGGACAAGGTATCGGTGCGGACCCTGAGCGAAGAGGTGCGCCGCGTCGCGCGCGCGAAGATCCTCAACCCCAAATGGATCGAGGGTATGAAGGAGCACGGCTACAAAGGAGCCTCCGAGATCAGCAAGCGAGTGGGCAGGCTTTACGGATGGCAGGCGACGGTGAAAACGGTGGACCAGTCGATCTTCGACGACGTGACCCGCACGTTCCTCATGAACGAGGAGAATAGGCAGTTTTTCCAGGAGCAGAACCCCTGGGCAATAGAGGAAATAGGCAGGCGGCTCATCGAGGCGATGGAGCGCGGCCTGTGGAATCCCTCGCCCGACGTGAAAGACGCCCTCAAGCAACTTTACCTCGAGGTCGAGGGATGGATCGAGGACAAGATGGACGGCATGGAGGGCGAGTTTCAGGGCGGCGCCATAGACATCATGACGACCCAGGACGTGGAGACGTGGAAGAAACGGATGGAGGAGGTGCTCGGGTGAGAATGCATTTTTCTTCTTGTGAAGGGGAGGCTCGGTCGGCTTTGCCGACTGAGGGGGCGACGCGAGCCCCGGTAATTGCGGAGGTGCTCGGGTGATTTTTCCGTTTACGGCAATCGTCGGTCAGGACGAAATGAAGACGGCCCTTGTGCTCAACGTGATCGACCCAGGTATTGGAGGTCTCCTCATTATGGGCGAGAAGGGCACGGCCAAGAGCACCGCCGTGCGCGCCCTGGCGGAGCTCCTCCCTGAGATAGAGGCGGTGAAGGACTGTGCCTTCAATTGCGAGCCGGGCGGCTTTTTGTGCAGTTCCTGCAAGGAGCGGGTCGAAAAGGGAGAGCCTCTGGAAAAACAAAAGCAGAAGATGAAGGTCGTCGAGCTGCCCCTTGGCGTCACCGAGGACCGCCTCGTCGGCGCCCTCGATATTGAGCACGCCCTCAAGAAAGGCGAAAAGCGGTTCGAGCGCGGCCTCCTCGCCGCGGCCAACCGGAACTTCCTCTATGTCGACGAAGTGAATCTCCTGGAAGACCACATCGTCGATTTGCTCCTCGATTCGGCCGCCATGGGCGTCAACACGGTGGAGCGGGAAGGCATCTCCTTTGCCCATCCCGCCCGCTTCATACTGGTAGGCACGATGAACCCCGAGGAAGGGGAACTCCGGCCCCAGCTTCTCGACCGGTTCGGCCTCTGCGTGAGGGTGGTCTCTGTGCGCGATAAGGCGTCGAGGGTGGAGGTCCTCAGGCGCCGGGCCGCATTCGACCTCGATCCCGATGCATTCGTGAAGGATTGGCAGGATGAGCAGGACCGCCTGGCTGGAGACATTACCGTGGCGAGGCAGAGGCTTGCAGGCGTGCAGGCTGCCGACTCAGTGCTCGATCAGATCGTGTCGACGACCACCCAACTGAGCCTCGACGGCCACAGGGCTGATATCGTCATCCTGAAGGCGGCGAGAGCGCTTGCGGCCTTCAAAGGCAATGGCGCGATCGGCGCAGACGAAATCAGGGAGGCGGCCATGCTCTCCCTGGCCCACCGTGCCAGACGGTTGCCCTTTGCGGAGATAGGCTCAGAGGCGAAAAAGATCGAGCAGGCGCTCTCAGGACTACGGATCGCATGAACTTCTGCGACTTTGTAGGCCACCTCGACGCGAAGCTTGCCCTTATCCTCAACGCCATAGACCGCCGCTGCGGCGGAGTGCTCTTCTGGGGTGAGAAAGGGACGGGAAAGTCGACGCTCGCAAGGCTCTTCAGGGACACTCTCCCGGAGGATGTGCCTTTCGTCGAAATCCCGCTCAATATAACGGAGGATGTACTCCTTGGCGGCGTCGATATCGACCGCGCCTTCAGCGAGGGTTGTAAGGTCTTCCAGCCGGGGATTTTGAGCCGGGCCGATGGTGGGATAGTTTTCATGGACGAAGTCAACCTGCTTCCGCCCGCAATCATTGCGCTCATTGCCGAAACATACGATAGAGGCGTGCATATCGTGGAGAGGGGGGGGCTTTCTGCTCGACACCCGGCGCGCTTCATCCCACTCGCGGCCATGACCCCGGAGGAAGGAGTTCTTTCTCCCCATTTCCTCGACCGCTTTGGCATGTGCGTGGCATTGAATACACTTGATGAAAGAGCGCCGAGAAGGGAAATCATGAAAACGACGGGGCATGATATGGAAGCTGCGGGGGACAGGGCAAATCTGGATGAGCTACGCCGCCGAATCGCCCGTGCCCGTGAGAACATCGTTTCTCTTTCCTCCGAAATTGAAGAGTATATAATCAGCCGGTGCATGGAAGCAGGCGCGCAGGGACATAGGGGCGAGATCTTTCTCCTTTACGCCGCTCGCGCCTATGCCGCCTATTGCGGGGATGGGGCGGTCGCAGAACGACACGTGGACGCAGTGGCCCCGCTCGTGCTCTCGCACAGGGCAAGGCCGCAGGAAGAGAACGAACAGGAAATGGAGAAGCCGGACCACCAGGAAAATCAGGACAGGAAAGAGACCGCGGAGGAAGACCGGAAGGACGAGACGAAGGGCGGCCAACGCGCAGGGGAACGTGACTGCGGAGAGGCCGGCAAGTCCGGGGATGACGCCTCCGGGTCCGAGGGGCGACAGGCCGAGTCGCGTTCCAAAGAAGAGGTCTTTGAGACGGGAAAACCCTTCGATGTGAAGAAGCTCGCCTTTGAAAAGGACAGGCTCAAGCGCAATGAGAGCGGCAGGAGGACAAAGACTGCATCGTGCGGAAAGAGCGGCCGGTACGTGCGAAGCGCACTCTCAGACAACGGCGACGTCGCGATCGACGCAACACTCCGCTCCGCGGCCCCTTTTCAAAAAGCCCGGGGTAGGACGGACTTTTTCGTTATCAGACCCGAGGACCTGCGATTCAAGGAGAGAGAGAAGAAAACAGGCCACCTTGTCCTCTTCGTCGTTGACGGCTCGGGCTCCATGGGCGCCAAAAGAAGGATGGTGGAGACGAAGGGCGCGGTCCAGTCGCTCCTTCTTGATTGCTATCAGAAGCGGGACAAGGTCGCTTTCATCGTTTTTCGTAAGGACAGGGCGGAGGTAGTGCTGCCGCCGACGTCGAGCTTCGAGCTTGCCGCAAAGCGGTTGAGAGACTTGCCGGTAGGGGGCAGAACGCCCCTCTCGGCGGGACTGCTCGAAGCGTACAAGCTGGTGAGGCGAACGGGTTTGCAAAGGCCCGGGACGCGCTGCCTCGTGGTGCTCGTCACCGACGGCAGGGCAAACCAGGGCCTTACCCCAGGGCCTGTCGATAAGGAGATAGGGAGAGTAGCTACCCTGCTCCTGACAGTAAAGAGGACCGACTACATCGTCGTCGACGTGGAAGACAAGAAGAGTCTCACGAAAATGGATCTTGCTTTGTCGCTCGCGCACCAGCTCGGCGCCCGGTACTTCCGGCCGGCGGACCTCAAGTCGGACAACCTGACGGGGCTGGTGCGGGAGGCGAAGATGGCGCAGACGAGCAGTGAATAAAGACGTCTTCAAAATATTGGGAACGCGCAACCCGGCCTTCTTCATCGCCTCTTTCCGGACGCGATTGAAGGAAGCAAGGGGGTTGGACGCGGTCTACGGAAGGCCGGCTCAATCGGCTGGTTTGTTGCGGAGACCAATGACGGGGGCCCTGGCCCTTTCACTCGTCTTTCATGGGGCGCTCATTGCCGTAACGGTTCTCTCAAACGGTCATAGGTCTATGTCGCATCAGGACATGATACGTGTTTCCCTTGTCGACGATTTGCCGCCGCGTGTTGCTATGGCGCGAAAAGCCGGGGGGCCGAGCACGACCGCAGTCTCTGCGGAAGCTCCGCGAGGGGCAAGCAGAGGAGTGCCCCAGAAAAAGAAAGAGAGGACGCCTTCTTCTCAATCTGTGCCGGCGCCTCCCCGCCCGCCAGCCGCTATCGAGGAAGCCGTGAGCGAGAAGCGGGTTGTCTCGCGGGAGCCCGTTCCCGAAGCGGACGCAGCGCCACCGGTACCTCAGACTCGGGCGCCCGATTTTCCTGCGACCGGTCAGGGAAATGCAAACGGTGGCGATCATGCCGCAAGTGACGGTGGTGTGGCTGGTGGAGCGAACAAAGGCTTGGGGCTCGGAAGTGGGACAGGCGTTGCAGGCACAGGCCAGGGCGCAGGGTCAGGCACGGGAGGAGGCGGGACCGGGTCGGGCCAAACCACTTACCTGCGTGAGCATTTTGTTTACATCCGGGACCTCATCAGTCTCTACTCGTCAAGTCTCACGTCATGGCGGCGCCAGGTTACTCAGGGACTTATTCCCAGGAAGAGAGGACCTGTCGCGCAAAAGGCTGATCCCCTTATCCGTCGTAACGCCGAACTGGAACGGGAGAACGCAAGGCTCACCCATAAGCTCAAACAGGCGGAGCTTATTATCGATGTCCAAAAAAAAGTGGCCGAGCTGTTGAAGGGGCCCAGCGAGGAGAAGTCATGAACGCGGCCGTCGCCTTGGGAAGCCAGGTGGGTATCCGCACGGCCTGCAGTGCGCTTGCCTTGCCCCGGGGAGCCTTCTACCGGTGGAAGAATCCGAAAGAAAAGGTCCCCCGGCCTGCACCTCCCCTGGGCCTTTCTGAAAAGGAACGAAACGGTGTCCTTGCCGTGCTCCATGAGGATCGCTTTGTTGATAAGGCGCCCGGGAGATCTATGCGGCCCTTCTCGACGAAAAGAGATACCTGTGTTCCATCCGCACCATGTACCGCATCCTTGAAGAAGAGGATGAGTTGAAAGAAAGGAGAAAGCAGGTACGCCGTCCCCACTATGCCAAACCTGAGCTTCTTGCGACGGGGCCCAACCAGGTGTGGTCATGGGATATCACAAAGCTGAAAGGACCGGTAAAGTGGACCTACTATTATCTCTACGTCATCATGGACATCTTCAGCCGCTATGTCGTCGGCTGGATGGCGGCGCATAGAGAACTCGCCATCCTTGCCCGCAAGCTCATCGATGAAACGATGAAGAAGCAATTGATCCAGCCGGGGCAGCTCGTGATCCATGCAGATAGAGGATCGAGCATGACCTCGAAGCCGGTGGCCTTTCTCCTTGCCGACCTCGGCGTCACCAAAAGTCATTCAAGGCCGTCGGTCAGTAATGACAACCCTTACTCTGAATCTCAGTTCAAGACCATGAAATACAGACCAGAGTTCCCTGAAAGGTTCGGTTCCATTGAAGATGCCAGGACCTTCTGTCGGACTTTCTTTCCCTGGTACAATACCGAACACTACCATTCGGGGTTAGGACTCCTCACGCCGGAGGATGTCCATTATGGGAGGGCAGAGAGAATAATTCAGGCCCGTACCGACGTGCTGGAGGCCGCATATGCACGACATCCGGAACGGTTCAGGGGAAGGATGCCGAAAGCGTTGTCTCTTCCAGGTACGGTGTGGATCAACAAACCGTCACCCGCGGGTGACGGGGAGCTACACTAAACATAGCTTTGGAAGCGTCTCATTTTCATTGACACGTTCCGACGAACGTTAGCCATCGCTTTTACTTGACGACTCCTGCCACACGGGGATAAAATCGAGAAGAGACGTGTGATAGTCGCACGATAACGAGCTTGGGTAAGGAATACGAACGCCTGATGAAGTGAAAGCAAGCGGGCCGTGGGGCAGCCAAGACGCGGGTTTTTCGAGCGACGAGGTTAAGGGCAGGTTGCATTGAGCAAAGCTATTTTCCGAGTTCCTTGGAAGATCGTTACCGTAATAAGTGTAACCCTTGGAATCTTTGCTTCGTCAATCGGTATTTACTCCTTCCTGAAAGTTGACCAGCTTGAACAACTTGCTACGCAGGCGCAGGACTGGGCTCTAGACATTAGACTTGATGAACCCCGGGGCGGACTCGCGACGTCTGTAAGAATAACGGGAAAGGCGGAGTTTCGTACGGCAGCCAACGAAAATAGGACTGCATCAAGAGTCAACCTGTCTCTCTATCAGAAAAAGATAAGCCTGATTTGTTTGGTAAGAGCAGTTCTTAAGAAACAGTGTCTATGGTACCAACAGGCTAGCCCCGTCGTTTACGCAGATGGCAGCTTTGAGGGTCTGGCATTTCTAGCCGATGAAGACTCAGACAGCGGCTTTGGTGTCGAGCATCAGATTATTGTTCTTGCTGTCCCGATACGTCCTGAGGTCAAGACACGTACGTATCAGGATCTTCCATTTTACATTGTGGCGTCAAGAATCGTATCCGTAAAGGCAGATAAAAGTGGCAAGAACCATTCCCGTTAGATTCCTGACCATTAGGGTCTCTGTTATCGCCGTTCTTTTGCTATGCTTCCCCGTTTGCCCGATTCAAGGAGGCGACGTGGTGAAGGGGCGTATTAACATTGAGAGCGTTTTTACGCCATCAGGCTGGATGGGGGACGGAGAGTACGCTCGCAGGTACATCAGTTTATCTGCGAATAGCCCGGAGAATCCACATACCCGGTCCACCTATATTAGGATCGCATACATGTTTGGGCCAGCAAGATGGGGGGGCATCTACTGGCAAAACCAACCCGACAATTGGGGTGATAGGCCCGGAAACAACTATTCCGGGAGAGGCCTAAGAAAGTTAACTTTCTGGGCGCGAGGCGAAAGGGGCGGAGAAATAGTTGAATTTAAGGCCGGTGGGATCAATAGCCCTGGAAAAAGATACAGGGATTCATTCGCTGCGACCATCGGACGACAGGCTTTGTCCCGGGAGTGGAAACATTACGAAATCGATTTGTCCAACGCTGACCTGAGTAGCACAATAGGCGGATTCTGTTGGGTTGCAAGTTCAGATCTGAACGCCGACAAAGAAATCACCTTCTTCTTGAGCGGCATTTTCTTGGAATAGGCATGGCAGCTCGACCCAGGCACAACACGTGCGAGCGGCGGAGGCAGACTAAACGGCGAAAGCCCAAAAGCCTGATCCTCCCAACCGGTGAAGATTGCCACCCCTATTATTGCCCGGTTCTTGTGACAGGCTGGAACACGGAGTGCAGGAAGGAGCCCACCGGCTCGTAGCAACTGCGGCGGATGAAGATTATACACAATCCAAGCCAAGAATCGGCGCGGCCCGGAAGAAATTAGTCGCGCGCGGCCGACGAGATTCGCTGCGTCGTCTATGGCGTTGTTGACAGCAGTGCCGATGGCGCCGGAGGAAACTGTCCACCTGCTCGAGAGCGGACGACAGCTTCTCGATAAGTAGGACCGCGCCCCCTCGGGATCCTTTCTGGATCTTCGCAACCGCTTCTTTGACCCGCGTGACGGCAGGTCTATGAGGACACCGGGCCAAAAACGCGTCTCCGGAAACGGGAGGAGATCTGTTTATGCGGCGCAGTTTTGACGATTGGCTGCACGGACTAGGCTTCTTTTGGTTTTCTGCCTCGCCTTCTCGGCTGCTTCGAAGAGAGCATTTTCTTCGCGATAATGTCGTAGACGTTGCCTTCTGCCCTTCTTTTGGGCGGAAGCGCCTCTTTGATCTGTTGGTCCGTCATGCCGTGGGCCTTCATGGATTTTCTCAGCTTTCCGGCCCAGTAGTTAATGGTGCTTTCGCCGACGTCGAGCATTGCGGCAAGCTCGCTCGCATCCTTCGAACTCCAGTTGTCGATCAATGCCTGCAGTTTGTCTTCGCTTACTTTCTCGTTTCTCGGCATTTGCTCCTCCTGGTTTTTGCAGCAATAAGTCTCAATGAAGCATAATTCCCGCGAGGGCGTGATCGGATTGAAGAAAACCTCCCTCAGAAAAACGGCTGTCTACTATCACGCCCAGAACTTGGTCCAAGCATGGACGTGCTCTTAGGAGACCGCCGTGGATGGTGTTCCAGGAACCGGAGCGGTTATAGAGATGGATCGCGCACCTGCTTCTGTTTTCAGGATCAATCTTCTGCTGCTTTCCTTCTCCGTCGTATCACCACTACTTTCTTTTCCTCTTCATCTCCCGCTTTCGTGGGGTCTTTCAGCCGCGTTGCCACTACCATATAAGGCGACGCCCGCTTCTTTTTATGCGGCAGGATTTCATTTATCTTCTTGTCGTTCATGCCGACAGCTTTCATGGCTTTGCGTAGCATCATCGCCCAATAGGTGATCATATGCGGTTCTACGCCTATGCCTTTAGCTAGCTCATTAATGGTCTTAATGTGCCAATTGGTCACCATCTGGTCGAGCTGATCTTCTGTCGCCGTGATTCTTCTCCCCATAATGCCCCTTTTCTATGAGATTTGACTTAACTATAAACTCCTCCCGAAGAAAAATCAAAAGAGACAAGTTCGTCGCAACACAGGGTCGAATCTTGCCGAGCCTTCCCGAAGTGAAAGAAGCCTAACTGCCCGCAGCGAGCCGGCTTCGGTCAATGAAAAGGCCGTTTGCCGCATGTCACGGCGCCTCAGATTCGCTGAGCCAGAACAAGCACTTCAGTTCTCGACGAAACGCCCGGACAAAATGGTAGCGCGAGTTGCTTAGGGTCAGAGTTGCAGAATCAAATTTGTTAACAGGACCATGTACGGTCTCATTCTTCGGCCTTTACTGTTGCTAATACCGGCGACCCGGGACGCGTCGAACCCGCTCATCGGGATTCCTTTGGCCGCCGGGCAGACGCCTGCAGAAAGCTCCGGCGCTGAACGTTGCTATTGTTAGTAGCTTAAGGCGACTCGGACTCTGCCGACAACGACAACAGAGATAAATCTGGAGGTGGGAACATGGAGGCCCCCGACGTAAAACTGGCATATGCCTGCCGACACGCAAATGTGGAATGGGTTGTACAAGCACTGGACGCAGGTGCCGACGTCAATCGCCGAGGAGTGACCGGCCTTACCCCGCTGGTGCGGCTCATGCATTCCATTAATGATCGCTCAAGAAGTTTGGATGCATGTTTGGATATGCTCCTGAGGCATGGCGCGCAAGCCAAGCTTCAGGAATGGTCCAAGGGCGAAACGCCGCTCATCGCGTTATGCAGACGCAGAACGTTCGACAGATGGACCGCTAAAATGGCGGAAAAACTCGTTAAGGCTGCACCGACGACGATCAACCATTTGGACCACCGGAATCTGTCGGCGTTGGCCTACTGCTGCATTAGGACCACAACCTGGAACAAAGAGGAGTCCCGAATGGTGCGCCTCATGCTGTCGTGGGGCGCCAACACAAACCGGGGCGACTACCTCCCGCTCGTCATCGCGGCCCAAAGCGGGCAGAGGCTTCTTGCTATCATGTTGTTAAGAGCGGGGGCGGACCCAACTCTCAAGGACAGCAACGGCCAAACAGCTTTGCCGATCATCGTGCGCGCGAGGTGGAAAAAGACAATCGCCGACTTGGCGGCAAAATACCCTTACTTGGTCAAACAGATCCAGTGTCAGATCAAAGAAAAGAAACGTGCCGTTCGGCGTGTCTCGGCTCTGATAGAAAATAATCGTCATGGTCAATAATATTATACTGTTATGGCATTTAAAACCATGTATGCCCATATTTGGGCTTCAGCGGCGCGTCGAACGAAATGACCGTTGAGAAGATGGCAGGATTGCTGAAGAAAGATAGGGCATGGCGCCTCTTTGCTTTACCACCAGCGACCCGGAATACGAAATTAAACTTCAGGAGATCAAGGAATGATGAACAGCGACGAGGGTGATAACCTATTCTTAGTTTTGGGGAACGCTATAGCTCCCAGGGCGTTCACCTACAAGGCGTGATCTCAGGCTTTTAGGCCAGGCAACGAATGCCGCGCGAAATGTTCGACGATAAGACCAGACGAACCTACCTGTCCAGCACCTCTCTGACCTTCGTGAGCAGATTTGTTGCCGACAGAGGTTTCTGCAAGAACTCCACATCTTCTTTTTGAACGCCCTTCTCGATCACAATGTCCCCGGTGTAGCCGCTCATGAAGATAGCTTTGACCTTAGGGTTGACAAGGGAAATTTCATCCAAAGCCTGCCGGCCGTTCCTGCCCGGCATGACGACATCGAGAATGATAAGGTCTATCGCATCCTTGTGCTCCCTGTAGACCCTGACTGCGTCATCCCCGTTTCCGGCTTCCACCGTACTATAGCCCTGATCTGAGAGGATCTTCACAATCATGCCTCTCACGTCCCGGTCGTCTTCAAGAATGAGGATCGTCTCGGAACCTCCCCTAACCTCGATGTGGGCTTCGGTTGAAGTTGAACCGGACATAGCGACGACGGGAAGATATATGTCGAAGGTTGTCCCCTTGAGAGGTTCGCTTTTCACGACGACATACCCTTCGTGCTGCTTCACGATGCCGTAAACGCTCGCGAGGCCCAGGCCCGTCCCCTTGCCCACTTCTTTTGTGGTGAAGAAGGGATCAAAGATGCGGGAAAGCGTCTTCTCGTCCATGCCTGTCCCCGTGTCGGAGACGGAGAGGCGAACGTACGCGCCCGGTTTTCCGAATCCGTGCGCTTTCTTGAACGCCTCATCCAGTATTGCGTTCTCCGTCTTGATGACGAGCAGTCCCCCGTCGGGCATGGCGTCCCGGGCGTTCGTCGCGAGGTTCATGAGCGCCTGATCTATTTGGGAGACGTCAAGGAGAGCCACGGCATTGCCGGCGCACTCCAGCCTCAACTCGATGTCCTCCGTGAGGAGCCTTCTGAGCAGCTTTGCCGCGCTTCTCACGAGGCCGGAGATCTCGCGAGGCTCGCGGGAGATCCGTTGCTTGCGGCTGAAGGCGAGAAGGCTCTGGACGAGATCGGCGGCTTTCTCGCAGGAAAGAACGATCTGATCTATGTAGGGCTTGTTGCGGTCGTCCGGATCGAGGCTTATCTGAATGAGATTGCCGAAACCCATGATGACCGTGAGGAAATTGTTGAAGTCGTGGGCGACGCCGCCGGCCAAAGTGCCTATGGCCTCCATCTTCTGGGCTTGGCGGAACTGAGATTCGAGACTCTTTCGCTCGGTAACATCCAACAGAGCGCCTATGACCGCCGGTTTCCCTCGATAGATGGTGCGGGAGCTGTAGACCTCCACATCTCTGGCCTCCAGGTTTTTCTTCCATACCCTGAAGTTATAGTTGGCAAATCTCGCGTCCCGCGACAGTCTCCTCCGCATATTTTCCTCGACCAAAGGCCAGTCTTCGGGGAACGTCGTCTCCTTGGGGCCCATCTTGTTCGCCATCTCATCCACGGAGTATCCAAGTATCTCGGCAAGCTTCGAATTGACGTATTTGAACAGGTCGTCCTGGACGAGATAGATGCCGACGAGGGATTTCTCCGTCAGGTCTCTGAACTTGGCCTCGCTTTCCTCCAGGGCGTCCTCGGCCAGTTTGCGATCCGTAACGTCGTTGCCGATGCAGGTGATCTCCTTGAGCTTGCCGTTTTCGTCAAACACCGGCTTGTTCGCCCAGGCCACCCAGAGCCTTTCGCCACTGCGCCGCATGTTTTCGTTGACGTTGCTGGCATGGCGGTCCGGGTCCGACAGCAGGTCTTGAAACATGTTTTTCAGATCGCGGCCGGTTGACTCCGTCTCGGGGACGATCGCGCCCACGACGTTCCTGCCAATGATCTCATTTTCGCTGTAGCCGAAGAACCGCTGGGCGAACTCGTTCATGAAGATCACGTTGGCCTTTCCATCCAGCCTGAGGATGATGCTGTTCGCGCTCTCCACGAGGTCACGGTACTGCTTTTCGCTTTCGAGCAGGGCCAGATCCTTATTTTTCCGGTCGGTGATGTCCTGATTTGCGCCGAACCGTTTCACGATGCGGCCCGATTCATCCCTGACGATCGTGGATCGCACGACGATATGCCGCACCTTCCCGTCGCGGCGAATGATGCGGTGTTCAACATCGGGTATGGGGAGACCAGGTCTTGAGGCAATCTGCTCCACCCCGGCAACGACGGCTGGTCGATCGTCGGGATGTATAAACCGTCGGACATACTCTTCCCATGTCATCCGGTATCCGCCCTCCTGCTCCGCGGTCGTCCCGTAGAAAGCATAGAAGGAGTCGTTGAAGACCAAGACGGTTTCTTCCTCCGCATCAAGCTCCCAGTAGACGATATGGGCGAGGTCCGCCGCCTCCGACAGCTGCAGTTGGCTCGTGCGCAGGGCTTCTTCCGATCTCTTGCGGTCGGTGATGTCTCGGACCGTCCAGATTCTCCCGTAGTATTTCGCATCTGCGCCAATGATAGGGCTCGAGTAGGCGTCGAGAACCGTTCCATCTCGGAGCTCGAACTCGTCCCGGAGGGTTTCCGGCGGGTTGGTGAGCATGTAATTGATTCTCTCCCTGAACTCTTTAGGGTCTCGGGCAATGGTCGCGAGCCATTCAGCCTGGACGCGGTCGTCGTCGTTTTCAGCCAAATCAGGAGGAAGCTTCAGCAGGTCTTTCGCCCGCTGATTCTGAAGGATCTTCTTCCTCCCGTCGACGACCGTGATTCCTTCGAGGGAAGCGTCAAGCACGGCCTCCAGAAGCGCGGTCTTTTGCCGCAGCTCCTCCTGCTCCTTCTCGCGCTCGGTCATGTCGTAGACAGTCCCTGAGACAGCAGGCCTCCCCTCGTATGTCATGGGACTGCCAAATACTTCAACGACGATCGTCGCGCCGTCTTTCCTCAGGCACCGATGGGTAAACCTGACATTTTCCGGTCTGCCCGCCAGGCGCCCCGACAAATCCTTTTCAAAACTTCTTCTATCCGCAGGACGCGTTACGTCCAGGGGTCCTAACTTGTCGACGACTTCTTCTTCAGCATACCCGTATATCTCGCACCACCGTCTGTTTACATAGCGAAAAAGGCCGTCTTGATATATGTAGACGCCTGCAAGAGAGTTCTCGACGACGCTGCGGTATTTTGCCTCCGATTCGAGAAGCACCGCTTCCGCTTTCTTGAGCTCCGTGATGCCTGCGCCGAAGATGACGACGCCCGCAACGTGGCCGTTCTCATCATAGTAGGGCAGCTTGTCCGTTTCGCTCCACACCTCTTCGCCTGTCGACAACGTGATCTTCTCTATAACCCCCAGTTTCGGCGTTTCTGACTCCATGACCTCTCTGTTCTCGGCAGCAAGCTTTGAGGCCCGATCAGGCTGAAAAACTTCCTGGAGCGACTTGCCGATAATGTCTTTGACGGGGACGCGGCGGCGGTCGAAGGCGCTCCTGTTGGCAAAAACGACCCTGCCGTCTCGGTCGATGAGCCAGACGATCGCGCTGATCGAGTCGAGCAGCGAACGGTATTTCTCCTCTTGTCTCTTGAGACCCTCCTCCGCTCTGCAGCGTCTGGCGTTCTCGTCTTCAAGCTCAGCGACGCGCCGGCGCAGTTCCTGCACCTCGTTGACCAGTTCTATTCGCGTCTTGCCGCTGTCTTCCATGGCGCGCCCCCGAAGCTTGCCTTACGGCCAGCCTATCACATCCTATTCGGCCAATGCCACTAGAACCAGCATTTCTATTGCTCTCGCCCGCCATTCGCTTGAGAGATGGAACAGCAGGGCGGAAAAAAGTCGTTTTATGTTGTCGCTTTTTGCCCCCGCCTTCCCTTTGCCTTCATGCCTTATAAGCTGACCCTGAAGAGCTCGCGCTTCCATGTCGCCTATCGCTCAATTGAACAAAGACGTCTTCGAGCGCGAAGACTCTGTCAATTTCCGGGATGACGAAAGCATTTCTATCGGCGACGGACAATACGCTCATGGCCCCTTTCTCAGAATCTCTCGAATTCGTCGTCAATCTTGTCAGGGGCAAAGCCGATATCCAGTGCAACTCCCTGCTGTTTGCCCTTAGCGCAGCGGTTCGGCGGACGCTTCACCGCCCGCGTCTGGATCCGTTTGTGCGCCCCTTCCCCAGCGCTTCTGTCGCCGTCGGCTGTCCTGAAGAAGGCTATGCTTTCCTGCAACTGCTCAGCTTGACTCGAGAGCTCCTCAGAGGTGGAGGACATCTCTTCCGTAGCCGAGGCGTTCTGCTGGATTACCTGATCAAGCTGCTGGATGGCCTTGTTGATTTGCTCTGCTCCGGAGTTTTGTTCGCTGCTGGCAGCATTGATCTCGCTCACGAGATCGGCGGTCTTCTTAATGTCGGGAACTATTCGTGCGAGCAGTTCGCCGGCCCTCTCCGCCACCTGCACGCTGCTTGCTGAAAGGCTGTTGATCTCGCCTGCCGCGATCTGACTTCTTTCTGCGAGCTTTCTCACTTCGGAAGCGACCACCGCGAAGCCCTTGCCGTGCTCTCCCGCCCGGGCGGCCTCTATGGCGGCGTTGAGGGCCAGGAGATTGGTCTGTCGCGCAATTTCTTCTATGATCGAAATCTTGCTCGCGATCTGCTTCATGGCCTGAACGGTCTCCGCCACCGCTTTGCCGCCTTCTTCCGTGTCCTGAGCCGCCTGCAAGGCAATCTTTTCCGTCTGCTGCGCGTTGTCGGCGTTTTGGCGGATGTTCGAGACCATCTGTTCCATGGAGGATGATACTTCTTCTGCCGAAGCAGCCTGCTCCGTTGCGCCCTGCGACATCTCCTCGGCGGTGGAGCTTAACTGCTGGCTGCCGGAGGCCACGTTGTCCGCGGCGGTGCGCACTTCCCCTACCACGGAAGTCAGCCGCTCCACCATTGCCGCGAGCGCCCTCATGAGCTCATCCTTGGAAGAACGCTCTCTCACTTTGACAACCAGATTGCCCTCGGCGATTTCCTTTGCCGTCCTGGTAATCTCGTTCATAGCGTCGATGAGGATATTGAGGTCGTCCTTGATGGCATTGAAGTCGCCGCTGTAGTTGTCGGTGATTGCGGGAGGGATCTCTCCCTTGCTGATCTTCTCGACATACTCTGCGGCCACCGTCAAGGGACCGACGACCGCGTCAAGCGTGTCGTTCACACCCTGGATAATCTTAGCGTAGTCCCCCTGATGCTTCGAAACGTCCGCGCGGGCGTCGAGTTTGCCTTCCACGGCTGCCTTTGAAAGCATGTTGGCGTCGTTGATGAGAGCCTGGATCGCCTCCATCATGCGTATGAGGGCAGGCGCAAGCCTGTCGTTTTCGCAACGCCTGCCTGCGCCGTTGCCGATGGCCCGGTATTCGGGGAGGTCATGGAGGTCGCCGTTAGAAATATGATTGACCGTGTCGACGATATGACTAATCCTGTCGACCACGTGGTTGACGGCGCCGCTCACCTGCGCGTATATGCCGACGTAGCTGCCCGTTGCCTTCTTCGTATAGTCGTTCAACGCCATCCCCTGCAGGACTTCGTTTATTTCCACGAGGCCGCCGAGCGCGTCGACGCACTGGTTCAGGTCGTTCTTGATGTCGTTGAAGTCGCCGCTACAGACTTCCGTAATCTTCGACGGCGCTTCGCCCTTGCCGATCTTCTCGACGTATTCTGCGATCATGCGCAAAGGGGCGGCTACCGCATCGAGGACGCCGTTCATGCTATCGATAATTTCCTGAAAGCCGCCCTGGCGTCTGGCAGCGTCTGCGCGGGTATCGAGCTTCCCATTCGCGGCTGCCTTCGCAAGGACCGCGGCGTCGTTCACGAGGCCGAGCAGGCCCCCTCTGAGCAGGTCCATTTCTTCGCTTACGACGGATTGTTTGCCCGGCAGCTTGTCGAGGGCGCGCGAAAAGTCGCCTTTGCCGTAGGCGCCGACTGTATCGCCGACCTTGAGCAGGACGGCGGCGTAGGTTATTGCCATGTCGTTCATCAGCACGGCAATCTCCCGATGAGCGCCCTGTAAGGCATCAACGGGAATGGCATACTCCAGGTCGCCCGCCTTGTGAGCCGCGCACATTTTTCGTACTTCTCCCACCAAAATCTCTGTCTTGTTGCCGAACATGAGCCTGCCTCCTCTTCGACGAGATTTCCCCCTATCCGCGAACCCCTTTTACTTTGTGTTCGGCATGACCTGCGAATTGCTTAAGACGCAATCGAGCGAAGGCCGCGAGGGAGCAGCCGTGGTCAGGAGAAGGCGGAGCTTGATCTCTCCTTTCATTCTCGGGAACATCGCGCAGGCTTTTCGCCCCATTCCATCCATTTGGCGGCCAAGAGATCAACAGCGGGGCCGGCTTTGCTCGCACGTCGGCCTGGCCCGTAGTTCAAGCCTCCGGCATGCAGTCTATCGCAGCCTGAACCTCCCCGCCGCCGTCTGAAGGTTTGTCGACATGTCGTGAAGGGCGACAGACGCCTGGCTCGTCTGGGTGGAGCTCGCCGTCACCTCGCGCGTGGCTTCTGCGATATGTTCCACGTCTCTCGTTATGGTCTCTGAGGTCTCGGCAATCTGCAGCGCGGCGGACGCTATCTGCTGGACCATTTCCTGAAGCCCGGAGGTTGCGTCGATGATCTTCTTGAGCGCGCCGCCTGCCTGCCCGGAAAGCCGTACGCCGCTTTCCGCTTTTTCCGTTGCTTGCTGCATCGACTCGGCAGCGCGGTCCACCTCTTCCTGGATTGCTTTGATCATCCCGCCAATCTCCGTGGTTGCGCTCGCTGTCTTCTCGGCCAGCTTTCGCACCTCGTCGGCGACCACTGCGAAGCCCCTGCCGTGCTCGCCCGCGCGGGCAGCTTCTATGGCGGCGTTCAGCGCCAGCAGGTTCGTCTGGTCGGCAATGTCGTTGATGACTCCGATGATCGTCCCGATTTGCGACGAACGCTGTCCCAGGGAGCGGACGATCGAGGCGCTCGTCTCGACGACCTGAGCGATCTCGCCGACCTCTTCGACGCTCTTGGCAACCACCCTCTCGCCCTCCTCGGCAACCTTGGTCGTCTCAGCCGCCGACGCGGCGATGCTTGTCGCGTTGCGAGCTATATCGCAAACGCTCTGGGACATTTCTCCCGTAGCGGCTGCCGCCTCGGAGGCCCGATCCGCCTCGGCCGCGGCGCTTCTCGATATCTGCTCCGCGCCGGCGCTCAACTGCGCGCTCGCCGACGCCACGAAGTCCGCGGCATTGCCCAGACCCCCCACTACTTCCCTCCATCGCTCGATCATGTGTTTGAGAGAAGCAGAGAGCTGGCCCACCTCGTCGCGTCCCTTCACGCGAACGACGGGCGTTAAGTCTCCCTCCGCGAGCCGGTTTGCCACGGCGACCCCGTCGAGAAGCGGCTGCGTCATGTTTTTCACGTAGAAGAAGACGACGACGGTAATGGATCCGACAAGGAGGAGCGCAACGACGGCGACAACGGAAACGATGCGATCGTAGGCGCGAAAGAATTCAGCCTTCGGCACGCCGACGTACAGGGCGCCGATCACGTTGCCGTTCGCGTCCTTTATCGGGTCATAGGCGGTGAAATAGGGCCGGCCGAGGATCGGCGCTTCCCCTCTGTAGGACTGCCCCGCTTTGAACAGGGCGTCGCGGGCGGGGCCCTGGAGCCTCGTTCCCTCGGCCCTTGCGCCGTCCTTCGTCAGGACGTTCGTCGCAACTCTCACGTCTCGCATAAAGATGGTGGCCGTCCCTCCGAAGGTGCTCTTAATCCTGTCGACGATTTCGTAGTTGTGGTTGGCGACGTAGGAACCGACCATGAGCTTGTCGTCTTCGATCCTGAAAGAACTGTCTCCGTTGC
This sequence comes from uncultured delta proteobacterium, assembly GCA_963816715.1. GTDB lineage: Bacteria > Desulfobacterota > Syntrophorhabdia > Syntrophorhabdales > WCHB1-27 > BOG-1155. Next base: position 47,376 of record CAWFMJ010000016.1, read on the forward strand.
TCTTGGCGCGCAGAAAATCCCAGAACACGCTGAGCCGGGATTCGAGGGAGGTCCCTGCCTGCTTCGTCAGGTCGCTTCTCATGCAGGAGAGCGCGGCGAAGGTGGAGATCGAAACGGATGCGATGACGACCAGCGCGGTGAACAGTATGAATCTCGTGCTTATTTTCCAGTTTGCGAACATGGCGCCTCCACAGGATAAGGTTTTGTCGCTGGGTGCAGACAGGATCAGTTTGGAAGCGTGTTTTTGCCCAACAGCATTGTTATCGGACCGCTATCGCGCCAGATTAACTAGGAAAATTCCCAGAGAAATGCGGACGAGGTTATTCTGCCCTATTATCACAAAAGCCTGCGCGATCATGTGCGCCTTGACCTACGGTCCGGACGCAGAAGCAGATGGAGGGGACCCTGGCCGGGGACCCGGCTTTTGCGCCAAGAAGCGAAACGCTCCCTTAAGGAACCAGGGAACGCCGCCGAAAACACCTTCCGAAAATAAAATGGACGCGCCGACAGAAGGCGGCGGCGAGGCCGCAGGGTCTCTCCCGAAAGCCGACTTTCGTTCACACGATGGCGAACAGCATGTGGCGAGGTCCTTAGAGACCGACGGAGGTTGAAGCAAATGGCGAAGCGATACGGGATGATGTTGTCCGCATTGGACGAAAAGCTCCTTGGCAGGTTCCGCTACATATTCTACCGCCGATCAGGCGTCAGCAACAGGGACGTGATGATCTACCGGTTCGGAAGCGTGCTGACCTATATAAAGCGGGGATGGTCCTTCGACCAGCAGCTCGGCGGGGGCTTCAAAATGCTCGTTCAGCGTCATTGCGTCGTTCCCATCGATTCCGAATGGGAGAAATACGATTACGTCGTTTATTTCGACATCGAGGTTGACAAGCCGCCAAGCATGGACGAGCGAAAACGAAAGGTGCACGAGACGAGGCAGTTCATCGCCGAAGAAGTGACCCGAGAGATCGAGGAATACCTTTTCGCGCATGATCTCTCTGTTGAAATTGAAGCAGCCGACCCGAACTTGCTGCAATCGGCGTGAAGCAACAGTGGGGTGGAGGGGCCAGAACAGTTGAGCGCCCGGACCGTTTTTCGACGGCAATGGGTGCATAACGCTGCTTCTCCGGGCGTTGCGAGATTGAGGGGGACGACCTGAACGCTGTCCCGTTGCGTTCGGATTGAACGCCCCGTCCTTGGACCCCTGGGCGCCTTTGAACTTCACCGGCCAGGCGCGTCGTCGAACCGAGAACGATCCTGACCGCGCATGGTTGACGAGCCCTCCGTCACGACAGCCTCCTTAAGATCCAGAGCGCGCAGCCGATAATTCCTTCAGAAGACAGTCGAATCCGGCCCGTCCACCTTTTGCCCGTCCAACAAGAAGATGAACTTTTGCTAAAGGAGATCCCGCCGGCATGAGCGCCATGACCGACGGGAGACGTCGATTGACGACCGATAAACGGATGAACGCCGTTCGCGAGGGAGAGGCAGGAGTCGAAGGCGATGTCTGACCTCTTGACCGAGCTCGACAAGGCGATGAAGCGGCTTGCCGACGCCGTGTCCGAAGCCTACGTCGGGCTCTTGCCGGAGGGCCGGTTTGGAAGAAAGTGAAGGCGCTGGTCGGGGAAGATCTCGAGACGCGTTCAGGAGGAACGCAATGCCGTGTCGATTAGAAGAAGTTGACTCAGTGTTCGAGGTGCACGTGTCGAACCCCACGTCGCGGTGGGAGATCATTCAAACAATCGAGGAGATGGCCGGCCGGGATCCTCGGAAAGAACGGCCCGATCTCTGGGTCTTCCACGACGAGGCCATCGTGAGCCTCGCGGAGTTTCCGGAAATCGTCCGGACCGTCAAGGGCCTTTGCCGGCCGGACATAGTTGGAAACAGAAGCGCCCTTGTCGTCTGCAGCGGGCTCCAGAGCGTCGCCGCAGCCATGTACCGCAGCGACGCGGGCCGGCTCCCTTTTGAAACCGAGGTCTTTGCTTCCCGAGAGGAAGCCCTTCGCTGGCTGAAAGACGGCATCCGGACGAGGTAGTTCGGTTCGAGCAGACAAAAGGCCATGCTATGACATGGGCGACACTTAGGATTTGTTCGACATATCGACCGAACGTACCGGCGAATGAAACGGGCGAAGGCTCCTCGAAGACTGCAACGGCGCCGATAGTTTGTCGCCGACAAGAAGGATGGACTGCATGAACCTCTCGAAACGCCAGATCGACAGCGTGATCAGAACCTACGTGAAGAATCTGAAGGCCAGGGTAAGCCATGGCGAGGGCGACGGCCCGAAGGACGACGTCGTCATATCGCGAGAAGGGATGAAGCTTGTTGTCTTTGAGAGAATCGAAGAGAAGACGGCGGAGCGGGCGAAAGGGATCGCAAAAACGGACAAGAGGTAGCAGCTTTTGCCCTTGACCAAGGCGGAGGCCCCAAGAGGCTCTCTTTCAAGCGGCGGGGAAAGGAACGCAAACGACAGGAGGGGCATGCGGCGCTTATGACGTGGAACGATCAAATGAGCGCACAGGTCGACAAGCAGCACATGAAGCTCAACGAGCTCCTCAACAACTTTCACGACGCCATGAAAATGGGAAAAGGCAAAGAGGCGATGGGAAAAACATTCTCAGAACTCCTCCCTTACACGGCGTATCGCTCAGTGCCAAGGAAGACTTCTTCGCAAAAATGCGGTTGCCCAGCCTCCGTTGCTCACAAAAAGGAGCGCGAGGCGCTCACGAAGCAGGCCATGGATCTGAATGAGAGGTTCTCGCGGGGAGAGCCGATAATCAGCGCCGAAACCATGACGTTCCTGAAGAACTGGCTCCACGACCATATTCTGGGGAGCGACAAGAAGTTCGGTCCATTTCTCAACGCAAAAGGCGTGCGCTGAACAAGCGCTGAATTATGAAACGATGCGACTCGCTGGAGGCAGGTAAGCCGCCGGGAACAGACGTATGCACGATCGCCATTGCCGCTCGCATTCAGTTAATCCAGGGAATACTTTTGAAAACGCCATTTCAGGAAGGACAACCGGCACGGAGCAACACCGATTGGTGAAGATTGCAGCCTCACAAGGAATTGCGGCCTTCACCTGCAGGCGCCGTTGCCAGGATAAAGAACTAGGCAGCAGCCCGATCTATTTCTGGCTGTCCAACACTCGCCGGATCGTCTCCGCAAGCTGCTTCTTCACTATTGGCTTCATGACGAATTCGCTGATGCCTGCGGACTTTGCCTTCTCGGATGACGCCGTTTCGCTGTAGCCGGTAACGAGAATGATAGGAAGGTCCCTTCTCGTCTCCAACATCTTTGCCGCAAGATCCATGCCGGCGAGGTCGGGCATGATCTGGTCCGCAATAACGACGTCGAAGCGGTCAGGTCCCCTGAGGAATATTTCCAGGGCCTCGGAGCCGCTGAGGGCGGCAACCACCTGATAGCCTAGGCGCTCCAATGTCCTGGAGGTTGTTTCGACGACGAGGGGTTCGTCATCTATCAAGAGCACCCGTTCGGCGCCGCGGGGAACATCTTCTCTTTCTTCTTTCTCGAGGCTTTCGCCCACAGGGGCGTGGGGCAGAAAAACCGTGAAGGTGGATCCCTTGCCGGGCGCGCTCTCTGCCGTTATGGCCCCGCCGTGGCTCTTGACGATGCCGTAAGCGACCGGCAAACCCATGCCGGTTCCCTGACCTACCTCCTTGGTGGTAAAGAAAGGCTCGAAAATCCGCTTCAGGACTTCGCCTCTCATGCCGGCGCCCGTATCGCTGACGGTCAACTTCACGTACGGCCCTAAAGACATGTCCGAATCCGGCATCGGAGCATCTTTTCTCAAGACGGCTTCCGCAAGGCTGATGGAAAGCACGCCGCCTTTTTCACTCATCGCATGTGCCGCGTTGGTCGCAAGGTTCATCAGGACTTGCTGAATCTGGGCAGCATCGCCTAGAATGACGTCCGACTCCGTCAGCACGTCGAACTCCATGCGGATGGAGCTCGGCAATGAGCCGCGAAGCATACCCATCGTGTCCTCGACGAGAGATCTCAACTTCAGCGCTGTCTTTCCTGGTTCGGTCTTTCTGCTGAATGCGAGAATCTGCTTGACCAGGTCTCTTGATCGTTTGGATGCCGCCAGTATCTGTTCGATGTTTCGTTTGGGGGCATCGTCGTTGACATCGTCGTAGGCCAATTCTGCGTTGCCCATGATAACGGCAAGCATGTTGTTAAAATCGTGGGCGATGCCGCCGGCCAATGTTCCGATCGCCTGCATTTTTTGGGCATGGCGGAGCTGCTCTTCGACCCGGCTGCGTTCCTCTGTCTCCTCCTTGAGCCAGTCATATGCCGTCTGCAGCTCTGCGGTACGCTCTCGAACGCGCGACTCGAGCTCCGCAAGCAGCCGTCCTTTCTCCGCTTCTGCCTGTTTGCGTTCCGTGACGTCCTCCACGACCGCCACGTGGTATCGAGGCCTTCCTGCTTGGGCATAGACCACGGCCAGAGAAATATGCGCCCATATCTCCCTGCCGTCCTTGGCAACGTAGCGCTTCTCGAAACTGCCCGCTGCGCTATCGCCGGCGTACGTGCGAGAGACGAGCTCCACGCTCATTTCGACGTCGCCGGGATGGGTGAAATCCACAAAGCGCATTTTCCGGAACTCGTCGTCGCTGTAGCCGAGCATCATCCGGAAGGCGGGATTGCTCTGGAGTATGCGGCCGTCGGGGTCGACCACAACCATTCCGACGGCCGCATGCTCGAAGACCGACCGGAACCGCTCCTCGCTTTCCCTGATGATCTCCTCGGCGCGCTTGCGGTCGGCGACATCATGGAAGATGAGCACAACGCCTATGGTGCTGCCGTCTTTATCTTTTATGGGCGCGCCGCTGTCGTCGACGGGCACCTCCGTGCCGTCCTTTCTGATGAGGACCGTGTGGTTCGCGAGACCCATGACCACGCCTTCCTTTAGGACTCTGGCGACTGGATTATCTACTTTCCGGCGGGTCTGCTCGTTAATGATGTTGAATACCTCGGTCACGGACTTCATGGAAGCCGCTTCTCGCTTCCAACCGGTCGCCGCTTCCGCTGCTGCGTTCATGAAAGTGATCCTGCCGGCCACATCGGCGGCGATGACCGCATCGCCGATGCTCGCCAGGGTGGTGGCCCAACGCTGTTCGCTCTCCCATTTGAGTTGCTCGGCCCGAACTTTGCGCAACCGATCTGCAATGACGCTGATGAGTGCTCCGATAAGGAAAAAAAGGGCGAGGGCGACCCGGTCGTTGAGGTTTGCTGTTTTGAGCGAGCCCATGGGTGGAATAAAAAAGTAGTCCGCGGCGAGGCCCCCTAACGCCGTAGCGGCCAGCCCTGGACCGAGCCCGCCAATGAGGGCGGCAAGGATCAGGGCCGGATAGAAAGTAATGAAGGTGGGAAAGGGACCTAATGCGTACTCGAGGCCCCAACACGCGGCCGTTGCCGCAGCGACCAGGAGAACGGTCAGGCCGTATGATGCGAAGAAAGCTATAGCTCGATTTCCGTGTGCAGGGCCGTTCGTCGACATAGCGATTCACACCCTATGAAGGAATGTGGAGAAAAAGTATGGGCAGGTGAATGCATCAGATTGTCCTGTTTCTCCGGATGACCCTCAGTTTGTGCCCACACTCTAACTGAGAATATTATAGCACTCCCCCTTCTTGCTGCAAACCGCCTTGTACTCTGCGGATTATCGTTTGTAACGTCGTCTGGGGAAGGTGATAGATAAAATACGCTGTTTCAAGAAGTTCAACTCGCGCCGGCGCCCCTCGCGTCCATCCAAGATTGCGCCCGCGGGCTTCCTCATCGCCTCCTTCACCATTTATCCCGGGAACCTTGACGATCCGCGCTCATCCCGGGGACCACGACGCCACCTACGAAGGTTGCATCGAGCAATTTAGCGGACTCCATTGATTACCACTGAAATGCCTTGCGGCCGAACTGCCCGACGATCGACGACTCCGCACGCGGTCCGCTCACTACCCGATGTCCCGTAAGGCCCGCTTTGCGGCGAGATACCCGCACATCCCGTGAACGCCCCCACCCGGGGGCATTGAGGACGAACAAATGTAGATACCCTTGGCCGGTGTCGCATAGGGCCTCCACTGCCCAAGGGGTCTCAAAAAAAGCTGCCTAAAGCCCTGCATGCCCCCCAGGATGCTCCCCCCGACGTAGTTCGGATTGTACGCCTCCACATCGGCCGGCGACATGACGTGCCGGGCCACGATCCGGTCGCGGAAACCCGGGGCAAAACGCTCGATCTGGGTCTCCATGGAATGGGTCATGTCAGCAGTGCTTCCATTGGGGAGGTGGCAGTACGCCCAGGCCGTATGCATTCCTTTGGGTGCACGTTCCGGATCGAAGAGACTCGGCTGCGACAGAAGGATAAAGGGTCTTTCAGGTACGGCACCCCGCCCCACATCCCGCTCCGCCGCGGCGATCTCCGCCGAAGTGCCCCCGATGTGGACGGTCCCCGCCTGCAGGCAGGCAGGGTCATGCCACGGGATCGGACCGTCAAGGGCCCAGTCCATTTTGAACACTCCTGCTCCATAACGGAATGAGTCGAGCCGTTTCCGGTAGCCGGCGGGAAGCAGTGATCCTGCAACGGCAAGCAATTGCCTCGGGGTGACGTCGAAAAGGAGGGCCCGCGCTTTGGGAAGTTCGTCGAGGGACGATACGGGACTGCTGACCTTGACCACCCCCCTTAAAGAAGTGAAATACGACGTAAGGGCGTTTGCGATTGCCTGGGAACCACCTTTGGCGAGGGGCCAGCCCACAGCATGGCCTAACACGGACAGCATCAACCCGAAGGCTGCTGTTGAAGAACTTTCCAGGGGAAGGATCGAGTGACATGCGTTGCCCGCGAAGAGGGCGCGGGCTTTTTCTCCCTTGAACCGAACTCGCGCGAGTCCTGACGCTGATCGCATGGCGAGCAAGCCGAACCGAAAAAAGTTTAGCGGGTATCGAGGGATGCCGAGCGGTCTGAGCGTATCATGCACGAGTTGCTCCCAGTGGTGAACGAAGGGACCAACGAGACGGCGATATGCGTCTCCGTCCCGGCCGAGCCCTTGGGCCGTCGTCTCGACCGACCGGTGCAGCAGGACGGCCTTCTCGTTATCGAGCGGGTGGGCCAAGGGCACGGGCGGGTGAATCCACTCGAGGCCGTGGGCAGCGAGGTCGAGGGACCGAAAGAAGGGGGACGCTATCCCCAGAGGGTGTACGGCGGAACAGACATCGTGGCGAAAACCGGGAAGGGTGAGCTCTTTGGTGCGAGTCCCGCCTCCGACCGTCTCGCTCCCTTCGAGGAGAAGAACGGAACGCCCCCTCAGGGCGAAGGTTGTGGCGGCGGCAAGCCCGTTGGGGCCGGAGCCCACAACGACCGCATCGTATTCCTCTTTAGGTCCGGTCTGCCTTATTGGCACGACGGCGTCTCATTGGGGCGGTAAGCCGCCAGAAGGGCTCCCGCATCAAGGTCCTGATCTGGGCATTGTACCACACGTTGCCGATCTGAGACCACTGCGGGTGGGGATCGATGCACGTCGCCTCAGTCCTGATGGTGGCGGGAACGCCGAGATGTGCGGCCAGGGAGGTGAGCACATGGGTCCACACCCTTGCTTGAACCCTTGATCCCACCGCACGAAATCCTCCCTCGTAGAGAGGATCCCCTGCTCGTGCCAGACCCAGTATCTGTGCAACGGTCTGTCCGTCAGCTTCGTATGCGCTGAAGCTCACTGTACCGCACTCGGGGTGACCCTGCGGTGCAATGAAAGTGAACGAGCGCTCGTCCGCGTAGAGTATCATGACGCCTGTGGAAATCGGTCCGGCCGGCGTGATCGAATCAAAGAGGACGATCTCCCCGGGCTGGATGCCCGCGGGAGAAGGGAAGAACCGGTTATAGGACGGCTGGAAGCTCGGAAAGTTCTGTTTCAGGGAGGCAACCGCCTGCTCCTCCTTGATGGCGGGATCGTTCATATGGAGGCGGAAGATCGTCTGCCATAACCGACCGAACCCGTTGACGGCGCTCTTCACGCCCCGACCGGTCACGTTGAGGCCCCTCGCCTCTCGCGGGCCGTGGGATACCTTGAGCTTGGCCACGGGTTTGGCCCAGTTGCGCGCATTCACCAGGTTGCCGGACTCCGGTCTGATGTCCGGGGAAGCCTGCTCGGCGACAATGCCCGCGGCCGAAAGCGCCTCGGCTCGGCTGCCGTAGATCCGGACCGCCTGGTCAAGTTCGGTCAGGTGAAGAACATCCCGGAGGTCTTGACCCACGCCGAAGGCGCTCAGGATTCGACCCTCCATGCGGGAACGAGCGTACAGCTTCACGAGCATGCTCGTCCCCAGTCCGTTTATTTGCCGAATGTTGCCGAAGTCGAGGATCATATGGCGAGGGTCCTTTGCCGCCGCTTTACAGGCGTCCAGCAGGGGCGCCTCGTCATGGTCGAGCAAATCTGGCCCCAGACGGAGGATGTACGCCTTGCCGCGGCCGCACGCTTCAGCCTCGATCGTCGTAGTCGCCCCTGTCTTGCCGGCCAAGGATGGGGCTGGTGGCGTCTCTGCCAGGCGATCCCTCGCAAGACTCAGACGGTTGGCGCACCCCGGGAGCACTCTGAGGGCCGTCCTCACCAAGGGGCTTCCCCTCATTTTGTCGAGGTAGGCCAGTTGGCTTGCCCGGCCCACAAGGGCCTGCGCATAGGTAGGGTAGGCGTGAGTCGCGGCGTGAAGTTTGTGGAGAGGGCGGTTCAAGGCCCTGATCGCCTGGGCCTCATGGATCACCTCCGGGGCCCCTTCTCCGAGGATGTGGGCGCCCACGAGCCGGCCCCTGCCGTCGCACAGGAACTTGGCGACCCCGGCCTCCTCGCCGTCTACCATGGCACGGCGCATGTTCCCATAGTCGAACCGGTAGACTCTTAACTTGTGACCATATTTCCTGTGGGCCTCCTCCTCAGTGAGGCCCATGTAGGCAAGAGACGGATCGGTAAATATGACATACACGTTGTTCCGGTAGTCAACTTTGCGTTTCGTTGGCAATACGGCATTTGTGGCTGCGACCGTGCCCTGGTACTCCGCCGTCGAGGCGAGTTGATAGGGACCGACGACATCGCCACAGGCGTAGATGTTGGGGGCGGAGGTCCGGAGACCTCTGTCGGCGACTATGCCTCTGGCCGTGTGGTCCACCCCTGCCTTTTCGAGGGCAAGCCCCTCCAGGTCGGGTTTTCGTCCGATGCTCACGAGGATGCGATCCGCCTGGACCTCTCCGTAACGGCCCTCTCCTTGCTCGAACATGAGTACGACTCCGCCCTTCTCCTCCCAGACTCTATGAGTCTTCACTCCGGTGAGCATGGCAATACCGTCGCCCTTCAGCGTTTGCAGCAGCCTGTTGACCAGCTCCCGGTCCACCGTGGGCAAGAGACGCGTCCCCATCTCGACAACCGTCGTTGCCACACCCAGTCTTCCGAATGCCGAGGCGTACTCGAGGCCGTCCACTCCCGCACCCAAAATGATGAGTGACTTCGGAAGGCTGTCGAGCTCGTAGAGATTCTCGTTCGTGAGATAATCTATCTCAGAAAGGCCCCCGATCGGCGGGATAAAGGGACGGGTGCCGGTGGCTATGACGAACTTGTCTGCCGTGAGCAATGTACCGCCAATCTCGATCTTGTGCCGGTCGGCAAATGCCGCAGTGCCCGCAAGCACGGTGATGCCTATTTCCTCGAAGGTCTCCGGGAGGTCTTTGTCGTGCGCCTTACGGACGACGGAGCGGATACGGGCCATTACTTGGCCGGTGCCGAGGGCGGCAATGGGTGCGGTCTGGAGCCCGAGACGATCAAGGTGAGCCAGCTCCCGGGCGAGGTGGCCCGCCCTGATGAGCGCCTTGCTGGGGATACAGGTGAAGTTGGTGCAGTTGCCGCCAACTCTCTGCTTCTCGACGATGGCCACGCGCTTGCCCAGGCCGTTGGCTGTTACCGCCGAAACGAAGCCGGCAATGCCACCTCCGATGACAATGAGGTCGAAATCGTAGCGCGTTCCCATTTACAAAGCGGCTGCCGCCCGACGGGACTATCCGGGACCCGGGCCTATGAGGGGCAACACTTCGTCCACTTTGAAGAAGACCACGTAACGAAGAGCCTCTTTGCCATACATATTGTAGTTGCAGCGGCGGCAGATGGCGGCCACGAGCTCTTCGCTTGCTTCCTCGCGCACCTTCGTGAGATGGAGTCGTTTGCCCACATATCCCTGTCCCTCCTCCACAAAGAGGAAGGCCGCATGGGGGTTCGTTTGAATGTTGGCGTGGCTCAAACGATCGGCCATGATGAACGCTACCGTCTTCTCGTCGCCCTCATCCGTGAAATGGGGCCGGGAGTAGACGGCAGCGTTCACTTTGCCGGCTGCATCCGATGTGGCAAGCACCCCTATGCCCTTGGCCTTCTCAAAGTATTCATTCAGGTTCACCCGCACCTCCGTGAGACTTATTCTGGCTCTTCGGATAATTGGCATCCATGTTCGGAATATAATGCCAAATCTTCTTTGCGACCAAACAACATGGGGCGAAAGCTCCCGAGGACTCGGCAATGCTTACGGCGTTTTCGAGAGAGCCCTTTCTTCTCTTTTCTTTCTCAAAGATGCTCAGGCTGGGACGTTCTCATGAGGCGGGATACGTCGTACCCCTTGATGGATAACGTTTCGTGAAGGCGCCCGTAAAGGACGAGGACGTCATCCATGACCGGCTTACGCGAGAGTATCCATAGGTACTTCCTCCCCGGGTGGCCTACGACCGCGTACTCGTAGTCCTCGCCTAAATCGATAATCCAGTAATCCCCGTAGAAGGGCCAGAAGAACGAAACCTTCAGCTTCGCCTCTGTCGCTTTGTCGACCAGTCGGGCGGTGCCTCTGGCTGTCTTCTCGGGTCCATCGAGGCGGTCAATGCGGCACTCGTTGAGCACATCCACCGTGCCGTTCTCCCGCAAGGTATACGTGGCCTTGGCGGCCACACAGCCTTTCTCGAAGCGGTGCGGAAAGCGGGCGATCTCGTACCACGTGCCCCTATAACGGGCGAGATCGACCTGCGGAACAACATCGAGGGGAGCGCGCGATGCCCGTGTCCGCCTGCCCCAGATAACAAGGGGCACCAAAACCGTCAGCGACCCGATGACCAGTGCTTTCCCCCTCACATTTCACCTCTCTCAATCTTGGAGGCGCATTGGCGCCACGCGAACGCCGGTCCTGCTCGGGCTTTGGTCTTTTCTCTCACGGACTCATGCTCAGTTCCTGAACATGTTGGAAACTGTTCACGACGACGTATTTACCTACCTCTACTTTGAACAGGGCCGTAGCGGACGAAGAGACAAAAGGCTGCAGATGGGGGTGCCTGTCGACGTAGCGGGTGAGAAGATTCTCCCTCTCTTCTCCTTCCACCTCCCAAGCCGCGCCGAGAACCGTCACCGCCGTTGCTTTGTCAATATCCGCCGCTACGTTGGCTCGGTTGTCGACGAGCATGGCCACCCGAGAATCCGCCTTGATATTGGCGTATTTACGGGTGGCCCGTGGGGTGGCAAAAACAAGACAGCGAAGGTCATCGGTTGCCGCGAAGCACACGAGGTTGCTGTAGGGCTGATCTCGTTCGCGGGTCGAGAGGACGGCCAGCAACTGATCCTCAAAAATGGCCTTAATAGTCAGAAACAGCTCGGAAGATCCCATGGTACTTCTCCTGTCTTATGCTCGAAGAGAAACATCTTCGAGAAGGATTTCTTGGCCGGCAATCTGCGGCCAAAGCGGCATCGGTCTAGACATGGTTCCTCAGCATCAGCTCGACCGGGTGAGGGTTGAAGTATACCTGTCGTTTCAGGTAAGGCTCCCGGTATTTCCGGACATAATGGTTCATGAGGGTTATCGGTACGATGAGGGGGACGTATTCCTTATGATAGGCCTCGATAACCTCAAGTAGTTCCGTCTTTTCATCACCCGTAAGCTGTTTCTTGAAATAGCCCATCCCATGAAGGAGCACGTTGGTGTTCTTTCGCGGGGTGGCCTGGAGGCGAAGGGCTTCCATGAGAAGGTTACGGTACGACAGGTGGAGTCCCTCGGGTCTGGACGTCTTTTGTTGGGCGACCAGACGCCCGAGCATGCTGTAGTGCTTGGGGCTGTGGGCCAAAATGAGCAGCTTCAGCTCTGTATGGAAGTCGATCAAATCCCTGATCTGTCGACCTTTCCTGAGGAGTTCCTGCCAACGTCTGTAGACGAATACCGCGTCTATGAAGGTTTCTCTGAGTGACGGATCGTGGAGCCTTCCGTCGTCAATGACGGGGAGCGAGGGGCTTCGGCGGATGAAGGCTGCGGCAAATATGCCTGTCCCGCTATGGCTCGGCATGCCTGAGGCGGTGTACACCTTAACGCCTTTGAGGCCGGAGCTTGGGGAGCGGCTCTTGAAGATGAAGCCACAGAGCCCTTCGTGCTCCAATTCGTCCGATCTCCTCTCCGCCCACCTCGTCATGCCGTCGGTGAGATCTATCCCAGTGCGTGTCGTCAGCAGCCGGGGTGAGGCAGGATCTCCCACGAGCCGCAGGGGCTCCCTCGGGACCGGAAGTCCGTATTCCACCTCGGGGCACACGGGTACGTAGTCGAAGTATTGCCCCAACGTTTCCGTGATGTAGTAATCCAGTTTATGGCCGCCGTCATAACGGACCTTCTCACCCAGCAGACACGTGCTGATACCAATCTTGATTTTCTCCATGGCTGTCAAACTCACCCAAATCCCGCCGCAGCAACGGATGTGCCGGACATACAGACCCTCCCTGGCCCCAGGGCTGAAGCGGTGTCGAAAAATAGGCGGGGCGCGATCGGGACTCTCACCAGGAACCGGTGCCAGGCTCTCCCTTGAAAGGCCCTACTATCTCGCGGGTAACCCAGCCGCCGTAGAACCCGCCGCCTTGGGGCTGGACCCGCTCACCGTCTACGTAGCATTCCACCCGAGCCGGGTAGAAGGAATAATATCCGGCAATCGGCGCAAACGACGCAGTGGGCTGTGGATAACTCCACGCCACCGCTTCTCGAGGCGATCCCTCAGCCTTCAAAGCCCAGAACCGGGCGGCCCCCTTCCATTCACAGAACGATGCCCCCACGAAAGGCCTCAGCAACTCGACGTGAACGTCTTCGGGAGGAATGTAGAAAGTGGGCGGGCTCGCTGTTTCAAGAACTCGATAAGTGCGGAGAGAGTCTGCGAGGACTGCGTCGGCGAACCGGACTTCTACACGTCTCCCGTCACGCTGGAGAGCAGGAGGGCGGGGATAGTCCCACACCGACTCCTGTCCGCTCGCCGGCTCCGGAGCGAACGGCGGCCTTTTCTGCCCCCGGTATTCCCACATTCCAGGCGTTCCCCTGATTCAAAATCCTGCCGCGGCCTCGTCGGATATCGACTTATCGGCGAGCTTAAGCCGCGCCCAGCAACTGCTGCCGTCTATGTCCTTTTCATTGATTTCGCTCTCCCTGTACTTATAATGTAAACATAGTCTTTCGTCGTTCGTCGTGCAGGGGGTTGCGCGGATGGCGACGATCTGCGCAGGACGTTCAATAGATGCGTCATAGATCGGTTCGCGGTGCCGGAGGTGGTTATGAAAAAGAGAAGGGTGGTCGTCAACGACCTGATGCAGCATGACTACGCCTATGTCCTCACGGAATCGGTGGGGAAGAATTTCCACCCCGGCTTCAACCCTAATCTCACTCCGAAAGAGATCCTCGAGCTAGGCGTCTTCGGCGGCAAGTACATGACCGATTGTATTGAGGAATTCCCGGCGGCGTGGTTCCGAAAAGCCAGGGTGTGTCGTGAGCGGCATGATCCCGGATTGAACCTGTTCGGTGTAAATGCCTCGCTGCCGCTCTCCGAGTGGCGGAAGCGGGGGTGGATCTATCATGAGGACCCGCGGGGATGGTTTCAATGGTACTGCAGGTACTTCATGGGGAGAAGGTGTCCGGACGATGAACGCCAGATCAGAAGATGGAGGGCGATACGGAGACACGTTACCCAGATCGTGCACAATTGCAGGGCGGGCGACGTTGGCTGCCGGAGGAGACAGAGGCAGGTAGTCCTCCATTGGGCATACGACAGCAGAAGAATTTAGGGAAACCGGCAGCTACCTGGCCCATGCCCATTGTCCCCGTCTCCATGCGTCCTCCTGTCCCCCCTGCGAACACCTGACCATCCCGGGATGACAAGAAAGAGGCCTGTCATCTGTTATTGAGCCCATAACAGCCGCTCCGATTGCACCTGTTCGCGATTGCCAGTCGTATTCTGCGATTCGCTGTGAGAGTGTCATTTCAAGGGCTACAGGAAGAACGCCGCCACAGCAAAGAGCGGCCGGTCTTCGCGGATTACGCCGCAGCGCTTCGCCGGCCTTTTTTTATTGTTTCTGTCAAAGGGTAATGTTGTTTCTGACTCGAGGCCTAGAGAATTACCTTATCGATCTGCTCAATCCCCTCGAAGCGGCGATCCCTGGCGACCAGGGTTCCCCCGGCTTCCATGCAGCAGGCCGCTATCCATACGTCGTTTATGGGGATACGCATGCCCTTGGCGCTCAGTGAAAGACAGATAACGGCGTACTTTCGGGCGATTTCTTCGGTGATATCGATGACCGAGACTCCGATGCCGGCGATAAAATCGTGAAGCTTTCCCTCGTTGTAAGCCCCGCGGGTCCCTTTCATAAAAGCGAAAAAGAGCTCTCCCAGGACAGGTGCGGGGAGAAAGACCTCGTTGCCCCGCGTTGCGAGGAGGTCAACGACGTTGGGTTCCCCCTGGGCAAAATCAATGTAGGCGTTCGTATCAAGGACTAGCCTCATGGCCAATCCCCTTCGTGAATTTCTTCAAACTCCTGCACAGCGGCTTTCAATTCGGCCGCTTCGCCGCCCTTGCGATGGCTTCTTCTTGTTTGGGCGGCATCCTTAAGCTAATGGGCATGACGGCCCTCCATGTATCGCATCACTGCAATTGCGTCAACCCCTGCATCCCGATTCCTTTTCGGGAAACAACACTCGGCTTTAACAGCGCCTTTCATTTTGAAGCGGCCTCCTCTGTCCTTCGAACAGGGGTGAGGGCGGCTATCTACGAGGCATTCTGGTTGCCAGCAATAGGAAAGGAAAGTGTTTTCGCCGCTCGCGTTTGCCCAATTCATGAGAACGGCTTTCTTCGACACTGCTGTCAGGCGCCCAAATTTGGGCGCCGACAGTGAGACAACGCTCAGGACCGAACCCGTGTTTCGCCGACGCATTTCCGAGTCGTCGTTGTCCCGAATCACGCTGGGCAAAATCTCGGATGATCGATCCGACGCTGTTTTGTGCAAACCGGAGCATAGCCGATCAGAAAGACGCCTTTGACGGAAAGCAGTCGCCTCTCCCGCCTCCTCGGTCCCTCAAAGAGGCGGGAAAGAGTTCTACGTTCTGTAAAGACCCACGCGCAGCATCAGACAACGGCAGACCTTATTGGATTCGTTGCATTTCACGATGGCGGTTCTCATCGTTCGTCTCTGTAGCGGCTCAGGCTACTCCAGATCAAACAACATGCGCATGGGATCGCCAAAAGGGTTCTCCAAAAACCTTTCTACCTTGTTGTCGAAGCTTTCCCTTGCCATCCCCGTCTTTTGGCATACGACGAGGGCAATCCTCTCCAGGATCGACTCCGCCGGCAACTCCCAATCCACGAGCGTCAGCAGGTCGCAAGCAGCCTGCACTGCCGCAGCCGTGTCGACAGACTCCCGGGGCTCGCGTACGGCCCTCGCCGCAATGCCGCGATTGTTGAGATAGAGGACGACTTCGCTGTTTCGCACCATAACGCCGCCTTCGTGCTTGAAAACAGGTCTGGGCTTAAAGTCGTCTTTTCTCACGTCGACTCCGGCATATGCGTTGGCGAGCAGCGCGACGGCCGCCTGGAAGAGCCTATGGCGTGGACGCGCGTGAGCTACAGCTGTTGCGATGTTTCCCATGTTCTGCCTCCTTCGGGCGTTGGCGCTTAATGCACGTTGCAGCCGGCAGATGCTCCTGACTCCTGCCAGCATCTTCTGCCGCGCGCTGGGATTGGCGGTGTGTACGATGATCTCAGGCGCTATAAAGTTTCGCGTTGCTACGGCTTCCTCGATCCAAAGGATCACGTCGTAGCCGGTCCCGGCGCCGTCGCCCCAATCGTGATCCAGACTGATGGAGTCCACCGCGCCGGTCTCCAACATGACGATGGCGTCCCGGCCCGTGCGGACCTGCGTCCAGTCCGGTGGAGGGATGCGTTCATCGTCCAGGTAGACCTTCACTGCGTTCATATCTCCAATTGTTGCCGATCGATCTCGATCATCCTGCCGTCGCTCGTTGCGACAATGTGCTCATTCGTCGACATGGCCGCAACGGCGTTGGAAAGGGCCAGGCAGATCGCCTTGCAGCGGACGACGACGCTTTCGGCGTGCCAGCGCCCGTGGATGATGACGAGCCGCTCCCGGTGATGAGTCCGCTGACGCACCCACCGCTCGTCGCCTCTCACGAGGCTGCTGGGCGCCGTCTCCGTTACGGGGACGCCCCAGATCAACCCGGCGTGGCAGAGAAATCCATCCAGTCCGTCATAGAATTGTTTGAAGATGACTCTCGTCGTCGAGGTGCGCAGCAGCGACAAATGCCGCTCCCCGAACACCTCGGCCAAGAACTCCTCGACGTCCTCGGCCGTCCTGATCGGCTTCCCGTCCACGCGGAGCACGTTGCCGAACAGGTCGATTCTTGAGACGTCGTAGCCGTAGCTCGCAAGTGTAGCCTGCGAACCAAACGCGGGACCGAGGTCCGAGACATAGCCGAGCAGAGCCCGGAGCAGCAGCCACTCGTGATTCCGCGCGATCAGGACCGGGTTTCGTCCGCGGTCCCCGGCCCGGGCGAATACCTCGAGGCATTCCTTCGAAAAGCGGCCTCCGTCTATGATATTGCCGAGGCTCATGAGAATGTCGCTTTCCTCCGAATACCCTATATTGGACAGAGCCCTCTCGAGAGCCCCTGCGTCTCCATGCACGTCGGATACGATGATGTGGCAGACCTGCTTCATTTGTGGTCTCCCAAACCTTGCGTCATTTTTCTATCTGCTGACTGCCGTGGCCCCAGCAGTGCATCGGTCCGCGGCCAAATCCACCCATCCGCGGTTCGAGACGTCTGCATTCCCAGGGACGGTCTTTCAAACTGAGCGCGCAGCCGGCGTCCACGATCCCGGCGTGGTCCCTAATGGCCGGTCGGATAAAGTAGATGCGTCCGCCGTCGTAAGTCGCAAAATCCGTTGCCCAGAGCGTGGAAAGGAGAGCGCTTACGAGAGCCCGGCGGAGGTCTGGCCAGTCGGAGGGCCAGGTCTTGCCCGGAGACCGCTTGCAGCATTCTCCTCCGCACGCGGCGCAGAGCTCAGGGTTTTCGCAATCCCGTTCCCACGGTTTTCCGCGCTCGTTTGTCCTCATCACACCTCCACCACCATGTCCGGCGCGAAGCGATTGTCTTCGTGAGGATAGCCCCGTTGGTTTGATATGACCCGGGTATTGCCGACAAAATAGTCCGCGGACAGGTGGGTGTGGCCGTGCACCCAGATCGCCGCGTCCGACTCGGCGATGAGCGAATCGAGGTTCGAGGCGAAACAGGGGGACAGGTTGTCCATGATCGTCAGCGACCGGGCGGATGGGGCGTGATGGGTGATGATCACCAGTTTTTCTCCCCGCCGCTTCTCGCACTCCCGTCGAAGCCAGGCCACGGATGCGGCATGCAGACGCCTCGTATCCGAGGGCCGCAGCCGACGATAGGACGGCGAGACCCGGATCATCCGGTAGTCGTTCATGCCGGTCTCCGCGGCGAGCTCGGCAGCGACGGGTTTCCCGAGGAGTTCGAAATCCGTCCAGAGCACGGCGCCGAGAAATGCGACGCCGTCGAGGACAACCGCCTCGTTTTCCAAGACTGTAACATTGGAACCTGCGGAAATGTCTCTCAGCTTATCGATGAGTTTGGGCGCGGCGTGCTGGTAGAATTCGTGATTGCCCAGAATGTAGAGCACTTTCCTGTCCGCGAGCCGCGTCTGCGCCCATCGCACGCCTCTTTCTCCGAGGTGCGTGTCCCCGGCAAGAATGGTCAGGTCGGCTTCGACGTCGGGCGGGTCCCAGGGTTGAAATTCGAGGTGTAGGTCAGAAAGGATGTGGAGCCTCATAGGTCCTCCATTTTCTCCGCCGAATGCAATTTCACACGCCCTCGTCCCGTTCCCACTGAATGAGCACCCGGCCTGCCTCGGCCGGATCGGTTCTTTCGGACCGCTCCTCGTGCACGCCCTCATGTCCGCACGGGAGCTTGCACCGGATGGTCGCTTTGTCCGAGCCGTGGTCGTCCCGGATGAAAAGCCGGGCGCCGCACTTGCCGGAGGTCTCTTTCGCGTCGTCGTACCACTCCGGCTTGATCTCTATCCGGTCGCCGAGGCTGTCGACGACGGCCATCTCCTCGTAGATAAGGATGGGGACTTCCCATTCGCTGGAGACGATGATCCGCTTATATGCCACGGTCACGGGCCGGAGTCGACCGTGCCAGTGGCCGGCGATAACGGGAGGCTGAAAGGGGCTCTTCCGGAGCTCCTCGCGCGTCGCTTCGAGCCATTTGCGATCGCCCCAGACCAGTTCGAAGTCCTTGTGCTCCTCGATCCGGGCGCCGAGGCGCAGCCCGGCATGACAAAGAAACCACCGATCGAGACGGGTACAGTACTTAGTCCGGGCGAGAAACTCCAGATGGTCCGGGGGAAAGATCTTTCGCAGCGCGCGGATGTTCGCCTCCGGAGTCTTCAACTGGATGCGGTCGAAGATGTACGTATCGCCCGCCCTGGCAATGCGCTCGGGCTCGATGCCGTAGGAGCGGAGCGCCGAGAATCCGTCGAAGCTTTCTAGCCATCCGGCGAGGGAGACCACAGTGCCCTGAAGCGCCATGACGATTGCCTCTTCGTGATTGCCCCGGAGATAAATATCCCGCCCGGGATAGCGTTTGGTCCGTCCGACGAGATAGTCCAGCACCTGGGCGGACTCTCTGCCCCGGTCGATGTAGTCGCCCAAGCCGATGAGCCGGTCGACGGATTCGTTGAACTCCGCATATTCCAGGGCTCGCATCAGCTTTTTCAAACGGCCGTGAATGTCTCCTATGATCAGGGTGCGCGGCATGACGTCACAATTCTCCATTCCGCCACGCTGTCTCGAGCGACTCTCTGTCCAAAAGGATGACGTCCAGAAAGTCGGGGAGGTACTCCAGAACGACGGCGCCGGTCCATCCCAATGCCTTGAGTCTTCTGAGCGCCCTTCGGCATAGCTGGCCCGCGCGGCCGTGAGGCCTGCCGTCGGCGACTTCGCTCAGATGGACGATGGCGATGCCGTGAGAATACGTTTCCACCATGTCCATGGACCGGTCTTCGAACAGGTGGCTGAGGTCCAGGCACATGGGCAGGCCCAGGTTCCGGATGTCCTCGGGCGTGAAGAGCCGTTTTCTGTCGCCGAAGGTCTCTATGACCGGGATAATGTCCTCTTCGCGCGCGAGGCGTCCAGCGGCGGCCGCAGCGCAAGCACTTCAAAACAGGGACCGTCAGGGCCTCTTCCATGGCGTCTCCTCCTGAAGGTTACTACGATCCTGAAAACAAGTCAATACGCAACTAATTGATATAGTTGCACAAACACTTACTTATAATCATATACTATAAGTAAGTTTTTAATATATTAAACACGCCCCGGCTTTTGCGGTTTTGGGCCATAAGGGAGGGTCTTTGGACAGCAGAAGGGCCGTGCGGAAGAATTCCCCGCGGCGCCGAGGAAGCGGGCAAAACAAAAGACCGGACGCTTCAGAAAGCATCATTCCCATCTTCTTCTCCGGCGCCGGCATGGACAGGGCCTGCCTACAAGAGCCACCTGATCTTCTTCTCCCCGTATATCGGCTGTCCTCTCCTCAGCCGCCCCGCCCTGCTCCATCCGCCCTTCTTTGCCGTCCCCGACTGCTCGGCTCCCACTGCGCGAAGGGATGCTCCAGACTCCGTAGGCAGGGTGTAGGTGATGAAGCGTTTGTATCCCATTAATTGACCGATCTTTTTGAGGCGGGAATAGATCATGCTCGAGGCGTTCTTCTGCTCCGGCAGGACGCAGACCCTGGTGATCTCGAGGGTCGTCCCGTCGTCCGCAAGACGGCTCAGGGGACGTCCGGCGATCCCCACGCCGACGCAGTCCCCATTGTCGTCGACGAGGCAGACGGCGAACTTCCCTCCCTGGACCGGACCATTGTGGCGGTGGTGAGTCTTGACGAAGGCATTCGCGTCCCTGATCGATATCGGCCTGAAGCTGTGCATGCACTGCTTCTAGTAGCCGAGACCGAAGGATTATTTTCACGCGAGCCGCTCCGAGATCTCGTCGAGGACCGTTTCTTTGAGGTGGCGCAGGTGCTTCTCCTTCGCGAGGGCCCTTGCCGCGTCGTAGGGGATGAAGGTGCACATGCGGGACAGGGGGCCCTTTTCGATCAGGGAGAAGACCGGCCTCCCGATCTGTTGGAAGACTTTTTCTCTTCTCGAGAGGGGAGCCACGATGTGCACCTGGAGGTCGAGATTCGGCTGCAGGGCCATGAGGTCCGCGAGACGGAGGATGCCCGAGAAGACGGGCGTGGCGTGCTCCACCTCGAAGGCCCGGACGATCGTCCTGTTCCGGAGCCAGAGGACGTCGATCTGCTCGACGGTTTTTATCGTCGCGTCGTCGTAGTTGAGAGGCAGGCTGTCGAGGAGGACGCCGCTTTTCGGCTTCCACTCGGAAAGGACCGACTGCCGGTCTCCCCGGGGGATCCAGACGTTGAACCCCATCTGCTCTCCGATCTCCGCCAGAAGAGACTGCATCTGACACGACTCCCTGGCGGGCTTCCCCTCGTCCTTAGGGACGGTCACTTCGACCACCTTGTCCTGACGTCTCACATAGGAGACGAACTTGCGCCAGTGGGCGTCGTCTATCGCGTAGATCTTCCCCGTTTTCTGCTGGAGCTTGAGAACCTCTTCGATGCGGCGTCCGTCCTCCTGGCTCAGAAGGTTCAGGCTATTTCTGAAGAAGCCCGTCCACGACGTGGAGGACTTCGAATGGCTCTTTGTGAAGCTTAAGCAAGGCCAGAGGCCGTCCTCCTGGATGGGGACGGCCCTTTCCTTAGTCAGCCATACGAGGGGCTTCGTGCGGAACCGGACGACGAAGGGGTCGTCCACGGCGGAGAAGAGGGGTTGCCGGTCGATGAAATAGGGCGCCTTCGCCTGAAGGACGCCGCAGAAGCGGGACAGGCCCGTGAGGTAGCAAATAAACTTGTCTCCCGCGCGGATCCGTGAGGCGGCGTTCGTCTGGCTTATCCGGAAGCCGGTGACGTACTGGCCGGACTCGGGACCCACTGAGGCGAAGGTCTCGAAGTTCTTGGGCGAGAAGAGATCGAGGTAGTAGTTGGGGTTGCCTTGCGAGGCGTTCATGATGGCCCTCCCTGTTGTTGTGATTTTAGTTCAAGGCAATTGGAATGGATATCTGTTTATCCTTCTCGTCAGGTTATTGATACTTTCGCTTCTGTTCTTAGAAATGCTGCATTCGAGAAAGGACAGGTTTGCATGAACCGGCTTCAAGCAAATGGACTGATCAAGAAGTCAAGCTATCTGGAGGAGTCGCAATTGAATCAGGCATGCCATGCCATTCCAGAAGCCCGATCTTTTTCCCGTATTTCGCAAAGACCTTTCTTTTCTTGATCAGGCGATATATTCCCGAAGGGAAATTGAGCTCGGCGACGCCGGAGTGCTTTCTTTGGACCTCGGACAGTAGTTCGCTGAGCATCATCAGTGGCTTCCCAGCCTCTTTTAGAACCTCGTATGCCTTATGGGTCGTAGAACCTTCCTTAAGTTCAGGCGGGAAAGGGCCGCGAGTGGACACAACCGGCGAAGGATGGGCTCCCCGGTTGTTGCCGTGCGCCAGTGCGCGAGCGCTTATCGCACAATTTTCGAGGGCTTTCAACAGTTGGAACAGTTCGAGGTCTATCGCGTCCCTTTGCCTGTTGAGTTCGGCGACCCTGTCCTCAATTTTTTTCAAGAGCTCCATTATTTGATCGGCAGCGCTATCTGCCATGAGCCAACGATGCCTCCTTTTAGTTCAGGCAAAAGACCGGCCGCAGGTTGTTGAAACGTGGGTTGAAATGTCCACCGTTGTGATGCCAGGGGATAACCCCGAAATCATAGGAACGCATAAGCACATCAAGTAACCGCCCTGTCAGGGCGCCCGCCCCATATTGACCTCGCATTGAAACGGAAAGGAAGCCGTTATTGAAACACTATGGCGTTTCACTGTTACGCTTGCGCCGCGACGGTTTTTCCGTCCGTGACCCTGAAGTTGAAGGCTGACGAATCGTTCGTCGGGCACGAGAAGGCGCATGAGTTCTCGTTTTGCACTTATATTTGATTCTCAGTCGGCAGCACAGAATTGAAGAGGTCTGTACGGCGTCAGCAAGGAGCGCGAGGCGCCGCAACGAGTGAAACGACATTGACTCCAGTGAAAGATGTGCGGTTGTACGGTTTTAAGTACAGCGAAGCTTTGGCCGTTTTGCCCTTTGGGGCGACGCCAGGGCGACGTTTTTCGGCGTGCTTTTGGCGTAAATAGGCGCTTTGGGTGTGGTGTTTCAATCCACGCCCCCGCGCGGGGGGCGACACGATACCGGCAGGGTCGCCCGCGCACGTCCAGGTGTTTCAATCCACGCCCCCGCGCGGGGGGCGACACGATCTCACCATACGAGATTGGGCGGGTAGGGAGGTTTCAATCCACGCCCCCGCGCGGGGGGCGACCTGGCGGACCTGGCGGGGTGTCTGATATCCCATGTTTCAATCCACGCCCCCGCGCGGGGGGCGACGCATAACTCAGGTTCGCAGAACGCAGGTCCGCAGTTTCAATCCACGCCCCCGCGCGGGGGGCGACAAACGATCCATTCGGCCATGCTGAATATATCGAGGTTTCAATCCACGCCCCCGCGCGGGGGGCGACCGTGTTGCTTTAACGACCGGAAAACAAAACATAAAAGCGTCTGATTTCGCGTACCGGGTGGCCACGACTTCCGTTTTATCCTTTAGTTGTCAAAGAGCACAAAATAACAACTGCAATTTCAACGGGATACCGCGCGCGCGAATATCCCAGGAAAAAGGCGTGCGCTCGGGGTCCGCGCGTCATGCAATGAGCGGCCCTTCCTGGTCGATGCCTGCTTTGGCACCGACGTGTTCGACGCGCCTGCGCCAGTTTGAACCGAGGTAGTAGAAGCGAAGGCTGTCCTTCCCCTCATCGATCTCGTCAATCAGGCGATGCTTCAGGACTGTCCATTGCGCCGGGTCAACAATGCATTCAAACACCGAATACTGCACTCTCTGACCGAAATCTTCACACGCCTTCGCCACCCGATTGAGGCGCCGCGGGCCTCCGGGGTCTTTTGTAGCCACATCATAGCTCACCAGAACCATCATCGGCGCGCCTCCCTACTTCCATATAAACGGCGGATAAGCGTCGAGGTCTCCGCGCAGATAGCGCGCGAAAAGGAGCGCCTGGGCGTGGAAGAGCATGCCGATTGGCGCCTTTTCCCCGAGGAAAGGGTGCATGAGCTCTTCCTGCTTTCGCTCCTGGTATGCCACGAGCACTGTCTTTCGCGTCTCGTCACTCATAACGACCGCTCCGGAATCCATTCTTTTGAACCCCTTACCCTGTACCTGTTGCAGATTGATGAGCGACAGAGCAAGACGGTCGGCAACGAAGGGCCTGAATTCTTCCATGAGATCGAGGGCGAGACCGGGCCGGCCGGGCCTATCCCGGTGAAGAAAGCCTACGGCCGGATCGAGACCTACCGCCTCTAACGCCGAACGTACGTCATGCATTACAAGGGTGTAAATGAAGGAGAGAAGACAATTGACGTTGTCGAGGGGCGGCCGCCTGTTGCGCTCGTTGAACTGGAAGCTCTCCTTTTGTGCGACGATCAGGTGATCGAATACCTCAAAATAGATATGCGCCGAATCTCCCTCGACGCCGCGCAAGCCGTCAAGGGGATATTCCCCGGCAAGAAGCTCGACTTGCCTCGTCAGACGCAGAACGGCATGGCGAACCTGCGGCTCGTCGATCTTGCTTGCGTGATCTCTCACGGCCCGTTGGAGCACGGCACGGCAGTTGGCGATTTTGCCCGTGAGAATATTCTTGGCGACCTCGGCCGACCGCCGGAGGTCGTCAGCGCGCCTGTACTGCTCTCTTCTGAGGAGGACGTTGCCCGAGACCGGACCTTGCACCCTTGCCAGGAACCGCCCGTGCTCGCTGAGGAAGCTGACCGCCACCTGGTTTTCGGCGCAGAAACCCATTAAGTAGGGACTGCACCCGACATTGCCGAAGCAGACAATGCCTGAAATGGTGTGCACGGGGATCCGCAGGCGCACGTCTCCGTCGATCTTAACCGCAACCGTTTCGCCTTCTTTGGCGAGGTAAGCGCCCTGGGTGGTCACAAAAAGTGTGTTGAGAAGCTTTTTCATAGCCCGTCACCCGTCCGTCGCGATCATTCGCGCGAGGTATTTCCGAACGGAAGGTCTTTTCTCCATTCTTTTCGGCAAGCATTCCCGCATAAGCGAACAGCTTTCGCACCGCTTCGCGTAAACAGGGGCAGGCGTGACGGCGGCGGCAATCAAGCGGCGCGTCTTCTCGGCGGCTTCTTCCGTTTCCCGCCGAAGCATCTCGTCGAAAGAGACGTCGAGACGGCGGCGCGTCTTGCCGTAGAAAAGGGCGCCTCCGGGGATAGCAACGCCCAGCATCTCTTCGAGGCAAATAGCCTGGGCGCAAAGCTGGATCTTATCGCAATGGTCGGCTTTTGGTTTGCCCCGCTTGTGCTCGACAGGAAAAGGCTGCCAGGCGCCCTTCCCCGTCCGGTGAAATTCGACGGCATCCGCCGTGCCGATCAGACCGAGCCGCAGCGAGCGCAACGGGATGCCGTATTCGATGCGCACGGCCCCTCTCGACTCCCGTTGCTCCTCGTGTACCTTCTCGTGCATGATGCGGCCCTCGGCGGTCGGCCCGTTTTCCTGCCAGACCTGCTCGATGTGGATCAACGCGCACTGGCGGGGGCAGAACGCATAGTGCTGCAAGGCGGAGATCATGATAAAATCCTCTTCGGCATAGCTCATGGCTTTCTCCAGTTGCCGCGCGCCTCCGACCGCATCCGGCGCAGCCGTTCGGTGAAACCTCCCTCTCCGAGGAACTGTGCCTCAAGGCGCTGCACCTGCCGGTCCAGCAGGTAGTTGGCCTGGTGGATCAGGCAAATAGCGGCGTTAGCGGCCGTCTCCGCACCGGCGCTTTCAAAATAGGTCTCATAGGTCGCCTAGAACGTATCGGATCTATGCGCCAAGGCCCTGATCTCCTTGGCCTCGGCGTGCTCTTTGGGCCAAAGGGGCAAACCTTTCTGGCGCAAAAGTCTTTAAAATCAAAGAGCAGCCAGTCAACAAAGCGATTGCAAAGACCATAAGCGCGATAGCCCCCGTGGGGAAGGACGAGAGGAGAAGCGTTTCGGTCGGGCATGGAGCGCATAAGCTAAGCTCGTCATCAGGATAGGTCACGGGTGGTCGGCGGCCCTTCTGTCTTTAGAATCCGTCAACTTCTTGTGGCTGAAGATGGTCCAAGTTCGCCAATGAATAACTTCCGTCAGCATTTACAGTAAGTGTTGAATGTACTTTTGCAGAGGAGTACTGCCCTGCCTTGCAGTTATGCTCCCACCAGATAACCTTTCGCACCGCCATGCTCCCTTCTGGTCGAGCCGAAGAGGCGTCATTCTCGAAGAGCCTGGGAAGAATAGCTTTGATGACCGCAGCATCTTCGTC
Source organism: uncultured delta proteobacterium (assembly GCA_963816715.1). Classification (GTDB taxonomy): domain Bacteria; phylum Desulfobacterota; class Syntrophorhabdia; order Syntrophorhabdales; family WCHB1-27; genus BOG-1155. The sequence goes on from CAWFMJ010000016.1 coordinate 73,243, forward strand.
CGAGAAACCGGTTCGTTCAGCAAGCTGGGGATTCATACTTCCGTAGGTGACATAAATTCCGCTGTCAACACGATGTTTCATCCCCATTGTATCGGAACTCCGCTTGTTGTCTTTGGTTTCTTCCGCATTGACACTTTTCGTAATTTGGGTGCTCGAAACGCTTACGGGGTTAAGGCTAAAAGCAGAATGAATCGTAACGGGGCCACGAATGCCAATGGATATACCCGTATCGCCTTCAGGTTCTCCGTCTTCTTTTTTCTTCCCCTTTTTGTCTGACTTGAAGGCAAATAACTGGCCAAAAGCGCGAACATCAACCCACGTTTCACACGCCTTCTTTGCCGTTTCTGCTCCCCCGAGGTCTTTGCCGAGTTCCGCCTCCGCGCGAGCCCTCAGGCTTTTTGCGTCGTCACATTTCCGGTCGTCGGACTGTACGAAGACTGCTTGCCCCTTCTCGGTTCCGCCGTTTGTCATTCTTAGCTCGACAAAGCGCTCGACCATACGGTCCCTGATCTTCCGCTTAAGACAGACGTCCGTGATCTCGCCGAGTCCCTCGTAATCAATGCGAGGACGGTTCCCATTCAATGGATCTCCGTTAGGATTGGCGTTCTTTACACTCATAATAACCGCGAAATCAATCTTTTTTGTCAGGCTGGCCATAATCGCATCTCCTTTCGTAATTAGGCTATTCCTTCAGAATCTGCTTCCTGATTTTCCGGTTCTTCAACTGATTTTAGCACCCATTGGCCCTTTTCCCGTTTGTGCTCACGGAACCATTGTCTTTGGCAATGATATCCAAGAAGGTATTCTCCCGTAAGCCTTGTATCGTTGAGATAGCTGGCGGCCGAGATTATATGGTGAATTGTGTCAAGCAACTCTTCATAGCCGTTAAGCAGACCGGGGTAATTCCCTCGTATTCTGTCCTTGTACGGCTTTAACGCCTCCTCGATGTTTTTCCACGTCGAGAAAGGCCTGTCAGAAAAACGCTGCATCAGACGAGACGCCGTGGTGCCTCGACTCTCTTTTGCCAGCAGTAAAGCCTTCGACTCAATCTGGTCCGCCACGGCAAGCAACCTGCCATATAAATAGTCACGCGAATTTCTTCCTTCTTCGAGAGCCATGCCGTACCTCCTTTCGTTGTAGAATCCTTTGTACAGCGAACACGCTATACCAAGACATTTTTCAAATTCCCACGCTTCGAGACCAACTCTGTTAGATGTGCGGCGCACGCACTGTTCGACTAAATCACGAGGAACGAGCCTCCCGTCAATTATCGAGGGAAGCAGGCGCTCGACGGTGGCGTTGAGAAGTTTAATACCATTCTTCCCTTCCACCTTACCGCCGTATGCGCACCGTGCGATGTCTTTTGGCGCTGGCGCTCCTTCAAAAAGGACCGTCTTCTTTTTGTCGTCTTTATCCCTGCCGTAGTTTTGAAGCCAGGCAAAATCCGAGTGCCATTTTTCAATCCGTGCCAGAAATTCCGATCCGGTCAATTCCCGATAAAAGATTATAGCCATGCGCCCAGGTGTCGCAGAATCCAATCCCATTACGACAATATCTTCCGTATCGGAAATGTTTCCCCTGTACCCGGCGAGCTTCTTGTTGAAGCGAAGCGCAAACGACTGCCCGACATCCCCGGTTGGCATCGCCGAGGCATCGTTTGTCTGAAACTCCTCGCCACCTACAAAATCCCAGGAATTGGCGCAGGGATCGGGGACGGCCTTTCCCGTTGTTGCCCATGATACGAATACTTGGTCACCACTTCGGAACGCCTGCTTGCGCCCGATAAGCCAGCGAAGCGCGCTATGCGCCTTTTGTGTTACCACTGAAGAGACGGAGGCTGCTTCATCAACGGTTTTGTATCTGCCAAGGAACGTGAAGCCGTTCGCATCGTTGGACGAGATGAGTTTTGCGCCATCTCTGCCGTTGCGAAGCCTTGCGGGATGTTTCTGGGCTATATCGATTCCGTTTTCTCCGGTAACGTAGCAAAAGCCTTTTACGGTGTCGAGCGAAGCGGAATATTCTGCCCAGTTTTCAAAAAGCGTCCTATCTTTCCACGTTTCGGAGCAAAGGTCATCCGACTCCACTTTCCAGCGAACGAAAGCCTTTGCCTGGTTTTTTTCTTCGGTACCGCCAGACGTTTTTGAAAATGAAAGCAACTTCATAATCGGATGAAGCTCCTTTGGATCTACGATTATAGGACTACCATCCGTCTTCGACGAAGAGACCTTGACCTTTTCTTTTTCATCTGTCTTCTCAACGATAGCTAGTTGTCCGTCCTTCAAGGCGAGCAGGCCACATTTAATCAGATCCTCAACCAAAGTTTTCTTTAGTACATAAGTGTAGATGGCTTTGACTTTCTTGTTTGAGAACTTCGATAAGGCCCATCTTTCCAGTTGCAACAAATAGGAGGAGCTATTTTGCGGGCATTTGTCTGTATACTTTTGTTCCAATACTCCTCTATTATAGTGGACGCGCCTTTCGATATCGGAAACCCGTTTGGAGTTTGCAACGCTAAGCAACATGTTGAGCCAACGAATACACTTCCCCTGCGATAATGCCTTTCTTTCAGATTTCCGTCCCTCTCTAAGAATAAGGTTGACAAGCGTTATCGGCTTAAGATCATTATCGACGAATTCTCTATCTGTAAATTTGCACCGATCAAAATACCCTTGACGATCCGAGGCATATCGAGAATAATCGCCGGCGCAGTACTGAAGTGAATCGCACAGTGGATGCGCAGCAATTCCGCTAGTTCGCCCCGTCAGCGACTTTTCAGTTACGGGAATCAGCGTCTTCGCATCCTTGTTATCAATGAGCGAGGCTCTTCTGAAATTTCCGTCTTGGTCAATAACGACCTCGATATGAGCATTCTGAATCGAATACCCGACCGGACATAAGTCTTCAATATCAGGTATGCTCTCATTTCTTGCGCAGGCGTCATACGTCTCGTACAGTTTTTGCATCCAACTCATTCCTCCACCCCCAGTTCCTCGGCTTCACAATCTACCGATTTCACGTTTCCGACGCCAAAGGCCTTCGGGACCATCTTCCGTACAAATTTCCGAAGCTCCTGCATGCAATTTTCCGGTCGCTCAAAAGTCAGCACCCCTTTCTTTAGCCTTGGGTACCAGAACCTAGCGTACAACCCGTCGCCTCCAGTTTCGTCAGGATAATCAAATCCATGAAACATCAAGCCGTAACCGATCTCTTCGACGTCGGCATAGGCGCCTTTGTCGCTAACGTCATCAAACGAGCACGGCTCCACATATCCTTGACAGTCCCGAGTCCCAAGAAAGATGTCTTGTCGTCCCCCTCGCTCGAGCATTCTTTTGGCAATCGCAAAATGCTTGCCGTCAATTCGGTCTTTTTCCAAGGCTTTATGATGACCATTCCATTCAAAATGAGCCCTTACGTGGTATTTGACGTTGGAAAGAAACGTGTAAATCGCAAGGTCATTAAAGTTTTCCTGCTTTTTCCCGGGAACCCTCTCGCTTGGATAGATGCCTCCGTAGTTCACCGGCTTTGTGCTTTTAGTCTGTGTTCGAATCGGGTTCATTACACGAACCTTGTCAACCACCCAAACAAGCGTCGGCTTCCAGTAGATTGACTTGCAGACACCCTTCAGTGCTTCATAGGTCGGCAGATGGTATGAACATTTCTCGCCGCCTATTTTGGTAAGCGGATCGGTAAAAAGTGCAAACCGGCCCCAGAGCTTGAATTCGATCGTGTTCTTCGCTGACTCAGGCATGCAGAAACTCCTCCCTTTTTATTGGTTCCATGGAGATTCCAAACTGCTCGCTGTAATACTTGTCGTCAAGGTAGAATATCTCCGTGCCTTTCTGTACGCGATAAAGGGCGCGCTGTTCCGTCAACTTCTCGAATTCATACGGAAACATGTTCACCGAATACTGCTGCGCTTTCCTGATGAGTTGGAATTGCTTTTCTACTTCAAATACAGAACAAAGCTGGCTAACGAGTTCCTTTCCTTCATCGCCATAACCGACAATAGCGCTTTGTGTCGGTGCATCGATTGATTTGAACAACTTTGCCGCGGTCATAAAGGACTGACGAAGAAACATATCCGACAAAATACCTCGTGCCCTTTTATACTCACTTACCGCATTAGTGTTAGATGCAAGCAGATTCAGAATAGTGTCATCGCGTCCCGTATGAACAGGGTATGCCATTTCGTTGTTTCGGTCGTAGAAGTAGTTTTGATAGTACCATTCGAGCATTTTAGGTCCAATAATGTCGGTATCAAACTTCGACGGATCAGCTCGGTGGTCGTCGAGAACCCGGTTGGCTTTCTCCTGAGCAACGGCAATATCGGCCAAGTGATTAAGGTTTTCTTCAATAGCATTTACAATAAACACATTACCAAGGCCCGGTCTGCCATTACGATTGCAACGGCCGGCAGCCTGTGCAATCGAGTCAAGCCCGGCGAGTAGCCTGATAACCGAATGAAAATCTATATCCACACCGGCCTCAATGAGTTGGGTGCTCACACAGAGAATCGGCTTTTCGTCGAGTTTCTCGCGTATTGTTTTGAGCACCCGTTTACGGTGTGCAGGGCACATTCCCGTGCTGAGATGGAAGGCCTCGATTCCGTCTTGTTTTGCATCCTCAAGAATGATGCGTGCAGCCTTTTTGGTATTGGCGACCACAAGGCAGTTTCCACTTGTCCGAACCTGCTCGACCGCAAGTATCGCTATCTCTGAATGACTCCATCCCGGCGACTTCCGAAGGTCATGGACATGAACCCGTTTCAAATCCGCAAAGAGTTTGCGAACGTTGGGCATAAGTTCATTCTCTTCTGACAAGGCCAGGCTGCCTTTCTTTTTATTCACGGCACCCAAAAGCGGCTGGGTAGCGGTGCAAAGAACAACTGCGCTCTCGCAGTGATTAACCAGAAAATTCAACGCGTTATTGAAAAGGTGAACACATCTTATCGGAAGCGTTTGAATCTCATCAAAAACGATGACAGCGTTCGCTAGTTGGTGCATTCGTCGTGCGCCGCGGGTTCCCGCCCCAAAGAGAGCTTCCAGCAATTGAACCATTGTCGTGTAGACAACCGGGGCATCCCAATTCTCGGTCAGGAGCTTTTCTTTCCAGCTTTGAGCGTCGGCGCCGATGTTTGAGTGGTGCTCAAGAACAATTTTGCCGGCATCTTCAGGACACTCCTCAGGCTCAAGGATCTCTCTCGCTACCTGGGCATTTTGATCGATGATCGAGGTAAACGGAATTACGTACACGACCCTGTCCATCCCATGTTCTTTTGCATGGTTCAATGCAAAACGAAGACTCGCAAGAGTCTTCCCCCCGCCGGTTGGAACGGTGAGCGTAAACAATCCTTTTGGTCGCTTTGCGGCGTCGAGACAACTTTTCGAGATAAGAGAGCGAATCTCGTTAACCGTTTTTTCTGTTTGGCTTTGGTCGTCTCTACTTTTTGTTTCAAAAGCTCTATAAGCGCTTTCAAGTCGTCCAATCAAAACGTCCCATGAACGATACTTGCCCTCCTGACGGTGCCTCGCGGTTCTTGGTTTCTCCGAATCGGCCGTATCCTGGCGATCTGCGTCGATAAGCGTACTGAAGAGAAACCTTGCGAGCAAGCCTAACTGGAATTGTGCAACGGCAGCAAGAGGGTTTGTTTCCGGGGAAGTACGGATAATATCGCTGCATTTTTCTTCAAATGATTTTGTGAATGACTCCTCTGTGAGAATGGCCATTATTCTTTCGAGTATCTGCCTGTCAACATTCTTCTGGCATTCTTCCCGGTGAGTTTTGGCATCATTTTTTAGCAGCCGCCTTGAGTAGGAATCCCAGGTTCCATTGTTGTCCGTAGTCAAGCAGTCGATCAGCCCTGAATGATGAGAAACCAAACAAAGAGAGAGAAACTGCTCTAGGGCTTTACAAGCATTGGATGAGCCTCTCTGCGAGGAAAGGAACTGAGCGCCAGCGGTAGAGTGGTCAATCTTACCTTTCTTCCCCGTCCAGTCCTCAAAATCTTCATCTTCATCCGGGTTAAAATCAGGTTCGTTGCTTTTTATCGCATCCTTGATGTACTTTTGGAATTCAGTGCTGTATTTTCCGACGTCATGAAGAAGGCCCAATAATTCGCCGTAGCTTCCCATACCGATTTTCCCAGCATGAGCCTTGGCAAGTTCTGCGACACCTTCGAGGTGTTCGTAAAGTTCCTGATCCTTATGGGCAATGTAATTAGACATATACGGCTTCCTTCACTTCCACATACCCGTTATCTCACTCATCAACGTCGCATTCCCCAGGCCCCCCGCTGAATGCCGAACAACTCCACGTGCAAATGGTTGGTTCCCGCTGCGCGTCTAATCGTCGATGTTGTGGTACATGATTCACTACCACGCTCGGGGTGTCCTTGTCCGCAAAAACGTTTTTCAGCCAAAACCGCGCCCGCCCCAAATTCCTCCGCAAAGCCCCCGCCATTTCCGCCACGTTCCTTAAATGTGTTTCCAGCCCCTGCCATTCTTCTCTCGGCGTTCCGGGACGGCTATGACCATCGTAGTCCGTCGCAATTCATTCTCCGGAAAAGAGAATGCAAAAATGCACGAGGCAGGATTTCCTGCCGGAGATATTCGTTTGTTAAGCTCACACTGAATTCCCCTCGCAACCGCGCCGCCCGTCAGACGCAACGCTGGAAACGCCTGCTCCTCATCCGTTCTCTGAGAACCATCGATCTTCCATAGAAGACTACTTCCGCTCGGCTTTCCTTCCATCGCTGCCAAGGAATAGGGCTCTCCTGCGTCTTGAGATGCTGTAAACTTCAAAGATTCCCGACGTCAAAGGTCCTTCATGCGATCTTATCAATAGCAACAATGAAACACAAGTTAATTCATTGAGCGATAAAACAACCGGCAGCACAACGGTCGTTAGCTCTGCAACTGCAAAGGTGACCACGAGCCGGACAGGTGCTATACTGTGGGCGATCGCGGTTCGAAGGGCGGGCTTCCGTTTCCGATAGGGCCGTTGAAGTGTTTCTCCTGGAAAGGGGAAGGTGGAGACGGAGCGGAACATGGAATACATCGACCTGGCAACCTGGGACAGGAAAGACTACTTCAATTTGTATCTCGGGACCGACTTTCCCTACATTAATATCGGCGCCCATCTCGATGTGACCAATCTGTTGCGTTTTTCAAAGGAACGCGGTCTGTCGTCATACCTCGCCATGATTTTCACCGCTCACCGGGTTGCGGAGGGAATAACAAATTTCAGGTATCGCATCAAAGACGGAAAACCGATGCTGAACGACCGGATGTGGCCGTGCTTTACGCACCTGCCAAAGGGGAAAGAGCTATTTATCAACGTTCTCGTCGAAGGCGCCGATGATGTAGTGGAGTTTCACGATAAGGCGCGAGAGCAAATCGCGCGGCAGGGGGACGACGTCGGCATCGAGAGGTTTCGCGGCCGGCTGGACATCATCCATTATTCCGCCATTCCCTGGATACAATACATCCATTTCGTAAGGACCGTCGCAAGAGGGGGCGTGGATTCCGTTCCCAAGATATCCTGGGGCAAATACTTCAAGCAGGGCGACCGCGTGCTCGTCCCCTTTTCGGTGCAGGTGCATCACGGGTTGATGGACGGGCTTCATGTGGGCAAATACTTCGAGGCGCTGCAGCGCGCTATCGATCAATTCGGCAGGGAAGAGAGCGCCTGACGCCGGCGTTAATCAGTGGACAGAACGAGGCCATCCCCCGTCGCGTTTTTCTGACGGCGGATGGCCTCGTGCGTCTAACTATCGGGCGGCTTTGCTACTGGTTGGACGCAATCTCTTTCATCTCGCCCTCTCCCGTCCCCTTGGCCGATGAGAGCTCTTCGGAGGAGAAGATTTTGTTTACGTCGAGAAGGATAACGAACCCGTCGTCTTTCCTGCTCATGCCCCTGATAAAGTCCGTTCTCAACTGCGAGCCTATTTTTGGGGCCGGCTCTATCTGGTCGGGCGCCAGCTCGAGCACCTCCTGAACGGAGTCGACGAGGGCGCCGATGACCACGTTTTCGTCCTTCAGCCGAACTTCAACGACCACGACGCAGACGCCCACCCGTTTTTCGACCTTGCCAAGGCCGAATTTCAGCCTCATATCGAGGACAGGCACGGCGTTGCCCCGGAGGTTGATGACTCCCCTCATATAATCCGGCAGCCCCGGTACTTTGGTTACGGTCGTAAACTCGAGTATCTCCCGTACATGGCAAACGTCGAGGCCGAAGATCCCGTCGTCTAACCGGAAGGTGAGATATTGTCTCGTGTCCGTAATTGCTGTCGCGCTCATGGCAGCCCTCCTTTCTAAAGTCTCTCGAACTCGTCATCGAGTTTGTCTGTGGTTTTCTCCAGATTCAGGGCGATGCCCGATTGCCTGCCTGCATTCTTTCCTTTCGGGCGAGCGGCGGTCGCCATGGCCGCATTGATCTGCTTTTGCGCCTTCCTGGCGCGTTTGTCTGCGCCATTATCGGCGACTTTAAAAAACCCTATGGTATCCTGGAGCTGTTCCGCCTGGGACGATAGTTCCTCGCTGGTCGCCGACATCTCCTCCGTTGCTGAGGCATTCTGCTGAATGACCTGATCCAATTGCTGGATCGCCTTGTTGATCTGCTCCGCACCGGTGTTTTGTTCGTTGCTCGCGGCGTTGATCTCGCTCACCAGCTCGGCCGTCTTCTGGATGTCGGGGACGATGCGTGCGAGCATCTCGCCTGCCTTCTCCGCCACTTCAACGCTCGTTGCGGACAGCTTGTTGATCTCCCCGGCGGCAATCTGGCTTCGCTCTGCAAGTTTTCTTACTTCGCTGGCGACAACGGCAAAGCCCTTGCCGTGCTCGCCTGCGCGGGCTGCCTCGATAGCCGCGTTGAGGGCCAGGAGGTTCGTCTGCCTCGCGATCTCTTCTATAATGGAGATCTTGCTGGCTATCTCCTTCATCGCCGCCACCGTCTCGGCGACGGCCTTGCCCCCGTCCTTCGCGTCCTGGGAGGCTTTGAGGGCTATCTTCTCCGTCTGCTGCGCGTTATCGGCGTTTTGCCTGATGTTCGACACCATCTGCTCCATGGAAGAGGAGACCTCTTCCGCCGATGCTGCCTGCTCCGTTGCGCCCTGGGACATCTCCTGGGAGGCGGAGCTTAAGTGCTGGCTGCCGGCAGCCACGTTGTCCGCGGCGGCTCTTACGCCATCGACAACTTCAGTCAGCCTGGAAACCATGGTGGCAAAAGCCCGCATCAAATTGTCTTTCGAGGAACGTTCTCTCACCGCGAGCACAAGGTTGCCGCACGAAAGCTCTTCCGCGATGTGGGCCACCTCGTTCATGGAGTCTCTCAGCGCATCCATCTTCTCGTTGGCCAGCACCTGCTTGCCGGGAAGCCTTTCGAGGACAGGGGAGAAATCGCCTTCAGCGTAGGAAGACAGGATGCCGAGTATCTTGAGAATATTGTCGACGTGCAGCTTCACGATTTCGTTCACGCCCGTTGCCACCTGCTCATATGCACCGGCAAATTTATCGGCCGGGACGAGGTATTCGATATCCCCTGCCTTCTGTTCGGTGTGAAGCTTGTTTATTTCCTTGATGAGTCCGCCCAGGGAATCGATGCAGCGGTTGAAATTCTCCTTCACGCCATTCCAAGCGCCGTTGTACGTATCGGTGATCTTGGGTGGGATGTCCCCTTTCGCTATTCTGTCCAGATAATCGGCGGCCACGCTGAACGGTTGCACGACGGCGTCCAGAGTGTCGTTCATGCCCTGAACGATCTTCCGGAAATCGCCCTCATGCTTCAATGCGTCACCCCTGGCATCGAGCCTTCCTTCGACGGCTGCTTGAGAAAGGGCGTTGGCGTCTGCGACGAGGGCGTTGATCGCATCGATGCAGACATTAAAACTCTCCTTCACGCCATTCCAGGCGCCTTTGTAGTCGTCGGCGATCTTGGGAGGGATGTCGCCTTTCGCTATTCTTTGCACATAGCCGGCGGCAATGGTAAAAGGCGCGACGATGGCGTCCAGGGTGTCGTTCATGCCCTGAACGATCTTCCGGAAATCGCCCTGGTGTTTCGCGGCCTCAGCCCTGGCATCGAGCCTCCCTTCGACGGCTGCCCTGGAAAGCATGTTGACGTCGTCCACCAAGGCCTCGATGGCAGTTTTTACCTTCCCGAGATTGGAATTGATTATCAGGAAATCTTCTCTCTCGCTCTTCGTCAGATCGTCGCCGTCTTCGACTCTGGCATCAATGTCGACGTTTCCGCAAGATAAGAGGGTGAGATTATGGGCAAGCCGGTCGACTTCGACTTTCTGGTACTCGTGGCCTCGCACTTTGGCGGTGATGTCCTGGACAAATTCGAGGTGGCCGACCCTTTCGCCTGAAGCATCCGAGACATAAGCGGTATCAACCTGGAAATTCAATCCCGCCTGTTTGAAGAAGGTCTGCATGACATTCTTGCGAAGCTTCGTGATGCCGCAATCTTCGGTGTTGCAGATGTTGGCGTTCCAGTTGCTGCATTTCTTTCCCAGCACGTCCTTGCGCTTGACGCCGAGAAAAGCCTCGACGGGTCTGTTGATAAATGTCCAGTTCATATCGGAATCGGTTACTGACAGCGGAAAGGGGATGTTGTCGAGAATAGACTCATACCAGGCGATTTTGTTCGCCATGGTCGACTCATACCAGGCAATCCTCGCTGCTGCGGCCCGGGCGATCACAACTCCCAGCCAGACCGCAAACGCGGCGCCAAGGAGACCGACCCCCGCCAGGGTGATTCTTGCCCACGCCGCGTGGGCAGCCAGGCCTCCGCCGCCCACCACGAGCGCGATTATCCCCGTCAACACAAATCCGCCGGCAATCTTGGTGTGCAATTGCACGTTCTTCAGCATACGTCGCTCCTTTTGATTTGAATATTCACTCCATCGTACGGAGACGCCCGATTCTCACTTTTGCCGCAACGATACGGGACCTCGGCGTTCACCGGGACGGTCTTCGCACTCTTTTGCGATCTCCTGGAGGGGCGAGTGAACGTCTGCGGATGGCGAAACCGAAGGATGCGCGATGCCGGAGGACCAAGCAAGGAACGAAACGATAGGTCTTTCGAGAGGGCGGACATCCTGGGTCATTATGTTCTCGCGCGATGCCGTGATGTGGGACTCGCCAATCTTATAGGGTTGTCGGTAGAAGTGAGTGGTTCTTAAGAACGAACTTGAGAAAGAGGACCAGTCATCCGGACATCGATCCGGAGTTCCTCTGCGAAAAAAGCGTAGTCAGCGAGGAACCAGAGGGCAGGTAAATCACGGATACGCCCTGTAGGAGATGCTCTTGACATCCTTGCAAGAGACCTTTAGACTAAATTAAGACTGTATTTAGTCATGGGAGGCTTCATGAAGCTGAGCAAGGCGGTAAAACCGATAAGTTACATCAAGTCCCATGCCTCGGAAGTAGTGCGCGATCTTGAGGGTGGCGGAGAAGCGGTCGTCATCACGCTCAACGGAGAGGCCAAGGCTGTATTGCAGGACATACGCCAGTACGAGAAGACGCAGGAAACGCTCTCTCTGCTCAAGATTCTCGCTCTCGGAAAAAAGGAGGCTGAGGAGGGCAAGTTCCAACCGATGGACGAGGCGTTCGAGGAAGTAAGAAAGGCAGGCAGGGAAGAGACCAAGTGACGTCTTTTCCCGTTTACCTTCTCGCGGGCGCCAAACAGGACCTGCTGCAACTACATAAATACGTTGTCCTCAACGATTCGGATGAAAAAGCCGACCGCCTTATCGATGATCTTTATAAGACGTGCCTGAAGCTGAAGACTATGCCGGAAAGGGGTCGGATACCTCCGGAACTTGAGAGGATCGGCATCAGGGAGTTCCGGGAAATCATTCTTAAGCCCTATCGCGTTATTTACAGTGTAACGAAAACGCAAGTGTTCGTATACTGCATTCTCGATGGACGAAGAGATCTCCAGGATCTCCTGGAGGAAAGGCTCCTCCGATAAAAACGAAGGCTGCGGCCGGCCCCGGTGGGCTTGCAGGCCCAAGCTGACGTCTCTACGGCAGGGAACGTCACTTTACGGCTTGTTTTGGCCTCGGCAGCTCCCGGATCTCGTTTATCTTGACGTGCGAATCGAGGGCCTCCTCGATCTTTGCCTTATGCTCGGGGAGGAAGCGCACGCAGACGCCGCAGTCGGGGCTGATGCTCTTGGGGACCGGGATGACCTTGCAGGGCACGTGCGCCTGTTGGAGCAGCTTCTCTGCTTTCATGACGACGCTCACCGAGTCGAAAAGGGCAACCCAGTAGGTCTGTTCCTCTTTCACGGCCTGACGATCCTCCCGGCGGACGAGAGCGCGCCCGCGATGTCGTACATATTCGATACCGTTCCCGCGCCTAGTTTTCCGGTCAGCTCAAAGAAGTTGATGCAGGTTCCGCAGACGAGGATCTTGACTCCCTTCTCTTCCAGGGCCTTCAGATCGTCCGCCGCGCCCGATTCCTTCGCCGCGAGCTTTACCCCGGTGTTGTAAAGGATCATCATGTCGGGCAGCTTTTCCAGCTCCACGGTTGTATGGATGAAAGCTTTCATGAGAAGCACGCCCAGTTCGTCGTTCCCCTGCCCCATCGCGCTGGAAGCGATCACGAATATGGTGGGTCCGGATGCCGGCCGGGGCGCCTCTTCCGGACATGCGCACTCGGGGGACGGCGCACAAGCCGCTGCCTCGTGCCCCTTCTTGAGCTCGATGCGGAACACGCCGCCCGTTTCCCGGGCAACCTGAACCGCGCACCCCGAGACGGAGGCGAGGCGCTTTACGTTTTCGAGGGCCGTTGTGTTGTCGACGAGGACCGTCACTTCGTTGTTCACATCCAATGCTTTCTTTGTCCGGATGACCGGCTCCGGACAGGCAAGTCCTTTTGCATCCACCAATTCAGTCATGAGATTCTCCTTTGGCAACGGTCGGAAACGGTTGCGGTTGGGGGGACACCCCTCCAGACTTGTCCCGGCAATTTCCGCGAGCGCTTCCAGGGCGTAGCGGACGTCTTCTTCCGTGTTCGAATAGCCGAAGCTGAAGCGGACCGTGCCCTCAGGGAATGTGCCGATGACACGATGGGCCGTGGGCGCGCAATGGAGTCCGGGACGGCAGAGCACGCCGAACTGTTCGTCCAGCTCGAAGGCGACTTCGGAGGGGCTCATTCCTGCAATGTTGAAGGAAACGACCGCCGTGCGCTGCCCAACGTCCTGAAGTCCATAGAGCGTGAGGCCCGGAATGGCCGCGGCCCCTTTCAGGAAGAGGCGCGTGAGAGCCATCTCATTTTCCCCGATGCGCTCCACCCCCGTATCGAGGACGCAGCGTATGCCCTCGGCGAGACCCGCCAGCCCCAGGGCGTTGGGAGTGCCCGACTCGAAGCGGTCGGGAAGGAAATCGGGCTGCTCTTCATACTCCGATGCGCTCCCCGTGCCGCCCCGCATGAGAGGCTGAATGCGCGGCGCCAGGTCTTCACGGACGTAGAAGCCGCCCGTGCCTTGAGGGCCCAGCAATGATTTGTGGCCCGTGAAGCAGACGATGTCTATCCCAGAGCGGACCACGTCGAGGGGAACGCTGCCCATGGTCTGTGAGGCGTCCACGATGAGGGGGATTCCCCGGTCTTGAGCAATCGCAGCGAGGGCTTCCACGGGCAGCAGCGTGCCGGTAACGTTCGAGGCATGGGCGACGACGATGGCGGCCGTATTGGACTTTAAGGCGGCCGCTGCGTCGGCAGGGTCCAACTCGCCCGCAGGCGAGCAGGGCGCTACGGAAAGCTCGATCCCCCGCCGTTCAAGAAAGCGCAGGGGCCGCATGACCGAGTTGTGCTCCATGGCGGAAACAACGACATGGTCGCCGGCCTTCAGCAGCCCCAGGAGGACGCAGTTGAGCGCCTCAGTGGCGTTCTTCGTGAAGGCGATGGAAAGCGGGTCCGTACCGCCGAGGACCTCCGCTGCCAGCTCGCGCGCTTCGTAGACGACCCGCGCCGCCTCGATGGAAAGGCGGTGGCCCGACCGGCCGGGGTTCGCGCCCACGGCGTCGTTGAACCGCGCCATGGCTTCCATCATTGCGGGAGGTTTTGGCCACGACGTGGCGGCGTGATCGAAATAGACAAGCTTCATACGCTGCACATCTCCAGCAGGGCCTCGACGCGAGTGTGAATCTGCCCCACGTCGCTCTGCGAGTAGTCGGTAACGATCTTCAGGAAAGGAAGGCCGTGCTTCTCCTGCACGTGCCGGCCGACCTTGACCGATTCTATATTGTACGAGTGGCAGGCCTGAAGCACCACGTCGACGACGGCGTCGGGCTTGAACTTGTCGATGAGCCGGTCCATCTCGGTGAGGCGGCGGTGGTTCGGCGTCATGCAGGAACAGGGGATTTTCAGATACCGTTCCGCCAGGGCGCGGATGGGATTGCTCGTCCCCTCTTCGATGAGCGTTGCGTAAGGCTTCATGCCGGAGCAGGAATCGAGGGCGACCACCACGCCCCCCGCCTCTTCGATGCTGTGGAGCACTTTCAACGAGTCGCCGCCTATGGGGCAGCCGGTCACCATCACCCTGGGGGCGCCTTCAGGACCGTAGGCGTATCCTTCCTTTTTCCGTTTTTCGAGCTTCTCGGTCATCATGTCGAGCAGGGACGACATGTTGGCGGCGGAAGCGCCCTGCGCAAGAAAGAGGGCATCATACAGCTCCGGCCAGGCAATGACGGGAGGGTCCATGGCGGCATATTCGAAAATCTCGTTCATCCGGCGGGCCTTCTCGTTGGAGTCCCTGATAGCCGCCTCGATGCCGTCGTCCGTGGCGGTCCGCTCGAATACCGATTCTAGAAACCGGCGGACCTTGCGGATCTCGATTTCCCATTCGTCCACGGCCTCCGGCTCGTCGGGCAATTGCGGGAGGTCCATGACGTGCATGGGCTTTCGGTCGGAGATCAGCTCGAACATCTTCTTCTTGCCGTCGCAGGTCGTCTCGCCGATAACCGCATCCGAGACCGCGAAGAAGGGGCACGTGTCCGTCATGATGAAGCCGTAGCTCGACTTAATGAGGGGACAAAGGTTTGCGGGCAAGACCGATTCCGCCGCCCCGATAGTGGCGTTGGAAAAAGCGCACAGCGACGCCGGCACGAGATCGAGGGCACGGATAACCTCCGTGGGCGCATAGCCGCAATAGATGCCCACAATTCCCGCGCCTTGTTCCCGCTTGTTCTGGAGGTATGCCAAAAGCCGCTTCGCGGGCGGCTCGTCCGTATATTCGTCTTCAATAAGAGGATCGGCCATTGGTCTTTCCATAGAGTCTCCTTTTAGACCCTGCTCTGCCGCGCGGCTGCCTTGGCGGCGTGAAGGGCTGCGCCGAAGGCCCCGACGAGCTGAGGGTCGGCCGGGACAAAGACGGGCGAGCCGAGCTCCCGGCCGATGAGCGCGCGCATGCACTCATTGAAAGCGACGCCTCCGGCGAAGAAAATCTCCCCCGGCGATGCGACCCGCATGAGGAGGGCGACAGACCGGGTTGCCACGGCCTTGTGGATGCCGAGCGCTACTTCATGGCGCGCCGCGCCCCTGGCGGTAAGAGAGATTACCTCCGATTCGGCGAAGACGGTGCACATGTTGTTGATCTTCTCCGCCCGCTCCGCCGAGAGGGCCGCGACCGAAAATTCTTCCAGGGAGTAGCCGAGGGCGGCCGCCATCACTTCGAGAAAGCGGCCCGTTCCCGCCGCACACTTGTCGTTCATCTCGAACTTGTCCAGCTCGCCGTTTTCGTTGAGGGATATCGCCTTCGTGTCCTGTCCGCCGATATCGAGAATGACCCTGCACCGGGGCTCGAAGGCCCTGGCGCCCAGAGCAAAGGCTTTTATCTCGCTGATCGCGGAACAACCGAGGAAATCCTTGACGAGATGACGCCCGTAGCCCGTCGATACGATGACGTCGT
This sequence comes from uncultured delta proteobacterium, assembly GCA_963816715.1. GTDB lineage: Bacteria > Desulfobacterota > Syntrophorhabdia > Syntrophorhabdales > WCHB1-27 > BOG-1155. The sequence continues at coordinate 89,158 of CAWFMJ010000016.1, forward strand.
ACTCAACGCCGTCCATGATGCCGCGCGCTGTTTCAAAAGGATCGTGCAAGGTAAGCGTCTTGCAACTGAACACCAACTGGCCGTCCTCGATGACGGCCAGTTTGACCGTGCGCGATCCTATGTCGATTCCTGCCGCTTTCACGTTCTTTCTATTCTCTCCCGGAACGCCTCCACGCGCGTCTTGATCTGCCCTGCATCTTCCTGGCTGTAATCCGTCTCGAGCCGCAACACGGGAATGCCTGCCCTCTCAAGGCTGGCTTCCACGGGTCCGCTCTCTATGGTGTAGGGGCTGCAAAACTGAAGGCTGTAATGGATGACGCCCTGAGCGTTGTATTTCTTGTACATTTCCCGTATGTGGTCGAGACGCGACGGGTTCGGTGTGAAGACCGCGCAGTCGATGTTGAAGTACCGGTCGACGATGGCGTCGAGGAGCTTCTCTATGGTATCGCCCGCGCCTTCGGTAAGCCACTGCGTGCCCCTCTCGCCGACGCACGATTCTTCGCCGACGATGACCGCGCCGCTCGTCTCGACGATGGAGGGGACTTTCCAATTGGGCGTCGCCATGGGACAGCCCGACATAAGAACCCGCGGAGTGTTCCCGGGGAAAACGCCCTTGCCGACTTTGACGCGCTGCTCGAGCTCGTCGCAGAGCGCGTTGACAGATCCCGTAAAGCGCACAGGGTCGTCGTAGAAGAATATCTGATTGACCAACAGGGCGTCGAGGCCCGATATCGGCGCCGGGTCTGCCTTGCGCAGCTCGGCGAGCCGCTTCACGGCCCGGCGTTTTGCGTTTGTGGTCTCGATGCCGCTCTTTAACGTTTCGACGGTGAACTTTTTGCCGCTCACGTCCTCCAGCTTCTTCATGAACTTTCGGTACTCGGCCTTGAGCAGGGCCTTTCCCTCGTCGCTCTTCATCTGGGGAAGGTCGATGACGTAGAGGTCCTTTACCATAGTCCCAAGAACTTCGTAGGCTTTCTTCTTGCCGTCGCAAGTGTTCTCGCCCACGACGAGGTCGCTGGCTTCGACGTAGGGGCAGACTCGACCCTGCTTGAAGCCGAAGGCCGACTTGATGAGGGGGCAGAGATTGCGGGGCAGCACCTTCTCGGCGGCCTCGAAGTTGAACTCGGCGCCGGCGCACAGGCCGACCGAGACGCCGTCGACGGCCAGGATCAGCTCCTCCGGCACGAAGACGCAGTAAGAGCCGATGACTTTGCGGCCCTGCGCCTTAGCGTCCATCAGCTCCTTGATCCGCAGACCGTGTACTTCGCTCATGACGAAATCAAAGTACTTCATGCCCTCGGGACGCTCTTTCTGCGAAAGAAAAGTAGTCCCGTAAGCCCCTCCCAGGACGGAGAGGAGCGCGTCGTGGCCTTTGAGGTCAAGGCCCAGATCCAACCACATTTGTGTGTAATCTGACATGGAAACCTCCTAGGAAATAGAAAATCCGGACCGCTGTTTTCCGGCCGGATTTTTAGGAGGCTTGTGCGCTATCAGGACGGAGAACTGGCGGGCACGGTCGTAAGGGAGGACCAAACTGGCCCCCTGCATCCTTTTCAGTCTAATGGGACAAACAGCCGTGTTTCCCTGCTCATGATCCCTACCTTTCTTGGATTTATTTGCGACTAGAATAATATAAGGACGACCGGTTGTTGTCAAGGGGATGAAAAAATCTTGACAATCTGTATACCGATTGGTATAATGCCTTTATGGATAACCGCTCAAACATACTGGCCCAGGCCCTGGCTCTCTTCGCGGACCGGGGATACGAGGGCGTGGGCGTCCAGGAGATCGTCGATGCGGCGAACATCACGAAGCCGACTCTCTACCATTACTTTGGGAGCAAGGACGGTTTGCTTACGGAGCTTTTTGTCGAACATTTCGAGCCTTTTCTCAGGGAGTTGCGCCAAGCTGCGGAATACAACAGAGATTTGACCATGACCCTGGATCGGGTCGCCGAAGCCTACTTTCGCTTTGCCCAAAAGAAAAGGACCTTCTACCGCATGCTCCTCGGCCTCTTCTACGCTCCTGCCGGGAGCCAGGGCCTGCGTATTGCCGCACAGTACGCAAGGACGCCCTTCGATATTTTGGAAGACCTTTTCATCAAAGCCACGAACGACCACGGCAACATGCGAGGACGCCACAAAGTTTACGCGTTGACGCTCATCGGCATGATCAATAACTACATCACCCTGTTTCTTAACGGATACCTGGAGATCACGGATCAAGTGCGGCGTCAGGCCCTGCACCAGTTTCAGCACGGCATCTACTCTTAATTTTTTTTGCCCGAGGAGTATACCATTCGGTATAGAGAAGCGCCGGAATAAACAGGACAAAAGTCTCACGTGAAAAAGGAGATGCATCATGAGTCACTGGTCAGGCGATTCGGTAGTCTATCACTTGTACCCGCTGGGATTGTGCGGCGCGCCCCGACAAAACGATCTGTCGGCCGCCCCTCAGCCCCGTTTGGAACGGATGCTCCCGTGGCTCGACCATAGCCGGGACCTGGGGGCGACGGTCGCGCTCCTCGGCCCCGTGATGGAATCGGGCTCTCACGGCTATGACGTTGCCGACTACTTCCAGGTGGACCGGCGGCTGGGGCAACGCAAGACGCTGGCAACGATAGCGGCGCACGCCCACGGCCTGGGCATGAAAGTTGTTCTCGACGGCGTCTTCCACCACGTGGGACGACTCTTCTGGGCCTTCCGCGACGTGCTGGAGAAAGGCCCGTCCTCCCGCTTCGTCGACTGGTTCTACCTCGACTTCAAAGGCCGAAGCCCCTACGACGACCCCTTTTCTTACAGGGCCTGGAACGGATGCCACGACCTCGTCAAGCTGAACCTGAGCAACCCCGAGGTGCGCAACCACCTCTTCGAGGCCGCGGCCGACTGGATCCGGGAGTATCACATCGACGGGCTGCGGCTCGACGCGGCGGACCATGTCGACATGACCTTCATTCACGATCTCGGGAACTGGTGTCGCCGTATGAAACCGGACTTCTGGCTCGTGGGCGAAGTGGTGAAGGGGCCTTATTGCCCGTGGCTGGAGGACGGGGGGATCGACTCCGTAACGAACTACGAGTGCTACAAAGCGCTTTACTCGAGCCTCAACGACGCCAACTATCACGAAATCGCCCACTGCCTCCGCCGTCATTTCGGGGAGTATGGCCTCTACCCGGAAAAGCGTCTGCTCTCCTTCGCCGACAACCACGACGTGGACCGCGTCGCGAGCCGCCTCAAGGAGCCTGCCCTGCTCTACCCCCTCTACTCCATGCTCTTCACCATTCCGGGGATACCGACCATCTACTATGGCAGCGAATTCGGCCTGACAGGAGCCAAGTCGGCACACGACGATTGGTCGCTCCGGCCGGAACTGAACCTCGGGGAGCTTAACGGCAACGGGCGCTCTTCCGACCTTGTTCGGGCCATAAAACGCCTCTCGCGGTTGAGGACCCACTTGCCCGCGCTCCGGCACGGCGACTTTCAGGAACTGTTCGTGGCGCCGCGGCGAATCGTCTTCTCCCGGCGGACGGCCGAGCAGTGGGTGATCGTGGCGATCTCGGCCGAGGCAACGGCGGTGGAGCAGGAGATAACTTTGCCTGAGCCGGTTCATTGCGTCCTGGAAGACCTGCTCAATCCCGGACAGTATTTCCCGGTGAGGGGCGGAAAGGCGCGCCTCAGCCCCCTCTGGCCGAGATGGGCCAGGGTGATGGAGGTGAGGCGCGCCTGAGGGAAAAAGTTGACAGGGATGCTCAACCCTGTTAGCCTAGGGAGCCAACAAACCCGACGGGGAGGTAAACAAACGTGATGGATGGAAGGGTGGCGCGAGTGACAGAGGTAATGGCGGGGTCGCCGAAAAGCTTTGATGATGCCGTGATGGTGGGTTTCAGAAGGGCTGCGAAGACGCTCAGGGGCATATCCGGCCTTCGAGTAAAGGACATGAGGGCGAAGGTGGAAGACGGAAAGATCGTGGAATACCGGGTGACCCTGGAGATTTCCTTCATTCTTGAGAGCTGACGCGGAGTCCGGCGTCGTCCGGGCAACCGCGCAGATGCCACCGGAGAAGCTGCGCGTAGTAGCGCTGTTTCCTCTTGATCGACTCTTTATTCAGCAAAAAAGACAAGGGAGTTGCGGGTACGAAAAACAACAGGGCCTTGGTTGCCCGCGCAAGGGCAAAGGCCCTGAAGTAAATTGCCGAGTGGTGCTTCCTGATGAATTTGTAAAGGGAGATCGAATACTCGATTCTGCCGCTGATCCACGTTCGCGAGACGGTTTTGCCCTGGAAATGAACGAGCCTGGAGGCCGGAAAGAAGACCACCCGCGACCCTTGCTTTGCCGCCCGCAAACATAAGTCCGTTTCTTCCAAAAAGAAAAAAAACCTTTCGTCGAAACCACCGAGACGCTCAAGGAGCCGCCTCCTCGCCAACAGAGCGGCGCCGATCACCGAGGCGACGTCGCGGGGGACTGTCTGCTTCCCGCCCTTCGTCCTGAACCGGGGGAAAAGCGCTTCCAGGATGCCTTTCGGCACGATCTCAAAAATGAGCGAGGGGATCAGGGCGAACGAGCGCTGAGGCCTCATGTCTTCGTAGACCAGTTGCGGCGCGACGATGCCCACCGACTCGTCCTGAGCCATGAAATCGAGCATCTTTGCCGTCTCTCCCGGTATCAGACGGGTGTCGGAATTCAAAAAGAGGACAAGGTCGCCCGAGGAGCGCTGCCAGCCCCTATTGGCAGCCGCCGCGAATCCCCTGTTCTCAGCATTCTTCACACAGACAGCCCGGGGAAACTCTGCGGCCAGCAATGCTTCCGTGCCATCCGTGGAGCCGTTATCGACAACGATGACCTCTTTTATTGCGACCTTGAGGGACGCGTCCTCGGCTATGGAAGAGAGGAGCCCGGCAATGAGGTCTTTGGTGTTTCTCGTAATGATGATGATGGAGAGCACGCCATATCCTACCCTACAGGCCGGCCGGGGCGCAAGGGCGGAAGGGTTGCGATTCATCGCCGGGAAAAAACGATGACTTTCTTCGGCCCTCTCCCTCCCGTTGACCGACAGAGGCATCCGTCCTTATATAAGGTGACTTCCATAACCCCGACCTACGCCGGGATCGGCCTGACTTTCCAAACGAGAATGCCCGGTTCCAGGCTCTGCCTCCAAAAAGCCCCGGTCAGGATGAACTTCTCTTACGGCAGCGACGTGATGCTGGACGCCTACGAATGGGTGCTCCTCGACTGCATGTCCGGCGACCAGATGCTCTTCCTCCGACGCGAAGGAGTGGAGCTGTCCTGGTCGCTGCTCACGCCTCTCATCGACCTCCTGGCCGAAACCGCCCAACCGGAGGACTTTCCCAACTACCCGGCCGGTTCCGAAGGCCCGGAGTCGGCGAAAAAACTAGTCGAAAACGACGGCCGAAGCTGGCGCCCCATTGTCGGCGGCCCGCCGCCCCCTACGCGGAAGTGGTGCAAATCACTAAGGGCAGGCAGAAAGCGGGGTAAAGGTATGTTTTGCTTGAAGGGGCGTTCCTCTGAATGCGTTGAGAGTGCCGGTCGATTCCTCCGCCGACGGGCCTTCGGGGTTCGGCGGCAATGTCTTGAGCGGGTCGTTGGGCGTGCTTAGGTTTCTGTGAGTGCTGTTCTCTCAAATACTTCACAGGAGACCTTCCCATGAAAACCAAGTTTTTCCACCTCATGCTTCTTGCGCTGGGATTGACCCTCTGTCTCTCGGCCTGCGCCGGGCGTCAAAAACCGGTCGTCTTCGAGGGCATGGGCCCTCACGTCGTCAACGTGAACGTTGTCGACTATAGGTTCGTGCCCGATACATTTCAGACTCCCCAGGGCAGCACTATCGTCTTTGGGCTTCACAACCTGTCTACCAAGGATCATAACTTTACCATCAAAGACCCGGACGGAAAAACCGTTCAGGATGTGGACGTCATGGCAGACAAGAGCGTTGAGGCGAGAGTCCTCTTCTCCCGGCCGGGGACTTACAGCTTCTACTGCAATAAGGACCTCCATCGCGAGCAGGGCATGACGGGCAAGGTCATCGTTATCGGCAGGTAGACTAAAAGTTGGATTGTTATGGGATAAGCACGAGTTTCCCCAGGGGTTTGGATGTTTCCAGGCGCCGGTGCGCCTCCGCCGCCTCCGCAAGGGGCAGTTTATCGCCGATGAGCGGGTCCAGGGTGTGGTTTTCGAGGCCCGCCCCGATGGCTGCATGGATCTCTGTCAGGTCTCTTTCGGACGCACTGAAGACGAGCATCCCGAGAATGGCGCTTTCCGGCCGCATAAGGTCCCGCGGGTTGATCTCGACGGGCCCCCGGGACCCGATGATCACCACCCGCCCGGCCCGCCCCAGCACGGATAGGTCGTTGCCGAGGTTGACGTTGGCGAGCATTTCCACAATGACGTCAACGCCTCGGTTGTCCGTGAGAGAAAGGACCTGCTTCATATGATCGGGGTCGAGATGATTGACGACATGGGTCGCCCCAAAACGTTCCGCGATCAGGCGGCCCTCTTCTCCACCCACGGTGGCAATCGTCGTCATCCCCCTCGCTCGCGCAAACTGCAACGCCGCGACGCCGACGCTTCCATCCGCCCCGTGGACGAGCACAATGTCGGCGGGCCTGGCGGCGGCCCGTTGAAACAGGGCGCGATAGGCAGCACCGTAGGGGACGCCAAGCGCCGCGCCTTTGCTCAAGGATACATCTTCGGACAACCGATGGACTTGATGGGACGCGCAGAGCACTTTTTCCGCGTAGGCGCCGGTCTTACACCCCGACGTATAGACGCGATCGCCCGGCTTCAGGTCCTTGACGCCCTCCCCGACGGCCTCGACCGTCCCGGCCGCATCCGTGCCGGGCGTGTAAGGCAGGTTGGGCTTCGGCGTATAAGTCCCCGCCCGTATGTAGGTTTCCACGGGGTTAATGCCGACGGCCCGCACTTGCACGAGTACCTCGCCCGGGCCTGGAGTCGGCGGCGCGGTCTCTTCGACCTGCAAGACCTCCGGTCCGCCGAACTGACGAGCAATCACGATTTTCATAGACGCCCCTTTCTCGCAAAGCGCGCTGCCGCGACCCTTTGGAGCAGCGTTGATTTATCACAGTTTGATACCTGGCTCTCGCTGTGTCAAGCAGGAAGCGACGGGGCAGAGAAGAAATGACGCGGGCCGCACGAAACCATCACCCGGCCAAAACGATCAAGCCGCCCGTCAAAAGAGACGGCTCCGGGGCGGGCGTCTCGATCCCGGGCGGCCGCAACCAGGAGATCGTCGATATAGACGGCCGAAAGGTGACGCTGACAAACCTCCGCAAGCTCTTTTGGCCCGATCTGGGCATCACGAAAGGCGACCTCATACGCTATTACCTGGAAATCTCCCCTGTGCTGCTGCCCCATCTCGTCGATAGCGCCATGGTCATGAAACGGTATCCTGAAGGAGCGGCCGGCGAGTTCTTCTTTCAAAAACGGGCGCCCGAGCCGAGACCTGAGTGGATAGAGGTCTGTTTGATCGAGCACGCTTCGGGCAACATCATCGATTTCCCGGTTGTCCGCGACCTTCCCACGCTGCTGTGGATCATCAACCTCGGTTGTATCGACCTTAATCCCTGGTATGCGCGGTGCGACGACGTGGACCGGCCCGACTATCTGCATTTCGACCTCGATCCTGTCGAACCTGCCGACTTTGGAAAGATACTGAAGGCGGCCGGTATCGTCCATTCCGCCCTCGACGCCCTCGGCATGCCGAATTTTGCGAAAACGACGGGCTCGCGGGGGCTGCACGTCTATGTCCCGACCATCCGCGGCCCCACGCAGAAACAGGTCCGGACCTTTGCAAAGAAGAAGCTCCTTGAGGTCTTCCATGCGTCCTTCGCAAAAGACGTCCCCAGCTTACGGCTTTCAGCGACGACGCGCGATGCGGCCGAAGCACGGGAGTGGTTTTGGCGGGCGGGAACGGACCTGGACGGCATCGTGGCAATGGCAATGCCTGCCGAAATCCTGTAGAATGTGAAGCGGCCGGGGAAGACAGGCCGGACGAAAATAGGACTGTCTCGGCTCCCGCCCCAGGGGAGCCGATCGATATCAGGAGAAAAACGGATGGGCAAGAAAAATCTGAACCCGTCAGAGATGAAGAAATTCGGGATGATCCAGCAGAAGCAGAAGGAGTACGTTGCCCTGCGGCTGCACGCAGTGGGCGGAGATTTCAACGCGGCGCAACTGAAAAAAGCCGCCGAGGTCGCCGAGAAGTTCGGCAGGGGGCAACTCCACCTCTCGACGCGGCAGGGCGTCGAGATACACTTCGTTCTGCGCACCGATGCCGAAGAAGCCCGGAAGGAGCTGGAATCGGCAGGGATCGCGATGGGCGCCTCGGGGGCGCTGGTGCGCATCATCACGGCCTGCCCCGGCGAAGCGACCTGCAGGTGGGGCATCATCGAAACGAAGGCGATCGCGCACGATCTCGACCGGAAGTACTTCAGGCAACAAATGCCCTACAAGTTCAAATTTGCCGTCACCGGCTGCCCCAACAACTGCGCAAAGGCAAGCGAAAACGATGTGGGCGTCATGGGCGGGATCACACCCGAGTGGAACGCATCGCCCTGCACCGACTGCGGCTCATGCCTTGCGGTATGCCCGGTAGGCGCCCTCGAGAAAACCGACGGCAACTATGTGGTCGACCGGTCGCGCTGCATCAATTGCGGCGTTTGCACCAAGAGCTGCCCTGCCGATGCCTGGACGGCCGTCGAACGGGGCCATATCCTCTGGCTGGGCGGCACGATGGGCAAGAGACCCCGGATGGCGACGAGGGTCCCCGGCCTGATTCAATCAAAGGCACGGCTGTACGAAATAGTCGAGAGAGCGGTCGCCCTCTATCGGGCCAACGGCCTCGCAAAAGAGCGGTTCGGCCACACCCTCGACCGCCTGGGAATCAAAAAGAGCCTGGAAGAGATTCTCAAGCCGTCTTGATCTTCTTCCTGAACCCTTTAAAGGTCGTAAAACCGCCCGCCAGGCTTTTCGCCCGAAAGCCGTTCTGAACGAGCACGCGGTACCCGATGTACGACCGCAGCCCCGCGGCGCAAAAGGGCACGTAGCGTTTTTCTCTATCCAGCTCCGCGAGTCGTTTCCGAAGCTGGGGAAGGGGAATGTGGAGAGCGCCGGGGATAGCGCCTTCCTTGAGAAGCTCGGGCGGGTTCCGTAGATCGAGCACGACGTCCTTTTCCGGGTCGAGGCCGGGCAGGTCGCTCCAGAGAATCTGCTCCACGTCGCCTTTCAGTATGTTCGCCGCCGCGTATCCGGCAATGTTGACCGGGTCCTTTGCCGAAGAGTAAGGGGGAGCGTAGGCGAGGTCCAGTTCCTCCAGGTCGTAGACCGTCATCCCGCCGTGCATGGCGCAGGCGAGAACGTCTATTCTCTTGTCCACCCCCTCCTTTCCCACTATTTGGGCGCCGAGGATGCAGCCGTCGGAGGGGGAAAAAACGAGCTTGATTGCCAACGCGGCCGCGCCCGGATAGTAGGCGGCGTGCGATCCCGGATGGGTGTAGCTGACGAGATACGGAATGCCCGCGCGCTGGAGGCGCTTCTCCGAAGCCCCGGCGGCGGCAACGGCAAGATCGAAGACCTTTGCGATGAAGGCGCCCAAGCCGCCTTTGTAGACGGAAGATCTACCCATTGCATTGTCCGCCGCGATCCGCCCCTGTTTGTTTGCGGGACCGGCAAGGGCGACCGTTCCGTAGGCGCCGGTGGCGAGGTCTTTCACTTCCACCGCGTCGCCTACGGCGAAGATGTCGGGGTCGGACGTCCGCAGGGTTTCGTCAACCCTGATGCCGCCGGACGGACCGATTTCGAGACCTGCCTCTCTTGCGAGGCGGTTCTCGGGACGGACGCCGACGGCCACGAGAACCATGTCGGCCTCCAGGTCCCCGGCTTTGTCCGTCGAGACGAGGATGCGGCCGTCCTCTTCCCTGAAGGACGCGACGGTGCAGCCCAGCTTGCAGACCACGCCTTTCTCGAGGAGATGCTGTTCGATCATCGCGGCAATCTCGTAGTCGACGTTGCCGAGGACCTGATCGAGCATTTCGACAATGGTGACGCTGCATCCTCTCAGCACGAGGTTCTCCGCCATCTCGAGGCTGATAAAGCCGGCGCCGACGATGACGACCGACTTCGGGCCTTCCTCCGAGAGAGCAGCGGCGATCCGATCCGTATCGGGTATATTCCTGAGGCTGAAAATATGAGGAAGATCGATGCCGGGCGCCGGCGGTTTGAACGGCTCGGCCCCCGGCGCGAGAATAATCCTCTCGTAGCTCTCCCGGTAGGTTTCGCCCGTTCGATGGTCTTTGACCTCCACCTCTTTGGCCGTCCTGTCGATCCTCAGGACCTCGGAAAAGGTGCGGATGTCGATGTTGTACCGCTCGGTGAGGGCGGCCGCGGTGGTCACGAGAAGATCAGACCTTTTCGGTATCACCCCGCCGATGTAGTACGGCAGGCCGCAGTTCGCGAAGGAGATGTATTCTCCCCGCTCGAAAAGGATAATCTCGGCGTGCTCGTCGAGCCGCCGGGCCCTTGCGGCCGCCGTTGCGCCGCCCGCCACCCCTCCAACGATTAATAGCTTCATGGACGCTCCTTGCATAAAGTTTCGCTACAATGCAACCAATAAGCATTATACCACATTCGCCATCACGCTGCACAGTCTTTGTTGTAGAGCACTCGCCTGGCTGAAGCCGCTTTGGGTCTTTTTGATGCAGGCGCCTCCACGTGATCGAAAATTGCTTGACAGAATCTTTCGCGTCGTGATATAAACCGACATGCTCGGAATAAAAAGCATAAGCAGCAACAAAAGCGCATGGTGGTGGTGGTTCAATTCGTGGTTGTGAAACCGCCAGTACCGGGCCATGAGCGGTTTCGCAACTGCTCATGGCCTTTTTTGTAGGGCCATGAGCCAGTCTCATGGCCCTTTTTCGTTTCGGGCAAATCCGATAGTGGAGGGAGATGTGCAAACAAAGGTATATTTGGAAGAAAAGGACATGCCGAGAAAGTGGTACAACATTCAGGCGGATATCTCGAGCCCCCTGCCGCCCCCGCTGCATCCGGCGACGGGTCAGCCCGTCGGGCCGGACGATTTGGCGCCGATCTTTCCCATGAACATCATCGAGCAGGAGATGAGCCAGGAGCGCTGGATCGACATACCCGACGAGGTCCTGGAGAAACTGCGCATCTGGAGACCCTCGCCGCTTTACCGGGCGGTGCGGCTGGAGAAATTCCTCGGCACGCCGGCTCACATCTACTTCAAGAACGAGGGTTTCAGCCCTGCGGGAAGCCACAAGCCGAACGCTGCCGTTCCCCAGGCGTACTATAACAAGATCGCGGGCATCAAACGGATAACCACGGAAACGGGGGCCGGCCAGTGGGGATGCGCCCTTGCTTTCGCGGGAGGTCAATTCGGCCTCGACGTAAAGGTCTACATGGTGAGGGTCAGCTATGACCAGAAACCCTACAGGAAGATGCTCATGCAGACCTGGGGCGCCGAATGTGTGCCGAGCCCGAGCTCTGACACCGAAACGGGCAGGCAGTTTCTCGCCAAAGACGCAAGCCACCCCGGCACTCTGGGCATCGCCATCAGCGAGGCGGTCGAGGATGCCGTCACATCGAAGGACACCCGCTATTCCCTCGGCAGCGTGCTGAATCATGTGCTGATGTATCAGACCGTCGTAGGACTCGAAGCCCAGGAGCAGATGGCGAAGACGGGGGACTATCCCGACGTCGTGATCGCCTGCGTGGGCGGCGGCAGCAATTTCGGCGGCCTGACCTTCCCCTTCGTGAGAGATAAGATATACGGGAAGAACGTGAGGATTGTTGCATGCGAGCCCCTTTCGTGCCCTACCCTCACCAAGGGTCCCTATGTCTACGACCTGGGCGACACGGCAGGAAAAACACCCCTGCTGGCCATGTACTCGCTCGGTCATGACTTCATGCCCGCCCCCATCCATGCGGGCGGATTGCGCTACCACGGCATCGGCGCCGCTCGTCAGCAAGCTGCTCGCCGACGGCCTGATCGAAGCGGTAGCCTATCCGCAGTCCCAGACGTTTACCGCGGGCCTGACCTTCGCGCGGACCGAGGGGTTTGTGCCTGCGCCGGAAACAAACCATGCCGATCGCCTGCATGATCGAAGAGGCGAAGAAAGCCAAGGAAGAGGGGAAGGAGCGGGTTATCCTCATGAACTTCAGCGGCCACGGCCTGATCGACCTTGGCGCCTACGATGCGTTTCTTTCCGGCAAACTGGAAGATGCGCCGCTGGGGGACGAAGAACTGCAGAAGCTGCTGAAGGACCTGGAAAAATACCCTCGCCCGTGAACGTGCCGGGTTAATTTCGCGTCTTTCGCCTGTCTCTTCGGGACCGCGAGTCCTCACGTACGACAGAGTGCGCTCCGGCTCGCGGCCCCTCGATCACGGCGAAATCCATCGAAATTTCCTCCGGCCCTGGTTGGTTCCGGGCGCGGTTTGCGGTGGATTTTGTGCCGGCAGACGTAGTAGTCTGAAAGCAGCGCGGACACAGGAAGAGAGGAACCGATGCGGCTTTCGGAGCGAGTGGAACAGATACGGCCTTCCGGGGTGAGAAAGATCTTCGATCTTGCCCGGACCGTGAAAAACCCGATAGACCTGAGCATTGGCGAGCCGGATTTCGACATACCGGACGCTATCAAGGAAGAAGGCATCAGGTCGATCCGCGGAGGGTTTAACAAGTATACCCCTTCGGGGGGAATCCCGGAGTTGAGGGAAGCCGTCCTGAAGATGCTTCATGCGAGGGGAGTCGCCTGTGAGGACGCGATCATCACGCCGGGCGTGACCGGCGGCCTGCTGCTCGCGTTTCTCGTCCTGCTCAATCCGGGCGACGAGGTGGTTATCCCCGATCCTTCTTTCGTGCTCTACGAATACCAGATCCTCCTCCTCGGCGGCAAGCCCGTCTTCTTCGACACCTATCCCGATTTTACCCTGAGAGAAGCAGAGCTGAGGAGCGCCCTCTCCGACAAGACGCGGGTCATCCTCATCAACAGCCCGAACAACCCAACGGGCGCCGTCTATTGCCAGGACGAGCTTGCGATGGTGGAGCGGGTGGCAAGGGAGAAAGACCTTATCGTCTTCTCCGACGATATTTACGACCGCTTTGCCTTTGAGACAGATGCCCCGCCCCACTATTTCGGGCAGCATTACGAAAATACGCTGACGTTCGGCGGTTTCTCCAAGACGTGGGGCATGACGGGGTGGCGGATCGGCTTCGTGGCCGGCCCCAAACACGTGATCGACCGCATGGTGGTCATGCAGCAATACACCTTCAGCGCGGTCAACTCGACCGCCCAAAAAGCGGCCCTCCTCGCCCTCAAATACAACACTGACGAGCTGATCGAGGGCTATCGGAAAAAGAGGGACCTCATTTACGAGGGGATCAAAGACAAGTTCCGCGTGGTCAGGCCGAAAGGCGCCTACTACATATTTCCCGAAGCGCCGGGCGGGGATGGAGATGCTTTTGTAGAGCGGGCCCTGAAAAACAACCTCTTCATCATACCGGGCAGCGTCTTTTCACGCCGAAAATCGCACGTGCGCATCTCTTTCGCGGCAAGCCTGCCGGTTCTGGAAAAGGGAGTTAAGATACTGAGGGATTTGGCGTAGGGCGCATCGCCCGATTGTTCCTGCCTCATTTCTCGTGAATGCTTCCAATAGGCTCAAAAACGGCTCCGGGATGATCGCCGCGAAGCAGCGTCATCCCGGAGCAATGCAATAAACTCTCGATGGGCAAAACCGGTCCGGGCGGTTCGGCAAAGAGCGGACCGTCCCTGGCTTGCCTTATTTGATCTCGTCTTCCTCCTGGCCCCCGTTGACCCGCGGACGCACGACCTTGCCCTTCTTCTCGGCTTTCTTGACCAGTTCGGCTTCTTCGTGAGCCCAATGCCAGTAGTTGACCTCATGGGGAGAATGTTCGGTGGCGGTGACGTACATCTCGGTGGCGAAGCTGTTGCGCAGCTCGTTCGCGATATCTTCCTTCCAGGCCTTGCGGAGTTGCTGGACCGTAATGCGGCGCGTCACGCGCGAGCCGGTGCGCATGATGAGCTCGCCGATCTCGTGGGCCCGCTTGTAGCAGGATTCGACGTCAGGGCAGATCTCGTTGACCAGGCCGAGGGCAAGGGCCTTCCGCGCGGTGATGATCTCGCCGGTCAGCTCTGCGTAGGCGTATCGTTTTCGGCCCATAAGCTCGCGCCAGGCGATCTGGATGCCGTCGCCGGGGACCATGTTGACCCGAAAATGCATCTCCGTGGTCCACGCATCCTCGGTGCAGAGGGTGATGTCGCTGAAGAGCACCAGATCGGTGTGGAAGGCGGCGCCGTTCCAGACGCCGATGGTGGGAACCTCGACGTCGAAGACCTGGCCTTCGATGTCGTTTGTCCCGTCGTAGTACTGGTACTCGTACATCTTCCAGGCTTCTTCGGGGGCGGATGCGAATTCGGTAGCGGGCAGCCAGTTTCCATCCTTGCCGACCCTTCCGATGCCTTTGGTCAAATCCTTGCCTGTGCCGCCTAAGATGATGATCTCGTTGTCCGGGTCCCTGCCGGCCCAGTCAAAGAAGTAGTGAAGCCCCTGGTGGGCGGGGGCGCCCCACTGCATGCTGTCGCCGTTGGTGTGGAGGCGCGCTTCGAGGATGCCGTTTTCCCGCTTCATCAGCAAGCAGTGCCTCAGCTTTTCCGAATACTCTTCAAAAGTCATGTGAGGAATTGTGCCATGCTCCTCGTGCGGAACAAACTTGCGTTTTCCATAATCCGATTCGTAATTGGGTCTTATCATGATTTTCGCTCCTTTCTTGGGAAGTCAGTCGGCTTTTCTCTTGCACGTTCCATTCCAGGTTGAGGGGGACCTGCGGGGGCATGAGCAATGACCGCAGGGATGAGCATTAATGCGCACGTCAAGGAAGCCCGGCCGCCTGTCTGCCCTGTGGGTTACAGGTCTGTCCCCGCAATTCTCTCGCCGCATATTGCAATTTTGTCAGAATGCTGCAAATTTCTGCCTGAAGGACTTGCCTGCATTGAAAAGTGCCTGATTTTTCAAGGAGGCGTAGGATTGTCGACGTTATTTCGCGACTCACCGCCCTATTCCCGATGACGTCTCGATCATCGCCGCCTCCCTCTCTCGGCGAAGTTCAGCGACCCTGCAGCGTCGTTTCGCCATATACTGCCGTTCCTTCCCCCTGTCTTCGCGTCGTTTTAAGCGCGAAATGCCAAGAGAGCCGGATTGAAGTCTCAATCCGGCTCTCTTGAACGGCAAATCGTAGAAAGCTATCTATTTCCTCGGGGTATCTTGCTCACGTCTATTTCAGAATTGCGTTCCTCTTTCAGATAAGGGAATCTCTCGACCTTCGCGCGGATTTCCTTCTGGCGCGTGCCAGGGTTGCCCCAGAGCACGACAACTTCCGTTCCGAGCGCAGAAAACTCCACGTCTATGGAACAGAGGGAGATCATCCGTTGGTAGAACTGGCTGTTCGAGCGGCCGCTGCTGACCCCGATCAGCTTGCCCTGTTTCAACACCTTGTCCGCGTGATAGCTCATAGGTCCTGATATCCAGTACATATCATTCGGCCTATCCATTGGGGCATAGGGCGTCCCGTCCCTGAACTGGGAGGCGTAGATGTCGGTGATATCCTCCACGTTCCATTCCAGGGTGACCATCTGACGCTTCGGGTTCGCAGCGATCTTTTCCAGGGCAGCCCGGCCGATAAACTCGTGGTCGAATTTTATCATGCCGCCCCAGCCCAGTTCGACGGGGTTGCGGTAATAGAGCTTGATGTCCTTGTCCATGCTGCCGAACAGGTTCGGGTGATCACTGAACCAACCCAGGCCGGGTCTCTGGTTAAGGTATTCCGCAAAACCGGGATCCTCATACCACGGGTAGGGGAAATGATAATAAGCCTGTGGGAAGCCGTCCTCGGTGTGGTTCATCATGTACGCCTGCTGCCCCAGCTTCTTCATGCCATATTCTTTTCCGGCTGCGAATATAGCTTTATAGACGTCCTGCGCATCATCAATAGCGCCGTGTATCTCGTAGGCAAGCGTTCCGGCCATGCCCATACGGAGAATACGCACCTCTTTTCCGGCGATCTTGGACAGGCGGTGGTGGAAAAACTCGATGTCATGGAGATCGTCGCCGCTGGCTTTCTCAAGTATTTCAAGGCAGCGCGGGCCTGCCGCCTGGAAGAAGAATACCTTCATGTAGAGGTCCTCTCCTTCCACATTGTAGTTGCCTTTCTGAAGGCAATAGGCGATATAGGGGTTCAACCAGTAGGTGATGACTTCATCCTCGGCTGTCCGAATGATGACGCCGTCCATCATGTTTCGGCCCGCTTCATCGCACATGATGCCGTGCTTGGTTGTTCCTGCCGCGAAATTTGCAAAGCTGTTGACGCAATGGTCTGAAAGGAACTTTAAGGTGTCCGGGCCTTTGATCTTGAATGTGGGCGAGGGGCTCAATGAAGTATTGAGATAGGCGCTATTCTTCCACGCAAGGGTCTCACTGCGCCATCCGGTGTACTCAAAGGGAACGATCATACCGTAAGCGCCGAAAAACATCGAGCAGTCGAATTCATAGGGGACTGCCGGGGTGAGCATAAACATGTCTTGCTTGTTCATCTTGTTGCCTCCTTAGGGCTATAGTGCTTCAGGCTTCCTGTTCGATTTATGAAACCTCCCCGTATCACGTGATTCAGACGAGCCTTCTTTTCTCGCCGCGGCACGGGATCGTGCTCACGTCGACGTTCTCATTTCTGTTCTCGTTCAGATAGGGGAATCGGGCCACCTTAGCCCGAATCTCCTTCTGCCGTGTGCCGGGGTCGCCCCACAGCACGACTACTTCGTTCCCCAGCCCGGCGTGCACCGTATCGATGGAGGCGAGCGAGAGCATCTCGCGGAAGTAGTAGCTATAGGCCCTTCCCGAGCTGATGCCGACGGCCTTGCCGTCTTTCAGCGCCTGGTCCGCATACAGCGTGTGGCGGTTGCCCTCAAAAGTGAAATGGCTTGGTTCATCCATGGGAGGGTACGGCTCGCCGGGTCGGAACTGCGAGGCGTAGACGTCCATGACGTCCTCGGTATTCCAGACGAGAGTGACCATCGTCCGGCGAGGATTCGCCGCTTCTTTTTCGAGGGCCTTCCGTCCGACGAAGTCGTGGTCGAACTTGATCATTCCCGCCCAGCCCAGTTCGACCGGGTTCCGGTAACGAAGCCGAATGTCCGGACCCATGCTGCCGCGAAACGCTTGTGAAGCCCCGATGATGCCGCCCAAGCTTGAGAGGAACTCCATGAAGCCCCTGTCTTCGCCCCATGGATAGGGAAAGTGATAGTAGGCCTGAGGGAAGCCGTCCTCGGTGTGGTTCATCATATAGGCATGCATGCCCAGCTTGCGGATGCCGAACGCTTCGCCGGCTTTGAATATCGCGTCATAGACGGGACAAGCGTCCCCGATCCGGCCGTGGACCTCGTAGGCGAGCGTGCCGGCCATGCCCATCCGAAGTATGCGGACCTCCAATCCATTGATGCTGCTCATCCGGTGGTGCATGAACTTGATGTCGTGGAGACATTCACCCGTCGCCGTTTCAAGGACTTCCAATGACCGAGGGCCGGCGATCTGGAAGAGGAAGACTGTTCCCATGAGCTCCTCGCCCCTGGCATTGTAATTGCCCTTCTTGAGGGCGTAAGCGATGTAGGGCGACATCCAATAGGTGATAAAATCGTCCTCGCCGAGCCGGAGCAACACGCCGTCCTGCATGACGAGGCCCTCTTCGTTGCACATGATGCCATGCTTGCCTGTGCCGACAGGGAAATTGGCAAAGCTGTTGACGCAGATGTCGGCGAGAAACTTGAGCGCCTCCGGACCCTTGATGCGAAAAGTGGGGGAGGGATTCAGGTTGCCATGGATATAACCCGCCTGCTTCCACGACATCTGTTCATCCCGCCACCCGGTGTACTCATAAGGGACGGCGAAGGGGCGCCCGTGCATTCGTAAAGATGTAAGTTCTCCGGGTCGTACGGCACAAAGGGGGAATGGGGAAAAACCTTCTCCCCGGCGTTGGTTGAGACGTTCTTTGTCATGCTTTTTACCTCCAAAAGTCTTCAGGCTGCAACACAGATATCCTTCTCTTGCGCCGTTGCTTCACCCGCGATTTGATCAGGCACGGCAGGCCGACGAGGCCCTGCGGCATCAGGTAGACGATGACAATCAGGATAATCGCGGATACATAGGGAGCGTAAATCTTCAAGTCCCGAAAGAACTCAGGAAACATTACCAGAATAAACGTCCCGATGATGGGCCCCTCAAAACTGTTGATTCCGCCGATCAGCACATACATGCAGATCCACAGGGTCGCCCCAAGATTGAAGCTGGAAGGCGATACGACCATGTTGTAGTGGGCATAGGCGGCGCCGATCAGACCGGCGAAGAAAGAGCCGACCCCCACCGCCAGGACCCTATAGAGGCGTTCATTGATGCCGACGCTGGCTGCCGCGACGTGAGACTGGGCGATTGCCTTGCACGTTATTCCGATCCGGCTGAACTCGAACCTGTGGAGGGCGACGATGCTGGCCAGGGCCAGGCCTATAAAGAAATAGTAGTAGGCCATCCTGCTCCCGAACAGGGGACGGATGCCCGCCAGGCCGCTGTAGCCTCCGGTGAGGTCGCCGCCTGTCGCAATTTCACCACGCCGAAGAAGAGGCTCCCCATCGCGTAGTAGATGGTTCTCAAGCGGGAAAAGGGATAGCCGAACAACATTCCCACCCCCGCCGCCGCGAACGCGCCCGCCGGCAGCGTCAGCCAGGCAGGCCATCCAAGCGACTTCGAAGCCAGTTTTCATACCTCCCCCTTCTGCTTGCGGCCGATCCCGAGAAACCAGGCGACCATGGCCGCTGGCTGCGCCTTGACGTCGCGGGCCAGAGCCCATGATTTCTCAGGATTATGACACGCCGGCCCTTGGCGCACATCCCTTTTTTGGGGGATTTTTCGGGGGATAAAGAAAAGCTTCGCCGGAAGGCCCTAGGGCTATCGATCGGTCAGGATGCGAAGGTCCTGGCCTCGACGAACAGCCTGGGCTCGCGAGTTGACATCCAGCTTTTCGAAGATGTGCTTGACGTGGGTTTTTACCGTCTCGAGCGAGACAAAGGTCTTTTTCGCGATTTCATCATATCGCTTGCCCGTTGCCATCAGTCTCAAAATCTCGACTTCTCTCCGGGTCAGTTGCGTGTTTCTGTCCTCTTCAAGCCTCCTCGTTGATCCGACCAGCCCCTTCTCGCTAATAGTGCAGGCATCGAGAATAGTCTTGAGGTGCGAAGACTGCCAGGGGGCGATCTCCATCGCCTTCATATCGCTCAGGAGCGGGAATATCGCCGGCGCGTGATTTAAGAAAGGCCGCACATACCCTTCTGCTGCCGCAAACGCCAACGCCTTACCGATTATCTTCTGTGCCCTTTCGTGATCTTTAAGACCGTAGAGCGCGGCGCTCCGGGCAATATCGATATCAAGCACGGCCTCCATGAGGTTCCGATCGACGCAAAGAGGTCGAAGCTTGGAGAGGACCGCGTCAGCCTGGCGATACTGCTTCCGTCTGATGAGCAGCTCGACGCTCGACATGCACTCATGGAGCATGTTGCTCGAAAAGCCTTTCGCCAGGGAAAGCATCGTGCGGCTCGACCACTCCTGGGCATAATGCGCATCTCCTTCTTGCCCGGAGAGGCGCATAAGCCACGGGTCGGCCGAAACGCTGGCATCCGAGACGCCGGGCGTCTGCGTCGCGAGCCGCACCCTTTGCAGGCGCTCCTCGGCTTCCTTCATTTCGCCTGCCGCCAAATGCGCGAGGAAGAGGAGGAGATTGCCTTCCGCTATATCGCGCGCAAATCTCACATGCTCTCCGTAACTTGCGGCGCCGGATCCGTAGGTCAGCGCCTTCTCGAGGTCGTTCCGATGGTACCAAATCCAGGCCATGGGCAGGTAGAGGATATATCTGAGGGGCGTTTCGGAGACATTCTTTTCTTTCAGAAACTCCAATGCCTCGTTCAGAATAGCCTCGGACCTGAGCAATCGTCCCTGCATTCTCTGAACGGTGGCCGCTACCCGAAACCAGAGCGCCCTGGCCCAGGGACTTCCCGACGAGACGATAGGGGGCGAAGACTCCTCCAGGGCGGCTTCGGCTTTCGAGGGGGCGCCCTGAGAAATCCAGCTCAACGCGACCAGGATCTTCACATATCCTGAGAAGAGTCTGTTCTCCGGGGATATCATCCGAAAAGCCTCGTTGAGCTGCTCCTCATTCGCATGGGCAGGCTGGCGGTAGTAGTAGTAAAGGACGTACCTGAAATACGTAAAGAGGTCTTCGCAAAGCTGCCTCTTGTGCCCCTCATACCCGGCAAAAGCGCTGGTCTTGTCGCTTTCGATGTACCTGACAACCGCTTCAACATCCTCCAGGTGAAAAGATTCCAAGATTTGGCCGTCATGAAGCCTGAGCAACGTTCGCCGCATGAAGACGTCATGGGGCAGATTCGCGAGCCAACGCCGGCCCGATGCATACTCGCATCGGTCGTTGATGAAAAGCAGATAGTCCTCCAACAAATCCGCGGCGAACTCAAAATCCTCGGAGGCGAAAGCGTTGCGAAAGGCGTCTTCGAGATAGCCGTTCCGGGCGAACCAGAGCGCCGCCTGTTCATAAATCCGGCGCAACCGGTCCGGAGACGATGCCTTCATCCGTTCCCTCACGGCCTCCGATAAGAGATGGTGATAGCGGTACCAGTTGGCATCGGCATCGAGGGGAATGAGAAAAAGATTATTGCGGTAGACCTTATCGAGTAACTCTCCGGCGTCCCGCATGCCCGCCGCTTCCGCCACCTCTACGTTGAAGCGATCCAGGGGCGCCGTGGCCTCGAGGAATGCCTTTACCTTATGAGGCTGGACGCTTATCACCTCTTCGATCAGGTAATCCCACGCCTGTCTGTTTCCCTTGCCGAGCACGTCGCCAAGGTCGTTGGGAGCGTCTCTTCCTTTCAAAGACAGGCCGAGGAGTTGCAGGCCCCCTACCCAGCCCTCCGTATGGCGCGCGATCTCGCGCGTCCTGCTCGTTGTGAGCTTGACGGGCATAATATCGGCAAAATATTGCTCGGTCTCCGCCTCCGTAAACCTCATCTCCGACGCCGAGATCTCTAAGACTTGGTTTCTTACCCTGAAGGGCGACAAGGAAAAGGGGATCGCGTAGCGCGAGAGGATAACGACGTGCATATTGGGAGACATACCGTTCAATAGACTCACCAGGAGATTATGTATGCCCCAGGACGTCACAAAATGATAATCATCGAAGACCAGGTAGATGTCGTAAGAGAGATCGGCGATATGCTGGATGATCCGCAAGACGATCTCTTTTTCTGAGAAAGCCCTCCCCTCCCGGACATTTGTTGCGATCACCGAGGCGAGGCCGCTGTCAGCCAGGGAAAGGGCAGCAAACAGATAACGGAAGAAAAGGCCCTCATCGTTGTCGGTTTTGTCGAGTGAGTACCAGGCGGTTTTTAGGTTCTCGCGCTCTATCCACCGGCTGGCGAGAGAGGTTTTCCCCGAGGCGGCCACGCCCGAGATGATTATGAGTGGCGCATCCTTCCCCTCCGACAGCCGGTCAAGGAGACGACTCCTCTCAACCATCTTCAACCTGATGGGCGGCATAGTGAGCTTGGTGCCGATAAGGCCGTCAGCAGGTCGAATCAAAGGTCTGGTCGATTGAATGTCTCTTACGCGCTCCATAACAATGAGGTGCAAAAACCGGCATAAGGACCGAAGTACGACGTCTGATAAGGCAGCGCCTCTGCCCGGGCAGCTCTTTGGACTGACACAAGAACCATTCTTTAGATAGTTTCAACTATTTCTGAGTCCAAGGCAAGTGCATTTATTGGTGCGGGGATATCCGCAGCATCGAGGAGAAAACTCAAGGCGACCGTTGATTGGAGTTCGGGCAATTCAACCAAGCTCAACGGGAGGCATGGACAATATTCGCATTGCGCGTCCATGTGTACGACGCAAGCGCTTCCTGGAAGGCGTTGCGGCTGCTTTCCCCGTGGTATCTGACGAGGTTCGCAAACAGCTCCACCCCATTCTTGCTCAGGGGCTTGCCCTCCTTCATCAGCAACGCGACGGCCTCATTCGATTTGCCGGCGGTCGAAAGCAGCATGACTCTTCCATCTGCTTCCTTGTTCTTTGCTGACAGCGCTTTGACGTCAGCCAGAATTTCCTTGCCTTTCGTCGACTGATCGAGCCTGGCGATGGTATCGAGCGCGCCCAGGTAGATTGGACGATGCTTTTCGATCTTCTTTTGCTCCTCTTCCTTCACCACGGGGTCTGCCGTCGACACAAAAAAAGGAAGAGAAACGCTGAAAGTGAGGCGATCGAGAAAGAGTCACAGAGACGACGGCAACGCGACAGGGATCCATTTCCTCTTGTCGGCATGAGACGCCGCTCCTCATGGGATGCGAGTCATAGGAAAGTCTGCCCTGTACACCCATCTGCACGAGAGGATTATCGCGTCTTCGCAAATCTTCTTTAATCCAGCCAGGTTAACCCTGGCTCCGCAAGCTTCCGGGTACAAGGAACCGCATGACAATTCCCCGCCCCGACCGTTTGCGGCAGCTTCAGTCAGCCTGGCGAAAGCCGATAAATGAATAGAGGACGAGGCAAGAGTCCTAAAGGCGCGTCGAACAGCAAGGTTTCGACTGTGTTCGTAAGCCCCTAGACGGAGGAACGAGTCTGCCGAGGAACAGGAACATCGCATTCATGACGGTTTTCGTTCTTACACTCGGCTTGCTTGTTGTCTGTCGCATGGCCGCCGCGGGAGCGAATGGCGGCAACGTTCTTGTCGTTGCCCAAGGTTCGGAACCGGGCGGGTTGGACCCGGCTTATCTTGACGACGCCGGATCGGCCAACGTTTGCGCTCAGATTTATGAGGGTCTGGTGCGCTTTGGATCGGGCGGCGGACGGATAGGACCCTGTCTGGCAACCTCCTGGAGCGCCGGCCGCGACGGCAAAGAATGGACCTTCACACTGCGCAGGGGCGTGAAGTTTCAGGACGGAACGCCGTTTAACGCCGAAGCGGTCAAATATAACATCGACCGGCAGTTGCCGTTGAGGCAGAACCGCGACACCGGTTCGGCCGCTTTCATTTTTGACGGCGTGCGGCGGGTGGAAGCGGTGAACGGCTATACGGTGAAAATCGTCACGGATAAAGCGAACGCCGAGTTCCCCATTGCAATGGCGGAAGCCCCGATGGTGAGCCCGGCGGCGGCCGGAAACAGCGGCGACAAGCTGATGGAAAGGCCCGTCGGCGCCGGCCCGTACAGATTTGTCAAATGGGATAGAGGACGCCAAATTGAGTTGACTGCATTTGACGGCTACTGGGGGAACCGGCCCCGAGTGAGCCGCGTGGTCTATAAGTTCGTGAGAGAAGCGTCCCTTCGCGCTTCCGGGCTGGCCGGCGGCGCCGTCGACATAGCCGGAGGAGTGGATCCCGGCGATGTGAGAAGCCTTCGGGGCATGAAGAGCATCAGGACCCCGGGGGTCGATATCAATTATCTCGGTTTCTATACCTATAAGAAGCCCTTCGACAACCTGCTGCTCCGCAAAGTCGTCAGCATGGCAATCAATCGTGAGGCTTTAGCAGATCGCCTGTATCGGGGCCGCGCGACCGCGGCCGACGCCGGCATCCTGCCGGAAGGCGTTCCGGGCTACGACAGAGGCGTCAAAACCTACAACTACAATCCGGACGAGGCCAAAAACCTCCTCGCCGAAGCGGGTTATCCGGGCCGTTTCGAATTCACGGCCATAACGTATTCGGATGCCCGGCCTTATAACATTTCGGACGGGTGCAAGCTGGCGTCGGCAGTGCAGGCTGATCTTGCCAGGGTCGGAGTGACGATGAAGATCAAAGCCTATCCCTGGAATGAGTACAGAAAGGCCGCGGCCGGCGGCGAAGGCGACGCCTATTTTTGCGGATGGACCGGATATGCCCTGGATGCAAACAACTTCCTGATGCTTTTGAATTCCAACCAGATTCAAGGCGGATTCAACTTCTCCAGATACTCGAATGCCCAGTATGACGCACTCTCGGAACAAGCGCGCGCAACCTTCGACCGGACGAAGCGCATTGCCCTTTATCGGCAAATCCAGCAGATCGCAGCCCTGGACGCTCCCTGGGCATTCATCAGCCACAGCCTGGAGATTGCGGCAACCCGACCGAACGTCAAGGGCTTTGCGGTCTATCCGAACGGCCTTCACCGGCTCGCCGATGTGAGCAAGGAGTAGTTCGAATGGTTCCTCCCGCTGCCTTGCATTCGTTCGTTCTCTTATGATAGTAATGAATGACCGCAACTCGTCAGGTTGTCGTTAAGGAGAAACGCACCGTGAAAATCCACTCCATAATTCCCGCTCTCTTTGTTGCCTTGGTCGCCGTCTTCTTTTCCGGCTTTGCCTACGCATTTAAGCAGGCAGACCTCGACAAGCTCCAGGAAACGAAGCAGTGTCCCTTTTGCGACCTGAAAGGCGCCTCTGCGGCCCAGGCAAAGCTGCCAGGAAGCCGGCTCTCCGGCGCGAGGATGTCTGACGCCGATTTCTCGGCGGCGGACCTCTCGCAGGCCAATTTGAGAAATGGCATGCTCGCCCGCGCAAAACTGCCGCACGCCAACCTGACGGACGCCGATCTCTCCCGCGCGGACCTCACCCGAGCTGACCTCTCGGACGCCCGTCTCGTCAACGCCAAGTTGGTCGGCGCCGTTTTATCCAAAACCGACTTGTCCCGCGCCGACCTGACGAAGGCCGACTTGTCGGGCGCCGACCTGACCGGCGCCAATCTTTCCCGGGCAAACTTGACCGGCGCCATCCTGGCGGGCGCGCGCTGGACAGACGGGGTGAAGTGCTCGGATGATTCGACGGGGAGCTGCACCCCGGCGCCCGAAGTGCCGACCACGGGCATGTTTTGACGGCCCAAATGTGTCGAGCCGTGGAATCAACCGTCGACAAAATTGTCGAACAATCCGGAACAGGCAGCATCGCGAAGTGCGCGAACAAAGAAGGCCTTTCACTCCTGCGCCGGTCCTTGGCGCCTGGCGCCGCCTTTGCACTGTATCTGGTGACCAAAGGAGGGTTTATGAAAACCACCATGCTTGCCGTTCTTGCTGTTTTTGCCTTTCTTGCTGCTTATTCCTGCGCCGAGGACCAGGGATACAATACCCAGAAGGGCGCCGCCATTGGCGCAATCGGCGGAGCGTTGGCCGGCCAGGCAATAGGCCATAACACGGCGGGAACCCTCATCGGCGCGGCAAGCGGCGCTCTCGTCGGCGCTGTTGCGGGAAATGCCGTCGATCAGAGCCAGGCCCAGCAGAGGCTCGCTCAGCAGGAACCCCCTCCTCCGCCCGCGTACACTGCGCCGCCGCCTCCGCCCCCGCAGGAAGGCCCTTCCGGCCAATGGGTAAATGTGCCGGGCGAGTGGGTCAACGGTCAGTGGGTGCCGCCTCACCGGGCATGGGTCCCTCTCAACCCTCCTCCCGGCGCCGAGGTTGCCGCACCCCCGCCGCCGGAATACAGCATCCCCGCTCCTCCTGATGTCGTCCTCATACCGGGCACGTATGTCTATTTCGTTCCCGGCATCGATGCGGACATTCTCTTTTACCACGGCCTGTGGTATCGCCGCTTTGGCGGGCGCTGGTACGCAGCGCGCTTTTACAATGGACCGTGGGCGTTTGTACCGGGCCCGAGAGTGCCGCGCGCCGTGATAGCCCTGCCGCCGGGATGGCGGAGAGTGCCCCCGGGATATCGGCCCATACCCCATCGCGAGCTCGAAAGGAACTGGGAAAGATGGGAACGGGACCGCTACTGGGACCACCGATAGCGATGACATCGAGCATGAGACAAGCGGCATTCTCCCCGGGAATGCGAAGAGACCCGATTGTCTGTTCAGTTTGTCTGGTTTGTCTGGTTGAACTGAATAAACTGAACAAACCGGACAAGCTGAATAGGCGCCGGAAGAAACGGGTCCTTTCGCATTCCTTCTCTCCCCCGCCCCCCAAAATCTGACGTCGCCGGCAATTATTTTATGAGCAATCCAACCGAAAAGAAAACGCTCTTAGACTACAACGGGCTGTCAAACGAAGAGTTGCGCTTGATTCTGGGCCAACGAATGCCGGGCGCGACGTTCCTTCCCGTCACGAATGAAACCAGACAAACGGCAATCGCCATGCTGAAGATCACGGAAGACCTGGCAGAAGAGTAACTGTTTCGGGGAGGGCGCGCTTAGCGGCCGTGAGTTCTTCTGGCCCTGGCGCTGCTGCTGTGGCCTCCGCCTGCCCTGGCCTTGTGGGAAGAATGGCGGTCGGCCTTGTAAACGACGTGCCGGACGAGAGCGGGCCGGGCTTCGGGGACGCCATGATGTCTCTTGCCGCTCTTCAAAGTAATGACCTCATTGTCGTCATCCCTCGAAGAAGCATACTTGCTGGTTTTCACGTCGGCGGCGATTCCCTCCCGGCTCGACGCATCACTATTTCCGCCCGAGAATTGCGGAATGTAGAGCACTTGCCCTCTTGCGAGCCGGGGCCGCTCCCCGCCTTCATTAAGGAGCATCAGGTCGGAGCGCGAAACCCGGAAGCGTTTCATGATTCCCGCGAGGCAATTCGTTTTCTTCACCCGGTACGGTACCACTCCCACAACTTTCCTGTCGTTTTGAAGCTCCGCGTCGAGCTTCTCCCTGACCTGGTCAGGATCGCCTGTTCCGGGCAGGGTAAGCTGATACTGCTTCCGATTTGCAGGGGTTACACCCCTCATAATCTCGGGATTGAGCGCCTTCACCTCTCCCGTATCCACAGAGAGCGCGCCGGCAATTCTCTTCAGAGGTATGCCCCCGGGAACCCCGATCTTCATCAGCCGGTAAACGGGGGGACGCGCGCCATCGCTAAAGCCGTATTTTTCCGGGTCTTTTGCGATGAGTGCGGCGGCGATCAATTGAGGCACGTATTCCTGTGTCTCTTTCGGCAGCGTCTTGTATTCCCGCAGCTTCCAAAAGTCCTTGGTGTCGGTCTGTGCGATGGCCTTTTCCACCCTGCGCTCTCCGGCATTGTAACCGGCGGCGGCAAGGTACCAACAGCCGAACCGATCGAAAAGCTCCTTGAAGTACCTGGCCGCGGCGACGGTTGATTTCTCGACATTGCACCGTTCGTCCACCCAAAAGTCTACCTTGAGGCCGTAACGCTGACCGGTCTCGTGGATAAACTGCCAGGGCCCCTTCGCCTTGGCCGGCGAATTGGCCTTCATATTGAAGCCGCTTTCTATCATCGCCACGTAGACGAGATCTTCGGGCAACCCGTTCTTCTTGAGGATGGCCCGGATGGTCGGCTCATACCGTTTCGCCCGGTCAAGCCATCGGGCAAAGATTTTCCGTCCCGGCCCGGTAAAATACTTTATGTAGAGATCGACCGCGTCGTTAAGAACGATAGGGATGTCGAACCCGTCCGAGACATTTGACGACGTGAGGGACTTCCGCACGGCCTCGAGAACCCGCTCCTCTTCCTCCGTGACGGCCTTCTGCTCGCTCGGGTCGACGCTCTCTGCCCCCTGGTCCGTTGCCTCCTCCGACGCCTCGCTGTCCGGCGACCTGCAAAAGCCGGAGCTGTCGGGAGGCAGGGCTTCGGAATCGGCGCCCTGCCCGATCTCACGACCGGTAGGCGCTGCCCCTTCCTCCCGGGAAGCAAATACGTGAGAATTGTTGACGACGAGGAAGGAAACGACCAAAAGGGCAAGAAAAAGGGCTCTTCTCATAACAGTCGCTCGGAGGATACCAAATGCAGTCGCGGGGAGTCAACAAAAAAAGGACATCTTACGTTCATTTTTCTCATTTTTCCTCATGCAGAAGAAAAGTTGACAAACTGGACGGATATTGGGGAGAATAGTACCCGTGAAATGTTTCCTTCTATTTCTCTGCTGTCTGCCCTTGTTAATCGGTTGTTACGGCTGCGACAGCCACGAACAGGAGAACAACCGCCTCAGGGAAGAAGTCAAAATGCTGCGAGAGCAGAACGAATACGCCCAGGCGGAGATTGTGGGGCTGAAGAAGGAGCTTGCCGAGCTGAGCGCCAGGGTGAAAGATGAGCGGGAGACGCTGCAGAAAACACTTGCCGAGGAGCGCTCCCAGATGCAGGACAAAATTGAGGATGTACGGCGCGAGAACGCACAGAAAAAGGCTGAAGCAGACAGGAAAAGGGCCCAGATCGTAAAGAAAGCGCCGACCAGGAGCGACGCGGCCAAAAATGGCGCGGCATCGCCTGCCGCGTCGATAAAGAAAGCGCCGACCGAGAAAAATTCCACGTCCGCCGGTGATAAGGCAGCCCCAAGGAACCGCACCGGCAAGACGCCCGCGGGCGAAAGCCCGAATGACGAGTAATGCCGGGTGAGCATCGGGAAGCATTGAAACCTTCGCCGCCTTTCCCGCAAGACTCCGAAGAACAATCCAGCATTCGAACGCCTGCCAGGAATGTCCGCTTGACCGTTTCCTATGACGGGACCTGCTACCACGGATGGCAATGTCAGCCAAACGCAATAACGGTGGAAGAGACGTTGCGAAAAGCCCTTGAGCGGATCCTGGACCACGAGGTGAAGCTCCATGCGGGCGCGAGAACCGACGCCGGGGTGCACGCCATGGGTCAAGTGGTCAATTTTCCGACCATGAAGCCCATCGAAGCCGTTAACCTTGCGAGGGCCGCGAACAGCATGCTGCCGAGGGACGTTCGGGTCGTCGACGGCGGCGACTGCGAGGAGAGCTTCCACGCACGCTATTCGGCCAAAGGCAAAACCTACGTCTATTGCATCCTCAACCGTCCGTTCAATTCGCCCTTCCTCTCCAGGTATGTCCTTCATTTCCCTTACTCTCTGGACATTGCCGCCATGAAAAGAGCCATTCGGCTCGTGGTGGGGGAGCACGATTTTTCCGCTTTGAAAAAGAAAGACGAGGTCTATAGAAACCCCGTGCGGGAAGTGAAAAGAGCGGGCGTGGCCGTCAGGGCCGACATGGTTTACGTCGTGATCGAGGCTTCGGGCTTCCTTCGGTATATGGTCCGAAATATCGTCGGCACGCTTCTGGAGGTGGGACAGGGGCGAAGGGGGATCGATTGCTTCGGAGAGATCCTTGCCTCGGGGATGCGGGAAAAAGCAGGACCCACCGCTCCGCCTCACGGACTCTTCCTCAGAGAGATTAAATACTAGCCCTTGTTGGAACAAGTAGTTACTTATTTGTTAGTTTTCTATTGTTTTGATGTTTGACAATAAACTACCAATTCAAGAATGAGGGAAGTCGTTAAACAATATTATTCGTTTTAAAAAGTATTGTCCACGATTGTTTAGTTATAGCTTGTTTTTATGCGTTAACTGTAATAGCATACCGATAGCGTAGGACGTGGACGGCTGAACACCGGAGAGGACCGGGGAGATGAGCGGCGTTTCGGAGCGTGGGGAAACAGAAGAGGCTCTCAGAGAGCCCCAGAAGGTTATCGAAGGTTCCCGGGGTGTGATAGCGGGGCCGGACCGAGAATATCGCTACCGGATGGAGGAAGCGCTCCGGACATCGGAAGAGAGATACCGCGGCCTCCTGGAGGCCATGCCGGACGGCTTTGTTTGGGTGAAGACCGACCGGACTATTGTCGAGGCAAACCGGGCCTTCTGCGCAATGACCGGTTATTCCCTCGAAGAGATCCGCGGCATGGCGTATGACGATTTCACTCCCGAGAAGTGGCATCGCACCGAAGAAGAGATCATTCAACAACAGGTGCTGACGCGGGGCTATTCCGATCCTTACGAAAAAGAATATGTGCGAAAGGATGGAACAATTATACAGGTGGAACTGCGGGCGCACCGGTTGAAGGACGAAAAAGGCGAACCGGTTGAGATGTGGGCCTTCGTCAGGGACATGTCCCGACGGAAGCAAAGAGACAGGACCCTGGAGGAAAGCGGAGAGAAGTTCAGGCTGCTCTTCGAAAAGAGCACGGACGCGGTCCTCCTGATCGATGACTCTGCCTTCGTCGATTGCAATGAAGCCGCGCTGCGGCTATTAAGATGTTCGAGCAAGGAAAAGCTGATCGGTCTCAGGCCGTCGCAACTTGCGCCCGAGCGGCAGCCGGACGGCCGTTTGTCTTCGGAGAAGGCGCAGGAAATCCGCATATCGACCGTAGCGACGGGAACAAGCCATTTCGAGTGGATGGTCCGCGCCTTCGACGGCTCGGAGTTCTGGACCGACGTTGCCCTCACCGTCGTGCCCATCGGCGGCCGGCTCGTCATGTACACGGTGTTGCGAGACATCGGCGAGCGCAAGCGCGCAGAAGTTGCGCTCAGGGAGAGCGAACAGCGGTACCGCACCGTTGTCGAGCTTTCTCCGAGCGGGATTTTCATTTGCGTAGACGACAAGATCGAATTCGCCAATCGTTCCTTCGCCGCAATGACCGGAGCCGTAGAGCCGGAAAACCTCTACGGAAAAACCATGCTCGATTTCGTGCATCCCGACTGCCGGGAATTCGCGATGAAAAGGAGCCGCATCATAGAAACAGAACGACGTCCCTTTGGCTCGAGGGAAGAGAAGTTTATGACTTTGGACGGCGCCGTTATCGACGTTGCGACGACAGGCATCCCCTTCAGACATAGAGGTCGCGACGCGGTGATGATAGCCGTGGAAGACGTCACCGAACGGGAAAAAACCGCCGAGGCCTTGAAGAAGAGGGAAGAAGAGCTGGAAACAAAATCGGCCCGGCTCGAAGAGGTGAACGCAGCCTTGAAGGTGCTTCTCGCCCATGGCGACGAAGAAAAGAAAACGGTAGAAAAGAGCATCGCGACCAACGTCAAGGAGCTCGTCTTCCCCTTCATCGACAAGCTCGGCAGCGGCCGTCTGAGCGACTATCAAAGGACGTGCCTGAACATGATAGCGTCGAACCTGAACGACATCGTCTCGCCTTTTCTTCAAAAGCTGACCAGCCTTTACGCTCACTTTACGCCGACGGAGGTCCAGATCGCCAATCTCGTCAAAGACGGCAAGAGCACTAAAGAGATCTCAAAGCTTCTGAACATCTCGACCGGAACGGTCGACGCTCACCGAAACAGCATCAGGAGCAAGCTGGGTCTTATCAACAAGAACATTAATCTGCAAACCTACCTCTCCTCGCTTCAGTAGAAGACGCCCTAGAGATGTTCCCTATATTAGCTCTAGGGAAAGATAATGTTTTCCCCTCTTTAGCCCCTGACTCGCCGACCGATCAACTCTTTGATGACTGTGCGAACGGTGAGCGATGTCAACAGAGCCCCGGGGGCTCAACAACACTATCCGAGGAGGTTAGGAATGCAGTTCAGGAACATGAAGATCGGCGTAAAGCTGGGCATGGGATTCGGCGCCCTCATGGCGCTCCTGGTCGTGCTGGCCGTTCTCGGAACAGCGAGCATGAAATCGATAAGCGCACGGCTCGACCAGGTCGTGAGCCAGGGGAATGCAAGGGTCAGGGTTGCAAACAGGCTCAACAAGGGAGTCGACGACGTCATTGTTGGCATTCTTGCGCTTATGGCCGCCGACGACCCGGCAGTCGCAGCGAGCGCGAAAGAACAGATAACGAAAGCAAGAGGCGTCATTGACGAGTCGACTGAATGGCTCACCAAAAACGACCACTCCGTCGAGGGTCGGGAACTGAACGAAAAGGGAAAAGAATCTCTCCAGATCGCGAGGGAAAAGAACAACCAGGCCATGAAGCTGCTTGCACAGAATAAGAAGAAAGAAGGGGTAGACCTTTTTTTTAGGGAGGGCTGGCCTGACACGTTGCGCATGCAGGAGGCGTACAGTCGTCTCGTGAAGTATCATGACGAAGAGTCGGAGAGAATGTCCAGGGATGCCATGGACACCTATGCTTCGGCCAGAAACCTCCTTATCGCGATCAGCATCCTTGCCGTCGTGCTCGGCGGCGTGATCGCCTTCTGGCTTACCGGCAACATCCGCAAGCCTCTGGCCAAGCTCGTTGCGGCAACGGACAAGCTCGCCATAGGCGATATCAACCTGTCCCTCGACGTGCAGGGCGGCGACGAGTTCGGCGTATTGGCCGATTCTTTCCGGAATATGTGCGAGCACATAGGATCTTCCGCCCTGGCGGCCGAAAAGGCGGCAGCGGGCGATCTGAGCGCCGAAATAACGGTCAAGTCGGAGAAGGACGTCCTCGGCAAGAGCCTCACCTCCATGGTCGCGACGCTGAAAAACCTGATCTACCACGCCGACAGACTGGATAAGGAGCGGAAGGCGGGCGACATTGACTATCTCATCGAGGCCGGGCAGTTCTCCGGCGAGTACAAGACGCTCATGGAGCGCCTCAATGAAATTACGAAAGCCGACACCGACGACACGCTGAAGATCCTCGACACCGTCAGCGCTTACGCCAACGGCGATTTCTCAAAGGTATTGGAGCGGTATCCCGGGAAAAAGGCAATCGCCCACGAAACGGTCGATCGAATTCGCGACAACCTCCTCAGCGTGATACGCGAGATCAATGCCGTGACGGAGGGGACCCGTGAAGGAAAGCTGCAAACCAGAGGAAATATGGCCGCTTTTCAGGGCGACTGGGCAAAGCTCATCGGCGGCGTCAATGAGCTGATGAACGCCTTCGTCGCGCCCATCGACATGACCATGTCCCATCTCGACTCCATCTCCAAGGGCGACATCCCCCAGAAGATTACGGACGTCTACAACGGCGACTTCAATCGGATCAAGAACAACCTGAACGCCCTCATCGATTCAATGAACAAGGTGACGATGGTGGCGCAGCAAATTGCGGCCGGCGACCTTACCGTCAGCGTGAAAGAGCGCTCGTCCCAGGACAAATTGATGCAGGCCCTTGCCGAAATGGTCAAGGGCATCACCGAGGTAGTGACCGACATACGGAAGGCAACGGACCAGGTAGCAAGCGGCAGCCAGGAGATGAGCGCCGCATCCGAGCAGATCTCACAGGGCGCAACCGAACAGGCGGCGGCGGCCGAGGAGGCTTCCGCTTCCATGGAAGAGATAGCTTCGACGGTCAAACACAACAGCGACAATGCGCAGGAGACGGAAAGGATCGCCTCGAAGTCGGCTCAGGATGCGGTGGAGAGCGGCTCGGCAGTGGCGCAAACGGTGGGCGCCATGAGAGAGATAGCGGGAAAAATATCGGTCATCGAAGAGATCGCCCGCCAAACGAACCTCCTCGCCCTCAATGCGGCGATCGAGGCGGCGCGGGCAGGAGATCACGGCAAGGGGTTTGCCGTGGTTGCCTCGGAAGTGCGGAAGCTGGCCGAGCGAAGCCAGACCGCTGCCGGAGAGATCGGGACCCTTTCCACGTCAAGCGTGCAGGTAGCCGAAAAAGCGGGAGACTTGCTCCTCAAACTCGTTCCGGACATCAAGAAAACCGCGGAACTGGTGCAGGAGATCACGGCAGCAAGTGCAGAGCAGAACACGGGCGCCGAACAGGTGAACAAGGCCATCCAGCAACTCGACCAGGTCATTCAACAGAATGCGGGGGCCGCCGAAGAGATGTCCTCTATGGCCGAGTCGCTCTCCGTTCAGGCCCAGCAGCTTCAGGAGGCAATTTCTTTCTTTCGGCTTAACGCTCACGCATTGCCTCGGCGAAAGGAGGCTGTGAAGAAATCGACAGGCAAAACAACGGCAAAACCGGCGCTAACAGCCGAGGCAATCGAAGACGCGGCCGGAGAAGACGATATGGACTTTGCGCAGTTCTAAGAAAAGCGTCGCTTTCGCTAAAAGAACGCGGCAGGTCTTCCGGGAGAAGAGGCTAACGCATATGATGCGCTTCGGCCCATGCCGCCGCCTGGATAGGGCTCTCCAGCACTTCCACGCCGGCCTCCCGGAAGGCCGCGTGTTTTCCCTCGACTGTCCCCGTGCTCCCCCGCACAATTGCCCCAGCATGGCCCATGCGCTTTCCCGGCGGCGAATAGCGGCCGGCAACATAGGCGGCAACGGGCTTCGTCATCTCCTCCCCGACGAAGCGGGCAGCCTGCTCTTCTTGCTCGCCTCCCACTTCCCCGACAATGATGACTCCGTCCGTCTCCGGGTCTTCATGGAAAAGTTTCAGGATATCGGTGAGATTCATGAGCACCACGGCATCGGCCCCCATGCCGACGACGGTGCTCTGACCCATGCCCATTGCGGAGAGAATGCCGGCAAATTCGTAGGACAGGGTGCCGCTCCTCGAGATGATGCCTACCTTGCCGGGGGTGAACAGAGAGGCGGGCATAATGCCGATCTTTCCCTGATCGGGAACCAGGATGCCCGGCGTGGTCGGGCCCAGGGCAAGAACTCCTTTGGCGGTGGCGTACTCGCGCATCTTCATCACGTCGCTTACGGGGATATGTTCCGGCACCACGATGATGAGCTTTATTCCGGCATCGATGGTTTCAAGGAAAGCATCCAGGACAAAAGGGGCGGGAACAAAGAAGACCGAGGCAGTGGCCCCCGTTTCCTTGACGGCCTGCTCCACGCTGTCGAAAACGGGGAGGCCTTCAACAAAGGCGCCGCCCTTGCCCGGCGTGACGCCGCCCACGACCTTGGTCCCGTAATCGAGCATCCAGTGCGTCTGCACGGCGCCGATCCGACCGGTAATTCCCTGAACGATCACGCGGGTTTCACTATCGATCAATATGGCCATTATTCACACCTTGCTGTCCTTCTCAAACGCTTGCTTTCGGTCGCATTGTCAACGGATTTCCACCCCTCCCAGGCCCTTGCAAAAGCCGTCAGCCGGGCCCGACAAGCTCCTGAAGCCGCTCGACGGCCTTTTCCGTGGCGGGGTTGGTTACGACGTGAACGCCGGCCGACTTGAAAATCTCCCACGTCTCTTCCTGGTGATTGCCAAGAGCCTTGGCGACGATAGGGATGGACACGTGGTGTTCCTTTATATACCGGACAACGCCTTTGGCGCCCTCGTGGATCGGGTTTATCCCACCGTAAACGTTGATGAGGACGGCCCGAAGCCCGGGCTTCATCATGACGAGATCCATGCACTTGTAGAGCAGATCTGCCGTGATGCCCCCGCCCGTTTCAAGAAAATTGGCCGGCTTCATGGTCTGCCCGATAATGTCCATGGAGGCCATGCCTAACCCCGCGCCCGACGAGATGAGCCCGATATCGCCGTCAAGCTCGACGTAGGTGACGCCAATCTCCTTTCCCCTCCGCTCCCGGGGGTTCTCGATGCGCTCAACGGGATCGGGCATGGGATAACGCAGCCGGGAAAGGGCCGAGTCGTCTATCTCGATCTTAGCGTCGACAGCCAGGAGACCGCCGTTGGGAAGCACCGCCAGGGGGTTGATCTCCACAATAATGGCCTCGTACCGCATAAAAACCTTGTAGACCTGCATGATCACGTCCGTAAAGGAGTTGAGCAGGTTATGTCCGAGGCCAAGTTTCCGCAAAAGCCCCCTCGCCTGATACGGGTAGAAGCCAAGCGAAGGGTCCACCTGTATGGAAGCGATCTTTTCCGGCGAAATACGGGCCGTCTCCTCGATGCGCATGCCGCCTTCCGTGCTCGTCACAATAATGGCCTTTCCCGTATGCCCGTGCACGGTGACGCCGACATAGAGCTCTTTGGCGATCTCCGCCTTCTCCTCGACGAGGATCTTCCTCACCGGCAGGCCCCTGATCTCGGAGATGAACAGCTCTTCGGCCTCGGCTTTCAGCTCTTCGGGCGTTGCAGCGCTCCTGATGCCGCCGGCAAGGCCCCGACCCCCCACCAGTACCTGGGTCTTGAGCATGACCGGGTATCCGATCTCACCGGCAACATGGACCGCCTCCTGCACGGAACCCGCAATGCCTCGCCTCGGCACGGGAATCCCCATAGATTCAAGGATATCGGCTGCCTCACATTCATAAAGTCTCATACCTGATGCCTTTCTTTTCTTATGCAGTTCTTTATACGGCTGGGATTTGCAAGTATA
The DNA here is from genome assembly GCA_963816715.1 of uncultured delta proteobacterium. GTDB lineage: Bacteria > Desulfobacterota > Syntrophorhabdia > Syntrophorhabdales > WCHB1-27 > BOG-1155. The sequence goes on from CAWFMJ010000016.1 coordinate 125,167, forward strand.
AACAGCGCCGGCGACGATTGTCAACAGGAGGTCGGGATTTCACGCTTGAGGAAGGGTATCGGGCAAGTGCGGCTTTCGGCGTCAGACCTTTTGTTCTCTTTTTCGCTTCCGGGCCTTCCCGGCAAAAACAAGCATTGCAACGAGGAAAAGGAGGCAGGATGCCGCCCACGGCAAGGGATATCGAACCGCGTAGGCCGCCGGCTCGAGGAAGAGCCGGGTTGCGCCTCTGAGGGCCGGACGGCCGGCTATGAAGGCAGCCAGGGGAGGCGAAACAGCATAGTAGAAAGCGACAAACCTTCGGCCGGCACGGTTCGTGAGGAGGTGCTTCTCCCTGAACTCCTTGAAGGCTCTCACTTCCCAGGCAAAGTCGCTCCCGTATGCTGCGGTCGCGATGAAACAACCACCGCCCCCGCCTCCTCCGCCTCCGGAGGACGGAGAAGTCGCATCGGTGTTGGCGGTGGTTGTGGGCGTCGTCTGTTGCGACGCGGGGAGTGGATCGGACTGGAGAATCGTGTTGCCGCTGACGGCGACGAAAGTCGAGTTGCCGAAGGCGATCGCCCAGGAACTGCCCGTGTAGCCCAGTGATTGAGCCGTCCATGTCCGGCCGTTCGACGAGTACGATACCCATCCGCCGTTCCCGATGGCCACAAACGCGCCCGATCCATAGGCGATGCTGTTGAGCGCTCCCGAGGAGATGCCTGAAGCGGCATCCGACCAGGCAAGGCCGTCGGAGGAGACCGTGATCGTTGTCGCGTCGTCGCCGACTGCGGCAAAGAGGTTATTTCCGGCAGCCACGCCGACGAGTCGATAACCGAGCCCGCTCGCCTGCGAGGACCATGAGATGCCGTCGGAGGACGTCAGGATCGACTTGTCTCCCACGACCACAAACTTTCCGTTGCCGAAGGTCGCGCCGTTCAGCGCGCCGCTCGGGTCGGTCGCGCGCGCCGTCCACGCAGTGCCGTTTGGGGAGCTGTAGATCGTCGATCCCGCCAAGCCGATGTACATCCCGTTGCCATAGGCCAGGCCCCTTGTGGGAGAGCCGGCTTGCGCCGTCTGCGCCCAGGCGGTTCCGTTGGCAGAGGAAATGACGGAGGGGACCCCCGTGGTTGCATCGGTCCCGGCAGCGACCCAGCCGTTGGTTCCATAAACAATGCTGTCGAAATTCTTGCCCACGAAGGACGCATTCGGCTGCCCGGTCCATGTGGTCCCGTCAGGCGAGACGTAGATGTTCCCTCCCGATCCCACCGTCGCAAACAGGCTGTTTCCGTATGCCACGGCCGCGGCCTCGATCGAAAGACCCGCGGTTTGCGACGTCCAGACCACTCCATCGGGCGAGGTCGCGATGCCCATGCTTCCGCTTGCCAGGGTAAACGAGCCGGGCGATGCGACCATCCGGTTGCCGTAAGCGCCGTTCGATTGGGAGGTCCACGTTTGACCGTCGGTCGAAGTGTAGGTGGCGTAGACGACTGGTGTTCCGTTGTTGTTCGCTGCCGCAAGAAAAGTTCCGTTTCCGTAGCAAACACACTCGAAGGCAGGTCCCGACGTTCTCGTCCAGGTCACCCCGTCCCCGGACAGCAGCACGGTCCCGCCATAACCCAAATCGAGGTAGTCGCCAACCACAACGAACAGGCCGTTGCCATAGGCCATATCGGCGGCATGGTTGTAAAGCGAGACCCCGGATACGCCGGCTGTCCAGGTGAGACCGTCGGTCGAGTAATAGGGCGGCTCGTGCCAGCCGACCTGCACGAACTTGCCGTCCGCAAAAACAAGACCCACGGTGGGCTCCGAGGTGAGGCCCGAGGTGTTGCTCCTATCCGTCCAGGTAACGCCGTCCTCCGACGTGGCCAGGCCGCATCCTGTTCCGCCTTCCGTACAAGGAACGGGCGAGTCGCTGTAATGGCGGATCTGGCCGCCTCCGGCCACGAAGCGGCCGTTACCGTAAGCGATGCCGCCATACGGTCCGGCCGTGCTCGGACGGTACGTCCATGCGTAACCATCCGGAGAGGTCCATATCTTCGTGCCGACGGCGACAAAAAGGCCCGGGCCCGCGGCATAGGCCACGGCGTTGAAGACGTCGGCGTCCGGACCGAGTTGTTGCGACGTCCAGTTGACCTGGTCGGCCGAAGTCGTCACCGTGCCGCTGTTGCCCACTGCCACCCACAGCGCATGGCCGTTCACGTCGCTCGCGTAGGTGATGCCGTAAAGGTCGCTTCCCGCGATGAAGGGGCTCCGGAAAGTCCACGTGGCGAGAGGGCTCTGAGAAAATGCCTCGTTGCCGGAAAACAGCAGCAGGAAGAGTGCGACGAGAAACAGACAACCCTTTTTCCGACAATGAGTTCCGGGCATGCAAACCTCCATGCAAACAAATCGCCGCCAGACGAAAAAGACGTCGGCTCAAGAAGCCCGACACGGCTGCTAACGGCGACGGATGCTCTTCGCAACAAGACAAAGTTGTCCTACGGGAAAAACCTGGCAGGATGGATCGCTAGGAGAAACCTAATAACGATTCGACTATTGTCAACCGGCGCCGCCGATTTCGCTTGACAAGGGACCACAAAAAATGGAATTTTAAATGCGATTTTCAATTCAATTGTTGTTTCCGGGCCGTTGCCCGGTCGAGTGAAGATGGCGAAGGATCAGAATAACCAGGAAGACCTGAGCCGGGCCGCCTATCAGGGGCTTCGCCGCATGCTCTATAACAAAGAGCTTGCCCCGGGACAGCGGATCGCCTATCGCGACCTCGCGGAGCGGCTCAATATGAGCCCGACGCCCATCGTACAGGCACTGAAGTGGTTGGAATTGCAAGGACTCGTCCGTCATGAAGCGAACCGAGGCTACTCCATGGCGCCTTTCAGCGCCCAGGAGATCGAGGAGATCTACGAGCTGAGGGAGCTGCTCGAACCCTCGCTTGTCGAGGCAACCGTGCAGCGCCTCGACGAAGCGGGCGTCGTCCAGCTCAAGGCCGCCCTCGAGGCGCACCGGTCGGCGCAGCGCGAGTTTTATCTGAAGGAGAGGCTTTTCAAGAATATGGAATTCCATATAGCGCTGGCCGCCCTCTCCGGAAGGGAAACGCAGGTGCGCATTCTGCGCAATCTTTTTGACACGCTGTTTTTGAAGTACGGTGGGAATTATTTGCCCATGGGGTCCCTGCAATCCGTGGATGAAGCACACCAGGCGATCTACGACGCCGTGGTGCAACGTGACGCGAAAAGGGCGAAAACCCTGCTGGCGGGACATGTGTCGAGTGTAAAGAAGCAAGTCTTAGCCGCGGTCAGCCAGATGTTGGCGGAACAGGCGCGGCCGGGAATATGAAACCAGGAGGAACTACGTTATGGGGCTTATGACAAAAAAGGAGTACATCGAATCGTTGCGCGCCCTCCATCCCACGGCGTACATGTTCGGGGAGCGGCTGACAAACATCGTCGATAATCCACGCCTTCGCGCAGGCATTGAGGCAACGGGCGCTACCTACGAGATAGCCGAGATGGAGGAATACAAACCCTTCGTAGTCGCCATGAGCCCCCTCATCAATGAACCCGTCAACCGGTTCACCCTGCCTCCGGCGAGCATCGGGGATCTGGTGGCCCGGGTGAAAGTCAACAGAAAACTGGGCAACTTTGTGGGCACCTGCCACCAGCGGTGCACGGGGCTTGACTGTCTCTCCACCCTGGCTATCGTCACCTACGACATCGACCAGAAATACCAGACCGAGTATAACGCCCGTTACACGGAATTCCTGAAGAACGTCCAGAAGAAGGACCTTGCTGCCAACGCCGGGGTCACGGACGTCAAGGGCGACCGTTCCCTCGGCCCTTCCGAGCAGCCCGACAAGGACATGTACCTCCACGTCGTGGAAACGAGGAAGGACGGGATCGTAGTGCGGGGGGCGAAAGCGCATCAGACCGGCTCTCTTTCCTGCCACGAGATCATCTGTCTGCCCACCAGGGCCCTGGGAAAAGCAGACAAGGAATACGCGGTGGCCTTCGCCGTCCCATCCGACGCGGAAGGGCTGATCCATGTTGTCGGCAGATCCACCCTCGACATGCGCGAGCTCGATGGCTGCGACATTGGCAACACCCTCTACTCGAAGTACTGCCCTACCCTCATCTTTGACAACGTCTTCGTGCCTTGTGAACGGGTCTTCATGTGCGGCGAGACGGAATTCGCCCAGGATATGGTGGTCAAATTCTCCTCCCTGCACCGGCAGAGCCATGGGGGGTGCAAGTCGGGCAAGATCGACTGCATGATCGGCGCCGCCCTCACCCTGATGGATTACAACGGGACGGCCAAAGTGAGCCACCACAAGCAGAAAATCATCGACATGATCCATCGGGCGGAGACGCTCTATGCGTGCTGTCTGGCAGCCTCGTATGAAGGCAAGCAGCAGCCGTCGGGCAACTACTACATCGACACGGTCCTCGCCAACGCGTCGAAGCTCCATGAAGGCAAGGAGCTGGCGGAAACGATCCGCCTCATGGTCGACGTCTGCGGCGGCTTCGTCTCCGACCTGCCTTCAGACAAGGATTTTGCCAATTCCGAAGTCGGACCGCTCCTTCAGAAATACCTGAAAGCGGCAGACGGGCATGCCGTGGAAGATCGGGTGAAGATGTATCGGTTCGTGGAAAAGATGGCCCTCGAGAGCGCCGACACCATCTCCGACATCCATGGCGGCGGCTCTCCCGAAGCGCACCGGGTGACGATCTACCGCGAGACGGACCTGCAGAGCAAGAAGAAGGCAGCCAAGAGACTCGCCGGAATAAAGAAGTAGGGCCGACCGACTTTCGGGCGGCGTTTTTTCACCGACTCGCTCATGCGGCGAGTGACGGGGACCGAACACGTTTTCTTTTATTCGCTCTCGTCATTCGCCGCTTTTTTATCATGCCCAATGGCTTCGGTCGCTTTTCCCGTAGAAGCGTTTGACGCGGTGTTTCTTCTCGAGCCAAAGGGACCCCGCAAAGAAAAGGAGCAGCACCACTGAGGCCAGCCGTGAAAACTTGAGGAACAGGCGGTCCAGGGGCGGCGGGAAAACCACCGATACATCGAGAAGCGACGGTTCGCCGAAAAAATAGCCGCCAAAACCGATGAGACCGACAATTACGGCGAGAGCCAGATAGAATGAAGGTTTTGTATGCATAAGATCACCGCATCACTTCCATGCAATAATAATACCATCCGTTTGTGCGCTTCCTACCGAACATAACCAACGAAAAATAAGAAAGAAGTTGAGATTTTTCCGCCCGGCCGTCAAGAAATCGGACAGGTTCCCGGTCCGCAGATGACAGCAATCATTGCCGCAGCAAAGGAGATTGTTGCGCGCCCCGTCTTGATTTCTCTGTCAAGCAGCCGTGGCGCCCTCTCTGCCGCCTTCCGTTTCGAGAACGGCTTCATCTCCTTCAGCCCCTCCGGGTGATTCATTTCCCTGGAAGAGGCTCTCTTCCTTTACGAAGAAGACGAAGAGGATCGAGACGAGGAGGAGGCCGATCCCCGATATCCAAAAGAGCCTGCTCAGGGCGAGGACGCCCACGAGAATGCCCCCGATTACAGGCCCGAGGAAGGACGCAATCGCGACCGCCGACTGGTAGACGGCGACAAAGCGCGCCCGGCTCTCCCGCGGCGCCATGCGCAGGAGGAGGTTGAAGTTGGAGAGAAAGTAGCCGGCCCAGACAAAGCCGCTGAGTGCCTCGATGGCCGGGAGGTACGACCAGCTCGGTGTGACCGCCCACGCCAGGGACGCGCCGGGAATGAGGAAGTGAGTGAGCCGCGCGACCCAGATGTCGCCTTTCGCGTCGTTCTGCGCGCCCCAGAACCACTGTCCCGCAATAGCCGCGAGCGCGCTGATCGAGGCGAGGATGCCTATCTGCACCGTGTTGGCCCCGAACCTGTGTATCTGATAGACGGCGGCGAAAGGGCCCGAGACCTGGAACGACGTGTGGAGCAGAAAGCCGATGCCGGTGAGGACGGCGAACTGCGGGTGGTTCGTAAAGATCGAGACGAGGCCGAAGGCCCGTTTCCTTGTCTCCCTGCGAAGGCGGATCGTCTTGGGCTCCTTTACCAGACCGAAGACCGCCGTTGCTGCAAACCCGGTCGCGGCCGCAATCAGGAAGCTGATCGTGTAACCCTTGCGCCCGGCCCCCTTTATGATGCAGCCCGCGAGGGGCGTGCAAACGAGGGCCGCGAGGCTGAGGGCCATGTTCCTCGAGCCGAAATATCTGCCCCGGATCTTTTCGGGCACAAGGTCCGTTACAAGGGCGGACCAGGCGGGATAGCTGAACTGGTTGAGGAAGCCTCTCGCCATGACCACGGCGAACAGACCGTAGAATATGAGCGGCGCCGAGTGGAAGAGGAGCGGAAGGAGGACGAGGCCGAGAAGGAAGAGCCTTCCGAAGATGCCCGTACCGAGCAGGAAAATGCGTTTCCGGCAGCCGAAGCGCTCTTCGGCGTTTGCCCCCGGCAGGAGGCCGACTGCACAGGCGAAGTTCATTGTGGAGGCGAGCCACCCGATCTGCGCGGTCGAGGCGCCGAGAGTGAGGGCAAAGGGCGCGAGAAAGGCTCCGGCGAACGACTCCGACGCGTTCGACAGGAGGCCCTCTACCCAGAGGAGCTTGCGGGAGGTCCTCGCGTCGGCGCTCGCCTCTGCGACCTCCCTCGGGCCGCCGAGCAGAACGTCGACGCGGTCTTTCACAAAAGAGTCGATGCGCGAGCGCTGAGGCTGCTCCCGCGTCGTTGGCATCTCGAGGGTGGTTGGTATCTCCAGGGTGGTTGTTTTCATAATGCAGCGTTCGGGCGCCTTGGGGCGTAAAGCCGAGCGATGTAGTATACTTGCCTCTCGAACGGTTAGTCAACAGGCCTTGGATTAACGCTTGGGGAGGGCGCACCGGGGTTCACCCGTCAGGGCAGGAGCAAGAAATGCGCGCTTCGGAAAGGGAGCCTACTTCCCGGCAAAGAGCTTTGAGTATTCTCCATAGCCCTCCTTCGAGAGATCCTCCTTGGGGATGAACCTCATCGCAGCCGAATTCATGCAGTATCGAAGCCCCGTCGGGGGAGGACCGTCGGGAAACACATGGCCCAGATGAGAATCGCCGTGCTTGCTCCGAACCTCGGTACGGGTCGTGAAGAAGCTCCTGTCCTCTTTTTCCACTATGTTTCCCCGATCGAGGGGCTTGGTAAAGCTGGGCCAGCCCGTGCCGGAATTGAACTTGTCGAGGGAGCTGAAAAGGGGCTCGCCCGATACGATATCGACATAGATGCCTTCTTTGCGATTGTGGTCGTACTCGTTGTTGAACGGCGGTTCGGTCCCCTCCCTCTGCGTCACCTCGTACTGGAGTGGAGAGAGGGTTCTTTTCAACGTCGCGTCGTCAGGCTTCTTGAAATTTCGCCAGTCTCCCGGCCGATAATTTGTCATGGGACCTCCTGTTGTTTCCTGAGAAGTTTGACCGGCGCCGCGGAGCTGCGCTCCCTGCCCTTCGAGCGCCAGACTTTGACCTCCGGGGAGGACCAGGAGAAGAATGCCCGTCAGGATTGCAGTGAGCCCGGCTATGGTCGCTGTTCTTCTCCGGCAGTCAGTCCGGGAGGCGTTATCGATCTTTGCGCTGTCCATAAATGACCTCTCTCCAGGCAGAGGGCTATGAGCGAGGCAGTCTTCCTGTCGTCCTCGACTATCAGGATGGGGCTTTCCCCGGCCGAAGCAATCATTCTTTCACTAACCTAGTGGCCGTGCGCCGTTCGTGCACGGACGCCCACAGGAAAAAACGGAGCGTGCGCAGGGCTTCTGGAAAAGGCGTTTGACCGGGCTTAGATTCAGATTTATAAGGAATTCCGGGACATCGGCGTCTCCTTCCCGCGATCTAAAAAGGACGAATTATGACGGGCCGAACGAACAGGGCGAGGATAATTCTGAAGATTCTCCGGCGCGCCGCTTCCAATGGATATGCGCGTTGCATAGATTTCTTGTTGATCGCTGCCTTGCGATTGCGCAAGAGCTTTTTCTTCGTCTTAACCGAAAGCCGCCGAATAATCAGGAAGCTGTGGGACGGGCTGCCGAACTTTCGCCGCAGCAGCCCACGCAGATATCCCTATTACAGGCATTCCCTGCCGCTGCGCATCATGCACTGGAGCAATGTCCTCTTTCTTGCCGTGCTCCTGATGAGCGGCCTCGGTATTTTCAACGTCCACCCGGCCCTCAACTGGGGCAAGCAGTCTTACAAAGGCAAGCCGCCTCTACTGGAAACATGGGGCCGGGAAAATGATAAAGGAGAAGTATCGGGCATCACCACGATTTTCGGCCGCGACTTCGACACGACCGGGTTTTTGGGGGCTTCTGAAAGTCCGACGGGAGAAATGATCGCACGCGGCTTCCCGCACTGGCTGACGTTGCCCCCGAACCAGTGGCTCGCAATGGCGCGACGCTGGCACTTTTTCTTCGCCTGGCTGCTCGCTATCAACGGCATTGCCTTTGTCGCCCATTCCATCGTAAGCGGGCATGTGCGTCGCGATCTTCTTCCTAATAGGGAGGACTGGCGCTCCATAGGGAAATCCATCGTCGACCACCTGCGCTTTCGACACGAGTCGGGCGAGGCGGCCAAGCGCTACAACGTGCTGCAGAAATCGGCCTACCTCGGGGTGATCTTTTTCCTCCTCCCCCTGATAATCCTGATGGGGCTCGGCATGTCCCCCGCGTTGGACGCCTTGCGCCCCGGCTGGGTGGACATTTTCTTCGGCCGGCAATCCATAAGGACCATCCATTTCGTCGTCGCCTGGGCGCTGGTGCTGTTCACCGCCATTCACGTGTTCGAGGTCGTCATTACCGGCCTCTGGAACAACCTTCGTTCGATGATAACCGGCTACTACAGGGTTGAATCGGCGGACGACCATGGAAAATGAAAAGGGGATCGCCCGGGCGGACTCCCGGTGCGCCGTCAAGACCCTAAAGAACGTAATCGGCATCCCCTATTGGGGTCAAATGCTCAAAGAGCAGGGTGAATAGGTGCAGTACGCCGTCGCGATAGCGGCAAAGGCGGAGAAGGAGTTTCCGGGCTTGCGGACACTAGACGGGGGAATGTATGATAATGATGAAAGGCTGGCGGCGCCATTGCCGGAGAAGGCGAGAGAGGCCGTCGTCGATAAGATGCTCAGCGATAAGGAATTTCGGGAAGACCTGTTGGACGCCGCCGTTGTTGAACAGCGCCGCAAAGAGCCGTCGCGACCTTTGGATCAGTATCTTTCAGACAGGCGAAAGAAGGGCTGAAAGTGCCCTACGCCGTCTACCTTAAGAGATCGGCAGAAAAAGAACTCGAATTCCGAATACGGCCGATAATCGGGAGATGGACCGTCGGAGATCAACGTTTCGGCAAGCGGACGGGTTAACGAGGCACCCAAGCCCCCCAGAAACAAAGGCTCCCTGGACATTTCAACATTTCACGACCGTCCCGAATGTCCCCCAGCCGGAATTCTATATCTCAGGCCGCTGTCCCCGGATAGTCTTTCGGCCTCGCCTGGCCTGTTAGATGCTGCTTTTTTTTCCTTCCGCTATGTGCACTGCCAGTTCGAGAGAAGAATAACGACTATCACAATGACCCGATGACGAGCGCGTCACGAGGCAACCAATCGGGGGCACAACTGATGTTTGATGTTTCCACCATCGCGTTTCAATGGCATTCCTCGCTTCCTTGGTTAGCGGTCAACTGTGCATTTGCGTCAGGTGCAAGGCCACAACCCGACTTCCGCGGCAGCACGAACGGACTACTGTAATCGTAGAAGTTTGGAAACCCTGGATTCCGGCTTTCGCCGGAATGACGGAAGAAGGGGCAACAGGGGCCGCAAAACAAGAAGGTAGTCCGCAAATGCCGGAACCTGCGCATATTCCACGACAAAGATTCATAGATGACAGCACACTTCCGGCATCGATCATGGTGGTGCTCGATGCCGGATCGGGTAGCCGGATAGAACGCTACTCCCATTCGGTGTGGTAGGAGCCGGGGCGATCGAGGCGTGTGTACCGGTGCGCCCCAAAAAAATCCCTCTGCGCCTGCACCAGGTTCGCCGGCAGCCATGCGCTCCGGTACGCGTCGAAATAGGCCAGGCACGACCCAAAGCAGGGCGCCGGTATGCCGCCTTCGGCCGCCGCCGCAACGACGGCCCGCAAGTCGCCCTGGTTTTCCACGACCATCCGGCCGAGAAAGGGATCGAGGAGCAAATTCGTCAGGTCCGGCTTTCGGCTGAAGGCTTTGCGGATGGGCTCGAGCAAGGCCGAGCGGATGATGCAGCCGCCCCTCCAGATCTTCGCCGTCTCTTCCAGCTTCAAACCATACCCGTACTGTTTCGAGGCCGCGGCAAGCTGCGCCATCCCCTGGCCGTAGATGACGACCATAGCGGCCCCCATGGCCCGGCCCAAACGTTCCACAAATTCGCCTTCATTGCCGCTAAGGCGGCCCTTCGGGCCGGAAAGCGCCTTGGCCGCTTCCTGCCGCTGCCTCCGCAGGTCGGAAAGGTCCCTCAGGTGAACGGCGCTGCTCATCGCGGGAACGGGCGCCCGCAGGTCCATGGCGTCCTGGACCGTCCACTTGCCGGTGCCTTTCTGCTGGGCCTCGTCGACGATGACATCGACGAGAAAGCCGCCGCTCGACTCGTCCTTTTTCCGGAAGATCGTGGCCGTGATGTCCAGGAGAAAGCCGCCGAAGTCGGAGGCGCTCCACTTGGCGTAGATCTCTGCGAGCCGCTCGTGGGACAGGCCCAGACCCCGCTTCATCAGGTCGTAGGATTCGGCGATGAGCTGCATCAACGCATACTCGATGCCGTTATGGACCATCTTCACGTAGTGGCCCGCGGCATCGGGTCCGAGGTAGGCAACGCAGGGCTCTCCGTCGACCTTCGCGGCTGCGGCTTCGAGGATCGGCCGAACCCGCCCGTATCCCGCTTCGGGGCCGCCGGGCATGATGGACGGGCCGAGCCTGGCGCCGCTCTCGCCTCCCGAAATGCCGACGCCCATGTAGAGGATAGACCGCTCGTCGAGGCGGCGCATGCGGGCGGTCGTATCTTTGAAGAAAGAGTTGCCCCCGTCGATGAGCAGATCCCCGGGATGCAGCAGCGGCAGAAGGGAGTCGATGACAGCGTCCACAGGAGGCCCGGCGGGCACGAGCATCATTATGGCGATGGGCGCGCGCAAGAGGCGGACCAACTCGCCTAAATCGGGGACGCCCGTTGTCGGCCGCCCCTCGGCCTCGCGGTTCAGCGCTTCCACCTGCTTTTTGTCGAGGTCATATCCCGCTATGGGAAAACCTTTCTCCGCAATGTTGAGGGCAAGGTTCCTTCCCATGACGCCAAGCCCTATCATGCCGATTTCGTAAACGCTGCTTCCCATTTGTCACCGCCTTTGTTTGGCCTTCACCCCCACCCTACCCCTTCCCCCTCGCCAGGGTGAGGGGAAATCATACGATTCTTTAGAACAATCCCTCTGTTTTCTCTCCTACGCCGCGAGACCGAACCCTTCGAGGGCGCTCCTGGTCGATTCGACCCCTCTGTGGACGATCCCCTTAAGACCCAGACTTTGGGCAATCTCGACGAAGAGCGCACGGTCGTCGATAAAGACCACCTCGTGGGCTTCAACGGCCGCCACGTCGAGGGCGATCCTCCAGATATCCTTGTCAGGCTTCCTGTAGTGGACGAAACACGAAGAAATGAAGAAATCTATTACCTTCGCGAGGTTGAACTCTCTTATCCGGTGGAGCGTCAGCTCCCGCCCCTCGTTGCTCACCGCGGCAATTTTCAGCCCCCAGCGGGCCTTGAGGGCGGCAACATAGTCGAGCATCCCGGGGAGAAGCCGCGACCGGGAAAACATAAACTCCTTGAACTGCTCCCGGCTAAAGGATCGCTTCTCGTAGAAGACGGTCCTGTCGAGGTAGTCGTCAAGGCTCAGTTTGCCCTCCTCGTAGGTGCCGAAGGTGAGGTGGTGGCGCTCGTCCATCTCCTCGTAGTCGAGGTTGAACGTCCTGGCCGCATCCTGCCGCATCCTGCGGTCCCATCCATTCGTCAAAAGGACTCCGCCAATGTCGACGAAGAGGTGGGTGACGGCCATCCTACGCCCCCCCTGCCCCCACGATCAGCGCCTGCTCCACGAGGCGCCGCAAGAGGCCCAGCCCTTTCTTCACATCTTCGCCGAGATCGACGCGCATGACCCGCCGGCCGTGAGCCGCAAGCGTTTCAAGGTCGCCCATGGCCTGGGCCTTCTTGAAGATGCCGAAGGTGTAGGGCCGTCGTGGAATAGAGAGGTCCGTGGCGTCGTGGCACGTCAATTGGATGAAAACGCCCGTGTTCGGACCGCCCTTGTGCATCTGCCCCGTGGAGTGGAGAAAGCGCGGCCCGTACCCGAGGGTGACGGCCAGTCTCAGGCCGTCTCTGATGCGGCGGCGCAGCGTTTCCAGGATTTCCCCCGTCGACGCTTCTTCCGGCAGGTAGGCCAGGAGCGCCACGTATTCGCCGGGACGGCCCTGGGAGAGAAAGTTCCACAAAAGCTCCTCGGGACTCTCGGCGCCGGTTTTGTAAAAGAAGCTCAAAGGACCGTGGGTCATCACAGGCGCCGGTTCGGTGAGCGAGCCGCGCTGCCCCACCGACGCGAGGAGCCGGTTCGTCGCATCCTTGCTCTCCTGAACGTTCGGCTGATCGAAAGGGTTGATGCCGAGGACCGAGCCGGCGATGGCGGTGGCCATTTCCCACCGGAAGAATTCCTGGGCAACGGCCGCCCTTGAAGCCGCTTCGATCAAAACGAGGGGCAAATCGGCAATCTGGAGCATCCTCACGGCTTCCTCGAGGGTCTCGTCCCCATGGCCTTTCAAGAAAATATGAACAAAGAGCCGGTCGTTGCCGTACGCCGTAGGCGCTCCCACCGGCTCCCCCGCAACGGGAAGCAGGCCCGTTCCCTCCTTGCCCGTGCTCTCGGCAACGAGCTGCTCGAGCCACAGGCCGAATACCGCCATGTCCCGAGAGAGAAGGAAAGTCGGCTTGTCCCTCCCCAAACGCCCCATCTCACCCAGCACGGCGCCCAAAAGAGCGCCGGGATTCTCCTCGACAGGCACGGAAGGCCCGCAGGCGCGCACCATGCGGAGAGCCTCATCGAGGAGCTGCTCCACGTCGAGCCCCATGAGGGCCACAGGCAGCAAACCGAAGTAGGAAAGCGCCGAATACCGGCCGCCGATGTCGCTGAAGTTGAGAAAAACCCTTCGGAAGCTCCTTTCCCGGGCGCTCTTTTCGAGAGGCGTGCCGGGGTCCGTGACGGCGAGGAAATTCTCCCCCGCCTTATCCGCCTTGACGGTCTTCACCCGCTCAAAGAAATAATCGTCAAAAGCGAGGGGCTCGGCGGTTGTCCCGGACTTGCTCGCCACAATAAAGAGGGTCTTCTCGAGATCGATGCTCCGCTCGATTGCCGAGATCGTTGCAGGGTCGGTGGTATCGAGCACGGTTAGGGGAAGGAACCCCGGGGCAGGCTCGAACATATACTGAAAGACAAGGGGCGCAAGACTGCTCCCGCCCATGCCCATGTGCACAACACGAGTAAAGCCGGACGCGGCGGTCTGCCGCGCGAACTCCATGAGATCGGGCGCCGCTTCCTGCATCTTCTCCACCACGTCGAGCCAACCGAGGCCGTTTCGTATCTCTTCCTGCTCGGCCGGGTCTTCCTTCCAAAGAGTGCCATCTTTTTGCCAGAACCGCTCCACGAACCGATCCTTCTTTAGTTTCTCGAGGCAGGGTTTCACCCGGGACGACAAAAACGAAGGGGCGTCATGCGACGCCAGATCCAGACGGCCCAGGTTTAACACCATGCGGTTGATCTTCAACTGCCCCGCCTCGTTCTCCTGTCTCGCGGCTTCTCCGGCGCCTTTCTTTCCATTGCTCATTGCGAAAGCTCCTTTCTCTCTATCTGCCGTATCTTATCCAACCGCCTCGCAAAGCGAGGGGCGCCCGCGAAACGGGCGGACAAGAAAGTCTTCAGCAACTCCCAGGCAAAAGCGACTCCTACCACTCTTCCGCCGAGACACAGCACGTTCATGTCATCGTCTTCCACACCCTGGTGGGCGGAAAAACTGTCGTGTATGAGAGCGGCTCTCACGCCCGCCACCTTATTGGCTGCTATGGCGGCGCCCACCCCGCTGCCGCAGACGGCTACCCCCCGCTCCACCTGACTGGCGGCCACGGCTTTCGCCATGGGGATCACAAAATCGGGGTAATCGTCCGAAGGCTCAAGCGCCGACGGGCCGAAATCGACAACTTCATGACCCGCCTCACGGAGCAGCGCAGCCAAGCGCTCCTTCAGCTCGAATCCGCCATGATCCGCCGAAATGCCGATCCGCATGTTCTCTAGTCTCCCTTGACGCCTTCCAGCCCGCCGCTGCACGCACGCATGGCAAGGCTCGCAGCGCCGACGACGCCGCCATCCGGGCCGAGAATGGCCGGAACGATCTCGCAGGCGGCACTCGCCGAAGGCAAAGCATCCTTGACTACCTCCCGGCGCACCCGGTCGACCAGCTCCGGAAGGCCGTAAATGATCCCTCCGCCCAGGATGAGCCGGCAGGGGTTGAGCCCGTTCACCAGGCTGACGCACCCGGCGCTGAGGGCCCGGCCCGCCTCGTCGATGATGCTCCGGGAAAGAGCATCGCCGCAATGAGCGCACGACGCCACTGTCTCCGCGCTGACCCTTTCCGGCACGCCCTCTGCCGCGGCAAGGAGGGCGTTGCCCGCGGGGGGGTCGCGGCCGATCAGCTCCTGCGCCCGCCGGGCAATGGCCCAGCCGCCTGCGATGGCTTCCATGCAGCCCTTGTTCCCACAGGTACACAAGGGGCCGTTCAGGTCGACGACAATGTGGCCCAGTTCTCCGGCGCTATTCGAGCAGCCCGACGCCATCCGCCCTCCGCTGACGATGCCGCCTCCGATGCCCGTCCCCACGTAGAGGCAAACGAGATCGTCGAACCCCTTCCCCGCTCCGAAGAGCCATTCGCCCCACGTTGCGGCCCGCACGTCATTGGTCACCAGTGCCGTTATTCCGAGGGCGACCTCCAGGTCGGCCTGCAAGGGCGTCTCACGCCAGCCGAGATTCGGCGCAAAAAGCACGCGGCCCGTCTGTTTCTCGATTTGGCCGGCTACGCCGACGCCTATGGCGACCGGAACCGTGCCCGCCCGCTCCATCAGGAGTTTCGCCGCCTCCACGATGTCGCCTTCCACGGCGGCAGGGCCGCCTCCCGCCTTTGTCGCCATCCTTATAGAATCAACTATTTTCCCGCCCCGTTCAACTCTTGCCGCCTCTACCTTCGTGCCGCCGAGGTCGACGCCTACGGCCCACTCTGCGTTCACCTTTGTTCCCCCTCCCGCCTTTCTATCGAGGATAGGCCCCGGTCGCCGACCCTATACCGAGGGCAGGCGATTCCCCTCCTGCTGTTCTTTCTCCTATAACTTGGAACCGACGGGCGTCAGTTGCAAGTAAAAAATAGCGCAAGGTCGTGCAAAAGATAAAAAATGCAAACCCCCGTTTGCCTTGACGTCTTCCGAAAGCGGGAC
The DNA here is from genome assembly GCA_963816715.1 of uncultured delta proteobacterium. Lineage (GTDB taxonomy): Bacteria > Desulfobacterota > Syntrophorhabdia > Syntrophorhabdales > WCHB1-27 > BOG-1155. Next base: position 140,707 of record CAWFMJ010000016.1, read on the forward strand.
CTATATAACATATAAGAAGGTCGAGAATGTTTTCGGCCCAGAGCCGCAAGGAGACCTTATGGCGCGGGAAGCGGGATACCTCGAGAAACTCGCAAATTTGATCCGGTACTACATCATTGTGATGACCGAAAAGGCGGGCTCCGGGCACCCGACGTCTTCCCTTTCGGCGGTGGAGCTCACCACGGCGCTCATGTTCGGTGGTTTCTTTCTTTACGACCCGGACCGTCCGGGGCTGCCGAACAACGACCGCTTCGTCTTGTCCAAGGGGCACGCCTCCCCGCTGCTCTACGCGCTCTGGGCAGCGGCAGGCCGTCTGAAGGAAGAGGACCTGATGAAATACCGGGTGTTCGGCAGTCCCCTCGAGGGTCATCCGACCCCCCATTTTCCGTATGTGGAAGCGGCGACCGGCTCCCTCGGCCAGGGGCTTTCCGTGGGCGTCGGCCTGGCCCTCAACGCGAAGTACCTCGACAAGCTGCCCTACCGGACGTATGTGCTTCTGGGCGACAGCGAGATGGCCGAAGGGTCAAACTATGAGGCTATGGAGATCGCCGCCTTTTACAAGCTCGATAATCTCGTCGCCATCGTCGACGTCAACCGCCTCGGGCAGAGGGGCGAGACAATGTACGGATGGTGCCTGGAAGCATATAGCCAAAAGGCCGCCGCTTTCGGCTGGGAGACGGCAACCATCGACGGACACAATTTCGAGGAGATCCTTCCCGCCTTCAGGAAGGCGGCGGAAGCCACGGATAAGCCCGTCATGATCATTGCCCGCACCGTGAAAGGCAAGGGCGCGCCGGCCGTGGAGAACAAGAACGGCTGGCATGGAAAGCCCTTGAGCAAGGAGGATGCCGCCGATGCGATCGGCCGCCTCGATCCGCTCGACAAATCGATGCGCGGAGAGCTGACCATACCGGAGGACCTGCAGCCGGCGAAACACAGCCGCCTGACCCCGGCCTCCCTCGGGTACGAGCGGGGGGAAACGGTTGCCACCAGAAAAGCATACGGCAACGCCCTGACGCGTCTCTACCCTGCATTTCCCGACATCGTCGTCCTTGACGGGGAGGTGTGCAATTCAACCTACGCGGAGATCTTCCGCGACGCCTTCCCCGAGCGCTACTTCGAGATGTACATTGCCGAGCAGAACATGGTCGGCGCCGCCGTGGGCCTGTCGAGCCGCGGTAAGATACCCTTCGTCTCCACCTTCGCCGCTTTCTTCACCAGGGCTTTCGACCAGATTCGAATGAGCAGATATTCCAACGCGAATATCAAATTTTGCGGCTCCCACGCGGGCGTCTCCATCGGCGAAGACGGTCCTTCCCAGATGGGTCTCGAAGACATCGCTCTGTTCCGCAACATCACGGACAGCGTTGTTCTCTACCCGTGCGAAGCGGTCTCGACGGAAAAACTCGCCGAGTTGACGGCGGGCCATACGGGAATCACCTACCTGCGCACAACGAGAGGCGCCACGCCGGTGATCTACGACCCCTCGGAGACGTTTGAGATAGGGGGAAACAAGGTGCTCAGGAGCGCGCAGAGCGACATGATCGCGGTGATCGCGGCGGGCATCGTCGTCTTCGAGGCGCTCAACGCATGGGAAGAGCTGAAAAAGGAAGGGATTTCCATAAGGGTGATCGACCTTTACTGCATCAAGCCGATCGATCCGGCCAAGCTGAAGGCCTCCCTCGCCGAAGCAAGAATCGTGGTGACCGTAGAGGACCACCACCCGGAAGGAGGGCTGGGAGAGGCGGTGGCTGCGACCCTTGCGGGCGACGCCATAGCCGTCCATTCGCTTGCGGTGCGGAAGGTCCCGAGGAGCGGCAAGCCGGACCAACTGCTTGAATACGAGGAGATCTCAAGTGCCGCTATCGTCAGGAAGGTGAAGGAGCTTTTATGAGACCGGCGTCATTGAAGACAAGGATATTTCTGGACGGGGGAAACCCGGAAGAAACGGCGGAAGCGATAAAACGTCTCGGCTTTCTCGACGGCCAGACCACCAATCCCACGCTCATCTCGAAGAATCCCGACATACGCGAGCATCTGGAAGCGGGCAAGCGGTTTTCGGCCGAGGAGCTGATCGCCTACTACCGGGACGTGGTAAAGAAGATATCGCCCATGGTTCCGGAGGGGTCCGTCTCCGTCGAGGTGTACTCCGACGGGGATACGTTGGCGGACGCGATGCTGCGCCAGGGGCGGGAGATGTTCGGTTGGATCCCGAACGCGCATATCAAGTTCCCTACCTCCGCCCAGGGACTGCAGGCCGCCGAGACAGCGATTGGGGAAGGGATGCGGGTCAACATGACCCTCTGCTTCAGCCAGGCCCAGGCTGCCGCCGTTTATGCAGCGACGAGGGGCGCCCGCAAGGGACAGGTATTCGTCTCGCCCTTTATCGGCAGACTCGACGACAGAGGGGAGAACGGCATGGACCTCATCGGGAATATCATCAAGATGTACGGGAAGGGAGACGGCCACGTGGAGGTTCTTACGGCCAGCGTGAGAAACATGGACCACCTCATGTATGCGATAAAGCTGGGCAGCGATATCATCACGTCCCCTTTTCCCGTCCTCGAGGAATGGGGCAAGAAAGGAGCGCCGCTGCCGAGTGCGGACTACAAGTATGACGCACATGGGCTAAAAGCCATACCCTATGAGGAGATCGATCTGGCAAAAGCGTGGCGGGACTACGACATACGCCACGACTTGACCGACAAGGGGATGGAGCGCTTTTCGCAGGATTGGAACTCTCTTCTGCGCTAGGGCCTCTTTCGGAGCTTTCCATGTTTGATAATCAGGGAGAATTTGTCATTGACAGCAAGTGGCTCCAGACGTGCGACATCCCAACGGCTCAGCCGAGGATCGAGCCTTTCACGCTCGTCATTATGGGAGGCGCCGGCGACTTGAGCCGGAGGAAGCTGCTCCCCGCCCTCTTCCGTCTTTTTCGGCAGCAGGAGTTGCCGGAAGGCTTTTCGATCATCGCTCTCGACCGGCTCGATCTCGACGATGCAAGCTACCGGGCAATGATGGAGGAGGCGGTAAAAGGAACGGGCGCCGTCGGCCTCTTCGATGAGACCGCATGGAACGCCTTCGATTGCCGTCTCTTTTACCTGTACGGGATTTTCGAGGAGGACGCAACCTTCATCAGGCTCGCGGAGCGCATCGAGCAAATCGCCCAACCGACGTCCAAGTCGACGAAGGATGTCATTTTTTACATGGCGACGCCTCCCCAGACCCTTCCTCAGACGATCGAGAAGATGAAGGCCCACAGCATCTGCCGGGACGCCTACGGATCGAGGATCGTCGTTGAGAAGCCTTTCGGGGAAGACCAGGACTCCGCCGCCCGTCTCAACAGGATCATCACAAGCGCCTTCGACGAGAACGAGATCTACCGCATCGACCATTACCTTGCGAAAGAACCCGTCGACAATATTATCTTCTTCAGGTTTTCCAACACCATATTCGAGGAGGTCTGGAACAGGCGCTACGTGGACAACGTGCAGATCACCGTGGCAGAGTCGCTGGGCGTCGAGCACCGGGGCGCATTCTACGAGAAGGCGGGCGTTGTTCGCGACATCGTCCAGAACCACCTGCTCCAGATCGTTTCTCTCATGTCCATGGAAGCGCCCATCGGCTTCGTCCCCGAGTTCATCAGAGACGAAAAGACGAAGATCATCAGATCGATCAGGCAGGCGAACGCGGAGTATGTCGACAGATACATGGTGCGGGGGCAATACGGCCCCGGCGTCGTGGAAGGGCAGGAGGTCCCCGGCTATCGCCAGGAACCGAACGTCTCGGCCGATTCCGTCACGCCCACGTTTTTTGCCGGGAAGTTCCTCATCGACAACCTCAGGTGGGCGGGCGTGCCCTTCTATCTGCGGACCGGCAAGAGGTTGCCGAGACGCGCCACCGAGATCTGCATTCAGTTCAAGCGCCTGCCTTTGCGCCTGTTTGGCAGAACCTGCGACGTCCTCGAGCCGAACGTGCTCTTTTTGACCATCCAGCCGGACGAGAAGATCGCCCTCAGGTTTCTCGTAAAGTACCCTTTTGCCGCCAACCAGCTCTATACGGTGCGCATGGACTTCAGCTACAAGGAAGCCTTCAAGACGCCGCCCCTCGATGCCTACGAGCGTATTCTTCTCGACGTGGTAAAAGGGGACATTACCCTCTTCGTAAGGGAAGACACTATCGAAGAGATGTGGAAGGTAGTCGATCCGATCAATCAGCGGTGGGAAGACCGACCGCCCGTAGATTTTCCGAATTACACCGCCGGTACGTGGGGCCCGCCCGAGGCTGGGCAGATCATGACGCGGGAAGGCAGGGCATGGTTGACGCTCTGAACGAGAGAACGGAAGACGTGCGCATCTTCATATCTCCTGCCGAATTGTTCGCCTTTACGGCGGAGCGCATCCGCCTTCTATCGGACACGGCGATCGCGGACTGCGGCCGCTTCACCGCCGCCTTTTCGGGGGGACATACGCCCATCGGCCTCTACACGGAGCTGGCGCGCGATCCGGCGACTTTTGACTGGAAGAGGACGGACATCTTCCTGGTCGATGAGCGGGCAGTCCCCTTTGAAGACAGCCGGAGCAACTTCGGCATGATCAAGAAGACGCTCCTCGGCGCGGTCCCCATACCCCGGGAAAACGTCCATCCCATGCCGGTGGATCGTGTCGATCTCCACGCGGCCGCGAAGATGTATGAAGACGAAATCCGCGCTTTCTTCCACGCGCCTCCGGGAATAATGCCCCGGTTTGACTTGGTGCTGCTCGGAATAGGCGAAGACGGCCATACGGCGTCGCTCTTTCCGGGAAGCCCGCTCCTTCAGGAAAGAACCCGGCTTGCGGCGGCTGTACCGGAAGACGAGGGCAGGACGGCCCGCATCACCCTCACCCTTCCCGTCATCAACAGCGCGCGACATGTTATTTTCCTGGCAGCAGGAAAAACAAAGGCCCCGATCGTGAAGCTGGTGGTCGAAGAAGGAGATGACCGACTGCCCGCGAAGCTCGTGCGTCCGGAAGAAGGCAGCCTCTCCTTCCATCTGGACCGGGAAGCCGCCTCCCTGCTCGGGGCGCTGTAGAAAGTCTCTCTCGCTCCGGGCCTCAAAACCGTTTTACCTTGCACATTGAAAGACAACATTTCACAAAACAAGAATGATCCCTCGCCAACCAGCCTCATCCGGCCACCACCCTGCGCGGCCTGAGTCTCCCCCACTTATTCCGGTTCTCCTCATTTTATTGACAAACCGGGGCTGGGGAACAATATTTAGCACAAGGCTGCCGGACGTATAGCCCATAAGGAAAACAAGCGTGGAAAGTTACGCAGCATCTACGAGACTCTGGCCCCTTGCTGTTTACGCGGGGTGCGTGCTCTGCCTGGCTGCCCTCATGCTGGCCCTGTCGTATCTCCTGGGCGAGCGCCACCGCGACGGAGCGACCGACCAGCCCTATGAGTCGGGCATCACGCCCACCGGTTCGGCCTGGATCCATTTTGACGTCAAGTACTACCTCATCGCCATGTTCTTCGTGATCTTCGACGTCGAGAGCATCTTTGTTTACGCGTGGGCCGTCGTCCTTGTCCAGGCCGGATGGCGCGGATTTGCGACCATGTCGGTCTTCACGGGACTGCTGCTTGCGGCCCTTGCCTACCTGTGGCGCATGGGCGCCCTCGACTGGGCCGTATTCGGCAAAGCCAAAAGGAGCAAGAAAGAGGCATGAAAGACGAACGCAACGGCCGAGACGCTTTGCCGGGCCTGCCCGGCGTTTTCATGTCCCGACTTTCGGAGCTTGTCGCATGGGGGCGAAAGAACTCCTTCTGGCCGCTCAATTTCGGCACTTCCTGCTGCTACATCGAGATGGCGGCGAGCGTCACGCCCAAATACGACATTGCCCGCTTCGGCGCCGAGGTGCTCCGGGGAAGCCCGCGCGAGGCCGATCTGCTCGTGATCGCGGGGACCGTCTTCGTTAAGGTCGCTCCCATCATAAAACAACTCTACGAGCAGATGATGGCGCCCCGATGGGTGATATCGATGGGCGCCTGCGCCAATTCCGGGGGCATGTTCGACGTCTACAGCGTGGTGCAGGGCGTCGACACGTTCCTCCCCGTAGACGTCTATGTGCCCGGCTGCCCGCCCCGTCCGGATGCACTTCTGGAAGGGCTCCTGCTGCTGCAAAAGACGGAAAGCGGAGAAAAACGGCCCCTGAGCTGGGTGGTTGGACCAAAAGAAGTCTCGCGCCCTGAAATGCCGGCCATGAAGAAGATCAAGGCCGAAGCGCGCCGCCGGGCAACGCTGCTCGATCCTCCGGATAGAATATGACGGCAAACATAGTAGAAGAGCTGGAAGACCGTTTCGGCAAAGAGGCGGTGAAGGAGCAGGCAACCAGGGACGGCATACCGACGGTATGGGTCTCCCCCAACCTTCTGCCGGCCGTCCTGGCTTTTCTCAAGCATGAGGCGGCCGACCCGTTTCGCATGCTCCACGATCTGACCGCTATCGACGAGCGAATCCGAATTCACCGGCGGGATCAGCCCGAGAGCGACTTTACCGTCGTCTATCATCTCCTCTCCTACGGCCGCAATGCGGACATCCGCGTGAAGGCGGGGCTTTGGGAGGAGAAGCTTTCAGTGCCGAGCATCGTCTCCTTGTGGCCTTCGGCCAACTGGTACGAGCGGGAAGTATGGGACATGTTCGGCATCGTCTTTGAAGGCCACCCGAATCTGAAACGCATTCTTCTGCCGCCCTTGTGGAAGGGACATCCCCTCCGGAAAGATTATCCGTGCAGGGCCACCGAGGCGGGGATTTTTCAGTTGCCCGACAGCCTCCAGCAAAAAGAGCAGGAGGCGCTCGCCGTCAAGCCTGAAGAATTCGGCGGCGACGGGACGGTCGAAGACGCCGACTATATGCTCCTCAACCTGGGGCCCCACCATCCCGGCACGCACGGGATATTCCGGTTGAAGCTGAAGATGGACGGCGAAGAGATCGTCGATGCGGCGCCCGACATCGGCTACCACCACCGGGCCCAGGAGAAGATGGCGGAGCGGCAGACCTGGCACACCTACATCCCCTACACCGACCGGATAGACTACCTTGGCGGCGTCCTCAACGAATTTCCCTATGTATTGGCCGTGGAGCGTCTCGCCAATATCGAAGTGCCAGAGAAAGCGCAGGTCATCAGGGTGATGATGGCAGAGCTGTTCCGCATCGCGAGCCACCTCGTCTGGTACGGCACCTTCGCCCAGGACCTGGGGCAGCTTTCACCGGTCTTCTACACCTTTTACGACAGGGAAGTGATTTTCGGGATCATCGAGGCCATCAGCGGCTTTCGCATGCACCCCATATGGTTTCGGATAGGGGGCGTGGCCGCCGATCTTCCTCGGGGGTGGGACGGCCTGGTGGCTGACTTCCTCGCTTATATGCCGGGACGTCTCAAAGAATACGACAAGGTCGTGATGGGGAACCGCATCATCAAGTCAAGGACGAAAGGCGTCGGGGCAATGAGCTTCCGGGACGCCGTGGACTGGGGCTGGACAGGGCCGAACCTGAGGGCCTGCGGTTTCGAGTGGGATTTCCGCAAGAAGCGGCCCTATTCCGGCTATGAACGCTTCGAATTCGACATCCCGACGGCCGAGCGGGGCGACTGTTACGACCGGGCTTGGGTGCGGGTCGAGGAGATGCGGCAGAGTCTGCGAATCATTTCCCAGTGTCTGGAGCACATGCCGGAAGGGCCGTACAAGGCACGGCAAAACCCGACAATGCCGCCGCTGAAAGAGCGCACCATGACCGACATTGAGACGCTCATCACCCATTTCCTCGACGTGACCTGGGGTCACGTCGTCCCGCCGGGAGAAGCGGCGGCGGGGATCGAATCGGCAAAGGGCTACTACACGTATTATCTTGTGAGCGATGGAGATACTTCCTCCTACCGGACGCGCATCAGGACGCCCTCTTTTGCGCATTTGCAAACAACGCCGCTTTTGTGCAGGGGGAGCATGACGCCCGATGTGATCGCGATATTGGGAAGCCTGGATTATGTCATGGGAGACTGCGACCGATGAGGGAGGCGCGTGATAAAGCTCATCTGCTTCGTCGGCCGGCATCCTGCGGGACTCCGACGTACACAAAGGTACGCCTGCGTCCCTCGGATTTGGCCGACTCGCATCTCAGACTTTCTGACGCGCCTCCCTTGCCTCAGAAGCTGGGGAAAAACCAATTGTCAGGCTTTTTCGTCATACCGGCGAAAGCCGGTATCCAGTGTTGTCAGCGCGCTAGGCGCCGGCTGGACCCCGGTTTTCACCGGGGTGACGACAAAAAACGATTCTTTCACGGCTTCTCATGCCTGGAGGGCAGCCATTGTTAACTGAGGAGGAAACGCGCCAGATCGAAGAGGAGATTCGCGCGTATCCGGACAAGAGGGCATGCTGCGTCGACGCTCTCAAGGTTGTTCAGACGCATCGTGGTTGGGTTGCGGACGAGCAGATCGAAGACCTGGCGCCCCTGCTCGGCATGACCGTTGACGAGCTTGAATCGGTTGCGAGCTTTTACCCGTTCATCTTCCGCAAACCCGTCGGCCGCCACGTCGTCTATGTCTGCGACGGCCTCGCGTGCTGGGTCATGGGCTATGAAAGGGTTGTCGAAACATTGACGAGAAGACTCGAAGTCTCCTGGGGCGGGACGACCGGGGACGGCCGCTTTACCCTCCTGCCTGCTTCGTGCATCGGCGAGTGCGACCACGCCCCGGCCCTGAAAATAGACAATGATGTGCACCGGGGCGTGAGCCCCGAGATGATAGAGGGCATTTTGAGCAAGTACAAATAAGAGCTTTTTATCGGACCGATCGGTCGGATCAGTCCGATCGGACGGATGAAAAGCTTTGAAGCCTTGAGGCCGAGCTTGGAAAAACCGCTCACCGGGAACATGAAGACCGACGGAAGCCCGCTGACGCTCCGTGAGTACGAGCAGACTGGCGGGTATGAGACGGCCGCGAAGGTACTGCCTTCGATGACGCCCAAGGAAGTCCAGGAGGCGGTGTCGGCGGGCCGCTTGCGGGGCCGGGGCGGCGCGGGATTTCCCACGGGAGCGAAGTGGGGCTTCGTCCCCCTCGGCGAGAAGGCGCCGCACCCGAAGTTTCTCGTCGCCAACGCGGACGAGATGGAGCCCCTGGCGTTCAAGGACCGCATCCTCATTGAGGGCAATCCCCATCAATTGATCGAGGGCATGATCCTCAGCGCCTACGCCCTCGAAGCCGACATCGGCTACGTCTTCCTGAGACACGAGTACGGCAGGGCCGGGGAGATCCTCAAAGCGGCTCTGGGAGAGGCGTACGACGCGGGATGGTTGGGCCGACCCATCGCGGGAACGCGGTATAAGGTGGATATCCATCTTCACATGAGCGCGGGGCGCTACATCTGCGGCGAAGAGACTGCCCTTCTCAACGCCCTCGAAGGCAAGCGCGCCATCCCGAGGGCAAAGCCGCCTTTTCCGCAAGTATCCGGCCTCTGGGGAAAGCCGACGATCGTCAATAATGTGGAGACGTTGTCAAATGTGCCGCATATCCTGAAGCACGGCGCGGACTGGTTCAAGGGCTTGAGCCTGACGGAAGACGGGGGCACGAAAGTCTACACGGTGAGTGGAAGGGTGAAGAAGCCCGGTTCTTTCGAGCTGCCGCTGGGAACTACGATCCGCGGGCTGCTCGAGACCCACGCGGGAGGCATGCAGGAGGGCTTTGCGGTCCGGGCGGTCATTCCCGGAGGCGGCTCCACGGAGTTCGTGCTGCCCGAGCGCTTCGACACCCCCATGGCCTTCGACGTCATGGAAAAACAGGCAGGGAGCCGTCTCGGCACGGGAACCATGCTCGTCCTCGATAATGCAACCTGTCCCGTGGGAGCGGTCCTCAACCTGGAACGCTTTTTTGCCCGCGAGTCCTGCGGCTGGTGCACTCCCTGCCGCGACGGCCTGCCCTGGCTCGCCAGCCTACTGGCCGATATCGAAGAAGGACGGGGGCAACGGGAAGACTTGGACGTGCTGCAGGAACATACCTGGTTCCTCAAGATGCACCATACTTATTGCGCCCACGCGCCCGGCGCCATGGAACCGCTCCAGAGCGCGCTGATGCTTTTCAAAACCGATTTCGAGCGCCATATTGAGGAAAAGAGCTGTCCCTACCGGAGACGGCCGTAAACGACGAGCATGCCGACGATTTACATAGAGAATAAACCGTACGAGGTAGAAGGAGGAGAGAACCTCCTCCACGCCTGCCTGAGCCTCGGTTTCGACCTGCCCTACTTCTGCTGGCATCCCGCCATGCACTCCGTGGGCGCCTGCCGGCAATGCGCGGTTAAGCAGTTCAAAGACGAACACGACTCGAAGGGCGGCATCGTCATGGCCTGCATGACCGCCGTGAAGGACGGAATGCGCATTTCGATCGACGACCCCGAGGCGAGGAAGTTCCGTGCCGGGGTCATCGAATGGCTCATGACGAACCATCCCCACGATTGTCCGGTATGCGACGAGGGGGGCGAATGCCACCTCCAGGACATGACGGTAATGACCGGCCACGCCTACCGCAGGTTCCGCTACAAGAAAAGGACCTATCGCAGCCAAAATATGGGACCTTTTGTCGCCCATGAAATGAACCGCTGCATTGCGTGCTACCGCTGCGTCCGTTTTTACAACGACTACGCGCGGGGCAGCGATTTCGGCGTCTTCGCCTCCCGGAACATCGTCTTTTTCGGCCGCGCAGCGGATGGCTGCCTGGAAAGCCCCTTCGCGGGTAACCTCGTCGAGATATGCCCCACGGGCGTCTTCACGGACAAGACGTTTCAGGCCCACTACACGAGAAAGTGGGATCTGTCCACCGCCCCTTCCGTCTGCGTCCATTGCAGCCTCGGCTGCAACACCATTCCGGGAGAGCGGTATGGGACGCTCAGAAGAATGCGGAACAGGTACAATGGGGCCGTGAACGGCTATTTCCTCTGCGACAGGGGGAGGTACGGTTATGAATTTGTGAACAGCGAACGAAGGATCCGCGAGCCCCGGCTGAGGACCGCGAGGGATGCTTCCCTTTCCCCCCTAGGCGGACAGGACGCAGTGAGACGCCTCGCGGAGCTGATCGCTGGAGCACGCAACGCCATCGGCATCGGTTCTCCCCGGGCCTCCCTGGAAGCGAATTTCGCCCTCAGGACCCTTGTCGGCGTCGATCGGTTCTATGCGGGCGTCCCTGACCAAGAGCAGCGACTCGTCTGTCTCGCTGTCGACATCATGAAGCAAGGCCCGGCGCACATCGCGTCCTTAGGCGAGGTTTCGGCGTGCGACGCGGTGCTCGTCCTGGGAGAGGACATCGCGAACACCGCGCCATTGCTCCACCTTCAGGCCCTCCAATCGCTGCGACGCAAGCAAATAGAAGTGGCGGGCAAGGCCGGGATCGCCCACTGGGACGACAAGGCCGTCAAGACGGCGGCGGGCCGGGAGTGGAGCCCGCTGTTCGTCATTGCCGCCGGCCCCACGGGCCTCGACGGCTTTGCAACCGACCTCTTGCGGCTCCCCCCCCCGGATGTGAGCCGCGCCGGATTTGCCGTGGCTCACCTGATCGATCCGGGATCGCCGGCGGTCGAGGGCCTTCCCGAAGAAATAGCGAAACGTGCCGGCGCCATCGCCGCCGCATTGCGGCAGGCGGAACGTCCCCTCGTCATTTCCGGGGTCGGTTGCCGGGATGAAGCAGTGCTGAAAGCGGCGGCAAACATTGCGCAGGCGTTGACCAGAAAAGGCAAAAGGGCCGCGCTCTCGCTCGTCCTGCCCGAGTGCAACAGCCTGGGCCTGGCGCTTCTGTCCGACCGTGGGCTCGACGTCGCTTATGACGATACGGAAAAAGGCGCCGACGTCGCGATAATCCTGGAGAACGACCTCTACCGGCGGCTGGAGATCGACAAGGCGAGAGATTTCCTCGCGCCCTTTAATACCAGGGTCGTCGTCGACCACCTGTTTCACCGGACCTCGCTGGAAGCAGACATGGCGCTGCCCGCGGCGACCTTCGCGGAAGAGGACGGGACCCTCGTCAACAACGAGGGCCGGGCGCAGCGCTACTTCCAGGTTTTTCACCCCGACGGCGCCATCAGGCCGAGTTGGCAGTGGCTGAGAAACGTCATGGCGCTCCAGGGACGTCCGGAAGGAAAGAGGTGGCGCATCCTCGATGATCTTCTCGCGTCCATTGCGGAAACGGTCCCCCTGCTGAGAGGCGTCGTTGACGCCGCGCCCTCTTCGGCATTCCGGATCGCGGGGATGAAGATCGCCCGCCAGCACCGGCGGTACAGCGGCAGAACGGCGATGCACGCGGACACTACGGTCTACGAGCCGCCCCCTCCCCCCGACCCGGAGGCGCCCTTCGTCTTTTCGATGGAAGGATACAACGGCAGGCCGCCATCGGCCCTGATTCCCCGGTTTTGGGCGCCCGGCTGGAACTCCGTTCAATCGGTCAACAAATTTCAGGCGGAAGTGGGCGAGACCTTACGGGGCGGCGATCCGGGCGTGCGATTAATCGAGTCGGGGCAAGGGCAAGACGCCGCTTATTTCGATGAGATGCCGGAAGCCTTCCGGCGCGAGAAGGACCGCTTCCTCGTCGTGCCTTGCTACCACATCTTCGGCTCTGGAGAGCTCTCCATGCTGACGCCCGGTATAAAAGAGCGTTCGCCCCGGCCTTACCTTGCCATGGCAAACCACGACATGGCGGCCGCCGGATTGAAGGATGGCGAAGGCGCGGTCCTCTCCATCGGCGCCGGGTCTTACTTGCTCACGGTAAGGGCAATGCCGGAGCTGACGCCCGGCGTCGCGGCCGTTCCCTGCGGCTTGCCGGACGGCCCGATCCTCGATCTTCCCGTCTGGGGACAAATCAAAAGGGCGGCGCCATGAGAGAAGTCATTTGCCCTCTCATCATCGTTTTCGCCGTGCTCGTTGCGACCCTCGTCGTCGCCGCGGGCCTCATATGGCTCGAGCGAAGGCTTCTCGGGCTTTGGCAGGACCGCTACGGACCCAACCGGGTAGGACCCTTCGGACTGGCCCAGGTGTTCGCCGATATGGTCAAGATCCTCTTCAAGGAGGACTGGATCCCGCCTTTTGCGGACAAGCCCGTATTCGTCATTGCCCCGGCGGTGGTCATCGTCACGGTTCTCATGTCCTTTGCCGTCGTGCCCTTCACAGGGCATATCACGGTGGTCGACCTCAACGTCGGGCTCCTTTTCTTTCTCGCCTTCTCCTCTTTGGGCGTCTACAGCGTCGCCCTGGCCGGATGGTCGTCGGGCAACAAGTACGCGCTCCTGGGCAGCCTGCGCGGCATAGCGCAAATGCTCAGCTACGAGGTTTTCATGGGTCTTTCCCTGATGGGCGTGGTAATGCTCGCCGGCTCTTACAATCTCTCTGCCATCGTCGCGGCCCAGCACCGCATCTGGTTCGTGATCCCCCAGTTTTTCGGGTTCCTCGCCTTTCTTATCGCCGGGGTTGCGGAAACGAGGCGTCTGCCCTTCGACTTGCCGGAAGCGGAAAGCGAGCTTGTGGCGGGCTATCACACGGAATATTCCTCGCTCAAATTCGGGATGTTCTTCGTGGGCGAGTACATGGGGGTAACGCTCATCTCAGCGTTCATCGCGCTGTTGTTCTTCGGCGGCTGGAGGGGCCCGGCGCTTCCGGGGATCGTCTGGTTCTGTCTGAAGACGCTCGTTTTTATCTGTCTTTTTATCCTCATGCGGGCGGCCCTGCCGAGGCCGCGCTACGACCGGCTCATGGCCTTCGCCTGGAAAGTGATGCTGCCGGTCACCCTTTTGAACCTTTTGGCAACGGCGGCAATCATGCTCGCCGTCGTGACGTGAGGCTGCTATGTGGAGCATCGTCGTAACCCTCTGGGAAGTTTTTCTCCACGCCTTTTCCCCGCGGAGGACGCTCCTCTACCCCGAGGTGAAACCGGCCCTGCCTGCCCGGTGGCGGGGACGCATCATTCTTTCGCGCGACCCTTCAGGCAACGAGCGGTGCGTCGCCTGCTACCTGTGCGCTGCGGCGTGCCCCGTCGACTGCATCGCCCTGCAGGCGGCGCAGGACCCTTCCGGCAGGCGCTATCCCGCGTTCTTCCGGATCAATTTTTCGCGGTGCATCTTCTGCGGCTTTTGCGAGGAGGCCTGTCCCACCTACGCCATCCAGCTCACCCCCGACTTCGAGATGGGGGAATACCAACGGCACGACCTCGTCTATGAAAAGGAGGACCTCCTGATCAGCGGAGCGGGCAAGTACCACGAGTATGATTTCTACCGCATTGCGGGAGCGGCTATCGGGGGCAAGGCCGCAGGGGAAGGAATGGAAGACGAGCCGCCCGTCGATATAAGGAGCCTCCTCCCATGACCTTTGCATTCTATCTGGCCGCCGCCATAGCGATCGTCTCCACTTTTATGGTCATCACACGCCTCAACGCCATTCACGCCCTTCTCTATCTGATCGTCTCCTTTCTGGCCGCGGCTCTGATCCTCTTCCTCGTGGGCGCGCCGTTTCCCGCGGCCCTGGAAGTGATCATTTACGGCGGCGCGATCATGGTGCTTTTCGTCTTCGTGGTGATGATCCTGGGCCCTTCCCTGGGCGCTGCAACCCGTCAAGCGCGAAAGCTGAGCCTCTCCGCGTGGATCGGCCCGGCGGTCCTTGCCGCCGTCCTCCTCGCCGAGCTTTTGTACGTGATGTCCGGCATCCACGCCCCCTTGCCGGCGCCTAATCTTGTCGCGCCGGTTTATCCCGGCGCCGCCTTGCTCGGCCCCTATCTCCTCGGCGTCGAGCTGGTGTCCATGCTCTTGCTGGTCGGCCTCATCGGGGCCTTCCATCTGGCCTACCGGTTGGGAGGGACAGAAACGTCAAAAGATCTTTCCTCCCCCTCGCCCCAACCCTCTCCCCTCACAGGGGCGAGGGAGGAGAAGGCGACGCAAGCAGGGAAGGAAAGGGTGACAACGTAATGGGCCAGATCCCTTTCGGCCACGCCATGATATTTGCGGGCATACTTTTTTTTCTCGGCCTCGCGGGAGTCCTCGTGCGACGCGACGCGGTCTTCATTCTCCTTTCCCTCGAGGTCATGCTCAATTCGGCAGGTCTCGCTTTTGTGATTGCGGGCGCCCGCTTTGGGGCGCCAGACGGACAGGTGATGTTTCTTTTTGTTCTGGCCGTTGCGGCGGCGGAAGTTTCCATAGGCCTCGCGCTGGTGCTCTGGCTTTATCACTGGCAGAGAAACGTCGATACGGACGAGGCGCGATCCCTGCGAGGTTGACGTGTACGACCTGATGTGGCTCATTCCCACTTTCCCCTTGGCGGGCTTCCTCGCTCTGGCGCTCCTCGGCCGGAAGACGGGATCGACCGTGGTTGCGGCAATCGGCTGCGGCTCCGTGGGCCTTTCCATGGTTGCCGCCCTGGCCGTTCTCGCCGGGTTTATCAACGCGCCGCCTGCCGGATTCGTCTATTCCCTGCCCCTCTGGACCTGGTTTACTCTCGGCGGTTTCGCGCCGTCCGTCGGTTTGTACCTCGACAGGCTCTCCCTCGTGATGACGGCAGTAATCACGGTCGTTGCCTTCCTCATCCATGTTTATTCCACCCGAAACATGAAAGGAGAAGAGGGTTACAAGCGGTTCTTCGCCTACATGAACCTTTTCGTCGGCTCCATGCTCGTCCTCGTGCTCGCGGACAGCCTGCTCCTGCTCTATCTCGGCTGGGAAGGGGTGGGCCTGTGCTCCTACCTGCTCATCGGCTTCTGGTACCGGGATGCGGCAAACGGACGGGCGGCGATCAAAGCCTTCGTGGTGACGCGCATCGGCGATACCGCCCTGATCATCGGCCTCTTCCTGCTCGCATCAAGTCTCGGCAGCCTTCAGATACAGGAATTGACCCAACGGGCAGTCCGCCTGTGGGCGCCCGGATCGCTCTTGCCTTCCGCGGCGGCGGCCCTGCTCCTCGGGGGCGCCGTCGGCAAATCGGCCCAGCTTCCGCTCCAGACCTGGCTGCCCGACGCCATGGCCGGTCCTACCCCGGTGAGCGCCCTCATCCATGCGGCCACCATGGTGACCGCCGGAGTGTACCTTATTGCCCGCATGCATCCGCTCTTTACAATCGCCCCCGGCGTACTCCTCATCGTCGCTCTGATAGGGGCGGCAGGACTGCTTATCTCCGCCGGCAGCGCCCTGGTGCAACACGACATAAAGCGCGTCCTTGCCTACTCGACCATGAGCCAGGTAGGCTACATGTTCCTCGCCCTCGGCGTGGGCGCATGGTCGGCCGCCATTTTTCACTTCGTCACCCACGCCTTTTTCAAAGCCCTCCTCTTTTTGAGCGCGGGCGTCGTGATCCAGGCCCTGGACAACGAACACGACATTTTCAGAATGGGAGGGCTGAGGAAGACCCTCCCCACGGCCTTCTGGACCTTCGTCATCGGGGCCGCATCGCTTTCCGCACTGCCCTTCGTAACTGCCGGGTTTTACAGCAAAGACCTCATCCTGCGGCTGGTCTGGGCATCGCCGCGATACGGCGCATGGCTATGGGCCGCCGGGGCGGTCGGCGCCTTTCTCACTGCCATTTATTCCTTCCGCGTAGTCTTTGTCGCATTCTTTGGTCCTCCCCGGCCTGCATTGCGGCTGCGCGCCCCTGTCATGATCGTTCCTCTCGTCTTTCTCGCCGTTTTCTCCCTGGGCGCGGGATTCCTGCCGCGCTTGCTGGGAACACTCTCCGGCGCTCTCGCTCAGGGCAAAACCGCGTCTTCCGCCGGTTCGACCATCGAGTTTGTCACCGCAGCGCTCCCAGTCTTCGGCATTGTTGTCGCCGCCCTCCTCTACCTCCCATGGCGCAGGCAGACCGAAGCCCTGGCAGGTTCTTTTTCCGGCCTCCACGCCTTCCTCTTTGCCGGCTGGGGGTTCGACCGCCTTTATCAGGCCCTGTTCATCAATCCTTTTGTCGCCATCACCCGCATTAACAGCGGTGATGTCGTGGACCTCTTCTTCCGCGGCCTGGTCTGGACAACCGGCCTCGGCTCGCGGGCCCTCGCCGCCAGCCAGTCCGGCAGAGTGAGGTGGTACCTGTTGTCCCTGGCCCTCGGCGGAGCTGTCTTCGTTGCCATGGCGGTGCTCTTGTGATGCTTGCGGCAGTGCTCTTCATACCGATCCTTGGCGGCATCCTTGCGTGGCTCGTCCAACCCCTCGACACAAGACTGCCCCGCTGGGTCGCACTGCTCGTTCTCGTCATCGACTTTCTCCTCACCGCGTATCTCTGGCTCGGCTGTGGGCGCCCGGCTGCCGGCCCCTGGCTGATGACGTTCCAGGCGCCATGGGTGCTGCTTCCCGGCGTCAGCTTCAGTCTGGGTCTCGACGGAACGAGCCTCGTTCTTATCGCCCTGACCGCTTTCCTCGGCTGCATCGCGTGCCTCGCGGCCTGGAACGAGATCAGGGAGCAGACGGGCTTCTTTTACCTGTGCCTCACCTGGACTATCGCGGGCGTCCTCGGCGTGTTCCTGAGCCTCGACCTCTTTCTCTTCTATTTCGCCTGGGAGTTCATGCTCGTGCCGATGTTCTTTCTCATCAGTATTTGGGGCCACGAGGACCGCTTCCGCGCTTCCGTCAAGTTTTTCCTCTTCACCCAACTCAGCGGCCTGCTCATGCTCGTTTCCATCATCGGCATCTACTTCGTCCACGGCCGCGCCACGGGCGTCTACACCTTCGACTATCAGTCGCTCCTCGGCGGGGCAGCGCCACAGCGGCTCGCGTTTCCTTTGCTGCTGGGGTTTCTGGCCGCCTTTCTCGTCAAGCTCCCCGCCGTGCCGTTCCACACCTGGCTGCCCGATGCCCATACCCAGGCGCCCACGGCGGGGAGCGTCATCCTTGCCGGTTTGCTCCTGAAGACGGGGGCCTACGGGCTATTCCGTTTTGCTATCCCCCTTTTCCCCGCAGCCTCGGCACGGGCCGCAACGACGCTCATGGCCCTTGGCGTCGCCGGCGTGCTCTACGGGGCGCTGCTCGCCTTCGGCCAGAACGACGTGAAGCGCCTCGTCGCCTACACGAGCGTCAGTCACATGGGCTTTGTGCTCCTGGGGCTCTTTGCGGGCAGCCCCCTGGCCTTTCAGGGGGCCATTGTCCAGATGGTCGCTCACGGCTTGAGCACGGGGGCCCTCTTCATGCTGGCCGGGATTCTCCAGGAGCGACTCCATACCCGAGATTTGCGCCGGATGGGGGGCCTCTGGCAAACCGCGCCGCGCATGGGCGGGGCGGCGATGTTCTTTGCTCTCGCCTCCCTCGGCTTGCCGGGATTGGCAAATTTCATCGGGGAGTTCATGGTGGTCCTCGGCGTCTACCCCGGCCGGCCGGGCCTGGCAGTGGCCGCCTCGATAGGCTTCGTCCTCTCCACCGCATACTCGTTGCGCTTCATGCAGCGGGTATTCTTCGGGGAGAACAGGGGGAACTGGAGCATTGCCGACCTCTCGCCCCGGGAGATGGGCGCATTGATGGTGATAATGCTCCCCCTTTTGTGGCTCGGTCTTTTTCCCCAACCCCTCATCAACCGGGCGGAGAAGACGTATGCGCCCCCGAGGCAGACAACGCTGGGCGAGGGCGTCAGGCCCGCCGACGCATTGCCCGAAGGGAGGTCGAGGTGACCTTCTCTTTGTCCCCCTGCTCCCGCTCATCATCGTTGCCGCGACGCTCGTGGCCGGCATGATCGCAATCTCGATCCGGCGGAGCCATGAGGCAACCTTTTGTCTGACCCTCGCGGGCATTCTGGCAGCCCTGGCCGCCGTCGTCGCCCTGGCGCCCTCGGTTCCCCGCCAGGGAGGTCTCCTCTTCGTCTTTGACGGCTTCGCCCTCTTTTACAGCGGTCTGGTCCTGGCCGCCGCATTCCTCACGGCCGTCCTTTCCTACGACTATCTGAAGGAACGAAGCCGGACGCCGGAAGAGTTTTACCTGCTCCTCTTGGGCGCTCTTCTCGGCGCTCTCCCTCTCATCGCCTCCCGCCATTTCGTCTCCTTCTTCCTCGGCCTCGAAACGCTCAGCATCTCCCTCTACCCGCTCATTGCCTACTTGCGGGCAAAGCGAAGGCACACCGAGGCGGCCCTCAAATACCTGATCGTCTCCGGCGCTTCATCGGCATTCCTGCTGTTCGGCATGGCGATCATTTACGGCCTGACGGGCACAATGGAATTCGGTCTCGTCGGACAACGCATGAGCGGTCTCGCGGACGGAGGGGCGGGGGCGATGGCAGGGATGGCATTCATCATCATCGGCGTCGGTTTCAAGCTCGGCGTCGTTCCCTTCCATATGTGGACGCCTGATGTTTACGAAGGCGCCCCCGCGCCAGTGACCGCCTTCATCGCCACCGTTTCGAAGGGCGCCGTCTTCGCCCTCGTCCTGCGCTATTTCACCGACGTCAGCCTCCTGGACCATCCCGCTCTCCTTTTCGTCTTCTCCGTCATTGCCATTGCTTCAATGGCGGCAGGAAATCTCCTTGCCCTTTTTCAACACAACGTCAAGCGGCTCCTGGCCTATTCCTCGATAGCCCATTTCGGCTACCTCCTCGTTGCCTTCATGGCCGCCGGCCCGTGGAGAGCGACCGCGGTGACCTATTACCTGGCGGCTTATTTCGCCGCCACCCTCGGGGCCTTCGGCACGGTGGCCCTTCTTTCGCCGAAGGAGCGGGACGCCGACACGATGGAGGACTACGAGGGTCTTTTCCGGCGCAGACCCTGGCTTGCGGGAACGTTCACGCTCATGCTCCTTTCCCTTGCGGGAATGCCCCTCACGGCGGGGTTTGTGGCAAAGGCCTACCTCGTTGCGGCGGCGATCGGCACGGCGCTCTGGCTGTCCGTGATCGTCCTGGTCGTCACGAGCGGCATCGGCCTTTTCTACTATCTGAGGGTGATCGCGGCGATGTATAGAAGCCCGAGGCCAGCGCTCGCGCCCGTGCCGGCCCGGACCATCGGGGGCGGGGCAGTGATGTGCCTGCTTTTCATCGTGCTGATATGGTGGGGGATCTATCCGGCCCCGCTCCTCGCCCTAATCCAACGCCTCGCCATTTCCCCGTAATAACGGCCGGACAGAAGGACGGGAAGGGATCACAATCTTTGGCGCCGGGCTGCGGTCGTGAGGCTACGCCGTACGATACAGTACGGCTCCGCTCAACGATCCTCACGTGGCATCCAAACCTCGCGATCCCTTTCCGTCCTTCGTCCCCCCGATCCGGCATCGAGTTCTACCATGATCGATGCCGGAGGTTAGGCCCCGGCTGCCCCGTCCAGCTCTGCTCTTTGCGTCATTTTTCAGTCCCTCGCCCCTTGGGGGAGAGGGTCGGGGTGAGGGGTGACGCGTCAAACAATCGACTGGTACGGCAAACGCCGAGTGGGCCGATAGGAACGCTCTTAAGAACTGTCGCGTGCGAAGGAACACGGCCAAACTCACGGGAACGCAAATGATGTTGTGTGAATTTGCATCCTGTGATATACCTGTGGCAACTGTTGCAAGAACCGGAAAAGCGACAATTTTGTGAGTATTCCTCGAGTGCACACAAGACCCGATTTCCTTTCTTCTTCAGGGTATTGCCGAGAACTTCGAGGGAGGTCCGATGCCATATCGAATTGAAGAAGTTGACGCGGTCTTTGAGGTTCATCTGTCAAATCCTGTCTCGATGTTGGAAATCCTCCAAGCAATCGATGAACTTGCCGCTAAAGACCCCCGGAAAGAACGGTGCGATCTTTGGTATTTATCTAACCAGGCATTTGTTGCTCTTACGGAGTATCCGGAAATTGTTCGGGCAATAAAGAGTCTCTGCCCCCCGGGTATGGTCGGGAACAAGACCGCCCTCATCGTTTCCAGCGAACTCCAAAGGGCGGCTGCAAACATGTATCGAAGCGATGCGGCGAGCCTCCCTTTTGAAATCACCGTGTTTACTTCCCGGGAGGATGCTCTTCGCTGGTTGAGAGACGGTTCCGGGAGCCGGTAAAATCGACCTTTCCTTCAAAGTTGCAGCCTGTTCGATTGCTTGCATCCGAACTCCCGGATCAGGTTTGTCCATGGCGCCATGTCTTGATGTCTTCCCGGAGGGGTCAGGCCCTCGTTTCCAAATGTGTCAGGATTAGCAATGGCGTTCAGCGTTAGTCATTGAAGCCGCTTTTGCGTCGTATTCTTTTGTTATAAGCTGCTTGACATAAGGATAGAGGCGGTGGTACAGTTCGGAAAAACGGAATTCTTTTCAATTCGGACATCGGTCAACGGAGGACTTATGCGGGGACTCAAAACGACACGTTTGCTAATGGCAGGATTGTTGTTTGTGTTTTTGATTGCGTCTGGCGGCTTGGCGCACGCTTACACCGCCATCCTGTCCTTTGGCGACAGCCTGTCTGACAACGGAAGAGTGGACACGAACGGAATTGCTGGCGACTATTACGGAATTCAGCGCTTTTCCAATGGTCCCGTCTGGGTTGAGTATCTTGCAGGGTCCAGCCATTTCAACGCGCCGCTGATGGATCTCGCTTATGGCGGCGCCACCACGGGCTGGGACAATCCTGCGATGAGCAGCGCGACCGGCAATTCCGCCTTCGACACGAACACGGGTTTGTTATGGCAGGTGGCGACCTATACAGCGACTTTTCACGCCATTGCTCCAACAGCCCTGATTACCGTGTGGGCCGGCGGCAACGATATGTTCAATGATACCGATGCCGTTCCGTATACAGCCGCTTCAGCTGCGAACAAGGCCGCCGGCTTGTATAGTCCCGCCAACGCGGCCTTGAACATCGAGACGGCCATACAGAGTCTGATCAGCATTGGCGGACGCTCATTTATCGTCCCGAATCTGGGCTATTCCGGTTTCATCGCTTCCGGCACGAGTTCTGAGGCAGCATGGGTGCAATCGTTTGACTCGGATTTGGCCTCCGACCTGACAGCCCTTAGATTGACGAATCCCGGCGTTAGTATTTACGGCCTTGATCTGCAGAATCTCATAACGCCTTCTGACTGGATTCCTTCCTCAGAGGGGACGTTCTTAAATCCGAACGGGCACGCAGGCACTTTTGTCAGCTGGGACGGCATACACCCCACAACCGAAGCACACGCCTTAATTGCGGATTATGCGGCTTCGGCAGTGCCGATTCCGACGCCATTGATGCTGATGTTCTCTGGAATTGCCGCCCTAGTCGGGCTCAAAAAGAGAATAAAGATATAGGAGAAGCGAAGGCGAATCGCTCCTTTCACTTGCCGAACCTTTGAAGGTACAGCCCTCGCTTTGAAGCGGCAATGTTGGAGAAATCCAAGAGACGTTTTTATTTTATCGCTTTTCTTACCGCCCCTTTGCAGGACTTCGTCTTTTTCGACCACAGGCTCGCCGGGACGCTCTTTTATCGAACTACTTAAACTCGATCTCTATTGCCTCGTACGGGGGTGCCTTTGTGCCTTTGGGGACGCTCTTGAAATGT
>CAWFMJ010000017.1:0-215256 GCA_963816715.1 uncultured delta proteobacterium
AAATGTTGACATCATATGTGCCCTGTGCAATCGCAGCTTATGCCAAGAAAGAGCCGCATCGATGCCGCAGGCGCCGTGCATCATGTCGTCGTCAGGGGAATTGAGCGTTCCTCTATCTTCAAGGATTCGAAAGATCGGGAGAATTTGCTTTCCCGTTTTTCCGTCCTCCTGAAGGAGACCTCGACATCCCGTTACGCATGGGCGCTCATGAAGAATCACGCGCATCTCCTTCTCAGAACCGGCGGCAACGAGCTCTCGCCGCTCATGCGACGGCTGCTCACGGGTTAGGCGCAACAGGTCAATCGACGGCATAACCGCTCGGGACATCTCTTGTTAGCAGCCACCAGAATGCCCTCATAGACAGCCCGCCCACACCCTCACCCCCCAGAAGGCTTTTCGTAAGTCTCTGTTCCTTGCAGCAATCCGTGATTGGGAGATAGAGTAGGCATTGGCGCCTCGGCGCGCGCCGGCCGCCGCGCCCGTCCTCCGGCAGACTTTTGCTGTTTTCCCCCTGCACGCTTCTCTCCTTTGAGTTTTTGAGCGTCGCGGCCGGAGGACCTCGTGACGGCATTTTGCCGAAAGGGGGGAGCGATGGTCAAGCGGTGCTTTTTCTGCGGACGGTACTTCACGCCGAATCGCCGGGCGAAGGGAACAGTTGCAATGCCGCGTGTAGTCAGGCAGAATGTCGTGAGATGCAAAGCAGTCTCTCTTGCCGAGGAGGTTCTCTATAGCAAGCCGAAGAGCGTGCGGGTAGCGGACGGTCACTTCAGATGAAGAAGTGGGGAAACACCCTTTTCCACACAGGTGAGGTCTGTCAATTGGCCCGATTTGGAGGCAGGTCCGTGGCTGGATATGAGGGCGATTTGATGGCCGCCAACATCTCTTTCAGAATCGCTACAAATCATTTCTCTGCAACGAAGAAGATCCCTATCTTCTTGAGCTTGTCCGCTACATCCATCTGAATCCGATCCGCACCGGCCTCGTCGGGGATATGGCTGAATTAAGGAATTTTCGCTGGTACGGTCACGGCGTCGTCATGGGAAGAAAGGGAAGGGAATGGCAGGACCGCCTTTTCATACTGTCCCTTTTCGGCGAGAACAAAGCCGACGCAAGAAAAGCGTATTACTCTTTTGTCGAGAAGGAAATCGTTCTCGGCAAGAGACCCGATCTCGTGGGCGGAGAACTCCTTCGGTCAACGGGGGCTGGACCGCAGTGCAACATATCGAGAAATTGAAAGAGGTCTTTGCCAATGATGAGCGCATCCTGGGAAGCAGTGATTTTGTCGCCTCCGTTCTCAAGCAGGCGCACGAGGACTACGAAAGGAAGACCGCAGGTCAAATCGATCTTGAAGGGCTCACGGCCCTTGTCTGCGGCAATCTTGGTCTGACCTTGGCCATGCTCAAGAGTCCTGCCAAACAAACCCCTCTTGCTCGCGCGAGAACGATTATATCCCACATTGCCTTCAATGCGTTGAAGATCAAGGGGGTCGATATCGGCTGGCAGTTGAACGCGACGCCGGGCGCCGTGTCGAAGTTTGCGGCCACAGGCCGCGTTAATGCGCTAGCGACAGAGATTGAGATAATGGTTTATAAGAAGGAATCACGAGGCATTTCAACATTTCACGAGCGTCCCCTATTTCACGAGCGTCCCCTATTTCACGAGCGTCCCCTATTTCACGAGCGTCCCCTATTTCACGAGCGTCCCCTATCTCACGAGCGTCCCCTATCTCACGAGCACGTGCGGCTCTTCCGCATACGGTTCTTTTTGCGGCTGCTCGGTACCCGCCTTCTATCTCCCCGATACACCGACTCATCTTAACGACCTACCTAGAATCTGATGCCGAGGAGGCCGCCATCGTCGGTCCTATCTGTAAGCGCTAAACTTACGTGTTTGTCGAAATCAAAGCCGACAGTGAAATCGTTTCGAGGTATCTGATCTGAATTATACGTGCATATGTATTGGAAATGTCTCACCTCAGCTTCTTTCGCAGCAAGTTCCAGCGCCAAAGCCTTTTGCCTTTCATCCACGTCCGCAAAAAGGATGCTGTCATGAGCCAAAAAAATGGCGCAGCTTGGGTGATTTGCCCAGAGTTGCGCAAGGGTCAGGTCGTAGCAGAAAATCTTCATGTTTCCGATCCCGTGGCTTCCTGATCGTTCTATCGTTACATTGAATTTGTAGCCCGTCTTCGACACGTCAATGGATAGATTGCCTGGAGCTTGATACAGCGCTTTCGAGTTGGCGTTGAAAAGAAGTATTGCTTGTTCCCTTTGTGCTTTCCTCTCGCTCAGATCTCCTGACGCTTCCTGTTGCAATAAAGCTTCATCGACGACCGCGGCACTTCTCCCTTGTTCAAATCTTTTCAGGTTGTCGAGCCGTATGGCAAGCTCCTCAACCTCCGCAACAGTCTTTTGGTGCCTTGTTTGCAGCATCGCGAACTCCTCAAGCGCTCCGTGCTGACGGAGCGCTTCCATTAGCTTCGCCCGCGATTCGGTAAGGCAACGTATGTCTGCGTCCTTATTCGCTACGCTTTTTTTCAGACGCTCTATCTCGAGGGATAGAAATTCCCTTCGATTGGCAACTATTTGCCTATGAAAGAGTAAGACCTCCTCTATTTTCTTTGTCACTGCTTGGGGGATAGTAACACCTGCCTCTTCGTACATCTTTGTAACATCATCCGGCTTTGCCTCTGCCTCTTCTTCCAAGCTCGCTTCGTACAGATCAATAAGTCTCTTGTCGGTTATGTTGAGATTAACAAGTTCATGGATTTTGGCGGTCAATTCGTTAGCTTCATTCTCTATTTGACGGTATTGAGGATGCACTCTAAAGGCACTAAGCTCTTTCTCTTCTTGTTTTGACTGAGCTTCGAGTCTGATCAACCGTGCTTCTATCTCGCCTATGGTGCCCATCAAAGTTGCCAGCATTCCGCTTTGCGCCTCATGTTTTATTTGGCCGATTACGTTCAACCTGTCTTTCAGTATCTGCCATTTTGAGGCATATTCCCAATTCAGGCCTAATAGGAGAGCGTTACTAATCTGCTTATCCCATTCTTTTTGGCTCTTGTGATTTTGAAAAGGGTTCAAGAAACCACCCCTAGCCCCATTGCGCCTCACAAAGTACGAGATCAAGCTCCTAAACGTCGGTACATATTCGAGGTCAGGATAGGATAGCTGGAGGCCAAACATAAGGACACCGAGGACTCTGTTCCAATCCCTTACCTTCATCACCTGGTGACCTGTGCTCTTGCTAATTTCCGGTTTCAAGGGCCAAGAAGAGCATTCGCCCTGAATCGTTACCTTATTCTGTTCTGCTGTATTTCGAGTCACCGAGTATCTTTTTTCGCGTATGTCTAATTCCACAGTAAACGACCAGTCATTCAATTGAGGCTTGCTCAGTGTTTCTCCCTTATTCCCACCCAAACAAAAGTGTATTATTTCTACCAGCGTTGATTTTCCTAGTCCGTTCCGCGAATCTCGTTTCGTTGATTCTTTCGTTCGCTCGGCAAGAACGACATTAAACCCAGGCTTAAATGTCACATGCTTGAATGATGGCTTGTCGGAACTAACCGAGTGTATCATTTCACAGCTCTTTTCAAAAGACCATTTTCGAAACGCACAATCCCGACCAGGAATAGGAAATCGAGCGCTAGAGTGAAACGTTCAAAACTCCTTATTTCTGGAAGCGAGCGCACTCTTCCCCAGAGGGAAGTGACGGTCTGTTTGTCATCTAGATGCTTTAGCAATATGGAGCCGGTTCCCAGAAGGGAGTTCGATAGCCTTAGGTATTTGTTCGGGATTATCATTTCTCAAATACCTCACATTTCTCGAACAAGTATACAAGCACCGTGAGCCCTGCCGCCTGCTCCTTGAAGTCGCTTGCCTGATGCGACGCGAAAAAGAAGAGACTTTCGAACAATTCATCCCCGGACAACCCTTCTTCATTCCTTAGTCGCTCGTATTCCTTTACAAACCCTCGTCTCAGTCGTTCTCCAAAGCTGATGTCCGGATGCTTCTCTACGAAATCTTGCACCTGCCGTACCTGGACCAGCCCATGGGTTATCAGGTTTTCTGTTTCTCCTGATAGTCGGTTCCTTTGGATCTTGTCCTTAAGAGGCACCAACGTTAGGGAGTCGTCCGATACGCCCTGTCCGGATGTGAGGAAATTCATCAGTAGCTCAAGTTCCAGAAAGGTTACATTCGGCACCTCTTCCGCAAGCCTCTGCCGTACCCAGGCCTCGTGTGCCTGCTTAATTGTCCGGAGCCTCTTAACAGTGTAGGTTTTGGGCTGGTCATCAATGGCCTTGTGGTGGTTCCTACATACAAGAATGAGGTTTTCGTAGCTGTTTCGCTCTTCATCGGACATGGCCGGGTCGTATCTGGCGGCCGTCGGCTGTTCACCTTTAATATGAGCCATCTCCCCGATTATCGACTCTTTATCACCGACCGTCTTTCCTATGACCAGTAAAGCCCTGCATTCTGGGAGAGCGCATCGATTACCGCTTCTCAAACAGAGTATTTTTTGATCTCGGACGTTGATGTTGCCGCTCATGCGTTCATCCTACCATGAACAATAAACAAAAAGGAAGGCCGTTCAAAGGAGTTTCAAGTGGAGCTCGCATGGGGCGATGCCCCAATCCAAGGCATAAGCAAACCACTACCAGGGGTTGCTTTCGGCCGGGCTGGATGTTTAGCACTGAGGCTATTGCCAATGCTCCCTCTTTCTTTTGGTAATATACGGGCTGTCCTGTTTTCTCCGGCTTCGATGTTTGCAGGCGCTATACAGCCACAAGACTTCATTGCCGATTCATGATTTCACCTACTGCCCCGGCACTGCCTTGGGCTGTTTTGTCCCCACATAGGTCGGTCCCTCCGGGGGGATATTCCCTGGAAAGCGCCTCGCGAGAACGAAGCGACCCGCGGAATAATAGGGTGAAAACGGGCCCGTTAGGGGTAAGCGCGCCCGACAACTGCTGACCTGACTCAAGAAAGAGAAGAGACTCCCTGCAATGTACAGGAGCCGACGCGCGAAGTCGCGGCGGCTTTTGGGTCGGGCGCACTTAGTTTTTACCGTGCTAATTCTCTCGGGGCGCGGGAGTGAAGCGGAGCGCTTGGAAGGGGATATGCCCCTGGAGGGACGGACCGGACATGCGAAGATAAGGCAAAAGGCGGAAAACCGGCTTGGAGTTGGAGCACCTGGAGGAGAGGCTTCATTGAGCGGGCCGACTGCGTTTGCCCCGGCGTTTTCGGCAATTTGTTTGACAATGGCCGGCGGCGGGTCTATACTGAAAACATGTGTGGCGTGAGACTCCTTCTTACCCTTCGACTTAGCGGCATCGACTTCAACCGAAGCCGTTGCTGGGGAGGTCCCTCGGGCGCATAGCAGGACATAACCAGTAAACAAAAGTCGGCATTCAGGCCACGGGCTTCGGTTCGTGGCCTTTTTTTATTCTTCGAAGGAGGTCGAGATGAGAGAGATGCCTTTTTACAAGTACAAGCCCTATGAACCCGTGCCCATGGCGGACCGGGTCTGGCCGTCGCTCAGGATCGAACGCCCGCCAATCTGGTGCAGCGTGGACCTGAGAGACGGAAACCAGGCTCTTATTGACCCGATGAGCGTTTCCGAGAAGCTGGAGATGTTCCGGCTCTTGCTCCGGATAGGGTTTAAGGAAATAGAAGTGGCGTTTCCCTCCGCTTCACAGACGGAGTTCGAGTTTGTGCGCCTCCTCGTCGAAGAAGACCTTATCCCCGACGAGGTGACCATACAGGTCTTGACCCAGGCGAAAGAGCATTTGATCAGACGGACTTTTGAGGCCATCAAAGGAGCGAAACGGGCCATTGTGCACCTCTACAACTCTACTTCGGAGCTTCAGCGCCGCGTGGTCTTTCAGAAGGATAGAAAGGAGATCATCCAGCTTGCCGTCGAGGGGACCAGGATCGTCAAGGAGGAGGCAGCGAACACCGGGACGGAGATTATTTACGAGTATAGCCCGGAGAGTTTTACGGGAACGGAACTCGATTTTGCACGGGAAATATGCGAGGCGGTCGGCGACTTATGGCAGCCGACGCCCGAGCGCAGGATCATCGTCAACCTTCCCGCCACCGTGGAAATGTCGACGCCGAACATCTATGCCGACATGATCGAATGGTTTTCAAGGAATGTCGGCAACAAGGCCTCGATGATCCTGAGCATACACCCCCACAACGACCGGGGAACGGCAGTGGCGGCCACGGAGCTGGCCCTCCTGGGGGGCGCGGAACGGGTCGAAGGCACCCTCTTCGGCAACGGCGAACGGACGGGCAACGTGGACGTTATTACCCTTGCCCTCAATATGCACGCTCAAGGCATCGACCCGGGCCTCGACCTCCGCGAC
Source organism: uncultured delta proteobacterium (assembly GCA_963816715.1). GTDB lineage: Bacteria > Desulfobacterota > Syntrophorhabdia > Syntrophorhabdales > WCHB1-27 > BOG-1155. Next base: position 6,368 of record CAWFMJ010000017.1, read on the forward strand.
ATCAACGGGGTAATCGAACTTTCCGAACGGTGCACGAAGATCCCCGTGCACGTGCGCCATCCCTACGCGGGCGAGCTTGTCTATACGGCTTTCTCCGGTTCTCATCAGGACGCCATAAGCAAGGGGATGAAACGATACGCCGAGACGAAGCAACGTTACTGGGAGGTGCCGTATCTCCCCATCGATCCGGAAGACGTGGGAAGGAACTACGAGTCGATCATCAGGATCAACAGCCAATCGGGAAAAGGGGGCATCGCCTACGTTATGGAAAAGGAGCACGGCGTTGTGCTGCCGAAGCAGATGCACCCCGAATTCGCGTCGATCGTGCAGCGGCTTGCGGACGGTACGGGCAAGGAGCTATCGGGCGAAACCCTGTGGAATGCCTTCGAGCAGGAGTATCTGAACGGCAGAGAGATCGAGATAAAGGATTGCGACATCGATAGACCGGGTGTCTCGTCGCAGACAGTCATACATGCTTTGATCGCAATGAACGGCGTGGAGCGGACCATCGAGGGGAAGGGGAACGGTCCCGTGGACGCTTTCGTCAACGCCTTTTGCCGCGCGGGCGTTCAATTCTCGGTGACGGATTACGCCGAACACGCCCTGTCGATAGGATCGGATTCGAAAGCAGCGGCATACGTGCGCGTGGAAAAAGGAGGGCGAACGTTCTGGGGCGTGGGGATCGATGAGAGCATCGATATGGCTTCTCTCAAGGCCATTGCAAGCGGCCTTTGCAGGGCAAAATGAATTCGCTGGGAACATTGGCTCGGGCGAGCGCCGGCCAATGTTCCCGTCTCAGGCGGTTTTCTGCTATTTGAACGATTCCGTCTTGTAATAGGTTTCAGCCCTCATTGTGTGAACGAACAGAATGGGCTTGGTCATGTTGCGAAAAGTGAACGGGCCGTGGACCACCCCCTTGGGAACAAAGAAGCAACCCGTTTTCGTTAATACATGGACTTCCTTTTCGTCCCCGGAACCGTACACCATCTCGACTTCACAACCGAGGTCTTCCATGTTGCGCGGCTCCAGAGGGATAAGAAAGACATACATGTCGAAGTCGTGGACGTGGGAATCCACCTCCATCTCCATGTCTTCTTCGACGCGTATAAACATCAGGGTAAAGTCATTGTTGAAATCGGTACTTCCCCGGAACCAGACATTGGGTCCCCAAAAGCCCTCGGGGTTATACTCGACCGTCTGCTTCTTCAGAAGCTTGCAGTATCCTCGATAGCCGTAGTCGATCGGGTTTTGGATGACATACTTGCCGTACTTCGTCTCTTCCTCTTTCTTATTCAACGAACTACCTCCTTGTTGTTGTAGACCGCAAAACGAAAAAAGCCTTATTCCCGGGGATGCACCCTCCGGGGCCGCTATTTTCCGCCCCTTAAGACAATATTCTTATATTATTATGCAGACCCTGATTAGTCAATCGATTTTCGGCGTCAATAATAGAAGACATCTCGCACGTGAACAAGCACAAAGTTCTTGACAAAATATTGTTAAGCTGGTTAACTATATTATCATGAGAAGAAGAACGGATCGATCGGCGGAATTGATCGACCATTTCGTCCTGGTCATGAACAAATTCGCTGCCCTTGAAAAATCATCCCGGGATTTTGGCACGGGCGACAAACTGTTTCCCTCCGAGATCCATGTCCTGGAGGCGATCGGAAAACACCCGGGCATCAACATGAGCGACCTCGCCTCGGCGCTGGGCATCTCGAAACCGGCGGTCACCCAGATCATCGCAAAGGTCACGAAGAAGGACCTTGTCGAACGGTACAACGGCGAGGGCAACAGGAAGGAAGTTCTGCTCCGATTGACCAAAAACGGCCTGATCGCCTTTAATGGGCACCGGGAATTTCACGCCAGAATGGATGCCGGGATGATCAGTCGTCTCGGGGAGCTTACCTCTCGCGAACAGGATTTTCTCTTCGAAGTCTTCGGAGACATGGCCTTATACTTCGATCAAGCCATCGAGGAAAGAACGCCGGAAAGCTCATCGGATCGACCGCCCATGAGGAAGGGAGGAAAAGCGCGATGATGAAAACAGAAACAGATGTTCTGGTGGTGGGTGGAGGCGGCGCGGGCTTCAGATCGGCCATTGCCGCCAGAGAGAAGGGGAAGAAGGTCCTTCTTTTGAGCAAAGGACCCCTGGCGCGTTGCGGCGCCACCCCGATGGCAGGAGCGGATTTCACCATGGATGGCCGGAGCATGAGCCAAATCGAAGGCCTCAAGGGAGATCCCAACGACAGCCCGGAAAAAGTTTTCAACGATATCGTTACTCAAGGATGCTTCCTGAACAACCAGAAACTCGTCGAGCAGTATATCCGGACGGCCCCGAAATGTCTGAGAGAGTTGATCGAATGGGGCATACCGATCTATATGTCCGATGCACGCATGATCCTTACCTCCGGCATAGGGATCGTGGATGCCCTGCTCAGGAAGGCCCGGTCCGTAGGCGTAGATCTACTCGAAGACGTCTTTCTTCTGGACCTGATAACCCAAGACGGAAAAATCGCAGGGGCCGTCGGTCTGAATATCCGCACCGGAGAATTCATGCTGTTCCGCTGCAAAGCCGTCGTTATGGCCACTGGCGGTTGGCACAAAGCCTTTTGGCCCAATACGGGGATGCGGGACCTCTCGGGAGAAGGCATTGCCATGGCCTTTCGGGCGGGCGCCGACTTGGGGAATCTGGAATTCATAACCTTCTGCTGCAATGTTTTCCTGCACCCGCCCATTTGGAGAGGCAGCATCGCCCCTTATGTGATGAGCCTGCTGGCGGGCGGCCGCCTGACCAACGCCGCGGAAGAAGAATTTCTGAACAAATACGACCCTCTTCTCGTCAAAATAGGGACTTCGACGGAGTGGAACAAGAGCTTCCTCTCCTATGCCGCCACGAAAGAGGTTAGGGCGGGCAACGGATCGCCCCACGGCGGTGTTTACTACAGCCGGGGCGACGTGCCCTGGGAGAATGTCGAGGCCCTTGCTTCTTTCGTTTTTCCGAAGTGGAAGTACAAGGCCCTGGACCTCTCCGAATGGGGCCGGAAACTCAAGGAGAACGAGCCCGTGGAAGTCGGCTCGGCCGTGGAATATTTCGAAGGCGGCATCAAGGTCAACGAACGTTTCGAAACCAGCGTGCAGGGGCTCTTCGCGGCCGGAGAATGTGCGCTGGGCGTCTTTGGCGCCAATCGGATATTTGCGGCCATTACCGAGATGCTCGTTCAAGGCGTGGATGCGGGCGCCGACGCCGGGGAATATGCGGACAGGACGAAAACCCTCGATGCAGATGAAGACCGGCTGGCGGCGCTGCAGGAGAAGGCCGAAGCGCCCTTGCGCCGGCAAAAAGGGCTCAGGCCTGCCGAAGTGAGAAGACGAGTTCAGGAGGCAGCCCACAAGTATCTGGGCCCCATCCGCAACCGGGAAGATTTGCTGTTTCTTGTCAACTTCCTTGATTCGGTCAGGAAGGATGAGATCCCCAACCTGGCTTCCACCTCGAAAACCAGGACGTACAACAAGGAATGGATCGATGCCCTGGAGCTGCAAAATATGGTTCAACTCCTCGAGATGTCAGCCCGAAGCGCCCTGCTTCGGACCGAAAGCCGGGGCGTCCATTATCGTGAGGATTGCCCGAACACCGATAACGATCAATGGCTCAGGGAAAGCATCGTCAAAAGGACGGCCGACGGCTTTGAGGTAACTCGGGGACCCGTAACCGTAACGACTATGACCCCTCCCAAGGGGGTTACGCCTTACCTGGACTTCATCAAGAAGATGATGGAATCCCGCTCGGATACCAGGGGCCACCATTAGGGAAAAGGAGGCGAGCGCATATGTCGAATGAAGCGGTAAAAGTGAAGGTTTTCAGGTTTGATCCATCCGTCGACGCGAAGCCCTATTACCGGACCTATGAAGTGCCCTTTGAAGAAGGCATGAGCGCCATGGACGCTCTCGATCAGATCTACCAGAATCAGGACGGCAGCCTGGCCTATTACGATCACGCCGGCTGTTCTCTTGGGATCTGCGGCCGGTGTACCGCAAAGATAAACGGCAAACCCGGTCTTCTGTGCCAGACCCCGGTCAAAGGAGCTATTGTCCTGGAGCCTCTGAATCAGGAAAAAGTTCTCAGGGACCTGGTGATAGAAAGGGAGGCCGCCACGGCAAAAGAGAAGGGGACAGAAACGGAGCGACCCGCTGTAGAGGATATCAACGACGTACCCCTTATCATCAGGCGCGAGATAGAGGCGCTGATCGCGGCGCCGCTCATAGAGGCATTTATCGAGGAATTCGGCCGTGAGAAGACCCTGGACATCGCAGAGAAGGCCATTAAAACCCTCGCTCGCCGCATGGGCGGAGTCTTGAAAATGATGGCCGGGGGCGACAGCATGGAATGCTTTCAGAAGGGCATGTCCCTTTTTGGCCGGGGAGGCGGCCTGGAGATGGAGACCGTCGAGGCAACGCCCCGCAAAACTTCCATAAACATAACCCGCTGCAGATACGCCGAAATGTATCGAAGGCACGGCCTGGAGGAATTCGGCTGCCTGCTTTCCTGCGGTCGGGATTATGCCTTGATAGAAGGGTTTAACCCCAAGATCCGGTTTGTCCGGACCCAGACCATCATGGAGGGCGCCCCTTTTTGTGATTTTCGTTTTTCCATGGAAGAGGACGATGAGCCCGTTTCGACGTGAGACTTCCTCTTTGCTTTGTTATGGAGGAGTTCAATGAAATACAAAGTCAAGGATATCCTGCACCTGGAAGTCCTCCCGGCCCTGGGCTGTACGGAGCCGGCCGCGGTGGCCCTCTGCGCTGCCGCAGCGGCAAGCCTGCTTCCGGGAAAAGCGTTTTCTTCCATGGCGCTCCGGGTGAGCCGCAATATCTATAAGAATGCCATGGGAGTGGCCATACCGGGAACGCAGGGTCAATTCGGCATCGAACTTGCCGCCGCCCTCGGCGCCTTCGGAGGAGACCCTTACCTGAAGCTGGAGGTTTTCAAGCCCGTGGACGAACAGGTCCTCAAACTGGCGAAGGATTTCCTGTCCAAAGGGAAGGTGGAGGTTCACCTGGTCGAAACGGAGCAACCGGTCTTCATCAAGGCGTCCGTCCGGAGCGGCGACCACCGGGCTGAAGCGATCATCACGGAATCCCACGACCACATCGCAGAGCTGCTGCTCGACGGCGCGTCCGTTGACGGCCACCCCCTCCTTTCGGCAGGGGATCGGTCCAACGAGAATCTTCGCGGTTTGGAACAATGGATTTCCGGCCTTTCGCTCGAAGAGATGGTGAGCCTTCTGGATGACCTGGATGCTGAGGACCTGCAGTTCATCGAAGAGGGCATTCGCACCAATATGGCATTGGCCGCCCACGGCCTGAAATTCGGACCGGGGCTCGGGATCGGCATGACCCTCGAACGCCTGGCGAGCGAAGGTCTGCTCAAGAAAGACATGATGCTGGCGGCCAGGATTCTCACGTCCGCCGCCTCGGATGCGCGCATGTCGGGAGTGAATCTTCCGGCCATGAGCTCTGCCGGGAGCGGAAACCACGGGCTTACGGCCATGTTGCCCATCACGGCTTTGAGCGACTATGTTGCCTACGACGATCCCTTGCGCGTGCTGCGGGCCATTGCCCTAAGCCACATTCTGACCGCCTACGTCAAGGCCCAGACCGGCCGCCTCTCGGCGGTCTGCGGGTGCTCCGTGGCGGCCGGGGCCGGGGCCACGGGCGGGATCGCCTATCTGATGAGCGGCAACATCCGGCAGATCGCCGGAGCCATCAAGAACCTCATCGAGGATCTGGGCGGCGTCATCTGCGACGGCGCCAAGGCGGGTTGCTCCCTCAAACTGGCCACTGCCGCAGGCACGGCGGTCCAGTCCGCCCTGCTCGCCCTGCATGGGATCGACGTGCAGCCCACCGACGGCATCATTGCCTCCACCTCGGAAAAAACGATGAAGAACATCGGCGAGATAAGCAGGGAGGGAATGTTGGAAACGGACAGGACGATCCTGCGGATCATGGTTGCCAAGCACGTTGAAAACAAATCGTGAGGCCGCCAAATCCGAAACGGTTCATAAAAACAGCCTGGACAGCGACGAGGGGGCATAGCTATGGCGTTCGATGAGGCAATGACCGATCTTGAAGCCGACATGATTGGCTGGAGACGCCATCTCCACGCTTTTCCGGAGACCGCTTTCCAGGAACAGGCAACTTCCGGTTTCCTGGCTGAAAGGTTAGAGTCCTTCGGACTGGAGGTCCACAGGGGAATCGGCCGAACGGGGATCGTGGCCCGGCTCGTCCGGGGCAAAGGATCGACGGCCGCCATCGGCCTGCGGGCCGATATGGACGCGCTGGACATACAAGAGGAAAACGACCTGGAATACAAATCCAGGGCGCCGGGCAAAATGCACGCCTGCGGGCACGACGGCCATATGGCCATGCTCCTCGGTGCGGCAAAATACCTGGCCGCGAAAGGCGGGTTCAACGGCACGGTTGCCTTCATCTTTCAGCCGGCAGAGGAGACCGCCAGCGGCGCCAGGGCCATGGTGGACGACGGCCTTTTTCAACGCTTTCCCATGGACGGCGTCTTCGGACTGCACAACATTCCGTCCATGCCCGAGGGCGTCTTCGCCGCCGGCCCCGGGGCCATGCTGGCAGCCTTTGACACCTTCGATATTGCCATAAGCGGGGTGGGAGGACATGCCGGCGGTCTGCCCGGAAACCTGCGGGACCCGGTGGTGGCCGCTTCCCAGGCCATCGTCATGTTCCAGAGCATCGTGAGTCGAAACATAAATCCCGGCGAGGCAGCGGTCCTGAGCGTCACGGAAATCAAGGGCGGCGCAACGTACAACGTGATCCCTGAGATGGTGCGGCTCCGCGGCTGCACCAGGCATTTCAAGCCCCACGTCCAGGATCTGGTGGAAAATCGCATTCGGGAGATCCTCAAAGGGCTGGAGGTTTCTCTCGGCGTCACCACCCAACTGACCTACGAGCGGCGGTGTCCCGCCTTGATCAACAGCCCAAAGGAAACCGAGAAAGCCCTGCGGGCCGCTTCTCTCGTCGTGGGAAACGACCGTGTCTACGCCAGCACTCCTCCCGTGATGGCCTCCGAGGATTTTTCCATCATGCTGAACTCCGTGCCGGGCGCTTACCTGGCCCTGGGCGCCGGCCCGCCACGCCCCAACGGGATGACGCACCAGGCGGGGTACGATTTTAACGACCGCCTGCTTTCAATCGGGGCAGGCTATTGGGTTGGCTTGGCGAGCACTTTGTTGCCTGAGACGTGAACCGGACGTCGGGCGGCATTTTCGATATTATCGGGCCCGTCCATCGTCGGCCCTGCCGGAGCATGGACGAAATCGAGGGCTCAAGGAGAATAGTATGGAATTTCGGAGCAGTTCACTGTATGCGGATTTCTATGAGAATCCGGGCAGGCCGCTCGTTGTTCTCATCGGCGGGAGCAGAAAGGGACTGCCCGCGATATCTCCCATTTTTCTGGATTACTTGAAGAAGAAGAGCAATGTCCTGGTGCTGGCTTATTTTGGCGTCGACGGGCTGCCGCGCAACCTGGACAAGGCGCCTTTGGAATACTTTGTGAACGCGGTCAATGAAACGAAAGCCAAGACAAAGGTAAAGGACCGGGACGTCACGCTCATAGGGTCCTCAAAGGGCGGCGAAGCGGTGCTGTTGCTGATTTCGCACTATCTGACGCCCTCCAGAGCCGTGGCTTGCGTACCGAGTTGCTATGCCTGGCAAGCAATTCCACATGGCATTTCCAGTCTCCTTTTTCCGCGATCGAGTTGGACGTATCAGGGCAAGGAAATCCCCTACATGAAATTCAGGTATTCCAGAAAAATAGTTGGAGATATAAGAAACAAGGTCTACTTGAGTTGCCACGAGAAGGCTATTGCCGGCAGGAAGGACGACCGCGCGTTTATCGATCTGAGAGAGTACGGCGGTGAGTTGCTCCTGCTGTCAGCCGAAAAGGACAATTTCTGGCCAAGCAAGAAAATGTCCGAGGCCCTGCTTGAAAACGGCCCCGGAAATGTAACCCACAAGGTCCTCGACCTGGAGGGTCACTATTTCCTGGAGTATGAAGACTCGGTTCGCGAGATAGTCAGTTTCTTGGAAACTCCTCCTGCTGACGCTCATGCGTCCAGGCAGACCGGCCTACAGTGATCGGTAGAGCGATTCAACCGCCCCAATAACCAAAATCTCGTTGGTGCTCCAGACAGAGAGTCCCGACGCGCAAGTGCGGAGGCAGGAGGGGAAGAGGTCGAATTCGGGTTTTGCGCATTGACAATAATTATCTGTCGCCGTAACATATATCACCACTAAGTTGTCCCTGGTTTCCTCTTTAAGGTTTTGTCCGAATCCTTTATCACGGAGGGAACGACCATGAGCAAAACCGGCTACAACGTCATCTATCCCAACCCCACTCCTCCCGGTGTCGCATTGGAGAAGAATTTGAAGGCGTCTATGCGGGACGGCGTGAAAATAGCCGTCGACGTCTACCGGCCAAGCCGGGAAGAAGGCCCATGGCCTGCAATCCTCGCATACTCGCCCTTTCCGAAGGAACGCTCCTTTGAAAGCCCCAAGCCGGCCTTCTATTGCAGGCGCGGATACGCTCTCGTTCAGGCCGCTGAGAGAGGGAGCGGCTTCAATGAAGGAAAATTCGAATTCCACGGGTTTAAAGCCGCCGAAGACGGCTACGACCTGGTCGAGTGGGTTGCCCGGCAACCCTGGTGCACAGGGGCCGTCGGTATGATGGGCGCCTCCGGATACGGCGTCATGCAGTGGCTCACCGCTCCGCTCAACCCCCCGCACCTGAAGACCCTTGTTGTGCTCGCAACCACGGACAACTATCGGGGTCTCTGCTATCCGGGAGGGGTGCTGCGGAAAGGGTTTGCAATCTATCTGGCTTCAGGCCTGACCCAGGGCGCTATCTGGCCGGGACCCGTCCCGGGCAAGGAACCGCCCATGAATATCATCGCGGAGATCCTGGCTCATACGGAGGATGGTCCCTTCTGGTGGGAACACGGCGGCGGCTGGACAAGGGTAGACCGGATCAAGGCGTCTGTGCTCAATATCGTCAACGTCCCAAACCGGCTTCACGCGCCCTGTCATCTGAGATCGTACTCCGACATAACGTCTCCGAAAAAGCTCGTCGTCACGCCATGGACGAACGAGAACTACCAGCCGTGGATCTTCGAGACCACGGCTTTTAACGAGTACATACTGCGATGGCTCGAGTATTGGTTGAAGAACGTCGATACAGGCATCATGGACGAGCCGGAAGCGGCGATCTACGACAGCGGGACAGGAAAATGGCGGTATGAGAATGAATATCCCATTCGGCGCACGCGATGGGAAACGTATTATCTCCACGAGAAGGCCGCTGAAAGCGAGGCTTGCGGGCTCATCAGCTCAACTCCTCCCGGGGCGGAGGAAAAGGCGGACGTCTATGACAACATCAGCCTGAACGCGGCTCTCACGGCCTCATACGGCATAGCCTCCGCTGCTCCCGCAAGACCCCACTATGCCGCCTATCTCTCTGCGCCTCTGGAGGCAGACTTCACGGTTTGCGGGCCGGTCAGCTTCACCCTCTATGCCTCGACCACGGAGGAAACGACGAGCGACTGGTCGTTCTTCGTGAAGATGGGGGAGATGGCGGCCGATGGCGTTCCCCTTGATCCGGCGACCGGCGAGCCCGAGATGAAACCGGAGGCCACCGACGCCTTCACTCCAAAGGAGGTGCAGCTTTGGAGCTGGGGTTCTCTCAAGGCCAAGTTCAGAGAGATCGACGAGGGCAAGTCGCGGCCGGGGATGCCGTGGCACTCTTTCCAGAACCCGAAAGAGCTTGAGCCGGGCATCGTCTACGAGTTTCAAATCGAGCTTCAGCCCGTTTTCAAGACCTTCAGGAAAGGGCGCCGGATATGGCTGAAAATAGCGAGCGACGACGCGCTCTACTCTCCCCTCGACGCCGCTTCGCACTACGTCGAAACGCCTTTGTCGCCGGAGAATTGCAAGATCTCACTCTACCATACGGCCGCGCATCCGTCCCATCTCTTCTTGCCGGTCATCCCTGACGCGCCCGAAAGCAGCCCGGTAAAACCGCCGTTGTGCGACGCCGTGCCGGGCGCCCCTCGGTTTACCGGAAAATAGGGGAGGGGAAGGAAATCCTTCCCCTCATTTGCTATTCCTTCTTTAGACGAGCGCGCCTCCCGCGGGCGATACGCCGTTCGGATCGAGCGCAGTCTGAACCTTTTTCCACCATAGATCGAAATTACACAGACCCGGCCCGACTTTGTCGGTTGGGCCCATCAAGAGCCCGAAATAGCGTTCCGCAAAAGCCCTGTCGCCTTGCTCCTCATGCCATTTTTCCACGGCCGCTTTCGCCTCGGCATTAGCGGGATCGAATTTGCAGAATATCTCCGTTTTGCCAAGGTGCCCCTGTTCGACTCCCCATCCGAAGAAGGCGCCTCCGTCATCCACGATGAGACCTTTTTCAATCAAAGGCTCCTTTGCCTTGCCTGCGCCTATGGCCCACTTAATGGTCAAATCACGTTGGCCCATGATGGGAATCGAGCTAAAGGCCCCTCCGGCCCTGAACGTTTCCCTGATAGAGGCGGAGATCCTTATGCACTGGCACAGCAACACGCCCTCGGTCTTCGGATCTTCGATGGATTTCAAGGACTTGCCTTCGGCTTCGTCGATGATCTGTTGCAGCGCGCGCTTTTTGTATTCGAAGTCCGGGGCCGAGTTGCCGGCTATTATGACAAAAAAGCCGGGTCCTTGCACTTCCGCGCTCAGTCGCTTGAAGACTTCTTCTTCCTCCTCGTTGCAGGTGGTGATGTTGCACGCCACCATTGCCGCGTTGAAGCCCATCAGCTCGAAGGCTATTTCATTCTCTCCAATCCTGATCTCCGCCTGCCACATCTTCTCGATTGAAGGGAAACTATAGTAGCGTGCCATGAAATTGGCCGGAATCTCTGTCAGATAGTAGCTCGGCGAAACCCCCGCGACCGGAAACCGCGCCGGCCCCGGCCAATGATACAGCTTTACTGCGGCCTTCGTGAATACCCCCGGCGTCACTCCGGGCGGCACGGCGCTCGTCAGTATGCTCCTCAGGGAAGGACCGGGTCCATCGCCGCTGAACCATTCTCCCGTTGACCCCAGCGAGCCCGACCTGACAATGTTCCCTTCAGGGGTCACCCATTCTATCGCCAGGTGATTCCGGTCGTCGCCGCTGGTGGTCTGATCGAGGTGGCCGTGACCCCTGAGCATCGCCGAGCAGTTCGTGCCCGCGCCTTTGAGGTTAAAATGCAGCCCCCGTTTCATCAATTCGGCTTGCAGTTGGGCCGAGATGACGTACGGCTCGACCACGGCATACATGTTCTTCTCGTTGATCTCAACGATGCGGTTCATCCTTCTTAAATCCAGGTAGACGATGCCCTCCTGGAACATGCCTGTCCACCCCGTGCAGACCGGTCTGAAGGGCGCCTTGTATTTATTGCACAGCTTGACTATGGCCTGAACCTCAGCCGTATTCTTCGGAAGAATGACGGCCGCGAATTTGGTCCCATGGTACGAAGGCATTATTGCAGGGTCGTTGCAGATGTACTCCGGGCCGACCAGGTCTTCGAACGCCGTATAAATCTCCTTGCTAAAGGCCATGGTTGATCACCCCCTTTTATGATAGTGCGTTCCCCACGAGCTCAACGATATCGTAAACCTTCAGGCTGCTGCCGGTTTCCCTGATCGCGTCGTTAAAGTTCTCCTCGCACCAGGGACAGGCGGTGACGATCGCCTCGGCGCCGGTAGAGGCCGCTTCCTCTATCCTCTCCCGGGCCGTCCACCGGGCAAATCCCAGGTTCGACACGTTGACGCCGCCGCCGGCGCCGCAGCACCAGGCGTATTCCTTGATCCTGGTCATTTCCGCCAGCTTCACGCCGGGGAGGCTCTTGAGGATATCCCTCGGCGGCTCATAGACGCCGTACGTGCCTCGCCGGTATGCTTTCGGCGGGTCGAAAACGAACCTGTCTCCCGGGATCTTTTTCCCTCCCAGTGAATCCAGGGCTCGCCGAGCCGGCCGAGACGGCAAGGGTCATGGTAGGTGACCGTGAGGTTGAGGTCGTTCCGGGCTTTCAGCCTGTCGTTTTTGATCAGCCGGTCGATGTATTCGGAGACGTGGAGCACTTCGAGGTTGCCCTTCAGACCATATTGGTCGTAGAGGACCTTGAACGCGTTATAGCAGTCCGCGCACCCCGTAACCAGCGTCCCTGCGCCGGATTTCGCGATGGTTTCCATGTTTTTTCTTGCCTGATTCAGGAAATCCTGCTTGTAACCCATCTGGTACGCCCGGCCGCCGCAACATGCTTCATTCTCGCCGCCGATGCCGAAGCTGACGCCTGCTTTTCCGAAGATCGCGGCGACATTCGCCGCCAGCTTCCACATGCCTTTGTCGTAGCTCGTCTTGCAGCCGACGTGGTAGACGACGTCCACCTTCTCCTTCGTGTAGTCTTTCAGGTTGAGACCGGACGCCCAATCCCCCCGTTTGCCGTCGACAGCTGCCATCGAGCCCTTCGTGCGGAGCAGGCCTACGGCCTTGTCGAGGGCAGGGTGCGTCTTGCCGTCCTCGACGCACTTGATCCTGAATTGGGCAATCGGCTCAAGCACTTCCATGTCCATGGCGTAATTGCACGATGCGCCGCAGCCTCCGCACAACTGGCAGTTGTAGACAACGTCGAGGAGCTTCTCCGTATAGTCAAAACCGTCCTTCAACATGGCGGCTGCGATGTTCAACCTGCCGCCGCCCGAGTAGCTGTGAAAATTGTATCTCGATACGCTGGGGCATTGCCGTGCATACTGAAACCCATTCACCATCTGCAAGGGTACGAATTTGCAGCAAGAGCACCGGCAGCACATCGCCATATCGCCTTGATATTGTTCTAATCCCATATCGGCTGTCCTCCTTCCAATTCGATAGCAATTGGGGGGACATTCCTCGCTAGAGGCGTGTCCCCCTTCCGGACTTGTCAGAAGCAGATTTTCCCCGGATTCATCACTTTGTTCGGATCGAATATGTCCTTGAACTTATGGAGAATGGCTATCGTTGCCGCGTCTCTATTCACGATCGTCCCCGCATTCTCGCCGTAGGGCCGCGAGAAGAACGCGCCGCGACCCAACAAGCTCCTGACAGCGGACGCCGATAGTTCCTTGACTCGGCTCGCTTCGCCGGGATTTTCCGGGTCGTAAAAGAGGTTGAATTCACAGTGGCAACTCGTGCCCTGCACGACCGGCTGGATATAGACGCCCAGGCTCGAGGCAGCGTAGCCCGATCTTTCGGCAAGATCGCTCATGGCCCGGACATGACCGTCTACCTCGTCGTTAATGGTCAGGAACATGACCTCCTCGCACGCCCCTTTGGAGCGAAGCTTCCAATAGGGCTCTTCGGAAGGCTCACGCACCGCTTTCAGCATATCGTGCCCTGAAACGCCGCCGACCGTTTTTGTTGCCTCCACGCCCATCCGCTGCGTTATGCCGGTGATGTCCTTGATGTACGAAGCGACCCTCTCTTCCGGAAAATACTCGTAACCCGCGACGGTATAATAGAGGATCCATCCAGGCAATCCGTCCTTGAGACCCTGATAGTCGCCCGGCCATTGCTTCGTGAACATGGTTGCCAGGTTGACGTTGTTGACGATGAAGCATTCATTGACCATTCTCAGTCTTATGAGCCAGGAAGCAAGATCGAGCAGCACACTGAGGTTGGCGCCGCCGACCACGAAGGGATCTTCGAGGCGAGGGAGCAGCTCACACCTCAGCGATATCCAGGTGACAATGCCCATCGTCCCCTGGGCGCCTTGGATAAGCCGGTGCCATGAGGCAGTGCCCGGCCCGTACGGCGCTTTTTGCACTCCCCCGATTTCCCATTGTTCCTCCAGGGTTCCCGGACCGGCAGCCTGTCCGGTCCTGAACTCTTCTCCATTTCCGAAGAAAATTCCGGCGCATGCGAGCGGATCCGACGCATCCCAGTGATACTTCGGCATGACCACGGGCTCTCTTTCGAGAATGCTGCCGACGACGGACTTGGACTTTCGGGGCAGCAGAGGCATGTTGAGCCTGAGACCTGCTTTTTTCGCCTCCGGTATGAGCTTGTCGAAGGTTACGCCTGGCTCCACCATCGCGACCCTGCGCGGCCGGTCGACGAAGACCACCTTGTTCATGCGGCTCAAGTCGACGATGACGGCGCCTCCGATGCCGGGCACGGTATCTCCCCGGAAATGAGGAGGCCCCGAGCTCACGGGGACAAGGGGCGTGTTCGTCTCGTTCGCGAGCTTGACGAGCTCGCGCACCTGCCCGGCGGTTCGCGGCCACGCCACGCAGGCGGGCCGCACAGGATTCACAAAGCTCACGTCCCGCGAGTAGGCCTCCAGGGTCGCCGGTGCATCGTCCGCATTGTCGTTCCCTACAATGTCTGCCAATGTTCCTTTCTCGAGCATCTTATCCTCCTGATTGATAAATCTTGATGGGCAACACTCCTCTCGCCTTCAGGAGCGGCTGCGGGGACATTCCGCCAGTAGCGGCTGGGGGGACATTCCTCGCCAGAGGCGTGCCCCCCTTCGAGGCTTGCCCGGTGTGTCCCCGATCCAATCTCGATGGGCGTCCCCCCGACCATTTCCGAAGTCTATCCACCCAAGAACGCCTTCTGGACCATTTCCTCTTTCATTAAATCTTTGGTTTCGCCTTTCAGTGTGACCCTGCCCACTTCCAGCACATAGGCGGCATCGGTCAGTGTGAAGGCCAACCCGGCGTTCTGCTCTACCAGCAGCACGCCGATGCCTTCTTCATTTATCTCGCGGATCACGCCGGCCAGACTTTCGACAACTAACGGCGCCAGCCCCAAAGACGGCTCGTCCATGAGGAGCAGCTTCGGTCTGGCCATCAGGGCCCGGCCGATGGCGAGCATCTGTCGTTCTCCGCCGCTCAGCGTCTCCGCCCGCTGGCGGCGTCGTATCGACAAGACCGGAAAGCGTTGAAAGATCTTCTCCAGGTCTTCTTTTATGCCCGCTGCGTCCTTCCTCAAATAGGCGCCCAGCCTCAGGTTCTGCAGGACGCTCATGTAGGGGAAGAGGCGTCCGCGCTCGGGTATTTGGAGCACGCCCATTTGAGCAATTTTGTGACCCGCCGTCCCGTCTATCCGTCTGTCCCTGAACCGGATTTCGCCGGCGGTTATGGG
This sequence comes from uncultured delta proteobacterium, assembly GCA_963816715.1. GTDB lineage: Bacteria > Desulfobacterota > Syntrophorhabdia > Syntrophorhabdales > WCHB1-27 > BOG-1155. The sequence goes on from CAWFMJ010000017.1 coordinate 21,600, forward strand.
AAGAAGGCCCGATATGGCTTTGAGAAGCGTGCTCTTACCGGCCCCGTTCGCGCCAATTATGCCGGTGATAGACCCTTCCTTCACTTCCATGCTTACGCCCTGGATCACTTCGGCTTTGCCATAGCAGATTCGTATGTCTTTCAGTCTAAGCAGCATGTCCTTTTATTCCGAGATAGGCACGGATCACCTGGTCATTGCTTTTGACCTCGTCGGGCGATCCTCTCGCGATCTCTTCACCAAAATTGAGCACCACCAATCTGTCGCAAATGCTCATGACCGCCCTCATGTTGTGCTCGATGAGCAGCACGGCGGTCCCCTGGGCTCTTATCTTCGAAACGACTTCAAGCGCCGCGGCGACTTCTACGGAGTTCATCCCCGCTAAAGGCTCGTCGAGCAGCAGCAATTTCGGGTTAGGGGCAAGACCTATCGCGATGCCGAGCAGCTTCTGGTGCCCATGCGAAAGGTTCCCGGCAATCTCGTTCACTTTGTCGTCCATTCCCACGAGCCGGAGGATTTTCTTCGCGTAATCGACCGTCTCTCCATCCTTCCTCCGGTAGGCCCTGGTCTTGAACGCGGCCTGCCAAAACCCGATGCCCGCGTGGAGATGCGAAGCAATGACGACGTTTTCCAGAACGGTGAACTCGTGAAAGATCCGGTCGAGCTGGAACGTCCTCGCCATCCCGAGACCGGCGATGACGTGCGGTTTCAGCCCTCCTATCCTGGCGTCCCTAAAGAATATCTCACCCCTCGTGGGCCGTAGAAAACCGGTAAGCAGATTGAAGACGGTCGTTTTTCCGGCGCCGTTAGGGCCGATGATGCCCACTATTTCCTCGGCGCCGACCTGCAGATCAATCTGGCTCACGGCCCGCAGTCCCTTAAAATCTTTCGTAAGTCCCCTTGTCTCAAGCACTCGGCTTAATCTCCCGCAAAGAGACGTTCCTGACCCGAAGGCTCACCCGCTCAAGCAGGGAGGCGAGACCGCCAGGTACAAAAAAGACCACAAGGTACAACACCCCGACGAAAAGGAACGGCTGGTATTCCTTCAGCACCCGCGACAACTCCGGAACAAGGGTCAAGACGAAGGGACCGACGATAGCTCCTCCGAACTTCTTCGGGCCGCCGACAACCAGGTATATCAATAAGTACATGCTGTAGAGAATATTGAAGGAATCGGGAGTGATCACGCACATGTAATGAGCGTAGAAGCTTCCGGCCAAGCCGGCGAAAAAACACCCTATGCAGAAAATGAGCGCTCTGTATCTCGCAACATTAATTCCCGCGCTGGCAGCCAAAGAATCATCCTGGGCGACCGCCTTGAAGGTTTTTCCGATATATGACTGATCGATGGCGTAAAGAAACAGGAGAATGAGCAGCATGAGAATCAGGACGAAATAGAGGTTTGCAACCTTGCTGGTGAAATCTATGGAGACGTGTCCCGGAATCGGGATTTTTCCGAAACGGGCGATGTTGATGAAGCCGGAAGTGCCGCCCGTCAAGTCTCTCCATTGCGTTATGACAAGCGTCACAACCTGGCCGAGAAACATGGTCAGCATCGCAAAATAGACCGTCCGCACCCGCATCACAGGGTAGGCAATCAGGGCCGCGACGATCATGGCGGCCAGACCCCCCGCAAGGAAAGCGGCATAGCTCGAAAGCCCGCACTTTGCGCAAAGGATAGCCGACGTGTATGCGCCTATCCCCATGAAGCCGGCGTGACCGAGAGATACCTGGCCGACCGTGGTTATCGCGCGGAGGCTGCTGGCGAGTATGACATTGATCGCGCACAGGATAAGAAGATGAAGGTAGTAGTCGCTCTTGACGACCAGCGGCAGTATGAGAACGACGACGACCAGGAAGGCGTAGCTCAGTTTCTTGCTCGTGACGGTTATGCGCATCTCTTCCCTGTCCTGATTGTTTGCTCGGGGTTTTCCCCGGACCGTTCGCCCGGGTTTTGCCCCCTCTAGTCCTGAGTCTGCTCAGTCGTGGCCCAGGAGTCCCTGAGGCTTGACGATCAGGATCACGATAATGACGAGAAAGCCTATGATCGAAGCAACGGTAGTGTTCGCCCAAAGAGGCACCAGACCGTCCACGAAACCCAGGATCAACCCCCCGATAACGGCGCCCCAAATGCTGCCCAAGCCGCCGAGAATGATCACCGCAATGCCTTTCCCCATGGGAAACCCGCCCATATAGGGCTCGACCTGAAAGATGGCGCCCATCAGGCCTCCCGCCACGGCTGCCAATGCGCATCCTATGGCCATGGTGAAGGAGGAGACGCGGTTCACGTCGACCCCGTGCAAGGTTGCTGCATCCCGGTCCTGGGCTATGGCGACCATGGCCTGGCCGAGTTTTGTCATACGGATAAAAAGAAAGAGGAGAAGAACCAGGGCAATGGCAATAAAGACGGATATGGCCCTATCCCACGCGAGGCGGATCACCCAGATCTTCAGGACGCCCTTGACTATCGTCGGGACCCACTTATCCTGGGTTCCGAAACTGACCGCCGCCACCGTCTGGAGAAGCACGATGAGCCCGATGGCAACGATCATGCCCGACTCGATCTGTCCCCTGAAGCGGCGAAAGAGAAACTTCTCAAGGAGTATGCCGCCAAGGCCCAGGGCTACGGCCGCTATTGCCAGGGATACAAAAACGTTCATGCCCCGAACGACGGAAACATAATAGGTGCAATAGGCGCCAAGCATGTATATCTCGCCGTGCGCAAACTGCATGATCCCCATGATGCTGAAAACGATCGTGAGACCGAGGGCAACGAGCACATAAATCCATCCCATCATGAGTCCGTTCGATATGCCTTGCCAAATGGCGTCCATGCTTTCAGACCAACCTTTTCCTTTTCATCCTGCCGTTGCTGTCCGTCAGTCTTACGCTCTCTCCATCGCCGCGGCCAGACCCGCAAGGCGGCCGAAGGTCCAGGCCCGGCTGTGCGTGAGTCCCGGAATCGTTGTAGGATAGGCGCCGGCAAAAAAAGAACCCGAAACGTTCCCGGCCGCGTATAATCCGGGGATGACATTCCTTTCCGCATCCAGTACGTGCAACCCCGCGTCGACCTTGAGGCCGCTCAGGATCACCATATATCTAGTTTCCATTTTGCAGGCGTAAAACGGCGCCTTCTCCAGGGTCGTCAATCTGTCGGGATGTTTCCCGAAGTCGAGGTCCTTGCCGTTGCGCGCCATCTCGTTGTACCGTGCAACGGTGGCGCTGAAGGTCTCAACGTGCGCCTCCATCTTCCGCGCAAGCTCCTCGATGCTCTCCGCCGTTAGCACCTGGGCCCCGTTCACCGCCGAGCTAAGCTGCTCCGGGTTCCACAAATGCGTGGGCGGTCCCATGTTCTTGCAGCACTGGCTCCCCATTTTCGGCCACTCTTCGTCATATTTGGCGTCCCACACCGACCACGCAACGCCCCCCGGCTGCTGCAACATCTGGGCGCATTCGTACCCCCAGGGCAGGTCTTCGTTCATAAAGCGCTCACCCTTGAGGTCCACGTACAGCCAGGGCTGGCGAGCCAGGTTAAAAAGTCCTTCCTTGCTCCAGACTGTCCAATCGAAAAGCATTGCGCAATGAGGAGACTCATCGATCGCGGCGCCGATCCACATCGCCATCTTTTGCCCGTCTCCGGTGTTGAGACCCCCCTCATAGGCGCAGCTCAGACGACTCAACGCACGCATGAAGTACGTATCGACCATTTGCCGGTCGCTTCCGTAATCTCCGGAACAGAGCACCACCGCTTTATTGACGTTGAACCTTATGCAATCCCCCTGACTGGTTTGAGCAATCACGCCGTTGACCCTGCCATTTCCCTCTCTCAGCAATCGAACGGCCGGGGTCTCGCAACGAAAATCGACCCCGAGTTTTCGCGCTTTGTCCATCAACATTCCGGCTAAGGTCTGCTGAAATTTCGGCAGGAAGACATGGATCGTCGGGTAATTCGGGAAGTACCAGGGTTTCGTCGTCGGGTCCAGAACAACCTCTACGTGGGCCTCCTCGGCTAAATCCAAGAGCCAGTCCATGACCTTGTCGCAATTGTCTGCCCATAGTCTGACCACTCTCTGGTCGCTCCGGTACGCTCCGAACTCCATTATCGTGGAGATGACCCGATCCCTGTCGGTACCAATCCCGGCCTTCTTCTGCAGTCGGCTCGCAAGGGCGGCGTTATGGAGGCCGCGGACGTTGAAGCTCGCCCCCTTTTCAAGCACGATTGTCCTGGCGCCCGCTTCTGCGGCCGAGAGTCCGGCGGTCAGCCCGGCTATTCCTGCGCCCACGACCACCACGTCCGCAGTCGCCGTCTCCTTTATGGATCTCACGTGAATAGGCGGCGGGCAGGCTTCGAAGTCTTCTTTCGCGTACATGGCCGGCTCCTTTATCCTAGGGCATCCATGTGTCGTACCATTTTACGAATTCGATCTTGCCATCCTTCAGACGGCTGACGGGGCAGGGCCGAAAGAGCATGTGGTTGAGACCGAAAGCTTTTGCGCCGCCCATTTTCGCCGTTCCCCTCGAAGTGTCGAAGCTCTCGGCTTTCTCCAAAGCCTTCGCAACTTCCACGGGATCGAGGCTTTGCGCTTTGTCGATTGCCTGCGACAAAACCCACATCAAATCCCAGGCGCTCAAACCGTCCAGATCGCACGGCTCTTTATGGCTGGCGCTCCAGAGTTTCACGAGCTCGGCTATCTTAGGGGTTGCTCCCGGGCCGTACACGTCGAGCGATGCCCACAGGAAATCGTTGGCGAGGTCTTTGCCTATCATATTCAACAAAAGACGGGGGTCTCCCGAGATGCTGGCGAACATGGGTCCTTTGAAGCCTTGCTCGCGGCCCTGTTTGACGCACGCGGCCGTGTTGTTCGGCATCTTCAGACCGTTGTCCACCGCGTCGGGCTTCTGGGACAACACCTTCGTCCATTCAGGGTAATACTCGGTCGATTCCCATGGGTGGAGCTGCGGAGGCAGCAGTTTCAGCCCGCGCCCTTTCGCGATGTTTTGAGACAAGGTTGCGACGGCGCGCGCTCCCGGCTCATCCTCCACCATGAACCCGATTGTTTTCACCCCCGGATAAAGGCGAAGCGTGGCGTCGTAAAGACCCGCCAGGGGAGACGCATAGGAGTAGTTGCCGATGAAAGAAAGCGGCCTGTCGCCATGCACGACGTCACTCATACCGGCCATGTAAAGGACCTTGCTCTGCTCGGTCAGGGCCGCGACCGCGTCGATCATGACGGGTATGGCGCCCCCGATAATGAACTTCACCTGATCCTGGGACACGAGCTTTGTCGCGGCAGTGACGGAGCCTGCCGTTGAGTTCTTGGTATCTTCAGTGATGCACTGAAATTGATAGTTCTTTCCTTTTATCGCGATGCCGCCTTTCTTGTTGATCCAGTCCTGGCACATCTCGGTGAATTCCTTGTTCGCCCTCTGCATTTGAGATCCGGGTCCGGTCAGACCGAGCAAGACGCCGACCTTTATCACCTCGGTCTTGGGCGCCGCCTCGGCAAACCCGGCAAGAAGCAGGATAAGTGCACCAACCGTTGCCATGAGCATCAACGATCTTTGCCGACTCACCATCTTTCACGACCTCCTTTCGGTTACATGATGCTGCTTGCGCCGGACGAACGCCGCTTGTCCGGCAGGCGCCGAAGCTGCTGCAACTAACCGGAAAATCGACAATCGATCCATCAAGGAATACAAACAGGCCCGCAACAAAGCCTCTCCCACCCCCCCGCAGTCCCATCTGCAAACACGGGGATTCCCCAAACTCCCCTCCAGCGCAGACAGTCGTCGTGCGAGCACCTCTCAAACGACGAAAGGAAAGGAATTCCTTTGCTCTTCTACTTCCTGTCCAAGTCCCGCAAAGCGACAGCGCGAGACATGCCGAGAGCCGTCTTTCGGATTGCACAAAGGACGGCCGCAAAAGAGCCGTCTCCTTTTTGACGGGAGAAGCGAAAACTGTTTTGAGGAAGAAGATTCTGAACGAGCGAAACTATAGGCCGCGAGCAAGCACGGCAACGGGAAGACCTTAGGGCGCCGGGTGAAAGGATGGACCGGAGCGCGGCGTCAGGACCGCCAGGCAGACCCCTGCCCGGGTGAGTTTCGACGCTTCTCGGTTCCGCTGTGAAACAGTCCATTATCGCTCTCCGCAACGTATAGAGCCGTAATGGCTTCGGCGCATTGTCTCGAAGCCTCTTCGCGGAATACCCACGGAATCCATTCCACGCCAGCGTTTCCGACCTATGTTGTGATGGTTTCCCCCCAACCCATGATTACATTTCGTGAAATATTTGTCAAGAAAAAAAGAACGAAAAAGGAAGGAAACGCCGCCGATACGGACACAGAAAGCTATGGAATATCAAGGCACTGTAAAAACAAAACCGGAGAAGTTGTGATGGTTTCCCCCCAACCAATGGTTGCATTTCGTGAAATATCTGTCAATAACAAACAAAACATAGAAATAGCAGGACAATAAGAAAAACGGCAACGGCGCCGCCTTCCTTTTCCCGGCAAGACTATAATAGAGTTCTTTGGTCGGAGAAAAGCCCGGGGATGGTATCCGGACGAGCAGCAAGTCGGGAAATCCAAGGAGCAGGGGCGTGTTGTCGGCTCTGCGTCGCCTTTCAGTAGGGGAATGAAAGCCGTGGCTCGGCGCCGCCCCGATTAAGGGCTCGGTTCCGGCCGATGGCTTGAGCAATCCGATTTATCTTGACGGCGGCCCCCGATTCAGGAAAAAGGCGAACGAGCACGGTCTGCTTCATGATGGAACGGGCGACGGCCTCGTCGAAGGGAATGCTGCCGAGGTGCCGGGGGAAGAGGTTGAGGAACTTCTGGCATATTGAATCGATGTGATTGAAAACCCTGACGCCTTCATCGTCATCCCTTACGGAATTTACGATGATGTCAAAAGATCTCTTCCCAAAGGTCCGGTACATCGTTTTTATCATGGCATAGGCATCGGTAATGCTCGTCAGGTCCTTGCTCACCACAACGAAGTTTCGCGCCGCAAAGAGGTTGAGTTGGAGTACCGTATCAGAAATGCCGGCGCCTATATCGAGAAAAACGTAATCGTACCCGCCGGATATCTGCGTTACGATGTCCTTCAGTCTCTCGATGCGTTCGTTGAGCAACTGGGCCATCTCTCTGACGCCGGAACTTGCGGGAAGGAAGTCGAACCCCGCCTCTGTCGGCAGCACTGCATCATGGACGTCAACACCGTCGAGGAGGACGTCTTTCAGATTGTTCCGCGGGTTTATGCCCAGCATGATGTCGATATTGGCCAGCCCGAGATCGCAGTCGACGACGAGGACCTTTTCGCCCTTTTCGGACAAGCACGCGGCGAGGTTTATGGTGATGCAGGTTTTTCCCACGCCGCCCTTTCCGCTGGCTACGGAGATGATTACAGGGCTATTCTTGGCCATGAGGCGTTCCTCCAAGTGCAGCGTTAACGATAGTTTGCGAACAGGGCGTCTTTTTCATCACGGTTCACTTCATTGTCTTCGGGAGCAGTCCCCTTCCAATTGCGATCGATGTGGATTTGGTTCTTACCGTCCCCTTTTGCCTCATACATCGCCATGTCTGCGACGCGAACAAATTCATTCATACTGTAAGGAGAGAAAGAAGCATACTCCGAGATGCCGATGCTCAAAGAGATAGGAGGATCGCTCTTTTGCGGCATCTCCGCCACTATGCTCCTCAAGCGCTCACCTGTCTTCGACGCTTCGCCAACGGATGTGGCCGGCATGATAAGGGCAAATTCGTCGCCTCCGTAACGACACGGCAGATCTGTGGACCGGGAGTTGTTGCGCATGATCCTCCCGAATTCCTCGAGGAATGCGTCGCCTTCGAGATGCCCGAAGGCGTCATTGAGACCTTTGAAGTTATCAAGATCGATCATCATGAGGCTGCAGGAATGACCTGTCCTTTTTGTCCTCGCCATTTCAATTTCCAGTTGCATCCAAAAGAACTGCTTGTTGCCGAGACCGGTAAGGTCATCAATCAAAGAGAACGACCGCAGTTCGATGTTTTCCTCACGAAGCTCTTTGATCTTTTGAAGGAGATCGTCATCCAGGCGCATGATAATATGCGGTGTTTCCCCGAGCGCTCCCTCGTCGAAAGGGGTTGCGCCATCGCACACGACAATGATGGAAACCTGATTCTTGCCGGCGCCTTCCGCTATGAGGCGAGAAGCCTCTTCATGTTTCTTAAGAAGATCGTATACGGTTCTCCTCTGATTTCCGCGAGTTAGGTCATGGTGATTTTTTCGCTTGACCGTCATGGCTCTAGTTTGCGCCGATCGCGTTCTCCGGGCATGCCCGTCTTTCCGATCGGTTCTTACAGAGTATATCGGCAGATTGCCGATTTAACTGAAACCACCGGGTCTGCACCCTATCCAGTATTGCCCGTCCCATCTGCCGTCTGTCCCCGTTGTCGTCCCCTTCGCGGCCGTCTCAAACCCCTTCGTCGCAAAATCGTTTTACGCAAGACAAGATAGCGGGTATGCTATTGTTTGTTCAGAGGGGCGATGAGACCCCCAACAGGAGGAATCGACGAAGATATTGGCAATCAACGGCAGCCACTCGGGGCATCGGGGATATACGCGCTTCTTGGTCGACCGCCTTCTTGCAGGGGCCGCACGGGCGGGCGCCCAGACGGAGGTGGTCGATCTTTCCGCTTTAAAGATAAACCGGTGTCTTGCCTGCGAGAAATGTCAGGACAATATCGAGACTCGGGTCGAGGCCGACAACTTTCAGCCTCATTGCGTATGGGACGAGAAAGACGACGTCCACAGCGTATTCATGCGGATGGCCGACGCTGATCTCATCGTCTACGCATCGCCCATCTATATCTTCACCATCACGGGTCTCCTGAAGACTTTTTTGGATCGCCTCTATGCAACAGGGTTTCCCGAGGAATTGTCAACCACCCGCAGCGGCTTACTATTCCATTTCGTTGACAGCCGCATCTGTTCCAAGCCTTTCGTTTCGCTGATTTGCTGCGACAACGTCGAAGCAGAGACGCCGAAGAACGGCATATCCTACTTCCGTACTTTCTCCCGCTTCATGGATGCGCCGCTCGTCGGCCAGTTGGTGAGAAACGGCGGTTCAGCGTCCGGACACGGCAAAAACCCCGCGGCCGAAGCGCATTTCCCCCGCATCCGCGACGTCTATGCGGCCTATGAGGAGGCCGGACGGGAACTGGCGACCCTGGGCCGCATCCGGAAAGCCACCCAGCGACGGGCCAATAGGGAGATCATCCCCGTCCCGGCTTTCGGACTGATCAAACGGCTCCGACTGCGCCCAATGAAAGAAAGGTTCGTCGCCCAAGCCAGGGCCGTGAGGAACGCAGGCAGACAGCAATAGAAGAGCGGGCGGCGTTGGCGACGGAGAAACCAAGCAGCCGGCGGCAGTCACGCCTTGATCCGGCGACCACGCGTTCGCTTCGGATAGCGACGCTTTGCGACCCTCCCCAACCCTTTTCCGACCGATGAATTGACATAGCCGAGACAGTGTTTATATAGAGAACCAGGAGCTATGGGGAGTAGGGCCCTGCTCAGCCTCGTCGCGGCCGCCGGCTCAATTACCGGCAAGGAGGTATGGCATGAGACATTTCTTCCTGATCGGGATCTCGATCTGTTTATCCTTCGCCGTCGTTGACTTCGCAATGGCGCAGGGGACCGGCGGCGGAATGTCCTCCGAACCGATCGGCAGCCAGAGGGATTCCGGCAGCACATACACGGGTCCCGGCGTACCGGGCCTGCCCGGCGCGCCGGGGAACTACGGCGGCACAAGCGCGCCGAGCCAGCCGGGCAGCTACGGCAGCGCGGGCAGTCAGATGAGCGCGGGCGTGGGCAGCGGCATCGCCGGAAGTGCCGGCAGCGCCCCCTCTCCCGGCACGGGCAGCACGGGCAGCAGCCAGGTGAGCGTTGGCGGCAGCACGGCCCAGGAAGAGCTGCCGTAGGGGGCATGGGAATACTCTGCGACGGGGGTTTCCGGATTGACCGTGCCCCCGCTATCTGAGGAATCGGGGACAAAGACTGGTCCGCGTTTTCTTTAGCGTCCGCCATGCGGGATAGGGAAGACGAAAGTTCGCCGTACTCGCTCGGCGATCTGAAAGAAGCCTTCCAGTGATTGCCGAAGGCTTCGCAGTCTTCTTTCGATCTCCACAAACAAACCTGCAGAAAGACAAGCCGATTCGGGCATGAGAAGGCGTCCGCTATCTCCATCGAAATTCCAGCTTAGGCGATGCGGTTGCTGTCCAACTCTATGAGGATTTGGTGTGTTCGAGGCAGTCAAGACCCGATTTCGGCAGTTTTGGCGCGACTTTCCGAGAAGACTGTGATAAAATCTCCAATGGTTAGTCCGGAAATTAGACGTTTAATCCTTGACTTTGTAAATGTGTTAAGGGCAAAGAGCATCAGAATAGAAAAGGTTGTTCTCTTTAGCTCTTACGCGGCGGGGAATCCGCGGACCGACAGCGACATCGATGTGGCGATTGTCTCGCCTGATTTCGGCAACAGCCGGTCAAAAGAACGCACAATGCTGCTCCGGCTTGCGTGGAGAATAGACCCTCGCCTCGAGCCAGTTGCCATTTCATCCAAATCTTATAATAGCGATACCTGGATACCGCTAATTTATGAAATCAGAGAAAAAGGCGTCGAGGTCGAGGCGGCATGAATACATTTTCTTTTCGGCCCGCGCCACTTGTCATTAAGAGAACAAGGGAGGCATAAAAGCGTGTTTGCGTGAATGGTTCCAAGTTCTTCAAAAAACAACGTATAATATGCTGTCTCGATGGGAAGGGGACGGGAATGAGCTTGGAAGACAGGATCATGAAGGAAATGCAGGATCTTTCGGAATCGAAAAAGGCAGAAGTGCTCGATTTTGTGGAGTACTTGAAGACCAAAGTCGGGGACCGAGATTGGTCCGTGTTTTCCTTATCGTCCGCCATGCGGGATAGGGAGGATGAAAGTTCGCCACGCTCGCTCGGCGATCTGAAAGAAGCCTTCCAGCGATTGCCGAAAGCCACGCAGTCTTTTTTCGATCTCCACAAACAAACCTGCAGAAAGACAAGCTGATTCAGGCATGAGGGTAACTATTCTCTTGATAGCCGGCCCGTTAACGTGATAAAAGGGATACAAGGACGGTAAGCGACGTGGGCGATGCGCCGGCAAGGAAGATGAAGCCTTTCATTGTAGCGGGGCAGCCAGCCCTTTGGTCGATGGACCCGCCGCTTTCAACTGCTTCCGCCTCTGGTCCGGACAACAAACGAGGCGCCATAGAGGCCCTTCTTGCCCTGAATAAACACTACAGAGACAACCCCTGGCCGGCGCCTTACGATGCGACGGAGCACCGGCTTCATCTGGGCGACGCCCGTGACCTCTCATGGATTCCGGACGAGAGCGTTCATCTGGTCGTGACCTCTCCCCCTTACTGGACCCTGAAAGAATACCTGCCCCACGAGCAGCAAATGGGCGCTATCGACGACTACGAAATCTTTCTCGACGAGCTGGACAAGGTGTGGCTGGAGTGCAGCCGTGTTCTTGCGCCGGGCGGCCGTATGTGCTGCGTGGTCGGGGACGTCTGCATTCCCCGGAAGAAGGCCGGCAGACACTACATAATGCCCTTGCATGCCGACATACAGGTGAGAGCCCGAAAGAACGGGCTCGACTGCCTGACTCCCATTCTCTGGTTCAAGATTGCCAACGGAGCAACGGAAGCCAAGGGAAACGGCGCGGGCTTCTACGGCAAACCATATCAACCCGGGTCGGTAGTAAAGAACGACGTCGAATACATCCTCTTCTTGCGCAAAGGCACGCACTATCGTTCTCCCTCAACCCTTCAGAAGGCCCTCTCGATGCTCACGAAGCATGAAATGCAGACATGGCTCCGGTCGGCGTGGACGGACATCAAGGGGGAGTCCAGATTTCGTGGACACCCGGCGCCGTTCCCTGAAGCCCTTGCAGAACGTCTGATACGGCTCTTTTCTTTCGCGGGCGACACCATTCTTGACCCCTTTGTCGGCACAGGGACGACCTGCGTCGCGGCGGCAGCCACCGGAAGAAACAGCGTCGGCAACGAAATCGACCCGAACTACCTGGATGCGGCCCGGAAGCGGATGCAAGAGGCGATCAGACATCATGCGTTTCCCTCTTTCACGGCCAGCCTCAGTCTGGACCCGCACGAATGAGCGCCGGCGAAGAATACTGCCTCCTGCAAACATTTCGCGGACTTTTTGAAGGCGTTCGTTATCTTCACCGAAATTCCAGCCTGGGAGATGCCGTTGCCTCGCAACTCTATGAGGATTTGGTAGAACTGAACAAATCATCGAAGCTGGTCGAACGGGTCCGACAGCACGACCGGGTCATCAACCTGAAGAACGTGACAATCGGCAAGACAGCGAGAAGAGGGGACGGGACGTTCGGGGAGCTTGTGCCTGCCGCTGTCGCGGTTACCGAGAAGGGCTTTCTTGTGGGCAGGGGACCGGTCGCAAATATCGAAATAGGCGCGGAAACAAAAATTCTCTCGAAAGCGATGATAAAGCAAATCGACCGGGTCGTAAGCGATCTTGCCCGGCAGGTCTATCATTTCAAGAAGACGGGCGGCAACCCGATTTGCGTGGCCTTTGTCGGGGTAAACCATGCGGAGAGTTACTTGTCTTTTGAGGGAACGCGAGAGTTCCCGACCGACGGCAAAGCCCGCAAACACCCATACCAGGAAGCGCCCGAAGCCGAGCGCCGCCTCGTCCAGCATGCAAAACCAGAATTCGACGAATTCCTCATCCTCAGATTCAAAGCCACCAACATCGACCCATATCCTTTCGAGTGGGTCGACCACAAGAAGACCCGATTGGAATACGCGGCGTTGTTGACGAGATTGTCGAGAGAATATGATAGCCGGTTTGCGTAAGACATAGGGGTGATTAGAGGCATGACGAGGGGTATCATATAGCTGTGCAACGCAGGAAACAACCCTAAGACTGTATAGTTAACCCTTCGGCGAGTTAGACGATGATTTCGGAGAAAACGGTAGAACTTAATCTAACAACAGAACTGATCAATTGGGCGTCAAAGGTAACCCGTAGAACTTACTTCGCGCTGGCTCCATCGCAGAGGCAAGAAGGACGCCTTGGCTTCGATGTGTCGGTTCAAGCCAACGGGACGGGCGTGCTAATTCAATACAAACGTGCCTACGTCACTGGATCTGATTGGGAATGGCATCTCAATAGAACTTCGCTTCGGGATCAACATCGTCGACTTCAGTTGATTGAAAGTTTGGGTATCCCCGTATTCTACGCATTTCCATTCTTTAACAGACCCAGTGAAGTGGAGACTGGCAGAAGGCAGTTGTTGCTCAGGACATTCTGGTATCGTCCGAGCCGCATCAACCCGCCTGGTGGCCCAGTAGGGCATCACGAGGTCCATTATAACTTCTCAACGAGCCGCTTTTGGGTTACTTCCGGGCGCGAGATAGACCTCCCGGAGCCCGAGACGGCGGAGGTCCTTATGAAGGCTTTCCAGGCGGAGGAGAATAGAGCGAACGTAGGGCGGCTTTTCGAGGCCTTTAACAAAGCGATGCTAACCGATAGACATAACGCAGCCAACGGGTCACAGACCCCAGAACAAGGTCACGAAGATGATTTGATGCAGGGACTCTCTGCGGTGGTTCAAGTGTAACAATGGGATTGGATAATTAACGATAGGATGGAGAACGCGTTAAAAGGCTGAAATATCATGAGTGCACGGATACAATGACCGGACGGCTAGAACGGCGGTGAACAACGGAATTATCGAAAGCCCCTACAACCCGCATACCATGGAGTTCTAGAATGAGAACGTTGTATGTCGACATTGGCTATAACGGCATAGCGAACGCTCAGCTTTATCCAGGCTCAACAGCTCAAGGAGAAAGTATCCTCATTAAGGTGAGAACAGTCCATGACTTAACCAAAAGAGAAGCCATAGCGTATGTATCTGATGCTCTTTCATCGCAATTCAGTGACTGGTTTCTCTCGGGCGGCTCCAAGTGGACACTGGACTTGGCCAAGTTAAGAGGAGCTTTTCGTGAATGTCGAGATTTGGAGTGGCTTAACGGAAACATTGCGACTAGTTCCAGAGTACAAGCGCTGGGGCAGTACCAAAAAGCGGGCGGAATTTACGCTCACTCTGATGCCTGAAGACCTTTCGCGAGAATTGTTCAAAGAAAATCTTCGTTTTAGCCAGGAAAAGCAACTACCATCGTTGGACAAGTTTAAACATGAGTATAGGAATACAATGAAGACAGGGTTTATCATAATGCGATTTAGTAACTCAAATGCTCATAAAGATGTTCTCTCTGCTATTCGCAGAACTCTTAGTCGATTTGGTTTGGAAGGCTTAAGAGCCGATGAAAAGGAATATGCGGACGAGTTATTCTCAAACATACGAACGTATATGCACGGCTGTGGTTTTGGGATTGCTGTCTTCGACAGAATCCTTGAGGATGATTTCAACCCTAACATTTCTCTCGAAGTAGGCTACATGACAGCATTGGGTAAGCCGGTATGCTTTCTAAAGGATCGAACGCTCAAAGCCCTACACAGTGACATTGTAGGGAAATTGTACCGAGATTTTGACCCGCAAGATGCCGCCGGAACGATCCCAAACCAATTAGAGGGTTGGCTAAGAGACAAGGCGGTCATATAAGTTGACACTGACAAAGAGACGAATAAGGGTGTTAAGGTGTTTTGCTTTCGTCCCTCGGGGAAGGATAGCATAGAACAAGGACACCGATTGGCACACGAGGAAGCCTTGCGAGGATTCCGAGAACCAACTTAAATGAAACTGCCAAGTGCTTTTTTACGTCCGGGTCCTGTCAGCCACTTTCAGGCTGATAGGACCCGGATCGGGTGGACGAGCGGCTTGGCAGGTATCGTGAGATTTGGATGCCGCGTGAGGATCGTTGAGCGGAGCCGTACTGAACGTACGGCGCAGCCTCACGACCGCAGCCCGGCACCAAATATCACGATACCTGCCAAGCCGCCGCGTCTAACGCGACCGTATCACGCCCACCCGCGCGCATAAATCAAATACCGGACACTTGCTGCACCACGGGCTGAGCGGATTGCACGTCCTCTTGCCGTGCGTCACCAGCAGCGGATTGTACGCCTTCCAGTATTCTTGCGGCAGTATGTCTCTCAGCGCCATTTCCGTCTCATGGGGCGTTTTTGTTTTCACCGCCCCCAGCCTGTTCGAGATGCGGTGGACGTGGGTGTCGACGGCGATGCCGGGGTTTCCGAAGCCTTCGGTGACGACGATGTTTGCCGTTTTCCTTCCCACCCCCTTGATCGTGAGCAGCTCGTCGAGGCTGCCGGGCACTCTCCGATGGTATTTTTCAATGATGGTTTGGGAAATGTCCCTCAACAGTTTTGCTTTCGTTTTGTAAAATCCTACCGGATAAATGAGCTTCTCTACTTCCTCGGTGGGGACGGCGAGCAGCTCGTCGGGCGTGCGGGCCTTTTCCATGAGCCGCTCCATCGCCTTTTCCGTGGTTTCGTCTTTGGTGCGCAGGCTCAGCAGGCAACTGACGAGCACGAGAAAGGGGTCCCGTTCGCCCTGATTGGCGATTCTCGTCACGACAGGAACGTCAGTCTTGTAGAATTCCGTGAGGCGTTCGATCAATTCCTTGAAAGGGAAGTCCATCAGGAAAGCATCTCCTCGAGGAGGGCTTCCATGCCGACGGTATGCGACCCCTCCCAGTAGACCCTCTTGCAGGAGGGGCATCTCTTGAAGTGTGTGTAGTGGTGAAAGACGAACTCGGGGACGTCCGGCTCGATGTCGGCTTTGTCGGCCTCCACCAACTCGGCGTTGCATTCGAGGCACCTGTTGAAAACAGCATCCCGTCTGATTGCGGGCTTTATTAATGCTTTTAGCTCCTTGAGCTGCTCGCGGGCGATCTCGGAATGGATGAGAATGGTCGTCGGGAAGCGGGTAGGGCCTTTTCTGCGGGTCAGGAGCACCCTGTCGCCCTCGTGGAGGCGAATGCGTTCGAGAGCGGCGGGATTTGCCGCGTAGGCCGCGTCGAACCCCAGAAGGCGGAGATACTTCGCCAGTTTCCCCAGCATCGCGTCGCCGACGAATCTCATCGGTTGGGAAGGTCTCGCGCGATTCGGCGGGCGTGCTCCATGATCTCCTCCTCGCCTTTTACATGACGGCCTTCCATCACCACCCGGCCCAGGGAGATGACCGTGTCGACGACGCTCCCGTTTGCGGCATAAACGATGTCCGAGTAGAGGTCGAAATTGGGCACGAACTCCGGTTTGGCGAGGTCGAGGAGGATAATGTCCGCCGTCGAGCCGACTTTGATCTCCCAGTCTCCCAGGGAAAAAATACGGCCGCCGTCCCTGGTGGCCCTTTGGAAGGCTTCTTTGGCGGGAAGGAACGTCGGGTCGTTCGTGGTGAATTTGGCCAGGAGCGAGGCGAACTTTATGGTCTCCATCATGTCCAGGTGGTTGTTCGAGGAACAGCCGTCCGTGCCGAAACAGTAAGGGATGGCGCTCTCGTGAACGAGCTGATAGGGGAAGAGGGAGCCCACACAGAGCTTCAGGTTGGAGACGGGGTTGTTGGCGAGGTTTGCCCCGGTTCGCGCGAGGATGGCCGCGTCATTGGGCGTGAGCCAGCAGCCGTGGGCGCCGAGGAACCTCCCGGAGAGCAAACCCACTTCGTCGAGGAACTCCACGGGCGACCGGCCATACTTTTCCTTGCTGAAGAGGATCTCGTTCTCGCTTTCGGACAGGTGCATGTGGACGAGCACGTCGTGCTCGCGCGAGAAATCGGCGGCCCACTCGAGGCTCTCCCGCGACACCGTGTAGATGGCGTGCGGGCCGAGGCAAAAAACGACATTCGGGCTATATTTCTCCGCGATGCCGAAAAGGGCGACGTTCGCCGCCATCTGCTCCTCGGCTTTCTTCGGTTCGAACATATCGATGAAGACGGCGGAGAGGAGGCCCCGGATGCCCATATCGCAGACAGCGCGCGCCGAATCCTCCCAGAACCAGTACATATCGTTGAAGACGGTGACGCCGTTCTTGATCATTTCGAGACAGGCAAGCTTTGTCCCCCAATAGACGTCCTCGCCCGTCAGCTTGGCTTCCAGCACCCAGATCTTCTCTTCGAGCCATTGCTTGAGGGGCATGTCGTCCGCGTAGCCCCGCAGAAGGGTCATTGCCGCGTGTGTATGGCCGTTGATAAAGGCGGGCAGGGCAACCTTGCCGGCGCCGTCGATGATTTTGTCGGCCCTTCTTTCGCACGACGCCGAGATTTCGTCAATCCTGCCGTCTTCGATGAAAATATCGCGGACCGCCCCTTCGGCGAGACGGACCCCCTTGATCAGAATCTTCATTAAAAGCCCTCTCCCAGTATGGTCTGCAGGACTGCCTCTACGGTTCTGCCGTTTCTCATGACTTGCTCGTCGACCTCGTCCATGGTGAGCGGGGTCTTCAGGATGCCGTTGCAATAGTTGTCGATGGAGCAGAGGCTCACGTAGGGGATCTGCTGCTCGATGCAGAGGGTCGCCTCTGACGCCATGGTCATGCCGACGACGTCCGCCTCTTTCTTGAGCACGTTTATCTCCGCCCTGGTCTCGAAGCGGGGGCCCGAGGTCTGCACGTAGACGCCGCCCAACGTCGTCTCCACTTCCATGCCTGTGCAGATCTCGTACATTCTCTGAGCATAGGCGACATCCATAGCGGGGATCGTAAAGCGCATCTCATAGTCAAAAAAGGTGGGGATGTTCCACGGCGAAATGAAATCGTCCGGGATAATGAACGTGCCGGGCTTCAGGATCGTTTTGAGGCTCCCCACGGAGTTGACCGCGATAACGCCTTCCGCCCCGAGGCTCTTGAGGGCCCAGATGTTGGCGCGATGGTCGATCATGTGGGGAGGCGCCGCCTTTTTGCCATGGCGCTGCAAAAAGAGATACTGCGATTCCTTGCCTACGGATACTTTTCCGTAGGGAGTCTCGACGACCACTTCGGTCCAGTTCTTGAAGACGAACGACCGGAGCAGGGATGTTCCTCCAATGATGGCTTTCATGGTTTAGCCCCCTTTTGTCTGTTGAATGAGCGCCACGAGCTCGCTGTAGGTGATCTGTTTCACCCCCAGTTTCTCCGCTTTCGCCTTTTTCGACCCGGGATCTTCTCCTACCACGAGGCAGCTCGTGCTTGCCGAGACTTGCGACGAGACGCGGCCGCCGGCCGCTTCGATCAGCTCCTCTGCCTCTTTTCGCGGCGCCGGGAGCGTTCCGGTGATAACGAAGGTCATGCCCGAAAGCGGTCCCGGCGCCTTTTCGCCAGCCGCGAAATCGGGGTTCTCCAGCGTGAGACCAAGCTCCCTATCAGATTCTAAGGTCTTCAGATTGCCTTCGTCATGAAAGAAGGCGGCGACGGACGTGGCGATGGTCTCACCGATCTGTTTTATCTCCAGGATCCGTTCGGGCGGCGCCTTGTAAAGGTCTTCGATGTTCTTGAAGCTGCTCGCCAGCAGGCGGGCCCCATACTCGCCGACGTGGGGGATGCCGATGGCAAAAAGGAATTTGGCGAGCGTCGTTCGCTTCGACCGCTCGATGGCGTCGATCAGGTTTTGGGCCGACTTCTCCGCAAACCGCGGCAGCTTGAGGAGGTCTTCCTTCTTCAGCCGGTAGAGGTCTTCGAAGCGCTCGATGAGGCCCGTCTCGTAGAGGAGGGCCACGTTCTTTTCGCCGAGGCCCTCAATGTCCATGCCGCCCCTGGAGGCGAAATGGATGATCTTTTCGGTCACCTGGGCAGGGCAGGAAAGGGAGATGCACCTGAGGGCCACTTCGCCTTCTTCCCGTACCACCCCGGAGCCGCACGCCGGGCACCTTTCGGGTGGGGGAACGATCTGCTCGTTTCCGGTGCGTTTCTCTTTAACGACTGCCACGACGTGGGGGATAACGTCCCCGGCCCTCTCGATGACGACCGTGTCGCCGATGCGTATGTCTTTCCGCTCTATTTCGTCCCAGTTGTGCAGCGTCGATCTCGTCACCGTGACGCCGCCGACCCTGACCGGCTCGAAGACGGCAAAGGGCGTGATGACCCCCGTTCTCCCGACGCTGCCCTTGATGTCGACTATTTTGGTGATTGCCTGGTGGGCCTGGAACTTGTAGGCGATGGCCCAACGCGGCTCCCTGGTCTTGGCGCCCAGCTCCCGTTGCAGGGAGAAATCGTTCACCTTCACCACGGCCCCATCGATCTCGAAGGGAAGGGAATCGCGCTGCTCAACGATGCGGCCCACCGCCTCTATTGCCTTTTCGATGCCACTGACGCGCGTGAATATCGCGGGGCTGGGGAAGTGGGAGCGGCGAAGCCAGTCGATAAGACCCTCCTGGCTGGGGAAATCGATGCCCCTGTATGCGCCCACGCCGTAGCAGACCAGGTAGAGCCTGCGGGAGGCAGTGATGGCGGGGTCGAGCTGTCTGACGCTGCCCGCGGCGGCGTTCCTCGGGTTGGCGAAGGCCGGTTCGCCTTTCTCCTCCCGTTCCCTGTTCACCTTCCGGAACTCTTCGAGGTTCATGTAGACCTCGCCCCGTATGTCTATCTCCCCGGGAACTTGCCCATCCGGCGGGATCCGCAAGGGGATCGACCTGATGGTCGTCACGTTGCGTTTGATGTCCTCCCCCACGAATCCGTCGCCCCTGGTAGCGGCGGCGGCAAACAGACCGTCCCGGTACGTCAGTTCTATGGCGAGGCCGTCATATTTCGGCTCCACGGTGTAGTCGATCTCGTCCGTTGTTCCGAGGAGCCTTTTGACCCGCTTGTCAAACTCCCTCAATTCGTCGTAGGAGAAGGCATTTTCGAGAGAAAGCATGGGTTGGGCATGAGCGACCTTACCGAACCGGTCGGCGGCGGGCGCCCCGACTCTTTGCGTGGGGGACTCGGGCAGCACGTAGCCCCATTGTTGCTCCAACTCGAGAAGGCGACGGTAGCGGCGATCGTATTCCTCGTCAGAAAGGACGGGCGCGTCCTCCACATAATAGAGATAGCTATGCCGGTTAAGCTCCCTGACAAGGTTTTCGATCTCGGTTCTCATGTTTTCGGGCACTGTCAGGGCCATTGTCTTGTCCTCTGTTTTGAGTTTCGGCGCGACGGAAGAAAGGCGGCTCCCGGCGCCCGCCGGGTGAGCGTTTTTCGCTGCCGGGATGACATATTCTGTAGCAAATTTTCGCAATTGTCTATAAAATGTTCTTGTTAATCAATCAAGAACCGGCGTTTTTCGAGCCGGCGGAAAGACGCCGGCTTCGTCACGATGCTTTTGGCAACAAATTCGTACGGTTGTGAGAAAGGGGATCGAGCGCAGTGAGAACCACGAAGGAAGAACTGATCGCGAAGGCCGGGAAACCCGCGCAGGACGCGATGAAGATGCACCCCTATTATCGGGGCAAGATAGAAGTGACGCCGAAATGCATCATACGGGACGTCAATGATTTCTCTATCTGGTATACGCCGGGCGTAGCCGAGCCGTGCAAGGAGATCCATCGGAACCCGCAGGCCGTCTTCGAGCTGACGAACAAGGCCAACATGGTGGCCATCGTTTCGGACGGGACCCGCGTTCTGGGTCTCGGCGACATCGGCCCGCTGGCCGCACTCCCGGTGATGGAAGGCAAGGCGCTCCTCTTCAAGTATCTGGGCGGCGTCGACGCTTTCCCGATCTGCCTGGATGTGAAAGACCCGGATGAGCTTGTCAAGACGGTGAAATACCTCTGCCCGACTTTCGGCGGCATCAACCTGGAAGACATAGAAAGCCCCAAGTGCTTTTACGTTCTCGAGCGGCTTCGCGCCGAAGCGCCCATACCTGTTTGGCACGACGACCAGCAGGGCACCGCGGCCGTCACCGTGGCGGGGATGATCAACGCGCTGAAAATGGTCAAGAAAGATCTGGGAAGCGCGAAGATCACCCTCATCGGCGCAGGCGCTGCCAACGCGTGCACGGCCCGGATGCTGATGAAGGCAGGGGCCGACCCGAAAAAGATGCTGATCGTCGACAGTAAGGGCATTCTCTCGAAGAAGCGGGACGACGTCGACGCGAGAACCCATCGACAAAAATGGGAGCTTATCGCAGCGACGAACGCTGAAGGGCGGGACGGCGGCATGGAGGAAGCCCTTGCCGGGCAGGACGCGGTGGTCGCCCTGGCGCAGTCGGGACCGGGGGTCATCCAAAAGGAGTGGATCGCGAAGATGGCCGACAATGCCGTAGTCTTTACCTGTGCCAACCCCGTGCCCGAGATATGGCCATGGGAGGCGCAGGAGGCCGGGGCGTGCATCGTCGCAACGGGTCGGAGCGATTTCCCGAACCAGGTGAACAACTCCATCGGCTTTCCCGGAATCTTCAGGGGCGCCCTCGACGTGATGGCGCGGACGATCACCGATGAGATGTGCATCGCCGCTGCCAGGGAACTGGCCCGATGCGCCGAAGACCGAGGCCTCTCGGCGGAGCATCTCCTTCCGACCATGGACGAGTGGGAGGTTTTTCCGAGAGAGGCGGTTGCCGTCGCGCTCAAGGCGATGGAGCAGGGAGTGGCCCGTTTGAGCCTGAGCGCAAAAGAGCTTTTCTCCTAGCCGAGGGAAAGATCAGAAGGGCGCGCGAAGAAGTGGGCCTGCTGATGGAGAAAGGCGTGATACCGCCGTATCGGGAGCAGCAATGAGAGAGGTGCGGACGGCCGATGTTGCGGCGGCGGTGGAGAAACTCTTCATCGACGCCAACATCAATCTTTCCGAAAGCCTTTGTCAAAGACTGGCGGCAGCCGTCGATGAAGAGACGTCGCCTACGGGCAGGGAAGTGCTCCGGGAGCTGCTCGAAAATGGGGAGATTGCTGGAAAAGAGCAAATTCCTCTGTGTCAGGACACGGGCCTCGCGGTGGTTTTTCTGGAAGTGGGGCAGGATGTCCATTTCACGGGCGGGGACCTGACGGACGCCGTCGCCGAAGGCGTGCGAAAGGCCTACGACAAGGGATATTTGAGAAAATCCTGTTGCGACCCCTTTACGAGAAAGAATACGGGGGACAACACGCCGCCCATCATGCATACATCGATTACGGCCGGCGACGCGGTGCGGATCGTGGTCATGCCGAAAGGCGGGGGCAGCGAGAACTGCAGCGAGGTGCGAATGTTGACGCCGAGCGCGGGTATCGACGGCGTCAAAGCTTTCGTGGTCGAGATGGTGAAGAGGGGAGGGCCCAACCCCTGTCCGCCGATCATCGTCGGGGTCGGCGTGGGGGGAAACTTCGAGACTTCTGCGCTTCTCTCGAAGGCGGCGTTGATGCTCCGTTTCGGACAGCGAAACCCGAATGCCGCCTTGGCCGATCTCGAGTTGCAATTGCTGGAGGAAATAAATACATTAGGCATAGGGCCGGGGGGTTACGGGGGAAGAGTCACGGCGCTCGACGTGCACGTCAAGGCGTTGCCGTGCCACATCGCTTCTCTCCCGGTTGCGGTGAACATTCAGTGCCACGCCCACAGAATAAGGGAAGCAACGCTGTAAAATGCTTTTGTGAGGGGAGTGGCTCCATCCGGCTTTGCCGGTGGAAGGGGCGTGAGCCCCGGTAAGAGGGCTAGGGAATGGAGATACGCCGCATAAGCACGCCCCTGGACGACGTTTTGGTTTCCCGCCTGCGGGCTGGGGACAAAGTGCTCCTCTCGGGCGAGATTTACACGGCCCGCGATGCAGCGCACAAGAGATTTGCCGATGCGCTTCAGACAGGCGCGGCCTTGCCGATCGATATTAAAGGACAGGCGATCTACTATTGCGGTCCGACGCCGCCGCGTCCGGGCCGGGTGATCGGCTCGGCCGGTCCGACGACCAGTTCCCGGATGGACGCCTATGCGCCGGCTCTGCTCGCCCTGGGTTTGAAAGGGATGATCGGCAAGGGAAAAAGATCGCAGGCCGCGAAAGAGGCGATGAGAACATACAAAGCCGTCTATTTCGGCGCCACGGGAGGCGCGGGCGCCCTGTTGTCGCAGTGCGTGCGCTCCTACGACATCGTTGCTTATGAAGACCTGGGACCGGAGGCGGTGGCGAGACTGGTCGTCGAGGAGTTGCCTCTTTTTGTGGTAAACGACGCTTTTGGCAATGATTTGTATGAGATGGGCCTCAGGAGCTATGAGGCGGCTTAACAGGACCTTATTTTTAGTTTTGACTTTTGGGGACAGATATTCTAAAAAGAGAGAAAACCCATTGAGGATTCCATGCGGGATATTCGGGTAGCGATTGTTGGAGTGGGAAATTGCGCCAGCGCCCTCGCCCAGGGCATTGACTACTACGCGGGAAAATTCCGGGAAGATTCGCTCCCTTCGGGTCTGATGCACTGGGAGATTTGCGGATATACCCCGGGAAACATCAAGATCGTGGCCGCCTTCGACATCGACGAGCGAAAAGTCGGAAGACCGTTCCATGAGGCCATTTTCGCGCCTCCCAATTGCACCAAGCAGTTTAACACCGCGCTTTCCGACGGCGACTTCACCGTTTCCATGGGGCATCCCTTCGACGGCATCTCCCCCCACATGGCCGACTGGCCCGAGGAGCGGAGATTTGTCCTGGCGGACAAACGCCCCGACGATGTCGTAGCCGTGCTGAAGGAGCGGGGAGTCGACATTCTCATCTGTTATCTCCCTGTCGGCTCGGAACAGGCAGTCAGGTTTTACGCGAAGTGCTGTTTGGAATCCGGCACGTCCCTCATCAACTGCATGCCCGTCTTCATTGCCTCGGACGAGGGATGGGCCGCCATGTTCGAGGAGAAGAGAATTCCCGTGGCAGGGGACGACGTCAAGTCCCAGATAGGGGCCACGATCGTCCACCGGACCCTGGCAAAGCTCTTCAACGACAGGGGCGTTGCTATTGACAGAACGTACCAACTGAACACGGGCGGAAATACCGATTTCCTCAACATGCTGAACAGAGAGCGATTGATTTCAAAAAAGATATCGAAGACAGAGGCGGTACAGTCGTTGCTCGATGTACCCCTTGCGCCTGAAAACATCCATATCGGCCCGTCTGACTACGTCCCCTGGCAGAACGACAATAAGGTTTGTTTTCTGCGCCTTGAGGGAAGGATCTTCGGCGACATCCCCATCAACCTCGAATTGCGCCTGTCCGTGGAAGATTCGCCCAACAGCGCCGGATGCGTCATAGACACCATTAGATGCTGCCGGGTCGCCCGGGACAGGGGCGTTGGCGGCGCCCTCGAATCCATATCGAGCTATACGATGAAACATCCGATAAAGCAATTTCCTGACGACATCGCTCGAAGGATGGTTGAGGAATTCATACGGGGGGAAAGATATCGCTGACGAGCATAATCCTTGATAAGTTCTAGGCTGGGCCATTCACTTGACCCGCTCATTTTGCGGATCTATCGAATACTGTTTGGAAAGAGAGTTATAAGCCCGAATGCGCTCACGGTTTTTGGGCTTTTCTTTTCTCTCGCGACGGCGGTGATTGTAGCCTCGCGAGGGCCGCTTATCGCCGGCGCGGTTTGTCTTCTTCTTTCCGGTTTCTGCGACGTTCTCGATGGGGCCGTGGCGCGCAACAAGCAAATGGCGACTCCCTTCGGAGGCTTCCTCGACTCGGTGCTCGACCGGTATTCGGATCTCCTCGTGATGCTGGCGATCTCGATCTATTTTCTGCGCCTCGATCAGCCCGATCTGCTCTTTTCGATGCTTTCCTTTTTCGCTGCCATCGGCGCGGCGATCGTTCCCTATGCAAAAGCGCGGGCTGAGGCTGCATCCTTCGGGTGCAGCAACGGTTTTCTCGAAAGGCCCGAAAGGATTATCCTCCTCATGATCGGCTTGGGTTTTCATGTAGTGCGGCCGGTCGTCGTTATCCTCGCGGTGCTGACCCACGTTACGGTGGCGCAACGGGTACTGCTGGTGAAAAGGGCAGCCCGGGGGCGGCCTCCGGCCGTCAGAGACGAGGGAGCCTTAAGACAGTAACTTGGCCGGCGACAGCGTTCCTGCCATAGCAGCCTACTGCGAGCAGGCGGACCTCGACATTATCCTTCCTGTTCAAACGATCGACGATCCGGAGCATGGCGGCGCGTTTATGTACCTGCGCGATTCTGACGGGCTCCCCCTAAGAGTTCGTCGTTTTCTCCCAGCCTTTCCCCAAACGCCTCCCAACCGGAAGAAAAGAGAAGCCCTTTCGCCGGAATGGTGCTAAAATGGATTAGCAGGTCGGTTTTGTGCCGGTTTTGCAAAGAAAAGACAAAGGAAACAATGAAATGAGCGACCAGAAATTTCGCAAGCTGCTGGAACCCTTTCACATTGGAAAGGTGAAAACGCGCAACAGGATCATCAAGACGGCATCGGGCACGAGCTTCTGGAGTCCGGGAGAGCGCCGCGTCACGGAAAAAGGACTAGCCTACTACGAGGCTCTGGCGAGAGGGGGCGTGGGTCTCATCATGTTTGAGTCTCCCATCGTGGAATATCCCTTCGACGAGCCGGGGGACGTCCGGCTGCGCATCGACGACGACCGTTACATCGAGGAAATTGCGCAACTGCCGGCAGTCATCCATAAGCACGGCTGCCCCGTCTTCGTGCAGTTTTACCATCGCGGACCCTGGCTTCAGCCCTATGCGGCGAACAGGCCCCACGTGGCCGCTTCCCCGGTTGTACCGCCTTCGGGGGAGTTCGATCTGCACGGGGATGAGCCTCCTCGGGAACTGACCATTTCCGAGATACAGGAGCTGTCTGCCCTTTTTTCGCAACTGATGGTGCGACTCAAGAAAGCCGGTTTTGACGGCATGGAGATCAACGCGGGGTGCGATCATATTTTTGCCACCTTCCTGTCCCGTTATTGGAACAAGCGGCGCGATGCCTATGGCTTCGAGACCATGGAGAACCGGTCTCGGTTCCTCGTCGAGACCATCAAAGGCATCAAAAACGGCTGCGGCGAGGATTTTCCCGTCAGCGTCCTTATCAACGCAGTAGAGGGCGGCATGGGCAGCGAGGGAATGACCTTGGAAGAGAGCAAAGCCCTTGCTATCCTTTTAGAGAAAGCCGGAGCGGATTCCCTCCACGTCCGGTCCCATTTTCTCGGACACCACGTCGGTTCCTACAACCATGAGAACCTCTTCTATCCCGAGCGGTGCGCGCCCGTGGAGTTGTTCCCCAAGGGGGCCGATCTGACCCGCCATGGAAGGGAATTCAATGTGCCCTTCGGGGCCGCGATCAAGAAAGTCGTTTCGATCCCCATCATCACCGTGAGCGGCATCGTGCCGAAGCGGGGGGAGAAGATCCTGCGGGAAGGCAAAGCGGACTTCATCGGCATGTGCAGGCCTCTTTTTGCCGACCCTGAGCTGCCGAACAAGCTCGCTGCCGGCCGGCACGACGATATTGCGCCCTGCACTCGCTGCAGCACCTGCCAGAAGATGAACGGTCTGCCGAAGGAGTGCCGGGTCGACGCAGCGCTGGGGACAACGGACTACCAGATAAAAAAAGCGGCAACGAAGAAACGCGTGATCGTGGTAGGGGGTGGGCCGGCTGGGCTAGAGGCTGCGCGGGTGGCAGGACTCCGGGGGCACGAGGTGATCCTCGTGGAGAAAGCGCGCAGTCTGGGGGGAGTGGTCCCTATCGCCGCCATGGTGAAGGGACTCGATATCGAGAAGCTGCCGGCCCTAACCCGTTACCTGAAAAGGCAGGTCGTCAAGGCAGGCGTCACGGTACGCACCGGAAAAACTTTTGATGCGGCTCTGATTGACGAAATAAAGCCGGACGTCGTCATTCTTGCCGCCGGGGGTGTCGCGCCCGAGCTCTCCATTCCCGGCGCCAACAGGCGGAACGTGGTGACGAGTCACCAACTGCACGGCATGTTGCAGTTCTTTCTGACGTTCTTTGGTCCCGGCGGTCTTCGTTGGCTCTCCAGGTTCTGGATGCCCGTCGGGAAAAAGGTCGTCATCGTGGGCGGCATGATCGCAGGGTGCCAATTAGCGGAATTCCTGACGAAACGGGGAAGAAAAGTGACCATCGTCGATGAGGCGGAAAATCTCGGGGAAGGGTTGATCCCCGAGAGGAAGACGCGGCTCTTCTCGTGGTTCCGGAAGAAAGGGGTCGTTATGCTCCCCGGCGTTGCTTATAATGAGATTACCGACAAGGGACTTGCCGTCGCCACGAAAGAAGGCAAACGGATGACCCTGGAAGCGGACACGATAATCCCTGTCTTGCCTTTCGTGGCCAACGCCGATCTCATCAAGGAGGTCGATGGAAAAGCGCCCGAGGTCTACGTCATCGGCGACTGCAAGGGAGCCGGTCTCATCGTCGACGCAATTGCGGACGGCTGGCGGACGGGAAACCTTATCTGACCGCGCAGGGACAATGCGAGAGAGGGAGGGGACGACAATGAAACAATCCCTTGGCGCAAACACGCTCGTCGGCGCCACGACCGTCTGGGTCGTAGGGACCTACGACAAGGAAGGCCGGCCGAACATGATGACCGCCGCCTGGGGCGGCGTTTGCTGTTCCGATCCACCGTGCATCGGCGTTTCCCTCAGGAAGGCCACCTACAGCCACGCAGCCATCGTAGAGAGAAAGGCTTTTACCGTGAGCATTCCATCGACGGACCACGCGACGGCAACAGATTTCGCGGGCATCGCTTCCGGAAGAAACACCGACAAGTGGCAGACGGCGGGACTCACACCGGAGCGGAGTCAACTCGTCGATGCCCCCTTTGTTGCGGAGTTTCCCCTCGTTTTGGAGTGCAAGCTCATCCATACCCTCGAGCTGGGACTTCACACGCGCTTCATCGGGCAGGTCCTCGATGTGAAAGCCGAGAAATCGGTCCTCGATGAGGACGGCGCCCTCGACATCGAGAAAGTGGACCCCTTCTTTTTTGTCGTCGGGCGCCGCGAATACCGCCGTATCGGACCCTCCTTGGGAAAGGCTTTCTCCATCGGAGCGGACCTCGCGAAGAGGCGAGGGTAGGGAAGCCCCGGAGAAGATCTTCTCCGGGGCTTCCCGGCGAGGTCTGCCGCTCTCAGTTTTCCGGCAGGATGCCTTTTTTGAACGCGTATTTTATAAGATCGGTATGGGTTTGAAGGCGAAGCTTCCGCATCATGTTCGCTCTGTGGGCTTCCGCCGTTCTGGTGCTGATAAGGAGGTGGGCGGCAACTTCGGCATTACTGCACCCTTCCGCGACCAGTTGGAGCACCTCCCTTTCCCGCGTGCTCAGGGTATCGTAATCGTCCAGAGGCATGCCTCGCGCTTTTTCCAAATACGCGTCAATTGCCCTGTCCGATAGAGTTGGGCTCAGGTAGCGATGGCCCGTTGCTACCGCGCGTATCGCCTCAACCAGATCGGAAACGCTCGATTCCTTCAGCACGTATCCGCGCGCGCCGTTTCGTAAAGCCTCAATGACGTATGGTTCGTTCCTGTACATGGAAAGGACGATGACCTTCGTATCGGGCGAGAGTTTTGAGACTTTTCGGGTAACTTCAAGTCCGCCGAGTCCGGGCATCATGAGATCCACGAGGAGAATGTCAGGCTTATGCTCCTCCACCGCCTGCACCGCGGTCAAACCGTCCGCGGCCTCGCTGATCACGGAGAAGTCGGGTTGGTTCTGCAGCAAAACCCGCACTCCTTCTCGCACAATGTGATGGTCCTCGGCTAGGACTATGGTGATGGCGCCCATGACTTTAAGTCCTCCGCAATGATTGGCAGCTCGGCGGTAAGCCGGGCGCCGCTTCCGGGTTGAGATTCGAGCGTGAACCTCCCGCCGAGAAGCACAGCGCGTTCCCGCATCCCGCCAAGTCCGTTGGTTCGGCACAAATTTGCGGCAGCCTCGGCGTCAAACCCGACGCCGTGGTCCTCTATTTGAACCCCGACAATTTTCTCGTCCGACCAAAGCCGGACTATTGCTTCATCCACTTTCGCATGTCGCGCTACGTTCGTGAGCGCTTCCTGGACGATCCTGTAGACCGCCGTTTCTATCTGAAGCGGAAAGCGGCTGTCGTCGACATCCTTCTGCCGGAAGGCGACGCGAATGCCCGTTTGATTCGTAAACCGTTCGAAGTGCCATAAAAGGGTAGGGAGGAGACCCAGGTCGTCGAGCATGGCGGGCCTCAGTTTGAGAGACAGCTCGTGGACGATCTTGGTAAGCTTTTGGACCACCGACTGCGCCTCCAGCAGGTCGTTGGCGTTTCCGGCGCCTTTTTTCAGCGTGTTCGTTTCGAGGGCGATTTTGAGGCCCGTCAGTTCCTGGCCAATTTCGTCATGGAGCTCGCGAGCGACGTATCGCCGCTCGGCTTCCTGCACTTCCACGAGTTGGAGGGAGAGTGCCTTCATCCGTGCATGCGATTGTCGCACCTGCTCGAAAAGCTCCGCATTTTGCGTCGCTACAGCGATCTGTTGCCCCAGCGTCTTATAGATCGCTATCTGATCCGCGTCAAACCGATCGCGCTTCTTATCGACCAGGAATATCATTCCGCTGATCTCATCTTCCAGCATGAGGGAGATGCAGAGATAGCTGCGCCACCTCCGGTCCTTGAACGGACGGAACGCTTTGGGGATCGACCAATTGGCGGGGTTTCGAATAAGGGCGACGTCGTTTTCGTGGACCGTTTCGCCTGAGCCGTAGCAGCTCGAGACGAAGTGCTCGAAATCCTCCTTGAGAGAATTGGAAATTCCCCAGTGCGTCTCCAATTTCAGTTTTCCTTTCAATTGACTGTATCGGAGAATGCCCCCTGCGTCTATCCCGAACTTTTCAACGAAGACTCTTCTCAACACGCCGGTAATGTTGCTCTCGTAAAGGGAATTGCCGATGGAGGCCCTGATGTCGTTCAGGACGGCCAGGACCAAATTGCGCTCCCGTATTCGCTTGTTCGCTTCCTTTTCCTTGGTCGCGTCCCAACACGTCATCAGTATCTCACCGGCTTCGAGCCGCACGGGTATGAACGTCACATACCTCAGCGTCCCGGCTTTGCCGCTCACCTTTCTTACGTATTGCCTCACGACGCCGGGTTCTATGGATGCGAAGAGACCCGCCCACTTCGACGCCTCGCGGCCCCGGACCGAAGGATCGGGATATGATCGAAGAAACCAATCGGAGACTGCCAAATCTTCGCACGAATTGCAGCCGAAGAGGTCGCTGAATTTCGGGTTCATATACTTAAATCTGAACTCGTCGCGTGTGTCGATTACCACCATTCCGACGGGAGAGCTCTCGGCGAGGGTTTGGAATTTCCGTTTTTCTGCCTGGAGCTCGCACTCGATGAGCTTTCGCTGCGTGATGTCCCTGGTTGTGGCGAGAACGTAATCCCCGTCGGTCAGAGAAAGTCTTGTGAGGAATGTCTCTGCGACGAATTCGGAACCGTCGCACGGGCGTCTTCCTCTGCACTCGAACAATTGGTTTTCCCCGGCTATCACCTTCTTCCAGAGGGCGGGGTGATCGAGTGGGTCGTCTTCGGGCACGTAGTCGGGGACAATCGAAAGGCCAATCGCCTCCTCCCGGGAGCACCGGTACAATTCCAGCAGCTTATTGTTTACATCCACCACCCGGCCCTCGAGGTCGTGCACGAAGACGGCGTCGTGGATGCTGTTGAAGACGGTGTGCAGATAGTTCCTGGTCGTCGTCAACTCCCGCTCGACCTTCTTTCGTTCGGTAATGTTCCGGGTTGTGCCGAGAATGAAATCGCCTTCGGGCAGCGAAAGCTTTGTGAGAAAGCCCTCCGCATCAAACTCCGAGCCATCGCAGGGACGTCTCCCTCTGCACTCGAACAATTGGTTTTCCCCGGCTATCACCTTCTTCCAAAGGGCAGGGTGATCGAGTGGGTCGTCCTCGGGGACATAGTCGGGGACGATCAGAAGGCCGATCGCCTCTTCCCGGGAGCACCGGTACAATTCCAGCAGCTTGTCGTTTACATCCACCACCCGGCCCTCGAGGTCGTGCACGAAGACGGCGTCGTGGATGCTGTTGAAGACGGTGTGCAGATAGTTCCTGGTCGCCGTCAGCTCCCGCTCGACCTTCTTTCGTTCGGTAATGTCTTTGATCAGGGCGAGGACGAAGTCGCCTTCCGGCAGCGAAAGCTTTGTCAGGGAGACTTCCGCCTCAAAGGTGGAACCGTCTTTCGGCCGTTTGGCTTTCCACTCGAAGCGCTGCCCCTGCCCGGCCATAACCTTCAGCACGACAGACGGATAGTCCAATGAGGAAGCGGCGTCCAGGTAGTCGGAAACGATGGAAAGACCTAGGGCTTCTTCCCTGGCGATATCGAACATCGCAACGGTTTTGTCGTTTACGTCGACGACCCGTCCTTCAGCGTCGTGAATGAGAACCGCGTCGAGCAGGTTCAGGAAAAGAGCGGCGCTGTTTTTCGTCATTCCGGCCAACCTTGTTTGAGACCGCCAAGTCTTGCGATTTCGCCGCCTCGGACCGGCGGACGTTTCGTTACCTGCCCCCGGATTCGGTCAGTATTTCCTGCTCCCGCTCCAGGAATTTTTCCCTCCCGATAGAGTAGCACCAGGGCACATGGCTCACTTCTTTGAGGTTTTGCGTGATCATCGGGATCTTCTGATAGGGAATCGACATGAGAAACAATCCTTTCGGAAAGATCTCTTTCGATCTCATGCCGTGGCCGAGTCCAGTGACGGTGTAGTTTATTTTTCCCGTGAGATAGGGATAGGCGAACAACCAGGAGCACTGCAGGACCGGAGTTCCCATGGTTGTCCAAAGCTCGCCCGTGGAATAGCTCGACGCCCTCATCACAATCTCCGCCGCATCGACGTCGGCGGTGAGCATCAGCAGGTCCGGCTCGAAGTTGATTTTGTCCAGGGGCGCAAAGACGACATAGTTCACCGTGCCCCTGGGTATCTTGTAGACGTGCTGATAGATGGCGGCATTTGCGCGGGGTTCCTGGTAGATCTCGAATTCGGGACCCATCTGGCCGCTCTCCACGGCGGGCGGGGCATCCATCCAACCAAGGGGCAGCTTGCCGACGCAATCCTCGTTCTCGGGCGTTACGCAAAAAGCCTCGTTGCTTTGCTGAGCCTCCCTGATGATTCCGCACAGGGGCAAGGTCTTCTCCAAGCGCGCAATTCCCTCCGGCTTCTTG
Organism: uncultured delta proteobacterium; assembly: GCA_963816715.1. Taxonomy (GTDB): domain Bacteria; phylum Desulfobacterota; class Syntrophorhabdia; order Syntrophorhabdales; family WCHB1-27; genus BOG-1155. The sequence goes on from CAWFMJ010000017.1 coordinate 53,681, forward strand.
AACAGGAATTTTACGCCTACGGGCGTCATTTGAAAAGCGATATCTTTGTAGACGGACAGATCAGTCTTTAATGGGTACATAGCGCCTCCGACGATGTTTTTGTTCCGACCCGCATAATGTTCGGTTTCTCAAGTGCGGACGGTTCCCGAAGAGATGTCTTCGCGCGCACGATTTCAACCCGCACGGGATGTCTCCGGCTGGAGACGTTTCATGCGCGCGAGGGCTTTGGGCAGACCTGCGAGACCCTTGGGCATCAGATAGACGACGATCACGAGAATGGCCGAAGAAATAAAGGGAGCGTACATCTTCAGGTCCCGGAACAGCTCGGGAATGAGAATCAAGACAAAGGTCCCGATAATAGGCCCGGCAAAACTGCTTATGCCGCCGATGAGCACGTACATCACGAGCCACATGGTTGCCATGAAATCGAAAGTGGCCGGCGATATCACTCTATTGTAATGGGCGTATCCCGCCCCCGCAAGACCGGCGAAGAAGCAGCCCACGCCGACCGCCAGGAGCCTGTAGAAGCCCTCGTTGATGCCGACGCTGGAGGCGACCAGGTGCGATTGAGAGACGGCTTTCAGGTCGGCGCCGATGCGGGAAAACTCGAACCGGTAGAGCGCGGCGATGCTGAACAGGGCCATGGCGAGGAAAAAATAGTAGTAGTAGGTCTTGGATGCGACGAACAGAGGAGGAATGCCCACAAGGCCGGAGTAACCCCCGGTGAAGTCCCCGAGGGCGTACACGATCCGGAGTATCCCGATGCCGAAGAACATGCTGCCCATCGCATAGTAGAGGGCCCTCAGCCTGGCAAAAGGAAGACCGATCAGCATGCCGACGGCCGCGGTGAGACAGGCCGCACAGGGGATCGTATAGTATGGGGACAGCCCGAGAAACTTTGTGGCGATTGCGGTCAGATAGGCGCCAATGCCCATGAAAGCGCCATGAGCCAGGGGAAACTGTCCGGAGACCGTGATAGTCCGCAGGCTCACCGAGGCTATGGTGTAGATAAACGCCAGGATCAGGATATGCATAATGTAGACGGAATCGAGAAACAAGGGGATCAGGACGGCGATGATCACCAGGGCCGCAATGATCGCCTTCTTGCCGTAATTCCTTCTTTCATGTTTTGACCGCACAAATTCCGACGTGTCGGTACGCGTTGCGCTGTTCATTTTTCTGCCCCTCTCTGCGTGCGACCTTTGTTGTGTGAATCTTATGCTTCGTGTCCGAAGAACCCCTGTGGCCGCATCAAAAGGAGGACCACAACGATGCAGACCGCGGCCGCGTCGCTCACGGCGCCGTTCGTGAGAACGGGCAGTACGCCGTCGATGATGCCGAGGGCGAAGCCCGTGATGAAAAGGCCGCTGATGTTGCCGACGCCTGCAAGGATTACCACCATGAGCACCTTTACCAGCATGAGGTCGCCCATGAAGGGCCCCAGGTTCAAATAGGCGCCGACCAGACAACCCGCTATCGCAGCGAGCCCGCAGCCGATGGCTGAGGCTATCCCGGATATTCTGGGAATGTTGATGCCCTGTAGGGCCGCCCCCTCGACGTTCTGAGAAATGGCCTGCATCTGTTGGCCCCACTTGGTCCGATTGACGAACCACATTGTGGCAAGAAGAAGAACCGCGCCGACGGCAAAGGTTACCATTCTTTCATAACTGATGAAAATAGAGCCGAGCGTAAGGCCTCCTTCCGCGAAAGGGGGCAAGGCCAGCGTCTTGGTGCCCGCGATGATGTTGACGGCGGTCTGGAGGGCCACGGTGATCGCCACGCAGATCATCACCGTACGGTTAAAGTCGCCCGTGAAAGGGCGGAAGCAGATTTTTTCAAGACACCCGCCGAATGCGGCCATCACGAGGGTGGAGAGCGCCAGCGAAAGCCACACGTTGAGGCCGAAGACTATGGCCATGGCGAAGCCTATGTAGCCGCCGACCATATAGATGGCGCCGTGGGCCAGATTGAGCACCCCCAGCATGTTGAAGAGAAAGGCGAAGCCGAGAGCGACGAGGATGTAAATGGAGGAGAGCACCAGGACGTTCGTGATTGTTGTAGTGAGCTGTTCCATGCAAAACCTCTTTCTTCCGGCGCGAGGCGCACCGAAAGGCGCGCATGGCGGGGTCCAAACCTCCCTGGACCCCGCCGGATCTGTTTCCCGGATCGCTGCCGGGTCGTCTGTCCCGGTTAAGGCAATGCACCTATCTCGACGATGCCGCCGGGCACGACTACTCCGTTCCTGAGGACCTGCACTGTCTGAGAATGAGCGACGACGTGGTTCTTGATGCCGAAGGTCTTTTCGCCGCACACCAGGCCCGGGCCGAAGATGGTGTCCATCTTCGAGAGCGATTCCCATTTTGTCTTCACGGCCGTCGGATCGAGGCTCTGGGCTGCTTCGATCGCATACTTCAGATCCCAAAGGGCGTCCGCGCCGGTGAGATAGAGCGAGTAGTCCTTTCCGTGTTTCGCAACCGTTCTCTTGCAGATCTCCTTGGCGATAGGCGCGAGCTTCGGCTCGTCAGCGGAGATCGCGTGAGTGAAAACGTCTTTTGTTGCCTCTTTGCCGGCGATGGTGACAACTTCGCTGAGCGACGTGGGCAATGCGGCCGCGTACGGCTTTTTATTGCCCAACTGTCGCAAACCCTTCACGATGCCCCCTACGTGGGGACCGATGCCGTTCGTCTCGATAGCGGCGTCAGCTTCTTTGTAGGAGTTGATTTTTGAGGCGATGGGGCTAAAATCCTGCATCTCGTTCGGGTAGCGGACCATCTCCCCCACAACGGTCAGGCCATTGGCCTCCAGGAGTCCTTTCACCAGAGGGAAGAGATGGGGGACGGCGCCGTCGTCCGGGTTGACGGTGACCACTTTCTTCACGTTGGGATACGCTTTCTTGAGGTATCTGGCGGCGGTAAGGACATTCGTCATGGTCGCGTTGGCGCCGAGAAAGGCGTAAGGCGTCGTGGCGTCCACCTCTCCGGCCGTGTTCGTCGAATACGTGAGAACCCTGAGCACTTTCGCGGGATCGACCACGGGGCTCGAGGCTGCTGCGAAGAAGGCGGTGGGACCGAGGATGAACTTCACCTTTTTGTCGTAGACGAGCCTGTTTGCGGCGGCCGTTACCCCGTCCATGGTGCTCTTGCAATCCTCGACGAGAATTCTCACCTTGTATTTCTCGCCGTTGACGGTAATTCCGCCCTTCTCGTTCAGAAGGTCCGCGGCGATCTGCGTCTCATTGTAGTCCGGGACTTCCCGCGATGCGAAGAAGCCGGTTAAGCTCATGAGCATGCCGATGTCGAGAGTCTTCGCCGTTTGGGCGCAGCCCGTCCCGACGGAGAAGGCGATGAGACCCGCCGCGAATGCTCCAAGAACAAGAACTGAACATATCAACCTCACATACCTCATTCCTAAACCCCCTTTGAGTTTTTATGGAGCGGCCGGAAGGCCTTGCCCGCCGTACCGCGCCGCTCCTTGGCGACGTAAAAAGCAACGTCGACCGATCGGCGTTTCAGCCGACGGTCTTCGCCAGTTCCGTCAACTCCCGGACAGTGCGTTCCTCTCGTTTCATGAATGCCTCCCTGCCCTCGGCATATGCGGGAAGGACCCACTTCATCTCGTGGAGGTTGCGGGTGATGACCGGTATCCAGTTGAAAGGGACGGAGACGAGAGCGTAGCCTTCCTGAAACACCTGTTTTCCGATCATGCCGAAGCCCATGCCGGTCATCGTGTAGTTGACCTTGGCGCTCTTGTACGGGTGGACATAGAGCCAGGCGCATCCCAATACGGAAGTGGCCTTGGGTTCCCATATTTCTCCCGTCGAATAACTCATGGCCCTTAACAGTATTTCGGCCTGCCGCGGCCTGGCGAAGAAGATGAGGAGGTCGGGGTCGAACGTTATGGCGTCGAGGGGGGAGAAGACCACGTAGTTGACCGTTCCTCGGTCGAACATGGGGATATGCTGGTACAGCCTGGCGTTGGCCCGCGCCTCCTGGAAGATCTCGTATCTGACCCCCAACTGCCCGCTTTCGGCGAAGGCGGGCGCCTCCTCCATCCCCAGGGCGACCCTGCCGAAGCAGTTCTCGTTTTCTTTGGTTGCGTAAAATGGGGATTTTCGGTTTTGCGCTTCCTTGATCATCTCGCAAAGCGCCAGGGTTTTGTCGAGGCGCTCTATTCCATCGGGTTGAAAGAACGAGAATTTTACTCCCACGGGTGGTTTGTCGAAGTCAAAGTTACGGTAGATAGACAGGTCGGTTTTTAACGGTTCCAATGTCAGCCTCCTTTAAGGGTGTTTCTGACGCGGCGACCGGTAAAGCCGCTTGGCTTTGCTCTTCCCACAGCAATCGCCGGTTCGGGCAGCTAAGTATGGCATCTTCCCAATTGCCTCGTCAATTCGTATAGTTACGTAGGTTTTGCCCCCAGTAGCGCTACGTATGTTTCTTCCGGAGGACCGGAAGGGGGGGCGTATGCTTTCAGCGCCGAATAGGCAATTTTCCGGGATTTTGCGGGGTGAAGCCGCGGCGCGAGAAACGGCTTATACCTAGAAATGGCACGCTGAGACAACAATCATAAATAATAAGGAGGACGGTCATGGAAGGGCCGGAGATTGCAGCGGTCGTTCGCCGGAAGGCTGAAGCGTTCAGGAAAGCGTGTGTGGGAATCGATGAAGAGACGGCATCCCGGGCGCCTGCCGAACGGTGGTCGCCGAAGCAGATCGTCTCCCATCTCTGCGGCCCCGAAGGGAGGGGACCCGTGATGGCATGTCGCGCCTTTGTGGAGCAGGACGTTCCGAAGCTCGACCTTCAGCCGGGGAACCCCTTTTTTTCGGAGGCGCGGGCGCGAATAAGCTTCGCGGCGTTGCTGGGCGATTTTGACAAAGTATACGATGAAGTTGCGGAGTTTGTGGGGAGTCTGACCCTCCAGCAGCTTGGCCGCAAGGCGCACGTACCGGACCTGAAAGACTCCCCTCTCGGCGAATACCCCACGCTGGAGGCATTCGTCCTGGGAATTGGAGAGTTCCACGTCCAATTCCACATCGACCACCTTCGGGAGATCCTCGAGGCGCTCGGAAAGGCGCCGAAGGGGTAAACGCGGTTCGTTGCGAAGGCGCCAGGATCGGGCGGGCGGGAGAGATAAATCTTCCGCCCGCTTCGTGTGGAAGAATCTTATAGGTTGCGTTTGGGAAGGGAAGTTTTGCGGCCGAGCCGCAAGCCCGTTGACGGCTTGCGGAACATCTCGTCAATTGCCCCCTCGTGCCTTCGTGCGATCTTGCCCTCTTTCCAGAGCATGACGATGAGGAGGACGATGAAAGCGACCAGAAGGAGCGCCCAAATCATATAGACTCGTTCCATTGGACCCCCTATTTTCTTTTCCGTCGTCTTGCAATGCAGAGACCGGCGACGAGAGCCGGGAATACGAACAGGACAGCCGCGGGATACTTCGCCCCGTAGACGACCGGCGTGAGGAGACAGCGCGTCGCCGCCCTGAGGGTTTCATGGGTCTTGATATACTCGGCCAGGGGAGGGGAGACGCGGTAATAAAGAGCGACGAGCGCCGTTCCCGTCCTGTTCGTCAGCAGATGTCGGTCCCGGAACTCCCTGAGGACCTGTACCTGAGGAGCAAGGTAGCTTCCGTAAGCCGCGGTGGCGATGAAGCATCCGCCCCCGCCTCCTCCGCTCGACCCGCTTCCGCTGGAGTCGGTTGCCCCCGCCACTGCCGCTTGCGCCGCGGCCATCTGGGCGGTTGATCCGGTCGCGCCAGCAGCGGCCCAGGCAACCGGGGTTGAATAGGGGCTTTCATCCCCGGAGCTGTCGTAATCCGTCACCGCGAAGTAGAGCGGAGGCGTTACCCCCGACACGGTGTATTGGGTCACATTGCCCGCACTGATGTTCTGCGTGTAGCTGCCGCTCGAGGTTCCCCAGTAAACCCTGTATCCCGACGGAGCAAAGCCTGTCGGCGCGCTCCAGGTCAGTGTCGCCTGGCTGCTCGTGCTCGCCGCAATGGCGAGGTTCGTAGGCGCGGGGAGCTGGTTCAGAGAGAAGTAGAATTCCAGGTCATAGGCGCTGTTGCCCGCATAATAGCCGTCTGGAAATGCGGTATACATGCCGTAACTGTTGCCTTTCTGCACCGCCCTCGAAACGGAGCCGCTGACGACCAGATTGTAGGCCTGTCCGTTAACGAGCGTAATCGGCTGGGAAAACGTGTAGGTTTGCCATCCGGGGTAAGTGCTTGCGGCGCCCGAGCCCGATGCGAGAACCGTTCCGTCCGTCGTCTGGAGCGTGAAGGAAAGTCCGCTGCCGGCCGCCGAAACGCTCAACGCGGTCTTGTTTCCGCCGCTCACGGTGAAGGTCTCTGTTGCGGGGCTGCTTATGCTCGTGGAGTCGCAGTAGCCTGTCCCCTGCGCGTAGCCGTCGGCATAGTGGACGTTGAAGTCCGGGGATATGTGGAGGTTCGTCTGCCAATTCGGCCCGTTCCAGAGGGTCATGAGGTTTGCATCGCTGTAGCACGGCTGGACGGGAGAGCTGTTCTTTGAGGTATACATGCCGTCATAGGAGACGTAGTTGGTCGTCGGGTCGGGATCGACGTTCGTGTAGACGATATGGTAGAGCGTTCCGGCAGTGACCGGAACAGTGGGACTGACGGCGAAGTACTGGATCACCGTGCCGCTGGCCGTCTTCGTCGGACTCGTGTCGGTGGTCGTCCAGAGAACAGTGCTCGAGGGAAAATGATTCGCAGTTCCGTCGTCGGTCCGCAGCTCCCATTTGATCTGACCGCCCGTGCCGCCCATGTAGCCGGCTGTCACATTCTGGTACTGCTGGACGATCTTGTCTATGCTGCCCGTATGTTCGCACAGAAACCTCACGTCGACCTGCCCCATGGGGCCGATTTCCAGGTTCGCGAGCGCGTCCATCGCCACGCAGGAGCCGTAATAGCCCGGCGGGCTGGCGTAGCCCACGGCAGCTAACAGACCTAACGAAAACAGCGAAATCAGAACAAACGCCATTCTTTTCATTCGTCTCACCTTACCTTTCTCGAATCTTGCATCCTCTGCCGGCGCCGCGTTCTCCTTACGTCCTACCCCGGCGTCCGGGGCAAACAGTCTTTCCTGGTTGCCCGCCTTGTGGTTTTTCTTGCGTTCTCAGTCTCACCTCCGGCTCGATTGTTTTCTTTTCGGATGCCTACCCCTCGACAGGGACGACGGCCATTTCCGTTTCCTGACATCGATGAATAGGGCGAGAGGAGTATAATCAAGTTTTAGGTCAAAAGTCTACAATTAGTATTACTACGTTTGTCGTGTGATTATGAGCACTTACAAGTTGAGGACTTTCTTGGGGATTAAATCACCAACTATTCAAGGGAGTTGGGGGTCTTCTTCTCCTACCCCCCTTACGATAGACAGGTGCTTTAGTATAATGCTCTTTCCCTTTCGTACGCTTGAAAGGATCGTAAAACCATTGGCAAAAAGACGACCGATCTCCTTACGGCAACAGACCGACAATTTGCGAAACCAGGTCTCTTCGTGGTATTTGAGATTTCAAACGGTGCAAACTATGGACTATAATAGTTCGTAGACGGCTCTGAAGGGGAAATGCCATGATCGGATCGAACGGGGCGTACTGGGCGGATGGAGGGATAATCTCGACGGCGCAGGAGATGATCGTTTTCCTGAAAGCCCTCAACGAAGGTCGGATCGTTCGCCGAGATACGCTGTAATCGATGCACCAATGGCGCAAAATCGGCTTTCCCTTCCAGTACGGCTATGGGACGATGCGCTTCAAATTGCCCTTCTTGGCAACCAGGATTACGGGAATCACGCCGCTTTGGGGCCATTCCGGTTCCGCCGGCTCATTCCTCTATTATTCTATTCCGAAGAGTTGAACCTCTGCCTGGCGGGGAGCATAGATCGGATCGATTCCAGGATAGGACCTTTTAGACTGATGGGTAAAGTAATGAAAGCGGTGCGCCGGCACGGATAACAGGGAGGATCGATGGGCGACGACAGGGCGATTGTGCGAACAAAAGCGGGTAGGATAGAGGGTACATACGAAAAGGGCGCTTATGTTTTTAAGGGCGTGCCCTACGCTGCGCCCCCTATAGGCGGACTCAGGTGGATGCCGCCGCAGCCTCATCCATCGTGGGACGGTGTGAGGCCGGCGTTCTCTTTCGGCGACATTGCTCCCCAGAACGGCAGCGGCGGGATTATCGGGACGGGCATCCCGGGACGGATGAACGAGGATTGTCTCTACCTCAATATCTGGAGTCCCGGGCTCGACGCGAACCGGAGACCGGTCTTCGTCTGGATTCACGGCGGGGTCTTCAACCTCGGCGCCGGTTCCATGCCCATGTACTATGGCGGCCGGCTGGCGGCCGGGAACGACGTGGTAGCCGTCACCATCAATTACCGCCTCGGCATGCTCGGCTTTCTGAACCTCAGAGAGGCGACAGGCGGCAGGATCCCCGCCACCGGCAACGAAGGGATTCTCGATCAAATGGCCGCGCTTGCATGGGTGCGGGAGAACATCGCCGCTTTCGGCGGAGACCCGGGCAACGTGACGATTTTTGGAGAATCGGCCGGAGGAATGAGCATCGGCTGCATGCTCGCCATGCCGGGGGCGAAGGGCCTCTTCGACAAGGCGATACTCCAAAGCGGCGTCGGCGTCACCGCCGTGAGCCTCGAGTCGGCGGAGGTTGTAGGAAAGGAGGCCTTGCAAGCGCTAGAAATTGCGCCCACTGATGTGGACGGCCTGAGGAAAGTCCCCTTCGAAAGACTCCTCGATGTCGACATGGAGTTGAGGGTGCGAATGGCGCCGCCGGGGCAGCCGCCGAGGATGGGCGTTACGTTGCCCGTAATCGACGGAGAGACGCTCCCCGTCGTGCCTCTTGCGGCCATCAGGGACGGCTCGGCGCGGTCCATTCCGATCCTCGTCGGGACCAACCTCGACGAGTGGAAATTCATGGGCGCCATGTCGCCCGGCTTTCCCAACATAGACGAGACGGGCATGACGCGCGTCGTCACAGGATTTGTCGGGACCGATCCTGCCCGTTCCCTCATTGAAGCCTACAGAAACGCCCGAGCGCGGCGCGGCGCCGAGACGACGCCGCTGGAGCTGCTCTCGGCGATTTTGACTGATCTCATGTTTCGCATGCCCGCGCTCCAGGTCATCGAGGCGCAGGGCGCCGCGCGGGGCGTTGCTTACAACTACCTCTTCACCTGGCCGACGGTTGTGATGAAGGGCCTCCTCGGCTCGTGCCACCTGGCGGAAATCGGCTTTGTCTTCGGGACTTATGATGCCGCCTTTGCGGGCGCCGGTCCCGAAGCCGACAGGCTTTCGCAAAACATGCAGCAGGCGTGGACAGCCTTTGCACGCAGCGGCAATCCGAGCAGCCCCGGAGTCGGCGCCTGGCCGGTTTACGGCAGCGAGCGCAACGTCATGATTCTCGACAAGGAATGCCGCTTGTCGAATGCGCCGCTCGAAGACGAGCGCCGAGCCTGGGGTGCGGTGGAGATCAGAAACACGCACTAGAATCGAAGCGGCCCTTTTTCGAATGAAGCCGGTGAGCCCCGCCATCCAAGGCGGGGCTTACCGGCTTAGGACCCCCTTTTGTTTACTGGTGATCCTTCCACATCCCGTACCGCTCCCTCAGTACCCGGTGGAGGATCTTGCCGTTGCCCGTTCTCGGCATCTCTTCGTCCTTGATGAAGACGATGTTTTTCGGAACCTTGTAGCCGGCGATCTTGCCGCGGCAGAAGTTGGTGATCTCCTCCGGCTGGGCGGTCTGCCCGTCGTGGAGGACAACGACGGCCATGACCGTCTCGCCCCATTTCTCGTGGGGCACGCCGATGACGGCGACGTCTTTGACTTTTTCGAAGCTGCCCACGCAGTTCTCCACCTCAGAGGGAAAGATGTTCTCCCCGCCGGAGATGATCATGTTCGCCTTCCTGTCCACGAGAAAGAGATACCCTTCTTCATCCTTGTACCCCATGTCGCCCGCGGAGAAGTACTCTCCCTTCATTGCCGCGGCGAGCTTCTCGGGCTCTTTCCAGTAGCCCGACAGGAGCATGGGGCTTCTTGAATAGACCTCGCCCACTTTGTTCGGCCCGGCGACGAGGTTGCCTTCCTCGTCATAGAGCTGCAGCAGGTCTGAGCCGATCACCTCGCGGCCGCAGGAACCGAGCTTGACGAGCTGTTCTTCAGGTTTGAGGATCGTGACGCAGCCCGCCTCGGTCGATCCGTAGCACTCGTCGAGCTTCGAATTGGGGAACATCTTCAGGATGCCGAGCTTCGTGTCTCTTCGCGCAGGTGCGGAGGAAATGAGGAGCTTTCTGATAGAGGTAAGATCGTACTTCTTCTTCACCTCCTCGGGAAGGGCAAGCATCATGATGTAGTGGGTCGGGACGAGGGAGGTGAAGGTGATCCTGTGGTCCGAGAAGGTCTTGAGAAGGTCTTCTGGATCGAAGCTCACCATGTTGTAGGCCATGGCCGCGCCGCCCACCCAGGTGTTGACGAAGGAGTAATTGAGCGAGTTGATGTGACAGCAGGGCATGACCAGCAGCGTCGTGTCGTCGAAGCTGAAGATGTGGTCGTGGATCATGATGAAATACTGGGCAAACAGGGAGCGGTGGCTCTTCATCACGCCCTTCGGCCTGCCCGTGGTGCCGCTCGTGTACATGATGATCCAGATGTCCTCGCCGTCCACTTGCGTCGCCGGCTCTTCGGGACTTGCCGCAGCGATGGCGTCTTCATAGGAGATGAAGCCGTCGTAGTGCGGGTTGTCGACGGCAAAGGAGACGTACTTCTCCACGGTGGGGAGATTCGGCCTCATCTTGTCGGCCGTGGCGATCCAGGGAAATTCCTTGCCGTCCCTCTGGTCTTTGCCGCCCTGAACCAGCAAGACTTTGCACTCGCTGTGGTTGATATTGTATTCCATCTCCGGCGGCGAAAGGCGGAACATGATGGGCACCACGATGAAGCCGCCCTTGGCGGCAGCCGCGTAGATCTCCAGCCATTCGACGCAGTTGTAGCCGAGCGCTGCGAAGCGGTCGCCCTTTTTCAGGCCCATGTCGGCGAGAGCGTTGGCGAGTCTGCAGGCGCGTTCGTTCCATTGCTTGAAGGTGTACGATTTGTAAAGGTCTTTCGCGCCGATCTTGTTCGGCCACTTGCCGGCGTTGATCCTCAGCACGTCTTTTGTCGTCATCCAGTAGGCGTTGTTCATCTGCATCCCCCTCTTCGATGGTTTATTTTATGCTATCGCCTTCTTCCCCTCCTCGAACGCCTTCAGGTTCAGCTCCAAGATTTTCTTCGGGAGAAGGGCGGCGAGGGCGGCCTTCCACAGGTCGCCGGCGATCTCGGGGAAGAAGGTGGAGAAGGCCCCCACGATAACGACATTCGCCGCCTGGGCGTTCCCGAGCTTGAGGGCGGTCTCCTGGCCCTTCACCAGATGCACGTTGCCGTCAAAGTGCTTTTTGAAGATCTCCGGTATTTCCCCGGGATACTTCATCAGGCCCAGGTTGACCGAGGGAGGCAGGATCTTCTGGTCGTTGATGACGATCCGCGCGTCATCCCTGCAGTGGTTGATATACCGGTACGCCTCCAAAAGCTCGAAGGCGAGAAGGAAATGGACGTCTCCATACTTGATGAGGGGAGAGTAAACCTTCTTGCCGTATCTGAAATGGGTCGTGACATCGCCTCCCCGTTGCGCCATGCCGTGAACCTCGCTCTTCTTTACGTCATAACCTGCCGCGACAAAGACGTGAGCAAGGATGTTGCTCGCGAGGATGGCGCCTTGTCCGCCGACGCCTGAAAGCAATATGTTCGTGACTTGTTCCATCGTCCACCTCACGCCTTTCCTGGAAGGATCGCTTCGAATTTGCAGACCTGAGAACAGAGGCCGCAGCCGGGGCACTGACGCGCGTTTATGGAGACCACGCCCTTTCTCTTCTTGCCGTCTTTCGTCGTTCCTATCCCTTCCGCCCAGCTTATGGCCGGGCAGCCGAGGCCGAGGCAGGTCTTGCAGCCGCGGCAGACGGAATCGTCTATCATGTAGAAGGGATGATCGAATTTGCGCTTTTCTCTTCGGTGGAGCATGCAGGGCGCATTCCGGGTGAGGATCACCGAGGCTTCCTGCCGGGCCAGCTCTTCGTTGATGACCTTTACCGTATCTTTCACGTTGTAGGGGTCGACTTTTCGCACGTGCTTTACCCCTAACGCAGTGACGAGCTGCTCATAGTCGATCATGTTGGCCGGCTCTCCCTTTATGGTGAAGCCGGAGCCCGGGTGCTCCTGGAGCCCGGTCATGCCCGTGGTGCGGTTGTCGCAGATGATCGTCGTAGCATACCCTTTGTTGTAGACCGTGTCGGCTACCGCGGGGATGCCGGCGTGGAGGAAGGTCGAGTCCCCGATGACGGCGCAGATCTTCCCTTCTTTGAGCGCTTTGCGCGCGCCGTAGGCGAGGCTGACGCTGGCGCCCATGCAGAGGTTGGAGTGCATCGACTCTAAAGGAGGCGCATAGGCGAGGCTGTAGCAGCCGATGTCGCCGAAGACGTAAGCGCCGGTTTTCTTCAGCGCGTAGAAGAGGGCGCGGTGAGAGCAGCCCGCGCAGAGGTTCGGCGGTCTTTTCGGCAACTCGTCTGTGTTGGCCCTGATCTTCGGTGGATGGTAGGCCTTCCCTTTCAGCGATTTCTCCACGATCTCGGGGGTGAGCTCGTACATGGAAGGGATGAGGTCCTTGCCGTGGAACACCTTATGGCCCAGCGCCCTGATCTCCGTTTCCAGGAAGGGGTCGAGCTCTTCCACGATCATCACCCGCTTTACCTTCGAGAAGAACTCGGCCAGCAGCTTCTTCGGCAGAGGCCAGACCATGCCGAGCTTCAGATAGGAGTAGTCGGGAAAGATCTCTTTTGTGAACATGTAGGCGGCGCCGGCCGCAATGACGCCCATTTTCGGGTCATTGAGCTCGATCCTGTTTCCCTTGAAGCCATCCGCGTACGCCTCGAGTCTTCTCATCCGCTCCTCGACGAACTTTCGCCGCTGCCTGACGTAGACGGGGACCATCATGCGCGTGGGGATTTCCTTCGGATCGACGCCGAGGACGCGACTATTTTCTTGCCGCTCTTCAATCTCGACGAGGGAGTCGGCGTGAGAGATGCGGGTGGTTCCCTTGAGGAGAACGGGAGTATCGAACTCCTCGCTGATCTCAAAGGCGGTCTTCGTAAAATCCTTGCACTCCTGGGCGTCTGCCGGCTCAAGCATGGGGACCTTGGCGAAGCGGGCCCAGTTGCGGCTGTCCTGCTCGTTTTGAGAGCTGTGGGAGAAGGGGTCGTCGGCGACGACGACCACAAGACCTCCCTTGACCCCCGTGTAGGAGAGCGTCATGAATGGGTCGGACGCGACGTTCATCCCCACGTGCTTCATGCAGGCTATCGCTCTGGCCCCGGTATAGGCGGCGCCTGCGGCCACCTCCAGAGCCACTTTTTCATTCGGTGACCACTCCGAGTATATTTCCGGGTACTTGGAGATATTCTCCAATATTTCGCTTGAAGGCGTGCCGGGGTAGGCGGCCGCAACAGCGGCCCCTGCTTCCCAGGCGCCCCGCGCGATCGCCTCATTGCCTTGTAGGATTGCTTTCATCAATTTCCCCCTCTCGATTCCCCGTCCGGTTTTTGTCCGATATCGACCCCTCTAGTTGCCCTTGGCGTACTTTGCCCGAAGCTTCGGTTTTTCGACCTTGCCCGTCGGATTTCTCGGCACCTCATCGAAGATGATGCGATAAGGCCGCTTATAGCGGGGCAGGTTCTGGTCGCAGTACGCGCGCATCTCCTCCTCTGTCAGGGTTTCTCCCTCCATGGGCTGGATCACCGCGCAGGCGGCCTCCACGAGACGGTCGTGGGGAATGCCGATCACCGCGCAGTCGTGGACCTTGTGGTGTTTCAAAATGACCTCTTCCACCTCCACGGGATAGATGTTCTCCCCGCCGCTGATCACCAGGTCTTTCTTTCTGTCCACGAGGTAGATGAACCCCTCGTCGTCGAATTTTCCCAGGTCGCCCGTTCTGAGCCAACCGTTTTGGATCGTCGCAGCCGTTAGGCCGGGGTTCTTGTAATACCCTTTCATGACGCCGGGTCCTTTCAGAATGACTTCGCCCACTTCGCCCTTCGGCACATCCTCTCCCGCATCGTTGACTATTCTCGCGTCCCACACCAGGGCCGGTTTCCCGATGGCCCCGACTTTTCTCTCGTTCTCCATGCCGAGGTGAACGGGACCCGGCCCCATGCTTTCGCTGAGGCCGTAATTGGTGTCGTACGCCATACGCGGGAAATAGGCTTTGAATTGGCGCACGAGAGCCGGAGGCACCGGTTGGGCCCCCATGTGGGTCAACCGCCAACTGCTCAGATCGCGCTCCTCTATCTTGATCTGCCGTTTGTCGAAGGCCTCGATAAGGTCGGTGGCCCAGGGCACCAGCAGGAAGGCAACGGATATGCGCTCTTTTTCGACCGTGTCCACGATGAGCGCAGGGCTTACCTGTTCGGTAAGGAGCACGCTGCAGCCTCCGACCACCATCATGCCGAGCATGTGACCGATGGCGACATGGTACATGGGCGGCATCATGAGAAAATGATCGGACTCCAACAGGCCGTGGTTCGTTGCCTCCGTAAACCCCGTGCACATGATGCTTTTGTGCTGAATAAGCACCGGTTTGGGCGCGCCGGTGGTGCCCGAAGTGAAATAAAGGGCGCCCTCCGCTTCGTCTTCCAATTCGATGAGCGGCGGGACCGGCGAGCTTTTCGCGATGAGGTCTTCCATGTTCCCGTCGCCTTTTGCGCCCATGACGATGTACGATTTCACTGAAGGCAGGTCTTTGCGAAGCTGTAAGACCCGGTCTTCATACTCCTTGTCGAAAATGAAGATCAGCGGCTCCGCCGTGTTCGCGCAAAAACGGATGTCGTCGTCGGTAAACCTGAAATTGAGCGGGGTGGACCAGGCGCCCGTGGCAAGGGTTGCGAAATACGCTTCGAGCCAGTCGAGCGAATTCTTGCCGAGGATGAACACCTTTTCACCCCTCGCGGCGCCCAAGGCGAGAAGGCCGTTGGCGAGCCTGGTCGTCCTCTCCGCGAATTGCCCCCAGGCTATCTCCCGTCTGACCCCCGACACCGGTCTGATCTCCACAAAGGCCGGCGCCTCCGGCGTAAGACGGCCATGCTTTCTGATCACGTCGATAATATTCATTTTACGCCCCCTTCGCTCTTAGGACCGGAGCCACAAAAAGAGCACAACAAATGCCGAGGTAACGAAGGTCATGAAGATCGAAAAGACGAAGGCCACCCGGATCACCTTTGTCTCTTCCCCCACCTTGTCGATGGATGCCGCCGCATTCTGCAGCTTGGCGGGAGATATGACGCTCGCAAGGCCGCTGCCAAAGGCCATTCCTGCCGTCAAGATGACCATTCCCGTGAGCCCCCATCCGAGTTCTTTTCCCGTCGTCATCGTGTACTTGGAGAACATGGCTATTGCCGACGTCTCGCTGCCGGTGATGAAGCCGCCCAGGAGACCGATGAAGCCGACGACCGCGCCATACGCCTGTTGAAAGACGGCAGACGAGTAGTCGGCGAGGACTTTTACCATGCTAGGAGGATCAGTCACGCCCGGCTTATGGAACATGTTGTAACCGGCCATGTTCATGATTTCGCCCACGGCAAAAAAGATGGCTGTGGAGAAGGTCGGCCTAGGCGCTCTTTTTCCCCACACCTTCAAGGTTTCCTTTACCTGCGTTCCCGTTGTCCTCATAAAGGGGACGGCGAGAATAGTGCTGACGGCCACCCAGGTATAGGCGCTCCAGAGCCATCTGGTGGCGATGGGGGCGCCGTTGGCGGTGAGGCCGCGCACGGGGAGTAACAGTGTGTAATAGAGCAGGTGGAACATGCTTTTCGGCACATTCAGGATCAGGATCAGGAAGACGAGGAGCATCAGGGGCATGAGGGCCCGCCAGAGCGGGTAGCTTTTTTCGTACGCCCGCTCCTCCTTGGTGAGCTTCGACTTGTCTATGATCCTCTTTCCGGAAAAGGTCAGATAGAGGCACATGGCGACGATCACCGCGGCGCCGGAAAAGACGCCCGTCAGACAGACGATGTTGTCGAAGCTGTTCGTGACGTAGGAGACGACAAGGATCGTGGCGCCGCTGATGATGCAGGGGAGCCAGCCCCGCCTGATCGCCTGCCACTTGCCCGTTATCCAGAGCATGCAAAAGCCTATGAGGGTCGAGACAATGGGAAGGAACATCCAGAAAACGCGGCCTGCCTGAGAAAGCGTGATCTCGTGCCCTTTCCCGAGGAACGAGTTCGCCAGGTCTACAAAGACGACAATGGGCGCGCCCAAAAGGGCGTAGGTGCAGAGAGAATCATAGCCTATTGCCGGCAGGGCGATGGCGGCGTAAGTGCCGTAGCCCATGGCGATCAGGATGGGCGGCAGCAGCGAGACCGGAGTTTGGCCGACGGCGACCATGAGCGTGCCGAAGCCGATGTTGACGAGCATGATCTGGACGGCCCTGTTGTCGCTCGCTATCCCCTTGATGAGGACTACAATCCGTTTCAGCGCGCCCGTTTTCTCCATGAAGGTCACCTGGAGAAGCGACGCCGCGACCATCAGGGATACGGAAAAGGATCGTATGAGGCCCGCGAGAGTCGACCGCCAGATTACCCCGAAGGACGTGCTGAAAAAAAACATGGCGATGATGCTGATGACAACCCAGCCGACGAGGCCGCTAATGTCCGCCGGCTTCCTCCACACCACCAGCATAACCAGAATGACTGCAATAGGTATGAGCGTTAGGACCAATAAGGCAGGACTGAGCGATTGCATATCTCCCCCCTTCTTGTGCGAATGCTTTGTGGGACCCTATTTCCGGGTGGTTATCAACCATGGACCGGAACCCTGAAAACCCCCTTTTCAGGTCAGAGGTCTGACAAAGACTGCAAAGACCGGGGGCCCGCGGTAGGAAGCATCCGACGTCAGGCAACGGTCAATTGCTGTTTCGCGATAAAAAAGGCGGGCCGGAAAAAGTGCAAGGATATGCGTGCGACGGCCATCGGTCGGCGCGAGAAGCGTGAACTTCCCTTTATTGTTGGCCACATTGATTGATTAGCACACAAGTTGCGAAGATGTCAAATCATTTCAATTGCACCTCTCACGGGCTTTCGGGGTTCGACTGTTCTCGGCATGTTTCTCGGGATTGACTCCATGAAGCCTCCAGGGCTGCGATCTCATCCGCGTTCAGTCGAGCAAAAGAGACTTCTTGCCGCAACCTTCGCCATGTGGCCTTTTTTCTGACGTAGGGGTGAAATCCGGCTCGGAGGCAGCCGCGAATTGAGGGAAGGTTCGATTGCTCCACGTAAGTGGTCGCCCAACGGGCCCCTAGCGCGCGGCTTTTTTGTGCGACCTGCGACATGGCGCATGCCATTATGCCTTTTCCCCGGTACTGTTCCGGGATAAATGCCCCTTCCAGCAACACTTCGTCCTGCGCGAGCGGGGGAAAATAGCCCTTGTAATAGGCGTTTAGCCTGCCGTTGCGGGCGGGCAGAATCACGCACTGGAGGAAGCATGGAGAGCCGTCCGCGGCAGCAGCGACGTAAATAAGGGAGGGGATCCCGGCCTCGATGGTCTTGGTCCGCGTCAGGCGGTCGAGCAGTGCCTTGCGGGAGTCGCGGGGCGCCCTGCCCAACGCGAGAAGCTCTATATCCCTCTTCTCGAACAGTCGCAGCTCGATGGGGATCGAAGCAGGACGAGCCTTGAAAGGACGATGCAAATCCCTCCGGAAACCGTAGCTCGTCTCAACGGAGGCGATCTCTCTCCCCACTTCTTTCAGGATCACGTCGACGCGCCCACGAGAGAGAAGGGAAACCGCGCCTTTGATCTTGTTCAGGGCGTTTGCCATTGAACCTCGCCGGGAAGCTTGTTGCGATCCGCCGAAGCATAACGTAATTATTCATTGTGAATTGTCAACCCCCAAAGGCTGCCGTACGCGGGCGGGGCCGGCAATGGCCGGGGTTTTGCGCCGACCATGACCGTCCTGCCCGAAGGCCCCGGATTTTTGCATTCTTTGCCCGCGGGCGCCCCCTCTTTATCTTGAGCAATCGTTCAGGTATAATCGTCGCAAATCACTCACAAAGTCACACGGATCGACGGAGGGTTAGCCCCGGAGGAAAGATGCCTGCCGACAACAGAAATCGGACGCTGCGCGAACGAATGGAGCTTGAGTGTGAAATCGCCCGGCTCAAAGCCGAGGTTGAAGAGCTGAAGAAGAGCGCGTCAGAACGTACCGCCCATCCCCCGGCCCATCAGTCGCTTCAGACATCGGAGGCGAAATACAAGGACCTCTACGACCATGCCAACGACATAATCTTCACCTGCGATCTGAAAGGTAATTTTATGACGGCCAGCGAGAGGGCGGCAGAGCTGTTCCTTCCCCCCGGCGTTGCCGTGGAAGAGTTGTCGATAGACCAGATTCTCGCGCCGGACAGCCTTGCCCGCGCCGTCGGGCTCCTGGGTCGGGCCGCTTCAGACGGGCCGGACCCGGCCGGCGGCCAGCCGTGGGAATTCGAGGCGCGGTCAAAGGACGGCGCCCCGGTCTTTGTCGAGGTGAAAACCCGGCTCATACGCGAGGACGGAGTGATCACCGGCGTTCACGGAATCGCGAGGGAAATCACGCAGCGGAAGAAGTTGGAGGAGGAGCAGGCGAAACTGCTTTCTGCGGTGGAGCGGGCGGGCGAAGGCATCTTCATGTTGAACCTCGAACGATGCTACAGTTACGTCAATGAGGCCTTCGGCAGTATCTACGGCTACACGCAGGAAGAGTTGGCGGGAAAAAGTGCGGCAACGACCCGAAGCGATCGCGTGTCCAAAGAGTTCCACGATTCGCTGTGGGCCGAACTGGTGGCGGGGAATACGTGGTGCGGACGTCAGACGCGAAAAAGGAAGGACGGAGCCCTCGTGGAAGTAGAGACTACCATCGCTCCAATCCGGAATGCGTCGGGGAACATCATTCACTATGTCGGAGTCGACAGGGACATCACGGAGCGCGTGCAAATGGAGCGGCGGCTTCGAGAAACGCAGAAGATGGAGGCTATCGGCACCCTGGCGGGAGGCATAGCCCATGATTTCAACAATATGCTTGCTATAATTATCGGCAACGCGGAGATCGCCCTCGACGATATCGAGGAGGAAGGGCCTCGAGCCAACCTTGCCCAGATACTGAAAGCATCGAAGCGCGCAAAGGACCTGACAAAACAGATTCTGACGTTCAGCCGAAAAGCGGGGAGCGGAAGACATTCGCTCAAGCTGACGCCCCTTATCAAGGAAACCTACAAACTCCTCAGGGGAACCATGCCGACCACCATCCATATGGACCTCGACATCAGGACGGACGCCGATACAGTCCTCGCGGATCCGTCCCAAATGCAGCAGGTGCTCATAAACCTTGCGACCAACGCGGCATACGCCATGAGAAAGAGAGGGGGCTCCCTCACGATAAACCTCGATGACGTTGAGTTGGCGCAGGCGCATCAAATGACGGATTCGGAGTTGCCGGCGGGCAAATACGCGAAGTTGACGGTGGCCGACACCGGCAGCGGCATGACGGAAGAGGTTCGCGGAAGGATATTTGAGCCTTTTTTTACCACGAAAGGACCAAGTCGGGGCACGGGAATGGGTCTTGCCGTCGTCTACGGAATCGTGAAAAATCACGGCGGCGAGATCGCCGTGGAGAGCAAGCCGGGCCAGGGATCGGTTTTTAGCGTTTTTCTGCCCCTGTCAGAGATCCCGGCCGGCGGCGCCGGGCAAGAGCAGGGCTATGCTCAAGGCGGCAAGGAGAGAATACTCCTCGTGGACGATGAACCGAGCGTTTTGCAGGCGGCTGCGCAGACCCTTCGACGGCTTGGCTACACCGTGACGAGCGCCGGGAGCGGCGCCGAGGCCTGGCAACTCTTCCAGAAAGAACCGTCCGGTTTTGATCTGGTGATTACCGATCAGGTAATGCCCGATCTCACGGGAATCCGGCTTGCCAGGAAAATGTTGAAAACAAGAAGAGACCTGCCTGTTATCCTTTTTACGGGGTACAGTGAAGCAACGGCGGCGGAGGCGGCCAGAGCGGCCGGCATCAGGGAGTTTGTCATGAAGCCCATAGATAAACAGGAGGCGGCGAAGACCATACGCCGGGTGCTGGACGGGAAGGGGAGTCCGAGAAACGATCGATCGAGGATAATCGATGGCGAAACCGAAGATTGATTCCGGGCAGCGGTCCGTGCCGTAGGCCCATTTCCGAGCCCGCGGCAGACGAGGGACCTTTCGTTGTTATCCGGCGAACCGTCTTCTGACCGCGAGAATCCCCGCGATCCCCGGAGCGAACAGCAGAAGCGCTCCCGGGACGGGAACCGAAGAGACTGAAAAGTTGCTGAAGCTCTGGGAGTTGTAGTCGTAAAGCCCGAGGCCGCCGGACGAAAAGCGGTCAGTCGTGAACGTTGTTGCGGCCGTGGCGCTTCCATTAATAAAAACAGCGTAGGCATCCCCCTCAAGAGTCTGCCTCACCCGGCGGGGTTCGCGCCGCACAAAGGCCTCTTTTGGGCGCTCCGTGCAGACGGGCAAGGCCTCGACTCTCGTTATGGTGTATACTATACAACGTGTTGCCTCCCGCTGCCTATGGGGAGAACGCGTCGTAGGAGAGTTTCCAAGGAGATCGTAATGCCAAAGCCTCACGATGTAACGGTTTGTCCATTCTCGAGAAAAGTGTGCAAGGAATGCGCTATTTATAGGGGCCGCCACTTCGAGCTTTGCGCGGCCCACAATTACCGGCTCAGAGCGATGAAGGGGAAGCGAACAAAAGCGTTGAACGCGGAGGTGTTCGCGAAATGGGAAATGCCGGACATACCGGACGGCGAGAACATCATGGCGGATATCGAAGACTTTATCGAGAACAAAGATGTGGGGGACGAGTAAGCTTGCCTTCGACTACAAACCCGACATCGACCCCGTACGCGCTTTCAACGCACCCTTGAAGGCGTGCAGTCACGGATCAACCTTCCGAACTTTTGCCATTTCTTCTTTTCAAAGGCGGGAAAGGTCTTTCCGACCATCGGCCCGAGCATCGATATTCAAAATAGCCTTTCGCCTCATGGGAGAACCGAGACAAAAGGCGCTGTTTTCCTCCGGTCCTTCCCGAAGCGCTAAAAATCACCCAGTACATCACCAAAAAGGGTGATGCGACCTGGGGCGTATATGCGCTATACTGAGGTACGAGGCGTTTATGCACCGAGTCGCCCGCTTCTGCGTGCCGGTTTGCCGTGAAACCGGCGGCCTGCTCGCCCGCGGAAGACCAATGAAAGGAGCTGCCGCTCGCCTCATGCGGCGAACAGAACCAAATGTACCAATGTAAGTATCCTCGTCTCTTCTCTGCCATCCGGCTGGGGAGCACCGTTTTTCGCAACCGTTGTTTCGCGGCGCCCGTCGGCTACGAGTATCTGTCGTCGAGAAACTATCCCATCGAGGAGGCCGTTGCCTTCTATGAGCGCAAGGCCGCCGGGGGCGCGGCGACGGTGTGCGTCGGTTCCGCTCTGCCGGACAGCAACAGGGGAGGCGCCACGCCGAACAACCTCCCTCTCGACGATCCCACCGCACTTCCGGCATTGTACCGTCTGGCGTCCGCCATAAGCCGGCACGGAGCGGTCGCGGCCGCTGAGCTCGTCCATTACGGCGCAAATGCTTACGCATCCAGGGAAAGGGGCAATCAGACATACGGCGCCGTTGACGGCCTCAACGCCGTCGGTGAATTTGTCCCGGGGATGCCCGACGATGTCATAGAGGAAACGATAGAAGCCTTTGGAAACGCGGCGGCTTTCGCGAAGTTCTGCGGGTTCGGCCTGGTAACCGTCCATGCCGGTCACGGCTGGCTCCTCAACCAGTTTATGGACCCAAACGTGAACAATCGCAAGGATCGATGGGGCGGAAGCATCGAGAACCGCTGCCGTTTTCCCCTCGCCGTAATCGACCGGATCAAGCGGAAATGCGGCAACGATTTTCCCGTCGAAATCCGTATCAGCGGGTCCACCTGCTATGAGGGCGGCTACGGCATCGACGAGGGCATCGCAATCGCGAGGCAGCTCGACGGAAAGGTCGATCTGATCCATGTTTCCGTCGGGAGTCACGAAGTGCCCGAGGCATTCACCATCACGCACCCGAGCATGTTCCTGCCGGACGGCGCGAACGTCGTCTACGCGGCGGAGGTCAAAAAGCACGTCAAAACCCCCGTGGCGACGGTCGGCGCCCTTGGCCGTCCTGAGCTCATGGAAGAGATCGTCGCCTCCGGCAAAGCGGACGTTGTTCAGGCAGCCCGCGCCCTCATCGCCGATCCCGATTTGCCCAAGAAAGCGCGCCAGGGCAAAACGGACGAAATCAGACCCTGCATGCGCTGCTTCGAGTGCTTCTCCGGCCTTGTGACAAAACGCCAGTATAGCTGCGCGGTGAACCCCGAAATCGGCTTTGAGCGGGAATGCGGGCATGCTGCGCCTCCCGCTGTCAAGAAAACCGTTCTCGTCGCGGGCGGCGGCGTCGCTGGGATGCAGGCGGCGCTGACGGCATTTCAGCGCGGCCACAGGGTCACCCTCTGCGAAAAGGCCGACCGCCTTGGCGGCGTCCTCAGATGCGAGGAAAAAGTCCCTTTCAAAAGGCTTCTTTCGGACTATCTCAACAGCCAGGCGAGGATGCTCCTTCGTGCGCCCGTGGACGTGCGGCTGGGTACGGAAGCAACGCCGGCCCTTGCAAAGGCTATCGGCGCCGACGTGATCATCGCTGCTCTCGGCGGGCGCCCCCTGGTCCCGAAGATTCCGGGGATAGAGGGCAAGAACGTCTTCGGCGCCGAGGAAGTCTATTGCAATCCGGAAAAGACCGGGCAGAATGTTGTCCTGCTCGGCGGAGGTCTCGTGGGCATTGAGCTCGCTCTCTTTCTCACGGGTCTCGGGCGTACGATCACGCTCCTTGAGATGATGGAGACCTTGGGCGACGGCGGAAATCCCCTCCACGGCCTGGCGTTGGTCAATGAAATGAAAAAGCACGACATACGGGCGTTCACCGGGACCAGGGCCGTGGAAATAAACCAAAAGGGCGTTGTCGGGGAATACGTGGGGAGCGCCTATACGCTGCCGACGTCTTCGACGGTACAGGCCGCCGTGCTGCATTCGAACAGCTTCGGCAAGGTCGTCAGGTCCGACTTCAAGGAAGGGAACAAGACGCTCTTTGAAGCCGATACGGTCATCTATGCGACAGGCCGGCAGCCACTTCACGACGAGGCGGAGCGATTGCGTTTCTGTGCGCCGGAGTTCCACCAGATCGGCGACTGTCTGACTCCGAAGAACATACAGCAGGCGACCGCTATGGCTTTTGCCGTCGCCCGCGATATCTGAGAATCCGGGAAGGCGCCGCTGCGGCGCGAAAATCACTCGGCGCGCAAAAGTCCCGAGGAGTAGAAAAGGCGAATTTTTGATGGGAGGCAAGATGAACGAAGCGGAGAGCAACAAGGAACTGGTCAAGGCTTTCATTGAGACGGTGTTGGTCAACCACGAGTTGGACAGTGTGAATCGGTTTTTGAGGGAGGACTACATTCAGCACAACCCCGACGCGGCTCAGGGGAGCGCGGGTTTCGTCGAGTTTTTCAAGATGATGTTCAAAGCCATGCCCGATTTCCGCTACACGATAAACCGCCTGCTGGCGGAGGGAGACAATGTCTGGGCATGGTGCACCACGACGGCGACGCATAATGGCGGCCAGTTCCTCGACATCCCGCCGTCAGGCAGGAAGCTTTCCTTCGACGTCGTCGATCTGTTTCGCGTTCAGGACGGGAAGATTGCCGAGCACTGGGACGTGGCCGACACGTTGACCATGTTCAGCCAACTGGGCGACGTGGAGACGAAGCGCGCGCGGCAGTAAAAAAGCGAAGCGCTGAGCGGGGTGACTCCACGGACTTTGTCCGCGGAGGGGTAAATCCGATTTTGGTTTCCTATGTCGCCAAGGGCCTGTTGCCCTATCATGGACTCGGGTCCGGCATCAAGCGGGCGTTGGAAGATTGGCCGGATATCGAGTTCACCGATGACCGGGAGGGCTGTCTCTTCACTGCCACGGTTCACAGAAAAGAAGCGAAAGGTTCGGTGAAGCGTTCGGAGAAAAGTTCCACAGTGCAGACAGGTTCACAGAACAGTTCACAGAAAATCATCGATTTCATGCAGAGCAATCCAATGATCACCATAGCAGAACTGACGGAAAGTGTAGGAATCACGGATCGAGCTATCAAAAAACAGATCGAAAAATTGAGGGCGGAAGGACGAATCCGGCGCATCGGTCCGGACAAAGGCGGCCATTGGGAGGTGGTCAAGCGACCTTCACCGAATCGAACACTGTGGAACGCATGATCCTCGACGCGGTTGACAACTGGTGACGAAAAAGTAGGGGCTCAAACGCTATAACTTATTGATATTATTGAAGGTATAGTGGCGGAGAGAGAGGGATTCGAACCCTCGGTACGGGTTTAAGCCGTACACTCGCTTAGCAGGCGAGCACCTTCGGCCTCTCGGTCATCTCTCCATGTGGAGCATTATACTTATTCATCCGCGAAAAATCAAACCGACTTTGGGTTTTCCGGCCCTTCTATCGCACGCGCCGCCAAACGGTCGTTCTGCCGAGGAGCCTTATGAGGAGGAAGCCCCTCACATGAAGCTCGTCGGGAGCGACAAGGGTGAGGACGCCCCGATAGCTCCTTCCGTCAGTGGGGTTGTAGAGTCTCCCGCCCGTATACTCTTTTCCGTCGAACCTGAAGTTTCTCACGATGACGAGGCCCACCTTGGGGACCTCGTACATGTCGCTTTCGCGGGGAGCGCCTTTTGAAGGCTTCCCGTCTTCCCGAAGCCAGGAGATCCTGCCGGAGTATGCGTCGTCGTCCCGGTATATTTCGATGTGAGCGTCTTTTTCCGCCACGGCCCACGTGCCCGTGATGGCGTCCGGATCGGGGGGCGAGTCCGCGAAAGAGACCGGAGTCGCCAGGAGGAGGCAGAAAAGGAGCGAAAGGCCCGCCCGGGCCAAAGCCAGTCCGTTCCGGTTGCCCGATGGAGTGAGCGGCGCCTTCACGCCTTTGCCTCCTCCGCCATAATCCACCTGAGGGTTCGCGCAAATCGCGCGTTGTCGGCGTGTTGCCGCAGGGGCAGGTGGATGTATTGGCCGCTTTCATCCTCGTAGGTTTCGACCATGATATTCCTTTTGAGAAAGCGTGTCCGGAGATCGGCGACGGGCCCTGTAAACGCGACAAGAAGTCCATTGGGCCCCGCGTCGATTGTTCGTACTCCGTCCACACGGCTCAGTTTGGCGATCAGGTAGGTCTTCTCCTCGGCCAGGAATTCCGCCGTCCGCTTCTGGAGGCCGGCGTCCCGGAGGGAGGCGAGGGCGGCCGCGGCCCTGACGGCGCATACGGGCGGCCGCTCCAAGGCGCCGCCGACGAAGGCGAGGGTCTTTGATCTGCCGATGGCGTAGCCGAGAGGCATGCCGGCAAGGGCATGGAAAAAAGAGAATGTCCTGAGGATGAGCACGTTGTCGGACCGGACAGCCCGTTCGACGGGAGATTCGATCGGTGCGAACCCGGCGAGGGCCTCGTCGATGACGAGCATCGCGTCGGTCCTGTCAAGGGCGTCAGCGATTTCACAAAGAGCTTTGGCGGTAAAAACCGCGCCGGTGACCGGGTGCGGATTGGGGAGGAGGAGCATGTCGGCGCCTTCGAGATGCGTGAGAAGCTCTCCTGCATCCGGGCTAAAGTTGCGGCTTTCGTTCGGGTGAAAAGAGATGAGGCGCGCTCCGTGCTTTTCGAGCAGCCGGCTCCGCCAGATGGGAACAGGGGAGGGCGCGAGGACCTTGACGGGTTTGAGGGCGGCCAGGCAAAGATCGAGGATTTGTGCGGAGCCCTGGCCGAAGAAGATGTTTTCAGCCGTTATATGCTCCTTCCTCGCAATGAAGCCCCTGAGGTATCGGGTTTGGGGGTCAGGGGGGAGGTGAGCGCTCTTGAGCGCTTTTCTCATTGCGTGTTTCGCCTTCGTGCAGGGGCCGAGCGGGTTTGCAAGGAGCGTGAAGTCGAGAACCCGTCTGACGGAAATGCTTTTTGCTTCGGCATAGTCGTATACGTTCATGACAATAGTATTGGAATGGTTTTCGGGCTTCTGTCAAGGGGAAGGGGAGAAAGAGGGGGCGTCAGCCCCGCGCGCCGTTTCCGGGGTAGGGGTGGTTTTTGTCGTAGTATTTGGTCGCCGCATAGAGGGTTTTGCCGATTGCGTCGTTCTCGAAAATGAATATTCGGCAGCGTTTTTCGCACCGGCCGGACCAGTCTCTTTTCCACCGCTCGCCTCCAGGTCCGAAAGTCCACGTGCTGAACTGTTTTTCTTCCGAGACGAGCTCGAGCATCTTTTTTGTCACGACCATTCCCGGACCGAGGGCGCGGAACCGCTCATCCATGCCGATCTTGAGGGCGTGGATGCGTCCGAAGCCGCCGAGGCAGAGAAGAAAAGACATGGCGTCGCCATTGTCGCCCGCGAGCAGCATTCGGGCCCAGCCTGCCTCGGCGAATTTTCCGGTCATTTCCCTGAAGAACCCCTTCGCGGCCGCGTCCTGGATGACGGCTGTTCCCAAACGGCCTTTCCAGCCTTTGGCTTCCACGGCCAGTCCTCTGTCGAGGTTGCACAGCAACTCGTCCCTGCCTTCCGGCCGCAGGATCTGACAACGGTTTTCGCGCATCTTCCGTTCCGAGGCGATGACGTTCTTCCTGAACTTCGGTTTGATCCTCCGGAAGACTCCATCGAAGCCTTCGGCCAAGTCGATCATCCACTCTTCATCGACACGGCGGACGACGTGGGGGAACCCTTCGCACGCCTCGGGCAGGAGGCGAAGAAGCGCGGCGCTCTCAAGGATTTTGTCCAACACGATTACTTTGAGGCCCGTCGATCTAAAAACCGCCTCGATCATCAGCCTGAGTCCGCGAGGCGAGGCCTCTCTGGCGAGCACATCGAAGACGTCCGAATGACAATTGGTCATTGATTTGATCGCTTTCAGGCGGAGCCAGTTTCCACCGTAGAAGGATTTCATCAAGGGCAGCAGCGCCGCCAAGGCCCCGTCGTCTCTCACCGTCGCGATGAGCATTCCGCCGGGCGGCAAGAACCAATTGCACCAACTGGAGTACCATGCATAACTGTGGAGGACGTCGGGGTTGTCGGACCGTGCGAGAAGATCGTCCCATTCCCGGCGCAGCTCCCGGAGGGAACCCATATCTCTCACTATTTCCACGGTAATTTCCCCACCAGGCCCTCTGCCCATGCCATGCTCCGTTTTCATGGCGAAGGGAAAACACCGCCTTTTGCACGTCAGGTCCCTCTCGGCCTTGTGGCAAGTTTCCCGTCGCCGGACATTTTCTGTGTCGCACTATTTAACATAAGCACTCCAACGCGCTTGTTTGCGCGCCGGTGTCCGGCTCAGAAGAGAAGGCCCGCCGGTTCGCGGCGGGCCTTGGAGGGAACTTTGTCGCGCGCTTTCGCTATTTCTTCAGATCGTCAAAATCGAAGAGGCTCTGCTGTTTCGGGAACGTCGGCTTTCCGTATTGCGCCCAGTACTTTTCGTATACGTCGGTCATGCCGTAGGCCTTGATGGAGACGAGATAGAAATCTTTGACCGCGATGGCTTTGTAGGGCGTGAGCTTGCCGTCTTTCACGAGCCCCACGAACATGCCTGCCGCAACGTCGATGGTCTTGCTGTTGTTGATGTCGGGACGGGCAAAGAGCTGCGAGTAGTCGCCGAAGGTCCGGACGGCGCCCTTCGAATTCTTCAGGTACTTCACGATCGTCTCGACGTCCGCGCTCTGGGTTTTTTCAACCGCGTCCTTAAAGAGGAACCAGGAGCCGATCCAGAAGCAGCCCTCCGGATGCCAGGCGCCGTATTCTTTGACATAGCGGTCCATGTAGCCCACCAGTTCCGGGTCTTTCACGATCCCTCGCGGGTCGAAGTAGACGCACTCCCACCCCTCGGTAAACTGTTTGCCGACCTTCTTGACGATGTTGTTGAGTATGAAGGGGTTGATGTTCCCCGGATAGATCCTTCCTTTGTATCCCGCATCCTTTATAGCCCCGAGGATGTTGGTGCACTGATCCCCCGTGGCATAGGGGATTTCGAGGAAGTCAGGATTGATGTTCTTGACCTTGGCGGCAAGGGGGGCGAAATCGCTGGTGCTCATGTTGAAATACACGATATCGAGGACTTTCAGGCCGGCGAGCTTGGCGGCAGACGCCCAAAGCTCGCTGCCTTTTTTGCCGAACTCGGTGTCCGGCCCCACGATCAGGTCGGTCTTTGCTCCGCGGGCCAACGCGTCTTTTTGGATGGTATAGGGCAGACCTATGCCGAAGAAGATGCCCTGGCCTCTTACCACGTAGTTGAGCTTCGGGTCTACCGTGGCGTTGGTCATATCGACGCCCATCCAGAGCACCTTGTTGGGCTCCGTGATGGTGAGGACCTCGGCCGGCACATCGCCCCAATCGCAGAGGAGAAACTTTACGCCGTCCTGAAGCACGGCCCTTTCAGCGGCCGTGCGGGTTTTGGCGGCATCTCCGTATCCGCAGTCATAGACTTTCAGGTCCACATGGTACTTCTCCCCCCCGATGGTCCAGCCTCCCTGGTCGTTGTACATTTTGGCAAAGAGCTGAAGCCATCTTTGGACTTCCACGCCTTCAGGGGATCTGACGTTGACGAGCGTGCCGATTTTCAGCTCCTTAGAGGCAGCCCGGCTATGGCCGGGCTGCAGGGCCAACGAAGCCGTGAAGACGAGACACAGGGACAGTAAGAATGTCTTTCTTGCCATTCCGCTCATAAGCTTCTCCTCCTTTTGTATGGTGATACCCCATGGTATCGAAGAGACCTAAAGAAAGTCAAGAAGAATTACTCCCCTTTTTTGTTGACTTTTCCCTGTCGTAAGCGAATAATTGTACGACGCGGTCAATTTTTTTCATATCCTCGGTGCGTTCTTGACCGTACAAGTCTACCCCTCAGTCGGCAAAGGAGGAGCATATGTCGGAATCGGTTTTAAACAATAAGAGAATTCTTGCCGTAGATGATGAACCGGACGTGCTGGAGACGCTGAAAGAAGAGGTCATGGCGGCCGCTCCGAAGTGCACCCTTGAGACGGCCACGACCTACCAGGAAGCATCGGAATTGCTGGTCTCCTGGACGTACGATCTCGTCATCCTGGATATCATGGGCGTGCGGGGGTTTGATCTTCTGCAGGAAGCCGCCCAGCGCCCGTATCCGATCCCTACGGTAATGCTGACCGCCCACGCTTTTTCGCCCGAAGCCCTCAGAAAGTCGATCGAACTGGGCGCCCGGGCGTACTTGCCGAAGGAAAGGCTCGGCGCCCTGGTGCCGTTTCTGGAGGATGTCCTGACCTATGAATACGGTCCCGCATGGAAGCGACTCCTTAAAGAGGTCGAGGGGGTTTTTGCGAAAGGATGGGGTCCTTACTGGCGGAAGCCTGACGCCGCCTTCTGGGATGAATTTGAAAAGAAGATAGCCGAGTCCAGGTAACCTCGTACGACGATTCGCCCTGTCGGGCTTTTAACCGGTCTATGAACGGCCCCGAGGCAGCGCTTTCGAGCAATGCATCGGGGCCGTTTTCTAGTCGCGCCAAGGGGCGGCGCGAAATATCTTGTTTCGCGATCCGCGATTGTTTTCCCTTGGCGTCAAGGGGAGGCGGGATCGATCTGCGGTTTGTCCCCCCCGGCGTAATACTCATCCACCCCCTGGGCCCACTTCCCGTCGGCCGTATCGGGCCACTGGTTTCGGGTAAATGATGGGGCTTTAGCGAGCACTTCGGTGTTCATGGCCAGCAAAAGCACCCCGCTGTCGCTATCGACCTTAAACGCGTTGGCCGGAATCGGGATAAGCTGATCGCGCCGCGCGACACCGTCGCCCGACATAACGACGAACCGGACCTGCCCCGATCCGGGATCGACGAGAAGATCTTCCACGCGTCCCAGAACTTCTCCGTCCACGGCCTTGATTTGATCCCCGATCAAAACGAGGCTGCTCGCCCTGACGAGCCTGCTGGCGCCGGGGTCCTGCTGGGTTCCTTGCTTCATCGGCTCTTGCTGGGGTTGGTCGGTCGCATTTTCTTCTGGGTAAGCATTGCCCGTCAACAACAGTCCGACAAAAACTGCCGCAAAGACGATGAACCTCCTGCTCTTCACTGACACCTCCTTCCCTCTTTGTTTGAACCGCGGCTCGCCTGAAACTGAAGAGGAATGGTTTCTGGGGCTTGCTGTTCCTGTGGGTTATGTAAGTACGACGGTTTTGCCTGTCAAGGGTGGCCGCCGGCGCCGCTTTGCGGCTCTGGCGGGGGACGGCTTCTCCTTGACAAGTGCCTCCATGAGTCCGCAGGTTGAGTCTATCGGCCAGGGGAACAGGCTGAAACCAGGAAGGAGGAAAGACATGAAAAGAGTAGCGTCGATCATCGGTCTCCTGCTCGCGACAACACTTACCTTCGACGTCGCCGTTGCCCAGGAAAATCGGGCAGCGCAAAGCAGCGGCGAGGACATGATAGTTCATTCCGATCAGCTCAAGGGGTCGGACGTGGTGAATCCCCAAGGGGAAAAGCTGGGAACGGTCAACACGATTGCCCTCGACCTCTCGAACGGCAGGATTTCCTACGTGGTAGTGGACCCCGGCATGGGCCACAACCTGATTCCCGTGCCCTATAATGCTTTCGGGGTAATGCAGAACCAGCAGCTCGTTCTCGACGTGAACAAGGCAAGGCTGGAGCAGGCGCCGGACTATGCGAAGAGCAGCCAGCCAAATTGGGCGGACCACAGCTTCGATCAGCGGGTGGCGAGCTTCTGGGGCAAGGCGCCTGCGGGTCTCATGAAGGAGGGCCAGGCGACGCCAGGCGCTACCCCCTCGGAAGCGACTCCCATGGGCTCCCAGCAGCAATAGCGGCAGCAACCAGCCCCAAAGGCCGCGGGATATTGACGGCGGCGATTGTTGACAAGGAATCAGACCTGCCCTTTTTCGACGGACAGAACGCCCCAGCCGACAGTCTCGGCGTTCTGTCCGGTCACGTCCGTCCGTTGTTCCATCGGGCCGTTGCGTCCGGTGTAACTCCGCAATTCCCGAAACCTCCAAGAATCCATAGCCGATCAAGTAGAGCGTGGCGGAAAACGCCGAAGAGCGCCGCGCCAAAACAGCATGCAGGCCTGAAACGACGCGGGTGGTTTTCAGGCAGAGAAAAACCGGTGACAACGAGGCGAAAAAGCGCTATCCTTGCAGTGGGGATAAGTCATGACAACGGCATCTGTCCGTGAACGTTGAAGAAAAGAACTGAATCGACGTCCACCGGAGCTATCTCACGGGGATGAGAAAAGGAACCGTTGTCGGCGCGCATTGCAAAACGAGCGAGTGGTCCTGCCTGCGGGAGCAGGCAGGGTAGGGGAACGGGCTTTTGCAAGGGCGACCTGAATGCCGGCGCGAAGAATGCGGGCATACGGGGACCGAAGGGGGGGAGATGAAAATCAAGGGTGCAGTTCTCAGAGAAGCGTCAAAGCCTTACAGTATCGAAGAAATGGAGCTGGAGGGGCCAAAGGAGAAGGAAGCCCTCGTCAGGTACGTCTATTCCGGCTACTGTCACTCCGACCTCAGCAATCAGCGCGGGCGCATACCGATGGATCTGCCCATGGCGGCGGGACATGAAGGAGCGGGCATTGTCGAGGAAGTAGGTCCCGGCTGCACGAAGTTGAAAAAAGGCGATCACGTGGTAAGCACGTGGGTGGCGCCGTGCGGTGAGTGCAAGATGTGCCGGCGCGGCAATCCGGTCATGTGCACGGGCACCCTCGGCTACTTCACCCAGGGAATGCTGCTCGACGGGACCTCGCGGATCAAGGACGAAGACGGCAAGATGGTGCGGCACGGCAATTTCGTGTCGGCCTTTTCGAACTATTCCGTTGTCCCGGAAGTAGCGCTTATCCCTGTGCGGCATGATTTCCCTCTTGAATGGGCCTGTCTCATGGGTTGCTGTTTTCCCACGGGATGGGGGGCTGTGGCGAATGCCGCCAAAGTGCGGGCGGGCGATTCCGTCGCAATCTGGGGCCTCGGGGGAGTGGGTCTGAACATCGTACGCGCGGCGGCCGTGCACCACGCGAATCCCGTGATCGCCATCGATCTTGAACAGAGCAAGGAAGACCTCGCCCGTGAATTCGGCGCGACCCATTTCATCTGCAACGCAAAAGAAGACCCTGTCCCCATGATCAAGGAACTGACCGATGGGGGCGTGGACGTCGCTTTTGAGGCTGCCGGCGATCCGGGCGCCATCGTTCAGGCGTATTGGGCGACGGGAACGATGGGCAAGGTGTGCGTCACCGGCGTCATCCCCCACGACGCGACGGCGAATATTGCCGCCACCTGGATGACTTTTGGTCAAAAAGCGATATTCGGTCAACTTTACGGCATGATCTCGACCCATGTCGACATTCCCCGGTTCGTCGACATGGCGATGAACCACGATTTCAAGCTCGACAAGCTCGTGACGAAGAAATTCAGGCTGGAAGACATCAACGACGTGGCCGAACAAATGGAAGAAAGGCAGATTCGAGGCCGCTGGGTGCTGGCTTGGGAGTGATCGCGTTGGCAAGAGAAGTTTTTTCTTGACTTCGGTCATACTTTTTATGGTACTGTTTTAAAGACGATACTGTTTCGAAACTTGAAAGCCAAACCGCCCTAACTGTAATGAGAGGGTCGACCAATGGCTAACCCGCCTGTTCTTCATTTGGACAAGATATTTAAGAGCTTCGGAGGGCTGAGCGTGCTCTCGGCCGTCGATCTGGAAGTGCAGGAAGAGGAGATCGTGGGCCTCATCGGCCCGAACGGCGCGGGCAAGTCCACGCTGTTCAATGTGGTCACCTCGTTCTACACCCCGGACGCCGGGGATGTCTTTTTGCGGGGCCGCCGCATCACCGGCCTTGCGCCCCACAAGGTCTGTCACCTTGGCGTCGCGAGGACCTTTCAACTGGTCAAGGCCTTCTTGAAGATGACCCTCTATGAAAATGCCATGGTAGGCGCCGTTTACGGACAACGAGGCCAGGGCGGAACAGCGCGCAAAAGAGCGCTCGAAGCCCTGGAGCTTGTGGGGTTGACCGGAAAGAAAGACTGGGTTGCCGCCCATGCCACCCTGTCGGACCGCCGCCTTCTGGAGATCGCCATGGCGCTGGCTTCCTCGCCGTGCATCACGCTTTTGGACGAGCCCATGGCGGGTTTGAACCCCTTCGAGATCGGGGACCTGCTCGGCGTCATCAGGAAGGCGCGGGACGAGAGGAAAATGGCGATCCTGTGGATCGAGCATAAGGTGGATGCGGTCCTCGACTTTTGCGATCGGGTGGCCGTCCTCGACTACGGCGTCAAGATCGCTGACGGGACCCCTGATGAAGTGGCGAACAATCCTAAAGTTATCGAGGCCTACATTGGAGAATAGCGTTCTTGAAGTGAAAGGGGTGGATGTCTCCTACGGCGACGTTCAGGCGCTCTGGGACGTCTCTCTCGCTGTTGAGGCAGGGGCTATTGTCGCCCTCGTCGGGGCGAACGGCGCGGGGAAATCGACGCTGCTGAAGACTATTTCGGGCATAAGCCGCGCGTCCAAAGGCGAAGTTTTTCTCTCCGGTCAATCGATCTCGGCCCTGAAGCCCCAGGAGGTGGTGGAGGCGGGCATCTCGCACGTGCCGGAGGGACGCAGGCTCTTCTCGACCCTGAGCGTCCTTGAGAACCTGAGGCTCGGCGCTTATTTGCCGAGGGCCAGACTGCGCACTGCCGACTCCCTGGGTCGGGTCTTCGATCTTTTTCCCGTGCTGAAGAAGCGGCAAGGTCAGAAAGCGGGCTCGTTGAGCGGCGGCGAGCAACAGATGCTCGCCATCGGCCGCGCCATGATGAGCGAGCCGGCGCTTCTGATGCTCGACGAGCCGTCTTTGGGCCTCAGCCCCATCCTGGTAAAGATGATGTTCGAGCTCGTGGTGGCCCTCAACAAGCAGGGCGTCTCCATGTTGCTCGTAGAGCAGAACGTCCGTCAGGCCCTGAAGATCGCCAATAAGGCCTACGTCATCAAGAACGGCAGGATTGTGCTGTCGGGACGGGGCGAGGACCTTCTGGCCGACCCGGAGGTGCAGAGGGCGTATATCGGGGAACGCTGGAGAAAAAACTAGGCCTCTCCGTTCTCTCTTTGCGGTCGGCGGCGTTCTTCTCCGCAAACGAAGAATAGACTCGACAAAGTCAATAGATTGGCGTGGAATCCGCACTAAAGGCAAGAACCGAAGCAACGGTTGTGGGGGCCGTTGCGATAGCTGAAAAGGGATATTGCCTTGAAAAGCGGGATCGGAAGCGAACCTCTTCCTCTCATGACGAACGTGGGCGAGGAGGACCCCGCATCAGGCTCCCTGTTGGGGGGCGGCCAATCGTGCGGAAGACAACACGTGAATAGCGGCAAAGCATGGTCGGTTGCGAGAGCCGGGCAGTCGCGCACGGCCGGGATTGACGCGAGCGGAGGGTTTGCTGACCGCCAAAAAAAGGGGAAAGGAGGGCATACCGAAAGATAGTCGAAGAATCTGCTCATCGACCGGCGATAATTTCATCAAGTGACCAAAAAAGGGGGGGAATATGATGAAGAAGCTGGTACTCGTTCTATTCGCACTTGCTCTTACAGGCAGCCTGGTTTTTGCGCCCGCGCCGGCCCGCGCCGCGGCGAAAACGGAGATACTCGTCGGGGCCATCAACTCCATGACCGGTGGAGAGGCGATGGTGGGCAATGAGCACCGATGGGCATATCAGCAGGCGGTCAAAGACATCAACGCCAAAGGCGGCGTGTACGTCAAGGACCTGGGCAAAAAGCTGCCCATGAAGCTCGTCGTCGTGGACGATCAGAGCAGCCCGGCCGGCGCCAGCGCGGCCGCCGAGAAGCTCATCAAGCTGGACAAGGTCGATTTCTTCCTGGGCTCGGTCGATACCCCGTTCAATATCAACGCCTCCGCGGTGGCCGAGAAGTATAAGAAGTTGTTCGTCACCACCACCTTCTTCCCGGAGAACTTCGCGGAGCAGAAGCTGAGTTGGGTTGTCGACTCGTTCTTCTCCATCGCTGAGCTGGGGAATAGCGCGGCGGCGGCCCTCGACCCGATCCCTGCCGCCGAGAGGCCGAAGAACTTCTGCGTCCTGATAGAGGACAACGAGGACGGCCAGAGCTTCAATAAGTTCGGGGCCGGCCCCGTCCTGGAGAAATACAAGTACCACGTGGCCCTGGTCGAATCCTATACTCCCGGCTCGAAGGACTTCTCTTCCACAATTCTGAGGATGAAGAACGCCAACGTCGATGGGGTCATCACCCTGTGCAGCTCCACCGACGGGATGACGTTTATCCGCCAGATGAAAGAGGCCAACTTTTCGCCGAAGTACATCTGGGGCGCCAGAGGGTTTTGGCCCATAGAGTTCGGCGAAGCCCTCGGCAAAGACGCCAACTACATCATCAGCGACGGCCATTGGGCGGAGGCCTTGGGCGCTCCCGGCTCTAAAGCGCTGGGCGACAAGTATAGGGCCCAATTCGGCCAGACAAAGAACTCGGTCACGATCGGGAATTTTTACTCCCTCGTCCAGGCCCTCGCGCAGGGCATCGAGAAAGCCGGCACGCTCGACAATGCCAAAGTGAGGGATCTCTTCTACAGCGGCAAGTTCGTGGCGAAGGATACGACAGAAGGGGACCTCGCCTTCAACAACCATGGTCTGGCCACCTTCAAGGCTGTGGCCCTTCAGTGGGTCGACGGCAAACGCATGCCCGTCTATCCCATCTCACCGAAAATCTGGACTATCAAATTGATGCCGCCCTGGGACAAGAGATAAAAACAGACGTTACGAATTCGTTGCGGAATCTGCCTTCCGGTTCTCCCCGACAGGGAGGGCCGGGAGGCTAACTTTTGGCCGGTTGATCCGAAGGTGTCGCCGGCATTGGCCTGGCCATGCGCCGAGGGGCTATGATGTCCTTGAGCCCCCAGATTCCGGTAGGCAAATACTTCATGACTATGAGGATGAGTATGCCCGACAGCATCGGGTGTATCCGACCCACCAGGTTCTCTCCGAAGGTGAAAAGGGTCACGATCATGAAGGCGCCGATGATGGGACCCACGATCGTGCCGTTGCCCCCCAGCACACAGATGAGAATTGGGTAGAACATCCAGCGGTCGAGGCTCATCATGGTCGCCGGGTTGACCATGAACTGGTAATAGGCAAAGAGGCTGCCGCAGACCCCTATCATAAAAGCGCCTATGATAAAAGAAAGGAGCTTGTACTTGAGGATGTGAATGCCGTGCGAGGCTGCGGAAACTTCATCTTCGCTGATGGCTCTCAAGGCCAGGCCGATCCTCGACCTGGTGATGGCGTAGATGGCCCAGATAGCCAAAACGACCAAAAGCAGGGCGGTATAGTAGTATCTCCCCAGGTCGGTAAAACCGGTTCCCGGCAATCGCAGGCCCACGGCGCCCCCGGAAAACTCGGTAGTCCTCAGAATGACTATCTGGAGAATATAGGCGGCCGCCAGGGTGCCGAAGGAAAAGTAGTCTCCCTTGAGCCTGGAGAGCGTCGGCAGTCCGACGAGGACGGCGAAGATCGCCGGGACGACGCCGCTCAGGAACATGACCAGCGGGTCGAAGTAATACCAGGTGTGCGTGACGTTGTGGAGCCAGATGAGGGCGGTGCTGTAGCCTCCGAGGGCGAAGAAAGCGTGGCTGGAGAGGCTGATCTGCCCCGTGTATCCCCCGACGAGGTTCCATCCCTGGGAAACGACGATGTAGATGAAGACCATGAACAGGTAGTAAATAAAAAAAGAATCGACGCCGATCAGCAACGGCATCGAGGCGAAAATCGCGAGGGCAAGGACAATGACGACGGCGTAGATGCGATTCTCCAAGCTATCCTCCAAAAGCGAATTGGAAACCTAGACTCTTTCTTCCACCCTCGCCCGGCTGCAATACTACGCTTTTTGGATGGCCTTCCCAAAGAGGCCGTAGGGCTTGAGGGTCAAAGTGGCCATGAATATGACGAATAATATGCATTGCGCCCATCCCATGCCGACATAAAAGGACGCCACGCTCTCAACGACGCCTATGATGATTCCCCCCGCCAGAGCCCCGCCGACGCTGCCGATGCCGCCCAGGGTTAAGGCGATGAGGGCTTTGATGCAGATGTCGAACCCATAGTTCGGGTCGAAGGAGTAGGTTGTCGCGAAATTGATGCCGGCTATCCCGGCCAGACCCATGCCGATGGCAAAGGCCACCGCATTGACCCGGTTGGGGTTGATACCGATCAGGGAGCTCGCCTCGCCGTCCTCCGAGCAGGCCCTCACGGCTATCCCGATGAGGCTCTTTCTGAGAAAGAGGGAAAGACCGACGGTGGCGAGAACGGCTATCCCCAACGCAATCAGCCGGGTCAGGGTGGTATGTATGCCGAAGAGCCTCACGGCGTAAAAGCCGTAACTGGTGACAACGGCCCTCGGGTTGGGGGTCCAGACGACGGTCATGAAATTTTCCACAAAGAACATGACCGCCACCGCGATCAAAAGGGAGCTGATCCTGTCCTGCATAGCGGCCGCCTTCTTGAAGAGGGCATGATAAAAGCCCAATCCGAGCAGCAGCGCAATGACAACAACGGGAATCATGGACAAATAGGGATCGAGGCCAAGCAGGGTGAACGACCAAAAGCAAAGGTAGGCAAAGAAGATGATGATCGATCCCTGAGCCATAAAAACAATCCGCATGGTCCCGAAGATCAGACTGAGGCCGATTGCGGCCGTCCCGTACATAGTCCCAAAGAGAATGCCGTTGACTAAAGCCTGGATGATCAGCTCTGGAGACAAATCTTCACTCCTCCCTTTTTTGTTGACCCGCCATTGCTTTAAAGAATGAGACCTTGGCGGCGCCGTTGGCGCCGATGGGCCCGCGCAGTCCATTTTTCGGGGACGTCGGATCGACGCCCGCCGGGACGCGAAGTCCGCCGAAGCTTTTGTAGACAGTTTTGGGACGGAGAATGACGTCCTCGTTGCTCATAAAGCGCCTCTCCTTGCCGAAGCGGCAAAAAGAGGGCGCCGGGAACGAGGATTCGTTCACTGAAGTCGGTATAGAACTCCCACGAGACAATTCACGGCTTCCCCTACGCATCGCCTTTCCCCCTTTTGTTCCCCAGGCGCTCGGCGTAAACCGCTCACTGCTTGCTGTTCCTCAGTTTTCCGAAAGTACGTTATTACCGTATCACCCGAAAAACAAGTTGTCAATTGTTTTGTGCCGCATAAAGCACAAGACGGGGCACGTACGGGCACTGAGCCGAAATGCAAGGGCGGCGTGAGTTTTCCGCATTCGGCCGGCAAGGGTCCCGAAGATCGGACCTGATAACGACGCTGGAGAAACACCAAGGTTTGCCCTGAAAGGGCGATAAGACTTTGTGGAGAGCGAGCGTTCACCTGGAGGAACGACTATATTCGCTTCAGTGTTCGTCGGCGGTTTGAGCGTCGTGAGGAGGGGCGATAAGGGAAATGCGCGCGAGCATGGGGCGACGATTGGTTTTTGTTCTGTCAGTCGTGCTTCTTGCAGCGCCGGGGTGCTCCATATGTCGCAGCAAGGCAATAGTTGACGCGGAACAATACGCGGCCCGGGGTTACGAGACGAGAATCGCCTGTTACTATCTCAATCTCGACGGTCTTCTCTGGGGCGCTTTTGTCTGGAAGAGCCATTGCCAGGCCCAGGTGTTAACGGACGATGACTGGCGGTGGGTCGGCGAATACGGAGGACTGCGGAAGACGCCCACATTCAGTGCGAGGGGAGCGGTCTATTCCTGGACGGTAAAGGAGTATCGCGGCCTTCTCGCGAGCCACGGAATAAAGACGCCGGCCCTCTATGCGGAAACGCAGTGAACGGGCAGAAGATCAGCCCGGCGCTGCAAACACTTGCGCAGCTCCCTCCTGTGGCCGCCGACAGGCGCACTTTCCGAAGATCTCGCTATGCTTTGCCGCACGTGGCGGCCCTGTAGTCTGCCCGTGCTTCGTTGATGCTCTTGAGGCAGTCCCTCTTTGCTTATCTGCCGGAGGCCACATCCGTATGAATGTAGATGCCGCCGAGGACGGGGTCGGTTTCGTTGCGCTCCACAAGAAGAGCGAGGGTCTTGTCGCCTAACTGCATGCCCTTGGGCAGCAGCTTGACGCCGCTCGCCGCGTACACATCTTCGGCTATGACCATTCCGGGCTGCAGCTCGTCGAGGCGGCACTTGAGCTTGTCGGCTTCGGGCTTTGCCGCGCATTCGCTGAGGAATTCTATGAGGAGGTTCGCGATGTCCTTTTCCAGGACCGTGTTTACCGCCAAGTGTGTTGCGGCGATGATTGCGTCGGCCGAAAGGCCTTTGGTGCGAAGTTCTTCCTGAAAGACGACGGCCCTCAGGAGTCTCGAGATGCCGGGGATTTCATCGCCCATCAAACCATCGGGAAACCCCGATCCGTCGTAGTTTTCGAGCTGACGATAGATCGCCTCGGCAGAATCTTTGTACCCGGTTATCGTGGAGACGATTATGGAGCCGATGGTCGGATACTGGCGATACGCCTGCTTGAGGGACGGAGGAAGCAGGTGCGGCGCCTTGCCCACAACGTTGTCCGGAAGGCCGACTTTTCCTATCTCGTGCAGGAGCGCGGCGAAGACGACCTGCTTGCGCTTTTCGTACGACAAGCCGAGTTTTTTCGCGATGAACTTGACGCAGGCTTTCGCCTCATGGGCGCGATCGCTCGCCCCGGGCACGCGCACCTCAAGGATTTTGAGCAGAATGCCGGTCAGCTCCTCAAAGTTTCTCTTGAGGAGCTGATTTGTTTCGGAGAGCCTCTCCTCTTCGGCCTTCAGCTCTTCCTGAAGCTGCCTGGCGCCCATCATGGATCGGACCCGGGGGAGAAGGAGATGAGGAAAGAACCCTTTCACGATGTAATCATCGGCGCCCTCCGCGAGGCCTCGATCGATCATCTCGACGTCAGATCCTTCGCAGACGACCAGCAACAGGAAAGGGTCGAACTCGTCGCGGGCCTGCATGGTTTTACGGATGCTCACCCACTCATCGGCCTCGGCAAGGCTGCACATGACAAGGTCGGGGACGAAGTCGGACGCGGCGCTCTTTCCCTGCGCTGCGTCAGGCGCAAAGCGCGGCTCGATGGCCTCATCCTTGCGTAAGATGTTCGCGATCAGCTCCAGGATTTCGGGATCGTTATGGACTGCCAGGATACGTGACTTTCTCCCGGCGCCGGTCATAGTCCCTTTCCGTGCGGCATGGCGTTTCCGCTCTGCGGCGCCGCATTCCCGTCATGGGAGATCGCGTTCCCGGGCTGTGGCATGTTGTTTCCCGTCAGGGGCATGTTGTTTCCCGTCAGGGGCGTCTGTGGGGGGCCGGCGTGCGGCGCGGGAGCTTCCTGAAACGCAGTGGGCATCGTGCGGGCAGCCACGAGGATGCTGACCCGCCTGTTCGCGAAATCGAGCGGCTTGTCCGGGACCTTCAGCCTTCTGTCGGCGAAACCCCGCACTTCGGCGATCTGGTCTTTCCGCACCCCGCCTGCTTCCAGCACCCTCCTGGCCGCATTGGCCCTGTCCACGCTGAGGTCCCAGTTTGAATAGCCGGGCGCGGCGTACGGCCGGGCGTCGGTGTAGCCTTCTACGACCACCTTGTTCGGCAGAGTCGTCAGGTGGGTGGCGATAAACTTGAGAAGTTTGACCGTCTCGGGCTTCAGGTTGGCCCTGCCGATGTCGAAGAAAAGGCCCTCGGAGATTTCAACAAGATCGATCCGGAGACCTTCAGGGGTCATGACTACCTCGATCTTTTGCCTGAACTTGCTGAAGTCCGGAATAGACGCGATTTTTTCCTGAATGCTTCGCGCCTCGTTTCTTAGTCTCACTGTATCGTCAGGCAACTGGCCCCCGGAAGGGGGGGTAGGCTTGGCTGCCGGAGGTGCAAAGAGGATCGGTTTCGAGCCGCCGCCCTGCAGGACGCCGCCCGATCTGCTGCCCGTGAAGACGCCCGGATCCTTGAAATAGGCAGAGACTGCTTCTTTGACTTCGGCGCTTTGGCCTAAAATCCACAGGACGATAAAGAGGGACATCATGGCCGTGACGAAGTCGGCGTAAGCAACCTTCCAGGCGGCCCCGCTATGGCCGCCGTGGCCGCCCTTGTTCTTCTTTACGACAATCCTTATCGGGCTGTTGTGGTCCTCTTCCATTGCGTTATTTCTTGCCTTTTACGTAATTTTCCATGTCTTGGAACGAGGGCCGGCAGTTGTGCGGGATGGCCCGTCTCGCGAACTCGACGCAGACAATGGGGTTGAACCCCTTTGCGAAAGCGATCATTGCCGCCTTAACTGTCTCGAAGACTTTCGACTCCTCCTCGTTTGCCATATCCATGTTGGTCGCCAGGGGCTGTATGAAGCCATAGGACATGAATATGCCGAGGAAGGTGCCGACAAGGGCTGCCGCCACTTTATGGCCGACCTCCGATGCCGCGCCTCCGATAGCCCCCATGGTGATAATAATGCCGAGCACTGCCGCGACGATGCCCAGACCGGGCAGGGCGTCTCCGATTTTCTGAAGAACTGACGAAGGCGCCGCGCCCTCGCTATGGTGGGTTTCGATGTCGGCGTCGAGAAGCGCCTCCATGTCGTGGGGGGGCACGCCCCCGAGGATGACGAGGCGGAATGTATCGCACATGAAACCGACGAGGCCGTGGTCCTTGAGAAAACGCGGGTACTGGCTGAAGACGGCGCTTTCCGTGGGCTTCTCGATGTGGCTTTCGAGGGCGATCAAGCCCTCCTTGCGGCTCAGTTGGAAGACCTCGTACATGAGCTTGAGGAGATCGAGGTATTTTGCCTTGCTGACGCCGGAGCCTTTCAACGTGCCCAGGAGCTGGCCGATGAGCTTGACGATGACGCTCATTGGCGCCGAGATGAGGAGGGCCCCTATGGCGGCGCAACCGAGGATAATGAATTCCGCGATCTGCATCAGGACGAGGAAGGGTCCGCCTTCCATAGCAAACCCGCCAAGCACGCCGCCAAGCACGATCAGGGCCCCGACGATTACGAGCATTTTCCCCCTATTCTTTCGGCCTTTCAGGAGTTGCTGGTCTCCCCTGTGCAGACCGTTCCGTTGCTGTTTCTCTTATCGGCGCCTATCGGGCAATACTTTACCGGTGTCTTTTTGCCTGAGACGGAAGTCTTATGCTTCAAGACGAATTCTTTCGGAGCGAGACGACAATTGCCGGAGTTCGGTCTTGCCATCCGGAAATTGCCAGGCTTGGCTTTGTGGTATATGTTTTGCTAAGTGAAAGATGCCGCTGTGCGAAAGAGCGAGTTTGTTTTGTCGGGCTCCGCCCGTTTCCTGCCGCTGTCATCGTGTACGTGCAAGAAGGAACGCAGTTTTGCAGAAACGGGTCGTGAAGCCCGGCGTACGGCACAAATGGAGGGCGAGGTGAAGGTAGGCGCCGAGTGCTCCGGGGGCCGTTCTTTCTTCTCGGTCTGGGCGCCTTTTCGACGTTCCGTGAGTCTCAAGGTCGATGGCGCGGAGTACCCCATGGAGAGAGACGACAAAGGTTACTGGAGGGTCGTTGTCGACGGCGCGGGGCAGGGGAGCAGTTACTTCTACCGTCTTGACGACGCCCTGGAGAGGCCCGATCCCGCTTCTTCTTTCCAGCCGCGCGGCGTGCATGGGGCGTCGGCGACGGTCGACCACGTTTTTCCCTGGCAAGATGGCCCCTGGAGAGGCGTCGACGTAGGCGATATGGCGCTCTACGAGGCGCACGTCGGGACGTTCACCCCGGAGGGTTCTTTTGGCGCGATGATCGACCGCCTCGGGGAGCTCGCGGACCTCGGGGTAAACGCTTTGGAACTGATGCCCGTGGCCCAATTTCCCGGGACGAAGGCCTGGGGATACGAAGGCGTTTATCCCTTCGCGGTACAGGACTCCTACGGAGGACCCCGCGAGCTGAAAAGGCTTGTGAACGCGTGTCATCTTCACGATTTGGCCGTTGTGCTCGACGTCGTCTATAACCATCTGGGCCCCGAGGGAAACTACTTTGCTGATTTCGGTCCCTACTTCACGGACCGGTATCAGACCCCCTGGGGCATGGCGGTCAATTTTGACGGCCCCTACAGCGACGAAGTGCGCAACTTCTTCATTGAGAACGCGCTCCACTGGTTCGGACGCTACCATATCGACGCTCTGAGGCTCGACGCGATCCATGGCATTTTCGACCAGAGCGCGACGCCTTTCCTTGTGGAACTGGCTGAAAGAACCGCCCGGTTTTCCGAGGAGTCGGGACGAAAATTCTCCCTCATTGCCGAAAGCGATCTCAACGACGTCAGGGTGATCAAGCCGAGGGTCCTCGGCGGTTTAGGCATGGACGGGCAGTGGTCGGACGATTTTCACCACGCCCTCCACGCCTTGCTCACGGGGGAAAGAAAGGGCTACTACGTCGACTTCGGGGCAGTTGGCGACCTGAACAAAGCTGTGGAGGAGGCTTTTGTCTACCAGGGCAGGTATTCCTCGTACCGGAAGCGGCGGCACGGCAATGCGACGACCGGGGCGCCCGCCGAGAAGTTCATTGTCTTCTGTCAGAACCACGATCAGGTGGGGAACCGCATGAAAGGGGAAAGGCTCGCGACCCTCGTGCCTTTCGAGGGTCTCAAGCTGGCCGCCGGGGTCGTTTTGACGTCGCCCTTTGTACCGCTTCTCTTTATGGGCGAGGAATATGGGGAGGAGCGCCCCTTTCTCTTTTTCACTGATTATGGCGATCCC
Organism: uncultured delta proteobacterium; assembly: GCA_963816715.1. GTDB lineage: Bacteria > Desulfobacterota > Syntrophorhabdia > Syntrophorhabdales > WCHB1-27 > BOG-1155. The sequence continues at coordinate 97,590 of CAWFMJ010000017.1, forward strand.
GATTTGGCCGAGGCGGTACGGAGAGGGAGGAGGGCGGAGTTTAAGGATTTCGAATGGGAGGGAGAAACTCCGGACCCGCTGGACGTGAAAACCTTCGAGGCGTCGAGGATTGAATGGGAGAAACGTCGCGCAGGCAGGGGAAGGATACTCTGCGACTACTACCGCCGTCTCCTTTCCCTGAGAAAGGAGCTGTCCTGCCTTTCCTTGCCCGACAACTGCCGCACGCAGATCTTATCCTCCGAGACGGAGCGTCTCCTGCTGGCGCGACGATGGAATGGCGAGGCGTCCGTCTTCTGGCTGGGCAATTTGGGAGGCTCGGCTGTGCCCCTGACGCTCCCGCCGCCCGAAGGCAATTGGACCAAGATTCTCGATTCGAGCGACGCGGCATGGGGCGGACCCGGCAGTCTGCTTCCCGACCGGCTGTCGGGCGACGCCGCGCCCGAGGCGTCGATAACCGGTTACGCCTTCGCCCTATTCAAGAAAATCCGTGGGTAGCTCCATGGCCGAATCGGATTACGTCCTCAGAATACCTCTGGCGACCTACCGGCTGCAATTCAACAAGAATTTTACTTTTTCCGACGCCCGTGACGTACTGGGTTACCTCGCTGATTTGGGCATCACGGAAGTCTATGCTTCTTCCTATCTGAAGTCGCGCCGCGGCAGCCTGCACGGGTACGACATTGTCGATTTCAGCCGGATCAACGATGAGATAGGCAGCGCAGAGGAGTACGAGGCCTTTGCGGCAGAGCAAAAGAGGCTCGGTTTGGGCCAGGTTTTTGACGTGGTGCCGAACCACATGTGCGTTGCCAGCCCTGGGAACATTTGGTGGAGGGACGTGCTGGAGAATGGGCCCAGTTCGATCTATGCCCGCTTTTTTGACATAAATTGGCATCCTCTGAAAAGGGAACTGACGAACAAAATACTGGTGCCGGTCCTGGGAGACCAGTATGGACACATCCTTGAAAGCCAGGAGCTGCAGCTCAATTACGGGAACGGTGAGTTCTTTATCTCCTATTGGGACCTGCGCTTCCCCTTGCGTCCCGATACCTACGTCGCCGTCCTTTCGCAGGGCATAAAAGAGCTGGAAGGAGCGCTGACGCCTGAAAATCCGCATTACATCGAGTTGCTCAGCATCAACACGGCCCTGAGCCACCTGCCCGCCTATACCGAAACGGACCCGGAGCGGATGACCGAGCGGAACCGGGAAAAAGAGATCGCGAAGAAACGCCTGGCTGTCCTGTGCGCCCGGAGCCCCGAGGTGTGTCGCTTCATCGACGAGAACGTGAAGCTCTTCAACGGCGTCAAAGGCGTACCGCAAAGCTTCGACCTCCTTGACGAGCTTCTTCAGAATCAGGCCTTCAGGCTCTCCTACTGGCGAGTTGCCACAGAAGAGATAAACTACCGGAGATTCTTCGACATTAACGAGCTGGCCGCCATCCGCGTGGAAGACCCTCTTGTCTTCAACAAGACGCACGAGTTCGTCTTTCGAATGATCAGAGAGGGCAAGACCACGGGGCTGCGGGTGGACCACCCTGACGGCCTGTACAACCCTTCACAGTACTTCAGAGAGCTTCAGCGGAACTGCTACGTGCAAACGCGCCTCAACATCAGGGAGACGGCCGAGGGACGCCGCGTGGATCGAGATGAAGAGATGGCGCTCTCGGAAGCGCTGGGACGCCGGTACGACGACTGGATATCGTCCGACCCCGGCGCAAAGGCCTTTTATATCGTCGGGGAAAAAATCCTGATGCCCAACGAGCCCATACCGAATGAATGGCCGATCTTCAGCACAACGGGCTACACCTTCTGCAACCTCGTTAACGGGATCTTCGTGGACGCTTCGGCGGCCGCGGCGTTCGACCGGATCTATCGATGGTTTGCCGGCGTCAGAGAGGGCTACGATCAGGTGCGGTACGAGAAGAAAAAACTGATGATGATGCGGGCCATGTCGAGCGAGATCTATACGCTGGGCTACTACCTCAACCGCATTTCTGAAAAGAACCGGCAAACCAGAGACTTTACCCTGAACAGCCTCACCGTGGCAATTGTCGAGGTCATCGCCTCCTTCCCGGTCTACAGGACGTACATCAACAATTGGAACGTACCCGATCGGGACCGGGAGCACATAGAGCTCGCCGTCGGCCGGGCAAAGGAAAGGAACCCCGGCGTGAGCGAATCGGTCTTCGATTTTCTGGAGGACGTGCTGCTTCTGCGGTCCCGGGCCGACCTTAACGAGGAGGAGCGAGCGGAGCGGCTTGAATTCGTGATGAGGTTCCAACAGATCACGGGGCCGGTGATGGCGAAGGGTCTCGAGGATACGGCCTTTTACGTGTACAACAGGTTGATCTCCCTGAACGAGGTGGGTGGAAGCCCTGACCGTTTCGGTACGTCGGTCGAGGAGTTCCACAAACACAACGCGAGACGGCAGAAGTCCTGGCCCCACGCCATGATCGCCACCTCCACTCATGATTCGAAACGCGGCGAGGACGTGAGGGCGAGGATAGACGTGCTTTCCGAGATGCCCGAGGAGTGGAGAAAGCAGCTCGTCGCCTGGAGCCGCACGAACCGCGGCAAATGTCGATCCATCGACGGAAGCCGCGCCCCGAGTCCCAATGAAGAGTATTTCCTTTACCAGACGCTCGTCGGCACGTGGCCTATTGGAGGAAGGCTCGCCCCCGACTACGATGCCTTCGTCCGGCGAATCGGGCAGTACATGTTGAAAGCGTTGCGGGAGGCAAAAGCGACGACGAGCTGGGTGAACCCGCGCGTCGCTCACGAACAAGCGGTCGACGCCTTTGTGGAGGCGGTGCTGAACAGGAATGAAGAGAATGAGTTTCTCGATTCCTTCGAGGAGTTTCACGCGAAGATCGCCTATTGCGGCATGTGCAACTCCCTTTCTCAGGCCCTCCTGAAGATCGCGTCCCCGGGCCTGCCCGATTTCTACCAGGGGACCGAGTTATGGACTTTCAGTCTCGTGGACCCGGACAACAGGAGACCCGTCGACTACACGGAGCGGAAGAAAATGCTGTACGACCTGATGTGGTGGGAGAAGGAAGCCGCGGGTCGGGACATCGCGCGGCGGCTTTGGGACGCCTGGGAGGACGGGAGGATCAAGATGTATGTCGTCTATAAAGCCCTCCATGTTCGAAAGGATCTGCAGCAGATCGTGAGCCGCATGCGCTACACGCCCCTGAGGGCGACGGGCCCGAGGGCGGAAAACGTGTGCGCCTTCCTGCGACGGGAGCAAAACGAAGCATTTGTCGTTGCCGTCCCGAGGCTCCTGATGAGACTGCTGAACGGCGAGGGGCGGCCCTTCCCGAAGGAAGGCGTCTGGGATGATTCGCGCCTTCATCTCCCCGCAATGTCCGCTTCGGTTTTTCAGAACGTTTTTACCGGCGAAAAGGTGCGGAAGAGGCAAGGACCGGAAGGAGACGAACTGCCCTGCGCCGACCTGTTCCAGACCTTCCCCGTGGCGCTCCTGCGCGCCCTCAAGGAGAGTTAAACCGGTTGGGGGGGACACCTATCAAGATTGGATCGGGGACCGCACCTCCAAAAGCAGAGGAATATCCCCGCAACCGTTTCCGAAGGCGAGAGGAGTGTCCCCCTTCCAATTTTACAAAATTACGAATTTCTTGATATATTGCGCGATCTCCTCGGGGTCGTCCATGAGCATGAATATGTTCAGGTCCTCTTTGCTGATCATGTTGCGCTTGAGCAAGTGTTCCCGCATGAAGGCAATGATATCGGTCCAGTAGTCGGTTCCCACGAGAATTACGGGAAAGGGCCTCATTTTCTTTGTCTGGATAAGGGTGAGCGCCTCGAAAAGCTCGTCAAGGGTGCCGAAACCGCCGGGCAGCACCACATAGGCGATGGCATATTTGACGAACATCACCTTCCTTACGAAGAAATACTTGAAACTCAAGGGAACGTTGATGTAGGAGTTGGCTTTCTGTTCGAAAGGCAGCTCGATGTTGATGCCTACCGATTTGGCGCCTGCATCGACGGCGCCCTTGTTGACCGCCTCCATAACGCCCGGTCCCCCTCCGGTGATGAGGTTGAACTTGTTCTTCCCCAGCGTCAGGGCCAGATCGTACGCTTTGGCGTACAGCTCATCGCCCTCCTTGACGCGGGCGCTGCCGAACACGGTGACTGCGGGGGCTACTTCGGAGAGCTTTTCAAAGCCTTCGACGAACTCCGCCAGGATGTGAAAAAGACGCCATGAATCGCGCAGCGTCATGTCGTCGACGATGAATTGTTTTTCCATAGAGCCTCTATTCCCTCTTTTGACTTGAGATTTCGTTGGCCGACATATAATATTTATCATTTGCGCGGGAAGTCAAAGAAAACTTTTCTCAAAAGACTGATTTCAATTCCCACACGGCGCGGAGGTCAAGGATGAACAGGGAAATCTTCAGAGAGTATGACATCAGGGGGCTGGTGGACGTCGATTTGACCGACGATATCGCCCGGGACATCGGACGCGCCCTCGCCGCCTACATGCGGGAACGGGGCAAGACAAAGGCCTCGGTTGGCAGGGATTGTCGCCTCAGCTCCGACAGGCTCGGGGCCGGGGTGATGGAAGGCATGACGCAGGGAGGCCTGTCGGTGGTCGACCTGGGCGTTGTCCCCACGCCCCTCTTTTATTTTTCTCTGTTCACTCTCGACGTTGACGGCGGCATCATGGTGACGGGCAGCCACAACCCGCCGGAGTACAACGGCTTCAAAACGGCTTTCGGGAAAACGACGCTCTTCGGGTCCCAGGTGCAGGAAATTGGAGACATCATCGAGGCCGGTCGATTTGTCTCGGGGCAGGGCGCGGTCACGGCATACCCGCACATCAAAGAAGACTACTTCCGGTTCATCAGGGAGAATATCCATATCGACCGGCCCCTGAAGGTCGTTGTCGACGCGGGCAACGGGACGGGCGGCGTCGTTGCGGCGCCCATCATGGAAGAGATGGGCATGGAAGTGACTCCCCTTTTCTGCGATATGGACGGTCATTTTCCCCATCATTTCCCCGATCCGACCGTGGAGAAGAACCTGGAGCAACTGAGAGAAACGGTGCTTGCGACCAAGGCCGATCTCGGCATAGGCTACGACGGGGACGCGGACAGGATCGGCGTGGTGGACAACGAGGGCAAGATAATCTGGGGCGACTGCCTGATGATCATCTTCGCTCGGGAGATCTTGGAGCGGCACAAGTCAGGCACGTTTGTCTCGGAGGTGAAGTGCTCGAAAAACCTCTTTGAGGATATAGCCAGGCGGGGCGGAACGCCGATCATGTGGAAGGCGGGCCATTCGCTCATCAAACAGAAGATGAAAGAGACGAACGCCCTTTTCGGCGGCGAGATGAGCGGCCACATGTTTTTCGCCGACAGGTTCTTCGGTTTCGATGATGCCATCTACTCTTCCTTGAGATTGCTCGAGATTTTGGGCAAGGATGGCAGGAGACTTTCCGAATTCCTGAGCGACCTGCCCCCGGTCTGGTCGACGCCGGAGCTGAGGCTTGACTGCCCCGAGGCGATGAAGTTCAATGTGGTGCGAAGGCTGACCGATTACTATCGCGGAAAGTTCGAGATCGTTGATACGGACGGGGTCCGCGTCATCCTGCCGAAAGGATGGGGACTGGTGAGGGCGTCGAATACCCAGCCGATGCTCGTGTTGCGCTTCGAGGCGGAGAACGAAGAAGAAGGCGGGCGCATCGAGGCGATGGTGCGGTCCGACCTCGCTCGCCTCATGTCATAGCATCCCGAGTCGAATCTACTTCTTTATGCGTTTGCCGCCGAAGGCGTGAATGGACCTCGTGCCCGCCGCACACTTGCCCCACTGGACCGTTCCTTTTGGGATGTAAAGTTCGTCGCCGGGTTTCAGCACCACTTCTTTTCCATCCAAATAGGCGGTATATTCGCCGCTTACGCAGATCATGTATTCATCGAAATCATGGGCGTGTTTCTTGGACGCGCGCTCGGAGCGGCACTCCCAAAAGGCCATTTGAGAATCGTCGGCGCTTTGAAAAACGTATCCTTCGATGTCGTCAGTGTTTTGTTGCAACGCATCGATCCTGTTTCTTTGGTTTTTCATGAAATCGGGAAAATGGTCCATGCCGTGAGCCCCTTTTGTCCGACCTTGTCCTATCCCATACTGGCATTTCTTCCGCAGGCAAGAAAATCGATAACCGAGGTGCGGAGCACCCTGATAGACCTGTTTAACTTGACGCTCTCCATCAACCCCATGTCGCACCAGCGATAGACCGTTTTGGCCGACACGCCTAAATAGGCGGCCACCTCCGCGGGTTTCAGCAATTTCTTCGCCGGCATATCATCCATCTCGATTCCGTTGGTTCTTTCTGCTATTTGCGCCCCCTTTGGTCCGTGCAAACCCAGAAGTCTCAAACCAGACGGCCCGATGCATTTTTTGAAAGCCGCCTCGGCAACCTCCGTATGGTTACGCTATCACAAATTGGATGCGTACGGGAAGAGTTGTTTGAATTCCTTGCCGGCGTCTCTCTTCGCGCACCCGTTGCGGCTTGTGATGACCGGGAAGAAGTATGACCGCTTACTATATAGACTTCCCCGCGCGGGAATTTCTTCCCTGAATTTTCTTTTCTTAACAAAAAAATCGGAACGAGAAACCAAAAGGCCCAAAAGGGCCTGCGCAAAGGGGGGGCGTCCGGAGAAGGGCGGTGTTTGTCAATTCTTAGTTGAAACTTTTTCGACTCCCCTGCATTTTTCTTTCAGTCATGCAGCAGCCGAGGCTGCTTCTCCCTGCTCACGTTCAATGGTCTCGATTAAACCGGCGATCTGCTCATAGCCCTTGATCCTCCTGAAGCCTTTCTCACAGTAGTAAATGACCGATGCGAGCCATCTCTGCGACATGGCGCCTTTCCGGTAGCGTTTGATGTTGATCTCGCAGTCCCGGACCGTGGAGAACATGTTCTCAATGGGGTTCGTCGAACGGAGCGTCTTTCTAAGCTCCAGGCGAACATGCAGCCGGTGGACCGTGAGGATCTCCTCCAGAGCCTCCTTCAGAGAGTCCGCTGCGGACTCGTTGATCGCCCTCAGCCATTTCTCGAAATCGAGGAGCATCTCTTTGGCGTCCTCGTAGAGGTTCTGCTCCAGGGCGGCCGCGAAGCGCCGGTGCGCCTCTTTCCTGTATTTCTTGAGGAGATGACGCTGGATGTTGCGGTCCTTGTGGACAACGCAGCGCTGGTGAAGGAGCTTAGGGCCGAACCGTTCCTTTAGGGCCTTTATGACGCCCTTGCCGCCGTCCGTAATGAAAAGGATCTTTTTCGATAGAACAAGACCTCTTCTCTCCATGTCGGCGAGGAGTTCCTCGCAGATCTCATGGTTCTCCGTCGCCCCCTGCCAGAAGCCGAGGGCGTGCTTATGGCCCTTCCCGTCTATGCCGAGGGCGACCATGAAGGCGTCCTTGCCCCTATGAACAGTATCGATGAAGACCGCGAAGGCTGAAATATCGGAGAGGTCCCTTTCCTTGAACTCTTTGAGCTTTTCGGCTGTCGCCTCGATGAAATGCCGGGAGACGGAGGAAGAAGAGACGCCGAAGGCGGATGCGGCTTCGACGACGGTCTCGCCGTATCTTCTGCCTGATATGCCCCGGAGCGCCTTGCCGAGAAGCTCCTCCGAGAATGCGCCCCGCTGCTTCAAGGTTTTGTAAGCGGACAGGGCGACCTCTCCCTCCGGGCCTCTCAGGCGAGGATGATTGACACGAATCTTCTGATCCCCCAAGTAAATAGAGCCCTTCTGATAGGCCCACTTGTAGAGGCCGGGCTCGGCCGGCTTGCCTTCGGGGCCGGAGCGCTCCTCCCTCTCCACGTCCATGATCGTCTCCGCCAGCATGCGCCCGAGCTCCATAACGAGCGAATCCAATCCCTTCTTCCCTATCTGGAGGATGCGAACCATTCTGTTCTTGAGCTCCTCGTCGCCGTACGCCTGGGCGAAACCCTTCCTTGCCTTTTTCCTCTGTTTCGTGTCTACTTTCATTCGCGGCTCCCTTTCTCGTATGAGATATTGGCCCGTGGATTATCCCACGGTGGGAGCCGCCCCTTCAAGCTTTTCAGACTCTCGGGCTTTCAACTAAGAATAGGTTATCACCAGAAGGGCAGTCCGGACGGGGTTAGATGAAAGCGCTGACGAGGGTCAACGCCTTTGATGCGACATACTCTATATACTGATCGTTCGTCATCGCCCTGGATAGATCGAAATAACCCTCATCCTGAAGAGCGCCGATGATTGCGCCATTGTTGGTGGTTTTGGGGCAATAGCTGACGAGACAACTGCCGGTGGTAAGATTGACGCGAACGGAATCGACGCCGTTGACGCCCTGCAACAGTTGCTTTACCGCGGCTGCGGCGTTTTCGTTGTTCTTGATAAGAGGGCTTTTCACCCGAAGCCTCCCGGGGATGTCATGAACGTAATAGCTCATTAATTTCCTCCTTAGCCTGGCGATGCAATCGCTCTTTCATGATGACAGTGTACCAGCGCAATGTTAAGTCAGTTTTATCAAACCATTAATTCTTGGTTAATCCTTCCTGGTTAGTCCGGATGGGCGTTCGGTCCGTTCTCGCGCTGCGGCGGTCAATCCATTTCGACAAAGAACGCGACCTTTTCTTGACAAGCGGCGGGCTCGACACTAAATTTGATTTGAGTCTAGCGAGTGGGCCCGTTCGCGTCTGCTACGCAACGGACCGCGGAGACGTGCAGCAGGCAAGTCCATCGCCCACGCGTCGAAGTCCCCGCCCCGCTTCCTCCTGACAGATGACAATTCCTTTAGCCTCCTCAAGAGGCGAGTAATGAAAGAATATGCCGTCGGCGCCGTACCGCTGGAGTATTTCGGTACTATAATAACTAACTCTACGCCCGCGAAGGAGGCATGGTATGGGATTATTCGGCAATGGATGGAAGGGGAGCATCCTCGGTGGTTTGGCTATAGGCGTCGGAAGCGCTGTTCTGGCGCCCGTCGTCATACCGATACTCTCCCGTACCGCAAAACCGCTGACGAAAGCAGCGATAAAGGGCGGCCTTCTCATGTTCGAAAAGGGCAAGGAAAAGCTGGCTGAAGCGCAGGAAGTCGTTGAAGACCTCATGGCCGAGGCCCGCTCCGAACTGGACCAGGAAGCCGCGGCCCGCCTGGCCCCGGAGCCGGGTTCCGAATTGGAGGAGTGATGCTTCCCGAAGCCCGCATTGTCCACCGGATGTCCGGAAGAATGCGCGTCAGAGTGCCCTCCCGGCGGGGAGATGCCGCATATTTCGCCAACGTTGAGGAGACGCTCCGCGTCGCGCCGGGGGTGGAGCAGGTTAGGGCCGATTCGCTGACGGGAGGCGTCCTCATTCTGCACCGGGCCGATCCCGTCGCTCTCGTCGCATACGCGGCTCAAAGGGGTCTTTTTGCGGCGAAAGAAGACGATCCGAAGAAGGCAGGACGCACGGTCGTCCATGACGCGGTCGGCGCCCCTTTTGCCTCTCTCAGCGGGCGGATCAGGAATTTCACGGGAAACGCAGCGGATCTTTCGGGTCTTGCGGTTCTCGCGCTTCTGTCAGTCGGCGTCTACCAGATCGCCCGGGGCAACTTCGGCGCGCCCGCCTGGTACACGGCCTTCTGGTATGCCATGGGCATATTCAACAAATCGAACGGCGGAAAAGAAAAAGAAGCGATTTCCGGAGAATAGTCCGGCAGGACTGACCTTGTACCTGGAGGAAACTAAGGCCCGCAAGACAAGAGCGGGCCTAAAGGAGGGCGCCAAGATGAGCGACGAAACGGGTGGGGAAAAGGACACTGAGGAACGCGCGCGCGACGCAGCAGGACGTGCCCGTGAAGACCTGGGCAGAGCGGGGACCACGGTGAAGGAAGGCGTGGTGAGCAGCCTGAAGGGGCTCAATGAGATCGAGGCCGAGATAGTGAGCCTTGTCCGGAACACCGTCGCCGACTCATTGAAGGTGAGCGCCGACCTCACGATGGTCAGCGTCAACGTCGCCAAAGACGTGGTGAAAGGCGCCATTTCGGCCACTGAGGAGGTAGGCGCCGGCCTCATCATGAGCACCAAGAGCGTCGCAAAAGGCATGATCATGGGGGTCGGCGACGTGGGCGGCGATGTCGTGACCGTGGCGAACCAAACTGTCAAAGGCGCGGTGAAAGGCGCCTCGGAGATAGGCGCCGATGTCTCTCTGGTTGCCCGACGGGCCGTGGACGGCGTTATCGAGGCGGGCAAAGAGGTCGGCGGGAACGTCGAAGAGATAGCCAGAGTCGCGGTCGGCGGCGCTGTTGAGGCTGCCGCGGCGATCAGCGGGACCGCCCTCAAGGCCGTACGAGAGATGCTGATCGGCGTGGTGGAAGGGGTGAAGGATGTGGCCGGCGCCGCCTTGCCCAGGCCGACCGCGCCCGGGGAACCGGCCGCGAAGAAGGAAACGGCGCCGCCCGACGATTCCGGGAAGTCGGTCGTTCCGCGACCGAGAACGAAAGAGAAAGAATAGCGTTACCCGTGGTTGAGGCAGTACACAACAGCGTCAAAGGACGGATTCGCTACCGGGTCAAAGGGCTTTATCGCAACGACGCGCTGAAGCGTTGCCTCGAAGACGCTTTGCCGGAACAGCCCGGCATCGAGCACGTTTCCGCGAATACCCTTACCGGAAACGTGCTCGTCCTCTATGAGCGGGATTTTGAGCCGGCTCAAGTCACCGCGCGGCTCTCCGAACTGCTCGGCGAGGGAAAGAGCAACGGAAGCGGGGGCGTTTCCGCGCGGCCGGCCGCTCCACGGGCGCCGATCCCCCTGCGTCCTCGCCGCCGCCCGGACGCGGCGCCGGCTCCTTCGGCGACCCGTCCATCCCGGCGCAACGTCAGAAAACAGATCATCCGGGGAGAGCAGCAGGTCATCGAAGCCTGGCACGTGCAGGACATCCGCCAGGTCCTCCAGTTTTTCGGCTGCAACCCCGATAAGGGCATCAAGGCCCACGTCCATGACGAACGGCTGAAACGGTTCGGGCCCAATATCCTGCCCGAAGCCGTTCCCCGCTCGAAGTGGTCCATATTTGCCGAACAGTTCAAGTCCCTGCCCGTCGGCCTCCTCGCCGCCGCTGCGGTGATTTCTGTAGCCACCGGCGGTGTTGCGGACGCGGTAGTGATCATGGTCGTCGTCGGCATCAACGCCGCCATCGGCTATGCGACGGAGAGCGGATCGGAACGGGTCATCAATTCCCTCAAAAGCCTCGTTCGGCCGAACGCCCTTGTCCTCAGGGATGGTCAGGTCTCGTCGGTGAGCGTCGAAGACGTGGTTCCGGGAGACCTCCTCGTGCTGAGACCCGGTACCTACGTGGCTGCCGACGGGCGGCTCATCGAAGCCCGGTACCTGAGCGTTGATGAGTCGGCATTGACCGGCGAAAGCATGCCCGTGCTGAAAACCGCCAATGTCCTCGCCGATGCGAACATACCCCTTGCGGACCGAACCAACATGGTCTTCATGGGGACGTTGGTGACGGGCGGACAGGGTTTGGCCGTGGTGACGGCCACCGCCGGCTTTACCGAGATGGGACAGATCCAGACGATGGTGGGGGAGGCGAGGGCGCCTTCCACTCCCATGGAGCAGCAGCTCGATCGCATGGGCGCCCAGCTCGCCCTCATAAGCGGCGCTGTCTGCGCCGGCGTATTCGTCATCGGTCTGCTGCGCGGCTACGGTTTTCTGCAGATGCTCAAGTCGTCCATTTCACTCGCCGTTGCGGCCGTGCCCGAAGGCTTGCCGGCGGTTGCGACCACGACGCTTGCTATCGGCATACGCAACATGAAGCGGCAAAACGTCCTCGTGAGAAAGCTGGAGGCAATAGAGACGCTCGGCTCGGTCCAGACTATTTGCCTCGACAAGACAGGGACGCTCACGCTCAACCGTATGCTCGTCACCGAGGTGTTCTCCGGAATGGAGCCGATGCGGGTGCGGGACGGCAAATTCTTCTGCGAGCACGGGCCCCGGAACCCGTATCTCTGCGAGGAATTGCTCAAGCTTCTCCATGTGTCGGTCCTTTGCAACGAGAGCGAGGCTTTTGGCTCCAACGGCCAGTTGAGCTTCTCCGGCTCGTCGACGGAAAACGCGCTCCTTCAGATGGCAGCGACGGCCGGCGTCGACATTGTCCAGTTGAGGCAATCATTCCCTCTCATCAAGACCATTCATCGCTCCGAAACGAGCAACATCATGCTGACTATTCATGGCACGGCCGCGGGGCCGCGGAAGGTCGTCGCGGTCAAGGGCAGCCCTCCGGAAGTCCTTGCCTTGTGCAGCCAACACGTCAAAGACGGCGCGACCCTCCCGCTCGGCGATGAAGAACGGGAAGAGATATCGACCGCCAACGAGGAGATGGCCGGGCGGTCGTTGCGCGTGCTGGGCGTCGCCTTCGCTGCCCTTGAAAACGGCGATGTATTCTGCGGTAATGGCGATGTCGAGGTTCAGGACCTCGTCTGGCTCGGCATTGTGGGGATGAAAGACCCGGTACGGCCGGGAGTGAAGGAGCTTATCGGCCAATTTCACGCGGCCGGCGTTGACACGATCATGATCACCGGGGACCAGAGCGCCACCGCCTACGCCATCGGCAAGGAACTGGATCTTTCGGCGGGCAAGGATCTGGAGATACTCGACTCGACCCATCTGGCCGACATGCCTCCGGAGGCATTCAAGGCGCTCTCCCAAAGGCTGCAAGTCTTCGCCAGGGTTAGCCCCGCCCATAAGCTGCAGATCGTCAGGACGTTGCAGGAAACGGGCAGGGTGACGGCAATGACCGGCGACGGCATCAACGACGGGCCGGCCCTCAAGGCGGCCGACATCGGCGTCGCCATGGGGCACACGGGCACGGATGTTGCCCGCGAAGTGGCCGACGTGGTGCTCGAAGACGACAATCTGCAAACCATGATGGTCGCCATAAGCCAGGGCCGGACAATCTACAACAACATCAGGAAAGCGGTCCACTTTCTCCTCGCCACCAACATGAGCGAGATTATCGTCATGTTTACCTCCATTTCCGTTGGTCTCGGCGAACCGCTCACGGCCATGCAGCTTCTCTGGATCAACCTGATATCGGATATATTTCCCGGCCTTGCCCTCGCAATGGAGCCGCCCGAGCCCGATGTCCTCACCCGGCCCCCGAGGAACGTTCGCGAGCAGATCCTGCAGCCCGACGGTCTCAAAAAGATGTTGCGCGAGTCGGCCGTTATCTCGGCAGGTTCTCTGGGCGCCTTCGGCTACGGCGTGCTCAGGTACGGCCGGGGCCCGAGGGCGAACACCATGGCTTTTCTCAGCCTTACCGTCGGACAGCTCCTTCATGCCCTCAGTTGCCGTTCCGAGACGAAGACGATTTTCGACAAGGGCAAGCTTCCCCCGAACCGCTACCTGACCGGCGCCTTGCTCGGCTCCTTCGCCCTTCAGGGGGCGGCTATTGCAACGCCGGGAATGCGCTCTCTTCTCTCCATCTCTCCCTTGAGCGCCGCGGACGGGCTCGTCGCGGCTGCCGGCGCCGTCCTTCCCCTTTTGGCCAATGAGGCGATCAAGAAGAACACGCGAGGCGACCAGTGAAAAAAGACTACCTGTTTACCTCCGAATCGGTCACGGAAGGCCATCCGGACAAACTGTGCGACCAAATCTCCGACGGCATCGTGGACCACATGCTTCGCCGGGACCCCCAAGCGCGGGTCGTAGCCGAAGCGGCCGTCGCAACCTCCATCGTCTTCATTGCCGCGCGGTTCGATTCTCCCGTCACCGTCGACTTCCCGCAGGTGGCCCGTGAGACGATCGGCCTGGTAGGCTACACGAACGGCGATTTCAACGGCAAAACGTGCAGCATCGTGACGAGCATCAACGAGTTGCCGCCGGACGAATACGGCCGATTCGACGAGCAGACCCTGACGGACGAGCAGATGGACGCGATCACGGTTCGCAATCAGGTGACGCTCTTCGGTTTCGCCTGCCGTCAGACTGCCGCCTTCATGCCGCTTCCCATATGGCTCGCCCACAAGCTTGCCAGGAGGCTCACGTCGGTGCGCTTCCAAAAGATCCTTCCCTATCTCGCGCCCGACGGGTGGACGCAGGTAGGCGTCGAGTACGAAAACCGGCAGCCCCGCCGCATCCACGCCCTGAGCGTCATTGCCGCCCAAACGAGGCGCGATGCGAGCCTGGAACAGCTTCAGGACGACATCATGGAGACGGTCGTTGAGCCTGTTTTTGGCGACGAACCCCTCAGGCCCGACGGGAAAACCAGAATTTTCATCAACCCCGACGGACTCTTCCTCACGGGCGGCCCATCGGTCCATTCGGGTCTCACGGGCAGAAAGAACGCCATCGACACCTATGGGGAATATTCGAGACACAGCGGCGCCGCTCTGAGCGGAAAAGACCCGCTCCGAATAGACCGGACAGGCGCCTATGCCGCGCGCTACGCCGCCAAGAATATCGTTGTGGCCGGCCTCGCCGAGGAATGTGAAGTGGCGCTCAGCTACACCATCGGTCTTGCGAGACCGGTGTCCATCCAGATCGAGACCTTCGGCACCGGCACGATAGACGATGCGGAGATCACCGCCCGCGTCGAACGCCTCTTCGATTTTCGTCCTGCCGCCATCCTCAAACACTTTAATCTCCGCCGCCTGCCCACTACAATAAAAGGAGGCTTCTACCGCAAGCTGGCCGCATACGGCCAGGTAGGGAGAATGGATATCGGCCTCCCGTGGGAGGTTACGGACAAGGCCGCTACGCTCAGGGAATAGCGTTCAGTCCCGGAAGAAGGCATCGCCTCGTGGACGTGCCAAAAACACTGCCTTTCACCGCACAACAAGCCAGAGCGCTCAAACGAATGAAGGCATTCGCCACGGCGCTCCTGGCCCTGATGGCGGTCGTCTATGGTTTCAGCAGGGTCTTCGAGCAGAGGTTTCCCTGGCTCTCCTTCGTTGTTGCCTTCAGCGAAGCGGCAATGGTCGGCGCTCTCGCCGACTGGTTTGCCGTCGTGGCGCTCTTCCGCCGCCCTTTGAGACTTCCTATTCCGAAGACCGCAATTATTCCTCACAACAAGGATAGGATCGGCAATGCGCTCGCCCGATTCATGAGAGAGAACTTCCTCGCCCGCGACGTCCTCGAGCACAAGATCGCCTCCGTCGACCTCACCGGTTTCGCAAGCTCCTGGATCGGCAAGGAAGAAAACGCCATGAGGCTGGCCAACGGCATCGGCCGCTATATCCCCGCGGTGATCGAAAAGCTGGAGGAGAAGGACGTACACGCTTTGGTACAACACGAAATGATCCGGAGGTTGAAAGAGGTCAATGCGGCCCCGCTGCTCGCCGGCGCTCTGAAACCCCTCCTGGAAGGGGGTCTTCAGGAGGAGTTGTACACCGCCCTGGTGAGAACCGTCGAGCGGTTGTTTGAAGAGAACAGGGAAAGGATAAGGGAGGCGACGAAGAGCCAGTTGCCCCGGTACATCCCCGATTTCATTGACGAGCGGATCGCCAATCTTGTCTTAGGCAAACTGGAGGAGGGGCTGGCGAGAATGCAGGAAGACCCGGGCAACGAAATGAAAATGAAGCTCCACGAGGCCATGGCGCGGTTCATTTACAATCTGGAACATTCCCCGGACTTTGCGAAGCGGGTGGACGAGCTAAAAACCGGATTTCTTGAGAATATGAGGATCAGCGGCTATACCGCCTCGTTATGGAGCGACATCCGTCACAGACTGGTGGACGACCTGGGACGCCCCGATTCGCAGAGCCGGCGTCAGATTGCGCGGGCTATCCGGGAAATAGGCAATGCGGCGGCGAAAGACGAGAGCGTCAGAGAAAAGATCAATCAGTGGCTGCGAGGGTGGGCGGTCAACGTTCTCAGCAGCAACCGGGAGGCCATTGTGGACTTCATCTCCGAGACCGTGCGCAGGTGGGACCCTGTCGAGACGAGCAGGAAGATCGAGCTGCACGTCGGCGCCGACCTCCAGTGGATCCGCGTCAATGGCACGGTAATTGGCGGCCTCGCGGGTTTGCTCATCTATCTTCTTTCACACCTGCTCGGACGCCTCTGAGCTGCCTTCAGCCCTTCTTGCGGCTTTCTGTGGCTTGCTCCTCCCTCACCGCCAAATAGGTCCGGCAGTTCGGGTAGTCGGAGCATCTGAACATGGTCCGTTCCCTGATTTTCTTGTACAGGTACATCGGGCGGCCGCAGGTGGGGCAGACCGGCCTCGGGTTCGGATAAACTCTTTCGAAGCCGGGAATGAACTGCCGTTCACAGAGGAGGCAAATGTACCTCTGTTTGTCCGTGTTATGACTCCTGCCGTATCGATACACTGCGTACGACCCGCACTCAGGGCAGCAAACTCTCTTGGTCCGATCCGACTCATCCATGTACGACATGGTCTCATTGTGCCAGACCGTTGCGAAGGGGTAATTAAGAAGACGTTAAGATTGGGTTAAATGACAAAAACGAGGACTATTCCAGTCCGGTAAGGCCGTGCTGCAGAGCGAACTTGACGAGTCCGGGAACGTCGCTGATGCTCAGCTTGTGCATGATGCGGCTCCGGTATGTCTCCACGGTCTTCGGCGAGAGAAAAAGCTGCTTTCCTATCTCGCTGCTCGACTTCCCCTCCACTACAAGCTGCAGGATGTGGCGCTCCCGTTTGCTCAAAAGGGATACCGGACTGTCGGATTCGCGCAGGGAGCGTTGGTGGATGAAGTCATCCAATATGGTTTCCGTGATCCGCTCGGTCAGGTATCGTTTCCCCTCCCGTACTGCCCTGACGGCGTTTACCACGTCGGAACCGGCGGATTCCTTGAGCAGGTACCCCTGAGCGCCCGCTTTGAAGGACCGGAAAATATGTTCCGAAGTGGAATACATCGACAGGATGACGACCTTGGAAGAAGGCGAAGCTTCCAACACTTGCTGGGTAGCTTCGATGCCGTTGAGCATGGGCATGGAAATATCCATGATCACCACGTCCGGCTTCAGGCTGGAGGCGAGTTTCACTGCCTCCCGGCCGTCTGCCGCTTCACCCACCACCTTGATGTCTTCGTTGCGTTCGAGCAGCGCGCGCAGACCCTCCCTTACTATCCGGTGATCGTCGGCCAGAACTACCGTAATGGTCATCGCAAAACCTCCACTGTTACGAGCGTGCCATAGCCGGGCATCGACTCGACGGTGCACGAGCCGCCAACAGCCTCGGCCCTTTCCGTCATCGTCGTGAGCCCCCAACCTCGTCGCGTGGACGTTGTGACTGCGTCCATCGCGAAACCATCCCCATCGTCAGAAATCACCATTCGCACCATACGATCGTCGCAGGTCACCTTAACGGCGGCTTTGCCGGCGTGCGCGTGTTTCGCCACGTTGTTCAACGCCTCCTGGGCTATGCGAAACATAGCCGTTTCAGCGTGCGGCGCCAGCCCTGTTCCCGATTCATCTCCCTGAACCTCCACTTCTATGCCGAAGCGCCGCGAAAACCTCGCACAATGCTCACGCAGCGCCGCAAGCAGTCCGTATTCGTCGAGCAGGGCGGGACGAAGCTGGCTCATCACGTTCCTGATCGAATCGGTCATATCGTTCAGAAGGGCCAGGCAATCGTCGAACCTGGCGCTTTCCGGTCCTTTCTTCGGATGCTGGCTCCCGAGGATGTTCAGATTGATGCTGAGAGCGGTCAGGTTTTGACCGACCCGATCGTGCAGCTCCTGTGACAGCTGCCTTTTCTCCTTTTCACCAGCCTCGCTCAGACGGGAAGACATGGCCCTGAGCTGGTCCCGCTGCCCGCTTATGGAGCTGAGAAGGCTTGCGTTCGACACCGCATTCGCGGCGAGGTTCGCGAAGGACTGGTAGAGGCGAAGGCGGTCTTCCGTGAAGCTTTCCTCCTCCTGTGCGTAGCCGGCGACGACGCCGAAAGGGGCCTCGCCGTAGATAAGGGGGAAAGCGGCAAACGAGCGGTATCCCGCGGCCAGGGTTTCTTTCCGCCACGGCGCAAAATGGCGGTCCGACCTGATAGCGTTGGTTACTGAAGGCAGCATGGAGACCACAGCGCGCCTGACAGGCCCCTTCGTTATCGGGGCGGCATCGCCAAAAGGGTCCCTGCTGGAGGAACCATTGAAGTTGCGGTAGAACGCCACGGGCCGCACCCTGATGCCTTCTTCGAGACGTCCTACCCACGCCATCCGAAGGCCGAATCGCTCGACCCCGATGCGGCAGATCTCCCCGTAGAGCTTTTCCATTTCCATGTGCTGGAGAAGAATGCGGGACGCTTCGTAGAGCTTGCCGATATCGTCGACCCGCTGGCGGAGCGCGTCCTCCATGGTCTTACGGGTTGTGACGTCGATGAGCGTGCCGATGGAAGCCGGTCTGCTGTCTATGACGACGTTGCCCATGGTTACATCCACCCAACGGTCCTCGCCGCTCTTCGTGGCGATCTTCGATCCGCCCTTGGGAGGCGCTTTCTCGCCTCGGGCAACGGCGCGCGACCATCGCCGCGCCTCTTCCCGGAGATCGGGGTAGACGGCATCGAGCACCGTCATTTTTGCCAACTCGTCACGGGTATATCCCGTGATAGAGGACATCGCCGGGTTGGTGTAGAGGAGCCGGTTATTCCGGTATATCACGATGCCCGCGGCGGCATTTTCCGCAAGGACCCTGAACTTCTCCTCACTCTCCCGCAGAGCTGCTTCCGTTGCTTTGCGCTGTTCCTCGGCGGCCTTGGCCTCCGTGATGTCTCTGCCGACGCCCTGAAACTCCACGGGTTTGCCCGCATGGTCCAATATCGCCCGACCGGTCCACTGCAGCCAGCGCTTTCGGCCGTCGTGTCGTCTTACCAGCGTTTCCGCGGACCAGGTGGGCGCCATGAGCATGAAGCCCGCCGGATCGAGCCCCGTCATCTCTGAAGCGGTTCTTTTCGATAACAGGGGGACGAAGCTCAGACCGACCAATCCATCCTGGGCGCCGCCGAAAAAGCGGCAAAAAGCGTCATTGACGAAGGTGAGCGTTGTGTCGGGAAGGAAGCGGCAGACAAGCTCCGACTGGTCCTGCACGATTGCCCGGTAGCGGGCCTCGGATGCCTTCAGGGCTGCTTCGGCGTTTTTGCGGTCCGCAATTTCGCGGTCAAGGAGCCTGTTGGTCACGTCGAGCCGGACGAATGCCTCGCCGAGGCGCTCCTCCAGCTCGGCGTTAAACTGACGCATCGTCTTTTCCGCTTCCTTGCGTCGGGTGATGTTGCGGACAAAACAAAGCGCGGCGGGGCGACCCCGGAATGATGCCGGGGCATCGCTGCCTTCCAGGTAGATGATCCCGCCGCCTTTGACGATGCCCCGAAATTCGTAAGCGCCTTGTTCGGCCTCTCCAGGTCGGACAGGCTTGGGGCTCACGGCGTCGCGGAGACGGTTCCCGACGCGTTCGAGGTCTCGCTCGTGGACGAGAGTCGACAGGGGGCTGCCGGCGAGTTCTTCCCGGTCGTCGTAGCCGAGCAAGTGGACGAACGCTTGGTTGGCATAGAGGCAGAGCCCTTCGGCGTCGACGATGAGGGCGGCGTCGGGGGCGCGCTCGATGAGGAAGAGCGCCTGGGCGTCGATCTCGGGCGAAGGACGTTCTTCGGACGTTGTCTCCGGGGCGGGGTGGGCTGTCTGTTGTGCGTTAGCGTCTTCTTCTGCGGCCATGGACAGTGTCCTGCGCTTCTTGTTCAGCAGTATCAGTTTTGCGTGTTTGGCAGGCATTGTCAACAGGGCAGGGAGGGTTCGGGCCGTTGTCTCAACTCTTTTGAACCATCCGCCATCGAGTGCAACCATGATCGATGCCGGAATGTAAGAATCCGTCATGTGGAACGCCATGACATGGGCGTCAACGCTGGCTTCTCCTTGCGCGACAGTCCGGGCCCTTATGCCCAATTCTCCACTTTAAGCCCCGGAACCCTCGTAAACTCCCGGACATTATTGGTGACGAGGGTGACCGAGAGACTTCGGGCATGGGAAGCTATCATGAGGTCCATAGAGCCTATCGGGTTTCCCTTCTTCTCCAGGAGTCCTCTTATGTCCCCATAGTGGAGCGCGGCGCCGTCATCGAAAGACGCTATCTCCAGAGGCGCCAAAAAACCGGTCAGGGCATCCCTGTTGCGCTCAGGCTTGCTGCTCTTCGTAACGCCGTATTCCAACTCTGCGAGAGTGACGGCCGATATTCCGACTTCAAAGGGGTTAAGCTCCCTGAACCGCTCTTCAACCCGGGGCGGGTGTTTCTTAATGATGTAGATGCACATATCTGTGTCAAGCATGAACCGCATCAGAATTCTCTCTTCTGAAGCGGCGGCTGCTTCCGCTCATTCATAAAATCGTCGGTAAAGGCGTCCAGACTTTCAAAGAAACGGCCCCACGGATCATCCTTCGGAAACAGGATAACCGTATCTCCCACCTTATTCACATAGACCTCTGTCCCCTCGAACCTGTATTCCTTGGGTAATCTCACCGCTTGACTCTTGCCGTTGATGAATATTTTCGCCGTATGCACCTGACGCCTCCCAATAGATATATACTATATAATATATACTAGTGAGATTGATGTCAAGAGTATGCTCTTTTCTTTCTCTATTGAATATCGCCAGTACGGTGTTATCGGCAGGAAATATTCTCGAAGACCTTCGCCCGGCGAAGGCCGGGCCGGAACGTTTACATCGGTCTTTTTTGCGGCACGGATCATGGTTGTTGTCCATGCCGGCAAAAAGGCGCTCTTAGGGATAGACGGGTTGGCGCAGGACTGCCGGGTCATGTCCTGGCAGTATGAAGGCTCCGAGGTTTTTTAAACGGTTCATGCTCTTATAGTACTCCCCCAGGTCTGTGTAGATCGGGCCGGCGAGGAACGGTTCGTTTTGAGGGACGGCCATGCTCTCGAAATGGGTGACCGTGTCGCCCGCGATGACATACGGCCCTTTTTCGGTTTCCACCACCACGGCCTGGCTGCCCGGCGAGTGGCCGGGCGTGAGAATGACGCTGACGCCAGGCACAATTTCAGCATCGCCGTCGAGGAGTTCAAAGGCGTCTGCCTTGACTTCGCCCTGGTAAGCCGGCCGGTGGGCGGGGAAGGGGTTTTGTTGGTATTCCAGCTCTTTCTTTTGAACTAAAAAGCGAGCGTTCTTAAACTGCCAATTACCCCCGCAATGGTCCACGTGGAGGTGAGTATTGATCACGATGGGGATGTCCGCGGGCGTCGTCTGAAAACGCGCGAGTTGGGCCGGAATGGTCATTTCCGTCGTCTGTTCGAACTCGCGCTGGAGACTGGGGGTGAGCTCGGGAAGGCCCGTATCGACCACTAACTTCTCGTTCCCGCTCATGAGGAGCCACGCAATAACGGCCCCGGGAGAGGGCTCGCCGATGGGCGCCAGGAGAACTACCTGAGACTTGTCCCTTTGCGCGATAGCGAGCGCCAAAGGAGCTATTTTCCACGTTTTTCGCGCCATTTCTTCCTCCTCACCCCTCAACCACCGTGCTTATCGCCGCCCCGGAGACGTCGACAACCGCCGCGCCGCCGTCAACGGGCATGACGACGCCGGTCATGAAGGACCCATCGTCGCTCGCCAGATAGCTGCAAATGCCGCCGATCTCCCGCGGCGTCGCGATGCGCCGAAGGGGGGTGTCTTTCTGAAAGTAGGCGAAGACTCCGTCTACGTCGGTGTGGAGCTTTTCGGTAAAGAAACCCATGGCGCCCTCCAGCATTTCCGTCCTGAATGCGCCGGGGCAGATGCAGTTGCACCTGATCTTGTTGCGGCCGAAATCAAGGGCGACCTGCCTGGTGAGATGAACGAGACCCCCCTTTGAGGCCGCATAGGCGGGCATGTTCGGGATGGCTCTCAAGCCGGCCAGGGAAGCGATATTGATAATCGATCCTCCGCCGGCCTTTTTCATGTGGGGAATGGCCGCTTTCATGAGCAGCATGGGGCCGGTGAGGTTGACGTCGAACACTTTCTGCCACGCATCGGGATCGATATCGACCACGCTCGCGGGCGGCGCCTGGTCGAGCCCCGCGTTATTCACGAGTATGTCGAGCCTGCCGCCGAACTTTACTGCTGCGTCCACGATTCGCGGTATGTCCTCGCGCTTCCCTATGTCAGCCGCGATAAAGCCGACGGCGCCGGCGGGCAGCGAAGCCGCTGTTTTTTCGAGCGCCTCTTTGCGGCGGCCGGTAATGAAGACACGGGCGCCGTCTTCCACGAACCGCTCGGTGATCGCCTTGCCGAGACCGGAACCGCCTCCGGTAACCAGTGCGACTTTACCGTCGAGTTTCATTCGAAACCTCCTTTGCGCTCACCGAGCAGGGTCTCCGCGGGCCGCCCCCTATCCCAGAAACGCCCTTCTCACCGAATCGTTCGCCATGAGCTCTGCAATAAATGGGGTTCAGCACCCCCTCGGCGAACAAGTCCGCCGAGCCTCCCCGCTCATAAAAGCCTATGCTTCCCCTATCCCAGAAACGCCCTTCTCACCGAATCGTTCGCCATGAGCTCTTCGATCTGACCTTCGAGGACTACCCGGCCGACCTCGATGACGTAGCACTTCTTCGAGACCCTGGTGACCAAACCGGCGTTCTGCTCTACCAGAAGGACGGTGATGCCGCTTTTGTTGATGTCGATGATCGCCTCGGCAACGGCGTCGATGACGACGGGCGCCAGACCGAGGGAAGGCTCGTCCATCATGAGCAGACGGGGCTTCGCCATGAGGGCGCGGGCGATGGCGAGCATCTGCTGCTCCCCGCCGGAGAGGCTTCCGGCCCGCTGGTTCTTTCTTTCCTTGAGCCGGGGGAACAGGGAGAAGACGTGCTCCAGGTCGGAAGAAACGTTGTCTTTCCTCAGATAGGCGCCCAGCTTGATGTTCGCCATGACGGACATGTAGGGAAAGAGCTTCCTTCCTTCGGGAACCTGGGCGAGGCCGAGCTTCACGATCTCGTTCACCGGGCTGCGGTCGATGGGACGGCCGTCGAACTCGATGCTCCCGGAGGTGGCGCGGATCAGGCCGGAGACGGCGCGGAGGATGGTGCTCTTTCCTGCGCCGTTGGCGCCGATGACGCTCACGACGGCGCCTTTTTCGATCTCTAAAGAAATGTCGCGAACGGCTTCCGCCGTGCCGTAGTGGACGGTCACGTTGCTAAGCTTGAGCATGGCTGCCTCCCAGGTACGCGCGGATCACTTCCGGGTTCGACTGGATCTCGGAAGGGACCCCTTCGGCGATTTTCCTGCCGAAGTTGAGCACGGTGATTCGATGGCACAGGTTCATGGTCGCCCGCATGTTGTGCTCGATGAGGAGTATGGTGATCCCCTGCTTCCAGAGGCGGCGGACAAGGTCCATGGTTTGGGAGACTTCCTCGCCGTTCATCCCGCCCAGGGGCTCGTCGAGCATCAAAAGGGCCGGCTTCGCGGCCAGCGCGCAGGCGATGCCTAAGGTCCTCTTGTAGCCGTGGGCGAGATTTTTCGAGACGGTTCCGGCGAAGCGGGACAGGCCGACGAGCTCCAGGATGGCCTCCGAACGCTCGCGCATCTCCCCTTCTTTCTTTCTGGCCGACATGGTGCGAAAGACCGTCTCGAAGAACCTGACCCGGGGCGAGAGGTGGCAGGAGAGGAAGACGTTCTCCAAGACGGTGAAGTCGGGAAAGATGTTGTCTCCCTGCCAGGTCCTGACGATCCCCATCTTGGCGATGGCGTGGGTGGATGCGCCGGTGATGTCCTTGCCCTCGAAGGTCACCTTCCCTGAGGTAGGGCGCAGGATGCCGGAGACGAGGTTGAAAAAGGTGGTCTTTCCCGCCCCGTTGGGACCGATGAGGCCCACGATTTCGTTCTTGTTGACGGTCATGTCGACCTGACCGACCGCCTGAAGGCCGCCGAAGGTTTTGGTGAGATTCTCAATAGTCAGCATTTATCGCCTCACTGCGTTCTTGATGCGGGCAGGTATGCCGGCCAGGCCGTCGGGCATGAAGAAGATTACCACGATGAGGACCGCGGCAACGATGAAGGGGACGTACTCCTTGAAAGCGCGGGTCGCTTCCGGCAGGAGGGTGAGCACGACCGCGCCGAGGATGGGGCCGATGAACGTCTGCTGGCCGCCGACGACCACGTAGATGAGGACGTAGATGGTGAAGAGGAAGGCGAAGCCGTCAGGGCTGATGGCCGAGATGTACTGGCTGTGGAAGGCGCCCGCGAGGCCCGCGAAAAAGCAGCCCGCCGCAAAGATCATGACCTTGTACCAGGCGGTGTTGACGCCGATGCTCTCCGACATGGTGTCCGATTGCTTGATCGCCTTCAGGGTGAGGCCGACCCGGGATTTTTCGATGGCGTAGATGACGACCAGGGATACGACCATGAGAAGGAGGGCCAGGAAGTAGAAGTCCCGCTTGGAAGCGAAGTCGAAGAAGGGCACGGGGTGCGGCCGGGGGATGTTGTAGATGCCGCCGCTGCCGCCGGTGAGGCTCTCCCATTGCTGGGCGGTCAGGACGATCATCTCGCTGAGGAAAATGGTCGACAGCGCGAAGTAGACCCCTTTGAGGCGCATGAAGGGGATGCCGATGAGCATCGCGAAGACCCCGGCGAAGATGCCGCCGCAGAGGAAGGCGACCCAGGAGTCGAAGCCCAGCTTGAGCATGAGCAGCGCGGAGGTGTAGGCGCCGATGGTGACCATGCCGCCGTGGGCCAGCGACATCTGACCCGAGAGGCTGATCAGGCGCATCGACGAGGCGAGCACGACGTTGACCATGGTGAGGATCAGGGTGTGGACGTAGAAGGGCCCCGAAAGAACAAAGGGCAGGACGATCAGACAGATCAAAAGGATAGGGTACAAAAGCAGGGACATTGTTTTTACACCTCCGTTATCTAAAAGCAGGGACGCTTTGCTTATCCCTCGTGCCCCCATATGCCCTGGGGTCTGAAAATAAGAATGATGATGATCGTCGCGAAGCCGCAGAGGCCGGCAATGTGGGTGGTGGCGTAAGCGGGCACGATCCCGTCGATGAGGCCGAGGATCAGGCCGCCCGCGATGGCGCCGGAGATGCTCCCGAGACCTCCCAGGATGATGACGGCGATCGCCTTCAAGAGGGCAAAGCTTCCCATGGTGGGGCTGATGCTGAACAAAGAGCCGATGAGGCCTCCGGCGATGGCGGCCAGACCGCAGCCCATGAACATGGCCACGGCGGATACGACGTCGATGTTGATGCCCTGGAGGGCCGCGCCGTCCCGCTCCTGGGAGATGGCGAGCATGGCCTGGCCCTTTTTCGTATACCGGATAAAAAAGAAGAGGACCATGAGGAGGCCGAAGCCCACCAGGACGATGGTGAGGCGCTTCCAGGCGATGGCGATGCCCGCGATGTGGAGGACGCCGGTAATGGGGCTCGAGAAGCTCCGGGGGTTGCCGCCCGCGATAAACAGGACCAGGTTCTGGAGAATGAAGGTGAGGCTCATGGCAATGATCATGCACCGGTCGCCGTCGCCGCGGAAGGGACGGAAGCAGACCCGTTCGAGGAAGATGCCGATGATCCCGACGAAGACCGTGGTAATGACGATGCTGGCGAAAAAGTTTATCTTGAGGATGGAGACTAAGAAGAAGACGGAGTAGGCCCCGATCATGTAGATCTCTCCGTGGGAGATCTGGACAATGTTCATGATCGACAGCACCAGGGTAAGCCCCAGGGCGACAAGGATGTAAATCCCCGCCAGGGCAAGGCCGTTCAGGATGCTTTGTGCAAGCGCGATTGAAATCATTTGCTCCTCCGTCGGCTCCGGTCTGAATAGGGGAGCGGCGGCCATTCCCCTATTCAGGTCTTTCAGCCTACCTTCATTTATTTACGAATACGACTTCTGCCCCGTTCTTCATGAGTCGAGAAACAAAGAATGATACCTCTACGGTCCTTCCACCCTCATCACATCTTGATGTGATTTCTTGGGTGATTTTCCTGAAACGCTCCCTTTCTTTCCGGAAGCGTCCAGTTCTTCCAGGAGCGTGGTCCCCTTAAGGCTGTCTGTCTAAAAAAACACCTCAGCATAATCTCAAACAAATTCCTTTGTCAATCCTTCTCTGCCCGGTTTCCGGACCTCAATGCAAAAAGCCGCTTCCCGCCTCGTTATTTTAGACCCCGGTCGATCGGCCCCTCGCGAGGTCGTCCAGGGTCAGCGTTTTGTCCTTAAAACCGCCGTGGCCTTCGTATCGATCTCAAACGTCTTCGGGTCGATCGCTACCCCGTAATCGTTCCTCGCGTGTTCCGGCGAGACATATCCCTCGACGACGTCCCGGCGCACTGCTTCCGGATCTCGTTCGAGAGGGTCCCCATAGCCTCCTCCACCGCCGGCAACCACGGTCACCGCGTCGCCGGGGTCGAGATCGATTGCCGGTTCCTTGAGGACCTCGAACTCGCCTTTCCGCTTCGAATGAATCAAAGCGTAGTTTCTCAGACCTTCTTTTCCTCCGAAAAGACCGTAGTGGGGCGTTTTTCCTTTTTCGATGGTGCTGAAATAGACGGCCCGGTCGGTAAGCCTGAAGGTGGTCCTTTGCCCGAGGCCGCCTCTGTGGCGTCCGGGGCCGCCGCTGTCCGGTATGAACTCGGTCCGGTCGACAATGATGGGATAGGCGGATTCCAGCACTTCTGTGGGGGTGTTCCTGCAGGCGCCCGCAGACAGAGGGTTGAGGAAGTTCTCGCCGTCGGAGGCGAAGTCCCCTCCCTGGCCGATGACGACGGGCGTGATGGTCCCCCAGTACTTCCCGGTCTGAGAGTCAACGCCGGTAAAGCCCTGGCAGACCACGTCGCCCCCGCACATCGCCGGGACCTCGGGAATCACCTCGTGGAGCGCCTTGTTGAGAAGGTCCATGAGCGCTTCGGAAACCCAGGCGTACAGGAAGGACGGGGCGTTCGGACTCGTGTTGAAAATGGAGCCTTCCGGCGCGATGACCTTTATGGGCCTGTTGAACCCTTCGTTGCCGGGGAGCTCCGGCACCGTAAGCGCCTTCACCGAGACCCGCGCGCCCGAAAGGGTGGTGATCAACAGACCGTTCATCGGTCCCCGCTGCTCGGGCGCCGAGCCGGTAAGGTCGATGGTCATGTCGCTGCCCTTCACCGTAACGGCAACCTTGATCGGCAGGGGCACGCCTTTGTCGACGCCGTTGTCGTCGATGAAATCTTCCGCGCAGTACGCGCCGTCGGGGATCTTCTCGATGGCCTGCCGGATCATGCGCTCGCTGTAGTCGTACATCTCCTGAATGCAGCCGTTCACCGTGGCCTCTCCATACCGGTCGAGCAGCTCCGTCACGCCCCGTTCCGCGGTGTGGCAGCCCGCGATCTGGGCTTGCATGTCGCCCCAGACCATATCGGGGGTGCGGGAATTCGCCTTGATGATCTCCCAGATGTCCTGCTGCAGCTCTCCTTTCCGATAGATCTTCACGGGCGGTATGCGCAGGCCTTCCTCAAAGGGACTCGTCGAGTCCGTGGGGAAAGCGCTCTTCGCGCCCAGGTCGAGCCAGTGCGATTTGGTCGCCGCGTAGCCAAAAAGCTTCTTCTTGTAGAAAATGGGTGAGAATATCATGGCGTCGGAAGTGTGGGCGCCGGAAAAGCCCGGATGGGCGGCGACGATGACGTCGCCGGGGATCAGGTTCTCCTTGCCGATGAACTCGACGCACTGTTTGACCGCGGGGCCGAGGCTGCCGAGGAAGAGGAGCATGCCGTGGGCCTGGGCGATCACGCCCGTTTCATCGTCGAGAAGCGCAAAGCTGCAATCCATGATCTCGTAGAGATACGTGGTGACGGCGCAGCGAAAAGCAGTCTCCTGCATGCCGTTTGCCACCGATATGAGATTGTTCCGTACAACTGCCAGGGTGATGGGGTCTATCTTGTTGCTCATTGTTCGATTCTCCTCACAAGCTTATTGCCAGATTCCTGTACCGGTCCACCTTGACGGTCTGGCCGGGCATGACGACGGTGATGTGGTGGGGCTCTTCCACGATGGCAGGTCCCTGGACGGCGTTGCCGGAGACGAGCAGGTTGCGGTCGAGGACCTTCCACTCCGAGTGGGAGCCGTCGAAGTAGACCTTGCGGGGCGCCTTGAACGCATTAGGGGCGATCTTCTTCACCTCGGCGTTCTTCTTTAAGGGTATCTCCTTGATCTTGCCGATCGCCTTCATCCTGACGTTGATCGTCTTCGGCGGCGCCTGCATCTCGTGGCCGTACTTGACCCGGTGGAGGGCGTGGAAGGATTCGACGATCCGTTTCTTCGCCGAGCCGTCCAACGGTCCGTCGGGCAGGGGAACCTCCACGTAGTGGCCCTGTCCCTCATAGCACATGTCGAGCGACTTGGCGAAGCGCATGGCCTGCTCCTTCATGCCCTCTTCGGCGAGCATGGCCCGGCCTTTCTTCTCCATCTCCCCGTAGATCTCCGCCAATTCGTCGATGTCGATGTCGTTCATGGAGCGCGCGTAGGTCTGGGCGAAGGCGTGGGTGATGTCCATGGCGAGCATGCCCCGGGCGGAGAAGACGCCGGGGGTAGGGGGAATGATCACCCGGGAGATGGACATGTCCCTGGCCAGGCCGGAAGCGAAGATGCCTCCCGCGCCCCCGTAGGACATGAGGGTGAAGTCGCGGGGGTCGTAGCCCTGGCCGATGAGGATCTCCTTGGAGGCGGTCGTCATGTTGTTGCGGGCCACGGCGAGGATGCCGTCGGCGGCGGCGTTGACGCTCAGGCCCAGCCTTGTTGCGATCTCGTTGATCCCCTTTCTGGCGAGGTTCATGTCGAGCTTGATCTCTCCGCCGAGGAAGAAGTCGGGATCGATGAGGCCGTTGATCAATGCCGCATCGGTGACGGTGGGCTCCGCGCCTCCGAGACCGTAGCACATGGGTCCCGGATCGGCCCCGGCGCTCTCGGGTCCGACGGTGAGCAGACCGCCCGAATCGACCCGGGCGATGCTTCCCCCTCCCGCGCCGATGGGACGGATGTCCATGCCGGGCATGAGCACGGGATAGCCCAGCAGCTCCGACTGGTGGCGGATGACGCCTTCGCCGTCCTTGATCAGGGAGACGTCGAAGCTCGTGCCTCCCACGTCCATGGTGACCATGTCCTTGAAGCCCGTCGTGCGGGAGATGTAGGCGGCGCCGGAGACGCCTCCGATCGGTCCCGAGGCGAAGGTGGCGATGGTCTTCTCCTTGATGGCGTTGACCCCAAGGACGCCGCTCGGGCTGACGATGAGGAGCTGGCCTTTGAAGCCCATCCTGTCGAGGTCGCTCTGGAGCCGTTCGAGGTACTGGGCCACTCTTCGCTTGATGTAGGCGTCCAGGACCGTGGTGGAGGTCCGTTCGTATTCCCTGAACTCCCGGGCTACGTGGCTGCTCAGGGAGACGCCCGCCTCCGGCCAGAGTTTGGCGATGATGCGGCCCGTCTTCTCTTCGTTCTCCGGGTTGGCGTAGGAGTGGAGGAGGCAGACGGCGACGGATTCGACGCCTTGCTCCTTGAAGCGCCCGACGACGTCGGCGACTTCCTTCTCGTCCACGGGCTTGACGATCTTCCCCAGATGGTCGCAGCGCTCCCTGATGCCCACCCTGAGGGAGCGGGGGACCAGAGGCTTCGGCTTCTTCCACAGGTAGTTGTAGATGTCCTTCCGGTCGCCGCGGCCCATCTCGAGGACGTCCGTGAAGCCCTCCGTCGTGATGAGGCCCACCTTGGCGCCGATCCTTTGCACCACCGTGTTGAGGCCCACCGTAGTGCCGTGGAAGAAGAGGTCCACCTCCTTCATGTCGACGCCGATCTTCTTGATTGCCTGGAAGATGGCCTTGCCCAAATCCGCAGGCGTGCTGCGGACCTTGTCGGCGACGATCTCGCCCGCTTCCTCGTCAATGTAGACAATGTCCGTAAAGGTGCCGCCGATGTCGACTGCTATGCGTTTCATCGCGCCTCCTGGTTGGGAATGGAATTTATTGTCACGGTCTTACGAATCATAGTTTTGTGTTGCGACTTGTTTACAAGCAGATCGAAGAGGTAGGCTGCCGCCCTTGCCTTTCTTTACCCGGCGGGTCTCACGGATTTCATCTTCTTCCCATCCGGGGCGTGCTTGTTCCTTATGCAGGGGGCCTCGTTCTTTCTGAGACCCCCTGGACCGTTTTTCTTTGATAGATGTAGCCTGACAGGCGGTCTTCTGTCTGTCGGGAAGGCAGGGTTTTTGATGTGGGGCGTTCTTGACGGGTTCGACTACAGTTCTCCTTAATCCAGGCAGAGACCTCCCGACGCGTTGATCGCCTGTCCTGTCATGTAGTTGGCCTGCTTGGACAAAAGGAACATGGCGATGTCCGCTATGTCGTCTGCCGAGCCTTCGCGGCCCAGCGGGACGGTAGAGGCCATTTGTTCGTAAGCTTTCTTCCGGAACTGGTCGGGAGTGAGGCCCTGACGATCGGCCTCTTCCTTGATCCAGTTGTCTCTGAGGTTCGTGTTGATGTGGCCCGGACAGATGGCGTTGACGTGTATCTGGTATTTCGCTACCTCCAGGGCCAGACTTTTCGTAAAGCCCAGGGCGCCCCATTTCGACGCCGAATAAGCGGCGTTCCCCGGAGCGCCGACCTTCGCGCCAACGGACGAAATGAGAATAACCTTTCCGGGGCCGCCCCGCTTCACCATATGCTGGATGACGGGCTTCGTCACATAGAACGTCCCCGAGCAATTGACGTCCATCTGGGTTCGCCAGTCTTCCTCGGTATAGTCGATCACGGGAACGCCCACCGGACCCCTGACGGCAGCGGCATGGACAAAAACATCGATCCTGCCGAACCTGTCGAGAACCTTCTGGCACGCTTGCCTGCAATCTTCGGGGTTGGCGATGTCGGCAACGAGGGCAAGACCGTCGACGCCGAGCGCCTTGATCTCTTCGACTTCTTCGTCCAAACCGCGCCAATTCTCGTCTCCGCCAACGTTGCTCTTCGCAACGACAAACTTATCGAGTATTGCGACGTCGGCGCCCGCCTTTGCCAGCCGCAGCGCAATTGCGCGGCCCATCCCTCTTTTCGCCGAAGCGCCCGTCACGTACGCCTTCATTCCTTTGAAGCTGTCATCCGCCATTATCATACCTCCATTTATTTTCGCAAATCAGGCGCTCAGCCGAAAAGCCTGCCCGATTTCCTCGGAAGATTTCGCTTTTGCGCTCACATCTTCATAACATTATATTACTATGCTAATTTCCGGTGCGTCAATAAGTATTGCCCATTGCATCCATCATATTCCCCCGTCGCACCGCCGCCCGGTTCCAAAAGGCCTCAGACAAAAAAGACTCAACCCACCTGCGCCTTTTCCTCGTTCCCAAATCCGCCCGTCATGCCGTCGTCCGTTTCCCCTGCCGCAAGATTGGGCGTCGACGCTCACCCTGCGGCCCGCAAAAGACGCGGGCCAAAGGTCTCCTTCCGCTCAAACTCGGAACTCGCACGACCTTCTTCGTCTCGTCTCAAGCGTCCCCGGAAGCATAGAAACGTATGCTTCGCTCGTCGAACAAACGTCCGGTTTTGCTCAGACACCTCATTTGCGCCCAAGACCGGCTATTATTTCGGCACTAGTGGCGCCGACAATATTCTGGTCCGCAGACGCGGAAGGGGTGCTATGGAGTCACGAAAAGCGCCTTGATCCCGATGGGCGCCTGGTGCAGCAGCGACACCGAACATCAAAGGCGGCGGGAAACACAAGGCCAGAAAGAACGCGGGGTTTGGCGGGGTGGAGGCAACTTTGGCAAGAAAAGTTGTTCGGGGAGGTCTGTTTTCTTGACAAAGGCCTTTTTATGGGCGCCACAAGAAAGAGTCGTGTTGCACCAGCAACGCAACGAACGAAGCAATGTTCCTACCGCTCTCATTTTATTGATTCTATGACAGGTACTTCAGCACCATGGCTGTCGTCTCCCTGACCAGGCGGTTCTCCGGTATATCTGTCTCCGAAAAGACTATTCCGTGAACCGTCCTTTCGAGGGCGCCCAGAATCAAGAACGCCGCGGCTTCACGGTCTTCCACCTTGATGTCTGACCCGTTCGCAAGGCTACCGGCAATCACCTGCAACACGACCTTCTGATAGTCAGCCATTACCTTCCCTATGTCCGGGTCTGAGAGCCGCATGATCGTTGCCTCCCGATGGAATTTGGGAGACATCCTGTGGGATTCAAGCATTGCCTCGATGAGGGCGTGAAGGAATTCTTCACCGGACCGGTAGGCCATGTCGCTCGCCCGTTCAGCGGCACTTTTGAGTTGATCCAGGTAGCCCGTCAAGACTTCGAGAAATAGATGCTTCTTATCGTCGAAATAGGCGTAGAAGCTTCCAACGGGGATGCCCGCCTCGGCGGCGATCTCGTTGGAATTCGTCGCGTGAAACCCCTTTTCACAAAAGAGCTTCATGCCCGCTCCAATGATCCGGCTTCTGGTCTGCCTGCTCCTCTGCTGTTTTGGAATGCGTGCTTTTTCCCGCTCTGTCATAGGAAATAACTCCGATATGAGCCTATTGTAGCATGAGGCGCCACGAACGTCAAAATGAATATGATATGTAGCTCATATTTGTCTTGACGTGACGAGACCAAGCTGTTAAAATGTGATAAATGTATCATATTTAATGAAAGGGGGCATCAATGGATTCAAGAGTTTCCTCAAGGATAGCTTTGATTCTTATCGTCTCCGCGCTTTTCTTGCTGCCGGGTCATGCTTACGCGGGAGGCTTCCTCTTCAATGATCCCGAATTCTCCTTCCAGGTCCTGAGGGCGGTCGGCCAGGCCCCGGGCGGGGCGCCGATGTCGGAGACGTGCTGAGCACTGCGGCCCGGATCAAAGAGGGGGACGAGGAAAGGAGGATCGCCCTCATGAGGAGGAGCATGGGAGGGTACCTCGCACCGAGGGCGGCCGCCTTCGAGCACCGTATCAAGGCGCTCATAGCAGATGGCGGCGTCTACGATTTTCACGCGGTCGTGGCAGGACGACAGATGTCGCCCGGCATTGAGGCAATGCTTCGCATGTGGCGGTGTGCGTGTGATCTGCACCTAACCAAAGACTCCAGCGGAAACGGCACAGTTGCGCCGCTGGCCGTTACGTTATGACCAGAGATGGACCATGGGATCGTGTAGTTCATAAGGATTGGCCACTGACCTTCTTCGGGAGGGATCATATATGAGTAATTCCAAAAAGTTTCGGGTTAATTATGGTGTGGATGCCCCAGGAGTTGTTGCGACACTCTCAATCGGAGGACTTGCGTGCGTCCTGATAGGGTTTCTCTTTCGTATTTTTGGCGGTCCTCAGGACTCTGTTTTGGTAATCTCGGTTTTTGTCTCGAGTGTTCTTGCAGGCGGTGGAATGCTCTTTGTAGCTGCGGTCATGTTATGGAGCAGCAAGTATGGCAAGCTTCTCGCAAGCAGGCATCTCATTCGCCATCTTGAGATCAAGGATCATGAGAACATCCTCGATGTGGGGTGCGGTCGCGGATTACTGTTGATCGAAGCTGCGAAGCGCCTTAAATCAGGCAAGGCTATAGGAGTCGATCGCTGGCAGAGTCGAGATCTATCGGGTAACAAAGCGGAGGTAGCATTAGCGAATGCACGGGCTGAGAATGTTGCTGAACGTGTTGAGATTAGGACGGGAGATATGCGTTCCCTTCCGATTGAAAATGAGTACGTTGAGATTGTGGTGTCCAGTCTTGCCATACATAACATCCCGACCAGAGAAGGCAGGATTCAAGCTATTGAAGAAATCGCAAGGGTGCTGAAACCTGAAGGTCGTGTGGCACTTCTGGACTTACACTGCACACAAGAATACGCTGAGACCCTTAGGCGTTTAGGATGGTCTCATGTGGAGCGGTCGGGACGAATCTTTTTATTCCTTCATCCCGTTCGTATTGTATACGGAACAAAGTCAAAAGGCGAATGTAAGGATCATAACAAGATCAATACAGTCAATCGCTGACGCTCCGGATGATTTCATTGTAACAAGCTTTCAATCCGTAAAATTTGGCCCAAATGCGGTTTCGGCAGTTATTCTTTGTAGATACCTTTCTTGTCAAGCGAAAGTCGATTATAATCTGGATCATATCACTTTGTCGAGCGCTTCCACAGGACACTGCTCGACGAGCTTTCCGGATATATTCCGAGAAGTCCACGTCGTCGCTCTTGCCATCGTCGAAAACGACACGGTAAACGAACCCTCCCTTGTACTCTATCTCTTTTACGTCATTCATGTTCCACATCGTTTTCTAATAATAATACCAAAAAACCTGCAAATCTCAGGCATGGATATTCCCCTGGAGGGACTGACCGTTGCGTGCGGAGATGCAGCGGTGACAGAAGCGGCCCGGGCGGGCGTTTCGAAAGGGCTGCTTCGTGATTATATAGAGTTTATGGCCGACCAGGCGAAGCCGTCTTTTCGCACTTCTGTGCCTGCCCGTCTCGACCGGCTGCCCTGGAGTCCTTTTCACTGGAAAGTCATCATCGCCCTCGGCATCACCTGGGTGATCGACGGCCTTGAAGTCACGCTCATGGGGGCCATAAGCGGTGTGCTTCACGACCCGGCCACGCTCCACTTCACACCCGCCGAAATAGGCCAGACAGCTTCATTTTACGTGGTCGGCGCCGTTATCGGCGCTCTGGTCTTCGGCCATCTCACCGACCTCATGGGCAGGAAGAAGCTCTTCTTCGCGACCCTGGCGGTCTATCTGGGCGGTACGTTCCTGACAGCCTTCTCCTGGAACCTGTGGAGCTTCGTCGTCTTTCGGTTTATTACCGGCTCTGGGATCGGGGGGGAGTATTCGGCCGTCAATTCAGCCGTCGACGAGCTCATTCCGGCCAGGGTGCGGGGGCAGACGGACCTCATTGTGAACGGGAGCTATTGGCTTGGCGCGGCGGTAGGCGCAACGGGAACGCTCCTGCTGCTCGACCCGAAGATCTTTCCCGTCGACATCGGCTGGCGCTTCGGATTCGGCATCGGCGCCGCACTCGGCCTCATTATTCTCTTCTATCGCAGGAGCATACCGGAGAGCCCCCGCTGGCTGATGACGCATGGCAGGGAAGCCGAGGCGGAGGAGGTGGTAAAGGGCATCGAGGAAGAGATCGAGCGGGAAACAGGGAAGCGGCTGGGCCGGCCGGAGGAGGAGATCGTCATTTATCCGGGCAAGAAGGTCAACCTGAAGACGGTGGCGAAAGCGATGTTCGTCCGCTATCGGCGGCGCTCGGTCCTCGGCTTTGCCCTCATGATTTCGCAGTCTTTCCTCTACAACGCCATCTTCTTTACCTATGCGCTGGTTCTTGTCACGTTCTACGGGGCGCCGGAATCGAAAACAGGCATCTATCTGCTGCCATTTGCCATCAGCAACTTCCTCGGCCCGCTTATTCTCGGCCGCCTCTTCGATACGATCGGCCGGCGTCAGCTCATCGCCGGAACCTACGCTCTTTCGGCCCTTCTCTTGTTGGCGACGGGGTGGCTTTTTGTGAACGACCTGCTCTCAGCGGTCGGTCAAACCATCCTTTGGGCGCTCATTTTCTTCTTCGCCTCTTGCGCCGCCAGCTCTGCGTACTTGACGGTGAGCGAAATCTTTCCCCTGGAGATCAGGGCCCTCGCGATAGCCTTGTTCTTTTCCATCGGCAGCGCCGTCGGCGGCGCTGCGGCCCCCTGGCTCTTCGGAGCGCTCATAGGGACGGGCTCGCGCATCAATGTGGCTTATGGTTATATCGGAGCATCGGCGCTCATGCTCGCCGCCGCAGCCATTGAAGCCGCCTACGGCGTGAAAGCGGAGCGGGCCCCGCTGGAGCAGGTGGCCGACCCGCTGTCTGTAGAAGCATAGAATTTCAGGTCTGTTTCTCCAAAAAGACCCTCAGGCGACTCATCCTTTCCCTATCCCCCCCTACCAGCTAGAGAGGTCTCTTTCTCTTTGGGGTTTTTACATCCCCCATGGGTCGGGAACGGATAAGGGGAGCGTCCCCTGAAAGCGCATTGCGGGAGCGAGCCGACCGCGGAACAATAGGGTGAAAACTAAGCGCGGGCTTAGTTTTCACCGTGCCAATTCTCTCGGGCGGAACGAGCGGAGCACAGCGCTGGAAGGGGATGCTGCCCGTTATCCGGGCCCAACCGGGCATGCGGAGGTGCAGCAGGGGCTGGAGAACGGCAAGAAAAGGCTTTAGAAGGTGGAGGATCAGGGCGGTTGGGCCGTGCGGATAGAAGATGCGGAAGGGCTTGCAAAAAAATGTAGTGCCCCGGCGGGGTAGCGGAAGAACGGGCGCTATTGCAGGGATCTCAGCGAGAGTATCAG
Organism: uncultured delta proteobacterium; assembly: GCA_963816715.1. GTDB lineage: Bacteria > Desulfobacterota > Syntrophorhabdia > Syntrophorhabdales > WCHB1-27 > BOG-1155. The sequence goes on from CAWFMJ010000017.1 coordinate 133,807, forward strand.
CACCCCGAATGCGATGGTCAGAACCGTGAGCGGTATACCTGCTTTGAGGTATTCAACGAAGGAAATCCGGACGGTGCGTCTGGCTCGCTCGATGACGATGAGATTCGCTATGCTGCCGAGAACGCTCAGGTTTCCGGCAAGAGTGGAAGCCATGGCGAGGGTTAACCAGCCTCGGCCGGGGTGCAACAAATGACCGATGAATGGCTTCAGGAGGAGCACCGCCGGCACGTTGCTCACCAGGTTTGAGAGGACAGCCGCGACTCCGGCGAGGACGCTGGTGCGGTTCATCTGGAGGTGGCCGGCTGCTGCGGCGAGATCGTGAGGGAGGACCGTTTTGCCAATGCCGGCGATGACGATAAGAAGTCCCATCAGCATGACCAGCAGGGACCAATCGATTTCGCGGTAGACCTTCTCGGGCGGCACGCTCCTTGTGATGAGCAGCAGGGCGCCCGCGACGATGGCGACCTTGGGGGGAGACCAGCCTGCGAAGAAAAAAACGAGCATTGTGGCCGCCGCGATGACGGCTCTCCACATGAGGGCAGGGTTTGCCGGCTTTTCGTGCTCGACCGTTTCGGCAGAGAAGGGAGAAGAGAACTCCTTCCGGTACACAAGATAAAGGAGCAGTACGGTGAAAACGAGGCCAAGGGCGCCCACCGGCGCCAGGGCCGCAGTGAAGGTCCGGTAGGGGATCAGGGAATAGGTTCCGATAAGCATGTTTTGGGGATTGCCCGTAATGGTTGCGACGCTGCCGATGTTGGCGGCCATGGCCACGCCCAGCAGATAGGGCACGGGGTTGCGCTTCAGATGCTTCACGATGTCGATGACGAGCGGTGTGAGCACGACGCACATCGTATCGTTGACGAAGAAAGCCGAGAAGACGCCGGACACGAAAACCACGACGCAGAGGAGGGACAGGGGCCGACGGGTATGAGCGATCATCCGGCGGCTTACGGCGGCAAAGAACCCGGACAGCCTCAGGTTTGCCGCCACGAGCATCACGCCGAAAAGCAGGATGATTGTTTCGAAGTTGATAGCCTGGAAGGCTTCGTCGATGGATAGGGCGCCCGTTGCCACCATCAGGCTTGCCCCGATGATCGACGCCCCTGTGCGATCGATGCGCAAACCCGGTACGCGTCCTATGGCAAGGACCATGTAAGTCGCCGCGAAGATAAGGATCGGGAACAGGGAGGTCATGACCGGAGCGCCGCCTGCATCGTTTTTGTTTCGGGCAGGTGGGTCAGAAAGGCGAAAAAGACAACGGCGGCGGTAAGCACGCTTACAACCCGGAATATCCCCGCGCCGATGTCGTCGAGAAGCTGCACGGCAATAAGATACACCGGAAGACCTGAGAAGGTGTAGAGAAACCTGCGGACGAGGAGGATGCCGGTGAACAAAAACATAGACACGGGAGAGCGCTGATTCAAGCAGTACTCCTATTGCTGCGATTTTCCTGATTAATTCCTCCTAATCGTGTATAATAGTGAACGGTCTTGCCTGGAGCGTTTATGCTTTTCTTGCCGAACACTATCGCCCACCCTGCACGATACCTTGGGATCGAGCCGGGAAGGGCGATGAAAGAGGGTGCTGCTGCCTCAGTGCGCATCGCCCTATGCTATCCTGACCTCTACGAGATAGGCATGTCCTATCTCGGTTTTTTTCTGCTCTACGAAGTGCTCAACAACGTCGACGGGGTGTGGTGCGAGCGTTGCTTCGCTCCCTGGCTCGATATGGACGAGTACCTGACAAGGCGCGACATCCCCCTCTTTACCCTCGAATCGCATACCCCGCTGGCTCAAATGGACGTGGTGGGCTTTTCCCTCGGGTACGAGCTGAACGTCGCCAACGTCCTCAACATGCTCTCCCTGAGTCGCATTCCCCAAAGGGCCGACGAGCGGGAAGAGGGACCCATCGTGATAGGCGGCGGTCCGCTCATGCTCAACCCGACCCCCTTCGAGCCCTTCTTCGACCTTATTGTGGTGGGAGAGGCGGAAGGAGTGCTCCCGGAGATCGCGCAACGAGTGAAGGCGCTCAAAGGCACGCAGCGGCAGCAGATCATAGAAGAGATCGCCTCCCTCGAAGGGGTCTATTCGCCGCTGCGGAAGAAGCATGTGAAGCGGCTCTACGTCGAGGACCTGAACACTTCGCCCCATCCCGTCAACCCCCCCATCCCCCTGGTCGGCGCCGTGCATAATCGCCTCCACGTTGAGATATCGAGGGGCTGCGGGAATGGCTGCCGGTTCTGCGCAGCGGGCTACGGATACCGGCCGTACCGGGAAAGAGACCCCCTGGCCGTCGAGGAGATCATCGATCGGACGGTCCGGCAGACAGGTTACGAGGAAGTCTCATTTCTCTCTCTCAGCGCCGGAGATTATAGCTGTCTTCCCTCCCTCATCGACTATGTGCGGCGCAAGCATCCCAGCGTCTCGGTTTCTCTTCCTTCCCTCAAGATAGGAACCATTACAGAAGAAGAGATCGACCTCCTCGGCAGCGGCGCCAGGGGCGGCTTTACCTTTGCCCTCGAGACCTCTACCGTGGAGCTTCGAGACCGGCTGAACAAGGACATAGAGGTCGAATCTCTTCTCAGCCGCCTGCCGCTCCTGAAGAAACACGGGTGGCGGAAGGTGAAGCTCTATTTCATGATCGGCTTCCCCTGGGAGCGGGAAGAGGACCTTCTCGCCATCACCGACCTGATCAGGCCCTTTAGGAAGCAGGGGATCGAGGTGAGCCTCTCTGTCTCGCCCTTTACTCCGAAGCCCCATACCCCTTTTCAGTGGCTCCCCATGGATGGGGAGGCGGTGCTGCTGGAAAAGGCCGCTCTGGTCAGACAGGCAGCAGGCGGAAGGGGAGTGAAGATAAAGGTGAGGGACATCAAGACCAGCCTGGTGGAAGCGTTGATCTCCCGGGGCGACGGTCGCCTTGTGCCGCTGTTCGAGACGCTGCGCGCGTCGGGCGCCAGACTCGAGGCGTGGACCGAATGCTTCAATCCCCGGTTCTATGACGAGTGGCTCGACGGACAAAACGGACTTGCCGCGAGCGTCCTCGGAGCACAAAACACGGGGGAAGCGCTTGCGTGGGACTTTATCAACACAGGGGTGAGCAAATCTTTTCTCCTGTCGGAGCTCGAGAAGGCGCAGGAGGGAGAGAAGACGGGAAACTGTTACGAATCGTGCGCAGACTGCGGCATATCGTGCACTACTGCATCCCGTGAAAAGCAGACTTCGCTTCCGCATTTGGAAACGATCGCCGCCGCGGTCGACGCGCCTGCCGCTTTTGTTCCTGTTTCGTTCCGGTATGCCAAGGCAGGGCAGGCCCGCTACCTGGGTCATCTCGATACCATCGGCATTCTGCTCCGCGCTTTGCGGGCGGCCGGCATTGCTTTGAAGATGCACGGGAAATATCACCCGAAGCCGAAGGTCTCCCTCTCCGCGGCCTTGCCGCTCGGCATCGAGAGCGCCTGCGAGATGATAGAGCTGGAGGCTGAAGGGCTCGAAACACTCGATGCATTCCTGATCCGCCGCATCAACGCGCGATTGCCCGCCGGCATGCGCATCCTTGCGGCCGGTTTCGGTTCCGGCCTTGCCGTGAACGACGATTCCACCTATTTGCTGGTCGGGAAGAAAGACATTGAGACGGAGGCGATCAAGATAAAGGAACTTGGGGAGAGGGCCTTTTATGTGTGGCCCGGCCCGCGGGTCAAAGACTTGTGGCTTTCGGGGAACTTCACGAGAATCGTGAAGGTGAAGAACAGGAGAATCAATGCCATCCGAGCTGATCATCAACACGACCTTTAACGAGACGCGCATCGCTTTTCTGGAAAACGGCATCCTCACCGAGTTCTTCATAGAGCGGAAGAACGACCGAAGCATTGTCGGCAACATCTACAAGGGCAGGGTGGTTCGGATATTGCCCGGCATGGATGCGGCCTTCGTCGACATCGGTCTTGAAAAGTCAGCCTTTCTCTATGTGGCTGACATCGTGGCGGACGCCATGGGCGAAGAGGAATTCGGGGAACCGAGCCCGGTTGTGGAGACGCACGGGCGCATAGAAGGCGTGCTTGAAGAAGGACAGGAGATCATTCTCCAGGTATCGAGGGAGCCTATAGGGCAGAAAGGCACGAGGGCAACCTCACGCATCACCTTGCCGGGCAGACTGCTCGTGCTCATGTCGGCCACGGAGCACGTGGGCGTGTCGCGCCGGATCGTCGACGAGGAAGAGCGAAAAAGACTTTTGGCGGCAATCAAGAAAATATGTCCGAAGGGCTTCGGCCTCATCGCACGAACTGCATGCGAGGGGAAAAAAGAAGAGGAGCTCCTCGCGGACCTCAATTTCCTGCAGCGGATGTGGGAGTCCATCCAGGGGAAAGCGAAGAATGCGCGGGCGCCCGCCTTGCTCCACCACGACCTGCGGCTCATATTCCGCGTCATCAGGGATCTCCACGGTCACGGCCTGAGGAAGATCGTCGTCGACGACCCGGGCCTCTACAAGAGGATCGACGAGTTCCTGAAAGAGTATCTGCCGGAAGAGCAGTGCGAGGTGGAGCTCTTTGGCGAGAACGAGAACATCTTCGAGTCTTACCGGGTCGATCTGGAGATTTCGAAGCTGACCCAGAAGAAGATATGGCTGAAATCGGGCGGCTATATTGTTTTCGACTACACTGAGGCGCTCAGCGCCATCGACGTGAATACGGGAAAGTATCTCGGCAAGCGGGGGCTGGAGGACACGATCCTCAAGACGAACCTGGAGGCGGTCAAAGAGATCGCCTACCAGATACGGCTGCGAAACCTGGGCGGCATCATTGTCGTCGACTTCATCGATATGGAGCGGAAGGAGTCCAGGGAAACGGTTTTTCAGGCGTTCCTCGACGCTTTGAAACGGGACAGGATAAAGACCTTCGCTTACCCCATCAGTGAGCTGGGCCTCGTTCAGTTAACCAGGAAAAGGACCAGGGAGAACATGGTGACCATGCTCACCGAGTCCTGTCCTACCTGCGAAGGGTCGGGCTACATAAGATCGAGGCATACCATCTGCTACGAGGTGCTGCGATTGCTCCGGACCTCGTGCGCGAAGGGCAAGGTGAAACGGTTCGACGTCCACCTCGCCCCCGAAGTGGCGCGCCTGCTCGTGGAGGAGGAAAAAAGCTCTCTGGAATATCTGGAGCAGACTTTCTCCACGAAGATAAATATTATTGCTAATTCTTCCTTCATCATAGATAATTTTGAAGTAAAAGCCGTGCAGTAGTCCTTCTCGACGTCTGCACCCGGAACCGTCAAGCGTGGAAGCCATCATGGAACTGCCTGTCCTATCGCCCGCCAAGGTGAACCTCTTTCTCAAAGTGACCTCGAAGCGGCCCGACGGCTACCACAACCTCGTGAGCATCGTCGATATTATCTCCCTTTATGACGAGATGCGCATCCGGGAGGCACCGGGGGGCGAGGTGATCGTGAGGGATAGCCGCAGCCTATTGCCGCCGGGCGAGGGCAACACCATCTATCGGGCGATCATGCTCATGAAGGAGCGATATGGTGTGAAATCGGGCGTGACCGTCGACGTGGAGAAGCGCATCCCCCTGGGCGCCGGGCTGGGCGGAGGCAGCGGAAACGCCGCCACGACGATCAGGGAACTGGCGCGTCTGTGGAACCTGCGCGTCGAACCTTCCGAGCTTGCGGATGTGGGAAGACGCGTCGGCGCCGACGTCCCTCTTTTTTTGTACGGAAAATCGTGCGTAATGAGAGGGATCGGGGAACGGATAAGCCCCATAGATTTGCCCTTAATATGGTACGTTATCGTCTATCCGAACGTTTCTGTGAGCACGGAGAAAGTATACAAGGGCTTGAAAATCGTGTTGACAAACGAGGAAAATGAAGTTACATTTTCCGGGAAATTTTCCTGCGTCCGTGAGGTTGCGGCCATACTGGAGAACGACCTGGAGGAGGTCGCTTTTTGCATTTGTCCGCAAATTAAGACAATAAAGGAAAGATTGAAGAACGTCGGCGCGCTTGGGTCATTAATGACCGGAAGCGGATCGGCTGTTTTTGGCGTCTTCGAAGATGAAGCGGAGGCGCGAAATGCTTCGAGGGAAGTGGGAGGTCTAGGAAGTGTCTTCGTGGCGCAAAGCGCCTAAGAGGAGGCGGCAATGGAAATCACCGACGTCAAGATCTACCCTGTCAGCGAGAAAAAAGTAAAGGCATATGCTTCCGTTATTTTCGATGAGTGTTTTATTATCAGGGACCTGAAAGTGATCGACGGAGACAATAAGCTTTTTGTTGCCATGCCGAGCAAAAAGATGAAAGATGGATCTTATCGCGACACGGTGCACCCTTTGAACAGCGAGACGAGGCAAAAGATAGAATCGATGGTGCTCGCTGCGTACGAAAAGGAACTCGGCAGGGTCGGATTGTAAGAATCGAAAGATTGGGGCGTCGTCAAGCGGTAAGACACGGGTCTTTGGAGCCCGCATTCGGAGGTTCGAATCCTCCCGCCCCAGCTTTTTTTATTGTATGCAATCAGTCAGGAGGATGGCAAGTGGACAAGCTGAGGATTTTCACCGGGACCCCGAATAGGGAGTTGGTCGAGAGAATATGCGCGTACCTCGGGGTCCGAATGGGAAAAGCGAGCGTGAGCAAGTTCAGCGACGGCGAGATCCAGGTGGAGATCGAGGAGTCTGTGAGAGGCATGGATGTTTTTCTTATCCAGCCCACGTGCCCGCCGGTAAATGAGAACCTCATGGAGCTGCTCGTCATGCTCGACGCCGTGAAGCGGGCGTCGGCAAAGCGGGTCAATGTGGTCATGCCCTACTATGGTTATGGGAGGCAGGACAGAAAGGTAGCGCCGAGGGCGCCGATTACGGCGCGACTGGTGGCCGACCTTCTCGAAGTGGCCGGCGCGAGGAGAGTGCTTGCGATGGATCTGCACGCGGGACAGATTCAGGGTTTTTTCAACATACCCGTGGACCATCTCTACGCGCTGCCGGTCCAGCTCGACTATTTTCAGCACATGATACAGGAGCAGGTGGTCGTGGTTTCTCCTGATGCGGGCGGCGTGGAAAAGGCAAGGGAGTTTGCGAAGAGGCTCACGAACACCTCGATCGCCATCATTGACAAGCGGAGAGAAAAGGCCAACGTTTCTAAAGTGATGCACATCGTTGGGGACGTGAGGGGCAAAGTCGCCATTCTCCTCGATGATATGATCGATACAGGGGGCACCATCGTGCAGGCGGCGGAGGCTCTGATCAGCAACGGCGCTACCCGCGTCTATGCGTGCTGCACCCATGCGGTGCTGTCGGGCGCCGCCGTGGAGAAGCTCAACAATTCGCCCATACACGAGTTGGTGATCACGAACACGATCCCTCTCAACCCGACAAAGTCAAAGCAGCTCGAGCGGCTGAAAGTGCTCGATGTCTCCCCCATCCTCGGCGAGGCGGTGAGGAGAATACATAACGAAGAGTCGGTCAGCTCGCTGTTTGTGTAGAGATCTTGCGAGCAGGGACGACCCGCAAAGCGAGCGCCCCGATGGGCTTTGCTCATGGAGGGGGTGCTGAACCCCAACAATTGTACTACAGGAGGTAAGGTCATGGCAGAACCAAGGATACAGGCGGAGGGAAGGGGAGGAAGGGGCAAGGGCCCTGCCCGCAGGCTTAGAATGTCCAATCGGATCCCCGCAGTCGTTTACGGCAGGGACGTGGAACCCGTTGCCGTCTCCGTTTCGTCAAAAGAGTGGAGGGTCCTGGAAGCGCATGTGAGGACCAACGCGGTAATCAAGATGGACCTCTCGAGTGGCGGCGTCGTGCAGGAAAGACCGGTGATGGTCAAACACGTGCAGAAGGGGATTTTGGACGAGTCCGTCCTCCATATAGATTTCCTGCAAGTGTCTATGGAAAGAGCGGTCCAGGTGGAAGTGCCGGTCCATTTGATCGGCGAGCCGGTCGGCGTCAAGAAAGGCGGAGTTGTGGACCAGCATTTGCGCGTGGTCATGGTTGAAAGCCTTCCCGGCCAGATTCCCGAAAAGATCGACATCGACATCTCGGGCCTGGACATAGGCGATTCGATTCACATCAACGAGATATCCCTGCCCGGAGTGAAGCTTCTCGACCATCCCGACGTGGCCGTTGTCGGCGTCACGCCGCCTGAGGCCGAGGAAGCCGCGGCGCCTGCCGCCGAAGTGCCGGCCGGTGAAGAAGGGACCGCCGCCCAGAAAGAGGAATAGCTTTTTCTTGTTCCTCGTCTGCGGTCTTGGCAATAAGGGTGGAACGTACCGGTATACCAGACACAACGTAGGCTATCTCGTTGTAGAGATGTTCGCTGAAAAGAAGAACATCTCTCTCTCCAGGAAGGTCGCGGGCTGCATCGTGGGGGAGGTTGACGACCTCCTCCTCGCCAAGGCCGATACCTACATGAATCTCTCCGGCGGGCCGATCACGGCGCTGATGCGCAAAAGGCGCATCTCGCCGGAGCAGCTTCTCGTGGTCCATGACGATCTGGACATGGACTTCGCAAGGATGAAAATCAGACTAAACGGCGGGGACGGCGGCCACAAAGGGGTGCGCTCCCTCATCGAGGCGTTGCGCACGCCGCAATTTTACCGGATAAAGATAGGAATAGGCAGAAGTGCGGTCATGCCCCCCGACGAGTTTGTCCTTTCCCGCTTCGCTTACGACGAGCTGCCCGCGCTTTCCGAAGCGTGCAAGAAGGCAGGCGAGGCGATCGACGTTTTTGCGCACGAGGGGGCGGAGAAAGCGATGAATCGCTTCAACAGGCAGTAGGCAGGCAGCCCAGACGTCTCCTTCATAGCTCCTTCTCTGAAAACCCCATCGTCAAACGTTGCGCAAAACATTCTATTAGGTGTACTATTATTCTACTAGATGTAATGTCTGCGCGTTCAGGGGCGACGCATCCGTCTGCCGCCCTTCAGCGCGTTGAAGCGAAGGGCGAGCAGGATAATTCAATCGTTGCGGCTCCAGCAATTCCGCGAATGCTCCTCTCGGCCGGATTGGCATCAGAATTGAAGCAAAGGAGGTTCGTGACATGACCGGTGCGACAAGCGATCAGGCGAGCAAAACAAAAGCGTCGATAGAGCCCCTGGCGATCGAGCCGTTCGATAAGGAATGGGGGGTAGGCGTGTCGGGATTGACTGAAAATCCCTCGCCATTTCCCCGCATCAACCGCATGCTGCATTGGGTGAAAACAATCGATTCAACGGCCGACTCCCGGCGCGCGCTCATTGTGACCGAAGGCTACGAAAAGTATGCGGGCTATCCACAGAACATCAAATGGGCGATGATCTTGCGCGATGTCCTGCAACAGGTGGACGTCAGCATTTGGCCCGGGGAGCTGATTGTGGGCGAGTTGGCGGCGCCCCGAACAGCGCGCCAATCTACCCCGAATTCTCGTTGGACTGGCTCGCCAATGAACTGGTCAACGTGCCCTTGGAGGAACGAAAGAACGACCGTTACGTGATCGACGAAAAGACGACAAAAGATATCCTGCGCATCGCCCCCTACTGGAAACAGAAGACCGTTTCCGAGGCTATCATGAATTCCTTCAGCGAAGACGAACTGAAAGGTTCCCATGCGGGCAAGGGCGTTATGCTGGGCGGGCTTTTTGTCTACGCCGGCGTGGGACACGTCTGCGCCGATTATGCGAAACTGCTTCGCTTGGGCTTCGGCGGCATCCGCAAAGAGGTTCTGGACGCCCGCGCCAGACTCGATCTTGCCGATCCGAACTCCATGGCGAAGGACGAGTTCTATCAGGCCGAGCTCATCATCCTGGAGGGCGCATGCACCTATATCCGCCGCTACGCGGAGCGTGCCGCCGGGATGGCTGAAGAGGAAGCCGATCCCGTGCGCAGAAGGGAACTCGAACAGGTCGCCGCCAACTGTTTCCAGGTTTCCGAGGGCCCTGCCCGCAATTTCTGGGAAGCGATCCAGCTCTGGCATATCGCGACCAATATGATTATCATCGAATCCAGCGGCCATTCCATCACTTACGGCCGTTTCGACCAGCTCTTTTATCCCTACTACAGGGCGGATATCGAAGAGGGGCGGTTTACCCGCGAATTCATGCAGGAGCTGATCGAGCACTCCTTCGTGAAAATGCACGAGTTGCGCAAAATACGCGATAAGACCGCCATTGTCTTTTCCAGCGGCACCATCATGGGCGGGACCGCGCTGGACGTGGGCGGCGTCAACGAACGCGGCGAGGATATCACCAACGATCTCAGCTATATGGTTCTGGATGCCCATGCCCATACCCGCATACCCAATCCCTGGATGGGCGTTCGCCTTCATGAGGGCTCTCCGTGGCAATTCAAGGTCAAGACGTTCAACGTCGTACGGATCGGCACGGGCGAGCCGAAGGTCTTCAACGACCGGCCCATGATCGAATCGCTCCTCGCCTACGGCAAGTCGCTGCCTGACGCAAGAAACTACGTCGGGGTCGGCTGCGTGGAACCGAGCGTCCCCGGCAAACAATACGGATGGCACGATTCCTCATCTTTCAACCTGGCCAAGGTGCTCCAATTGGCCATCAACAACGGTCGCTGCATAGATTGCGGTGAAAGCTGCGTTCGCCATTCCGTCTGCGCGGGCGCCGGGAAGAGTCTTTCCATCGACACCGGAAGCCTGGCGGATTTCAAGACCTATGACGAGGTGGTCGAGTCTTACCGGAAGCAGATGAAATACTGGTGCGATCTGATGATTTCCGGCATCAACAAAATCGACAGGACGCAGCAGCGGCTCAAGCCGCTGCCCTATCTTTCCCTGCTCGTCGAAGATTGCATCGGCAAGGGCGTGGATGTGTCCGCAGGAGGCGCCGTATACAACAACAGCGGCCCCCAGGGGGTTGGCGTCGGTACGGCAGCGGACAGCCTCACCGCGATACAGCAACTCGTCTTCGATGAGAAGCGGGTAACGGGCAAGGAGTACCTGGACGCCCTGAAGGCAAACTGGGTCGGCCACGAACGCCTCTATGCACTGGTCAACAGCGACCGGGTCCGCCACTATGGCAACGACGACGAGTATGCGGATGCAAACGCCAGGATCGTCATCGACGCCTATTGCACGAATGTCGAGCACCGCCCCACGCCTCACGGCGGAGAATATGCGCCCGGCGTCTTCTCCGTCACGAACAACGTGATGCACGGTACATATACCGCGGCAACGCCGGATGGACGCCTGGCCTACGAGCCTATTTCCGACTGCATGGGGCCTGTCCATACCATGGCCGGCTCCCACGACAACAAGGGCCCACGTCGATCGCCAATTCTGTTGCGAAGCTGGACCACGCCCGGATCGGAAACGGGATCATTCTGAATTGGAAATTTTCTCCCGGCGCCGTTTCGGGCGAATCCGGGCGAGACAATCTCATCAACCTGATGGACGTTTATTTCGCTAAGAACGGCATGCAGAGCCAGTTCAGCGTCATCGGGCGCGAAACGCTCGAGAATGCGCAGAAGCATCCCGAGAAGTATCGGGACCTGCTGGTGCGCATAGCAGGATACAGCGCCTACTTCGTGGAGTTGTCCCCCGAGCTGCAAAAGGATTTGATTGGCCGGACCGAACTCTCCTTCGACTGATGCACCCACGGAGCCTGTCGGGGCGAAGCGGCTCTTTACCCCGACAGGCTCCGCCTACGGAAATGTTGTTCCCCTCTCTTTTCGGAGATCCTTTCAGCGGGCAAGGAGCATTTCGCATGAATGTTTTGGAAACCGGAGAGCCGTACGGACTCATTTACAACATACAAAAATACACCATTCACGACGGACCGGGCATAAGGACCGCAATTTTCTTCAAGGGATGTCCCCTGCGCTGCAAATGGTGCAGCAATCCGGAAAGCGTCGATCCCCGCCAACAGATCGGCGTCTACCCGAATAAGTGCCTCGGCGCCGACAAGTGCGCGGGATGCCTCGGGGTCTGTCCCATGGGCAACGAAACCCCCATCGTTTTTGAGGATGGCCATGTGAAGGCGGTCAGCATGACGAATGCCTGCCGGGACTGTTTGCTCTGTGCCGACCAGTGCCCCTCCCGCGCCATCATGGTCTGGGGCAGGAAGATGACCGTGAGCGAACTGGTGAAGATCATCGAAGAAGATCACAGCTATTATGCGCGCAGCGGCGGCGGGGCGACGCTCAACGGCGGCGAGGTCATGCTGCAGTGGGAATTTGCCCGGCTGCTCCTGAAGGCTTGCAAGGAAGCGTCCGTCCACACCTGTGTCGAGAGCGCGCTCGCCTGCGCGCCGGCGCACATGGAAGCGGTTTTCGAGTATGCCGACCTCGTGATCGCGGACATAAAGTTCATGGACTCTACCCGCCATGGCGAGCATACCGGCGGCGGAAACGAGCTTATTCTGGAGAACATCAAGAGGACCGTGGAACTCGGCAAACCTTTGGTGATTCGTACCCCTGTGGTCCCCGGCTGCAACAATGATGAAGAAAACATCCGGGCGATCGGCGCGTTTATACGGGATGAGCTAAAGAACCGGATCGTCCGGCATCAGCTTTTGCCCTACCGCAAACTTGGAACAGAAAAGTACGCCGCCCTGAATCAACCTTACCCGATGGGAGACTTTGCCCCTCCGGAACGATCGGTTTGGGAGCAGGACCTGCTGAAGCTTGTCGGCATACTAAGGGACGAATTCGCTATTCCGGCCGTGGCGGGCAGCGGCCAAAAGCTCTTTCAAGGCTGAAAAGAGAATGGCTCAACGCCTCATGCTGTTTTTCTTCGAGCCGCTGATTACCTTTCTTCAATGAACCGTGCCTCAGCGAAAAAAGCTGTGAAAGGAGGGATAATGACCGATAAGACTTCTTCCGGGGAGGTTTGGGCAGCGCGATTCCTGAGCATCTTACGCATTGTTGCCGCTTTTCTTTTTATGCAGCATGGAGCGCAAAAGCTCTTTGGCGTCTTTGCCATGTCTCAGATGCACTTGCTTCCCCTGTTTTCGTTCATGGGACTAGGCGGCGTACTCGAGTTTTTCGGCGGACTCCTCGTCTTGCTGGGTTTCTTTACCCGGCCCGCGGCGTTTATCCTGTCCGGCGAAATGGCGGTCGGCTATTTCATGTTCCACGCGCCAAAGGGTTTCTGGCCGATACTGAACGGCGGCGACCTCGCCGTCCTCTGGTGTTTCGTTTTCCTCTATCTGGCCGTCGCCGGAGGCGGCGCCTGGAGCCTGGACCGCGCGCTGAGGCGGAAGGGTTAAAGCAACGCGAAACTCGAATCGCGTATCGCGAAATCTGCAAGCTTCCTTTTCGTTCCGCGATTCGAGTTTCGCGATTTGCATTTTATTTCTTGTACACCCCGTACTCGACGGTCGCTTCCCACATAGCCCGCAGGTTCTCTACCTTGGCTTCGTCGACGCCCGCGGTCCCGCACTGAAGCAGATAGCCGCCGCCCGAAGCGCACGCGTCGATGAGGTTCTTGCAATACTTTTTCACCTCCCCGGTTGTGCCCGCTACGAGAAGCGATGCCGGTATGTTTCCGGAGATGCAGCAGTTCTTGCCGAGGACATTCTTGGCCCTGGCCATGTCGGTCCGGTCGAACATCCAGTGGACCGCTCCCTTGGGGAACTGGTCGAGCTTTTCGATCCTGGTGTTGAAGCTGCCTTCCGCGAAGAGCGTCACCAGGATGCCTTCTTCGATCAGGGCATCGACGATCTTCTTCAGGGGCGGCCAGTAGAGGGCGTCAAACTGCTTTTCGGACATCCAGCCGTCGGCGCCCTTGTGGAGCGGGAAGGTAATCATGAGGGAGCGCGTTGCATTTGCTGCCGCCAGGGACGCCTCGATCTGCAAATCGGCGATCTTCTCCATGGCAGCGAGTATCTTGGCGGGCTGGCGGTACATGTCCATCATGATGCCCTTGGTTCCGCGCAGGGTGTCGCCGAGGGTATCGAAAGGCGCTTTTGCGAGACCGCCCATAAAGCTGCGGGGGAATCCGAGGGAAATGCCTTTGGCTGCAAAGGGGCCGATTTTGGAAGCCCATTTGCCCAGTTCGGCGGCGATCGTCATCACGGACTGAAGCGTACTTTGCACCGGAGGAGAGATCAAGGGCATGAGGCCCAGGGAAGGAAGCTCGTTCAGCGTGATGGGGAAGGGCAGCATGGAAAGGTTTTGAAATCCGCCGATGACGCGGGGCAGATAGACTCGGGTCAGGAAGCCCGTGGGGTCGTTGATGAGCTTGTCGTACTCGTCGGCCATCATGTACTCGCCTTCATTGTACTGAAAGCCCGAGGCATTGTTCGGCAGACCGTGGCCGGGCCATGAGTACAATTTGTAGTCGATGGCCTCATAGACCGCGCCGGGAAGGACCATGGCGGGAATTGCCCATTCATCCGACTCGAATTGGGCATTGAATTTCTCCCAGGCCTCGAACATTTTGTCGTAATCGTACATGACCGTGCGATAGTCGTAGCCCGACAGAGAGGCCGGCAGAGAACCGACGGGCAGCGAGACGGGCACACGGTCCGGTTCCCGTACCATGTAAACGTCCAGAAGCCTTTGCGTCCGCACCTTATAAGCTTGTTCGGCTTCCGGGCTCACAAAGGGCACGCCGGGATTGAGCATCCATTCGTGTCGTTGCGCGCGTTTCTCTTCGGGGGAGAGTTTCTTCCATTGATCATCCATGCTCGCGGTCTCCTTTATCCTCGACTATTATTTTGCCCATTCCTCCGGGGATATGGCCCTCACTCGCGAAACTCCGCTCCTTACGGGTTGCCGTTCATGCCCGACAAGACCCACAAGTAGAGTGAAGCGACCGAGCCGTAGGGCGAATAGCGCTTTCGGCAGCGGTCAAACTGGGCTCTCGTCAGTTTCTTGAGGCCATAGAGGTTCATCATACCACGCTTTATAGCCTGATCGCCCCAGCTCACTACATCCGGCCGGGAAAGGGAAAAAAGCAGAAGCATCTCGGCCGTCCAGACGCCTATGCCCCTTAAGGAAGACAACTGCCTGACAACCTCCTCGTCCGTCATTTCTCCGAGGCGGGAAAAGTCTATTTCGCCGCGAAGGGCCGCATCGGCTATTCCCTTGATGTATTCGGCCTTCCTGATCGACAGTCCGCAGTTCCGGATTTCGGAACTATCCGTTCGCGCAACCCGGTCCGGCGTAATCGTCCCGAAAAGCGTGCGGAGTCTTCCCCGTATCGCGTTGGCCGCCTTGCTGGATATTTGCTGGGCCGTGATGCTCATCACCAGCCCTTCGAAGGGGTCGGGCCTGATCTCGCGCTCGATGGGTCCTAGGGCTTCGATCGCGGCGCCGAGCTTTTTGTCGCGCCGTTTCAAATGGTCGATCTCGGTTTGTCCGTACCTGAATATTTCCACGCTCGGCCTTCTATCCCCCACCGTTGGCGCCGCTTCATTCAACATAAATAGTCCAGGCGTCGAAGAGCGTCAGATAGCGCAGGAGGAAGATCCTCCCTTCGACGGTCTTCACCTTGAAGTGATTCACTTGCGCGCTTGCCGCTTCGAGCCCTCCTTCGTACCACCGGTCGACGATTTCCGCTACTTCCCAGCGCCGGCCCCCAAAAACGAACGCCACCGGACGTTCGTTTGCCTTGTATCCGCTGTAGCATTCCACGTCGATTCTCTCATAGGGCATGGCAATAATCCCTTCGCGCACTGATTTTACCTTATTAAGGGCAATAAGGACAGAGGGAGCGCGAAGGGGTATAATAAGGAGTGAGGAACAGGAACGAAGAGATGTCCGGCTTTGACGCATACCGTCCCTCTCCTGAATGGTTTACTCACAAACCGTTCGGGATACACGGCCTAGGCCACGCCGCGCGTGTGCTCGTATGGGCGGATTTGATAGGAAGGCAGCTCCAGGCCGGCGGAACGCCCCTTGACCTGGAAGCCGTCCGCTGGGCCGCAGCCCTGCACGATGTGGGCCGGCTATCGGACGGCATCGACCGGGGCCACGGCGAGCGCTCCGCGGATTGGGCGGCGGCCAATCGAGACAGTCTCGGCGCCTCCCTTTCAGACGGTCTTCTGGAACGCGTGCTCCTCTGCTGTCGTTGGCATGAAATCAGCGACAGGGATATACCCGCGATGACGCCGGAACTCATGTGCATCAAGGACGCCGACGGGTTGGACAGGGTACGGATAAACGACCTTAACCCGGCCTACCTGAGGTCCGAACCCGCCCGCCTTCTCGTTGCGGAGGCGTGGGAACTCTATCAGGCCACGGCATCGGCGGAAGACCCCTGGGAGGCGGTAATGCGGTCGGCCCGTTCGCGCGGCGCCCTGCGTTTCTGAGGTTCTCCGCCGTCCCCCTTCTTACTTTTCCACTGCATTGACCGCCTGCCCCCGGTCGGGAGCAAGGTCCGCATGGTAAAAGGCCTGGTCGGACGGGAGGACCAGGTGAAACTCCCTTGCGTCGTCAACCTCTGCTATCGCTTTGTCGATCCTGAAGTCAAGGATATGGCCGCCCGCTTTCCTGTCGGCGCTGATGAAATGGAGGTGGTATCCCGGCACATTGATGCCCTTAACGTAGGACGGGCACCGAAACCCCACGATGGTCCCCGCTACCTTCTGAAAAGTGAAGACCTTTTGGTTCTTTACCACTTCATCCAGGGGTTTGTACGGCTTTGGCTGGCGCGGCACGCTCCTCGCCTTGACCATTTCAAAGGTCCCGGTGATCTTGACGGCATAGAAGATGTTGGGGGTCGGAAACGTTTTTTCGGTCTTTACGACGAATTGTTGAAAGTCGAGGCCCTGCTCCAAGGGGAAGGTTCGGTCCGCATCAAAGAACGTGACGGCGGCGAAGGGGGTTTTTGTCTCCGGAGCGGGCCGCTCAACCGTTCCTTCCACGGTAATGCGGTAGAACTGCCCGTCGAGCAGGAGCATTTCGCCGTCGAGCCCGTTGAAAGTGCCGATGCCGAAATCTCCCTTTTCCCTCAATGACCCGAGACTAGTCTCGCCGTCATAAACGCCGGTGATGAGGGCGTCTATGGTCGACACCTGAGAAAGGACGTGCCGGCCCCCGCCTGCATACGTCAACGCCGGCGACGCCATCAGGAATATCAAAAGAAGGAACAGGGAATACTTGCGCATCGCGCCTCCTCATCAAGGTAATCTATTGGAATAGTAACACGGATCGATGAAATCAGGGCAGACAATTATTCGCCCCCTTCGCGGTCGTTGCCGCAAATGCGGTTCGGGAGGCGGGAGACCTGTTCAAGGATGAAACAACTCGAGGAGATGAGCGTTCAAATTTACTCGTAGGCGTAGCAGTTGGTGCTCCTTGCTGACCATCCTGATGATTGGATTTGACACTGCCTTTGGTACTCCGACTCTCCCCCGTAGTTTTCCGGCCGGCGCTCATTTGACGCACAGGCGGCCAAAAGAAGACCGAGAAGCAGCGCGACGACAATCGGTTTCATTCCCACTCCTTTCCGACGGCGTTCTCCTTTGTAACTTAGGCGCGGCGCCGGGGCCTGTCAAGAAGAGCGATTTTGCGGGCTGTGTTCGTTGACAAAGACTCTTTCTTCGATGATATTCAAAATGTAGGTATGCCTTTTGCCCTGCCCGACTACAGCGCACCCGACTTCGCCGCCCCCCGGCTCAGGGACGCGCCTGTCGTTGTTTTCAAAGAGGCGCCCTGTCAGGGCGTGGCCCCGGAAGAATACCACGCCACTTCGATATTTCCCGAGTACTTTCACCTAAGAGAAGGCCTGTGGCGCCTGCTGCCCGATTCACGCATGGACTGCGTGACGACCATGGACGGAAGCGGCGAGCTGCGCGTCAAGGAATTTCGCCGGATCGAGGCGGGCGAACCGATTGCGTGCGGAAGGACGGAAAACGGAGAAGAAGGCATTTACGTTCATCCCGGCGGTTTTCGGTTTCCGCGGCAGGCGGAGGAGAAGTTTGCCTTCAGGTCGCGCTTGACGAGGGAGACCTCCTTCTCAACCGATTATGACGAGCTTTACGGTCTTCTCAGGCACGAGCGCGACAGCGGCTTCATCTTGTGGGTTCTGGGGCCGGCGGTGGTCTTTGACCGGGACGCCCGGGACGCCTTCGTCAGTCTGATCGAAGCCGGCTACGCACACGCCCTCCACGCGGGCAATGCCCTAGCCGTGCACGACATAGAGGCGGCGCTTTTCGGGACCGCCCTCGGACAGGACATCTACTCGAAGAGGAGCGTCCCCCTCGGTCATTACAAACATCTCGACGCAATAAACCGGGTTCGCGGCCTGGGCTCGATCCAGGAGGCCGTCAGGCGGGACATCGTGAAGAACGGCATAATGCATGCCCTTATCGCCTGTGGCATTCCTTTCGTCCTTTCCGGCTCTATCCGTGACGACGGTCCTCTCCCGGAGGTCATCGCGAATGCGTATGAGGCGCAAGACGCGATGCGCCTTCTCGCGCGTCGGGCCACCACCGTAATTGCCCTCGCGACCCAGCTCCACGCTATCGCCGTGGGCAACATGCTCCCCTCGTACCGGGTAAAAGACGGCGTCGTGCGGCCCGTCTATTTTTACAGCGTCGATATGTCGGAGTTTGCCGCGAGCAAGCTTTCCGACCGAGGCTCCCTCACTGCCCGCTCCATCCTCACCAACGTTCAGGACTTCGTGGTTACCCTCGCGCGCGGCCTTCAGGCGTAGATCGGTCTTCCGACCAAAAAGGGGTTCATGGCCCTCCGTGCGGCCTTCGCATTATATTCTAGAGATATGACAAAAAACGGAGACTCGCGCGAGAAGGACGGCCGGGAATTGAATGCCGGGATCATGGAAGAGGGCAGGGGGCTGCTCCGATTGGTCGAAGGGGAGAAACCGTCCCTGTTCGAGGAAGGGCGATGGGCCGGCAAGATGATGGCCTGGGCCATGAGGGACGAGACTTTTCGGGTGAACTTGTTCCGGTTCGTCGATGTTTTTCCCTCTCTTTCCACACGCGAGTCGCTTATGCGCCACCTGGTCGAGTATTTTGGCGATGAAGCGGCACATCTCCCCGAGCCCGTGCGCCTCGGGCTGAAGCTCGCGTCCGGTCGCGGTCGATTGAGAAATGCGCTCGCCGGCAGGGCCATTCGCTACGCCGTTGAGAAGCTCGGCAGACAGTTTATCGTCGGTGAAAACCCCTCGGACGCGTTGAAGGGACTCTCGAAAATTCGGCGTGAGGGTACAGCTTTTTCCGTGGACCTTCTCGGCGAAGCGGTGGTGAGCGAAGACGAGGCGGCCGAGTATTGGACCCGCTGCATGGCGCTCCTCACCGTACTGGAGAAGGCCCGGGCCATCGTGGACGACCCTGGGCGGTGAGGAGACATCATCGTCGGGTCTCGACTGGGCCGTCGTCCCGAAGATCGCGGTATCGCTCAAGCCGAGCGCCCTGTACTCCCAGGCGAAGCCGCAAAACTTCGAAGGGTCCGTTATCGCCATGCTTGACCAGATCCAGCCCATTTACGAGCGGGTCGTTGGGGTGGGCGGCAGTCTGTGCATCGACATGGAAACCTACCAACATAAGGATATGTTTCTCGAAGTCTATCGGAGGCTTCGCCTGGCGTACCGGGAGTATCCTCACCTCGCCATCGCCCTTCAGACGTATCTTCGGGACACCGAGCGGGACGTCTCGGAGCTTCTCGCCTGGAGCAGGGACCTGGGCCTGCCGGTCTCCGTCCGGCTCGTGAAAGGCGCCTATTGGGACTACGAGGTGCTCAGGGCGCGCCAGAACGGGTGGGACCTGCCGGTCTACGAGGCAAAGAGCGAGACGGACGCCGCTTTCGAGCGGATCAGCCGGATGATCCTACGGAACCACGACATCGCCTATTTTGCCTGTGCGTCCCACAATATCCGCTCCATCGCCGCCGTGCTCGCCACGGCTCGAGACTTCGGGGCGCCGGACGACCGCTACGAGTTTCAGGTTCTTTACGGAATGGCCGAGCCGGTCCGCAAGGCCCTGTTGAAAAGATCGGGCCGCGTAAGGGTCTATTGCCCCTGCGGAGCGTTGGTGCCCGGCATGGCCTATCTTGTGCGTCGCCTCCTCGAAAACAGCGCCAATCAGAGTTTCTTGCGCTTGATGTTCGCTGAAGCAGCGAACGCCGAGGAACTCCTCCGGGACCCGGTCGAGCTGAGCGAAGAAGCGCAAGCCCCCGCCGCGGCGGCAGTATGCATCCGGGAAGAACCGGGCGTCTTTCGGAACCAACCCCCGGCAGATTTCACCGGGAAGGAAGAACGGGACCTCTTCAGGGCGGCCCTCGATCAGGCGCGTCAAACGCGGGGGATGACAGTCCCTCTCTACATTGACGGGGTCGACCGGAAAACGGCGGAGGTTGTCGCCTCGGTTAATCCGGCTAATCCCGGCAAGGAGATCGCTTCGGTGAGTCAGGCGGGCCGGGCCGAGGCCGAGGCGGCCGTCGATGCCGCCATGAGGGCCTTTGTCTATTGGAGGGACAGAGCGCCCGCGGAGCGGGCCGGCTACCTGCGGGCCGCGGCCGGGTGGATGATCGCCCGTCGCCGTGAGCTGGCGGCGTGGGAGGTGCTGGAGATCGGCAAACAGTGGGACCAGGCCTCGGCCGACGTGGCCGAAGCAATCGATTTTCTGGAGTACTACGCGGGAGAGATGGAGCGCCTCGGGACGCCGAAAAAACTCTATTCCCCGCCCGGCGAAGTCAATCATCTCTTCTATGAGCCGAGGGGCGTTGCAGCGGTCATTGCGCCGTGGAACTTCCCCCTTGCCATCAGCGCGGGCATGGCGTCGGCGGCACTGGTGACGGGAAACTGCGTGGTCTACAAACCCTCTCCCCTGACTCCCCTCATCGGCCGCCAACTCATCGACGCTTTTCAGCATGCGGGTTTGCCGTCGGGGGTGCTCAACTTTGTGCCCGGACCCACCGAAGCCGTCGCCGAGTACCTGATCGATCATCCGGCGGTCGCCACCATTGCCTTTACGGGATCGACCCAGGTGGGTCTGAAGATCATAGAAAAGGCGTCTATCGTTCATCCGGGGCAAACCATGGTAAAACGGGTTATCGCCGAGATGGGCGGCAAAAACGCGATCATCATCGACGACGACGCTGACCTGGACCAGGCGGTGCCGGGGGTGCTCCTTTCGGCCTTCGGCTTTCAGGGGCAGAAGTGTTCCTCCTGCTCCAGGGTGATTGTCGTCGAGTCGATCTATGACGCTTTCACGGAACGGCTCGTGAAAGCCGCCGACTCCCTCCCCATGGGCCCGGCCGAAGAGCCTGCCTACTTTCTGGGGCCCGTCTGCGATCGTACGGCCCGGGAAAGGATCCTTAGCTACATCGAGCTCGCGCAAAAGGAGGGGAGGGTGCGCTACCGGAGCCGGACGCCGCAAGGCGACACATACGCCCCCATCGTCATCATTGAAAACATCCGTCCCGAGCACCGGATCGCCCAGGAAGAGGTATTCGGCCCGCTCCTTGCCCTCATGAAGGTGCGGACGTTCGACGAAGCTCTCGAATGGGCAAACTCGAGCCGCTTTGCCTTGACAGGCGGCGTCTTCAGCAGGAGTCCCGGCCATCTCGACGCGGCGCGCAGGAGATTCAAAGTAGGAAACCTCTACCTCAACCGACATATCACGGGCGCCCTGGTAGATCGCCAACCCTTCGGCGGCCTTAAAATGTCCGGCCTCGGCACGAAAGCGGGAGGAGAGGAGTACCTTCTCCACTTCATGGACCCCAGGGTAGTCACAGAGAACACGGCACGCCGCGGCTTCGCGCCACCCTGACTTTGAGACAAAGCATTTGACCCATCGCGCCTGCGCTTGGAGGTGTGTCCCCGTTTCAACTACCTACTCGTCGGTCGCCGGCGAAAGCCCGGAATCAGGGAGCGGCAGGGAGGGCGGAACGGACGAGCCCCAGGGGACCCTTGACAGTGAACAAGACCGGAGACTTCCCCCCCCCAACGGCGCGGGGGTGGATAATGAAGAAGGAGTCTCTTGAGACGCTTTTCGAAGACGTAAAAGAGAAATTCGACCTCGTTATTGAAGACCATCAAAGCCTTCGCTCGGAAATAGGGGACATGCGGCAGGAGATGAGCGACAGGTTCAAATTGGCGGACGTAAAGATAAACGCTCTCGGCCAGAAAATCGACAGCGTTGCCGCCGACCTCGCCGCCCACCGCGCCGACACGGAAAGCCATCCCAAAGGATATAACGTCTCGGGATAGGCCCCGAGCGCCGCCTTGGGTGCAGGGTGTGCGGCCGGGCGCCGTTGGAGAGGAATAGCAACCCGGGGCATGAAAGTCAAATCGATCAGGATTCCCGAGAATATCGCCCGCGCGAGCGACAACGCAGCCCGTTGGGAGAGGCTCTCCCTTTCCACGGCGCTGCCGCTTCCACTACCTCGGCCTGATTCTCTGTAGGGCCTGACCTGTGCGAGTGCGACGCGACCGAACGAGTGGGCTTCCCAAGACCGATGCACCTGGGGCGTAATCTTCAATCGGTTAGCAACGGTCGGCGGCGAAGTTCACTTCCTGTAATGCGCACATTTCAAATGTCGTTTGAAGTGCGCTGTTGCGAGTCGTAATCCTTGCGGCGACAGAAAAACGGCAGGAGCATCTCTGACCCTGCCGTGATACTCAGGAAACCAGAATCTACTTCTTGAACCTTCTCCTTATTGCCGCAAGACCCACAAGGCCGGGACCGAAGAGCAGGAGCGCGCCTGGGACAGGAACAGGGGTAGAAGGGCTAAATAGGAAGTAGGTGAACTGTGCACCATCTAAGGTTGCCGGCTGGCCAAGCGTGGTAACGATGAGATCGGCAGTGAAAGAATCGAAAGTGATCGACGCGGTGGTCGGAAAGGCAAAAGACAAGGCGAGTTGACTTGAAGTGGTGCAGTCCTCGGGTCCAATGCTGAGAAGGTTTGTGCCGGACGTGCCGCCGCTGAAGAGGGATATCGTTCCATGTACTCCCGTATTTTCGGTTGGGAACGAGGACCCTTGCAGGTAAAAGGCAAAAGATGTCGATGTGCCCGATGCCGGTATCGTGTAGGGCGCATCGAGGGTGACGGTCGCGTTGATCGTATCACCCAGCTGAACCGTGATCGGATTGGAGTCAAGTCCGCTTAACCACAAATACCTGTAGACGTAACCGGGTCCACTGCCGCTCCCCGCGTTGCTCACCGTTCCCGAAAGGGCGAGATCGAAGACAGTCGCGTGCGCGGGCAGACAGAAAGTGATTAATGCTGCAAATATGAACAATCCCACCGCCAGAGCCTTTGACTTCATGACAAACCTCCCATTAAATAGTTTGCGTATCTGGTAGCCCGGCTGCCTGACTTGAGATGATAGACAATGTGGACCCGAGGCCCTTTGGCTTTCCGTGCCATCCTCGTGGATAGTTTGGCTTTTTCAGATCGTTTTATCAATGTTATACCGAGCATTACAAAGATGTCAAGAAAAAAGTGGAGGTTTTGAAAAAGCAAATTCTCTCGCTGTCGACTGGCATTCTTCACTCGCCGGAGAAGCCCGAGCGCGATGAGTAGTGTGGAGGCGCGGAGGGCGTAATCTGCATCAACTATCAACATCGCGCGCCTGAGGTTGCCTTCCTGAAGTGCGTAAGCTCTCCCTTTCGAGATCGGTACAAGCTTTCGGGCGGCATTTGGTGACGCCGCTTAAGGGTTCGGCCTTAGATGCATCAAGGCGCTTTTTCTCCCGGTTATTATTTTGTCCAGTTTTGGTACTTTCCCCTGACCGCAGGAGAAGAGTATTCTGGCCATTCCCAAGCGAATCCTGGACCTTTTGACACATTTTGTCCCGTTATGTAAATCAGACGGGCAGGGGGTTCGGCAGTCGGTCTCAAGAAAAACGTTGTGCCTTAACAGGCAATTCACTTGCTTTCTTTTTATGCTTTGTTTTACAATGGTTTAATCATCAGTATACTGAAAAAGCCAACCTACGGGCGACCGTGGGACGGAAAGCCATAGGGCCTCGGTTCTTCATCTTCGATCATCTCCAGTCAGGTAGCCGCGCCGCCAGATACTATCCTAAAAGGGGAGGTACTAAGGTGTCAAAACTAATCAAAATTGTAATATGTGTCTCTCTTATCTGCCTTTGGGCTGGAGGGGCAAGGGCAAGCGTTGTTTATGATATTACGGTCTTTTCTTCACATCCTGGCGGTCTTGGTGTGTCTATAACGGGGGGGGCATTACAACTTACTGAACCGACATTCATTACATCAGGCATTTATACTACAGCCCAAATGGACTTTGGCAGCGTTACTACTAGTCCCGCAGGTTATAGTTTACGCCAGGTGAATTTTGTCGTTCCAAGTTCGGTACCTGGTTACGATATGATAGTCGTTGGCGTTTCCAATGGCACAGGCTATTATTACTATTTCACCGCCGGTGATTTTGGCGCTGTTGGAAACTACAGCAGCGCTCTGATAGGGGCGACTCAATACGCCACTTTGGCTGTTAGCAACTCTGTAGCGCCCGTCCCCCTGCCTGCCACCCTTCTGCTTCTCGGTCCGGGTCTTGCCGGCATCGCGGCTATCAGGCGGAGATTCGCGAAGTAGTCGTTTCGAGCTTAAAACACCACGGGCGGGGTCGTTCTATGACCCCGCCTTTTTTCTGGCATGAACGCCCTGAGCATAACTGGACAAAACGGCACTGTCTGTCTAGTTTTTGTTTAGTAAACTGTGTCCTTTCGGTAGACCTGCGTAGCTTGCAAATTGAAGATAAAAAGACGGGATTCGGCAGGCCGCTATGAAGGCGCGCTCTCGATGGTGGCCGTATAGTTCCACGGCAGCCATGCCTCGGGATGTTTAAACACCTCGTGGGAGTGTCTTTGAAGGGCGACGAGATAATCGAAAGGGTTGACCTTCGACAGATTGCAGGTATGGATAAGGCTCATGAAGATATCGCCGATGTAGGCGCCGGGAGCACTTTGGGGACGTTGTTTCCCAATGTGATTTGTATTGACGTTCCCTATCAGGCCGGCATAAGCTTGGCCCATGCCTCGGCATGCCCGCCTCGATGCTGCCGGCGCCCTTCATCACGTCATTATTCGGGGGATTGACAGAGGCAACCTCTTCGTCGATGATTCGGACCGGCGGCGGTTCGTCGACAAACTCGGCGAATACGCGTCCACCGGGGAGTGCTCCCTCTATGCTTGGGCGCTCATGAGCAACCACGCGCACCTCTTGTTGAAGAGCGGAAATATCGGTCTTTCCCGGACCATGAGAAGACTCCTCGCCTGGCACGCTATTTACTTCAATAAGCGACGCGGAAGGACGGGGCATCTTTTTCAGAATCGCTATAAATCGATCCTTTGCGAGGAAGAGAGATACTTTCTGGCGCTCGTCCGCTACATACGCTTGAACCCCTTGCGAGCCGGCATCGTCGCCGATATGAAATCACTGGACCGTTATCGCTGGTGCGGCCGCGCCGTTCTTATGGGTCGCCATTCAGGAAGGCTCATGGACGCCCGTTATGTGCTTGCGCATTTCGCGAACGACGACAGGATCGCAAGGAAAGCCTACCGGCGCTTTGCCGAAGAAGGCGTTGCTTTGGGTCCGAACTCCGAGCTGACAGGGGGCGGACTCATCAGGAGCTCAGGCGGGTGGTCCGAGGTCGTTTCGGCTAGAAGAAGAAAAGAGCCTGTTAAAGGAGACGAGCGCATTCTTGGCGACAGCGATTTTGTTCTTGGAGTGGTCTCCGAGGCCGAAAAACGACAGCGGCGGCAGTTCCGCTGCACAAAGCCCGAAATCGGGATCCAAGAGATAATTCTCGAAGAGTGCGGCCGGGGACAGGCGAGCGTTGCAGAACTGGAATCCGGCGTGAGGCGGCGCAATGCAACTGCCGTTCGCGAGATAGGTCTTAGTGCGGCCGAAATCGCCCGTCATGTGGGAGTAAACACATCGGCCGCCACCAGGGCTATAGAAAGAGCGGGGCGGAAGCTGAGGCAGGGAGACAAACAATAATGAACATTAGGAACCAACGTCCCTAAAGTGGCCCCACGGGAGTGGAGAATCCCCCACTTTTTTTTAAGCCAGTCCGTCTCTACTTTGAGCTGGCCGATTTGTCTTAAAAGCTCGTCTTTTTCCTCCTCGGCGGCCTTCTCCTCTTTTGCCTGCTTTGAATCGAAGAGACTGGGGAGGTTCTCCACGGCCTGCTTCCTCCACTGGGCGATCTGGTTGGGATGGACGTGGTATTCGCTTGCCAGCTCGGCGATGGTCTTTTCGTTCTTGAGAGATTCGAGCACGACCCTCGCCTTGAATGTTCCGTCGTACCGCTTCCTGTGATCCGTCATTCGCTTCCTTCCTCCTCCTTGAGATATTTCACTCAGAGAGAGGAGGGATTGTCCACCTTATGGGGGTGTCTAGATCTCGGGGGTAAGTATAGGTCGAGACTGATGCAGGTCGTCGGGGGGTGGTCGAAAGCGGCCTCTCTCAGACAACATGGCGCATCGGAGAAAGGGGACGAAAGAATCCTCGGAAGCAGTCAATTCGTCATAGCGGTGCTCCGGGAAACGGAAGAGAGGCAGCGTCGGCAGGTGAAGACGAGCAATCCAGCCGATACTATGCAGCATCTCATTGATGAGGAATGTCAAAGAAGGCGGATCAATGCCCGGGAGGTGCAAAGCGGCGGCAGACGCGCCAGAGCGAGTGAGGCCAGAGCTGCAATAGCCTTCCGCGCAACCACCGAGTTCGGCCTTCCTGCAGCGGAGATTGCCCGGCATCTCGGGGTCACCGCTGCATCGATCGCCAGGGCGGTTCAAAAGGCCGATAGGAAGGTCTCATGAGTGATAAGGTACAGAATCCCTACCGCCTTCCCACAATCTTCTCTTTCCCGACAAAATGGGCATCGAGGAGGCGTCGAGGGCGAAAAAGCCCGAATTCCAGCTATCCTTCGGCTTTTGGGAGGAATGCGGGTAAGGCAAACTCAGGAAACTCCAGGCTTTTTTGCCCTTGACATCCAGTTTCAAATCACATAAACTTACCCGACGTAACAGTTACCTAGAGTAATCATATCCGGTCTCAAGCAGGCGGCAACAGGATGTTTAGGGAGTTTTTTCGCCTTTTTCTTCTCCTTGAAAAACCAATCACTTACAAATTCGATGAAGTCATCGGCAGTTTCGATCTGACTATGCCTCAGCGGAAAACTATGGACTTCATCGAAAAGTCCGGCGCCTGCACGCTCGTGGAGATTTCTCACTATCTGTCTATAAAAAACCCTTCCGTGACAAGAATGATCAATTGCCTGGAGGAGAAACGGTTTGTAGAACAGGTCGCGGGAAAAGACAAGCGGGAGAAAAGGATTCGGCTGACAGGCCGGGGAAAAGAAGTATACGCGGCGTGCCGCAATGCTCTTGATGAGGTGGAGCGTCATCTCCTGAACGGCATTTCCGGCGAAGAGCAAAAGACCTTGCTGCGAGCGTTGACTGCCATCCGGGATAATTTGAAATAAGGCGACGTTTGAATGAATAAGCACTTCCAGCGTTTCGGGAGGCCCGCAGATGGTTGTCGCCTTTGTAAAAACCGCTTCGCGCTAAAATTCCAAAAAGTGCGCGGCGCACTTCACGTCTACCAGGAGGAGTGATAGCGGATAGCTGCACAATTGATGAAGAATTTGTGTCCGAGATCCGTGAAGGATTCAGCGAGAAAATCCCGTTCAACAAAGCGCTCGGCCTTAAAGTTGAATCGATAAGCTATGAGCGCGTACGGGTTTCATTTCAAATGCGGGATGAATTGATGAGAAACTATAAACGGGGAATGTTGCATAGCGGAGTCACATCGTCTGTCATTGACGCCGCAGGCGGCCTGGCGGCGCTCATGGGCCTTCAAAAGAAACTGCACGGCAAGACGTTGGAAACAAAGCTTGAGAGGTTCGGCAAGGGGAGCACGATCGATCTGCATGTCGATTTCTTGCGTCCGGGGATCGGCAAATGGTTTGTCGCCACGGCCTATGCCCTAAGGACGGGGAATAAAGTGGTGGTGACCAGGATTGAACTGCATAACGATCAAAACGATCTCATTGCCGTTGGCGCCGGCTCATATTTTGTGGCATAACGACAAATCATACGACCGCGAAAAGTAGGGATTGCTCAGAACATGCGCCGCTACCTCATTTTTGCCGCTGTCGGTTTAGGGCTGCTCATGTCGTCGATTGACGGCACGGCGGTGGCTGTGGCCTTTCCCAACTTTATGAAGGATTTCAGGGCGACCGTCCTCTGGGCCGCGTGGACCATATCGATCTACTATATCGCGGTCACCATGGCGATGCCGCTCGTGGGGAACCTGAGCGATACCTTCGGCAGGAAACGCGTTTTTCTGGTCTCTCTGGGTCTTTTCACGTGCAGCTCTCTTGCGTGCGGCCTTGCGCCCAACATCTACGTCCTGATCGCATGCAGGTTCCTCCAGGGCATCGGAGGGGCGGCCTTCCTCCCCAGCGCATCAGGGATCGTAAGCGACTGCTTTCCGGAAAACCGGGATAGGGCGATTGGCCTATTTTCGAGCATTTTTCCCATAGGCGGCATTATCGGTCCGAACCTCGGGGGATGGATCGTGAGCCGCTATTCCTGGCACTACATCTTTTACATCAACCTCCCCATCGGCATCATCCTGATGGTCGCGATCCTGGCGCTGCTCCGGGACTCCAAGGCCGTATCACGCCCCCGCATGGACCTTGCGGGAGCATTCTTCATGAGCGGAGGCATACTCTTTCTCATGTTCGGCCTGAACTTCATCGGGGAAAGCCTCCGAACCCGCTCCCTCCTGATTGCCGGGGTCTTTTTGGCTTTCAGCTTTTCCTCGCTTTTCCTATTCTTCCACCAGGAGAAGAGGGAAGCGAACCCGATCATGGACCTCGCCCTGCTCAGGTCCACCCCATTTCTTGCCGCGAACCTTCTCAACATCATTGTAGGCGCCGGTTCCATGGGTCTCTTCGCCTTCGTACCCCTTTACGCCACCTCTGTGCATAAGCTCTCGACGCTTATGAGCGGCGTGATACTGACCCCCCGGTCCATAGGGGCTATTTCCGCCTCTGCCGTCACCAGCTTTCTGCTCAAAAGGTGGGGCTACCGGCGGCCCATTCTGGTGGGATTGAGTCTCGTCGCAATTTGCGTGATCCTTCTGGCCCCCGGCTGGTCATGGGGACCGCTTGCCACGCGGTTCGACGTCGTGGGGATTTTGTCGTTCCTGATCCTGTTGACGGGGGTGGGGATGGGCATCATGTTCCCCGCCGCGAATAATGCTTGCATTGAGTTGGCGCCCGACAGGGTGGCGAGCATTGTCGGGCTTCGGGGGATGTTCAGAACCGTTGGAGCGGCGTTGGGGATTTCGCTGATCACCTTTATCCTCCATGTAAACGCCAGTCCGACGGACGGTTTCAAAATCGTTTTCAGCAGCTTCGGTCTCATGCTCCTCTGTGCAGTTCCCCTTGTCTTTCTCATGCCGAGCGGGAGGACCCCGCGAGCACCAGAAGGCACATCGCAGCTCGCGTGAAAGGATAACTTCCAGTTCAAAGCGCACCACATGACAGATGATTGAAGGACAAGGCAAAAGCAAGGATATCCGTCGTGCAGAGGTGAGCTGTCGTCGAGCTGCTCAAAAAGCTGAAGCCATCCGTGATCGTGAAGGATGTTATGTTCCAAGGGCTGGCCGGAGTTGGAGCAGGGAACGTTGTCGGGTCACATGAGAACTCAATCTGCAAACGCAATATCTGGCGAGGTCTCCTCCTCGGTCAAAAGAAAGGCCGTTCGAGCAACTCTCAGCCGTTGACCGCGCGCCAGAAGAAATGATCGTATGATGGTTGCGAGGCGAATTTCCCGGAGGCAAGCTATGAACACGGACAACAACCCTGTCGATGCAGACCGTCTGAGGAAGAGAAGGGCGGCTGAAGAGCGCTGTCGCTCTCTTATCGACAACGCCTCCGACATCATCATGGCGGTGGACCCGGACGGCGTTGTTCGTTATGTGAGCCCGTCAATCGAGCGATCACTCGGATATACCCCGGAGGAAGTGACGGGCGACAGGGGATTGCGTCACGTCCATCCGGACGATCGCGCTCTTCTGGGGGATGCCATTGCAAAGACGATGGAAAATCCTGGGACAAGCGGCCCCGCGGTCGAAGTGCGCCATCGCCACAAAGACGGGTCATTGCGGTACATGGAGGCAACAGGAAAGGCGATTCGCGACGAATCCGGCCAACTGGTATTTGTCGTCAACATGCGCGACGTCACCGAGCGCAAGAAGGCCGAAGAGTTGCTGCGGGAATACGAAAAAGCCGTCGAAGGTTCACACGATATGATCGCCACCGTCGATCGCGATTATCGCTATTGCCTCGCAAACGCCGCATTCCTCAAGTATAGGGGCATGCGCAAGGACGAGGTCGTCGGACGCTCGGTCGCAGAGGTCCTGGGGAGAAATGCATTTGAGCAGGCGGTGAAAGAAAACCTCGACAAGTGTTTCCGCGGCGAGCCCGTCCAATGTGAAATGAAACAAACCTATCCCGGGTTGGGCGAGAGAGAATTGCTCGTCTCTTATATGCCCGTACGAAGCGCCGACGGAATCGGCAGGGTTGCTGCGGCAATAAGGGACATCACCGATCGGAAGAAGGCGGAGAGGGCCCTCCAGGAAAGCGAAGAGAAGTTCCATCTGCTCTTTGAAAACTCGGTTGACCCCACATTTGTATTGGATGGGGACACATTTTTGGACTGCAATGAAGCTGCCGCACGGCTTATGGGTTGCTCCAAAGCCCGGCTGGTTGGGCTTCGCCCCTTTGATTTGTCGCCGGAACGTCAGCCCGACGGCCGTCTGTCGTCGGAGAAGGCGCGGGAACTTATCGACGCCGCCTTCGGAGAGGGAGTGATTCGTTTCGAGTGGGTGCATCGTACCTTTAACGGCGACGACCTCCGGGTGGACGTTTCGCTCACAACGATGCCGGTTCGCGGAAAGAGGATCCTTTACACGGCATGGAGGGACATCACCGAGCGCAAGAGAGCGGAAGAGGCGCTGCAAGCCGCCCACCGACAACTCTCAGAGATTGTCGAGTTCCTCCCCGACGCTACCTTCGTCATTGACCTCGAGAGAAGAGTGATCGCATGGAACAAGGCCATCGAGGAGATGACGGGCGTGAAGAAGGAGGACATGCTCGGAAAGAGGGACTATGCGTATGCTGTCCCGTTCTACGGGAAACGGCGTCCCTTG
Organism: uncultured delta proteobacterium; assembly: GCA_963816715.1. GTDB lineage: Bacteria > Desulfobacterota > Syntrophorhabdia > Syntrophorhabdales > WCHB1-27 > BOG-1155. The sequence goes on from CAWFMJ010000017.1 coordinate 164,886, forward strand.
ACTATCGACCTGGTCCTTAAATGGGATGCGGAGGACGCCGGGCAGTACGATCTTGTGAAGCAGGATGGAGAGGCCCTCCTTACCGCAGGCTGCACGCCCATGACCCATGAAGGCAAAGGCGCCCACCTTTCTGCAAAAGCGTCGCCTCTCTTCGATACTGAAGGCCGAGTCGTCGGCGCCATCGAATCGATCAGGGACGTTACCGAGCAAAAACAGACGGAAGAGGCATTGAGAAACAGAGAACGCGAATTGGAGGACAAATCGGTAAATCTTCAGGAAGCCAATACAGCCTTGAGAGTGTTGCTGAAACATAGAGATGAAGATAAGAAGACGCTTGAAAGCACGGTTCTGGCCAATGTCCGGGAGCTTGCATTCCCCTATATCGAAAAGTTGAAGCATACACATTTGAGCGAGAGCCAGACAATGTATCTGGGTATCCTCGAGTGTAGCCTGAATGAAATCGTCTCACCATTTTTGCAGAAGATGGCCGCGATATATTCCCGCTTCACGCCAAGCGAAATCCAGATTGCCAATCTGATCAGGAGCGGCAGGACCAGCAAGGAGATAGCGGAAATTTTGAAGGTTTCCAGGGCGACCGTTGACACCCACAGGAACAATATTAGGAAAAAGCTTGGTCTAAGAAATAACAAAAACATCAATAATCTTCAAAGCTATCTTCTTTCACTTACCTAGCATATGTAGAATGCCTACATAGTTATTACATTAAAACTCAATAGCCCTTGTCCTTAACTGCCGAGCGCATGAATCCGATCAGTTGTTCATGCACGATCTTCCTGAGATAAACAACCACACAGGTCCAGTTGACTGGTCTGCCGCGGAATTCACCCGACTGAGTGCAAAACAACCGTGGGTCCTCAATGCGTCCGCCGAGGAACTTTCTTTTGGTGGGGGCATATCTGCGGGACCTCTTTTTCCGGACAACAGCCATATCAAAAATAGCGGAGTCGTCCGTTGGCTGGTACCAGATGTTGGAGTTGAAAAGGATGCGGACGGACTCGCGGAAGCTGCCCGTCCGATAGATGAATACTCCGGAAGTTGCGCGTGAAAGTCTATCAAACAAAAAAGGAGGTTAATCAATAATGAGCTTCAGAGACATGAAGATCGGTACAAGATTGGGCATCGGATTTGGGGTGCTGATGGCGCTGCTCGCAGTTGTGGCTGTCTTCGGCGTGAGCAGCATGAAATCGATCAGCGGCAGGCTGGACGGCATCGTGAAGGAAGGCAATGTGAAAGTGAAGCTTGCCAGAGACGGGGCACAGGCTATCAGCGACCTTTCGGAAAATATCCTCATTAACTTTTTCGTCAATGACAGTGCTGCCAAGGCGAAGGCGAACGAGGGGATAGAAATTGCCAGAAATGAGTACAGCGCCGCGCTCGGCCAGCTCGAAAAGATGGAAACATCGGAGAAGGGCAAAAATTTGCTGGCCAAAGCCACAGAGAATCTCAGGATAGGAAAAGAGGCAAACAATACTATCTTGAAACTGGTAGACCAGAAGAAAGTGAATGAGGTAACCGCCGTCTATTTGACGCAAGCCAGACCCGCCACGGCAAAGGCCCAGGAGGCTTTCAGGGAACTCGTGAAGTACCAGGAAGAGCAGACTGCGAAACGCTACGAGGAGGCAATGAGCACTTACGCATGGGCGCGCAATCTGCTCATCATGATCGGGATTATTGCGTTGGCCCTCGGAGGCGCCGCCGCCCTGCTCCTCACCCGCAGCATCAAAAAGCCCCTTTCCAGCCTCGTTGCGGCGACGGACAGACTGGCCCAGGGTGACGTGGATGTGGCTATTGATGTTGACAGCAACGACGAACTGGGCATGCTCGCCGGCTCCTTCAGAAGCATGGTCGAGGGCATCAAATTCTCCGCCGTCGCCCTGGAAAAGGTGGCCGCAGGCGATCTGAACGTGGAGATCCAAGTGAGGTCCGAAAAGGACGTGCTCGGGAAGAACCTCCTTGCCGTGGCGACCACGCTCAAAGACCTGATCAGCAACATTGACACGCTGCACCGAGAACAGAAGGCCGGAAACAATGAGCATTTTATCCCCGAAGAACACTTCTCGGGCGCTTACGAACAGTTGGCGCGCGGCGTCAACCAGACGATAAAGCTGCATGTGGGCATTGCCCTGAAGATTCTCGGCATTCTCGCCTCCTACGCCGAGGGCGACTTCTCGCCCGTCCTTGAAAAGCTGCCGGGCAAACAGGCAATAGCGAATGAGAAGATGGACCTCCTGCGTGAGAACCTCCTGAAGGTGATAGGCGAGATCAAGACCCTTGTAGAGGCGATTCAAGAAGGAAAGCTGGAAATGAGAGGAAACGCGGCTCTCTTCGAGGGGGACTGGGCAAAGCTGATCGGCGGCATCGATGACCTGGTCGAGGCATTCGTGCGTCCGTTGCGCATAATCTCCACGTCTATCGAATCGATCTCCAAGGGCGACATGCCCCCGAAGATTACGAGCGCCACCAAGGGCGACTTCAGCAAAGTGAAAGACCATCTGAATGCGCTCATCGATTCGATGAACGAGATAACATCAGTAGCCCAGCAGATAGCGGCGGGCGATCTCACGGTCGCCGTGAGGGAACGCTCTTCAGAAGACAAGCTGATGCAGGCGCTCGCGAAGATGGTCCAGGGCCTCATCGATGTAGTGGGAGACATACGGGAGGCCACGAACCAGGTGGCAAGCGGCAGCCAGGAGATGAGTGCGACGGCGGAACAGCTCTCTCAGGGCGCGACGGAACAGGCGGCGTCGGCGGAGGAGGCTTCTTCTTCGATGGAAGAGATGGCGTCCACCATCAAACAGAACAGCGACAACGCCCAGCAGACGGAAAAGATCGCCGTCAAGTCGGCCGGCGACGCCATAGAGAGCGGCAAGGCGGTGACCGAAACCGTGGGCGCCATGAGAGAAATCGCAAGCAAGATCTCGATCATCGAAGAGATCGCCCGCCAGACCAACCTTCTGGCCCTCAATGCGGCCATTGAGGCAGCCAGGGCGGGAGAACACGGCAAGGGCTTCGCGGTCGTCGCATCCGAGGTGCGGAAGCTGGCGGAACGGAGCCAGACCGCTGCGGGCGAGATCGGCAAGCTTTCCTTGTCAAGTGTCGGGGTAGCGGAAAAGGCCGGAGAGCTCCTGGTGAAACTCGTTCCGGACATCAAGAAAACGGCAGAGCTGGTGCAGGAGATCAGCGCAGCAAGCGGAGAGCAGAACACGGGCGCCGAGCAAATCAACAAGGCCATCCAGCAGCTCGATCAGGTGATCCAGCAGAACGCGGGCGCCGCCGAAGAAATGTCTTCAATGGCCGAGGAACTTTCCTCCCAGGCGGAACAGCTCCAAAGCTCCATCTCTTTCTTCAAGCTGGCGTTCGAGACGTCGCGGGACAAACCTGCCCTGAGGCCTCGCAAGGTCGCAAGCAGAATCCCGGTAAAGAGAAACGAGGCAGTGCCGAAGGCGACAGCGGAGGGCCTCGCCCTGACGATGGAAGATAGGGGCGACGGGAAAGACGCCGAGTTTGAGCGATACTGAGCAAAGGCATGCGTCCGGGGAAGCCTGCGGCTTATCCGGACGCATGCATGAAAGGAGGCAACGAAATGGTAAGCGGAATAACTGAGACGGAACAATACCTCACCTTCAAGCTGGCGGACGAAGTCTTTGCGGTGGAAGTCGCCAAAGTGAGGGAGATACTCGATCATACGTCCATCACGAAGGTGCCGAGAACCCCGGACTTCATGCGAGGCGTCATCAATCTGAGGGGAAGCGTGGTGCCCGTCCTCGATCTGCGCCTCAAGTTCGGCATGACGCGGACGGAGCAGTCGGTCGACACGTGCATTATCGTCCTCGAAATCGCATTCGAGGAGGAGATCATCATCCTTGGCGCCCTCGCCGATTCCGTGCAGGAGGTGATCGAGCTTGAGCCGGACCAGATCGAGCCTGCACCGAGGATTGGCGGGTACATCAGAACAGACTTCATAAAGGGCATGGGGAAGCGGGAAAACGCTTTCATTATGATCCTTGACATAGACAAGGTCTTCTCGCTCGACGAACTGGAGGCCTTACAGGGACCGGGAACCGAACAGGCGGTGGCTTAAAGCGCGAAAGACAAAAGGATCTTCTATGGAACGCAGGGCGGAGAAAGACAGGAATTCCGAAGAACCGGGCCTCAATAAGAAGGACTTTTTCCGTCTGAGCGCGTTTATTGAATCAACAACGGGCATAAAAGTACCGGAATCGAAGAAAACCATGCTGGAGGCGCGGCTTCAAAGGCGCCTCCGGTCCCTCTGCCTCCCCTCCTTCGACCAGTACTGCGCCTATCTCTTCAGCAATAAAGGGATGAAGGATGAATCAGTCCATACAATCGACGCGGTGGCGACAAACAAGACGGATTTCTTTAGGGAACCGGAGCATTTTACCTGCCTGACCGACCTGGTTCTGCCCGAGCTGATGCGTCTTTACGGCGTCGGGATTCGGAAGGCACTGAGGGTATGGAGCGCCGGCTGTTCGACCGGCGAAGAAGCATATACCCTCGCAATGGTGCTGAGTGAATTCGCCGCCCGCTGCCCCGGCTTCTCATTCTCGGTGCATGCGACTGACATCTCGACAAAAGTGCTGGAGATCGCAAGGACCGGGATCTACGAAGAGCAAAGCGTAAAACCAATACCTCCGGAACTGAGGAGAAGATACCTGCTTCGTTCGAAGGAGAGATCTCTTGCCAAAATTGCCCCGGAGATAAGAAGGCTGGTCGACTTCCGCCGCCTGAACCTGATGGATGAAAAGTACGGGATGCCCGAGATGCACGTGATCTTCTGCCGGAACGTCATTATTTACTTTACGCGCCAAACGCAGATCCAGCTCTTGCAGCGACTCTGCCGGCGCCTCGCGCCCAATGGCTACATATTCATGGGCCATTCCGAAACGCTTCACGGCATGGACGTGCCCCTCGTACAGGTTGCCCCGACCGTTTATAAGAAGTCCGTATGAAAGCGACTCCTCTCTACCTGAAACCCGGGAATTTCTGCCATGCGGTTATATCTAAGCCGACAAGCAGGGCCATACGCATGGTTATAGGCCAGCCTTGCATAAGCCCATGGCATGGGCGGACGAGTAAGCCTAAAACGGATTTCGGCTTATCTTATAGTCAGGGAGAGGCCGCCACTCATTTGGCCTGGTTAGCGGGTCTTATACCGCGATGTAAACCTATAGAAGAATCAACTGGATTCTGAAGGTCGCTAGAGATACGGGCCTGCCGCTTCCCTTTCTATGTCGCGGATCTTCTGCGACAGGGCGTATTCGGTTGTGTGCTCCAGTGCCACAAATTCCAGCGCGGCAAAAAGGAGGTCTCGGCCGAAGCCTTCACTGGCGCCGTCCCAGGCTCTGACGACGCGCCAATTGACGGGGTAGGTTTTTCCGCTCATCTCCAAACTCGCAGCGACAATCGCATCTTGCTCTAAACGGAGAGATTTGTCATGCGTAACCCTTGCTCCGCCTAGGGACAAGTCGAGTATATTGACGCGCACGCCGCGGATGTGTATCGATACTCCGCTGCGGTTCGTGGGCGCGACCCGATAGAACATCCGCACGTTATAGGGCCTTGGCTCCCCCGCAACCTCCACCTTCAGGGCTTTCACCGCGTTGCCTGAACTGAGGCCGTAGTCGAAAATTTCCACAATCCTGCCGGGGAAGCCCCGCCGCTCCGGCGCGCCTTCCTTCTCCGCCAGATAAGTGATCATGACGTCCCTGCCCACCGTTGATTTCAGGATGGGGGGGTCGGTCTGAGCGAGAACGATGGTTCGGCCGTTCACGTCGTGGACAACTGAAGCTTTGACGGTTATTCTCTCCTTGTCAAGGTTTACGTCGGTAACGATCCTGACGTTCTGTCCTGGCCTGAGGTCCATGCTGCCTGTTTTATCGGAAGAAACGGACAACCATTAACCCTGCGGGCTGGGAAGCCTGAGATTGCTTGAGCGAAAGGAACGCAAACAGGCCGTCATACCGAGGCTCGGGGGAAGTCGTTCACAATCAGCGGCTTTCAGTGATTGCCGCAAACGAAGCGCGCCTTTGCACGGAGAGCAGAATCCACCATCGCCCATCCGGGCGGCGGCCCTGAGAAAAGTCCCTGGGGCTTTTCCTAGCTTGTTTGTCGGTCAAACGTCTGCTAAAAGAACTAAGACTTCGGCAAGACGCGATAGAAAACAGACGGCCCTCAGAAACGCGCCGCGGATCGACTTCAGTCAGGCCGCCGAACAAGCAATTGCCCAAGGAGGCTTAACGGGGAGATATGGCGCAGAAAGCTATAGATGCGACATTCCAAAGGGTTTCGGAGGAACTGACGGCCCGTCAAGCGTTCTTCTTCCCCGTGGGCGTTCCCCTGCAGATCGAAATTGAGGGGGTGACGCTTCGGATGCGGAGCACGTCGGCTGGGTATGTAGCGAATGGGTATCTGATCATAAGGTATCCCCTCACCTCGATATCGATTTCAACCGTCCTGGTCAAAGGAAGAAAGATCACCGTGCGATACATAGACCACGGGACGGTTTTCGCTTTTCAGTCAGAATTGATTGCCGTGGTGGACCAGAATCCGGGCCTGTTGTTGATCTCGTATCCTTCGCGGATTGTGCAGCAGAGCCTGAGAAGTGCGAAGAGAATAGAATGCGCGCTTCCGGCGAGCGTGTTCGGTCCGGATTCCGAGAGCGGCGCGGAAGTTCTGCTCGGCAATGGAGTGATTGTCGATATAAGTGGAACGGGATGTGCCTGCACTGTAGGGAGAACTCTTGGCGGCGAAGCCGTTTCGCGCCTGCGCATAGAAGACGCGGTCGTCGTCGCCTTTAAGCTGCCCGGGACAGAGGAGGACATCCGCCTCGACGCGACAGTGAAAAGAACCCAGCGGGACGCCGACAATACGACCGTCGGCCTTCGCTTCAAGCAGATGGACAACGGTCTATCCGCAAGGCTGAAAGATTTCGTCACTGCCATAGAATCATTCGCCTTGGATATGCATTGATGACGGATGTCGGCCGGTAGACCACCGAGCTTCACCTTTTGCCGGCTGTTCCGCGCGGTCGGACTCTCTGATGCCTAGGAAAGCATCTCAACAAAAGTCTTCACTCTCATCACCTGCTGTTCCGTGGGGCGCTCTTTGTGCACCGTCGCCTCCCGCACATAGGCGAGTGAAACGAGTGAAGAACGTTACTTTACGTCCTATTGGGTCCGCAGCCAGAGAGGTCGTCGCCCTTGTCGGGGGGCCACGGCTTTCTGCAGACGGCAGCCGAACGGTTGACCCTGTTCTTGCCCTTGGCCACGGCGCCGATTGCCGGACGAGAGAAGAGGGAAATGGAGCGCTGAGTGTCCTGCTCCCGCAACTTCATAGACGATGTGAAGAGCGCGTTGGAGGTGACGCCTATGGACTGGAGAGAGCGAACAGCGGTCGATCCCCTTGTCACGGAAAGGCCTCATCTGTTACCGGATGCCGGCGCGTACCAACATAGATAAAAGGTTGTACCAAGGACTTACTTCTTGCAACCGTTTGGTCGCCAGTCGAGTGATAACCGAGGCGAGAGAGGATCGGGGCAATGATGACCTCACGCACCGAGTCTTCTTTGAAGTTCGGGTCCGAGAAAAGCTGCGAATCGAAGTGCTCAAACATAGTCGGTACTGCGACCTGGTTCCCCTCGCTACTCAACTCTGTTTCTATCAACAAATTACCATTTGAAACAAGATGATTCGACAAAAAAAACGACACTACGGCACTCCAGGAAGAAACGCCTCGATGCATTGGCCAACTATAGCGTTCCACATAATTCATTCCCGTTTGGTCAGCCGTACATTCATCTTCTTCCGTCATTCCGGCGGACGCCGGAATCCAGTGTTTTCACGACTTTAAAGCTACCTGGACCCCGGCTTTCGCCGGGGTGGCGGCAAAGCTTTATTTTGCGGAACGCTCTATACACCGGGGTCGTATCAGCGCCGCTTATGGACACTGCACCACGCCCTGGGCCCAGGGGCAGCCGCCGCAGGCGGGGAAGGGGCTGCCCTGACAGTCGGTCTCGTTGTTTTCCGAAAGGTCGCAGCCGCCGCAGGAGGAGCAGGGGGAGAAATCGAACGCCTCGGCGCGGGACCTGAAATCGGCGTACTCCTTCAGGTTCCACAGGTCCGCCAGTTTCCGGTCGTTTACGTTGCCGATAACCCAGCTCCTGCAATAATGTTCGAGGCCGTGAACAAACCTGGTATGGCTGTGGAGCAGCGGCAGGCAAGGGCTCACATTGCCCTGCCAGCTTACCGCCGTCGAGCCCGATTCCATGAATGGGCAGTTGTCCCGGGCCCGATCGGGGTCTGCGCCCCGAATGGACATATCCCAACCCGCCCGCGCTGCTTCCCCGAGGGCCTTTCCGGTAATGCCGTTTATGTCGATCCTCGGGAGTTCCAGCCGGCAGAGGGGCCTCATATCCATGAGAGCGTTCGAGTAGAGCGCTTCCTCGCACATCTCCCGCGTATAGGGAAGGACGTTGCTCACCATGAAGCGCGAAACGGACAGCCGGGCGGCCAACGAGAGGAGGGCCGGCAAATCGTTGATATTGCGTTTCATGGCCACGAAGGCGATGCTAATCCCCGGCTTTTCGTACAAGGGGTAGCCGTCCATGGTTATGTAGCCCAACGCCTTGCACCGTTCCATGCGCAGGTCCCGAAAGGCCGCGAGGTTTGTAAGGACGGAGGGAAGGGCGGCGCCGAGACGGACGTCCGAATAGCTTTCCGGGGTGGCGCCGTCGAGGGAGACCCAGAGCATGTCGAGACGGGCATCGATCAGTTGCGCCGAAACGGCGCTCGTAAGGAGCGTCCCGTTCGTGATGATCTCCACGGAACCGCCCAGGCTCTTTGTCTGTCGGATCATGTCGACGATGTCGGGATGGAGCAGCGGCTCGCCGAGGCCTCCAAAAAAAACGTCGGGGGGCGGGGAAAACTCGCGGAGACTCTCCATTATCCTCCCGAAAGTCCCCCGCTCCATAAGGCCGAGCGGTTCTTTCCAACTGTGACGTATGCAGGTCCGGCAATCGAGGTTGCACAGGCTCGTCGGTTCTATATAAACCTTGGCCGGTTGACCGGCCGGAAGGCAAGTATCGCTTTTCATGACCAGGCTTCCGATGGTAATCCTTCGCCCTTATTATACCCCATGGGACCGACCGGAAAAATAGCAAAGCGAGCGCATGCGAAGCGCTGAGCGGGGAGACTCCGACGGCTGTGCCGGTGGAGGGGGCGCTGAGCCCCATAAATAGCAGCCCGACCTTGTTTTTGAGCGCTCTCTATGGTAGCCTGCTTTATGCGATATGTGAGGCTTTTTCTGCCGTTCTTCCTTGTGCTTGCTGCTCTTTCCGCAACGCCGGCCGGATCGGCCGAGCAGCCCACGCCGGTCTCTCTCGGGGTCCTGCCCGTCATCGACACGCTTCCTCTCGTCGTCGCCGTCGAAAAAGGCTATTTCGAAGAACGGGGTCTTGCGGTAAAACTCGTCCGCTTCTCCAGCGCGGTGGAACGGGACGTGGCGCTCCAGAGCGGCAGGATCGACGCCTATTTCGGGGACCTGCTGAATACCCTTCTCCTCATAAATTCAGGTCAGCGCGTGTCGGTGGTCACCACTGTTTTCCGCACCGACCCGAATCACCGGATGTTCGCCCTTCTCGCCTCCCCGAAATCGGGCATCACGGATCTGAAGCAAATTGAAGGGGCGACCACGGCGACGTCCAGGGCCTCGATCACGGAATATGTGCTTGATCGAATAGCCGCCCGGACGGTGGGTCCCGACAAGATCAAGAAGATCGAGATAAAGGAGATCCCCATTCGTTATCAGATGCTCATGGCGGACAGGGTGAAGCTGGCTCTTTTGCCCGAACCGCTTGCCCTCAAGGCTGAATCCGAGGGCGCACGAGTGTTGGGCGATGACAGAACGCTCGATGCAACGCTCACGGTGATCGCGTTCAAAATGGATTTCCTGCAAAAGCGCCAAAACCTCTCCAGCCGCTTCATTGCTGCCTATAGCAAGGCTGTTCAAGCCATCAATGCAAATCCTGACGCTTATAAGGACCTGCTCGTCGAAAAGACCCAGTTCCCTCCGTCATTAAAGGAACGCTTCAAAGTCCCGTCTTTCCCGAGCCCTCAGAAACCGGCAAAAAAAGACGTCAAGTCGATCGAGGACTGGCTTTTCGAGAAAGGTCTAATATCCGGACCGATCCCGTATGAAACAGTCGCGGCGCCATAGATTGCGGGAACATTCCCGGCAGCGATGGGGAGGACATTCCTCGCCAGAGGTGTGTCTCCCTTCAGGGCTTGCCTGGTGTGTCTCCGATAGACGATAATGGTTGCGGGGACATTCCTCTGCTTTTGGAGGTGTGTCCACGATCAAACTTTAGTGTGACTCTTGGTTGAGGTGGACAAACTCTACAAAAGCTTCCAGGAAGGGGCGCTTGTCTTGAGGGACGTCACGTTTTCCGTTCCCAGGGCCGGTTCTCTCGCCATCGTCGGCCCTTCGGGCTGCGGCAAGACGACCCTTCTCTATATCCTGGCCGGTCTTCTTTCTCCCAGCTCCGGCGCCATACGGGTAAGCGGAAGCGAGGCAACGAGAGCGCCGGGCAGGACGGGCTTCATCCTTCAGGACTTCGGGCTCCTTCCCTGGCGAACGGTATGGGAAAATGTCTGCCTGGGCATGAAGATCCAGGGCGTGGAGAAGACGACGCGGAAGCAGAAGGCGGAACGAATCCTGAGCGACCTGGGCCTTCTGGCCCATCGGGATCGGTTTCCCGCAGCCCTGAGCGGCGGAGAAAAACAGCGAATTGCCATCGGCCGCGCCCTGGCCATCGAGCCTGATCTTCTCCTCATGGACGAGCCCTTTTCCGCACTCGACGCGCTGACCCGGGAAACGCTTCAGGATACCCTTGCCAGCATCTGGGCGCGGGAAGGGCTGACAATGATCCTCGTCACCCATAATATTGAAGAAGCAGTGTTCCTGGGACAACACATCATGGTGATGAGCGGCAGGCCCGGATCGGTCAAGGCAATTGTCGAGAACAGCAATGCGGGCGCCGCGGGGTTTCGCAACGAGGAGTCTTTCTACGCGGCCGTGAAACAAGTACGAAGGCTTTTGGAAAGCTAGTGGACGCTTCATCGAACCCGGAACGGAAAACGAAATCAGGCGGATTGGGCGCGGGGACCGTAAACTACGTTCTTTGCCTCGGCCTTCTGGCCCTCGTGTGGAAGCTCGTCGCCTCGTTCCTGAATGTTCCCTTTCTCCTTCCTCCGGAGACGGTGCTGCTCGATTTTGCCCGTGCATGCCTCACCGTCGGCTTTTGGCAGCACTTTTTCGTCAGCGCCTTCAGGGTGGCCTCCGGCATCTTTCTTGGCTGGTTCCTCGCCTTTCCCGCAGGCGTGATGATGGGATACGGGAAACGGCTCGACGGCGTCTTTGCGCCCCTTGTCTTCATCACCTACCCGATCCCGAAGATCGTGCTTCTTCCCATCGTGCTGCTCATTTTCGGGCTCGGCGATCTTTCAAAGATCATTCTCATCACCCTGATAATCTTCTTTCAGGTCCTCGTTGCCACCCGGGACGGGGTGCGATCGATCGACCAAAAGCATTATGACTCCCTGAGGTCCCTAGGCGCGAGCGACCGCGTCATGCTCAGGGAAATCGCCTTCCCCGCGGCCCTTCCTCACAGTTTTACGGCCCTGCGCATCGCCATTGGAACGGCCATATCGGTGCTCTTCTTCGTCGAATCTTTTGCTTCCTCAAACGGTCTCGGCTACCTCATTATGGATGCCTGGGCAAAGATGGACTACTCCCAGCTCTTTACGGGCATCGTCGGGATGGGCCTTCTGGGAATCCTCCTCTACGAAGCCCTCCGGTTGCTCGAGCCGCGCGCCTGCGCCTGGAAATTTGCCGAAAAGCCCGAACCCGCGGAGAACCCTGTATCGGAGACCCTTGCGAAGGTGAAATCGAGGACAAAGCTCTACGGCAGGATGATCAAGTTCGAGCATACGATCTTCGCCTTGCCCTTTGCCCTCGCAGCGCTCCTTCTCGCCATGCGCCAATCGCCGGTGAGGTTCGCCCAGTTTTTCTGGATCGTTATGACCATGGTATGGGCACGGTCAGCCGCCATGGGTTTCAACCGCCTCGTGGACGCGAAAATCGATGCGAAGAACCCGCGGACAGCGGAACGGGAGCTTCCGTCAGGCAAGATGACCGCAAAGGAGACGAAAACCTTCATCGCCGTTTCCGGCCTCTTCTTCATCCTGTCGGCCTATTTTATTTCCTCCACCTGTTTTTGGTGCTCTTTTGTCGTCCTTGCCATTCTCCTCGGCTATTCCTACACCAAGCGCTTCACCTGGCTGTCGCACATTGCCCTGGGAATTGCCATAGGCCTCGCTCCTCTCGGCGTCTGGGTGGCAGTCACCGACAGCCTCTCCCTGAAGATTTTTATTCTCTCCCTCGCCCTGTGCGCCTACATCGCCGGCTTCGACATCCTCTATTCCTGTCAGGACATGGAATTCGACCGGAAGGAAGGGCTTTGCTCCATGCCGGCCAGGTTCGGGGCGAGGAAGGCAATGTACGTCTCCGGCTTCCTGCACCTTGTCGCCTTCGCTTCGCTTCTTTCCCTTTTCTGGCTCTTCGGCCTCACACCCGTCTATCTCGGCTTTGTTGGCGTCATTGGCGTTCTCCTCGTCATCGAGCACCGCCTCGTGAGCCCCGCCGATCTCTCCCGCATCCATGCCGCCTTCTATCAGGTCAACAGCATCATATCGGTCCTTCTCTTTGCCGCCCTTCTTACCGAGGAGTTGCTGTGGAGATTCGCGTGATCGACGAGGCCGGCGAATGAAGAAGCCTTACAGGGATCTGAGGGATTTCATCAAAGCCCTCGAAAGGGAAGGGGAGTTGCTCAGGATCAGGGAGAAGGTTTCTCCGATCCTGGAGATCACCGAGATCACCGACCGGGCCTCGAAGAGCCCGGGGGGCGGCAAAGCGCTGCTCTTCGAGCAGGTAGAGGGCTCATCCATGCCGGTCCTCACTAATGCCTTCGGCAGCGCAAAGCGCATATGCATGGCCTTGGGCGTCGGCGACCTCGAAGAGATCGGCGCGCGCCTGACGGAGATCCTCCACATGGCGCCGCCTCACACCTGGGGCGACAAGATCGGTCTTCTCAAAAGAGCCCTCGGCTGGTCCCGCTTCCTGCCCCGATCGGCGAAGGTCTCCAGACCCCCGTGCCAGGAGGTGATCCTGAAAGGAGATGAGGTCGATCTTACCCGCCTCCCGGTCCTGCAGTGCTGGCCAAAGGACGGGGGAAGGTTCGTCACGCTGCCGCTGGTTTTTACGAAAAACCTGAAAGGGCAACGGAATGTCGGCATGTACCGCCTCCAGATTTTCGACAGGAATACTACGGGCATGCATTGGCACATTCACAAAGACGGGGCAGAGTACTTCAGCGAGCATGGCAAGCAGGAAAAGCGGATGCAGGCGGCAGTGGCCATCGGGACGGACCCGGCGGTCACCTATGCGGCCACGGCGCCCATGCCTTTCGGCGTCGACGAAATGCTCCTGGCCGGATTCATCAGACAGGCGCCGGTAAAGCTGGTCAAGGGGATAAGCGTCGACATCGAGGTTCCCGCGGAGGCGGAGATAGTTCTCGAGGGCTATGTCGACCCTCACGAGGAACGCTTGGAAGGTCCTTTTGGCGACCATACCGGATTTTATTCGGCAGCGGACAACTATCCGGTCTTCCATGTCACTGCCGTCACCCATAGAAAAGACGCGATTTACAGCGCTACCGTCGTCGGCCGCCCTCCCATGGAAGACTGTTGGCTCGCCAGGGCAACAGAGCGAATATTTCTGCCCCTTGTCAGAACTATCCTGCCCGAAATAGTCGACTACCGGATGCCGATGGAAGGCGCTTTCCACAATCTCACGCTCGTTTCGATCGACAAACGCTATCCCGGACAGGCAAGCAAGGTAATGCACGGCTTATGGGGCTCGGGCCAAATGAGCTTCTGCAAGGCCTTTTTCGTCTTCGATGGAACCACGGACCTCTCGCGGGGAAAGAGCGTCATTTCTCAGATTCTGAACACCGTAGACCTCCAAAGGGATCTCGTTTGCACCAGCGGAATTCTCGACGTTCTCGATCATGCCTCTCCGGCGCCCCTTTTTGGGGGGAAAATTGGAGTGGATCTGACGCGGAAAATGGCAGGGGAGGGCGAAAGACCTGCCAGGTCCCGCAACGACCGGCCAGAACAGGTTCTCTCCGGGCAGAAATTATCGGGCCTGCTTCGGAACGCCGATCCCGATTTTCTGGACTGCCGGCGCCTCTTTTCCGATGCGCTTCATCCCCTGATTGTCATTGCCATTGCGGGCAGGGAACGAATCGAGAGTCTGCTCCAAACCCTTCTCTCCGCCGATTTTCTGCCATCCCGCTGCATCATCGTCCTGTTTGACAGGCATTTGAACCTCGACGACGACGCCGGAATGCTCTGGCGGGCCTGCGCCAACGTAGACCCGGGCAGGGACTTTTTCCGCGGCGGCAGCCGCTTGGTTATCGATGCCACATCGGGCAAGACGCTGGGTGGAGGGCGGAGCTGGCCCGAAGAGATACGGATGAGCAAAGCGATGTGCCAAAGGGTAACGGAACGCGCCGGGCGTCTCGGAATTGCCGGTTTTCCCGAGCTGGAGGCGTCTTGTTATGAATAGGATCGCCTTTACCGAAAAGGAGGGGGACTTCGAGGTGTCGGCGCTCGTCGACCGGGTGGGAGAAGACGTACTCGTCTTATTGACGGGAGGACAGCCTCATGTGGGCGCCATCGCCGTTGCGCAACCCCGGCCGAGCCGCACCGATCCGCGGAAAAGCAGCAGCACCGCATCGGTATTCGCCGTTCTAGGCCACAAGGAAGACGCCGTGGCAAAGAAGGCGGCCGAAGACCTTTCAAGCAAACTGGGCAGAACCGTCGTCATGGTCGCGGGCCTGCACTGGGACGCGCTATCGGCAGACGACATCAGCGTCGTGGCCGGCATGTGCAACAGACTGATTGGCCGGGTGGCGGGCGCTATAAATTCAAGAAACGGCGGGCGGTAGCGCCCGGCGCCCTTGCAGCGCCGGGGCCGTCAGCAACCTCAGGCGGTAGTCACGG
Source organism: uncultured delta proteobacterium (assembly GCA_963816715.1). Taxonomy (GTDB): domain Bacteria; phylum Desulfobacterota; class Syntrophorhabdia; order Syntrophorhabdales; family WCHB1-27; genus BOG-1155. Next base: position 180,047 of record CAWFMJ010000017.1, read on the forward strand.
GAATCTTGCGGAATTCTTTCATGGCCTGTTCCGTCTTCGGCAGGGTCACGATCAGAACGCCATTCTTATATGCGGCGTGAATATCGTCCATGTTGACGCCGTCAGGCAGTGGGATATCCCTTGAAAAGCAACCGTAGGCTCGCTCCGAAAATCGGTAATCCACATCCTCTCCCTGATTTTCCACTTTCTTTTCACCGCTGATCGTAAGGACGCCGTCATGAAGCGATACATCTATGTCTTCCTGACTGATGCCCGGTATCTCCGCGCTGACCTCCAGGGCGTCGTGCGTTTCCTTGACGTCGATCTCAGGCGAGAGAACGCCCGTCATTTGCGGGGTCTTGCAGACCATGCAGTCATCAAAAAGGTCGCCGAAAAAGTGGCCCAACCCGCTTTCGAACTCTGCCATACGTCTGTCGTTTCTCCATATGTCCAAAGGCCTGTTTTCCTCATAACGTCTTAATGAAAGTGCCATAACACTCACCTCCGGGCTCCGTTACGCCAGATTCATGGACCTGGCAGCTCCAACTCTCTTTGGCGTTGGAACGGACTTAAAACACTGGTCTTAAATCCATCTCGACAATAATCCGCCGGGCGAAATTTGTCAAGTTGGTCGCCGTCCTTCAGATAACGCCATCCTGACGCAACCTCACGGCGAGGTTCTCTCCCTTCGCATACGGAGATTCTCCGTCGATGAAAAGGCAATCCCGGGCTCTTGAGGGGGGAGAAGAGAGAGATACAATGTTCCGTAGTTTGAGCGTGCCAATATCCACATCGAGGTCTTCATGCCTCCACGTGAGGACCGGTTTCTTTTTGGCGTCCTGTAAGGCTCTCACGGCCGGCCAACGGAGATCGCCTGCTTCGCTGCTCACCGTCGCCAAGGCAGGGAGAGGGGCGGCGACCACTTCATAGCCCACGCGCTTCAACTTTTGCACAACGACTCTGCCCTCCTGAAGCTCGACGGATTTCGCGAGGTTCACCGCGGGGATTCCGAGCATCTCCGCCAGCAGCAGGCCTGTCTGCCCGGAGTCCCAGTCGGCCGCCTGCCTCCCCGTAAGGATGAGGTCGTAGGCGCCGATCTTGGCGATCGCTGCCGCGAGGACCCGCGCAATCGAGGAACTGGCGAGGCCGTCGAAAACCGGGTCTTCGGCGACGATCAGCTCGTCTGCGCCGACGGCCAGAGCCTTTTTCAACACCGGGACGGTGGCCTTCCCAGCAACGTTGAGGGCGATTAGTCTGCCGCCCCACTGGTCCTTGAGCCGGGCCGCCGCTTCGAGGGCGTTCTCGTCGAAAGGACTGATGACGGGGGGAATGCCGACGGGGACGACCTTCTTTGCGTCGCTATCAACCTCAAAGGCAGATGCGGGTCCCTCCGCATCCGGGACCACTTTAAGGCAGACGATGATTGTAGGCGCCTTCATGCCAACTCCTCCAGTTTTCTGATAAATCCGGGAATGACTTCTTCCAGGGGACCGACGACCCCGTAGTCCGAGGCTTTGAATATCGGCGCCTCTGCACTCTTATTGACGGCGATAATTCGTTTTGATCCGATCATCCCTGAAAGGTGCTGCGTAGCGCCGGAAATGCCCAAAGCGAAGTAAACGCCGGGCGCAACTCTCTCCCCCGTCTGGCCAACCTGACGCGAGTGGGGAACAAGGCCGGCGTCGACGACGGGCCTACTGGCCCCGAGTTCGACCTTCTCGAAACGTTTCCTGAGAAGGGTCGCCACCTTTTCCAGTTTCTGGATTTTCTCCGGGCTCGATGCCCCCCTGCCTCCGGAAACGATCACCTCCGCCCCGCCCATATTGACGCTCTCCTCATCCACGACGGAGAGGGTTTCGCTCAGGGGCGCCGGAGAATCCATGTCTACGTCAAAGGGGATGATCTCGCCCCTCGATTGTCCGGGAGCGGCTGCCGCGCATGTCTTGGGCCTCAGCGTAATAATCCCCCGGCGGGGCAACTCGAAAACAGCGATCGCGTTGCCGCCGTAAACCTGCTTGGTGCAGAGCAACCGGCCGTCCGCATCCCTTGCCGCTTGGGCGCAATCGCCAATGAGCTCGCTCTGGGCCCGGCACGCCAGTTTCGGCGCCATCTCCATATTTTCGTAGGTGTGACCCATAATGACGGCCGCAGGTTGCAGGGCCGCGACGAGAGCCGCTGCCACATAGGCGTAGATATCCGGTTGAAGACCCTTCAGGCGGGGGTTGTCGAGAACGTACACCTGATCCGCGTAGCCGGCGTACTCATCCGCCGCATCGGCGACGCCGCTGCCTACCACGAATGCGCACAGGAGCCCGTCCCCGCCTGCAAGCCCTCTCCCCAGGCCGAACATCTCAAGGGAAAGAGGGGCCGCCCGGCCGCCTTCCTGTTCCGTAAGGACGAGAATTATGTCGCGTGCATTTGTCATATCATTCCTCCGCCTTTGCTCTTTGTTTGGTGTCTGACGCTTCGTCGGGAAAGGGCATGCCCGCTGTTTTTACTGCGGACGTTCGGCGCCGCCCAGGTAGTGTTTCCGCACCCGGTCGTCGCCGGCCAGCTCTTGGGCAGGGCCTTCCAGGACGATCCTGCCCATCTCCAACACGTATGCTCTTTTCGCGAGCTTCAATGCCATGCGGGAATTCTGCTCGACCAACAAAATGCTGATCCCGTCCCGATTGATATTCTCGATTATCCTGCCCACCTCGGCCACCATCATGGGAGACAGCCCAACGCTCGGCTCGTCCATCAGGAGCAATTTCGGACTGGCCATCAACGCGCGACCCACGGCCAGCATCTGTTGCTCGCCGCCGCTCAGTTGCCAGCCCAGCTTGGCCTGCCGCTGCTTGAGAACCGGAAAGTGGTTGTAAAGCGACTCGAGATCCTGCGCCACTTTCGCCTTGTCCCTGCGCAGGAACGCGCCGATCTTCAGGTTGTCGGAGACGGTCATGGGCGCGAAGATCATCCTTCCCGCGGGGACGTGAGCAATGCCCGCCCTGACGATCTCGTGCGCCGGCATGCCGCCGATTTCCCTGCCCTGGAGAGCGATCTTGCCCGAAGTGGGCTTCTTGAGGCCGGATATGGTCCTCAGTATCGTCGTCTTGCCCGCCCCGTTGGCGCCGATGATGCAGACTACCTCTCCCTCGGCGACCTTCAGCGAGACCCGGTCGAGCGCCCGGGCTTTTTGATAGTCAACCGCGAGGTCCTCTATTTCAAGCAGCATTGCCGGCTCCTATTCCTTCCCCAGATAAGCCTCGATTACCTCTTGGTTTGCCTGTATCTCTTTGGGACGGTCCTCAGCGATCTTCCGTCCGTAGTTCAACACCACTACCCTGTCGCACAACGACATCACCACGTCCATGTTGTGTTCGATCATCACGATGCTTACGCCGTGGTCCCGTATCCGCTTGATCAACTCCAACATGGTCTGCGCCTCGCTCTCGTTCATCCCCGTGGCGGGCTCGTCCAGTATCAACAGCTTCGGATCGCTCACGAGGGCCATGCAGATGCTGAGAATCCGCTGGTAGCCATAGGGGAGATTGTTTGCGGTCTCGTCACTGAACCGGCCCAGACCCATCAGGTCGAGCAGCTCCGCGCTCTTTTGTCTGAACGCTTCCTCTTCCCTGAGTGCGGCGGGCAGGCGGAACAATCTCTTCCAGGCGCTCGTCCTATAGCACTTGTGGCATCCAAAGAACACATTCTCGACGACCGGCAGCGGCATGAAGAGAACAGACGCCTGAAAGTTGCGGCCCATGCCCAGCTTCGATATCTGGTCCGCTCTCAATCCCGTTATGTCCCGTCCGTCGAAAAGTATCCTGCCCGCCGTGGGCTTGAAGAAGCCGCTGATCGCGTTGATCATCGTCGTCTTGCCCGCCCCGTTCGGTCCGATTATCCCCAGTATCTCAGACTCGTCAACGTGAAAGCTCACTTTGTCGACGGCCGCCACTCCGCCGAAATGTTTGCTCAATTCCTGGACTTGCAGTATCAACGCTTTCTCTCCCCATTGGCTGTCGACAGAGAAGAGGCAGGCGCCTTCCGAAGCCGCTCTCCAACGGCGCGTCGCCAATCGAACAAATTCAAAAGACCCTTGGGCAGGAACATGATCAGCAGCACCAGCAGCAGCCCGGTAAATATGGGAGCGACCTGCGCGGCGCCGCGCATCAGCTCGGGGAAGAAGGTCATCAACCCCGCGCCAATCACCGGGCCCAGGATAGGATGGTCTATGCCGCCGAGAACGGCATAGACCTGAATATAGATTGTTGAAAACATGCCATAACTGTCAGGCGCCACAAAGCCTTGGTAGTGCGCGCAGAAGCTCCCTACGAGCCCGTCGATGCCGGAGGCAAGGACGAACGCCATCACTTTGTGTCGAAATACATCAACGCCCAGCGATTCCGCCAATCGGTAGTTCAAACCAATTGCCGTCCAAGCCCTCCCTGTCCACGCCGAGTAGAATGCCGTGCATATGAGAACCACCACCACGAGCAGAAACAACGCCAGATAGAAATACTGAGCGGCAGAGACAAACTCTATCCGGGGTAAGAAGGGGACCGCAATGGGACCCGGATGAGGAATGTCGGGTATCCCGCTGTGTCCGCCCAAGTATTCGATATTTCCGATGGCGACGCCAAAGAGCATGCCAATCACGGCGGTGAGTATGGCAAACGTGAAGCCGGGACTCCTGATCAGGGGGTAGCTGAGGATCAATGCGATGGCCGCTGTTATCAAAGCAGCCAGGGGCATGCTGAGCCAAAAGGACAAGTGCAGCTTCATGGCCAGCACAACCGAAGCATAGGCGCCGATGCCCCAGAAAGCGGCCACGCCCAGGCTTACCAGGCCCGTTCTGAGCATCAGGAGGAACGTCATGCCGAGTATGGCGTTTACCGCGATCGTAGTAAACAGATCGAGGTAGAAGGGGGAGTGCACCGCCAGAGGGATCAACGAAGCGATCGCTAGTGCCAAGATTGCGCCGATGAATCGGTATCGTTTCATCATCCCGCTAAAATCCCCCAAAGTCCCCTTTCCGTCCCAGCAAGCCGTTGGGCCGGAAGAATATGACGACGCCGATGACGAAGAAGAGGGCTATCTGACACAGGCCGCCGATCAGGAATTGACCGAAACTCAGGACCTGGCCTACCACGAGCCCGCCAATTACAGCTCCGAACAAGCTGTCCATGCCGCCCAACATGCACATGAGCAGGACGGGCAGAAGCACGTTCTGCCCCATTTCAGGCAAAAGGCCGTAGCTGGGCGCTATGATGCCTCCCGCAAATCCGGCCACGGCGCAACTGATGCCCATAGTAACGACGTATACCCAACTGGTGTTCACTCCCTGCAGAGAAGCAGTCTCGGGCAGATAGGAGACGGCGCGCATTGCCCGGCCGACCGGCGTCTTCTCGTAAACCACGAACAGGCAGAGCGTAACGGCAATGCCGAGCCCTATGAGGGCCAGCTTATCCGCGCTCACGTTGGCGCCAAGCGCAGCAAACGTTCCGGGGAGTATGGCAGGGATGCTCCGCGGCACCGTTCCGAAGACCAGCAACCCCGCCTGGCTCATTATGATCGACACGCCCAGGGCCGCCGTTACGGTTGACAGAAAGCGTTCATCGGCGGACTGGAGACGCCGGAACACCAGGACGTGCGTCAACATCCCTAGGCCTGCGGTGAATAGAGCGGCCAAGGGCAGGCAGACGAAATAGGGGAGGCGCACGACGGAGACACCGTACCAGACGGCGTAGGCGCCCACCATATAGAACATGCCGTAGGCGATGTAGAATATCTGGGTGACGCTGAGGATCAGGACGAGACCCCCAGCCAGGATCACGTAGACGAGCCCCATCGCCAGGCCGTCGAATATGAGCTGCGGGACGATATCCATGGCTACTTTTCGGCGACAGGCCGCTTGTTGTTGAAGGCGTCATATATGGCGACCGTCTTCTCTAAAGCCACGGTGTCGATCAGTACCGGCTTTCCTCCCGTTATTTTCTTGAGGTACAAAGCGCAGACGGAATCGACCGTCCGCTGGTTCCCCAGGTCAGGCCGGGCGACCATCTGAAAGGAGCCGCTGACGACGGATTCAAACTTGAGCCCGCTGCCGATTACACCGGCGACCTTGTCCGGGTCTGTGCTCCCGGCCTTCTGTAAGGCGGCCGATAAACACTCCCACATAGCGTCGCCAAGCACCTCGCCCTGGTACTTGCCGTGTTTGGCCAGCCACGCGGCCTTGAAATCCCTGGCCGCCTGGGTGACGGGCGGGTCGAATTCGAAGGGACACCCAGGCAGAATATATCCCTCAAGGACTTCCGGCGGGATGAGTCGTTCTACGGCCACTGCAGTGCTCGGGGTAGCCTGAAAGAACTGCCCTTGCCATCCGGCAGCGTGCACGGCCTTGTTCGCCAGAGCGTCCAGAAGCGGGCCTCCGCCGCCGCTCTGAAAAACGTCCGGGTTTATCTTCTTTACCTTCGTGCCCAGGGCGCTCAGGTCCATGGAAGTTGCCGGGTAGAACTCGATGTCGCATTTTACCCCGGGAACCGATTGGAATATTTTCTGTTGGTCGGCCGCAACCAGATGACCCGTCTGGTGGTCGGGGAGGGCATCGACAATGTGCTTAAACTGCGGGCGGTTTTTGAAGAACCATGTCGTTGAGATGACCGGCATCGAAGGGAGATACCCGACGTTGAAGCCGTAGTGTATGTTCGGCTTCAATATCACGGGACTGGGCGTGTTGGTGATGAGCACCACCTTATTGGCTTCCGTCAGAGACAAAAGCCCGTCCGTCACGGCGGAGAACCCCGCGAGAATGAACTTCACTTTATCTTCGAAAATCAATCGGTTTACCGCAGCTCTTCCTGCGGCGAGATCGTTCTTATGGTCGTAAAAGATAAACTTGACCTTGTATTTCTGCGTCCCAATACTAATGCCTCCGGCCTTGTTGACCAGGTCCGCATATATTTCGTCCATACGAATCTGGTCAACGGTGTTCGGCCGGTCTATAGGGCCGATCAAACCGATCTTCAACGTTTCTTCCGCTGCGGCCGTAGACGCTGTGCCGCCCAACATGAACAATGCCGACAGAACCAGCGCTGGAGCAATCAGCCAATTTACCAAAAGCGCTCTCTTCCTTTTCATCGTGCCCCCCTCCATTCCTTTGAAAGACAAAATGGGTTGCCATACATACCTTCGTCGCCTATCACGCCTCCTCGGGCAGGGCATAGGTTGAAGGGTCCGATGCCACGTTCGGATCGAATGCTCCTTTGATTTTCCTCATCCATTTGTCGTAGTCGAAGCAATGCGGGGCGATCTCGGCGGTTGAAATGCCGTAGGACCCCGTGCCCAGCGCTCTCCAGGAGAGACTGATAGGCGTCGTTATCGCCAGGTGATGTCCTTCTTTCATCATATCCCGCATCCCCTTGATCGATACGTCGTCCGTCGAGCAGATCTGGTGGCCGCATTCGGCAAGGGCATAGTGGCCGTCTTCCATCGGGGCCGCCCAGGCGTTTGATGTTCCGTCATCCAGTATCAACCCCTTTGCCGCATACTTGTCCCTGAGCACGTCGTCAATTTTGAGCGAAACTGCTACGTTGTCCATCGTTTCAGTGCCGACGATGCCATCGACGTGGAAGCTTCCCCCTGGGCGGAAGGCCAATCGCGGAGTGAAACACGTCCTGATCAAATGCAGAAAGTCGCGCTTCCTGAACGTCGGATCCTCGCCCACCGGGCAGATCTTGCCTCCTGTCTCCTCCAGTATGCGATTAAAAACCTTCACCTGGTATTCGTGTTCCCCGGGGGAGTTGGCAGCAAGGACAATGGAGATCGAAATCCTCGGTATGAGCAGCTCGCCGGCCTGTCGTCTCGCCCAATACTCGTTGTTCGAGCCGCAAACGATGTGCCCATGAGAAGCAGGTCCCCCGGCCTTCTGGAGCACGTAGGCTATTTTGGTTTCTCCAATCTTGTATATCGCGTCTGCGCACTTGTCCCAATCTGGGAACTCAACGATATGGTATTCAAAGAGAGGTGGAATCTCGGTTTCATAGTAGGGCGATACGCCATTCACTTTCATTTCGGTCCCGCCGGGCCACGGATGGAGGTGGCCGGCGCACTTCGTAAAAACGCCGAGACCTCCGCATGCCCCTTTGTAACCCCTGATTATGCCCCTGAGGCTTGGTCCCGGTCCGTCGCCGGAGAACCATCCTGCGCCCGAGCCCGGCGCCCCCAGCCTGATGATGTCCCCGGTAGGCGCGACCCATTCGACGCCGAGCAGGTTTCGCCCGCTGTACCCTTGGCTTATGGCCTGGCCGTTATTGCCGTCCATCGACGTGTAGGAGGCAAAGAACGACGTCTGCGAGCCGGCGCCGATGATGTTGCAGTTGAGTCCTCGCTTCATGGCTTCGGCTTGAACCTGGGCGAAGGAGACATAGGGCTCCAGGAGTATGAACATGTTCTTCTCGTCGATATCCAGGATCCTGTTCATCCGTCTCATGTCCAGCAGGATGACGTTGTCGCTCCCGGCCGTATTGTGCGCGCCGAGTCCGGTGGAAGAGGCTTTTGACATGATGCCGCGACGATTGCACAGCTTTATTACTGCTTGCACCTCCTTGGCGCTTCCGGGTAGGACCACTGCCTCCGGCCTAAGCTTGTATCGCGCGTCGATGCTCTCGAGCCCGTAGGTGCCAGTGAAAGCGTAAGCGTCAAGCACCACGAGGTCCGAGGATATATTTTCGGTTCCGACTATGTCTTCTAACTCACGATATGCGTCTCTCGAGAACGCCATGTTCGCCCTCCTTGTTAGATTGCCTGCTCCATGAGCTCGACAACATCGAATACCTTAAGCTTGTCGCCGGTCTCGGCGATGGTATCGCTGAAATTCCTTTTGCACCACGGGCAGGCCGTGACAATTGCCTCTGCCCCGGTGCTTTTCGCCTCCTCTATCCGCTCCACGGCCGTCCATTGGGCAAAATCAGGGTAGGCGTCGATAACGCCGCCGCCCGCGCCGCAGCACCAGGCATATTCCTTTATGCGCTCCATCTCGACCAGTTCGACGCCGGGGATGCTCCTGATGACGTCCCTGGGAGCTTCGTAGACCCCGTTCGTTCCTTTCCTCCACGGCTTCGGCGGGTCATAGATGTACATCTGGTTGAAGACAAGCTTTTCCTCGCCGTTCCACGGTATATACGGCTCGCCCAGTCTTCCCAGGTGGCACGGGTCGTGGTAGGTGACCCGGAGGGGCGTTTTCTTGCTCGGAGCAAGCGAACCGTTCCGTACCAGGCGCGCGAGATGCTCCGTGATGTGGAGCACTTCGATGCCGAAGTCCTTCAAGAATCTCGGGTAGAGCACCTTGAAGCCGTAGTAGCACTCGGCGCACGGCGTGACAATCTGTTTTACGCCGGCCGTCTTGAGCATGTCGAAATTGCTTTCGGCGTATTTGGTGAGCTCGCCCTTGTATCCCATTTCGTAGGCGCGGCATCCGCAGCAGTTTTCCTCCTTTGCGCCGATGCCAACTTCGAGGCCGGCTTTCTTCAGCAGATTCACCGCGCCCCTTGCGGCAGGCCACAACTCTTCATCGAACGAGTACCTGCACCCGGCGTGAAAATAGATGTCCGCCTTCTCCCGGGTTATGTCTTTCACGTCGAGGCCTTCGGCCCATTTGCCCCGATCCGCCTTTTTCGACTGCATCATGTTGTCTTCTTTCTTCAAGCCGTCGATGAGGGCCATATGAATGGGGGAAAGCTGACCATCCTCAACCGCCTTTATCCTCAATTCCTGGGCTATGGCCAAGGGCTCCATATCCTTGTTGCACTTGCACGAGATGTCGCAGCCGCCGCACATCTGGCACCGGTGCAGTATGTCGAGATAGTCATCCGTGTAGTCGATTCTCCCGGTCAGCACGGACAGTCCCATGATCAACCGGCCGCCGCCGGAATAAGAATGGAAGTTGTACCTTCCGATGCTGGGGCATATCTGGGCAAACCTCCAACTCTTTATATTCGCCAAGGGCACCCACTTGCACTCGGAGCACCTTGGGCATCTCTGCATATCCTTTTCGTAGTCTCTCAGCGCCATTTCGTTTGCCTCCTCCTGTTTCCGACTTCAGAAGCACAGCTTTCCAGGATTCATGATGTTATTTGGATCAAATATGCGCTTTACCTTCTTCAGCGCAGAGGCGCTGTCCCCGTCCCTTCGATAGATGGCTTGAGCCCAATCGCCATAGGGGCGGCTGAAGAAGGCGCCTGCATTCATCAGAGTCTCACAGGCGCGGTCGTGCAGATGCCGAACCTTCTTTACCTCTCCCGCATCGGCTGGATCGTAGAAGAGATGAAACTCACAGTGGCAGGAAGTGCCCTGAACCATCGGCTGGACGTACATACCCATATCTGAAGATGAATAGCCGCTCCGGTCTGCTGCTTCCTGCATGGCTGCGACGAATCCCGCCGCCCTGTCCAGGGTGGTCAGAAAGAAGACGTCTTCGCAGGCGCCCTTGTGACGGAGCTTCCAGTAGGGTGCGGTTGAAGGTTTCGTCAGCAGTTTTGACAGCTCATAAGCCGAGACCGCGGAGAGCGCCTTCACCGGCTTCAAACCGAACTGTTTGGCCGCCTCCATCATCTCCTGCTCCTGGTAAGCCAGCTTTTCTTCCGGAAAATACTGATTGCCGGATAGGCAGAAGAAGAGCAGCCACTGAGGCAATCCGGCCACTATGCCGGAAAGGGGTTCGCCTTTCCGGGCAAGCATGGCGGCAACCGACGTGTTGTTGAGGACCAGACATTCATCTCCCAGCTTGAGCCAAAGCAGGCGGTAGACGAAGTCGGCGATCCGGTCGAGCCTGTCGGCGCCCACCAGGAAGGCTTCCCGCATCTGAGGAAGGGCGTCGCACCTTACCGTTGCCCAACTCACGATGCCCAGGGTTCCCTGGGCGCCCTGGACGACCCTGGCAAAGTCGGTCTGACCGGGTCCCATAGAGGTCACCTGCGCCTGCTTTGCGCGCCACTGGTCTTCAAGGGTGCCCGGTCCCGCCGCAGAACCGGTCCTGAAAAGATCGCCCGTTCCGAAGACCACCTCTACGCAAATGAGTGGGTCAGTTGCATCCCACTGAGCGAGAGGCATTAAGACCGGCTCTCTTTCGAGCATGCTTCCTATAACCGACTTAGAACCGCGGGGAAGCAAGGGCATGTTGAGCCTCAGCCCTTCCTCAGCCAACCGGGGCACGAGCTCGTCAAAGGTAACGCCCGGCTCGATCATGCACACCCTGTTCCTGCGATCGATCCTCAGGATCTTGTTCATTCTGCTCAAATCAACGACGACTGCGCCGCCTTCGCTCGGAACGGTATCGCCACGAAAATGGGGCCCGCCGGAGCTCACGGGTATCAAGGGGGTCGCCGTCTCGTTAGCCCATTTCACGATCTCCTGCACTTCTTCAGCACTGCCGGGCCTCGCCACATAACCGGCCCTTATCCGGGGAACGAAGCTCAAGTCTGATGAGTATTCCTCAACGGCCGCCTCGTCGTCCCGGATGTTGCCGACACCCACTATCTTTGCCAACGCATCCTTGTACAGCATCTTCTACCTCCTCGCCGGACTCGTCACTTGCGCTGCAGGTTCTCGCGCTTCCGGGGCCATGCCTCGATGGACGCCGGCAGTCATACCGCGTTTTCACCATCGATGGATATTTTTTACCGCGTATCGCGACGCTTGTGTATTACCCGTTAGTGTAATTTATGGGGTGATTTTTCTGCGACGGGGCGTCGCGTGAAATGATGGGCTTCCGAGTTGCGCACGCCGGAGCGCCTCTTTGCGGGCGCTTCTCGCGGTTGTCGGTTTGCTGCAAGAGCGGGCCTATCTGATCAGCTATCGAGAAGATGCAGCTCCTCCGCCTGTTGAATCGCCTGGACCCTCGTTTTTACGCCCAGTTTTTCAAAGATATGCTTGACGTGGGCTTTGACGGTATCAAGAGAAATGAATGCTTTCTCCGCTATTTCGCTGTTTCTGCAGCCGGCCGCGATGAACTTGAGTATCTCCAACTCCCTCGGCGTTAAGCCTCCGCCCCAATTCCCCTGACTGCCCTGAGGGGCGAGGGGGATCTGGCTTTCGAGGCCGCACGCCTTTATTATGGTCGTCATGTGTGAAGATTCCCGACCGCCCGACAGGAGCTTCGCCGCCTTTAGCAACACGGGCGCGATCATCGGAGCATAGGCCGCAAAAGGACGAATGTACCACTCGGCTTCGGAAAAAACGAGCGCCTGCTGCATCACTGTCTCTGCCTGCTCGTAATCGCCAAGGGCGTAAAAGTTGGCCGAACGCATAAGGTCGATATCCATAACGGTCAACATCATGTTTCGATTAACGCAGAAGTCGCGAAACAGTCTCAACTCTTCGGCCGCTTCCTTATACCGTCCCTGTCGGTGCAGCAACCCCGCCTGGGCGATTTTCTCGTGGACAAGGGTAAAAGAAAAGGGCGGGTCGGCATCGCTTTTTCTTCGGCTCACCCGTTGCTCGAGCCAGGCGAGATTAGCCCGGGCGATGTGCGGGTAGGCAACGCAGGCATCTACCGAGATGATTGTATTGGGATTGCCGGTTGCTCTCGATACGTCGTTGAGCCTTCTCGCGCATCGGTCGGCGTTCTCGGCATCGCCCAGGGCCGCGTAAACGAACAGAAGCAGTATGTTTCCTTCCACGACAAAACCGGTTGCTCGCCCTTGCTCCGCGCTTCTCACGGCAATGACGCCATATTCCAATGCCTTCTCGAGGTCATTGCGATAATAGAGGAGCCACGCCATGGGCAGGTAGTACATGCATTGCATCGGGCTCTCGGAGAGTCCTTTCTGCTCCAACAACAGAAGACAGTCGCTCAGGACGGCCTCAGCGCGGTGAAGACGTCCCTGCCAGCACTCCACATCGGAGGCGACTTTGCACCAAAGCATTCTGGTCCACGTATTATCGGAAGAGAGCACGGTTGCCGACGTCTCCCTCAACGTCTCAGCGGCGGCGGTCAGGTTCCCTTGAAGCGCATGGCACCTCGCCATAGTGACCTTCGTGATGCCTAGGAGAAACTTGTCCGCCGGCGAGCTCTTATGCACGATCTGGTCGAGCTGCTGCGCATCTGCGCGCACCTGATCGCGGTAATACGGGAGAACGCACTTCAGGTAGGCGATCATGTCCCTGCAGAGCGTCTTTTTCACGCCGTGATATCGTTCCAATGCCCGCTCATGATGCTCCTCAATATCCCGGAGAACCGCCTCTACATCAGACCACTGAAACGATTCGATGCTGATGCTGCATTCGTGCAGGCGGAGCAGGGGGCGTCGAATGAGGGCGTCCCGTGGGAGCTTCGCAATCCAGCGGAGATAGAATGTGACATTGTAGCGATCATAAAACTGCGCCCAGCAATCTTCCATCAAATCTGCAGCAAATTCGAAGTCCTCCGAAGCGAAGGCGTGCTGAAAGGCATCTTCCAGATAGTGGTTGCGAGCAAACCAGAGCGCGGCTTTACGGTGAACGTTTTTCGCAAGATCGGGCTCGGCGCCCTTGACAAGATCCCTCAGCGCCTCGGAGAGGATCTGGTGATAGCGATACCATATCCTCTCCGCATCCAGGGGGACAAGAAAAAGGTTGTGGCGGCGCACATGAGCCAGGATTGACTGCACGTCCGACTGCCCGGTTGCCTCCCGGCAGAGGTCGGCATTAAACCGGTCAAGAAACGCCGTTGCGCGCAAGAAGCTCTTGATGTTTTCCGGCTGCGCGTTGACGACCTCCTCGATCAGATATCCGGCGACCGTCTCTCTGGATGCCTTGTTCGAGAAGAGGGCAAGCCCTTTGAGGGTAGGGTCGGCCTGGAGGGTAAGCCCCAGGAGTTGGAGGCCTCCTATCCATCCCTCCGTATAGCGCGCGAATTCATTCACCCGTTCGGCAGACAGATCGATGCCCATGGTTTCGGAGAAAAACCGCGCTGTTTCCTCTTCGGTAAAGCTCATGTCGGCCGCCGAGATCTCCGTTGTCTGGCTTCGCACTCTAAAATGGGAAACGGAAAAAGGAATTGCATGGCGGGTGATGATCACCACGTGGACCCTGGGCGGGATATGATCGAGGAAATACGAAAGCGCGTCGTGGATTTCTCCATGGGCAATCAGATGGTAGTCGTCAAGGACGAGATATATGTCTTTGGGAACCTCAGCGAGGTGCTCAATAATCAGGGGCACTACGGCGGCCGCCGTCAATCTCTCTTGTTTTCTCAGCAAAGGCCCGGCGACAGACGACAGCCCGTCATCCATGCCAGCGAGTGCGGCGAGAAAATATCTGAAGAAGATATCAGACTCATTATCGATCTGATCTATGGAATACCAGGCCGCAGCGAGCTTTTCCGTTCCGATCCACTGGGAGACAAGGGAGGTTTTTCCCGACCCCGCAGTGCTGCAGATGACGATGAGGGGGTTGTTCTTACCCTGGGAGAGTCGAACAAGCAGGTGGGGTCGATAGAGCAGTCGAGGCTTCAACGGCGGACTGTGAAGCTTCGTGCTGATCAGGCCGTGAGGCAGGCGACGTCCGGCAGACGCCGCCCGATCATGTTCTTCCGGTAATCCGGCAACAACCCTCTCCGACCCTCCGCCGTCCTTATCCCTATATTCTCCTTGCATGGCATGCTCGGGGTCCGTAGAGCGCTCCAGGCGCCTCCACGCTCGCAACGCGCTCGCTTAGCACCGTTTACGCATTCTTGGATACTTCTTACAATACCACAGTTTCAGCCGGTTTTCTATTTTTGCCCTGCGCCTCAGGCCCGTTTCCCAACGGAGACGGGAATGATTCTTCGTCCCGCCCGGCCTCCGGAACGGCAAGTGCGACTTTCACCCCTTATTGCGCCCAAGGACCGTGAAGAAAGGGCGCCTTGCGTCGCCTTTTCTTCACGGTCCGATGCACAAAGACGAAAGCGGACGGAAGTCCGCCTCTTTTCCTTTTGAATCCCGGTTCGAAGTATGCGACAATAAACAAAAAAGCAGTACTGAATCCACACGTGAGGAGCTTATGAAAGAACGTACGAGAGTCTCGTTGTCATTTCTTCTCCCCCTGTGTCTTATTGCCTTATGCGGCCATTGGGCGACTGTTTGCGCCGGCATGGGAGCCGAGCAGGCCGAGCAGTTTCTGAAGAAGATTCCCATCACCGTCGTCGATCCCTCCATGACCATGGAAGAAGCCGCAAAGGCACAGGAGGAGTTCATCGGCGTCATCAGCAAGAAGTTCGGAAAGCCCGTCGGCTACAAGGCAGGCCTCACCAACCCGAACGTCCAGAAGGCCTTCGGCATCTCCCAACCCGTCAGGGGCACGATGCTCGAAAAGATGATGTTGAAAAGCGGGGCCGTTTTGCCCGTCGCCTTCGGATCCATTCCCTTTTGCGAAGGCGATCTGATCGTGAGGGTAGGGGATGAGGCAATCAACGGGGTAAAGACGCCCGAGGAAACGTTGCGGTGGCTCGATGCGGTGATTCCCTTTATCGAGCTTCCCGATATGGTTTTCGCGAAAGGGGTCAAGCTGACCGCCCCGGCGGTTATTGCGATCAATGTCGGCGCCCGCTACGGAATCGTGGGAGAACCAATTCCTCTTGCGCCGACGCCCGAATGGGCTGCCCGACTAAAAACCTTCTCGGCTCGGGTAGTTGACGAAAAAGGGACGCTCATCGAAGAAGGGAAGGGTGAAGCTCTTTCCGGAGACCCTCTCAGTGTGGTCATGTGGATAAAAGATTCTCTTGCCGCTCAAGGGAAAAAACTGGCGAAAGGGGATCTTTTATCGCTCGGCTCGTTGACGAAGCCCATATTTCCGAGGCCCGGTCTGACTGTCCGCTCGATCTACACGGGACTCGATCCGAAAGGACCCGTAGAAATATCGGTGAGCTTCGAAGGGGAGGCTTCCAAGTAAGGCGAAGCGTCCAGCAGGGGGAATGCCGATGCAGAAACAACGGCTCTTTTTCATCGACAACCTCAGGATCGGGCTGATCATGCTCGTCGTGGCCCACCATGTCGGCCAGGCCTACGGCCCGACGGGAGGCTGGTGGTACTATACGGCGCCTCAGAAATTCCCGGCCCTCGGCGTGTTTTTTGCCGTGAACCGGTCTTTCTTCATGAGTCTCTTTTTCATGATCTCAGGATATTTCCTGCCCATGTCCTTTGACAGAAAGGGAAGGGCTTTCCTGACGGATCGCCTTCGCCGCCTCGGCATCCCCCTCCTCGCTTTTGCCTTCGTCGTCATTCCCGTCATGATGTATGTCTATCACGTCAATTTCAGACCCTACGGCCCCATCTCGTTTCTTTCGTATTACGCCCGCTTCTACCTGGGTCACGGCCCGCGTCCGCCCGACTGGTCCGGCCCCGCATGGCCAGATGTGAACTTCGGGCACCTCTGGTTCATCGAGCACCTGCTCATCTTCGCCGTCTGCTACCAGGTCTGGCGACTTATGCCTATTTCGGGACCCAAGAACCGAAGCGTTCAGGGCCGTCCGCCGGGGTCGCTCGCCATCGCGTTCTTCGCGGTCGCCCTTGCGGCAGTCACCTTTGTCGTTCGTCTCTGGTATCCCATCGACCGGTGGATCGGTTTGTTGGGGTTCATCCAGGTCGCCTTTGCGGATGTGCCGCGGGACCTCGCCTTTTTTATGATCGGCGTCTTTGCCTACCGGCGCAACTGGTTCCTTACCATGCCCAAAAGGACCGGCATGGCATGGCTCTTCATCGGCCTGGCTGCGTCCCTCGTCTACTCATGTCTCGTCCTTGGGGGCTTCCATCTGTTTAGAGCGGGCGGCCTCGCCTGGGGCGCCTTTGTCTACGATCTATGGGAAAGCTTCCTCTGCTGCGGCATCTGCATCGGCTTCACCGTCCTGTTCCGGGAGAAGCTGAACAGGCAGGGGCGTCTCGCACGGAACCTGGGAGCGAGCACCTACGGCGTCTACCTCTTCCACGTGCCCGTCCTTGTCGCCCTGCAATACGCGCTCGCCCCCGCCGGGCTCGGCCCGCTGACGGCGTTTCTTCTCGTCGTGGTCGTGGCGATCCCCGTCACGTTCGCCCTCGCCGACCTTTGGAGGCGCGCGCCCCTGGCGCGGTCTATTCTCTAGGCTAAGATCACGACCGTCCCGATTCGTCCCGTTCCTTAAAGACGTCCCTCGCCGCAAACAGACCGTTGAGGGCAGCCGGGACCCCCGCATAGACCGCCATCTGCATGAGCACTTCCACGATTTCCTGTCGGGTCCACCCGACATTCAACGCAGCATCGAGGTGCGTTTTTAATTGCGGGGTTGCCGTCCCGAGTGCGGTGAGCGCCGCAACAACAGCAATTTCTCTCGTTTTCACGTCGAGGCCCGGTCGGGAGAAAACGTCTCCAAAAGCGAACTCGATGATGTAGCGAGCGAAATCGGGAGCAACGTCCTTCAGGCCGTCAATGACGCGCTGTCCGGCTTCCGGATCGATTGCCTTGAGAGTCTCTCTGCCCCGCTTGAAACGATCAGATTCTTCCATTGTGCGCCTCCCTGCGGTTTCGGTTTCTTACGTTCTGTCTTACTTTACTGCCCGGAAGGCCGGGGCGTCAAGGGCGGGCGCTGGTTGACAATTCGTCTGCCGGCCCCTACGTTTGCTTTAAGAGATCCGGGCCTGCAGGGGACAGTTCCGCAGTTGACGTGGGCCACGCGACCGCTCCGTTTACGATTACCGGGAAATAGGCAAGGGGGACCGCCCACGATTAACGGCGCGGAGGGGGCCTTCGCCCGCGCCAAAACGGGTGGCACATGAGGGAGGCGTTAGACTCCGGCAAGGGACCGGGGAAAGACAGAGACCGGGCGCTTCTTTCAGTCCGTCGCCGGCTCCTTCTTGCTCTCCTCGTTCTCCTTGTCGTTCTCGGCGTAGTCTTGTTCTGGACGAGAGAACGCCAGACCCGGAACGCCGCCCGGAAAGCCCCGCCGCCGCCGCCCGCCATTGCCGTTTCCGCCGTCAAAGTTCAAAGAGCCGACTTTCTCGTCTCCCTTACCGGATTAGGAACGGTCACGCCTGTCGCCACCGTTGTGGTCCACACCCGCGTCGACGGCCAGCTCATGGAAGTGCGATACAAAGAAGGGGCCATGGTCAGGGAAGGCGACGTCCTGGCCGTCCTCGACCCCCGGCCTTTTCAGGCCACTCTGACCCAGGCGGAGGGCCAGCTCGCCCGCGACTCTGCCCAGCTTGCCGAAGCCAGGATAGACCTGGAGCGTTACCGCGCCTTATGGGCCGAAGACTCCATTGCCAAGATAACCTTCGACACCCAGGCGTCCCTCGTCGGCCAACTGGAAGGCGCCGTCAAGACCGATCAGGGCGTAATCGACACGTCGCGGATCAACCTTATCTACTGCCGCATCACGTCGCCGATTACGGGCCGCGTCGGCCTCCAGCTTGTCGATCCCGGCAATATCGTCCATACAACCGACACAAACGGGATCGTCGTCGTCGCGCAGATGAGACCCATCACCGTAGTCTTCCCCATTTCGGAAGACAGTGTTCCCCAGGTGCGCGCCAAGCTGAAAGCGGGCGCAAAGCTTGTCGTCGAGGCCTACGACCGCGACATGACGCAAAGGCTTGCGACGGGCAAGCTGATTGCCCTGGACAACCAGATCGACGTCGCCACGGGAACGCTGCGATTGCGCGCCGAATTTCCCAATGAGAAGGACACGCTCTTTCCCAACCAGTTCGTCAACGCGCGTCTCCTCGTCGATACAATCAAGGGAGCCGCCGTAACTCCTGCCGACGCGATCCAGCGGGGTCCCCAGGGGACCTTCGTCTACGTGGTGAATGCGGAGATGACTGCGGCCGTGCGGCCTGTTACGGTAGGAGCGGTCCAGGGAGGCGGCGCCTGGATCAAGACGGGCCTCTCTCCCGGCGAGCTTGTGGTTGTTTCGGGCGTCGACAAGCTGCGTCCCGGCGCCAGGGTTCGTTTGGCGCCCCAAGCCGCCGCCCCGGCGGCGCAAGGGCAGGAATTCCTGTGAACGTCTCGCGGACGTTCATTCTCCGGCCCGTCGCCACCACGCTGCTCATGGCGGCCATCATCGTGGCCGGTCTGGTCGCCTATCGCGAGCTTGCGGTCTCGGCCCTGCCGACCGTCGACTATCCCGTCATAGAGGTGCGCACCTTCTACCCCGGAGGCGCGGCCGAGGTAATGGCCACTTCCGTCACGGCCCCTTTGGAGCGCCAGTTCGGCCAGATGCCCGGCCTTGCGCTCATGACGTCGACCAGCTCCAGCGGCAGCTCCATCATCACGCTCCAGTTCGACCTCGATCTCAGTCTCGACGTGGCAGAGCAGGAGGTGCAGGCCGCGATTAATGCCGCCTTCACGTTCCTCCCCGCCGATCTCCCCGTACCGCCGGTCTACAGCAAAGTCAACCCGGCCGATTTTCCCATCCTCACCCTGGCGCTCACCTCCACGACGCTTCCTTTGAGCCAGGTGGAAGACCTGGCGGAAACAAGGTTTGTCCAGAGGATCTCCCAGGTAACGGGCGTCGGGCTGGTGAGCGTCAGCGGCGGCCAGAGACCGGCCGTGAGAATTCTCGCTAACCCGGCAGTCCTGGCAGGCTACTCCCTCACCCTGGAAGACGTGCGGGGAGCCATCGTGGCAGGGAGCGTCAACGCCGCAAAAGGCAGCTTCGACGGCCCGCAACAATCTTACACCATCGGCGCGAACGACCAGATCCTGTCAAACACGGGGTTCGGCGACCTTATCGTCGCCTACCGCGACGGCGCGCCCGTGCGAATCTCCGACATCGCCACCTCGGTGCAGGGCGTAGAGAACACCGGGCTGGCGGCCTGGATGAACATGACGCCCGCCGTGATCCTCAATATCCAGCGGCAGCCGGGCGCAAACGTCATCGCCGTGGTAAACCGCATCAAAACCCTCCTTCCCCAGTTGCAGGCATCCTTGCCGCCGGCGGTGGCCGTCACCGTCCTCACCGACCGGACGAGCACGATTCGCGCCTCCGTCGCGGACGTACAATTCGAGCTGATCCTGTCGATCGCCCTCGTCGTCCTCGTCATTTTTCTTTTCCTCCGCAGCGCCTCCGCGACCACTATCCCCAGCGTCGCCGTGCCGCTCTCCCTCATCGGCGCCTTCGGGGTGATGTACCTCGTCGGCTTCAGCCTCAACAATCTTTCCCTTATGGCCCTCACTATCTCGACGGGCTTCGTGGTGGACGACGCCATCGTGATGATCGAGAACATCGCGAGGTTCGTGGAAGCAGGCGATCCGCCCCTGGAGGCGGCTCTCAAGGGTTCCGAACAGATCGGCTTCACCATCATATCCCTCACGGTCTCCCTCATCGCTGTGTTGATTCCCGTCCTTTTCATGGGCGCCATCATCGGCCGTCTCTTCAGAGAGTTTGCGGTCACCCTCGGCGTGACCATCATCATCTCGGCCGCGGTCTCCCTGAGCCTCACGCCCATGATGAGCGCCAGGATCCTGAAAAAGCGTCCGGAGGGGGAGCAGAGCCGCTTCTTTCGGGCCACGGGAAACGCCATCGACCGGCTCATCGCCTTCTACGGGAGGACCCTTCGCTGGGTGCTCGGCCATCAAACGCCCGTGCTCCTCGTGGCCCTGGCCACACTCGTGCTGACAGTCTTCCTGTACGTCATCGTGCCCAAGGGCTTTTTCCCCATTGAAGATACGAGCCTTATTCTTGGCATTTCGGAAGCCTCGCAGTCTGTCTCCTTTCCGAAGATGGCGCGCCAACAACAGGCCCTCAGCGCCGCCATCCTCAAGGACCCGGCCGTGGAAAGCCTCTCTTCCTTCATCGGCGTCGACGGGACGAACACGACCCTCAACAGCGGCCGCATCCTCATCAACCTGAAACCTCTTTCCCAAAGGGCGGAGCAGGTCACGGACATCATTAACCGTCTCCAACACCGCATTGCCGGCGTGGAAGGCATAAAGCTTCACCTGCAGCCCGTACAGGACCTGACGGTCGATACCAGGGTCAACCGCACGCAATATTACTACACGCTCGAAGACCCCAACTTCGACCAACTCCACCGGCTGGCGCCGCTTTTGGCGGAAAAGTTCCGCGCCCGCAGCGAGCTGCGCGACGTGAGCAGCGACCAGCAGGACGAAGGGTTGCGCCTCTCCATGGCAATCGACCGCGCCACGGCGTCGAGGCTCGGCATCACGACCCAGCTCATCGACAACACGCTCTACGATGCTTTCGGACAGCGGCAGGTCTCGACCATCTTCACCCAGCTCAACCAGTACCGCGTCGTCCTCGGCGTCGACCCCGAATTTCAGCAGACCCCCGAGTGGCTTCAGACCCTCTACCTTCGCACCTCGAGCGGGGGACAGACGCCTCTCGGCACGGTCACCAGGGTCGTGGAAACCACGGGGCCGCTGCTCGTGAGCCGGCAGGGCCAGTTTCCCTCGGTGACCCTCTCGTTCAACCTCGCGCCGAACGTCTCACTGGGGGAGGCAGTCGGAGCGGTAGATGCAGCGGTCCGACAAGCCCGGCTCCCGGCGAGCATCGGCGGCAGCTTCCAGGGCACGGCAGAAGCCTTCATTGCGTCCCTGAAGAACGAGCCTATTCTCATCCTGGCCGCTTTGGCCGTCGTCTACATCGTTCTGGGCGTGCTCTACGAAAGCTACGTCCATCCCATCACGATTCTTTCCACCCTCCCCTCGGCCGGAGTGGGCGCTCTGCTTGCCCTTTTGCTGTTCCACACCGAGCTTACCGTCATCGCCGTCATCGGCATCATTCTCCTGATCGGCATCGTGAAGAAAAACGGCATCATGATGGTCGACTTCGCCCTCGAGGCCGAGCGCAAAGAAGGCAAGCCACCCGTGGAGGCAATCTACCAGGCGAGCCTGCTCCGCTTCAGGCCCATCCTGATGACCACCCTGGCGGCCCTCCTCGGCGCCCTCCCGCTCGCCCTCGGTCATGGCGTCGGGGCCGAGCTGCGCCGTCCTCTCGGCATTGCCATTGTCGGCGGTCTCATCATCAGCCAGGTCCTCACCCTCTACACCACGCCCGTAATTTATCTGGCCTTCGATCGCCTGGCTGAAAGAATTAGGAAGGGAAGGGCGACGTAATATTGAACATCTCAGCCCTCTTCATCAGAAGGCCCGTGGCCACCACCCTTTTGACGATCGGCGTCGTGCTGGCCGGCATCATATCGGTGCGTCTCCTGCCCGTCTCCCCGCTGCCCCGCGTCGAGTTTCCTACCATCATGGTGTCGGCTAATCTTCCCGGCGCGGAACCCGAAACCATGGCTTCCTCCGTGGCCGCTCCTCTGGAGCGCCAGTTCGGCGTCATTTCCGGCATCACGGAGATAACGTCGACCAGTACGCTCGGCGGGACGAGCATTGTGCTTCAGTTCGACCTGACCAGGGACATTGACGGAGCCGCCCGGGACGTCCAGGCGGCCATCAATGCGGCCCGCAGCTATCTGCCCGCAAACCTGCCGAGCAACCCGACCTATCGGAAGGTCAACCCCGCCGAAGCCCCCATCCTTATCATCGCGCTCACCTCCGACACGGTGACCACCGCCAGGATTTACGATGCCGCATCGTCCATCCTTCAACAGAAGCTCTCGCAGGTTAAAGGCGTGGGGCAGGTGATCGTCGGCGGCGGCTCTCTTCCCGCGGTAAGGGTTGAGATGAACCCCACCCAACTGAACAGCTACGGCGTCAGCCTCGAGACGGTGCGGAGCGTCCTCGCGGCAGCGAGCGTGGACGTTCCGAAAGGACAGTTTTCAAACAACGAGAAAAGCTGGCAGATCGATACGAACGATCAGCTTTACAACGCCGCGGAATACGCACCGGTCTACGTCTCTTACAATAGCGCCACGGGCCAGGGCGTGAAACTGACGGACGTGGCGACGGTGCGGGACTCGGTTGAGGACGTGCGGGCCGAAGGGCTGGTCAACGGCAAGCCGGCCGTGATGGTGATTATCTTCCGTGAACCGGCGGCCAATATCATTGGAACCGTTGACCGCGTGTACGCTTTGCTTCCCCAACTGGCAGCAGCCCTGCCCGGAGGCATCGACCTTTCCGTCATGCTCGACAGGACGCCCCCTATCCGGGGCTCCCTTGCCGACGTGGAATTCACGCTGGTCCTGTCCGCCGCGCTCGTGATCCTCGTGGTCTTCGCCTTCCTGCGAAACGTTCGCTCCACCGCCATACCGGCCGTTGCCGTCGCGGTTTCTCTCATTGGCGCCTTCGGCGTCATGTACCTGTGCGGCTACAGCATCGACAATCTCTCCCTCATGGCTCTCACCATCGCGACGGGCTTCGTGGTGGACGACGCCATCGTTGTCCTTGAAAACATCACCCGCCACGTGGAAGCCGGCATGCCGCCCCTCGAGGCGGCTCTCACCGGCGGCCGTGAGATTTCCTTTACCGTCATTTCCATGAGCGTCTCCCTGGTGGCGGTCTTTATCCCAATCCTCCTGATGGGCGGTATGGTGGGTCGTCTTTTTCGCGAGTTCGCGGTGACGCTTTCCGCCGCAGTGGCTGTCTCTCTTGTGGTGTCGCTCACCACCACCCCCATGATGTCCGCGAGGCTGATCCGACCCCTCCAGCCCGGCCGGCGTCGTCGGATTTATCAGATGAGCGAGGCCGTCTTTAACGGCATGCACGGTCTGTACGACCGCAGCCTGCGATGGTGGCTCAAGCATCCCATTCTCATGCTGCTGCCGACGATCATTGCGGTCGCTCTTACTATTTATCTGTTTTCTGTTATTCCGAAAGGCTTCTTTCCCGAGCAGGACACGGGGCGTCTCCTGGGCATCGTCCAGGCCGACCAGGACATCTCCTTTCAGGCGATGAGGCTGAAGTTGACGGAGGTAGTTGACGCAATCAAGAGCGATCGCGACGTGGAGTCCGTGGCGGCCTTTACCGGCTCGTCGAGCGGCTCGCCCGTCAATACCGCCCGTATGTTCGTCGCCCTCAAGCCTTTTGCGGCGCGGCAGGCGTCCGCGGACCAGATCATCGGCCGCCTGCGCGGAAAACTGGCGGCAATATCGGGCGCCCCTACCTACCTCCAACCGGTGCAGGATCTGCGCGTTGGCGGCAGGTTGAGCGCGGCCCTTTACCAGTACACACTCCAGGGGCGCGAAGTAACGGAATTGAACCGGTGGGGACGCCGGGTGCTCGCCCGGGTGGGCACGCTGCCCCAATTGCGCGATGTGAGCAGCGACCAGCAGGACAAGGGCCTCCAGGCGTCGGTGGTTATCGACCGCGACGCGGCCTCCAGATTCGGCATCACTCCCAGTCTCATCGACCAAACCCTCTACGACGCCTTCGGCCAGCGGCAAGCGTCGATCCTCTACACCATGTTGAATCAGTACCACCTCGTGATGGAAGCAGCGCCGAAGTTCTGGCAGCGGCCGGAGACGCTCCGAGACATCTACCTGCCCTCCACGGCGACGACGGTCTCAACTGCCGTGGGGGCCACGACGAGCGCGAACGCAATAACGACGGCAGCGGCAAGCGCAGCGCCAGCCCTAACGGCGGCAACTCCTACGGTGGGCGTCACGGCCGCCGCGTCCGGGACTATTGCGGCAACTGCCGCGACAGTAACGGCCCCGACGACCGGAATGGTTCCTCTGAGCGCCTTTACGCGCTTCGTACGAACGCAGGCGCCCCTGGCCGTCAATCACCAGGGCCAATTCCCCGCGGTAACGCTCTCCTTCAACCTGGCCCCCGGAATCTCTTTGGGGGAGGCGGTGAGCGCGGTCAATGGAGCGACCAGGGAGATGGGGATGCCCGCCAGCATCGCTGGAAGCTTCCAGGGCACGGCGGAAGCGTTCATTGCGTCCCTTTCGAACGAGCCGCTTCTCATTCTTGCCGCCCTTGTCGCGGTCTATATCGTCCTTGGCATCCTCTATGAGAGCTACGTCCACCCGATTACGATTCTGTCGACGCTCCCTTCGGCGGGGGTGGGGGCCTTGCTCGCTCTGCTCATTTTCCACCAGGAGCTGTCGGTCATCGCTGTTATCGGCATCGTTCTCCTCATCGGAATCGTGAAGAAGAATGGCATCATGATGGTCGATTTCGCCCTTGAGGCGGAGCGCACGGAGGGCAAGAAGCCCATGGAGGCGATCTACGAGGCAAGCCTGCTGCGCTTCAGGCCCATCATGATGACGACCATGGCCGCCCTGTTCGGGGCCCTGCCGCTTGCCCTCGGTCGGGGCATCGGATCCGAGCTGCGTCGTCCCCTCGGCATCGCCATCGTTGGCGGCCTTGTTGTCAGCCAAATGTTGACCCTTTACAGTACGCCGGTTATCTACCTCTACCTCGACAGGCTGAGACATCGAAAGAGAAAGATGGGGACGTCCCCTTAAAGGAAGACGATAAATGTCAATATTTCCACAGTGTTCCCATACAATGTTCAAGGCGTTTCTCTTGTTCCTCCTGATCGGAGCATTCATGCTCTTTCCTTCCTGTTCGGTTGGCCCCGACTATAGAAGGCCGCCCGTGGAGACGCCGCCCGAGTACAAGGAGGGGGAAGGGTGGAAGCGGGCGGAGCCGCAGGAGCAGATTGCGCGCGGCGCCTGGTGGGAGATCTTCAACGATCATGAGTTGAACGGCCTCGAGACGAGGGTCAACATCTCCAACCAAAACGTCGCCGCGGCGGAGGCGCAGTATCGCGCGGCCCTGGCGGCGGTAAAGATCGCCCGGTCGGGCTACTACCCCACCGTCAGCATCGGCGCTTCGGTAGCGCGGGGCAGCGGCTCGACCACCCTCACGTCGTCCCAGTCGTCAACAGTCACTTCGGCCAGCGGCGTTTCGACCACAGCAACGTCCGGCTCATCTGCCTCCGGGGTGTCGACCTCGAGGGTCACGTTTACCGATTATCTCTTGCCTGCCCAGTTGACGTGGGAGCTGGACGTTTGGGGCCGCGTCCGCCGTCTTGTCGAGGAGAACGCGGCAAACGCGCAAGCCCTCGCTGCGGACCTCGAATCGGTCCGGCTCAGCGCGAGAGCCCTCCTCGCTCAGGATTACTTTGAGCTGCGCGGAGCGGACGCGCAGAAACAGCTCCTCGACGAAACAGTCGCCGCTTACCGGAAGAGCTTGCAAATCACCCTGAATCAGTACCACCACGGAGTAGCAGCGAGCGGGGACGTGGCCCTGGCCGAGACGCAGCTCGAGACCACGGAGGCGCAGGCCATCGACGTGGCCGTTTTGCGGGCAGAGCTGGAGCACGCCATCGCCGTCCTCGTCGGTGAGCCTGCTTCGCTTTTTTCCATCCCTCCCGTGCCTCTCGCGGCGTCCGTGCCTGCCATCCCCGCAGGCGTGCCTTCCGGGCTTTTGGAGCGCAGGCCGGATGTGGCGGCGGCCGAGCGCACCGCGGCGGCGGCAAACGCCCAGATCGGGTTCATCATGTCGGCCTTCTACCCGACAGTCACCCTCAATGGATCGGGCGGCTTCGAAAGCACCGACCTCTCCAAGTGGCTCACCTGGCCGAGCCGGTTCTGGTCGCTCGGACCGTCCGTTTCCGAATTCGTCTTCGAGGGCGGCTTGAGGCGGGCGCAGACGGAGCAGGCGAGGGCGGCCTATGACGCAGCGGTGGCGACCTACCGGGAAACCGTCCTTACCGCCTTTCAGCAGGTAGAGGACAATCTGGCAGCCCTGCGCATCCTTGAAAACGAAGCGTCCGCGCAAGAGCGGGCGGTAAATGCGGCCAAGCGCTCGCTGAACCAGGCGCTCAATCAGTACAAGATCGGAACCACGAGCTATCTGACGGTAGTGACGGCCCAGACGGCGCTGCTGACGAACGAAGTAACGGCGAATAGTATTCTCTACCGGCGGATGGCAGCGGCGGTGGGGTTGGTGCAGGCGCTGGGGGGCGGGTGGAGCGCGACGGAGCTGCCGAAGCCGTAAGGGAAGGGCGGGTTAAGCGCGGGCGGCGGCCTGGTCGGTCCCCCCGATCCGCCGCAGAGTACAACCGTGATCGATGCCGGAGATGGCATATCCACGTCACGTTTGGCCGTTGTGGATTCCGGCGCCTGGAGAGTATATTGCCGTTACGCGAAGCGAGGCGGCTATGGCGCACAAGGCCAGCATCCTTATCGAAAAAGGCGAGCACGGGTATTATGCGTACTCGCCGGAGTTGGAAGGGCGCCAGACGCAGGGTGACTCTTTTAAAGAAGCCGTTGAAAACGCGCGAGAAGCCGCAGCGCTCTACCTTGGGACGCTGACGGCCGATGAAATTAAGGAATTGCTGAGCAAAGAGATTTTCAGTACAACCGTAGAGCTTCAGGTTACCTGGATTGCTTCATCTCTTGCCGACAGAAATTGTCATTCCGTGCCGCTTGACATCAGGTCTTAATGTGGTACCATATAAAGACCTGGGGGTGAAGAAATGAACATCTCGAAAGACATCAAGCCGATTACTTACCTGAAGTCGAAGGCTCCGGATCTGCTGAAGCAAATAAACGAAACGCATCGACCGGTTATCATTACCCAGAACGGGGAGCCCAAGGCAGTGCTCCAGGACCCTGAAAGCTATGAGAATATGCGAAATGCCATCGGCATCCTTAAGCTCATTGCCCAGGGTGAGCAAGACATCGAGGATGGCAAGACAAGGTCCCAGGAAGAGGTTTTTGCGAATGTGGACAAGATTCTGAAAGACCGAATGAAATGAAGGGACGCTGCGCCGTCGCTTGGTCGGAAACAGCGGAGAAGGACCTGGTGGGCGTCGTAGAGTACATCGCCGACGGCAGCCCTTCCCGAGCCCTTCGACGTATTTAAAGAGGTGAAGAAGCACGCCTCAGCCCTTGGCGCGTTTCCCGAGAGAGGCCGCATTGTTCCGGAGCTTCAGCAGCAGGGAATCGCCAGGTACCGCGAGCTGATCGTCGGACCGTGGAGAATTATCTACAGGATTTCGGAAAAAAGGGTCTATGTATTGTCGGCGCTTGATTCCAGACGGAACGTTGAAGACATTCTCCTGCAAAGACTCGTCGATCTCAAATTGTGATGCCGATCACTCGGCCTGCGCGTTAATCTTTCGTATTAAAGGACTGTCAGCGGGGAATATGTTGGTGGTTTCCGTTTCGTCGTCGTAGATGAGGACTGCCAGTCCTTTTTCAAGCTTGTGTTTTAGCTGCCTGAAACTCGTTTCCGGCGAAACTTCTTTTTCGCCATAGTCCGTGCCCTGTCTTGAAATGAATTCTTCAACGACGCCGCGTAGGGCTTCGGGACTGAGCCTGTTGACCGGAATTATATGGACGCCCATCTAACCTTGCCTTGAGTGCTTTGCTATAGCCTGAAGGAATCGACCTGTTCCTTGGTTCTGCGATGGGTTTCGGGGCCGGGCGAGCCTTGCGGCGGCGCTGCCGTTTCCGTTATCAACTTTTCTTGGGTTGCTTCTCGCTCTTCGCTTTAGCCTTCTCTTGCTGTTTCGCGACGTTCTGCTTTGCGCCCTTTTCTTTGTCCTTCTTGCTTTTGTCTCCCATGGCCCACTCCTTTTTTTAGTGTCCGTTTTCCTTTTCCGGAGTTGTCAGCCTCCGGCGAATACGGCGCAACGCAACGGGTCCCATCCTCCACTCTACAACTTCGCCGCTTCTTCGTCAACCCTTTAAGGAAAACAGGGCAGGGGCCGCTTGTGGCTCCTGCCCTGTTCCTGTTCGTTTGTTTGCTTTGCCCAAAGGCCTCGACTTACCTGAGGTCGTAGTGACCCCAAATGGGTATGGTGCGGGCCGTGGAGCCCGGCTCCGAAACCGATGTCGACCGGCCCTTCATGTACTCCTGGGGCCTGACAATTTCGTAGTGCAGGGCGTCATGTTTGCATTTGATGATGCAGAGGCCGCATCCCTTGCATTTCTCGCTCCCTATGAATGCCTTTTTCTTCTTGGAATTGGGGACCGGTTTCATTTCGATCGCTTCGAACTTGCACCACTTCGCGCACTCCTTGCAGCCTTTGCACTTTTCCTCATCTACCACGGCGAGGAACCGGTTGGGCGTCATCAGGTCGAATCTCTTTTCCCGCGTCACAGGAAAGAGGTTCTCGCAGCAGCAGTCGCAGCAATAGCAGTCTCCCCAATGGACGAGACCCGATTCCTCGGCCTCCCGCGCAATGGAGAGCGCTTCTTCCAGGCTCACTTCCTTGAGCAAACGGCCCGGCTTATTGAGGTAGTATTCTCCTCTCGGCCTGTCAAAACAGGAAAAACAGCTCATAAGCGGATGATCGCAGACGCCCCATACCACCCGACAGCCGCAGGGCCCGACGATTCTCCTTTTGGCCGTTTCAATCTTCAGCTTCCAGTTCTCCTCGGGCAGGATATCCTCGGGCCGGATGTTCGGGCTGCGCTCGAGCGCCCCGATAGCCGGCCAAATAGGAAGACTGCGCCCCGTCGCCTCAATCATCTTGGCAACATGCTCGGCGAACTGATAGGACCACTCGTTTCGGAAGAAATCCCCCCATAGTTCTTTGACGTGTTTCGGTATGGCGTTCGGCCCCGCGTGAGGGGCCGTGTCGGCGACGGTCTCATGATGAAAGGCAATGAGGCTCGTATGAAAAGCAAATTGGGTCTTTCCTCTGGTGAGCGCGCCTTTGTCTACGAGGACATCGAGTTTCCTGGCGACGTCTTTCTCCTCCATGTTGAGTCTGACTGCCAGCTCGGCGCATGTCGCCGGCTCGAATAACTCACTGCACATAACAGCCTCGTCATAGGTAAACGTCGCTTCGAGTATCTTCACAAACCGTTCGGAATCGGGCACTCCCAGCTTTGCTGCCAAGGCCGCGTGTACGCCATTCTCCTTCATCATGATCCTCCCTTGCAGTCATTCATTCATCAGGCCGTCTTAGCGCCTGGGGAAACCGTTGTTCGTTCTTGCATTGCCTTTAGATGGGGCAATTCTAAGCGGCGACGCTCTTCTCTTTGATGGCGGCTTCCAGCCACAAAAACCATGCTTCCAGGCCCTCGCCGGTCTTCGCGGAGATCGGGAATATCTTCGCCGAAGGGTTGAGGCCGCTGACGGTTTTCGAGAAGGCGGCGCTATCGAAATCAAAGTAGGGCAGCACATCTGTCTTGTTGACCAGCACCACGTCTGCTTCGGTAAACATCAACGGGTACTTATGGGGTTTGTCGTCGCCTTCGGGAACGCTCAGGAGCATGACCTTCTTGTGTGCGCCGAGGGCAAATTCGGCCGTGCAGATGAGGTTGCCGACGTTTTCGATGATGAGGAGGTCGATCTCCTCGAGGGCGAGGCTGTCCAACGCCTTCCTGATCATGTTGGCGTCAAGGTGGCAGGCGCCGGCCGTGTTTATCTGAACCGCGGGAATGCCCAACCCGTTTATCTTGTCCGCGTCGATCGTCGAAGCAATGTCGCCTTCGATGACGGCAATGCGCGTCTTCTCCTTGAACCTGTTGATGGTTTGCATAATAAGACTGGTCTTGCCCGCTCCGGGCGAGGACATGACATTGATCATGAGAATGCGTCGCCGGTCGACCAATTCCTGGTTGGTCCTCGCTATCTCTTCGTTGGCGCTCAGGACATCTTCTTTGACGTTCACTATCTTTACGCTCATTTATTCCACCTCGATGTTATCGATATAGAGTTCGCGTCCGGCGACTATGTCTACCTCCTGTTCCTTGCAGGCGGGGCAGTGCAAATCGAATCGTTCCGGCACAAAAACCGTTTCGCACTTGCGACAGCGCAGCTCGGCCGGAACGCGCGTAAAGAAAAGACGGGCCCCCGCGGCAATGGTGTTGGCGGTCAGGAAGCTGAAATAGAACTCCACGGCTTCTTCCTCCACGCCGGACAGCTCTCCAACAACAAGACAAACCTTGAGAATCTTGTTGGCTTTTGCTTTCTCTGCATGTTCCAGCGCCAGAGAGAGAAGGGATTCAACGATGCTCTGTTCGTGCATGCAAGAGTCGTCCTATTTGAGATCGCCCACAGGTCGCACGGGCCGCATTCCGGGAGGCGCCCACACGATGGATGTCTTCAACGGATAAGAGTATAGCAGCAGCGGTTTCGCGGCGCCATCCCCCAAAGGGGGGAAAACCGATTTTTCTCCTCGTCGGGCCCCTTCGGTGCAAGCATAACCTTTAACCGGGATCGAAACGGGAAAGAACGCGGTAAAGCGGCGCAATAGGGCAAAATGTTGACAGCCGACGCGCTGACGTCTTTCGGAGGCTGCCCGGATTTTGGACCAGACGAGGGCAGGGCAAGCCACACGCCTGAGACGTGGTCGACGCCGGAGAATCCCGGACGGAGCGTTGCGGCGCGAAAAGAATGAATCGGCAGCGGGGTGCGGCCTAGAAGGTCTCCATCTTCCAAACCCCCTGGCGATTGTTGCTCGCGTCGGTTAAGGACAGTCGCCGGATAGTCGAACTTCGCAGGAGCCGGTCACGACTCGACCCCTACTGCCCTTTCTATCCGGTCCATGCCATCAATTACATGATGGCAGTGCTCCTGCAGCCTCTCGATCCGTTGGTAAAACGCATCGAGGTCCTCGAACATGCGGGTAAACCCATCGTCTTGGTGATTGAGAAACTCTTCAGGCTGACTGCTTTCGCGATCGAAGATCTTTCCCCAATAACCCAAGAGCGCCCCCGAAATATCTTGCTTCATGC
This sequence comes from uncultured delta proteobacterium, assembly GCA_963816715.1. Classification (GTDB taxonomy): domain Bacteria; phylum Desulfobacterota; class Syntrophorhabdia; order Syntrophorhabdales; family WCHB1-27; genus BOG-1155. The sequence continues at coordinate 211,564 of CAWFMJ010000017.1, forward strand.
GATTCTCCTTTTTCATGCGCCCGCCCGGCATAAGCCGGCCCCAGGGGCAGGGGATCGTTAAGAAAGCAAAGATCCAACCCTTTGCCGCTCTATGGTATGTCCTAATCATTACCACCGAGCCGGTTAAAGATCAAGAAAAATTTCACGAACGTGTTAATATGCCGCCGGTTCTTCTTGCACTATGTGGGCGTGCAATGGTATTCAGAATAAAAGCGCTGGACTTTTCTTCAGAAAATAGGCGAGCGGAGGCGGACATGGAAACGAAAGAGATTCTCTATTTTGACGAACCGGGACCGGCCAACACGGATGCAGTTCTGCAAATGGCCAAGAAAAAAATTGAAGCATCAGGGCCGCAAGGGCCAAATTGAAAAAGTTCATCTCGGCCGACCTGCGCCCCCTGGATATAGATTCCGGCGCCGACCTTACCATGCTCAACCTTATCAGCATGGGCTTCCGCGTGCTTGTCGGGGTGACCGTCCTGGCCGTCAATCACGGCTTCGTCGCAGAAGGAGAGACGGTTCTCTCTGTTGCCGGCGCCGGGTTTGCCGGAGGCGGCGCCGATACGGCGGCCGTCCTGAGGACAAGCTCGAGCCCGAGAGGCTGTCTCGTCAAAGAGATTCTCGCCTTTCCCAAACAAAAATAGGCGATTCCAGCATGAAAGGGAAGGGGAGTTAACCGGATTAAAACTAAAAACCCCGAAGAATTGCTTCTTCGGGGTTTTTAGTTGCTTCTCAAAAAAACTCCCGGCAACGACCTACTTTCCCACAGAGTCGCCCCTGCAGTATCATCGGCGCAGGAGGGCTTAACTGCCGTGTTCGGGATGGGAACGGGTGTGGCCCCTCCGCTCTAGCCGCCGGGAAACCTATGCTTATAGACAACCGACATGAAGTAATGAAATATGATCAAGCCGCTCGATCGATTAGTAGCAGTAGGCTGAATGCATCGCTGCACTTACACCACTGCCCTATCAACCAGGTGGTCTACCTGGGATCTTAGCCCGGTATTGCTACCGGACGGGACAATTAATCTTGAGGCGGGCTTCCCACTTAGATGCCTTCAGTGGTTATCCCTTCCGAACATAGCTACCCGGCAATGCCACTGGCGTGACAACCGGTACACCAGAGGTCCGTCCATCCTGGTCCTCTCGTACTAAGGACAGCCCCTCGCAATTGTCCTGCGCCCACAGCAGATAGGGACCGAACTGTCTCACGACGTTCTAAACCCAGCTCACGTACCGCTTTAATTGGCGAACAGCCAAACCCTTGGGACCTACTTCAGCCCCAGGATGCGATGAGCCGACATCGAGGTGCCAAACCTCCCCGTCGATGTGAACTCTTGGGGGAGATAAGCCTGTTATCCCCAGAGTACCTTTTATCCGTTGAGCGATGGCCCTTCCATATGGAACCACCGGATCACTAAGACCGACTTTCGTCTCTGCTCGACTTGTTTGTCTCACAGTTAAGCTGGCTTATGCCTTTGCACTCAAACGGCTGGTTTCCAATCAGCCTGAGCCAACCTTCGTGCGCCTCCGTTACATTTTTGGAGGCGACCGCCCCAGTCAAACTACCCGCCAGACAGTGTCCTCGGCCCCGATAAGGGGTCTGAGTTAGAACCTCAAAGCAACAAGGGTGGTATTTCAACGTTGGCTCTGCCCCAGCTGGCGCCAGGGCTTCACAGCCTCCCACCTATCCTACACATGTTACCCCGAAGTTCACTGTCAAGTTATAGTAAAGGTTCATGGGGTCTTTCCGTCTTGCTGCGGGTTGACGGTATCTTCACCGCCAATACAATTTCGCTGAGTCCCTGGTCGAGACAGCGGGGCAATCGTTACGCCATTCATGCAGGTCGGAACTTACCCGACAAGGAATTTCGCTACCTTAGGACCGTTATAGTTACGGCCGCCGTTTACTGGGGCTTCGGTTCAACGCTTCGCCTTGCGGCTGACATCTCCCCTTAACCTTCCAGCACCGGGCAGGCGTCAGACCCTATACCTCCTCTTGCGAGTTAGCAGAGTCCTGTGTTTTTAGTAAACAGTCGTCACCCCCTCTTCACTGCGGCTCCGGTCGGCTTCGGGAGCAAGTCCCTACACCAGCCAGAGCACACCTTCTCCCGAAGTTACGGTGTGATTTTGCCGAGTTCCTTAACCAGGGTTCTCTCAAGCGCCTTAGGATTCTCTCCTCGCCCACCCGAGTCGGTTTGCGGTACGGTCGCCAAACGAATTCACTGCGAGGCTTTTCTTGGAAGCATGGGATCGGCCAGTTTGTTCCCGCATACGCGAGATCCTCGTCACGTCTCGGAGTTAAGACCCCACGGATTTGCCTATGGGATCCCCCTACGCGCTTAAACCGGGACATCCATCACCCGGATGGCTTACCCTTCTCCGTCCCCTCTTCGCTCAAACACCCGCCTGGCGGTACAGGAATATTAACCTGTTTCCCATCAGCTACGCCTTTCGGCCTCGCCTTAGGGACCGACTAACCCTGAGAGGATTACCCTTGCTCAGGAAACCTTGGGCTTACGGCGACAAGGTTTTTCACCTTGTTTATCGCTACTCATGTCAGCATACTCTCTTCTGCTTCCTCCAGCGCCCCTCGCGAGACGCCTTCGCAGGTTGGCAGAATGCTCCCCTACCACCTCCATCAAAGATGGAGATCCGCAGCTTCGGCACTGTGCTTGAGCCCCGTTACATTTTCGGCGCAGGTCTACTAGACCAGTGAGCTATTACGCTTTCTTTAAAGGATGGCTGCTTCTAAGCCAACCTCCTGGCTGTTTTAGCCTACCCACATCCTTTCCCACTTAGCACGGTTTAGGGGCCTTAGCTGGCGGTCTGGGCTCTTTCCCTCTCGACGACGGATCTTATCACTCGCCGTCTGACTCCCCCGTTTTGGATTATGGCATTCGGAGTTTGGTTGGGTTTGGTAGCCTTGTAGGACCCCTAGCCCATTCAGTGCTCTACCTCCATAACCGATCGCGGGAGGCTATACCTCAATATATTTCGGGGAGAACCAGCTATCACTGGGTTTGATTAGCCTTTCACTCCGATCCACAGCTCATCCCCTTAGTTTTCAACCTAAGTGGGTTCGGACCTCCGTCCCGGTTTAGCGGGACTTCATCCTGGCCATGGATAGATCACCCAGCTTCGGGTCTGCGCCGTGCAACTATTCGCCCTATTCAGACTCGCTTTCGCTCCGGCTCCGCCTAATCGGCTTAACCTCGCTGCACAGCGCAACTCGCTGACTCATTATGCAAAAGGTACGCGGTCACCCGGAAATTGCTTTCCAGGCTACCACAGAATGTAGGCAAATGGTTTCAGGGACTATTTCACTCCCCTCACCGGGGTGCTTTTCACCTTTCCCTCACGGTACTTGTTCACTATCGGTCGCCAAGTAGTATTTAGCCTCAGGAGATGGTCCTCCTAGCTTCCCGCAGGGTTCCACGTGTCCCGCGGTACTCAGGATTTCGGCCAGGAAGACTGCTTCGTTTCGACTACGGGACGATCGCCCTCTGTGGTCGACCTTTCCAGGTCGTTCGTCTACGAAACAGCTTTGCAACTTCCCGAGGCCTCCGTGAAGGCCTCAAACGGAATCCTACGACCCCGACCATGCAACGCGCACGGGCTATACGCATGATCGGTTTAGGCTCTTCCCATTTCGCTCGCCGCTACTTTGAGAATCGAATTTCTTTCTTTTCCTG
>CAWFMJ010000018.1:0-4726 GCA_963816715.1 uncultured delta proteobacterium
GTCTATCAAGTGAGTTCGCTTATTTGATAAAGGTCGAGAAGATGGTTGATGTTTACGATCCATATTTCTTCCCGGGTGGAAGATATATGGCCAATGGGCCAAACCGGACATCGCACACCTAAGGTACCTCATGAGACATGTGATCGAGAACCCATCGGAAGCGAAAGAGAAAGGTCTGCTTGCGCGAAAAGCTGTTTGTTGCAGATGGACATGGGACCATTCAGCGCGTGTGGCCCACTCGCTGCTTAGGCAGGGAAGACAGTGCTAGACATCCAAGTTCCAGCGCCACTCACTATGATGCCGCAGCCGACAACTGCCAGTGGCTACTTTAGTTGGACCGCGGAAAAGCTCGGATCGGGCGCAGTATGACAACCACGGTGCCCTCCTGCTCGGAAGTCTCTTGTGATCCAGGTTGCGCAGCGAGTGGCCCCTGCATGGAGAATCATCAATGGCTTATCCATGTGATTACCTTCACCCTGTATTTGCGAGGCATCTGCGATCGAATGCAATCCAGACAATCTTGGAATGTGGCTGTTTGGATGGAGCCGACACCATAATATTGCGCGACACATTCGAGGCAGATGTTTACGCGTTCGAGTGTAACCCGGATATACTGCCCAAGACGCGTCTTGCACTGTTGGGACAACCTGATATTACACTAGTCGAAAAAGCGGTGTGGGACCAAGAAGGCGAAATCTGCTTCTATCCAGTCACACGTGCCACGAAGAATGGGCGGGAGATCACAAATTGGGGTGCATCGTCCTGTTTCCGGGTTCGGCCAGACTACCACAGGCAATACGAGCAGAGGGAAGACTTAGTTCCCGCTATTCGTTTGGATGCGTACTGTCGGTCTCAGGGGATCACACAGATAGATCTTCTGTGTATGGACGTACAAGGCGCTGAATTGCGGGCGCTACGTGGTTTGGGGGACCTGATCTATGAGGTAACCTCTATTGTGTCAGAAATCGAAAGAAGACCGATTTATTTCGGCCAGGACTTGTACTCAGATGTCAATTCTTACTTGTCGGCGAGGGGTTTTAGGCAAATTGCGGAAGTGTACCGGGATGAATGGTTCAGTGATTTTCTCTATCAACGCGAATAGAGTGCTCTGTAAAGCTTCGAGAACGTAAAGAAACGGAGAACCCGAATAGGCTTCGATCAAGGCAGCAAGCTCGGCCCCGGTATTCCCTCGCAAGGTCGAATCAGTCTTCTTGTAGATGCAAGTAAATTCTTCGCCGTGCGCGGCATGTGCGAGTTCATGAACTCACCGGGCTGCTGCTGCGCGAGGTGGAGAAACGGACCGGGATCATCCGGCAGTTTGCGGCTTGTTTCCAGGACCAGCGGCAGGCGGAGCGCGTCGAGCACGGGGTGGAGGAGTTGGTGGCGCAGCGGGTGTACGGGCTGGCGTTGGGGTATGAAGACTTGAATGATCATGACCAGTTACGGCGCGATCCGCTGCTGGGGGTGTTGGCGGGGAAGGCGGATCCGAGCGGCCAGAGCCGGGCGCGCGCCCGCGATCAGGGCAAGGGGCTGGCGGGCAAGCGCACGCTGAACCGGCTGGAATTGACGGGTAAAGAAGTGAAGGAGGGAGAGCGTTACAAAAAGATCAGGCTGGATTTTGTGGTGGTGGAGCGGTTTTGGGGAGAGGTTTTTCTCCAGGCCCACGGGGAGCCGCCGAAGCAGATCATCCTGGATCTGGACAGCACGGACGATCCCCTGCACGGGAATCAGGAAGGGCGATTCTTTCATGGCTATTATGGCCACTATTGCTATCTGCCGTTGTATATCTTCTGTGGAGAATACCTGTTGAGCGCTCGGCTGCGCCCGGCGAATATCGATGGGGCGGCGGGAATCGTGGAGGAGGTGGCGCGCCTGGTGGAGCAACTTCGGCAGGCGTGGCCGCAGGTGCGAATCATCGTACACGGCGACTCGGGGTTCTGCCGGGAAGAGCTGATGGCGTGGTGCGAGGCGAACCGGGTGGATTACGTCCTGGGGTTGGCCAAGAATGATCGCTTGCGGGCCGAGGTCGTGGCGGAACTGGCCCAGGCGGCCGAGCAATACCAACGGAGCGGGAAGGCGGCGAGGGTCTTCAAAGAGTTCAGCTATCAAACCCACCAGAGCTGGTCGTAAGCGCGGCGGGTGGTGGCCAAGGCCGAGCATCGGGAGAAGGGTGCCAACCCGCGCTTTGTGGTGACCTCGCTGTCGACTTCGGAGTGGGCGCCGCAGGCGTTGTATGAGGAGTTGTACTGCGCGCGGGGCGAGATGGAAAACCGTATCAAAGAACAATTGATGCTGTTCGCGGACCGCACCAGCACGGCCTATCTGCGCACCAATCAGATCCGCTTGTACTTCTCTTCCGTGGCTTACACGCTGATGCAGGCGTTGCGGAGACTGGGACTACAGGGAACCGAGATGGCCAAGGCGCAGTGCACGACGGTGCGGCTGAAGCTGCTCAAGATCGGGGCACTGATTCCCATCACGGTGCGGAAAGTTTGGGTGTCGATGGCCGGAGGTTATGCTTACGCGGAACAATTTCGGAAGGTCTATGCCCAGCTCCAGGGCGTACCCTTGCGGGCTTGAAAAAGCGGGTGGATGGGGGTCTCGTTCAGAATAATATCCACAGGGAGAAGTGCGCCGATTTCGGCCCGCAAGTCCTTGCGAATCAGCCCGCCCCCCACCGATTTCCGCCCCCTTGTGTCATCACGGACTGGGAACCCCCAAAATCCCCATCCGCCGCCCCCATCATGCTTCCAAATCGGCCCGTGAATAGCGTGGTGAGTTAAGCGGGTTAGAGGTGGAGAGCTTGAAGCGGCAACAGATTCAGTGCCAGCGAGCATCCCAATGTGCTCCAGAACGCTCAGCAAAAATGTGGTCTGTTGGTTAGGTGTTGCGCACTTCCCCATGGGCAGCGCGATTCGTTCAGTCAGAACTTGCCGTTGGTCGAAGCCCGGATTGACCGAGGTGAGGTGAATGAAGCTGCGGATCAGGAGACCCCTGCCTGTCAACAGGATAAGAGCCAAAGCTACCTCTGAAACCATCAGGATGCTGCGCAACCGCAGTGCGGTGCCCGCAACAGTCTCGCTCGGTCTGGCCTCCTTCTGCGTTACCTCCAAACGCAGCTTGGAAGCTACAAACACCGGCGCCAAACCAAACGCCGCGCCGATGAAGGCAGTGATCGCCGCGATGTAAGCAAACACCCAAGGCTCCAAACGTGCTGTCCGGAGGCCCAGAATGCCGGGCGGACCCAACTGGCGAAGGAGGGCTACGCCTCCTGCCCCAAGGATGAGCCCGGCCACTCCTCCTAGCGCCGCGATTGCGAAGCTCTCAATGAACAGTTGCCTGGCTAGCCGCCAGCTACCCGCACCAATTGCGGCAAGGACAGCGAACTCTTTCTTTCGCGACACAGCACGAGCGAGCTGCAAATTCGCGACGTTCGCGCAGGTGAGCAACAGCACAAGACTGACCGCACCCCACAAAATCAACAGCGGCGGCCGTGCGTCTCCCACCAAGTGTTCGTGGAGGCTGCCAATTCTCACCTGCAATCCCACGCCCATCTGGGCAAAAGGTGGCGGAAGCCTCTGGTCTGACCGCCGGTTGATAGTGAACAAATCGGACTTGGCGCGCCCAAGGCTCACGTGTGGCTTAAGGCGAGCGATCACCCCAACGATGGCGAGTTCGCGGGCCGACCAATCGGCTTTCAGGGGGAGATAGGAAGGGGCAAACAGCTCCGGGGTCAAGTCGCCGGGGAATCGGAAGCTGTCAGGCATAATTCCGATGACTCTGTACGCTTTTTCGTCGAGCGTTATCATTTTGCCGACCACGTTCGGATCGGAATGGAAGCGCCGTTTCCACAAGGAATGGCCCAAGATCACAAGCGGTGGTCCATCTGGCCGGTCCTCCTCGGGGAGAAAACCTCGCCCCAGTTCGGACCTGCCCCCCAGCATCGGAAAGAAGTCCCATGTCACGCCGATTCCGTCAATGCGCTCTGGCTCACAATCGTCGCTGAGATTTAGTTCTCCAAAGCCGCCGTAAGGTGCAACATCCTGGAAGACTTGGTTCTGATCGCGCCAATTGAGGAAGTCGGGGCTGGGCACTACAGTGTTATTGATGCGAGGCCAGAATTCCATGACCCACACAAGGTGGTCGGAGTGCTGATAAGGCAATCGACGTATCAGTACCGCGCTGACTACGCTGAATACAGCGGTGTTTGCCCCGATGCCAAGCGCGAGCGTGATTACGCAGATGGTCGTGAAACCCGGGTTGCGCCGCAATTGGCGCAAGCCGTACCGCAGGTCCTGAAGCAACTCTTCCAGCCAGCGAAAGCCCCACATGTCACGCGTCATTTCCTTGATCAATGTTACGTTGCCGAATTCGCGGACGGCGCAGGTGCGCGACTGCTCGACGGTTTCGCCCCGCTCCATGCGTTCCTGCGCGGCCATTTGAAGATGAGCCTGGACCTCTTCGTCCAGCTCTTCCTCATGCTGCTCTCGGCGAAACAACCAGTCCCAGAGATTCATACCTCGCCCTCCTCCGGTGCAGGATTCATAATCCCCGCGATGGCGTTGACGATCTGCTTCCAGCGGTTCTGCTCAGACAACAACTGCTTCTTACCGGCCGGCGTCAGGCGGTAGAACTTGGCGCGCTGGTTACTCTCCGATTACCTCCATTCGGAGGTCACCCAACGCTGTTTTTCCAGGCGATAGAGCGCTGGGTATAACGATCCCGT
>CAWFMJ010000019.1:0-6643 GCA_963816715.1 uncultured delta proteobacterium
TAATTAATAAAATAGGGTGGTTTGTCCCAAAGCAATGAGCGGAAGCCTGGCGTGAGCCAAACAGTCTCGTTTTTGAACTGACTGATAAGCTGGCCGGCCCCATGCGACGCCGGCGCCCGGGCGCTCAAGACATACTGTTCCCCTAATAGTGCGAGAAAGGAATGACCATGTGTCCTGACAGAAACGATCTTTGTGGATGGGAACTGAATAACCCCTGATCATGAAATTTTTGATATTCATGTAATAGAGAGTTGTTGGTGGATGCGGGAGTTGTGAACGCGTGGCCGAATTGGTAATAATAATCACGCTCGAGGCAAAAATGCTGGGACTGGGCCATGAAAAGGAGGAGGGTAAACCCAGGATGAGCTACTAGCTGCACAGAGATGAGGTGAAGTTCATCCGGTTGAGTTCTCCGGATCATTACTGGGCAACGGCGAGCTGCATATCTCATGAGCGTGCCCAGCCTGGGCCTTGTCGCAATTGGATCAAAAAAAGAAGGCGTCACCGGCGCCTGACAGCGGCTGGCCGTAACTGCCGCATCGGAAGCGGAGTATGGAAGGGGTTTGAAATCTATGGACAACCCGGTATTTGATTTCTGGAACAAGCTGATGCTCAACATGTGGTCGAAAGGCGCCATGCCTGTCGGGGTTCCGTTCACCTGGTTCACGCAGTCGGATCAAGTGAAAGGCCCATGGCGAATACCTCTGAATATGACCCAGGCTATATCGGATTCATTTGCCGCTTTCACCGGGGACAAAAAATACGGCGCCGGTGGCGGCGAGTCTCTTTCCGAGCTTGTGTCGAACCTGATGCAAATAGGGTTCGAGGGATATGTGGAACTCCAGAAGAAATGGCTTGACGAATTACGCAAAGGCGCTTCGCCTCCCAATGACATAGAATCTTCGAGCCATGCGCCGCTGATCTGGCTTGAGTCCGTTCGAAAGCTTCTCGGTCTGATCCGAAATGCTGATGCGGGCGGTGGCTCTTCCCAGGATCTTCTTGTCAAGTACACTGCCTTTTCTGAGAAAATGAGCGAACTCCTGTATCAACTTTATCTTCCGATGGACAAGGCATCGAAAGCCCTGGCCGAAACCGTTGGTGATATGCATGGGGAAGGCGGGGTCCCTCAGAATGTCGATGAAGTCTCCGGCGTCTGGTTTTCCGTGCTCGAAGGGTTCATACCTGGACCTGTTCAAGTCGCCCGGCTACACACAATTGCTGCATGAAACAGCGGATGCCTACGAACAATACTGTCAGGTTAGGCGCCAGGTGTACGGCCCTTCCTCAAAAGCCGCCCCAAAGCCTCAGGAGAGGGGAGTGGACGCTCTGTCCGATGAAATAAGCAAACTGAGGGAAAAACTCGAAGAACTCCTCCAGAGAGTGGATTCGCAAACCTGAGACCAACCCGCAGGCGTGTGAAAAGGTATGAGAGGGAGACGGGGTGATGTCCCCACATCTCCGCGTCCCCGCATCTCCGCGTCAGTCTTTTCTCCGCGTCTCCGCGTCTCCGCGTCTCCACGTCAGTCTTTTCCCCGCGTCACTTCTTCTTGGGCGCTGTGGTTTTCCTGGCTGCGCGCCGCTTTGGCTCGGCGCGGCCGGTTATTGTCTCCGTGGCGGCTTTCTCGGTTGCAGGTTCGGCCTCTTGTTCTACTTGCGCTTCACAACGGCCCGCATCGGCATCGAGGGCTGCGTCCAGATCCATCTGGAAGCGCACCGGCCCCCTCGACAATTTGCAGGACTCGGCGGCAGACGCCCCGGCCTGAGGAAACGTAAGGTGAAGCGGGCATCCCGAGGTCGGAATAGACCACGAGGTTGCAATGGACGCATGGCCCTTCGGGAATACGCAGACTTCAGCGTCGATATAGTTCAGCGCGGCAAGCGAGGCTTCTTTGTCAACCAGGTCGTCCCCGTCGGCAATACAGATAAGCCATGGCGTTTTCTTCGCTTCGAGTCGCTTTAAATTGAGCTTTCGGCCGAAAAGGGCCACAGGCAGTGTCCCCTCCTGGTCGATTGGAATCGAATAGGAAGCAAAACTCATCCTGGTGATGTTAACAGGTATATCTTTTTGATCATGGGTCAGCCAGTAATTGATCGCCGCCGCTGTCCTGCTGATTTTCGGCCGCGGACTTGCCTGGCTGTCAAACATGTCGATGTCGCGATGGAAAGAGGCGATCGGGCGACTCGGTCTCCAGTTTTCGCAGCCTGTAAACCCATCCCAAAATAGAGCCGTCAATAACGGTGTTGCCGTCAGGAGACACTTTTTGAGAATAACTGATGTCTCTGAACCTCTCCGGAAGACTGTTCATGTAATCTGTTAAAGACTTGCTCCGGCTCCCGTCCACTGGAGTTACGCAGGTGATCAGAGCGTCGACCAGGCCGTCCAGTTCACCGGATAACAGCGCCGCGAGAGCCATGTAGCCGCCCTGGCAGAAACCGTTCAGGGTGACCGGCTTGTTGTGCTTTGCCGTCATTTCCTGACAGAAGAAGCGTATGTCGAGAGCGTCATCTTCTCCGGTCATTGTACGGACTGCGGCGGTCGAATCGATATCTTTGACCAGGCGTATGTAGGTCGGGATTCCCTGGTTGGCGTAACAATGAACATAGCTCCTTTGTTCTCCCGGCAAAAAAGCCAAAATATTGGCGCCCAGAACATAGGGAGGAATAATCAGAATGGGTTTGCTTCTGAGCGTTATATCCTTCTTGCTGGGAAGCACCTGGTAGAGGTCGAAGCGCTCGGTTTCGGCCAGCTTCAAATACCCGCCGTTGTCCAGGTGGAATCCGAAATCGGCTTTGATCTCGTCTACAGCCTTCGGGTATTCGTGAACGGTGAGCTTTAAGATCTCTTAGCCTGCAAGCGAACTCCCACAGGCAGTCTTCGTCTTCGAATGGATTTATCCAGGCGTAAAAACTTTTGCTCAGCGTAGTGTAAAAAAAACTGTTCATAGCCCGCAGGCTGCCGGTCATCGCGTCGCCGGCAAGCCGGACATTCAGTTTGAACAATTCACCGTAGTCTTTTAGATTCTCAGCGGGAGAGTTTGCGGGTAGCTTTTCTTTCTCGGTCCTTGTGAAAGCATCGAGGGCATTTGCAGACGGCGCCCAAAACGCCGTGAGACGTATCTGAACATTCCGTTCCAGTAATCCTGGGCCGCTCCTGTCTGAGCGAAAGCCGCCCGACTGCCTTTAGGGGCGGCTTTCATCGATTTGCACATTAAAGAAGCCGCTGCGCTAAACATTTCGAAAGGTGCGTTGAAGTAAGTTTTGCATCTTTCCCCCTGCCCCCCACGATGTCTTTCTTTTCGGATGTAAAAGGTTTGGCCCCCTCCATTCATGTGTGGTTTTAGAAGCCCCCTCCGGCTCCCTTTTCTCGAGAGAAGGTATGCTTGAGGAAAATATGCAAAATCGGTGCTAACTTGAGTCAGCTTAAGAAAAAGCAGAGATAAGACGATGACCCTTTGCCCCTTCGAGAAAACGCGGCCATGGTACCAGTTTGGAGAATTGATGTCAATTTCTTGAAAAATCTACTTGCTATTCTCGTTTTTGATTGTTAAAGAGTAGTCAATATTTGGTCAAAGGACGAAATTATGAATCATTGCTTCGATACCGCAAATGTCTGGTTTTGGTGGCTTACCTGGGGAGATGCGAGCCTGACGGGATAGCCATCAGTTCGAATTAGAATATGCTGGGACCGTGAGCCGCACCAAGGCTCACGGTCCTTTTGTTTTTGTCAAAGGGACCGTGGACACACTCTGCGGTCCCTTTCTATTTGGGGGTGCGGGCCCCGCGAAAAGGAGGCAAAAGGTGCTTGTCGTAATGAAAAGAGGAGCTACAGCGGTAGAAATTGAGGCGGTTGTCTCCGGCATTGAGCAAAAGGGCTACATTGCCAGGCCGATTCCGGGTGGAGAGCGGGTGGCAATATGCGTTCTCCACAATGAGGGTCCGGTGGACGCCTCGTCATTCCTGCAACTTCCGGCAGTAAAAGAGGCTATTCCGGTGACCCGCCCGTACAAGCTGGTGAGCCGGGAATCCCAGGCATGGGACACCATCATAGATGTTGGCGGGGTCCGGGTTGGCAACGCGCATCTCACCATCATGGCCGGGCCTTGCGCGATCGAGAGCGAAATCCAGGCGCTTACAATCGCGCGAATGGTGAAGAAGGCCGGCGCCCAGATTTTCCGGGGCGGCGCGTTCAAGCCCAGGACCTCGCCTTACGCATTTCAGGGACTGGGAGAGGAAGGGCTTAAAATCCTGGCCAAAGTGCGCCTGGAAACCGGGATGCCGGTGGTTACCGAGGCAATCGACCATGAAGTCTATCGAACTCGTCGAGCATTACGCGGACATAGTCCAGATCGGCGCGAGGAATATGCAGAATTTCAGCTTGCTGCGGCGGGCCGGAAAGTCGACGATGTCGACGCTTGGTACTGTACATCTACTGATCATTACGTATTGTTACCAATACTTCGTGACCGACCTCAGTGAGGGCTCTCACGCCCGCGGGGGTGATACCGACGCGCGCCTCGTTGTCTTTGATCTCTTTGGGAACACCGATGATCATGTCGCGCTCCTGTCGAGCCGTGCCTCTGGGCTTTGGATGCAGGGCAGGGCAAACTGCAGTGCGGCGCCCGGCGTTGACCATGCAATTCGGAGGATCGCAGGGCGCCGGGCACGCACATGCGTGCAACTGCCAAGGATCGTACGTCCGAAGGAGCTTTCAATGTTTGCAAACTTTGTGGTAGAAGTGCGATATGGGAACGAAACATGATGCAAATGATGATGTTATGCACGAATCAACCGACCCGGGGCATTTGGTGGGCACGGAAACGGCGAACGGCGGACTCGATGAGCTGGATGCCGCGATTCTGCGCTATCTGGAGCAAAACGGGCGCGCGACCAACTATGAGGTAGGCGAGGCGGTGGGGCTTTCGGCTTCGGCGGCCTCGAGGCGGATTCAGGCTCTGGAGGCGTCGGGAGCGATTCGCGGGTACAGGGCGCTGGTAGACGACCGGCTGCTGGGCAAGCGGAGAACCGTGTATATTCGCGTGACTCTGGAGCGGCAGTCGGCGGATGTGCTGGGTGCGTTTGAGGCGGCGATTCGGCGAATCAAGGGAATTGTGAGTTGCCACCTGATGGCGGGGCAATACGATTACATGCTGGTGGCGCGGGTTGCGGGGATTGATGACTACGGGCGGCTGCACCAGAACGAGTTGTCGCGGTTGCCGGGGGTTACGCGGCTGGAGACTAGCTTTGCGCTTAGGGATGTGCTGGAAAAGAGGAACTAGGGTAGCGGAATTCCGGGTGCGTTATTGGGGACGATTGCGATTTGGATGTTCTGGGTCGGAAAATTAGACACGGTTTGCCCAATAGCCCGGGCGCCGCTTGGCATGAGCTACCGCAATGATTTGAATCTCGTCGAGGAGTGCCCGATAGATGATGGAAAACGGGTAACGCGAAAGAACCAGGCGCTGGGTTCCGTGCAGGTTTGCCGGATAAAGCTTTGGCCAATTCTGAATGCGATCGAGCGCCGGAAGAAGTTCCTCGAAGAATCCGTCGGCGACTTGCTGACTTTTCGCTGCGTACCATTCGTATGCACCAAGGATGTCCTCCCGGGCCGCAGGATGAAAGGTCAGGGGCTTCAAACGCGGAGTCGAGCACGTGCCTGCGGAGATAGCCGCGCAACGATCTCAGCCCGGACCTGTTCTCCGGGAATCATGTTCGCGGATCCGGAGTCGATCTCATCAAGGCGACGCTTGATCTCGTCATTCCACACGGCTGAAACTTCGTTCCCATCTCTCATGGAGACGACGCTCTCGAGCAGAGCATTCGCCAACAAGATCCGCTGCTCCTCAGGAAGAGTGTGCGCGATTTGCTGGACTTCTTCAAGGGAGCGCCGCATAAGGAGATTGTACCCCGAAACGAGGTGCGGTTCTATGTTGGGAGGCGTAGCGCGACGGGCCTGCGGGTCGCGCTGGAAGCGGCCAACAGAGCTGTCGCGCATCTGGCCCATTTGCTCAGGCCATCTTCTCGCGGGCGTCCCTCCAGAGGTCGAGATTGCCGTCCTGGGCGTGGGCGTCGATCTGCTTCAGCTCGGCGTCGGTGAATTCGAGTTTCTTTACCACGTCGAGGGAGTTATCGAGTTGCTCCACGTTGCGGGCGCCGATGAGGGCGGTGGTGACACGCTTGTCACGGAGGACCCAGGCGATGGCCATCTGTGCGAGGGATTGACCGCGCGCGGCGGCGATCTCGTTGAGAGCGCGGACCCGCTTCAGATTTTCATCGCTGAGGATTTCTCTTGAGAACGAACCGGGCACGCTGGCGCGCGAGTTCTCTGGAATGCCCTTGAGGTATTTGTTGGTGAGCAGGCCCTGCGCGAGGGGCGAGAAGGCGATGCAACCGACGCCAAGCTCATCGAGGGTGGCGAGCAGGCCGTTCTCGACCCAGCGATTCAGCATGGAGTAGGAGGGCTGATGGATGAGCAGCGGGACGCCCATGCTTTTGAGGATGGCTGCTGCTTCTCGGGTGCGTTCGGGGCTGTAGCTGGAGATACCGACGTAGAGCGCTTTGCCTTGATGGACGGCGGAGACCAGCGCGCCCATGGTTTCTTCGAGCGGGCAATTATCCCAGGGGCGATGGGCGTAGAAGATGTCGA
>CAWFMJ010000020.1:0-4650 GCA_963816715.1 uncultured delta proteobacterium
GTTAAAGATGCCATATTTACTTGTCTTCCTTCACGATGCGCGGGCGGAGACTTCACCCTGCCGTGGCTGGCAATGGGTCGTGACCAGGCGTTCGAACTCCGCCGGCGCCAAAGGTTTTTCGAGATAATCCGCAGCGCCAAGTTGCATGGCCTCGAGATAGCAGTTCATCTCCAGGCAACGCGTCAGCACCACCACCGGTGTGTGCCGGTTGCGTGCCAAAGTAAGCTCCACGAGGCGGTGCGCTTCAAAGGCCGGGCTGCCCTGATTCACAATGACGAAGTCGAAGTGCTCGCGTTCCAGGCACCCCTCCGCCTCCTGGTAATTCATAAAAGCTCGGACCGAGTAACCCATGCGCCCCAACAGCGTCGTGAAATACTTCAAATCTTTTTCATCCTCATCAACCAACAGGATCCTTCCACGGGGAAGCAAAAACTGGGTTGGATGGAGAGGTGGTTTGCCATTACCTGGCATCATCGTATCCCTCCGTGTTTGCCTGAGCAGCAAGCGTGTACCTTAGCAAGTCCGGTTTTGGTCTGTCTGTTAAAATAAGCACGCCAGGATGTTCAAAATTGCTCATCCCAGTTAATAGGGGGAAACTTTAGGGTGGGTCCGGTGGGGATATGCTATTCGCTCAGGATCACGCTCAAGAGGCCATTGCTAACCGTCAACGCGCCGTTGTGCGTGTAATCGATAAAGCCCAGCGTCCGGAACTTGTTCATGAAATAACTCACCCGCGACCGGGTGGCGCCGACCATTTGGGCTAGGTGTTCCTGATTGATTCCGGGATGGACCGTTTCGGTTTTGCTTTCCTTGCCAAAATGCGCCAGCAATAAGAGAATCCGGGCCAGGCGTTTCTCGGTGGAGTTGAAAAGTTGGTCGACCAGAGCCTCTTCAAATCGAATGTTGCGGGAAAGCAGGTGGGTGATGAAGAATTCCGAGACTTCGTGCTGCTCGTGGAGCAGACGCAGCATCAGCGGCTTCTCAACCCTGTAAAGAGTGCAATCGCTCACGGCGATTGCTGTGGAGATGCGCAACGGCTGGCCGGCAAGGCATCCCTCTCCGAAAAACTCGTCGTCGCCCAAAATGCCGACGATCGCTTCCTTGCCTTGCTGGGATCCCACCGTGCGCTTCACCCTGCCTCGCCGAATGTAGAAGATGGAATCCGCAGGGGCCCCTTGCCGGTATATGGTGCGGTTGGCACCGTATTCCAGAACGGTTTTCCCACGCGTGATTCCCGCGAGGAATGGTGTCCAATCGACGGGCTGAGCTTTCCCGTTTGGTGCAGCAAGAGTACGCTTACCTTTGCCGTTGGCCTTGACAGCTTTAGGCTGGCTCTTCTGTCTCTGTGGCGTCATAATCTAAGCAGAAATTGCGGGCCCCGAGTTCGACTTGGGTCTCCGCGCCGGCTCAGGGCATCGGTGGAACGCTGTGCCTAGAATCCACTTCACGTCATCGGTCCGATACGGGTAGGCAATAAAGTCAAACACCCCGCAATTCATTACGTCCAAATATACGGCCGAATCGTAGAGCCGTGAGCACACAACCACTGGGGCACTCAGCCTCCCCGAACCAATGGCACGAGGAAGGTCGTCGAACCTGCCGTCGAAAAAGGCGGTTCGGGTCCGAGTCGCATAACAAATGCTTCTCACATGGTGGTAGACTAGGGTGTTTCAAGCAAGAAAGTGTGAGGTTTCCGTACCTTTTCCGTGGAATTTTTGTCCCTGTCACCCCTACGATCGGGTCGGGTGAAGACCTTGAGGGGAGTTCAGCAGCGAGACGGCCAGCCGAAGCGGCGGGTGGCCGGGGTAGGTAGCGTACCGATTCGTCGGTGTCGCAAATACCAAGTCGTGGTGATAGGCGTTAGCCTCTCCTCTGGCATCTCTATGAACGGACCAGTAATACGGTGGTCTAAGCTGCCATGATGGTGGCAGGAAATTTGCACTAAAACGGACTTGCTGCTCCAAAAACCAGGAAGCCGAAGCCGGGCGTGGGTTAGCCGCTTCTGATTTCGTTGCAAGAGGTCCCAGCCGAGCGCTATGTCCTTTTTCAACAAGCTGTTAGCTTGAGGATCCGCATGCGAGATTCCGGTGAGGCCCATAATATTGCTCAGTACGTCGCCATTGCGCGGGACGGGATATGAGTAGGTGGCGAGATGAAAAAGTTTCAATCATTCCGGCTTGATACCGCAAACCAGTGCCTGTGGCAGGGTAACGCTCGGGCGGACCTCACCCCGAAGGCGTTTGATGTGCTTCGTTACCTCGTCGAGCACGAGGGGCGGCTGGTGACGCCGGACGAGCTTCTGGAGGCGCTCTGGCCGGAGACCCATATCAATCCAGAAGGTCTAAGAAAGTACATCCAGAAAATCCGGAAAGTACTGGGAGACCGGCCCCACAAGCCGGAATTCATTGAAACCCTGCCCAGGCGGGGATACCAGTTTGTGGCTCCCGTCATCGAGGAAATCACGGCTAAGCCATTAGACTTGCCAACGGAGGCGGTGAAAAAGATCGTGGGCCGCGAACCGGTCCTAGCCGAGTTGGACCGCAGTCTTCGAAAAGCCCTGCGGGGCGAACGGCAGATCGTCTTTATCACGGGGGAGCCGGGCATCGGAAAAACCACGCTGGTCGACGAATTCCAGCGACGGGCTGCCGCCAACATACTCTCCATTCGCATTGCCCGCGGGCAGTGCGTGGAAGGCTACGGTGGCAAGGAACCGTACTACCCGATGCTGGAGGCGCTCGGTGGGTTGTGTGGTGGTCCAGGGGGAGAATCCCTTGTCCAGACGTTGGCCGTGCAAGCTCCTACGTGGCTGGTGCAGTTTCCCGCGCTTCTGAAACCCGAGCACCGCGACATGCTGCAGCGAGAGATCTTGGGCGCCACACGGGAGCGCATGCTACGGGAGATCGGCGAGGTGTTGGAGACGATTACCTCGGAAAATCCGCTGCTGCTGGTTTTCGAGGACCTACGCTGGTCGGATCACTCCACGGTCGATCTCATCTCGGCCCTGGCACGCCGGCGGCCGCCCGCCAAGTTGATGGTCATCGGCACCTATCGCCCGGTGGATGTGATCGTGTTGGAACATCCCCTGAAGGCGCTCAAGCAGGACCTGCTGGTTCATCAGTTATGTCGCGAGATCGCTTTGGAGCCGCTGGACGAAGCCGAAGTGGCCGAATACCTCGCGGCCGAGTCATCGGGAGCCAGCCTGCCCGATGGTTTGGCCAGCCTGCTGTACCAGCAATCGGAGGGCAATCCGTTGTTCATGGTGGCGGCACTGAACCACATGACCGAGCGGGGCCTAATCACCCGGAAGAAGGGGAGCTGGCGATTCCGAGTCGCTCTGAAGGGAATCGATCTTGAGGTGCCGAAAAGTTTGCAACAGATGATCGAAGCCCGGATCGACCGGCTGAGCCCTGAAGAGCAGCGGGTGCTGGAAGTAGCAAGCCTGCGGAGCGTCAGCAGTTCCCGGTTTGGGGTCGCCTCCAGATCTGCGGTAATAGACCTGGAACCTGAAGTGTTTGAAGGCGTGTGTGAATCGCTTTCGCGACGGCATTGCATTCTGCGCTCAGCCGGCTCTGAGAAGCTCGCAGATGGGACGGTCTCCGCATGCTACGAGTTTGTGCACGTGCTTTATCGCGAGGTGTGCTATCGGCGAATTGCCCCGGGACGCAGAGCCAAGCTGCACAGACGATTAGGAGAGTGGGATGAGGCAAACTTGAAACGAGTGAACGAGGGCGCGGCCTGACTCGCGGGTCAATTTGAAGAGGGTGGAGATTGGCTGCGCGCCATCAAGTACCTACAGCTTGCGGCGGATACCGCGGGGCGGCGGTTTGAACGTCGGCCAGCCGCAGAGATTCTTGAGCACGCTCTCGAACTGGTGAGCAAACTGCCCGAGGCCGAGCGCGAGGTGAATGAAATCGATGTGCTGGAGAAACTAGCGACGATTTGCGCTGCGCCTGGGGATCCACGTTGCGAGGAAGCCAATGAAGCACTGGTTGCGCGGGGGGCCCACTATGGCTTGTTCGATGGGGAGGTGCGCACGCTCCTCGCCCGGGCATTTTCCGCTTTGTGGACCAGTTCCCAGCAACGGTGCCTGGAAATTCTGGAACAGACACTTCGGCTTAGCGCCGGCCAAGGAGATGCGCTCCTGCGGGCAAGGATACCTACCGAAAGATAGGGCACATTAAGCCACAACTGAAGCACAGTTTGCGTTCTTTGCTCGCCTTTTGCCCGCGAAGGCGATCCGCATTTCGACAATACGAGGTGGTGGCATACCCATTCGTCGGTCTCGCGGATACCAAGTCGTCGTGATAGGCGTTGCCCTCCCCCCTGGCATCTGAACGAATGGACCAGGAATCCGGTGGTCTAAGCTGCCGTGATGGTGGCCAGGAAATTTGCCAAAGGGAGGGTAAATGAACATAGGACAATTCAAAGGACGCTTAGGGGGAATAGCTGTTGCAGCGGCTTTAGGACTGCTGGTTGCAGCCGGCTTCGGAGTCACGCGCCTTCGGGGCGACATGCAAACGCCCAATCAGCCTGCATCGCTGAAGCTTGCCGACCCGAACGAAGGTCCGAGCAGGAATAGCTTCGCACCGATCGTAAAGAAAGTACTCCCGGAAGTTGTGAATGTCTCTTCTTCCAAAGTGGTCAAAACTT
>CAWFMJ010000021.1:0-96589 GCA_963816715.1 uncultured delta proteobacterium
CGCGATATTTTCGAAAGGATAGCTCAGGGAGCGGTCGTTCTGACGAACCCCGCTCAGGCGGTCCGGCAGATCGACGACCTCCTGGCCGCGTGCGTCAAGTATTCCCGTCCCGTCTATATCGAGATACCGGCCGACATGGTGACGGAAAGCATGCGAAGCGCCCGGCCCGTGGTCGCCCGATACTGTCTCTCCATGTGGACGAGGACGTGCTGGAGGAGGCTTTGTCGCGAGACGTGCGAGGCGATCGCTCGCGCCTCTGCTCCCGTCATCCTCGCCGGCGTAGAGGTGGACCGCATGGGAGCGCGGGAAGCCCTCCTCGCCGTAGCGGCGCGCACCGGCTTCCCGACTTCAACGACGCCCTTGGGAAAAGGTCTGATTCCCGAGGAAACCCCTAATTATCTCGGCACCTATATCGGCGCCCTGGCGAACGAAACAGCCAGGAAAGCCGTCGAAGGATCGGACCTGCTGCTCTGCCTCGGCGCCTGGATGACCGATCTGGACCTGGGCGGCTACACCGCCCGCCTCGACGCAAGTCGTATGATTGTCGCAAACTCGGAAAGGGTAAAGGTGAGGCATCACCTCTACGAGCACATCCCTGTGAAGAACTTTCTCGATGGGCTGCTTTCACGCCTGCCAAAGACCGGGGCGTCGACAACGGTTGGGGTGACGCCCTTCCGAAAGGCCAACGGCGAGAGGGCGTCCCCCTCCAATCTTGATCGGGCACGGGACGCCTTACGTCCCCTCGCTGAAAAAAGATTGACCACAGACCGTTTTTGGCGGCGGGTCAACCATTTTCTCAGAGACGATCACATCGTGGTGGCCGATACGGGCAGCGCCACCTTCGAAAGCGTCAAGCTCTGCCTCCCCCAGGGCGCCGACTACCTGAGCCAGGCATTTTACGCCTCCATGGGCTTCGGGATACCTGCCGCCCTCGGGGTGAAGTTTGCCGCCCCGGAACGCCGGCCTGATTGTATTCGTGGGAGACGGCGCTTTCCAGATGACCGGCCAGGAGCTGTCGAGCATCGTGCGCTACCGGCAAAACCCGGTCATTTTCCTGCTGAATAACGATGGGTACCAGGTGGAGCGAGCCATTTACGACAACGCGGTACAACGACCTCCTGATGTGGGATTACGCAGCGATTTCCCGAGATATTCGGCGCAGCGGAGAGGTATCAGGGCCTCCACGGAAAGAGAGCTGGAAACCGCCCTTGCCCTGGCGGAAAACCGCAGGGATTCCCTTGTCTTTATCGAAGTGCGCCTCGACAGGCTCGATTTCTCGGAGACCTTACGAGGCATCGGGGAGCGGTTGAGGTAGAACCTTAGCCCCCCTTCGACTCGGTCGTTTCTCTTTCAGCGTCCGTGAGCATACCCCTCCAAAATGCGCCCGAATTTGCCCCCTTTCGGCCGTGTTGACAAATTGCGGAGACTGGCTCAGTGTATGGAAGATTCGACCGGCTTTCAGGGAGAGAGGAGGAAAAGAAGGATGAAAAAAGCGGCTAAGGGAGGAACGGGGGATTTACCAGGGGCAGAAACGAAAGGCGGGAAGAACCAGGAATGGCGCCCACTTTTTGACAGTGGGCCTTGAAATCGGAATTGAATATCCATCGCGCGAGCTTGGCTCTTGACAGAAACGGCCCCGGACCCCAATGTTTAGTCGAGGGTGGGCAAACGGTCGGGGAGAGCTCATCGGGCAAGGGCATCCATGTTATCTCCCCGGCAGCCCGCCCGTCCCTTTTCACCGCATCGCATCCCGTATTCAAATCCTCTGTTCCCCGCCGTAATTCTTGAAATAGGCCTGAAAGATCTGCTGTAAAAAACCGGTATGCCGGTAAAGGCCGAGAGCCTTGGCGTAGAACATCCGAAGGTTGTCATTCCCTTTTACCGCTACCCTCGAAAGAAAGAGCAGGCCGTCGCTGCGCGGCATGGCCGAGCGCTGCAAGGTGCAGCAGCATGAATAGCCGCATCGAAGCAGAGACCTCCCCAAGCTGCCGTAAAATGAAGGCCAGCGCCGGTGAACGAGGGGGAATGAAAAAGGCAGGGCGAGGGCGAAGGGAGCGACGCCGAGGGCCTCGCCTATGGCCTCCCTCGATCTCGCAAGCTCGCGCTCGATCTGTCCGCTCCCCATGGCAGGGGGGAAACGATGGCTCGCGGTGTGTGAGCCTATTTCCATTCCGTACCGCGACATTGCCGCCGCTTCACCCCAGCTCATGGGGAGTGCCTCTCTTGCGAAGCCGCCGGGAAGCCACGGAAAGGGCGACTCGCGGCCGATAAAATCCGTGGCAAGAAAAACGCACGCCCCAAAGCCGTGCTTTTGAAGGATGGGCAAAGCCCTCGTGTAGGTGCTGCGGTAGCCGTCGTCAAAGGTGATCGCGACGCTCCTCGGGGCGATGGCGCCCCCCGCCTCTATCATCGAGACAAGCCGGCCGAGGGGAACCACGTGAAAAGACTTTTCTTTGAGCAGCCGCATCTGTCGCTCGAAATCAGCCACAGACACCGCGTCCTTCATGCTTTCGCCTTTTTTCCCCCCCTCACGCAAAAGGTGATGGTAAGTAATAATCGGGACATTACGGTCACTTGCAAACATCGTTTTCCACCGCTTCGTTTTTGTCTTGCAATCTACAAAAGCAGAATGGTAAAACCTTCGCCTTAAGCCTTCAGTAGTAAAACTACGCACCAAGCACACAGGAGTTACGCATGAAGAGATTTTTGCTTGTTTTGTTGTTTCTCGCAATCGCCGCGCCTTGCTTCGCCGCCACCTATTATGTGGACTTTCAGGCGGGCAATGACCAGAACAACGGTTCGTCGCAGAATACTCCGTGGCAGACCCTGCCGGGAACGCAGACCGGCAACGGCACGACCGGCTACCGGAACGCCGCATGGGGGAACATCAGCCCCTCGAACAGGATCCAGCCGGGCGATTCGATCATCCTCAAATCGGGCACGACCTATGGTTCCTCGCTCGGCGGCGCCATACATCTGGGGGCCGACAGCTCGGGGTTCTATACAACAGGGGGCAGCCTCAGCAAGCCCATCACGATCACCGTCGACCAGACATGGGGAAACGGCGGCCCCGTCACCTTTGACGGCACGGGCATGGGATTGACCGACAATGATACGGTGGGCTTCCTCGCCATCTACGATCTCTCGGGCGTGGTCATCGACGGCAAGACCGCGGGCGGCATCGTCATCACGAATGCGGGAGTCGGGGGACTCCGCGTCCGCGCTACGGCTTCGGCGCTGACGCCCCAGATGACGGACTTCGTCTTCCAGAATATCAACTTCATCGGCAACGGCACGGCCGCCACCACTTCGACAGCGGCCGGCGACGGCGACCTCATGCTGAAGGACACGAACAACGTCACGGTGCAGAATTGCCTCTTTGACGGCACGATGGCCGGCGGAGGCCTTTCCATGATCAACGGAATCATGGTAGGCGATTTCAATAACTACAACACCAACATCGTCGGCATAAACCTCATCGCCCGGAACCACGCAAGGGACGAAGTGAACAACGATTACGGGATCGGCTTCAAGTCGAATAACGGCGTCATCACCTATCAGCGGTGCCAGTCCTACAACAATACCAAGGGCTGGGACTTCTCCGACCACTGCTATCAGGACGGGTGCCAGAACCTCGCGGGCAACATCTACAAGGTGGAAGGATCGTACGCTCATGATAACGATTACGGCGTGAACTACTCAAACACCGGAGAGTCGACTCCTCCCCCTTCGCCCGGTCCCGTGACCGCCCAGTTCTATCTCCTCAGCTCGGTCGTCTACAACAACGCCGATCAGGGGTCGAACATTTACGCCGGTCCTTACAATGCCTACATAATCGGCGACACCTTTGCCAATAACGGCAACCCCGGCATGTACGAGGCGTGCCATCTCGCCATCAGGAACGACATGGACGGCAGCACCATGGACACCTATCCGGTAAATGCCTACGTCTACAACAACATCTTTTACATGCCCGTCGGCGCCATGTACTTCCAGGGGTGGTGGTGGCTCAACGCGTCGAACTTCAACTGGTACAGCGACTACAATTCCTTTGTCGCCACTTCCGGGAACAACACCTTCGCCGTCTGGGCGGGCTACAGCGGATCGACGCCTTCCGAAATGGTCACTTACAACTTCGGCGCTGCAACCGGTCCCGGATGGAACACCAGCACCTGGTATACGTGGTACGGCGGCTCGGCGACCCAGCCTTCAACGGGATGCACCGGCCATCACGGCGACGATATGCACTCGAAGGGCACGGGCGCCCAGGATGCGTCTACGCCTTCTTTCGTCGACTACAATAATGCCAATTTTCAGCTTGCAGCCCACTACCCCGGCCTCAACCTTACCGGCCAGCCATGGTACATTCCCGAGATGGGCGTCGATGGATTCTTCAACGCACGCACCAGTTGGGATATGGGCGCTTTCGATTACGGCTCGGTCGACAAGGGGAGCCTCTTTAATCCTACGGTAGCGGCCGCAGCGACCACCGGCGCCGGAAGCACCGGCGGCGACAGCGGAGGCGGAGGAGGAGGCGGCTGCTTTATCGCCACAGCGGCATTCGGGTCGTACCTCAGCCCGCAGGTCGCCCTCCTGAGACACTTCAGGGATGCAATGCTGATGCCCCATGCCCTGGGCCGCTCCTTTGTCCGCTGGTACTACCGGACGTCTCCTTCTTTTGCCCATGCCATCGAGATGCGCCCGGCAGCGAGGGCGGCGGTAAGGGCGCTCCTTCTCCCTCTGATCGGCTTTGCGGCCATTGCCCTCAAAGCAGGAATGGCGCCGGCCTTTGCCGTCTCACTCATGATTCTCCTGATGATCGCCTTTGGGGCGAGGAAAGTCTTCGTTCTTTTGTCTGCCCGTTAAGGCATTCCAGTCTCTTATCACAGCCGGGGCGGTTGACAAAAGACCGCCCCGGCGCCATATTCCCATTACGCGCTCGTCCTGCTCGAACAATCACAAGAAAAGCGAGAGGCCTGCATGAACGAAAGGAGCAAGGGGAATCTCTGGACTCCTCTTTTCCTGGCCCTTTTCCTGTTTTTCCTCGTCCGGCCGGCCTTCGCCGCCGCCTATTATGTCGACTTCACCAACGGCAGCGACGCCAATGACGGGCTGGGCCGAGATACCGCCTGGCGGACCATTCCCGGCACGAAATCGGGCAACGGGGCAAGTCGCTATCTCCACGTCTCCTGGGGAAGCGGGACAAGCATCATTTCGCCGGGCCGCCGGATCACTGCCGGCGACACAATCCTGCTCAAGTCGGGCACGACCTACACAGGCGGCTGCATCTATCTCACGTCGCTCAGCGACGGGTTTTACACAAACAAGGCAACGGCTTCAAATCCCATCGCCATCGCCGTCGACAAGACGTGGGGCAACGGGGCGCCGGTCGTTTTCGACGCAGGGACGAACGACTGGACGCCCGATGAGACAGCCGCTTTTCTTCTCGTATTGGGCGTCTCCGGCGTGACCATCGACGGCAAAAGCCAGGGGGGCATACTTTTCAGGAACTCCGGCGTGGGCACGATCCTCGTCCGGGCGACAGCTTCCGCGCTGAAACCTCAAATACAGGGATACAGGTTTCGAAATTTAGATTTCCTCGGCAACGGCGCGAATGTGAGCGCAGCCGTTGATTGCCCTAAGGTAAAAGGCAAGTGCCTGGCCTATGCGGCATCCCAGGCGGACATCATGCTGAAAGATACGAACGACGTCATTATCGAGAGGTGTACTTTCGACGGGACCCTTGCCGCCGGAGGCGTTTCGAACCTCAACGGCGTCATGGTGGGCGACTACGACAACAGGAACCTCGCCGTCAACGTCTCCAACTGCATCGCCCGCAACCATTCGCGGGATATTTCCGTCGACGACGATCACGCCATCGGGTTCAAGGCGAACAACGGGCAAATAACGTTCACGGGATGTTCTTCCTACAATAACAACAAAGGGTTCGACCTCACCGACCATTGCTCGGCCAACGGCTGCCAGGTCGAGCCGGGAAATGTGTTCAAGGTGGTATCGTGCGAAGCTTACCACAACAACTGGGGCGTCAACTTCGTCAACACAGGCATTTCTCCCGCCCCTCCAACGTCCGGCCCTCTTGCGGCAGACTTTTACCTCATCAACTCAATCATTAGGGACAACGCCTTACAAGGCTCCAACATCTACGCGGGTCCCTTCAATGCGTACATCGTCCACAACGTTTACGACCACAACGGCACGAGCGGGCTCTATGAGGCGGGCCACCTAGCTATAACGAGCGATTACGAATCCGGCTCGGGGACAAAGGACGTCTCCACGATTCGCGCCCATGTCTATAACAACATATTCTACAATCAGGGCGCGTCGCCCGATCCCAATCACCCCTCCTCGACCTTTGTGGAGGACTGGTGGTGGCCGACCCAGTCGAATCTCAACTGGGAGAGCGACTACAACGACTTCTACCTGAACTCCTCGAAGGCCGGAAACTTCGCCAAGTGGGGGGGCCTGAGCGGATCGACCCCCTCGGAGATGACGAACTTCAGGTTCGGCCGGGCGACCGGTCCCGGATGGAAAAAAAGCGCCTGGTTCGCCTGGTACGGCGGGTCAACGACCGCTCCGTCCATCCCCGGCTGCATCGGCCATCACGGCAGCGACAACCATTCCAAAGGCACGGGCGCCTCTGACGCAAGCCTACCCTCCTTTGCGGACTACGGCAGCCACGACTACCATCTCAGAGCTGCCCTGACGGGGCTTAACCTGTCTTCGAAGCCCTGGTACATTCAGGAAATGGGCATCGACAGGGACGGAGCCCCGAGACGGAGGTGGAACATGGGGGCGTACGAGAGGATTGCCCGGGCTCACCGCCCTCCTCCGTGAGAATGCTTACCGAGCTTTTTTCAATCGCGGACCGAGGATCGAAAAACATTCTGTTTTCACTTCGCGTTTCGCGATTCGAGATTGCTCCTTCCGTCCTCACTTTCGCGATTGCTCCTTGATCACCACAACTTCGGTGGGATAGGCTTCCGGCCGTATGGGCCTCATCAGAAAGCCCCGCACCAGGGAATAAGCCTGGATAGCCGAGAACAGGATCCGTCGGACCGACTGATCGAAGCCCTTTTTCTTTACTGTCAGGGCCGCAAACAACAGAAGCGAGAACGCGACCCAACCCGCGAAGAAGAGGGGATTCCTGCCGGCGAAAGAAGCGACAAGACTGGCCAGCCCGAGGGCAGACCAGGCCAGGATATCAAGTCCGTCGCTTATCCTTCTGAACAGTTCGGCGGAGATTCCGGAGCGGGCGCGCAGCCGCAACACCTGTCCGGGACCCAGATGAAGGTTGCTCTTCATCCGCTGGAACTGCGTCTTCACCTTCTCTCTGGGGAGAGTGTTATGGATCACCATGTCCACGGGCAGCCCGACGATTTTGTAGCCGCGCCGTCTGATCCTGTCGCTCAGTTCAGCCTCTTCTTCCGAAAAGAGATAGGGGTTGAAAGGGCCCACCTGTTCCAGGACGCTCCTCCTGAAGACGGCGGAGGCAGCGGCAACCGAAACCTCGTGAGGCGTCTTTCCTATGGCGTTGATGTCTCCCTCTTCCCCCACTACCCTGTCCCCGTCGTAATCGTGGTAGATCTCCTTTCTCTTGCCGATTATGGCTGCCACGTCCCGGCGCCTCCCGAACCAATCAAAAGCCTCTTCCAGAAATCCCGGGACAAGGAAAGAATCGCCGTCCAGAAAGAGCACGTATTCTCCGGAGGTCTTCAGAAACCCGATGTACCTTCCCGCCGCCGGCGTGTGACGCTGGGCTTTGCCGAGCTGGTAGACGGCGATGGGGTACTGCTTCGCTATCTCCACCGTCCGGTCGGTCGATGCGGAGTCGACGAGGACCGCTTCAAAGCTGCCGATCTGTGAAGCTGCCGCAAGAGCTGACTCGATGCATCCTCCGATGAACCGCTCTTCGTTCCTGCATATGATGACTATCGACACCATGGGTTTGGTCTCGCTTTTGCGGGTCGTCATGCCCGCATCACCTCTTGGAGCAGTATGAAGGGCTTCATGAGATTCCTTCTGTTGTCGGGCCGTCGTAAGTAGAAGAGGCCCAGGACAACGAGCGCCGCAGCCTCGCACGACGCAGGGCGCCATCCCAGCGCCGCAACCCAAAGCGCGGCGAAGACCGCGGCTCCCAGCGCAAGAGGGTGCTTCGCGGCCGCCACGATAGAAACCCGGTAGCCGGCCCTGACGCTAAAGTAGTATTGGCACAGGAAAAAGACGGAGAGGGAAGAGACGCCGGCGATGGCGGCGCCCATGGCGCCGTAAGCCGGTATGGCAAGGAGGTTGACGCCGATGCTGACGCATGCCGCGCAAGCGCCGGAATAAAGATCGTACCGCTGAAGGTTGGCGGCGACGATGATATTGGCAAAGATCCTCCCCATGGTCCAGGGTATGAGCGCCAGCATGAGCACCCTGAGAATGGCGGCGGAGGCGGAGAATTTACTCCCATAGAGCAGGGAGATGAGGAGCGGCGCAAGCACGGCGACAGCCGCCGCGGCAGGAAATACATAGAAAAGCGCGTAACGGAGCATATCCCGGTTGGCCTTCTGAAAGAAGGCGGCCCCGGAGCTGCGCATGGCGGAAAGATGGGGGAAGCTCGCTTTCACATACGACTGGGGCACGATCATCGTCGCTTCGAAGAGCTTGTAGGCGGCGGCGTAGAGACCTACCTGGGTCATGTTTGCGAGCCTCGTAAGCATCAGCATGTCAACCCTCGCCCACATGATCCAGACGAGGGTAATGAGAAGAAAGGTGGGCGAGCTTTTGAGGAGGCGCCACGAGACTGCCGTGCTGATCCTGAAGGTCGCCTTGCCCAGGTACTTGAAATAGATGACGCTGCTCACGGCGACAGAGACGAGCGTCGATACAAGGACGGCGACGACGAGGGCGGCCAGCCCTAATCCGAGCCAAATGAAGAGAAGCGATAAAACCACTCGCACCAGGTTCCCCGTGAGGTTCTGGTATATGATTAAATCGGACCGCTCCAGACCCATGAAAACAGCGTCAAAGACGGCGGTGACGAATATGGGGAACAGGTTGAGGCTCATCAGGGAGACGTCGAAGCTCAGCTCGGGAGAGAGCCTGAAATAACCCTTCGACAGATGCATGACCAACGTGAGGAGAACGGAACTGGCCAGGCCGAGGAGCAGCGCCCCGTAGAGGTAGGAGGACGAATCTTCCCTATGCGCCGCCACCTCCCTCGTGATCAGCGTCTGAAGGCCCATCTGGCCGATCAGGCTGAACATGGCGATAAAGCTGATGAGAAAGGCGTAGCCGCCCATCACCTCCGCGCCCCTGAGCCGCGATATCGCCACGATGACGACCATGGCGAGAAGGGGCTCGATGATCCTCATGAAGGTCAGGATAAAGGAGTTCTTGAAAACCTTATGGTAGGAAGGAGAAGTCGCCATTCTAGGGCGCTTTGCGCGGCAAACCGCAAGATCTGAGGAAATCTTCGAAGGAATCGAAGTCCGGCTTCGATTGCAGGAACTCCCGGTAGTGCTTCCCTACCTGGAGCCGGACGGGAATATTGCCGAACTTGGCCGGGTCCCGCTGAAGAAAAAGCTCGAAGAATTCGGTGAAATCGTCGGGAACGGGCAACCGGCCTTTTCTCTCGAATATAGCCTGAGCCCAAACGCCCGCTTCCCGGGCCTGCACGCTGATGCGCTTCTCGTAGTACTCCTCCACGCTTGAAATGGGTCTCGCCGGATTTCCCGCCGCTATCGTCCCCGGCGGCACGTCCTTCGTGACCACCGAACCCGCCCCGATAATGGAATTATCGCCTATCGTCACGTCTTTCAGTATGATGGAATTGACGCCGACAAAAACGTTGTCCTTTATGACGACCCGCCCGGCCGAGCCGAAAGGCCTTTGGTACAGCTCGCGCAGGACGTGCCAGTCGGCGCCGTGGGTAAGGATGACCACTCCCCGGGTGATTCGTACGTCGTTGCCGATGGCGATCAGGCTCGGCTTCGTTATGTCGATCGTCATCGTCCTCGGCTCGTAAAAGACGACGTTCGTTCCCACCTCTACGCCCTGCCTTCTCAGGTAGGCGGCAAAACTCTCGGAACTGCCGGTATCGCGCCGGTATCTCCAACTTTCGGCGATACTCCGAAAAATAGACATCATGCGGCCTCTGCCTTGGGCGCCCCCTGCACCTTCTTTGCGGCCGCGCAAAGGCTGCAGAAGACGAAGAGCAGGCCGATGCACAGGGGGGAAGAATACATGTCGACCATCATGTGCGCCGCCATAGCCAAAAAGCCGGCGCCTGCGCTGATCCCGATGATGCGTGAGAGCTCGCTCCTGCCGTGGGAACATTCCCAGGACTCGCGAAAACAGGCAAAAAGAAACCACAGGAATGCGATTATGCCCACGAGGCCAGTCTCGGCAAAGACGAGAAGATACTGGTTATGGACCATGTGCAGGTAGATGTCCTGTAGATCCGGTCCGCGCGTATAATTATTGATCACCGACATGAAGGTGTTGGCGCCGATCCCGATGAAGGGACTCGACTTGATCATGTTCCAGGCGATCTTGATGAGGTAGATGCGGTCAACTGCGGCGTCGGCGCCCTCTTCGCTCACCAGGCGGTCGTGTATTTGCGGATAAAAGAGGGCCGTTACGAGGACTGCGACGACGATTGCGAGAAAAACAGGGCGAGCGCTTACGTATCTCCGCTTCTTCAGCATGAAGAGAAGAACAAGGAAAGCAGCGGCAAAAGCCATCCAGCCGCCCCGCGAAAAGCTGAAGATAAGGGCAAGACCCCCCGCGGAGATGGAGAGTATGCCCACTTTGCGAAGGACGCCTTTCATTCTCATTATCATCGCGGTGAACAGGAGGATGAGGGGTACGAGGTACATGGCGAGACCGTTCGGCTTGCCGATGGTGCCTAGCGCCCTCGTCACCAGGCCTTCCGCGCTCTCCTCGGTAACAGGCGTTCCCGTCGCGAAAACATCGAGGTCGTGTCCCGTCAGGTACTGGGCGACGCCAAAACCTCCCTGAAGGATGAGCGAGAGCATGAGCATCATGATCACGAGACGAAGCTCCCTCTCCGTCTCGATAGCGCTCGTGAGGACAATATAGTAGAGGAAGAAGGCTTGCAGCAGCAGCACTACCTCGAACAGGGAGAGGCGGACCCACGTCGAGTTGGCGAGCGAGGGGATAAGGGCCGCTATAAAGAAGAGGGCCGGCTTGGTCAGCTTCTTCGAAAACCCTCCCAGTTTCTTTCCCGTGACGACGAGATAGATGAACAGACAGATAAAAGAAACATCAGACAGCGCTATGACAATCCCGTTCGTCCAGCCGATGTAGGGACCTATATCGAGGATGGTGTAGGTGGTCCGGAAGGGCATTGTCACGATGCCGGTCAGAAGCAGGAAAAGCTTGATGTTGCGAAACCCCCCCAGAACGAACAGCACAAGGTAAATCGGCAAAATGATCTTCAAGGCTGGCATATGTTTTCCCTCGCAAGTTGATTTCCTTAAAGCGCCATTGCCGGGACGCGCAATTACTGGGGTTCAGCACCCCCTCCGCGAGCAAAGCTCACGGAGCCTCCCCGCTCAGCGCTTCGCATACGCTCGCTTTGCGCAATTACTGGGGTTCAGCACCCCCTCCGCGAAACCACCTGTTTTAGCGGGCGCCCGCGTGCTCCTACACCTCCGTCGGTAGGCCGCAACCCCGCTCGGATTGTTCGAGAATGCCGCGGTAAACCTCCTGCAGTGAATCTAAAGACTTTTGCACGTCGAACCTGGCGCAGACCCATTCCCGCCCCTGCTTTGACAGGGCTCGGGCGAGAGCCGGATCGTCCATCACCCTCTTGATGGCTGATGCAAGCGCTGTTGCGTCTCCCGGAGCCACCAGCATTCCCGTGACGCCGTCCTTTATCAGCTCGGGGGTTCCGGCGAGTCTCGTCGCGACCACGGGCGCCCCTGCTGCAAGGCTTTCGAGAAGCACGTTAGGCAGGTTCTCCTGGACGCTGGAGAGCACGAAAACGTCCGCTTCCTGATAGTGCCGCAGGATCTCTTCCTGAAACACCTTGCCGCAGAGAAGGACCTCCTCCGTCAGATCGTTCGCCGCAATCTCGCCCACCAGGTAAGGTCTCAAGGGGCCTTCTCCCACGATCTTACACACAAAATGGCGGCCCTCGTTCTTGAGGATACGGCAGGCCCTGATAAGCACCTCCTGCCCCTTGTCCTTGCAGAGCCTGCCGACGTTCAGCATGACAAACGGTTTGCCGCCGTTTCCCCCCGGTTTTTTTTTCGGCCGGAACTTATTTGTATCCACGCCGTGGTAAACGGTGATAACCTTGCCCGGCCGCTTTATGCCATGCAGGCCCAGAAGAGCTTTCTTTCCGTATAAGCTGCAGGTGATGACGAGTCCCGCGGCATTCACTTTCTCGGGAACAAAGAGCCTGTCCTCCCAAATATCGTAGGCATGGGCAGTGAAGGTAAAGGGTATGCCGGTCAGGGCGGAGGCCACGTAGGCGAGGGTAGCGGGATGCGAGGCATAATGTGAATGGATGTGGATTATTCTCGGGTCGTCCTGGATCAGCTTCGCCAGGTAGACGCCTTCGCAGAAGTGGAAGAAGGTGCGGATGCGGTCCCTGATCGCCCTGTCGTATTTCCTCGTCATCAGGACGAAGAAAAGAAGAACGTAGGCAAGCGGGCCGGCGAGGAAAAACCGGAGATGGGCCTCAATGAAGGCTGACGTCTTCACGGGGAGCAGGTACGTCGTCGCATCCATGAGCGGCATGCTCTCTTCGGAGACCTCTCCTGCCGCGGGCCTTCGTATGGAGAACGTCCTTATCCGCAACCCCCTTTCTCTCAAGCCCATCACCTCCCGATAAATAAACGGTTCGGAGAGACTGGGGAAATAGTTGTTGATGAAGCAAATCACGCTCCGGCCGGTCACGGCCTGTCCCCTTCCAGGAATATCCGGCGCCAGAGTTCCAGCACCGCGAGGCAGAAGATCTCCTGGGAATAATCGGCATGGCCGTTGTTCGCGTCGAAAAGGGACTCCACGGCGGGCCGGTTGAGATACCCCCTTTGCGAGGTGCGTCCGTCCAGGAGCAGGTCCCGGAAAAAAGGCAGCGAATCCTTCCTGAGCCACCGGTCGTAGGGCACGGGGAAACCCGTCTTCTTCCGGTGAACGATCGCCGCGGGCACCATAGGCTCGAGGGCTTTCTTCAAGATATATTTGGTCGTCAGGCCGTGAAGCTTGTACGCCGCGGGCAGGGCCGCGGCGAATTCGAGCACCTTGTGGTCCAGAAGGGGCACGCGAAGCTCCACGGAATTGGCCATGGTCATTTTGTCGGCTTTGATGAGAAGGTCGTCCGCAAGGTAGGTATTGGTATCGACGTAGAGCATCTTGTTCAGGTTGTGCTGGTTGCTGACAGCCGAAAAATAGGAAAAAGGCTGCGCCTGCTGTTGCGCCATGCCGTGAAGGAATTCCGCCGAAAACAGGTCGGACCGGCCCGCATTCAGAAAACGAAAGGGGTTGGAGGCCCTGGAGTAGTAGTAACGCTCCAGGGGCAGGGCCATGAAAGGGGCGTACTTGCGGCTTTTCTTCATCAGGCCCGTATTGTTGAATGAGCCGAACGCGCGGCCCGCTCCGGCGACAAGGGGCGGAAGGGCGCCGCGGAGGGGACCGAGCATTCTTTTCGCGACTTCGAGCCAACGCAGATTGCGGTAGGTCTGGTATCCCGCGAAAGCCTCATCCCCGCCCTCTCCCGAAATGAGCACCTTCACGTGCTGCCTGGCCAGCCTCGTCACATAGTAGAGGGCAATGGCAGGGGGCTCGCACACCGGCTCCTCCATGTACCAGACGTACTTGGGGAGAAAATCGACGAACTCCTGCGCTGTGAGCGACATCTCATAGTGGTCCGTGCCGAATTTCTTCGCTGCCAGCCGGGCGTAGGTCCTCTCGTCGGCGAAATTCTCGTTGTCGAAGCCCACAGTGAAAGAGCTGATCTTTTTGCCCGTCTCATGCACCGCATAACTCAACAAACCCGTCGAGTCGACGCCGCCGCTCAGGAGGAAGCCCACCGGCACGTCGCTGATCATGTGGTCCCGGACCGTTTGCCGCAGAAGATCGTCAAGATGCGAGACCGATTCCCGAAAATCTGTCTTTGTCGTTCTTGGGAACGTCAGGTCCCAGTAGCGCTTGAGGGAAATCTTCCCATCTTGTACCGTGAGGCAATGAGCCTGGGTCAGCTTGTAGACGCCTTTCAGGAGGGTGTGGGGTCCCTGGGCGAAGTAGTGGGTGAGGAAGGCGTTGACGCCTTCCATGTCCATTTCTCTCTTCACGGAAGGGTCGGCCAGGAGCGACTTTATCTCGGAGCCGAATACGAGAAAATCCGGCCCCGCATAATAATAAAGGGGCTTTATGCCCACCCGGTCGCGGGCAAGGAACAACAGCTTCTTCCTGTTGTCCCAGATAGCAAAGGCGAACATGCCGCGGAGCGCGGAAAGCGATTCTTCGCCGTACTCCTCGTAAAGATGAACGATAACCTCCGTGTCCGTCTCTGTCCTGAAGGCGTGGCCCTTTGCCTGCAACAAAGAGGTCAATTCCCGGTAGTTGTAGATCTCGCCGTTGTAAACGACCTGAATTGTCCCGTCTTCGTTGCAGATGGGCTGCTTCCCCCGGTTGAGGTCGATGATGGACAGTCTCTTATGGCCCAAACCGACGGGACCGGAGACGTACATTCCCTCGTCGTCCGGCCCTCGGTGTTCCATGGCATGGACCATGGATGCGATAAGACAGGAGTCGACGTGCTTATCGGCCTCGAAATTGATTCTTCCGCAGATTCCGCACATGGTTGATTGACCTTATGTTAGGGCCGGGAAGCCGGCGCGTCCGCCCGGCTCTGTTGCTCGCCTTCGTGGGAACGTTCCCTAAAAGAGGCTGCCGCCGTCCGCAATGCCAGCAAAAACCATTGAATCGTGTTTCTCCGCTGCATCTTTTTGAGAAAACGGCGAAGCTCTCTGGATTCCCGCAGTTCTCCGGAAAGCATGGGTTTCAGGTATCCCTTCAGCATGGAGCACGCCACGCGCGCGCTACGCTTCTGCAGAGATCTTCCGATCACTCTCAGCATGAAATACCATGCGTATCCGCCCATGTACCAACTCACGTTCCCGTATTTTTCGCTTGCCTTCGCCAATCCCTCGCCCACAGCCATGCCCATCGGTTTCAGGTGGAGGACATCGAGCCCTTCTATCTCCCCGGTCTGCCAGCCCTTCATTTGCGCCCTGACAATGTCGACGCCGTCCCAACCCGCGCGCCTGATAAGCCCGCCTATTTGCTCGAAGCACTCCCTTCGATAGAATTTTACGGGGCCTTGGACAAACCCGTCCGACCCCCGCGCTCGCTTCGGCGGCTGTCCCTCGCCGCTACGCTCGTAGAGCACTCCCCCGGTGATGCCGAGCCGGGAGTTCCTCATAAACGCGTCGCACACTTTCTCCAGCATATCGGGAGGAAACTGAAGGTCCGCGTCGAACTTTGCCACGATGTCGTACCTCGTCCCCGCTATCTTGTTAAGGCCTTCATAGAACGCGTCGATCACGCCCTGACCCGGTTTTCTATAGCCTCTGTCGGGCAGGGCTGCGTATTCCAAATAGGGGAGATGGAGAAGGGCCGCCTCGATGAGCTTTCCTGTGTTGTCCCTGCTCCCGTCGTTGACAACGATCCATTTGACGGGCGGAAGCGTCTGGGCCGACATGCACGCCAGGGTTGTAGGGACAGAGGACTCCTCGTCCCGCACGGGAGTGATGATGACGACCCTTTTTCCCACGTCCGATTTTCCCACTCCGTCTCCTCCTTCACTTCCCCGATATCAACCCGTCCACGATCTTCGAATAGACTTCTTTCGACTTGTTCCAGCCGTGCTTTCTCAGGAAGGCCGATGCATTCTCCACGAGCCTGGCGCGCTCTTCCGCGTTCTCGTAAAGGTCGATGACCGCTGCGGCAAGCGCCTCGCTGTTGCAGGGTTCAAAGAATTTCACCATCGAGTTGTCGTAATAAAAGTCGTGGGCCCTGGTCCTCGATATGACGATGGGTATCTCCATCGATATGTATTCCAGCGCCTTCATGCTCACGGCCTCATTGGAAAAGACAGCGTCTTTCGTGGGAACAATACCGAGATCGGCGCGGCTCAGGGTGGCCGGCAGGTGGTAGAAAGGCACGGCGCTGTAAAACATCACGTAAGAGTCGAGCTTCAGCTTCTTGGCGAGCCGGGCGTATTCGGTGAAGGATCTCCCTTTCTTGCCGCAATAAAGGTGGAGGAGCACGTGCGGGATATGGGCCTTTATGGCCGGCATGGCAAAGAGCAGGGTATCGAGGCCGAAGTGCTCCTCCACGGAGCCGTGATAGAACAGGTTGAAGGAATTCCTCTCGACCCTCCCGTTCGTCGGTTTGAAGAGCTCGTGATCCGGCACGTTCAGGAGCAGCGTCACTTTGGACGCGTCGACCGAGCGGGAGACAAGCTTATCCTTCCAAAAGTCGGTAACGGTAATGACATGGTCGGCAAAAGCGGCGGAGAGGCGTTCCAGCAATTTGATCACGCGTATTACCAGGCGGTCCTCGCCCACGTTCATCTTCCGCATGAACAGCTCGGGCCCTATGTCATGGATGTCGAGAATGATCCGGGCGCCAAAGAGCTTCGGCACAAGGGCCGAAAAAACCATGACGTCGGGCGGGGCCGTGACATGCACGAGACTGTAACGCCGTTCGGGTGCAAGTAAGGCAAGCAGCAGGCTCGCTTTCACATAGAAGAAAAAAAGGCGAAGGAAATAGAGCAGGGCGGTCCGTTCGGCCGAAAGCCGGGTCTGGACGGCGAATATGTTGAGACCGCCAAATCTCTGAAATATCTTGTCTTCGCGGGACCTTCGAAGGATGACCACATCCACCTGAAACCCCTGCTGAAGAAGGGTCCTCGCCTCCCTGTAGAGGAGGGCGCTAAAATGCTGATAGTAGACGAAGCAGGCTGTTTTTGCCTGTATTCTGTCGCCGTTCCCGATGAGCTGACGCCACCAACGGTAAAGCCCCGAAAAGATCATCTTCCTCGTCGGCATATAACTCTCCCGCCCCTTATCGGTCGCATTTTAGCCACAAGGCCGTCCCCGCGGGTCGGCCCTCAGCGGTCCGGCTGCCTTATCCCGCACTACCAGTCGCAGGCGGCGCATAGGGGAACAGCTTTGAAGTCGCCGTTCTTATGACATTCCCTTATCCGGGTGATCCGCTCCCCGTTCCACAGGTCGCGAATAGAGCTTTCCCTCAGGCTGCCCAGCTTGTAATTCCCGTCTATGTCGGCCACGCAGAGCGCCACGTCGCCATTCCAGTGTATCGACATCCGCTCCCAGAGGTGATGGCAGGTTCGGGTGCGGGCGGGCACGTTGGGGATTCCGTCCCGAAATTCGGCGTACTGCCCCGATTCCCGGGCTACTCGCGCGTTATCGACCTTTCTTTGCCAGTAGGACCGGTAATCTTCCTCCTCGCCCCGGTTCTCGTCCATCTGATAGAAGACCGTCTCGACAACGGGTCCGTTCAGCTTATGGCTCCGGCGATATTCCATGAAATTTGCTATATTCGTCTCCACGCGCTCGTGGTTGACCCCCCTCATGATCTTTTCATGGGTTTCCTTCGAGAACCCCAGCACGGACAAAAGAAGATGGTCGGCATTCGTCATGCCCGAGCTCAATAGGTCTGCTATTTTCTTTGCATCAAGAAGCATGGAATTGGTCGCCATGGTAAGGGCAAGCTGCCTCGACTTCACATGGCGTATCATGTCGCCGATGCGGGGATGGAGCAAAGGCTCCCCGTGGAGATAGAGATGGATCCGACCCACGCCGATGTCAGCCGCCTCATCGATGATTCGACGGAAGAAGTCGAAATCCATAAAGCCCCGCTTTCTCACATTGCTGTGGGCCGAACAGCAGATGCATTTCAAATTGCAACTGTTTGTCGGCTCTATCTGGAGGTTGGGCGGCGTCGTCGTGCCTTTGACAAAACCGCCTTTCGCCCTCACTACGAGGAAAGCCAGTTTGCGGTTTACGTTCCTGAGGTCGTCGAAAGACCTGACATGCCGCATCTCCTTCACCGCGTGCCGTACCCATCGCTGCCGCATGATGTCGCCTCTTTTGAAGTATTTCGCTAGAGATGTCTGTAGGCTATAGCGCCTGTCAAACGAAAAGCCCACGGGGGGAATCTCCTCAGGACCGGGGGGGAAAGCCTTTCGAGGGCCTGCCTCCCCCTGCCGCTGCCTCGATCCGACCGTCCCATGCCGTACCGATAGTGGCTTATCCCTATCTCCTCGGCGCCCCACCGAGTCTTAAAGAACCTCAACCCCTTGTTGCCGTGCGATGTCCTGCCGAAGTCGAACCCCTCGAGGCCGAGCTCGACGGCGAGCTCGATGGACTTCCACCAGAGAAGGTGGTTCGGCTTCTTGTCGAGAAATCGTCGGTCCGAAGAGTTGGAAAGAGCGTAAAGGAGGTTCTTGTGACGCAAGAGGAGTATGCCGGCGACGGCTTGTTCGCCCCAGTAGGCAAGGAAGAGATATGTCATTTTACAAGGAGAGAGGATGTTCCAGACGTTCCTGAAAAAAGCGTAGGGCAGGGGAGGCAAGCCCTGATGACGCCGCGTCGCGAGGTAGAGTTTGTAGTAGACGGCCATCTCCTGCTCTGTCGATGCGGTCCTCAATTCCAGGCCGCTTTTCCGGGCCTGCCTGATGTCATACCGGTAGCTCTTCTCGATCACCTTCTTTTCCATGAACTCCAGGTCTTCGCTCACTTTGAGAAAGTGGTTGAGGTACGTCCTCGTCTTCTTCAGACCGAACTCCTCCAGGTCTATGCCTCCTTTGTCGCGCGTGCGGATTTCCACGAAACGCGTTCCCTTTGCGGCCCCTTCGTCGAGGACCGCTTGCCAGAGCGCCCGGAACTCCTCCCGGTCGTCGGTAAGCAGGTCGCAGTAGTCGGAAAAGGGCAGCGATATCAGGCTGCCGCCCGTAAGAACGCCCTTTTTCAGGAAGAACGGAATGCCGTTCCGAATGGTCTTTTCGCCCTCTTCCACCGCCGCATAGAGAGGAGCGGCCTTGAAGGTCGTCCCGATCACTCTTTTCCAACTCGAATGATGGAAGATGGAGGAACGTTGCGCCTTGTCCACGAAGGAGTCCCATCTGGCGTCGCGTGCGGGATCTACGAAGGTAATTTGACCCATGACCTTTTGATTCCGGCCTGAACGAGTTAAGCCAGGTAACGATAGAGGAGCGCTCCGCATCCGCGCACGACAAAAGAGGGCATCTTTTTCAGGATATTGCTCAGGAAGACGTTCGCCCGCGCGGCCTCCCGGGGAGTGCTGCCTTTATCGGGCCTGGCGGGGTCGAGGTAGCGCAAATCCTTTCGGACCGCTCCCCACCGCGCCTTCCACTGCATCAGACCGCTGTCTCCCGTGTAGGTGCGGCCGAAATCGAGGGAGCCGCATCCTTCAGTCAAGGCGTCTTCCACCATGCGCCATATAATGAGATGATTGGGGTTCATCGCCAGGGAGGCCCTTTCAGAGGCGGCGAACTTATAGTAGACCACGTCCTTGAATTTCAATTGAACAACGCCGGCGACAGCCGTTCCTTGCGAGTGCGCCAGAAGGAGGGAAACCATCTGGAGGGGATAAAGGGTCTCCCAGAGGCTTCTGAAGAAGCCGAGGGGCTGCACCGGAACGCCGAGCCTTTTCCTGGTATCCGTATGGAGCCGGTAGAATTCCTTCATGTCGGCAAAAGTCTTCCCCTCCATAATTTTCAGGGATGATCTCCGGGCTCTCTTTATCGCCCTCTGCACGCAATCTCGGTGAAAGGAGCGAAAGATCTCCGCCGGATCGCGACGAAGATCGAGGACGAAGGTGCAGTATTGGCCGAAACCGTCCGCCGCCGCGGCCATTGCCTCCCCGAGGCGACACGTGCGAAGCTCCGCGGACTTGATTCCCAGGCAGGAACGGTACTCCTCGATCCGGCTCACGAGGGCGCGGAATTCTTCGGCATCTCGTACCAGGGGGTCGCAGGTATCCGAGTAAGGATACGAAACGAGACGCCTCCCCGAGGGAAAGCCGCGGGCGACGACGAAGGGCAAGCCTGCCCTGATCCCGTCCTCTCCCTCGATAACGCAGTATGCCGCCTTATGTCCATAGGCCTCTTCAATGACGCGGTGCCACGCCGAATGATGGTAAACAGCAGCCAAAGGGTGGCCTTCGACAAAGGCGTTCCATCGCTCCGCCCCGATTTCCCCGATGGTCCTGATGCTCGCGGTCAGCCGCCCCATCTCTCCTGCGCCCCCGCTTCCTTAGAACTGCCAGGCCCGACGGACAAAATCCATCAAGGTGACGGAGTCGACGTCGGCAGAGATGGTGAAGCTGCTCCTCATGCCGTCCGGCCATCGCCACACGCGCAAGAGGGGCAGCGGGGCGTTCTCGATCTCCGCCAGCAGGGCGCCTTCGTCCTTTGCAGAAAAGCGGCTGTATTTATCGATGAAAACAGCATACTCGTCGGGCTGGCTGGAACGCTCGACCACGAAGCCCTCTTCCTTCAGAAACG
Organism: uncultured delta proteobacterium; assembly: GCA_963816715.1. GTDB lineage: Bacteria > Desulfobacterota > Syntrophorhabdia > Syntrophorhabdales > WCHB1-27 > BOG-1155. The sequence goes on from CAWFMJ010000021.1 coordinate 20,594, forward strand.
CCTCCGCTTCCCTGGAGCAATCCTCGGAGAGCCCTATGGCGCTCTTGCGTCCCACGGGACCGGAATAGATCGTGTTGCCATTGCGCGTTTCTGCCGGCTGCAGTCGAACGTAGTTCCTGAAAAAAGGCTTCTCTTTAGACAGGCCGTCGTTCTGCGGCTTCACGAGCATTGCGGCCCGTTTCGGAGTTTTCACCCAGGTCCGGAAAGCGCCGTCCGGCAGCCGCTCATGCTCCCACGTTATCTTTCTCCGGACCTTCCACCATTCGGTAATCTCTCTCAGAGAAGCCACCCAGACGGGCTCCTCGAATCGCTTCAGTCCCGCTACGATCTCTTTGATGCACTCCCTGATGTGGGAAAAACGCTCCGGATGGAAGAGCAAATGGAAAAGCTCTCCCCGCTCGTAGGTGCCGGCAAGGACACCCTTCCATATTTCGGCAATTCTTGTTTTGTTCCTGACTTTCAGCCGCTCGAGAAGCATCTCGTCGTCGGGGCCGGTAATCGGAATATCGACGCAGCGATCCCTGAACCGGGGAAGAGCGGGACGAAGGTCGCCATACTCTATGTTGTAGAGGGAACCGATCTTCTTCAGGCTGCGGCATTCCCTGTCTTTGCCGTTTCTCCCGTTGCCGTTCCGCCACAGGATCATGTTGTTGCTTGTCCATTCGAACCCGCCGCGCTCGAGCACCTCCAGCGTATCGTTGTTGTAACTGAGATAGGGACAACGAAAACCGCTCACGGGCATGTGGAACTGCGAGAAGGCGCTGGAGCATTTGCGGATGATGTCGATCTGCTCGATCCTGCTCTTGTTCTTCATGTTGGTGTGGATATAGCCGTGCGCCGCCACATCGTGGCCGATCTGCCGCAGCTTTCTGAAGAGCACGGCGTTCTCCCACAAGAGGGAAGCGGTGACGCAGAAGGTAATCGTGGCGCGGCCGTCAAGGTCCTCCTGGAGAAACGAGATCATCTGGAGGAATTTTCTCCTTCCCATCATGAAGCGCTTCAGTATCTGGGCCGAGCGCTCAAAGGAATGGACAAACCCCTTAGTCGTCACCACGTGATTCAGGTAGTTCATGGCGCCCCTCTCGTGTAACCGCTGTGTGATCGCCTCGGCCCTCGTCCGCCGTTTGCGTTGACAAGGTTAACCCTCGCCATTCCCGCTTCCGCTTCTCTCCGGCCGGTAAGCTACGCTCCGGCCGCCAAAAGCGGCGTCTCTTCCTTTTCCTCCCGTCCCTGAAAAAATGCCCGCATTTCGCCTGCCGTCCATTCGATCTGTTCCGGCGTAAGCTCCGCAAACAGGGGAAGAGAGACCATCTGTGCCGCGCATTGCTCGGCCGCCGGGAAGCTTCCCTGTCCCTTTCCGAGAAAACGATAGGCCTCCTGAAGATGAATGGGCGTCGGGTAATGGATGCCGCAGGATATTTCTCTTTCCCCCAGGTAAGCGATCAGTTCGTCCCGCTTCGGCGTCCTGACCGCGTAGACGTGGAACACGTGCTCGCCGTAGTCCGCCTCAACGGGGAGCGTCACATCCCCAATGGGGCTGAGCAGGGATCCGTAAAGCCGGGCGTTCTTTCTGCGCGCCTTGTTCCATTCCTCGAGGCGCCGCAGCTTCACTTCGAGAATTGCCGCCTGAAACCCGTCCATTCGGGAGTTCCACCCGATCATCGAGTGGCAGTACTTTCGGGTCTGGCCGTGGTCTCTCAGGATGGAAACCTTTTCGGCTAGGGCATCGTTATTTGTCGTCACGGCGCCGGCCTCGCCGTAGGCGCCCAGGTTTTTCCCCGGGTAGAAGCTGAAACAGCCCATATCCCCGATGCTGCCGGCCCTCTTCCCCTTGTAGCGGGCGCCGTGGGCCTGACAGGCGTCTTCTATGACGACGAGCCGGCGGTCACGGGCGATCTCCATGATCGGGTCCATGTCGGCGACCTGACCGAAGAGGTGGACCGGAATGATTGCCCTGGTCCGGTCCGTGACTGCTTTTTCGACCTTCGTTGGGTCCATGACATAGGTGTCTTCCCGAATGTCGACAAAAACGGGCCTGGCTCCGGCGAAGCTAATGGCTTCGGCCGTGGCGATGAAGGTGTTGGGAACGGTGATCACCTCGTCGCCCGGACCTATGCCGCAGGCGAGAAGAGCCAGCCAGAGCGCCGAAGTGCCGCTGCCCACCCCCAGGGCGTGTTTGACGCCGCAGAACTGCGCAAACTTCTTTTCGAAGCGGGCGACGAAGGGCCCGCCGGCGAAGGCCGTGGCGTCGAGCACGTCCTGAATGGCCGACGATGTTTCCTCCCGTATTGACTCGTACTGTGCCTTAAGATCGACGAAAGGGACCCGCATGGGATTTCCTCCTGATAGGTAATTGCTTCCAATCTGCGTGATCTTCCAAAGCGATCAAACCTTGTGCAGGCGAAAACAGGGCCGGCCTGCCGGCTGTGTCGAGGAAAGAGTGTTGTGCGCATCAAGAGGCGGGTGAAAGTGGCGCGGGGGAAAGCCGGAGTGAAGGGGGGGAGATTTGCAGGTCCGCAAAGCCGCGCTCTCGGGAAAGACGTCTCAGGATGCATTGCAGTTTACGGGAATTTGGGCTGGGATGAGCTCTAAGCAGGCGTTGCTGCTTCGGTCTTGATAAGGGCGGCTGAAGGCATGACCCGCGCAGCCCGGCGACGCCGGGGCCGAGCTACTGTCAGGGCCCGCAGGATTTTCGCGGGGTTTCCGGCGACGATGACATTCGGCGGTACGTCTCGGGTCACGACGCTTCCCGCCCCGACGATCGAATTCTCTCCTATGGTCACATTCGCGAGGATGGTTGCTCCCGATCCCACGGAGGCGCCCTGTTTTACGCGGGTCGGCTCGACTGCCCAATCGTCCTCCGTCTGAAGCCTGCCCTGAGAGGTTGCCCGGGGATAGGTGTCGTTGATGAAAGCCACGCCGTGGCCGATGAAAACGCCGTCCTCGATGGCGACCCCTTCGCAGATAAAGGTGTGGCTCGATATCTTGCAGTTTCTTCCGACCTTTGCATTCTTCTGGATTTCCACGAAAGCTCCGATCTTCGTGTTGTCGCCGATGGAACAGCCGTAGAGATTGATGAATTTGGAAAGCTTGACGTTTTTTCCCAACGCCACATCTTCCGCGATGAAAAGCGTCATAGGTACACCATTTCTCCCTTTTTCTTCAGCGACTTGTCGGCGGCCTCCAACATCTTCACCACCTTGAGGCCCGCCTTGCCGTCGTTGATGGGCTCCTCGCTTTTATTGATGCAGTCGACAAAATACTGCGCTTCCAGCTTTAGGGCTTCCACCTGGTCCACTTTGGGGACCCACATGTCTCCCGACCGATAGCTGACGAGAAGATCGTAAATACCTTCCCTGTTGTTCACCTCGACGCCTTTGTCGTAGATCCTGATCTTTTCGTCGGCGTCGAGGTCATTCCAGACAAGCATCTTTTTGCCTCCTCCGATCAGCGTGGTCCTCAGTTTCACTGGGGAAAGCCAATTCACGCTCAGGTGCGCTATCATCCTGTCCGAGAAATAAACGGTGACGTAGGCGACATCCTCCAGACCGTTAATATGGGATTCCCCCGTCGCCACGAGGGCATTCGCCTCTTTGCCGATCAGGTAGTCCATGATCGACAGATCGTGGGGGGCCAGATCCCAGACAACGTTGACGTCGTGCTGGAAAAGACCCAGGTTCACGCGGATAGAATCGAAATAGTAAAGGTTCCCGAGAATGCCTTCTTCAATGAACTGCTTGATCTTCCTCACGGCGCCGGTGAAGAGAAAGGTGTGGTCCACCATGATGCGCAGGTTCTTCTCCCCGGCGATCTCGATCAGCTCTTCCGCCTGCGCTGCGGTGGCCGTAAAGGGTTTTTCGACAAAGATATGTTTGCCGTTGATGAGAGCAAGCTTGGCAAGCTCAAAATGCGTTGAGACGGGCGTGACGACGGCTACCGCGTCGATGTCGGTCGCGGTGAGCACATCGCGGCAGTCCCCCTTCACTTCCGTCCCCGGAAATAGCCTTGCAGCCTTCCTCAGAGCTTCCTGGTTGACATCACAGATAGAGACGACCTTGCCGCCTTCTATGCTGTTGAAGTTCCTTACTATATTCGGTCCCCAATAACCATACCCGATAACGCCGATCCGGATCATCTTTGCCTCCTGTACTACTTATCATGAAGATGCACAACTTGGCGGCAACAGTTATTGGAAAGGGGATGTTAGTAAGCGCCGTGGCCGGATATGACGCTTCCCGGCGTCTGAAGCAGGATCTTCAGGTCGAGCCAGAAAGACCTCGCGTTAGCGTATCTCAGGTCCATGCGAACCATTTCGTCGAAGGCGGTAGCGCTTCGTCCCTTCACCTGCCAAAGACCCGTGAGCCCCGGTTTGACTTCCAACACTCTGCGCCGGTGCCAGGTTTCATACTGTTCGTATTCGTAGGGAATGGGCGGTCGCGGTCCCACGAGCGACATTTCTCCCTTGAGCACGTTCAGGAACTGGGGCAATTCGTCCAGGCTCGTCTTCCGAAGCAATCTCCCTACCGGCGTGACCCTCCGGTCGTTCCTTATCTTGTAGACGCCCTTCCCTTCCGTTCCGGCCTTGCACCCGTCTATCTCGCCGCTGATATACCTGCTGACGTATTCCATATGATCCTTCGGGTCGCTATCGGCGTACATCGACCGGAACTTCAGCAGCGTGAATTCCTTGCCCGCCAAACCCAACCGACGCTGCCTGAACAGGATCGGGCCCGGAGTAGTGAGTTTTACGCCCGCCGCGATCACAAGGAGCAGGGGCGAGAGCGCGATGACGGCGCAAAAGCCTCCCAAGAGGTCCATTATTCTCTTTGCCGCCGCCGAGAAGGGACGGTGTTTTCCCTCCACGACAAGATCGGGATAGAGGCAGAGGTCGAAGAAGCAGGTCGCTCCTCGTTCCGCATTCTTCTTTTCCGGATAACTGTGGAGGGTGATCTTTAATTTTCGCACCTCTTCGGCCACCATGGCCAGAGAGAGGCAATGCGTCACCTTCCCGACCAGCTTTTCCCCTATTTCCGGCCCGTCAGACGCTATCTCGGTAAAAGCCACGCCGAAGACTTCTCTTTCCCTGTACCAACCCTTTGCGTCCGTTTTTCTCGAACAGGAGCAGAGTGCGTAAGCAATCCTTTCCAGCGCTTTTGTTCTCCCCCTGCCTTTTTCCAGTCCCCTCGCGTCGAGGAGCATCAGGAGAAAGGGCCTGCCCGAACGCTCCGTCCGTTTTCTCTCGATGCGCAACAGCGCGTTGAATTCTGCCTCCCCGTAGAAATCGTAATCGCGGCTGACAAGGCATCTGGCGAAAAGAAGGGAGAAGACGGGGCTTTGTCTTGTATGCACCCGCCTCTCCTTAGGGGCGGAGACCATCCGCGCAGGCGATCTCTTCTTGTGTTGCGTGAGCATTTTTATAGCGAGCTATCCCGTGAGACGCCAGTCCCAAGAACCGGCGCGCGACAGAGGGAGGCAAAGAATAGGCTTCCGCCTCAAACCCGTCAGTTCAAAGGGCCAAAGATGGAGCGACAGCATTATGACCATTATTGCCTGAGACACTCAAAACCTTTCATAGACTAATCTGAGAACGGCCGGGGAGATTGTCAACTAGCGGAGAAAGCCGATTTTCCGGAAAATATCGTATCCGTTCGGGCACGCCGGGCATCGGATTTACTCAGAAATAGGAGCAGACGATTCTATCAGGAACGAAGGAAGTTAACATCTCAAGGGAAGAGGCAAGGCCGGGTTGACTCCGGTCGCCGCCTCGGGTACTTCGAGCGACCGCGGACCGATGTTCGCCGAGAGCCGGTCAACCAGACGTTTTCTCTGGAGCATCCGAACTCTTAAGGGAGGCACGCGAGGCTTCGTATTGGTGAGCATGCTACGTCATTTGGAACATTTCGTTCACGATAGCAAGGGATGTGAGGAGGCAGCGATAGCGTGAAGAATCCACCTTAAGATGGATGAAAGAAACGGATTAATCTGCCATACTTTCGGTGTAACGGCTGGGAATGAAGAAGGCATAACCGCGACAGGAGGAGGCCATGGACTTTGAGAAGCTCTTTTCCCCGATAAGAATAGGAAGCCTTGAGTTGAAGAACCGTTTCGTCGTTCCCCCGATGGCAACGACCCTGGCCAATGAGGACTGCACCGTCTCTCAGGCCCTTATCGACTACTGGCTCACGAGGGCCAAAGGCGGGTGGGGCCTGCTCATCGTGGAGTTTTCCTCCGTCGACCCCCTGGGCAAGGTGGGCCCGTGCCATCCGGGCATATGGAACGACGCGTTCGTGCCAGGCCTCAGGAAACTCACCGAGGCCGTCCACCAATACGATGCGAAGATCGCCATCCAGATAAGCCACACCGGGCGGCAGACGTTCCCCGAGATCATCGGCATTCCCGGCGCCCAGCCGGTCTCGGCCTCTCCCATCCCTTGCCCGGTGGACAGAGCCATGCCGAGGGAGCTGGCAGGGGAGGAAGCATTCGAGCTGGTGGAAAAGTACGCCGCGGCAGCCGTACGCGCGCGGTATGCGGGGTTCGATGCAGTCGAAGTCCACGGCGCCCATGGGTATCTGATCGCCCAGTTCATGTCCGCCTACTCCAACAAGCGCACCGACGAGTTCGGCGGGAGCCTGCACAACCGGTTGCGGTTTCCCACGGAAATAGTGAAGAGCATCCGCCGGAAGCTGGGTCCGTCATTTCCTCTCTTGTTCAGAATGAGCGGCGAGGAGAGAATACCGGGAGGCAGGACCATCGATGAGTCGAGGGTCGTCGCCCGCGAGATGGTCAAAGCAGGGATAGATTGCATCGATGTTTCGGTGGGCGTCACGGGAAGCGCTCAGTTTATCATTCCCGGCGCTGTCATGCCCCCGGGGTTCCTGCTGTCAACGAGCGAGGAGATCAGAAAGGCGGTTTCCGTGCCGGTCATTGCCGTGGGCAGGATAAACCATCCGCTCCTGGCCGAGGACGCCCTCGAGACCGGCAAGGCAGATTTGATCGCCTGGGGCCGTTCGTCGCTTGCGGACCCTGAATTACCGCGCAAGGTCGCAGACGGCAGGCTCGATGACATCGCCCCGTGCGTCGCCTGCCTTCAGGGATGCTTCCGGTCATTTCCCTTCCCCGGAAAGCCGCTCTCAAAACTGGTGACCACCTGCCTCGTCAACCCCTTCTGCGGGCGAGAGGGCGAACTGCGGATCACGCCTGCTTCCTTGCCGAAGGACGTCATCGTTGTCGGGGGCGGGCCGGCGGGACTGGAAGCGGCCTGGATCGCGGCGGCGCGCGGGCACAGGGTCACGCTCTTCGAAAAAAATTCCCGTCTCGGGGGTCAGTACCGCCTTGCTGCCATACCGCCCTTCAAGCAGGATATCGCAAAAGCCATCTTCTACTATACGCACCAGTGCGAGAAATACGGCGTATCGATCGAAATGGGGACTGCGGCGACAGCCGACGAGATTGTTTCCCGCAAACCGGATGCAGTCGTTATCGCGACCGGAGGCGAGCCGCTCATACCGGACATCGGCGGCGTCGACGGCGAACGGGTAATGACGGCGTGGGATGTCCTGGAAGGCAGGAAACAGCCGGGGATCAAGGCGCTGATCGTGGGCGGAGGCATGGTGGGTTGCGAAGTTGCCGACTTTCTGGGCGAGCATCTTCACCAGGTGACCCTGGTAGAGATGCTGCCGGAGATTGCCCTCGATGTGCCGCCGCAGATCAAGTTCTTCCTCCTCGGGAGGCTCAAGGAATACGGCGTACATGTAGAGACGGATGCGAAGATTGTCGAATTCATCGAAGACGGCGTCGTCGTGAATAAGAACGGAGCGGCGGCGAGACTCGGCGGTTTTGATTCAATCGTCCTTGCCATGGGCGTGACTGCCGTCAATCATCTCAGAGAAGAACTCGAAGGTAAGATCCGCGAGGTTTACGTAATCGGCGACGCCCTCGCCCCGAGGCAGGCGATCGACGCCATCGAGGAGGGCGCCAGGGTTGGGCTCAAGCTCTAAAAGGGGGACGCTGACCGACGAGTTTTTCTCTTCTGTCTGATTATTGTTTTGAGCATCCGGAGAAGCTGCGTAAGGTAGTAGGGTCCAAGCGCGTTCGCCTGCCCGTTGCCGGCTCTGCACTTGTTCATTGACTTATATGGCATAATGTCTTAAAATGGAACTGTCAATTCCTATTTGAGACGCATAATGGAATTATTATCTCGTTTTCTTCAGCCGCCGACATCGAGTTTTTTCCTTTTCGGCCCCCGCGGGACAGGAAAATCCACCTTTATACGACAGTCGTTCCCCGACGCTCTTTACATCGATCTCCTCGATCCCGAGCAGGCACGCGCTCTTTCTGCCAGGCCCGAACGTTTGAAAGAGCTGGTATCCGCGCCCTCTGCGCCCAAGCGCGTAGTTATCGACGAAATTCAACGGGCGCCTGAACTGCTTGCCGTTGTCCATAGTTTGATCGAATCAGGGAGAAACCTGATTTTTGCACTCACCGGTTCAAGCGCGCGCAAGTTAAAACGAACCGGCGTTGATCTGTTGGGAGGCAGGGCATTGGTTCGAACCATGCACCCCTTCATGGCCGCGGAACTCGGACCCCGCTTCGATCTGAATCAGGCGCTGCGATACGGGCTGTTGCCCGTCGTTCTTGCGTCCGAGAACCCGGGCGATGTACTCCGCGCGTATGCCGCTCTCTACTTGCGTGAAGAAGTTCAGATGGAAGGACTGGTAAGGAACGTGGGAGCGTTCTCGCGGTGCCTCGAAGCGAGCAGTTTTTCGCATGCGTCGACGCTGAACCTCGCGAATATCGCGCGGGAGTGTGAAGTCGAGCGAAAGACCGTCGAAGGCTACATGCAAATCCTCGAAGACATCCTGCTCGGATGGCGTCTCGATCTGTTCAGAAAGAGAGCAAAACGAGAACTTTCCGGCCATCCTAAGTTCTATCTTTTTGACGCCGGCGTCTTCCGTTCTCTCCGACCCTCGGGACCTCTCGACAGGCCTGAAGAGATAGAGGGGCAGGCGCTTGAAGGTTTAGTAGCTCAACACCTGAAAGCCTGGATCGCCTATTCCCAAACAGCGAGGGAACTCTACTTTTGGCGCACCCGTTCCGGGACGGAAGTCGACTTCGTCGTTTACGGTTCTGACGGCATATGGGCCATAGAAGTGAAGAACACCGGGCAGGTGCGACCGGCCGACTTGCGGGGCCTTCTCTCTTTTCGCGAGGAATACCCCGAAGCTGAAGCGCTTTTCTTGTATCGCGGAAAGGACCGCCTCTTCAAGAACGGTATTTCTTGCTTGCCCTGCGATGAGTTTCTGCTGGCGCTGCGACCCGGTCGCTCCCTCAAGGAATTATGGTGACTCTGTCGCCGTGAAAAGCGCCAACCGCTCGCTAACGCCGGCACGCTTGCCCGGTCCATTATTCTCAAACCGAGCGCCATATGCTATAATCCTTATCTGGTTGGGGAATTCGCGAAAGAACAGTAAGCTGGAATCAAACGATCCGCGAGAGTGGCGGAACTGGCAGACGCACCAGACTTAGGATCTGGCGGGTAAAACCATAGGGGTTCGAGTCCCCTCTCTCGCATTTGCTTTTCGTTGCCAGCAAGAGTGAAAGGCAGATATGCTTTCTTAAGGGTATTGGGGGAGAAAAGTGAGTCCCGCGGTCTCTTCCAGCCCCAAAGCGATGTTCATGTTCTGCACCGCCTGGCCGGAAGCGCCTTTTACGAGGTTGTCGATTGCGGATAGCAACACGAACCGGCCGTCCTCGAAAGTTTTGAGGCCGATATCGCAGTAGTTGGAATACCGCACGAACCGCGTATCGGGATACATCCCCTCGGGCAGGATGCGCACAAAGGGCGCTTCACGGTACGTCTCCCCGTAGAGGTCGAGAAGCTCTTTTGTTGACGCGTGCTTTTTGAGATTGCCGTAGACGGTCGTCAATATGCCCCTGTTCATGGGAAGCAGGTGGGGCACGAAGGTCACTTTGACCTCGCCGACTTTTTCAAGCTCTTTCTGGATCTCGGGCTGGTGCCGGTGAACGCCCACATTGTAGGGCCTGAATCCCTCGGCCACCTCACAGAAGAGGTTCGCTGTCTTTGCTTCGCGGCCCGCGCCGCTCACACCCGACTTCGAATCGACAAAGACCTGCGGCTCCGCAAGCCCCTCTCTGAGGAGCGGGTACAGAGCCAGGATGGCACTGGTAGGATAGCAGCCGGGGTTTCCCACGAGCCTCGCCGACTTCAGCTTCTCGCGATACAGCTCGGGCAAGCCGTAGACGGCTTGGGCGAGAAGCTCTTTCGCAGGATGAGGCACATAGTGATGCTCGTAGAGGGCAGCATCCTCGAAGCGGAGGTCGGCCGACAAGTCGACGACAAGGGCCTTGCCGTCGAAAAGAGCTTTTGCCTGCGCCGCCGAGACGCCGTGCGGCAGGCAGAGAAAATAGACGTCGCATTTGCCGCGGTGATCGTCGTCAGTCGCCTCAAGGGGAATTTCCAGCCTTCTCCGAAATTGTGGAAACACGTCGGAGACTTTTTTCCCCCGTGAGGCATTCGACGTTGCGAGAACAATTTGAATATCGGGATGACCGGACAAAACGGAGAGAAGGACCGCGCCCGTATAGCCGGTGGCCCCAATGACCCCTGCGCGCTGCATCGATCTTATCTCTTCGAGAACTGGAAGCTTGCCCTAGCCGCTTTCTTCCCGTACTTCTTTCTTTCTTTGACCCTGGGGTCCCTCGTGATGAGGCCCTGTTTCTTGAGAAGTCCCCTCAGGCCGCCGTTGAACTCGAGGAGGGCCTTTGCAATTCCATGTCCGAGGGCCCATGCCTGGGCAGGAACCCCGCCGCCGTAAATGTTTGCGACGATATCGAATTTATCGAGGTTCTCCGTCACGGCAAAGGGCTTGTTGACCATCAGTCTCCATTCTTCCAAAGGAAAGTAGTCATCCAGACCCCTTCCGTTGATAACGAACTGGCCCGCGCCCTGTTTGATCCAGACCCTCGCAACTGCGGTCTTTCTTTTTCCTGTCGCGTAATACCTCTTCTCAGGCACGCTTTACCTCCTTCACGTCGAGCGCCTCAGGCATCTGCGCCTTGTGCGGGTGCTCGCTCCCCCCGTACACCTTCAACTTCTTCAACATCTTTCTTCCCAAGGCGTTCTTCGGAAGCATGCCCCTCACCGAAAGTTTGATGATCTCCTCCGGTTTGGTCGCAAGAAGCGTTTTTGCGGTGACGGACTTCAGTCCGCCGGGGTAACCGCTGTACCGGACGTACGTCTTTTGCTGCAGCTTGTTGCCCGTCAACCGCACCTTGCTCGCATTGATCACGATCACATAGTCGCCGGCATCGGTGTGCGGCGTGTAGATCGCTTTATGCTTGCCTCGCAAGACGGCGGCTATTTTTGCAGACAACCGTCCGAGGACAGCCTCCTCGGCATTCGCAACATACCACTTTCTGTTCAGATCCCCTTCTTTAGGGAAAAATGTATCCATACGTGCACCCTTTGCTCTAAAAGGTAATATACGCGCAAGGTCTCGTCAAGGAAATTGTGCGATTATTTCTTTCCGGCGGCTCTCTTAGAAGCTTTCAGAGGATTGATCTTTTGCTCCTCCGCCTTCTGCGCCTTCTTTATATGCGTCGCCATGGAGCAACTTGCGTTCTGCCATTTTTGAGCCGGCGAGGGAAAGTTACTGCAAAACTTTCCTGTCGGAAGCTCCAATGCTCTGGAGCAACCTTCACAACTCTCGACGATTGTATGGCACTTGCCGCCATTATACGAGCAGCCTGCTTTTTTCATAAACAGGCATTCTACACCCGGTTTTTGCGTTTGGCACTGCATTACGGCTCACCTCCTTTTTCGTTCAAATGGAGCAATATGAAACAATATTTCAGCTTAATTGTCAAATGCTTTTTCCACAACGCCCCGTGGCGCCTCCGCGAGGGACAGGCGATGGCTTACGATAAAGCCGGGCCTCGCACGTCCTGCAATGATCAGGTCCCGCAGATACAGGTTGTACCGCTTGACGGCCGGGAAAGTCAATGGAGTCGTTGACAAGACTTGCCAACGACTCCATTGACAAGATTCCAGATCGACATTAGAGATGGAAGGAACGCAATGCCGATCCACGAGGAGGTGAGCATGCCCAGGGAGAAGAGTGTTGAGGACCTGCCGAAAGGGGCTGAAAATGTGCTGCCGGAGCACGCCAAAGAGATTTACAAGGAAGCGCATAATCATGCCCTGGAGGAGTACAAGAATCCGGGGAAGCGCAGGGGGCGGTCGTCCCTTGAGGCGGTAGCGCACAAGGTCGCCTGGGCGGCAGTCAAGAAGGAATACGAAAAGGATGAGGCAACCGGCGAATGGAAGAAAAAGGCGGGGTGAGCTTTAAAGGTCACCCTGCCCTGTAAGGAGGAAGACATGGAGAAGAAAGCGAACCCGATACAGCTTCAGAAGTTCCTGAAAGGCGTCAACTATCCGGCAAAGAAGAGCAATCTGCTCCAACACGCCAAAGCCCACGGCGCCGACGAGAAGATAATGCATACACTCGAGAGGCTTCCCGATAGAGACTACGAAGGACCTGCGGGAATAGCCAAGGAGATCGGAAAGATCGATATGAAATAAAAAGCGAGCGGATGCGAAGCGCTGAGCGGGGAGGCTCGGCGGGCTCCTGCCCGTCGAGGGGCTGCTGAAGCCCGGTAATAGATCGGAAAGATCGATATGAAATAGGGGAAACTTCCGAGCCGGCGCCCCCTCCGCACGAGCTGTGCAGGGGCGCCGGCTCGAACCCTATCCTTCCGTTTTCACCCAGCTCCGGAGGACCTCCGCCACGCTCCACGCCTGGGCCACGCAACCATGGGGATAAAAGGGAGGATCGGCATCAAAAATCTCCCCTATCGTTCCCACGCATTTCTCATTCAGATGGGGCGCCAAGCCCTCCACAAAACGTCTCGCCCCGGCAGCGTCGTCGGGGTGGACCTTAAGCCAGGCATCGACGAAGGGACCGATGAGCCACGTCCAGACGGTGCCCTGATGATACGCTGCGTCGCGCGCATGGATGTCGCCGTAGTATTTGGGTTTGTAGTCGGCGTGATCTGCGCTGAGAGAGCGAAGACCCAGGGGCGTGAGAAGCCGGGTGCGAACGGCCTCCATCACTGCCTCCCACCGGTCTTCTTGCAGCACCGGATTGGGAAGGGAGATCGAGAAGACCTGATTGGGACGGCATATGGCTTCGTTGCCCTTTTCGCCGTCGACGACGTCGTAGAGATACCCTCCCTCTTTGAACCAGAAACGGCTGTTGAAAGACTGATAGACCTGATCGGCTTTCTGCTTCAGGTGCTCGGCGATTTCATTGAGCCCTTCCTCGCGCGACCAGTTGGAGAGGAGGCGAAGCGCGTTGTACCAGAGGGCGTTGATTTCAACCGCCTTGCCGCGCCGAGGCGTCACTATCCAGTCGCCCACCTTCGCATCCATCCAGGTGAGGGGGTGCTCTTTGCTGCCTTGCGCGATCAGGCCGTCCTTCTGGTCGACGTGGATGTTGAAGCGCGTGCAGAGCCAGTAGCATTCCACGACGTCCATCAACTTGGGCAGGAAAAGCCTCAATGTGTCTCTGTCCCCCGTCCAGGAGAGATAGCGGTCCAGGGCGTGGAAGAACCAGAGCGTCGCGTCGGCGGTGTGATAGAGGCCTTCCCTGCTTCCCTCGGGAAACATGTTGGGAATGAGGCCGTCGCGCAGATAATAGCCGAAGGCTCTCAGGATTGCGGCAGCATCGTTCGGCCTCCCCGTCAGGAGCGTCAGGCCTTCCAGACTTATCATGGTGTCCCGGCCCCAATCGGTAAACCAATGGTACCCCGCGATGACGGTTTTCATTTCAAAACCGGACGCGCGGGCGCGAAATTCGTCCTGCATCCTGCCGGCCGGAGCGATGATGAACTGATCGGCCGCGAGGACGAGCTCGGCGGGAAAACCCCTTCTGGCCTTTGGGATTGCCGAGGCGAGGAGGAGGCGACGCCGCTGCCCTTCCGCGGCCAGGGCTTCTTCCGGCGAGAGTGCGCGCGCCACTTCCCAGGGTTCCGTTGAGGCGACAAGCGTCACGCTTCCTTCGGCCTGGAGCGGCGCTTCGAAATATCCCGGACTCCAGAGACTCCCCGTGGCTTCGTACCCCCTTCTCTCTTCCGCCGGGTAGGACACCTGCTCGATCTTCATCCGGTCCACCGTGAAATCGCCGTCCTCTCCGTACATCAGGAGCCTCAGCGTGAGACTTTCCCGGTCCGACGAGATCTCATAGCCATTTTGCGTGATCTTTATGCCGTATGCTTCATCCTCGCAGGGGTGCACGGCCGCATCGTGGGGGCGGAAATGTACCGCCGGCCTTATTTGAAGTCGGCCGCCGCCCCTTGTTGAGAGGAGGCGATAGATGATATACGTCGTGTTCTGATGATGGGGGAGGATGATGCGCTTCTCCATCACAAGGTCCCCGATCTCGTACTTCCAGACGGGAAGACCCTTTTCCAGACGAAATTCCGTCATGTAGGCGAGATCGTCCGGCTTTTCCCCAAGGGGGTCTTCGACCGCGAGCCGGAAGGCTCTCCCGTCATCGAAAAGGAGATTCTCGGCGATGTGGTTGAGCATGACCATGCGCCCCAAGGGCGCCGGCATGGCCGCGATGAGCATTCCGTGGTATCTCCTCATGGGGAAGCCGAGCACCGTTCCCGACGCGTACCCGCCAAGTCCGTTCGTCACGATCCACTCCCGGGTGCGCAACGGCTCTCTTTCGACTCGGTCAAGCGCGGGCTGCGGAATAATCCGCACCAGGGAGTCCATACGCTACAGCCGGCCTCCTTCCGGTTTTGCGGCAAAGACCAGGGACGATCTGCCCGGAAGCGTCCATATCCCATCCGTCTCCAAGGGCGGCGTGCCCGATCCGCCGTATCGATCTTCCTCACTGCTCCAGATGAGCTTCCATCTTTGTCCCTCGGGCGGCGCCAGCAAGGGCTCGGGGGCCGGAGCGAGGCGGAGGTCGGACCCCAAATTGACGGTCAGAAGGCGTTCGCCGGCCTCTTCCCCGAAGAATCGAAGCACGAAAGCATCTTCTCCCAGCACTGCCCCGTCGACGCCGCCCCGTTTCTGCAGCCGGAACACCGGATCTTCCCGTCGGAGCCTCAAAAGGTCCTTGTGGAGGCTATAGACCTGGCTGTGCGTCTCCCGTTCCGCAACATTGAGCTTGCAGCGGAGAAAAGTGGAGAGTTCGTTGGGATCGGGAAGACGGGCTTGCACGTCGGGATCGGTGAGGCTCGGAAACTGGGAGAGGAATTCCCTCCTGCCCTTTTTCGCGACAACCGAAAGCTCCGCCGGCAGGTCCGCAAAGTACAGGAAAGGCGCCGAGGCGGCAAACTCCTGCCCCTGAAAGAGAAGGGGCGTCCCCGGCGCCAAAAGCAAGAGGGCGGTCATGGCCCGTAAGAGCGCGGGGCTTGCCCGTTGGTGCGCTCTTTGGCCGCAGCATGAGTTGGCCACCTGATCGTGGTTCTCGAGGAAAAGAATGAAAGCTGCGGGAGAAAGCCCGCATGCAGGCGTGCCGCGAAGCTTGTTTTGCCACGCGTAGTGCTGTCCCTGATACAAATAGCCGCGTTTAATCGACGATATGAACTCCTGGGGCGAACCCAGGTAGTCCGTATAGTATGCCTCGCGCCGGCCGGAAAGGGCCACTTGTGCAGTGTGGTGAAAATCGTCGTTCCAGAGGGCGTCCATTCCGTACCCGCCTTCGTTTCTCGGCCGCGCCATCTTCGAGAGCTGAGGCTCGTTTTCGGCAGTCAGGAGAAGGCGTCGCTTTCCGGCAGAGCGGCGGACGGCGTCGGTGATTGTGGCGAGAATGTGCTCGGGCGAGTTGTCGAAAATCGACTGGGTTGCATCGAAGCGGAGGCCGTCGAGGTGAAACTCCTCGATCCAGCACAGGGCGTTGACCACGAAGAATTCTCTGACGGGTCCGCTTTCCGGACCGTCAAAGTTGATGGCCTTTCCCCACTCGTTCGCGTAACGGTCCGTGAAATAAGAGTCCGAAAAAGCTGGGAGGCAATTGGCTTCGGGACCGAGATGATTGCAGACGACATCGAGGACCACCGCCATGCCGAGACGATGCGCCGCGTCGACAAAGGTGCGAAAATCGTCGGGAGTCCCGTAGAGCCGGGTAGGAGCGAAGAGGTCGACCCCGTCGTAGCCCCAGCCGAAACGGCCGGGAAAATCGGTTGCGGGCATATGCTCGATGACCGTGACGCCGCAACGGCAAAGCTCCTCCAGTTCGGCCGAAGCCGCCGTCCACGTGCCTTCCGGCGTAAACGTGCCTACGTGCATCTCGTAGAAGACCTGCCCCTCGATCCCGGAGCCACCCCAATCCTCGTCGTGCCAACGGAATCGATCGGGATCGATCACCTGCGAGGGACCATGAGGACCCTCGGGCTGGAAGCGCGAGGCGGGGTCGGGGTAGAGCCCTTTATCCTCGTCCAGCCGGAAACGGTAGAGGGAGCCTTCGGTCGCCTCCGTTACGAGACCGCTAAAGTAGCCGTTTTCCTCCCTTTTAAGCTGCACGGCGAAGGGACCGCTCTTAACGCCTGCCATCCCCTCCAAGACGACGCGCACGCGCTCATGGCGGCCGGCCCATACTCTGAAGGAGACGCCGCCTTCCGGCTGCACTTCGGCTCCTATGGGAAACTTCCTCAAAGTCTTCACAAGCGTGGAAGACGGCCCCTTTCACGAACACTGCGGCTTGCCCGTGCTAAAAGGTCGATAGCCTGGCCGTAGACCTCTTCAACAGAGACGTCGGCAACGAATGAATCGTGATGATCGCACCCCGAATGGATGCAGTTAACCCCGCAGACGGGACACTCCAGCCTCCAGGACAGGACGGGTCGATGGAGGGTTCTCGCCGGAGAGCCGGCGGTGATGAGATTGCCGCACCAGTAGATTCCCACGGTGGGGGTTCCGACGGCGTTCGCGAGGTGAATGGGACCGGAATCGTTGCCCACGACGAGGGCGGCCCGGGAGAGCAGACCGGCGAGGCCGCCTATCGATAAACGGCCGCAGAGGTTTTCCGCCCCGGCGTCCATGGCGGCGACAACCCGTTCCACTGCGTCACGCTCGTTCTCAACCCCGATCACCGCAACACCGGCGCCCTCCCGGACGAGCCGGTCGCCCACGGCGGCGAATTTCTCGGGCGGCCACCGTCTCCGTCCGTCTCCCGCTCCCGGGGCCAGAACGACGAGCGGCCCATCCATCCCCGTCGCCAGCGCGGCCGACTCCGCTTTATCCTGCTCAAGGAGCGTTACGCTCGGCGTGAGGGTGACAGGCGTTGCGCCGACGAGACCGACGACCTCCAAATACCGGACAATTTCAGATTGGAAGTAGATGTAAGGAACCCAGCGATCGGGGGCTTCCGAGTCAGGGGTTCGAAGGCCGACGGTCAGGCGGGCGCCGGCGCGGCGTATGAAGGGATTCGAGAAACGACCGCCGCCGTGGAGCTGGATGGCCAGGTCGAACCGCTCTTTCAGCAAACTGCGAAAGAAATCTTCCGTCTTCCCGGCGTCTTCGCGCAGCCCCGGCCCCTCCCGTATCCCGGCCGCCGGGGGAACAGGGATAACGCGGTCCACGGGCGAGGGACGACCGGCAAGAAAGAGCTTGTGCCACGGGAGGCCGAGCAACACTATCTCCGCTTCCAGGTAGGCGGCGCGAAGTGAATGGAGCGCAGGCAGGGCAAACATGAAATCGCCGAGCCCGTTGGCGCGAAGGACGATTATCTTACGAACATCGTCGACTATGCCGGGCTTCATAGAGTTGCCGTTATTTGTCATTTCCGGACCGATCTTCAGGCCATACAACGATCTTCGGCGCGTCGTAGGTCCTATCGGCGACGGTGGTGGGAAGCTCCTGATGGTAGACGCCGGAGGGGATGACGGCGCAACCGCCATAAACCCGCATCAGCCGGAGCTGTGCCGCCACGTCCTCGCCGGCGTGGTTCTGCGGGAGACGGCCCCAAAATGAAAAGCCGCCCGTCTCCATGAGTTTCCCTCGATCGTAGAGGCAACAGCCGCCCACCCAGGCAACCCGGTATATCTTTTGCTCCCGGGGCGTCAATCCGAGCCTTTTTTGCACGTGATAAAGATTAGCCGCATTGTGAAGCCGATGCCGCTGCCATTCGGGCGTGTTCTGCCTCACCTCTTCGGGCCGCACCGGACCGTCCCAAAGCTCCATCTGCTGTTCGTGAGGCCTGACGTCTCCCACATAGCTCAGACCAATGGGGGCGGAGCCGACAAAGCCGCACTTTTCCCGTTCAATCACGCTGACCATCCCCTCCAGCGCCCAAGGCTCGAGCATCAGGTCGTCATCAAGGAAAAGCACGTAAGGGGCCGCGGAGAGGCCGAGCAGGAAGTGACGCTGCTCGGCCATGCCTTTTCTCGGCAGGTGCCTATGGAGGGTCAGGCCGTGTCCTTTCTCCTTGGACAACAGCCTGACAGCAGCGCGCACTTCTCCCGACCCAAGAGCGCTCCCTTCTTCCGTCTGATCCGAAATTATCACGCGAAAACCGGAGAAGGTCTGAAAGCACAGGGTCGTAAGAGTCATTGCCAGGGCGGCAGGCCTTCCGCAGGTGGGAATGAGGATATCGACTAACGGGATTAAGCCGGACAAATGGTTTCCGTTTCATGAAAGAGTTCCGAGACGGCAGCCAGCACATCGGACGGCGAAAGCAGTCTCAGGCAGTTGTGATGCCCCTGGGGACAAACGCTTTTGTAGCAGTACTTGCAGTCTACATCGTGAAAAAGCACCCTGCTCGGCACGTTCCAGGGAGCGTGTTGCGGGTTCGTGAGAGCGTAGAGGCTGACAACAGGGGCGCCGACGGCGGCGGCGACATGGGCCGGCCCGGTGTTGTTAGAGATCAGCAATGAAGAAGAATCGAGAAGCGCGGCGAGCTCGCCGAGCCCGAGGCGCCCCGCGAGGGAGACGGAATCGATGCGCATCCGCCGTTGCACGCTTTCCACCAGCAGTCGCTCCGCTTCCGTCCCCGTGAAGACAATAGGCACGCCGAACTTTTCTGCCACGCCCTCGGCGAGGCGGGCGAAGCTCTCCTCGGGATAGCGTCGCGAAGGGGCCGTCGCGCCCGGATGGACTGCCACAAACTTCCCTTTGACAAGGCGCAGTTCCTCCATCAATCTGAGGACCGCGAGACGATCCTCAGGGGGGATTTTCAGCGAAAGCCGTGTATCCCGAGTCACACAGCCAATGGTTGTCACCAAGTCCAGTTGGCGTGCCACCTCGTGACGGACTGCGGGGAGAGGTTCCGTCTCCGTCGCCCAATCGGTGAGGAGCTGATAGGGGTTCTCGCGACAGTACGCAAGCCGGAGCGGTATGTCCGCCAGGTAGCACATATAGGCAACGGGCAAAGGATTCTGGCTGTAAACGGTGAAGATCACGGCGCCGTCGGGTTTGAGGGATTTGAGGCGGCCCATGGTTTCATAGTCCCCGATGGAAGTCGCGCCGCGAGCCGTCGCCTTCATCCACGGGGCGTTGAAGACCACGATTTCGTCGACTTCGGGGGCCAGGCGAGCAACTTCGGCGCCTCCCGGAGAGGTAAGGAGGATAATCTTCCTGCCCGGCCGGGATTCCTTGAGGGCTCGCATGGCAGGGGTCGTCATGAGCACGTCCCCCATGGAATCGAGCCTGACGCAGAGCACTTTCCCGGCGGCGCCCCATGCAACGCTTCCGTCCATCAAGCCTCCTCGCGAGCCAGTTCCACAGATTCCCCCGCGGACTCCCCGTTCAGGGGGCGACGGATCCGGTCGATAATGCCGCTGGTGGACAGATTCTTCGTATAAGGCAGTATTACGACGCGACCCCCGAGCTCGTGAACGAGCGGCGCTTCCGGCAGAGTCTGCACGGTGTAGTCGCCGCCTTTCACGAACACGTCGGGACGAACGGCTCGTATGATTTCCACGGGAGTGTCCTCCTCGAAAGCGACGACGTGGTCGACGCAACCGAGTGCGGCGAGCAGGCGAATGCGATCCTCGAGCCGGTTGACGGGCCGCTCTCCGCCTTTGAGCCTGCGCACGCTGCCGTCGGAGTTTATGCCGACGATGAGGACGTCCCCCATGGCCTTTGCGGCGTGAAGGCAGTTGACGTGGCCGCTGTGAAGAATGTCGAAACAGCCGTTGGTGAACACGATGCTCTGCCCTTGTTTGCGGTAAAGTTCGATCCTTTCCGCGAGGCGGTCGACGCCGCTGACCCATTTGCCGCCGAACTGGAAATACTCGCGCAATTCCTGAGCCGAGCAAGGGGTCGTCCCGTCTTTGCCCACGACTACCGCGGCCGACGCCGAAGCCATTTCTGCTGCAACCGCGGTAGGGGCGCCCGCGGCGAGGCAGAGGGCCAGGGCGCTCACGAAGGTGTCGCCGGCGCCCGTCCCCCTGGCCCGATGCGCGGGACGGGCATAGGTGCGGTAAGGAGGGCAGCCGCGCTCGAAGAAAAGGGCGCCTTTCGAGTCGAGGGTAACGGCCGCGATGCGCGACCCCGTCAGCTCGAGGATCTGCTCTCCGTACGACGTGATCTCTTCCGGCGTGACGCTGCCTTCGAGACCGAGGAGGCTCAGCGTCTCTTCGTAGTTCGGTTTGACGGACGTCGCGTGGAGCGAGCGGAAATCTGCCAGATGTTTGGAGTCGACCACGAGAACCTTCGGGGCGGAGGCCTGAAGCTCCCGGACCCTCTCAAGGGCCTTCGGGGTCACGATGCCGTAGCCGTAGTCGGATATGACCACGGCATCGGAAGACGGGAAGATACGGGAAATTCGATCGATCAACTCCGTCTCGGTATCGTCGTCGACCCGCGCTGTAGTTCCCTGGTCGAAACGCAGAAGTATTTGAGAACCGGCAGTGATGCGGTTCTTGACGAGCGTCGACCTGCCCGGGTCGATAAGCAGGTCGTCGACGGGGACGCCGTCCGCCAGGAGGATGCGCCGGAGCAGGAGGCCCGCCGGGTCATCGCCTACCACGGACAGGAAGGTGGTTCTGCCGCCCAGGGAGCGGATATTAACGGCGGTGTTTGCGGCGCCTCCCGCCGCATTCTGTTGCCCATCGATGTCGACGATGGGCGCCGGGGCTTCCCTGCAGATCCTCTGCACGGAACCGTTCAGGTAAACATCCAGCATCGCTTCGCCGATTATAAGGACCTTCAGCTCTCTGAACGAGTCGATGAGGTCGAATTTTCGATCAATCATGCTTCCTCCTGAGAAGAGGAGTTCCGCTCTTCCACGTTGCTCGCGGACAAGATGGCGAAGGCGGCCTGAGCGAGGTCTGTCGTGAAGACGTCGGGCATCCGGTCTGGCGCCAGGCGCCACTCCGTCTCGCCGCCCGAGTCCACCAGGACCGTTTTGCATCCCGCTCGGAACCCGGCTTCCACGTCGTCCAGTATGTCGCCGATCATCCAGGAGCGCATCAGGTCCAGGTCATGATCGAAGGCGGCGCGGAGAAGGAGATCCGGCGCCGGCTTTCGACAACTGCAGGGAACGGCGTATGACGGAACGACCCCTTCAGGGTGGTGCGGACAGTAGTAGGCCCCGAGGAGGGGAACTCCGATCTCATCGAAGAGCGCTGCGAGGCGCTGCCAGACGGGGGCGAGCGCCTCCTCTCCGTAGTAGCCGCGCGCCACGCCCGATTGATTGGAGACGACGATGAAGCGATAGCCCGCCTCGTGAAGAATCCTGAGACAGAGCGGCGCCTCTTTGGCGAGCCGGATGAGATCGGGCGTCACGTTGTAGGGCACATTCACGACAAGCGTGCCGTCCTTGTCGAAGAAGACGGCCTTTGGTTTTCCCGTGTTTTCACCCCCCGGAAATTCGTTTCGGCGCACTTAAGGCCACGAAGTTTCCCTCATCGGCAGCACCATGACTTCGGGCAGCACGGTCTCGAGGGGCTGGCAGAGCATGAAGCGTATCGTTTCAGCGACGTTGGCGGGATCCTGGAGGTTGTTCACGTCGATGTCGGGGAATCGGTCCAGCAGAAAGGGCGTGCGCATGCCGCCCACGACAAGGGCCGACACCTTCACGCGGTGCGACCTCGCCTCCACATGAAGTGCGTGAGTGAAGCCGAGCAAACCCCATTTGGACGCATGATAGGCGGACGCATTCGCCCAGGCCCGCTTCGCTGCCGTCGAGGTCACGTTGACGATGTAGCCGTATCCCTGCTTTTTCATGAGAGGAAGGACGGCTTTCGAAAGAAGGAAGGGACCCCGCAGATTCACCGCTATGATGCGGTCCCAATCCGCCACGGCCATCTCTTCGATAGGCAGGGTGACATCCGTTCCCGCGTTATTGATCAGCACGTCGATCCGGCCGTGCTTCTCGGCAATGCCGGATATCGCCCATTCCACCTGATTCTTCTCCGCCACGTCAACCTCAACGGCTTCCGCCGTCTTTCCCTGTTGCTGCAGTTCTTCGGCGATCTTTCGGGCATGAGGCCCCGAGACGTCCGCGACCACCACCCGGGCTCCGGCATCCGCCAAGTTTCGACAGACAGCCTCTCCCAGACCCCGTCCTCCTCCCGTCACCACCGCTACTTTGTCTGCTAATTCCTGCATGCTCGTCTCCTCCGATAAAGAGTAGCCTCAGATTGCTGGAGGCCCGGTTTCATCGATTGCCCATCCCGATTGCGCGTCATCGGCTCCGACCGCTTCCCGGATCCGGTCGACGGTTGGAATGTTTACGGGCTCGCGAAGACCTGTCGCCATTTGCTCCTCAATCAGTTCGGCCAGGAGGTGGAGCGCCACAAGGTGGGTTTCCTGCACCCGCTGCGTGTCTGCCGAAGGCACGCGTATTGCCGCATCCGCCTCTCGCAGGACTTCTCCTTCCTCGGCCCCCAGTAAAGCCACGCAGGAAAGACCTAACTGGCGCGCCTGGCGACAGGCGTTCACCACGTTGGGCGACCGGCCGCTCGTGCTGATGCAGAGCAGCACATCCCCCGGCTGTCCGAAGGCCTGCACCTGTCTGGCAAAGACATTCTCAAAACCCAAATCGTTTGAAGACGCCGTGATAACGGCAGAATCGGCCGATAGGGCGAAAGCGGGCAAGGGGAGTCTATTCCGGTTTCTGAAACCGCCCACAAGCTCCGCGACAAAATGTTGCGCATCGGCGGCACTGCCGCCATTGCCGCAAACCAGCACCTTGCCTCCCCCTTTAAAACAGTGAATGAGCACGTCGGCAGCTTCGAGAATGAGCGGGCGCAGACGCCGTTGCGAATCGCGGAGCGCCTGAATTATGCCGTCAAAACCGCGGTTGATCGTCTGGAAACGTTTTTCCCGGCCGGCCGGCACGCTTCCGGCAGCAATGACCTCTTCGTAAAGCGCCTCGATGGCCGAAACAATCTTCTGCCAGGTAAAGAGACGATTGACCCGGCTTATTCCTCCCCGGCCGAGGCGCTCGGCCACGGCGGGGTTTCTCCTCAGGTGGGAAAGAACCTGGCTGAGCTTTTCATGGTCCTTGGCCGGCACGAGGTAACCCGTCTCCCCATCGACCACGCTGTATTTGATGCCGCCCACGTTGCTGCCGACGACGCAGACGCCGCATGCCATAGCCTCCAAAGGAGTGATCCCGAAGGGTTCGTACCAGGGAACGGTGACAAATGCATCGGCCGCGCTGTAGTAAAAGCGAAGCCGTTCCCGACCCCGGCGGCCCACGAAGAAGACGTTTTCTTCCACGCCCTCCTCCTCGGCAATTTCCCGCAGACGGCGTACCTCGGTCCCGCCTCCGTTCTGCAACGTCGTCGATTCGCCCCCTACTATCAACAAACGGGAAGGCGCGGCAGGGTCCGCGGGGAGCCGGGCGAAACCGCGTATGAGCGTATCGATGCCTTTCCTCGGGACGATGCGGCCAAGCTGCAACACGACAAACCCTTCGGGCGGCAGACCGAGTTCCTTTCTCGCCAGTGGTTTGTCCAGGGGCCAGAATTCCGCCGGATCGAAACCGCAGGGAATGACGGCGACCTTGTTGGGACGAGCGCGGTAGAGCGACTCCAGATCTTCTTCGTCCTGCGGACATTCGGCAATGACCGCGTCCGCTTCCTCGATGACCCGTTCTTCTATCGAGAATCGGACGCCGGGGAATTGATCGTCGGCGCCTTGATGGAGGCGCCTTACCCGACCGAGGGCATGAAAGGTCGCCACGAAAGGAATGCCGAGGCGCTGCTTCAGCTCCGCCGCCACAAAGCCGGACATCCAGAAATTCGCATGAATGACGTCGTAACCGGCGCCCGCGGCGATAAAACGACGGCACCAGTCGGCAAAGTCGCCCATGTAGGGAAAGAGGTCCTCCTTTCTCACTCGTCGTGCGGGACCGGCGCTTACGTGGATCACCCTGACGCCGTCCTTCCAATCGAGAACGTCGGGCAATCGGGAGCCGTCCCTGCGGGTAAAGACGTCCACCTTGTGCCCCAGCATCGCGAGGCGACGGGCCGTTTGAGCCACATAGACATTCTGCCCGCCGCTGTCGGCGCCGCCTAATCCGGCCAGCGGCGAGGCGTGTTCGCTGATGATCGCGATCCGTCTCATTAGCCCTTCTGCTGCCCCGTTACGCTCCGCAACGTCCTGTCCCAATCATGCACGAAACGCCCGATGGAGAAGCGCTCGCGGGCAAACCGGCGGGCGCCGTCGCCAAGGGTTTTTGCTTGCTCAGGGTTTTCGAGGAGTTCAGCCATGCGCTCCACGAGGATATCGATATCCGTATCGACGTATCCCGAAACGCCGTTTTGCACGGCCTTTACCATTTCCGTCGTGGCGAGACCGACCACCGGCATGCCGATCATCATTGCCTCACAGACCGCCAGGCCCAGACTGGTGTAGCGAATAGGATTGAAGAAAAACCGGTAATGCGAGGCGAATTCGGCAAGCTCCTCGTGGCCGATTTCCCCCCTGCCCCCGGCCTCCTGCGACTGCATGCCCACAAGCTCCAGCGCGATGCGCTCGCGGACCGCGTAAAAGATGTCTTCCCCCACCCGTCTGCTCCGTTTCTTGAGGTTGTTGACGACTACCAAACCACAGGCGAGGTCGCCCTTATAGGCAATGCCGTCGGGAATAAGGACGCCGTGCTCGATGACGCAGGTGGGGGTTCGCCCGCTGTCCCACATCAGGCGGTTGAAATGGGTCACATGGACGAGCAGCGCGTTCGGATCGTCGACGATGTGCCTGGTATCGGTGGGATGCTGGCGGGGAGGGTCGTGCTCCAGATAGATCCCGGGCAGCCTTCGTTGCTCTTCCGATAAGATCTCGTACTGGTCTTCCAGATAGTTCCCGGCCGACTGGAAGATCACGCAATCCAGCTCCAAATCTTTCACTTTGTCAGAAGGGACCTCGTAGACGCGGTCGGGCCACGGGAAACCGGCGGCCTTCCCCGCATAGCCTTCGGGGCTGCCCGGCTTTACCGGCAAATAGAATTCATGAGGGCACTGAACCAGGTAATAGAGATAATTGCCGTGTATATGCCAGGTAAGAATACGCAGCGGCCTCATAAACCTCCTGTAGTCATATGCCCTTCCTCTGCCTTGTCTTGAGGACGTCTGCTTTCCTCGGCGAATCTCTCCCTCAGCAGAAGAGCCTTGGCTTCGGCGCGCACCTCGTCTACGGAGGGGAGCCGCATTCCGGCAGAAACACCGCCATTCAGCGGACCGCGCACGGCCACCGGCCGGTGAAGGTCGCTATTCAGCGGCGCCCACCTCGAGGGGTTCGAATTCGTAAAGATCACGACGCTGGGGACGTGCAAGGCGGCGGCGAGGTGCGAGATGCCCGTATCGTTGCAGATGAGCAGGCGGGCATCGGCAAGCAGGGCGCCGAGGCTGCCGAGGCTGGTTTGCCCCGCCAGATCGATTGCCTGGTGGCGCATCGCCCTGGCAACCTGCCGTGTCGTCCCGGATTCCTCAATGCCGCCCGTGAGCGCCACGGACATGCCGAGAGCCGCGAGCCCATCGGCAACCGAGGCAAAATGGACTACCGGCCAACGGCGCGAAGGATCGTGCGCTCCGGGATGGATGCAGACGTACTCTCCGCGTCGCAGATCGTCGATCCCGGGCAAACGCGCGAGTTCCTCGCGGTCGTTCTTCCAGAGCGGAAACTCCAGGTTCCCGTCCCCCGGCCCCAGCCCGAGAAATTCCATGAGAGCGAGGCACCTCACTATTTCTGACTGATTCTCGACGTAAGGAAGAAACGTCTCCGGGTTCGGGCAAAACCGACCGGCCTCAAAAAAACCGGCGCTGTTTCGCGCCTTGAGCAGGAGGAGAAGGGTATTCGTTACAGCCCCGTTTCCGTGCATCTGAATGGCAAGATCGAAGGAACGACGCTGCATCGAGGCAAGGAAGTCCGGGATTGCAGCGATATTGGGGGTTCTTTCGGGGATTCCGGGAAAGCCCGGAGATTCGATCAGCTCATCCACATAGCCGCCGAACCTTCTGACAAAGGCGCGTGCGGAAGGCAGGCCGACCAGGGCAATGTGAGCGTCGGGCAAAGCCGCACGCAAGGCCCGCAAAGCGGGAACGGCGCAAAGCAGATCGCCCAACCCCCGGAGCATGCGAATAACGGCGATCTTGCGCCAAGCGGATCTATCGGGCATGCTCGGGAAGACAGGCTCCCGCCCTATGCCCGGGCTCATCCCGGCGCCTCGGGGCAACAGTACGTGGCCAATATTCCAATAACGACGGGCAGCACACCGGACCTTACGGTGAGAATCTGAGAACGGTTCTTGAAATTGTCAAGGAACGGACGATGGAAGGTTGCGAATTACCGGCAAAATCAGAGGGCTTGCCGGCTTTTTGGCGCCCGCTTGTTGTCCTTGCCTTCCGCAAGCGCTTCTGTTAGTATGCGTTATTGAAACAGAAGGAGAAATTGTAATGGGGACGAGAGGAAGATCGGCAACTTCAGTGCAACAGACCGTCTATTTCATCCTGTTTTCCGTCGGGACGTGCCACCTGCTGAACGACTCCATGCAGTCCCTCCTGCCCTCCACCTACCCGATGTTCAAGACCCTGCTCCATCTCAGCTTCAGCCAAATAGGATTGATAGCGCTGACCTATCAGTTGACGGCATCTCTGCTGCAGCCGGTCGTGGGCCTCTACACGGACCGCTATCCCAAGCCTTTTTCGCTGCCCGTCGGAATCGGCTTCACGCTTGTCGGTCTCCTGCTGCTTTCGACGGCCTCAAGCTTCCACACGATGCTTGTCGCGACAGGCATCGTCGGCATGGGCTCATCCATATTTCATCCCGAGTCGTCCCGGCTCGCCAGGTTGGCCTCCGGCGGGCAGTTCGGCCTGGCCCAGTCCATATTCCAGGTTGGAGGGAACGTGGGCTCTGCCGCGGGACCCCTCCTGATCGCGTTCATCGTGCTCTCCCGCGGTCAGTCGTCCATCGCCTGGTTCTCCATTGTCGCCCTGGCCGCGATAATGATCCTCGTCCCCGTGAGCTTTTGGTACAAGGGCCGCATCGCCTCCAGGAAGAAAGCCGGTCCGGTCCGGCCTCCCGTCTCGCCCGTACCGCCGAGAAAAGTCCACATCTCTATTGCCATTCTCGTGGCCTTGATCTTCTCCAAGTACTTTTATTTATCCAGCATCAACAACTACCTTATCTTCTACCTCATCGAAAAGTTTCATCTCACGGTGCGCAATGCCCAGATTCACCTTTTCCTCTTTCTGGCTGCCGTAGCCCTTGGGACTTTCGCCGGCGGCCCTGTCGGCGACCGCATCGGTCGCAAATACGTCATCTGGGTCTCGATCCTCGGCGTCCTGCCGTTCACGCTCCTGCTGCCCCACGCCAACCTGTTCTGGACCAGCGTTCTCACCGTCGTCATCGGCCTGGTGCTTGCGTCGGCCTTTGCGGCGATCATCGTCTATGCCCAGGAGCTGATGCCGGGAAAAGTCGGCATGATATCGGGGCTTTTCTTCGGCCTTGCCTTCGGCATCGGAGGCCTTGGCGCGGCCTTCTTCGGCCGGCTCGCGGATTTGACGAGCATCGACTTTGTGTATAAGGTATGCGCCTATCTCCCGGCAATCGGCCTATTGACCGCCTTCCTGCCGAACCTGCAGGAAAACCGGAGAACGCGGGCGGCAACGGCCGTGGCCAAGTAGTCCTCTCTCCGCGTCAAGCGGTTGAGGTCAATTTTGATGAATAGGGCGGAAATGGCCCCGACCGCTTAAATCCGCGCGGCGATTGACAATTACTCCTCTCCTATGGTAAACAAAGGCGCCATGTCCGCATCTTTGATCAAACCTTTCAGGGGCCTCCTCTACAACAAAACGAAGATAGCGGATATCTCCGAGTGCGTTTGTCCCCCCTACGATGTCATTCCCGATCCGCTCCCCTATTGCCGCCGGAGCAGCTTCAACGCCGTCCGCCTCGAACTGCCCCTTGCCGAAGGCAAGACGGACATGTACGCCACGGCGAAGAAGACGCTCGATCACTGGCTGGACGAGCAGGTTCTTGCCCTGGATGATCGCGAGTCTATCTATCTCTACGAACAGGAGTTCATACTCCATGGACGGGTGCACAAACGCTGGGGGCTGATCCCCCTGGTGAAGCTGGACAAAGAGCGGATTCTCACTCACGAGCAGACGCGTAGGGAAGCGCGGGAAGACCGGGAGAAGCTTATCGAGAAGCTCGGCGTTTTCACCAGCCTCATTCTGGCTATGTATGAAGACAATTCGGGAGAAATAGGCGGGCTCGTCGAAGCGTGCCCGAAAGAGGCAATCTACGGTTTCACGGACGAGCTCTCAATAAGGAATTCCTTTTACCGGCTGGCCGACCCTTCGACAACGGCGCTATTGGCCGACATGATGGAGAAGAAAAGGCTCTACATCGCGGACGGCCACCACCGGCTGAGCGTCGCGCTGAAGCTGGGGTTGACCCACGTCGCCGTCTATCTCACCGACATGCACGCGGAAGGGATAACGATACTCCCGTACCACCGCGTCGTCCGGCTGAGAGAGAAGAAGTCGCCTTCACAACTGCTTGCGCTCCTTTCGCCTTATTTTGAGGCAACAAAGGTGGAGTTTCCACACAACGGCCCGGATGACCTTGTCGCACGGATATCGTCTTCTCCCGTCCTCTCTTTTCTTCTTTATTTCAAAGGGCAAACGCCCTACTTGCTGCAACAGAAGAAAGCGATGGACTTTGATCCCGAGAGCGACCCGCGCCTGCGCAGCCTCAAAGTGAACGCCGTCCACAAAGGGGTCCTGAAACACCTGCTGCATGTGCAGGACGATGAGATCTCTTTCCTGAACAGCGGCGATGAAGCGGTCGGACTCGTGGACGGCGGCCGGTGCGACTTCGCGGTTTTCGTTCCGGCCACTTCCGTGGAAGAGGTAAAGGATATCGCGGAGAACGGGCTGTACATGCCCCCCAAGTCGACGTACTTCTATCCCAAGGTGCTCACCGGCCTCGTGTTTCATAAGTATGCTTGACCAGGTGCAACCCGACGAGACGCTCGATGTGCTGTGCGGTGAGAAGGTGCGCGTTATCCAGAAGAAGAAAGGGTATCGCATGTCCATGGACCCCGTCCTGCTTGCGAACTTCATCGCCCTGAAGGCGCGTGAGACCCTTCTCGACATAGGCGCGGGCTGCGGCGTCGTGCCGATATATCTGGCGAAAAAAGGCGTGAAAAACAGGATCGTCGGCATCGAGATCCAGGACGAATTGTACGAGCTTTCCTTGAGGAACAAAGAATTGAACGGATGCACGAACGTGGAGTTCGTAAAGGGCGACGTGAGAACGGCGAGAAAAGATCTCGGCCCCTTTCGCGTGATTGCGTCGAATCCGCCCTACGTGAATGCGCGGACCGGAAGGACAAGCCCCGGGCAGTCGCGGTTGCTTGCCCGTTCCGAATCTGCCCTCGACCTCCCGTCTCTGCTTGCCGCCGCTTCTTCCCTCCTCGAAACCGGGGGTAGGCTCTATCTGATCTATCCTGCCCGGAGACTCGCCGAATTGCTGTATACGGCGAAGTCGGCGAGTCTGGAGCCGAAGCGGCTCCGACCGGTCTACTCGCGCCGCGGCGAAGAAGCCGTTCTTTCGCTCGTCGAATTCATGAAAAACAGCGGCGTGAACATAAAAGTGGAGACCCCGCTTTACATATTCGAGGGGAATGATTACACAGAAGAGGTAAAAACATACTATGCGTGATAGGGCATAAATGGAAGAAGTTATACAGCTCATCAGGGAAGACCTCGAGAAACTCGAAGTTTCCATTGAAAAACTCCTTACCACCCGGATTCCGTTCATTCGCGACGTCGTTCATCACCTGACAAAGTCAGGGGGCAAGCGGATACGGCCTATTTTGGTGATTCTCTCCTCGCGGCTCTGCGGCTGCCAATCGGACGAGCACCTCCCCTACGCGGCGATCGTCGAATTCATCCATACGGCAACCCTCCTTCATGACGACGTCGTCGACAATGCGGAAACGAGACGGGGCGCGACAACGGCAAATATCCTGTGGGGAAATGAACCCAGCGTGCTCGTCGGCGACTTTCTCTTCAGCAAGTCCTTCGATCTGATGGCGAACCACCACAATGAAGCTATCCTGAAGGTAATGTCGAAGGCGACTACCGATCTTGCCGAAGGCGAGATCATGGAGCTGCTCAACACTTCTGACCCCCACACCCTCGAAGAGGACTACTACGAAGTGATTGCCCGCAAAACGGCCGTACTGCTCTCCGCCGCCTGCGAGATAGGCGCGCTGCTCGGAGACGTGGACCACGAAAAGCGCGTTGCCCTTCGCGACTTCGGCTTCCACATAGGCATGGCGTTCCAGCTCACCGACGATGTGCTCGATTATTCTGCAAACGACAGCACGCTCGGAAAAGACACCGGCAGGGACCTCAAAGAGGGCAAAGTGACGCTCCCCCTGATACACGCCCTGAAAACCGCCACGCCGCAGGAACGGGAATCGATAGAAGAAAGCCTGGCAAAACCGCATGCCACCAATGAAGATTTTCAGAGAGTCAAAGAGATAATCGAAAAATACGACGGGCTCGGATACACCGCCCGCGTCTCAAAAGAACACATCGATGCGGCAAGGCTCCTGCTCGACCCATTCCCCGCCTCGCACTTCAAGAAAGCCCTCCTGGAGGTAGCGAATCACATTCTCGCCAGAGAAAGCTGAGGAACCGCCTTTTTGTCTTTTTTGCTTATTTTGTCCATTCGCCTTTAATGGGTCCTATAAGTCCAATAGGACCCATACGACCCATTAAAGAGCTTTACTTCCCGAAGTCTGCCAGGAGCCGGTCTATCTCGTCCTGACTGAGCGAGTCGCCTGCGGAAACCTCCTGTACGGGGGGAGGCGCGTTCTTCAGCTTATTGGTCGGCGGAGCCGGGGTCTCGCCAAGACCGGCCAGAAGAGAATCAAGGTCGCCCTGTGAAAGGCCGGACGACGCCTCGGTTTCGGTCTGCTTCGAAGCATCGTCGTCCGGATCAAGACCTAATAACGCATTCAGGTCGCTTTGCGACAGTTGGTCAGCCATTGGGCCCTTTTCTGCGGGGGCCCTGGCGGCCCCCGCTTAATCGTTTTCGCCGCATATTAATAATCGGCTTTTCCATGAACGGACTTAAGAGAAAAGCCTACATTATCGTGGTTGGCGCCGCCTTTCCCGCCAATGCCGGGACCCCTTGGCGGGGCCCGGCATTTTCTTTTTCTTGTGGTCTTTCCACATGCCGTACCGTTCCCTGAGGACGCAATTATTGGGGCGCAGCGCCCCCTCGACGGGCAAAGCCCGTCGGGCCTCCCCGCTCAGCGCTTCGCGTACGCTCGCTTTGGGGCTGCCTCGTTCGGTCCCTACTTGTGGTCTTTCCACATGCCGTAGCGTTCCCTCAGGACGCGGTGGAGTATCTTGCCGTTGCCCGTTCTCGGCATCTCCTCATCCTTGATGAAAACAACGCTCTTCGGCGCCTTGAAGCCCGCGATTTTGCCCTTGCAGTGCGCGGCGATCTCTTCGGCCGTCGCCGTCTGTCCCTCCTGGAGCACGACTACCGCCATAACCGACTCTCCCCACTTTTCGTGCGGCACGCCGATGACCGCCACGTCTTTTACCTTCTGGTGGCTGCCAACGCAGTTTTCCACTTCCGAGGGGAAGATGTTCTCGCCGCCGGAGATGATCATGTTCGCTTTTCTGTCGACGAGAAAGAGATAGCCGTCCTCGTCTTTGTAGCCCATGTCGCCGGCGCTGAAATAACCGTGTTTCATTGCCGCCTTCAGTTTTTGCGGCTCTTTCCAGTAACCGGAAAGAAGCATGGGGCTTCTCGAATAGACCTCGCCGACCTTGCCGGGCTCGGTTATCAGATTGCCTTCCTCGTCGTAGAGTTTCAACAGGTCCGTGCCGATAAACTCCCGGCCGCACGAGCCGAGCTTCGTCAGTTGCTCGTCCGGATGGAGAATGGTGACGCAACCCGCCTCGGTCGACCCGTAGCACTCATCGAGTTTCGAGTTCGGAAACATCTTGAGGATGCCGAGCTTCGTATCCCTGCGCGCCGGCGCCGAAGAAATGAGGAGTTTCTTCACCGACGTCAGATCGTACTTCCTCTTTACCTCGTCGGGAAGGGAAAGGAGCATGATGTAATGCGTCGGGACAAGCGAAGTAAAGGTGATCCGATGGTCCGAAAGCGTCTTGAGCAGATCTTCGGCATCGAAGCTCACCATGTTGTAGCACATGACGCTCCCTCCAACCCAGGTGTTGACGAAGGAGTAGTTGAGGGAGTTGATGTGGCAACAAGGCATGACGAGGAGATTGATGTCGTCGAAGCCGAAGCCGTGGTCCGGGATCATGATGAAGAACTGCGAAAACATCGACCGGTGGCTCTTCATGACGCCCTTCGGCGTGCCCGTCGTGCCGCTCGTGTACATGATGATCCAGATGTCCTCCGGATCGACCTCCGTTTTCGGCTCCTCCGGGCTCGCGGCGGCCATGGCGTCCTCCATGGAGACCCAACCGTCGTAATGCGGGTTGGCTGCGCCGAAGGAGAGGTATTTCTTCACCGTGGAAAGGTTCTTCTTCATCCCGTCAACCATGGCGATCCACGGGAAATCCTTGCCGTCCCTCGGGTTCTTGCCGCCCTGCACCAGAAAAGCCGCGCACTCGCTGTGGTTGATGTTGTATTCCATTTCAGCGGCGGACAATCGGAACATGATGGGCACGACGATGAAGCCGCCCTTTGCCGCCGCAGCATAGATGTCCATCCACTCGACACAGTTGTAGCCGAGAGCGGCGAACCGGTCGCCCTTCTTCAGCCCCACGTCGGCCAGCGCATTCGCCAACCGGCAGGCCCTCTCGTTCCATTGCAGGAAGGTATACTCCTTATAAAGGTCTTTGGCCCCGATCTTATTCGGCCATTTTGCCGCGTTCGACCGCAGGACTTCCTTCGCCGTCATCCAAAACGCGCTGTCCATGTCGTCCTCCTCCTGGCGCCCGGATTTCCCGGGCTTCTTCATCCCCATCCGCCATAATGTTACGCCGGGCCATCAGAGCTGCGCCGATGGCCGCAGTGATTTGAGGCGCTTCCGGCGTCAAGAACTCGCTGCCCAATTCTGTTGCCAGGGCTCTCACGAGACCCCTGTCTCTGGCGCCGCCTCCCGTCACCACGCAGTCGGGAATCAGTCCGACCCGGGTCACGAGGTTAGCGATTTTCGATGCCATTGCCTTGTGCACCCCCGCCAGAATGTCCGACGGGAGGGCGCCTTCCGCGATTCGCGACACAGCCTCCGACTCCGCAAAGACGGCGCATCCCGTGGTGAACTCGACGGGCGATTTGGATGTAAGGGAAAGTTCCCCGATCTCTTCTACCGATATGTGGAGAATGCGCGCTATGACCTGCAAGAATCTTCCACTGCCGCCCGCGCACTTTTCATTCAGAACGAAGTTGGCGATCCTTCCCCCGGCATCAATGCTGATGGCCTTGCTGAACTGCGCGCCGATGTCGACTACTGTTCTGGCTTGAGGAAAGAGGCAGTGAATGCCGGCCGCATGGCACGCAATATCCGTCGCCGTTTCATCGGCGAAATCGACTGTGCCTGCCCCATAGCCGGTTGCGCCGACGCGGGCCATGTCGGTCATGGAGAGACGGGCTTCCTCAAGGGCGGCTTCTGCAACCGTTCTTGCCGCTTGCCGGTAATTCCCCACGGAAGGCGCAACAGCGGATGCCTTCACCACCGTTCCTTCACAGACGACCGCCTTTGAAAAACCGGACCCTATGTCGATGCCCAGGGTAAACCTTGAAGGAGGACGCTCCTCTCGTCGCCTCATGAAAAGAATGTTGCCTCCTTCAGTCCCTGTCTGCTTCGTTCCGGCGTCACACCAGCCTGTGCGGCGTTTCTGCATGCCTCTTTTCCCGCCAGCGCGGCGCCGATAGCGCCGGTGAGGAGGGGTTCGGGAGGAACCAAAACGGAACGGCCGAATTTGGCCGCCAAAGCCCTCACCAGGCCGGCGTTCTTCGCGCCGCCCCCGGTCAGGGCCACGTCGGGTTCGATTTTGAGCTTGTTTACCAGAGCATA
This sequence comes from uncultured delta proteobacterium, assembly GCA_963816715.1. Taxonomy (GTDB): domain Bacteria; phylum Desulfobacterota; class Syntrophorhabdia; order Syntrophorhabdales; family WCHB1-27; genus BOG-1155. The sequence goes on from CAWFMJ010000021.1 coordinate 55,108, forward strand.
GATGCGAGTGGCAACGGCTTCATGGATCCCGGCGATCAAATTGGCCACGGTCTCGCCGTCGGCGAGACGCCCGGTCACTTCGTGCTCTGCAAAAACCGCACAAGTGTTGCTGATTTCGGCAGGCCGGTCGGCGGAAAGGGAAATCTCCCCGAGCCGGTCGAGGGGAACGCCCAGGAGATCGGCCATCACCTCGAGGAACCGACCCGTGCCCGCCGCGCACTTGTCGTTCATCACGAAACCGGTCACCTTGCCGTCGAGGATGGTGATGCCCTTGCTATCCTGCCCCCCCACATCGACGATGGTCCGCACTGAGGGCAGGAGGTAGTGGATGCCTTTCGCGTGACACGTAATCTCCGTCACCTGCTTATCCGCAAAGGGCACATTTATCCTTCCGTATCCGGTGGCAACGACAAAATCGAGCGCTTCGAAGGCAAGACCCGCCCGACTCAGAACCTCCTCCATGACGCGATAGGCCAATTTTCGGTGCTCGGCGCCGGTGGGCCCGATGACTGACGACACAATTGAAGCGTCGTCGACGATAGCCGCTTTCGTCATGGTGGAGCCGATGTCTAGGCCCGCAAAATAGCGCATTATTCGCCGATCCCTCACCCCGGTGCAGACTTGTTCTTGGTACGGCCGAAGGGGATGCCGAGTTTCCTCATTCGATGCCGAAGGGTAGCCGCGTTGATCCCGAGCATCTCGGCAGCCCCGTTCCTGCCCTCTATTTTTCCGTTTGCCGCCTTCATGACCTGCCTGATGTGCTGTGCTTCCACTTCCTGCAGCCTCACCGGTCCGACTGGCATCGTCTTCATCGTCTGGGGCTGAGTCGCCGTGATATCCTCAAAGCTCAGCGGTTTGCCGTTTGATTGGATCAGAGCGCGCTCGATGACGTTCGCCACTTCCCGCACATTTCCCGGCCAGTCGTATTTGAGAAGACGGTCCATCGCGCCGGGGGCGAGGGTAGGCGCAATGCGCAACCCCATTTCGTGCGCTTTCTTGTCCATGAAATGGCTAACAAGGGCCGGGATATCCGCTTTGCGCTCCCTGAGAGCAGGAATCCTGATAGGAAAAACGCTGAGACGGTAGTAAAGGTCGGCGCGAAACGCCCCTTCCGCCACGAGATCTTCGAGGTTCCTGTGGGTCGCGGAAATAATCCTTATGTCGATCTTGATCGCCTGGGAGCCCCCCACCCTTTCGATCTCCTTCTCCTGCAAAACCCGCAGCAGTCGGACCTGGGCAGGCGGAGGCAGCTCGCCTACCTCATCGAGAAAAATCGTCCCCCTGTCGGCCCGCTCGAAGCGGCCTCTACGCTGCGTCGCCGCTCCCGTAAAGGCGCCTTTCTCATGGCCGAAAAGCTCGCTGTCGAGCAGCGTCTCGGGGATCGCGCCGCAATTGACGGCAACGAAAGGGCCGTCATGGCGGGGGGACAGATTATGAACGGCATGAGCGATCAATTCCTTGCCGCTCCCTGTCTCGCCCACAAGGAGGACAGGGCTGGGCAGGGGACTGACTTTCCAGACCTGCTCCATCACACCGCTGAGGCCGAAGCTTGAGCCCACAATCTCTTCTTTCCAATCCTTTTGCAGCTCGTCGCGCAGGTAGCTGTTCTCATCGGCCAACATGTCCCGCAGTCTCAACAGCTCCACGTACCGCCGGCTGTTCGCCACGGCAATGCCCATCGGCTCGTTGACCAGGGACCACAGACGAGCGTGCTGTTCGGTGTATCTTCCCTCTTCGGCAGCCCTTGCAATAATCGAACCGATAAACCGGCGCTGGATAACAAGCCGGCTCACGATCACCGAGGAATCGGGCCACCCCAGCCGGGAGGCAATCTTTTCGATTATGGGGTCTTCCAAGGCATTGCGGCACACTCTCACCCGCGGGCTGTCCACGTCCTCGAGCTCCCTTCTCAGAATCGGAGTCATTGCCACCATGTCGGAACGAAGGGCGTTGCACCCATTCTCATCGGCCGTTGCGACCACTTCGATGGCGCCTAAAGACCGATCGTAAACGACAACAATCATCTCGTCCACGGGCATGAAGCCCTTCACATACCGCAAACAATCGAGAAGGGCTTCGCCGAGGTCGAGACTGCCGCAAATGCGCAACGTGAATTGGCGAAAAAAATCGTCGTTGTCCAACTATCCTCACCATAGGCAGCAATTGATTAGGTTGACGTAACTGCCAAATACGGTAGTTTACACTATTTCTTACAAATATAACAGTCGTCATGCGTCGCCCCAACCCCCTCGCCAGGGGCCCTTCCCTCCTTTCCGGCCTAGTGGGCGCCCGGCGAAGGGGGGCGGCTTTGCGACATGAGACAGCTAATTCCCTCCCCCACACCCGTGTTGCCCGAAAAACGGTTTCCGCCTGTTGACATTTGCTCCCGTTGGATTGATAATCATACGCGATAACGATAAGGGGCGCGGGCCGGCGGCTCTTTTAGTCGTCGCGTTCGTGCCGGCTTGCGTGGAAAGAGAGGCGTGCGTGCACGAGTCCATTTTGAACGACAAGATGGTTCTCGCCGTCGATGACGAGCCTGACGTGCTTCAGGTGCTGAAGGACGAAATATTATCGGCTGCCCCCAAATGCGTCTTGAAAACGGCCACAACGTTCGAAGACGCCCTCGAGCTGCTCGCGTCCTTCACCTTCGACCTGGCAATTCTGGACGTCATGGGCGTCCGGGGGTTTGACCTCCTGCGGCGGGCTGTCTCGGGAAGTTACCCCATCCCCACCGTGATGCTGACGGCCCACGCTTTTTCTCCCGAAGCTCTCAAGACATCGGTGGAACTGGGCGCACGGGCTTACCTCCCCAAGGAGCGGCTCGGCAGCGTCGTCCCCGTGCTCGAAGATATCCTGACCTACGAGTACGGCGCCACGTGGAGACGGGTGCTGAAAGTGGTTGAGGGCGTTTTCAATGACAATTGGGGACCTTACTGGAGGAACCCGGACGCTCAATTTTGGCAGGAGTTCGAAAAAAAGATTGCCGAGGAGACGCCGGAGAAGTGAGACCTCCGACGGGCCCGCAACGCTATCGAAAAACGGAGGCGCCGCATGGTTTCTCTCTCGACGGTGAAGGTGGAAGTTCCGGAAGGGTTAAACGTCATCGTCGGGCAGTCTCATTTTATCAAGACCCTGCCCGACCTTTACGAGGTGCTCGTCGCTTCTTCGCCGCACCTCAAATTCGGCATCGCCTTCTCGGAGGCAAGCGGTTATTGCCTCATCCGTCACGAAGGGAACGATAAAGAGCTTGAAGAACGAGCGACGGCTGTGGCTTCGGCGCTCGCCTGCGGTCACGTGTTTGTCATATTTCTGAAAGAGGGGTTCCCCATCAACGTCCTGAACGGCATCAAAGGCTGTCAGGAAGTCTGCGGCATTTTCTGCGCCACCGCGAATCCGCTCGAAGTCGTCGTGGCATCGACGGAACAAGGCAACGGCATCATGGGCGTGATAGACGGCTTCCCGCCGAAGGGCGTTGAGGACGAGCAAGACAGGGCCTGGCGCATTGACCTACTTAAGAAATTCGGCTATAAGTTATAGGTTGGCTCTTCTCCAAAGCGGCCTTCGCCGCAAGGAGAAAGCAAGCGGAAGCGTGGTCGAGGCGCATCGCCGCGGATGAATGGCGCGGTCAGGTTCGTTCGTGGCGCTAAAGTGGAGTCAAAGGCCCGTCGGGGCGGCAACGAAGGGGCAAGGAAGGCGAGTGCGCGTTAAAGGGTCATGAGCACCAGATCGTTCTCGCTCAGCTCCTTGTAAAGCCTGCGCAGTTGTTCCTGGCTCTCCGCCGAGAAAGTGGCCGTAATAGCTAAGTACTTCTCCCCGCTGCTCGTCCGGCTGGAGTAAGCAACTTCATTGCCGGGGGCTACATGCTTTTCGACGATTGCGCTCACCGCCGAATAGAACTCACTGGTATTTCTGCCCATAACCTTAAGCGGGTAGGAGCAGGGAAATTGAAGGAGCTTCTTGTTTTTGTCCTCAGTGGCCATGTCGTGCTTCCTTTTTGCGCGAGGGATGCAACCGCCGCAGGCGGGCGTACCCAATAGTATAGGGCGGAAAAAAGCGTTCTTCAAGCGAGGGCGAGCCGCCGCCGGAACGGGACGTTGCGTCTGAAAAAGAAAGAGGGAGGTCTCATGAGATATGCGCGGCTGTTGTGCACATTAGGCATCCTTGCCGGTCTTCTGTTGCCGTGCCTCTCGCAGGGAGAGGCAACGAAGCTGAGAGTAGGGTGCGCCCTGCCCCTTACGGGCGTTTTCGGACGGGACGGCGCCCTCGTCAGGGACGCCTATGTGTTCTGGGCGGAAACGGTGAACGGCAAGGGAGGGATCTCGATCAAAGGCAGGAAGTACCCCGTGGAGCTGCTTTTCTTCGACGACAAGAGCGACAAGTCGGAAAGCGCGAAGCTCGTGGAGCGGCTCGCCACGGTCGAGAAAGTCGACTTGATCCTCGGAGGGTTCGGCAGCGATTCCGTCTTCGCGGCAAGCGCGATTTCCGAAAAGTACAAGTTCCCCATGATCTCGGGCGGCGCAAGCTCCAACAAGCTCTTCGAGCGCGGCTTCAAATACTATTTTTCGACCCTCGGCAAGGCGACCGAGGAGGTTCGGGGATGCGCCGAGCTCGCAGGAATTCTCAAGCCGAAACCAAAGACCGCCGCCGTTATCGGCTCGGACATCCTTTTTACTTCCCTGGCCGCCGAGGGCTTCAAGGAGTACCTCGCCAAGGAGGGGATCGAGGTCGTCTACTTCGAGCTGTTCCCCCTCAACCTGACGGACTACAACTCGCTCCTCTTCAAAATAAAGGAGAAGAATCCGGATATGCTCTTCGTGGGGTCTCATCTTATAGTCGCCATCAACGTCATGAAGGCCCTCAAAGAGGTTGATTTTACCCCGAAGCTTACCGCTTTCAGCTACGGTCCGACCGTGCCCGACTTCGTGAAATCGCTTGGCAAAGACGCGGAATACGTTGTGGCCGCGGCAGAATGGGCGCCCAACCTGCCCTATCGGGACGATCTGTTTGGCTCGGCCAACGATCTGAACGCCAATTACTTCAAGCGGTTCGGAAGGCGCCCCGATTACGTGGAGGCTGCTTCCATCGGCGGCGCCCTGATGCAGCAATGGGCGCTTGAGAAGCTCTCTGCGGCGCCGCCCCTGAAAGAAGCGGACAGGGTCAGGATCATGGAGGAGCTGCACAAGATGGATAGCATGACCTGCTACGGGAGGATCAAGTTCGGCGCCGACGGCGCGAACGTCGAGCACCCGCCTATCGCCGTCCAGGTGCAGAACGGAAAGTTGACCACCGTCTTCCCGAAAGAGGCGGCTTCGAGCCCGGCGGTCTACCCCGCGAAGCCGTGGAAGGAGAGAAAGTAGCCTGATGGGGCTTTTCGCCCAGGCCCTCGTGACCGGTCTGTTGACGGGAGGGGTCTACGCTGCCTATTCGAGTGGTTTTTCTCTCATATTCGGGGTCATGAACATCGTCAACATCTTCCACGGCGAGCTGATCATGATCGGCGGGTTCACCACGTACTGGCTCTATAGCCTCTATCATATCGACCCGTTCCTCACCCTTCCCTTTGCCATCCTGTCGGCGGGCGCCACGGGCTACATCTTCCAGAGGTTCGTGATAAACCGCGTGGTCGAGGCGCCGCCGATGATGTCGTATCTGTGTACCTTCGGCGTCCATCTCATCTTGGGAAACCTGGCGCTCCTCCTGTGGAGCGCCGATTTCAGGACCGTCACCACCAGTTATTCGGGGGCAAGTTTTTCCGCAGCAGGTCTCACCATACCCATCGTTCGCCTGGCCACCTTCGCTATTGCCGTCTGCACGACCTTCGCCATGTACCTCTTCCTTGAAAAAACAAGGCACGGGAAAGCCATCCGAGCGGCGAGCCAGGACAGGGAAACGGCGCGCATCGTAGGCATCAACATCAGGAAGACCTACGCCTTTACCTTCGCCCTCGGCGCCGCGATCACGGGCCTCGCGGGAGGTCTGATCTCGACGCATTTCGTGATCTACCCTCAAATGGGCCTTCCCTACACCATCATCGCCTTTTGCGTCGTTGTCCTCGGCGGCATGGGCTACGTGCCGGGGGCGCTCGCCGGCGGCCTGCTCCTGGGGGTCATTCAGTCCCTTGCTGCAACCTATCTCAGCTCCGGCCTTTCCATCGCCATCACCTTTATTCTGCTTTTCCTTATCCTCGTCGTGAAACCGAAGGGGATCATGGGCAAGGGGATTGTCGCATGAGGAGGCAGGCAGTCTGGGCGGGCGTCTTTCTCGTCCTTGTTCTCGTTCCCGCCTTCAACCTGGAAGGATACTACTACCGGACGCTCTCGATGATCTTTCTTTGGATCGGCCTGGCATCGGCGTGGAACCTCGCTTCCGGCTTCACGGGATACATCGACTTCGGCTCCGTCGGCTATTTCGGCATCGGCAATTATGCGACGGCCCTCCTGATGACCAAGGCCGGCTGGCCTTTCTTTCCGGGCCTCGCGCTGAGCGGTCTCATCTCCGGCGGCATCGCCCTGGTTATCGGGAAATACACGATGCGTCTCCGAGGCGCCTATTTCGGCATCGCCACCCTCGCCTTTGCCGAAGCGGCAAGCCAGATCGTCCTCGAATTCGACCGGACCTTTCACGTGACGCTCTTCGAGGGGAGCCACGGCATCACCCTCCCTATCGTCCACGAGGAGACATTCTTCTACTATGTCTTCCTCATCGCCGCCTTCGCCGTCGTCCTCACCGTTTTCCTGATCGATCGCAGCAAGTTCGGCTACGGTCTGAAAGCCCTCAGAGAGGCGGAGGATGCCGCCGAGTTGGCAGGCGTCAATACCACGCGCTGCAAGATCTCCGTCTATGCCCTCGCCGCCGTGATCATCGGCGTCATGGGCGGCATCAACGCCTATTGGCTCACCTATATCAGTCCCGGCGACGTCTTCGACGTCACCCATACGATCCACATGATCGTCATGGCGCTTTTCGGCGGCATGGGCACGGTATTCGGTCCCGTCATCGGCGCCGCCAGCCTCAGCCTCGCCAACGAGATCATCGGCGCGAAGCTTACTTACACCTACTTCCTCATGCTCGGCGTGATCCTCCTCATCGTGGTCATCGCGGCGCCGCGGGGCATCATCGGACTCCTTCCCGGCCGGAGGCGGCGGAAATGAGCATCCTGTCGACAAAAGGCCTCTCGAAGAGCTTCGGCGCGGTAAGGGCCCTGAACGACGTCAGCTTCGACGTCGAGGAAGGGGAGATACTCGGCATCATAGGCCCCAACGGCGCGGGAAAAACGACCCTCTTCAACATCATTGTGGGACTGTCCAAGCCGGACGGCGGGGACGTGCTCTTTCGGGGCAAGAGCGTCAGGGACCTCCCGCCCCACGCACTATGCCGGGCAGGGATCACCAAGACCTCCCAGATCGTGCACCCTTTCGTCACGCTTACCGTGAAAGAAAACGTCCTCGTCGCGCTGATGTTCGGCCGGAACCTCTCGCGGAGAGAGGCCCTCGACGAAACGACGGAGATCATGGAATTCCTGGACCTGACGGACGTGGAAGATGTGCAGCCGAGCCGGATATCCTTGCCGAAACGGAGAAGGCTTGAATTGGCGCGGGCCCTTGGCGCCGGCGCCGATCTCATCCTCATGGATGAAAACCTGGCGGGCCTCAACCCGAGGGAGCAGGAGGAAGGTATGGAGATCGTACGCGAGCTGAAGCGAAGGGGAAAAACTCTGGCGATCGTCGAACACGTCATGCAAACCATCCTCGGCGTCTGCGAACGGGTGATCGTGCTGAGCTACGGAGAGAAGATTGCTGAGGGCCTGCCCCGCGAGGTGTGCAGCGACGAACGGGTGATCCGGGCCTACCTGGGCGAGAGAATATGCTCCGCTTAAGCGCCGTCGACGCCTACTATGGGGACGCGCAGGCGCTCTTCGATTTGGACATGAAGGTCGAAAGCGGGGAGCTTGTCTCGATCATCGGGCCGAACAGCGCCGGCAAGTCAACGTTGCTAAAGGCTGTGCTGGGGCTGGTGGAAACGCGCAAACACGGCAAGGACGGCGGCATCTTCTTCAACGACCGCGACCTGACGGCCATGCCCACCGAGAAGATCATCGCGGAAGGCATCGCTATGGTCCCCGAAGGGGCATCAGTTTTCCCCGACATGACGGTCTACGACAACCTCTATCTGGGCGGCTATACGAAGCACCGGCAGATACGGGAAAAGATGTCGCAGGTCTTCGCAATGTTCCCGCACCTCGAAGAACGGGCTTCCCAAAAGGCCGGGACCCTCAGCGGCGGGGAACGGCAGATGCTCTGCCTCGGCCGGGCGCTCATGCAGGACCCGAAACTCATTCTCCTCGACGAACCTTCCCTCGGCCTCCAACCATCTTTGGTGCTCCAGATATTCAACAACATCGTGGAAATCCACGAAAAAGGCGTCGCCATCCTGCTGGTCGAACAGAACGTCAATCAGACCCTGGCGATTACGGAGAGGACGTATGTGCTGGAGCGAGGGAGGATCGCGAGGGAAGATCGGAGTTCCAACCTCGTCGACGACCCCTACATCCGCCGCGCCTACCTCGCCGTTTAAAGCGGCCGGCCGGCGATTTCTTCGGAATCTCCATCTTTGGCGCCGGGATCGGCACGGCGGCTGGAGCGGTCCGCCTTGACATCTCCAACCATGCTGTCCATCTTTAGACACAGGAACAAAATGCCTTCATCCGTCGCGATCTATAGACTCAAAGACTTCGTTCGAATAACCGAAAAAGGAGACATAGACCTCGAGCGCTCGAAACAGATCGTTCATGAACTCGCCGCGGCTGCGTCTTTTCATCAAGCCCATAGTATCCTTGTCGACCTGAGGGGCAGCACCGAGCGCCATACGATCGGCGACCACATGGAACTCGCCCTCGATTTGGCTCGTTACCGCTCGGTTTTTACCGGCAGAATGGCCTTCATATTCCCAAACGATCCCGACCGGCTTTCTTTGGCAAGGGGGTTTCTGGCCTGCCTGGACATGGTCGGCTATCGATTCCAGGTGGAGATCTTTACCAGTTTTGAAAATGCCATCGATTGGCTCGCCGATAAGGCGCCCGGCCGTCCCGAAAGTTCCCCGACATGATCGGCGCGAGAAAACGCCAGGGGTTCCATGTGGCTCGCCGTCATCGCCATTCCGTCCGTTTTCACGTTCGCCCCCACCCAACTATTCTCCGGGGAGGAGGTTGGGAATGTTCTATAGGTCCAATGAGATATTAATTGTGAGTTGTCTTGACATAGTAGGCCAATATGTTTAAAAATGCACAAATATATGTTGATTTGCAAGAGGTTTCTCGTGCTGTCCCTTCTGGAGAAAACTCCGAACGAGGACGTGGAGCACGACAGGAAGAGGCTGGAGGCGTTTCTGGAAGTGCGGATGCCCTTCCCTGATCGTTGCTGCGCAAGGAGTGCCTGATCGCCCTTCCCTTGAGTAAAAATGAAGAGGCAACAATGGAACACAAGAGCGGATGTCTGTACTGCGGCAAGGAGCTTCTCTATCTGGACAGGCCGGAAGAGCTGTCCTGCATCTACTGCAGGGAGACTTTCACGGCCCAGGCAAAATGCACGGATAACCATTTCGTCTGCGACTCGTGTCATTCCCTGCCAGCCAACGACCTCATCGAACGTTTCACGATCGCAAGCGTGTCAAAAGATCCTCTCGACATGGCAATCACGCTCATGAAGAGCCCCAGCCTAAAGATGCATGGGCCCGAGCATCACTTTCTCGTTCCGGCCGTGCTGCTCTCCGCCTTTTACAACGCATCCGGCCGGTCCGAGGAGAAGGAGGCGAAGATCAAAAAGGCCCGGCAGCGGGCGGAACACGTCCTCGGAGGCTTCTGTGGTTTCTACGGCGCCTGTGGCGCGGGGGTGGGCACAGGCATATTCGTCAGCGTCATAACCGACGCTACGCCTTATTCCCACGGAGAGTGGCGGCAGGCTAACCTCATGACCGCCCAAAGCCTTCATACTATTGCAGAGTCCGGGGGACCTCGCTGCTGCAAAAGAGACTCCTTTCTCGCCCTAGGGGAAGCGCTCCGTTTCACGAGGGAGCAGTTCGGGGTGGAAATGGAACCGAGTCCGGGAGCGCTGAGATGTGAGTTCCATCATCTCAACAAGGAATGCAGGAAGACCGAGTGTCGGTTCTATCCGAAAGTCAGCCGATGAAGTGGAAGTGAAAGGAGGACTTCATGAGTCGATGCCGGCATCAGGCGTCTTTACGCGCCACGATCGCCTCGAGGGGAACAGCATTTGTCGATGAAAGTCCCTTGCTTCGGCCGTGATATTTTTTCCCTATCAGGGAGTTCAAAAGCCGAGCTCCTGAGCGCCGACGCCCAAAAATGAGGTCTTCGTCGGCTTGAGCTTAAGTTTTTGATGAAAGTGTCGTATAACAATGTTAGAAGAGGTCATAACCATGAAAATAGAGAAAAACGGCAATGTACTGACAGCACAGGTTTCCAAGCTCTCCCTTTCAAAGAGCGGCGCCGAACCAGCGGCGCAAGAGACCTCCGGTACTGCGGACAGAGTCGAATTGTCCGGTTGGAAAAACGAGGTGGCGAATCTCAAGGAACAAACAACATCGGCGCCGGCGGTTGACGAGGACAAAGTGGCGAGCATAAAGGGCGCCATCGACTCAGGAACATATGCTGCGGACGGCAAAATGGTTGCGCGGAGCATGCTCAGGAGCCAACTTCTGGATGAGCTGGTCTGATGCCGGTCGGGGTCCTTTGGGCTTTCGATCCTGACGCCTTGCTTGACGGGGCGCGCCTTCTGGACTACACTTCTGCGACAATCTGGAGGGCGTAGGACATTAGGGAACGGTTTTTCGAGAGCAGGGGGTCTGGGTCAACCCTGAAGTACCGCTGGCTGGTTTTTGCCGTCCTGGCTGCCCAGTATCTCTTTGTATATTTCCACAGAGTAGCGCCTGCGGTCGTGGCATCGGATCTCATGCGGAGCTTCCACGTAGGGGCCGGCGCCTTGGGCATGCTGGCATCCGCCTATTTCTATCCCTACGCCCTCATGCAGATCCCCGTGGGCATCCTCGCCGACCGGTGGGGCGCGCGCAAGACGGTCACCCTCTTCGGCTTGGTCGCGGGCGTGGGCGGCATCTGTCTTGCCCTCGTGCCTTCTTTCGGCCTCGCCGTTCTCTCGAGAGCCCTTGTCGGCTTCGGCCTGTCCGCCATCTTCGTCCCCTCTATGACCCTCTTTTGCAACTGGTTCAGCGACAAGGAGTACATCATCGTCTCCGGAGTTTTCGTCGCCGTCGGGGGCATCGGATGGCTCACGGCCGCCACGCCCCTCGCCCTTCTCGTCCAGCGGTTCGGGTGGGTCAACGCCTTCGTCATCATCGGCTCCGTGACTCTGTGCCTCGCAATTCTCGGCTGGTTCATCGTGGCCGACAGGCCCGAGGAAAAAGGCTTGCCCGCCGTGGTCGCGGCCAAGCGCGACATCCGCCAGGAGGGGCTGGTGCTGCCCGTTATGACCCGCGTTTTCAGGGAGCCGACCTTCCGGCTCCTCGCCTGTTGGAACGCCCTCATGGGCGTCTCCATCTTCGGCTTCTGCGGCCTCTGGGCAGGCCCTTTTCTGAGGGACGCCTACGGCCTCTCCAGGACGGGCGCGGCCAATGTCCTCACCATGATCGCCTTCGCCCTGATCTTCGGCGGCCCCTTCCTGAGCTACCTCTCAGAGAGACTGCGGAGCCGCAAAAGGGTGCTCGTCCTCTCCTCGATCATCCATGTAGCCTGCTGGCTTGTCCTGCTCTGCCTGCCGGCCGGCCTCCCCTATCCTGCCCTGTACGCCGTCTTCTTCTTCCTCGGCCTCACTGCGGGCGCGGCCCACCCTGTGGTGATCACCGCCGCCAAGGAGCTGTTTCCCCTTGAGATGGCCGGGGCGAGCGTGGGCATGGCGAACATCTTCCCCTTCGTGGGCGGGGTAGTCTCCCAGCCCCTCATCGGCCTCCTGCTGGACGCTGTCGGGAAGACCGGGAATGGCCACCCCGTCAGCTCTTACCGGGCCGCCTTCGTGCTCTTCTTCGTCCTGAGCCTTGCCGGCCTCTGGGTCGCCGCACGGACGCGGGAAAACGCCAGGCTCGCCCTTTCCGGTGCGAGCAGGACGCTGGCGCTGGCGCAAGGGAGCCGCACTAATCGACATTGTGACATTTGAAAATGAAAGAAACGCAATGTTGCAGTGAGAAACAGGATAATCTGCGTCTAACGCTCAAACTCCGTTCACTGAAAATACATCACCGCGTAGGTCCATATGCCGGTGACGAGGGCTATGGCGATCCCCGGGGGAATAGTTTTTCTCAGAATCTCTCCTTCTTTGCCCGCGGCGCCGACAAGTGAAGCTGCCATCGCTATTTTGAAGGGGCTCGATATGGAACCGACGCCCGAGCCGACCATCATGGCAGATGCAAGGGTCTCCGGGGAAACATGGAGAAATTGCGCGATCTCGACCTGGAGCTTGCCGAAGATCATTATCGACAGCGCGCCATAACCCGTCAGAAACGTCCCTATCCAACCAAGCGTCGGCGCAAAGACGGGGTAAAAGCGGCCCGACATCATCGACAGTCCGTTGGCCAGTACATAGGGAATATTGTCGGACCGGCAGATCGAACCCGTCGCCTCTCCGTATCCGGTAAAAGTAATGATCTGACCCATGGCGCTAAAGACCATCATGGCCGCTACCGGCTTCGAAGCGCTTTTCATAGTGGATTTCACGATGTCGCAAAACTCTTTGCGTTCGATCCTGAAGACCCAGACAGATACGCCAACAGCGGCAACCAAATAGGTGTAGGCATCCATGAGCGGCTTGATCGTCACTACGTGCACTGGAAGGAGCGACACGGAAAACACCAGTCTCGTGGCGGCGAGAGTGCGAAGAGGCGCATACAGGTTGACCGCCGTCAAAAACGCAATGAGAATAAGGAATGGGACGAGATCGGCGAGCCTGAAAGCACTGACGCTGGGCGCCGCCCGGGACGTGAGGAGAATCCCCGCAAGCACGGCAATGCCCGCGAGCATGCATGCCGCCGAAGAAGACACATAAACGACGAAGAAGAGAACCAGCCCTCCGCAGGCAAGGGCTGCGCAGGCGTTGAAGAGAAACTGCCCTTTTGCAAAATCTCCTTTCTCGACAACGAGCGGCAAGAGTATGCCGCAAACCAGCATGGGGGCCAATGAGATGACGGCCGATGTCACCGCGAGTCTTTGCAGGTCGAGGCCGGTTGCCAAGGAAAGGATCAGCACAAAGATCCCGGCCATGCTGAAAGACATGATCCCTGCATAGCCCCAAATTGCGAGGATGGCTGCGCTTTTGGCGGGAAGCCCCACTTCTTTGAGCGTGGGAGCAATGATCGGCTCGCTGATAATGCCGGCGCCGGCAACAAAGTTCTCGATGCCAAAGCAGATAGCGCTTACCTGATGTAAGGGATGGCGAAATCCTCCTGAGAGGCCTTTCACGGTCCGGGACAACGCCCCTGACCTGATGAGCAGCATTGAGAGCATGATGCCGAAAAAGACAATCAGGAGCAGCGGAATGGTGGTAACGAACCCGTCGAGGGCCCCGAGCAGAACTGTCTTGATCGATGTATGAAAAACGCCGACGGCAATGGCTGCGGTGAGAAAGCAGCCCCACAGGGACAGGCCGAGAGCGGACATATTCAGGAAGATCACGAGAAGCGCTATCAGGAGGACCGGCGAAGCGGCGGCAAAGAGCCGGAGAGCGTTCATTCCGCTAAGGTCCGCCGGCGCCTACTGGGAGTTTCCCAACCATCAGTAGATTATGACGGCATACGTGAAGGGCGTCAATACAGAAGCCCCTCTGTCGGGCAATCGGCATGCTGTTCCGGAAGCGGATTTCTTGTACATCGATTCATATGCGCGCGCGGCGCAATGATTATCGCCACAGCCCTTTTTCAGGAAGGGGCAGGACGGCCGTCGTCCCGCCCCTTCCTATCTCTCACGATTTCCGGCCCTGCTCGCCGAAAACACCTCCTCCCGGCGACGCCGTCCCCTACTTCTTCAGCCTCTTCCGTAAGCCGACAAGACCGAACAGGCCGCAACCGAGAAGCAATGCGGCAGGAGGAACCGGGACCGGGCAGGTTTTGCTAAGCGTGAAAGCGCCGCCATTGTACTGCAAGGGGTAATTGCCCGCCGACATCCCCAGGTACAGGGAATAGTTATTCGCCCCGCCATTCCCCCAAATGTTGACTTCTCCCGAACTGCCGTCAGCCAAAATTGCCTTGAAGAGCAGCCCTCCGCTTGACAGAACCGAGTCGGTCGAGGAGGGGGAGAGGCGATTGTCGTAGAGAAAAGCACCTGACGGGCTATAGGTGGAGGACCCTATGGGTAGGGTTCCTGCCAGATTGTACAGTGTGGCGGTGAGTCCGGCCGCGCTCAACGTCCCCTGCGTAACGCTCAAATAGCCCGACCCATCAGTTGCGGGAGCAGTTTGCAGCGTCCCGGAGGCGGAAAATGTTCCATCCACGTACTGGAAGGTATAGTAATCGGCAAAGGCTTGGCTCAGGCTCATGAAGAAGAACGCCAGGAACAAACAGCCTATTTTTTTCATGTGAAACCTCCTCTATCCTTCATTTTCTTTGCGTCTTACATTGCAATACATCTTATCGTCACCGTCGAGAAATTACTTAAGTCGACTTATTGATTTATTTTTGAGAAAAGATTGTTGCCGCCCTCGAACCGGGGGGCCATCCTCAAGCGGCGGAAATAGAGAGACCGAAAGACTGTGTCCTCGTCTTGAGCCTCTGCCGTTCCTCCGCATGACCTATACTTCAGAGAAGACAAAAAGAACCTTTCATCTACCCCAGAGTACCCATCAGGACGTCGTCCGTTTCCCCGGATGCGAGATGTTGCACGAGACGCTCGGGAACCCTGCAAGGCAGGAAGGAGCGGCGCCCACGTCCACTAGTGCCGAAATAATAGCCGGTCTTGGGCGCAAATGAGGTGTCTGAGCGAAACCTGGGACCAGAACGATGGAGAAGCATACGCTTTTATGCTTCCGGGGACGCTTGAGACGAGACGAAGAAGTCCGTGCGAGTTACGAATTTGAGTGGGGGGGAGACCTTTGGCCCGTGTAGCGGGCCGCAGGGTGAGCGTCGATGCCCAATCTCGCGGCAGGGGAAACGGACGGCGGCATGACGGGCGGATTTGCGAGATGGCAAGGGGCACAGGTGGGTTGGTCTATTTTGCCTGATTTCGTTTGGAGCCGGGCGGGGGCATGGCGGGCGGGTATTGAGCAAGGAAAGGGTGGACCGCGTCTTTTTTATGAAATTGATTTTTAGAAAGACATAACTCAAAAAAGGGAAAGGACCAGCAGTTGATGCCCTGCGTTGACGATCTCACGCGAAGATGGGATATTGAAAGCATGACCTTTGGAACCGGTGCAGGCACACTGTGAAAGACCGGGATAACGCGCTTAATCTCTTCCACCCCTTAATCCGGAAATGGTTTCTGGAGCGCCTCGGGCCTCCTACCGAGATACAGGCGAAGGCCTGGCCGGAAATTGCCAGGGGCAGCCACGTCCTCGCAACGGCGCCGACGGGGAGCGGCAAGACGCTCACCGCCTTTCTTTGGGCCATCAATCAGCTCGTCGTCGGCGCATGGCCCCTCGGGCAGACCCGCGTCCTCTATGTCTCGCCCCTCAAGGCGCTCAACAACGACATCCGGCGCAACCTCGCCACGCCTCTCGAACAGCTCGCTGCCTGCTTCAAGGCGGCAGGGGAAGCCTTCCCGCGCGTCAACGTCCTCACTCGAAGCGGCGATACTCCTGACGAGGAGCGGCGACAGATGATCCGCAGGCCCCCGGAAATCCTTATCACTACGCCCGAGAGCCTCAACATCATGCTCAGCTCCAGAAGCGGCTCGCATCTGCTCACCGGGATCGCTACGGTCATTCTTGACGAAATCCACGCGGTGGTGGGCGGCAAGCGGGGGACGCATCTCATCACGGCGGTGGATCGGCTGATTCCTCTCACGGGCGAGTTCCAGCGGATCGCCCTCTCCGCCACGGTGAGGCCCCTGGAGACCGTCGCAGAGTTCGTGGGCGGCTTCACGTTGCGGGGGGACGTCAGGTCCCCCCATTACGAGAAACGTCCGGTGCAGATCGTCCGGTCCACCGAGAAAAAACGGTATGCCCTGGATGTTCGCTATCCCCGGGAAGCGCGGGAGCTGCCCCCCGGCGCTTCCCGCTGGCCCGCGCTCGTCGACGCTTTCAGGGAGATCATCAAGGCCCACCGTTCCACCCTGCTCTTCGTCAACAGCCGCAGAACGGCCGAGAAGGTGACGCGTCTCATCAACGAGGGGGAACCTCAGGAGCTGGCATACGCGCACCACGGCTCGCTCTCCCGGGAAATCCGCCTCGCCGTGGAGGAGCGGCTTAAACGGGGGGAACTGAGGGCCATCGTTGCCACAAGCTCCCTGGAGCTCGGCATCGATATCGGGGATCTCGATCAGGTAGTCCTCATCGAGACCCCTCCCGCCGTCTCCTCGGCCATTCAGCGAATCGGCCGCTCGGGCCACCGCGTGGGCGATGTCAGCAGGGGGGCGCTCTATCCGACCCATGGAAGCGATTTCCTCAGCGCCGCGGTGATGGCGCGGGCCGCGACCGACCAGGAGATAGAATCGGTCAGCCCCGTCGACGCGCCGCTCGACGTCCTCGCCCAAGTCATCATCTCCATGGTCGGCCTGCAGCGGTGGGACATAGACGACCTTTTCGCCTCACTCAAGACGAGCCACCCCTACCGAGATCTCTCCCGCAGGGCCTTCGACCTCATCCTCTCCATGCTCGCGGGCAGATACGCGGAAACGAGGATCAGGGAGTTGAAAGCCCGCATATCCCTCGACCTCGTGGACAACACGGTTCACGGCCGCGAAGGCGTGGAGCGAATAATCTATACGTCGGGCGGCACCATCCCGGACCGGGGCTACTACGACCTTCGCATCGCGGAATCCCACGCGAAGATCGGCGAGCTCGACGAGGAGTTCGTCTGGGAGCGGTCCATCGGCGACACCTTCAGCCTGGGGACGCACATCTGGCGCATCGAGAAGATCACCTCCAACGACGTGGAAGTGGTTCCCGTAGAGGCCAAACCGGGCATTTTTCCGTTCTGGAAAGCGGAGGACATGAGCCGGGGCTTCCACCTCTCCGAGAAAATACTCCTCTTTCTCGAACGCGCCAACGATCGCCTCGACGACCCCTCCCTTGCCGAAGCGTTGTCGGCCGACTATTTTCTCGACCCCTGCGCCGCCGACGAATTGATCGGCTACCTGCGGCGGCAGCGGGAGGCGACAGAGAGCGACCTCCCCCACCGTCGCCATCTGCTGATCGAGCATTTTCAGGATCCTCTCAATACATCGGGCACGAAGCAGGTCTTGCTGCACACCCTCTGGGGCGGGAAAATCAATCGTCCTTTCGCCCTGGCCCTTCAGGCCGCCTGGGATGAGAAATACCGGAATCACCTGGAGATCATCGAAAACAACGATTGCCTCCTGCTGATCCTCCCCGACGAGTTTTCTGCCGAAGCCCTCTTTTCCCTGGTTACACCGGAAAACCTGGAGCGGCTCCTGCGTTTGAGCCTGGAAAAGAGCGCCTTCTTCGGCGGAAGGTTCCGGGAGAATGCCGGCCGCGCCCTTCTGCTGCCCCGGCAAAGCTTCAAGAAGCGATTGCCCCTCTGGCTGAATCGGTTGCGCTCAAAGAAGCTGATGGATGCCGTGCTCCCCTATCCCGATTTCCCCATCCTTCTCGAAACCTGGCGTACCTGTTTTCAGGATGAGTTCGATATCGAGAGTCTGCGGCAACTCCTCGATGAGGTCCGCACGGGACAGATACAGTTGACGGAGACGACCACGACCGCGGCTTCCCCCTTTGCGGAGGGCCTCATCTGGAAGCAGACCAATACCTACATGTACGAAGACGATTCTCCCCTGTCGGGAAAAGCGTCTCGCCTGAGAGAAGAGCTTCTGAAAGAGGTCCTTTTCTCCACTTCTCTGAGGCCCCGCATCCCCACAAACCTGGTCAGGGAGCTGGAAGGGAAGCTGCAGCGCACCGCTTTAGGTTATGCGCCCCGATCGGCCAGCGACCTCCTCGATTGGGCGAAGGAACGGCTCCTCATCCCCGCGCCCGAGTGGGCCGCGCTGCTCGCCGCAATGGAACGCGATCATGGTCCGGGCGCGACGGAAGAAACCGGTGGAACAAGGGAAAAGCTCCTCTCCATCCGGCTGCCCGGCGCGTCGGTGAGGACCGTCTGCGCCCTGGAGAGTATCGAGCGCCTCACACACGCTTTTTCAACAACCCGCGATCTCCTCGATCTCCGTGATGCGGCAACGGACGAGCCGATCGGCGCTAGGGCCCTTTTTCGGGGAAGAACTGCGGTAGTAGATGAGAGCGAACAGGTCGACGGCCAGGGGGACGACCACGGGCTGCCCGACGTTTTTCTCCAATGGCTCTCTTTCTACGGACCTGTCCCGCGGTCCAACGCGTCCGAAGCGCTCGGTCTCGACAGGGATGCCCTCGACGACCTTCTGGCCGGTCTCGTGGAACGGGAGGTCCTCATCCTCGATCCGATTACGGAATCGGCTGCGGAACCGGAGATCTGCGACCGGGAGAACCTGGAGATCCTCCTCCGTATGGCGAGGAAGTCGCGCAGACCCGTTTTCAGGGCTCTCCCCATCGACCATCTTCCCCTGTTTCTCGCGGCCTGGCAGGGCTTGGTCAAGCAAGGCGAGACGCTTGAGGATCTGAAGGAGCGCCTCGATCAGCTCTTCGGCTTCCCCGCCTCTGCCGACGCGTGGGAGACGCATATCCTTCCCGCCCGCATGTTGCCCTATTATGGGGCCTGGCTGGACAATCTCATGCAGGGAAACGACCTGATGTGGTTCGGTTGCGGCAAAAAGAAGGTCGCTTTTGCCTTCGCCGACGATTTGGAGCTTTTCCTTTCAAGGCAGGGCAGTGCGAATCTGGAAAGCGCGGACGAAAATCTTTTGCCCGATGAGCTTTCGCGCCTCTTTCCGAGACGGATGGGCCGGTATAGCCTTGGGGAGATCGTCCGGTTCTCGAAATCGGACAGCACCGCGGCAACGGCGAAACTGTGGGAGCTCGCCTGGCAAGGTCGCGTGACAAACGACACGTTTGCGTCGGTCCGTCAGGGGATTCTGACGGACTTCGCCCCGCCGGGTCTAAAGCGCGAAGCTCGCCGTGCTTTCCGCTCCGGCTACGGTCGCTGGCGCCTCCCACAGCCTTTTCCCGGCACGTGGCGCGTCGTCGATGCCGAAGGCGTCGACAGGGACCCCATCGATGCGGCCGAGCTGGTCAAAGACCGGGTTCGACAACTCCTGCGGCGCTACGGCATCCTCTTCCGGGAGCTTGTCGCTTACGAGTTGCCCCTCCTTCGGTGGGCGAACGTTTTCAGGGCTCTCCGACTCATGGAACTCTCCGGAGAGATTCTTTCGGGCTACTTTTTTGAATCAATTCCGGGCGTCCAGTTCTGCGCCCACGATGCCTACCGGTTCCTGAACGAGCCCTTTGCCGAGGAGGCGACCTACTGGATGAACGCCGTTGATCCGGCATCGCTGGCCGGCATCGGACTGGACTCGTTGAAGGGCCTCATGCCCAGCCGCATTCCTTCGACTCATATGGCATACCGGGGAAGAAAGCAAGTCCTCCTCTCACGCCGCAACGGCGCGGCGCTCACGTTCCACGTGTCGCCCGACGATCCGCAGGTTCCCGATTGCCTCGCCTTTCTCAAGGCGCTCCTCTCCCGGGAATTCGACCCGGAGAAAATCATTACGGTGGAAACGATCAACGGGAAACCGGCGTCCGGGAGCGAGTACGCACGGCCTTTGAAGGACTTCGGCTTTTCGAAAGGGTACAAAGGGCTGGAGCTTGCGAGGAAATACGCGTAGCGCGGGCATTCGATTGCAAAAAGGGCGTTCCCGTGCTTATAATAGCGCAGACAGCCATCCCGCCCTTTTCCAAAGAGAGGGCAGCAAACAAGAGGAGAAATGATCCACAAAAATCTTCAACCCCTCTTTTCCCCGGCTTCCGTCGTCATAATCGGTGCGACGGACAAACCGGAAAAGCCGGGCTATGCAGTTCTTTACAACCTCATCAACAGCAATTTTCAAGGGAAAATCTATCCGATTAATCCCGGCAAGCCCAAGCTTCTCGGGATCGACTGCTCTAAGAGCATTGAAGAAGTGGATGGTCCGATCGATCTGGCCCTGATCGTCATTCCCGCCGCGCAGGTCACCGACATGCTGGAACGTTGCGGCAACCGGGGGGTGCGAGCGGCCATCATCATATCGGCAGGGTTTCGAGAGACCGGGGCTGAAGGGTTGCGGGCGGAGCGTAAGATCGCGGCCATTGCCGAGCGGTTTCACATGCCGGTCCTCGGCCCGAACTGTCTCGGCCTCATCGCCACTTTCACTCCGATGAACGTCACCTTCGCCGCAGGCATGCCCCGCAAGGGGAACATCGGCTTTTTGTCTCAATCCGGCGCCCTGTGCACGTCGGTCCTCGATATCGCCCTTGCCGAACGGATCGGATTTGCGGCCATGGTAAGCCTCGGCAACAAGGCGGACCTGAGCGAGATAGATTTCCTCGAAACCTGGATGTCGTCCCCCCACGTAAAGGTGGTTCTTGCTTACTTCGAAGGCATTTCCGACGGGGCGCGCTTCATCAATGTCGCGAGGGAGTTCACGAAGAACAAACCGGTAGTCGCCATAAAAGCGGGGGTCACGAGCAGCGGCTCGCGGGCGGTGAGCAGCCACACGGGTTCCCTTGCAGGCAGCGAGAAGGCTTACGAAGCCGCCTTCAAGCAGGCGGGGGTCATCCGCGCCGATTCTCTGGATCAGCTTTTCGATTTCGGCATAGCGCTGGCTCGCCAGCCCCTGCCGCATAGCAGCGCCGTCGCCATTATCACGAACGCCGGCGGCCCGGGCATCATGGCGACCGACGCCATCGAGCACGCAGGTCTGACGCTGGCGCCCTTGAGCAAACAGACCATGGACGACTTGCGCGAAGCCCTGCCCCCCGCGGCGAGCGTGCTCAATCCGGTCGACCTGCTCGGGGATGCAGGAACGGATCGCTACAAAGCCGCCCTCAAGATTATCCTCTCCGACCCGAACGTCGGCGCCCTCATGGTCATTCTCACGCCCCAGTTTTACGTGCCCGTGACGGAAGTGGCGGAGGCAGTGGCAGAGGCTTCAAAAGGGAGCAGCATCCCCGTGATCGCTTGCTTCATGGGAGAGGCCTCGATCGGAGACGCGGTCAAGACGCTTACCAACGCCAAAGTGCCGAACTACATCGTGCCCAAGCGCGCCGTCGGCGCTCTTGGCGCCATGGTGAAGCAGCAGCAGTGGCGCAATGAGCCTCTTCCCCAGTTCGACCACTTCCCCGTAGACCGCGGCCGCGTCGCCGAGGTCTTCACTAGGGCAAAAGCGGAAGGGCGTCTGAAAATGGGAGATGCCGAGGCAAAGGACGTCATGGAGGGATATGCCATTCCCGTGCCGAGATCGCGTTTGTGCGAAACGACGGAGGAGGCGGTGGCATTCGCCAGCGAGATCGGCTTCCCCGTGGTCATGAAAATAGCCTCCCCCGACATACTGCACAAGACGGACATCGGCGGCGTGCGGCTGAACGTACAAAGCCCGAACGACGCGCGAGACTCCTTCGACCTGCTCACTTTTCGCGCAACCCGCTACATGCCGGAGGCGGACATCTGGGGCTGTCAGGTGCAGGAGCAGGTACGCGGAGGCAAGGAAGTCATCATCGGCATGAACCGCGATCCGCAGTTCGGCCCTCTTGTCATGCTCGGGCTTGGCGGCATCTATGTGGAAACGCTTAAGGACGTGGCCTTCCGCATCGCCCCTTTTTCACGACGGGAGGCTCAAGAAATGATCCGCGAGTTGAGGTCGTACCGCCTTCTGCTGGGAGTGCGGGGGGAAGCGCGGGCCGACCTGCACGCACTCGAGGACGCCCTGCTCAGGGTGTCGCAATTGGTGGTCGATTTCCCGGAGATTGTGGAAATGGATATCAACCCTTTGATCGTTTTTGAAGAGGGCAGGGGCGTCAAGGGCATCGATATGAGACTGGTGCTCGCATCATAGGAGGGAGCAGTAATGGCAACAACGATTTACGTTGCGTCAACCGAAAAACTGTCGGGTAAAACCGGGCTCTGCATAGGTCTCATGCGGTGGTTGCAGCGCAAGGGGTTCAAGGTAGGCTACATGAAGCCCGTAAGCAGCGCAGCCCGCGTCATCGACGGCCGGATGATAGACGAAGATGTTCCTTTCATCAGATCCGCCCTTGGCCTTTCCGATCCCCTGGAATCGATGCTCCCCGTGCTGATGACCCCGGACGAGGTAAAAGCGGTTGTGGACGGCGCGGATACGGGCCACTTCGAAACCAAGGTGGTCGAGGCGTATCACAGCATCGCAAAGGGAAAAGACGCGGTGGTCCTGGAAGGCGGGACCAACCTGCGGGAAGGCCGTACGCTCAACCTCCACGCGATCCGCCTTGTTGAGCTTCTCGATGCCCACGTCCTCGTTGTTGTCCCGTACGTCGACACTGCCCAGGTCATCGACGATCTCCTTGCCGCTCAATTGCTCATCGGGAAAAGGATGATCGGCGGAGTGATCAACGCTGTCTTCCCTCATCGCTACAAGTACTCTCTGGAAAAGGTCACACCGTTCATGGAGCGCTCGGGCGTGCCTATCTTCGCAAGCCTGCCGAAAGAGAAGATGCTCCTATCAGTGAGCGTCCGGGAGCTGCTGGAAGGTCTGGGAGGCGAAATTCTCGCCGGCCACGAAGCTCTCGACGATCTCGTGGAAACCCTTACGGTCGGCGCCATGGCCGCCGATACGGCCCTCACTTATTTTCGCCGGGCATCGAATAAAGCCGTGGTCACCGGGGGAGACCGGGTCGATATTCAACTGGCGGCCCTTGAGACCTCTACCCGGTGTCTGATCCTCACGGGCGATTTGCGCCCGAGCCCGCTCATCATCGGTCTTGCCGAGGAACGCCGGGTCCCCATCATACTTACCCGGTACGACACGCTGAAGGCCATCCAGATCATCGAAAGCTTCTTCGGCAGAACTCGATTTCAGCAACAGAAGAAGGTCGACCACTTCGTGACTCTCCTCGACCGGTGCATGAACTTCGATGCCCTGAGCAAGGCGATCGGGATAGGCGGCTGAACGAGCGAGTCGGGATGAGGGGGGAGGCTCCGCGGACTGGTTCGCGGAGGGGGCGCTGAGCCCCAATGATTGCCCGGTGCATGAACTTCGATACCCTGAGCAAGGCGATCGGGGTAGGCGGGTAGCCTAACCGGGTCGAGCGGACTCTACAATAGAGGACCGATCAGGCCTGAAAAAAACTGGCCGGCCCGCTCCAGAAGGGGCCTTTTGTTCCAATCCTGCGCAAGGATCTCCTGCGATTGCCGGAGGTCGCGGGCAAAGCTTTGTTCCATAACCTTGCCGAACTCTGGTCCGAGGACGACCACGTTTATTTCATCATCGTAGGCCAGGCTCCACATCTCGAAGTTCGTGGTGCCCACCGTCGACCAGACTCCATCGATTACGGCGGTCTTGGCGTGGAGAATTGTCCCCTGGCGCTCGTAAATTCTTACTCCCGATCTGAGAAGCCGACCGTAAAGAGACCGTGCGGCCTGCCTGACAATCGCGTGGTCCGTTGCGCCGGGAAGGATGAGCCGCACGTCAACGCCGCGCCTTGCGGCATCCGTCAGCGCCTTCAGCAACTGCTTGTCGGGCACAAAATACGACTGAATCAGGTGAACCGATTTTCTTGCCGAGCCGATGGCAGTCAGATACATGAGATAGGTTGCCCTGTTGATCGCGCCATGGGTGCTGGCAACGATCTGCACGTCGAAGGCACCCTTCGGCGCCGGCTCGGGGAAGTAGTTGCCCTCGGAAAGTGCGGGACCGCCCGAACTTTTCCATATAGCCATGAAGAGCTTCTGAATCTCCCCGACGGCCGGCCCCTCAACCATCAGGTCCGTGTCCCGCCAAAAGTCTTCCGGGGGCGAAACCATGTCGTCGAATCGGCGGGATTTCAGGTAAGTCCTCCCGATATTGATGCCTCCGGTAAAAGCGATTGAACCGTCCACGATAAGAAGCTTGCGGTGAGTGCGGCGAAAAATGGATTTCTCGCCGGTCATGGCGAGGGAGCGCAGCGGGTTGAATTCAAGCGTATTCACGCCCGCGAGACGGAGGCGGCGAAAAAAAGACTTGGCCGTTTTCCTGCATCCGACGGCGTCATAGACAAGGTTGACGATCACCCCTTCCGCCCGTTTCTTCATCAGAAGCTTTGCAAAGCGATGTCCCACCTCGTCGTCGTCAAAAATGTACGTTTCAATGTTGATGTGGTCTTTTGCCTGTCCGATGGCCTTCAGCATAGCCGTGTAGGTGGCTTCTCCATCGATGAGCAAAGCGGCTCTGTTCCCCTGGGTCACGGGACTGCTGCCGGAATCTTCCCTCATTGCATCGTCCTTCGACAGGAGATCCTTCGTTCGGGGCTCAGAGAAGAGCGTTCTTTGCGTCGGAAGCGCAACACAGGCGCACAAGCCGAAAACGCAAAGCAACGGGAGAAAAACGGCGGCTATACCCTTCATATTCCGGCTCGGCGCTGTGAAGAAAGATTCCACACTTCATTCTGTTAGGGGCCCGGGGAACCCTTAGGCTCATCCCGGAGAAGTTCGCTCAGTTCGCTCAGTTCCTGCCGCATCGCCTTAAGCCGGGAGGTGCAGGAAGCCTTCATCTCGCTGTCCTCAGCCCCCTCGGGGATCAGGTCGCAGATGGCAAGCAGATTCTGGTACGCGTCCATCTTTTGCGCGAGGGCCCCGAAGATCCCCTCCTCCTCGTTCATTCTCTCAATGACCTTTTGCCTGAACTCCGCGTCCGCCTGAGCCGATGCGTTCGGCGGCGCCGTCTCTTTCGCAGCCGACAACGAGTGGGCGCACCCCGCTGTCGCGAGGACGGCTATCAAAAAGAGAAGTGCAAGGGTCCTATACATCTGTGGCAGCCTGTTTATCAATTAATAGCAGGATTCAGGGAGGATTTCAAACAAGAAACAGCACGGCGCGCATCTGCTGCTAACGATTCTCAAACCGCAGGAGAGCGGCGCCTTCCGGCATTTCCGTACAAGCCCGTTCGATGGCCCGGAACAACTCCTGCTTCAGCAGGGGTTTCAGGAGCACCTGCCTGACGCCGCAGAGCGCCGCCTTTTCTAGCGTGCGGGTCAAGTCCATGCCGGCAGTAACGATGATGATAGGGATCTCGGGACGGACTTGCCGCATCCTCCGGCACATCTCGCTGCCCGCCATGCCGGGCATGATTTCATCCGTAATGACAAGGTCAAAGGCGTGCGGATTTCTCTCAAACAGCTCCAGGGCAAGGACTGCGTTGTGGTTCGGGGCAACGGAAAACCCCATGCGGCGTAGTATTTCCGACTCCGCATCGAGGAATGCGAGCTCATCGTCAACGAGAAGAATGCGTCTTCCGGCAAAGCCCGACTCTTCCACGTCCTCACTCCTACCTTTGCAGAAACCATTCCTTCCGCAAGGACCGAAAAGGAAGCTTTTCCGTGTGGCGGCAACGACGACCAGGAAGAGAATATGTTACCACTATAGCACTCCACTTCGTGTGAATGCAAGCACAAAGTGCTGTTTTCCGAGGGTCTTTTCAAAAAAAGAACAAAATGATTGTTTTCTATCGCGCGCGGGTTGTGCTATACTGTGCCAGGTTTCGCCTTTATCCTTCATACAACAAAAAACGCCCACGAGGCTGATGGTCATTCATGAAGACCAGCAGGCAAACGCCCTCAGGGAAGTCATCCGACAAGAGCGCGGAGGAACGCGTCACGGAGCTCGAGGCCAGGCTCCGGAAGACGGAAGCCGCCCTCGCCGAGGCGACGCGTCAGGCCGGGCGAGCGGCCAAGCTGGAGCAACGGCTCCGGGTACGGACGGAGGAGCTTCGAGCGGCCCGCGAGGCGCTTCGCGCGGAAACATCTCACAACCGCCGGTCGGGAGAGGCGCGAGCGCATCTCTCGGCGGCCATCGAAGAAGCGGCCGAAGGCGTTGCGGTCATTTCGACGGCGGGCGCCGTGCAGTACGTGAACCCTGCGTTCTCCCGCATTACCGGCTACAGCCAGACGGAGGTGGTCGGGAAGAACGTCTCCGTTATCGGCCGCCTTGAGGGGCAAAGCTATGCGTCTCTGATGACGACCATCATGGGAGGGAACACTTGGTCCGGGCGCCTGCCCGGGAACCGCAAAGACGGGACGCCCTACGAGGTGGAAGTGGTCGTGTCGCCCGTAAGGGACGCGTCGGGAAGAATCATCAGCTATGCCGCCCTTTCGCGCGACGTGACCGAGGAGATCAGGCTGGAAAGTCAGCTTCGCCAAGCCCAGAAACTGGAAGCGGTGGGCACGCTTGCCGGGGGCATTGCCCACGATTTCAATAACATGCTTGCCATTATCATGGGCAATGCCGAGTTAGCGCTTGACGATCTGGCAGACGTGCCGGAACCGAGGAATAACATCGAACACATTCTGGAGGCCGCCAAAAGGGGACGCGATCTGGTCAAGCAGATCCTCACCTTCAGCCGGAAAAACTGCCAGGAGCGAAAAAACCTGGCGCTTACCCCGCTCCTCAAGGAAACCTGGAAGTTTCTCCGTTCCTCGCTGCCGACGACTATCGAAATGCACGCGGACTTCGGCGCGGAGCAGGACATGGTTCTTGCGGATCCCGGACAAATGCAGCAAATCCTCATGAACCTGGCCGCAAATAGCGCCCAGGCCATGCAGGAGGGGCGGGGAGAATTGCGCTTGATCCTCGAAAACGTCTTCTTCGGTCCGTCAGACCCTCTGCCCAGCGGAGAAATGATGCCCGGCGGCTATCTGCTTCTGACCATCGCAGACAACGGCGTCGGCATGACGGAGACGGTGCGCAAGAGACTTTTCGAGCCTTTCTTCACCACCCGAAAGGCGGGCCAAGGCACGGGAATGGGCCTGGCCGTCGTCTACGGCATCGTGAAGGCCCACGGCGGGGCTATTGCCGTCGAGAGCGCGCCCCGTAAAGGCGCTTCATTCCGCATCTACCTCCCCCTTGTAAGAGCCCCGAGAAACAGGAAAGCCGAGGATGTGGATTCTCTCCCCGGCGGACGCGAGCGGGTGCTTCTTGTCGACGACGAAGAGGCCCTTGCCTCGACTCTCCGGGCGACGCTCGAACGCCTCGGGTATGAAGTGACCGCCTTCACCAAAGGCATTGAAGCGTGGCGCGTCTTCCTCGCGGACCCGTCCCGGTTTGACGTCGCTATCACCGACCAGACCATGCCGGGCATGACCGGAACAATGCTTGCGGAGAAGATCCTGCGACTGAGAAAAGATATGCCGATCATCCTGTGCACCGGTCACAGCGACGCGGTTGCGCCGGAAACAGCGCGAACGCTGGGCATCAGGGCATTCGTGATGAAGCCTGTTGCGAGGTCGAATCTGGCCAGGACCATACGGCGGGTGCTCGACGCGCCTGCCAACGGTAAAGAGCCGTAGTTGCTAAGGAATCACTTTTGACGCGCCTGCCTTCGTTTTCTCTTTCGCGGCCGGAGGCTCCGACAACGCGGGCAGCAAGACGGTAAAGACGGTCCCTTCGCCCGGCGCGCTTTCGACGGCGATGCTGCCGCCGTGTTGCCGTACAATGCCCCAGACCACGGAAAGACCGAGCCCGGTTGCCGAAGTCCTCGTGGAGAAGAAAGGATCGAAGACCCTGTCCAGGACATCGGGGCCCATGCCGCATCCGGTGTCCGAAACGGTCAACTTCACATAGGCGCCCGGCTTTTCCACGTCGATGGATTCCTCCCCCGACAGATTTACCGTGGAAAGCGCCACATCCAGCATGCCCCCCTTCTCTTCCATCGCCTGCACCGCATTCTGGCAAAGGTGCGTCAAAACCTGGCGCATCCGGTCGGCGTCTCCCAGGACATTCGCCGGATCTTCGGCGGCAATCCTGACTGCTACGGCGGAAGGGAGGGACGGACGAAGCTCCTCTATCGTTTCTTTGACCAGGCCGTCCAATCGCAGGGGCGCCAGCCCGGCGCCCCTCGTTCTGCTGAAAGCGAGCAATTGCGCGATAAGGCGGCGGCCTTTTTCCCCCGCCTCCAGCACCCTCCGAAGATGATGTTCCTGACGGCTCTCTTCGGGCGAGCGCTCTTTCGCCATCTCTGCAAATCCCATCATGGCGCCGAGTATGTTGTTAAAATCATGGGCAACGCCCCCCGCCATGAGCGCGAGCGCTTCCATCTTTTCCGCGAGCCCGCGTTGCTTCTCCACGCTTTCCCGAGAAGCAGGCGCCTTCTTCTCCCGGGGACGACCCGACATAAACAAACCTCCCTTCCGCGTCAAGTCAGCGACCAGGACCGAAAACCGGGTGGGCGCCCCGCGGACTACAGGCAATTATACCAGAGCGGGCGCCTGGAATAAAGATCGACCGCCCTTCCTTGACCCTTCCTTGCAAATAATCACGATTATTGACAAAAGGGAGAAAGGGCGGTAGAGTGTGGGACGTCGGCGCCCCTCACAAAGGCAATCGGGAACATCAGGTGGGAACAAAGGTTTTCATAAGAGTCATAAGGCGAGGCGTCGCCCTCTTTCGGATAAATCCCCTTGTGCGCCTTAGCGTTGCGATGCTCGGGCTGACGTTGCTCGTCCTGCCGGCTTGCCAGGAGACGGCAGGCCTTCAGAAGGGAACGGCGGCTCCTCCCGGCGCCGGCGCCCACGTACGCTACCGGTATCGTTATTATCCGGACTCGGCGGTTTACATGGACGTGGGCCGTAAACTCTTTTTCTATTACAACGGGGAGAAATGGACGTCCACCACGCTTCTGCCCCCCGAGATCCAGGTGGACTGGAAACACTATGTGCCGCTTGAAATGGATACCGACAAACCATATCGGCATCACGCAGAGATCGTTCGGAAATACCCCTCCCGACCGCCGCACAAACAAGAAGGCGCAAAAACCGAGAAAGAGTGACAAATCGTCGCTTGATGTTGAAATAGCAACGGGAACGTGCTAAAATGTACCGTTGAAAAGTGGGTTTACCCCGCTTTTTTAATTTAAGGGCATCCTTGAACACTGATACCGCAGCAGAGATCGTCGAGCAAACAACTCGCATGGTTGAGCCTATTCTTAATGAATCAGCGCTCAAGCTTGTCGACATCGAGTTGCGGCAGGCGGGAAAGCGATGGCTCTTGAGGATTTATATAGACAAGGAAGGCGGGGTGAGCATCGCCGATTGCGAGCGGGTTAGCCGCGAGCTTGAACGGCTGCTCGACGTGGAAAACATCATAGACCACCCCTACGTGCTGGAAGTTTCTTCCCCCGGATTGACGAGACCGCTGAAGAAAAAGGCTGATTTCGAGCGTGCCAAAGGAAAGATGAGCCGGATCGTCAGCAGAGCCGAGATCGACGGAAAACAGGAATTCAGGGGGGAAATAATCGACGTATTGGATGAAGAAGTAGCAATCAGGGTGGATGGAACTACGCACTCTATTCCGTTGTCGGCCATAGCGAAAGCAAATCTTGAATTCGACCTATAAGGGGAGCGCCATGTATTTTGACTTAAATTACGTCATAGAGCAGGTAGGGAAGGAAAAAGGCATTCCCAAGGATATCATCATAGAAGCTCTTGAGGAAGCCGTGCTCTCGGCGTCCAAGAAAAAATTCGGGAGTCATCTGGATCTGGAAGCCAAATACAATCCCGACCTCGGGGAGATAGAGATCTTCAGGTTTAAAACAGTGGTGGAAGATACTGAAGACCCCGATATGGAGATATCGATCGAGGAAGCAAGAGAGCAAGACCCCGAGTGCATCCTAGGCGACAGCATAGGCATCAAGATGGACACCTCCACGCTCGGCAGGATCGCTGCCCAGACGGCCAAACAAGTCATCATGCAGAAGGTGCGGAATGCCGAGAGCGACGTCATCTACAACGAGTACAAGGACAAAAAGGGAGAAATCGCTACTGGGGTCATCCAGAGGGTCGAGAAAAACCATTACGTGGTAAACCTGGGCAAAACGGAAGCCATCCTCTCTTTCAAAGAAGTGCTGCCGAACGAGGTGTTCAAACGGAGAGACAGGGTAAAGGGATACATCCTCGACGTGGAGAAAACGCAGCGGGGCTGCACGATCCTTTTATCCAGGACTTATCCCGGCTTCCTCGTGAAGCTTTTCGAAATCGAGGTTCCAGAGATTCAGGAAGGCATCATCAAGGTGGTCGGCGCGGCGCGCGAGCCCGGAGAACGGGCAAAGATAGCGGTTCACAGCCAGGACCCGAGCATCGATCCCATAGGCGCCTGCGTGGGCGTGAAGGGTTCGAGGGTTCAGGCGGTCGTTCAGGAGCTGAAAGGCGAAAAGATCGACATCATTCCCTGGACGAAAGATCCGGCGAAATTCGTTTGCAACGCCCTGGCTCCTGCGCGCGTTTCAAAAGTCTATATAAACGAAGAAGAACACTCCATGGAGATTATCGTCCATGACGATCAGCTTTCCCTTGCAATCGGAAGAAAGGGACAGAATGTACGGCTCGCTTCCCGACTCACGGGCTGGAAGACCGATATAAAGAGCGAAACCGAAGTCGAAAAGACTTCTCGCAGGGTTATCGACGAGTTGGTGGAAAAGCTGCAGATCAATGAGATCCTTGCCCGCATACTCTTCGACGAATATTTGAGAGACATGTCGGACATCACCAGGCTTACGCCGGAAGAATTGAACAAGATCACGAGTATCTCCGTGGAGGACTGCGCGAGGATTATCGAGCGCGCAAAAAAAGTAGTGGAGGAGAAGCAAGCTGAAAAAACCGAAGAAAATGCAGCGCCGACTGATGCGGCCGAGGTGGAACAAACGGTCGAAGAAGCCCAAAATCCCGAAGGACACGTGAGGGAAGAAAGTCAGTAAGAAGAATTGGCTGCTTCGGTGGATGCAGAATGCGAATCCCTTTCACGCTGCCGAAGCGGCGCCGGGGTAAAACAAGGGAGGTCTGAGAATGGCGAAGATTAAGATAACAACCCTCACAGATAAGATCAAAGACGAAGAGATCTTATCGAAGCTGAAAAGCATCGGGGTTAAGATAAAGGAAAAAGAGAAAGAGAAGGAAGAATCGGCGATATCCGAGGCAGCAAAGGCCACGTCGTCCGGGGAGACCGTCATAGAAAAACGAGTCGCTTCCACGATTATCCGCAGAAGGGTCCAAACGCCCCCGCCCGCGGCAGAAGCGCCCGAAGCAAAGGCTGCGCCCGCACAACCTGTTCAGGAAGCGGTTGAGGCGCCGAAAGAAGCGCCGGCAACGGCGAGAAGAGATGGGGAGGCCCCTGCGAGAACGGCAGAAGAGCCGATCATCGGCATTGTAAAGACCCAAAAGCCGGGGGCAGAAGGGCAAGCGGCTCCGAAACGTCCGGAGGAAACGCGGGCGCGGCCCCAGATCGAAATGATCGAACGGGCCGACCTGCAACAACCGGAAAAAGAGGAAAAGCCGGAGGTCCTGGAAAAAGAAGCCGCCGCAGGAGTGGTCGAGGAAACGGCGAAGGCCGATACCGACAGCATCGGCGAAGAGAAGAAGCAGGAGATCACGCGGGCCCTCGAAGAGGTCTACAAGCAGGACCTCAACAAGGAATTTGCGCTCGTCGAAGATGAAGAGACCGAAGAGGAACGGAAGAAGAAGAAGGCGGAGCGCCTTCTCAAGAAGATAGAAGAAGAAGAGATCGAAGAAGCCAAGACGAAGGGCAAGGCTGTAGGCAAGCGAAAAGTCGTCATCAAGGAAGAAGACCTCTACGCGTTCCGGCGTCAAAAAGGCAAAACCCTCCCCTTCAGGGGCAGAAGGGACAGGAGAGAGGATAGGGCCGAAGAGGACCGGAAGGCCGAGGCGAAGCCAGCACGGAAGATTATCAGAATCTCCGACCACGTGCAGGTCGGCGAGCTCGCAAAGAGATTGAGCGTGAAGGCTTCCGACGTGATAGCAAAGCTCCTGCGCCTGGGCGTCATGAGCAACGTCAACCAGAACGTCGACTACGATACGGCCTCTCTGGTAGCGGCCGACGCCGGCTACGACGTCGAACGGATCATGTCCGTGGAGGAAGCTTTTATGGAACGGGACGAGGAACAACAGGCCGAGGCCCGGGAGAATCTGAAAACCCGTCCGCCCGTCGTGACCATCATGGGCCACGTCGACCACGGCAAAACCCTCCTTCTCGATACCATCCGGAATACGAACGTTGCCGAGCGGGAGGCGGGCGGCATTACGCAGCACATCGGCGCCTACATGGCCAAGGTGGAAAAGAAAGAGATTACCTTTGTCGATACGCCCGGCCATGAGGCCTTTACCGCGATGCGGGCGCGCGGCGCCCTCGTCACCGACATCGTCGTGCTCGTCGTCGCCGCGGACGATGGGGTAATGCCTCAGACAAGAGAGGCCATAAACCACGCAAAAGCCGCCGGCGTGCCGATCATCGTCGCCGTCAATAAGATCGATAAGGCGAATGCGAATCCCGATAGGGTGATGAAAGAGCTGACCGAGCTCGGCCTCCAGCCCGAGGAATGGGGCGGAACAACGTTGACCGCAAAGATATCGGCCAAGAAAAAGACCGGGATCCAGGAGCTTTTGGAGTTGATCCTCTTGCAGGCAGAGCTTTTGGAGTTGAAGGCAAACCCGGACAAGCTGGCAAAAGGCATCATCATCGAGTCGGGCCTCGATAAGGGACATGGTCCCTTCGGCACCGTGATCATCCAGGAAGGGACGCTCAAAATACAAGATCCTTTTGTGGCGGGCGCCGCTTTTGGCAGGGTCAGGGCCCTCATCGACGACAAGGGAAAGAGGATACAGAAGGCGCCGCCGGCTGCTCCCGTCATGGTAGTAGGTTTTTCGGACGTGCCGAAAGCCGGCGATCCCTTCATCGCCACCACGGAAGAGCGGTACGCGAGAGAGCTGTCCCGCTTCAGGCAGGAAAAGATAAAGGAACAGGAGCTTGCGAAAAGTTCCCGCGTTACCCTCGACGAGCTCTATGCGAGGATGGGTCAGACGACAAAAGTTACCCTGAACGTCGTACTGAAGGGAGACGCGCGCGGCACCCTCGACGCCATCGGCGAAGCGCTCAAGAAGCTCTCCACGGAAGCCGTCGAGATCAATATTATCCACAGCGGCGTCGGTACCATCACGGAGACGGACGTCAACCTTGCCATGGCCTCCGGCGCCATAATCATCGGCTTCAACGCGAAGCCGATAGCAAAGGCTCAGGCTCTGGCCGAGCAGGAGAAGGTGGACATACGGACCTACTCCGTCATCTACGACATGATCGACGACGTCAGGAAAGCCATGGAAGGTCTCCTCGCGCCGAAAGTCGTGGAAGTGAAGATCGGCGCGGGAGATGTCAGGAAGACCTTCAGCGTCTCCAAGATAGGGACGATCGCCGGCGTTTACATCACGGAAGGGAAAGCAACGAGAAGCGCCGCTGCGAAGGTCGTCAGGAAGGGAGAAGTCCTTTTCACCGGCAAGATCCTGTCGCTGAAACGTTTCAAAGACGATATGAAAGAAGTGACGGCCGGTTATGAGTGCGGCGTCTCCCTCGACGGGTTCAACGACATACAGGAAGGCGACAGGATGGAATTCTACGTCGAGGAACAGGAAAAACAAACGCTCTAGGGAACGTGAAACGCCCCTGGTTTGCGGGATGGTATTTCAATGGTAGTAGGACTTTCGCGACTGGTGATTTTTCTGCCGGAAAACCACTCGCTCAAAGAGAAACGGCAGGCTGTAAGAAGAATCGTTGAGAGGACCAAGGGAAAGTTCAACATATCGATCATGGAGATAGACCAGACGAACCTCTGGCAAAAGGCGACGATAGGCTTCGCCGTGATCGGTGTGAAGCAGGACCACGTGAATGCGACCATAGAGAATGTGTCGCGTCACATCGAGTCCATGTACATAGGAAAGGTGATCGGCTCCAAGACCGAGATCATGGTGATAGGAGATGAGGTATAGACGCCTTCGGCTGCAGGATCAGATCCGCGAGGAGGTTTCCTCGATCATACAGCAGGAGATCAAAGACCCGGGCATCGGCTTCATAACCGTCATCGACGTGAAGATGACGGAAGATCTGAAACACGCGAAGGTGCTTTACTCGGTATACGGCAGCGAGGAAGAGAAGAAGAAGACCGGCGAGGCCTTGACGCGGGCGAGAGGCTATATCAAGCGGCTGCTCGGGCCGAGGATCCAGTTGAGATATACGCCGGACCTCACTTTTGTCTTCGATACGGAACGGGAAAAACTCGAGCGCATCGACGAACTCCTGCGAAAAGTCGAATTGGAAAAGGCTGAGGATGTTCCAGAAGATTAAAGATATCGTAGACCGGGGCAAGCGCTTCCTCCTGTCGACCCATGTCGACCCGGACGGCGACGCCGTCGGTTCGGCTTTTGCCCTTGCTTTCGCCCTTCAGGGCCTGGGAAAGGAGGCAGTCGTCTACCTGCAGGACGCCGTTCCGTATCGGTACAGGTCCCTCCCGCGGCCCTCAGGCCTGAGCAGGCAGCTCCCCGAAGGGGTCTTTGATGCGGTTTTCGTCGTCGACTGCGGCAGCCTTTTCAGAGTGGGCAAGAGCCAGGAGCTGCTCAAGCAGAAGGGTCTTCTCATCAACATCGATCACCACGTGGCAAACGACGCCTTCGGACAGATCAACATCCTCGACGAAAGGGCTTCGTCTACTTCCGAGATGCTCTACCTTGTCCTGAAGGCCCTGAACGTGCCCTTTACCCTCGACATTGCCGCCAACCTCTACACGGGCATCCTGACGGACACCGGCTCGTTTCGCTACGACAACACGACGGAACGTTCCTTTTCCATTTGCGAGGAATTGATCGGCCTTGGCGTCAATCCCGCGTCCATCGCGAGCGAAGTCTATGAAAGCCATCCGAAGGAACGGCTCCGCCTCCTCTGCCTCGTCCTCGGAACGCTCGAGACATTCTTCGAAGACAGGCTTGCCCTCGCGCACGTCGATGCCGGCATGTTCTCGCAAACCGGTACGAACTCCGAATACACCGAGGGGTTCGTCGAATATTTGAGGGAAATCGACACGGTCGAGGTCGCCTGCTTTCTTCGGCAGATTTCCGGCGGAAAGTACAAGGTAAGCATGCGATCGAAGAACAGCGTCGATGTCTCCTCCATCGCCCGCTCCTTTGGAGGCGGCGGCCATCGAAAAGCTGCGGGGTGCACCATTGAAGGCGACCTGGAAACGGTAAGAAAAAGACTGGTAGGGGCAATTTCTTTATGATGAATGGTTTTCTCATTATCGACAAGAGTACGGGAATGACGTCCTATGACGTGATAAAGCGGCTGAAACGGCTGCATCCCTTCAAGAAGATCGGCTATATCGGCACGCTCGACAGGAATGCGACGGGCATATTGCCCGTGGCGCTCAACGAAGGGGTAAAGCTGATCCCCTTCCTCGAAAACGGCGAAAAACGATACGTTGCCAGATTTGTCCTCGGCATTACTACCGACACCTTCGACATGGAAGGAACGAGGCTGACCGAAACGACGCCGCCCGTGTTCGAAAAGTCGGTGCTTGAAGAAGCGCTTTCCCGCTTCAAAGGCAAAATCACCCAGAAAATCCCCGTTTATTCGTCGAAAAAGGTGGATGGAAAGCCCCTCTACAAGTGGGCGAGACAGGGCATAGCAATAGACCCGCCTCATAAAGAGGTGGAGGTGTTCGACCTCCTCTTCCTCGGCTACGTCCATCCCTATGTGGACGTTGAGATAGGCTGCTCAAAAGGGACGTACATCAGGGCGATCGCCAATGATTTCGGCGCGATCCTCGGCTGCGGCGCAGCCCTCCACACGCTGAAGCGGACGCGTCACGGGGACTTCGAGATGACCAGGAGCGTCATCCTCGACTATTTGAAGGGCAAGCAGGATGTAGTAAACTACATGCTTGCCCTCGAGGACGTGTTGCGGACGTTCAAGGGGATAACGATCGAACCCGTGCTGGAGAAATTCCTCAAGAGCGGCATGCCCGTGCCTCTCCTCAGTGGATCGAGAGACTGGAGACACGGAGAGCTTGCAAAGCTCATGAACAAGGACGGCACGTTGTTAGGCGTAGGGACAGTGGACACGACTTCAAAAAGCATAAGAATGAAAAGATTAATCAACAAGTAAGGAGGCTTACGAAAATGGCGCTTGACACCGCACAAAAACAGTCAATAATAGAAACATTCAAGGTCCACGAAAAAGACACGGGATCGCCCGAAGTGCAGATAGCCCTCCTGACGGAACGCATCAAGATGCTGACCGAGCACTTCAAGAAGTTCGCGAAAGACCACAA
Organism: uncultured delta proteobacterium; assembly: GCA_963816715.1. Lineage (GTDB taxonomy): Bacteria > Desulfobacterota > Syntrophorhabdia > Syntrophorhabdales > WCHB1-27 > BOG-1155. Next base: position 91,520 of record CAWFMJ010000021.1, read on the forward strand.
CTCCCGGAGAGGCTTGCTGGTCCTTGTCGGCACGAGGAGGAGACTTCTCAACTACCTTAAGGAAACCAACGTCGAGAGATACAAGAAGGTCATCGAGAGATTGGGCCTGAGAAAGTAAGAAAAGGGGATAATGCGGCCTCACGCTGCTCGAATCTGCGAACGCGAACGGTTGCCTTTCGCAAGCGCAGGCCCGCAAGCGTCCGGGAACCGGATGCAAGGGGCCGAAAGCAGGCGCCACGACGCTATCTCCAAATAACTGAAGAAGGAAAAACACATGGAAGAATCGATTTCAATTGAATTCTGCGGCAGGCCGCTCAGCATCAGCACCGGCGCCCTTGCGAAACAAGCGGACGGGAGCGTTGTCATACGGTACGGCGACACGGTCCTGCTCGTCACCGCAGTGGCCCAAAAAGAAGAGGCAAAAACGGACTTCATGCCGCTCACGGTGAACTATCAGGAAATGGCCTACGCGGCCGGAAGATTTCCGGGAGGTTTCTTCAAGAGAGAAGGACGGCCTTCGGAAAGAGAGGTCCTTACCTCCCGCCTGATCGACAGGCCCCTTCGCCCCTCATTCGAGAAGGGGTATCACAACGAAACGCAAATCATTGCGACGGTGCTTTCGGCAGACCAGGAAAACGATCCGGCTATTCTCGGCATCGTCGGCGCCTCCGCCGCGCTCGTGCTCTCCCCCATACCTTTTCTCGGTCCCGTCGCGGCCGTAAAAGTGGGAAGAAAGAACGGGCAGTTCCTTATTAATCCGACAAACCAGGATGAGGACGAGAGCGACCTGGACATCGTGGTGGCAGGATCGAAAGATGCGATCATGATGGTCGAAGGCGGGGCCGATTTCATTGCAGGCAGCGACCTTATTGAAGCCATCGACCTGGCGCACCGGAGCATGATGCCCCTTATCGAGATGCAGGAACAACTCGCTCAAAAGACGGGGAAGAAGAAATGGGCCGTCACGTACCGGCCGACGCCCGCGGAGTTGAAGGAACGGATCAAGGAAGCTCTGACGCCCGACATAACCCGGGCTTTTGCCATCTCTTCAAAGCTGGAGCGGGGAGCGAAGCTGCGCGAGACGTACGCCGCCCATCTGGCGAACTACCCCGACGAAGAAGAAGGCGTTGTCAAAAAAGCTTTCGAAGAAATCACCAAAGAGACCATGCGGAGCAATCTCTTCGCGACGGGCAAAAGGATCGACGGGAGAACGGCGAACGACATCCGGCCGATCTGGTGCCAGGCGCCGGTCCTGCCGAGGACTCATGGCTCTGCGCTGTTCACCAGGGGTGAAACCCAGGCCCTCGCCATCACGACCTTCGGTACCTCCGAAGACGAGCAAAAGATCGAATCCCTGCACCAGGGGGAAAGCTACAAGTCTTTCCTGTTCCATTATAACTTCCCGCCCTTCAGCGTGGGCGAGGTTAGCTTCCTGAGGGCGGCGTCGAGACGCGAGATCGGCCACGGTCACCTTGCCGAGCGCGCGCTCTCTGCAATTCTGCCTTCCAAGGAAGATTTCCCTTACACCATTCGCATCGTCTCGGAGATATTGGAGTCAAACGGCTCCTCGTCGATGGCCTCGGTATGCGCCGGCTGCCTCTCTCTCATGGATGCGGGCGTGCCGGTCAAAGAGCCGGTAGCGGGCATTGCGATGGGGCTCCTCATGAAAGAGGGCCAGGAGGAAGTGATCCTTTCCGACATCCTCGGCGACGAGGACGCGATGGGCGACATGGATTTCAAAGTAGCGGGCAGCAGCCGCGGCATCACCGCCATCCAGATGGACATCAAGGTGAAGGGCATTACCAAGGAAATCATGTCGCGGGCGGTGACGCTTGCCCAAAACGGCATAGGGCGGATACTCGGCATCATGACCGAAACGCTGCCGAAACCGAGAGAAATTCTCTCGCCCTACGCGCCGCGCATCTGGACCCTGAAGATCAGGCCCGAAAAGATACGGGAAGTCATCGGCCCGGGCGGCAAAGTAATCAGGAGCATCGTGGAGCAAACAGGAGTCAAAATAGACATCGAGGACTCCGGAATCGTCAAGATAGTCTCTCAGGATGAGACTTCGGCGAACAAGGCCATCGAGATCATCAAGGGCATTACCAAAGAGGTCGAGGTCGGCGCCATTTACCTGGGGACCGTCACGAGAGTCGCCGATTTCGGCGCCATCGTCGAGATCCTCCCCGGCGTGGACGGCCTCGTCCACGTGAGCCAGCTTTCCGACACGTACATCAAGAAGGTGTCCGACGTGGTGAAAGAAGGCGACCAGATATCGGTCAAGGTGATCGAGGTGGAGCCGAACGGAAGGATACGCCTTTCTAGAAAGGCGGCGCTCAAAGAAGAGCAGGCGAAGCCGGAATAGATAAATGTACAGAAAGACCGTGCTCGACAATGGAATTCGCGTAGTAACGGAGAGTTTGCCCTATTTTCCTACCGTCTCTTTCGGCGTCTGGTGGAAAACGGGGAGCAGATACGAAGACGTCAAGAACAACGGCATCTCGCATTTCATCGAGCACATGATTTTTAAAGGAACGGAGAGGCGCACCGCCCACGACATAGCCAGGGAGATCGACGCGGTGGGCGGCGTCCTCAACGCCTTCACGGGCAAGGAGCATACCTGTCTTTATGCGCGGGTCCTCCGGCAGGACATGGACCTTGCCCTCGACGTCATTGCCGACATGTGTTTGCACTCCACCTTCAGCAAGGAGGATATCGAGCGGGAAAAGCAGGTGGTGGTCCAGGAAATTAAGATGATCGAGGACAACCCGGAGGAATGGGTCTTCGATCTCTTCACCGCGGACTGCTACCGCGACGATGCGTTAGGTCTTCCCGTCCTCGGCGTCGAGGAGAGTGTGGAGCGGCTCACGAGGGACGACCTCGTCGAGCATTACCGGAGCCACCACACGCCGTCAAACATGATTCTCACCGCCGTGGGGCGAATAGATCACGACGCCCTGGTGCAAAAGGTGAACGTCCTGTTCGGCGGGCTGGCCGACGCGGGCCCGCAATCCCTTCTCGTGAAAAAGCCGGAGAGTTTTCCCGGCATCTACGTCTATGAAAAAGACCTCGAACACGTTTATCTCTGTCTGGCCGCCGACGCGGTGAGCCAAACAGATACCAGGCGCTACGCCCTTTATCTGCTGAACGCGATCATCGGCGGCAGCATGAGTTCCCACCTCTTCCAGGAGATCAGGGAGAAGCGGGGCCTCGTCTACAACATATTCTCCTACGTGAACTGCTACAACGACGTGGGCAACTTCGGCATAGCCACTTCCAGCTCTCCTGAGTATATGGAAGAGGTGATCGGCCTCATACGGGAAGAAACGGCGAGGCTGAAGAAAGAAGGCATCACCGCCGCGGAGCTGGCGTTCTCGAAGGAACACATCAAAGGAAACTTCTTCATTTCGCTCGAAGGGTCGGAGGCCCGCATGGGCCGGCTCGCCAAGAACGAAATGTATTTTGACCGCTACGTGCCCGTCAAGCAGACACTGAAGGAGATCGACAGCGTCCATGCCCCGCAGGTCCAGGAAATGAGCAGCCTTGTCTTCGGCAACGAAACGAACATGGCCCTTGCCGTGCTCGGGAAGGTCGACCGCGCCGCGATCGAAAAGCTATGGAAGAGCTGACGGTCTCGGTGACAAAACAGGCAGGGTCCGTCCTGCCCGAATACGCCACCCAGGCCTCCGCGGGCATGGATCTGCGCGCCCGGCTCGATGAGCCCCTGGTGCTGAAGCCCCTGGAGCGAGCCCTCATCCCCACGGGTCTTGCCATCGCGCTGCCCGTCGGCTATGAGGCACAGATACGGCCCCGGAGCGGCCTTGCCGTCCAGTTCGGCGTCACCGTCCTCAACGCGCCGGGCACCATAGACGCCGACTACCGCGGCGAGATCAAAGTGATCCTCATCAACCTCGGCGCCGACCCCTGGGAAATAAAAGACGGGGACCGGATCGCCCAAATGGTCTTCAAAGAGACGGTTCGCGCCGCATGGAGGGAAGTCCAACGGCTGCCCGAAAGCGCGCGGGGAGAAGGGGGCTTCGGTTCCACCGGAAGACGATGAACCACTACGCGGCGCTCGACGCCTTCATGGTCCACCTCAAAGCGGAACAAGGGGCGTCCATCCACACCGTCGAAGCGTATAACCGCGATATCCTGCACTATCTCATATTTGTTGAAGAGACGCACGGCTCCCTCGAATCGGTCTCCATGGAAGGCTATCTCCACCGTCTCCGGACCGAGGGAAAATCGACGCGCAGCATCGCCCGATCCCTTTCCGCCCTGAGGAGCTTCTACAAGTTTCTCCTCGCCGACGGCCTGGTCGCGACAAGCCCGCTCCTCGATATAGAGACTCCCCGATTCAAAGCGCCTATCCCACGGGTCCTGAGCGAAGAAGAGATGACCAGGCTCCTCAAGCTGCCGGCCAGTCAGAAGCTCGCCGTGCGCGACGCCGCCGTCATCGAGCTCTTCTACGCCACGGGCATGCGGGTCTCCGAGCTGGCCTCGATCAAGAAGAGCGACGTCAACCTCGACGCGGGCTGGGTGACGGCCCTCGGCAAGCGGTCAAAGGAGCGCATGGTACCCATCGGGAACTACGCGCGCGAAATGATAAAGCTCTACCTCAAAGAAGCGAAACCCCAGGGCCCCTATCTCTTTCCCGGCCGCAAGGGCCTGCCGATCACCAGGCAGGCCGTCTGGAAGCTCATCAGGAAGTACGGCCTCCTCATGCAGCAGGGCCCCTTGTATCCCCACATGCTCCGCCACACCTTCGCCACGCATTTACTCGAAGGCGGCGCCGACCTCCGCTCCGTCCAGCTCCTCCTCGGCCACGAAGACATCTCCACCACGCAGATTTACACGCACGTGGACCGGAAGAGGCTGAAGGAGACGCATAAGAAGTACCACCCGCGGGGTTGAGCGGGCGGCCGGGTTAATTCCGCGCCTAAGCCGGTCGCCGGGGCGGGTCCGGGTCCTCACGTACGGAAAGTACGCTCCGGCCCGGGTCAGCCCCGGCTTCCGTCTTATCCATCGAAATTTCCTCCGGCCGCGGGCTGTCTCATTTACTTCTTTCGC
>CAWFMJ010000022.1:0-54546 GCA_963816715.1 uncultured delta proteobacterium
TGAAGAAGACGTCCCCTTTTTCCATATTCGTCAGGAGGCCCATGAGGTCCCCCCCCTTTTCGAGGGCCGGTCCGGACGAGGTGATGATCTTCGTCTGCATCTCATTTGCAATGATGTGTGCGAGCGTGGTCTTCCCGAGACCGGGCGGACCGTTCAGCAGAATGTGCTCCAGCGACTCTCCCCTTTTGAGGGCCGCTTCGACGGCAATCCTTAAGGTCTCTACCGCCTTTTCCTGCCCCACGTAGTCCGAGAGCGCCCTCGGCCTCAGGCTGGGCAGGTCTTCGTCTTGCGCCGCTTTCTCCCCGCCTTCTTTCTCTGTATCCCGGCGCAAATCCGATTCTTCGTAGATCATTTCTTCTGGCCTCTGTAGACTTCTTCAAACAGCTCTTCCGACGAGCCTATTGAAGGTCTCCGCTTCATGGCCTCTTCGATCATTTTCTTTGCCTCTGCCGCCTTGTGGCCAAGCTGAGCCACCATCACGTTGGCAACTTCCAGTTTGAAGTCTTCCGGCGCCGCCGCCGGCAGCTCTTCCTCGGGAATCAAGGCGTATTTCGCGGCCTTCCCCTTGAGGGCGGCGATGATCTTCTCCGCCTTTCGCTCCCCTATTCCTTTCAGTTGCCGCAGGTCCCTTACGGCCTTCTCTTCTATGGAGCGCGCGATCTCCCGGGGCGCTCTCGTCATGGCCCTGATCGCCAGCGCGGGTCCGATATCCTCCACGGATATGAACAGCTCGAAAAACTCTTTGTCCAGCTCCGTTCTGAAGCCCACGAGCACCGGTTTCGGCTGTCTCTCGGACTGATTGTAGGAAATGTAGAGCTTGAGCTTCTCCTCTGTCTTCGTGGTCTGGCGGACTTCCTTCATTACATAGTCGGGAAGAAAAACCTCGTAGCCGACGCCGTTCACGCCCAGAGTAACCTTATCCGCGTATAGCTTCTTCAGAACCCCTTCCAGATAGGATATCATCTTTCCCCCGGTAACTCCGGTAATAGACGGTAAGGGCAACGGCAAGGGCATCGGCCGCGTGAAAAGACTTCAGCCGCGCAAGCCCGAGCGCTCTCCGCGTCGCCTCCCGCACCTGCGCCTTCGTCGCCGCGCCGTATGCCGCAAGGGCGTTCTTCACCTCTCGCGGCGTGACTTCTATGACCGGTATGCCGCTCGAGACCGCGGCCAAGTAAATGACCGCCATGACGCCGCCCAACATCATGCCTGCCTTCGGATACCGGACGAGGGAGAATATATCCTCTACCGCCACGACGTCGGGCTTCACTGTCTCCATTAACTGACCCAGGTCCTGATGGATTTGGTACAATCGCTGGGAGATGTGATGGTCGGGAGTAGTCCTGACCGCGCCGCATTTGAGCAGCGATGCCGAGGAGGCGCTTCCGCACGCCACGGCGCCGAACCCCATGCTGGCCAAACCTGGATCTATGCCGAGAATGACCATACAAGACTAGCCGTCAAAATGTGCGAAACCGCTTCGACGTCTCGTCGTCGCTCCGATGAAAATCGGGACCCTAATGGTTAGCAAAATGGCTCTAGCTGAGGCTCATGCGCTTGACTTCTCCGCTGGCCCCGGTAAAGCCGGTGTCTTTCCCATTGTAGAACAACTTGACGCCCGCGGCGTTTCCGATAATCAGGTCGAAGCTTTCTTTCGCGTTCAGCACCACGACCTCTTCGGGGTTCAGCGTGAATTCCTTCTTCTCCGAGCCGTCGATCATGACTCTGACCCAAGTCCTTTCCTGACAAGCGATCATGAGTTTCTTCTGTTCGAGGACAACCTTTTGTTCCTTGGGGTCATAGGCGTTGGTCGAGGTGTCCGTCCCCGCCACCGTCTGGTAGTTGTCCTCTGCCGTCGCTTCCGGCGCCTTTTGTTCGACCGGAGCGGGCGCGGGCGCCGGGGCCGGTGCAACTGTCTGCTGGGTGTTCCGAACCACGCGAGGCGCAGGCCGGGAGGCGCTTTCGGGCTTTTGCACGTTCACAAAAACAATAAACGCGACCAGGACGCAGGCCATAACGGCGGCGCCTGCTATCTTTTTGTTTGAACCCTCCCCACCCAGGAGCATCCCTCTCCGGGAAAGATGCGATTCGCCGTGCTGCTTCTGCGGCTTTTGCTCTTTTTGCGCTTCGTCTGCCGGAATTTCTTCCACGGCGAGATCTGGCGTGACGAGGTCGAGAACATTCAAGAAAGTCGCATATTGAATGATATAGCCCCGAGTATAGACGACATGGGGCAGATTGTCCCAGTCCCCGGTCTCAAGGGCCTTGATTTTAGACTTCCTGATGAAAAGCTCAGCGGACACATCTTCGAGACTTAATCCTTTCTCGATTCGAGTGGCCTTCAACAACTCTCCGATCTTATGAAGGTCAAAAGGCATACTTTCCTCCTTACCCTTTCTAAAGCGTTCGGCGCTGGCTACATTCTACAAATTCTCATTTCCCCTGTCACCAAAAAAGTTCTTTTTTTCTTTACCTTCAGAAACATTTCTTTCGCCCGTCATTGCTCGCAAAAACGCCACAACAAGAAACTAACTCCCGAACGGATCAAATTCCCGAAAATTCTTCTCTGCCCGCGCTCGATTTTTGCCGGCAGTCAAGCTCTCACCTATTATCGCCTTTGTCATGCATCTACTTAAGAGCACAGTGGTTTTCAGCGCTGGACACTTTGCTCCCTGTATGCGGCGAAGAACGGGCGTCGCACCCCGGAAGCGGTTTTTTTGACTGAATTTCCAATGAGGCAAAGCATGACAAAAGGTGATTTGCTTTGCTTCATCGGCGAGCGTCCCTTCGGCAACGACATTGTTGCCGCATCGTATGTATTCATGCACGGCAGAGCGGGAAAACACTTTGGCAATTGTTCCATGAAAGCGCTAAAACAGCGGGCCGCAGCGTTAAATGATTGACAATCAGGTCGGTTCATTCTACATTATGGTTGTATGCAATCCACGACCTACAAAGACTCGGGCGTCGACATAGATAAAGCTGACAGACTCATCGGCAGTCTGAAAGAACGCATCCAGCGCACCTTCAACCCTCACGTTCTCAACCCCATCGGCGGCTTCGGGAGTCTCATCGAAGTGCCGCAGGGTTACCAGGAGCCTGTCCTCGTCAGCTCGACGGACGGCGTCGGCACCAAGCTGAAAATCGCTTTCATGGCGCAGAAACACGACACCGTCGGCATCGACCTCGTCGCCATGTCCGTGAACGATATCCTCACCCTCGGCGCCAAGCCCTTCTATTTCCTGGACTATTTTGCCAGCGGGAGCATCGAAGAAGCCATCTACCGCGATGTCCTCTCGGGCATATGCGCGGGGTGCGAGCTTGCCGGGTGCGCCCTGGTTGGAGGCGAGACCGCGGAAATGCCCTCTTTCTACGCGGCGGGGGAATATGACCTTGCGGGTTTTGCCACGGGCATCGTGGAGAAGAAGAAGATCATCAACGGCTCGTCCATCACGGCAGGCGACCGGCTGATCGGCCTTGCGTCAAACGGCCTGCACAGCAACGGCTATTCCCTGGCGCGCAAGATCTTCTTCGAGCTGCGCGGCTTGAAAGCTATTGAAAGAGTGGAAGGTCTGGGCGAGGGTCCTCTCTACGAGGAACTCCTGAAGCCCACAAAAATATACGTCAAACCCGTGCTTGCCGTCCTTGAAAAGCATGTCGTAAAAGGCATGGCGCACATCACGGGAGGCGGTCTCCCCGGCAATGTGGAGCGGGTAATCCCGGAAGGGCTTGCCGCAACCATCGTTCTTGCCTCTGACAGGATATCGCCGGTCTTCAGCGTGCTTCAAAAAATGGGCAACGTGCCCAGGGACGACATGTACGCCACCTTCAACATGGGAGTCGGTTTTGTGCTTATCGTCCCGCCAACCGAAGAAAGGGCCGTCATAGCCAAGCTGAAAGGCTGCGGGGAAGATGCGTTTTCCCTGGGGGCCATAGAAGAGGCAACGCAAGGACCCAAAGTTCGCCTCGCAGCACCCGCTTAGGCCCGCGCAGTTTGCCGGGCGGGACATCCAGTCTTTTCAGGATGTTATAAATTTCTGGACCCCGGCTTTCGCCGGGGCGATGACCATGCGAATCGTCACCTTATTCCGCGATCCGCTGCAGCCGAGCATGCAAGGTTCGGACGTCGCAAAGGGCGAACAGGCCGGACGCCCGAATCCTTGCACGAAGCAGCCCCCTCGTTTTTCGTCAACAGAGCACATCCACCCCGAACTGCAAAGAGCGTTCACACGGCTTGGGCGTTCCCCCTCCCCGGTTGACAATAACGTGAATCGTTCTTAGTTTTTCCACAGCGAAATCATCCAGCCAGGGCTTTTCCTTAAACAATTTGTTCGTTGCGCGGGAGTTCCCTTTCGGGTCCATGCGGCTCTCTGTTCACCTGCGCCTATTCATCACTATGGAGGATTTCACATGCCCAGGCGCCGCCGTGTAAGAAACGTTCTTTTGCTTCTCGGTGCAATCTTCCTGTCCCTTTCGGTTCATCAGGCTTTCGCGGACGACCCCTTCGACGAGCCGTGGAATTTGAGGACGTCCCTCCCCCAGGGAAATACTCTCAATAGCATAATTTACGCCAACGGTCTCTATGTGGCGGTAGGCGCCAACGGGACAGTGGAGACTTCAACGGACCAGGTTACGTGGAAGTCGCAGACCCTCGTCAGTTCCAGCGGCCAGACCGAACCCGGACTCACCGCCGTGACCTATGGCAACGGTCTCTTCGTCGCCGTAGGAACCTATATATGGACCTCTCCCGACGGCCTTACGTGGACCTATCGGTCGTGTCCGACGGGGCCCTTCTTGGCGGTCGCTTACGGGAACGGCATATTCGTGGCGGCGGGCGGCACGGGGGGCCTCTTCAACAAAACCGGCGCCCGAGTGATGGCCACGTCCCCGGATGGAATTACGTGGACGGACAGAAGCGTCAGTTCCGGCATGACCTCGGAACCCACCAAAGCCGTGATATTTGCGGACGGCAAATTTATCCAACTGGCGTGGCACCAGCCCCCTTACTACTCGACGGACGGACTCGCGTGGACGGCCGCCAAATCTGCAAGCTCCTCATATACGCTTTACAACCACGCGGCCGGGCTCGCGTACGGCAACGGTGTTTTTGTCATCGTGGGCCCCGACCTCGATTTCGTCCAAAACTACGGCGGGACCATTCTCCTGTCGAACGACGGGATGACCTGGACCAGGTTGGCGGTCAATATCGACTTCTCCACGCCTTCGAGCAGCTTTGCTGCTCCCACGGGCGTTCCCAACGTGTCGTTGGGAACCGACCTCTGTTTCGGAAACGGCATCTTCATGGCCCTGGAAGCAGATTGCGACAGTTCCGGAGTCTGTGGGCAAAGCACCTTCAACACCTATACCTCGGCGGACGGCCAGACGTGGACGGCCCACCCGATCACCAACGCCTGGGGCAACGCGTTCGCCGCATCCCCCGCGGGGTTCACGCTTGTCGGGTCGGGCGGCGCCATCTATACCACTGCGGATAACGGGGTTACCTGGAAGTCGGTGTCCACTCCGACAATTCTCGCAACAAACGTGGTCTGGGGAAATGGCATGTATGTGGTCGTCGGATCGGAAGGGAGCATCTACACGTCGCCGGACGGGACGTCGTGGACTGCTCGCTCGACTTCCGCTCTGGCAAGCGAAAGCTTCAAAAGCGTCGTCTATGGCAACAAGTTTGTCGCAGTGGGGACCGATTCGAACAGCGGGGCTCCAACGGTCGTCACGTCGGCCGACGGCGTGACGTGGACGGCCCAGACAGAGCCCTCAGCGGCGCCGACGACAGCCCTTGCCTACGCCAACGGGACTTACATCGGCGTGGGGGGATCTACCATATATAGCTCCACCGACGGCGTCGCATGGACTGCCCGCGCCAAGGACCCCTCAGGCGCGAGCCTCAACGGCTCGACCTTCGGCAATGGCACGTTTATGGTCGTGGGCGACAGTACGATCATGACCTCTCCCGACGGCACGACCTGGGCTTCGCAGTCCTCCGGGGTCAGTTACAAACTGGTCGGCGTCGCGGCCGGCAATAACCTCTTTGCCGCGGCGGGCGACAACGGCGCAATCCGGGTGTCCGCGGACGGCAAGTCGTGGTCGGAGGCCGCCTCCAACATCTCCGGCGCCCTGAACGCCATAGCCTTCGGCGCCGACAGGTTCGCAGCAATCGGAGGCCAGGGATATGTGAGCTACTCGTCCGACGGCAAAACATGGACCGCCCGAACCCTCGGGCCCTACGGAAATACCGGCTATCCCTGGGCAATTGCCTACGGGAACGAAACCACCGCCAGCGACGGCTCTACCTCAGGAACTTTTGTCGCTGTAAGCGCCAACACCATTCTCCAGTCGAACGCCGTCGTCGTGCCGGCGTCCTCGACGCAGACGCCGACCCAGACGTCCGCGTCGCCCTCCGCGGATCCCGCCAGCGCCGCCGGCAGCGGGGGCGGAGGCGGCGGTTGTTTCATTGCCACTGCAGCCTACGGCGGTGATTTTGCATGGCAGGTAAGGACGTTCAAGGAATTCAGGGACAGACATCTTCTCACGAATCAGGCAGGCAGAATGTTCGTCCGGTGGTACTATAGGGTTTCACCGCCCATGGCCGCCTTCATCGCGGACCGTCCGACCCTCAGGGCTGCAATACGCATGGTGCTCACTCCCGCCGCCTATGCCCTTCGGCGCCCTTCGAAGTCGGCGGCCCTTTGTACGCTCGGCCTCTTTCTTTTTATCCTCATAAGACGAAGGGCCTAAAGGAGTGAACGGGCCAAGGGGCGCAACCGCCGTTGGTTATTTCGAGGATCGGGCAAATGGCCATCTTGACGGCCTGAGACAACGGCCTTACTTTAAGACCGGATAAGGCGGTTATGAGCAAAGTTGTCTCCCCTACGGCGCCCGCCGGGGACCAGGCTCTCGACGGGCGTGTTTCACGGTTTCTCGACGGCGCCCGGGGCTCGTGGTCGGACTGGAACGTGCCTTATGAAGACGGCCTCATCCTCCACAATCTCGTGCTTGCGGCCGGCTTCACGAGACTGCTCGAAATAGGCGCGTCCACGGGCCATTCCACCATCTGGCTCGCCTGGGCAGCCGCGAAAACGGGCGGCAGGCTCATCACCGTCGAGATCGACGAGGGACGCTACAAGAGGGCCCTCGCCAACTTCGAAAACGCCGGCGTCGCCTCCTCCATCGACGCCCGGCTCGCCGACGCCCACAGCCTCGTCCCCCTCCTTCCGGGACCTTTCGACTTCGTCTTCTGCGACGCGGACAAGAATTGGTACTTCCGCTATTTCGAAGATGTCCGCTCCAAGATCCTTCCCGATGGTTGTTTCACCGCTCATAATGTCCTGTGGGCATTACACGGGGGCATAAAGAAGTTTCTGGCCCATGTGCGGCAGGCAAGCGATTTTCGCACCACCATAGAGCGGGGCAGGGGCGAAGGCATCTCGATAAGCTGCAAGGCGGCGTAAAACGCGCCGCTCAGCTAGGTTGGGGCTCAGCGCCCCCTCTATGAGCAAAGCTCATAGAGACTCCCCCCTCAGCGCTTCGCGTACGCTCGCTTTGCAACTAGAGCCCGCCGCAACGATGATCTATCTTTGATGGCAGAAAGCTGAAAAGGCTGGGTTCCGGCGGCCTCGGCGCCGGAACCCTGATTCATTCTTAGTCCATGTGCGCGCCGCCGCAGACGTTCAGCGACTGGCCCGTGATATAATCCGCCTGTGAAGAAACGAGGAAGGCAACCGCGTTGGCAATGTCGTCAACCTGGCCCATGCGGCCGATAGGCACGGTCTTGCCGACCATGTCGTACTCTTTTTGCCGGAATTCCTCGGTGCTCACGCCGGCCTTCTTTGCCCCCGCTTCCATGTGACCGTCCCGGAGGTTGGTGATGATGGCGCCCGGGCAGATGGCATTAACGTTGATCTTGTGCGGCGCCAGCTCCAGGGCCAGGCTCTGGGCCAGTCCGATGACGCCCCACTTGGAGGCCGAATACGCGGCATTTCCCTTCACGCCGAAGCGGCCGGCGAGGGATGCGAAGAGCACCATCTTGCCGCCTTCGCCCCGTTTTATCATGTGCTGGGCTATCGGCTTGGAGATCAGGAACGAGCCGAGCAGGTTGATCTCGAACATCGATTTCCATTCCGCCTCGTTGCCGTCGACGATCTCCACGTTTGCCGTCCCGCGAATAGCAGCGCAGTTGACAAGAATGTCCAGCTTGCCCATCTTCGCTATGGCCGACGCGACCCCTGCGTTGACCTCCGAGACGCTGCTGATGTCCAGGGTCAGGGCCATTGCGTTCCGCCCCATGGCCTTAATCTCTTCAACTTCCTCGTCCAGCCCGCGCCATCCTTCGTCTCCCGCAAAAGCGCTCTTCGGCGCCGCGAACTTGTCGAGCACCACGACATCCGCGCCCTCTGACGCAAGGCGCAATGCAATCGCGCGCCCCATGCCTCTCTTGGCTGCCGCGCCCGTCACCAATGCAACTTTTCCCTCAAGCTTGTTTTGACCCATATTTACGCCTCCCTTAGAATGTTGTATTCTTACGCCTTGCAACAGGCGTTCAAGTGCTTCTCAGGCCCCGCTCGGTTTACTTGGCTTCGTGAGCCCCGATCCCCCGGGGCGTGCGCTTTTACCCAAAAATCACGTAAAGACGCTCGCGGAGAGTTGTCGGTAACCCTTGGCGAAATCCGCGGCCGCCATTCTCTTCCTGTTCTCCATCTGCAATTCCCGAAGGACGACCGAACCGACCCCCGCGGAAACCTCTATCCCTTCCGGAGAAACGGCGAGAACGCTGCCGGGGTCCCGCTTTTCGGGAGATGCGGCGCGGGGCGGCCCTGCTTTGAATATCTTTATCATCTTCCGGTCGAGAAACGCGTATGCCGTGGGCCAAAGCACAAAAGCCCGTATTTGACCGATGATCCCGGCGGCGCTCTGGTTCCAATCGATGCGGCCCATCTCTTTGGTGATCAGCGGTGTGAAGGTCGCCTCGCGATCGTCCTGGGCAGCGCCCTGCCCTATCCCTTTGGCCCTTGCCTCTTCGACGATCGGCGGAAGGATATCGGCCGCTCTGGACGCGAGGCGCGTCGACAGGGTTGCCGCGTCTTCTTCCGGCGCCAGAGCAACTCGTTCCTGATAAAGGATGTCCCCTGCGTCCATCCGCTCGCTCATTCTGATGACGGTCAGGCCCGTCGCTTCTTCGCCGTTTCGGATAGCCCATTGCATGGGAGAAGGGCCGCGATATTTCGGAAGCAGCGAAGGGTGGACGTTGATCGCCCCTAGTGCCGGCAGACCGAGGAACCAGCGCGGGATGATGAGGCCGAAAGAAACCACGACGAGGAGGTCCGGCTTCAACTCGCCAAGCTTCGCCGCTTCCCCGTCTTTGAAGGAATCTAGTTCCACGACGGGAAGGCCGAGGGAAAATGCCGCTCGCTTCACCTCGCTGTCTTCAAGCAGATATCCCCTACCCTTCGGCTTCGTCTTTTTCGTCGCCACGCAGGTTATCGAGGACTTCAATGCCGCGAGAGCGGGGACGGAAAAGGTCGAGGAGCCAAAAAAGAGCAGATTCATTTCTTCTCTTTTCCGTATTCCCGCTTAAAGAGCTGCTTCTTGACAAGACTCAGGCGGTCGATAAAAAGAATGCCGTTGAGATGGTCCACCTCATGCTGCACTGCCCGCGCGAGCATGCCCTCGCACTCGAAGGTGAACTCCTTGTCGTCGGGTCCCCTGCCCTTCACAACGGCTTTCTGCGCCCTCTTCACCGTCTCGTAAAAGCCGGGGATGGACAAACACCCCTCTTCACCCGTTTCCTCGCCTTCCAATCGCAGGATTTCCGGATTGATGCAGACGAGCGGCCTGCTCTCCTTGTCCGAGCCCGTTTCGATGGCAATAATGCGCAAAGCAATGCCGACCTGGTTTGCCGCCAACCCCAATCCGTGGGCCGCGACCATGGTCTCCACCATATCCTCGCACAACCGGAGCGTCTTCTCCGTCATGCCGTCCACCTTGTCTGCGATCCGCCTCAACACTTCGTCAGGATGCGTTCTTATCTGATAAATCACGCCACTATTTTAAATTCATACGCCCCCAGAGTCAATACGGGAGTGAAGGTTGAACAGTGAATGAAAAATGTTCCTTCCGGTTCTCAACTCAGGACCGCCTTCCTTCATATTTCCTCTTCACTCTTGACTGTCTCTCCTGACTCGGCTATACAAATCTCATGACCTTCCTGTCCGCCGTTCTCGCCATCGTCGGCCTCGCCATCTTCGAATCCATCACGAGCATCGATAACGCCGTCATCAACGCCGAAACCCTGGCGGGCATGTCGCCCAGGGGGCAAAAATGGTTCCTCACTTGGGGCATTCTCATCGCTGTCTTCGGCGTCCGGGGGGTGTTGCCGTGGCTGATCGTCTGGACCATGACGCCCGGCTTAACGGCCTGGCAAGCGCTCACGGCAAGCTTCGCCGGCGACCCGGCAGCCCTCCACGCCATTCGTCAAAGCGCCCCGATCCTTCTCATCGGCGGTGGGACCTTCTTCATTTTCCTCTTCTTCTTCTGGATCTTCATCGAGCCGAAGAAATACGGCCTGCCCGGCGAGCGCTTCATTGCCGGACAGGGCATCTGGTTCTACGCGGTCATCTCGGTCATCCTCGCCGTCATCGTCTGGCTCGCCCTCAAGAAGAACCCTGTCCTCGCCTTTGGGTCGGTGCTCGGGTCCACCGCCTTCTTTATCACCCACGGCTTCAGAAGCTACGCGGAAGAACAGGAGCAGGAGCTTCTCGCCGGCGAGCGGCGTCTCACCGACATGGGCAAGATCCTCTACCTGGAAGTGATCGACATGACCTTCTCCATCGACGGCATCGTAGGCGCGTTCGCCTTCACCCTCGCCGTGCCGCTCATCGTCGCAGGCAGCGGCATCGGCGCCGTCGCCGTAAGGCAGCTCACCTATTATGGCGTGAAACACATCAGGAAATACGTCTATCTGAAGAACGGCGCGATGTATTCGATCTTCTTCCTCGGGATGGTTATGCTGGCGCGGGGGTTCGGCGCGGAGCCGCCGGACTGGCTGTCGCCGACGGCGACATTCATCATCGTAGGCTACTTCTTCCTCAAATCCATCCGCGCGTCCCGTCAATAACGTTCTTTTCAAACGTTGCATCATACGCCGTCTCGGCGCCGGGCGGTCAACTTGCGTTCTATCCGCAGAAAGGGTTCATGGAAACCGTGTCGAGCTTTTTCTTGTCGTCCGCCGATGCCGCTCTTCCAATGCTGTTGATGATGGAATAGGTGCAATGGGCGTGGCATTTCGTCAAAGCTGTCTCTTCCTTGGCGAGGGGTCGGGGGCTTGAGACGACCATAAACAACCAAACAACTTCCAATCCAAAGACAAAAACAGGCCGGACTGCCCGTTCCTGCCTCGCCCGATTTTGCATTGCCGGTCGTGGCCCCCTATGATTGATAGTAGCCGTACGGTATCGCAAACCTCTGACAAGGAAAGGAGAAAACAAGATGACGCCACTGTCGAGACGTTTAGCAGCGGAGCTTTTCGGCGCCTTCTGGCTCGTACTCGGTGGGTGCGGCAGCGCAGTTCTCGCGGCTGGTTTCCCTCAGTTGGGGATCGGATTTCTCGGCGTCTCCTTCGCCTTTGGGCTAACGGTGCTCACCATGGCGTTCGCCATCGGTCACATTTCCGGCTGCCATCTCAACCCGGCCGTCTCTGTCGGGCTGTGTGTGGGGGGTCGTTTCCAGGCTAAGGACGTGGTCCCGTATATTGTTGTGCAGGTGATCGGGGCAATTCTTGCGGCCGCCGTATTGTACGTGATTGCCAGCGGAAGAGCAGGATTCGACCCTGCCTCCGGCTTTGCGGCAAACGGGTACGGGGCGCATTCTCCAGGGGGTTACTCGCTGACCGCTGCACTGGTCACTGAAATAGTCATGACCTGTTTCTTTCTCTTGGTGATCCTTGGGTCGACCGACAAGAGGGCGCCGCAGGGATTCGCCCCTATCGCCATCGGTTTGTGCCTGACGCTCATCCACCTGGTGGATATCCCCGTCACCAATGCCTCAGTAAACCCTGCCCGCAGCACGGGACCTGCGCTCTTTGTCGGGGGCTGGGCAATAGCCCAATTGTGGCTTTTCTGGGTAGCGCCGATTATCGGGGCTATCATAGGCGGCCTCGCCTACCGCCTGATAGGAAGAAGCGGGGAATAGTCCGAGGGGCCAGGGAAGACCATAGACAACTAAAGATGGTGTCGAACGTACGGCAAAACGCAATCCAGCAGCTCGACACGGTGATTCAGCAGAATGCCTCCGCCACGGAGCAGATGGCCTCTACTTCGGAAGAACTGTCGGGTCAGTCGGAACACCTGATGGAGGTGCTGGAGTTCTTCAGAATAGAGGGCGACCACAAGTTGAAGATGGCAAGAGCGCGCATGCCGGCCAGAACAGCACACCAGAGGACGGCGCGTCAAAATGAGGATCGGCGCGCACGGGCCGGCGTAGCCTCCGACATGGACAACGGGCGCGACAAAGACAGCCTGGATGAGCAGTTTGAGGAATTCTGAAAGGAAAAGCTGCCGGCCAGGCGCGCACTACGCCTGGCCGGCAGCCAAATGTTCGTGGAAATCCCAACTGACTCCTATTTGACCACGTCCTGCAGCCCGAGCGCCTCGATCCGGTCTCTGCCGACCACGCCGGTATTGACGTCAAAGCCCATCGCTTCGTAGTATTGCCGCTTGAGACCTTCGGAATCGATGGTGACGTCTTTGAGCAAACCTACCTTGAAAGGCGGCCTGCCATTCACTCTGTCGGGAAGCATGAAGTCGTTCGGTTTGAAGCCCTCCCGCACATTGAAGGCATGGAGAAGCGTGCTTATCCTTTTTCCCGTCTCCACGATCTCCGGGTAGGTGAGATCCCAGCCGGTAATAGCGTTCATCCACTCTCTGAAGGCCATGGGCATGGCGTCGACCGCGAAAAGACAGACGCCCGACGTATTGACCCAGTGCTGCCATGCGGCGCATATGGCGTGATATTTGCCCTTGTCCGTAGTGTCGTACTTCGGGAGCTTGGTAGGAACGCCCATGGCGGGATAAACCACCTCATTGACGCCGCCGTGCTCGGCGAACGCCGTTCCTCCCCGCGTATGCCTGCCGGGCGCGGCATCGGACACATAGGTCGCCCCCCATCCGGGATAGCATCTCGGGTCGTGCATGCTCAGCATCTCGCCGCCCGAGTCCATAACGAACTTCTCCGCCCCCCGGCCGATCTTCTGGGCGGCCCGTCTTGCGCCTTCCGCGAGAAGGTCCCCGAAGCCTTCCCGGATGCACATCTTCTTCAGCACTTCTATGATGGCTTTGCTGTTCCCCCAGGTGAGCTCGAGGCCGTCCGTCTCTTTCTTTGAAATTACTCCGTTCTCGTAGCATTCGATCGCAAAAGCTACCGTGGCCCCCGCGGAGATGGTGTCCAACCCATAGAGGTTGCACAGCTCGTTCGCCATGATGAGGGATTCCATGTTGTCGTTGAGGCACATGGGCCCGAAGGCGGCCAACGATTCGTATTCGGGTTTATGCGCGTCCCTGAGGTTCTCCTCGCCGTATTCCATGTCAAGGAGCGAGCCGCATCCAACGGGGCAGCCGGTGCAGGCATATTTTTTCTTCACGTATTTCGCCATGCCCTCATAACCAACGTTGTTCCACCTGGGCTCCGGAAAATCCTCGACGTGGTTCCCGCCCCAATTCTTGATGGGCACGTCGTGCTCGCTCATGTGCATGACCATGGCGCCGGGAGTCCCGGTGCGGTTCAAGGAGAAGAACATCATGGTCGGATTCTCCTTCGTCTCCTTCAACATCGCCTTAACCATGCTCTGTAGCCCCGGTTTGTCGAATATCTCGGGTTTCAGGCTTCCAGCGGCCGCCACGGCCTTCAGGTTTTTCGACCCCATCACCGCCCCGAGGCCGGCCCGTGCGGCAGCCCGCCCACGGTCGTTTATAACCGCGGCGATTCTCGAAAGGCGCTCCCCTGCCGGGCCGATAAGTGCAGATCTCAGCTTGTTGTTGCCGTTCTCCTGCCTGATCATCTCTTCGGCGGCACTGGTATCTTTGCCCCAAAGATGGCGAGCATCCTTCAGTTCCGCCTTGCCGTTGTCGATCAACAAATAGACCGGGTGTTCGGCCTTTCCCTCAAAGAAGACGATGTCGTAGCCGCTTCCCTTGAGGGCGTTCGCAAAGTTGCCGCCGCTGTTCGCGTCTCCCCAGTACCCCGTAAGGGGTGACTTTCCCATGGTCGTGAAACGACAGGACGATACCGCGCCGGAAAGCGTAAGAGGCCCCGTGCCGATGCCGAACATGTTGTCCGGGCTGAGGGGATCAACGCCCGGCTTCATCCGTTCCATGATGATCTTGCCGCCGATCCCGTACCCGCCGACGAAGCGTCTCGCCGTCTCCTCCGACAGCTCCTCTTCATGCATCCGCCCGCTCGTCAGATCGACGAAGAGCAGCTTTCCCATGTAGCCGTATTTCACCTTCATAAAACCCGCGTCCTCCTGTTATATGAGACGCCCGCTGAAATAAGGGAATTTCGGCTAAAATCCGAAAACGTCCCGAACCCCAGCAGACGGAACTGCAACTAACAAAAAACGGCTATTTCGCCACGCCTCATTCCCGGCGCCCGGCCGCTCACCCGACCTGCGGCTGTATGATCACTTTCAGACAGTTCTTTCCCGAGCCGGCAGTTCTGAAACCTTCCATGATCTGTCCCAATCCGTACCTATGGGTAATCATGTCGTCTACCACGACGTTTCCGGCCCTGATAAGCTCCACGGCCTGTCTGTTGTCAAGCGGGGCGGCGCCGTAGCAGGTTTTGAGGCCTATGTCGTTCCTCCAAAAGGGGTTGAGGTCCATGTTCACCAGCTCTCCGGGATTCGGCACCGCAAAATAGAGAACAACGCCGCCCCGGTCGACGCATTCCAACGCCTGACGAGCTGCGGAGAGCGCGCCCGCGCAGACTATTACCTTGTCGGCCAGGCGGCCGCCGGTTATCTTTCGTATCGAACCCGTCACATCCCCGTCGGCGCGAACCGCTATTTCGGCGCCAAACCTTTTTGCCGCCTCCAACCGATAGCCGTCGAGGTCTACCGCTACGATGCTGCCTGCCCCCAAGGCGCGGGCCGTTTTTATCATGAGCAGGCCGGCCAGGCCGCAGCCGATCACGAGCAGCGTGTCGCCCGGCTTCACCTCCAATGCCCGCAGCCCCCTAACCACCGTCCCCAAAGGCTCGATGAAGGATCCTTGTTCGTAGGACATGCTATCGGGCAAAACCAGGACGCCGGTGTCGATGCTTCTCCCGGAAACTTTCAAATATTCGGAGAATCCGCCGGGGTCGAAATTGTTCTTCGTCTGGAATGTCTGGCAGGCTGTTTCGTGGCCGCCGAGACACCAGTGACAGGCGTCGCAGGGAACGTGGTGTGTGGCAAACACCCTGTCGCCTCTTTTGAACTCCGCGATCTCATCGCCGACCTCGACTATAACGCCCGTCAGCTCGTGGCCCAACACGAGAGGCGCTTTCTTGATGCGGTACCACTCGAGGACGTCGCTTCCGCATATGCCGCTCGCCATCACCTTGATGAGAATGTCCCTCTTGCCGACCTTGGGCAGAGGCAGCTCTTCCACCTCGACCTTGTTGTTATTATAGTACATCCCCACGCGCATGCGGACGTTACCCTCGTTTGGTCCGGTTCTTCTCGGTCAGGAAGAAATCATAAGCCGCTTTGGGCTTCTCTCCTTCGTGCACGACCTTTCTTACCGCCTGGATCATGGCGACGGGCGCCTCGGACTGGAAAATGTTCCGTCCCATATCGACCCCCGCGGCGCCTTCCTGGATCGCGTTATAGGCCATGGTCAAGGCATCCAGCTCGGGCAGCTTCTTGCCCCCCGCAATGACGATCGGTACGGGGCACGAAGCCGCGACAGTGTCAAAGTCGGGCACGTAATACGTCTTCACGTAAGTGACGCCCAGCTCTGCGATGATCCTGCAGGCCAGCCGCATGTACTTGGCGTCCCTGGCCATATCTTTGCCCACGGCGGTGACCCCCAGGGTAGGAATGCCGTAGCGGTTGCCCATATCCACCAAACGGGTCATATTGTTCACTGACTGCGTTTCCCATTGCCCGCCGATGAAGACCTGAACGGCCATGGCCGCCGCGTTCAAACGGATGGCTTCGTCGATGTCTATGGCTAGCCGCTCGTTGGAGAGGTCGCTCAGGATGCTCGGACCTCCGCTGGCCCTCAGGACAATGCCTTTCGTGAAGGTGGGAGGTATGATAGTGCGCAGTATCCCGCGAGTGAGCATGAGCGTATCGGCATAGGGCAAAAGCGGCAGGATGGTCACGTCCACGCGCTCCACGCCCGTCGTGGGACCCTGAAAATAGCCATGATCGATGGCTAACATCACCGTTTTGCCCGATCTGGGGTCGAATATTCTCGAAAGCCGGTTCTTCATTCCCCAGTCGACCGAGTTGCAGCCTTTCAGGAAGAAAGCCTCGCTCTTTGCGGGAATATCGACGTAAAACTCCTTTTCCTTTTGAGATTCATCGGCTTCTGGCATGGCTGCTCACTCCTGTCCGTATTTTGATGGGTTGTTATGCGAAAAGAGGCGCATCGTCGATCTCTCCCTCATGAAGACATCCGAAGATTGTCGAGCGCGCGAGCCCGGCCCCGACAACGGTTGCTCTCGTATTATTGCACAGTTTACGCGGGATTTAAAGGCGAATCATAGCAAAGGAACCGGGGAACGCCAGGTCTTAAGCGCAAAATCGGCAGGCGGTCTTCACACGGCCTCTCTCGGGACCTCAGCGCGTACTCTTCGCGGCGAAATCCGGAGGTCGTCCTGATCGGCGGTTCGGCCGCGTCTTCTCTCGAAGCTGTTCTTTCGCCCGCCATATTATGGAAAGGCTTTGCGGCCCTATCGAGAGCAGTCCCAGGCAGAGGGTTTCATATTGACATCCTTCCTATTTCCTGAAAGGATAGAATATCTATGCTGCGTGGAAAGCAAGCAGGGGTGACGGCTCCTCCTTTGCCTGAGGGCGGGCAGAGGGGGTTTTCTGCTTTTGAGTGCGCGATAATCTCTGAAACAACGGAGGCACAAAATGAGACTCAAAGGAAAGGTAGCAGTCATTACCGGAGCCGCACAGGGAATAGGCGCCGCTTTTGCGCTGGGGTTCGCAAAAGAAGGGGCGAAAATCGCGATAGGCGACATTTCGGACGCGTCGACGACCATAAAAAAGGTGGAGCAGGCCGGCAGCGAAGGCATTTTCGCAAAAACCGACGTGAACAACGAAGAAGATTGTTTTGCCCTGGCTAAAGCGGCTTACGAGCACTTCGGCAGAATAGACATCCTCGTCAACAATGCTGCTATTTTCGGCGCAATCGTCCTGAAGCCCTTTATGGAGATCACGAGCGAGGAATACAAGAAAGTGATCGAGGTCAATACCAGCGGCGCATTTCACTGCATAAAAGCGGTTTTCCCCTACATGAAGGAAAAAGGAGGCCAGATCATCAACATGTCTTCGGCATCGATCCTCGAAGGCATCCCCGGAATGCCGCATTACGTTGCATCGAAGGGCGCAATCATGGCGTTGAGCCGGAGCATGGCTCGGGAGCTGGGCGATTTCAACATCAGAGTTAACACGATTGCCCCCGGTTTTACCCACTCCGAAGGGGGAGACCGGTTCGACAGCAACAAGTCTCTGCCGTTGCCTCCCCTCGACGAGATTCAGCTCGCGGGGCGCGCACTGAAGAGACCGGGCAAACCCGACGATCTCGTTGGCTTGGCCGTATTCCTCGCCTCCGACGAGAGTGCGTTCATAACCGGACAGATGATCGTTCACGACGGGGGCCTCTCGATGCACTAGGGCTCGCAGAGAGATGCGAGTCGGGACGAGGACGGTCTTTCTTGCATGTTTTCTTGAGAGGCGGGCTTGATGAGACCCTAGACGTGGGGCTCCTTGATTATCGCGGGAGAGGGCTCTCTTGATGCCCGGGCAATTGAGGATGTTCTGCAGCCGTGCTTCGCGACAAGCCGCTCAATTGTTCCCTGCCCGGCGGCCCCGATATCTTTGGCGCCCCGGCGCCTGCGCCTTTGCACTTGGGCTCCGGTCTAAAAGACCAGGGTCTGCGCCGCCACGGAATTTTCGGAGCATTTATGCAGGTGGTTTGCCATTTGTCAGTTGTAACTTCTTGACTCGCGATAATCGCTTTATCTCCGCCTCTCGCCTCAGAGCTTCGGAAGGAGAGGAGCAGGTTTCAACATAGGCCAGCTTTACCGGACGACGGCCCCGGGTATACCGGGCGCCGGTTCTCGATTCATTATGCTCGCGAATTCGCTTTTCCACGTTCGTGGTATAGCCCGTATATAATGTCTTGTCCGCGCATTCCAGAATGTAGACGTAATGGCTCGCGGGCGGCTCATTTTCCATTGGCGCATTCCAAACCCTGTTGCCGGCTTCTGAGGAGCGCCTGGATGAGATCGTCGAGACGCTGCAGGAAATTGGAGCGGTCCCGCTTGTCGTAGGCGGGCGCCCGGCTGACCGTGTCCCGGTTCCCTATGTCACGCAGGAAAGTCATAATATCCCTGCGCGAAAGAGCATCTTCCATGGACTCTTCCCTGAAAACGCGTCCCCTGGGATCGAGAACTCTGGCGCCCTTTTTGACGCACCGGGAAATAAGGGGAATATCGGCGGATACCACTACATCGTTCTCAGTGACGTGGTCCACGATCCAATCATCCGCGGCATCGGGCTCGCCGTTGACCGCTATCATTTCAAGCCGTTTGTATTCGGGAGTTTTCATGACGCGGTTGGCGACAAGATAAACGTTCAGTTTATAGCGTCTGGCCACCCGTACGGTCTCGTTCTTTACTGGACTCGCGTCGGCATCCACATATATATTAATCAAACAGCATCCTTTCGTTGAGCCTCGGGGCTGTAGGTAAGATTAACGGTTTTGCCTTACGGTGTCAAATAAGCGCAAGGGAGCGGAGGGTGTAACCCTTTTTGAATTGCCCGCGACTTATACGTTGGGAAGGGTTCGTCGCGGACGGTTCGAAAGGGAGAGCGATGTATGTCCCTTCAAGCAAAGGTAAATCGATGCGCGCAATAACGAAGCTTCCCCTCGCCGCCCTCCTTGCCGCGGTTTTCTTCCTGGGCCTCGCGGCCGGAGGCTGGAAAGTCGGAATCGCGAGCGACGTCGCGGAGCGGGAGTCCGATGAGTATCTCAGGACGTATGCCGCGACGCTCGACGCAGTGAAGGAGAATTATGTCGATGAGCTCACAGGCAAGGATCTGATCTATGCGTCCATCAAGGGGATGCTGAAGAGCCTCGACCCCCATTCCGAGTTTCTCACGCCTGATATGTACCGCGAAATGGAAGAGGAGACAAAAGGCGAATTCGACGGCATCGGCATTGAGATGGAAATCGCGAGCGGCTTCCCGACAGTGGTCGAGACAATGGAGGGGACGCCCGCTTCCAGGGCGGGGCTGAAGGCGGGGGACCGCATCGTGAACATTGACGGCGCCGCGACGGCGGGCATGTCGTTGGATCGTATCGTGGACCTCTTACGGGGACGAAAGGGAACGGCGATCACGCTGAGCGTCATGCGCGACGGCCTTACGAGACCCTTGGAGTTGTCGATGCTGCGGGACGTTATCCAGGTCAAAACTGTGGACTCTAAGATGATTGACGGCGAATACGGCTACGTCCGGATTGCCGAATTCCAGGAGCGAACCGGCGAGGACCTGAGAACAGCCGTCAGTGCGCTCCGAAAATCGAGCGCCCTCAAGGGCATTCTGCTCGACCTGAGATACAACCCCGGGGGTCTCCTCGACCAGGCCGTTGACGTCGCCGACCAGTTCTTGTCGTACGGCCTCATCACCTCTATCGAGGGAAGAAAGGAAGACGAAAAGGCGAGGTTTTACGCCCGCGACGCAGACCCCTATCCGGGACCGCTCGTCGTGCTCGTGAACGAAGACACTGCCAGCGCGGCGGAGATAGTTGCCGGGGCGCTGCAGGACAGACGAAGAGCAATCATCGTCGGAACCAGGACTTTCGGGAAGGGATCCGTCCAATCGATCTTTCCCCTGGAAAACGGCTGCGCGGTCCGTCTCACCACCTCCAGGTACTATACGCCGAACGGCCGGTCGATCCAGGCCGAAGGCATTCACCCGGATCTCGTCGTTGAAGACGACATAGAGAGAAAGAAGGACGGGAAGCCGGTCCCCCCGGACCGGACGGCAAAAGCAGAAGAAGACGATGATTTCCAGCTCGCCATGGGTCTTCAGGCACTGAAAAGCTGGGGCGCCCTGAGGGGAGAATAAAGGGGAAATGCGCGAAGTATCGATAAAACTTCAAAAAGACGACGCACTGGAAGCAGGAGCTCATAGTACATTAAGGAACGCCTTCGCTCTGTCGGGCGCCGGCCTGACCAGAGACGTTGCGCCGGCCGTGGCCGTCCTGGCCATAGCCGTCATCTTCTCTCTTTTTTTCGGCCGCCATGAAGTCGCGTGGGCGCCGGCAATCATGAAGGCAGTATTCCGGTTCTTCAGGATCACGCTTGTGCTCTGCCTTCCTCTCTCCGTTCTGCTTCCCGTTTACCGCTTGATCATTAACCGAAACAGGAAGGCGTTTCTCCACGTCGGTCAGACGGACCTGGCCGTCCGGCCGCTGACGCACTGGCTCTTCCGCCCCTTCCAGGGCATCGGCATTGCATTCCTGTTCCGCGCCAAGCTTTTTGCCATGCTCCAGCTCGTGGGCGGACCCGCTTCCCTTCTCAAGCAGGGAGGAGGCCCCGGCGTGGGTCGGTTCCTCCTCACGTCCGTCATAATCGCCTGCGCCTCCCTGCTCCTTTCCACCCTCTGGACCCTTGACGACATGGGCATACGTTATCTCCATCGAAGGGATCAGGAACTGAAAATGGTGGGCAAATATGTAGGGACCGTTATGCCCATCGTCTTCGGGACCTACGGCCTCGTCGGCCTCATGGCCGATTACACTTTGGCTAACGCTTCCCTGGCCGTCCTGAAGGCCGTTCTTATCCTCTATCCGCCCTTCGCCTGCTTCGCCGTGCTTCACGCCCGTCTCATCAGGGCCAGGAAAGGTTTCGCCGCCAAGAGGAGCGTGTTGGGAGAAGGGGGCGTGTGGCGTATGTAAAGGTCAAGGTCTAGCCGGATCCTTTGCTGAGATAGTTAGATCGCTACGCTCGGCATCTTTGAGGGCCGGGCGCCATACGGCCCTCTCCCATTCTCAAGATACCGCCCCCATAGCCCCACAATTTCTTTGACTTTGCCACATCGGCAATGATACAACGGCAGAGACATCGCCGTTGCCCGGTCGTCATGCCTTTGCCTTGAAAGAAAGAAAACGCTCGCCAGAGCGCAGGAGTTCGAGGAGAGGAAATGAGAACGGTTCCGTTATCGGCGCCCTGCCCCGCCGCTTCGATAGAAACCACCGGCACCACGACTGACGTTTTCACGCGCACTGGTTCTCGAAGAATGCTATTGAAAACTGCGTGGCAAGCAGCCGGGAGAGAACCGTATGCGCAGTGGGACAAAACTACAACTGACGCGGGAAAGTAAATCGGGCGGAGGATGCAGAAAGGCAGAATGGACGTAAGGGCGAGGGCCGCGAAGGGCCGGCCCAAGGAGGCATTGATCAATGGAATACGCCAGGATCACCTACGAGGACAGGCACAAGCTGAGACCGCATGGTCTCGAGATTCTGAGCAAGCTCAACTTCAAGTACGCCCCGGTTGGATTCAAGTTTCTCAACGCCGAGAGCGATCTGCAAGGGTTGGGGCTGGATCCGCTTGGCAAACGGATAGCATGGTGCCAGATGCTCGCGGAATCCCAGAACGGGAGGGCCTTCTATGCGAAAGCGGAAGACCAGTTCTGCGAGCCCGGCATCTTTCTACCCGGCTATGCCGAGGTCGACCCCATCGCCTCAGGAGGCCGCATCGGTCCTCCCTTCGAAATCTATGGCGAGGAGCGCGCAAACAGGCGAATCTATAATCATCTCTATCGCCTCGCGCCCGGCTCCGTGTTCTGCACCTGCTTTGCTCCCGTAGATAAACTGACGTTCGATCCCGATCTCCTCATAATAACCTGCGATGCCATGGACCAGACCGAAAGGGTTCTGCGAGCCGCCCAGTACGACACGGGCGACGTCATTACGAGCAAGATGACCCTCGTAATGGGCTGCAACTGGATATTCAACTACCCCTATGTCGCCGGTGAGATCAATTACGTCACTACGGGCATCGGCTACGGCATGAAGATGTACAAGCTCTATCCGCCGGGCGCACAGATCATCTCGATTCCCTGGCATCACGTGGACAGGGTCATGAGGAACTTTAACGAAATGCCCTGGACCGTCCCCGGCCATACGGACCAAAAGGACGAGTTCTACAAAAAGGCCCACGCGAGATTGGGGATTGAGCAAATCATCTGACATTCCCATTCGATCAATCATCGTCCCGGCTTCAGGCCCTAAGGGAGACGCCCTTAGGGCCTGCGCCTTTTTAGGCCGGATCGGTTGGAGTACGTGAAGCGACTGCGGGTAAGGTTGGACCCGGACTATCATTTGCCTGCATTACTACATTATTGTATCCTTCCCCTGTCTTCATTTCGCAGAGAGGACGCCCCTCCTCGAGAGGCACCCGACAGATGAAGCTACAGCGATAAGTTTGACCCGATCAAACCAATATTCGCACCTTTACATCCCAGTTCGACCAGAGCTTCAAAAAGTGAATCCGGCCCTTCAGGCCCTTCCGGCGAACATGGCGGCATCGAGACGAAGCTGCCCCTCATCAGCCTGGACGATCGCATGTGCAACGTAGCAAAGAGTCTTTCCATAAAGGTGATTGCGCAATGAAAGTGTACACTTACTCCGCGGCGGCAAGAGAGAAGCTGGCGGCTATTCTCGAAGAATCGAAGACCGAAGAAGTGATCATCAGGCGCCGCAAAGGCGACGCCTACGCCATTGTTCCCCAGCCGCAGCGCCCCCGCAGGTCTCCTTTTGACGTTCAGGGATTAAACAAAGGAATGAGCAGACAGGAAATAGTGGACGCGATTCGGGAATCTGGAGAAAGGGCGTAAAGGGACAACAGTCAGTCTCTGCCCTTGCCTGACCGTGCGGCCCTTTCCGATTTGTCTTCGCTGGAAGGCTTCTATACTGTCCGAGAATGTCCGCTCCTCCCTGAATCTGGACATATGAACGGTTGTGCAACCAAGAGGCACACTGTCTGAAACTCTCGACGGAAGAGGCTTCGTCATAAAAAAACAGACTTCTCTGCGCGACGTCGAAAAGGCGGTCGAGAACCTGCCGCCGGAAGAACAGTTGAAACTCAGTCGAGAGGGTGGCGCAAAAGATCAGGAAGAAAACCCTTTCTCACTACAGCCCCGTTGAACGGGGCGAAATCCATGGCCTCGGGAAAGGCTTGTGGACGGAGGACGCTCAAAAGTACGTCAACCGTTCCAGAGAGGACAGGGAGTGAATCTCCTTGAGCAGATCGGCCCCTCTGTTTTCATCGATACAGCGCCCATCATCTACTATATTGAAGGCCACCCGCGGTACGGCTCAAACATCAACCTTTTGGAGATTTCCGAAGACATCGCAGAGAACGCGGGCAGGTTGCGGGGAAAATATCCGCGCCTCAAACCATCGACATTCAAATCGCTACGGCCATTCATGCCGAGGCCGATGTATTCTTGACAAATGATAAGCGCCTCAGAAGGACGGAAGAAATCAAAGTCTTGGTTCTGGAAGACTGTGTCTAGGTTTCCCGGTGTCCTTTCTGATCCGACAATTAAAGAACGCCTCTCATACCCTTCAGATCCTTGTCCGGGGTTTTTGCCGCCCCGTCCAATGAAGATAACATACAGGAATGACAGCATGTTTATTTGTTATTTAGTTATTTACCGTCGTCCCCATCGGGCTTCCATAGCCGCGTAATTGCCTCCATCCAGGGGTTTCAGGAGCCTGCGACGCACGAGACCCGCGTGACTCGCGAAGTCCTTGCCCGCCTGTGCAAACCACTCTCGAAACTCGACGTCCTTTCCTGCCTTGACAGGCGGAAAACTGATGATGACGACAAACATGGCGTCCTCCTCTCTTTCAAGCCGGCAACTGCCATTTACTTGATCATCGCCAAAAGCATCTTGAAGCGGTTCAGGGCTTTGAGCGCGTGGGGCCTGTTCGCCGGCATGATGGTCATCTCTCCTTCCTTGACGATATGCGGCTTGCCGTCGATGCGGATTTCGGCCTCTCCGTCGAGGATGTAGACCGCTGCGTCGAAAGGCGCGCTGTGCTCGCTCAGGCCCTCGCCTTTGTCGAAGGCAAAGATGGTCATCGTGCCCGATGTCTTCTGGATGATTTCCCGACTCACGACCGAGTGGTCCTGGTAAGCCGCCAAATCCTTGAGATTGAATACAGTCGCCGTGTCTCCATGAGCTCCTCTCTCCTTTCGTTTTGATTTCCGCCGGCGTCTCTGCCGACCAATAGGCCGACCGGCGGCATCGACTCGCCTCTGCCAATTTTCCCCTTCGGCCTCCCCTGTCTGTAAGCACTCTACAACGCGAACGACCCGGGGACATTGACCTGGGTCAAGAAAACGACATTCCTCGCGGACACGCCCACCCTTGTCGTCTTCTCCTATTTTTCGTACTTTATCGCCTCGATGGGACACGCCTCCGCGGCTTCGACAATCTGGTCGTCAAGCGAAAGGTCTGCTCCTTCCTTTACGACGAGCAGTCCTACGAGACCCCAATGGCATCGCAAGTTATATGGATAAGTATGGGTGCATCGCCCAGACAGGTCAAGCGCCTCGCACGCATATCCTTCTGCCGCACGACGATAACCTTCGAACGTCGCAACGTCAGCGACGTCCCGCAACGCCAGAAGGAATCACCTTGACAGTCGGAGCCTTTGTTGTTAGCATCAGAGACCGTGCCGGATCGGGTACGTCAGCGACAACGTCGGACCTTGGTCCGCAATGAAAGGGAGGAGCAACCCTTTCAACAAAGACTGGATCAAGAACGCCATAAATCCCACAACCCGCTCTCCTGACGGGCTGGCTGATCTGGAGGATGCCGTGCCATCGTCGAACTGGAATTCGCAGGAATGGAAAGACGCTTTTCGCAATGTGAATCTTGATGTGCCTCCGGTCGGAGTAAAGTTCTCTGCGAGGCCGCCCGAAGGCATGCAGTTACTTGACGATAGGCTGCGTCTCTGCGAAATGCTCAAGCGGGCGCAGCAAGGGAACGCCTTTTACGCGGCCCCCGATAACCACACGTGCACCGGAGGGCTGTACATCATGGGCAAGGATCTGCCCCACGCCTACACCACGGGAGAGTATGCCGAGGGGATGCAGCTGTATGAAAGCTCCAAGGCGGCCAGACGAATCTACGATTCGATTCCGAGACTTGATGCAAGAAGCGCGGTCGATTATGTTGCTTTTTCTCCACTGGAAAAGCTGACGTTCGCCCCGGATCTTCTGGTGCTGCTCGGTCAGGCGGATCAGACCGAAGTCTTGCTCAGAGCATTCAGCTACTCGACGGGCAGGGTTTGGATGAGCCGATGCACCGGCGTCATAGGCTGCGCCTGGACGTACATGTACCCTTACACAACCGGCGACCTCAACTTTGTGGTGACCGGCCTGAGCCTTGGAATGAGGGCCGCGAAGCTCTACCCCCAGGGACTTCAGCTCACGACGATCCCGTCCGATCTCTTTCCGCTGTTGCTCCACAGCCTAAAGAGCATGCCTTCGATTCTGCCCATGCTGGAACCGGGCGCAGATGAGTTCCGCAGGAACCTTCTCCTCAGGCTCGGGCTCGATCCGAATCACTAGAAGAACCGGGGCCGCATCGGTTCGCGGAAGCTGCGATCCACGAGGAGGAATGCTGTGGCAAAGGAAAGAAAACCCGCTATCGATCCCGCAAAGACGGCGCTGCTGCTCTTGCACTGGCAGAACGAGCTAGTGAAGCAGGGAGGCGTGCTTTCCGATGCTTTTTCAGGAATCCTCGCTTCATTCGGGACTCTCGGGCATATGCAAGCTGTTCTCCAGGCGAGCAGGAAGAGCAAGGTCTACGTGGTCTATGTCAACGCGAGCCACAGAAAGGGCTATCCGGAGATAGCCGACAATCCGGCGCCTCTTGCGGCCGGATTGGTGAAGACGAACGCGTTCATCAAGGGAACATGGGGCGTCGAGGTCATCGAGGAACTCAGGCCGGAGGAAGATGAGATCGAGATCTTCAACTATTCGACAAGCGCATTTATCTATACGGAGTTGGACCTCCTTCTCCGAAACCGTGGAATCGGCGCCGTCGTCCTCACCGGATTGGCTACCAACTGGGTCGTCGAGAGCACTGCCAGAGAGGCCTTCAACAGGGGCTATCTTGTCTGGACCCTGAGTGATTGCTGCAATAGTCCCAATAGAGAAGCGCATGATTATTGTATAAAAAATACGCTCCCCATGCTCGGCGTGGTCTGTGACTCCAAGACCTACATGGAAGCGCTTCCTTAAAGACGAGAGGCCTTTATTCCGAAATTATCACTGCTCAAAGGCGATTTTTGACGGATGGCACGGAAGCCGTAGCGTCGCTCGGGCCGGAATTTGCCACGTGAGCCCGGCAGCTTTAAGTCTGGGCGCCCGGCCTACAGCCCCTCTATCGACGCGTAGTAGGCCGCCAGGGTCTCTTGTATATTCCTCTCCGGCCCCCACTCTTCCACCCACTCCCTCGCCGCCTTTCCCGCCTTTTCCCGCTTTTCCTTCTCCACAAACAGCCCAATCGCCCCCGTCAGTTCTTCCGCGTCTGCCGGGTTTTCGATCACCTTTCCACCTTCATCGGAGCGGATTGCCTGGGCCGCGCCGTTGAAACGGGTCGTTATCGAGGGCAGACCCATGGCGAGGGCTTCCAACACCGTCAAAGAGCAGGAGTCGTAAAACGTCGGGTGGACATAGATGTCGGCAGCCGCGTAATACGGGGCCATGGGGGAGACAGGGCCGGCAAAGTCTACCTTGTCCTCAATGCCGAGCCTTCGGATCAGCCCGCCGTAACGTCCGGCCCGCCCTCTTCCGGCGATGAGGAGCCGGAAATCTTTGTCGGCGTGTTTCCTGATCAGCAAAGCCAACGCTTTGAGGAGCGTGGCGACCCCTTTCAGGCGGAAGTTGTTCCCTGCAAAAAGAAGAAGGATTGTTTCGTCGCTCAGGCCAAGCTCGGCCCGCTTTTGCGCCCTGTGGGCCTCTCCCGTTTTGAGACTGAAGGCGTCGAGGTCGACGCTGTTGAAAACGACGTCGATCCGGTCTGCGGGAAAGGCGTAGTGCTCGATAATGTCTCGCTTGACCATTTCAGAAATGGCAATGATTCTCCTTACCCTGCCGCCGGCATAGAGGTTATTCTGAAAATGCATTTCTAATCGCCTACGTAGCGACAATCCATGACAAATGCATTTGTAGATGCGGTATAACTTGTTCTCAATAGAGGCGAATTCCTGTCTAAGATAAGCTGCCTCGACGCCGCCGTGGGGGTTGAGGAGCGTGACGTCGCGGCATTGGGCTACGCCGTGAACCACGTCAAAGGGTCGGCCGTCCGGCGTCCTTATCTTGTAGCTCCACAGCGCGAGGATGCGCAGCCAGTCGGGATGACGGGGGATGCGCATTTCGTGGACCTGGTAGGACAATCCTGTAGTCTGCTCGGCTTGGGTGGCGAAGACGTGGACGTCGTGGCCCCTTTTTGCAAGCTCTTCACAGAGGAAGGTAAAGTAGCGCTCTCCGCCGCGGGAGGGAAGGAACTTATCGAGGACGATGGCGATTCGTAAGGGGCGCGCTTCCCTTGTCTCGGCCATAACCCTACCCGGCTCGCCTGCCGAGGCCCATGAGCTTCTCATAGAAAGCGATCAGCTTTCTTGCCTGGAGGGCGTAGTCCCACTCCTCGACGGCGATCTTCCACGCCTGTTCCCCGAGGCGCTTTCTCAACGTCTCGTCCGCGAGCACCTGCTCCATCCTGGCGGCCAGCGCCTCCTCATCGGATGCAACGTACCCGTTCTGGCCGTCCCGCACCAGCTCAGGCAGCATGCCCCGGTCGGAAACAATAGCCGGTTTGCTCATGGCCAGTACTTCCCGGAGCGCCCTCGCCGTGCCGTCGCTCCCGGCGCGCATCATGACGAACAAATCGAAGGTCGCTATCATGGAGAAGTAGTCTTCGAGCCGATACCCTGCGAGGATAACGTCCTTTTCCAGGCCGAGGGCGGCGAGCGGTTTCTTGACGCTCTCCTCGATCTGGGAGCTTCGACCCACGATGACGAGCTTCACCTTGTTCATCCGCTGCGTGAGGGTCTTGAAGGCCCGCAGGATCACGTCGTAGCCCCGGTCCGGCTTGAGGCGGCCGATCACGCCGATGATTTTTTCGTCGGGACCGATTCCCAGCGATGCCCGCAAGCTCTCCACCGGCCCGTCGTACGCCTTGACGCCGGGCGGCAACAAGACGCACCGCTCTTCGGGATAGGCGAAGCTCGCCACGTCGTGCTCTTTTATCTTTGCCCCGTAGAAAGCCAGGCCGTCGGTTCTCTTAAGGAGGGTCTTCATGGCAAACCCGGGGTCGAGACCGTCCCGCTTATGGTCCGTCCTGACGAGGAGCGGCCCGCGCCGACCGAAGAGGGAAGCCGCGGCCAATACGTGGTCGTGAGTGAGGTTGGCGTGGATGATGTCGATCTTTCGCTCCACGGCGAAGTGGTAAATGGCGTGGACGTCGTAGAGCCAGTCGCCCACGGAGAAGTACCGGTTCAGCCTGAAGCCTTCCCAAGAGGGCAGATGCACCTTGGCCGCTTCCTTCTCCACGGTGCGCTCGCGGAAGTCGGCCGGGGCTTTCCGATAGGCGAGAATAGTCTCTACCCCTTCGGCGTTCAGGCTTTCGCAGAGGGAGACCACCGGCGGCATCGGTCCCGTCCATTTCCAGTCGCTCAGCAGGTGGAGCAGGCGCAAGGCCTTCATTCCGCGTAGAAACTCTTGATTGCAGAGGCGACCGAGACGGCTTCCTGTTCCGTGAGCGTGGGGTACAGAGGCAGGGAGAGTATTTCGGAGGCGGCTTTCTCGGCCTCGGGGAAATCGCCCTTCTTGTAGCCCAGACGCTTGTAGGCGTCCTGAAGGTGGATCGGCACCGGATAGTGGATGAGGTTGCCGATGCCCCGGCCTTTCAGAAACTCCGAGAGAGCTTCCCGGGCTGGCGCGCGAACCACGTAAAGATGGTAAACGTGGTGGGCCCAGGGTTTTTCTACCGGCAGCGTCAGGGGCGTCTCGTCCTCCAGGTCCAAGCGATAAATCTTTGCCAGGCTTCGCCGCTTCTCGTTCCCCGCGTCGAGCCTTTCCAGCTTCAGCGAGAGGAAGGCGGCCTGCAATTCGTCAAGCCGTGAATTGAAGCCTTCCGTGCGGTGGCGGTGTTTCTCCACCTGGCCATAGTTGTGCA
Organism: uncultured delta proteobacterium; assembly: GCA_963816715.1. Taxonomy (GTDB): domain Bacteria; phylum Desulfobacterota; class Syntrophorhabdia; order Syntrophorhabdales; family WCHB1-27; genus BOG-1155. The sequence continues at coordinate 29,492 of CAWFMJ010000022.1, forward strand.
GGCGGCGGACCGCGTTGTAGACGGCGTGGTCGGCTGTCGCCACAGCGCCCCCGTCTCCGTAGCAGCCGAGGTTTTTCGTCGGGTAGAAGCTGAAAGCCGCGGCGAGACCGAAGGTACCCACCTTTCGCCCTTTGTAGAGGGCGCCGTGGGCCTGGCAGGCGTCCTCGAAGATGGTCACGCCGTATTTGTCGCACACTTCCATGATCTCGTCCATCTGACAGGGGTGGCCATAGAGGTGAACGGGAATGCAGACCTTGACGCCCTTTGTCTTCTTGAGCACGTCCTCGAGGGCATGGGGATCCATGTTGTAGGTCTCGGGGTCGATGTCGCAGAGCACCGGGGCGATGCCGTGTACGGAGAGGGCCATGGCGGTAGACACGTAGGTGTTCGGCGTGGTGACGATCTTGTCGCCCCGTTTCAGACCCAGAGCCAAGCCGCCGACCCGCAGCGCGTCCGTGCCCGAAGCGACGCCGACGGAAAAGCGCACGCCCAGGTAGCTTGCAAAGGCTTCCTCGAACGCGGCAACCTCTTTGCCCATGATGAACTCGCCGCCCTGGCAAACCTTATCAAAGGTCGCGATGAGCGATTCTTTCATCTCCTCGTATTCCCGTTGCAGATCGAAAATTTTCACCATCAGTCCCAATACTCCTTCTTATAGTTCCGGTAGAAATCGACCGTCCTCCGTATCCCTTCTTCCAGGCTGATCTCCGGCGTCCACCCGGTGACGCGCTTTATTTTCGAAATGTCGGCGTAGTAATCGCCCGGCTCCACTTCCTTGCGCTCGCTCGTAAACTCCGTGAAATTGACCTTGCCCGAGCCGACGATCTCCGCGATCTTCCGCGCAAGGTCGAAAAAGGAGACCGGCACGCCCGTTCCCACGTTGAAGACCTCGCCGTACGCGGCTTCCGTCGCCGCCACGATGAGCAGGCATTGCACCAGGTCCTCCACGTAGAGGAAATCGCGCAAGATCCTGCCATCGCCGAAAACGGGTATCATCTCGTCGTCGAGGGCCTTGCGGATGAACCAGTTGAAAACGCCGAACTCGTCATGGGCCATCTGGTGGCGGGGGCCGAAGGTATTGGTGATCCTCAGAGAGGTCCCTCTGATGCCGAAGACGTCATCATAGACGAGCACCATCTTCTCGGCGGTCAGGTTCGTCACTGCGTAAATGCCCTTCGGGTTTGTCGGATGGTCTTCGCCCACAGGCAACATCACGCTCGAGCCGTACTCGCCCCGCGTGCCCGCGAAGATGACCTTGGCGTCGCGATTGCCCGCTTTCAAGGCTTCCAGGAGAACCAGGGTTCCCCGGCAGTTGATGTCCAGATCCTGCGTGGGGTTCCTCATGCTGTCCACGTGGTTGACCTGCCCGGCCAGGTGAAAGATGTAGTCCTTCCCCTTGACGAGGTGGTTCATCGAGGGCTGGTCCCGCACGTCGGAGAAGTTGACCCTCACCCGGCCTTCGATCTCCTTCACGTTGAAGAGGTTGCCTCCCTGCCTGGGCAGCATGTTGTCGACGATCGTTACCCGGCTCCCGAGACGGACCAGCTCAATGGCGAGATTGCTCCCAATGAACCCCAAACCGCCCGTAATGAGGACTTCCCTGTCTTTAAACCCGTCCATTCTTCCTCGCTATTATTGGGCTTCAGCAGCCCCTCCGCCGGCAGAGCCGTCGGAGCCTCCCCGCTCAGCGCTTCGCATGCGCTCGCTTTAGAAGTGATTGGGCTTCAGCAGCCCCTCCGCCGGCAGAGCCGTCCGGGGTACCCGCTTGCGGGTCGTTCCCCCGCTCAACGCTTCGCTTTTCCCCTCTCCAGTTCCCACAATTTGGCCTGCTTCATGAACACATAGTACATGGTGGTGGCAACAATGATGAGGCCTGGCATGCCGTCCAAGAAACCGCCCTTAAAGAGGTAGTCCCTCACGAAACGGTAGAGGGGCCTGCCGAGCAGGTTGAAGAGGCGGAAATGGCGGTCCGCTTTCATCATGTCCTCGGCATACGCCTGCGAATACCGTTCGACCGTTCTGATCTGGTGCGACGTGTCCTGGTACGGCGCGTGGAGATAGTAGTGCTTCAGCCGCCCTATCCTGCCCTCTACCCGGACACGCGCGTGAATGCCGCCTTCCCAGCGGCCCTTATCTTTCCGGTAGAGGCGCACCTCATAGTCGGGATACCATCCGCCGTGGCGGATCATCCTGCCGAGGTACATATTCTTCCGGTAAACGTTGAATCCATCGTAGCCGGTGCGGTCGATTGTCTCCTCGATCTCTTTCTTGATCTCGTCCGTCAGCCATTCATCGGCATCGACAAAGAGCACCCAGGGCTGCGTGCAGAGGCTCTGGGCATAGCCGTATTTCTCCGCCATGTCGGCGGTGCAGAGCTGGTAGAGGCGGTCCGTGTACCGCCGGATGATCTCCTGGGCCCCGTCGGCGCTCTCCGAATCGACCACCACCACTTCGGCCGCCCAGCCCGCTGCCGAGGCGAGCGCCTTTTCGATGGTCGGCCCGTTGTTGTAAGTGATCATGTAGACGGAGAGGGGCAACAATCGGGAATCGGGAATCGGGAATCGGGAATCTTCAACTTTCGCGTTTCGCGCTTCGCGTTTCGCGCCTATTTTTCCCGTTTTCCGTTCCGCGTTCCGCGTTTCGAGATCCGCGTTCTCTTTCATTCCCTGCCTAGCTGCCTCACCAGCTCGATGATGTCTCTGGTCGAATGATCTTTCGGGTCCCCCACAATGGCAACCCTGCCCCCGTAGGAACGGACGATGTCCCGCTCGGGGACCGTTTCAACCGTGTAGTCCGTTCCCTTCGCGTGGACGTCAGGCTTCAGCTCCCGTAGGAGGCGCTCGACCGTCGGCTCTTTGAAGGCAATGACGTAATCGACGGATTTGAGCGCTGTGAGGATCTCTATCCGCTCTTCCATGGGCGTCAGCACGCCGGGTCTTTTGCCGAGGCCGATGAGGGAATCGTCGTCGTTGACGCCGACGATAAGGATGTCCCCCAGCTCTTTGGCGGCCTGAAGATACCGCACGTGACCCACGTGGAGAAGGTCGAAGCAGCCGTTGCCGAAAATGATCTTTTTTCCCTTTTTTCGCTCTTCCTCAACAATGCCTTTCAGCACGTCGAGGTCTCGAACCCATTCACCCATATGCCACTTTCCGAGGGACGATGGACGACCGCTTCGCTAGGACGAGGGACGAAGGGATTTTTTGTCCCAGCAAGCGTAGCGAAGCGGTTGTCCATCGTCCCTCGTCCTAGCCCCGCAGGGGCGGTCGTCCGTCGTCCATCTCCTTCCCGATCGCTTCTTTCAACTCTTCCGCCGTTACTACTGCCGTGCCGGTCTTCATGACAACGATGCCTGCGGCGCAGTTGGCCATTCTCGAAGCGGCGTAGAAATCGGCGCCCGAGGCGAGAGCGAGGGCTGAAGCGGCCGTTACGGTGTCCCCTGCGCCTGTCACGTCGGCAATCTCGTCGCTTCCGTAGATCGGTATATGATGTATCCGGCCGCCCTTGAGAAAAAGGGACATGCCCTTGTTCCCTCTGGTGATAAGGAGCGCTTCCACGCCCATGAATCCGATGATCTTCTTCCCCACCTGCTCCACATCGACGTGCGCATCGCAGGCCGCAAGAGCATACGCCTCCGATTCGTTCGGCGTGATCAGGGTGATGCCTTTGCACTCGGCCAAATGATATCTCGAATCGCCGACGACAATCTTGTTCCGGGCGGCTGCTTGTGCGGCAATGGCCCGCATTTCATTGTCGATAAGACCGTACTCGTAATCGGAGAGGATGACGGCGTCCATATGGGGGATGAGGTCGGCCAGCTTTCGCCGCAAGTCCGCCCTGAGGCTTTCCGGCATGGGCCCTTCCATCTCCCGGTCGATCCTGATCACCTGCTGCTTCGTGGTGTGCGTGTCGCCGGCGAGGATGCGCGTCTTCGTTACCGTTCTGCCCTCATGCCTGACAAAGCCCTCCATATCGATCTTCTCGTGGCGCGAGAAATGGTCATGGAGCTTGTCGCCCGCTTCGTCGCTGCCGATGCAGCAGACGGGGTGCACGCAGGCGCCGAGGGCCAGCAGGTTGTTTATCGTGTTGCCCGCGCTTCCGGGCCAGAGCGACTCGTCTTCGTACTTGATCACCACGACGGGCGCTTCTCTGGACAGTTTGTGCGGTTTCCCGTAAATGTAGATGTCGGCGATGACGTCGCCCACCACGCAGATGTGCTTCTCCTTGAAGCGGTCTATCAATTCCGGACGGATCTCCATGTCAGACGATCTCCCTGACCTGCCGGAACACCTCTTCCGGGTTGATGCCCTTGAGGCACTCGTGGTCGCTGTCGCAACGTTTCATGTTGCAGGGCCTGCAAGGGACGTCTTTACAAAGAATGTGGGTGGAATCTGAAGGATAGCGCGTATAGCGCTCGTCCATGGGGCCGAGGATGACCACCGTGGGCACATGGAGGGCGGCGGCGATGTGGCGCGGACCGGTGTCATTGCTCACCACTGCTGCGGCCCGGCCGAGGCAGACCTTCAGCTCCCTGACGTCCATGTTTCTCACCTTCACCGAGTCCCCGTGCTTTGCGCCCCCGCAAATGGATGCCGCGATCTTCTCTTCGCCTTTGCCCGGAAGCAGGTAAACGGGAAGACCCATCTTCTCCGCGATCATGTCGGCGAGTCGCGAGAAATAGGCATCGGGCCACCGTTTTGAGGGGCCGTATTGGGCGCCGGCGATAAAGACGACATACTTGCCCGTCACCTCGGGGAACTTGTCGTCGAACCTGCGCTCTTCCTCCTGGGTCACGCGCAAAAAGGGCCCGTCGGTCGTTCGCTCCGCCGCGAAAGCGTCGAGGATCCTCAGGTAGTGCTCCACCGTCGGCTCGGGCTGGGACGGCGATTCCTCTACAATAGTATGCAGCATGAAGCCCCTCTTGTTCCTGCCGTAGCCGACCCGCTTTGGGACGCCGGCCAGAGAAAAAAGCAGGGCCGACCGGAAAGAATGCGGCAGGACAATGCCTTGGTGGAAGCGGCCGTTCTTGACCGCGCTCACCAGATCGAGAAAACGGATCACGCTCCTGCCGTCGTAGAGAAAGAACCGGTCGAACAGGTCGAGGCCGTGGTAGAGGGCCATAGCGGAAGGCTTTCCCACGGCCCAAAGCTCCCCATCCAGGGACTGCTTGAGACAGTGAAGGAAAGGCGTGGCCATCACCATGTCGCCCAACCAGTTAGGCAGATATATGATCGTCTTCCCAGTCACTCCTCACGCCCATGAAACGGTTGTACCGCACCTCGTAGTGCTGCCGGCCGCTTGTCCGGCTGGTCTTGTCGGCATCGTCTATCCGGGAAGCGATGGCGGCCATCTGCTCCCGATACGCGCCGGCATCCATAGACTCCAGCTCCGAGACGATGCGTTCATACTCGGGAACGGATGCGTATCCATTGACGAAAGCGCAGAAAAAGTCCTTCACCTTTTTCACGTAGAGGTTGACATCCGCGCCCAGGTCCATGCACGTCTCATCGGTAAAATTGTCAAGGCACGCCATTCTGGCGAAATCGATGGCGCCCGCCTCTTTGGCGATCTCGAAAGCCCTGGTGCCGATGAAGGGGAAAAAGAGGGTCCACCGGAACCGGCCCGGCTCCATCCGGCTGAGGAGGCGCACCGTCTCCAACACGTCCTCTTTCTGTTCCCCCGGCAAGCCTATCATAACAAACGCCGACGTGTGAAGCCCAAATTTGTGGGCCGCTCTGAAAGCCGACTCGATGTCATTGTTCGTCATATAGCGGGAAAGCACGCCGCGACGTATCCGGTCGCTGCCGCTCTCTACCCCGAACTTGACGATCCTGCAGCCGGCCCGCTTTAAGTAGTCCGCCGTCTCCTCGTCGAACATCCTCACATGGGCATTGCAGACAAAGCTCGTCTTCGTCGCGGCCGGGTAAATCTCTGCGAATTCCCGCAGCCAGTTTTTGTCGAAGGTGAAGAGGTCGTCGTCGAAGATAAACATCTTGATGCCGTTGTAGCGTCGCAACAGCGATTCGACCTCGCCCACCACCTGGTCCACGGTGTGGCGCCGTATATATTCTTTGGGCGCATGCCCCGATTCTTTATAGAGCTTGATGATCTTGTGGTTGAGGCAATAGGTGCAGCGGAAGGGACAGCCGCGGGACGCGAGCAGGCCCACCCAGCCGTCCTTTGCGTCGATCATCCGCTGGAAGTCGAAGATCTCGTAATCCTTCGGCGGCAAAGAGATGATGTCCGCGTAGGGCCTCAACGGCTCCAGGACCGTCCGGTCCCCGTCCCGGTAGCCCATGTTCCGTAAGCCCCTGGGGCTGCCTGCCCTGATCGATTCGAGAAAGGCCTCTTCTCCCTCGCCCATGCAGATGGCGTCGACGGCGGGCTCTTTGAGGGTCCCGTAAGGGTCCATGGTGGGATGGATGCCGCCGAACACTATCGGCCCTTTGTAGTAGGTCCTCAAGTCCCGGGCGATCTCCAGGGCGTACTTCTCCTGAACGGTGAGCACCGAAAAACCGATCACGTCCGGAGCGATGCGCATGACGTCCTGTTTGATGCGCTGCAAATCGAGGCCGTAGCCGAGGTCGTTGTTGATATTAAGGAGAAATGTCTCGATCCCTTCCGACCTGAGCAGACCGGAGATGTACGATATGCCGTAGTTGAAGCCGATCTGGGCGTTCAGGTTCGGGTAGATGAAAAGGACTCGCATCAATTGCCCCCCGCGGCCGACCAGGCAGCCGTCACCGCAGCGTGGACGTCGGCCACGCTGATGGAGCGCAGGCATTCCCGGCTCTTGCAAGTCTTGTCGCGACAGGGGCTGCACGGCAGCTCTTTCCGCACCATTGTATGGCCGGCGCCGTAGGGGCCGTTGACGAGCGGGTCCGTGGGCCCGAATATGGCGACCACGGGCACGGTCGCGAGGGCCGCCAGGTGCATCACCCCCGTGTCGCCCCCGATGTAGAGGTCTGTCTTCCTGAGGAGGGCAAGGAGCTGCGACACTGTGGTAGGGCAGGCAAGCACGGCGCGGCCGTCCGCGAGCGCCGCCAACCGGCGCGCCTCTTCCTCTTCTCCGGGCCCCCAGAGGATCATCATGGTTGCGCCCGTATCGCTGCTTACCCGTTTGATCAGCTCGGCATAACGGCTCAGGTCCCACCTCTTGAACTCGCTCCCCCTGCTGCAAAAGGGGTTCACGGCAAAAATCGGCGCGGCCGTCTTGACGTTTTTAAGAAAAGCATCGATGTAGGCCCCGGACTGCGGCGGTACGGCAAGGTTCAGGTCCGGCGGCCTCATGGCGACGCCGAGACGGGAGGCAAGGAGCATATTTCTGTCCACCTTGTGCATGCGCCTGTCGGACGGCGCCGTTTTTCGGTCGTAAAAAAGCCAGCTCCCTTCCTTGGCCGGCTTCTTGTCAAAGCCGATCCGTTCTTTGGCGCGGGCGCCGAAGGCGAGGAGCGCGCTTTTGATGATGCCGTGAAAGTCGACGACGATGTCGTAAGCATCCTGCCGCAGGGTCGAGCGGAAGGCTGCCAGGGCGGCTAATGCGGAAGGGATGCGTCCGGCGCCCAGGCTCTTTCCGATGCGACCGCGCGGAAACTCTATGACCCGGTCCACAAAGGGCTGAGCGGCGAGCAACTCCGACGGCGAGCCTTCGACGAGCCACGTGATGGAGGCCGCCGGCATTGCCGCCTTGATCGCCTGCACGGCAGGCATGGTCAGCAGCACGTCTCCCAATGAGCTGAGTCGGATCACAAGGATGCTACGGAGCGCCGTCATCTTGGAGCATCCGGACGAGGGACGCGGGCAGCTTGGTCGGCTTCCTCGCGCCGTTAACGCAGATGTGCCTCGTTCTTCCCCGTATCACGGTAGCCCCGTCTTTCAGAACGTCGTAGGCGAAGGTGCAGCCTCTGGACTGGACCTCGGCTATGCTGGTCCGAATGATGAGAAGATCGTCGTAGACCGCCGGACTATGGTATTTTATTTCCAGTCCGGAGACCACGAGGTCGTAGCCCATCTCTGCGAGGTTGCGGTAAGAAAGGCCCCTCTCCCGCATATACTCGCTTCTGCCCACTTCAAGGTAGATGGGGTAAGTGCCATAGTAGACAATTCCCATCATGTCCGTGTCTGCGTACCGGACGCGCAAAGGCACATCTACATGGCCCATTACAAAGCCCTCGAATACTCGGGCCTCAGCATGGACGGGTCTCTCTGGTTGAGGACGTGCATGATCGCCCGGAGCGCTCTACTCTTGTCCTCAGGCAGCCAGACCTTTATGGGGAGATAATTCGAGGCGTGGTTGGAGGCAAAAAACGTGTGAGTGACCTCGGTATTTTTTATCATTATGGCAAGTTCTTTCAACATCTGGTAAGGATCGGGGACGACGAAGGTCCCTTTCTCCACCTCGTCGGCAAGAACCGTCCCGGGAACCACGATGACGCTCAGCGCGCCCACGTACTCGGGATCGATCCTGCTCAGGAATTTGCCCGTTTCTTCGGCGTGTATCTCGCTCCTCTCGACGCCGCCGAGACCCAGAAGGACGGTGACGGAAAGCGTGATGCCCGCCTCTTTTATCCTCGCGGCTGCCTCGGCCGTCTTGTCCAGGGTCGTGCCTTTGCACACCCTGTCCAGGGTGACCTGATCGCCCGACTCCACGCCGAGATAAAGGATGCCGAGGCCCAACTCCTTCAGCTTCTTCAGGTCGTCCACCGACTTCTTGAGGATCGACTTTGTGTTGCCGTACACCCCGATCCGTTCGAGCTTCGGGAAACTCTCCCGTATCAATTCCATGATCGGCACAAGCCGGTTCATGGGCAGGATGAGGGCGTCGCCGTCGGCCAGGAAGACCTTTTTCACGTAGCGCTCGTAAGCCTTGGCTTCTTCCACGTCCTCCCGGATCTCGTCCAGGCTCTTGACGCGGAACTTTTTGTCTTTGAAGGAGCCGCAGAAGGTGCACTTGTTGTGGGAGCAGCCGATGGCGACCTGTAGGATCAGACTATAGGCCTCACTCGGGGGCCGATAGATCATGCCTTCGTACTTCATTTTTCAATCCTGTATACTTTTTCGCCTTCTTTGATGAAACCGAATTTCTCTCGAGCCATGTTTTCGAGATAGCGGTCGTCGTGCTGAAGACGGTCTATTCGACTCTTAAGGGAAACGTTTTCGTCGCCGAGAGCTTTTATGGAGGCGTTCACCGCGGTTATGCTCCGCTTCAGCTTGATATACTCCAAAAGGCCGTTCTGGGTAAAACATACCACGAATATCAGAGCGACGAACAGAGCCGGCAAACCTAACTTCCTCGCCCCATCCTCCAACATGCTCTAATAGTAGCCGCTGAGGAGAAAAATGTCAACAAATGAAAAGAAAGGGAGCGAGAGCGGGCTTGTGAATATATCGACAGGCAATTCCTCAAGGCCTTGAAAGGCGGCGGACAATGCCGAGGTCGGGGAGAACCTTCTGAAAGACTTTCTCGGGGAAGACCCCTATGGGTGCACGATAGCCAAGCCGGTTGACGTGGCGCATGCCGTATTGTACTTTGTATCTGATGTTGTGTCCGGCCATCTGGCGGGCAACGTGATCGGGACCGGCGGAGGCGTCTATTTGGGCCGCTAGACAGAAGCGGCACGAGGTCGTTGCCCGAAAAGCGACAGCGGGAAAGATGAGGAATTGCGACAAGCAGCAGACTTCAACCCTAAATTCGTCAAGAGATACGAGGACGGCAGAGGTCTGACGGTAAAAGGCGTCAGCCGGTTCATCAAAGAAGTCAGAGAGGGAGTCTATCCCGACGACGAGCACAGTTATCATTGACGCGAGGCAACTGCAACGCGAGAAAAAGGGAACTCTGATAAAGGTGATCTATGAACAGCTACTATTTGAACGATCCCGGCGGAAAAGTCTCCTTTGACCTTCCGGAATCCTGGCAGGTCATCAACAATGCCCTCCTGAAAGCGGAAAAGACGCAAGAATCGGTCTCCGAGTTGGTGATCGGGGCCGTCCGCAACCCCTGCGGCGCTCCGCCCCTGGCCGATCTCGTCCGAGGCAAAAAGAGCATTGCCGTCATCGCCGACGATCTTACCCGTCCTACGCCCAAAAGAGAAATGCTGACCGCCCTGCTTGAGTTGTTTCACGAATGCGGGATGCGGAACGACCAGATAACGGTAGTGGTCGGGTTGGGAACCCATAGACCCCTGACCGATGCCGAAATGGAAGAGGCCTTCGGGCCGACGCTTCGAAAAAACCTTCGCATTCTCAACCACAACTGCCGTGCAGCAGACCTGGTTCCCGTGGGAACGCTGCGATACGCAGGAGAGCTAAAGATTAACTCCGCTGTAGCCTCAGCCGATCTCCGGATCGCAATCGGCTCTATCCTCCCCCATCCTTTCGCCGGGTTTGGCGGCGGCCCGAAGCTTGTGCTGCCGGGCGTCGCAAATTTCGAAGCAATCCGGAAACATCACCTAGCCCTGATGATTGCAGAGGGAGTAGTGCTCGGAAATGTCGAGGGCAATCCCTTTAGAGACGAAATCTACGAAGCGGCAGCCTTGGCGAAGCTCGATTTTATCGTCAACGCGGTGTTCGACGCCGACGAAAATGTGAAAACCGTCGTCGCGGGGGATTTCCGGGAAGCGCATCCATTTGGGGCCGCTCTATGCGTGAAGGAGATAGGGGTCTCCTTTGATCGGATAGCAGATGTAACGATTGCGTCGGCTTTCCCCTACACGGAAGGTCCTCAAATACTCAAGCCTGTGATCGGCGCCACTATGGTTACCAAAAAAGGCGGAACCCTTTTGATGCATGCAGGGGGAATCAGGGGCGGCCGGTTTCCCGAGTCCCTGCTGGAAGCGTTCGACACGGCCTTTGCCGCAGCCGCGGGAGGCGACACCAGGCGGATGATCATCGATTGCCTGAGAGACGGCAGGTGCGTCGTTCCCGGCGCGGCGATGGATTTTAATTCCGCTCTCAACACCGTGCTCCTTTCGCAGAAGCGGATCAGGACCATCCTCGTTTCGCCCGACGCCGACGAAGAGCAAGCCCGCAGGCTCGGTTTCGATTATGTTGCATCCCTTCAGAAGGCTATAGACCTGATCGCCGGCGAACGCCCAAAGGCGACCGTCAATATTCTACCCTCGGGCGGTCTTGTGCTGCCCCTCCTCGCAGACAGCGTCCGTTTCAGTTGGTGAATTTCCTCGGCGCCTGATCCGAAGGACGGGCGCCGACCGGGAAACACTTCCGACCGCTCAAAATACGCATAGCCCGCCCTCATAGCCCTCAAAACCGCCTATTCTTCGCCGGCCGCGGCGATGACACGTGCGCTCCCGTTCAAATCATCCCCTGCAATATGTGTCACTATTTGAAGTCTTGAGTAATCTTTGGTAATTTATTGTAAGATTTTTCCTTGACTCCGCCATGCTCTGCTACTATTATTTAGTGCCAACAAGGAGGCCGACATGGATGCGAACTACCGTATGTTGATTAACGGCAAATTGGTGCAGGCGTCAACGGGCGCCACTATGGAAATCATTAACCCCGCCAACGGCAAAGCCTTTGCCGTTGCGCCCAAGGGCAGTCCGGTCGAGATCGAACAGGCGGTCGAGGCGGCCTGGCAAGCCCAGCCCGCATGGGGCGGGTTGTATGCGGGAGACAGGGCCAAGGTCTTTTTCAGACTGGCCGAGCTGCTCCGGGCCCACAAAGACGAGCTTGCAAAACTGGAAACCATGCAGTATGGAGGCCCTATTTCAAAGACCGCCAACTTCGATATTCCCACAACGCCCGACATCTTTGAATGGATCGCGGGAATAGCCAGAGGGCTGAGCGGCTTGACCCTGCCCACAGGCCCGAACGCCAGAGCGATGACCATACGCGAGCCTCTGGGTGTGCTCGGCCTCATCACGCCGTGGAACTTCCCCCTTGTGACGGCATGTTCGAAGATAGCGCCGTGCCTGATGGTCGGGAACACCTGCGTGGTGAAGCCGCCGTCGTGCGCGCCCCTCACCGTTCTCAAACTCGGCGAGCTTGCCATTGAAGCGGGCATGCCGCCGGGCGTGCTCAACATCGTCACCGGGCCGGGCGGCACGGTGGGTGAAGCTCTGGTAACAAACCCGAAACTCGCAAAAATCAACTTCACGGGCGACTCGAATACGGGTAAACGCATCATGAGCCTCGCAAGTTCCGCGGTAAAACCCGTCGCCTCGGAGCTGGGCGGGAAAAACGCGATCGTCATCCTTCCCGACGCCGACCTCGATGCGACGGTGGAAGGGGCCATATGGGGCGCTTTCTTCAATTCCGGGCAGAACTGCGCGTCCGTGGGCCGGTTCTTCGTCCACGAATCGATTTACGACAGGTTCGCGGAGCGATTCACGGCAGCGGCAAAGAAGATCGTCCTCGGCGATCCGTTGAACCCGGAGACCATGATGGGACCCCTCGCCAACGAGGCTCACCGGGACGTGGTAGAGCGTTTCATCCAAAAAGCAAAAGACTCCGGGGCGAAGCTCCTTTTGGGCGGCGAGCGCCCGAACGCTCCCGAGACCAGGGAAGGCTTCTACGTCGCGCCCAGCATTTTCGGCGAGGCCGACCCCAAGTCGGAATTCATGCAGGAAGAGATATTCGGTCCGGTCGTCGGCTTGACCCGTTTCAAGACGCCCGACGAAGCGGTTGCCCTCACCAACGACACGCGCTACGGCCTTTGCGCCTCCATATGGACCAAGGACGTGCGCCTCGGCTTGGTCATGGCCAATAAGATCAAGACAGGAACGGTCTGGATCAACCAACACCTGGAGATCGTCTTCGAGATCCCCTGGGGCGGCTGCAAGGAATCAGGTTGGTCGAAAGAAAACTCGACCCTTGTCCTCGATGAGTACACCATGCACAAGCACCTTTGGATCGACCTGGCAGGCGCCCCCCGCACCGCCTGGCAGGGAAGAATATAGAAAAGTCAGGAGTCAGGAGCGAAAGAGCGGAACCCCCTGTCCGCTTTCCTCGCTTCCTGACTCCTGTTTTTACTCCCGACCAATGACCTGTCTTGTCTCTTTTACTCCTGACTCCTGACTTGTAAGGAAACGTGTACGTCCGGTTCGGTGAGAGGCTGCGGGAAACCAAGCGCGGAAAGGTCCCACGGCGCCCGCAGTCTATTCTACAGGAGCGACAAAAAGCAAAAAAAATCGTGACGCCAAGTACCCGGCGTATGACGTCCCCACATCAAAGCCTCTCGCCGAACTCCGGGCTCGGACAAAAACCCGGGAGCCTTACGGGAGGAATAGCAAAAAAGTGGCCATCGGGAAGGGCGCCTCGGATGCGAAATCTTCATGGAGGACGAGGACTTCGCTCTCTGCCGCTCCACCTGCAAAGAAATGATTTCAGTTGCTTACCTCCGGCGAAGAATGCCATCTGTAGGGCGGGAAAAATGTTTTCGCTGCACGGCACGATTTTTCTTGACATTTGTTAGACATCGTTTTAAGATGCTCCAACATCTGAAAAAGTCAAACCACTCGCGAGGGTGGGACGGAAAGCCAACGGGTCTCGGATAGATAAGCTTTGAGCCTTCTCCAGGAGACAGCCAGGCCGCCAGGTGATGGGAGGGCTTCTTGTCTTCAAATCGAGGAAGGACTGGTCGCGAACGCAAAAAGCGAAAATTCGACGCGGCACGGTGCTTTTCACAACTATTTCCAATCATCGATTTTGCCTGGGAGGAACAAGAATGAGAACGAAGAAAGCTGTTTTGTTTGGTGTTCTCTTTATTGCTGCACTAGCGTTTCAACTGGCTGCTGCGCCAGCGTCGCACGCAGACGTTACGTATAACTACACGGGAGACGATTATAACGTTTGGACCCGGGCGGATGCAAGCGTTTTTGGGCAAAACCTAACACTCTCTGTTACTTTTGCATCGTATGTCTCCACCTACACGGGTTTGATAGTGGGCCCTACCGGCACTAATGGCATCGTGTCCTGGACGGCTACCAGCGGCCTTATTAATTTGAGTTCCGCAACCGGGGTAGATACAGAGGGTTGGCAAGCGTTCCAGTTTACGAATGGGGCAATCACGCAGTGGTTCTTTTATGGCAGCGCTAGCGCCTCACCCACCTCCACATATCTTGATACAATTTATTACTCGGATAATTCATGGGCGGGAAACGCGGCAGGTTCTTACGATTATGTAAATTATGATTGGCAATTAGCAACTTATCAATCGATAGGAGCGGGGTACGGCACGGGTCCTCTTCCGGGTACATGGACTACGCCATCGGCTTCTTCCGTCCCGTTGCCTGGCGCCTTGTTGTTTCTCTCTTCCGGGATGCTTTCTGTTGCGGGATTTAATGTTCGCAAAAAGCTTAGTCGCTTATTTCGTCATGTATAGCCCTTTTCCTGCGGGAAGCTTCGGAAAAGAGCTTTAGGACCATGCCGCTCCGCGATCGCATTAGCTTTCAATAGCTCCCGTCTTTTTGAACGGGCCATGTTGACCGATGGGGCAGTGAGCTCGCGGGTCTTTCCGTGTTGAGGAGTGGGTTAAGAGGGTAGGCATTCACCAAGTATTTCGGGCAGGCTCAGCAAGATGGCCTTGCCCTTTTTCTTTACGCACCCCAGTGATTGCCGCGGGAAAGTGCGCATTTTTCGTAAAACGGATCTTTTTGTTTGTTTCAGGAAGTTCACCTCGCCGCCGGCCATTGGCAGCCGATTGAAGATTACGCCCGCAGGCGCATCGGCCTTCCGGCACCCACCACTTCTCGTGGCAATCATTCCAACGGGTACCGCGCCGAGAAGGCACGCCGCCACCTACGAGCCTTCATCCTCGACGCCTTACGCGAATTACGGAATGCCGCTGGTAAAGTTTACCAAACCAACATGGGACAGTTTGTGTTGTATTGTGAATGGGGTCATAGTCAATTTTCGACAGCAATTCGCGGACTCCCGGACAGGGGACCCGGCTAAAGCTTCTGGTAGCCGGTCAGCTTGAAGTTCCAGTTTCGACCCCTTGGAGGCGCTCCCTCAGTCGCCAATCGAACGAATGACCCTCGCCGGGTTTCCTCCGACAAGAGTATTCGGGGGAACGTTCTTGGTGACTACGGAACCCGCCGCAACAACAGAGTTTTCGCCCACCGTCACTCCGCCGATGATCGTTGCGCCGGCTGCGATCCAAACGTTTTTTTCGATCACGATGGGCTTTGCCATTACGGAGGCGCGCCGCCGAGACGGTTCGACGGGATGGCCAGACGTGATGATGCTCACGTTCGGCCCGATCATCACGTCGTCGGCAATGTCGAGACCGCCAAGATCATAAAAGGTGCAGTTCTGATTTACGAAAACATTGCGCCCGACACTGATATCGACCCCGCCGGTTGTGTAGAATGGTGGGATCAATAAAAAGCTGTCGTCCACCTTCTTGCCGATGAGATCGCTGAACAAGGCCCGGACTTCGTCCGCATCGTTGAACGTCAAACGGTTGAGATTGGCGGTGATCGCCATCGCTCGTTTGACGTTTGCCAACATAGCCGCTGATTCCGGCGTTCTCCTGGGAATTATCCTGGTGCGATCATCATTCGCCATTCGTTATTTTCCTCCGAGCGGGGAAACGTTGGGGACGCCCTTTCGATTTTGATCCCTGAGAAGCAACTTATACTTACCCCCAGAATCTAGACACTCCATTAAGGTGGACAAACCCTCCTCTCTCTGAGTGAAATATCTCAAGGAGGAGGAAGGAAGCGAATGACGGATCACAGGAAGCGGTACGACGGAACATTCAAGGCGAGGGTCGTGCTCGAATCTCTCAAGAACGAAAAGACCGTCGCCGAGCTGGCAAGCGAATACCACGTCCATCCCAACCAGATCGCCCAGTGGAGGAAGCAGGCCGTGGAGAACCTCCCCAGTCTCTTCGATTCAAAGCAGGCAAAAGAGGAGAAGGCCGCCGAGGAGGAAAAAGACGAGCTTTTAAGACAAATCGGCCAGCTCAAAGTAGAGACGGACTGGCTTAAAAAAAAGTGGGGGATTCTCCACTCCCGGAGAAAAGGGGGCTCGTCGACGTGAACAGCAAGATTATTCCCATTTTCCGGCAGTGCGAGCTTTTGAGCCTGTGCCGGTCGAGCTTCTATTACAGGCCCGTCCCGGTCTCCGATTTCAACCTCCGTCTCATGAAGCTCATCGACCGGCAGTACACGGCCAACCCCTCCTGGGGAGCTCCCCGGATAACGACCTGGCTTAGGAGACAGGGCTTCAAAGTCAACCGGAAACGAATCGCCCGTCTCATGAGGAGAATGGGCCTCCAAGGCGTCGTTCCCAAAAAGAAGCTGACCCGGCCGAACAAGGAGCATAAGGTCTATCCCTATCTTCTCAAAGGCTTGGACGTCTCAAGGCCCAACCAGGTCTTCTGCTCGGACATCACCTACATCCCCATGAGGAAGGGCTTTATCTATCTTACGGCAGTGATGGACTGGGCGAGCCGCTATGTCTTGTCCTGGAAGGTTTCTCTGACCCTCGACGCCGCCTTCTGCGTGGAAGCCCTGGAAGACGCCCTCGCCGTAGGCGTCCCCGAGATCTTCAACACCGACCAGGGATCGCAATTCACAAGCAAGAATTTCACCGACGTCCTGAAGAACAACAACATCGCCATCAGCATGGACGGCAAGGGCCGGGTCTTCGACAACATTTTCATCGAGCGGCTCTGGCGGACCGTCAAGTGGGAAGAGGTTTATCTCAAAGATTACGCCAACGTCGCAGAGGCGATACGGGGCCTAAGAGACTTCTTTCATCGGTACAACGAGGAGCGGCCCCATTCGGCCCTCGGCTACAGGACCCCCAGCGAGGTCTACCATGAAGCTGCTGCTCCGGAACCAACGCTCCAGGCAGAGGAGGAAGTCCACCTTAAGCATGCCTCATAATTGTCTTGACAACGGGGGGAGGCTTAACTCCCAAGTATCGCCTCGGTCCTCAACTATCAATTGTATTTAATTGCATACAATGCTATACTCTTGCATGTATAAAAGAACCTCTCCTCAAGGAAAACTATTCGGCGTAGAAACCCAATTGACGTCCTCCTTGCGCAGCCGCCTCGAGTCCTCATGGGCTCATCTGTTCCGACTGGAAGTTCTTCCACTATTGCTGAAGAACGAAGACCAGTATGCGATGCTCTACGGGACAACGGGCCGCCCCAATTTCAGCGTCGCCCGTCTTTTGGGCCTGTGTCTCCTCCAGGAGTGGAACGACCTGAGCGACCAGGAAGCCCTCGACGCCTTCAGCTTCGACATCCGATGGCGGTATGCTTTGGACGTAAGCGAAGAAGAAGATTATCTGTCCCGTCGGTCTTTAGTCGAGTTCCGCAGACGATTGGCTTCTAAGGACCCCGAGATGAAGTTGATCCGCAACATCTTCGACAGCGTCAGGGATGCGGCAATAAAGAAGCTCGGCCTCTCTTCCGCCAACCAGCGGCTTGATTCCACTCATATCATCTCAAACATACGAATGCGCGGCAGACTGGCCCTGTTCTCAAATACCCTCGATTTCTTTCTCAAAAGCCTGAATGAGGAGCAGTTTTCACGGGTCCCCCAATCACTGCAGGACTGGCATACGGCAGAACCAGAAGGCTGGTTCGGACTCGGCCTGGCCGAGCAGAAGGTCAAAGCGCAGGAACTGGCGCACTGCGTTTATGATCTTATTGTCCTGTTCAAGAAAGACGAGGAGCTTACAGCGCTTGAGCCTTATCAACTGCTGAAGCGCCTTTTTTCCGAACAATGCGAGATCTCTTCAGACGAGCAGGTCCACGTCAAAAAGAAGAGCGAAGGGCCTACGCTCCAATCTCCCTACGACCCGGATGCCTCGTACGGACATAAAGGAGGCGGTTACAGCCTCCATATTTCCGAGACGTGCAACAACTCCAAGATGGAGATGATCACCGACTATGAAGTGCACGGCGCCGCTCGCTCCGACAAGGGCAAAGCCGTCTCCGTCGTTGAACGCTTAGAGGCAGCCGGGCGTAAGCCGGAAGTCCTCTTCGCCGACGGCGGCTATCCTTCCGGTCCTTCTGCGTTAAAGGTCATAGAGCAGGGCATAGAATTCATGGCGCCCGTCAACCGCGTCAGACTAGCCGACGACGTTGTGGGAAGAGACCTTTTTGCCTTCGACTCAAAAGGCTTTGCGACCAAATGTCCCATGGGCCATAAGCCCATAGCTCATCGCATCATGAGCGGCAACAACACGACTCGCCGTTCGCTCCATGCAGTCTTCGACGGAAAGACCTGCCGATCCTGCGCCATGCTCGACCGCTGTCCGGTACGGGCTCCGAACCACCGCGACAAGGGCTGCCAAGCCCGCGACACGGTCGGAAACTTTCGATTGGAGATCACGCCCGAGCTTCGCCTCAGAGACCGCATGTATTCGATCCAGCAGACGACTGAATGGAAGGACCGCTACAAAATCAGAGCAGGGATCGAAGCGACGAACTCCGAATTGAAGCGAGCCCATGGGATCGGGAAGCTTCGGGTGCGCCGATGGACAAAGGTCTGCTTTGCCGTCGCCTGCAAGCTGACGGCCTGCAACATCAAGAGGTGGGCCAGGGCCTATCGGGCCCTGAGAAGGCTGTTGCGGGACTTTATGTTGCCTATTTCCATCCGCTTGCGGCCGTTTGCTCCGCCAGAGGGTCCCTTTTTCGAAGGAATGACCTTTTGCGCCCGCTTGCAGCCTTGAAGGCTGAGATCGTTCAAAAAAGGCCGTTGCTTCTCAGGAATCCGATTTTCAGTTTTGCTTACCGCCCTCCTGTTCGTCCCGGCTTCTACGTACGTTCTTACATTGTCAGGCCCGCATTGCAAGCAAAAAAGAGTCTGGGGAAGCTGGCTCACTCGGGGAGTAGAATCCGCCAACGAATGCCACTTCAAGTTTTCATCGTCATTACCGGTAGTTACGTTGACGAGTAAGGAAGGAGGAGAACTATTACGAAGAGTCACTCGCAATGCGGACTACTTCACGAACCCCTTGATGTCGGCGCCCAAATTTGGGCGCCCGGCAGTCATGCGAGATGTTTACCGGACTGTTGACGCTTGTGGTCCGAAAAAAACTCACACACCGGCTCATGACACGTCGCCTTTAAGGGCTTCCCAAAAATCCCGGCAGAAGACGGTTGACGTCGCCGAGGTCCTCGTTCTCAAGGGCGATTCGATGTCCTCCATGCACTGGTTGTAGAGGCTCGGCGTTATGATCACGCGCTTGCCTTCTTTCGTTTCTTGGTTGGTGGTCAGATAGATCGACCAGGCGCGCTGCCATTTCGCCTGGCCTACCTTGAGATCTCCCATCCGCCTCTCCTCCCACAGGATGGATCAGCCCTTCTTCTGCCCGTAACGGTTGTAGCTGACCTTGTCGAAGCGGAGCTCTTCTTTTTTGTAGGGGACCGTCTCCTCGCCGGGGTAGCCTATTGCTATTATGCAGAGGACGCTCAGGTTATCGGGGAGACCCAGGAGCCTTGCAATGTACTGAGTCGACGTGGTTCCCTCGTTGAAGTTGTTTCCCTTGATGTTCGCCCACCGGCTTCCGAGACCGAGCGACTGGGCGGCGTACTGGATGGTGACGGCAGCGATGGAACAGTCCTCAATCCACATATGAGAAGCCGAGGGGTCCCCGCAGACGACGACGGCCGCGGGAGCGTCCTTCAAGAAGGCGGCGCCTCCGGGCTTCGCTACCGAAAGGTCTCTCAGGAGCGTCTTGTCCGTGACCACGACGAACTCCCAGGGCCTTCTCGCCGCTCCCGTCGGGGAGCGAAGGGCGGCTTCAACAATTGCGTCAATCTTCTCGGCCTCCACGGGACGATCGACATAGACCTTTATGCTCCTTCGCTGTTTCGCCAGTTCGCCGAACATGGTTGCTCCTTTCTCTTGTTTTCTTTACGATCATCTCCGGCCGTCCCCCGATTTACGGTTCATTTCTTCTCCGAAAACGCGGGACGACGCCTTTCCGCTTCGCGCGGCTCTGTTTTGTCCATACTATTGCATAAACGGCAGGCGATTCCAAGCGAAGAAGAGGGGATGGAGAATCACGCCATTTGAGGATCGCGGGGAACGCTTCATGAAGATGAACGCAGTTCCCTTTGACGCGGACGATTCGTCATCCGCAAGACGCCGCCGGGAGATTCGCCGAAAGTCATGCCTGTGACGGCGACGGCCGCAGCCAAGAAAACCTGGATCAGCCGCGCGCTGTTGATGCGTCCTGAGGCTGAGCGGTATAATTGCGGCTGGACATGAAGCCAAAAGACGGATTTGTTGCGCGAGCCTTGCGTCATCGTAATTACCGGCTCTTCTTTGCCGGGCAGGGACTCTCTCTCGTCGGGACGTGGATGCAGCGGCTTGCGGCGAGTTGGCTCATCTATCGGCTCACCGATTCCCCCTTTCTCCTTGGTCTTGCCGGTTTTGTCGGCCAGCTTCCATTATTCATCTTTGCATCCTTCGCGGGGGTTTTTGTGGACCGTTGGAACCGCTACCGGGTGCTCCTCGCAACCCAGGCGCTTGCCTTAATCCAGGCTTCACTGCTGGCTGCGCTCACGCTCGCCGGCCGCGTAGCGGTCTGGCACATATTTGTTCTCGCGGCGTGTCTCGGCATGATCAACGCCTTCGACATGCCCGCCCGCCAGTCCTTCATCATCGACCTCGTGGGGCGGCAGAAAGAGGATCTTCCGAACGCCATCGCCCTGAACTCGGTGATGGTGAACGGCGCCCGATTAGCAGGGCCTTTTTTGGCAGGCCTCGCGGTTGCGGCGTTCGGCGAGGGCGTCTGTTTCCTTCTCAACGCCCTGAGCTTCCTCGCCATCGTCGCGGCTCTCCTCCTGATGGACCTGGCGCCTGTCGTCAGGGCGAAGAGCAGGACCCGCCCGCTGGCGGGATTGATCGAAGGCTATCGCTACGCCTTTGGCTTCCCACCCATACGGCATACGCTCATCGTGCTTGCCCTCGTGAGCCTCATGGGCATGTCCTACCACGCGCTCATGCCCGTCTTTGCGGGGAAAGTGCTCCACGGAGGTCCTTCAGCCCTCGGGTTCCTCATGGCCTCAGGCGGAGTCGGCGCCCTTCTCAGCGCCGCAAACCTCGCCTCGCGCAAAAGCCCGGCGGGCATTGAAAAGATGATTGTTCTCGGCTCCGCCCTGTTTGGTCTGGGCCTCGTCGGGTTCTCCTTGTCCCGTCACATGGCGGCTTCGTTGGTTTTCATGCTTGTTGCCGGCTTCGGGATGATGACCGCCCTGACGTCGTGCAACACCATGCTGCAGACGGCCGTGGAGGAGGACAAGCGCGGCCGGGTTATGAGCCTGTACGCTATGGCGTTTCAGGGCATGATTCCCTTCGGCGCCCTGTTGGCCGGCGCCTCGGCCAGCCGCATCGGCGCCCCGAACACGGTAATGGCGGGAGGGGCGTGTTGTCTTGCAGCATCGGTCTTCTTTGCCGGAAAGCTGCCTTCCATCAGACGAACAACGCATTCTTCGCAGGCCCCGCTCGCTTGATGCGCAGGTTTCAAACGGGGGTTTTTGAGTTCGTGCGAGCCCCCCTCGTCTGGAGTCAAAAATCGGAAGCGACTGAGTTGCTGGTTGTTTTCGTGAATTGTCGATGAGCAATGGCGGGCGGCGCTTTCACCTACCTATACGTAACAAAATTTCTTGACCTCCGGATGTGCCGGAGTTCATTATCTATCCTGCTTTTTCTCCAACAAAAGGAGGAAGATGATGGCTCAGACGAATCCGGAATCTCAGCAGTCAGTCAGCAGCAATGAAGCCCTGCGCGACCGAACCCCGATCGACCATGTCCTTGAAAGGCTCCGTCCGCTGGACCTTCCCGCCAAGGATCACTTCGAGAACTACTTGCGTCACAAGTGGCGGGCGAATCATAAGCCGAAGACGCTCGAAGGCTCCTTCACCTCGGTCATATTCTTTCTCCAGTTTTATGGGGCATCAGGCAAAAGCGACATTGCACAGCTCCAACGCTCCGACCTCGAAGCCTTCATTGAACATGAACAGGGCCGGGGCATGTACGTGACGACCATAAAAACCAGGATGGCCTCCATCATCGCTTTCCTCCACTTCCTCATGGAGCAGGACATTCTCTCCCCGTCCGTCTTGAAGAAGACGATCAGACTGAAGCTCCCCGACAAGCTTCCCCGGGCCATGAACCCCAAGGATGTGAAAAGGCTCATTGAAGTGATAGACGACGCCAGGGACCGCGCCCTTATACTTTTGCTTTTGCGGACAGGCATGCGGATCGGCGAGGTCCTCGGCCTTACCCTCAACGACGTCGATCTCAAGGAGAAGAAAGTCCATCTCATGGAGGGAGAGAAAAACAACATGGGAAGGGCGGTCTATCTGAGTAACGACGCCCTCTTCGCCCTGAAGCGCTGGCTGGCGATAAGGAACAGAGAAGAAGCGTACATCTTCTGCGGACACGGTCAGGCCCCCATCTGCTACAGCACCGCAAGGAGCCGCTTTGTCCACTACATCGGGAAAGCCCGGTTGGAGCATAAGGGCTACACGGTCCATTGCCTCCGTCACACCTTCGCGAGTGAGCTTCTCAACGCCGGCATGCGCTTAGAGGTCCTCCAACAGCTTTTAGGCCATCAGGACATAGAAGTAACCCGGCGCTATGCGAGACTCACCGACAAGACCAGGGAAGAAGAATACTTCCGGGCCATGGCGATCATCGAAAAGGGAGGCATCGATGGAGATTACTGAGAGGTACCGGAGGTCCTTGAAGAGAAAGAACTGCTCGCCGTACACGGTCAAGAACTACATGAACCGTATAGATCATTTTACCCTCTGGCTCCGCGTTCCTCTTGAAAAGACGACCCGCAGAGAGATAGGGGCCTATGTAGATCATCTTTTGCGAAAGCGACGGGCGCCGAAGACGATCATCTGTCACCTGCAGACCCTGCACCTCTTCTTCGAGTACCTCATCGACGAGGAGGGAGCGGCCATGGACAACCCGGTTCGAAAGATCTCCATTCGCCTGCCGAAGCCGCTTCCGCGATGTATTAAGGACGACCAAGCGAACGCGCTCTTTACCGTCATTAAGGATGCCCGCGACAGGGCGATGTTCATACTCATGCTTAGATGCGGCCTCCGGGTCGAAGAGGTTGCCCATCTTACCGTGGATGCGGTAGATTACCGGAAAAGGCAGGTGTTCGTGCTCAATGGAAAAGGCGCCAAAGGCAGGGTTGTCTATTTAAGCGACGACGCCTGCATCGCCCTGGACGCCTATCTGCAAAAACGATCATCGAAGGCGAAAAGGCTGTTCCTCGTGCAGAAGGGGCCGCTTACGGACACGCCAATATCGGTACGCGGCATCCAGAAGAGGATTGAATACTATGGCAGAAAGAGCGGGCTCAAAGTGTCGTGCCATAGACTGAGGCACACCTTCGCCACGCAGCTCCTGAACGCCGACGCCGACCTTGCCACGATCCAGGACCTCCTGGGACATGAGCACATCACTACGACCCAGCGGTACTGCCGGGTGGCGAACCTCAAGGTGCAGCGGGACTATTACAAGGCCATGGAACTGGTCATGCAAAGGACTCAAGGAACCTGCGACGCAGGGAAGCGAGTAAACAGAGAAAGGAGTCATGGATGGCGGGTGGTAGAAAGAGCGAAGAGGAGCTGAACGACCTGGTCGATGAAATCACCGTCGACGCCTATAACGACGACGAGCAGCTCTGGGCCTTCCGGCAGGTCATTGAAGACGAAGTCGATCTGCCGGCGGATGCTTTTGTTCTCGGAGAGCCGGTAAGGGTAATGGAGATTGATTACGATGGGAACGAGCGGCGGGGGCTGACGGCGAGGTGTCACCGGGAGGACGGGACCGAACATACTATCGGCGCAAGCGATCTCGTCTTCCCGGAAGGCTCGAAAGGGGCCGACTACATGGCTGCCTACCGCACATGGCTCGGTGTGGAACCCTACCCGCATGTCCCATCGACCAAAAAGCCGAAGGTTGCAGAGGATGAGATTGACATGGGCAAGGACGTCGAGCTCGTCGTCCTTGCCCTCAAGGGAAACGCTATCTCCTGCCGCATCCTCGGGAAGGAGCATGTTCTTACCCTCCGACCCTCGGGGGCCTCGGAGACAATGCCGGGGGAGATCGTCAAGGTATCGCCGCGAAGGAAGTGGCGTTATGGCGGCCGTCCCTACCTCGCCGGCGAGATCAAGGCCTCTCGCACGGACATACCCGCTCTGGGCCTCAACCCTCTGAAACTGCATGAAATGGGAATGTGGGATCCAAAGGAGCACTATTGGGGAGAACCAGACGAGCCGATAGAACCATGGGCGAGGCCGATCATCAAGCGGGGTCCGAGACCCGAATACGAAATGGAGCAGGTCCTTCCCGGCGAGGACCCGGATAATCCCGATACGGACCCTATCCTCGAAGCGGTCGATATGAAAGAGACAGGCAATCCCAGGAAAGCGCGCCGCATGCTCATGGACATACTCACTGCCGATCTCCGCTGTCTCGACGCCCACGCCCACCTGGGAAACTTCGCCTTCCCTCGCGATCCCGATACAGCAGTGCGTCACTACGACATAGGAGTCAAGATCGGAGAGCTCTCCCTCGGCAAGGACTTCGCCGGTCTCCTTCCCTGGGGGTGCACAGACAACCGGCCGTTCCTCCGCTGTCTCCACGGCTACGGCCTTTGTCTGTGGCGCTTTAATCGGATGAGGGATGCGGAAAAGGTCTTTACTCGCATGCTCTGGCTCAATCCAACCGACAACCAGGGCGCGCGCTTTAACCTCTACGACGTGAAAGAGGGGAAGGCCTGGCGTAAAGAGGAGTAAACTCCAATTGTGCAGATGCAGCCGCGACGGAAGAGTGAAATGGCCCTAAAAAGGACAATGAATTGTATTGACAGAGATGCACAGAAAAGCGATAATAGAGAATGGTGCGTAACTACATAACATCACAAGGGAAAGCAGGATATGTTACGTATAGCACCTACAAGGTGAGTATGCGGTCTTCTGGTCGAGATCGCGGATTACCACAAGAAGTGCAGAGGTTTGAAGCCACTGTCCAAAACTAGACAGACCGTATTAAATTGTCCAGTTAGAGGCAATCTATACTTTCGTTAGACTG
>CAWFMJ010000023.1:0-742500 GCA_963816715.1 uncultured delta proteobacterium
ATACTTACCCCCAGAATCTAGACACTCCATTAGGGTGGACAAACCCTCCTCTCTCTGAGTGAAATATCTCAAGGAGGAGGAAGGAAGCGAATGACGGATCACAGGAAGCGGTACGACGGAACATTCAAGGCGAGGGTCGTGCTCGAATCTCTCAAGAACGAAAAGACCGTCGCCGAGCTGGCAAGCGAATACCACGTCCATCCCAACCAGATCGCCCAGTGGAGGAAGCAGGCCGTGGAGAACCTCCCCAGTCTCTTCGATTCAAAGCAGGCAAAAGAGGAGAAGGCCGCCGAGGAGGAAAAAGACGAGCTTTTAAGACAAATCGGCCAGCTCAAAGTAGAGACGGACTGGCTTAAAAAAAAGTGGGGGATTCTCCACTCCCGGAGAAAAGGGGGCTCGTCGACGTGAACAGCAAGATTATTCCCATTTTCCGGCAGTGCGAGCTTTTGAGCCTGTGCCGGTCGAGCTTCTATTACAGGCCCGTCCCGGTCTCCGATTTCAACCTCCGTCTCATGAAGCTCATCGACCGGCAGTACACGGCCAACCCCTCCTGGGGAGCTCCCCGGATAACGACCTGGCTTAGGAGACAGGGCTTCAAAGTCAACCGGAAACGAATCGCCCGTCTCATGAGGAGAATGGGCCTCCAAGGCGTCGTTCCCAAAAGGAAGCTGACCCGGCCGAACAAGGAGCATAAGGTCTATCCCTATCTTCTCAAAGGCTTGGACGTCTCAAGGCCCAACCAGGTCTTCTGCTCGGACATCACCTACATCCCCATGAGGAAGGGCTTTATCTATCTTACGGCAGTGATGGACTGGGCGAGCCGCTATGTCTTGTCCTGGAAGGTTTCTCTGACCCTCGACGCCGCCTTCTGCGTGGAAGCCCTGGAAGACGCCCTCGCCGTAGGCGTCCCCGAGATCTTCAACACCGACCAGGGATCGCAATTCACAAGCAAGGATTTCACCGACGTCCTGAAGAACAACAACATCGCCATCAGCATGGACGGCAAGGGCCGGGTCTTCGACAACATTTTCATCGAGCGGCTCTGGCGGACCGTCAAGTGGGAAGAGGTTTATCTCAAAGATTATGCCAACGTCGCAGAGGCGATACGGGGCCTAAGAGACTTCTTTCGCCGGTACAACGAGGAGCGGCCCCATTCGGCCCTCGGCTACAGGACCCCCAGCGAGGTCTACCATGAAGCTGCTGCTCCGGAACCAACGCTCCAGGCAGAGGAGGGAGTCCACCTTAAGCATGCCTCATAATTGTCTTGACAACGGGGGGAGGCTTACATAACGAAAAAGACAAACTGCATTGGTGCAAGCAGCGGGAAAGGAAGCTGTCGAAAAAACGGTGTGGCAATTGTAGGGATTGTTGATTAACGTTGTTTTACGACTGTTAAAGACTGATATCATAGACGATGAAGTTCTCAATGGGATCGACAAAATGGAGAGGTCGATGTTATGACGCCGACGAAATTCTTCACGAACTCTTCATCCGACATTAGTGCCGCTGCAATAACTTCAAGCAATACTTCAAATATTCGCCAGCGAATCCGAAAGGGAAGCCATCGGTGACGATGGGGCGGAAAGCTAAGTGTCTGGAGAACTTCAACGGTGACTTGGATCGGATGGACGGTATAGACCATCCAAGAAACAGTATGACAATGAGGCGATAGGGAGGGTTTGGGATGGCGAAAATTGCGGCAATTCACTGCTGCTCGGCAAGCAACTGGAGGCCCCGCTCATCGCCGTAGTCGAGCCCACTCATCCCGGTTGCGTGGCGCACGCTGCAGACATCGCTGTATTCGGCTGCGGCCGTGATGACGTCGAGTCCGTTGAAGTTCTGAAGCAAGGGATAGAGAGGATTTGCCTGGGCGAGGAATTCCTCGATTTGCGGGCCATAATCCGCAAAATGGCGCTTCCCGAAAACCTCATGCCCGGTCAGGAGCGAGAAGCGCAGAATAGTGCAATCCCAAGGAGGCGCCACATGGTATTCTATCACTCAGAGGGCTCAGCCTTGCCTGAGCCCGGCTCCGAGATCTCGGAAATCGGCGATCCCCTCACCGCATACCTTCATGAGGTATCGAAGCACCCGCTTATGACAAAGGAAGAAGAACGGGAAACAGCGCAACGGGTGCGAATGGAGGGGGACAAAGACGCCGAACAGAGAATGGTCCTTGCGAACCTCAGGCTTGTGGTCAAGACGGCGCTCGATTATCGGAAACACCTCGATTACCGTAGCCGCCTCGACATCCTCGACCTTATCCAGGAGGGGAACATCGGCCTGGTGCGCGCCGTCCGGAAGTACGATCCCGGGTGGGGAACGAGATTCTCGACCTACGCAACGTTCTGGATACGTAACTGCATGCTGAAATATTTGATGGACTCGTGGAGCATGGTGAAGATGGGCCCCAAGGACAGTCGGGGGACCATCTTCTATTGCGCAGATGTTTCCCTCGAAGCGCCCCAACGCGATGACGGGGACGCGCTCATGGATACGATAGGAAGCGGCGAGGACATAGAGGAGGCGTTGATCGAAAAAAACTATAGGGAAACCCTGCACAAAGAACTCGATGAATTGAAGAAGCGCCTTAGTGAGAAAGAGTGTTCTATTCTCGATAACCGCATCATGACGGAAAACCCGCTCACGTTAAGTGAGCTCGGCGAGCGCTTCCACACGTCAAGAGAAAGCATCAGGCAAACACAAGCGAAGGTATTAAGGAATCTGGCAAGAAACCTGAGATCGAGCGCACCTCGGCCGCCCATGTGAGGGAACGGTTTGCGTGCTCAGGCGGCGTTGAAGTCGTGAGCCCTTGGGACATGGCAGAAGCGGCTGATAGATGAGATGGAGGCGCACAATAAATGCGTTCCGAAAGTCCTGCGACGGCGGCCGAACCTATCAGAGGATAGCCGAAAGGCGGCAATTGCTCACGGCAATCGATGACGTCTGGAAGAATTCTTGTTCAGGACAGGTCCTGCACGCGCTTTTCACTTCATACTTTCTGGAAACCGTTGATAATAAGATTATCGCTTGCGAACCGGGAGCGCCGTTCCGGAGAAACGTGCTCCGGAAGACAGGTCGACCCGGACAGGGGCACAACAGGGGGCGATTCTGACGACGGCCGTTGAAAGCAAGAGCAAGGACTGAATTGAATTTAGCAAGGCAAACATCTCCTGATTCACGGAAGGGCTTCGGCAAGAAACTTACCGGGCAGGGAGATGCCGACGCGCAATTCTGGCTTGGCCATATGTGCTACTATGGCAAAGGCGTACCTCAGGATTACGGAGAAGCAGCGGAGTGGCGCCGCAAAGCAGCCGAGCAGATTCACGCCAATGCACAACCCTGACGGACCCAAGGGGGCTTCGAGGGACAGAGCCTCCTCCCCGACCAGTCCCATCTTTGGTCCCTATTCGGAGTATCTTCGTTCGGGGCGGCAGCTTACGCGCTATTCTCCCTTACCCAACCATCTTCTTGTCGAGGACGCGATACTGAATCGCTTCTGCTACGTGGCTCTCGTCGATGTCGGCGTCTCCCTCGATGTCGGCGATCGTCCTCGATACTTTGAGTATTCTGTGGTAGGCGCGCGCAGAAAGTGCAAATTTCTCGACGGCCTGTTCGAGCAAATCCTTGGCCGCGCCGTTTACGGCACAATGTTTTTTCACCATGCGCACCGTCATTTGGCCGTTGGCGCGCACGGATTTGTCTTTGAGCCGCTCTTTCTGTCGCTCGCGGGCAGTCGCTACCCTGGCTCGGATCGCTTCTGACGACTCCTCATCCGCGTCGTGGGAAAGCTCCCTCATGCTGAGGGCGGGAACGGCAATCTGCAGGTCAATGCGATCGAGCAGCGGGCCCGATATCTTGGTCCGGTAACGATGGATTTGGGCGCCGGAGCAGATGCACGCCCTTCTTGGGTCGCCATAGTAGCCGCAGGGGCAGGGATTCATGGCCGCGATCAGCATGAAATTCGCTGGAAAGGCGACGGCCTGGGAGACGCGCGAGATGACGACGTTGCCGCTCTCGAGCGGCTGACGCAGGGAATCGATGATATTCCTTTTGAACTCCGGGAATTCATCGAGAAAGAGCACGCCGTTATGCGCAAGGCTCACTTCTCCCGGGCGGGGCACGGAGCCTCCCCCGACCAGTCCGGCATCTGAAATCGAGTGGTGGGGGGCGCGAAAAGGCTTCTCGGAGACGAGATACTTTTCCTCGCTCAAGAGTCCGGCTATACTGTGTATCTTGGTCGTCTCTATCGCTTCGTCGTATGTCAGTGAAGGCAGGATGGTCGGTATTCTCCGGGCGAGCATCGTCTTTCCCGAGCCCGGCGGCCCCACCATCAGCACATTGTGACTGCCGGCCGCGGCGATCTCGATGGCCCGTTTGGCGTGAGCTTGTCCTCTGACATCCGAGTAGTTGAGCGTTTCGCCCGGCTCCGGCCGCGGCTCGATCGGTCCGGCGCCATCGAAGCTTTCAAGTTCTCCATCCCCGCAAAAGTAATGAGCGATGTCAAGAAGGCGCGAGGCGCCATACACCTTGATGCCTTTTACGACGGCTGCCTCCCGTCCGTTTTCCATGGGAACGATCATCGAGGCGAAGCGCTCTTTTGCCGCGAGGACAGCCATGGGGAGCACGCCTCGGGTTCCCTTGATCCTGCCGTCGAGGGACAGCTCGCCGGCAACGAGACGGTTTTCGACTGCGGCTTGAGGGAAAACTCGCATTGCGGCAAGCAGCCCGAGGGCCACGGGCAGATCAAAAGAAGAGCCCTCTTTTCTCACGTCGGCGGGCGCGAGATTTATGGTGATCCGGTCATTGGGGAAGTCAAAGCCGGCGTTTTTTATCGCGGCCCGCACCCGCTCCCGGCTTTCCTTCACGGAAAGCTCGGGGAGACCAACAATGCTGAAGGACGGCAGGCCGTGAGAAATGTCGACTTCCACCTCGACCTTGATGCCGTCTATCCCACGAAGACCCGACGTAAAAACCTTCGATACCATGGCGCCCTCAATTATTGGGGTTCAGCACCCCCTCGGCATTCTCGCCGATGGACGACTGCTTCGCTTGGACGACCGTCCCTAGCGGGACTGGGAGGATGGACGAAAAGGCTTTTTCGTCCTAGTGAGCGGAGCGAACGGTCGTCCATCGCCCTTCCTCCATCATTTTTGAAGGAGGCTCCCCGCGTCTCGCGCTAGGAGCCTTGCTTCTTCTCCGGCGTCGCTGTTTTGGCCTGTTCGATCATCCGTGCTATTTGCCTTGTTTCCTGATCTCTCCTCCTGTCGCACACCAGCACGCCTTCGGGGGAGGCCACGACGATCAGGTTCGAGACGCCGATCACCCCTACCGGCATGTTTTCCCCGAAGACGACGCAGTCTTTCGCGTCCACGCAGACCAGGTTGCCTTGCAGATAATTCCCCGCTTCGTCGAGCTTCATCACGCGCCGGAGGGAGCTCCAGGCGCCCATGTCGTCCCACGCAAAATCAGCCTTCACCATGACGCCGTTATCCGCCTTCTCCATCAGCCCGTAGTCAATGGAAATCTTCGGAAGCCCCTTGAAGACCTCCGCCGTCTTTCGCGAATCGCCCGCCGCCGCAGCGGCCTCCAGCGCTCGAAGCCCTCGGGAAAGCTCGGGCATATGCCGCTCTATCCCTGCCAGGACGGTTGCGGCTCGCCAGACGAAGATGCCGCTGTTCCAGAAGTAGTTGCCGTCGGCCAGATATTGCGCGGCTTTTGTCTCATCCGGCTTTTCCACGAACCGGCCTACCCGAAAGCACGACGGACCAACGCCGCCGATGCGCTCTGTTGCGTATATATAGCCGTAGCCGGTTTCCGGCCTGGTGGGCGTAATGCCGAAGGTGACGAGGCACTCTTTCTGCCTCGCCTGTTCTACGGCAGCAGAGGCGGTTGCGACAAAGGCCTCTTTGTCGGGAATGTACTGATCGGCGGGAAGCACGACCATGACGGCTTCGGGGTCCCTGAGGCGAAGGAGAAGGGCTGCGAAGCCTATGCAAGGGGCGGTGTCCCTCCCCTCGGGTTCCACGATGAAACGATCTCGGGACAAGTCGGGGAGCTGACTGCTCGCGACGTCGACGTGATCCTCGCCGAGCACGACGAATATGCGCTCCTTTGGCAGGAGGCCGGCAAGACGTTCTATTGTCATCTGGATCATCGTCTTATCGCCGATGAGTTTGATGAACGGCTTCGGCGTCCGGGAGGTGCTGAGCGGCCAGAAGCGCTCTCCTCTTCCCCCGGCCATGATAACGCAATAGGTATGCTCCATGGCAAGCTCACTCATTAAGATTCACTCCTCAGGCCCAGCTCATCGAGGATGCCGGGCAGGATCGTCGAGGCGTTCCCTTCCAGAAAACAATTAGTGACGGATGAGGTAAAGGGCGTGGGCGCCACATTGATCTCGATGATCGTCGCGCCTTTTTGACTCGCCATGAACGGTATATCGGCGGCAGGGTAGACCACGCCTGATGTCCCAATGATGATCATTACCCGGCAGGAGGCCGCTTCCCGGTTCGCCCTGATGCTTGCCGACAGGGGTATCGGCTCGCCGAAAAAGACGACGTCAGGCTTCAGCGGCGCGCCGCACCGGGTGCATACCGGATACGGACGCGCCTTTATCGACGCTTCATTAAAAGCGCTCTTTTCGGAGCAGTTGGGGCAGACGAGGCGTCGATGGTTTCCGTGGTACTCGATCACGTTCCTGTTTCCCGCGAGTTGATGCAGCCCGTCGACGTTCTGCGTGATAACCGCGTTCAGCAGCCCGGCTCGCTCGATAATCCCCAGTGCCTTGTGCGCAGGCGTTGGCTCGGCCCGAAGGATCAGCCCCCCCATCTCCCTCAGCATGTGCCAGACCTTTTCGGGTGAACTGAGAAAGGAGTTTATCTCCGCGTACTCCTCGGGATCGTATTTTTCCCAAAGACCCTGCCCGCCACGGAAGGCAGGAATGCCGGCTTCTACGGAGATGCCGGCGCCGGTAAAGGCAACGGCGCTTCCATGCTCCCTGATGAGGCGCGCCGCTTCGCCAGACGTTGTTTCCATGCGATTTCTCCTTTGAGCCGGCCTCAAGGAAATGCTCCGAGGCGAAAGGCGGTTACCTCCCGCCGCTTTTCGACCGCCCGAGCAGATCTTTGAATGCGGGCAACAAGCCGAAGCCGTCCGCCTTTTTCACTGCCCTCTTGATCGCTTCCGCGACGGCGAATTCACCGAGCAGGCCGATGCGGTTCACGTCGCCCTTCATCTCTCCGAGGGAGGCGGCGAAGATCAGATCGCCGTCAAAAGTTGTATGCGCCGGGGCCACCGTCTTTATGATGCCCGCCTGCGACATTTGCGCGACCTTTGTTATTTCCCTCTTGTCAAGCTGAGCATTGGTGGCCACGATAGCAAGCGTTGTGTTGTCTATTCCGAATTGCGTGCGCACCTGACCCTGTTTGAGACACTCGACCGTGCCTGCGAACGTAAGACCTTCTTCCGACGTGCGTAAGCCGGCAAGAAATTCCCCCGTCGCGTCGTCGATTACATCGCCAAAGGCATTAACGACGACGAGGGCGCCGACGACAATGCCATCGGGAGTAGAAACCGAGGCCGTCCCAAGGCCCCCTTTCATGGCTCTGGCCGAGGAGCAGAGCTTTCCTACCGTTGCACCCACACCCGCGCCGACGCTCCCCTCATCCACCGACAGGCCGGCGTTCACGCAGGCCTCGTAGCCCATTTCGGGCGTGGGCCGCGCCAGGCGCTCTCCAAAGCCCAAATCGAATATGACAGCGGTAGGAACAATAGGAACACGAGCTACGCCTGTATCGAAGCCGATAGACCGCTCCTCGAGATACCTGATCACCCCGCCCGGCGCATTCAGACCGAAGGCGCTTCCTCCCGCCAGCATGGCCGCATGGACCCTGTCGACGACGTGCGCGACGCCGAGGGCATCGATCTGTCTGGTTCCAGCGGCGCTGCCCCTTATGTCGATTCCGCAGACGGCAGCCCTGTCGAACAAGACGACCGTGCATCCCGTATAACCTTTGAAATCCGAGCTGTGGCCGACGCGAACGCCGTCTACGTCGGTTATGGCGTTGTGCACAGGCGCCTCGATTTCTCGTCTATCTCCCGACGCATCTTTTCCTTCATGCCTTCGAGCTTCACCCGGACCTCTTCGTGCTTTATGGAGAGTATCTCACAGGCGAGGATGCAGGCGTTGCGCGACGCGTCGATGCCGACGGTCGCCACGGGCACTCCCTTCGGCATTTGTACAATCGAGAGCAGGGCGTCCATGCCGAGCAGGGCGCCGCTCTTCAAAGGAATGCCGATGACGGGAAGGGTCGTGTAGGCGGCGACGACGCCGGGCAGGTGGGCAGCCAAACCGGCCGCCGCAATAATGACCTCGATGCCTTGTTCTCTGGCGTTTCTCGCGTGGGCCGCCGTCTTTTCAGGATGGCGGTGGGCGGAAGCGATGTCGATCGTGAAAGCGACACCCATCTCCTTGAGAAAATCGAGTCCGTCCTGCATCAACGGCATGTCGTTCTCGCTTCCCAAAAGGATGAGTATCAGTGCTTTTTCCACGCGTTGCTCCTTTCCTCTCTTGTATAGCATGCCTCTGCCTTGAGAGCAACAGGTTGCTTCGCCGGAAGACAAGGGATGATACAGTAGGGGCGGAGGCGCCTTCCGGTGCAGGTCTCAACAGAAAGCCCTGCTCTGAAGGCGGCCTTGACGGGAGAAGGGGTTACGGATTATATTATGGATCGAGTTTTTGTCGGAGGTTGCAGTATGCCCATATACGAATATGAATGTCTTGATTGCGGGAAGAAGTTTGAGATATTTCAGAAGATCTCGGAAGAGCCGTTGGCGGAGTGCAAAGACTGCAAAGGCCGTCTCAACAGGCTGATTTCCATGTGCTCCTTTCAGTTGAAGGGTACGGGTTGGTACGTGACGGATTACAAGTCGCCGGGATCTTCCGCCAGAGGGAACGGCGCAAAACAAACGGATACGACCGATTCAAAAACGGAACAGAAAACCGAAGCGAAGCCTGAAGCCAAGGCCGAGACTACGACGAAAAGCGAGACCAGCGGAGGCACGGCATGAAACCGGGAGACAAGGTAAAGTTTTCTTTCGCAAAGAAAGAGATGGAAGGATCCGTCGACAGGGTGTTTGAAAAAACAGTCTACATAAGAGCCGACATGCCCCACGACAAGGGCAAGATCATCAAAAGAAGAGTAAAAGACGTTAAAGCATAAGGCAACAACGCTAGACGCTCTTTTTGGCGCCTCCCGGCATTCCGATCTCAATCGGAGCAGCGCGAGGCGCCTTTCCTTCAATAGTGCCTTGAGTTTCCGCATTATGGCCTAGTTCTTCCCCTCCCCGGCCCACACGGGCCAGTTCTTTTATTAAGACATTTTCACAACCTTTTCAAAAAATTAACTTGACATTGTAAATTAGGTGTTTTACAATGTCTCAAAATTGAAAAAGCTAAACCACCGGTGACGGTGGGGCGGAAAGCCATCGGGTCTCAGATAAGCTCCTCGCGAATGCTCCAGAAAGACGGCCGGGCTGCCAAGAAGATGCTCTATCACGAGGAGGTGAGAGCGCGTAAGAGAAGCATATGTTTCGGCAGTCCAGTTTCACATTGTAGGAAAACGTAGAGGAGGAAGTATGAAAAGACTTCTGTTTGGAATTGCAGGCATCATGATGGCATTGGCCGTGGTGATCGGCGCGCCGGGGATGGCGGGAGCGACGCCGATAGCAGCTTATGAGACAATTGGGTTCGGACCGTCCACAACCGCGACGGGCACTGACACAGTAACGGTTACTCCCAGGCTTTCTTACGGCAGCCCTGTTCTGTGGACTCTCCAGGGATGGGATGCCGCTGGCAATGAAATCGGTGACGTCTCGGTGAGTAACGGAGAGCTGGTGTTCAACAACCTTACGAATCAGGTCGAGTTTACCGGACAAATCGTCGGCAGCAGCGCGTCCTTTGATGTTCTTGGGGCTCTCTCCAACTACTCAGGTCCCTCGGCGAGCAACCACTACTACACATGGAACGTCGTGTTCAGCAACCTGTCGTCCCTTTCAAACGCGGTATTTACCGCCTCCGGGGCCTACGTGGGAAGCGTATCGATCGAGCAGACGGGGAAATCCTTGTATACCGGCAATAGCGCCGCCAACCTCGACGTGAGCAGCGTGCCGCTGCCCTCTGCCCTTCTTCTTTTCGCCCCCGGCCTTTTCGGCCTGATCGGGATGAGGAAGAGACTTCACGGGTAGGAACTCGACAGAAAGGCTCTAAGGTTTTGTTGGGCAGGCAGAGGCTCAAGTCTCTGCCTGCCTTATTTTCACCCGCTATTGTTGTTTGTGAGACCAGAGGTTTTGAAAACCCTGTTCGACATAGACCCCCCAGCGGATCAAACAGTGTACGACGTTGGGGATCCCGGTGAGTGGGGGAGGGGAAAACAGTGGTCTGTGTGAAGTTTTTGTGTGACTCGGTCGGGGGATACAAAGGGTCAAAGCACAGCATGCCTTTGTTGCTTCACTTTTCTTGTAGTTCGGCGGCATTGATTGAAAAAGTTGAAGACCTTGAAACAATACGCTTGACATCGTAATCAAAAGTGTTATACAATGTGTTATTCTGAAAAGCCAAACCATCGGTGACGGTGGGACGGAAAGCCAGCGGGTCTCGGATATGCTCCTCGTAAATGCTCCAGACAGACGGCCGGGCTGCCAAGAACGTCACTCTTAGACGAAAAGGAGGAGGTGAGAAACGTCAAAGGCAGTCTATGTTCTGGCAGTTTAGTCTAGAGAACAAATAAAAAGGAGCATGTAATGAAAAGAATTCTGTTTGGAATTGCAGGCATTATGATGGCATTGGCAATAGTGGTCGGCGCGCCGGGGATGGCGGGAGCGACGCCGGTTGCCGCCTATGAGACAATTGGGTTCGGCGCGTCAACAACCGCAGTGAGCGGCACTACGATAACGGTCACTCCTCGGCTCTCTAACAATACTCCCGTGCTGTGGACTCTCCAGGGATGGGACGCCGCTAGCAATGAAATTGGCGAAGTCTCTATCCAATCAGGAAAACTGGCGTTCGACAACAGCGCGAACGAGGTCGAGTTTACGGGGACCATCGTCGGCGGTCCGTCCTTTGATGTTTTTGGGGCTCTCTCCGAGTATTCCGGTCCCTCTGCGGGCAACCACTACTACACCTGGAACGTCATGTTCAGCAACCTGTCGTCCCTCTCGAATGCGGTCTTCACCGTCTCCGGGGCCTACACGGGAAGCGTATCGGTTGAGCAGACGGGAAAATCCTTGTATACCGGCAGTAGCGCCGCCAACCTCGACGTGAGCAGCGTGCCGCTGCCCTCTGCCCTTCTTCTTTTCGCCCCCGGCCTTTTCGGCCTCATCGGCATGAGGAAGAGACTTCACGGGTAGGAACTCAGGAAAATAGTCTTACGGCATTAATCGGCAGGCAGAGGCTCAAGTCTCTGCCTGCTTTGTTTCACATCCCTTGAAAAAGAGGCGCCTTCGGCGTCTCTAAGAACCGCCTAGGTTTTTCTCAAATATTCCAAAATCTCTCCTACGTACATTGAGTAAAGTTGGAGGGCCTCCAGA
The DNA here is from genome assembly GCA_963816715.1 of uncultured delta proteobacterium. Taxonomy (GTDB): domain Bacteria; phylum Desulfobacterota; class Syntrophorhabdia; order Syntrophorhabdales; family WCHB1-27; genus BOG-1155. Next base: position 11,587 of record CAWFMJ010000023.1, read on the forward strand.
ACCGCATTGTAGACGATGACATCGTTTATGACGTCATATTCGTGGACGAGTCTGTTTCTCAGGCCCGCTGAAGGCGCAAGAACCTGAGCAAGAGGGGCCGGCAGAACGCCCGGGGAAACCAAGCGGATAAACCCTTCGTAATACGTGTCGGGCGCCGCTTCTCCAAGCCCCACTATGATGTGGGTGTTGATATCAATGGCCGCTTATATCAACTCTTGCAGAAATCTTTCCGCGGCCTTTCGCCGTATTAGGTCTCGTCCGTATTCTTCCCGGGAAAGAAGGGACAGCTCCCCCAGAGCGCCGAGATTTCTGGCAATGATACCCAGTTTTCGCGCAATAATATCCTTTTCCGGAGGACTCACGAACGCTCCCGCGACCGGAGAAAGTTTTCAACGTACCGATTCCCGGCATCTCTCAGCTTCTTCGTGTCCACGTACATTCGATAGGAGAGGGAATAAAACTCGGCGAAGAGACCCGGTGTGCGTTCATACAGGGCAATGCCTCCCCTGGCCGCATTGTACTTCAACAGCGGAGACGCCCGGCCCAAGTCGACGACGTCCACGTCGTTTCGACGCAGCAGGCTGGTGACCCGGTTTGTGAGGTCAACGACGTCGATGGGGCGGTCAAAGACAAATCCAAGGTCGACGTCGCTTGTTCCATGTGTTTTGCCTGAAACGACAGAACCGAAGAGAACAACCAGTCGAAGCGACGGGTCTGTGAAAAGCGGCGCCAGAAGCTCGCCGACTTCCGTTGGACTCGTTTGTTTGTCGCTCTTGGCGTACATCATGTCTCTATTATGAACTATAACAACCAGATGCGCAATCGAACCATCTGATACGCTTAGAACCGTCCCACAGAATTCATTCCCATTTGGCACACTGCGTGTCGCCTTCTTTCATCATCCCGGCGGACGCCGGAATCTAGTGTTTTTTTAGGCACTTGAAATTGCCCGCTTCGCTTGCGCACTCCGCTCCTCCGACCTATACTTCCGACAGAGACGAAGGCCTTAGATTTCCGCCATGCCGGTCCACAATGCCGATATTGCCGATATATTCAACGAGCTGGCAGACACCCTCGAAATAGAAGGGGCGAACCAGTTCAGGGTCAGGGCTTACCGGAACGCGGCCCGGGTAGCGGCTGACCTGCCGCAGTCTATTGCGGGCATGGTGGAGCGGAACGAGCCGCTTACCGAGCTGCCGGGGATCGGCAAGGATCTGGCGGAGAAGATAAAGGAAGTAGTGACGACGGGCCGACTCGCCCAACTCGCCGAAGAAGAGAGCCGCCTTCCGCCCGGTCTGCGGCGTCTTATGAAAGTGGAGGGGCTCGGGCCGAAGAGGATTTACGCCCTCTACAAACAGCTTGGCGTGAGCGACCTTTCCGCGCTGAAGAAGGCCGCCCTGGACGGGAAGATCAGCTCTTTGCGGGGCTTCGGAAAGAAGATCGAACGGGCCGTCGTCGAAGAGCTTGAACGGACCGAAGAGGGGGTCGCCGGAAGGGTCAAGCTGCCGGTTGCGGAAGAGGTCGCGAATGTGCTGCTTGACTATCTGAAAGGAGTGGAAGGCGTGATGCGGGTCGAGGCGGCGGGAAGCTACCGGCGGAAAAAGGAAACCGTGGGAGACCTCGATATCCTGGCGACGCGCCGGGTGGGCTGCCCCGTGATGGACCGCTTTGTTGCATACGGAAATGTGGCGAAGACGATCGCGAAGGGCGAGACGAAATCGAGCGTCCTTTTCCGTTCCGGCCTCCATGTCGATCTGCGGGTGGTCCCCGAGGAGAGTTACGGCGCCGCTCTTCACTATTTTACGGGAGCCAAGGCGCACAACATCGCCGTGAGGGCGCTCGGCGTACGGAAAGGTCTCAAGATCAACGAGTACGGGGTGTTTCGGGGGGAATCGAGGGTTGCGGGCCGAACAGAGGAAGAAGTGTATGCGAGCGTGGACCTCCCCTATATTGAGCCGGAGCTGCGGGAAAACCTCGGGGAAATCGAAGCGGCTCAGAAAGAGCGGCTTCCGCGCCTGGTTGTCCTTCGCGATATCCGCGGGGACCTTCACGCCCATACGAGCGAGACCGACGGCCGCCACACCCTGGAGGAGATGGCGCAGGCGGCGCACGAGCTGGGCTATGAATATCTCGCCGTCACGGATCACTCGAAGCGAATTGCCATGGCCCACGGACTCGATGAGGAACGGCTCGCGAAGCGCAACGAGGAGATCGACCGGCTCAACGACCAGATTCAGGGCATTACGCTGCTCAAGTCCATCGAGGTCGACATTCTGGAGGACGGGCGGCTCGACCTTGCCGATTTCGTTCTGAAACAGCTCGATCTTACGGTGTGTTCGGTCCATTCGAAATTCAACTTGAGCCGGGAGAAGCAGACGGAGCGGATCATCCGCGCCCTGGACAACCCCTTTTGCTCCATCCTCGGCCATCCTTCCGGGAGACTCATCAACGAGCGGCGGCCCTACGACGTGGATATGGAAAGGCTTATCAACGCCGCAAAGGAAAGAGAGTGCGCGCTGGAGCTGAACGGACACCCCGATCGCCTCGATCTGAGCGATATCAATTGCAGGATGGCGAAAGAAGCGGGCGTGAAAATCGCGGTCTCGACTGATGCCCACAGCAAGACCGACCTCAGCCTCATGCGGTTCGGCGTGGCCCAGGCCCGGCGAGGGTGGCTCGAGGCCGAAGACGTTCTCAACACGAGACGGCTGCCCGACTTACTGAAGGCCCTCAGACGAAGGTAGCCGCTTCCCCTCCTTGAATCCCCCCGGTTTAAGTCGCACTCCATCGTTGCCGACAATAAGAGAGTGAATGAGACACAGGAGCAAGCCTCCCTCTTGCCCGAGGTTGAGGACGACTATAAGAAACAAACCGACGCGGCTTACACCGACAGTCTCACGGGTCTTTACAACCATGGCTTTTTTGTAGAGATTCTGGGGAGGGAACAGAGCCGGTTCCTCAGATACGGCGTTCCCTTTTCCCTCGCTCTTCTCGATGTCGACGGACTCGCCGCCTACAACCACAGGCGCGGCTCCATCCCCGGGGACCGGGCGCTCAAAGAGGTTGCCGGACTCATTCAGAGGGCCTTGCGCGAATCGGACCTTGCCGCCAGGTACCTCGGGGACACCTTTGCCGTCCTCCTGCTCAACACGGGCGCAGCCAATGCGGAGAAGGTCCTCGCCAGGCTCGGAGCCGCGGTGGAGCAGCGATTCGAAGGAGAGTTGACGGTTTGCATTGGATGCGCCTCCTCAGAAAAGCATCTCGACAAGGATGGGCTCATCAATGACGCGAAGGAGGCCCTCGCACACGCAAAGGCCCGCGGACGCGGCAGCGTTTTTTGCGCCGGCCACGGCCGCCCCCCCGTGGCCGAAGGGATGTTTCGGGTCCTCGTCGCCGACGACGAACCGGTAAACGCGCAAATCCTCAAGGCTATGCTGAGGCCCCTCAACTGCGATTCGGTAATTGTCGGCAACGGCGAAGAGGCCATCCAGGCGCTTGCGGCAGGGGACATCGATCTGGTGCTGCTCGATATCATGATGCCGCGGATGGACGGCTTCGAAGCATGCCGCCGGGTCAAGTCAAACCCCGAGACGCGCAGGATTCCCGTAATCATGATTACGGCCCTGGGCGACGCGCAGTCAAAGATCAGGGCCATTGAGGCAGGCGCCGACGACTTCATCACCAAACCGCCGGACAGGCTGGAACTGGCGGCCAGGGTGCGCGCCCTCACACGGAACAAGAGACTCAACGACAGCCTCGTAAACATCGAGAGCGTCCTTTTCTCGCTCGCATCAGCCGTCGAGGCAAAGGACGCCTATACCGAGGGCCATGTGAAACGGGTGTCGAATCTTGCCGTCAATCTTGGCCGAGCCATGAATCTTTCTCCCGGCGATCTGGAGGCCCTCCGGTTCGGCGGCATTCTTCACGACATCGGCAAGATAGGCATTCCCGATTCGGTCCTCAACAAGACGACGGCCTTAAACGCAGATGAAATGGAAGCCGTCCGAAGCCATCCGCTCATCGGCTGGCGAATGGCGGAGCCCCTTGCATCGACCTTGAAGGGAGCTCTCGACGTAATCCGCCATCACCATGAAAAACTGGACGGTTCCGGATACCCCGACGGCCTCAAGGGGGCCGACGTCTCGGCTGTGGCCCGGATCATGGCGGTTGCCGACATCTACGACGCCCTCGTCACAGACCGGTCGTACCGACGCGGAATGGCGAAGCACGAAGCGCTTGCCATACTGCAACGGGAAGCGAGTCAGGGATTGCTGGACGACGTCGCGGTCTCCCACCTGACGGCCCTCGTGCAAAAAGAGGACGAAGGCGGAGCAGAGGAAAGATGATGGCGAGGTCCCGCAGAGATTTTTTCCATGTGGCGATCGTTTTTTGCGCCGTCGTTCTCTCGGTCTGCCTTTTTGTAGCCCTCCGCAGGGGGGAGCAGAATCGCGCCCTCAGTGATTTTCGCAACGACGCGGACAATCGTTTCATGATTATCAAAAGCGAACTCGATCTCGATCTCCAGGTCCTTGGGTCCCTCAAAGCCTATTATAGCGTTTCGCCACACGTGACGCGCAAAGATTTTGGGGAGTTTGCTTCGGCTTTTCTCCAATGGCACAAGAGCATCCAGGCTTTGGAATGGATACCGAGGGCGCCCTTTTCGAGTCGACCCTCCTACGAGGCGCAGGCCCGGCGGGATGGCTACAGCAATTTCCGATTCACGGAGCGCGGCAGCCGGTCGGAAGTCCTGAACGCAGCCGTTCGGGACGAATACTTTCCTGTCTACTACGTGGCGCCGTTCAAAGGCAACGAAGCGGCCCTCGGTTTCAATCTGGCGTCCGAAGCGGCGAGGAGAGCGGCGCTCGAGAAGTCGCGCGACACGGGGAAGATGGTCGCCACGTCGAGGGTGCGGCTCGTCCAGGAGCAGGGCGACCAGTTCGGTTTTCTCGTATTCATCCCCTTCTACGAAAAGGGGTCTTCGCTCGGCTCTGTCGAGGCCCGGCGGGCATCCCTTCTAGGCTTCGGGCTGGGCGTCTTCAGGATTGGCGACATGGTCGAGAAATCGCTGTCACGCCTGAAACATGATTCTGTCGACATAGCTCTCTACGACAAAAGCGCCCAAGAGTCTGAACAATTTCTTTACGGCCACGCTGACGGCCGATCGTGGAACGGTCCGACGCCGCCTTTCACAAAAAACGCTTATTCCAGACGCTTCGATTTAGGCGGACGCACGTGGCTCTTCACTGCCGTTCCCCGAAACCGAAGCCTCCTGACGGCATTCGGGTATGGTCCATGGATGGTGCTGTTCGTTGGCTTGCTCCTCACCGCCCTTCTTGCCAGGTACCTCCGGGGCAGCGCCAGTCGAATTCGGGTCGTGGAGAGTCTCGTGGCCGAGCGGAGCCGGGAGCTCGAAAAGACGAACAAAGCCCTCTGCCAGAGCGAGGCGAAGTACCGGAGCATTTTCGAATCCATGGAGGACGTCTATTACGAGACGGATGTCCACGGCGCCATAACCGTGCTCTCTTCCTCGGTCTACCGCCTCGCAGGATGGCGTCCCGAGGAGCTTATGGGGAAGCCTGTTGCCGACGTTTATACAGATCCCAACGATAGAAACAATTTCATAGCCCTCCTGATGAGGGAAAAGTACGCAAAGGACTATGAACTGCTGCTGAGGAAGAAAGATGGCTCGACCATCCATGTCTCCGCCGGCGCCCAGCTTCTTTTTGACGGCCAGGGGAACTTTTCGGGCGTCGCGGGAGTCCTGAGAGACATCTCCGAACGCAAAGAGGCCGAGGCGGCGCGGGCCAGGGACGTCATCGCGCTGAAGAACGCCGAACGCGCCCTCAGGGAGAACGAGAAGAGGCTTACCAAAATCCTCGATACCGTCCAGGCGGGCATTATCCTCATTGATGCGGAGACGAGACGAATTGTCAGCGTGAATAACGCTGCATGCAAAATGTATAGGGGAAAACCGGAAGAACTGCTCGGCCGGGTCTGTCACAAAGTCCTCTGCCCGGCGGCCGATGACGCATGCCCGATCCTCGACCTGCGGCAGGCCGTCGACAACAGCGAGCGCGTTCTTCTGAAGAAGGACGGCCGGGGGTTGCCGATCCTCAAAAGCGTTGTACCGATAGAGTTGAACAACAGGACATTTCTCCTGGAGAGCTTTATTGATTTGAGCAAGCAGAAGAAGATGGAGGCCGATCTGCTCAGGGCCAAAGCGGCGGCGGAGGCCGCTAACCGGGCGAAAAGCGAATTCCTCGCCAACATGAGTCACGAGATCCGAACACCGATGAACGGCGTGATCGGCATGACGGGTCTTCTCCTTGAAACCGATCTCACCCCGGAACAGCGCGAGTACGCCGACGTTGTCCGCAAAAGCGGCAAGTCGCTGCTGTCGCTCATAAACGACATACTCGATTTCTCGAAGATCGAAGCCCGCAAGCTGGAACTGGAGATCCTCGATTTCGATCTCTCGACGATAGTGGAGGACACCGCAGAGCTTTTTGCACCGAAGGCGCACGAGAGGGGACTCGAGATCGTCTGCTTCGTCGACGTCGGCGTTCCGGTTTCCATCAAAGGCGACCCCGGAAGGCTGCAGCAGGTCCTTTCGAACCTCGTCGGCAACGCCGTCAAGTTTACGGAGAAGGGGGAGATCGACATAACGGTTTCGTTGACCGGCGTAGAGGACAGCGAAGCAAAGCTCCTGTTTGAAGTGCGAGACACGGGCATCGGCATCGCCCCGGACATACTTCCGGCCCTTTTTTCGCCATTTTCGCAAGCCGACGGTTCTACGACCCGGAAGTACGGAGGCACGGGTCTCGGCCTCGCCATTTCGAAACAACTGGTGCAACTCATGGGAGGAGACATCGGGGTGAAGAGCGAAGCGGGCAGGGGATCGACTTTCTGGTTCACCATCCCTTTTGAACTCCGGAAAGATGCGATAGTCGCTCACGCGCCCTTTGACGCTGCCGAGGCGAAAGTTCTGGTCGCGGACGACAACGAGACCAACCGTCTCTTGGCGACGACGCTCCTCGAGTCGTGGGGCTGCGTTACGACGACGGCGGCGGACGGTCGGGAAGCGCTCGCCGAGCTGAGACGGGCGGCCAGGGAAAATGCGCCCTACCGGATCGCGCTCCTCGACATGCAGATGCCGGTCATGGACGGGGAGACCCTTGCCGCCGAGATCAAGGCGGACCCCGAAATAGCCTCGACGCGGCTTATCATCATGACGTCGCTCGGGCGCCGTCCGAAGATGGAAGGTCTTCTCGGCTGGCTCGCAAAGCCTTTCAGGCGGGGGCGACTTTATGCCATTCTCGCATCGGCCCTTGGCGGGGATCAGTTGACCCCGAGTCTGGGAGATGGGGACTCCTCGGAAGCTGTCCCGACTTTGGGTCGGGCGTTGATCCTTGTGGCGGAAGACAATCCCGTCAATCAGCTCGTTGCGGTGAAGCTTCTCGAAAAGCTGGGCTGCCGGGCGGACGTGGTCGGGAACGGAAGCGAAGCCCTCGCGGCGCTTCAGCGCATCCCTTACGATCTCGTGCTGATGGACTGCCAGATGCCGGAAATGGACGGGTTTGAAGCAGCAGGAAGAATCCGGAGCGGCGGGGCGGGACAAAACCGCATCCATACGCCGATCGTGGCCATGACGGCGCGGGCTATGCAAGGCGACCGGGAAAAATGCATCGCCTCCGGCATGGACGACTACATCTCGAAGCCCGTGGATCCTTTGGCCCTGACGCGGGTATTGCATCGGCTCCTCGGACGGGCCGGGGACTCGATTGACGACCGAGCCGGAGCGGTTCCCCTTCCCGAGCCTGAGCGCGTTGCGCCCGTCTTCGACAAGAAGGTTCTCGAGGAGCGGCTCATGGGCGATGCGGAAGTCATTGCCCATATTATTGATGTGTTCCTCGAAGACACGCCGCAACGGATCGAGACGCTGAAAGGGTGTGCAGCCAGGTCTGACCTCGATGGGGCGGGTCGTGCGGCCCATTCGATCAAGGGCGCCGCGGCCGGCATCGGAGGCGAAGCGTTGCGAAGGGCTGCTCTCGAGATAGAGAAGGCGGGGCGCGAGGGAAACGCGGAGGGCCTGGCTGTCATGGCAATGGGGCTTGAAGAGCGGTTTGAAGAGCTTCGCAGGGTCCTCGACGGGCAGGCGCCCAGGGTGCGGGCGGCGGGATGAAACAGAATTGCAATGTTTTTTGCAAAATATCCTTTATGACCTTAATTTTTATTGTGAACCATCGATAACAATAACAAATGCAGACGTCATCCCTCAGAGAAGAATTACTGTCAACCGCCGAGACGCTCAAAGTCCTGCCGACCCTCAATGCCGTCATTGACGAAGTGCTGCGGGTTTTGGCGGACGACAATTCGTCTTTCAACGGTCTGTTCAACGTGGTCAGGTACGACCAGGCAATTTCTTCAAAGGTCATCAGCATTGCCAATTCCGCCTACTTCGGCAGGGGATTCCAGATAACCAACCTGGAGAGGGCCATGGTAGCCATCGGCTTTGACGAGATAAAGAGGATCGTCATGTGTCTGGTGTTCCTTAAAGAGATGCTCAATCAGAAGAAGTTGACCCAGGAAGATCTCCTGATCCTCTGGAGGCACACGCTTTCCGTTGCCTGCGCGGCAAAAGCGCTGGCCGTCAAGATGGTGAGCGAGGACCGCGAAAAGGCTTTCACCGTTTCGGTCCTCCACGACATCGGCAAAGCGCCGTTCTTCATGCAGAGCGATAGCTACAAGAAGCTCCTGGAGGAAGCAAAGAATACCGGCGCCGATATCTGCTCCCTCGAATTCCAGACCTTCGGCATCGACCATCAGGAGCTGGGCGGATTCATGGCAAGGAAATGGAGGTTCCCCGAGGAGTTTACGGCAGTTATCCAAAACCACCATACAAGGGCGGAAACGGGCGTGCCTCTCATCGACATCATAGCCAAGGCCGACAAATTCGTGGAGAACCCGTTGGCAGACCTCGGCGCCGAAGGCGTCATTCTTCGGGAAGAAGCAGCTTTGATACAATCCGAGACGAAGAGAATCGGCGATCTGATGGGGGTTGCGTGATGACGGGGCGCGAGATGACCGCGGAATCCTTCCTCTTTCAGTGGAACTTTTTCGAGCGCGCCATCAGCAACTACTCGATCATCGTCAAGATGTTCCAGCATATGGACCTCGAAAACGGGCTGATCAGCCAGATGCCGAAAGTCTTTGTCGAGGAAACGATATTTGACAGTTGCCAGATTGCGGTAAACGGCAACGGAGAGTTTTATTCCCTTGACGGCACGCTCAAGCAGCTGGACTGGCATAAGCTGGAGCGGCAAAAGGGCAAGCTCTTCTCTCCCTCCGTCTTTCAGGGCGAATTCGGTTACGGTACGCTCTACGCCTATCCTTTGAAGCGGAATATCCACGTCTTCGGGTATCTCTTCTTCGGAAAGAAGCGGCCGATTGTTCTCGACGCGAGCACCACGCGGGACTTCGAGCTGCTTTGCGAGATCATGAACCGCTTCATCCTTCTCGACATGTGTCTCGATGAATTGAAGGCGGCCGACGATGCGAAGATACGTCGCCTCGACGCCCGGCTGGCCATGACGAAAACCCTGCTGGAATACATCATCGACCAGCTTCCCCATTCGCTGCTCCTCCTTGACGAAAAAGGGACCGTCTGCTTCGCGAACAAGACCGCGAGAACTGAATTTATGCAGGGGAACGACTTCGTCGGAGAGAAGGTCGAGGATGTTCTGGGAGGCATCGAAAAGGAGCTTCTCGGCAAAGCCCTGGTGCAGGGAGAGCTGCATTACCGGAATGGCAGCGAGTACAAGCTCTACAGCCTGGAAGGATATCCTATCAAGGACGGTACCGGGAGAACGCTGTTCCAAAGCCTCGTCCTCAAAGACGTCGTTGACGAGAGGACGGAGGAAGAGGAGATCTCTTACAGGGACAGGATGGAGAGCATAGGTAAGCTCGCCGGCGGCGTTGCCCATGACTTTAATAACGTCCTCACGGGCATACTCGGCTATGCCTCGCTGATGAAAAAAATGGCCCCCCAGGAGGGGAAGCTGGGAAGGTATGCGGAGGTCATCGAGGGTTCCGCGAAAAGAGCGGCAAGCCTGACCGAGCACCTGCTCAATTTTTCCAGGAGGCAGAGGACGAAGCAAATCGAGGTCATCGATCTGAACTCCCTGCTCGGCGATGTGTTGTTTCTCGTGCGAGAAAGCTTCAGAACCATCACGGTGGAGAAGAAATTCGACGAGTCGTTGCCTTCCATCAATGGCGATGCGGGGGAGTTGCAGCACGTCTTTCTCAATTTGTGCGTGAATGCGAAAGACGCGATGCCCGAAGGCGGCACGCTGACGATATCCACACTCCGTGAAACGGCCGGGGGCGGGCGCGGCTTTGCCGTGGTGAAGATACAGGATACGGGCGTCGGCATCGATGAAGACAGCAGAAGACGCGTCTTCGAGCCCTACTTTACCACCAGGAACGAACGAAAGAACCTGGGCATGGGACTCTATCTGGTCCAAAAGGCGGTAAAGCGCCACGGCGGTTTCATCGAACTGGAAAGCTCGCCCGGCGTCGGAACCACCTTCTCCCTCTATTTCCCCTTCACGGCAGGTGTGACCGAACCGCGCAAAGAGGCGCCCCTGCCGGTCCCCGATTCGAAGACAAGGACCATACTGGTCGTCGACGATGAAGAAGTCGTCAGAGAGCTGCTCACCGGGCTTCTAAAACAGGAAGGATACGAAGTGTTCCAGGCGGAGGACGGAAAGACGGCCCTCGCCTTCTTCGAAAAGAAGACCGCCCCGGTGGATCTGATCATTCTCGACATGATCATGCCCGGCATAAAGGGCGAAGAAGTGCTCGCAAGGCTGCGAGATATGCGGGTCTCCGCGGGCGTCATCATATCGAGCGGCTTCATGACGGAAGAGCAGCGCGACAAGCTGAAAGAGCACGGCATCGACGGTTTCCTCGACAAGCCCTACAGCGATCAGGATGCCCTCAATGAAGTAAGGTCCGTCCTGGCGAAACTATAACCCCCTGCAGCCTCAGCAACACTCCACGTCGAGCGAGCCGAACCCGTCCCGCAGCCGGGTCGATGACGCCGTCGACAAAGGTTGCGTCGAGCCACTCATCGAGCTTCTTTTTCCGATAAAGGTTTTTTGTCTTCAGCGCATAATTCATTCTGTCGATGAGCACCCTGTCGACGTGCGGCCGGATTTTGCGGGATAGAACGGCGGGGTCCATGGGAAGGACCGGGCCGACAAAAGCAAAAGTGGCGATGCCGTTCTTGCGGAGGGTCTCGAGGGCTTTGATCCTCGCGGAGATGGACGGGGCGCCCGGCTCGAAAATCTTCCTCGTTTCGTCGCTGTCGGTCGTGATCGTGAGGCCCACGGTCAGACTCCTGAAGGTTTTGAGGAGATCGAGGTCTCTCAGCACGAGGGGAGACTTGGTCAATATTTCGACGTGAAAGCCTTTTCCCGCCAGCGCTTCCAGACAACCGCGCGTCAAGCGCCATTCCGCTTCCGCGGGCTGGTAGGGATCGGTGACGGAACTGAGGATGAGGACGCCTCCCTTCGCCCTCTTTGTCTGCCGTTCGAGGAGCTGCGGGGCGTTGACCTTCACGTCGACGAAGCTCCCCCACGGTTCCCGATGTCCGGTGAACCGTTTCATGAAACTCGCATAGCAGTAGACGCACCCGTGGGAACAGCCGACGTAGGGGTTGACGCAGTAGGAGATTCCGCCGATGCCCGACTTCGAAAGGATCGATTTCGCTTCTATCGCTCTCGTCTCCATGAAACCAGTATATCACAAGGCCGCTTTTGTGCGGCAGACCCGAAAATTTCGCTTGCTACTCCCCGGCGCGTCGTGCTAAACCTGAACAGGGGGTGCGACATGAGCGGAAGTCGTGTCTGTCCGTGGTGGTGCTGCTTCACCTTCGACAACCCGTTGCGACGCCTTTTCCACAATCCCGACGCGATCCTGTCCCCCTATATCCGGCCCGGCTTCACTGTCGTCGACATCGGTCCCGGCATGGGTTTTTTTACCCTGGCCATGTGTCGCCTCGTGGGGAAAGGGGGCAAGGCGGTCGCCGCCGACGTGCAGCAGAAGATGCTCGACGGCATCATGCGCAGGGCGCGTCGCAGCAACCTGACGGGCAGACTGAAAACCGTGCGCTCCACGCACAGCGATGTGCGGGTTGCCGAAAAAGCCGACTTTGTCCTCGCTTTCTGGATGGTTCACGAGACGCCCGATCAAAAGCGATTTTTGAGTCAAATAGCGGCCTTGCTCAAGCCCAAGGGCAAGTTCCTGCTGGTCGAGCCGAAACTCCATGTTGGAAGAAAGGCTTTCGGTCGCACCCTTCAGGAGGCAGGAGCGGCGGGTCTCACGATGGAAGGAACGCCGCGCATCGCGCTCAGCAGGTCGGCCCTTTTCGCCCCTTCGCCAAAAGTGAAGAGCGGGAGCGGCCGGGAAATAGGGGGGGCATGACGGAAAGTCTCTGAGGGCTGTTCTTTTGCGCCCGGGGAATTCAAAACGCGTTCTTGTTGACATCGTTTTGCCGCGTATACGATAATTATTGATGCAGCCAAGATCGATTCCGGCTATCCTGGAAGAGATCGGGGCCCTGCTGGAGATCGAAGGAGACAACCCCTTCAAAGCAAAGGCTTATTACAACGCGGCGAAGGCACTCGCGGGCCTCGACGACCTCGATTCACTGATCGAACAGGGCCGGATCCGGGAAATCAAGGGCATCGGGGAGACGCTCTCCGCGAAGATCGTCGAGTACTACGAAACGGGGAAGATCGCGTATCACGAGGAGCTGAAGAAGAAGTTCCCCCTCACGCTGATCGAGCTCCTGCAAACGCCAAATCTGGGAGCGCGGAAAATCAAGGCGCTCTACGAACAGCTCGGCATTGCCACGCTGAGCGAGCTTGAGTGGGCATGTAAAGAAAACCGGCTCGTGCGCCTTTCCGGGTTCGGTGAAAAAACGCAAAACCGGATTTTGCGGTCCATCGAATTCCTGAAGCGCCACGAAGGGCAGTTCCTCTTCGGCGAGGCCTACCCGCTCGCCGAAGCCCTCAAGCAAAGACTCCGGAGGGCTTGTCCGGAAGCCCTCATAGAGGTTTGCGGATCCGTAAGGAGAAAGCGGGAGGTCGTCAGGAACATCGATATTCTGGCTGCCGGGAGAGATCGAACCGACCTGATTCGCCATTTCGCCTCGGCGCCGTCCGTGGAAGAGGTGACCGCCGAATACGATTCGGAGGTTTCCTGCCGGATGCTGGGGGGGATCGCCGCGACGCTCAGGGTGGTGGAAAAAGGCGCTTTTCCGTTTGCCCTCGTTCGATTGACGGGGAGCACAGAACATTGGGCGGGTCTGCAGGCCCTTGCGGAGAGCAAGGGTTTCCACCTGAACGAGCGTGGCATCTTTCAAAGCGGGCGGCCGCTGGAGACTGCGAGTGAAGCGGCCCTTTACGAGCTGCTGGGCCTTTCCTTTGTGCCGCCCGAGCTGCGGGAAGGCAGGGGCGAGATAGAGGCGGCCCGGGAGGGCACGTTGCCGCGACTCGTCGAGTCGTCGGATCTGGCCGGCGCGCTCCACGTCCACACGGACATGAGCGACGGAACGTCGGACCTTGATGCCATTGCCGGGGCCGCCGTGAAGATGGGTCTTTCCTACGTCGGCGTCTGCGACCACAGCAGGAGCGCCTACTACGCCGGCGGCTTAAAAGCGGAGGACGTGCTGCGGCAGTGGGAGGCCATCGACGCCTTCAACGCGGCCCATCCCGATTTTGACTTCCTCAAGGGCATCGAGAGCGACATTCGCCCCGATGGGAGTCTGGACTATGATGACGATATGCTTGGCGGCTTTGATTTTGTCGTGGCCTCCGTTCATTCCGGCTTTCGCATGAGCGCATCCGAGATGGAAGCCCGCCTCATCAGGGCCATGGACAATCCGTATACGACCATTTTGGGGCACCCGACGGGCAGATTGCTCCTCTCACGCGATCCCTATGCGGTGGATATGGACCGCATTATCGAGGCTGCGGCGCTTCGGGGCGTGATAATCGAGTTGAATGCGAGTCCCTATCGCCTCGATATCGACTGGCGGCATCTGAAGAGGGCAAAGGCGCAGGGCGTGCCGATCGCTATCGATCCGGACGCCCACTCGGCGGCAGGGCTTGGCGATCTCTTTTATGGCGTCGGCATTGCGAGGAAAGGTTGGCTGGAGGCCGCCGACGTCGTCAACACGCGGGGCTTCGACGAAGTGAAGAACCTCTTTGCGGAGGTGAGACGTGGCAAAAAGCATTGACGCTGTTATTGAAAAGTTGAAGAGCATGCACGGGCAGCCGAAGGTCGAACTGGCCTACCGCAACCCCCTGGAGCTGACCGTGGCCGTGGTGCTTTCCGCCCAATGCACCGACGAGCGGGTAAACCGGGTGACCGAGACGCTTTTCGCGAAGTACAAAACGGTCGACGACTACCTCAATGCGCCGCAGGAAGTACTCGAAGAAGCCATCAAGCCGACCGGCTTCTACCGGAACAAGGCGCGGAGCCTGAAGAACATCGCGGCCGAGTTGAAGGGAAGGTTTGGCGGGAAGGTACCCGACGACATCGATGCGCTTGCGACGGTAAAGGGCATAGGACGGAAATCGGCAAACATGATCGTTGGCCTCACCTATGGAAAACCGGCCATGATCATCGATACCCACGTGACGAGGGTAGCCGGCCGCCTCGGCCTCACCGCGCAAAAGGACGCGGAGAAGATCGAAAAGGACCTCGACGCCATCGTGCCGAAGGCAGCGTGGACGGACTTCTCGCTCCTCATGATCCTTCACGGCAGGTATCTGTGCAAAGCGAAAAAACCGGAGTGCCCGCGATGTTTGTTGCAAAAGGAGTGCGATTATTTCATGAGCGGAAAGGCGGTTTAGCGAGCGTTCTTGATAGGTCCGATCAGACCTATCGGACCGATGATGGAACGAAACAAGAAAAAAAGAAAGTGAGGAAAACCCATGCCCTTTGAGCCTGAAGCCCTGACCGACGCCCAACTCGCCCATCTTTCGGAGATTGCCCGTCTCGCCCGGGGCGATATTGTCTGTATGACGAGCGTTGCCGGTTCCGGTCATCCCGGCGGCTCCATGTCGTCGCTTGAGATGTGTCTCACCGTTTTTTCTTGCGCCGATCTGTCCGGGCCGGTCCGCGACAGGATCGTGGTGAGCCACGGCCACACGTCGCCTGCCGTCTATGCGAGCCTCGCCCGCCTGGGCCACCTGCCCGTGGACGAAGTGTGCGCTTTTTTCAGACGGGCGAAGAGTCCTTACGAGGGCCACGTTGTCAGAGGAATTCCCTTCATTGATTGGTCCACGGGGAATCTGGGCCAGGGTCTCTCTGCCGGATGCGGCTTCGCCCTGGGGGCAAAGGTTCGGGGCGAGGATTGTCATGTTTACGTGCTCATGAGCGACGGCGAGCAGGCGAAAGGACAAGTTTCCGAGGCCCGCCGTTTCGCGCACAAGTACGGGCTTTCTAACATTACCGTCATCATCGACGTCAACGGCATCCAGATCAGCGGCGCGACCTCTTCCGTCATGCCCGTCAACATTGGGGCGGGCTACGCTGCGGACGGATGGGACGTCGTCGAAGTGGACGGCCACGACCCGGCTTCGATCTACAAGGCCCTCCGGCAGGCGCGCAAGGCGACGAAACCCGTCTGCATCATGGCCCGAACGGTCATCGGAAAGGGCGTTCCCTTCATGGAGGGAAAGGCCGAGTACCACGGCAAGACCCTGAACAAAAAAGAGCTGCAGGAGGCCGCTTCGGCCCTCGGCATCGAGGACAGGACGGACTACTACCGGGAGAAGCGGAAAGGCGTCTGGGAATGGCGACCCGAGGCGGTGAAGACGGAACCCGCCCAAATTGATGTGGGCGTTCCATTCTCGTACGCCGACGACGACAAGATCGACAACAGGACCGCCTTCGGCAAAGCGCTGAAAGACATCGGCGACAAGAACATTCCCTTCGGCAGGCCGGTGTGCGCCCTCGACTGCGACCTCGCCAGCTCCGTCAAGTCCGCGGATTTTGCAAAGGCCTTTCCCGAGTATTTCTTTCAGTGCGGCGTGCAGGAGCACAATACGGCGACCGTCGCCGGTGCTTTGTCGACCATGGGCATGCCGGCGTTTTTTGCCGATTTCGGCGCTTTCGGCATGGATGAGACGTACAATCAGCAGCGGCTGAACGACATCAACAAAACCAACCTGAAGCTCGTTCTCACCCACCTGGGTTTGGATGTGGGAGAGGATGGGAAGACGCACCAGTGCATCGACTACATCGGGCTGTCGAGAAACCTCTACGGCTTCAGGGCCATCGTGCCGGCGGACGCGAACCAGACGGACCGCGCGGTCCGGTATGCGGCCGGCGAACAAGGGAATTTCATGATCGGCACGGGCAGGTCCCAGTGGCCGGTGGTTCGCGCCGAAGACGGCCAACTCTTTTTCAGCAACGGCTACCGTTTTGTCTACGGTCGTATGGACCTCGTGCGCGAAGGCGTCGATGCGGCGCTCATCGCCTATGGAGGCATGGTCTCCAGGGCGATAGAGATACGGGCGGCTCTTCAAGAAAGAGGAAAATCGGCGGCGGTGCTCAATATGGCGTGCGTAACCGCGATTGATGAAGAGACGATGCAAACTCTTCTGAAAACCCCCCTCATCGTCACTTATGAAGACCACAATCCGAATACCGGCATCGGCGCAGTCCTGGCGCCGTGGCTCCTCGATCATGGCTACCGGGGACGGATGGCGCGTTTCGGCGTGAAGGGGTATGGCCTTTCGGGCGCCACAGAGGACATCCTGAAGGAAGAGAAGCTCGACGTGGCGTCAATGGTCGAGGCGATGCGAGAACTGATAAAGGGGTAAGGAGGCAAAATGGCCGAGATCAAAGAGATGTACAAAAAGGTAGTTCAGGACAAATTCCCCGTCTCCATCACCATCGACATGGGCGGGCAAACCCTGGTTTATCGGAAAAAAGTCTGGCGTCTCTTCGATGCCGGTGAAAACGCGGAGGTGGAGCAGGGCGTGCGCTACGGGGAGAACCCGGACCAGCCGGCTGCCCTCTATGAGCTCGTGAACGGCAACATCACCCTCGGGGACGTTCGTTTTTTCGACGCCGATTCGGGACTGGTGAGCAGGATCACCGAAAAGGACCAACTGCAGGTGGGGAAACACCCCGGCAAGATCAACCTGACCGACGTCGACAATGCGCTCAACATCCTCCGGTTTCTCGACGCTAAGCCTGCCTGCGCCATTATGAAACATAACAACCCGTGCGGCGCGGCCTACGGGAAGACGCCGGGCGAGGCTTTCGAGAAGGCTTTCTGGTGCGACCGGATTGCGGCGTTCGGCGGCGCCGTCGTTTTCACGAGGACCCTCGACGTGGAAACGGCCCGCGCCATGTCTCCTTACTATTTCGAGGTGATTTGCGCTCCGGACTACGAGGGCGAGGCGCTCGACATTCTCAAGAAATGGAAGAATCTCCGGATCCTCCAGATAAAGGAGATCGAGCGGCTTCAAAAGTACAAGACGAAGAGAATTATCGATTTCAAATCTCTCATGGACGGCGGCCTCATTATTCAGGAATCGCAGCCTTTTACGATAAAAGGAAAAGAGGACTTGTTGCCCGCCCGGACCGTCTACAAGGGCGAGACCTATAAGGTCAAACGGACGCCCACGCAAAAAGAGCTGGACGATATGCTGTTTGGCTGGTACGTGGAGTCGGGGGTCAGCTCGAATTCGGCGCTCTTCGTCAAGGACGGGGCGACGGTCGCCATCGGCACGGGAGAGCAGGACCGGGTGGGGGTCGTGGAGATCGCCGTATTCAAGGCCTACACGAAGTTCATGGATGGACAGGTTTACAAGAAGTTCGGCATTCCCTATGCCGTTTTCCGTCTTGAGGCGGAAAAGGGGTTAAGGCGGATGGAGGACCTCAAGGAGATCGAGGCGTTCGTCAAGGCGGAAAAGGGCGGCCTTCTCGGCTCGATCGTCGTCTCCGACGGCTTTTTCCCTTTCCGGGACGGCGTGGACGCGGCAATCAAGGAAGGCGCCGGCGGCTTCATCCAGCCCGGCGGATCGGAGAGGGATTTCGAGGTGATCGAGGCGTGCAACGAGGCCGGGGCGACGATGGTCTTCACCGGTCAGCGGTTATTCAAACATTAGAGGGAGGGGGAGATTGATCCATAGTCTATCGGCTTATGGGACTATCTTGTTGACAAAAGCGGCTGCGGACAAATATAATCTGAAGATTTCACAAAGTAAAACTATCCTTTGGAGGGATATATGAGACCCTATTTCGAGAAAATGCAACCCTTCGGCAAGCCGGTGAAAGAGAACGCCGCCAATGCCGGGGAGATCAAAAAGGTCGAGCAGGCGATCGCTGCGCTCGTCGAAGAGAAGAAAAATGCCGGACTTTCCGCTGAAACGCTCAAGAAGAGGGGCGAGTGGACCGTCCATCAGCGGCTTGACTATATCGTCGACAAAGGCACGTGGGCCCCGCTCCACATACTCTACGATCCCATGGACGAAGCCTCGGGCACGACCGGCGTCGTCGACGGCCTTGGCAGGATAAACGGCAGATGGTGCGTCATCATCGGGTTTGACAACAAGGTCATGGCGGGCGCCTGGATCGCCGGCCAGTCCGACAACATCCTCCGGGTGACGGACATCGCGAAGAGACTCCATTGCCCCCTGGTCTGGCTGGTCAACTGCAGCGGCGTCAAGCTGACGGAGCAGGAGAAGGTGTATGCCAACCGCAGGGGCAATGGGACGACGTTCTTCCGTCATGCCGAGCTGAACAAGCTGGGCATACCCGTCCTGGCGGCAATCTACGGAACGAACCCGGCGGGCGGAGGCTACCAGGGCATCAGCCCCACGCTGCTTCTTGCCCACAAGGATTGCAACATCGCCGTGGGCGGCGCGGGCATCGTGAGCGGCATGGCCCCGAAGGGATATTTCGACGAGCCCATGGCGGAGCAGATCATCGATGCCACGAGAAAATTCAAGTCCGTGCCTCCGGGAAGAGTGGAGATTCACTACGACGCCACGGGTTTCTTCAAGCAAGTGTTCCAGACCGAAGAAGCCATCCTCGACGCGGTGAAGGAATGGGTTGCCTATCTTCCTGCCTACAACTCCAAGTTTTTCAGGGTGGCAGAACCGGCGGCGCCCGCGTTCTCCGCTGAAGACCTCTACCACGTCGTCCAGTTCAACCAGAAGATGACCTACGACATCTATCAATTCCTCTCAAGGCTCGTCGACGGGAGCGAGCACATGGAGTTTCGTCCCGAGTACGGTCCCGAACTCTACACGGGCCTCGTCAAAGTCGACGGATTTCTCATCGGCATCGTGGCGAACAAACAGGGCATGCTGCCGCGAGGCTATCCGCAGTACGCCCCCTACCCCGGCATCGGCGGCAAGTTCTATCGGGAAGGCCTCATCAAGGTGAACGAGTTCGTGACCCTCTGCGGCAGGGACAGGGTCCCCATGCTCTGGGTCCAGGACACGACGGGCATCGATGTGGGCGACTATGCGGAGAAAGCGGAATTGCTGGGTCTCGGGCAATCGCTCATTTACTCCATCGAGCAGGCGAACGACTCTCCGATGATGGCGATCATCCTCAGGAAGGGGACTGCGGCCGCTCACTACATCATGGCTGGGCCTCAGGCGAACAACAACAACGCTTTCACGCTCGGCACGGCGACCACCGAGATCTACGTCATGCACGGCGAGACGGCGGCCGTCGCGAGCTTTGCGAGACGGCTCGTGAAGGAGAAAGACGCGGGAAGGTCCCTCGCCCCGGTGATCGAGCAGATGAACGAGACTGTCAAGATGTACTACGACAAGTCGAGGCCGTCCTATTGCGCGAAGATGGGGCTCGTCGACGAAGTGGTGAAGATGACCGACCTCAGAAAATATCTCGTCGCGTTCGCCAACTGCTGCTACCAGAACCCCGTATCGATCTGCCCGCAGCACCAGATGATGCTCCCGAGGATAATCAAAGGCTAAAAGCGGGAAAAACAAAAGCAAAGGCAAAGCAAAAGGGCGGGGACTTCCCCGCCCTTTTTTCCAATCGCCGTCAGCCAGGCTGGCTTTGCGGCTAAAGAAGCGCTTACTTACGCCCCTTCCTCTCCCCCATCCGCCCGTTATGTCGTCATGCGTCGTCCGCCTCAAAAGAGCGGAGTAAAAACCCATCTGAGCCTTTTTCTTCTCCTCTACCGCCCGCCAGGCCGCCGTCCGTTTCCCCGTACGCGAGATTGGGCGTCGCCGCTCACCCTGCGGCCCGCAAACGCGGGCCAAAGGTCTCCTCCCGCTCAGAGTTCGTAACTCGCGCCCCCGCTTCTTCTCGTCTCAGGCGTCCCCGGAGGCATAGAAGCGTATGCTTCGCACCATCGTTCAAAGGTCCGGTTCCGCTCAGACACCTCATCTGCGCCCAAGACCGGCAATTATTTCGGCACTAGTGGAAGTGGGCGCCGCTCCTTCCGACCTTGCAGGGTTCCCGAGCGCCTCGTGCAACATCTCGCGTCCGGGGAAACGGACGGCGGCATGACTGTGTTGGTTGGAGTGCAATTCGTTCTTGGGGGCCGCCTTTTGTAAGCATGGAAGAGGGAAACACTCTTAGGTTCTAAAAGGTTAGGCACGTACGGCCTTATTTTGCAGCGCAACTGGTGCATCGGCTATAATTCGCTGCACTCGCCGATATCACTCAATCGCGTGCGGATCAGTCTCCGGCCACCGGCAAGTTCTTCCATCTGTTCTATCCGATATCTTTGTGACCCTTGGTGTTTTGAGCGCATACAGTGAACGCCTTGTGACATTCAGGACAACGGTATTATTCGTCTTCTTCATGACCCTTTTAGCCTGGAACTGATTCCGACAAGACCAGCCGCAATAATCGCAAGTTTCTTTAGAGTCATCCCTTGGGTATGTATGTGTTGCACTGCGGTCCACAAATTCCTCCTTTTGGGGGAGCGACGACACAGGGCGAAAACGGAATGTACCCGCAGGTGGACGGAATCCGCATAGCATCGGGCGAGTGAGGCGGGGAGAGCTCCCCCTTCTCTGTTTCCTAAGGAGAACATTCATTTTCACGAGTACTTTTCTAGCTGACACCTGAAAATTCTTTTCCATTGCCGAGTTCGAAATGATAGAATCTGTTGGGCCTGTTGAAAGGGACCCCTGAAATGAGCATGAACTTCCTGGATTTTGAAATCCCCCTATTGAAGGCGCTTGTTAAACTGGGCGGAAAAGCAAAACCTTCACAGGTCTACCCAGAGGTAGAAAAACTCATGGGCCTGAGTCCAGAGAGGTTTCCCGAGGAATACGAGAAGTACAAGAGCGACGCGGTCAAATGGAAAAACAAGACTGCGTGGGCGCGGGAATACCTGAAGAGAAAAAAGCAACTCGACGGCTCCGACCGCGGGTGGTGGAAAATAACGGACAAAGGACGGGAAAGGGTAAGACATTTTATCAAGACGAAAAAGGACTCTGACGAAGGACTTGCTCCTCTTCTGGGAGTAGATGAGATGCTTTCCGAGGAAGACATCACTCCGCAGGAAGGATTCAATAGAATTGAGAACATTCAAACCCATGAGACGGGCGGTATCCTTGGAGTGCGCGGCATTGTTTACGAGCCTATAAATGAGCAGGGAGTAATACTGCTGTTCGCCGCCCTGTGTCATGATTTAGGTTTTATGATCGAAGCCATACGGAGCGGTTTTCCTGACGCCTTGTTGCGGAGAAGAAACGCCAAGGGGACCTGGAACAGTTGTAAGGCCGAATTTGAGTTCAGATCATCTTCTTTTAGGTCTCATAAGCATGATCCGAACCAGTGCAATCTGCTCATCTGCTGGGAACATGATTGGGCGGAATGCCCTTTGGAAGTTGTGTGTCTAAAGGAAACCGTCAAGAGATTCAAGTAGGCAGGCGATAGAGAAACCGCAAATTCTCGGATGTTCGACCGAATGGCATTTACAGGTCATGCTCCTACGTTTGAGTTCGACTCTACAGAACCGAGCGCACAGAATTAAGGCTGTATTAGAACTAACGCGAGGCTGCCGATGGCACAGATTAATTTTAAGGGGAAGGCTTTTGTTCAAAATCACCACTTGTCAGTGAAATACCATGAATTGATCCCCATGAAGGAAAAGAGCCTTACCGACAAACTAAGTCTACACGACAATTTCGTTATTCACGGCGATAATCTTAAAACGCTCAAGGCTCTACTCCCGCTCTACGCTGGAAAAATTCAATGCACATACATCGATCCACCTTACAACACGGGCAACGAGAATTGGAAGTACAACGACAATGTGAACTCCCCGATGATGCAGGACTGGCTGGGTAAGGTGGTGGACCGCGAGGATTTGACGAGACACGATAAGTGGCTCTGTATGATGATGCCGCGACTGAAGTTGATGCGTGACCTGATGAGCGAGGATGGTGTGATCTTCGTATCCATTGATGATAATGAAGTCCATCATCTGCGGGATTTGATGGATGATATTTTTGGAGAAGACAATTTTGTGGCTACGGTGATCTGGGAGAAGGTATATTCCCCTAAAAGCTCGGCAAAATTCTTCTCCGAGAACCACGACTATGTTGTGGCATATGCAAGGCGGAAGGAGAGTTTTATTCTTAATCTCTTACCACGTACTGAGGAAGCCAACGCTCGATATGAGAATATCGACAATGATCCTCGTGGGCCTTGGAAGCCCGGCGATCTATCCGCGCGTAATCCGTACAGCAAAGGCACCTACAGTATCACTTGTCCGGCCGGTCGTATCATCAAGGGTCCCCCTCCGGGCAACTATTGGCGGTACTCAGAAGAAAAACTGCGGCAACTCGATAGCGATAACCGCATTTGGTGGGGCGAGGACAAGAACCAAGTGCCTGCCATCAAGCGTTTTCTTTCAGAGGTCAAGCAGGGGCTGGTTCCAGAAACGATTTGGACCTACAAAGAAGTTGGACATACGCAGCAGGCCAAAAAGGAATTGCTCACAATCTTTGGCGAGGATTTCCAGACGTTTACGACGCCCAAACCCGTGGAGTTGTTAAAACGCATGGTGAAGCTTTGTGCGGGGGAAGACGCCTTAATTCTGGACGCCTTCGCCGGGTCGGGGGCGACCGGCCAAGCTGTTTTGGCCTTGAACAGCGAAGACGGCGGTAGCCGCCGTTTTATGCTCATAGAGTGCGAAGAATATGCTGATTCCATTACGGCCGAACGTATGAGGCGGGTGATCAAGGGTGTTCCTGCTGCTAGGAATGAAAACCTAAAAAAGGGTCTCGGGGGAACGTTCAGCTTCTTTGAGCTGGGAAAGCCGCTGGAACTCGAAAGCATTCTCGACGGCAACAGCCTTCCTACCTACAACGAGCTTGCCCGTTACGTGTTCTACACCGCCACCGGCGAGGAATTTGACGAAAAGGCCATCGACGAAGGCACATGCTACATCGGTGAGAGCAGAAACTACCAGGTCTTCCTCTTTTACGAACCAGATATAGATCGATTGAAAAATATCGCCTTGACCCTCGACATGGCGAAAAGCCTGCCGCCTCTGAAGGCAGACAAGCGACGGCTTGTCTTTGCACCTACCAAGTACCTTGACCAGGACCACTTAAGCCAGTACAGAATCGATTTTGCCCAATTGCCCTTCGAGATATACGAGCTTGCACGGTGATTGATGGAACTCAAAGAGTACCAGATTGCCGCCCTTAAGCAGATTAAAGAGTATCTTGAGCAGCTATCGATTTGGCGGAGAAGAGCTGAAGATAATCCTGATCTTGAAATCGACTTTCCTTTCAAAGCTTGGGAAAAGGCCAACATTCCCCGGCGTTACACGTCCCGAAAAAACGGCTTGAATCAACCGCTGCCCGCATTCTGTTTGAAAGTGCCTACGGGCGGCGGGAAAACCCTGCTCGCGGTGAAAACAATCGATCTTGTTAACACCACTTATCGGAGAAGACGGACGGGGCTGGTCCTGTGGATCGTACCCACGACACAGATTTACCGTCAAACCATTCAGAGCCTCAAGGACCGGGACCATCCCTACAGACAACACCTCGACATAGCCACGGGCGGACGGACGATAATCCTGGAGAAAACGGATCGCTTTTCGCTGGCGGACTTCAAAGAGAACCTAGTCGTGCTCATGCTCATGCTCCCGTCGGCAAATCGCGTGTCGAAGGAAACCCTGAGAATCTTCAAAGATAGCGGAGGGTTTCAGGAGTTCTTCCCGCCGGAGGACGACATCAAGGCGCAGGAAGCGTCGCTGAAACAGTGTCCAAACCTCGATACCTTTGCGAAGGAGAATGGATTCTGGGGCAGACAGATCAAGACATCGCTGGGAAATACCCTTCGCTTGCTTTCGCCCGTGATTATCCTTGATGAAGGTCACAAGGCATATAGCGCAGGCGCACAAGAGACACTCAGGGCCTTCAATCCTTGTCTCATTGCGGAGCTTTCCGCGACGCCGGTGCAAAGCAACGTCCTGGTGGACATTGCGGGAAAAGACCTTCTCCGGGAGGAAATGATCAAGCTCGACCTCCATGTGGTGAACAAGGCAAGTCCGGACTGGCAAGATACCCTTCTCGCCGGGCACAACAGACGGTGCTCGTTGGAGGAAGAGGCCAAAGGATACGAGGCCAATACAGGGACGCACATCCGCCCTATCTGTCTGATCCAGGTTGAACGTACGGGCAAAGAGCAGCGAGGCGGCCGGTACATCCATTCCGAGCAGGTGCGGGAACACTTGATCAAGGTGATGGGCGTTCCGGCGGAGCAGATAGCCGTCAAGACGAGCGAGAAGGACGAGTTAAAAGAGGTTGATGACGTGGGCGGTCTTATGTCGCGGGACTGCGCAATACGGTACATCATCACGAAACAAGCACTCCAGGAAGGCTGGGATTGCGCCTTCGCCTATGTCCTCGTGGTTCTCACTAATCCGTCGTCCAAAAACTCCATGACACAGCTTGTAGGGCGCATTCTTCGACAGCCCTTTGCAAGAAAAACCGGAGTGCGCGGACTTGACGAGAGTTACGTCTTCTGCTTCCAACAGAAAGCCGGGCCGTTGCTGGATAGCATTCGGACCGGCTTCTCGCAGGAAGGCATGGGCGATCTTCGTGGCAACATAGCAGCCGATAGTGGTCAGGATGGGAACATTGAAAGCGAAGATCGGTCCGTCGACGTTCGGAATAGCTTCACGGAGGCGGCACGTCGGATCATACTGCCCCTCTTCATCGCAAAAGACGGCACGCACTGGCGACCGGTAAACTACGAGATTGACATAGCCGCACGAGTTCCGTGGAGCGACATAGATTTGTCCCCGGTCAAAGCGTTGACTCTCTCCATGTATGACGAGAAGGACACGGAACACATTGCTACCCTGTCTGATGATGCCAAGGAGGTAATTCATCAGAAAGCCGTCCTCAGACTGAAGGAGGGCGGCATCCATGTCGATCCTGTTTTTATGACGAGACAGCTCTGCGACATCGTCCCGAATCCATGGCAGGCTCACGAATTTGCCAGGGAGACGCTCGCACACCTTCGTAGGGCTGGCGCTGACGAGGCTCTTATAGCAAACAACTTCGTCTTTATCATTGAGGAATTGCGGAAGTACCTGGAGAGGGAACGGGAACGACTGGCGGAAGAGATATTTCGCACTATGCTTCGCAATGACGAGCTGAGATTCTTGATAATCGGAAATGACCTCGACTGGACATTTCCCAAGCAGGTCAGCGTGAGGCCCACATCGAAGACCCTTAATCGGAAAGATGGGACCCCTCTTCAACTGAGCCTCTTCGATTTTGTCCCTGAAGATGATTTCAATGAAGTTGAAAAGGCCGTTGCGTGGTATCTGGAAGGTCAGACCCGGCTTTTCTTTTGGTATCGCAACCGGGCTCGGCATGACTACTCAATCCAGGGCTGGCGTCAGCACAGAATCTACCCCGACTTTATTTTCACCGCGTCAGACAAGACACGTGACGTGGATTATGAGTTGGTTTATGTGGTTGAGACCAAAGGGCTGCACATCAAAGATAACGCAAAGACGGGTTACATCCGCAAGGTTTTTGATCTCTGTACGGAACTGGCAAAATCCCGGAACTGGACCGACCTTGGCCTTCAAATGAAAGACAAGATTCTCCGGTTTGAGGTCTTGGCTGAGGATGAATGGCAAGCCAAGTTGAACGAGATGCTCCTTTCATAACGGATCCAAGGCCGGCAAGGGGGACGTAGGGAAGATGGGGTCCGTAAGGAAGCTGGGGTCAGCCACTGACATGGTAAGGAAGCTGGGGTCAGCCACTGACATGGGACATAATGACCTTCAACAAATGGTCTAATAAATGGAAATATTGGTCCTTTAGGGCACTTTGGGGACGCTCGAGGGCACTTTGGGGACGCTCGTGAAATGTTGAAATGTCGACTAATTATTTCCTGAGGCGAGACCAGGCGGGCAACATTTCAAGGCGTCCCGTAACTCCCCCCCGAGCCGATAGAGCCGTGGGGGGGAGAAGGGGGTCGTCCTTAAGAAAGTAAATAAGTTGCCCCCTGATCTGTCTCCAGGCCCTTATGGCCGTTTCGTGGGCAGTCCGGTATGCGTCGGCGTCGCCCTACCGAATCATCGCATTCGGCAATGGCAAGTGAAAAATGACGATACAGGCAAATACGGCACAGGGATGGTCACGAGGCTTCCTTCCATTCGATAGAAAGCTTACGGCCGGATGCCGCGCAATCCCTCAAGTATAGATTGATCAGAGTTTGATAGGGGATTCCGGCATCTGCGGCAAGCTTCTTGAAATACTCGATAGTGCCTTCGTCAAGCCTGATCATCACCTGTTTTTTCAGAAGACTGGCGTAAGGGTTCTTCTTGGCCTTTGAAAAATCATACTCTTTTCTCATGATTGCCACCTGTTCCAGTATTGGTTTTGCTCTGAATGGGTTGCCTTGCGGGCAGAGATCATCCTGATGATGCCGTCCTCCTTCTGATAGAGGTGAGAAATTACCAGCAGCCGGAGATTTGCGCTCAAACCGAGAAGGATAAACCTATCTTCCTCGTCGTAAGAATGATCGGGGTCATGAAGCAATAAGCCGTTCTCGTCAGCAAAAGCCGTCTCAGCTTCTACGAAAGAGACGCCACGCTTTCTCCTTTCAAGGAATGCTTCTTCTCGTCCCACTCGAATCTAATGTTCGACATAATGACAGTGTAACTACATCGTAATGGCCTGTCAAATCATTTCAGGGGGTAAGTATAAAGGGACCCGGGGCCTTTGCGTCTTGCGACCTACGGCAAACTTAGGGAGAATTCATGCCGACTTTCCTGAAGGCGGAATCTCCGCCTTTGCCCGTACGACGATTATCTTTTTGCCCTCTTTCCGTTGCGCCGCGATTTGCTCTTCGATGGGAGGAAATTCCAAGTCTTCGGAGAAGTGCCGTACGATGAAGATACGTTGTCGCTTCCGCAGGCCGCATTGCTCCTCCAGTTTCTTTATTCTGCTTTGAAGACCCATCTATCAATCTCTTTTGTTCCGCAGAGAGGTCTCAATTCGTTGCACCCTCCCCTCTAATTCTTCCAACTCCCTGGCTTTGAGGAAGCGGGAGATAACGTCGTTCGCGGCAACCCGCCGGACCCACTCGTTTTCAGAGGCCAAGAGGCCGACAAGCACGTCGACGGCAAAGCCCACGCCGTTACGGAGGCGGCCCAAGGCTTCGTTGTTCGCTGCCTCCCGCCGCGCCTTCAGGGCGGCGCCAAAGGCGGCGTCCTCCCTGAGCCGCCGGTAGTAATGAGTTCTGCTGACGCCGGCTTTCTTGCATGCCTCTTCTATCGAGCGGCTTTCGAGAACGGCCATGATCATCCGCTCCTGTTTTTCGCTCAGAGAAGAAACATTGTTCTTTTGATTTTTGCTGCCGCGCGCATCCTCTCCCATGAAGCATCTCCTTCATCATCCCGTATTTCCCCCCAAAAGAGGATTATGAACGGTCCAGCTTCGGCTGTCAAAGCGACAACCAGGAGCGACAACCAGAGGTGACAAGGAGGGGCGACAACCAGGAGCGACAAAAAGCAGAATTTTGCATTTGTAGGCAAGAACAACATTCGGCCGCTCGCTCACAGGAAGAAACGAGTCAAGCGTCTCAATTCTTAAAAAAAACAGGTTTGCGTGCTCTTTGTCACTTCTGGTTGTCACCCCTCCTTGTCGCTTTGACAGGAAGTCGGAAACTGAAGTAAATGTACCGGACGGGCATGGGCCGTCCTCGTTTCAGCCGGATTTCTCTTAACCGGCGCTGTTCTTTGACAACTGAGCCGCGAGCCGCATCCGAAGGCGGGCGGCATCCGTGCATGAGCCTTCCTGGAGCCCCCCCATGAACTGTGCCATTCTGTGCCCTTTTGTGCCGTCCTTATGCAAGTGCGATGGAGGAAAGAGGATTTCGGAGACGAACCCAGACCAATACTATTGTTTAACAGTGCCTTGTCTGTGCTTAATATGTGGCATAGGTCAGACCCTCCGGAGAACGTCCCCTTCCAGGCGCCTTGCGAGAACGAGCGAACTGGCGGAACAATTGGGTGAAACTGGCAAGGTAGGGTATACTTTCCAATGTAAAGCGATCTGTCATGACTTGTATTATTACGCGTCATGCGTCGTATTTATTTACAAGTAGCCAAAACAGCGGCGTCAAATGGAGTATGGCGGGATATTGGGTCTTGTCCGCACGTGCCTTTCCTTCCCATTTCATAAAGAAACCATAGTAGTTTACCCATGTTACTGGATGACGGTTTGCTTTACGCGCGCCGATCACGTCCTCGGTCTCCTTCACCGCGACGGGGAACCTCTCGCCAGCCGCGCCCTGACACGGTTTTCCTGAAGGCGGTTCCTCTCCCTGCTGTCTGATTGTTTTACAGCAATACGTCGTTCTACCTACAATTACCTGACATAAGCGCGTTTTACAAAAAGGCACACATCTTGCTTAACGTACTTTCGGGAAGAGAAGTTCCCTGCTGCAAGAACGGCACATCGGATGAAAAGATAGAACTGTCTGGCGAAGGCGGGGTCTTGGGTATGCCGCTCTATAGCTCAGCCCAAAGACGATGGGCTGTTGCGGCGACAGACTATCGTGGCATCGGGATTCGATTCGACAGAGATGATTCTGGGAGTTTGCGGATTCGGCACAGAGGAGAAAGGGGCCATCGAAACAGGGAGGAGCGCACAATGAAAAGGACCGGTTTGCTTTTTCTGAGCTTCTTTTTGGCCGTAGGCTTGTGGGTCGGAACGCCGGACCTGGCCAAGGCCGACTTTGTCCTGAGTGAGACCGGGGCTCCAAGCATAAGTGTTACCGGGACTGAGATGCAGGGTTCGGTGGCAATAAACTCGATCGTAGACGGCAAATCCCTGGTCGGAACCCTCAGCTTCAATGCAGGCCTGGCAGGGACGGTGACGCCCTACGTGAACGCGGAGTTTGTGACCGCCGGGAGCAGCCTCATTCTTTCGGGGACATGGGGAGGAGGGCCTGTGACTACGCTCCTGTCGGGTGTCTTTACCAGCGGCAACATACTCATGTCCAGCACGCCGCTGGAGATAGCAATACTCAATTCGAACTTTCAGGGCGCCCTCGATCCCGCTTTCGCCCACGCATTGGCATACTCCAGTACGCTCGACGGCTCCTTGAGCAGCTTTTCCCTGTGGTACGTCGGAGGCATCCTCGGGGATACAAGCCAGGTTGAGGTAGTCACCAACCCCGTTCCTCTTCCGTCGACCCTGCCACTTCTTGCTCCGGTCCTGCTGGGTCTCCTTGGCATGAGGAAGAGGATCAAAAGATGAAAGCATGGAATGGGCGTCACACAGGAGGAATCCATGTCGATCCCTCCTTTTCTTCTCGCCTCGGGACTGCCATTTCAACAGTTGTATTAAGCGCGGAGGCTTCCGCGTAGCGAGTACGGGAAGAGGGCACCCGTTCCCAAAAGCCTCAAAACACGTGTTGCGAAGGCTGGCCGCCGATGCCGCTCGTATTCGGCAGGCTTGGGACACAACACTATCTTAATGGAACTTTGGGGACATCCTATAGTCCTCCTGTCAAGGCCAAAGTTCGTTGATAACAATTTCAACGTGTTAGCAAAGCCCGTCATTTCAGTGCGCACCTCTCCTCTCGCCTTCTTCCGCGTTTTTATCCATTGATCGGCGAACTTCTCACGCAATAACGAATGAAATCCCGTGAATCCCGATGTTCCTTTTGGCTCTATCCAGGTGCCAGTCAAATAAGAGCAAGCATCATCCTTTGTATCATTAGAGCATTGTCCCTTATGACGTCAAGACGCGCTTCCCTCCGAGAGGGGAATTAACTTGAGAAATAGGAGGCCGGCGTGTATAAATTAAGAGAGGCGAAGCAAACCGGCGCTTTACTTGACTTCTGCTGCCATCGCTGCTGTGGATTTCCCGAGGGTCTGTTGTATCAGAGGAGGGCTTGTAATGTTCGAATTGAGAGCTGTCACGCCGCGGGTACAGCGTCTGCGGCAGCGATACAGGGACGCCATTCCGGTTTTGGACGCGGAGCGCACGAGAATACTTACCGACTGCTACAGGACAAATAAGAACCAGGTCCCGATCATGCGCCGCGCCAAGGCGCTTTATGAAATACTTGCCAACATGACGGTATGGGTCGAACCCGACGAGCTCATGGTGGGCAACGTAGGCAAGTATTTCCGGGGCTGCAGCCTCTGGGCCGAGTACAGCGGTCTCACCTGGCTTATCGATGAGCTGGACACGGGCGTCTTCGACAAAAAGGAGGCAGCCGACGGCCTCATGCTGCTCGGCGAGGAAGACAGGGCGTACCTGCGCTCGGTGGAGGGCTTCTGGCGGGAGAACGGCGTGAGCGCCAAGGTGGACGCGGCGCTGCCTCCGGAGATTGAAACGCTCGTCACGGCGGCCGTGATCCCCTATCGCCTTTCCGGCAACGCCTTTTCGCCCCACGGACATTTCAACGCCAACTACCGAAAGGCCGTGAAGAAGGGCTTCGGCGCCATAAGGCGGGAAGCGCTCGACAACCTTGAAAAGATGCGCGGGAAAATAGGGGGCAACGATGCGGAAAAGTACTTTTTCTACCGCGCCATTGTCATCACCTGCGACTCGGTCATCCTTTTCTCGAAACGCTATGCGGCCGAATGCCGCAGGCAGGCGGAAGGCATGGCCGACGAAAAGCGGCATGCCGAGCTGCTCCGAATGGCGGACTCCCTCGAGTGGATCATGGAAAACCCCGCGCGAACGTTCCGTGAGGCGTTGCAGGTCTGCCTGCTCTACCACCTCATCATGCACATCGAAGGCAGCTATCTTGGTCTTACCATAGGCCGCATCGACCAGCACGTCGGGGACTATTTGGAGGCCGATCTCGCCCAAGGACGCATCACCATCGGGGAAGCACAGGAGACCATGGATTGCTTCTGCCTGAAGATGGGCGATCTCTTCGTCCCCGGCCCGACCTTTTTCCAACACTTTTTCGGCGCCTATACGCTCAATATCCGCATGACCTTATCGGGCCGCAAACCCGACGGCAGCGATGCGACCAACGAGGCGACCTATCTCTGTCTGCAATCTGCCGCGCGACTCAAGCTGCATGATCCTACCCTTTCACTGTGCCTCCACAAGGACTCGCCAAAGGAGCTTTGGGAGGCAGGCATAGAAACGGCAAAGATCGTCGGCGGCATCCCCACCCTCGAAAATGCGGATCTGGAAATCGACGTCCTTCACAAGCGGGGGCTCGCCATCGAGGACGCCCGCAATTTCTGCGTCGTGGGCTGCATCGAGCTGACCGGGTCGGGCTGCGAGTTTGCGAATCCCAGCTCGCCCTTTTCCAAGACCCACCTCAACATCAACAATGTGCTGCTCCAGGCCATCAATAACGGCATAAACCCTCAAAACAACAAGCAGGGCGGGCTGCAAACGGGCTATCTCTACGAGATGGAAAGCTTCGAGCAGGTGCGGGACGCCTTCAGGGCGCAGCTCGAATATTGGATGGACTGGCACTTCACGTTGAACAATATCGCCGAGTACGTGGGCAACCGGGAGATCCCGATTCCCGTCGGATCGGCCACCATGGACGGCTGTATGGAGAACGGGCGCGACTTGACGGCGGGGGGAGCGAAATACAACTCCACCGGCGGCGCCACTTATGGCCTCGGCACGGTGTTCGACAGCCTTGCCGCTATTAAATACATGGTTTACGACAAGAAACTCTGCTCCAGCCGGGAGCTTTACGACGCGGTGATGGCCAATTGGGAGGGCTGCGAGCCCCTCCGCCAGCGCATCATGAACGAGGTTCCCCACTACGGAAACGGCGACGGGTACGTCGACGAACTGGCAAGTTGGGGAATCGGCCTGTTCTCCGGCAGGCTTAACTCTTACGTCAGCGCCCGGGGCGGACACAGGGCCGGGATTTACTCTGCCGGCGCCAACATATTGCAAGGCCGGGAAACGCACGCCACGCCAAACGGCCGCCGGAGCGGTGAGCCGGTGTCGGATGCGGCCTCGCCGTCCCACGGCGCCGACAGGAATGGACCGACGGGGGTCGCAAGCTCGATAATTGCGCTTCACCCGTACAACTTCGGCAACGGGCTCCAATTCACCATGAAGTTCCATCCCACGAGCCTGCGCGGAAGAGACGGCACGGAAAAGCTGCGCCAGTTCGTTTCGGCGTTCTTTGACCAGGGCGGCATGCAGGTGCAATACAACGTGGTGGATTCGGACACCCTGAGGAAGGCTCAAGCCAAGCCTGAGGAGTATCGCGATCTGGTAGTGCGGGTGGCCGGCTTCTCCGCCTATTTCGTCGAGCTTTGCAGGGACCTTCAAAACGATCTGATCAAACGGACCGATATACAGCTATAAGGAGAGCGCGGGGCGTTGTTCCCCATGCGCGTTATTTTATTGTGATGAAGAAAAACAAGAAAAGCATCCTTTCTACCGATTTTACCAAGAACGACCTCCTTAAGGTTTTCAGGAAGGCTAGCCGTCCCCTTTCCATCGACGACCTGAAGGGGTTGGTCGACACGTGGAGCACGAGCAAAAAAGCGGTCAAGGCGTACCTCCGGGAGATGATAAAAGAAGGGTCGGTGGTGAGGCTGAAGAGCAACAGGTTCGGCATCCCCGACGAAATGAATCTCGAGGTGGGGACCCTCTGCTGTACGCGAAGCGGGAATGGCTTTGTCACGCCTGAAAAGGAGGGCGGAAGAGACATATTCGTGCCCTCCCGTTTCATTGAGGATGCGATGCACGGGGACAAGGTGGTGGTTCGCATCGAACACACGGCGCGGGGCAGGAGGGAGGGCCGGGTCGTCAAGGTGGCCGAGAGGAAAACCAAACAGATTACGGGATTTGTGCGGCAGCAGAGGGACCGTTTCTTTCTCGTGCCCGATGACGAGAGGATTTCCATTCATTTCGTGGTAACGCAGACGCCGAAAGCGGTGAATCTGAAAGACGGCGACCTGGCGGCGGCGAAGGTGACCGACTATCCTGAAACGGGCGACCCGGAGTGTAGGATCGTCAAGGTGTTCGGAGAGTTGGACGACGCGCAGAAGATATCGCGCTTTATTGCCTTTAAGCAGGGCCTTCCCGCCCGGTTTCCGAAGAAAGTCGAAGACGAGGCGAAACAGTCGCAGCTCGATATTGCTGCCGAGGGAAGGTTGGATCTGAGGGCAATCGGTCACGTCACCATCGACGGTGAGTTTGCGAAGGATTTCGACGACGCGGTATACGTGGAAAAGGCGAAGAAAGACTTTCTCCTCTATGTGTCGATCGCCGACGTTTCCCACTATGTGGCCCCCAATTCCGCCATGGATAAAGAGGCTTACAGGCGGGGAACGAGCGTCTACTTCCCCGGGACCGTCATCCCCATGTTGCCGAAGAAGCTCTCAAACGATATTTGCAGCCTCAACCCCAACGAGGAGCGGATGACCGTGACCGTGAGGCTCAGATACGACGCGCAGGGAGTGCTCCTCCAGGCGTCTTTTGACCGTTCCGTCATCAAGAGCGCCCGCAGGCTCACCTATCATCAGGTGGAGGACGCCCTGGTCAAGAAAGATCGGAAGGTTCGCGAAGCGCTGAAGGAAATGATGCCGGAACTGGAGTTGATGGGCGAGCTGGCGAATTTGCTGAAAGGGCGCCGGGAGGCGAGGGGAACCCTCGACTTCGACCTGCCCGAGCCGGAGGTGGTCCTTGACATGGAAGGGGGCATCGCGCAAATCCTGAGATCGGAGCGCCTCTTCTCCCAGGGCATCATCGAAGAGTTCATGATCGCGGCCAATGAAGCAGTGGCGCGCTTCATCACCGAGCAAAAGCAGCCGCTCGTCTATCGCGTCCATGAACCGCCGGAGCGCGAGAAGCTCAACGATTTCGAACAATTGCTCCAGGCCCTGGGAGTCCCCTATAAGACCGATTCCAAAGGAAGGCTGCCGCTCCAGTCCATATTGAAAAACGTGCAGGAGAAGGAGCATGAGTTCCTGGTCAACCGCATCCTGCTGAGGTCGATGAAACAGGCGCGCTACTCGGCGCAGAATAAGGGCCATTTCGGCCTCGCCCTCGATTTCTACAGCCACTTCACTTCTCCCATCCGCCGGTACCCGGATCTCCTCTGCCATCGCATTCTCAAGCAGATCATCGCGCGGCCGGGCGGCAAAGTCCCGCTCTACGGGGAAGAGGACCTGGAGAAGATGGCGGGCCAGCTCTCCGAAAGAGAGCGTTCGGCCATGGAGGCGGAGCGGGAAACAGAGGACAGGGTCAGGGTCCTGTTCATGAAAGAAAAGGTCGACGAAGTCTACGACGGCATTATCTCTCATATCACCTCCTACGGCTTTTTCGTGGAGCTTTTCGACGTTTTCGTGGAAGGGCTCGTGCTTCTCTCGAGCCTCCATGACGACTACTACGCTTTCGAAGAGCAAAAGTTCCGGCTTATCGGCAGAAGGACCCACA
This sequence comes from uncultured delta proteobacterium, assembly GCA_963816715.1. Lineage (GTDB taxonomy): Bacteria > Desulfobacterota > Syntrophorhabdia > Syntrophorhabdales > WCHB1-27 > BOG-1155. The sequence continues at coordinate 46,557 of CAWFMJ010000023.1, forward strand.
AAGTGTTCCGCATTGGAGATCGTGTGCGCATCAGGGTTGCCCTGGCAGACGTGGAGAAGAACCTCCTCCATTTCGCCTTGTTGCAGGAGACGTCCGGCCGGTCGCGGACGCGAAAGGCCAAGGGCAAGCGACGCGCTGCAAGGGCCGATAGAACGGCGAAAGGCCGCGGCAGTTTTTGATGCATGGCGCGAAGCCGGGGGCGTCCGGACTTGAGCCGGGCAATATCTCAGCGTATACTCTACCAATGGCTACAGCCGACCGAGCAGCCGCCGATGTCCGGGGAAGAGGAGAATTCGTGTCGGAGAGCATGACGCGGGTAGAGGCCACGATGTACCGGGACGGCGCCGCCCGCGGTTTCGAGCACCCCGTTTGCCTCGAAGAACCCCTGGAAATAATGGTCGACGACGAGCCGTACTACATGACCATGCGCACGCCGGGAGAAGATATTTTTCTCGCTCTGGGCCTTTGTCTGACGGAAGGCGCAATCGCTTCTTTCGACGATGTGCTGAGCGTCAGCCATTGCGAGGATTCGGTCAACCGGGTCAACCTTTATTTGCCGCCGGGCCGCCGGGCCGCCTCCAAGGCGTCGAGGCAGCGAGGCGTTGCGTACGCAAGCTGCGGCCTCTGCGGCAAGGAACTGATCTCCGACATCTGCACGGACCTCGAAAAGAGAGCCATGACGCTTCGTTTGGCTCTTTCCGCGATTTTTAAGATGCAGAAGGTCGTGGAATCGCGCCAACCGATCTTCCAGGCGACGGGCTGCGCCCATGCGGCCGGTCTTTTTGATGAGGAAGGCCGAATGCTTGCCTGCTCCGAGGATGTGGGGCGACACAACGCCCTGGACAAAACCATCGGTCGCGTGTTGTTCGAGCGCAAAAGCGAACAGGCAAAGACGGCCATCCTCACGTCAAGACTCAGCTACGAGATGGTCCTGAAGTCGGCCCGCCTCGGCATCGAGCTTATCGCCGCGACTTCCGCCCCCACTTCTTTGGCCATCGAACTGGCACGGCGGCTCGATATGACGTTGATCGCATTTCTGAGGCCGGAGGCCGCCAACATCTATACCGCTCCCGAGCGGATTATCGTCGATTGAGGGGAGGGGGCAAATGCGGGAAAAGATCGAGAAAGCGGCCCAATGGATCGCCGGCGCCGATAAGGTAGTGGTCTTCGTCGGGGCGGGCGTCAGCACTGAATCGGGCATCCCCGATTTTCGCAGCCCCGGAGGAGTATGGGATAAATACGACCCCGAGGACTTCGATTTCGGGAATTTTGTCTCCAGCGAAAAGTCCCGGCTGAACTACTGGCGGATGGCGACCGAAATGTATGATTCCATGAAAGATGCGCAACCCAATGCGAGCCATTTGGCCATCGCCGAGTTGGAGCGGCTGGGCAAGCTGGATTGCCTGATAACCCAAAATATCGACGGTCTTCACTATAAGGCGGGCAACTCGCCGGAATTGGTGCTCGAGCTGCACGGGACAGCCGTCTACGTGACCTGCCTCGGTTGCGGCAAGCGATTCGGGCGAGACGAAATCCAGGCACGTTTTCTGAAGGAAGCGCGAGCCCCGCGGTGCGAGGCATGCGGCGGAATCCTCAAGCCGGCCACGATATCTTTCGGTCAGGCCATGCCGGAGAGGGAGACTGCGGAAGCCTACAGGCGGTCGGAGTCGTGCGATCTCTTCATCGTTGTCGGTTCGTCCCTTGTGGTCCATCCGGCTGCCGCCATGCCCGCCGTCGCCAAACGGGCAGGCGCGAAACTGGTCATCGTCAACCGCGACAAAACCGCGGCCGACAGCTTCGGGGATTTGATCATCAACGATCAGGCAGGCCCGACGATGGCGGCGATCGTCGCGGAGACAAAACGTCTCATGGTTTCTTGATCCCCAGCTTTGCCATGCGGAAGCGAAGCGTCGATTCCTTGAGACCGAGGACGATGGCCGCGCCCCTGGGTCCGCTGATCCTCCATCCGTTTCTCTCGAGGACGCGAAGCAGGTGCTCCCTTTCTACGCTTTCCAGGGAATCGGCCGAACTCTCCTTCGCTTCGTCGCCGGTATGGTCGTTGTCAACCGTTCGCCGGGAAGGCCGGTTCAATTCCGGGAAGACAACGACGCCGCCGTTGGCCAGGATAACGGCCCTTTCGATGAAGTGCTCCAGTTCGCGTACGTTGCCGGGCCATTCGTAGCCAAAGAGTTTTTTTATTTCCCGGGAAGGCATGACCGGCGCTTCCCTGCCGAGGGACCGTGCGAAGCGTTCCGCAAAAAGGCGGGCCAAGAGGGGGATATCGTCCTTCCTTTCTCTCAGCGGCGGCACGTTGATGGGGAAAACGTTGAGGCGGTAGTAGAGGTCCTGCCGGAAGGCGCCCCGTTCAACCTCTGCGCGAAGGTCTTTGTTGGTGGCGGCAATGACCCGGAAATCCGACCGGATCTGCTTCGTGCCTCCGATGCGTTCGAACGTTGGTTCCTGAAGAATTCTGAGGAGCTTGACCTGGACGCCCGGCGCAAGGTCTCCGATTTCGTCGAGAAAGATCGTTCCGCCGTCGGCCAGCTCGAACCTTCCCTTCTTGTTTTCCACCGCGCCGGTGAAGGCCCCTCTCTCGTGGCCGAAGAGCTCGCTCGCCACCAGTTCCTGCGGCAGGGCCGCAAGATTGACCGGGATGAAGGGTCCATCCTTTCTGCCGCTCAGCCCGTGGATGGCCTTCGCCACCAGCTCCTTTCCGACCCCTGTTTCCCCGAGGACAAGAACCAGACTGTCCGTCCCGGCAACCTGCCGTATCTGGTCGATCACCGATCTCATCGCCCCGGAGGAGCCCACCATGGCCGCCGCCGGCTCCGCGATCCCCATCTCTTTCTTGTAGAAGACCGCCTCCTCTTCGAGGCGCTCCTTCTGTCTCCTCAGTTCCTCGAAGGTCCTGATGTTGGCCAGCCCCACCGCGATCTGGCTGGCGAGCATTCTTACAAAAGGGATAAGATCATCAGGAAAAGGCTCATTGCCGAACCGGCCGTCGAGGACAAGATGGCCCATGACCTCTTCGCCCAGGCGAGCCGGGATGCACACCAGAGGATCGCCATCCGCCCCGCCGGGGACGTGACGGCCGGCAAGGGGCGCCACGATCAGCTCGGCGCCTTCGCTGATTGCCTCCGTGGTCAGGCCGGCCACGCGTTTGAACCTTTCTGTACTGTAGAACGACGGATCGAGGTTCCTGCTCGCGATCATTTTCGGCCCCCCGGCATGGGGCGCCACAAAGGCGCCGCGCATGGCCATGGTGAAGTCCATAGCGACGTCGATCACCTTTTCGAGGAAGGCCGGCATGTCCCGGAGGGTCCCGAGAGACTCGTTGACCCTGGTCATCCGCTCCACCATCAGCCTGACCCGTTGCTCCTGCGGCATGAGGTGGAGCAGGTCGGCGGGGAAGAGACTGCTGTCGATGGTCGAGAAGAACTCATAGGCCCTCGCGAGGTGCTGCCGGGCGGTCTTCGGGTCTCCGGCCGCAAGATAGTGCTTCCCCAGGCCGATCCGCGTGCGGGCCAGTTCGATCTGCGCTCCGGATCGCCTGAGACAGCGTTCGCTCTCCTGAAGGTCGGCCAGGCTTCGCGGGGCATCCCACTGCCCCGATTCGATGCCGCGGAGCGCGCGATGCCTCAGGGCGATCCCCTTGGTGAACAGGTCGTCCCAATTGAGCACGTCGTTGAGCAGCGATTCCATGTTGACGTCATCGTCGGCAAAACCCTTTGATTCAAGGATGGACAGGGTTTCGAAGGTCGAGGGGAACGGGCTGTGCGGCCGGCCCATGGAGCGCGACAATATCGCCTTCTTCTTCAGGCTTTTGAACGCCCCCTCGTAGTCCTGTCTCGAACAGAGCACGCATGCCCGGTGATCGCAGACCGTCCACGCCAGAAAGGGGCCGAGGTCTTCATCGCAAGAAGCGGAGAGTCTGTTCAGGTAAAATTCGGCCTCAGGGATCCTCCTTAGTTGAATCAGGATTGCCGTGCTTGTCTGGTCGCAGTAGTTGACCACGTCCTGCAGCCCGAGCTGTTGGGCTTTTACACGCACGGCGTCGACCATTCCCAGGCCCCGGGAAACGCGGCCGCACATGGCGTAGCTTAAGCCCACGATCTGGGCCGCCATGAGGGTCATCTCGTCGTCGCCGAATTCCTCCAGGTCTCCGACCATTTGCTCGTACCGGCGCGTCGCCTCGGAGAACCTGCCATTCCAGGTGAAATACTCACTCACCCAGTGGGAGGTCTTTTTCAGCATGGCCGTATCGCCGATCCGTTTTGACAGACGAAGGAAATCGTTGATGTATCGGGCAGCCTTTTTGTGCTGCCCCGTATCCTGCAGGCTTCTGCCCAACCAGAGTTTTATCCGTGGGAGGCGATCCCACAGGGCATGCTCCTCGGCCGCCGCTTCCGCCTTCGTAAGGACGGGCAGTTGCTCGTGCACGGGGATCCGATGCATCACGATGGATGTCTTGCCGATCACGGCGTCAAGGAACAGCTCCGCCTCGGCGGATGTCAGCGACCCTTGCGAAAGGCAACGGACTATTCGGTCGTAATAGACGACGGCCTTTGCCTTTTGCCCCGAGTCTCTCATGATGTCGGCCGCTTTCTTCGTGATTTCCAGCCCCTCGCGCGAGTCGGGGAAGTTTTGGTAAAGCTCGGCCAGGATGAGCGTCGTTTCATTCCCTTGGGCCGCAGACTTCACGTAATGGCCAATAAGCCTCCGGATGGCCTCTTTTGTCCGCTCTTCCCCGGTATGGGAACGGAGAAGATCGGTTATGCTCCGGTCGCGAACGGAATAGAGTCCTCTGGCCCCCTTGTTCTCGGAGACGATCTCCTTCCGTTTCAGCTTTTCCATGAGGTTCAGGACGGCAACAGCCGTAACGCCGCCGAGAGAAGCCAGGAGATCGATCGAGACCGGCGGGGGTATGCAGACAAGATAGCTTACGATCGTGCGCTCGCGGTCATCCAGGCGGCGCCACAGCGCCTCTATCGCCTCGTCGCCCGGTCCTTGTTTGATCCTCTTCGCAGCATGCCCCATGTGGAGTCACTATACACTATGTCAGGAGTCATTTCCATCTCAAAGCGCAATATTTTGCGAAAACAGAGGGGCCGACAAGGCGCGATAAGAAGGAAACCCTGGTAAATATCGGGCCGAAGGGGCGAGCGCGGAATTTGCAAGGAATGGTGAACTACGACGCGATCGAAGAATAGGAAAGGCGATCGGGAAAGGGAGGTACGCTATGCCGGAGAAAAAAGCAGGAGGATTAAAGTTCCCCAGGTTGTTCGAGCCCCTCGATGTCGGCCCGCTCGTCTACCGGAACAGGCTGTTTGCCGCTCCTTCCATGATGAGTTACGTCACGGAAGGAGGCAGGCCGACGGAGGCGCTGATGGGGTATTACCTGGAAAAGGCGCGCGGGGGCGCGGCTCAGGTAACCACGGGGGATACGCCCATCGACCAGGAGCATGGCTCCGCCTTCCCCGGGATGTTCCTGAACAAGGCGAACATGGCTTTCTTCGGGGAACTGGCCTGCGGCATCAGGCAGTACGGAGCAGTCGCGTCCTTTGAGTTGAACCACGCGGGCTGGATGGCGAATCCGGCATTGAACGCAGGCAGGCCGCCCATCTCATCGGTGGCTTTTACCAGAGGCGACGGCGTCGAGGTCATCGCCATGGATGAGGCGATGATGCAGAGAGTGGCCGACAACTTCGCCGAGGCTGCCGTCTTCGTCAAGAATTGCGGTTTTCAGGCAGCCCTCATCCACGGTGGGCACGGATGGCTCCTCGCGCAGTTTTTGTCGCCGATGATAAACAAAAGAACAGATAAGTACGGCGGTTCGCCGGAGAACAAGGCCCGCTTTCCGAGGATGGTGGTCGAAAGGATACGTGAAGCCGTCGGAAAGGATTTCGTGTTGGAATATCGCATCAGCGGGTCGGAGACGGTCCCTGAGGGCCTTACGCTGGACGAGACCATTCCGTTTGTCCAATCGATCCAGGACAAAATCAACCTTGTGCACGTCTCCGCCGGCATCGATACCCGGCTGGATCTGACCCTTGTCGCCCACCCGAGCAGCTTTTCTCCCCATGGCTGCAACGTGCGGTTTGCAGAGGAAATGAAAAAGAAGGTTGCCATCCCCGTGGTAACGGTGGGCGCCATCGGTTCGCCCGAATTGGCCGAAGAGATACTCCGGGAAGGAAAGGCGGATGCAGTAGCCATGTGCCGGGCCCTGATTGCCGACCCTTACCTTCCCTTGAAGGCCCGCACGGGTAAGGAAGAGGAGATCCGCCCCTGCATCCGCTGCCTTCACTGCCGAGGCCACATGGACGTCTACAAACACTTTTCCTGCGCCGTGAACCCGAGGGCGGGGCGGGAGGCGCGCCTCGCCGGGACGCCGTCAATGGCCCGGACCAGAAAGAGGGTGCTCGTGGTGGGCGGAGGGCCGGGTGGGATGACGGCAGCCATCACGGCAGCCGGGAAAGGACATGAGGTGATCCTGGCCGACAGGAAGGGAAGGCTGGGGGGCCAACTGACCTTCACGGACCAGGACGAGATTAAGGCAGATCTTCATGCCCAGAAAGAGTATCTGGCCAGAAAGGTCGACAAGCTCGGCGTGAAGACCCTGCTCAACACCGAAGTGGATAGGACGTTGGTGAAAGAACTGGAGCCTGACGTCATTGTCGTGGCCGCCGGGGCTGTCCCCCTGGTTCCGGCCATACCGGGCATCACGGGAAAGAACGTCATGCACGCCGCCGTTGCCTATCAGAACGTCGACCGGGTGGGGCAGAAGGCGCTCGTGATTGGCGGCGGGTTGATGGGTATCGAGTTGGCCCTTTTTCTGGCCGATGCCGGTCGGGAAGTTGTCGTCATCGAGGCGACCGCTGCCCCCGCAAAAGACGCCAACAGGCTCTACGCGGAGGCGTTGCGGAAGGCGATTGCAGAGCGAAAGATAGAGATTAGGACAATGACGGAGTGCAGGGCGATTAAAGGGAAGAAGGTGAGGATCGTCGACGGAGAAGGCGCCGAATCGGTCCTCGAGGCCGACGCGGTGATCTATGCAGTCGGAATGAAAGCCGACGGCAGCGTCTACAATGACCTGTATGGCTGTGCGCCCGAGGTTCTGAGAGTCGGAGATTGCATCAGGCCCGGAACAATCAGAGAAGCTATTTCGGGGGGCTATTTCGGCGCCCTGGAACTATGAAGCATTGTCGCAATATATTGCGATGTTGTGTCGATATGCGGCGACAGAAGGGCACGACCACTCTCAATGGATAAGACGTCAACGTTAAACGGAAAGCAGCGCGGCCGATTCGCCCGATGCTGCGCGAGCGGGCATGGTTCTTGCTCAATGAAATGAGTGGTCGTCGAGAGGTTTTTTCCGTCGTTGGAATAGGGCGTTCAGCAAAAAGGGCGGCGCCCAAAAATAGAAACGAGGGAGGTACTGGCATGAGTCTGACGAGTTTTGTAAAATGGCCGAAGTTCGAAGAATACAAGGAGATGTTCAAGGAGCATTTCATCATGGAGAAGCGCGACGACGGCGTGCTCCTGGTGAGGATGCACACGAAAGGCGGCCCTCAGCTCTGGAGCATGGAGCTGCACCGGGCCATCGGGCAGATGTGGAGGATCGTAGGCAGCGACTCCGATATCGAGCTGGTGATCTTCATGGGGACGGGAGACCAGTGGATTTGCGATTTCGAATCGGAGAGTTGGGAACCGGAGAAGACGGAGCCGGAATACACCAGGTACGAACATATGTTTATTGACGGCCGCAGGATGCTGATCTCGATGATCCAGGACGTCGAGGTGCCGACGATCGGCATTTTGAGCGGTTCCGGGGGGCACACGGAGCTGGCGCTCATGTGCGACATCTGCATCATGGCGGACGATGCGAAGATCTCCGATCCCCACTTTCTCTACGATATCGTTCCAGGGGACGGCATCCATAGCTGCCTGATGGAGCTTTTGGGCGTGAGAAAGGCGGCCTACGCCATGTATATGAGCGAAATGTTTACCGCGCAGCAGTGCCTGGAGATGGGGTTGGTCAACGAGATCGTGCCGAGGGACAGGATGGTTGCCAGGGCTTACGAGATAGCCGATTTTATCATGAAGCGCCACCGCACCATCAGACGCCTTACTGCCCAGGTGGTAAAGAGACCCTGGAAGCAAAGGATTGTCGACGATCTGGACATGACTTTCGGCACGGAGATGTTCGGAGACTTCTGCAAGAACGTCGAGCACGCCAACCTTGCCTCGAAAGACCTTTATTTCGGCAAGGGAGAAAAGATCTTTCATGACAGCGAAAGGGCGAAACAACTCGACGAAGAGGGTAAGAAGACGGAGAAAAGCGAAAGCGATAAGTGACCGCAAGAATGCAGGAAGACTCGACCGCCGTCCGCGAATCGCCCGCGGACGGCGGTTCATCCGCTTGGCGGTATGGAGGGCACCGTGGATTTTCAACTTTCTCAAGTGCAGAAAGACATCAAGCAGGCGGCCCGGGAGTTTGCGGAAGGCGAGTTCCCGAAGGCGGCGCAGGAGTCCGACCGCAACGAGCAGACCGAGATGTCCCTTTTGCAGAAGGCGAGAGAACTGGGGTTTGTCGGCATCTTCGTTGACGAGAAATATGGCGGCATGGGCATGGGATTTTTCGAGACCGCCCTGGTAATGGAGGAGTTCTGGCGGGTCGATCCGGGACTCGGGAGCCAGGTGACGTGCCAATCCTTCGGGAGCGAGATGATCCTTCTCTTTGGTACCGAGGACCAGAAGGAGCGCTATCTCAGATCGGTCTGCGAAGGAGGCAAAATAGGCGCCGTTGCCGTGACGGAGCCCGACGCGGGGAGCGACGTCCTGAGCGTGGCGACGAGGGCCGTCAGGAAAGACGGCGCCTACACGGTGAATGGATCGAAGATGTTCATTTCGAACGGCGACATCGCCGATTTCTTCGTCACTCTCTGCCTCACGAACCCGGAGGCGGAAAAGAAGACCAACCGCCACAGCGTGATCGTCATCGACGGCGAGAGCAGCGGCATCGAACGAAACAAGATACGGGGGAAGCTGGGCATTCGCGCCCACGACACCGCCGAGATCACCTTCAAGGATGTCCGGGCGCCCGTGGAGAACCTTATCGGCAAAGAAGGAAAAGGCTTCGAGTGTTTCATGGCCTTCTTCAACCGGTCACGGACCTACATTGCCGCCCAGGGCGTAGGGGTAGCCCAGGGCGCCCTCGATCTCGCCCTGAAACATGTGAAGAAACGGAAGGTTTTCGGAAAGCCCCTGGCGTCGAACGAGCTGGTCCAGGTCAAGCTCGCCGAAATGGCGACCCTGATCGAGGCTGCGCGCAACCTCACCTACAAGGCGGCCTGGAGGATCGACCAGGGCGTGGTCGACCCCGCCTTGACGGCGATGGCAAAGTGGTATGCGGGCGAAGTGGGCGTCAGGGTCGTGGACGAGGCGCTTCAGCTTCACGGCGGTTATGGATTCATCGATGAATACGACATAAGCCGCTTCTATCGGGATGCCAAGATCGTGGAGATCTATGAAGGCGCGAAGGACGTGGAGAAGCTCGTGATCGGACGCCATCTGGTCAAGTGACGGACTTCGGTCGGATAAACGGACGTCGGCCGACGCAAGCGAGAAAAGGGGCCGAAAGACAAAAGGTGAAGGGATGAATATAGCGATCATCGGCGCCGGTTCTCTCGGTACGATCATCGGGGCGCTCATTGCCAGAAATGGAGGAGAGCCGCTTCTGATCGACATCGATGAGGAGTGCGTCCGGGCACTCAACGACCGGGGAGCAAGGGTCACGGGCGAAATGGAGCTGACCGCCCCCGTCCGTGCCGCAACTCCCGACGAGATGACCGGAACCTGCGACGTCATCGTGTATGCCGTCAAGCAATACGACAACGAAGAAGCCCTCCGACAACTCCTGTCCCGCCTCGGTCCGGGGAGCGTCGTTTGCACGGTGCAAAACGGGTTGCCCGAAGATGCGGTAGCCCATGCGGTCGGAAAAGAGCGGACGCTGGGCTGCACCGTTTCCTGGGGCGCCACGTGGATCGAGCCCGGCGTCTCCATGCTCACCTCGCCGGTAGACCTCATGGGCTTCGATGTGGGAGAGCTAAACGGGGCGATCACGGAGCGCCTGAGGTCTGTCGCAGCAATCCTCCGCTTGGTCTGCCCGACGGCCATGACCACGAACCTTGCCGGGATCAGGTGGGCAAAGCTTGCGGCAAACGCCGCCTACAGCGGCATGGGCTCGGCGCTCGGCTGCACCATGGGAGAAGTGCAGGCAGATCCGAAGGCGCTGCTCTGCGCTGCCTATGCGGCCAATGAGGCGATCGCGGTCTCGAGGGCGATGGGCGTTGCGCTGGAGCCTATCGGAGGGAAGGACTTTGGGGGACTGGCCTTCGAGAATGAAGGGGAATTGGCAGAGGCTTTGCTTTTGCACTTCGCTATCTGGGGCCCCCAGGCCGCCCTCAGGCCCAGCATGCTCCAGGACCTGGAGAAGGGCAGGAAATGCGAGATCGACGCAATCAATGGAGCGGTTTCCACGTGGGGGAAGAAGGTCGGCACGCCGACGCCGGTCAATGAGAGGATTGTGGAAATAGTGAAGGGCGTCGAGGCCGGGCTGCACAAGACGGGTTTCCACCATCTTGCCGAGATTGAGCTTCCCGGTCAGCGGGTTCATGCACGATGAAGCCTGAGAGGATGCCCTGCGGCTCGATCAGGGGCGCCTTGCAAAAGGGAATGTTTTTGTGTTGCAATAGCAGTAGTTAGGCGATAAGCTCAATCGGCAGGCGAAGCAGTGCAAAACGGCCGAGGGGCTGAAAGAAGCTATTCCCAATAACCAGAGGTAAAGCCATGTTAGCGATAGCGGTGAACGGAAGCCCGAGAAAGAAATGGAATACGGCGACTCTGCTCGAGAAGGCCCTGGAAGGCGCTGCCTCTCAGGGGGCGGAAACGGAATTGGTCCATCTCTACGACCTCGATTTCAAGGGATGCGTGAGCTGCTTTGCCTGCAAGACAAAGGGGGGCAAGAGCTACGGCAAATGCGCCGTCAGGGACGGGATAACCCCTTTGCTCGATAAAATCGAAAAGGCAGATGTTCTTCTCCTCGGCGCCCCGATATATTTCGGCTCCGTTACCGGCGAGATGAGGTCTTTCATGGAACGACTCATGTTCCCCTACCTCCTCTACGCAAAGCCCCCGCAGTCGCTCTTCCCCGGGAAGCTGCGCGCGGCTTTCATCTATACCATGAACGCCGGGGAAAACCAGAAGCCGCGTGAGTCCGACGATCAGATCGCCTGGACGGACCGGCTCCTGAAATTGTTCTTCGGGCAATCGGACAAACTCTGCAGCTTCGATACCTACCAGTTCGAAGATTATTCAAAGGTCGTCGCCCCACTTTTCGATGTCGAGAAGAAAGCGAAGCGGCGCGCCGAGGTTTTCCCGGTCGACTGCGCCAATGCTTTTGAGATGGGCGCGAGGCTCGCAAGCGAGGCGGCGGTCCGGTAAACCGCATCGAAAGGCAACGCCGACTGTCCATCCGGGACGGACAACGAAAGCGAGGAGAGGCGACTGTGGCGGCAAAAACGATTGCACCCGCGGAACAGGTCTGCGAGGTCTGCGGCAAAGGGGCGGCCGCGGCAGAACTGGTGATGGCGCAACTCGTACGGCCCGTTCTGGTCGACATCATCAAGAAGTCTTGTCCTGATTGGTCGGATGCCGGTTTCATCTGCGTCGCCGATCTAGATCGCTTTCGCTACGACTATGTCCGTTCGCTCGTCGAAGCAGAAAAGGGCGAGCTGTCCGATCTGGAAAAAGAGGTGCTCCAGAGCATCGCGCGGAACGAGATCCTTTCGACGCACGTCGATAAGGAGCTCGATTCGAATCTGACGATGGGGCAACGTCTGTCGGACCGAATCGCGCGCTTCGGCGGAAGCTGGACCTTCATCACCCTCTTCGGCCTCATCCTCCTTGTTTGGATTGCCGTCAATTCGGCCCTGCTGCTTTACAAGCCCTTCGATCCCTATCCCTTTATCCTTCTCAATCTTATCCTCTCCTGTCTGGCTGCCATACAGGCCCCGATCATCATGATGAGCCAAAATCGACAGGAGACAAAAGACCGCGCCCGGGCGACCCACGATTACCAGGTCAATCTGAAGGCGGAACTGGAGATTCGACAACTACACCAGAAACTCGACCACCTCCTGTCGCATCAATGGCAGCGTCTCGTGGAAATCCAGGAAGTGCAACTCGAACTGCTCGGCGAGATGCGGGACCTCACGACGAACTTCAGGGTTCCCAAAGAAGAAGCGGCGCCTGAGGCTTCGGCATAACAGTTCCATCCAATCGATGGCAAGCTCCGCCCCCGTCTGCTCCTTGACGGCTCGCAGGCCCTTTTGTTGACGCGCCATCCGCAAGATCCAACAGCCCGCACCGCCCCGAAGGACCTAAAAGACGCGAATAGTGGCGCGTCATTTGGGGAAAACCTGTCAAAGCCTCCCCAACGGGCCGGCTAAACTCCCACCGGCATCTTTCTTGCTATTCCTTGCTTGCGTCCTCCCGTGGGGCGAGCCGTGCATCGGGCGCCGCCCGATGCCAAAAAGCCGGGCTTAGTGGGAGAAAGAACAATGAAAGCGAACGAAGACGTGGCGGCGGCCAGCGGTCTGACCCGCCGAAGTTTCCTGAAAGGTACGCTCGGCACGTTTGCTGGTCTGGGCCTCGGCGCCTTGGTCGCCCGTTGCTCGGGAGGCGGCGGCGGGGATCCCCCCGACGGCAGCTTCCCCGTGCTTGTCTTCACGGACGTGCATTTTTATCCCTTTTATGACGAGTCTCTTTTTTCCGCGCTGAACAATTCAGACTTCAGCCAGTGGGCGTCCATTTTCCAGTCCTCGAGCGTCACGACGCCTTCAGCATGGGGAACCGATACCAACTACCCGCTGCTTGAGCTTATGCTCGCGGGCGTAAGGCAGAACCTCGGCGCCAGCCCGCTCGTCATTTTTACCGGCGACATTCTCGGGCATGATATTCCGGAAACGTTTTACCGGCTTACCGGTTCTATAGACGAAGCGGCGATGCATGCCTTTACCGACAAGGTGGTTCAATTCTTCATGAGGCAGGCGAGGTCGTCCCTCGGAAGCGTTCCCGTCCTGTTCGCCATGGGAAATCTGGATTCCTACACGGGCCTCGGCCCTGAGAGCAGTTTTCTTTCCAGTACCGCAGGACTGTACTATTCGCAATTTCTCAATAGCATTGTCGACCAGCAGACATTTCTCGACACGTTCACCACCGGGGGATATTACGCTGCCATGCCGGCCGGCATGAACCTGATGGTGATAGGACTCAATACCTTCGAGTGCTCCTTCACTAGCACTGCGGATGCGGTAAACGCTCAATTCGCCTGGCTCGATGCAACCCTCGCCTCGGCCCGGGCGATGGGTAAGAAAGTGTGGCTCTTGATGCACGCGCCGATAGGGGGCGACCTATCCCCGACCGCGCAATCTGTCGATGCCAACGGTCGCCTTACTACTGCCTCCATGATGTGGAACGCCACTTACCAGACGAGTTTTCTGCAAATACTCGCAAAATATCCGGGTCTTATCACCTTCGCCCTCGGCGCCCACACGCATATGGACGAATACCGCATCATGTCCTCCGGCAACGTTCTTGAGATAACGCCCGGCATTAGTCCTTACTTCGGCAATAACCCCGGTTTTAAAGTCTTCACGTTTTCCCGCGACACGCTCAAGGCTATCGACTACACGTGCTTGAAGTGCGACCTTTCGGTTGCATCGCCCCAGTTCGCCAACTCCTACACGTTTTCAACGGCCTATCGCATGCAGGCTCTTTTGACCGATTCCCTCACAGAACTCTACCCGCTGCTTGTCTCGAATAGCGCGCAACAAACGTTGTATCGGGGGAACTATTTTGCCGGACATACCTATGTCACTCCGGTCGGCAACGAACTGGCGACCATTAGCAACACGACCTGGCCCGTCTACTGGGCCGGCATAGGGAACATGGACGCACAGAGCCTCATCAATGCGGTGAACTCCTACTGATGCTCGCGTCGGGCCGGGCTCCCCGGTTTCTTAGCCTCAACCGGGACGGGGCACGATAGGACATTGACGAGTCATCGAAGGGGGAAGGAGACAAGGAGTAGATACATGAAAAAAGCGGCGGAGGCGCTCTTTCTATTCTCACTGCTTGTGCCGCTTTTCGGCGTCTCCGTCGCGGCCGCTCAACCTCTTCCGGGAGCTGCGCAAGCGCCGGGTAGAAAACTCATCGTCGGGGTTGTTCAGGACCCTCCGTATATAATAAAAGAAAATGACGGTCAATGGACCGGTCTCAACGTGGATATATGGAAGGCCATTTCCCGAGACCTGAAAGTCGATTACGAATTCCGGGAGATGACCTTCAAGGAATTGCTCGACGCCCTGAAAGAAGGAACGATAGACCTGTCGATAGAGGCATTCTTCCTATTGGCGGAGAGGCAAAAAGCGATCGACTATTCCGTCGCTTTCGGAAGCACAGGACTTGGCCTTGCAACGTTGCCGGACAAGATTCCCCATCCCTGGTGGGCAGCGGTTAAGATTCTTCTCTCCTGGGGAACTCTGAAGACCGTGGCATTGCTCTGCGTGATCCTCTGCTTTCTCGGTTTTCTTTTCTGGCGCGTAGAGAGGAGAAGCAACCCCGACCATTTCGGGGGAGGCGCGATGCAGGGCATCGCTGCCGGCATCTACTGGGTCGGCTCTACCATGGCTTCGGGCGTCTGCTTCGGCGTTGCCTTGAAGTCGCTTCCCGCTCGTCTTCTGGGGTTGGTCTGGATGCTAGTGTGCGCCGTCGCGTTTAGCGCTTTGATCGCCTCTCTTACGAGCGCTCTTTCCGAGAGCCGCACCACGACGCAAATCGTGAAAGAAGAAACGCTGCGCCGCATACGCCTTGCCGGCATCAAGGAGAGCGCCGAATCGACGGTGCTGAAAAATCTCGGAGGAAGATACGTCCTCTACGAAAGCGAGACCGAAGCGCTCCAGGCAGTGCTCGCGGGGGATATTGACGGATTCCTGTACGACGAGACGACGCTGCGGTATTTTCTGAATGAAGAGTATAGAAACAAGATTTCCGTTTTTCCTACCACGTCCCGGAGGTTCATGTTTGCTTTCGGACTCCCCAAGAAAAGTCCTCTGCTCGACGACGTCAATTATGCCCTGTTGAAGTTCATGGAGGCGCCCGATTGGAGCTTCGTGCTCCAGAGATACGGACTCGAAAACTTCGAACAGACCCGGGAAGGCGGAATTGAAGCGAAGATGGGCAGACACAGGCGCCGGAAATGAGTCGGCTTCAAAGGCAGTTCATTTCCCTCAGACGGCGTGGGGCCTATCCCAGATCGATCAGGTAGTTGCCCCACTTGCTGACGGTAGCCCTGCTGCCCGGAAAAACGATGAGCGTGCTGGTCGGCTCCTGTATTATTGACGGGCCCTCCATCTCCGCCCCATAGAGCAGCTTGTCGCCGCGGTAGACCGGAGTTTCCACGACGCCGCCCAGCTCTCTGAAGTAGGCGCTTCTTTTGGTTTCCAGGGCGTACCCGGGGTCTTGGCCTCCGAAGGGCCGTTGTTTCACGGTCACTTTGGGTACTTGGGCAACTGCCTTCGCGCCCCAGTTGACGAACTCGATGGTCTGGCCCGGCTCCTTGACGCCGAAAACCCGTTCGTGGGCATTGTCGAAGTCTTGCGTCAACTTCGCCAGGGCCTCATCGTCGGCGAGCCGATTGCCTCTCAGGGGTATCGTAAGCTCCCAGACCTGGTACGCGTATCGCGCTTCGACGAAAAAGGAGATTTCGGTCTTCGCCTCGGGGACGCCTGTTCTAAGGAGAAACTCCCGCGCCTCTTTCTCCAGCTCCTCCAGACGCGTGTTGGCAACCCCATAGTCGAAGCGCTTGTTGTCCGTCAAATGCGATACGTGGAAATCCATGGTCATATCCGCAGCCAGACCGCCGACGGCGCTGAGGACCCCGGAAAGCTTGGGGACGATGATCCTTTTCATCTTCAGTTCGCGCGCGATCGGCACGATGTGAAGACCGGCCGCCCCGCCGCCCGAAACAAGGGTGCACTCTCTTGGATCGACGCCCTGACGTATCGTGATGTCCTCGATAGCGGCAACCATGTTGTGGTTGATAGTGGTCCAGATGGCATACGCCGCTTCCCGGACCCCCAGGTTGAGGGGTTTGCCGATCCTTTCTCCGATCGCTTTTTCGGAAAGGCCGGGGTCGATCTGCATTTGCCCCCCAAGGAAATAGTCGGCGTCCAGATAGCCGAGGGCGACGTTGGCATCGGTCACGGTCGGCTCCTCACCGCCGCGCATGTAGCAGGCCGGGCCGGGATTGGCGCCGGCGCTCGACGGGCCGACGTGGATCAGCTTGCCGGGATCGAGCCAGGCTATGCTGCCGCCCCCCGCGCCCACGGTCCTCACGTCCGCCTTCATGATGGCGAGCACTTCGTGACCCAGCCGGGTCTCCCGGGAAAGGCCGATCCTGCCGTCCGTCGCGATGCTGACGTCGAAGCTCGTGCCGCCCATGTCGCAGGTGATGATCCGCCCCGTCTCGTCCCCCTCCATGGAGGAATACATCAATCCCGCCCTGGGCGCCATTGTGGGCCCGGAATCGACCGTGTAGATCGGTTTCCTGACGACCTCGTCGGCGCTCAAAAGGGAGCCGGAGGAGGTAACGACGTAGAGGGTCTTCGCGTATCCTCGCTTTTTCAATTCGCCCGCGAGATGGTCGACGTATTGCTTGACCAAAGGAACGAGGGAGACGTCCATGGCGGCCGAGACGGCGCGGCGATACTCGCGGATGATCGGATTTACCGTGTGGCTCAGACTGTAGGGCAAACCGGGGCACTCTTCCTCGATGAGCTCGCCGACCCTGTTCTCATGGTCGGGGTTGGTGATGGACCACAGGAAACAGACGGCGATGCCTTCGACGCGATACTCTTTCGCGAGGCGTCGGATCGCCCATCTTGCCTCCTCCTCGTCGAGGGGCGTTTCTATCCCCCCCTCGGCGTTGATCCTCTCGGTCGCCGTCTCGGTCAGGTACCTTGGGACGAAAGGTTCCGGGTAGTCCATGTGGGGATTGAAGGGGTCGTCCTTCCCCCCTTCCCGCAACGTGAGTATGTCCCGGTGGCCCTTGGTAAGGATCATCCCGATTTTGGCCGTATTGCGGGTGATGATGGCGTTGGTGGCGACGGTGGAGCCGTGGATGAAGGCGGAGCACTGTCCGAGGACGTCCCTGACAGCCAGATCGTAGTGTGCGCCGAGATCGCGGACCGCATCCAATACGCCCTGAGCGGGGTTCTTTGACGTCGTGGAGACCTTCTCCACTTTCAGCTCCCCGTCCTCGTCGACGCACACCAGATCGGTGAATGTCCCGCCTATGTCGGTGGATATGCGAAAGCTCATGTCGGGTCCCGCTCCTTTCTCAGTTGACGCCGAAGCTCCTCGGTCTGCTCCCGGTCGACGGCGTACTGCTCGGTTGAGGTGTCGAGAACAACGCCGTACACGTCCCGGGCCCTTCCGAGGGAGATCCATCCTTCCCTCGCCCTGAGTTTCACGAGATCGGGGTCTCGATCGAGAGGATGGCCGTACCCGGCGCCGCCGGGCCCTTCGGAGAGGAGCCGCTCGTCCGCCGTCAGCGTCATGCTCGCGACGCTGGGCAACTCTTCCTTCTTCCCGTTTGCGGCAGTGATCTTGTAGACCTCGCAGGGCCTGCCCTCCATGCCGCCCCTGACCCCCCTGGCGGGGTACACTTTCTCGTCCGTCACCCACGAAATCGTGGCCGGATTTTTCCTGGGACCGAAAACGACGTCGGTTGCCGGCGCGCCGTCCCACTCGCCGGGACCGGCGCTGTCCGTGGAAATCTCGTTTTTGTCGAACATGAGAGGATATTTCCGCTCGTCGATCTCCACGCTGTCCGTAAACACGACGCCGCCTGCTGCGGCGACGGCAAAGGTCAGCCAGCCGTCGTGGCCGTACATTGCCGAGCCGCACGGGGGAAAGGCGAGGAAGTTTATGTAAGGGGCGTCCGCCTTTCGCCAATCGGTCCCGGAAACCACCGACGACCCGGCCGTGAGGGAACTTGGTCCCTCCGCCATGCCGTACCCGTGACCCAGTTGCGCCATGATCGACGCAACGAGGGTGATGAGGCGATCGCAAACGTTCGTTGTGCAGACGGAGGTCCCCATGGGGAAAGTCGGCTTGCCCACGAGGCAGCCTTCGCGCATGTGGATCCTGATGCGGCCGAAGGCGCCGTCATTATGGGGAATGGTGGAATCCAGGTTGTAGAGCAGGCCCGTAATGATCGATCCGAAGGTGGCTGCCTCTGAGAGATTGAAGCCGCAGGGAATGTTGTCGGGATTATCCCTCACGTCGACCTCGATGACGCCCTCATCCGGATCGATGGCGATCTTCGCCTTGATCGTGATGCCCCGAGGTATGAGGTCGGGGATGGGATCGTGCGTCACCGTGCCTTCCCACTCCCCCTTCGGGAGGCGCCTAATCTCGGCGATCATCCTTTCCTTGCCGTATTCCTGCCATTGGTCGACGAACGCCCGGAGCGTGTCGACGCCGTACTTATCGCACATCTCCGCGAGCCTTCTCTCGGCAACCCTGAGGGCGCCGACTTGCGCCATGTAGTCCCCGTACCACTGATCGGAGACGCGTATCCGGTATTTGATCATCCTGAGCACGTCTTTTATATCCGCGTAGTCGCGCTGCACCCTTACGCAGGGCACGTGGAGGCCTTCTTCGTAAACCGTTTTCGCATAGGGGAGGAAGACCGTCGGCAGCGGGGCGCCCACGTCGGCCTGATGGGCCCGGTCAGTCACAAAGAAGAGGATCTCCCCCTTATAGAAGACGGGCGCGGTCACCGTGAGGTCGGCATGATGCAGGTTGCCGTAATAGGGAGAGTTGTTCATGAAGACGTCTCCCGGGTGGACGTCGTCCCCGAAGAGGTCGATCACTGCGCGGGGTATGAGGTTGACGGCAGCGAGCTGAATGGGCAGCCCTTCCGCGATGAAGACGATGCGAGACCGTTCATCGGTTATGGCGGCAGAGAAATCCTTCGCCGTGTTGAGAACGGTGGACCGGCCGGATCGCATGAGGGTGTTCGACATCTCCTTGGTGATGGCGTTGAACCTCCCGGCGAGTATGGACATGAGAAACGGCTCTATCTTCTGCGTCATCCTTTCCATGTGTCTTAAATTCTCCTTCTTCCCGCTTGCGGCGAAAGACCCTGGCGACGTCACTATATTGTAAAGGAAAACGCTATTTTTCACGGGAAACAATTGCGCTGCGGTACGGCCGGGACCGCAGGCGGCCCCGGCCGACATGCACGAAAGAGTTCTTCTTAAGGAATGGCGCCTACATCCACCCAACCGCCGTAAACGACCTCTCCCTTGACGAGCTTCTCATACTGCATAGGGTGGCCGACGGCGTGATGCTTGATTCCATAGGTTTCATCGCCGCTCGATACGCCCGGCCCGAGGGGCGTGTCGATCTTGTCGAGAGATTCCCACTTGGCCTTCACCACCGTCGGATCGAGGCTGTTCGCCGCCTGGATTACCCTCGTCATCGCCCAGAGACCGGTCGCACAGTTGAGCTGGATCGGCATCTTCTTGCCCGCTGCGTCAAACAATTGATCGAACAGCGCGGGGTTGCCTTTTGCATGAGGCGTAAAGCCCAGAGTAAGGATATCATTCGCAGCCGGCTTGCCGCACACCGCCATTATTTCGGCGCACGTCGCGATTGTCGGAAGAATGATGGGCTTATTGTTCCCCAGGGACCGCAATCCCTTCGCAATGAGACCGAAGGCGGCCGGCGCCCGTTGACGATCATTACGGCATCATAATCCTTGATGGCGTTCAACTTGGCTGCTATGGGGCTAAAGTCTTCCATCTCATTCGGGAAGGCCACCGGCGTGCCCGCCATGGTCAATCCGTATGACTCAAAGAGCTTCTTCGTCTTGGGCATGAGGTAGGGGATGGCGCCGTCGTCCGGCGTCGCTACCGCAATCCGCTTCGCGTTCGGATATTCTTTCTTCATCGCCTTGATGCAGGCGATGGTGTTCCCGATTATGGCGTTATAGGGCAGGAACGTATAAGGCGTGGACGCGTCCAGCTCGTTGGGCTGGCAGATCGCGTAGCCGGCGATGTGAAAGATCTTGTTGGGCTCAAGCACCGGCGTCGCGCCCGGACCGAAGAAAGCGGTCGGGCCGATGACAAACTTCACCTTGTCGTCGAAGACCAGCTTCGTCGCGGCAGCCGTCACGCCCTCCATTGTGCTCTTGAGATCCTGTCCCACAAGCTCGATGTTGTACTTCTGTCCCTGAACGGTGATCCCGCCCTTCTCGTTGATGATCTTGGCCATGGCCTTGAGGTAGCGGTCCTCGACGGCGTCAAAGACAGAGTACCAGCCGCTCAGCGCCACTATGTAGCCGATTCTGAGCGTCTTCGGCGATTTTGTCTGCGCCATTGCCCGCGTCGGCAGCGATGCCAGCAGACAGACGAGCACAAGCAACGCAGCCATCGCGAGAAAACCTCTTCCCCGTGCTCCACTCCTCCACATCTTTCCCATTTCTTCCTCCTTGACAATTAGTGGGACCAGCGTCGGTCCCCCCTCCGGAAATTGGAGAGGGACAGCCCTCCGAAAGACGAGAGGCGAGAGGAGTGTCCCCCAACCGCTTCCCACCTTAATCCATGTAGTTGCCGCCGGAAACGTTGATGCCTTGGCCTGTCATGTAGCTGGCCTGCCTGGAAAGCAGGAACATCGCCACATCGGCGATATCCTCTGCTGTTCCTGCGCGGCCAAGAGGCACTGTCGTTGCCATTTGCTCGTAAGCTTTGACCCGGAACTGGTCGGTCGTTATGCCCTGCCGCTCCGCCTCTTCCTTGATCCAGTTGTCCCTGAGGTTCGTGTTGATGTGCCCCGGGCATATGGAGTTGACGTGTATCTGGTACTTCGCGACCTCCAGGGCGAGACTCTTGGCAAAGCCGAGGGTGGCCCACTTGGACGCCGCATAAGCCGCATTGCCGGGGACGCCGATCTTTCCTGCCACCGATGCGATAATGAGAATGTTGCCGGGTCCGCCCCGCTTTATCATGTGCTGGACAACGGGCTTCGTGACGTAAAAGGTGCCGCTGGCGTTAACGTTCATCTGGTCCTGCCAGTCTTTCTCCGTATAGTCGATCACGGGAACGTTCACCGGACCGCGGATCGCCGCCGCATGCACAAAAACGTCTATTCTGCCGAACCGGTCGAGAACCTTCCGACACGCCTCCCGGCATGCGGCCGCATCGGCGATGTCGGCCACGAGGGCGAGAGCGTCTCCCCCCAGCGCCTTGATTTCCTCAACCTCATCGTCCAGGCCCCGCCAGCTCTCGTCTCCGGCGACGTTGCTCTTCGCAACGGCAAACTTGTCGAGTATCGCCACGTCGGCGCCCGCGGCCGCGAGCCGCAACGCGATTGCCCGGCCCATGCCGCGTTTCGTCGCCGCGCCGGTTACGTACGCTTTCATTCCCTTAAAACTGTCATCTGCCATTACCTTACCTCCAGTTTCTTAATGAATCACGCCTTTAAACCGTTCCGATTCCTCGACGTGTCGCCTGTTCCGAAGCGTCCGGCCGCTCGCCGGAGCGGCCGGATCGTGTTCGTTCGCACTTCTCAAAGAATATGCCGTTCCGGCTTTCGTTACGGAACGGGGGTGGCTTCCACCCAACCGCCGTTAACCACCTCGCCCTTCACCAGTTTGCTGTAGGGAACGGGGTGAACCACGGCATGGTGCTTGATTCCGTAGGTCTCATCTCCGCAGACGATTCCCGGACCGAAGAGCGTATCCACTTTATCCATCGATTCCCATTTTGCCTTTACCACCGCCGGATCGAGGCTGTTCGCTGCCTGGATGACCTTCGCCAGTTCCCACAGCCCGTTCGGGTTCAGGAGAAACATAGGCGGTTTCTTGCCCGTACGGTTGAAGACCTCGTCTACGAGGGGCGGATTTCCCTTGGCGAGAGGAATGAAGGCGGATACCATGACGTTGTCCCCCGCCTGCTTCCCGCAAATAGCCAGAATTTCGGAGACCGGCACCGTTTGAACGCAGATCACGGGCTTCGTGTTGCCGAGCGACCGCAGCCCTTTGATGATGCCGCCTATTGCGACAGGGCTCGACAAAAGATTCATGTAGGCATCAGCGTCCTTGATCGCGTTCGCCTTGGCCGCGATAGGACTGAAATCCTCCATTTCGTTGGGGAAAGTCACCACGTCGATGGCGGTATACCCCTTCGCCGCCAGGGCCTTCTTGACCAGCGGTATGATGTAGGGTATGGCGCCGTCGTCGGCCGAGGTGAGGACTACCTTCTTGACGTTGGGAAGGTCCTTTTTCATAACCTTCATCACGCCGCCAAGGAGGCCCATGGTGCAGTTGAAGCCGAGAAACCCGTAGGGCGTGCTCGCGTCCATCTCTCCGGGCTGGCTCGAGTTATAGCCCGAGACGTGGAGCACCTTGCCCTGTTCGAAGATCGGGGACGAACCCAGAGAGAAGAAGGCGTCGGGGCCGATGACGAACTTGACTTTGTCGTCGAAGACAAGTCTCGTGGCGGCAGCGCTGATGCCGTCCATGGTGCTCTTTCCGTCTTCTCCTACCAGCTCCACCTTATACTTTTGTCCCTGGACAGCGATGCCGCCCCTGTCGTTTATCATGTCGGCGACGGCTTTGAGGTGGCGTTCCTCCATCCCGTCAAAGACGGAATACCAGCCGCTCAGACACAGGATATAGCCTATCCTGAGCGTCTTTGCCGGTCCGCTCTTCTGCTGCGCTACGCCGACTCCGGGGAGCATGAGCGCTCCCAGCAGCGCAAGCGCCAGGATGGCGCAGACGATCATCTTGGCCGGTTTCCTTCCTCCCTTTCTTCCCACATGCCCCTCCCCTTTTTTTGGTGCGTGCAACATTATTGCGGCTGTTTCATCAATCCGTGACATCATATGGTCATTTATACTTCATATGATCATGATGATATGATGTTTGTCAAGAAGAATCTCGAACCGGTCTGATGCCGGGCAATGTGCCTTCACGCGCAAAGGCGCGGGCAGCGTCCTTGCCCGGGTCCGAAGCCTCTCCGGTGACGAGCACGATCTTCGACTCGAATCGACCGCCCATCTGGGTTTCCTCCTGTACGATGTGGCCGACCGCCCTTTTAAGCGCCCGAGGTCCGGTTATCCGTGAGGCGTTCCTTTTTTTGTCGCTGACGAGATAAATGCCCCTACCACATCGACTACTGCCGTCCCCGCATCGACCGGTATGGCGCACGCGGTGACGTACGATGCATCGTCGCTGGCGAGAAATACGCAGATGCCCGCTATCTCCGAGGGTTCCCCGAACCGTTGCAATGGCGTTTCAGAGGAGATCATTGAATAGAACTCTTGGGGAGGAATGCCGATTTTTTCGCCGAGGCTGCCCAATTGCGAGTCTGTCATGGCCGTCAGGATGCCGCCGGGGCAGACCGCGTTGCACCTGATCTTATATCTGCCGTAGTCGTGGGCAGCCTGCTGGGTAAGCATGATCAAACCCGCCTTGGAGGCGCAATAGGCGGGCATGTTGGGGAGCGACCGCATCCCGCCGATGGAGCATATGTTGATGATGGAGCCGCCGCCGCTTTTGATCATGTGCGGCATCGTCTCCTGCATGAGAAGGAAGGGCGCCGTCAGGTTGACGTCGATCACCATCCGGAACGCGGCACGGTCCAGTTCGTGGATGGGACCCTGGGCGTTGATAGCGGCATTGTTGACGAGGATATCCAGCCTTCCGCCGAAGGCAACCGTCGTCTCTACCATACGAGCGGCATCCGCGTCATTCGATACGTCGCCCGCGCAGCAAACGACGCTCTGCGCCGGCAGCTTCCGGGCCATCTTCTCCAGCGACGCCGCGTCGCGGTCGGTGATGCAGACCCTGGCCCCCTCGGCAACAAACCGTTCGGCTATGGCGGCGCCGATGCCTGCGGCGCCGCCCGTGATAAGCGCTGTCTTGCCTTTCAGTCGCATGCCTGCCTCGCTTCCGCTCAAACCTCACTCGGCCGGCGCCGCTTAGAAAAGGCGCGCCACCGCCGATCCGTCCGATATGGCGCTATGCATGAAGCCCGGTTCCCTGCAGTCGCCCACCAGGTAGATTTCTTTTGCCATGCCTTGAAAGGCCTTGAAAAGCGTCGGATCGGGCTGAAGGGGCAGCGCCGTCATGATGCTGTCCGCAACGAGCGTCCGTTTTTCGCCTTCCTTCGTGGTCAGCACGAGGCCCTCATCGGTCACCTTCTCATACTTCACGCCCGCCAGCATGAGGACGCCCTTCTTCTCGAGCCAGGGGAAAAGGCGGCCTTTGTCTTCGAGGAAAAGACCTTCTCCGATTGTTGCGGCCTCGTCGACGATGGCGACTTCCTTTCCTCTCTTGATGAGGAACTCCGCGAGCTGGCAGCCCTGCACGGCGCCTCCCATGATGACGACCCGTTTGCCCATGGGCATCCACAATTTCGTCAGGTGCTCGAGCGACTTCGGCCCGAGGAACCGCAAAGCGCTCTTCAGTTTTGCGTGCATTTTCGAGCCGTCGACAACCTTGGGGTTGTCCATGCCGGGTATGGATACCGAAGCCGGCCCTCCTCCCGAGGCAACCACGATGACATCGGGCTTGAGTTGCCCGATGACCTTTTCATTCACTTCATGCCCCAGGCGAACGGTGACGCCCAGTTTTTTCAATTGGGTCTTGTAATACTCGATAAGGTCGAGCAGATTCTGAGATTCGTGTTCCTTAACCAGGGCAGCCAGCGGCATGAGGCCGCCCAATTGATGCCCCTTGTCGTAAAGGATGACGTCGTGGCCGCGCAAGGCCGCGATGCGCGCCGCCTCCATGCCGCCGGGTCCGCCGCCGACGATCAGGGTCTTCTTTTTCGTTTCCGCGGGCTTTACGACAAATTCCAATTCCCGGCCTAAAGCGGCGTTGATCCGGCACCGTATGGGCCGGTCGTAAGTTCGCACGTCCCAACAGTAGAGACATCCGCTGCAGGGGGCTATGTCTTCCAGCCTTCCTTCGGCGATCTTCCGGGGGTATTCCGGGTCCGCAAGCAGCCGTCTCGTCATGCCGATGAAATCGAGCTTGCCCGCCCGGAGAACCTCCTCGCCCAGCTCGGCGTCGAGCCTCCCGGCAAGGAAGACCGGTATGGAGACGCCTTCTTTCACTGCCGCCAGGGGCAACGAGAAGCCTCTTCCCTTGCGGCTCCAATCAAGCTCGGGCACCCTGAGGTGCTCGGGAAGCTCGGGTTGGAGCAGTTTCTCCGCATGGAGCAGGTTGATGCCGAACTCGCCGTACCCCGCCATCCTGACATGAATGACGTCGGCGCCGGCCTTCTCCACGAGCTTGGCAAAACCCTTGGCGTCTTCGAGGGTCGTGGCATTGTCTATTCCCAGCTCCACGGCGTTGAACAGGGAGCTTACGGGGAAATCGGCGCCGCAGCGCTTTTTGATCTCCCGGATGATGTTGCACATGAACCTTGACCGGTTCTCGAGGCTGTCGCATCCGTATTCGTCGTGGCGCATGTTCCAGACGCGCGAAAAAAAGGTATTGATGAGGTGGTGGTGAGAGCCGTTTATCTCCACGCCGTCGAAGCCCGCTTTTTGAGCCCGAACGGCTGCTTGTCCGAACTTCTCGATAAGCTCCTCGACCTCCGCCAGGGAGAGTTCTCTCGGGCAGACCGGGTTTTCCGGCACAACCTCGTACCGGTGGCGCAACTGGGCTTCAGTCAGGGCCGACGACGAGACGCGGTCTACGACGAATTCTCTCGGTTCATCCGGGGCGTACCAGGGACCGGAGTGTTGAATCTGGAGAAATATGGGGCATCCGTGTTTATGGACGGCCTTCGTCAATTCGGCAAAGGAAGGGATCAGTCTATCATCGTGAAACCGCGAGTCGGTCCCCGTGGGTCGCCGGGCGCCCCGTGGAAACTCGACGGTGGTGAACTCGAATATGATCAGTCCCACGCCGCCTCGGGCAATGCTCTCGTAGATGGCCCGGGGCCCCTCTCCCATCGTGCCGTCATGGTCTGCCATCCCGTAGCCGGAGGCTGTTTTGATAATCCTGTTCTTCGTGCGCAGCTTGCCTATAGAACCGGGCTCCATAAGCTTCGTGAATTGCTGCTTGCTTGCCATTGTTTTTCCTCCTACGCCGGACATTTGCCGGTGATGCTATTGCTGCCGGCGCCGTCTATTTCAGAAAGACGAGAAACTCTATCGGAGTTCCGTCGGGATCCTTCATGTAGAAAAAGGCGCCCTCCCTGTCGTCGTGCATGTATTGGGGATCGCACATGAACTCGATGCCCTCCTCATCAAAATAGGAGGCTATCTTGGCGATGTCGTCCCCTTGTCTGCCGTTCAAACATACCTGGAGATAGCCGTAATCTCCCCATCGCGCGGCGAAGGGGATCGATCTTCCCCGGGGCTTCGACATTTCGAAGAGCTCCACCATGCCCGTCGCCTCGCTGTTGGCCATGAGACAGGAACGCAACCGCGTCCCCGGGGCGCCCGCAAGCTCGTCGACAAGTCCGGAAAACCTGTCGTGCTCCTCGATGACCATCTTGTCGAAACCCAAGTACTTACGGTAGAAGGCAACCGAACGCTCGAGATCGGTGACGCTCACGCCCACGAAGGAAATGCCGCCGAACCGCTGCCAGACGGGGAACTTCTCCGCCGAGACAAACTCCATGAGGTTCCCCTCGGGGTCCTTTCCGTAGGAGAACCGATACTCGCCAAAGCCGGGAAGAGCGACCGACCGCGGCTCGAAACACCAGGCAACCTTCCCTGCAGGTCTCTGTAGGTCGCGCCCACGTCGGGCACGGTCATGCATATTTTCGAAAGGCCGATGTCCCCGTATCTGGGCGCTTTCCTGATTGGACGGGATGCCGGCGGATCGATCATCTCCGTCAACTCATGGACGATGCCTCCCGCCGTCTGGCTAAAGAGGACGGCCTGATAGATTACTTTGGGCGCTCGCACGACGGGCCCCAGCGCGGGATACTCAGCCGCGGGAAAATCGGAAAAGACTTCGGTAAAATCGAGAACGTCCCGGTAGAAAGCCCTCATCTCCTTGAGGTTCTTTATCCCGACTGCAACGTGATGAACTCCGCGTCCCTGATACATGAGACTCCTCCCCCAATTCGGCAGATCGCGGATAGGGCGGGCTTGCCCCGTCCCGCAATCGTCGCGACTCAACCGTTTCCGTGCTTTTCCGACTACATGGCGAGGAAACCGCCGTCTATCACGTAGTTCGCGCCCGTGACAAAGAATGATTCGTCGGAAACAAGGTACAAGGCCAAGGGGGCGATGTCTTCCGGCTGCACGATCATCGGGTCCATGGGCGCGCTCTTCAGCCAGCCTTCCGGCATTTTGCCCTGGTTTTCCGCCCATGCAGCGCGCAGCGTAGGAGTATCGGTCGCGCCGGGGCAGAGGCAATTGGCGCGAATCTTGAATTTCGCATACTCATAGGCTGCGGCCTTCGTCAACTGAATGATGCCTGCTTTGCTTGCGCAATAGGCTGAGTTAAAGGGAATGGCGGCCACACCTGCCGGCGACGAGGTACTCAGTATCACTCCCCCCTTCTCCAGCATCTGGGGTATCGCATACTTCATGCCCAGGAAAACCCCCCTGAGGTTCGAAGCGATCACCCGGTCCCAGTCCTGGACGGCGACTTCGTGGATGCGCTTGCCGGTATTCTGTATGCCCGCGTTGTTGAACATGATGTCCAGTTTGCCGAACTTCTCCACGGCAGTATTCACGAGGTCCCGGACGTCTTTCTCGATCATTACATCCGTCTTCACGGCCATGCCGACGCCGCCTGCGTCCTTTATCTTGCGGACCGTCTCCCCGAGGCCGTCGACATTTCGAGCCGCCACAACGACCTTGGCGCCCTCCTTGGCGAAAAGCACCGCGCTGGCCTGACCTATCCCGGAGCTTGCGCCCGTGACTATTGCTGTTTTACCGTCTAATTTGCCCATGATCGCTCCTCCCTTTTGTCTATTGGTCCTTGCGACTTGTTCTAACCTTCCAGCACTTCCTGCTCGACCTTCCGCCACCTGCCGAGGCCCAGGAATTCGACCAGCTCGTCGAAGGGGACCCCGGCGTGACAGCCGTCCGAGTTCATCCCGTTGTTCTTCAGCTCCGTCAGCTTCTCCTTCATCGCCGCATAGGCGGTCGTGATGCAGATGGGCGGATAGATGACCATGGCGTAGCCCATCTCCTGATAGGCGCTCACATGGAGATAGGGCGTCTTCGGCGCGAGATTGACGAGCGTCGGTGCGTTGACGAGCTTGGGGATGCGGGAAAGCTGCTCCACCTCGGTGGGCGCCTCGATGAACAGAAGGTCGGCGCCTGCTTCACGGTAGAGGTTGCCCCGGGCGATCGCCGATGCGAACCCTTCGGCCGCAATCGCGTCGGTGCGGGCGATGATCGCGAGGTCGGGATCTTTTCTCGCCCTGACGGCCGCCCTGATCTTCGCCGCCATCTCTTCGGCGGGGATCACCTTCTGACCCTCCATGTGGCCGCACCGCTTGGGGGAGACCTGGTCCTCGATCTGGAGTCCCGCGACGCCGGCCTTCTCGTACTCTTCCACGGTGCGCATCACGTTGAGGTGGTTGCCGTAGCCCGTGTCGGCGTCGGCGATCAGGGGGATGTCCACCGCGTCGGCCATCCGCTTTGCATTGCCCGCCATCTCCGTCATGGTAAGGAAGCCGATGTCGGGCAGGCCCAAAAGCGAGGCGGCGGTTCCGAAGCCGGTCATATAGACGGCCTCGAAGCCGACCGACTCCACCAGCTTCGCGCTGAAGGCGTCGTAGGCCCCCGGCGCGGCGACGATCTGGGGCCGTTCGATCAATGCTCTGAGTGCAGCTCTTGTTTTCATTCCTACCTCACCAGATCTGCCAGCTCCGCCATGGAGGAGAGAGTTTCGAGGCGGTCCACCGTCTCGATGATCTTCTTTCTCCGGGCGTCGTCGAAGAAGGGCTTCACGAGGAGGTGGAACTTCTCGACGATCTCTTGTTTCGTCGCCGGGTTTTCCGGGTCTCCTTTCGGGAAGTCGACGTGGGCCGTGAAGGTCCGGCCGTCGTTCATCTGGGCGATTACCGTGGCGGGATAGGCCTTCGGGTAGAGCGCCTCGGCCTCGGGGTCGAACTCCCAGGTCACCTTCTGGGCCAGGCTCAGGACTTCTTCGTCGTGGAGCACGTCGCCTCTAAATTCGTAGATGCCGGTGGAGTTCTTGACGATGGCTACGGCGATTGCCCAGGGGAGGCTGAACTGGGCGTCCACGTGGGTGATCGGCTTGCGTTTGCGGTCTTCGGGGTAGCAGAGGCTCTTTAAGGTGAAGTCGCCTACCTTGGCGATGAGCTTCTTGACGTCTTTGGCGCGGACGCCCTGTTTATAGAGGTCAAGGGCGCAGTCGGCCACGGGGCCGGAGAAGCGGCAGCAGGCGTGGACTTTGATGCTCGTCTCCGTCATCTCCCACTTTGCCCCTAACGTATCCGTGATGCGGCCGTAGTCGTACTGGTCCTTGAAGGACATGGCTCTGATGAGGCCGTTGGGGCCGTCGAAGACGGTGCCCGTGCCGATGTAGCTCTGCTCCGCCAAAAGGGAAGCAAGGACGCCTCCCATGGCGGGGTGGCCCGCTTGCAGCGGCTTCTGCCAGGCGCCTTCGCCGGTGCACTCGAAGGTGCCGGCGGAGAAGCTGCCGGCTAATCCGAGGGCGTACTTCGTGCGGAGGGGATCGAGGCCCATGAGGGTCGCGCAGGCGGACGCCGCGCCGAAGACGCCGCAGGTGCCCGTGGGATGGAAGCCCTGGTAGTAGGACTTGCCGAGCAGCGATTCTCCCAGACGGATCATCACTTCGAGACCGAGGATGAAGGAACGGAGGAACTCCTTGCCGGAGGCTCCTCGTTTTTCTCCTAAGGCGAAGACGGCGGGGAAGACGGCGACGGAGGGGTGCATGGTGCCTTCCCTGTGGTCGTCGTCGAAGTCGAAGGCGTGGCCCATCGTGCCGTTGAAGAGGGCGGCGTTCATCAGGGAGGTCTTGAAGCCGTGGGCGAAGACGGAGGCGTGGGGGCTGCCGCCTTCCTCGGACAAGACCTTCGTCAGGGCCTGGATCTGGGGCTGCTGCGAAGAGCCGATCGTGCAGCCGACGACGTCGAGGGTAAACTCCTTGACCTTCTCCAGGGTTTCTTGGGGGAGGTCTTCATATTTCGTGGCGACGAGCCATTCGGCGATGATTTGCGCGAGACGCTTTTCCGGTGGTTTTTGTTCCATGGCGGTTCTCCTTATGTTCGGTTTATCTCAACTGCGAGCGTCTGAAGGGCGTCTATCCTCCGAGATAGGCCTTCTTCACCACATCGCTCGATTTCATCGTTTCTATGTCGCCCGACAGCACGACTCTTCCTACCTGAAGGGCGCAGCCCGCCTTCGCGACGCCGAGCGCCAGATGGACGTTCTGCTCGACGAGAAGCACGCTCACCCCCCGCTTGTTGATGTCCCTGACGACTTCGCCCAATTGCTCGATGACGATCGGCGCAAGGCCCAGCGACGGCTCGTCCATGCACAGCAAGGTCGGCTTCGCCATCAGGCCGCGGCCTATGGCAAGCATCTGCTGCTCGCCGCCGCTCAAGGTTCCGGCCTTCTGATTGCGTCGCTGCTCCAGTTTCGGGAAAAGCCGGTAGACCTCGTCAAGGTCCCTGTTTACCCCGTCTCTGTCATGACGAAGACTGGCGCCGAGCTCGAGGTTCGACAGGACGCTCATGTAGGGAAAGAGTTGGCGGCCTTCAGGGACGAGGACGAGACCCTTCCGGACGATCTCGGACGTGCCCCTTCCGTCTATCTTTTTCCCCTGGTAGCGTATCGAGCCGGAAGAGAGCTTGACCAGCCCGACGAGCGACCGCAGCACAGTGCTCTTTCCAGCCCCATTTGCTCCGATAATGCTCACCACCTGACCTTCTTCCACGTTGAGCGATACGTCGCGTATGGCGAGCGATTTGCCGTAATGCACGGTGATGTTGTCTATTTCAAGCAGCATGTTCGCTTCCAAAATAGGCGCTGACGACTTCCCGATCTTCCCTGACTTCTTTCGGCAAGCCCTCGCAAATTTTCTTTCCGAAACTGATGACTATCACGCGGTCGCACAGGTCGAGGATCTGCATATTGTGCTCGACGATCAGGACGGTAACTCCCTGCTCCCGGGTTTTCCGGACCGCCTTCAGGGTAAAGTCGATCTCCTCCGGGTTCATGCCGCCCAGCGGCTCGTCCAGCAGGAGCAGCCTCGGTCCTGTCGCGAGGGCCCGGGCAACCCCCAACATTTTTTGGTAGCCGTGAGGCAAGTTGCGCGCAAGTTCGTCCTTCACGCGCTCCAGCCCGACGACCCTGAGGGTTTCGAGGCAGTGTTCGTGGATGTAGGCCTCGTTCCGCCGATATGACCCGGTATTGAAATAGATGCTCAAGAGACTCGAGTGCGGCTTGAGGTGATAGGAGGCGCTCACGTTTTCCAGGACCGTGAAATCTCCAAAGAGGGGGTTCAACTGGAAGGTGCGCCCGATTCCCATTGCCGCGACCTTGTGCGGTTTCGTCCCCGTTATGTCGTTGCCGTCGAAGAGCACCTGCCCTTTCGTGACGGACAGGACGCCCGTTATCAGATTGAACAGCGTCGATTTGCCCGCGCCGTTCGGACCGATGAGGCCGACGATCTCTCCTTCCTTGACGAACATGTTAAAATCCGAGATGGCGGCAAGCCCGCCGAACTGTTTTGAAAGATCCTTAATCTCCAGCAGCATAACCATTCCCTTCTGTTAGTATTTTTGATCGCCACTATTGCCTCGCCTTTAGCGCCCTCCCTGAGCAAGCCGCGGCGCGTTTTCCGCCTCGGCTCGCCGTGCCCGTTTGGACGCCCGCGCAACGCCCGGCAGACTGGCCAGCCCTCCCGGCATGAGATAGACGACGATGAGGAGGATGCCTGCGGAGATGTAGGGGGAGTACATCTTCAGGCTGCGGAAGAACTCCGGGATGAGCACGAGGATGGCCGTTCCGACGATGGGGCCCGCAAAGCTGCCGATGCCGCCGATGAGCACGTACATGACGAGCCAGAGGGTGGCGGTCAGATCGAAGGTGGTCGGCGTCAGAACGAGGTTGTAGTGGGCGTAGGCGGCGCCGGCGAGGCCCACGAAGAAGGAGCCGAAGCCCACGGCGAGCACCCGGTAGCCGCCCTCGTTGATGCCGACGCTGGAGGCCACGAGGTGCGACTGGGCGACGGCTTTCAGGTTCATGCCGATGCGGCTGAACTCGAAGCGGTACAGGGCGATGCAGCAGACGACGCACAGGCCGAGGAAGAAATAGTAATAAGGCGTGCGGGAGCCCAGAAAGAGGGGCCTGATGCCGGTTAAGCCGCTGTACCCCCCGGTCCAGATGCCGCCGGCGGAGGTGATCTGCGTCACCGCCACCCCCAGGAAGAGCATGCCCATGGCGTAGTAGAGGGCCCGCAGGCGGGCGAAGGGATAGCCGAAGAGCATGCCGATGGCGGCTGCCAGGATCCCCGCGCAGGGGATGGCGATCCAGGGCGAGAAGCCGAGCCATTTGACCGCCATGCCCGAGACGTAGGCGCCGATGCCCATGAAGGCGCCGTGGGCTAGGGAAACTGGCCCGAGATGGCGATGGTCCGCAGGCTCACGGAGACGATGATGTAGAGGAACGTCAGGTTGAAGATGTGCATCATGTAGGGCGAATCGACAAGCGACGGGAAGAGGGCCAAAAGGGCGACCACGACGGCGCAGCCCAAGACCATGAGCCATTGCCGCTTCTTCGCGCTCCCCGAGGGAGCGCTTTCAGGCGGCTGGGTCTCCCCCATGACCGCTTCGTGGCCGAAGAACCCCTGGGGCCGGAACAGGAGGATGACCATGAAGACGGCCACGGCGATGGCGTCGCTCGTGGCGCCGGGAAGGAGCACGGGCAGGACGCCGTAGAGAATGCCGAGGATGAGGCCGACGATGAAGATGCCGCCGAAGCTGCCGACGCCGGCGAGGATGATGATCATGAGGACCTTCACCAGGGTGGACTGTCCCATGAAGGGGGAGAGGTTGTAGAGCGTGCCCATGAGGCAGCCGGCGATGGCGGCAAGGGCGAAGCCCACGCCGCAGGCGACGGCGGAGATGAGGCCGATGCTGATGCCCTGGAGGGCGGCGCCTTCCATGTTCTGGCTGATCGCCTGCATCTGCTTGCCCCAACGGGTCTTGTTGACGAACAGCGTGGTGAGGATGAGAATGGCCGTGCCGATGGCGAAGGTGATCGCCCTATCCCAGTTGACCGAGACGACGCCCGCTCTGAAGACGCCCTGGGCGAAGGTGGGTATGGCCATCTGCTGCGTGCCGATGAGGATGTTCACCGAGGTGGTGAGGATGACGGTGATGGCGACGCAGATCATGACCATCCGGTTGAAGTCGCCCACGAAGGGCCGGAAGCACCAGCGCTCCACGAACACGCCCAGTCCCGCCACGATGACCGTGGACAGGAGCATTGCCGTCCAGTTGCTCATGCCGAAGCCCACGATGAAGGCGTAGGCCAGATAGCCGGCGATCATGTAGACGGCGCCGTGGGCTAAATTGAGTATGGAGAGCATGTTGAACAGAAACGCGAAGCCCAGCGAGACGAGTATGTACGCGGCCGCCAGAATCAAGGCGTTGACTGCAGTTTGAAACACAAGTTCCATGGTTTCCCCTATCGGTCCCTAGGCGCGGGGGCTGCCCCGCGCCGGACCATGTCGCTACCGTTGCCTCTTCGTGCCGTCATATCCCCGATGAAGCGTCGTTCGCCCGTATCCAGCCGCATCATTCCGTATCTTTCTCGTCTATGTCGAGCTTCAGCGTATACTTGCATTTGTCAGAGCGATAGAAACTCTGGGAAAAATCGACGGGTTTCCCCCCTTCCGCGAACATGATGTTCTCCACGTAGAGGACAGGGGACGAAATGCTCACGGAGAGGCATGTGGCTATTTCATAGTCGGCGACCATTGCTTCTATGTACTGGATGCCCGTTTTCAAAGGCACGCCGACTCTGCGTCTCAATATTTCGATTATGGTCTTGGAAAGGAGATCCTCGCGGCTGATCTTCTTTCCGATATCCGTGGGGATATAGTTCTTGACGTAGCACAGAATGACGTCGCCGTCGCTTCTCCTTCTCCGGATAGCCATGACTTGCTGTCCGTCTTCCAGGCCGAGCGCCTTGGCAACACGCTTCGGGCAGTTTTCGAGGCCGACGCCGAGGACTTCCACTTTCTGCCTCTCCACACCCTCGGGAAGCACGGCGCTGACGTCTCCCTTGGCACTCAGGGTCATAATGTTCTTCACGTCGGCGATGATATCCTGGACGAAGGTCCCCTTGCCCTGTTTTCGCAACAACAGACCAGCCTGAACGAGGTTCAGAACGGCTTGGCGGGCGGTGATGCTGCTCACCTGATAGGTTTCCGCCAGGTCCTTCTCCGTTGGGATCTGCTCTCCCGGAAGGAGCTCCCCCCTCATGATCTTGGACCTGATAATCTGCTCCAACTGTACATAGAGAGGGATGTTCGTCCGCTCCAGACTCATCTTTTTCATCGGGTCAAGTTTCCTTTATCTGCCTCTGTTGTCGATTACCGGTTTGATTGCCTCTCCCGTCGCCATTACCTCATAGGCCTTCATGATATCTTCCAGAGCGAACTTGTGCGTGATGATGTCGCCGAAGGGATACTTGCTCCGCTTATTCTTGATAAACTGAAGGGCCTTGTAGTAGTGGGGGATAGACGCTCCCGAGCCGCCCACCACGCTCAGGCCCTTGCCGGTGATGAGACCCGGCGCCATCGGTATGGTGTGGGCCGAGGTCTGTCCCATGACGAGGTATCTCCCACCCTTTTGAATCATGTCGAGACCTTCGTTAAAGGCTATGGGGACGCCGGAGCACTCGACCACAACCTCCGGACCTCTGCCGTTCGTCAGGGCGAGAATCTGATCTTTTCGCTGCCCGGCGTCTTTCACGTCATCGATGTTGATGACATCAGTGGCGCCCCATCTCTTTGCCAGCTCGAGTCTGCCCGCGGGCGCGCCGACCACGATTACCTTCGCTGCCCCGCTTTCCGCCGCCACGATCGCCGCATAGAGACCTACCGGACCCGCCCCCTGAACAACGACATTCTCCTGGAAGCGGATGCCGCCGAATCTTTCATAACCGCCGACTACCGTTCTGAAGGCGCATCCAACGCCGATTGCTTCTTCCTCGCTCAGTTCGTCGGGCACCTTGACGACTTTCGTCGCCGGCGTTATATACGAGTATTCGGAGAAGCCTCCCTGCAGCAACTGCACCGGGAAATACCCGTAGAACTGCCTGCGCGCGCATTGCACGGAATCGCGCGCGACCTCGCAGCCGTAGCACTCGCCGCAATCTAGGTGGGCCCACATGACGCGGTCCCCAATTTTCAGCGGTTCGCCGGCCACGTCCATCGCGCGGCCCTCGCCCAACTCAACGATCTTCCCGAGCGATTCGTGGCCGGGTATGGTCGGCAAAGGCGGTTTAATGGTCAGCTCTCCCCGCTGGGAGTGCACGTCGGTCCCGCAAATACCGGCCATCTCTATCTTAACGAGAATGCCCTTCGGTTCTACTTTCGGAACGACCACTTCCCGGATCTCGAGCGGTTTGCCATACTCCACGAGCGCTGCTGCCTTGCATGTTTTTGGGATCTGAGCCATCTGGTCTTCTCCTCCTAAGCCCCCGTTCACGGTGATTCAACCGGCCTGTTGCGTTTATCCCCGACGGTCGAGGGCGCGCACACGCGGGTCGGATGGTCTGTTGCTCCTTTTCGCAATCTGAACGGGATTAACGCTACGCATGGGAGGTCGTCCCCATCAGGCGCGCTGCGGAAACGGAAAACAGAACCAAGAGAAAAGAGAACTTCCGGAAATCAAATTCGCCGTTCATCGCCAATCAATCCTTATCGTTTCAGACACTATATATTTTTATATTCTCACAATGTTAACAGGTTGTCAACGTATTTTCGCCCGGTCTTGAGGATATCGGGGCGCCTGCCCGCGGAGCGAATTGCTTGAAAAAGATGTGCGCCGTCCCTAGACTGTATTCAGTGGCCCAAAATACGAACAAAAAGAGGAGGCTCTTATGAAGCTTAGCGCACGGAACGTACTGAAGGGCAAGGTGAAAGCAGTGAACCACGGCGCGGTAAACTCGGAAATCGACATCGAACTTCCGGGAGGCGGCGAAGTCGTCTCTATCATCACGAAGAGGTCTGCCGAGAGCCTGGGCCTTTCCGTTGGCAAAGAAGTCTATGCGGTTATCAAGGCGACCAGCGTGATGATCGGCGTAGACTGAGTCAATCCGTCCCTCCTGTAAGAATAATATTTTAAGCCTTCCCCTCTCGCAGATGCAGGGGCGAAAAGGGGATTTTTCGGTGTGTCTAAAAAAAGATAAAAAAAGCTTGACATTACGTTATAGCTAGTGCTATATAACGTAAGTGTCATTGATGAGGGCGAAGGCCCTTAAGCAAAGGCGCGCATCTCGGCAAAGCGATTTTCGGATGCCTCTCCTTGATCGCTTTTGCCTTTGGCCGCGAGAGCGGCCCGGCAGACTGGCTGCCCCCGGTCTTTCCGGGTCTGCTCCGGTATAGGTAGGGCCCGGGAGGCTGGCTGCCCCCGTCCTTCCGGGTCTACTCCTATGCTCGCGCAACATTGCCCCGCCTTGTGTCGTCGCGGCGCATCCCCTTTTCACTTTGTCCCCTGCCACTGGCAGTCTCTAGCTGCCTTCCGGGACGTATTCTCTTTGCACCCGGCCCGATTCGTGCGATAGTATAGGCGGCTGGGGTGGATTTCCTGCCCCTCGGCGCCATCGGACGCGATTTCGGATAACGTAAGACGTGGATACTTTTTCCAAAGAGAAAAGAAAAGAGATCATGCGGCTGGTCCGTTCGACCGACACCTCCCCCGAACGATTGGTCCGCTCCCTGCTTCATGCGATGGGCTTCCGGTTCCGCATCCATCGCAACGACCTGCCCGGCAAACCGGATATCGTGTTGCCCAAGCATCGTGCGGTAGTTTTTGTGCATGGCTGCTTCTGGCATCGGCATCAGGGATGTCGCCGCGCCACCACGCCTGCAGACAACCGTGACTATTGGCTCCCCAAATTCGAGCGCACCGTCAAGCGGGACCAGCGCAACGCCGCCGAGCTTCGCGAACGGGGCTGGAATGTGGTCACTATCTGGGAGTGCGAGGGAAAAAAACCGGAGACCCTGAAGCGCAGACTCTTTTCCGCAATAACCAACAAACCGTCGCTGCCTGATTCCGGCCAGACCCCGCTTCTCCTTGTGGCGGAAGAGCAACCGGCTTACGAAGCCGCCCCGAAGATTCCGAAGAAGAGAAAAGGGCGAGGCAAATAGACGACCGCGTCGGACGCACTCGGCCCTTGACTTTCTCTCCTGCCCTTTTGTACCATGAGATATTGCATACAAAAAAAGAGTTCATCAGCAAGAACGCCCGGTCTTCGGTTCACGAAGGCCAGGAAAAAAAACAAGGAGGCGACGCATGACCAGAGAGGAATTCGAGGTATATGTCGACCACTTCAACAACAGGAGGTACGATGCGGTAACGAGCTATTTCGCCCCGGACGTCACGGTGGAATACTTCACCAATTTTCTGGACCCCCTGGCGCCGGCGCGCACGCTCCACGGTCGTGAGGAATTCACCAAGTCCTATATGGACCTCCATAGCTATGCAAGGGAAGCTATGGAACTGGGATTCTTTCTCACCGATGGGAATCTCATGGCTGTCGAGCTCTACACGGAATTTCATTGGTTCAAGGATCACCCCGCGGAGGCGCGCTCGGCCATCTTCGCCAAAGAGCCGCCAAAAAAAGGCTACACAGCGTGCATGACGAACTGGGTGATGTACAACATGGAGAACGACAAGTTCAAGCGCATTCGGATCGCCCATTTCCGGATGCACGACCCCAAGACGGCAAGGTTATAGCGTCGTCACGGTCTTTCCGGTGAAACATTGTTTATCGGGTTTGTCTGGTTTGTTTCGTTTAACCGGACAAACCCGATAAACTGAAGAACTTATTTATCGCCCCCGAGCAAGGGCAGCGCCTTTTCGATCCACTGGAGCAAGGGCAGCGTTCTTGCGCACTTCTTTTCGCAGAGGCGGCATTTTTTGCAGGCTCCCAGACCGTGTCGCTCATCGCGATAAAGAGCGCGGGCTATTTCGACGTCGCTGTAAACAAATGCGTCGTTATAGATCTCGAAGATGCGCGGCACATCGATGCCGAGGGGGCAGGGCATGCAGGCGCGGCACGAAGGGCAGTTGATGGGCCTCAGCGTGCGGTAAGCGTCCCTGACGCGGTTCAGGAACAACTCGTCCTGAACGGTGAGGCTATCGGGCGCGGCAATGTCTGCGAGCGCCATGTCCTCGACAACCTGCTCCATCGTGCTCATGTCGCAGACGACCGTGGAAACTTCCGGATGATTCCAGACGAAGCCGAGGGCCCAATCGACCGGGGTGCGCCCCTTGCCGAAGCGGGACCATAAGTCCGTCACGGCAGGGGGCAATCCACGCGTCAGCCGGCCGGACTTGAGCGGTTCGACAACGACGACCGCCAACCCTCTTTCGGCGGCCAGCTTCAGGCCGCTCGTGCCGGGGTCGTGCGTGGTGTCGAGGTAGCTGTACTGGATCTGGCAGACGGACCATTTGTCCCAGCCGTCGAGGATGCCTTTGAGTATGTGAAAATGATCGTGAAAAGAAAAGCCGAAGCAACCGATCCGGCCGTCGGCCAGAGCCGTTTCCGCGGCCTCGAGAACGCCGTGGTCCTTTAATGCCGGCCAATTCTCTCGCGTCAACCTGCCGATGAGGCAGACATCGAGGGCGCTTGCGTCGAGCGCCTTGAGGTCGGCGTCGAGCCATCGGTGGAACGACTGCGGGCCGTCGACGGCGTAGGACGGGATGGTGGCGGCGATCCGCACTTTTTGCCGCAATCCTCCTTCCAGCGCCCGGCTCAGCATTGCGGTCCTCTTACGGCGCCCCCTCTGTATAGGGATAGCCGAGATCGATGTAGTTGAGGCCGCGTTCCACGGCGTAACGGATCATCGCGGTGGATGCGGCTTCGTCGATCCGATCGGGATCGCCATCGACCAAAGGCAGCCTGGCAAGGCCGAAGCCGAGCGCGGAAACTTCCCAGTCCAGGCGGCCAAAGCTACGGTATTTCATACATTCTCTCCTCAAAAACGGCCGAAGGCCGGCATCCAGTTTTTCGGACCGGCCCCCGGTTCAAGTCACTCTGTTCTCGTTAGTCCAGATCTGCTTCCACCCAGGGCGAATCGTGCTCGCCGCTCAGGCAGAGGACGAAAAAGCCGTAAGGTTTGTCGCACCACCGGGTGACCAGGGGCAGATGGGGAAAGCCGCCGGGGCAGATGACGACTGTCGGCGTGTTGTAGACTTGCCGCTCGATTTCCTTCCCCAGGGCAAACTCCATTTCGGCCCCGAGGTAGCCCATGTTGTCAGGGTCGAGCCCGACCCATACCAGCGCTTCCGCCTCCGGGTGCGTGTGGACCTCGCCCTTGCGGTGCCACTTTCCGTTTTGGCTGTAAAGACCCCAGGTGAAATTAACGTCCATGCCCTCGAGATTGTCTCCGAAGACCCAGACGATGTCGTCCCCGTTGCCGGGTCCCACGCCCTTCGCGGACGGGTGGAGGATGCCGTTTTCGTCCAATATGTCGGCGTAGGAAGTGGCGCCTTCGTCGCCCGTCATGGTCTTCTCTTTCTTCAAAAGCACCGTCTTAAGGGGTTTGATCAGGTGGGCATGCTTCGAGCCCTTTGTTTTCGTGCCCGCGGGAAGCTTCTCGGCCTTGTACTCGGGAGAGAGGCCGATGGCATAGTGGACGAAAGGTTTGTCCACATTTTTCACGGTGACCGGGCCGTGGGGAGTCCCCTTATGGATGAGGACAATCGACGGCTTGTCGAAGACGTGCTCTTCCCGCTCTTCGCCGAGCGTTATGGAGACTTCCCCGTGGAGCTTGAGAATGTCGCCGTCCTGATAACCCGCAAAGATGAGGCACTCGTCATAGGGATGGACGATCATGCCGTCCGTCGGATGAAACACCGTCGGCTTCGTGACGAATCCGTAAGAGAAGTGAGCGTTGAAGCCCTCCATGTCCTTCCCTTCCATCCAGAAGAGGGGTTCGGGATACAAACCGGCCGGTCCCTGCCGCGCGATCAAAGGCTTTACGAGATTCGCATACAGTTTCTCTTTCATTGTTGCCTCCTTGAAGAGTTGTTTATTACTCCCTGTGCTGAAAAGACGCGCCGCACAGGGCTATACCCAATGCCTTCT
Organism: uncultured delta proteobacterium; assembly: GCA_963816715.1. Taxonomy (GTDB): domain Bacteria; phylum Desulfobacterota; class Syntrophorhabdia; order Syntrophorhabdales; family WCHB1-27; genus BOG-1155. The sequence goes on from CAWFMJ010000023.1 coordinate 86,997, forward strand.
CGCCCCTTCTTTCTTAGGCGCAACCCGTCGGCTTCGCCGCCCCGGCCCATTTGCAGGCGGAGTCGGCCGGTCCCTTCGGGAAGAGGACCCACAACTGCTTGAGGCTCAAGCCGGTCTCCTTGACGAGCCTTCTCACCATGGGACAGATGCCGTTTGCGACATAGTACGCCCTTAGGTAGTTGACAACCTTCCAGTGGTCCTCGGTCATTTCCTTTACGCCGTCCAGGGCGGCAAAAGCCCGGGCCACCGATTCGTTCCACCGTTCGGGCGTCTGCAAAAAGCCCTTGCCGTCAACCTCGTACTTTGCCCCTTCAATCTCTATTTCAGGCATGTTTGTTGCCTCCTCTCCTTTCAGCGTTTATGCAGTTTATCGGGTTTCTTCCAGTTTAACCAGACAAACTGAATAAACAACGTCCCCGCGCTGGCCGCTAACGTTCTTCCCACTGTATGAACGGCTCGTGCAGGTCGGCCATAGCGTTGACGATCAACTCCACGAGGCCTCCGCAACGGATGTTCGACTTTTCTTGCACCCCGTAGTAGCCGAACAGATCACGGAACTGGTTTTTGCAGTTGAGGCAGGGCGCACAGACGTATTTGGGCGTCTCCGGACCGGGCTGGTCGCCGAACGCCTCGATCACCTGCTTCAATTTCATTCGTCCCGCCACGCTGACCCGCCAATCGAGAAAGTTATTCTCCGAGAGCAGGCCCAGTCCCCCTCCGCCTCCGCAGCAGTAGTTCTCGACGCCGTGAGGAGTCATCTCGCGAAACTGGGGACAGAGATAACGGAGGATCCTCCTTTGCGGTTCGACGATGCCCAGGTTTCTCACGATATTGCACGGGTCGTGGAGCGTCACGGGAAAGTCGTTTCTGGAAGGGTCGAACTCGATCTTCCCGCTGAAGACGATATGCTCCAGGAAGGTCATCGAGCTTTCGCGGCGAATGTTGAGGTCCCCCGTGAGAAGCCTGTCGGAGGTGGCCATAACCGCCTTGTGCTCGTGACCGCACTCTCCCACGACGAGCTTGCCGACCTTCAGCTTCTTTGCCGCCTGTGTCTGGCGAAGGGCAATCTTCGCAAACTGGAGGTCGTCGTAGAACAGGCCGTAGTTGACGCCGTCGTAGCCGAAGGAGTCGGAGGAGAGGGTAAAGGGGATGCCCGCGGCGCGGCAGAGTATCGCGAAAGCCGCAAGGCTCTCGGGATACGCGAGAATCTCCCCGCTGCCGTGGAGGAACATGGTCTCCGATCCTTCCACGTCCCAGGGCGTCGAGACCTGGACGCCCGTCGCCTCCGTGAAATCGTCGTCGATGAACTGCAGGTTGTCCTTGGCTACGTGGGGCTTCATGCCGGCTGGCGACCCGACGTCCAAATGGAGCATCGTGCCTTTCGCGTGGAGCTCAGCCGGAGCCCACCCAAGCTCCTGGCTGAAAACCTTGCGCAACTCGCGCGTGAGCAGGGCGTTGTCGACGCCGATGGGGCAAACTTGGGCGCACCGCCGGCAGAGCGTACAACGGTAGCTGAGCTCGTACAGTCTGGTCAGAGCGGTCCAATTGAGGCCAATGTCTTTTCCTGTCAGCCTGGCCCACGTCGGGCCTCCGGGTTTCGCGTATCTCTTTACGAGGCGCCTGAAAATCTCCGAGCGATAGGCAGGGCGGTAGAGATCTTTCCTGCCCGATGATACGAAGATCGGACACGAATCGGCGCAGGTCTGACATTGAACGCAGTAATCGAGTCCGAGTTGCAACGGCTGGAGGAACGTCCAATTATTCTCGACAGTGAGGAGTTTCTTTAACCCTGTGGCGAACCGCTCCACGTCTTTTTCGCGGTCCGCGTCGCTCCTGCCGCGCGGTATGTCGAGGGCCGAGACGCCGTCGAGATTGCAAACGAAAGACTCTCGCTCTTCGTCCGTCAGGGTTCGAAAGGGCGGCAACTCCCCAATGTTGTCGTAGGGCGGCGGGAGCGGGATGAGGTCCTCCAAACTGATTGTTGCCATTTTCGCGTCGTGGTTCTTCGCTATGTCCTTCGGTCTAAGCCGCGCTCTTCTCATTCCTGTAACGCTTCCGACGCTGCTCCTAAGTTTACCGTCTTTTGTTTTTCCCTGCACCTGGCGCCCTTCACTCTTGCAGCGCGTCGATGATGAAATCGGCCGCGAGCCTGACCCCTGTTCCCGGCGGCAAGCCGCACTTCTCGAAGCCCTTCTCCGTCACGAACGCGGCCATCGACGCTTCGCTCTCTCCGGGGTTGAGCTTGCGGCCGATTATAACCGTCTCGATAATGTCGGCGCAATAGAAACTGCCGATCTCATCCTCGAAGAAAGCCATGAACTTTTGGCCGAGCATGATGGTTTTGTGCATTACTTCCGGGTTGAGACGGTCTTCGCCTCCGAAGATGAGCCCCATCGCGACAAGGCTGCCTGTTATCCCTCCGCAGATTTCTCCCGAGGAGGCAATGCCGGGGAACGCGGTAAGCCCCTTGATGACATCCATATTGCCGACGCCGAACTCCTCCATCAGCGCGAGGGCCGTCCCCTGCGCGCAGTTCTTGAGGATAAAATTATATTCTTCCGCCAGTCGCTGGACGTGGTCGAGGATTTCCTGCTTCCTCGCCAGCAGGGTCTTGGGGTCCAAACTTTTTCTGGGAATGCCTTCCGCGGAAAGCTTGCGCACCCTCGCCTCGATGGCCGCCGCATCCCACGCCCTTGCTCCCAACTCGTCCGCTTTTCTTTTCAACGCCTCATAATCGGCCATAATTCCTCCTCAATCGAGAAAGCCGTAAATGGAAAAACGGGAGAAGGCTCCATCTCGAGAGCCCTCTCCGCTCTTTATTGCCACTTTCCGCTCTTTGGCTGTTCTTTCTACGCGTCGACCCACGGCGAATCGTGCTCGGCGGTCAGACAAAGCACGATAAAGGCATACGGTTTATCCACCCACCGCGTGATGAGAGGCAGGTGGACAAGGGCCTTGGGACAGACGGCCACCGTCGGCTTGTTGAAGATATGCCGTTCATAGTTCGGGCCCATCCCCAATTCCTGCTCGCAGCCCAAATAGTCTATGTTGTCGGGGTCGATGCCGACGAAAATCAGGGCCTCTTCTTGCGGATGCGTATGCCCTTCGCCGCCGCGGTGCCACTTGCCCGGCTGCGTATAGAATCCCCAGGTGAAATTAAGCTCCATGCCCAAAAGGTTCGGTCCGAAGAGCCACACGAGGTGGTCGGCATTCCCCGGTCCCATTCTCCCCACCTGCTCCTTATCGAACCGGCGGTCGTGAGTGGGGTGCATGACCCCCTCGGAATCGATGAGGAGCTGCATTCCCGTGCCCGAGCCGCCCTTTTCGTTCTGGTACGTGACGAGGGGCTTCACCAGATGGGCGTATTTCGAGCCTGCGGACTTGGGAGGCAGTGAAGCGGGCGCGATCTTCTCAGCCCTGTATTCGCTGCTCAGGCCAATCGTAAAATGGACAAAAGGGCCTTTGAGACTTCTCACCGTTACCGGCCCGTGAGGCGTCCCTTTGGGAAGGACAATCACCGTAGGTTTGTCAAAAACGTATTCTTCCCGCTCCTGACCGATCTCAACGGAAACCTCGGCGCCCATGTAACGTAGGTCGTTGTGATCGATGCCGGCAAAAATCAGGCATTCGTCATAGGGATGTATGAGGGCGCCTTCCTTGGGGTGGATGGGGCCGGTTTGCTTGATGAATCCGTAAGAGAAGTGGCCGCTGAATCCCTCCATATCCTTCCCTTCCATCCAGAAACACGGTTCCTTGTAGAGGCCCGCAGGCGGTTCCTTTACGTGCAACTCTTTCATCAAATTGGCGTATTCCAGTTTTGGCGCCATTTCTCATACCTCCTCTATCGATTTATAGGCTTCTCCTTAGATAAATCCCCCATTTCTTTTCCCGCCTCAGTAGCCGAGATAAGCCTTGGCGACGTAGTCGTTTTTGCCGATCTCTTTCGCGTCGCCTGCCAGGGCGATCTTGCCCACTTCCAGAACGTACGCCTTGTTCGCGAGTTTCAGCGCCATGCGCGCGTTTTGCTCCACCAGCACGATGGTGACCCCGATCTTATTGATCTGAGTGATGATCTTGGCCACCTCGCCGACCATGAGGGGCGAAAGACCTAAAGAAGGCTCGTCCATAAGCACTACCTTCGGGTTGGACATGAGGGCGCGGGCCACCGCGGCCATCTGCTGTTCTCCTCCGGAAAGGTCCGTGGCCTGGTTCTTGATCCTTCGCGACAGATTCGGGAAGTGCTCCAGCATGGTGTCGAGGTTGCGTTTGAACTCGCTTCTCTTTTTGATGAGAAAAGCTCCCATTTCGAGATTTTGCAAGACCGAAAGGTTGTAAAAGAGCTGTCGTCCCTCGGGAACATGCGTAATTCCCCGTTTCACCACCTCGTGCGGGGGCAGGCTGTCGATTCGCTCCCCCTGGTACCATATCTCCCCCGAAGTCGCCCGCTTCAGTCCCGAGACGGCTCGAAGGGTCGTGGTCTTTCCTGCGCCGTTGGCGCCGATGAGGGTGACGATGCTCCCTTCTTCCACTTGCATCGAAATACCCTTGACGGCCTCCGCCCTGCCGTAGTGAACCCAGAGATCCTTTATCTCGAGTATCATGACAGCAACTCCTCTGTCCCCAGATAGGCTTCGACGATCTCCCGGTTGTTCCTGATCTCGTGGGGCAGGCATTCGGCGATCTTCCTGCCGTAGTTGAGGACCGTAGTCCTGTCGGAGATGCCGATGACGACCTTCATGTCGTGTTCCACGATGACGATCGTGACGCCATGGTCCCGTATCCGCCTGATGCGCTCCACCATTTCGGCGGTCTCCGTCGGATTCATGCCGGTAACCGGTTCATCGAGGAGAAGGAGCGTGGGGTTGCAGGCAAGGGCGATGGAGATGCCGAGCGCTTTTTGATGGCCGTGGGGAAGATTGGCCGCCAGCTCGTTCTTGACCGGGCCGAGGCCCATCAGATCGATGATCCTGAGAGCCCGCTGTCTCGCCTCCATGTCCGCCCGTCGGGCCGAGGGCATATGGAGGAACTCCGCCACGCCGCCCACTCTGCTGCTCAAATGAAAGCCGATGAGGACGTTCTCGAGCACCGTCGACTGCATGAAGAGGAACGTCTGCTGAAAGGAACGGGTGATGCCCCTTTGCGCAATCTCATGGGCAGGCAGCCGGGTAATATCCGCGCCGTCAAAGATAATGGCGCCTGACGTAATGGGAAGACTGCCCGTGATAAGATTGAAGACCGTGGTTTTCCCCGCGCCGTTCGGCCCTATGAGGCTATGTATCTCGCCTTTCTCCACGCTGAAGTCGAGATCGCCGACAGCCTGCAGCTTTCCGAAAAACTTCGAGACTTTCTTAAGTTCGAGTAACGGCAAGGTTACCTCCCGTTAAAGATAGTCAAAAGTCATCAACCATGAGTCAAGAGTGAAAAGCCTTTTCTTGCTCCCGACTCCCGACTTTTGACTCTCCTTCACTCATGACTCCTGACTGATGACTTTTGACTCTGCCCGGCCGGCGCCTGATCCCTCCTGGCTCGCGGCCCGCGGCTTCCGTCTTCCGAGGCGGTCGGTAAGGCCGAGAATGCCCATCGGCAGAAAGACGATGATGAGGATCATCGCGACGGCCGTGATAATAGGCTCGTATTCCTTCGCCATTCGAAGATACTCGGGGATGAAGGTAACAATAAGGGCGCCGATAAGAGGGCCCGCAAGGCCGTGCGTAATGCCGCCGACGATCACGTACATCATGACGAAGATGGAATTCTGAAAGCCGAAGGAGTCAGGCACGGCAACCAGCGAGAAGGCGACAAAGTAACTCCCTGCCACGGCGAGGAAGAAATTGCCGACAAGCACGTTCGCCATCCTGTACCGCACCGCGTTGATGCCCACGGAGCCTGCAAGCTTCAGGCTCGACCCGATGGCGTCCCAGGCGCGGCCGATCCTCGAATTGTAGAGAGCCCAGTAAGCGACCAGGTTGATGACGAGTAAAACGAGGCCGAGATAGTAGAGTTCCGGTTTGTTGACAAAAGTGAAAGAGCCGAGGGCAGGATGAGGGACAACGCCCGTGCCGCCCCAGCCCCCGAAGAAGTCGACGGAGCCGAAAATCTGCTGTATCGCCATGGCGGTTACCATGCCAAACATGAGGAAGACTATCATGCCCCGGGGAACGGCGACGATAAAAATGAGCCAGCCGAGCGCCATGGCAATGAGACCGCCAATGGGCAGGGTGAGCCAGAAGGACATGTGCGCCTTTTGCATGAGGAGAGCGGTGGTGTAAGCGCCGACGCCCCACCAGGCGGCGATGTCGAACCTGGGCAGACCTACCCTCAGGCTCAGGGCAAACGCCAGGCCCAACATGGAATAGGTGATGGTGAGGATGAATATCTGAAGCACATAGGGGTTCACGAGCCATGGCAGCACGAGCAGCAGGAGGAAGAGCAGACCGAATCCGAGCTTTGCGAGTCGTGACATTTCTTTCCTCCCCATCTATTGGCCGGGCACAGGCATCGGTTTGCCCAAAAGACCGCCGGGCCGGAAAAACATCAGAATGGCGACAAGCACAAAGATGACGAGCAGATTGAACTGACCTACGAAATTAAAGGCGAAGCTTTCCACTATGCCGACGAGGAATGCCGCGAGGAGGGCGCCGGACATGCTGCCCGTCCCGCCCACCATGACGACGAGCATGGATTTGATGAAGACATTCGTTCCCATTGTTGTTGACGCGGAGAGCACGGGGACGACAAGCGCTCCGGCCACGCCGCAGAGCGCGCAGCCCACGCCCATGGCGATCCAGAAGATTCGCTCCGCATTGATCCCCTGAAGGCCTGCCACATCTTTATTCTCGGTGGCGGCAAGCATGGCAGTGCCCATTTTTGTCTTCATGAAGATATACAGGGCGACCATGACGATAATGGCGCCCGCGATCACGACCACCTTGCCCACGTTGAGGCTCACGCCGCCGACAGAAAGGACCCCCTGAAAAACGGGCGACACGACTCCTTCCCTGAAACCAAAGGAAAGGAGCGCGGTCTGGTTGATGATCGTGCCAAAGGCAACGGTTACGAGCATGGTATGGAAGAAGCCGTGCGACATCGTGTGCTTCAGCACGGCCATATGGAACAGGACGCCCAGAATGCCGATGGCGGCAAGCGACACGAGAATGGCCAACGGATAGGGAAGGCCGAGGACCGATACGATGCCGTAGGTAAGAAATGCCCCGAGCATGTAAAATTCGCCCTGGGCGAAGTTGAATATCTGGATCACGCCGAGGATCAGCGTGAAGCCGGAAGCGACGAGGGCATACATGCCGCCGCTCATGAGACCGTTGACGAAGAGCTGAACGAATAAATCAAGACTCATCGCATCTCCTTATCGTGCCTGAAAGAACTCTTTATTCGTTTATCTTTTGCCCTCGCTTCTTCACGGGGGCGATCTTCAGAAAACAGTCTAAGACAAATACCCTCCCCCGGTCCTTGTGCGGCAGAGGGAGGAGTTTTCCAAAACACAGAGGGGGAATCGAAAAATGCGGGCCGCTCGCGTTTTAATGAATGGACCTCGTCGCCGCTGTATGAACCTGATATCTATATAGGGATAGATCAACTGCAATCTCTTTGTCAAGAGAATTCCCGGCGGGAATGCGGAACCGGCGGAATGCTATGGAGTTCCCCGATTCTCCTCCCCGCTGGGCATCCTTTTCTTTTCGTGGAGGGGGAATTATATATAGTAGTGAGAGCAGTGCGGGGCTCAGCCGGATTCGCGGCGGAGTCTTCGCGCCGCTTTGAGGGGCGGCGTATGTTTGGGCAGCAGATAAAACTCTTTAAGCTTTTCGGCTTCACGGTCCGCATGGACCTGAGCTGGCTTCTGATTGCCGTGCTCCTCGTTTGGACCCTTGCCGGAGGTCTCTTTCCGCAATACTACAAAGGATTCGCCAAAAGCACCTATTGGTGGATGGGCGTGGCCGGCACGCTTGGCCTGTTTGTCTCGATAGTCTTTCATGAATTCTGGCATTCTCTGGTCGCCAGGCGTTACGGCATGCAGATCGGCGGCATCACGCTCTTTATTTTCGGCGGCGTTTCGGAGATAACGGAAGAGCCGCGCAGCCCCGGCGTGGAATTCTCCATGGCGATAGCCGGTCCTTTATCCAGTTTCGCTCTCGCCCTCATCTTCTATCTCGTTGCGCTGTCACTCGACAACAACGGTCCGGCGCCTGTCCTGGCCGTTCTGAGGTATCTCGCATACATCAACGCTCTTCTCGGCGTTTTCAACCTCCTCCCCGCCTTTCCCCTTGACGGCGGCCGGGTACTCAGGTCCGTTCTCTGGAGCGCGAAAGGGAAGCTCCGCTGGGCCACGCGCCTTGCCTCGCGGATAGGAGAAGGCTTCGGGGTCGCCATGATCCTTCTGGGCGTTGTCGCCTTTGTCTCAGGGAGCCTCATCAGCGGCGTCTGGTGGTTCCTGATCGGCATGTTCCTCCGCAATGCGTCGCGCATGTCGTACCGTCAGTTGCTCATCAAGCAGACCCTCAGCGGCGAGCACGTCCAGCGTTTCATGAAATCCGACCTGGTCACGGTCAACCCTTCGACAACGCTTTCGCAGCTCATGGAGGACGATATCTACCGGTACCATTACGAAATGTTCCCCGTCGTGGAGGGCGGCAAGCTCCTGGGAGTGGTCAATGTCAGCCAGCTCAAAGAAGTTCCCCGTGAGGAGTGGGGCCGTCGCACGGTGAAGGACCTTGCCCGGGTCTGCGCCCGGGGCAATACCATAGAGCCGAGCGCCGACGCAACCGAAGCCCTCGAAAAGATGAACCGGGAGGGCAACAGCCGCCTCATGGTGACCGACCACGGCAAGCTCGTCGGCATCCTTGCCCTCCGGGACCTGCTGAAGTTCCTCGCCATAAAGATGGACCTCGAACCGCAAGAAGCCTGAGCCGCCCTTACCCCTCACCCCGGGCCTCTCCCGCAAGGGGAGAGGGGACGAGGGTGCAGAATGTCGTATGAATTCCCACCCCTTGAGTGGGGAGGGCCAGGATGGGGGTGGTCCGTTATCCGCGAAGTTCGATACGTGAACAAAGGAGGATGACGACGATGGGGTGGAAACTGTTCGCACTATTCTGTTTGATCTGTGCCATCGCGGCCGGGTGCGCCACTGTTCCCACGGGACCGACGGTGAACGTCCTGCCCGCTCCGGGCAAACCGTTTGAAGTGTTTCAGGGCGACGACGCGGTGTGTAGGCAGTGGGCTCAGCAATCCATTGGAGGGGCGTCTCCGAGTGGGACCGGCAACCAAAGCACGGGCGGCGGCGCAGCGCTGGGAGCGCTTCTCGGCGCCGGGCTCGGAGCGGGAATCGGCGCCGCCACGGGCAATGTCGGGGCAGGGGCCGCAATCGGCGGGGCAACAGGCCTTCTCGGCGGGGCAGCCGTGGGGAGCAGCCAGGGGGAGAGTGCCGGCGCCACCCTCCAGAACCGCTACGACAACGCCTATACGCAATGCATGTACGCGAAGGGGAACCAGATTCCAGGCTACGCCGCTCCGGTTCCCGTCTATCCCGCTACGGCTCCGCCTCCGCCCCGACCGTAAGGCCGGCGAAAGTCGACCCTCGTCCCCAACTTCCGACGCCTTGCCGCCCTTGCCCTCTCCCCTCGACGGGGAGAGGGGCGCTACTTAAGGGGAATGCCGGGACAACCCCTCCCCCTTGAGGGAGAGGGCAAGGGCGGAGGTGTTGGTCTTGCTACCTCAGCAACAGCATCGTTGCCGTCTGATTGATATGGCCCAGGTATTCTTCTCCGTAGGTGCTGAAACCGATGGTCGGCGTTCCTGAAAAAACATTTCCGTACGCTTCGGCGAGGTTCTCCTTTTCCAGTTGCAGAGTCCTGAGAATACAGTTGAAATTGATGATCCCCTCGATGGTTCCGTTTTGACCGTTCTTCTCGTTTACGGCGCGCCTCGTGTCCGTCACGATGTCCGTCGAGTCAAGCACCGAAAGCTCCATGCCCTCGAGAACATTGCAGTAGAAAACCATTTTCCCGTCCGCCACCCGCTGGGGGCTGCGCACAAAGATCTCGTCCCCGGCGAGAAGGCCCACGGGATGGCTCATAAACTGGTTCGGAGCGTCCTCGACGGCAGTGCCCACCGCCTCGGCGTACGCCACGACGGCCGGCTTGCCGTTGAAGGAGATGACCTCCCTGGCCGCCTCGTTCACTTGAGTGGCAACCAGCTTTTTCGGTGTGGCCCGAAAACTCTGGGTTTTGATGATGTCGAAACCCTTTGCCGGCTTCAGGAGAAGGAGCGCTGCCGCGTCGGTATAGGCTTCGCCGTTCGCATAGACGTGGGTACGGGCAAATTTGCAGTCGTCTCCGGCGGAACCGCCGACGAAGAGCACATTCGTCAGGTCGCCGATCTTGTCCATCACTTTTTCTTCGGCGGCGCTCAGGCCATCAATGAGAATGATGCCCACATAGCTTGAAAAGTCCAGGTCCTGCATCTTCCGGCCGTAGTGCTTTTCGAAGCCGGCGAAGACCTCGCCGATCTTTTGCGACGTCGAGCCGCTTCCCACCCCCGTGGCGAGGCCGAGCGCGACGTCCTCGACGGTCTCGGGGCTAAAGGCCATGGCGACGATCGACTCCTTCAGCATTTTCCCGGTCACGATCTCCCCCGCGGTGGAGCAGCCGACGGTCAGGACGCCGGGAAAAGCATCGCGCATTGCCCGACTGACGGTTGCCGGCTCATGGATGCTCGATGCGAAGAAGATCACCATTTTCGCGTTCATAGCCCCGATCTGCGTTTTTACTTCTTCGACAGCGGGGAGGGTCGACTTGTTTCTGGAACAAGCAGTTGCGATTCTTTTCATGGTTCGTCTCCTAAAGGGTTACGCTCAGCTCGGCGGCAAGCGTTTTAAGCCTGGCGACGAGAGCCGGATCGTCGGGCGACGTCGACATAAACTTGTCCGGGTCGATGCCCTTGAGAATCAGCTTCGTTTTGGTGGTATTGGCGAGAGCCGCGTTTCCTCTCGACCGTTGCGTGATGATCGTATCGATCATGGTTTTGATTTGTCCCGCCATGGGTCCTCCGTGTATGAGAGATTATCCCCTGCGACTTGATGGGCATGCCATGAAGGCTGCAGGGGCCGATCGGTGTACACTTGTATTGTCGGCGTAGGGACGGTGCGGCTTTAGCCTATTTTATGAAAAAAGTCAGACCCGGCCGGCTGCTTGCAGGGCTTTGAAGATCAGGATGAGTCCCATGACGACGGCCATGGCTGCCGCCGTTCGCTCTCCCAGCAGGCGGGCCTTGCAGGAGAGGAGCGACGCCGATAGCCCGGTGAAAAAAAGGGCGGGCAGACCGCCGAGGCCGAAGCAGAGCATAGTGAGGAACCCAAGGTACGGCCGCCCGGTTGTTGCCGCTTTCACCAGCATGCTGAACGAGAGCATGCAGGGAAGGCAGCCGACGGCAAGCCCGAGGGAGAATTTCGCGGCAGGGCGTCGTGAGGAGAAAAGGCGGCGGAAGACGGCCGGCGAAAAGGCCCCGCCGCCGGCGGACAGAGGGCGAACGCGCAAGGGAATCACGCCAAAGAGGCTGATGCCGAGAAGGACCATGAGGACGCCGCCGCAAAAAGCGACCGTGCTCCGGACGGCGCCGATGACTTGATAAAGCCCGCCGGTGCCCACGACCCAGGCTGCAACAGCTCCGAGCACGCCGTACGCAGACAGGCGGCCGGCGTGAAATGCGGCATGGTGACCGGCGCCGGCCGGCCACAAGACTTTTGCGGCGGATGGACCCGGCAACCGAAGATGGAGCGAGTAGGCGAGCACGAGAGGGCCGCACATGCCGAGGCAGTGTCCGCTCCCTGCAAGACCGAAGAGAAAAGGGACGATCAAGTCGAAGAGCATGGGCGGTCCTTTAGGAAAGCTCCTTCGTAAACGGAGGTCTTTGATAGGTCGTAGAGGTCCTATAGGACTTATACGACCTATCAAAAGCTTTTCTTCAGTGTGCTTCCCCGTGAGTTCCTTGTCAATCTCCCCCCCTTGCGCCCGCCCCTCTTCGACCTTACGTTATTTTACAGCATCTTTACAGCCGCGACATCCTGCCAGCAGACCGACTACAACTTATAGAGGAGGTTTCCGATGAAAAAAGGCTGCTTTGCGTGTTTGGCAATCTTTCTTCTTTTCATTGCCCCGCCGCTTTTCGCACAGGGAAACGATAGCGCCGCAGCCGGAGAACCGGCCCAAATGGCGGCGAGCCAGCCTGCCGCCGATCCCGGCCCCGCGGCAGACCAGGGCGTCCGGGGACAGCCGTCCGGCGCCGCGCCCCTGGATATGCATCACGGCTATGGCCGCGAAGCCGGCATGGGCCGTTTTCTGAACCTTTCAAAGGATCAGATGGAGCGATCGCGAGCCGTCTGGACCCGCTACTTCGCCGATACTCATAATCTGAGATACGATCTCATGCGGGAGCGCGTGGAAATGAAGCAGCTCTTCACCGACCCGAAGGCGGACAGCGCGGCTCTTTTGGCCAAGCAAAAACAGTTGAGCGCCACAAAGCAGCAACTCGCGGACAGAAGGGCCCAGGCTGCCATCGAATGGAGAAACTTGCTGACGCCGCAGCAGATCCAGAGATTGGACATGATGCTGGCCGCCCACCGCTGGATGGGACACATGGGTCATGGGATGGGACAATCGGGCGGCATGTGCGGCGGCATGACGGGCCATGAAATGGCGCCCGGCATGGGCCATGAAATGGGCCGCGGCATGATGGGCCGTGAGATGAGCTCCGACATGTCCGATGAGGAGATAGGCGACGGAGTGACGGCTCAGGAAATGGCCTGGGATTCGCCCGGCGAAGAAACCGGTCCCACAGCGGAGGGCGAGCCGATGAGCTCGGCCGCTGCCGGCTCTCCGGATGCGAGCTCCACCGCCGAGACGCCCATGAGCGCGCAAGCGACTGCCGGCGCGGCAAGCCCCGATGCTCCGGAATCTCCCGCGCCCGACTCTCTGAAGTAGCACAGATCTTCCTGCCTCATTGAGGACGAAGGCGCCTCCCGGCGCTCTCGTCCTCTTCCTGTACCTTTCGAGAATTCCTCCGAACAATAGGATGACAAGACCCCCGCAATTTGTTACACTTTTACCCACGGGCTGCCTTGCTTTTGCATACAAGTCTGACTTTTGCCTGCAGACCGTTGGTTCCGCGGCTGCAAGCGGGCGCTTCAATGGGGGGGCGACGTTCCTTGACAAGGAAAGCGGTGTGAGTTGAGGGAAAGAAGCGAGAGATCGAAGGTTCAGCAAGCCTAAAAAGGAGGGTTTTCATGGTCAGCACATCCCATATCGAGGAGTTCCGGAAGATCGTCGGCGGCGAGAATGTGCTCACTTCGGCGGAGGCGTTGAAAGCGTACTCATACGATGGAACGACCAACTGGATACGGGAGCCCGAAGTCGTGCTTTTTCCGACGACCAGCCAGCAGGTATCCGATATAATGAAGATCGCCAATGCCGAGCGTATCCCCGTCACTCCGAGAGGCGGCGGCACCAACGTGAGCGGCGGCTCCGTCCCCTGGCTGGGCGGCATCGCCCTCGTCATGACGAAAATGAACCGGATCCTCAAGGTCGACAAAGAGAACCTCTCGGCTACGGTGGAACCGGGCGTCGTGCTCCAGGACCTCACGCTTCGGCTCGCCAAGGAGGGCCTCTTCTTTCCCCCCGACCCCCAGAGCTTCTTAGGCGCCACGCTGGGAGGCATCATCTCCGAGAACGGCGGCGGACCGGCCTGCGTCAAATACGGAGTGACCAAGCAGTACATCCTCGGCTTAGAGGTAGTTCTTCCCACCGGCGAGATCGTCAGCCTCGGGGGGAGGACCATCAAGAACGTGGTCGGATATGACCTCATTCACGTCTTCATCAGCGCAGAGGGCACCCTCGGGGTGATCACGAGGGCCGAGCTGAAGCTCCTGCCTGTGCCGCCGGCGAAGAAGACCATCATGGCGGTTTACGACGACATGGCGCAAGCCGGAGAGAGCGTCTTTAGGGTCTTAGAACACGGGGTCATACCGGACAAGATCGAACTGCTCGACAACTACATCATCAACCAGATCGAAGAGATGGTCCCCATCGGCCTTCCGCTCGACGCCGACGGCGTCCTCATCTTCGAGTGCGACGGCATAGCGGAAGCGGTAGAGAAAGAGAGCGAACAAATCGCCCAAGTGGCAAAACAATACGGGGCGAGAGAGGTGCGAGTCGCCAAGGACGATGAAGACGCCAACAGGTACTGGACGGCAAGAAAAGCGGGCTTTGCGGCCACCTACGTGAAATCGAAGACCGTCTTCGCCGAAGACGTTACCGTTCCCCGAGGCAGGATCCCCGATCTCATCAAGAAGTGCAAGGAGCTTTCGAAGCAATATGATGTCACTATCACCGTCCTCGGACACGCGGGAGACGGCAACCTCCACCCCGCGATCCTTACCGACATCGCAAATAAGGAGCACTACGACAGGGCCGTGCAGGCGATGAACGGGATCATCGAAGGGACCGTCGAACTGGGAGGCGTTCTCTCCGGCGAACACGGCATTGGCCTGGAGAAGCAAAAGTTCTTCAACAAGGTAACCGACCCGGTCGTGGTCAATATGATGAAGGGCATAAAGAAGCTCTTCGACCCGAACAACGTCATGAATCCGGGCAAGATCTGGGATTAGGGGGAATATATGAAAGATCTCGCCGAGCTGAAAAAAGTCGAACAGTACGCGAACCAGTGCATGAAATGCGGCTTCTGCAGCTTCTTCTGTCCCGTCTATCAGGAGGAGCGGATGGAGACGTCCCTTGCCCGGGGCAAGAACTACCTGACGAAGCTCATCATTAAAGGCGAACAGGAGTTTACCCCTGAAATGGCCGAGATCCTCGGCAAATGCCTGCTCTGCAAGCGATGCGCCGCCAACTGCCCCTCGAAGACCCAGATCGACCGGGTGGTGGTGGCCGCCCGCGCCCAGATGGTCAAGGAAAAGGGCCTGGGGACCGTCAAAAACTTTGTCTTTCGCAGGGCAATGGCGAACAGGAAAGCCATGGGCCGCTATGCGAGGTTCATGCAGGCCTTTCAGTGGCTCGCGCCGAAGACTGAAGGCAAGGTGCGCCACCTGCCCGACTTCATCAAATCAATGGGAGGCAGGAACTTCCCCGAACTGGCCAAGACCTTCCTGCGCGATCAGGTACAGCCGGTCTATCCCGCCCAGGGAGAAAAGAAGATGACCGTCGGCTTCTTCATGGGCTGCGCCACCGACTTCGTTTACCCCGACCTCGGCATGAGCCTGATCAAGTTCCTCACTTCCCGCGGCGTCGAGGTGAAGGTTCCCCTCGAGGCAGAACTGCTGCGGGGCTGCAATTCTCTTCTCGGGCGACTTCGAGACGGCCCGGTCGCTCGCCGACATGAACATCAAGGCCTTCGCCGACGTCGATTGCATTGTCACCGGCTGCGGAACGTGCAGCTCCACGCTGAAAGACTACCAGAAGTATATTGCGGCGACTCCCGATCAGGAGCAACGTTACGCTGCTTTCGGCTCGAAGATCAAGGATGCCACGGAGTTTGTCATCGACGTCCTGAAAGTGAAGCCCGAAGACCTGAAGCTCAAGAAAGAGTTCGAGGGCAAGACGGCTACGTGGCACGACCCCTGCCACCTCATCCGCTACCAGAACATCAAGGAACAGCCGAGGGCCTTCCTGAAGGGTCTCAAAGGCCTCAAATACGTCGAGATGCCGAACGCCGACCTCTGCTGCGGCATGGGAGGGTCTTTCAGCGTCTACCACTACGACCTGAGCAAGAAGATCGCCGCCAAGAAGATGGACGGCATCAAATCGACGGGGGCGGACATCGTGGTCACCGCCTGCCCCGGTTGCATGATCAACCTCCTGGATAATGTCCATCTCCACAAGATGCCCCAGAAGGTTTATCATTTCCTGGAACTGGTGGAGTAACGGCCCTCTCCTGCGTTCCGGGCGCGTTTGGCTGCTAGACGTTTAAGAAAAAGAATGAAGGGGGTCGCGGTGGCCCTGCAACGACACTGCCGAAAGGAAAGGATATGGAACAGCAACGAATAGACGGATTGGCATTAGCGGAGAAGTATTATACGGATTATGGATCGCGGGCAAAGGAGTTGAAACGCGCCGGAACGAAGGTGATCGGCTATCTCTCTGCCCTTGGCCCCGTTGAGATCCTGACTGCGGCGGGGGTTCTGCCTCTCCGGCTGAAAGGCAACGTGTCGGAACCCATTACCAAGGCCGACGCCTACATGGAGACCATCGCCTGCCCTTTTATTCGGAACGTTTTCGACTCGGCCGTGAAAGGGAAGTTCGATTACCTCGACGGTTTTGTCATGTCTCACCTCTGCGACAGCACGGCCAAGACCAACGACGAGTGGAGGTATAACCTCAATCTTCCCTACTGGCACTTCCTCAACGTGCCCCACCTGGCGGACGACTCTTCCATCAATTTCTATAAGTCGGTCCTCGGTGTTTTTGTAAAAAGCCTGGAGAAGCTTACGGGCAGAAAGGTCACCGACGAGGCCCTGGCCAAGGCGATACGGGCGCACAACAAAAACAGGCGCGCCATGAGGGGCCTCTACAATCTGCGAAAGTCGGACTTGCCGCTCATCTCGGGTGTGGAAATGATGAAAGTCCTGGTGGCTGCAATGAGCCTCCCTGTGGAGGAATCGACCGCCCTCATCAACAGCGTCGCCCGACAGGCGCAAGAGAGACCCGCGCCGTCAGGCAAGGGAGGCACGCCGCGCCTCATGCTGATGGGCGATCAGATCGACGACGTCGCCGTTCCCCAGCTCGTGGAGGCCGCCGGCGCAAAGCTTGTCATGGACGATATTTCCATCGGCAGTAAGATGTACTGGCCCGACGTCGACGAGTCGTCCGACCCGCTTCGCGCAATTGCCGAACGCTACCTCAGGAAGGTGAAACTGCCGACGACCTTCGTTGCCGAGGGCGAGACCTACGAGGAAAACCTGGAGGCCCGGTTCGGCCATCTGCGGCAGTACATAAAGGATTTCAAGATCGATGCGGCGATCCTTTTCATTTACAAGTACTGCGATCCCTACGGTTTTGAGGTGCCGTCCATAAAGAGTTTCGTCGAATCGGCGGGCGCGCGGGTGCTCTATCTTGAGGACGAATATTCCACCTCGACCCTCGGCCGCGTAAAAACCAGGGTCGAGGCGTTTCTCGAAATGATCGGATAGAAGATGAAGGGGGTAAGAAATGGCTGACGAGAAAAAACCAAGAGCCCTCGCCACGGAGGCGGCGGCCAAGATACCTAGAATGCAGCGCGCCAACCTGATCGCCACACAGAAGGCGCGGGAAGAAGGCAAAAAGGTGGCCTATTCCTTCATCGTCTGCGCGGTTGACGAAATCATGCGGGCCATGGATATCGTGCCTGCATGGGGCGAAGCCTTCGCCGGCATCTGCTCGGCGAAGCGCGACGCGGACCGGTTCCTCCAAAAAGCGGAAGCAGACAACTTCTCCCGCTCTCTGTGCACCTACGCGACGTGCAGCCTCGGCTTCGACATGTGGCGCGAGGAGCTGGGCGGCGAAATGCCCGCCAATCCGCCCTGGGGCGGTATGGGGAGGCCGGACATGATCCTGGGCAGTGCGCAGCAGCTCTGCGACCCGCGCTTCAAGTGGCCCCAGGCGACGCAGCACTACCTGCGCGACGTGCCCGTCTTTGTGGGCGGCGCCTACTACCCGTCCTGGGACCCCGACATCGACGACAAGGAACAGGAAGCCTTCTACGTCAAGTACAATACCGAGCAGCTTCGCGCCTGCGTAGCTTTCTGCGAAAAGGTCACGGGCAAAAAGATGGACTGGGACAGGCTTGCCGAGGTGGTGGACCTGTCGGACCGGACCTGGAATATGTTCATCGAGACTTACGAGCTGAGGCAGGCGATACCGTGCCCCATGGACACCGGGGACGCCATGAATACCATGGTTCCCATCTCCTTCATGCTCGGCACCCAGGAATGCTACGACTTCTATAAGGACCTGAACACAGAGCTGAAACAGAAGATCGCCAACAAAGAGGGCGTTGCCGAGAACGAGAAATACCGACTCCTCTGGGGCGCCGGCCTGCCCTCCTGGTTCGCCCTCTCCGACTTCCAGTATTTCCACAGCAAGGGCGCTGTATTTCCCGTGGAAACCACCTATCGTTGCGGCGAAGCCGTCTACCGGCTCGACCTCCCGAAGACGGACGATCCCCTCGAGCACATCGCGTGGCGGTGGATGCGCCCCTGGACCCACTGGTACGGCAAGGCGCGGCAGCGCCCCGGCTCAATGCCCGAGGTCGAGCGGTTGATCTCCTATATCGAAGAGTACAAGTGCGACGGCGTCGTCTTTCACTCCGCCTTCTCCTGCCGCTCCTGGCACGCAGGGATCATGCTCCAGACGCAAGTGCTCAAAAAGGTATACGGCGACATCCCCGTGCTGATCATGGAAGGCGATATTGTGGACCCGAGCTCCTACAACGAGGCGGATACGCACAACAGGATTGATGCGTTTATAGAGGCGGTGGCGGCAAGAACCGGCCGGTAGTCGCGCGGGGGGGGGGCGGCCGGGTTAATTTCGCGCCTTTCGCCTGTCTCGGCGGGTACGCGAGTCCTCACATACGACACAGTATGCTCCGGCTCGCGTACCCGCCGATCACGGCGAAATCCATCGAAATTTCCTCCGGCCGTGTTGTCAGTACACCTCATCATGGCCGCCGATATCGATCAGCATTACGTCGTCGTCCGTTAAGAAAGAAAACACGGCCGTGTTTTATAGTCTATACTGAACGCCCAAGCCCCTGGGGCTTGCCTGTCAATTTGTGGGTTCTGAGCCGGCTGTCGAAGGGGTTCGATTCAAATAGGTCGAGACTTTCCCAGAGCTATAATAGATATAGCAACTATATGGCGGGATTGCAAGAACATGAGCGAGTTCACATTCGAAGAGGCTGTCGGCTACGTGGTCAACAGGGCGGCGCTCAGGCTGAAGGCTGCGCTGCAGAGGGCTTTCAGGGAGAGCGGCTATGACGTGACGGCCGAGCAGTGGGCGGTTCTCAACTGCCTGTGGACGAACGAGGGCATGACGCAGACAGAGATCGCGGAGCGCGTTGCGAAGGATAAGACGAATCTTACCCGGATCCTCGACGTCATGGAGAGAAACGGCTTGATCACTCGTCAACGGCATGAATCGGACCGTCGGAGTTATCGCGTCTTCCCCACGCGAGAGGCATGGAACATACGGGAGGACCTCACGGCCGCCGCCGAGGTCGTCAGCCGGACTGCCACTCGTGGCCTCAGCGCCGCAGATCAGAGGGAAATCGTTCGCCTGATGAACATTATCACCAGCAACCTGTCGGAATGAGCGGCGTGCGAGGCGCTGGACACGCGCCGCTGCGAAGGAGGCTTTGTGCGAAAGCTTACCGTTAAGGAGAGGATCTTTTACGGCCTGGTCTGCAACGAGAACCGGGTCTACAAGCATTGGTACAGCCGATTTCTGCTTGCCGGGGTAGATCTGGACCGGGTCTACAGGGTCGTCGGCCGCATCGGAAAATGGGGCGACTGGTGCGCTCAGTGGTTCGAGGAGGGCTGCCGGCTCGAACTTCAGGCGGAGGAAGCACTGGACCGCGGCGACAAGGCTTGCGCGAGGAGTTGGTTCCATGAATCGGCGGCGTGCTTCCACGTGGGGCAGCATTTCTTTTACTTCGACGACGATTTGAAAAACCGATCGCTGGAGAAGATTTGGTCCATCTACCCAAGAGCCCTGGCCCTCCACGGGGACCAGGAGCGCCCGATCCGGGTGGACATTCCGTTCAGGGACGTTTATATCCCGGGGTATCTGCGGCTTCAGCCCGTCCCGGGCCGGCCCCTGGTGATCCAGATCAACGGTTTGGATAATTTGAAGGAGACCGAGCAACACGCCATTGGGTACATGCTCTTCAACGCCGGCTTCAACGCCATCGCTTTTGACGGTCCGGGTCAGGGCGAGATGTGGAAATCGATGAGAATGATCCCCGAGTACCACGAGGCGGTGACCGCGGTCCTTGACTGGCTCGAAGTGCATTACGCAAACCGCATTGCTCTGGACAAGGCTGGGGCCATCGGCTTCAGCATGGGCGGCTACTTCGCTCCGGTCGCCGCTGCCTACGACAAACGGATCAGGTGCGTCGCCGCGAACGGCGGGCCAGCGGACCTTCGCTTTCTCTTGCCGGAGCGCAACGCGAACCCCATACTCTTCAGGGGATTTCCTCACGCCGCAGGAACGGAATCACTCGCAGAAGCGGTCGAAAAGCTCGGCTACGACATCTCGGAGGCGCCGCCGCTGGACCGCCCGATGTTGATTCATCACTCCGGCGGGGACCGAATTATTCCCGAAGGCAGGAAACACGCGGAGAAATTCATGCAGTGGGCCGTCGGGGAGAAGGAGCTGAAATTCTATCCCGACGGCGAACATGTCTGCGCCAACTACCTCGACGAAGTCCTTCCGTATGCCATCGATTGGCTCAAAAAACGACTGACCTGAGCGGAACGAACAGGGACGCCGACGGGAATGTCGCTATACGTATCTGTCGACGAGAAGACCGCCTTCCGTCCACGGAGATGGAGGGATAGTTGCGCGCTCGTACGCTGCTACGGCCGCGGTCCTGAAAGGGTTGCCAATATAACGCTTCTGGGCTTCGATGAACGGGATAGGCTCGATTTTGGTCAATGAGCCCGACGGGACCGCGACTATCTCGGGTCTTGCTCGCCGGGCCGAGATGGAGTCAGGGCGCCTGGAACCTTTTCCCCTATAAACAGCGATACTGGTTTTCCGGACCGCCAACGCCTCCATGGACCAACCCCTTCAAGTTTCATGGGCTGTCTGGCGGCTCCGGCAATCTCGCAAAAACCAGTGATCGGTGAGACCCGGCGCTTTCCGTCCTACCCTCTCGGATAGTTTGGCTTTATCAGCAGCTGATAACTGTTATACAGTGTATATCGATGTTTGTCAAGAAGAATTTGTTCCGCGACTCATCGCGATGTAGATTCAGACGTGACCCGTTTTCCGATTGCGCGTGCGCGCGCCCAGATTTGTCTTGCATTTGACAACAAATGAATGGTAATTCCGTAGATAAACCGCACAGGAGTCAAGGCGTGAAATCGAGAACTCCAATAGGGGCTGAAGGCGATCAAACCGACAACCTGAGGTGAAAAATGGAGAAGATAACAACGGAACGCGCGCGTATTGAGGGAGACGGCTTTGTCGTTCCCGCGGTCATGTTCCTCCCGGCCCGGTCGTCCAGTATCGCCCTGATCGTTCACGGCTATGGAGGCAACAAGGAGGAACAACTCGGCCTGGCATGGAGGATTGCGGAAACGGGGATTGCAACGTGTGCCATAGACCTGAGAGGCCACGGCGAACACAGGCTGCCCTTTGACGAAAAGGTTGCCCTCGACGTGAGCTCGGCCATCGCCTACTGCCGCTCCTTGGGCCGGGTCGTGGTCATCGGCCATTCTCTGGGCGCCCGCCTCGCTCTTCTCAGCGACGTCGACCACATCATCGCCGTCTCGCCGGCTCTCGACTCGGCGTTTAGCCCACAGACCCTCGGCATACTCAAGGAGATGCGAAGCCACCGCGTCAGGGAGGCGGTGTCGATCCCCGACCTTTTTGCCGGGCTGCCCCTGTACAAACCGGCGGTGGGACGAAAGGTCCTCTGCGTCTACGGCGAGAGAGACGCGCCCGAGATACAGAAAGCGTGCGGGGCGCTCCAGGCGGCCGGCGAAAGGGTTGTTCGAATCGACAACGCGCTGCACGGCGACATCTGGCTGCTTGAGCCCACGTTTGAAATAGTAAAGCGCCAATTGGACGAGTGGACAAGAACACCCTATAATTCATGATGGGCTGACATTCGAGCGGCGTCGCCGACAAAGGCGCCGAAGGGGGGTAAAGGTCCCGGGCGCGCCAGGCCTGCTCGCCAAAGGAACCCGAGACAAGGGGGGATGCATGAATATCGAAGATGCCATAAGAGAGAGGAAAAGCATTCGCGCCTTCAAGCACGACCCGGTCCCCATGGAGACGCTTGAGGACATATTGGGGGAAGCTCTGCGCGCCCCATCCTGGGCTAACACGCAACCGTGGGAGTTTGCGGTCGTAGCGGGCAAAAAGCTTCGTGAAATACAGAAGGCATACCTCGAACGGGGAGAGCAGGAACCCCGACCGGAAATAGCCCGGCCCTACGAGTTTCCGGAACCCTACCTGTCGCGCCGCCAGGGATTGACGCCTCCGGGCGAAGCGCTCGACGCGGAATATAACAGGTTGCGCATGGAGCAGAACTACAAGAACTATGGCGCCCCCGCAGTCATCTACATCCTCGTCGACCGCTCCATGTTTTATCAGTCCAAGGGCATCAATGCCTGGTCATTGTACGATTGCGGCTCCGTCGCGCAAAACATCATGCTCCTTGCCGTTGCTCATGGGCTGGGAACCATTGCGCAGGCTCAGTCGGTGGTCTTTCCCGACATCATCAGGAAGGTGGTAAACATACCGGAATCAAAGCTTATTGCCCTTGGAATAGCCATCGGTTATCCCGACTGGGAGGAGCCGGTGAATCAAAGACTTATTCCAAGGGAGCCGCTCGTCGAGATCGCGCGCTGGTTCGGCTTCGAATAGCGAGAGGCTGTCTTGCCGTTTCGGAGTCATTGCCGTCCCGGCGTCATTTCAGCCTGTTTGCTTACAGATCTTTGATCCTTTTCGGGTCGATCTCTTTCACGATCCGAATGGACTTCGCCTTCATAGTCTCAAGGGCTTTGAGCGTGGCGTCGGGCGCCACGCCCCTGCTCAGACCTTCGACCACCACGACATCATAGCCATTTGCGACCGCATCCACCGCCGTCGACATGACGCAGTAGTCCGTGGCCAGACCGTAGATCACGAGCTTAGTGATGCTCGCATCCTTCAGGATGGCGTCGAGCTCGGTCTTGCTGCCGCCGTCGTCCTGAAATGCCGAATAGCTGTCGAACCTCGGGTCTTTTCCCTTCCTGACCACAGCCTGGAAAATATTGTTGTCAAGGAGTATCTTGGCCCCGTCCCTGCCCTGGACGCAGTGATCGGGCCAGAGCGCCTGGGTCCGGCCGTCAATTTGGATTGTTTCGAAAGGCTTCCTGCCCGGATGGTTGCTGGCGAAGGAGATGTGGGTTTTCGGGTGCCAGTCCTGCGTCCCGTAAATAATGAACCCTGCTTTCGCAAGAAGGGAGGTTGTCTCTGCTACCTTCTTGACGTAGCCCTCGTCTGTCCCTTCGATGGCCAGGGTCCCCTTCTTCCACGTGGTGAAATCGCCCTGAATGTCGGTGACGATAACCCCGATCTTCTCACCCGATGTTGCTGCCGACAGCGGCGTTGTTCCCAAAATCTTCCCTCCTTCAGCCTTCCCCTCACTCTTTCATTATCTGCCGATAAAAGAAGCCTTTTGAAAGTTGGACGGCCTTCTCCGGGCATAATTCGTGACAGCAATAACAGCGAATGCATTTCTTTTCGTCGATGCAGGCGCGCTTCGGTTTGCTCTTTGCGATCGTGATTGCTCCCACGGGGCAGGAATCACGGCAGATGCCGCATCCGATGCACGTGTTCTCGATAATCTTGGGGGTTAAGGAAAAACCGTTTTTAAAAAAGGGCACGAAGAGTTTTTGCCACCATGGAAGCCTTCCCACGCCGATCCCGTCATAGATAGTGACAGGGAACCTGTAGTCGGAGACTCGCAACTCCGAGATGTCGGCGCCGATGATCGAAACCTCTTCGAGGCGCGTCGGGGTCAGACCCCGCGAGGCCGCTGCCGCGAGCAGGGGATTCTGTTCCCGCTTCAGGCCGATAATCTCGGCGGCCGCCACGTCGAGGGCAAGGGGATTTGTCGAGCCCAGAAGCAGCCCGATGTGCCTCGGGACTCCGCTCACGCCCGGACCTTCCCCTTCCATCCCCACTACCGCGTCCATGATGGAGAGTCGCGGCGCGACATATTCGGCAAGATCGAGGAGCATATCCGCGAAATGGCGCTTGTCGTGCAGCTTGGCGTGATATCCCGGCTTCGCGAGTCCCGGAATGACCCCGAAATTGTTCTTCACCGCGCCGGTCATACACATGAACACGTGGGTCTTCAGCTTGCACAGATTAAACACGGCGTCGGCTTCGAGCACGGGAGCGATTACCTCGAAGCGTTTGATCAACTTTCCCTGCGGAAAAGAGACCGGCTGATACCCCGTATCGAGATTGATCCCGATCCCCGCCTCCTCGGCGGCTCGGAACATGCCGGTCTTTTCGTACAGGGTCCTGAGCGTCTTCCCGTCGTGTCGGCATCCTCCGCCGGGGCTGTCCGCAATCGTAGCGACCGCGCCCGCCTCTTTTAGCAGCCGCCCCACGGCGGCGACCACGGCGGGGTGGGTGCTGACCGCCTGTTCCGGGGCGGCCCGCTGAAGGAGGTTGACCTTCAGGAGAATCTTCTCGTCCGGCGCCGCAAAGCGGCCGACTCCGCCCATCATGTCGAAGAGCGAAGCGAGCTTCTCCGCCGCCTGATCGTAACCGGAACACTTGACGACGAACACTTCGTTATTCACCAAAGCCTTCCTGGATCTTTCCATGTCTCACCAAAACCTTTTGCGCCCTTCCGGCCTCATTTCCCGCAACCGCAAAACGCACGGGCCGCTTTCCTCAGGCGTCGCCTTCCTGCCCGCTCATCCTGCCCACGATCTTCCGCATTATAGCCATCAACCGCCGCTGGTCTGTCTCATCCAAAGCCGCGAGCATCTGCCCCGCCAGATCCCGTTTCTCCTCGCTGTTTGTTCGCGCAATCGCCTTGCCTTCCCGGGTCAGGGAGACGAGCACCACTCGCCGGTCGTCGTCGCAGCGACTCCGTCGCGCGATCTTCTTTGCGACCAGCTTGTCGACGATCGCCGTCAGGTTGCTCAAACCCAACAGCAGATATCCGGCGATTGCGGTCATCCTCGAGTTTGGCTGTTTGTCGAGGTAACTGACTACCTGCATTTCCTGAAGGCTCACCATGTCGCAGTTCGTCCGTTCGGAGACCTTCACCCGATACGCCAGCGTCTCAATACACCTGGACAGTTCCTCTGCCCGCTTCACAATAGTTCACAATATGAAGTATTCATGATACGAACTGTACCACCCGTCCGCCGGCGCGTCAAGGCTGGTTTGCAGCCCTGTTGCGCAAAGCGAGCGCACGCGAGCGCTGAGGGGGGTAGCTCCGACGGCTTTGCCGGTGGAGGGGGCGCTGAGCCCCATGGTTGCGCAAAGCGAGCGCACGCGAGCGCTGAGGGGGACGACCCGCAAGCGGGTGCCCCGGACGGCTCTGCCGGCGGGTACCCGCCCGACCGGAAGGGAGGGGAGGGTGGTGGGCGCTGAGCCCCATGGCTGAAAATTTGTTGACTTGCTCTTCGAAAGTATCATAGCCTACCAGCCTGGGAGTGGCGGCATGACTCGAAGACGGCGCATCTTCGCTCCGGGAAAGCTGAAGACTTTTTCTTGCCGATTCATCCTTCTGGTTGTTTTGTTGTCTCTACCGGCGTGCGCCCTATTCCGCCACAAGCAAGAGGCGAAGGTTCAGCCCCCGCAATCGGCGGGCGGGAAAGAACAAATCTCGCACCAGACCGCGCCAACGCCGCCCGAACCGCCTTTTTCCAACGAAGGACTGCCTTTCCAACATTCCGGAAAAGGACGCAAACCCTACCAGGTGAAAGGAAAGACCTATTATCCCCTCCTGACGTCGAAAGGCTACGAGGAAAGGGGCATCGCCTGCTGGTATGGTCCCTCCTTCAACGGCCGAAGAACATCGAGCGGCGAGATATTCGACATGTACGGGATATCGGCCGCCCACAAGATCCTTCCCATGGAGACGGACGTAGAGGTTACGAACCTCGAAAACGGAAAATCGATTATTCTGAAGATAAACGACAGAGGCCCTTTCGTTGCCGGAAGGGTCCTCGACCTCTCCTACGGCGCCGCGAAGAGTCTGGCCGTACTCGACAAAGGCCTTGCCCGGGTGCTCATTCGCACCTGCGGCGCCGTTGAGGGTCAGCAAAAGAACGATATAATCGGGGAATTCTACGTTCACGTGGGCGCTTTCGAGCGCGAAGCGGATGCCGATTGCTTATTGGCGGACATGTTGAAGCAGCGCTACAAGCCCTGGTTGCTCAAGGTAGTCAAGGCCGACCGGGACGGCACGATCCTCTGGAGAGTAGAGCTCGGCCCTTACAAATCGATGTCCCTCGCGGACAAAGCGCACACGAAGGTGATAACCGAGTATCCGTCGGCCTTTGTGGTGGCGAAATGAAGTCGGACACTAAAGTTGGAACGGGGACACACCTCCAAGAGCGGAGGAATGCCCCCGCAACCTAGAAATAGGTCCCCAGGGAGACGATGTTCGAGTTGACTGACCAATTGGGGCTTGCCGTGCCGCCGTTCGAATAGTGGCGGAACCTGTCCTCAAGAAAAAAGTTCCCGAAACGGTAGCCCAGGCCGCCCTGGCCGATGAAAAACAGGTGCGTTCCCTGCTCCTGAAAGCCGATGGTGCTGTAGGCCATACCCGTCCCGCCCATAAGGTAGAAACCCTTTCTTTCGAGGCTGAAAGGGTAGTATTTCAAACCGATGCCGACGCCGAGGTCGGCGCCGGGAGACGGATTTGCAACGTAAGAGCCGAAGGGCTCGACGAGCAGGGCCAATTCCTTCCATGAAAAGGGTTTCTCGAACAGGTAGGTCGCCTGCACGAAATTGTACGACCTTCCCCCTTCGACCTTGCCGGTGGTTTTTCCCCGGTTAAATGCCGCGAAGCCATAGCCCAGCGAAAAACCGTTTTCCCCGCTAAATCCCAGGCACGCAAAACCGAATAAGCACGTTACGAACACACAGACACAACACGCCGCCTTCACAAAAACCTCCCACAATAACCGGGAACAAAACGCCGTCTCGGCCACGGGCCTGCGAGCGGCGCCATGGAGAGACCAAATTATGCTTTTTTATTATACCACGGAAACCCGATTTCCGTCTCGTCTTTCAAAGGAGCGCGCTGCATCCCCTCAAATTTCCTCGAGGAATTTGTTTTGGGCCAGATGGTTTACAGCGTCTTCGAGATCTCTCAGAGAGGCGGCCACCGGCTCCGCCTCGTCCAGTACCTCGGCAGCCTGAGGGTTGTCGCCGAGACGCCCGCGTGCCTCGAGAACAGTCTGCATCCGAAAATCCTCCGTCGACCTGGCCGGCTGGTAGGTCTGCTCCCGACCCTTGAGGCGGGCCGTTTTGACCACGAGACCGGTCCTGACGAGCAATTGAAGCAGCCGCCGCACCAGGAGGAGAGGGATGTTCAGGTTCTCCGACATCTGGGGCGGAGTCAGGGCCGGCATCCCTTCGGAGAACCGCTTCGCGATGAGATGGAACACCCGCAGGAAGAGGAGGTTTGTCGACCGGATGCTCAGGTTCGAGATGTCAGGTCGAAACGAATAAGTTTCCTGATTTTCGTATGCAACGGCTATCTCGGCGCCATAGAGAACCATCATCCAGCTCAGGCGGAGCCAGACGATAAAGAGGGGAATGGCCGCAAAACCCCCGTAGATTGCCCCGTAGCTGGCTACGCCGATCTGGAACTTTATGTAGATGAACTGGACCGTCTGATAGACAATTCCGATAAAGACGCCGGCCACGACGGCCGATTTCGGCCGCACCGTGGTATTCGGGAGGATAAGATAGGTGATGGTGAGCATTGCGCAGATGGAGATATAGGGCACCGCGCTGAGGACAACGATGATGACGGGGCTGAAATCCCTGATCAGGCTGATCTTGCGGCTTATCGTGGCTACCTCGCTCTCCAGCAAAATGGCGGCGCTGCTCGCGATGACGATGAGGACGGGGGTAAAAACGATCACGGCCAGATAGTCCGTTACCCTTCTCACGAAGGTCCTCGATTCTTCCGCCTCCCAGATGCGGTTGAGCATCTCCTCGACAGTCTGAAGGATCGAGAAAACCGACCAGAAAAGGACAATAAAGCCGACGCCGGCGATAAGGCCGCCTTTCGTCCTCCCGAGCATGGAATGAGAGAAGCCGATGATCTGGTTGATCACCAGGGGGGGCCAGTTCATCCCCTGCGCGAGTTCGGAAATGCGCGCCTCGGCCATTTTTTCGAGACCGAACCCGCTCGCGATGCCGAAGACCATCGCCAATACGGGAACCATGGAAAAAAGGGAGTAGTACGTGAGCGACGAAGCGCTCCTGGAACATTCATCCCTGACAAAGCCGCGGAACGCGAGGGTCATGATGCGCAGCCAGCGAAGGAAAAAGGCCTGGAAGCGAGGATGATCTTTGAGACGAACTTCGAAGATCCCCGTCGAGAAGAAGTTGATAACCTTCGAGACGCCCTTCACCAGCCCCTCCCCGGCTCCTCTTGCGCCTTCGCGACAGGCGGAAATAATAGAAGAACATAAGGCGCCGAGGCCGCAGGGGCAACGAGGAACGACCCGGAACCGCCGAACTGCTGTGGACTAAAAAACGGCTAGTCGAGAGAAGCGGCGAGGATGCAGCGCAAACCCGCCGCCAAAGGGCTGATCGACGAAACGCTTCCCAGATCGTCCAACAGCGCTTCGATCACCCGCCTGCTCTTTACATTTCTTCCCATCTGCATTTTGAGCGCCGCAAGGGTGGCGAGGGCATCCCTGCCGGCTTCCGATCCCGCTGCCGCATTCTGTTCGAGCGTCTCTTCAATATCGGCGAGAAGGGCCTCGACAGCACGACCGCCGATTCGGGCGGGTTGCGCCGCAGGAGTTGGATTCGTCTCCACCTGCTGCGGCGAAGCCGCCGCCTCGGTCCGGGGCTGCTCGGCAGCCGGGTCTCTCCGGAACGCTTGGGGGTTTTCGCGAAAACGGGCAATGATGCCCGTCTCGCCTCCCTGCTCGACAAAAACGCTCCCATCCATCGTAATGGCCGCACTGATTCCACCCCGCATATCAAGAGCGGCGCTGATGATAAATCCCCTGTCGCCAAGGTAGTTGATGGCCTTTTGCAGCTCTTCCATGTCGATGATTCCGGTGATCGATGCAAAATCGTTCACCATAAAAAGGAAGTTCGGATGGGGAGCGGCCTCGGCAAGATTATAAAGGTGGGCGAGCAACAGCTCGGCCAGCTCTTCTGTCGTCATTCACCTCTCCTTTTCCTATTGATCATAAGCAAAACCGGGTAAAATCACCGGAACTACGGCCCTAAAAGAACAAATAACAGCAATATGTTACATGGCGGAGGGAGTAGGATTCGAACCCCCTGCTCTCCAGTCCCTATGCGGTAATTCTACTGCAAAGGCATAGAAAAGGCAAAGAGAGGATTTTAGGGTACGGATTCGGTAGAGCCTCGCCACGGATACTCACTTGTTCCTTGATTCACTCGAATGCCCGAACTCCAGTTGCCTCGTCAATTCCGATTACATGACAGGTTCTTTCGCGTGGCACCCATCGTAGCCGTTGCTGCAGCCAGCAAACCGCCCTTCAAAGAGGTATTGTGGCACCCCCCCTCCAGAAGGGTATCTATTCTGCCTTCACCTTTGACCTCTCTATGTAGTCTTCTAGATCCTGCCGGTCGATGAAGGTCCTGCCACCTATTTTTGTGACGGTGATTTTTTTATCTGCAATGAGTCTGTAAAGCGACTGCCGGGAAATCCGGAGGGCCCTTCCCGCCTCATCAATGGTCAAAAGTCTGTGGGCTTCTTCCATCACTTTTAAGCATACCCTCTCAGTCCGTAAACCTCAACCTCAATCTGTGCCATTTTGTCAGGCCCCGTAAGGTCTTTCACGAGTGGACCTGCAGGTTTGCCGGGCTAGATGGGATATTACTTGACAACTTGATACGTTTTAAGATACTTTGGAATATAATAGTACGATCAACGGAAAAGGGGGACCGACATGGGAAAGGCAGTCGTCTGGATTAGGTGTTGTTCAGACGAACAAACAGCAAACGGGATCGGGCCTGAAGCGCGGTGATTGAGAGAAGCGATCGCAAGGAGCCGGCTTCCGAGCGTGAAGAGCTGCAAGAACAGGGATTAATAGCCTAGTGAGGTTATGCGATGGTTCAGAATAGAAAGTCGCTCGACCAATTGACCAAGGAAGACTATCAAAAGGCCCTCGGCGAGATCCAAGAAGCGCTGGCGGGGTGCGTGGGCAACCTCATTATCCTCGGCGGCTACCTTGATTCTGATGAGTCGCTGCATTCCGAGAACACGCACTATGTGCTCATGGCGGCAAAGGATATCGTCCAGGTCGCCTCTCAGGCCGTGAAGAAGGCCCTTAGCTATACGTACCCGATGGTGTAATGGGCGTGGCAGTAAAGGGCGAAAGGGACTACGACGAGGCCTTCCGGAGAAAATCCAGGCAGAGATTCAATGTCCTGGCGTCTGCATGTTTAAGGAGAGACTCAATGGCCTTCGACGTCCGTTGCTTGGGCTCGAGCTCTGCGGGGAGTATCAGGAGCTCGAAGATTTCCACGTCCAGCCCTTTTGCGATCTTCTCCAGTGTGAGGATGGTGAGGTTTTTCTGCCCCCGCTCGATGGCGCTCACGTATTTGGCATTGATGCCGGCTCTCTCCCCCAACTGGTCCTGGGTGATGCCGTTCTTCTCTCTGATGCTCTGTACCTTTGTAGCCTCTCACATTAATCTGACCAATCCGCCTCACGGTCGTCTGACCGCTTCATGATCATCTGACCAGAGGGACCATTCCCCCTGGCCAGATGAGTTTCCTTTAAAAGATCTCCGTGGATGCCAGCCTCACGTGCTCGGCCGACACCACCATGCACTTCTCCCGGGCCGCGGCGATGAGTGATCCCTTGGCAAGGAGGTTCGCCCGTCGGAGCAGGCCTCCCGAGCCCTGGTGGATCGCAAGGATCGCCTCGTCCGAGAAGAGCTGTTCATTGATGCCGGCGATCTCCAGGTGATGCTTGAGATACCCCTCCATGTCCTTCTGCTTGAGCCCCTCGAGATGGCTCCTCCCGATCACCCTCGATGCCAGAGGACGGGAGGTGATGTACATGAGCTTGTCGAGGAGGTTGTTCTGGCCGGCGAGTATCATGGGAAGGAGGGGCTTCGAGTCCATGTCGAACTGGCCGATCGTGTGGAGCTGGGCGAAGACTTCGATGCGAAGAAGGCTCGCCTCGTCGATGATGATGACGGGTATCTGCTTTCGCTTCCCGATCTCCGTGACCGCGGTCCGTATGGTTCTCATGAGCTTCGCGAGCGAGATGCTGTTCCACTCGATGTCGAGGCCCATGCAGATCTGCTTGAGTATCTCCACGACGGAGCCGGTGGAAGCGACCACGGAGATGAGCTGATACTGGGAGGGATGGAGGAGGCTCGAGGCATACCGCAACGCCGTCGACTTGCCCGAGCCCACGTCCCCGGTGACGACCGATATGGCGCCCAGGTTGACCGCGTAGAGGAAGCGCTCTTTCATCCCCTCGAGGGCGGCGGTGTGGTAGAGATCCTCCACCTTGATGTCGGACGAGAACGGTTCTTTCGCGAACCCAAAGAAGTGTCTCATGGCTCCTCTCTTTCAAAGACCCTGCCGCCGCGGTATCGCTCTTTGTCCTCGGTGTACTCCCGCTCCGGGACGAGGTCGACCGCCTCATAGGCCCTCTTTATTCTCGCGTTGATGTTGACATTCAGGGGGACGAGCATGCCGTGGGAGGTCCCGTTATAGAGAAGCTCCACCCTCGTGGGATCGCTTTCGTGGTAGAGGAGCGTCACCGTGAGGCCGATCATCGCGACCGGCGCCTCAAAGAGGCGTCCATCCAGGGAGACGGTCCTGTCCTTGTCGACCTTCCGGGTCACCCTCTTCCTGAAGTAGTCGGTCAGGTCCTTCGGCGCCTCCCTCACGCAGTGGAGATGCTTCGCATACCGCGACAGGGGAGACTCCTTCGTGCTGCCGTGCTCCCGGAGATGGTACTCGTCGATCCAGCGTTTCAGCCTCGCATTGAGCTCTTCGAGGGAGAGCCCGTCGGGTAGGCATGCGAGGAACTGACCCCTCACGGTGCGGAAGAACCGCTCCACCTTTCCCCGTCCTTCGGGCTCATAGGGCCTCGAGTGGACCAGCGCGATACCGAGTGAGGCCATCGCGTGGCGCAGTATCTGGGTCGAGAAGGCCGGCCCGTTGTCGACGTAGAGCTTCCTTGGCAGTCCCCTTTTCGAGAGGGCCTTCGTGAGGGCATCGAGGTAACAGTCGATCCGCTCGTTGAGGTAGAACTCCCCGTGGGGGACGAGTCTCGACATATCATCGATGAAGGCAAAGAGGTAGCTCTTCTTCATTTTCCCCTCATGGAGCACCCGGGGGCCGTGGAGGGCGTCACTCTGCCATATGTCGTTGGGGAGCTCCGATTCGAACCTCCTCCTGTCGGGATAGACATGACCTTCCGAGAGGCCGTGCTTCTTGAAGATCCGGTAGATGGTCGCGTAGCTCACCATGTATCTCGAAGGCAAGATACCCCTCGATCTGGCCTCTTTCAGCAACACGGGGAGGGAGACGCTCATACGGTCCTTCTTCAAGGCCACCAGCGCGGCGACGGCCTCCTCGTCCATGACCCGGTGCCTCCCCTTGTCTCTCCTTTCGTCGGGGATGAGGCTCTCGAGCCTTCTTCCTCCCTTCTCGTAGGCCCTCGTCCACGCAAGGATCGTGGAGCGGCTGATGTGGCTCCGGGTGGAAAAGGGGATCTCCCACCGGGAGGATGACTTCTCCTTGAGGATAAGCTCTTTCTCCCCCCGATTGAGCTTTCTTCCGACGAGGTCGGCAATGACCCCGAAGCGGAACGTCGCAATCGTTTTCTTCGCGTCGTCGTCCATGGACGCCTCCTTTTGATGGTTTTGTCCAAGAAGTACCAGAGTCCGGGGACGAAGTCGCCGCATAAACACGGTAGGGGGTATCTTACAGACGGAGCATCGCACACTCGAATGAATGACTGACCGGGATAAAACCCGATGAGATGACCTCTTCGAGGGCTGTCATGTCGGGGAAGACGATGCTTTTCGTCCTCAGGGCCTGGAGCCTCAAGCCCCTGTACCAGTACTGCTGGCTCTGACGGGGGAGCGCGGGGAGCCAGAAGCCGTCGGCGATCTTCGTTATAAGCGAGGAGAGGATGGTCCGCACGGAGGAGCGGAAGCGCCGGTAGAAGAGATCGGGCCTCAAGGTGTAGACGGTGCCGCAGTCGGGGCAGCGGAGGCGGCGGACCCACAAGGGGCGCACGAAGCCTTCGAAGTATCGTTGCACAAATCCATGCCCCCAGACCCGTGAGGACTTGCAGGACAGGCACCGCTTCGGCCTCGGCCAGGGGTAGCCCTTGCCGAGCTCCACTAATCTCTGGACATCGACGGCGACATGTAGTACCACAAGAACGTAGGTCCTGTGAGGCAGCCGGGCCGGCGCTGGTCCTTGGCGGGGAGGCGCCGCCGGTTGCCTCGCGAATTTGACACAGTCCTTCCTTCCGCTATTCTAATCCGATAAAGCGGTTCTCTTGTACAGAAGATTGTGAGAAAGTGGTGGGCTCAACTAGAGAGGATTAGGTACTAGAAAAGGGAGGGGTTACACCTTTACGCCTAGCAGCGACAGGATGTCCATGTGATTCCTTTCTGTAAAACATACCAAAGGGCGCCAAGGCTTGTAACCCTCCTATAAGTTTACAAATTATGTATAATCTCCTTATAAGTTGACATGTCTACCTTTAGGGTGTAAATAGAGTGAATGGCTGCGCATAAAATGTCGCCGTTTGGCAATCCAGGGGAGTCGGTAATGGGCTATGAGGACATGACCAATGAGTAAGCCTCCCCCCGTTGTCAAGACAATTATGAGGCATGCTTAAGGTGGACTCCCTCCTCTGCCTGGAGCGTTGGTTCCGGAGCAGCAGCTTCATGGTAGACCTCGCTGGGGGTCCTGTAGCCGAGGGCCGAATGGGGCCGCTCCTCGTTGTACCGATGAAAGAAGTCTCTTAGGCCCCGTATCGCCTCTGCGACGTTGGCATAATCTTTGAGATAAACCTCTTCCCACTTGACGGTCCGCCAGAGCCGCTCGATGAAAATGTTGTCGAAGACCCGGCCCTTGCCGTCCATGCTGATGGCGATGTTGTTGTTCTTCAGGACGTCGGTGAAATCCTTGCTTGTGAATTGCGATCCCTGGTCGGTGTTGAAGATCTCGGGGACGCCTACGGCGAGGGCGTCTTCCAGGGCTTCCACGCAGAAGGCGGCGTCGAGGGTCAGAGAAACCTTCCAGGACAAGACATAGCGGCTCGCCCAGTCCATCACTGCCGTAAGATAGATAAAGCCCTTCCTCATGGGGATGTAGGTGATGTCCGAGCAGAAGACCTGGTTGGGCCTTGAGACGTCCAAGCCTTTGAGAAGATAGGGATAGACCTTATGCTCCTTGTTCGGCCGGGTCAGCTTCCTTTTGGGAACGACGCCTTGGAGGCCCATTCTCCTCATGAGACGGGCGATTCGTTTCCGGTTGACTTTGAAGCCCTGTCTCCTAAGCCAGGTCGTTATCCGGGGAGCTCCCCAGGAGGGGTTGGCCGTGTACTGCCGGTCGATGAGCTTCATGAGACGGAGGTTGAAATCGGAGACCGGGACGGGCCTGTAATAGAAGCTCGACCGGCACAGGCTCAAAAGCTCGCACTGCCGGAAAATGGGAATAATCTTGCTGTTCACGTCGACGAGCCCCCTTTTCTCCGGGAGTGGAGAATCCCCCACTTTTTTTTAAGCCAGTCCGTCTCTACTTTGAGCTGGCCGATTTGTCTTAAAAGCTCGTCTTTTTCCTCCTCGGCGGCCTTCTCCTCTTTTGCCTGCTTTGAATCGAAGAGACTGGGGAGGTTCTCCACGGCCTGCTTCCTCCACTGGGCGATCTGGTTGGGATGGACGTGGTATTCGCTTGCCAGCTCGGCGACGGTCTTTTCGTTCTTGAGAGATTCGAGCACGACCCTCGCCTTGAATGTTCCGTCGTACCGCTTCCTGTGATCCGTCATTCGCTTCCTTCCTCCTCCTTGAGATATTTCACTCAGAGAGAGGAGGGTTTGTCCACCCTAATGGAGTGTCTAGATTCTGGGGGTAAGTATAGAGGAACTTTACCTTCTTTTGAAAGAAAAGGCGCCCGCCGTGGCCGAGAGCGCGAGGGACGTCAATGATTCCAACAGAGAAACCGTGATTGCCTTCCTAATTCTTCTCTCGGACGGGACCCATTGACCATGGCATGGTTCCGCTCTCTCCACCGCACAACGAAGGAAGGCCCGACGAGACCCATCAAAGGAGACAAAATGAGAACGCACCTTCTTTCCGCATATTGTCCCGAGTGCGGCCACCGGAATAGCCACCGCACCGACAGAAAGGAACGGAAAAGGATTCGGACGGAAAGCTGGCCGGGCCTGGTATGGCAATGCGAGGACTGCGGTAAAGAGTTCGAGTCAGAGATAAACTGGATCAGGATCAGATTTGAAGATTGGGCCGCCTTCTGGCTCTATTACAACAGGTTCGACTGGAAGATCCTTGGCGTCGCCTTTCTCGGCAGCGTCCTCTTCGCGGCTGGAGGATTCTACTTCGCCTCATACCTGCCGGAATGGTTCCTAACCCTGGCAGCAATCGCCGTCTTCATGGCGGCAGGCGCCGCGTTCCTTCTCTTCGGAGAAATCCCCCACGCCTATCCGGTCTACGTGGTGAATCAGAGGAGAGTTACCAGCCGCAGAACATCGAGAAGGAGAAGAGAATGGAAATGAAGCCCTCGGAGGGAAAGATTGAGCAGTTGCCGCAATCCGTTGTGGAGCAAAGGTGGGAACTTCAGGATTCCGTGGACGACGTCGCTATGCGCATAATGGATTTGAGACGGGAGACCCAGCTGGCGCTCATCCAGATCAAGGAGAAAATGGCGATCTACCTGGCCATCATCCTCTTTGCGATGATTATCCTTGTTAAGGTTCTGACATTCGCACTGCAACAGCCATAGCCAGATATTCCAGCCTGGAATCGCTGACCGGTTCTTCAGGGTCTATCCGCGATTGATTGTTTCGGAGGAGTTGTCCACAGTTCCGGGGCTTACCCCTTTTACTTAGGCAGCGGAATCTGTTCCATGCCCACGGCACTCGAATTAGCCAACAAATTGAAGCCCTACCATACGTCATCGAGAATGCGAGTAGCGGATCGACGAAGGATGTCAGGTTCCAATTCTCTCGACTCCTCTGCCCTCGCCAGGAGCCTTTCCTGTTGCGAAACAGCAAGGTATAAGGCAGAATAGTAAAGCGCAAGGAGCGGACCCGCTGCGAGAGTGAGACTGCGCGCATACATTGAACGGGATCCACCATCCTGCGAGGCTAAATGAACGAAGCCGACACCTGCCGTCTCTATATAACCCCAGCCTTGCAACGGTCCGGGTGGGACCGCGACCCGCACCGCATAAATGAGCAGGTCACGTTCACTGACGGGCGCATTGTGGTCGTCGGTCAAAAGGCGCGACGCCGCGAGGGTAAGCGCGCGGACTACATTCTTCGGTATCGTCCCGATATGCCGCTGGCGGTCGTGGAGGCCAAGCCCGACACCGAGCCTGTAGGCACGGGCATGCAGCAGGCCAAGGAATACGCCGAAATCCTGGGCCTCAAGTTCGCCTACGCAACAAACGGTCTCGACATTCTTGAGTTTGACTTTACCGCCGGTCAGGAACGGGAGCTAATATCATTCCCTGCCCCCGATGAGCTGTGGACTCGGCTTACCGAGTCTAACCATTTGTCCGCCAACGCCGCCGAGCATCTCCTCACGCCCGCCTACCACCTCAGCGGCAAGTCGCCACGCTACTACCAGGAGATTGCCATCAACCGGGTCGTGCAGGCCGTACTCCAAGGCCGTCCCCGCATTTTGCTCACTATGGCCACCGGCACGGGCAAGACGGACGTGGCCTTTCAGATTTGCTGGAAACTCTGGTCTTCCCGCTGGAACCGCGATGGTGGTTATCGCCGGCCGCGCATCCTCTACCTCTCTGACCGCAGCATCCTAATCGACGACCCCAAAGACAAGGTTTTTGCGCCCTTCGGAGACGCCCGCTGCAAGATCGAGAACGGCATCGCCACCAAAAGCCGCGAAATGTACTTCGCCATCTACCAGGCCATCGCTCGCGACGAACGGCGTCCGGGTCTCTACCGCGAGTACGATCCCGGGTTCTTCGACCTTATCATCGTGGACGAGTGCCACCGGGGCAGCGCCAACGACGAGAGCAACTGGCGCGAGATACTGGAATACTTCCAACCGGCCATCCAGATCGGCATGACGGCCACACCCCTGCGTGAGGATAACCGCGACACCTACCGCTACTTCGGCAGCCCGATCTACACCTACAGCCTGCGCCAGGGCATCGACGACGGATTTCTCGCCCCGTATCGCGTCCACCGCGTCGTCACCACTTGGGACGCAGCCGGCTGGCGCCCGAGCCAGGGGGATCTCGACCGATACGGACGGGAAATCCCGGATGAGGAATACCGCACCAATGACTTTGAGCGGATCGTTGCGCTACGCGCCCGGACGCAGGTCGTCGCCCGGCATCTCACGAGTTACCTTAAGGCAACGGATCGGTTCGCCAAGACGATCGTCTTCTGCGTGGACCAGGAACACGCCGACGAAATGCGACGCGCCCTCACCAACCTCAATGCCGACCTTGTGCGGCAGCACCCTGACTTCGCCTGCCGGGTTACGGCAAACGAGGGAGATATCGGCCGCGGTCACCTGAGCAAGTTTCAGGATGTGGAGCGGCAGACGCCGGTGATCCTGACCACATCGCAGATGCTCACGACCGGAGTGGACGCTCCAACGGTGAAGAACATCGTGCTTGTCCGGGTGATCAACTCCATGACCGAGTTCAAGCAGATCATAGGGCGCGGGACGCGTGTCCGGGATGATTACGACAAGCTCTTTTTCAGCATCCTCGATTATACCGGCTCGGCAACGAGGCTCTTTGCGGACCCGGACTTCGACGGAGAACCGGAGACTATCGAAGAAGAGGACATAGGGTACGGCAGCGGCGAGAACCCTCCATCCGGAATTGCTGAACGGCCGCCGGTCTACCAGACGGAACAGCCTGAAACATCAACCCTGCCGCCCGACGGGCCCACCCCCGAACGCCGCAAGTTCTATTTCGATGGTGGCCAGGTCGAGATCGCCTCGCATCTGGTCTATGAACTGGACCCTGACGGGAAACAGTTACGGGTCGTTAAGTTCACCGACTACACGGCGGAAAAGGTCAGGACCCTTTACCGGAACGCCGCCGAACTTCGGCGCGAATGGGCCGACCCCGCTCAACGTCGGGACATCATCGAGAAACTGGCCGAACGCGGCATCGACTTTGACACATTAGGCAATGCGACACAACAACCGGATGCCGACCCTCTCGACCTGATCTGCTACCTGGCCTTCAACGCGCCGCTTCGCACACGTCGTGAACGCGCCCAGCGCCTGCGCTTTGAGAAGAAGGATTTCTTCGACCAGTTCGGCGCGGCGGCCCGTGAGGTACTGGGTGAGCTTCTGGACAAGTACACCGAACACGGCGCGGCCCAGTTTCTCCTGCCCGACGTGCTGGAGCTGGCGCCTATCAACCGTCACGGCAACGTGCTGGAGATCGCTGCGCTCTTCGGCGGTCCCGAGAATCTTCGAGCCGCAGTCAACGAATTGCAGACGCTGCTGTATGCCGCATGAAAGGTAAATGATGGCCCGAACAAGAAAAGTCACCCCGGAACAGCCGCAGACCACGGCTCAACAGCTTGGCAGCCTGATCAAATCCGCCCGCGACATTATGCGTAAAGACAAAGGTTTATCAACAGATATCGACCGTCTGCCGCTCTTGACATGGATCATGTTTCTCAAGTTTCTCGACGACACGGAACAGATCGACGAATCCAAGGCGGTCATGCGCGGTGCCCGTTACCTTCCGGCAATCGAACCCCCTTACCGCTGGCGCGACTGGGCATCCAGCGAGGATGGCATCACCGGCCCTGAGCTGCTCGCCTTCATCAACCAGGACGAGGCGACACTGCCCAACGGTAAGCGCGGACCAGGATTGCTTGCCTATCTGCGTGCTCTTCAGGGCGGCGACGGTTCGGCCCGTCGCAGACGCGTCATCGCCACCGTGTTCAAAGATATCGCCTGCCGGATGCTGAGTGGATACCTGCTGCGCGACGTGGTGAACAAAATAAACGGAATTCACTTCCTGGCAAAGGAAGAGGTGTTCACCCTCGGTCACTTCTACGAGACCATGCTGCGAGAAATGCGAGATGCTGCCGGCGAGAACGGTGAATTCTATACGCCGCGCCCAGTCGTCAAGTTCATGGTCGAGGTGGTAAACCCGCGCCTCGGTGAGACAGTGCTTGACCCGGCCTGTGGAACCGGCGGATTCCTGGTTGAAGCCTATCGGCACCTTGAGGACCAGTGCAAGACGGTCGAAGACCGCCGCCTGCTGCAGGACAAAAGCATCCGCGGCGGCGAGGCTAAGCCCCTGCCATACCTGCTCTGCCAGATGAACCTGCTCCTGCACGGGCTGGAAGCGCCGGAGATCGACCCGGAGAACAGCCTCCGCTTCAAACTGACCGAGCTGGGGGACCGGGACCGCGTAAATGTGATCCTCACCAATCCGCCCTTCGGCGGCGAGGAGGAGGCCGGGATCAAGGGTAACTTCCCGGCCGACATGCAGACCTCCGAGACGACGCTCCTTTTTCTCCAGATCATTATGCGCCGGCTCAGACGGCAGCCAAAACCCGGTCGAGGTGCAGTCGTCGTGCCCAATGGCACCCTCTTTGGCGACGGCGTTTGCGCCCGCATCAAGGAACAACTGCTGAGGGAGTTCAATCTCCACACCATCGTGCGTTTGCCCAACGGCGTGTTTTCCCCTTACACGAGCATCCCTACCAACCTGCTCTTTTTTGACCGCTCTGGTCCGACGCGCGAGGTCTGGTACTACTAGCAGCCGCTTCCCGAGGGACGCAAGAATTACACCAAGACTCAGCCCATCCAGTTCGACGAGTTCCAGGTATGTCTCGACTGGTGGCAGGCTCGGAAAGAGAACGACCGCGCCTGGAAGGTCCCAGCGGATGAGCTGTTGGCCAACAACTGCAACCTCGACCGTAAGAACCCGAACGGCAAACGGGACTTCGAGCACTTACCGCCGGAACAGCTCGCCGAGGACATCCTCAAGAAGGAAGAGCGCATCATGGAGATCATGGCGGAGATCAAGGCGGTATTAAAGGAGAAGCCGTGACCGAGGAAAACAGCGGGAATACTTCCCGCATCGGCGGGGAGATCGTGCTCTACCAGTCCGAAGGAAGCAGCCCTGTCCTCGAAGTCCGCCTTGAAAAGGACACGGTCTGGTTGTCTCAACGGCAGATGGCCGCCTTGTTCGATAAGAACACTGACACCATTGGTCTTCACATTCGAAACATATTTAAGGAAGGTGAGTTGGAGGAGGTCGCAACTACCGAGGATTCCTCGGTAGTTCAGGAAGAGGGCGGACGCAAGATTCGGCGCCGAGTCCGGTTTTACAATCTGGATGTCATCATCTCTGTCGGTTATCGCGTAAAGTCTGGGCGCGGCACCCAGTTTCGTATCTGGGCAACCGATATCCTGCGAAACCACCTTCTGAAGGGCTATACACTCAATGAGCGACGCCTCAAGGAGCTCAACCAGGCCGTCCGCCTCGTCGGCTCTGTGGCCGAAAGAAAGGTTTTGAGCAGTGACGAGGCAACGGCGCTCTTGTTAGTCGTAAAGGACTATTCGTATGCTCTTGACCTCCTCGACGATTATGACCATGAAAGGGTTACCGCGAAAGATACTACGGTGAGACCCGTTGCGCCAGTGTCATATGACGAGACTCGCCGAATCATCGAGAGACTGAGAGCCCAATTCAATGCAGGAGAACTTTTTGGAGCCGAGAAGGACAAGAGCCTGGAAGGGTCGCTCGCCAATGTCATGCAGACTTTTGGCGGAAAAGAGCTCTACCCCAGCCTCGAGGAGAAGGCAGCGCAACTCCTTTACTCCCTCGTCAAGAACCACTCATTCGTCGACGGCAACAAGCGCATAGCCGCGGCCCTCTTCTTGTGGTTTCTCGAGAAGAACACAGCCCTTTATGCCGTTGACGGTTCAAAGCGCATCGCTGATAACGCCCTCGTCGCTATGACCCTCCTTATTGCCGAAAGCCGACCGGAAGAGAAGGACGTTCTCACCCGCGTGGTCGTGAACCTCATCAACAGGAGAAACGGGTGAGCACGTCGTGGCCCAACGTAAAGCTGGGAGAGGTGCTAAGGCGTTCGCAGGAGACCCTCGAAATAGAACCGGGGTCAGAATACTGCGAAGTCACAGTTAGACTATGGGGAAAAGGTGTGGTCCAACGAGGCCTGGTTTCCGGTTCGGAGATCTCGGGCAGCCGAAGGTTCGCTGCTCGGGCCGGGCAGCTCATACTCTCTAGAATTGATGCCAGAAACGGTGCCATTGGAATAGTGCCGCCGGCCCTTGACGGTGCCACTGTCACGAACGACTTCCCGGTATTCGACGTAGATACCAGTCGGACTGAGCCAGCCTTCCTCGGCTGGCTAAGCAAAACGCCTGATTTCGTTGAACTCTGCAAGCGGGCCAGCGAAGGCACCACGAATCGAGTGCGCTTGCAGGAAGCCCGCTTTCTCGCCCTGGAAATCCCCATGCCAGCCCTGGCCGAACAGCGGCGGATCGTGGCACGGGTCGAGGAACTGGCAGCTAAAATCGCCGAGGCCCGTTCCCTGCGGCAGAAGGCCATCGCGCAGGTAGAAGCTTTCATAATAAGTGTTCATGCCGAGTTGGCGAGAGGGCGCACAACCAGGCTCGGTGACATGGTCACGCTGGATGAGGATCAGGTCCACGTCGAACCTAATGGTTCTTATCCGCAGGTCGGCGTGAAGAGTTTTGGAGCTGGCCTTTTCGGAAAAGCTTCTGTGTCAGGGGCGGACACCAAATACAAGGCTTTTAATCGGCTTTATGACGGGGCCCTGGTGCTCAGCCAAGTGAAGGGATGGGAGGGGGCCGTTGCCATTTGCCCTCACGATCTCGCAGATCGGTTCGTTTCACCGGAGTACCGAACCTTTCGATGCATCGATGACGAGGCAAGACCCGCCTACTTGGCGTTGCTTGTCCGAACTGAGTGGTTCTGGGGGCAGCTAAGCCAGGCCACGCGGGGCGTTGGGGCCCGGCGGGAACGCACTCGTCCCGAACAATTCCTCGATATTCAAGTCCTGATGCCAGACGTGACAAGGCAAACAAAGGGTGAAAGGTTGTTTGCGCGGGTGAGTGCTCTTCACGCGATCCAGGCCAGAACCATCGTGGAACTGGACGCCCTCATGCCCTCCGTCCTTGACAAGGCATTTAAGGGAGAACTGTGAGCGACAGCCATAACCGAATGAACGAGCCTCATCCTTTTCAACCGATCGGCCGATTGAGCTATCAGAACAGGATCGCCTTGGACGACGTGGCTTTGCCGAATCCATTGCGCCGCGTTGGCTAACTGGAATGGCAAAGACAGTCTTGTGCTGGCTCTTTTGGCCTTAGGGTAGCAGGATCTGTAGTCATGAGGTCTGGCCCCTCACCTTGTCTGTTCGCTTTTTTGCCTTGAGCGATTTTTTCCTGAATTCGAGCTTCTCCCGCTGGAGCCGCACGTGCAGCCTCAGAAGCTCCGCTTTCTGCCTTCCCTTGTCTTCCATGAGCCGTTTCCAGGACTCGTAACGGCACCTCCTGAACTCAAGCGACTCCTCGCGAAGCCTGATTCTTTCGGCGGTCAGCTCGATGCGCTTCTTTCTCAGTTCGAGGTTCTCCTGTTTCTGCTTCAAATACTCCCGGATCAGGAAGTCCACCATCCTCTCATAGACGTCCTTTCCCAGGGCATCCCCTTCCGTTGCCTCGCCGTCACCCGAAACAGGCGCTGGCAGGATCGACTCGAGAGTGAAGCCCTCATCTCCGTTGTGCCCCAATGGTCTCTGCAGGCTCTCCTCCCGGTATTTCCTGTTCAGGTACTGCCTTATGGCCCTGTTCCTGACTCTCCTCGCTATCGGCCCGATCTCTGTTGAGGCTTGAAGGTTGCCTTCGAGGATCTCCACCCATGCGTCCTGCAGGCTGTCCTCATAAGCCCCGAACTCAGCCTTCAGGTGTTTGTTTATGTCGTTTACGTCCAACCCCACCTATGTCTCCTTTCGCCGCGGTCAATGCACTGAACTGTGGGGTTATTATATCGAAGGCCGACGGCGAATGTTACGCTTCGAGAAAGGACTCGTTTAGTTTTTACTAAGCCGGTGAAACCGCCGATTTTGGAGAAAGACCGGTATAGGGGATCCGAAGAGCAGCTTCCCGGAGCACTTCCCGCAAGCAAGTATTAGGGGGTTTGGCCATGATTATCACAAACCTTATCTTTGAGGCGTACCTGGACTGTCCTCTCAGGTGTTTTCTTCTGTCGACTAACGCGCGAGGGGCGACGGACAGCTACGATCGATGGGTTGGGATGGAGAACGCCTCCTACCGTCACACGCTGGAAAAGCGACTTGCCGCCGAAATATCTCCCTCGGAATGCCTCATCCATCCCGTAGCCATCAAAAATGTCAAAGCGGCAAAATGGCAGCTCGTGTTGGGCGTTACTCTCCGGCAAAGGAATCTGGAGTCTGACGTGCATGCCATAAGGAGAACTCCATTGAAGGGGGGAGAGACGCTCAACGTGCGTTTCGTGCCGATCCGGTTCTCCTTTGCCAACAAGCTCACCAAGAATGACAAGCTCGTGTTGGCGTTCGACGCCCTTGTTTT
Organism: uncultured delta proteobacterium; assembly: GCA_963816715.1. Classification (GTDB taxonomy): domain Bacteria; phylum Desulfobacterota; class Syntrophorhabdia; order Syntrophorhabdales; family WCHB1-27; genus BOG-1155. The sequence goes on from CAWFMJ010000023.1 coordinate 130,807, forward strand.
GGCAGGTTCTCTTGGAATCTCCATATCCTATGGCGAGATCATCCACGGTGATGGCTGCATCGTAACCAAAGTCAAGACGAGCGAACTATTGAAAGAGGCACGCAAGACCGTGGCCAAAATGGAATCAATGCTGTCCGAGGGAACTCCCCCCGGTCTCTTCTTGAACCGTCATTGCACCGAGTGCGAGTACCAGACACATTGCAGACAAGAAGCCATAAAGAAAGACGATCTTACGCTGTTGGCCGGGATGACGGAACAAAAGCGGAAGGCTCTCTCCAGCAGGGGCATTTTCACAGTCACTCAACTTTCCTATGCTTTCAGACCCAGGCGAAAAGCAAAACGATACCAGAATAACCCCGAAAAGTACCATGCGAGCCTCAAGGCCCTTTCGATCCGGGAACAAAAGATTCATGTTGTCGGGAGCGATGCCTTGCAGATTGAGGGGATCCCGGTTTACTTGGACGCTGAATCGCTTCCCGACAGGGATTTTTACTACCTCCTGGGATTACGCGTCGGCGGCGTCCAGCATGTGCTTTGGGCGGACAGCAAGGAGCACGAGAGAAAGATTTGGCATGATTTGGTCGCAATTGTCTCCAATCTCGTTCATCCCGTCATAGTCCATTATGGTGGATTTGAGGCGACTTTCTTGAGGAATATGTGCGACCGATATGGTAGCCCCGAAACAAAGTCCGTCAAAGAGTCGATCGGTAATCCGATCAATCTCCTGTCCTTCATCTATTCCCGTATTTATTTCCCTACCCACTCCAACGGGCTGAAAGACATAGGCCGACATTTGGGATTCCGCTGGTCGGAAGAGAACCCTTCAGGGATCAAGACGGTGATGTGGCGAAGTGAATGGGAGAAGACCCACGAACCATCGCTAAAGGAGCGACTCATTACTTACAATACTGAAGACTGCCTCGCGCTTCAGGGTGTGACGGAGTTCGTGACGGCCATCTCGTCGCCGGGCAAGGAATACGAGGCCGATCGGGAGCAGATTGTACGGGCGGATACGCTGCCTCGCAGGAGTTGGTTCAAGTGGGGCAAGACGCCGTATGTAATGTCGGACCTGAGCGAAATCGGCAAGGCGGCTTATTGGGACTACCAGCAGGAGAAGGTAATCCTCAAATCGAACCCACGCCTGAAAGGAATCAAAAAAGCCATGGCTCGGCCCCCAGGCGCAAGAGTAAAACCAAACAAGACAATTCAATGTCCGGCCCCTGATGCCTGCGTCAGATGCGGGCATCCAAACCCATACAGGCACCACAAGTACAGCAAGGAGATCGTAGATATTAGATTCGGCCGGTCAGGCCTCAGGAGGTGGATCACACGATACGAAACCTACTATTATCGGTGCCGAGCATGTCGGGCGGTATTCTACGGCCCTGATCGCCCCTGGGACAATAAAAAGTATGGGCGAAATCTTCTGCTGCTCTGCGCCTATCTCAACATCGATCTGAGAATTCCTCAGAAGAGGGTCGCCGTTTTCCTCAAGGAAATCCTCGGATTCGACTTTTCGAACAACATCATCAATAAACTCAAGGAAAAGGCCTCCCTCTTGTACAGAGATACCTATGATCGTCTGCTCAATAAGGTGATCAACGGAAAGTTGATCCATGCCGATGAGACAGCGGTGAACCTGGAGGGCAGAACTGGATATGTCTGGGCCTTTGCCAGCCTCGAAGAAGTGGTTTACGTTTATGCACCTTCGAGAGAAGGCGACCTCGTCCAAAGGGTTCTCAAAGACTTCAAAGGAGTCCTCATCACCGACTTCTACGCCGCGTATGACTCAATTCCTTGCCCGCAATAGAAATGTCTCTTGCATCTAGTCCGAGACCTCAACGACGATCTGATGAGAGAACCGTTCAATGAGGAAATGAAGGCCCTTGCGGCTGACTTCGCTAGCCTGGTCAGACCCATGGTGGAAACAGTGAGCCGGTTCGGCTTGAAAGCACATTTTCTCAAGAGGCACAAGAAACGTGTCGATGTATTCTTCAAGAATCTTTCCCGCCGCACATACCGTACTGAAATAGCAGCAAAATGTAAGGCCAGGTTCGAAAAGAACCAACACACGCTTTTCACTTTTCTCAACTATGATGGAGTCCCCTGGAACAATAACAACGCTGAGCACGCTATCAAAGCGATCGCGTTGCTACGAAGGAACCTGGCCGGCCTTTCAACAGAAAGAGCGCTCCCGGCGATTCTCTGGTTCTTTTGAGTGTGTGCGAAACATGCAGGTTCAAGGGAGTGAGCTTTCTCGACTTTCTGCGTTCGGGAATGACCGATATCGACGATTATATCTTGAGCAGGAGCCGGCATGGTAGAGGTACGATTTACAGCGGGTAGGGGAATGAGATCAAGAGTGGGCTCGCGTATTCCAGGCGGGAATACCTTTTCGCTGTATCAATTTCGGGTCACGTCGACAACTCCCGGCCCGGCCGGACCTATCAGAGCTTTCGGAATAGGAGAGTTCGAGCTATGCTATTGCAGGAATGTTATGATAACCAACGGCAAAGAGAACGTCCGGGGTCGGCGAGAAGCGGCGACGAAAACACCAGAAATCCTCCTTTCCTCCGAACCTATGCCCTCCCAAATCACGGACGAATACTGGCTATACGCAGTGAGGAAGAGCGGCCACTACCCGAAAGCCACTGTCAAATCGGGAAAGTGGCTCGTATTCGTTCCCGTTTCCCAGGTCGACGGAGTCTGGGCCAAGATCAGGGAAGCAACCGAGGACGGGCGTTTGGGCGATTCCGCAAAAGTGGCCACCGCGAAACCGAACCCTAACGCTACCGATTCCTCCAAGAAAGTGATCTGCGTATATACCTATGACTGGACCGACGAGGAGGACGTGCGGCGTATCCGGGATGAGTTGCGGGCTCTCGGAATCGTTTCCAAGATCCCCTACAAGACGGACCGCGATACCACGGCCGGGAGATATGCCAAGCGCGGTCACCGGCGCATCTCCAAGTACTATGAGTAGCCCAGGCTCTGTCTCCCGAGCCAACAGAGCCCTCATGGAGAGGACATGAAGATATCGACTCTGAAACGAGCCGGAAAGGCGCTGGACAAACGGGTCCAGATCAATCTGGTATGACAGTGGAGAATTCGCGCATCGAAGCCATAAAGGCTCGCCTCGCCGAGCTCGAACGGGAAAGGGTTTCTCTCCTGAAAGAGATGGAGGACCTTTCTACTCCCCGTCCGTCGGCCGACCTACTCGGAGTCCCGGCCTCAGACAGGCCTCTCTCGACGCAGGAGGAGCGTCTTGCCCTTTTTGTGCGGCTATTCCGCTGCCGCGAGGACGTATTTCCGAAAATATGGGAGAACCAGAAGAAGGGGACGAGAGGCTATTCGCCGGCGTGCGCGTCAGAGTGGGTTCGAGGCGTCTGCGACAAGCCGAGGATCAAGTGCAGCGTGTGTCAGATGCGCGCCTTCGTGCCTTTCGACGAGACGATTGCCCGTGGCCACCTGGAAGGGACCTTCACGGTCGGCACCTACACTATCCGCGATGACGACACGTGCATCTTCCTCGCAGCCGACTTCGACAAAGAGCGCTGGGGCGTCGATGCACTGACATACAAGGCAGCAGCGAGGGATATGGGCATCGAGGCGTACATCGAGCGGTCGCGGTCGGGGAGCGGCGGCCATACTTGGATATTCTTCCAGGAGCCGATCAAGGCGCACCTCGCCCGACGCCTGGGGACGCTCATCCTCACCCGTGCCATGGACCGGCGGCACCACATCGGGTTCGACAGCTACGATAGGTTCTTTCCCAGCCAGGACACCATGCCGAGCGGAGGCTTCGGAAACCTCATCGCCCTCCCCCTGCAAAGGGTTCCCCGAAGGGCAGGGAATAGCGTCTTCGTGGACGACGACCTTGCCCCTTACCCGGATCAATGGGAATTCTTAAGCCGCGTGCGGCTCCTTTCCGCGCAGGACGTCGCCGTCGTGATCCGCGACAACACGCTAGCGCCACGACGTAAGTCCGACGAGGTAGACGCCGACATCATCGAGGCCGAGGCTTCGATAGGCACGGCCGACGAAAAGATCAGGGGTGCCTATTCGGGGGCCATTTCCTTCCGCTATTCCCGACATCTCGAGATCGGAATCCGCCGGTTGCCCTCGGCCCTCATCTCGGCGTTCAAGAGGGCCGCTACCTTTGCAAACCCCAAGTTCTTCGAGCTGCAGCGGATGCGCTTCTCCACCTGGAATACTTCGCGCTACATCTGCTCCGCGGAGCTCTCCGACGACGGCGAGGCGATGATAGTGCCGCGGGGACTCCTATCGCGCTGCATGCAGCTTGCCGAAGTGGCGGGCGCGAGCGTCGGCTTCGAGGATCTTCGCGCTTCAACGAAGCGCGTTCCCATCACGTTCACGGGAAATCTCCTGCCCCTCCAGAAAAGGGCCTTACGCGCCCTTGCGTCTGAGGAGTCAGGCGTGCTCGTCGCCCCGCCCGGCTCGGGCAAGACCGTCATCGCCTGCGCTCTGATCGCCAAAAGGAAGCTCCCCGCCCTCATCCTTGTCCACCGCAAGCAGCTTGCCGACCAGTGGAAGGAACAGCTACTGCAGTTTACCGACCTTGGCAGAGGCCAGATAGGGACTTTCGATGCAAAAGGAACCAGGCGCAAAGGCATCGTGGACGTGGGCATGCTCCAGACCCTTGCCAGAGATCACGACCCTGACCGTCTGCTGGACGGTTACGGCCACATCGTGATCGACGAATGCCACCACGTCCCGGCAGTATCTTTCGAATCAGTGCTCAAGCGCATCCAGGCAAGGCACTTTCTCGGCCTCACCGCCACCCCGTACCGCAAGGACGGGTTGGAGAAGATCATCACCATGCAATGCGGGCCGGTGCTCCACACGATGGAAGAAACGAAGGCTCAGTCGCAGCTTTCCCGCCAGGTCTTCGTGCGTGAAACAGGATTCCGGATGGGTCCCGAGGCGAGCGCACAACCGGCGCTCTATGAAATCTGGCAGGCGCTGGTGACCGATGCGGAACGTCTCCGACTCGTCGCATCCGATGTCATAGCAGCTCTTGAGGAGGAAAGGTTTCCGTTAGTTCTCTCGGATAGGAAAGACCATCCCGAACTGCTTCTCGCCGAGATCACGGCCGCGCGCAAGGACGCGGCGGGCTTCCTCTTTACCAGCGACATCGGAAAGCGGCAGAGAAGCCGGATGATGGAGGAGATCATGGCAATGAGGGGAAGAGGGAAATTTCCTTTCCTGCTTTCAACGGGGTCTCTCATCGGCGAAGGATTCGACCTGCCTGAGTTGTGCACGTTGGTCCTCGCCATGCCGCTGTCGTTCAAGGGGCGACTCGTGCAGTACGCCGGGCGTCTCCACCGCGAAAGCGAGGGCAAGCAGGACGTTCGCATCTACGATTACGTCGATAGTAATCTCGGCCTCTGCATCACGATGTTCAGAAAGAGGATGACTACGTACCGGAAGATGGGGTACGCCGTCGAGATTCCTCCCGACTCGCACCTCAGCGAGGTGGTAGGGCGGAAAGCTGGGCGAAAAACCAGTATGACCGATGCCCTATCGACGCCTCCGGGGCCCACTAAAACAACATAGACACAGAAAAAGTAGACGAGGAAGCACAGGGCCGTGGCACAAGAAACCTTGTCCGGGGTCCGCCTCCACGGTCGGTGGAGCCGGCAGTCCGTCAACCCTTTGCACCGGAGCGGGGCCTCTTCGGTTCGGGTCTATCCACGAGACGCGCATCGAGGGCATCCGCGATCTTTCTCAGCTGCCCTATCGGCCCTCTCCATTCAAGCCATAACAGGACCGGCTGCGCCTCATCCCTATTCCCTGGCCAGTTCCTTTTGCCTATGAGCCGCCAATTCGCGGCGCCGCACTCACCCTTTTCTACGAGCACAGATCTCCGCAATGCAAAACTACCGACAAAAGCCCTCGCTTCCGTAGATCGCCACGTAGCCCCGGCGTCAGGGGCAAGGAAGGGTACTTGGGGGCCACCTTGACGCCCGACCAGTCGTGATGCGTTCGCCTCTCCGGTACTTCATGTACTATGTCCTACATCTCACCAAAGATTTCCTGAGGATGGGGTTATTATTTTGTCTGGTACATAATCACCTCTTGACTTTTGCACAAAATATGCAATAATTATCGTTAGAATATATACTGGTAGGAGTTAAGTCATGCTAATCGAATTCAGTGTAACGAATTACCGGTCCATTCGTGAGACCCAGACCCTTAGCATGGCGGCCAGCAGATACTACAAAGGCCTTGAGGAATCGAACTGTTTCGATCCGAATGTGTCTGGCGTGCCGAGTTTGCTCCGTACGGCCGTCATTTATGGACCCAATGCGGGAGGTAAGAGCAACCTGATCAAGGCTATGCAGTTCATGCAGGCATTTGTGCTTGCGTCTCATTCCTATCAGGAGGGGCAGAGCATCAACGTCTCGCCCTTCGCCCTTTCCGCTGCGACTCGAACAAGGCCGAGCGAATTCGAACTGTCATTTCTGCGCGATGGTGTCAGGTACCAGTATGGCTTCGCCGTCACTCCAGTTCGGGTTATGAAAGAATGGCTGCTTGCCTATCCGGAAGGAAAAGCCCAGAGGTGGTTCGAGCGCGCTTCCGACGAAAAGTCGGACAAAGAGAACTGGTATTTTGGCAGCAAATTCGTGGGACGGAAACAACTGTGGCAGGAAGCTACTCGAAAGAACGCCCTGTTCCTCTCAACGGCCATTCAGCTGAATAACGAACAGCTCAAACCGGTCTTTAGTTGGTTCCAGGACACGCTTGCCATGATTCTTCCTAAAGCCGCCATCAACCTCAAGTTTTCTCTCGAACTGTGTGAATCCGAGGCGGGCAAGGCAAGAGTCATGGAATTTCTCGAATCTGCCGATCTCACCATTTCCGGAATCGATGTAAAGAAGGTTAAGATTCCTTTTTCCCAGAGCGACCTTCCTCTGGATATGCCTCCGGACATGAGGGACAGAATTGCTCACGAGTTGCAGGAGAAGGAAGTTCCGTTGGTTTTCTTTCAGCATCCTGACGACAGCGGAAACCTGATCCCCATCAGCTTTTCCGACGAGTCCGACGGCACCCAGAAACTGTTTGCCTTTGCCGGTCCCTGCCTTGACGTCTTTGAGAAGGGCCGTATCCTCTTCGTCGATGAGATGGATACGAGCCTGCATCCGCTCCTTGTGCGTTTTCTTGTTGAGAATTTCCATAGCACCGAGGCAAACAGAAATAATGCTCAACTGGTCTTCACCACCCATGACACTTCCATACTGGACATGGATCTCTTTCGTCGCGATCAGATCTGGTTCGTCGAAAAAGATCGGAGCAGCGCCACAAAGCTTTATCCGCTCAGCGATTTCAGCCCGCGGAAGGGCGAGGCCGTGGAAAAGTGGTATCTCAAGGGGAGGTACGGGGCCCTGCCTTTTGTCGGTGACCTGAGGCACTAGTGGGAACCGACGATCTCCACCACAAACGGAAAGCGAAAATGGCGAGGGATCTCGCGCGCAAGAGGGCGAGCCGAGCGCCTTACGAAAGGGTTCTCATCGTTTGTGAAGGAAGAAAGACGGAACCCTACTATTTCCTGGGACTTCGCACTGCCCTCAGGTTGAACCGGGCCAATGTAGTGATTGCGGACAAGAAAAAGGGCCTCGACCCTACGGCCCTGGTTCGATACGCTATTGATGAGGCAAGCAAGGACCCCGAGTTCGACCACGTATACTGTGTCTTTGACAAGGACAAGCATCCGGGCTACAACAGCGCGATAGACAGAATCCATTCCATCAGCGGCCTCAGAGGATACAGTATGCACGCCATCGCATCCATTCCCTGTTTCGAGATTTGGCTGTTGCTTCACTTCCTTTACACGACGAGGGCCTACATCGCCCCTCTCCAAGACTCAAACGCCGACTTGGTGATCAGGGACCTCAAAGCCCATCTTCCAGATTACGAGAAAGGCTCGAAGGATACATTCGCTGTCCTCGCGGACAGGACCGAGACTGCGATAGGTAATGCCAAATCGCTTGAGAAATTCCATGAAACAAGCGGGACCGACAATCCATCCACCAAAGTTCACATTCTTGTCGAGTACTTACAGAAATTGGGAAACAAGAACGATGGCTCTTGAAAGCGAGGCAGAAGCTTGAGCTTGAGTAAGCGAGCGGCACCGTTCCTCGGGGGCAAACACACGTAGCCGGGGCAGCGCCGAGCGAACCGCGCGCATGCTCGTCGGCTTAGGCCTTGCCCGGGACACAGAAACACAATCGCTTATTGCTTCAAGGCGCACTCTCCAACCTATTAAACTTTCTTACATAGTCCATGATTTTATTAAACGATATGCGGGGAACGTTTAATAGCTTGCCGTCGAATCTGCCTCCCCGCGTTCTTGTACGCCGTTCAAGACCAAGCCTCGCTGAAGTAGCGGATACGCTACGCGACAGCATGGGCGTTGCAGAATGCAAACAGAGGTCCTCGGCTTCACCCATCCACGCAGCAAAGTGGGCATCAAAATGTGCTTGCTACACACCCAGGTAGTGCCGGGCCATCGAGCGACGCTCGTGCCCGAGCTCGCGGGTGATGATCCGGTCTATTTCCTTGTCCGTCAGATCCTTCCCTTCCAGTTTCTTGCGCAGCTTCTGGGCGTAGTTTGCCCTGAACCCGTGGGCGCCGCCGTACTCGTCACCGAGGGACCGGCAGGCGGCCTTCACATGGCGCTGATAGACGCCGCCCCTCGATTGGCAGTATTGCTTCCAGTCGATTCCCTGCGAGAGTTCCTCGAGTCTCGCTCTGAGATTCTTTATCTCCTCCAGCTCGTCGACGCGGTAGGAGAAGTCGAGCATTCTTACTTTTCCTCCCTTGCCCTTGATGCGAATGGCGTCCGCCATGATCTTCATGTTTCGCACCTCGTGGATCCTCGCGCCAGTCATATGCTCCAGCTTGGCGATGACGGCCGAAAGCTCGTCCCTTTCGGCTATCTTGCCGATGAGCTTCTCGGGGTTGTCGAAGGCGTGGATTGATCCGCCCTCTTTGGCGAGGTACTTGAACCGGGAATAGTCCCCTGAGAGTCGGTCCCGAAGATCCCATCGGCCGCAGACGTGGAAGAACTTCTGGAGGGCGCACACGTTCGTCTTGACCGTGTTTCTCAGCACCTTCCGCGCCGTGATCTTTTCCATGAAGAAATCTTCTACAGTATCGTATGTCAGCTTGTGAAGCCTCGTTACCCCCTTCTTCTGGCAGAATAGGACGAATTCTTTGGCGATGCCCATGTATCTGTTGAAGGTGCTACAGGCGTGGATGAAGGTTGACAGCTCCTTCCTGGGCCTCGTCAACTCCCTCCGGCTGATTAAGCCTCCCCCCGTTGTCAAGACAATTATGAGGCATGCTTAAGGTGGACTCCCTCCTCTGCCTGGAGCGTTGGTTCCGGAGCAGCAGCTTCATGGTAGACCTCGCTGGGGGTCCTGTAGCCGAGGGCCGAATGGGGCCGCTCCTCGTTGTACCGGCGAAAGAAGTCTCTTAGGCCCCGTATCGCCTCTGCGACGTTGGCATAATCTTTGAGATAAACCTCTTCCCACTTGACGGTCCGCCAGAGCCGCTCGATGAAAATGTTGTCGAAGACCCGGCCCTTGCCGTCCATGCTGATGGCGATGTTGTTGTTCTTCAGGACGTCGGTGAAATCCTTGCTTGTGAATTGCGATCCCTGGTCGGTGTTGAAGATCTCGGGGACGCCTACGGCGAGGGCGTCTTCCAGGGCTTCCACGCAGAAGGCGGCGTCGAGGGTCAGAGAAACCTTCCAGGACAAGACATAGCGGCTCGCCCAGTCCATCACTGCCGTAAGATAGATAAAGCCCTTCCTCATGGGGATGTAGGTGATGTCCGAGCAGAAGACCTGGTTGGGCCTTGAGACGTCCAAGCCTTTGAGAAGATAGGGATAGACCTTATGCTCCTTGTTCGGCCGGGTCAGCTTCCTTTTGGGAACGACGCCTTGGAGGCCCATTCTCCTCATGAGACGGGCGATTCGTTTCCGGTTGACTTTGAAGCCCTGTCTCCTAAGCCAGGTCGTTATCCGGGGAGCTCCCCAGGAGGGGTTGGCCGTGTACTGCCGGTCGATGAGCTTCATGAGACGGAGGTTGAAATCGGAGACCGGGACGGGCCTGTAATAGAAGCTCGACCGGCACAGGCTCAAAAGCTCGCACTGCCGGAAAATGGGAATAATCTTGCTGTTCACGTCGACGAGCCCCCTTTTCTCCGGGAGTGGAGAATCCCCCACTTTTTTTTAAGCCAGTCCGTCTCTACTTTGAGCTGGCCGATTTGTCTTAAAAGCTCGTCTTTTTCCTCCTCGGCGGCCTTCTCCTCTTTTGCCTGCTTTGAATCGAAGAGACTGGGGAGGTTCTCCACGGCCTGCTTCCTCCACTGGGCGATCTGGTTGGGATGGACGTGGTATTCGCTTGCCAGCTCGGCGATGGTCTTTTCGTTCTTGAGAGATTCGAGCACGACCCTCGCCTTGAATGTTCCGTCGTACCGCTTCCTGTGATCCGTCATTCGCTTCCTTCCTCCTCCTTGAGATATTTCACTCAGAGAGAGGAGGGTTTGTCCACCTTAATGGAGTGTTCTAGATTCTGGGGGTAAGTATAGATGCCGAAACCTATCTGCGCTATTCTGGAGTAGAACTGCAAGGCGTAGGTGAGTCCGGCTTTCGGACGTAGGGTCCCTATTCTCTCAAGCTCATCGAGTATCTTTTCCTTTGTTTCTTCCTTCGTTGTCTCCTCCTAACTTTGGGCAGACCTCTCCCGTCAATCCGTTCAGGCGCGATGCAAACGTGGATCAAGGCCACGCTCACTCCTGCACATTGGAATGGCTTGAAGAATCGCCATTTCCCTGGGTGCAGGTCCCAGCCCCCGGTCTTGAACCAGCCGGAGCGCAAGCAACGGCTGTTTCAATAATACAAAACGAGCTTTTAAAAAGGACGCCTTGGAAACGTCCTAAACAACTGGTCCATATACGTGGACCGTGGTATGATGGGTGTTGTTCTGGCCTTCTGAGGAAGACCGCTCTCAGAATTGTCTCGTCCCTGCCGGGACGTGTTTGGGGGTAGTAATTGCCAAGGACTCGACGGAGGCAAGAAGCCTTCCGCCAATATGAACGATAGTGCGCTCTTTCGCATCTGCCAGGGCCCCGGGGGGTGGGTAATCCTGGCGCTTCATTCTCCGGCCATATGGCCTGACGTGTTCGGCATGGGTGATAACCTATTCTTAGTTGAAAGCCCGAGAGTCTGAAAAGCTTGAAGGGGCGGCTCCCACCGTGGGATAATCCACGGGCCAATATCTCATACGAGAAAGGGAGCCGCGAATGAAAGTAGACACGAAACAGAGGAAAAAGGCAAGGAAGGGTTTCGCCCAGGCGTACGGCGACGAGGAGCTCAAGAACAGAATGGTTCGCATCCTCCAGATAGGGAAGAAGGGATTGGATTCGCTCGTTATGGAGCTCGGGCGCATGCTGGCGGAGACGATCATGGACGTGGAGAGGGAGGAGCGCTCCGGCCCCGAAGGCAAGCCGGCCGAGCCCGGCCTCTACAAGTGGGCCTATCAGAAGGGCTCTATTTACTTGGGGGATCAGAAGATTCGTGTCAATCATCCTCGCCTGAGAGGCCCGGAGGGAGAGGTCGCCCTGTCCGCTTACAAAACCTTGAAGCAGCGGGGCGCATTCTCGGAGGAGCTTCTCGGCAAGGCGCTCCGGGGCATATCAGGCAGAAGATACGGCGAGACCGTCGTCGAAGCCGCATCCGCCTTCGGCGTCTCTTCTTCCTCCGTCTCCCGGCATTTCATCGAGGCGACAGCCGAAAAGCTCAAAGAGTTCAAGGAAAGGGACCTCTCCGATATTTCAGCCTTCGCGGTCTTCATCGATACTGTTCATAGGGGCAAGGACGCCTTCATGGTCGCCCTCGGCATAGACGGGAAGGGCCATAAGCACGCCCTCGGCTTCTGGCAGGGGGCGACGGAGAACCATGAGATCTGCGAGGAACTCCTCGCCGACATGGAGAGAAGAGGTCTTGTTCTATCGAAAAAGATCCTTTTCATTACGGACGGCGGCAAGGGCGTCATAAAGGCCCTAAAGGAACGGTTCGGCCCTAAGCTCCTTCACCAGCGCTGCGTTGTCCACAAGGACCGCAACATCCAGCGTCATCTCCTCAAGAAATACAGGAAAGAGGCGCACCGGCGCTTCGCGGCCGCCCTGGAGCAGAACCTCTACGAGGACGCCAAAGAGATGCTCCTCGATTTCGAGAAATGGCTGAGGGCGATCAACGAGTCCGCAGCGGACTCTCTGAAGGAGGCTCTGGAGGAGATCCTCACGGTCCACCGGCTGCATGTTCGCCTGGAGCTTAGAAAGACGCTCCGTTCGACGAACCCCATTGAGAACATGTTCTCCACGGTCCGGGACTGCGAGATCAACATCAAACGCTACCGGAAAGGCGCCATGTCGCAGAGATGGCTCGCATCGGTCATTTACTACTGTGAGAAAGGCTTCAGGAGGATCAAGGGCTATGAGCAGATCGCCGGTTTAATCGAGACCATTGAACGTGAGCAGGGAGAAGCAGCCTCGGCTGCTGCATGACTGAAAGAAAAATGCAGGGGAGTCGAAAAAGTTTCAACTAAGAATTGACAAACACCTCGGCATGCGCCTAATAAAGATATTGATCTAACCCATATTACTTTTCGGCCTCGGGGTTTGGCGACTTTTTCGAGAATATTTTCCGCATCGCTGCCACCCCTCCCTCTTTGCTCCATCCAGGGCGTCCGACCTTCCGGGCATGTTTCGTCTTTCGGTCGAGTTTCCTCTGCTTTCAGCGACTTCCAGGACCGGTGGCGGGGTTTCCCAGAGGGATAATGGCTTTCGCTTCCCTCAGGAGACTGGACTGATTTCCGGCCATGGGCTTTGCTGGCGCCACTAAATCCTTGTGAAGACGGTAAAGTCTTCTTTGGACACAACTTTCCCGGCTTAACCGGCATTTGCCGGTTTCACAGGCATTTCCTGGCCTATCCCGTGCCGCACATTGTCCCCCTTGCTCGGGGCACGGCTCCGTGAGCGGACGCATTGAGCGACGGTAATCGTCGGACCATTATGGCGCGTGTTGTTCCACTGCCTTCTTTCTGTTATCAGTAATTGCAGTAATTGTGTTTTTCTTTTCACACAGCTATGATAAAAGAGGTACGGTTCGAAGGGAGGGAGGACGCAGCCGTATGCAGAGGTGGCAAAAGCTATTGAAACGTTGAAGAATGCCCCTCCTCCCCCTCGTTGTATGAAGAGGTGAAAAGGACGAAGACGCTGAACCACCAAAGGATGCCCCTATATGATTACAAAGGACAGCAATTGCGCGCCTTTATTCGCTGATGATTTCCGATGGGCCGTCGTCCGACTGGCAACGCTTCAGACTAACCGGGGAGAGCCCGGAAGACTGTTGTTCGCCACAGTAACGCTACTGTCTCCCGAGAGGCCACCGCCTTTCAAAATGGTTGGTGTTGAACATCAGAATTTGGGAAAGAACGAGGTAACAGTCTATTTTCGTCGAACGGTATTGAGCGCGCCAGCGGCTGTTGAATGGTATCGCTCGCTTGGGGGAGCTGATTCGAAGACGCCGACACCCTCTCGCTCAGAGGACATCGAGCGTTTAGATGGCATACCAGTAACAACATCGGAGCTAGCTGACGATCCTCTATGGCCGAATTTAGGCGTTCCTATGGGAGAGGGTTTACTATCCCAGCCGTGGGAAAGAATCAATCCCGCACCCTTCATTGGCAGCGTGGCTATTCCGCCAACTTCGAACACTTATTCCGCTTTTATCCGAACGGCTCCTGACTCTTCCGTCCCCGGCCGCCCTTAATCTAAAAGAGTGTTCGACCTCATGTCAACCCTGAGTGCGTTTTCCTCATCGATTCTCCCATCAGTATGACCTTATGGGCGTTGTGGACGATCCTGTCGCAGATGGCGTCCGCAAAGGTAGGATCGCCGATCGCGTCGTGCCATAAGTCCACCGGAAGCTGGCTCGCGATGATGGTAGACCTCGTCTGGTGCCTGTCCTCCATGATTTCCAAGAAGTCCCTCCTCTCCTCGTCGGTAAAGCGGTTGAGTCCCCAGTCGTCTACGATGAGGAGCCTCATCCTTTGGAGCCGTTGAAGGAGCTTCGCATAGCTCCCGTCCGCACGGGCCACTTTCAGCTCCTGGGCCAACCGGGGCATCCTGACGTAAAGCGTGCTTATGCCCTGCCTCACGGCGGCATTGCCCAGGGCGCACGCGATGAACGTTTTACCGACGCCGGTCGCACCGATGAGAATGAGATTGTTGCGGCTTTTGATCCATTCGTTCTGGCAGAGTTTGAAAAGGGCGTCTTTCACGATGCCTCTGCGTGTCTTGAAGTCGATGTTCTCGAAGCAGGCCGAGGGGTGCCGGAAGTGCGCCTGGGCGGCTAAGGTCTTGAGCTGCCGGTTCTCCCGGTAGAGCTTCTCCTTGTCGACGAGAAACGCGAGTCTCTCCTCAAAGCCGAGGTCCTTGTATTCGGGGTTGTTTATCTGTTCTCTGAGTCCCTCTGCCATTCCGTGAAGCTTCATGAGCACAAGTTTCTCCATCGTCGCCTCAATCATGGTTTTCCTCCTTGTAGTAGTTCTTTCCCCTCACGTTGGCGTGTAAGGGGATAATCCTCTGTTTTGTCTCGGGATCCACGTTCTCCAGATTTCTCTCCAGAAGGGATTTGACGCTTTTGTAGTTGTACGCCCCAAGATCGAGCGCCCGCCTGCAGGCCTGCTCCACACGTTCTGCGGGATAGAGCTTCGCAAGGCGTATCAAACCCAGACAGCTCCGATAGCCGTGCTCCGGATGCTCCCTATACTCCATGATCGCCTCCATGAGCATCCTCGTGTTCGGCCCTACCTTCGCTCCCCACGACTTGATCCGCTCGGGCGTCCATTCGAGGAACGTCCTGTGGTTGTGGGGCATGTGGAGCTTGTCGGTAACGAAGGCGCCCCGTTTGTCGACCCTCATGTGGGAGGCGATCCTTTTGTGGGCGGCCATTCAAACGCCCTCAAAATCAGCCATCTATCGACCCTCAAAACCGGCCGTTTGATAGACCTCGCCCTGTCGGCGGCTTGAACCCTGCACAGAGATTCCCCCTATGGCATGGACGAAGTTTCCGCCTTTGCCGGCCGACTGCGGTTTGTCTTCTCGATAGAGCCTCCTACTCTTCTTTCACGCCTTTTCTGTTCCGATAGGACCTCCCCTCGAAGGCGAGGAACGTGCCGTTCATGCTGAGTCTGTCCAAAATAGCCGAGGCGGTCACGGAGTCGAAGACCTTGCCCCACTGGGAGGGAACGAGGTTTGTGGTCACTATCGTCGTGCCGGTCTCAGCCCTTTTGGAGACGATCTGGAAGAGATAATCGGCCTGCTCCCTCGTCGGCATGACGTAGCCGATCTCGTCGAGGCAGAGGATGGGAACCTTCGCGTAGTAGTCGATGAGATTGTAGACGCTTCTCGCTTTCGCCAGCTTCGCGGTGAGATCGAAGAGGCTGAGAAAGAGGGTCTGCTTTCCCTTCGTCACCGCGTCGTAGCAGAGCGCGGCCGCAATGTGCGACTTCCCTATGCCGCTCGGGCCAATGAGGACGAGATTACAGGGCTTTTTCAGCCAGTCCATGTTCATGAACTCCATGACCTTCTCTTTCGGGATCTTGGGATTGAAGGCCCAGTCGAAGTCGGCAAGGAGCTTGATCCGTTTGATGCCCGACATGCGCAGGAGATGCTCCCGCTTCTTTTGCTCCCTCAGGGCGTGCTCACGGGACAGGAACTTCTCCAGGAACTCCCGCTCGTTTGGAGCATAACCGTCAATGTCCGACAACAGCCTGAAGCGCTTCCACAGCTCATACAAGTCCATCGTAGTCGGCAAGATCCCTCCTTTGGTAAGAGATGTCGAGCAAGGATGCGTTCTGCGGATAGACGGCCGCCCCTTCCGGCCCTTTGGGCCCCAAGAGGCCCTCGATGTATCTCAGCTTGTGGATGCCGAGGGCGTTTGCCTCCCTCACGGCCGAGAGGAGCATCTCCTTGGAGGAACCCCGGAGCAGGCGGAACAGGCCGTGGGCGACCGCGAGTCTGTCTTCTCCCTCCGATTCCGCCGCGGCGAGAAAAGAGTCGATTTCTTTCCCCATGCGGCGCATGAGGTGATAGATCCGCTCGTACTTGCCGTGGGGCGTCCTGTCGAGGAGCTTTGCCCGGTGGAAGGGATGCTCTATCTTCTGATGCCTTTCGAAGGACCTCGCGTGATGGGCGATTTTTCTGTCGTTCGCCATGATCTCGATGTGATCGGGATAGGCGAAGACGGCTGCGGTCATGCCGACGCAGTCCGTGGGGACGGAGTAGCGGTTCGTCTCGAACTCGACGAAGGCGGTCTTGCTTACGGCGGCCTGGACCACTCGGTACGGCTTGTAGGGTATTGCCGGCAGGGGCAGAAGGGGCTCCTCCGGGAGCGCCGACGTCGGCGCCTTTCCCGTGGCTCGGTGGATGCGCTCGTTCTTCTCCTTTCTCCACCGGTCCGTCTTTGCGTTGAGATCGGCGATGTCGGCGAACTCGTTGGTCTCGACGAAGGCCCGAAGATCCCTTAGAGCTCTTTCGATCCGTCCCTTCTCGTTTCCCTTGCCGGGATTGCAGGCATGGATCGCGACGCCCATGTGGGACATATAGTCCATGAACTGGGCGTTGAAGACGAGTTCCGGCTTTCTTTTGACGACGACGCTCGATAGATTGTCGTACCAGTTGCATCGGGCCGCGCCGCCGATCTCGTTGTAGGCGTTGATGTGGCCGTCGAGAAAGAACTCCATGGAGGAGCGGGGATAGAACCTGACGAAGAGGTATCTCGACCAGGCGAGGATGAAGGCGAAGCCGCAGGCCCTGCCGAAGGGGAGGCGCGCCTCCATCCAGTCTACCTGGGCGACTTCGGCCGGCAGGAACTCCAGTTCGTGGTAAGCCTTGCGTCTCTTCTTCCGGTGCTTCTCCGTGTAGCGGCAGAGGTTGCGATAGCTGCCCCTGAAGCCGTAGGAGGCAAGGCGTTGTCCGATCTGGGAAGCCCGCAGGGAGGGATAGCGCCGATACCACTCCTCGATGAGCCGGGCGAAGGGATCGAGCTCGGAGGCCCGCGGCTGATGCTTCGCCTCGGCGCCGTCGAGGATGCGGGCGACGGTCTTGGTGCACATATGGAGCTCTTTCGCGATCTGCCGGCGGGTCAGATGCTCCACCTCGAAGAGATGCTTCACTTGGCTTATTCTGGACGGGTTCATAGAGCCTCCTTTCTTCGCGCGTCTACAGCTTACCGGGGAGGCGCCGAGTTGGTCCATCTCGTCTTGTATCATGCCCTATCCATAGCCAGCGGCCGCAAACGTCCGCGCGCCAACCCTTTTTAGAACGATCTCGTCTTGCATCATGTTTTTCTTCTTTGCCGGGATACGGATGACAAGCTCCACGCAAGGCTTTTTCCTGGGTCTCTCGTCTTGTATCATCGCTCTCCGCTTTTGCCTCCACGACTTCACATAGGGGTAGCGCCCCTGGAAGTAATCCGGGTTCTTCTCCAGCCAGGCCTCCTGGGCATTTTTCTTTCTCGCTTTCTTGCACCCGGGGCGGCGGCACGACTTCTGCCGATCTTTTACCCGGCGATCCGGCGTGAAGTATCGTCCGCAGAAAAGGCACCGCTTAGCCATCGCTCCCCCTTTTGCGGCAAAGTTTGCCGCTTCAGAAGGTCATTCGGCTGCGATGCTCAAAAACTCAAAGGAGAGAGGAAAACAGCAAGAGACGGCAGGGGGGTGGACGCGGCGGTCGGCGCGCGCGAGGCGCCAATGCCATGCCCTCTTCCAATCATGGAGTGCTGCAAGGACAAGAAACCCAGTAAAGGCTGGCGGCAGGGGGTGTAGGCGAGGGTGTGCTATCTATGAAGGCATTCTAGTGGCCGCTCACAGCTTTTGCCCCTGTGGTAAATCTCCACCATCGAGCTCGTGTAGCTGACGTCGACTTCCTGGCCGATAAGGGTGTAGGGGGCGCTGTAGTAGGTCTTCTCGACGTCGACGTGGTAGTCGATATGGACCGTTGCCTTCTTCCAGGCGGTGATCGTGTAGCGTTCTTGAGGCAAGGGGCGAAGCGCCGGCTTGTCGATCTCGAGAAAGAGATCATGGCGGGATTTGCCGATGACGGTCATGGGCCGCTCGTTCAGTTTCTTCGTCTCCTCCGCGATGGCGGCGTTGAGCTCAGAGAGGCTGAAGAATGTCCTGTTTCGTAGCGAGGCGAGGATGCGTCCCTGGGCCTGGCGCACTCCCGACTCGACTTTGGCCTTATCCCGGGCTTTCCTTATCCTCGCCGGCAAAACGGCCACATGATAGTGCTCGGCCATGGCTGCAAAGGTCCGGTTGATGTCGGGTTCATAGTAAGAGGCATGGGTCACCGCCGACTTCAAATTATCAGGCACAAGGTATTCGGTGCAGCCGTTATAGAACTCGAAGGCCCTCATCACACAGCCGATGAAGTGTCCCACGGTCTGGTCGGGGACCGCCCGGGCGAAGAGATAGGAGCTTGCCCCGAGCACGGCGACGAAAAACTCCGCCTCGATGGTCTTTCCCGTGACTGGATCCTGGTAATGGGCTTTGTCCCCGGAGAAGTCGATGAACATCTTCTCTCCTGCCTTGTGGGTGAACCTCATGACCGGATCGGCTTTCTTTGCCCACTCATTATAGAGCTCGTAGAAGCGGCTCTTCTCGTAGCCGTCGGGGTTGTCCCTCTTGTACTCCTCATGGAGAAGCAAGAGGGATACGCCCTTTTTCGTCATCTCCTTCGAGAGATATTCGAAGTCGGGCAGCGGCTTCGCCTCTTTCTTTTCTTCTCCTGGAAACAGAAGCTCCTCCAGCTCGTCCTCGCCCATGGCGGCGATTTCTCCATAGGGGACGCCGAGTCCTTTTAGCTTGTCGACATAGGCGTGGGCGGTCGATGTCGATATCTTGCAGGCCCGGGCGATGGGCCTTACGCCAAGATTGAACTCCAACAGCAGTCTCGCTGCTTCTTTCAGTTTTCTCACGGATATTCTCCTCCCTTGCTTCTTCATCTGCCCTCCCTTCTTAGAACAAAGAGGGCAGTGTAGCACGGGGGCTTCGGAGGAGGAGCGGGATTTCCATTTTTACCCGAACACCAATTCCGGTCGAAAGAGAAAAGTGTTCGAGCGAAAGTGGAACTACCGTTCGGGCGTCATCGGAATGGGTGTTCGGTTAAGACTGGAAATGGTGTTCGAGGAGGGGTGGAATTTGCAGGCAGCGTCCCCGCCAGGGTACATCGCCGCTTTGGCAATTCTGAAGGCTTTGAGATTTTGCTCGCCGACACCAAGGCGCTGGCATTCATTGCACGGCGTCTGCATGTCAATCTGAAGGACTATCCCGAGTATTTGGGTAGCGCGGCCATGATTATACCTGATCCCATCATCAAAAGGATCGACAACTTTCTAATCCCCGCAAGCGATGAGCGTGGGGAGCGGATTTCTTTTCGTTTCGTGCCCAGATCTGGACGAACGCTTGACGGTCTGAAGATTGCGATGTTTGATGAGCAAGCGTATCTGTTGACAGGATTTGAAATCAGGGACATACCGGCTGATGGGATTCTTGACATCGACAAAAGCAGTTGTCTCGGAGCCTACGGGTATATCGTGACGCACCCTGTTCATGGAGTCCTGACGTATCACCCTCCAGCAGGTTTCATTAGGGCGATAAACCTTAACTTGGGCTTAGTGAAGCAAATCAGAAAGGTAAGCGTGCCTATGGGCGAGTCACCTACGTCCCCCCACGAGGAGTACCGTGTTCACCGAATGTGGAATGACCGGACTAGCGTCATTGGTGACGAGCCGACACAGCCCAATGTCAATTCGCGCGTCGGGCTCGCCGCCAGGCAGCGGGAAAAAGTCGCCATTGCAGCACACTTTGACCAGCAGTGGTTTGGCAATGATACGCGTCAACAGGCTATGGCGTTTGTGCGCATACGAGTCGGCCGAGCAAGAAATCGCGTCATGGTGGCGGACCCATACTTCGGGGTGTTGCAAATACCCCAGTATTTGCTTGCGATAACTAGCGATGTCGTTAAGATCAGGATCCTTACATCGAGGCTGGCCTTTGAAGACGAATACAGCCCGGAAGAAGGTCCAGGTAGCCGGTCTACTTCATCGCCTCCAGACATTATAAAAAGATTGAACCGTTTTAGCACGGAGGTCGAACGGCTGAAGAAAGAGGGCAATGCTGACATTGAGATCATGGTTCTCCCGGGTAAGTCGCCCACTTTGCACGATCGATTCTTGGTCGTGGATGATGAGGTCTGGTTTCTTGGCAACTCGCTGAACACTCTGGGAGAACGCGCCTCGATGATTATCAGACTTCCAAACCCGGATGAAGTGCTACGCGAGCTGGACAAGATGCTGCGACAAGCGCAGACTTTCGACGCGTATCTTAAACGGCGCGCAAATGCACAGAAAAAAGCCAGGACATGAAAAGCTTCGGTCCTCAAATCAGAACTGTGCCCAAACCCGAACGACCCGTTCCAGAAAAGGCAATCTTGTGGGCAGTTGAGTTCGGATATGGAAATATGCCGAATGGGGACAGGGACCGTTTTCCAAACATGGCAGCCATCGTAGCAAGGAAATCTGCGATCCAGCCAAATCCACTTGCGACATTTGGTGAGGCCGTTTCACAGGCGCAAGGCCGGATTTGGGTGATTGACCCTTACTTTTTGGATGCCGGAGAAGGAAGTCGGCAAGATAGAATTAGTAGCATTTTGCGCTGGATGCCGGAAACAATGCCTGCAAATGACATCAAATTTCTCACAAAAAGCCAAAATAGCAATGGAAACAAAGAAATCGACAACGACTTGGCCAAAGAATTCAGGGAGCACGCGGCACTTATTAACATGTTCAGGCCGAAGGGCGCTTCTAAATGCGTGATAGAGGTTCGATTTACTCTAAAGACGAATTTTGACTATATGCATGACCGTTTTGCGATAATTGATGACGAGCTTTGGCACTTTGGTGCGACGGTTGGCGGATTTCATTCTCTAGTAAGCGCGGCAACGCGCGGATGGCGGGTATCAGACCATGGCGCGGAAGAATTCTTCAACCTGGCCTGGAATGCATAAGCCCAATAGGGAGGAAAAGTGACTATTCAATGGCCGAGCGAGAGTGAAGATTCGAGCAGGCAGTTTTTTAGCGGTCATCCGTTTGATCCAAAGGATGAATTACGCCGCATAGTTAATACATCTCCTTTAGTCGGATTTGCAGCATTTGATCAGACTATTGATTGGATAGTGCAGCAAGGCGACGAAACAATCGAACTTGAGCATAGGATGAATGCAGTCGGTAATGACCTTGGATTAGCGGACGTTCCTGAAATCGTCAACTTACTAATGGCGTGGTCATGCGCTGAAGCACTTGCGAAGACTCCGTCATTGCAAACCTGGAAGAGCGTCAGAAAGTTGAAAAGCAATTCATGGGCTTTGGATCATTGGCTATTTGACGCCATGTTAGTTTGTGCGGAAAAGGAAGGTAAAACAAAAGACGCCTACGTGAAGCTTGCTAAAGAAGTCATTGAAGCGCTGGATAGTGGTGTCCAGTTGTTGTCCCAGTTTGACCGTTGCAATACGGAGCGTGAGCAGTTTCGGACGGCTTGGGATCAAAACGGCTCGAAACTTGAAGAGATTTGGTGGGGATTGCGGGGATGGCACGGAATAGGTTACGAGGAGGAATTTCCACTTTTCAATGTGCTGGCAGCGCTTGACTCTTCCGGCTTCATAGACATTGCATCGCGATCAAGAAATCCTTATCTTGTGAACTCAACACTTTGGGCGGCGGGCGTGCCCCAAAAGTTCGGTATCTGGGAAAACTTATCGGCTGCCGCCCTCCCAGCGTTTGTTGATGATGGCACATGGAACGCCTCGGTCGCGTTGCCGTTATTGTTGGTAATCGCTCGCAATCAGCTGTTGCAGGATAGCTCGCGCACTCCTGCTTTCAATCCCTCTGATAGCGAAACAGAAAAGGTCGAACGGAAAATTACCGAACTGGCAAAAGCAGTAGTGGCAACTTTGGATAGACGGCTTGATGCTTTGCCGCTATTTGCACGATGGTCAACGTGGCTTATGCGGCAATTGCTGACGAAGGGAGGCGCACATAACGTTCGTTCTTCGGCCTTTGTGGACGCCGCGTTAATTGAGGCTATTGGGTACCAATTGCAGGGGAAACCGATCAATCGTGAGCCGCCTTTCGGGGTACCTGCCTGGGAGAAGTGGTGTTACCGATGCGTTTTATCTTCACACGCGCACAGCGGATTTATCCCTGTTCCCAGCGACTATGACAGTTTCTTAAAAGAGTGGGCGATCACTTTGGATGATTGGACGGACACCCGGGGCAGGCAGCTTCGTGAGCGCGCCAGCCTAATCATGACCATAAACAAGGCGATTCCCGGCGATGCGGCGCATCTTTTGGCGTTTCCCATTGCCATGTCTGAATCGCCCGTTGATACCTGGAGAGATTTGTGGGATGTGGTCCAAACGCTACGTGAGATAGTTGAGTTCGGTGCTGTCGATGCTTTAGGGTCAGATGAATACGCAACGCGCGTTGAGGCCGGCGGGCTTTTGTTCTTGGTTTTTTGCATAGGCCTGGCCATCTTGGATCAGCGAGCGAGCCAATGCCGCGCCGGGAGTTCCCCTCAAGCTAGAGATTTGGCTAAATTACATGAAGGGCTCGCTTTCGCTGTGCAAGAAATGCGGGAAATAGATGATACCCTGAATGCGGAGAAATGGCTGGATGCAGTCCAACATTTGGCAGTAAGGCGCCTGATCTGGGAAGATAGGGGTGACGAAGTTAAAAAGGAAGGGCGATTTCCTATTTTTGTTCAGGAAGACAAGCCAACTTTTGGCGACTATTTGAGGGCTGCGAGAAATGACGTGATGGAGTTGCTTGCTATTGTGCGCTCTGCGCTGCTCAATGGATCGGACAGACAAATTGTTCTCGACCGACTCCGTTGCGCCTCGATTGATCTGTCCAATGTGATCGCAACTGCAAAGCAGCTGAATTACATCAGCCCGAATAGATATCCGATCGACGAAGAGCAACTGCGTTCATTGATTCCAGAATAAGGGGACTGCACTTCTTATTCTTAACGGAATTCATGGACGAGTTTGTAGAGGCGCAAACTTGCGAACCGCTACACGATATTTTGGATGTCGCCGAACGTGTTTGTCTGGATGCCGACGGCAACGACCGCGCCAGGCTGCGGCGGTGACGTTTGAGACAGTGCTACGCGGAGTCGACAAAGGCTGTTGAATTACCGGATGCCCCTCTTTTCAGGGAGACAGGACTATGAACAAAGAGCAACTGGATAGTTTCGATCGAAGGGGAGTCGAAGTTGTTCTGAGGGAAATGGCGCAGGGACATCACGGTCAACCTGGCTCTCAAACACGATCCGAGGTTGAAGCTTGGGTGAAATCTAAGCAGCTTGCATCTGCGGAGCTTGAAGCGGCCAAACGCGACGAGCGAGAAGAGGCGACTCTCGCCATCGCCAAAGAGGCTAACAGACTTGCCTCTGAGGCTAATTCGATTGCATGTTCAGAAGCCGCTGCTGCGGCTCGATCTGCCCGGTGGGCGAAGTATGCAGCGATCATCGCTGCCATAGCGGCGATACTTGGTCCAATCGTAACGGCGTTGTTGACCAGGAAATGAGCGAGAAAAGGGACTTCGGCCGTACTTACATGCCCTTGGCTATGTGTTGTCTCCCAGGGTTCACGACGAAGACATGAGAGCCTTCTACCTGGCCACGAGTGCGATAAACAGTCTGCATGACGATCTGCGTGTAACAGAGTTAATAGAGGCCATAAAGAAATCCGCTCAGGTCTACATCAGTATTTTCACGATAGCCGAGCTCGCATCAACCAGTGATCAAGACCGGCGCACTGCTCTATTAAGAACAGCCAAAACGATTTCCGGCGATTATCGTCCTGCGGCTATGCCGGGGGACTTGTTGAGAAGGTCTCTGGAGACTGTTAGCGTCTGGGCACCGGACATGGACAACTCGATGGGACCCAAGTGGGATGGGCTATGGGTGGCCTTTAACGACCCAACTCTCATGGACCAGGAATCTTTTCTCGAGACAGCCCAGTGGAAAGCAGAACAAGAGGAATGGTACCACGAGATGCACGAACGCGGACGGCCCTTGATGCAGGCCACCCTTATGAAACTACCTGCACAAGAGAGAGCTGCTTTGCTGTCAAGGTTTTCACAGCTTATCAGGTACTACCCCCCGGAAAGCCAGTTCATGCGAGAAACCATTGCATATATCGCCTCACGTAGCGGTACGGCGACAGCAGTCGACAAAGTGCTCGCCGATAGAATCGTTCGGCACTCCGAACATTGGCGCTTTTTTCTATCGAGCATGGTGTACGGAATGTATGGAAGGTCCATCAGGACCGATCGTTTCGGCAAAGACAAAAACCCAGGGAGCATAGACGCACAGCAATCGATCTATCTCGCCATTTGTGACGTGTTTGTGACAGCCGACCGTCTGCAACGCCGAATGCTTCGTTTGAAAGCAATGTCACGAATAAGCCCTTCATTCTGGAGAATCCGTCCCATAAATATCATTTTATCAGAACGAATACGTAAGTCAATAAATATGTTGACATACATACTCCATGATGATAAGATTTCTCATGGAGGTGAACTATGAAACTTGCCGAATGGGCAAAGCTTCAGGAAGAACTGTTGAAGGCGGAGCTTGGAGTCATACGCGGGTATCTGAGGAGCGTGGAGCCTAGCGGGCGCGAAAGGACTCCTCAACGTAAGTCTCAAATGGGCGTTATTACAGACATACTCTCGTCGGCCGGCAATCCGCTCCATGTGGCGGAGATCATCAGGCAGGCAAAAGAGCGATATGGCATGAACTTGGACAGGGAGTCGGTCGTCTCGGCCCTCACGAAGAAGGTAAAGAAGGGCGTCGCTTTTGTCCGCACCGGGCCCAACATCTTTGGGCTTAAGGATCGATGAGCATGGAAGCCGGCTTCACGCCGGCCCATCTGCCGATCGTGAAGGAGTATGCGTCCCGCATCGGTCTTGTGAGGATCGTTGACGAGGCGCTGTCGTGCAACATGAAGACAAGCCCCGGAACGATCCTTCTGGGGCTTGTCATGAACGTCCTCTCGGGGAGGTCGCCTCTGTATCGGGTGGAGGAGTTCTTCCGGACCAGGGACGCCGCTCTCCTTCTCGGTGAAGGAGTCCTCCCGAAGATGCTCAACGACGACGCCATCGGCCGGGTCCTCGACCGGATCTACGAGCATGGGACGTGGAAGATCTTCTCAGAGGTCTCCGTCCGGGCGTTCCGGAGCTTCGGCGTCGATTGCTCCGTCGTTCATCACGACACGACTTCCGTGAGCGTGTGGGGAGAATACGAGTCTTCGGACAAGGAGCCGTTCCATATAACGCATGGGTTCAGCAAGGACAAACGGCCCGATCTCAAGCAGTTCACGCTCTCCCTTCTCTGCGCGGAGGGCAATCTTCCCTGTCATGGAGGGGCGCTTTCCGGCAACGCGCCCGACAAGAAAATCAACGGGAACGTCCTCGCAGAGCTTCCCCGGATCATGGCGAGCCACGAACAAAAGGACTTCATCTACGTCGCCGACTCCGCGCTGGCGACGGAGGAGAACCTCTTCCTCATGGCGGACGACGTCCGCTTCATCACAAGATTGCCGGCGAACTTCAGCGCCTGCGGCCTGCTCATAAGGGAGGCCGTCGCTTCAGGTTCCTGGGTAGACGTGGGACAGCTCTCCCATCGGACGGTGAAAGGCAAGGAGGTCTGCGCCGGCTACCGTCTCCATGAAACAAGCGTCGATCTCTGCGGAAGGACCTACCGGGCGGTCGTGGTCCACTCCGACGCCCACGACAGGCGCCGGCAGAAGCGCATCGACAGAGCGATCGAGAAAGACGCCCTTGAGGCGGAAAAAAGGGCCTTTACCTTAAGCTGCCAGGAGTTCTTCTGCCTCCCCGACGCGCAGGCCGCCGCGAAGGCCCTCAAAGGCGGCGATTTCCATGAAGTCTCATGCTCCGTTGCGATCCGCCCGATGTACGGCAAAGGACGGCCGAGCAAGAGTCAAGTTCGTCCGATAAAAGACATCCGCTTTTGCATAGCCGCAAAGATTAGGCAAAACAATGAGGCTATTGAGAAGCTCCGCGAGGAAGCGGGCTGCTTTGTCCTTCTCGCGAGCGTGCCAAAAGAAGAGAAGAGGGGGATCGATATTCTGAGGCTCTATAAGGAGCAGGACGGAATTGAGAGGAACTTTGCCTTTTTGAAGGATCCTCTCGTTGTCAACGACGTGTTCCTCAAGACGCCTCGACGGATTGAGGCTATGGGGCTCGTCCTCGTGCTTTCGCTCCTAATCTGGCGCCTCATGGAGAGGACGATGAGACGAAAGGCGAAGGAAGAGCGCATCTCGCTCCGGGGCTGGAACAATGCCGAGACGCTCAAGCCCACCTCTTTCATGATGGCTTCGAAGTTCTCGCCCGTCTTCGTCGGTTTGAAGGGAGGCCGACGTTTTCTTCTTGCCCCGCTGGACAAGGCGCAGCTGGACTATCTGAGGGCATTGGACGTGCACCCATCTATTTTCACGGAGATCGTTTCGGCAAACGGAGGGGTTTGTCAGAGGGCCCCCTCGTGACGCGGCCAAAAAAATGCCCCTACGCGGACGGGAAGAGGTGCGAAATATGGGCTAGAACTCAAACAGGAACCGGCGAGTTCACGCCACGCTGTCGGTCATGGTGCTGCCTCTCAGGAGAGTTACACCATGCGGCGTGCTCTGCAAGCTATCCTTGCCCTTGATCAACTCGCCTTCTACACCTGAATCAGTGTGGTCCCCTCGTTGGCTGCAAAAATAAGGTATGGCAGTCACGCATAACGTCTTGCTTCGGGCCGGACTTCTTGACGGGCAGCAGTAAGGCAGTTGCGGGCAATGACAAACTCCGGGCATAGGATTTCCATTTCCCCGACCCAAAATGACCTGCCGCGTATGATCCAGAACGCGCCCTCATGATTCCTCCGTCTCATGGATATTACTTTTTGCTTCGATTTTTCCGGGGATGTCCGATAAAATTGGTAGCGGACCCGAAGGGGCCACTTGCACATGAACAAAAACGAGATGTTTGTCGCCAGACCGCTCTATACCCAGCTCACCCTCAAGGAGCAGCTCGCACGGCTCGGCCATCTCTTTGTCAACAAAGAACTGCCCATCGTCAAAGAGCTCATGGACAACGCTTGCGACGAAGCGGAGAGAAGCGGCGGACCCGTTGTTGCGTATTCCGATGAAGTCGGCCACGCATTATGATCCAAAGCGGCCACCTGTTCCGGAGCAATCCGGCCACCCATTATGATGAAGGCGGCCACCCTTCCGTCGGAGCCGTCAGGCGACGCTGGTTTCCTACCTTACACTCTCTCCTCCTGCTGAGTCAATGAAGCTTTTGTCTTTCTCATCGATTCGCCTTTCAAGGTAACCCGATGGGCGTTGTGCACCAGCCTGTCGAGGAGAGCATCGGCGATGGTCGGGTCCCCTATCACCTCGTGCCAGTGCTCCACGGGCAGTTGGCTCGTAATGATGGTCGATCCCGCCCCGTGCCTGTCCTCGATGACCTCCAAGAGATCCCTCCGTTCCTGATCCGAGAGGGCAGCGAGACCTAAGTCATCGAGGACGAGAAGCGATATTCTGCCCAGCCTTGCCAGTACCCTTGCGTAGCTCCCATCCGCCCTGGCCGTGGCCAGATTGCGGTAAAGCGTGGGTGTGCGCAGGTAGAAGGCGCTCAATCCTTCCCGGCAGGCCCTTTGTGCGAGAGCGCAGGACAGGTACGTCTTCCCGGTGCCCGTCGGTCCCACGATAATGACGTTCTGGTGTTTCCGTATCCACCCGCAGGTCCCGAGGCTCCGGACCACGGACTTGTCAAGTCCCCTTTGCGCCCGGTAATCGATGTCCTCCAGAGAGGCGGACAATTTCAGCTTGGCGTTCTGGAGCAGCCGCTTCATTCTCTTGTTTTCCCGGAAGAGGTACTCGGCATCGGCGAGCATGGCGAACCGTTCTTCAAAAGAGAGGTCGTTCATTATCGGGCCGAGCCAGTTGATCCTTGAGCGCCTCGGCCATGCCCGCAAGGTTCAGTGCGTAGAGTTTCTCGAAAGTCTGTTCGTTCAGCATAGCTTCTCCTTATTTGTAGTAGCCGCCGCCCCGGATGTTCTCGTGGGCTACAGAAGGACGGCTCAACCGCTCGGGAAGTTCCTTGCCGTCCAGGTTGTTCTTGAGGATCGACTCGACGCTTCTGTATGAGTAGGCCTTCATGAAGAGGGCTCTTAAGCAGGCCGCCTCCAGCCTTTCCTCCCCGTAGCGCCTGCCCAGTCTGATGATGCCGAGTGCTGACCGGAAGCCTTGTTCCGGATGGGGCCTTCTCTCCATGATCTCATTGACGAGGGAGGCCGTCGACGGTCCGGTCTTCTCCGCCCATTTTATGATGCGTGAGGGTGTCCATTCGAGATAACGCTTGTGCGATTCGGGCATGTGGGCGGACAGCGTCGTGTGCCTGCCGGGGAGGCTGCTTCTTGCATGGGAAGCCACCCTCTTCCTCTTGAAGAAGATCTCCGCCGTCGTCGCCGTGACGCGGGCATCGACCGTTTCTCCTTTGAGTTGATAGGGCACGCTGTAGTAGTGATGGTCTACCTCGACATGGTAGTCGATGTTCACCTTGTGTTTTTCCCATTGGGCATACTCGTAACGTCTTTCGGGCATGGGCTTCATGGCCGGCCTGTCGATGGTCTCAAAAAGATGCTTTCGCGATACCTTGAGCTTTTGCAAAGGCCTCGCATTGAACCCTTCGAGCTTCTCCCGGATAGCCTTGTTGAGCTCCCCGATGTCGAAGAAGGTGTGGTTCCGCAGGGCGGCGATTATCCACCTCTCCGTTATGAGCACCGCGGACTCCACCTTCGCTTTGTCCCTCGGTTTCCTCACCCTCGCCGGAACGACCGCGGTGTTGTAATGGGCGGCCATGTCCTGATAGGTCGGGTTAAGGTCGGGCTCGTACCGGCAGGGATGGGTCACGCCGACCCTGGGATTGTCGGGGACCGTGATCATGGGAACGGCGCCGAAGTATTCGAACGTATGGACGTGCAGGCTGATCCAGGAAGGAAGGTCCTGGTGAGAGACGGCTTCCGCGTAGGTGTAGTTGCTCGCGCCAAGGGCGGCGACGAAGAGATAGGCGGGAGCAACTGTTCCTGTCTTGGGGTCGTGGACCGGTATCGTGTCGCCGGCAAAATCCACAAATAACTTTTCTCCTGCTTTATAGTCCTGGCGGAGTGCGACATCGAGGGTCTTGAGCCATGCCCGGAACCTCAGACAGAACTGGCTGTACTCGTAGCCTTCCGGGTTCTTCTCCTTATATTCGTGCCACAGGAGCTGGAGCGTGACGTGCTTTCTTGTAAGCTCCTTACGGATGTAATCGAAGGAGGGCATGTTCCGCCTTTCCGCTTCGAGGGGGATGCTCGAAGGGAAGAGCCACATCTCCAGGGCGGCATCGTCTATGTCCTCGGGAAGGGGCCATGACAGACCCACCCTTTCCGCCCGGTCCAGGTATTCCTTGATGGTGGTCCTGCCGACCCCGCAGCTTGTGGCCGCCTGTCTCGCCGACAGGCCGCTGCCCCAACAGATACGTAAGATCTCCCTTATCTTTCTCATGGACAACCTCATATTCGCCATAGCCGCTCCTCGCCGTTTTTGGCGGAAAGAGTACCATGGTCATTCGGTTATCCAGCGTGTCTTTCAGGCTCTTCCGGGGGTGGCCGGATTCATCATAATGGGTGGCCGCTTTGGATCATATTCGGTGGCCGGTTTCAATCATAACAGGTGGCCGGTTTGGGTCGGAATACGCACGTTGTTGTGTCCATAACCAGCGACGGCCTCTTCACGGTTATAAACCGGGGAAACATCACCGAGGACCAGATCGACAAGATAACCGACCTAAGCGTCCTCCTCTCGGCTAAGTACAACCACCACAGCTACGGAAGAGGACGGATCGGCCAGGGGCTCAAGTACGCCGTCATGCTTTCGTACCAACATGACGATAAGAATGAATTCTTCATCGAGAGCGGCGGCACAGCCTACACCATCACCCTCGCCGACCGGCAGGCTATTGACCCAAAGCAGGTCCTTCAGGTAAAACGGCAGGCGTGCGGTCGGGAGGGGACCGTCAGGGTGAGCGTCAAACTCACCGAGTACGCTACGCCCAGGCACTACGTGCTCTCCTATATAGCCGCCAATCCGCACATCCCCTTCTCCTTCGAGGATTCGGAATACCCGCAGACGACCACCCTCGAAAAGCAGACCGCTGTCGATATCTTCTCTTATTCGAAAGAAGAGTTCCTTGCCTTTGCCCGCGACCACGAAAAGTTCGCCGCCGGTTTTGCCTACGACAAGTTGATCCGCCTCTTCAATCTAAACAAAGACGTCAAGATCGACGGTCGCACCCCCGAGGAGATCTACGATCTCGTCAAGGACAACTCAGATCGTATTTATCCCCCTTTCGTCGGTGAAAAGGCCATCACTGAGCGTGTGAGGCAGCTGGGCTACGTGCTCCTCAGGTACCGGAAGAATGTTTACAAGGATTCGGCGGCGGAGATCGCGGTGCTCGACAAGAACGGCGTTTTCACCTTCGAAGACAGGATCGTTGCCCTGAACGGAAGCGTTATCCCCGCTACGTCCGTAGGGTTCAGGAAAGAGACGCTCACTGGCCTCAAAATGCCCGACAAGAGGGTGCTCTATCTTGCCTACTATTCGACGAAGCCTACGTTTGCGGGGCAGAACAAGGAACGCATCGTTGCGGACGACCTTATCAGGGAAGACATAGAGGCCCTGCTGAAAGAAAAGAGGCCAAAGAGCAAAGACTGGATACTGAACCTCCCCACCGAGCACAGCTACCTCCCTGAACCCCATTCCGACGAACTGGGTATGCACAGGAAGACTTATTTACTCCTCAACGAGTGCATGAGGATCATTGAGGGCCTCAAGAAACAGGTGGACTTCATCACCATCAGGCAGCTCTACTATCTCCTTGTCGTGGAGCACATCATCGCGAACCTGCCCGAGGTGTGCAACAAACTCGACCACCACCTGGTGACAGCCAGGGAGCGGGGCCTCATTCCCTACGACGTATTCACCGACCGCTCCAGGGGCGAACATATTCCCCACGTTCTTTCTCTCAAGGAAAGCCCCAGGACATATCTTCAGGAAACGTTGAGACGTATTCTTTCCGTCCCAAATAATGCCGACAGGTGGCAGAACCAGCCTTATCATGTAGAGCTCTGGATAGAGAAGGACGCCCTCGTGCCCTTTTTCGGGCAGGTGGCCAGGGAGAAACAGGTGACGCTCTTTCCGTGCCGGGGGTTTACTTCCCTGACGAAGCTGAACAACGCCATGGTGAGATTCAGAAGCGCCGTCGCGAAGGGGAAGAAAGGCATAAGGATCGCCTATGCCGGCGATCTCGATCCTTCAGGGTGGAGCATCTACGAGACCATTGAAAACAAGCTGAACCAGATGAACGAAACAGGGCTGGATATCAAGGTCGATAGATTCGCCCTCCAGGAAGATCAGGTCCGAAGTCTTCTCCATCTCCCCTTCAAGGAATCGGACTCCCGCCTCAGGTCCTTTCGGGAGAAATTCCCGTCCCTCCCCGGCGCCTACGAGCTCGACGCGGTGCCTCCGGTGGACCTCATGAACACGGCTAAGGCTGCCGTAGAGAAGTATTTCGACCCTGACCTGGATCAGGGGAGGAAGGAAGAGGTCAAGGCCTGGCAGGACGAATACAAGCGGCTTGTCGCCGACATCTTCGTCAGGCTCGGCCTGGACCTTAATGAGGCGGAAGATTGAGCTTCCACAAAAATTGGGCTAGCCCAATTTTCGGAAAACTGCCGTTCTAACCCTTCGACGGGTACGATTCTTGTCCAGAAATCTCTTTTGGGGAAAAGTAATATCTATGCATGAAATTCAGAACCCTTGGAAGACCCGCCGCCGGAATCGGCGGCCTGGGTGGAGATTCTTCCGGATTCTTGACATCCCTTCCGGTCGCTGGCTACAATTTCCCCATATCTTCCAATGGGGGAATCCTCATGAAGCTTATCGAACAAGGCGGGATATACTGCAACAAGTCAGGCTGCCACACCAAGATGGACGTAGAGGCCGAAAAGTGCCCTAAATGCGGGAATGTAAAGTGTTTCATCGTCCTGTATTGGGAAGGGAAAACCTACACATACCGACGGGACGACAACGGCAAGGTCTTCCGGGTCCTTACAGCCGTGCAAAGGCTCGAGGAAATCAACAAGGCGATTGGGAATAATAGCCGGACTCCTTTCAGGCCCAAGGAATTTGAGGATGCATCGCGGCAAGAGCGACAGTTTGAGAACCAGTTTCAAGACTATCTGAACGAGAAGGAAGGTGAATTGAAAGCCGGCGAGTTAAGCCCGGAATATTTTCGGACACTCAAGAGCTACAACAGAAATCACTTCATATACTGGACTACCCAGGACGTGAAAACCATTGGCCGGGAAGAGATAGCGGCTTTCAAACAGAAGGTTCTTCATAAGCTGCCCGGGATCAAAACCCGAAAGAACGTGCTGAACGCCTTGCATGCCTTTTTCGGGTGGCTCTTTGAAAGCGGCAGGATCGACAAGATACCGGCCTTTCCGATCATCAAGGGTGATAATGCGACGCCGAGGCGCGCTACAGACCCGAGGTTCAGGGGCAGGGCCTTGAAAACATACCAGCCCGGCACAGGGACCCCATAGAATTCATGATGAAGACGGGGCTTCGGCCGGGTGAGTGCATCGCCGTTCTCGTGAAGAGTGTACAGATAGATCAGCGGGTGGTGTGGGTAGAACGGGCGCTGTCCGGCTCGACATACGTTGAAACCACGAAGAACAAGAGCAAGTTGCCCATTCCACTCAATGACAAGGCCCTGGACATCGTAAAGAGAAACGTCAAGGGCAAATTCCCTAAGGACTTTCTTTTCGTAAATCCCGATACCGGCCGTGGTTATTCCCGAAAAGGCTTGTGGAAAATATGGCGGGAGCACTCCGGCACAGACGTAAAGCTATACGAGGCAACCAGACATTCCTACTGTACACAGATCGTGCCTTTGACAGATCCCCTCACGGCACAGCGCCTCATGAGGCACAAAGACCGCAGGTCGACCGACAATTACTATCATGCCTATTCTGAAATCCTCCTCGATGTGGTACAGCGGATGGACGGGAACGTGGTGGACCTGAAGGCAAAGAAAAAAGGCAAAGAAAAGGCAAAGAGAGAAACCTAGTAAAATCAAGGAAAAAATGGCGGAGGGAGTAGGATTCGAACCCACGGGGCGCTTGCACGCCCAACGGTTTTCAAGACCGCCGCTTTCGGCCGCTCAGCCATCCCTCCGTGCTCTCTATTGTATCGTCTAACTTCCCCGTTTTCAAGAAGATGGCGCGTGAGGCAGCCCCTCTCCGATGCCGCTGAAAGCCGGGCGTTCCGCGGATCGCAAAAAATGACAAATGTGTCGAAAGAGCGTGCGTCCGCCCTTGACAGAAAAGGGGGCGAACTTATATTGACTGTAGAACGTCGATCGGCAGTCGGGACGGGCCGAAACAAGATGCGGCGAATCATATCCGAGGAGGATGGCATGAGGCGGGTCTTAGCGGTTGCTCTCGCGGCAGTAGTTGTTATCGTTTTCACCCCGGTTTTTTCCACTGCTGCCGACAAGGTCCCGACGGCGGATAAGAAGTTCGTGCAGAAAGCCGCTGTGGACGGAATGTTCGAGGTCGAAGCGGGAAAAGTCGCGGCCGAAAAGGGAACGAGCCCGGACGTGAAAGCCTTTGGGCAGCGCATGGTAGACGACCATACGAAGGCGAACAACGAGTTGATGCAGATTGCGCAGGGCAAAGGGATGACGGTCCCCAAAGGCCTCGACAAGAAGCGGAAGGATGAGTTGGACAAACTGTCAAAGCCGAGCGGCGCCGATTTCGATAAACAGTACATCACGACGATGGTGAAGGCCCATCAGGAAGCGGTGAAAGCCTTCTCAAACGAGGCGGATAAGGGCAAGGATCCGGAGATAAAGGCCTTTGCGGCGAAAACGTTGCCCATACTTCAGGACCACCTGAAGATGGCCCAGGACGCGCAAGCCAAGGTCGGAGCGAAATAGAGCCAACAAAGCGTATCACTCCTCCCTAACAGAGACGGCCATCCACACCCCTTAGACCCCTATGCCCCGGGTGGCCGTCTCCCCTTTCTTCCCTACTCGTATGCAGGAAGGGTAGAAGTTGCGACCTGCCACTCTTCGTAGGAGCCAGAACCCAATTCGGCGATAAAACGGGAGGGCCGCACGATAACCGAGCCGATTTGCCGGTCGAAAATCATCAAGGGATAGCAAAGATAGAGGTGATCCATGGCCCGTGTTACCGCGACATAGAAGAGGCGGCGTTCCTCCTCGATGTTGCCTTCTTCCTCGGCCTTGGGGCTGGGAAACTTTCCTTCCGAGCACCAGACGACGAAAACGGCTCTCCATTCAAGGCCTTTTGCCTGATGGATCGTGGTCAGTACGACCTTTTCGTCCTCGTCCGCGCCGCGGACCGTCTCTTCGCCGCTGACGCCGCTCATGAGGGATAGCTCGCTGAGGAAGTTGTCGAGCGAATCGTATCCGGTGGCGAAGCCTATGAGTTGATTGAGGTCCTCCAGGCGATTCTCGCTGTTGGGATAGGCGTATTTCAGGTATTCCTTGTAGCCCTGCGCCAGGACGGCGGAGATCATTTCGGAGACCGCCTCGAGTTTGTGCAGCCCCGCGAGCTCGCCGAACAGCTTGGAGAGACGCTCCACGTTTTCCGGCTGTACGGCCTTGAAGTGTTTTCCAATCTCCTGTGTGATGAACTGGCCTACGGGATCCTGGAAGGTTTTGAGATACTCGTAGATCCGGTCTGCGGTCTTTTTGCCGATGCGCGGGAACATCTTGAGAATCCTTTTCCAGGATATCTCATCCTTCGGGTTTGCCATGACCCGCAAGAAAGCGACCACATCCTTGATGTGGGCCTGCTCGAAGAAACGCAAGCCGCTTCGGATCTCGAAGGGGACGTCCCTGCGCGTCAGCTCCATCTGCAATTCCATTGAATGGAAATGCGCGCGATAGAGAACGGCGATCTCATTGAGGGGGATGCCCTCGTCGCGCAACTCCAGTATTCTCTGGGCGACGAATTCCGCCTGCTGCATGACGTCCCGCAACGAGGTTACCACCGGCGCCGGGCCGTTCACCTTGACCGCCCTCAGGTTTTTCTCGAATTGTTCCCTGTTGTGGGAGATGGAATGGTTCGCCAGATCGAGGATCTCCGGCGTGCTCCGGTAATTCGTCTCTAACCGGAAAACGCGGGCCTCGGGGTATCGTTTGGGAAATTCCAGTATGTTGCGGAAATCGGCGCCCCGGAAGGAGTACACCGACTGGGCGTCATCGCCGACCACGGTGACGTTCCTGTTGATCATGCCCATGAAATCGACTATCTCGGCCTGAATCCGGTTCGTGTCCTGGTACTCGTCCACGAGGATGTGAGAAAACACCGAAGCGTAGTATTTTCTCAGACCTTCATCCTCGGCGAGTATTTTATGCCAGTAGGAGAGGAGGTCGTCGAAATCCATGACGTTGGACTCCCTCTTTTTGGCTTCGTAGGTCCTGCGGACAAGATCGATCTGGTCAAGAATATCGCAAAAATAGGGATATCTCGTTTCAACGGCCTTCTCCAGGTTCTCCATGGTATTGGCCGCGTAGCTGAACACCTCTTTCAACACCTGCCCCTTGGGGAAACGCCGCTCTTTGGGGTCGATGCCGGCCTCCTTTGCGGCGAGTTCGATGATGTCTTTGGCGTCTTCGTTGTCGAGAATGACGAAATTGGGTTTGTAATCTATTCTCCTGCTGTTTTGCCGCAGGATCAGGTTGCCGACGTGATGGAACGTGCCGCCCCAGATGTAGCGGGTATCCATTTTGAGGAGATGCTCGACCCGGCGCAGCATCTCCCGGGCGGCCTTGTTCGTAAAGGTGAGGAGCAGGATGCTCTGGGGGGAGATGCCCTGTTCCAGGAGATACGCGACCCGGTACGTGGCCACCCTCGTCTTGCCGCTGCCGGCGCCGGCGATCACGAGTATGGGTCCGTCCGGCGCGGCAACCACGGCGCGCTGTTCCTCGTTGAGTTCCTTTTCGTAATCGAGAAGGTGTTTCTGGGGAGCGATGTCCCGGCGGAGAATATATTTTTTCACGGAAGATAATATCGCCTGCCAGGCCTTCCCTGTCAAGCGGTGCGGCCGGGCGCTTTTTGCGCCTGGCGCGGTCGCCGGGGTGCGTCCGGGTCCTCACATACAGAAAGTATGCTCTGGCCCGGACACTCCCCGGCTTCCGCGCCATGCATCAAAAATCGTCTCGGCCGCATGCCCTGATGAAAAATGGTTGTGATCTTCCGTTGACAAGAAAGGCGAAATCTTCATAAGATGTTGCCAGGATAACCTGCACTGTGAAAGCCTTCTTCAGCGACATGTTCCTCGACCTCTACGACAACTTCGCAGAGGTGTTCTTCAATATCATCCTCATGATCGTGGTGATGATCGCCGGCTTCATCCTGAGCTGGCTCGTGCGCAAGCTCGTGGAAAAGCTGCTGATCCTTTTTCGGTTCGACAAATGGGCGGCGAACGCAGGCATTGTTGCCTTTCTTGAAAGGGGCGGCGTCAGGTCCCAGCCTTCCACGATCATAAGCCGGATTGTTTTCTGGATATTTATCATCACCGTTTTCTCCTTCGGTCTCAACCTGGTCGGCATCTCGCAGTTTACCGAATACGCGTCGCGGATCACGAGCGAGCTCCCCTACATCGTGATTTCCGTGATTATCGTCATCGTGGGCATTATCTTCAGCACGTTCATCAGCAGGGTGATCTACATGGCCTGCCAGAACGCGAACATGGGCTACGGGGAGATTATTTCCAAAAGCGTTCGCATCCTGCTGGTCGTCATCACCTTCGGGATCGTATTCGAATATCTGGGCTTGGGGAGCATGATCATCAGCATCAGCTTCCTCATTATTTTCGGGGGCATTATTATGGCCCTCTCCCTTGCCCTGGGCATTGGCTTGAGCACGGTCATCACCGACCTTATCAAAGAAAAGCTGGGAGAAAGCAGGAACAGGAAGAAGTAAGACGCCGCGCTTCGGCAAAAGCCGGATATGCCCGCGAAAGCGGTTGCCCTCTTGGCGGTTGACGCATGCTTTTGGAGTGCAAAGAGTACAAAAAAAGGAGCGATTATGGCGGAAGAGACCAAAAGCAAAGAGGAGCAGTACGAAGAAGCGCGCGCCATGCATCGGTCATACGACGAAAAACTCCGAACCCTTCAGGAAAAAGCTTATTTGACCGCGGACGAGGAACTGGAAATAAAGCTTTTGAAGAAATGGAAGCTCCATTACAAGGATATCATGGAGACGCTCAAGGCGGAAATAGAGAAAAGCAATTGACTATTTCACCGCTCCCGTGTTAGAAAAAGAAGTTCGGCATGGTCCGGAACGAGAAAAAAGAAACGTTTGCCTCTTTTCTAAGCTACGGAACCCTTGGCATAGAAATGGGGGTATCTCTGGTGATCGGTCTTGCCATCGGCTACTGGCTTGACCGGAAATTCGCGACCGCGCCCATTTTCACCTTGATATTCATGGGTTTTGGTCTGGCTGCCGGGTTTAGGCGCGTCTACTCGCTCTGGAAAAAGATGGAGAAAGAAAGCAGTGAGAGAGATAACGGCAAATGACATAGAACGGATGAACGTGGCGATTCTTGCCGTCGGATCGATGGCAACGATCTTCATCATGCGCGATTTCGCCTATGTGTTCAGCTTTGCCGTGGCAAGCGCGGTCATGACCCTTAATTTTCGTTTTCTGAGAAAGATCCTGGAAGGGTTCTTCTCGGGCGAGGAACCGAAGAAGAAGGAACTGCTCGTCAAGCTGCCGCTCAAGTTTCTCGGTCTCGCAGCGGTTGTGGCGGCGGTCCTGGTGTGGGGGAAGGTCAAGATCTCCTTCTTCGTCATCGGCCTTTCGACGGTCTTTCTCGCTGTGATCATCAGCCAGATAGCCGTTGTCTTTACACGCGACGCTGGGAGGAAACAAAATGGGTGAACAGTTCACGTGGGCTTCGCTGATTCCCGGGCTTTCCTCGCTCCCTCCCCATGTCTCGAACGCCATCATCGTCTCGGTCATTCTGCTCGTGATCGTTTTTCTCGGATACAGCCAGCACAAGCGGAAAGAAGATGAGATCCTGCCCGACGAGAAATTGACCTTCAGGAACGTTCTGGAGCTTATGGTGGAGACCATTTCCGGGCTGGTGGAGGATACGATGGGTCCGAGGGGCAAGGAGTTTATGCTCATCATCGGGACCCTCGGTCTTTTTATCCTTTTCAACAATCTCTCGGGCCTCGTGCCGGGCTTCCTTCCTGCCACCGACAATGTGAACACGACCTTTGCCTGCTCCCTCACCGTCTTCGTCCTTACCCACTACTATGGCATACGGGAGCACGGCCTGAAATATGTGAAGCATTTCATGGGACCTATCTGGTGGCTCGCACCCATCATGATCCCTATCGAAGTGATCGGCCACCTTTCGCGACCTCTTTCGTTGGGGCTTCGGCTTTTTGGCAATATCATGGGAGACCACCTGGTGACGGGCATATTCTTCATGCTCATTCCTTTAGTCATACCGTTGGTCGGCATGTTTCTCGGCGCCTTCGTCGCCCTGGTGCAGACGTTCGTCTTTGTGCTCTTGTCGATGGCTTATTTTTCAGGGGCTGTGGCCCACGAGGAGGTTTAACACATACCGGAAGGGGGTGAAAACTACTATGAAAAAAACATTCGTTGTTCTTGTGCTGCTGGGTGTTGCGCTGTGTCTTTCGGGCGGCATCGCAATGGCGGCCGATCAGGCGGCAGGTCTCGATTCTCAGGTTAAATCTGCGATTGCGATTGCTACCGGCATCGGCCTCGGGATCGCGGCTTTTGGCGGCGCCATCGCTCAGGGCAGGGCGATAGCGTCGGCGCTTGAGGGCATAGGCAGGAATCCAGGGGCTGCGGGAAAAATTATTACCCCGATGATCATCGGTCTTGCAATGATCGAATCGCTGGTAATATATTCGCTCGTCGTTTCTTTGCTTCTTTTCTTCAAGCTTTAGACGTTATCCGGGGGCAGAGACACTCTGCCCCAATTCCTTCCACTGTCTCATCTGGTTTTTTCCGGCCGGTCGAGGACCTTCCTTATGGCCTCGGCCAGCTCGCTCCTCACCACAGGTTTCATGAGAAACTGCCGGATCCCCATCTTCCTCGCGCGTTCGGCGTCGATCGTTTCGCTGAAGCCGGTAATGATAATAATAGGGATGTTGCTCCGGATCGATCTTATCCTTTCCGCAAGCTCGATGCCCGACAATTCCGGCATGGCCTGATCGGTAATGACGAGATCGAATGCATCGGGCTCGGCGGCAAACAGATCGAGGGCTTTCACGCTGCTTTCTTCGGCCGAAACCTGGTAGCCTAGCCGCTCAAGAAGGGCAATATTCATCTCAATGATCGGCGTTTCATCGTCCACGAAGAGAATGCGCTCTTTTCCGGGGGGCAAGGGCTTGCTCTCCTCCTTCACGGCCCGCTGCGCGGCGCCGGCGGCGATAGGAAGATAGACGGTGAAGGTTGAGCCCTTTTGGGGTTCGCTGCTCACGGTAATGGCGCCTTTCAACCCTTTGACGATGCCGTGGACGACGGCAAGGCCCATGCCCGGCCCCTCGCCCGGCCGCTTCGTGGTAAAAAAGGGTTCGAACACGCGGTCCATCACTTCCTTTGACATGCCGTCGCCGGTGTCGCTGACGGTGATGTTCAGGTAAGCGCCGGGCGTCAGGTCAGGAAGGGCCGCATCCCCTTCCGCGATTACGTATTCGCCGACCGCAACTTCGAGAACGCCGCTTCCGCGCATCGCATAGACCGCGTTTGAAACGAGATTCATGAGAATTTGCTGCAGCCGGCCGGCATCCGCGAGAACGGCGTCCCTTCCGGGCTCCACGCGTTGCCTGATATCGATGCCGGCGGGAATCGACGAGCGGAGCAGCTTCAATGTTTCGGCGACGAGGGGGCCCACCTCGACGAGGACTGACTCCTGCTGGTCCCTCCTGCTGAAGAGGAGAATCTGTTTCACCAAATCTTTCCCGCGGCGGCTCGCCTTGAATATCTGCTCCAGGTTGCGGTGCGCCGGGTTGTCAGGGGGCACGTCGTCGAGCGCCAGCTCGACATTGCCGACAATGGCCGCGAGGAGATTGTTAAAATCGTGCGCGATGCCGCCTGCGAGCGTCTGAATGGCCTGCATTTTCTGAATTTGACGGAGCTGTCGTTCGAGCACGACCTCGGTGGTGACATCGCGGCAGACAATCACGTAGTTGAGCGGCAAACCGGTAGAATCCCGCATGGGGGAGAGGGAGATATCGAGCTCCAAAAAGCGGCCGTCCGGGCGGGTAAGCGTCATGCGGCCGTTCCACTTCCTCTCCTTCTGGAGCCTTGCCCAGAGTCCTTCGTAGAATCCTTTGTCCTCGGCGCCCGCACACTCCCGGATGTGTTTTCCGATCGCTTCGTCCCGCTTTCTTCCGATGATCTGGAGGAAAGTGCCGTTGACGTATTGCACCATGCCCTCCCGATCGACCACCAGGATCATCTCCGCCGCTCGCTCAACGATCAGAGCGAGGCGTTTCCGCTCTTCCTCGGCCTGCTTTCGTTCCGTAATATCGGTGAAGGTCAGCAGAATTGCCTGCTCCCCCTGCATGACCGTCAAGGAAGCGCAGGCTTCAATGTAAGCGATGGCGCCATTGGCGCGAAGGCCTTTGAAATCGAACCGCAGGGGGACGCGGTCCCCCTTCCTGTTTTTTCGCTCCAGGATCTCGAAAAACCGGTCCTGCTCCCCCGCGGCAACTATCGATCTCAGCCCGCGGCGGAGTGCTTCTTCGGAGTCGGAGCAGCCGAAGATTTCACAATATCGCGGGTTCACCGAGAGGAGGCGTCCCTCTTTCACGAGGGCAACGCCATCGTTCGTCCGCTCGGCCAGCACGGAATAGCGTTCTTCGCTCTCCCGCAGCAAGGCCTCGCTCTTCTTTTGGTCTGTAATGTCGATGATGGCCGAGTGAATGGAGTCTACCCGGCCGTTCTGCGCGAGAGACGAGCTCTCAAGCCGGACAAAGCGTGGGGAGCCTTCTCCCAAAATCTCCAACTCGCACTGATCAGCCGCGGCCTTTCCCACGGTCCTCTTTATGTGGGCGAAGAACTCCGGCCGGCAGCGGGGGGTTACAAAGGCGCCGAAGGAGTTGCCTGTCAGGAGCTCGCTCTCTCGGGCGAGAAGATCGGCAGCCGCCGCGCTCACCTCCTTTATCAGACCGTTTTTGTCGAGGAGCACGTGGGCGAACGGGGCGTCGTTGCCTGTCCCGAAGCATATTCCGCGGGACGGCGACCGGCCGCCATCCTCGCTTTGCGCGACCGGCGGCTGTTCGTTCTCGCCGGGCAGGGGGAACAGTCCGTCCTGCCGGGGGGATTCGTCGGGGAGGCCCTTTGACCCGGTTTTTTGTTTCTTTTCTTCCATAGACATCTCAGGAAGAGACTATTATAGCAAATTGCATAACGAGTTGAAAAGGAAACGAAAAACAATGACGCAAATTGTGAGGCGCGGGCACTTTGTTGCTCTTTTCTTCGGCAATAGGGGGATATCGCTTCCGGCGCATATTGTCTACTTTCTTCCGGAATCCCGGCGCTCATCCCCCTTTCCGGCCGTCTGCCGAGATCTTGCCGACCGGCTCGCCGCCGGGCGGCAAAAGCGGCCCCGCGCAGTGGGCAAGAAAAATTAAAATCTTTTAAAAATCTTCTTGACAAAGTGTGCGGCATTCGGTAAAACTACCCCAATGCTCGCAATGCGCGGGGTTATAGCATTAAGGGCTTTTAAGAATGGAGGAGGTGAGGAATCGGGATCAGGTGTTTTACTCAGCGACCAAAGTTTGTAAAGGAGGGAGTATGAAAAAAGTTTTAATAGTTGTTTGTGCATTGCTTTTGGCCGTACCGGCCGTCAGCTTCGCAGGAAGCGCCACGAGCATGTGGGATCTGACGATCGGCGGCAACGTGAAATTCGATACGGGCTGGACGACCGGCGGCGCCGCAGGCGCGCTCTGGAGCGGCATTCCCGAATTCCGGCCGACAGTCCCCCAGAACCAGGACACCAAGTACGGCAACCAGATATGGGGTGCCGGCGAATCAGCCTTAAACTTCTTCATCAAAGGTCCTGACACGTGGGGCGCCAAGACCCATGCCTTCTTGATGGGCGACTTCACCGGCGTATGGGGCGGGTCGAACTATGGCACTTTCGACCTGGTAGCGGCCAATATGGTTTTTGACTGGCCAATGACGAGCCTCACGATCGGGCAGGCCGGGCTTACCTTCATGTGCTATCCGACCGCCTTCCAGCAACTCGAGTGGAACCCCCAGGGGTGGGGCGGAAGGGCTCCGGCCCCGGTCACGCCCGAGATACTCCTTACCCAGAAGCTCAGCAAGGAGTTTAACGTCCAGTTCGGTATTTTCGATCCCGAAGACGTCGGCGCGGGCACCAACGCCTTCCCGAATTTCACCAGCGGCAACGTAAAACCCGGGCTTCTGCCTTTTGGCGGACCGCCTATGGCGAACTACACCCAGAACTTCTACACCCGCAGCCCGATTCCTGGAATCCAGGGCGCCATTAACTACGGAAGCGATGCATGCGGCAGGATCGGACCGTGGAACCTGCAGTTCGGCCTTGACGGCATTTACGGCCAGCAGAAGTTCACTCAGGGCTCCGCTCCGGTCACGCCCGCCGGCACAGTGGCCGGCCAGACCGTTGGGTCTAACCCTGACATCACTCCTATCCCCGGTCCCGCCAACGCGGCCGGAACGCTTTCCGACCATTCCATCAACATTTGGGCAGCTATGTTCAAGTGGATGGTCCCCATCATTCCTGAGAAGAACCAGAACAAGACCGGAGCTCTCCTGTTTGACGGCGATTTCTGGGCCACGCAGGGTTGGGGCCAGGGCATGGTAGCGAGCGCCGGCGACATGTTCGCAGGCAACATACCTGCTGCTTTGGCCTATGTAAGGCCTGACCTGACCATCGTGGCGCCCTTGATCGAAGGCGTGTTCCTGCACGGTCAGTACTGGCTCACCGACAAGGTCTCGTTCAACGCCTGGTACTCCTACAGCACGTTGAACGCCACGAGCTACCAGAGGTCGATTGCGCCTCTGAGCGAAAATGCCGCAACGGCGAACATTTCCAACGTCGTGCAGGATCTGACCGTCAACCTGCTCTACGACGTGAACCCCGCGATCAGGCTCGGCGTCGAGTTCAACGACACCCGCCAGCACTTTGCGAACCAGGCAGTGGGGTTTGGGAACGAGGCAGTGGTCGACGGCTATCGCTTCAGCGCATACTATTTCTTCTAAGAAAACCGTTTCTTTGCCAGACCAAGGAAGGGGGCTTCGGCTCCCTTCCTTTTTTTTGGAGCGCCCGCACCATTTATCCCGCTCGTCGCGTGCGCCGGCCGCATGGTCGCAAATAAGAGCGCTCCGAAAACAGTCGGGCCGGCTCAAGAGTCCGAAGTGGGGACAAG
This sequence comes from uncultured delta proteobacterium, assembly GCA_963816715.1. Taxonomy (GTDB): domain Bacteria; phylum Desulfobacterota; class Syntrophorhabdia; order Syntrophorhabdales; family WCHB1-27; genus BOG-1155. The sequence goes on from CAWFMJ010000023.1 coordinate 174,572, forward strand.
GCATGGACGGAAGCGCCGGAGAATAGTTATAATGGAGATAACCGGTTGGCTCGGCGCTTCAAGGAGGGAACATGAACAAACCGTTTGTTCGGCCTTTTTGCCTTGCGATAGCGGGAATGGCGCTTCTCGCGCTAAGCGCCTGCGCGCCCATGAAAGGCTACCCCGGACCTGCCTTGCCCGCCGGCGAGACTGCCATTGTTCGCAGCGGACCCTATACCGACCTCGTTTCTGTAGATGGCATGAAGATTTCCGGTCTGAGCGTCGCGCTCTTGCCCGGACCGCACACGATAGAGGTGGTTCCCAGCGAGCTGGACCAGCCCTACGAGGGATGGTGGGTGGTTGGTTCCGCGGTGAAGGGCGTCGTCGGGTTCGTGGCGTTGGCCGGACGCTCCTACCGGGCCTCGGTCGAGTTCGCGCCGCGGTCCGCGCCGGGGTATGAGGACTATTCGGCCTGGTCATGGGTCGGCTCTGTGCAGGATGAAACGACGGGAGCGAGGGTGGCGCAAACGGCGAGCCTACCTCTGGCGGCATATCCGTACTCGTACAGGGGCGGGGGAATCGCAAGCTTCTCCTGGCATTAGAGAATGGAAGCGAGGATGTTCTCCTTCGGACGAAGCGCCAAATGCAGATCCTGTCGGCAGCCCCCGGACTTCCGGCTTTCGTCGAATGACGAAAAGGCGAAGGAGGGGCTGCCGACCTGCGTCTGAACGGGACGAACGAACAGAGCGTATCTATCGACCAGGATCAGCGTATCTGCTCGGCGAGGTACATTTGGAGCCCCACTTGCTTGATCTGGTCGAGCTGCGCCTCCAGATCGTCAATATGGTCGTCTTCTTGATTGAGAATTTCCTCCAGGATATCCTTGGTGGCGTTGTCTCCCACGTCGACGGCGAGCTTGATCGTCTCATTGTAGGCCCGATCCGCGCCCAGCTCGGCGTCGAGATCGTTCTTGTGCATCTGGGGGACGTCGGCGCCGATGGCAATCACATTCAGATTGCTCACAATGGGCTGTCCTTCCAGGAAAAGGATCCGCTCGATGAGCTTCTCCGCGTGCTTCATCTCGGTGATGGCCCGTTTCTTGATCATCTCAGAGAGCCGTGCATACTTCCAGTTCTCACACATTTCGGCATGAACAAAATACTGGTTGATGGCCGTCAGTTCCTCGGCGAGGCGGGCGTTCAGTTGCGCAATAAGCTTGTCGTTCCCTTTCATTAGAGCCTCCTAAGTTATTGTAATCAGAAAGCGTTGAAGCAAAGGAAGATGCCATAGCCCGTTGGAGCTTTCTCTAGATGATGTAATCAGAATTTGTGCGCAGGTCAAGGCGCAGCCGTGGTCCTGCCGGGCATTTGTCATGGTTTGAAGAAATAAGGTAGGATGTATGCCGATCGGCGAAGCAAAGCGCAATCGGCAACCTGAAGCGGCGAAAGAGACGGACGGGTGAGGACTGGGCCGCCCGGGAGGACGAAAGGGGCAAGGGGTGTCGGAAGACGAATGGAAAGAGAAGTTTCTTGGACCTACGGCGGATCGCGGCTCATCGAGCCTGTTCATGTGGTTGTTCTGACGGGGGGGCCCTGCAGCGGCAAGACCTCCTCCATGGCCTATCTGGCCGAAAGGCTGTCGGACTATGGCTATATGGTCTTTATCATACCGGAAACGGCGACCCTGATTACGAACAACGGCATCGATCGGCGCAAGATGGACAGACCGAAGCAGGTCATCCTCTACGAAGAGGCAATCCTGGACATGCAGCTCGCCTTCGAGGAGACGTATCTTCGTGCGGTGCGACAGATCTTTCCCGAGCGGAAGAAGATCTTGCTTCTGGACCGGGGGGTTATGGATATCAAGGCCTTTATGCCTCCGGAAGATTTCAGAAGGATGTTGCGAAAAAAGGGACTCAGCGAAATGACCCTGCGGGATCGCTATCATGGCGTGGTGCACCTGGTGACGGCTGCCGAGGGCGCAAGGGAGCATTATACAGGTGAGAACAACAGCGCGAGACTCGAAACGGCCGAGGAAGCGGTTGTCATCGACCGCAGGATACAGGAAAGCTGGCTCGGCCATCCGCGTTTCAAGATTATCGACAACAGGACCGATTTTCAGAGCAAGATGAGACGTACCTTCTCCGCGATTTCGCAAATTCTGGGCAGGCCCGGGTCGGTGGAGATGCGGGAGCGGTATCTGGTGGCAAGCGTCGACTACGATGCCTTGCCGACGCATCAAACCGTCGAGATAGAAGAGGTCTATCTACGTTCAAAAGACCCGGATGAAATCGTGAGGATCAAGAAGCGCCGGCAGGATTCTTCGTTTCTCTATTTTCTCATCAGGAGTCGAAGATCTGCCGCGGGCATTGAAGAAGAGGAGCTTATCGCGGAGCAGCAGTACATGAACCTGTTAAAACTGGCGAAACCCGGCACCGAGCCTTTGATCAAAGACCGCATTTGTTTGTTGTGGGAAGGGCGTCACCTGGAGCTCGATAGATACAAAGGAAGGCACGAGGGCCTGCTGTTGCTGAACGTGGAGCAGTTTGAGGCTATCGGCCGGGAATCGGAAACGGGGTTGCCGCCCTTCGTTGCGGTCAAAGAGCGAATCACGCGCTCTGAACGGTATAGCGATCGGAGCCTTTCCTCAAAATCAAGGAAGACGATTCACTGAAAGTCGATAGACGACGCGGCCCGTGAGAAGCAGTGCGGCCGGCCCGTTCGCGCTGGAGTTACGTGGATTTACGGCCGACCGACTTTGCGCCAACTTTCCATTGACACTTGATATGACATCACTATATCCTGTACTTGTTGGCGTCTGCAGAGGGCGCCTTTTCGCAGCCTGCGCTGCGTTGGGACTTTGCGGACGCCTGGATGTCAAGTACGAGAAGGAGGGGCGCGCGTGTCAAACAAGAAGGAGACAGAGCGAAAGCGACAGGAGGGTGGCCCGAAGAGGCCTTCCACAAGCGGCGAGAAGACAGTTTATAAATCCCTCGGACTGAGCGGCGGCATTTTCGGCGCCGTCCCCTGTGCCGTCGATGTAAAGGATGGGAAGATCATCCGGATCAGACCCCTCCACTACGACTCGAAGTACGACCCGGAGCGATTCAACCCCTGGGAGATCGCCAAGGACGGGAAGTCGTTGAAGCCCCTGCTGAAGGCGCTTCCTTCCCCTTTCAGTCTTGCCTACAAGAAGAGGACGTATTCGCCCAATCGGGTCAGGTACCCCCTCAAGCGGGTCGACTGGGACCCTAACGGCGAGAGGAACACGCAGAACCGGGGGAAGAGCAAGTTTGTGAGGATCTCCTGGGATGAGGCGACCGATCTCATCGCCGCCGAGATCAGCCGGCTCCATCGAGAGTACGGTCCCCTGTCCGTCCTCGTCCAGGGCGACGGCCACGGGGAATGCATGTTTGTCCATGCGACGCACGGGAGCTCCACTTTGCTCCTCGACAAGATGGGCGGCTTCACCCAGCAGGTGCGCAATCCCGACAGTTGGGAGGGGTGGTACTGGGGCGCCAAGCACGTCTGGGGGTCCGGCCTCATCGGCATGATGACGCCCTCGGACAATGTGATGAAGGACATTACGGAGCACACCGAGATGGTGGTCGTTTGGGGAGGCGACCTCGAGGCCACTCCCTGGGGATTCCGGGGGCAGTTCGCGAGCCACGTCCTTTACTTCTGGTCGGAGATCGGCATCAAACAGGTCTACGTCTGCCCCGATCTCAACTACGCCGCGGCAGTCCACGCCAGTAAATGGATCCCCATCCTCCCGAACACGGATGCGGCCCTCCAGCTCGCCATCATCTATACGTGGATCAAGGAAGGGACGTACGACAAGAAGTACGTAAAGAGCCATACCACGGGCTTCGACAAGGTGGAGGCCTATGTCATGGGGGAGGAAGACGGCGTGCCCAAGACTCCGGAGTGGGCCTCCCGGAAGTGCGGCGTTCCCGAGTGGACAATAAAGGCCTTTGCGCGGTACTGGGCCAAGAAGATCACCACCATCGGCCATTATTTCGGCGGCGGCATGATCCGCGGCCCCTATGCTCACGAACCGGCGCGCCTCGAATGCGTCCTTCTGGGCATGCAGGGCCTGGGCAAGCCGGGCGTCCACCAGGCGCAGATCACGTACCAGGGGATGCCGAAAAACGTGATGACCAAGGCGGGTCACATGGGCATGTTTGCGGGCCTCAACGGTACCGTTGCGGGAGAACGCCTCCTTAAGCCGCACCGGGTAACTCCGACGGCCTGGGGCAAGCAGTTGATCCCCAAGACGCTCATCGAAAAAGCGATCAAGGAGTCGAAGGTCGAGTTCTGGGGAAATGGCGGCCACGAGGTTCCCACCTCGGACCAGTTCGTGAAGTATACCTACCCCATACCCAAGGAAAAGGGCGGCACGGAGATCCACATGATCTGGACGGACACCCCCTGCCGGCTCACCTGCTGGGGCAATGGACACGAGATCGGCGAGACCATGAAGAACCCGAAGATCGAGTTTATTCTGGCACAGCACCCGTGGCTCGAAAACGATTGCCTCTTTGCCGACATCATCCTGCCCATCAAGACGACCATCGAGACGGAGGACATCTCTCCCTGCATCCGTGAAGGGGACAGCTTCCAGAGCCTCCTTCTCTCGGAAGCAGCCATCCAGCCCGTGGGAGAATCGAAGAGCAACTACGAGGCAGTCTGCGAGATTGCGAAGAAGCTCGGCAAATATGATGACGTGACGGAAGGCTTTACCGTTCCCGAGCTGATGCGGTCGGTCTTCGACGGCATGGGCTTTGACAAATACATCACCTGGGAGGAGTTCTCGGAAAAAGGCTACTTCGTCATTCCGGTGGCAAAAGATTGGGATAAAGGGAGCGTCGGCCTCTACGATTTCTACAAAGACCCCGAAAAGAACCCGCTGCCGACTCCCACAGGGAAACTCGAGTTTTATTCCCAGAGCCTGGCCGAGGCGTTTCCCGACGACAACGAGCGGCCTCCCATGCCGAGGTGGATCGAAAAAGGGGAAACCCACGACGAAAATCTCTCAAGCGAGCGAAGCTCCCTCTACCCCTTGCTCGTCATGTCGAACCACAGCCGGTGGAGAGTCCATGCCCAGTGCGACGACATTCCCTGGACGCGCGAGTCGGTCACCTGCAAGGTGAAAGGCTTCGACGGCTATCTCTACGAAGCGTGCTGGATGCACCCGCATGACGCGGAGAAAAGAGGCATCAAGGACGGCGACATCATCAGGGTCTTCAACGAGCGGGGCGGCTGCCTCTGCGGGGCGCGCGTCTTCGAGCGCATCATGCCGGGCGTCATCTCCGTCGACCACGGCGCGCGAGGCGATATCGTCATTCCGGGGGTGCTCGACCGCGGCGGCGCCATCAATACCATCGCCCCGGACGGGCTCACTTCCAAACATTGCGCCGGACAGGCCACAAGCGGTTTTCTCGCTGAGGTCGAAAAGGTGACGCGGGAGCAGATGGCCCGGTGGATGAACGACTATCCGGACAGCTTCAACAAAGAGTACGACCCGGCATCAGGCCTGCGATTTGATGCCTGGATCCAGGGGGAGAAGTAAAGATGGCCAAGAAACTGTTCATCATAGACGTGAAAAAGTGCAACGGCTGCCATGTTTGCCAGGTTGCGTGCAAGGATGAGCATGTGGCGAATGACTGGACGCCCATCGCGAAACCGCAGCCGGAAACAGGGCAGTTCTGGATAAAGGTGGAGCAGGAGGTGAAGGGGACGGTTCCGAAAGTACGGGTGGCCTACCGGCCGCACCTCTGCATGCATTGCGACGAGGCGCCCTGCATCGATGCCTGTCCCATCGAGGGGGCCATCTACAAGAGGGAAGACGGGTTGGTGATCATCAACCCCGAAGCCTGCACCGGCTGCAGGAACTGTCTCGACATCTGCCCCTACGACGCAATCTATTTCAATGAAGATTTGAATATCGCCCAGAAGTGCACCGGGTGCGCCCACCTGCTCGACGACGGCTGGAAAGAGCCGCGATGCGCCGATGCCTGCCCTACGGGCGTGATACGGTTTGTTGAAGAAGCTGAGGCGGAGGATGCCGTCGCGCGCGGGGAGGTGTGGAAGCCGGAACTGAAGGACGACGTGAAGCCCCGGGTCCGCTACCTGAGCCTGCCCGGCAGATTTATCGCAGGAACGGTGTACGATCCCGAGGAAAAGGAAGTTGTCATAGGGGCGACGTGTACGCTTACCGAACGGTCCAGCGGGAACGTCGTCGACACGAAGACTGACGACTTCGGCGATTTCTGGTTCGAAAATCTGAAAGAAGGAGAGTTCAGCCTCAAGATCCGGGCAGACGGCAAGGCAAAGTCTCTTGCCGGTCTCGATACGACGAAGAAGGACATCAATCTGGGAGATATCCCTCTGGTGTGATCCCTTCTGACGAGGGGAAGACATAAGCGTAAGCGGCCTTGCGGGAACGTCGCAGGGTCGCGTTTTGCCGCATGAAGCGGCGCCTTCCGCGAACGCCCGAGAGGGCATCCCGCCGATCCTGCCGCTAGTTTTTGTTGACATAGAGCCTGTTATGACTTTATTATATTATGCCATTCTAAGCTTTGCTTTTAAGGAATGCCTATGATACTAAATGACGGTCCGACGCCGCTTTACCATCAACTGAAGAGCATACTGGAGGCGAAAATCCGTTCGGAAGAGTTCAAGAAAGAGGAGCGCCTTCCCTCGGAATCGGAATTGTGCCAGCAATTCAACGTCAGCCGAATAACGGTTCGTCAAGCCCTTTCCGAGCTCTTGAAACATGGTTTGATCTATAGGGAGCGCGGAAGGGGGACTTTCGTCACGGAGGGCGCGGGGTGGAAAAGGCCTGTGTTGAAGGGGTCGATCGAGGACCTCATGGACGCGAGTGTCGGAACTCGCATCAAAGTTCTGTCCTACGAGGAAGTCTCGCCTCCTCGGGAACTCTCAAAAATCCTAAAAATGGGGAAGTCGGAAAAAGTGTATCGCCTCGAGCTGGTGCGGCTGATGTCCGTCGGTCCGCAAGGTTACTCCCTCATTTATTTCCCGTCGGAGCTGGGAGGAATGATCTCCCGGGATGAGGTCGAGGAAGATACCGAGATCATCGCCCTGGTAGAAGACAAACTGGGGGTCAAAGTTCAAGGCGCGCGCCAAGCGATCGACGTCGGCGTGGCCAATGAGTTTCTTGCGAAGAGCCTGGCGGTGAAACCGCGGGCGCCGCTGGTTATTATCCGGCGACAATATTATACGAGGAAGGGTTCACTTCTGTTCCTGGCAGAGAGTTATTTCAGGCCGGACCGCTTCAAGTACGAAATACAGCTCACGAGGGGCTAAGCGTTTTGGCGGCGACGGCGCAAGCAAGCAAGGGCGGGTAGCAAAGGGCTGACGGGGCAGGCGTGGCTTGTGGCGATTATCGAGCAGTAAGGCAGATCAAGTAGAGTAGAGGAGGGTGCTATGAAAGACATGTTTCGGTTAGACGGTAAGGTTGCGGTGGTGATCGGCGGGGCCGGCGGCATCGGGAAGGGCTGCGCTTCGGCCCTGGCGGGCCGCGGGGCCAAGGTTGTCATTGCCGACCTTGCCAGCGTTAATTTTGATGAAGTCTGCAAGGGCATCGCATCTGAGAGCGGCTCCCCGGACGTTTCCGGCTTCCCCGTTGACGTGACCTCCGAAGAGAGCGTGACAAAGCTCGCCGACGAAGTACTAAAGAAGCATGGAACGGTTGACATTCTTGTCAACGCCCATGGAATCAACCTGAAAGTGGCGTCGGTGGACATCCCCGTCGATGGCTGGGACAAGCTTTTTGCGGTCAACGTGAAGGGCACCATGCTTTGCTGCAAGACCTTCGGGAAGATCATGATCGAGAAGAAGAAGGGAAAGATCATCAGCCTTTCGTCGATCAGGGGAATTCGCGGCACCGACGGCGGCAACACCGTATATGGGGCAACGAAGGGCTCTGTCGACATGATCACCAAGATGCTGGCGGCAGAATGGGCGCCGTTCAATATCACGGTGAACGCCATCGGCCCTTCCGTTATCATGACGGAGATGAGCAGAAAGAATATCCCCCCGGCGCGGCTCGAAGTGCTCCTTTCCAAAGTTCCTTTGAAGAGATTTTGCAGCGTTGAGGATGTTGCCGGCGCGTGCGTCTACCTTGCCTCGCCTGAGTCGGATTTTGTGACCGGCCAGATCCTTTACGTGGACGGCGGGCTGAGCGCTGTAGGTTAATCCGGGTCAGCAAGAGTTCGATGGCAAGGCCAGACGCAGACACGAATGTTTCGCCTGTGGAATCTCGTTTGAGCAGGAGGCTCACGCGCCGCCAGGCGGTCGTGGCTTTGCCGGCGGCGGCGGCGACGCTGCCCCAATAATTGTAAGGAGAACATAGCTCATGACGAAAGATGATGTTAAGAAAGTTGCCATCATAGGGGCCGGCACGATGGGCCATGGCCTGGCGCAGTCCTTTGCCCAGGGCGGACGTTCCGTTGCGCTGATGGCGAGAACGCAGAAATCGCTCGATCGGTCCGCGGCTTTGGTCAAGGCCAGCCTGGATACTATGGCGCGAGCAGAGTTTATCGATAAGGCGTCCATTCCGGAGATTCTTGGCCGGATCACGTACACCACGTCCTTCGAGGAAGCAGCCGAGGGCGCTGATATTGCTTTCGAGAGCGTTCCCGAGGATAAAGAAGCGAAGATCGATACCTTTGCCCGTTTAGACCAAATCTGTCCTCCTCATGCGCTCCTTGCCAGCAACACCACATTCATGAACATCTTTGAGTTCGTGAAAACGAAACGTCCGGGAAAAGTGCTGATCGCCCACTGGTACTCTCCTCCCCAGATTATCCCGCTTGTGGATGTCGTGAAAGGGCCGGAGACAGACCAGACAAGCGTCGACCTGATGGCCGACGTGCTCCGGTCGATCGACAAAAAGCCGGTGGTTTTCAGCAGGATGGTGTCGGGCTACGTGGTAAGCCGCCTGCAATTCGCCTTTCAGCGGGAAGTGCTTTGGCTTCTCGACAACGACTACCTGTCCCCTGAAGAGCTCGACGACGCGGCAAAGTGGGGACTCGCCATGCGCATGATGATCGTCGGCGTGGTCCAGCGCTTTGACTTTGGCGGGCTCGATTTCAGCGCCCGCAACCTTGAGAAACCCTCGTTCCCGCCCACGCCGGTCGAGTACATGCCGAAGAAGATATTTGAACTGGTGAAGCAGGGACACACCGGCGTCAAAGCGGGCAAAGGCTTCTACGACTATAAGGGCAGAAGCGAAGCCGACATCTGCGCGGAAAGGGATATGAAGCTTCTCAAAATGCTCAAGTTTTGCAAAGAGTTGTTATAGAGAGCGATTGGCATGCTGTTCCGGCAGCGGGCGGCGATTGCAATCTTCGCCCGCTGCCGCCTGCGCCTTTGCCGTCATCTGCCGGGCGCACCGGATAGGCGGAATTGACGACGGACCAAACGCCTGGTCAGACTCATTCAGGCGATATACTGAAACGGAGGCGAGACATGAAAAAAATCGAGATCAAGGATGTGAAGCCTTACGAAGCCGCGGGTCATTTCGCCATGACTGCCATGCGACTCAGCGGGAAGGATGAGACGGGGGCTAAGAAGTTCTGGGTGGGCTTATCCCATTTCCTTCCGGGTGGAGGGGCGGAGATGGCCGGCTCGGCAACGGAGAAGTTCTATTTCGTGCTCGAAGGCGAGATCACAATTGTGACGCCGGATTCAGAGATCACCCTCAAGAAGTCGGACGCGATATTCATCGGCCCCGACGAACAGCGGGCGATCCAAAACAGGACCAACATGCCGGCGAGCACGCTCGTGGTCATCAATTACCCGTAAGGGAGAGGTTGTTTTGCCTGCCGCCTTGGGACGTGCTTTCCTCGGCGGGCAGTAGGTGAACGCGAAGGGGACTGACTTCAGCGCTGCTCGATGCTGCGTCGCTGATTCATGTCCGTGGGTTTTTATTGTATACACGAGTATATGCCCGGTTTTGCGTTGAGGCTTTTTATTACACGGTGTTTTATTGACATGAGCAGGAGAACATTCTATAATTTATGGAATGATCGGTCGGTCGCTTGAAGAAGCATTGAGGGGACCCGACTGAATCGGGCGTCAAAGCCGAAAGGTTGCGGCAAGGCGGATTTGGGCGCCGCCCCTCTCCATTAATGGCTGTCCAACTGGGAACTGCCTACATCTTGACTGACAGCGGGATTCTTGGGAGAGGGATTGGAGGATCGCACCGCGGGTCCAAAAGGAAACCTCACCGGCACTCGACACTTTTCTCTGGATAATAAAAGGCGGACTCCTCCACGAGGAGCCCGAGAACGACTAGGATCCAGAAGCGGCAATGAAGAGAAACTCTCCACCTCAATCGAACGACGTTTTTGTACGGCGCATTCCTTACCCCCGGCTTAAGGTCCGACGCGTTGCGACCACGGAGGGGACGACGGCGGGAGAAGAAAGAGGAACCGAGGGAGTAAGGCGAGAAGGGATGACCCCCCGGCTCGCGTTCAGAGAAAGGAAATGCACACCGCGGCTTTCGCGTCCTTTGAATCGGGTGTGGTTCAAGAATCAGGAATGCGAGGGGTGGTTTTCAGAAATAGGGTTGGCCAATGGCGAGAAGAGCGGCTCGCCATTGATTTTACCGCCCGGCGCCGGGAAATGGCGGGCATGGGCCTTTTCCGGAATGCCGAATAGAAAAAACAAAGGAGCAGCACCATGGATTTCACACTGACCGAAGAGCACCAGATGATTAGAGAGGCGTGTCGTAAGTTGGCTGAGAAGACTTTGAAACCGAAAGCGGCAGAATATGACCGAACCCATGAGTTCCCCTGGGAAAACGTCAAGAAACTCGGCGATATGGGCATGATGGGCGTCGTTTATCCCGAAGAGTACAACGGGGCGGCGATGGATTACCTGGCCTACGCGATCGCTGTTGAGGAGATATCGAGGGGTTGTGCAGCGACGGGCACCATCGTATCGGCTCATAACTCCCTGTGCCTGTCCCCTATCTACTATTTCGGCACGGAGGAGCAGAAGAAGAAGTATCTTCCGAAGCTGACGACGGGCGAATGGATAGGTTGCTTTGCCATTACGGAGTCTGAGGCCGGCTCGGATGCGTCGGGCACAAAAACAAGGGCAGAGCGCAAGGACGGAAAATGGGTCCTCAACGGGAGCAAGACGTTCATCACCAACGGCGGGGTTGCCGAGGTCGCGGTGGTAATGGCGATGACCACAAAGGGCATCGGCCACAAAGGACTGTCGATGTTCATCGTGCAAAAGGGAACGAAGGGATTCTCGGTGGGAAAGGTGGAAGAAAAGCTCGGCATCTGCGCTTCCTCGACCACGGAGCTTCTTTTTGACGACTGCGAGATACCCGAGGAGAACCTGCTCGGCGAAGAGGGCAAGGGCTTCAAGATAGCCATGCACACCCTCGACGGCGGCCGCGTCGGCATTGCGGCTCAAGCCGTGGGCATCGCCCAGGCGGCGCTGGAGGAAGCGGCGAAGTACGCCAAGGAGCGGGTGCAGTTCAACAAGCCCCTCGCGCAGTTCCAGGCGATCCAGTGGATGATCGCGGACATGGCTACGGAAATCGAAGCGGCCAGGTTGCTTGTCTATCAGGCGGCAACCATGCTGGACGGCAAAGACCGGCAAAAAGCTTCCCAGTACTGCGCGATGGCAAAACTCTTCGCATCGGAGACCTCCCACCGCGTCACGCATAAAGCTCTCCAGATATTCGGCGGGTACGGGTACGTAAAGGAATTCCCCATCGAGAGATTCTACAGGGATTCCAGAATAACGGAAATCTACGAGGGCACGTCCGAGGTCCAGAGGATGGTCATCTCCTCGCATGTCCTGAACGCCTATTGATGTTTCGCTGTTTTGTCCGATAAAAAATACGGAGCGGCCCGAAAGAGCCGCTCCTGAAAAAGAACCTATTCTGCTCTGTTGACATCTGAACAGTGTGCAAGGGCGGAAAGAGAGACCCTAGTGGAGGATGCAGTCGAATGAAGAACAAGGTAGTGGGCCTCGATGAGGCCCTGAAACACATCAATGACGGCGCTTCGGTTATGGTGGGCGGATTCCTCACCGTCGGCTCGCCCCTGACGATCATCAAGGGCATGGTGAAAAAGGGGGTCAAAGACCTCACCATCATATCGAACGATAACGGCATGGGGGGCGAGGGCATCGCACGGCTCGTCGCGGCCCGCCTGGTGAAGAGGACGATCGCCACGCACATCGGAATGAACCCGGAAACGGGCAAACAGATGATTTCGGGAGAACTGGAGGTTCAGCTTGTTCCTCAGGGAACGCTGGCGGAGCGGATCAGGGCCGCAGGCGTGGGCCTCGGGGGCGTGCTTACGCCGACCGGGGTTGGGACCAGCATCGCGGAGGGCAAACAGGTAATAACCGTGGATGGGAAGGACTACCTTCTGGAATTGCCGTTGAAAGCCGATGTGGCCATTTTGAGAGGCTCTGTCGTCGACACCTTCGGCAATGTTATTTATAAAGGCACGACCCGAAATTTCAATCCTATAATGGCGCTGGCGGCCGACGTGGTCATCGTCGAAGCGGAGCAGATCGTCGAAGTCGGCGAGCTGGATCCGAATCACGTGGCGACGATCGGGCATACTCGTCGATTATATAGTGAGGGAAGAAAACAATGGCTGACCCGAAAGAAATCATTGCAAAAAGAATTGCTCTGGAGCTGCGCGACGGCGACGTGGTGAACCTGGGCATCGGCCTACCCACCCTGGTGGCAAACCACATACCGGAGGGGATAGAAATCATATTCCAGTCGGAGAACGGCATGATCGGCATGGGCCCGGCGCCGGCAAAAGGCGCCGAAGACAAAGATATCACGAATGCAGGGGGAGCTCATGTGACGCCCAAATCAGGGGCCTGTTTTTTTGACTCCGCCACTTCCTTTTCTTTCATCAGGGGCGGTCACGTGGACCTTGCCGTGCTCGGCGCCCTGGAAGTGGATGAAGGCGGGACGATTGCGAGCCATATCGTGCCGAACAAGATGGTCCCCGGCATGGGCGGCGCCATGGACCTGGCCGTGGGCGCTCGGAAGATCATCGTCGGCACCCTTCATACGTCAAACGGAGACCGGCCGAAAATCCTCAAGAAGATTACCCTGCCGGCGACTGCCGTCAGCGTCGTGGACCTTATCGTGACGGAAAAAGCGGTCATCGAAGTGACGCCGAAAGGTTTGGTGCTTAAAGAGATCGCGTCGGATACCACGGTGGATGAAGTAAAGCGCCTCACGGAAGCGGAATTGACCGTGAGCCCCGATCTGAAGACCATGAGCGCCGGGTAAACGCGAGGCATTTTTCGCAGAATAACAAAACCCCCGGCCTGGACCGGGGGTTTTGATTTCATGGTCGCGCTATGCGGCAGTCATTACAGCTTGTTGCCCACGTCCCATCCGGCGAAGGTGCTGTCGGGGATGATGCCGGGCTTTTCACCGTCTCCTATGGAATAGACCTCCCGGACCTTCTTTTTGAGCTGTTCAAGGAGCTTGTTGTTCGGCGCAAAGGGCATGGCGGGAATGACGGTGTCCGCCCTAAGGAGCCTCCGTTCGCCCTCCTTGGTGTCGATCAGCAGGCCTTCCCTGGTGATCTCTATGAGCTTCACTTCAGGCAGCAAGCCGACGCCCTTATTGCCGAACCAGTAGAAGAGGCGGGTCTTCCTCTCGGGGTACAAGCCTTCGCCCATCTCCTTGCCCGTATCGACGATCGTTACCTTCCTGCCCCGCTTGGTAAGGAATTCTCCAAGTTGGCAACCCTGTATGGCGCCGCCGATAATCACCACCGTCTTGCCGACGGGCATCCACATCTTGGTCAACGCGCGCAGTCTTTTGGGGCCGAAAATCCTGAGGAAGAACCTGAGCGTCCCGTAGAGGTCGCTGCTTTTCACCACGTTGCGCCCCTTCAGACCGGGCACGTCAGGGTAGGTAGGTTCGCCGCCCACGGCCAACACGACCGCGTCGGGCTTCATCCTGTCCACATCGGAAGCGGTGAACTCGCTGGAAAGCTTCACTTTTACGTTCAGCTTCTTCATTTGGGTCTTGAAGAAGGTAATGATGTCCGTTACGTCTTCGACGTCGAAGCCCTTGACCATTGCCGCTATCGGCAATACACCGCCAAGCTCCTTGCCTTTCTCGAAGAGCGTGACGTCGTTGCCCCTGATCGAGGCGACGCGGGCCGCCTGCATACCGGCGGGACCCCCGCCGACGACGACCACCTTCTTCTTCTTGCCGGCAGGCGCGGGCTCGTAGCTCTCCCTGCCGAAGCAGGCGTTGATGCGGCAGTGGCGGGGCACGTTGTACGTGGAGCTGCAATGGCCGCAATGAGTGCAAGGCTGAATGTCTTCCATTCTCCCAACTCTAGCCTTGTTCGGATACTCGGGATCGGCGATGAGGCGCCGGGTCATGCCGATTACGTCGACCCTGCCCTCCCGCAAGACCTTTTCGGCCGTTTCGGCGCGGAAGCCTCCTACGGTCATGATCGGCAGGGAGACCGTCTTCTTCATGATCTCGACGACCGGCATGCTGACCAGGGCTCCCCTCATCTTCCAGTACATATCCTTCGGGAACTGTTCGACGGGGATGTGCGGCTCGGGATAGAACAGAACATCCGCATGGGAAGAGCCCCAATGCATGCCCGCCCAATGGGATCGCACCTGGAGGGAATCGACGCCGACGCTCTCGTAGATCTTTGCGATTGCACGGCACTCTTCGACGGTCAGTCCCAGATCGCCCACGCCGTACTCGACGCCGTTCATCAGCACCTGGACGTGGAACTCCTGCCCCAGTCTCTTCTTGATCTCCCTGATGACCTGCACGACGAAGCGCGTCCGGTTCTCCATGCTCTGCGGGCCGTACTCGTCTTCCCGTCTGTTCCAGTAACGGGACAGAAACGTATGGAAAAGGTGGTCGGCGCCCGCATGGACCTCCAGGCCGTCGAAGCCGGCTTTGCGGATCCGTTCCGCAGCGCTCGCATAGTGATCGACCAGACCCTGGATCTCGTCGATCGTCAGGGCATGGGGCGGCTCGTCCTCGTGGACGTCGAACTGCGATTTCAGCGTCACCGCGGAGGCGGCTACCCTCTGCGCCGCCATCTTATAGATGGCTCCCCAGGGTCCCCTGTGGTAGAACTGTATGAAGCAGGGGCAGCCATGTTTGTGCATTTCGTCGGTGAGCTCTCTGATGTTGTCGATATATTTGTCGTTGTCGACGCGCATGCGGCGGTCGCCCATCTCGGAGAGAGGCCATTCCATGGCCGGGGTCTCGACGATGACCAGACCGGCGCCGCCCTTCGCCAGGGCGCCATAGAAGGACTTGGCGAGCGTGCCGACCCGCTTATCCCCTTCCTCGAAGAGGTAGCTCTGAGCCGCCGTCTTCACGAGCCTGTTGTTCAATTTCACCCTGCCATACTGAAAAGGCGAAAATAGGCGATTGAATCTGTTCTCTGCCATTTCTATCCTCCCCCCCGCTTAAGGTTTGTTTTCTCCCCTGCTAAAGAGATAGAGCTATACCGTCGCACTCTTCTATGGAAAGTAACTCCATTCCGAGAGCTGTCTTCAAGCGGTCAAAAAAGTATAGTCGATACATGGGCTACAACACCCCCCCGGTGAAGGCCCTTCGGATTAGACCTCTACGCTCTCTCCTATCGGGACGTAGACGCCTTTGATGTCGGGGTATTTCGTCCGCAGCGTTTCCATGAACCGGTCGATCCTTTTGTACGAATCGAGGGCGCTGAAGGGGTCGGCTTTGACGAACTCGGCGTACCCTTCGGGGTCGGCGGCATCGGATATATTCCGGGGAAAGTCATGAAAAGGGATGGCGATGCTGCAGCCGGTAGCTTGTGCCGCGTAGGCCGCCTGCTCGGGCTCCATGACGGGGCCTCCGGTTGCGGAGAGCACCGATATGTCCGGCCTGTAGTAGTCGCCCACGACGAATTTCATATCGGCGGTCAATCCCGTATCGCCGGAAAGGTAGACCTTCCTGCCGTCCTCGAACTCGATGACATACCCCATAGGCGAACCGACTATATGCATATTCCCCTCGCCATCCACGACCGAGCTGCTGTGAAAGGCGGAAACGGCGGAGAACTTTATTCCGTGGAGAGCGACAGAGCCGCCGAAGGAGGTCGGAATGACGTTCTTTATCCCGCGGCCCATCAGCGAAAAGGCAAATTCGTACGGCGCGATGATCGAGACCTTCCCGTTCTGTCGGGCAATCTCGTCGATGCCGGCGGCATGGTCGAAATGGGCATGGGTAATGGCAAGGACGTCGATTTCCCGCAATTTCTCCGGCGTCTTCTCGGACTGCGGCCAAAAGGGGTCTCCTGTAAGCCAGGCGTCGACCACCACGATTTTGCCCCGGGGACTATAAAACTTGAAGTTGGATGCACTCAGCCTTTGGATCTTCACTTCAGCCTCCTCTTATACCCACCGCGCGACCGTAAACCCCTCATGAATGGCGTCGAGGATCTTCCGCGGCCTGACGCAATCGCCTACTTCATAGACTTCGATCCCTGGCTCCGCAGCGAGATCGTCGATCAGTTTTCTCTGCGGACGAAGGCCGACGGCCACCACAACGACTTCGCAGGGGATCTCTTCCTCCCGGCCAAGCCTGTCGACCACGGCGGCGCTCTTGCCGGATACCCTTATCAGGCGCCTTCCGGTCTTCATGACCGTCTTGCGCGCCGCGAGCCGTTGCGTGTATACGGTCCGCTCGTCCGGCGTGAGGTTTGCCATGGCGTCGTCGAGCATCTCCACGATGGTGACGCAACTGCACTTGTCGGCAATCGTAAGGGCCGTTTCTATGCCCACCATGCCGCCTCCGACGACCACGACGCTGCCGCCTGCCTCTCCCTCACCCCTGAGAAGGTTCAGGGCGCCGACCACATTGGCGCCGTCGATGCCGGGGATGTCGAGATGGCCCGGCTGGGCGCCCGTTGCAACGATTACCGCCTCGAACCCCCCGCTGCGCAACTCTTCGGCCGTTGCTTCTTTGTGCACGACTTTCACCTTGAGCAAGTCCATCTGGGTCTGAAAATAGGATATCAGGGCTCTGATGTCGGCCTTGAACTCGGGCGCTGACGCCTCGTGCAGCGCGCCGCCCAGGTTCCGTTTCTCAAAGAGCGTCACCTCATGGCCCCGCAGCGCGAGCACCCTGGCCGCCTCCATGCCTGCAGGACCGCCGCCTACTACGGCGACCTTTCGGGGAGACGATGCCTTGTCTAGGACGACGTCGTTCTCTCTCCCCATGGAGGCATTCACGGAGCATTGCACCGCCCTGCCCATATGGTCTCCCCGGGCGAGACAGCCGTCGTTGCACCGTATACACGGTCTGATCTGCTCCGGCTTGTCCGCCTTGGCCTTTTTCGGGAATTCGGGGTCTGCCCAGAGCGGTCTGCCCAGAGCGATATAGTCCGCCTTGCCGTCTTTTAGGATCTGTTCGGCCAGCTTCGGCGAGGTGATCGAACCGGAGGCGATCACCGGGATGCCGATCTCTTTCTTTACGGCCTCGGCGGCCCAGACGTTGTTGGCCAAGGGAACCAGCATGGGGGCGACCTCATAAACCGTCTGGTGATGGTTGCCGCCGGACATATGGATGACGGTGACGCCGAGCTGTTCAAGTTTCTGACAAAGGGTTATCGTTTCTTCTATGGTTGTGCCGTCGGGTTCATAGTCCGTCCCGCTGACCCTGACGCTTATGGGATAGTCGGGTCCCACCTTGGACCTCGTATCGGCGATCGCTTCCAGGAGGAACCGCATCCGATTCTCCAATGAGCCGCCGTACCAGTCGGTCCGCTTGTTCGTCCTCGGAGCGAGGAAATTTGAGATGAGATAACCGTGACAGGCGTGGAACTCGACCATGTCGAAACCTGCGTCCTGGGTCCGTTTTGCCGCGTCCCCGAAGGCCTTTACCACTTCCAGGATTTCCTCGAAGGTCAGTTCGTCGGGGGGCGGGCAGCCCTGGAAATAGTAGAGCTCTTCCCACGGCACCCGGGAAGCGGCTTTGACCGGCTTCCTGCAGAGGAACTTCTGTCTCCCTCCGTGCGAGATCTGCAGACCCGCCTTAGCGCCCGCGGCCTGAATGGTCCGGGCAAGCTGGGAGAGTCCGGCGATGTGCTCCAGGTCGGCCACGCCGAGCTGACAGGGAGAGGCCTTGCTCGCATCCTTGTCGATCCAGGCATACTCGACGATGACCATGCCTGTTCCGCCTAAGGCAACCTGCTTGTAGTACTGCAACATCCGCTCGGTTACCGAGCCGTCGGGGTTGGCCAGGCCCATGTGCTGGGGCGCCTTCATGATTCTATTCTTCAGCTTCATGCCCCCGAGGACTGAGGGCTCAAACAGTCTGGGAAAAAGCTTGCTCACCTGATGCCTCCTTACACGCAAATATGTTTCGCCACCATTTCTTCGTTCTCTTTGGAGTTTTCGTTAACCGCCTCGCAGACGATGGCGCCCTTGCCCATGATGTAGAGGTAGTCCGCCATTTTGAGCGCCAGGGGCAGGTTCTGCTCGACGAGCAAAATCGAGACGCCCTCGTCTTTCAGGCGGCCGATGATCTTGGCGACCATATTCACCATAAGCGGCGACAGGCCTTCGGAAGGCTCGTCCATGAGCACGAGTTCGGGGTTCGTCATCAGTGCGCGCGCGATGTTCAAAAGCGACTGCTCGCCTCCGCTCAGGGAAGTGCCCCGGGTTTTGGCCCTTTGCTCGAGAACGGGAAAAAGGTCATAAACGCGGGCGAGCGTCCACGGCGAGGCCGCTGTCCCGGCCCTCGCCGCCATGGTGAGGTTTTCGTGCACGCTGAGAGAAGGAAAGATCCGTCTTCCTTGGGGAACCAGGCCAATGCCGAGACGGGCGATCTTTTGGGATGGCAAGTGAGTGAGGTCCCGGCCCCGAAACCGGATCGTGCCCCGGCGAGGCGGGGTGAAGCCCATGATCGAATGGATCGTCGTGGTCTTCCCCATTCCGTTTCTCCCGAGGAGCGCGACCACGGAGCCCTTCTCGACCTTCAGCGACACCCCCTGCAGAACGTAGCTGTCTCCGTAGTAGGTATGAATATCAGCGAGTTCCAGCATGACTGCTTTCCTCTTCGATGCCCATATAGACTTCCTTCACCTTGGGGTGGTTCTGGATCTCATCAGGAGTTCCTTCCGCGATAATCTCTCCGTAATGCAGCACGATGATGCGGTTCGCCAAGCCGAAGACCAGGTCCATGTCGTGGTCGACAATTATCACCGCGATTTCCGGAGGAAGTTTGCGGATCATCTCCATGACCCCCTGCCGTTCGCCAGCGGTCAGACCGGCGCTCGGCTCGTCGAGGAGCAGGAGACGGGGGTTGGAGGCCAGGCAAAGGGCGATCTCCAGCTTCCGTTGTTCTCCATAGGAGATATTCTTTATCTGATCTTCTTTCCTCGACCACAAATCAAACAGGGAAAGAAGCTCCTCGGCCTTGTTCATGAGATTCCCATACGTGAGGGTCGCCCGGAAGGGATTGAACCGGCTTTTGCGGAGACCGTGAAGGGCGAGCATCATATTCTCCAACACGGAGAGCTGGGGGAAAAGGCTCGTGAGCTGAAAGGAACGGGCCATGCCCCTGTGGGCGCGCTTGTGGAGAGGGAGATGGGTCACGTCCTCGCCGAAGAGAAAGACCTTCCCGGCGTCGACCGGCAATTGTCCGTTGAGCAGGTTAAAGAGGGTGCTCTTCCCCGCTCCGTTCGGTCCTATGATGACGAGACGCCCACCGACGTCTACTTGAAAAGAGACGTTGTTTGTCGCGGTGACGCCGCCGAAGCTCTTGTGCAGATTTTCAACTCTGATTGCTTCCACTCGAAAAAAGTCTCCGTGCCGTTCTTGCGATGTGAGGCGCGATGCCTCCCCTGAAACCCATGACGCCGATAACGAAGAGGACTCCAAGGATTAGGGGCCAGCGCGCAGGCACCGCCAAACTGGCAAAACTCTGGATCAGGACGATGAGTGCAGCGCCGAGGACAGGGCCCCATAAAGTTCCCGTTCCACCGAGAATAACCATGAGCATCACCAGGGCCGAGGTAGCGAACCCCAGGTGAGACGGGGCGATGCTTCCATTGAAATGAGCGTACAGGATGCCGCCGACGCCTGCGAATATCCCCGCGATTATGTACGCCAGGTACTTGTAAAGCCACACGTTGTAGCCGAGTGCGCGCATCCGGGATTCCCCTTCCCGGATGCCTTGCAGCGCGTATCCGAAGGGCGAGCGGTGAAGGCGGGCCATGAGGTAATAACAGAGAGCGAAAACGACGAAGACAAAATAGTAGAACTTTACCGGGGTTCCGAGATCGAGCAACGGGAGGCCGAGGTCGGGAGCGGGAATGCCGACGAACCCCGACCTGCCCATGGTCACCGAATACCACTTTTCGGCGACGGTCCAGAGGAGCTGCCCGAGCGCAAAGGTTACCAGCAGGAAGTAGACCCCCGAGACGCGAAGAGCGATAAGGCCAAAGACGGCTGCCGTTATCGCTGCCCCGAGAAGGCCGAGAGGAGCGCTGATCCAGAAGCTTGCGATCCCGTAGGTGACTATCAGGATGCCCGCGACGTACCCTGCGACGCCGAAGAAGGCCGCGTGCCCGAGTGAATTGAGCCCCGTATCGCCGAATATGATGTTGAGGCTCATTGCAAAGAGCCCGAAGATCAGGATGATGGTGAGGACGCTCAGGTAGTAGCTCGGCAGAACAAGGGGAAAGACACAGAGAACGGCGGCCGAAATCAGGTAAGGAACGGCCGACGTCCACCATCCGCCGCTGATCGGCTTATCGACATATGTCGGGGTTTGGCTTTTCATTCTAGAGCTTCCTCCCGAGGAGGCCTGTCGGCTTGAGGACGAGGACGATCACCATGAGGAAGTAGAGCATGAACATGGCGAAATCGGGGAAAAGTATCTTCCCGAAGGCGTCGACTAGGCCGATCATCATGGCGCCGATCAGCGAACCCTGGACCGAGCCCATGCCGCCGATGACGACGACGATCAATCCGAGCAGCAGGATATCGAGGCCGAGGCCGGTGTTCGCGCCGATGAGCTGGGCGCCGATGACGCCCGCGAACCCGGCAAGAAAGGCCCCTACGAAAAAAAGCGCGGCAGCGATAAGCTCGACATTGACGCCTAAGCCTTTGGTCATATCTCTGTCGTCCATACCCGCGCGAACCATGGCGCCGATCCTGGTCTTGTCCTGGAGCCACCAAAGACCGAAGGCGACGACGAGGCCGACGATGATGATTGCTACCCTGGAGAAGGGATAGGGCCAGCCGACAACGGTGAAGGCCCCGGAAAGGGCTTTGGCCGTAAAGGGGGGTTTGGGTATGGAGCCCCAAATCCACAGGCAAAGGTTGGTGATGATGTAGACAAAGCCGATGGTGAGCAGGACCTGTTCGTTCGGCAGCCGCATGAGATGCTTCAGGAACCCCCGCTCCATGATGAGACCGACCACGCCGGCGACGAGGCCGGCCGAAAAAGCGGCGATCCAGAAGCTCAGGCCCAGATGTACCGCAATGGTCCAGCCCACATAGGCGCCGACCATGTAAAGTGCGCCATGGGCCAGATTGAGAATGCCCATGAGGCCCAGGGTCAGCGACAGGCCCGAGGCGAGCAGGAAGAGAATGCAGCCAAAAGAGATCCCGTTAAGGAGACAGATGGTGAAGACGGCCACTGCTCATTAGCTCCTGTTAAAATCTAAAGCGGGGACACCCCTCGGAAGACCGAGAGGCGCCGGGAGTGTCCCCGCAACCAGGCGTTACTTCATTATCGGCGCCGGTTTGACGTTCGGATACTCAAATGCCAGATCCCAGTAGTACCCGTCCTTCCCCTGTTTGATTACCTCGATGAAGCGCGACAGAATTCCCTCGACGCCGCTCTTATCCGCATTTCCCTTCACAAAAGAAAGGTTCCCGAGCGGGGTGTCCATTTTGATCGACTTAACGGCTTCGTGTATTTTGTCCGGGTTCGTGTCGCCTTTGGTGATCGTGAGAGCTTCCAGAACAATCGTGCCGATAGCGTATCCGGAACCCTCGAAGCTTCCGGCAGGATGACCGAACTTGGCCTGATAAAGCTCGTTAAATTTCTTGTTTGCCGGACCCTTGTAGAATGGCTGGTATTCCGCGTGCTGCCAGAAATTCCCGATCAGTTTCGGACCGAGGTCTTTCAGCATGGGAGGAAGTATAGACTGCCCGATATTGATGACCTTGGTATTCTTCAAAGCTCCCATCTGGTACGCCTGCGACATAAATGCGGCAGCATCGCCCGGAACCGACATAAACACCAATCCGTCGGCCGGCTTCATCGCGACTATGTACGAGCTGAAGTCTGTTGTGCCTATGGGCGGAAATTGCTTGCTCAGGATCTTCCCCTTTTTCTCCTTGGTGAACCCCTGGTCGAACCCGTCGATAAAGGCGCGGCCGGCGTGCCAGTCGCCGCCTATCGCGTTGACGGTCTTGACGTTCAATTTGTCGAATGCATACCAGCCGACAGGGCGAGCCTCCTGAAAAGTAGTCTGGTTGAAAGCGTACGCGTAGGGGAACTTGAGCGCGCCTTCGTCATCGCAGACGACCGCAAAGCTGGGTATTTTCTTCTTACTGGTGTAAGCCAGCGTAGCAAGCCGCAAATCACTGTTGAACGGCCCTATGACAACGTCGACCTTGTCGGACTCTACAAGCTTCCGCAACTTGTCCATGACAAAAGCAGGGTCGCCGGGTCCTTCATCCTCATAGACAACCTCAAAGGTTTTGCCGCCCACTTTGTTTCCAGCCTGCTCGAAAGAAAGCTTCAGGCCGTCCAATATGTAGGCGACCAGGCTGGTGAATGGGCCGGTGCGCGCGAGAAGAACGCCGATCTTGATGGGTTTGTCGGCCGCAAGAGTCGGCGAGATGCCGACGCAGGTCATGAAAAGAACGGCTAAAGCCAGGACAAACAACAGGCGTAACTGCTTCAACGATCTCATTTTCTTCATTTGTTGCATCTCCTCCCTCGATTTATCGACCTTCAGGCTGCTGCTCTATGTTAACAAGGGAATCCTCCCCTCCCCTGATCCAGAGGAATCGACATCGGTGCGGAAACGGCGAGCGAAGGCATCTTCCGGGCTTCTCCAAACCAAACGATTAGATACGATATAATGACGTCATAACCAATGTCAATCAGTTTGTTTCTGTTCCCTCTTTTATCCTGGGGCGTTGCGACCTATCGTCTTCTACCAGCCGCTCGGCAACAAGGCCTGCCCCGCTATGGTAAGGCCTGTTGAAGGCCTCGGGATACTTTGCCCGCAGCTCGTCAAGACGAGTCTTTTCCACCTCGACGAGAAAAGCGCTTACTACCATGCCCGTTGCGTTCTTCGAAGTGGTGTTGTGCGGCGTTATGGTGTTTATGGCGCCGCCCCGGTCCAACTCCCCGGCCACGATGGGATCGTACCTGGCGCCGTGATCCATGTAGACGGAGCCGGGCATGATGCGTTCCGTGACGTAGGCGCCGCCCAACACCGCGCCCCGTTCGTTGAAGACAGTGACGACGTCGCTGTGCGCGATGCCTCTCTTTTCGGCGTCCGCCGGATGAATCCACAGGGGTTCGTAGGAGTAGCCGTCCGGCCCTTTGACCTTGCAGGTCGGTATCTCCCGGAGCCAGGTCATGTCGTCATGCTGGGAGTGGACCCGCCACCTCGGGTGGTTGGAGACGACCAGCAAAGGGTACTTCTTTGACCGGGGATGGAGCAGGCTTTCCTGATGGCTTTCGCCGAAGGGTATAAAGTGGGGAACGGGCGGCCGCTCCGTGTCGCCCGGAAAATGGTCGGCCAGGCGTTGAGAGTAGAACTCCAGTTTGCCCGAAGGCGTTTGAAGCCGGTTATTCTCGGGGTCGTCATGGAACTTGATGAGACCGGCGGGGTGTTGGTCCCATTGGGGATCGGGAGGGGCAACCCAGTAGCCTTTTTGTTTCAACTCCTCGAAGGTTATGTGCTCCGCGGCTCCGGACGATTCGAAACCGGCTTTGATCCAATCGTCTACCGATTTTCCCTCGGTGTACGCTTCGAGCATTCCCAGCCGTTCGGCTACGAGACAGGTTATCTCGTAGCTGCTCTTCGATTCCCCCCTTGGCTCGACGCACTTGCCATCCATGAAGATCGTATTGAACTGTCCGCTCATGATCTCCACGCCGATATCGTCGACTTCAAATTTCGTGGTGGCGGGCAGAATGACGTCGGCGAACTGGACGTCGTTTTCGAGCCATGGGCTCTGGGAAAGAATAAACTCCAGTTTCGGGTGCCGAAGGGCTTTGATATAGGTGTTCGTGTCGTTCCAACTCGTGATCCACGAAGCCGTATCCGACCAGATCATATGCACTTCCGGACAACCTTCCGCGGGGTAGGTGCATTTTTCGAACTGGATCGTGACAGGGTCTCGCGACAGCCCCGACTTCCCGTACCAGGTGAGCGGAGGGTTGAGGATGGCGTCGTGAATGAGGTTTTTGGGGATGATCTGTTTGGGAAGGGGCTCGAGCCGTTCGGGCCCGGCCCATCCGCGATCGGCAGCGAAGACGTTGGGAATCAGAGACGACCTCGGCATCGGGTTTCTTTCGGGCTGGCTGTAGAGACCCCATTCCTGCATTTTGACTTGGTGGCAGCCGGGTTTGCCGAGGCCCTGCATGCCGAGAAGCATCACTTCGAGCCGGGCCGGCTCCGTCGAATATGCCGCTCTGATCATCGGCCCGCCGTTGGAATGGGCTATGGAGACCCGCTTCGAAGCCCACTTTCTCGCGAGAACTTTAATGATCCTCGAAGGAATCCCGGTAATTTCGGCGGCCCATTGAGGCGTCTTCGCGACGCCGTCCTCCTTTCCGAGCACGTATTCTTCGAACTTGTCGAAGCCGACGACGTGACTCGCTACGTACTCTTTGTCGTACGTGCCCTCGGTCATCCAGACATGGGCGATGGCGAGGTGCAGGGCCGCATCGGTGTTCGGTCTGATGGGGATCCACTTATCGGCATGCACCGCGGCGCCGTAGTTGAGATCGGGACAGATGTAGATGGATTTTATCCCGAGCTCAGTGAAGAAGTAGCACATTCTGCTCGCCATCTGCCCGGTAAATCCCCACGGGGTCGTTTCCGGATCGCAGCCCCAGAAAAAGAGCCAATCCGTGTTTCGGGCAATGTCGAGCATGACGTTGGTGGACGGCATCTGCTGTCCGAGGTTTTCCATTCCCCATACGTGTTTTGCCCCCCACCACCAGCCTTCCCAACTGTCCGTGTTGCGGCATTGCAGCGTATAGCCGCCGAGGAGTCGGAGCAGGCGCCGATGCGTCCCGTGCGGGCCATGTACGGCGGAGGTCTCACTATGGCCGTCCGACTGGGATAGAATGGCGTAGGGGCCGTAGACGTCCTTTATCCTCCTTATCTCCGCCGCAATAAGGTCGAGCGCCTCGTCCCAGGAGATCCGTACGTAGCCGCTCTTTCCCCTGTTCTGCGGGTTCCTCATCCCGCGGGGGTCCCAGTCGATCCTCTTGAGCGGGTGGAGCACCCTGTTGGGAGAAAAAATGCGGTTCTTATAGGCGAGACTGAGGGGAGGAATAAGCGACTTCATGGAAGGACCGATCGATTTGCCCCTTGCTTCCATCTTCCAGGGCTTGAGCGCCTCCGGTCCGTAATGCCTGTCGTAGTGGAGCGGGTTGATCCTGACGAGTTTGCCGTCCGATACGTCGGCTTCTATGGTATTGCTGTCGGTGCCCACCCCGACAAAGCAGAGCCCTTTTACTACGGTTGTTTCCTGATGTTTCTCGGAGGTTTTATCTGCCATGCGCCTCTCCTTGCCTTGCGTTCATCCCGGTTGCTGATCGCTTCTAAAGGGCGAGGGCGATGTCGCCCAGATTCACGTCTTTTTCGGTGCTCACCGATTCTATGCGGTACGGGCTGTATCCTTCCTTTTCAATCGAGAGGGAATAATTGCCGACCTTCAAGCCTTCAAACCAGAAGTCGCCGAACTCATCGGTGTTGGCGGCGAAGACGTCGCCATTGTCGCGGTTCCGGAGGGTTACGCACGCTCCTTCAATGCATTCGTCCGCCGAAGGGTCGTATACGGCGCCCGCGATAAACCGTCTCGGCAGGCCGATGTAGTGGACGCGCGGCTTCGTGGGATATTCGGGCTCGATGGTTTCGGACTTCTCAATCAGGGCTTTCAGGTCTTCCTCCTCGCCGAAGGTAAGCGCTCCCGTGGGACATACGTCGACGCATCGGGGCTCCTTTGCCCCCTTGTCGAGGAGGTGGGCGCAGAAGGTGCATTTCTGGGCTATGTTCAAATCGTCGTTGAAATAGATGACGCCGTAGGGACATGCCGCGAGGCAGTTCTTATCTCCCCGGCACCGGCCGGGTGAGATGATGACGATGCCGTCCTCGCGTCGCTCGATAGCGCTCGACCTGCACGCCGAAATGCACGGCGCATCGGCGCAATGCTGGCAAATGTCGTGTTGGTAAGAAACCTTGACCTTGGGGACGCTTCCTCGTACGACATCGGCAACCTTGATCCAGAAATGGCCGGCGAGAGGCTGCGGCTTGGCATAGGGCGGCCATTCGTTCCCCACATGTTCGTCCTTGCAGGCTATCTGGCAATTGTAGCACCCGTTGCACTTCGATACGTCTATCACCAGCGCTTTCATTCTCTGTTCTCTCCTTCGTGCCGGAAGCGGCGCTGCCGAATTAGCTCGGTGTTGTCCAACCCTGGGGCGCATCTTCCAGTAAACCTCATCCCGGCCCTGTCGTCAAGCCCCGGATGAGGCGCATCATATCGATGAATGTCTAGCACTTTCGGGGCAGAGCGAACGATGCGGCAGGGCGTGCAAAGAGGTTAGGCGCCCAGGTAAGACTGCTTCACTTTGTCATCGTTCATCAGGCTCTCTCTGACGCCGCTGACGACAACCCTTCCGGTTTCGAGCACGTAGCCGCGATCGGCGATTCGCAAGGACTCGGCCGCATTCTGCTCAACCAGAAGAATCGCCATTCCCCGCTTCTTAATTTCAAGCAGCGTGTCCATGATGTTCATGACCACGAGAGGCGCCAATCCGAGAGACGGCTCGTCAAGCATAAGAAGCTTCGGTTTTGACATGAGCGCTCTTCCGATAGCGAGCATCTGCTGTTCGCCGCCGGACATGGTGCCCGCCGCCTGCTTTCTCCTCTCCTTGAGGCGGGGAAAGAGTTCATAGGCCTCTTCTTTTCCTGCCTCGACCAGTCCCTTGTCTTTCCGTCGGACGTAGGCGCCGAGTTCGAGATTCTTCTGCACGGTCAGTTCGGGAAAGAGCATTCTTCCTTCCGGACAGTGAGAAACACCGAGCCTGACAATCTGGTCGGGCGCAACTTTGTCGATTCGTTCGCCGTTAAACCTTATGGTTCCGGAGGCAGACGGGACCAGACCGGATATGGTTCTCAGCAACGTCGTCTTTCCCGAGCCGTTCGCCCCGAGAATGGTGACCACCTCGCCAGCGTCGACGTCGAGCGATATGCTCCGAAGGGCCTGAAAGGTTCCGTAGTAGGTTTGGAGTCCGTCTACGCTAAGCAACACGGCGCGCCCCCAGATAGGCTTCGATCACTTGCTGATTGTTCGCTACCTCGGCGGGCGTGCCCTCCGCGATGTTGGTGCCGTAATTGAGAACGATGATATGGTCGGACATGCTCATCACCATGCGCATCTTGTGTTCGATGAGACAGACGGTAATGCCCGACTGCCGCACCTTTCGGACCAGGTCGATCAGACCGCCGATCTCTTCCAGGTTTACCCCGCCCGTGGGCTCGTCGAGGAGCAGCAGCTTCGGGTCGGCGACGAGGACCATCGCGATCGACAGCCTTTTCTGCGCCTCTTCCGTGAGGTTGCCGGCAAGCTTTTGCTGCAGATCCGTCAGACCGACAAAGTCGAGGACCGCGCGGGCTTTTTGCCGGACCTTCTCCTCTTCGCGTCTGGCGCCCACGGTTTTCATTACAGCGCCCCATACGCCCGTTTTGAGGTGGACGGATTGACCGACAATGATGTTGTCGAGCACCGTCTCGGAGCGAAAGACCGCGGTGGTCTGGAAGGTGCGCCCAATGCCGTAGCGGGCCGATTGATAGGGCTTGCACCCGGTGATGTCGCGGCTGTCGAAGACGACTTTGCCGGCACTCGGCCGGTAGGCGCCGGTAAGCAGGTTGAAGAGGGTGCTCTTCCCGGCGCCGTTAGGGCCGATAATGCTCACAAGCTGGCCTTGCTCGACAGAAAAGGTGAGATCGTTTACTGCCGTGAGCCCGCCAAACCTTTTGAATAGACCTGAAACCTCAAGCAGCGCCATTGCGTCCCATCCTTGATTTCGCTGAACGTCCCCAGTATGAGAAGAGGTCTTTGAAGCCTCCCATGATGCCGGTGGGGAGAAAGATGATGAAGAAGAGCAGAATCACCCCGTCGATGAGCGTTCTGAGGGTCGGCACGATCTGCAGCCCCTCGGGGATTGCGGTCATCACGAAGGCGCCGACGATGGGACCCGCCATGGTGCCGGCGCCGCCCACGATAAGAAGCGCAAGGGCGTCCATACCGCGCTCGAAATAGGCGATGTCCGGGCTTATGACCGAGTTGTAGGACGCATAGAGCGCGCCGGCTACTCCCGAGAAGACGGCGCTGATGATGAAACTGGTAAGCTTCTTCTGCATCGTGTTGATGCCGAGCGCTTCGGCCAGGCGCTCGTCATGCGAGATGGCAACAAACGTTCGCCCGAGGAGCGAGTTGACGAGGCGGTGACAGACGAGAGCGATGAGCACGAGAAAGAAAAGGACGAAATAGTACATGGAGAGGAGCGAATCAAAGTGAATCGCGCCTCCGTTGGGAAGGGGGATCGGGTTGGGCCTGGGAACGCCGGCCAAACCGTTGGCGCCGCCCGTGAAGTCGCTCCACCCTTGCACGATCACCCCGACGATGGCCGCAAAGCCGAGCGTCACGAGGATGAAGAAGGGCCCCCGCAGCTTAAGGGCCGGGATGCCGATCAGGAAGCCGAAAAAGCCGCTGATCGCGATGGCGGCAAAAAAACCGGGCCAGAAGCCGATGTGGAGTTTCACCGCCAGGATGCCCATGGCGTAGGCGCCTATGCCGAGGAAAGCGGAGTGGCCGAGAGAGACCTGACCCGTGTAGCCGTAGAGCAGGTTGAGACTGATGGCGACGATGGCCCAGATGGCGATCAGGAGCAGGATGCTCGTCAGGTACTCCCCGGTGAAAAGAGGAGCGAGTATGGCGAGAACCAGGGCGAGGAGCCAGCCGGCCCGTGCGGGAGTGATGAGTGTTTTCACGGCCTCCAGACCTCCTTGCCGAACAGCCCTTTTGGACGGAAGAGCAGCATGAGGATCATGATCCCGAAGACAAAAGCAAGACTGTAGGTGGCGCTAATGTATCCGGAAGCCAGACTCTCCACGATGCCGAGGATAATGGAGCCGACGACGGCCCCTATTACGCTGCCGAGTCCGCCGAAGATGATCGCGGAGAAGGCGACGAGCAGCGGTCCCATGCCCATGGTGGGTGAAAGGAGCTCGGCGGGTCCGATGAGCACGCCTGCAATCCCGGCGAGCGCCGTGCCGACGATAAACGCCAGCGCCGAGACGCGGCTGACCTTTATGCCGCAGAGGAGTGCGCCTTCCCTGTGCTGGGCGGTCGCCTCCAGGGCGGCGCCCATCGCCGTTCTTTTGATAAAGAACCACAGCGCCATCATGACGACGAAGGTGCCGGCAAGGACGATGACGCGCTGGACCTGGAGAGAAAGGTTTCCGACAGACACCACGCTCCGGCTCCAAGGAATGAGGAACCACTTCGTTTCTGTTCCGAAAAGGTAGAGAGCGCCTCCTTCGAGGATCATCAGCAACGCCATGGCGGCGACGAAGCGGTTGACCTCCGGCGCGTTCCTTATGGGGTAGAAGACGAGGCGGTAGACCACCAGGCCCACGATGGCCAGCGCGAACGCGGCAAGCACCAGGGCGAGCCAGTAGTTGACCGCGTAGGACATCACCATGTAGAAGCCCAGGTAGGCGGCTACCATGTAGAGGTGGCCCTGGGCGAAGTTGGGTACGTTAAGGATGCCGAATATGATCGTGAGACCAGAGGCGAGGAGTACGTAGACGCATCCTTGGGAAATGCCGTTCAATAGGTATTGCGCAAGCTCGATCGTAGCAGACCCCCGGTGATTTTGGCCATAGCCCCCGGCGAGGCCGGGGGCTATGGGATGATGATGACGAAACTATTCGAGAATGTTTTTCGGCACGTGAATTTCCTTGACGAGGGAATAGCTGTCTCCCTTGACCTCCAGCACGTACTCGGGCGTGCCGACCATGAGGCCGTTCTTCAACACGTCGTTGTTCGGGAAGATGATCGGCAGCTTGCCTTCCTCAAGAGCCTTGGGGCAGGCACCGCGGATGGCATGCGCATCGGTCACGCTTCCGGAAATCTCCATGGCGCGCAGAAACATGAGCGTCGGATCGTAGACGGAAAGACCCGGCTGGGCGAAATCTTCCTTGTACGTTTCCTTGTACTTCTTCATGAAAGCAGTGGCGTATCCCCGCTTGTCGTCGGCGGGATGCATTCTCAAGTACGTATGCATCATGGCCTGGAGCAGGGAGCCCTGGATCCGGTCGAGGCCGACGATCTTCTCCGACTTTATGCCCCAGTCGGAGCCGAACATGAACTTTCCTTTGTAGCCCACGTCGAGGGCGTGGTTGCAGGCGAGAGCCGATTGCTCCTCATAGGTGGAGATGAAGATAATATCGGGACCCTTGGCTTTGAAGTTCGTCATGATGGAGTGGTAGTCGGTAGTGTGCTTGATGTCGACGCTCTCGAACCCAACGACCTTTCCGCCAAGGCTCTCAAACTTCTGGGCAAATCTTTTGCCCCACGTGAGGAAGGCTTCGTTGACGTCCGTGACGACGGCAGCCTTCTTGTAGCCCTTTTCGATAGCAGCTTCAGCCATATAGTCGCCAAAGTAGAGACCAGG
This sequence comes from uncultured delta proteobacterium, assembly GCA_963816715.1. Classification (GTDB taxonomy): domain Bacteria; phylum Desulfobacterota; class Syntrophorhabdia; order Syntrophorhabdales; family WCHB1-27; genus BOG-1155. The sequence continues at coordinate 205,559 of CAWFMJ010000023.1, forward strand.
CACGCGTTCCTGAATGTAGAGCGCGTTGTTCTTCTTGCGGGATTGATCGGAGGTGGAAAGACCGTTGAAGGCGACCTTGAGTCCGACGTTCACTTCCTGGCATGCCCATACCTGGGGCGTGCCGAAGGGGCCGAGAACGACGGGAACCTTATACATTTCGGCGAGCTTTCTCATACCGGCCACGCTTTTGGCCGGATCGCCGGAGTCGTCATAGTTGACGATCTCAATCTTGTACCGCTGGCCGCCGACGAGGATCCCCGGTCCGTTGTTTCCCAGGGTGCCTTTTTCATTCACGAGGTTGACCGCCATCTGCACGCAGCGGAGTACGCTGGTGCCGATGAACGTGAGCGGGCCGCTTAAGGGGCTGATGACGCCGATCTTTGCGGTCTTCATTGGCTGACCCGACTTTGCCGCTTCCTGGGCATGCGCCGGAGAGAACAACAATGCTGCAACAAAGAACGCAGCAAGCGACAGAGAGACAAGTTTCCTGCTCATGAAATTCCTCCCTTTTTTTGAGGTTCACCTTTACGGCGTCTCAAAGAATCAACGAGCAAAGGTCTTCTTTCCCCGATGTCCGAAGATCCCCGATGGGCCGGACATCCGTTGTCCGGCGACCTCGGCCTCAGGCGAAGACCGAGGTCGCCGGATTATTGCCACACAAGCCTATAGGAGCAAGTCCCCTTTGTCAAGGATATTAAACCCTTACAGCTTGGGCAGTCCGATTATTTCCCGGGCCTCTTCGGGCGTTGCGATCTCGAAGCCGAGGTCTTTGATAATGCGCACGCTTTTTGCGACCAGTTGGGCATTGCTCTTGGCAAGCTCGCCTTTTGCAAAATAGATATTGTCTTCCATGCCGACCCTCATCTGGCCGCCGAGGAGGACTGCCATGGTCGTTATGGGAATCTGGGCCCTTCCGATAGCGCAGCAGTTGAAGAGCGTGCCGGGAGGCAACAGGCTGACGAGGGACGTCAGGTTCTCTGGAGTGGCCTCGACGGCGCCCTGGTAGGCCATGCCCATGACGAAATTGACGTAGTAGGGTTTCTGGAGGAGACCCTTGTCGATGAAGTTCTTCATCTCGCGGAGCATACCGTGATGGTAGATTTCCATCTCCGCCTTGACGCCCTTGCTGAGCATTTCCTGGGCGAACCGCTCCAGTTCGGGACGGGGGTTTGCCCACGTCGTTCCGGCGGTCTTGCCGATGGTCCGCAGCATGGAGCCCATGTTCAGGGACGCCATCTCAGGCTTCGCATCGAGGCACGCAAGTCTTTGCTCGAAGGTAAGGCCCGGTCCGCCGCCGGTGCTGTCCTGGAGGATCATGTTGCATTTGGAGCGAATAGCCGCATGAATCTCCTTGAACACCTGAACGTCGCCCGTCGGCTTGCCTTCTTTGTCGCGTCCGTGGATATGGGCAACAGAAGCGCCTTCGTTGTAACACGCATACGCGCTCTCGGCGATTTCTTCCGGTTGTTCCGGCAGATTGGGATTGTCCTTCTTCGTCTGTACCCCGCCCGTCAACGAGACGGTTACGATGACCTTTCTCATTTCATTATCCTCCGTTGGTTAGAAATAATTATACATACCTTTCGCGCTACTTCTTTGATGCCGCAATGGCGTCGTCCTCCAGAATAATTCTTGCGTCCACGGCAATGGCGCCGTTGGCATAAGCCATGAGGGGGTTGATATCCATTTCCTTGATTTCAGGATTGCTGATGACCATTTGCGATACCTTCAGCAACAATTCCTCGAGGTGGTCGATGTCGACGGCGGGCTGTCCCCGGAATCCTTCGAGGAGACGGTAGGCCTTTATCTGCCTGATCATCGTCTTCGCGTCCTCCCGGGTGAGCGGTGCGATGCGGAAGGCGACGTCTTTGAGAATCTCCACGAGGGTTCCGCCGAGACCGAACATAAGGACGGGGCCGAACTGGAGATCCTTGCTCATGCCGATGACGAGCTCGAGGCCTGCGGGCGCCATCTTCTGCACCGCTATGCCTTCAACGACCGCCTCCGGCGCTTTCGTTGCAGCCGCAGCCGTGATCTCCTTATAGGCTTTGGCGACTTCTTCCTTGCTCGACAATCCCACCCGCACGCCGCCGATGTCGCTCTTGTGGGTGATCTGCGGGGAGACTATTTTCATGACCAGGGGATAGCCGAACTTCTCGGCTGCGGCGACGGCAGCCTCTTCCGATTTCGCGAGGACCGCTTCCGTCACGTTGATGCCGTATTCCTTCATGACGCTCTTGCACTTCAACTCGTCGACGGTGGTTGATGAAGAGGTTTTGATGATGTCGGTCAACAGGGCTCTCCCCTTCGCCGACGCTGCAATCGGTTTCTCTTGCGTCATGGCCGCTCGTTTGAGCGTCGACGCTCTGAAAGCGGCAAGGTGCGAGAGGGCCGTAAAAGCCTTCTCCTCCGAGATGTAGACAGGAACGTTGTGCTCGTGGAAGAAGTCGCGGATTTTTCGCCGGTCTTCTTCGAGGTCGATGTTCTCCGTACCGGTGAGGTCTTCGGACAATATGATTGCCACCGGCTTGTTGTATTTCTTCATGACTTCAACGGGTATCCGCAGCAGCTCTTCCTGCTCCTCTTCTTTGGCGGCCGTGGGGCCGGAGAATACCTTGGCGGTTTTCACGGAGAAGAATATGCGCCGGATGACGATGACGTCGATGAGGTCGCATGACGCGAGCGCTTCGAGAGAGGACCTTAGGACGTTCAGGGGCGGGTGCGGGTTGCCTATGTCGAGGGGATTCTTGATGGACGTGCCGACGGGCGCAAGGAACTCGTGAAGCGTGGCGACTGTCTCGGGAGGCAAGTCGGGCATTTCCATGCCCGCCATTTCACACGCATCGGCGCCTATGACGGCTCCCGCGCCGCCGCCGCTCATGAGCGCCACCCTGAGGCCGCACCCGTCGGGGAGGCAGGAGAAGCCGACCATTGTGTCGACCAACTCGTCGATGCCGCCGACTTTGATCGCTCCGGTCTGGCGGAAAAAGGCGTCCCAGATGGATGCCGCTCCGGCCAGGGAACCGGTGTGCGAAGAAGCCGCCATTGCTCCTTTCTTACTGAGGCCGGCCTTCAGAATAACGAGAGGTTTCCTCCCACGGTTGGCGCGGGCGGTTTCAAAAAACCTTTTTCCGTCCCGCACGCCCTCAAGGTAGGACGTGACGAGCGTGGTCTGTTCGTCCTGCATGAGGTATTCGAGAAGGTCCGCCTCGTTGAGGTTGGCGGCGTTGCCGTAGCTTGCAAGCTTGGAGTACCTTATGCCGAAGCCGAAAGAACGGGCGGTGATGCCCTCCGCCAACTGGCCGCTCTGGGCCATCAGCGCCGTGCCGCCCGATTTCTTCGGAAAACCGCCCCCCGGGACAACCGTTATTCTGCCGGAAGGGCAGTAGGTCCCGAAACAGTTGGGACCCATCACGCGGATGCCCTGTTTGGCGATCTTGACTACTTCCTCTTCGAGGAGTCGGCCTTCTTCTCCGAACTCCTTGAAACCGGCGCTCAACACGATTGCGGCCTTGACGCCTTTCTTCAGACAATCGCGGAGCGCGTCGGGGACAAAGCGCGCCCCCACGCAGATGCAGGCCATCTCCACGCTGGCGGGGATGTCGAGGACGGACCGGTAGATCTTGCGGCCGAGCACTTCGTTCCCGCTGTGATTGACGGCATAGATTTTGTTTCCGTCGAAGCCGATGTCGAGAAGCGCCTGAATGTAACGCGTGCCGTAGGCGGTCGGCGCCTCCGATGCGCCGATTGCCACGACGGAATCGGGGTGGAAAAAACTATCGAGTTCGTTCATGTTGTTGTCCTATTCTCCATACAGCTTTAATCGTTCCAAACGTATCTCAACCGGGGAACCGACCCCGGCCGGTTATCGTTTTAATGGCTCCAGCTCGATGACGCCCACGTTGACGTCCGCGTGGGTGACCACGGTTTTTTCGACCGGCGCGTACCCCTCGTGGGCGATGCGCACCACGTACGTTTCCGAAGACTTGAGGCCGTCGAACTCGAAATCGCCGAATTCATCGGTCCGGGATTCGACCGCCTTGCCGCCGCCGCTGACGGATACCTCGACGCCGGCGGCGCATTCGCCTTCCTTGTCGCCCAGAACGATTTCTCCGGCGATAAACCTCTTGGGAAGATCGATGTATCTCACGTTCGGTTTCAGGGCGAAATCGGGATTGAGCTCCTCCGTTTTGGAAGAAGCGAGGAGTTTCGAGATCTCGCTCTGCGGGTCGTCGAGGTCGCCGAAGACAATCGCGTCGTCGGGGCATGCCTCGACGCAACGCGGTTCTTTCCAGCCCTTGTCGAGGAGGTGGGCGCAGAACGTGCACTTTTGCGGCAGGTTCTTTTCTTCGTTCCAATAGATGACGCGATGAGGGCAATTGAGGAGGATTTCTTTATTGCCTTTCGCTTTCTCCGGGTCGATAATGACGATCCCGTCAGACCGGCGGTAGACGGCGCCGTCCAGAGATTTGTTGACGCACGGCGCATTCGAGCATTGGAGACAAGGAATGGCGACGTAATCGACCTTTACCTTGGGCGTCGATCCGCGCTCCTTTTCGATGACCTTCATCCACGATTTGCCTTCCGTGGGCTGAGCAGCCGAATAGGGGGCGTAATCGTTCGACTCGAACTCGTCTCTGCAGGCAAGAAAGCAATTGTAGCAGCCATTGCATCTATCGATGTTGATGATCATGCCGTATCGGGCCATGTTACTCTTCCTCCCATTTCACAATTTCAATGAGGCACGAGCCGGGCGCCATGCCGGGCGCGTGTTTTGAGACCATCCGGGAAGGCGTGAGGAGATTGACGCACCCGCCGCGGTCGATCGATTGGGGATTCCCCGGCTCGAGGGGATCGTAATTGGCCGATGAGGCATAGCTATGGATGATCCCCGGCAATACTCTTTCGGTGATGACCGCAATGCAGAGGACCGCGCCCCTGTCATTGTAGAGCTTGACGATGTCGTTGTTCTTGATCCCTCTGGCTGCCGCATCCCTGGGATGGACCCGGACCGGCCACCAGGCGTAGCCGTCCCTCACGATCCGGTGGGCCGGGATCTCGTTGAGCCATTTGGTGTGCTTGTCGTAATGCGTGTGGAACGAAAAGCGTGGATGGGGGCTGACAAGCTGAAGGGGATATTTCTTGTAGAGCTCGCTCCGGTAGCCTTCCCAGCTCGGTATGTGGCGGGGCATTGGCGGCCGCTCGTCGTCGTCGGGAAACTGCTTGAGAAGACTTTGCGACACGAATTCGACCTTGCCGCTGTACGTGCCCAACTGGTCGCCTTTCTCGGTGCCGCGTTTCTTGTTCATCGGGTCGGGGGTATCGCAGGTCCTGCCTTCAGCGAACCAGCGCAGGGCCGGGGTGATCTTATGGTCTTCCTCGGGATTAATGACGAAATAACCTTTCTTCTCCAACTCTTCCCAGGTGATATACTTGGGAACGTCAGAAATCTCGAAGAACCGCTTTGCCCAGTCAACGTCGGTCTTGCCTTCGGTATACCGCTCCTTCATGCCCAGCCTTTCGGAGAGCAGGGTGAATATCTCGTAGTCGGCCTTCGATTCGCCGAGGGGCTCTACACACTTTTTCATCCGCACGAGAACCCTGAAATTATTCCCGCTGGCGCCGTGCATGCTGTAGCCGCCGGAAGTCCAGGCTTCCGATATGTCTTCCCGCTCGAGGCTCGTACAGGCGGGAAGGATGATGTCGGCAAAACCCGTCTCCGTGCCCCACCAGCAGTCCTGATTCACCACGAACTCGAGCTTCGGGCTCTGGTACATCTTGACCCATTTGCTCGTGTCCACCATGGTCCCGATGAAACTGCCGCCATAGCGGTAGAACATTTTTACTTCGGGATATCCTTCCATGGGATAGACGTGACGGGTAAACTGTTGCTCGATGGACTGTCCGCAGAAGCCGTCCCCATCCCATTCTATGGGCGGATTGAGTATGGCTTCGGGCAGGGTGATCCGGTAAAGGCGCTGCTTGGTAGGGTTGACGATCGGGTGGTCTGCCGCACGGGACATGCCCATGCGCGAATCGGGGTCGGCGTAGCCGGGGAAGAATATGCTCGTATTGGAGGGGCAGCCCATGGTGGTTCCCCAAATGGCTCGTCCCGGTTTGCCCAGGCCCTGCATGGTCTGGAGAAGGATCATCAGCCGCGCCAACTCGGTCGCATAGGCCTGACGGCAGGCGCTTCCCTCTCCGCCGCGGGTGCCGGCGGAAAGAACCGTTCGCTTGGCGGCCCATTCCCGGGCAAGAGTCCTTATCTTTCTTGCCGGTATTCCCGATTCCTCCGCCGCCCGTTCGGGGGTCTTTGGCACTCCGTCGCTTTTCCCGAGGATGTGGTTCTTGAATTCTTCAAATCCGACTGTGTGCGAGGCCACGTATTCCTTGTCGTAGGTTCCCTCCGTAATCCACACGTGGGCAATGGCCTCGGCTATGGCGGCGCCGGAATCGGGCCGCAGGGGGAACCACTTGGCATGGTCCATGTGGGCGGCAGTGTAGTTGAAGAAGGGGTCGATGATGACCATCTTGACGCCCTTTTCTTTCAGCCACTGGCGCCAGAGGACGGAATCCTGAGCGGAGTAGATGGCCCTCGTGGAGTCGGGGTCGTTCGACCACAGGACGATCATCTCCGTATTTTTCAATACGTCCTGGAGAAGGTCGTACTGCTCGGGCATGCCGAGGCGCCAGAAGAACCCGTAGGTATGGGGAGCCCCCCAGTGCCAGCCCTCCCAACTGTCGGGATTATCCATGACGGGCGTATATTCGAGCATGTCCATAAAGCGGGCAAAAGGACCCATCTTGTAGCCGACTATTCCCCAGTTGTGGTGAGAAGAGGTGATGCCTGTTATGGCTGCGCCGCCGTGCTGCTCCCTGATGCGCTTAATCTCTCCTGAAACGATATCGAGCGCTTCTTCCCAGCTTATGCGCTCATACTCCGATACGCCTCTCTTTTCCTGATTTCTTGCGCCTTTCGGATCGAAATCCTTTCTCTTCATGGGATAGAGGATCCGATCTTCGGAATAGAGACGTATCCGCTCTGCATGGATAAAAGGGGCAAGATGAAATTTCGTCGGGGGCGTATAGGTTTTGCCTCCGGCCTCGATGGTCCACGGCTTGAAGTCCTTTTCGTCGGCGACCAATGGACGTATGCGGACCACTTTGCCATCCCTGACATAGACATTAATTGGGCCTTCGGTAGTGCAACTGGTAAAAACTTGCTCGGTCATGCTGTCTTCTCCTCTCGCTGACATAAGGGCGTCCCGACCCCTTTTAAAGGGTCAAAAACGACGATCAACGTCGCTGCCCCACCCTCGGAATAATAAAACCCCTGCCCCGGAATCCTTCAGGTTTTGATGGGGGTCTGCAGAGGGACTTCTGCCTTCCGGCATGGGAAATCCACAGGCCCGGTCCCCTGGATGGCTCGGGCAAGCTGGGAGAATCCGCCTGTCTGCTCGAAATCGACAACGGCGAGAAGACGGACGGAAAAACCTTGCCTGCATCGAGATCGATACAGGCACTAGTCATTATGATATGATGAAGTTATAACAGGTGTCAATAAAAAAACCGGTCGTCTCTAAGGCGGATTTTTCGACCCGTAGGCAAGGGGTATCGAGGCGGCGCAGGCCAGGGCGATCAACGCCATGATGGCGAAGGACGCGCCCGTCGAGGCGTGGTCGACCAGGAAGCCCATGAGAACGGGACCCGCCGTGATGCCGAGGCAATAAAACGACTGATAGAAGCCCATGGCGGTCGACTTCTTCTCCCCATCGACGTGCCTGATTGCATAGGCCATGAGCGAGGAGGCCAGCACGCCGTTGGCGAGGCCCGCAAGGACCTGGAGGGGAAAGAAGTCGACCACCCTGTGAGAAAGGGCGATTCCGAGGCAGTAGACGCCCAGCAACAAAAAGGCAAAAAGGAGCAAGGGCTTTTCGCCCATTTTGCCGGCGGTTTTCGTGCCGACGAAATAGGCGCCCCCCATGGCGCCGGCGCTCAACAAAGCCGCGCAGAATGCCAGTTCCAACCCCGTGGCGCCCAGGCCCTTGGCGGTGCTGGTGGTAAAGGAGAAAGCGGTGCCAAAGATAACAAGGTACATCAGGGCGCTCATGACCGAGGAAAAAAGGAGACTTCGTTCCCTGACGACCTCGAGGAGACTTCCCATGCTGATATTGACCGGGTCTGCCGCGGGTTCCCGCTTCATGAACAAGGCCAGGAGAGCGGCGATCATCCCCGAGATAAAGCTGGCGATGAAGAGCCCTCGAATGCCGACTTGCTCGAAGAGCGCGCCTCCGATAACAAAGGCGGCAAACGTTCCGGCTTTCGAGAAAATGTTAATGATGCCGATAGCCTTCGTGGCTTCCGATTTTTCATAATAGACGGGGTAGAGGACGGTAAAGGATATCCACGTCGACGAGGCGACGCCGGAGAGGCCGTTGGCAATGCACAAGAGCGCCGGGGAAGGAGAGATCATCATGCCCACGGAGGAGAGGCCGGAGAGGAGCGTCCCGATCAAAATGAATAATTTGTGGTTCCTGACGATATCGCTGACGACGCCCAGCGGAATCCTCAAGACGAGCTGGCTGACGCCGTAGGCGCCGATGATCGCGCCGACCGTGGTTGCGGTCAGAGAAAGCGCGATGAGATAGGGCGTGAGGAAAGGGATATAGACGTATTGCGCAAACCAGAAGAAAACGGTGACGGTGCACAGCAGAGCCCTTTTGGCCTGCACGTCTGAGCGGTCTTTTGTATCGTCGCGTTTCAGCAAGACCTTATGAGGCTACCATAATTTGCCGCAAAGAAGCGATGTGTCGCCGGGGGCGGGGCAGCTCGCGCTTGACCGCCTCACGCCGCTCATTTTCGTTGCTTGACACCACTTCAGTAAATATTTTATATATGACGGCGTTGTCTCGGCGGCGTGTTTCGACAGGGAAAGGGCCGGCCATTTTTGGCAACCGGGAATGGGGGGAGATGAGGAAGGCATTATGTGGATAGAGACAGATCATCATGGCATGGTAAACCTCGACTACGTAAAGAGGATCGACCTGGCGGGGGAAATCGACAAGAACACCTTCGGGATTTATCTGTTCGACGTCGACGGCAATACCTACCCGATCGTCGATTTGTCCCGGTTCAAGAACATCGGGGTGTTTCAAGGCAAGGAGACGGACCAGGACGTACATACGGCTGTCTATACCTTCTATGTGATCGCAAAAAGGCTCATCGCCACGAACAAAGAGCAGGAAGTCATCACGATAGAAGCCATTTACCGGGAGTTTGCCTCCGAATGGTATAGCCAGCAGAAAAAAGAAACGGCCGGCGCGGAACAGGAGGCGGATCGGGAAGAGGCGCCCCGGAGGGAGAGACCTCGCTCTCAGAGGCGGGGGAGGCGTCTGCCGGGCAATCGGACAAGGTGCATGATTTCACCGACATGAAGCAACTCCTCGATGCCTACGGTCAGAGCTATTTCGCGAAGTTTCACCGGAAACCGCTCATGCATTACGAGAACGAAGGCAAGATAGCGCGGGACCTCGTGCGGCTCTACCCCCTCGAAAAGCTGAAGACGATGTTGGTCTGGTACTTCGAGTCGGACGAGGATTTCATTACCAAGGCCAATTACGATATGAAGACATTCAAGGCCATTTTGGAGCGAACAAAAAAGGCGGGAAATTCCGAGGAATAACGCCTATTTACGCTAAACTATCGGCCGAATAGGCGACATCATTGTCATTTTTGTCTTGCGCCGCGCTTCCGGATCGTATATGATACCCTAAACGTTCTAGTGCTGCTTGCGCAAATAATCACCGGGAAATCTTATGCGATGGCGATCAAAGATAATTATCCTTACCGTTCCCCTTGTGCTTCTTGCCGGCATTGCCGCGGTATTTGTCAATGAATCCGCCCAGGCGTCCGATGATTCCAAGAAATCGGCGGTTGTCGAGCGGGTTGTCGCGTACCTGAAAGGCAACAAAGCGGATATGCGGGAGGAGAATCTCAAGGCCGTGGTCCATACGGTATGGGACCAGTCGAAACAACGCGATCTCGATTACCGCCTCGCCCTCGCAGTCATCAAAGTGGAGAGCAATTTCAAGCGCGACGTCGTCTCGCCGAAAGGCGCGAGGGGCCTTTTTCAGATCAAGCCGTCCCTGGCCAAGTACATAGCCAAGGATGCCGGCGTGACGTGGAACGGAACGCAATGCCTCCATGTGCCGGAGAACAACATCAAACTCGGCATCTATCACCTTTCCAAATTGGTTGAAGATTTCAAGAGCGTGCCCGTGGCGCTTTCCGCTTACAACACGGGTGCGAGCAAGACCCGACAGGCGGGCGTCGGCGCGCCGAGGAACGCCTTCACCAAGCGCGTGCTCAAAGAATACCGGCACAACATTTCGGTGCTTCCCGAAATGGACGAGCCGGAATAGTCCGCCAGCGCACTTCTTTCTGCTTCCCCTATTTCGCAACCTCCCGTCCGCCTGTTTCCCTTTTGCCTTCGTCAGGGCCGAATGGAGCGGATGAATGGCTGCGGATCGTGCCTTCGCCCTCGCCCATCGGAGGGCTTGACCACGGAGCGGTCGGCGCCCCCGCAGCCGAGGAGAGGCCTGTGGACGCCGGCGTTGTCGGGGACCCCGCCTTTAACGGCGACCCGGAGTAGGCAACAGGCGCCGTGTTCGGACGCACCCTTATGTTCCCTTCTGGATAGATCTTTCGCAGGACCTCATCGGTTTGAGTTTCCCGGGGCGCATAAGGCGGCAAAAGAAGGGGAGAACCTAGCTGGGTCATGCCCGGTCCTTTCCCGGGCTCGGTGCCCGTCGTGAGCGTTACCGTGCCGCCCGACGTCGTGCTCCCATATTCGGATGTACCCACGGTGCCGGTAGCGGTGTCGCCGGGCGGGGGCGGGACGGGGGGCATCATGTTGGGGGGCGGAGGGCCGACCGGAGTCTCGGCCGGCGCGCTGGGAGAAATGCCGACGGGGATGCCGCCGATAGGAATAGGCGCCCATTCCGAGACCGCAAACGCGTTGCTTCCCCAAGCGAGGAGTATTGACGACAAAAGCAAGACTGCGCAGAGGCTTCGTTTCCCCTTCATGCACCCCTCCCGTTTTTTTGCTGCCTTTTCCAACATAAGCATACTTTATTTATTGTCAACCGCTGCTTTCTCCCCCCTTGCAATTCCCACCCGCAAATCACACGTTTTTTTCAGGCGGCGGACTGGGAATAGTCTCGCGAAGGAAACGATGCCCGTAAGGGGGAGGGCATCGGGGCAGGTCCTTCGGGGCGAGCCACGCTCTTATCTGCCTGAGCGCCGTTCATTCCCCCGGCCCGCCGCCTTCGCTTCAAGGAGCCGCTTCAACTGGCGCAAGGCCTTGTCGTCGTTCATTTGCAGAGCTTGGGAAAGAACCGGAAAGTATGCTGTAAAGAGAACGGTTGGGGGTGGAGCATGGCGAACGTGCGGCTTCTCCCGCGTGTGATACAGGGCTTGACAAACGTGTCCGATTCTCGGTAAAACATCATTCAGCCCCATCATAGTTTCGTTCTGGAGGATCAACCATGAGGAGAACGGCTTTCTTTGCGGTCCTGGCGATCGGTTTTCTTTTTATTGTCGGCATTTGCGCGCCTCGATGGACGGCCGCTTCAGACGACGCCGTGCTCCTCAAGAAAGTCTCCGCGAAGCCCGCACGGCTGCGGATTGGTGGGGCGAAAGAAGGCTTCACCGGGCGGGTTGTCAGAATAAGCCTTGCAAATGAGACGCTTTGTTTAAAAAACGGGGAAAACACCGTGACGTTCGACGCTTCATCTCCCGTTCTGGCAGGCTACCGGCTTTTTTCCGATATACAGGTGGGAGATTCCATCGCCGTCTCATATGCGCCGCAGGGCTTGAAGGTGACGAAACTCCTTCATGGGTCGATGCCGGCGCCGGCTTTCTCGGGAATAACCGGAAACTGGAGAGGCAAACTCGTAAGACTCGCCCGGCATGGGAGCGGCAGTGACTTTGACGACGTGGACGCCAACAAGGATGGCAAGATCACGCCCGTTGAGCTCTCTATGGCGATCCCCGATCTCACCCTCGACCAGTTCCGCCGCTATGACGTAAACAACAAGGGGTATCTTGACAGAGCCGAGTTTGCCGCAGCGATGAAGCAGGAGAAGCGAGCGGCGAAGGCCCGGTAGCGCAAAAGGGGCATCGTCTGCGAACTATCGAGCAGGGTGGGGCTGAAAAGCCGGGTCTCCCGCTTCCTGTCCGCCCTCTGTTGCCTGCTGTCCGCCGCCGTGGGACTCGCCCGTAGGCGCACGCCTGCCGAATTGGCCAATCTGGTCGGCAATTTGTGATGGCGCCTGGTAAGGGGACTGATCGGTCGTCCACCAATCGGCAGCACAACCGGCGAGGGCCGGAAGCGCAAGAACAACGGTTCCGAAGAGAATCCGTGAGAATGTGAAGTGAGCCACGTCCGCCTCCCTCGCTGCTTGTCCCCTCGCTCCATGCGATGGGGAGCGCTTCAGTTTTATACCACAGCGAAAGAGAATAGTCATTTTTGGCCGGAGGAAAAACGTCATAGGCAAAAAAAGAGGCTGAACGACATTTTTGTCCGGCAAGGTTAACCCCGCTCGACACTTTTGTCCGTCCCTGCTTTGAAGCGCCGCCGCCCCACGCGAACGGTATGCCTTTTTATCCGCCGCTTATTCGCCAACGGCACAGGTATTGCAATAAACGCTCAAGAACGTTGAGCGAATCGCCTGTTGTCTTCAGTTTCGGGTCTGCGGGGAGGCACAGGGTGTCCGTGGCCCGGAAGATGTCTGACAGCGAGGATCTTTCGCTTGCGCAAACGGTCTCAGACAAGGAGGAGTTATGAGCAGAAACAATGCTGCGAGGGTGCAAACGGCGCAACAGGCTGGAGAAGCGCGGATCGAAGAGAAAGGCCGCAACCGGAACGGGGCGCCTTTCTTTGAAGTCAGCAAAATAGTACCGTCTCCGGACCTGCTGAAAGGGTGGGTTGAATGGTTCAAGGGACTTAATATTCCCTGCGCGGTGATGAAGACGCGGAGGGGCTACGTCCTCTGCCGGAAAGGCGAAGAGGTCGGGCGGACCAGGTCTAAGGCTTCTTCAACCGAGCTGGCGCCGAAGAATATCATCTACTCCTTCGGACTATAGCTCTCTTCCCACAGACTCTTGTCAAACTTAAACATGTAGCGACCACGGACGCTCCTCTTGACTCTTTGCAGTAAGAGGGGCGTCCGTGTTACAATGGAGATTGAGCCGTCAGCGCCTCTTGCCCGAAACGCTTGCAGGACTGAGCCGAGGAAATCCGCCTTTGCCGCCTCCCGCAGCCTTTGAGGAAACTCTTGACGCAGAGGCTGTTTTTGCATTATCTATCTATAGCTATGGGAAGGCAGCAGGGAGATATGAATAAGGAAAGACTCGTCAGGATCATACGGGAACTGCTCAAGACAGGCGAAGAGCTTGATTTTCTTGCGGAACTGAGAAAGGAAGACCTGGAAAAACTGGTCGCCTCCATCAGGGACGGAATAGACCGGTCCGAAAAAAAATAGCGATAGTGCATGTCTATTCTGGACATTTGTACAGGCTTCGTTCCAGACGGCGACATTTGTTCCCGCCGGTTCCGGCTCTGTTCCGGCGCGGCGGCAACGAGAAAGTTGGCCTTCGCGGCGGTTTGTTTTGCGATGGTCTCTTGCATGCTCTTCGGCTGCAAGTACCTCAGGCCGCCGCCCGGACCGGAGGTTCCCGACACGATTCTCGCCGCGGAAATCAGAGACAGGATTGCCGACGTGGAGCCCCTGCCGATCAGGGTATTCGTCCTCGATGGAAGGGTAACGCTCAGCGGGTTCGTGTCGAGCCCGGAAACAAAGCAGAAGATAATTGCCGTGGCGAAAAGCGTCCACGGCGTTTCTCGGGTCAGCGACGATTTGCAGCTTAAAAAGATGCGGTAGGACGGATGAATCGTACAGCCCCGGTAGTTCTAAAGCGAGGGCATGCGTTGCGGTCCGCGAACGAACGCGCGGGCGCCCGGCTAAAGCTGGCTTGCTCCTGGAGGGGGCGCTAAGCCCCAACAATTGAGGACGGCCATGAGAGAGCACGACAACCGTTCATCGGCAAAGCGGCGGACGAGGCCTCACCGGACCTATCCCGGCTATCCTTTGCCTCTGGGCGTCAATCTCCACGATGACGGCGCCCAATTCGCCATTTTCGGTCTCGGCGCCACTGCCGTGAGCCTCCTTCTCTTCGAAGACCCCCATGATGGGGCGCCCTATCAAACAATCGCGCTCGATCCCGCATACAACCGAACGGGCGACATCTGGCATGTCTGGGTTGAAGGCGTAACGGCCGGCCAATATTACAACTATCGCGTGGACGGCCCTTACAGCCCCCGCGAAGGCCTGCGTTTCAACAAACATAAACTCCTCCTCGATCCCTACGCGGCCTCTCTCTCTTCCCAACCCGCATGGGACTTCCTGAAAGCGAAAGGGTACGCCGTTTCTTCCGGCTTTGGAGACCTTTCCCTCTCTGCCATAGACAACGCCGATGCCGTACCCCGATGCATTGTGACGGGCAACCGCTTCGAGTGGGAGGATGACGCGCCGCCAAAGACCTCCTGGTCCGAAACAATCATCTACGAAACCCATGTCAAAGGTCTCACCGTGCACCCCTCGTCGGGGGCGGCGGCGCCCGGCACATTTCGAGGCGTTATAGAAAAAATCCCCTACTTCAAAGAATTGGGGATCACGGCGGTCGAGTTCCTTCCAATCCAGGACTTTAACGAGCGGGAAACAGAGAAGCTCAACACACTGACCGGCCAACCGCTGACGAACTACTGGGGCTACAGCACCGTTGCGTTCTTTGCGCCCAAATCCGCTTACGCCGCAAGCGGGGAAGGCGGACAGGTACGGGAGTTCAAGCAGATGGTGAAGGAGCTTCACAGGGCCGGCATCGAAGTGATCCTCGACATCGTCTTCAACCACACGGCCGAGGGCGACGAGCGCGGACCGACCCTATCATTTCGGGGTCTCGACAACAGGACCTATTACATGCTCGAAGATGACCGGCGGCACTACCGGAACTATTCGGGATGCGGCAATACGGTTAATTGCAACCACCCGGTAGTCCGTCAGTTCATTATTGATTGCCTTGCCTACTGGGTGATAAAGATGCACGTCGATGGGTTTCGCTTCGACTCAGCCTCCGTCATGGGACGCGGCGAGGATGGAACAATGATGAATAACCCGCCCCTCCTTGTGGAAATCGCGGAAAACCCCATACTACGGGAGACGAAGCTTGTCGCCGAAGCGTGGGATGCCGCCGGGGCCTATCAGGTTGGTTCCTTTTCCGGCCACCGATGGTCCGAATGGAACGGCAAGTATCGGGACGACATCCGAATGTTCTGGAGGGGCGATCCGGGGATGGTCGGCGCCCTGGCGAGCCGCATCTCGGGAAGCGCCGACATCTACCAGAAGGCGGGCAAGGAGCCGGTCAACAGCATCAACTTCGTCACCTGCCACGATGGTTTTACGCTCAACGACCTCGTGAGCTATAACGAGAAGCACAACGAAGGCAACGGCGAGAACAACCGTGACGGCACGGACTGGAATTGCAGCTATAACTACGGCGTCGAGGGACCGACGGACGATCCGGAAATTGAATCGATCAGGGTTCGGCAAATCAAGAATTTCATTGCCACGCTCTTTGTCTCCCGAGGCGTGCCATTGTTCCTCGGCGGCGATGAGTTCCGACGGACGCAAAAAGGCAATAACAACGCATATTGCCAGGATAACGAGATTTCCTGGTACGACTGGAATTCGCTCGGGAAGAACCGCGAGATATTCCGATTCGCCAAGGGGATGATCGCATTTCGCAAAAGGAACCGGGTTCTGCGGGACGTGAAGTTTTACACGGATGCGGACATCTCCTGGCACGCTCCCGACGGCGGTCCCCAGACCTGGACTTACGAGATGCGCAGCCTGGGGGCAATGATCCGGGGGGAAGAACCGCTCTATCTCATGTTTCACCCGGGTTTCGCGGAAGAGTCTTTTGTTCTGCCTCCCGCGCCCGTGGGGAAGAAGTGGCGCAGCGCGGTCGATACGGCCGTCGTGCCGCCCGGCGACATCCGGCTTCCAGGAGAGGAGGAATTTCTTCCGCGGCAGGATGCCTTTATCATGAAGATGCGGTCGATGGCGATATTGGTCGCGCGGTAGAGAAGGCGAGGGCCGACTTTGTCTGTTGCCTGCTATCCCCTTTTCTTTCGCCTCACTGGAAAGTTGTGCGTTGTGGTCGGCGGGGGCAAGGTTGCCGAGCGAAAGGCAGGGGCCCTTCTCGCGGCCGGCGCGAAGGTGCGGCTCATCAGCCCGAAAGTCACGGCCGCACTTTCGAAACTTCATCTCCAGGGCAGAATAGATCTGGCAGAGCGGGAGTACCGGCCGGGCGACCTCGAAGGGGCCGTCCTCGCATTCGCCGCGACGAACAACGCAGAAGTAAATAGACAGGCGGGAGAGGAGTGCGCCCGCCTCGGCATTCCCCTCAATGCCGCCGACAACCCCGAGGCGTGCGACTTTATTGTCCCGGCCACAATACGAAAAGGGCCTGTTCTTATTGCCGTTTCCACTTCCGGCCTCCTGCCCCTGCTGTCAAAGAAATTGCGGGAAGAGCTCGCGAAGAGCGTAGCCGCCGATTACGCGGCCTATGCGAAATGCGTCGGGGCGTTCAGGAAATATCTCCTCCAAAATGTTGAAGACGGCCGCCTGCGCCGGCAAATCATGAAGCGCGTCGGCAGCGCCGGTTTGCGCGAGGTGAGCCGAATGAGTTTAAAAGAAATGAAAGAGCGCTTCCTCAGCTCCGAGAAAGGTTGACCCCAAACCCTTGAACCATTGGCCTCTTCGTGCTTACGTTTACCAAAGATGCGCTTAGCACGGAGTAGAAGGATTGGCGCAAAGCGGGGTTTTTCATGCGTATAGCACAGGTAGCGCCCCTTATCGAGAGTGTGCCGCCTCCGCGGTACGGAGGCACAGAGCGCGTCGTTTCCTGGATCACCGAGGAATTGGTGAGGCGGGGGCACGACGTTACGCTTTTCGCCACAGGCGACTCGCGGACAAAAGCAAGGCTGTGGCCGATTATCCCCCGCTCGATCAGGCTCGACCCGGACGCGCCGGATTCCTTTGCCTGCCATTTTCTCGAACTTGCCGAGGTGTTCGGGCGGGCGGACCGGTTCGACGTGATCCACTGCCACGTCGATTTTTTTGCCTTTCCTTTTGCCCGATCCGCGAGGGTCCCCACCGTCCACACGCTTCACGGTCGCCTCGACCTTTCTCACTGGACGCCTATTATCGAGCAATACCGGGACATCCCTCTTGTCTCCATCAGCAATTCCCAACGACGCCCGCTCAACGGGGTGAAACCCCGTTGGATGGCCACGGTCCACCACGGCCTGCCGCCTTCATGGGTCGCACCCGGCAGGGGAGACGGGGGTTACCTGGCCTTCTATTCACGGATATCGAAAGAGAAGAGGCCGGATTTGGCGGTGGAGGTTGCAAAGAAGGTAGGAATCCCTTTAAAAATAGCGGGGAAAATAGACCCTTTCGACCGGTCTTATTTTGCCAAGGAGATCGAACCGCTCCTCGATCATCCGCTCATCGAGTTCGTGGGCGAGCTGGGCGATGAAAGAACGGACTTCCTTGGAAATGCTCTCGCCCTTCTCTTCCCCATCGACTGGCCCGAGCCCTTCGGCCTGGTCATGATAGAGGCGATGGCCTGCGGCACTCCCGTCATCGCGCGGCCCTGCGGGTCTGTTCCGGAGGTAGTGCAGCACGGCCGCAACGGGTTTATTGTCAACACGGTTGATGAGATGGCCGCGGCGGTCAGGGCAGTCGACAAGATTGACCGGAAGCTTTGTGTAGAAACGGTGCGGGAAAAATTCTCCGTCGACGCCATGGTGGACCGGTATCTGGACGTTTACGACAAGCTCATAAGGACAACAAGACCGGCGGTGAAACTCTCCCCGGCGCAACCGGCCGACGTCGCCCTGGGCGTGGCGACAGCCAAAGCCGAAGCTACTTGACGACGATCACTTCGACGTTCCCTTCCTTCCGGAGGACGTTGATGCCTACATCAGAGCCATAGCGGCTCAGGGCAATGTCGACGGAAGCATCTTTCACCCTCAGCCCTTTTATCGTGGCCTCTTCGAGGAATTGCGGCAGCACCGGATAATGAAAGAATATCTTCCCCTCATCCGCCTGAATCGAAAGGCCGAAGCAGGCCTGAAGAAGCAGAAAAGGGGCGCCGGAGGCCCACGCCTGGGGCTCGCAGGCGACAGGGTAAAGCGTGGGACCTTCCCCGGGACTCCTTTCGAATCCGCAAAAAAGCTCAGGCAATCGGTGGAGGCGTACATAGACGCTGGCGTCAAAAAGGCCCGCGAGGACTTTGAGCGCCGCCTCCTTGAGGCGGTAGCGGGCCATGCCGAAGGCGATCATGGCATTGTCGTGGGGCCAAACTGACCCGTTGTGGTACGACATGGGGTTGTAGCGGGCCTCCGTTGTCGCAATGGTACGAATGCCCCAGCCGCTGAAGAATCTCTCTTCCATCATGCCCGTCGCAATGAGACGGGCATGTTCGTCATCGGCTATGCCCGAAAAGAGGGCATGCCCCGCATTGGAGCTTCGCACCATGCACGGCCGTTTTTCACCATCCAGGGCAAGGGCGTATGTCCCCAGCTCGGGGCGCCAGAACGCGGAGACAAAATGTTCCCGAAGGCTCTCGGCCTCGTCGAGGAGTTGCCCGGCCCTTTCGTGCAGCCCGAGGGCCTGCGCGAGGCGGGCAGCCTTCGTCTTGCCCTCGTACACGTACCCCTGGACCTCGCACAAGGCTATCGGAGGATGAGCAAGCAAGCCGTTGTCGTAAAAGACTGAGTCCTCCGAGTCTTTCCATCCCTGGTTGGTCAAGCCGCTCTCGGAGAGGCGGGAGTATTCGACAAAACCGTCCTTATCGCGATCGCCGCAATCGTCGATCCATGAGATTGCCGCTTCCAGGTGCGGCCAGAGCCGCCGGATGAATTCGATGTCGCCCGTGCGTTCGTAGTAGTGGCCGGCAAGGGCGACGAAAAGAGGGGTAGTATCGACGGACCCGTAGTAGCGGCCGAAGGGGATCTCGCCCGTCCCGGCCATCTCGCCCCGACGCTCCTCATGCAATATTTTGCCCGGCTCCGCATCCTGCTCCGGAACGCGGGAAACGGCTTGCTCGGCGGCAAGATGGGCGAGGACGCCCCGGCCGATCTCGGGCCAGAGCCAAAGGAATTCGAAGGCCGTAATGATGCCGTCCCGGCCGAAGGCGGTGTTGAACCAGGGAATCCCGGCGAAGGGATAGAGCCCGTGCCGCGTTTCCGTGACCATCATGCGTATATCCGCATAGGACCGACCCAGCCAGTCGTTGAATTGGCCGTTCGACGTTTCGACGAAGCACATCGCCTCCCGGCGTTTTTGGCGCGAGCTTCTCACCTCATGGAGAGCCTGATCGAACACCCTGTTGAACCGGCGTCCGCGTCCCACCTCGCAGGTTATGGTGAGATAGAAGTCTTCTTCCTGGTGAGGGCCGAGGCGTACCGTGAAGCGCGCCCGGTCGCCGGACAGCTTGTCGGGCTGCGGCGAAAAACCGACCCGCGTTGCGCGCTCGACGCCGTCGAGGCCCCTGTAGCCCAAGACGACGCCGTCTTCTTTTATGAGAGGGTCCGCGAGGCGGCCGCGCTCGGTCCGTTCCATGCCTCTCAGCTCGAAAATATCGACGAAATCCGCCGAAAACTCAAAAGTGAACGTCAGTTGGAGCATCCTGAGACCGTAATTCGCGATTTTCAAATGCTCGTAACAGCAACCTTCCATAAGAAAGATCGAACGGTTGAGGTAGATCTCGCCCGTGCGGATGGGCCGGCCGTTGCCGGAATCGAGGTCAGGATTTGTCAAATCGACGGAGATGAGGCTATTGTCCGAAGAAACGGCGGAACTGAGCAAGGGAGGGGCCTTGTCGCCAAGCCTCAGGACAAGGCGCGAAAGGAACCGTGTATCCAGGTGAAAAAGACCGTGGTTTTCGAAACCGAGGGGCCTTATGTCCCCGTGCCGGTCGGAAATGAGGAACGTCGCCTCATATTTCAGCACCAACTGTGTTTCATCGGCGAGGGAGGATCGCGCGAGGATCGAATACTGGTCCTTGGTCAGGGCGATCTCTTCCATAGAGAATCACCTAATCACCCAACGGCCCTCTTTCAAGGCCGAGGGCGCGGGAATTGGCCCAGATTGCCGCGCATTGATTAGTTGTTTGGTAAAGTATATAGTATCCATAGGTCCTATAAGACCCATGGGACCCGTAGGACCTATCATTTGACACCAAAAGGAAGGCCCGATATGGCGGAGACAAGAGAGAACGCCCCGGATGGCGAACAAACGACGCAAGGCAAAACCGTCTACAAGATCAGACTGAAGGTGCTGAACAGAGAAACCGAGCAATGGCGTTATGTTACGCTCGACGAAGCGAAGGAGTGGGACTGGGACAATCCTGAGATGTGGAGAATGATCGGGGGTTGGCAAATCAAGAGCTTCCAGCAGCTCCTCGGCGTTCTCTATCCCAAGATGCACAAGGGCATCACCGAGGTGGAGATGCTCGAAGGACCGCGATTCATGATGCTGGCCGGCGGGTAGCGAAAGCCCGTAAAAGAAGAAGAAAAGAGAAAGCAAAGAAGTGTATAATAGTGGTCGATGAGCGCTTTGTCCGTCACCACTCTTGCTCTCGCCCTCTACGCTGTCTCCGCCGTCTGCTATGTGATCTCTCTATCCGCATCCAAAAAGAACCTTGAAAAAGCGGCTTACTATTTTTTTGCTTGCGGGTTTTTCGTCCACCTTTTTGGCCTCGCTTTGCGCTGCATCATCGCCCGTCATGCGCCCGTTGCCAATCTCCATGAGGGCCTTTCTTTCTTCGCCCTCTGCACGGCCGGTTTCTTTATTTTCCTGAGGCGCACCTATCGGATTGAGGCGCTTGGCAGCCTCTTCCTCCCTGCGCTCTGCCTCATGCTGGCAGGCGCCCTTGCCGCCGGCAGCGACATCAAACCGCTGCCGCCGGCGCTGCAAAGCTACTGGCTGCCCGTCCACACGCTCTTCGCCTTCGTCGGAAACGCCGTCTTTTTCGCGGGTTTCCTTGTTTCGATGGTCTACCTTTTTCTTGAGGGAGGCATCAAGAAAAGGAAGATGCGCGATGCGTCCGGCCGCTTTCCTTCGCTCGAAACGCTCGACCGGATCAACTACAAGTGCGTCTCCTACGGTTTTCCTTTGCTCACCATAGGCATCATCACCGGCTCCCTCTGGGCGGAGCTTGCGTGGGGTTCCTACTGGAGCTGGGATCCGAAAGAGACCTGGTCGCTCATCACCTGGATCGTGTACGCCATACTCATTCACAACCGGCTCACGATCGGGTGGAGGGGGCGCAAGACCGCCTACATGATGATCGCCGGTTTCGTCTCCGTCGTTGTCACCTTCATCGGCGTCAACCTCTTCCTGGGCGGACTTCATTCCTACCGGTGACGACCATGCGTCTCGTTGTCCTCGGTCTCAGCCACCACACCGCGCCCGTCGAAGTGAGGGAGCGCCTTTTTATCCCGGAGGAGTCAAGCGGGGATGTGCTCGAGGAGCTGAGAAGGAGGGGGGCCGTCGAGGCGACGGTGCTCTCTACCTGCAATAGGACCGAGATCTATGCGGCCTGCTCTGACGCGGAAGGCTTGGGCAGGGCGGTTGTGACCCTCCTGGCGGAGCGGTTCGGAGTAGCATCGCTTGCCGATTGCACCTATATGTTCAACGACGAAGAAGCTTACCGTCATCTTTTTCTTGTGGCTTCCGGGCTCGATTCCATGGTGATCGGCGAGCCGCAAATACTGGGCCAGGTGAAAGAAGCTCACCGATCGGCCCGGCTCCTCGGTTATGCGGGTTCCTTCCTCGATCACGCATTCAACAGGGCTTTTCAGGTTGCAAAGCGCGTGCGGACGGAAACGCGCATCGGCTACAATCCGGTCTCCATCAGCTCCATGGCTGTCGGGCTCGCGCGAAAAATATTCGGAGAGTTCAGCCAGAGGCAGATACTGGTGATCGGGGCGGGGGAGATGTGCGGGATCGCGCTGAAGCACTTCAGGAAAGAGGGCCTGGAAAAGGTCTTCGTGACGAACCGGACTTTCAGCAACGCTCAGCGTCTCGCTGAGGAGACGCAAGGCGTTGCCTGCTCTTTCGACGATATTCCGGCGCTCCTCGGCAAAGTGGATATGGTGCTCTCCTCGACGGGCGCGGAGAGCCCCATCGTTGAGAAGGCCATGGTCCAGGGCGTCATGAGAAAGAGAAAGATGCGCCCCCTCTTCTTCATCGATATTGCCGTGCCCCGGGACATAGAACCGGCGGTGAACGACCTCGAAAATGTGTACCTGTACGATATTGACGACCTCAAGGAGCTTTCCCAGGCCCACCTTTCGGACAGGCTCGAAGAGTCGAATAGGGCGCACAAAATCGTGGACGAAGAAGTCGAGAAGTTTCACCACAAGCTGAAGGAACTGGAGATGAACCCCTTGATCGGACGGATCAGGGAGAACATGGAGATCATAAGGACCGGGGAGCTGAAGAAAGCGCTCCAGAAGCTGAAGACTGCCGATCCGGAGATGATTCGGCAGCTCGATATGCTCACGAGGGCCATCGTTAACAAGATCGTTCACCCCCATCTGATGATGATCAAGAAAAATGGAAGCCCAGCCGTGCTTGACCTCATGAAGAGCCTGCTCTTATCCGGAGACGAAGATGAAAAAGAAATGGATCGCGGGGACGAGGGGGAGTAAGCTCGCCCTCGTTCAGACGGGGATGGTGATCGATGCCCTGTCCCGCCTCTACCCGAATTGCGAGTTTGCAGCAAAAATCATAAAGACGACGGGCGACTCCGTCTGGCACACGCCGCTCTATCTGATCGGTCAGAAGGGGCTTTTCATCAAAGAGATAGAAGAGGCCCTCGAGGCGGGAGAAATAGACTTTGCGGTTCACAGCGTCAAAGACCTCCCAACCGAGCTGCTCGACGGCCTCGCCCTGTCGGCCGTCCTGAGAAGAGAGGACCCGAGGGACGCGTTTCTCTCCCTGAAGCATGCGACTCTTGCACAAGCCCCTCAGGGCGCCAAAATAGGGACGAGCAGCATGCGCCGCCGGGCGCAGCTCCTTGCTCTGAGGCCGGACCTGGAGATCATGCCGTTGCGGGGAAACGTGGACACGAGGATAAAGAAGCTTCGCGAGCAGGAACTCGACGGCGTACTGTTGGCGTGCGCAGGAATCAAGCGGATGGGACTCGATGAGCATGTGAGGGAAGTCCTTTCTCCGGACGTGATGACGCCGGCCTGTGGCCAGGGCGCCATCGGGATCGAAACGAGGACCGGAGACGAGGCGGCCGAGGCAGTGAAGCCTCTCAACCACGAGGAGAGCGCGTTTGAAGTGAGCATCGAGCGCAGATTTCAGGCCGGGGTGGGAGGGGGCTGGCAGCGTGCCTCTCGGCGTCAACGTGGGTCTCTCGGGCGACCGCGTCGTTCTCCGCGCGGTTTACGGGGAAGAGAAGGGGGGCATCATTTTCAGGGGCCGCAGTGAAGGCGAAAAGGCGGAAGGGGAGGCCTTGGGCGATAGCCTCCTCGAGGGTTTGCAGCGAGCCCGGGCAATCGGCGCCGAAAACGCGGGGGAGGAAGGGAATCATGTATAAAGCCCTGCATGTATTTCTGCTCTTCATGATCTGTTTTTTTGGGGGCGCCCTGCTTTTTTGCGCCGGCCGGGCCTGCGCCGAGAGCCGTCAGGCCCAAAGCGGCGAGCCGTCCCTGGATGAAGAAACCGCAGCGGTTTTGTATCGGCCGGTAGAGACAAGCAGGGAGGATCTCAGCCCCCAGACGCGGGTCATACGCGTTCTCGTCCACTACGGCAGGACGGAGTTCTTTGTGGCCAACGGCAAGCCTGGGGGGTGGAATACGAGGCTTTTGCGGAGTATGAGAAGTTCCTCAACAAATCGCTTCCCAAAACGCGGCGGGGGCGGAAGCCGAAGACCAGGATACTCTTTATCCCCGTGCGTTTCCAGGACCTGCTTCCTTACCTGCTGGCGGGAAAGGGAGATGTCGCGGCGGGGCTCGTTACCGTGACGGAGGAGAGGAAACAGCGCGTGGCCTTCACCGCGCCCTACATAGGCGATGTCTCCGAGGTGCTGGTCCGCAACGCGGCTGTTCAGGCGCCGAAAAGCCTGCAGGAGCTGTCGGGGAGGAAAGTCTACGTGCTGAGGGGGAGCAGCTTCTCGCAGCACCTGCGGCGGCTCAACGAACAGTTTGCCGCTTCCGGCCTTGCCCCCATCGACGTCGTGGAGATGCCGCCGAGCACCAATACCGATGATATTCTGGAAATGGTCAACGCCGGCATTTTCGATTTCACTTTTGTCGACGACTTTGTCGCGCGCCTCTGGTCGCACGTCCTGCCCGACATCAGAGTGGAGAACGGGGTGGAGCTGTCCCGCAAGGGCTCCATTGCGTGGGCAGTCCGGCCGGACAACCCTGAGCTGCTTAGGAGCCTCAACTCTTTTGTCGACTATGCCAGTAAACACCTTCAGAAAAAGACCGCAGAGGTCATGAGAACGTATTTCAAGGATACGAAGCTGATAAAGAACCCGCTCCGGCAGGAGCTGTTCGGCCGCGTAAAAGACTTGAGTCCCCATTTTCAGGAAGCCTCGACCCTGCACAAGCTCGACTGGCTCATGATGCTTTCCCAGGGCTACCAGGAATCGGAGTTGGACCAGAAAGTGCGCAGTCCGCGCGGGGCCGTGGGGGTGATGCAGATCCTCCCGAAGACGGCGAAGGGCCTCGGCTACCGGGATGTCTCAAAAGCGAAACCGAATATCGAAGCGGGGGTTGCCTACCTGGACTGGATACGAAAAACCTATTTTTACGAGCCTGCGATTCCTCCCGACGCCCGGGTCGATTTCGCCCTTGCGGCATACAACGCGGGGCCCAACCGTATTCAGTGGCTGCGCGAGGAAGCGAAGGCGCGGGGGCTGAACCCCAATCTGTGGTTCAACAACGTGGAGCGGGTGGCTCTCGACAAGGTCGGCGAAGAACCGGTCCGCTATGTGGCGAACGTCAACCGCTACTATATCGCCTATCGGATGTCGCATGAAATCGAAAAGGAGAAAAAACGGGAAGCCGTCCCGGCGGAAACAGAAGGCGCGAAAATACCGGCCGGCCGCAAATAGCGGACGACGCCAAAAAAGCTTGCTCTGCCCTTTTTGCCGCTCTCCCCGCGTCCTGTCATGCCGTCAAAAGAAAAAAACCCACCTAACCCCCTTCCTTGCGCCCAATCCGCCCGTCATGCCGCCGTCCGTTTCCCCTGCCGCGAGATTGGGCGTCGACGCCCAATCTCGGAACTCGCACGGCCTTCTGCGTCTCGTCTCAAGCGTCCCCGAAGCATAGAAAGGAAAACGCCATTCTCAATCGCTTTGTTGTAAGGCTCGAAGACAAACTCGCGAAGCTGGCCGAAGGGGCGGCCCAAGGCAAACTCAAAGACAAACAGAAAGTGGAACGGCAGATCGGACGGCTTCTGGAACGGAACAGCCGTGCTGGCTTGCTCTTCACGGTCGTCGGTACGGAGAAGAATGCCCGAATCTCTATCGACATCAGGAGAAACGAAGAGCGATACGAGCAGGCATTGGAAACCGGGGGCAGCTACATCCTCGACACCCCCTCCCCAACAAACCACAGATGATCGAAAATGTAGTGACGAAAAACATCCACCTCCCATCATAACCACCTGTAATTACTATCTATGACCTTTTTGACTGCGGAAGATGGGCTAGACGCCGTGCCGGCTTCGGCCAGGGGACGCTTGAGAGGACGCGGTTTCAAAGTCTGGTCGCCGGTTCACATGATAATCGGCATATCGAGATATTTTACCGGTCATGAGTTGCGCTGGCAAACGATCTTCCGCGCCTTTGGACCGGGTATGCGAACGTGACGGGAGCGGCGGGAGGAGCGGAGATGGCTTATGTTTTGCTATGGACTTCGATATTGTCATCGCAACCAGAAACAGGCATTCGAGTCTGGAGTTGTCGCTTCCTCTCATGCTTGGTCAGGCGCGATTACCCGGGCGGCTTGTCATTGTCGACGCGAGCGATGACTTTGCGCGGACGAAAGAGTTGCTTCAGGGCATCGCGAGTCGGGTCTCCGGCAACTTTTGTCTCGATCTGGTCCAGTCTGAGCCGGGGGCGAGCCGGCAACGGAACCTGGGCCTCACCCGGGTCGGCGCGCCCATTGTTTTCTTTCCGGACGACGACGCCCTTTGGTTTCCCGGCTTTGCTGACGCAATTATGAGGATCTATGAAAGGGACGCCGAAGGACTTATTGGCGCCGTGGGCGGGACGGAATCGGACAGGCCGCCGCCGGGGCTTCTTCCGGGCGTGAGGGCTCCCACGGACGGGCTGAATGTAAAGCTGCCCGGCATTGTGGAGCAACTTGCCAACACCTTGGAGAGAAAATACTTTCCCGACCCGCTCTTTGCCCAGGCCCGGATTTTTTCGAGGCAGAAGAAGACGCCGGAATGGCTTGCCGAAGAAGAGGCGGTCCTGACGAACACCATAACCGGCTTCCGTATGTCTTTCCGGACCGAACTTATCAGGAGGACCGGATTCGACGAGACACTGTCGAGGTACAGTCTTTTTGAGGACCACGATGCATGCATGGGCGTGCTCGCCACCCATTGCCTCGTCGATGCCCGCAGGGCGCGCGTCTTTCATCACCGGTTGCCGCAGAAACGGGCCGACGAGCTTGAACTGGGGGTAATGCACATTCTTAACCGCGCTTACATTCTCTGGAAACGCAGGCCCTCCGGCTTTGAATTGGAGAGCCTCCTGTGGCGGTATGCCTATTACAAGACGGCGCGCTATCTTCTGAGGGCCTACAGCCGTTCCGGCCGCCGCCGTTTGCGGGGTGCATGGCGCGCGGCCAGATGCGTCTCGTCGCTGCGCGATACTTTGCCCGGGGACGCGACAAAGCAGTACGTGAGCCTTCGGAACGCCTGTCTCACGGACGGCTAACGGGTAGCGGTCTCTTCGATCCTTGCCGCCATCTCCTCGCTCAATCTTCCCACCGCCCTGCTCATCGCCGCCACGGCGGCGTTGAGGTCGCTGCCCTCGGTTCGTTCGCTGAAACTCGAGTTGGCGATCATCGCCTTCTCTTTCTTCTCTTTCCCTGAAAGGCTCCATTGCGCGCCGAGCACGACCCCTTCTCCGGGCTTCACGTCGAGCCGGATGACATGGAGGGCTACCCGGTAATCGATGGGCATGCCCGGGCGGGACACGACAGGGGAGAAGCGGTTGGGCGGCAGCAGGGCGCAGAGGTTCTCGACGAGCACCTGGTTGATGTCCGACTTGAGCGACCCTCCCCAAAGGTCGAATTCGGAGAGGGACAACCGGTTTTGGGCCGAACGGGTGACGATCTGCGGCCGGTCGAGGTAATCCGGTATCTCCACGGGACCGATTCCGACGACTGTTTTTTGGGCCCTCGATGAAGTCTCGAGGGGGATTTGAGCGGCGACGGGACAAAGGGTGTAGAATCTTACGGGCGGCGAAGTGCTACAGGCGACGAGGAGGAGTAAAAAAGCGGCCAGGATTGCAAAGGCCCCGTATATTTGCCTCACGAACGAACGCAATCGTCTCATGGCTTATTCTCCTTTTTCGATTCTTTTGCCGCGCAGAAGGGCTTCCGGATGGCGCTGCAGATAGTCGCCGAGGAAACGGAAGGACCGGGCCGTGTCGGAGACTTCCCGCAGGGTCCCGTCAACCTGTTGCGCCAGCGCGGAGTCGCCGGATGCGACTTCCTGAGCGGAAAGCAGGGTGCTCTCCGCCTGATGCAGCGTGCTGAGCGTGGCTTCAAGAGCCTGGCCGATCTTATCGGGAAGGCCTTCCCCTTTGCGGGCGATTGTCCGGAACTCATCGACGCCTTCCTTCATGGAAGCAAGCAGGGGATCCGTTTGCCGGTCTATTTTTCCGAGGATAGCCTTTGTACTCTCCAGACTGTCATTCAGCGTTTGGATGTTGGAAGCCATCTGGGGCGAGTTGACCAATCTGTCGAGGCCGTCGAGGGTATGGATCGCCTTGGTGACCAGTTCCTTGAGGGGAAGCTGTTCCGCCTCGGTCAGCAGATCATCCATTCCTGAAGAAATCGTCGGTATCTCCGGATATCTTTTGTCGAGCCCCATGAGCTTCGCCGGTTTTCCCGGAAAGAAATCAAGGTTTATCGCGAGATGGCCGGTCACCATGCTCTGAGGCTCCAGTTGGGCTCTCAAGCCTTTCTTGATCAGGTCTTCGGTGTGTTGGGTCCCCGGCTGATGGTCTATGTAGACCATCCTTCCGGGGTCGATCTCCACGTAAACGCAAATCAGAAATGAAAGGTCCTTCGCGTCATAGCGCAGATCTATCGACTTGACCGCGCCTATCTTGACGCCGCGGAACATGAGAGGAGAGCCGACGTTGAGGCCCTTTACGGAACTGTGAAAATACATGACGTTAACAAAGCGGTTCGTGAAGTAACGGCCCGATCCGAAAACAATGATTGCGACAACGGCGAGCAGGATCGCTCCGATCACGAAGGTCCCTACCAAGGTCTTATTTGCAGGCTTGCTCATACGATCTCTCCATAACGGCCCTACACGGTCGATCCTTGCTTCTTTCCTGTCTGTCGCCGCCCCTCGTCAGAAAATTGCGCACCGTCGGATGAGTGCACTCCTCCAGGAGTTGCCGTGGCGGACCCGCTGCTATCATGGTTTTTTCCTCCGCGTCAAGAAAAACGGAATTTGTGCCTATGGCAAAGATGCTGTCGAGCTCGTGGGTTACCGCCACAATGGTTGTCCCCAGGCTTTCTTTCAGCTCCAGAATCAGTTGATCGAGTAGGCTCGCGCTGACCGGGTCGAGACCCGCGGAGGGTTCGTCGAGAAAGAGGATCTCAGGGTCGAGGGCCATGGCCCGGGCCAGTCCCGCCCGCTTTCGCATGCCGCCGCTGATCTCGGCAGGGTAATACTCTTCGAAGCCGGAAAGTCCGACCAGACCGAGCTTGAGAGAAGCGACGGCGCGGATCTGGTCCGGCTTCAGGGAGGTGTATTCCTCCAGGGAAAGAGCGATGTTCTCCGCAAGGGTCATAGAGCTCCACAGCGCCCCGCTCTGGTAGAGAACTCCCGAACGCTGCATCAATGCGTCTCGCTCGCCCTGAGAGCTCTCCCAGAAACTGGCGCCGCCATAGAAGACTTCCCCCTTCCGGGGTTTCTGGAGACCGATCAGGTGCCGCAGAAGCGTGCTCTTCCCACAGCCGCTGCCGCCCATGATGATGAAGACGTCTCCCCTGTTGATGGTAAAGGTCAGATCCCGCTGTATCACTTTGGGCCCGTAGGCCATGGTGAGGTTTCTTACAATGATGTGGCTGTTGTTCGGGACGCTCATGCCTTTCCTCTCTTCCTAAATCCGGAGCACGTCGCAGATGATCGTAATGATTGCCGTAGCGACGATGATGCTGACGATGCCGGAGACCACCGCCTTCGTCGTGGCGCTCCCCACGGCCGATGCGCTCCGGCCGCACTGCATGCCTTTCAGACAGCCCGTCAGACCCACCAGCAAGCCGAAGACGAAACCGCTGAAAACGCCTATGCCGACATTGGCAAGGTTCACCGCTGCCTTTGTTTGCCCGAAATATTCCAGGGGATTGATGTCGAGGCCCGTTGCCGCCACGACCACTCCGCCAAACATACCCATCACATCCGCATAGAGCGTGAGAAGGGGCATCATGATGGCCGTTGCCAGTACTCTCGGCAGCACGAGAAACCGGATCGGCGATATGCCGGCGGTCTTGAGGGCGTCGATCTCCTCGTTTACCTGCATCGTCCCTATTCCCGCCGCGAAAGAGGCGCCGGTGCGGCCGGCCATGATAATGCCCGTCATGATCGCGCCCATGGCCCGGGCCATAGAAATGCCGACGAGGTTCGCGACGTAGATGTGCGCGCCGAACATCCCGAGCTGGACGGAGCCGACAAAGGCGAGGATGAGGCCGACGAGAAAGCTGATGAGCGAAACGATGGGAAGGGCGTTCACGCCGCAATCCTGCACGACCCTCGAGAAATCGGCGAACCGGAAGCCGGGCGAGCCCGCGCACAGCCTGAAGAATGCAAGCGTGGTTTCTCCCAGAAAGTCGACGGCGTCGAGCAAAGCGGCCCAAAGGTCTAAGGCCCTGTCGCCCGTCCGCTCCAGCAGTGAGGGACGCGCCGCCTGTTTTCCGAAGGCCTCTTCCCCGAAGCTCGTCGGGGCCATTTTCATCAGGCGTCGCACTCCCAGAGGGAGACCCTGGACCGCCAGCTCAACCCGCGCAGGCGCGCAGATGCGCGAGAGGTTCCGCAGGAAGAGAAGGAGACCGCTGTCCCAGCTTGCCAGAGCGTTTACGTCAAACGCGATTCGTCGCAGCCCGGGATTGTGCGTTATCTTCTCTTTGAGTTCGTCTGTCCCGGGAAGAGCAGAGGAAAGTTTCCAAGTCCCTGAAAGGCGCAGCAGCAGTTCTGCCGGCTGGTCGACGATATCAAGCCGGGCGTTCGGCTTCCCGGCAGGTCCTGCTATGTTCTTTGTTCCCATCCTTGCAGCCCATCCCCTCGGCTCGGGCTTCCTCCTTCCCCCTTCCGTCAACGTCCCTAGTGTTATCGGCACGGCAGGCCCAAAAAGTTATAGAAGCGGAAATCCCGCTTTTTTTCATCGGGATACAATATTTGACAGAGCAACGGCGGACGTGTTAGGCTGTTTCCTAGTCAAAACGCAAGCGGGGGATGGGGGCGTTTTTGACTGGCGAAGGCGGCGTACCATGAAGATTCTCATCATCCCCAATAATATGGAAACCGTTTGGTTCCATATGCGCAACAGGCTCCCGGCGGAGTTTCTCTCGAAATTGGGCCATGAAGTAAGATTCGAAACGGAATTTAGGTCCTACATGCACCCGGTTTACGGCAGAAGCGTCGACCCGGGTCTTCTCTCATGGGCAGATGTCATTGTCCTTAATCGCCACTATGATGTTGAAGACGATGTGCTCCGGCATGTGATCGACCGCGCCAGGGGGCAAGGGAAGAGGATTGTTTACGAGACCGACGACCTGCTGGAGACTCCGCCCAATTGTGCGCACCCGGAGTATCTGTCGATACGGCGTCATTTCTCCCAGGTGAGGATGCTCGCGACGGAGGCGGACGTTGTAACCACCACCGGGATCGATCTGAGGGAGAAGCTCAGGCGGTATAATCCCAATGTGGTTGCCATCCCCTATTGCATCGACCGGACGGACTGGAAAAGAAGAAAGGGACGGAACAAAAAGGTGCGGGTAGGGTGGCAGGGACGCGGCTCGCACCCGGAAGACCTTCTTTTGATCCTCGATGCCGTCAGGGACCTGCAGGAAGAACTCGATTTCGAGTTCATCATATTCGGGTTGAGTCCCATAAAGTGGGAGCCTTACGTCCTCAATCTGCGGGAGCGCCGCGAGAGAGACCGTGGGGGGCGGCGGGATGACTCGAGCTGGTACGGGAAGATCATGAAACTCGATGAGAAGCTCAAAAAATCGAGATGGAAGCATCATCCTTTTGTTCCCTTCGAGGAATACAGCAGGAGGCTTTCGAAGATCAATCTCGACATCGGCCTGTGCCCTCTGGCCGACACTTCCTTCAACCGTTCGAAGTCGGTCATCAAGTTCTATCAATACGCTATGGTCGGTACCGCGACGCTCGCCAGCGATGTACCCCCGTTCAGGGGTAAAGTCTCGTACGTCGCGGAGAGTGGATACGAACCGTGGAAAACCCGACTGGCAAAGCTGATCACGGACAATGAATTCCGTAAGGAAGTTACGGAAGAACAACGCCAATGGGTCCGGACGAACAGGGACATAAGGACAAATATTCACCTTTGGGAGGAGGCCTATTCCGGCCGTGAGAGCTGGAAAGACAACTCCGCGGAGGCCGAGGCGCAGGGAAAGGGTTCCAGGCCGGACCATTTGATGCGAATGGCTTCAGACCCAAGCGGATGGAGGAAGCGCTACGTGAGAGCGAGGAAAGATACCGGCGCGTTTTCGCGGTAGAAAACGATGTCCTCCTTCTCGCTGATGAAGAAACAGGGACGATTCTCGATGTCAACAGCGCGCTTTGCACCCTCTGCAGGTCTTCCCCTCCTGTCGTTCTGATCCCGCCAAGGGGATTCCGAGATGGAAGACGAGGCCAGGACAAGAGAGCAGCTTCTTCGCGAACTCAACATCCTACGCAACAGAATTGCACTGCTGGAGAGGTCGGAGGACGACGCCCGGAGACAGGATGAGTCGCTCTTTGGGACAAGCGAGCAGTATATTCGCGCCGTGGTCGAGAATATTACGGAAGTAGTTTTCTGGATGGCGCGCGCCGATGTGTCGGAAATATTCTACCTATCTCCGAATTACGAGACCATCTGGGGGCGGAGCTGCCAAAGTGTTTACGACAGTCCGCGGTCATGGATGGATGCCATTCATCCGATGGACTCCGAAAGGGTTCGCAGGGCCGTTCTCAAATTGAACAAAATAACGCACGATTTCGAGTATCGCATTGTCCGGCCCGATGGAACGGTGCGCTGGATACGCGACCGGGGGTTTCCGGTACGGGAAACGGACGGTCAATACAAGAAAATAGTGGGAATAGCCGAGGATATTACCGAGCAGAAGCGGATGGAGGAAGCGCTGCGTGAAAGCGAGGAAAAATACCGGCGCGTTTTCGAAGTAGAAAATGATGCCCTCCTTCTGGCTGATGAAGAAACAGGGACGATTCTCGATGTCAACAGCGCGGTTTGCGCCCTCTACGGGTATGGACGGGATGAACTGAAGAATATGACGATAGTCGACCTGTCCGCAGAACGCGAAAAGTCAGACTGCGCGGTGAAGGGACGCTCTGTCAGAGTGCCTCTTCGTTCGCACAAGAAGAAGAACGGCGTCATCTTTCCCGTGGATGTCTCGATGAGTTTCTTTATGCTGCAAGGCCGCCAAGTCATTCTCGCCGCCATGAGGGACGTCACTGCAAGAAAAGCCGTGGAAGAAGAACTACGGCAGCACCGCCGAAGGCTGGAGACGTTGGTGCGGGAACGGACGAGCGAGTTGGAGATGAAATCGAAGACTGTTGAAGAGTTGAACATCGCCCTGAAAGTCCTCCTGCATCAGGTGCAGGAGGACAAAGAAAGCGTCGAACAGAGATTTGTCGCCAACGTCAACGCGCTCGTCGTCCCCTATCTGGAAAAATTGCAAAAAGGCCGGGCAGACCAAAAACAGCAATCCTACTTTGATATCATTAAAGCTAATCTCAATGAAATCATGTCCCCCTTTCTTCATAATGTGCAACAGCTCAACTTGACGCCGAGAGAGACGCAGGCGGCCAACCTGATAAGAGATGGTAAGACTACCAAGGAAATAGCGGAGGTCCTAGGCATAGCCCCTGAGGCGGTCAATTCCTACCGAAACAGCATCAGAGTCAAACTCGGCCTGACGGGGAAGAAGATCAACCTTCAGTCGTATCTGCAATCCCTGGGATAATACAGAGATAATCAGTACATTATTACTACAATAACCTACTAACACGCCTGTCGTTTCTTGTTATATAATGGCCTATCCGTTTATCCATGAGCCGTGCGACGTCATCCGGCGTTGAAGGCGAAAGAACCGAAGAATGGAAGAATACCAAAGATCTCCCGCAACCAAGGAGTGGCTCGATGGGGTCGGCTCGACTGATCTTGCGATGCTCCTCGTGGATGCCGATTTTGTGATCCTCGGCGCCAACAGAGCTTTTTTGAAGTTGATCGGGGAGAGTTCGAACAATACCGAAGGAAAGAAGTGCTTTGCTGTGGTCCATGGTTTGGAAGCGGCCCCTTCATGGTGCTTGCATCGGGAATGCCTCGCGACCGGGGCGCCGGTTGCCAAACGATTCTTTGAGCCTCACCTCTCCGCGTATCTTCTCGTTTCCGTTTCCCCTATTGTCGATGCCGAGGGCGCCGCAAGAGGCTCTTTTCACGTCATGCGGGACGTCTCAGGCCTTGCTTCAGCGGACGAAAAGGATCTGAAGCGGTCTCATGATTGGCTGAAGTCCGGCTTAAAGGCGATTGCGGGGATCTTGGCGGAGGCGAACAAACAACAGGGAGTTGTCGTGGAAATCGATTCGGGAAGAGAGGACGTTTGGCGCCTTTTTAAGCGAACAGAGGCGCTTCTGGAGAAGGGCAGGAGCTTCATGAAGGTCCACGCTGCCACCCTGATTTTTGCGTCTGAACGTGAACGTCGCAAGGTTGCGCGGCAGTGCTACGGCGTGACGACGAGGGTCGCCATGCTTTCAAGGGAGTTCAGAGAACTCGGGAAGAAGCTGAAAGCCTCGGGCGTCGGCCCCGCCGAAGAAAACCCGCGGGCCCTCGTGAAAGCAGCCGTCGAGCTGTCGCGAGATTTTCATCGTCTTGCGCGGATGCTTTGCCCCGGCATCCTTAAAGAAGCGGACCTCCCGGAGACGCTGGAAAAAGAGTGCATCTTTTTTTCCGTGAACGAGAGCAAGGAAATGATTTTTAGCTCCGGCAAGCTTCCCCGCGTGAGGGGCTTGATGAGCATTGCTTTTGTCTCGATACTGGAGGAAATTCTGGCCGGCGTCGCGCAAACCGGATCGGTCGGAGCGACCGTCAAGCTGTCGCTCGCGAGCAACGTCCTTACGCTTACCGTTTCAGGCGAAGGGGTGAACTACGACCCGGATTTTGAAGCGGCCGGTCCCGGCTTTTCTGCCGTCCCCGAGTGGGTGCGGGCGCTGAAGGGGGAAATCTCGATCGAGGCATTGCCTGAAAAGGGCAACCGGGTTACCGTGAAAGCGCCCTTTGTCGAACGGCGCAGCGTGGGCGCGGGAATCAGCGAGAGACAGAGAGAAGTGCTTGCTCTGCTTGCCGAGGGGCATCCCGTCAAACAAATAGGCGCCATCATCGGCATTGCGACGAAGACCGTGGAATTTCATAAGTACCGCCTGATGAAGCGCCTGGGGGTCAAGAGCGTCCCGGAGCTTATCAGGCTTGCGATAAAGGAGAAGCTGATCGCCCTTTGACGCTTCAACCCGCTTTTGCACAATTGCTGTGGAAAAAGAGTGGAATTCCTGTTGAGAAGGAGACGCAAGTGGCCGATATCTCCCGTATATCTTGCATTTTGCCTAATCGTTAGGCAGTCGAAAAACCCTGTAAATTCAGTATCTATAGAGAAATCGAGATATGTTGGGAAGGGACCTTCCGGGCCAAAGCGGGGGCGCCGTAGAGCCCGTGTTTCTCACGAGTTGCACCGGGGGGTCTTTTGCCCCTTTCGTATTTCCGCGCCGATACGGCCGATATGACCAGGGCGTCGCGGACCCGCCTTTTGCGCTCCATGAGCGCAAAAGGCGGGTCCTTTTCTTCTCTTCGAGCAGCCCGCCGGGAATTAGCAAATCTGATGCGTGCCGCAGGAGAGTATCTGATAGTTGCGGCTCTTGTCCCTGAAGACCGTTGTTCCTTTGAGCCTCATGCGATGAGCTTCCGCGTATATCCCGAGAATGTCTTCGGGCGTTGCCTTTTCGGGCAAGTTGATCGTCTTGGAGACCGCATTGTCCACGTGGCGCTGAAAGGCCTTCTGGATCGCGAGATGGGCGAGGGGAGGGACCTGGTAGGCCTTCCGAAAAAGTCGCCGGAGTCTCTCCTGTGCATCCGGCATATCTTTCGTTTCCCGCCACAGCGGATCCTCCATCTCAACCTCTATTCCACCCAGGAGCAACCGTTTGTAGCGTATGTCGTAAATCGGCTCGATGCCGCTCGACGTCCCGGCGATGATGCTCAGCGTGCCTGTCGGAGCAACGGTGGTCGTCGTCGCGTTGCGCTGGGGCAGGTTCTTCCTCTCCCATATGCTCCCCTTAAAGTTTGGAAACGGTCCCCGCTCTTCTGCCAACCGCGCTGAGGCAGTTTTCGACTCCTTCTGAATAAAGCTCATGATCTTGTCGCCAAGGATTTCCGCATCCCGGGAATCATAGGGGAGGTCGAGTCTGATGAGAAGGTGGGCGAAACCCATCACGCCGAGGCCGATCTTCCGGTTTGCCCTGGTTATGGCGGTGATTTCTTGAAAAGGATAGATGCTCGCGTCGATCACGTCGTCGAGGAACCGGACGGCCAGATGGGTCAGCTCTCTGAGCCTGCCCCAGTCTATCTCGCCGTTTCTTGCCAATTTCGCCAGATCAATCGATCCCAGACAGCAGGATTCGTAAGGGAGGAGAGGCTGTTCGCCGCACGGGTTCGTGGCCTCGATCTCGCCCACTTGCGGCGTCGGGTTGGCCGCATTGACCGTATCGATGAAGATGACGCCGGGGTCGCCCGAGGCCCACGCGGATTGGGCGACCAGCCGCAACAACCCGCGGGCCGATACGCGCCGCGCCTCTTTTCCCGTCCGTGGGTTTACCAAAGGAAAATCGCCATTCTCCCGGTAGGCCCGCATAAAATCATCGGTCACCGCCACGGAGAGGTTGAAGTTTGTCAGCTCGGCCGGGTTGGTCTTGACGGCGACGAATTCCTCGATGTCGGGATGATCGATCCTCAGGACGCCCATGTTTGCGCCCCGCCGCGTGCCGCCCTGTTTCATGACGTCGGTCGCGCAATTGAAGACCCGTATGAAGGAGACCGGTCCGCTGGCGACGCCCATCATGGACCGCACCATATCGCCGCTTGGGCGCAGGCGGGAGAAGGAGAAGCCCGTGCCGCCGCCGGTTTGGTGGATCTTGGCCGTCAGCTTAACTTCGTCAAAAATCGAATCAAGGGAGTCGTCGACAGGGAGGACAAAGCATGCGGCGAGTTGGCCTGAGGGCCGTCCTGCGTTCATCAGGGTAGGGGAGTTGGGAAGAAATTCGAGACTCGCCATCATCCCGAAGAAAGCCTCTTCCGCCTCCTTCTGCCGTCCCTCGGGGTACGAAGCTTCAGCGGCCGCGACGGCGACGGCCGTTCGACGGACGAGTTGCGCCGGCGTTTCGACGGGATTGCCCGCCTCATCTTTGACGAGATACCTTTTTCTCAGGACAAGCAGGGCAGCGTCGTCGAGTTGCATGCTTCCTCCTCGTTTTGCCGTGAGCCTAAAGGCCGCTGCGGAGCAACAGGTTGTTCGTACCCATATACTAGTCCCTGCCGGGAAGGAATTCTACGCTTTGAACCAACCCGTAGTTTGATTGAGGTCCGTGGCGATTCTCGACAACTCTTCCGCCGTATCCCGCATGCCCGTGGAGGAGCCTTTCAGATCTTTCGTAACCATCGCGATGTTCTCCACGTTGCGGGTCACTTCATTCGAAGTGGACGCCTGTTCCTCCATGGCAACCGCGATCCGGTCGACCATGCCCGCAACTCGCTCCACATAGGCGACGACCCCGTCGATGGCGGTCAAGGTTTGGCTGACCTGGCCGGACACCTTGTCCACGGACTGTTTCTGGGCCTTCATGGAGGTCACCGACCGGTTGATCTCGCCTCGCATTTTCTCGATCATGGTCGCTATGTCGTCGGCGGCGACGGCTGCTTTCTCCGCAAGCTCCCTCACGTTGTCCGCGACCACCGCGAAGCCTCTCCCCTGCTCTCCGGCCCGGGCTGCTTCTATGGCCGCATTGAGGGCAAGAAGATTGGTCTGGTCGGCAATCTGCTTGATCAGGTCGACGATATTGTGAACCTCCTCGGAACTCTTGCCAAGCGATTCTACCTGTGTGGCCGACTGGTTCACCGTGTTGACAAACTTCGTCAACTCCGTGCCGCTTGCGTGGACTACACCTTTGCCGTCGAGGGCGATCCTCTGCATAGATCTCGCCGCTTCCAACGTATCGGAGACGTTTTTTGCCGCCTCCCGGGCTGTCTGCGACATTTGGGTCATGGCGCTTGCCGCCTGCTCCACCTGGGTGCTCTGCGTGCGCGATCCCTCATCCAGCGAACGCGCTGTTGCCGACAGCTCTTCTGAGGAAGACGCCAGGTTTTCAGTGGCAAAGCGTATCTTTCCGACGATATCTCTCAGGCTGGCCGCCATTCTTGTCATGGATGCCTCGACCCTGCCGATCTCGTCATTGGTCGACGTCGTCAATTCCCGCATAAGGTTGCCTGAGGCGATATCCTCGGTAAATGCGATCAGCCGGCCCAGAGGCCTGGATATGGAGCGGTAGATCCACGCTCCAAACCCGATGCCCGTCGCCACTGCGAGGAGACCGACCAGAACGACCAGCATGGTGCTCACGAGGATCATCCGATTCACGTCCAGTATCGAATGTTCCTGCGCGCCCCGCGCAGTCGTCATCGTCTTCTTTGCCTCTTCCGCCTGGGCGAGCACGATGCGCCGCAGGTCCTCCATCGCCTGGGCGGCCTTCTCCTTCATGGCGAGCTGATTGCGGACCTTGGCGATGATGCCGTCCCGGGACAGGAGCAGACCCTTCATGGAGGTCATGCCGGAAACGGAGCGGGCCAGCACGGTTCGTTCTTCCTTTGCCCCCAGGTCCGCCAGTGCTTTGTCCAGGCTCTTCGCTGCCTTGTCTGTTCGCAGGAAGGCGTCGACGAGGGAGGCTTCCATCGCGTCTACCTCCTTGCCGTCTGCGGCCGTAAAGAGCCTCGTGGCGAGGCTTCCCGCGGAGAGACCCAGCGTGGTGAGCTCCGACGACAAATAGAGCACGGTCGTTGCTTTTCCGACCTGATCAAAGCTCTTGGCCTGTTGGTCCGACTCCGAAGAGTATTTCTGATTGGCCTTTCCTTTTGCGACCTGCAGAAGGCCAAGGACCATTTTTGTATCGCCCATCGCGTCATCCAGTGCGTCGTTGAATTTCTGACCCAGGTCGACATTGCTCTTGTCCAAAAGGGACGGGCTGTCTGCGACGACGAGGCCGATCCTTTTTTCAAGATCTGCAAGCGTGCTGTTGAGCTTGTCGGCCTCTGCCCGGCCCATCTCTTTGGCTGCTTCCGGAGCGACGGCCTTGGCGAGGCCCACGAAGGTCGACCCGTGGCTCTGCGTTTCCTCCAGGACGTCCTTATCTCTCACCCTCGAAAGCCCGAGGACCCAGAGCTGCAGGTCCTTCATGCACTGATCGAGGCTCTGGATCTCGCGGAGCCGCTCGCGCAGGTCGGTCGCCGCTTCCATCGATTTCTTGTAGGTGGAAGAATTCTCCGACTGGAGAGACCTCACCTTCGCGTCGAGCCTGACGAGGCCTTCCGACACCTCTTTGAGCTTCGCGCGGGCCTGATCGTTCGAGCTGACGGCGGCTTCTTCCGAAGCGAGCCTGTCGCTGGCGACCTTCGACAGTTCCCGGGCCTGGCTCAGCAACTCTTCGTACGTCCCGATTCTTTTCCCTCCCGAAAGCGCTTCCACAGCGTCCTGTGCCTTTTTCACCTGATCGAGGCTTGCCTCGGTTTCGGACAGGTGCGTTTTCAGCTCGGCCGGGCTCGACGAGACGCCGACCTTGACAAGGGAGGCCGTGGCCGCGTGGATCGCCCTCTGAAGCTCCATCGTCCTCATCTGGAACGGCGTGCTTTTCTCGGTGAGATCAAGGAGCTTCCCCTTCACGAAACCCATGCCGACGACGCTTGCAAGCACCACCGTCGCAATGACGACGAGCACGATGACGACGTTGAGCGTCAGCTTCGACTTAATAGTCATTCTCGCGTCCTCCGGATTGGCGTGTGGGCAAACGGAACAGCCTCGGCCCGCGCCTGCCGTCTGTTTGGGTGCGCCTTCCTTGTTTCGTCAAAAGGGGTGAGGCCGCATCGGCCCCGATAAAATGCATGAATCCCCGTCCTGCTTGGCGCACGTCTACCCCCGGAGTGTTATCGGACAAATTGTCTTTTCTTTAAACCGCACGCCCTTTTCTTCTTCCCCTGCTTTCTTCTTCGTTTCCTTACTTGGTCGGATCGGCCGGCCTTTTGTTTGGGTCGTGCGACGCCGGGCCATGCTTCTTTACGTCCTGTCGTCGTCGTACTATAATTGGTGGATGGGGGTTCGCGAAGGAAGAGTGGCGTTAGGGGCCTTCCGGGGGATGAAGGCAGGGAGGCGGCAGACGGTGCATTTGGGGGGAAGGGAGGCGCTCTTTGCCGTTGTCATAGCCTTCTTCCTCTCGTCGTGCCCGGCGTTTGCCGCAGGGAAGAATGCGATGGATGAGACGATCGTCTGGCCTCCGGATGCGGGGGGCTGGAAGAAAACGGGCGAGGCTGCGACCTATCGGGGCCGGACGATCTTCGATTACATCGACGGCGCCGGCGAGGTATTTCTTGCCTACAATTTCAAGGAGCTCACCGTCAACCGCTACCAACGAGAGGGCCGCCCGGCGCTCGTCGCGGAAGCCTACGAGATGGGAACGCCCGAGGACGCCTTCGGCGTGTTCACCTGGGACAGGCAGGATCCTGACGCGGGCATCGGCCAGGGGTCGGAGTTCGGCGGCGGCATGCTCAGGTTCTGGAAGGGCAGATATTTTGTCAGCGTTTACGGCGAGGGTGAGGGAAAGGAACAGGAGGACGCCGTCCTTTCCCTAGGTCGCGGCCTCGCCTCATCGATTGTCGCGGCGGGTGGTCCGCCCCGGCTCATACGGGCACTGCCCGACGAGCATCGGGTTGCCGACTCCGCCAGGTTCGTGAGGAGCCACGTGTTGCTTAACCAGCGGTGCTTTGTCTCAAATGAGAACATCCTCGGCCTGCAAGCCGACACGGAAGCCGTCTTTGCCAGGTATGACTTCGGAAAAGGCAGGACCTTCGTGCTCCTCGTCGAATATCCGGCCGAAGCGAGGGCGCGCTCCGCCCTAGCCGCATTCGGGAAGGCCTACAGGCTCGACGCCGGGGGCATGGCAGAGGCGGAAGGCTCGTGGACAGGCGCGTGGGTGGAAGGCCCGCGCGTCATCATTGTGCTCCATGCGTCGGAGGAGGAGGCAGCAAAGCGGCTCCTTTCCGCGGCAAGGACGAAATTGAAGGAGGAGCAATGAAGATCACGCGCCGCGATTTCTTGAAAGGCACGGCGGGGCTTGCCGCCGTGACGGCCCTGGGGTTGCCGGGAAAGGCAGGGGCCACGGATACGGCGAAGGTAGTCCTCGTGAGGGACCGGGACGTCGTGGGCGCCGATGGCGTCATACGGAGCGACGTGCTCCAGAGGATGCTGGACGAGGGCGTCAGCAAGCTCGTCGAAAAGAAGGAGCCCCTTGCCGCATGGCAGGCCCTCTTCACGAAAACCGACGTGGTGGGCATAAAGAGCAACTCGTGGCACAACCTGCCCACGCCGCCCGAGATGGAGGAAGCCATCCGCCGAAGGCTCCTCGACGTAGGCGTCAGCGCGGACAATATCGCTGTAGCCGACCGTCAGGTCTACGAGCATCCCCTGTTCCTGAGGGCGACGGCCCTCGTCAATACGCGGCCCGTGAGGAGTCATCACTGGTCCGGCGTAGGGACCCTCCTCAAGAACTACATCCAGTTCGTGCCGCAACCCTCGGAGTATCACCCCAACGCCTGCGCGGACCTTGGCCGTATCTGGACCCTTCCCGCGGTGAAGGGAAAGACGAGGCTCAACGTCCTCGTCGCCCTCACGCCCCAATTCTACGGAAGGGGGGCCAGCTTCTTCGATCGACGTTTCGTCTGGCCCTACAAGGGGATTTTCGTGGGGACCGACCCTGTGGCAGTCGACGCGGTCGGCGCGGAGTTGCTCCGCCTCAAAAGGCTCTCCTACTTCGGAGAGGAGCGGCCCCTCGATACGGATCCCATCCACATCGCCGTTGCCGATAAGAAATATCATCTCGGCGTGAGCGAACTCAGCCGGATTCAGCTCGTAAAGGTCGGCTGGATGGACGAGAGCCTCGTATAGCAGGGCGGACGAGTCCGCCTTTCGTACAACGACCCTGAATATCCCCGCATTTTCGCCAGAGAGCACGGAAGCCGCCATCTTGACATAGGGCGAACAGGGCAGCATTCATTTTGCGGCGTGGGCCGTTCGGTCCGCACCCTCGATTCCATGGCGGATTAACAAAATGCCTTTTTTGACGATAAGATAGATACGTTGGGTGCATCCATTGACTCCAGCTAACCGGGAAAGTCCGAGTAGGCGAGAGGCGCAATGGCCGATCCGATAATCACGATTACCATCGACAAAACTGAGCGCAAGGTTTACGTCCATTTGTCCTCTCAGGGGGAACTGCCGACGGTCGAAGAGGTATTGAACGCCTCGAAGGCCGAAAATGTGCCTTTTTGGATAGACGAGGCGGCGGTCGCAAAGGCCCTGGAGGGCCCGCTCCTCGATCAACCCGTTGAGATCGGCTGCGCAAAAGACGGCCGGGTTGTCGTCACCCTGGCGATGGGAGAGATGGAGGCCTACATGCTCCTTGAGCCGGCCTATGGCGGCAAGG
Source organism: uncultured delta proteobacterium (assembly GCA_963816715.1). Taxonomy (GTDB): domain Bacteria; phylum Desulfobacterota; class Syntrophorhabdia; order Syntrophorhabdales; family WCHB1-27; genus BOG-1155. The sequence goes on from CAWFMJ010000023.1 coordinate 247,999, forward strand.
AACCGGATTTCGCGGACGTCGATCGGGCGCTGGGAGAAAAATCGATTGTTGCCGGGGTTGACGAAGCGGCAGTAAGAAAAGCCCTGGCAGATGGCGACTACGGTCGCACACTCCTCATTGCCCATGGAAAAGATCCCGTCAACGGAACGGATGCCGCTATCGAGTACTTCTTCCGAAAAGGGTCGACCCGCAAGCCAAAAGATGCAGGCGATAATAGAATAGACTACAGGGACCTCGAAAGCGTCGTATCCGTTCGTAAGGATTCCATACTGGCGAGAAAGACCCCGGCAATCCCGGGAGAAAATGGAATGACCGTGACCGGCAAGCCCATTCGGGCCACTGCCGGGAAGGACGTGCGATTGTATCCGGGCAGGAATGCGAGGCTCTCCGAGGATAGGCTCGAACTGGTTTCCACTATCGACGGTCAGCCTATTCTGCTCGACAGGGTCTCGGTCGAGCCGATCGTCGCTATCGACGGAGACATAGACTACAACACAGGAAACGTGGATTTTGCCGGAAGCGTCAAGGTGTCGGGCAGCGTGATCTCCGGCTTCTCTGTAAAAGCCGCCGCAAACATCCAGATAGACGGGGTAGTGGAAGACAGCTACGTCGAGGCGGGAGGCGACATTCTTATCAGGGGCGGCATTCGGGGCAAAGGAAGAATAACGGTCAAGGCCGGCGGAAACGTGGACGCTCTCTTCATTGAACAGGCCGCGGTGGAAGCAGGTGCAAGCATCTCTTCCCAAGAAGTTCTCCATTCCGATCTGGTGGCAGGCGATCAGGTACGCGTGGCCGAGGGAAAGGGCTTGATCTTCGGCGGCCGCGTCGCGGCAACGAACCTTATCCACGCAAACATCGCTGGCGCCGGTTCCGACATACGCACGGAGCTTGCGGTAGGCTTCAATCCCATGCAAAAGGCAGCGCTTGATGCATTGAAGGAAAAACGGACGAAGTATGAAGCGACCTTGCACGAGATAGAGATCGGCACTGATACCCTTGAACGGTACAAAGCGGAAGGTTCGTCAGTGTGGCAACGACACGAGGAGACCTACGAGAAGCTCGTCGAGGCTCGGAGGCAACTGAGGGACAAGCTGGACGAACTTGCCTTCGAAATCGGAGCCGTGGAAAAAAGAATGGTCCGGTCAGAACGCGCCCGCATAAAGATAGCCAGGACCATCTACCCCAATGTCTCAGTACGCATAGGACGGTTGCAGTTTAAGAACGAAAACAAGCTCGACGGTGCGACTTTTTACGAGGAGGAAGGTGAGATAAAGTCGTCGGTGTATGTCCTCTAACTGATGGATTGCGCCGATAACGGCCGAAAGAGGCGCTCCATGTGAGGATCTCGGTATTCTTTGCATCGAGCAAAACAAACTCATTTCCTGCTTTTGAGGGCAAACGCGCACGTGAAAACTGCGAGCATGATCAGGACTATTGTGCCTCCCGTCGAAAGATCGAGGTAGAAAGAGACAAGTATGCCCGAGACAACGGAAAAAATCGACACGGCTTCCGCATAAGCAATGGTGCGTATGAAGCTCTTTTTGAGCTGGAGCGCCGTAACGACCGGAATGACGATCAGGGCGGCAATCAACAGAACGCCGACAATGGGGATAGCCAGAGCGACGGTCAAGGCCGCCAGGGCAATAAGAATGGTGTTCACCAGACGAATTGGCACGCCGCTCACCTTGGCCGCCTCTTCGTCGAAGGTGACATAGACGAGCTGATGGTAAAAAATCGCCAGGACCAATGTTACAATGATCGCCAGGATCAAGATTATACGCACGTCTTTCGTCGTAACCGTCACGATGCTTCCAAACAGGTAATTGAATAGATTTGCGTTAAATCCGTGAGCCAGGCTCAGGATAACGACGGCGAGGGCCAGGCTTCCGGAAAGAAAAAGAGCCAGCGCCGACTCGCCATACACCCTTTTTGAGGTTCTCAGCCGCTCGATGCCCAAGGAAGCGACTACGGCAGTCCCCAAGGCTGCAAGCACGGGGTTTATTCTCAGCAGCAATCCGATGGCGATGCCTGCCAGAGACACGTGGGCGAGCGTATCCGCGATAAGGGAGTACCTTCTGAGCACGAGAAAAATTCCGATAAGGGGAGCGATTACGGCGACGATGATGCCGGCTTCGAGTCCTCTCACGATGAAGCTATAGTGAAGAATGTTTTCCGGCATCAGTCGTGATGGTGATGGGCTATGAGCGTCACGCTTTTGCCCCCGATATTCGAAGACTCGCTTTCCGCAAGATATTCCTCAGGCGAGACATGGCACGTAAGCGTCCTGTCAACGCAGGCGATGCGCATGACCTCCTGCGCTATCCGTTCAATGTCATGGGACACGAGCACGAGAGTCAGGCCCAATTCCCTGTTGAGCCTTCGCAGCACGTTATAAAAGCCGTCCTGCGTCTTCTTGTCCACGCCGGTCGTCGGCTCATCGAGGAAAATGACTTCCGGCTGATTGACGAGTGCCCGGGCGATAAAGACTCGTTGCTGCTGCCCCCCTGAAAGGTCGCCAATGAGCCTGTCTTTATGTTCCCACATGTCGAGCTTGAGGAGGACGTCTTTGACGGACTCTTTATCCGCCCGAGAAGTTCTTTGAAACAACCTCCTGTTTGAATGTCGCGCCATAAAGACGACCTCGTAGGCGCTGGCGGGAAAGTTCGCCTCGAAATGGGCCGCTTTTTGCGGCACATAACCGATCCTGCGCCAATCCCTGAAATCCTGAATATCTTGTCCGAATAATCTCACGGTCCCGCTGTCCGGCGTGAGCAGATTAAGCATTATTTTCAGCAGCGTCGTCTTTCCCGCCCCGTTCGGGCCAACAAAGCCGATGTAATCTCCTCGATGAATCTCAAGAGTAATGCTTTTCAGAACTTCCTCGGCGCCATAGGAAAAGGAGATATCCCTGACCTCGATGATGTTTTTTGCCTGGTCTACCTGGTGCATTGCAGCGCCCTTTGTAAGTTTGCCAAATTGTCGCGCATAATGGACAAATAGTCTTTTCCTTGGGACGCCTCTTTGTCGCTGAGCCCCTCTGTCGGGTTGAGGACAAGCGTTTGCGCGCCGACTTCGGTTGCGATCGTCTGAGAAAGCTTAGGACTCACCAGGCTTTCAAAAAAGATATACTTCACCTTGTTGTCCCTTGCAAATTTCGCAATATCGGCGAGCTGGCGCGGCGAAGGCTCGGCGTCGGGAGAGAGACCCGCGATCGGAACCTGATGAAGCCCGTAAGCCGAGGCCAAATAGCCGAACGCGGCATGGGAGGTGATGATATTTTTGGTCTTGCAGGTGCTGAGCCCGCGCCTATAGTCCGCGTCCAAATTGCCGAGCTTGGTTTTTAGCGAAGCGGCGTTGGACCGGTAATAATCCTTGTTCCCGGGGTCAGCCTGCTCGAAAGCCCGGACTATTCTATCGACCATCGTTTGCGCAAGACGCGGCGACAGCCAGACGTGCGGGTCTGTTTCCGTTCGCCCTTCTTCTGTCGCCTGTTGGGTGGTCAACCCCTCCCCTGCCACCACGATTGTCGTCTTCCCGGGATCGACATTCTTCCTGATATTGTCGCTCCACGCCTCAAGGCCTCCCCCGTTGAGAACGACGACCTTGCTTCTTTCAATTCTTGCCATGTCCTGGGCGGTCGGCTCGTAGTCGTGCGGCTCGGCCCCGGACGGCACGATATTCGTCACGTCCGCTTTGTCGCCGCCGATTTGTTGGGAAAAAAAATAGAGCGGATAGCAACTGGCTGCCACCTGAAGTTTCCCCGATTGGACGGTCTTGGAAGGGCGTCCGACATTTCTGGCTACGACAAAGAGAGCAGCCAGTACCAGGACGGCAACCACGAGTATTATGGAGATAATGGCGTTCTTTTTTTTCAAATAGGCCCCTGTAAAGCCTTTACGAGCAATTCCCGCACAATCCGTAAAATTCCAGGGAATGTGAAATGACTTTGAAATTCTCCCTTTGGTAAATCTCTCGTTCTTGCTCTTCCAAATGGTTGCCCAAGACAATTTCTGTTACCTTGTTGCACTTGGTGCAGACCAGGTGGTGGTGGTGCTCGACGCAAATCTCGTAATGTACCTTATGGTCGGCAAATTGCACGGTTTTCACGACATCGCGCTCGGCCAGAAAAAGCAGCTCGCGGTAAACGGTGGTGCGGTCTGCTTTGATGCGCAATGAAGATAGGTGCGCCCGAATATCGGAAGAGGTAAGGGGCCTATGCTCATCAAAGAGAATTTTCACCATTGCCGTACGAATCTTCGTCAGGCGAAAGCCATCATTTTTCATTGTCTGGAGAATTGCATCCATATCAGAGCCTCTTATTTTGCAACATTGTTGCATTATCCTATCATGCCCGTCTTTTTGCGTCAAGGCATGGCCGCAAGAGTTCCCTTCTTGACAAGATACCGCAGGCAATGATATGATATTGTATAACATCATTAGATACGTCTTGCTCAGTCTTGCACTATAAAACGGGCGGAGAATGTGTGGGTTTCTTCTTTTGCACGCCCTCGCCGTTGCCGATGGTTTATGGCGCCATCGAGCACGCCGGGAACTTGCAAGGCTATCTGTTCAGCTACGCGCGTTCGCGTGACGGCGCCTGTTTTTGGAAGGAAGGGACTGGTGTTCTCGACTTGCTTGAAAGCTTCTGCGCTGCATCTTCTTGTCGGCGTCGCACTGTTCTCTATGGCGTCGTGCGGGGGCAGCGGGGGCGGGGGCAGCGGGAGCGATGCTGCACAAGGCCAAGCCCAAACTGCCGTCGGCCAAAGCCAGGCCCAAACTACGGTCGGCCAAACCCAGACGGGGACCCACCTCGTCTCCGGCGTGGCAGCGACGGGCGCGCCCCTCTATGGCGCCGTCACCTTGAAGGATAAGAACGGATCTCAACTCGGTCCGATCTCGACGGACACAGACGGCAGTTTCACCTTCGATACCACGGGCCTCACGCCGCCGTTCATCCTGAAGGCGGAGTGGGTTTCGAATACCGCGTCGTATACGCTTTTTTCGGTTGCACAAGGGGCCGGCGAGGCAAATATCAATCCTTTTTCGAATCTGGCCCTTTTTCTCGCCGCCGGCTCAGACCCCTCCACGATTTTTGGATCGCAGGGAACAAGCCCGGATACGAGCAAGCTGGGCGCTTCAAGCCTTTCAGCGGCGATGACGACCATCCAGACTGTCCTGGCGCCCCTTCTGGCCAAGTACAATATCAACAATTTCAATCCCATCAGCGGCAGCTATGTCGCCGATCCCACAAACCCGCTCGATACGATGCTCGACCTCATCGGAGTCCAGGTCGACGGCAACGGGCTCATTACGATAACGAACGCGACGGATGGCACGGTGCTTGCTATGGGGAACCTTTCGGATATAGCGGGCATGCAAGTCGACATGACAAAGAGTCCGGACAACCAGGTCATGACCGACATACAGGACATCACGGCCCGACTGGCAGCGCTCTGCGCCGTCATGAACCTCGGAAGCGCGCTTACGATCGGCGACGTGGACGGTTTCTTCATCACCAACCCGGACTACGGCACGAGCAACGGTGAAACGAGAACCCAGGATATCGCGAGCATCGTTGCCATATTCGGACCGAACGGCTCCAATACGAACGGCGCCCTCGCCAGCATCAGGAACGTCAGACTCGTGCAAGACCTGTCGGGCGATTACGCGGTCGCAACGCGCGCCTATCTCCTCAACTACGATTTCATCTTCCAAAACGGCGTCATCGTCCACGGCAGCAACGTAACCTTCGGCAAGGAGACGTCGACAGGCCTGTGGAAGTTCATCGGCGACCCGGCAGGCGGGAGCGGGGGGGACAATGCGGGCCTTATTTTGACTGGGGGTTGCGTCGGCGAAGGCAATTTCGGCGTTAGCGGGTCACTCTACACGGCCTCGGGAACGTCGACTACTTGGGGCTTACCCGCCGGCCTTGTCTATAACACGGACGGCAGCATCACGATTAACTCGTTTGACAGCCTTACTCTTACTCCTTCCGGCAGTCCAACCATCAACGCCGACGGCAGCTATGTTTTCACCAATTGCAGCAACATTGCTATCACGAATATGGGCTCAACCTCTTCCTCTTTCCATGCCAACTCCGCCGGCAGCCTCGCGGTGAGCCCTACCGCAAGCCCCACGGTCAATTCCGACGGCAGCTACACGTTCACCAAGTGCGGCGTGATCGTCCTCAATAATCTGGGTTGAAGCATTCCTGATCGGTCTTGTCGAGTTTTCTGAACAAAGCGCGTAAGACAGCCTATTTCCGGCCGGAGGAAATTTCGATGGATTTCGGCGAGACAGGCGAAAGGCGCGAAATTTACCCGGCCGCGTTCCCACCCCGGCCATCCCCCCCTACACCCTACACCCGCTTCGCTTCCGCCCGCTTGGCCCTGAAGTCATATAGCCCCACCTCTTTCAGCCTCGCAATGCCTACGAAGAAGGTGTCCCTGTTGATTCCCAGCCGTTCCATGATTACCTTCGGCTCCGGCATATCGGCCCCCCGCTTTTCGCCGTCGAGCTTCATCAGGTAAAGGTACAGACGATATTCGGCCGCGGTCAGCTTCGCATCGATCAGGAAGTCAGCCATGGCCCGCAGTTTTTCTGAAGACCGGCCGGCTCCTTCCTGCTTTATCTCCTCCGGCATCTGGTCAACGCCGATGACGTCTTCCTCGGCCATGATGTAAGCCCGCTCCAAAACGGAATCGAGTTGCCGCACGTTTCCCGGCCACGAATAATCGAGCATCGCCTCGAGAGCCTCTTTCGAAAGGGTTTTCTTCCGTCCGTGGGTTTCGTTCAATTTCCTCAGGAAATGCTCGACCAGAAGGGGGATGTCGTTCTTTTTGTCCCTCAGGGGAGGAATGGTAAAAGCGATCACGTTCAGGCGATAGTAGAGGTCTTCCCTGAAGGCCCCCCGGGCTATCTCCTCTTCCAGCTTCTTGTTCGTCGCCGCGATGATGCGCACGTCGAGCTTTAGCGTCTCTTTGCCCGCGATGCGGCGAATCTCTTTTTCCTGAATGGCCCTTAATATCTTTGCCTGCATCGCCAGCGTAAGGTCGCCGATCTCGTCCAAGAAAAGAGTGCTCCCGTTTGCCTGTTCGAAAAGACCGGCATGGCGGGTAACGGCGCCGGTAAAAGCGCCCTTCTCGTAACCGAACAGTTCGCTTTCCAGGAGGTTCTCCGGGATCGCGGCGCAGTTTATCGCAAAGAAAGGCCGGTTTCTCCTCGGGCTGTTGTAGTGGATGCTCTTGGCAAACAACTCCTTCCCGGTGCCGCTCTCTCCGTATATGAGCACGGTGGAGTTCGTGGGGGCAACTTTCCTGACGATGGAAAAAAGAGTCTGCATGCTGCCGTCGCTGCCGACGATATTGTCCAGGTGGAACTTGTCGAAAAGCTGGTCCTTGAGCATCAGGTTGTCTTTGAGCAGCTTCACCTGATTGATCGCATTGTTCATGACCAGGAGGAGTTGGTCCTTCTCGAGGGGCTTTTCGAGATAGTGGAAAGCGCCCAGCTTCGTCGCTTCTATTGCCGAAGCTATGGAACCGTAGGCCGTCATCATGACGACATGGCAACAGAGGTTCTGCGATTTTACTTCTTTCACGATTTCGGTGCCTTCGATATCGGGCAGCCGAAGATCGGTCAGCACCACGTCGAACGAACCGCTCTTCGCAAGTTCCAGCGCCTTTTTGCCGGTTCCCACATCCTCCACGTAAAAACCGTCTTTGCCGAGGATAGTCTTGACAATTCCCCTTTGATTGGCATCGTCCTCAACGACGAGGACCGTTCCCTTAGGAGATTTCATGATCCGGCACCCTTATCGTCACCGCCGTTTTTTCTCCTGCCACGCTTTCCGCCGAGATCGCGCCCCCGTGCTCTTCGACCAACCGTTTGGTGATGGTGAGCCCAAGGCCTATGCCCAGCTTCTTCGTTGAGTAATACGGCTCAAATATCTTTTCTATATCCTCTCCCTGCACGCCCTTGCCGTTGTCGCTGACCGAGATGGACGTCATTCCGTCGGCGGACGCGAAGGTCACCGTGATATGCCCCTTATCCTCAATTGCCTGGGCCGAGTTAAGGATAAGGTTCGTAAGGCACATCCGCATGTATTCCTTATCGCAATAGATTCGCACATTCCCTCCGAGCTGCTCGCAAGAAATCTCTATGCCCTCCCGTATTTTGTCGCCCACGAGGTAGAGCACGTCCTGCATGAGCGCTTCGGCGTTTACCCACGTTCTGTGGAGAACAATCGGTTTCCCGATAAAAAGAAAATTATGTACCAGTTCGTTGACGCGATAGAGCTCTTTCTTCAGATTGTCGAGCAGGTCGTTGATGTCGTCGCTTTCCGGTATGCCCTCTTCCGCGAGCCGCTCTCTTATGTGACCGACGGAGAGGGAGAGAAAGTTAAGGGGATTGCGTATCTCGTGGGCAATGCCGGACGCAAGCTGACCGATCATCGAAAGCTGCTCCGTCTTCTTTAATTTCTCTTCCAGGTCTTTCCTTTCCGCCAGCTTCTCGACCATGTCGTTGAAGCTTCTCACGAGCACCCCTATTTCATCTTTTCGGTCGCTTTCCTGGATCTTGACGAGTTTTCCTTCGGCAATCTTGCTGCTTGCCTTCGCAATCTTCTTAATTGGATCGACATACCGGTCGGCGAGGATCAGGGAGACAACGATGCCGATGCTGAAGGCAAAAAGGGTGCTCAACAGTCTCTTGACGTGATTCCGCCTTTGGAGAAATTTGTAGTCGTCCAGGATCATGCTGATATGGATGTAGCCCAGGTTTTGACCTTTGATCGAAACAGGCATGATCACGTCGTAGAGGCGTTGGCCGTCTTTCTTGCTCTCCTCCCCGATCTTGGCCGTGATCATCAGATTCTTGTTCTTGCCGCCTTTATTCTGCCCCGCTATCCCTTTCGGGTTTTCCCTCGCCCCTATCTTCTTCGGGTTCGAGCTGGCGATCACCTGTTCGTTGCCGCCGATGATCGATATTTCTTTCACCCCTTTTCGGTTGAGCGTATCGACGTACCTTTTGAGCCGTTGAGTGCTGTCCCCCCTATAGGTCAGCTCTTCCACGCTAATCTGGATCGCCTTCGTAATCTCGTCGAGGTCGTCGGTGACCTTGTCGATGATCAACTCTTCGCTTCGGGCTGAGATGATAGAGAGGGAGCTTACTGATACGGCGAGGATAAAAAGAAGAATGCAGAGAAGCTGCGTTCTGAGCGAGAAACGGCGAAAAACGACGTTGATGTTCGTCATGCCTCTGATGGCGCGGAAAACTTTTTCTCCAACCATGCTCTCACACAATTACTGGGGTTCAGCACCCCCTCCGCCGGCAAAGCCGTCCGGGGTACCCGCTTACGGGTCGTCCCCCCGCTCAGCGCTTCGCGTGCGCTCGCTTTGGATTACTGGGGTTCAGCACCCAAACTCATAAAGCCTCCTTCAATCGCGAATCTCGGATCGCGGATCGGAAAATGTCTGTCTTCACTTCCGCGATTGCCTTTATCGGGCTTCCAAAAGACAGACGGCAATGGATTCGATTCCCTCTTTCCTTCCTGTAAAGCCCATGCCTTCGGTCGTCTTGCCTTTGATGCTTATCTTGACGATGTCCACCCCCATGATGCGGGCGATAGAGGTCCTGATCTCCTCCCGGTACGGGTGGATCTTGGGCGCCTCGGCAATGATGACCGCGTCGACGTTGACGATCTCGTAACCCCTCGCCTCCGCCAATTCAACAGAACGGCTAAGGATGAGCCTGCTTTCGATGCCCTCAATACTTTTGTCCGTATTGGGGAAATGGACTCCGATATCGTCCGCCCCGGCCGCGCCTAATACTGCGTCGCTGATGGCGTGGAGCAGGACGTCGCCGTCCGAATGTCCGAGCAGACCCATTTCATGAGGGATCCGCACACCCCCGAGAAAAAGGGGTCTTCCCGCGGCAAAGGCGTGCGCGTCGTAGCCGAGGCCGATCCTCATGCATTCCCTTTAAGCTGAGTGAGAATCCCTCGTGCGATGAGCAAATCTTCAGGAGTGGTGATCTTGATGTTGTAAGGGGAGCCCTCGACAACCTTTACTTTCTTGCCCAAATGCTCGATAAAGGCCGAGTCGTCGTAGCCGCAGAGCTTCTTCGCCATGCCTTCCCTGTACGCTTTTGCAATCAGATCGTACTTGAAAGTCTGGGGAGTCTGAATGTGCCAGAGCGAATCTCTCTCCAGAGTCTTCACGACGAAGCCTTCCTTCGAGATCACCTTGATCGTATCTCTCGCCGGGATTGCAGGGACAACGGCGTCGAACATTTCCATCAGGACTATCGATTTTTCCACGAACGCAGGCGAGATAAAGGGACGCGCGGCGTCGTGCACGATGACCACATCGCAGGATTCGTCGATGGCCTCCAGGCCGTTCCATACGGAGTCCTGTCTGAGCCGGCCTCCGATGACAAGCTTCATGATCTTGCTGAAGTGGTAGGTCTCAAGGATCTCCTCTTGTATGGTGGGCAAGTCCCGGTGGTTCACTACCAGGTAGACGCCGTCGACAGGCTTGCAATCCTGGAAGACCTGCAGCGTATGAGCAAGGATAGGCTTGTTGTCCAGGAGAAGAAACTGCTTGCTGGTGGAAAATCCCATGCGCTTCCCCACTCCACCGGCAAGGACTATCGCCAAAGTTCTCATGCCTACCTCACGTGCTCTTCGTAGTTGTACTCGTCGGGAAAATAGATCCCCCTCTCTGCCTGCTCCTTCAGCTTGGCGAAAATCATCCGGCCGGACGTCGTCTGCAGAAGGCTCGTCACTACCACATCCACCGTCTTGCCGATGAGCCTTCTCGAATCGTCGACCACCACCATGGTGCCATCGTCCAGGTACCCGATGCCCTGGCCATACTCCTTGCCTTCCTTGACAATCCTGATGCTGAGTTGTTCTCCGGGAAGGATCGCGGGTTTGAGGGCCGCGGCCAACTCGTTCATGTTGAGCACGCTGATCCCCTGGAGCTCGGCGACCTTATTGAGGTTGTAGTCGTTCGTCACGATCTTTCCCTGGAGGTTCTTCGCAAGGGCTATCAGCTTTGAGTCAACGTCCTTCTGCTTGGGAAAATCGATGTCGACGATCTTGACCTTGATCTGGGTCTGTTTCTGCAGCCTGTGCAAGATGTCGAGTCCGCGCCTGCCTCTTGTCTTCCGGACCGGGTCCTGAAGATCGGCGATGTGTTGGATTTCGTAAAGCACAAACTGGGGAATAATGAAAGTTCCTTCGAGGAAACCCGCTTCGCACACATCGGCAATCCTGCCGTCGATGATCGCGCTTGTATCGAGGATCTTGTTGCCCTCGCTCGCTTCCAGCGTCCCCAAAAAAGGCGCTTTCGACAGATCGAGGGTATGGCTTTTTTTCTCGCCGATGCGGAAGCCCAGGTACCCCATGACAAAATAGAGCAGAATGTAGATGGGCAGCGTAATCGGAACGTCCTTTGCGTGGGTCAGAAGCAGCCGGGAGATGAAAAGGTTAGTGACGAACAAGCCTATGACAATGCCGAGGAGCGACCCCACAATGGTCTTGAGCGGTATCTGCTTCAGTTTTTCTTCGAGCTTCACCACGAGATAACCGAGCACAAGGCCCAGAAATGCCCCGATCAGATCGTAGAGCGGGTTGGGTGAAATCTGTCGTACGATAAAGTAGCCTGTAACGGCTGTTACCACGGCCACCACAAGCTGAGAAATGATGATCAACGAACTTAACCTTTTGGACGGGTGAATATGCTCTCGATGTCGGTAACGACCTCTTCTTCATCCTTGCTCAAGGCGATTGAAAGTTCCTTCTTTATCAGGTTTCGCGCGGTTTCGAACATTTTTCTTTCGCCAAAAGACAGCTCTTTCCACATCCTCAGGTTATAAAGCTCCCTGAGAACCATGGCAATTTCGAAGATAGAGCCGCTTTTGATCCGCTCCATATACTCTTTGTATCGCCTGTTCCATGGAGACGTATCATGGATAGAAGTTTTGTCTTTCAGAATCTCAAAGACCTTCAGAACTTGTTGGGAGTCGATAACGTAGCGGAGCCCCGCATGTTGGGCGCCGTCGACAGGAATCATAATAGTCATGTCAGAATCAAGAATGCGCATAATGTAAAAGGATTGTTTTGTTCCCGAAATCACTTTGTCTTCAATAGACTCTATTCTCCCTACCCCATGACCTGGATACACCGCCACTTCTCCAACTTTTAGCATTTGTCCTCCAATCACGGCTTGTTCCGTAGTGTTATCTATTATACCAGTTTCGTTTAACAAATTCAATAACCGGTCGTCATCACACTTGTTTTGGTTTCTGTCCATCGATTCTTCGAAAAGAACCGGGACGCCTGCCTTCCGTGAGACTTCTCGCCGCGTGGATGCGCTTGTAGTCTTCAACCGTCAAGGACTCCCTACGACAAAAGTTGTGGTTTCCCGACAGACGCTTCAGAGCATGGGCGATAGACTCAGGTTATTGCGAAAAAAGAGCAAGCGAGCTGCCCCGGGCATGGAGCATGCGCCCGGTAGCCGTCGAGGAGGAGCGAGGATGACGAACAAAGCGATAGACATCGAGAGAGTCTTTGAGGCCGGCTTGAAGACATCGCCTTACCAGGTATGGGTCTGCTTCCTCTGCTTCCTGGTCACGCTTCTCGATGGGCTCGATCTGTCCGTCATTGGGGTGGCAATACCCAAAATCGCCGACTTTCTCCGCTGTAAGCCAAGCGCCTTCGGCATCGCCATGAGCCTCAGTTCGGTGGGCGCCATCATCGGATCAGTTGTTTTGGGCATGGGGGCGGACCGTTTCGGGCGCAAATGGATGCTCAGCGTCTCCGCGTTTATTTTCGGCCTATTTACGTTCCTGACGGCATACATCGCCAGCATCGGCGAACTCTCGCTCTTTCGGTTCATCGCGGGGGTGGGTCTTGGAGGGGTTGTCCCGAATGCCCTTGCCTACGGCTCGGAATACGCGCCGGCCCACTTGCGAAAAACCTTCGTTACCATCACCTTTGCCGGAATGCCGGCAGGAGGCATGCTGGGCGGGCTCATCGGCGCATGGTTTATCCCCCGCTTCGGCTGGCCCTCGCTCTTTATTCTGGGAGGCGCGGTTCCGATGCTGATCGCCCTGTTCACCGCAGCTTTTCTCCCTGAATCGCTGGCGTTTCTGGTAAAGAAAGGCAAGGATAAGGCGCGGATAGTCCATATCGTCGCGAAAATAGCGCCAAACCTGGCCAAAGATGCCGAGGTGGAATTCATCTCGACTCAGAAGAAACTTCCCGGCGTCCCCTTGAAGCATCTTTTTACGCAACGACGGGCGCTCATGACGGTCCTGTTCTGGTTGGTCTTGCCGGGGGGCGCCTACCTTTCCAATATTCTTGTCGCGTGGGCTCCCACATTGCTCCATAGGAGCGGCGCTTCGGTTGTTCAGTACAACCTGGCATTCGCCGCCTTCAGTTTCGGCTCCATAATTGCGGCAATCCTCATCGGCCGGGTAACGGACCTCTGGGACCCCTTCAAGATTCTGCCCGTCGGCTTCCTTCTTGCCGCGATCAGCCTCATGACTTTCGGAAGGGTCGCGGGCGGCCCGTTCTCTATTGTCGTCTGGCTGTCCATAACCTGCGGATTCTTCATAACGGCGAGCCAGACGGGCGCTCTGGGACTGGCTGCAGTTTCCTATCCCACCGACGTACGGGGCACGGCAGTCGGTTGGGCCTATGCGTTCGGCAGGGTCGGCACTATCGTCGCCCCGACCGTGGGCGGCTATTTTCTCACCATTGGCTGGAGCGCCGCCCGCATCTGCGGCCTGAGCGCGCTGGTCGGCCTGTTCTGCGCCCTCCTTCTCCTGGTCCTTCGCGGCCGTACGGCGGCTGCCGCACGTTATCAGGCAGGCGTGGACGCTCGTTTGACCCCGGTTTCCGGATAGGATGAGCCCGAACGGAGTGGGTGCCGGATGTTCCCGGGGTCGGGCAGTCCCCAAATGCCGCCGGAAAAATTTGCATTGATGAATGGAGGAATATTTCTTATAATCACTCAAATTCAAGAGAAGCGAAGGACGTCTGGTGGTCAAAACGAGATTTGCACCAAGTCTGACCGGGAATGGGCGCAAAGAAAGCGGGCCGGGCGCCCTTTCCAACCGCTTCTTCGCCCTCTGTGACGGCAGCGCTCCTCAATCAGCCGCGACAGTCATCTCTTCGATCGCATGAAGCTGACCTCTCTCGAGCTTCTCGGATTCAAATCCTTCCTTAACCGAACTTCTTTCCGGTTCAACGAAGGCGTTACCTGCCTCGTAGGCCCGAACGGCTGCGGCAAGAGCAACATCGTCGACGCAGTTACCTGGGTTCTTGGGGAAAGGGGCACGAAATCCCTGCGCGTCAAAGAAATGGGCGACGTCATTTTCCACGGCAGCAGCGCCAAGAAGCAGGTGAACATGGCGGAAGTCACCATGACGCTCCTGAACGAGGAAAAGGAGTACGCCATAAGGAGGCGTATTTACCGGGACGGCACGAACGAATACTACATCAACGGAGAGACCGTTCGTCTCAAGGACGTTCAGGATTTTCTCCTCGGCACCGGCGTCGGCCTCCACTCTTATGCCATTATCGAACAGGGCAACATCGAGTATTTTATCCAGATGAAGCCCCAGGAGCGCCGGATCGCGGTGGAGGAGACGAGCGGGATCACCAGGTTCGAAGAAAAGAAGAAGGACGCCTACTTCCGCATGGAGGAGGTGAGGGCAAACCTGGAGCGAGTCGAGGACGTGCACCGGGAAGTCATAAAGAACTACGAGAAAGCCCAGGAAGAAACGGTCAGATTGCGCGCCTGCTTGAGCTTGAGGGAACGACTGAAGCAGTTCGACATAGCGCTGCTGAGAGACGGCTGCGCGAAGCTCGAGAAGAGGACTGCAAAGCTCAGAGAGAGGGAGGAAGCTCTCCTCCGGGACTTGGAAACAGCGAAAGAGACGATCCAGGGCGTCAAAGAGAAGATGCGGTCGAAAGAAGAGGAGATTTCCCTCATCGACTCGGTAGCCAGGCAAGTAGAGATCGACATCAAGAGCAAAGAAAAAGATATGGAGAGCAGGCTTCTGGAGATCAACTACGTGGAGGAGGAAAAGAAACGCCTCCAGAGGACAACCGGGGACCTCCGCAGGGAAATGGCCGCTCTCGACGAGAAGGTAAGGCGGTACGCCGCCGAGATCGCGAGCCTGAATAAGTCGGCGGCGGGAGAAGCGGCAACCCTGGCCGAAGCCGAAGGGGAACTGAGAACCCTGGAGGCGCGAAGGCAAGAAGAGAAGTTAACGCGAGAAAAGCTGGAAAATGGCGTCGAGGAGCAAAGAAACCAGTTTTTCGGCGCCATGACGCGTCTCACGGAAATCAAGAACAGCATCGTGACGAAAGAAAGAGCGCGGAACGAGCGCCGGGCCCGGCAGCAGAGGAGGATCGAAGAAGAAAGAGCGATCTCCCAGAAGCTCCGCCTTCTTGAAGAAAACACGGCTTCCTTGCGGCTGCGGAGAGAGGCGGAGCTGGCGCAGGTCGCACTGGCAGAAGGGGAAGAAAAGGAGCTGGCCGAACGCCACGAGGCAGGATCGAAGGAAATCGCGGAATTGCGGGGCGTCGTAGAGCGATTGAAGGGCATAAAAAGAGGGAAGGAAGAAATCTTCCGGCAGATGAAGAGCTACGGCGAAGTCGGAAAGAAGACGTCCGGCCCCTACAAGCAACTGATTACCATGCTCAAGTCCTCCAAAGAAACCGAACAGGTCATGGAGCGTTTCTTTCCAAGAGAGATGGAGTGGCAGGCGCTGACCGAGCAGGATCCTGCCCGCCTTGCTCTCATCGCAGGGGAAAATGGCGGCAACTTTGTCTTCTTTCCTGAAACGGGCATGTTCCGGCTCAACGGAGAAGAAGCAGAGGTGAAGCTTGCCCGCGTCGCGGATCTCGCCGAGGCGTTCAGGAGAATACACGCCGGGGAGGAGGGCCTCTTCCTGTCGGGGAACATTCTCGTCGATTCGCGGGGTCTTATCAGCAGGGGGCAGGACAAAAGCGCCCTGTCGGTGAGTCAATTCCGCGAGAAAATGAAGCTGGAGTCGGAGCTGGCGGAAACGGAAGCCGGCCTGAAGGCAAGAGCAGCGACCCTGAGCGATCTGATCTCCGCGCAACAGGCGCTTGAAAAGAGCCTGCAAACGGTGCGGGAGACAAGAAGGGCTCACGCCGGCAGTCTGGCGGCCGCTGAACGGGAGCTGCTGCAGCACGAGACGGAGATCGGATCGCTTCAGGAGCGGCTGAAGGAAAACGCCTCCCGGTTCGACGCGGCCCCGGAGGAAGACGAGGAGTTGGACGCGGATGCGGAAGCAAAGGAAAAACAGCGGTGCGAGGATGAGAAAAACAGAATGGAGAGCCGCCTGGCGGAGCTGAAAAAGAAGCTCGAAGGAGCGAAAGAGAGCTGCGGCCGAACTGAGGAAGCCTATCACGGCTGGTCGATCGCCATTGAGAGAGCAAGGAACCAGGTCAAGAAACAGGAGGAAGAAATCGCCCGAAGAAAATCGGGCGTCGAGGCCCTCGGCCGCGAGAAACAAGCAAAACAGCGGAAAGCGTCGGAAACGGACGCGGAGTTCCGTGCCGCCGCTGTCAAGGCGGAAGAGCTGGAAAAAAGCTATGCAACGCTCCAGGACGAGTGTCAAAAGACGGCGGCGCGTGATGAAGAGATGAAGAAAAGGCTCGGAGACGCGCACGTGGAAAAGACGGTAATCCAGGAAGAGCTTCGAAGGGCTATGGAGGAGCATGAAAAAACCGCGTCAAAAAAGGAAAGCGTCGAGCGGGAGAAGCTCGTGCTCCTTGAAAAACAGGAGGCGATAGAGAAGAAGCTGCGCGACGAGTACGGCGTGGAGGCGCCCTGCGAAGGACCGGCGCCGGTCGTGGAGGACGAAACCGAGCGGGAAAGGATACTGGAAGAGATTGCGGCCCTGGGCGAAATCAATTTTAGGGCCGAGAAAGAATGGGCCGAGCTGAAGGAACGGCATGAGTTCCTCGAGAAGCAGCAGGCCGATCTCGTTTCCGCCATGGAATCGCTCAAAAAGACCATCGCAAAGATAGATTCGGTCTCCCGGGAGCTTTTCCTCGAAACTTTCGAGCGCGTCAATGAGACGTTCGCCGATTTCACCCGGACCCTTTTCAAGGGCGGACAGGGCAGGCTGATGCTCAATACCGAAACGAACGGAGTAGACCTCTACGTGCAGCCGCCGGGGAAGAAAGTGATCCGCATGGAGCTGCTTTCCGGAGGCGAGAAAGCCCTCATATCGCTCGCCTTTCTCCTCTCCCTCATGAACACCAAGGCCTCCCCTTTCACCTTGATGGACGAGATAGACGCCCCGCTCGACGACGCCAATCTCCTCTCCCTCCTTGAGATAATAAAGACGATCAGCAGAAAGACGCAGGTCCTCATCATCACCCACAACAGACTCACGATGGAGGCCGCAAGCGCCATCTACGGCATCACCATGGAAGATGCCGGGGTATCGAAGACGATTTCGATAAAGCTGTAGTCGTCTTTTTTCTCTGTTGCCAAGCGTTTAAAAAAGATATAACTTCTTTGGAAAACGATAACCCGAAATTCCCGGAAAACAAAAACTAAGGGAGGACCGCTGACAAGATGACGGAGCGGAAAGGGGAAGGTTCTCCCCATAAAGACGCAGCCGGCTGGTGGCGCGATGCGCTCGGCGGGGACGACAACGTCCTGGAGCGGCTGGAGATGGTCGCTCTTCTTCGGTCCGGCACGGCGCCCGACGAAATCGCACGAAGATTCCTCGTGGACGAAAAGCGCCTCTATCAGTTGAATGAACGTTTTTCGCTTGCCGGCGTTGCCGGGCTCTTGTCCGAAGGGGGTCCGTCGGGCTGGCTTGACGGGCTGGACAGGGACGAGCCGCTCTTGCGGAGGCTCGACATGATCAGGCTCGTCCGGTCGGGCACGCCTATCCCTGTCGTGGCGCGGCAGTACAATGCGCTCGACGAGTATGTGGAAAGACTTTGCGCCAGGTTTTCGCGCGACGGGGTTGCCGGCATACTGACGGATGACGATTTTGACCGCTTTCGCGCTGTTCACCCTCCCGTTATTCGCGTCTGCTCGTTCAACCTCCACGGGACGCACGACAATGTCGACGGGGGGCGAAGGTTCAGGCGCATCGCCCGGGAGCTTGGCAGTCTGGATCCGCACGTCGCGGCGTTCCAGGAAGTGTTGAGCGGCGGCGGCGTCGAGGATACCAGCGCCCAGATTAGCCGCTGGATCACGTCCGTCACCGGCTGCCATTACCGGTCGCGTTTCCTCTATTGCCACAGTTTCATGGAAAAGTATCCGGAAGGGGTCGCCTTGTGCTTCCGGCGGCCTGC
Organism: uncultured delta proteobacterium; assembly: GCA_963816715.1. Taxonomy (GTDB): domain Bacteria; phylum Desulfobacterota; class Syntrophorhabdia; order Syntrophorhabdales; family WCHB1-27; genus BOG-1155. The sequence goes on from CAWFMJ010000023.1 coordinate 266,363, forward strand.
GCAGAAGGTGAGGAGCATCGATCTCACCCGGCTGCCAGGAGACCTGAGGCCCGCCCTGCCGCGAAACGCCCTCGTCGCGGACGTCGAAATCTACGGCCGGAAGGTCACGTTCGCCTCCGTGCACCTAGACCATAGCGCCGACTCAACGGTGCGGCTGGCCCAAGCTGAGAAACTGGTGAGCGAGCTGGGCGCCGGGGAGAGCGACTGTTCCATTCTTGCGGGAGATTTCAACGACCTCGAGGATTCTCCCGCCATCCGCTATCTCGTCTCCGCCGGCTACGTCGATGCATACCGGGCCTGTCATGAGGACGAGGGCCCCACGTATCCTGCAGGCGGTCCAAACATGAGGATCGACTACATTTTCGTGAAAGGACACACGACGATTGCCGCGTCGGGATTACTGGCGGACGATCCGGAGTTGAGCGACCATATCGCCATTTTTGCGGAAATAGTATAGTCTGGAGCGTACCATGCCGCATCGGGCAGGCTATTTCGTTCTCGCCTACGCGTGGGACCATCATTGCCAGGTGCTTTTTGAATCGCTGGAGAAGAAACTCCAGCGGGTGCAGCGCGAAATCTCGGAGCTCGAAAGGGATCCATCGGGCGAGGCGGAGGCGATCCTCAACTACTACAAGAAATGGCATTATAACAACGAGCTGTATCGCCGGGTCATGGCCGAGGTCAAAAACAGACAGTACGTGATCAATTCTCTGGGATACAGGGGTTACGGCGTGAACCGGGAGTTGCTCAACGCTCTGGGCGCCCTTGAAAGCCGATATGGAAGGTTAGAGACCGCCCTCTATGAGCAGTTCTACGGCAAGTTGAAGGCCGTGGAAAAGCTTCTCGCTCTCGCCCCCGACGTCGCCCGCGAGCGCAGGTCGGCCGCCGTCATCTCCGAGCTTGTCCGCCTATTGGGGAGAAATCCCGGCGAGGAAATGCCGCGGCTGGAACAAGAGCCGCTTCCGGACCTCGATCACTATTTTCGCGTCATGTCGCAGGAGACGTCGTGGCAGGCCAATGAAGCAATCTTCCAGAAAATGTTCTTCTTCGTGGGTGCTTCTTCCATTACCCTCATGAAGGGGAGTGCCGGTCTCCACGACCGTCATTCCTGTCGTGAGCTGAAGCTGCTCGCGAACAGGAACTTCGTCGAGACGGGCAGGGAACTCTTCGCATCGCTCAAGGAGTACACGGAGATCGGCGTTGATCTGCTGAAGCGGATACATTACTGCCTATCGCGCGACCTCGACGACAACGGCGGCAACTTCCGAGCGATAGATTTCCCGGACAGGAACGGAGTGACCTTCGAATTCGACAACTTCCAGCGCGAAACTGCCGATTTGGCCATCGTCCTCGAAGAGACGGCGCGCAGCTTCCACCATCTCCCCGAGTTCATGTACAATCTGGCCCGCTCTTACTACATGTTCATCGGGATCCACCCCTTCTGGGACGGCAACGGCAGAGCGGGGAGGTGCTTTCTCAATTTGCTGTTCATGAAAAAAGGTCTACCCCCCCTCCTCCTCGACGACCGGGAAGAAGTGCTTGCCCTGCCCCGGTATGGAGGCTCGATGGATGACATGCACAGCTACTTGCAGCGAAGGCTCCGGAGGGCAATCAAAACCTATTTCTACGAGCGATGGAAGCTGGAATCCTTCGGCTTGCCTGACGAGAAGATCTGCTGCCCCGCCTTCGATTCAGGCTTCACTTTCAGGCAGATTGAAGGCTCGCCGCGACGCGTCGAAGTGAGCTTCGACGCCTACGTGTGCGGGGACCGCCATTTGCGCGAGATCCTTGCGGACCAGTGCAAAGTCGTTTTCCCCAACGACGTTCTCATCGAAGACATGACCGTCTATTGCGGCTTCTCCGACGGTCCCTTCGAGGAGTGGCGCGAGCCCTTCAGCCTGAGGGAGTTCTACCGGAAAGAGGTCGATTCGGAAATTCCCGGCGTCAGGGCCTTCGATGTCGACTTCGCCGTTACCGTTCCCGAAGCGGTCGGAAACCGCTATTTCAGTTGCTCCGTTGCCTCGGGGAGGGCGGGCCTCATCTTCAACAACAAGGGTTTGAACTACTCGTACCGACTGGATTCATGAGATGGCCCTCGAGACGAAGTGGGCCGAAGAATTCGCGCAGCCTTCCTACAAGTGGATAGGAGCGCGCCATTTTGTCGACAACCTCCAGAGCTGGCGCATATCTCTATTTCCCGGCGGCATAGGCTTTTCCTTTTTCGACTATTCGAACGAAAAAGCATTGAGAGTAGAGCTGTCCGTCCATAGGGAAGACGGGACAACGGAATTCTATCTGTCGGATGCCTACCACTGCGGGGAATGGGGAGGACCGTGGCAGAAATGGCAGACCCACAGCCTGCCGCTCTTCCCCTACGAAGGGCTTCACGGCCGCATGACCCGCATGCTCTTCTCTTACGGCATCCTGAAAGACGGCGTCGTGATCCCTTCCCGCTTCCGCTATCGTTTCGCATCCCGCGAAGACTTTTACCGCGGCGCTTTGGCCCTCGACGACTTTCGCGACCCGGCCTTCATGACGGAAAACGACGAACTGCCGGCATGGACCGATGACTCCCTCGTCCAGGCAGCTTACGACAGGCTGAACAGCCCGGAGGACGGCCCGCTCGTTTCGCCCTTTTTCACGAGAGGCAACACCGGCTCGCCCTTCCACCCTATTCACGAGATCCACCGGGCCATCGATACAGTAATTGAGCGAAAGCGCAAGGTGCCGCACAGCCCCGCCTCGATCCGTCTCGCCATGTACGATTTCGACCACGAGCACGTATCGCGGCATTTGACGTATGCAAAGGAGAACGGCATCGAAGTCGAGTGCATCGGCGAGTGGGCCCAGGTAAGCAGCATGAACGCCTCGCCGCACATCGCCGCCTTGCGCCGGGCAGGCATAAAGGTCTACGGGATGGCGCGCAACGAGCCGTGCCGGAGGCAGGAAGACCTGTCGTCCATGCACACGAAATTCATCCTCTTCAACAAAGACGTGGTCCACTCGGCGTCGTACAACCTGCACTTTCATCTCTGGGGCGGCAACTGGGAGAATAGCCTCGTCTACCAATCAGGCAACGCTGCCCTCGTCTATGAAGCAATCTACGGGGCGTTGCGCTGGGGAGAACGGGTCAGGCTCAATATAGACCCCTTCGCACGGCACAATATTTACTACAGCTTCGGGACCTACCAAACGGAAGAGCAGTACGTCCGGCCGCAAGACGCTATCGTCACGGAAATTGCCCGAGCCGTCGATTCCATCCTCGTCTGCATGTTCGACCTTTCTCCCATCAGGGGCGTCGTTTACGGGACGGGCAGGGAAACGGACGTGATTGATGCGCTCATCCAGGCACGCAACAGGGGAGTCCGCGTCCGCATCCTCCTGAACGGCCAGATCGCCCACAGAGGACCCATGCCCGAACCCTGGGACAAGGACTTCCCGAGACCCCTCAAGGCCTGTTTGAACCCACTCAGAGACGCCTGGATGGAAGTCTACTACGTCTACTATTGGGAGAGCATCTACTCCCCCCTCCATCACAAATTCGCCGTCTTCGACGGCCGCACGGTCATTACCGGCTCTTACAACTGGTACGAGCCGAGTCTCGCTTCCGACGAAATCCTCACCGTAACCCGCGACGAAGCCGTCGCCGGAGCCTTTCTCGACGAAGCCGAGTTGATGCTCAGATCCTTCCGGATACGACGGGACTAGCGCTTCTTGTGCCCATGCCTTTTCTCCCCCTCCTCGGCAGCCAGCCTTCCCAACACGTGTTCTTAGGCTCTCTGAGAACGGGCGGCTTTCTTCCTTGAAAGGCTCATAACTGCTCACTCAAGGCTCTACCCAACATTTTCCAGTTCGGTAGTCAGTGTCTCGTTGTCGCCGGTTCAGGACGCCAGGACGGGACGGTCTTAGCGGCGCCGCGTGATGGACTCCTGCAGTTTCGTGGACGGCCCGTTGACACCAAGAACCGGGATACGCAGTTATAGAGAAGCCCCTCGAGAGACGGCTATGCGGCCAATTCGTCGCTGAAACACGGACAGGAAGTCTGTGATGAAGATCATCGTCCCAGGAGCGACGGGCACTATCGGCGGAAGACACATGAAGGGAGAATTGCGATGAAAGATATCGACATCCGGACGGCGCTGGATCGGCACTGGGCGGCATCGGCGGCGGGAGACCTGGCTGCAGAGCACGCCATTTATCACGATGACTCCCTATGCGATTACCCTCAATCAGGGGAGCGCATCCGGGGCCGGGCAAACTTGCAGGCCCTTCGCGGCCACCATCCGTCCAAACCGGCGGGGTTCACGGTGAGAAGGATTATCGGGAACGGCGACCTCTGGGTCACCGAGTATACGATCGGCTATGGCGGACGGCCGGTCGATACGGTGAGCATCATGGAGTTCAGGGACGGCAAGGTGTTCCACGAGACCCAGTACTTTGCCGATCCGTTTGAGGCTCCTGCATGGCGCTCACAATGGGTCGAGCGGATCGGTTAAGGATGCCGCCAGATGGGTATCCGCCGTCTTCGTCGAGCGGAGCTGCCCGTGGACACCGCGGAGATGGCCCGCTATCTCATCGGGAAGACCCTGGTCCATGTGATTGCGGAGGGCAAGATGAGCGGGCGCGTCGTTGAGACGGAGGCGTATGTGGTCGGCGACGCGAGCGGCCATGCGTTTCACGGCCCAACACAGCGCAATCGTTCGCTCTATCTCGAGCGCGGCCATGCGTATGTCTATTTCGTGTACGGCTCTTCGTATCTGCTCAACGTCGCGAGCGAGCTGCCGGGGGTGGGCGCCGGCGTGCTCCTGCGCGCCCTTGAGCCGTTGGAGGGGATCGGCCTGATGCAGGCCCACCGAGGCGCCGCGCGGCTGCTTGACCTCGCAAGAGGGCCGGGCCGGCTGGCGGCCGCTATGTGGATCGACAAGGGAGACGATGGCCTCGACCTCTGCTCGGACAGATCGCTTTGGCTCGGCCACGCAGTGCGCCAGACAGGGCCAATCGGAGAAAGCGTGAGGATAGGCTTGACGAGAGAAGTGAAGAGGCCGCTTCGCTTCTACGAGTCCGGCAATCCGTACGTGAGCGGTCCGAAGCGGCTGCGCGCATGAAACACTTGCGTCTGCACCGCAAAGTGTCCCCGACGGAATGCAGCGCCATCTCACTATGAGATCATAGGCACTCTCCGCACCACATTTCGCAAATCGCATAGAAATGTGTGGCCAAGGCAGCCGTACCACTGCCTTGGCCAACGCAACTGATGGAGTAAGCTTACGCGCTCGTCGGCCGGAGTCCACTCTAAGCGGCCTTCCTCGCAGGGAGTAGCTTTAAAAGGGCCTTGGCTGCGGCCGTCGACGAAGCAGGATTCTGTCCCGTGACGAGACGGCCATCCACGATCGCAAAGGGCTCCCAATCGGCCGCCTTCTCGTAGAGGCCGCCGATTCTTTTCAGTTCATCCTCGACAAGGAAGGGCACGACATGAGTGAGGTGAACCGCTTCCTCTTCTCCGTTAGTGAAACCCGTTACACGCTTGCCCTTCACGATCGGCTCGCCCTTGTACATCACCCGGTGGAACACGGCCGGCGAATGGCAGACTGCGGCGACCGGCTTGCCGGAATTGTAGAAAGACTCAATCAGGGCGATGGAATCGGGGTTGTCGACGAGGTCCCACATCGGACCGTGACCGCCCACGTAGAATATCGTGTCGAAATTCTCCGACTTCATATCGGACAGCTTGAGTGTCTGGGACAGCTGCCCTTCTGCGCCTCTGCGTCCTTTTTGAACCGTGCCATCGCGGGAGTCTGTTTTTCCGGCAAATCGCTCTCGGGATCGATCGGTGGTTGACCCCCTTTCGGCGAAGCCAGGGTCAAATCCACACCGGCATCCCGGAATACATAATAGGGCGCCGCGAATTCCTCAAGCCAGAAGCCGGTCTTGCGACCAGTGTTGCCCAATTGATCATGGGATGTCAGCACCATCAGTATTTTCATTGTTCGTCCTCCTTTGCTTTTGTATTTGGCCGGGCTATTGTGTTCGTCAAGTCCGCCGGGTCTTCAAGTCAAGATCAGCACGATCAACGGGGGTAATATCGACGATGCAGCACGTAGAAGACGCAAAGTCGGCTTCGCTCATCCGAGATCGTAGACCGTTGCTCGCCTCCTTCACGAACTCACCATTTGCCCGCGTGAGCGCCGCCATCCACGTGAAGTATTTCCCCGGTCACCTGACCCGCGTGCGCCAAGTAGAGAACAGCGTCGACAATATCCTTAACGGCCGCGATTCTTCCCATTGGCTGCAACTTCTTAAGAGAGTCTTTGGGATCATCCTTGTGGAGTGGTGTGTCCACGACGCCCGGAGCTACGGCGTTGAAGCGGATGCCTTCTTTTGCATACTCGATTGCGAGACTCCGGATCACTGTATTCAGGCCCCCCTTCGTAATCATCGATACCGAGGCATTTACTCCGGAGATCGGGTTATCGGCAAGGGCCGCGGTGATGCTCACCACACTCCCCGATTTCTGCTTGAGCATCTGTTTCACCGCGAGCTGGGTGATGTAAATGAATCCCCGCAGGTTGACCGAGACAAGGGCGTCGATGTCCTCTTCGGTGAAGTCCGTGAAGGACTTGACGTAGTATATCCCGGCGTTGGTCACGAGGACATCAACTGTCCCGAAGTTCTTGATCGCCGTATCCACGGTTTTGGCAGCCGTCTCCTGCTTACCGATATCGCCGTCGACGAGAATGAGGCCCGGTGAAGCAGTCAACGACCGGCTCGCCTCGAGTGCCGTTGCGACGACTTTATAATCCTCCTTCAGAAAGGCCTCGACCAAACCCGTGCCGATGCCTCCCGATGCGCCCGTGACGATTACGGTCTCCTTGGCCGACATATCTCCTCCACGCCCATGACCCGCTCGAAAAGACGCGTATACTCCCGGTCGCCTCCCGAAGCGGGGTGGGGGTTCCGACAGTGTGTCTTGGACGTGGCCCGTTCGCTTGCCTCGTCTGTCGTCAATATAAGGCACGATGCCGTTAGGTCAAGGAGGCAGGTCTAGAGGGGTTTGAGTTCTTCGAGCATGGTGGGGATGAGCTCGGAAACGGTCGGATGGATGTGCATCGCCCGCTCCACTACGGTGTAAGGCGCATTCGCGTACATCACGTCAAGGATGGAGTGAATGACCTCGTCTCCGCCTGTCCCCAGTATCGCCGCGCCGAGGATCAGTTTTGTCTCTGCATCGACGATTACCTTCATGAACCCCTGCGTTTCGCCCTTTTCCACGGCCCTGCCCACGCGCGTCATGGGCCGTTTCGCGATAAGGGCGGACCTGCCGGAGGCCCGCACCTGGTCTTCGGTGAGGCCTGCCCTTCCCAAAGGAGGATCGGTGTAAAGGGCATAGGCCGTGATGCGGTCGCTCACGCGCCGTTTCTCCCCGTCGAGGAGGTTTGCGGCAACGATCTCGTAATCGTTGTACGAGGTATGGGTGAACGCCCCTCTGCCGTTGCAGTCGCCCAGCGCCCAGACGCCCGTGACGTTCGTGCGCAGCTCGTCGTCAACCGTGATATATCCGCGCTTATCCATGAGCACGCCGGCCTTTTCAAGTCCAAGATCATCCGTGTTGGGGCGGCGTCCAACCGCGACGAGAAGGTGCGAGCCAATGCTCTCGGCCGGATTGTCGGGGCAGTCCACCTTGACTTTAACGTCGTTGCCGCCCTTTTCGACGGCGATGCATTGCGCGCCAACGCGCACCTCAATGCCTTCGGCTTCCAGTATTCCTTTCACCCCCTGCGAGACATCCTCGTCTTCCTTCCCCATGAGACGGGGACCCATCTCGATGATCGTTACCTCGCTTCCGAAGCGGCGGTACATCTGGGCGAACTCTATGCCGATGTAGCCGCCCCCCACTATGAGGAGACGGCGGGGAAGAAAGTCTACCTCCATCATCGATGAGTTGGTAAGATACGGGACCGTGTCGAGCCCTGCTATCGGGGGGATGAAGGCGCGCGCCCCGACATTGACGAATATCCGGTCCGCCCCGATCAGCTCCGTTCCGAGCCGCACCTCATGGGCCGACTCGAAGCGTGCATGATTCTTGTAAACGGTGCACTTTTTCATGTTAGTGAGCCACGCTTCCAGGCCATCCCTCGACAGCGCCGACACGTGATCCTTGCGGGCCTTCGTTCGCTTCATGTCCACGGTCACGCCGCCCGCGACGGCCACGCCGAAGTCCGCGGCCCGTCTCGCCAGGTGCGCGGCATGGGCCGACGCTATCAGGGTCTTCGTCGGTATGCACCCCGTATTGACGCAGGCGCCGCCGAAGAGCTTACGCTCGATAACGGCTGCTTCCATCCCGCTATCCGTAAGACGGCCAGCAAGCGACGGCCCCGCTTGTCCGGTCCCGATGATGATTGCGTCGTATCTCTTCATGGCGCCGCCTCGCTTATTTATGTAACATCGTCAGAACATTATCGGGTGTCAATGCTCTATGGATCGGACCGTGCTCGCTATTTGTGCGGGCTGCAAAAAAAGTGCGGAGGCAGACGAAAGGCAGCCATATAAGGCCCGTCAGATGGAGGGGCTACAGCCTCAGCCCCTTAGGAACGAGTAGCAGTTCCGCAGTTCAAAGGCTTCTTGCACAAGAAGGGCGAGACAGACCGCTGGACTCATGTCTCAATACGCTCCGTTCCCAATTATTGTGGTAATGCTTAGAAATACAGGTTAAATAGAACGCGCTAGTTGAACGGGATAACCGGACTTCCCCGGACGCGAGATGCTGCACGAGACGCGCAATTGCCGGGGCTCAGCGCCCCCTCACAAAATTGGAGGGGGGACGCCCCCTTCGTAAGACAAAAGGCGAGAGGAGTGTCCCCCCAACCGTTTCAAATGAGTCTCTCCCCTCACAACAGCATGCAACCCTGCGGCCCGCGTCCCGCGGGCCGCAGGGTGAGCGTCGACGCCCAATCTCAGGTACGGGAAACGGACTGCGGCATCACGGCGTATAGGGAAGACTGGCGGCGGGGGCCAGGCAAAGGCCTGCCCGGCAGGAAGCAACCACCGATTACTATCGCCGGGCAGGCATACCTCGATTCTGAGCCGTCTATTCGCGGTAACAGGCGTACATGAAAAAGCCGAGGAAGAGAAATGCGGCGAAAAGGTTCGGTTCTGCGCCCATATCATACTCCTTGTCGCAGGTAACGTGCCCGGTTAGTTACAAGAAGTATGCCAAGCTCTGAACCTTTGTGCTTGCCGCTCGATAGAGGCGATAGGCGGGGGATATGGCGGTGTCTTTCCGGTACGGGAGGAGAAGCAGAGGTCTTATCGCATAAGACTCGGTCTTGAGGTATGAGACTTCCCTCTTGTCAAAGAAGACAGGAGCGGCAGGCGGCTTTAGGGGAAGAGGCTCATTTGAGAAGTGCGCGTGTCGAGCAGATCGCGGATCTGTTTCAGGAGCTTCTCGATCACGATGGGTTTCGAGACTATGGGTATGCCCTCCCGGCCGATCCCTTTTCTGGAGAGGATATCGCCCGTGTACCCGCTCATGAAGATCGCCCGTATGTCCGGCCGCATCTTCTTCAGTTCCAGATAGGCCTCTTTGCCGTTTTTCCTGGGCATGATCACGTCGAGCAGGAGGAGGTCAATTGCGTCCTTGTTTTCATTGAACTTCTCGACGGCGTCCACTCCGTCGACCGCTTCAATCACCGTGTAGCCGAAATCCCTGAGCACGGTGGCGACGATCAGTCTGACGTCTCTGCTGTCCTCCGCCACGAGGATAACCTCGCTGCCGCCCGGGAGGTCTTCTTTCTGCTTGATTCCGACGACCGAATCCGCAGACTCGGCGAGGGGAAAGTAGACGGTAATCGTCGTTCCCCGGCCGGGTTGGCTGGCAACGTTGACGTACCCCTTATTCTGGCGGACAATCCCGTAGACTATCGAAAGGCCGAGGCCCGTTCCTTTTCCCACTTCTTTTGTCGTAAAAAAAGGATCGAATATCTGGTCTCGCGTCCGTTCGTCCATGCCGCTTCCCGTATCGGACACTTCGATGGCGGCGTAGGCGCCTTCTTTGCCTTCGTAGGCCTTCATGAAGTCGCCGCTAAGGTGCACCTTCTCGGTTCTTATGTTCAGCACCCCGCCGTCGAGCATGGCGTCCCGGGCGTTCGTGGCCAGATTCATCAACAATTGCCCGATCTGCCCGTCGCCCACGACGACGACAAGCCTTTCGCTGCTCAGCGACGTCCTTAGCTCTATGTCCTCGCCGATAATCCTTCTTAAGAGTTTCTCGACAACCTTTATCGATTCGTTCACCTGGACGGCTTTCGTTTCCGTTACTTCCTTTCGGCTGAAGGCAAGCAGGTTTTGGGTAAGGGCGCTTGCCCTGTCAGCCGCTTCGATGATCTGGTTGACATAGCTCGTGATCTGCGCTCCCGGTCCCGCTTTCATCAAGATGAGGCTGCAGTAGCCCATCACCGTGGTCAGAATATTGTTGAAGTCGTGGGCGACGCCTCCGGCGAGCGTGCCGACGCTTTCCATCCTCTGGGCGTGCAGAAGCTGGGCCTCCAGCTTCTTCCTCTCCGTGACGCTCTCGAGGATCCCTTCATGGCAGAGCGCATTTTGGTCTTTGTCGCGGACCAGCCGCGCCGTCAGCGAGACCCACTGCACCGTGCCGTCCTTGCAATAGAGCTGGACCTCGAAATCGCGCGCGGCGCCTTCTTTTTCCATGAGATCCACATATTCCTGCCTCCGCCTCTCGCTTACGTACAACTGTTTGCCTGCATCGGCGGCGCGCTCAATCAGCTCCTCAGGAGAGTCGAAGCCGAGCGTGCGGGCAAGGGCCGTATTGGCGTTGATGAAACGACCGTCGAGGGAGGCCTGGAAAATGCCTTCTGCGGCATTATCGTAGAGATAACGATACTTTTCCTCCGCTTGTTGCAAGGTCTCCTCTACCACGCTTCCCTCTGTCATGTCGTGACCGTCCCTTCCCATCCCATAGCCTCGGGTAAGCCTGCCGTCTTTCGTTTGAGCGTATATCCCCGGTAAGTACAGTTATCATCAATTGCGGGGAAGAATCAACAAAAACTTCGCTTGACATGAAGAGCGCGCTTAATATAAATTGTCTCGACAACATTGTGGCGACAACGTTCTGAAGGTATTTTCCCGGCTTGCCGATCTGTCCCCGATCATTTGTTTCGCCGCATCAGCAGGAGGGCATGCGCGATGATGTTCTTCCCCTTGGATGAATCCCCCAGTTTCTGGGTATACCGCGTCCATATGCAGGGAAGCAATCTCTTTCGAAAAACGCTCCTCGCGGCCGGATATGATTTGACGCCGGAGCAATGCGGTGTTTTGGTGAGGCTCCGGGACTTTCAGGGAATAAACCAGAGCCAGTTAGGGAAGAGGCTCTACAAGGATCGTCACAGCATTACCCGCATCCTCGACAGTCTGGAAGAGCGGCGCTATATAGAGCGGCGGCCGGACGAAACGGACAAGCGCGTCTTTCGCATTTTTCTTACCGAAATCGGGGCCAACTTAGCCCGTAAGCTGTTGCCCCTCATTGCAGATCACTTTGAGCGGATCTTCTCGGGCCTTGCCCGCGATGAGATCGTCTCGATGCGAAAGACCCTGGAGCAGATGATCCGGAACATCGAAGAACACGAATGACGGGTGAACCAGCATAGGGGCTGGCTGCAGGAGATATCGAATGAACAGCGACGTTGCGGCGAGACGAAATAGCGTCTCTTTTCTTCTAAAGAGCACAGCCCTTTTGGCCGCAGTCTTCCTCCTTTGCGGAAGCGGCTTCCTTCTCCCCGGGTGCAAGAAGGCGCAGACCAAGGAGACGCCGGCGTTGCCCATCGTTGAGGTGGTCAAGGTGCTGCGGCGGGACATCCCCGTTTACTCGGAATGGACAGCTTCCATTGACGGCTTCGTAAATGCGACGATCCGGGCCCAGGTTCAAGGGTATCTGATCTCCCAGGACTACCGGGAGGGCGATTTCGTCAGGAAGGGCCAAGTCCTTTTCAAGATCGATTCCCGGCCTTTTCAGGCCGCGCTGGAACAGGCGAAAGGACAGCTCACGGAACAGCAGGCCCGGTGGTCAACGGCAAAGGCCAATCTCGAACGCATGAAGCCTCTCGTGGAGCAAAACGCCGTGAGCAAGAAAGACTTCGACGACGCCGTCGGCGCCGAACAGGGCGCCATGGCCGGCGTGGTCGCGGCGCAGGCTTTTGTCGACAAGGCAAAAGTCGACCTCGATTTCACGCGGATTACGTCTCCTATTGACGGGATAGCCGGCATTGCGACGGCACAGCTCGGCGATCTCGTCGGTCCCGCCTCCGCCAGAGAGCTGACCGTCGTCTCGACCATCAACCCCATTAAGGTCTACGCTCCCATGAGCGAGCAGGAATACCTGAACTATGCGCAAAGTCGGCCCGGACACGCCTCCAGAATGCCTCTCGACCTGCTCCTCGCCGACGGGAGCACCCATCCTCACAAAGGGACCTTCGTTTTCGCGGACCGGCAGGTGGACGTGCGGACGGGCACCATAAAAGTCGCCGCCCTTTTCCCCAATCCCGGCAACGTGCTGCGGCCCGGTCAGTTCGCCAGAGTGCGCGCCCAAACCGCAATCAGAAAGGGAGCGCTCCTGGTCCCTCAACGTGCCATTTCCGAGCTCCAGGGCGTCTACCGGGCAGCCGTCGTGACGCCTGACAACAAAGTCGTGATGCGGCCGGTAAAAGTGGCAGGGCAGATTGGCGGTTTCTCTATCATCGATGAAGGCTTGAACTCAGGAGAACAGGTCATTGCCGAAGGACTCCAAAAGGTCAAGGACGGCGACGCCGTTAATCCGAAACCCTTCGAACTGCCTGCGACCCTTGCCGCCTTCACGCAGACCGCATCGACGGAAGGGGCGGGCGCCGGGTCCTCCGTGAAACCGTGAAAAGGTAGGTCTCAGAACCGTGTCAAAATTCTTCATCAACCGGCCCATCGTCGCGATGGTCATCTCCATCATGTTCGTCATTCTGGGACTCGTGTCCATGGCCGGCCTGCCCGTGGCGCAGTTCCCTGAGATCGTCCCGCCGGAGATCCAGCTCTTCACCACCTATACGGGCGCCGATGCGGAAACCGTGGAGCAATCCGTCGCCACTCCCGTAGAACAACAGATCAGCGGCGTCGACAACATGAACTACATGTACTCGATCAACGCCAGCAACGGCAACATGAGGATGTTCGTCAACTTCGACGTGAAAACCGATCCGAACATGGATCTGGTGTTCACGCAGATGCGCGAGACTCAGGCCGAGGCGCAGCTCCCCCTCGACGTGCGCAACTATGGCGTGACTATGGTGAAGTCTCGGGCTTCTCCCCTCATGATCCTCGGCCTCTTCTCTCCCGGAGGGTCCTACGACGCGACCTTTCTGACGAATTACGCCGCCATCAACATCGTCGACCAGCTTCTGCGGACGCCCGGGGTGGCTCAAGTCACGATGTTTGGAGGAGGGAACTACGCCATACGCGTCTGGGTCAACCCCGACAGACTCGGTGAATTGGGGCTTACCGTTCCCGATGTGGTAAACGCCCTCCAGAAACAGAACGCCGTCAACCCCGCTGGGCAGATCGGCGCCGAACCAGCGCCGCTCGGGCAGGAATTCACCTACACCGTCCGGGCCCAGGGCCGCCTCGTTTCGCCCCAAGAATTCGGCGACATTGTGCTCCGCGCCAACACCGACGGATCGATAGTACGCCTCAAAGACGTCGCCCGCATCGAGCTCGGCTCTCAAATGTACAATCAGAGAAGCCGCATCGACGGGAGGCCCGCGGGCATGATGGCCGTCTACCAGTTGCCCGGCACGAACGCCCTTGCCACGGTGCAGGCGGTCAAAAAGGTGATGGCCTCGGCCGAAAAACGTTTCCCCGCCGACCTTCGCTATACCGTCGCCCTCGACACCACGAGGTCGATCAACGAAGGCATCCGGGAGATTCTCATTACCCTGGCGGAAGCTCTCGGCCTCGTCATGCTCGTGGTCTTCATCTTTCTCCAGGGATGGCGGGCGACGCTCATCCCCGCCCTCGCGGTCCCGGTGTCGCTGATCGGCACCTTTGCCGTCTTCCCCCTTCTCGGGTTTTCCATCAATACGCTCTCGCTCTTCGGTTTGGTGCTCGCCATCGGGCTGGTGGTGGACGACGCCATTATCGTTGTCGAGGCGGTGGAGCGTCACATCGAGGAAGGGCTCGCCCCCAAAGAGGCGACCATGGCCGCTATGCGCGAGGTTGCGGGGCCGGTCATGGCAATTGCCCTGATCCTCGCCGCCGTCTTCATCCCCACCATCTTCATACCGGGCATAACGGGCAGGCTTTACCAGCAGTTCGCAGTGACCATCGCCATTTCGGTGCTCATTTCCGCCTTCAACGCGCTGACGCTGAGTCCGGCCCTCTGCGCTCTCCTCCTCAAGCCCAGAAAAGCGCCCCGGGGTCCCTTGGGCGCTTTCTTTCGCTCCTTCGACCGTCTCTTCAGCCGCACGTCGAAGAGCTACGTCGCCGTATGCGGCAGCCTGATCAGAAAAAGCGGGATCGGCCTTCTCTTCCTTGCTGCCATAGCGCTCTTTGCCGGCCTCCTCGGCAACAGCCTTCCCCACGGCTTCCTGCCCGAGGAAGACGTGGGCTACATGTATATCAACGTGTCGCTGCCCGAAGCCGCCTCCCTCCAGCGCACGGAAGAAACGTGCAAAAAGATCGAAAAGATCCTGCGGGAAACGCCGGGCGTGGAGCACTTTCAGACCGTGACGGGCCTGAGCCTGATGAGCATTGCCCAGAATACCTACAGCGGTTTCTTCTTTGTTACCCTCAAGGAGTGGAAGGAGAGGAAGAAGCCAGAGGAAAAGTACGGCGCCATCATGGCCCATCTCAACAAAGAGCTGGGCAAGCTGCCTCAAGCCGTCGCATTCGCCTTCCCTCCTCCGGCTGTTCAGGGCATCGGGTTGGCGGGAGGCGCCCAGGCGGTGCTGGAAGACCGGGCAGGGAAACCGATCTCCTTTCTGGCAGAAAACGTCGAGAAATTTGTCGCGGCAGCGCGGAAGAGACCGGAGCTCGGCCTTGTCACGACAACCTTTCTCCCTTCCGTGCCGCAGCTCCGCGTTCAGGTAGACCGCGACCGGGCTCTCAAGCAGGGCGTCGACGTCGCCCAGGTCTACCAGACCCTTCAAACCTTCATGGGCAGCTACATGGTGAACTATTTCAACCGATTCGGCCGGCAGTGGCAGGTCTATGTGGAGGCGGAAGGGCAATACCGGACAAAAATGGATGATATCGGCCGCTTCTTCGTGCTCAACGACAAGGGGACCCCGGTGCCGCTCTCAGCCCTGACAACCGTCGAGCCTTCCCTCGGGCCCGAGTTCACCATGCGCTACAATCTCTATCGGGCGGCCCAGGTGAATGTCCTCGGCAAACCGGGCTACAGCTCGGGGCAGGTGATGAACGCCCTTGAAGACGTGTTTCACAAAACCATGCCCGCCGAGATGGGGCTGGATTACATCGGCATGAGCTTCCAGGAAAAGAAGGCGCAGGAAGGCGTGCCTGCTTCGGCAATTTTCGGGCTTTCCCTTCTCTGTGTCTTCCTCATCCTCGCCGCCCAGTACGAAAGCTGGTCGCTGCCTTTCAGCGTGCTCCTCTGCACCCCCATAGCAGTTTTCGGCGCCTTTGCCGCCATAGCCCTGCGGGGCCAGGTCAATAACATTTTTGCCCAGATCGGTCTCATCGTCCTCATCGGCCTCGGCGCGAAGAACGCGATCCTTATCGTCGAGTTCGCCAAGACGCGATTCGACCGGGGCAAAAACCTCGATGAGGCCGCCCTCGAGGGCGCCAGGCTTCGTCTCAGGCCTATACTCATGACTTCTTTTGCCTTCCTGCTGGGCGTGCTTCCTCTCGCTTTTTCCTCGGGCGCCGGATCTATTGCCCGCCAGATCATGGGAACCGCTGTCCTGGGAGGCACTGTCGCTGCTTCAGCCATCGCCGTCTTCCTCATCCCCGTAACGTTCTACGTCGTCGGAAAGGTCTCGGGCCGTTCGAAACGACAAAAGCGGGAGACGGATGGAGGCCCGGATGCGTAAGACTCTTGTCGCTTTTCTCTTTTTCACCCTTGCCGTCTCCTCCTGCACGGTAGGCCCCGATTACCGAAGACCGTCCGTACCGGTTCCTCAAAACTGGCGTTTTGAGGAACCGGAGGCGCTCGATACGGTCAACACGGCGTGGTGGAAGCAGTTCGACGACCCAGTGCTGAATGAGCTCATAGAGATCGCGGTGAGAGAGAATAAGGACGTATTGATCGCGGCGGGACGGGTCGAAGAGTTTATGGGGCGCGCCGCCGTAACGAGGGCTGCCCAGTTCCCCCAAGTCGCCGGGGGAGTCAGCGGCTCGAAGCAGGCCGTTTCTAATTACGTGAATCCAGCGTGGCCCTCCACCGCGGACAACCCCTACTGGCAGTTCCAAACCTTCCTCACGGCAAGCTGGCAACTCGATCTATGGGGACAATTGAGACGCGCCTCCCAGGCTGCCCGGGCGGATCTTCTCGCAACGGTCGAAGCGCGACGCGGCGTCATTCTCACCGTCGTGACCCTGGCGGCTGCCTCCTATACAGACCTGCTCGATCTCGACAAGCAACTCGACATCGCCCAACAGACCGCCGCCAGCCGCGAACAAACGCTCAAACTCTTCAGGCTTCGCTATGACCGGGGCCTCATATCGGAAATGGAGCTGCGTCAGGCGGAATCGGAATGCCGGGCAGCGGAAGCCACGGCGCCCCTGATCAAAAAGCTCATCGGACAGCAGGAGAACTCTCTCAGCGTCCTCCTCGGCCGCAACCCCGGACACATTCCGCGCGGCAAGCCCCTCGACCACCTCGTACTGCCCGCCGTCCCGGCCGGTCTACCTTCCGAACTGCTGGAACGACGGCCCGATATCAGGCAAGCAGAGCAAAACCTCGTCGCGGCAAACGCCCGGATCGGCGTCGCCAAAGCGCAGTATTTCCCAAGCATCTCTCTTACTGGCCTCTTTGGCGTGCAAAGCACGGACCTCTCCAATCTATTCACCGGTCCGGCGAGGATGTGGAGCTACGCCCTCCCCATTGCCGCCCCCGTTTTCACGGCGGGCTCAATCGCGGGAACCGTCAAGGTTGCCGAAGCGGTGCGGAAAGAGACCTTGGTCCACTATCAGCAGGTGATCCAGCAAGCTTTCAGGGAAGTGGAGGACGGCCTCGTCGACCAGGCAAAAACGAGGGAACAGCTCCAGGCGCAGCGCGAACAGGTAGTGGCCCTCCAGGGGTACGCCCGCCTGGCCCGGCTCCGCTATGACAACGGCTATACGAGCTACATCGAAGTGCTGGACGCAGAGCGAAGTCTTTTTAACGCCGAGCTGGCCTATGTGCAGACGCAGGCGGCGCTGTTCAGGGCGCTTATCAACCTGTACAAATCAATGGGCGGCGGTTGGGTCAACCTTTTGTCGTAATAGCCGGCCGGCCGGCGAAATGGGCCGGATCACGATCTTTGGCGCCGGGCTCGCCGCGCGCCCTCCGACGTACGTTCAGTACGCCTCCGGTCGACGCGGCTCACGCGGCATCCAAACCTCGCGATCCGGCCCATTTCGTTCGTCCACCCGATCCGGCATCGAGTACAACCATGATCGATGCCGGAAGGAAGACCGATAGGGATGGCCCCGCCTCGGCTGAGCCGAGGCGGGGCTACAGCATTGTCAGCTACTCATTTGGAGACTTTGTAGCCGTCCCGCGTTCCAGGGGAACCGTAATAAAAACTCCATTTGAAATATGCATTGGATGAAGCAGAGTCGCGCCGCCGTCCGTTCTCCTCGCGATAAGGAGAGAACGGACGGCGGCGCGACGGGACCTACCTGATTCCTTTCTTCAGGCGGATGAGGGTTGAGGAAAACACGCCGGCGCCTATCAGGAGAAGGAGAGCTGCCAGAAGCATGGTGGAAAGGACGGACTCTGCGCGGGATACGGAGAAATAGAGGTAGATGCTCCTGATAAAAACTGCGCCGAGGAGGAGCATGAGCAAAGCGAAACCTGTCTCGAGGCTGAAGATGAGCACGTGTTTGGCGTGTTTCACGCGTCCCTCCCTAACCGTTCTCCGTTCTCAATGTGGCCGCCGCTTCCTCCGGAAAGATGGGGAGTGTAAAGAATTCGTCTTCCCGCTTGTATCTCGATTCCGTCCTCGGAAGGACCTCCACGTGCCAATGGAAATAGTCGTTCACGTGCGGACCCGCCGGTTCGCCGATTTGCCAGACCGCCTCGTTCGGCGAGGTGTGGAAGACTATGGAGTACGAGCTTCTCAGTTTTTCAATGCGCCTTATTGTGTTGAGGAAGACTTCGATAAAGTCGTGTTTGATGCGCTCCTCAATAAACGCTTCAAAACTGGAATTGTGGCGCCGGGGGATGATCCAGACTTCATAAGCGACGCGCGACGCGAAAGGGCAAATGACCAGGAAGTGCTCCGTCTCGATCACCACCCTCTTGTTCTGCCTTATCTCCTGGGTCACCACGTCGCACATGAGGCAACGCTCTTTCAGGAGGTAGTGGTTTCTGGAATTGACGAGCTCCTCTGAGAGTTGTTCGGGCACGATGGGCGTCGCGAGCACGTGCGAGTGGGGGTGAAGAATGCGCGACCCCGTTATTTCTCCGTGGTTCTTGAAAACCTGGACGTATTTCAGGCGCTTGTCTTTCTTGAGGTCGACGATGCGTTCCGTGTACATCTCAACCATGCGCGATACATCGAAGAAGTCGAAGGTCGAAAAGGTCTTTGTGTGAGACCGGTCCTCGACGATGATCTCGTGCGCTCCGAGAGTCCCCATCTTGTCATAGAACCCCTCGGCTCTTTTTGCCTCGCTCGCTTCTATCTCAAAGACAGGGTTGGCGGCAGGAAAGGAACGCGCAAGCCACTGCCCCTGCCAATCCTGTATCTCTCGTATGGAACGGGGAGTGAACCGTTCGTTGCCCGGGCAAAAGGGACAAACCCCCGTCTCGCCCGTCTCCGCTTTCGGGACGCCGACGACCACCCAATTGCCGGTCAATGGGTCCTTCCTGAACTCCCCCATGGAGTAAAACTAACCATTTTTGAGGCCCATTGTCAAAACAACCCGGCCCTTACCCCTTTTGACAACATCCCTCCCCCGGTTTAGAATATTCGCACCATGCAGCGATTTAAACTGAATGCAGCTTACGGGCCTGCAGGCGACCAGCCGCAGGCGATTGAAAAACTGTCCGCTCGTGTGCTGGAAGGCGTTCCGGATCAGGTGCTCCTCGGGGTGACGGGCTCGGGCAAGACCTTTACCATGGCGAGCGTCGTAGAGCGGGTCCAGCGACCTACCCTCATCATGTCCCACAACAAGACCCTCGCCGCCCAACTCTACACGGAATTCAAGACGCTTTTCCCTGAGAATGCGGTCCACTTCTTCGTCAGCTATTACGATTACTATCAGCCCGAGGCCTATGTCCCGCCGACGGATACGTACATCGAGAAAGACTCATCCATCAACGAAGAGATCGACAAGCTGCGCCTGTCGGCGACGAACGCGCTTTTCGAGCGGGAGGACGTGCTCATCGTCGCCAGCGTCTCCTGCATCTACGGCCTCGGCTCGCCGGAGGCCTATTATGGCATGCTCATTCATGTCGAGCAGGGAGACCGGTTGGAGCGCAAGGCCCTGCTCGACAAGCTCATCCAGTGCCAGTACGAGCGGAACGACGTCGATTTTTACCGGGGCAGGTTCAGGCTCAGGGGCGCAAACATCGACGTCTTCCCGGCCTATGAAGAGGAGAAGGCAATCCGCATTGTCATCGAGGACGACGTGGCGTCCGATATTTACGCCCTCGATCCTCTGACGGGAAAAATCATCGAACGGCTCAACCGGTGCACGATCTATCCCGCCACGCACTATGTGACGCCGAAAGAGCGATTGGACAAGGCGGTGGTCACCATAGAGGAAGAGCTTGCTTCCCGCCTGAAAGAGTTGAAAGCCGCAGGAAAGCTCCTCGAGGCCCAGCGGCTCGAGGGGAGGACGAGGTACGACGTGGAGATGCTCCGGGAGATCGGCTACTGCCAGGGCATCGAGAACTATTCGAGGCACCTGACGGGACGGCAGCCGGGGGAAGCGCCCCCTACGCTGATGGATTACCTGCCGAAGAACGCCTTGGTGATGTTGGATGAAAGTCATGTGACGGTGCCCCAGATACAGGGTATGTTCCGGGGAGACCGGTCGCGAAAACAAACCCTCGTCGAATACGGATTCCGCCTCCCGTCGGCCCTCGACAACCGCCCCCTGACTTTTGAGGAGTTTCAGGGCCGCGTCAAGCAAGCCCTCTACGTCTCGGCCACGCCGGCGACGTACGAGCTTACCCGGGCCAAGGGGCGAGTGGTGGAGCAGATCGTCCGGCCCACGGGTCTCATCGATCCGATCATAGAAGTGAAGCCCGCAGTCAACCAGGTGGATGCGCTCCTTGCCGAAGTGAAGAAGACCACCGCAAAAAAAGAGCGGACCCTCATCACCACCCTCACCAAGCGGTTTGCCGAGGATCTGACGGATTTTCTCCTCGATGCCGGCGTGAAGGCCAAATATCTCCACTCCGAGGTGGACACCCTCGAAAGGATCGCCATCGTGCGCGACCTCCGTTTGGGTAAATTCGACGTGTTGGTGGGCGTCAACCTGCTCCGGGAAGGGCTCGACCTGCCGGAAGTTTCCCTCGTCGCCATCCTCGACGCCGACAAGGAGGGGTTCCTGCGCTCCGACACCTCGCTGATCCAGACGTGCGGCAGGGCAGCAAGGAACCTCAACGGCAGGGTGGTCATGTTCGCCGACAAGATCACCGATTCGATGCGGCGGACCCTCGATGAGACCGAACGGCGGCGCACCGTGCAATCAGCGTATAATGAGGCCCACGGCATTACCCCTGAAGGCATCAAGAAGTCGATTGTCGACGTCCTTTCCTCCATTTATGAGAAAGATTACTATACGGTGGAAACGGACGGCGGCGAAGAACCCGTCGATCCGAAAAAGCTGTCGAAAATGGTGAAGAAACTGAAAAAGGATATCAACGACGCGGCGAAGCGGTGGGACTTCGAGAGGGCGGCCATGCTCCGGGACAGGCTCGCGAAGCTGGAGCAGATGGAGCTCACGGAGCTAGGTCTGGGGCTCAGCGCCCCCTCCGTCGGCAGAGCCGCCGGAGCCTTCCCCCTCAACTCGCTTCGCTCGGGTTAGCGCGGAGAGCCCCCGCTCCGGCAACAGGCGGCACAGGTGAGATGATTTCCGACGATTACCTCAACAACCTGCCTGAAAGTCCCGGCGTCTATCTCTTCAAAGACGAAGCGAAGCAGATCATTTACGTCGGCAAGGCGAAGAGCCTCAAAGACCGGGTAAAGAGCTACTTCAGAGGGGGGAGGAAGGACGGCAAGACGGAGCGGCTGGTAAGGCGCGTCGATGAGATGTCGATCGTGCTGACCCGGAACGAGAAAGAAGCCTTTCTCCTGGAAAACAACCTCATCAAGGAACATCAGCCGAAATACAACATGGTTTTGAAAGACGACAAGACCTACGTCTCGCTGAAGCTGAGCGTGCAGGACCACTACCCGGCCCTCACCATCACCCGGAAGATCAAGGACGACGGCGCTCTCTACTTCGGCCCCCATCCCCGTGCGAAAGACGCCAAGGACCTCCTCAAGGTCGTCCAGTCCATTTATCCTCTACGGAGGTGCAGAGACTCGGTCTTCGGCCGCAGGACGAGGCCCTGCATCCTCGCGGGCCTCGAAAAGTGCCCGGCCCCCTGCGCGGAGCAGATCGGAGAGAAAGAGTATCGCGTCATCGTGCAAGAAGTGGCCGACTTCCTGAGCGGAAAGAACGAAAAGCTCCTCAGGACGCTGGAGGCGCAGATCGAGGAAGCGGCGCGGGCGTGGAATTTCGAGGAGGCCAAGGCCAAGAAGGAGAAGTTCGACGCCATAAAGCGTCTGGTCGAGAAACAGCGCGTCCAGGAGCACATGGGCATAGACAGGGACGTCTGGGGCTTCCTTGCCGAAGAAGTGCGCCTCAAGATGGTGCTCCTCACCTTCAGAAAGGGGGTGCTCATCTCAAAGCGGATGTTCAAAGAGGCCTTCACGCCCAATCCGGACGAAGCGCTTTCCTCGTTCCTCTTCCAGTACTACAGCACGAGGCCGGCCCCTGACGAGATCATCCTCTCCGAGGACATTGCGGACAAACAGGTGCTCGAACAGGCCCTGCGGGAGAACAAAAAGAAGAAAGTGCGCGTTCACGGCCCGTCGGACAACAATACGGGCGACATGATCAGGCTCGCCGTCGAGAACCTCCATGAGGTGGAGAATGTGGCCCTCGACGAGGCGCTCCGGAAGATGCTTCACCTCCGGAAGCCGCCCAAGAGGATCGAGGTCTATGATATATCCCACAGTCACGGGCAGAGCCCCTCGGGCATCATGGTGGTCTTCGAGGACTTCAAGGCAAAGAAAGCCGATTACCGGGTCTTTCACATACGGGAAGCGGCGACCGAGGACGACGTGGCGATGATGGGCGAAGTGCTCCAGCGACGCCTCGGCGACGAGCGCATTCGTCCCCTGCCCGATTTCGTGCTCATCGACGGCGGCAGGGCGCAGTTGGCTAAGGCGATGAGCGTATTCCGGGGGACGACGCCTCCCATCGACCTCGCGGCAATTACGAAAGGCGAAGGACGCAAGAGAATGGAAGATTTCTTCTACCTGCCCTTCAGAAAAAACCCGCTCCTCCTCCCGAAATCTTCCCCCGTTTTCAAAGAGCTGGTTCGGATGAGAGACGAGGCGCACCGTTTCGCCATCACGTCACACAAGAAGTGGAAGAGACGGGAAGATCTGACCTCGGCGCTCACGGCGATCAAGGGAGTGGGAAAGAAGCGGGCAATGGCGCTGCTCGCGGCCTTTCCTTCGGTAGAGGACATAAAAAAGGCGGGCGCGGAAGAGATTGCGAGAGTGCCGGGGCTGAACCGACAAGTGGCGGAAGAGATACTGCGAGCGATGGAATAGGCGCGCAACGCGGCCCGGCGCATCGCAACTTGACATAACGCGAGACTATCGTACCATATGTAGTACGATATGGAGGTGCAGTTGTGACGACATTGTCGGCGTCGGAGGCAAGAAAACGGCTCTACAGTCTCGTCGACGAAGTGAAGGAAACGCACAGACCCGTCCAGATCACGGGAAAGAAGAACTCGGCGGTATTGGTGTCGGAGGAAGATTGGCGGGCCATAGAAGAAACGCTTTACCTGACGTCGCTGCCGGGCATGAGAGAATCCATAAGAGAAGGTCTTGAGACGCCTGTTGAAGGGTGCGGCGAGGAAGCCGGCTGGTGAGATGGCGCCTTGTATTCACCAAACAAGCGCAAAAAGACGCAAGAAGAATCGCCCAATCAGCTCTGAAACCTGCAGTTTCACGTCTTTTGGATATGCTTCGCGAAGACCCCTACCGGAATCCGCCGCTCTACGAAAGACTGCTCGGCGATCTTTCCGGCGCCTGCTCCCGGCGCATCACTATTCAGCGCCGGTTGGTCTATCAGATCCTTGACGATAGCAAAACCGTAAAGATCGTTCGCATGTGGACGCATTACGAGTAGGCAGCGTGAAGACGTCCAAAAAAGCAAAGACGCCGCCAAAGGTTGCTTTCTGCCTGAAACCCCCGTTCGTCCGGCCAGTTGGGGCGGCAGCGAACAGACCCTGACTCCCCCGTCTTTACACAACTTTACAACAATCAGATTGACTCTGTTATACTTTGTTTGTATAACGGATTGTATCCTTTGTATCTGAAAAAGCCAAACCATCCGCGAGGATGGGACGGAAAGCCGACAGGTCTCGGATTTCCTCTCCCTTTTGCTCTCCAGACAGACGGCTGGGTTGCCCAAGCGCAAAGACAAGACAGGGGCAGGCAGACTGCCCCAAGTCCCGGCCGTTCCAACGGGTCAGACCAACTGTGTCCCGATGGAGACGCCGGGCAAAACAGTTCCATATGGGAGAGGAACGCATGCTGTTTCGAGAGGGGGGAAAGAAGCTCCGCGCACTGACAATCGGCGCAATCCTGCGCTTTCCCGCTTTCGGGCTATACGAGCAACTTCGCCTGGGGGACCCTCTCCATCGACGGCAGCCTGCTCCTTTCCGACGGCAACGGCACATCGGGCGGCGCCCGGTACCTGACCACCATCCTGGGAGTTGTGATTAATTCTTCCGGCGCCGTCACCAACATCAGCGAGGCGTCCGGCTCCGATCTCAACATCTACTACCTCGCCTCTGCTTCGGGCAACGCCTACCTGGCAGGGAAGACCTACGAGCTGACCGGCGGGGGCGAGCTTATCCCGGTACTCCGGGATGTCTTCTATATCGGAAGGCAGACGTCGCCTGACGGGAAAGAGGCGAAAAACATCCTCATCAAGAGGGGCAACGAGTGGCACGGCCCCGAATACATGTACATCAACAGGCGGCACGTCGTGGTGATCGAACCCGTCGCCGTCTCGTCGCGGGTAGCGCAGTTGATCAAGGAAGGAAAAACGCAGCCCCAGTCCCAAACGCAGGCGCCTCAACCGCCGCCCGAGGGAACCACAAAATAAGGCATCTCAGGAATTTTTCAAGCAAAGAGCGGAAAGACCGGGGTCTTTCCGCTCTTTGCTCCCCTAATCGTACTCCTTCTGCAGCATCAGCGTGATCATAGAGAACGCCCTGCCTTCCTCGAAGTCGCGGACCAGATGGGGCCGAGGGGCAACCTTGGGAGGTTGTTTCGTCGAGTTCCATGGCCCCTCCATGCGACCCGAAATGACCCGACAGCAGGTATGTACCGATCACGGGCCTTGCGGCGCCGGATGAAAGCCCCGTCCGCAGGGGAGGGTCTTCCTGCTTCGGAACGAAGCGGAAACGGCTTCGTCCCACCGGAGGAAAAGCAGAGGAAGCTTCGCGAGGTCCCTCAGGGCAGAGGATTTGAGACGTTTTCCGGGTCGAAGGTCTCCTTTATCTTTCTTGTCCAGACGTGATAGTTGCTGTAGAGGGGTCCGAGTTGTTCCATGAGGGCGCCGCTGCCGGGAGGCATGGCAGCATGAAAAGCGCGTTTTATGTCGGCTTCCGTCGATTCTTTCATGAACGTCAGCGGTATTGAAGCCCATCCGGGCATGCTCCGGTCAAAAAGGAAGAGCAGCTCCAAATGGGCCAGGTGGCCGTACTCCATGGGGATAACCTGCCAGTTGTCTGGGGCGTCGAGGATGAGGCCCTGCTGTATGAAAGGGTTCATCAGATCGGGGATTGCCTTGCCGACCTCGAACATGTGGGAGATCGAATCGCCGCTGAGCTTGGCGGGCGACCAGCCGCCGCCGAGGCGGAGCACTCTCTGGAGAAAGCCCACGACGATGAAGAAATCCATGTTGTTCTCGTAGATCTGGCGTATTGACCGATCTACCTCTTCGCCGCCCGTCTCTTGTACGATGTCCATAAGGACGCGCTCTTCGTATTGCAGCTCTTCAGGCGACCAGGTTGCGAGGTAGACATAGAGGGGCCGGGTCAGCTCCTCACGGAAAAGTCTGCCGTTCCACAGCTCCCAGAAGTCATTTGCGGACTCCGTTGCCAGAAGAGCGGCAGACGCATTGAAGTACTTCAGAACAGCATGGCCTATCTCCGCTTTTCCTATTTCGATCATCGCGTCCCGCAGTTGGTCGAGGGTCGGAAACTTGAATATGAAGACCTTGTGACGGTCCTCCGGCAGGCGTACGCTGAAACGGGGAGAATGCCCTTCGGCGGCCATGACCTCAGGCCCCTTCCAGGCGTCCAGTCCTATGGCGGCTTTTGTGTAGATGCCGAGATTCCCCCAGTGGCCGCCCCAGCCCTTGATCAACCCCCTGAGACTCGGCCCCGGTCCGTCGGGACAAAACCAGCCGGCGCCGCTCCCGAGGGAACCCACGTTCACCAGCTCTCCAGACGGAAGAATCCATTCCACTCCGAGGAGATAGCGATTCGTCCTGGAAGTAGCGTGCTGGACATGGTGGTCCCCACTGGTAGAGGAAAAATTGGCGAGGACGGAGGCGCCCGGTCCCACCGATGCCACGGGGTAGCTGAGACCGCGCTTCATCAGCTCCGGCTTGAGCTGACAGTGCCTGACGCCCGGCTCGACCACCACGTAGCGGTCCTCCTCGTTTATCTCCACAATCCTGTTCATCCGCTTCATGTGCAGAATGACGGTTCGCGGCTCGTTCGGGAAAGCCATCGGCATGACGCTGGAGATGGTGGCGATATACCTGATCCCGCGCCTGTTGCATATCCTGACGATCTTTTGGACTTCCTCCCTGCTTCCCGGCAGGAGGACGGCTTCGGGGCTCGCCGGCTTCCGGTCCGTATGCGGCATGGGACGGCGATGGGCCGCGAGAATCCATGGCCTATCGCTTATGTGCTCCGGGCCTACGACGCGCTCAAGCTCCTCATAGATGTCTCCGGGCAGGCTCACTCTAGTCTCCCTTTCGCTCCCTCCAACGACTCGACGACGAGTCGGGTGAGGTCGTAGAAGCGCATCCGTCTTCTTCCCGCCCTGATGGCGCTTTCAAAGGCCAATTTGCAGAAAGGGCAACAGGAGACGAGCGCCTCTGCGTCCGTCGATTCTGCTTCGTCGAGCCTTTCGGAGGCCGTCCAGAGGGCAAACTCGGGAAAAGCGGCCGCTACGCCCCCTCCCGCCCCACAGCAGAAGGAGTTCTCCTCGTTCCTCGTCATTTCGGCCAACAAAGGTCCTAAGATTTTCCTCAGCACCATGCGGGGCGCGTCATAAACCCCATTCGTCCCCCGCCTCCATTGTTTCGGAGGGTCGTGGCGGCCGTAGGCCCCGATCTTCCCGTTCCACGGCACATAGACCTCGGAAAGCCTTCCGAGCAGACAGGGGTCGTGGTAGGTCGCCTTTACATCGAGACGTCTGGCTATCTTCAGCTTCCCCTCGTTCAGCAGATCGCAAACTACTTCGCTAATGTGGCGCACCTTGAAGCCGAGAGGCGCCACCCTCGGGTAGAACCCCCTGAAGGCGCCATAACATTCGGCGCAGCTCGTCACCACGATCTCTATTCCCTGTTTGTTCAAAGCGTCAAGATTGTGCCTCGCCTGCTTCTCGGCCGCCTCTATTTGTCCGGTCCGCCAGAGAGGTGCGCCGCAGCAGTATTCTTCTGCGCCAAGCAGGGTGAAGCGCAAGCCGGCGGCGGAGAGAATGGAGACGGTGTCGCGCGCTATCTCAGGATGTTGATAGCACGTGCTGCACCCGACAAAATAGGCCAACCGGGCGCCTTCTGTTGACGGGTCGTCGCCCGACGCCCAGTCGAACCTCCGATTATGCGCTTTGCCGTAGATATTGTGTTCTTCTTCGACGTGCCGCGCCTGCTCCTTATGGGGCGTCATCGGCCCCTGGCCGTCCTCCACGCATTTGGTCCTCAGGGCAAGGATGGTCTCCAAAACCTCCATATCCCTGACGGACTTGCAGTTGACGTCGCAGGCACCGCACGTCGTGCACCGGTAGATATGGTCTATCAGCCCCTCTTCGTAGGCCAGCTCTCCGTTCAGAACCTCCTGGGCGATATTGATCAACCCCTGCCCGGAGTACGCGTCGTAGTGCCACCTCTGATGAATGGGGCATATCTCGGCATATTTCCAGCCCCTCATTTTGGGACCCAGGATCCACTTGCACTGCCCGCAATGGTTGCAGGATTCCATGGTGTACGTAAAATCGCCCAATCCGTCCATTCGGGGTCTCCTAAAAGCAGACCTTGCCGGGGTTGAGAATGCCGTTCGGGTCAAAGATGGTTTTCAGCCGCTTCAACGCTTTGACTTCTTCGCCGTCTTGCCGGTACGTCATATCGGCCCACGGCCCGTAAGGCCTGCTAAAAAAGGCGCCATTCGCCATGAGGGTCTCCGATGCGGCCATGAAGAGCTCGCGAATCGCATCCATTGCCTTCTGGTCCGATTCATCGCAGGGCAGGGTGAACTCGCAATGGCACCCCCGACCCTGGACCATCGGTTGGATGTAGCACCCCACGTTGTCCGGCGGGTATCGGCCGCGCAAAACCATCCCTTCCATGATATCGACAAACTGCGGCGCCCGACTGAGGGGAGAGAGAAAGAAGAGGTCCCGGCACGAGCCCTTGCGCCAGAGCTTCCAATGGGGCGTCCCCGTCCATGGCGTCGACAAAAGCCGAAAGACATGATCTTCTTTACCCTCGGCGCCGGGCAGGCTTAAGCTCGGTTGCAGCCCGAGGTCCCGACAAATGTCGATAAGATACTTCTCCTGTATGGCGATTCTTTCCTCCGGGCGTCTCCGGTATCCGGCGATGCAGGCAATAACGGTCCAGCGGGGGAGACGTTTCCTTAGCTCCTCAAAATCTGGAGAATTGTTTTGGGCCAGTATGGAAGCAAGATATATGCGGTCGAGGGCCAGGCACTGATCGACGACCCGTTGCCTCGTGAGCCTCTGCAAAGGAGCGGCCAAGCCGGAAGAGTCGTCGAGAGGGATGAAATAGAGCTTCTGAAGAGACGGCAGCACTTCTGTCTTGAGGACCGCCCACGTGACAAGACCCATCGTGCCCTGCGCGCCGGAGACGAATCTGAAGAAATCCAACGATCCGGGACCCCACGGGTTTACCTTGTCGGCCTTGAGCGTTTCGAGGCCGCCAGGTCCCGAGGCGGAGCCCGTCCGAAAATCGTCTCCCGTCCCGTAAATGATCTCAAGCGTGAGCAGCGGGTCCAGGTAGTCGTACTGGTACTTGGGGATAAGGACAGGCTCTCGTTCGAGCCGGCTTGTGAGGACCGATTTGGAGGCCCGGGGCAGGAGGGGCATGCTCAGCCGCAACCCATGGTCCCGAAGTTCCGGGATAAGCTCCCCATAGGTCACGCCCGGCTCGACCATGGCATACCGATTAACGGCGTCAATCTTCAGCACGCGCTTCATCTTGCTGAAGTCCACCATGACGCCGCCGCGGCAGGGGAGCGTGTCGCCGTGAAATCGCGGCGCCCCGGAGCTGACGGGCGTCAGGGGGACCATGAACTCATTGGCAAGCCTGACGATCGCCTGCACGTGATCTTTCGTTTCCGGAAAAACCGCAAGCGCCGGAGCTTTCCCGAAAGCGAAGCTGTGATCTTTCGCGTAATCGTCGAGGACTGGGACGTCCTCGACGATGCGTCCCGGCGGCAGGACTGCCGCGGCGCCATCCCTGAAACGGGCTATCGCCTCCACGTCAGACACGGTTACCCCCATCCTTCGGCTCCGCCATGCATGGGCGAACCGTTCTTATCCCCCGATAAACGCCTTCTGGACGAGCTTGTTGGCCATCAGCTCCGTGATGTTCCCTTCGAGCACGATCCTTCCCACCTCGATCACATAGCCCCTTTGCGTCACTTCCGTGACCAGGCTCGCATTCTGCTCGACCAGAAGGACGCTGATCCCTTTCTTGTTGATATCCTTTATGGCGTCGGCAAGTTCTTCGATGACGATGGGCGAGAGTCCCAGCGACGGCTCGTCGAGAAGAAGCAGCTTTGGGCTTGACATCAACCCCCGGGAGATGGCGAGCATTTCCTGCTCCCCGCCGCTCAGCGTGCCCGATTTCTGACTGAGCCTTTCCTTCAGCCGGGGAAAGAGCCTGAAGACCGCTTCGAGGTCCGCCTCGATGGCTGCTTTGTCCTCCCGCAGATAGGCGCCGAGCTTCAGGTTGGCCAGGACGCTCATATGAGGGAACAACCTCCTGGCCTCGGGAACGTGCACGATGCCTCGACGAACGATCTCGTGAGCAGGCAGCCCGTCTATCCGCTCGTTCTTGAAAAAGATCTCGCCTCGACTTAAGCGGAGCATGCCGGAGAGAGCTTTCAGGATCGTGCTCTTTCCCGCCCCGTTGGCGCCGATGATGCCGACGACTGCGCCCTCCTCCACTTGCAGAGAGACGCCCCTGACCGCCTCGGCCTCTTCGTAGTGTATGGCTACGTTCTTTACCTCAAGCAACATGTTTTCCCGCTCCAAGATAGGCCTGAATGACCCGTTTGTCGGCTTTCACCTCGTCTGGGGAGCCGAGGGCAATCTTTTTCCCCATCTGCAAAACCACGATTCTCTGACAGAGGCTCATCGCGGCCCGCATATTGTGCTCGATGAGGAGAATGGCCGTTCCCCGTTCGAAGATCTTCCTGATGAACGCCATTGCGCTGTCAACCTCCCCGGCATTCATCCCCGACAAGGGTTCGTCCAGGAGCAGGAGCCGCGGGTCGGCGGCGAGCGACAAAGCCATGCCGAGAATTCTCTTGTGCCCATACGCAAGGTTTCTCGATCGCTGGTCCCTCATTGGCTCCAGGCCGGCAAACTGCATGATCTCCGCGGCCTTCTCCTCGATGCGTTTCTTCTCCCTCCGACTGCCCGGCGTATGGAGAAAGGCCGCCCAAAAGCCCACCGTCGACTTCAGGTGGCAGGCCGCAACAAGGCTTTCCAGCACCGTGAAATTCGCAAAGAGGTTGGTCGCCTGGAACGTGCGTACGATGCCCGCCGCTGCAACCGAATGGGGTTTCCTGTTCGTGACGTCCCTGTCGTTGAAGACGATGCTCCCTCTCGTCGGCCGCAAGAACCCCGTGATCAGGTTGAAGACGGTCGTCTTGCCGGCGCCGTTCGGGCCGATGAGTCCGACCAGCTCTCTCTCCCGAACCTCAAAGTCAAGACTATCGACGGCAGCCAGCCCGCCGAAGTGTTTCGTCAAGCCTTCGATTTTCAGCGTAGTGCAGCCTCCTTCCTGATTTTCCTGATGCGGTCGGGCAGGCTGACCACCCCTTCGCGCAAGAAAAAGATAATGATGAGCAGTATGGCGGCAAAGACAAACGGCGCATATTCCCGTAGTCCGCTGGACAACTCAGGCACAACCGTGAGTACGACGGCGCCGATGATGGGGCCGGGGAACCGTCTGATTCCCCCGACAACCATATACATGAGGACGTATATTCCCCTAGGTAGCCGAAGCTGTCAGGGTTGATCCCGGTATAGTAATGGCCGTAGAAGGCGCCCACGATTCCCGCAAAAAAACATCCGATGCCGAAGGCCAGGATCCTGTAGCCTGCCGTGTCGACGCCGAGGCTTTCCGCGAGGGAGTCGCTCTGCTGCACGGAAAAGAGGGTCGTGCCGATGCGGGAATGCTCCAGGGCGTAGAGGATCAGCAGCGAGACCAGCGCGAGGAACAGGATTAGGTAGTAGTAGTGGGCCTTACTGGAGAAATCGATGGTGAACAGGCCCGGAACCGCAAAAGGGCCGGGGCGGGGAATGTCGAGGATGCCGGAGGCGCCTCCGGTCAGCCGTTTCCATTCCTGCACGATGAGCCGGATGAACTCGGAGAGGAAGAGCGTCACCATCGTGAAGTAGATCCCTCTCAGCCTCACGAAAGGGATGCCTACGAGGGCGGCCAGAATCATTGCGGCGAGTCCGCCCAAGGGCATGGCCAGCCAGAAGGATAAGCCCGCCTTTACGGTGAGCAACGCCGACGTGTAGGCGCCCACGCTCATCATGCCCGCGTGGGCGAGGGAAAGCTGGCCGCTCGTTGCGATGAAGCGCAAGGAAGCCGCGAGAACGACGTTGATCCCTATCGTGATGAGGACATGGACCAGATAGGCCCCCGTCACGAACGACGGCAGCGCGCACAGCGCGATGATGAGAGCCGCAAGGGCCACCCCCTTTGTCAGCCTCTTTCTATTCATGTCCCATGAGCCCCTGAGGTCTGAGCAACAGAATGAGCACGATGGCGAAGAGGCCGATGATGTTGGCCATCTGGACCGATGCCAGCGGGGTGATGAGGCCGTCCAGCAGGCCCAGGATAAGCCCTCCTATGATGGCGCCCGGGATGCTCCCCAGGCCCCCGAGGATGATTACCTCGATCCCCTTCATCAGGGCGAAACCGCCCATGTAAGGCGTCAGGTTGAATATGGGCCCCGTCAACCCTCCGGCAGCAGCCGCAAGACCGCAGCCGAGGAACATCGCGACCGAGGAAACCTTGTTGACGTCGATGCCTACCAGGGCCGCAGCGTCCCGGTCCTCCGAAACGGCTACCATCGCCTGGCCCACCTTCGTCCTGCCGATAAAGAGAAGGAGAGCCAGCACGAGCACGACGCCGACGATTATGGTGGTCAGTCTTTCCCACGAGAGCCTTGCCCCGAAAATGGTCAGCACGCCCTCTACCGCGCTCGGGATGTCTTTGTAGCCAGGACCGGCCACGGCGACGACCCCCGTTTGAAGGATGAGGATGAGGGCAGTGGTGGTGATGATGGCGCCCTCCATGTCGTTGCGGAACGGACGAAGGAAGAGCTTCTCGAGGAGCACGCCCAGAAGAGCCACGAAAACGATGGAGATAAGCAGGGCCGGGAAGAAGTTGAGGCCGGCGACCACGCAAAAGTAATAGACCACATAGGCGCCGACCATGTAGACTTCCCCATGGGCGAGCTGTACGATGCCCACAATGCTGAGCACAAGGGTGAGTCCCAGGGCGACCATGATGTACAGCCACCCCGACGTCAATCCGTTGAGCAGGTTTTGCGCCCACATAGCGACCTATCTCTTGCTCCTCTACGGTATATCCGGTACGAACCAGTCGACGTGCTCCATCTCTCCCTTGTTGAGCCGGGTGACGGCAAAAGGAAGAACGCCGATGTGGTTGATCCCGTAGGACTGCTGCCCTCCCATTTTTCCGGGCCCTGCCGACGATTCGAAGCGATCCGTCTTTTCCCACGTCTTCGCCACGACGGTCGGATCGAGGCTCTGCGCCTTCTCGATGGCCTGTATGAGCCACCAGAAGGAATCCCATTGCCTTGTATAGTCGAAGTTGCACTCTTTGTATTTCTCCATGCACATTTTTCTGATGTCTTTCAACATGGGCGTCATCTTCGGGCTGTCGACATCCGGGGCAGGCAGGATGCAGTCGGTTGCGTTGGACTTTCCTGCGATGGCTCGAACTACTCCCGGAGAGGTCGGGGAGAGGTTAAAAATGGGGCCGGCGTAGCCCAGTTCCCTTGCGGTCTTGAGTATCCCCCCCATGAGGTGAGGCAGGGCAGTGCAATAAAGGGCGTCCGGTTTCGAGTTGAGGACTTTCGTAATCACGGGATAGAAGTCTTTCGTCGTGACGTCGTACATATCGGCGCCGCCGACGGTGAGCTTGGCCGCTTCGATTGCTTTCTTTACCTTTTCAAGCAGAAAATCGGTCGCCGGGCCCTCGATGAGGAGGATGCCGACCTTCTTCGCGTTGGGGTAGGCCTTTGTTTGATACTTCAGGAGGGAAGGCGCAAAATCCCTCGGCACGACGGGCACCCGGAAGGTGTACGGCGTTTTCGCATTGACCTCCATGGGCGACCCTTCGCCGTGCCATATGCTCCTCACGACGTGGGCCGGCTCCGTCACCGAAGCAATCGCGGCGGCCGTGGGCGGGCTGATGGTCCCCACCATGAAGTTGACCTTGTGAAACTGGACGAGCTTGTTCGCCGCGGTTATCGCGGTGTCTATAGTCTCCTTCTCGTCTTCGACAATCAGCTCAACCTTGTACTTCTCGCCTTTGATCGCGACGCCGCCTTTGGCGTTGACCCATTCGGCCGCCAGTTGAGTGATCCGCACGCTCGGAATGCCCGCCGTTGAAGACGGCCCGGTGAGAGGCGCCGTGACGCCGATCTTCAACGTTTTTGCGTCTGCAGCCGAGCCTTGCGTCGCCCCGACCGCCAGGATCAAGAAAAATACCGGAAATCCTATCGCCAATCTCAATAAGAGCCTTTTCATCGTTCCCCCCTGTGAACAAATTTCGCCGCCCACTCGCCTTCGGCCTTTTTCATTCGTCCCTTGCCGTGATATAGCCCCCCGAATCGGCTGCCCCGTTCGGGTCGAAAGCTTTCTTGATCCTCCTCAGCCAGACATGATAATTGGAGGCCGTGGGGCCGAAAATGTCATGCAGCTCGTCCCCCGTCACGAAGAACGGCACCCCTGCGCGCTCCTCCACGGCAAGCTTGACCGATTCTTCATTGAAATGCTTGACGCCTTCGAGAGAGGCGGGGTTCGCGGAGAATCGGTAGAGGACCTCCGCGTGCGCGAGGTTCGCGTACTCTTCCGTCCAGGGGAAGGCTTCGGCGCCGTCGTCGAGGAGGAGGTCCTTTTCCTGCAGCTCTTTTTTTACCTTCGCGATCTTCTGGGCGAGCCTCACAACCGGAGCGAATTCGTTGTGGCCGGGGAAGATGCCGCTGTGGTCTCCCGTGGCGCGGAAAGTCTCCCTGATCGAAGCCGTAATCCTGATAAAGCGCCACATCTGCGCCCCGCCCGTCGCCGGGTCTTCCATGGCCGGAAGCGAGGTTCCTCCTGTCGAATCGATGATTTGTTTGAGGACCTTCGTTCTATAGGCAAACTCCCTGTCGGAGCTGCCGTTGACGATAACGACGAAGCCGGGGCCTTTCACTTCCTTCGAAAGCCTTGCGAAAAGCTCCCTCTCTTCGTGATTGCTCGTCGCCATGTTGGAGGCGATCATCGCGATGGGGAAACCCATCAGCTCGAAAGCGATCTCGCTCTCGCTGATCTGCCGCATCGCTTCGGCCCGGCTCTCCATGGCAGGGAAGGAAAAATAGCGGATCATAAAGCGCGGCGGGATTTCGCTCGGTCGATAACGGGGCGAGGCCCCTTCGATGGGGAACGTCGCGGGTCCGGGCCAGTGATAGACTTTTGTTGCCGCCCTCGTGTAGACCCCCATGCCGCTAAAAGGGGTGATGGAACCCCTCACGATGCCGCGCAGGGAAGGGCCCGGTCCGTCCCCGCAAAACCACTCGTCTATCGATCCCAGCGAGCCGGTTCTCACTACGTCGCCTTGCGGCGACACCCATTCCAGGGCGAGCAGGTTGCGCTCCCCGTTGCTCACGGAGTGTCCCATGTGGCCCGTTCCCCAGTGTGCGGCGATGGGAAGGGCGGACGTCTGCGAGCCTCCGCCAGTGATATTGCAATTCAAGCCGACTTTCATCAACTCAGCCTGAAGCTGCGCGGCGAGTACGCCGGGTTCGACTGCGGCATACATATTCTTCTCGTTGATCTCGAGAATGCGGTTCATTCTTCGAAGGTCGATCTGAACTGCCCCCGGTTCCCACACCATGTTGCCGCCGATCCACCCCGTGCTGAAAGCCTTGAATCTCAAGCCCCGCTTGTTGCACAGCCTCACTATCGATTGGACCTCCTCCGTCCCTCCGGGGAGAATGACCGCTTCGCACCGGAGGGCGAACCTTCCGCAATCCGCCTCGTCCGCAGCCGGCAGGAGCGACTTCCTCGTTTTCAGCACGATGCCCGTCCATGCATAAGCATCAAGAATTGCCGGCTCTTGCGAGATATTGTCGGGTCCCACGATGTCTTCGAAGGCTCTATAAACTCCCTTCTCTAGCGCCATGTCTTCATCCCCTTGTCATAGAGCTTTTTCCAGCACTTCGGCAATGTCGAAGACTTTCATGGAGCTGCCGTTCCTTCTTGCAGAAGACCTGAAGGCCCGCTCGCACCCCGGACAGGCTGTAACCAGCGCTTCAGCGCCCGTCGAGAAGGCTTCCTCCACTCGCTCTTTCGCCGTCCATGCCGCAAAATCGGGGTTCGACTCCCCCACTCCGCCGCCGGCGCCGCAACACCAGGCGTATTCTCTTTTTCTCTCCATCTCCAGAAGCTTCACGCCTGGAATGCTTCTCAGGATCTCCCTGGGCGGCTCATAGACGCCGCCTCCACCGCGCCGGATCTCCTTGGGCGGATCGAACAGCCGGATGTGGCCGGGTATCTCCTTCCCCTCCCAATGGTTGTAAGGCTCTGAGAGCCTTCCGAGATGGCAGGGGTCGTGATAGGCGACTTTGATCTCGACCCTTTTGGACGGCTCCAGCTTCCCCTCTTTTATCAGGCGGTCGAAATACTCCGTCGCGTGGAACACCTCGACGTCGCCGCCGAACTTGTCGTAAAGCACCTTCAATGCCTGGTAACAATCGGCGCATCCCGTGACAACGACTTCCGCCCCCGACTTTCTCAACTGGTCCATCTTCCTCCCGGCTGCCTTCAGAAAATCTTCCTTGTAGCCCATTTCGTACGCCCGGCCGCCGCAGCAAAGCTCTTCCCGCGCGATCCCGACGCCGACGCCGGCTTTCTTCAAGAGGGTCACGATCGCCCTCGCTGCCTTCCACTGCTCTTGATCGGCGCGTGTCCGGCAGCCGGCGTGGTAGACAACCTTCGTCTTCTTCTCCGTGATGTCCGGTATGTCGAGACCGGCGGCCCATTTGTTTTCAGCAGCCCCGACCATGACGCCGTGCGCGCGCAGATTGTCTCGCAGCCGGTCGAGAACGGGGAGGCTCCGCCCGCTCTCGACGCAGGCGATCCTCATTTCGTTGATCGGGTCGAGGACTTCCATATCCATGGCGTACTTGCAGGAGACGTCGCAGCCGCCGCACATCTGGCAGTTGTACAGCACCTTGAGGAACGCGTCGCTGTACTCGAAGCGATCCTCCAGCATGCCCACCGCCATGCCGATCCTGCCGCCCCCCGAATAGGCATGAAAATTGTATTTCGCAACGCTGGGGCAGACATGAACGTATCGATGCCCTTCGACCCTTTCGAGAGGGATAAACTTGCAGCACGAGCATCGGCAGCACATCTCCATGGTTCGCTTGTAGTCCTCTAACGCCATGCCTGTTCCTCCCTCAACCTATCCTACGCGGCCGCTTTTGGCTTTCCGACTCTCTCTAGAAGCAGAGCTTTCCCGGGTTCATGATATTGTTCGGGTCAAAGACGGCCTTGACCTTCTTCAGAGCGTGGACGGTCGCCGCATCCCTGTTCATTATCGCTCGCGCGCTTTCCCCGTAGGGCCTTGAGAAAAAGGCGCCTGCGGCGGAGAGCTTCCCTATCGCGTTGCGGTCCAGATCCCTGATCCGTTCCGATTCCACGGCGTCCTGGGGGTCGTAGAAAAAGCTGAATTCGCAGTGGCAGTTCGTCCCCTGCACGATGGGTTGGAGGTAGACGCCCATCTCCGTTGCCGCGTATCCCGCACAGTCGGCCAATCTTGTCATCAGGTCGATCAGGCCGGGCAGCCTGTCGTAGAGAGTCAAAAAGAATATGTCGCGACATCCGCCCTTGCTCGCGAGCTTCCAGTAAGGTTCTGCAGAAGGGCTTCGGACGACGTCGAGCAGGAGGGAAGCAGGAATACCGGAAAGGACGCGCACAGGGTCGACTCCTACCCGTCTGCAAACGTCTTTGATATCTTTCATCTGGTAATCTATCCGCTCTTCGGGCAGGTGGTTGTAGCCGGCAGCGCAGAAAAGGAGCACCCAGGACGGCAGGCTCTCTTCAGCCTCCCGGCGGCCGTCGGGCCGTTTTTCTCCGAGGAGGGCAGCGACATTGGCGCGGTTGAGGACGAGACATTCGTTGACTAACCGCAGTCTGACGAGCCAGTGGAGGAGCTCCGCCATCCGCTCGATCTCCGGCGAGCCGACGAGGAAAGCTTCCTCGATGGTCGGGCGCAACTCGCAGGCCATGGACGCCCAGGTGACTATCCCCATTGTCCCCTGGGAGCCCTGGATGATTCGGTGAAAGGATGCTTGAGACGGCCCGGACGACGCCCTCTGCGCGCTCCCCGCCCGCCATTGCTCCTCTATCGTGCCCGGCCCCGCCGCAGCTCCCGTCCGGAAGACGTCCCCTGTGCCGAAAACGACCTCGACGCAGGCAAGCGGATCGGATATATCCCAATGTTGCCTCGCCACAAGCACCGGCTCTCTTTCAAGGAGACTGCCAACAACGGACTTTGACCGGCGCGGCGCCAGAGGCGCATTGAGCCTGAGACCCTCTGCGTCCGCTGCCGCAATCATCTCGGCGAAAGTCGTCCCCGGCTCGCACATCGCGACCCTGTTCGGGCGGTCAACCCTGATGATCTTTTTCATGCCGCTCAGGTCCACGATAGCGGCGCCCCCCACCTCGGGGATGGTATCGCCGCGAAAATGGGGGCTGCCGGAACTCACCGGCGTCAGGGGCGTCAGGGTTTCGTTGGCGAGCTGGACAATCTTCTGCACATCCCCGGCGTTCCTCGGTTTTACCACGCAATCGGGCCTCACCGGGTGGGCGAAGCTCATGTCTTTCGAGTATGCCTCAAGCACCTCCGGCGCCTCTGAAACATTGCCGGCGCCGACAATCCCGACCAATTCTTCATAGACCATGCGGTCTCTCCTTACCGATGGAGTGTGTCGTCTCCCTGGGGCGCAAAGCATAGACTACCTTCGCTTCCGTCCCTTTCGCGTCATACTTAAGGGTGATTTAGGGGTGATGGGAGAACGCCGACGCCGGTGAAAAAGAAAGCAAACGCGCGGTTCCCGGTATTGTGTCAGCTATTTCCGAGGAGCTGCAGATCCTGAGCCCGCCGTATTGCCTGCACCCGCGTCTTTACAGCCAGCTTATCGAAGATATGCCTGTTGTGGGTCTTGACGGTGTTGAGAGAAACGCATTCCCGTGCGGCGATCTCTTTGTTCTGGAAACCGGCCGCAATCAGCCGGAGCATGGCGATCTCCCTTCGAGTGAGCTCCTCGCTGTGATGAGCTTTTCCCGGCGTCGGCGTCGAGCCGTTGCGCTTTCTGCGGGCGCCGGAATCGAGCCTGCCAAACAACTCGGCGATCCGGCTGCTCCGCGAAAAGGCGCGCGTCATTTTGCCGAGGATAGGGACGTAATTAAGGAACGTCCTGATATATCCCTCATTTTCGCACAGCTCCAACGTCTGTAAGAGCAGAGCGTCGGCATGCTCGGTGTGGTTAAGGCCATAGAGGGCGGCCGCGCGCATGAGATCGATATCCATGATCGGCATGATCATGTTTCGGCTCGAACACGTTTCACGCAGAGCTCTAAGCTTGCGGAGGGCCTCCGGATAGCGTTCCTGTCTCAGCAAGAGCCCGGCCCTGGCCAGATAATCGAGAACAAGATGGAATGAAAACGGTTGTTCCGGAAGACTCTCCCTGCTCTTCACCCAGCGCTCGAGCCGGGCAAGGTCTCCCTCGCCTATGTACGGATAGGCGGTGCAGGCTTCCATGACGGCCACGAGGTTTTGGTTGCCCGTCGCCCTCGACGCCCTTCGTATCTCGTGCACGCACTGATCGGCTTTTTCTGGTTCCCCGGCAGACATATGGACGAACGAGAGCAGGAGATTCGCCTCCAGGACGAACGAGGTCGCCCCTGTACGCTCAAGGGACTTCACGGCTGCGGTCGCGTATTCCAGCGCCGTCCCGAGATCGTTCCTGCAATAGAGAACCCACCCCATCGGCAGGTAAAGCGCGGACTTGAACCCAACATCGGAAAGCCCTTTCTGGCCGAGAAACAGACAGGCCTCGTCAAGGATGGCGCCTGCCCGATGAAGGCGGCCCTGCCATCGCTCGACGTCGGCGGCGAACTTGGACCAGACCATCCTGAACCAGGCGTTTTCGTAGGAGAAGATCGTCTTCCGCGATTCCGCCAAAGCGTGGGAAGCGGAAGACAGATTGCCCCGAAAGAATTCGGACCGGGCAATGGCGAGCTTCATCATGCCGGAGACCAGTTTGTCCTCCAGCAAGACCATGGTGAGATTGGAGCCGGCCAGATCGCGGTAGTAAGGCAGGGTAGACTTGTAGTACGTCAGCAAATCCCGGCACAGTCTTCTCTTGTGGCCGTCGTATCGTTTGAATGCCTCTGTTTCACGGCTCTCGATGTCCTCAATGACATTTTCGACATCGACGAGCCGTTGCGACTCCATTCTCATGGTGCACGCGTTGAGGCGGAGCAAAGGGCGCTCTGCAATCGTTTCCGAAGGCAGCCTGGCAAACCACCGCAAATAGAAGGCGACATCCCGTCCGTCGTCGAGCCAGTAGTTTTCCAGGACCTCCGCCGCACACTCGAAATCGGCCCCGGCGAATGCGTACTGAAGGGCCTCTTCGAGATAGCCCTTTCCCGCGAACCAGGCAGCCGCCTTCTTTTGAATCCGGCGCGCCATGTCCGACGATGACCGCGCGGCCCTCTCCCTGACGGCTTTGGAAAACAGATGGTGATACCGATACCATGTGTGTTCGGAATCGAGAGGCACAAGGAAAAGGTTGGTCCGATCCAAATGGTCCAGAATCGCGGGTATGTCAGACAGGCCGGTGATCTCCTCGCAAAGCTCGCTATTGAATCTGTCAAGAAACGACGTGGCGCTGAGGAACTCTTTGACGTGCTCCGGCTGAACGTTAATCACTTCATCCATCAGGTATTCCGTCGACTCCCACCTGACCCTCTTCAGCATTTCGTCCAGTTTGAAAGGCGTTTTATTGCCGCTGACGGAGACGCCGAAGAGCTGCAAACCGATGACCCATCCCTCCGTGTAGCGTCTCAGTTCGCGAACCTGCTCGGCCGACAGGTTGACGGGGATGGCATGCTGAAAAAAAAGCTCCGTTTCCGCATCGGTGAACTGAAGGTCCTCATCCGACAGCTCGACAAGCTGATTCCTGACCTTAAAGGCGGCGACAGAAAAAGGAATGGCATGGCGGCTCACGATGACGACGTGCATTCCATCGGGCACATAGTCGAGGAAATATTTCACTGCGTGATGGATTTCCGCGCACGCGACGACATGATAGTCGTCGAGGACAAGATAATTCTCTCCGTCGAGGCGAACGAGGCTCTGAAGGAGAAGGGGAATGACGTCTACCTCTGAAAGCCTTCTCTGCTGTGCGAGCAAAGGCTTCATGGCGGAAGCGACTTTGCTGTCCAGACTGCTGAGGGCGGCGACAAAGTAGCGAAAAAACGTATCAGGTTCGTTGTCCATCGGGTCCAGGGAATACCAGGCCGCACGGAGACTGTCCCTGGCTAGCCATTGGCAGACGAGAGACGTCTTTCCGCAGCCGGCCGCTCCTGACACCACGAATAGTCGGTGGTCCTTGCTTTCCGAAAGACGATCGACGATGCGGTTTCGATCGAGCATCCGCGCTTTGAGGGGCGGCACGTGGAGCTTCGTGCCGATGAGCACGCGGTGAAAACGGCTCCGCGCGGGACGGGTTCTCGGTTCCTTTGCAAACGGTTGCATTGAAATCCCCGCTGGTAGTGGCGTTTGAGGTCCGTCTTCCCTTTTTGGCGGTGCTTATGCCATTGTACCCCGATTCTTCCCATCAAGGCAAGCAAATCGAACGGGGTCAATACAAATCACATTGGGAACCAACGTCCCGAAGAGCCCCTATTCAATGGGCGCTTCCTCACGGAAGAACGGCGTATACGAAAATCGTCTGTTCGGTTCTTGCCGGAGCAAAGAGTATTCTCCAATCGCCCACCCGTAAGCGATAATCACCTTTCAGTTGCCCGGTAAGCGGGCGCACGTTGGGGTGCGAAAAAGGATCGTCCAACGATTCCAATTCGAGCAAGGCTTTCTTCACCCTTTGTCTGGCTTCTTTTTCGAGTTTCAGATACTGCTTTTCAGCCGAAGGTTTAACCTCAATCCTCCAGCTCATTCAGAGCCTTCCACTTTGTCTCCTGTTTCACTTCTCGTTTCCCGACCCGGATTGCTTCCACCCAATCAGGCCGGGAGAGAAGGTCAAGGGTCTCTTTGTGCCGCTCGATGTACTCATCGATCAGTTCTGTGACAATCTCCTTAATTTCCCTCTTTTCGATGCTCGCTATTACCTTGAGCACGTCTCTTTTTTCCTCGGGTATGCGAACAGTTGTTGTTGCCATTCGTCGCCTCCTGATCCTAGTAGAACAATCTACCAGGCGATCAGTGTCAAGATACACAGAGACACAGGGACTCCGACGGATCGGGAGCATTAGAAACTTCTTCCCGCAAGGCAAATTCAGGTGGGCGAGCCGTTATTCTGAATGTATAATTGGAATGGCTATGGCATATTCAAAAAGTGTTTACTTGTTGCCGTCTCTTTCGTTTTGCCGTACTTCATTTCAAGCTCGGCGTAGGAATTGACCCGGGGAGAGAGCCTTTGTTGAGGGAAGAAGCTTGCGCCAACAATTTGTCCCGGAGATCCGATCCTTTCAATATATCGCCGACCTTGAAGCCTTCTGTGTTAACGCCTTCAAACGTAGTCTGCGTTCCCTTTGGATCGGAGACAGTCATCTTTTTGCCGGCTAGGTCAGTGACCTTATAGTCATTGCCGGGCTGTAAGGCTTTGAGCTGTTGAGAAATGTCCGACAGACCGGCCGACCATGCGCCTGAAATGAGAGCCGCACAGACAACTGTGATCGCGACACACATCATTGCAACCGTTTTCATCATGTCATACCTCCGTTTTCTCCCGGAAATCGAAAACGCCCAAGTTTCAAAGTAACTACTTTTCCCGGGCAGTCAAGGTCGGCGACTGCCTCACAAAGAACGGGCGATGGGGACGTCCCATATTCCTCTTGTCTCAGAAGGCAATGAATGAAACAATGTCCCTACCGCCTCTATGAGTCAGGGCGCCTGGCAGCGCATGGACGTTACGTATAGCTGGAGTTGTGATTTCGCGGTCAGAATTTGAAGTCCAATACTTCGTGTGGCAATTTTGAGAAGGCTCGGCGAATGACTCGAATCCTCTCGTATCAGTTAGGATTGTATCCTTTAGCTTCCGTGGTTATATTGGGCCTGTGTCGATCGATAATTGCCATGGAGGCAAAGAATGAAAACCTACATTATCCATCACGAAGTCGGGATCAAAGCGTCACCGGAAGCTGTTTACCAGGCATTGACGGACACAAAGAAACTCGCGGGTTGGTG
Source organism: uncultured delta proteobacterium (assembly GCA_963816715.1). Taxonomy (GTDB): domain Bacteria; phylum Desulfobacterota; class Syntrophorhabdia; order Syntrophorhabdales; family WCHB1-27; genus BOG-1155. The sequence continues at coordinate 309,092 of CAWFMJ010000023.1, forward strand.
GATGTCCGATACCCGCGGCAAAGGCTCACAAGTCTAAGCCTCCCCCCGTTGTCAAGACAATTATGAGGCATGCTTAAGGTGGACTCCCTCCTCTGCCTGGAGCGTTGGTTCCGGAGCAGCAGCTTCATGGTAGACCTCGCTGGGGGTCCTGTAGCCGAGGGCCGAATGGGGCCGCTCCTCGTTGTACCGATGAAAGAAGTCTCTTAGGCCCCGTATCGCCTCTGCGACGTTGGCATAATCTTTGAGATAAACCTCTTCCCACTTGACGGTCCGCCAGAGCCGCTCGATGAAAATGTTGTCGAAGACCCGGCCCTTGCCGTCCATGCTGATGGCGATGTTGTTGTTCTTCAGGACGTCGGTGAAATCCTTGCTTGTGAATTGCGATCCCTGGTCGGTGTTGAAGATCTCGGGGACGCCTACGGCGAGGGCGTCTTCCAGGGCTTCCACGCAGAAGGCGGCGTCGAGGGTCAGAGAAACCTTCCAGGACAAGACATAGCGGCTCGCCCAGTCCATCACTGCCGTAAGATAGATAAAGCCCTTCCTCATGGGGATGTAGGTGATGTCCGAGCAGAAGACCTGGTTGGGCCTTGAGACGTCCAAGCCTTTGAGAAGATAGGGATAGACCTTATGCTCCTTGTTCGGCCGGGTCAGCTTCCTTTTGGGAACGACGCCTTGGAGGCCCATTCTCCTCATGAGACGGGCGATTCGTTTCCGGTTGACTTTGAAGCCCTGTCTCCTAAGCCAGGTCGTTATCCGGGGAGCTCCCCAGGAGGGGTTGGCCGTGTACTGCCGGTCGATGAGCTTCATGAGACGGAGGTTGAAATCGGAGACCGGGACGGGCCTGTAATAGAAGCTCGACCGGCACAGGCTCAAAAGCTCGCACTGCCGGAAAATGGGAATAATCTTGCTGTTCACGTCGACGAGCCCCCTTTTCTCCGGGAGTGGAGAATCCCCCACTTTTTTTTAAGCCAGTCCGTCTCTACTTTGAGCTGGCCGATTTGTCTTAAAAGCTCGTCTTTTTCCTCCTCGGCGGCCTTCTCCTCTTTTGCCTGCTTTGAATCGAAGAGACTGGGGAGGTTCTCCACGGCCTGCTTCCTCCACTGGGCGATCTGGTTGGGATGGACGTGGTATTCGCTTGCCAGCTCGGCGACGGTCTTTTCGTTCTTGAGAGATTCGAGCACGACCCTCGCCTTGAATGTTCCGTCGTACCGCTTCCTGTGATCCGTCATTCGCTTCCTTCCTCCTCCTTGAGATATTTCACTCAGAGAGAGGAGGGTTTGTCCACCCTAATGGAGTGTCTAGATTCTGGGGGTAAGTATAGTCCGGGCAACGGGCATGGGCCGCAACACGGTGAAGAAGTATCTCCGCCTCGCCTACGAGAAAGGATTTACCCCGGAGGGCCCCTGTGATCTTGAGAAGATCGGCGCCGAGGTGCTCACGGAGCTTAACGCCAGTCCCCCCGGGCCTGCCCCCTCGAAAGCTCAGGTGCTCCTCCCCCACAAAGAGGAGATCAGGGGGTGGATAGAAAACGATCATCTCACCCTCACGAAGATCCATATCAAGCTTACGAGGATAGGCGTCGAGACAACGTACTCGGGGCTTTACCGGTTCGTCGCATCAGAGATCGGCCTGCCCTCCAGGACGACCGTCCGCATGGTGGAGACCGAGCCCGGCGAGGTAGCGGAGGTCGACTTCGGGAGGCTTGGTCTCGTGGACGACCCAGAGTCGGGCAAGAAGAGGTTCGTCTACGCCCTCGTCGTCACCCTCGTCTTCAGCCGCCACCAGTATGTGGCCGTCTCCCTCACCCAGGACCTCCCCGCCCTCATCTCAGGGCTGGAGGACGCGTGGCAGTTCTTCGGCGGGGTCACGAGAAGAGTCATCGTCGACAACCTGAAGGCGGCCGTCGTGAAGTCGGACCGGTACGCCCCGGTCTTCAACAGGACGTTCCTCGAATACTCGGACCACCGTGGGTTCATCATAGACCCGGCGCCGGCACACATGGCGACGGGGAAGCCCACCGTCGAACGACAGGTGCCCTACGTGAGGAAGAACTTCTTCCAGGGGGAGACCTTCCGCGACCTCGCCCACATCAGGGAGGAGGCGATCAGGTGGTGCGCGGAAGATGCGGGCATGCGCGTCCACGGGACGACGAGGAAGCGGCCGCTCATCGTCTTCATGGAGGAAGAAAAGGAGACGCTTCTCCCTCTCGTGAAAGAACGGTTCGATACTCCCTCGTGGGCGAACCCGACGGTCCATCCCGACCATCACGTCCGCATCGGTTACAGCCTCTATTCGGCCCCCACGGCCTATATCGGCAAGAAGGTGGACGCCCGTAAGGACAGCCGCCTCGTCCGTCTCTATTACAAAGGCATCCTCATCAAGACCCACCCCGTCGTCCTGCCGGGAAAGCGTTCGACGGATTTTAACGACTACCCGAAAGAGAAGACGCCCTATGCCATGAGGAGCTGCGCGTACCACATCGAGAAAGCGGAAGAGATAGGGAACTCTACCAAGGCGTTCATGGAGCTCCTCCTCGCGGGGGACTTCCCCTGGGCCCGCTTGAGGCAGGCGCAGAAGCTCCTGCGGCTCCCCGAGAAATACGGCAAGGACCGGGTGGAGAATGCCTGCGGGCGGGCGCTCTCCTTTGACCTCATCGACGTGCGCCGGGTGGAGGGGATGATCGTGAAGGGACTCGAAGGGACGGAAGGACCGACCCGGGGAAAGGTGATCGCGCCGGCCCGGTTCGCGAGACCGGCCTCGTACTTTGCCAAGGACGAGGAGGAGTAAACAAGGCTCCACGAGAGCCCAACGACAATGAAGGAGGAACTATGGAAATCAGGACCGAACTGAAACAGGTGCTCAAGAGGCTCCGCCTCTCGGGCATCCTCTCCACCCTGCCGGAAAGGGTCGCCTATGCGAGAGGACAAAAGCTCTCCCACGAGGAGTTCTTAGAGCTTGTGCTCAGCGACGAGATCGAGAGACGGGATCAGGGAACCATAGAGAGGAGGATACGGCAGGGCGCCCTCGACCCCGACCAGACGATCGAGCGGTTCGAGTGGGACGTCCCTATCACGCTCGACCGGGACAGGGTGAGGGATCTCTTCAATCTCTCCTTCGTCGCCAATCACGAGAACGTCCTCATCTGCGGGCCCGTCGGGGTCGGGAAAACGTTCCTCGCCAATGCCTTGGGCCATACCGCCGTGAGGAGAGGAATCAACGTTCTTATGCTCCGCGCGCAGACCCTTCTTAAACGGCTGCACCAGAGCAGGGCGGACAACTCTTTCGGGAAAGAACTCGTCCGCCTCATCAATCCGCCCGTCCTCGTCATCGATGATTTTGGACTTCAGCGCTTGAGTCCCCTGGAGTCCCAGGACCTCTATGAGGTGATGATCGAGCGGTACGGGAGGGCCTCCACCATCATGACGAGCAGCAGACATGTGGACGAGTGGATGGGTCTGTTTGACGACCCCCTTCTCGCCAACTCGCTTCTCGACCGCCTCACGCACAATGCTCATCTGATCGTCATCGAGGGGGAGAGCTACCGGAAGAAAAAGGGGCTCAAAAAGAACAGACCGGAAAGGAATTGATCATGACCAAAGAGACGTGCTAAAAACTGAGGAGAGGATGCGCACCCTGGGTCAATTGATTTGAAAAGGGGTGGGTCCGGTTACTTGAAAAGTCACAACGCGCCGCAAGGCGCAGAAAGACGAGTTCTATGTGGTCAACGCGCAGTAGCAAAGGACCGGTGATCATGGATTACGAGAGAATGTCCAACGCTGAGCTTTATGCCCTGTTGAAGGGAAAAATGCCGGCGGTCGCTGAGACAGTCGGAAAAGTCCGGGATTCCAACAGAGAAACGGTTATCGCCTTCCTGAGGTTTGTTCAAACATATCAGGATAGGCCTGTCTGGTGCAGAATCTCGCATGGATCATTGCATTTCACGGACAAGCTTCGGCTGAATCCTGTAAGTCCTCCCCTGATGCTGCCACTCTCTGGCGCCGACCCATGCAGGCCTGACCCAGGTCTTCCTGTCGGCGGCCAGATGACGCCAGTGGCCGCGACGAGGATGAGGGACAGGCGACGCATGGTGACTAGGCGAGTCGAGACGGATCGAAGACGGGTGTCCATAATCGCTCGCGCTAGCCGGGTCGATCATTAGGAATGTCTGCCGACGCGGCGCTACCCAGGGCTTGAGTCGTTCCGTCTTTTTCTCTCGCGATCCGGCTGCTGGCCGCCAGGTGATCTCCGTGGCGGCACCGCCAAGAGCTGGATTGTATCGGGATGGCCCAGAGTCCGGGCTGGCGCATGGCGGCACCTACCTTCGTAGGCAGGTGAAATCGTGATTTGGTAATGATAAAAGGTAGTTGAGGTCTTCACCTACGAGTTGGGCGTCAGACGAAAGGCTGTGAATAACGCATTACCATGCGGAAGGTCGAACGATTGAGCTGAGAGTTCGGCGCGTAAGAGCAGATACTCTCCAGTAACTTGTTCGCCCAATCGGTTCTCACTTTTGCCAGTCCCGCTTAGGTACATTGACACTCTGACGGACTTTCCGTAGGTCATCTAAAGTCCTTGCACACCCTACTAAATTCATTGCGCTCATGTTTCTCTTTCAATTGTCGAGCTTCGATCCATTACCTAAGTCGAGCCAGCCATAGAGTTTGGCATCCTCAAGTATGCCTGGTAATTTGTCGATGACTTCAACATATAGCTTCGCCCTTCAATCGCTGAATCCACAGGGAGCCCGCCTAACACCATAGGTTCTGCGTCGCGGTCAGAGGCATTGCAATCGAAAATACCGTCTGAGTATCCTTTCGGCATACCATATTCCAGTTCGACGGGCAGGCCGGGGAATTCCTGTCAGGAGTGTGTATTCTACATAGCGTTGACTCGTTGCCGGCAGCCCGCCTCCTTCCTGGAAGCCTCACACGCCTCCTTCCTGCCTTTTTTCCATCCCCTCACTCCGTTCGGTTCAGCCCAGACGTGTTCAGTGCCCCATAGCCTTTTCGACCACGTGCGGAGCTCTATTCCCAGGGGTGCGGCCACTTTCTCCTCATTTGCCCCGGCCATAAGGTCTGCCGACCGGTCGCAGTATTTCGCGAGGGCTTCCGGTACCCGACAAGATAACCGGGCATTCAGCATCCGACACGTCTCCTCTTGTCACACAGCGAGTAGACCATCCTTTCGGCGTGCGTCTCCTTTTTGAGTAGGCCCTCGGCTTCAAGCTGCAACAGGTGGGCAAAGCAATCCCTGGCCGCGAGGAACTTGAGTATGGTTGGCAAGGTCGCCCACTCTTCCGGGTTTCTGGCGCCGGGGGCAACACGGGACGCCGTCTGGTAGGCATCCAGGCTGCCGCCCCGAAGGGCGTTTGTGATGCTCTCGCTCCTGTCCCTGAAATGCGCTTCGAGTCGTTCCGTTGTTTCTGCCGCGTTCGCGATCGCTTCCCCATGACCGGGGAGAACGACACGAGGTTCAAGAGACCTTAATTCGGCAAAGCTGTCGAGTTGGTCCCGGAGCGGGTTCCCTGCGCCCGAGAAGAACTGGAGCACGGGAGAGAAGACGTCGCCGGCAATCAAGAGGCTCGAATCAGCCTGATGAAGGCACATGTGGCCCGGACTGTGGCCGGGCGCCACGATGCAGCGAAATCGGCGCCCGCCCCTTTCGATGACGGCGCCGTCTTCAAGACAGCAAAAGGGCCATTGGTTTACTAACCGGTATTCGTCGCCGAGAAGTTCGGGGAGGACCTCCTCCGGATCTTCTTCGGGAAATCCCATCGCCCGAAGCAGGCGGGCAAGAATAGGGAGGATGGCCCGCGACGCAATCTTTTCTACGCTGAGAGCCTCGGCGCCGCTCGCGTAGATCATCGATCCCTTCTTCATCAGCCTTCCGATAAGACCGAAATGGTCCAAATGGTGGTGGGTGATGAAAAAGTCCGTTTTTTCGAGATTCACGCCCAGTTCCGCCAGACCTATCCTCACGGCCTGAAGGCACATTTCATGGTCCATGCCCGGATCGATCACGAGACTGCGTTCGTTGTCAGTAAGCACAAAACAATTCATCGACCCGACGACAGGGATCGGCAGGGGGACCTTGATTTTGTATATGCCCTCTACCACTTTTTCGATCATTCGCTCACGTCATTCCAGACATATCAGGGACCTCAAAGGAGCAGTCGGGATGCGCCGCCGTGACAGGAAATGTCCCCATTTTTGCTGCTATTTCGCCTTGCACCGCCCGTTCTCGACCGCCCCTTCTTCTATCGCGACTTCAGACGCAGGTATCATAGTAGCCGGGCTGAAATAGGGCGGCTTCTTGCTTGCGATGACGACTACCGGCAGGGGCGTGATCAACTGGTGATCGCAGACCCGTATGTATATGTCCCCGTTAAGGCTCTTCATTCGCAAGCCCTCGAGGGCGGGAACGAGTTTAGCAACCTCCACCGAACCCGCTTTCCTGATGCCTTCGAAGACGACGCTCAGGCCAATGTACTCCCGCGTCCCGGTGGCCGTGGGCTCGGGATACTCGCTTCCTTTGTACCACTTCTTCCAGTCGGCGACAAAGGCGGCGCTTTCCTTGGTATTCACCGTTGTGAAGTACGAATCGTCGGTGATGTTGCCGATGGCGGCGTCGGGATTCTCACGAATGACTGCCTGGTCGGAAAGGGCGTTTCCGAGAACTACCGCCTTTACTCCGAGATCAAGGCGCTGTCTGAGCAGCACGCTCACGTCGAGACCCCAGTCGGACGTGACGATGGCATCTGCCCCGGAGTTCTTTATCTTGGTCAGGATAGCCGAAAGGTCTTTCGACATGAGAGGGTGATAGTCCTCACCCACTATTTGGCCGTTTCGGATTTGCCGTGCAATTTCTTTCTTCAGCGCTCCCCCGTAGTCACGTCCGTAAGCGTAGTCCTGATTGACGAGGTAGAATTTCTTGAAGGGAGTATGATTTGCGGCGTAGGCGATGAGGGCCCGGGCGATCATGGAAGTATTCCAGGTTGGTCTGATCGCGTTGTAGGTAAAACTCTTGCCCGTTTCCTCATCGGCATGGGCTGCGATGATGAGGAGAACGTTGTACTGTTTGGCCAGATCCTGCAAGGGCTTGACGATGTTCGATCCGGCCCCGAGAATGATGTCGACGTTGCCCTCCAACAGGTACTTCTGCGCCTTGGAGAGAGCCACCTCGGGCTTGAGCTGGCTGTCTTCGGAGATAAGCTCGATCTTCCTTCCTATCACGCCGCCGCGCGCATTCGCCTGGTCTGCGGCGAATCGCGCCCCCAGAACCCACTGGTCCCCGTTCGACTTTGCCGGGCCGGATAAGGGATGAAGCATAAGGATTCTGATCGGCCGCTGCTCGGCGCAAAGCAGCGAAGAAAGGGCGAATGTCAGGGCAACGACCAGCGCGCACAACACGGCTATTCTTCTCATAGCAACCTCCCAGGTTTTGTCTAGACTGCCAGGAATCTGGTCTGGATCTCTTTGTTTGCGAGCGTCTCTCGTCCGGTCCCCGCATAAGCAATCCGGCCTTTCACCATGATGTAGGCCCGTTGCGCCATCGAACAGGTGTAGTTGAGATTCCGATCCACAAGGATGACGGCAATTCCTTGCTCATGTATTTCGTTGATGAAGCCGAAGACGAGTTCGGCGACCAACGGGCTCAGGCCTTCGGAGGGCTCGTCGATGAGCATCAGCTCCGGCTCGCCCATGAGACCCCGCGCAAGGGTGAGCAGTTGTTGTTCTCCTCCGGACAGGCTTCCCCCCTGCGTGGCATCCCGCACAGCGAGCTGCTTGAACCTGCCGTAGATCTTGTCTATGGCCTCTCTTCCTTTCTTCTCTTTCGCCGATCCCTTTTTGAGTCCCATGACGAGATTTTCTCTCACCGTCAAGCCCGGGAAAATCCTTCGCTCCTCGGGCACCCAGGCGATGCCCGAACGGGCGATAGAGAAGGGCTGCTTTCCCCCGATTTCCTGGTTCTTGAAAAAGATCGACCCGCGACGCGGCGGCGCAATGCCCATAATGCTTTTCAGAGTCGTCGACTTCCCGACGCCGTTTCTCCCGAGAATGGCGATGATTTCGCCCCGGTCGACCTCGAAAGAGACGCCGTCGAGGATGTGGCTCTCGCCGTAGTAGGTGTGAATATCTCTTATTTGGAGCAGCATAATCGTCCTCATCCGGCAGTGGACTTGCCGTTTCCCAGATTGCCGAGGTAAGCTTCCCTTACCGCGGCATTGCTTCGTATCGCTTCGGGCTTGCCCGACGCGAGAATCGTCCCGTAGCTCAGCACGCTTATCGTGTCGGCAAGCCCGAAGACCACGTCCATATCGTGTTCGACGATCAGCAGGGTCTTCCCCGCGGTCGCCTCCCTGATCAGCTTCACTATCGCACGGGTCTCATCGGGGGAGAGACCCGCCCCCGGCTCATCGAGGAGCACCAGTTCGGGGTCCAGGGCGATGGCAAGGCCGACCTCCAGAGCCCTCTGTTGGCCATAGCCGAGCGTTCCGGCCGGCACATCCCGATATCCGGCGAGATTGAGACGGTCAAGGAGATAGTCGGTTTCCTCGGCTACCTGTTTTATGGCAGCAAGCCTGCCCGTCCACTTGACCGCAAGACGTCGTTTTGCCGCTACGGCGTTCCTCATATTCTCGAATACGGTAAGGTCTTTGTAAATGTTAATAATTTGAAACGATCGGGCTATCCCGAGTCGGGCGATCTTGTAGGGCGCAAGTCCGTCTATCCTCGAATCTTTGAAATGAATGGTCCCGGTTGTAGGGACATAACGTCCGGTGATGAGATTAAAAAGGGTGCTCTTTCCGGCCCCGTTCGGTCCGATAAGCGCGTGCCTCTCTCCCTTGCGGACGCTGAGGTTGACCCCGCTGACAGCCCGAAAGCGGCCGAAATACTTGCTTACATCGCACAGCGTCAAGAGGTTGGTCACCATTATCCCTTCCTCCCCGCCACGCGCATCTTTCTCGCGGCGTCTTCGATCATCCCTGCGATGCCCCTCGGGTAAAGCAGAAGGAGAAGCACGAAGAACGCGCCCACGAGGAGCTGCCACCGTTCCGTGAAAGAGCTGAGATACTCGACGAGGTAGACATAGACGAAGGCGCCGACAATCGGACCGATGAAGCTGGCGTATCCCCCGATGACCGATATGATCAGTATGTCAAACGACATGGACGTGTCGAGGAAATGGGGAGAAACCATTTTCTTCATGAGAATGAACAATGCGCCGGACAGACCGGCGACGAGCCCGGAGAATGCAAAGACGAGCACCTTGCCGTAGTTCACATTGACCCCGAGGAAGCCCGTTCTGTTCGGATTTGACCTTATGGCGGTCAGCGTATTGCCAAGAGGGGTTTTCGTGAAGTACCAGGATAGCGCGATTGCGATGACGGCAAAAACCAGGAGGAAATAGTAAGAGAACGTCACGTTGGTCAACGCGAACCGGCCGACTGCCGGTATCGTGACGAACCGGTCGGACCAACCCGTGAGCCCGTCGTCGCCGCCGGTGACGTCTCTCCATTTCCAGGCGATGGCCCAGATCATTTGACTCAGGGCGAGCGTCGCAAAGGCCAGGTATATCTTCGTGAGTCTGAGGACGATGAGACCGAAGAAGAGGCCGCAAACGAGCCCCGCCAGGGCGCCGATGAAGATCACGAGCGGCACGGGCAGTGCAGGACCGGCGAGGTGAAGCAGGCACAGCGCTGCGGCATAGGCGCCAACGCCGAAAAAAGCGGCGTGACCGAAGGAGAGCAGGCCCGTATGACCGAGAAGCAAATAATAGCTGATGCCGACAACCGAGTAGATGACGGCCTGGGTCACAAGGTATGTCTGGAACTTGCTCACGACCAGGGGGACGACGACGGCCAGAAAAAGCGCCGCAACGATGAGTCCGCACTTCAGCGTTCGTTTCATTCTTTCTTCCCGAAAAGACCGGTTGGTTTGGCGGTAAAGACGATCACCATGAAGAGGTAGATGAGGACGATCGATATGTTCGGGATGAAGGCGACGCCGAATGATTGGATCTGCCCGATGAGCAGAGCCGCAACGAGGGAGCCGCCAAGACTGCCGAGGCCTCCGACCGCGATGACGGCGAAACAATCCATGATCATGTCGTTGTACATGCCCGAATATACACTGAGGTAGGGGGCGACGATCACCCCCGCAATGCCCGCGAGCCAGGCGCCTATGCCCATGACCGCCATAAGGACAAGGGACACATTTGTGCCCAGGGCGTTTGCCATGACGCCATCCTCGACGCACGCCCTGATCGAAATGCCAAGACGCGTCTGCTTGAGGAGATAGAACATAAAAGCGAGGACGACGCCGGAAAGCACGAGGATAAACAGTCTGTAAAGAGGGTATTTCGTTCCCGACCATAACCGCAGGGCGCCCGCAAGTTGGGTGGGCGCCGCGACGGGCAATGGGCTCGACCCGTAGATCCAGGTCACGACTTCGGTGGCCATCATGGCGATGCCGAAGGTGACGAGAAGCTCGTTGAGCTGTCCCGAGCCATGTATCTTCCGAAGCAAGCCCCGCTCGAGCAGGATGCCGAGGAACGCGCACGCCAACGGGGCGGTGAGAAGGCTCAGCCAAAAGTTGTTGGTCCATTGCACTACCTGGTAGCAGAGGAAGGCGCCTATCATGTAGATAGAGGCATGGGCGAAGTTAATGATGTCCATCATGCCCAGGACGAGCGTCAGGCCTGAAGCGACCAGAAAAACCAGCATGCCGTACACAAGCCCGTGCAGAAACAGGACAGGGATCATGTTGAGCTGGCTATCCACGAATCCACCACAGGTAAAAAAGACACTTTGCTTCTTCGTATGCTTCAGTCACGGCTTCTCCCGGTACGCTACTGCGCCAAATCGACGATAAGGTCCACAGCCCGTGAACGGTCTATGGGATTGTTCGACGGCCCAAAGGAGCGAACCTCTCCGATGGGCGTAAATCCCAACGCCTTCCACCACGACAAGGTGGGATAGAATGCGTGTGGCTCGCCATCGAGCATGGCCCGGGCCCTCACCCTCTCCCACCCGCGATCCCGGGCCCGGTCAATCAGGTATGCCACCATTGAAACGGCAAAGCCTCTGCCCCTCATTGCGGGATGAAGCGTCATGCACCCGATCCGGATCTCTTTCATTTGAAGCTGTGCGAAGGGCAGGGGTTCTGCGCTCTCGACCATAGCCAAGTCGATATGGCGTTCCGACCCATAATCGTCGCCGCCGGTGTAATGCACGCAGAGGGGCAGCTCCGGAACGGCGCAGTTGAGGACGCTGAGGGGAAGAAAACCGACAATGCGTTCCCGTTCCCACAGGAAGATCGGGCCGAGGCCATAGGCGCCGAGAAGCTTTCTGTAGTAAATGGAATAGAGCGGGTTGGGCCAACAAGGGCTCAGGCGGCGACAGTGGACGTCGACGGTCACGCTTTTCGTCTTCTCATCGTCACACATGATGTACGCTTCATCCATCAGTTTGATCGACGGAAGACCGTCCCTTGACCTTCTGTCTCTTGGTATGATTGGCCCCTCCCTAGAGCCTCAAGGCCTGCCGCTCTTCCAAGGTCAACGATGCAGTAAATTCTTTTAGCTTGCTCCTTCCCTTCTCGGTGACGAAAACCTTGCCGTCGCTTCTTTCCAAATAGCCCATGAGCACAAGCTCGTCGTCGAGGGGGAACAGGATTTCCCGGACCAGCGGAGGGTAGATCTCATCCCTTTCCTCCGTGGAAAACGCATCCGATATGGCCTCTTCCGCGATGCCTGAGCTGCTCCGCACCCGATCTAGAATGGTCATTTGCCTCCTGAAGAAGGGGGTGTCGAATCCCTTCTCCGAGAGGTCGAATGCCTCGATCGTGAAAAGGGCGGCCGTTCGGAGATCGGGACACACGACCGTGACGTCCTGCATCACCGTCCTTTCAGAATGCGGAGGCCATTTGTACGCATTGGCGGGCGCAAGGTTTGCCATATGGTATTTCGGCTCGCTATGAGCGCCGAGAACAGGCCGGAACCCGAGGCCGTCCCACTTCTTCCTGGAGCCGTCGCGAACGCTGGGCGGCGCATACCAGAAAGGATAATAGTAGGGCGGCTCAACATACCTGGGCCCCGCCTGGTGAAGGGCGCACACCTTGGGGACTGCCAGAGGCCAGACGTCGGGGCAAAGCCTGCCCTCGTACCGCTCTCCGTCAAAAACCACTTCGTCCCCGATCCTGTGCTCCATATGGCAGGGGTACTTCTCTTCATCGCCCAAGAACGCGACAAGCTTCGCTCTCACCTTAAACATCGCGCTTCCTCCAGCCGTTTTATGCGCATTTCTCCCATTTCTCTATCTGCACCAGACACGAATTGGCCGCGATGCTGTGCGACTTTTTGATTATGGGCCGGCTGGGCGTGAGTATGTTGATGCATCCGCCCCTGTCCGGAGAATTGCCCGGCTCGCCGATCGGGTCGTAGACGGCAGAACTGCAGTAGGAATGGACCGTTCCCGGAGCGAGTCTTTGCGTGAGGCGGGCTGCGCAGATCACCGCGCCCCGGTCGTTGAAGACCCTGACCAGGTCATCTTCGCGAATGCCCCGCGCCTTTGCGTCGTCCGGGTTGAGGCGAATAGTCCAATAGCGATAGCTGTCGATCAGAACCCGGTGTTCCCTGATATCGTTGACCCAGCTCTGCTTGCCGTCCCCGCAGGTGTGGAACGTGTATCGCGGATGCGGACTGATGAGCTGCAAGGGGTACTTTGCATAGAGCTCTGAGGTATGGTGTCCCTCCCACGAAGGGATATACTTGGTCATCAGCGGCCTCTCCGGGTCACCCGGGGCAAACCGCCGGAGGCTGGAGCAGACGAACTCGATCTTTCCCGACTGGGTCTGGAGACCCTCGAATACCTTCTCCGTGTAGTCAGCGGGGAGGGGAGCGATCTCGGGGGTGTCTTTGGGCCTGCCCTCTGCAAAGGCCCGGAAGGATACGGGTGATCGCAGTTCCTCCTTCGGTGCAGGCACGACGTAGTAACCCTTTTTCAGGAACTCCTCCCATGAGACGACCTTGGGGAGGTCACTGGCTTCGAAGAGACGGCGGCACCAATCGTACTCGGTACATCCCTCCGAGTACATGAGGCCGAACCCGAGGCGCTTTGCCAGATCGTTGAAAATCTGAAAGTCCGATTTCGATTCGCCGAGGGGCTCAATGCACTTGTGCTGCATGACGATAACCCGGTGGTTGTTCGAGGTGAAGCTGTGCTGAATGTACCCGCCGCAATTCCCGAACTCGCTCATATCGATCCTTTCGAAATTCGTACAGGCGGGAAGGATGACATCGGCAAACTTTGCCTCTCCCTCGAACCAAATGGATTGGTTCACCACGAATTCGAGGTTCTCCGAGCGGTACATCCTGGCGTACCTGTTCGTCTCGGTCATGGTTCCAAAGTGGGAGCCGCCATACTTGTAGTACATCCTGATCGGCGCGTAGCCCGCCGCGGGATACTCGTACCTTTGGAACTGGCCCTCGATGGTCATATTGTTCACCGGATAGCCTTCAGCATGACCCTCGATGATGACTTCCGGAAGCCTGAGCCTCGGCGCCTGCTGCAGCACCGTATTGACCGTCGGAAGTTGCGGCATTCTGGGGTAGAGGTTGACGCCGAGACCGGTATTGAATAAATCGCCTGAAAGAGCGCCTTCCGTGTAACCCGGAAAATAAAAGCCTGTATCGAGGGGCGCCCCCTGCGACATGTTGCCCATGTTGATCCCCGGCTTGCCAAGTCCCTGCATTGCCATCAGGCAGACCATCGAGCGGGCCCACTCAATGCCAGTGGCGTCGCGGCAGGCCGAACCGAAGCCCGCAAGGCCGCCGGGACAGAGATAGGTTTTCCTCTTCCCCCATTCCCGGGCGAGGGCGCGGACCTCCCTGGCCGGTATCCCCGCCTCGGCCTCTTGCCATTCGGGCGTCTTGGGGATGCCGTCCTCTTTGCCGAGGATATAATCCTTCCACTGTTCGAATCCGACAGTGCGGGTTGCCACGTATTCTTTATCGTAAAGCCCTTCGGCAATCCAGACATAGGCGATTGCCAGGGCCAGGGAATTGCCCGTCGAGGGCCGCGGAGCGAGCCATTTTCCGCCGAAGAGCGCCGCTGTGTGGTTGTAGTAGGGGTCTATGTGGACCATAGTGACGCCCAGATCCTGGAGCCATTGGCGCCGCACCGTCCCTTCATAGGCGGAGTAGCTGCTCGTGGTCTCGGGGTCGCTCGACCAGAAGACCACCATTTCGCACTCTTTGAGACAGTCCTCCACGGTTCCGTAAGTTTCGGGCGCCCCGAGGCGCATCGACTGGCCCCAATGGTGCATGGCGCCCCAATACCACCCTTCCCAACTGTCAGGGTTGTGGGCTTGCACGGTCCATCCGATTGTGTTGAGGAACCGCATTCTCGCCGAAAGCCAGTAGCCGAGGTTGCCCCAGAGATGGTGCGAGCCGCTCCCGCTCAGGATTGCCCCGGGGCCGTGTTCCTTCTTGACGCGTTTGATTTCTCCGGCGACCAGGTCGAGGGCTTCGTCCCAAGTGATCCGTTCGTATCCCGAAGTACCCCTGTTGTGTGGATTCCTTTTGCCCCTGGGATCGAAATCGACGCGTTTCATTGGATAGAGGAGCCTGTCAGGCGAATAGATCATCGATTTGAACATGATGGAGAAGGGCATCACCGTGGTCTTTCGCGGCGGGGTGAAAGACTTTCCGCGCGCCTTTATTGTCCACGACGGGGCATCCTTATCATCGAAATCGATGGGCGTAATCCGCAGGATCTTCCCTTCTTTCACGTAGACGAAGACAGGACCGCCGTTCGTGTTGTTTGTAAACCTCACGACTCCTCCGCCTAAGTCCGCGCCGAATTCTGTGCCGGCGCTTTGCATGAGGCTCATAGTCTCCATCCACCAGCAGGTCAGATCGTCCGGCCCTGTCATCCCCAATTGGAAAGCCTTCATAGCGTTGACGGACGCAAGCTGGTCCTTTGGGGGAACAAGCAGATCCAGGGCGATTTTCGCGCTGGCAAAAAACATGTCAACGTCAGGCTGCGGGTGGATGCCGCCGCCTGAAACGACCGCGCCGTCCCGCAGGCAGTAGTGGCGGCCGCAGGAGTTGTCCTGGAGGCGGATCTGAACCGTGAAATTCCGTTCCTTGAGGCGTTCTCCGAAAAAAGCGTGCTTTTTGGCGGTCTGATTGAGGCGCATTTCGAGGCCCCGAAGAATAAGCGCAAAGAGGAGCCGGGCTCGCGGCTCGCTTTTGACCATTCTGGCGACGATCCGTCTCATCAAAGGCTCTCCTTCGAGTAGAGCAGCCTCCTCCCCACGAGCCTGGAGGGGGTTTCGAAGTTAGATAAAACCGTGTCTTCGCGCCTCTTCGTTCAGTTGCGCCCTGAAATCGGGATGGGCTATGGCGATCATGGCTTCTGCCCGTTCGCGCACCGTTCTTCCTCGAAGCCAGGCAGCTCCGTATTCGGTCACGACATAGTCGGTGACGCCCCGGTGGAGGGTGACCGGCGAACCGATGGGGGAAGGGCGACAATAGTCGATGCTGTTCCGCCCTTTGCCGTGGACCGGCATGCTATGATCGATTTGCCGAGGCCGTCGTATGCCTCGCGGGCGCCGAAGGCCGTATCGAACTGGCCTCCCGTCCCCGAGTATTGCGAAGTCCCGATGCCTTCGGCGATCACCTGTCCGGTCAAATCGACCATCATGCACGTGTTGATCGAGACCATACTGGAGTTTTGACGAATTACGGAAGGGTCGTTCACCCATTCCGCTTTGAGGGTGAGAACGGACACATTATCGTCGACCCACTCGTAGAGTCTTTTTGTGCCCATGATGAACGCGCAGACCGACTTGCCTTTGTAGATGGACTTCTTTCTGTTCGTCACCACCCCTAGCTCGGAAAGCTCCATCATGGAATCGACAAACATCTCGGTGTGAATGCCCAGGTCGTTTTTGTTTCTCAGGCACTTTCCGACCGCGTTGGGAATTCCGCCGATGCCCAACTGCAAGGTGGAACCGTCCTCTACCAAATCTGCGATGTGTTTGCCGATGGAGAGATCGATCTCATCCGGTTCCGGGGCATCGGGGGCAATGGCGGGGATATGGTTGTATTTGACGAAGAAATCGACCTGATCGATGTGCACTTCCGCATCGCCGAATATCCTCGGAAGATTCTCGCTCACTTCGAGGATGACCATGTCCGCGTTCTCGACCATGGTCTTTTCATAGACGACGCTGAGGCCCAGGGCAACGTAGCCGTGCTTGTCGGGAGGAGTGCAGGCGCCGAAGAAAATGTTGGCCTTTCGCGCCCTCAGGTGGTCCGGGCCGATGTTATGGAGCAGGTTGGGCTGATAGCTGACGATACCGGGATTCTTGGCCTGAGCGGCGCGCGAAGAGGGACCGTGAAACCAACTGCACAGCTCGAAATGACCCTTCATTTCAGGATTGATGAACCACTCGAATTCCTTATCCGATATAGTATAGAAAACCTTGACGTTTCTTACCTTATCGGCTATCGTGTGCAGTTTTCCCATGAGGCCCTCGGGCACGGAGACCTGGCCGACAACCACCTCCATATCGCTTTCGACCTTCCGAACCGCGTCTTCGATGGAAATTACCTTCTTCTCGTATTCTTCCCTGAAATTCCTCACGCCTTTCTCCCTTGAACAGTTCCTGATTTGACGGCCTATCCACCCGGAAGTCGGGGTCAGGCTATAGAGCGAGACCTGTCCTGTACCCGTCGGCTATGGCGTCATACATGTACCCTGGTTCCCTACAGTCTCCGACCTGATAGACTTCCGGGACGTTCTTTCCGAGATCTTTCGTCAGATCGTTCTGGGGCTGAAGCGTCAGGGCGGTGATGATGCTGTCCGCTCGAAGGCGCTTTCTTTCTCCATCCTTCGTCCTGATGGCCAGCCCTTCATCGGTTATGCCTTCGTAGGCAACTCCAGGGATCATGACGACGCCTTTCTTGTTGAACCATTTGAACAGGCGATCGGGGTCGTCCGACAACAGACCTTTTCCGAGCGAAGCCTCGGAATCGACAATCGTCACCGTTCTGCCGCGTTTGACGAGAAACTCGGCCAATTGGCATCCTTCGAGGCCGCCGCCGATGACGACCACCTTCTTTCCCACGGGCATCCACACTTTAGTCAGCCGTTCCATGGCTTTCGGGCCGAAGAACCTCATCCAGAATTTGAGCGTCTTATGGAGCTTCGCATTGTTGAGCACCTTGGGGTGCTTGATTCCCGGTAGAGGCGGGACCGTAGGAGCGCCGCCGGCAGCCAGGATCAGCGCATCCGGCCTGATCTCGTCGATCACCGACCGATCGACCGCTTTCCCGAGCTTTATCGTCACTCCCAGTTTCCTGTTTTGGGTCTCGAGGTAGTCGATGATGCTCACAATCGCCTCGAGCTCGTGTTCCTTCACTATCGCTGCAAGGCGCGTAAGCCCGCCAAGTCGGTTCTCCTTTTCGTAGAGCGTTACGTGGTGACCGCGCAAAGCCGCTACCCTGGCAGCCTCAAGGCCCGAAGGGCCTCCGCCCGCGACGAGAACATTCTTCTTTTTCCCGGCCGGCTTGATTGCGAACTCACGGTGCCTTCCCAAGGCGGCGTTGATCCTGCACCGGAGGGGCGAGTCGACGTAGGCCCGCACGTGCCAGCAGTAGTTGCATCCCGAGCACGGCGCGATGTCTTCGAGTCTCCCCTCGGCAACCTTGCGGGGCAGTTCGGGATCGGCGAAAAGCCGCCGCGTCATGCCGATAAAGTCGAGCCCGCCCTCCTCAAGAATCGACTCTCCCAGTTCGGGGTCGAGCCTGCCGGCAAGGAAAACAGGGATAGAGACCGCCTCTTTCATTGCGGCGCCGAGAGGGACCGTCAGGCCCTTGCCCCCTCGGCGCCAGTCGAACTCTTTTACCTTCAGCTCTTCCGGCAGCTCAGGATAATAGAACCTGTCGGGATGGAGGATGCCCGAGAATGGACCGTAGCCTCCACTCCTTACGTGAATGGAGTCGGCGCCCGCTTCTTCGACCAGTTTCGCGAAGCCTTTCGCATCTTCAAGGGTCGTTGCCTTTTCGACGCCATACTCGACTGCATTGAAGAGCGCTCCTACCGGGTAGTCCTTCCCGCAGACCCTTTTTACTTCCTTTATAATGCCGCACATGAAACGCGCTCTGTTCTCGAGACTGTCACATCCGTAGGCGTCGTGCCGCCTGTTCCAGAAGGGCGAGAAAAAGGCGTTGATGAGGTGGTAGTGGGAGCCGTTTATCTCGACGCCGTCGAATCCGGCTTTCTGGGCGCGTTGCGCTGCCTTGCCGAAAAGCTCGATGAGTCCTTCGATCTCACCGACGGACAGTTCGCGAACCGGAGTAAAAAGACCCGGCGGGAGCTCGTTTGCGGTTATCGTCGAGGGACCTACACGGTCCCCCGGCGCGTCGGGAAAATCGGTCCAAAAGACGGACTGGTACCATGGGCCGGAATGCATGAGCTGGGTAAAGAAGGGGCAGCCCTGCTTGTGTACCGCATCGACCATCTTGGAGTAGCTCTGAACGAACCGGTCGTCGCTGAGGTGGGCCGTGCACGTTGGCCGGAGCATGCCCCTCGGGTATTCCACGGAGCAGTATTCGAATATGAGAAGGCCGCAGCCCCCCTTGGCCATCGCTTCATAGAAATCTATCATCGTCTGGCCGATCGAGCCGTCTTTCTCCATGAGGCCCGTACCGGCTGCCGTCTTGATTATGCGGTTTCTCGTACGCACCCGGCCGATCATGCCCGGTTCCATAAGCAGCGGGAACTTATTGCTTGGTGCCACTCTGTCCTCCCTTTCCGACAAAACTTTCGATTCTCAGTCCCATCTCGTCCAGGATTCTTGGCATTATCCGCGACGCCGAGCCCTTGAGGAAATATCGGCTGACGGCGGCGGTGAATGGCGTCGGGGAAAGGTTGATCTCAACGATTGCAGCCCCATTCGATGCCGCCAGGAATGGGAGGTCGGCGGCGGGGTAGACCGTCCCGGAGGTTCCAATTATCATCATTATTTTGCATCTCTGAGCCGCCTGGCGCGATCGCTCTACGGCGGAAAGAGGAATCTGCTCGCCGAAAAAGACCCCATCGGGCTTCAGAGGCGTGCGGCACTTGAGGCAGATCGGGTAGGGCAGTTTCCTCAACGCCTCCTCCGTAAAGGGCGTTCTCTCCCCGCAGCTCAGGCAGACCAGGTATCTGCTGTTGCCGTGGTATTCGATGACGTCCGTGTTTCCGGCTGCCTGGTGGAGGCCATCCACGTTCTGAGTCACGATAGCGTCAAGCAGACCGGCTCTCTCGAGCTCGGCAAGGGCAAGATGAGCCGGCGACGGCCGGGCGTCGAAAATGAGCCGCGTCATCTCCCGGAGCATGCCCCAGACTTTTGCCGGCTGCTCCATGAACGACCGTATGTCCGCATACTCCGCCGGATCATATCTCTCCCACAGTCCCTGGGCGCCGCGAAAGGCAGGGATGCCGGCGTCGACCGAAATACCCGCGCCGGTGAAAGCAACGATCTTCCCCCTGTCTTTGATGAGCTGAGCTGTCTCCCGATACGTAGTCAACCCTCTTTGGCTCCAAAACTTCTTTCTTACAGCCCCTTTGCTCTTCTTCTGCTCGTGTCGACGCCGAGAAGCCCGGCCAGGTTGAGGCCAAAAATCTTTCGTTTGTCCTCTTCCGTCACGTCGATATACCCATATTTCTCCTTCAGTTCCTCGGGCATCTTGAAATCCCTGAAACCGCGTACCGCGAAAGCGGTCACAAAGTGGAGCGATGGATCGTCGGAGCCCCAGATAATCTTGTCCGGTCCGACCCATCGCATCGCCTCGCCGAGCATCTTTGCGAACTTGTAGGGGGAAGAAATGGACCAGGCCCCCACGAGACTGATGCAGATGAATACGTTCTTGTGCGCCATGGCAATCATGTTGAGGTCGTCGCAATAGGGATATCCCATGTGAAAGGCAACAATTTTCAGGTTGGGGAAGTCCCGCGCCACATCGTCCAGGTACCTGGGAAGACCGTTGCTGAATCTCCCGGGCGCGCACCAGCCAAAGCCGGTATGGATGTCGAGCACAATGTCCAGCTCCTCGGCCTTTTTGTAAAAAGGCCAGAGCTCGGGATCGTCGATGCGCGTGTCTTCAGGCGGATAGAATTTGAAGATTTTGGCGCCTTTTTCCTTGACCCAGTATTCGAGCTCCCATAGGGTATTCTTGACGCCCTTGTGCTTGATCGGCGAAAGGTTCGGCTGATAGAGAAAACGATCGGGGTTCGCCTCGACCACCTTTGCCATTTCTCCATTGCTGCAGAACCGGCCCGTATAACCCGTGGTATCCATCATCGACTCGGGGAGAAGACAGGCGATATCGACGCCGTACTTGTCCATGGCCGCCAATAAAGAGGCAGGGTCCGGGTTCTTCTCCGTCTCCCACGGTTCGAGGGCGTCCATGTATCTTTTCGGCGTGCCCTGATGCATGGGGCGGGTAATTTGCTGGATCGAGTACCACCACAACCGGGCGCCCGGAAAATACTCGAAGGGCGCACTGTCGCCTACCAGATGAGCTTCAGGATCAATCTTGAAGAAGTCGTCGTTGTTGAATGACTCGCTCATTGAATCCCTCCTCGATCCTGCCCTCCCCCCTTTTTTCTGCAAGGGGGGGAGGGCAGGCGGCTAGCGCATTTCCATCACTGGCGAATCCTGAAAGATCTTCTCTATTGTCTCGGACCGGGACCGCGGAAAGGTCTCCAGTGGTCTTGCAGAATGGGGACCTCGTTCTTCCACCACGGTCTGTCAAGGTTAGGCATCGAAACCGCGCCTGCCCTGGGCATGAACGGCTCGTGTTTTTGCCGCGGACCTATTTTGTATTCGTCCAGCGCGTACTCTCTTCCGAGGTTAGGGTTGAAAGGACACGCCGGGGGAAGTCCGGAGAGGCATCTGACAAGGCAATTGTCGCATCTCTTGCAGCGAACGATTTCGCTCAGGCGGCCTTCCATCACTTTGTTAGGGTGCTCCGGATCGACAAAGAGCTGCCGCCCGAGGGCCGAGATGTCGAACTTGCCCGCTCCGATGTTGGCGTCGGCTTTCACCGGGTCGTGCTGGGAAGCAACAATGACAGGTATCTTGAGGGCTTTCTTGAAATCCGCCCCGGCATCCGGAATGTGCTCCGCTACCTCTTCTGTTCCCACGAGATGGGCGCAATCCTCGTATCCGCCCCCGTCCGAGAGACTTATGTAATCCGCTCCCCTTGCCTGGAGGTCGAGGGCGACGTCGATCATCTCTTCCCTGGTCAAACCCCCTTCGCAGTGCTCTTCGGCGCTGATGCGAACGCCCACCATTGCCCCTGGGCAGGCATAGCGGACCTGCTCCATGATCTCGTGGAGAAGGCGTTTCCTGCCGTGCCAATCTCCGCCGTACATATCGGTCCGTCTGTTCGTCAGAGGCGAAAGGAATTCATCCTCGAGGTAGCCGTGGGGCGCGTGGATCTCGATCGCGTCAAACCCACTGGCTACCGCAAGCTGGCAGCTATGGGCATATTCTTTCTGTTCGCTGTGAATCTCGTCTATCGACATTTCCCGGGTCAACTGACCAACGAGGAATGACCGCGCATGCTCGCTCCGCTGCATGGCCTTTGCGGGGCCCCTGCTGTCTCTGTTCGCCGCAATCTCGTAAGGGAGACCGGCCGTGGGCGCCGGGGCCAACTGGTTGGGATCGCGTGAGTGTCCCTGTCTGCCAAAGCCCATGGTCAACTGGACACATGCGAGGCTTCCGAAGTAATGGATCCTGTCCGTGAGGAGCGAAAGTCCCTGTTGGTGCCCTTGGTGGAAGCAGTGGAGGTTCCTTCCCCAGACGAATTCTGAGGCCAATTTCGTTGCCATCACTGCTCCGGTGATGACCATTGCCGCGCCCCCCTTTGCCCGGGCGCCGTAGTACGCGATGCATTGCTCCGTGGCCTCGCCGTTGACGCCCGACGTCGTCTCATTCATAGGCGCAAGGACCATTCTGTTCTTCAACTCAAAAGGGCCGACCTTGATCGGTTCAGTGATGTTCTTGAGCATCTCTTTCTCGCCGCTTGCCGCATTCTTTTTCATTGAATTTCCCCCTTGCGTTTTTCTGTTGTCTGCTAATACGACCTCGGAAGGCCGAAAGATTCTGCTATCGTGTTCCTTACCATCTCATTCGATATGGGTGAAAAGGTGCATTGTCTGGAATCCCTGAAGTACCGCTGCATGTCGTATTCAATGGTACAGCCGTAGCCGGCGAGAATATCGAGCCCTCGCGTTCCTGCCTTAAAGGCCATCTCGGAACTGACGAGTTTGGCCATCGCCGCCTCTATGTAACAGGGCTGATTGTTCTCGAGAAGGGTCGCCGCCTTGTAGGTGATGAGCCTGGCAAACTCGAGGTCCATGGCGGTATCGGCTATCTTGTGCTGAATCGCCTGGTATTGGCCTATGGGCCTGCCGAAGGCCTCCCGGCTTTTTGCGTACTCAACCATGTCTTCAAGAGCCGCCGTGCCAATTCCGTTGGTAAGCGCCGCCACAATGATCCGTTCGTGATTGAGCGTCTTGAGCAGCTCATACCAGCCGTTATTGAGTTTCCCGAGCATATTCGCCGCAGGACACCTCGCGTCATCGAAGAAGATCTCACAGGCCGAGGCGCCCTTGATGGTGAATTTCTTGAGCGGGACTATCTTAATGCCCGGATTATTCTTCACCGGGATCAGAAAGAGGGAGAGCGACTTTGACTTCTTTTCGGTCTTCTTGTCCGTCTTCACCAGCGTGAGGAGGTAATCTGCCTGGTGGGCGTTCGTAATGAAAACCTTTTGCCCGTTCACGACAAAGTCATCGCCATCAGGTTGAGCGAAGGTTCGCAGGGCCCCAAGGATGTCCGTACCGCCGCCGGGCTCGGTTACCGCCATGGCGAACCTGATCTCTGCCTGCGCGATTTTTGGAAGAAAGTATCTCTTTTGCTCTTCCGTTCCACTAAAAAGAATGCCCCTGGCACCGAAACCGGTTGTGGCGCCGAAGGACATCGCAACAGCAGCAGAACCACGCGCAAATTCCTCGTTAATAATGACGTCGTCCATTATTGTGCCGCCAAAGCCGCCGTATTCTTCGGGCACCGCCGCCGCGAAGACGCCGAGGTCTTTGATCTTTTTCCACATTGCGTCGTCAATGAACATCTTCCCGGGGTCCTCGTCCAAGTCTCGCGCGTACTCCCCTCGTATGTTCTTGTCGACGAACTTTCTGATGTTCTGCCTCAGCATTTCCTGTTCTTTGGTAAACGTGAAATCCATGTCCGCCTCCAAAATCGATTGTGCTGCCCTCTATGATGTCAGAAAGCTTACGGGCAAAACGAGGCTACCTGAAGTTGGGCGGTCGCTTCTCCAAAAAAGCTTTTACGCCTTCTTCGAAACCATCGCCGGCCGAAGCGATGCTTGCCGCCCCTCTTTCGATGAAAAGAGCGGCATCCATTCCCGAGGCCTCGAGCCCGTACGTCAGCGCCTTTTTCGCCAGCCTCAATGTATAGGAAGATTTGGTCGCGATCTTCTTGGCAATTTCCAGCGCAGCTTCGTATGCTTGGCCTTTGGGAACAACTTTGTTGACGAGGCCGAGCTTTTCTGCTTCCGAGGCGCCGATGCGTTCGGCGGTGTATATCATCTGCCTTGCTTTCCGAACGGGTATCGCCCTCAGGAGACGGGTTGTGCCGCCCCATCCGGGAATGAGGCCGATATCGATCTCAGCGAGGGCAAAGGTTGCATTCTCGGCCGCGATAATGAAGTCACAAGCCAACGACAGCTCCAGCCCGCCGGCCAGGCAGTGTCCGTTGACTGCTGCGATGATCGGCTTATCTAGCCGCTCC
This sequence comes from uncultured delta proteobacterium, assembly GCA_963816715.1. Lineage (GTDB taxonomy): Bacteria > Desulfobacterota > Syntrophorhabdia > Syntrophorhabdales > WCHB1-27 > BOG-1155. The sequence goes on from CAWFMJ010000023.1 coordinate 332,968, forward strand.
ATCATCAGCCTCGTGATCTCTTCGCCCGTAATGAGCCAGTTGTACTGCGCCATTCGGTCTTTGGTGAGCCGATCGAAGAACATCTCGATGTCTCCGCCGGCACAAAAAACTTTCTCGCCTACCGCAGTAAGAACGGCAACCTTGACGCCGGAATCTGCCTTGAAGTCCTGGAGCGCGTCCAGCAGTTCTGCCGCCATCTTTTCGTTGATGGCATTCATTACGGCGGGGCGGTTCAGGATAATCGTGGCGACCCCTTCCTCTTTCTTATAGGAAATGGTTTGATAGCCATGCTCTTTCATGTCCTTTTCTCCTTGGCTATTATTGTTGAGACCTGCATTATCCAAACCGACTCCTTTTTTCTTCCGTCCCCGCTCCTGGTAGGCGGTTCTTTCTCTCAAACGTGCCCTGTCCTGCCCGGCCCGGTCTCGTTGCCAACACCTACAGCAGAAATGCGGTTAACCTGACGTACCTCGATTTGGTACTTTCCAAACTCTGTCTCACCCGCGAGACTGGCGTCGCCGCTTATGGTGAGAGTGACCGTTTTTCCGCTCATCATGACAACCTCAGCCGTCAATCTGCCATCGGCATCGCTGAAAGCCAAAGACGCCACGTTCTGCAAGGGAACCTGAAGATCGCCCCTTCCCAGCTCGCCCGAGAGATAGCTTTTCCCATCCGCGCAGAGGCCGCGTACACGGATTGCGTTGCCGTCCCCATCCAGAAGATCCCAGCAAAGAGAACCCGCCTCATCTGGTTTTACATTCTCTGAGGCTCCTATTCCGTTGATGACAAAATCCCAACTGATCTCTGTCACCTTCTCGATGCTGTACCGGGGATCCATTTTCATCATGTTAGCCAGCCCTTCCCCTGTAGCGAGCAGCATGCAAGCTATGACTTGTTCGTCGATCTCTCTCGCCCATCCATGGCTGACAGCCCATCGGAGATCCTTCATGAGCGGGCCTGTGAGCATTTTGTATGCTTCGCCGGCCTTCCTGGCCAGCTCCGGATCGCTGCTTGCAATGCTCTGGTTAACCAGGCTAAGGATGCCGCAGAAGGTCGGATAGGCCTTCAAAAAAGCGCTCTGTCTCTTTTGCCACCTCAGTTTGTAGTTTGTTTCCCCCCGTATGTCGAGCCAGGCTTCTTTCGGCACGATGATTGTTGCAAGCCGGTCGATGCAGTTCAGAAGCAAATCTTTTTTGCCCTTGAAGTACAGATAAAGGGTACCCTTGCCGATGCCAAGGGCATTGGTAATATCCTCTATCTTCGTGTCTGCTATGCCGTTCTTGGAGAAAAACTCGATAGCTTTGTCGATGATCTGTTGTTTTTTGTCGGATGACTGTTCGTTCACGTGTGGGACCTCCATGTTCGTTGGCGCGTTCTTACTCTTCATGGTCCCACGAAACCAAGGTTAAGTTCAACAAGGACGAGTCCTGAAAAGCACTCCGTCGCTGTGGGTACTGACTGACTGGTCATGCTACACTTATACACGACCTCTTTAGATCGTGTCAAGAGAAAAAAACAGAACCGCTCACTTTTTCATGGGTACTTAAAAAAAGCTAAGTAATAATGGGGAACTACGCGCTGTAAGGTGCGGGAAGAAAAAAATGTTCTTGACATAAGGTCAGGGGGTTGTGTATGCTTCGCCTATAGATACATGACTGGTCAGTCATATAGAGACTTGCTCAGTAAGGCGAGCCAAAAACGGCGCCGAAGAAAATACGGAATGGCGGAGGACCTTCATGGCTAAAGGCGATTTTGCAATCATAGGCACGGGCGAGGCGCCTTGCGGAACATATCCGGAGCGCTCAGAGTACGAGATAGCCTACACCGTCGCAAGGATGGCGGTGAAGGACGCCGGCATCGAAATGAAGGATGTCGGCGCCGTTCTGACTGCCGCCCATATTATGGGAAGCGAGTATAACACCGAAATGTTCTTCGGCCATCTGCCGGAGGCAATCGGGGCAAAGAACTGCAGGAATGTTGCAACGGTGGTAGCAGGAGGAGGCTCCAGCTTTGCCATCAGGAGGCAGGCCGAGGGCATCCTTGCTTCCGGCCAGACCGATACGGTTCTTGTGGTTCATGCTCAAAGATTTTCTCAGTTCAGCGCGAACGAGCAGATCAAGTATTTCGCTCACGCAGGCTCGAACCTCGAATGGGAGATCCCCTACGGAATGACGTACAACGCCCTTGCTGCCATGATGAGTCAGGCCTACATGGCGTACACGGGCACGACAATCGAGCAGGTTGCGGCCCACGTCGTGGCCTGCCGCAAGTGGGCAAACCTTCAGCCGAACGCAATGTTCTACACGAAGAGTGTGACGGCAGAGCAGGTGCTGAAGAGCAGGATGGTCGCCTACCCGCTCACTGCGCTGATGTGCAATGTCCTGGCCGACGGCGGCTGCGCGTTTGTGATGACGACCGCAGAAAAAGCGCGCAAGGTGTGCAGCAAGCCGGTTTATCTTCTCGGGGAGGGGTCGGACTATTCCCATCGCAACATCTTCAACCCCAAAGCAACCTTCAAAGATATGACCAAGAACCACGAGTTCTATGCACCCATAGCAAAAAGGGCGTTCGAAGAGGCGGGCCTCGGGCCTGCGGACATGGACATCTTTGAAGTCTACGCGGCTTATCCGGCGTTGGCTCTATCGATGATGGACGCCCTTGGTTTCGTTGAGCCGGGAAGGTCCGGCGCCCTGGTGGAGTCGGGAGCGACAAGTCCCGGGGGGAAGTACCCCTGCACGACAAACGGAGAAGCGCTCGGGTTCGGACATACGGGAACCGGCGTTGGCTTTGCCCTTTTCGTCGAAAGCGTGCGCCAGCTTCAGGACAAGGCGGGGAAAGCTCAGGTCGCGGGCGCGAGATTCCTGATCGAGAACTGCGGCGGCGGGGCGTGGATGGACTGCCATTTTAGTGTGTTGGGAACCGAAATCCCGTCCTAGAATGAATGGACAAGCACGCAGGCCCGTAGAACAACCGGGATAGAGCTAAGGAGCGAGCATATGGACGTCAAAGAACTGAAAGAGAAATTCCACCTTTCCGATGAGGATGTCACAAAACCTTTGCCCAAGCCTGCAAAATGGTCAAAGGATTTCTGGGAGGGGACGAAGCAGCACAAGCTTCTCTTGAAAAGGTGCAAGGATTGCGGCACGATAGACCACCCCCCGTATCTCTATTGCACCGGATGCCAGAGCGACAACAGCGAGTGGATTGAGGCGTCCGGCAAGGCTGCCCTGTACGCTTTCGCAATTAACGAATATGGGGTCCCTTTTGCATTCATGCCCGATTTGCCGTACGTTACCGCACTCGTGGACCTGCCCGAAGGGCCCCGAATGCTTTCCAATATCGTGGAATGCGACGTCAAAGAGCTGAAGAATGGGATGGAGTTGGAGGTGGTGTTCGAACAAGTTTCTCCGGAAATCACCCTTCCAAAATGGAGACCGGTGAGATGATCCTCACGATGGGATCGCTCTGCTCTTTAGGAAATTGGGCAAGAGCGTTCAATCCTGACGTAGATCGGCGTTTACTCTGTTGAGGGGCGAGAACGTATGGAATTTGCGGGACTCTTTGAACCACTAGGCATCAACGGCATAACGTTGCGGAACAGAATCGTTATGCCCGCCATGGCCCTCTTCTATGCCGATCATTACGCGTTTACCGACCGTTTCAAGGACTTTTACCGGGAAAGGGCTCGGGGCGGCGTCGGGCTTATGATTATGGGCCCGATGGCGATAGACGAGCAGGGCAGCACGCCCCTCATGCCCGGCCTTTTTCATGACGGTCATGTAGCGCCTATTAAAGCGTTCGTCCGGGAACTTCATCAGGACGCGACAACCCGGCTCGGAATGCAACTCATGCATCTCGGCAGGTACGCCTCTTCAAGTGTTACCGGGACGCAGCCCATCGCCCCCTCCCCCGTGGCAAGCCCCATCACGGGGGAGGTCCCCCGGGAAATGAGGGACGAAGACATAGAGAACGCGCAACACGCTTTTGTCGCTGCTGCGGTTCGGGCAAAAGAAACGGGTCTCGACTACGTCGAAATCATGGCTGCGGGAGGTTACCTGATCGGTGAATTCCTGTCTGAAGTGAGCAATCGGCGGACGGACGACTATGGCGGGTCTTTGGAAAACAGAATGCGCTTTGGCCTGGAGGCGATCAGAGCGGTGAGGCGGGCGCTCGGCAAGGATTTTGCGTTGGGAATGAGAGTCTCCGGGCACGATTTTGTGAGCGGCGGCAACACGATGGTAGAGTCTGCGGCCTTTTGCATAGAGGCGGAAAAAGCCGGCATCGACTGCATCAACGTGACCGGGGGATGGCACGAGACCAATGTGCCTCAAATAACGAGCGATGTTCCTGTAGGAACGTATGTACATCTCGCTCGCTCTATCAAGGAAAAGGTGACGGTTCCCGTTTTCGCTTCCAACCGCCTCGGCGATCCGAATGTTGCCGAAAAAGTCTTACGCTCCGGCGCTGCCGATGCAGTCTGCTGGGGCAGACCCCTCATCGCTGATCCCGATCTTCCCATGAAGGCGAAAGAAGGACGGATCGACGAGGCCGCGCCGTGCATAGCCTGCAATCAGGGCTGTCTCGATTCAATTTTTTCCGGTCGCCCCGTCTGGTGCACGGTGAATCCGCGGGCCGGCCGCGAGGCAAATACAGAAACCAAGCCGGCGCGGCTAAAGAAGAGGATCTACGTTGCCGGGGGCGGGCCGGCTGGGCTCCAGTTCGCCCTAACGGCATGCCAAAGGGGACACCGCGTCGTGCTCTATGAAAAGGAGAGCAAGGCTGGCGGGCAGGTCAATCTCGTTGCCGCTGTGCCGGGAAAAGAGGAGTTCCACGGCGCGGTCCAGAGTCTTGAGAGCCGCGCGAAATCGGCAGGAGTCGACATTGCCCTTGGAAATGAACTGACTTCGGAAATGCTGCGCAACGATCCACCGGACCTGCTCGTTGTCGCGTCCGGCGCCAAGCAAAGTGGGCTCGAGATTCCGGGGATCGAGAAATCACCTGTGGTGAGCGCCTGGGATATTCTGAGCGGCGCAGTCTCACCTATTGGCCGCAACATCGTAGTTGTGGGAGGAGGCGCCACAGGATGCGAAACCGCCCTCTACCTGGCGCACCTATCCGTTCCGACGGCGGAAACGATTGCCTTCCTTGCCTTTCACGACGTTCACCATCCTGACGTTCTTCGGAAGCTTCTCCACGATAGTGGAAGAAAGATCACCATCATCGAGATGGCCGACCGGCCGGCACGAACCATGGGCGCCAGCACGCGGTGGAGCGCGCTAAAAAAACTCAAGCTCATGGGGGTTGCATTGAAGCTGGGAGTTGAGATCGTTGGCTTTGAAAAAGAGTCTGTATCGATCCGGGGCCGTGCAGGAGTTGAGTCCATTCACGCCGACATGGTTGTCATTGCTGCAGGCTCTCAGTCGGTGAATGATCTTGTGCAATCCGCGCAAGAACTCGGGATAGAAACGATCACCATAGGCGACGCGAAGGAACCGAAGAAGATCGGCGATGCCGTGAGGGAAGGGTTTGACGCCGCCTTGACGGCGTAGCAACGAACCAAACGACTCGAACAGGAGCGGATGCTATGAACGAAGTGGTATTCGTCAGCGCGATGAGGACGCCCATAGGGGACCTCTTGGGCGCCCTTAAGGACTTGAACTGCGTAGAGCTGGGCGTCATCGCCCTCAAAGCCGCCATTGAGAAGGCTGCCATTGATCCGAAGCTTATCGAAGAAGTTGTCTGCGGCAACCCGGATATGGCAGGTGCAAAATCGAACCCGGGAAGGCAGGTTGCCGTTTACTCGGGATGCACCTGGGAGACCGTGGCCTGCACGGTGAATCAACAATGCGTCTCATCGCTGAGGGCAGCGGAGATCATGTATCAGGAGGTCTTGTTGGGCAAAGTGGATATTGGAGCCGCGGTGGGCTGCGAAAGCAGTTCGTCCGTTCCGTATTTGCTCATGGGCGCTCGCACCGGCTTCAAAATGGGCCATCAAAAACTGATCGACGGCATGTATAACGACGGCATGATGGACGCTTTCTACAATATCCTCATGGGAGAAACGGCGGAGAATGTCGCTGCCATGTACACCATTTCCCGACAGGAGCAGGATGAGTTCGCTCTCATGAGCCACCATCGGGCCTGCGCCTCCATCAGCAACCAGACCCAGGTGGAGGAGATTGTCCCTGTGCCGGTTCAAGTCAAGAAGGAGACGAAACCTTTTGCAATAGACGAGCATCCGAGGCAGGGCCTGAAGATGGAGGACCTCGCTCGGCTGAAGCCCGTCTTCGTGAAGGACGGTACCGTTACCGCCGGCAATTCATCGGGCATCAATGACGGGGCAGCCGCCCTTGTCATGATGACCCTTGACAAAGCGAGAGAGCTGGGGATAAAACCTCTCGCCCGGGTGGTTGCCACCGCATCGGCCGCAGTAAACGCGAAAATAATGGGGCTGGGCGTGGTGCCCGCGGTGAGAAAGGCCCTTCGCTTTGCCGACCTTCCCTTGGAGGCCGTCGACTACTGGGAAATCAATGAAGCCTTTGCCGCCCAGATCATCGGGTGCAATCGCGAGCTGAAGATCCCCCTCGACAGAATGAATGCCAACGGCGGCGGCATATCTTTAGGTCATCCCGTGGGAATGACCGGCGCACGGCTTCTGGTTTCGCTCATCCATGAGATGAAAAGACGCGGGTACCGGTACGGAGGGGCTTCGCTGTGCGGCGGTGGAGGACCTTCCACGGCAATGATTGTGGAGGCTATGTAAGGCTGAAGACACACTCGCCCGCCTTTATACGGCTCTGCCGGAAGCGGTTCATCAGTATGGGGCTTGGCGGGGGGAGCGCCCGTTGGGCTGAGGCGGTCCGATTTATGTTTGCCGGCCCGGCATAACAAAAAAAGGGGAGGAACAAAAATGGCTACAAAACGGCTCTCAATTTTGCTGGTCGCACTGGTCGTCGCCTGTACGGTCGGCTGGACTGCGACCGCATCTGCCGATGAGACTCTGAAGATCGGCTCCATCTGGGGTCTGAGCGGGCCGCTCTCGCAACTCGGCGTGGTCTGCAGGGACGGGGCCGTTCTTGCAACAGAGTGGATCAACGGAAAGGGAGGCATCACTGTTCAGGGGAAGAAATACAAGATACAACTCGTCGTCGAGGACAACAAGAACAGCGCTCCGGGCTCGGTGAACGCGGCGACGAAGCTCATCCACCTGGAGAAGGTCAAGTTCATCACGGGCATGAACATCCCCTTCCAGATCGAAGCGGCACAGACCGTCACCGAGCCGGCAAAGGTGATTCTCGCCACAGCCAAGGCAAGCAACCTGGTTGCCAAGAACCGTTACAGCTTCTCGGCGACCCAAAGCTTCACGGCGCCGCTCCCCAACCTCTACGACTTCCTCAAAACGGTTTATCCCGATGTGAAGATCGTTTCCTTCATGGCCAACGATGAGGCGGGGGCGAAGATCACAACCGGGGTGGCGCGCAATGTCGCGAGCGGACACGGATACAAGCTCCAGGATACCAACATCGTGCAGTGGGACGCTAAGGACTTCTATCCGGTCTGGACAAAGCTCGTCAAGGATAAACCGGATGCGGCGGACATCGGCATCGGCACCCCTGACGAGCAGGCCGCCAAGACGCGACAAGGTCGGGAGGTGGGATTCACGGGTCCCATACTCACCTGCAACACGGGGGACCCCACTACATTCATTCATCTGATCGGGAAAGACGCGACTGATTTTATCTTTGCCGGCTACGACCCTGCCGCGACCGATACGCCGGCGATGGTAAAGACCATCGCGAAGCTCTGGGACCAGAAGTACCACAAACCTTTCAGCATCGACGGAGTCGATGGCTTCAGCAGCGTCTGGGCGGTCGCGCAGGCGATAGAAAAGGCGCAGAGCCTCGACGTGGAAGCCGTGGTTGCTGCGTGGGAAAAAATGACGACTATTGAGACGCCGACCGGCACGGGGAAGATGGGCGGCCTGAAGGTCTTCGGGATCAACCACATGGTCATCGGCCCTTCACCGGTTTCATTGCTGAAAAATGGAAAGGTGGGAAAAACGATTTGGTACAAACCGGTTGACATGTAGGACGCGTCCGGCCGCCCATGGGCCCGGCTGAAAATAAACCGGGTTCAAGGGCGTCAGAACCCGCAAAGGCAGGGATGATATCCCGCGGATGCGCGGATGGACGGATTTCGAAAACCAAAAAAACGGGGGGGGGTACTGAAATGGCAAGGAGACTGTGTGTTTCTCTGGCTTGCCTGTTTGTCGGAGCTCTGTGGCTGTCGTTCATGCCCACATCTTCAGCCGCGGAGGAAACGTTGAAGATCGGGTCCATTTGGGGCCTCAGCGGTCCGATGTCTCAACTCGGCGTTGTCTGCAGAGACGGGGCTCTGCTGGCTGTCGATTGGATCAACGCGACAGGCGGGATCGCCGTCCAGGGGAAGAAATACAAGGTGCAACTTCTCGTGGAGGATAACAAGAATACGGCTCCGGGCTCCGTAAATGCCGCCACGAAGCTCGTCCACCTGGAGAAGGTCAAATTCGTCACCGGCATGAACATACCCTTCGAGATTGAAGCGGTGGAGACCGTCACCGAGCCTGCCGACGTGATCTTGAGCACCGCCAAAGCGAGCAATCTGGTCCCCAAAAACCGCCACAGCTTCTCTGCCACGCAGGGATTCACGGCGCCGATCCCCAATATTTACGAATTCTTGAAGAGAACGTATCCCGATGTAAAAACCGTTGGCTTCATTGCAAACGATGAGGCAGGCGCGTTGATCACGTCAAAAATCGCTCGCTCCATCGCCGAAACGGCTTTTGGCTACAAGCTCCAGGAGACGAACCTCGTGCAGTTTGGCGCGCATGATTTCTACCCGACTTGGACGAAGATCATGAAAGAGAAGCCTGACGCGGTCGACCTCGTTATCAGCGCTCCCGACGATCTGGCTTCGAAAGCGCGACAAGGGAGAGAAGTAGGCTTCAAAGGACCGATACTTACCTGCAACACGGGCGACGCTAACACATTTCTTCATCTCATTGGAAAGGACGCCACCGATTTCATCTTCGCAGGCTACGATCCTGGCGCCGCCGACACTCCATCCATGGTGAAGATGATTGCCAAGCTGTGGGACCAGAAGTACAAGAAGCCTTTCAGCCTGGACGGAGTCGACGGCTTCAGCAGCGTTTGGGCCTTGACGCAGGCGATTGAGAAGGCCCAGAGTCTCGATCCTGAGAAGGTAGTCGCAACATGGGAGAAGATGGAAACCATCGAGACCCCCACGGGCACAGGAAAAATGGGCGGCCTCAAGGCCTTCGGGATCAACCACATGGTCTTTGGCCCTTCCCCGGTTTCAGTGCTGAAGAATGAAAAGGTGGAAAAGACGATTTGGTACAAACCGGCTGATATGTAGGACGCGTTCGGCCGCGCATGGGCCTGGTCGTTTTTTCAGCGGGCCCATGGGCGGCCGAAGGCGCAAAGGCAAGGATGATATGTTCTGGCAAGGAGTCATAAACGGCTTATCGGCCGGGTGGATATACGTTCTGGTCGCGCTCGGCCTCACCCTTGTATTCGGCATCATGCGCACGGTGCAGTTCTCGCACGGCGAGGTCTACATGCTTGGCGCTCACACCGTCTACTATTCCAGCGTGGCTCTCGGCATGAACATGATCGCATCTTTTGGGGTCGCGGCCGTGGCTTTGTTTCTCCTCGGGATCGTCATGGAGAGATTGCTCTTCCGCCGGTTCAGGGGGCAGATCGAGCCGAGCATCGTCGTTGCCATCGGGCTCGTTCTGCTGTTCCAGGCCTTTGCGGCCGTAGCCTTCGGGGCCAACGAAAAGACGGTTCCCCGGATCATCCCCGGCGTTCTTACCATATGGGATATCAGGATAGCCTGGGACAGGGTTCTGACCATGTGCGTCGGGGCGGGGGCAATGATAGTGCTGTTTGCCTTTGTCAAGGGTACGAAGATGGGTCAGGCCATGCTTGCGACCTCGCAGGATCCCGACGCCGCGACCCTTCAAGGCGTCAATATCAATCGCGTATCGGCAATTGCCATGGGAACCGGGTCAGCCCTCGCTGCGGTGGCCGGCGGCCTTATGGGATCGATCTTCACGGTTGAGCCGTTCATGGGCTCTTTTGCAATTACGAAAGGTCTCGCCGTGATTATCCTTGGAGGATTGGGAAGCATCGCCGGGGCCGTTGTCGGAGGTCTTCTTCTCGGGCTGGTGGACGGGATAGTCTCTCTCTATTTGAGTACGACCATGGCCTACATAGTGGGCTTTTGCCTTATCGTTCTTGTTCTGATAATTCGACCTAAAGGGCTTATGGGCTAAAGACCAGGACCACTGGACGGGGTGAGCAGTGATATCAAGGAGATCAATAACAAACACCGTGCTCGTGATCGGCGCCCTTCTCATTCCTTTTGCTATAGGAGGCAACGATTACTACCTGCATGTCTACATGATGTGCGTCATCAACACGATCGTCGCCGCAAGCCTTCGCTCGATCGGGAAGACCGGTCAGATGTCCATCGGTCAGGCGGGGTTCATGGCCGTCGGCGCCTATACGTCCGCAATACTATCGACGCGGCTCAACGTTCCGGTCTATTGGGCAATGTTGGCCGGAGCAGTTGCATCGATGATCGTGGCGGGGCTGATCGGCTTCCCTCTGTCGAGGATCAAGTCGGTTTACTTCGTCACCGTCACGATGTTCCTCGGCGAGATAATACGGCTCGTGGGTCTCGAATGGAGCAACGTCACGGGAGGGTCTGCCGGAATGGCGAACATTCTGCGACCCGCTTCGTTTTCCGTTCTCGGGACTCTTCGCGTGGACTTTACGAACAAGATGTACTTCTGCTACCTCGCTTTGTTCGTCCTCCTGGTCGTTCTCCTCATACTCTACAACCTGGAAAGATCGCACGCCGGCACGGTTCTCTCCGCCATCGGCCAGGAGGAAGCGCTATCGGCGAGCATAGGCATCAACGTCGCGAGCTACAAGGTGTTGGTTCTCTGCGTCGGCTGTTTCTTCACCGGTCTTGCGGGAAGCCTCTATGCCCACTACATGACCATGCTGAATCCCGACGCCTTCAGCATCTTTACCAGCCTCTACGTCCTCATTTACGTCGTCGTCGGCGGCAAAACATTCGCCGGTCCCATCGTGGGCGCCGTCCTTCTCACGCTCGTTCCCGAGCTCTTCGCTGGCCTGAAAGAATATCAACCCTTTGTTTTTGTTCTCATACTGTTCTTAGTGGTGTTCCTGCTGCCCGGAGGTCTGACGGACTTGCCGAGACGACTCAGGGAAAGCGGCGGCAAGACGCCGGCCGGGGAGGCTTCATGAGTGCAGAGGAGAGTTCCCTCTCAAGCGTTGAGTCGGAGTTTCAACTCTACAAGCCGACGGCCATGTTCGAGGCGAGGAAGCTGACGAAGTACTTCGGTGGAGTCTGTGCCGTTAATGCGGTCGATCTTGTCATCGGGGAGAAAGAGATCATCGGCCTCATCGGACCGAACGGCGCGGGCAAGACGACGGTATTCAACCTTATCACCGGATTTCTTCGCCCGTCGAACGGGGTGGTCATTCTGAACGGTGAAAACCTCGTCGGGAAAAGGCCCCATAAGATAGCGGAACGGGGAATTGCGAGGACATTCCAGATAGCGAAGTCTTTCCCTCAATTTACCGTGCTCCAAAACATGACCGCGGCCGGACATCTTTTCGGGAGGGCAGGATTCTGGGAAGGAATAGTCCGATCTGCGCCGTACCGCCGGAAGGAAAGGGGAATTCTCGATCACGCGGTGAAAACGCTCAGTCTGGTCGGTTTGGAAGCCTGGAAGGATGCGATTGCCGGGACCCTGCCCCACGCTCACCAGAAGCTCCTCGGCATAGCCATGGCCCTGGCCACGGCGCCCAAGCTCCTCCTCCTTGACGAACCACTGGAAGGAATGAGCGCGGAAGAGGTCGAACAGGCGCTGGAGATCATCTCAGCCATCAGGACGCGAGGCATCGCCGTTTTGTTGATCGAGCACAATATGAGGGCAGTCATGAGGATATGCGACAAAATCGTCGTAATCAGCTTCGGGGAGGAGATAGCGCGAGGAACGCCCGAAGAAGTCAAACAGAATCGGGAAGTGATCAAAGCCTATCTCGGAGCAGCGTCTTATGGCGACTAACCTCAGTCTGCGAGGTCTTCAGGTGCGTTATGGCAAAGCCAAGGCGGTCAAGGACGTCACCGTCGAAGTTGCCGAGGGTTCCGTGACAGGGATCATCGGCGCCAACGGCGCCGGCAAGAGCACCATTATGCGAGCCGTGTGCGGCCTGGCCCCGCTGACTAAAGGAGAGATATGGTTTGGCGACAAGCGGATCGATCGAATCGAGGCCTACAAGAGAGTAGAAGCGGGCATTGTTATGGTGCCGGAAGGAAGAAGGCTTTTTCCTCAAATGAGCGTTCTGGCTAACATAAGAATGGGGGCATACCTAAGGAAGGATAGGAACGCCGTAAAGGATGAAATCGAAGCTGTTTTTGAGCGGTTTCCGGCGTTGAGATCAAGACGCGGTCAGCGGGCCGAAACACTGAGCGGCGGCGAGCAGCAGATGCTTGCCGTGGCGCGGGCGCTGATGGCGAAGCCAAGAATCCTTCTCATGGACGAGCCCTCCTGGGGGCTGGCGCCCTAGTGGTCGACGAAATTGCGAAGATCATTGCGCAAATCAACAGGCAAGGCATCACGGTCCTCCTGGTGGAGCAGAATGCGGACCTCACCTCCAAAGTTACGCAGTACGTCTATGTACTGGAGGTCGGCTCAGTCGTGCTTGAGGGCAATATGAAACAAGTAATGGCCAACGAGAACGTGCGCCGGGCGTTTCTGGGGTGAAGGCTTAAAGGCAGCCGACAAGGCGAGCGGCGAAAAGGCATGGCGAACGGCCGGGCAAAACAGTTGGCTTCAGAAAAAGGCCTATCCATTCGAACAAGGCGCATCCCCGCTATTCTCTGGCTTTGGCTTGAGGTGCGATTGTGTAGGACCGGCGTCTTCATTTCGGGAATTCCATGGGTAGATTCTTCTCCCTGAACAGTGATCCCAGACTTCGAAATGTCACTTCCCGTGAAATAGATCTTCTCTTCGCCATCTCACAGAAATTGTCTGACGGGACAGACTGGGATGCCATTCGAAAGAATATCTCAGGCGATCTCTTGTCTCTTTTTAAAGCGGACTCTTTCATTTTGTCGATAGTGAACGACAACGCTGAGTCCTACGGTCTGACCGTAGCTGAGAATGTCGACCCCAAAAATGTGCACGCCTGGCAGACCTACTACCAGTTCCACGATCCCATAAAATCCGCCCTCTTGAAGGCTCCTCCGCCAATGAGAAGGAGGGCCTGTCGCATATCCGAAGTCATTTCTTACGAGAGGCTGCGGAGGACAGAATTGTTCAACGATCTTCTTATGAAAGATCAAATGCGCTATGGCATGTTCCTTATCGCGCACGAAGCCGATTCTGAGATTGGGAACCTAATGGTCCAGAGGCACAAAAGCAAGGATGATTTCAATGAGCAGGAGTCAGCGTTCCTCGATTTAATGTTGCCCCATCTTCGCAACGCTCTTAGGAACGTCCGCTTAATAGCGAAACTGCGGGAAACCGAGAACTTCTGGAAGGATTTGCTCGAGAAGACGAAGATGCCCCTTTTCCTCCTGAAGGACGATGGTCACGTCGTGTACCGAAACAGCCATGCAGGCGCTCTCGAAAAAGAGCTGTCGCCAGAGAATTTTGCGTCTTTCATGGAATGTGTGAGAAGGCTCATCCGCGGCGATTCTGTGGACGGCAAGTGGGGAAAGTATGCACTCTCGGCAATGACCGCCTCTGTGCCGGCAGAGCCGAAGTCGGTGACTGCGGTGATGGTTGACGGTTTGGCACGAAGAGAGGTTGATGGCATTACGCTAAGAGACATGTGGAATCTCACGTCGCGGGAAACGGAAATCTGCCTGCTTATGTTCAAAGGCCTGTCCGGTCCCGAGATCGCAGCTATCCTTACCATCGCCCCTTCCACCGCACACACCCACATGAAACACATATTTGCCAAAATGGATGTCTCTTCCCGTTCGGAGCTTGTCTACACGCTGCTCTCGAAGTACCTTGAAGCCTGATAGGTTGTCACTTTGCCTGCCTGCATCCCCTAATCGGGGGATTTACAGCCTGCTTAGCTTTATTTTAGTCTGACTATACCTATAACAAGCCTCGTCGCAGTTGCGACCGTCTTCTATCCCATTGATGCGAGAAGTACCGGCGTCGGCTGGGCATACGCGATAGGCAGGGCGGGTGCGACGGTAGCGCCGGCGATCGGCGGCCTCCTCATCTCGTTCAACTGGGGGGGTGGCGCAGATCTGCAGTTCGAACGCCCTCTTGGCCCTCGTTGCGGCACTAATGATGGTAATCCTTCACAGACACAGGGCCGGGCTTGCCAGAACCAAAACGAGCGGTCTGGCCATTTAGCCGGTCTTCAGGCGAAGGGTTCGAGGAGTTCAGGAAAACACCGATGGAACCGCCCGGTGGGCAGCTTGAGGGGAAGGACGGCAAAGAGAGGGTGGGAACCACGACAAACATGAGGAGGATTCTATGTCGCTTGCAGGAAAACTGGCGCTGGTAACAGGGGCCTCCATGCCCCAGGGCATCGGGAAAGCTACTGCCCTCGCTCTCGCCCGGGACGGGGCCGATGTGGTCGTCACAGGCTACAACAACATGAACCTGACGGAATCGATCGCCGGCGAGATAAGCTCCATGGGCCGCAGGTCGTTGGCGGTAAAGCTCGACGGCAGGAGCTACGCGAGCGTTCAGGAGGCTTTCGACAAGATCAAGGTAGAGATGGGTCCTGTCGAGATCCTTATCAACAATGCCGCCCAGATGCGTCATATGGTGAGCATCGCCAAGACCACGATCGAGGAATGGGAGGCGGAGGTGAAGCTGTGCCTCAACTCAGCTTTCTATTGCATCAAAGAAGCCTGGCCGGACATGTGCGCCCGGAAGTTCGGTCGCATCGTCAACATGACGTCGGTTGCCGGGGTCATGGGGGGTTCCGGCCAGACGAGCTACGGAGCGGCCAAGGCGGGGCTCATCGGCCTCGCGAAGTCGACCGCTTTGGAGGGGGCTCGGTTCAATATTACCGCCAACTGCGTGCTCGTAGGGGTTGCAAACACCGAAGCCTATTATGAGCCGATCGCTCCTGAGTTCCGCGAGCGCTTTGAGAAGAGGATCGCCTTGAGGCGACCGGCCACCGCACAAGAGATTGCCGACGCCATCGCCTTTACCGTTTCAGACAAGGCTGCATACATGACAGGGGCCATCGTGAACATGATGGGCGGCCTCGACTTGTTTGTGTTCTAACACGGCGAGACCGTTCAAGGAGGACCAATGAATACCTTTACCAAAGCGTATATTCCATTCAAAGGCTATTACTCCACCCCCTTCTGTCGCTGGCAGGGGAGCATGCAAAATGACAACGCCGTCATGTTGGCTGCGAATACGGCCAGACGGTGGTTCCTGGAAAAGGGGATCAGCCCCACCATCATCGACTACCTTTTCTTCGGGTCGACCGTGGCCCAGAAGCATTGGTTCGTCTCCCACAATCTTGCTGCAGCCATCCTGACGGACGATGAAAAGTTCGTGCCCGGTCTCTTCGTGAATCAGGCGTGCGCAACGTCGACCACTATCCTCAACCTTTGCGCCATGAATCTGGAACTGGGCTCGTACGAAGTTGCCTACGCCCTCATGGCCGACCGCTGCTCGAACGGTCCCCACACCGTCTGGCCTGATCCGTTGGGACCTGGCGGACAGCCGGACAGGGAGGACTGGAACATGGATAATTTCGCCGGGACTCCGCGCCATAAGGCTTACATGGCAGAAACGGCGGAGAACGTGGCCAAAGATTTCGGCATCACGAAAGAAGAGTGTGATGCGGTCGTACTCCGTCGGTTCGAGCAGTACCAGGAGGCACTGGCAAAGGAGAGCGCTTTTCAGAAGAGGTATATGTTTGCCCCGGAAGTGACGGTAAATAAGAAGAAGACCAAACTTATGGAAGAGGACGAAGGCTGGACTCCATCTACCGCAGAGGGACTAGCCAAGTTGAAACCTCAATTCCCGGGAGGGGTCTTGAGCTTCGGCGCCCAAACCTTTCCTGCCGACGGCAACGCAGGGGTTATCGTCACTACCCGCGACAAGGCAAAAGAATTGAGCGCCGACCCGTCTCTCGAAATTCAAATCGTCTCCTATGGTTTCGCCCGGGTGAAACCGAAGTACATGCCTGCTGCACCTATTCCCGCCGCAGAGATGGCCCTCTCAAAAGCGGGCGTTCGTCTTCCAGACGTCAAAGCCGTGAAGACCCATAACCCCTTCGCCGTGAACGACCTCGCCTTCGCGAAGAAGAACGGCTACGATGTAATGAAGATGAACAATTACGGCTCCTCACTCATCTACGGCCATCCCCAGGGACCGACCGCAGGAAGGGCAATTATCGAGCTGATAGAAGAACTGGCAATCCTCGGTGGTGGATATGGGCTGTTTACCGGCTGTTCTGCGGGCGACACTGCCGCGGCATTGATAGTGAAGGTGGGATAGGATCTACAACGTCCGGGGCCCCTGATGAGCGACCCCACATCGAAGGCCTCTGCGGGACGTTGATGGGAGAGACGTGCCAATCAGAAGCGGCTGACCAGATAGGGTTCTCGCAACATTATCATTACGTCGTAAGCCCGCGCCGGAGAGAAAAAAGCTCTCTTCCGGCGCGGCTGCCTGGGCCTCCCGCATGTCGGCGTCGACCTGCCCGGGGCGAATGGAGTGCTCCGCCCTGCTTCATGACGATCAGAAGCAGGGCGGTTTAAATTCGGCCTTGCCGTCCCGAAAGCGCTGCCGGTAGATAGACATCATAATATGTTGTGCGAAGGCAAGGAAAAGCTCGTGGGCTCAGGTATTGCAATCATACATTTTGTCCTAACATTATGTAATAATTGCATATTTTAGCGTACGGATGACTCCCGTAACATCAGATTTTGAAGTGGAAGGGACATCTTCGCTCCCTTCATTTGCCAAGCTGACCAATTTCCTCCCACCTTACCACTTGTATTCAAGCGACGCAAGCGAAACTTGCGTATTATCGAGTACAGGAAGCGAGGCCAGCGCAACGAACCGGCGCCGGGAGTGAAGATTACGCTCTTGTCAGAATTTGTGGTCTGCGCACAAGCAACAGACTGAAAATCGGGAACCGGTGATCACCATGCGAACGTGGAGACAAGCCGCCTGGGCGGCAAGGCAGTGCATGTGGCGAGGCCTTCTCGAACGCAAAACGCCCTTGTTGTCGCCAGCGCGACATCGTTAAGCAGTCATGGTCGCTATTCAGGAGTGTCACCCCAATAGCCACACCATTTCTGTGCGTGGTGTGTGTGAAGACCATTGCCAGAACCAGATGCCCAGGGCAGTCAAGAAAAGAACGTCTGCTCTTTGGTGTGCCTCAGCCCCATGCGAAAGACATCCATCATCCCGCTCGCTCATAGCTGCCGGCAACAGGTCTCACTGAAACGACGGTCTTCAGGTAATCCCTCTTCCGTTCCTCGATCTCCGACGGTTTTGCCTGGAAAAGCCCAATCTTCACCGGGATGGCCCACAACTCCGGCTGGCGCATGTCGGGAATGCTCGACTGGAAGAGGAACTTCAGGCCGAAGTAGGCCTCATTGATGTCGTATGCGAGATAGCCGTGTTTCCTCAGTATTGCGGAGAACTCGGTGAGCACCGCCCGGTTGTCCCTTTTGAAGGACTGACGGAGAAGCCGATAGTCCAGGACCTTCTTCTCGAAGGAGAGGACCTTCAGGATGTCGCGGACGTAATCAGGCGTGCAGTAGACAATGCCGTCGAACGACATGACTTTCCAGACGGCCCTCCGGTTCTTGACGACGAGTTCGTTGATGTGCGGCAGGGTAATTTCGGCGAATCTCGGTAAATCCAGCCATTCGGTCATGGGCTTTATGATGAAACCAGGATCGACCGAGGTGATCTCGTGTTCTCTCGCCCTGGCGTCGGCGTCCATGACGATCTTCGCGACGGTCTCATCTTTGGAAAGAGTGTGGTGGCGGCTGACTGCGGCAACAACCGTCTCAGTGAAGACTTTGTTTCCATGGGACGCGAGCATCTCTTCCAGCTTGACCTCTCCAACGTATTCGTGGGTATGTTTCCGGCCGGGGGAAGAACCCCACAGAGATTCGATCTTCCCTATGTCGTGAGCGAGAGCTGCCGTGATGATGGCGGGGAGAAGGAAGTCGTGCTTCTGTCGCAGCTCTTCCCGGGCAATGTCGAGGGCGGCCTTCAGAACGTTGTACGTGTGGTCGTAGAGGGAGACGCCTCGGAGAATCTGGTGGAAATGCTCATGCCCCTTCAGGTTCCTGTACTCGCAATCCGACATTTTGCCGGGCCAGCCGACCACCGAGGGGGCGTCGCCGCCTTCATAGAGCATCCTAAGCAGCTCATCGAGGACCTCCATCGAGGCGACCTCAGCGAGGAGGGACCGGCGCGGCGTGATGAGGGCCTCGAAGTCTTCTATTCTCCTCTCGGAGTCCAGCGAGGGAGGCTCAGCGAGGACGCCGGGGAGGAGCGGCTGAACAATGGAGTGGCCAGCCCCGTGTGTTTCAGCGAGGGAAAGATTCAGCGAGTAAGTGCCTTCAGCGAGGAGGCTTTCCGTCACCGAGGAACGGCATTCCGAAGAGGACGCATCTGAATTCTTCCTCCGCCGAAGTCGTATCCTCTCCTTGATCTTCCGCGCGAGCCTCTTCAGAAAGGGGAGCATCGTCTCCGGCATATGGAAGTTGTTCTTCGCCATGTTCGCAACCACGCCCGGCGTCAACGTCATATCGCGCTCGAACGCCTTCGTCATCCAGTTCTCGATCTTCGACGCATTGGCGCGGGCAAACCCCTTCGTCACATAGACGGCCGACGCCTTGACGCAGATGTCCTTGAGGAACTTCTCATTGCTCCTTTCCGCCGTCATCCATGCGACGAAGAGGGTCCTTTTCAGCTTCATATCTCCCTCGGAGTTCATCCACTCGGTAAACATCGCAACCTTCCGGCGAGGGTCCACTCCTTCCATCCAGCGAGGGAGAAGCACCATACTCTCCTCGAGAGGCAGACCTATGAGGCTGCCCAGTATCCTCTCTACCATGCCCGTTCCTCTGCCCTTAGTCATCTCTCTTCTCCTTTCCGTCGAAGTGATATGAATTAATGAATTCATATTGTGTGCGTAACTTTTGCGTATCTCGGATTCCGACAGCAGAAAACCCGTGCTCACGCCCGGGCCGATTTCGCTGCTCGGCAAACCGCCTAATGAAGATATTCCGGACGTACCCATGACGTTCTCTGGGTTTGTCCCACTCTTATATTACTTTCTTGGCTGAAGCGGAGAGGCGTGCGTTAATCTTCTCGATCTGCCCGGCGGAAAGAACCGTTCTTTTGGAAAGGATCTGCTCCAAGTCCTTCACGGCTATGGCCCTGACCCATCGGAGCCCCTCGACGTTGAGGACGGCCCGCGGGTTCGTGAAGACGATGGCGCCGTTGAGCCAGAGGCCATCTGTGCGCCCGAGCAGCTCCTTAAGCCTTCTGATGTTCCGGTATAGCTGGCCGGAAGGATCTCCGAGTCGGCCCCGGTAAAGGGTGCCCATTCGACCCGCCTTGATTTGCGCCCAAATACCGTTCCGGTAGAGAACGAACCCGTGATGGTGTTTTACCTCGAAGACGAAAAGGCCGGAAGGACCGACGAGGATGCAGTCGATGTCAGAGACCTTGCCCTTGCCGTTCAAGGGGAGGTTGTAATAGGCGGTGTAATCGTCGCCCAACCCCCACGCGAGAAGATGGGCCCGGAGGATCTGCTCGCCTCGGATTCCGCACCGGTAGGCAACATAGGTGGGACCGGCTGATGCCGCGACGAAAAGGGTGACCGTGGTGGCGGCCATACCAGATACGACAATCAAGACGATGCCTGTGGCAATACCGGCGGCCAGAAGGGTTATGACGACTATGGCCCAGGCAAGGCAGGCCAGGAGGCTCTTTTTCGCTTTTTTCTCAAGATAATCAGAAAAGAACACCTCTTTCACGGGTTTCTCCCGGTCATACGCTACGTGGAGGTGTCACAAAGGTCAATAAAAGCCGGAAAAACCCATTAAAGTCATCTCGAAGCTTGACTTTAGCGGCTTAACCGGCACCTTCCGGCTTTGCCGCCGCTTCCGACGGTCGCCGGCGCCCCACACGGAACAAACCGGGGAACGGAGCGCATGACGATCGAGGTGAGCCGAGGTGTATCGTTACGGAACCGACGGCTCATATGTCGGACCGAAGGCGGCGATCCAAGATTAAGAAAAACGGGAACCGGAGGAACGTGTTTTTCGAGCTGTCAGGTGAGGGCGGCGACGCTCATTTTGTACAAAGATAAAGCCAGAAAAAAACATTAATATAATCGCCAACGTACACCTTACGTACACCCTTTTGAAAAATGCAAATGGCGTATTTACTGGGGAAAATGGGGCAAATATGGCGGAGGGAGAGGGATTCGAACAGTCTCCCCACTTTTTAAGGTATTGAAAAGTATAGGATAGTTTGTCTTCATTTTCCCGTTACCTACGTCTCGCCTACGTCTTTGCCGGCTTGTTTACTCATCTGCAGGTTTCTTCCCGTTGACAAGAGATGAATACGTGTTACAGTTTCTTCAAAAAGGGTGGAAGTGAGAGTATGAAACGTACATCCAAAAAAACTTCTAGAGCCGGAAGACCCCTAGCTGATGCGGCTACGGGAATGAAACTACTTCAGGAGCAGATCGACACGGGGCGCGATTTGCCAACCAGCCCGATAGACGAAAGTGCCCTTAAATTGTGGGACGGTCAGACTAGGCGTCGCCTCGAATCAGCATTTGGTCTTAACTCGTCGGAGGTCAGACAGTATATGGATATTGGAAAGGGTTTTTTCCTACCTGAGCCGGATCCTTGCGCTTGGGAAAAACACCTGCTTGAAAACCTACAGGAAAAGTTGAGACTATTGGAACGTCTTGTGTATCTCTTCAGACTTCAGGCTGGTTCATAGCGACACAATAGCCCTAACCAGACAATTCTTTTTTCAAATCGATCACGTTGCTCTTGCTGCGCCTGTTCAAAGCCTGGCGGGTGTTCTCGTCCCCAGGGTGTTGGTACTTCAGGGTGGTCCTTGGGTCCGCGTGGCGCATTACGCCCTGCACTCTCTTGAGCGGTTCACCGGCGTCCATCAACTGGGTGGCCAGAGAATGACGCGTTGCCTCGTACAGCTCGACGGGGGAGCCGGTTTTCTTCCAGACCTTGTTGAGCACCTTGTATTTGTACCCGCGCTTGTACGGCGCATTCCAGAAGACGAACGGGGTGGGGTTGGCGATGTTCTTCTTCACGAGCTCCCACGCCCGGTCGGAGAAGACTATCCAGTACTCTTTTTTCTGCTTCGGCCGTTCGGTGAGTTCGGCCTCAGAATAATTGTGGCGGATAAGGGCCTTTCGCTCCGACATTTTGACGTCGACCTTCATCAACGCGCAGCCTTCGGCCGGCCGCAATCCTGTCTCCATGAGGAATTCAATAACATCCCGGTGGACCTCGGGGATCTTCTGCAGCGTCGCCTGCTGCTCTTCGTACGTCAGCGTCCAGCATTCGCGCTCAATGATCGGGTCCATCTCGGGCCATTTGGGAATGCGCTTTATCTCCTCGAGATCGAGCATCCAGCGAAAGAAATTTCTCAGGGCGTCCATGATGTTCTTCTTCTGCTTTGGCTTGCCCTGGAGGTTGTCATAGAAATCCTGGAGGTCCCCGGCCTTTATCTTCGTCGTGTCCAGAGGGAACAGGACGGGGAAGTGGACCTTCACGTAGGTCGCGTAGTTGCCGTAAGTCGACGGAGCTATCCTGTGATTCTTCCTGTCCTTGTCCTTCTTTTCGAGCCATGCCTTGATGCGGTTCTCGAACAGGCGGCTCTCGATCCCTTTCTTGGTCCATTTCTCCCGGTTGTAAGTACCCTCGGCCTTCTCCTGGCTGATCGTTCTGAGGGCTTCGACGGCACCTTCATAGGAATAGGGTTCAGGGAAGCCGTAAAAAACATCATCGCCGAGACGGACGGCCATGTGAGGATGATGGCAGTGGGGACACGACGTGGTTTTTTTCTTGCCTGACGTAAGAGGTAGAACGACTTTTCTACCGCAGCTCGCGCAGATCGGATAGCCTTTCATGATACCCAGCGCTCCTAGAATGTTTAGGGCTACGCTGGTATCGTAGTATACGTTTGCCTTTGTCGTCAAGCCTACGTCCTCAAAGACCAATCCTCTTTATGTTCTCCGTTGAGAAAGCCCCCCCATCTTCTGTTCCCCCTTGCTCGTCAAACTCCTTTGAGGATCACGTACCACGGTGGATCATCCTCGATCCCAAAAGCCTCATCTCCTTTGTCGGCGTGTTCCCGTTCCAATTCCCGTTCTTCCTTGCCGTCTGTCGGGATTTCATCGTGTATATCCTATCAGCTTCAGAAGAAGTCGCACGTCGGGATCACCCTGCCTAAGATGCTCGCGACGATCCTGCAAGATCGTTTGTCCAACTCCTCTCCGTTGTGGTCGGTGAACTCCATGGAAAGCAGGTGGTTCTTGTCCTGCCTTACGATGCTCAGTTCCGCAGTGCCCACCTGATACGTTGCGTTGACGTCGAGAAGATTGCCGGTGAACGCATTTAAGGTCTCCATGAACCGGATCACGTCCACCAGGTCGGAAAGCACCACATATCCCCAGTGGGACAGACACCGGAACCGGTTGCGGAGCTGCACGACCCGCACATCGATCGTGCGCGCGGACTCGATTGTTTCCACCCGGTGACAGATGGTGACGCTCAGCCTGCCTTCCAGGGGAATGGTCCGTTCTATTTCCTCGATGGTCCGTTTTGACCGGGGGTTCCGGTAGAGCAGGTCGTCAAGGGTCGACATGTTCACCCTTAAGCTCCGCCCAGATGTTGCGGATGTGGATGTAGCTGATCTCGAAGTGCTTATACCGCTTGAGGAAGCCTGATATCTCCCGGAAGCTCAGATGTTCCTGTGTTCGGAGTTGTTCCACAAGCCCCCACATGTCCATGAGCCGCTTCCGCTTCGGGCTTGATTTCCTGGTCCTCTGGGCGCGTATCCGCGCGGCCTGGATCTTTGTGATCTTGGCGACGGCCTTGAGGTCATGGTCGGGTGATTTGCGGGAAAGTCCTTTCTCTGCCTGCCGCATGCCCTTCAGGGCGGTACACAATGCGGCGTAGTACCTCTCCGCCTGATTCAGGTGTTCCTCTTTGATCTGATGGTAGCTTGCGACCATCAATCCCATCGCCTCGATGCGTATGGGGTGTGGTTGCTTTGCCAGCCACTTGAGGAGCCTTTGCCGTGATACCTCATCCGTTTTCGTCAGCGTAGACACCGTCATCGCTTAGCTTCCGAATAGATAGTGATCGGTAATGGAACCCCGCTCGTGCTTCATCTCCCAGCTTACCTCCTGCCGCGCCTCTTCGTGGGTCAACTTGTGGGCCTGGAGTTCTTCTACCCGCTCCTGGGCGAAGTTCCACCTGAACCCGTGGGTGCCTTCGGGCTCCTCCCCTGCGGCTCTGGCCGCCTGCTCCACGTCGCGCTGATATTCCCGTTCGTCCAGAGAGAACTTGCCGTGCTCCTCGATGTAGCCTTTCAGGCTGGCATAGGTCTCTGGAGACATCATCACCGTTCCGCCCTTGCCGCCTTTTTCCTCGGTGTAGATGACGCCGACGGTCTTGCCGGTGAACCGATCCGTGCTTAACCCTTTGAGCTGGTGCGGTTTGATGAGCGAGACCCCTTCGAGCCTGGCCCCGCCTTCTGTTTGAATCCTGGCGCCGATCCGGTGTTCCTCTTCCCGGAGATTGCTGATAACCCCGTGGGGATCGTTGTAGGCCCGGTCGTGCTACCCGTCCCGGCGTTGTCCAAGTTCCTTTGCCTGATGAAGAACGTCAAGTCGGGCGGAGAAATCGCGCTCTTCCGTCTTCCCGTAGGAGTTGAGGGCCCTTTCGAGCGCCCCCACGCCGCTGCATATCTTCTTGTCGGTCCGCCACTGTATGAACCCTTTTGTCGTAATCCGCATACTGGCCGCGCAGCGCCGACAGTTCTGTGTCTTCCTCAAAGAAACACCCCTCCGTCTCTTGACATTATTGAACCCTTCAAACCGTAATATTTGCCGGAAACATGTTGTTGCGGTTTCAACGGATGGGGAGTAAGATGTCAAAAAAATACGACACCGTTTTGCATAAGGAGATCAAATGCCGACGGTCTTCAGTCATATCGTTCAAAAGCGCCTCTCGCAGGAAAGCGAGAACATAGCCACCGAAGCCCTTGCTTTCATCCTGCGATCAAGCGAAGCGGCGCAGGGCGGCATGATGAAGCTGCTGCGCGGAATCATCCCGGACCTGCCCAACCTCTGGTTTCGCGCGCAGCAAATGGAAGGGAATTCTCGGCCCGACATGTGGGGACTGGACGAGACAGGATCGGCCCATGTTTTCGTCGAAAATAAGTTTTGGGCCGGACTCACCGACAACCAACCCGTCTCGTATCTAAAGGCGTTGGGCGAGCGCCCTGACTCAAGCCTCCTTCTAGTGATCGTGCCGGCTGCGCGTGAGAAAGCGGTATGGCGGGAGCTCACCAGGCGACTGGCGGAGTCGGGGATGTCAGCCGACATGCGCCCTACAACGCCAGCGTCCAAGTTTGTCGTCAAAACCGAGGCCGGGCCGATCATGGCACTCACCACTTGGGTTACGCTCCTTGCGTTTTTGGACGCGGAAACGGCCGAAGACTTTCCCGCGAAAAATGACATTGCTCAGATGAAGGCGCTGTGCGAGCAGGCCGACTGCGATGCGTTCCTCCCATTTTCACGAGAACAGATGTCAAACCAACAGACTCCCTCGCTCCTGCTCCAGCTCACGGGTCTGGTCCAGGAAGTCTCGGATCGTAGCGTTTCATGAAGACGTTCTTTTCAAAGGTCGGTATACGCCCCAGGCAAGCGCGGAACGCATCGGCCGTTATGCCGGCATCCCTTCCCGAGAGCTGTGTGGGGTATGGTTTGGCGTTCACTTAAAGCTCTGGAAAGAGCACGGGCAATTCCCCTTCTGGATGGTTTTCTCTACATCGGATTGGGGGCGGGCACATGAAGTCCGCGCCCTCCTGGAGCCATGGGCAGCGCAAAGGGGGGTGTTTGTCGCCGCTCAGCCGGAAGGCAGCTTCGCGGTCGCCGTCGATATCCCAGCGGGGGAGGAGAAAGCATCGGTCGTACGGAGGATCGTCGATCAATTTGCGGAAGTCGGCAGAGCTCTCAAGCCCTTGCCTCCCCGTAAATCGAAGGCCGAGCCGGACCTCAAGGAGGAATAGATCAAAGGAATTGACATGCGCTTCTCGCGGGCGATCAAAGATTTTATCCAAGCCGAGGCATGGACGTTCGCGAAGACGATGCCGGAATGGCCGCACGAGTATTTGGTTAAGGGCCAGGTCGATCCCGACTTGTTCGAGGCAGCGGTCCGGCATATCCGGCAACACGGGTTCAAGGGCCGGTTCTACGAGCAGGTGATCACGTATTTTGCCGAGGACGGGATGCTCTACTGGACCATGGGGGTGCCTCTGGAAAAAACGATTATCATCAATCGCTGCAAAGAGGAAGATTCGTACGAGAACCGTCGGAGGAATGGAACGCTCCCCCAGCGCAAGCGTCGACAAGATTAAGACCCAAAACAAGGCTGGACGAAACAATTCGATGGGTACATAGCGCGAAAGAGAAAAAGCATGACGCGTCCCGTAATTGTTGAAGTAACTTGCGGACAGAAATGAAGTGCATGTTTACCGGACAAGACACCGACTCATATGAGCACGTAATGCCTAGATGGCTTCAAAGGCGTTTCCACCTTGAGGAGCAAACAGTTATCATTCCAAACGGTTCTGCTCTGCCGTACAAGTATGTCAAGGTCCCAGTTGCTTCCGAACCTAACGGTAGATTTGGGCAGATCGAGAACAGAATCGCCCAAGGAATTCTCGACCCTTCTGAGCTTTATCTTTGGGCGTTGAAGTTGCACATCGGCTTCATCTATAGAGATAGCACGCTTAAGTACGATAGAAGAAAATCGGAAGGACCCTTCGTTCTCAGTGTAAACGCGTTTGCACAGGAAATCTGGTTATTTCAGCAACTCTACGAGAACTGGGCCAACGGCGGAGGCACCATTCCATCGCCGTTTGGTAGTGTATTCGTGGTCGACTCTCTTAATCCAACACCGAGGTTTGATTTTCTGCATTGCCTGATTACGGGAACCGTCCTGATTGACATAGGTGGCAAGCTGATTCTTGTATTTCTATGGGACCAGGGTGATGGGGCAAAGACGAATATTCTTGAACAGTGGACAAGCTTTCACGAGCCGAGAGTGAAAGCCAAGGCTGGTGACCCTAGCGAAAGAGCCAACTGTTACCTTGCTCCACACGTGTGGGCTTGCGAAGCCGCATATTTTCTTTATCGCAATCGCCGACCCTACACTATGGTCAAGACCACAAACCAGATAACTTTGGTTCCACCGTTAGTTCGTACACCAGGAAAAGAACCAAACGAACAGGAGTATCGACAGATATGCAGGAACTTCGCTCTTGATCTCGTGCAGTACAACGGCGAGACCAGAAATGTATACTCTAATTTCGATTCGGGAACACTAACAACCAACAATGCTGGCGGACTGTAATTCCTCTTGCAGCTCACAAAGAGCCAGCAGGGGGGGTGAGCGACATCCATTGAATTATCAAATTGACACGAGGAGCCAGGTAGAAGAGCGCGAAGAGGAAGGCCGTCCTGCCATCACGGGTACCCGATCAACGAAACAGCCTGCTCCAGGTGAGCTCTGTTGCCTTCACATGGCATTCCGTGATTTCCCATTCTCGCCCCTATCAACGAGTTGACATCGTCATTGGTGCCGTGAGCGTCGGGACAAGGAACGCCACGACGAATACTGACATGGGGAAACCATGGCCTCCGGAGGCGTAATCTTCATTCGCTTACCCACGGCCGGCGGCGAGGGCCACCTCCTGGAAGGCTATATTTGGCCCATCCCGCCATGGGTAGAAGTTTCCAACTGGCATTCGATAACATCCAAGCGTCATTGTTTTGTCTAGTGATGCGGGTCCCTCCTTGGGGCAGTGCAAGGGGTTTTGGGTCCCCG
This sequence comes from uncultured delta proteobacterium, assembly GCA_963816715.1. Classification (GTDB taxonomy): domain Bacteria; phylum Desulfobacterota; class Syntrophorhabdia; order Syntrophorhabdales; family WCHB1-27; genus BOG-1155. The sequence goes on from CAWFMJ010000023.1 coordinate 360,205, forward strand.
TCACACGAAAACGCGACAAAATGACATATTTTGTCGCGTTTTGAAATTGATAAAAAAGTGGGACTGGCGTATCGTATGTTGGCGGCCATCAAATCGCCCTCATATCCAGCCACGGACCTGCCTCCAAATCGGGCCAATTGACAGACCTCACCTGTGTGGAAAAGGGTGTTTCCCCACTTCTTCATCTGAAGTGACCGTCCGCTACCCGCACGCTCTTCGGCTTGCTATAGAGAACCTCCTCGGCAAGAGAGACTGCTTTGCATCTCACGACATTCTGCCTGACTACACGCGGCATTGCAACTGTTCCCTTCGCCCGGCGATTCGGCGTGAAGTACCGTCCGCAGAAAAAGCACCGCTTGACCATCGCTCCCCCCTTTCGGCAAAATGCCGTCACGAGGTCCTCCGGCCGCGACGCTCAAAAACTCAAAGGAGAGAAGCGTGCAGGGGGAAAACAGCAAAAGTCTGCCGGAGGACGGGCGCGGCGGCCGGCGCGCGCCGAGGCGCCAATGCCTACTCTATCTCCCAATCACGGATTGCTGCAAGGAACAGAGACTTACGAAAAGCCTTCTGGGGGGTGAGGGTGTGGGCGGGCTGTCTATGAGGGCATTCTGGTGGCTGCTAACATCGTATTCGCAGAAAGGCTGTAAGAAACTTATCCGAAGGGGGGTTTTATGCCATCGACTGGGAAAATATATCAAACACCTGGAGACTACAAGAGCCATCAATGGATCTGAAAAATGTATTTAAACGTATGAGCGAGCGGTTGATGGCGGAATTTCGCCTCTCTGCTGAGATCAATCACGCTGTCGGTAAGGGGACGTTTAGAGAAGATGCCTTCAAAACTTTTCTCAAGGAATATTTGCCGGACCGATATGCGGTCGGTAGTGGCGAAGTCATCTCCTCACAAAACCGCATTAGCGGGCAACTTGACGTTGTTAGGAGTTATGCTGCGTTCAGCCCGACGCGCCACTCGTAGGTGGAAGCACCACCGATACGGTCGAGCATGATCTGGTGCTCTCTAAGGACGTCCGGCGCGACCAGTGGCGGATGAAGTTGTCGATCAAGACCGGCACCAGGAGCGCATACCCATAGGCATCTACCAATTTGGCTGGACCTTGAGGTAGGTTCGTGGCCGAATACGACAGGCGATTTGCTTGCCGCCTCCAGCAATTCTTGGGGGCAAAGAGGTTAGGAACGCGACTGTTTATCGCCCGCTTTGCCCTTCTGCTTTGCCTTCTCTATGAAACCATCCAAGTCATTCTTATCAAATAGCAGCTTGCCGTAAATTGTTATTGCCGCCAGTTCTCCGTCCTTCATCAAACGGTAGAGCGTCGTGCGGGAGATGCCTAGATAGCTGCACGTCTGCTTGACACTATAGAGGCGCTCCGGCATTTCCTCTTTCGTTCCTTTCATGGTGCTTAAGCATACCGTGTGCGATTGCCTGTGACAATGCCTATTTGCGCTTGCCCGTGCGAATTGTCTTGACAATTGAGAGCATATAGGTACAATTAAGTATGTATAGTAACGAGTACAAAAAACAGTGATCGAAGAGAAAAAAAAGGGGGGGTCGCGGCGAAGACTGTAGGTCCATCAGACTCTCAACCGCTGAGTCTTTGGGCCGAGAATTAGAAGACGAACGGAAAAGCCCGCTACGAACGGAGCTCTGCTCATTCGCATCATGAGAACGCAAGTAAGAGCGCGGGCGCGAAGGGATGAGCGGTGCCTGAGGGACGAATTAGCCAAGAGGCCCAGCCTGGAGAAAAGAAACCGCAAGAAAAGAGGTAAAAACCCTGGCGAGGTTATGAGATGGTAGGGAATAGAAAGTCGCTTGAACAACTGACTAAGGAAGACTATCAAAAAGCCCTCAGCGAGATTCAAGGGGCGCTGGCGGCGTGTGTGGGCGAGCTCATCATTCTCGGAGGCTTTTTAGATTCGGACCTTTCGCTCGATCCTGAGAACACGCACTACGTGCTGATAGCGGCAAAGGACATTGTGCAAGCCGCCTGCCAGTCTGTGAAGACGGCGCTGAGCTACACGTATCCGATGGTGTAGAACGTGACGACATCCCGAAAGATGGAGGCAACGGTTCCCGGCCACAATTTATTGGCCATAACAACAGGTGTTTGTGAGGCTATTCAAGATTCTTTTTCGCGATGAGCAAGAAAATCGCTTGTGCGCTTGTGAAAACTAGACATTCTGGCTGCAATGCAGTATGGTCTTCCCGTGAGGACGACTCTGCATCTGCGATTCCCCGGAATGCGAAAAGCGCTGCTCAAGCGCTTCTCCCGCATCGCCGACCATCGGGACAGGGAGAAGGTGGACCACGAGCTGAAGGACGTGTGCATGAGCGCCCTGGCGATGTTCTGCTTTCAGGACCCCTCGCTGCTCCAGTTCCAGAAGCGTCTGAAAGCCCCCACATTGACCGCTAATCTCAAAAACCTGTGGTCTATCGAGTCCGTCCCTTCGGATACGCAGATGAGAGCCGTCATGGACGAAATCGACTCCGGGGAGTTCGAAAGCCTCTTCACGACCTTCTTTCGTCTCTTGCAGCGGGGCAAGCATCTTGAACAATATCGGGCGCTCGGCAACTATTATCTCTGCGTCGTGGATGGGAGCGAATACTTCAGCTCCGACCATATCGGCTGTCCCTCTTGTCTGCGGCGGAAGACAAAAAAGAAACGGGGAGACATCCTCCAGTTCTCCCACCAGATCGTCCAGGCAGCGCTCGTCCATCCGAAGCTTTCCCAGGTCATCCCGTTGTGTCCGGAACAAGTGCGCAACGCCGACGGGACGGAGAAGCAGGACTGCGAAACAAATGCGGCAAAGCGGCTTCTCGGGAAGATCAGGAAGAGCCATCCGAAGCTCCCCCTCGTCATTGTCGCCGACAGCCTTTATTCGAAGCAGCCCATGATCGAGGCCGTCGTTTCGCACGGCATGCATTATGTGCTTACGGCCAAGCCGGAGGACCACAAGTTCCTCGTGGAATGGGTCGACGGTCTGCGTCCGCTCAATGAGGTCATGCATATGGAATACGCAGACCAGAAGGGCAGGACTCACGTCTATGAGTGGGTCAACGAGGTTCCGTTGAACGGCAACAAGGATGGGCTGTTGGTCAACTATTTTGAGTACTGGATGAAAGACGGCGAAAGGACGGCGTACCACAACAGCTGGGTCTCCGACTTCCCAATAGACGACGAGAACGTAGAGGAGTTGGTCAGGATCGGACGAAGCAGATGGATGATCGAGAACGAGGTCTTCAACACCGTCAAGAACCACGGCTATCACATCGAGCACAACTGCGGCCACGGGGTGAAGAACCTCTCCTTCAACTTCTTCCTCCTCAACCTGATCGCCTTCTTCCTGCGCCAGATCTTCGAGCTGACCGACCGGACCTATCAATGGCTCAGGAAGAAGCTGGGGAGCAAGAAGAATCTGTGGGATCACTTGCGCGTGTACTGTCACGCGATCGTCTCCCCGGACTGGGAGGATCTGCTGCTCCGAATTGCGCGCGATTACGGGCACGGCTGACGATGACGGCAGCGATCGTCCCCCTATTATGGCTCTATCATTCCATTGCCGACGGGGAAGGCGCGCTTTTGACTCCGATTTCCTGTATGTTCTTGGGTCTTTTGCCCTGGACGAGAGAGGCGACGGCGACCATGCGAGAGACGAGTGGAACTCGGACAGCGGTCGAAAGCAGGATAGGCGGCATGATCCGATAGAAGAAAAGGGTTCACCGGGATTTGCTGTGAGATGGAGGTGAGCGGCTTGACTTTCTTGAAGACACGGATGTGTCGAAGCGAGTGTGCCATGGAAGGCCGTGAGCCCTGTGAGCCCTTTCTGAGCCCTTCGTCCTTATGAGCCCTGTGAGCCCTTTCTCAGCCCTTTCCTTGATAGTACGTAGTAGGTTCCTTTTCCGGTAGTGCCGATCTTCTCTAGAACGCCTTTAACCAAGAGTGTATCAAGATCCCTGCTTGCGGTCGGTTTGGAGACCCCCATAAACGCCCGGTATTCGCTATTGGAGATCCTATTCTGGGTCTTTAAGAGCATGATGGCTTTCCTCTGCCGCTCGTTCAACTCGAGTCCCGCTACGACGGTGTCGGTCAGCCAATCCCGCCAGATGGTCACAACGAAGAAGCCGCCGCGCTGCTCGAACTGCGGCTCAGGCAGCCCTGCATCTTTGCATAGAGAGATCATGGCTTGAGTGCCGGAGCCGACCCCCTCTATGTAGCGCGTCAGATACAGGGAGTGTGCGACGAGTGGGTTGTATGGCACCGAAGGATGGTCACGCCGCAGGCTCTCGAAGGTCAGGGTATCCGGTAGTTTGCCCGGATTCCAAACTTCAAGACGGTCGCTGAATAGGCGTACTTCTACCGAGGATTTGCTGTAGTAATCACGGTGAGCAATCGCGTTGACGACGGCCTCTCCCACTGCATCCGGCGGAAGCTCATAAGAGGCCGGGGCGGTGATGGCGTCAGCTCGGGTCCCGACGGAACGGCCGATCTTGCCAAGCACAAAATCGCGGGCGTTATCAGCCTGACTGAAGAGATCCCCCTCGTATACCTGCAACGAGGCGAACGGGCGCAGGTACTCGGTGCCGTGACAGGAGACGCACTTGGTCTGGGCGGATTGGTGAAATTGCTGGGGATTACTTCCGAAAAGGAGGACGGCCGCATGTGTTGGCTTGCCACGTTCTAGCAGATTGAGGTGGGTTAGAAGCGCTCGCGTGGATGTATTCTGCTTGAGAGGAAAACCACGCGTACTACGGGCCCTGTCAAGAAACCAGTCGACACGCTTACGTGACAAATGGCCAAGGGTGGCATCGTCACAAGGCGACGTGTCGAAGGGCGGGGAGATAAGCGTCCCCTTTTCGTCAAGGTATTCAACAAAGCTGTTGTAGACCTCCGCCGTCAAGGCGCTCATGTCGTCGACCCTGCGGCGAATAAGCTCGTTGCCGGCTTTGCGAATTAAGATCTTCATTTTTCCGGCGCGCCGCGAGTCATCCGACCCCCAGACGTAGATGAGCCTGGTCTTCCCCAGCTTGCTGGCATAATCATATTCATGCTCGGTTGGAGAGATGCCCTTATTGTCTTCGGCGCCATACTCGTATCCGAAGATGCCCAAGTAAATATGGCAGCGTTTCACCTCTTCGAGATAGACCTCATCGGAGCGACGGTCCTTGGCGGGGAGATCCTCAAAGAGAAAGACCTCCGAAATGAAGCGACGGAGGACCGCATCACCCAGGAGAAAGGCCTTCAAATCCTTGCGGACTTGTTGAAATTCTTTTTGAACGCTGCTGACAAATACCTTGAGTTTCATGCCTTTTCCATCATCCTACGCAGCGGCTCCGGTGCTCCCTGCACCATAATGTCGCATTTTACCGCGTAAGTATGAAGGAAATCAACGCGACACACATCATACCCAAGTTCAGGCAGTGTGCCCATCATGCTTGAAGGTGTGCCGGATCGTCGGAAGTGAAGTTGATCAATTCCCGAGTCGACTGTGGTCCTTTGGTTCGCCTACGTTTCGCCTACGTGTTTTTTTGAACGGATTCCCTTGAAAATATGGCGGGGGAGAGGGATTCGAACCCTAGCCCTTAACTCCCGTCAACCGCAAATAGAACCACCTACTCCGCCGTCATCGCTGACCTCATAGAGACGACATCAAACGCTATCAAGGACATCTTCACCAATCCGGCGAGCCAACGGAGCGTCGAGGACACCATAACGGCCCGACCCCCCCATGGGGGTTAGTTGGCTTTTTTTGGGGCTTTTCTCGGGGCATATAAGTTTTTGTGACATTACATAAGGCTGTTAAAACAATATCTTACACGCGTAATGTGATGGCCGCCGCCACCATAAGTATTTAATATCATCGGTGGTTTTTGTCAGCCTTTTGAACTGGTGACAGTCTGGTGACAGTCGCCGATTTCCTGAGGCTCAATTTTAACAGCTGGACCTTCAAGTTCTCAAGGTCGGCATGAGGTATTTCTCGGTCGGCTTGTATCTCCTTGGCGCTTCGCAGTGATCGAAGGCCGCCTTGTAGACGCCGTCGCCCGGAAGCTTCTTGAGGTTCTCAACTTCAGAGAGATAGGGCCTCAGTATCTCGTCTCGCGGCGGTCTTACCCGCTTCTGGAGATCGAAGAAAAGGGAGGCGTTCTCGCTTCCATCCTTCATTGCCTTTTTTTCGGCTGATGAGTGGTTTCGGTTTTGCCATGCCTGGGAGTTCGCCTCCTGTTTCTTCAACTGCGGGCAGCGTTGATCGCAGGCTTGGCGGCAGCGCACGGGTGAGTTCCTACGTAGAAATATCGATAGGCTTGTCGATGGCGACAAAACAGATCCCGGTCGATTCTCTACGCAACGCGTAGAGTTCTCGACACGTGAGAAGACGAGGTAGGACTGCCTGAAGTTCAAGAAGATTTGCCTCCGACACTATTCAATTCCTTCTGTTTATAAGGTTCACAATGACCTTGATCATCACATCCTTTTCTTCGGGCCTGCTTTCGGCGATCATGAGCGTCAGGGCCACAAGGGCGTTGTCCCCGATACGCTTTGTCCCGTCCTGCCGGTAGAGGACCCCGTTGGTGTCGAGAAACCAGAGGAAGAGCGATGCCGCGATGCGCTTGTTGCCATCCACAAAGGAGTGGTTTTTCACGACAAAATAGAGAAGGTGCGCGGCTTTTTCCTCGATGCTTGGATAGAGCTCCTTGCCCCCGGAAGTCTGATAGATTGCCCCAAGAGAGCTCTTGAAGGAATCGTCCTTTTCCCGTCCGAAAAGATTGCTGGCGACTCCCGATTTGATTGCAAGCCGTTCTATGGCTTTGCTGGCAGTCTCATAGGTGATGACGAACCATGCCCGCTCCGTCGTATCATCAATGACAAGCCTGTTGTAGTCGTAGTCATCGAGGAGTTTGAGCGCCATGGAATAATCGGCGATGACTTTTAGCAGACCTTCCGCCTCCTGCCCCGCCAGTTGGCGCTCATCAACTATCCTTCCAAGGAGGTCGACCGTCCGCTGCAACTCGCGGAGGCGCTCGTTTTGTTCTCTCAAACGTTTTTCGTTGACCGTATATCCTTTTAGAATATGGTCTTTCAGGACCTGTGTTGCCCAGATGCGGAACTGGGCGCCCCGGAGCGACTTTACCCTGTAGCCCGTTGAGATGATGACGTCCAGGTTGTAGAACTCAATGTCACGCGTAACCGCCCGCCCCCCTTCCGTTTGAACTGTTGCATATTTTGCAACAGTTGCCCCTTCTGTCAGCTCTCCTTCTCTGTAAATATTCCTAATGTGCTTGGATATGACTGATTTGTCGCGCTGAAAAAGGGCGGCGATTTGGTTGAGGTTCAGCCAAATCGCCTCCTTTTCGAGCCTGACGTCGAGCCTTGTATGGCCGTCTTCTGTCTGATAAATGAGGATTTCCCCCGTCGGAGCGTCGGTCATTTTTCTCCATCTCCAAGAGGGAAGCCGAGGGAGGTAAGGCTCTTCCTTATTTCGCTTTCTGTCCGCGCCGACTTGGCGAATTGATCCCTGAGAGCGGCCTCAAGGCGGGTCATTTCCTCGTGAAGGGGCTCGCCGTCATCCTCGGTTGCGGTTGCCCCCACGTAGCGGCCGGGCGTGAGCGCGTGGCCCTGTACGCGTATACCATCGAGTGCAGCTGGCTTGCAAAAGCCCGGTATATCGGCGAAGGTAAAATCCCGGAGGCCTGGATCGACACGCCATGCATGATAAGTTGCGGCGATCTTCCAGATATCTTCGTCTGTCAGTTCTCGATACATCCGGTCGATCATGGCGCCCATCCTACCGGCATCGATCCTTCATTTGTCCCTTGGCGGTTGTTCGCTATCCATGCCTCGCGATGTGGCCCGCGTTTGCTTTCCCTCCTTCTACCTCGATCAACGTGCTTTTGCAAGCAAAAATATGGGAAGGAATGGAGGAGACGATAGAAGGGTGTGGCAGCAACCGATTCAGGACGGGTTCACAAAACCGGCCACGCGATTCCAACCCGGACCGGTTGACCTTGCTACGGTTGTTGGAGCGCGAACGCCAGAGCCTTAACGAGGATGACCATGACAAAGAGGATGACGGCCAGGTAGATCGCCATTTTCTCCTTGATCTGGATAAGCGCCAACTGGATCTCCCGTCTCGTATCCATTATGCGCATAGCGATGTCGTCCGTGGAATCATGAATCTCCCATCCCCGCTCTGGGGATCGTTTTTAAGATCCCCTACAAAACGGACCGCGATGCCTCGGCCGGTAGATATGTCAAGCGCGGCCACAAACGCATCTCCAAGTACTACGAATAGCCTGCACGTGGTCTCCCGGGCGACGGGGACGTTCGTAGAATAGCCTCCTTGAAACGCGTTAACACACGTGTTAACCTTTTCCACGAGAGCCGGAAGACCCACCCACGGCCGAGATAGAGCGGGCGGAAAGCTACAAGGGACCGCATGAGGGGGCATAATCCATGAGCGACCTTGACAGCTACATCGACGAGAGGAAAAGGACAGACAAAGGGTTCGCCGAGGGATTCGAGGAGTTCAAGATCGGTGAAATCCTTCGCCAGGCCCGGGAGGCCGCGGGTCTGACCCAGGAGGAGCTGGCCGACCGCCTTCACACCAAGAAGACGGCCATATCGAGGATCGAGAACCACGCGGAGGACATTAAGATCTCGACCCTGAAGCGTGTTGCCAAGGCGCTGGGCAAACGGATTCAGATCAATCTGGTATAGCCAGTGGAGAATCCCCGCATCGAAGCCATAAAGGCTCGCCTCGCCGAGCTCGAACTGGAAAGAGATGGAGGACCTTTCGGCTCCATGCCCGTCGCCTGCCGTGCTCGGAGCCCCGGCCTCCAACAGGCCTCTTTCGACCCCTGAGGAGCGCATCGCGCTTTTCATACGGCTGTTCCGCTGCCGCGAGGACGTATTTCCGAAAATGTGGGAGAACCAGAAGAAGGGGACGAGAGGCTATTCGCCGGCGTGCGCGTCAGAGTGGGTTCGAGGCATCTGCGACAAGCCGAGAATCAAGTGCAGCGCGTGTCCGAACCGCGCGTTCGTGCCCTTCGACGAGACGATTGCCCGCGGCCATCTGGAAGGAACCTTCACGGTCGGCAGCTATACTATTCGCGAAGACGACACCTGCACATTCCTCGCAGCCGACTTCGACAAAGAGCGATGGGGCGTCGATGCACTGACATACAAGGCTGCGACGAGGGACATGGGTATCGAGGCTTACATAGAGCGGTCGCGGTCGGGGAGCGGAGGCCATACCTGGATATTCTTCCAGGAACCGATCAAGGTTCGCCTCGCCCGACAAATGGGAACGCTCATCCTCACCCACGCCATGGAGCGGCAACACCGCATCGGGTTCGACAGCTACGACAGGTTCTTTCCCAGCCAGGACACCATGCCGAGCGGAGGCTTCGGGAACCTCATCGCCCTCCCCCTGCAAAGGATTCCCCGGAGGGCCGGGAACAGCGTTTTCGTGGACGACGACCTTACCCCTTACCCGGATCAATGGGAATTTCTGAGCCGTGTGCGGCTTCTTTCCGCCGAGGACGTCGCCGCCGTGCTCCACGACAACGCGCCGGCGCCAAGACGCAAGTCCGACCAGGCGGATGCCGACATCATGGATGCCGAAGCATCGATCGATACCGCAGACGAAAAGAGCAGGGGTACCTACTCGGGGGCCATCTCCTTCCGCTATTCCCGACATCTCGAGATCGGAATTCGTAGGTTGCCTTCGAGCCTTATCTCGGCATTCAAACGGGCCGCGACCTTCGCAAACCCCAAATTCTTCGAACTGCAACGGATGCGCTTCTCCACCTGGAATACTCCCCGTTACATCTGCTCCGCAGAGCTTTCCGATAACGGCGAGGCGATGATAGTGCCGCGGGGACTTCTTCCACGCTGCATGCAGCTTGCCGAGGTGGCGGGTGCGAGCGTGGACTTCGAGGATCTTCGCACCGTAACGAAACGTGTTCCCATCGGGTTCACGGGGAGCCTTCTGCCCCTCCAGAAAAGAGCCTTACGCGCCCTTGCGTCTCAGGAGTCCGGGGTGCTCGTCGCCCCGCCTGGCTCCGGGAAAACTGTCATCGCCTGTGCCCTGATTGCCAAGAGGAAGCTTCCCACCCTCGTGCTCGTCCACCGCAAGCAGCTTGCCGACCAGTGGAAGGAACAGTTGCTCCAGTTTACTGACATTAGCAAAGGACAGATCGGAACTTTCGATGCCAAGGAGACCAGGCGCAAGGGCATCGTGGACGTGGGGATGCTCCAGACCCTTACCAGAGATCACGATCCTGATCGGCTGATGGACGGCTACGGCCACATCGTGATCTACGAATGCCACCACGCCCCGGCCGTGTCCTTCGAATCGGTGCTCAAGCGCATCCAGGCACGCCACTTTCTCGGTTTCACCGCCACCCGGTACCGTAAGGACGGGTTGGAGAAGATCATTACCATGCAATGCGGACCCGTGCTCCACACAATGGAAAAAACGAAAGCTCAATCGCAACTTTCCCGCTAGGTCTTCGTGGGTGAAACAGGATTCCGGATGGGTCCCGAGGCGAGCGCGCAGCCGGCGCTCCACGAAATCTGGCAGGCCCTCGTGACCGACGCCGAACGTCTCCGGCTCGTAGCGTCCGACGCCATAGCGGCTCTTGAGGAAGAAAGGTTCCCGCTCGTTCTTTCCGATAGAAAGGACCATCTCGAACTGCTTCTGGCCGAGATTGCCGCCGCGAGCAAGCACGCCGCGGGCTTTCTCTTTACCAGCGACATCGGAAAGCGCCAGAGAAACCGAATGATGGATGAGATCAGGGCGATGAGGAAAAGGGGTGAGTTCCCTTTCTTGCTTTCGACCGGCTCTCTCATCGGCGAAGGGTTCGACCTGCCTGAGCTGTGTACGTTGGTCCTCGCCATGCCGCTGTCTTCAAGGGTCGCCTCGTACAGTACGCCGGGCGTCTTCACCGCGAAAGCGCCGGCAAGCAGGACGTTCGCATCTACGACTACGTCGAAGCCAATCTTGGCCTTTGCATCACGATGTTCAGAAAGAGGATGACCACCTACCGGAAGATGGGGTACACCGTCGAGATTCCTCCCGGCTCACACCTCAACGAGGTGGTGGGACGGAAACAGTAGGAGGGAGTTTTTTGGCGAGGAAATCAGTCGCTGCGATGACGCGAAAGAAAAACCGTCGGATTCCGGCCTTCTGTGGGCCTTTTCGTGACCTCTAGTGCGAAAGCTCTTTTCGCGCTACGTAAATACGCGGTAAAATGGGGGAGTTCGATTCCCGCCTCCACCATTTTATAATCCGACAAAATCCAATGAAGTACACAAACTTGTCAGAAATGGGGGGGTTGCTCTCCGGACTCGCCTTCATCTTGCAGGAGAGCGCCTTTCACGGCGCTCGCTCTATTTTGTTGTCCGCTTCCCAACCGGCGAACATCGCACATTCTCCCCTACCTGGAACAGTTTAAGGACGCTCGCCATGGATGCATATTGAACAGGGGCATTTCGACCCGGCAGGCTTCCGAACGTCTCGCGCCTTTTATTCCCAGGTCGACAACTGCCTCGTAGGTGCACTTGGGCGGCAACTCTCTGTCAGGAAGATGAAGATAATGCCGGGGCGGCCGTCGGATGCGCAATGCCTCTGCCGGCCGCTGCTTCTCCTTGCCGCGCTTATCTCGAAAACTCCTCGTAGTTCTGCATCTTGTATTGTCCCTCGGTCACCGTCGAAAAGTGAAAGATCGGCCGGTCGATGCGCCTCATGATCAGGGGACAATGAGTCATGCCGCCGGGGACGAATATGAGGCTGCTGCTCGTGATGATATGCTGCTCGTCCTCGAGCCAGAACTCGATCTCCGCGCCGAGATCGTAGGGGGCTTGCGAATTGCTGCCGAAAAAGCCGATGATCTCGTCTTCGGCGTGGGAATGGGCGTGGGCCATGGGCGTGTCTTCCTGCGGCGGCCGCAGGTACCAGGAGACGTTCATTTGAAAGGCGCCGTCGACCACCTGGTTGTCCATCCACAACACCCGCGTTGCCCACTTCGCGTACTCCGCCGCATACTCGGGCGAGAATCTGTTGGTCTTCAACTCACTCACGATGTGCTTCCCGTACTTCGACATGTCGCGTACCTCCGCGTTTTAATGTCTCCCTCGGGGAGAAAGCCCCTCGCCTTCCAGGCGGAGGCTTGAGTCCCCGAAGGAGACCTGATCGCAGGAAATCCCCCGACTAAAGTCGGCGTCCGGTTTTCACCCGGCCATGCCAAACCTGTGGAAGATAATCAATTTCATGGGGAATTGCCGGTTCCCTTTCGTTATCGCTGGCCCCAACCCGGCGCCAGCTTGAGCTTATAGCCGCCGGCGACGGCAGGGTAAAAGAGCATCTGCTTTCCATCCCACCATTGATTGGCGGTGCTGGAAAAGAGGGCCAGGCCGGTCTCGTCGAATTTCAGATCGCCCATGACCGTTTGTTTGTACTCGGCGTTGCGGAACGCGTTCCTCACCGCGGTTTTGTCATAGGACTGAGCCCTTTCGATCGCCATGAACAGGGTTTGAGCCGTGCCGTAGAAGGCGCCAATGCTGACGGAGCGCTTGCCGAACTTGGCGGTATAGCGCTGTCCAAGCTCTTTGCAGAGCGGATAAGGAAAGTCTTCGGACCAGAATCCGTCGCATATGACGTAGTTGGCGTCTTTCCCCAGGGCGTTGGCAACTTCGATGGCCCAGGTTCCCTTCCAGCCGTGCAGGTACTTGACGTTAAGTTTCGATTCCTTTATTTGGCGGACGAGCGTAATGGCGTCCGTGGGGGCGCCGTAGAGCAGGATGGCATCCACGTTTTTCGCCTTCATTTTGAGGATCTGCGAGGAATAGTCCTTCGCGCCGATGGCCCACGGCTCATCAACGGCAAAAGTGTAGCCGTGTTCCTTCGCATGAGCCCGGAAACCCCCTGCAAAGGCAGCGCCGTCGGGGCTGTCTTCCATCAGCAGGGCGACATTCTTCGGTCTTTCCTCTTTCTTCAGCATTGTCTCCCAGACCACAAAGGGGACGTCTGAAGCGCCTCCCGCGGAAAAGAACATGAGGGAGGACCATTGGTACTTCTGGGGAACCCACATCTCCGGCCAGCACGTGCTCGTATGGTAAAACATCTGGTACTTCTCCGCCGTGTTGCAGGCAGGAATGCTCATCGTCGCCGAGTGGGTGCCGAGCATCAAGTCGACCTTGTCTATCTTGGCCAGCTTTTCTATGGCCGCAGCCACCTTAGCCGGCTCGCTCTCGTCGTCCGCGGTGACCAGCTTTATGGGCAGTTTCTTCCCGGCCGACTTGATGAAAATGCCGCCCTTTTTGTTCCAGTCCGCCACCGCCTGCTCGTAGGCCCATTTCAACTCCAGCCCGTCCGGCGCAAGAGGTCCGGTCATAGAGATAGGAGCGCCGATGAGAATCTCGTTCTTCGCGGCCCCCGCCGGCCCCGAAAACAGCAAGCACACCATGAGAACGGAAAAACAGAACCCAAGCCACAACAAAACTTTCTTCCCCTTCATTCTCGTACCCCCCTTTGTTTGTTGATCGTACTCGTGGCGCCATCGCTCCACCTGTCTCTCCTAGCCCGCGACGGCCTCCTTCTTCCACAGCCTCACTATGCCGTTCGGCATGAAAAGCATGACAAGAATGATGATGATGCCGGAAAAAACGGGGTGGACTGAGGGGAAATAGATATTCGCCGCAGTAAAGACGCCCGTCATCATCAGCCCTCCTATAATCGGACCGACCACCGTTCCGCTTCCTCCGATCACGCACATGAGCACCGGATAGAGGGTCCATCTCAGGATGAGGAAGGCATCCGGGCTGACGTTAAAGAGGTAGTAGGCGTAGAGGCTTCCGCACATGCCGAAAAGGAAAGCGCTTATCGCGAAAGCGAGGACCTTGTACTTAAGGATGTGGATTCCGCTCGAGGCCGCCGCAGTCTCGTCCTCCCTGACTGCCACAAGGGCGAGGCCGACCCTTGACCTTGTCATGAAATAGACCACCACTGTCGAGAGGAGAGCGAGGAAGAGGGCGGTCCAATAATGGGGTCTCATGGTCTTGTACGAGGTCGATGGCAGGATGATGCCGACGGGCCCGCCGGTGAACTGGCCTCCCTTGATGCACGCGACCTTCAGGATTTCCCCGAATCCGAGGGTCCCGAGGGCGAAGTAGTCGCCGTGGAGCTTGGAGAGCAGGGGTATGCCGATGCCGATGGCGAAGACCGCCGGGACGATGCCGCTCAGAGCCATCGTGACCGGGTCGAAGTAATAATGTCCCGTCCCGAACAGGTCCGAGCGCCAGATCATGGCCGTCGTATAGGCCCCAAGCGCGAAAAAGGCATGGGTGCCAAGGCTGATCTGGCCCGTGTACCCTGCGACGAGGTTCCATCCCTGCGCCAGCGTGATGTGGCAGAAAGTGAGGAACAGGAAATAAACAAGGTACGATTTCTCCGAGTCGGAGACGAACGGCACGAAGACGAGAAGCAGGACAACAAGAAGAAAGACGCCTATCGATCTCATATCGCGCATGCCTTAAACCTTCTTGATTGACCGGACAAAGAGTCCCTCCGGCTTGAACAGCAACACGAGGAGAAATATCGCATAGCCGACGGCGTCGGCCCACCCGCCGCTCACAAAAAAAGCCGCCCAACTCTCAAGCAGACCGAGGATGATGCCGCCGAGCAAGGCGCCGGAGACGCTCCCCAAGCCTCCGAGGGCAAGAGCGATCATTGCCTTCAGACTAAAGATGAAGCCAAAATACGGATCGAAAGGATAAGTAGTCGAGAGCGCGATCCCCGCTATTCCCGACAAACCGATCCCGATGGCGAAGGTGACCATATTGACCCAATGGGGACCGATGCCCACGAGACTTGCCGCTCCCATGTCCTCTGAGGCCGCCCGCACGGCCTTCCCTATGAGAGTTTTTTTCAAGAAAAGCGTCACGCCCACGGTGGCGAGCATCGCCATTACGAATCCCATGAGGCGGGTAAACGAGATATCGAGATTTCCCAAAGAGAGGGACGAAGAGGTGTACCCTGTGGATACCGACCTCGGATTCGGCGTCCACGCGACCGACATCAGATTTTCGAGAAGGAACATAAGCCCCACGGCGATGAGGAGGCTGATGTTTTTGTCCTCCATTCTGATTGCCCTTCTGAAGAGCGTCTGGTACAAGCCGGCGCCGAGCGCCAGGGCGAAGGGAGCGAGGATAATCGTCGATAGGTAGGGGTCGATCTTGAGCAGCGTAAAGAGCCAGAAGCACAAATAGGCCATAAAGATGATGACGGCGCCCTGGGAGAGAAAAATGATGTGCATCGTCCCGAAGATAAGGCTGAGACCTATGGCGGCAAGGCCGTACATAGTGCCGAAGAGGATGCCGTTGACAAAGAGTTGAGAGAGGAGTCCGAAGGTCAGATAATCGAGCATTAGTCTTACTCCAGTGTCCCCAGGTAGGCGTTCTGCACTTCAGGGTCGGCGAGGAGCTGTTCTCCGGGACCCTCGAGAGCGATCTCTCCGGTCTTCATGACGTAGGCGTGATGAGAGACTTTCAAAGCCTGGTAAATGTTCTGTTCCACAAGAAGAATGGTCGTTCCTTTCCGGTTCAGCTCCTCGATCAACTCGAACATCGCGTTGACGACAAGGGGGCTTAAGCCCAGGGAAGGCTCGTCGAGCATCAGGATCTCCGGCTTGCTCATCATCGACCGGCCGATTGCGAGCATCTGCTGTTCCCCTCCGCTGAGGGAGCCTGCAATCTGGCCATGTCTATTCTTGAGGATGGGGAACAGGTCGTAAACCTTATTCAGAGATTCCTGCAGGAATGGCCTGGCCCGGGAGACGTAAGCGCCCAGTTCGAGGTTCTCTTGCACGGTCAGCCGGCCAAAGAGCCTCCGGCCCTCGGGAACGAGGGAGATGCCCGCGTTCACCACCGCCTCCGGCTTAAGACCTAACAGATCCTTGCCGGCAAAGAAGATGCTGCCGCTCCCGGGACGCTTCATTCCGGATACGGCCTTGAGGAGGGTCGACTTGCCGGCGCCGTTCGCGCCCACCAGGGCGACGATCGAGCCTTCGTCCACAGAGAGGGAGACGCCCCACAAGGCCTGAACGGCGCCGTAGGATACGGTTAAATTCCTAATTTCGAGCAAGGGTTTTTCCAAGATATGCCTCTATGACCTTCGCATCTTTCGCTATTTCTTCAGGCTTCCCATCGGCTATTTTCACCCCGTAATTAAGAACGGCAACCCTGTCGCAGGCGCGAAAGACGGCGTCGACCTTATGCTCGACCCACAGGATGGAGATCCCTCTCTCTTCCCGGGCCCGCGTGATGACGTTGAGCAGCTTTTTGATCTCGGCCGCGTTCAATCCAGCCATCGGCTCATCGAGGAGCGTCACCGTAGGCGACGAGGCGAGGGCCCGTGCGACTTCGACTAACCGACGGTCCGACAAGGTCAGGTTGGAGGCGAGAACGTTCTTCTTCTCCTCTATTTCCACGATCTTCAAGGCAGCCATCGCCCTCGCCCTCGCACCCTTGGCGCCGCCGCCGCAGCCGTACACGGCGCCGACCATCACATTGTCGAAGGCCGTCATCTTGTTGAAAGTCTTCACGAGTTGATAGGTCCTGGAAATTCCCATATGGCACAGAGTGTGAGGCGGCGCGCCCGTAACCTTTTTCCCGTTGAGAAATACATCGCCCCGCTGCGGTCGGCACAGCGAGCTGATCACGTTGAAAAGGGTAGATTTGCCGGCGCCGTTGGGACCGATGAGACCGACCAGTTCTCCCTTGTTCAGCGACAGGCTCACATCGGTGAGTACCATAAGCCCGCCGAAGGACATGTAAATCCCTTCTACCCTCATTAACGCGGCATCATCGGCCATACGAACCCTCGCGGTTACTTTGCACAGATCCCTCCATCGGTCACGAGCACCTGGCCGCACATGTAGTTCGAGCCGGCGGAAGCGAGGAAAACAGCGGCGGCCTTCAATTCCTCCGGTTGCGCTTCCCGTCCTATCGGTATCCAGGCGCGAATCGTCTTCATGAACTCGGGATCGTCGTAGCCTCCCAATTTTGTCACGTAAAACCCCGGGCAAAGGGCGTTGACGTTGATGCCATAGGGCGCATATTCCAGCCCCAGCTCACGGGTAAGGTTCACTACGGCGCCTTTTGCGCTGCAATAGGCAGGGGCGGGTATCACCGCCGAAGAACCGCTCAGTCCCCAGATGGAGGCGACATTGATTATCTTTCCGCTCTTTTGCTGCACCATCACTTTGAGCGCCTCTCTTGCACAGTAGAACGCGCCCTGGAGATCCACCGAGATAACCCTGTTCCACCACTCTGTCGTGTATTCGTGCAGGGGTTTCGGGACGTCGTTGGTATTGTCGGAAACGCCCGCGTTATTGAAGAGGACGTCGAGCCGGCCGAATTCGTCGACCGTCTTTCTCACCATGGCGACGACGTTCTCCTCATCTGTCACGTCGCAGAAGACCACGAGGGCCTTTCTTCCCATTTGCCTGACCTTCCGGGCAGTTTCTTCGAGGGCGGGCAGATTCCTGGCGGCACAGACGACATTGGCGCCGGCTTCTGCCATGGCCTCGGCAAAGGCTGCGCCCAGGCCGCTGGATGCGCCGGTGACCAGCGCCGTCTTATCGGTTAGATCAAACATGTGCGGATATTTCATGTTCCCTCCGTGCGGCATCGCCAATTACCGGGGCTCAGCGCCCCCTCCCGGTGGAACGAGAGACCGCCGTACTGAACGGAAAGGCTCTGACAGGTTTTACTTGTCGACCACATAGACGACCCCCTGGTTCCCGTCCACGAGTATCCACTGGCCTGTCTTGATTTTCTGGGTGGCCTCGACAGTCCCGGAGACCGCCGGAACTCCGAATTCTCTAGCCATGATGACCGGGTGGGAAAGAGCGCCGCCGCCGTCGGTCACAAGACCCCTTATGAGGCTGAAGACGACCGTCCAGGCAGCCGAGGTGCCGGGAGCGACGAGTATCTCTCCCGGTTCTATCTGACCCAGGTCCTTCGCGCTCATGATCACCCGGGCCTTCCCTTCGGCAATCCCCGGCGCCGCCGCTGCGCCGTAGAGGTCGGCTCTGAGCTCTTTCCTCACGATGGGAACCTGCGTCGAAACGGAAAGGGTGGGGTCGCTCTTGAGCACGGCCTGCGCCTGGGATATGTCGCCGTAGAAGGGCGCCGGCTCGATTTCCAGGTATTTCTGCCAGAGGGTCTTTCGCTTTTCCACGTAGGGGCGGAGGTTGATCCGGCCCATCGGTATTGCGGCCTTTCTGATCTCGTTGGGATGGAGGAAAAAGACGTCGTCTG
Source organism: uncultured delta proteobacterium (assembly GCA_963816715.1). Taxonomy (GTDB): domain Bacteria; phylum Desulfobacterota; class Syntrophorhabdia; order Syntrophorhabdales; family WCHB1-27; genus BOG-1155. The sequence continues at coordinate 378,540 of CAWFMJ010000023.1, forward strand.
CTTCGTCAATGCATCCCGCTGCCGCAAAGCGCCGACCGAACTCGCCGATGATCCATCTTCCCAGGGCGCCTGCATAGAAATCGCAGAAATAGGTATGGTCTTCGCTCCAAAACGCCGCGTTCTGACCCCCTTTGACAAGCAGCGCGAAGGCCTCTTTCTGGGCCTCCGGGCATTTCGCCAGCACAGCTTTTTCTGCTTCTTCCCGCTCCTTAACCACCCGATCCCGCTCGGCATCAAAGGGAAAGACGTCGGACCTCATAAGAAATCGAATCCGTTCGAGGGCAAGCTCAGGCTTTTCGATCCAGGCCGGCGTGTCGTAGGCGTGCATTCTCTCACATCTCCAGCCGTGATCAATAAGAAAGGCGTCCAGCAAGTCGAGCCACTTCTTGCCTTGGGGCGTTTTTGTCAGCTCCTTCAAGCAATCGCCGTTTCCCTCATTTGCATCGAAGACCGGCTGAAGCCCGCAGTCGACGGCTTGTCTGCCCAATTCCCAGAGTCCTCGGACAACCGACACATCCTGGTTCTCGGTTCCGCCCATCAGGGCGGTGAAATTCGGATCGATGGCGGCGTCGACGCCGAACAGATTGCGCCAGACCTGTTGCAGTATGCCGCTGATGTAGTAGACCGCCATCAGCATGATCATGTGGGTTTCGCCTACTTTTCTGCTGATTACGTAAGCGAAATCGAGGAAGAAGGTGAGGAGCTCGTTGTTGCTTAAGTGCTCGATGTCCTTCCACTGCCTCAGTCCCCGGGATTCCTTCGCCTCCTTGTACATCTGGAGGAGGTCCGTCTTGAGGGGATCCCAAACGCCGTAAAAGTCTTCCAGGAACGGCTTGATCTTCTTCCGGAATACGGGCTCCCGGGCCTTGGCCTCCTCAGGCGTTGTCCTGATTCCGGATATATAGGGATATCCGTTGACGAATCGCGAATCCCATCCATGAGTGGTGGGAAGAGACAAGGTTTCGGCGGCCCATCGGAAGCCATAATAGAACCATTGCCATCCAATGCCCATGTACGTCGGCTTAAGAGGGGGCCTGCCGTGGATTACGTCGCAGAGAAGCACGCCGTATTCCTGAGGGTCCTTCTCGTCGTCGAATTCATAGAAACTCAGGTCATACGCATCGTGTATCATCGCTCCTCCTTGGGATAGTCGGCGACTGGCCCCGCTACGATACCGTCAGGAAGCCCACCATCATGTCTACTATCTGATCTGACGCGCTCTTTTTCGCTATCACTACAGGCCTGGTCTGGAGTAGAACTACCGGAGGAAAGGCGGCATCGGAAGAAACCGCCCATTCAATATCCTGAGGAAGGCCGAAGTGGGACTCCAGGCGGATTGCAAAACCGGCAATCTTCCGGACCTCGTCGTCGGAGAGGCAGAACCGCCCCGATTTCTCTTCGGGGACTTTCTCTTCCACAACGCCGCGCGTTGCGCCCACAATGACCTTCTCTTTTTTCCCGAGCGTTCTTTCCAGGATCTTCAACGATTCTTTTTCGAGCACCCAACGGTCCGGCATCAGCTCGCCGCTCACCACACTCTCTCCCAGACCCCAGTTAGCTTCAACAATGACTTTTGCCAGGTCTCCGGTATTCGGGTCCGCGCTAAAGGCAATCCCCGCCGAACGGGCTTGCACCATCGCCAGCACCGCAACGCCTATCGGCTCTTCACGTATTTCCATCCCCTTCTTCAACCGGAAGGCCAGCGATCTCGGGTTAAATGTGCTTGACCACACCTTTTTGATCTTGTCCAACAAGTCCGCGGGGCCTTTTACGTTGAGGTAGGTTTCATATTGTCCCGGATGGCTGACCGTTCCCGCAGACCGCGTCGAAACAGCGGCGTCGGCCATTCCGCATCGGCTGCACAGGGCCTGATAATAGTCCAGGATTGAGCTCTTCATCTCGGCCGGCATCTTTTTGGATTCGATAATTTGGCGTACAGACTGGCTTAGTCGGCTAATGCCTGCGATATCGTCTACTGACGGCTTTCTGCTGCCCGCGTATTCGGAGATTTGCTCATCGGCGCCCGTAAGTTTGAGGAACATGTGGTAGGCATCTACGGAGAGGGCGAAGCCACAGGGGACCGGAAGCCCTATCTTCGCCATCTCCCCCAGGTTGGCGCACTTCTTGCCGACAAGCTCGTTGCAATCGGCGCCAAGGTCGTCGAGCCAATGCACCCAATTCTCTGGCATCCCCGCCCCCCATTTTTTTTATGCCTCTTTCGCGTTTCCGGCTCGTCGTCCCCCGCGACGAACCGGCGCCTGGAACCCTCCGGTTGTTTCTCTTTTCGTCCATTTTAGAAAGCTCCGACAGGACAGTCAACACAAAGTTTCTTATGACTTCATAAGGCTAAGGCGCCGGGCATATCGCCTTAAGCCTCGATCGCCCGTTTTCGCTCCTTCTTGACAAGGGGACTCACGGAGTGCCACCATAAGGGAATCCTGCTAAGGCGAGGGACCATGGACCTGGGGGCGCTGAAAACAAAAGTCGATCGGGATCGAACGGCCGTTGCGGTTATCGACATGCAGAGAGATTACTGCTGCGAAGGAGGAATCTTTCATCGAAGGGGGTTCGACATAATCCCGATTCGCGAGCTGGCGGACAGGCTGAGCCTTTTCTTGGACAGGGTCCGGCCGGCGCTCAAGTGCATCGTCCATCTGAAAATGACCAAGCTGGACGAGCTTTCTTCTCCGGCGGCAAAGGAGCAGTACGACCGGCTGGGGATCGATAGGAAATACGATCCTGACTATGCCGGATTCTACGGAGTTTTTCCCCGCCGGGGCGACGTGGTGATCGCTAAATACAGCTACTCGGGCTTCGCCTCGACGTATCTCGATCGGTTTCTCCGCTCCAGGGGAATAAGGACCCTCGTCATCACCGGGATCGCGACAAATGTGTGTGTGGAGTCGACGGCCCGCGACGCTTTCATGCGAGACTACTTTGTGGTCGTTCCCTCCGATCTCACCGAGGGGACAAGCGAGGAAGCCAAGAAGTGGTCGCTCTCAAACATCGACGGTTTCTTCGGCGAGGTCGTTGATTCCGAAGATTTGCTTCACTGTTGGCGTTGAAGGGATGGCAACCTCTCCGACAATTGTCGACGGATTTTCTCACGCGGCGGGCGCCGTACTCGTCTGAACCTCCTCCACGCCGCATTTGAAGTGTTCCCTGAAGAGGCGAATGAATTCCTCCAGGGTCGGCGACATTACCCTGTCTCCCCGATTGACCAGTATATAGACGTCCAGCTTTACCTCGCCGTCTATCACCGGCACAACCTTCAGCTTCCCGCCGCCGAGGTCCGCTTCCACGTTGGGACGGAACATGAAGGCTACGCCTTTTTTCTGACGGGCGAGCTCTTTGGCGCACTCGATATGGTCCACCTCGGCGCCGATCACGGGCTGCAAACCTCGCTCTCTGAAATGGGAAAAGGCAAAATCACGCGCGGCCGATCCCGCCGACTGCATGATCAGGGGGTGGCGCGAGAGATCTTCCCAGGTCAGCCCTGAGCCGTTTGCGCCTAAAACATACTCGGGGCTCGCAACGAAAACCATTTCATCAACCTGCGGCATCCGGTAGACAGTCAAATGCTCGGAGTTCTCCACGAGACCGCTCACGAAACAGATGTCATGCCTGAAGTTGAGGAGGTCCTTTATCAGATGCGACGAATGGCCTTCCCCTACCGAGACTTGCACGGAAGGATAACGCTCCTTGAACTTGTCGATCAGACCCATCAGCAGCAGCATCAATGTTCGGGCCACGCCGATGTTGAGGTTGTTCAGTCGATAACTCTTCAGGAAGCTCTCCATCGACATCGCCTGTCGCACGAAGCCTTCCGCATACGCGAAGAATCTTTCTCCGGCGGTGGTGAGGTAGGCCCTTTGTTTCCTGATCGCAAAGAGCTTTATGCCGAATTGAGCTTCGAGAGATCGTACTTGTTGGGTTACGGCCGATTGGGTGATAAAGAGTCGCTCCGAAGCAGGGCCAAACCCCCCCTCCCTCGCCACGAAGTAGAACGTGACAATGTGCTGAAGGTTCACTTGCGGAGGTCTCATCCCCAATCCCCCCCTTTTTTCGAGGATAGCACCTATCGTTTATTGAGTCAACACAATAAGCTTATGATTTCATTAGAAAGTCTGAATTGATCTGAATTCCCAACCGTCTACAATATCGAACAGGGGTGTTTCCGCGCCCGATCCTCGACAATTGAACTGAAAAGGGGTGCGTCATGCAAAAAACGATCGTCATCATTGGAACGGTGGACACGAAAGGCGAACAATTGCGGTTCCTCCGGAAGTGTATTGCTTCCCGGGGCCACCGGGCGATCATTATGGATGTCAGCAGCGGCGGGAAGCCCGGCTTCGAGGCGGATATTGCTCCGCGCGAGATTGCCGGCCTCATGGGCAAGGACATCGACCAATTGATCGCAGTCGGCGACCGATTTACCAACGGTGAAGTGATGACCGCAGGGGCGCGGCAGAAGCTGCTCGATCTTCTCGCGGCAAATCAGCTCGACGGCGCCGTGGCCCTCGGCGGCTCCACTATCGCCCTCCTCGCGGCCCGGGCCATGCAGGCCCTTCCTTTCGGCATCCCCAAAGTGCTCGTGGTGCCCGCGGCCATGCCGGTCTACCTCCATCAATGGTTCGACGCCTCGGACATTCTCGTGATGCAGATCATCATGGAAATGGCTGGAATGAACGATCTTCTCACCCATTCCATCGCCCAGGCGGCGGGCCTGATTTCGGGTATGGTGGAAGAAAGCAAGCCATACACGTCGCTCCAGCTGCCGCCCAACTCCGTCGCTATAACAGAAGTCGGCTTTTGCCCGAAATGCCCGGTGCAGGTCGAAAAACTCCTCGAGGCCGAAGGCTTCAACGTCTTCACGTTCCACGCCCAGGGGGTGAGCGAGAGGGCGATGGACAGGCTGGTGGGGGAAGGCTTCCTCGACGGCGTCGTCGATATCGTGCCCACCGGAATAATAGAAGAGATGTTCGGCGGCAACAGAGCAGGGGGAATGGAGAGAATGGATGCCTTCGCGACGAGGGAAATACCGCTCGTGGTCTCCTTTTCCGTCGTTAACCTGACGGGTTGCGGACCCACCAGAAAAAACAGGGAGAAATACGCTTCCCGCGTCCAGGTGCCGATCGATGCCCTACGCTCGATGACGCGCTACGACGACGACGAATTGAAAGAGGCGGCGCCGGTCTATGCCCGGAAACTCAACGCGGCCAAGGGACCCGTAACGATTGTTCTGCCCCTCCGGGGCTGGTCCGCTCTCGACAGAGAGGGATCCCTCCTTTACAACCCCGAGCAGGACCGGGTCTTCGTGGATGCCCTCAAGAAGGATCTGGATCCCCGCATTCCCATAGTCGAGGTGGACGCGAACCTTGAGGATATGGAATTCTCGAGGGCCCTGGTCGGCGCGTTTAAGGAGATCTGTGGGAAGCCCCGCATAGAGTCATCGGGAGGCGCGCAATGGCTATCGCAATAGTTGGAATGCTCGACGAAAGAGAAGAAGCGCTCGCGCTCATTAAGGCGCAAATAGAAGAAAAAGCCTTCAGGGTCTGCCTCATCGACGTCAGCATCGGGGCGGGGGCGATAGCTCCCCGGCTCCGGCCGGACGTGAGCGCGGCCGAAGTGGCTGAATTGGGAAGGACATCCGGCGCCGACGCCGGGCCCGGCTCAACCCTGCAGACGATTGCCGCCCTCATGGGAATAGGACTGAAAAGGAAGGTTTCGGCCCTTTACGAGTCGGGAGACCTCGAGGGCATCATTGGCATCGCCGGGTTGACAGGCACGCTGATCACGCTCCAGGCGATGCAAGCGTTGCCCTTCGGGCTGCCGAAGCTCCTTCTCTCAAGTGCCGCGGCCATGCCTGCCCATGCCGGTCGGCTTGCGGATTTCTTTGCCCTCAAGGATGTCACCGTCATGCACACGGTGGTCGATACGGTGGGCATGAACCACTTGGTGAAGGCTCTCGCAATAAACGGCGCCAATGCAATAGCAGGCATGGCAAAAGCCTACAACCCATCGGCCGGCGCCGAAAAGCCCATGCTGGCCCTCACGGAATTCGGCTTCTGCGACAAAGGCGCGCACTATGTTCGCGAGGCGTTGAAGAGCGAGTACGAAGTCGTTTCGCTCCTGGCCACGGGCTTGGGGGACAGGGCGCTTCTCGATCTCACGAAACAAGGTTATTTCCGGGCCTTCATCGACCTCGTCCCCTGCTCGTTCAGCGAGTATCTCCTGGGTGGAAACAGAGCGTCGGGTCCCGACCGGCTGGACGTCGCAAGAGACCAGCCTATCCCCTATGTTTTCTGCCCCGGTGGGTTCGACATGATCAGTTGCGGTCCGTTGGAGAGACGGGACGCCGGCGATCCACTTTGGGTCTCAAGGAAGCTCTCTCAGAGAAAGCTCAACGTGAAGGACAGCCTCAGGGCGGAGGCGAGGACGAGCGCTGACGAAATGAAGGGGCTGGGAGCGGCGGTGGCGGAAAAACTGAACCGTTATCCGCACAAGGAGCGCGTCAAGGTTGTCATCCCCGGAAAGGGATTTTCCAGCCTGAGCGTCGAAGGGGCCGATCTTTTTGATCCGGCCGCAGACAGCGCATTCACCGAGGCCCTCAAAGGGGCGCTCGACCCTTCGATTGCCCTCGCCGAGGTAGACGCCGATATCAACGATCCTGCGTTCGCCCGCGCTATAGCGGCGGTGTTGCGTGAGATTCCGGGGCGAGAGATAATTCGCCAGAGGCAACGATGAGCAGAAAAAAAGCGGCCCGCGCACTTAGTCGGCGTTGAACCGCCAAAGCCAAGGGGAGGACAAAATGGCGGAACAGACGTTGCTCGGGAAGACGGCAATAGTTACGGGAGGCGGCAAGGGTTTGGGGAAAGGCCATAGCCTTTGAGCTGGCCGCAAGGGGGGCGGCCCTTGTCTTAGCGGACGTGGATGCGGCTTCGGCGAAAGAGGTCGCCGGGGAAATCGGCGAGAAGGCCGGCAGGGCTATGGCTCTCGCGTGCGACCTTCGGAAGGAAGATGATGTGCGAGACATGGTGGAAAGGACGATGTCGACGTTTTCGAGGATCGACGTGCTTGTCAACAACGCGGGGCTCGGAAAGGTCGCGCCTTTGTGGGAGACCCCCACGGAAGTCTGGGACAACACGATAGCCGTGAACCTGAGGGGCTCCTTCCTTTGTATTAAGCACGTCATTCCACACATGATCCAACAGAAGTCGGGGCGGGTCATCAACATCTCGTCCGCCGTCGGCAGACAGGCCCAGCCCCTTATGGCAGCCTACGGCGTGTCAAAAGCAGGGCAGATCGCGATGACGGTGGCATTGGGAAAAGAGGTCGCGCCTTACGGCATCACGGTGAACGCCGTTTGCCCCGGACCCGTTGAGACCCCCTGGTGGGACGGCAATCGCGTGGCTCTTTCGTCGGTCCTGAACGTTCCGGAGAGCGACGTAACAAACTGGTTCATGGAGCAGAAGCAGGCAATCAAGGTTCCCTTGAAGCCCGAGGACATCGCGCGCGTAGTCGCCTGGTCGACGTCTGACGACGCGAGAATGATGACAGGACAGGCAATCGGCATCGATGGCGGCTACGCCTTTCCTACCTACTGATTGGGGCGGCGAGCAGTGCGCGCGCCGGGAATGAAAAGATCTGCAAACACGCCCTCAGAGCCAAGGTGAAACTTGCATCGACAACGCGAGCCAGGCGCTAAAGAAAGGCGGCCGGGGTCCGCACTGGCGTCCCGGCCGGCCGAATTCGTCGCCGAAAGGGTCAGAAGACGACGTGTTGATGACAGCTCACCGGCATCGTCACGCCGGTCACCCCGCTCGATTCGTCGGAAGCAAGAAAGAGAGCGACGGCCGCGCACTCCTCTTCGGTCACAATTCTCTTGAGCGAGTTGTTGACCGCAAGCATGTCGAGCCATTCTTGCAGGGTTTTGCCTGTCTCCGCGGCCCGTTTTGAGAGTATATTTTCGATGCGTTCTCCCCGCACCGGGCCGGGACTAAGGGCATTGACCCGTATGCCGAAAGGACCGTTCTCGACGGCCAGGGTCTCGGTGAGACCGATAAGGCCCATCTTGGAGCAGCAGTAGGCCGCTCGAAGGGGATACCCCGATCTGCCGTCTCCCGATCTGCCCCCTTCGGAAACGACGTTAATGATGGCGCCGCTCTTCTGGGGAATCATGTGTTTCAGGGCCTGGCGGGAGCAGAGCATGCTTCCAGTAAGATCGATGGCCAAGGTCTCCCCCCACTGGGCCAGATCCATGTCGACCACCCTGGAGGTCGGCCCCGAAACGCCGCTGTTGTTCACCAGGATGTCGACCTTGCCGAACTGTTTGACCGTCTCCGAGACAAGCCGCTCCACTTGCTTCTCGTCGGACACGTCCGTTTGCAGGTAGGCTGAAACGCCGCCTTTGCCCGCTATCTCTTTGCACGTCGCTTCCAGGGCCGATACCGTCCTCGACGCGATCATCACCTTTGCGCCTTCCCTCGCATAAGCGAGGGCGACGGCCCTGCCTATTCCTTTGCCTCCACCGGTAACGATGGCCACTTTTCCTTCCAGCCGCATACTTCCTCCTTGATTTGATGTGTGAAGAATTCCGCCCGGGCCCTCCGCGAAGCGACCGGCTAATGTCCGGCCGTCTTCCCCTTTGCCGCGAGCATCTCATCTATCTCCTTGTCTATCATGACGTACCTCAGTATGAACTCCTCGTCGGGGACGGAAGAGCCGATCCCCATGCTCTCTCTTATCTCTTTCGTGGTAAGCTCGGGGAACTCCCGGCTGAATACCTCTCTTGCCCGGGGACTTGCCGTGATCTTTTCCATCACGTCGGCCTTGATGGGTACGGGAGGCTGCCCGAACCATCCTGCCGCATACTGGAGCACTCCTTCCGGCACCACCTTGTACCGCTGCCGGTTTATCACGTTCATCGTCGCCTGGGCGGCCACAAATTGCGACAACGGCGTCACCATGACGGGGTATCCCAACTCCTCCCGGACGCGAACGACCTCGTCCACGACCTCGGACAGGCGCATTTCCTGTTTCATTTCCATGAGCTGTCGCTTGAGAGTGGTCATCATGCCGCCGGGGATTTGATGCTGATAGTAGTAAACGCTATGCTCGACCGGGGCGCCGATGGGATAGTTCCGGGAATGCGCGATGCCGCTCAGTTTTTCCGATATCTGTTCAAGGCATGAACGGTCTATGCGCGAGTAGGTCTTCTCTTTGCCCTGCGCCCATGAAGGCAGCAATTGGACCATCCTTCGGTCCGCTGAAGCTGCGTAGTCCATATGGGGAAGGTTGTCGAGGAGGTTGAGCGCCGAGGGAAGCGATGTCCCGTACGCAAGGGGCGGGATGGCCGTGTGGATTGTGTCGACGCCCAATCGGATCGCTTCCAGGGCGCAGGCCGTCCCGAGCCCCGTGTTGCAGTGGGGGTGCAATTCGAGAGGCTTTCCGCCGGAGGCCTTCAAGAGTGCGGGCACGAGAGTGCGCACCCGCTCGGGCGTCAAGAGACCCCCCTGGTCCTTCAGATAAAGACCGTCCACATCGGGCGACGAGACGACGCCGGCGGCTATCTTGCCGTAATACTCGTCGGTGTGGACCGGGCTTATGGTGAAGCACAAGGCGCAGACCATCTCCTCTATTCCGGCGGCCTTGCACATTCTGGCCACCTTGTGGATCAAGGTCGCATCATGAGAGGCGTCAACGAGCCAGATCCGTCTTATGCCGTTTGCAGCGGCCCTTTCCACCACGAGGTTCAGCATGGAATCGGGCAGACGCTTAAAACCGATGAAACGGCGTCCGCTCGTCCCCAGGCTGAGAGGCGTGTTCGGCATCGCCTTGACTCCCTGGCGGATTGCTTCCCACGGGTCTTCTTTATGGTAGCGCACATAAACGCCCATATGGGCGCTGCTCGTGAAGTCTATAGCCTTAAATCCCGCCGCGTCCAATGTCGGCGCCATCGATTTCATGTCCTCAGTGTTTACGCCTGTCGCCCCCCACAGACTCTGGTTGCCGTCCCTTAGACTGGTATCGATCAACCTTATTTCACCCATTGGCGCCCCCCCTTTGCCTAGCATTTCCTGCAATTGACAGAGAACCGTTTTTCACCATTATGACCGAGGCTTAGGGGACGTTCAACTCAAAGTTTCTTATGAATTTATAAGGTTCTCGACATAATGCTTCACCGTTCCCTCATCCGGGATGCGCGCGGAGAAATGGAAGAATGGGAAGATTGGCCGGAGGGACGTGTTGATTGCAGGCAGGTTTTGTCTGATAATAGCTGAATGGCCCAGAACACGGGGTAGGGCGGTCGGCATGCGAGAAGGCAGCGGAATGGGTCCTGGCACAGTCTCCCGTAAAGGGATAGAGGGGGCTAAGATTGAAAAGAATGATCATTGGCATAACCGGGGCGTCAGGGGCGATATACGGCGTAAGAATCCTCGAGGTCCTCTCGGGGCTGGGTGTTGAGACGCATGTGGCGGTAACGGCGCCCGCCGCGAAGACCCTGTCAATTGAAACGAAATACACGCTTTCGCACGTCGAGTCTTTCGCTTCATATACCTACGACGTTGCAGATGTCGGCGCCCCGATAGCCAGCGGTTCGTATCCGGTAGATGGTATGATCATAGCGCCTTGCTCGGTGAAGACCCTTTCGGCTATTGCCAATTCCTACGCCGACAACCTTCTCTCCCGTGCGGCGGACGTGACGCTCAAGGAAAGGCGAAGGCTTGTTCTTCTGGTGAGAGAGACGCCCCTGCACGAGGGGCATATTGAATTGATGGCGAAAGTGACCCGGATGGGCGGCATAATCATGCCGCCCATCCCTGCATTCTACCATCTGCCCAAGACAATAGACGACCTCATTAACCACACCGTCGGCAAGGCTCTCGACCTCTTCGGAATTGATGCACGCCTGTTCAAAAGGTGGGGGGTCGAAGACAAAGGAGAGGGTTCCCCATAAAAGGGAGTGTTGCATTTCAAGGGTTCCTCCAGGCGGTGCATAAAACCTGGAGGAACCCTTGTCATATCTGTTTAAACGAAACGGATGCCGCCGTTGTCGCCCCCCCCCGGCCGACCCGGAACGCATTGTCAGGCAAACGCGCTTTCTGCAATGAATCTGCCCGCTCAGGGAATGCGCTCCACGTTCACCCATCCGCCATACTCCACCTTTCCTTTCACCAGTTTTTGATAGGGAAGAGGATGGGATATGGCGTGATGCTTCAGTCCGTACGTCACATCGCCGCCGAACTCGCACGTGCCGAACAGACAGTCAACCTTGTCCATACTCTCCCACTTGGCCTTCACGACCGTTGGGTCGAGGCTGTTCGCCGCCTGGATGACCCGTGAAAGCACCCAGAGCCCGTTGGGGTTGAACAGGAAGAAGGGGAGTTTTTTGCCGTTCTTGTCAAAGGCCTCGTCCATGAGCGCGGGATTTCCCTTTGCATGAGGCGTAAGACCCAGGCAGGTGATGTTGTCGGCCGCTGCTTTGCCGGAGACGGCCATAATCACTTGCGCCGGGGTAAGACATTGCAGGATGATTGGCTTGTGGTTCCCTAATTCCCTTAGGCCTTTCGCGATATTGCCGTGATGGACCGGCGTCCCATTGAGAATGAAAAGTGCATCGGCGCCCTTGATGGCGTTGATCTTTGCCGCTATGGGGCTGTAGTCTTCGGCCTCGCTGGGAAACGTGACGGTGTCGCCGACGATGGCGTAGCCGAGGTCCGCGATCATCTTCTTGACGATAGGCACGAGGTACGGCACTGACCCGTCGTCAGTGGCGGCCAGAGCCAACGTCTTCACCGTGGGATACTCCTTTTTCAGCACCTTCCAGGAGGCGATGCATGTTCCTATGCTGGCGTCGAAGCCGAGAAAGCCGTAAGGCGTGCTCTTGTCCACTTCTCCGGGCTGGTTGCTGCAGTAGCCCGAAACGTGGAGCACCTTATTCTGCTCGAAAATCGGGGAGGAGCCGGTGGAGAAGAAACCCGTCGGCCCGACCACGAATTTCACCTTGTGGTCGTAGACGAGCTTGTTGGCGCCTGCCGCAATGCCGTCCAGCGTGCTCTTTCCGTCTTCACCCACCAGCTCTATGTTGTACCTCTGGCCCTGGACGGTAATGCCGCCTTTCTCGTTGATCATCTCGGCCACGGCTTTCACGTGGCCTTCTTCGACGGCGTCAAAAACGGAATACCACCCGCTCACGCATAGCAGATAGCCTATCTTCAACGTCTTTGGAGCGGCCTTCTGCTGCGCCGCTCCGAGAGGGGGCAACAGCAGAATAAGCGCAACAACCGCTGCTATGCCCAAAACGAGAACCGACGACATTGCCCGTACTTTGTCCCTGCCTTTTTCGCCTCTCATCCTCTTCCTCCTTTTTTGTGCACCTTCGATCTTTTCCCGCCTCCTTCATCCAATGACCCGGCGCTGCTCCTCAGCCTTGCCCTCCCTCCACAACTTGTATACAAGCAATGGCAGGCAAGCCGTTCTTTGCCCCAAAACGATACTCGAAAGGCCTTAGCGTCATTTCTTCACGTCACCGTGTCGGATCCCGGCGCGTCCGAAGGTATTGCCGGCCTATCCCGGGAACATAACGACGTTCTTGAGCGCCTCCCCCTTTTCGGCAGAGGCAAAGGCTTCATTGATCTTTTCGAGAGGATAGCGGCCGGAAATAAGCTCGTCGAGTTTGATCCGTCCCGTTTTATAGAGGTTCACCATCTTCGGTATATCTACCTGCAGGTTGATGGAGCCGTTGAAAGCGCCGGTGATCACCCGTTCCGACATCATGACGAGGTCGAATATGGAGATGGCTATGGTAGGGGTTGCCAGGGGCGGCAGTCCGAGAATGACGGTCATGCCGCGCCGCGCCGACATCTTGAAGGCGTTCTCTACGACTTCGGGGATGCCGACCGAGACAAAGACGTAATCGGCCCCGCGGCCATCCGTCAGCTCTTTCACCACGGCCGCCGGGTCTTCCTTGCTTGAATTGACAATATGGGTAGCGCCGAAGAGGCGGGCCGCTTCCAGTTTCTTATCGGCTATGTCGACGGCAATGATCGGGTCGGCGCCGACGAAGGCAGCGCCCTGAAGACAGTTGAGCCCGAGACCGCCGGCGCCGATCACTACGACGCTGCTCATGGGCTTCACCCGGGCGCGGTTCAGGACGGCGAGGAACCCCGTGGTGGCGCCGCAGGCCAGGAGCGCAGCCCGGTCAAAAGGCATATCCGGGGGGATGATGACCGCCTGCGATTCGTGAGCATTGATATATTCGGCAAAACCGGCATAGTTGGCCATTCTCGAAAACCGCTCGCCCGCTTTGTTGTAGAGAGGGCTCAACGCCGGCGGCTCTTGCGCGATGCACAGGTGGGGAAGCCCCGTTCTGCAATAGAAGCACTTCCCGCATGATTTTATGAGAGAGACGATCACGCGGTCTCCGGGCTTTATCGATTTGACCTGTTTCCCGACTTCTTCGACAATGCCGGCAGATTCGTGACCGGCGATGAGGGGAAGCGGGTCGAAGCAGATCTCGCCCTTGATCGTGTGGACATCGCTATGACAAATGGAGGTTGCCGCGACGCGGACCCTTGCCTCCTGTTCCTTTGGAGGCTCCAATTCCACTTCTTCTATGGTCAAAGGTTTGCCGAATTCCCGAAGCACCGCAGCTTTCATAGCAACCTCCCCGTTCGACCGATCACAATTCCACGACGGCGTTGAAAGCCTCGTGGGTAGCAGCCGCCAGGCTTCGGGGACGCAAGCAATCGCCGACCACGAAGACCTCCGTTTCGGGGATGAGTCTCCTCAGCTCCGCTACTTTTTCTCTGCGGGCCCTCATGCCGGCAGCCAAGACGACGGTATCGGCCGGGTATTCCATTTCCCGGAACGAGCTGGTGATGGTTTGCACGCCGGAGTCGGTGATCGCCTGCATCCTCGTATTGACGACGACCTTGACGCCATTCTCCTTGAGCAACTCGAACAAACCGGTCACCGCGATAGGCGAACCCTCTTTCCCGAGCGATTCGGCTGCCTGCATCTCCAGGATGGTCACCGTCTTCCCCTGGCGGGCGAGAGCCAGGGCCGATTCTCCGCCGGTAATGCCCGCGCCGATGACGACGACGTTCTTGCCCACCTCGACCTTTCCGCCGTCCACATCGCCTGCCCAGTGCACGTTCGGCCTGTCGATGCCCGGCACTTTGGGGATGAAAGGAACAGCGCCGATGGCGATGATCAGGGCGTCGGGATTCACCTCGTTGACCGTCGCGGCGGTGACTTCCGTCCCGTACGTGATCGTTGCCCCGCAGTTTTCCGTCTGGCCGACGAGCCAGTCGAGGAACTTCTTCAGGTCGCCCTTGAAGGGCAGCTTGGAGCCGATTTCGAGCATGCCGCCCAGATGGTCCGTCATTTCGTACAGGACAACGTCGTGCCCTCGTTTCATGCCGGTCAAAGCGGCCTGCATGCCTCCCGGACCTCCGCCGACGATCATGATTCTTTTCTTTTTGTCGGCTTTGGCAATCGAATGCTCTGTCGGGTATTCTACCCCCCTTGCGGCAATGGGGTTAACGGAGCAGCGGGTAGGAAGGAACGTGTGTCTGGGCCTGCCGGCGCACCAGTTGCACCGTATGCAAGGACGGACTTCTTTCTGTTGCCCGGCCAGGGATTTGCGCATGAGATCAGCATCGGCGATGAAAGGACGGCCCAGGGCGACGAAGTCGGCCCATCCTTCGGCGAGGATCTTTTCGGCATTCTCCAGCGTCAATATCGATCCAACGGTGGTGACGAGGAGGTTCGTCTGCTTCTTTGCCATCTCCGCGTAGTGGACGTTGTACATATGCGGCATGTACAGGGGCTGGATCATATGATGGGCGAGGGAGGGAATGGACAGCAGGCCGGCGGAGACATGGACGATGTCGATCTTATCCTCGATCATTTTGAGGAATTCGATCACCTCGGCAGGCCGGAGACCCCCCTCGATTTTCTCGTCGAGGCTTATGCGGTACTCGATGATCAGATCGTTGCCGCACTTCTTGCGGATGGCTTCGAGCACGGCGAGGGGAAAACGCGCCCGTTTCTCGAGGCTGCCTCCCCACCGATCGGTCCTGTTATTCCACAGAGGAGAGAGAAACTGGGCGAGGATGTGGCCGTGGGCGCCGTGGAGCATAACCATTTTGAAGTTTGCCGACTTGCAGCGGCAGGCCGCCTCCGCAAAGGCCTCGATCGTTTCGGCGATGTCGTCCGGCGTCATCTCTTTCGCCTCGGTAGGCATCCTCCCTTCAAGGAGCGCTGCCTGCTCTTCGAGCCCGCTCGGTATGCGGGAAGCGCCGAGAGGCCGCTGACCCTTCACGAAGGTGTTGTGACCGCCGTGATTCAGCTCGATCGATGCAACGGCGCCGTAGCGCGTGATTCCTTCGTAAAGTTTGTTGAGGCCGGGAATGGCGCCGTCCGTGGAGAGGTTCAACTGGCCTTCGTGGTTCTTGCCGGGGAGGTTGATCCCCGAGTCGCCCACGGTGACGATGGCCGGGCCTCCCCGGGCGAAGGCACGGTGATATGCTAAAAGCTCCGGCGTTGCCTGGCCATCCGCGCTGGCGAGAAAGGGAAGGGTAGGGGGGGTCTCGATGCGGTTCTTGAAGTCGATCCCCTTTATCGTGATGGGGGTGAATACGTGCTCGTAGCTGTGCGCCATGGTGAAAAGCTCCTCCTTCGTCACTAACGGTTGGTGCGGTAGGAGATCAGGAAATAAGGGTTCCTTCCCTGACGGCCCGGTCGGAACCAATGGCCCTCGTTTTTGACCGTCTCCAATGCGACCTGATCATTTCCGGGATGCCGACGAGGCCGTCGGGCATGCCATAAACGACGATAATGAGAATGATCGCCGAAATGTACGGAACAAACTGCTTGAGGCCGCGGAAGATCTCGGGCACGACGATCAGCAGGGCCGTGCCGAGGATCGGGCCGACAAAACTGTTCAAACCTCCGATCAATACGTACATGAAGAGCCACAGCGTTGCGTTGAGGTTGAAGCTCGTGTAGGAGATGGTGAGGTTGTAGTGCGCATAGAGCGCGCCGGCAATGCCGACAAAGAAACAACCTATCGCGACGGCAAGGACCCGATACCGCGCTTCGTTGATGCCGACGCTCGACGCGAGGAGATGAGATTGGGAAACGGCCTTCAGGTTCGTCCCGATGCGGGAAAATTCGAACCGGTAAATCATGGCGAGGCAAAGGGCGGTTATCCCGAGAAAAAAGTAGTAGTAGACGCGCTTTGGAGCGAGCAGCAGGGGGGTGACGCCGGAAAGGCCGCTGTAGCTTCCCGTCCATATGCCGAAAGTAAAAATGAAATAGAGAATGCCGGACCCGAAGAAAAGGCATACCATTGCGTAATAAAGCGCCCTCAGCCGGGCGAAGGGATAGCCTATCAGTACGCCGATCAACATCGAGACGACCCCGCCTAGGGGAACGGTGATCCAGACCGGCCAACCCAGCCACTTTGCGGGTATGGCGGCGGCGTATGCCCCGATGCCCATGAAAGCGGCATGAGCGAGCGGCATCTGGCCCGAGGTTGTAACCAGGCGCAGGCTGGAGGTGGCGATCATATAGATCAGGGCCAGGATAAAGACGTGGAGCATATACGTTTTTTTCACGAGGAGCGGCAGAAATATAAGAAATGCGACCACAACCAAAACTCCGACGACCTTCTTGAGATTGATTTTCCCTTCCTTGGAGCTTGCTTCGCTGACGATGTGGCCGTGCCGTTCTTCCATCTGCAGCTCACGGCCGAAAAACCCTTGGGGTCTGAAGAGAAGAATGAGCACGATCAGGCCGAGCGTGATCGCCTCGCTGCCCGCGCCGCTGACGAACAGAGGCACCGTGGCGTCCAACGCGCCGAGGACCAGGCCGGAGAAGAAGACCCCCCCGATGCTGCCCAGGCCGCCCAGGATAACGATGACAATTGCTTTCAGGAGAATATAATCGCCCATGAAGGCGTTGAGGTTCAGGTAGGCCGCCATCAGACACCCGGCAACCGCCGCCAGCCCGCAGGCGATGACGGAAGCGAGGGCGGAAATGCGGTGAACGTGAATGCCTTGCAGGAGGGCGCCCACGCGGTTTTGACCGACAGCCATCATCTGTTGGCCGGGTTTCGTCTTGTTGATGAACAACAGGGTCGCGGCGAGGAGAGCCGCGCCGATGGCGAAGGTGACCACCCGTTCGGCGCTCACCATGGTGAGGCCGAGGTTCACGGAGCCATCGGCCAACGTCGGCACTTTTTGGACGCTGATCCCTATGGCGAGATTCACCGAGGTCTGGATAATGACCGAGATGGCGATGCAGATCACGATGACCCGGTTCATGTCGTCCCGCAAAGGGCGAAAACAGAAGCGTTCGAGGACTATGCCGAATGCCGCGACGATTGCCACGGAGAACAGCAGGGCCCACCAGACGTTGATTCCCCAAACGACCGCGATCTGGTAGGCTATGTAGCCTCCCATCATGTAAATAACGCCGTGAGCCAGGTTGAGGATGCCGAGAATATTGACGAGAAAAGCAAAACCGAGGGCCACCAATATGTACATGGACGATATGGCAAGCCAGTTAACGATTGTTGTTGCGACTAGTTCCCATAACCCGCCTCTCATTACAGCGCTAAGACAACGGTCGGCGCACCTTGAAGCCCCCGGTTCGGCTCGTTGTCAGGCAGCCCCCGGCATAACCGGGGGCTGCCTGACGTGAATTCACAAAAGAATGAAGACGGCCCTACGGTGAAACAGTTTCCACCCAGCGTCCGAACTTTACCTCTCCATTCATGAGTCTAGCAAAGGGAATGGGCGTTGCGACGGCGTGGCGGATGCCGTACGTCTCCTTGCCGCCCATCTTTCCGTTCCCGTAGGGTGTTCCCGGTATCGTATTCATCGTTTCCCAGTGGTTCTTCACGACAGTCGGGTCGACGCTCTGGGCGTCCTGGATGGCGGTGAGCAGGCTCCAAAGGGCCGTTGCCGTCTCAAGGTGGAGAGCCCTCACTTTGCCCGGTTTCTCCAGTTTCTTCGCGATCGCTTCCATGGCGGGCGGGTTGCCGGGCGTACCCGGGAGGATAGAGCCGGAGAAGAAGTCGGTAGAAGCCGCTTTGCCGGCTATCGTCGCTACTTCGATAGCAGATAAGGCGCCCGAGGCGCAGAACGGTTTCTTCCAGCCTCCCGCACGGAGCACCTTGAGAAGGGCGCCGTAATGCTGGGAGAGGCCGTTAATGACGAAGACCGCGTCCGGCTTGCGCTCCAGGACTTTCGCTGCTATAGGGCTGAAATCGACGGTCTCGTTGTTAAAGCCGAGGGTGTCTCCGAGCATCTCGATGCCGCCGTCCGCGAGCATCTTCTTTACCCTGTTGTTCAGGTAAGGTATGGCGCCGTCATCCGGATGAAGGAAGACGACTTTCTTGATGTTGGGATAAAGCTCCTTCATGTACGTCATGCCTGCTCTGCCTGCTTCCATCGTTCCCGACTTGCCGAGGAAGGCGTACGGGGTCTGGGCGCTTACCTGTTCCGGCTGACAGGTAGCGTAGCCGAGCACGCGCAGCACCTTGGCCGGCTCGCAGACGCTCGTCGCGGCCACCGCGAAAAAGGCCGCCGGACCCGCGATGAATTTCACCTCGTCGTCGAAGACGAGCTTGTTACACGAGGCGGTAACGCCGTCGAGCGTGCTCTTGTTGTCTTCGACGAGAAGCTGGATCTTGTAGGTGTCGCCTTTGATCTTCAGGCCGCCTCTTTCATTCCATAGCTGAGCTGCTGCCTGACATTCCTCCCATTGGGCCGTATCGTACCCCGAGAACCAGCCTGACAGGCTTGCGAGAACGCCGATCTTCAGCGTCTTTTGCGCCTGCGCTTGGGCCGTGCCCTGTGCAGCCAGCATCACGGCCAGCATGAAGCAGGCGCACAGTGCCATAACGACAAACCCCTTCCTACCCCTCATAAAAGCCTCCTTTTTAGTCGAACGCTTGCTTCCCGGATCAAACAACATTCGCAAAGGTCTTCTTTCTTTTTTACACGCAGTTCGCTCCCCCTTCCTCCTTTCTCCCAATACAAGCAAACACTTTTCAGAGTCGATTCGACATGGACGAACTTTGTTCAGCGTATCTCCTCTAGGTGTACAATTTTGGGACCAGCCGTGTCAAGGCTTTTTTTGCCTCCCTTCAAGCAACTATTCCCAAACGCAAACGGCCCGACCGAGAATCTGGTGTTTGTCCATGGCGTCGGCCACGTCGTTGATTTCTTCGATCTTGAACTTCCTCGTGATAAGCTTGTCGAGCAAAAGGTCGCCCCGGACGGCCATGTCGGCGAGGGCGGGGATATCGCGTTGAGTGTCGATATTCCCATAGAGGGCGCCTTCGATAGTCTTGCAGTGGAGCGAGTGGTAGAAGAGTGGTAGGCCGGTCATATCGGATTCCAACGTATTTCCAATCGTGACGAGCTTGCCCCCCATGCCGAGGGACCAATACGCCTGCACAATGGCCCCCGGGTCTCCCGCAGCTTCAAAGCAATAGTCCGCGCCGCCGTTTGTCAGCTCCCTGATGATCGGCACCGGGTCTTCCCTGCTGCTGTCGATAAAGTGGGTTGCGCCGAATTCCTTGGCGATGGACTCCTTGGCGCCCTGGATGTCGACGGCGATGATGGGGTTGCCTAGCCTCATCTTCGCGCCGCGCACCACGTTCAGCCCGACGCCGCCTATACCCCATATCGCCGCTGAATAACCCGGTTTCATGTTGGTGGCGTTGTAGACGGCGCCGAAGCCGGTCGGCTGGCAGCAGCCGAGAAGACACGCCTGGTCCAAGGGCAGGTCTTTCCTTATCTTGATCGTCGCCGGTTCGGGAACCACCATGTACTCGGCGAATCCCGAAATGTTTGTTTGGTGGTTCAACCTGGCGCCGTGTCTGTCGCTCAGGCGGGATGTTTTATCCTGGAGACCGCCGAGGGCATGGAGCTCGAAGTTGGTTCTGCAGATGTTCCCGCGGCCGTTCCTGCATTCGGGGCAGTACCCGCAGGCAATATACCACGTGGCAACGACGTGATCGCCCTTGGCCACCGAGGTGACCCCCGGTCCGATGTCCTCGACGACTCCCGCGGCTTCATGACCAAGGACCAGGGGGAGCGGCAAACCGAAAACCCCGGACATCATGTAGAGGTCGGAATGGCAGAAGCCGGTGTAGGCGGTCCTTACGAGAACTTCATTTGCCTTGGGCAGCGCCAGGTCAATCTCTTCCACCGACACCGGTTCTTTGTGTTTCCGCACCACCGCCGCTTTCATCTTCATGAGCGCCCTCCTCGCAATTGTCTAAGCCGTCGGGACATGCCGGCCGTCACCGCAGCGCCGCCCGATCGCCGTTTTCGTCTTCTCCCAGATCGTCCAACGACTCGGCGCTGGGCATCACGGACTCTCTGTCCCAGTCTAGGGCGTCAAAAAAGCCCTCCGCCAGTTTCTTATAATCCACGGTGATCCCTTTGACCGGACCGGCTTCGAGGGGCGGCTCGCCAACCGGCCGCTTTGGCATGAGATCATAGGTCGGCCGCAATCCTTCTCTCAGGTTGAAGACGTGACGCATGTTGAGGATTCGCTTTCCCGTGCGCTTCACGTCGATCTCCCATCCCGTTACGGCCTCGATCATCTCCTTGACCATTCCCGCGGGTGCGCTGAAGTCCACAAAACTGCAACAGCCCGCGGCATTGGTCACTTCCGCCCCGCAGGTCGCTTCCGCATCCGACCGCCCCCTGCCGACGTAGCTATATTTGACTTCGTCGCTTTGGATGAAATCGGCGATCCCAAGACCGCCCTTCACGTGGCGTCCGGGTGTGGGGTCGCACAGATAGGTCCTGGCGAAACCGGGTGAAAACCTGGGGTCGTGCATCGGAAGCTCGATGCCCCGGACGGTCTGGAGGTACTCCGAACCCCTGCCGAGGCGCTCCGCCCCCTTCATGGAACCGAGGGCCAGGATCTCTCCGAAGCCCGTCTGATCGGCGATGGCCTGGGTCATGGCCACGACTGCGTCCCCGTTTCCCCAGGTCAGCTCGATGCCTTTCGTGTCCGCTTTCGAGAGGATGCCATTCTCGTAGCACTCAATTGCCCAGGCGACAGAAGCCCCCACGGATATGGTATCGAGGCCGTGCCGGTTGCAGATGTCATTGCACTTGATGATCGACTCCGCGTCGTGGTTGAGAGCCATGAAGCCGAAAGCGCCGAGCGTCTCGTATTCCGGGCGGTCCGTTTCTTCGAGGGGCCATTTTCCTCCATCCACCTTGTAGTGAGCCCCGCATCCGAGCGGGCATTGGGCGCAGGCGAATTTGCCGGTATTGTACTTTTCGTCGAAAGCGGTGGTGGCGATCTTCATGAGGAGGTTTTCTCCCATGTCGACAATGCCGGCCCCGCCCCAGTTTTTCACGGGTCCGTCCCCGTTGAGGCCGTTCAGTCCCGTGCCCCCTCCGGTGCCGAAGTCGCTGAAGCCCTTCACAACCTCGGCCAAAGGACCGCTTTTCATCCAATCCGTGATTTTTTTGTTGACGTCCTTGACTTTTTGCGGATCGGCAACAGGAATCGCGGCGTTGCCCCTGACAGCGACGGCCTTGAGGTTCTTGGACCCCATCACGGCGCCTGAGCCTCCCCGGCCGGCGGCCCGGTGCTTGTCGTTCATGACGCATGCCATGAGCGACCGGTTTTCGCCTCCCGGACCGATGACTGCGGCTCTGAGCCGGGGTTCCCCCGTTTCCCGGACCAACGCTTCAGGGGTTTCCGAGCAGTCTTTCCCCCACAACGCTCGCGCGTCCCGAATCTCCGCTTTTCCATCCTTGATAAACAGGTAGACGGGTTTGTCGGAAGCGCCCGAAACGAATACTCCGTCGAAGCCGGCCCTTTTGAGTTCCGGCCCGAAAAACCCGCCGGAGTTTGCGTCGTTCCATCCGCCCGTGACCGGAGACTTGGAGACCACCGTGTAGCGGCCTCCAAAGAGGGCGCCCGTCGCATTGAAGGGGCCGCAAACGAAGCCGAGAACGCTCTCGGGTGCGAAGGGGTGCACGCCGGGCTTCATCATATCGTAGAGCAGCCGGGCCCCGATGCCGTAGCCGCCGATGAAGCGCTTCGCCAGGCTTTCCGAAAGGGGTTTTGCTTCAATGGACCTGCGCGACAAATCGACAAAAAGAAGCTGTCCTGCGTAGCCGTTCACGGAATTCACCCTCCATATTGTTGAAAGACCGCCGTGTTGCCGGGCTTAGACCTCCTCCGAGATACGCCTCAGAGAATGTTCATTGCGCAAAAAAGGCCCAGGCGCGTCGCCTCCGAGATCCGTTGGGGCTTCACGCAATCGCCGATCGAATAAAACTCGGCCGCGCAACCCCGCAGCGCCTCCACCGTCTCCAACTCGGCCGACTGGCCGACGGCGAACACGACGGAGTCCGCAGCTATGGTTTCCGCTACGCCGTTTTTCTCGACGCGAACGCCTCCAGCCGTAAGATCGAGGCACTTGGTCCCGACCCTGGAAACGATATTGGGATTACGGTCGATTGCTTCCATGAGGGCCACCTGGTAATGGACGTAACCGGGATCGCCGATTTTGTCCGTCATTTCTAGTATGGTTGCCTTCCTGCCCTGTCCGGCGAGAAACAAGGCCGCCTCGCATCCTACGAGGCCGCCCCCGACGATTACCACGTTGTGACCGATCTTCTGCGTGTTATCGTAGACATCCAGCGCCGTCAAGGCTTTTTCTCTGTCCAGGCCGGGAATATCCGGTACGATTGCGGTCGATCCCACCGCCGCGATTACCACATCGGGATTGAATGCTTGCACCATTTTTGGCGTGGCTTCCGTATTCAAGCGGATATCGCGAACGGTCCTGCGCGTCTTGGCCGCAAGAAAATCCTTGTAGCGCTTCACTTCCCATTTCGCGGGCTCGTGATCCATGGTCTTCAGGAGGCCGCCGAGGGCCCCGCTTTTTTCGAGCAGCGTGACATCATGGCCCCTTTCAGCGGCAGTAATCGCCGCCATCATTCCACCGGGGCCTCCGCCGACAACCACGACTTTTCGCGACCCTTTGGGCGCCGGGATCCGTTGCAGCATTCGGTCGCGGCCTATTCTCGGGTTCGCCGCGCAACTGAAGTGAAAACTGCCGCCGGGGAGAAGCGGGGCGATGCACGAGTTGCACCTCATGCACGGTATGATCTCGTCTCTCAGACCTTTTTTGGCTTTGTTGGGAAAATCCGGATCGCACATGAGCTCTCTTCCCATGCCGATAATGTCGGCTTTCCCTTCCGCCAGGATCTGCTCGGCAAGCTCCGGCGTGTTAATGCCTCCCACCGTCATGACCGGTATCTTCACCTGTTTCTTCATGGCTTCGGCCAGGTACACGTTGCAACCCGGCTGCACAAAGGATATGACGGGGAACATCCTTTTTATCGTGAGATGGTTGTCGTGGATGCCGGCGGATACATGAATGATATCGATGTCGTCCTCGATCATCTTGACGAAGTCGATGACTTCTTCGATCTCCATGCCGCCCGGTATCAGTTCATCGCCGCTGATGCGGTATTCCAGGAGAAAGTCCCTGCCGCACTTTTGGCGGATGCGTTTGATGATCTCCCTCGCGAAGCGAGACCGGTTTTCGAGGCTGCCGCCCCACCTGTCGGTCCGTTTGTTGTTGTAGCGGGAAAGGAATTGGGCAGGGAGCCAGCCATGGGCCCCGTGGATCATGCACATCTCGAACCCGGCGAGCTTGCAGAAAGCCGCCGCATTCGCGTACGCTTCAACGGCTTCCTCGATCATGTCTTCGTCCATGGCCAGAACTTCCACGCCGTCTTCGCGCACATAGCCCATAGGTCCTATGGGTTGCCTCCCGCCGTTCCTCTCCGGCCGAACCTGTTGCCCGTGATGGTTGAGCTGGACGGAGGGGACGGCGCCGTACGCCTGCATGGCAATGACGAACTCTCCCAACCTGATGAGATCATGCTCATCGCCGTCAAGAATGAATGTCGTGCCGACGGGTTCAAGAAGATACTTACTCGTAACCGGAGTTTCGGCGAGGCTCACCTGGGCGGCTCCGCCCCTGGCTTTGTTTTCAAAGAATGCAACCTGGCTTTGCAAGTCCGAGAGCGTCGTGATCGGCGTGGCAAAAATCCTGTTTCTGAACGTTACGTTTCGTATTCTGATCGGACTGAATAAGTGGGGATAGTTGTTCTCCATCGCAAGCGCCTTTCCTTTCGCGATCCCTTGGTGTCGCGACCGCGTGGTTTGTTGAGAAGGACGAACGCGGGCCGGATTTCTAGCCCTTTTGCGTTTCCCGTCGCCTTCGTCGGCAGCCGCCTGATTCGGTATAGTAGAACGACGTTCAGCATGCCTATTGCTATGTCTACAATGTTGCTCCCCGCGTTGTCAAGCGATTTTTTCTGACGCACGCATGGGCCCGGCTGACGGCAACGCCCGGGGGACAGACAAAAAAGCCGGTTTGTTAACGTTGCGATCTCCTGTCGCCGCAACGAAAAAAACCGGAGATGTCCATTCCGGCTTCCGTTTTCTTGTTGCATCGTTTCGCCTTCGGTGGTAGATAGTCAAGATGGCTGCCTGAGAAAAGCAGGATAACATCGGCGCCCGGCGGGACGAAGAAGATTCGGGGTTCTTTGGAGCATGAAGGCGCAGTTCCGAGCCGGGTCGGCCAAATGCGAAGGAGAGAACTATGAGCGGAATTCCGAAAGAGACTGACATCATTGTGGTCGGCTCCGGCGTATCGGGCCTTGCCGCGGCGTTGACCGCCGCCGAAGGAGGCGCCCGGGTCGTTGTCTTTGAAAAGCAGCGCTCCCTGGGCGGCACGTCCAACTTTTTCAACGGTATGTTTGCCGTGGAAAGCGAACTGCAGCGGATGCGGTACATCACCTACAGCAGGGACGAGGCATTTAAGCGCCTCATGGAATACAGCCACTGGCGGGCGAATCCCCGTCTCGTGCGCGCCTTTGTCAACGAGTCGGGTCCCACCATATCCTGGCTCATCGGGAAAGGGGTGGAATTTGTCGATGCGACGATCAATATGCCGGATGCGCCCCGAACGTATCATGTGGTGCGCGGCACGGGCGAAGCGGTGATCAAGGTTCTCGTCACGGCAGCCCGGGAGAAAGGCGTCGACATCAGGCCTGGCGTCGCTGTCAAGAAGGTCCTCAAACAGGAGGACCGCGTCGCCGGAGCAATTGTCGAGGAGGGCGGAGAAGAAGTGCGCGTCGCCGCGAAAGCAGTGGTAATCGCAAGCGGCGGCTACGTGAACAACAGGGAATGGGTCAAGAAGTACACGGGCTTCGATGTTGGTGTGAACCTGGCCATCCTCGGAAATACCGACAAGATGGGGGAGGGCATTCGCATGGCCTGGGAAGCGGGCGCCGCCGAGGAGGGCATGGGGCTCCTCGAAGTCTTTCGCGTCGGTCCCCTCGGGCCGGACCACCCCAGGAAGTCGCAGATCGAATTCGCGGCTGCGCAGCCGGACCTTTGGGTGAATCCCGGCGGGGAACGGTTCTGCGACGAAGGCATCTGCTTCTACGACAGCGCCATGGGCAATGCGAACGTCCGGTACAAGGAAGGCTATACCTGGAGCATATTCGACGACGGCGTGATCGAGCGCGTCATGACCTATGGGGTCGACAAAGGCATCGCCTGGATAAACCCGCCCGGCACGAAAGCGACGCACGTCTACGAAGAAATGGAGGCTGCTTTCGCGCGGGGCTCAACGGATGTTTTCAGGGGAGATTCGGTAGAAGCGCTTGCAGCGCGGATCGGGATCGATCCGGCGACCCTCAGGGCCACCGTGGAGGAGTACAACCGGTTTTGCGATAAGGGCCGTGACGAGGTCTTCGCAAAAAACCCGAAATATCTGCGTCGCCTCAAAGGTCCCCGCTTCTACGCGGTAAAAGCAAAAACGGTCTCTCTCGGCACCATGGGCGGCATCAAGATCAACCACAAAACGGAAGTGATCGACAAAAAGGGCAAGGTTATCCCCGGCCTGTACGCCGTCGGTTTCGATGCCGCCGGCATGTGGGGCGACAGTTACAGCATCAAGGATTCCTCAGGCGCGGCGGCGGGCTTCGCCGTAAACTCCGGCAGGATTGCCGGCAAAAACGCCCTCAGGTTCGTCGGCTAGGGCGGCGTCTTCCTTTTCGCGGCCCCTTCGGGACCGACCGGGCCGGACCGTCTACCCCGACGCATCCGGCCTTCACAACAAGAGAAATTTCTCATCACCTTCCGCGGAGCGCCATTCTCATCACGAATTCGGTTTCGGTACGGTTTGAAAGGCTCGCAATTTCAATCGATCTGCTCGTCAGCATTGCTGCCCCCCCTCCTGTAGTTCTCGGTCGGATTTAGCTTGACAGGGCCGGGCGGCGTGTTGTAAAAGAGAACATATGTTCAGCAGCTACAATTACGCTTCGATAATGTCGAACATATAAGGAGGCGGTCACCGTAGCCCGAAGTCCCGGGTAGGGCCGGATAGTTGTTTGATCGGAATTCCTCGCTAAGAAGCTCTGCAATGCGGCAGGCAACAGCACACTCCGCGGCTCGCCGCTTCAGAACTTTGACCATAGAACGGAGGGGAACAAATGGGCATCGAAGCAGACGAACCTGGAAAGGTGCATCTCCTTATGGGCAACGAGGCGATCGCCCGGGGCGCACTGGAGGCAGGAGTGGGCGTTGCCGCCGCCTATCCGGGAACCCCGTCGTCGGAAGTCATTGCAACCCTTGGCAAGGCAGCGAATAGCCGGGGACTTTATGTCGAGTGGTCGGTTAATGAAAAGGTCGCCCTGGAAGTCGCCGCTGCGGCTGCTCTCTCCGGCGTTCGGGCGATTGCCGCAATGAAGCAGAACGGGCTCAACGTGGCCCTCGATTTTCTGGCGAACCTCGCCCTCACCGGCGTAAATGACGGGCTGGTGCTCATGGTGGGGGACGATCCCGGCGGATTGTCGAGCACCAATGAACAGGACTCCCGCCACATCGCCAGGGCCCTCGACCTGCCCCTTCTTGAACCCGCCACATTTCAGGAAGCGAAAGACATGACAAAGTGGGCTTTCGAGATTTCGGAAGCCCTAGGCGATGTTTGCATGGTCCGGAGCGTTACACGGATATCTCACGCCAGGGGCAACGTGACCTTGGGCGAACTGCCGTCTGTCCAAAGAAGGGCCCATTTCGATACGACAAAATCATACGCGGGAATCGGAGGCATGGCCGACAAGCTTCACCGTGCCCTTCACGAGAAAACCGAAAAGATTCTTGCCCTGTACGAATCGTCGCCTTTCAACTTCTACCTGGGTCCCGAAAAGCCGGAACTGCTCGTGGCAGCCTGCGGAAGCGGGTGGCTTTACGCGATGGAGGCGGTGAGGACCCTGGCTCTCGAAAAGCGGGTGGGCGTCCTGAAGCTTGGCACGACCTGGCCCCTGCCGCCCGGTTTTCTGCGCGCTCATTTGACGAAGGCGGGAAAGATCCTGGTGGTGGAAGAGGTCGATTCCTTTCTTGAAGGCAATCTGAAGGAGTTCGTTGTCGACAATATGGCCGGGCCGTACGCCTTTTTTGGCAAAGTCTCGGGTCACCTGAAGCCGTATGGAGAGGTCAACGTCGATACGACCATGCAGGCGATCAACGCTATCCTGGGCCTGAAGTACGAATCGAGGGACGCCGCGTACGAAAAGGAAAGCCAGGATATTGAGGCAAGGTTCATCCCTCCCCGTGGATCCCAGCTCTGCCCCGGCTGTCCGCACCGGGCCACGTATTGGGCCATAAAGAACGCCCTGAGGCTGCAGGGGGACGACGGGGTTGTCGCCGGCGACATCGGATGCTACTCCATGGGCCTCCAATCCTCCGGTTTCGAGCAGCTCAAAACGGTTCATGCCATGGGCTCGGGGATGGGGCTCGCATCCGGCCTGGGCAAACTGGACAAGTTCAATTTCAGGCAGCCCGTATTGGCCGTATGCGGCGACTCCACCTTTTTTCACGCCGTGATCCCTGCGCTGATCAACGCCGTTCACAGCCAGTCGGACGTTGTCCTCGTTGTCCTCGACAATGCCGGTACGGCAATGACGGGCTTTCAGCCGCATCCCGGATCCGACAAAGACGCCATGGGCCTATCCAGGCCGGAGATTAGCGTTGAAAAAGTGTGCGAGGCCCTCGGCGTTCCGGTCGCTGTCGTCGACCCCTATGACCTCGAGGCGACGCAGAAAACCTTTCTCGCCGTTCTCGACGACAAGGGGAAGACCCGCGTGGTGATCAGCCGCCGGGAATGCGCGCTCATCAGGGCGAACAGGCAGGCGGGGCCCATTGCCCGAATGAAGATAGATGCGGACAGGTGTCTCGCCGACAGTTGCGGCTGCGACAGGTATTGCACGAGGGTATTTAAATGCCCCGGCTTGGTGGTGAACAGGGAATCAGGCAAGGCCAGCATCGACGAGGCGATGTGCAGCGGATGCGGCGTCTGCAGGAGCGTCTGCCCCCAATCGGCAATCGTAGCGGAGGCGGTGCGATGAGTTTCGAGGAAAGCGGGCTTATCAACCTGATCATTACCGGGGTCGGCGGGCAGGGGAACATCCTGATATCAAAGCTTCTCGGCCAGGCATTTATTGAAGAAGGCCGGACCGTGACGATCGGGGAAACCTACGGCGCAACGCAACGGGGGGGCTCGGTGGCGAGCCACATGAGGATTTCCACCGAGAAAATACCTTACAGCCCTATAACGCCCCGTGGAAAGGCGGACATAATCCTTGGCCTCGAACCGAGCGAGTCCCTGCGCATGCTGACGGCTTTCGGTTATCCGGGAACGTATGTAGTCACCAATATGCGTCCGGTCCACTCCCTTGAGGTTGCGATAGGCGAAGCCGACTATCCCTCTTCCGAGACGATGCGCCAATGCATGGGCAGGCTTTCCAGAAAAGCCTGGTGCGTCAATGCTTCAGACCATGCACTCAGCCTCGGCAACGCTCTATTGACGAACATCGTGATGCTCGGGACCCTCTTTGGGACAGGGTTGTTTCCCCTGAAGCGGGTCCGGATCGAAGAACAGCTCAAGAAGAGCTTCAAGGGCGAGAAACTGGCCGTGAACCTGAAGGCCTTCGAGTTAGGCTACGGAGACGCCGAAGCGTTAACGTGAACGCCGGTCTTCGGGGGCGATGACGGGCGGTTTGATCGGGCGGGGAAAGACCGGCAGAGAGGGAGATCTCCTATGAAAGAAAAGAGCGCGACTCGGACCCTGCGGGATCAGGTCATCGAGCGCCGCCTCTGCACCAATTGCGGGGCCTGCGTGAATCTCTGCCCCTATTATGCGTCCTGGAACGACCGTGCCGTTGTGCTCGACGAGTGCAACCTGCCCGAAGGGGCCTGTCACGATGTCTGTCCGCGGATGCCGGGCGACCTTTCGGCGCTTCGCAAGCTTCTTTTTAAGGAGGATGACCTTACGGCCGACCTGGGCGCCGTCAAGGCTTTCTACGTGACCAGGGCGGCCGACGAAGAGATCCGGCGAAACGCGCAGCACGGGGGAACGGTGACGGCACTCGTGGACCTCGCCCTGAGAAGCGGGCTTATCGACACGGCGGTCCTTGCGTGCGCCGATCCGTTGCTGCCGACGGGAATCGCCGCCACGGGAGATCGGGCCCGCCAGTCGAGCAAAAGCCGTTTTGTTGCCACTCCGAGCCTGTCGGTTTTCAATAAGATAGCAAAGGGAAGCGCCCGCTCCATCGGGGTCGTCGCGACGCCCTGTCAAACCCTCGCCCTGGCAAAGATGAGAAGCAGCAGGAGCGAGAGAATCAAGGAGAACAGCAACAAGCTGAGCCTCGTTGTGGGCCTGTTTTGCGGCTGGGCCCTTTCCGCTGCTCCGTTGCGGGCCCTATTGCAGGAGAAGGTGGAGCTGGGCGCCATTATCGGAATGGACATCCCCCCGAGCCAGTACCACAGCCTCGACGTCTTCACGAAAGACGGAAGCATAGGGGTCTCGCTCGATCAGGTCGCAACATGCCTTCGGCCTTCGTGTCGTTCCTGCACCGATTTAACCGCCGAATTCAGCGATATTTCCGTCGGGTCGGCCAGATTGCCCGAGGGATGGGGAGAGGCCAGGTCGTGGAATCAGGTGATCGTGAGAACGGGGGTGGGGCAAAAGCTGATCGGGTTGGCGCGGGAAAAAGGAGTTCTGGAATTCCGGGACGTACCGGAGGGAAACCTGGATAGGCTCAAGAAAGCCTCTTTGAACAAGAAGAAGAACGGTATGGAGAACCTGAAAGTTTCCGCTCCTTGAAGGAAAGCTGGGCGGGGGGTGCAAAAGTGCCCTGTTTCAAAGCGGTTGACAACTCCGGTTGTGTCATGTAGTTTCATAGCCATGCATCGTGTTCGGCCATGACAAAATCGGAAGGCAAGGAGGGGATGAGCAGGTTGAAAAAGGAAACTACCATACAGTCTATTGACAGAGCAATGGGCATGCTCCTGCTTTTCAAGCGAAACCGTCCAGCCCTCGGGATCACCGAGATCAGCCAGGATCTCGGCCTGGCCAAAGGGACCGTCCACGGGCTGGTGCGAACGCTCACGAAAGCAGGTTTTCTGCAGCAAGATCCGGAATCGAGGAAGTACCGCCTGGGCTTGAAGATCTACGAGCTCGGGATGATCCTCGCGTCCACGCTCGAAATTACCGACAGGGCTGCGGGGCCGACATCGCAACTGGCTAAACGGACGGGTATGATCGGCAAGATTGCCATTTGGGACGGTAACTCCGCCCTTTTGGTGCTCCACATCGATCCACGGGCGCACTCGCTGTTTACCCATCAGATCGGCCCCAGCATCCCGGCCTATTGCTCGGCTCTCGGGAAGGCGATACTCGCTCACCTGAAGCCGGAAGAACTCGATGCGTACCTGGACCGCACGCCGCTTACCCCTTACACTTCGACCACTATTGTCGACCGTGAAGCGTTGAAGGCCGATTTGGAGGAAATTCGGCGGAAGGGCTATTCCGTTGACCGTGAAGAGACGGTCCTCGGCTTCGAGTGCATCGGGGCGCCGATTGCGGGGCGGACGGGCGCGGTGGAAGCTGCCATCAGCCTTTCCGGCAACGTCGAGCAGCTCTTCCCCAAGGAAAGGGAGAAGACGGAAGCTCTTGTCAGACAACTGCTCATCACTGCCGCTGAAATCTCCCGCTCCCTCGGCTATTGGGGCAAGGTGTCGCCAACAAAGTAGAAATCGCAACGGCGCCGGGCAACGCAACGGACACTGTCCATCGGGTTGCGACGCTCTTCGAAGGTTCCGACCTTTGCGCCGTTCGTCCGGGACTTTGCGGAACGGCTCTATTGCCCCTCTTCCGCTTCTGCTTTTCTGCCCCACTTCTCCAGCCACTTGCGCTTGATTTCCTGGTTGACCGCATAGGGCGGCCATTCGCCTTGAAGCGCCTTGACGACCTGCGTCATAGGCTTGCCCCACACATTGGGGTCGGCGACGGTCGATATGCCGGCGCTGTGACCGGTAAGAATGACATTCTGCATGGAGAGCAGGGGGCTGTCCGCCCGGATGGGTTCGGGATCGGTAACGTCGATTCCCGCTCCCGCTATCAGGTTTTCCTGAAGCGCCCTGGCGAGGGCCTCTTCGTCGACGCAACCCCCGCGAGCGGTGTTGACGAAATAACAGGACCGCTTCATTTTCCGGAATTCCTCGAACCCGATGATGTGTCTCGTTTCGTCGTTCAAGGGCGTGTGGACGCTTACGTAGTCTGATTCCGCGAGGAGTGCGTCGAGGTCGAGGGGCGTCACTCCGTGACTCAGCATCACGCCTTCGAATACGTAGGGGTCGCAGCCTACCACCCGCATGCCCAGCCCCTTCGCCTTCAAGGCCGTGGCAATGCCGATTTTGCCGCAGCCGATGATCCCGAGCGTCTGATCGCTCATGCGATAGATGGGCGTGGCGTAGGTATTCTGGCCCTTCCGGTCTCCGATGCACCACAGGCGCGTCTCTTTTACCGCCTTATCAAGAATGAAAAGGCGGTGATTGAGGGCCATCATGAATGCTATGGCTCTGCCTGAGACTTCGTCGAGACTCGCATCGGGCACGTTGGTGAAGACAATGCCAAATTCGCTCGCGGCGTCAATGTCCGTGTTATTGTAGCCGATGCCCGAGCTGGCGACAATCCTGCAATCCTTCAATGTCGAAAAGAGCCGGCGCGTAAAGGGCTGAACGCCGCCGGCGCACACAACCGCATCGGCGCCGGAAGCCACGTCGATGATCTCATCCTCGGTGCGCCACATCCCTCTGGTCAGGGAGGCGCCCAGCGGCGGAAGCAGTTTCTCGCCGCAGTCGACGCCGGGGAGGTCGAAGACGTGCACTACTTTGAAAGCCATTTGCTCCTCCTGAAGTGAAGTGCCAGGAACTTGTCGCTAACGTTTCCGGCTTTCCGCCGGCCCTTGTTGTTCGTCTATGACAAACACAGTTCCATAATGCTAATTCGCAAGTATAGAATGACGTTTTGCTGCATGTCAAGATTTTTGCCCGGCTAATCATCGCTCATTGTTGTTATGGAAGAAAACAGAGCAACATACAAAGGGCGCGCATGAGCCCGCGTCCTGCGCAAAAAGCCTTGACACAAATTCTGGCGCCGTGATAGCTTCTTATAATTCGGAACGACGTTTGCTAATGCCGAACTATGCAAAGAGGAAGAAACGTCAGCCTGTCTGCAACCATGCCAAGGAGGCATCGCTCATGGCCAAAAGGAAGAAGACTATCTTGGACCTTCAGGAAATGAAAAATCAGGGAATTACCTTTTCATCAACCGTGGTATACGACGCGCTATGGGCTTCCTTTGTCGACAAGACAGACATCGACATGATTCTTTGCGGCGACTCGATGGGCATGATCATGTACGGCTATGACAGCACCTTGCCCGTCACGATGGACCAGATGATCGATCGTTGCAAGGCGGTCCGAAGGGGCGCGCCGAACACCTTCCTGATGGGCGACATGACTTTTGGCTCCTACCAGGAGAGCGTGCCCGAGGCAGTGCGCAACGCGATCCGGCTCGTCAAGGAAACGGGCGTGGACGCCGTCAAATTAGAGGGTGGGCGCAGCGTTGTTCCCCAAATCAAGGCCATAACCGAAGCGGGGGTCGTGGTGATTGCCCATCTCGGTCTCACGCCGCAGAGCGCCGGCGTGCTGGGTGGTTTCAAGACGCAGTCGCGCACGGTCGATTCGGCGCGGGAGTTGATCAAGGATTGCATTGCCGTGCAGGAAGCCGGCGCGAAAGCGATCCTCGTCGAATCGGTGCCTGCCGAGGTAATGAAATTCCTCGCCGATAATATCGCGGTTCCCGTTTTCGGCGCCGGTGTCCCCTGTGACGGCCAGGGTCTCAATTTCGCTGACATGCTTGGAATATTCCAGGAGTTTACACCGAAATTCGTGAAGAGGTATCTCAATCTGGCAGACCAGATCACGAAGGCGATGCAGACCTTTGATGACGAAGTGAAGAGCGGCGTCTACCCGGCTGAGGAGCATGCCTACCACATTAAGGGAGAGATGAAGGATTTCGAGGAGCTGTTCAGGGAGTTCGAGTCGTTGTTTCCGAAAAAGTAGGCGGGACGCGCGAGTCGAAGACAAACGAGATGCGAGGCTGATCATGCAAACCTATTACCTCAACGATCACCAGGGCAAAGTCTCTTTCCGCCTCCCCGACGGTTGGGAAGTCATCAACACGGCCCTGCTCAAGCCCGAGAAGGCAAGGCAGCCGGTCTTCGAAATGGTGACCAGCGCCCTGGCTCATCCGATAGGCGCTCCGAGTTTGTCGGAACTCGTCAAGGGCAAGAAGAAGATAGCCATCCTCATTGACGATAACGCCCGGCCTACCCCAAAGCTGGCGCTCCTTCATCCCCTGTTCGACTATCTCCATCAATGCGGGGTGGAGAACGGCCAGATCGTCATGGTGATCGGGGTAGGCACGCACCCGGTGGTCCCGCAGAAAGAGATAGAAGAAACTTTCGGCGATCTCTGCAACCAGGTGCGCATTGTCAGCCACGACTGCCATGCCCCCGATCTTGTGCCCCTGGGAACCCTGAAGCACGCGGGAGCGTTGAAGATCAACCCACTGGTCGCCCGTGCCGACCTGCGCATCGCCGTCGGCTCCATCTTTCTCCATCCTCTGGCAGGATACGGAGGCGGCGCAAAAGCCATCCTTCCGGGTGTCTCGGGCTATGAGACGATACGCAACCATCACGTCGCTTTAATGCTCGCGGAAGGCTCCTCGATGGGAAACGCGACGGCAACGAACAACTTCTTGTCGGAGATACGCGAAGCAGGCAAGCTCGCCCGGCTCGACTTCATCGTCAACGCCGTCTACGACGCCGATGAAGACGTGAAAGCCATCGTAGCCGGCGATTATCTCGAGGCCCACAAAGCAGGGACGGAGCTCTGCGCCAGGGAACTGGGCGTCTCCTTTACCGAATTCGCCGACGTCACTATCATGTCTTCTTTTCCCTATACCGACGGCCCCCAGGTATTGAAGCCCTTATCCGTTTCCAAGATGGTCACCAAAAAGGGAGGGGCGATAATAGTCCTTGCGAGCCGCATCAAGGGAGGCCGGTTCTCCGAATCGCTTCTCCAGGTATTCGACAAAGCCTTCGCCATGGCGCACGGCGATCCGAAAAGGCTCGTCATGACCCACATTCAGGAGAACAAGGCGATTATCCCCGGCACGCCGATGGACTTCAACTCGGCGCTCAACTGCACCATGCTCTACGTCAGCAGAAACAGGATGCTCCTCGTCTCGGAAGACGCCGACAAGGAGCAGGCAGCCCGACTGGGCTTCGAGCATGCAGCCTCCCTTCAGGAGGCAATCGACGCCGTGGCCAAAGACTTCCCTGCGGCAACGGTCAACGTTCTGCCTTCGGCGGCATACGTTCTGCCCCTGATTCCCGAGTCAATGCGGGAGGGCTGGTGGGAGTGAGGGGGAAGCGGGGGCGCTTCATCCTCCGCTGGAGGGCCGAAATATTGTAACGGCGTCATTGGCCTCGAGCACCTGGTTCGGGTCGGCGGCGGCCCCGTTGACGATGACGACAACGGGAATTTTTCCAAGGAGATTGATCTCCTTCAAAAGCTCGTCGACAGTGGCGCCGTCGGGAAGCGTCTTCGTAAAGAAATTCCTGTTGCCGCCCTCCGGCAAGTAGTATCCAAGGTTTCCAAAAAGGGTGACGGTTACTTCCATCGGTATCTCCTGATCAATCCGGACGCGACCATAAGGGGTGCAACCATTCGGCAGTGTCATACGCAGTTTGGGAAGACCCTTTTAGGTGTACAATTTGGGCATGCCTCGTGTCAAGTGCGTTTTCGGGCTTCCTCCCCCCTCTTCTCATCTGGAGGCCCGGGGAGACTTGACGTTAGCGCGCATCTCTTTCCCGCCATGCATTATCTCCCTTTCCGCGTCATCTCTTGGGGGCGGCGCAAAGAGGGCGAACCTTCGGTGAAAAAGCTTGACAGTGCATCTGGTTGCACGGTAAATAATCGGTAGCGATTACTGAACCACGTTCGTTATTGTCGTACTACAAAAAGGGAGAGGGCAAAGGCACCATGGGACAAAATGTTTCTCTTGCCATCGACGGCATGACAGCGACCGGTCGTCCGGCGGCGGCCATTCTTGAGGCCGCCCAGGCAATCGACAAGAACTCCGACCCGACGGAAGACGAGATTCGGGAAGCCCTCGCGGGCAATCTCTGCCGTTGCGGCGCCTACCCGCAGCATCCCAGGGCGGTCGCGGGGGCGGCGCAGATTCTGAGAGAAAAAGCCCAATGAAGAACAGCGATACGGACTGGACGATAGCGCCCGAACACCCGCTCAAGGGCGACAAGCACCCACTCGGGGAGTATGCGGCCGTGGGAAAGCGGGTGCGGCGGAAAGACGGAGTGGAGAAGGCGAGCGGTTATGCGCTCTACACGTCGGACGTGTACGTGCCGGGAATGTTGTGGCTGCGGATTCTGGCCTGTCCTTATGCCCACGCGCGGATAGTGCGCATGGAGACGATCAGGGCCGAAACCTATCCCGGCGTCAGGGGCGTGCTCAGGTATGACGATCCCGAGCTGCCCGAGAAAGCCGACACCGGGGGTCATTTCGGCAAAGCCGGAGGGTCCCACGAGCCGGTGCTCAACAGGGCAGGGTACTGGCACGGGATGCCCATGGGCGTGGGCATTGTCGCCGACACCGAGGAAATCGCCGACGAGGCGCTGCGACTCGTGGAAATAGAGTGGGAGGTTCGCCCCTTCAACCTCGATCCGGAAAAGGCGCTCCAGCCCGGCGCGCCGCTCTCTAACCCGGAATCGTACCCCAACGGCAATGCCATCCGCCCCTTTGTGCTCTCCCCCATCGCCACGATGGGGAATCTGGAAGAAGGGTTCGCCGAGGCGGACAAGATAGTCGGGTTCCGGATGCGGCGCGACCAGGAGACCTGGGTGGGGCCGGAGCGTCCCTGCGGGGTTTTCAGGTGGAATGGGGAATATCCGGAAGTTTGGGTGAAAAATCAGCGGCCGCACATCTCGAAGCGCCAATTGGCCGAGTTTTTTCACGTGCCCGTCAGCCAGGTGACCGTCCATTGTCTCTACCAGGGCGCTTCTTTCGGCGGCTGGTCCCAGATGGCCCTCACCATGCAGCCGAATTATGTTGCCGGAATCCTCTCCAGACGGACCGGAAGAGCCGTGAAGTGGCAGTTCACGCGCAGGGAAGACTTCGCCGGGGCGGGCATCGATAACGCCAGATACCAGGTAAAAGCGGGATTCAAGAACAACGGAACGATCACGGCCGTGACCGGCGCCTCGTGGTTTACGAAAGACGGCAATTCGCACGCGAACCATTTTATTGAAAACACCAGGGTGCGCAACGTCGGCCAGGAATGCAACGGCGCTGTCTGCAATATCCTGCACGGCCAGGCCCTTCGGTGCGAACAGAACCCTTACGCTTTCTTTTTCACGGCCGTCATGGGTCACGTTTCGGAAGCCCTCGGAATGGACCCCACCGAGCTTGCCCTCAAGAACGACGGCGCCGACGGCGTTGCCATGGCCGAGCTTGGTCCGGACAAGCTGGCCTGCGGATTCTCCGACAGGGACAGTCTGAAGGAGTGTCTGGAGAAAGGCAGGAAGGCCATCGGGTGGGACGCGGCGTGGCATTTGCCGGGGGCGAGAAGACTTCCGGATGGCAGGATGCACGGCGTCGGCTTCACCTGGAGCCACCAGTGGGGCGATTCAGGAGGCTCGGCGGCGATCGGCATACGGGTCGAGAGGGACGACGGCTCGGCGAGGGTCTTCGGCATGCGCTGCGATGCAGGCGTTTGCGCGGAGACGGCCTATTGCCAGATCGCGGCCGACGAGCTCGGGTTACGTTATGGGGACGTGCAATACCGGCCCTTTGAGGAAGGAGGCTTCACTCCCATGACGCCCGATTCGTCGACGAACCTGTCGATCAACGGCTGGGCGATCAGAAACGCGGCGAGAAAGCTCAGGAGAAAAATCCTCAGCGCGGCGACGACGCCCAGGACCACGGAACGGCCCGACATGGGGTACATCCCTCCCTTCGAAGGGTATTCGCCGGACGACCTCGACATCAAAGAGAGCGTCATCTACGTAAAGAAAGACCCGTCGAAGCGGCTGACCATGGCGGACTTCGTGCGGCCCGCCCATTTCCAGGGAAAAATGGACGTGGGGTCGGTAGAGCCGCTGTTCGAGTACGGATGGCACAATCAGCACGGCCAATACGAAGGGCCTCCGGGCGCGAGGAAGAACTTCATGAGGCAGACGCATTTCGTCGAAGTCGAGGTGGATACGGAAACGGGCGAAGTCGACGTGACAAGGGTGGTCAACGTGAACGACGTGGGCAAGGCGATCAACCCGGACGCCGTGGAGGGACAGCAGTACGGCGGCACGGTCATGGGCGTAAGCCGGGTGCGGACGGAAGAGGTTGTCTATTGTCCCGCCACGGGCGTCATCCTCAACGGCAATCTCATCGATTACAAAATCAATACGATCCTCGACTGCGGCCCCATCGACACGATTATCCTGGAGACCGCCATGGGATACGGCCCCTACGGCTCGACGGGCGTCGGCGAAGACGTAGCGACCATGACGCCTTTCGCGCTCTACGACGCGGTGCACAACGCCATCGGCAAATGGGTGGATCTCCCCGTTACCCCCGATAAGGTCCTCAAGGCATTGGGGAAGATATAGGGGCGACCGCCGGGCAAGTTTTGCCGAGATTCGATGCGGCCCGTGAAGACCTGAAGGAGAGGTCGTGATGAAAGAATCCGATTTCGATTATGAAATTTGCGACCAGCGTTTTGACGCCATAGGCCGGCGCGGACTCACCCGGCTCGACGGCTGCGACAAGGCCTCCGGCGCGGCCGTCTACGCCAGCGATGTGCGCGTTCCCGGGATGCTCTTCGCCCGCATCCTGACGTCCCCGTATCCGCATGCCCTCATCAAGAGCATGGACTGCTCCAGGGCCGAAGCCTATCCGGGGGTCAGGGCGATCCTGAGGTCGGACGATCCCGAGATCAAAGATAAAGTGGCGCCGGGGAGCATGGGCGCGCCCTGGTTCGTCCTGCCGAGTTACGCTGCATGGGAAGGCGAGCCGGTCGGCGTGGTGGTAGCCGGGGATAGCGTCCAGGCGTGCGACGATGCCCTGAAGCTGGTTGATGTGGAATGGGAGCGCTTTCCCTTCGTGCTTGACGAGGAGGAGGCGACGAGGCGTCGCGACGTGAAGCTCACGAACGAGGGGCAGGTGCCGAAGGCCGCCTTTGACGAGGCAAATGCCGAAAACCCCTACGCCAACATCACGTCTCATCTCTTCTTCGTGCCCACCGAAGAGCATATCTTCGAGCAGGGCAACGTGGAGGCGGGTTTCGCCGAAGCAGACAAGGTAATGGAGTTCAAGGCGAGAAGGTGGTGGCACACCTGGGCCGAGCCCGAGTTGCCCATGGCGATCACCAGGTGGAACGGCGCGTATGCGGAGTTGTGGGTGAAGCACCAGCACGTCTATGAACACCGGCAGGCCATGTCCCACTGGTTCGGTCTGCCCATGAACCGGATCACGGCCTATGCCCCGTACCAGGGGGCGATGTTCGGGGGCTGGAACTGGATGAATTGGAGCACCCTCATCCACTACATCACCGCCATCCTCAGCCGGAGGACGAAACGGCCGGTGAAACTGGTGTTCAACAGGAGAGACGACTTCTACGGCGGATCAATGGATTGCGCCGTCCACTATTTCAAGGT
The DNA here is from genome assembly GCA_963816715.1 of uncultured delta proteobacterium. Classification (GTDB taxonomy): domain Bacteria; phylum Desulfobacterota; class Syntrophorhabdia; order Syntrophorhabdales; family WCHB1-27; genus BOG-1155. The sequence continues at coordinate 417,770 of CAWFMJ010000023.1, forward strand.
GGGGGCGAAGAAGGATGGGACGATCACCGCGGTGGCGATAAAGAGCGTCTTCAGCAACGCGCCGAAAGCTCCCGAGCCCGCCCTCGGCCTGGCCCATTTCATCGAAAATTCCAGAATTCCCAACCTCTACAAGCACAATATCCCGTCCATCGTCAACAAGGGCCCGGTAACGGCGGTCCGCTGCGAACAGCTCGCGAACACCCTCTGCTTCAATCTCGTCTTCAGCCACGTGGCCTGCGAGCTGGGGCTCGATCCCACCGAAGTGGCCCTCAAGAACGACGGGAGCGAAGGCCATGACATGTCGTTCCTCGCCGACCTGAAGCGCCGGTACGGAAAGCCGAACAGGGATAGCCTCAAGGAGTGCATCGACGCGGGCAAGAAGCTCATGAACTGGGATGAGAAGTTCCACCCGCCGGGCGCCAAAAAACTTCCCAACGGGAAAATGCACGGCATCGCCTTCATTTGGGACCACGAATGGAACAGCAGGCGGGGGGCGGGAACCGCGGCGATCCTTTTCGAGCCCGACGGCTCGGTGAGCCTTCTCGGCCAGCATATCGACATCGGGGTCTCCTCTCAGACCGCGTATTGTCAGATCGCGGCCGACGAGTTGGGCATGAAATACGAGGACGTGGTCTGGAGGCCGCAGAGCGACCCCGGTTTCGCGTTGATGACCCCTGACGGGTCGTGCAACCTGTGCGCGAACGGTCACGCGGTTCGAAGGGCGGCGCGAAAGGCAAAACAAGAGCTTCTGGAATTTGCGGCGCACGGCTACGTCGAGGATATGCATTCGTCTCCCGCGGCATTCCCCGGTTACGAGCCGGAGCAGCTCGATGTGAAAGAGAGCATGATATTCGTGAAGGCGGACCCCTCCATAAAGAAGGCGGTAAAAGAGGTCGTGCACGAGGTTCAGTGTGTCCAGTATTGGAAGCATCCGCAGCTATTCAGCCATTCATGGAAACAGTCGGGCGGTTGGTCAGACCCGAGCGGCTCCGGCGGCATGGACGAGCTTTCTGCCTATTCGAGGCGTCCGCAGCTCGGCCGTCAGACCCACTTCATGGAAGTCGAGGTCGACACCGAAACGGGAGAGATCGAGGTCACCAAAGTAGTCAATGTGAACGACGTCGGCAAGGCGATCAACCCCGAGGGCGTCGAGGGCCAGCAGTACGGCGGCTCGATCATGGCGGTGAGCAGGTCGCACTTCGAAGAGGTGGTCTGGGACATGAACACCGGGGTCATTCTCAACGGAAACCTCATTGACTACAAGGTTGCCACGATCCTCGATTGCGGCCCCATCGACACGGCCATCGTCGAGACGGGTCTCGGCTATGGGCCTTATGGAGCCAACGGCATCGGCGAGGACGTCGGGGACCATGTAACGTCTCTGCTCGGACCGGCCGTATTCAATGCCCTGGGCGTCGCCGTTGACGATTTTCCCATTACCCCCGGCAAAGTCCTGAAGGCTTTGGGAAAGATATAGGAAAGAGAGATACGGAAGTTCCCTGCCTCCGCAAAGGCGGCAGACGGCAATTGACAGCTCGTCGAGCCTGGCTTACAGTGTTTGCTAGAAGTCTCGGTTTGGCGGCGCCTTGTGCTTATCCGGATGCCCGAAGATCATCATCTGAACGTCGACGGTCTTAAGACGCGATATTGGGTCTTGGGAGAGAGCGGGACCAACATAATCCTCATTCACGGTCTTGGCGGCTCCGCGGATATTTGGATGCACAATGTCCATCCTCTCGCAAGGGAACATCGAGTGTATGTACCCGATCTCCCCGGTTTTGGGGAATCCGATCGACCCGGCCCCCGGTTCTCCCCCTTCGATTATACCCGCTTCCTCAGCCGCTTCATGAGCCTCCTGCATATTGAGAAGGCGAGCCTGGTGGGCCAGTCCCTAGGCGGCGGGATAGCTCTCCACTGCGCACTTTGCTTTCCCGAATGCGTCGATAAACTTGTGCTGGTAGATAGCGCCGGTCTCGGGAGGGAGGTAATCTGGACGCTGAGAGTCATGTCGCTTCCTTTACTGGGCGAGCTAAGCACCCGTCCCACCAGGAAAAGCGTGGAGCTCTTTTTCAGATTCGCCGTCCGTAATCAAGGCCTCATTACCAATAACTTCATCGAACAGTATTGGCGTTTCTTTTCCGCACGCGGATTCCAAACCTTCCTCCTCAGGATGGTGCGCACAATGGTAACGATCCGAGGCGCGAAGCAACAATTCCTGAAGCCCATTGTAGACAATCTCGAGAAGATCGGGCAGCCTGCTCTCGTCATTTGGGGCAGCGAAGATCGGGTGCTGCCCCTCAAGCACGGCCGCTTTGCGCAACAAAGATTGCCCAACGCCGTATTGGAGGTTGTCGAGGGGTGCGGCCATCTCCCGTTCTTTGAGCGACCTGATGAATTCAATAGATTGGTTCTTGCGTTTCTGCAATCAGAATAGGCGTGAGGGCCTGGATGAAATCTAGTGCTTGCTTTTTATGCAATGAGGCGCCGGCGCCGCCTTCCGTCAAGAAATGCGGGATAAAACCGGCGTGATGACGCGCCTCCCGTTGCGGTCCGCGACATGAGCATGTTTTGCATGGCCGGGTCTCAAAGAGCGGAATTGGGCCGGGTATGCCGTATGTTGATCGGAACATTTTTGTGTTGACATCGGGAACCGCGAAAGCAACAATATCTGCCGGGGGTTGATTCAGGGACTATGGAAGAAAAAGCGATCCTGTCGACCAGCGGCTTGAGCGTCTTTTTTGGGGGTCTTGCGGCGCTCAAGGACCTGGATGTAACCGTCCGGGAAGGGGAGATCCACGGACTCATAGGCCCCAACGGGGCCGGCAAGACAACCTTCACCAACGCCGTGTCCGGTCTCGTTCATCCCACGAGCGGAAGCATACGCTTCGACGAAGTGGAGATCGGCAATGCGGAACCTCACGTCATCGCTTCCATGGGTCTATCCCGCACCTTCCAGCGGGCCCAGGTGTTCCCCAGGATGAACTGCCTGGAGAACGTCATGGTGGGCCGTCACCCCCTGATGAAGACCGGTTTCCTGAAAACGATGCTCCGGCCGCCCTTTGCGACGTCCCTTCAGGAAGAGACGACGAGGAAAAAAGCGCTGGAGCTCCTTGAATTGGTCGGCCTCTCAACATACCCCGAACGCCCGGCCACCGACCTTGTCTGGGTGGAATGCCAGCTTCTTCAGATAGCCCGCTCCCTCGCCAACGAGCCGAAACTCCTCATTCTGGACGAACCGACGGCTGGGATGGGGCCCGAAGAATCGTCGATCATCGGGAAGCTGGTCAGGCAGGTGCGCGATTCCGGGATTACCATCATACTCATCAGTCACGACGTCCGTCTTGTCATGGAAAATGCCGATTGGGTCACGGTGATAAACTTCGGCCAGAAGATCTGCGCGGAAACCCCGGGCGCAGTCCAGTGCGACGCGAAAGTCCTGGAGGCTTATCTTGGCAGCGAGTGACAGGATTCTTCACGTCGAAAACATCTCCGTGCAATACGGCCGCATCAATGCGGTCAGAGATGTAAGCCTTGAAGCAAATAAGGGAGAGATCGTCGGTCTGGTAGGAGCGAACGGGGCGGGCAAGTCGACCATCATGAAGGCAGCCCTCGGGCTCCAGAGGGCCACCGGCCGCATCGAGTTCGTCGGCCGGGACGTGACCCGGATGTCAACGGAGAAGATTGTGGCTGCGGGTCTTTCCTATGTCCCCGAAGGGGGCGGCATCCTTCCCTTCATGACGATTATGGAAAACCTCCAACTGGGCGCCCTCTATCTCAAGGGGGATTTCGACGCCCGATTGAAGAGCATGTTCGAGCGGTTTCCCATTCTCCAAAGAAGGCAAGGTCAGTTGGCCGGCACCTTGAGCGGCGGAGAACGGCAGATGCTCGCCATCGCGCGCGCCCTGATGTCCGCGCCCAAGCTTCTCATGCTTGATGAGCCATCCCTTGGCCTTGCGCCGAAGGTCGTCGCCGAGGTCTTCAGCATCGTCCTGGACCTGAAAGCCTCCGGCTACACCATACTGCTCAGCGAACAGAACGCAAAGAAGACCCTGCAATGCGCTGACAGGGCATACGTGCTCCAGACGGGGAGCGTCGCGCTTCAAGGGGCCGGGCCCGACCTGCTCAGGAATGAGGAAGTGCAGCGGGCATATATGAGCTGACGTCGAAACACTCGGGAGGCTTTACGTGGAAGTCTTGGTTGCTCAACTGATAGGCGGCGTCAAGCTCGGGTCTCTTTATGCCGTTGTCGTGATCGGCTTCAACCTCCTTATACTCGTGACGGGCGTCATGCACATCGGCTACCCGACGCTGCTGGTCCTCTCCATGTACGCCGCATGGTTCGTCTTGTCGGTCACTCATAACAATATCCTTCTGGGAGTTGCCGCCGCGATCGTCTCGGGACCCGTCATCGGGGCCCTCACGGCGCCCCTGTTCCTCCCCTTCGTGAAAAGGCGCGCTCATCTCGAAGCGCTTGTGGTTTCCCTCGCCATCGGCATTATCTGTTCCGACATCATGTCCCATTGGTTCAACCTGGGTCTTCCCATCTCGTTCCCTCCGGCGTTGCAGCTTGAAGGCCATTCGATCAACTTCGGTTTGACCGTTATCCGGATGGGAGAGCTGGCGACCCTGGCGATCAGCGTCATTATCGTTTTCGCCTTCCTCTACTTTCTTAACCGGACGAAGCAGGGCCGCGTCCTGAGGGCGGTTGCCCAGGATACGGAGGTTGCGCGCATCCTGGGGATCTCCGTGTCGAAGACGGCCGTCTTCAGCTTCGCCCTCGCCGGTCTTCTCGGCGGGATCACGGCAATGCTTTTCGCCATGTCCACCGGATCGGCGGCGGCCGATCTTGGCGACAGCCTCTCAATGAAGTGTCTCGCCGTGCTCTTTCTTGCAAGCATCGGCAATCTGAAGGGAGGCCTGATCTGTGCGATAGCTCTGGGCGTGGTCGAAAGCCTCGCGATGACCTTCCTGCCGGGAGACTGGACGAACGCCATAGCTTTTTCGGCGATGCTCGTGGTCCTCCTCTTCAAGCCCGCGGGGATATTCGGCGAGCAGCATTAGTGTTCGAGGAGGAAAAAAATTGACGCTTTTTGAGCTCTACTTTCTCCAGTTTTCAGCGATTTACATCATCCTGGCCTGGGCCATGTATCTGCCCTTCAGGGCGAACCAGCCTTACTTCGGGCCTTTCTACTCGATGGCGATAGGCGCCTATTTCACCGCCTACGCCTCGGTCAACTGGGGTTGGCCGCCTTGGTTGATCATCATCTGCGCCGTCGCTTTCTGCATGCTCTTCTCCCTGGTTCCCGCGTTCAAGCTTGCCAAGCTCGGCGGCTTTCCCATGCTCATTGCCACCCTCGCCCTGTTCTTTATCGTCCAGACGGTTGCCAGGAACGTCGATGCCTTCGGCGGCCGTCACGGTCTTTTCGGCATTCCGCCTTTGCCGAACGACGCACTCCTCGGCATGACCTACGGCTTGTTGTTGGTTGTCGGCTTCTTCGTTTATCGCCTCGATCATTCTTATATAGGCCGCGCCCTCGACGCCGTCCATTTCGACAAGAGCGTTGCCGCGGCGATGGGCATAAATACGGCCAAGCTCAGCGTCCAGCTCCAGCTCGTCGCCTCCGCCATAGGGGGCCTCGCCGGGGTCCTCTACGCTTTCACCTTCGCGGGCGTATTCCCCGAGGCATTCGGCTTCAGCCTCATACTCTACGGCATGTGCATCCTTACCGTAGGCGGCATGTATACGATGTGGGGCGCCATAATCGCAGCGCCCGTCCTCTGGGGCGTCAGCCAGGTGCTGCCGGACAAGCTCAAAACGTTCGCGGTCATCATCTACGGGGCACTGCTCATCGTCATGCTCCTTGCCCGGCCGAACGGCGTCATCGACAGGGGGGCCGCAATCGCTGTTTCTCGTCGCTGGAAGTCTCTCTTTAGGGGCTCGCGGCCTGATGAGAACATGAAATTCGACGGAAGAGCAGTGGAGTAGCGGCAACGGAGAAACAATCCTCCGGTCGGGGACGACGAATTGGACCGCTCCGGAGGGAGGTGGGAGAAATGAGATGAACAGACGGAGAAACAAATGCCGTGAGAGAAGAGGCTTATTGCGACCCGATGCAAACTTTAACGACAAAGGGGGGAGTATGCTTCAGATGAGAAAGAACGTCGTACTATTCCTGGTTGCAGGGCTGCTGGCGCTGTCCGCGCTGGGCGGCGTTGCGGTCGCTCAGCAGAAGGCGAACGTGGTTGTCAAAGAGTGGCGCATACCGACAATCTACTTCCTGAGCGGCCCCATGGCCGGCATCTGCGAGTCCCATAAATGGCTCGGCGACCACACTATTGCGGACATCAATGCGGCCGGGGGCATTGCGGGAAAACCGGCGGTCCTCGACTACTGCGATTCCAGCCTCGATCCCACGAAGGCGGCCGCATGCATGGCGAGGGCCATCGATTCGGGCGCCCTTGCCATAAATGGGCCGCTCAACGACATGGAGAGCAAGGCCGCGATGCCCATGGCCGTGCGGGCGGGAATATTCTGTTTCTCGGGCACCTCGACGAAGACGGTGACGCAGCAGTTCTATCCGTGGACCATCTACACCGTCTCCGACCCGGACATATCCGAACGGGTCCAGATGGAATTGTGGACGAAGCACGAGCCGGGGATCAAGTCCGTCACGAACCTGGAAGAGCCTCTTTTTCCCATGATCCACGCGCTCCATGTAGGCTACATCAAGAATCTGGAGAACATGAAGATCAAGACGAACGGCATCATTCAGGCGCCGAGCGGAATGGTCGACTACGGCCCGATAGTGGTCAAGGCGATGGCAACGAAAGCCGATGCGTTCATTATCGGCGCATCGGAAGGCGTCTCCGCGAAACTGGTCAAGGGGCTGGTCGCCGAGGGAGTGAATCCGAAGCACATCTACATGGAGTCCGGGTTTGTGGGCCCAACGTTCCTCCAGGACGCGAAAGGCTCCTGCGAGGGCGTCTACAGTCCCACCTCGCCGACCTATTCGCCTAACCCCGTATTCGCAAAGTACAGCAAGGCATATCGGGAGTCTCACAACGGTCGGCCATGGGGCGGGTTTACCCCCATCACCTATGACATGCTTCACATGATCAAGAACGCTATTGAGGAAACGGGCGCCACGGGGGATCCGGCAAAGGTGAAAGAAGAGCGAACCAAGATCAAGGATTGGGCGATCAGCCAGAAGGCGTTCAAAGGCATGGACGCCACTTACGACGTGGTCAAGGGCGTTGCAACTCATTACCCGCAGCGTCTCTTTCAGGTGAAGAGCGCCACCGATGTGGCCCTCGTCGAGGAAATGATCCCCTAGGGAAAGATTTCCACACCATTTTTCGGCAATCGACCGGGGTCGAAGCTTCTCTTCGGCCCCGGTCTTTTTCTTACTGCTTCTCCGCTGCGCCATACTCCTTTCCGGAGCGTTCCGCATCACTTCCTTTCCTTGAAATCCACGAGTAGCAAATGTGCCGGTTGGTGTGCACCTGGGCTGATTGGGGGCGATCCGGTATTGAATAAAACATTCTATGAGTTTCTTAGACATAGCAGGACATTCGTGCTACCCGTCTTAGACAATTTCTCGAAGCGAATGGTATCATCCAACTACCCAAGAGAGGGTATGTCGGGCAAAAGGGTGGACGATACACGAATGCCAGCCGTACAGACTGAGTTGCCAACAAAGACGTTGCTAAGACCGGGAGAAGTAGCCGCATTTTTGCGCGTCTCCCAGAGGACGGTTTACCGCTGGTACGATCTCGGTCTCATTGAAGGCGTCAGGATCAATAAGTCTTTGCGAATAGTGCGTGACTCGGTCGTCACATTGTTGCAAAACTCGAAAACTGCGAGATAACGCTGCGTCGGAATTGCTACGGATGCCTGCGCACATTCTCGAAATGGCGGTAGCCTGCCCGGAGAAAGCAACGCCGCCGTCAAACAGCTCATATGCGGAGACGAAGATGCCAAGGGACAACAACTTATTGATATTGCTGGTCGACGACGACGTTCAGATTGCTGACCTGCTTTCTTCCTTGCTCGCGTCAGCCGGGTTCGACTCGGTAGTGGCATCCAACGGGCAGGAAGCGATCGGCAAGTTCCATCAGCACGACTTCAATATGGTGCTGCTCGACTTAAATCTGGGTCCGCCTCCCGACGGATTTGGAGTTCTCGAGGCCATCAAGAAAGCAAGGCCGGATGTCCCCGTGATTATGATGAGCGGCGCCACAACCGCCAACGTAAAGGAGCACGCGATCCAGAACGGCGCTTCCGCCTTTCTTGCCAAACCTTTTGAACCCCAGCGCCTCCTGCATCTCATTACGGCTTCCGCAGACCGCACGGAGTCGCGGAAGCAATGAAGATTGCCGTTTTTGCGTCAGGATCGCTTCGGCATTCGCTTTCATTGCAGGCCATTCGGCTGCTGCATAAGGTCCAGAACTCTTAACGAAGCCCGTTGAAGGTTTTTTCGGAGGCGCCATGGATAGCGGTCGATATCGGGACTTACCCGACAGGACACTGTTGCGATCAAACGAAGTGGCCTCGTTCTTCAGCGTTTCCCTGAAAACGGTCTATCGTTGGTACCGCTGTGGAACAATAACAGGCGTCAAGGTCAAAGGGTCTCTGCGAATATACCGGGATTCCATTCTAAGACTGGCTGCCAGGAACGATCTTCCGCTCGACGACTAACTGAACCGGGAGCGATGTGGGCGGCCGCTTTCGCATTGAGACGGCGCACCGTGAGGAAGGGGCTTTGAATATGATCGGCGAGGAGGGTGTGATGAAGGCGTTATTATTTGCAATGGCGTGCCTTATTGTCCTCGGGACCGGCGCGACCGCCGTTCGGGCCGATGTCGCCGGCGATGTGGCCTCGGGCGCGCCCCTGAACCAGGTGATAGCGAATGCGCTGAGGGCCGGTCTTACTATCCAGCAGGTCGTCACCCAGGCGATACAGGCCGGTGCAGACCCCGTTGCGGTCGTGTCTGCCGCCGTCGCGGCGGCGCCGAGCCAGGCGGCGACGATTGTCAGCACGGCCGTAACTTTGCGGCCTTCAGCTTCAGTCGGCATAGTGAGCGCCGTGCTCGGGGTGCAGGGGGTAGATGCGGCGTCCGTGATTACTGCCGCGGTGACTGCCAACCCGACTGCCGCGGCTTCCATAGGCGATGCGGCCGTTGGCGCTAACGTACCGCCCACGGTCGTCAATGCGGCGCTGGCGGCGGGGGCGGGGCCCGCAGGGGCCGGCGGGGGCGGCGTCGGCGCCGGCGGGGGCTCAGGCGGCGGGGGCAGCGGCAGTGGAACGGCAACGCCGGCAAGCCCTTTCCGCTAGAGTTGAATTGGATGAAGAGGGGAGCATGAAAAAGATGAAAGCACTCTTTTGCTTGTTCGTCGGCGCTCTGGCCCTCCTGCGCGGCAGGGGTTGCAATCTACATGAGTGACTCCCTCACGGAGGAATACCTTGCCGCCCTCAAAAGGGGTCCTTTCAAGGAGCCGGCGCCGTTGCCGCGATTGGGAGAATGAGGGTGGATTATCGATCCGCTGAAGGAGAAGCAATTTTGAGATCTGGCAGTGTTCCTTTTTTTCGTCCTGAAATCGCAGATTCGGAAGTGGAGGAAGTCATTTCAACGCTTCGGTCCGGCTGGCTCACCACCGGTCCCCGGACTGCTCAGTTTGAAAGTCTATTCGCCGATGCGACCGGCGGCCGTTTTTCGGTGGCCCTCAGCTCGTGCACCGCGGCGCTTCATCTCGCTGTGGAAGCGCTCGGCCTCAAAGCCGGACAGGCGGTGCTCGTGCCGACGATGACCTTCGCGGCCACGGCCGAAGTCGTCCGCTACATGGGCGCCACGCCGGTCCTTGTTGACTGCGATGCCGATAGCCTCAATATCGACCTGAAGGACGCTGCGGAGAAGCTTCGGGCGCCCGGCGGGAACGGGGGAAACGGAAGGCGATGGGCCGGGCAGGTCGTCGGCGTCATGCCCGTCCACGTGGGGGGACTCATGGCGGACGTGGCGGGACTGAAGGAGTTTGCGAAGAAGCATGCGCTGTGGATCGTTGAAGATGCAGCCCATGCCTTTCCGGCAGCCTGGCGACCAAACCACGATGCTCCCTGGCAGCGTTGCGGAGAGCGAACGGCGGCCGTTTCGTGCTTTTCCTTTTACGCGAACAAGACGATTACGACCGGGGAAGGGGGGATGGCTGTCACGGACAGCGAAGAGATCGCCGCTCGGATCAGAATGATGTCTCTTCACGGCCTTTCGAAAGATGCCTGGTCGCGCTATTCAAAAGGCGGTTCGTGGGATTATCGCATCGTGGCGCCGGGCTATAAGTACAATATCACCGACATAGCGGCGGCAATAGGCATTCACCAGCTTGCCCGGGCCGAGGAAATGCGGAGGAGTCGGGAAGAGATTGCGCTTCGGTACCGGGAGGCGTTCTCGTCGGTCGACGAGATCGAATTGCCTCCGGAGGACGCCAACCGAATCCACTCGCGCCACCTTTTCCCCATCAGGCTTCGTCTGCACAGGCTCCGGATCACTCGAAACGAGTTCATCGAGAAGCTGAAGGAACGAAACCTCGGCTGCTCGGTTCACTGGAGGCCGCTCCATATGCATCCTTATTATCAAGAGACCTTTGGATGGAAGCCGGAAGACTGCCCGAAAGCGACTGCCGCGTGGGAACGATTGATCAGCCTGCCCATCTTCTCCGGTATGCTGGAAGAGGAAATAGATTACGTCATTTCGGTTGTTGCCGACCTTTGCAGGAAATACCGAAAGAGGCGGATGGGAGCCGAGGTCGCGTCAGACCAACCGTACCCCAGCGTTTCTCCCTGACCAGCCGACCCGAACTATTTCGCCAGACCATGAACCGATTGCGCGACAACACAGTGAAACCCGCGCGGAAAGGACTGCCAAGGACAATAGAAGCGCTGCTCTCCGCAACCGGTCTTGTCGTGTTCTCTCCTCTTGTCGGCTTTGCTGCGCTCATGGTTGTCTTGTCGTCGCCCGGCCCCATCTTGTATCGTCAACAGCGCGTTGGGCTAGGCGGGTGCAAATTCACGCTGTATAAATTGCGCAGTATGAAGGTGGCGCTCCCCGGTCCGGCGATAACCGCGAAAGACGATAGCAGGATCACCCGGCTTGGCAGATTTCTCCGAAAGACAAAAATCGACGAGTTGCCGGAACTATGGAACGTGTTGAAGGGCGAAATGTCTTTTGTCGGTCCCAGGCCCGAGGTTGAGCAATACGTGGGTCTCGAGAACCGGCTTTGGAGAGAGGTTTTGCAGGTGCGGCCGGGAATTACTGACCCGGTTGCCATCGCGCTCAGAAACGAGGAAGATCTCCTCGGGCGCGTCGACGGAGACAGGGAGCGGTTCTATCTCGAGAAGCTTCAGCCGTTCAAGCTTGAAGGGTACTTGACTTATCTGCAGACGAGAAGCGCGTGGCGGGACCTGAAAGTCATTCTTGAAACTCTTTTCGTAGTTCTTTTTCAAAAACGCCGGAATACACTTGAGAGGCATTTCCCAAGAATCTTGTAGCCTCTGAGCCCCATACTTCGTATTCTGCGCAACCCCGGGACTAATCCATGTTCTCCGCAGTCAAACGGCGAAATTTCTGGTTGATGGTCGGACCCGACGCTCTTTTGTGTCTCGCCGCCTACTACGCCGCCTACCTTATCCGTTTCGACGTTCTTGCCCGGAGCGATATGGCAGCGTTTAGGGCGACGGCGTGGTGGATCGTCCTGTTGAAGCTTGCTTCGCTCTTTTCCTTCAAATTGTACAGGGGCATGTGGCGCTACACGGGGGTGCACGATCTGCTCAACTTGCTCAAGGCCCTTGCCGTTGCCTCAGCTCTGGTTGTCTTCGGCCTCCTTTCACTTTACCGTTTCGAGGGCTTTTCGAGGGGCGTTATAGTCGTCGATTTCCTCCTGTGCGTTGTTTCCCTAGGCGGTTACCGATTAGGCGTCAGAGTTTTGGCCAACAGCCTTTGGGGAGAAGAGGCGGGCAATGGGTCGGCTGCTCGCCTGACAAAGCTCAAAAGGTTGGTGGTCATCGGCGCCGGCAGCGCGGGAGAGAAGCTGGTGAGAGAAGTCAGAGAAAACCGGCGTTTGAGCTACGACGTGGTCGGTCTGGTGGACGACAACCTTTCAAAGCTGAGGCTCACCATTCATGGCGTGCCGGTCCTCGGACCGGTGAAGAATCTCGCCGCTATCGTGCAAGACCGGAGTATTGACGAGCTGATCATCGCAGCGCCGTCCGCAACCGCTGCGGAAATGCGAAAGATGGTCGACCATTGCAAAGGCGCGGGGATTCCCTTCAAAACTGTTCCGGGGATAGGCGAGCTTATCGAAGGGAGGATAAGCGTCAACGCCCTCAGGGAGGTTCGGTATGAAGACCTCCTCGGCAGGCAGCAGGTCGAGATCGACGCAAGCGAGATCGGACGCTATGTGACGGGAAAGCGCGTGATGGTTACAGGCGCCGCCGGGTCGATCGGATCGGAACTGTGCAGACAGATAGGCGGGTTCGATCCCGAGCTTCTCCTGCTTGTCGACAGGAATGAATCCGGTTTGTTCGACATAGAGATGGAGTTCGCGGGGAAGTTCCCCCGGCTCCACGTTGTCCCCGTTCTTGCGGCCCTGCAAAATTTCGCCCTGATGCAACGATTTTTTGGACAGTACGAGCCGCACGTCGTGTTTCATGCTGCCGCCTATAAGCACGTGCCCATGATGGAGTTGCATCCCTGGGAGGCGGTTTTTAACAATATAGTTGCGACGAAAAGCCTGTTGGATCTCTGCTTCCGAAACGACGTCGAGAAATGCGTTATCGTATCCACGGACAAGGCCGTGAGGCCCTCAAATATCATGGGAGCGTGCAAGAGGGTGACGGAACTTCTATCCCAGGCATACGCCCGGGAGTATGGTCGCCGGTTTATTGCCGTACGCTTCGGGAATGTTATCGGAAGCGTGGGCAGTGTTGTTCCCTTGTTCAGGAAGCAGATTGCGGAAGGGGGGCCCCTGACGGTGACGCACAGGGAGATGACCCGCTTTTTCATGACGATCCCGGAAGCGTGCCGCCTTATCCTGCAGGCGGGCGCCCTCGGAAACGGAGGGGAAATATTCCTCCTCAAGATGGGTACGCCCATCAGGATCGATGCATTGGCGCGGGATATGATCACCCTCTCGGGGTTGAAACCGGACGAAGACATTCGCATCGACTATATCGGGCTGAGGCCGGGTGAAAAACTCCATGAAGAGTTGATATCGGATGGAGAAGACATCATCCCGACGCGCCACGAAAAGATCGTGGTCCTCGCTTCGAACAAGATCGTGAATCTGCGGGAGATCACAAAAGCCGTCTCTGACCTCGCGAAACTCGCTTCCGCCTGCAACGTCGCCGGAATCAAACAACGGTTGCGGACCGTAATCCACGACTACGCGCCGCATCCCGACGAGCGGCCGGTTATATCCGTTGTTTCGCCGTTGAGCAGGGAAGAAAGGATGGAGCGGGAAGGACGGAAGGGTTAGAAGGGTTTGGGCGGGGCGCCGGACCCGTGCATGAATGATTTTCAAAATTCTGCTGAGGATTTTATGGAAGAGACGGCGTCCAGAGCCGACCGTCGAAAGCGAACGCCAAATCGCCATCGGTGGGCTGACGCGTACCAGAAGAAAACGGAAGGCCTCATGAAGATAAGTTGCCCGGCATGCAATTCCGACCACGTGAAGCGGAGCAGGTCCCAAAATGCCGTCGAACGCTTGATGAAGCGTTTCAACAGAAAAGCGTACCGCTGTCTCGATTGTGGTTGGCGAGGAATCGTTCCCCTTCCGAAGCCAGGTCCCTTCAAAGCACGCAACGGTAGGACTCTTAGAAAGATACCCTGGCTGCCTATCGTTGTCGTCTCGCTGCTTCTCGCTGCATTTCTCGCCTTTTATCTGACCCGCGAGCCTAGTCCTTCCGACAGCTCTTCCAATCAAAGCTGGTCATACCCATCGCCAGCATTTTCAAATCCCGCCTGATCCCGCCATTTTCCATCCCCTTCGACGGTCTTCTGCAAAACATTTCTTAGCCAGAAAACGGGCGTTGCTATTTTATTTTGCCTCGGATCGCCCGATTGCTTGACTCCGGGCCGAACCGCCATTATATTTTCGGAATAGGAACGGTTCCGGATTATTCAAGCGCAGTGGTTTGGTAGAAACATTGAAAGAAATCGGAGGAGTGAAACATGGCAGAAACGGAAAAAAACCTCAAGGATGCGTTTGCCGGGGAGTCGCAGGCGAACAGGAAGTATCTTGCCTTTGCGAAGAGGGCGGAGCAGGAAGGTTTCAAGCAGGCAGCGAAGCTGTTCCGCGCCGTGGCGGAGGCGGAGACGGTCCACGCCCACAATCACCTGCGCCAGATGGCGCTTATCAAGAGCACGAAGGAGAACCTGGAACAGGCGCTCAACGGAGAAGTTTACGAGTTTCAGGAGATGTATCCGCCCATGATGCAGGCGGCAAAGAACGAAGGCGCCAAAGGCGCGGAAATGAGCTTCACCTTTGCCAACGAGGTGGAGAAGGTCCACGCCGAGCTGTACCGGAAGGCAATCGAGAACCTCGGCAACAATGCCGAGGTTGACTATTACATCTGTCCCGTTTGCGGCTACACGGCGGAAGGAAGCGCTCCCGAGATTTGCCCGGTTTGTAAGGCAAAGCAGGCGTCGTTCATGAAGATCAGTTGAGTTTAGGGAGGAAGCATAGGTGAACCGAAACGCCTTGCAACAATGCAGCTATGGAGTCTATATCGTCTCGGCGCAACGGGACGGAAAACTCAACGGGCAGATCGCCAACACGGTCTGTCAGGTCACGTCCGAGCCGCCGGCAGTGTCGGTCTGCGTAAACAAACAGAACCTGACCCATGATTTCATCATGAAAAGCCTGGCCTTCAGCGTCTCCGTCCTTGCTCAGGAGGCGCCCATGGCGTTCATCGGCCGTTTCGGCTTCAAGTCGGGAAGGGACGGAGACAAATTCGAGGGCGTCGCCTACAAGTTGGGGGAGACACGGGCGCCCATCGTGCTCGACCATGCCGTCAGCTACATGGATTGTGAACTGGCGGGGAGCATGGATGCGGGAACCCACACGATCTTTCTCGGCCGGGTAGTAGGCGCCGAGGTAGTGAGTGAGGGCAGACCCATGAGCTATGAGTATTATCATCAGGTGAAAGGGGGAAAATCGCCGAAAACGGCGCCCACCTACGCGGGACCGGAGGAAAGAAAACCGGAAAAGGAGAGAGCGATGGAACGTTACACGTGCGCCGTCTGCGGTTACGTCTATAACCCCGCCGACGGGGATTCCGAGGGCGGCGCCCCGGCCGGCACTGCCTTTGAAAACCTTCCTGACTCGTGGGTGTGCCCGACGTGCGGCGCCCCGAAGACGGAGTTTGCCAGGTCATAACGGAGCGATTGTTTCCGCCGACAGGAATGGCCCCGAATGCCAATGCTGACCAAAGAAGCGATAGCCGAACAGCTCAAGGAAAGGGGATTGAAAATCACCCGCCAGAGGCTGGCGGTTATCGAAACGCTCATCGAGAAAAAGGACCTTCACCCGGGCGCGGCCCTGATCTGGAACGAGGCGAGAAAGAAGAAAAAGGGGCTGAGCCTTTCAACGGTCTATGCGACGCTTGACGCGCTTTGGCAGTGCGGGATCGTCAAGGTTCTGCAATTCGACAAAATGGAGAACCGCTACGAGACCGATCCGGGAGAGCACATCAACCTGGTATGCGAGCGGTGTGGAAAGATACTGGACTACCCGGGGCCCATGGTCGTCGACAGGACGGATGTGGCCGGGAAGACGGGTTTTTCGATCACCGACGGCAGGTTGGAGTACTACGGGCGCTGCCGGGAGTGCGGCGCGGCCAAGGGCAACAGCCGGCGGCGAGGCTGAGCGGCGCCGGCTGTTCCTGATGGAAGAAGAGAATCCGGGACGCCAACCGGCCGGCGGGGTCGGGAGAAGAATGGGAGGAATGCTATGTCAGGCTTGAAAGGATCGGAGACGGAAAAGAACCTATTGAAGGCATTTGCGGGCGAATCGCAGGCGAGAAACAGATACACGTATTTTTCATCTCAGGCGAAGAAAGAGGGGTACGAGCAGATCGCATGGATTTTTGCCGATACGGCGGAAAACGAGAAAGAACACGGCAAGAGGTTCTTCTCATTCCTGGAGGGCGGCGATCTGGAGATTACGTCCCCCTATCCTGCCGGTTACGTCGGAACAACGGCGGCAAACCTCGAAGCGGCAGCAGCCGGCGAGCGCCACGAATGGGGCATGCTCTATCCCGATTTTGCGGATGTTGCCGAGAAAGAGGGTTTTTCCGAAATCGCAAAAGTCTTCAGGATGATTGCACTTGCGGAAACAGGACATGAAAAGAGATACCTGGCGCTCCTCGACAACATTCAAAAGGGCAGAGTGTTCAAGAGGGACGCGCCGACGAAATGGCGTTGCCGAAATTGCGGGTACGTCCACGAGGGGCCGGAGGCGCCCACTGAGTGCCCGGCCTGTGCCCATCCCCGGGCTCACTACGAGCTCTTGATTGAGAATTACTGAAACTGCTCACGCGCCGCGCCCCCTCTTTTTTTTGGCATTTCAGCGGCTGTAAAAGAAGGGGCGTCTTCCCGAGGGAAGACGCCCCTTCTTCCGTTTTTCGTCTTGAGGCTACTTGGAAATGGCCGCCTTCAGCTCCTCCAGTCGCTTCCGCATGACCTGGGGCAGTTTGTCGCCGAACTGTGCGTAGAAGGTCTCGATCTCGGCGGCTTCTTTCTGCCAGTCGGCCTTGTTGACCTCGAAGAGAGTCTCCATTGTGCCCGGCGGCAGAGAGAGGTCCGCCATGTAGAGGTCTTCGAGGCGCGGCATGAGGCCCACGGGCGTCTCCCGTGCCGAAACTTTGCCTTTTACCCTATCGACCATCCACTTGATCACCCTGGAATTGTCCCTGAAGCCGGGCCATATGAACTTCCCCTGGCTGTCCTTTCTGAACCAGTTGACGAAGAACATTTTGGGCGGGTGCGTAAGACCGGCGCCGACGTTGAGATAGTGGGCGAAATAATCCCCCATGTTGTAGCCGCAGAAGGGGAGCATTGCCATGGGGTCCCTTCTTACCACGCCTGCCTGGCCGGTGGCTGCCGCCGTCGTCTCCGATCCGTTGCTCGATGCTTTGAAGACGCCGTGTTCCCAATTAAAGGACTCGGTAACGAGAGGTATCGTCGTCGACCTTCTGCCGCCGTAGAGTATGGCGGAGATGGGCACCCCCTTCGGGTTGTCGACTTCCGGGGAAAGGGTCGGGCAGTTGTAAAGGGAAACCGTAAAGCGTGAATTCGGATGCGCCGCCGTGCCGTTCTTCGGGTCGTACGGCCTTCCCTGCCAATCGAGCATATTTCCGGGGGCGACGTCGGTCAGACCCTCCCACCATGGCGAGTTGTTGCTCGTATCGACGCCCGTATTCGTAAAAAGGGTGGGGTAGAACCTATCGCCCTTGAGCGTTTTCATCATGTTCGGATTTGTTTTGTCCGAAGTGCCCGGCGCCACGCCAAAAAACCCCGCTTCCGGGTTGATGGCGTACAGTCTTCCATCGGGGCCTCTATTGATCCATGCAATGTCGTCGCCCAGCGTCCAGACTTTGTATCCCTCCATGATCGGGTCGAGCATGGCGAGGTTCGTTTTGCCGCAGGCTGACGGAAAGGAGCCGAGAATATAGGTAATATCCCCTTCGGGGTCCTGAACTCCCATGATAATCATGTGTTCCGCGAGCCAGCCCTGCTGGCGGCCGAGGTAAGAGGCAATCCTGAGAGAAATGCACTTTTTCCCCAAGAGAGCGTTTCCCCCGTAGCCGGAACCAATGCTCATGACCAGATCGTCCTGGGGAAAGTGCATGATATATCGCCTTTGCGGATCGAGGTCTCCAATCGAATGAAAGCCTTTCACGAAACGGCCCGAGGCATTGATAATGTCGAGTACCTTCGGGCTGACCCTTGTCATGATAACCATGCTGACCACGACATAGATGGAGTCGGTGATTTGAACGCAGGCCCTCGCATAAGGAGAGTCGGGATGGCCCATCATGTAGGGTATGACGTAGAGCGTCCTGCCTTTCATGCAGCCGTCGTAAAGGGGTTTGAGCATTTTCAGGGCTTCCGTCGGGTCCATCCAATTGTTGTTCGGCCCGGCATCCTCTTTCTTCGGGAGGCACACGTAGGTCAGATGCTCCGTCCTCGCCACATCCGTGGGGTGGCTCCGGTGAAGGTAGGAATTGGGAAAGACGCTCCCATTGAGGCTTTGAAAAGTGTGATGGAAACCGGTTTTTTCCTCACGTATGCCGATATCTACCAGCTTTCGCATTTCCTCTTCCGTTCCCTGCACCCAATGTACCTTGTCAGGCTTGGTCAGTTTTGCCTGTTCTTCTACCCATTCTTCAACGATTGTCCCCAAGATTTGCCTCCTTCTGCTTTTTTTATTGCCTTTGTCTGTCTCATTTGCCTCAGATTCTCGGTTCCTGGCCTTGCCGTATTTTCTTCTTGATGAGGTTCTTCCCCCTGGTCATGTGCTTCCTCACTAGCTTCTCGACCTGCCTTGCATTATTTGCCTTTATGGAGGCGAGCATTTCCTTGTGGTCCTGAACGGCCAGGGCAGCCTTTCTCCCGTATCGCAACAGTATTACCCGGTACCGGTACATATAATCGCGGAGATCGTTGAGCAAGTCGTAAAGACGATTATTCTTCGCGGCTTTATACAGGTTGTCGTGGAACTCGCCGTCGAGTTTAATAAATTCTTCCTGATTCATGGTCTCGAGGCCCGCCTCTTCCACCTTGACAATCCCTTCGAGGATCTTCAATTCCTTTTCCTCGATCCTCGCCGTGGCAAGGTAGGCCGCATAGCCCTCCAGGACGGCTCTCAGCCCGAACACTTCTTCTACTTCTTCTTCACTCACCCCTTTGACCGCAAAACCGCCCCTCGGAAGTCTCTGGATGAGTCCTTCTTTTTCGAGCTTTTGTATTGCCTCGCGAACCGGCGTGCGGCTTGTTTTCATGTCTTCTGCGAGTCGTTCCTCTATCAGCCTGCGTCCCGGCTCAAACTCCCCGTTGACGATGGCGTTTTTTATCCCGGCATAAACCTGCTCCCTGAGGAGCATTTTCTTCTTTCTCTTTCTCTCCTCGCTGTTTCCTTTGCTATTCATCAATTTCCTCCTTCGCAATTGGACGGGGTCTCCAGTTCCCCGACAGGCAACGCCATCGATCCTGCCGCCGCCCTCCTCATCTCGCCGTGCTCGGGCAATAGGCCGCACGGGCCACCGGGTCGTCGACTGGAACGACCACATATTGTAGCACAAAAAGGAATTTCGCTGTATGCAACTTTTTATGAAATCAGGTACATTTGCTTTGAGGGATGCGCCCTATTTCGGCCGCCAGCCGGCCTTGCTCGGTTCATTTCTTAGGCCATTCCCCTTCTAGCGGAACAAGGCAGGCACAGTTTCCACGTCTTGATTTTTAAGACAGCCTGAGGTATTTTTATCAGGTTTTTTCGGAGGTTTCATGAAAAGAGTCTTTAGCGGAATTCAGCCCACGGGCGAAATTCATATCGGCAACTACGTAGGAGCGATCAAACAGTGGGTTTTGCTCATGCAGGAGTATGAGTGTGTCTACGCCGTAGTCGATTATCACGCCATCACCATCGACTACGACGCGGCAAGCTTTGCGCAGCGCAGTCTCGACAGCGCGCTTATCCTCATCGCCTGTGGCTTGGACCCTGCGAAGTGCCATCTGATAATCCAGTCCCACGTCCGCGAGCACACGGAGCTCACGTGGGTATTCAACTGTGTGACGCCCGTGGGCGAAATGGAACGGATGACGCAATTCAAAGACAAATCGCGCCAGCACAAGGCGAACGTCAATATGGGCCTTATGGACTACCCCGTCCTTCAAGCCGCGGACATCCTTGTCTACAAGGCCGGTTTTGTGCCCGTGGGCGAAGACCAGGTCCAGCACGTCGAGCTGTCGCGGGAGATTGCCAGGAAATTCAACGCCCGTTTCGGCGACGTGTTTCCCGAGCCGAAGGCCATTTTGTCTTCTGCCCCGAAAATCTTGGGGGTGGAAGGGAAAAACAAAATGTCCAAGTCGCTCAATAATTACATAGGCGTCCTGGAAGACGAAAAGAGCGTGTGGGAAAAGCTGCGGACAGCCGTAACCGATGTGGCCCGGGTGAAACGGACGGACCCCGGAAACCCCGAAGTCTGCAACATTTTCACCATGCACCGTGCTTTTTCGCCGGAAGAGGCCGTCAGAGAGATAGATGAGGGCTGCAGAAGCGCCGGCATAGGCTGCATTGACTGCAAACGCATCCTGTTCAAGAACATGATGGCCGAGCTGACGCCTATCAGGGAAAAAGCGCTGGCTCTCCAGAAGGATCCGGCTTTTGTGCTCGACGCCCTGCGCCAGGGCGCTGCTGCCTGCAGCGTGCTGGCGGGCGAGACGATGGAAGAGGTGCGGCGCGTACTGGGCCTCCTGAAAGTATAAGCGGCTGTCGCCGCTGGGCGCTTTTTGCGGCTGGCACGGTCGCCGCGGCCCGTCCAGGTCCTCACATACAACAGAGTATGCTGCGGCCTGAACGCGCCCCGGCTTCCGCGCCATCCATCAAAAATCGCCGCAGCGGCGACAGCCGCTTGGTTTGGCCGTCTTATCAAACCCCATGTTTACAACAACGAACGCCAGTTCTTCCGATGATGAGAATAATGGTTCCCCTCGCACGACCCACATCTAAAGCGCCCGGCCCACTCCCGAACCCAAACTGCCCACTTGATTTCCTTACCCCCCTCATCATAAGCTTTTGCCCATGAAAGACCTGGCGCTTGGGATGTTCGATTCGGGCATCGGAGGGCTCACTGTGCTCAAGGAAGTGAGGCAATTCCTTCCCCACGAAGACATCATCTACCTCGGCGATACGGCGCGGGTTCCCTACGGCAACAGGTCGCCGGAAACGGTTGCCCGCTATTCTCTGGAAAACGCGCAATTTCTTCTCGAAAAAGGCATCAAGATGCTCGTCGTTGCCTGCAATACTTCGAGCGCCATAGCCCTTGCCGCTTTGAAAAAGAGACTTTCCATCCCCGTCCTGGGGGTTATCGAACCGCCGGCCAAAGAAGCGGTAAAGAGGACCAGGAGAAAGAAGATCGGCGTGATCGGCACAAGGGCGACCATAGCAAGCGGCGCCTATGAGAAGGCCATCAGGAAACTCGATGCTTCCGTCGAGGTGATCGCCAGGGCGTGTCCTCTTTTTGTGCCCGTTGTGGAAGAAGGCTTGGAGGAGGACGAAGTTGCGGCGCTCCTCGTGAAGAAATACCTGGGGGAGCTGAAAGACTCAGGGATAGACGTCCTCGTCATGGGCTGCACGCATTACCCGATCCTCGCGCCCCGAATCCGTGAATTGCTCGGGGAAAAGGTGTATATCGTCAACACGGGAAAAGAAACCGCGGCCGAGATACAAAGAGCCCTCCGGGCCGGCGGCTTGGAGAAGAATTCGGGCAAGGGCCGATCCGATTTCTTTGTGACCGATGCCCCCGACAAGTTGTCCGACCTGGGAGGCCGCGTCCTCGGCGGCCCGCTCAAAAGGGTGAAGCTCGTGAGGCTCGATGCAGCGATTCCTCTGCCCCCCGCATGATCGCCGATGTCGTCCTTCCTTTGCCCATAGACAAGGTCTTTTCTTACGCCGTCCCTGAGGTGCTCGTCCCCTTCGCCCGGCCTTTCCTGCGGGCCAAAGTCCCCTTCCGCTCGCGCTCCCTCGCCGGCTTTATTTTGGACGTTCGGGACGGCGCCGAAGAAGGCCTGAAGCCCCTTCAGGGTCTCCTCGATTGCGTTCCCCTCGTTGACGAGATCTGTTTCGAGCTGTGCAAATGGGCATCGAGCTACTATGCGACGCCCCTCGGCCTCGCCCTCAAATACGCGCTCACATTGCCCTCGAAAACAGAGAAGTACCGCGTGATGAAAACGGAAGAGCCAACGCTTGCCCATCTGGATAACCTCGCGTTTAAGAAAGCCTGCGCGCTGACGGGCAAGCTGAAAGTCCTCGATTGTCTCGGCCGCTCCCTTGCAGAGCTGACTGATGTTTTTACGGAGAAAAAGGCGATAAGAAACCCGCTTCCGACCAAGCCGGACAATCCACGGAATGCCCTGTTGTTCCTTGGAAGGGCAGAGGAGCGCCTGCCATTTTACGTCTCGCTCATTGGCGAGGAGCTTTCTCAGGGGAAGAACGTGCTCATGCTCCTCCCCGATTATCAGACGGCAGGCGCTTTTTTCTTCCGTTCCCTTTCAAAGAGTTTCCCCGGCGCCGTCTTCTGGTACGGCAGTTTTTTGTCCGAGAAAAAGAAAGCCGAGGCGTACTTCAGGGCAGGCGCCGAGGGAGGACGCCTGATACTGGGGAACAAAAGCTGCGTCTTCCTCCCCGTTCGCGATAACAGCCTTATCATTGTCGAAAGACCCGAAGAAGACGAGTACCGCAACGAGGAGGGTTTCAGGTTCAACGCCGTCCGACTAGCCGTGAAACGGGCGAAGATCGAGGGCGCCAGGGCCGTGCTTGGAAGCGCCGCTCCTCCCGTGGAGGCGCTGAAGCGGGCGGCTGAGGGGCGGGTCGACGTGGTTGAAGGCAAGCCATTTGAAAGCCCCGCCCTATGGTTCATGAGGGCCGAAAAGAACCGGGGCCGGCAGACCTACCTGCCCGATGCAATGACAGCGGCCATAAGAGAGGTCCTCGGCCAAAGAGGAAATGTCGTCATACACACGCCGCGCAGGAGCTATGCAGCGAATCTTTCATGCGTCGAGTGCGGCCGGGCCATCCTTTGCCCGAGCTGCGGCGCGGGGGCGCTCAGCTACCATAAAGAAGGGGAGTTGCTGCTCTGCAATAGCTGCAAGGCCGTTTTTCCCTATGAAGAACAATGCGCCCAGTGCGGCAGCGGGGCGGTGATGTTCTCGGAAGTGGGCGCCGAATACCTGGAGGCGCGATTCAAAGAAACTTTTCCCGAGACAAACATCTTCCGGTTCACCGGCGCGACGAAGCTTCGGGACCTGGGCGCCCTCGAGAAGGAAGGCGGCAGTCTCGTCGTCGGGACTCACGTTCTCTCGAAGCTGTACGGACTGCGGGCAAGTCTGCTCATTCTCCATGGATGGGAGGATGTTCTCAAAGCAGGCGGCTACAGGGCGCGAGAGAAGACGTTCCAAACCCTCGCGAATCTCATCGATGCCCTGAGGCCGCAGAAGCTTCTTTTTTATACCCGCGGGGAACCACTATCTCTGCCGCTTCTCCTCGACCCCCGGAAATTCTATGACGACGAACTGGCGAAGCGGCAGGTTGCCGAATTTCCCCCTTATGTTCGGCTTGCATCGGTGAACGTGTTGAAACGGACGCAGCAGGCAGGCGTTCAGGTCGTTGCCGCAATTGAAAAGCTGACGCAGGAAGCCGGCCTTGATTGCCCGCTGCTCGGCCCAATCGAAACAAGGGGAAGGTATGGCTGGAAGGTGATCCTGAAGGGGAGGGGGGAGAAGTTCTCGGCGCTCCTTGGGGCGCTCTATCGAATGCCAGGCGTACATATCGAAACCGACCCGCTCAACGTCTAGCCGCTCTTTTATAGTCGGCCGGCACTTATTCCATTTTGGCGCCCTTCTCGGCGAGCAGCGCCTTCAGCAGCGAACGATGGCAGCGGGATTCATCTTTGCAGTAGCAACCAACTGAGAAGTTGGTTTGGCGGGAGAGGGCGGCGAGCAGCTCAAGCGTATGATTGTTCTCCGGCGTTGCCATCTCGGCGCGGTACTTCCTAACGAAGGCGGCCCATAATTCGGGCGTTGTTGCCTCCTGGCCGAGTTTCATTGTTTCGACGCTTGGCGCCAGGTTTGGAAACCATACGTCATACCAATTCTGTGAAGCAAATTCTTCCTTGGGCACTCCCCTCGGCGGGCGGCGCACTGTTCCGATGCGGATGCCTTCGCCCTCGCTTCTCTCAGTCCCGAGCCTCACAACCCGTATGGCCATTGATTCTCCTTCCGCTCTCCCTATCTTTCAGCTAGTGTACTTGCTTACACGAGCCGGGTCAAGCTTGCCAAAGAAGGTTAATTGCGGCGGGCACGTGTCCTCACCGCACTTCTATGTTGAAGACCGTTTTTTCCGTTCCCTGCGCACCGGCTATTGCAACCTCCATCTTCCATGTGCCTTTCATAGTGAGGTCTATCGTCGCCTCGTACCCGTTGCCGGCGGGCAATGCCTGCGCGGAATGCGCCATCATCGGGGGTTTGCCGGGCAAAGACGGCATCGAGTAGTCTATCTTCACGCGCGCGCCTTTCACCGGCTGCAATGCAGCATCAGCGACCGCGATCTCGACCCGGTTGAAACCGAGGACCGGGCAGGCCTTTTCGAAGGTCGCGCGGACGGAATAATTGCCTGCTTTTACCGTTTCGCCGATCCCGGCGCCGAAGCAGAGCGCGGGGGCGACGAGCAGGAGAGCCGTAGCAAATGCTAATCGTTTCATGAGATCACCTTCTCTTTTCTGAACTCCCTGCCTCTCCAGAGCATGTAGACGGCAGGGTAAATGATCAGCTCCAAAATGGTGGATGTGACGACGCCGCCGACCATAGGGGCGGCGATCCGCTTCATGATGTCCGATCCCGCGCCGTGGCTGAACATGACGGGAATGAGGCCGGCCAGGATGACGCTCACGGTCATGATCTTCGGCCGTATCCTCTTGACGGCGCCGTGCATGACGGCATCTTTCAGGTCGGCCATCGTTTTGAGCAGCCCTTTTCGCTTCCAGTCGTCATGGGCAAGCTCCAGGTAGAGGAGCATGACCACCCCCGTTTCCGCATCGAGACCGGCAAGGGCGATGATGCCTACCCAGACGGCGATGCTCATGTTGTACCCGAGGAGGTAGAGGAGCCAGAACGACCCCACGAGGGAGAAGGGCACGGCGAGGAGCACGATGATCGTCTTCGTGATCGATTTCGTATTGAAGTAGATAAGGACAAAGATAATGAGGAACGTAAGGGGGATGACGAGCTTGAGACGCTGGTGCGTCTTCACCAGGTATTCATACTCGCCGCTCCACTCGAGGCGGTAGCCTTCGGGAATCTTGAGCGAAGCGACCTTCTGCTTCGCTTCGTTCACGAAACCGCCGACGTCTCGTCCCGAAAAATCGACGTAGACATAGGCCGCTAAAAGACCTTCCTCGCTCTTGACGGCCATGGGTCCGGGGACGAACCTGATGTCGGCAAGCTGCGCGAGGGGAATGCTGGCAGAGGCCGGCGCGGGGGGCCGCCGGCCGTCCG
Organism: uncultured delta proteobacterium; assembly: GCA_963816715.1. Taxonomy (GTDB): domain Bacteria; phylum Desulfobacterota; class Syntrophorhabdia; order Syntrophorhabdales; family WCHB1-27; genus BOG-1155. Next base: position 443,090 of record CAWFMJ010000023.1, read on the forward strand.
GCGAGGCCATGCCGCTGTTGCCCCCTTGCGGCGCCCCGCCCATAGGCCCGAGAGGCACGAGCACCCGCTTCAATTGTTCGATGTCGCTACGCAACTCACGGGCGTAGCGGACGTTCACCGGGTAGCGCTCCCTTCCTTCTATGGTAGTGGTCAGGTCCATGCCGCCGATCGCCGATTGGACGACGTCCTGGACGTTTTCTACGGTCAACCCGTAGCGCGCCGCCTCGCTCCGGTTCACGTTGATATCGACGTAGTATCCCGTAGTCACCCGCTCTGCGTAAACGCTTCTGAGGCCGGAGATCCCTTTCAGACGTTGTTCGATGGCAAGGCCGATCTTCTCGATCTCATCGAGCCTGGGACCCAATACTTTGATGCCTACGGGGGTCCGGATGCCGGTCGACAACATATCGAGCCTTGCCTTGATGGGCATGGTAAAGGAGTTGGAGACGCCGGGCAGGCTGACGGCGTCGTTCATCTCGTCTTTCAGCTTATCCACCGTCATGCCGGGCCGCCATTGAGATTCAGGCTTAAGGTTGATCACCGTCTCGTACATATCGAGCGGCGCTGGGTCGGTCGCCGTTTCGGCCCGCCCCGCCTTGCCGAAGACGCTCTCTACCTCGGGGACCTTCCTCAGCAGTTTGTCCTGCAAACGAAGCGTATCGGCGGCGACCGATATGGATGCGCCCGGCGAGGTGACGGGCATGTAAAAGAGCGTGCCTTCGTAGAGGGGCGGCATGAACTCGGAGCCCAGACGGGTGAAGGGATAGATGGAGACGATCAGCACAAGAATGGCGGCAAAGATGACCGCTGTTTTGAACCGAAGCGCAAAACCGGCAACAGGTCCATAGGCCCAATGCAGGAAGCGGCTTATGGGATTTTTCTCCTCTGGCCTGATCCGGCCCCTGATGAAGAGGGTCATAAGGACGGGCGTGAGCGTGACGGCAAGGAAAGAGGAAAACAGCATGGCGAAGGTCTTGGTGTAAGCGAGAGGCTTGAAGAGCCTTCCCGCCTGCCCCTGGAGCGTGAAGACGGGAAGAAAGCCGACGGTGATGACCAAAAGGGAGAAGAAAAGTGACGGCCCGACCTCCTTTGCCGCCTCTATTATGACATCGCTTCTTCGCCCGGGTCGGCCCGCCTCCTCCCATTCCTCCAGCTTCTTGTGGGCGTTCTCCACCATGATGATCGAGGCGTCGACCATAGCGCCTATGGCGATGGCGATGCCCGAGAGGCTCATAACGTTCGACGTCACACCCAGGTGAAACATCAGAATGAAGCTCATGATGATGGCGACGGGCAGCGTGAGGATGATGACGAGAGCGCTCGGCAGGTGGAAGAGAAAGATGATGCAGACGACGCTCACCGCAATGGCGAGCTTTATGATTTCGTCTTTCAGCGTTGCAACGGAGCGGCGGATGAGGTCAGATCGGTCATAGGTGGGGACAATCTTGACGCCCGGAGGAAGGGAAGGGGCGATGTCGGTCCTGATCTTCTCTTTCACCCGGTCGATCACATTGAGCACGTTCTCTCCGAAACGGACGACGACGATGCCGCCTGTCACTTCCCCCCTGCCGTTCAGTTCGGCAACGCCCCTGCGCATTTCCGGGCCCAGCCGCACATTAGCCACGTCTTTCAGGTAGACCGGAGTGCCGGCAGGGGTCGCCCCGACGGAGAGGTTTTCGATGTCGGCAAGCCCTCTGATATAGCCTCTCCCCCGGATCATGTACTCGAAACGGGAGAATTCCAAAACGCGGCCTTCCACGTCGAGGTTGCTCTTTTGGACGGCGTCCATTACTTTGGTGATGGGAATGCCATAGCCCTGAAGGCGGTTGGGGTCCACCGTAACCTGGTATTGCTTCACGAAGCCCCCGACGCTCGCCACCTGGGAAACGCCCGGAACGCTTTCCAGGGCCAGCTTCAGGTTCCAGTCCTGAAGGGTGCGCAGTTGGGAGAGGTCGAGATTGTGCTTCTCATCGATGACGGCGTATTCGAAACCCCACCCCAGGCTTGTCGCATCGGGACCGAGGACGGGATTGACGTCCACGGGGAGCTTATTCCGGACGGCCTGGAGATACTCCAACACCCTGCTCCTCGCCCAGTAGATGTCCGTCCCCTCTTCGAAGATCACGTAGATGAAGGAGCTGCCGAGGTAGGAGAACCCTCGGACCGCCTGGACCTTCGGCGCCGCGAGGAGCGTCGTGGTAATGGGGTAGGTCACCTGGTCCTCGACGAGGTCGGGGCTCCTGCCCGCCCAATCAGTGTAGATGATCACCTGGGTGTCGGAGAGATCGGGCAGGGCGTCGAGGGGCATGCGTTCAAGCGCCCAGTAGCCCCAAGCGAGGGCGAAGAAGACAAAGAGAAAGACGACGAACTTGTTTCTGGCGGAATATTCAATGATCTTGGCTATCATTATCGGCTCATCCTATAATACATCGCGAAACTCGAAACGCGGATCGCGAATCGGAAAAACAGCAGTTCACGTTCTCCCCGTTTCGCGTTCCGCGATCCGCGTTTGAAGCCTCACCGTTTCGCGTTTGGAGCCGGCTTCACCGGAAGCGGCTCGACGCCTTTCAGTTTCGCTTCGGAGTCGAGGAGGAAGTTGGCGGCGGAGGCGACCTTCTCCTCTGCCTTGAGACCGGCCGTCACCTCAACGAGGTCTTCCGTCTGCACCCCCGTGAGCACCTCCCGGGGTTCGAAATTGCCGTCTCCCTTGTCGACGTAGGCCACTTTCCGCACCCCCGTGTCGATGACGGCGTCGGTCGGAACCGCCAGCTTTCTGCCGAGGCCGATTTTCATCTCCACATTCGTGAACATCTGCGGTTTCAGCCGTCCGCCTTCGTTGGGAATGGTGAAGCGCGCCTTGAGCGTTCTCGTCTCCCCCTGAAGGATGGGATAGATATAATCGATCTTGGTGGTAAACTGCTTTCCGGGATAGTAGCTCAACTGCACAACGGCACTGTCTCCCACTTTGACCAGGGGCGCTTCGTACTCGTAGATGTCGGCCGTGATCCACACGTTGGAGAGATCGGCCACGTCCAGAAGGTCGGTCCCCGGCATGACGCGGCTGCCCTGGTTCACGTACTTCTGGAGCACGTAGCCGCTATGGGGGCTGTAGATGGTAAGGGTTCTGATCGGCCTTTCGCTCTCTTCGATCTTCCTGATCTGGCTGTCGCTTATGTCGAAGAGCTTGAGGCGCTGGCGGGCGGCTTCGACGAGAGACTGCGCATCCCGGTCGATCATGGCCGAAACGTCGGGCGCGCCTTCGCCGCCCGGGTGAACGCCGGGCGTCCCGCTCTTAGCCCTCTTGGCCCATTTCGCCACATTGATGAACTCCTGTTGCGTCGCCCACAGCTCGGGGCTGTAAATGTCGGCGATCGGGTCGCCCTTTTTGACGTAGGCGCCGGTGAAGTTCACGTAGAGCCTCTCAATCCACCCGTCCACCTTGGTGTTGATCGAGTTGAGCCTTCTCTGGTCGTACTCGACGAGCCCCACGGTGCGGATGGTCTTCATGAGCGGGAGGACTTGCGCCGTTGCCGTCTTCACCCCTAGCATCTGCTGCTTCTCAACCGGCATCTCGACCGTCGGCGCCTCGGGTTTGGCCTCCTCGACGGGCGCTTTCTGCGTTGACGGTTTTTCCGCGGCCATCCCCGGCATTCCGGGCATGGAGCCCGCTTTTTCCCGGGCGGCCGCCGCCACGGAGGCTGAGACCGGATTCGTCAGAGGCTTGCCTGACTTCGAAAGATAGAATATGAGCGCAACGGCGATGATGACTCCCCCAATTGCTGCCGCTCCCTTCTGTTTCTTCATCGTGCTTCTCCTCGCGCCTCGTTCTCTGCATTGTTCCCCGAATCCTGCCCGGCGCCGGTCGCTCCCATTAAGGCATGGAGCCGGGCAATCGCCTTTTCCCTCTCGGCATGCTGGGTCCAGTAGAGCACGTCGTAATCGAGCAGGCTCTTGATCCTGGTGATGGCGGTGAGGGCGTCTATCCGCCCGGTCACGTAATTGGAAAAGGCGAGTTGAACGTCCTGGTTCACTTTCGGCATCAATCCTTCCTTATAGAGCTTCATCAGCCTGTCCGCCGCCCGGACCATCGAGTAATTTTCCCGGACGCTTCCGGTGAGCATCAGTTCCGTCGCGGTCAGCTCGCGCTTTGCTTCCAACAGGGACTCCTCCGCTTCGCCCAGGGCCTTCTCCTGTTTCGATTTGTAGAAGATGGGCAGGTTGAAGCTGAATGTCATGCTCCACATATCGCCGAGGTAGCCCGACCGGTAGAAGTACTGGCCTCCGACCGTCACATCGGGGTAGTATTCCTTTCTTGCCAGCTTCACCTTCGCCTCAGCCCCCTCCACCATCTTACGCTTCGATCTCACGTCTGGGGAACGGTCTTTCGCCATGCTTGCCGCCTCGTCGAGGTTGGCGGAGAAGACGCTTGCCGGGGGGAGCGCGGGCCGGCCGAGGGGCGCGTTTGCCTCCCTGCCCACGGCGGTGTTGAGGATTCCCTGCCGCGCCTGTATTCGCTGGCGCTGCATCTCTTCTTGTTCGAGGATCATATACTTCTCTGTCTGCGCCATAACGACCTCTTGTTGCATGCCCGTGCCTGATGCGTATCTGCCCTGCGCCGCATCCTCGATCTTCGAGAAGAGGGCGCTTCGCTCTTCCAGGATGTCGATTGTTTTATAGGCGAGGAAGAGGTCGTAGAAGGCCACTTTAATTTGCTCGGCCACCTTGTGGCCGGCGGCTTCCGAGAGGGCCTCCAGGCTTTCGGCATCCTTTGCCGCCATCTCCCCTTTTAGGCCGCGCTTGCCGGGAAAATAGAACATTTGGGAGACGCCGGCCATCGCCATGCTCATGATGCTCTGGCCAAGGGTAAAACCACTGAAGCCGTCGTTCTGGTAGCCCACCATTGCCATCGGATCGGGCAGGCTTTTCGCCTGGGGGATGCGGTAGCCGGCCGCTACCGCCCGCGACCGGGCCGCGAGGACCTCCGGGCTGCTCTTTAAACCCTCCTCGATCAGCTCGTTGAGGCTCACCGTCCCTTCCTGAGCTTGTAGATATCCGGGAGACGCCGTCACGCAAATCAGCGCGAAAAAGCAGGATAGGACAAGGACTTCGATAGTTCGGGTCGTTCTTCTCAAGGCTTGCATGCGGCGCCTCCCGGTTCTGTCTACTTCACGTCGATGGTGAATTTCGCCGTACCCGTCTTTCCTGCCCGGCTCACCTTGACCGCTACGTTCCACGACCCGGCCATGGAAGGCTCGATAACGGCCTTATAGCTCTGCCCTTTCAACTCCGCGTTGGCTTTGTAGTTCATGGCGGGCATGCCCGACATGGCAGGCATGGAATACTCCACGACCACCTTTGCATCCGTCACGGCCGCGCCCGTTTTGTCCTTCACTGCGACGTCGACGTTGTTCTTACCCGTTACCGGTGGGTTCTTGTCTATCGTCAGGTCCACCGTGTGGTCCCCCGCCGTTTTGGTCATGGCGACCGCCGAAGAGACCGCCATCGCCGCCAACAAAAGCCCCACCCCGATTATTATCCACGCACGCATCTTCGCGCCTCCTTGAGTTTCGTTCTTTCCCAAGCCGTTGCCGGCTCTGTTTCTTACCGAAATATAATCTTATCAAGGTTGTAATACCCATTCTCCGCCGGTGACCCTCGTGCCCGACGCTTCCGGCGAGCGGCCCGGGCGGCGGCTGCACTCGCAGCGCTTAAAGCTGTTGCAAAAGGATGTCGATGACTGGAGATGCGGGACCCCGGACAGGAAGGCCGGGGGCGAAGATCAGCAGAGCAGGTTGGGGATTATGTGTCGAATGACTTGATGCGCAACCCCTCGTGGAGGAGGGAACCCTCCGTCAAAGATGGGAAGGGGCGCAGAGGTGAACATCGGGCCGACGTAAAAAGACGAGTCTTCCTGGCTTGAAATGGAGAAAGGGGCGGACGTCTGTGGTCGCTGCCCACATTTTCCGCTCAGTCCCGAACCTTCGCTGCTGTGCTGCGCATGGCTGCTGCAGCAGCACGGGCTTGCAACCTGTGCAGCCGTTCGGTCAAACATGCTGCAAAGCGGTCGGCCTGCGTTGGCCGCTCCGTTTGCCAAAAGCAGCAAAGAGACGACGAGAACGGCTATCTCGAAGCTCTGGCCTTTGCTTCGTAATCTGAGGAAAGTACGCCTCATGTTAATACGTATAATACGGTCTCGCCTTATTGTCAACCAAAACAGTCAAGTTAGTAGTCCATCGGCCGCTGCCCCGCTCCTCCTTGACCGGAGGCCCAAATGCTACTAAAATGACAGCACGCACAATAGCTCGGCCGGAAGGACTTTGGAGGAAGAATGAACAAGAGGGCCGTTTCCCTGCTTTCAGGGGGACTCGACAGCGTACTTGCCACAAAATTGATTCTCGACCAGGGCATTGAGGTCATTGCGCTCCACTTCACCTCGCCTTTCTGCAATTGCACTCAGGGCGCCAAAAAAGGCTGCGGCGTTCAGGCCGTCAGAAGCGCGGACGAGCTGGGCGTGAAGGTGGCGGTGCGAACGAAGGGCGTCGATTACCTGCAATTGGTGCAGGCGCCTCCCCACGGCTACGGCAAGAACATGAACCCCTGCATCGACTGTAGGATTTTCATGCTGAAGAAGACCGTCGACTTCATGAAGGAAGTCGACGCCTCTTTTGTTATTACGGGCGAAGTCCTCGGCCAGAGGCCCATGTCGCAGAGAAGAGAGGCCATGAATCTCATCGACAGGGAAAGCGGTCTTGCCGGACTCATCCTGAGACCCCTCTCGGCCCATCACTTTTCTCCCACCATTCCGGAAAAGGAAGGAATTGTCGACCGGGAGAAGCTGCTCAATCTGGCGGGCAGGTCGCGGAAAGGGCAGTACGATCTCGCGCGGGAGTACGACCTGAAGGAGTTCGGCTGTCCTGCCGGTGGCTGCCTGCTCACGGACGCTCTCTTTGCCGCGAAGCTGCGCGATTTGTTCCAGCACGACCCGGAGTGCACCATGGCCGACATTGCCATGTTAAAAATAGGCCGCCATTTTCGCTTGTCTGAAAAGAGCAGGCTGATCGTGGGACGGAACAAGGAAGAAAACGACCGTCTCGCCGGTCTTTCGCGCGCGGCCGGCCTTTTGCTCACGCCCGTATCGTTCGTTGGGCCCACTGGTTTGCTTATCGGGGACAAGGACGAAGGCACGGTTGCTCTTTCGGCCAACATCATGGCTTCCCATGCCAAAAACTGCAGTTTTCCCCTCACTGTGGAACTGAGCAATGGAAGCTCGGCCGAGCGGGCGGTCGACCAGATGGCAGTGGACCTGGAACGAATGCGCATCTGATCGAAAAGCGAGCGTCAGCCGAGGCTGCTTCTATCTACCGGCGTTGAAGTGTAGTAAACTATCCTCATGCCGATCCGCATAAGAACCTGGACACTGGCCAACGGGCTGCAGGTGGAGATTTTCGACCACGCCGTCAGCTATTACGGCGACCACGCCACGATAAAGCTGACGATCTGCTGCAACATCGAGGTCAGGCAAGAATACATCGAGGCTTTTAAAACCCATCCCCGTCGCGACGAGATTGCCAAAACTCTGGGTGGCGTAGCGCGCTATCAGAGGGAAATCCTCAAGGCAGGGGTTCCGGCAAAGCATCTTTCCGCCATGAAGACCTTCCTCGTGGAGAAATTCGAAGAGAACGCCCTCGGCTATTTCGAGCGTGACGATTTCCCCCGAAAGTTCGTTGCCAAGCGGTTCACTGAAATCGCCGACGAGCTTGCAAAAAAGGAACGCTCCGGCAATGGAGGCTGACAGGTGGACGTCCTGGCGGCGCTCTCGGTTATTCAGCGTGAGCGGAGAGACCTACAGTTTTTTTCTTTTCTCTAGTTTTCTGATGCCCGCGTAATAGCAGCAATTATCGCTCTTGAAGTTGTTGTCGAAGACGCGCGTGGTCCCATCTCTGAAGCTAATGCGCACATAGCAGAAGCCGCCCGGCACTTCGGACCTTCTCTCTTCCACGACGACGCCCATGCCCCACTTCGTGTACCGTTCATGGAAAACCTCATCGCCGACCTGCAGATAGAGGACGTAATCCCTGTCCATAGCGAAAGGATATACCATCGATTTTCCCATTTCAAGGGGCGCGAAAGAGGAATGTCAGACCCCAAGAAAGCCAGCATTTCCGGGGGCGAATGAAGACCCGAAAGGTCGCGGGCGGCCAGCGATGACAGGCGGATAATGGAAAGCGATGCACCATGGATCTTCCCATCCCACAGGGAAAGAAGCAAGGCAACCGCGCTTGCCCCACCCGTAAGACTAGTCCATACCCAGCCTGATGCGAAGTTGTTTTACCTCTCCCAACCCATCAGGCTTAAAGGGCTCCGGAACCCGGAGCATATCTCTCAACGTTCGCAGCATGGAAGACGGCTGCTTGTGCGCATGCACCATCCTCTGAGCTACGTCTTTCTTCTCGCTCACCAGTTCTTAAGAGCGTTCCCTTTGATTTCCTTGCTGTCGGCAATCCACGAGTTTTTTTCGTTGAGCGAAATCGTTTAGCAGTACGTCCCTCCTCATCTTTTGTCCTGCCCAATGCCAGGCTGTTTAGGCAAACGCCGCCAGGGGACCGGATGATCCTCAACATCTAATCCCCACATTCTAAAAACCTCCCTGTAAAAATCGGGCCTGGGGAAATCCGGTTGCAATTCCATGTTCAACTGCTTGTATCCCATGCCCTTCTCTTCAAATCTATTGAGTCCGCTCATCAATTCTTCTATCTTGTCTCTCGGCACGGACAAGATAATCTCGTCTTCTCCTGCCATAGCCCTTTCATACTCACCTGGATCGGGCAATGTAATCCGATATTGGCCCGATAGCATCACTGGCACAACTGAATAGACGCATGAATCAATCGGATCAAATTGGGAGGTTATCATGTGGCCCTCTTTTATCTTGACAGCCATGAGCATGCTTCTCAATTGGGCAGTGTTCGAATAGATAAGAACCAGATCGGGCTCGAAATTGGAACTCTTCAAAGGAGCGGAGACAATGCCGACGTATTTTCCCCGTTCCAGACAGGGAAACTCTTTGCGATGAGTCCTGGCCGCCTCTTCGTCTTCAATCATAAACATAAAGGTGGGAAACTCCTCCGAAAAACCCTCCATGCCATAACCTACTAGTGGACCCCAACACCAATTATCTTCTTTGGTCATGGCAATAGACGCCCCCTGGCGCCGCGACATAGCAAATGCCTGGCACTGGGCAAAATGTTCTCCCCAGTCTTTTTTTGGCCGAACGGCGCCCTCCGGGATATCCTCTTCTCTTGCCAGCATTTTTACGGCTATGGGCGATGTCCTCAACCCAAGCTTCTTCTCGAGATCTTCTCCATAGCGATTAAAATCATACAATGTTGTCATGGGAAATCCTCCTTTTTTCAATTCATGGTTCGTTTACGCAACCCCAAACTCCGCCTACCCCGTTTTTGCGGCAAGACTAGTCCATACCCGGCCTGATGCGAAGTTGTTTTACCTATCCCAACCCATCAGGCTTAAAGGGCTCCGGAACCCAGGGCATATCCTTCTCAACGTTCGCAGCATGGAAGACGGCTGCTTGTGCGCATGCACCATCCTCTGAGCTACGTCTTTCTTCTCGATCATCAGTTCTTAAGAGCGTTCCTCATTGGCCCCCGGCGCATCCTTTGGCTCTGTATTGGCCCGCGTTGTCGGGCCGTCAGATCGTCTCTCGAACAAAAGAGAGGGCCGATTTCAGAAACGCGATGATGAGCGGGTGGGGGTTCTCGGGCTTCGAGGAAAGCTGCGGCAGAAACAGGGTGGCGACGAAGAAGCGATGCGACCGTAGTTCGATAATTCTGCATCGCCGTCCATATCAGCGCCCGCAATTCTGACGTCTCTCTGGGTGATGTTCGCGCGATACGCCTCGCTAAACCCGTAATTGCACGCAAATCTCTCCATCGCCCGATCCGTTCCATAGGCCAAGAAGGATCGAGCCTGCGGAGCGATGGCGACCTCTCGTTGAGCGCCTGCGAGAGAACAGGAAAGTCTGGTTATGATGAGGGTTGGCGATAAAGGCGTCTGCCGTATGGGGAGCTTGCGATCCGAACAGGACGATCCGCCCGGGATGAAAACGAGAAACCAAACGCATCGTGGCTTCTTTCAGGATGTCTTCATTCACCATGTGGCCCTCACAATATTTTCCTTCATACTATCGCACGAAAGGAAAACAATTCCAAGCAAAGAATAGGGTCGACGCCGCGTACCCACCGGGAGATTTTGTTCTCGTCGAGCGCCTTTTGACAAACCGCGAGGGGCCTGCGCCACGGCCGGAGTGAGTCGTCGGAAGTCAAGTGCTTTTGCAAAATGCTATAATCAACCGGAAGAAACAAGATGAAATGAAAACTCGTCCGTCCCGCATTTTTGGTTCTACATTTTTTGCGGCTGAAGTAACATAAGGAGAAGGGAGATGACCGAATCAGGACACAGGAAATACGTGATTACCGAGTTGAGGCGGGACTCCCACGACGCGCTTCTGCCGCCGGGCATAGACCCCGCTGCCGTCTCAAATACCAGGTCTCATAGAAAAATGCTGAGCCTCGACGATACCGTTCTCAAAGGCTCTTTCTATGTGGAGGCAGTATGGATATGGCCTGGCGCGGACGTCTACCCGGAGAATGCCGAGCGAAATTCTCATGCCCACGACTACGACGAGACCGTCGCTTTCTTCGGCTCAGATTTCAGCAATCCGAACGATTTATGCGGCGAGATCGAGATGTGGATCGAAGACGAGAAGCTTATCCTGACAAAAAGCTGTCTGATCTTCGTGCCAAAGGGCATGTACCACTGCCCTCTGGTAATTCGCAGGGTCGACAAACCGATTTTTCACTTTGCCGCGGGTTTAGGAACGGTCTATTCACAGAACATCGCGCAACAACAGGGCGTTATGCAAACAAAGCGAGGCCCGGAGAGATAAATGAAAAGAAGACTTGGTCCTTCCGACATTCTTTTTCCTGTTCCTGCCGCCTTAGTCGCAAGCGGCTCGATGAAGAAGCCGAATCTTCTCGCCGTCGCGTGGGTCGGCATGATGGCTTCGAAGCCCCCGATTCTCGCCATATCACTCAAGAAGCCCAGATATAGCCTCGCCATCATACGGGCAAGCGGGGAATTCACCATCAATATCCCTTCGGCTCGGCATTTCCGGGAGACCGACTACTGCGGCCTCATCTCGGGCCGAAAGCGGCAGAAGTTCGAGGACTGCGGGTTCACCGCAATCCAGGCTGCCCTGGTGAAAGCGCCTCTCGTTGAGCAATGCCCCTTCAATCTGGAGTGTAGGGTCGTGAGGGAAGTCGAGTTCGGCGACTGGATCGTGCTGTTCGCAGAAATCATCGAGACACACGTGGACGAGGACAAGATCGACGCCGAGACGGGGAGGATCGACGTCTCCAAAATCGACCCTCTCGTCTATTGCGCGACTATCAGGGAATACTGGAACCTGGGCAACCGCCTCGGCTTCGGTTTCAAGGCTGGCAAGGAATTGTTCCGCGGAGATGTCCGCACGGATTGAATAACCGCCTTTTGTTTAGGCGTAGCCCCCGGCCAGCCGGGGGCTACGCGGAGAGTGGAAACTACTCCAGGATATTCTTCGGTATATGGATTTCCTTCAGGAGGGAATAGCTGTTTCCCTTGACTTCCAGGATCAGTTCCGGCGTGCCGACCATAAGGCCGTTCTTCAGCACGTCGTTGTTCGGAAAGATGAGGGGCAGTTTGCCTTCCTCGAGGGCCTTGGGGCAGGCGGCGCGGATAGCGTGGGCATCGGTCACGCTGTTGGAAAGCTCCATGGCCCGCATAAACATGTAGGTAGGATCGTACACGGAAAGACCCTGCTGCGCGAAGTCCTCATGGTAGGCGTCGTGGTACTTTTTCATGAAGGCGGTCGCGAATCCCCTCTTGTCCTCAGCGGGATGCATTCTGTAGTAGGTCTGCACCATGGCTTGGAGGATCGAACCCTGGATGCGGTCAAGGCCGACGATCCTGTCGGCCTTGATGCCCCAGTCGGAGGTAAACATGAACTTGCCCTTGTAGCCGACGTCGAGGGCATGGTTGCAGGCGAGGGCAGTCTGCTCCTCATAGGTGGCGATGAAGATGATGTCGGGGTTCTTCGCCTTGAAGCTTGTCATGATCGAGTGGTAGTCGGTGGTGTGCTTGACGTCGACGCTCTGGAAGGCCACCGCCTTGCCGCCGAGGCTCTCGAATTTCTGGGCGAATCTCTTGCCCCAGGCGAGGTAAGCTTCATTCACGTCCGTGATGACGGCAGCCTTCTTGTAGCCCTTTTCGATAGCGACCTCGGCCATGGAGTCCCCAAAGTAGAGGCCCGGCACGCGTTCCTGGATGTAGAGGGGGTTGCCTTTCTTGCGGGATTGGTCTGACGTGGAGAGGCCGTTGAAGAGCACGTTGAGCCCTGTGTTGATTTCCTGGCACGCCCAAACCATGGGTGTGCCAGGGGGGCCGAGGATGACGGGCACTTTGTACATTTCGACGAGTTTTCTCATGCCGGCCACGCTCTTGGAGGGGTCGCCGGAGTCGTCATAATTGACGATCTCTATTTTGTATCGCTGGCCACTGACGAGGATCCCCGGACCGTTATTCCCGAGGGTTCCCTTTTCGTTAATCTGGTTAACCGCCATCTGGACGCACCGGAGTATGCTGGCGCCGAAGAAGGTGAGGGGACCGCTTAAGGGGCTGATGACTCCTATCCGTGCGATCTTCATGGGTTGGGCTGATTTGGTTGCCTCCTGCGCGTGCGCCGGAGAGAACAAAAGCGCGGCGACGAAAAACGCTGCAAGCGACAAAGAGATAAATTTTCCGCTCATGACATTCCTCCTTTTTTGGGGCTGTCCCGAAGAATCGATGAACAAAGGCTCTTCTTTCTTATACGTGTTGCACCCGGCGGCGTTGAGTTCCTCGGGGCTGAAAAACGCTTTTATGGATCCCATTTGTCCGGCGATGTCCCGAATTTCCTTTCTCGCGAAATTTGAAGGGCGGCGGTTTTTCTGCGGGGCACATTCTGCAGAACTAGTCCATACCCAGCCTGATGCGAAGTTGTTTTACATATTCCAACCCATCAGGCTTAAAGGGCTCCGGGACCCAGGGCATATCCCTCAACGTTTGCAGGATGGAAGGCAGATGGTCAAAGGGAATGGCGACAAACTGGAGCCCCTCCTCGAACAGCTTTCTTCGCCTCATCCCAAACCCCAAGCCGGACGTGATGAAATTCACTTCTCCGCTCAGGTAGGGATAGACGAAAAGCCATGAACATCCTATAACGGATGAGAAACGGCTTGACCACATCTTGCCCGTCTCATAGCTCATAGCCCTGAGAAGGACCCACGCCTGGCTTGTGCTGGCGAGAAAAATCATTACATCGGGCTCAAAAGAGAGCCTATCCAGTGGAGAAAAGACAACATAGTTGACCGTGCCTCTCGCTATCTTGGGGATGTAATTGTACACCCTGGCCGCGGCGCGAGTATTTTTGAACGCCCCGAGTCCGGCTCCGAATTCTCCGCTCACAAGTTGTTCCTCAATTTCCGACTGCCCCAGTATGTATGGGCCTGCGTCGCAGGCATGGTTGTTCGCGTCGGCGCAGAAGACGCAACCTTCCTGCGCCCTCTTGAGCATTTCACACAGCGCCATTTTCTGGTCCAACATGCCGATGCCTTCCGGCTGCCTGACCAAGTACTTCACGCCGACAGGCTGTACCTCAAATTTGAGTTCATCTAATACGGCAAAATCCTGATTATTCAGTTCCAATGCAACCTCCGTGATGTTCTTGCTGTTTACAGAGTTCACTGCTCAGACTTCGCGTCCTCAGGCAGCAACCCCTTATTCTTTGTAACGCCGCGGGATCAAAGCGTGTTCTTGAACAACCACGGCACATCAAACAGTCTCTCCCACCCTCTCTTCAGGTGCGCATCCACCATCTTCTGAGCTTCCGCCACGTCTTTTTTCTCAATCATCGCCAGTATCTTCTTATGCTCGGTTAGACACTCCGCCCCGGCGCCTTTCATGCTCAGCGTGACGGCGCGTATCCAGGAAAACTTGCTGTTCAACCCGCTGAGGGTTTCGTAGATCACGCCGGATCTTGTCGCCCTATAAATTATGTCGTGAAATTCACCTTCATACTGCACGATCTTCCGCAGATCATTGCTGTCTAAGTGTTTTTCCAGCTCCCGAAGATTCTGTCTGAGTGCCTGCAACTCTGCATCCGTTATGCGATCGACGACCAAGGTCAGCGACAGATGCTCAATCGCTGTTCGGACCATCCTGTAGTCATCCATCTCTTGGATGCTGAATCGGCGGACATTAAATCCGGAACCGGCCCTGATTTCGATCAGACCCTCCTTCTCCAGCAGCAGCAAGGCCTCTCGCACCGGAGTTCTGCCCATGCCGAGGCTGTGGGCAGCCTCGGCCTCCGAAAGACGGTCCCCGGGCCTTAACTCAAGGTAGATGATCTTATCTTTAATGGCCTCAAATGCACTCTGGCGCAGCAAGGTTCCTTTCGATTCATTCGCCATTCAACGCTCCTGAAATCCCACTTTTTTGTTTCTCTCCGCTTGTGCGCCGGAAGACTCGTGCGTCCTCGACGCCTTGCCTGAATAATGGTCCTTTCGCCAGAAACGCGACAAAATCCTCAGAACCAATTGAAGTTCATCGCATATTTGCCGACAAATGTCCAGAACTCCCGCCGCCTTCTGATCAAACTGAGGCGATCCGGCGGAAGATCCAGCTCCCGCGCCGTCCGGGCCTGACGCCGCCCTCTGCCGGCCGTCCCATATTCAGCAGCGTCCGTCGTCGCGGATAGAGCCACGGAGCGTAAGCGGACAAACCGACATGCGTCCGGCGTGATCTCTATCCGTAAGACTCTCTTTCGAGATTACGTAGTTGACGGCTCACTCTGTCGCAGCGGCCTCTCCCTTTTTTATACGTAATGTAAGAAGAAGCATCGCAGAAATAACGTAACAAATCCCGTAATAGGCAAGCACGGCGTTGCCGCTGATGTGCATCAGATAACCACTTATGAAACCTGCGATAAACTGACCGAAGGCGTTGCAGGAACTAATAATCGCCATTCCGACGGCGGCGGACGTGCCTGCAAGGTACAGTGTGGGTATTGCCCAGAACGGCCCTACCACCCCGTAAACAGCCATCATGCCGAGCGTAATTCCTATCATTTTGACTACCGGATTTGGAACCATTGCGGCCATAAGCAACCCTACAACGCCAACTGCCATCGCAATCGAAGCGTGATACTTTCTTTCCATTGTCTTATCTGAATGCCACGCCCACAGAACCATGGCAACAGCGCCAAAGAGCGGTGGGATCATCATGAGTAGCCCCACTGAAGTGTTTGACGCCTTGGAAAACTCCTTGACAACCAATGGCAGGAAAAAGCCGCCCATTCCCATTGCCGCCATGGACATAATGCAATAAATGAGACCTATTCTCCAGGTTCTTAAGCTTGAAAATATCTCTCTTAGTTTCACATGTTTGGCCTCCTTTTTCTTTGCATCCTCTTGTTTGATTTCTTCCGTCAGCCAATTCCTTTCTTCCTCTGTGAGCCACTTGGCTTCAGAAGGCCGCTCTGTGAGGTAGAATAAGGCACAGAAGCCAACTATGACGGCTGGCACGCCTTCTATGAGGAATAACCAGCGCCAGCCTGAGTAGCCAAGTAAATGTACATGGTCCAATATCCATCCGGACACGGGTGCTGCAATGAGGATTGTAATCGGCATACCTAGACTGAACACAGCGATAGCCCAAGCCCTTTCCCTTTGTGGAAGCCACACTGTCAAATAGAATATGACTCCCGGAAGGAACCCTGCTTCCATCATTCCCAGGAGAAAACGCACTCCGGCTATCTGCCAGTAACTCTGTACCCACATTGTCAAGGACGTTACTATTCCCCATGTAATCATTATACGGGCAATCCATCTTCTTGCACCGTAACGGTTTAGCAGCATGTTGCTGGGAACTTCACAGAGGAAATAGGGGACAAAAAAAATGGAAGCCAGTGCGCCATACGCAACCATCGATATCCCCAATTCCTTGTTCATTGTTAGCGCGGCATAACCAAGGTTTGTACGATCGACAAAGTTAATAATGTAAAGCAAACACAGAAACGGCACCAAACGCCACTTCACCTTGCTGATTACCCTTTCTCCAAGAACATCCATTTGTCTCATAGGATTGCCCCTCCTTGTATTCTCGTCGAGCGCATGAGATGATCTTTTCGGTCGGGAGGACTGCGTGAATTGGAAGGCCGGCCTCCCCGCATTGTCGGCTCAAGAACGGTTTTTTTAGGGAGGTCCTATATTCCGGACAAGTGAGTCGGAAGGTCCTTTCGATTGATACGCCATTAAACACTCCTTTTCTCAGCGACCGGTGAAGTGCGGTTTCCGTTTTTCGATAAAAGCGTTGAAACCTTCCCGTCTGTCTTCAGTCGCCCAGTATCTGTTGAATTCGCTGAGTTCGTACGAGAGCAACGCCTCAGAACTCATCTCCGATCCATATTCGGCGGCTTTCTTCATCGCGGATAGAGCCATAGGGCTCAAGCGGGCAAGCTGACTCGCAACGGCGCGAGCCTTATCCATGAGGCTATCTTTGGGAGCCACATAGTTGACGAGGCCAATCGTGAAAGCTTGTTGTGCGGTAATCATATCGCCCATAAGGAGCAACTCCTTGGCGCGCCCCATGCCTATCAAACTTACGAGCCTTTTTATCGTGTTCTGGATCGTGGGAAACCCTATTTTAACCTCGGGCATCCCTATCAGCGTATTTTCCGAAGCAACGCGGAGATCGGAGCAAATCGCCAGACCTAATCCGCCGCCGAGCGTGTAGCCCTTGAGGGCAGCCACGATCGGCTTGGAGAAGCGAGTCACTTTGCGAAGGATGTCCTGATTGCGTACATTGATAGCGTGGACCTCGCTCACATCGGCATCTTTGATCCCTCGGACATCCAAGCCTGCGCAAAAGTGCTCTCCTCTTCCCGTGAGCACTACCACCCTGACATGCCGCTCGCCCTCAAGTTTTTCCATTACGCAACCGAGTTCCTGCATCAGTTCTAAAGTCAATGCGTTTTTCTTCTCTTCATGCACGATTTCGATCTGAGCTATTCCGTCGGCCGCCTTTTGTTCCAAAAACGCGCTCATTTTCTTCTTGCCTCCAGTGGATTCCTCGTCCCCTTTTTGTTTTGCCGATCAGTTCGGCCGTCCTACCTGACTCGAAACGACCTTGGACTGCAAACCATATCCGCCTGCCTTCTACTGTTTGGCAAAATCGGTCTCATGATTTTGGTCGTGGTAGATGACGCCTTCCTCTTGGAGGGCCCGTATCTCGTCTTCGGTAAACCCCAGCAAGTCCCTGAAGACGGTCCAGTTGTGTTCTCCCAAGTATGGGGGACGGCCCTGCGGTCCCGTCTCGCACTGGGAGAACCTTGCGGGTGTATTCAGGATCAAAGTTGGAGCAAGAGAGCGGTCTATCTCCATGGGAACCAACATTTTCCGCTCCCGGACGACTGGGGCGTTGACCACCTCCGAGAGTGAATTCACCTTGGAGTAGGGAACTCCGTGGCGCTCCAAAAGGCGGCTCGCTTCCTCTATGGTGACGTTGATGGCCCAGTCTTTAATAATCTTCATGGACTCCTCTGTATACCTGTCTATTCTCACGTCGTCCACGCTGAACCGTTCGTCGGCGGCGAGTTCCGGGCGTCCCATAGCTTTCACGATGCCCTTAAAGGAAACCATAGGGGTCATGGCCATATAGCCATCTTTCATTCGAATAGGGGGTTTTACCATGGGAGGACCGTCCAGCGCTCCATCGGAAAAAATGAAACCTTGGAGAGTGTGATCAATAGAAGAGAGGATGCAGTCGAGAAGAGAAATATCAATGGCCTGCCCGCCTCCCCCTGACTGCCGGTGAATTAAGGCCGCTAGGATGGCAAGGGCCGCGTTTATTCCCCCGTATGTGTCCGCAAAAGAACAGGGGAAGCCCGGCGGCCCACCGCCGGTATCCTGCTGCATCTTCATCGCCATATAATCCATCCCGCTGTATGCCATGATGACGTCCGTGAAAGCGGGGCGGTCTCGCTCGGGACCCGTTTGTCCAAAGCCGGAAATCGAGCAAAGAATGATCTCATTGTTAATTTCCCTGAGGGTCTCATATCCCAAACCCATTTCCTGCATTATGCCGGGGCGAAAGTTCTCCACTACCACATCTGAAGCAGCAACGAGCTTCTTGAGCAATTCAATGCCCTTCGAGCTGCGCATATCTATGCAGATCCCCTTCTTTCCGACGTTGTACTGTGCAAAGATTGCCGAAAATCCTCCATAATACGGAGGGTGGCCCCTTACAAGGTCCCCGCTGATGTTCTCGACCTTGAGGACTTCGGCCCCGAGATCGGCGAGTATGCGGCAACAGAAAGGAGCCGCGATAACTCTGCCCAAGTCCAGAACTCTCACGTTTGAAAGCATACGTGCTTTGCCCGCCTCGCTCATCGTCTACCCCTCCGTTTCTGTTTATGTCAAAACCATCCAACAGGCGCAGCAGATCTTTGCCTCTCGTGAAACGCCTTCGGGTTGGCGCGGTAGCCGTGCCTCATGTCTGTTCATTGCGACACCCGGCATTCCCGAGTGGACGAAAAACATCAGAAAGCAGAATTCCCGCACCGTATCTCTTGTAAACTAATATACATTTAGGTATATTGAAACGCATATCGTGTGGTATATCACTTGGACGAGGTGTTTGTCAATTTTTTTCGTTAGCGTCCCTACCGATGAGCAATTTGACAAATCGTACTGCGCGGCAAGACTGTTTACTCGTTTTCCATGCGGCATTCTTGCTTGGCTTAAAAGGTCAAAGGCGACGATTGGAGGAGCGCGAGAGGGGAGGCGCCCTCTCGTAAGAGAGGATAGAGATTAACTATGCGAAATCATTAAATGCCAAAATCGAGCTTGACAGAAGAAACATATTGGCTCTAAAGCCGACAAGAAATGGCAGGGAACGTTTTATCCCATGAATCCTGATGCTTCCGGGCGGCCGCTATAAGCGAACAGGGGCAGGTAAACCATACCCCTCATCAAAATGAGCATAGTGCCTATTCTGGGGCGCCATCGCTCTTTTTGTCGGGCGACTGACGCCCAAATCAATCGACTTCGACTATGCCGCGAGGTCAGCCCGGGGTCCAGAACGTACCCGTCTTCCCCAATTCTTGCAACCCCAGGAGCATTTTGGGCGCGTATTCCTTGATCCGAGACAGATAGTCCGGTTCCAGACGCTTTCTGAAAAGGGGACCGCTGAAAGCCGTGGCCCAATCGGACGCCGGCATGATGGACTGCCTTGAGACGGAATCGTAATGAGGCCAGTTCTTTACGTGATCTTCCGACCGGAAGAGATTCATGCGGCTTCAAGCCATCCCCCATGACACTTCCCCGGTCAGAGCTTTCGCGAAGGCGATGTTCACGTGTCCGACTGCCTCAGCTGGATTGATTTCCAGGATGTCTTCGTCCCGCACACGGATAACGATGGGCTCCCCGCAGTCAAGACAACGGGTATCGATACGGATCTCCGCACCCGAGAAAAGCCAGCGCACGGCCAGCGCTTCCAGCCCTCACTGGCCGTACCACTTTTGCTCCCCTCTTATTGTTATGAGATAGGGGGTGGGAATATTGGAAAAGGGCGCCCAGGACTCTACGTAATCCGTATCCTTCGCAAACCAACACGCCAACGAGGCCTCGGCTGCCTTATGCTGCATCTGCCTGGCCTCTTCGATTCCCAGACTCAGCACGCCTGCGAGCTCCGTGTAATGCGGGGCGCGGCCGGTCTTGATGAAATGCTCCAGAACGGCGGTGTAAGTGCATTGCACCATTTTTGTCTCTTCCATGTCCCTTCTCCTTTCCGCCATTGCGGGGCGGCCCTGCCTCTCGAACCTGTATAATACGATTCTGGGTCGCTCCATATGATGCGTCAAGCATCTTTCCATGAAATGCACGATGGACGCCGTCCGCAACGCGCTGGTTCAAACGTGAGACGGAAAACTCCACGGAAATGGGCTGACGGTTTGATTTATCGTCCCGGCTGTAGCATAATCAGGAAGCATTCGGCGCCTCGGCGACACTACGACAAGGGGGTTTAAACTATGGGCGAAGAGACGGTGCTGCTCACCGGTGCGGCAGGCTTTATCGGATGGGAAACGGGCAAGAAGCTTCTGTCCGCGGGAAAGCGCGTGGTTGGCGTCGACAACCTGAACGATTACTACGACGTGAGACTGAAGGAACACCGGCTTGAAGACCTGAAGAGCCGGATCGGCTTCTCTTTTTACCCCGCCGATATAGAAGACTTGCCGGCTCTTCGGACTATTTTCGAGGAAAACCGGATCGATGCGGTGATCAACCTCGCGGCGAGGGCAGGGGTTCGCTACAGCATGGAAAATCCCTTCGTCTACATGACAACCAACGCTTACGGGACCCTGAACCTGCTTGAGCTGATGCGGAAGCACGAGGTGAGGAAGATGGTGCTCGCCTCTACCTCTTCTCTCTACGCGGGCCAGAAAATGCCTTTCTCGGAGGCACTGCCCGTCAATACGCCCATATCCCCCTATGCAGCGTCAAAGAAGGCGGCCGAAGTGATGATCTATACGTACCACTACCTCTTCGGCATCGACGCTACGGTAGTCCGATATTTTACCGTCTATGGTCCGGCCGGCAGGCCTGATATGAGCATGTTCAGGTTCATTAAGTGGATCGACGAGGGGCAGGAACTGACGCTCTACGGCGACGGCTCTCAAAGCCGCGACTTTACCTTTGTTTCCGACATCGCCGAGGGCACGATCAGGGCGTTGAAGCCTCTCGGGTTCGAGATCGTCAATCTGGGCAACAGCAACCCCCATCCCCTTTCGGAGATGATTTCCCTCATCGAACAAAATCTGGAAAAGAAGGCCCGCATCAAACAGGAGCCCTTTCAAAAGACCGACATGATGGCTACCTGGGCCGACGTCGGGAAAGCAAAGCGCCTTCTTGACTGGTCGCCGGAAATCTCCCTCTCCGAAGGGATCAAGAGAACCGTTGAATGGTACCGGGGCAACAAGGACTGGCTGCGCGACATCAAGATAGACATGAGCAAGTAGTGTTTCATGTCTCGAATCGGGAAACGCGTATCGCGAATCTGAAGGGCTAGAAATGCACATCCTCCCCGTTTCGCGATCCGCGTTCCGCGTTTATCATATGGTATACTACAGGGATGAAAAAGATCATCTCCTTTGATCTGGACGGCACGCTCGTCGACGGCCAATACGGCAACCTGGTGTGGTTGGAAGGTATTCCCGCGCTGTATGCGAAAAAATACGGTTTGCCCGTCGAGGAGGCGTTCGTCCGCGTCAAGACGGCTTACGATTCCATCGGGGAGTCCCATCTCCTCTGGTACAACATCGACTATTGGCTGGGGAAGTTCGGCCTGGAGGTCTCCGTTCCCGATTTGCTCGACCGGTATTGCGACGCCATCCGTTTGCTGCCCCACGTTGCCGAGGCGATTGAAGCCCTGGCCGAAACTCACCGGCTGGTCATCGCGTCGAACGCGGCCCGGGTCTTTCTCGAAAAGGAATTGAGCCATTCGGGACTTGAGCGGTACTTCAGACCCGCGATATCGGCGACAAGCGACTTCGGGATGGTCAAGAAAGAGGAGAGGTTCTACCGGCGTCTCTGCGACGTTCTGGAGGCATCCCCGGAAGAAATCGTGCACGTGGGCGATCATGCCGTTTTCGACGTGCAAATCCCTCGTCAGATCGGCATCAACGCCTATCATTACAACCCGGCTGCGGAAGCGAACGGCTGCGTTATCCATGATTTGCGGCAACTGGCGGACAGGCTATGACGAGCAAAGCGAGCGTATGCGAAACCCTGAGCGGGGAGCCTCTATGAGCTTTGCTCATAGAGGGGGCGCTGAGCCCCAATAATTGCTGCCTATGAAGCAATGTCATAAGTGCGGGACAGTCATCGAACAGGAGTTTACGTCGAGGCGCGACGAGTGCCCGACCTGTGGCTCGGATCTTCGCGTCTGCCTGAACTGCTCCCTTTACGATAAGAATAGAGCGAACGAGTGCTTCGAGCCCCAGGCGGAGAAGGTCAAGGAAAAAGACCGGGCGAATTACTGCGATTATTTCCGGTTCAAGGACGAAGGCCGGAAAGATTCATCCGGGAATGACCCAAAAAAACTCTGGAACGACCTGTTCAAGAAGCACTAGTTGGACGGGACATTCCTCCGAAGACATTTCGGCGAGAGGTGTGTCCCTCTTCAAAGCTTGCTGTTGGACGTGACATTCCTCCGAAGACATTTCGGCGAGAGGTGTGTCCCTCTTCAAAGCTTGCTAAGGCCGCGCGTGTAAATAGTCCGGTACCGCTCCGGGTCGAGGTCGAGACAGGCCGTGCAGCCTTCCTGCGAACAGGCTGACAGCTCTTCCCTGGACGGCAGCGGCTCGAGGAGCACCTCGAACCCTATCGATTCATACAGTTCTTTCATTTCTGAGAGCCGGGGCTCGTCCGCCATGAAACGCTTTTCCCATCCCTGACTCGCCAGTTCTTCTTCTCGTTTCAGCATGTCTCTTCTCTTAGAGCAGGTCGTTTCCGTCGAGAGAAACGCTCCTGAAGTAATCGATCGTCTTTTTCAACCCTTCTTCCAGGAATGTTGTCGGCGCCCACTGCAAATAGGTTTGGGCCTTTGATATGTCGGGACACCGCCTCCTCGGATCGTCCTCAGGCAGTTTCGCAAAGACGATTTTGGCGGGTGAGCCGGTAAGACCGATGACCTTTTCGGCAAGGGATCGAATGGATATCTCTTCGGGGTTGCCTAAATTGATCGGCCCCGGAAAGCCCGACAGCGTTGGCCTCGTGTAGTCGGCGCCCTTCGGGACGCCGTCTGTCTCGTAATCCATCATGCGTATCATGCCTTCGACCATGTCGTCGATGTAGCAAAACGAACGCGTTTGTTCTCCGGCGCCAAAGACCGTCAGATTTTTGCCCCTGCAGGCGTCGACGATGAAGCTGCTGACCACGCGGCCGTCGTCGGGTCTCATTCTCGGGCCGTAGGTATTGAAAATCCGGACTACCTTGGCGTCCACCTTGTTCTGCCTCAGATAGTCGAAAAAGAACGTTTCGGCAACCCTTTTCCCCTCATCGTAGCAGCTTCTTTTCCCGATCGGGTTTACATTGCCCCAGTACTCTTCGGCCTGCGGATGCACATCGGGGTCTCCATACACCTCGCTCGTCGAGGCCTGAAGGATCCTCGCCCGCACTCGTTTCGCCATGCCGAGCATGTTGAGGGCGCCGAGCACGTTGACCTTTATCGTTTTAACAGGGTTGTACGAGTAGTGGATGGGGCTCGCGGGGCAAGCGAGGTTGAATATCCAATCCACTTCGAGGAGGATCGGCTGCGTGACGTCGTGCCGTACGAATTCAAAGCCGGAGCGGCCCAGGAGATGAACGATATTTCTCTTTGCGCCGGTGAAGAAATTGTCGAGGCAGATGACGTCGTGACCGTCGCGAAGGAGGCGGTCGCACAAATGGGAGCCGATGAACCCGGCGCCGCCGGTGACGAGAACGCGCTTCGGCTGCCGATAGGTATGGTAGGCATACATTAGGTCCTCGCAGTAAGGATTGTTCACCTTCCCCGGGCGTGCCGCCGCTCGCTTGAAACGATGCCTCTAGTATACGCGAACAGGACTCTCCTGTCACGCCTGATTGCGGATTAAGGATTGACAAAAGCGGACGGTTGCGCTAAAAGTATGTGAACTTTATCACAGTTTTTCTATTGAAAGGAGCCTAGAATGAGGGAGGTAGTGATAGTATCGGCAGCGCGGACAGCCGTCGGTTCCTTCGGGCAGAGCCTGAAGGACGTACCGGTGGTAAAGCTGGGGGGATTGGTCATCAAGGAAGCGATCAAGAGAGCGGGGTTGAGGCCGTCGCGCACCAAGGACAAGGAATTTGCTCCCGAGATTTTCGGGGGAAAGCTTGAGACGGATCTGGAAGCAAAGTACTACGATTTTGACAACAGCCTGAAGGAAGTCGTCTTCGATGAAGTGATCATGGGCAACGTGCTTCAGGCGGGGCAGGGGCAGAACACGGCGAGACAGGCGGCTATTCAGGGCGGCGTGCCCAAGGAGACGGGCGCCTTCACCGTCAACAAGGTCTGCGCCTCAGGCCTTCGGGCCATCGTGAGCGGGGCTCAGGCCATTATGACGGGTGATGCCGAGATCATTGCAGCGGGCGGCATGGAAAATATGAGCCTGGCGCCCTTTATGCTGCCGTCCCTCAGGTGGGGCGCTCGCATGTTCAATACCGACGCCGTCGATCTGATGGTGATGGACGGGCTCTGGGAGATCTTCTACGGCTACCATATGGGACTGACGGCGGAGAATATTGCCGCCAAGTTCGGCATCGGCCGGGAGGAGCAGGACCAGTTCGGTCTCCTGAGCCACCAGAGGGCCCGCCAGGCCATTAAGGAAGGATGGCTCAAGGCTGAGGTCGTGCCCGTCGTCATTCCTCAGAAGAAGGGAGAGCCGACCGTCTTCGACACAGACGAGCGGCCCATGGACACCTCCATGGAGAAAATGGCCAAACTGGGGACGGCTTTCAAGAAGGACGGCACCGTTACGGCGGGAAATGCCTCCGGCCTCAACGACGCGGCCGCCGCGGTTGTGCTCATGTCTCGGGAAAAGTCGAAAGAACTGGGCATCAAGCCCATGGGCAAGGTTGTCTCCTGGGCCTCGGGCGGCGTTGATCCCGCATACATGGGACTCGGACCTGTGCCGGCGGTGAAAAAGGCGTTGAAAAAAGCCGGCCTCACCATCGACAAGATCGACATGATCGAGCTGAATGAGGCCTTCGCCTCGCAGGCGATCTCGAACGTGCGAGAGCTGAAGCTCGATATGGCAAGGACGAATATCCACGGCGGCGGCATTTCGATCGGTCACCCCATCGGCTGCACCGGCGCCCGGCTCGTGGTTTCGCTGATGCATCAAATGCCTAGAATCGGCGCCAAATACGGGCTCGCAACCATGTGCATCGGCGGCGGCCAGGGCATGGCGATGATAGTCGAGGCAGAGGCGTAAGCATGGCCTACGCGAACGTTATCGTTGAGGTGCGGCGCGGGATGGGGATCATCAAGATCAACAGGCCGAAAGCGCTTAACGCTCTCAACTCGGCGACCTTGGACGACCTTCTCGCCGCTTCCGCTGAGTTGGCCGGGAATCCGGATGTTAGGGTCGTCATCGTGACCGGCGAGGGCGACAAGGCTTTCGTCGCCGGCGCCGACATCCAGGAGATGCGGCAGATGAACCCAGTGCAGGCGATGGCGTTCTCGCAGAAAGGGCATATCGCCATGTCGGCCCTGGAGCGGATGAGCAAGCCGGTGATCGCCGCCGTCAATGGCTATGCCCTGGGCGGCGGCTTCGAGCTTGCCCTTGCCTGCGACATTATCTATGCAGCCGAGAAAGCGAAGATCGGCTTTCCCGAAGTGACCCTCGGGATCCTTCCCGGCTTCGGCGGCACGCAACGGACGGCGAGACTGGCCGGCATGGCCAGGGCAAAAGAGTTGATCTTCACCGGCAAGGTAGTGGGCGCCAAAGAGGCGTATGAGATGGGCATCCTGAACAAAGTGACGCCCGACGCCGCCTTGATGGAAGCCGTGGAGGGCCTTGCTTCATCGATACTGGCCGCCGGGCCCATCGGCGTCGGTCTTGCAAAAGCGTGCATCAACAAAAGCACGAGCCTGGACATCGAATCGGGGCTCGATTTCGAAGCCGAGGCTTTCGGAATCTGCTTTGGCACGGAAGACCAGAAAGAAGGTATGGCAGCATTTCTGGAAAAAAGAAAAGCCGCGTACCGTGGACAATAAATAAAATTCTAAGGAGGACGCTGTGAAGATAGTTGTATGCATAAAGCAGGTTCCCGATACGGAAGCAGAAGTAAAATGGGACCTCCAGAAAGGCACGCTGAAAAGAGAGGATATGGATTCCATCACCAATCCTTTCGATGAGTTTGCCCTGGAGGAGGCCCTTCTTACCAAAGAGAAGTACGACGCGGAAATAGTGGCCCTTTCGATGGGACCCCAGAAGGCCGCGGACGTGCTGAGGAACGCCCTTGCCCTCACCGTTGACGCCGTCCACCAGGTCAGCGACCCGGTCCTGGCTGGCTCCGACACGCTTGGGACGTCGTACGCCCTCGCCAAAGCAATCGAGAAGATCGGCGATGTCGACATAGTCCTTTGCGGCAAACAGGCGACGGACGGCAACACGGGCATCGTGGCTTCCGAGATTGCCGCGCGGCTCGGCTACTCGCAGTTGAGCTTTGTCGGGAAAGTCGTAGAGATAGACGCGGCAAACAAGAAGATCAAGGTCGAGCGGGGCATCGAAGGCGGCATCGAGGTGGTGGAGGCAAAGCTCCCCGCCGTGATCTCCGTGCTCAAAGGGATCAACGAGCCGAGGCTGCCCAACCTTATGGGCATCAGGAAGGCTGCCAAGGTACAGATACCCGTATGGGATGCGAATGAGATCGGCGTAGCGAAAGAGAAGAGTCGGGGCGGAAGGGGCTGCCGTAAAAGTGATCGAGCTGACGACGCCGCCTCCCCGCGCAGGGGGCGAAATGCTCGCCGGGGAGGTAGACGAAGTGAGCAACCTTCTCGTGGAAAAGCTCCTTGACTTGAAAGTTATAAAATAATATGGGGAGGAGACTACAATGGCTGATTATAAAGACGTGTGGGTATACGTGGAACACAAGGAAGGGGCTTTCACCCCTATGTCCTATGAGCTTTTCGGCATAGGTCAAAAGCTTGCGGCCGATCTCGGCTCGAACCTGTGCGCCCTCGTCATCGGCGAAAATACCGATGAGCTTGCGAAAGAAGCGGGCTATTACGGCGCCTCGAAAGTCTACGCGGTAGACGGCGACGCCCTTCAAGACTTTCAGGCCCGATGCGTATGCCAAGGCCGCAACATCGCTCATGGACAAGTATAAGCCGGACGTCGTGCTCTGCCGGGCGACGAGCCAGGGCGCGGACCTTTCCGCGGCCTGCGCCGCCAAGCTGGAAACCGGACTCGCCTCCGACGCCATAGGGCTGGAGATCGATGCGTCGAAAGCCGTAAAAGTCAGCACGGGCGGCTTTTGGCGGAAACTTCCTGGTCGGCGTGATCAACACGAAGGCGAAGCCCCAGATGGCGACGGTGAGGCCGAAAGTCTTCGCCATGGCCGAGCGGGACGCCTCCAAACAGGCTGAGATGGTAAAAGAGACGGTCGATGTGGCCGAAGCCGACCTCAGGACGAAGGTCCTGGAGTTCATCAAATCAGAAGTGGCGGTCAACCTCGTAGAGGCGGACATCATCGTTTCCGGTGGAAGGGGCGTGGGCAAACCCGAAGGCTTTAAGGTACTGCAGGAGCTCGCCAACGCTCTGGGCGGCGCCCTCGGCGCATCCCGCGCGGCCGTCGATTCCGGCTGGATACCTCAGGAGCACCAGGTAGGCCAGACAGGAAAAACAGTAAAGCCGAAAATATACATCGCCTGCGGCATTTCGGGCGCTATCCAGCACCTGGCAGGCATGAGAACCTCAGACTGCATCGTTGCCATCAACAAGGACGCTGAAGCGCCTATTTTCAAGATCGCCTCCTACGGCGTTGTGGGCGACTACAACCAGGTGGTGCCGAAACTGATCGACCAATTCAAGAAGAGACTGGGCAAATAGGGAAAGGGGATTCAATCCCCTTTCCTTTTTTTGGGTTTACCATGATAGTCAGATGCCCTTCGTGCAATAGAAAATATCGCCTGGACGAGAACGTCGTCAAGGCGCGTTTCCAAAAAATGCGATGTTCCCTCTGCGGGCACGTTTTTATCTACGAAGGCGCAGCCCGCCAGGACGCAAGAGATCCGGAAATCGTTACGGGCTTCGGAGGACTTCCCCCGAAGCCCGTCCGGAAGAAACGGCGCTGGGGTCCCATGGCGTCGGTGACCATCATTGCCCTGCTGTTCATTGCCGCCGCCGCCGCCTATTTCTACTGGACGAACTATGTCGGAGCGGCGGACAGGTGGCTCAGCATTCGGAACGCGGAGGGGCAGGAGACTCCCATTAAAGACGGGAAGGTATTTCTTGTCAAAGGGCAGATCGTGAACAGCTCCACAAAGCCGAGAAAATACGTGATTTTAAAAGCGAAGCTTTTCGACGACCAGGGGACGATCATCAGCGAGCATTTTGCCCTGGCCGGGCTCCCGCTCTCCGTCGAGGACGTTCGGGAGATGCACGCCAAGGACATCGAAAAGAAGGTGGCCGATTTCCGCCTTTCGGACGTTTCCGGCTTTGTGTTGCACACCGGCGCGGAAATGCCTTTTTCGATTGTTTTTCCCGGCAATTATGCAGGAACGCCGAAAGAATTTACCGTAGAGGTGATGGAGTCGCCACTGCTGTAGTGGCGAATCTCGAAACGCGGATCGCAATTGAAACGCGGATCGCGGAAGTGAAGATAAAGCGTTTTCCGATTCGCGTTCCGAGTTCCGCGTTTCCTGTCCTCTAGTGCTTTTGCGCCATTTCTTCTTCGGAAGGCAAGTCGAAATCGCTCTGCATGGTCCTGATGACCCGTTCGAGAGCGGAGACGTTTCCTTTCATTCGCTTGTAGGAGAGGAGCAGGTTGATGTAGGTCTCTTCGAGGCTGTTAGCCGAGATGGGTTCCCCTTGCTTCGCTGTTTCGTCCAGATAACCCAACGCAAGCTCGAAGCTTCCCGTTTCTCCGTCGTGGAAAGGCACTTCAAGAGCCTCTTCATCCTCCCGGAGATGGACGTCCGCCTCGCGGGCGCTTTCGTCGGCCATCTGTCTTACTTGCTCGCGGAATTCTCTAAAACGGGCGTCAAGGTCGCCTATATCATCCATCACCTATAATATAGGTTCCCGACAGCTTTCGCTTCAACCCCCGCGCTTCAATCCCGTCTAGTCGCGTAGGGTGGCCACCAGTCTTTCCGGATGGGCGATGAGACCGAGGGCCTTGACAACGTCGGTCACCACCACGTCCGCTTCCTTGATCAGGCCGGCGGAACAGCCTTCCTCTCCAATAACGGCGATGCCGAGGGCCGCTTCTTTCAGCATAAGGGCGTCATTGGCCCCGTTTCCAATGGCAGCGATCTTCTCCGGACCCAGCTCCCGCACCACCTTCGCCTTCTCTTCACCGCTGCCCGATTTGCCTACCTTGATGAAGGTGATGTTTGTGGGGCCCAGCTCCGAATCTGCGGTCTCGTAAGTGTCCGCTGTAATCAGGAACACCTTGACGTACCGCGAGATCTTGTCTATCGTTTCCTTGACTTCTTTCTTCAGCCTGCCGTCTAGGGCAGCGGTGCCATTGAAATCGACCATCACGTATTCTATTGAGAGTTCCCCCCAGCCGGGGACGGGCACAGTGATCATGAAGGCCTCCTAGGAATCGGTAAAACGTATTGTAACATATACGGGCAGCAGAAGGGAAAGAGATTCAGAAAGGTCAGGCTTGTGGATTTTTCAAAAATGTCTTATAATAGGGGCCTAACGATCGGGGCGTAGCGCAGTTTGGTTAGCGCACCAGTATGGGGTGCTGGTGGCCGCTGGTTCGAATCCAGTCGCCCCGATTTCCTTTCGGGCATTTGGTGATTCTTCTTGCTCATCCTCCTTTCAAATGACGATGGAGTGGATTCTGAGGGGCTGCACGCTTTGAGAGAAGCCCTTGCGCCCATTGCCGAGGTGTGGATTGCCGCGCCGGATACCGAGCGGACGTGCATCGGCCACGCCATTACTCTCCACCGCCCCTTACGCATCAAAGACCTCGGCGACCGCATATTCGCGACGGACGGCACCCCTGCCGACTGCGTGGTGCTTGCGCTCAGGGTGCTCATGCCGAAAAAACCGGACATGATTATCTCCGGGATCAACAAGGGCCCGAATATGGGGCAGGATGTCAGTTATTCCGGCACCGTGGCGGCCGCAAAGGAGGGGGCTTTCATGGGCGTTGTCTCCCTCGCCGTTTCCCTCGACGGCCGAAGCAATTTTCTTTTTGAGAGCGCGGCTCGCTCGGTTCTCGACATAGTCGAGAAAATGCGCGAGGCAACCCTTCCGCCGCGCACGCTCCTCAACGTCAATATTCCCAATATCCCCTACGAGCGACTTAAGGGTTTTGTGGTGACAAGCCTTGGAAAAAGGATTTATAATGGTAATATAATTGAGAGAACGGACCCGAGAGGCGGCGCGTACTACTGGATCGGCGGGGACGGTGAAAGATTCGAGCCAATCGTGGGGACCGATCTTCACGCGGTCGATCAGGGCTATCTCTCTGTTACGCCTCTCCAGTGGGACCTCACCAGTTATTCGGCCATGACGGCGTTCGCGCAGATATTCTCTGGGGGGCGCGGTGAAGACGATCCTGCCAATTCTTAAGGGTCCGCAACTTTTCCCTATGATGAGCCGCGGCGAGGGCGTCTCGCAAAGGTCGGAACAGGCGCTTCCCTCAACGTGGCGCGTGAGAGGCTAGTTGCGGTACTATATCGAAAATTTTGGCTGTCAGATGAACGACCACGACATGGAGAAGGCCGGCAGCCTGCTCCAATCGGCCGGATTTGTTGCGGCAGAGAGCATAGACCAGGCGGCCGTCGTCATTGTCAATACGTGCTGCGTCCGGGAGAAAGCCGAGCAGAAATTCTACAGTTTCATGGGCAGGCTCAGACGCCTGAAGAACAAGCGGCGGCTCGTCGTCGGAGTGACGGGCTGCATCGCCCAGCTCGAGAAGGAGGCGCTCGCCGAGCGCTTGCCCTTCGTCGATTTTTCTTTGGGCCCGGCCGGCATTCATCTGGTGGGCGAGGCGGTGAAGGAAAGCCTCCAAAAAAGGCGTTTCTTTGACTTCTCCGATAACGGCCCAACCCCTTCGCTTTACGTGAGGCCCGGCCGGCGCGGGCGGAAAGTCAAGGCCTATGTGACGATCATGAAGGGGTGCAATAATTTCTGCAGTTATTGCGTCGTCCCTTATGTACGCGGGAGAGAGGCGAGCAGGCCGAGCGCCGACGTGCTCGAAGAGATCGGCGAGCTTGCGTCGTCGGGCGTAAAAGAAGTCATATTGCTCGGTCAGAACGTCAATTCCTACAACAAAAGATCGGACGATCTCTCCTTTGCGGAGCTTTTGAAGCGCGTCAACGACATTGCGGGCATAGAGCGAATACGCTTCATCACGTCCCATCCGAAAGACCTCTCCGATGAGTTGATCGATTGCTTCGGCGGCCTGGAGAAGTTGTGCGAGCACATCCATCTTCCCTTTCAATCGGGATCGAGCAAAGTATTGCGTCTCATGAACAGGGGCTACACGGCACAAGAGTATCTTGACAGAGTCGGGGCGCTCAAAAGCCGGTGCGCCAACATTGCCGTCACGGCCGACTGCATCGTCGGCTTTCCGGGAGAGGATGAAGAAGATTTCAGGGCCACCATGGAATTGGTGGAGCGGATTCGTTTCGACGGCGTCTTCTCTTTCTGCTTTTCACCGCGACCGTTCGCCCGGGCGGCCGACTTGCCCGACAAGACGCCGGAGCAGACCGCCCGTCGACGTTTGGGCGAGCTGCAGGCGGTGCAAAAGAAGATCACCAGGGAGATCTTCGAAAGCCTGGAGGGCAAGCGGACCGAAGTGCTGGTGGAGGGGCCGAGCAAAAACTCGGCAGAAGAATTGTCGGGAAGGACCAGGACGAACCGGATCGTAAACTTCCGGGGTCCTGCGTCCATGATCGGCAAGCTGGTAGACCTGGAGATCGCAAAGGGGTACGCCAATTCCCTTCGCGGCGCGGCGCCGAAATTGAAGGAGGCATAATTATGTTGAAGGAAATGAAAGTGGCAGGCATCACCGTCGACCCTTTCACCAACACGCCGATAGTGATCCTGAAGGACCTCGAGGAACGGGACGTTTTGCCTATCTGGATCGGTTTGCTGGAAGCGTCGTCCATCGCGACGGCCCTGGAGAACGTGCAGACGCCGAGGCCGATGACCCATGACCTGCTGAAGAACATTCTCGACAATCTCGACGTCAAGGTGATCAAGATTGAGGTCAACGACCTGAAAGACAATACGTACTACGCCATGATCCATCTCGAGGTGGAAAAGAAGCGGCTGATCATAGACGCGCGGCCTTCCGATGCGATAGCCCTTGCGCTCCGGGTCAGCGCTTCCATTTTCGTCGATGAGAACGTGATCAAGAAATCGGCCAAGGTCGAGTTTTCAAAGAAGGAAGACAAGGTCGTCGTCGATACGAGTGAATGGGAGGAGATTCTGGAAAACCTTTCTCCCGACGACTTCGGAAAGTATAAGATGTGAGGGAAGCACGAGTGGATACGCGCCTTGCCGATGACAACCAACGAGCGGAGCGAGCCGAGCGGGGAGGCTCGGCGGACTTGTTCGCGGAGGGGGCGCTGAGCCCCGATAACTGCAAAATACGAGATGTGACCAAGGTGAAAAGGGACTAGGATAAAGCTCATGATAGATCTCCACACCCATTCGATTTTGAGCGACGGCGAGCTGGTGCCGTCGGAATTGGCAAGAAGGGCTCAAGTAAAGGGCTACCGGATAATCGGCATTACCGACCACGCGGACCCGTCCAACATCATGTCCATAATCGCCTCGCTCCTCAAGGTTCGCGACAAAATGGAGTTTTACCCGAACATCACCATCCTGCCCGGGATCGAGATCACCCATGCGCCGAAGAACCTTATCGGCGACCTGATCAAAGAAGCCCGAAGGCTTGGGGCCATGTACGTGGTTGTCCATGGCGAAACCCTGGCAGAGCCCGTGGAAGAGGGAACAAACCACGAGGCAATCCTCGCGGGGACGGACATACTCGCCCACCCGGGCCTTATCACCGAAGAGGACGTAAGGCTGGCCGCGGAAAGGGGGGTGCTTCTGGAGATCAGCGCGAGGAAGGGTCATTGCCTGGCCAACGGCCATGTGGCCCGACTTGCCAAAGAGTGCGGAGCCTCTCTCATTTACGATACGGACTCGCATAGCCCGTCGGATCTCACTTCGGAAGAGGAAGCGAGGAGAATCGTGAGGGGCGCCGGCCTTACTGCAGACGATTTTGCCCAGATGCAGCGGAATGCCCTTAACCTGGTGAAAAGGGTTGTGGAGGCCCGGCCGTGAAGCTTTCGATAGATCCCTCGATCCAGAAAGTGCCCTTTTACCCGAAGGCTGCCCTCTACGGCGCCGGTGGGGATTGGGTGCGTCTTTCGTCCAACGAAAACCCCTTTGGGCCTTCCCCGCGGGCGATGGAGGCAATTTCAGCAGCTCTTTCCGAGGTGAACAGGTACCCGGAGAGCGAGTTTGAGCTGAAGTCCCTGCTGGCCGCGAAGTATGGGATCAAGCCGCAGAATGTCCTGATCGGAAACGGATCCAATGAGATCATCGAAACGTCCCTGAAGGCGCTGAAGGTCGACGGCCGGCGAAAAAGCGTGCTGGTAACCGATCCGAGTTTCGCCTTCTACCGCATCGCCGCCTCTATCTATGGCTATGATGTTGCCTCCCTGCCGCTGCCTTCCCTCCACCTCGACCTGCAACAGGTTGCGGAAGCGGTCGACGAGAAAACCCGGGTAGTCTTCCTTTGCAATCCGAACAATCCGACGGGCGAAATCTTCGACGATGCCGCTTTCTCCACATTCCTCGCATCCTTGCCGCCTGAAGTGCTCGTTGTGGTAGACGAGGCGTACGCGGAGTTTGCCGACGGCGCCCTGTTTCCCCGGTCGGTGGACTACGTGGACCGGCATCCGGTGCTTATCATGCGGACTTTTTCGAAGGCCTACGGTCTTGCGGGCCTCCGCATCGGCTATGGCATGGCCGATGAATCGCTTGTCTCCTTTCTTGAAAGGACGAAGCAGCCCTTCAGCGTCAACATGATGGCGCTCCTCGCCGCCAAAGCGGCCATGGGCGACGAGCGCCACCTGAGCAACGTGCTCGAGAACATCCGGAAAGGAAGGGAATATCTCTACGGCGCCCTCAAATCCCTTGGGCTGGAAGCCTTTCCGTCCGAGGCGAATTTTGTCCTTGTCAAAGTCGGACCCACGGCAGAAGGCCTGACCCGCAAACTCTTCGAGGAAAGAATCCTCGTGCGGTGGCTCGGCGGCTATGGGCTCGGCGAGTACCTCAGAATAACCGTAGGGACCATGGATGAGAACCGGAGGTTCATAGAAGCGCTGACGAGGTTGCGAGTCTGAAGAAAAAAGGTTTCATCGTTACCATTGACGGACCGGGAGGCGCCGGGAAGAGCACGGTCGCACGGAGGCTCGCCTCCGAGTTGAAGTGCCGCTTCCTCGACACCGGCGCTATGTATCGCGGCGTTGCCTATGCGTATCAACGCGAGCAGCCCACGGATCTCGACCATTTTTTGTCCGGTCTCTCTCTCACCTTTTCCTTCAACGCGACAACGAGCGTTTTTCTGAACGGGGAAGACGTTTCCGAAAAGATCAGGACGCCGGAGATCTCCCTTCTCGCTTCCTCTCTTTCCCAGGACTCCAGAGTCAGGGCCTATCTTACAAAATTGCAGCAGCAGGAAGGGGAACGAGGGTCCATCGTGGCCGAAGGAAGGGATACGGGTTCCGTTGTCTTCCCCGACGCGGACGTGAAGTTCTATCTTGACGCCGATGTCGCCGAACGAGCGAGAAGGAGATACGCGGAGCTTGCGGCCGGCGACTCCCGCATAGACAGAGAAAAGGTGCGAGAGGAATTGGAGCGGAGAGACAAGGCCGATTCCGAACGGGACCTTGCGCCCCTCATCTGTCCGAAAGATGCGCGCTACGTGGATACGACGGGCAAGAGCATCGACGAGGTAGTGGATGCGTTGAAAGAGCTGGTGTTGGAGCTGGTGAACTGATGGAGGTCGTTAAAACCAAGCATAGCGGCTTCTGTTTCGGCGTAAACCGGGCCGTCTCGAAAGTGCTCAAGGCAGCGGCGGCCGGAAAGGAAACCGTCCACACCATGGGGCCCCTCCTCCATAATCCTCAGATGGTGGAAATGCTGAAGGAAAAGGGCGTCTTTCCCGTGGAAGACGCGACCAAACTCGAAACAGGGATAGTGGCCTTCAGGTCCCACGGCATCATGAAGGAAGAGGAGGAGTACATACGGGCCAAGGGCCTGAAGAGTATCGACGCCACCTGTCCCTTTGTGAAGAGGGTCAGACAGGCTGCCCTCTATCTCCGAAACAACGGCTACAAGGTAGTCATCGTCGGGGACGAGCGCCATCCTGAAGTAAAAAGCGTCTTGAGTTATTTGGGAAACGATGGTATGGTATTGCAAAATCCATTCTCCGTTGATGCTAAGAAGATCGGCGTCGTGAGTCAGACTACGCTGGACCGGGAAACACTCTGGGAGGTAGTGAGATCGCTGATGGAAAGCTCGAAGGAGTTGCGGGTCTACAATACCATCTGCGAGAGCACCAACGTGAGGAGAGAGGAAGCGACTGCGCTGGCGGGACAGGTGGATGTCATGCTGATCGTCGGCGGCAAGAACAGCTCGAACACCACGAAGCTCTACAACCTGATCAAGCGGATTCAGCCGCGGACCTATCATATAGAAGACGGAGACGAGATCCTGCCGGAATGGTTCCTCGGCATGGAACGAGTAGGCATCGCGGGGGGAGCATCTACCCCCGATGTTATCATAGATCAAGTGGAGAGGCGCGTAAAAAATCTTTAGGGGGGATGCATGGTGGAGACGTTTGATGCCAGCACGCAAAAAGACAAGGCAGTAGAAGAGAATATGGAGGAGCTTTATGAGACCTCCATGAGAAACCTCCAAGAAGGCAATATCATAAATGGCACAGTAATTGACATAAACGGCGATTCGGTGATCATCGATGTGGGGCTCAAGTCTGAGGGCAGAGCGGCGCTGAGCGAATTCCTCGACAAGTCCGGCGCGCCTACCGTCGGCGTGGGCGATGAAGTCGAAGTGATGGTGATGGCCAGGGAAGGGAAGGACGGCCTGCTCAGCCTCTCGAAACAACGGGTCGACGGCATTAAATTCTGGCAGACTATCGACAAGTCGTTGGAAGAAGGGACGCCGGTGGAAGGCGCGGTAGTCTCCGAGGTAAAGGGAGGCTTCATCGTCGACATCGGCGTGAGCGCCTTTTTGCCCATATCTCAGGTAGACGTCAAACCGGTGAAAAACCCTGCTTCTTTTATAGGGCGCCACCTCAAATATAAAGTCATCAAGGTCAATCAGAAAAAGGCAAACGTCATTGTCTCCCGGCGCATGCTTCTCGAAGAAGAGAAAGAGCGGAAGCGGAAAGAGTTCTGGGCCAACGTGAAGGAAGAGCAGGTGATTTACGGTTTTGTGAAAAGCATCACCGATTACGGCGCCTTCATCGATCTTGGCGGCGTTGATGGTTTTCTCTACGTCAATGACATCACCTGGGGCAGGATCACCCACCCGAAAGAGTATCTGAAGCTGGGCGACGAAGTGAAAGTCAAGGTGATGTCTATCGACCAGGAAAAGCACAAGGTATCGGTCAGCATAAAAGACCTCAAAGGCGACCCCTGGGCCCACGTCGAGACGAAGTACCCGGTGGGTTCCCGCGTCAAAGGCAAAGCCGTGGGCATCGTCGAGTACGGCGTTTTCGTGGAGTTGGAACCCGGCCTCGAAGGTCTCCTCCACGTGAGCGAGATGAGCTGGGACAAGAAGGTGAGAAACCCTTCCAAACTGGTCACGAAGGGCGACATGCTGGAGCTCCAGGTCCTCGACATCGATCTGGAGAAGAAGCGGATTTCCCTGGGCCTGAAACAATTGAAGCCCGATCCGTGGAAAGAGCTTGCGGAGAAGTACCCGCCCGGATCGATCGTGCGGGGCAAGGTAAAGAACTTCACCGATTTCGGACTTTTCATCGGCATGGAGGACGGCATCGACGGACTCGTCCACATATCGGAGATTTCCTGGTCCAGAAGGAAGAACATGGTAGCCGACTCCTTCACCAAAGGGGCCGCGGTGGATGCTCTGGTGCTCAATATCGACGCGGAGCAGAAGAAGTTTTCCCTGAGCATCAAGAGGCTCAAGCAAGATCCCTGGAAGGGGCTGCTCGAACGCTATCGAGTTGGCGACGTCGTTGAGGGCTACGTGACGAGCATCACCGATTTCGGCGTCTTTGTCGAGATCGAGGAGGGCATCGAGGGCTTGATCCACCTGTCCGAGATCGAGGGCGGCAAGGGGAAGCATCCGTCGGAGCTTTTTACCATCGACGACGTGGTGAAGGCGATGGTCATCAACGTCGACGAAAAAGACAAGCGGATAGGGCTTTCGACGAAGGCGCTGAAAAAGGCGGAGGAGAAACGGGACGTCACCAGCTACTCCCGCGAGGAGACGCGAGCCTTCTCGACGCTCGGAGACCTTCTCGAGCCCGCCATGAGAAAAAACTACAAGGATAACGAGGAATAGGGAGGTACTGCGTCGGAGGCGCCTATGGCCATAAAGAAAGAGCTGCTTGATATCCTCTGCTGTCCCAAATGCAAGGGCGATATCGTCTTGAACGAATCGGGGACGGGCCTGATCTGCAACGCCTGCAAACTTGTCTACCCGATAAAGGACGACATCCCCATAATGCTCATCGATGAGGCTATTCCGCTGAAAGAGTAGCGAGCCCTATCTTTTACGGGGCTCGCTTTCGTCTTCCGCCGATCTTCCACAACGCTTATGTCCGATTTGTTTCTTATTTGCCTCATACGAGCTTTTCAGGCTTTTTTACGCATTCTTCCTGAAGAAGCCTGTCGTCTCGTCGGGGTTGCCATGGGCAGGCTCGGTTTCTTGTTCCTTCGTCGCCGCGGCCGCGTGGCAGCCGACAACGCCCGAAGGATATCGCCCGACCTTTCTCCGTCGCAAGCCGTGTCCGTGGCCCGACGCTGCTTTGAGAAGCTGGGGGTCAATTTCATTGAAAGCCTGCTCTTTCCCTTCCTGCCGAAAGAAGAGTACGAGAAACGGTTTCGGTTGGAAAAAAGGGGGAATGTCGACGCGGCGCTCCAGCAGAACAAGGGCATTCTCGCCCTTGGATTCCACTATTCAAACTGGGAGATCACGGGCATCGCGTCATACCTTCTAAAACGGGATATCGTCGCCCTTGCCCGGCCGCTGAAAGGCCACGCTGCTCTCAACGGGTTCCTCAATCGTCTTCGCGGCGCCACGGGCCTCACCATAATCCCGAACAAGGATACTGCCCGCGACGTAGTCCGGCTGCTGAGGGAAAACCATATGGTCGCCTTTCTGGGAGATCAAAGGGAAAAGCGGTCGAAAGCCGTATGGGTGGAACTCTTTGGGCTGAAAACGCCCACTTCGAAAGGCGCCGTCGCCATAGCGATGAAGACGGGCGCCCCCCTCGTCCCCATTTACGCGAGGAGAGAGGGCTTCCTCCGCTATACCGTGGTCTACAACGAGCCGCTGGCGATAGAGCGGACGGGCGCACCGCTCGGCGAGCTGATCTACCGAAACGCTCGAAGGATCAACGCTTTTCTCGAAGATATCGTGAGAGAGCGGCCCGATGAATGGTTCCTCGTGCACCGCCGTTTCGGGCGGGACACCTAGGTTGCGGGGACATTCCTCCGCTTTTGGAGGTGTGTCCCCGATCAAACTTTAGTTAAGGAGACAAGAAGATGAAGATCGCCCGCTTCCTGCATCATGGACGTACCGGATACGGCATCGTCGAGGAGGACGTTATCTACCCGTGCGACGGCGATCCTTTCGTCGGCCTCGTCAGGACGGGCCGGACGGTCGCGGTGAATTCGGTCAAGCTTCTGGCGCCGGTCTCCCCCCCGAACATTATTTGCCTGGGCCTTAACTATCGCGAGCACGCGGACGAGGCGGGCGCCCACTATCCGAAGGCGCCGCTCATATTCCTCAAGCCGACCACCTCGCTCTGCGGACCCGGCGATCCTATCGTGCTTCCCGAAGGGTTTGAAGACAACATCGATTACGAAGCCGAGTTGACAATCGTCATCGGAAAGCGCGTCAAGAACATTTCCCCCGCCGACGTTCCCGATGCCGTCCTCGGCTACACGGTAGGGAACGACGTTTCGAACCGGGCCGCGCAGTTCAAGGATCGTCAATGGGCGCGCGGAAAGGGACACGACACGTTTTGTCCGCTCGGGCCGGTCATTGCGACCGACCTCGACGCCGACCGGCTGGACATCTCCTGCCGGGTCGACGGCGAGACCAGGCAATCGTCGAACACGTCGCGGATGATCTTTTCCTGCTCGTCGATTGTTTCTTATCTGTCGCGATGGGCGACGCTGCTGCCCGGCACGATTGTCCTGACCGGAACGCCCGAAGGCGTCGGATTCAAGCGGAATCCGACGGGGTTCCTCAAAGCGGGGCAGACGGTGGAGTGCAGCATCGAAGGCATCGGCGTGTTGAGCAACCCCGTCGTCAGTCACTAAAGTTGGATCGGGGACACGCCGGGCAAGCCTTGAAGGGGGACACACCTCTGGCGAGGAATGTCCAGGCAAGCCTTGAAGGGGGACACACCTCTGGCGAGGAATGTCCCCCCAGCCATTATGGTTGATGGCCCCTACGCGCTTTCTTCTCGGGAGACGCCTTCGGCCGTGCCATTTTCCTCGCGTTCTCGTCATACTTTATTTTGACGCTCTTCGGCGCGTAGTCGCTGACCATCTCCGCCATGGGCTGGAGGTACTTCAAAGTCCCGGGGCCTTTGAGAAAGCTGCTGTCGGGAGACAGGAAAGCGACCAACAGCATCGTGAGCACGGCAAAGATGAAACAACCCTTTAGAAATCCGAGAAGGCCGCCGCCGAGCCTATTGA
Organism: uncultured delta proteobacterium; assembly: GCA_963816715.1. Classification (GTDB taxonomy): domain Bacteria; phylum Desulfobacterota; class Syntrophorhabdia; order Syntrophorhabdales; family WCHB1-27; genus BOG-1155. The sequence continues at coordinate 482,930 of CAWFMJ010000023.1, forward strand.
GGATCCCGAGACCCGCGAGACTCAGGAGCTTGCCCGCTATTCGGGCCAGCAATGAAGCGACGATGATGCAGACAATGAAGATGACCACGAAGGCGATGACATGCCCGGTGAAAAGACGAAAGCCCGTAAGAAACTTTGCCGCCAGAGGCTCGGAGTATTTCATGGCTATCACGTACCCCGCAATAGCGCCGGCTAGTCCAATGACCTGTCTCACCAGACCCTCCCACAAGCCGCGGAGCGTGAGCAACCCGACAACGATCAGCACGATCAGATCAAACATCCCTTGCGCCTCTTTCTTTCGGTGTTTCTATGCCTAACGAAGTTTACACCGAACGGCGGGTCTTTGCACTCTCCCTTTCCGCGACCGGCCATCCCCATGACGTTATCTCCGTATAATTTGATAAGAACGGCGGCGTGACGGGGTATAAAGAGAAGACGTCAGGGTTGCGGGGACGCCGGCGTCAGGATAACGTTAACCTTATCGGGTTCGAGCTTAAACGCTCCCCCCGACGCCATGTCAATCCCCCAGCAGACAATTCCTGCCGGCATGAGTATGTTCCCTGCCGTGGTTCCCGACAAAACGGACCGAACCGACAGCGTCGTCGTCTCGTAGCCGTCTCTTTGGATAGTAAGCGTATCATCTTTTTTTCGGCTCAGGGTTACCGTGCAGGGCGTGATGCATGCGGCCCCATTGGACATTTCGACCAACGCCCCCTCGGGCACCGTGCTGCAGAGGATCTTTTGTTTCGTCCCATGGGCAAGGAGACCGCACCCCACTAAGCCGGCCAGCATAGCAATCAGAAGCGCAATCTTCATGACCACCCTTTGCCGGCCGATCGTTGTTCGCTACGGGCACGTTCCCCGTGCAAAGGAAATAGGGACACGACGCGAAAAAAAGAAGCTTATTGTCTAAACCTAGGGACGGAGGCGACTATTTGTCAATCAGCGAAGCACGGCTGCTTCGCCGGTTGAACAGCCTATTGCATGGCGGCAAGGCCGTCTGCGTCGTCAAAGAAGGCGACGCCCAGCACGTACCAGTCGGACGCGGGCTTATAAAAGAAGAATTGCCAAACCGTGGGCACCATTTCGGATTTCAGCAGATAGACCAGTCGGACGACGGATCCGCCGAATGTTTCCTCGCGGATCAGCTCGTAACCGAGGATCTTCCCGTAGCTGCTCAACGTAGTTTGCGTCTCCTGCCGCAACGCGCCCATTTCTTCAGGCCTCAATTTCGGCACGGGGGAATTGACAAACAGTTGGTTGTAGGCCTCCGGCATCTTGTCCTGTATGAGAAGACGGAAAAAGCCCTCCGTCATAGCTTTCGGCGACTTTTCCTGGGCAGGCGCGGCCGAAACACAGGCGAGAACGAGAACGACTGCAAGAATGAAGGTTTTCATGGCTCTCCTCATTGATAAGGTGAAATGCTCCTCGGTTGCGGGGACATTCCTCGCCAGAGGTGTCTCCTCCTTCAGGGCTTGCCTGGTGCGTCCCCGTTCCAACTTTAGTAATAAGGCTTGAATGAGGACGGTGCAAGCAGTTCTTGTCAAAGGCTGCGGCAAATTTCTTTAGACTTCTTTTCTTTTCACCTTCTTTTGGGGTATAGTACGGCCATGAAAAGGTACGAATTGAGAAGAAAAATTCTCTGGAGCCTCCTCGGCCTGCTGCTCCTGCTCACGCCCTTGCCGGCATGGGCGCAATATGCCGCCTTCGCGATTGTGACGGATACGCACGTGGGCGCCCCGGGATGCGTTTATCCCGATGTCATCAGGAGCATCGAGGAAGAGTCGATCCACATGGTGGTCCATACGGGAGACGCCATAAACACCCCTGGCGCCTTGTCTCAGTGGAAACAATTCTTCGACATCACCGGCAGCGGCAAGAGGCTCTATCTCGCGCCCGGCAATCACGACATCAGCGGCCCGAAGTCGCTCGAAGTTTATCTCGGGTTTTTCGACGCCCCCTATTTCTCGACTTCAGACGGGGATACGCTGCTGCTTTTCCTGAATACGGAGCTGCCCGGGGAAGAAAGCAGGATCGCGGGCGAGCAGTTCGCCTGGCTGCGCTCCGAGCTGGAAAAGCCTTTTCGCTACAAGTTCGTTTTCCTTCATGAACCGCTCTTTCCCGTTGTGCGTCTGCACGGCCTCGACCGTCACGAGCAGGAGCGGGACGAGCTCCACCAGCTCTTTGCGCGAAGCGGCGTTGCCCTTGTCGTCGCAGGCCACGATCACCTCTACAACAGGCGAGTGAAGGACGGCGTGCTTTACGTGATCGGCGGCAGGGCGGGGGGAGCGGCCGTTCTCCCGGGAAAGAATGGCGACCCCTGCTACATGACAGCCAAAAGGACCGGCGACTTCTATTCCTTTGAGGTGAAAGAGATGGACGGCAGGACGAGGGACCAGTTCGCCGTGAAAAAGGGCGCCGCCGCTCGACGCGACGTCGAGAAATGATCTTAACCCTCTGAAACAGTCCCACGCCGTATTATTGTATAGTAGTCGCTATGTCGTCAACCGATCGGCACACATCGGGCGCGCGCGCCGGGCGGGCGCGTGCGGGAGCGCTGCACGGTCTTCCCGCCACTCTTCTTGAAGAGGGCCTTCGCTTTCTCTTCAAGCTCTATTTCGTTACCTTCCATCGGGTAAAGGTGGAGGGCCTCGATCGGGCTCCTCGTGAGGCGGCCAGGCTCATCGTGGTCGCCAATCATGCTTCCCTCATTGACGGCCTGCTTGTCTGGACTTATCTCAGGTTGCCGCTCAGGATCGTTGTCGACCGGACGGCCGCGGCCAAATGGCTCTTTCGCCCCTTCGCCCACAACATTCACACCGTTGAAATCGATTCCGCAAACCCCTATGCGCTGAAAGACGTTGTCCGCCTAGTGACGGAGGGCGCGCCGCTGCTTATCTTCCCCGAAGGTCGCAGGACTTCCACCGGCAGTCTCATGAAGATTTACGACGGCACGGGCTTTGTCGCGCTCCATGCATCGTCGGCGATCCTTCCCCTCCACCTCGAGACATACCACACCCTCTACGCGAGGAAGCACCCCGGCCGTCGACTTTTCGCGCCCGTTTCAATGACGGTGGGGAGATTGCAGCCTCCCCTGTCTTTCGAACATCTTTCACGCACCAAGAGGAAGCGGGCGGCTACGGCGGCCCTCTATCGCATGCTTTCCGACGTCTATCTCGAGGCGCACAACCGCCCGTCGACACTGGGGCGCGAGTTCCTTATATCGTGCAGTGCCCACCGGAGACGGCCGCTCTTTGACGATGCCACGGGCGGCCGGGCGAGCTACGGGAAGGCCCTCGCGGCCGCCTTCGCCCTGGGCCGCTTCATGAGCAGCGAAGTGAAGGGGCAGAATGATTCCGTCGCTTTGATGCTCCCAAACCTGACCGTCGCCGCGCTGCTCTTCATGGGCGTGCAGCTTTTTCGGAAGACGGCCGTTTTTCTCAATTATTCTGCCGGTCCGGCGGCCGTCGCTCACGCCCTGGCCATTGCCGATCCTCCCGTTGTGGCGACGTCTCGCACCCTCCTCGAGAGAATTCGCTTTGATCAAAACCTTTTCGGGGAACGACGGATCATTTTCGTGGAAGACCTCAAAAGCGTTATTCGCCGCAGGGACAAGGCGTGGGGTTTGATGCGGAGCTTCTTCCCCGGCAAATACGCAGCGCTGTCGGCCGGCGACGAGGAGTCGACGGCCTGCGTCCTGTTCACTTCCGGCTCCGAGGGCGCCCCGAAGGGAGTTTGTCTCTCCCACAGGAACCTCCTCACCAACGTTCATCAGGCTCTCTCCCGGATCGACGTATCGGACAGAGACCATTTCCTTTGCGCGCTGCCGCTCTTCCATGCCTTCGGCCTCGCCGTCGGTACGATCATCCCCCTGCTTATCGGAGCGCGCGCCTTCTTCTATCCGAACCCCCTCCACTACCGCGTCATTCCCGAACTGGCCTATTCGAAAGAATGCACCATTCTCGCCGGCACGCCGACTTTTCTCCGGGGCTACGGCCGGCGGGCTTCGCTGTACGATTTCTTTTTCGTGCGCCATATCTTCAGCGGCGCCGAGAGGTTGGACGACGCCCTGTTCGACGACTACGCGAAGAAATTCGGCATACGCTTGCTGTCAGGCTACGGAGTTACCGAATGTTCTCCCATGATCAGCATCAATAGTCCCTTAGCCTTTACGCATGGTTCCGTAGGAATGCCGCTGCCCGGCATCGAGTGCAGGCTTGAGGCTGTTCCGGGCATAGATCCTCGAGGCGGCCGGGTCGGTAGACTGTCGGTGCGCGGCGCTAACGTGATGAAGGGCTACCTCGGGGACGAGAAGGCGAACCGGAAGCGCCTTGTTGAGGACGAAGGCTGGTACGATACGGGCGACATCGTGGAGCTGAGCGAGGAGGGCTTCCTGAAGATCGTCGGGCGGGCCAAGCGGTTTGCCAAGATCGGCGGAGAAATGGTTTCCCTGGCCGCCGTCGAGGAATCCCTTGAGACCGCACTGGGCGAGCGGGGCAAGGCGATTGCGGTGATCTCCGCGACGCGGAAACAACGGGGGGAGCGGCTTGCGGCAATCACCGACAACGCGGCCATTGACGCAAAAGCAGTTCGGCAAGCCCTGCGAACAAGGGGTCTCCCGGACCGCGCCATCCCCCGGGAAGTCTATTTCGTCAAGAAGATGCCGAAGCTGGGAACAGGCAAGATCGACTACCCAGCCCTGACCGCGATCTTTAAGGAACAAGGGGGCTCCGGGAGATAGGCCATTCACCAAAACTCCTCAAAGCCTCCCTATGCCCTTGCAGGGCTCCCGAAGCGGCCCGTGCAACACAGTCGTCACGCATTGCAACGGCCAGTCCCCGTGATTAACTTATGGAAGTCCGAAACTCTCCCTATGGGCGAACTTCTTTTTATCATCCGACTGCTCTTTCGTACGGTGAGAGACGCCTTCGCCGACTGGCGGGCGGACCAGGCGCCGAGGTTCGCCGCTGCCGTCGCTTTCTATACGGTGTTCTCTCTCGCCCCTCTCGCGATCATGGCCCTCGCCATAACCGGTTTGATGTTCGGCGAGACGGCCGCCCAAGGGCAGATAATTTCTCATGTCGAGTCGTTGACGGGTCACGACGTCGCCAGCGTTATCCAAAGCATCTTGGCCAGCACCCACGCCGCCCGTTCCGGCGCCCTTGCCGCCGTCATGAGCATCGGCATCCTTCTGCTGGGCGCCACCGCGGTCTTCGCGGAGCTGCAACATGCCCTGAACCGGATATGGGAGGTCCGTGCAACGGGAAGCATCAAGGGCATAATCCGGAGGAGGCTCGTATCCTTTCTCACCGTCCTCGGCTGCGGCTTTGTGTTGGCCGTGGGGCTCCTCGTCAACGCCGCCCTTGTCGTGGTTGAGAATTTTCTCGGCGATATGGTTCTTGTTCTGCGCCTCTTCTTCTTTCTCCTCAATGTGGTGTTGCCCTTCTCGGTGGTCACCGCCCTCTTTGCAATGTTCTATAAGGTATTGCCCGATGTCGACATCGAGTGGGGGGCCGCATGGGTAGGCGCGCTCATTACCGCGCTGCTCTTCGCCCTTGGCAATTACGTTCTCTCTTTTTATCTCAGCCGCGGTATGCTCAGATCTGCTTACGGGGCCGCCGGGTCTTTCGTTGTCTTCCTCATCTGGGTCTACTACTCCGCGCAAATCTTTTTCTTCGGCGCCGAGGTCACCCATGCCTACTCGAAAGAAGCCGGCATCCAATTTACGCTAGCCAGGGGGGCGACGCCGCTTTCCGGCCAGAAAAAAGAGAGGGGCTAGAGATTGCTCTCGTCGCCCCTTTCGTTCTTTCGTAATGATCACCGCGAACTAATGCGGCTTTTCCTGGTCTTTTTTGTCATCCTTTTCTTTCTTGTTTGAATCCGGTTTTTTGGCGCCTTGAGCCGGTGGTTGTCCCTTTGGCTGGCCGCCCTGCTGGGCTTGTGCCGGCCGGGCTTCAGGCGCAGGCTTCTGGGGCTGCTGCTGCGCCGCCGGACGAGGCGGCTGAGTGGGAGCGGGATGAGCGGGAGCAGGCTGCGGTCGCTGCGCCGCCTGCTGGGGTCTCGGAGCAGGCCGCTGCACCTGACCTTCCGGTCTGGGCGCCGCTTGGGCCTGTTCGGCCGCTATCGGCCGAATGGCGGGTTGCTGTTGCGGGGCGCCGTTCGGCCTCGCCGGCATCGGTTCCCGCGGCTGCTGTGGCCCCTGCTGAACAGGGCGCATCGGCATTTCGCCGGCCGGTCTCGACGGGCCTTGCTGCTGCGGCTGCCCGGTCGGCTGCATTTGGCCGGGCTGACCCGGCCTTGCCTGGGGCGGTCCCTTGATATCTGCCCGTTGTCCAGGCCCTTCCGGTCTCGGCCGCCCCGCCTGACCTTCCGGTGCAGCGGGGCCCATTGCCCGCGGCGGCGCGACGTGGGCCTCGGCGGGCCTCCCCGGTCTGACCGTTTTTGCCTGCTGAGAGATAGCCTCTGCGCTTACCCTTGGCGCCGTCGCCGCAATCCTGTCGGGCGGGATGATGCGCGCGGCAAGCGCGGGACGCGGCCTCTCGGCCGGCGCCGCACTCGCGGGGCTGTACCGCTGCCTCGTCGTCGCATAGTTGGCGATCACCCTGTCGCTGATCACGGGAGCGGCGTGGTAGTTGTTGACTATGACCGTTGTGTTGATATTCGTCTCGCGTACAGTCCGGTAGTTCCTCACGCCGTAAAAGTTGTTTTGGCTCACCACAACGGCGTGACCCGCGTAGGCAAAGCGGCGGGGGTCCATGGCGATGCGGCCCATGTCTCCTCCCGTGACCACCATCGAATGAGGTCCGCCCCAGTTGTGGCGACAGTAGTAGACTTCATGGGGCGCAAGAGGCACCCATCCGACGTAGCCGTCGCGGTAAATCCATGAAACCCTGCCGGGATTCCAGGCAAAGGGAACGTCGAGGAAGGGCCGGCCGCGCGCTGGGCCTGCCACGGGAGGGGCCCAGTACCAGGAATTGCCCACGAGGACCCAGTTGCCATAGTGGTGCGTCACGTAACCGAAAGGCTCCGCGGGGATCCATGTCTGGTCGCCGCACCACTCGACCCATCTTCCGTCGGTGAAGGGCGCCCACCCGGCGGGAATTCTTGTGGGCCTCCAGAACAAGCGTTCCCCGCCCTCATAATAAACCCTCGTCCATTGTCCGTTTTGTTCGAGAACAACGGCGTCGTCCCGGAGGGCGGGGGGGAGATACTGGTACGAGGCGCTCCTTGCCATCGCTCGTGAAGACCAGAAGTCGTCGCGTTTTGCATTCCAAGCGTCCCACGGTTCGTCAGGCGTTCCCTGACCCGAGCCAACCTGGTTCTGGTCCGCAAGGACGGAGGGTCCGCCCGCCGCGATATCGTAACGGGCGTTCGTTGCCGCATGGATAAAACTGACCGTGCCCTGCAGGGCGACTGTTTCAGCGGAGTTTTCCCCGACATAGAGGTCAAAAATCGTGCCCGGATAGGCAAGGACGTAGCCATAAGGGGTGGTTGCCTTGATGACGGTATTTGCGCCCCTGTTGTAGAAACGCGTCGTCCCTCCCGCTACGTTCGCTTCGGTGACGTCGTCGCCCATGGCGACAAATTGCATCTGCGTGCTGTTCCCGATCCTGATCAGGCTTCCGTTGGGAACGATAAGCTCCGTCCTTCCCCCGCTTCCCGAATAGAGCGCGTCTCCGGCGCCGAAGGGGGCGTCCCTCATCATGGGCGCCCAATCGTTTTCCTCCGGTATGTAGCGGAGAAGGTCGTTTTCCACATCGTAAGCCCGCCCCACTACGACGGAGGGCGGAACTTGCGCCATGGCCTGATGCGCCATCATCGCAAGAAGCAGAAAGGTCGGCAACAGCATCGCTTTCTTCATCGTCTCTCCCTTTTGATCGGCCGCCTGCTTGTGACGCGTCTGTCCAGGCCGCGGCGCTCTTCGTCGTTCTTGAAAAGAAGCCTCCGCGGGCTCCGCCGTTATTCTACTTCAATCGCGGCTCGTTTACCATCCGTGACGGCGGCGGTAAGCCCGGTGGGAGCGCCAGTGATGATGGGGACCGTGGTAGCCGTAACCCCAGGCGGGCGCCGCCACAACTGCGGGTCCATACGGGTACGCATAGTAGGCAGGCGGATAATAGGCGGGCGCCGCGGGATACGCAACGACAGGTGCGGGAACGGCGATGCCGATGCCCACGGAGACTCCGCCGGCCTGGCTTTGCTGGGGCAGAAGGCATGCTGCAGCGACAAGACCCAGGCCAATCATGATGACGGTGAAATGCTTCATGCTGTACCTCCTCGTGATGTAGACGGAAGAAGGTTTTGCATGCCCGGCGCCGCAGGCTCCGGAATGATAACAAGCGGGGATCATTAACGAAAAGGCCTGCCCGACACGTAAGGATGGGCTTTTTGGCGACAGGAATGTCGAAAATTGTCCGATATGGTTCGACAAGTTCGTTTGGCCGGGTGAGGAAGAGAAACGAAATTCATGGTCGGGGCGACTGGATTTGACCAGACTCCGAGGCCGGCGCATATTCCCCCGCCGTGAGCCACTGCCGCCAGTTGATCCCCGTTTTGCAGGACGCGTAGTTGGAGAAGGCGCTCACCGGCGTGGCGACGACGAAGATTGCAAAGAGGACTGCCGCATGGCGATAGAACTGCGGCGTGCTTTTGCTCGAGGGCAGTCATCATGTCCCGTAGGGCATAGCTCAGGATAAGGTTCATGAAGGTGAAGGCAAGGAGGAGGACGGTCAGAAGCGCAAGGAAAAGCCATGTTTCCCCCTTCTCTTCAGAAACCAGTAGAGCCGGGCGATGTGCCAGAAGCGCCTGAAAACAACGAGTCCTCTCCGCGTTTTGTTAAGAAAGGTCTCCATGCACGCGCAGGAACCCTTGCGCTATCTCATTTCTTGTTGGTCTTCCAGGCGCGGTCGGCTTCGGCGAGCTTCCTTTTGATATCGCTCGCGTCGAGACGGAGCACCCGTCCGCAGGAGCACGCAAAAGTCTCGCGGCTATGGCTCTTTATCCACCCCACGGTTTTTTGAACTGCCTTGCCGCATTGGCAGGGAAGATCGATCTTGACGTCGTCGAGCGAGCTTTTCATCTTATCCTCCTTAACAACATTCTAAGCGTGAAAGCAAGCTAATTCCCGCGCTGTCCCGTGGGCGATCTTAATAGAGCGGTCATAATTGTCAAAGCTCGGGCGAGACCTTAGTATAGGTTCTAGTCGTCCGTGCCTTTCTCTCCCGAAGGGACAATTTCGGACCCGTCGCGGTAGCCAAGGATTCCTCTTTCGTCATGGGCGACAACAGGGACGAGAGCTACGACAGCAGGTTCTGGGGATTCGTGAAGCAGAAGGAGCCTCCGGGACAAAAGCGCGAGGGCGACAATAAGGGAAGCGGCGAAAGCCCGTGAAATAATCAATGGAATCGGGGCTGTCTTTAAACAGACGCGCAATTCGTCGCCTTGACGGCGTCAGTTCAGGGGAAGAACATAAGCAGAACGCAACGAGCAAAGAATAACGCGCCGAACCGGAACGACAATGGTGAACCGTCCGAAAATCCTTATCCTCTGTCTTTCTTCTCTCGCGCTCCTGTCTGTCGCGGTCTCGGCCGCCGGCGCCCGGGACGCGGCCGATTACTTCACGTTCCGGCGGGGCGACATGCCCCTCATCGTTTGCGCGCCTCATGGCGGAAGAGAAGATGCGCCCGGAATAGAGGAAAGGAAGTCGGGCCTTTTCAAGCCGGACGTCGATACGGACCTCGTCGCTCTCGGCCTGACCAGGGAAATTCAACGACTTACCGGCAAACGACCGTATCTGGTTGTTGCCAAGATCAAGAGAAGCGAGATCGACTTCAACAGGCCCGTCCTGCCGGAGCACGAGCCCTTCGGCGGCTGGGAGCGGGCCTTCAGGGACAATGACGCAGCGAAGTACTGGGAGTTTTACCATGCGACGATAGATGCCTATGAGAAGGAAATCCTCGGGAGCTCTCCCGACCGGCTGGCGCTCCTTCTCGACATTCACGGCCATATACGGCCGCATGGAACGAGAGGCGACCTCATCTTCGGCGATGAATACGGCGCTTCGGTCGGCCCTCTGCTCCAAAAGTACGGTACGGCGTCAATTGACGGGCCGTGCAGCATCATGGGAATAATGGCGTCGAAAGGCTACCGGGTCCTGGCGGACGTCCCCCAATTCGCGGGCGGCTACACGGTGCGCGTCCACAGCGGTCCGAAGACTGCGGCAATGTTGATCGAGATCCCCGAGATCATTAGGACGGCAAAACGGCTAAGAGAACGCTTCGAGCGGGACCTCGGAGAAGCAATCATCTCTTTCCTCGACTGCTTCCCGTTGGGCAATCCCTCTTCCGAATAAGGAGCAGGCATCGACGCGGTCCAGCACTTGATAAAAACGTACGGCTACCTGTTCGTCGTCCTTGGGGCCTTCTTCGAGGGGGAGACGGTCGTTCTCGCCGCAGGGTTTGCCGTCTACCGGGGCTACCTCGACATCTACTGGGTGATTGTCGCGGCCTTCGCCGGGGCTGTGGCTGGAGACCAACTCTATTTTCACCTAGGCCATTGGAAGGGCGCAGGCTTTCTCGGGAAACGGACCTTGTGGAAAGAACGCGTCGGAAAGGTGCGGCGCCTTCTGGAGCGTTATCGCCTGCTCGTCATCGTCTGCTTCCGCTTCGTCTACGGCGTCAGGACGGTGACTCCCTTCGTCATTGGATCGAGCGGGTTCGATCCCCGGGCGTTTCTTGCGCTCGACGGCGCTGCCGCTGCTGCCTGGTCCTGCTTGATCGTGTGGCTCGGCTATGCTTTTGGGGCAGCCGTACAAGCCCTTTTCGGCGACGTCGAAAAATACGAGGGCCTGATTCTTCTCCTTGTGCTGTGCGCAGGCGCGACTGCGTGGGTTCTCAGCACGGCGAGGAAATGGCGGTCCGGCAAAAAGAAGGCGTGACGTCGCACAGACCAGCCGCGCTCTTATTCGCTTTTCCATCCTTCCACGTACGTCTCCAAACGGTTCCGATCCCGACCCTGCTTGCTTTGAGGGCAAAGAGACCCGTTATGGACGCCGGAAGCCCGAGGAACAGGAAAACTACCACCGAGAATCCGGCCGCGAACGTTTTCTGAACATGAAAGATCCTCAGACCCACGATACAAAAGAATTGAAAGAGACCGACGCCGGCAGGCGCATCGGGGACGCTCGTGCCGACGTGAACCACAAGGTAAACTACGATGCCGCCGACAAAGGAAAAATCGAGCCCGCAGGCGCGGATGATCAGCCAAAAGGCGACGGTCTGCAACAAGAGAAACGACAATGCGAGGGCTTCATAGCCTGAGTAAGTGTAAGCACGGCCCAAGCCGCGCACAAGCGACCTGACGTCGACGTCTGCGGATTGGGCGCCTTTTTATCGATAAGCCGTCTTCTTGCTTCCGTATAAAGGGAGCGAAACCCTGAAGAGCGCGCCCGATTCCGAAGATTGCAGCACCTTTATCTCGCCGCCGTGAGCTTCCACCACTTTGAGGACGATAGCAAGGCCGAGCCCCGTACCGTGTTTCTTTGTGGTAAAAAAGGGGGTAAATATGGCTTCCCTGTGCTCGGCGGGTATCCCCGGTCCATGGTCCTCAACTTCCAATAGGGCGCGGTCCCCTTCCCGGCGCGTGCGGACCGTTACCGCCCGGTCTTCGGGCGATGCGTCGATGGCGTTGCTGACGAGATTGAGAAAGACGCGCTCCATCCGTCCGCAATCGAAGGGAACGGGAGGGAGGTCCGGAGAAAGCTCGAGCTGGATGTTCACCCGCTTTTCTTTTGCTTTATGCTCAAGCATCGCGATGCTGTCGCGCGCCGTCTGATTCACGTCCTCCTTCGTCAACTTCAAGTCCAGAGGCCGTGAGAAATCGAGCATGTCCTTCATCATGGCATCCAGCCTCTCGGCCCCTTTGATGATGAATCCCAGTTTCCTCCGCCCGTCCTCGTCAATTCCCGGCTTCTCTTCCAGGAGCCGCGCAAAACCTCCCATTGCCATGAGAGGATTGGACATGTCATGGGCCACGGCCGAGAGAGCCCTGCCCATCGCGGCGAGACTCTCCGATTCGCGCAACGCTTTTTCCCTCGCCTTCTCTCTGTCGGAAATGTAGCCGAGAACCGCCGCTACCGCGTTAAAGACGACTATCTCGAGCACCCTGTTAAAATCCGTCGGGGAAGCCCGTCCCCAATAAGCAACAACAAACGGCACGTAAAGAACGGTGACGCTCAGGGAAGTCAGTAGGGCGCCCCTCAGACCGAACCAGAGGCCGGCCAGTATGAGCGGCGCGAAGTAGAGATCCCGGAAAAGAGCATGATAGTAGAGGTACTCGGGATCGTAGGCGTGTCGGAAAAAGGTAAAATAGTAAAGGAGGGTAATTACGGCAACAAAGGCTGATATGAGAGCGGTCTTTCTCTTCCCGCCTTTCTCCATGGTCTCTTCCCGTCTTAGAATTGGTTATTTGTTCACCCGACCGGTCTTCAGAACACTCTAATGTCCCGCTCCTCTCTTTGCAATTTAAAGATGCCCATATCCACACAGATGCTGCCGATTTGCTCAATCCCCATGATTCTCTCCTCCACGTTGGAGGAATCCCTTTTTTTGTGTCTCTGCGACCATGACGACGGCCGCAGTCAGTCCCGCGACGATCAGGATCCCCTTCAACTCTTGATGCGCAGGGTCAGGGAAACGGGGTGCAGAGACCCGATCAAATGAAGGAAGAACGTGCAGGTTCTGGAAATCAATGATGAGCTTCACCTGCTGCCAGTAAAACGAACCGCTCTGGTGTCCAAGAACCACGGAGGCGAAGTAGGCGCCGACGATGGAAACGCCGTCGCCTACGACGGTCAGGACGGGAAGAAATGCGGCGCGTCGGCAAGCCGCTGAAACCTGGCAATGGAGGAATTATAAAAGAAATAGCGGAGCAACCTTAGAGAGAATCTCCGGTAGAATCGGAAATTCGCAGTCGCTTTCGACCGAAGGAGAGGAGAAGCGCAATGGAGAATTCAGCATTGAAGCGGCTCGTTGTTTTGATCGTCTCAGCGCTCGCGTTGATCGTATGGACAAGTGCGGCGTTCGCTGTCGTCCTCAAAACGGAAGCCAAGCCCAAAGGGGCTGTCGAGCTGACCAGCGCTATTACCCGCGTTGCACAAGAGACGATGCCTGCCGTGGTCTACATTGAAGTGACCGAGAGCCGGGTCGTGGAGAATCCTCTCCGGCAATTTGAAAACAACCCCTTCTTCCAGCGTTTTTTCAACATGCCCAAGATGCCCAAAAGATTCAAGCAGGAAATACATGGGCTGGGATCGGGCATGATCATCGACGCCGAGGGTGACATTCTTACCAACTACCACGTCGCGGGAGAGGCGGCTAAGATGGAGGTCGCGCTGGCTGACGGGCGCAAGTACCCCGCCAAGCTGGTAGGAGGCGATGCAAAAACGGATCTCGCCGCCGTCCGCATTTCGGCGCCGGGCGCGCTTCCGCACGTGATTTTCGGTGACTCGGACGAAGTCCGCGTCGGCGAATGGGTCGTCTCGATCGGCGCGCCCCGCGCCCTGGAGAAATCCGTCACCCAGGGGATCGTCAGCGCCCTGCACCGGACGGGGATCACCGAACCCAGCTCGTACGAGGATTTTCTCCAGACTGACGCCCCCATCAATCCGGGAAACAGCGGCGGACCCCTCCTCAACCTCTACGGCCAGGTGATCGGGGTGAATGCGGCCATAGCGACCGAGTCGGGGGGATTCGAAGGGATCGGCTTCACCATTCCGAGCAAGATGGCGGTCTACGTCGCGAACGCGTTAATGGCTCAAGGCAAGGTTGTGAGGGGCTGGCTCGGCGCAACCGTCCGCAATCTTACCCCGGAACTTGCTAAGGAAGTCCGCGCTGAAAACCTCGCCGGCGCCTTGATCGTGGACGTCGTGAAAGGAGGACCGGCCGAGAAGGCGGGCCTGAAAAAGAACGACCTCGTGATTGCTTGCGGAGGCCGGAACGTCCCTGATGCTGACGCCCTTCGGAACGATGTGGCCGAGACCGCGCCGGGAAGCAGCGTGAAGCTCACGATGCTGCGGGATGGGAAGAAGGAGTATCCCACGGTGGTCGTCGGCAACCTCTCGGAGGCGGCGAAGTTTGAGGCCGGGATCGTCATGGAGCGCCTCGGGGCGGAGGTGAGGCCTCCAACCCGGAAAGAGATCGACAAATATGGCCTGAATCCGAACCAGGGCGTAGCAATCGCAAAACTTGAGCAGAAAGGGCCTCTCGCGGCGGCGGGCTTCGAGGTGGGGGACATGATCCTGGCGGTCGACGACGAGCCGGTGGAAGGGGTAGACGGCTTCATCACGCTGGTGAGCGCCCTGCCCGCGGGAAAGAAGGCGTCGCTGACCGCTCTCGACCACAGGACCGGGAATACGGGGAACATCTTCGTCACGGCGAGGTGATGCGGGTAAGGAGGGCCGAGAATGCGCCTCTTCGACGCCCTTTTGATGGTCGGGGCGACTGGATTTGAACCAGCGACCTCTTGCTCCCAAGGCAAGCGCGCTAACCATGCTGCGCCACGCCCCGCCCCTCCAAAGATAGCATAGGAGTTCCCTTGTTTCAAGAGAGGCCGGTCTACGCCGCGCGGTTCGGTTCGTCCCGGAGCTTCTTCGCCTCATCAATCTCGTTGATGACGGGGCCGAGAACAACCTCCACCACCAGGCCTCCGTCTGGTGAGTTTGAGGCCCTAACCTTGCCGTCGTGAAGGAGGACGGCCCGTTCGGTCAGAGCCAGCCCGAGGCCGACGCCGCCTGTTTCGCGGTCGCGAGCCTGTTCCACGCGATAAAAGGGCTGGAAAAGATGGCCGAGCGCTTCTTCGGGCACGCCCGGCCCGTGATCCCGAATGCGAATCAGGACGTATCGCGCGTCGTTGTCCGGAAAACAGCGGAGGCTGACCTCTACCGTCGTTCCTTCTTCCGTGGACCGGACTGCGTTGCGAAGGATGTTTTCGATGGCGCTGGAGAGGACGTCCTCTATGCCCGCGACCAGACAACTCTCCGCTTCAACCACCTGCACGGATCTCGTGCAGCCTCTCGCCTCGAAGTCGGCGTCGGATGCGACGTCCCGGACGAGACGGTCCAGATCGACAGGCCTTTTCTCTGCTCTCGTCACTTCGCTTTCGAGACGGGTAAGGGTGAGAAGATAGCCGATCATTTCATTGAGGCGTTCTGCTTCTCCTCCAATTCTGTCGAGAAACTTCGCGGCTGCCGGCGGAGATTGGCGTCGGGCCAGCTCCAGGGCGACGTTGAGACGGGCGAGGGGGGAACGCAACTCGTGCGATATAGCCCCCAGGAGCTTCTGCTGCGATGTCAGCAGCAGCCGAATGCGCTCCGCCATGAGATCGAAGTCGTGTGCCAGATCGCCGATTTCATCCCATCTCTTTCCCACTCGGAGGCTGATAGCGACGCCTGGATCGCCCGAAGCCAATTGCCTTGCCGCGGCCCCAAGCCTGACGATCGGGGTTGTCAGGTAACGGGCAAGCAGATAACAGGCCAGAAGGGATATCACGAGGGCGATGCCCAGCCGGGGCAGCAGGAAGAGGCTTTCCTGCTTTGTTGAATTGAGCGATTCGCCGGGGAGGACGCCGACGAGTATGTATTTCCAGTCTCTATTCCTGCTGATATCGATGGCGGCAAGAACCTTGTCGTGGGAAAAGGAGAAGGCGGACCTGCCCGTTCGTTTCGCCTCAGCCGCCAGCGCCGCAACAGACCGCGACGCCGGGCTTCCCCGTCCCTCGACCCGGTCGTTATGGAACAGGTAGGAGCTGATGCCGGTGGAAGATTTGAGATTCTCCAGTGTCGCCCTCAACCCCTGGCGGTCGCCCTGCTCTATCTTACCGATCGCAACGCGGCCGTAATACGTGAGGGGGACCTCGAGGGCCAGGAACATCGGCGTTTTTTTGTAATCCGGTTCGGTCAGCCTGTCAAGGGCGACAATGATGGCTATCACCACCGCCATGACCAGCCAAAACCAGACAAACATCTTTATGAAAATCCCGCGCCTCTGCATAACTCTGCCGTGCGGTCTTAGTTGGGCATCCCCCCTCAGCCCGCTTCGCTTGTCGTGCTTTCCGATGCGAGGAGGTAGATATAGCCGGAATTGCGGACGGACTTGATGCGTTCCATTCCGTTCGCCTTATTGCCGAGTTTTCGGCGAAGCTTGCTTATGTGGACGTCGATGCTCCGGTCGTAAGGCGAGAGGGTTCGGCCGAGCACCGTCTCGGTCAGCTCCTCCCGTGAAAGGATCAGGCCGGCATTGCGAAGGAGCGCTTCCAGGAGCCTGAATTCCACCGGGGTAAGCTCAACCGATTTGCCCTGGCACGACGCTTCCAGTGAGCCCATGTCCATCTCGAGGTCGTCAATCCGCAATTTTGCGGGCAGCGTTTTCCCTCCCGTTTCTCCGCTTTCCGGTTTGGACCGTCTCAGGATGGCGCGCATTCTCGCCACGAGCTCGCGGGAATTGAAGGGTTTCGCCAGATAGTCGTCGGCGCCCATCTCCAGTCCCACGATGCGATCCACGTCGTTGCCCCTGGCCGTGAGCATCAACACAGGGACCCTCGTTTTGGCCCGCAGACGGCGCAAGAGCTCGAACCCGTTCACGCGGGGGAGCATGACGTCCAGAATGATCAGAGCGTGTTCGTTGGAAAGGGCTCTTGCTTCTCCTTTCTCCCCGTCATAGACCGCTTCGACAACGAATCCCTCCGATGCGAGGTACTCGGTCAACAGGTCGCAAAGGCCTACATCGTCATCTATTATCAGGACTCTGTCCATATCCAGCGTCGGCTTCTCTCCCTGCCGGTGTTCCACCGTTATTATAACGCAAGCAATTTGTCTGAAATGTAAAGATGTGTAAAGACGTGTTTATTTGCCGCTTTTTAACCCTTGCCGCGGTGCGGATGTGCGATAATTTTTGCCCATGAGCTTGCTTCGCGACATGACGTTCCTCGGATTCGGAGCCCGTATTTGGGCGTCGATCGCCATTTTCACGATCGCCGGGTGCGCCGTCGGCCCGGATTACGTCCGGCCGGAGCTCTCCGTAGCGAAAAAGTGGCATGCTCCTCTCGAAACAGGCCTGAAGGAGAGAGGAACGGCCCGAGAATTATTGTCGACCTGGTGGACAGCCCTCGACGATCCGGAGCTAGCGAGCCTTATCGGCCGAGCTTTGGCCGGAAGCCTCGATTTGAAGAAGGCCAGAGCGAAAGTGCGCGAGGCCAGGGCGCAGAGAGGAGCGGCAAAAGGAGCTCTCTTTCCTTCCCTTGACGCCGCCGGTTCCGTGACAGGGAACTGGATGAGCAACAACGGCGGCATCGTTAATGCCGCAACCGGACAGGGGGGGAGCAGCACCCTCTATCAGACGGGTTTTGACGCTTCCTGGGAGGTGGATATCTTCGGCGGCCTTCGCCGGTCACTCGAGGCGGCGGAAGGAGACCTTCAGGCGAGCGTGGAGGATCTGCGCGATGTGCTCGTTTCCCTCCTGGCAGAAGTAGGAACCAACTATGCCGACGTGCGCACGTACCAGGCTCGGCTTGCGGTCGCGGAAGAGAACCTGAAATCGCAGGAACAGACCTATCTGTTGACGACGTGGCAGTACGAAGCAGGTCTCATCGACGAACTTGCCGTGCAACAGGCGCGGTACAACGTTGAAACCACGAGATCCCAGATACCGGCCCTGAATACGGGTTTGGAAAGCGCGATGAACCGGGTTGCCGTGCTCCTGGGAGAGCAGCCGGGCGCGATTCATGCCGAGCTGAAGGCTCCCGGCCCTGTTCCAATTATCCCGCTCACGGCGGCGGTGGGCATACCGGCGGACCTGCTTCGTCGCCGTCCGGACCTTCGGCGAGCAGAACGCCAACTGGCGGCACAGACAGCGAGAGTGGGCGCGGCAATGGCGAACCTCTATCCAACACTGACGCTAAACGGTTCCATCGGCATTGAAGCCCTTTCATGGGGTGGACTCTTCGATTCGGCCATCAAAACCGCCTCCGGCGAATCCCAGATTACGGCGCCCCTCTTCCATGGCGGGACTCTCCGGCAGAAAGTGGAGGTGCAGTCGGCTTTACAGGAACAATACCTGATCGCCTACGATGCCGCACTCCTCACGGCTCTGGAAGAGGTGGAGAACGCGCTCGTGGCATACGTCCAAGAGCAGCGGAAGAGAGACGTGCTCCGCGACGGGGAAGCGGCGGCGGCGAAAGCGGCTCAGTTGGCGGAGCATAAGTACCTGGCCGGGCTAACCGCGTTCACCGATGTCCTGGAAACGCAACGTTCTCTTCTTACGTTCCAGGATCAGCTTGCCCAGAGTGACGAAGCGGCGCTCACAAATCTGATAAAACTCTATAAGGCGCTCGGCGGGGGCTGGGAGTCCCTGCTTCCCGACACGCTTATGAAAGGAGAGGGGAAGTGAAACCCATCTCGGTCCAAAAGCCGGAAACCGGCGACATTCTTAACATACTCAAACCCGGGAAGCAAAAAAAGGCGGTCAAGGCCTGCCTTGTGGCGGCTGTTGTCGTGATTGTCGCTGCAACAGCAGCGATCCTCCTGAGCGGCAAGAGCGATTCCCGCGCCGCGCAATACAAAACCGAGGAAGTTCGCCGGGGGGACCTTACGGTTGTCGTCACGGCAACGGGGACATTGCAGCCGAAAAACAAGGTAGATGTGGGCAGCGAGCTGTCGGGCGCCGTCAAGCGCGTCTGCGTGGATTATAACGGCAGGGTGAAGGTGGGGCAGGTGCTCGCCGTCCTGGACACGTCGAAGCTTGAAGCGACCATCGCCCAATCCAAGGCCTCTCTGGAGTCGGCAAGGGCAAAGGCCCTTGAGTCCCGGGCAACGGTCGCGGAGACCCGGGCCAAACTGGCCCAGCTCCGGAAGGTGCGGGAGTTGAGCGAGGGCAAGGTCCCTTCCCAGACCGACATGACCGCCGCCGAGGCTGCATTCGAGCGGGCAAAGGCCGATGCCGCGAATTGCGATGCCGCTGTTTCACAGGCCGAGGCTGCCCTGCGGGCGAATGAGGCCGATCTTGAGAAATCGACGATCCGCTCCCCCATCAACGGCATTGTCCTCACCCGGAGCGTCGACCCGGGTCAGACTGTCGCCGCGGCCATGACTACCCCGGTGCTCTTCACCCTCGCCGAGGATCTGACCAAGATGGACCTGCACGTCAATGTGGACGAGGCGGACGTGAGCAAGGTGCGAGAGGGGCAGTCGGCTTCGTTCACCGTTGCGGCTTATCCCCGGCGGGCCTTTAAGGCGCGGATCATTCAGGTTCGCTTCGGTTCGTCGACAACGTCGGGGGTCGTCACCTACGAAACGGTACTGAGTGTTGAAAATGGGGATCTGGCCTTGCGGCCCGGCATGACGGCAACGGCGGACATCGTGGTTAAGAAGGTGAAAAACGGCGTCCTCGTGCCGACCGCCGCCCTCCGTTTTACTCCTCCCGCTCAAGATGGGGAGGCAAATAAACAGTCGGGCAGTCTGCTTGGCGCCCTCCTTCCCCACCCGCCGCATCCGCCCGCAAACGAACAGCGCGACGCGACAACGGACGACAAGGGCCGGCAGAAGGTTTGGGCCGTGCAATCGGACAAAATCTCCCCCATACCGATCGTGGTAGGGTCGACAAACGGCGGCCTGGCGGAAGTGCTCTCGGGAGACGTGTCGCCGGGCATGAGCGTGGCGGTCGACATTGTCGCAGGGAACAAATGACGAGTTTCATCGCCTTCGAGCGGGTAACCAAGGTCTATGGGAAGGGCTGTGCGGTAATGGAAGCGCTCAGGGGGATCGATCTCCGCATAGACGAAGGCGAATTCGTCGCTATAATGGGTCCCAGCGGATCGGGCAAGTCGACGTGCATGAACATACTGGGATGTCTCGATGCGCCGACTTCAGGAACGTACGTGTTCAAAGGCATTGAAGTGGGCCAATTGAACCGCAATCAGCGCGCCATGCTGCGCCGCCATTATCAGGGATTCATTTTTCAGGGCTACAACCTGCTGAACCGTACCTCGGCTCTGGAGAACGTCGAGTTGCCGTTGCTTTATCGGCGAAGCCCGGTCCGGCAGCGGCGGGAGTTGGCATTGCAGGCGTTGGAGACGGTCGGTCTCAAGGGATGGGAATCCCACACGCCGGGAGAGCTTTCCGGAGGGCAGCAGCAACGCGTCGCCATCGCTCGCGCAATCGTCACGGGGCCCGAAGTCCTCCTTGCCGACGAGCCTACGGGCAATCTGGATACGGCCCGGAGCAGGGAGATCATGGAGTTGCTTGCCTCTTTGAACCGCGGCCAGGGAATTACGATCATCATGATCACGCACGAACAGGAGATGGCGGCCTGTGCGACCCGGCAAATACACTTTCGGGACGGACTGGTTGAAGCGGATGGACAAAACGGGAGCAGCGCCTGATGCTGTGGAATGCCATTCTCCTCTCCCTGAGAGAGATAAAGCGGAACGTGATGCGTTCCTTCCTGACCATCCTCGGCATCGTTATCGGCGTGGGCGCCGTCATCACCATGGTGACGATAGGCGGCGGCGCCACCCGGCAGGTGCAGCAGCAGATTGCGAGCATGGGCAGCAATATCCTCATGGTCGATCCCGGCAAGCGACTTGGTCCCGGCCAAAGCTCCGACACGGTCCCCTTCAAGCAGGCCGACGTGGACGCCATAGCCGGAGAGGTTGGTTTCGTTGTCGCGGTCGCTCCCGTTTCTTCTCAGTCCGTCAAGGCAATATTCGGAAACCAAAACTGGTCGACTCAGGTGACGGGGAGCAACAACGACTATTTTAGGGTAACCAACAGGACCATAGGAACAGGCAGGGTGTTCAGCGAGAGCGAGCTGCGCTTCGGGGCATCGGTTTGCGTGATCGGGGAAACGGTATGCAACAAGCTCTTCGGCGGTCAGAATGTCCTGGGAGAGAAGTTGCGCCTCCAAAAGGTTTCCTGCGAGGTGATCGGCATTTTGAAAGGGAAAGGTCAGAACACCATGGGCATGGACCAGGACGATATCGTGGTCATGCCTCTGACCGCCTATCAACGGCGCATCGCCGGCAATCAGGACATCGCCCTTATCCAGGTCTCTGTCGCGGAGGGCGCCTCCACCGACAAGGCGCAGAAAGAGATCCGCCGGTTGATGCGGGAACGGCGCCATCTGTCGCCGAGCGACGACGACAACTTCAACGTGATGGATATGAAAGAGATTGCCAACATGCTCACAGGGACGACCAGACTGCTCACGGCATTGCTGAGCAGCGTCGCGGCCGTAAGCCTTCTTGTCGGCGGAATCGGCATCATGAACATCATGCTGGTATCCGTTACGGAACGGACCCGTGAGATCGGGGTCCGTCTCGCCATCGGCGCTCTGGAGCGGGAAGTGCTCATGCAGTTTTTGGTGGAAGCCGTAGTATTGTCCTCCTGCGGCGGCCTTTTAGGCATCGCGTTGGCCCTTTTGGCATCGGTCTGGCTGGCGCACGTCATGACAGTGCCCTTCGTCTTCAACGGACCTATCGTCCTTTTCTCGTTCTTCTTTTCTGCTGCCGTGGGAGTCATTTTCGGC
Organism: uncultured delta proteobacterium; assembly: GCA_963816715.1. Taxonomy (GTDB): domain Bacteria; phylum Desulfobacterota; class Syntrophorhabdia; order Syntrophorhabdales; family WCHB1-27; genus BOG-1155. The sequence continues at coordinate 504,505 of CAWFMJ010000023.1, forward strand.
TATTTCCCCGCCCTCAAGGCCGCACGGCTCGACCCCATCGACGCGTTGCGTCACGAGTAATCGCGGTAAAGGCCGCCAAACAGCGGCGCTGTCGAAATAGTATTGTAGAAACTCCGGAAAAAAGCGATAATGAGGAAGATAGTGCAGACGCCTGAGGACAAATTCGGGGGCGAGCCGGTCCGCCTCAAGTCTTGATGCCACGCTGGGTTAATCTGGGACTGAGAGGAAAACGTCGCCCCCGTCCTGTTCTGCGGGGCCCGATCTTCTCTCCGGATGAAAACCATTGCTTACGCCGTCACACTCGTGGAGGCGCTGCTGGTTTGCCCAGACTGCATATACTTGCCGATGGCGTCCATCAGCATAGCCAGGAAGGCGCTTGTGCTGGTGGACGTCGAGCTCGTCGAGGAACTGGAGTCGCTCGTCGTCGTTGAAGAGCTCGTCGTCGCGCCGGACGTGCTTGATGAATCCGAGGAGCTGCTGGTCCCGCTCACGCTCTGGGAAGAATCCATGCCCATGGGCGGCGGGGGAGGCGGCGGGGCCGACGTGCTGTTTTGCATGCTCGAGACATAACTCTCGAACTCGCTCTTGCTCACGCTTCCGTCCCCATTGGAGTCGATCTGGCTGAAGAGTTGATCGACGGCCGAAGTATCCGTGGTGGACGAAGTGCTCGTGCTCGACGAGGAGCTTGTGCTCGACGTCGTGCTTCCTGAAGCCAAACCTGCCGCGTACGACTCAAGCTCGCTCTTGCTTATTGTGTCGCTTCCGCCGGAGATCTTGCTGAAAAGCTCGTCCGCCGAAGTCGTGCTTCCTGTCGCGGAGTCCAACTGCTCAGCATCTTTCATAAGACTGGAAAGCGACAATGAGTCCATTTGAGAACCGAGCACCGAGTCTGATGAGACGCTGCTCGTGGAGCTGCTCCCGCTTGAACTGAGTGAACTGAAAAGCTGATCGACCGATGAGGACGAGTTCTGAGAGCTGGAGCTTTCCAATTGTTTCAGGTAGTAGTACCAACTGTCCGATCCGCTGACTCCACTGATTGTCATGTGAACCTCCTTAGTAGTCGAACCATGCTCGCCCCTGTTTCAGCAAACGAAGTTTGAATATGCTGCAATAAGTCGAGCAATAAGCGTGCCAATTCAAGCGCGTACTATCGAACTATGTTTGTTTGGCTTGCAACTTGAGCCTTTGCGCTTTTGATTCAGACAACTCTTGTCGATTCCGGCGAGGAAAATAATTCCTAGTAGAGAAAAACTTTCTCCATTGTTCACGATCGATTGACAACGGATAACGCCATATTTTCTCTAGTACTGTTGTGAGATAATTGTGTCAAGATAGTTAGCAGGGGAAAGGGGGCGGATTGTCCGGTTCGAAGTCCAGATGCCACGCTGGATTGTTAGAGGGTGGATGTGAGGATGCCCCCTACCCCTGCTGAACGGGCGATGAAGAAAAGTTCTTTACCAAAAACAGTATGGCACGTTAAGCAGTGAATAGGGATTAAGAAGCCTTAAGGTATTGTAAAGATTTGTTAAGTCTCTGAGAAGAATGCCGCTACGATCTTCGCGCGGCTCTTCTTAGTAGTTTGGGTCGAGATTATCCCACAATAATGGCCTGTCCCCATCCATCAGGTACGCTCACTAGCGCCAGCCGCCTACTAGATGCATATGCAGATGAAACACCACCTGCCCGGCCCCTCGCTCCACATTGATTTGCAGCTTATAGCCAGAGCGGTCCACCGACATCATCTTTGCGATTTCCGGTGCTTTCATGAGCATTTCACCGACGATAGTTTTGTCTTCCGGCATCAGGTCGTTGACGCTCCTGATGTGTTTTTTTGGCACGATAAGCAGATGGACGGGAGCATGGGGAGAGCGATCCTTAAAAGCGACAAGAGCGCCGTCTTCATACACAATCTCTGCCTTTCTCGTTTTTGCCACGATCTGACAAAAGGGGCAATCTTCCATCGCGCCGCTTTCCTTCGAAAAGGCTTTGTCTACAATGCGCCCTGGGCTTTCTTGATCAGCGCCATGAAGTCATCGACGCGTTCCGGCTGAATCGTGACGCCCTTCTTGGTGGGCTTCCACTCCCCTTCGTCGTTCTCGAAATAGATCCTTACATCGATATATTTTCGACCCTTATATTCCTCGGCGCTCACTCTCAGCACTTCTGTTTCTCCCCGCTCTATTTCGCCGATGATCATGATTTATCCTCCTGGAGAAGTCGTTTTCCTGAAAATTGCCACAGTCCGGCGCCCCTTCAACATAAGGGGCAGCGGCAGGCTAACGAGGCTGACCGGCCGCGGAGACCTGCGATCGTCCACCCTCTCGCTCACGAATGATTTCTACGATCCGCCAGCGCCCCTCTTCCGCCCGCACCATTTTAAATCTTATGTCCGATTTGCCCCTCGGCGCCACCATGGCAACGTTTCCCTCGACGTGGATGCTCAGGTACCAGACGCTCGCTTTCCTGATGTCCTCGAAATAGCCCGCCTCGTCGGACGAGGCGATGGCTGCGCTGAGCTGCTTGCGGACAAGGTTCTTGATTTCCGGCAGGAGCAACTCCGTTGCCTGCCGTCCTACGGAAACGCCGAGCGTTCCGAGCGGGTTATTGGCCTTTTTTTCATACTTGAGGAAAATATCCCTCACGAGAGAGTCAATGACGCTGTCGGTGTCGATATAACGAAGGGCGCGCTCGGCGTCGTGGTTCAAAAGCGCGGTCCGCAATTCGGCAAGCGAACGGCGCGGGGTGTTGGCGAGCGTGCACCCGGCAAACAGGGAGACGCAGAGGAGAGATCCGACGAGGAACAACAAAGAGAGCCTTTTTGGCATCATAGTTTTCTTATACCACATGCGACCCGGCGTCGCAATTGTTGGCCAATGAAGCGGCTGCTTCGCTGTTTATCCTGTGATAACAACACGTTCCGCCCTTTCCTTTTCCGAATTGCGGCCAGAATTAGCTTGACATCGAAATTGCTGTTTGCTAATATAGCGATATTTGCGGTTTTGCTCGCTGTTTTATAGTTGTTTCATATTCGAATCCTAAGGAGAGGATAATTTATGGATTTCAAATGGTCGGACGAACTCGAATCCATGCGTAAAATGGCCTATGATTTTGCGGTAAAGAACGTTAAGCCGACGATGGAAGAAGATGAGAACGAACATAGGTACCGCCCGGAGTTGTTGAAGAAGATGGGCGATCAGGGGATGTTCGGTTGCCTCGCTCCCGAGCAATACGGAGGGCTCGGTCTTGAAGAGGGTCATATGGCAGCGACCCTGATGGCGACGGAGTTTGCGAGAGTGAGCCCCTCCTGGGGACTTCCCTTCAACCTTCAAATGAACGGTCCGCAGAACGTCCTCCTGAAGTTTGGAAACGAGCAGCAGAAAGAGCAGTTCTTGCCGGGTTTGATCGCCGGCACGAGCGGTGGATGCTTTGCTATCACGGAGCCGAATTCCGGCTCTGACGTGGCGAGCATGCGAACCACGGCAACAGAGACTGACGACGGGTTTGTTCTGAACGGCACAAAAACCTGGATTTCGGGCGTCCCTTACGTAGGCTGCGGCGTGGTTTACGCCATGACCGACCGGGCCGCGAAACACAGAGGCATGTCTGCCTTCTTTATTGATTTTAACAACCCCGGCATCACGCAGAGGGCGATCACAACAAAACTCGGCCTTCACTGCGCTCCTACCGGCGAGTTGTTTTTTGAAGAGGCGAAGATTCCGAAGAGTGCACTGGTGGGGAAGCTGGGTCAGGGATTCCAGATATGCATGACCATGCTCAATTTCACACGCCTCAGCTCGGCAGCGAGGGCTATCGGCGTTGCCCAGAGCGCCCTCGAGGAAGCCTGCAAGTACGCGAACGAAAGAGAGCAGTTCGGTCAGCCCATAGGGCAGTTCCAGATGATCCAGGAGCAGATCGGCAGGATGTCCGTGGAACATGAAGCCGCCAAGCTCCTCGTGCTGAAGGCGGCATGGCAGAAGGACCAGGGAATGAACAACACCCTGGAGACGTCGATGGCGAAGTACTATGCGGCAGAATCCGCCAATTTCTGCGCATCCGAAGCAGTCAAGATCTTCGGCTCCTACGGGTTCTCCTCAGAGTACCCTGTGGAACGGCTGCTGAGAGATGCGAAGTCTTACCAGATCGTCGAAGGAACGTCGAACATCCAGAAGATGATCATTGCGCAATTTGCTTTGGGTTACAGAAAAAGCTAAGGAGGAGAGAATGGCTACGGATGTCACAGTTCCAATGGTCGGCAAAATCGTGAACGTGTTGTGCAAGGTGGGCGACAAAGTGAGCGAAGATGACCAGATAGCAACCCTCGAAGCCATGAAGATGGAAATGCCCATCGTGGCGCCCACGTCCGGCACGATAAAAGAAATCTGCGTTTCGGCGGGACAGGAAGTCGACGCGGACACGGTGCTGGCCACGATAGAATGATCGTCTCCTTTTAGCCTGCTGCGGCTGAAGGCGTAGATAGGGATCCAACAAAACAAAGGCCTTTCTCTTGAAGAAAGAGAAGGGCCTTTGTTCGCTGTGGTTTTTGTGATCGGTGAACTATTTTCGACCGCCCCTCTCCCGTCGGCCGATGCCTCCCCAGGCTGCGGCATCAAACTCGGGCTGACCCGCGGGGGCGGGCTCGATGCCGGGAGGCGTCGAAGCCACAGGTTGGGGCGGAGGCGGAACGACTGCAGCGGCCGGCAAGGCGTTCTCGGGCAAGGGAGACAGGGGGGGCGGGTCTGCGGGCGTGGAAGTCACGGGGGTGGCGCTCGCAACAGGCGGCGCGAGAGGCGAAGGGGCTCCGTTTGCCTGCGGCATCGACGGCGCGACGGCTTGTCGCGCCGTTTTGTCGGTCTTGCCGAGCACCATTACCGTGAGCGGCCCGTTGCCGCGTTCCGGCTCGATCAACACGTAGTTGTAGTCGGTCATTATCCTTCGGACCGCCTCTTGTGGAGTGAGGTCTAAAAAATGGAGCGTTACCGGCTCGTTTTCTTCCGGCTTCCCCTGTATGTCCAGGTGCAGCTTTCGCGAGAGGTCCGTCAGCACCTGCTCGAGGGGAAGATTGACGATGTCGGCGCTGACGAGACCCTCTTTTGTAATCCTGATCCCGCCCGGTGCGGAAGAAGCGCTCCCCATGCCGGCGCCGAGGACGATCAGCGCGATCGCGAAGAAGATGAGAGGAGCGGCTCCTTTAGCAGAGAGGAAAACCGGGGAAAGCTTTCGTGCAAACATGATGGCTCACCTTTGTTATCCGTCTCCCTCGCTGGACATTATTGACCGGCCGGCACTTGCACCTGGTGCTGGGGAACCCATGTGCCGTTTACCCACTGGCCCGGCACGGTAATTGTTCTTCCCTGGTTGTTCGCTGCGGCGTTGTTGGCGCCCTGACCGTTTGTTGCCGGATCGGGATAGGCATAAGCCGCGTCGGGGTATGCATAGTCGGGTCCAGGGGTCGCGTAGGCAGGCGGCGGAGCGTAAACGGGCGGCGGAACCGCGCCGTAGTAGTAAGGCGGGTAGGGATAGCCGTAGGGGTAGTAATAGCCGGGCCCGATGAATACCCCGCCGTAAAAACCGCCGCGCCAATGGCCTCCATGATAACCATGGTAGCCGCCATGGTAGCCCCCGTGGTAGCCGCCCCCTCCGTGGCCCCCGTCGGCGTAGTTCATGGTCGGGATGAGCATAAGCGCTCCAATCAGGAGCGCACTCGCTATCAGCGTACGTTTTTTCATGACAACTCCTTCCGTATCTTTCTACTGATAGTATAACTCATTTGGAATGTCCGCGGCGGGTGGCTCCGGGGAGGTCTCTACCGGCTGAGCAAAAGGGGCAGGGAATCGGCGACCAGCAAGCCTCGCCGGGAGGGATGCAGCCTTTCCCCCCGAACAGTCGCCAGTCCGGCTTTCTTCAGTTCATGGATCGCCGTCGCAGCGGTCTTCGGCAGGTCGGCAAGTCGTATGCCCCGCCTGGTCCGCAAACCCAGGTAGAGCTTTTCCAGTTCGAGCTGCTCGGTCGTGAGCAGCTCTTCTCCTTCCACCGGCCTTTCTCCCCTGTTCAGGGCCTCGCCCCAACGTTCGACGGACCGGCAGTTCCACCACCGCTGTGCGCCGTCAAAGGAATGAGCCGCGGGTCCGAGGCCGAGGTAGGGCGTGTGGTCCCAGTATTTCCCGTTGTGCCGGCAGGCGAGCTTTCGCATGGCCGCAAAATTGGAAACCTCGTAATGGATAAAGCCGTGGGCCTCGAGGAAGCGGGACGTCAAAAGAAAGAAGTCGGCCGACGCTTCTTCGTGGGGTAGAAGGGTTTGACCGCGGCTTACCATACGAGCCAGAGGCGTCTCCCCTTCGGCAGTCAGTTGGTAGCACGATAGGTGGGCCGGATGGAACGAGAGGGCGCGCTTCAGGGTCGCGATCCAGCTCTCCGGTGTTTGCTCCGGCAGGCCGTAGATCAGGTCAATGCCGATGTTGGTGAAGCCTGCCCCTATCGCCGCCTCCAGGGCTTTTTGCGCTCCCATCGCCGTGTGCCGCCGTTTCAGGAAAGCCAGTTCCGCATCGTCGAAGGACTGAACGCCGAGACTCAGGCGGTTGACCCCAAGGGTTTTCAGGAAGGAAGCGCGGGCCGGACCCAAATCGTCCGGATTCGCCTCCACGGTGATCTCCGATCTTGAAGAAAAGCCAAAGTTCCTGCGGAGGTTCCGGAATAGAATGACAAGGTTCTCATCGCTCAGGCAGGTGGGCGTTCCGCCGCCGATATAGAGGGAGTCAAACGGGCCGAACCGGTCTTTGTAAAGGGCAATCTCCTGCTCGATGGACCGCAGCCAGGCGTCTTCTCCGCCCCGCCCGGTAACCGAGTAGAAGTCGCAGTAGAGGCATTTCGTGCGGCAGAAGGGGACGTGGACGTAGAGACCGGGGAGACCGCCGCCGGCGGACTCCCCCTTATTCCTCATCGGTTGTCCTCAGGGCCGCCATGAAGGCGCTCTGGGGAATCATGACCGCACCGACCTGCTTCATCCGTTTCTTGCCTTTCTTCTGCTTTTCGAGGAGCTTCCGTTTTCTGGTGATGTCGCCGCCATAGCATTTCGCGATCACGTCCTTTCTGAAGGGCGTGATGGTCGAGCGCGATATGATCTTTCCCCCGATGGCGCCCTGGATGGCAATCTTAAACTGGTGTCTCGGGATCTCCTCTTCGAGCCTGTCGCATATCTTGACCGCCCGTTCCCTGGCGCGCTCTTTGTTGATGATCACCGAAAGGGCGTCCACCTTTTCGCCGTTGACGAGGATGTCCAGCTTGATCAGGTCGCTCGCCCGGTAGTCCGTGATCTCGTAGTCGAAGGAGCCATAGCCTTGAGTGATGCTCTTCAGCCTGTCGTAAAAGTCGAAGACGACCTCGGCCAGCGGCATGTCGAAGCCAATCTCCACCCGGCCGGGCGTCGGGTAGGAGAGGTGCGAGTTGACCCCGCGCCGCTCCATGCAGAGCTTCATCACGGCGCCGACGTAGCGATCCGGGATCAGGATGTTTGCCCGGATAAAGGGCTCCTCGCCTTTTTCGATCTTGGCGGGGTCCGGATAATACTGGGGGTTGTCGACGACAAGGTCGGTTCCGTCGCTCAGATAGAAGCGGTATTGAACGGAGGGCATGGTCATGACGATGGACTGGTCGAATTCCCGCTCCAGGCGCTCCTGAACGATTTCCAGGTGGAGGAGGCCCAGGAAGCCGCAGCGGAATCCCTGCCCCAGGGCAGCGGAAGAATCCTTCTGATAGGTAAGGGATGCGTCGTTCAGCTTGTATTTTTCGAGCGCATCCAGCAGCGACTGGTAGTCGTCCGAGGCAACCGGATAGATCGACGAAAAGACGACCGGCTTCACTTCCTTGAAGCCGGGCAGGGGTTTTTCGACGGGGTTCGCGTCCTGGGTGATGGTATCGCCGATCCTCGTGTCGCTCACGGTCTTGATGCCGCCGATGAGGTAGCCGACCGTGCCCGCCGTCAGCTCCTTGCGCGCCTCCCTGGCGAGATGAAAAATGCCGACTTCCTCTACCTTGTATGTCGCCCCCGTGAACATGAGCCTGATCGTATCGCCCGGGGCGACGCTGCCGTCGAAGAGCCTGCACGTCACGATGGTGCCCCGGAACGAGTCGTACCGGGCGTCGAAAATGAGGGCGGACAGCGGTTTTCCCCCATCGCCCGTGGGCGGCGGGATGCGCTCGACGACGGCTTCGAGGATGTCTTCTATCCCCGTCCCCTCCTTGGCCGAGCAAAGGACGGCTTCGTCGGGATCGAGGCCGAGGTCGTGGTCTATCTCGTTCTTCACCCGTTCGATGTCCGCCGAAGGCAGATCGATCTTGTTGATCACGGGGATGATCACGAGATTGTGCTCCATAGCCGCGTAAAGGTTCGCCAGGGTCTGGGCTTCAACGCCTTGAGAGGCGTCGATGAGGAGCAGAACGCCTTCACATGAGGCGAGGGCGCGCGAGACCTCATAGGAAAAGTCGACGTGGCCCGGCGTGTCGATCAGGTTCAGGTCGAAATCGTCGCCCTTCCTGCTGGTGTAGGGCAGACAGATCGTCTGGCTCTTTATGGTGATGCCCCGCTCCCGCTCGATGTCCATGTTGTCGAGGATCTGGTCTCTGAACTGCCGGTCGTCAACCAGATGGGCGTACTGAATGAGCCGGTCCGCCAAGGTGGATTTGCCATGGTCGATATGAGCGATGATGCTGAAGTTCCGTATCTGTTTCATAGGGTATCGGTGCATATAATAACGCATTGTAGGCCGAAAGGAAAGCCGGCGCGCGGGTCTTGCTCTCCCAAGCAGATGAGTTAGGGAAAGATGGGCAGCCATAGCACGACCGGATACAAAATTGTATCGCAAGTCCGTTCCGTAATGTGTTAGAACTGATTAAGGTTTTTTGAATTTTGGCGTCCGCGGTTCTTTTAAGGGACTTTGAGATGCTTATTAAGACAAAGCTGTGTCAGCCTGCCCTCAGAGCCAGGATGCTTGACCGTCGGCATCTCATGGACAAGCTTTCTGCCAAAAGAGATCGCCGGCTCATAGTGGTCGTGGGGCAGGCCGGATCCGGCAAAACCTCGCTGATTTCTCAGTGGATCACGCAAAATGGGCTGCATTCGGCATGGTACTCGCTCGATGAAAACGATAATCAGCCCGATCTTTTTTTTCGCTATTTCTTGACTGCTCTTGCAGGCGCCGATCCCAGGATAGAGCGCGATACCAGGCTTCTGCACCGGGGGCAGAGAAGGCTTTCCGCAACAAACGTGCTTCCAGTCATTCTTGACCATGCCGAGAGACTGTCTGTTGACACATTCCTTGTTCTGGATGATTACCACGCAATAACGTCGAGCGAGGTTGACGAGGCTATTTCGTCTCTGTGCGACTACCTTCCGCCAAAGATGCACCTGGTCCTGATAAGTCGCAACGAGGCGCCCTTTTCGCTGGGCAGGTTGAGGCTGCGCGATCAGGTGGCTGAAATCTCGCCGATGGAACTAAGGCTTACCGAAAAGGAACGAAATCTCTTCTTCTCGGACATCATGCCCCTTGAATTGCCGGTACATCAGTTGCGGGCTCTGGCGGCCTACGCAGAAGGATGGATCGGCGGTCTGCAGCTTATCGGCCTGTCTCTTCAGGGTAGAGAGAACCTAAGCAGTCTTACCGAAGCCCTGAACAACATACGTCATGCAACCTCCGAGTATCTTATCGGCGAGGTCATCAATAATCAGCCGGAAAGGGTGAGAGATTTCCTGTGCGCCACGGTGCACCTGAACAGATTCGATGTCGATCTGTGCAGGGAGATCACGGGAATGAACGACGCCTCAGAAATACTCGACTATCTGGTTCGAATCAACCTGTTCCTCACCCCACTCGATGCAGAATGCAAGTGGTACGCCTATCACCACATGTTTTCCGAGGCCTTAAGGTCCAATGCCGGAATCGCCCCGTACCATGTAAGAAACAGGATTCTCAGAAAGGCGGCTGTATGGTTTGCACGGAACGGCTATCTGGAAGACGCTTTTCAGCATGCTTTTGCCTGCCAAGAAATTGAATTCGTCGCAGACATCATGGAAGGCTACGTCCTCGATTTGCTGAGACGATATGAAGTAAAAAGCGCTCTCCGGTGGTTTTCGATGTTGCCTCGCCACATTTTGGCCAAGTATCCCTTACTCGGATTGCAGGAGTGTTGGGCCAAGATTCCCTCTTTGGATGTGGTTGGTTTCGAAGCTATCATGAAGGATGTGCAAGACAACCTCGACGAGACATTGGCAAGGTATAAGGGCGTCAAACGGAGGCTTTTTCTGGACTACTTTTTCTTCCTGAAGCACATGCTCGCCTATTGCAAGGATCCCGCAACGGTCGATGTGGCTTCCGTGAAGGAGGGACTCAAGCAGATTTCAGACGGGGAACGTCACGGCCTGCAGATGTGGATAGGCGAGTTCCTTCGTTATCAAGGAAAAGCTTTAGCGGCCAGGGCCGCTTTGAATGATGTCTCGAGAACAGAGCTTTACAGAAATAACCTTTCATGGAGCACGATGTGGTTCAGGGTTATGGGCAGCGTGAGGAAATGCCAGGGCGACCTCAGCGGGGCAGAGAGGATCCTGAACGAAGGTTTCGTTTTTCTCAGCCGAGAGCGTCTTCAGGATACCGCCCTTGAATACCATCTCTATGTGCCGCTGGCCCTGATTCACTACGCGAGAAACGAGCTCGAGAAGGCGAAGCGGTATGCCATTGCCGCCGTGAGAGGCGCCCGGCACACCAAAAAGGTAAGCGATATAGCGGATGGAAATCTCCTGTTGGCAATGATACAAATGGCGATGGGCAAACCTGGAAAAGTGAGCGCGTGCATACGGAGCATAGGGGCTGTATCGAAGGCCGGTCAAGTGCCGGCGAGCTTCATAAGGCTCTCCAACGCTTACACAGCCCGCCTCTCTTTCATGCTCGGTAGGCTGGAATCTGCCGAGCAGTGGGCGAAACAAAGAGGGCTTTCTATGGACGAGCCATTTTCGGTCCGCTTTCTTTTTGAATCCCTACTTCAGTCAAGAATCTATTTTTCCAGGGGAATGTACCAGGAAGCCGAGCAGATGTTGAACAAGCTGCGCGACATCTGCCTCAAAGAGACCATGCTGGAAGCCGTCCTCGATATCGATATTCTCTACAGCGCCACTCTTTACGCCTCGGGTCGCTGCGATGAGGCAAGGACGCGGATGATCGAAGCCCTTGCCTTCGCCGAAGAAAAGGGGTATGTGCGGCCCTTCGTCGATTGTTGGCCCTTTATCTCAAACATATTGCTGGATATTGCCCGATATTCATCGGATCACAGCTCGGGACATCTACGGGTCATTCTGGAGGCCTCCGGCATCTCTCCAGAAACCAACATCATCAAAAGACAGGTGTCGATGGAGAGCAATGCGAACCTTACCGAGAGGGAGAAGGAGGTGCTTTCATTGATCGTATCCGGTCACACCAACAGCGAGATAGCAACCAAATGCTTTGTCTCCAGGAGCACGGTAAAAACCCATATCGCTCATATTTTCGATAAGCTGGGCGTTAAGACGAGGGTTCAGGCGGTGCTGCAAGCGAACAGGCTCCATCTCTTCGAACGAGAAACCTCAAAGGATCTTCCTCGCGCAGCATCGCCGGGCGATGTGAGCAACTGAACGACTTCACATAGCGGAACGCAAAGCCAAAAAATCATCCCCCCTAATCATACCCCGGTATGACGACTGCAACCTGGCAACTTCATAGAATCTGTTCGCTATAGAACAAGCTGGCATCAGTGGCCGATGGGAGTGAGAAGGTTGTCGCATGGCCGCCGGCCGAAGAGCCCATCATTGCTCCCAGAAAAGGCAGATTGGTCCCTGATGACGCCCAAGAAGAAGAAAGGAGGCAAGATGAAGGCGCTCGAGAAACTCAATTCCCATCTGCAAAACCGGCTTCGCGATTTAGCCAAGGCAAAGGAGCAGGGCCGCAAGGTTATAGGATACGGGGCGGGAGGATATCTGCCGGAAGAGCTCCTGCTGGCCTGCGACGCAATACCTGTAGGCTTTGTTCAGGCGGGAGACAATAGAACGCTGAGAGACGCGGTCAATTACACCATGAAGTACTTCGACCCGTTCTGGCGTTCCCAGGTCGGCCTTGCCATGTCCGGCAAGGACCCCTGGTACAACATCGTCGATTACATCGTGACTGCGATGACAGATACTCACAGCAGACTGTTTGCGACCGTCATCGACTACTACGGCGCCTCGCGGTTCAAGTCATGGTCCTTCGGCGTACCACATCACACGAAGGATGAGTCTGCACTGAAGTACTATCTCTACAATCTGAACAGGCTCAAGAACGAGCTCGAACAATTTACCGGCGTGAAGATAACGGACGGAAGGCTCAAGAAGGCAGTCGAGCTGTGCAACAGGGAACGGGAGCTTTTCAGAGAGATTAGCGTCATGCGCAAATCGAAGGACACTGCGGTCGCCAGCAGAGACGTCATCGCCCTGCACCACGGATCCTTTCTGGCCGACAAGAAGGTCATGGCGGATGTCCTCGAGCAGTACATCAAGGAGGCCGGCCAGAGCGCCCCTCCCTCCCGGGGCGGGCGACCCTGGATCTTCCTCACCGGCGCAGCCCTCGCCAGGGGAGATTCCAAAGTCGTGGACCTCATAGGGGCGGCCGGGGGGACGGTGGCCATGGAAGAGTTCAGCGAGGGCCTCCGTCCTTACCAGTTTGCGGTGAAGAACGAGGGCGATCCGATGGCCAACATCGCCCGGGCCTATTATATGGACAAGGTCTGTGCCGGCTGGTTCAGACCGGTTGACGAGAACCTTGCCTTTATCCTTCAGCAGGTCAAGGACTACAACGCCGAAGGAGTCGTCTGGTACCACGGCTTGTACAGGGAATCGTTCAAGATTGCGTCCCATTTCTTCCCCGGGATGCTCAAAAAAGCAACGGGGCTGAACATGCTCCTTCTGGAAACTGAATACGACAACTCGGAGATCGGCCAGATGACAACGCGCGTCGAGACATTTGTGGAGTCGATCAGGGAGGCAAGCAATGGCTAAGCATTATGACGACCTTTTGACGCTCTGTGGATGGGAAAGAGATGAGATTGAAGACGAGAGGCCAAGGATAGAGGAGGCATTCAGAAGACTGGAACTGGGTCCCGAGGATATGAAGCCGGCCGAAAACTGGGTTAGGACATACCAGGACGTATCGCTCGTGGGTGTGCGAAAGCTGCTCGGCGCCTGGATCAAAGAGTTGATAGATATGATCCTCGCGAAGGATGAGGGATTGAAGCCCGTGTATTACGGAATGCCTGCCATTACAGGACCCGGCTTCATAATGGCCGGCGCCTCTGACGACGTGTTTGTCTGCTGCCCGGACTATGTCTTGGTCCAGACAATCGGCAGTATATTCAACAAACTGACGCCCATAATCATCGCAGGCGAGCAAAACGGGGCGCCTCCGGGACACGCGTTGTGTTCCCTTTGGCAGGTGAGGATGGGGGGCATGGCCAAAGGCATTATCCCTGTGCCGGCCATGACCATAAGCTCCAGCTATTTTTGCGACATGAGCGCCATCGGCGACACTCTCATGAGAGGACTTTACGGCACCACCGCGGCTGTCATTGACAGTTGCATGGACGGCCGCTGGGGCGAGTTTCCCGACGTCCGGCCCGAAAGGATCGCCTTTCTTGGTGAACAGATTAACAACGCCCTCAAGAAAGCGGGGGAAATTCTCAATATCACTATAACCCCCGACGCTATGGAAAAAGGCACACGAGGCGCCCGTGAATGCGCCGACCGCATAGCCAGGCTCATTGAGCTTATGCGAGCCGATCCCGTTCCCTTGAACGCTGCCGGACTCCAGTTCCTCGAGGGGCTTGCTCCCGCTTCGACGCGCAGGGGCATCACAGAAGGCAACAAGGCTCTGGACATCCTGATCCCGGAGTTGGAGGAACGAGTCGCGAAAGGTATTGGTTCAGCCCGGGCTGAAGAAGGGCGCCCCGAGGGTCATGTCCTACCATTTGCACATCGGCGATCCCAGATGCAACCGAGCCGTGGAGGAGGCTGGCATGGTTTTTCCCGTCACGGTAGTGCTCACCTGGCTGGGAGGTTTGCCGGTCAAACCCGACAGGGTGTACCCGACGGCAGGCGAGAATATCGCCGCTATGGAGTTCCTGAGGGGATTGCCGTTCGGCAGCAACGGAAGCCTGGATCGTTTCATGCAGGCGGCCGACTTCGTGGGTCTGGACGGTTTTATCCTGAAGACTCTGTACAACTGCCGTCCTGCCGCCGTACAGTCCCGTACCGGAAAGAAATATCTGGAAGAGAAGACCGGTCTCCCCGCCATCATGATCGAGGAAGACATGGTTGACAGCAGAGTATACAGCGCCGACTATCACAGAACTCGAGCTAGAGACATTCGGCGAGATGCTGATTGCCAGAAAGGCTTGGCAAAACGTCGATAACTACAAAGAGGAGATCGTGGAGTTCGAAACGAAGCTTGAAGCGGCCAAGGGATAAGACGAGGGAGGCTTTGCGATGACAGGCGGGCTGACTGCGGGTGTCGATATAGGGGCGGCGACCGCAAAGAGCGTTATTTTGAGAGACGGCGAGATGCTGGGCTACGCGATCAGGCCTACGGGTCATGACGTCGTCCGGGCGGCGACAACCGTAACCGAGGAGGCGATGGAGAAGACGGGGCTGGGGATCGGCCTGGGAGATCTGAAGTACATTGTCTCGACGGGGTACGGGAGGGCTGCCATCAAATTCGCTCACAGGACGTTCACGGAGCTTATGTGCCACGCGAAGGGCGCCCATTACCTGATACCCTCGACGAGGTTCATCATCGACATCGGCGGTCAGGACTCGAAGGCCATAGAGGTAGACTCGAAGGGAAATGTCGTCAACTTCGCCATGAACGACAAATGCGCCGCGGGAACGGGAAGGTTCTTGGAGGTAATGGCTCAGGTTCTCGAAGTGGGATCGATCGATAACATGGGGCCCATTTCTCTGACGTCTGATGACCCGTGCGAGATAAGCAGCACGTGCACGATATTTGCGGAAACAGAGGTAGTTGTGCTCCGGGCTGCGGGAAAAGACAGGAAAAATCTGATAGCGGGAGTGCACAAATCGCTTACGAACCGCGTTGCCATAATGGCAAAGGCGATGAATATCCAACCGGCGGCAGTCTTTACGGGGGGCGTCGCCAAGAACACGGGGGTGAAGAAGTTCCTGGAAGAGGAAATCGGCACAGAATTCCTTGTCCCGGACGAGCCGCAGATCATAGGCGCCCTCGGGGCGGCGTTGTTTGCACAGAATGGGACAAGAAGCTAGGCGAAATTGCCCCTGATAGGTCAGGGACGAGAACCATGAGGAACAAGATGGCCGAGAACCTGATCCTTATAAGATTGGAAGAAAAGACGGCGAATTATCGAAATCTGCAACGAGAAAAAGAAGAACGCCTTCTCTTTCGAGCCTTTGCCCCAACTGAGGGAGGCGCTTCAGGATCTGGAGGAATGTGAGGAAACAAGAGCGGTCATCCCGTGATCACCGGTTCCATGGACAGCCGGCGGAACTTAAAGGAGGAGGTATCAGATGGGAAATGATCTGGTGTCAGCTTTCGTGGGTCTCGATGATTCGAGCGTCACGGCCATAGCCAGCAAGAGGATCAAGGACGGCGATGACCCCATTCTTCTTTACAGGGACTTTCAGAAGGGCATCAAGGGCGTCATGGAGAAATACGAGACCAGGGAGTATTTCCTGGACAGCGTCGTCTCGGCCTTCGACATCTACGAATCGATCAGGCCGGTCCTCGACCCCCGGTTGCCCGAAAGCGCCCGGAAGACCCTCGCCGTAATGGTCATCGGCACAGTCCAGTATGACATACACGACATCGGGAAGGACCTGGTCGTGAGCCTTCTCAGGAACATCGGGTTCGACATCCGCGACCTCGGGGTTGACGTGCCACCCGCGAAGTTCGTGGAGGAGCTGAAACGGACGGGAGCGTCGATACTGGGTCTGTCGGGTATGATTAGCGCCTGCTACGAGCCGATGAAGGAGACGGTCAAGGCGGTACGGGAGGCCGGACTCGGCCCGAAGATCGTAATAGGCGGCGGGGCGGCGTGCGAAGCCCTCAGGAAGTACGTTCAGGCGGACGACTACACGCAGGACATGGTGGAAGGCGCCCGGATCTGCCTGGGCTATGCAAGGTCGAAAGGAATGAATTCGGAGGTGTGGAATGATTAAAGAGACGATGACGCCGGACGAGAGACTGGACGCCGCCGTGCGTCTGGAGGAAGTAGACCGGACCCCTGTTCTCGTGGGCTTCAGCGGTCCGTTCATTGCTCAGCATCTCGGCCTTACCGTCGCAGACGCCTACCGGGGCAACATAGACGAAATAATAAAGGGCGAGCTCGGCATGTGGGACGAGCTCGGCGGATTGGATGCCCGCTACGGCGTCGTCGGATTGCACTCACATAACATCTATGCGCCGCCCGGTTCCGCTTTCTGGGCGATTCGCCGTCTCATGCCCGGCGTCGAGCTTCCTGCCCACGTCGACGTACAGAACCAGGAAAAGGAAATCATGAAGGAGGACGAGTACGACCGTCTTCTGGAAATCGGATGGGACGATTTCTTCCTGGAGCTCGTAAACCGGCTGGGCGTGAAGGTTACCAAAGAGGATCTCGCGGAATCCGGAAAGAAGCGTGCCGAGAGGGGAGGACGGTCCATCGAAGCATTCCGGCGGAAAGGCGTCAAACAACTCTTCGGACCTACCGGCGTAATGGATCCTGTAACGATGCTCGCCACCTGGAGATCGTACGTTCCGTTCAACAGGGACATCCATCGACAATACGACAAGGTAAAGGCGGCGGTGGAGCACATCAACGAGATCTTCTTCGAGAGGTTCCGGCAGAACATGCTCGCCGGCAAGGCGCGCAGGATGATGGTCCCAGGGGCCAGGTATCTCGTGCCTGTAGTCTCGCCAAAGATCTTCGAGGACCTTCAATGGTCCTGGATGAAAGGCGCTGCAGATATAGCATTGGCGGAAGGAGTAACGCCCTTCTTTCACCTCGATTCGGATTGGACCGAGACTCTGCCTTACTTCAAGCAATTTCCGAAAGGGACCTGCATCATTCACTGGGGCGGCGAAACTGATATCTTCAAGGCAAAAGAGGTCCTGAGGGGGCACATGTGCATCATGGGCGATGCATCACCGGCAATGATGTCGGTCAGCACGCCCAAGGAGGTCGATGAGTATTTCAGACGGCTGGTCGATGAGCTGGGCAAGGACGGCGGCTACATCATGTGTGAGGGGTGCTTCCTGCCCGCTACCGCCAAGTACGAAAACGTAAAGGCTATGGTCAATGTGGCCAAAAACTATAAGCCGAGGTAGGGGGTAGAAATGCTGGTCCTGACAAATCGGACGGTAGGGGCTTCAAGCCTCTTTTCTACTATAGGGGGTTAAGAAATGGCAACCAGAAAGTTAGGCGTAGGTGAAGTGATCGACAGCAGTCAATTTACGTCGTTCCAGTTCTTTCTGTGCGGTCTCTGTTGCCTCGTCACGCTCCTTGACGGCTGCGACATAAACATCATCACCATCGCCCTTCCCCATATGGCGGAGGCCCTACGGGTCAAACCACAGGCCTTCGGACCGGCGTTATCGGCTGGCCAGTTCGGACCGCTCCTCGGCGCCATGATTCTCGGGATGCTCGCAGACCGTCTTGGCCGGAAGTGGATGTTGATTTTGGCCACGATAATCTTCGGCGTGTTTACCCTGCTGACCGCGTTCATCACGAGCGTAAACCAATTGGCCGTGTACCGCTTCTTGGCGGGAATCGGCTTGGGCGGCGCGGTCCCCCTTGCCCTCGCTCTTGGCACTGATTACGCGCCGGCTCGCTCCAAAGCCTCCTTCGGGACCACAATGTATTCCGGCATGACGCTCGGGGCAGTCATAGGCGGACTCGCTGCAATATGGCTCATTCCGAATTTCGGCTGGCCGTCGCTCTTTATTACCGGGGGCATTCTCCCTCTCGTCATTGCCATCATTCTCATAGCGGCGCTTCCCGAGTCGCTGCATTTTCTTGTTCAGCACGGTAAAGACGAGAGAAAGATCCGCAAGATCCTCTCCAGGATAGCGCCCAGTGTTGCGAATGACCCGGAAGTCGAGCTCGTTTCATTGGAGAAGAAGGCGCCCGGCGTACCCTTAAAGCTCCTCTTTACAGAAGGACGAGCCGCCATTACCATACTCCTCTGGATAGCTATGACCGGCGCTCTTTACGGGATATGGGCGCTCGTCTCATGGGTGGCCGTGCTGCTCAAACAAAGCGGCGCCACGCTTCCACAATACAGCATGGCTTTGGCCGCCATGGGCATGGGAGCTACTGTAGCAATACTTGTGATGGGTCGCCTGATGGACAAGTTCAACCCCTTCAAGGTGCTGGCTCTCACCTTTACCATCGCGTTCTTCTGTCTCGTGGCCTTTGGCATGTTTGCCGGCAGCCCGCTTGTGGTCGTATTCATCGTGTCCCTGTTCTGCGGACTCTTCTTTAACGGCAGCCAGGGGGCTCTCGTGGCGGTCGCGCCGATCGCATATCCCCCGGCAATGAGAGGCACGGGGACCGGTTGGGCGTACGCAGTTGCCAGGCTGGGCGCCATAGCGGGTCCGACGATGGGCGCCCTTTTTCTCAGTTGGAAGTGGAGCGTCGTCAAGATTTGCAGTGTGAACGCGATAGCCTGCCTGATCGTCGCTGTAGCGCTGCTGCTGCTGAACAGACAAGTTGCGGCCGTTTCCGTTCGGAAATATGAAGACAGGACTGCGTCTGCCCTACTAGCAGCACGCTAGGCATAAGGAAAGGGCCCGGGTTCACTCTGAATGCCGGGCCTCTTGCCGTCTGACGAACCGGGGCAATATAGACCCGAAGCCGGACGCGCGGTTCATCTTGAACTATTCTCAATTCTGTGGCGAGAAAACTCACGACAATATATTGAGAGTCGCTCAACGACACTCGAATGCCTATGAGAAACCCGTACGAGTGCGCGTTCATCACCGGCAGCGACTTTCTTACGGACGGGGAGTTACGGCTGCCTGCTGGTTCTGCGAACTTGCTCCGAAGTGACGCTTTGCAATGGCACGCACCCCACCGCCCTCAGCATGCCTCTCATCAATCTTACGCCTTTGACGTAGTTCGCTTGGTATCGTCGGGCGGCGGGTGATGCCTGGCGTTACGTGTTGTGGTAATGCGTGATCTTCCGCTTTCAGCCCGTTGCCATCGGTGATGGCCATATCATCGGGCGACAGCTCTCTTTAATTGCTTTCACCAACCCTGGACCTCGTTTCCGTGGACCGCACAAGTCGAGAGGATTGTGTCAAAAACTCGGAGTCTTAGGCAAGGATTCTCATAACCAGGTCGCTATAATAAAAGCGTACCCGATGTCTGTGGCTGTGCGGCATCGAATCAAGGAGGCAAAGAATGACTCAGAAGGACAACCGGGTGTGGTTCATCACCGGCACAAACAAAGGCATGGGTGCGGCAATCGCGAAAGAAGTCCTGGATAGGGGATATAGGGTCGTTGCCACGGCACGCGATGCGGAAAGTGCAAGGAAGGTCCTGGGCGACTCTCCGAATCTGCTGATCGCCAGACTTGACATAACCGATGACGGGCAGGTGCGCTCGGCGGTCAACGGAGCGCTCGACCGGTTCGGTCGCATCGACGTGCTCGTGAACAATGCCGGATATGCCCTGCTCGGCCCCTTCGAGGAAATGTCCGAAAAGCAGATCCGGCAGCAGATGGAGACCAACGTATTCGGAACAATGAAAGTCACCCGTGCCGTGCTGCCGCTTATGCGCAAGCAGGGCTCTGGTCTTGTGATCGTTTTCAGTTCCACCTCCGGAATCAGGTCCGTCGGCGGCTCTTCCATATACAGCGCCTCCAAATTCGCACTCGAAGGCTGGACCGAAGGATTGAGCATCGAGCTCAAACCTTTCGGCATCCGGTGCATGCTGGTCGAGCCGGGCCCGTTTCGAACCGATTTTGCCAATTTTGATACCTCCCTGGCATTTTCCGATCTCGAAATCGACGACTACAGGCAACAACACGAAACCATGCGGGCGAGCTTCGCTTCACTGAACCAGAATCAACCGGGCGACCCGGCAAAGCTCGCCACGGCGCTCATGACCGCCGTGGACGCTCCAAATCCGCCGCTGCGCCTCTTGGCCGGGAAGGCGGCAGTTGCCGCCGTCGATCAATATCTCAACGGCCGTCTCGCAGAATACGAGGCATGGCGTGAAGTTTCCGCCGGCGCCGATTTCGAATAGCACGATCCGAAAAACAGCGATTGGCTGAACAACATCGAGTATGACGCCTGGCATGGAGAGCAAGAGAAAGACTATTCAATAGAAGGGGATGTGAAATGGCGCATTCAAAGAGCCTTGTCGCCTATTTCTCGCGCAAGGGCAATAACTATGTGGGAGGCAGCATCGTAAACCTCTCGATTGGAAACACCGAGATAATAGCGAAGAAGATACAGGAATTAACGGGAAGCGACGCGTTCCGAATCGAAACGGTAAAGACCTACCCCGAAGATTATACGGAAACAACGAACGTGGCGCGGGAAGAACAGAGGCAAAATGGCAGGCCCGGGCTTACGGGCAGAGTAGATGACATGGATTCTTACGATGCGATCTATCTCGGGTATCCGAATTGGTACGGAACGATGCCGATGGCGGTGTTTACGTTCCTAGAATCCTACGATTTCTCCGGAAAGACCATCATCCCCTATTGCACGCACGAAGGCAGTGGGATGGGGAGCAGTGAACGCGACATCAGGAAACTCTGTCCCAAAGCAAAGGTGTTGCCCGGTTTGGCGATCAGGGGCGGCAGCGTTGAAAGGGCGGACAAGGACCTATCAAATTGGCTAGAAACCTTGATTTGATGCCTGAACGAAACGGGTCAAGCAACGCCATGACAGTTTCGGTCACCGAGAAGGATTTTGTGAAAAGGACGCGGACCAATAGGAGATACGTTGTTCTAGGGCTCCAGACCTGCGTCATTATCATGGCCTTGATATTCGCCATAGCCGCAACCGTCGAAGGTAAGGAGGAGGGAAAAGTGAATCCAGGAGCCTCTCTGCCCGCTCAAGCGTCGGGCTGGACGTGGGACGGCAAGGAGACGCACTACAATCCGAAGACCATTTTCAGCTATATGGACGGGGCGGGAGAGCTCTATCTGGCTTATGGTTTTCAAGGTCTCACGGTTCGAAAGTTCATGAAGTCGACCCAGCCGCGTATTACCGTCGAGCTCTACGAGATGGCCTCCTCTGAGGACGCCTACGGGGTTTTCTCGTACGAGCGCCAGGATGAGCCCATAGGAATCGGCCAGGGATCGGAGTTCGGCGGCGGATTGCTCCGGTTCTGGAAAGGAAGGTATTTCGCGAGCATCTATGCAGAGGGCGAAGGCGGGGAAGCGGAGTCGGCCGTTCTTGCGATGGGCAGGGCCGCGGCAGACCTGATCCCCGAGACCGGGCGGGCCCCTGAACTCGTCGGCCTGATCCCCGGCGCCGAACACGGACTGGTCGATCGAAGTGTTCGCTACGTCAGGAGCCACATTCTCCTGAATCAGCGGTTTTTCATCGCCCGTGAGAATATCCTGAACCTGAGCCGCAGGACAGAAGCCGTGCTCGCCGAATACACCCAGGAGAAGAAGAAGGCCCGCCTTCTCCTTATTCGATACCCCGGCGCGGAGGAGGCGCGAGACGCCTACGCGAGCTTCATGGGCGCCTACCTTCCCGATGCAAGGGGAAAGGACCTCGTGGAAACAGAAGACCGGAAATGGACCATGGCCCGGCAGAAGGGTGACGCGGTTATCGTCGTTTTCGGAGCCCCCACGGCAGCCGGCGCCGAGGGGTTACTCAAGGCGACGGAAGAGAAATTATCAAAGGGACGCGGGCAAGAGGCCGGAGAATAGGGTGTAAAACGCACTTTTTACGGGTGCGCGAACGATGCGAAAAGGAGCACAGGTCAATGGCAGAAAAAGGTCTCACGCGAAGGGATTTCCTTCTGGTTGCCGCAGGGACCGCGATGGCCGCCACGCTCGGGGCGGGGATCCCCGGAGAGGCTAAGGCAGAGCCGACCGCAAAAGTTGTGCTCATCCGGCATGCCGAGGTGGTGGGAAGCGATGGCAAATTCCGGGGAGAGATCGTGCAATCCATGCTGGATGAAGGCGTCAGGAGTCTCGTGGGATCAAAGGACTCGACGGAGGCCTGGCGGAGCCTCGTCAAGAGTTCGGACATCGTGGGCATCAAAACTAATGGGTGGGACCGGCTGCCGACCCCCAAGGAGTTGGAAGCAGCCATCAAGCGCCGCGTGCTTGATGCAGGGGTCCCGGAAAAGAACGTGAATATCGACGATCATGGAGTCCGGAGCAACCCGGTCTTCACCAACGCCACCGCCCTCATCAATGTGCGGCCGCTGAGAACCCATCATTGGGCCGGAATCGGTTCCTGTCTGAAAAACTACCTCCCCTTTGTCCCCGACCCGTCGTCCTACCATGACGACGGCTGTGCTGCCCTCGGCAAGATATGGACCTATCCCATCGTAAAGGGAAAGACGCGCCTGAACATTCTCAGCGCCCTTACCCCCCAGTTCTACGGGAGGGGCGCCAACTTCTTCGATAGAAGATACGTGTGGCCCTACAAAGGGCTTATCGTCGGGACCGATCCCGTAGCCGTAAGCGCGATAGGCGCGCACCTCCTCGAGACAAAGCGGATCGCCTTCTTCGGCGAGGACCGGGCCCTCGATGTCCCTCCCACGCACATTATTGCGGCCGACAAAACATACCATGTGGGGGTCAGCGACCTGAGCCGCATTCGGCTCGTCAAGCTCGGCTGGGCGGATGAGGCGCTGATATAGGTGGAGGATTCAAGATTGGCAGCAAGGGAGGAACGATAATGGGAAAACGCATATTGGGAAAAAGTGGTCTCAAAGCTCTGTCTTTGGGTTGCATAGCCGCTATTTTGTCACTTTCGTTTACGTTTCTTCTTCACGCCGCTGACTCTCCCGAGACCCCGGCCTCGGATTTGAAGATCACACGAAGCGGTTCGCAGCCTTCAACCAAAGGGCCGGCCGAGTATTTCACCGGCGTCGTGCATATCGATCCTCTGTTCCAGGCAAACGATCCGTCGCGCGCGTCCGGCGCCCGAGTCACCTTCGAGCCAGGCGCCCGTACGGCATGGCATGCCCACCCGGTAGGCCAGACTCTGATCGTGACGGCCGGCGTCGGCTGGATTCAGAGGTGGAACGGTCCCATCGAGGAAATCCGGCAAGGCGACGTTGTCTGGATCCCGCCGGGTCTGAAACACTGGCACGGAGCCACGGCAACCACGAGTATGACGCATATCGCGATTCAGGAACAAGTCGACGGTAAAGCCGTCAAGTGGATGGAAAAGGTCAGCGACGAGCACTATGGGAAGGGAGTGGCAACCGTGAATAGAGAGCCTACGGCGGCCCAAAAAATGATCGGCGACTTCGCGCCCGAGTTGGTCGACCTTACCGACCGCGTACTGTACGGGGAGGTCTGGGAACGGCCGGAGCTGTCAAAGCGTGATCGCAGTCTCGTGACGGTGGCCGCCCTCATTGCCTTGAATCGGCCGGACCAGTTGCGGTCGCACCTCGCGAGGGCGCTGGACAACGGGGTCAAGCGGGAAGAACTGATCGAGACAATCACCCATCTGGCGTTCTATTCGGGCTGGCCCACCGCAATGACCGCCATCACGATCGCGAAGGAGGTATTCTCCACAAAGGATTCCTCCAAGTGACGGGAGACTTGTTTGAACCATGAGCAATTCTAAATGACCGAGCCGCCTGGAATACAAGAAGGCGTCGAGGCGGGACGGTGCACGCCCCGAAAGGAAATCGAGATGAGACCCCACATCATTTGTCACATGCTCTCCTCTATAGACGGGAAGATCGATGGTGGAGCGCTCGAAGCAGTCATGAGTGAGGGCGAGTATGAGACTTTGGGCGCATTGCTGAAGGGTGACGCGTGGATCTGCGGCCGCGTCACGATGCAGCAGCACTTCGCGGAAGGACAGCCCTTCGTCCCGGCTTCAAACAGGCCGGCAGGGCCCCGGCCCGCCTACGTCGCCCGCCGGGCCGAATCATATGCGGTCTCGGTCGATACTCTCGGCACGCTTCTATGGTCGGACAGCGACGTCGACGGCGACCACCTCATCTGTGTCGTGAGCGAGAGGGTCTCCGAGGACTACCTCGCAATGCTCCGGGACAAGGGCATCTCCTACATCGTTTCAGGAGAGCGCTCTATCGACCTCGTCCGGGCAGTGAACCTGCTCGGGGAGCTTTTCGGAATTCGCACGTTGTTGCTCGAAGGAGGGGGCCATATCAACGGGGCGTTCCTCCAGGCGGGTCTTGTCGATGAGGTGAGCCTTCTGCTCGTACCGGGCATCGACGGACGCCACGACATCTCGGCCGTCTTCGACGGAGCGGGCCCCGGCAAGAAAACGGCCGTTCCTCTCAGACTCAAGTCCGTGGAGCGGCGTGAAAACGACGCGCTCTGGATTCGCTACGAAGTGGTGAGGACAGGGCTGTAAAAGATGGACCGTTATGCAAAACGTACCTATAGCAGTTTAAAGGAAAGGAGATTGCGATGAAAAGTGTCATCGTCGTCATCGGTGCGGGATCGATTGGCCAGGCGATCGCACGGCGAGTCGGTGCAGGCAAGCACATAATGCTGGCTGACCTGCGCCAGGAGAACGCCGATGCGGCCGCGAAGGTTCTCAGTGACGCCGGGTTCGAGGTCAGCGTCGCGACCGTCGACGTCTCCTCGCGCGAGGCGGTCCACGCACTCGTCGAGAAGGCGACGGCGATCGGCGTCATAACGGGCCTCATCCATGCCGCGGGTGTTTCTCCCACGCAGGCATCGCCGGCCACGATCTTAAGGGTCGATCTGTATGGTACGGCGCTCGTGCTCGAAGAGTTCGGCAGCGTGATCGCGCACGGCGGGGCAGGCGTCGTTATCGCCTCGCAGTCGGGGCACCGCCTCCCGGCGCTGACGCCCGAGCAAGACAAGGCGCTGGCAACTACGCCCGCCGACGAGTTGCTCGCTCTTCCGATGCTGCAATTGGACCGCGTGACGGACCCGCTTCACGCCTACCAGGTCGCCAAGCGCGGGAACTCGCTGCGGGTGATGGCCGAGGCGGTGCGGTGGGGCAAGCGTGGCGCACGGGTCAACACGATCAGCCCCGGCATCATCATCACGCCTCTCGCGAAAGACGAGCTGTCCGGCCCGCGCGGCGACGGATACCGGCGAATGATAGAGCTGTCCGCGGCCGGGCGCGCCGGCACCCCGGATGAGGTAGGGACCGTCGGCGCTCTCCTCTTGGGACCCGACGGGGGGTTCATCACCGGCAGCGACTTCTTGATGGACGGTGGGGTCACAGCCGCCTACTGGTACGGCGACCTCGCTTCCTAAGTGATCGAAGGGTGGGCTTCCGGCCGAGGCCGGATGTGAGTACGGAAGTAAGCGACGCCGGCTCAGATTGAGTTTGCGTGGCTGCTCGCCCAAAAGCCGTGGATTGTTCCAATCCCGGGTACGACGAGATGGAGCACCTGGACGAGAACCTCGGAGCGCTTGCGGTCGAGCTAACCTCCGACGATCTCCGTGAAATCGATAGCGCCTTCCCGAAGATCACGGTGCAAGGGATCCGGCTCCCGGAGGAACACATGAAACTGATAGACCGCTAAGCGCCTTTAGCAGAATCAGAACTTCGCAGAAAGGAGGCAAAGTCATGACCAACGACATCGCAGGCATAGGCAACGTTGCCGCAGCGCGCACGATGCGCGCGGCCCAGATCACGGCCTTCCGGCGCCCGATCGAGGTGCTGGAGGTCCCCGTAGCGGCGCCCCGGCCTGACGGGGCGGTGGTACGCGTCGAGGCGAGCGGGATCTGCCGCAGCGATTGGCATTTCTGGAACCATGACTTGGAGTGGCTCGGGTTCAGTCTTTCCCTCCCCGCAAATACCGGCCATGAGGTGGGCGGCGTGGTCGAGGAGGTCGGCCGCGACGTGTGCACAATCAAGGTGGGCGACCGTGTGACAATCCCCTTCCATGAGTCCGACGGTACCTGCCCGGAGTGCCGCGCCGGCTACCAGAACCTCTGCGACAACGTGATCACCGGGGGAGTCCAGCGCACGGGCGGGTGGGCGCAGTATGTCACCGTTACCGCGGCGGACCTCAACTGCATCCGGCTCCCCGAGGGCGTTGACAGCCTTTCGGCTGCGGCGCTCGGCTGTCGTTACATGACTGCGTACCGCCCAGTCATCGACCGGGGACGCGTGCATCCGGGTGAGTGGCTCGCAGTGCAGGGGTGCGGCGGCGTGGGACTCTCGGCCGTGCAGATCGCTGCGGCGGCAGGCGCCATGGTTGTCGCCGTCGACGCCGACGACCGCAAGCTCGCAAAGGCCCTTGATGAGGGCGCGGCGGTTACGGTAAACGCATCTGGCCTCACGCCTCAGCAGGTCGGCCAGACCGTCAAGGAGGCGACCGGCGGAGGCGTCCACGTGTCGCTCGACGCACTCGGTCGCGCGTTCACATTTCACCAGTCGCTCCAGTCGCTCCGCAAACGGGGGCGGCACGTGCAGGTCGGGGTCACGTCGCAGGAAGAACGCGGCCAGATCGCGATCCCCTCCGACTTGCTCGTGATGATGGAGTGGGAGCTGGTGGGCTCGCTCGGCAACCCGCACCCGAAGTACGCGGAACTGCTCGAACTCGTCGCGCGCTGGAAGCTCCAGCCGGCGCGTCTCGTCACCCGCCAGATAGCCCTTGATGACGTGACTGATACGCTGGAGCGCATGACGCGTTTTGACACCATCGGCTTCGAGGTCATTACGCGGTTCGCCTAAAGAGGCCTGTATGGAGCGAGGGCCGCGGCAAACTCGGCGCGTGGAAGAAAGGGATATCTGCGCTGGCGCGCCGGTTCATGTGACTTCCAGTCGAAGGGAGAAGAAACTATGGAAAAGGACATATCGCGTCGTAATTTTCTGAAGGCAGGCGCCGTTGCGCTGGGCGCTGCCGCCCTCGCCGGTCTTCCAGGCACGGGCAGCGCGGCCGTCGCGGGGTCGGGCAAAACACAGGTATTCTTTACGAAGGATATAAGCGTCAACGGATTGTTGAAAATCTATTCGAGGATCAATCAGGGAATGACGGGTCGGTTAGGCATTAAGCTGCACTCCGGCGAGCCCCACGGGCCGAACCTTCTGCCCATAGAGCTCATCAGGGGCTTGCAGAGACACGTTCCGAACAGCAACATCGTGGAATGCAACGTCCTCTATCCAAGTCCGAGAAAGGCCACTGAAAGTCACAGGGAAACGGTGAAAATCAACGGGTTCGATTTCTGCCCGGTCGACATCATGGATGCCGAAGGCGACGCCGCGCTTCCCATACCGGGAATGGATGAGTTCTTGGACGCGTATATGGATCCCTTCTTAAAGCAGCGTCCCTTTACGCCGGGGGCGCATCTGAGAGAGATCGGCGTGGGCAAGAATCTTTTGAGCTACGATTCCCTTCTGGTCTACACGCACTTCAAAGGCCATGCAATGGGCGGCTTCGGCGGGTCGCTCAAGAACATCGCCATAGGGTGCTCGTCCGGCAAAGGGGGCAAGCGGCAGATCCACGCCGAGGGGTGGCCGGGAGGGCCGCTCTTTCTGGAGCGCATGGTGGAGGCGGGAAAGGGCATCGCCGCGCATTTCGGGAAGCGTATCACGTATATCAATGTACTGAAGAACATCTCGGTTGACTGTGACTGCGACGCCCACGGCAGAAAGCCCACCTGCCGCGACATCGGCATAGCCGGCTCGACGGACATACTGGCAGTGGACAAGGCTTGCGTCGATATGGTGTATGCGCTGCCGGACCCGGAACGACGGGACATCATAGAACGCATCGAGACCCGGAGCGGGCTGCGCCAGCTCGAATATATGAAGACCTTGCGCCTGGGCGACGATCAGTATGAGCTGATCACGATCTAAGGGAAAATGATAACCGGCAGTAAAGGAACGTGAGACCATTCACCCCGGATTTCATGCGAGGGTTTGCCCCCGACGGGTGCGGGGGAAATAGAGGAGGCAAAAAATGCAAAAACGTAGACTGGGAAAAAGCGGCCTGGAAGTCTCGGCCCTGGGCTTGGGCTGTATGGGAATGAGCATGGCCTATGGTCCGCCGGCAGACAAGAAAGAGATGATTGCCCTGATCGCTCAAGCCGTGGAAAGGGGCGTTACCTTCTTTGATACCGCCGAGCTTTACGGACCCTACGCCAATGAAGAACTCGTGGGTGAAGCTTTGGCGCCCTTCCGGGGCAAGGCAGCAATAGCCACGAAGTTCGGGATCAAGCTCGACTCCAGCGGGCAGCAGGTCCAGGACAGCCGGCCCGAACGCATCAGGCAGAGCATTGAGGGCTCGCTCAAGAGGCTCAGAGTCGACGCCGTTGATCTGTACTACCAACACCGTGTCGACCCGAACGTGCCGATCGAGGATGTGGCGGGAACGGTAAAGGACCTGATTCAGGAAGGCAAAGTGAAGCATTTTGGCCTTTCCGAGGCCGGAGCGCAGACGATCCGTCGCGCCCACGCCGTCCAGCCGGTCGCCGCCGTCGAGAGCGAATACTCCCTCTGGTGGAGAAAGCCCGAAGAGGAAGTGCTGCCAACCTGTGAAGAACTCGGGATCGGGTTCGTTCCCTTCAGCCCTCTGGGCAAAGGCTTTCTCACGGGAAAGATCGACGAGAATACGACGTTCGACAGTTCCGACTTCCGCAACATCGTTCCCCGCTTCACGCCGGAGGCACGAAAGGCGAATCAGGCGCTGGTAGACCTGCTTGCCAAAATCGCCGGAGAGAAGAAGGCGACGCCTGCCCAGATCGCGCTCGCCTGGCTGCTTGCGCAAAAAGCCTGGATCGTTCCGATTCCCGGCACGACAAAGCTTTCGCGCCTGGAAGAGAACATCGGAGCAACCGCGGTCGAGCTCACGCCCGACGACCTACGCGGGATAGACAGCGCCGCCTCGAAGATTACGATAGAAGGGGCCCGGTACCCCGAAGCCCTGGAAAAAAGGACCGGTCTCTAACCGGAGCGATAGTTAAGGAGAGCACATTATGAGCGCAAACGATCTGAGCAATAGCGTGATTTTTCCCATTGGAGAGAAATTTCGAAGCGATCATTTTAAGGGAACGGTATGGCTCAATATGCTGACGCCTTTCGGCTCGGCCTGTCCCATCGGCAACGTAACCTTTGAGCCGGGATGCCGCAACAGTTGGCACAAGCACGCGGGTGGTCAAATCCTCCTGGTGACGGGCGGCAGAGGCTATTATCAGGAATGGGGAAAGCCGGCCCGTGAGCTTCATGCAGGAGACGTTGTCGCTATTCCGGCGGATGCGAAGCACTGGCACGGCGCAGCCAGAGACAGTTGGTTCGTCCACCTTGCCATCGAGGTCAATCCGGAAAAAGGCCCCGCGACCTGGCTGGAGCCGGTAGCGGACGAAGATTACGACAAGTTGAAATAGGGGTTATTCTCATGCCTATAAGCGAAACAGCCCGGAAGAATCACGAGGAGCTTTTCCCGAATCACAAATCGACGCTCAAGGCGACCGATCCCGAACTCATCGAGGTGTTCGACAATTTCGCCTTTAACGAGGTTCTTTCCTACGGAAACCTCGATAAGAAGACAAGGCTTATGGCGATCCTGGCTTCACTCATTGCCCAGCAGACGTTGAGCGAGTACAAGGTTATGCTCGGCGGCGCGCTGAACGTGGGCGTCACTCCTGTTGAAGTGAAAGAAATCGTTTACCAGTCTGTCCCTTATGTGGGCATTGCGAAGGCTTTCGATTTCATTCATGTCACAAACGAAATACTGGAGAGTCGCGGCGTAAAACTGCCGCTCGAAGGTCAATCCACCACCACTGCCGAAACACGACTTGAAAAGGGATTGGCCCTTTCAAAGTCGGTTTTCGGCGAGACGATTGATACTATGTATGAACAGTCCCCTGAAAATCAAATCCATATTCAGAAATACCTGTCGGCAAACTGTTTCGGCGATTACTACACCAGAACGGGACTCGATATTAGAATGAGAGAGCTTCTCACTTTCTCGATGCTCTTATCCCTCGGCGGATGTGAGCCGCAGTTGAAAGGGCATATAACGGGCAATCTAAATGTCGGAAATGACAAAGAAGTACTGCTCAGTACTGTTACTCAACTATTGCCCTATGTAGGATATCCAAGGGCATTAAATGCAATAAGATGTATAAATGAAATAGAGTGACTGCCGAGCTGATCGCGAATGAACAAGATCACGGAATAAGAAGATCGATTAAGGAGGTTTCGTCATGCTCAACTTTGACTTTTATAACCCGACGCGTATTTTGTTCGGTAAGGGCAGACTAGAGGAGATTGATAAGCATGTTCCGGACGATGCCGCTGTCTTGATAACCTATGGAGGCGGAAGCGCCAAGAAGAGCGGCCTTATCGATAAGGTCAAGGCTGCGCTCGGGAACAGGAAGGTTCATGAATTCGGCGGCATAGAGCCGAATCCTCGTTACGAAACATTGGCAAAGGCCGTGAAAATCGTGCGGAATGAGAACATTGATTTCTTGCTTGCCGTTGGCGGAGGGTCTGTCATCGACGGAACCAAATTCATAGCGCTTGCTTCTTGTTACGATGGCGATTCGCGCGACCTGTTGAAGTACGGTTTGGCGCCTATTCCTTTGGATGTACTAGGAAAAGCGGCGCCGTTCGGCACAGTGCTGACGTTGCCCGCTACCGGCTCTGAAATGAATAGCGGAGCGGTAATCAGCTATGGGCACGCAAAACACGCCGTCGTGAGCGGGTTGATTTCCCCCAAATTTTCACTCATAGATCCGACCATCACTTTTACGCTTCCCAAGGTTCAGGTCGCCAACGGAGTGATTGACGCATTTGTGC
Source organism: uncultured delta proteobacterium (assembly GCA_963816715.1). Classification (GTDB taxonomy): domain Bacteria; phylum Desulfobacterota; class Syntrophorhabdia; order Syntrophorhabdales; family WCHB1-27; genus BOG-1155. Next base: position 535,482 of record CAWFMJ010000023.1, read on the forward strand.
ATACGACCGAGCAATATCTCACGTACCCGGTGGACGCCAGAGTACAGGATCGTCTAGCCGAAGGCATTTTACAAACACTGATTGAAATAGGCGAGACCACGGTCGCTGAATCCGAGAATTACGATGCCCGCGCCAATCAGGCATGGTGTGCAACTGTTGCACTGAGCGGGATGGTCGGCGTCGGGGTTCCTCAGGATTGGGCGACTCACATGATCGGACATGAACTTACCGCCTTGTGCGGCATTGATCATGCGCAGACTTTGGCAATCGTATTGCCGCCGTTGCTGGAGGCGCGTCGCGAACAAAAACGTGCGAAACTTCTGCAATATGCAAAACGCGTATGGCATATCGAGACAGGCGGCGAAGAGGAAAGGATAGATCTGGCAATTCAGAAAACCAGAGAGTTCTTTGAAAGCCTTGGCGTAAAGACTCATCTGTCCCACTATGGCGTTGGAGCCGATAAAATACCGGCCATTGTAGAACAGCTCAAGGCTCATGGGATGACAGCGCTCTCGGAAACTCAGGATCTTACCTTGGACATAACCCAGAAAATTCTTGAAAGAGCGTTGTGATTCCCATGCCCATTACGGCTGCAAAAGTGATATTCTAGAACAAGGGATGCCGCCTGTTGATTGGAAGTCAGCGGACAGCGCTCTCTAAAGAGACATTGCCCGGAGGAGCCTTGCAATGAAGTCTATCGAGAGGAGCCCGGATCCACTGCACGCAGACGCCGTTGCGGGGTCAAGCGACCCGGACCTGGCCAGGTTGACCGGCTTGATTCGCGCCCATACCCCTTACGACGGTTCCTTTGAGTTACGCATTCCCGGGGCGCACGTTGCTCGCGCCTCCCGAACGAACACGGAGTTGGTGCATGCCGTCGCGAAACCGTCCCTGTGCATCATCGCGCAAGGAGCGAAGAGCGTGATGCTGGGGCAGGATGTCTATGAGTACGACACGTCGCGTATGCTCATTTTCTCTGTTGATCTGCCGGTGGCCGGGCTGGTGACGCGGGCCAGCCACGCCGAGCCCTACCTCTCTTTCAAACTGGATCTCGATCCGCAGAAGATTGCCGGATTGGTTTTGAAGGTGCACCCGCACGGTCTGCCTCGGGTTCAACAGGGCCGCGCCGTGTGTGTTACTCCGGCCGACGGGAACATCTTCAACGCGGTCACAAGGCTGGTCGAGTTGGTGGCGCAGCCCGGGGACGCTGACCTGCTTGCCCCGCTTGTCATCGATGAGATTCTGATCCGTCTGCTGCGCAGTCCCGTTGGCGTTCGGGTGGCCCAGATCGGCCTTGAGGATTCCGGTGTGAACGGCGTCGCGCAAGCAGTATCCTGGTTGCGCGCCAATTTCCCCCAGCCCGTGAAAGTCGAAGAGCTGGCCGAGTTGGCGCACATGAGCGTTTCCTCTTTTCACCAGCACTTCAAGTCCGTCACCTCAATGAGCCCGTTGCAGTACCAAAAGACGCTGCGCCTCCAGGAGGCGAGGCGTCTTATGCTATCGACGGTGATGGATGCGACTGCTGCGAGCCGGACCGTGGGGTATCTGAGCGCTTCGCAGTTTAGCAGAGAATACGGCCGCTTCTTCGGGAGTGCGCCCACCAAAGACATCGCCCGGTTGCGTCGGCAAGGCTTCACCGCCGCAGACGTTGCTCGGTAGAGAAGCCCGTCACGCCGTGGTTTTAAGGGAAGTGCATTCTAACACTGCCGAGAGGTTTTCTTTCGGCAACTTTTTGGGGCTCAGCACCGGGATGTCCGGCGTAGCGGCCCATTTCCTTATCGTACGCAGTTTGCTAAACTATAGCGCGTCGTTTTTTGGGCATTTTGGCATTAAAGGCTTCAGGAGGGAAGAGTGCCGCGTTCCCTCGACGCAATAGTGCATCAACCGTTGCTTTTGAGTAAGGAGAAGCGCGAAATGTATTGTCCTGACTGCGGGACCGAATATATTGAAGGAGTGACGGTTTGTGCGGATTGCGGGGTTCGCCTCGTGAAGGAGCCGCCGGAGGAGGATCAAAGACCTCCCAAGACTACTGAATTCGAGGAGGTGCTGACTACCTTCAATGCGGGGGACATAGCCATCATCAAGTCGTTGCTCGACAGCGAATCCATTGATTATTACTTCCATGGCGAGTTCTTCGGCTACCTGAGGCCCTTGGCGCAACCCGCACGGCTCATGGTTCGCGCCGATCAAGTGAGCGACGCAATGGACATATTACAAGATTTAGAACTCGAATACTGCCTCAGCGACGCCTTTGAAGAGCGAAAGTGAGCAACGAAAAAGGCGGCGTAGAGAAATAGAGCGGCATACGCCCAAGGCGCTGCCGCTCTATCGAGACTCCTTCCCCGTCGTCAGGCGCGGATCGGGATCTTTTTTATATGCTCAATGGCTTCCTTGGTCTTGGGAAGACATATGCTCAAAACCCCATTCTTAAAAGTAGCCTCGACCTTCTCCCTGTCGACATCCACCGGGAGGGGTATAGCGCGCTCGAAAACGCCGTAAGCGCGTTCGGCCCGATAGTACCCTTTCTCCTGCTCTTCCGTCTCATGTTTCTTTTCGCCTTTAATGATGAGCGAATCGCCGGAAAGGGAAAGCTCGACGTCCTTCTCCGAGACGCCTGGAAGTTCGGCATCGATCTCTATCTCGTTGTCGCGGTCCTTGATGTCGACGGTCGGCATAAAAGCTCCCATTCTCCATTCCATAGGCCTTACATCCCATGACGCAGGCCAAAGGCCAAGGCCGCCCGAGAATTCATCGATGATTCTGTCTACTCTATCCCTAAGGGCCAGGAAAGGGTCTCTCGCGATGTCCTTCCGTGCGGGGACCTTCTCGCCCTGTTTTGCGATGTATTCTCTTGCCATAATACTCACCTCCGAGAGATAATAATCCCTCGTTTCGATATCCGCAACGTAGCCGACCGTACTGGGCATAGTGAATCGCGGCGAAACCACGGCATGAGTTGAAAGGCGGTCGAAGGCGCCGTCGCGCAGCGGAAAGACGCCGGCCACATGCGCTGCCTGGGGATAACGATGTCCGACTAGAAAAGGGATTCCTCTCCGTTTCGGGGATTCTTGGCTGTGTAGTCTGATTGCAGCAAAGCATAGAACGCATGATCGACGTAGTGGTCATGGAGGCACTCCGTTTCGCGAAGGATTCCTTCGAGCCTGAATCCCAGACGCTCTGGAATTGCCCGGCTGCGCACGTTCTCAGTGGCGCACTGAATGGTGACGCGATTCATTTTCCATGCAGTGAAGGCGTGAAGGATGAATGCGCGGCACGACGCCGTCATGATGCCCCTTCCCTGATGAGCCTCGTCTAACCAGTAGCTGAGCGCAACCCAACGGTTTACCCAATCGACGGTCACGTGGTAGATCATTCCGCAAAGACCCCCGTCAAACCACACGCCGGCACAAAATCCTCTGTTGTTCGCAAAGTGTTGCAGCCACATTGCAATGAACTGCTCAACTTCGGCGGGCGACCGTAAGGCGTCGCGAAGCAAGGGATGCCATCGTCGCCAGTGTTCCCGGTTGGAGTCGATGAGCCGAAAGAACTCGGCGACATGCTGACGCTCGATCAACCGCAATTCTGTGTGTTCATCAATTTTATGGGAGAACATTCTTTCTTGGGGCCCCCTTAAGGCAGCGATGTCGGACGAAACTTCCCTGATCTTCCTACGAATCAAGTCGCCGGCAAGCGTCAAAAGGTTACAGAAGACGAATAAGCGCCACGAGGTCGAAAGTAGATTGAGGAGTGAGCGCAAGCCTATTCAGGCTATATAGTGGGTTCCCCGGCTCTTTCTGTTGCGGAAAGCGGCGTCGGCGACGAGGAACGCGGTCTGGACGCCGTTCCTCAGGGAAACGATCATCGGGTTAAGGTGGGATTTTCTGTAGAAGTCGTCGATCCTGTTCGACAGGTAGCGCAAATCGGCGGTGGCCCTTGCCAGGCGCTTCTCCGTCCGTATGATCCCGACGTAGTTCCACATGGTGGACTTGATGCTGAGCCAGTCCTGCTGGATCAGGGCCGGGTCTGCTTCGTCCTCCTCGCCGGGATAGATCCACGCGGGGATATCCGATTCCTTGTAGGATTTCTCCCTGTCAAGGCAGGACGCTATGTGTCCGACAGACCGCAAGCCCCAGACGAGCCCCTCCAGGAGCGACGTCGACGCCAGCCGGTTCGCGCCGTGGAGACCGGTCGCCGAGACTTCTCCCGCAGCATAAAGGTTCCTCAACGACGTTCTCCCCCACAAGTCCACATGAACGCCCCCGCAGCTATAATGGGCTGCGGGAACAACGGGGATGCGATCTTTCGACATGTCGATGCCCAAGGAAAGACATTTCTCATGGATGGCAGGAAAGCGCTTCTTTACATCGAGCTTTGCAAAGGAAGCGATGTCGAGGTAGACGTATGAGTCTCCCCGCTTGATCATCTCTTCGTATATGGCTCGACACACTTCATCGCGCGGGGCCAGATCGCCGAGGGGCGAATAGCGGCCCATGAAGAAATCGCCGTCCTTTGTCGTGAGCCGGGCGCCTTCCCCTCTCACCGCCTCGGATATGAGGAACCGGTCGGCATCTTTATGGAAAAGAGTTGTCGGGTGAAACTGGACGTACTCCATGTTGATGAGCCTGGCGCCGGCCCTCGACGCCATTGCGACGCCGTCGCCAGTGGCGCACGGCGGATTCGTCGTGTGAAGGAATACGCCGCCCAGACCTCCCGTGGCCAGCAGCGTGGAAGAGGAGAAGATGCGCTCCACTTTCTCTGTCTCGTTGTTGAGGACGTAGGCCCCGACGCATTTCGGCTCTTCATAGAGGGCCAGCGGGCTTCGCGAGTGGTGAGGCAGGGTGAGCAGGTCGATCGCGGTATATCCCGCAAGCAGCCGAACGCTCTTGCTCGCGCGGACCCGGTCGCACAGGGTCTCCTCTACCGCTCTGCCGGTGGTGTCCATGGAATGGAGGATTCTCCTCCGGGAATGCCCCCCCTCCTGGGCAAGCTCGAAGGCGCCCTCGTCATTTCTATCAAAAGGGACGCCGATTTTCCCGACAAGGAACTCCTCAACCAGCCGGGGCCCCTCGGTTGCGAGAAGCCTTACGGCATCCGGGTTGGAAATGCCGTCGCCCGCGTCCATGATGTCGTTGACGAGAAGATCGGGGAAATCCTCTTTGCCCCGGCACACGATGCCCCCCTGGGCATGGTAGGTGTTTGACTCCTTCAGCTCGGGTTCTTTGGTTATGACTATGACGTCGAGACCCGCCTCGTCGGCGGCGATGGCGGCAGAAAGGCCCGCAATGCCCGACCCGATGATCAGGACGTCGCAGTGGTGTCTGACGTCAGCTTCCAATCTAAGAGATCTCCAACATCCGCTCCAGGGCCGTTGCGGCCTGACGCGAGATCGGCTCGCCGAGGCTTACTCTGCCTGGGAGTTCGCCCCTGAGAAGCCCTTCGAGTACGGAGAGAAGCTTTTGCGGGGTCACCTTCGCCATGTTCCTGCACTCTTCCTGTCTAAGCGGGACGACGAGCTTATCGGCATTTTCCCGTGCGATGCGGTTGACGAAGTTCCGTTCCGTTCCCACGGCCCACTTGGAGCCGCTTTCCGATTTTTCGATGCTGTTCTTGATGACGTTCGTCGAGCCCGCAAAGTCGGCAAGATTGTAAACCTCCGGCGGGCACTCCGGGTGGACGATGACCTTGACGCCCTCATGCGCCTTTCGCGCCTTCAATACGTCAGATGCAGTCATCGCCCGATGGACGATGCAGAAGCCTTCCCAGAGGAAGACCTTTGCCTTCTTTGCGCCGTGAGCCCGAAGACCTTGTTGTTCGTCCCACACGCACAGATCGGCATCCGATAGACCCAGGTCGCGGGAGATGTTGCGCCCCATGTTCCCGTCGGGAAAGAAAAAGACCGAGGCGTCCGCATCGAGGACGCGGCTGAAGACCTTCTTCATGTTTGCGGACGTGCAGACGATGCCTTTGTTTCTCCCGCAAAAGGCCTTGAGATCGGCGTTCGAGTTGACGTAGACGACGGGAATGATCTCTCTTCCCAGGGTGGTCAGCTCCTTCCACGCCGTCTCCACGTCGTCCATCGACGCCATGTCCGCGAGCGGACAGGTCGCTTTCGACTCGGGATGGAGCACCTCCTGGTCGGGCCTGCAAAGGATGCGGGCAGTCTCCGCCATGAAGGAAACGGAGCAGAAGACGATGTATTTCGCCTCTTTGCTGCGCGCCGCGGCTTGAGCTAGCGCGAGGGAGTCGCCGACAAAATCGGCAAAGCGGACGATGTCGTCGTTTTGGTAGAAGTGCGCGAGAAGGAGCAGGTCACGGCCGAGCTTTTCTTTCGCCTCCGCAATCCGTGCGAGCGCCGCTTCTCTCTCCGTATTGGCTGTCTTGCCGCTCATGGTTTTGCCTTCTCTTCGAGAATCAGCAAGCTCAAGTCCGCCGACTTGTAGGAGTGCGTAATCGCGCCGACGGAGATGAAATCGACGCCTGTCCTGGCGACCTTGCGCGCCCTGTCGACGGTCATGTTGCCCGATGCCTCGATGGGTATTCGTTTCGCCACGAAAAATACGGCTTCCGGGATATCCTCGTCCCGCCAGTTGTCGAGCATGATCCTGTCGGCCCGAGCATCCACCGCCTGTCTTAACTCGTCCATATTCCGCACTTCCACTTCCACCGCGACATGGCTTCCCTTTCGCACCCTTTCCACCGCTTCCCGGATCGATCCCGCGATCGTGATGTGGTTCTCCTTTATGAGGGCCATTTCAGCAAGATCGAAGCGGTGGTTCTCTCCCCGCCCATGAGGACCGCATACTTCTCCATCGTCCGGAGTCCCGGCGACGTTTTTCTCGTATCGAGGATCTTGACGCCCGTCCCCTCAACCGCCGAGACAAACCTCCTCGTGGTCGTCGCTACGCCGGACATGCGCTGGAAAATGTTGAGGGCCACCCGCTCGCCCGTGAGAATCGCGCGCGTCCTTGCCCTCACCGTCGACACAAGATCGCCTTTTTTTGCGATGCCGCCGTCGGGCACGATTGCCCCATAGCTTGCTTCAGGGTCGAGGGCCTCGAAGACCTTGCCCGCGAAAGCGTGACCGGCGATGACGCACTCCTCTTTCGCGATGATCGAGCCGACGGAGACATGGTCGCGAGGAACGATCGAATCGGTCGTTACGTCCCGCTCTCCTCTATCCTCAGCAAGGAATCGCTGTATCTCTTTTTCCATAGGGATTCAATTTTATGCCTGAACTGGCGGCGAGTCAAGCCGTCGGCGATGCAAGGGCGCGCTTCAGCGGCAACGTCGCATTTCCCTTTTTCCGGAAGGGGAGTCTGGGCAGCTTCACGACAAAACGTGAGCCCACGGCAATCTGACTGCGTTTGCACTGAAGTGCGCCGCCTTGCGGCTTGACGGCGCCGTATGGTACAATTTAGTCATTACGAACGGAGGTCCGCGTGAAAAAGAATGGATGGTTGAAGATAGTCTGCCTTTGCGCAGTTTTCCTTATGTTTCTCGGCGTCGTTCTTGCTTCGGACTCTTCTGCGAGAGTGGGCGGCGGTTTTTCCTCGGGTTCGCGGGGCTCCCGGAGCTTCAGCCCTCCCATGAGGCCCATGCCGTCAAGTCCGATGGCGCCTTCCCGGCCTTACCAGTCTCCCTTTGGGCAGGGCGGGTTTGGGGGCGGAGGCTTTTTCCGGAGCATGCTGGGCGGCATGGCAGGCGGGTTCCTAGGCGGCATGCTTTTTAGGGGGCTCGGCTTCGGCGGCTATGGCGGAGGGGGAGGGGGCGGTCTTTTCGACATCATCATCCTCGCCCTGATCGTTTATTTCCTTTACCGATTTGTAGCAAGAAGGAGAAGGGCGCCGGTCGAGGAAAACACCTATTATGAATCGGCCGGCCCAGCGCCGGACTATCGGCAGACCTACCAGCCGACCTACGCGGGCGGCGGACAGGAAATGGACACGGAGACGGGGCTGCGCTACATCCGGCAGATGGACGCCTATTTCGACGAAACGAAATTCCGCGATACGGCCATGGATGCCTTTTTCAAGATCCAGGGCGCTTGGGCGAACAGGGATATGTCTTCGGTGAGAGATCTCCTCACCGATCAGATGTACCGCACTATCGAGGGGGACGCGGAAAAGCTGAGAGCTGAAAAGAGATTCAACAAACTGGACAACATTGCCGTCAGGTCAACGGATATCGTCGAGGCATGGCAGGAATCGGGGAGCGACTTTATTACGGTTCGCTTCTACGCGAACTTGCTCGACTACACCACCGACGAAGCGACGGGGCAAGTTGTCTCGGGCAGCCGGACCGACCCCGTAAAGTTCGAGGAGTATTGGACTTTTACGCGGCCCGTGGGTCCCCACTTATGGCAACTGTCCGCGATCACGCAGCCCCAATAGGCGGGAACCCGCTGCTTAAGGGGAGCCGGGCAAGGGCCGGGAGCGCAAGGGCGGGACGAAACGAGGCTGTTCTGTCTTGGGGGCCCGGCCTTCATTCTTCGTCCGCAATTTGGTCCGTCTTTTGTTTTCGATCCAGATAATCGAGAATCTTGTGAGAGAGGATAAGATGCAGCTTCGTATCTTCGTCGTTCAGATCGACATGCACCATATCGGCTATTCTGTTGAGCCGGTAAACCAGGGTATTTCGATGAATTCCTAACCTGGCCGAAGCGCCGGCGAGACTCTTTTCCTGAACCAGATAGGCATAAAGGCTGGTCAAAAGCATGCCATTGTTTTTCTTATCGTGCTTGAATAGCGTAAGCGCATCAGGATGGCAGAGGGAGATGACGTCCATGGACTGCGAACATGTCTCGATGAGGTGAGGCGGCAGGCTCCCGACAAGACGCAGCGAATTGCTCTTTTCGTTTGACATTTTTACTTGCCTGCGCTATAAAGAAACGTACTCTCACTAAAATTGAACGAGAAGCGACCCAGGAGATCTGGTGATCTTTTGTGAAAAGTTGCTTGTGGGCGGCCGGCAGAGAGGTTAGAACTATCCTGGTTTGGGGCCTGCGCGTGAGCTCCCTTCATCGGGGTGCGGCCGCGAACCGACGCGAGAGGGGAGAGGGCGGCGCTGCCGATACGGTTTGGGATGAGAATCGTCTATACGAATCTTAAAGAAAACGATGCTGGAGTTGTGAGGAGCGTCAGGCAACTCCGGCTGGAGATCAACGAAACCGGAACGCCGACGGCCTCGGATCAGCGCGTTGTAAAATCGTCTCTCCCGTCGCTCGACGCGAGAGACGATCAAGAGGCGGTCGAGAGCCCTGAAAGTGCAGCCTTGGGCTTGATGAGAACGGCGCCTCCCCTGGAGGGTATGGCTGCCCTCAGGAACATGTTCATCAAGAAGTTCGTCGACAACGGGAACCAGGCCGCCGCTTTTCGCGGCAAGACGACGCGCCTCAGCATCATTGTTTAAGACTGGCCAGGCGTCCCGTTGTTTACCCCGCTTCTTCTTTCTCCTCCCGCTTGATCGCCCGGTGCATGATTTCCCGCATCTCTTCTTTTGAGACCGGCTTCATGACCAACTCCCTGATGCCGGCTTTCTGAATCTCCTCTTTCGAGACAACCTCGCTGTACCCGGTGCAGAGTATGACGGGCACGATCGGCTCTCTTTTCGATAATCCTTTTCGCAAGGGTTATCCCCGTCATTCCTGGCATCGTTTGATCCGTGATGATCGCGTCGAACCCTCCGGGCTCGTTCTCGAAAACCTTCAGCGCGTCGGCGCTGCTGGCTCTTGCAACCACCGAATAGCCCAACCGCTCGAGCATGGTCTTCTGCGACTCGACGATGTCGGGTTCATCGTCGACGAGAAGGATCTTGCCTTTTTCACGTTCTGCCGGCTCGCTTTCGGCAGCCCGGACCATGGTTGGCATCTCGTTGACGAGAGGAAGCAGGATACAAAAAACGCTCCCTTCTCCCGGTTCGCTTTCGACTTCGATAGTCCCTCCGTGGTCTTGGACAATGCCGTGGACCACGGAGAGACCGAGACCGGTTCCTTCTCCGGCCCCTTTTGTGGTAAAGAAGGGATCGAAGATCTTGTCGATGACGGCCTTACTCATCCCCATCCCGGTATCCCGCACCGATATCTTCACGTATCCCGCGCTCGGCGCGCCCGCCGGAGCGGGCGCGCCGCACGGACCTGAGTCCGCTCGCGACACGTCCACTTCCAGCAAGCCCCCGCTTTCCCGCATCGCATAGGAGGCATTCATTGCGAGGTTCATGAGCACCTGCTGGATTTGGGTCGGGTCAGAATAGATGGTCATGTTCTCCGGCGAAACATTGTGTCGAATATCTATGGTCGAAGGGATCGAGGCGCGCAGGAGTTTTATCGTTTCCTCGACAACCGGACCGATCGCCATGGCTTTGCGGGAATACTCCCGTCTCCTGCTGAACGTGAGGATTTGCCGCACGAGGTCCTTGCCTCGAGAGGCAGCCCTCAAGACGTTTTCAAGGAACCGCTTTTCCGGACGGTTTCCCACATCTTCCACGGCCAACTCGGTAAACCCTATGATAGCAGCGAGGATATTATTGAAATCATGTGCTATGCCCCCGGAAAGGGTGCCTATGGCTTCCATTTTCTGAGCTTGCTGGAGCTGCTGCTCCACCCTCTTTTGCTCGGTCAGGTCAATGAGAATTCCTCTGACGCCGACAACTTCGTCGTTGTCCAGGATCGGCGAAAAGTAAACCGCCGCAGGAAAACGGGTTTCATCTTTTCTATGGGCCAATGCGTCAACCCTCGATGGCTCCCGGTTCTTCATAGTTGCGTCGATGACAGCTCTCATTGCGGTTCGGTCCTCTTCCGCGATGAGCTGGAGAAAGTCGATTTGCGCCACGGCTTCTTCTCCCGTGCAGGCGAAGGCCCGGGATGCTTCTCTGTTGAGGAACGTCAGCCGCCCTGCCCGGTCCGTTTCAAAAATCGTCTGGGGAAGAAACTCCGTAAGGTCCTTGTATCGACGCTCGCTCGCCTCAAGGGATTGGTAAGAGACTTTCAGCTTTTCGCCCATAGTATTGAACGAAGCAGCCAGTCCCGCAATTTCCGCGGGTCCCGTGGTCGCCGCGCGGTAGTCGAAATTGCCTTCGGCCATGACGCGCGACCCTTCCTGCAGTTTTTCAAAGGAGCTGACGAGAATGTCATAGAGCTGGTAGAAAGTGAAGACCGCGGCGCCGAGGAGCACCACCAGGAGGGAAAGGACAAATTGGAAAGCCCGGCCCTGAACGGCAAGAACTGCTTTGTCGCTCGCCTGAACCAGCAGACCTCCATCGTACGCCATTGCCTGCGTTTTTGCCAGGAGTTGAGCCGCAAGCCTCTCTTCGGATTCGGCGTAGAGATCCTTTCTTTCTTCTGACGACTGACTTTCCAAACGGCGATAGGCAAGGATGAGATGGAAGATCGACCCCAGATTGCCATTCGCATCCATAAGCCTTTCCAGCAACAGCTTTTGCTTGTTGTCTCCAGGAGACGCCTCTTTAATCAGCAACATGAGAGAACTCCGCCTATCCCACCATTGCGCTTCGGCGCCTTCTTCCTGCTGATGAGAGACGAAGGCGCGGGCGAGCACATTGAGCTCTTCGGCGCCCTTGACAATCCGGTCCGCAATGAGGCCATCCTGCGTTGTATGCTCGATTTCCCTCGCCATGAGGAGGAGAACGGCGATGATGGTCATTCCGAGCAGGATAAGCACCAACGCGCTTATCTTCAGCCTGGCCTTGATGCTCATCGCGATCTCTCCTCGGCTAATGGATAATGCTTACTGCTTCAGGATCCACCTTTTCAAGGGCGACGAGATACATGTCGGCGTAATAATTCGGAATTTGCGAAGAATCGTGGAACCCCTTTTTCTTGAGCCATCGCCCCTCGTCTTCCATGTGGATGAGAAGGTCCTGGGTCAGACTGAGCTTGAGCTTGCTCTTCTGCCAGAGCCAGGCAGTGTAGGCGCTGTCGTACTGGAAGCGTTTTCGGATAATCTTTTTCGCTGCCTCGGGGTTGGACTCGACAAATCGTTCGGCATCCAGCAAAGCCCTCAAAACATCTTCAACTGCCGCCTCATGAAGGCCGATGAATTCCTTCGTCGAGACCAGAAGCACGTAATAGTCCTGTCCGTTCTGGCCGTCCCAGACCACCGCGTTCCTGCCAAGGGCGGTCGCCAGCCTGTAGGCGTAAGGGTCCCAGAGCATCGCGGCATCCATGTTGCGGGCGAGGATCCCGGAAGCCGCATCCGAGGGTTTGATGTTGACTATCTTGACCTCCCGGTCCAATATGCCGTTGAAGGCGAGGAACGTGTCGAGGAAGAATTCGCAGGTCGTGCCGCGCAGGACGCCTATTGTTGTGCCCTTCAGATCGTCCGGAGCTTCGATGCCCCGATCCCGGCGCGCAACAAGCCGGATGTTGTCGGAGAGGGCAACCGAGGCGACAGCCAGGAGGTCGTTTCTTGCGAAAGCTTCAGAAACGAGGGCAAATTCCGAAGTAACCGCGAAGTCGAGCTTTCCCTGTTGGAGATCCTCAATTACGGAAGAACCGACATCATACTCCTTGATGGACGGCTCGACGCCGTATTTTGAAAAGAGACTCAATTCGGCGGCGACGTACACGAGGGCGGCGTTGTCCGTCATCACGATGCCGAAGGTGATTTTCTCGGGGGAAGGCGGCGGATTGCGATGGCTCACCGCATAGGCAACGGCAGCGGCGGCCAGGGCCGCGGCCAAGAGGAGGCCAAGCATCAGGGGCAGCCTCATCTTCACCTTGCCCGGTCTCGTAAAAGCTTTGCCGAAAACCATGACAGGGAATCCCCCCTGGAATAGTTTAGCGTTCTCGTGGGCGTAAGTAAAGGTACAAAAGGTACGCCTTTGAGCAATAATGAGTCCGTTTGGCTTTTCTCTCCGCGGACTTGCGCCAATGGCCCTCGCTTGCAAACGCCGGCGTCCCTCGTACGTGGCCGAAAAAGGGCTTGCAATTTACCTCGGCGCCGTGCTACACGAAGAGATGACCCGGTTTTTCCTTATGCGCCACGGAAATACGATCGACGAAGAGACGAAGAAAGTCTACAAGGGAAAATTGGAAGTGCCTCTGTCGAAGAGGGGGCTTCTTCGCATGCACGGGGCCGCCGCCTTTCTTTCGGCCTTTTCCCTGGACAGGTTGTACACATCGACGCTTTCCAGAAGCATCGACAGCGGGAGAATCATCTCGGCCGCATCGGGCATACCCGCCGAGACGACGGCAGACTTCGACGAGGTAAGCTTCGGCGATTGGGAGGGTCTGAGTTTCGATGAGATCAGGGAGCGCTATCCCCAAGACCTTCCTTTGTGGCTCAGCGACCCCGCAGCCCATCCGCCGCCCGGCGGAGAATCTTTCGGCGACGCTCAGAAAAGGAGCATGCAGCGCCTCTGGAAGATCGTTGCGGAGCACCGGGGAAAGAATATCGGCATCGTCGCCCATGCGGGAATCCTGAGGATCATGATTTTCTCCCTCCTCGACATCAAGCTCAGCCGCCTTTTCAGGATGGGACAGGGCTACGGCGCAATCAACATTATCGATGTCTACGACGACGACATCGTTGTAGCCGACCTCATCAATTTCACCTATTATGACGTTCCCAACGAAGTCGCCGGTGTTTGATCCTTCTCTCGGAGCCATCAAAACTCTACCACGACTCATGCACGCGCCGGGCGCAAAAAGCGCCCCGGCCGCTCGTGCAGACAAGGTACTTTAACCGCTTTCCCCCCCGTGCTACACTAACCCCAACCTCACGGCCCCAAAGGTTGTGAGGGACTAGAATTACCCAGAAGGGAAGGAAAACAAACAAATGGACGTTAAAACAGACGGGGCCCGGAGCGCATTCCCGGCCCTGGAGCAGGGAAGAAGACCGGATGCGGCAACGAGAGAATGGGAACAGAAGAAACCAGCGACACGGGTCTGCGAGTCCTTCCGCATCGCAACTTACAACATCCATAAAGCCCGGGGTTTGGACGGTCGCGTCCGCCCTGAACGCGTCGTGGAGGTGCTTCGGGAAGTCGATGCCGACATCATTGCCCTCCAGGAGGTGGTGAGCATCGACCACAGAGGCGCCAGGGACGATCAGGCGGCCTTTATCGCCGAGGAACTCGGGCTGCAATTCTGCTTCGGAGAAAACCGGAAGTTCAAAGGCGGCCGCTACGGAAACGTGATCCTCACCGCACTGCCGGTAATCTACGAGTGGAACTACGACCTCTCTCATCCGGGCCGGGAGGAGCGGGGCTGCCTCCGGGCGGATGTCCTCCTCAACGGAAAAGTCCTTCATGTCTACAACGTACATTTGGGCACCGCGGTCTTCGAGCGCCGGCGCCAGGGACGCCGTCTCGTCAGCCCCGACATCCTCGACCGCGTCGACTTCTATGGGCCGCGCGTAATGATGGGAGATTTCAATGAATGGCAGCGAGGTTTCACGACGCGACTTTTGACGGCCCATTTCGGCTGCACCGATATTCGGCTGCACCTGGGTCGAAAACGTACCTACCCCGGTCCGCTGCCCCTGGTTCATCTTGACCACGTTTATTTCGATGATGGGCTGGAGTTGGAAGGCGCCCGTCTTCACCGGTCCCGCACAGCGCTCATTGCCTCCGATCACCTGCCTATTGCCGTGGACTTCCGTCTTCGTTGGTAGGAGTAGAGGTCTCGCCAGGAAGCGGCCAACGGGGAAAAAGGATCGACGCTCTCCTTTTTACCCGTTGGCGTTCTGCCGGTTTGAGTCGCCGTTTTTCCCGGACCGTCCAACCGACGTCATTTCCCTCACATGATCCTGCAGGGCCACGCAGCTCTCGAAGTCGGCGTTGACGAAGCACCCGCCGATCTTTTTCCGGACGTCGGAACGAACATGGCGGAGCACGCACTCCATGGCGAGCGGTTTTTCGCTTGTCGGAAGGACAAAGACGACGGATAGGGCGGCGTTGCCCATTTTTCTTTCGGGAAAGCTGTTGGGGACCGACAGGCCAATGCCGTCGAGGGAAAGGTCGTTCAGCATCCCCGCATAAGAGATGCCTTCAAGAGTAGTCAGGAGGGCAGGGGTGGACACTCTGACGCGGGGTCGGCGCCGCCGTTCTTCCCCCGCCCAATTCGGCTTCTGCTGTCGAACAAAATCATAAAGAATATCCTCAACAACCGAAGTAAGCGATCTCTTGTCCGCCTCCGAAATCTCCTGGAGCGCTTTGCGCAGGCGTTCGTTGGTGCGGAAGCAGATGACGGTGTCCCTCATATTTCCTCCGCTGGCGACTCTGTTGTTCGTTAATTGCTGTTATTTCATGTACCACATAACCTCAGAGAAATGCCATAAAATCCTCTCTTGTTGTATAGAAAGAAAGACATAAATAGACTTTTGGGACAAGCGTGACAGATTGCGTCTTTTTCCCTCAATGATTAAACCTAAGAAAGAACTGTCCGTGAAACGGGAAATGTCGATTCGACCTCATGCCAAGGAGGCGTCATGAATAGTGGAGCATTGAAACGCCTGATTGTTTCTATTGTGGCGGTTCTTGTCTTGACCGCGTTAACCGGCGCGGCCTGGTCAGCCGTTCTGAAGATCGAGCCGAAGCCGAAAGGAGCAATCGACTTGGCCGCGGCCATCGTGCGCGTAGCGGAGCATTCGATGAACGCCGTCGTCTATATCGAAGTAACCGAAAGCCAGGTCGTTGAGAACCCTTTGCGTCGGTTTGAAAACAACCCCTTCTTCCAGCGCTTTTTCAACACGCCGAAGTCGTCCAGAAAATTCAAGCGGGAGATAAGAGGACTCGGCTCGGGCATGATTATTGACGCCCAGGGAGACATTCTCACCAACTACCATGTGGCGGGGACGGCGACGAAGATGGAGGTGACCCTGGCTGACGGCCGCAAATACCCGGCGAAGCTGGTGGGGGGCGACGCAAAGACGGACCTTGCGGTGATCCGCATTTCGGCTTCCGGTTCGCTTCCTTACGTAACCTTCGGAGATTCGGACACGGTGCAGGTCGGTGAGTGGGTTGTGGCGATAGGGGCGCCCCGCGCCCTGGAAAAATCGGTCACCCAGGGGATCGTCAGCGCTTTGCATCGAACGGGCATCACCGACCCCAGCTCGTACCAGGACTTTCTCCAGACTGACGCTTCCATGAATCCCGGCGACAGCGGTGGACCGCTCCTCAACCTTTACGGCCAGGTGGTCGGCGTCAATGCCGCCATAGCGAGCGAATCAGGCGGTTTTGAGGGAATCGGCTTCACCATCCCAAGCAGGATGGCGATCTACGTTGCGAACGCCTTGATGGCTCACGGCAAGGTCGAGAGGGGCTGGCTTGGCGTCTCCATCCGCGACCTGACGCCGGAACTGGCAAAGGAAGCCCATACGCAGAGTCTGGCCGGTGCTCTGGTCGTCGATATCGTGAAAGGGGGACCGGCCGACAAGGCAGGCCTGAAGAAAAACGACGTCATTACGGCCTTTGGCAATCAGGAGATAACCGATTCCGCGGCTCTTCGGAACGACGTAGCCCAGACGCCCGTAGGAAGCAGCGTCAAGCTCGCCCTGGTGCGGGACGGGAAGAAGATGACCGCGACCGTGACCGTCGGCAGTTTGGAAGATGCCGCGAAGTTTCTGGCCAATGTCGCAATGGAGCGCCTTGGGGTTGAGGTAAGGGCTCCCACCCCCACCGAAATAGACCAGTACGGACTCAAGCAGAACCTGGGCGTGACCATCGCGCGGCTCGAGCCCAAAGGACCTCTTGAAGCGGCGGGTTTTGAAGTGGGCGATATGATCCTTGCAGTTGACGACGAACCCGTGGAGGGGGTGGAGAGCTTCATTGGGCTGGTGAGCGTCCTGCCTTCAGGGAAGAAAGTTTCTTTGACCGCACTCGACCACCGGACCGGGAAAACGGGGAACATCTTCGTAACGGTACGGTAGGGCAAAAGCGAGCCCCTGCGAAGCGCTGAAGGGGGGAGACTCCACGGACTTAGTTCGTGGAGGGGGCGCTGAGCCCGCGGATAACCGAGCGCAGCGAGGAAAGCGAGCCCCTGCGAAGCGCTGAAGGGGGGAGACTCCACGGACTTAGTTCGTGGAGGGGGCGCTGAGCCCCCATAATTGACAGGCGCACGTGTAACGATGTAGACTCGACGATGACCGACGCGCACGACCCGACGCAGCGCTTTCGGCCGGACGAGGGAAGCCGCGCCATCGCGGAAAATGCCCGTTCTGAGGCAGGTAAGCCGGCAAAATCGAATCGCCACGCGGCGCTCGTGGCGCTGGGGATTTTCTTCAGCCGCGTCGCGGGCCTCGTCAGAGACCGTGTCTTTGCTCACTATCTGGGAAGCTCCGACGCGGCCGACGCTTTCAGGGCAGCCTTCCGCATCCCGAACCTCCTGCAGAACCTCTTTGGCGAGGGGGCGCTCTCGGCCTCCTTCATCCCTGTTTACGCCAATCTGCTTGCCAAGAAAGAGGACGAAGAAGCGGACAACGTCGCCTCCGCCGTTTTCTGCCTCCTCGCGCTTTCCATGTCGTGCCTCGTCCTCGTCGGCACAGTCGCCACTCCGGCCCTGGCCGCCGTCATTGCGCCGGGGTTCAGCGGGGAGAAACTCGACCTGACCATCCATCTCGTGCGGGTCCTTTTTCCCGGCGCCGGGCTGCTGGTGATCTCTGCCTGGTGCCTCGGCGTGCTCAACAGCCACCGGAAGTTCTTCATCTCCTACTCGGCCCCGGTCGCATGGAACGCGATGATGATCCTCTCGCTCCTCGGGTTTGGGGGACGGATCGATCAGTCTTCCCTTACGAAAGTCCTTGCCTGGGGCTCCGTTGCGGGCAGCGCTTTGCAGCTCGGGGTACAGTTGCCGATGGTGTTGCGACTGATCGATCGTTTTCGCGCGGGCCTCGGACTGCGCATGGGCAGCGTCCGGACGGTGGTCCGCAACTTCGCCCCCATGCTGATCAGCCGGGGCGTCGTTCAGATCAGCGCCTACATCGATACGTTGCTCGCGAGTTTCCTGCCCACCGGCGCGCTCGCTTCGCTCGTCTACGCCCAGACCCTCTACACCCTTCCGGTCAGCCTTTTCGGCATGTCCGTCTCGGCCGCTGAATTGCCCGCCCTGTCGAGCGCTTTCGGCGAGGCCCATGAAGTGCATGACTATTTGCGAAACAGGCTCAATGCGGCATTGCGCCAGATAGCCTTTTTTGTCGTTCCCTCGGCCATGGCTTTTCTCGCCCTGGGGGACGTCGTGGCCGGAGCAATCTACCAGACGGGGAAATTCGGCCGCCAGGACTCCATCTACGTCTGGACGATCCTGGCGGGTTCCGCGGTAGGCCTTCTGGCCACCACCCTGGGGCGTCTCTATTCGTCTGCGTACTACGCCTTGCGGGACACGCGGACCCCTTTGCGCTTTGCCGTGCTTCGGGTCGTTCTGACTGCCGGCCTCGGCTACGTCTCGGCGCTGTATGTGCCGCAGTTCCTCGGTTTTGGCGCAAAGTGGGGAGTTGTGGGGCTCACGGCGTCCGCAGGGCTGGCGGGCTGGCTGGAGTTTGCGCTTTTGCGGAATACGCTGAACGAACGGATCGGGAGCACGGGGGTGCCGGCGGTGTTCGTTGCGAAGCTGTGGGGAGGGGCGGCCCTCGGAGCGGGGGCGGCATGGGGGGCGAAGCTGGCGGTGGCGTGGAGCAGGCCGATACCATGTGCGGTGGCATGCCTGGGGGTATATGGAATAGTCTATTTCGGCGCGACGGCGGCGCTAAGGGTGCCGGAGGCGGGGGGGCTGGTCAGGAGGGTCATGGGCAAGGTGCGGGGGCGGGGGTCGGCGCGGTAGGTCCGGAATGGCCGACGGCTTGGTCGGAACCGCGATATTTGGCGCCCTGCTCCGGTCGTGAGACTGCGCCGTACATTCAGTACGGCTCCGCTCAACGATCCTCACAGGTCATCCAAATCGCGATTTCGACCAAGCCGTCGTCCGGGGCCGTCCGGCGTCGAGTTCAACCATGATCGACGCCGGAAATAGGACGCACGTACGCGTTTTGGCCCCGACGGCAGTCGGGGCGAGGACCGGGCCTCGACTCAATATGGACGCCGGTTTGCCGAGCATAGTCAGAATCCTGACTTGATATAGCGATAGTCCCTCGGACGCCAGTCTGGTGGTGAATTCGTGATTCACCTGGCGGCAATGTTAGTCGTTTGCATCTCACACGATGCTTGCTTCGTAGGCGTAATCGCGCATCTGCAATGATTGTAAGTAGTTGAGGCTTTCGCCTACAACTCCGCAAACGAGGCCTTTTCGCCCGGCCGAAGAATGCCATAATTAACATTCACCATCCTGTTTTCGTGCTTATCGTCCTCGGCATAACCGGTTGGAGGGTGGGACATAAGACTTGACCACTTCGGATATCTCCCCGTCCTTCCCCGGTCAGGGGGAGGACGGACCTGTCTTGTCGTCGTTGTCCTTTACGATGCGCATATTGTTTACTTCCCCGGCGTCTGTTGGATCGTTCATCGCTTTTTTGAAACCGCGTATTGCCTTACCCATGGAACCTCCCACTTCGGAAAGTTTGCCCGGTCCAAAAACGACCAGGGCGATTACGAGGATGATTATCAAATGGGTCGGCTGAAAAAGACCTTCAAACATGACTTAAGCCTCCTTGATTCCTGTGTGATATTCCAGAAGTTTCATATCCGTTCTCTTCAAGAGCCGGCCGCGTCCGGAAGTAAGACCGACCACAAACATCGCCGATTCCGGACCTAGAGCGATGATCCGCAATTGGCGATCACCGACTGCATTGTGGGTGTCAACTGCTTGACCAACTCGGCATTGTATGCGTGGGACGTGGTATCCGTGATGGGGTACATCCCGTATATCCGGGAGGCGCCGATCCCATATCCCCGCGACTTTGCCGCCGGCGACCCTGGCGTGACCGCGGGGTCGACGTCGGTCACGATGATCGAAACGGTATTGTCGCTATTGCGGCGAACGTCGAAGGTGCGGAACTCCTGTGGGAAGTCGCGAAGCGATGCAGTCTCGACCTCCCAGAAGCTGTTCGCGGCGGTCTGGCCTGCCGTACCGGGAGTGTATGGCTGAGGGGTAACGACGCTCTTGTGACGATGTCCTGCCATCCACATGATGAGGTTCGGATAGTTATGAAGGACGGCGAGTATGGAATCGTCGGTAAAGCCGGGGTAGGGAAACCAATCAATTGGGGTAGTATTATCGAGGTCCGTCTGCGGCTTTATAGGGATATGGGCCGCGATGATCATGAGCTGGTTATTATCCTGGCCCGCCTGGAGCTCGCTTGTGAGCCAGTTGAGCCTGGTCGTGTCGAGGCAACCCGCGATGTAAGCCATGCCGGGTCCCTTGCACGTGTCGTCGAGCACGATGACCTTGATCGGCACGGTCGACTTCGGCACGAAGCTATAGCAGGCAAAGTCGTTGTCGAGGTTGGTCTGGGTGAAGCCGTGGCCTGCCGGGTTCGACGTAGTGTTGAAGTATTCCGTCATCCAGTTGAGGCTCGTGGAAGTGCTTGTCGAGAGGGAATAGCGATTCGGGTCGGCGATCACTGTGGGGGGCGTGGGAAAGTTTGCCTCCGGCCCGGCGCCGTAAATGTCCCCGTAGGGAGTCAGGCCGTTGACCACGCCCATGTAGTAGCCCGTCTGCCCCTCGGCCTGCACGTGATTCGTGCCGATTCCCATGTCGATGATGGTGTTCGACACGTAGGCACTCAGGGTCTTTGAGTCCTCATAGACACCGCCCATCCAGAACTGATCGTGGTTGCCGATGACCGCATACCACGGGATCGCCGGGTTGAGCCCGGCTGCCTTGAAAGGCATCTGGTAGTCGATGGTGGAGGCGCCGAGATGAGCGCCGGAGCTGGGCGTGATAAATTTGCCATCCATGACGTCAATGAACCACCTCAGCTCGTTATACTCGGTGTTGTTGCATTGGTCCCCCAGGGCCATGCCGAAATCGAAGGGCAATATCTGGTGCAGGACGTTGATCGTCTGGACCGCGGCGTCGAGGACCTGGGTCGTCGAGGCGATGACCGGCGAATAGGCTGCAACCTGGCCTGAGCCCCATCCCGCGGCTATGCCGTCGTAGATCGGCTGACAAGGGGATTCCTTGTCGGCGATGTGCACGTCGGTCATGGCAAAGAACATCAAAAGGCGCGCGACATTGGATGCACCGCTGTAGGCCGGCGCAAGGTCGGTCCGCGTTATATAGGGCAGGCCGGGCCCGATCTGCCAGGCGCTGTAGCCGTACGGCGCGTAAAGCGACACCTGGTCGGGTCCGATTTGCGGGGAGCTGCCGGGTATCGCGATCGGAAGGATCTGCTGGTCGACCGTGGTCAAGACCTGATTGGCGATCGGCCATGCCTGGCCCGCCGGGTCCCCTCCGCCTCCCCCCCCGCATCCGGACAGAAAGCCCAAAGAGCCTAAAGAAATAAACGCGGCCGATCCCGTGACGTATTTGAGAAGTTCCCGCCTCGTCAGGCCCTTGCGTGCTTCAGTGATACCCCGGTCCGCCTTGGAGAAGGGATTTGCCTCATGTTTACAAGTCTTTTTTGAACCCATCCTTTGGACTCCTTCCAATATATTCGGCCGTGCCTCTGCGACGCCGTTCGGAGCAGTCCGAGGAAGATTATCTCGACATGACCGTCCGTCGCTGTGCTATCTGCCATGCGTACTTCTATGTGTACGGTAGCGGCGATCCGCAACTGGCGATCACCGCCTGCATCGCCGGGGTCAATTGCTTGACTAGCTCGAAATTGTACGCGTGGGAAGTGGTATCCGTCAGGGGGATGGCTCCATATATCCGCGCGGCTCCAATCGCGTATCCCCGCGACTTTCCCGCGGGCGACCCTGGTGTGGCCGCGGGATCGACATCGGTTACGACGATCGAAATCGTATTGTCGGTATTGCGGCGAATGTCGAAGGTGCGGAACTGCTGAGGGAAATCGCGGAGCGATGCGGTCTCCACCTCCCAGAAGGCTTGTTCCGGATGGTTGGCGGGATCGGGTGATGGCTGGGGGGTGATGACGTTTACGTGGCGGTGTCCCGCGATCCACATGATGAGGTTCGGATAGGTGTGAAGGATGGCGAGCAACTGGGCGTCCGTCACTACAGTGTCGCTCGTGAAAAACGGACCGTAGTAAACCCCGTTGTTGGGGTCCGCCTGCGGATTGACCGGGACATGCGCCGCGATTATCATAAGCTGATTTTGGTCCTGCCCCGCCTGGAGCTCGTTTTGGAGCCATGTGAGCCTGGCCGTGTCGAGACTGCCCGTGACATACCCGGACAGCCCCGGCCCCTTGCACGTATCGTCGAGCACGATGATTTTGATCGGCACAGTCGACTTCGGCACGAAGCTGTAGCAGGCAGCGGTAGTAGTGGTATCGTTGAGGTTGGCCTGGGTGAAGCCATGGCCGACCGGACTCGAAGTAGTCGTGAAAAATTCCGTCATCCAATTCTGGCTTGTATTGACGCTTGTCGAAAGGGAATGGCGGTTCGCATCGGCAACGACCGTGGGGGGCCCGGAAAGGAAGTTTGCCTCCGGCCCGGCGCCGTAAATGTCCCCGTAGGGAGTCGAGCCGTTGACCACGCCCATATAGTAGCCCGTTTCGGCCAAGACCTGCACATGATTCGAGCCGAGTCCCACGTCGATTATGGTATTCGATACATGGGCGCTCAAGGTTTTTGTGTCCTCATAGGCGCCGCCCATAAAGAACTGGTCGTGGTTGCCGATTACCTGATACCAGGGGATCGCAGGGTTGAGCCCGGCCGCCTTGTACGGCATCTGGTAGTCGATGGTGGAGGCGCCGAGGTTGGCGCCGGAGCTGGGGGTGATGAGCTTGCCATCCATGACGTCGACGAACCATCTCAGCTCGTTATACTGGGTGTTGTTGCAGTTATCCCCAAGAGAGATGCCGAAATCGAAGGGCGATCTCTGGTGCAAGACGTTGACCGTCTGGACTGCGGCGTCGAGGACGTGGGTCGTCGAGAGGACGATCGGCGAATAGGCCGACACCTCGCCTGAGCCCCATCCTCCGGCCAAGCCCTGGTAGATCAACTGAGCCGGGGACTCCTTGTCCGCGAGGTGAATGTCCGTGATGGCAAAGAACATCAAAAGACGCGCGGCATTGGATGCGTTGTAGCCCGGCGCAAGCTCGGTCCGTGGTACACAGAGCAGGCCCGGCCCTGTCTGCCAGGCGCTGTAGCCGTATTGCGCATAAAGCGACACCTGGCCCGGGCCGATCTGCGGGGAGCTGCCGGGTATGGCGACCGGGAGGATCTGCCGATCGACCGTTGTGAATACCTGGCTGCTGATCGGCCATGCCGTGCTCGCCGGGCTTGGGTCCCCTCCGCCTCCCCCCCGCATCCGGACAGAAAGCCCAAAGAGCCTAAAGAAATAAACGCGGCCGATCCCGTGACGTATTTGAGAAGTTCCCGCCTCGTCAGGCCCTTGCGTGCTTCCGTGATACCCCGGTCCGCCTTGGAGAAGGGATTTGCCTCATGTTTACAAGTCTTTTTTGAACCCATCCTTTGGACTCCTTCCAACATATTCGGCCGTGCCCAGGTACCAACTGGGCACACGGGCAAGATAGAGCAAAAAGGATGCCGGTTCGGAATCACATGAACATGTGGCTGATGCGAAGCGGAAGTCGCAGTTAATTACTGTTGTTTTTTAGGAGAGGCTGGACCGTGAAAGAGTGCCCCCGCGGCGGTCTCGGGATAAGTAGCGGAAAAGCTTTCTGCGACTGGTGGGAGCATTTTTCCGTCCGCACGCAGGGGGCTTACGAACGGTTGGGCGATGAATAGGTAGTCAATACGCAGGTTATGAACCGTCAAGAAGCTGACATTGGCTCATTGAGGACAAAACTCACGTTCTTGAGAAAGTAAATGGCTTGGCAAGTTAACGCAATCATTACCAGGTCAAATGCTTAGTGAGACACCGGTTGAGCAAATTCTAGCCTTTGAGGAAGCATACGGCGAGCAGGAAGAGGGGGATGCCCTCGAAGATTTCGTCTCGCGGTAGAGCTGCAGCTTCCCCTATTCGGGACTGATATCGTTTTCTCAGGGGTGAACAATGTCGTGCAAGAGCGTACCCGAACAGCGCCTTGTATACACTTTTTCAATTGACGGCAAAACTGGCAATCGGCCGCATCGCCCCTCTTCGTTCGCTACCTGTAGACCCCGCACGCAACGAAGTAGTCGTCCACCCGCCGCACGTAAGTGGCTTTTTCCTGGATCTCCTTCGTGTAGGGGTTCTCGTAGGCGTACTCGACCCAGCCTTTTCCCTTCGTCTTTGCGACCTCGATCATTTCCCGCCCCAGATGCTTTCCATGGGCGTCCTTGCCTTCGATAGCGCATGTGCCCGCGAAGGCGGGGTTGCCGCCGTAGGCAAGCATGAAGCCGCCGAAGTCCTGGGCAAAGACAAAGAGGTCGCCTTCCACGAACCGACCCTTGGGATCGTTGAATTCCGCGAGGGCGCGATCCCTGCCGTTCGCTTTGGCAAAGGATGCCGCCTTAGCGGCCATCTTCTCCGCATCCTCCGGCGTCGCCAGCTTGAACTGCCCTGCTGCTTTTCTCATTTCCGTGGAAAGGGCCGCCAGTTCCGAAACGGCGTCGGCGCTCTGGCCGATGCTCGCAGAGGCCTTATCCATGGCAGCGGAGATCTCCTGGATGTTGTGCGCTATCTCGCTTGTCGTCATCGTCTGCTGTTCGGAGGCCGTCGCAATCTGTCCGACTTCCGCGGAGACCGCGGCAATCTGCTCCATGATGTTTCTGAGGGAGGCGCCCGACCTTCTCGCGCGATCCGCCCCCGCCTCCACTTCCACGACCCCCCGCTCCATGGCCGCCGCCTGCCTCGCCTCGGTCTGCATGGCCTTGATCGTGTCGCTGATCTCCTTTGTGGCGCCGGTGGTCTTCTCGGCGAGCTTCCTCACCTCGTCGGCCACCACGGCAAACCCCCGGCCGTGCTCGCCCGCCCTGGCCGCCTCGATCGCGGCGTTCAAGGCGAGCAGGTTCGTCTGGTCGGCGATGTCGTTGATCAGGTCGATAACCGCCCCTATCTGGTCCGATCTCTTCCCCAGGCTCTCCATCATCTCGGCTGACGACTTGACCATTGAGTTGATGCGATCCATGACCGCCGTAGTCTCATTGGTCGCCGATTCGCCGGCCGACGCGGCGGAGTCCGCCTTTTTCGAGCTGCCCGCCGCCGAGGCGCAGTTCTTCGCGATCTCCCGGGACGTAACGGTCATTTCCTCGCTGGCCGTCGCCGCGGCGCTTGCCTGCGCGGCGACGCGCTCAACGCCCGAGATTGTCTCTTTCGTGCCGGCGTCCAATATCCTCGCCGTGTTGGACGCGACAAAACTGCTCTTTGCGAACTCCCCTATCGCCCTCCTCAAGCAGTCGAGGCCGGCGTTGAGGCGAGCCGCCGTCTCGGCGATCTCGTCAGCCGAGTCTACGGTCGCCCTCTTCGTCAGGTCCCCATTAATGATGCCGCAGACAGCCGCCGAAAGTTGGCCCAGAGACAGAAGAATCGTCCTGGCCGCTGCGAGCGCGGCGACCGTGGGAAGGACAACACAGGCAATCAGGAGCAGTATTGAAACCCACGACCCTTTGCCGGCAACTGCCCACATAAGTATCGCGAAGATGCCGGAAAGCAAGGGGATAGTCAAAAGCCTCCTTGAAATGCTCATACGGGAAAGGAGCTTGCGCATCGATAGGGCCTCCTCTTTTTGTCGGGACCTCCAGCCGCTGCTGTCCCGTATGTTATCGGCAGACGACCCGATCTTCATAAACGACGGGACGTTCACGCCTGCTTTGCGCCTCCGTAGCGATTGGCAGTTGAACTCTCATAGTTAAGCGCGTACGTCGGAGGGCAAAAGAGTTCAGGAAGGAGACCGCACGTCTGCTTGTGCACCGAGGCCCGATTGAAAGATTGCGGCCTGAGAAGAAAATGTAAAAAAATCCCGGCGCCGGGTTTGAGGCCCGGGGCCGGGACGGGTTTGCGAAGGATAAGAGCGCCTATCCTGCGCTTTGTTCTTTCAGGGCGCAAAAGTCGGTGGAATTTACTACTCCCATGCAGGCGTCGATTGCTTCGTCGATGCGCTCGATGAACTTGAACTGCATGTTCTCCTTGATGCTCTCCGGTACTTCTTCCAGGTCTTTCTCGTTCATTTTCGGCAGCATGACGTTCTTGATCCCGGCCCTGCGGGCCGCGAGGACCTTTTCCTTAACGCCGCCGATCGGAAGCACGAGGCCCCGGAGCGTGATCTCGCCCGTCATCGCCACGTCGTTCCGGACGGGCCGGTCCGTGAGGAGCGATACGAGGGCGACCATCATGGTGATGCCGGCAGACGGGCCGTCTTTGGGGATAGCCCCGGCCGGCACGTGGATGTGAATGTCGTTCTTCTCGAAGAGATCTTCGGAGATGCCGAATTCCTGAGCCTTGCTCCTGATGTAGCTCAAGGCCGCCTGAGCCGATTCCTTCATTACGTCCCCGAGCTGGCCGGTCAGGAGAAGGTTGCCTTTCCCTTTCATTTTTGTCGCTTCGATGAAGATTATGTCTCCACCCGTCGGCGTCCACGCGAGCCCCGTGGCAACGCCGGCGTACTTTGTCCTTTCGGCCACTTCCGAGTAGTGTTTTATGGGCCCGAGGTACCTGCGGATGTCCTCGGCCCTGACGAGCGTTTTCTCGGTCTTCCCTTCCGCGACTTCCTGAGCGATGGCCCGACAAACAGAGGCAATCTCGCGTTCCAGGTTCCGCACGCCCGCCTCCCTCGTATAGGAGCGGACGATTATCTGGAGCGCCTCGTCCTCGAATTCGACCAGATCGGCCGTGAGGCCGTGCTCGCCGAGCTCCTTGGGGATGAGGAAGTTCGTGGCGATCATGATCTTCTCTTCTTCCGTGTAGCCCGGCAGCTCCAAAACCTCCATCCTGTCTCTTAGGGCGGCAGGTATGGGGTCGAGGATGTTCGCCGTGGCGATGAACATTACCTTCGACAGGTCGAAGGGCACTTCCAGGTAGTGGTCGCTAAAAGACCAGTTCTGCTCGGGGTCGAGAACCTCGAGGAGCGCGCTTGATGGATCGCCCCTGAAGTCCATGCCGATCTTGTCGACCTCGTCGAGCATGAAAACGGGGTTGTTCGAACCCGCTTTCTTTATTCCCTGGACCACCCTGCCGGGCAGGGCGCCTACGTATGTTCTCCGATGGCCCCGGATCTCCGCCTCGTCGCGGATGCCGCCGAGGGATATCCTCATGAACTTTCTCCCCAGGGCCCGTGCAATCGACTTGCCCAGAGAAGTTTTTCCCACGCCGGGAGGGCCGGCGAAGCAGAGAATGGGACCTCTCATGTCCGTCTTCAGCTTTCTCACCGCAAGGTATTCGAGTATCCGCTTCTTCACCTTTTCGAGGTCGTAATGGTCCTCGTTGAGGATCCTCCTCGCGTCCATGATGTTGAGGTTGTCCTCGGTGGAGTGGGACCAGGGCAAATCGACGAGCCAATCGAGGTAGGTCCGCGCCACCGTGTATTCGGCCGACATGCTGCTCATCTTCGATAGCCTGTCGAGCTCCTTTTCCGTGATCTTCTGTACGTCCGCGGGCATGTTTGCTTCGAGCATCTTTTTCCGGAGTTCGTCTACCTCCGTATACCGCTCGTCGCTCTCGCCGAGTTCTTTCTGGATCGCCTTGAGTTGCTCCCGCAGGTAGTATTCCCGCTGCGTCTTGTCGATGCCCTCTTTGATGTGCGACTGTATCTTGGTGGAAAGTTCGAGGGTCTCCATCTCGCGGTTGAGCATGACGGTGACCTTCTTCAGCCGTTCCTTCAGGTCGATCTTCTCCAGCACTTCCTGTCTTTCGGCAACGCTGATGTTGATCGTTGAGGCGACGAGGTCCGCCAGGTTGCCGGGGTTCTCTATCTTTGTGGCGATCTGGGAAAGCTCCGAAGAGAGGTAGGGAGCTATCTCCACCGCCTTCTTGTAAAGATTCTTCAGGTTGATGTACATCGCGTCGATCTCGATGTCTTTCTGGTACTCTTCGAATATCGGCAAGATGCGCGCCCTGAAATGAGGCTCCCTCTGGGTGAACTCCACCAGCTTGAACCGCGCGAGCCCCTGGACCACGATCCTCTGGCTCCCGTCCACCATCTTTACCATCTTCATGATGGTGGCGACGGTGCCGATAGTGTACAGGTCTTCCAGTTCAGGGTCTTCGATGTCCGGGTTCTTCTGGGTAAGGATCGCGATCAGCCTATCCTTGCCCATTGCCTCATCGATAAGCCGGATCGACCGCTCCCGCCCGACTACCAGCGGCACTATCAGGTCAGGATAAGCTACCGTGCCCCGCAAAGGGAGCACCGGCGCCTCCGCGGGGATAAAGAGCTTATCCTTCACGGTCTTGTCGTTCTTAAAGCCGATAACCATTTATGCCTCCCTACTTTTTGACGTCCTCGAATTCAACGTCAACCACGTCGTCATTGCCGCGGCCGCCCGCTTCAGCGCGCCCTTCCTGCTGCTGTTGTCCGGCGCCTTCCTGCCCCTGAGTCTGCTGCTGCGCAGTTTGTTTGTAGAGCACCTCAGCAAGTTTATGGGAAGCCTTCGTCACTTGGTCCATGGCCGATCTCATTCGGTCCACGTCTCCGCTCTTCAGGGCGTCTTTCGCCGAGGAGAGCGCGTCCTCCACCGATTTTACTTCATCGGGGCCGATCTTTTCCTTGCTTTCGTTGAGCGTTTTTTCCGTGTTGTAGACGAGGTTGTCGAGGTGATTGCGCACTTCCACCTCTTCTTTCTTCTTCTTATCCTCATCCATGTGCATCTCCGCATCTTTGACCATCTGTTGGATATCGGACTCGCTCATGCCCGTCGATGCGGTAATGGTAATGTTCTGCTCTTTTCCCGTCGCGAGGTCCTTGGCCGACACGTGAAGAATGCCGTTCGCGTCGATATCGAAGGTAACTTCGATTTGAGGCATGCCCCTCGGCGCGGAAGGAAGGCCGACGAGATGAAATTTGCCCAAAGTCCTGTTTGCGCCGGCCAGTTCCCGCTCACCCTGAAGCACGTGGATCTCAACGGTGGTCTGATTGTCCTCGGCCGTGGTAAAGACCTGGCTTTTCCTGGTGGGGATGGTAGTGTTCCGCTCGATGATCTTCGTCATTACGCCGCCAAGGGTCTCGATACCGAGGGAAAGAGGCGTCACATCGAGGAGGAGCACGTCCTTCACTTCGCCCGCGAGAACGCCTGCCTGCACTGCCGCGCCCATCGCCACCACCTCATCCGGATTGACGCCCTTGTGTGGTTCCTTGCCGAAGAACTGCTTCACCAGCTCCTGTACTTTCGGTATCCGGGTAGAGCCGCCGACGAGCACGACCTCATGCACGTCGGAGCCCTTCAGCTTCGCATCCGCCAGGGCCCTCTTGCAGGGCTCCATGGTCCTCTGGAAAAGGTCGTCGGAAATCTGCTCCAGTTTGGCCCTGGTGAGCTTCATGTTTAAATGCTTCGGCCCTGTCTGGTCAGCAGTGATGAAGGGCAGGTTGATCTCCGTTTCGAGGGTTGCCGAGAGCTCGATCTTTGCGCGCTCTGCGGCCTCTTTAAGTCTTTGGAGGGCCATCTTGTCGTGGGAGAGATCGATGCCCTGATCTTTCTTGAACTCATCGACGATCCAGTCCATAACCCTTTGGTCGATGTCGTCGCCGCCGAGATGGGTATCGCCGTTCGTCGACTTCACCTCGACGACATTGTCGCCCACTTCGAGAATGGAGATATCGAAGGTGCCGCCGCCGAAGTCGTAGACGGCAATCGTCTCGTTCTTCTGCTTGTCCAACCCATAGGCAAGGGCCGACGCCGTAGGTTCGTTGATGATGCGGAGCACGTTCAGCCCCGCGATCCTGCCCGCGTCTTTCGTTGCCTGCCTCTGTGAGTCGTTAAAATATGCCGGTACGGTAATGACGGCGTCCTCCACGGTTTGGCCTAAATAGTTTTCGGCCGATTTTCTTAATTTCTGAAGTATAAAAGCAGAAATTTCCTGGGGCGTGTAAGTCTTCCCCCTTACCTCAACCCTCGCCACGCCGTTCGGATCGTTTACCACTTTATAGGGAATGCGGGATAATTCGCCCTGAACCTCGGTGTACCGCCGACCCATGAATCGCTTTATAGAAAAAATTGTATTTTCAGGGTTCGTGATTGCCTGTCGTCTCGCGACCTGACCGACGAGGATTTCTCCTTCTTTCGTAAAAGCCACCACGCTGGGCGTGAGCCTGCTGCCCTCCTCATTTATGATGACCTTCGGCTCTCCGCCTTCCATGACGGCGACCACGGAAAACGTCGTTCCGAGATCGATTCCAATGACCTTTTTTGCCATAACATTCCTCCCGCATTTTTAGTCTCCAAAAAGACACTCGTAATATAATCCCACCCCCCAATCTTGTCAAATAAGATGGGAAAAAGGGCGGATCGGCGGCTAACATTTGTTCGAAATCCCGACCTGTCCTGCCCTGTCCCGGTCTGCCGGCAATTTCGGGGATCGGTTTCCTCGGGTTCTTCACATAGTACCAGCCGCAATGCGGCCCTGCAACAAAAAAGGAGAGCTTATTCGGCGCCGCTTGACGGACTTGAAGGTCTCATGCCCCAGCGCCGCTCCATCCGTGTTAAATATCTGTTAAACGAGCCGTTTTCCCTTAAGTGTTGCCGGACCCCACCGAAAAGAATGGAAGCAAATGCCGGCTTCGGCGATGTCCGGACATTATGCCAACAAGGAGGCGAGAGTGACGCTCCGGGGAAAGCTCAACGTCAGTGCCGCAACCACCATAGCGGCCGTTCTTGTCGTCGGCGTCACCAGCCTGGTCGGCTTCCATCAGGTAAAGGACAGGATCCGGGACGTTACCCAACGCTCGACCCCTTACCAGCTCGCGACTCTCGAATTTACCAAAACCCTGCAGGAGCACGCATCGACCCTTGTCGCCGTCGGCGGCGTTGCGGGACAGGCCGAATTAGCCGGCAAAGAACGGGAACTGTCGGCAAGCCTTGTAAAGCTCGGGACCCTGACCACCCGGATAGCCGCGCTCAAAGGATCCGGGGTTGTCCCGGAAATTCGTAAGACCGTGGCAGACGTGGAGGAACTGACAAGGGCGATCGTCTCGTCGGCTCGAGAGCGGGTCGGTGCGAAGGAGAGGGCGGGCGGCCGGGTGAAAGAAGCAAAGATCCGGCTGGCAACGCTCGCAAAGAATCGTTTGGCTCTCGAGGCCTCATTGAAAAAACTTCAGGAAACGGCCGTCTCGAACCTCGTGGAGTCGAGCGGCAAAACAAAGATGATGACGGGAGCCTTCAATTCCTTGCAGCAGGTGAAGGACCTCGTGACCGAGTTGAGGGGCGTCTTTGTCGACGTAAGCAAGGCTGCTAGCGACGACGATCTCTCGGTGGCAAGGGGCCGCCTTTCGTTTTTGCTCGGACAGCTCAGGACATGGTCTAAGAATTTCAGGTCCCTGGCCGAACCTCTTCCTGCTCTGGAGGAGCAGCTTTTGGGAAAAAGAGGAGTGCTTTCCCTGAGAGCGGAAGTATTAGCCGACCGATACGCTGCCGGGACGACGGACCTCTACGCCGATGCATACAAGAACGCCAACAATCTGATCGACCGCATAAGCCGCCTGGTCGTCGAGAACGGCGAGGACGCGACCTTCTCTTTCTACGCCGAGAACAGCAGGCTTCAGGAACAGTTGCGCCACTCGGACGCGGTGAACCGGGTAATGCTCCTCAATACCAGGATGGCATCGGTAATGGATTCGGTCGAGTATTCGGTCCAGAACCTCTTCGACGAGCAGAGCGAGCGCCGGATCGCGGAACGGCAGGCCGACATTGCAAAACTTTTCGCTCTGGCGGAACGCATCAGAACCGAGATCGAGGACGTGTTGGGACCCGAAGGAAGGCAGGCCGAGCAAACCCTCCTGAGCGATACGGCTGCGGGTCTTCAGCGCGTCGAAGAGATCGTCGTGCGGCGGGGCGGCATGATCGAGGCGCTGAAGGCGGCGGCCGCGACGAAGGAGCGGTCGGCCCGGCTGGACGTGAGACTGGCGGCCATGGTCGAGGCACAGAAAAAGATGAGCGCCAGGAGCCTCTCCGAGGCGCAGGGCAGGCAGCAGCAATCCGTGAGCGCCGTCAATTTCGTCGTCAAAGTGGCGACCGTCCTGCTGCTGGCCGCCATTGCCCTCGTCCTTACCCTTACTATCGGACTCGTCTTGCCCAT
Organism: uncultured delta proteobacterium; assembly: GCA_963816715.1. Taxonomy (GTDB): domain Bacteria; phylum Desulfobacterota; class Syntrophorhabdia; order Syntrophorhabdales; family WCHB1-27; genus BOG-1155. The sequence continues at coordinate 567,664 of CAWFMJ010000023.1, forward strand.
AGCGCATTCGATCATGATCCTCGTGAAGGACCTGAACTTCGCGAAAGAGGCCGCCGAGGGCGCCAACCGGGCGAAATCTCAATTTCTCGCCAATATGAGCCATGAGATCAGAACGCCCATGAACGGCGTCATCGGCCTTCTTGAGCTGTTGAAAGTGGATAAGCTGTCGGAGAAGCAACGGAATTACGTCGACATGGCCTTCTCGTCGGGAGTGGCTCTTCTGCATGTTATCAACGACGTTCTCGATTTCTCCAAAATAGAAGCAGGACGATTGGAACTGAACGTAGAAGAGTTCGACCTCCGGGAGTCGGTGGAGGAGGCGGTCAGTTTTTTTGCAGAAGCAGCACAGGCAAAAAAGTTAGAGCTGCTCTGTCACATTCTGCCGGGAACCCCAAGGCGGGCAAAGGGCGATATGGTGCGGATCAGGCAGATACTCATCAACCTTATCGGCAATGCCGTGAAGTTCACTGAGGCGGGAGAAATTGCCGTTACGTGCGGGCCTGTCGCCGAAGAAGACGAACGGGTCATCCTCCGCTTCGAGGTGCGCGATACAGGCATAGGGATATCGAGCGAGGCCAAAGCCAGGATCTTCGATTCCTTTTCCCAGGCAGACGCCTCGACCACCAGGAAGTTCGGAGGTACGGGTCTGGGCCTCAGCATCGCCAGACAGCTCATCCATATGATGGGAGGAGAGATAGAGGTAAAAAGCGCGCCGGGCTCCGGTTCTACCTTCTGGTTTACGGTGCGCCTGGACAAAGGGGACGTCCACCGGGAATTGGAGAAAAAGTCGTCAGATGCCCTTACCTCCGGCCCACTGAGGGGCCTCAGGGTGTTGATCGTCGATGACAACGCGACCAACCGAAGGATACTCGAGGACATGCTCAAAGCGTGGGGGTTCTTCCCTGAAGCCGTGGCGAGCGGTCCCGAAGCCCTGGAAGTTCTGATGCGGGCGGAAGGCGCAGTTCCGTTCCAACTTGCCCTCGTCGACATGATGATGCCCGATATGGACGGGATCGAGCTGGCGCTCGCCATAAGAGAGAGAAAGGAGACATCCCGGATTCCCCTGATCATGCTCAGTTCGATGGACGGGAAGGGGGAGTCGGAATCCTGCCGGAAGGCGGGTTATGCATTGCGGCTGGTCAAGCCTGTCCGTCAGTCGCAGCTCTTGAACGGCATAGAAACGGTGATGGGCGTCAGAGGTATGGAAGCGCCGCGGTCTCCTTCTGCCATTGAGGCCGCCGCGTTGCCCAAGGGCCTGTCCGTGCTCCTGGTGGAGGATTACGCAGTGAATCAAAAGGTGGGGAAGGCGATGCTCGAACATCTTGGCTGTTCGGTGGATATCGCCGACAACGGCAGGGCGGCGGTAGACCTTTATTCGAGCAAGACCTACGACCTCATTCTTATGGACTGCCAGATGCCCGAAATGGACGGCTATCAGGCGACGAAAGCCATTCGGGACGCTGAAGCGGCGTCCGGCGACGGAGAGAGGAGGCGCATCCTGATTATCGCGCTGACGGCGCACGCGATGGAGGGAGACAGGGAAAGATCGTTGGAGGCGGGCATGGACGATCATCTGAGCAAGCCCTTTACCCTTGAACAGCTCGCCGGCATGCTGGTAAACCACGTCGTGGTAGGGGACGCTCTTCTCCCGGGCAGCGACCGCCCCACAGGGGCGGAAACCGGGCCCGCGCCGGCTGCGAGCGAGGCTGCCCGGCCGGTCATCGATAAAGCGGTTCTGGACAGGATACGACAGATCGATCCCGACGGGCAGGAAGACCTGGCCCGCACCGTCGTCATGTGCTACCTTTCCGATTCCCCGAAGCGGATCGAGGCCTTGCGGGAGGCGGTGGAAGTAGGCGATTCCAGCGAGATACAGAAGATTGCGCACGGCTTCAAGTCGGCCAGCGCAAACGTCGGCGCCGTGAATCTTGCTGCGGTCTGCCGGGACCTGGAGATGACGGGCAAGACGAACGGAGCGGAACGTTGCTGCGAGATTCTCCTGTCCATCGAAAACGAATACGGTCGCGCCAAGGCGGAACTTGAAGCGGAACTTTAGGAGATACTATGACCGATCATAAAGACGTCGGCGGCAAGGCAACGGTATTGGTTGCCGACGACGACGCGATGTTGCGTCTTCTTTCGAGAAAGGCGCTCGAAAAAGCTGGCTTTGAGGTAGTTGAAGCGGAGAATGGGGAGCAGGTGATCTCAACCTTCGACCGGTTGCATCCGGACATCGCGATGCTCGACGTCGTGATGCCGGTCATGGATGGTTTTGCAGCCTGCATTGAGATCAGAAAGCGGCCGGAAGGACAGATGACGCCGATTCTCATGGTAACGGGCCTTGATGACGTCGATTCTATACGGCAGGCCTACGAGGCGGGCGCAACGGATTTCGTGACAAAGCCGATTAACTGGCTTGTTTTGGGCCATCGTATGAAGTACATGCTCAGGGCGAGCAAATCGATCGAAGCCCTGCACGACAGCGAAGAGCGGTATGCCCTCGCAGCCATGGGAGCGAATGACGGGCTGTGGGATTGGGACCTGAAGGCCGACGAATGTCATTTTTCGCCGCGGTGGAAGTCGATGCTGGGATACGACGACGCCGAAATCGGAAACGGCCCGGGGGAGTGGCTCAAAAGAATACATCCGGACGACGTCGACCGGGTGAAGATGGAACTGAGCGCTCACGTCGACGGCGTCAATCCGCACTTCCAGAGCGAGTACCGACTCATGCACAAAGACGGAACGTACCGGTGGGTGTTGAGCCGGGGAATTGCCGTCCGCGGCGCCAGGAATCTGCCCTACCGGATGGCGGGCTCCCAGACGGATATCACGGAGAGCAAGAGGATCGCGGAACAATTACAGCGGGATGCCCTTTACGACCCTCTTACCAAGCTTCCCAACCGCGTGCTTTTTATGGACAGGCTGGGCCATGCCGTCACCAGGGCGCAACGCTCCAAGAGTTACAATTTTGCAGTCCTCTTTCTTGACCTCGACCGGTTCAAGCTGATCAACGATAGTCTGGGCCATTCGGTGGGAGATCAGCTCCTCGTCCAGATTGCCGAAAGAATCGGCCGTTTCATCCGCCCTGCCGACACGCTCGCGAGGCTGGCAGGAGACGAATTTGTCATTCTCGTCGAAGATATCAAGGAAGAGGGCTGCACCGCTTTTGTCGCCGAAAGGATCAAGACGCTTCTCCGCGAACCCTTTTGCCTGGAGAGCAGAGAGGTTTTCACCACGGCGAGCATAGGCATTGCCGTCAGTTCGGGGGAATACACCCGGCCCGAAGAGCTTTTGCGCGATGCCGACATCGCCATGTACCGGGCAAAAGCGGAGGATCGAGGCAATTTTGTGGTGTTCGATCCCTCAATGAGAAAAGCGACCGTGGAGCTGCTCCGATTGGAAAACGATCTGCGGCGTGCCCTCGAGCACCACGAATTCCGCATGTTTTATCAACCGATCATCGATCTCGAGACGGAAACCCTTGTGGCGTTGGAGGCGCTCATCCGCTGGCAGCATCCGGCCCGCGGCCTGGTGAGTCCCGACGCTTTCATTCCCATCGCCGAAGAGACGGGACTGATAATCCCTATAGGGGAATGGGTGATCTATGATGTTTGCCGGCAAATGCGCAGATGGCATGACCAGGGGGCGGACATTCGCGTTGCCGTGAACCTTTCGACGCGGCAGTTGAAAGACAAAGATTTTCCTTCTCTTCTTGCAAGAATACTCGAAGAGACCAAAGTAGATGCGGGCAGCCTGGAAATTGAGATTACCGAGAGCGCGATCATCGACGATTGGGACGCGGCGGTCGCCACGCTTTCGGCCCTGCAGGCCCTGGGCGTCGGTCTTTGCCTCGACGACTTCGGCACGGGATACTCTTCCCTCAGCTATCTCCATCGGTTGCCCGTGAGCAAGCTGAAGATCGACCGTTCTTTCCTCCAGAAGATGGCTGGGAGTTCCGAGCATTCCGGCATCGTCCGGGCCATCCTCGACCTTGCGAACACCCTCAGGATGGAGGTGGTAGCGGAGGGGATTGAGACCGAAGAGCAGCTCAGTCAGCTCAAGGAGATGAAGTGCAAGCTCGGCCAGGGGTACCTCTTCGCAAAACCGCAGGACGGAAAGGGCATCACTCCCCTTATCCCCGCCGGCGCAAGACGGGCGGCCGGCTTGTCTTTAAGATCGGTCTTATAAGTCTTGTAGGTCCTAGAGGACGCATCATCGATCTTATCGCAGACGAATAGGTCCTGTGGGACCTATTCCAAAAGATTTGACAAGCGTCGGGAAAAGCGGTATTGTCAAACGGTTATGGACCGAACGCTTCTCCTTAACGCCACCTTTGAGCCTGTTGCGGTGGTTTCCTGGAAAAAGGCGATTACCCTTCTCTTTCTCAACAAAGTCGAAGTGATCAGCGAGTACGACAGGGAGATCAGGAGCGTCTCCGCGGTTTTTAAGCTGCCCGCCGTAGTCAGGCTTCTCCGGTTTGTCGGAAGCAAGCAAATTCAGGTGCGTTTTTCCCGAAGGAACGTTTTCCTTCGGGACAACTACACCTGCCAATACTGCGGCCAGAGGTTCGAGCCGAAACATCTTACCTGCGATCATATCGTGCCGAAATCGAAGGGCGGCATAACGGGCTGGACAAACATCGTCACTTCCTGCATCTACTGCAATCTCAAGAAGGCCGACAAGCTTCCCGAGGAGGTGGAAATGCTCCCGAGGAAGAAACCTGCCCGCCCGCCGGGCTCCTATCTGCTCATGCTGCATCTCGGCGCCAGCGCCTTCCCCGATCACTGGAAAGACTACGCGTTTCTGAGGGATTAACGAATGAAACACCTATGGGCGCCGTGGAGGATGGAATACATCGCCTCGGCAAAAGACGGAAGCGAGAAGAAGTGTTTTTTGTGCATCGATCCGGCCTCCGATGAGACAGCGCTCGTGCTCGCTCGAAAAGGAGAGGCCTTTGCGGTGATGAACCGCTACCCTTACGCCAACGGCCACGTCATGGTGACGTCGGTGCGACACGTGGGGAAGATCGACGAGCTGAGCGACGCGGAGCTTCTCGACATGATGGGCCTTGTGAAGACAATGTCGACCGTTCTCCGTGAAACCCTCTCTGCCGAAGGGCTAAACGTCGGGATCAACATGGGCAAGTCGGCAGGCGCGGGGCTTGAGGAGCACATCCATATCCACGTTGTCCCCCGGTGGGTGGGCGACACCAACTTCATGCCCGTGCTCGGCGAGACCAAAGTCATCTCGGAGCACCTTTACGAAACATACCGGAAGTTGCGGGAAAAGCTGCATGAGAAGCTTCTTTGACCGGTCGGCGCCGGTCCTGACGCCGGCAGACCTCGTGCTCGCCTTTACGGGGGCAAAACCGGAAGCGCTCCTCCTGCCGCGGCGCGCCGTCATTGTCTTTACCCCGACCGACCTTGGCCGGTTGGTGAACAGAACAGGCGCCGACCTCCTGCCTGAGTGGCAACCCTTCAAGCGCCTCTATCGGCCGCGGGGAAAGGAAATCGTTCTTGCCCGTTCCCGATTGGGCGGACCTGCCCTGGCAGCCCTCGTCGAAGAGCTCGCCGCCTTCGGCGTCCGTGAATTCTGTCTCTGGGGTTACTGCGGAGCCCTCGACGCCGGCGTCTCCCTGGGAGACGTTGTACTGGCCACGGCCGCTCTCCGGGAAGAGGGCGTCTCCTCTCATTACCTTGAGGACGACGAGGAAGTTGTGGAGTCCGAATGGGTTGCCCAGTGGGAGATGTCTTCGAGAAAAGCGGGCATACTGCCCGGCCTTGTCTGGACCTGCGATGCCATCTACCGAGAAACGGCCGGGAAGGTTGCCAGGTACGCGGAGCGGGGCGTGCTCGGGGTGGAGATGGAAACAGCCTCCTTCTATGCGGTGTGCAAACAGCGTTGCCTCAAGGCCGTAGCATTCCTCGTCGTCTCCGACCTACTGCGACCCGACTCATGGGAAAGCGGGTTCAAAAGCGCGGAGCTGCAAAAGGGGATCGACCTGCTCTCGGCTTACATCCAAAAACACGTACTAGCGTAAACCCCTACAAATCTGCGGAAGCGCTTCTTCCCCCTCACCCCAAACCTCTCCCGCCGCCGGGGAGAGGGCGATGGCCGCTGGCGGTCCCGCGACGTTCCCTGCCGCTGTCCGGGGGGAGCAGAGGTGTTGTTCCACGGCCTCCGTTTTGTCAGCAGCGAGGCGTCTGCACCCCTATCCTCCGGTTTCGGCCTTCAGTCTTTTTTGACAAAATAGCTTGAAGATGCCCGGGCTGTTCTGCGTCATTATTTCCGGCTTGAATACCGCGGGGTCCATGGTTTTCAAATTGTCGGGTATTTCAGGGGCGAACTCCATTTGACCCAGGACGTCTTTCTGCAAATCTATGCCCGGAGCGATTTCCGTCAGGACCATCTTTCCGTTCTCCAGTCTGAAAACGGCGCGTTCGGTGACGTAAACCACCCGCTGGCCCTTCTCGGCCGCGAATTTGCCGCTGAAGCTGATCTGGTCCACCTGTTTTCTGAACTTCTTCGTTGACCCTTCTTTGACGATCGTCAATTTCCCGTCTTTTGTGTCAACGAGGATTTCGCCGTTCGTAAAGGGGCTGCAAAAAATGACGGTTTTCGCCGTTTGCGAGATGTCGATGAAGCCCCCGCTGCCGGTCACTCTTGAGCCGAGCTTGGTCACATTGACGTTCCCCGACGAATCGGCTTCGCCCATGCCGAGAAACGCCATGTCCAAACCGCCGCCGTGATAGAAATCGAACTGGGAAGGCATATCCATGATGCAATCGGGATTCCATGCGGCGCCGAAGATTATGCCCTTGGTCGGCACTCCGCCGACGACTCCCATCTCGATGCTGAACGTAAAATCATCGACAATCCCTTCTTCCGCCGCCACATTGGCAACGCCGTCCGCGATGCCGATTCCCAGATTCACCACCGCGCCGGGTCTCAGTTCCAGGGCAGCTCGCCGGGCAACCAATTTCCTCAATCCGAATTCGAGGCGGGTGATCGAATTCATGGGAACTTTTGCCATACCGCACAGAGACGGATTGTACTCCGCATCCGATGTTTGCCATTGATTCGGATCGTGCACCACGGCAGCCACCATGTGTCCCGGTATCCGAACCATCCGGGGATTCAGGGTCCCCCGCTTCACGATATGCTTGACCTGCGCAATGACGATCCCGCCGCTGTTGTACGCCGCCTGCGCCGACTGGAGCATATACAGATCGAGACCTTCCAGCTCGACGGAGATATTCGCGTCTTCATCGGCCGCACTGCCCCGGACGATGGAGACATTGATGGGAAAGGCTTTGTAAAAGAGCATGTCCTGGCCCCGGAAATTGACCAGTTCGACCAGGGGCTCCTCGGCCCTCTTGTTCATCCGCCCGCCGTCGATGCGGGGATCTATAAAGGTGTTCAAGCCGACGGTGGTCAGGAGTCCCGGCCGGCCGGCGGCAATTTCTCGCATCAGAAGCGCCAGAACGCCCTGGGGGAGGTTGTACCCTTCCAATTCCTCGGCCACCGCCAGTTCGCCCATTTTCTTGGACCAGATCCAATGGCCGCCAATAACTCTTTTGACCAAACCCTTGTGGGCGAACCGGCCGCAGCCGGTTTCGTTGCCGCTGCCCACGCCGGTAATGTGCACCAGCGTGAGATTGTTCGGCTCACCCGTTTCGAGGAACTTCTTCTCGATGGTCCTGTAGATCAGATCGGCATCCATGTACCCGCCGCCCGATGCCGTAATGTTGACGGTGTCGTGATTTTTGATGAGGCCCACTGCTTGATCGACGGAGCAGAGCTTGTTCATGATTCAACTCTCCAAAATCATAATGGTTGTGCGGCGTGGAATAAGCATTCCAACAAGGCTGTCGAAGCATCCGGCCGCGACGTCCCCCCTGCCTCGCGATGCACAGAGTTTCACTAAATAAAATAACGCACTACACAATGAATTGTATAGAAAGGACGGCGTGCTTGTCAAGGAAAAAACAAAGGAATACGCGGTCAATGATAAATAAAATCGAAAGGTTGCGGGAGAGTTTAGGCGTTTCCCCGGTAGCCGGCTTCCAGGGAAATTGCTTCTGCCGCGGACACTGTTGCTCTCGCTATTTTCTTGAGCTCTCTCGGTCCGACCAGAGAGGAGAAAAAACCGACGCCGATGGCTGCAACGACTTTGCCGGTGAAGTCGCGGACCGGAGCGCCTACGCCCGCCACGCCATCGATGAAAAGGCCGTCCTCGATTGCGTATCCCTGTTCGCGGACTTTTTTCAGCAAAGCCTCAAGCTCTTCCTTGTTGGCAGGTGTTTTCTTTGTGGCGGCGGTCAACGGTGTTTTGGCGAGGAGGCTTTCGACCTCGTCCTGCGGAAGGTATGCCATGACGGCGAAGCCCAGCATGCCCCAGTACGGAGGGCGCCGCCTGCCGACGTTCGAAGTGAAAACGATGGCCGCCCCGGGATCTTCTCTCTTGTCTATGTAGAGCAGTTCCCCTTCGTCCAAAACGGCGAGGAAGACTGTTTTGCCGACACGGGCATGCAGCCGGGCAACGTGAGGCGAGGCCGCCCGGCCCAGAGAAAAAGAAGAGGCGACGATGTTCCCGAGCTCGAGCAGCTTGACGCCCAGGCAGTATTCTTTTCGCTCCTGGTCTTGTCTCAGAAAGCCGCATTTCACGAGCGTTGCGCAGAGTCGAAAGACGGTTGCCTTGGGCAGCGTCAGCGACTCGGAAAGCTGGCCCAGGGTCAGCCGCTGTCGCTCCGTGCTGAAAGCGGTGATGATCTGAAGGGCTCTCTCGAGCGACCTGTTATAGAAGGCCTCCTCTCTTTCCTTGCTGATGGTTGCCATAATGGACGGTTCAATCCTTCTCTTCTTAAGGCGCATCGCGTGAGGCGAGGCCGCTCCGATTCATTCTATAAAATACCATTTCGTGAGCCAGAAAGAAACAACGGAAACGAAAAAAGTGGAGGAAAGGATGAGGCGGCATACGGCAAGAGATTTTGCCGTCTGCCCGTTAAGCGCCGGATTCTTTGGCGCCCCGACAATTTCGTCTCCCCAGGCGTCATTCCCTCGACAGCTTTGTCTGTCCGTCCGCGTGCGGGACGGATGAAGGAGAGGCTCAATAGGCGAGAATCGCGGGATGGGTCGCGATGGCACGTCTATTGCTTCGACAGCTCTTGTGCTTGCGCTGTGGACGCGAACAATCGCGACGTGAAGGAGGTGTGTCCCGATGCATGTCTCGGTTCTTTCCGGGATCAAGATAGTTCTCGCCGTCGTTTCTTATCTCCTGTTGCAATATCTGGTGCGCCAGTAATATGATGCACCCGAGACAAGGTTCGCCGTCCTTCCCTCAGTACCCCAGATACGCCTTCGTGACGTACTCGTCCTGAGCCAGCGCCTTCGAATCCCCCTGGAGGGCGATCTTGCCCACCTCAAGCACGTAGGCGGTCTTGGCCAGGCGCAGGGCCATCCTCGCGTTCTGCTCCACGAGGACGATGGTCACCCCGGTCTTGTTGATCTGGGTGATGATCTTGGCGACCTCGCCCACCATGATGGGGGACAGGCCGATGGACGGCTCGTCCATGAGGACGACCTTCGGGTTCGACATGAGGGCGCGGGCCACGGCCACCATCTGCTGCTCCCCGCCGGAGAGGTCGCTCCCCTGGTTTTTGATCCTCGCCTTTATGGCGGGGAAGTGTTCGATCATCGACTCGAGGTTCTTCTTGAACTCGCTCTTCTTCGTGAGGAAGCCGCCCATTTCGAGGTTCTGCATCACCGAGAGGCTGTAGAAGAGCTGCCTCCCTTCGGGCACGTGGGCGATGCCCCGTCTGACCACCTCGTGGGGAGGCAGGCCGTCGATGCGCTTCCCCTGATGCCAGATCTCGCCGGAGGTCGGCTTCTTCAGCCCCGAGATCGTTCTGAGAGTCGTGCTCTTTCCCGCGCCGTTCGCGCCGATGAGGGTGACGATGCTGCCTTCCTCCACCTCCATCGAGATGCCGCGAAGGGCTTCCGCTCTTCCGTAGTGAACCCAGAGATCTTTGATTTCGAGAAGCATTAGAAGTCCTCTTTTCCCAGGTAAGCTTCGACGATTTCCTTGTTCTCCCGTATCTCGTGGGGGAGGCACGCGGCGATCTTCCTGCCGTAGTTGAGCACGGTGATCCTGTCGGAAATGCCCATGACCACTTTCATGTCGTGCTCCACGATGACCACGGTGATCCCCCGGGCGCGGATCTCCTTGATCCTCGTCATCATTTCGGCAGTCTCGCTGGGGTTCATGCCCGTCACCGGCTCGTCTAAAAGAAGCAGCTTGGGGTTGCAGGCGAGCGCCATGCTCACCCCGAGCGCCTTCTGGTGGCCGTGAGGCAAGTTGGCCCCGTATTCGTTCTTCACTTTCGAGAGCCCCATGAACTCGATGATCTCCAGGGCCCCCCGGGTGCACTCCTCGTCGATATTGCGAGCCTTCGCCGTATGGAAGAACTCCGCCAGGGGTCCCGCGTTGCAGCGCATGTGGAAGCCGGTGAGGACGTTCTCGAGCACCGTCGACTGCATGAACAGGAAGGTCTGCTGGAAGGAGCGGGTGATCCCTTTTTTGGCCACCTCGTGGGCCTTGATCTTGCTGATCTCCTCGCCGTTGAACAGGATGCTGCCGCTCGTGATGGGGAAGGTCCCCGTGATGAGGTTGAAGACCGTGGTCTTCCCGGCGCCGTTCGGTCCGATCAGGCTGTGGATCTCCCCCTGTTCGACCCCGAAGCTCAATTGGGAAACGGCTTCAAGACTGCCGAAAAACTTCGTGACGTCGCGAAGCTCTAAAAGTGCCACTGCGCCCTCCTTAAGCCGATGTCCTGGGTTCGCCCTTCGCCCGCCTTCTTATCACGAACCACTTCCTGGCCGGGGCCGCGGCGCCGCGAATTCGATCGACCACGCCGAGCACGCCCATGGGCATGAAGATGATGATGAGGATGATGGCGAGTGCGGTGATGACCGGCTCCCACTCTTTTGCGACCCGCAGATACTCGGGGACGAAGGTGATGACCAAAGCGCCGATCATGGGGCCGGCAAGTGTGTGGGCGAGTCCGCCCACTACCGCGTACATCATGACGTAGACCGAATTGCCGAAGCTGAAGGCCGTCGGTACCGCGACCAGGCTGTAAGCAACGAAATAACTCCCCGCTATTGCCGCGAAGAAGTTGGAGATGAGGACGTTCGCGATCCGGTACTGCACCACGTCGATCCCCAGGGAACTGGCGAGCTTCAGGCTCGATCCCACCGCGTTCCATGCCCTGCCGATCTTCGAATTATAGAGGGCCCAGTAGACGAGGAGGTTGAAGGCGAGGAAGATCAGCCCCATATAGTAGATCTCGGGTTTGTTGATGAATTGGAAAGAACCGATCGACGGAGCATTGACCGGCAACGTGCCTCCCCATCCGCCGAAGTACTGAATAGAGCCGAACAACTGTTGGACCGCCAGGGTCAGGACCATGCCGAACAGCAGAAAAGCCATCATGCCCCGGGGAATGATCACGGAAAAGGCAAGCCAGCCCAGGAGGACGGCGAGGACGCCGCCTATCGGGAGGGTCAGCCAGAACGACATGTCAAGCTTCCACATGAGCATGGCCGTGGTGTAGGCCCCGATGGCCCACCAGGCGGCAATGTCAAACCTGGGCAACCCGACCCTCATGGTGAAGGCGAACGCCAGACCGAGCATCGCGTAGGTGATCGTGAAAATGAGGATCTGCTGGATGTATTCGTTCAAGAACAAAGGCAGGGCCAGCAAGACCAGCACGAGAAGCACCCCCAATGAGACCTTTGTAGCCTTCGTCATTCTTTCCTCCTATTACTGGGGCTCAGCGCACCCTCCACGAACAAAGTCCGTGGAGCCTCCCCCCTCAGCGCTTCGCGTGCGCTCGCTTTCGAACTGCCGGGGCTCAGCGCAGCGGCCTTCCCCGAACAGAGAAGCCGGGTGACGTGCAGCATCTTCGCCTCCCCTACTGTCCGGGAATGGGCAGCGGTTTGCCCATGAGCCCGCCGGGCCTGAAGTACATGAGGATCGCTGCGAAGAGGAAGACCACGAGCAGATTGAGCTGGCCCACGAACTGGAAGGCGAAGCTCTCGATGAACCCCACCACGAAGGCCGCAAGGAGCGCTCCCGACATGCTGCCCGTGCCGCCGATGAGCACGACGAGCATGGAGCGGACGAAGACGTTCGTTCCCATGGTGTTGGAGGCGGAGAGCACGGGGACGATGAGGCCGCCCGCAATGCCGCACAGGCCGCTGCCGACCGCCATGGTGATCCAGAAGATCCTCTTGGCGTTGATCCCCTGCAGCTCCGCTACTTCTCTATTTTCCGCGGACGCAAGCATTGCCGTCCCGATCCTTGTTTTCATGAAGAAGTAGAGGATGGCCATCACCACGACGGCGCCGATGATGACGATGAGCTTGCCCTCGCTTAGGGAGATGCCCGCTATGGTGAAGGCGCCGGAGAGCACGGGAACCGCCGAGACGGGCCTCGAAGCGAAGGTGAGCAGGGCGAGCTGGCTCACGAGGTTGCCGAAGGCGATGGTGGCCAGCATGGTGTGGAAGAAGCCGTGGGGTATGGTCCACTGGATGACGATGAAGTGGAAGAGGATCCCGAGGAGCAGCATGGCCGCCAGGGCTGCGACGATGGCCAGGGGATAGGGGAATCCCAGACCTACCACCATGCCGAAGGTCACGTAGGCGCCTAGCATGTAGAACTGGCTCTGGGCAAAGTTGAACACCTGGATGACGCCGAGGATCAGGGTGAACCCGGAAGCCACGAGGGCGTAGATGCCCCCCGTCATGAGGCCGTTCACCAGAACCTGGAAGAATAGGTCTAAATTCATCAAAGATCTCCTTCCGTCAGCAGCCCGTTTTTGTGCATCTATCTAACCCTTTCGGGTGACGGTCGTTTTTTGCGCCTCTATCTAACCCTTTCGGGTGATGCCGTGTCAAGATATTTGTCCCGCTTCGTTCCGATAGTGAAGAAGCCGCCATTGCGAGGGAAGAAGTTTGTGGAACCCGAATATCGAGACGACGAAGCCGCTTTGAGGGGTTGAAACATCCGCCCCGCGCTTTGGCGGGGCGGATGTTGACGAACCCTACTTCTTCAAATCAGAGTAATCCCACACGCTCTTTTCCGGCGGGAATGTCGGTTTGCCATATTTGGCCCAGTACTTCTCGTACGCGTCCACGACGCCATGAAGCTTGATCGTCATGAGATATTGATCCTTCACGTCGAGTTGGTCGTAGTATTCGAGCTTGCCGTTCTTCGTGATGCCGTGGCCGGTCGATCCCATACCGTCAACCGTCCGGAACTGATTGATGTCAGGTCTCGCGAAGAGCTGAATATAGCCCGCCATGCCCAAGGTAGCCTTCGGCCCCTTCTCCAGGTATCCTTTCAGCACCGTGGGGTCGACGCTGTTGGCCCCCTTGATGGCGTCCATCAGCACGAACCAACTGCTTACCCAGTAGCAGCCGTCTGTCTGGAAGTCTCCATATTCCTTGATGTAGCGGTCGACGAGTCCTTTCATCTCGGGGTGCGCCATGACCTCGGGGATGCCTCTCGGATCGAGGTAGAGTGTCTCAGCGCCGTCAAACCAGTTTCCGACTTTCGCGTAGATGTTCTTTATCAGATCGTTGCTGAGGATGGATCCCGGAAACATATAGCCTTTCCAGCCCACGTCTTTCAGGGCCACTGCCAGATTGAGGATCGTCGGGCCGAAATTCACGCCAAAGTCGACCATGTCCGGGTTGAGGCTCTTGATCTTGGTTGCGATCGGGCCGAAATCGACCGTGTCGGTTGAGAAGAAGATGGGAGGGAAGACTTTAAGGCCCGCCAGTTTCTCGGCGTTGCCGTATCGCTCCGCCGTTACGCGGCCGTTTTCCGTGTCGATGGTGCAGACCACGGAGCTTTTTGCCCCCTTCTTGACGAAGTCGCGGGCAATCAGATAGTTCGTTCCGGCAATGAAGAACCCTCCGACCGGCCTGAAGAAATATTGGTGTTTGGTGGTCACCGGCTCGTCGGAAGGACCCATGCCCAGGACGAGGACCTTGTTCTGGTCGGCCTGGACCGACACGATGTTGTCGACGGACCCGAAATTGTCGATAAGAACTTGCACCTTATCCTGATGGATGGCTTTTTGGAGGGCGCCCATCGTCTTGGTGGGATCTTCAAAACCGACGTCGTAGGTAAAGAACTCGACCTTGTACGTCTTTCCGCCGACCTTCAGTCCACCCTGTTCGTTCACCATCTTTGTAAAGAGATCGTGCCACTTTTTCTGCTCCAATCCCTCTTTGATGATGAGAGGGTTGAGGGAGCCGATCCTCAGCACGTTGTCAGCGGCGCGGACAGGCGAGACCCCGCCGATGAGAAAAGAAGCGGCCACCAGCACAGATGCGACAACAAAAACGAAATGCATCCTTTTCATCCTTCTCCTCCTTCTCCTCCGTTAAGTAATATGCCCCGGTTTTAGGGAGCCGGGACTCCTCCTAGCCGAAACTCTCCTTTTCTTCATCTTTGACGACGGCCGGGAGTCCGTACGTGGATGTCCTCAGAACGGCACAGACAAGACCCCAATCCGCCACTATTGAGTGCCGAGCGAATGCTGTAATATCATGAAGAAAGTCCTGGTGACTATGATCCAGATCATATAATGAAGGATATCGGCATCCCGCTTTGTTTCTTTTCAAAGTAAGGTTCATGGTGAATTTGCTCAAGGCTTTCACCGAAAGAAAAAAAAGCTGATCAAAAGAAAGATCGGGACCAAAATTCCCAAGGACCACGCCATATAACCGAAAAAGGACGGCATTGCTATCCTGTTTTCCTCGCAGATCGCCTTCACGATGAAGTTAGGCCCGTTGCCGACATAGGTGAGAGCTCCCATAAAAACCGACCCCGCCGAGATTGCTTTGAGGAAGAGCTGCGGAACGCCTGCGACAACGCCCCCGCGCCCCCGGCAAAGGGGGAGCCTTTTGCGACTGACGAAAAGAGGAGATAGGTCGGAGCGTTGTCGAGGAAGCTGGACAGGGCGCCGGAAGCCCAGAAGAACTTCCATCCCGCATCTATCCTGAAGACGCCGCCGCTCTCTTTGAGGATTCTCATGACAGGGGCGACGGTGACGAAAATCCCGACAAAGAGAATAGCAACTTCGACGATGGGACGGTACGTGAAGCGATTCTCTCTCCTGAGCTTCCCCGGCGTGAGACAAAGGGAAAGGAGCGTGGCGATGACCATGACCGCCTCCCGCGCGAGGGCAGGGAGAAAGAAAGCGGCGACGACCATGAAGAGGAAAAGAAAATTGACCGCGCCCCCTATCCGGAGTCCGCCCGTTGCTTCCTCGCCGGGGGTCTCAACGTTTTCTTTCCGGCTTTCCTTCCCTATCCGCCGGTCAAGGAGAAAGAAAACGAAGAGGAGGATCCCCGTCGCGAAGAGCCAGAAGGGGAACAACCGAAGAGTCCAGGTGAAAGGAACGCCGCGGAGGAAGCCGAGAAGGAGCGGCGGGTCGCCGAGAGGCGTCAACCCCCCCGATATTGGAGACGAGAAAAATGAAAAAGATGAATACGTGGACCTTCCGTTTGCGCGCCCTGTTTGCTCGGATCGGGGGCCGGATGAGGACCGTGCTCGCCCCCATTGTTCCGATGATGCTCGCAAAGACGGCGCCGATAAGCAGGAACAAGGCGTTGAGGAGCGGCGTTCCCCGGGCGGAGGTACGGATGACGATGCCGCCGGCGATGACGAAGAGCGCGCCGAGAAGGATGATGAACGAGGCGTAATCCAACAGGGCGTGGAGAAGCAGCGCCTTTTCGTAGAACACGATCACCGCCGCTGCCGGCACGGCGAGAAGCAGGGAAACGGCGGCGTATCGCTTGCTCCACCATTCCTTGCCGACCAGGGGCGCTAGTGCGATAGACAGGATGAGGGCGACGAAAAAAAAGGCGCTCCAGACGGGGAAGGGCGAATGTTCGGTTGCCGAAGCAAAAGAGGCTGCGGGAAAAAGGAGGAGCAGCGCTGCCGTCAAGAGAAGATCGAATCTCCCCCTCCTGGAACCCCCTTGTCCGTTATCCTTCATTATGAGAAGGCGCTTCAGACCCTTACTTGATGGAGACGCCGCACGCAGGGAGCGTCTACACGGATTGAAGGACCAGGTCCTCGACGCTGCCGTCGATAACGATGTCGAGAGACTTCTTCACCAGTTCCCGATACGCCGCGTCGTCGCCCACGTTCTGCTGCCAGGCGTTCAGGGCGGCCAGGTCTTCGAAATCGGCCACCCAATGGATCGTGGAAACGTTGCCGAATCGGGAGCTGAAGAGGCTTAGTTTCGGCTCTCCATGAGCGGTATTCATGTAATCGGCGAGCTCTTTGGCCCACTTCGTCGCCTGTCTGCCTCGCCTCACCCGCATGGTTCTTTGAAATCTGATCATCAGGAACCTCCTTCGCGAAGTGTGGTATCAGAATCTCCATGTCTATTGTCTGCCTTCGCGAAGGGATTATCAAGGTCGGGCGCGGAAGGGCCCGCACTATTCCACAAGCTCCACGCAGACGAGCTTCATGTCGGTGAACATCTCCAGGCCGTAGATCCCGCTTTCTTTCCCCAGGCCGCTTTGCTTGACGCCGCCCCACGGCGTCAGGTCGTTCAGCTTCATGTGCTGGTTCACCCAAACCGTGCCCGCGCGCAGGCGGTCGACGAGCTTCATGCCTTTGGCCGTATTCTTTGTCCAGACCGATCCACACAGGCCGTAGGAGCTGTCGTTGGCCTTCGCTATGGCCTCTTCGTTGGAGGAGAATTTCAGGATGCAGGCGACGGGTCCGAAGATCTCCTCCCGGGCGATTTTCATGTTCTGGGTCGCATTGGCGAAAACCGTGGGCATCACGTAGAAACCCTTGTCGAGCGGTGGTGTCGGCCTACTGCCGCCGAAAAGGAGCGTTGCCCCTTCCTCGATGCCCGATTTGATGAAGTATTCCACCCGGTCCCGCTGCTCCGCGCTCGCCATGGGGCCGATAGTCGTCTTCTCGTCGCAGGGATCGCCCACCGCGAACCGGCGTGACTTCTCGACGAACCTTCGGGCGAACTCGTCGTGGAGGCTCTCGTGGACGAAGAACCTGCCCGGAGAGGCGCACGACTGGCCGCTGTTATGATAGAGGCAATGGACCCCGGTCTCGACTGCCGTCTCCAGGTCTGCGTCTTCCAGCACGATGAAGGGGTTCTTGCCGCCCAGTTCCAATTGGAGGCGCTTTATGGTCCGGCCGGCAGTGATCATGATGGCCCTGCCCGTTTCCGTGCTTCCCGTGAAGGCGACAAAATTGACGCCGGGATGGGCCGCCAGAGCCTGTCCCACGCTTCCTCCCGGTCCTGTCACGAAGTTGACCGCGCCGGGCGGCAGATCGACCTGGGAGACCATCTCGGCAAACTTGAGACCGATGAGCGAATTGATGCTCGGCGGTTTGACGACGCACGTATTCCCCGCTGCCAGGGCCGGGGCAAGCTTTGCGGCAATCATCATGATAGGCGCGTTCCAGGGCGTGATGAGGGCGCATACCCCGACGGGCTCCCGTTTCACGTAGTTGACCATGTTCGGCATCGGCGGAAGCACATCGCCTTTGAGGGTCCTGCTTGCAGCGGCAGCGAACTCGACGAGCTGCGCCGACCATTCCGCCATGAAGCGGGCGTTGTCCAGGGGGGAGCCGTGCTCGATCTGTTCCAGCCTCACCAGATCGTCGTAGTTTGCTCGCATGATCGCGGCAAGCCGGCCGACAGCGGCGCTTCTCTCTCCTTGCGTCTTCGCCGACCAGACCGGAAAGGCTTCTTGGGCCGCTTTCACCGCCTTGTCGACATCTGCCGGCCCGCCGAGCGGCGCCTGCCCGATCTCTTCCTGATTTGCCGGGTTGATCACCGGAAAAGTCTTGCCCGATTCGGCATCCACCCATTTTCCGCCAATGAACATCTTGAGGTTCTTCATTCAGATTCCTTTTTGCGCCCAGATTGGGAAGTGTTTTGTGCGGGACCGGTCATGCCGCTGCACCACGGCGGCGGCATGACCGGAGAATGGCTTAATCCCTGTTTGAAATCTCGCAGAAGACCTTGCCGTTCATGATGCCGCTGACGCCGATGGGCCTACGGACAACATGGTTGACGCCGAAGTACTCTTTTCCGGCCATTCTGCCTTTCCCCGTCGTCGTTTCAATGGATCCCATGGTTTCCATGGCCTTTGCCACCTTGTCGGGGTCGGCGCTCTGCGCTTTCTCGATGCCCTGGACAATGGTATAAACGCCGTCAAGCACGGCAACGTGCGACATATGAAGCGGGTATTTGGCGTGGGGCTCAAGGACGGTCCGGAACTCTTTCACTATGGGCGCCATTTTAGGGCTCTGTACGTCGGGCCCCGCCTGGAACAGGTCGTACTGGTACTTGTCGGTGATCATTTTCTTCACCACGTTGATGTCCCCCAGGAGACCGGCCGAGGTATAGATAGGACCGGCGAACCCGAGTTCGCGCGCCTGGTTAATGATGGCTGCGGACCACGGTTCTATGGAGAGGACGATATCGATGGCGTCAGGCTTCTTTTGCAGCAATTTCGACAGGAGCGGGTAAAAGTCCTCGTTCCCCATCTTGAACCGTTCCTGGAAAACCAGATCGAGCCCGCGTGCCTGCGTTTCTTTCTCGGCTGCCGCTATGTTGACTTTCGCTCCGGGATCGTCAGGGGAGAGCATGGCTATTTTTTTGACTTTCGGGTAATGCTTCTGGAGGTAGTCAAGGGCAGCGGGGGGACAATAAATGAAGCTATGGGCGGCGAAGCTATATTGTTTGCCCTCGCTGACGAAGTCGCGGACCGCTCCCAGAGACAGGACGGTCAGGACCTTGGACTGCTCGACGATCGGCTGGATCGCAATATAGGACGGAGGGAACATCGGGGCCAGGGCGAACTTCGCGCCTGCCTGGACCAGCTTGTTCACTGCGGCCACGGCCCCTATAGGCGTCGACTGATCGTCCTCGGCGACAATCTGTATCGTATACTTCTGCCCGTTGAGGATCAGCCCCTTCTTGTTGAACAGCTCCTCCAGGGGTTTCGGGGTGTCGAGCATGGGTGCGTAGGGAGCCGCAAGCATGCCTGTCATAGAGGTGACCAGACCGATCTTGATCGTGTTGTCGGCCGCCGCTTTTCCTGCCATGGGACCGCTCATGAAAAACAGAGCGAGCGCCAGAAAAAAAAGAACCGATGCCGAAGCGACTTTTCTCATATGCTCCTCCTTAATTGTTTCTCACAACAATGATAACAAAACCCGTCGGATTTGTGAACTGATCGATTGTCGCTGCTGCCGGCGGCTACAATGCCGCCTGGCCGCCGTCCACAGACATGGCGAGTGCGGTCACGAAGGACGCGGCGTCCGAGCAAAGCCATACTACGGCCTCCGCGACTTCTTCGGGTTGGCCCACGCGCCCCATGGGAACGATGTCCTTTGCCGCTTCTCTCGAGCCGGGCATGGCTTTCTCCACTGCATCCATCAACCCGGTATAAACGGGGCCGGGGCAGACGCAGTTGATCCGGACATTTGTTTTCGCGTATTCGAGGGCCGCTGTTTTTGTCAAACCGACGCACCCGAACTTGGCGCTCACGTATGCGGGATCGGCCGGGTGGGCGGCAAGGCCGGAAATGGAAGCGCAATTGACGATGGCTGCCTTGGTTCCCTGTTTCAACATCTGACGAAGCTCGTACTTCATGCAGAGGAATATGCCTCTCAACTGAATGCTGTGAGTGAAATCCCAGTCCTCCTCCTTGTACTCCGCCGTAGGCACGCCGGTACCCCGCGTCACGCCGGCATTATTGTAGGCGCAGTCGATCTTGCCGAAGGTTTCGACGGTCTTTCCGACCATGGCCTGGACTTCCTCGGTCTTCGAGACGTCGGTCTTCACGAAAATCGCCTCGCCTCCTTGTTCCTTGATGTACTTTGCCGCCTCTTCGCCCCCTTTTACGTTGATGTCGGCGAGAACGACCTTGGCTCCTCTTTTGGCGAAGGCGTAGGCTGTTGCCCTTCCCATGCCTGAAGCCGCTCCTGTAACGATCGCAACCCTTCCCTTGAACTCATCCGTCATTGCACCTACCTCCTTTAGCGCTTTCGGTTTTCCTCTTTTCGCGCCGGGCGCGCGGTCAATCGGGAAGATACTCGCCCGGCGCGTCGGCAGTGAAGTTTTTCTTTGCTGTCGCCCAGCGGCGTATGGTTCCGGGAACGATTTTTTGAACACTCGAACAACCCGTCGAGAAGGCGATATGCTGTGTGCGTCATCACTCCCGCTTTGGCGGTGCTCATCCTCTTGTCGCTTTTGATGCAGAAATCGGCAAGCGTTTGCTCCTTCCTGACGCATCCTCATGGATGCCGGCTACAAAAGGCCGGGGCAACAACAATCATTTGAGCACAACGAGGCATCCCGTTACATGACGCGGATCATACAAGAAGGAAAAAAACGAAAGGAAGGCCGGAAAAGGCGCCGTTGCGGATCGCCGTTTGCCTTTTGGCCTGGTTTCAGTTACTCTAGGGCAATGATAGCAAGGCAAAGCTTTGGGATGACCGGGCATGCAAGCACGAGGACTATCTTCGGGGCTGCGGCAATCGCTCCCCTGTTCAGCGAAGAAGAGGCCGAGAAGCTGCTGGAGCTGCTTTTCCGTTATGGCGTCAACCATATCGATACGGCGCCCGTTTACAGCGGGGGCAATTCCGAGGCCGTCGTGGGGCGCTGGATGGAGAAGCACCGGAACCGCTTTTTTCTTGCGACAAAAACGCTGGAACGAGGAAAACAGTCGGCCTGGCAGTCTATCCGGGCTTCCCTCAAGAAGCTTCGGACGGATTACGTCGACATGATCCAACTCCACAACTTGACCGACCAGGCAGAGTGGGAAACCGCCATGGGGCCGGGCGGAGCCCTGGAGGCGTGCAGGGAAGCGCGCGATGGGGAGGCGGTCCGCTTCATCGGCGTCACCGGCCACGGCAGAATGGCCCCGTGGATGCTCCTTCAGAGTCTGGAGCGGTTTCATTTCGATGCCGTCCTCCTGCCCTGGAACTACTGGCTCTCCAGAGACGCCGGGTACCGGGAAGAATTCGTGAAGCTCCTTGGCCGGTGCATGGAAGACGGCGTTGCCGTGCAGACGATAAAATCGTTGTCCCGTCGTCCCTGGTCCGGAAGGACGCCCACCGCCAACACGTGGTACGAGCCGCTCGCCGATGAGGCGGACATCGATCGGGCCGTGCGCTGGTGCCTGAGCCATGAGGGGATCTTTCTCAATACCGTGGGCGATGCGCCCATCCTGCCCTTGGTCCTGGAATCCGCGAGCCGATCGGGAACGCGACCGACTGATGAGGAGATGGAGGCCATGACGGTGGAGCGTGGGATGGAGTCGATCTTCTCCGGCGGCGAGATGCTGCCTTAGACCGCCATGCGTTTCAACGGAAAGCACGCCCTTTGGACAGTGTTCGAAACGATAGAATGCGCGTAAAGCTGATTATCTTTGACCTCGACGGCACCCTCGTCGATACGAGCCTCGACATCCGGGATGCCCTCAATCATGCCATCCGACCTTACGGCCTCGAAGAGGCGAGCGTTGAAGAGACCATTTCCCTCGTCGGAGAAGGAGTGACGGCTCTTATCGCGAAGATGGGCAGGCTTCGGGGCGCCGATCTCGATGTTTTCGCCCTGCTTCCGAGGTTCCTCGATTACTATCATGCCCACCTGACCGACCACTCGGCGCCCTATCCGGGCGCCGAAAAGACGCTCAGGTCTCTTTCCGGCCAAAAAAAAGCCGTCGTCTCCAACAAGATCGAGTCGCTTTCCGTCCAGCTCCTTGGATCACTTCATTTGCTCGGCTATTTCGACTATGTGGCGGGCGGCGATACGACCCCGGAGAAAAAACCTTCCCCCGCGCCGATCCTCAACGTGCTCGCCCGGCTCCATGTGCCGCCGGACGAAGCGCTCTTCGTGGGAGACAGCATTTACGATATGAAAGCGAGCCGGGCGGCAGGCGTAAAAAACGCGGCCGCCCTTTATGGTTACGGCTCTCCCGGCTTTTCAGAGGGCGCCGATTACTCTATAAAACACATCGAAGAGCTGATCGATCTGGTCCGCGGGCTCGAGTCCGGATAGGTTGTTTACCCTTCCAGATACTCCCGGGGGTTCATCGTGAGCCCTCTGGCGACTCGCTCTTCGTCGAAGCCGGCCTTGATCATTCGCTCCCATTGCCCCGCCGTCGTTAAGACGCCCCCCGAAAGCCTGCCCTTCTCCATGGGCGTGGCGTTGCCCGAGACGTCCGTATCCCTGACGGAATCGGAGACGAAAATGACCCGGTCGGTTCTTTTCATCCCGAAGACAAGCTCCATCGTCCTGGGGCTGAGATGGACAAGGTCGCCGATAAGTTCCACATAGATCTCCTTGCTCAGCAGGCCAAAGCCTGCGATTCCCGGTTCCCGGTGATGGAAGGGGCGCATGGCGTTGAAAAGATGCGTTATCCCCCTCGCGCCGGCCCGGAAGCCCGCCTCGGCCTCCCCGTAGGTCGCGTTCGAATGGCCCATATTGACCCTGATGCCGTTTTTGGCCATCCGGCCGATAAGCGAGAGCGCGCCATCCAGCTCGGGGGCGACGGTGACGATTCGCACCACGTCTTCGCACCCCTCCGTCAGCTCCCGGAACGCCCTTTCCGACGGCCGAATGAAGGAACCTGCATCCAGGGCGCCCGCCATGGAGGGGTTGAGAAACGGCCCTTCGAGGTGAGCGCCCAGAATGCGCGCTTGCCCCGGCGCCTGCCGCGCCATGGCCGCTTTCACGGCTGTCGTCTGGACGCGCATGGTTTCCAGGGGGCCGGAATAGATGGAGAGGACAATCTCCGAGACTCCCGCTTTGCCCTCAAGTTCCGCTATCCTGAGCAGCTTTTCCGGGTCCGCCGAGCGGGTATCGAACCCGCCGACGCCATGGAGGTGCAGGTCGACGATCTTTGCGCATGTCCGTTCGCAAGCCATACGAAGAGGATAACAGAAAACGCCGAGGGTCGACCAGCCCAATCTTTTTGACTTGCCCCCCGGAAACGATATATCCTCATCACTATGCCAGATCGGCGCGCAAAAGCCGGAGAAGAGCTGCGTCTCGGGCAATGGGTTCCCGAGGACCTGGACGAAATGCTCGCCCGCGCTACGGCCATGGCTGATCCGGCTGACCGCATCGACTTTCTGTCCGCCCGGTTCCTGGGCCTCCCCTACGGCGCTTCGACCCTGATCGGCTCGCCCGGCGTGCCGGAAGAATTCGTCGTCAATTTAGAAGCGGTCGATTGTTTCACCTATCTCGATTACGTGGAATCGATGCGCTTGTCCCGTTCTTTTGACGAGTTCACGCGTACGTTGAGGAGGGTGCGCTACAGATCGGGCGTGGTCGCCTATGGCAGCAGGCGCCACTTCTTTACCGACTGGATCGCGAGGAGGAAGGTGCGTGACGCGACCCGGCTGATAGGGAGGGAGAAGGTCGTCGTTGTTTTGAAAAGTCTCAACAGAAAAAGCGACGGCAGCGCACTTCTCCCGGACCTGCCGCCCGTGATCCGGAAGGTCGTCTTCATTCCCCCGGCCGCTCTCGACGGGCGTGCGCTTGATCGATTGGAGACAGGCGACTATGTCGGCTTGTACGCGACCGACGAAGGGCTGGACGTCTCCCACGTGGGCATCTTCATCAGGCGCGCTCAGTGCCTTCTCCTGCGCCACGCCTCATCGATGGAGCGAAAAGTGATCGATCAGGACTTCATTTCCTACGTTGGAAACAAGCCGGGAATCATCGTGCTCAGACCGCAAGGCTATCCTCCCTTCTGCACCTCTTCAGCCATTTGAAGGATCTCCGGTTTCAGGCGCCAGAGGAGGAGAAGACCCGGGAGACCGACTGCAGCGGCGAGGAGGAAGAAATTGGCCCACCCGATCGATTCGACGACAAAGCCGGACGTCGGGGCGATAGCGACACGTCCCAGGGCGGCCAGGGAGGAGAGCAAGGCGTACTGGGTCGCCGTGTAGCGCTTGTTGCAGAGGCTCATGAGAAAGGCCACGAAGGCGGCGGTGCCCATGCCGCTGCTCAGGTTTTCGAGACTCACTGCCACGGCCATGGCGGCGTAGCTTTTGCCGATCCAGGCGAGGACGGTGAAGGAGACGTTTGAAACGAGCTGAAAGACGCCGAAGTAGAGGAGCGATCGGAAAAGACCGAGCCGCGTCATGAGAGAGCCGCCGATAGCCGCTCCGGCGAGCAGCGAGGCGAGGCCGAGGCCCTTGTTGATCTTCCCCACGTCGCTGGGGGTAAAGCCGAGCTTGATGAGAAAAACCGACGTGAGGCTCCCCGCATAGGCGTCGCTTAGTTTGTACAGCACAATTGCCAGAAGCAGCATTATTGCCCACCGGCGGGAAAAGAAGTCCGCGAGAGGCCCGCACACTGCCTCAGCCATGCTTTTCGGCGCCACGATTGCGCTGTCCGGTTCGGGCGCGAAGACAACGGCGACCATTCCCACAACCATGAAGCCGGCCATGAGCAGGTACGTGTTCTGCCAGCCGATGTGGTCCGAGAGGACGAGGGCGGCGGCGCCCGAGACGAGCATGCCGATGCGCCACCCCACAATGGAAGCCGCGGTTCCCGCGCCGCGCTCTTTCTCGGTCAGGAGGTCCGTCCGGTATGCGTCGATTACTATGTCCTGGGAGGCGGAGCTGAAAGCGACAAAGAAGGCGAGGGCCGCCATTGCCGCCAGCGCGTGGGCAGGGGAGTTGAAGCCCATGGCGCCGATAGCAAGGAACAGAACGAACTGGACCAGTATGATCCAGCCTCGTCTCCGCCCCAGCCAGGGAGGCACAAAGCGGTCCATGAAGGGAGACCAGAGGAATTTGAGCGCATAGGGCGCCCCGATAAGAGAAAAAAAGCCTATGGTGTGCAGGTTTATGCCTGAGCGGGCCATCCAGACCTGAAGGGTGCCTCCAATAAGAGCGACGGGAAGGCCCGATGAAAACCCCAGCGCCACCATGAGCAGCATGCGGGGGCTGCGGTATACTTCCAGATAGGGTCTCAACCGGTTCATCATCAGAAGCCGCCAGGCGAAAACATGGAGAAGTGTAGCAGATTGCAGACCCAAAAAGAATAGAGCAGAACGGAAGAATAGGACCTCTAGGTCAGATAGGACGCATAAGACCTATTCTTCCGGAGAAATGACTGTTATAATACCAGTAGAGCGGCTGTTTCTGAAAGGAAGTTTCATGGTGGAGTCGATTTTGTTCGACTTTGGCGGGGTCATTGCCGAAGAAGGTTTCAGAGAGGGTCTTCGCGCCCTAGGGAGCGAAAATGGCCTCGACCCCGAGCGGTTCTTTGTTGTCGCTCGCGAGCTCATCTATGAGACGGGCTACGTTACGGGCCATGCGCCGGAAGCGGCCTATTGGGAGGCGGTCAGACGTGCCACGGGGCTCAAAGGCGCCGATGCCGCTTTTCGGCGGCAGATTATCTCACGCTTCGTCCTTCGGGCGTCTCTGCTCGATGAGGCCGACCGGCTCAGGGCAAAGGGCTTTCAGGTGGGAGTGTTGAGCGACCAGACGGACTGGCTCGATGAGATAGAGGAAGCCGCCGGTTTTTCTCGCCACTTCGATCCGGTCCTCAATTCTTATCGCCTCGGCAAGAGCAAGCGGGAGCCGTCCCTCTTTCGCGACGTGGCGATACTGCTTCACCGGGCGCCTGAAGAGATTTTGTTTATCGACGACGATGAGAACAATGCAAGAAGAGCTGCGGAACAGGGCTGGAAAGCCATACATTTCGTCGACATTGCCGATTTCCGGACAGAACTGGCAGGGGCGTTGCCCGGCAATTGAACTAGTGAGCGTGAAACAAGGAGGTCCCCCATGAGAAAAGCCCTGGTCTGTCTCACCGCACTTCTTTTTCTTCTGTGCGTCATGCCGCCGCTTCACGCGGAGAATGAAACGCAGACTACCCAGTTGATGGAAAACGAGGGTAGTCCATACCCCTCAACGCCCGCCCCGCCGCCGACGCCGGAGGCTATGATCATGGACCTGCTTTTTGTGCGCCCTATCAGCTTCATTGCCCTCGCTGTGGGCGCCGGCGCGAGCATCCTCGCCACGCCCTTCGCTCTGGCAAGCGGGACAACGGGCGTGGTTTACAGGAGACTGGTGGTGCAGCCTTACGATTTCACCGTCTGCCGGCCCCTCGGGCAGTTTTGACGTCTGGCAGGTCGCAAAAATGTCTCGATTGAGGAGTCCGGCATGATCAAAACCACGATAGAAAGCATCGAAGACAAGGTCAAGAACGCCGATATCCGGGAGGAAGAGAAGGGAGAGCTTCTGAAGCTTCTCTCGACGCTGGAGACCGAAGTGCTCGACCTGTCAAAAACCCATCCCGAGGCGGCCGAAAGCATCGCAGGCTTCACTCAGGTGTCGGCGCATGAGGCAACCAGGGGCCAGAGAAACGAACAGCTTGTGCACCTGTCGACAAAGGGGATGACGTCTTCGATCGAGGGTTTCGAGAATACCCATACGGAACTGGTCAGGATAGTCAACGCGATTGCCCATATCCTTGCGAACATGGGGTTATAGGGGATAAGTGCAGCTTCCTTGATGTTAGTTGTGGGCGAGGTTTTCTACCTGCCGTACCAATTCGTCCTTCGGGGGGGCTCCTACCACCCGGTCGACGAGCTTTCCGCGGTTGTAAAAAACGAGGGTGGGGGTGCCGTTGACGCCCTGTTGGGAAGCGATCTTTTGTTCTTGGTCAATGTTCAGCAACACAAACTTCACCCTGCCTGCGTAGACTGATGCCAATTCATTAAGAATGGGCGCCAGTCTTAGACAGTGGCCGCACCGGGGCGAGAAGAATTCGACCATTACCGGCCCCTCGAAACCGAGAACCTCGCGCTCGAAACTGTTGTCCGTTATGGAGAGCGGCCTGTCGGGAAAAAGTCTGGAAGGGGGCAGGGCAGACTTGCAGCGGCCGCACACCGCCCCCCGGTCGCCCCATCTGGCTAAGGGGATGCGATTCCTGGCCCCGCAATGCGGGCAGCGTACAATGATGCTTTCACTGTCCATAAGAGCAGTATATTGACTCCAGACAAGATCGTCAACGCTGCCTCATGCCGGTTCTTCGACTGCGCGCGAGCAAACTCGTTCCGACGCGCCTACTGAGCGAAAATCCACTGGGCATGCATCTGCCGGTTGAAAACGTCGGCGACGGTGAGATCGAGCAGCGCTGCCGTAGGCGTCCATCCCGAAGGCTGAGTGATTGTCAGGCTTGACGATGTCTGGTTCATAGGCAGTGCAATTGCGAGGCAGCCGCTGTCGCCGCTCGCGTCCCAGATTTGAAGACTGCCGCGTACTGCGGCAGCGGAGAAACCGCTCCACGAGGCGGGCGCGTACGTGAAGGCGAGAGCACTGCTGAGCTGCACGGATGAGAGGCCGTGCGACGTCTGGCCGCCGAGGGTTGGACAGGCGTCCGCCAGCTCCGTGCTCTTCAGGGGCCTTCTGGGCAGCGTCATTATCCTTGTCTCGACCGTTGCGCCTTTTGAGTCGTAGAACGTGTAGGTGTAAGCGGCGCCGTCGGGAATGGCGGCTAGGGCCGCATCGTCCAGCGCGTAGACGTCCGTGAAGGGCCAGAAGCCGGTTACGCCCGTAATGCGGTAGGGGGTCTGGGGATAGTAAGGAACAAGATCGATCGTCCCCGCCCCTGCCGGTTTTGCAATGGTCACGCCGTCAGCGGGGAGCCCCGGTCCCTTGACGAGCGCGGTCTGGAGGTCATAGCCGCCGACGTCTCCCGCGCTCAGGGCGAGGCCGGTTGCGGTCTGCGATGTGCCGTCGGAAAGTATGAACCGATAGGACGCGGCGCAGAACGGGTTGCGGACGAAAGAAGATTTATAGCCATTGCCCGCAAGCTTCCATGCGTTGCCGTCGAACGCGAAGAAAAAGCTGTCGTTTCCGTCAGGGTTGGTCGAATAAACCGTGCCATCCGAAAAGGTCGTCGTTATCCCCACCGTGTACTTCCCCCCGCTCTCTCCTATGAGCGATGTCCGGGCGCCGGTCATCATCGCTCCGGCTGGCAGGTTCTTCGCCAGCTTGTCGAGATAAACCGCTATTTCTCCTGCCCTGTCGATCCCATCGTTGATGCCGAAGACCGCGTCGCCGGCAAAGAAGGGGTCGAGGTCCTGCGAGGTTGCGGAAGCGCCCTTGCTGTTTATTACGGTCATGAGCGCGGTCGCCTGGGCAGCGATAGCCTCCATGTCGGTGAGGGCCTGGGCAACGGTTGCAGGGGTGGGGATGCTGGTCGTATCGAGGGTCCCGCCGGAGACATTCGTCGTCTGCGTTGTGGCGATGACGTTGCCCGTTGTCCTGTCCGAGACGGTGACGCGACCCGTTACGGTATCGAGGCTTACCTTCGTGAAATCGTACAGTTCGTCGAGTCCGGCCCCGTTGGCGCTATAGGCGCCGTTCAGGAAGTCCCCGCTTGCCCCGTAGGCGGTCAGCAGCGGCTGGAGCAGAGTTTGGATGGCGTTCACGGCGCTGGCGAGACCGGACGCGGTCACGGGATATTGGGTCGGGTCGTCGTAGACCTCCCCGGGGTCGTTCGTGCTCGCCGCTGCGGCGACGGCAACGCTGGTAAAGGGGTTGATATTTGCCGTGCCCGGACCCGTGGCGGCCGAATAAAGCTGAAAACCCTGACCGCCGGAACTGCCGACGGCCTGAAGGTAAAACGGCGGGGTTAGTCCGGAGACGTCAAATGAATAGCCTCCATCCGCGCCGATCTGGTTCGGTCCTAACACGTGCGCAGGGCTCGCGCTGTCCTTGAGATAGACGTATCCCGCAATGGGGGCGCCCGAAGCGACCACGCCGGATACGGTTTGGGGGGTTGAAGCAGCGCCGGACTTAGCCGAAGCGCTTCCGGAAGAACCGCTTCCACCGCCGCAGCCCGTAAGTGCCAGGAGCGAGCCCATGACGAAGACAATGGACAACAGACGCCTTGTTTTCGCTTTCATCCTTTCCGACCCTTTCCTGGAAACACGCAACATCCCGTTTTTACGAAGGTCCTCATCATCAGAAGCCCTATGAAGCCGGAAATGGAGAGCAGCAGGCCGGCAGGCGCCGGCACGCTCGCATAGGTCGCGTTGTCCATCGCATAAAAGCCGGCCGCTACTCTAGTTGCCGTGCCGGTATAAAAAGTCAGCACTTCCACTTTGTCGACCTTGCCGGAATAGCCCGCAGCGAGCCATGTCGGCGTCTCACGGACGGGCAGCAAGGCCGAAGACGCTGCCTCGACGCCCTCGAAATACATGACGAACTCGACCGATATGCCCGGATTGCCGGAGACGGCCGACGGTCCGGAGAAGAACGCCCCAAGAAAGACGGTGGGAACGGCGAAGCGAAAAGAAGGAGACAGATCCGCAAAGGAGAGCGGCGCATATACGTAGTTGAGGCTTGACTCCGCGGCATAGGCGCCGAGAGACGGCGCGTAGCGCCACTCTCCGCCCCAGTAAACGCCGTCATACATATTCGGAACGGCGCCCGCGCCGGTGAGACTATCGAAATCTACCACGGTTATCGAGGCCCTTGTCTCGACCGCGGTAGCAGCCAGCATGACCAGGACGCAAAACAGAAGTGGGAGCCGCCTCATGTTTTTCCCTCCTCGCCTGCGGTCCGAATGGACCTACAGTATCCGTTCGTGTTGTAGGCCTGCCTCAAACCGGTACGGAAATCCGACGCTTCTTCCACGCATGAATGGTCGATCCGACGGGACTGAATCCGGTATTTCCGTTCTACCCCGTTGCGTGTCGTCAGATTCTCATGATATTGCCGATCCGGCGCTTTACCGATCTTACCACGGGGCAATAGCGCTGTCTAAGACGGGTGACGCGAATGTCAGATGTGTCCGGAACTATGGTGCTCCTGCTCGATCCTGAAACAATGACGTTGCGGCCTGACAAAACAGTCGCTTGACTTTGTTATACGTTACGATTACAATACGAATGTCCTGAAGTTCTGAAAAAGCCAATCCATGGGCGACCATGGGGCGGAAAGCGAACGGGTCTGTAACTCACCCCACGATCTTCGCCGCAGACGACCGAGCCGCCAAAGAGAGAAAATCCATGGGGGACAACACAATGAAAAAGAGAAAGAATCCCTTGCGGTTCGGCGCCGCTCCCGGAGACGGGTCCCGATGCGAACGATAGCGCGCGGTTCCTGTTGGGTCCTTTACGAGCTATTCAACTGGGCTTGCGTGATCGTCTATGCGTATCAGATTTGTCTTTGGATAAGACGCGGCGCCTGGACGAAAATTCCTTCGCGCTCGGTCATGCCCTCTGGCAGCGTCTCGCGCCTTTTTGCCGGCTCAGGAACGATAGACAAAGTATTCCAATGGCTGCTCAATGTGGAATTCGCGTATGCCCTTTGCGCCGTCGCCATGGTTTTCTTCGGCCTCAAATGGCTCGCCGGCAGACGGGCCCAATAGGACCAGGCCAACCGCGAGCGACCGTGGTTGGGTGGAAAGCGAAGGGGGCGTCAGCCCTGTTCTCCCGAGAGGGAGAGTTGCATCCAAAGGGGGTTTGAAAATGGTCAGGACGGCGTTAGGAACGATAGTAGCGCTCCTGCCCTTTGCCCCCGCTCTCGCCGGTCTGGCCGTTCTCAGAAAGAAATTCACCGGTTGACAATCCCATCGCCGCAAATAACCGGGGCAGAGCCGCTGTTTGGCTCTGCCCTTTTTTTTACGGGAATATGCCGCGCAGCCGTACCGCCTCCGCCACCCTCCCCACGCCGAGCACCAGCGCCGCCGTCCTCATCTCGATCCGTTCCCTCTCCGCAATCGCCTTCACTTCGTGGAACGCTCTGGAGAGGATGAGCATCAGCCGCTCCGTGATCTCTCCTTCGCTCCAAAAAAGCTCCTGGAGGTTTTGGACCCATTCGAAGTACGAGACCACGACGCCCCCCGCATTGGCGAGGATGTCGGGCACGAGATGAATGCCGCGGTCGAATATGATGCAGTCCGCCTCGGGAGTCGTGGGACCGTTCGCGCCCTCCACGATCATCTTGCAGCGCAGCTTTGGCGCATTCTCGGCGGTGATCTGATTCTCGATGGCGGCCGGGACCAGTATGTCGCATTCCAACTCCAGGAGCTCTTGATTGGTAATTTCGTCGGCGTCGATCTCTGCCCCGGTGAAACAGTTGTTGCGCCTCTTGCAGTCGAGTGCTTTTTCCACATCGAGGCCCTTCGGGTTGCAGAGGCCGCCGTTGACGTCGGAAATGCCCACTACCCGGCACCCCGCGTTGCTGAACTCCCGCGCGGCAATGCTCCCCACGTTCCCCGCGCCCTGGACGACGACGCGACACCCTTCCAGCGACATGCCCTCGCGTTTGGCGGCCTGCGAGGCCACGGCAAAAACGCCGCGTCCGGTCGCCTCGTACCTGCCGCGCGAACCGCCCAGATCGAGGGGTTTGCCCGTCACCACCCCCGGCACCACATATCCCTTGCGGATGCTGAAGGTATCCATCATCCAGGCCATCACCTGGGGGTTGGTGGCGAGGTCGGGCGCGGGGATATCCCTCTCGGGGCCGATAAAGGGCGATATCTCCCAGGTGAATCGACGCGTCAGGCTTTCGATCTCGTGGGCCGACATCGTCCTCGGGTCGCACTCCACCCCTCCCTTCGCGCCCCCAAAGGGGATGTTGACGACCGCAGCCTTCCAGGTCATCCACATGGCCAGGGCCCGCATCTCGTTCAGATCGACGTCGGGATGGTAGCGCATCCCGCCTTTGAAGGGTCCCCGCGTATCATTGTGCTGCACCCGGTAGCCCGTGAACATGCGGACCGAGCCGTCGTCCATCTTTGTCGGAAAATGGACGATGATCTCCCGTTTGGTGTACTTGATCTTCTCGAGTATCCCCGGATCGATGCCGCTGAGATACGCCGAGGCCTTCTCGATCTGCCGGACCGCCATGCGAGCCAGATCGACTTTTCCTTCCCTCGCTTCCATTCCTCTCCTCCCCTCCCATGCGCTCTTTGGCGCCATCCGATTGTCTTGTCTGCCAGGAGAAGTATAATACGGACGATCGGGACCGATCAGGAATAAGCCGACCCGTCGGCGCCGGGAGAGAAAATTACTGAGAAGCAGGGCCGCCACGAAGGACATGTTTCCTTATCATACGCAGTTTGGTAAACTATAGCGCTCCGGAGGACCGGAGCACGTTTTTTTGACCCTGGAAAAGAAGAAACAGAGAGAAACAGAAAGAAGAGAAGAAGCATGGGAAAAAATATAGTAGAAAAAGTCCTGCTCGCGCATCTCACTGAGGGCGCCTGCGCGCCCGGCGAGCAGATCGCCATTCACATCGATCAGACCCTCACGCAGGACGCCACCGGCACCATGACCTTTCTCCAGTTCGAGGCAATGGGCATCGACCGGGTGAAGACAGACCTCTCGGTGAGCTACGTCGACCACAATACGCTCCAAGTCGGCTATGAGAACAACGACGACCACCTTTATCTGCAAAGCGCGGCGGCCAGGTTCGGCGTCGTCTATTCACGGGCGGGGAACGGCATTTGCCATCAGGTCCACCTGGAGCGCTTCGGCAAACCGGGAACGACGCTCCTCGGGGCCGACAGCCATACCACGACGGGCGGCGCCCTCGGGCAGATCGCCATCGGCGCGGGCGGCCTCGACGTGGCGATCGCCATGGGCGGCGGTCCCTTCTCTCTCGCCTGCCCCGGGTCTTCCTGGTAAAGCTGTCGGGCCGGCTTTCCGATTGGGTCACCGCGAAAGACGTGGTGCTGCAGATGCTCTCCCTGCTCACCACCACAGGCAACGTGGGCGTGGTGCTCGAGTACGGCGACGAGGGCGTTGCGTCCCTGAGCGTGCCTGAGCGCGCCACCATCGCGAATATGGGGGCGGAAATGGGCGTCACCGCTTCCATTTTTCCTTCCGACGACGCGACGCGCCGTTTTCTCAAGGCTCAGGGGCGGGAGGAGATTGGAAGCTCCTCAAGGCCGACCCTGATGCATCATACGATCGCATCATCCAGCTCGACCTTGGCGCCGTTGAGCCCCTTGTCAGCGTGCCCCATAGCCCGGGAAACGTGAAAAAGCTCTCCGATCTTTCGGCCATGGCCGTCGATCAGGTCTGCATCGGCTCGTGCACCAATTCCTCATACCGCGACCTGATGACGGTTGCGGCGATTATGAAAGGTCGCAGGGTACACCCGGACGTCAGCCTCGGCATCGCCCCCGGTTCCCGGCAAATCCTGCAGATGCTCGTCGTCAACGGGGCGCTCCACGACCTCATTGCTGCCGGCGGCCGCATCATGGAGAGCGCCTGCGGCTTCTGCATCGGCAACCATTTCTCGCCCCGGAGCGGCGGCGTCTCCGTCAGAACGTCAAACCGCAACTTCGAGGGACGTTCCGGGACAAATGACGCAAAGGTATATCTTGCCAGCCCCGAGACAGCCGCAACAGCGGCGATAACGGGCAAGCTGGGCGATCCCAGGACGTCCGGCCTTGCCTATCCGCGGTTTGAAGAACCGGAGGTCTACTCGGTCGATGACGGCATGTTCATTTTTCCCACCCCGGAGATGTCCCGTACGCAGATTATTCGGGGCCCCAACATTGGCGAGCCCCCCCGGAACGAACCGGCATCCGGCGACCTCGACGGCGTGGCGGCCATTAAAGTGGGCGACCGCATCACCACCGACCACATTATGCCTGCGGGTCAGCGGTTGAAATACCGTTCGAACATCCCCAAATACGCAACTTTCGTCTTCGAGCGCGTCGATCCGAACTTTCCGAAAACCTGCCTCGAGAATAAGGCGAAGGGCATCGGCAATATTATCGTGGCGGGCATCTCCTATGGGCAGGGCTCGAGCCGGGAGCATGCCGCCCTCTGCCCCATGTACCTGGGGGTCAAGGCAGTCCTCGCCAAGTCGTTCGAGCGCATCCACGCCGCAAACCTGATCAACTTCGGGATTCTCCCGCTCGCCTTTAAAGATAGCGATGCCTACGACCGCATCGAGAAGGGAGACCGGCTTTTCGCGAAAAACTGGCGGGACGCCTTGAGCAAGGGCCTTCCGCTCACCCTCCTGAACGACCGCACCGGCGAGGAGATCGGCTGCCTTTGCCCGCTGACGGCAAAACAGGTCTCTGTCATTGCCGCGGGGGGCATGCTCAACTACCTCACGTCCCGTTAGGACGCTAAAAGAGTCGAAAAAGGAACGAAGACCAATGGCTCAAATCAAAGTAATGAATCCCATCGTGGAGATGGACGGCGACGAGATGACCTGCGTCATGTGGGCGATGATCAAGGAGAAGCTCATTTTCCCCTTTGTCGATATCGACATCAGGTATTATGATCTCGGTCTGAAGAATCGCGATGCGACCGACGACGCCGTCACCCGGCAAGCCGCGGAAGCTATCAAATCATGCCGGGTGGGCGTCAAATGCGCCACCATCACGCCCGATGCGGCGCGGGTGGAGGAATACGGGCTCAAGAAAGCATGGCGCTCGCCGAACGCGACCATCCGCTCCGCCCTGGATGGCACCGTGTTCCGCAAGCCGATTATGGTCCGGAACATCCTGCCCGCCGTTAGAAACTGGAAAAAACCCATCATTATCGGGCGCCACGCCTACGGCGATATCTACGCGGCCGTGGAGATGACCATAGACCGGCCGGGAAAGGTGGAATTGGTCTACACCGGGGCGGATGGGCAGGAGGTACGCCTTCTGGTGCATGACTTCGGAGACCCGGGCGTGGTCATGGCTGTGCACAACCTGGGAAAATCGATCCGTTCCTTCGCGGCTTCCTGCATTTCCTACGCGATCGACGAACGCGTTCCGGTCTGGTTTTCAATGAAAGATACCATCAGCAAGAAGTATCATGCCTACTTCAAGGAGATCTTCAACCGGGAAGCGGCCTCGCGCCGGGCCGACCTCGACCGGGCGGGCGTTTCCTACCGCTACCTCCTGATCGATGACGCGGCGGCGCAGATAATGAAGCAGGAGGGGGGGATCCTTTGGGCGGTGAGCAACTACGACGGCGATGTCTTCTCCGACGTGCTCGCGGCCGGCTTCGGCAGCCTTGGCATGATGACCTCCGTTCTTGTCTCTCCTGACGGCTTGTACGAGTTTGAGGCGGCCCACGGCACCGTCCGCCGCCACTATTACGAGCACCTCAAAGGCAACCCGACGAGCACGAACCCCGTGGCGTCAATCTTTGCCTGGACCGGGGCTCTGAAGAAACGCGGCGAGCTTGACGGGACGGCCGAAGTGCGCGCCTTCGGGGAAAAGCTGGAAAAGGCGGTCATCGACTGCATTGAGGCGGGCATTGCGACCAAAGACCTCGTTCCCTTGATGGAGCCGAGGCCGGCGGGTTTTTGCACGACCGCAGAGTTCATCGATGCCGTGGCGGCCAGAAGCCGGTCAGCGGGCTAGCCCGTCCACGCCATTTATAATCTAACGCTTTCAGGCGATAAACAGTTGCGGGGCGACAACGCCGTCAACGAAACGGACCATGTCTTCCCAATTCTTCACGGGAGTGTGGAATGGAAATCACTTACATCGCCTGGGGAATGCTTCTCTGTCTTTTTATCGGCATAGTGCTCGCGTGGCGTGCGAAGGAAGATAGGGCAACCCGGCGGCGTCCCGCAACGATGGACCCGCTGTTTCGCCGCCGCTCCCCTTCCGGACACAGGCAATAAAAAAGGGCTGAGCGCCCGGCGCCCAGCCCTTTGCATTTTGCCCTTGCCCTATTCTGTTTTCACCCTAATCTTTCTGGCCTCGTCGATGGCCCCCTTCGTCTTCGGCAGCCTCACCGTGAGGACGCCTTTCTTAAAAGACGCCTCCGCTTTGTCCGCCTCGATCTCCAGAGGGAGCCCGATAGTGCGCGTGAAAGAGCCAAAGCAGCGCTCATTGCGGTAGTAGCCTTTGCTCCTTTCTTCTTTTTCTTCTTTCTTCTCTCCCTTGATGGTAAGCTCGTCCCGGCTCAGGGATACCTCGATGTCTTTTTCGTCCATCCCCGGCAACTCCGCCAAAACCTTGATCTCCTTATCCGAATCCACCACATCGACGCGGGGCGCAAATCCGTCGGCGTCCAGCGTCGAGGGAAAGGGGGTGAACCCGTGGAAGAAACCTTCCATCAGGTTGTCCATCTCCGCACGAAACCTGGACAGCGGATTCATCCATTCATGCCGTTCCGCGGGCATTCTACCTGTTTCTCTCTGTACTGCGACCTCTTTGCGGGCCATGGGACACCTCCTTGTCAATAAATCTGGAAGGGGGACACTCCTCTCGCCCTTTGTCTTTCGGATCGGCGTCCCCCCAACCTTTCGCGGAGCCTCCCCGCTCAGTTCGCTACGCTCGTCGCGGGGAAGCCGCCAGGTTTCGAGTAATCACGCTTGCGCCTTTACCGCGATCTTCCGGCTCTTCGCGGCTGCCGCCTTCGGCAGAACCAACGTGAGGACTCCGTTCTTCATGGACGCTTCGATGCGATCCCTGTCGATCTCGTCGGAAAGCGTGAAAGTCCTTTCGTAATCGCCGATCCCGTATTCCATGTGCAGGGGTCGAAAACCTTCGAAGGGGTTTTCTTCCACCCGGCCATAGATGCTCAGCATGTTCTTTTCCAGGTTGACGTCTACCGACTGCTCGTCGACGCCCGGCATGTCCGCGATCACCACGATGTCGTCCTTTCTTGCCAGTATGTCAACCTGAGGATGGAAGACTCTCTCTGCCCGGGCCCTTTCGGGGGTCTGCATTATCTCCGCCTCTTTCTTTCTCACTTGTGTTGCCGCTGTCTCAGCCATGATAACCTCCTCGATAGTAGTGCAGCTTTCAACTATTGAAGCTGCGCTCGGTCATTCCGGATTCGCCGGTTCCGCGTTCCGCGATTCGCGATCCGCGTTGCCCCTTTAGCCCCGTCATGCCGATTTGACCTTAATGGTCTTCGGCTTGTCCGCGTGCGCTTTCGGGAGTGTTACCTGCAAAACGCCCTTGCGGAACCGCGCCTCAACCGCGTCTGCTTCCAGATTGAACGGCAGCTCGATGGTCTTGCTGAAACGACCGCGCCAACGCTCCCGTCTTTGATACGCAGTTTCCGCGTTTTCCGCTTTCGTCTCCCTGGCGCCCCGTATCGTCACCGTCTTCCCCGCTACCGATATCTCTACGGACGCGGGGTCGATGCCGGGAATCTCCGTGGCGAGGACCGCATCGTCTCCGTTTATCCAGATATTCACCAAAGGAAACTCACTGGTCCGAACTGATGGCGCCGTCAGAAGACGCTCCACAGGGTCCGTCAGCCAACCGGCCTCGATCCATGGATCAAAACTTCCGTTCAGCCTGCCTCGCTCTGTCCACAACATACGCACCTCCTCATCGATTATCGGGGCTCGCGTCGCCCCTCCGCTGCTTTAGCAATTACACTCGTTAATTGCTAAGATGAATATAACGGGGAGAAGCGATTTGCGCAAGGGGGGGGAGAAACAGGAATCGAAGGCGACGGGGAGGCGTGGTTTCGATTCTTTACGGAGGCATTTACGAGACAGCAGGGATACTATGACGCCAGGGGATGGCCGTAATTTGGCCAACAAGCTGTTGCCCAAATGAGTCGCCCGATAATCGCGAAACAGCCTGTTTCGCGAATTGATGTCGCCGTGTCGGAGGACGAAGCAGAAAAAAATGAGGCGCGTGTTAGCGGCCGAAAATCCGCTTCAGCTCTTTCGCCAGCGCGATGTTCTCCAGGTGTCCGGTTTGGCGCGCCGTTACTTTGCCGATGACGGGCCGGGCCACAAGGTAGAGGTCCCCGATGATGTCGAGGATCTTATGCCTGACGAATTCGTCGGCGAAGCGAAGTTCTGTATTGATCACTTCGTCGTTGTTGAGGAGGATCACGTTGCTGAGGACATTGCTCACGCGGCCTGCGGCGAGGCCGGCTTTTTCGAGTCTTTCGAAATCCTTAATCGAGCCGAAGGTGCGGGCAGGCGCGATCTCCCGCAGAAAAGCATTTTTTCCGCCCCGAAAGACATACTGCTGCACGCCGATGGGCTGCGGCTGCTCCAAGCGGAAATCGATCTCCAGTTCCTCGGCGGGCTCTATGGAAAGGTATTTGTCCCCCGGCAGGTTCTGCAGGGCAATCTTCTCTGTGACCGCCAGAGGCTCTATGCCCTGCCGCTGCTCGATAATACCCGCTTCCTCCATCTTGCAGCAAATCTCCTGCGCCGATCCGTCGAAAATCGGCACTTCGTCGCTTACTTTCACGAGGAGATTGGTGATGCCATACATATGACAGGCGGCAAGCAGGTGTTCCACCGTTGTGATCGAGCAACTCTTCCCTCTTAGGGAAGAAGCGTTTCCCGAGGAATAGACGTAGTCGACGAAAGCGGGCATGCGCTCGCCCTCGGGTACCTGTTCGAAGACTATCCCCGAGCCGGCCGGCATGGGCAGGAGGATCATTCCGGTTTTGTTGCCGGAAAAGAGGCCCATTCCGTAGGCCACGATGCTCTTTCCGATGGTCTTTTGCCGGCATGCTTCGACTCCTCTCGCAATCTCGAAACGCACGCCGTTGCCCGCCTTTTCTTTTCCGTTTCCCTTGCCTGCCAGGGCCCTCGAAATTACCTCGAGCACCTTGTCGATGGAAAGAGGCTTTTCGAGGAAATCTGCCGCCCCCATTTTCACGGCTTCCACAGCGGTGGAAATGGTGCCGTGTCCCGAGATGACGATGACGAGCGCCTCGGGATCGGCGTGCCGTATCAGACTCAACACCTCGAGACCGTCCATTTCCGGCATCCATATGTCGAGAAGGACGATGCGCGGCTTTTCCTTTTCGAACACGGTCAGCCCTTCTTTGCCGTCTTTCGCGGTGCAAACGGTGAAGCCTTCGTCGAGGAGGACCGAAGAAAGGCTTTCCAGAATGGCTTTTTCGTCGTCGATAATGAGTACCTTCGTCATGCTTCTCCAATCAATTTCAAGTATATGTACTGCAGTACCACAGCGAGGGCTTCCAGGTCCAGGTAAGAAAGCGCCGAGGCGTCAAAGAGAAACTGGAACGATGCGGGGAACTCCTCATCGGCATCCCAGAAGAGGGAGAGCACGGGCACTTTGGGCAGGGGATGAACCACGAGCGCGACATCGCCGGGCAGGTCCTTGCCGGCGGCCGAGGCCCCGAGAGCGGAGAGCCGCTGCGCCAGGACGTCCCTTCTTCCCCGGAATGCGTGGGCTATCCTATCCTCTATGTTCGCCTTGATAAACGACGAGAACTGCGCGCCGTCCTTGAGGTCCCGGTAGGGCAGCCATTTGTTCGCCATGGGAGCGTTCCCCGCCTGCAGCAGGTATCTCACCACGAGGATCGAGCCGATGGCGTCGAGCTTCACCTGGCCCTTATAAACGCCCTCGGCGCCGACGCAGCATTTCTCCCCAAAGAGGGGCATGCAGGCCATCCCGTCTTCAATGCTGCCCAAAAGCATGGGCGCCTTCTCGACGACCCCCGCCCCCCTCGCGAACCCGATCAGCTCCTTGCAGACCTTGTCGTAGTTCGATTCGCCGTCAGTGACGTACATTGCGCTAGTGTAATCCAAAAGCGGTCTGATTTACAACTGTTGTGATTGCAACGGCGTTTGCGCCACAATCACCCTAAAGTGTGATTGCGGACGAATCTTCGAACTGGTAAGATGTGGTTACCTAGGCGCTGTGTGTCAAGGCAAGGACGCCCCCAAGGGCAGGGGCGAAGGAGCTTCCTATGGCATCGGAACATTTGTCGGAGACGGATGTGCTTGTGGTCGGCGGAGGCATGGCGGGTCTTTTCGCTGCGATAAAGGCGAGAGAAGAAGGAGCTGAAGTGATCCTGGCAGACAAGAACTATGTCAGCAGATCCGGCTCCACCGCCTATGCCGAGGGAGACTACTCCGTTTTCAATCCCGAATGGGGCCATGATTTGAAGGCCTGGATGACTCAGGTCAACAGGTCGAGCGAGTACGTGAACAACCCGGAATGGACGGAAATCACCCTTCGCGAATCACGCGAGCGCTTGCGGGACTTCGAGTCATGGGGCATCAAGCCGAAAGAAAACGATGACGGATCGGTGCTCCGGTATGGTCGCCCCATCGGGTTCGGCCCCCTGGAATGTTGTTTCCTGGGACGCGGGTGGACCTTTCTTCCGGCTTTGAGAGCGCAGGCCCTGAAGGTCGGGGTCAGGATCATGGACAGGATCATGATCACCGACCTTCTCACGCAGGAGGGCGCTGTTGTCGGCGCTGTCGGCTTCCACGGCCGAACGGGCGCGTTTTACCGTTTTGCTGCAAAGGCGATCGTCATGAGCACGGGAAACGGCACATTCAGAAACGTTCCCGGCGCCATGGGTCCCGTCGGCCATCTCTCCTTTGACGGGGAAGCGATGGCCTATCGGTCCGGCGCGAGCATAGGCGGCAAGGAGTATTCGAATTGCGGGGCAACGTGCTTTGTTGCCGGGAAGAACGAAGAAACGCGGATCGACCTCGAGGGGAGAACCTTCAATACCGTTCCCGAGAAATACCCCGGCTGGGTCTCCTACGGTCCCGCCATCTCCTTTACCAACAGTTACGTGGATGCGGAAGGGTACGAGACGGGCAGGCTCGTCGCGGCAAACACCATCCATGAAGGCCGGGGACCGATCATCTGGAACCTCGACGCGGCAAAACCGGAAGACATGAAAGCAACGTTGCGGGACATCAGGGACTCGAAGACGGAATTCCGCCTGGACCGGGTGGGCATGGACCTGACAAAAGGGGGCCTCTTTACGGGGGTGCTGCGGCTTGAAAGCGCGCCGCTCCATTCCATCTTTGGAGGCGGCTGCGGCATTTCGTCGACGGGTACGGATTGCGCCACCGAACTTCCGGGGCTTTATGGGGCCGGAGACGTTTACCAGTCAAAGGCGCTCGGCGCCTCCTATCCTGCCTTCGGTTTTGGCCTTCGAAATGCTTCCGTCACCGGTGCAAGGGCCGGTCGGGCCGCCGCGCGGCATGCGGCGGCAGGCAAATCGACATCGGCGGACAGCAAGGCCGTGACGAAGCTGAAAGAGGCCGTTTATGCGCCGTTGAACCGGGTGGGCGGCTTTGCTCCCTATTGGGTGGAGCAGCAGCTCTACAACCTTATGATGCCATACTATGTTCTTCTCGTGAAGCATGGGGACCGGCTGGCCGCCGCGCTGACGATGATCGATTTCCTGAAGAACCACGCGGGACCAAAACTGGTCGCCAAGGACGCGCACGAGCTGCGGCTCGCCCACGAGACAAAGAACAGGATGCTCAGCATCGAGATGATGCTCAGGAGCTCCATCTTCCGCACCGAGAGCAGGGGCATACATTACCGGGAAGACTATCCGGGAAGAAACGACGCCGACTGGTTCGCCGATGTAAGAATCGGCGGGGAGGAAGGGGCGATGGAGGTCGTCAAGACAGCTTTGCCCGAAACGTGGCGGCCCGACCCTTCAAAATCCTACAGAGAGAAGTATCCGTTGCGGTTTCCGGGAGAGAAGGAGTAAACATGTCTATCGAGCGCATCGATGAAGACCTGTGTACCGGGTGCGGAACGTGCGTGGAAAGTTGTTCCATGGACGTGATCCGAATGGATGAAGACCGGAACAAGCCGGTGGCGAAGTATCCCGAAGATTGCACGCTCTGCGCCCTTTGTGAAATTGACTGCCCGCAACAGGCAATCTATGTGGGGCCGTCGAAAGAGACCCTGATCACCACATGCTGGGGGCTGTAGCGGCCATGATAATGTTGACGCAAGTTGACAAAGCAATGCGATATTTGGCGCACGGCTGGGTGGACAGAGGAGGCGACTGCCGATTGAAACGCTGTGTTGGCGTATGATTTTTTTCTTGCCATTGCATACAGGAACGAGCTAATCTAGGTTGCAGAGGGTGAAACTATCGCAAGGCAGTAAAACCATCAGAGAAAAAAGGGGGCAACAATGAGAGCAAGTTGTGGAAAGCTATTGTCGCCGGGGTGCGTAGTCGCGCTTGTCGCGCTCTGTCTGTCGCTCTTCTTCGTAGGCTCGTCGCCGGTCATGGCCAAGGAGCTGAAAATTGGCGCCCTTGTCAACCTCAAGTCTCAACAGGGCATCGAGATTCAGCGGTGGCTCAACCTCTTCGCAAAAATGTACAACGAGAAGGGCGGCTGGCAGATCGGGAAAGAAAAGTACGAAGTCAAGGCGATGATCTACGACTGCGGGTACAATGACGTCACAAAAACCCGGTCGGCCGCGGAAAGGGCGGTCCTTCAGGACGGCGTGAAGTTCATCGTCGCCACGTGGGGAGACGTTGCCGAGGAAGTCGTCACCATAACGGAGCCCAACAAGGCGATGTGGATGGGTGTTTCCTTCATGGACAGCATGGCGGACCCGAAGCTTAAGTATGCGATAAAGGGGCAGGGCCTCTTCTTCGGGTACGGCATGGGCTACACGATCCAGAAAGATAATTTCCACAAGGGCGCAAAGACAGACCTGATCGTCAACCCGGACAGCCAGTTCGGCAAGATCGGGACCATGCAGTGGACGGGTTCTGCCAAAGTTGCGGGGCTCAAGGTTCTCGACCCGGTCTTTTTCACCGCGACCACGACCGATTTCGGCCCCATTGCGGCCAAGATCAAGGCGGCCAACCCCGACTTCGTGGAGACCCCCTTTGTCACCGGGGACCAGATCACCAATCTGGTGGCATCTCTGAGGGACGCCGGGTATAAGGGCATCGTCTATCCGGGCAATATCGACCAGACGGTCCTGGACAACATCGTAAAGAAAGTGGGCAAGCAGTACGTTGAAGGCTGGGAATGCGTTTACTACGATCCCAAAGGCGTGATAAACGACCCGGAGATCGCTCCTCTTATCGACCGCTACATCAAGGAGTACAAAGAATGGCGTCCCGAGGGATGCTTTTGGATCTCCCCCTGGTTCCTTTTTAAGGATGCCGTGGAAAACACGAAGAGCGTCGATGTGGAGACCATCGTCAAATACCTCCAGAACTCGAAGAAGGGAGTCAAGACCTTCGAGGGGTATTCTCAGCTTTTCGCGCGGCCGGACCTGAAGAATTACAAGACCGTCGATTCCGGCCCCGGCTGTATGGTGGCCATCATCAAGGACGGCAAGCTGGTTCCGCTGAAAGTCGTCGCGGTCAAGGACCAGTATCTTGTCTCCATTAAGGCCATGGGTCTTGTCGACGTCTACCAGAAATACTGGAAAGAGTACGGCATGCCCACTTTTCCTCCTCAAAAGGGCATGTATGATTTTTCCGATTTGAATATCAAGCAGTAGCCAAGATGTCAGGGCTGGCCCCGGTGGTCCGGTTTTTTCGGTTTGTTTAGTTTCTTCGGTTGCAACCAGAGAAATTGGACAAACCCGATAAACCGACTAACCGGTGGGCAGCCCTGACCGACCTCGCCAGAGCGCGCCGCCCCGGAGACTGCCGCCGGGCTGTGCCGCGGATAGCGGAAGCTCCCGGCAAACCCCTAGTTAAGCATTGGTAAATTGGTAATTAACTAGGTGGAGCGGTCCAGTTAACTCAGAATTCATTTTTACTCCCTTAATCTTCTTCTCGAATCCGCGATGAATAGAGTATGTACGGGTATAGTTCTGACAACGGGGTTGTCTCGATGGATTTTCGCGGAAAGGACGGAGAAGGCGGCGTTAAAGCGATCGTTCGGGGTTATGCGGAAACGCTCAGGTCGTTAAATACCCTCACCGAAGACGATTTCCTCTCCACGGGCAGGCGCCTCGACGAAGCGCTTTCCACGGCATCCGCCATTTCCAAATCGGCGGAAACGGTCGTGAAGCTGGTCTCGAGCGAGGAAATCGGGGGCGACATAGAAAAACTCCAGAAGCTGCTCCTATCCGTCAATGACTATTTCAAGCAATCAGGCTTCAATCTGGAGCATTGCGCCGATTCTCTGCGGCGAATGCTCCCGGCTATCGAGGAGACCTGCGCTCCTCTGGGCGTCTTCAAGAAGATCGTCAAGCACCTTCATATCCTGAGCATCTCGACCAAGATAGAAACGGGCCGCATGAACGATCAAGACAAAAGCTTCGAGGTTCTTGCGGAGAGCGTCGACGAGCTTTCGGAGGTGATCGCATCCAAGTCCTCAAAGATTGTCGAAGGGCTGGCTTTCTTGCGCAAATCAGTGGAGGAGACGCTCCTAAAGATCGTCTCCGGCGAGAAATCGACTCAGGAACGGACGCGGGAGACGCTGGAAGCGCTCCTCTCGGGTCTGGCCGTGCTCAGGGGAAAGCGGTCCTCTTCCTCGACTGCCGCATCGCAGATAGCGCGTTCTTCGGGAGAGCTCTCGACAAGTGTTTCGGAGGTTGTTTCATCCCTGCAGTTTCACGATATTGCCCGTCAACAAATCGAGCACGTGGCGGAGGTGCTCGACGAGGCTATGGACAAAGGGTCTTCCGGCGAGAGCGAAACGGTTTTGGCTCAGGTCCTGGCGGAGGTCGGGGACCTTCAGATTGCTCAGCTCGACAATGCCAGAGATGAATTGATTTCGGCGGTGGGAACGGTGTCGGAGGGTCTCCGGCGCATAGCCTCCGTGCTCTCCGGCATATCGAGGGAAGCCGTGCATCTTGCCGGCTTCGCCGGGAAGGAAAAGATATCCTTTCTTTCGGAATTGAATGGGTCGCTCACTTCAGTGATCGGCGCTTTGCGTCAGATTGCGGAATCGGGCAAGGAAGCGGCCGGAGCCCTGGAGGTCGTGACGGGCATGATCCACGAACTTTCCGCCTTCGTCAATGATATCGAAGAGATCGGCGACCAGATAAAGCTGATCGCCCTCAACGCCCAGATCAAGGCGGCACGGGCGGCCGAGGGGGGCGGCGCTCTCGGCGTGCTTGCCGAAGCGATCAAGAACCTATCCGGCAGCGCAGGCGATCAGACGGTGAAAATGACGGAGATGCTGACAAGCATAAGCGGCGTTTCCGAGGAGCTGGCCGCCT
Organism: uncultured delta proteobacterium; assembly: GCA_963816715.1. Taxonomy (GTDB): domain Bacteria; phylum Desulfobacterota; class Syntrophorhabdia; order Syntrophorhabdales; family WCHB1-27; genus BOG-1155. The sequence goes on from CAWFMJ010000023.1 coordinate 612,627, forward strand.
TTGGCGATGAGGATGGCCGCAGGGAGAGCGAAATAGGCATCATCGAAAACAATGTAAAGGAACTGGCCGGCGGCCTAAGAGGCGATCATGAACGCTTTGTGACGCTCCTCGATGAGATCGATGGGGCCGCCGACGGCCTCACGCGCGATCTCGATGCCGCAGCGACGGGCATTACGGCCCATATTCGGGCGCGGGACGCGATCAACAGCGTGGTTGGCGGCCTGCGTAAAATCGTATCCGACGCTCAGCGGGCGGCGCCCTCGAAAGGGGCCGGGAGCGGCACGAGCGTGTCGGATTTGCAAAGCCGTTATACGATGCACCGGGAACGGTGCATCCATGAGCAGCATGTCCAGCAACGCGTCAGCGGCGCGCAACAGGACAAAGACGAAACAGGGCTCGGAAGCAATGTTGAGCTCTTTTGAGCGGCTGGCAAGGGGCGGCGCGACAGGTTCGCAAGAGCGCCGCGACGGAAGAAAGAGAAGTGCTTCGCGCTTTGGCTGGGAGGAAGAAATGAAAGCTGACAGATCGGCAGGAGAAAAGGAAGGCGGCGTAATGCTCACGTTATCGGGAGATGCGGGTCTCGCCTGCGCCGAGGAGTTGCAGGAGAAATTGGCGGACGCGCTCTCGGAGGCAAAGGAGCTTGTGATTGACGCGATCGGCGTGACCGATGCCGACGTCTCCACGATCCAGCTTTTGTGCGCCGCCCACAAGACGGCGTTAAAGCAAAGGAAACTGCTAGTTTTGCGGAACGTGCCGGAGCCGATAAACCATGCGGTAAAGGACGCGGCCTTCTTCCGCAGGGAAGGATGCATGGACGAGCCTGAGGGGAAGTGTCTATGGCGTCAGGACCAATAGGCGAAAGCCGCATCCGAAGACGGGCGGTTGTGACGAAGGGGGCATTGGCGCCCCGATATGACGTATCGTTTGTGAGGGGGAAGATAAAATGGGCAAGTGGATCATGACTGTTGACGATTCGGCGAGCGTGAGGCAAATGGTCAGTTTGACCCTGAAACACGAGGGCTACGAGGTGATAGAAGCGCAGGACGGAAAAGACGCCGTCTCGAAGCTGGCCCAGACCGGCGTGAACATGGTCATTACCGACCTCAATATGCCGAATATGGATGGGATAGACCTGATCAAATGGCTGCGTTCCCAGTCCAGTTACAAATTCATCCCCATTGTTATGCTAACAACGGAATCTCAGGAGTCGAGAAAGCAGGAGGGCAGACAGGCCGGCGCCACCGGCTGGATAGTGAAGCCGTTCAAGCGCGAACAACTTCTCGGCGTGGTTAAGAAGGTGCTAGGATGACGGATCAGAACGGTTCGACGACAGCGGTTTTTATTGAAGAGGCGCACGAACTTCTCAATGACCTGGAAGCGGCCATTTTGGAGGTGGAGTCATCACCCGACGACAGCGGACTGGTCAACCGCATCTTTCGGGCGCTCCACACCATCAAGGGTTCTGCCGCCATGTTTGGGTACGAGCAGATTTCTCTTTTTCTTCACGACATCGAAAGCGTATTCGACCGGGTAAGAAATGGAAGCCTCGCCCTGAGCGGCGAGCTCATCAATCTCACTCTTGCTGCCTCCGACGAAGTGAGAAAGATGCTGGATAATCCAGACGCCTCCGGTTCCAGCGAGAAGAAGCTGGACGAGATCAAGTCCGCCTTCCGGCAATTCCTCCACCGTGATGAAGAAAGCCCGACCGGCGGCAGCGGGGAAAGCCCTGTCGTTGGAACCGACGCCGTCGAGGCCGACGGATGCGGAAAAAGCTGCACGTACCGCATTCGCTTTCGTCCCCCGCTCAACATGTTCCTCACCGGAACGAACCCTCTTTTCCTTCTCAGGGAGCTTGAAGACCTGGGCAGTTGCCATGCGGTCGCGGGGTGCGCGGACATCCCCGATCTGGAGCATATGAAGGCAGACAACTGCTACGTCAATTGGGAAATAATTCTCACCACGGACAAAGGCATCAACGCCATACGGGACGTCTTCATTTTTGTCGAGGACATCAGCGAGATATCCATTGAGGAAGTGGACGACGCGCTGATTGCGGAAGAAACGAAGCCCCCCAGAATTGGCGAGATCCTCGTGGAACGCGGCGATGTGACCCCCGAAGAGTTGCACAAAGTCCTGGAGTCGAAGAAGCGCACCGGCGATCTCCTGGTGGAATCCGGCGCAACGAGCCGCCAGCAGGTGGAATCGGCCCTGGTGCAACAGGAACACCTGAAAGCGATGCAGGAAAAGAAGAAAGCGGCGGAGGCCGCTTCGAGCCTTCGCGTTGCTTCCGAAAAACTTGATAAGCTGGTCAACCTGGTCGGGGAGTTGGTAATCGCGGAGGCTCGGCTCGCCCGTTGTTCGTCAAACCTGAAAGACCCGGAACTGCTTTCCATTGCGGAAGATGTCGAGAGACTGACGTCGGACTTGCGCGAAAACGCCATGTCGATCAGGATGGTGCCCATCAGCTCCACGTTCGGGCGTTTCAAGCGGCTTGTCCACGATCTTTCGCGAGACCTTGGCAAGGAGATAGAGATTGTCACGGAAGGCGGCGACACGGAGCTGGACAAGACAGTAATCGAGCGGCTCAACGATCCCCTGATACACCTGATAAGAAACTGCGTCGACCACGGCATCGAAGCGCCCGATAAGCGGGCCGCCGCGGGGAAAGAGGGGAAGGGCAGGATCGTCCTGTCGGCGAAATATGTCGGCGCCAACGTGGTGATCGACATCACGGACGACGGCGCCGGGCTCGACAAGGAGGCGATCAGGAAGAAAGCCATTACGAACGGCCTCATCGGCCAATCGGCGCAGCTTACGGACAAAGAGCTTTTCGACCTCATCTTTCTGCCCGGCTTTTCGACTGCTAAAGCAGTGAGCAACATCTCCGGCAGAGGCGTCGGCATGGACGTGGTGAAAAAATCGGTAGAAGCCCTGAGGGGCGCCATAGAGGTAAAAAGCAGCCCGAACGTGGGGACCTCCGTTTCGATACGTCTCCCGCTCACTCTTGCCATTGTTGAAGGGCTGCTCGTTGCCGCCGGTTCAGAGCTTTTCGTCCTTCCCGTTTCCTTCGTCGAGGAGTGCGTCGATCTGGAAACGGCGAGGGGAGGCGCGGCCAATTTGACGCGACACGACTGGGTAAACGTGAGAGGCGCGCTCGTGCCGTGTGTCAGATTGAGGGAGCGATTTGGGATAGATCTTGAAGGGGGACACACCTCCGAAAGACAAGAGGCGAGAGGAATGTCCCCCCAACCGGTTCCAACCGGCGCTTCCGGGCCCGTGCGGGAACAAGTGATTGTCGTAAAGCCGGACGGGCGCACCGCGGGTCTCATTGTGGACGATATCGTAGGAGAGGTCCAGGCCGTAATCAAGGGGCTCGGCAGGGTGTATCGGCAGACGCGGGGCATTTCCGGGGCAACGATCCTCGGGGACGGCCGCATCGCCCTCATTCTCGACGTCAATCAGATCGTCTATTCGAGAGAAGAGAACGACCTGGTCGAAGCCGTGTAAAGATAGCGCGACAGGAAACGTTTTTGCAACGATTGTCATAGAGGAGGCAATAATTATGGTAAGCGGAATTACCCGGACGGAACAATATCTGACCTTCAAACTGGCCGATGAGGTCTTTGCGGTGGAAGTCGGGAAGGTAAGGGAGATCCTTGACTATACGCCTATCACGAAGGTGCCGCGCACTCCCGAATTCATGAGCGGGGTAATCAACGTGCGCGGAAGCGTCGTGCCCGTCATCGACATGCGGCTCAAGTTCGGCATGACGAGGACGGAACAGTCGGTCGATACGTGCATTATCGTCCTCGAAATCACGTTGGACCAGGAGACGACGATCCTCGGCGCCCTGGCCGATTCCGTGCAGGAGGTCATCGAGCTCGAGCCCGAACAGATCGAGCCGGCCCCGCATATCGGGGGACGCATCAGAACGGAGTTCATCAAAGGCATGGGAAAGCGGGACAGCAGTTTCATCATGATCCTCGACATTGACAAGGTCTTCTCCTTTGACGAACTGGCGGCCATGGAGGCGCCGAAAACCGACCAAACGGCGGCGGCATAAGAGACCGGAACAGAAGGACCGGCGCAGCAGTCAAAAAGTTGCGTTTGAGGCAGGGGACCGAAGCAAGACGGGGGCAGCAGGTTATGAGCAGAAAGATAGGAGTTTTGATCATCGATGATTCCGCCGTGGTGAGGCAGACGATGACGCAGATCCTTTCCTCGGACCCCGACATCGAGATCATGGGCGCAGCGCCCGATCCCTACATCGCCGCATCCAAGATGCTCCATCGCGTCCCTGACGTCATCACGCTCGACGTTGAAATGCCGCGCATGGACGGCATCACTTTTTTGAAGAAGATCATGACCCAACGTCCCATCCCCGTGGTGATGTGCTCCAGCCTCACGGATTCCGGTTCCGAGACGGCATTGAGGGCCCTGGAGTACGGCGCCGTCGACATCATCCAGAAGCCTCGGCTGGGCGCAAAGCAGTTCCTGGAAGAGTCCCGCGTAAGAATATGCGACGCCGTCAAAGCCGCCTCCCAGGCCAAAATAAAGCCCATCACCCAAGGATTTCTCAGAGTGACGCCCAAGATGACGGCCGATGTGATCCTCGCAAAGCCTTCGTCGAAGGCAATGGTGGAAACGACGGAAAAAGTGGTCGTTGTGGGGGCTTCGACGGGCGGCACCGAGGCGTTGAAGGTTTTTCTCGAAGCGATGCCGCACGATGCGCCCGGAATAGTCATTGTTCAGCACATGCCGGAGCATTTCACCAGGGCTTTTTCCAATCGTCTCAACAGCCTTTGCCGGATCACCGTGAAAGAAGCGGAGGAGCAGGACACGGTGCTCAGGGGACGGGCTCTGATCGCGCCGGGGAACCACCATCTTCTCGTGAGGCGCAGCGGCGCCCGGTACTACGTGGAGATCAAAGACGGTCCCCTGGTCAGTCGCCACCGTCCTTCGGTAGATGTGCTTTTCCGCTCTGCCGCTCGATATGCGGGACGAAACTGCATCGGGGTCATCATGACCGGCATGGGAGACGACGGAGCGAAGGGGATGCTCGAGCTGAAACAGGCAGGGGCGTTCACGATCGCTCAGGACGAGGAATCCTGTGTGGTGTTTGGCATGCCGAAGGAAGCGATCAAGCTCGGCGCCGTGGACCGCGTGCTTCCTCTGGACGACTTTCCCGCCGCAGTGTTGAAGGAATCGATGCGACTCGGAAAGCATCCCTAACAGGGCGGCCGAGAAAGGGGCGCCGGTTTGAGGAACGCAATGAAGACCGAGGCGCGGCATCTTGCCGCAGGTACGCCGATACTCGTTGTGGAAGACAGTAGATCCCAGGCAGAAGCGCTGGCGGGCATGCTGGCCGCGAGGGGCTACTCCGTAAGAGTCGCGAAAAACGGGCTTGAAGCCCTCTATATCCTCATGGAGTTCGAGCCTCGCCTTATCATCAGCGACATCTGGATGCCCCAGATGAACGGCTATGATTTTTGCCGCACCGTAAAGGCCGACGAGCGGTTGCGTCGCATCCCCGTGATACTCCTTACCAGTCTTTCCGATATGGCTGACATGGTAAAGGGACTCGAGGCGGGGGCAGACTACTATCTCACCAAGCCTTGCGACCCGGGGCTGCTGCTTTCCATGGCGGAATCCGTTCTCGCAGGCGGCCCTGTCGTCGACGGGTCGGAAGCGAAGACTGATTTCGACGTGGTCGCGGGCGGAAAGACGTGGCGCATCTCCGCCCGATGCCAGCAGGTAGCGAACTTTCTCCTTTCCACTTACGAGAACCTCCTTCTTCAGAATCGCGCGATCGAGCAGGCCCGCGGTCAGCTCAAAGCTCTTAACGACAAGCTCGAAGACAAGATCCGGGAAAGAACGAAATCTCTCCGATTGGAGATCGCCGAGCGTAAACAGGCGGAAGAGAATTTGCGAACGGCCCACCAGGAGGTTCTCGATATCATTGAGTTCCTCCCTGATGCCACCTTTGTCATAGATTGTGAACGAAGGGTAATCGCCTGGAACAAAGCCGCAGAGGAAATGACGGGGGTAATGAAAGCGGACGTGCTCGGGAAGGGCGAGTATGCCTACGCGATTCCCTTCTATGGAGAGCGCCGCCCCATGGCGATCGATCTCGCCCTGAAGAAAGATGAGGAGGTAAAAAAGCGATACGGTTTCGGGCAGTTCGACGGCCATACCCTCTTGGGCGAGGCGTACATGAACCTGCCGTGCGGGGGAAAGCAGGTGTGCGTGTCCGCGGCGGCATCCCCGCTTTTCAGCGCCAAAGGGGAGGTCATAGGCGCCATAGAGTGCATCAGGGACGTCACGGGCCAGAAGAACCTGGGGGCACAGCTCCTTCAGGCCCAGAAGATGGAAGCCATCGGCACCCTCGCAAGCGGCATTGCCCACGACTTCAACAATATCCTTACGGCGCTCATGGGGTATGGCAATCTTTTGCAAAGAAAAATAGGACAGGACGACCCGTCCCGCCACTACGTGGATCAGATCCTCTCCTGCACGGGCAAAGCCGGCAGGATCATCCAAAGCCTCCTTGCGTTCTGCAGGAAGCAGCCCATGGCGCTTAAGCCTCATAACCTCCACGTCGTCCTCGGCGACGTGGAGCGCCTTCTCCAAAGGCTTCTTCCCGAGGACATTCGCCTCACCGTTGTCTGCAGCGAGGATGTCCGCGTGATGGCCGATGCAACCCAGATGGAGCAGGTGCTCATCAATCTGGCGACGAATGCGCGCGACGCCATGCCGGAAGGCGGCGAACTGCGGATTGAGGCAGCCCGGGCGGTGATCGACCGGGAATTCCCCCGGGTCCGCGGACACGGCGAGCCCGGCAGCTTTGGCATGCTCTCCGTCGCGGATACGGGCGTAGGCATGGACGCCGAGACAAAAGCAAAGGTTTTTGAGCCTTTCTTCACGACAAAAGAGCCGGGGAAGGGAACGGGCCTCGGATTATCCACGGCCTATGGCATCGTGAAGCAGCACGGCGGTTCTATCCATGTAGAAAGCGAACCGGGCAGGGGCACGACCTTCCGCATTTACCTGCCCGAGGCGAAGAGCAAGACGGAACCAAAAGAAGAGGCGCCGCATGCCGTGGAAGGGGGCAGCGAGACGCTCCTTTTAGCGGATGACGACGCCGATGTGCGCGGCGCCTTGGCCGAGATGCTCGGCATGTCGGGATACCGCGTCATAGAAGCGCGAGACGGCGAGGAGGCGTTGCGAAAATTCGCCGAATGGCAAAAAAACATCGATCTCCTCATTCTTGACGTGGTGATGCCGGGAAAGAACGGCAGGGAAACTTATGAGGAAATAGCGAAATTAAAGCAGGGCGCGAAGGTCCTGTTCATGAGCGGCCATGCATCCGAGGTGGTCTGCGGCAAGGGAATCACCGGAAAAGCCTTCCGTTGCATCCCGAAGCCCATTGTTCCGGCCGATCTGCTGAGCAAGATAAGGGGTCTTCTCAACTAAAGTTTGATCGGGGACACACCTCCAAAAGCAGAGGAATGTCCCCGCAACCTAGCGCCCTCCGGCCTGTCGTTTCTTCTTATAATCTTCAAGGGCGGCCTGGAGCGCCTCCTCGGCAAGGACCGAACAGTGCTGCTTCGCGGGGGGCAATCCTCCCAATGCTTCAGCGACGGCTTCATTCGATAAAGCCAAAGCCTCGTCGACAGTTTTCCCTTTTATCATCTCCGTTGTCATGCTGCTCGCGGCGATCGCGGCGCCGCACCCGAAGGTTTTGAACCTGGCCTCGACGATCACATCGTTCTCGATCTTGAGATAAAGCCGCATCACGTCGCCGCACGCGGGATTCCCCACCTCGGCCATGCCGCTCGGAGACTCGATCTCGCCCATATTTCTCGGATGCGTAAAGTGATCCATCACCGTATCGTTATAAAGGCCCTGTGCCATTGCCTATGTACCTCCATGCAATTTCGAAAAAATATAATACCACAAGAGCGGAGCCGCAGAGCACATTTTAAGCATATCCCCGCGCGCAGTTCCCGGGGCTCAGCGCCCCCTCCACGAACGAAGTTCGTGGAGCCTCCCCTCTTCAGGTCGCTTCGCTCCGGGCGCTCGGCCTTTTGGGCGGAATCGTCGACCCACCGATCGGCCGCTTGGGTGCCCCGGGGCGCCCTCTTCGCCACGTGCCCTCCGTCGTTTGCCGACCGCCCATGGCAAGCCTTGAGGGCAGTACCCGGCCTGCCGTTCGCCTCCGGGCGACGAGGCTCGGATTGCGTCCCGACCTCACGATTCCGCCCAAAAGGCCGACCTAGGCGATCCGGGATCGAGTTCAACCATGATCGATCCCGGAAGCGGGCCGCGTCACATCCATACTCTGCATGCCTGACCAGCGTCGGCCTGTTTGCCCTTTTGGTTTAGGACTTTTCTCATAGCGCTAAAAAGACAATGCCTTCTGGAACCAGCAGTGTCAAGACGCAAAGGAATTGCAAAACAACATCTGCGAACATAACCAGCTTTATTCCGGTTTTGTTGGCAGTGTCCTTGCCGCGCTTCTCGTCTTGGCGGCGTATGACCAACTGGGGAAAAATTCCATAACTTCTTCAACGGACCTTTATCATAAACTCATTGAAGACTTTTTCACCCCAGAGGCCAGAAGTCTTATAACGCTAATAGAATGCAAGGCCTTAGAATTTGTAGAGTAGGCCTACCACCGGGAACAGAAAATGGCCGCACGCTTTTTCGCGGCGGTTACGCTAATATATCTATTAGCATAGAAGGAGGCGCCATGAAAACAACGGCTGTGAAGAAGTCTAAGCCGGGAAAACCCGCCAACTACAGCCTCGTGTTGCCGCCTGAGATACTTGAGAGACTGGAGAATCTTGCCAGAGCCACGAACCGCTCCAAGGCATTCTATATCAAAGAAGCCCTCCGGGCCCATCTGGACGTTTCCCCGGACGCGAGATGTTGCACGAGAGACTGGCCGGATTTGCTGGTGGTCAGTTTGGAATTCTCTCCTTTGCGATGCTTAAACGGTCATGCTACATTAAGGTATGGCAAGAAAAGAGACCGATCGACATAAATCTACTCGCCCGGCAGATAGCGGAGGAAGCAATAGGGCAACCTCTGACGGAGAGCCCCGCACAAGAACCTATCATAGCGCAACCCACAAAAGAAAAGAAGGCCGCCGCCGTGGCCCTTGGAAGACTCGGAAGGCTGAAGGGCGGAAGAGCACGGGCCGCTAAGCTGTCTCCAGGGGAACAGAAAGGAGACGGCGTTTTCACTCTACGGGTATTCGGAAAACCGTCAAGTTCAAACCGACCCGTCAGCCCCAGATTTGCTTTCCTTGACGTTATTCCTCGAAATCCGTTACAATAACTATATTTTTCGGCGCAGTGAAGGAGTTGTTCATGGAAAAGAGATATTTGCTCGCCCCCGGCCCGACGGCTATTCCGCCGGAAGTGCTTTTGAAGATGGCGGAGCCGATGGTGCACCATCGCAACCCGATTTTTGAGACTGTCGTGCAGGACGTGAGGGACGGCCTAAAGTACGTCTTCGGCACGAAGAGCGAGGTCCTTATTTTCACGTCCTCCGGCACGGGGGCCATGGAGGGCGCCGTCACGAATCTGCTCTCTGCCGGCGATAAAGCTATTTGCGTCAGGAGCGGGAAGTTCGGGGAGCGCTGGGCGGAGATATGCAGCGCCTACGGCGTCAATCCGATCAACATCGATGTGCCCTGGGGCGACGCTCTCGACCCCGGCCTCGTCGAGAAGGCCCTCGCGGCAAACCCGGACGCAAAGGCCGTCTATATGCATGCCACGGAGACTTCGACGGGCGCCCGCTTTCCAGTCAAGGAAGCGGCCGCAATCGTGAAGAACTATCCGAACACCCTCATGGTCGTCGACGGCATTACCGGGGTGGGCGTATTCGAGCTTCCCGCCGATGCGTGGAATATCGACGTCCTCGTGGGAGGTTCCCAAAAGGCGCTCATGCTGCCGCCGGGGCTCGCTTTTGCTTCAGTCAGCGACAAAGCCTGGGAGTTCAACAAAGTCTCCAGGCTGCCGAAGTTCTATTTCGACTGGGCGAAGGAGCGGAAGAACCTGGAGAAGAACCAGACCAATTTCACTCCTGCCATCTCGCTCATTACAGCCTTGCGAGAGTCGTTGCGATTGATCAGGGAAGAAGGTCTGGAGCACGTCTATCGCCGGATCGAAATTCTTGCGAGCGCTACCCGAGCCGGGGCCGCCGCTCTCGGCCTGAAGACTTTTGCCAAGTCGCCCAGCCCCGCGGTTACGGCCATCGTCGCACCCGACGGCATCGACGGCCAGGCAATCTATAAGACGTTGTGGAAAAAGTATGGCGTCACCGGGGCGGGCGGACAGGACCAATTGAAGGGCAAGGTCTTCAGGATCGCCACCTTGGGCTATGCCGACCGGTACGACGTCATCACCGCCATTGCGGCCCTCGAGTTTGCCCTGAGAGACCTCGGCTACAAGTTCGAAATGGGAAAAGGCGTAGCCGCCGCAACAGATGCGCTCAAAGACCTTTAGATTGCGGGGACATTCCTCCGCTTTTGGAGGAGTGTCCCCGATCCAACTTTACGTGCGGGGACATTCCCGGCAGCGGCTGGGGGGACATTCCTCGCCAGAGGTGTGTCCCCCATCAAGGCTTGCCTGGTGTGTCCCGGATAAACGATAATGATTGCGGGGACATTCCTCCGCTTTCGGAGGTGTGTCCCCGATCCAACTTTAGTAGGGAGCCGCTTCCATGAAGCCTGTCGCCGATCTGTTGATCAAAAACGGCCTTCTCGTCGACCCGTTGAAAGAGACGGCCGTAAAGACCGACCTTTCCGTCAAGGACGGCAGGATTCTCTCTTTGTCGGGCGGCGAGGCGCGGGAAGTGCTCGACGCGGACGGTTCCTTCAGCTCATCCGGCTTCATCGAAAGCCATATGCACGTGGAGGGGTTGCACCTCCTTCCGGCGCATTACTGCCGTGCCCTGCTTGCCCACGGGACAACCACGGTCATCACGGACCTCCACGAGATCGCCAATGCGGGCGGGATGGAAGGGCTCAAGTGGTACCTTTCTCTCATCGACGAACTTCCGCTTGACCTGTTCGTCATGGCCCCCTCGTGCGTGCCATCGAGTCCTCATGAGCGCGGCGCCGGAAAGATCGGACCGGGAGAGCTGCGCAGGCTCAGGGACATGAAAAGGGTGATCGGCCTCGGCGAGGTGATGGATTTTCCCGCCGTGATAACCCGGCAAAAGAGCATCATGAGCAAGATCGCCCTCTTCGAGGGCAAACCCGTGGACGGCCACGCTCCCGGGCTCGTAGGGGACGACCTCGACTGCTACATGTCGGCCGGCATCTATTCCGATCATGAGGCCACCTCATCGGCGGAAGGCAGGGAGAAGCTCAAACGGGGCATGCACCTGTTTCTGAGGCAGGGCTCCGCCGCCCAAGACCTCGACGCGTTGGCGCCGCTGGTGCGGCCCGCTCATCTGAGCAACCTCTCGCTCTGTACCGACGACCTCTCCTGCAAGGACCTTTGCGAGTCGGGCCACCTCGACCGGCTGACGAGCAAACTCGTTCGAAGGAAGGTCCCCCTTGCCCGCGCCCTCAGGCTCGTCACCCGCAACCCCGCTGTTTACTTCAACCTGAGCGACCGCAGCGGCATCGCCGTGGGGAAGAAGGCCGATCTCGTGATCTTCGACAATCCCGACCAGATGCGGGTAAAGGCAACGATCAAGAATGGAAGGGTCGTCTATCGGGAAGGGGAGGCGGCAGCCACCGCGATGGAGCCGCGGCAAACTCCGCCCGTTTCCGGATTGAATGTTGCGCCTTTCAAGAAAGAAGATTTGCGAAGGAAACCGACGGGAAATAAGACGCACGCGATAGGCGTGCGCGAAGGCGCCATACTCACCGACGATCTGATCGTCAACGCGCGGACCGAGGACGGTTGGGTTGTCGCTGACCACGAGCGGGACCTCATTCTTGGCTGCGTCTTCGACCGGTACCGCGCCGATCCTGCTTACGGTTTCGGCCTCGTCCACGGTTTCGGGTTGAAAAAGGGCGCCCTCGGCACGACCTACGCCCACGATGCCCACAACCTGCTCATCGTGGGCGACAACTTGGACGACATTTACAACGTGTTTTGCCTCCTCAAGGAATGCGGAGGCGGCATGGCGGCGTCATGCCAAGGCGCGAGCCTCGTCGTGCCCATGCCTTACTACGGCCTCATCTCAAACCTCGACGCCCCGGCGCTGCTGCAAAAAGAGCGGGGGCTGGAGGCCATGGCGAGGAAGATGGGGGTGGAGCTCAAGAATCCGTTCTTTCAGTTGTCGTTCTTAGCGCTGCCGGTGATACCAGCCCTCAGGCTTACGGTACATGGCCTCTTCCACGTAGCTAGCGGTAAGTACGTCTTTTAGGCGGCCAACGCCCACCCGATCCGGCATCGAGTACAACCATGATCGATGCCGGAAATTGGGCTCGTGCCAATTCATTTATTACTGCCATGAGCAGGGCAAGGGCGCTCGTCTCTCCGCTAAAGTCTGATCCTCGTCATCAGTTGAGGCGTCTTCCTATCGGTCCTATCGCCTTTACTCCTTGTCTCGAAGCTGTCGCAAAGTAGGGCCGCCGCCCCGATCCGGCAACATCAGTCTTTGCGGCCGATGTTTGCGCGCACCGGCAGAACCATTGTGGGGATGCCCTCCCACTGGAGCCGGCGCTCGATGGCGAAGGCGGTCTGATTATGGAGGATCCTGTCGAAGAGTGTTTCGTGGTGAAATATAAGTTTGCCGCTGAAAACCACCGATCTGGGAAATTCCCGAATAACGTCACGGCAGAGACGGGTCGCAGTATCGACGACGTCGGTCGCGACTTCCATGCGGTAATCGGCGGCGAAGCCGTGCCTGCGGGTCACTTTGACATATTTTTCCAGGCTTTCCCTATTCGATGCCTCGAGTGCCTCTATCTCCGCGGCGCCCTTAAAGGAACCAGAGTCGATCTGTGCTACGGAAATGAAAATATAGTTCTTATAGAGGTTCGGAAAATACCTCACTATGGAGAGCAATGAGTGAAGACCGAAGCTGTTGAAGTTAGTCACGAGGAGCAGCGCGGTCGGGTCTGCCGGGTTCAGGGGGGCGGCGTTTGCCTCGCCCACCGCAGGTATCCCCATCAATGTCTCATCCAGACCCCGAACGCTTGCCTGGACTTTCTTGTAGTGGCCCCTGATCAGGTAGCACAACCCGATGGCGCATGCCGTGATGAACAGGGTAACCCAGCCCCCTTCCCGAAACTTCTCTGATACCGTGACGCCGAGAATGGTCACGCAAAGGGTGAAACCGGTAAGATGAACGCTCAAATGCTGCTTCCATTTTACCTCTTTCTTTCTGTTTCTGATGAAAAAGCGCGACATGCCGAACTCGGACAAGGAGAACGTCAGGAACACATTGATCGAGTACATCACAACAAGAGCGCCGATGGAGCCATGGGTGTAGAGGAGCAGCAGGAGGGACGCGATTCCCATGAGCAGGACGCCGTTTTGCATGGTGAAGCGCTCCGAAAGCGAGGAAAATCGACGGGGCAGCCAGGAGTCGACAGCCATGTTGGCCATGACCCGCGGCCCGTCGATTATTCCGGTCTGAGCCGCCACCAGAAGGAGGGCTCCTTCGGACAGGATCGTCAGCAGCGCCAGGCCGTGCCCGAGGGGCCACTTCCCGAACATGGCGCCGGCCAGGATGGCGTTGAGCGTTTTGCCCTCTGTCGGTTGCACGTGCCAGAGCAGGTAACAAAGGAAAAGACCGCCAGCGGTAACGGCGAGCGATGTCGCCATGTAGGCCATCGTCCGCTTGCCCGTGTGCACCCTGGGCTCGCGCATGATCTGCAAGCCGTTGGAGACGGCCTCGATGCCGGTATATGTTCCTGCCCCCATCGAATAGGCCCTCAGAACGAGGGCAAGAATGCCAAAAGCGCCGATGACGCCCAGATCGTGATGGAGATTGCCGTGTATTCCCCCCATGATCGGTTTCAGGTTTGACGTATGGCTCAGTATGCCGTAGCTGAGCAACAGGATGTGGGTCAGGACGAAGATGACGAATATAGGCGCAAGAAATATGACCGATTCCTTCACGCCCCGCGTGTTCAACACCACGAGAAGGACGATCAGGAATATGACGAAGGCTATTTTGTAATGATGGAGGCTCATGGGAAGAAAGCTGAAGAGGGCATCGGCGCAGGAGACGAGCGAGACGGTGATCGTGAGCATATAGTCGACCAGAAGCGCACAGCCGGATATAACCCCGGCTTTTTCGCCGATGGTGTGCGTGGCCACGATGTAGCCGCCGCCTCCATGGGGAAAGTGCTCGATGATGCGCGAATAGGCATAGGAGATGATGAAAACGGTGAGAGCGGTGGCAAGAGCCAGAAAGAGCGCGAGATAGGTGCGGGAGCCAAGGGTCCTGAAAGCTTCTTCGGGACCGTAGGAGGAAGACGACAGACCGTCCGCTCCCAAGCCTATCCATGCTAACAGGGGGATGAGGCTCAACTTGTGAAAGAGCGAGGAGTCCCGTATGTCGCGAGGGCGGCCGATTAATGCATGACGGACCCTCTTCGGGAGTGTTTCGGCTTCGGTGTCTGGAACCAATCTTCTTCCCCCTGTCTTCTTGCGCGTAACGTTGCTACGTTACAAGTATTGTTCTTGCCGGATTGGTAGCCAAATCATAAAGACGGGGGTTTCTGTGCGAAGGGCCTCGGGTCCATGAGCGGCATCCCTCTGCCGTTACCTGGGTCGAGGCCGCGGGCCATATGCTGTTCCTCCGGCCGGCTCATCCAAAATAGCCTGCTTCAACTCGCTGAGCGAATCTCGACACAGCATGGTTGCTTTCCGTTTCTGGTTGAGGGATATGGTCAGCGACCGGACATTGGTGTTCTCTCTTGAGAGGGCCAGGATCTGGCCCTTGACTTTGTCGAAGGCCGCGTAGCGCGATGAAGCCGTCTGCAGGTCGGCGCTTCCGCTCACTTCGGGAATTGCCTTCAACTCTCGGAACGCGTTCCGGACCTTGGAGTCTTCCTTTGCCATTGAAGCTTCCAACTTATCCATGGCTTCGTCGTTTTCTTCGGCAATATGCGGCGCGAACAGGGTTTGGATGCGCAAGGCGGCGGTCTGCGCGCCGGAGGCGAGGAGCAAAATCCCGGCCGCCTTTGGCGAACCTGCATTCGCTGCCGCCAGACGGTCGAGCGCGACGGTCATCTCGTCCACGTTGATTGCTGCAGAGCCGAAGGCCAGGCTGTACGCCTTGAGGTTCGTATTCTTGACCGCCAAATCCAGCAAATCCTTGTCGATACGTTGAAATTCGGCAAAGGCCTGCGAGAATCGCGTCAACAAATCTCTCTCGCTCTCCGTGCCGCCCGACCGTAGCAGCGCCTCCAGCGTCCGTCGTTCCCGCTCTACCTCGGATGCGGCCGCCTGGGCTTGGTCCGCGAACAACTTGGAGTCTTTGTCGGTGACGGCCATCACCGCGCTCTTCTCTGCTTCCGAAGCGGATGAGAGGCCAAGCTGCATCCGGGTCGCCAGATCGACACGCTTTGCCCTAAAGGCCAACTGTTCCGCCGACTCCGGTTCCCTTTGAAAATGAAGCGCCAGGAGGATGAGCAGGAGCATTATTATCGCTCCCGGAATCATCCAGAGTGCCGCTTTAGCGCCTTGGTTGGCCACCACGATTCCCCCCGCGGTTGAAGACGTCATGCTGTTGAGGCTGTCCGCGCCTATGTTGTCGCGTGAACGGAAAAACCATCTTAACACTATTGGTTCTCTTTGGCCATAGAGACAACGCACGAAGCAGGGAAAGTATGCCCATACCCTTCGCGTGATCTTCGGTATTGACAACCGACGCTAAACCTGTTCGACTAGACGCCCAGAGTCAGGAACAGAGGACGGCTGTAAGAATCGGCGAAGCGGTATGAAATACTCTTCGCGAGAAACCAACTTTAGGAGCTGAACGTGCCTTCATTCAACAACTACAAACACGTTTTCACGCCGCTCAAGGTCGGCGGCGCCGTACTGAAAAACCGTATCGAGTTTGCGCCGATGGTCTGCAACTTCACGAACTCCCTGGGAGAGCCGACGCAGCGATACGTGGACTTTGTCGAGTTTCAGGCGGCATCCGGGGTAGCGCTCATCCATCTGGGCGCGACGCCGGTCAACTTGGAGACAGCCATCGATTTTCCCTCGGAACTCGATGTGACGAACGAGCTGAAAGCCGCCGGTCTTCGGCTTCTCGCCGATGCAGCGCATACGCACGGCGCCAAACTGTCCTGTGAACTGGTGCATGCCGGACGCGGCGCGGATGGCAAGCTGATAAAGAACGAGTGGGGTCTCGCCCCCACGAACCTCCCCATCCCCGGCAAACATCCTTACCTGAAAGAAATGGATCAGAAGGACATTGAGAAAACCGTGGCCGAGTATGCCGACTGCGCCAATCGTCTGTACCGCTGCGGCTTTGACGGAGTGCTGGTCCACGGCGCCCACGGCAATCTGATAGCGCAGTTTCTTTCGCCGATGACAAACCACCGAACGGATTTTTACGGCGGCTCCTTTGAAAACCGCTGTCGATTCCCGCTCATGATTATCAAAGCGGTGCGCGAAGCAACCGGGCCGGAGTTCATCGTCGAGCTTCGCATCAGCGGCGACGAGATGATGCCGGGTGGAATGAAAATAGACGAGGTCGTCGAATTCCTCAAGGTCGCCCAGCAGCATATCGATCTTGTCTCCCTATCGGCCGGACTGATTGTGGATACGCGCGCCTTCTTTTACACCATGCCGCCCTATTTCCGCCCCAGGGGCGCCAATGTGCCGCTTGCCCGAACGGTAAAACAGTCTCCGCATATCCATATCCCTGTCAGCGTCGTGGGAGGAATCACTGTCGACATGGCGGAACAGATCATTGCTGAGGGGAGCGCCGATATGGTCGCCATCGCGCGCGGCCTCCTTGCCGACCCTGATATGCTCAAGAAATGCTACCGCGGAAAACCCGAGGAAGTGAGGACCTGTTTGCGGTGCTGGGATTGCACCGGAGTTGCGACCCACGTTCAATGCGCTGTCAATCCTCAGGTCGGCCGCACCGAGAAGTACACCAGGGTGCACAGGGCGGAGGTGAAGAAAAAAGTCGTTGTCGTCGGCGGCGGCATCGCCGGAACCCAGGCGGCGCGCACGCTCGTGCAGAGGGGCCACGAGGTCGTGCTGTTTGAGAAGGGCGGCGCCCTCGGGGGCTTGTTGAATGACGTCAACAGGCTGCCCTTCAAAGAGGACATGCGCCATTACGCCGAGTGGATCCTGAACGCGACCATGAAGTGCGGCGCCGATGTCCGCCTGAACACGGAGGCCACGCCGGAAATGGTCATGGCGGAAAACCCCGATGCCATCGTGGTGGCTGTCGGCTCGTCTCCCGCCCGCCCGCCGATCCCCGGCATTGATAATCCGAATGTATATAACGTTCTCGACGTCGATTCCGGACGCAAAAAGGTATCCGGCAAGGTAGTCGTCTGCGGCGGCGGACTGAGCGGTTGCGAATCAGCTCTGGCGCTTGCAATGGAAGGTTGCGATGCGACCGTCGTCGATCTCATACCGGCTCGCCAGTTTGCCGCGGGCATCTCGGCCCTTACGCGTCTTATGCTGCTTAAGCTCATGAAGGAACACAGGGTGAAGATGATGGGGGACCATCTCGTCAGGTCGATAGATAAAGACGGCGTCCACATAGAAGGCAAGGACTGGAACTACTCGACGCTCGAAGCCGACTATATCGTTGAGGCGCTGGGCATGAAGAGCAACAAGACCCTGGCTGACAGTTTCGTCGAGCTTATGCCCGATGTGTATGTGGTCGGCGACGCCTCTGAAGCAAAGAATATCAAACAGGCCAACCGCACCGCCTATGATTGCTGCTGCAACATCTGAAAAACATCAGGGGCATCCTTCCGGCCACGGCCGGAAGGATGCCCCTGAATGGCTGCCTCTTTTCCGCTCGTTAATTTGCCGGTTTCATTTTGAGTTTCCACACTGTCGGCATCACCGGCCAGACCGGCATCCGTTCGCCGTTCCACCACTGGAGCGCGAGGCTCTGGGTGACGGCTATGCCTTTGTTGTTAAACTTGATGTCGCCGCCCTGCACTGTCCCTTGAAAGGAATTATTCCAAATAGCCTCTCTGACCTTCGTCGGGTCCGCCGATCCCGCTCGCTCTATTGCGGCCGAGAGGATTTGCACGGCAGCATAGTATTGCCCGACGGTGACGGAATCTTTTCCGAATTGCTTCACATACCGCCGCCCCAGCTCTTTCGACCCGGGGCGCCGTTGTTCTCCGTCCAGAATCCGTCGTGAATCACGTAGTCCGACTTGGCTCCGAGGGTTTTGTAAAACTCGGTGGGCCAAAACCCCTGCCATCCGTGGACGTATCTGAGCTTCAGGCCCTGTTGCTCCATTACTTGCCGCATCAGGGTGATGCCGTCGCTCGGGGTTACCAGGCAGAGCAGTGCATCGGCGTTGACCGACTTCATCTTCAGAA
This sequence comes from uncultured delta proteobacterium, assembly GCA_963816715.1. Taxonomy (GTDB): domain Bacteria; phylum Desulfobacterota; class Syntrophorhabdia; order Syntrophorhabdales; family WCHB1-27; genus BOG-1155. The sequence continues at coordinate 631,147 of CAWFMJ010000023.1, forward strand.
TATAGGAAGAAAAGTCTCTGCACCCTTCAGGGGCGGGATTATCCATGGCAAACTGGTAGCCGTGCTCCTTCGCCCAGTGCTGAAACGTTTCGCGGAAGGCTTGACCGTCCTGGCTGTCTCGTGTGATTAGAGCAGGTCTCTTGATCTTCTCGGCTTCAGGGAGAGAATCCCAGATCTGAAACGGAACGCGCGCGGCGCCGACCGGCGAAAAGAAAAAGGACGCCGTCCACTTGTAGTTCTCTTTATCCACCATTTCGGGCCAGGCAAGATCGATGAGGAAAAGCACTTTGTACTTTTCGCTGATCGTTGCCGCCGCGAGATTCTTTTCGGTAGTGTCGCCGGAGAGGGCAAAATCTACTTTATTGACTCTGATCAGCCGTTCCATAGCAGCGGCCGCCTGATCCGGCGCACTGCTGTCGTCGGCAAACACAAGTTTTAGGGGAAGCTTCTTCTTCAGTTCCTTAACAAAGACGCCGCCCTTTTTGTTAATGTCGGCGACCGCCTGCTCGTAGGCCCACTTCTGCTCGGTCCCGCCCATGGCGTCGTGACCCGTCGTGGAATTAATCGCGCCGATCACGATTTCACTTTTTTCGGCTGCGAGAACCCCGTTCGACCACATCAAAAAGACTCCGAGCAGCAAAACAACGCTTCCAAACACCCAAAGACACCGTCTGCAAGCCATCCTTACTCCTCCTCTTCTTTTGATTCGTCTCGATTTGTGGCGCCTCCGGAAATGCCCTGCGGTCATCTCCGGCTATCGGCATGCGGCGTGATTCAGAGGCGGCCCTCCTTTCCTTGCGCCTTAAGATAGTATGTTTTGGCATGGCAAAAGAATAGGTTGATGCTTCTAAGGCGCGCGATGAAATGTACTAGACGGAAGCAGAAAACAGCTTAAGCACAGGAGACGATGCCTTAAGGCCGATCAGGAAGGATAGAAGCCGATTAGGCGCCGCGAAAGGCGAGCGAGAGCTGATAGAGGCCGAAGCAGGCGAGGGCGACGACCGAGAGGCCGAGGAGCGCCCGGTCTATCCTTGTCCCGAGTTTTCTCGCCGATCCGAATCCGACGATAAGAAGGGACTGGCATCCCACGATGGCGGCATAGAAGCTCAGGAGAAAGGCTGCGCCGGTTGCGGGACCATGCCGCCAGCCTGCGAAGAGGAGCGGACCGGCGACGAGGGTCCAATAGAGGTAGGGGTTCGGGTTCAGGACGTTCACGAGAGCGGCGCTCACGACCCCTTGCCGCGCGGGTGGGCGCACCAACGGCCGATCGGGGTCGAATTTCCGCCAGTGGCCGAAAGCGCCGTACGCCAGGCAGAGCACGAAGAGCCCGCCCGCGCAATTGAGCGCTCGTTGCAGCCAGCCGGGGACCTGGCTGAGAATAAGCAGCGATACAGCGATGATCGGGCCGTCGCTGATGAGGGGAGCGAGCGCCGCCGGCAGGGTCCGCCGCCATCCGTTGCTGAGGGAGCGGGAGATGAGGTAGGTCTGAAAAGGGCCGGGTTGGACGGCGGCCGCAAAGCCGTAGCCTGCGCCAAAAACGAGATAGACCGCGAGAGAATGAGCCGTCACATCGCTTTTATACCATAGTCGCGACGCCTTTTCCAAAACGACGGCTTTCGGGCGCCTAGGGCGGCTTTTCGGCAGGGGCTATTTGAAGGGTGAGCAACTCGGTGTTTCTCAAAACGGTGAGGGACGTGGGAATGGCTACCTTGTCCGCGGTGAGGGCCCGGTGGAGTTCGTCGATTCCCGCCACCGGCGTTCCTGCAAAGCCGACGATCACGTCGCCGAACTGAACGCCCGCGCGTTCCGCGGGGCTGCCGGCCTCTACGGATTGCACGAGCACGCCGCTTTCCACGGGAAGTTGAAAGAACCGCACGACGCGCCGGTGAAGAGGCACATTTTGTCCACCCACGCCTATATAGCTCCTTCGAATCTTGCCCTCTTTCATTAAGCCTGCCGCCACAAACTTCACCGTATTCACGGCAATGGCGAAACAGAGTCCCTGAGCTGGCAGGATCACCGCCGTGTTGACGCCGATGATCTCGCCGTGGGAATTGACGAGGGGACCGCCTGAATTGCCGGGGTTGAGGGCGGCGTCGGTTTGAATGACGTCGTCGATGAGCCGGCCCGACTGTGACCGGAGCGAACGTCCGAGGGCGCTCACCACGCCCGTCGTGACCGTGGCCTGGAAGCCGTAGGGGTTCCCGATGGCGATCACCATCTGGCCTACCCTCAACGATGCAGAATCACCGAAGGGCACGGACACCAGGTTTGCCAGGCCTATCCGCACGACGGCGAGATCGGTGTCCGGATCGTCGCCGACTATGTAGGCGTCGGAAGTCCGGCCGTCCGGCAGGGCAACCCTGATGCGCGTCGCGCCGTGAACCACATGACTGTTCGTGAGGATGAAGCCGTCGGGGGCAAAGACAAAACCGGAACCCGCTCCGCGAAGTTCGTTAGGCGCCGTTGTCCGCGCGGCTTTAGGGGCAGCCTGAACAACTTCGATGTTGACTACTGCCGGACTTACTTTCTCGACGGCGCTGACGACTGCCCGAGAGCAGGCGTCGAGCAACTGACTGTCTTCCTGCGCCTCAATGGGTTGGGACGCCCTGCCTTGAGAGGACCGGCCGGCGTCGGACAGAAATCTCGCATGCTGCCTCATGAGCATTGAATATAACCATTGCTTTCGTCTCGGGCAAGAGCCCTCGACGAGGGGCGGGAGGGAGTGCATTGCCCGTCCTTATTCTCAGGAGCGCCTGAAGCAGGCAATGCACCCGTGAATCTCCTTTTAGGAAAGCCGGACGAGCCCGGCTTCGATGCTTTTCCTCCCGTCGAGGGTAACGACGCGGCTCCTATGCCTCTTCGAGCACCTTGACGACCGGGGCCGCCGACACGAGGGCCTTTTCTTTTTCCAAGTAGGTTTTTGTGTTCGGCTGGTCAAGGTGCTTCAGAAGGGCCTCGCGGCTTTCCCACTTTTCGAGGATCGTCACGACGTTCTTGTCGAGAGTCTGGTCGTGCAGGCCGACGCCGCTATCCACCGTGGCGATGTATTGGAGACAGCCTTGTTCCTGCCTCGTCGCTACCGCGCTTGATTTGAACAATTCGATAAATTTCCCGACGTTGCCTTCTTTTAAAGGCACTGCGACGACGAGATAAACCATGTGGGCCTCCTCGAAGCCTTACGCCTCTTTGAACACTCTGATAACGGATGCGCCTTCAACGAAGTCTTTCTCCTTCCCGAAGAAGGCTTGCATGTGAGGCGAGGCAAGGTGATCCCGGAGCGCTTCAGGGCTTTCCCACTTTTCGAGGACGGTCACCCCGTTCTTCTGAAGCGTCTGGACGGGCAAACCGACGTCCGCGTCCACTCCTGCCACGTATTGGACGCACCCTTTTTCCTTTCTCACCAGTGCCGCGGTCGCATTGAACAACTCGATAAAGCCCTGCAGCTTGCCTTCTTTCACCTGTACCGAAGCGGTCACGTAGATCATGCGAGCCTCCCTTGAAAGATAAGTTTTTTGTTCGATTTTCAGTTGTCTTCGGAGATGATACGTTGTGTTCTCTTCGGCGTCAAGCTTTTCTCACATCGTTTTTTCATTTCATCAGATGAACCTATTTCCCGGCTGCCGGAATATCCTTGTCCTGCTTGAGGAATATTTTTCTTGACTTGCTGTACAGTTCCGCCTACCATGTCCTTGGAATCGTAGCTCTTATCACAAATAAGGGGGGGTACATGCGAGCAAGAAATCTCGTTGCGACACTTAGTCTCGTTGCATTGGCGTTGTGCGTCTGCATGGCGTCGGAGGCCTTCGCCCAGCAGCCTCTAAAGATCGGCATTATCCAGCCCATGACGGGTCCGATGGCCTCAACGGGCAAACAAGTTACGGCGGCAATCAAACTCTACCTCGCGCAGCATGGCGATGTGGTCGCCGGCCGCAAGATCGAGGTGCTGATACGCGACGACGCGAACGCCGCGGAGACGACGAAGCGCTACGCCCAGGAGCTTGTCACGAACGACCACGCCGAGATACTCGCCGGCTTCGGCCTGACGCCGCTGGCCTTTGCCGCGGCGCCAATCGCGACGGCGGCTAAGACGCCCATGATCGTAATGTCGGCGGGGACGCTGGTCATCCCGCAGAAGTCGCCTTACATCATGCGCACTTCCTTCACCTTGCCGCAGAATACCGCGCCAATCGCCATGTGGGCGCCCAAGCACGGCATCAAGAAGGTCTTTACCATGGTTACCGACTACGCGCCGGGCATCGACTCGGAGACGACCTTCGTCAATGTGTTCAAAGCCAACGGCGGCCAGATCGTCGGCCAGGTGCGCGTCCCTGCCCAGAACCCGGACTATGCGCCCTTTGTCCAGCGCGCCAAGGACGCCAAGCCTGACGCCCTGTTCGTCTTCTGTCCGTCAGGCGAAGGCGCGGCGGTGATGAAGCAGTTTGCGGAGCGCGGTCTCGCCGCCGCGGGCATCAAGCTCATCGGACCGGGCGACGTCACCGACGACGACATCCTCGATTCAATGGGCGACCCCGCCCTCGGGACGATCACCTCGATGGACTACTCGGCCGCCCATCCCTCTGACGAGAACAAGGCCTACGTGGCATCCTTTCAGAAGGCGAACAACGGCATGCGGCCGAATTTCATGTCCGTCGGGGGCTGGGACGGCATGGATCTGATCTACCAGGTCCTGAAAAAGACCAACGGCGTTGCGGAGGGGGATAAGTTCCTCGCGACCGCCAAGGGACTGAGCTGGACGAGCCCGCGCGGCAAGATGATGATCGATCCCAAGACGCGCGACGTCGTACAGGATGTCTATATGCGCGAGGTAAAGCGGGTGAACGGCCACTTGTGGAACGTGGAGTTCGACCGCATTCCGGCGGTACGGCCCGACGGCACGGTGGAATAGTCCCTCGCTGCTACAGTGCTTTCGAGAGGGGCGCGCCACGCGCTCCTTTCCCAATTTTCCGCCATGCCCTCTGCCGCTTCCGGTTGTCGCCTTCATGAATGCAAAAGGTGAGAACCTGATGGGATAGGATAGAGAACCGCGGCCCCTTCGAGCCGGGTTTCCCGGAGCCTTTTCTTGTTTCACCAGATGAACCTATTTCCCGGCTGCCGGAATATCCTTGTCCTGCTTGAGGAATATTTTTCTTGACTTACGGTTTTATTTTTCCTACGCTGTGCCCTAAAGAAGCGTAGTATTTGTCAGGGAAGGGGGGTTAAATGCGGGTAAGAAATGTCGTCGCAGTGATCGGTCTTGTCGTGTTGGCGTTCGTCGCCTGTACAGCGTCTGAAACTTTCGCGCAGCAACCGCTCAAGATCGGCCTTATTCTGCCGATGACCGGTCCTTTTGCATCTACCGGCAGGCAAGTCGCGGCGGCGGTTAAGCTCTATGTCGCGCAGCACGGCGACGTCGTCGCCGGTCGCAAGATCGAAGTGCTCCTGCGTGACGACGCGAACGCCGCGGAGACGACAAAGCGTTTCGCCCAGGAGCTTGTCACCAACGACCACGCCGAGATACTCGCCGGATTCGGCCTCACGCCGCTGGCCTTTGCCGCGGCGCCAATCGCAACGGCGGCCAAGGCGCCCATGATCGTGATGGCGGCGGGCACGCTCGTCATCCCGCAGAAATCGCCCTACATCATGCGGACCTCGCGGTCCCTGCCCCAGGCCGTCGCCCCTATCGCCATGTGGGCCCCCAAACACGGCATCAAGAAGGTTTTCACCATGGTGACCGACTATGGGCCCGGCATCGACTCCGAAACGACTTTTGTCAACGTGTTTAAGGCAAACGGCGGCGAGATCGTCGGCCAGGTGCGGGTACCCGTACAGAACCCGGACTACGCCCCCTTTGTCCAGCGCGCCAAGGACGCCAAGCCTGACGCCCTGTTCGTCTTCTGCCCGTCAGGCGAAGGCGCGGCGGTGATGAAGCAGTTCGCGGAGCGCGGCCTTGCCAAGGCGGGCATCAAGCTCATCGGACCCGGCGACGTGGTTGACGACGACATCCTCGATTCCATGGGCGAGCCCGCCATCGGGACGATCACCTCGTTCGACTATTCGGCGGCTCACCCCTCAGCGGAGAACAAAGCTTACGTGGCGGCCTTCGAGAAAGCGAACCCCGGCATGCGGCCGAACTTCATGTCCGTGGGGGGCTGGGACGGCATGGCGCTCGTGTATGAAGCGCTGAAGAAAACGAACGGCTCGGCCGAAGGCGACAAGTTCCTCGCGGCTGCCAAAGGTTTGAGCTGGATGAGCCCGCGAGGGAAAGTAATGATCGACCCAAAGACGCGCGACATCATCCAGGATGTCTATATACGTGAGGTGAAACGCGTGAACGGACATCTGTTCAATGTGGAGTTCGACCGCGTGCCGTCGGTTCGGCCCGACGGCGCCGTGGAATAGTTCTCATGTTTACGGTGCTCTTCGACGGAGTCGCTTACGGAGCGCTCCTGTTTTTGCTGGCCATCGGCCTCAGCATCACCCTGGGCATCATGAACTTCGTCAACCTTGCCCACGGAGCCTTCGCGATGCTGGGAGGCTATGTCGCCGTCATCATGTTGAACCGGTGGGGCGTCCCCTTCCTCTATTGTTTGCCCGCGGCCTTCATCGCTGCGGCTTTGGCGGGGGTGATACTGGAGCGGACGCTCTATGCCCGTCTTTACGACGGGAGCCCCCTGGACCAGATGCTTTTCACTATCGGCATCGTCTTCGCCTCCATGGCCACCGCCTCCTACTTCATGGGCGCCCAGCATCAGATTGTCCAGATGCCGTCATTCCTGCACGGACAGTTCCACATCTTCACCGGCTTTGATGTAAGCGTCTACCGTCTCTTCCTCATGGGCTTCTGCGGCGCCATCACGCTGCTGCTCCACCTGGCGCTCATGAGAACGCGCTTCGGCAGCCGGCTCCGGGCCGCCGTGGACAACGGGCGCACTGCCCGCGGCCTCGGCATCAACGTCAGTCGGCTTTTCGCCATCTCCTTCGGCGTCGGATCGGGACTCGCCGGTCTGGCCGGCGCTCTTGGGATAGAAATCCTCGACGTCGATCCCGTTTTTCCGATAAAGTTCCTCATCTATTTCATGATCGTTGTCGCCATGGGCGGAACGGGCACGGTAGGCGGTCCGCTGGCTGCCGCCCTGATCCTCGGCATTTTCGACGTTGCCGGCAAGTACTACATATCTCAGGTCGGCGCTTTTATAATCTATGCGGTCATGGTCGCCATGCTCATCTGGCGCCCCTACGGCATCTTTGGGAGAAAGGCAACGCGATGAATGGACGGGAAGGCGTGATTGCGGCGCCGGTGGCGAGGGACGGGAAGGCGCGCTACGAAACCGAAGCGGCGCGTCTCCGGGCGATGTCCGGATGGAAGCCGCTTGAGTTCGTCTTTTGGCTTCTCCCCATAGTTGCCTACTTCGTGCTGCCGAAGCAACTGGTGCTGCTGAGCAGGGTGGCGGTGATGGGTCTGTTTGCCCTCTCCCTCGATTTGATTCTCGGCTACGCCGGCATTATTTCCCTCGGTCACGCCGCGTTTTTCGGGTTGGGGGGCTATACCGCGGGACTCCTGGCGCAGCACGGTTTTGGGGAGCCCGTGAGTTGTCTCATCCTGGGCGGGTTTGTCGCCGCCTTGGTCGGCTTTGCCACCAGCTTCCTCGTGATGCGGGGAACGGACCTGACGCGCCTTATGGTAACCCTCGGCATATGCCTTATGCTCATGGAAGCGGCGAACAAGATGCGCTGGCTCACGGGGGGCGCCGACGGCCTTCAGGGCATAGCGATTTGGCCGATCCTCGGCGTCTGGAACTTCGACCTTTTCGGCCGCACCGCATACATTTACAGCATGGTCGTGCTCTTTCTCGTTTTTCTCCTCGTCCGGCGCGTGATCCATTCGCCGTACGGTCTTTCCCTTCGCGGCATCAAGGAGAATGTCCGTCGCTCCCACGCCCTCGGCACGCCGGTGACGCGGCGCCTCGTCGTTGCTTACACGCTGGCCGCGGCTTTGGCAGGGGTTGCGGGCGCCCTTCTGGCGGAAACGACCCAGTTCGTCTCTCTCGAGGTGCTTTCTTTCGATAAATCTGCCGAAGTCCTGCTCATGGTGGTGCTTGGCGGCGCCGGCATCCTGTACGGCGGGCTCGTAGGCGCCCTTGCCCTGATCGTCGCGCAATATCTGCTTTCCGGGATCAGTCCGGAGTATTGGCAGTTCTGGATCGGGATCGCCTTTGTCGCCCTCGTGTTCTTTGCCCGCGGCGGCCTTCTGGGGCTTGCCGGTAGGGCAGCGGCGCCGCTGTACCGGCGCAATGGAGGCGCCGCCAAAGAGAGGGAGGATAGGCAGTGAGGGCCAACCCCAGTCAAACGGAGGTGCTTTTATGAGCGTGGAGGCCGGGGTGCTGAACGCCGGCGATAGCTCGGCGGCACTCGAGACCAAGGGGCTCATGAAGCACTTCGGCGCCCTGGCGGTCGCGAGCGACGTTTCCCTTGCCGTCCAACAGGGCGCGCGCCACGCCCTTATCGGACCGAACGGCGCGGGCAAGACTACCCTCGTCAACCTGCTCACGGGCGTTCTCGTTCCCGACAGCGGCCGGGTGATCCTCGGCGGCGTCGATATCACGGATGAACCGCAATACAAAAGGGTCGGCCTCGGACTGGCCCGGACCTTTCAGGTGAACCAACTCTTTGCCAACATGACGCCCTTGGAGAGCGTGGCCTTGTCCGTTGCCCAGCGCCGCCGCGTCACGGCGCGTTGGTGGCCCCGCTTTGCCAGGAACACCGAGGTGATCGAAGAAGCGGCCGAGCTCCTCGACCGTCTCCATCTCCTCGATTGCGCCCATGAGCTGACAAAAACCCTGCCGTACGGGCGCCAGCGCATGCTGGAGATCGCCCTTGCCCTCGCCCTCAAGCCGAGGGTGCTTCTCCTTGACGAGCCGGCTGCGGGCATCCCCGAAGGGGAGGGCATCGAGCTCTACAATGCGCTCGCCGAGCTGCCCTCGAGCGTTGCCGTGCTTCTAATCGAGCACGATATGGATCTGGTTTTTCGCTTTGCCCGCCGCATCACCGTGCTGGTAGCCGGGTCGATCCTCGTGGAAGGCGCTCCCGCCGAGATAGCCGCCGATGCCCGGGTGCGTCAAGTTTATTTAGGTGAGGCTGCCCATGGCTGAGTTGCTGCGTCTTGAAAATCTGGTCGCCGGCTACGGCGAAGCGGTGGTGCTTTCCGAGGTGTCCTTCACCGTGAACGAGGGAGAGGCGATAGGCGTCCTCGGCCGGAACGGCATGGGAAAAACGACCTTGATGGCCACCCTCATGGGCGCCACACGGGTCCACCGCGGCCGCATCCGGTTCGCCGGCGTAGAGATCGCCCAGATGCCGAGCCACAAACGCGCGGCTGTGGGACTCGGCTGGGTCCCTCAGGAAAGGGACATCTTTCCTTCCCTTACCGTGGAAGAGAACATGACTGCCGTTGCCCGGCCCGGGCCCTGGACGACAAAGCGGGTCTACGAGTTCTTCCCCCGACTTGCCCTCTGCAAGGGGCGTCTCGGCAGCCAGCTTTCGGGCGGCGAACAGCAGATGCTCGCCGTGGGGCGGGCCCTCGTGATCAACCCGAAGCTCCTTTTGCTCGACGAACCCCTGGAGGGATTGGCGCCCATCGTCGTCGAAGAGCTTCTGCTCGCCCTTCGCGAGATGTTGCATTCCGGAGGCATGGCAGCGATGCTGGTGGAGCAGCACGCGCGCCAGATCCTCCCCATGACCGACAAAGCGATCATTCTCGAACGGGGTCGAATCGTCCACGAAGGCGCAAGCGCCGACCTGGCCGCCAACCCGGCGGTGCTCGAACAGTGGCTTGGCGTGCCGAATCGGCTCGCTTAGCTGCTGGATTCCTCGCAAGTTCTTTTCCCGTTTTACATTGATCTTGCGTCCACAACCTGATACACTGTATACAATATGAGTCCGATCTCTTCCTCACCCGTCAACTGACTGTAAGGACTGCTTCATACATGCGCCGTTATCTTATCTTCGCCTCGGTCGGTTTGGGGCTTCTCATGTATTCCCTCGACACCACTGCCGTGGCCGTCGCTTTTCCCAGCATCATGAAGGAGTTTCACGTCGCTGTCCTCTGGGCGGGGTGGACCATCTCGGTCTATTTTATCTCGATCACCATGTCGCTTCCCCTGGTAGGGACCTTGAGCGACACCTTCGGACGGAAGCGAGTCTACCTCGCTTCCCTGGCGATTTTCATGCTCAGCTCGCTCGCCTGCGGCCTGGCGCCCAACATAACGGCGCTCATCGCGTGCAGGTTCCTTCAAGGCATCGGTGGCGCGGCCTTCCTCCCGACGGCCTCCGGGATCGTGAGCGACTACTTCCCGGAAAACAGGGACCGGGTCATCGGGCTGTTTACGTCCATTTTTCCCATAGGGAGCATTATCGGCCCGAACCTGGGCGGGTGGATCGTGAGCCGTCTTTCGTGGCGCTACATTTTCTACATCAACCTGCCCATAGGCCTTCTCCTCATGGCCGCCATCATTCTGCTCCTCGAGGAGACGAAGGCTCTCTCCCGCACGCGGGTAGACCTCGGGGGCGCCCTTTTTATGTGCGCCGGCATACTTTTCCTCATGGTCGGCCTGAACTTCATCGGGGAAAACTTCTCTTCCCGCTCGCTGCCGATCGCCGTCGCCTTTCTCCTCCTCAGCGCTTTCGCAATCTTCTTGTTTATTCGACAGGAGAAGAAAGAGACGCACCCCGTCATGGACCTGGCCCTGATCAAATCCACCCCGTTTCTTGCTACAAACGTTTTGAACATCGTCATGGGGTCGTGCGTCATGGGGCTCCCCGCTTTCATACCGCTCTACGCCACGTCCGTTCACAAGCTCTCTACCTTGATGAGCGGCGTGATCATGACCCCGCAAGCCGTGGCCGTCATTCCCGCGTCCGCCGTCACCAGCTTCCTCCTCAGGAGAAGCGGCTACCGCAAACCGATGTTATTGGGCATAGCCGTTGTCGGTTTTGCCATCGTATCTGTCGGATGGGGCCGGGTTTGGGGAACTCTCGGCGCATGGTTCAGCGTCGTCGAGATCTTGTCGTTCCTGATACTCATGACGGGGATCGGCATGGGCATCATGCTTCCCGCGACGAATAACGCCTGCATCGAGCTTGCGCCCCAAAAGGTGTCCGGCATTGTGGGGCTTCGGGCGATGTTCCGGACTATCGGGGCAGCGCTGGGGATATCGGTGATCACGATCATCCTTCACGTGAGCGCGAGCCCCCGCAGCGGTTTCTCGGTAGTCTTTTTCACCTTCGGCTTCCTGCTGCTCTGCGCTTTTCCCCTGGTCTTCCTCGTCCCGAGCGGTCGACGGTAGGTCCCGGGCCGGCGGGCCGTTCAGTTTAGTCGGCCGTTATGGGACGACTTCAGACCGGGGGAGGGAAGAACGAAGAACCGCGTGGATGCGGAGATCTCGCACACTGTCCATATGAGCAACAGCTTTGCGTTCCGGGATGTTTCCGGAGCTTGTGCGGCTATGATATAATCAAAAGGTATGAGCCGCCCGCCCTCAAAACATTCGCGAATTGCACCAATGAGATTTCTTGAAGGATTATCGGAAGACCTCAGAAAGAACCTGCTTGAGCAGCTTAGGGTTTTGTGGACGCACACGTCTACGACCATTGAAGGCAACACGCTTACCCTCGGAGAAACGGCCTTTGTGCTGAGCGAGGGCTTGACCATACAGGGCAAGCCCCTGAAAGATCACCGCGACGTTGAAGGGCACGCGCGGGCTGTCGATTTATTGCTTTCGCTCGTAAAAAAAGACGAGTTTACGGCGCAAGACCTCTTTAATCTGCACCGGCTTGTCATCAACGAGCAGATTCTTGACGTCTTCCGGCCTATAGGCGGCTGGAAAAAAGAAAACAACTCCACCAACGTCACCGTGGGCGACAAACAGCAGATCATCGAGTTTTCCGATCACACGGACGTGCGCGAGCTTATGGGGCGCTGGCTGGCGCTGTTAAGCGCCGAGGTTCAGACCGGCAAGGAACCGGAAGACGTGCTGAGAGCCTACGCGCGGCTTCACGTTTCCTTTACGACCATCCACCCCTTTTGGGACGGCAACGGCCGAGTGGCGCGGCTTGTTTCTAATCTGCCGTGCCTTAAGGCCGGTTATCCCCCCATCATCATTGATAATGAAAAGCGCTATGAGTACATCACGGCGCTTGCCGAATATACCTTGGCGAACGGCATACCCACCAGGAAAAGGCCGATACTGCACGAAAACGCTTCACTGGATAAGTTTTATGCCCTCTGTCGGCAAAGCTGGAAGAAGAGCCGGTCTCTTGTTCAAAAGGCGCATGCTTTGCAGAAAAACAGGGACAAAAAGGCAAGCCAGCGGTAACGCTGAAACTTGCTTAATCCGTCCTCTGTGGTGCGCTTTGCGTGCGGCATACGTTCCTCCATTTGGTTGCGCACTACCAGAGAAATCGTCAGGCCTCCCATGGACAATGACCGTTTTGTGTTATGCCTGCGAACAGGTAAGCGGCTTGAGGCGGATCGGATTGGTCGACTCACGGACCCGGGCGAGATCGTAGGATGCCTGGAGCTGGAGCCAACTTTCAGGGCTGCGCCCGAAGGCCTGCGACAACCTGACGGCCATTTCTGCCGAAATTCCCGCATGGCCGTTGAGGAGAAGGGAAAGCGTTTTACGGGTCACGCCGAGGCCTTCGGCGGCTTTCGTCACGCTCAAGCCAAGGGGCTCGATGCACAAGTCCCGTATGATTTCTCCGGGGTGTGGGGGGTTCTTCATAGGCATAATTTAACAGTCCTCAGTGATAGTCAACCAAATCAACGTCAAGAGCCTGCCCGTTCTCGAAACGGAAAATCACGCGCCAATTGCCCGAGACGGATACCGAATATAACCCGGCCAACTCGCCTTTGAGCTGGTGAAACCGGAGGCCGGGGACGTTCATATCTTCGGCGGCAAAGGCAGTGTCAAGCAAGGCAGGAATTTGCCGCAACCGTTTCACAAGCGCCTGCTGCACCCCCTTCGTCTTGTTTTCGTAGTAAAGGCCGCCAAGCCTTTATGTCGTATACTGCCAATCATACATAGTGTACCTCATTACGTAACAGGTTACAATATGTTTATCAAAAGGGCAACGAGAAATAAGGAAGGGAAGGGCGGGCTTTGAGACGGGGAGGCTTGCGGAGAGTCTTTAGAAGATGTCGTAATCGCCGAAGGTGAAGTGCCAGTTCCTGAAGTTCGTGAGACGTGGAGCGAGAGCGCCGAGTTCGTCGCTGTGGAGCTTCAGGATCAGATTGGAGTCGTGGGGCAGCAGTTTCCGGCTGAGCTTTTTGAAGCCGTTTGCGGCCAGCATGCCTGCTTCGTAAGAAAATGGGGCCGTGAGGGCCACGAGGACGGGGGCGACGTTTTTCAGGGCGAAGCGGTGGGCCTGGCGGAGAAGGGCGCGGGCCGCTGCATCGGCGCCGGGGGCCGTCCGATTCACGAGGAAGTCGACGACGACGGTGAGCCGCAAGCCCTTTTTCATCGCGGACCGAAGAACCACCAGGCCCGTGAGCCTGTGCCGGCGGTCGACGGCGCCGAAGATACGATACCGGATTCCCGGACAATTGAGATAGCGCCAGGTGAGGAAGTCGGCTCCACGGGAGAAGAGCACCGTGCCGGAACGGGCTTTGGCCTGGTCGAGACTGCAATCCAGTCCGTCAAAGTCGTCGGGGGAGGAAAACTCTTTCACGGAGCGCCCCCGTTCCATCGCGAAAGCGGGCGATGCCGTCCGGGCGACGACTGCCATCTGGCCGAGGACGCTGAACCCGAGAGCGCGGAAGCCGGGCAGGGAGTTGTTGTTGGGGATGCCGACCGTGCCGGAAATCGACCTCTCCTTGCATTTTTCGTAGGTGAGAAGGGCCAGCCGGGAGAAAATTCCCTGTCTCTGGTACTCGGGATGGGTGGCAGTGTAGACGGAGGTGCTGAAGTCGAGGGCACGGTCGGCTACCAACAAGGTCGCCGGCATCACCAGATAGACCCCGGCAAGAAAGCTTTTGCCGGGCTCGGGTTGGACGCAATAAGCGACCGGCTTTCCCTTGGGTCCCTGGAGAAACTGCCACTCGAAATACTCCTTGCGGACCACCAGATCGTCGGGCCAGACGGACGCAAAAAGCTGCCTCAGCGCCTCGGCATGCCTATCCCATTGCAGTTCCTGGTCCTGCCAACCCTTTGTCTCCCACGAAACCGCCGCCCAGCAGCCCTTTCCGCCATCGGCCCACTCCGCAATCGATGTCCAGGCAAAGTCGCTCAGCAGCCTTCGCAGCTTCGGTTCCGTCTTTTCCCGGTTGAGCCGCTGGCTCCATCGGAAGAGCGCGACACGGCGGTTCTCGGCGGGCATTGGCATATGCAGCTCCCGAGTGTCCAGCTCGTAAGGGTGGAGATAGAAGACCGCTGCCTGTTCCGTCCCATTGATTGATTCGACCGCCTTCTTCACTGCCCCGTAAGGGGCGAGGCGGAAATAGCCGCCGCCGCCGAAGGGGATGTTCTGTCCCAGGACACGAAACGTGGAGACCGGCAGCTCAAACAACGAGCCGCCGTTTGCCAATCCCAGGCTGTGCGGGAAGCGTGGGCAGGAGGGAAAGCCGTAGAGTCCCCTCCGGATGGGGAACATGGACGAATCGAACGTGATGCCGCAGTCCCTCAGAACGTCCAGGGCCCAGGCAGAACTGGGGGTAATGGAGAAGTAGGGCGCCCGGTAGGCGCGCACTTCCCTCCCCAGGATATCCTCGATCAGTTCCTTCGAACGGGACAGGTCCGAACGGAAGCGCTCCCTGTCCAGGTTGTAGACCAGCTCGTGGCCGTAGCCGTGGGTTGCGGCCTCGTGTCCCGCCTCGGCGATGCGACGGACTAATGAAGGGTAGGCTTCAGCCACGGAGCCGAGAATAAAACAGGTAGCCCGCGCGTCGAATTCCGCGAGAAGGTCCAGCAAACGCAAGGTGTTCTCGACGACTCTGGGTGAAGGCCGCGGTCGTCCTCCGGCCTTCCAGCCTTTTTTCTCCAGCACGTCTATGGACGACTGGCGCCAGTCTTCCACGTCGATGGTGAGGATGTTCTTCATGGCTGCCTCACGGGCTGCCAGCGCCCCGATTTTTTGCCTCTCGCGAACCTGACGACGCCTAAGAACGCGGCAGAATTTATCAGGCAAAAGGACGACGGGATGTAGAGGAGGCGCGATTCTTTGCCCCGGCGCCCTCGGTACAGGTTGAGGAGCGCCAGGCCGTAGAAGGCGGCTTGGACAAGGAGCGCCCCCCGGTAGAAGGGAGCGCGGCTGGCGCCCGCGGACGCGGCAAAAAGCCCGATGAGGAAGTAGGGCACGAGCCACCTCAGCAGCTTGTGGGAGATGAGCCCCCATGTGTGCAAGGGGTAGCGAAAGGGATCGAGCAGTTCCTTGCAGAAGAAAAGGCCCCGCAGGTCCTTGGTGATGATCCGGAGCTTCGTGGCGAACATATCCTCGGCGCGGCTTTGATAGAGGATGGTGTATCCCGTCGCCTCCGGCTCGAAGACGACCCGGTATCCCTGCACCGCTGTCCTCATGGGCAGCACGAAGTCGTCGCCCACCTCCGGATCGAGTGGCGCAAAGAGCGTCTTGCGCAGGGCGAGCAGTCCGCTCCCCATCGCGAGATTCCCGAGCCTGCTCTCCTTTTGGCGCAGGAAGAATTCATAGCGCCAGTAGAGGTTCTCTCCCCGCGTCACCCCGGTCTCTCCGTCGACGACGTACCGGATCTTGCCCGTCGTACAGCCTACCTTCCCGTCCACAAAGGGCTTGACCATGGCTTTCAGAGAAAGAGGGTCCAACTTCACATCCGCGTCGCTGAAGACGATTATCTCTGCCTGCGCTTCGGCGGCGCCCTGTTCTGAGCGGCGCTCTTCCCCCCGTTCGCCTCCAGCCTGATAAGGCGCACGCCGCGGTCGGCAAAGCTCAGCGCGATCTCGTCCGTCCGGTCCGTCGAGCCGTCCGAAACGACGATGACCTCGAGCAGGCGCTCCGGGTAGGAGAGCGCGAGGGAATTGGAGAGCTTGTCGGCAATGTTGCTTTCTTCGTTGTAAGCGGCGATGATAAGCGAAACGGAAGGGAAACGCCACGGCCGGCGCTTCGGGCCGCGGCCGAAATTGGCGGCGGCCCACGAGACGGTCGCGGGGTACCCCACGTAGACATAGAGGACGAGGACCACGAGCAGCCAGAAGGCGAGGCGAAAGATCACGTTACGCCTCTGCCCCTATGGACGTCTCATCGGCCGGTGCTCTTGTGAGCCACGCCTCCTTCCAAAAATGAAAGCAGGAGGCGTCGCAATCGTAGTGGGCGCTTCCGTCGCACATGACGTTCTCGAGCAGCACCGTGCCGGCGATTCGTCTGAACTCCCCGGTACCCTCGATCATCAGTTTGCTCACCTTTCGGAAGACCCTGAAGGTCCTGCCGCAATACTTCCACATCTCCGGCATGAACTGCAGCCCTTTGCACCTGCCGGCGTCATCGAGGGTCTCCATGATTTCTTGCATTGATTTTACCTGTACGAATTCTCCTGCCTCGAGGTTGAGCCTTTCGAGCCTCTGCTGGCTGCTCTTTGCGGGGCGACTCGCGCTCTCGTTCGTGACCCTGGCGTGCGCCAGGAGCCGCACCAACCAGATTTTGGCCGTCCTCCCCGGTCTTTTCCGGAAGTCCCGTCGCGTCCGGTAGAGAATGGGCGACGGCCTCGTCGCTTTTTCCAAATCCACGTGGACGCATGCTTGCGATTGCCCCTCCTCCATATCACCCTCCCTTGTCGGCTATTGAAAGAATAGACTGAGCGATATACCCCATATCCCCATCGCCCAGGTTCTGATGCACGGGCAAAAGGAGCACATGGTTCTTCAGAAAGCGCGCCCCGGAGAAGCGGGTCCAATCCATGTTCCTGTCGAAACCGGGCCACCAGGCGGCGCTTTCGACGCCTCTCTTTAAGAGAGCCGTGTAGAGCGCGTCCCTATTGTTGCAAAGGAGGGGCAGGCCAAGAGGGCAGACCTCCGGCGGAAGATCTTCGTACAGCGGCTTGAAACCGCGTCCCTCGGGAAGGAGAGACAAAAGACGCAAATAGTTGGAACGACGCTTCCGAACGATCGCGTCTTTGTCCACTTTCTGGAACAAGCGCTCGGAAAGCCGGGAAAGAGCCCTGTCGTCAAACTCTCCGGAGTAGTGCATCCAGTCGGGAACGGCCAGCCGGGCTTCAGGGTCGCGGGTCGATGAGAAAGTCGCCAGTTCTTTCGCAACCCGTCGCTCATGGAGGGAATGATAAATGGGCCGGGACGCCCGGTGTTCCGAAAGCGACCGGAACGTTGCCGATTTAGCCAGCGACAAGAACCCTTTGGCGATCGTCGCCGCAGGAACTTTTTTCTTCTGCCAGCCGGACGAGGCGAGTTGCTCGTTGTTTACGACCAGGGCGCCGCCGTCAGGCAGAGGCAAGGTCTTCGGCAAACTGAAGATGGCGACGTCTCCCCAACTCCCCAGCATCTTCCCTTTCCATCCGCTGAACAGAGCAAGGGCGCAATCCTCGATCAGGAAGAGGTTGTTCTGATCGCACACGTTCTTGATCTCCTCGATGGGCTGGGGAAACCCGAAATAGTGCGTCACATGGATGGCTTTGGTCTTCTTTGATATGAGCTCCCGCAGATCGTCCATATCAACCAGAGCGCCTCTGTCTACTACGTAGGGAACTATCCTCGCGCCACCCTCGATAAGAGGCTCGGTTTCGGCGCCGCAATTGTACGAGGGCACGAGCACCTCGGAGCCGCGCAGTCCCATGAGGTCGCACAGATAGCGCAACGCGGTCCGCCCCTTGTAGGTGAGATGGACATCGCTGCCGGGAAACCAGGCGCTCATGCTTCCGGACTTGCTGCTGCCTCCGAACACCTCGCTCGCCTTGAGAGTAGGCCGCACTTCGCAAAAAGCCGCTGCTGACGCACTCGCCATGATGAAGGCTCCTTATGATTTTCCCATGATCCGTTTTCGTCCGGGCGTCCGCCCTTCGTCCCAGCGTCCCCCGAATCCGACGGGCGAAAGGGATGACGGCGATCATAGCGTCGCGCGAGTCCATACAATAACGCGCCCACCGGGGTTTTCGGGAAGACGAAGACGTTGCGCACCAATGCCCGTTCTGTCGACCAGTCCTTCTTCCACCTGTCCTGCCCCTCTCCGAAGTCCCACATGGTGAATCGTTCTTCCCGGAAGACCTGTTCCAGCATTCGCTTCGCCGCCACCATACCCGCGCCGATGTTTCTGAAACGCTCGTCCATGCCTATTTCGAGGGCATGAATAGCGCCGAAGGCGCCGAGGCAATAGATGAAGGAAAGGTCCTCCCCATTGCTCGTCAGGAGCATGTAGCGGAGCCATCCGGCATCCAGGCACGCTGCGGCCAGTTTCTTGTAAAACCTCCGCACCTGTTCGTTCTGCATTACCGCCGAGCCTTCCCTGCCCTTCCATCCGTTCGACTGGAGGATGAAACCCCGGTCGAGGAGTTGGTCGAGATCTTCCGGGCCGGAGGGCTGCGATACGTCGAGGCGTCCCCGGTCCAGAGATTTCCTTTCTGCCGCCCGCATGTTTTTTTTGAACTTGGGCGCCCTTGTGTTGAAGAACGAATCGAAAGACGCATCGATCCGGACCGTCCAGCCTTCCGATACGGGCCGCACCAGATAGAAGAACTCTTCCCGCCCGGCTGCCTCCTCCAGGTGCTTCAGGATCAGCGAGTCTTCGTGAATTTTCTCCAGCACGATCATCTTGCCGCGGGAAGCATCCAGGGCTTTGCTGAAGAGGCTGCCGAGCAGCTCCGCGGAGGGGCGATCCGAAAGCAGGTCGAAGAGGGCCGAGTTCCTATTGGTCATCGATCGGACCGCCTTGACCGCCAGCGGGCCTTTTGCCCGGTATCGCTGCTTCATCAGCGGCAGCACGGCGCTCAGCCTCAGGTCCTCCCAGGCGGCGGCGATCAACATGTCGCCGGAGGGTACGAAGGATTCGCTCCAACTGGCATACCATTGATAGGAATGAAGGACATCCGGCCGCTCGCTCCTTTCGAGCAAGGCGTTCCACGGCCCCTCCAACCGTTTTATGCCTTCGGAGCTGTCGATTATCTCGTAGGTCATCCCCTCGCCTCCATCAATTGGTTCTTCTCGAAGTCGAGATCGACTTCAAACCGCCCGATCCTTGCCTTCCAGGCTTCCACGACCTCGCCGGCGCCGCCGATGAAGGCGTCCCTTCCTCGAGCCCATTGGAGAATCCTCTCGTACACCGTCGCCAGCGACGTGAATCGTGGATCGGAGAACCGGTCGAGGTGCCACGAGACTGCCGCCGCGCCGCCGAAGAACTCCACGAGGGACAACAGGCGCGTCGCTTCCCTGTATGCCTCCTCCGGTTCCCGGCTATTGTCGATGGCACAGTCCTGCAGGGCCAGCGGAACTTCCCACAGGCCGAGCTGCCGGTCCTGGGAGAGGCTGAAGGGTCTGAAAGGAAAAGAGCAGGCGCCTCTGAAACCCGCCAGTCTGTTGTAGCCGTGGGTGGAATCGTACCCGAATCCGGCCGCCTCCTGAGCTATCCAGGTCCTGTCGTTCTCGAAGCAGAGATAGTGCTGCCTGACGCCTTTGACGCTGCTGCCGAGGATTCTTTCGAGCGCCTGCTTCTGTTCGCCGAGGACGGCGACGTCCGCATGGCTATTGATGCTGCCATGGAGACCGATCTCCCACCCTCGACCTTCTATTGCGCGCAGCGCCTCGGAAAGGTTCACCCGCTTTCTCCCGAGAACCACTTTTTCCCGATAGGAATAGGGACAATCGAGGGGATGGACCGGTCGTATCTGCGGCGAGAGCACGAAGAAGGTGGACGTCGCCCCATAGCGCTCTTCCAGCCGGCAGACCGCTTCCAGGCTTCGGTTGAGACGGCCGAGCCGAGCGGAAGCGGGGAGGGCGAGCCCGACGGAAAGAGCCAGGGCCCGCCGGAGGGCGCCGGCCGAAAGGACGATTTTTCCCGTCAGGCTCTTTTCGTTCAGGGCCCTTACCAGACAATTCCGGACGGCGCCCGGACTGGAGGCATTCACCGTGTCAACGTCGTGGGAAAGGACGAGGGCGAATTTCTTCCCTCCCGGCCACTTTACACGGACGGGAGGCACGCCCGTTCTTTCGGCTATTCGCTCTCGAAGCAACCGGACATAGAGATCGACCAGCGGCAGTTTCTCGACGCCGTTCCTGTGGAGGAAGGAGGATATTTCGTCATGTCTCCCCAGTTCGTCCCGATTGTCCGAACGGTATTCCTCCCGGCCCGAAAGGAGGTGAAAGACGGCATGCACTGCATCGAAGCCCATGTTCTTGTCGAAAAAGAGGCGTTGCGGCGCTTCTTCGTCGCAGACGAGGCGGATCCGTTCGACGCGCACCATCCTCGCGGCGTCACGGATCGACCTTCTCGGGATGAACAGGTCGTAATTTTGGGGAAGCCGTTGCACTCCCGCCCCGTATCGGATGCGAAACCATTCTCCGGACAGATCGGGCCGGCCGTCCCTCCTGTCGGTAACGAGCGTCTCCATCCCCATCGAGGCCGCAATATGGGTCCAGGCGCAGAGGTCCCGGCACAGTTCGTGGGGAGGAATCTCCTGATCGATATGGACCAGCAGACGCATCAGGATTTGCGCACCCGCGCAAGGAAGCGGTTCAGCGCGACGAGCGCTTCGATGGCCCTGCCCCACCGGATTTCGTAGTGGGCCGTCAGCGAGCCGCCGAAGCGCCGGTGAAACGCCTCGATGCGGGGGAGAATCGTCCCTTCCAGATCCATCTCCCTTATGCCGAGCTTTTCGGAGGCGTATTTCATTATCTCCCACTTTACCAGGGGCGAAGCGCCTGTCCGATGTTCGTCGGTGTACCCCTGGAGCAGGGAATAGACCCTCCGGTGGTCCCATATCGCGTAGGCAGCCGACAGCTCGTTGCCGGATCCGTCAACGCAGAGAAAGGACATGCATTCATTTCTCTTCGACAGTTCCCGGAAGTAGGGCGCCGCCGCCTCGGAGCTAAAATGGCCGCCTTGCCGCTCATAGCTTTTGTTCACCACCTCGACGACTTTTTCGAAGGGCACGCCGGCGATCACCTCCACGCCCGCCGACTTCGCTTTCTTTATCTCGCGCCGCCACTCGCCGTCGATCCCCGCCCAAACCCTTTCCGGGTCGGAAATATCGAGAATGTAGGTGTACCAGGGTCGTACGACGAAGTTGTCCCAAATGAAAGGAAGCATGCATTCTATGCCGGGGGAGAAGAGCGATATGCCCCAGGCGTACTTCTCCGGCAGGAACCGGGCAAAAGAGGCGGCCGCTTCCTGTTGCACGGAGATCCGGTGGACCGTGCTGCCTTCCGGCTTTTTCACGATCAGTCCCGAATAGGCGGTGAGATACGGTGCGGCAACGGCGGGCCGGCCGAAGAGACTCTTCCGGGAGGCGACATAGCCGGCAACGAGGTTGCCCGACCTGTAGGCGCCCCACAGATCGAAAGGTCTGCCAGACGCCTTCAGCCAGTATGATTTGTGAAAGAGCGCGCCGTTCGAAGAAGAAGCAACGAAGTTATCCCAGGATTCGTAATCGGCCTCTTTGATTTCCGCTATCTCTATCTTCATAGGAGGCGCCCCCTTGGCGCTTTCCGGCTGCCGGCGCTGCTGGTGAAAGAAAGGGCAGATGGAGCAGAAGCCGGCTTACTTGTTTCGCGTCGATTTCTCTCGTCACGATAAGGGCAAAAAGATAGGAAGCCGCCCCCACGGGCAGACAGACCGCCACACTCAGCCAGGCCGAAGCAAAGATATCTCTTATGGCGTAGATGAGGCCTCCCATGAAGAGGGCGCCGCCTGCCATGCGAAAACAGAGGCGATAACTGAACCCGGTGGAAGGAAAAGGCATGGAAAAGAGGAAGACGGCCAGAAAGAGCAGGAAATAAGCTGCGAGCGTGGACCAGGCGGCGGCGATGTAGCCAAAGCGGGGGATGAGAATGACGTCAAGGAGAACATTGACCCCGGCGGCCGCGAGGTAGAGAAAAAACGGCGTGAGCGTGCGCTTTCTGAAGAAGAACAACCTGCTCAATATCTGCGAGTATCCGCAAAAAAGCACGCCGAGGGCGACGTAGCCCACCACCGGCCATCCCTCCACGTACGCGCGCGTCGAGAGAATGGGGATGATCCGTCGTCCAAGCACGGCGAGGCCCACCACCGCGGGGAACGCAAAGAGGGAGAAGTACCGCAAAAGCTGGCCCACGTAGCGGTGCGCCTCGGCGGGCCCTTGTTTTTCCCACATCCGGTAGGCAATGGGCTCGCCCGCCCCGAGGAGCACCGTGCTGATCAGCTCCATCCCCTGGTTGGCAACGGTGTAGGCGATGGTGTAGACCGCCAGGGCGTAGGCGCCCGCATTCCAGGCGACCAGATAGCGGTCGGAAAGCACGAGGGAAGAAGCCACTATGGCGAGGCCGACGCCCGGTCCGCTATAAAGGAGGATCTCCTTGAGGATCTTCAGGGAGACCACGCGGCGGCGAAGCAGGTAGAGAACTCTTTCCCTCTTCAGGTAAAGCAGGAGCAGGAAAACGAAGAGATGGGGCGACACCGTGCCGGAGAAGAAGCCGGCCATTCCGAGATGAAAACCTTTCGCGAGCAGCAGGCCGATGGCGGGGCCGCAAAGGATCCTGAACAGGACCATGGAGCAATAGATCCCCGGACGGTCTTCAATTCTGTAGAGCTGCTCCATTGCCCCGACAAAGGGCAGGACGAGGGCGCCCACGAGCGCCGCGGTCAGAAGATAGAAGAGGTGCGGGTCCGTCCCCCTGACGAAGAGGGAAAGCAGAAAGGGAAGGAAAAGGCCGAGGCAGCAGGTAAGCGCCACTTCCGAAAAGAGCACGGTGGAGGCGAAATCGTCGAAGGCGCCCTTTGAGCGATAATGGGGTGCAAACCTGATGATGGCGAATTGCAGCCACAGGGAAGTAAACAGCGTCAACTGGGAATAGAGGGTAAAGGCGAGGACGTATTTGCCGTACTCCTGAGGCGGGAAGAGCTTTGTCGCAAGGGCCGCGGAAACGAGGCCCATGATCCCCTGCATCGCAATTACCGGGAAGTAGAATCGGAGATCGGAGATGGTTTTCCGTGCCGCCTCCGATTTTCTTGGCCCGGCTTCTTTACCCCCTCCCTTCGGGGACTCCGGGAAACGGACCCGCGAAAGAGTAGGCCGGCGAAGCAGGGAAGCGGTCCGAAGGACGCGTTCACCGGCCAAATCCCTGGCGCGGCGGAGAAGTTCGGAGAAGCGGGCGAACGTTGGAACCACGCGCAACAGAACAGCGCGGCGGAGCCTGGAAAAATCCGCCGAAACGGTGATTGTTACGCCAGGGAGGTCTATCCGGCGCATGGGGCCATACTCACCTTTTCGAGCCATCGTGAGAGAACCAGCAGCGACCAGTACCTCGTGTACTTCTCTCCGGCGCGAAAGCGTTCCGTCACCCGGGAGATTTCCCTGGGTTCCAAGCCGAGGAGGTCGGACCTGATTTCTCCGAGAAGGAAGCCGTTCCGCAGCCAACTGTCAAGAGGCAACTCGAATCCCGACTTGGGCCGGGAGGCAGCCTCGGAGACTGCCGGATCGTTGACCGACTCGACGAGAAGCTGCTTGTACTTCCCGTCGCCGACGCGCACGCTCGTGGGCAGGGAGACGACCGACTCGACGAGGCGCCAGTCCAAAAAAGGCACCCTCAACTCCAGGGAATGGGCCATGCTCATCTGGTCTGCATTGAGAAGGAGCGTGTTTCGCATGTAGTTGCTCAAGTCGAGGGCAGAGAGCGTCCGGAGCGGGTCCGATCCAGCGGAGCAATTGATGAATCTGGAGGGAGAAGGTCTCCTCTCCCCTCGCAGCCTGTTTATCTCCTCGTGGCTGAAAATCGACTGCCACGCCAGGTACGCCGCGGCCTCCCGGCTGCCGTCGGCATACAGGTCGGACAGTTTTCTCACCCTGGCAAAGGCGCGGGTAAAACGACGGTTCACGGCAGGCGCCCGCAGCATGGCGACCAAAAAGGACAGGGCTATGCGGAGCGGCTGAAGCCTCGACAGGGCGAGCAGCCTTTCGTAGTGCCTGCGAAGCCCGTAACCGAAGAAAAGCTCGTCCGAGCCGAGGCCTGAGAGGGCGACCTTCACGCCGGCCTGTGAAATTGCCCTGGAGACAATGAAGGTCTGCCCGCCGTCGACGGAAGGCTGGTCCATCGACTCCACCGCCTTCGGCAGCAGCTCTTGCGCTTCTTTCATGCTTACGGGGATTCTCGTATGTTTGGCGCCGAAACGAGCCGCTGCCCGGGCAGCCCACTGGTCCTCGTCGAAGGCGGGTTCGTCGTCAAAGACGACGGTGAACGTGGAAAGGTCGCCGAAACCCTGGCGGTGCAAAAGCGCGAGAATCGCCGTCGAATCGACGCCGCCGGAGAGGAGCACGCCGACGGGGGCATCGGAGACCATGCAGAGCTTGGCCGAATCCGCCAGGCATTCCTTCAGCTCCTCCACCGTCGTCTGTGGTTCCTGCACCTCCTCGATGTCGCCGAGGGCCCAGTAAGTCTTGATTTCAACACCCTTTTCATTCAGGCCGAGCACCTGGCCGGCCTCCAGGGAGCGCACGTTCTTCACGAGGGTGTAGGGTTGGCAGACGCTTCCGAAGGAGAGGTAGGAATCGAGGCCGTCGACGTCCACCTTCCGCTCTACGACTCCCGAAGCGAGGAGCGACCGGACTTCGGAGGAAAAGAGGAACCTGCCCTGCTGGGTCGTGTAGTAGAGCGGCTTTTCCCCGAGCCGGTCCCTTGCCAGCCAGAGGCGTTTTTCGTCCCTGTCCCAAAGGGCGAAGGCAAACATGCCGACAAAGCGACCGACGCATGCCGGACCCCATTTTTCCCAGGAGGCAAGGATAACCTCCGTATCGCTCCGGCTGGAGAAAACGCGGCCGTGCGCTTCAAGCTCCCGCCTGATCTCCCAGAAATTATAGATCTCCCCGTTGAAGGTGATGACGAGCCTTCCCTGACCGTACCGCATCGGTTGATGGCCCGCCGGCGAAATGTCGAGAATGGCGAGACGCTTGTGTCCCAGCCAGAGCGTTCCCCCGGTCGTCTCTTCCCGGTATTCTCCCGAATCGTCGGGGCCCCGGTGATCGAGGCTTTCCAGCATGGAGCGGGTGTTTACGCTTTCTGCGTCGCCGAGCAGTCCGCAAATGCCGCACATCCTCAGGCCTCGTTTTCCTGCATTTTCATCACCACAAAGGGAAGACTCATGGCGAGCCACATGGGCCGCACGTTGTTGATGTCGCCGGAAACGGCCGAATCGACGAGGCCGAGCACGAAAAAGGCCATGGCAAGGAGCATTTCCAACCGATAGGCGGTCCGGGCCGAAAAGGCGTTTCGAAAGATCTTATAGAGCGTGTGTAGTTGGAGGAACAGAATGGAAACGGCCGCGAAAATCCCCACCTCGCAGAATATTTCCACGAGGAGCACGTGGGGGTAGTCGTATTCGGCGGGGTTTGGCGTGAAGAAACGAAAAGCCCCGATGCCGACTCCCAGCAAAGGATGACTCCGGCCCGCGGCGAGGCCCAAATTGAGCAAATGCTGTCGCACCCCATACAGCTCGCCGGGGGAGAGATTGACGAGGGTCGAGAGATAGTCGACGGAAAAGTCGGGGATGGGAGCTACGGCGAGAATGACCAAGGCAGCCGCGGCGAGCACGACGAGGTCGAGGGTCAGCTTCGGGTAAAGCAGGATAGCCAAGGCGCAGCAAACGAGAACGCCCACGAGGGAGCGCCTCACGCCCGATCCGATGAGACCGTAAAAGAGGAGGGGGAAAAGCGCATAAAAAGGCAGCCTGCGGAGGAAGGCGGCCCGCGGAAGGCCAAGAAAGATGACCACGATTATCCCTGTCGCCGCGTAATAGCCGAGGTGGAGGGAGAGGCCGCCGGGCGAGCTTAGCCGCTCCGCTGTCTGCGGGTCGAAAATGGCGCTGATCACCTCCAGCAACGCGATGATCAGCAGAATCGAGAAAAACCGGCGAAAACTTGCCTTTGTGTTGAGCGCAATGAAGGGCGCAAGGATGGCGATGCCGTTAAGAAGGAAGAAACGGCCGGCTTTATCGAGGCCCTCCGCGAAGCTCACGGTATAGAGGAGGCTGAGGGGGATCATGAGGGCCAGCGGGATGTAGAGGACAAAGGCGCCGGGCAGGGAAAGCCGCTCGTTTCTGGAGACGGCCTTCAGGAAAGTGGACAACACGACGAGACCTGCGAAGACGATGGTGAGATCCGGCAACGCGAGCGAAGCCAGCCTAGGGTGCATTTTCACCCCTCCGGCCACGAGAAAGAGAGCGAGCGAGGCCTCCGGGTATTTGAGAAGGAGATAGGCGCAGAAGAGCCCGAAGGGAAAGAGGAGGATCATGGCGGCATCGATGCCGGAGCCGAGCAGGGCTTGCATCAGCAGTATGAGGAGACAGAAGATGAGGGCCGGCGCCAGGACCTGGTCCCGGAGCGGAATGGAGATGAATCTCTTCGCGCCTTTTGCGGTTGTCGTCTGTTTCGTCATTGCAGGCAAGGCCTCCCTTGATAAATCTTGATGGACAGCACTCCTCTCGTCCCCCCAACCGTTACCGTTGCTTGACTAATGGTATGTCGCAGTACGATGCGAGACTGGCGGACGAGTCGAGGGCTTCCCTGAACGCATCCGATGTGAGGATTTCCCGCTCCTTTTCCCTTTCGTCCACGTACCGCGAGACGCGCCGGAGATGGTCGTCGGCGTATGCCGGATGCACCACAAACTCACTCACGCCGGGCGGCAGATGAGCGAGCAGCTTTGTCCACCCGGAGAGAGAAATGGTCGGGCCGGAGGGCGCCACGTTCCAGTCGGGCATGGCGAGTCCCGCTTTTCGCGCTCTTCTTCGGAGCCACAGATTCCAGGCCTGAACCCCGAGGCGGCGAGGATGGCGCAGGCAATAGCCCGAAAAGCCGCGGGAAGCGTCGACAAAAAAGTACTTGTGGGTCCTGACGCGCCCGATGCGGCTGTGGCGGCACGCGTCGAGAAAGAGGGGATAAAACCGGGGAAGACGGTGCTTTGCCATGTGACAGTCGATATGGCTGAAATTGCGACCTGCCAGTTGCCTGCACTGTTCGATTTGCGCGAGAAGCTCCGCCCTCAGTTCTTCGAGCCTGATATGGCCCAGGGAAAGCTTCCAGTCAAACGACCGGTACCAGAATTCTCCGTCCTCGTTGAGGAGGCTCGGCACTTTCTCTTCCGGCATCACGGGCTTGCCGACCACGGGGTTGAGGTGGCACCCGACGGAGAGCTCCGGGCAGTCCCGGACGAGCCGGGATATTTCCTGAGCGTGCGGAAAATTGACATTGATGCTGACGCTCTTCACCGTTCCGAACCGGATGCACTCTTCTATCCCCTTATTGGCCCCGGCGGTCAGGCCGTAGCCGTCGGCATTGATGATCAGTCGTCGTGTTTGCACGCCAGCCTCCGATAAAGGTCAATCATTTTTTCCGCCTCCTTTTCCCACACGTAACGTTCCGCAACGGCAATCCTCGCCCTATTTCCCGGGTCGTCGCCCCCGTCGATGCGGTCGAGGGCGTCCAGTATGGAAGCCGCATATCTCTCCGGTTCTCCCCCCGCGATGACGCGCAGGCTCCGGGAGAGTTGGGCATCGTTGTCTATAAGGTCGGCGAGCACGGGCATCGACGAAGTCACCACCGCGCAACCGGAAGCGATATATTCGAAAATCTTTACCGGCAATGCCACGTCAAGGTTCGACGTGGGAAAGGGATGTATGTCGAGCCCGATGCGCGCCTCCCCCAGTCTCAGGGCAATCCCGTCGTAGGGAATCACTCCCTCGATGGCGCATCCCTCCGGTTTGATCCTTTCAAGCAGTCTGGCTCTGTCGGGGTGAGTCCCCGTGATGAGGGCCGTGAAAGATCGTCTCTTCCGGCGAAGGATCGCGAGTGTTTCCGCAAGAAAGCGAGCCCGCGCTTCTGACAGGGCGCCCAGATGGACCAGATCGTACTGCCTGGCCCGTACCGGCTTGGCCGTTAAGAGGGCATTTTCGTAAAAGCGGCGGGAGGGGAAATTATAGAGGGTTTCACGCTCTCTGTTGCGGAAGCGCGCGGCGAGGCGGGGGGTTACGGCAATGATCGCGTCCACGCGCCGGGCCAGGCTCTTTTCGACGAGATTGACCGCGGGCGGCATCATGGTGCGAAGAAAGCCGGGCAAATAGCTCCGGATGCGCAACAGCTCGGAGAAATCCTCGTGCACGTCATAGATGATCCGCGGACGGTCCGACCGGCGTTTCAGCAGGGGCACGATCTGGAGCAGCTCCGGGTCGTGGAGATGGATTACATCCGCCGGCAGCGTGGATGCCAAAGACCCGCAGCGCCAGGGCTGCCTGAGGAAACGATCCGGGCGGGCAGTGGCCTTCGGCGCTTTTACGATTCTGACGCCGTTGTTCACCTTTACGCCATAGGAATCGGCGCCCGCTGATCGTCACCGACGCCCCCGCCCGAGCGAGACTCGTTGCTTCCTTGTCGCATATCCGATGGTCGCCGGCCTCGTGACTGCTCGTTATCAGGAGCGCGCTGATTCCGGAAAGCGGGCTAGAGGTCATGGAAACTCATCAGACGGGCGCTGCTCTTCTTCAGAAGAGTCGAAAACTCTCTGGACAGGAGGAGAGAGGTTTCCGTCCGCCTCGGATCGACGTAGGTTGCCCATTGTTTCAGGCTGTCGTCCACAAAGGCCGGGTGGCAATAGACCTCGCTGACGCCGCCCGGCATGTTGGAAAGAGCTGTCCGCCAGAAGTCGAGATGGGATTTGCTGTGCTTCGACGATGAAGGCGACAGGAGTCTGTCCGCCATCTTCATCCCCCGCCTTTTCGCCAGGGCCATGAGAAATCGGGTATAGGCATGGACGGCCGCCGTCCGGGGTCGCGCGGCGTAAAAGGCGATCAGCTCCGCTCCGTTCTGCTTACGCTTGACGCAGACGGCATGCCGATGGCTCCTCATTCGCCTGATGTTTCTCTCTCGGGCCACATCGAGAAAAACGGAAAAGAACCGTGGAAGAAGGTGCAGGTTCTGATGGCTGTCAACATGCGTCGGAGCAACCCCCATGGCGCGTAGGGCGTCGATCTGGGCCAGGAGCTCCGCAAAGAGCTCGCTCTCCCTGATGAAGCCGCTGAGCAGCCGGCGGGGGAACTCTCCGCGCCAGAAGAAACCGTCACGGTTCACGAGGCTGGGGACGGCGCGGGCCGGCAGGAGCGGTTTCCCGACCACTGGGTTGAGGTGAACCCCGACGGAGATGCGGGGGAAGAGGCGGTAGAATTCGGAAAGCTCCGAGGACGCAGGGAAATTCGGCGTCACGCTGACGCTTGTGATCGACCCGGCCCCCGCGACGAGGCGGATCGCCCGGTTAATGCCCGGCGTAAAGCCGAAACCGTCGGCATTGATGATCAGTCTGGGCTGGCCGGCGCGATCTTCCGCGGGTTTGCTCAGATATAAGTGCGAAGCTTCGATGAGAACACCTTTGCGGGATAGAGAAGAGGATTGACCCTGATCAGAAAGAGGATAGAATGCTCGCGAAATCCCATGTGGCGCTTCCAGAGAGAAAGATTCTCGTCGTCGGAGGTAGAGCCGAGGACCACGTAGGCACAGTCATACTCATCCATGAGCGTCTTCACGACGGTGAAGATCAGGGCTTCGTTCGGATACTGCTTCAAGCAGCGTGAATCGGTCATAAAGTGGGCGACGTTGGCCGCCCTGACCCGACCGTTTCCCTCGGGGACGTCGTCGTGGATCGTGACGTGCACATAGCCCGTTGCGTCGCCGTCTACCCAACATCCCCAGGCAAGGACATCCGGGAACCTCGAAGAAACGCGGCACTGTCTGTCCCACCACTTCTTGCTCGCGAGACCCCCGCTGCGTCTTCCCTGCCGCGCAAGCGCGGACTTGTTGATCGCCAGACCGCACTCCCTCATTTGCTCCCAGTCGATTCTTCTTATCTCGCAGTTCTCTAAGCCGCGCCGTGTCTGGTTGCGCTTCTTCGGGTGAAGACTCTCGATGCGATAGCCTCCCCTTTCGGCCCTGAAGAACCTTATCTCGCGGTTGCCTTCCTGAAAGGGATGCATCACGCCCAAGGCCCGGCGCATCAGCATTCGGCCGGCTTGTCTGGCGTCGAGCTCGTCGTAGGGGACAAAGCGCGGCAGGGAAGCGTAGAAGAAGGGACGGTACGCGCCGAACGGCACATCTCCCACCCAGACGAGCTTCCGGTCGAGGGAGTCGAGGAACCGGCAGTATTCTTCAAGCCTCATGGCTGGACCCCCTATCCTCGCGCCGCGCCGTGGGAGCGCTGGTGAAGCTGGAAAAGATCAGCGGCATTTTGCCGTTGTCCCTTTGCAAAGGTTTCTCGGCGAACCGGACGACGACCTCGGCCTGTCGGCCCAGTATCCCTTCCAGGCCCTTTCTTACTTCATCTGCCTCTCTGGCCGCATTCCCGTGGCCCGGCGCCACCCGGATCTCGACCGCGTTTCTTGCGTGCTGGATGAACTGGCACGACCTGAAAGAGGTCCGGTCCTTCAGCAACTGATTTATGGCGCGGGGCGAGAGGATCCTTCCGTCAGGGGCAATGAGATAGTCGCCGTCCCTGGTGATGGTCGGATTGACGAGCGGGAAAGGCCTTCCGCAAGGACATTCCTGCTCTTTCTCCCACATTCCCTTGTCGCCGATGCGGTAGCGGATGAGAGGCATCGTGGGATTCGTAAAGCCCGTCCAGACCAGATGCCCTTCTTTGCCGGGAGGCACGCTGTTTCCCTCATCGTCGAGGATTTCCAGGAGGCCGTAATCGCTGATTGTGTGGCGTCCCCCCTTCTCGCACTCCTGGATCAGGCCGACCCATTCGGTCATGCCGTAAGAATCATAAACAGGGCAGGCAAAAGCAGCGCCTATCGTCCGGCGCGCTTCCGGCAGAAGCGGCTCGCCGTCGGTGAAAACCGCCTTCATCCCGACGCTCCCGCGGTCTTCCCGGACAAACCCCCCAACAACCGCTAAAACGGTGGGAAATCCTTCCATGAACAAGTTGGCGTGAGTTGCGAGGAAGTCCACGTAGAATCTCCCGTAGTCCGGGGAAATATGAAAGATGGACAGCAGGATTTGCCGCTCGAAGTAATTGTACGACCAGAAGGGAGGGCGCTTTCTGCCGAGCGGCGCGACCCTGCTTCCGAAGAGGCTGATCCTCCACTCCCGCGGCCCTATTCCCGCCCATGCTTTCTGCCTCGCCCTGAAGGCCCAGTTCCAGACATAGGCATCGCGGTCGTAGACCACGGGAAGACCTGCGCCGGTTGTCCCGCTGGTGAAGACCCTGACGAGCCCCCGGCCCGCATCGTCGGAGACGAACTCCTTCCATCGCCGCCGGACGGTCTCACGGTGGAGAACGGGAAGGAGCGGCAGGTCCCGGACGGTGCGTATGTCGGAAGGATCGAGGCCTGCGGAAGAGAACCATTCCCGGTAGAAGGGGACATGCCGGGAGGCGTGCGCCACGAGACGGCGCAGGGAATCGTTCTGGTACTCCTCCATGGCCGTCGCAGACGCTTTCTCCCTGCCGAGAAGCTCCTCGAGGCGCCGCCAAAAGGATTTGCCGTACCTCATGCGGGTCAAGACGCATCCGCGGGCGCTGGTGAGGACGTTCCTTACAGGGTAGGGGGCGAGATCGTAGAGGGGCTGCAACCCCGGCAGCCTCGTGCGTATCCAGCCCTCCAGACCGGCTACGGACATTGGCCTTTCCCTCCGTGCATTACGGACAAGCGGATGCGCCCGGTTTCCTTCATGCGGCAAACCCCGGTTCGCCTTCGGGCGCCACATCGGCTCGTCCCGAATAGAACGCCCTTATCGCCCCCGTCGCGTAGGCGATCTCTTCATCCGAAAAGAGCGGCTCCGAGGGGATCGAGAGGACTTCCCCCGCCGCGGCCACGGTATGGGAAAGACCGTCAAGGACCCTGCAGTTGTCCTTGAACGCAGCCATTTCGTGAAGCGGAACCGCGTAGTAGACCATGGAGTCGACCCCCCTCGCCGCCAGATGTTCCTTCAGGAGATCCCTTTCGTCATACCTGACCCGCAGCGTGTATTGATGATACGCATGTCCCCGGGAGCCTTCGTCCCCCGTTGGCAGAACGATGGAGTCGATCCCCGACAACCCTTTCGCGTATCGGCGGGCAAGCGCGCTGCGCCGCGCGTTGAAGTCGTCCACGTGATCCAGCTTGGCGAGGAGGATTGCGGCCTGAAGCGTATCGAGGCGGGCGTTGTAGCCGACGTGCTCCACGTTGTACTTGTCTTTTCCGCCGTGCTTTGTCAGCATGCGGATCAGTTGGGCTAACCGGTCGTCGTTGGCCGCCGCCATGCCCCCGTCGCCAAACCCCCCCAGATTCTTCGAAGGGAAGAAGCTGAAAGCCCCTGCGTTTCCCATGACCCCGACCTTGTGGCCTTCCCAGGAAGCGCCGAAAGCCTGCGCCCCGTCCTCGACAACGAAGAGGCCCCGCTTTGCCGCGATTTCGGTGATCCGCCCCATTTCGCAGGGCCTGCCGTAGAGATGGACGGGGAGTATGCCAACGACGCGGCCTCCGGCGCGCTTTACGTACTCCTCGATCTGTTCCGGGTCGATGTTGTAGGTGCGAGGGTCGATATCGACGAAGACGGGGGTTGCGCCGGCGCGGAGAATGGCGTCGCCTGTGGCGGTGAAGGTGAAGGAGGTGGTGATGACCTCGTCTTCCTTGTTGAAATATTCTTTTCCCTTGCGCTGGATGGCCAGGGCCCGGAGGGCGAGCACCAGGGCGTCCGTGCCGGAGGAGCAGGCGATGCAGTTGCGGACGCCGAGGTAGTCGGCGATGCGGTGTTCGAGCTCGGCGACTTCGGGGCCGAGGATCCATTTCTGGTGGGTGAGGCAGCGTTCGATTGCGCTATCGATGGCAGGCTTCATGTGCAAGTATTCGCGGCGAAGGTCGAGCATGGGTATCTTCATTTGGGTGGCCGCTTGTGCCATAGTCGCTCTCCTCTTTTTCGTTTGGTCGAAATCGCCGACCCACCGATCGGCCGCCTGGGTGCCCCGGGGCGCCCTGTTCCGGTCGTGACCTACGTCGTACATTCAGTACGCCTCCGGTCAACAATCCTCGCAGGTCATCCCGACCTCACGATTTCGACCAAAAGGCGGGCCGGGCGATCCGGCGTCGAGTTCAACCATGATCGACGCCGGAAGTGGGCTACGGGATATCCACCGTCTGCGAATGGCGCTACAGTGACGCGTTTTGCGGTTCTAAATCTCCATTACCGGTCTTAGGGCGCCGTTTTCTTCGGCGTATTCATTGCTGCAGGCGGAGCAAACGGCGCGGCCATTGGCGAGGTGGAGGGTTGTGCCGCATTTGCAGACCCAGCCTTTGCGGCGGGCGGGGACGCCGGCTGCCAGGGCGTAGTCGGGGACGTCGGTTTTTACTACCGCGCCGCTCGCCACGAAGGCGTACTTTCCTATGGTGTTTCCGCAGACGATCGTGGCGTTGGCGCCGATGGAGGCGCCCCGCTTGACCAGGGTCGGCCGAAACTCGTTCTTCCGCTCGATGAAGGCCCTCGGGTTGTACACGTTGGTGAAGACGCACGAAGGGCCGCAAAAGACCTCGTCCTCCAGCGTCACCCCCTTATAGACCGACACGTTGTTCTGGAGCTTGCACCTGTTGCCGATGGTCACATCGGGGCCTATGGACGCGTTCTGGCCGATCACGCACCGCTGGCCTATCTTCGAGCCGCCGAGCACGTGGGAGAAGTGCCAAATTTTCGTCCCTTCCCCCACCTCCACGCCCGCGTCCACCGCGGCGCTTTCGTGGACGAAGAAGCGCGGCGCCGGTTCGGGGGGCGGGCCTTGAGGCTGGGGGGGCGCCGGCGTCGGACGGGAGAGCGCTTTTTCCGCCAGCGTAAGCACCCTCAGGACCTTTAGCCCCTCGTTTCCGTCGGTAAGCGGCTGTTTCCTCGTCCTCACGCATTCAATGAAATGGCGCAGTTCTTCTTTCAGTGGTTCGGCCTCATTGAAGGGCGCGACGTAGAAATCGGCTCTTTGCGCGACCGGCGCCTTTCCGTCCCTCCATGCGATGGTGTGGGGATAGATGAAGAGCTTCTCCCTGCTGACGTCGTCGAAAACCGCCATCTTGCGCGAGCCCACCACGACGAGCTTCTGTTCTTTATAGGGGTGGAGCCAACTGACGAAGATATGGGCCTTCACCCCGTTTCTGAAGGCGAGGGTTGTCATGGTCGTATCGTAGATGCCCCTGTTCAGGTAGTCGCCGCCGAATGCCTCGACTTCCGACGGCGTATCCCCGAGAAGGGACATGACGATGGAAATATCGTGAGGGGCGAAGCTCCAGAGAATATTCTCTTCCGTCCTGAGACGACCTAAATTGAGACGGTTCGAGTAGATGTATTCGACTCTTCCCAACTCGCCGTCGGCGATAAGCTCCTTCAGCTTTATTACCGCGGGGTGGTAATGGAGGATATGGCCTACCATGAGGATGCGGCTGCCATTCTCCGCGAGACGCACCAATTCTTCTCCCTGGGATAGGGTGAGGGCAAGGGGTTTTTCGACGAAGACGTCTTTTCCGGCAAGGAGCGCTTTCCTGATGTGCTCGTAGTGAAGTGCGGCGGGCGTCGCAATCACAACCGCGTCAAGCGACGGGTCGGTCAACATCTCCTGATACGAGCGGGCAAACACCGGCGCGGGCCGGATATTCCCCGGATCGGCCACGTTCGTGTCGTAGGCCATCTTCAGGGCGCCAAGATCGCAGAGGTTGCGGAAGAGGTTCTTTCCCCATTGGCCGAGACCTATCTGCCCCAGGCGCGGGCCGGCATGCAAGAGAAGGTCAGGGCTTTCCTGGATGGCGGCGCCGTTCGACGGTGCAATCTGTTGCTCGAAATCTGTCATGCGTTTCTCTCCTGGTTATAGGGGATGGGGAAGCGCCACCCTACGCGCTCTTTGCCAATGGCCGCGATTCCCTTGATTCCAACTCGCCGAGAAGTTCCTTGAAGGTCCGAACGATATAATCGACCTCCTCTTCCCGCAGATTGTTATGGAAGGGCAGGGCGATTGTCCTTTGGGCGATTTCCTCCGTTATCGGGAAGTCGCCTTCCTTGTACCCGAAGGTCTCCCGGTAAAAGGGCTGCAGATGAATGGGGGGAAAGTAGTTGTTGCAGCCGATGTGCTTCTCGGCCATCCGGGCCATCAGCCAATCTCTCCGCTCGGCCGCGTATCCCTTTGGGAGAAGGGCGATGTAGACGAACCAGCTTCTCTTTCCATGGGGTTGAAGGGCCGGGAAGGCTGCCGCGTCCCCGAGACGGTTGCGGTAAAGATCGGCCACCCGCGATCGTTTCGCCAGGATCTCGTCGATGCGCGTCAATTGGGCGAGTCCGAGGGCGCAGCTTATGTCGCTCAGCCGATAATTGTACCCGATCGTATCGTGCTGGAGCCAGGCGCTGCCGCTGCCCCGGCCCTGGTTCCTGAACTGTCGACACAAGGCGGCCACTCTCTCGTCGTTGGAGACCACCATGCCTCCCTCGCCGGTCGTCATCTGCTTATTCGGGTAGAAACCGAAGACCGCCGCGTCTCCGAAAGCGCCGGCCTTCACGCCCCTGAATTCCGCCCCTACCGCTTCGCAGGCATCTTCGATGACGCTGAGGCGCCATTCGGCGGCGATGCTCCCGATAGCGTCCATATCGCAAGGATTGCCGAAGACATGCACCGGCAACAGGGCGCGGATTCTCCTGCCCGATTTGCGCTCCACGGGCAACCCCGTCGCCCTTTCCTTCCGGCAGGCGGTCCTCAGATAATGAGCGATCCCGGCGGGATCGATGTTGAGCGTATCGGGGTCTATGTCGACGAAGGAAGGAGCCGCGCCTTCGAAGAGGAGACAGTTTGCCGAGGCGATGAAGCTGAAAGGGGTGGTGATGACGCCATCGCCTTTTCCTATGGACAGGCTCTTGACGCAGAGGTGCAGCCCCGATGTTCCGCTGTTCACGGCCACGGCGAACTTCGTGTCGATGTAGCGGGCAAAGCGATTTTCGAACTCGACCAGTTTTGGCCCGAGGCTCAGACGCGAGCTTCTCAGCACCTCCGTCACGGACTCGATCTCGCAGTTCGTAATGTCCGGGGCAGAGAGCGGTATGTCGTGCGGTTTCAACATGACGTCACCTCAAAGCAAAAGGATGGCAAGCCCTAGAAGGCCGCATGAGGCCGCGGCGCCGTAGCCGATGAGAGCCGATTGTCTTTGGGAAAACCCTTTTCGCAGTAGTTTGTCGTAGAAATGGTCCCGATCTCCGACCATTATGCCTTTTCCCGAGAGGACCCTCCTGACGATGGCATAGGCGGTGTCGGCTACGGGGAGGCCGATGATGAGCAAAGCGCCGATGCATCCTCCCGGGGTGGGGTTATGACGCAACGCGAGGATCGTTAGCGCGGCAAGGGAAAACCCCGCAAAAGAGCTGCCGGAATTTCCGAGAAAGATCGACGCCGGATGAAAGTTGTAGGGCAGGAAGCCGACGAGGGCGGCAAGGAGCGCCGCGGCAAGGAAGAATTCCCAGGGGGAGGCGTGGGCATAAGAGAAGGCGGCGAAGGCAGCGCAGGAGATCGCCGTGACGCCGCAAGCAAGGCCGTCCATGCCGTCCAGAAGGTTCACCGCGTTTATGGCGCCGGCCACGATACAGGCGGAAAGGGCGCAATCGAGGAAAACCGACGAAAAAAGAGCCGGTCTCAGCCCGGCGAGGGCAATGCAAACGCCCAGAGCTGCTTGGCTGAAAAGCCTGGTCAACGGCTTCAAGCCCTTGAGATCGTCAAGGAATCCGAGCGCCAGGGCTGCAAGCAACCCCAGGGCCGCAACAAGCATCCCCCCGGCCGGCGTTGCCCTCGGCAAGAGCGTTGCAAAGACCGAAAGCCCGATCGCAGGACCTCCCGCGTTTGCTACGGGACGGTGATGGATCTTGAGCGCTGTTCCGTCGGGAACATCGACGAGACGCATTCTTTCAGCTCCCGCTATTGCCAAAGGGGTAAGAAGAAAGGACAAGAGAAAAGCCTCGATGAACGGGAAGAGGTTCAAGGATCTTCTCTCTTCTCAATTCATCCGGACGCGTTCGGCGTCGGGTCCGTCGGGCGTATACTCCGGCACGATCTCCTGGAGGACCCGCTTTATTTCCCCGGCGTCCATGGAGCGGGCGGCCAGGGTCAATTCGTCCAGCTTCCTGTCGAGCCAGCCCTTGAACTCGGTTTTGGACCGAAATTCGCCATGGAACATGCCGTTCCTGAGGACGAGGATCTTTTCGTGACTCGTCGGGGAGAGTTTCTCATCCGGCGTGGCGAGGATCTCGTGAAGCTTCTCCCCTTCCCTCAGGCCCGTGAAGACGATATCGATGTCCCGGCCCGGCTCTTTTCCCGAAAGCCGTATCAGATCCGCGGCCAGGTCGGAGATCTTTATGGGCGAGCCCATGTCGAGGACGAATATTTCGCCGCCTTTTCCCAGGGCGGCGGCCTGGAGAATCAGTTGGGCGGCTTCGGGAATGGTCATGAAGTAGCGGGTGGCTTCCGGTTCGGTAATCGTGACGGGTCCGCCGTATTCGATCTGCCTCGTGAAGATGGGAATAACCGAGCCGGAGGAACCGACGACGTTGCCGAACCTGACGGCCATGAAATGAGATCCCGGTCCGCCGAGAGACTGCACCATCATTTCGGTGATCCGTTTTGTCGCGCCCATGACGTTGGACGGCTGCACCGCCTTGTCGGTTGAAACCAGCACGCATCGCCGCACGCCGTGCTCCACCGCCAGTTCCGTAAGAACCCGGCTCGCCATCACGTTATTAAAGACGGCTTCCCAGGGGTTGTACTCCGTCATCGGCACGTGCTTGCACGCGGCGGCGTGAAAGACCACCTCGGGGAGATGCCTCCGGAAGACGCTTTCCGTCAGAAGCCGGTTTTGCACCCTCCCGAGAACAGGGAAGATCGCGGAGAAATGGAGCTCGTTCTTGAGCTGCATTTCGATCTTGAACAGGTTTTCCTCCGAACAGTCCATGAGGACGATTGCCCGCGGCTCAAACCGGACAATCTGGCGGCACAGTTCCGAGCCTATGGAGCCGCCGCATCCGGTAACCAGCACGGTCTTCCTGCTCAGGTATTCCTTGATGCCGTTCGTGTCGAGCCTTGCGGGCGCGCGTCCGATCAGGTCGGCGAAATCGACCTCCCTGAGGGCCCCGACGCTCACCTTTCCGTCGATGATGTCTATCATGCTGGGAACGGTCTTATAGGCGACGCCGCTTTCCTTGCACGCGTTGACAATGCGCCTCATTTGGGGTCCCGTTGCGGAAGGGACGGCGAGAATGATTTCTTCCACCCGCAGGCGCTTCGCTATTTCGCAAATTTCCCCGGAATTGCCAAGCACTTTGACGCCGTGGATGGAAGAGCCGGTCTTTTGCGGGTTGTCGTCGATCAGTCCCACGGGCTTGTAGTGGAGGGAGGGCGACTTGATGATCTGCTGCAGGATGGACGCGCCCGCCGACCCGGCGCCCACGATGAGTATCCTCTTGCCCCCCGGGTCCTGGACGCGCTTTATCTCCTTGACCAGCGGGACCGCCAACCTGGAACCGGCGACGAGGACAAGCAAACAGAGGCCGTCGATGAGAAAGATGCTTCGGGGGTATCCATCGAAGCGGTTCATGAGATAGAAGATAATGATAAGAAGCACCGAACTTACCAGAACGGACTTGATGATCTGAAAGACCTCTATGGCGCTTGCAAATCGCCAAAGCCCCCGATAGAGTCCGAAATACCAGAACGTGGCGAAACGGACCAGCACGACGAGGGGCAGGGTGCGCAACGCCGCCGTCATGAAATCGGGAGGGATCAACATGTCGAACCTGAGGGCAAAGGCCGCGCAATAAGAGGCGCATATCAGGATGATGTCGGACCCCATCACGGCGCTGCGTCTCAAATCGTGAAGGAATTTCGGAAAAATCTGCGATTGGGCTAAAGTGGACACGACGAGCTCCCCTTGATGTCAGACCTGCAAAGAAGCGACTTGTGCCTGACGTGTTGGTGGAACATGAGGATGATGCGCTACCGCCGTTTACCCTTCGGCGCACTTCGCCGGGGCGCAAAAAAGGCTCATAATCCGCGTTATGATGGGGAATGCAATGACCTGGCAGGACGTACGGTAAATGGAGGGCGCGGCCGAGACGAGCACCGTGCGATGTTCCTTTCGGTGCGCCCTTAACCCCTCAAGGAAAATCTGGCAACGCCCCTATCTTTTGTCAACCGGCGCCTCTCGGGTTTGTTGAAAATAAGTGGGCTGCCGCCTCGCTCATCCGCCCGTCGCTGGATCGGGCCGCGTCCGCAATTCGCTTGACAATCGCGGGCTAAACCCTTATATTGTTACGCTCTAGAGAGAAAACAACCAATGATTATCAAACTTTACGATATAAAAGACCGGTTGTCGGTCAAGGGAGAGCTTGACGGCGCGGCCTTCAAGAGGCCGGAAGACGTTGATATCTCTTTTCCTTCCCCTATTGCTTACGATTTGACAATAGAAAAGGCGGGGGACAGTTTTTGGGTCCATGGACAGGTGTCGGCGACGCTCTCCCTCACGTGTGCGCGGTGCCTCGAACCCTTTGCCCAGACCGTTGTCTCGCAGTTGGACATAGAGCTGCTGCCCAAAAGCGCGACGCCTGAGCTTTCCGACGTGGAATTGAAGACCGAGGAGTTGGATGCGTACTATTTCGAAGGGGACGAGGTCGACATCGATCCCTATGTCTTCGAAGAAATCATGCTTAATTTACCGTTGAAGGCCCTCTGTTCCGAATCATGCAAAGGCATTTGCCCGAGCTGCGGCAAGAACCTGAACGTTGAAGACTGCGGTTGCGAAAAGACCGGCTCCACGATTCTGGCAGAGCAACTGAAATCATTTCTGAAAGACCGGTAAGGAGAAGACCATGCCTGTGCCAAAAAGAAAAACATCGAGATCGAAGAGAGATAGAAGGAGGACGCACTATAAGCTTTCCGCGCCCGCCGTCATCCTTTGCCCGAACTGCAAAGAGCCCGCCCTGCCGCATCGGATCTGCGCGAAGTGCGGCTATTACAAAGGGAAGAAGTACCTGGCTGTAGAAGAAATCTAGGCGGGCATGGTGAGAATCGCAGTTGACGCTATGGGCGGGGACCATGCGCCTCTCGAGATCGTGAGGGGCGCAGAGGCTGCCGCAGCCGAGAAACTCGGCGAAATAGTCCTTGTCGGCGACGAAAACGTCGTCGGCCCTCTGCTCAAGCCTCGATCGGGCATCGAAATTGTCCATGCGCCTACAGCCGTTCCGATGAAGG
The DNA here is from genome assembly GCA_963816715.1 of uncultured delta proteobacterium. Classification (GTDB taxonomy): domain Bacteria; phylum Desulfobacterota; class Syntrophorhabdia; order Syntrophorhabdales; family WCHB1-27; genus BOG-1155. The sequence continues at coordinate 671,565 of CAWFMJ010000023.1, forward strand.
AGTCTCCTTCCGTCGCCTTGCGGAGGCACAAGGATTCTTCCATCAGCAAAGCATTTGGCTTGCTGAAGTCGGGCGATGTTCAGGCAGTGGTTTCGGCGGGCAACTCCGGGGCCGTCATGGCTTTCGCCATTTTCACCCTGGGTCGCATTCCGGGCGTAGAGCGGCCCGCCATCATTACCATGAATCCCAACGTGCGAGGCGCCAGGTCAATCCTCCTCGACGCCGGGGGCAACGTTGATTGCCGGCCGTCGCACCTTGTCCAATTTGCCGTCATGGGAAGCGTCTTCGCGACCCATGCGCTCGGTGTGGAAGCACCCAGGGTCGGCATCCTGAGCAATGGAGAAGAAGAGACGAAAGGCAACGAGCTGACGCGGGAGAGCCACGCTTTGCTGAAGGACGCCAATGTCAACTATGTGGGCTACATAGAAGGCACGGACCTTTACAACGGCGCCGTGGACGTGGCGGTAGCCGACGGGTTTGTCGGCAACGTTGTCCTCAAGGTGAGCGAGGGCATGGCGGAAGCCATAATGGGCATTCTAAAAGAGAAGATCAGGGCGAGCTTCAAGGCCAAGATGGGATATCGCCTTCTCTCCGGCGTCTTTGACGCCCTGAGCCGGATGGTCGACTACGCCGAGTACGGAGGCGCCCCTCTCGTCGGGGTAGACGGGGTATCGATCATCTGCCATGGCAAGTCGAAGGCCCGAGCGATCGAGAGCGCAATTGTACAGGCAAAAAATTTCGTTGGCAAGAACGTGAACGAACGGATTAAGGACGCGCTGGAAGAGTACGCGTCCTTTGCGAAGGGCGAGGAGCACTAGTATGGATTATTTCCTGACGGACGATCAAAAAGAGATCAAAAAACTGGCGCGTCGCATCGCCGAGGAAAGAGTGAAGCCCATAAGGGCGGAACTGGATGAAACGGAAACCTTTCCCTGGGAGATCATGCGCGCCTGCGGGGAAGCGGGTCTTTTCGGGGTAAGCATCCCCGAAGCATACGGCGGTCTCGGCGGCGGCTCGCTCGAGAACTGCCTTGCCGTTGAAGAGCTGAGCCGCGCCTGTCTTGGCGTGTCGGTCAGCTACGCCGCAAGTCTTCTTGGTTCTTATCCGATTCTCCTGGGTGGAAGCGAGGAGCAGAAGAAGAAGTACCTCACGGAGGTGGCGAGCGGCAGAAAGCTGGCTGCTTTCGGCCTCACCGAGGCGAATGCGGGCAGCGACGCGGCGGGCATCAGGACCGAGGCGCGCCGGGTCGGAGACGACTATGTGCTCAACGGCGTCAAGCAGTGGATCACCAACGGCGGAGAGGCCGAGATTTATTCGGTCATCGCCATGACGGACCGCTCCAAGGGCGGCAGGGGCGCCACGGCCTTCATCCTCGAGAAAGGGATGGAGGGGTTTACTTTCGGGAAAAAAGAGAAGAAACTGGGCATCAGGGCTTCCGCGACCAGAGAGCTTGTCTTTCAGGATTGCAAAGTTCCGAAGGAAAATGTTATAGGTAGGGAAGGCATGGGCTTCATCCTTGCCATGAGGACCTTTGACCGGACGCGTCCGGGCATCGGCGCCCAAGGCGTGGGGCTGTGCCAGGGCGCCCTCGAAGCAGCGGTCGCTTATGCGAAGGAAAGGGAGCAGTTCGGCCAAAAGATCATAGCCTTCCAGGCAGTGCAGCACATGCTCGCGGATATGGCGATACAGACGGAAGCGGCGCGTGCCCTCGTTTACTCGGTTGCCCGCTACATCGACAGCAATCCGAAGGACTTCTCGAAGGCCTCCGCGATGAGCAAGGTTTTTCCGAGCGACGCGGCGATGAAGGTGACTGTCGACGCGCTGCAGATATTTGGCGGCTACGGCTATATGCGGGAGTATCCCATCGAGAAGATGATGAGGGATGCGAAGATCCTGCAGATATACGAAGGAGCGAACCAAATCCAGCGAAACGTCATCGGCCTGGAATTGATCAAAGAAGCTGCTTCAAAGAAGAAATGACCATGAAGAAAATAGGGGTAGTTTTTCCGGGACAGGGGTCGCAGTATATCGGCATGGGACAGGAACTGTACGACCGCTTCGAGTACGTGCGCGATCTGTTCGATGCTGCCGACAAAGCCCTCGATTTCAACCTCTCGAAACTCTGTTTCAACGGACCCGAGGACGAGCTTCGCAAGACCTGCAACACGCAGCCCGCGGTGCTTCTCGTGAGCTACGCCATATGGGCCGTGCTGAACAAGGAAATGAAGGTGACGCCCCAGGTGCTTGCCGGCCACAGCCTCGGCGAGTATACGGCCCTCCTTGCGAGCGGGGCGCTTTCCTTCAAGGATGCCATAAGGCTGACCCGGACGCGAGGCTTGCTCATGGAAGAGGCGTGTCCTGCCGGCGTAGGCGGCATGGTCGCCCTCATGAACCCCGTTCGGGAGAAAGTGGAAGAAGTGTGCCGCAGCGTGTCGAAAGGCGACTACCTCGCCTCTCCCGCCAATTTCAACTCTCCCGACCAGCTTGTGCTCTCCGGCTCGGCCGAAGCGTTGAAAGAAGTCGTGGAACGGCTGAAAGGCGAGGGCTATAAGCGGGCCGTCTTCCTCAACGTTTCCGGTCCTTTTCACAGCCCTCTCATGAAGCCGGCGGCAGGCAAGCTGAAAGAAGAGCTGAGCCGCGTCGTCTTCTCGCCCATGAAGGCGCCCGTCTATTCGAACGTGGACGCGGAGGCTCACCAGGAGAGCAATGATGCGGTCGACGTGCTCTTCCGCCAGATGTTCTCCCCCGTGCTCTGGGAAGACAGCGTACGAGCCATGTGCGGCGAAGGCATAGAGCTTTTTCTCGAAGTGGGACCGCAAAAGGTGCTTACCAGCATGATGAAGCGGATAACCGACGTCCCCTGCTGGCACGTCGAGACTATGGCGGAGATAGAAGCGGTTCGGGGAGTGCTGTCGTGAAAGGGAAAGTCTCAATCGTTACGGGCGCTTCCCAGGGCATCGGCCGGGCAATCGCCGAATTCCTCGCAGAAAAGGGGTCCGATATCGTCATCTTCGACGTGGCGGACGGCGCCGAGGCGGTCCGGGGGATCGAAGCAAAAGGCGTGCGCGCCCTCTTTTTTCGTGTCGACGTCTCCGACTATGCACAGGTGGACCAGGCGGTGCTCGGGGCGATAAACGGGTTGGGCAGGGTGGACAACCTGGTGAACAACGCAGGGATCACCAGAGACAAGCTCCTCCTGAGAATGACCGACGACGATTGGGACCTGGTCATGCGCGTCAATCTGAAAGGCGTCTTCAACTGCTCGAAAGCGGTCATCCGTCGCCTCATCAAGACGGGCGGCAGCATCGTGAACATCGCTTCGATAGCGGGATTGATGGGAAATGCCTCCCAGGCGAATTACGCGGCAAGCAAAGCCGGAATCATCGGGCTGACGAAGAGCCTCGCCAAGGAGTACGGAGAGCGGTCCATACGGGTTAACGCAGTCGCGCCCGGTTTCATAAAGACGGAAATGACTGCTGCTTCATTCAACGAGAAACGGGAGGAAACAGTCCTCCAGACGACGCCCCTCAAACGGGCCGGAGAGCCGATCGACGTGGCCCGGGTCGTCTACTTTTTGCTGTCCGAGTATGCGGGATTTGTCACTGGCGACGTAATAAACGTCAGTGGCGGGTTGTACATGTAAGGGGGGCGCGGTCCCTCGCTAAAATCTGGAGGTGGTTAGATGGCAGTTGCTGAAAAAGTAAAGAAAATGGTGGTCGAGCAACTAGGCGTAAGTGAAGCCGAGGTAGTGCCGGAAGCGAAATTCATCGACGATTTGGGGGCCGATTCCCTGGACATAGTCGAACTGGTAATGGCCCTGGAGGATGAATACGGCATCGAGATCCCCGACGAGGATGCGGAGAAAATAGAGACCGTGGGGGATGCGATCCGGTACATCGAGGAACACCTAAAGTAAGTCGCGAGGGGCAGGTGAACAGAAGAAGGGTAGTCATAACGGGATTTGGTCTTACTACTCCGCTGGGCGTGGGCACAGGCGAGGTGTGGCGCAGAATAGTCGGCGGAGAATCGGGGATCGGTCCCATCACGCGGTTCGATGCGTCGGCTCATGAGACGCGCATTGCCGGCGAGGTGAAAGGCTTCAAGCCGGAGGAGTACGTGCCGCCAAAAGAAGTGAGGCGCATGGACCTCTTTATACTCTATGCCATGGCCGCAACGAAGCTCGCCATGGAAGGGGCGGGTCTGGACATGACAAAGGAAGACCCGGAGAGAGTCGGCGCTATCGTGGGCACGGGCCTCGGCGGTCTCCCGACGCTGGAAAAGTACCACTCCATCCTACTCGAAAAGGGGCCGGGCCGCATCTCGCCTTTCTTTATTCCCATGCTTATCGCAAACGAGGCGCCCGGCAACATCGCAATCCAGTACGGTTTGAAGGGGCCCAACCTCAGCATCGTTACCGCCTGCGCGACCGGCGCCCATTCAATCGGCGAGGCCGTCAGGGTCATCCAGTACGGTGACGCCGATGTGATGGTCGCGGGCGGCACTGAGGCGAACCTTACCCCTCTCACCGTCGGCGGCTTCAATGCCCTGAAGGCGATCTCCACCAGGAACGACGCTCCCGAGAAGGCTTCCCGCCCCTTTGACAAAGAGCGGGACGGCTTTGTGATCGGCGAGGGGGCGGGCATCGTCGTCCTGGAAGAGCTCGAGCGCGCCCGGGCGAGAGGCGCATCCATTCTCGCGGAAGTGGTTGGCTACGGCTATAACGGCGATGCGTTCCACATAACCGCGCCTTCGCCCGACGGCGACGGCGCCGTGCGCTGTATGAAAATGGCGCTCAGGGATGCCGGGATGAATCCGGAGGACGTCGACTACATCAATGCCCACGGCACTTCGACGGACCTGAACGATGCGTCTGAGACGATCGCCATAAAGAAGGTTTTTGGCGAAAAAGCGTATAAAATTCCCGTAAGCTCGACAAAGTCGATGATCGGGCACCTCCTTGGCGCAGCGGGCGCCGTCGAGGCGATCTTCGCCGCTCTCGCCATCAGGGACGGCGTATGCCCGCCAACCATTAACTACGAGTTCCCGGACCCGGAATGCGATCTCGACTACGTGCCGAACACGAGCCGGGAGCGTCCCGTGAAGGTCGCCATGTCGAATTCCTTCGGCTTTGGCGGCACGAACGCGGTCCTTGTCCTGAAAAGGTTCGAATAAGGTGCGGATCGCGATCGGATCGGATCACGGCGGTTATGAGCTGAAGGCATACCTGGGGCGAATGCTGTCCGATCGGTATGAGCTGACCGACGTCGGGACAGACGGCCCCGATTCGGTCGATTATCCCGACTACGCGGCAAAAGTCGCCCGTCTCGTTGTCTCCGGCGAGGCGGACCGGGGCATCCTCGTGTGCAGCACCGGCATAGGCATGTCCATCGCGGCCAACAAGATACACGGCATACGGGCCGCCCTCGCTTTCGACCTCTACTCTGCAATGCAGAGCAGGCGCCACCTGGATGCAAACGTTCTCGTCCTGGGCGGCCTGGTCACGGGAAGGGGGCTTGCCGGGGAGATTGCAAAAACATGGCTCGAAACGTCCTTCGAGAGCGGCGGACGGCACGAGCGGCGGATAGAAAAAATAAGAAGGCTTGAAGATGATTTCCATGGATGCCCTGAAGGGGAGTGACCGAGCGATTTATGATTGCATCAGAAGCGAGATAGAGCGCGAAGAATACAGCCTCATCCTGATCGCTTCAGAGAACTATGTCGATCAGGACGTGCTCGAGGCGCAGGGCGCCCTTCTGACCAACAAGTATGCCGAAGGTTACCCGGGCAAGCGTTTCTACGGCGGCTGCGGCTACGTGGACGACATCGAGCGGACCGCCATCGAGCGGGCATGCAAGCTCTTCGGCGCGGAATACGCCAACGTCCAGGCCCACTCGGGGTCGTCGGCCAATATGGCGGTCTTCTTCGCCCTGCTCCACCCCGGCGACAAGGTCCTCGGCATGGACCTCAGCCACGGCGGCCATCTCACCCACGGCGCCCCGGCGAGCTTCTCGGGTCGCTTCTTCGCGCCTGTTTCCTACCAGGTTTCGGAAAAAGACGAGCGGATCGACTACGACCAGGTGCGCCGGATCGCGCGAAAGGAAAAGCCGAAGCTCATCATCGCAGGGGCGAGTTCCTATTCGAGGATCATAGACTTTGGGAAGTTCAGGGAGATTGCAGATGAGACGGGCGCTTATCTCCTTGTCGACATGGCGCACATCGCGGGCCTCGTCGCCGCCGGAATCCACCCGAGTCCCGTCGGCGCGGCTCACTTCATTACCGGCACGACCCATAAGACGTTGCGGGGGCCGCGGGGAGGCCTTATCCTCGCCGAGAAGAAGTTCGGCAAGCTGATCGATTCGACGATCTTTCCGGGCATCCAGGGCGGCCCGCTCATGCACGTCATAGCAGCGAAAGCGGTTGCCCTGAAGAATGCGATGACCCCCGAGTTCAAGGTTTATCAGGAGCAGGTCGTCAGGAACTCGAAGCATCTCGCCTCCTGCCTTGAGCAGCGAGGGTACCGGATCGTCTCCGGCGGCACGGACAACCATCTCTTCCTCGTCGACCTCACCGACAAGGGCATCACAGGCAAAGAGGCGCAGGATTGCCTCGAAAAGAGCGGCATCGTGCTCAACAGGAACGTGATCCCCTTCGAGACGAAAGGGGCGAACGTGACCAGCGGCATCCGGGTCGGCACGCCCGCGGCAACGACAAGGGGCATGAAAGAGCCGGAGATGGAAGTCACGGCGGAGCTGATCGACAGGGTGCTCACGAAGCCGGGCGACGACCGCGTCAAAGAGGAGACGAGGGAACAGGTAAAGGCGCTCTGCCGGGCTTTCCCCTTTTACTCCCGCATTTACCCCTTATGAACGCAATCTCCGACGAAAAGAGCATCTCGAAACCGGAACGTCCGGATTGGGATGCCTATTTCATGGAAATAGCGGGCATCGTCGCAAAGCGCTCGACGTGCATGAGGAGGAAGGTCGGCGCCCTTATCGTTAAGGACAAGCGCATCCTCTCCACCGGCTACAACGGCGCCCCGAGCGGTCTTGCCCACTGCCAGGACGTCGGGTGCGTGCGTGAAGCGAACCATGTGGCCTCAGGGGAGCGGCACGAGCTCTGCCGGGGTCTCCACGCGGAGCAGAACGCCATCATACAGGCGGCCTATCACGGCGTTTCCATCAAAGGCGCTTCGGTTTACTCGACCCACCTGCCCTGCTCCATATGCGTGAAAATGATCATCAACGCGGGAATCGCCCAGGTTCTCTATCTGGAGGGCTATCCGGACGATTTGGCCGCCACCTTGGTCTCGGAATCGGGTATAATAATACAGCGCGTGGTCGCGCCGCACCAGGCTGCGTAAAGCGGGCTTGCGGCTGGATGGGCGATGCTGCCGTCGTCCCCGTGCGCGAAGGCGTAATTGGAGGGGTGTCCCCCCAACCGGTTTTAACATGAAATGTCCTTACTGCGGATTTACGGAAAGCAAGGTAATCGATTCGAGAACCAGCAGGGAGACGGACGCCATCAAGCGGCGCCGCGAATGTCTCGGCTGCTCGAAGCGTTTCAGCACGGCGGAAGTGTTGGAAGAAGGGCTCCCGCTTGTCGTCAAGAAAGACGGCAGGAGAGAGATTTTTGATCGGGGGAAGATTCTGAACGGCCTGCGAAAGGCCTGTGAAAAGCGGCCGGTGGGGATCACCGATCTCGAAAAGACGGTGTTGCGGATCGAGTCAGGCTTGACGGAGCGGGGCGAAAAAGAGGTGACGAGCACGGAGATAGGACGCCTCGTGATGGATGAGCTAAAAAGGCTCGACGAAGTTGCCTATGTGCGGTTTGCCTCGGTCTACCGGCAGTTCAAGGATATTACCGAATTCATGGAGGAGCTGAAAGGGCTGCTCCTCAAAAAAGAGGAAACGTGAAACAATTCAGAGTTCACGTTCCCTCTCCAAGGAAAGAGGAAACGTGAAAGAAGAAGACTTCATGAGATCGGCTCTCGCTCTTGCCAGGAAAGGACTGGGGACTACCTCGCCGAACCCGATGGTGGGCGCCATCGTGGCAAAGGGGCAACGGGTCCTGGGTGAGGGATACCATCGGAAGGCGGGAGAGCCCCACGCCGAGGCGCTTGCTCTGGAGCGGGCAGGGGAGGGGGCGCGGGGCGCAACGCTCTTCGTGACCCTGGAGCCGTGCTGTCATACCGAGAAGAGGACGGCGCCCTGTGTCGATGCCGTCATCAAAGCGGGCATCAAGAAGGTGGTTGTCGCCATGTTCGACCCGAACCCACAGGTCAATGGAAAAGGAATCGAGGCCCTGCGGAAAGCCGGCATCGACGTCAAGGTAGGTCTGCTCTCAGAGGAGGCGAGGAAGCTCAACGAGGTGTTCGTGACCTTTCAGGAAAAGAAGCGCCCCTTCTTCTTGATGAAGTCCGCCGCAAGCCTGGACGGCAAGATAGCGACCAGGATCGGCGAGTCGAAATGGATCTCTAACGAGGAATCGAGGGCATATGCAAACCGGCTGCGCTCGGTGATGGATGCGGTCCTCGTCGGCATCAACACGGTCATCCTCGATAACCCGCTTCTCATACCGAAAGTGGCGAGGCCGAAACGGTTCCCGGTGAGGATGGTGCTCGACTCGAAACTGCGCATCCCGCTCTCGTGCGAGCTGGTCAAGACGGCAAGCAAATACAAAACGATCGTCTTTGCCCTGCCGGACCAGTCTCCCGAGAAAGAAAGCCGTCTCAAGGCGCTCGGGGTGGACGTTGTCCGGGTGGGCGGCGACGAAAACCGGAGGGTCTCCCTCGTCAATGTTAGTCACGAGTTGCACCGTCGACAGATCATGTCCGTTTTCGTCGAAGGCGGCGGCGAAGTCCATAGCGGCCTGCTCAAAGAAGGTCTGGTGGACAAGGTGGTGCTCTTTTACGGACCCCTGTTCATCGGCGGGAAAAACGCATCGAATCTCGTTGCCGGCAAGGGCATCGATTTCCTGAAGGACGCGTACAGGGTGGAAGTGACGTCCGTAAAGAAAATGAAAGACGACATTTGCGTGGTGGGGTATGTTCACGGGCATCATTGAGGACCTGGGAACAATAGCCGGCGTGCGGAAAATGGAAGGCCGCTGGACCTTCATGGTCCAGACGGGCTTCAAAACCGGGGAAATCCGGGAGGGCGACAGCGTTGCGGTGAACGGCGCCTGCCTCACGGCCGTTCAGGTCGAGGGCGGTATGTTCCAGGCCGACGCCTCGATCGAGACGCTGCGCCTGACTACCCTGGAGACTCTTTCCATCGGCGAGCGGGTGAACCTTGAAAGGGCGTTGCGGCCCGATTCACGGCTGGGCGGACACATCGTCATGGGGCACGTCGATGGGGTCGGCCGCATTGCGGTATTGGGAAAAGAAGGCGATTCCATACGGATCGACGTCGAGACGCCGCCGGAGCTGTCGAAGTACATCGTCAAGAAGGGCTCGGTGGCACTCGATGGAATAAGCTTGACAGTCAACGAACAGCGTGATAATAGATTTACGCTTAACATTATTCCGTATTCTGCAGCCAACACAACCATAGGACTCAAGAAGCCAGGGGACCGGGTCAATGTTGAAACGGATATACTGGGGCGATACGTAGAGAAGTTTCTCACGCCCGCGCAACCTGAGGGCGTGGACCTCAATTTCCTCTACAGATACGGGTACATCAAGGGAAGGTAATCATGGCGATAGCAGATATCGAACAAGTGATCGACGACGTGAAGCAGGGAAAGATGGTCATCATCGTTGACGACGAGGACCGGGAAAACGAGGGAGACGTGATGATCGCGGCGGAAAAGGCGACGCCTGAAGCGATCACCTTCATGGCGCGCTACGCCTGCGGCCTCATCTGCCTTTCCCTGCCCGAGGAACGGGTGCGGCAGCTCGATCTGCCCCTCATGGTCAGCGAGAATACCTCGCCGTACAATACGGCTTTCACGGTCTCCATAGAAGCCAAGGAAGGCGTCACCACGGGCATCTCCGCCTTCGACAGGGCAAAGACCATTCTCACCGCAATAGATCCCCAAACAAAGCCCGACGATCTGGCCCGGCCCGGTCATGTGTTCCCGCTGGCGGCCCGGGACGGCGGCGTCCTCGTCCGGGTAGGTCACACGGAGGCATCCATGGACCTCGCCCGTCTCGCGGGCCTCATGCCGGCCGGCGTCATCTGCGAGGTGATGAAAGAAGACGGCGAAATGGCCAGGCTGCCCGACCTTGAGATTTTCGCGGAGCAGCACGGGTTGAAGATCGTGTCCATCGCCGATCTCATCAAGTATAAGATGCGCCACGAAAGGTTGGTAAAAAGGGTCGTCGAGGCCAAGCTTCCCACCCGTTACGGCGGAGAGTTCAGGCTGATTGCCTACGACAACCAGTTGGACGACAAAGAGCACCTGGCCTTCGTGAAGGGCGATATCTCGTCCGAGGAAGAAGTGCTCGTCCGCGTCCATTCGGAATGCCTCACCGGAGACGTCTTCGGATCGACGAGGTGCGACTGCGGGGAGCAGCTCCGCACGGCCATGGCCATGATCGAGAAAGAGGGCAAGGGTGTGCTTATTTACATGCGCCAGGAAGGGAGAGGCATCGGTCTGTTCAACAAGATCAAAGCCTACCGCCTCCAGGACGAGGGGAAAGACACGGTTGAGGCAAACGAAGCCCTCGGCTTCTCGCCCGACTTGCGGAACTACGGCATCGGCGCTCAAATCCTCCACGACCTCGGCGTGCGGCGGATGCGGCTGATCACAAATAACCCCAGGAAGATAAAGGGACTGGAAGGCTACGGCTTGTCGGTGGTCGAAAGGGTGCCGTTGGAATGCGCGCCCACGAAAGACAACATACATTACCTTAAGACCAAACGAGAGAAGCTGGGTCATATGCTGAACAACCTGTGAGGTGAGGTGTTATGGCGCATGAAGGAAAGCTGGACGCTCGGGGTTTCAAGTTCGGGATCGTAATCAGCAGGTTCAACAGTTTTGTGACGGAAAGGCTTCTCGAAGGCTGCCTGGACGCCCTGAAGCGGCACGGCGCCGACGAGAAGCAGGTAGAGATATTCCGGGTGCCAGGCGCTTTTGAGATACCCCTTGCGGCGAAGCTTGTCTCGAAGCGAAAAGATATCGACGGGGTGATCTGCCTGGGGGCGGTAATCAAAGGAAGTACGCCGCATTTCCACTACATCGCGTCGGAAGTGACGAAGGGCATTGCCATGATCTCCCTGGAGAGCGACAAACCGATCGGTTTCGGCGTCCTCACGACGGAGACAATAGAGCAGGCCGTCGAGCGGGCAGGGGCGAAGGCAGGGAACAAGGGCTACGACGCCGCTATGTCGGTGATCGAGATGATAAATCTTTTAAAGGATAATAATTTGTGCGGAGAAGGAAAGCCAGGGAATTAGCGCTGAAGATGCTCTACCAGATGGAGGTGAATCTGGACGCCGTTGACGCGGCGCTTGGAAGATACCTAAAAGTTTTTCCGCACGAGGACAACATCGTTGACTATGCGCTGTTTCTCCTGTCCGGGATCAGGAAAGAGCAGGAGAGCCTGGACGGGTACATTGCGGAAGCTTCGGAACACTGGAAGCTCAGCAGGATTACGTACGTCGACAAGAACATCCTGAGGCTCGCGGTCTTCGAGATGCTCTATTCCCCCGAAGTGCCGCCAAAGGTGGCGATCGACGAAGCCTTGGAACTGGCGAAGAAGTTCGGCAGCGAAGACTCCAAGGACTTCATCAACGGCGTCCTCGACCGGATACTGAAGGACCACTATACAAATACAAGCGAAGCCAGTTAAAGAGGGGACAGCAATCGCGAAAGTGAAATGCGAAACGCGAAAGCAAAGAGAAGAACGTTTTTCCGATTCGCGTTCCGAGATTCGCGATTGCCGTTGGCTTTGCTCATTGAGGCGGGATGGCAACCCATCTCCTGATCGACGGCTACAATTTTTTCAAGCAAAGCTCGCTATCCGTCCTTCCCGAGGCCCTCGACCTCGAAACCGGCCGCCGCTATCTTCTGGATGAGCTCTGGCGCTACAAGAAAGAGAAAAATCTACGCATCACCGTCGTTTTCGACGGCACCCACGGCTCCTCTCCGACAAGAAGCAAAGAGAACTTCCGGGGCGTCAACGTCGTTTACTCGAAACAGGGTGAGACGGCCGACGAAGTGATGATGGAGATCATAAGAAAGCGCCAGGCTGGCCTCCTCATTGTCACTTCCGACCGCGCCATCATCGACGAGGCAAAAAAGCACTCGGTCCCCTTCATCACGCCCTCAAGGCTCCAGGCGGCCATGGCAGGCGAGGAGTATGATGACGAAAACAGAGGCAACACGGAAAAGAAGGGCAACCCGAGGAAGGCGAGCAAGGGGGTGCGGCGAGCCAGGCGCGCTTTAAAAAAGATATAGCGGCTTGCCGCCATAGGCGTTTCTGCCATTTCATAAAAAGGAGCACGCCATGGCAAAACCGGATCGTATCACTCGGCAGGCGCCCGACCCTTTTGCTTCGCGTCGGCAATCTCGTCTATTTCATCTTGAAATACCCGATTGCTTTATGGTAGTCATGGTATACGAAGAGGGTCTTGCCGGTCGCGTCCCTTGATTGAGGTGTCGTTAATCTCAAGAGCCGGCCGCAGCCGTGAGTCAAAGGGAGAGAAAGGGTGCTATCGCTGACGAACGAAGATATTATCGCCATGTACAGGAAGATGCTGGCCGTCCGCCGGTTCGAGGAACGGGTGGCTGCGGACTATGCGCACGGGAGCATCTCCGGCTTCATCCATTCTTACATAGGCCAGGAAGCAGTCGCCGTCGGCGTCTGTGCGAACCTTCGGCTGGACGACCGCATCGTCAGCAACCATCGGGGCCATGGCCACTGCATCGCGAAAGGGGCCGACCTGAAGCGCATGATGGCGGAGATCCACGGCAAGAAGACGGGCTATTGCAAAGGGAAGGGCGGCTCTATGCACATAGCCGACTTCAGCGTTGGGATGCTTGGCGCGAACGGCATCGTGTGCGCCGGTCTACCCATAGCGCTCGGGGCGGCGCTGGCAGCCCAATTGGAAAAGGGCGACGGAGTAGCTGTCGTCTTCTTCGGCGACGGGGCGAGCAACGAGGGCGAGTTTCACGAAAGCCTCAACCTGGCGGCCATCTGGAAGCTGCCCATCATCTTCACCTGTGAGAACAACCATTACGGCGCCAACACGCCCATTGGCCGCGCGATCCCTTCTTCGAGCATAGCCGAGAGGGCGGCGGCGTACCTGATCCCGGCCGTGATAGTCGACGGCAACGACGTCTTCGCCGTATACGAGGCCTGCCGGGCGGCGGTCTCCAGGGCCAGGGCGGGCCTGGGGCCGAGCTTGCTCGAATGCAAGACATACCGCTGGCATCACCACTTCGAGGGCGGCTATTTCCCGGACCTCCGGCCGAAGCATGAGATTGAGGATTGGATAGAGAGGTGCCCCATCAAGAGGCTCGAGCAGACGCTCGAGGAAGAGGCCATCTTGGACCGTAAAGGGCGGGAGGCGATCGACTCGGAAATAATGGCCCGGGTCGAGGACGCGGTCGCCTTCGCCGTCAACAGCCCCTACCCGGACCCGGAGGACGCCTTGGAAGGCGTCTATTCGGAATAGAGACAACAGGAGAGCGCTCAGTGAGGAAGATAACGTATCAGGCGGCCGTCGTGGAGGCGCTTCAGGAGGAGTTCCGACGGGACGGTAAAACGCTCTTCATGTCAGAGCACCTCAACGAAGTCCTGAGGGAAGAGTTCGGCGAGGCCCGAGTCAGAGAGACGCCGATAAGCGAGTCGGCCTTCGTGGGCGCCGCTGTCGGCCTCTCGGGGTCCGGCTTCAGGCCGGTCGTCGACATCGGGATGGCCACCTTTGCCTTCGTCGCCATGGACCAGCTTATGAACCAGGCGGCGAAGATTACCTACATGTTCGGAGGCCAGGCGAAATTCCCCATTGTCTACCAGATGACCGTCGGCACGGGCAGCTCGATGGCCGCCCAGCATTGCGTCAGCCCCTATCCCATGTACATGAACGCGCCCGGTCTCAAGATCATCCTCCCGAGCACGCCCTATGACATGAAGGGGCTGCTCAAGACGGCGATAAGGGACAACAACCCGGTCATCTCCTTCCAGCACGTCGCTTTGGGCGGCGTAGCCGGCGACGTGCCCGAGGAGGAATATCTGATCCCGTTGGGCAAAGCCGATATAAAAAGGAAGGGTTCCGACGTCACGATAGTCGCCCTGGCGAGGATGGTCCACGTCGCCCTGGACGCAGCCGCGGAGCTGGAAAAAGCAGGCATCTCCGCCGAGGTGCTCGATCCCCGCACGCTCGTGCCCTTGGATAGGGAAGGGATTAGGGCATCCGTCGTAAAGACCGGCAGGCTCATCGTCGTGGACGAGGCGTGCCGGACGTGCGGCGCGGCGGCGGAGATCATCTCCCTCGTCGTGGAGGAGACGACCGTTTACAAGTCCCTCAAGACGGCGCCCGTGCGTCTGTGCGCGCCCGACGTGCCTGTGCCCTTCAGCCCTCCCATGGAGCAGCACATTACGCCGGACAGCGGAAAGCTGGCAGCAGCCGTCAAGCAGATGATGGACGGCGCATAGCCGCCCCGCGCCTTCCCTCGCGCAACGCTCGGCTCGAAGTCGATGGCCGGGGCATCCGAGGGGGAAAACCACGCTGCCTTTATCGGTTTTTCCCTGAATCCAGCCTTGGAAAGAGCTTGTATCTCTTCGTGAACGGCTTTTACGTCTCTGCCATGCTGCCGCCATTGTCTCCATAACGAACTGGCGCTCTGCGAAAGAGAAGAATTCACGCATGTTTTAGCCGCCTAGGAATCGTTTCTTTAGAGAAGAAACAGTCACCCTTCGCACGATAGTTCTTTGTCTGCGTAATTTCTCTTGACATTGCGTATAACATAGTCTAACATATGAGGAGCTGATGGGCCAAACTACTCGCGAGGGTAGGACGGAAAGCCAAGGGTCTCTCGCCAGACAGCCTGGTTGCCAGTAAAAATATGGAGGTGGCAATCATGCATTCGAACAATGGCGAAAGAATGGTGAGAAGAAGTTTCGTGGTCTTCGCGGCTGCCGCGTTTTTCCTGGCAATGGCCGTGGGCGGCGCATTCGCCGCCATGCTGGAGGAGACGGGCGTGTCGCCCGGGACCGGGGTCGACATCATGGCCGGCAGCATAGGCGAGGTCGATGCTCAGGCGGGCTACTACCAGATCGTGAACCAGAGCAATCCCGGCGTCACCCTGAACGGATTCTGCGTTTCCCCGGTATATTCCGCTTCCGGCTACAACTCCTACACGCTGACGCCGATTGCCGCGGGAACAAGTTATCAGGCTGCAGCCTACATCCTCAGCAATGGGCCTTCAAAGGGCTGGGATCAGGTGGCCGAACAGATCGCCGTCTGGGAATTGGTCTGGGACTGGACCGACGGCGTTAACCTCAAGGCAGGCGTCTTTCAGCTCCTTAACGGCTCCTATACGACCTACGCGGATGCCGCAACGAACATCATCAACGACGCTTTGGCCAACTATTCAACTTTCGATGCCTCAAAGTATCTGGTAGCTCAAGCGGACGGAAACTATCAGAGCTACGTCATCCCCACTCCGGCGCCGGTTCCCGCAGCCATCCTGTTTTTCGCCCCCGGTCTTCTTGGTCTTGCCGGTCTGAGGAAGCGGATCAAAATATCATAGCCGTATAAAATTCGGCGGGGTTAGAGGCAGGGTTCGGCAACGGCCCTGCCTTTTTTAGCCCTGCGCGAGCCCCCCCTTTGCGTCTCAAGCGGCGCCGATCGGAACGGAGTTCGCCGATGAGCTGGAAGGGCTGTTCGAGAAGGACCTGTCGGAATCCCGCGAGATCACCAGGGAGCAGTGGTCGCGAGGGTCCGTGTCGAGCAGGGTGAAAGAACTTTTTCCCCGTCTCCTTTCCCATTGGCTTTAGTCGCGTTCGCCTCCGCGGACAAGAGGCGGCATGGGTCGGACCGTTCACCTGAATGCAAAACAACGGAGAAACGAATTCATAGAGAAGGCGGGAGCTTGAGTCTCTGCCTTCTCTATGGTGCGCCCGGCTTTAACGCCCCGCATTACTTCTACAGTGCGAACCGGCGCTCCGGAGACTGCCCTGAGGCGGAAGGCCGTCCGCCCCAAGGCAGGAGCGAACGGCCCGACAGGCCCTCTTTTTCGGGAAAGAGTTATCCTTTGAGCGCCAAATAAAGGCTTTTGCCTTCGCGTTGAATGAGAAGGAGGAGAGACTTGTTGTGGGCCTTTTCTGTTTCCTTCCTCACGTCGGCTATGTCCTTCGCCGGATGTCGGTTTACTTCCAAAATCACATCGCCGCTCTGGACAGAGGCGTTGTCTGCGGGGCTTCCCGGCTCCACTCCTGCCACGACCACGCCGGTTCGTCCTTCCATGCCAAGCTGGCGGGCAAGATCAGGAGTCAACTCCTGGAGCTGCATGCCCCATTTGCCCTTGGATGGTTCTTCTGATGCTGCCTCCGCCTCTGAAGACTCCAGTCTGGCGATCTTCACGTGAAGCGTCAGCTCCTTTCCGTCTCTGTCGACCACAAGGGGGACCTCGTGTCCCACGGGCGTTGCCGCTACGGACGCAGACAGACCGCGGGCATCCTTGATCTCCTTGCCTGCGAAGGAGGTAATGACGTCTCCCCTCTTCACGCCCGCCTTTGATGCGGGGCCGCTCTCGACCACCTCGCTCACGAGGGCGCCCTTGGCGCTTTTCAAATTGAGAGACCCGGCGAGGTCATCGGTGACGTTTTGGATGTTGACGCCAAGGTAGCCTCTCGTTACCTTCCCCTTCGTCTCGAGCTCGGGAAGGAGCGTCTTTGCCGTGTTAACGGGTATGGCGAAGCCTATTCCCTGGCCGTTCGGAATGATGGCGGTGTTGATGCCAACCACTTCGCCCCGCATGTTGATGAGGGGACCGCCGGAGTTGCCCGGGTTGATGGGGGCGTCGGTTTGGATGAAGTCGTCGTAGGGACCGGCCCCGATGACCCTCCCTTTAGCGCTTATAATTCCGGCGGTTACCGTGTTGCTCAGGCCGAAGGGGTTCCCGATGGCGAGAACCCATTCTCCCACGCGGGCCCCCTCCGAGTTTCCGAGAGCCGCGGCCCTGAAAGGTCCCTTTCCCTCCAACCTGACGACGGCGAGGTCCGTTTTTGGATCGCGGCCGAGCACCTTTGCCTTGTATTCACGCTTGTCGGCCAGGGTTACGACTATCTCGCTTGCCCCGTCGACCACGTGGTTGTTCGTAAGGATAATCCCGTCCGGGCTGATGATCACGCCCGAGCCCGCTCCCTGGCTTTTGAACTTTTCCGGCATCCGGGGCATACTGCCGAAGAAGTTTTTGAACATATCGCCGGAGGGGCCCTCCATGTCGGGCATCCCAGTCTTCTCTATTTTCGTCACTTTGATGTTAACCACCGCGGGCTCCAACGCGTCGGCGAGGTCTGCAAATGAGGGGGGAAATCCGCCTGTCGTTTTCACCGCCGTTGCATTTGCGCGGGCATGAGAGCCAAAGCTCAGAGACGAAGCGACGAGCATGCCTGCAAAGAGAAATGCGGCAGCGACAACCGCGACCGCAGGATATCCAAACTTTCGTGAACCTATCCAATTTCTGAGTCTGTTCATGAGACTTCCTCCTTTTGTGCGAAGGCATCGACTTGCCTATCCGTTTCTCGCTGAAACAATTATAAGCCCTGAAGATTACGGGCAGATTAGAACGGGGTTAGAATGTTCTAATGGTTTCTTCGCTTGCGACACAGGCGGGGGCTCATCGCTTTCGTCAAGAACGACGGGAAAGAGATGGTCGTAAAGGGCCCTTCGGGCGAGCAGACGTTTGACGTCTCC
The DNA here is from genome assembly GCA_963816715.1 of uncultured delta proteobacterium. Lineage (GTDB taxonomy): Bacteria > Desulfobacterota > Syntrophorhabdia > Syntrophorhabdales > WCHB1-27 > BOG-1155. The sequence goes on from CAWFMJ010000023.1 coordinate 689,432, forward strand.
GGCGTCCGCAAAGTGAAAGTCGGACCCGGCATGGGGCGGGGGAGGAACTTCCCCCGTGCTTCTCTTCAAGAAAAGATTGTCACGCCCCAATAAAGATTTTTTTCCTCGTGGCGCGACCGGCGTGCCCTCTTGCTCTCAAAACGTGAGGACGGCTTTCAGCGTGTTGCCGCTCGCCGCGTCGCGGGCTGCCTCATTGATTCGATCGAAGGGATAAAACCGCAGCATGCGGTCGAAGGGGAGACGGCCACGCAGGTAGAGCTCTATCATCTGGGGGATGAAAACGTCTCCCACCGAATCGCCGGCGATGATGCCGACGATTTTCCGGCCGTCCAGCACCTGTCGCATGTGCAGACTCACTTCCACGCCGACAGGCGGTACGCCGATCATCCCGCAGACGCCTCCCATCCCCAGCACGTCCACGGCCTGGCGGAGCACCGCCGGGAAGGCCGTGCATTCCAGCGAGTAAGCGACGCCGCCGCCTCCGATCCTTTTGATTTCCTCAACAGGATCGGTCTCGCGGGGATTGATCGTATGGGTTGCGCCGAACTCGCGGGCAAGGTTGAGCCTTTCAGCGTTTATGTCCACGGCGATAATGGGCGCGCAATCGGTTGCTGCGGCGGCGAGGACCGCGCACAACCCCACCGGCCCTGTTCCGAAGACGGCGATGGAGGAGTTGACCTCCGGCCGCAACGAGTTAAAGATGGCGCCGGCCCCCGTCTGGACGGCGCACGCCATGGGCCCCATCAACTCCAGGGGCGCGTCCTTGCGCACTTTCACCACGCAGCGCTCGTTCGCCAGGGAGTGGGAGGCGAAGGACGACTGGCCAACGAAGTTGGCGTGAACGATCTCGCCGTTTCTACGCATGGTAGGGGAGCCGTCGAAACGGGCGCCTCCCATGTTGTGCTCGAAATAGGTGGCGCAACGCGTCGGTACGCCCCTCAGGCACGCCGGACAGGCGCCGCACGACAGGAAGCTGAGCACCACATGGTCTCCGGGGCCGACTTTCTTCACCCGGGCGCCTGCCTTTTCCACGACGCCCGCCCCCTCGTGGCCGAAGACCGCGGGGAAGGCAAGAGGCATATGCCCGTCCCGGCCCAGGAGATCCGTATGACATATCCCCGAGCTGACGGTTCGCACGAGCACTTCATCGTCTCGGGGTTCGTCGAGCTCCACGTCCTGGACGACAAAAGGACCCGACTTCTCTTCGACCACGGCAGCACGAATCTTCATTCAGAACCTCCAACGTCATATTTTCGGAACCGGCTCGCTTCTATCCTCGCCGTTGTCGCCTCGGCCCATAGCCTATCCGGTCCGCCTGTTAATCACTACCGTCATCGTCCGGTGCATGTCAAGAAGAACATGCAATCGCGTGCAGCCGCGTTCCTTCAGGAAAGAGGCGGGCGACGAGAATATTTACTATTCCCCGCCGTCGGTCTTCGTGACAAGCGAAGAATGCCGCTCCCTGCATCAAGGGTTTTATCCCTCTTCCTCACCGCAGCGACTCACACGGTATTATTGCTACTTTCTCCACGGCGGCGTATAATGGTGTAAACAAAAGAGGTCGCGTCATGACGTTTGGTTCGTGCGACGGGCGCGCCGCGCAATTGTCATTCCTCTCCAAGAATACCCGGTATCGCTTTATTTCCGCTAGTATGTCGATTGTCTGCCGGGTGGGTCATGAGCGTATCTTAGTTCTGATTCGTCTCCTTCTCAACCCCGCACAAGCAACCCGGGCCTATCGGCCGCTCATGGCCTGCATCGCGGCACAGTATTTCCTTCATATCCATGGAGGGCATTGTGAAAGCAAGGAACTGGCACGAACTTCTGGCGAAGCATGAAGCCATCGTGAAAGCCTTCGAAGGGTTTATCTACATCTGCTCAGAGACCTATGAAATCGAATTCATGAACAGCTATCTGGTCCGGAGAACCGGGTACGATGCCACCGGGCAGAAATGCTACAAGGCCCTCCACGACCTCGAGAGCGTCTGTTCGTGGTGCGTCAACGACAGGGTGTTCAGGGGCGAAACCGTTCGATGGGAGCTAAAGAGCCCCAAAGACAATCGTTGGTACTACATCGTGAATTCGCCTGTTCGTCATGACGATGGAAGCATTTCCAAAATAGCGCTTATCCGCGATATCACGGAGCAAAAAGAAACGGAAGAAGCGCTGACGAGGGGGGAGCGTTTTCTTACCAATGTATTTGCAAGCATGCAGGACGGCATTAGCGTGCTCGATACGGACCTTACTATCGTCCGCGTGAATCACCTGATGGAGGCCATGAGCCCGCTCTCTTCGACCCTCGTCGGCAGGAAATGCTACGAGGCATACCACGGCAGGGACGCGCCTTGTGAAGTCTGCCCCAGTATGGAGACGCTGCGGACTAGGGAGCCGGCCAATGAGATTATTCCGCGGATGGGGCCGGGCGGAGAGGTTGCCGGCTGGCTGGACCTCTACAGTTCTCCTTTTTTCGACACAGAAACGGGAGAGTTGAAAGGCGTCATCGAGTGCGTTCGCGACATTACCGAGCGGCGGAGGGCGGAAGAGAAGATAGAAAGCCTGAACAAATACCTCGAAGAACATGGAAGACAACTGGAGATTGCCAACAAGGAGCTGGAGGCCTTCAGCTATTCAGTGTCCCACGATCTGAAGTCGCCTCTTGTCGGCATCGAAGGGATATGCGGCATTCTGCTGAAGAAGCATTCCGACGGGCTGGATGAAAAGGGGAGAGAGTACATTGCGAGCATATCGGCGATCACGCGGCATATGCAAAACATCATCACGGATCTTCTGAAACTGTCGAGAGCAATGCGGAAGAGCATGCATCATGAGACGGTGGATCTCAGCCGAATAGCCCGGGAGGTCGTTGAAACACTCGAGAAAACGCATTTCGGGCGTTCGATTGATTGCGCCGTCGCCGAAGGAGTAATGGTGCGCGGCGACGAGGGACTTCTCGTAATCGCCTTGGAAAACCTGATGGAAAACGCATGGAAATTCACCCGCAAGAACTCGCGCGCCAGGGTAGAATTCGGCGTCTTTGAGAAAGAGGGCCGATCAGTCTGCTACGTGCGGGATAACGGCGTCGGCTTTGATGTGACAAGGGCAGAGAAACTCTTCGACGCCTTCGTGAGACTCCACCCACAGGAGGAGTTCGAGGGGACGGGCATCGGCCTCACTACGGTGCAGCGCATTATTCATCGGCACGGCGGCGAAATATGGGCGGAAAGCGAGGCGGGAAAGGGAGCGACGTTCTACTTCACCCTCCCCGGGGAAGAGTGCTCTCTTCGACGGGGCGTGCAGCATCGCGCGGGTGGAGAGCGTCCCGTGGAAGCGTCTGCTCGATCGAAGACCATCAAAGAACGGGCGCCAACGAGGCCCGATCGTGGCGGCGCTCAGACGCGGCCGTGACGGGCTCTGACAGGAGGCTGTTTGTGACCGGACGCACGAAAGTTCTTGTTGTGGATGATGAGCCGTCTATTCGCCTGACGCTGAAGGCTCTCCTGGAAAACATCGGGTACGGAGTCGTCGAAGCAGTCGACGGGCAGGACGGATTGAACGTCTTCCATCAGGAGCGTCCCGATTTAGTCTTGACTGATTTGAGGATGCCTGTCATGGACGGGCTGACCATGGTTGAGAGGCTGAGGCAGGACGCGCCCGAGACGCCTATAGTCGTCTTTTCCGGCGTCGGCGCCGTTCCTGATGCGGTTGACTCTCTTCGACTCGGCGCGTGGGACTACGTGACGAAGCCGGTTTCCGACATAGAACGCTTCAGGATCATCATCGAGCGAACCCTCGAAAGGGCCCGGCTTCTTCGCGAGAATCGACTCTACAAAGAGCACCTGGAGGAATTGGTACAGGAGCGAACCACAGCGCTCCGTCAGAGCGAGGCAAGATATCGTCTCCTCCTCGATTCGGTAACGAGCTACGTATATACTGTTTTCCTGAAACACGGCATGCCCGATGCGACATTTCATGGTCCCGGTTGCGAAGCGGTCACGGGCTTCACGCCGGAACAGTATGCCTCCAATCCGTATCTTTGGTACGACATGGTGCATCCCGACGACCGAGCGGCGGTTTTGGACGGGGCCGCCCGCATCCTCGCCGAAAGCATTCCTGTTGCCTTGGAACACCGCATCTATCACAAGTCCGGCTCAGTGCGCTGGGTAGAGAACACCCTTGTCCCCCGCCGGACAGCCGGAGGCGAGCTGGTCTCATACGACGGGATCATTACCGATATCACCGAACGGAAGGTGGCGGAAGAGGCGCTGCGCCGGGCGGAAGAGAAGTACCGGCACATCTTCGAAAACGCTGTTGAGGGTGTTTTTCAATGCACCCCCGCAGGCGTCTACACGACCGTCAATCCCGCCCTGGCCCAGTTGTACGGGTATGATTCGGCAGACCGGATGATCGCCGGGGCCCGTTCTATTGCGGATCATCTCGATCGACCGGATGAAATCCGAAGAAAACTGGAAGAGAACGGAGAGATTCGAGGCGTCGAGGTCAATGTGCCCCGGCAAACCGGAGACAGCGTCTGGGCCTCGCTCAGCGCCCGAGCCGTGCGGAATGCGAGCGGGAGCGTCCTCTACTACGAAGGAACTCTCGTGGATATTTCCCAACGGATCGAGGTCGAGAACCAACGGCGTCGTCTGGCCCAGTTCGAGGACGAGCGAAAGACGGTCGCTCTCGAAACCCTCCGCCAACTTATGGTTACGCTCTCCCATTACTTTCTCAACGCTAACGCCATAATCGGGGGTATGACAAGGCGGTGCGGGCGGGTGAAATCCGAGACGGAGAGAACTTCCGCCCTGAAGGCCATAGAAGAACAAAGCAGAAGGATAGAAGCTGTGCTGGGGGCGCTGAGGAAGATCAGGGAGATCAGGACGACTGACTACGCGCAGGAATGCCACACGCTCATGATCGACATCACGAGAGAGATCGATGAGACCCTGTCGGATGTCGTGGAAACTGGGGCGCCTGCCCCGGATTACAAGGATGGAGTGCCGGAGGGTGAGCCTTGAGGTGATGCGTTCCTTGCATTTCGGCGTGGTTCGTCGCCCTTATCGAGGCCCGGCCGCATGAAAGAGTTGGTCGGGAGAAGGGAGGGTAGAGGAAAAGGCATGCAGCGCCGGCTCCAGCAGGCCGGCTGCGAGGAACCGTACGACCGGGACGGCCAATCCGTCGCCGGCAACGTGATACGCCTCGTTGTAGTTCTCAGGCAGCGTGTATTCTTCCGGCAGCCCCATGAGGCGGGCGGCCTCGCGCGGCGAAAGCAGCCTGGACCGAACATTGGCGCCCTCCACGACCAGAATCGATTGGCGGCTGGAGCCGCCAGTGGGCGTCCTCAGGCACCCCGCCACGTCGTCGAACCGCACTTCGGCACGCTGTATCCCGCGCCCTTGCGAATCGGGTCGAGTCCTCCGATATATTCCGCCCACCAGACGCCGTCCTGCTTTTTGTGCGTCCCGGACTTTTCTGAGATTGACGTCGCTCATCATGTTCAGGAGCCGCTGCGTCTCCTCCGGCGTGTGCCATCTCACCCCTTGGGGATCATCCTCGACTAAGTCGCCGAATGCGGCCTCCCGGCGAGGCGGTTTCGGCAGCGCCCACCAGACCCATTTTGCCTTCGCGGGTCCGGGAATCCTTCCGTAGGCTTTTAGGAGCCTGTCCGGATGCCATTGAGGATCGGGGCCGGAAGATAGTAGACCGGCAGGAACTTCGAAATCGTTGCTGACGCCGACAATGAACAAACGCGGTCTGGATTGGGGCACGAAATGGACTGCGTCGATCACCGCGGCGCCGAAATGGTAACCGCCTTCGGAGAGCGCGTTTCCTATTGCCGCGAAATCCTTGCCTTCATGAGAGCTGAGAGTGCCGCAGACATTTTCGAGCACCACCAGGCGAGGCGACCGCCCTTCCGCTCTCAACTGGCGCATCAACTTCCAGAACGGCCAAAACGTGCCTGAGCGCTTGCCTTTGAGACCGGCGCCGGCGCCGGCCAGGGAAAGGTCCTGGCAAGGGAACGACGCCCAGGCAAGGTCGGCGGCGCCGGGAAGATCGGCCGTCGAAAGGTCGGCTACGTCCTTTACGCACAATTCCTTGCCGCCCCAATTTGCGCGATAGCCGGTTGCTTTCTTTGCATCGCAATCATTTGCGAAGGTGCAACGCCAGGTTCTCCCGAGTCCGGCTCTCGCCATGCCGCCGCCGGCGAAAAATTCGTAGAACAGAAAGCGATTCCGGTTCGCCCGAAGAGCTTCGTCGCCGTCTTCCGTTTGTCGCATCGGCTTCTCTCTTGAATGCTTCCCTTATCGCGGCGTTATGAGAGACGTTTCCGGTCTCTCACAACTACTACCACGTAGAAGAGACCCGCGCAACAGGAAAAACGGAAGATTCGCCGATCCCGCTTATTCCCGTATCCACTTCTGCCGAATCTTCAGCCATTCCTCGGGCGATACCATCCCGATGCCTTTGTTGAGAATGCCGAGGAGCACTGCATTTCCCTTGGCCACGGGCAGCGTCATCTTGCCCTGTTCCACGGGTTGGCCGATGGTCTTGATCTTGTCCTGGAGCTCGTTTTCGGCCGTGCAGTAGTTCACCACTAACTCGTCCATGACGATTGCGTCGATCTCTCCCCGACCGAAAGCCCGGACCGCGCTCAAATAGGAGGCGAAGCCCTTCACGGTCAGGCCGGCCTTTTCGGCGACGGCCTTCCCGGAATCGCCTTCCACACCACCAACCTTCAGGTTTCTGAGGTCCTCTATCTTTTTCAAGCCGATATTTTCAAGACGCACATAGACGCGGGTAGCAACGATCGTGTATTCACTCGTGAAATCGAAAAACGCCTTTCTCTCTTCGAGCGGAAATATCCCGGCCAGCGAATCGAACCGGCCGCCTTTGAGCCCTTCGAGCTGCTGCGCAAAAGCCGTGGGGTAAAACTTGACCTGGATGCCGAGTTTGCCGGCCATGAGCTTCCAAAAATCAATCGACATGCCCTGAGCCTGATCGGAAGCATCGACAAAACCGAAGGGAGGGTAGTCGTTGAAGACGCCGACGCGGATCTCGTTGTGCCGGTCCAGCCATTCCTTCTCTCCGGCGCTGAGAAGATCGTTAGCCATCGATTGCGAAACAAGTGCGAGCACGGCGAGAGCGATGAGAATTCCCGCGATACCCTTTCCACCTAACCCTCTTTTGTTCATCATCGGGCGCCTCCCTTTTGTTCCGAGTCATTTGCCTTATTATCGCCTCCATCTCAGGAATGTTAAGCGAGAACCCGTGCCGTCGGCGCGAAGGGGCGCTCGTAGGGGACGATGTGTCAGGGCCTCCGGCAAGGCCGACGGAGAATCCCGGGATTTACCGCAGCGACAATGGCATTCGATACTTCTTCCTGGGTAAGAGCGTCGCAGGATATCCGAAAATCGGCAAAGTTCTCGTATAACGGCCGGCGTTCCTCAAAGAGCGAAGAAAAATCCTGATCGTTGCGTTTTGCTATCCCCCTGGTCTCGAAATTACTGATTCGCCCGCACAACACATTCAGCGAGGCCTGCAGGAAAACAACGGTCCCGCTTTTCTTAAGGCGTTTCATTGCCTTGTCGCTATAAACAGCGCTGCCGCCCGTCGCAATGACGTGGTCGCGACACCGGAGGTCGAGAAGCGCCTCTTCCTCGATGCGGCGCAACTCCATGTAGCCCCCGGAATCGACTATCTCCTGGAGCGGCCTCTTTTCTCGGGTCTGAACGAGAATATCCGTATCGATGAAACCGTACGAGAGTTGCTTGGCCAGAATGACGCCGACGGTGCTCTTCCCTGCCCCGGGCATTCCGATCAGAACGATGTTTGATGCCACTTCGATGTTCCTCCGGCCTTATCCCTGTTGTAGTTGACCCGCTGCTTTTTTGGTTTCAACTACCATTCATTATCACCAGTTCGGGTATCATTGCAAGAAGAATTAGCAATGAGCCTAAGCGGCGTTGTCATTTTGCTTGACATGCTGTTAGACGTTGTTTAAAATACGTGACATCTGACAAAGCTCAACTGCCTGTGAGGGTAAGACGGAGGGTAAGCAGGCTTGGTCTGTCTTTGTGATCTTCTCCATAAGCCAAGTCGCATCTATCAGAGAACAAGACAGTCTTTGCTGGTGAATCTCCAATACTTGGGCAAACGATTTGCAGCAGGGCGGTTCTGCTTTTTTCAGATTTTCACGTGAGGCGAATTCAGAGGAGGTTGACATGACTGGGCCGGTTCCGGAAAACGAACAGACAAAACCCGAATCCACGGAAGAGGGACGAGACACCGTTCTTTTTGCCGACGATGATCCGGCCGTGCGAGGGGCCACCGCAGAAATCCTACGGGCCTATGGATACAGCGTGCTCGAAGCGGCGGACGGAGAAGACGCAATTCAGACGTACACCGAGAACAGAGACAGAATAACGCTGCTCCTTCTCGATATAGATATGCCGAAAAAAGACGGGAGAGAGGTTTACCGACACTTGAGGAAAACCTACCCCGGCATAAAAGTCATCTTCATCAGCGGCCGGTATGGCCAGGCGGACCTCGATCTCCGTGCCGAAGATGAACGCGTCGGCTTCATCGCGAAGCCCGTCTCCCCTCCCGATCTCATAACGAAAATCAAGGAAGCATTAGAGGACTGACGGGAGAGCGCTTTAGCGGCCGTTGATCGCCTTTTCTTCGCAAAAGAAAATCTTTCAGCCCTCCGGCGCTTCTCCTTGAGGGGGGGTGGCGGCATGGGTGAGAACCGTTCGGCGTCCCAAGCCGATTGACCGTGTCGCAGCGAATTCGTATAATCGGGAAATGGAGGCAAAGCGAATGTCGAAAGTGCTGCTGCATCCCGCAACCTACGAGACAGTTCGTCCGGCCGTCGAGCGCGTCTTCGACCTTTTTCCGCTGTCGCTAGAGGGGAAAAAGGTACTGATAAAGCCGAATGTGCTCCGGGCAGCGAGGCCGGAGGAGGCCATCACCACCCATCCGGCCGTGCTGCGCGCCGTAGTGGAAAAGGTCGAGAGCATGGGGCCCGCCTCCATTGTCGTGGGCGACAACCCCGGTATTTTCGGGTACGGGGCAAATGAGGAGAGTTTCGAGAAATCGGGACTCATCGAAGCGGCAAAGGGGCATTATCAGAATATAGGAAACGACTCGCGGAAGGTCGATTTCAATGCGGAGTTCATGCCTTCCGTAAGCCTTTCCGCGATTGTGCTCGAAGCGGACATCATTATCAGCCTGCCGAAATTCAAGACCCACGGTCTGAGTGTGATTACCGGGGCGATAAAGAACAGCTACGGCTTTTTGCCCGGCGCCCAGAAGGCAAGACTCCACAAGGCGGCAGGCAGCGCGGAACGCTTTCACGAGATGCTCGTGGACGTTTTCCGGCTTCGTACGCCCGATCTCTTTATTTCGGATGCCATCCTCGGCATGGAGGGCAACGGTCCGGCCGGTACGGACCTCAGAGACGTGGGTTTGATCCTTGCGTCCGACAACGGCGTCGCCCTGGATTCCGTCATTGCTTTCATGATGGGGTTAGATCCGGCCAGGCTGCGCTTTCTCCGGAAAGCGAAGGAAGTGGGCCTGGGGGATTACGATCTCAAGAACATCGACGTCATCGGAGACCTGCGACGCCTGCCCGACTTCAAACTTCCGCCCCTGGGCGGCGAAGCGGTAATTCATAACGAGGGCATGCAGGCAGCCATTCGCGGCAGAGTCGTCATGAGGCCTCGCGTCAATCCCGATTTGTGCATCGGCTGCGGCGCCTGCATCGATCACTGTCCGGCGTCGGCGCTGTCCATGGGCGAACACGTTCCCGCAGTCGATGCCGATACCTGCATCACGTGCTTCTGCTGTCAGGAAATGTGTCCCGAGAAGGCCATCGCGCTGCAGTGAGCCCGGCAACGCATTAGTATTTCACGCTCTCCGGCGATAAACGATGATATGTGGTCGACAAGACACAGAGCGGCCCTTTGGATCGTCGCGTTTTGCCTGTTTTGTCCGGGGCGCTCGTCCCGAGCGCTTGGAGCATCGGACGAAATCGTTTCGAAGATAAACGCCGTCTATGGAAAAATTGCACTGAACGCCACGAGAGAGAACAAGAAGATTCTCTCGGAATTGATCGATCGGGCAGTCCTCGAGCACCTGAACTCGGGGAACAGCCCCAGTTCTCTCCCCGGTCTGTTTTCTCAATTGCCCGATGACGAACGAAGCACGGAGGAGCCGTCGTATTCGGCCATGCCGATGAGGATAGGCGGACGCCGGTACGTGCTCGGACTCTATCGATTTGGTTATTCCTTTTGCGGCCAGGGAAGGCTGAGCGTTTACGCTTTGCACGGAAGATCGTGGTCTCGAACGGACGTCTTTGACGGCATTTGCCCTCTTCTGTTGTACTTTTTCCCTTCGGCCCTCTCCCGGGGCTACGTCCTTACGCTCGAGCGCTTCATGGCCGCCGATCATCAGGAAGCCGATATCGTGGAGTGGCTTGTTCGCGACGGAAAGCTGGTCCGACAGAGAGGGGGCTGCGTCGGGCTGATTGACGGCGAGGTAGCGACTGCGCCCTCTTCTCTCACCGTTTCTTATTCACGGTATGCGAAGAACCTCTGCGAGGGCGACACCGGCGAAAGACTCTTGTATGAGCTCGCATTTCGACTGGACAAGAAAGGCAAAATGGCAGCGACCAAACGCTGCTTGACCCCCTGGCTCGAAGTCTGGAACGAATGCTTCGGCTGCATAAGAGCGAACAACGTGAAGAAAGGCATCCGGTGTGTTGAAGCCAAATCGACGTTCATGAAGCTCCGCCGCGTCTACCGAGGCTATTGTCCCTGGATTTCGTCGCAAAGCGGCGATGCAAAAAAGGGCGTTGCGTATGTTCAGACGCCTGCAGAGTCGGACGAGGACAAAGCGTGGCGCATCGGGTTCAAGAGGAAGAATGGCAGGTGGTATATAGCTTCGGTGACAGAAGTTGAAAAGAACGGATGAAAGGTCGTCGCACCTGAGATTTTCACACAACTGCGATTTGCTGTTGACTCTCTTCTGCCGGAAATGGTAAAAGAGTGCGCAGCCCTGGATACAGAGCGGCTGTTTTTCTTCCGCAAAAGAGTGTCGAACAGTCTGAGGGCGGTGCTCTTCTGATCAGCATTGAAAGAAGAGAAAACGGGGCAGGAGCTGCGGTATGGACGACGAAATCAGGAAGAGAACCCAGGAAACAGCGCAGAAGCTCTTCGGAAAAGGCATCAAGATGGACCCTCCCTACCGGATGTGGAAGGAGTTCGACCGCGATTTGGCGAACGACCTCTCTCTGTTCATCACGGGCAACCTTTATTCGAGGAGCGTGCTTTCGTTGCCGGAGCGGCAAATGGTCGCCTGTGCAATGTTGGCTGCCCTTGGCGCTTCAGAAGAATTGAAGCTGCACGTCAATGCGGCCTTGAATGTCGGGTGCGATCCGAAGAAACTCGCCGAGGTGTTCTTCCAGCTTGCTCCTTATGGCGGCATGCCGAAGGTGAACGAAGCTCTGGCGGTCTACCGCGAAGTGCTGAAAGAGAGGGGCGAGTGGCCCCTGAAGTGAGGCCGTCCCCAAAAGGGCCGAGAAAGCAGGGCTTAAAAAAGCGCCCGGCGGAAAAAACTCCGTTAGGGGCTATAGACATACGGCTCTCCAGGTAGTAAACTATCTCCCTGGCTGAATCCTATTTAAAGGTTCACAATAAAGTCTCGAAAGCGAGGACGAGGGAATATGTCTGAAGAAACAATGGCAATGGACAAAATTGACGGGACGGAGGAGGAGAATATCCGGCCCGAGGAAGATTTTGGCGCTCTTTTTGAGAAAGAAAGCAAGATGCCGGGACGGCTTACGCCCGGTCAAAAAATAAAGACGACGGTGATCAGCGTGTCCGGAGATTTGGTCTACGTCGACCTTGGCGGAAAGAGCGAAGGCGCGATCAATCTGTCGGAATTCGTGAAAGAAGACGGAACGCCGGCCGTGGCAGAAGGCGATCAGGTGGAAGCCTTTTTCCTGTCCGTGCAAAACGGTGTCAAGCGTCTCACCACGCGCCTCCGCGGTTATTCAACCCTGGACGTTGCCGGCATCCGCGATGCCTACAATGCCGGGTTGCCCGTAACGGGAAAGGTGAGGAATGCCGTAAAGGGCGGCTATGAGGTCGGGGTCGCGGGCGTTCGGTGCTTCTGTCCGTTCTCCCAGATGGACCTCAAGGTGAGCAGGGACAGCGACCAGTATATAGGACAGACCTACTCCTTCAAGGTAGTGGAATTCGAAGGCGACGGGCGGAACGTCGTTATTTCCCGGCGGGCCCTTCTTGAAGAAGAGCGGCAGGTCCAGGCCGAAAAGTTCAAAGAGACGCTGAGCGTCGGCATGGAAGTGAAAGGCGTGGTCCGGTCGATCCAGGGCTTCGGCGCTTTTGTCGATCTCGGCGGCGTGGACGGACTTGTTCCGGGAAGCGAGATCAGTTGGGACAGGTCCGAAAGACCTGCCGATGTTCTTTCCATGGGGCAGGAAGTGACGCTCAAGGTGATCGGCCTCGACTGGGACAAGAACCGGCTGACCCTCAGCCTTAAGGCCCTTAAGGCTGATCCGTGGGAAGGCGTGTCAAAAAGATACGAGCCGCATTCAAAGGTAAAGGGAGTCATCGTCCGGCTCGCCCCCTTCGGCGCTTTCGTCAATCTGGAACCGGGCGTCGACGGCCTGGTCCACATTTCCAATCTCGGGGCGGGGAGACATATCAACCATCCGAAGGAAGCGGTAGAGGTAGGCCAATGGGTAGAGCCGCTCGTATTGGGCGTTGACGAATCGAATAAGAAAATATCTCTTAGCCTGGAACAGCCGAAAGAGGAGATTCCTCTTCCGGAAGTGGGAGAGATCGTGGATGGCGAAGTCGAGCGGGTAATGCCCTACGGAGTTTTCCTCAAGCTCGAAAGCGGCGCCAGCGGCCTCATCCCGAACTCTGAAATGGGCACTCCGAAAGGCACGAATCACAGCCGCATGTTCCCCATGGGCATGAAGATGCAGGTGATTGTCATAGGAGTGGATAAGCAAAGCCGAAAAATATCGCTCAGCCGGAACGCGGTTTCCGAAAAAGTCGAGCAGGACGAATTCAAGCAGTACCGGACGCAGCAAAGGGGCGATGACGATCACGGCTCTTCTTCCCAGCTTGGCAGTTTCGGCGAGTTGCTCCAGAAACACCTGCGAGAGGAGAACGGCCGGTAGAAGCGGGGGGCAGTTTCACCCTATCCAGCGGACCATGCTGTCGAGCGGATCCCGCGGCGAAGCAAAGCGGTTGATCGGGTGTTCCCGGTTGGGATAGCCGAGCGCTATCGCAACGACCACGTCCTTGTCGTCAGGAATATTGAGCATATCCTTGACTTCATCTTTGTAGGCAGTGATGAGCCCTATGGGGCAGGTCGCCAGGCCCAGGCCGTGGGCGGCGAGGACGAAATAGCCCAGCCAGACGCCTAGGTCCACAAGGCGCGCCTGTGAAAAAGCGTTGTCGATGCAGATGACGACCGCAACCGGCGCGCCGTAAAACTTGCAGCTTCCCTCGTTGATAAAGGCGTTGAAATCGCAGCCCATTTGGTCGAGATAGGGTTTCATTCCCTCGAATGAGGCGAGGCCGCGGGCAGTAAACACGGCGGGCATAGGTTTCACGTTTCCGGGACTGCACGATATCTGCTTCTCTTTATATGCCTTGAGAAGTCTCCTGCTAAATCTCTCGCGTTCTTCATCCATCACCACCGTCACTTCCCAGGGCTGCAGATTAATCGCCGAAGGCGCCTGCATCGCGAGGCTGAGCGCTTCCTCCACCTTTTCTCTGGGGACAGGATCGCTCCTGAAGGCGCGTACGCTCTTTCGTTGTTTGATTGCATCGGCAAGGTCCATAGCTTCTCTACCCTCTCTTTATGTTCAAGACTATACCCAGCCGTGCGGGCCCCTGTCAATCGATTGCGGCCGGCCGAAAGTCCGGCCGCAATGCTCTTCATTACTATCATTTTGATTTGTGCTACAGTATAGAAAGGGGCGGTAAATCTCCCATCCGACGCCGGAGGTCGGCTAAAAACGTCGGCGCTTCTTATGAGGAAGCGTTCTTTGCGTCGTGGGTTGCGTCTGGGGGCGCCAGCAATGAACTGGTCGAGGAAAAGAGGGCTCAAATCCGATCTCATCATCAGGTTTATCGCCGTAATCGCGCTCACCACCCTGATTTCCTGCGTCGTCGGAACGCTTCTCATCAGCAAATGGACCGTGGGACAAGCGGAGAGCAGGGTGAGAAACTCCCTTACCGCGGGGCGGGAGGTCCTCGACAATCGACTCGCCAACATCAGAAATGCCATCTCCTTCGCCTCTTTAAAGAACCGCCTCCTCATTGCGGCGACCAGGAACGACCGGGCTGGGCTGCAACGGTATCTGGAGGAGATACGGGACGAAAACGGGCTGGATATCCTCGATGTAGCGGATGCCAGCGGCGCCGTGTTGTTCAGGGCCAGCAACCCCGACGGGCGAAGGGGCGGCATCCGCCCGGAGACGATCGCCGGCAGGGCGCTCAGGACAGGGATGACAATCTCTTCGGTGGAAATCCTGCCTTATGAGACGATGAGGGAAGAGGGGGACGTCGTGACCGCCAGATGCGTCGGCGCGGCGACGCCGGCGTCCTCAGCCGAGGCCCTGGTCCTCATGTCGGCCTCTCCGATCTTTCGGGGCGGCAAAGTCGCCGGAGTGCTCTGGGGCGGCGAGATCCTCAACGGGGACGATCGGCTCGTCGACAAGATCAGGGATATCCTGTACCGAAACGAAAAGTACCGGGGAAGAGACATTGGCATAGCGACGCTGTTTCTGGAAAACATGCGAATATCAACCACCGGGAGAAATGTCGACGGGAGCAGGGCCATCGGTTCCCTGGCCGAGGAGCAGATCGCGCAGAACGTGCTCGTGGCGGGGAAACAATGGATCGGTGCGGCCGCGGTGATGCAGAAAGGGTACGTTGCAGGTTACGAACCCATCCGGAACAGCAGGAACGAAATCGTCGGCATGCTCGCCGTCGGCATGCTTGAACAGAAATTCTCCGACATGCGAACGGAGACGCTCACCATTTTCCTCAGCATCAGTCTTTTCGGGGTGGTCCTGTCGATCATCGCAGCCAATTTCTTCTGCAATTCAATTGTCAGACCGGTCAACAATCTCGTTGCGGTCTCGGGGGCAATTTCCCGGGGCGATTTTTCCGTGCGCGTAGACGGGCAATCCGCCAACGAGATCGGCGAACTGGAGAGGACGTTCAATCTGATGGCCTCATCGCTTCAGGCAAGGGACGAGGAGATAAAGAGCTTTAACCGGCGGAGCCTCATGCGGTCGGAGAAACTGGCATCCATAGGTCGGCTGGCCGCGGGCATCGCTCACGAGATCAACAACCCCCTCACCTCGGTGCTCACCTTTAGCTCGCTGCTTCTAAGGAAGGCTGAGGACAGCCAGAAAGACAAACTGGACATAATCGTCGCGGAGACGACCAGGTGCAGGGACATTGTGCGGCGCCTGCTCGATTTTTCCCGTCAGACTGAGCCGAAGAAAGTGTTGTGCAATCTGAACCTTCTCTTCGAGAACGCTCTTTCATTGACCTACAATCAATTGAAGGCGAGGGAAAACGTTGTCACCGTGGACAAGGATTTGCGGGAGCTGCCGCTGTTGCAGGTCGATCCGAACCAGATGCTTCAGGTCTTCGTCGGCATGATCATCAATGCCCTGGATGCGATGGCAAAGGAGGGAGGCCGTCTGGGCATCAAAACGGGCGTCTCGGAAGACGCAACGGCGGCAGAAATCCTGATCAGCGATACGGGATGCGGCATATCGAAAGAGAACCTGGAAAAAGTATTCGACCCCTTCTTCACTACAAAAGAGGTAGGCAAAGGCACCGGTCTGGGACTTGCCGCTGCTTACGGCATTGTCGACGGCCATGGGGGCAGCATCGACGTGGAGAGTGAAGTGGGGAAGGGAACGTCATTTGTCATCCGGCTGCCTTTGGGGTACACTTTGAGGCGGCAGAAGGATACGGTCGAAGTTCCGGGACGAGTGGGTGATGCCGCTCGAGCAAGGAGTGAATCAGATGGCAGATAAAGGGCCGGCGGGCCGGCAGAGCGACCGGCCTGCGATTACGGGGAAAGTGCTCGTCATCGATGATGAAGAGAACATTTGCAAGAGCTGTGCTGCGGTGCTGGCGGACGAAGGCTACATGGTCGCTACCTTTACGAAGCCGGCTGAGGGTTTGAAACTATTGCGGCAGGAGGACATAGATCTCGTCCTCCTGGACCTGAAAATGCCGGAAGCAGATGGGATAGAGGTGTTGAAGGAACTCCGGGCGCGCTACCGCGAAACGCTGGTGGTGGTGATTACGGGATACGCGACGGTGGAGACGGCCGTTGCTTCCCTGAAGCTCGGAGCTTTCGATTACGTTTCGAAACCCTTTACACCCGATGAGCTTGCTCTTGCCGTGAAGAGGGCGTTCGAGCACAAAAGAATGGTAGCCAACTACAGGAAAATGAATGAGGAGCGCCTCATGCGCTCCGAAAAGCTGGCGTCCATCGGGAGGCTCGCAGCGGGCATCGCCCACGAGATCAACAATCCGCTCACTTCCGTACTCACTTTCAGCTCGCTCCTGTTGAAGAAAACAGAGCGGGAGGACCAAAAGGAAAAGCTGGACATCATCGTGAAGGAGACGACCCGTTGCCGACGGATCGTGAAGGATCTTCTCAATTTTGCCCGACAAGGCGAGCCGAAGAAGGAGGAAATCAGCATCAACCAGGTCATCGAGAACGCCCTCTCTCTGATGGGGAACCAGTTGAAGATAGGAGAGATGCGGATTGCAGTAAAAAAGGATCTGGGCGAGTTGCCTAAGCTGCAGCTCGATCCGAATCAGATGCTGGAAGTTTTCGTCAACATCATGATCAACGCCATCGACGCCATGCCGCATGGAGGCGAGCTAAACCTGGCAACCTCTCTCACGCAAGATGGGAAAGCGGTCGAGATCAGGGCTTCCGATACGGGGTTTGGCATTTCAAGGGAGAACCTGGCGAGGATCTTCGACCCCTTCTTCACCACGAAGGAACCGGGAAAGGGCACGGGCCTGGGGCTCTCCGTGACCTACGGCATTATCGACAGGCATAACGGGAGCATCGACGTGGAGAGCGAGGTCGGCAAAGGCACGACATTTATCATAAAGCTGCCCGTGGAGTAGCATGATGGAAGGGAGAGTTCTGGTCCTCGACGACGAGGAGAACGTCTGCAGGAGTTGCGCCGAAGTGCTTCGGGACGACGGCTACAAGGTGACGACCTGCACTGTCCCCGGCGACGCCCTTGCCCGGCTTGCCGAAGACGATATAGACGTTGTCCTTCTGGATCTCAAGATGCCCGGCGCCGACGGGATAGATGTGCTCAGGCACATCAAGAGCGGGAATCAGGAGACGGTGGTCATCATCATCACCGGCTACGCCGCCGTGGAGACGGCTGTTTCATCCTTGAAGCTCGGAGCCTTCGACTACGTTTCGAAGCCTTTCACACCCGACGAATTGTCTCTGGCCGTGGGAAAAGCTTTCGAGCACAAGCGTCTGGTGACCGAGAACAGATACTTGCGGGAAGAGCTGATCAGGAAGTTCGAGTTCGATAACATCATCGGCGAGAGCGCTCCGATAAAGAATGTCTGCGAGTTGATCAAGCGCGTGGCGCCTACGGATGCAACGGTGCTGATCGACGGTGAGAGCGGCGCCGGCAAAGAACTCGTGGCCCGGGCCCTCCACCACAACAGCAGAAGGCGGGAGAAGAACTTTGTCGTGGTCGATTGTGCAAGTCTCGCCCAAAGCGTTATTGAAAGCGAGCTCTTCGGCTACGTAAAGGGTGCTTTTACCGGGGCGACGGAAGGCAAACAGGGGCTTTTGGAGCGTGCCGACGGAGGCACGCTCTTCCTCGACGAGATCTCCAACATCAACCTCGAGATACAGGCAAAATTGCTCAGGGTCCTTCAGGAGCAGGAATTCAAGAGGGTAGGGGACTCAAGGAGCCGTAAAACAGATATCAGGTTTGTTGCGGCGACCAACAAGGACCTGGAGAAGTTGATCAAGGAAGGGGTCTTTCGTGAAGATCTGTTCTACCGGCTCGACGTGTTTCGCATTACCCTGCCGCCTCTGAGGGAGCGCAGACAAGACGTCCCGCTGCTCGCCCGCTACTTCCTTAACATGTTTGCCAAGCGATTGCACAAGCAAATCGAAGGGTATTCGAACGAAGCAATGGCGTTGCTCAAAGAATACGATTGGCCCGGCAACGTGCGGGAGTTGAAGAATACGGTGGAGCGGCTCGTGATTATGTCGGACAACGCAACGGCCTACTCGTCGGAGGTCTCCTATGCCCTCAGGGGTAAGACCCGCGAGATAGCGGCAACAGTGCCGAAAACCGCCGAAGAATTGAAAAAAGTGCGAAGAGAGATGACGCAACGCATCTCCGACGACGTCGAAGCCGCCTTTGTACTGGAGGCGCTGAGGCGGAACAACTGGAACGTCACCAAGGCGGCGGATGATGTGGGCCTGCTAAGGCCGAACTTTCACGCCCTGATGCGGAAGCACGGCATTGGACACCGTGAGTAGGCGCTGGTGAAAAGCGTCCGAAGCTACGGCGACGCTTTTTGAATGTTCACCGCGCACGCCTTGTATTCGGCCGTCAGGGTGACGGGATCGAAGGCGTCCATCGTGAGCCAGTTGGAGTTGCCTTCCTGGAAGTGAAAGGACATCCAGACCATGCCCTTCGGGACCTCGGCCGTCACGCGGGCAGGCACGAGAACTTCACCGCGTCTTGAGAAGACCCTGATCTTCTCGCCATTGGCGATGCCGAGACGTCCGGCGTCTTCCGGAGAGATGTCGGCTCTTTCTTCACCGTACCTCGTGTTGATGCCCTCCGACCGGGACGTCTGGGCGGCCGCGCAGTACTGATGGAGCCGTCTGCCCGTGCTGAGCACGAAGGGATAGGCCTCATCTTCTACTTCGGCAGGGGGCGCCCACTCGGAAGGAACGAACAGGCCCTTCCCCCGCGTGAAGTTCCCGTTCCGGTGCATCACCGTTGTGCCCGGATGCTCTTCTGTGGGGCAAGGCCATTGGAGGCCGTCGCCCTCGATGCGCCGGTACTTGATGCCGCCAAGCGAGGGCGCAAGCATCGACACTTCGTTGTCCCATATCTCCCGGCTGCTCGATGAAACCCACTCATGCCCCATGCGGCGGGCGATTTCTTTGAAGATCCACCAGTTCGGCCTCGCCAGCCCCGGCGGTTCCTTGATCTTGCGCACCCTGCTGACGCGCCGCTCGCTGTTCGTGAAGGTTCCGTCGTCTTCGCACCAGGCCGCGGAAGGCAGGATGACGTCCGCATAGCGGTTCGTCTCGTTGGGGAAAATGTCCTGCGCCACCATAAACTCAGCCGATTCGATGCAGTGGAGCACGTGGCTCAAATTCGGCTCCGTCTTGGCGGGGTTCTCCCCGAAGCAGTAGAAGGCCCTGACGGCCCCCGTGGGCATTCCTTCGAGCATCCTGGGCAGCATCAGCCCGACGTTGGCGGGCAGGCTTTTTACTCCCCAGAATTTGGCGAACTTCTCCCGCGCCTCCGGCGCCGTGACTGCCTGGTAGCCGGGGAAGACGTTCGGCAGCGCGCCCATGTCGCAGGCGCCCTGGACGTTGTTTTGCCCCCTTAAGGGATTGACCCCGCCGTGCTCCATGCCCATGTTGCCGAGGAGCATCTGGAGATTCGCGACGGAAACGACATTGTTCCGGCCCGAGGTGTGTTCGGTGATGCCGAGGGTGTAACAGGCCATTGCCGGCTTCACTGCGGCAAGTTTTCGTGCGATCCGCCGCATGAGGTCGGCCTCGATTCCACAGATAGCCGCGGCCTTCTCGGCGGGGTAACGGGTGATCACTTCGCAGAGCTGATCAAACCCTTCGGTGTGGGCTTCCACGAAGGCCTTGTCGTAAAGCTGCTCGGCAACCAGAACATGCATCAGGCCGTTCAGGAAAGCGACGTCGGTTCCGACCTTTATCTGGGCGAACATCGTTGCGTATTCGCACAGCGGTTGTCTCCGCGGGTCGACCACGATCAACTCGGCGCCTTTTCTGACGGCGTTCTTGAGGAACGTTGCCGCCACGGGATGCGCCTCGGTCATATTCGTGCCGATGCACAGAAAGAGCTTCGCGTCCTCGAAGCAACTGAAGGAGTTCGTCATTGCCCCGGAACCGAAGGTTGTCGCCAGACCGGCGACGGTGGGGGCGTGTCAGGTACGGGCGCAGTGGTCGATGTTGTTTGTGCCGATCACCGACCTGAAAAGCTTCTGCATATTGTAAGAGTCTTCGTTGAGGGCCCGGGCGGAGCTGACGCCGGCGATGGAGTCGGGACCGTATTTGCCCCTTATTTCGCTAAAGCGCGCCGCGACGAGGTCGAGGGCTTCATCCCACGAGGTTTTTCTGAAGCTCCCGTTCTCTTTGATGAGGGGCGTGTCGAACCGGTCCTCATGGTAAATGAAGTCGTAAGCGAAGCGACCCTTGACGCAGAGACGCCCTCTGTTTGGCGCGCCGTCTTCCACGGCGGTGACTTTCGTGATCCGGTCGTCTTTTACATGGAGGAGCTGCTGGCAGCCGACGCCGCAGTAAGGGCAGGTGGTGCGAACCTTCTTTGTCTCCAGGTCCGCGCCATTCCCTTCGCCTTCTTTTCGGAGAGGGCGCCCACCGGACAGGCGTCGATGCATTGGCCGCAGTCAACGCACCGGTTGGGATCCTGCACGGGGAACCATCCGTGAGCCGAAGCGATCTCCCTTCTCCTTCCGAAGGGGTAGGGTATGGCGTTATGCACCTGAATATCGGAACAGGCGGCCACGCAACGGCCGCAGAGAACGCATTTTTTGAAATCCCTGATGATGAAGGGATCGTCCTGGACCGCGGGGAATTCTCTTTCCCAGGAAGGCAAAGCGGCTGATTCGACGCCGTAGCGGTAGGCCAGGTTCTGGAGCGCGCAGTCCCCGGATGCTTCGCAGATGAGGCAATCATGCCTGCCCGATGAGATAAGCATCTCTATGGTGAGGCGCCGGGACTCAATGACCCGTTCAGTATCGGTGAAGACCTGCATGCCTTCCTGCGCAGCCGTGCTGCAGGCGGGAAGGAGTGCGTCGGCGCCCTCTACTTCGACGACGCAGATGCGGCACACATCGCAATGGCCCGCCTCCTTCCAGTAGCAGAGAGTCGGTATTGCGATGCCCGAGGCGGCAGCGGCGTCAACAATGGTCTGGCCCGGAGTGAAGGGAATCGTCCGTTCGTTTATGCGCAAGCTGGGGCCCATCTTTCCTCCTCTATTCATCTATGCAAACGCTCCAAGAGCAATTCTATAGCAACGCAAACATCTATCCGCCTCGTCCCTCGCCTGCGCAGGGGAAAGAACACCCTCCACTTCTGAAAAGTTGTTGATCCGGACGGCCGGATCGACCACGGGCGCGTGCTGCCTGGGGGAAGGCGTCACGAAAGGCGACGGCTTGACGGTCCAGGGCATGACAAGTCCATTGATTGCCGCATCGAGTTGCTCTTCGTTGTCCGGCGCGCACGAGCCCGTTGCGAGGTATTGCGCAATATGGCGAGCGGCTCGCCGGCCTGCTGCGAGGGCCATGATGAGCGTCTTCGGCCCGGTAACACAGTCGCCTCCGCCGAAGATGCGCGGATCGGAGGATTGCATCGTCGCCGGATCGACCACAAGGGTGTTGTTGCGCGCCACCTGCATGCCGGGCATGGCGAAGCTGTCGATTTCGCACACCTGTCCTGCAGCAGGGACAACGGCATCGCAGTCGATGACGAAGTTCGACCCTTCCAGAGGAATGGGACTCCTGCGGCCCGAAGCGTCAGGCTCGCCGAGGGTCATGCGGACGCACTCGACCCCTGTCACCCGCCCGTTCCGGGCGATGATCTTCACGGGGATGACGAGGGTGCGGAAGTGGACTCCCTCTTCCTTCGATTCTTCCACCTCCGCGCGATCGGCGGGCATCTCCTTTTCCGTTCTCCGGTAGAGCAGGTTCACGTCTTCAAAGCCGATGCGTCGCGCCGAGCGCACGCAGTCCATGGCGACGTTCCCGCCTCCCACGACGCAGATCTTCTTGCCTTCGAGAGGCCTTTCGCCGAAGGCGACCCGGCGAAGGAACTCGACGCCCGGCATGAATCCCGCATACCCGGCATCTTCGCCCTCGAAGCCGGTCTTGGACGCGCCGGGAGCGCCGGCGGCCACGAATATGGCCTTATAGCCCTGGTCTAATATGCCCTGGAGGCTGATATCGACGCCCACCTTGACGCCGTATCGTATTTCTCCCCCTACCGCTCTGACCTTATCGGCCTCGCCCCGGAGAACGTTCCTGGGCAGTCGATAGTCGGGAATGCCCACGGCGGCCATGCCGCCCGGCTCGCCCAGCGCTTCAAAGAGGGTCGTCCGGTAGCCGTGGAGCCCCAGGTAATAAGCGCAGGAGAGACCAGCGGGCCCCGCGCCGATAATAGCGACGCGCTGTTCCCGAAAAGAACCGGCAGGCTGCGGCGCGGAAGGGCCTTGCGCGTTCACCGTATCCGCGGCATAACGCTTGAGCGCTTTTATGGAGACAGCGCCGTCGACATCTTTTCGCGTGCAGCGCGTTTCGCAGGTTCTCACGCAGACTCGGCCTATGGCGCCGGGAAGACAGCACCCCAAGTCCACCAATTTCAGCGCCTCATTTGAATGATCGACGCCGACGAGTTCCACGTATCCGGGGATGTCGAGCCGCGCCGGGCACTCCTGTATGCAGGGGGCCGTAACCCTCGCCGCATAGGCGGCCCGTTCGGGAGTATAGTTCCCCTCCAGCGCCGAAAGAAAGCGATCCTGAAAGTGGTCGAGGGCATCGAGTATGGGCCGGGGCGACGTCTTGCCGATATCGCACCGCGCGGCGAAAGCCACATAACAGGCGAGCGTCCGGAGGCGTTCAAGGTCGCCTTGTTTCCCTTTTCCCAGGCAGAGGTTTTCGAGGATCCTGCTCATCTCCTCAGTGCCCATGCGGCAGGGAAAGCAGCGGCCGCAGGACTCGGCTTTTGCCCGGGCCGCATACTCCCGCGTCATATCCACGATATCGACCGACGGGTCCTTGATGATTATGCCGTCCCACCCCATGAGGGCGCGCAGCGGAGAAGCTTCGGGAAGAGAGAGGGGGGCCGAGTCGGACCTGCCTTTATCATGCCACGTCGAAAAAGGTGTTTCCATAGTACCTCCGGGGTACTGTTTGAAGTCCAAAACGTAGGAATACTAACAAATATCGGGATCTTATGTCAACGGCATCTTACCCGGCTTTCTTCGTAGAAACATTATATCACCAGTAGAGCGCCAAATGGCCCTCCGGGGAGGAGGGCCATTTGGCTCGCCGCTTCTATTTGACCGGCAGGAGCTCGTACTCGATCTTTCCGCCCTTCAACATGCGGGTGAAAGGGACTTCCTTGACCATCAGACGGTTGTTCCCGGTCAGCTCCTTTCCCCCGAACCTTCCTTTCCCATAGGGCGTCTCGATGCTTTTCATGCTCTCGAGAGCGGCCGCTACCTTATCGGTGTCGAAACTCTGCGCCTGCTCCATGCCCTGGACGATCACCCAAAGCGCCTGCAAGGTAAGCACGTGATCGAAATTAACCTTCTCCTTCGTTTCCATCTCCACAACCTTCCCGTATTCCTTCACAATGGGCAGATTCTTGGGACTCGCGACGTCCGGCATCGCATGGCACACATCGTAAGCGTATTTAGGGTCTAACATTCCCTGAAGCATGTCAGTGTCCCCGAAACCTGCCGATACAGCGCTGATAGGACCCGTGAAGCCGAGTTCGCGGGATTGATTGATGATCCCCTTGGCCCAGGGGAGTATGGAGAAAATACACTCGATGGAGTCGGGCTTTGCTTCCAGAAGCTTCGTAAGAATCGGGTAGAAGTCTTCAGTCCCGATCTTGTACGCTTCATTGAAGACGATATCCAGCCCGCGTCGCTTGATCTCCTTTTCTACGGCATCGGAAGCCGATTTGACGCCCGGGTCGTCAGGCTTGAGTATGGCCACTCTTTTTACGTTTGGATAAAGGGCAGTGATCCTGCCATAGGCGGGACCGATATAGTAGATGGTGGCCTCCGCACAGAAACTATACTTATTGGGAAGGGCAAAAGGCGCCGGCTCGGTGCGGTTGGGACACATGCGGAGCACCTTTGCCTGTTCGCAGATCGGCGCTATTGCCATGTCGTTCGGCACAAACATCGGGGAGATGACATACTTGACGCCCTCCTGCAAGAGCTTGTTCGCCGCGGAGACGGCGCCTGGCGGCGAGGACTGATCGTCTGCCGTCACCACTTCGATGCGGTACTTCTGACCCTTGATCGTGAGGCCGCCTTTTGCATTGAGAAAGTCGGCGGCGGGTTTCGCCGCAACGACCTCCGACTTGAAGGCGGGCGCCATCGGGCCGGTAACAGAGCTGACAAGACCGATTTTCACTACCTTTGTTTGGGCTGTCGCGTGCCCGGTGAACCACGGAGCGAAGAGACACAGAGCAAATGCCGGGAGCGTACACAAAACGACGGACGCAAACCTTGCCGCTTTCATCTTTTCCCCCTTAAGTTTTGATGAGAAACATCCTCTTCAGCATTGTCTACTATTTAGGGACCGATGGCAAGCACTAAAATAAGGGGGCAAGGAGGGAGCGTCCAGGCGGTTCGCCTATCGCTTTTCGAGAAGAGTGAGCGCCTCAAAATGAGAGGTATGGGGAAAGAAATCAAAGGGGATGATTTGACGCGCCCGGTAAGCGGCCCTCAGATTCAGAAGGTCCCGCGCGAGCGTGGCGGGGTTGCACGATAGGTAGGCCATCCTCTCCGCGCTGATGTCGCCAACAGCGGCGAGGGCTTCTCTGCTCAATCCTTTTCTCGGCGGATCGATCACGAGGAGATCGATTGCGCCCCTCCTGAACCGGCGAGCTGCTCTTTCTGCTTTTTGCGCAAAAAAAGCAGCGTTGCGCAACCCATTGAGAGCGGCGTTCTCCTGCGCGGCGGCGATGCTCTCCCTGCTCGAATCGATCCCGGTCACTCCTTTCGCATGACGCGAGAGAAAAAGTTCGATGCTTCCCGCTCCGCAGTAAAGGCCGCCGATGCGCTCGCCGCCGGTGAGTCCTGCGGTCTCAATAAGACATTCGTAGAGTTTGGCGGCTGTTTTCGGGTTTGGCTGGAAGAATGAGAGAGGATATATCCGCAAGCGCAGATCGCCGAGAAGCTCGTCGATGGCCGGTTTGCCCCAGAGAAGCCGGGGGCTCGCGCCCCCCGTGGCGTAAAAGCTGGCAAGCTGCGGCATGGCCTCCGGCAGTTTCATCGTCAAATCGCCGAGCCGGGCGCCGATATCGGACGCCGCAATGAGGTGGCACATCGCCTCGCCCGTCCCCTTCGCCTCTCTGAACACGAGCCTTTTAAGCGTTCCCCTGCCGGTCAGCGGATCAAGGGCCTTCAAACCGGTTTGAGCCAGCCACCGGCGAACCGGGGGAAGCGCTTTCTCAAGCATCGGACTATAGAGGGCGCAACTTTCAACGGGGATGATCCCGTCCGTTGCCGCATTCAGAGGCGACGGTTTCCCGGACAGACCAAGGACGGCATGACCGTCCTTCTCGCCGAAAGAAAACTCCACTTTTCCGCGATAGAAGAAGACGTCCACCGAGGGAACGATGCGCGAAATACCGACCTGCTCGAGGTCCTGGCCGCCTACCCTTCTCAGAACCTGGGCGAGATGGTTCTCCTTGAGCCTGAGCTGCCCCTCATACGAGAGGGCCTGCAAGTCGCAGCCGCCGCAGACGCCGACGTAGGGGCATCGGGGAGATACCCGGTCGGGAGATGCTGCTTCAATGGACAGCAACTCCCCGTAGGCGAGCCGCTTCTCCACTCGTGCGATCCGCAACCGCACCCAGTCCCCCGGCACGGCGCCGGCGACGAAGACGACCATGCCGCCCAACCGCGTGACGCCGTGGCCGCTGGGCAGCGCAATGTCGCTTATCTGCGCCGAGTACTCCAGGCCTGTTTCGATCGTTCCTTTGAATCCTTCCATTGAAGAGAAATATTCTATCATTATGCGAGCGGGCGATCTATAGGAGGAACAGGCGCAAAGCGGCTTTGATGGTTTCCGGCGCCTCTTCCCCGGTGTCGACTTTCATGACGCGAAAAGAAGAGATGTCGTCCATCTCCTGCGGGATTTCGAGCTGGCGCTCGAGGACGTCGAGGTGGGCGTCGGAGACATCCACGCCCGTCTCCATGCGTCGTCGGACCCGCTCGCGTAGGATGGCAATGCTGGCGCCGCAATGAACAAAAAACGGATTCATCCCCTGCCCGACGGCAGCCGCGTAGAACTCTTTTCTCAGAGCGGAGGCGACGAACGAAGCATCGACGACGACCCTTTCCCCCCTTTGCGCGGCCGAGACGGTTTCCCTGGTCATTGCCCGGTACGTCCTTCCCGTCGTTGCCGCGTCATAGAGGCCGGAATCATAATCGACATAGACGTGGACTCCGGCAGGTACGCCCTCAAGGCGCTTGCGCACTTCATCGGAACGCAGGACTTTTGCGTCCGGCAGCAGGTCTCTTGCGATCTCCGACTTACCGGACCCTGAAACGCCCATGAGAACGACCGGGTTGAAGGGAAATTGAACCTGACCGACGTAATGGCGCGCCAGGGCGTAGTAATCCTTCGCTCTGCGAAGCGCGGCGAGAGCGCCTGCCTCATCGTCCTTCAGTTCCCTTGCGGTAAAGTCTTCTATTTTTCCCCTGACTACGGCGCGGTACATCTTGTAGAACAAGAGCAGATCATCCGATTCGCCGGTGGGAAAGCGCGGGAAATATGAGCGGGCCAAAGCCGCCGAAAGGTCGAACCTGCCCCGGTGTTCGAGGTCCATGAAGAGAAAGGCCACATCCTCCAACACATCGCTTATCCGGAATCGTTTGTTGAATTCGATGCAGTCGAAGATGATCGGGGGGCTGGCGAGGCACA
This sequence comes from uncultured delta proteobacterium, assembly GCA_963816715.1. Classification (GTDB taxonomy): domain Bacteria; phylum Desulfobacterota; class Syntrophorhabdia; order Syntrophorhabdales; family WCHB1-27; genus BOG-1155. Next base: position 716,470 of record CAWFMJ010000023.1, read on the forward strand.
GGTGTTCGGCGTGGAGATCGCCGTGTACCTCGCGGACAAAACCGTCTTTTTTTCTCGCTTCAATCAGGCTGGCCCGTTCATCGAGAAAACGACGCGTCCACGAGACGAGCCGTTCATACAATTCCGGGTCAAGGGACTCGCCCCGGTATGGCGCTATCTGGTCGAAATTCTCCTCCGCGTTGGTCCTTACCGTCTCAATGCCGCCATAAGGGTCGCTTCGGTGCACCGGCGCATCTGCGTGGAAACGCGCCAGAACCCGGCCCGCTTCATCCAGCGCCCCGTAGAGCAGTTTCCCCTGCCCGATGAGGTGGGAAAGGAGTTTCTCCTCAGGCATCCTTCGCATTTTGATCGCGTATTCCGCAACGGCCGCATTTTTTGACTTGGCAAAGGCGTATCGCTCCTGTTTCCGATAAATGGGCACGACGCCGTGATAGAGCCCGCGGGCAAGGCGGGAGTTAAGCCTCACTTCTTCCCCGCAGTAGAAGCGTCGTTTCTCGAGGGATGTGAAGTCGAGGAAGCCGAAGTCGACGGGCTTCTTGATCTTATAGGCGACGGCTCCGGCCAGGAAGACGTGAGAGATGTGCGATTCCCGATGGGCTACCGAGGAAGGCTTTTCCGGGTAACTCTCAGGCTTCAGGAGGAATTCGATAAGCTTTGGGTCGGTTTCCACGCCTGCCTCAACGGTCTTTCCCGTTTTCCGCAAAGAGTAATGTAAGACGCAGCCGCAGCCGGTGCAGCGGGGGTGAAAGGCCCGCGCCCTAACGGGCGAGCATTTTCTGGACTCTTTCGAGCAGTTGAGCAGGAGGGAAGGGTTTTTGTATGAAGTCGGTGTCGCTGTCCGTGATCCCCTTATCGAGAATCAGCTCGCGTGTATGGCCGCTCATGAAGAGGGCCCTTGTCTCCGATCGCGCGTTCTTCATGGCAACGTAGGCCTCTCTCCCGCTTTTGACCGGCATTACGAGATCGAGGATCACGAGGGCGATGTCCTCGTTTGTTGCGAAGAGGCTGACGGCTTCCTCGCCGTCCGCTGCTTCGACAACTTCGTAGCCGCAATAGGACAGCATATCCTTGATAAGCCTTCGCACCTCCTCGTCGTCGTCGGCGACGAGGAGTTTTGCCGTGCCGTGGACGACGTTGAGGGCGGGGGTCGGCGCCTCAACGGGTGCTGCCTTCACCACCGGGAGATAGATCCGGAAAGACGTTCCCAGCCCCGGTTCACTCCACACGGTGATATAACCGCCGTGCCGCTTTACGATTCCATACACGGTCGACAGGCCGAGCCCCGTGCCTTTGCCCGCCTCCTTTGTCGTGAAAAAAGGATCGAAGATCCGCTCTTTCGTCCTTTCGTCCATGCCGGCGCCGGTGTCGGAGAAGCTCAATAAGGCATATTTGCCCACTTCGCCAAAGCCGTGGCTGATGATGAAATCTTCGCCCATTTCCACCAGACCGGTGGCGATGGTCAGCGTTCCCCCATTCGGCATGGCGTCTCTCGCGTTTGTGGCGAGGTTGAAAAGGATCTGATCGATCTGCGTGCTGTCCGCCATGGCAATGATCTCTTCCCGGCCAAAGAAGGTTTTCAGGTTTATGTCCTCGGTAATGAGCCGGCGCAAGAGCTTTTCCGTGCCCCTCACAATGGCATTGACGTCTGCCGGTTTCAGCGAAATGGGCTGCAATCGCCCGAAGGCCAGAAGGCTTTGCGTCAGGCTGGTCGCTTTGCTGGATGCAAGCAACATTTGGTCGACATACTGGCACAGCGGGTCGGTCGCCTCGAGCCTCATCTTCAGAAGCGAGCCGTATCCGGTGAGCACGGTAAGGATGTTGTTGAAATCGTGCGCGATGCCCCCGGCGAGGGTGCCGATGGCTTCCATCTTCTGCGCCTGGCGCAATTTCGACTCCAGCATCCTTTCCTGGGTGACGTCGATGAACGTTACCAGGTGGGTCGTCTGCCCGCCTGATTCAGTGGAGCAGGTGAAGACCTTAAGCGTGACGACTCCTTTATCCTTACGCACCGCCTTCAACTCGATCTCGAAAACGTCGTCCCCTCCGGCGATCCTCGTTTTTTTGTCCTTCCGCAAGACGTCCTTGTAGTCCGGGTGCACCAAATCCAGAGGGTTCGTCCGATCGACGATCTCTTCGGCCGAATATCCGAGAACATCGCAGAACTTCTTGTTGACGAAGCTGAAGCGTCCGTTTTGCACGACGCAAAGGGCGACGAGGGAGCTTTCGACCACGTTCCGGTATTGCAGGGCCGATTCCCTGAGCGCCGCCTCGGCCTCTTTGCGCTTCGTGACGTCCTCGGCCGTCCCTTCGTACCCCGTTAGACGCCCCTGTTCGTCATGGATGCCGCGCATGCTGAGGGAAATCCACCGGACTTCGCGGTTTTTCGTGTACACCCGAAACTCCATGGCCTCTGCGACGCCCCCCTGTTCCTCCAGAACCTTCCTCAGCGCCATCCTGTCTTCAGGATCGACGAAAGGGGGGCCGTTCGTGTTCCAGTCGGCCATCAGTTCCTCAGGCGTTGCAAATCCCGCTGCACGGGCCAGGGCCGGGTTGACGCTCTGCCATTCAATGGTGGGGGAGACAACAAAGATGCCTTCCACGGCGCGCTCGAAGATGTTCCGGTATTTTTCCTCGCTCCGGCGCAGATCCGCTTCCGCCAGCCGCCGCATGGACATCTCACCCCGGAGCCGCTTGTTTGTCTCAATCAGTTCGTCGACGGTCGACGCCACTTTTTCATGCATGCCGCCCGATCCGAGGACGAGGGGGACCGCGTACATGCCCACGAGGACGAGATGCATGATCCATGTGAGAGGGTTGGAGAGGTAGCTCTGAATATCCGGCCGGACAACGAAGCGGCCCGTCCAATACCCAAGGCCGGCGAGACACGCGATGAGCGCGCCTGCCGCGAAACAGGCGAGGCCTGCTCTTTTTCCGATGAAAACACCGGCAAGGGCGGATACCGCCAGGAGACTGAACAGGCCGGAGCTGGCAAGGCCGAGAAAAGAAAGGGAGACGGCGACGTCTGTTAAGAGAATCCCGAGGAGCGCGTAAAAGCTGGTCCACGGAGAGAAGCGTCGCGACCAGACGAAAGCGGCTGCGGCGAGCAGATACTCGGTCACGTGCCAGACGAGCATAGGCTGCCAACCGCCGCGCGTTGATGTCCGGTAGATGGACAGCAACAGGCCCGCGCCGCCGATTATCAGGGCGTAGGGAAAAGCGATGCGGAGAAGGGACCGCTCGGCGGTGAAATCCTGTCCGACATTCTCACGGTAGACCCAAGCATGCCCTTTCCGACCCTCGCTCGCGTCGGCGCCGGAGGGGCGGCCATTGAGGTTCTTGAAAAGCTTTCGGATCCGATTCGGCATCTCCCTGTTTACGTATTCGGCAAATGTCGCGGCGCCTTAAGCACGCGGCGAGAGGATGTGGCGCGTCAAGCAGAAAAGATGGTAGAATGAGAAGCCATGGGAACGTTTATCAACGCAGGCGCCGTCATCCTCGGCAGCATCATCGGCCTCCTCATCCACAACAGGTTTCCCGAGAAGATCGCCGCCGTGGTATTTCAGGCAATCGGCCTGTTCACGCTCTTCCTCGGCATCACCATGGCATCGAAGACCGGCAATTTTCTCATCATGATTTTCAGCATTGTTCCGGGCGCCATTATGGGAGAATGGCTGAACATCGAAAAGCGCCTGGATGACCTGAGCAATCTTCTCAAGCGCGCCATACGTTCCGGAAACGACCATTTTTCGGAAGGTTTCGTCATGTCTTTTCTCTTGTTTTGTATGGGGTCCATGACGATACTGGGGGCAATCGAAGAAGGTCTCGGCGGTCGTCCTCACCTTCTCCTCGCCAAGTCTGTGCTCGACGGTTTCTCCTCCATCGCGCTGGCCGCCTCGCTCGGCATCGGCGTGCTCTTTTCAGCCATCCCCCTGCTGATCTATCAGGGCGGCATTACGCTGTTCGCAAGCTCTCTGCACCACGCCTCCTCGCCCAGGCTGATCAACGAGGTGACCGCCGTGGGCGGCCTGCTGCTGATAGGCCTGGGAATCAACATCCTGAAGATCAGGCAACTCTCGGTGCTCAACATGCTGCCCAGTCTCGTCATCGCCGCAGTCCTGGCCTGCTTTCTGCACTGATCGAATGCGCTTCTCGCCGGCTCATCCCCGGACCGAGCCGTACGTCGAGAGCGCCAACGCTTGCCCGGACTCGATCTTGCTGCCATGAAGCGCTGTTGTTCCGCTCCTTTGGTAGAGTAATGGTTTAGGAGTTTTTATCGTCCATCCGCTGCGGCTCTTAAAGACCGGAAGCCGGGAGCTTCCGCGGCTGCTTTTTGGTCCACGTCAGAATTTTGAGGAATCTCTTTGCGACAACCATTCTTTTGCCGGCTGCACGGCTTTTTCCAGTACGCCGGGATCGAATGGCGATTGCAGCCCGCCGATTCTCGCCAATTCCAGGAAAGCCGCGCTTCCGCCTGCCTTGCACAGCCTGAGGTAATCCGACCACGCCATTTTCCGGTTTTCCCGAAATTTCTCCCAATACTGGATGGCGCAAACCTGAGCCAGGGTGTAATCGATATAATAAAAGGGAGATTCATAGATATGCCGCTGAGATTGCCAGAATCCACCTTCTTCGAGATAGACGTTTCCGGAGAAATCCCGGTACGGCAGGTATTTTCTTTCCAGTTCGCGCCACGTCCCAAAACGCTCCGCCGGTGAGAATCCGGGATTATCGTAAATAACGTGCTGGAATTCGTCCACGAGGGCGCCGTAAGGGATGAATACCAAGGCTTCGGAAAGGTGCATAAAACGGTATTTGTCCGCTTCGGGGCCGAAATAGCGGTCCATCCAGGGCCAGGTGATAAATTCCATGCTCATCGAATGGATTTCCGCGGCTTCCATGGTCGGCCAGACGTATTCCGGGATTTTGAAATCTTTGCTCATGTGTGCCTGAAAAGCGTGTCCCGCTTCGTGGGTCAGAACGTCCACATCGCCCGAGGTGCCGTTGAAATTGGAGAAGATGAACGGAGCCTTGTATTTCGGTATCCATGAGCAGTAACCGCCGCCGGCCTTGCCGGGACGGGTTTCGAGGTCCATCAGGCCCTCGTCCAGCATCCTATCGATGAATTCCCCTGTTTCCTTCGAGAGTGCGTGGTACATTGCTCTGCCCTCGCGGATAATGTCTTTTGCGCTGCCCTGCGGTTTCGGATTGCCGCTCTTAAAGGAGAAGGCCAGGTCGTAGTAATAGAGATGTTCCAGGTTCAAGCGGATCCGTTGATTTTCTCTCAAGTCCCCGGCAATGGGCACGATGGTTTTCAGAATAGATTCCCGATAATTGCAGACCATAGTCGCGTCGTAGTCGAGCCGGGACATCCTGAGGTAGGCAAGAGGAATGAAGTTTGCGAAGCCGAGTTTTACGGCCATCCGGTTTCTCACACGGACGAGACTATCGTAAACCGAGTCCAGTTTTTCGCGGTTAACCGCCAGGAAACCGAAATAGGCCTCCGTTGCCAAACGACGGGTTTCCCGGTCTGATGATTCCCGATACGGTCCAAGACCGGATAAGTTCAGCTTCTTTCCGTCGAAATCTATCTCGGCCGAAGCGAGAAGTTTCATATATTCGGTGCAAAGCCGGTTTTCCTCGGCGAGATCTTCCATGATTTCCGGCTTAAAGGTTTTTTGGGCCGCTTCGGCCAGAGCAAAAAGGCGCTTTCCGAAGCGAGTTTCCAGTTCCGGCCGGAAACGGGAGGTCGTGAGGGCGCGGTAGTATTCGTCGATCAGCGCCTGATAGCGGGGAAGGTTCTTGTCCAAGAAGGAGACTTCGGCGTCGTAAAAAGCGTCCCGGGTATCGATGGTCTGCCGTATTCGGGCCAGACTCATCGCGGTATCGACGTCCTCGCGGACGAGGTTGATCTCATCAATAACGCCCGCTTGTTTCGCAGCGCTGTCGGAATTGATAAGAACATCTATCCTTCGACGGAAATCGGATTCCAGTTTATCGAAATCCGGCCTTTCATAAATCATATCGGAAAACCGCATAAAGTCCTCCTTGAATTTGCTCAGTAGTATAAGGCGCTAGGCCGACAGTTTCAAATCGGACGCCCTGCCGGCCCGACACAAGGGCGCCCCACCCCCCAATGCCTTTCTCCTGATGATAGATTTGCTGGTCTTGACAAACGTCGGATGTTATAATGATGTCATCGTCCGTAAACCAACTTATCACGAACACGAGGATGAATGGTGGAGCCGCCTCTCTCGAATGAGACAAGCCTGACAGCCGTTCCCGAAAGCGCCTTTGAGGACGGGCCTGCCCCTGCTGTTGCAGAACGTGAGGTCGACTTGTTCGACTGGCTCGTGTGCGGCGTCACCATTGCCCTCACTCTGGTCGTTTTTCATGCAGCCATCGCCAACAACCTGTTCCACCCCCTTTTCTTCACCCTGCGCCACGCGGGCGCATGGGAGACTATCATCCACCCGTCCATTTTGTGGGGCTTCATGGGCACGATTTTTCTCTGGTTTCGAACGGTTCTCTGGTTTTGCTACCGGCCCTTTCCTTCGGCTGCCCACAGGAACGCTCCGACTCTTACGGTAATTATCCCGGCATACAACGAAGGCGCAATGGTGAAGAAGGCGATCTACTCGGTGCTGCAGGCAGACTATCCGCCCGGCCGTTTGGAAGTTTTCGCAGTGGACGATGGGAGCACGGACGATACGTGGCACTATATCCTCGAGGCGGCCCGCGCCTATCCCAACCTGGTTACGCCGGTCCGATTCCCTAAAAATAGGGGGAAACGAGCCGGACTGGAAGAAGGTTTCCGCCGGGCCCGCGGCAACATAGTGATTACCCTGGACTCGGACAGCGTGGTGGAACGCGGAAGTCTTCTCGCCATGACCGGCCCCTTCGCAAACCCCAAGATCGGCGCCGTCGCCGGAAAGGTCCTCGTCTATAACCGAATGCAGGGGTTGATCCCGAGGATGCTCCAGGTACGCTACGTGCTCTCCTTCGATTTTCTCAGGGCGGTCCAATCGACGTACGGAACGGTCTATTGTTGCCCCGGCGCCCTTTCTGCCTATCGAACGTCCGTGGTGCGTCAGGTGCTGCCCCAATGGGTCAATCAGTCATTTCTCGGCAGACGCTGCACCTATGGCGAAGATCGGGCGATGACGAATTTCATCCTGTCGGCCGGGTACGACACGGTCTTTCAGCGGACGGGTCGGGTACACACAATAGTCCCCTGGCAGTATCACAAACTGTGCAAAATGTACCTCCGATGGGACAGGAGTTACATACGGGAGGTCATCCATTTCATGCGGATCGTATGGAGGCGCTCCCCCTGCTCCATGCTCATCTCGCTCGCGGACATGCTGATCACCAACCTGAGATTTCCCGTAGGCTGGGCAAGCCTTGTTTTCCTCGCGACCCTCTGCGTCCATCATCCGGCCACCCTTATCCGATTCTTCTCCGCCATGACGATCTTTTCCACGCTTAACATGTTCTATTACTGGTGGACCGAACGGTCATGGCTCTTTCCCTACGGCATCATTTACTCCTATTTCTCCTTTTTCACCCTGCTCTGGATATTCCCTTACGCGCTCCTCACGCTGAAAGTGCGGACCTGGGGAACGCGATAGGGTTGTTCGGGCAGACGGACGGAACGAAACTATAAAGATTTGCCAATTTCATTGACTTTGCCGCGCCTGCGATGGTAGAACGGCATCAATGCCATCGCCCGGTCATCATGCCTTGGTTCTTGAGAGGAAGGGCGTGTTCGCGTCGAGCAAGTCAAGGAGAGGAAATGAGACATGAGAGGAGATTCTTCCATGAATAACAGTCAATTGGAAGTTGCTGTTGCCTTAACAAATCAAAAAGTTCAATTTACCGGGGTGTCAAAGTCGAATTCTGACCGTCCGATTGCATTTGATTATCTACCCCCGATGGGAGATGGACAAGGGTATAGAGGTCTTGAACTATTGCTCATGAGTTTCGCCGGATGCGTGAGCACGACCATCGTGTATTTATTGAGAAGGATGGGGAAAAACGTTTCCGGATTCAAGATGAACGCCAGGGGTGCAAATAGAACGCAGCCCTTATCGCTCGAAAAGATCCATTTTGAAGTTATCCTGGAATCCACGGATGCGGTAAATGGAGACATTCAAAACGCGCTGAGGCAGGCCGAAGAATTGTCCCCCGTGTGGATAGCGTTAAAAAACAATGTTGACGTTAGCGCGGAGTACAGGGTTATAACGGTGTAACTAACAAAAAAGTAAGTCGGGGCAGAAAACGTTAATAATTGCACTACGGTAAACCCGCGGCTCTGCCGGGGGACTCCCGCAGTTTGACAGTTGCGGGTTGCGCTTCTCACAGGCAACGATATGGAGCGAGTGGGATGCCAGGTTCTTTCGTCGTCACCCCCGTGGAAACGGGGGTCCAGGAGCGCGTAAGTGTACTAAGACGCTGGATTCCCGCGTTCGCGGGAATGACGGCAGAGGACGGCTTTTCTCCGTTTGCGATCAGGCCCCTTCGAGGGGCCAGCAAACAACAAGCCCCCGGCTCTGCCGGGGGCTATGGCTCCACTAAAGGCTGAGAGACCGGACCCGCTGCTTGAAGCAAATGTTCGGGCCGTCGCTGACCAGTTGCTTGCCCGGAAAGGATTTACCAGGGTTCAAGAGAAGCCCGATGTGTTGATTTCCATGAATTACGAAGCCGAGGCCGGCTACAGCCCTTATGATTACAAAATTCAGGCGCTGACTTTGAATATCTACAAACCAGAACAGAGAAAATTGGTCTGGCGCGGAACGGCATCCGGAAGCGTTCTCGACATTTCCACAGATGCGGCCTCGAGCGACCTGAAGCGAGCCGTGGAGGGCATTCTTACGAATTTCCCGCCGAAATAAGCATTTGTGATCGGAAATACGCCCCGTTACGATGTGCCTGCATCAGGAAATTACGTCAGTGGCAACTCGGCAACAGATCGAGGAAAAAAGTGCTCGATGAGCAGGGTTGGATTTACCGTTCGGGCATCATCGGACTGGGTGTTCGGCTAAATTGGATTTGGTGTTCGAGGCGGGTCGAATCTTGCATCCCGTCGTCGAGTCTCTTGTATTCGGCTCGTTCTACGGTTTATTTGCATATATTCAAGCAACATTTTCCCTCCGCGAAACCGCGTTGCGCTCCTCGGGTCTATTTTGCCGGACGCTACTTTGCTTTTAACGGGAACCGCTCAGGGGAAGGGGCAACCACTCAATTTATACGAACGGAGCAATCGTGATTCCCGTCAAGAGACACAAAGATTTTGACCGAGCAATCGCTAACGAGCTTTGCAAGAGGCGGGAATCAGGCTGAGGCGGCGCGTTGCTAACGCAGCAAAAAGACACGTTCAACGGGTGTCGTGTCTTAGCGCTTTCAGTCGTACAACATCCTCACTGGACGCAAAGTCCGCCGGGCGGAACAAAAGTTATGAAGTTATGGCTGTATCCTCGGGTTGTCCCAGCAAAGGATTCTAGTCGCTCAGCATCTTCATTATGTGCTTCGCGAGGTTGTCGCTGATTTCCGAGTGCCTGGGAACCGGCTGAGACGCTTTCGTTCTTGGGTTGTGATACCAATCATGATTTCCGCCGTGGCGAATTAACAGACATCCCATCTCTTGCAGCCTTCTCACGAGCTCTTGTCGCTTCATGCCACTTGGAGGTCTGCTCTGCGGCGAATATTCGGGATAGATCCGCTTGTAAGCTCCTTGTAGATGTCAACGAGATTTTTCTGCAATTCTTCTTCTGTTTCGCCTTGAGTCCAGTAGTCGGGATACTCTTCGAGGTACCCAAGCCACATTGCTCCGTCTTGCCAGTAAATGTACTTTTCTGTTTTCACGACCACCTCTCAATGGCGGCAAGGAGAATCGTCAATTTTCCCGACTCGTCCGAGTCAGAAGGTCCGCTCACGGTTGTTCCGCATTCTTCGCGACCAACAGCCGCCTGTTCAATTATAGCAAATATCGCCACTGTATTCGACATTCTCCAGTTTTCTCGGGATTTTTGAAGCACGGCCGAGAACGAAGAGGAAAGGCGCTTCGTCGTCGTCGCCGGTAATCTTATTGACTTTGCTGTGCCTGAGGTGGTAGAACCGCATCAAACACCATCGCCCGGCCATCGTGGCTTCGCCTTGAGAGGAAAAGGCGCGCCAGCTTGCAGGTCAAAGAAAACAAGGAGGGCAAGTTATAAAGTCATGGCTGTCCCCCTATAGGGCCTAACCAGAGGCTATATGGGCCAAATAGTTGAACGGCCCAAAGTTCGTGACGGAGGGGAAAGACCTCGAAGAATGTCGCCTCATGCTGAAAGACGCCCTCCAGCAAATGATTCTCGCCTATCGCGATCTCGAGAAACCGATTCCGGAAGGAAGCGTGCTTTACGAGCAATTGCCTGTGGATCAGGAAATTGTCTGTAAAACGGCGTGAACTTATCAGGTACCTTGAAGAGAACGGTTATAGGCTGCTCCGGGGGGCAACCACTCAATTTGTACGAACGGAGCAATCGTGATTCCCGTCAAGAGACACAAAGATTTTGACCGAGTAACCGCGAACGACCTTTGCAAGCAGGCGGGAATCAGGCTGAGGCGGCGCGTTGCTAACGCAGCAAAGAGACAAGTTCAACGAGTGACGTGTCCGAAACGGGCGCTTTCAGTCGTACAACATCCTCAATGGACGCAAAGTCCGCCGGGCCGAACAAAAGTTATGAAGTTATAGCTGTTTCCTCCGGATGTCCCAGCAGTAAGATAGGGGATTAAGTTGTCTATACCAATGATACCAATGAATCTTCAAATGAATATCGAGGAGGCAAGAGGTTTCAAAAGCGGAGCGCAGATTGCCCGAATCGTTTCCGAGGATTGGGCTAAAAGGAATTTATACTGCCCGGCTTGCGCAAGCGACGAACTGGCTCAAACGAAGAACAATACAAAAGCTTTTGATTTTATCTGTCCAGCTTGCGTAGCTCGTTTCGAGCTCAAGAGCAGCAGACGATGGGACGAACGACGAATCCCAGATTCCGGCTACGATGCGATGATGGAAGCTATTTCAAAAGACAACAACCCGAATCTCTTTGTCCTGCACTATGACAGTAATTGGAATGTGCGAAATCTGCTACTCATCCCTTCTTTCCTTCTCACGTCGTCCGCAATAGAAAGGAGGCCGGCTCTTTCGGTGACGGCGAGGAGGGCCGGCTGGGTAGGATGCAACATTTTGCTTTCCAATGTACCATCGACGGGAAGAATCCCGATTGTAACCGGCGGAATAATTGCGGAACGAAGCGAAGTGCGGAGTAGGTACGAGAAAGTAAAAGCATTTTCTTCCCTGAAAACTGGTGTGAGAGGGTGGACCTTAGACGTGTTCCGGATTGTTGAAATGCTTCCGGACAAATTCGCTCTAGGGAACGTCTATGCGCATGAACAGGGCCTGACCGAAGCACATCCGGGAAATAGAAATATCCGCGCAAAAATACGGCAGCAGTTGCAAGTCTTACGGGATATGGGTTTCATCATGTTCTTGGGCGGCGGAGATTATCTAAAAATCTGATTTTCATAGCGACCGGAAGTCTATGGAACCTGCAGGAGGGACCGCCATGCGGTATCAACCCGTAATCAGGAAAACGGAAGGAAAGTCTGACATGGAAGTGCTGGAGGAGCTTCTTGATAATCTCACAAAGACCTTAGAGCCATCTCGGAGTCTACAAAAGAAATTGCAGGAAATAGTGCGCAGCGTCAAAAAGAGAGTCGAGAAGCCATGGGTGCCCAGAGTTATCATTCGAATCGAGGGCGGAAACTTTTAGGGTGCTTCTTCCAACATGTATGTTGATCTCTCTGTTCTTGACATTGACAACAAAGAAGCCTGTGAGGCTAACCGTAGGGATAAGCATTGCAAGGAGGACCTGGCCTACTATCATTATCTCGAAAAAGAGTTGGAAACCCTGAAGCCCTTACTGTGAGAGGGATTGGCACAAGCGGGCGATGAAGGAAAACTCTGGGTAGTTGCTTCCCAACGTTCAAGTGTTGCCAGGTCAGGTGGAGGCGTTGCTTCGTTCATCATATTGTACCGGGGCCCGGCCAACGCACAAGAAACACGCCTCTGCCTCCTCGTACACAATGGTGGGCGTCCATTACGCCCACAATCGTATAGACGATGGTCCCGTCACTTTATTGCAGGGCACTTTAACCTTCGGCAAGACTGTTTCTCCGGACCGATGGCAACGAGATAATAAGGCAAGTCGGAACGAGGCCGGGAGAATCTGTTTCGCCCCAACCTGGAACTCCGGCATCGATCATGGTTGAACTTGATGCCGGATCGGGTGGACGAGTGAAATGGGAGGAATCGCGAGGTTTGGATGCCGCGTGAGCCGTGATGACCGGAGGCGTACTGAATGTACGTCGGAGGTCGCGCGGCGAGCCCGGCGCCAAAGATCGCGATTCCTCCCATTTCACCGGCCGGCCGTTTAGGAAGCCCGCAGCGCATCGACGATGCCCATCCTCGCCGCCCTCACCGCCGGCAGCACGCCTCCTGCGAACCCCATCAGCACCGCAAACCCCAGCCCCGCCCCCACAATCCCCGGACTCAGGCTAAACGAGAACGCCAGCTCTGAGAACGTCTGAAAATTCATCGTCGAGATCGTAAAGAACTGCATGAGCGACGCCAGGAGCAGCCCTGCTATGCCTCCCGCCAGTCCCAGGAAAAGCGCTTCAAAGAGGAACGCCGCCAGTATCGCTCTCCTCCTGAACCCCAGCGCCCTGAGCGTCCCTATCTCGCTCGTCCTCGTCGCTACCGCCGCATACATCGTGATCATGGCGCCTATTGTCGCCCCCAGCGAGAAGATGATCGTGAGCGAAATGCCGAGGACGCGGAGGAATTTGGCCATCATCTCCGACTGCTTCAGGTAGTAGTGCGTCTCCTGCTCGACGTCCAGGGTGAGCCTTGGGTCGCCTTCCAGCCGTTTCCGCACCTCTTCGAACTTCGACGGGTCCCGCAGCTTGAAGATCACCGACGAAAAGACGGGTCTGCGGAAAGCCTGCATGAGCTGCTCCGCATCCCCCCACACTTCGGAGCTGAAGGCTGTATTCCCCGCGTCGAAAATGCCGACGACGGTCCACCGGTACAGCCCGAAGTGGAGCGTATCCCCCACTCCGACGCCGGCAAAACGCTCGGCGACGTTTTTCCCCGCGATGACCTCCAGTGACCCGGTCCGCGGCATCCTCCCCTGAACAAGCCTTACCTGCGGCCGCAAGGCAAGCGAACTTTGTCCTATTCCCCTGACGGGCACGTTTGACTGTTTGGCGCTCCCGAGCCGGGGCAGGGTGACCAGGACGAGCATCTCCTTCGCAAGAAGGGGTTTTCCGTCCGCGCCCGTGGCGGTTTCCGGCTCCGTTTCGACGACTGCTGCCTGATCGCGGTCGATGGCGCTCTGTACTTCGGTGTCAGATGCCTTTCTGATTGCCACCACGTTGTCATAGGAACCCGTTTCCACAAGGGTCTTCTGAAGACCCAGGGCGAGCATGAGAATGGCGGCAAAGACGAAGACTACCAGCGCCATCCCCGACGCGGTCAACAGAGTGGTGAGCCGCCTCGTCCAAAGGTTCCTCACGCTGTAGGAAAGCGGGAGCGCCATCTACCCGATCCTCCTCAGACCGTCGGCGATCTTTATGGTAATCGCCCTCCAGATGGGGATGATTGCCGCGGCAATGCCGACAGCGACGGCAGCGGCGGCGTCGAGCCAAAGGGTCTGGCCGGACAGATTGAACACGGGAAAGTAGTTTCCGAGGAGACTCCTGAAGAGGCCCGCGGCGGGAAAAGTGAAGAGCACCCCGAAGAACCCTCCCGAGACGGCAACCACGAGCGATTCCGCCCCGATGAGCCCCGCAATGCGCCAGGCGCCGAAGCCGAGGGTCTTGAATACGGCGAATTCGCCGATCCGCTCACGGGCCGTCATCGACATGGTGTTGGCGGCCACCGCGGCGATGATGACGATGACGGCAAGAGAAACGAGGCGTATCACCATGACGATGGCTTCCGTCATGGAAACGAAAGACATGGCGAAGGCCTTCTCCGACTCCGTCAGCGTCTCGGCAAGGGAATTCTTGAACATCGCGTCGATGGCGACGGCCACGTCGGGGGCGACCTCGGGACGATCGACGCCGACCACGTAAACGCCCACCTGGTCGGCCCGCCCGGGCGAGGTCCGTTTGAGGCTTTCGTTCAGGTAATCCCAATGAAAGAAGAACACCCGCTCGTCCACGTTCTCATCCCTGCCGCGATATATCGCGCGCAGCACAAATTCCCAATTGCCGGGATAGATCGTCCCCTTGAGGGTGACCGTGTCGCCGATCTTCCATCCAAACCTTTCCGCGAGCTTTCGCCCCGCCGCGAAGCTTTTTCTGTCGCGGAAAAAGGCTTCCTGTTGCTCGGGGGAGAAGACGTATTCGGGGTAGAGGGCAAAATAGGAGCGGGGCTCGACGGCGAAGTTGGGAAAGAAGTTCTTCTCGTCGATGTAGACGCCGCCGAACCAGCCACCATAGGTCACTTGCTTCACGCCCGCCGTCCCCGCGATCTTTTCCTTGTACGCCAGGGGCAGGGAGAAGGTCATGGAGACGGCGTTCCTCGTGACGAGACGGTTGGGCGACGACCGCTCGGCGCCCACGTACCACGCGTCGATCACCGTCCTCAGCAGGCCGAAGGCGAGGATGGCGATGGTGATGGAGAGGATGGTCAGCCAGGCCCGCAGCTTGTGGCGAAAGGCGTTCTTAAAGATGAGCTTGAGGAGAAACATCGTCGAGGATGCCCTTTTCGAGGTGTCTGATGGTATGGGCTTTCGATGCAGCCCTCGGGTCGTGGGTGACCATGATGATGGTTTTACCCGATTCCGCATTCAGCCGGTCCATCAGAGAGAGCACCTCCTCTGCCGAAACCCTGTCGAGGTCGCCCGTCGGCTCGTCAGCCACCAGTATGGCCGGGTCGGTCACCACGGCTCGCGCAATGGCGACGCGCTGCTGCTCGCCGCCCGAGAGCTGGGAAGGGTAATGGTCCATGCGGCCGGACAAGTGGACGATGCTCAGTGCCAACCGCACGTGCTCGCGCCGTTGTTTGCGGGCCAGACCGGTGAGGAGGAGGGGCAGCTCCACGTTTTCGAAGGCCGTAAGGACAGGGATCAGATTGTAGAACTGAAAAATGAAGCCGACGTGCGTTGCCCTCCAGAGGGCGAGACCTGTTTCGCTTAAACTCGTGATGTCGACTCCCTGCACGACGATGCTGCCGGAATCGGCGTGGTCGATGCCGGCGATGAGGTTGAGAAGGGTCGATTTGCCGGAGCCGGAAGGCCCCATGAGGGCGAGAAATTCACCGTTGCCTATGGAAAGGCTGATGTCCGAGAGCACCGGCACCGTCGTTGCGCCGCGCCGGTACGCTTTGCTCACCGCCCTGATCTCGACGGCGGAAGCTGCCTCGCTCCTCATTTTACCGCAATGCTCACTTTTGAGCCGTCCTTCAGCCCGCTCGGCGGGTTGATCGCCACCTGATCGCCCGGCTTCACCCCGGCCCGCACTTCCACCATGTCGCCGAGAGCATCCCCTAAGGTCACCGGGGTTTCCACAGCTTTGCCCTGTTTGATCACGAAGAGGACGTTCCTGTTGTTTTTCGTGATCACGGCGGAGCGGGAAACGGCCGTCCTCGCCGCTTTTTCGGCCGCTGTAGCCGGCCGTGACAAGAAGGCAACTTTGGCGCTCATCTCCGGCAGTATCCTCGGGTCTTCATCGACAAAGCCGACCTTGACCATCACCGTAGCTTTGCTCCTGTCCGCCGTGGGAACGATCATGTGGACGCGGCCCCGGAAGCGGGCTTCAGGCAGGGCGTCGAGCTGGATCTCGCACGGCTGGCCCAGCCGCACCAGCTCCAGGTTTGACTCCGAGACATCGGCTTCCACCTTCAGCGAGCCCATGTCGGCCACGGTCACCACCGCTGACTTTGCATTCGTCGCGGCCCCGATAGGGGTGACGATATCGCCGACGTCGGCGTTCTTGGTGAGCACAACGGCATTGAATGGAGCGCGAACCACGGTGTATTCCAGGGCAACTTCGGCCCCTTTGAGCGCCGCTTCGTTCGCCTTTACCGTGGCCTCGGCAGCGGCAACCGCGGCCTGCGCCTTTTTGAAGCGGGCAAGGGCCGTATCGTGATCGGCTTGGGGAATATAGCCCCGCGCCACAAGCTCCCGCGCTCTGTTGATGCCCAGCGCGGCGTCGGCAAGCTCTGCCTTTGTCTGATCGAGCACGAATCTGGAGGCGGCCACATTCGCTTCAGCCTGTGTCCGGGAGGCCGTCACGTCCTGATTTTCAAGCTTTGCGATGACCTGCCCGGTGCGCACGCGGCTCCCTTCTTCCACCCCGAGCCAGACGAGACGGCCTGTTACCTTCGACGAGACAGACGATTTTCGTTGGGCCACCACGTAGCCGCTCGCGTTGAGTACCGTGAAGGTCTGGGATGGATAGACGCGGCCCACCGTGGCCGCCTGAACGGTTATCGAAGGCGTGAGCAGACCGGCCCGGTGAAGCAGGCCCAGGCAGAGCAGTACGACCAGGGCCAGACAGACGAGGAATATTTTCTTTCCTCTTCCGCGCCCCGACCCCGCGCCGGCCGGTGATTTTTCTATTCTGAGCGCCGAGAGATCATCCGCCATTCCCGCTGCTCCTCATCAGGCGGCGTCTGCCCCATTTGTCCGCAAGTGGTGAGAATGCGCCCTCACCCTCGTGAGGGGGAGGGAACGATCCGTCCTGTTATTTCTTGCTCCCATTATCCGCCTTGGGCGCTGCGCTGCCGTTTCCTGTCTGAGGCGCCTTGGCCGCCGGGTTGCCCAGGTTGAGCAGCTCCACTTCGAAGGTGAGCGTTGCGTTCGGCGGAATGACGCCTCCCGCTCCTGCCTCTCCATAGGCGAGCTTCGCCGGGATGAAGAGCTGCCATTTCGACCCTGTCTTCATCAACTGCAGCGCCTCGGACCAACCGGGGATGACGCTGTTGACGGCGAAAGTTGCCGGCTGGTTCCGTTTGTAGGAACTGTCGAACTCCGTCCCGTCGAGAAGCGTGCCGCGATAGTTGACGGTCACTTTGTCGTAAAGGGTCGGCTTGCCTCCGCTTCCTTCCCTGAGCACCTTGTACTGCAGCCCGCTTGCCAGCGTATGCACCCCTTCCTTCTTCTTATTCTCGCTGAGGAATGCCTCTTCCTTCTTTTTGTTTTCGTCGCCGACTTTCTTCATTGTCGCTTGCTTCTTCGCGACCATCTCGCCCCGGAAGGCATTCATCACGTCCTCTGCTTCCTTGTCGCTTACGGCCAATTTGGCGCCCGAAAATGCGTCCTTGAACCCCTTCATGAAGAGGTCAGTGTTCAGGTCGACGCCCTGGTTTTTCATATCCTTCGCAACAAGCGTTCCGATGACGTAGCTCACCTTTTCTTTGTCGCTCTTCGGCGCCTGATCTTGCGCTGCGCATACGCCGGCAGCAAAGAAAAGCATGACGCCCGCAACTATCAAATGTTTCATAGAAACTCCTTTTTTATCGATTTTGCACTGCCTTGGCCGGTGCATCGTCGGCTTCCGTTCCGTCCAGGGCTTGGAGCTTTGCCTCGAATTCTCTTGTCTGGGAAAGATGTTCATTCGAGGCCTCCTCCAACTCCACGAACATTTCGTCGATTCTTTTTTTTGCTTCGTGAATGGAAATAGAGAGGGCGGCGATCCTGCTTCCCTCGCCCGTGCGCGTCGCTCGCAGCAGGGCTTCATTGTCCGCCTCGATTCGTTCCTCCAACTCCGTGATCGTCTTCTCCAGTCGTGAAATCCGCTCGTTTAACGGAGAGAGCAGCCGCGACCGCTCGGCTATGAGCGCTGCCCGGGCTCGCTTCAGCTCTTTCCTGTCCACCCGCTGCCGGTTCTTGTCGTTGCGTCCGATCGGGCGCCGGGCGATCCGGCCGGTCTGTTCCGTACCGGCGCGTTCGTCCTGCCATCCCACCCGTTCCAGAAAATCGGCGTAGGTCCCCTCGAAAAGCCAGGGCTTTCCCCCTTCGAACACGATGAGCCGCTCCGCCACGGCGTGGAGGATCATCTCGCTGTGCGTGGCGAGAATGACGGCGCCGTCAAAAGCGTCGACGGCCTCGATGAGGGAGTCGACCGATTCCATGTCGAGGTGGTTGGTCGGCTCGTCGAGGAGCAGGAGGTTTGATGGCGTGGCGAGCATTTTTCCGAGGAGCACGCGGCTTCTCTCTCCGCCGGAAAGGACGGAGACCTTTTTCAACGCCAGGTCGCCCTCGAAGAGCATCAAACCGCACAGGTTGCGCGCCGTGCCCCGGCTCAGATCGGGCGTGGCGTGCATAATCTCCTCTTCGATCGTCGCATCGCCGTTGAGGCGGTCGATGGCGAGCTGGCCGAAATAGTCGGACTTGAGGCTGACGGAACGGGAGACCGTGCCCTGAAGCGGCGCCAGGTCGCCCGCCAGCAGGCTGAGGAGGGTCGTTTTGCCCTTGCCGTTTTTACCGATCACGCCTATTCTGTCGCGTTTTCCCACGGCTAAAGCGAGGCCGTCGATGAGGAGCGGGCCGTCGTCGTAGGCGAAGCTCAAGTCCCGAACTTCCATGAGCCACTTCGCGTTCGTCGGCGCCGACCGAAACTGGAAATCGAGGATCTTCGCCTCCTGCAACTTTTGGCGGCCCTGCGTCCTGCCGAGCATCTTGATCTTCGATTGCACCGCGCCGGCCCTGGTTGCCTGGGCCCGGAAGCGGTTGATGAACTGCTCCAGTTCTTTCCGCTTCCTCTCGTCGTTAACCCGCGTCTTTTCGTAGACTTCTTCTTCCTGGAGGATCTGCTGATAGAGCTTATGGGTGGAGCCGGCGATCTTCCGCACCCCTTTCCGGTGGAGGGCCATGACGTGGGTCGTCACGTTGTCCATAAAGTCCCGGTCGTGGGTGATGAGGATCAGCTCCCCCCTCCACTCCCGAAGGAACCGGCCGAGCCACCGGACGGAGACGATGTCCAGGTAATTTGTCGGCTCGTCAAGCAGCAAAAGGTCGGCCCTGGAGACGAGAACCCTGGCGAGATTGAGCCGTATTTGAAAGCCGCTCGAGAGCTCCATGGGGGATTTGACGAAGTCGGATTCGCTGAAGCCGAGGCCGAAAAGAATGCTCTTTACCTTATAGGTTTCGTCCGTCCCATCGTCGCTTTTCGGCAAGGCCAGGGCGGCTTCGGCGAGGACGGTGTCCTTGGAGAAGGCAAGGGTCTGGGAGAGGTAGCCCAAGGTGTAGTTGCGGGGAAGATTGACGCTTCCCGAGTCGGGTTCTTCCTCGCCCGTGATGAGCCGAAGGAGGGTGGTTTTTCCGCTCCCGTTCCTGCCCACGAGGCCCAGGCGCTCTCCGTCTCCGACAGTGAACGAGACATCCTCGAAAACGACCTGCGGACCGTAGGTCTTCGTCAGATTGGCAACTGATAACATTGGGAATCCTAAGCCACAAAGATAACGGTGACAGTAAAATTTGAAAACGGACATAGTCTACACGAGACAGGAGGGAAGTTCAATCGGGCGGAAGCTTGAAGTCCGGCCGGGTTTAGGCGAAGAGGGAGGCGCTCAGGCTTTCTAACAGGGAGGCGCCAGTTGCCTCTGTTTGGATGAGTGGCGCGACGGCCCTTACTTTGTCGCCGAAGACACGGCGCATCTCCGCCAGGCGCTCCTCCTGTGCGGCCATCCGGCTGTGCGGGAAATAAGACGTTTGGTTAGTGACGCACGCTTTCTGCAGCAGGCCGTTGAGGATGACGCCGCCGAGGGGTATGCCCATTTCGTCGAGCCAGGTGATGAACCGGGCGGTCGTTGCGATAGGGAGGCTCTCCGGGACGGTTACGAGGAAAAAAGCGGTCAGCGCCCTGTCGGTCAGGAGGTTGCGGGCCTTTGCCGTACGGTCCCTGACGCCGAGCAGGTAGTCCGTCAGAGGGTCTTTCTCGCTCTTCTTCGTAAAAGAAAGCGTCTGCTGCATCGCCTTCGTTTCTTTCCTGTTCCTGAGCATCCTTTCTATCCAGAGGGAGTAGACCCGCGACATGCCGAGCAGCCGTCGCGCCTGTGCCGCAGGCGCCGTATCGAAGACATAGAGATCGTACTCGTCTTTGAAGACGAGGTCCATCATGCTTTCATACAGGGCCGATTCTTCAAGGGCCGGGTTCATCAAGACCGATTCAATGAACTCTTCGGGTTTCGTCGTGATGCTCGTAGTCTTGACGAACGAGGCGATCTTTTCCCTGATTTCCTGCTTCGACCGTTCTTGGCTTTGGCGTGGATCGATCTCCAGGGCATGGAGCCGCTCCTCGTTTAAGACGGCCGCAGGTTTGCCGAAGACGCCCCGACCGAAAAGGCTCGACAGGCTGTGGACGGGGTTTGTCGAGGCAAGGAGCGTCCTGTTCCCCTTTCTCGCCGACCAGAGGGCGGCGGCGCCGGCAATGACGGTCTTGCCCACGCCTCCCTTTCCTCCAAAAAAAACGTATTTGAGCCTGGGATTGTCATCAATGAATTGCCGCATGCTCAGGGTGACGTCATAATTTGCGCTGAGGGCGTCCACCGCTCGATCTCCTTTTTTGCTCACGCAGATTTCAGAACAACGCCGCTGCAACTTTTTCTATCATGGCAAGCCCCGCCACGTCCTTCTCCATTTCCGGCACGGAAGCCGCTATCCGGCCGGGGAAAGCCTCGCCGATCGTTTTGAGGCACTGCTCCTGCGCTGCGAGCCTGCTCTTCAGGCAATCGGGGAGGTCCTGACCGTCTGCAGAGCCGGGGAGCACGCGGTTGACGATGCAGCCGCTCAAGGGGACGTTGAACCCCGCAAAAAGCTCCGCCGCGCGGACCGTATCGGCAATCGCCATCTCCTGGGGGGCGATCACGAAGAAAAAGGCCGTTTTCTCCTTGTCGGTGAGGATTTCGGAGGACCTGTTCAGGCGCTCCTTTATGGAGAGCAGCTCGTTCAACATGGCGTCGTCATCCATGCCTTTCCCACGGCGCATCACGGCCGCAACCTGATCGTATTCCCGCATCTGCTCGCGAAGCCCGACAATCTTGCCGGCCCACTCATTGTGGAGGGAAGCCATGCTCAGGTAGGAGAGGGCGTGTCCCAGGGGCGGCATGTCGTAGATGTAATAGTCGTAGCCGCCCTTCGCCGCAATATCGACGAACCCATCGAAGATGGCGCTCTCCTCCACGCCGGGCGCCATTGCCGCCGTCCGGATGTGGTTCTCTATCTCATCCGAGAGCATCTCCACGCCGTGCAGGTCGAGGATCTTCTGCCGCGTCTCCTGCTGAAGTTTCTCTATCCTTTGGACCGCATCTATTTCCCGGGCGTAGAGGTTCGGCACGATCTCGGTAGGTCCCTTGCCGAAAATGTCTTTTTGGAAAATGTCGCTCAGCGAGCCTTGCGGATCGCCGGAAAAAACCAGGACCCGTTTCCCCTGCTTCGCCAGATAGTACGCCGTGGCCGCGGCGAGGACCGTTTTCCCCACGCCGCCCTTGCCGCCGAACATAAAGTATCGCCAGTGGCGATGGCGCTCGAATATCGTAGAAAGAGAAATGTTCCACCTCCAGAGCTACCGAGGGAGGATGGACGACCGTCCCTGCGGGACTAGGACGATGGACGCAAAAGATCGTCCTAGTGAGCACAGCGAACGGTCTTCCCAGCGAAGCGGTCGCCCCTCTTCACCCGTTCCTTATCACGCCAAACCGTCCGTCAGATCTTTTTCTCTGAGCATCCTCCGTTTCCATGCATCGATTTCGGGAACCAGGTAGGGGAGGAGGCGCAGGGAATAGTAAGGGGGGAGGACGGGAACGCCGAGGGAGTCGCCGATAGTGATCAGAAGGAAGAGATGCTCCATGTTCGCCCTCGACTTCATGGCAAAACGGGCGGAGTCGTGAGCCGCAGCCCCGTAAAAGAAATCCTTAATCGATTTGAATATGCCGCCTTCTCCCATCTGTTGCCGCCTCCTGCCTTAGTTTATGCCCCCGCGACGGTCGTCCCGTGGAGTTCTCTTGCAATGGACCGGTATCTCCGGAAGGCTTTCAGACCTTCGAATCCCAGGAGAATCGCCGCGACGACCAGAAAGAAACCGACGAGGGCCATAAGCGAATTGCCAACCAGCGCCCCGCCTTTCACCATGCCCGCGGTCACATTCGAAAGCAGCGTATAGGAGGTGTAGCAAAGGGCCGCGATGGTTGTCACGAACATGAAGATCATGGGATAGAAGGACCACGCGTATGGCTTGCCTTCCGACATGAGCCATGCGGTGATGAGCATGAGCGCCAGCGACGCCATGAGCTGGTTCGCGCCGCCGAAAAGGATCCATAAATATTGCCACCAGCCGCTGATGATAAGGACGATGGTGAGCGCGCTGGCAATGAGAAGACCCACGTGGGCATTCCTGAACAGAGGGCTTATGTCGCCCATCAGCTCGGAGGTCGAAATGCGCATGAACCGGAAGACGAGCTGCATAATGGTGACGGCAAGGATCACCATCATGACGCTGCCGTAGGATTGACCGACGACGGCGGGCAAGCCGAGGGCCCCGAGAAACTTCGCCATGCCGGTCGCGAAAATAGCTCCGGGACCCTGAACGGCCGCCGCGGCGTATTCTCCGGCGGACCCGTAGACGGTGCCGGCAATCACCAGGGCGAAAAGGGCGAGCATCATCTCCACGAACATGACTCCGGCCCCCACGGGCCGTGCATCCAGCTCGTTCTCAAGCTGGCGCGCCGTTCCCGTGCTGGAGACTATGCTGTGCCAGCCGGAGATGGCTCCGCATGCGATGGTGACGAACATGATGGGCCACACGGGACCGATCTTTATGGAAAAGGTCGTGACGGCCGGGAGAGTGAAACCGGGATGGACAACGAAGACGCCGATAATGCCGAAAAAAAGCCCCAGGAAGATGACATAGGAGGCAACATAGTTGATGGGCAGTGAAAACCTCCAAACGGGCAGGATCGCTGCAAAATAGCAGAAGACTATGGCGACGAGGGCCCAGAGCAGCCTGCTGTTGGCCAGGCCCGAGCCGAGGATCGCATCCGAGGGAACGCGCGAGCCCAGCCAGATGCCCACGAGGGCAATGATCACGCAGACGGCCGTCGTCGCCAGGATGTCCTTCTTCCAGCGGTAAATCATCTGTCCGGCAACAAGGCCGCCGATGGTGAGGAAAAGCCACGCCATGGGCGCGGCTTTCAGGGAGACAGCCGTGCTTACCACGACGTTGCCGAAAGCGCCCGCGATGAGCAGGAGGTAGAAATAGAGAAAAGAGAGGAGGATCATTCTTGCCCTGGGCGAGATGAGCTTGTGGCTCAGGCCTCCGAAAGAGGCCCCTTCCATACGCATGGCCATCATCGCGCTCGAATAATCCTGGACCCATCCTATAAAGAGGGCGCCGCCCAGTATCCAGATGAGCGCGGGGAGCCACCCCCACTGAATAGCGATGATCGGCCCTATTATCGGCGCGGCGCCGGCTATCGACTTGAACTGATAACCGAACAGGACGCTCTTGCTCGTCGGTATGAACTCCACCCCGTCCATGTAGAGTGTTGCAGGAGTGGCCCGTTTCCGGTCCGCCTTGACGACGCGCGCATCGATATAGCCTGCGTACCAGCGATAACCGACAATAAAGACGATGAAGCCCAGGATAAGGACAAAAACTGCGTTCATAACTGCTCCTTCAGGCGCGAATCCCGAATCGCGGACCGCGAATCATGAAGTATTTTGTCTTTACTTTCGCGTTTCGCGATTCAAGATTCGCGATTGCTATCTCCCTCTCATCTCGCTGCGCTCCCTGCTATTCGACTACTTCCTGCATGACGCGATCGCCATACCGGTCGATAACCGGCTGTCGGATCTGTACCAGTTCGCGCCAGCGTTTCACGGCGGTAGCGAAGACGATGACGACGAGAGCCATAATGACAACCGAGAGAACGGCGAGGAGATACTCCTTTTTGGGCAGATAATTAACGGTAATATTGAGATACCCCGCGTAGATGGTGGTAAAGGCCATAATGACGCCGGGGATCAGCGTGATTCCTGAATACCGGTATTTTCCGAGCCTGACGAGCATGATCGTGCAGATGATCAGCGCGCTGGCGGCAAGGAGTTGGTTGCTCATGCCGAAGAGGGGCCAGATTGTCGTGATGTCGCCGGTAAAGACGAGGTAGCCCCATGCGCCCGTGAAGAGCAAGCTGGTGATGATGATGCCGGGCAGCCAGCGTTTTTCGAGAAACCGCGGCACGAGCTTGCCGATCAGTTCCTGCAGGAAAAACCTTCCTACCCTTGTGCCCGTGTCAACGGCGGTGAGGATGAATACGGCTTCGAACATGATGGCAAAATGGTACCAGTAGCCCATGAGCCCTTTCATGAAGGGGAGGGCGGAGAAGATGTAGGCCATGCCGACGGCGAGCGATACGGCGCCGCCGGGGCGACCCTGGACTCTTTCTCCCACTGAGGCGGCAAGTTGCGGGAGATGGACGGGCGTCATCCCCAGCTTCGCATAGACGGCGGGCGCTGCGTTGATGGCGAAATAATCCGCGGGGACAAGAACGCATGCCGCAACGAGGGCCATGATGGCCACAAAGCCCTCGACGAGCATTGCGCCGTAGCCGATAAACAGGACGTCCCGTTCATTGCCGATCATTTTCGGCGTGGTTCCCGTGCCGATGATGGCGTGAAATCCGGAAAGCGCGCCGCAGGCGATGGTGATCATGATGAAGGGATAGACTGCGCCGGGGATGATCGGGCCGCCGCCGTGTATATAGGGCGTCAGGGCAGCCATCTGAAAATAGGGGCGCATGACGACGATGCCGATGGCCAGTATGCTGATGGTCCCCACTTTCAGGAACGTAGTGAGATAGTCGCGCGGACACAGCAGTATCCAGACCGGAAGGACCGAGGCAACGAAACCGTAAGCCGGTATGATAAGAGATATTTGTTTCTTGGACAGGGTGAATAGAGCTGACCAGGTCGGGCTTGCCGCCACATAAGGACCGGCAAGGATTGCCGCAAAAAGGAGGACAACGCCGATGACTGTCGCCCCCACTACGTCCCCGTCGCGGAACACGTGGAGATAAATCCCCATGATAAACGCAATGGGCATGGTGGCGAAGACCGTGAAAGTGGCCCAGGCGCTTTCGAACATGGCGTTGACCACGGCGATGGAAAGGCCGGCCAGGGTGAGAAGGAGAATAAAAAGAAAGGCGATGGAGGCGATAAGGCCCGCAAACTGGCCTATCTCGCTTTCGGCGATCGTCGACAGACTTTTCCCTTTGTGCCGTACGGAAGCGAAAAGCACGACCATGTCGTGAACGCCGCCGGCGAGTACGGCGCCAATGAGGATCCACAGGGCGCCCGGTAAGTAACCGAACTGCGCGGCGAGCACCGGGCCCAGAAGTGGGCCGGCCGCGGCAATTGCTGCAAAGTGATGGCCGAAGAGGACGTACCGGTTCGTCTCGACGTAATCGTGGCCGTCAGCCATCGTTATGGCGGGGGTTGCTCTTTGTGGTTTCAGGTTGAGCACTTTTTCGGCAATGAAAATCCCGTAGAAACGATAGCCGATGGCGAAAATGCATAAGGACGCAACGACCAGGGTCAACGCATTCATACCCTTATTTCTCCTTGGATCTCAAGCAGTGAAAACTCGTGTCTCACACCCTAATTACATTACGAAGTCCTTGAATCGTCAAGGAAAAAAACGATTAAAAAAAAATCCTTGACTTCCCCCCCAATGAGCGTATACTTAAACTCCCTGATGGACATAAGCCTTCAGGGAAGGCAAGTTTGTTCTTTGACACGTTTTGCGAGAGAGACGCCGCCTAAAAAGACAGGCGGGCTTTTTTTTGGTCTTGAGGGAGATTCCTTCAAGGAAGCCGAAAAGGAAGGACGAGAGAGGGTTTCCTCCCTTCCCTTCAAAGCCCTCCCCTCCGAAAAGACGGCCCTCGTCGAAAGGCCTTTAAGGTTTCTTAACGGCCTCTTGACATTCTCT
>CAWFMJ010000023.1:745000-1075186 GCA_963816715.1 uncultured delta proteobacterium
CTAGGAGGACCATCTCCTGAGGCTAAATACTACTTGGCGACCGATAGTGAACAAGTACCGTGAGGGAAAGGTGAAAAGCACCCCGGTGAGGGGAGTGAAATAGTCCCTGAAACCATTTGCCTACATTCTGTGGTAGCCTGGAAAGCAATTTCCGGGTGACCGCGTACCTTTTGCATAATGAGTCAGCGAGTTGCGCTGTGCAGCGAGGTTAAGCCGATTAGGCGGAGCCGGAGCGAAAGCGAGTCTGAATAGGGCGAATAGTTGCACGGCGCAGACCCGAAGCTGGGTGATCTATCCATGGCCAGGATGAAGTCCCGCTAAACCGGGACGGAGGTCCGAACCCACTTAGGTTGAAAACTAAGGGGATGAGCTGTGGATCGGAGTGAAAGGCTAATCAAACCCAGTGATAGCTGGTTCTCCCCGAAATATATTGAGGTATAGCCTCCCGCGATCGGTTATGGAGGTAGAGCACTGAATGGGCTAGGGGTCCTACAAGGCTACCAAACCCAACCAAACTCCGAATGCCATAATCCAAAACGGGGGAGTCAGACGGCGAGTGATAAGATCCGTCGTCGAGAGGGAAAGAGCCCAGACCGCCAGCTAAGGCCCCTAAACCGTGCTAAGTGGGAAAGGATGTGGGTAGGCTAAAACAGCCAGGAGGTTGGCTTAGAAGCAGCCATCCTTTAAAGAAAGCGTAATAGCTCACTGGTCTAGTAGACCTGCGCCGAAAATGTAACGGGGCTCAAGCACAGTGCCGAAGCTGCGGATCTCCATCTTTGATGGAGGTGGTAGGGGAGCATTCTGCCAACCTGCGAAGGCGTCTCGCGAGGGGCGCTGGAGGAAGCAGAAGAGAGTATGCTGACATGAGTAGCGATAAACAAGGTGAAAAACCTTGTCGCCGTAAGCCCAAGGTTTCCTGAGCAAGGGTAATCCTCTCAGGGTTAGTCGGTCCCTAAGGCGAGGCCGAAAGGCGTAGCTGATGGGAAACAGGTTAATATTCCTGTACCGCCAGGCGGGTGTTTGAGCGAAGAGGGGACGGAGAAGGGTAAGCCATCCGGGTGATGGATGTCCCGGTTTAAGCGCGTAGGAGGATCCCATAGGCAAATCCGTGGGGTCTTAACTCCGAGACGTGACGAGGATCTCGCGTATGCGGGAACAAACTGGCCGATCCCATGCTTCCAAGAAAAGCCTCGCAGTGAATTCGTTTGGCGACCGTACCGCAAACCGACTCGGGTGGGCGAGGAGAGAATCCTAAGGCGCTTGAGAGAACCCTGGTTAAGGAACTCGGCAAAATCACACCGTAACTTCGGGAGAAGGTGTGCTCTGGCTGGTGTAGGGACTTGCTCCCGAAGCCGACCGGAGCCGCAGTGAAGAGGGGGTGACGACTGTTTACTAAAAACACAGGACTCTGCTAACTCGCAAGAGGAGGTATAGGGTCTGACGCCTGCCCGGTGCTGGAAGGTTAAGGGGAGATGTCAGCCGCAAGGCGAAGCGTTGAACCGAAGCCCCAGTAAACGGCGGCCGTAACTATAACGGTCCTAAGGTAGCGAAATTCCTTGTCGGGTAAGTTCCGACCTGCATGAATGGCGTAACGATTGCCCCGCTGTCTCGACCAGGGACTCAGCGAAATTGTATTGGCGGTGAAGATACCGTCAACCCGCAGCAAGACGGAAAGACCCCATGAACCTTTACTATAACTTGACAGTGAACTTCGGGGTAACATGTGTAGGATAGGTGGGAGGCTGTGAAGCCCTGGCGCCAGCTGGGGCAGAGCCAACGTTGAAATACCACCCTTGTTGCTTTGAGGTTCTAACTCAGACCCCTTATCGGGGCCGAGGACACTGTCTGGCGGGTAGTTTGACTGGGGCGGTCGCCTCCAAAAATGTAACGGAGGCGCACGAAGGTTGGCTCAGGCTGATTGGAAACCAGCCGTTTGAGTGCAAAGGCATAAGCCAGCTTAACTGTGAGACAAACAAGTCGAGCAGAGACGAAAGTCGGTCTTAGTGATCCGGTGGTTCCATATGGAAGGGCCATCGCTCAACGGATAAAAGGTACTCTGGGGATAACAGGCTTATCTCCCCCAAGAGTTCACATCGACGGGGAGGTTTGGCACCTCGATGTCGGCTCATCGCATCCTGGGGCTGAAGTAGGTCCCAAGGGTTTGGCTGTTCGCCAATTAAAGCGGTACGTGAGCTGGGTTTAGAACGTCGTGAGACAGTTCGGTCCCTATCTGCTGTGGGCGCAGGACAATTGCGAGGGGCTGTCCTTAGTACGAGAGGACCAGGATGGACGGACCTCTGGTGTACCGGTTGTCACGCCAGTGGCATTGCCGGGTAGCTATGTTCGGAAGGGATAACCACTGAAGGCATCTAAGTGGGAAGCCCGCCTCAAGATTAATTGTCCCGTCCGGTAGCAATACCGGGCTAAGATCCCAGGTAGACCACCTGGTTGATAGGGCAGTGGTGTAAGTGCAGCGATGCATTCAGCCTACTGCTACTAATCGATCGAGCGGCTTGATCATATTTCATTACTTCATGTCGGTTGTCTATAAGCATAGGTTTCCCGGCGGCTAGAGCGGAGGGGCCACACCCGTTCCCATCCCGAACACGGCAGTTAAGCCCTCCTGCGCCGATGATACTGCAGGGGCGACTCTGTGGGAAAGTAGGTCGTTGCCGGGAGTTTTTTTGAGAAGCAACTAAAAACCCCGAAGAAGCAATTCTTCGGGGTTTTTAGTTTTAATCCGGTTAACTCCCCTTTTTTTCTTTTAAACCCTCGACTCGCGC
The DNA here is from genome assembly GCA_963816715.1 of uncultured delta proteobacterium. GTDB lineage: Bacteria > Desulfobacterota > Syntrophorhabdia > Syntrophorhabdales > WCHB1-27 > BOG-1155. The sequence goes on from CAWFMJ010000023.1 coordinate 747,784, forward strand.
TCGCACCCTCGCCATCACGGCTATGCTGGCGGTTGCGAGGAGGGCGAAGAAGGCCATCAGCCAGAAGCTTGCCGTGTAAGAGCCGGTGATGTCCCGGCCTAACCCGACAATCTGAGGTCCCGCAAACATGCCGATGCCATTGATGGTTGCAAGGATGCCGTAGCCCAATCCCAAACGATCGCGGCTTACGACGTCCGAGGCGAGCGAGTAAACGGGCGCCGGGATCAGGGCCGCCGCGATGCCGAAGGCGACGAAAAGCGTCGCGAAGCCGTGGCTGAATGCGGGAGCCAGAACGAGGAGGATGGCCATTCCCACGCCGCCTGCCCCGATAAAGGCCGGTTTGCGCCCAAGCTTGTCCGTAAGATGGCCGACGACGGGGCTGAAGAGCATGGAGCCTACCATAACGAGGCTGGCATCGAACCCGGCACGTCCGAGAAGAAAGCGCCGGGAGACCAAAAAGTCGGGTGCGAAGGTGAACAACGATATGATCGACGCATTGAAGAATCCCCACGCGGCCCCGACCAGCCAGATAGGAAGGCCCGTTTCGGCGATCCTTCCAATGCCCCGGTCGCCTTTCTCCTTCTGCAATGCCACTGTCGCCGGGTTTCTGTAAAAAAGGCTGAAACTGGCAAGCGTTATCGCGGTATAGGCAAGACTTGCCCACACGCTCGCCCGCCAGCCCCAGAGAGCGGAAAGGGCAGGCGCTCCGTTGAGCATCGCGATAGAGCCCAAGGGCATGACGGTATTGAAGACGCCCATGGCAGTGCCGGTCTGTTTATTAGCGAACCATTGAGCGATGGCCTTGGGAACGATGATGGGGAAGGTCACGGCGCCCATGCCCGCGACGACCCTGCCCGCAAGCACGATCGGGAAGCTTTGCCCGACGGCTGCCAGAAACGTTCCCGCAATCGTCAGGATCAGCGCGGCGACGCCTATCGGCTTGACTCCGTATCGGTCGGAGAGTATGCCCGACGGCAGGGACAAAAAGATGCCCGGAAGGGAGAACATGCTCATCAGGAGCCCCGCCTGATGATAGGAAAGGCGAAAATGCGCAATGACGAGGGTCATGACAGGGGGGATTGACTGAAAGGCCACCGCGTAGGAAAGCATGCACAAGCAGACGACTGCCAGGATGCCCCAGCGGGACCGCTCGTCGGCGCTGCCAATTCCATTAGCCATGGTTGACAGTGTAGCACGAAGCGGCAGAATTGGCCCGAAATATGAGGGAACAAACCTACCTCCGCGGTGCTCGTCCTCGCGATCAAGTCCTGGTCCGGACGACGGACGATGTCCCCGGTGAGAAAGGTTGACCGGACGGATTCCTGACGGGGACGGTGAGCCCGAAGGGCAGGGGCGCACCATTTCTCGTTGCGGCGGCGCGACTTTTTTTGTCGTTCGTTTTATCGGCTCAGAAGATTAAGAAAGCGGGCTGCGAGCGCCGGGCCTTCGGCGCTGTCCTCATGCTTGAAGAAGAGAAAGACCTTGTTCCACCCCTGGGCGATCACTGCCCGATGCCACGAAGCGAGGTCCTCATCGGTGTATCCCGGCCGGCGAAGACGGAGATATCCCCAGTCCGCGGTGCTGACCACCCGGGGCGGGGGGCTGGGCTCACGGTCGCTCGCGCAGAGCGCGCATCGCCTTTCCTTGAGAAGGTCGAAAACCTCGGGGGCGAACCATGATTCGTGGCGGAACTCGAAGGCGGCAATGGAAGGGGGAAGCAGATCGAGAAACGTCTTCAGCAGTTCGGCGTCCTTGGGAAAGCTCTCGGGAAATTGGAAGAGAATTGCGCCGAGCTTTTCGCCCATGGTCTCGCATGTTCGGATCAAATGCTCCGTCTCCTGCTCCACATGCGTCAAACGCCTGATATGGGTGATGACCCTTGGCGCCTTGAGCGTGAAGACAAAGGAATCAGGGACCTGATCCGCCCACGCATCAAGCTGCTCCCGACGCGGCATGCGGTAAAAGGTATTGTTTATCTCGACGGCGTTGAAGCGGGTCGCATAGAAAGGGAGCATCTCCTTTGGCGAGATGTGTTCCGGATAAAACTTCCCTTTCCATTCTTTATAGCCATACCCGCTCGTCCCGACATAGGTCTCCACGGACGTCAAGATAAGCCGGGGCGGCGGTAATTTCAAGTCGCGCCGCTCATAATGCGCCGAGTGCGCGTTGGCTCAGCTCCGGTGTTTGCCCGGAACGGTGAGCACCCCGTCGCCGTTGACGTCCTCCAGGTCGAACCACCACTTCTTCGTGTAATCGGGTTTCCCGTATCCCATGAGATCGTCAGCCCTGACGGCAATGCTCCTGGCTATCGTTGAGCGCCTCACGGCCCAGCCTATTGCCCGGTGGAGCGGCGTATAGGGTTTGTTCCAGGGACAGACCTTGATGCACGTGCCGCAACTGGACCCTTTCTGGTTTCCCGCTCGCATTTTCGTGCATTTCTCCACGTCGGTCGGCCATTTTTCGTAGCCGTTGAACATCTCCTTGCCGCCGTCGCTCAGGGCGCCTCCCGTGCACTCTCGGGCGCACTTCTTACACTTGGAGCAGAAGTCCTGGAGCCCGAAGTCGATGGGTTTGTCAGGCGCAAGAGGAAGGTCGGTGGTAACGACCGCTGCCTTGAATCGCGGCCCCATGAAGGGGTGGACGATGCAGTCGCCTATCCGAGACATTTCTCCCAGGCCGGCCCACAGAAGGATCGGGGGAAGCACGACCTGATAATTTGACGCGTAGTGGGCCCTCGCGGGATAGCCGAGCCGGCGGATATACTCGGCCAGGATTATGGCGATGAACCCCGAGTTGGAATAGGCGAGCATACTCATCGCGTTGCTTATCCAGTCGTGGCCCGTGAAGGCTTCGGCCGTCCTCCAGTCCTGATCGATGAGGATCGCGATAGCGTACTTGTGGTTCAGCTCGATCGGTATTCCATCTCCCTGTGGGTTTTTTGGATCAAAATTGTGTGAGTAGACGGCGTAGGGGGGAAGTTCACAGACGCCTACCGCATCGGCCCGAAGAAAATAAGCGGCTTCCTTAACGTGCCGCGACAGGGCTTGCGGATCGTCGGGAATCGGCGCCTTCTGCGCTGCAGCCATCCCATCGACCAGAAGTCGCATCTTGCCCATCATCCAGCTCTCGGCGCCCGACAGAGGATGTTTCGGCACGAAGCGGTTCACTTCCCGCTGCATGTTCGCCCCGTAGAGGCCCCGGCGGGCTTTCGCAAAGCCTGCATCGGCCTCCCGCACCCTCGGGACTTTCTGATCCTCAATCATGGTTGTGGGACGGTCCACCCGTTTCAGTTTATCAACGGGAAAAGGTTCAGGATCGCGTTTGCGGCAGCCGCTCATGTTTGTATCCTCCTCGTCTGGTCTGTGACCATATTAGCACGTGGGGCAGAGCCGAATCTATAAGGCATTTGCCTGGGATGCGATCTACCGGAAGCGGAAGGGGCAATCGTTCCCGTCCCGAACGCGGCAGTTCACCGCTACTGCACCGATGACGCCGCAGGAATGACTCCGTGGAGAGCAGGCTCTTATCGGATCTCCCTGTTTGACCCTTTTCGTCTGTCGCGCTCGTCGCCCGAAACTTAAGCGAAAGATAAAAGCAGACGGACGAGGCGGCGTTTTGCTATACTCTTGCCGCGGCCGCCGATGGCCGCAGTCTTTGGGGGGAAAATGGAGAAGGCGAAAGAAGCAGGGCCTCGGAACGATCAGGCGCTCCACGGCCGGCACATCTCTGTCCTTGCCGGCTCATTCCTTATGCTGTTCATCAGCGCGGGCGCGCAGTATGTTTTTGGCGTCATGTTCAAGCCGATCGTCAGGGAATTCGGGTGGAGCAGAAGCGCGGTCTCTTTCGTGTTTCTGGTCAACATGGCTGTCTTTGCCGTCGCCCTCACCGTTGTAGGCAGGCTCTACGACCGCTTCGGGCCCAAGTGGATCATCGTCGTTTCCGCGTTTCTTCTTTCTGCCGGTTTCGTGCTCACGTCGTGCGCCCATTCCTTCGGTCAGTTGCTCCTCTCTTACGGCATAGTAGCGGCCATGGGCCTCGCCGGAACGGGCGTCTCCCTTGTGTCGACGCTCGTAAGCACATGGTTTCAGAAACGGCGGGGTTTGGCGCTCAGCCTGGCCCTCTCCGGGAATTCCGTCGGCGCCTTCGTCCTCGTGCCAATCCTCAGCAGCCTCTCGGTCTCCTACGGGTGGCGGCCTTCCTGCCTTTATCTCGGGATTGCAATCCTTGTCGTTGACGGGCTCATAGCCCTCTTTGTGATAAAGGGAAACCGGGATCGTCTCGACATCGAAGGGGGAAGCGTTGTGGCGAAAAAGGCGACGGCCGGCAAACGGAACGTCGGTTTTGGAACGGGACAGGCTATGGCGAGTCCTTCCTTCTGGCTTTTTCTCGTGACCATGTTTGTGTGCGGCAGCGGGGACTATCTTGCCACAAGCCATTTCATCAACTTTGCCACGGACCACAATGTCTCGCCCATTACGGCGGGTCACATTATGGGTTGGTACGGGCTTCTGAGCCTCGAAGGCATACTTATTGCCGGACCGGTCGCCGACCGGATCGGCTGCAAGATTCCCATCGTCCTTACCTTCCTGCTCCGGTTTCTTTTGTATCTCTTCATCCTTAAGTACCAGAATGTTCCCTCGATGTACGCCTTCGCGCTCCTGTTCGGCTTTACCCATCTCATTACGGCGCCCCTTACGCCCATGCTCCTCGGCCGGCTTTACGGCTTCGCGCAAATCGGCCTTCTGACGGGCATTATCAACACGGTCCATTTCTTCGGCGGCGGAGTTTTCACCTATGTTACCGGATTGGCCTTCGACAAAACGGGGGGCTATCAGCTTGTTTTCATGATCGCAGCGGTCATGGCGGCAATCGCTGCTCTTTGCAGCTCATTTATCCAGGAGAGGAGCATTCATATAGTACACCCTGTATAATCCACCCATACACCCCCGGAGACGACGGGAAGGAGAGGAGGGATCCTCTGATTCCGCCGTAAATGCAGGAGTTTGTCGCTTGCGCCTCTCTTTAGGGCCTGTATGGCCGCAGTATACGCGGAGCTGTCTTTCGCGCTCATCAATGATGCTGTTCTGTCTGCGTAAGTCTTTACTATATAAGATGATTACACGCATTTTTCCCGCGGCCTCACTTCTGGCACTCCCTTTGCAACGTCCGACCTTGTTGTCGTTTTGAAACTAACTAAGGAGGCGTCACAATGTTGAGCACGGCGAGAGAGAATATTCTCGTAGTCGACGACGAGCCGATGATCTGCAAAAGCTGCAAGGAAATCCTCGAAGACGAGGGATATAACGTTGATATGGCCCACTCGGGACAGGAAGGGGTGACAAAGGCGCTGGAGAAAGCCTTCGACCTTCTCATCGTCGATATGAAAATGCCCGACCTGAGCGGCATGGCGCTGTTGAAAAGGATCAAGGGCGAAAGGTTGAAAATGCCCGTCGTCATGATCACGGCGTACTCCACGGTTGAAACGGCGATCGAGGCAATGAAGCTGGGCGCCGCCGACTACGTGCCGAAGCCTTTTACCCCTGATGAGCTGTCGGAGGTCGTGAAAGCGGTTATCGCTGGCACGGGCACGGCCCAGAGGTTCCCGGCCGGGCAGCTCATTACCAAAGAGACTGTCCTGAAGGCCCTCGAAAAAGAGTCGCCCCTTGCTCAATATGCGATTGCCGTGGATATAGAGAAGTGCATCGGCTGTCAGATGTGCATGATCGACTGCGCGGCCCATCACGCCGACGCGAAGGACAGACCCATCGTCTATCCGCAGTCCTGGGAACTTCTGCCGGAAGCGAGGCTCTATGTGGATCTCGAAGGCGCTCTTCCCGTGCCGCTTTTGTGCAAGCATTGCGAGAACGCGCCTTGCGCAGCCGTTTGCCCTACGGGCGCGATCGGCGTGGATGCAGAGTTCGGCTTCAAGGTTCTCAACAAGGATAAGTGCATCGGCTGCCGCTCCTGTTTGCTCTCCTGCCCCTTCGGTTTGATATCGATGGACAGGGCGGGCCGGGCGGCTCAGAAATGCGACCTGTGCGTGGAGCGGTTCCACGAGGGGATCGACCCGGTGTGCGTCCAGGTTTGTCCTCGCGGCGCCCTTTCCGTGAAACAGATTCCCGAAGCAATTGGCGACACGAGAAAAAAGACGGCCGAGATGATGCTGAAGAGCCACGAGGAAAGAAAACGCCTCTTCACGCTCATCAACAACAAGTAGCAAAAAGGCCTGGGACTAAAAAAGGGGCGATTGCGAGCCGCCCGTCGAGAAATGTCGGGCGGGGAGCGGGAGAAACGGACGCCCCAAGGGGGACAACGGATGCAGATCGAGCATTTGGAACATATAATCGGAGAACGCGGAAACGACTCATCCCAGTTGATCGGGATACTCCAGGATATTCAGAGCGAGTATAACTACCTGCCTGCGACGGTGCTGATGCAGTTGTCGGAGACGCTGAACGTGCCCTTCAGCCGTCTCTACGGCATCGCGACCTTCTTCAAGGCCTTCAGCTTGGAGCCGCGGGGAAAGCACATCATCACCGTCTGCATGGGAACGGCGTGCCACGTACGCAAGAGCCCGAGGATCGTCGACGAGATCTCGCGGTCCCTCGGCATCAAGGCGGGGGAGACGACGCAGGACGGCCTCTTTACCCTTGAAACGGTAAACTGTTTGGGCACGTGCGCATTGGGCCCGGTGGCGGTCATCGACGGGAAGTACTACGGGAACCTGACGGTGAAGAAGGTAGGCGCCCTGCTCAAGCACTATGAAAAGGAATAGGTGATGGCCATGCGGATCGAATCTATTCTAGAGCTCAAACGATTGAGAGCAACCCTTCTGGCGAAAACGGACCCGGCAAAAGCAGCCATCAGGATTTGCGCCGGCACGGGTTGCCGCGCCTGCGGGTCCGAGGAAGTCATCGATGCTTTTCACAAAGAGATCGCCGGCCAGGGCCTCGAAGCTGTCGTCGAGATCAAGGCGACAGGATGCCACGGCTTCTGCGAAAGGGGCACGCTCATCATCGTTTACCCCGAGGGAATCCTCTATCAGATGGTGAAGCCGGCAGACGTGCCGGAGATACTCAAGACCACGGTCGTGGGCAAGCAGATCATCGAACGGCTGCTTTACGTGGACCCCGTGACCAAGCAGCGGATCACCTACGAGAAGGAGATTCCCTTCTACAAGAGCCAGAAACGGACAGTTCTCGGGATGAACCCGTCGATCGACCCCGGAGACATCGATGATTACCTTGCCCTGGGCGGCTACGTAGCGGCGGCGAAAGCCCTGACCCAGATGACCCCCGAGGAAGTGCTCGCCGAGGTCAAGGAATCGGGCCTGCGCGGCAGGGGCGGCGGCGGATTCCCCACGGGCGTCAAGTGGGAGACCTGCCGGAATGCGCCGGGCGACGCGCGGTACGTGATCTGCAACGCCGACGAGGGCGACCCGGGCGCCTATATGGACAGGAGCCTGCTCGAAGGCAACCCGCACAGCGTATTGGAAGGCATGATCATCGGGGCCTATGCCATCGGCGCGAACGAAGGGTACATCTATGTGAGGAACGAGTATCCCCTTGCCGTGGAGAACGCGAAGAAGGCAATCGATCAGGCGACGAGGTACGGCCTCCTCGGCCGGGACATCTTCTCTTCCGGCTTCGAGTTGGACGTCAAGATCGCAAAGGGAGGAGGCGCTTTCATCTGCGGCGAGTCGAGCGCCTTGATGACGTCTCTGGAGGGAAAGCCGGGACGGCCCCGGGCGAAATACATCCACACCGTCGAGCGGGGCCTCAACGACCAGCCGACAAACCTGAACAACGTAGAGACCTGGGCCAATGTGCCCCTGATCATCGACAAAGGCGCGGCCTGGTACCGCCAGACGGGCACGGAGGGGAGCAAAGGCACGAAGATATTCTCCCTGGTGGGCAAGATCAACAACACGGGCCTCGTCGAAGTGCCCATGGGGATGTCGCTGCGGGAGATCGTTTACGGCATCGGAGGCGGCGTGCCTGCGGGGAAGAAGCTGAAGGCCGTGCAGACGGGCGGCCCTTCCGGCGGCTGTCTGCCCGAATCGATGATCGACCTGCCCGTCGATTTCGACCAATTGACGAAGGTGGGCTCCATGATGGGAAGCGGCGGCATGATCATCATGGACGAGAATACCTGCATGGTCGATGTCGCCAAGTACTTCCTCAACTTTCTGAAGGATGAGTCCTGCGGAAAATGCCTCCCCTGCAGGGAGGGCATCAAGCGGATGCTCGAGATACTCAACCGGATCTGCGAGGGAAGGGGAGAAGAAGGAGACGTCGAGCTGCTCACAGAAATCGCGCAGACCGTGCAGGAAACGTCGTTGTGCGCGCTGGGAGGCTCCGCTCCGAACCCCCTGCTCACTACGCTGAAGTACTTCGGCGACGAGTACGTTGCCCACATCCGGGACAAGAAATGCCCGGCGGGGATATGCAAAGACCTGATCGCCTACACCATCCGCGAGGAGCAATGCAATGGCTGCGACGCCTGCGCGAAGGTCTGTCCGAACCAGGCTATCCAGGGGGAGAAGAAAAAGCCCCACCGCATCGAGCCGGAGAAATGCATCAAATGCGGCATCTGCAGCGAAACGTGCCGGCAGCAGGCTATCGTGGCGGCTTAGAGGAGAATCGTTATGGTACACATGACAATAAATGGGACGGAAGTCGACGCGCCGGAGGAGCAGACAATTCTGCGGACGGCGAAGAACCTGGGGATAAAGATACCCACCCTCTGCCACCACGAGGCCCTCTCGCCCTACGGCTCGTGTCGCCTCTGTATTGTGGAGATCAAAAAGAGGGGCAAGAGCAAGATCGTCACGTCGTGCAACTACCCTGTCGAGCCGGGGCTGGAGGTTCTTACCGATTCGTCGAAGGTCCTGACCCACAGAAAAATGCTGATAGAGCTGCTATTGGCCCGTTGTCCCGACGTGCCCATCGTCCGGGAGATGGCGCGGCGCGCAGGGCTTGAGCAGCCGAGGTTCCCCAAGGCAAAGCACGACTGCATTCTGTGCGGGTTGTGCGTACGCGTCTGCGACGAGCAAATCGGCGCTTCGGCGATCGGCTTCGTCAACCGGGGCGTGGACGAAGACGTGGCGGCCCCCTTCAATATTTCTTCGGAGTCCTGCATCGGCTGCGGGGCCTGCGTGAGCGTCTGTCCCACCGGGGCCATTGCCATGAAGGACGTGCAGGGACTTTTGAAGCTGAACAAGTTCAGGACGACAAAACAACTCCACCAATGTCCGTCGTGCAAGAAAGAATATGCCACGGAGTTGCATCTGGCCTGGATCGGCGAGCGCCTGGGACCGCAGGCTATGGTGACTGAGTTGTGCAGCGACTGCAAGAGGGCCCGGAACGCGCAAACCAGCCGCATCACACACGCGCTCCAGGGAAAGCCGGCGCAAATCGAACGCAGAAACGGCGTGCACGGATAGAGAAAGAGCCAAACAAGAGTATGCCGCTCAGCGCCGGAAGGGCCGGACAAATCCCGGTCCTTCCGGTCCACGGCCACATCAAGAAGATCTACGAGAAGCTCCAGGCGAAGAACAAACAAACGGCTCTCATCACGGCGAGGAGAAAGGGAATTATTTGAGGGCGCCGGAGAGATTCCCGCCAAAGGCGCTGCACAGACAGGAGGCGAATTTGGCGACGAGCGGGTTTTCTTCGTTCTCGTGCCACACGCAAACCAGATTCTCTTTCAACTTGACGGGATAATTCTTCAGATCGCTGTTAATCGACATCCGGCTTAGCTCCGTGCTTACGAGCACGCCCTGGCCCAGCTCGACAGCCGTGTAGGCCGATTCGATGTTGGCCGCCACAATAATCTCGGGCGGGGTGAAACCCAACTGCCTGCATTGCTTTCTCGCCCTTTTCTTTGTTTCGGTCTCTGTTTCCATGCCGTGCGCTGCTTTAATGAAGGGGTCTTTCTTGAACGCGCGAAACGAAGCGCTCTTTGAAGTCAGCGGGTGGTTGTTGGATACGAGGAGCACAAGCCCGGTCTCCAGGAGTCTGACTTTTTTCAGGCCCTTCGCTTTGGGAGAAAACTCCTCGTAGGTGATGATCGTGTCGACTTCTTTGTCAAGGAAGCACTTGTTCAGCTCGTATTGAGGACGTCTTTCTCCAAAGAACTTGAGGTCGGGAACGTCCTCTTTCAAAAGACCGAGCGCCTTGTTTATGGGGGCCGAAATATCGAGCCAGTCGAGGTATCCGAAATGGAGCGACGTATAGAGGTCGGAGTAATACTTTTTCGTTTTCTCGATGGCGCTGTGAAATGTTTTGGCGAAGCCCAGGAACAGCTCATAGCAATCTTCCCCGGCCTTAGTGAGCGACACGGAATGACGGGTTCTTACAAACAGCACGACGCCGAGATCCTGCTCGAGCTGCGAGATATGTTTGCTGACGCCCTGCTGGGTCATAAAGAGCCTTTTCGCGGTTTCGGTGAAATTGAGCGTTTCTGCAAGGGTCAGAAAGCATTTGACATTTGTCTCGTTGATCATCGGCTATCTCTCCTTCTGATTCATCCCCGACCGCCTCGCCGGACGCTTCGGCCATCTCCCTGCATCATTCTATCAGGCAGGCTGCTCGTGTGCAATTCGGTTGTTGCCAAAACAAACAAGTATTGTTTCCCTCGTTTCTGCCCGAAGGATAGAAGTACTCAGGCGACGGTTCGTGCAGACGGACTTCGAAAGAGCAGGCTGACAACCCATTTGCGGTTGAAGCCCGAAAGCCCGGAAGGCGTTACAAGGCGGCTCCCGCCCAGGGTTGCTCGATGGCCGAATCTCGTGCGAGAAAGAGAGCCGCAAATAATAGTCGGCGCGAAAGATAAAAATCGAAAACGTCTTCTGCGGGCGTAACCCTCTAAAAATGAAAAGCACGCGGCGATCATTCGCAGCTTTGCCGAATTGTCGGACCTCCTGTTTGTCGGTGGAGTTCGGTGGGAGCATGAATCTTCCCGCCGTCCCGGCAACCTCAGGAAATGGCCTTGTGATCATTGCCATTACCTCCAAAACGCCTCAAGGGGAGCGAACGTCCTGAAGCGCCGAACGCCCGTTGCCGTCCCTTCCCGCTGTTGCTTTCAAAAGACGCACGCGACTTTGCTTTTTCTTCTCACGGTCCTATACTACTGTAGAGCTTTTTTGACCATCTATTGGAGAGGGACTGAGCATGAAGAGAAGAGAGCACGGCCGAAGTGAGTTCTGCGGTGGAGAAAGAAAGAAAAGGATGACGTTGGCGAAGCGATTGCCCGGAATGATGGCAGCGTTGCTTGTGGTTTTGCTTGTTTTAGCGGCGGTTTTGCCGGCGCCGGCCGAGACGCTTCCCCCCGAGACGGGCGTGCTGAGGGCCACGCTGCCGAACGGCCTGAAAGTCGTGATCGTGCAGAACAAGCTGGCACCCGTCGTGACGACCATGGTGAACTACCTTGTCGGTTCCGTTGAGGCGCCGCGGGGCTTTCCCGGCATGGCGCACGCCCAGGAACACATGATGTTCAGGGGCAGCCCGGGCCTGTCAGCGGACCAGCTTTCGGCGATCATCGCGGCCATGGGGGGCAACTTCAACGCCGACACGCAACAGACTGTGACCCAGTATTTTCTTACGGTTCCTTCCGCCGATCTGGACATTGCCCTTCGCATCGAAGCGATCAGGATGCGCGGCGCCCTCGACACGCAGAAGCTCTGGAGCGAGGAGCGCGGCGCCATCGAGCAAGAGGTGGCGATGGATTATTCGAGTCCCGAGTTTATCTTCTATACGAAGCTGCTCGCGGACATGTTCAGGGGGACGCCTTATGAAGAAAGCCCTTTGGGAACCGTCGCATCATTTAACAAAACGACGGGGCGGATGCTGAAGAAGTTCCACGACGCATGGTATGCGCCGAATAACGCGGTGCTCGTCGTCGTCGGCGATATCGATCCGGAAAAGGCCCTTGCCGGGATAAAGAGCCATTTTGGCGCAATTCCCGCAAAGAAGCAGTCGGCCAAGCCCGCATTTCACCTCGAGCCCGTCAAGGCGGAAACGATCCGGCTCGCGACGGATGAATCTTATGGACTGGCCATCGTCGCCTTTCGCCTGCCCGGCTATGACAGCCCCGACTATCCCGCCTGCCGCATTCTTGCCGACGCCTTGAGCAGCCAGCGCAGCACGCTGTTCGAGCTGGTCCCCCAGGGGAAGGCGCTCTTCGCGGGCTTCAGTCTCGACACGCTGCCCCAGGCCGGTCTCGGTTACGCGATCGCGGCCTTCCCCAAGGGGACCGATGGAGAAGGCCTGGTGAAAGAGATGCAGCGCATAGTGGCCGAGGACGTGAAAAACGGCCTTCCCGCCGATCTTGTGGAAGCAGCCAAACGGGCAAGGATGACAAAGGCGGAGCTGGAGAAGAACTCCGTCCTCGGGCTCGCAATGAGCTGGTCGGAAGCGCTTACTCTCCAGGGGAAGCGATCCCCCGAGGCGATGGTGCAGGCCATCCAGGAGACGTCTGCGGAGGACGTCAACCGCGCGGCAAGGAAATACCTGGATCTGGAGCATTCGGTCGTCGCCGTCCTCACGCCTGAAACCTCCGGCAAGGCCGCGCCCGCCAACACACACGGCCCTGGTGTGGAATCCTTCACGCCTACCCACGTACGCCCGGTAAAGTTGCCTCCCTGGGCGGAAACGACGCTCAAGCGCCTCGAAATACCAAAATCTTCCGTCAACCCCTCGGTCACGGTGCTCCCTAACGGTCTCAAGCTCATCGTTCAGCCGGAATCCGTGAGCGACACCGTAAGCGTTTACGGAAGCGTCAGGAGCAATTCGGACATGGAAGCTCCGGAAGGGAAAAAAGGCGTCGATGAGGTGCTGGAGCAACTTTTCTCGTACGGCTCGACCAGCCTCGACCGCGTTGCGTTCCAAAAGGCCCTCGACGAGATCGGCGCGCAGGAATCGGCAGGCGCCGAATTCGGCCTTAAGGTGCTCGCCGACCACTTCGAGCGGGGCATGCAGCTTCTCGCCGACAACGAGCTCAGCCCCGCTATGCCTGAAGAGGCCTTCAAGATCGTGAGGCAGCAGGTCGCCGCCACGGCCGCCGGCCGCCTGGAAAGCCCCGATTATCTTACCAAGAAAGTCCTCGCGGAAGCCCTCTTTCCCAAGGGCGACCCTTCTTTGAGGGAGGCAACGCCGGAAACCGTTTCGGGCTTGTCCCTGGAGGACGTGTTGGGGTACTATGGCAAGGTTTTCAGACCCGACGTTACCACCATCGTCGTCATCGGCAAGGTGAAGCCCGATGAGGCGCGGACAGTCGTCGAAAAGTACTTCGGCGCATGGAACGCACTAGGTCCGGTTCCCGACACGTTTCTGCCCCCTGTTCCCCCGAACCGGCCTTCCGCTTCCGGCGTCCCCGACAGGAGCAGGGTCCAGGCGGAAGTGACCCTCGCGCAGACCCTTGGGCTGACCAGGTCAAATCCGGAATACTACGCCCTGGAGCTGGGAAATCACGTCCTGGGAGGCGCCTTCTACTCCACAAGGCTTTACCGGGACCTGAGAGAGAAGACAGGCCTCGTCTATACCGTGGGGTCCCACTTTGACGTCGGCGTAAAACGGGCGGTCTATCGCGTCGTTTTCGGGTGTGACCCCGGCAATGCCGAGAGAGCGCGCGCCATTGTGGTCAGCGACCTGAAGCAGATGCAGACGGCGCCCGTGGGAAGGGTCGAACTGGACCAAGCAAAGGCGCTCTTGTTGCGGGAGATTCCGCTGTCGCAATCGAGCGTCGGCGAGATTGGCGAAAAGCTCATCTATTACTCAAACCATTTGCTGCCCCTCGATGAGCCGATCCTTGCCGCCCACAAGTACGTCGCTCTTTCGTCGGAAGCGGTCATGGCGGCCTACGCGAAATGGCTCAGGCCGGACGATTTGGTTCAGGTAATCGAAGGACCGCCGCCGAAGTAGCCATTTAGAGAAGCTTGTACCCTTTCTCCTTGAAGAGCCTCAGGCACGCCTCGACTGCGGAAGCGTCGTAAAGCCTTCCCTTGTTCTGCTCGATCTCGGAAAGGGCGGCGTCGATGCCGCGTGAGGGCCTGTAGGGGCGGTGGGATGCGATCGCCTCGATGACATCCGCAACGGTGATAATCCTCGCTTCGAGGAGTATGTTGTCGCCCTTGAGACCGAGGGGGTAGCCGGAACCGTCTATTTTCTCGTGGTGCTGATGAATGATCTGCGCAATGGGCCAGGGGAACTCGACGTCCTTGAGCACCTCGTACCCGGTTTGCGGATGGTCTTTGATAAGCTCGAATTCTCTTGGCGACAACTTTCCCGGTTTGCTGAGTATCTCGAAAGGCACCGATATCTTCCCGACGTCGTGAATGATCGCCGCCACGCGTATTCCCTCAACCATATTCGGCGGCACATTCATCTCGACGGCTATTTCTGCGGCGAGATCGGCAACGCGCCGTTGATGTCCCGCCGTGTAGGGGTCTCGTATCTCCACCATGTGGACCATCGCCTGGATCGTCCCGTCCATGGCTTTTTGCAGGGTCTTCAGCGTTCGGGCCAGCTTCTCCTTCGCCTGCTTGCGGTCGGTTACGTCGCGCACCATGGCCTGGAGAAATACGTCCTTGCCCAGTGCGACGCGGTTAAAGCTTATTTCTGCGTCAAAAAGGGCGCCGTCGTATCTGAGGTGTTTCCATTCGAAGGTTTGCGGCACGCCTGAAAGGGCCAGATTGCCCTTCTGAAAAAGCATTTCTCTTGAACCCGTTCCGTCCGGCTGGTTCGGAGGGCAAAATTGAAGCGGCGACCGGCCGACGATTTGTTCTCTGCTGCAGCCGAACATGGTGAGTCCCTTCGGGTTGCACTCGACAAAGCGCCCGTCGCGAATGATGAAAATGGCATCGTTCGCATGCTCGAAGAGCATCCTGTATTTCGACTCGCTTTCCTTGAGCGCCTCATTGATGCGCTTCCTCGAAAGAGCGAAGGCGAAGATCTCTCCGACTATCTTGAGCAATGAGATGATATTCTCCGACCACGCCTTATGGTCATGGAGACTCTCGAATTCGATAAAGCCCATGACAGAATAGCCGGATACTATGGGAACAGCGACGACCGATCGAAGACCTGCGGCGAGGAAGGCCTTCTTTTCCCAGGCGGCCTCGGTTGGCAGCCTCGAGACGTCGGGGACGTGGACGACCTCGCAGTTCTTTATCCTTCCGGACAGCCACGGGAATTTCTGGCCCGGCATGTAGTCGTGGGCGGATCCGTTCCCGTTCCCATTCCCGTTTGCGCTCCACACGTGCGTCCGGTCGATTCTTTCGCAGTTGTCGGCGAACTGAAAGACGGCGCTTTTGTCTACCCTGGCATATGACCCTATGGCTTTGAGCACATCGGTGATTCCGTCGTCGACGTCTTCCGGCGGAAGGCTTATGAAGTTCGTCGACAGTCCGAAGATCATCCTCAGGAGCGTGTCGGCATTGTCCGGCTGCACGTCCGGCGCCCTGGCGGCCGGTCCACTTTTTGCGTCGATGCGCTCAGTTACTGGTATGCTCATCTTCCGCGTTCCCCGGTATAGGTTATCGGCAGAAGCCTCCGAAATCTTGAGCCGGCGCCGGATTTGGCGCCTCCTTGCGCCCGAATGCGGGGAACATTATGTTAAAGCAAAATCCGGACAAGCCGGCGAAGGAGCAAAGCGATGAAGCTGGAGGAGTTTCTGGAGGCGGAACGGGAACGGGCAGCGATGAGGACAACCATGACCATAGCCAGCGCCGATCTCCTGCGATGGCTTGGCGGCCTGTCGACTATTTCCGAAGAGATCGTCGCAGGGGCGAGGGCCTTGCTTGAAGAGGCGAAACAGGAGCAGCGGATCAAAGATTTCGCTCTCTATCCTTTCGGTAATGACTTGCTCATTCAAACGACTGCCTTCGGACGGGGACTCGGGGATTTCGGAACCCACGGCCTCATTATCCGGGCCTTCTCCGCCGCGGTCAGCCGGGCGCAGAGGATAGGCGCCTACGGGCCGGTCGGGGGGCGGGACTTCCTCGACCTCGGGCCTAAGGAGAAAATTGCGGCTTTGCGCCTTCGTTGCGTGGAGTTTCCCTTCACCGAACGAACGGCGGAGCCCCTCTTTGTCGCAAAAATGATGGGCGGCGCCATGGGCGCCTTCAATCGCGCCCTCTTCAACCTCTTTTTTCATCCCGACAAGGGATCGCACCAACGACTCGACGGCACTCGTTTCGTGGCCGTGGTGGAACACGTCCCGGACGTCGCGGCAGGCAGGAAAGAGCGACACGTTTACGCGTTTGGCGACCGGGCGGAGGAGGAGAGGCTTTTCTTGGTTTACCCCTTCGTTCGAGTGCCCCTCGAAATCGATAGAGAACACATAGGAGAATGGGGCGAGCTGCTCTCCCTTGTCGCTGACCCTACCGAGTGGGTCATCAGCGCGGTCTACGCCGTGCGGGGCCGTTTTGTGTGGGACAAGGGGAAACTCCTTCCCAGCCGTCACGAACCCGTGGCGGTTGTTTCCATCGAACCGGCGCTTCCGGGCATCGTCGTCGACAGCCCCGTTGTCGTGCTCCGCCTCCAAAGCGGCCTTCCCGCCGTTGGGGAGGCTCACTTCAACATGGGAGCGGACTTCCACTTCGCGGTCGGCGGACCTCGGGGAGGCTATCACGTGGGGGTGATGCCGGTCACCCTCGACGAAGCGCGTTCTTCCGGGCCGGAATCGGGCACGGCGAAAATAGCGGCATACACGTACCAGTCTTACGACAAAGGGCGCATCCCTCCCGAGCACGACGTGGTCGACGTCTTCGGCCAGGACCGCGTGCAGACGGAATGGCTGCAGAAAGAAGCCCGCTCTTTCATCGCCCTCATGGAAGGACACGGGGAATTCCAGCCCTATCTGACGGCCGAAGAGGCGGAACGACGGGCCAACGAATTGGCCGCGAGGCTCCAAGACCGGTTCCGGCCGGTTCCCACGGGGGATGATGCGCTGATAACGGCGGCCAACCAACGCTCGGGCGGGGGAACCATTTCAGACATCAAGGCCGACGGCGGCGGGAAAGTCGGACACACGACGCCTCCCACCCTTTTCGCCGCCGTTGCAAAGGCGAGCCTCGAGGAAGCCGGAGAGCTCGGCCTGATCCGCGCCTTTGAGGTCTTCGGCGTGGGCGATGATCTGCATCTGGTCATGCGCCATAATCGGGGTATCGACGCGAACGATATCCACCTGCTCGCGTTCCGCACGTTTTGGCGCATGGTGTGGGTGACGGAGCTGATCGGCTACAAACCGTACAGCCTTGCTCAGGACCTGCAGATCGGGCCGGCCACGAAGGGGAAGAAAGTGGACGACCTGGCCGAGCCGACCGAAGGCTTCCTCGCCATGCTCGAACGGACCCTGCCGGAGCCGGAGCATTCATTCCTTCCGCACCTCCGGGAGGCCGAGCGGCGATGGAAAAGCGGCAGGGCTTCCGTCGAGGTAAAGAAACCCTTTGCCGGCAATGTGACCGGCCAGGGACCGGGGTTTGCGGAGTTGCCCTTTCCCGGCGGCGGCAAGATCGGACTCCTGGCAGCCGACAAGACCGGCCCGGCGACATTCAACATCCCCGTCTTCCATGCCGTTCGGCGCGTGCTCGAAAAGGGAGGCCCGGGGAAGCCGGGACCGGGAAGCATTGTCTTCGAGATATGGGACGTCCACCGTCATGCGAGGATATTTCTCGATAGTCGTTCTGAACCGGACAACATCGGGACCCTGCTTGGAGCAACCAACCTCTTCAACGTCAAGCGCCTCTGGTCTCTCACGAGATCCGTCGGTCCCGGGGAGCCGGTTGATTCCGCACTGGGGGAAATCTTGCTGGCAGCGTCAACGGAACGGCTAGCCCTCATCGCCGGCGGCGAGTACGTGGGAAAAGACGACCCCGTGCTTCTCGGGAATGAGGCGCTCATGGTCCCGGTCTTCGACTTCATCAAGACGAGATTCGCCATGACGCAGGGGGACGAGCGCGGCTCCCACTACATGATGCCGGTCCCCAAGTCGCTTCCCGAAGCAATCGCGACGGTGCGGAGCAGGGGCCTCTACACGGGGTTGTTCCTCACTCTCACTCCGACCGGCATAAGTGAGATGCACGATGTCTTTGCGGAGCCGAGCTTCCGGGAAAGCCGCATCAGGATCGATAAGGCGAACGCCCGCATCTGGCGGGCGCAAGGCTCGGAGTTTACCCCGGTGGGCGTAGGGGCGAGGGACGTGGAGCCGGCGTACCCGCTCATGAGGGTGTTGAACCGGATTACGGCGGAGGGGTCGCCGAACGGGATCAAGATCGAGAGCGCGACGGCGGGGATGTACGAGTCGCTGGCGTTCTAGCCGGTCGGCTGGCGATTTTTCCGGAATCGCCATCTTTGGCGCCCTGCTCCGGTCGTGAGGCTACGCCGTACGTTCAGTACGGCTCCGCTCAACGATCCTCACAGGACATCCAAACCTGACGATCCCGGAAAAATCGCTCGTCCACCCGATCCGGCATCGAGTTCAACCATGATCGATGCCGGAAGCAAGACCGATATGAGGGCCGTGGCCCCGGCGGAGCCGGGGCGAGGATAATAGCCAAGCTGTTCCGTAGATTTCATTCGCGTTTGACAGCCGCTGCTTCGTTTTCTTCCGTCATTCCGGCGAAGGCCGGCCCCTATTCGATCTCCGCGCGTAATCCTCGCGTCCTCGTCGCCTCAGCCTGTGTCGACGTCACCTGCTACTATTCACATCCGCGTGGACTCGCGGACTGCAAATTACCGCTAAAAAGGGAGAAGGTCTATTGCCGGCCGAGAAAGCAATGAATCTCTCTCGTAGTTTCGGGTTCCCCGTAAAGGAAGATTCAAGGGAATGAGGTAAGCCACACTTCAAACGCTCTCTCTTTCCCCGAATTATATCTTCATTGTTTCCATTTCCTTTGCGATAGCCTGATCAAGTATCCATCTGCCGAATGTTCGCGACGCATCCATCTCATCGCTCCACTTTGAACTCCTCCCATGCACCAGGTTGGACCGAAGCTGATAAAGTTTTCTGAAGTCCTCCCTTATCCTCTTCCGAACTTTCGCCCCTTTTCCAAGGAGATACGAACATCTATCTGCGAGAGTGCTGGTTATCGCCTGCCCTTCCGCTAAATCCTCCCCAGTATGCTTTCTAGCGCTATACAAATCTGCATGAACGAAAGAATCTTGTTTTCCACAATTCTCGAATTCATGCCCCATTCTATCGCCAGCTTAATTGCTTCTGCGTCGGGGGTTCTTTGGCCTATTAAATGTGCATGTTTCTTGAACACGCCGCTAAAGAAAGCGGGCAAAGATTCTTTGCCTCCTTCCGTCGCTTCCTTCAGCTTATCGCTCCTCTCCTTGAAGTATGTGTTTTGGATGAAGCGTGTAATATCAAGCGGCAATTCCGTATAGACAGTGCTTTTGTCGCCATCGGTCTGATCTGATGACTCTAAATTTATCTTTGGTATCTTATGCTGGGGTGGCTCTATCACCAAACTTCTGACAAAAATGTTTCGGGATCGATATTCGTCGATCTCAAACAGTTCAAATGTCAGACCCGCATGTAACAGCAGCTTATGAGCCTGCAGGGCTTCTTCAGCACCCGAGTCTCCGACAGAACCGCCACAATATCCAGTCACCTTTACGCAGAGATACGAATCCGTGGCGTGCTGTTGCTCACCTTGTTGCAGCATTCCCATCATCGGAAGCCAATTGCTATATTGTTGGTCGGACTCCCTCATTTGCGAAGAGAACTTGATAGAAATGCCCGGTTGAATCTCAATTGGTTCAACGTCGATTCCGAACAATGACGGCAATGGCAGATACACAAAATATTCTCTAGGAATACTTATAAAAAAGCGTGATATGGATTGGACTAGTTGACCGTAGTCAGGTTCACCAAGAACGTTGCTGAGTTCGCCAGACGGCGGCTTCTCGTCACCGGGATATTTGTCCCTTAAGGCGCGAAAAACGTGATCTGCGAATATCTCATACACGTTAATCTGCCTGAGCCATTGTTTCTTATACTTCAATACTTCATTCGCTAGGTCATGTCGCGTCTTGTATTGCTCAGATCTGGGCCGTCCTTTCTGGACGGAATACGTGTCCAAAGCAGCCCTGGTCAATCTGGTAATGTTCTTGACCGCTTTTGGGTGCAGCTCACCCGCTGTTTGTTTCATTTCTAGTCGAGCCGCCGGCACAGTTCATCCTCATCAATCATACCTCTATCGACTATTTGTCTCAGTGCAGCCCTAAAATAAACGACTGGCACTTCTTTACGGGTCATTGGCAAAGTGATAATCACTCCTGTTTTAGGTTCAATGAATATCCCATGCGAGCCTTTACGGCTCTCCTGAAAGCCCAAACGCTTCAGCACGGCTGTCAGCTTAGTCAACTTGATTTGTTTCTTAGGCATAAGTGACGATCCCTTTGATCTGACTCAACGCTGCTTTCTTGTGTTTCCGCCAAATTCCAGGTGTCATTGAATCAACGAAGTTCTTTTCGTCAAAAAGAACGGTCAAGGACCTCCCTTTGATCATAGATGGGGTTATTTTGAGCTCAGACAGATACTTCTGAAGGTGAAGCCAATATGCCTTTTCGGCGATTGCGTCGAACAATACCAAATAGACCGGGAATGGCTCATCATACCATAGCTCTATGTCCTTCTTGCTAATCGAAAAGGAAAAACCGTTCTGCTTTCTATGGCGAGAAATTGAATCGGTGGCCTTAAGCTGAACAAAAATGCTTCCATTCTCTATTTGACCCTTACTATCGAAGGTAGTGACAACTCCATCGTAGCCATAGTCCGCCTCCGGGGTCTCCATGGTATAACCAGCTTTGAGCACGTAATACTCGACATGATTGACGCTCAAATCGGCTATCACGTGTTTTCTAACCCTTCGCTTTCTATCTGACATGGTTCGCGCTGCCCCAGGCGTGCTATGACTGGACTGGCGTAGGGAACGCGGTCATTTGTCGCCCTACGAACCCCGCCGTTTTCGAGCGCTTGCCAATTGTAACACTAGCCAGCGGATCAGTCGAGTACATTCTATCATTTCAGGAAGGAGACTTCAGTCTGCCTTTCTCGTTACATTTTAAGGATTACACCCTCTATCGCTGGCCCTCCTGCCTTCGTTATTGGTTTTGGCAATGGGTCGAATATTAGCTGAGACGAGAAGGCGAACCGCTTGTTGTGTGATCTACGCTTTGATGGGGTAGGTGTGGGCTGCGCCCATAGGAGAATGCCCTTCTCGGTGCGCCGTTGCCATTCTGAATGGCATATGGTATGATTAATGGTATGGCATCATTAAGGATCGATAAAGCAGGGCGTATTGTTGTCCCCAAGCCCCTCCGGGAGCGGCTGGGCTTCAAGCCGGATACGGAACTGGAGGCTATCGAGCAGCCGGATGGCGTGCTTCTCAAGCGGATCGAACAACGGCCTTCCATGGTCAAGGTGGATGGCCTGTGGGTCCATCAGGGCAGCGCGGAACCGGGAGCAAACTGGGAGCGTGTTCTTGAGGATGTGCGCGAGGAGCGGATTGAGTCCGTTCTAAAGGCGTAACCGGGTGGATATTTTCTTCGATACGACAGTTCTCGTTGCCGCCTCCGAGCAAGGACATCCGCACTACGCGCAAGCCCGGCCTGCGCTGTTGCGCGTTGCCGCGGGACAGGACAAGGGTTTTATGGGCCTGCACTCAATCGCGGAACTGTTTGCCGCACTCACGCGCTTGCCGGTCCAGCCGCGCATACATCCGATTGAAGCGGCGCGCATTGTGACCGAGAACATCCTGCCCCATTTTGAGGTCGTATCCCTCGGCAAAGAGGGCTATCTTGAGGCGCTGAACATGATGGCAAGCGGCGGATGGATCGGCGCGAAAATTTACGACGCTTTGCTGCTGCGCTGTGCGGCAAGGTGTGCGGTAGAGCGTATTTACACATTCAACCTTGGGGACTTGAAACAGTTGGCGCCGGCCGGCCTGCGAGAAAAAATATGCGCGCCGTGAGGAGGCTATTGCCCCGAGATACCATTCTCATCCTCTATGCCTATCCGAAGAGTGAACAGGATGATCTGACCGCCGGCGAGGATATGAGCCGCGGCGTTCCGCAGATTGTCCGGCCCAATCGCTATTTCTTGCAGCGTACGGCGTGCATCGCCGTCATGCATTCAGGGCAGTAGGCGTGGCTGAATTGGACTTCCAGGCGATCGGTGAGATACGCCTCGATCTGTTCCCACCGTCCGTCGGAAGTACGTATCTTCTTGCAGTAGACGCAAATCGGCAGCAGGCCCTGGAGCGTCTTGATTTCGGCAAGCGCCTCCCTCAGTTGGCGGATCAGCTCGTCCTTCTGCTTCTCAACCCGCTTCCGCGCCATTATGTCGGAGATGACCGTCCGTACCGCCGTGCGCCCCGCGCACCTCGTCTGATTGCTCTCGAACCTTGCGCAGAAAGTTCTGCCGGTTTTCCTGGTGACCCCGAATTCGCACGCTTCCCTTCGTTCGGAGGCGAGTATCTTGCGAAGGTGAAGAGAGAATTTCGCCTGTGAGCGATCCTCAACGAAGATGGCGAAGTCTCTGCCAAGGATCTCCGATCTCCTGAAACCGAGGAGACCAGCCGCGACACGATTGACGTCGATGACAAAACCTTCGCTGTCGAAGGTTATATAGCCGACCGGGGCGAAGTCATACAGGTCCACGTAGTCCGCCCGCAACTCCTCGATGCTCTTTTCGGAGTGTCGCAATTCCGCTGTCCCTGCGTTAAACGGGTCAGGTCGCGCCGCGGGGCTGCCCGTCGGGCCCGGCGCCCCGTCGTACGGCGCTTCCTCCTGTCGCGGAGGCTCGTTGGAGGGCTCTCCATTTGCCTCGACGGAATAATGATTGCCGGAATAAAGAATGTCGTTCCCAGTCGTACTCCTCCTCCTTCTGCGTCCCCGCATTGCACGTTGGCTGCCCGATCTGGCACGATAGAAACGGATTGGCAGCATTATAGCAGCATCTATTCCCGGAAACAAAGAAATAAGTGGACGGAGGCAGACCCCGGACTTGATCTCATCCTTAAAGGCGTATTACTATAGCCAAGTACGGCAGCGGCGCGCAACCTACTGGAGGAGTCCGAAAGATGCCAGAAAACATACACATCTGCCCCTTCTCGCGACAGAGTTGCAGAAGTTGCGCTCTCTACAGGGGAAGACATGGCTATATCACGTGCAAGGACGCCGACGAGACGCCGGAGTCGAGGATAGTGAAAAGAGTTGAAATCGACTGGCAGGACAGGTTCAAAGAGGTCCTGCGCAATAGGGAGGAGTATGCCCCGGCTGCCGAAGAGACTTCGACGACGGATCCGGCGGCGGCGAACGAGAGGCCGAAAGGGACCGTAAACAGGTAGTTGTTTGCTGGCTCCTTGCCGATGAGAAAGCTTTTCTGTTCAGCGCTTCCCGTAGAGTTGCACCGACCCCGCAAGACATCTTCTCAACCAAAAGCCGCCGGAGATTTCGGCGCAGTAAAGTTGAAAGACAATCGATCTTTGTGGAATACTGAGCGAGGCATGGGCGACACGAAAGACATCAGGCGATCGACTCTACAAAACGTGCTCAGCCGCGACTTCCTGTTCGCGTTTTTCGCGCTCTTCGCTTTTATGGCCGCCTACCATTCTTTCACCCCTACCCTCCCGATCTACCTGGCAAAAATGGGCTGCCGCGAGAGGGAAATAGGCTTACTCGTCGGCATCGTCGGCGTTGCCTCCCTGGTGTCGAGACTGGCAGTGGGGGGAGCATTGGCGAAGCGTCCGGAAAAGAGCGTGATGATCGTCGGCGGTCTGCTCTCCGCCCTCGTCTGCTTCTCCTACACTTTCGCGTACCCCTTTTGGCCCTTTTTCATCGCGAGGTTCTTTCAGGGACTTTCCTTTGCGTGCATCGACACGGCCGTGCTTGCCATAGTCGTGAGGGTCACGCCGGCGAGGTATCGGGGACAAGCCATAGGCTATGTTCTTCTGGCATCCCCCCTCGCGATGGCGATAGCCGCTACCGGGAGCGTTTTCTTGAGCAGCCGGTTCGGTTTTAGGATCCTCTTTCTTTTGTGTGCGGCTTTGTCGGCGGCATGCTTCATTTTTTCGTCCATGGTGACAGGACGAAAGGTCGATGAGCAGCACGTCGCAACGCCTCCTCCCCGCTCCCGTTTTCTTGACCTCAATATCGCGGTCCCCGCTTTGGTTACCTTCCTCACCTACTTTGCCGGCGGGGCCCTGTTTGCATTTATTCCCCTTTACGGGCTCAGTCGCGGAGTGACAAACCCGGGATTTTTCTTTTTCGGAATCTCCATCATGCTTTTTCTGGGAAGAATCCTGGGAGGGAGAATACTAGCCGCCTACGATAAAGAGAATATCATCAGAGTCTTCCTGTTCGCCTTCGTTGCCGGTCTCGTAATACTCCCCTTTTCGCACACAGTCCCCTTCTTTATTCTCGCAGGGTTGCTCTGGGGACTCGGTTTCGCCTTCGTCGTGCCCGCAACCATGGCCTATGCCCTCGAGTACGTCGGTTTCTCGAGCGGCGCCGCCATCGGGACCTACCAGATGTTCATGGACCTCGGGTTAGCCGTAGGCCCCGCCGTGATGGGAATGATCCTGCCCTTGATAGGCTACGAGCTGATGTTTTTCTGCCTCGCCGCTATCTGTCTTTCGAACATCGGCTACTTCCAGTTCTATGTGAGGGCAAAAAGAGCACGCCGCGCCTCCAACTGGATAGTGGGGCTTGAGGGACAACCATAACACGCTTGACGAGCCATCGCGCATCCGGGCGCCGCTTCCGTCCTGCAAGAGTAAGTCAACAGAAGAGCGTCGTTTTGAGATGCGCCGCCCGGAAGAAATCGCATTGCGTTCCGGCCGGCAGGTGAGGTAACGTTGTAGGTATGTCCGGGTATGCCGCCTTAAGGGGCAAAGGCTTTGCCTTTCTTCTGTTGCTCTGGTCGCTATGGTTTCTCATCATGGCCATAAGGACCATACTTGGTCCAATCCTGCCCTTCATCGAGGATGAACTCCTCATCGGCCACGCAAAGGCCGCCACGCTCGTTTCCCTCCTGGCCTTGGGGCAAGCGGCGACGCTCTTTGCCTCCGGCGTCTTCGCCGGTAGACTCGGCTACAAGAGGTCCATCATTTTGTGCCTCACCGTGTCGGTGGCGGTCTTTCTCCTCATTCCCCACGCAAGGGCATTCTCTCAGGTCGCCGTGCTGCTTTTCGTGCTCGGCCTGGCGACGGGCGTCTATTTCCCCTGCGTCGTCCCGGTAGTCACTGCGCATTTCTCGCCGTTCGTATGGGGCCGGGCGCTTGCGATCCAGGACACCGGCGCGTCTCTCGCCGCGTTCGGAGTGCCTCTCCTCACCATCTTACTCGCCCGGTTTCTCAGGTGGCAGCAATTTTACTACGTTTTCGCGGCAGCCTACATCGTCTCGGGGGTGTTCTTCCTCCTCTTCGCGGAAGAAGTAAGGGTGGAAAAAAAGCTGAAGAGCTACCTGGGGAACCTGCTGAGGCGCAGGACCCTATGGATTTTGGCCATCATCTGGACCTTTGCGACCGGCGCCTTCATGGCCGTCTACCAGATGACGCCCCTCTATCTCACAAAGGAGCTGTCATTGAGCGCGTCCCACGCGAACGCCGTCTTTGGCTTCTCAAGGCTTGGGGGCGTCGCTTTCGGCCCGGTCATGGGTTATATCGTCGATCGCTTCGATGTGAAGAAAAGCATGCTCCTCGTGCTCTGTGCGACAGGGATATTCACCATGCTTATCGGCCAGGCGAATCTCATTATCGTGCAGATCGCTCTCTTTTTACAGGGGGCGGCGATCATGGGCTTCTTTGCCGCCGGACTTATGGCTATGTCGCGCATCTTCAAAATGGAAGAAAGGAGCGTGGCGGCGGGTTTCTCGAGCACCGTGAGCGGCGTTTTCGGCGCAGCCCTGTTGCCCTACCTTTTTGGACTCGCCGGCGACCACATCAGTTTCAGGTTTGCCATGGTCGTCTTTGGCGCTCTCGTTGTTCTCTCAAGCGGGCTCGTCTACTGCCTCGAGTTCCCCGTCCGGGAGGAGGCGCCTTTGAAGTAAGGGGTGGTATGCGCGGCCGTCGTCTTCCATTGCATTGCGGCCCCTTTTGTATGAAAATGATCGGAGGACAAGGGTCTCGACTTGGAGGCGTTCTTTTAATGAGACGAGGCGGTGCGGTTCGATGAAAAAAGAGGACCATATCACTGTCGCTGCGTTGGTGATCCTCGTTTGCCTCACCCTGTTGTGGGGGATCAACTATCCGGTAATAAAGTTGACGAACCGGGGCCTCTCGCCCGTCTTCAACTCGCTGCTGCGGTCGGTGATCGCCTCCCTCTTCGGCATCGGCTATTGCCTGTTCCTCAGGCAGCCCCTTTTTCACCGCGACATCCGGCTCTTTCACGGCTTCATTGTGGGGCTGCTTTTCGGCCTCGAATTCATTTGCATCTACATCGCCCTCATGTACACGGACGCCGCACGGTGCGGCATATTCATCAACCTGTCCCCTTTCGTCGTGGCCATCGGCGCCCGGCTGGCGGTGAAGGAAAAACTGTACCCCTGGCAGATATTTGGACTCGTCCTGGCCTTCCTCGGCGCCTACCTGGTCCTCCAGGGGAAGCCCCGTACGTGGAGCCGCGCGATGCTCGCCGGCGATGCGCTCGGCATAGCGGCTGCCGTGCTTTGGGGCGTCACAACCGTCTACATCAAGAAATACCTCGCCGAACGGGTGCATCCCATTAACACCTTCCTCTATCAACTCGTTTTCTCCATACCGATCATTCTCGTCTTTGCTCTTGTCCTGGAACCCAAATGGGTCATCGGGATCACCCCGGGCATCGTGGCCGGCGTCGTCTATTCCTCCGTCCTTGTCGCCTTTGCCTCCTACCTTGCCTGGTTTAAGCTGATCCACGCCTACCCCATATCGAAGCTGGCCGTTTTTACCTTCCTTACGCCCGTCTTCGGCACGGCCGCAGGCGGCATCTTTCTCAAGGAGCAGATGACAAGCGGTTTGATCGTCGGTCTGTGCCTCGTCTGCGCGGGCATCTACGCGACCAACTACAGAAAGGAGACCTCGTTTCGGGATTCGGCCGAAAAGGCCGATTGATCGGCCCGGCGGGCGCGCCCGGATGGGCAAGCCTTGCACTTCTTGTTCCTTGCTTCCAGCCTTTTGAGGCGGCCGGGAAGACTGCTCGAAAGTCACAACAATAACTCGCGGCACGCCCGGGAATGCAGTGAAGACTTTTTGGGACCGCCTCGAAGAATTACCGGCACTTATGTTCGCCATACCCCTCGAATCCGCGAAGCCGGGATAGAATGGCTGTTTTGCTCAAGAACAGTTTCGGCCTTTCGACCACAATGAGACCTGCGTCCTCGGCTTTTCTCAGAGTCTCTTCAAACCCCGTTTTTGAGACGTGGAATGGCGGTTCTGCAATGAGCACTCTTCCGTTCGGTTTGAGTATCGATCCTATCTCCGCAAAGAACTCCTTTTGATTGGGAACTTCGTGAACCACGTAGAAGGCGAGAACGAAATTAACATTCTCTGATATGCCAAGCTTGCCTTCTTCGCATTTATGCAGTGCAATGCGGTCCTCGAGATCTGTTCCCCGGATCTTGTCTCTTAGTCTTCGAAGCATGCCTTCCTGCAAATCACAGGCAATAACCCGACCGGCCTTGCCGACCATTTGAGCCATGTCAACGGAGAAAAACCCCGGACCACAACCGATATCAAGAACCGTCATCCTTTCTTCGATATAGGGCTCGAGTATTTTCCGAGGGTTCTGCAGCCATCTTCGAATTCTACTATCCAGACGGCCTGCTCTCTCAACGGGGCACGCACGGTGTTTCTTGTTGCTCATGGTATTTCTCTCCTGCATGGCCTGACAATCGGAATACATGGCGCTCGATTTCGATTCTTCTTCCGCAACCCGTCGCCGGTCCAATGGACAGCCGGAGCGTCGTCCGCCGTCCCTATCGCCCATAATTGTAGAGACGATACTCCCGGTCGCTTTATTGCAAGGGCGTTGCGGGCAAAATGTCAGCGCAGGCGGGCAAGGGTCGGTATCCCTTGCCCTGCGTCTTGTTCACTGCCGGACCGGGCTGAAATGGTCCCTTCTGTTTTTCTTCCACGCCGTTTCGTTGTGTCCCGGGTCTGCCGGCTTCTCTTTTCCGTAGCTGACGGTTTCCAGTCGCTTTGGGTCCACGCCAAGTTGGACGAGATACGCTTTTGCGGCGTCCGCCCGTTTCTGGCCAAGGGCGAGATTGTATTCAATGCTCCCCCTTTCGTCGCAGTTCCCCTCGATGATGACTTTTCCCGAGTTGGAGCCGAACCACGCGTAGTTCTTCTTCAATACTTTGGCGTCTTCCCGTCGTATGCTGTATCTGTCAAAATCGAAATGGACATCTCCGAGCATTGCTGCGGCGACGGATGCAACGGCGGCCGGCGGCGTCGCAGTTGCCCCCGCATTGCCGACGGCGATTGGCGATTTTTGCTCAGGCGCAGTCATTGCCTTTTGCTCCGGCACAGGAGGGGGTGCTTTCTCTCCCCTCACGGCCTGCTGGAAACACCCGCAGGCCGCCAGAGACAATCCGAGCGCGACGGCCGCCACGAGCAGCAGACCTGACGGTCCTATCTTCATGAATATACTCCTCCTTAACGGGAAGGGGCGTGCCCCGGCTTCGGCTACGCCCCTTCAAATACACTCGATCTACTTCGCGGGCGCTGCTGCCGTGTCTGCTGGGTTAGCCGGGGCCGGTGCGGTTGTCTCCGGCGCCGGAGCGGGCGCCGGCTTTGCCTCTTCTTTTGTGGTCGCCGTTGCTTGGTCCGATGAATTAGAACCGCAACCCATTAGAGAAAAGCCTGCAAAAAACGCCATAGCAATAAATAACGCCAAAAGCTTCTTCATCTTTTTCACCTCCTTTTTCTTATGAACAGGCCATTTGATGCCTGATCCAGAGTGATTCCCCGTTCTTCGCGGGCGCTTCCGAGCACTTGTCCGATTTCGCAAAGGTTAAAGGACATCGCCTTTTTCCTTCTTTTTTAGCTGGAGTGCAGTGGATTGTTCAGCCGAACGGTCTCATTCTTCGCTCCTTCCTTTCTCGATCAGCACCGTGTGATCGAGAAGTCCGAGCGCCTTGAGCCCCTCGAGGATGAGCATGGCTGTTTCGCTTCCCTGGCTTGGAACAGATGGCGTATCCCAGAAAAGGATCAGACTGAAGCCTACCGGCGCCGATTGGTGGGAATAAACCCGCGCCGACTTCGGGTGTCCCTTGCGAACCACTGACGCGGCCGTCTCCAGAAGGAGTCCCAGTACCTCTTTCTCTCTTCGCGGCTGCGTCCTCACCCTTATTTCCTCCAGCCATTTCATATCTCTCCAAATTGCATCAACTATGCCGTAGCGTCGAACGAGCAATGCCGGAGATTTCCGGCCGTCTCCGGAAAGAAATCCCAAATGTGGTAAATCTGTTGCCGCATATGGTGAGAGTCTGGTACAATGGCATCTATGCAGAACAGGGGGCAGCCGTGATTGACGACAATGAGTTTTTTCGGGAGGTATCGGTCCGCATATGCGGGAGCCTTGAGATCCACAAAGCATTGCTGCGGTGCTTCCAATACGTCAGCCGGGCAATGCCGGCGGACCAGCTTGTTGTCTCTTCCTACGACCACCAGGTAGGGTGCATGCGGATTGTTGCTGCCGCCGATTCTCTCGGCGCCCGCCTGGTTTCCGAAGAGATACCTTTGGCGCCCGCTTCGCGGCTTGAGATTGAGCAGGCGGAACAAATCCCGCGGACGCGAAAAGCAATGAGCCGCGGGGACGACGCAATCGTCAACGGGCTGGCCGACCGCCTGGGATGGCCGCTTTCTTCGGTGCTCGTCAACCGCCTAATGATAGAGGGGAAGTATGTGGGGGCCTTTATTGCCAGCGTGAGGGGAGAAGAAAAATACACGGACGAGCATGTGCGGGTGTGGGCCCTCGTAAATGAGCCTGCCGCGATTGCCCTCGCCAATCATCAGGAGTACGAGGAAGTAACCAGGCTGAAGGACCTCTTGGCGGACGACAAACAGTACCTTCAGAATGAGCTGAGGAAGGGTTTTGGCGAAACACTGGTCGGCTCTGATTTCGGTTTGAAGGAGGTAATGGATAAGGTCCGTCGCGTTGCTCCTCGTTTAAGCCCCGTTCTTTTGATTGGGGAGACAGGGACCGGGAAAGAAGTTATCGCGAACGCGATCCACGACCTTTCACAGAAAAGCGACGGGCCGCTGATCAAGGTGAACTGCGGGGCCATCCCGGAGACTCTCGTCGACAGCGAACTCTTCGGCCACGAAAAAGGAGCGTTTACCGGGGCGGTCGCGCAGAAGCGGGGGCGCTTCGAGCGTGCCCAGGGGGGCACAATCTTTCTTGA
Source organism: uncultured delta proteobacterium (assembly GCA_963816715.1). Taxonomy (GTDB): domain Bacteria; phylum Desulfobacterota; class Syntrophorhabdia; order Syntrophorhabdales; family WCHB1-27; genus BOG-1155. Next base: position 778,183 of record CAWFMJ010000023.1, read on the forward strand.
CGAGGTCTCCGAGCTGCCGCCGCAGGTACAGGTCCGGCTCCTGCGCGTGCTGCAGGAAAAAGAGATCGAGCGGGTCGGGGGCACAAAACCGATAAGGGTTGATGCCCGGATCGTATCGGCCAGCAACAGGGATTTAGAGAGTCTGGTCGAGAAAGGACGGTTTCGGGAAGACCTCTATTTCCGTTTGAGCGTTTTTCCTATTTCGGTGCCGCCTCTGCGGGAGAGAAAGAACGACATACCCGCCCTTGTTCATCACTTTATCCTGAAAAAAGCCCGAGAGATGGTCCTGCCCGTCATTCCCGCGCTCGCCCCCGGGGAGATCGACCGGCTCATGGCGTACGATTGGCCGGGCAACGTGCGAGAGCTGGAGAATGCGGTGGAAAGAGCGATCATTCTCTCCGACCCTCAACAGGTAACATTTGGCGATCTCATGGGCCGGCACGAGGCGCACTTGACCAAAAGCTGGTCCGTGGGCGAGGAAGGGACTGAACGGCTGGATGAACTGGAAGCCCGGCACATCGAAACCGTTCTCAGGAAAGCAGGGGGAAAGGTGAGCGGAAAGGGAGGCGCCGCCGAGTTGCTCGGCATTAATCCAAACACGCTCAGACACCGGATGGAAAAGTTGAAGATCAGATTCGGCCGAAAGTAGTGCGCCGAGCTATCGGGAGGGACCGAGGATTACGTCCTGCTCGTATCTCAGGGGGGAGAAAATGTCTTCAGGAAAAAGCGGAAAGGCGCAAACTTACGCGAGATACCCATTGTCCAGTCTGGTCGTCTATAACGGCTCGACGGTCCTCCATTTTCTCTTGGGCGGCATCGGCATTGGTCTCAGCTATGATTATTCATCCTGGGCGGGCTATACCTTCGGCATTCTCTATTTTGTCCTCGCTTTCACGGACATGTACCTGATAATGCCGCTCACGGTGTGTCCAAGCTGCACCTACTGCCGGATGAAGGGTGGGCTGTGCATTACGGGTCTGAACATTCTCTCCGGAAAGATCGCCAAAGAAGGCGCCAAGAATGATTTTCCCGGCCGCGCCGAAGGACTCTTCTGTGCCAACAACCTGTATATGGCATCTTTGATCGTTCCGATCGCCGCGATGATTCCCGGCATGATCGTCAACTTCTCTGCTGCGCTTCTCCTGGTTTTTCTCGTTGTCATCGGGCTCCTTGTTTTCCGGTTTTTCGTCATCTTTCCCAAAATCGCGTGCCTTCACTGCATGGCTAAATACGTGTGCCCGCAAGCGGGGGCGATGGGAGTCAGGGACCGATAGGGCGGGGCGCCAAGGTTCGGAAGAAGTCTAGACAAGGAGAGCACGCCCCAGACCATGCTGAATGCCATACCGCCCGCCATACCTGGTGAACCGGTCGTACAGCCTTACGGCCTCGGAAAGTCGCAGCTCGTAGAATTGGGACGCTGCCTTTTCAATCATGAGTCGAATGCTCTCGTCATCGTTCTTCGCCGGAGCGCCATTCCACTGCGCCGAAGTTCTTGTCGGACAGGATCGTGTAGCTCAGGGTTATCGTTTCCATCGCCTGACGGTTGTGGGAGTGGGGGATGTACTCGTCGCGCGTCGCGTTGAGATACTTCAGGGAAACTGCATGACGTCCTGAGAGGCGTATCGTCAGCCCCGCTTCCGTGCGTCCCAAAAGCTCGTTGCCCGGCGGCGTTCCCGACCCGAACTGACAGATATAGTATTGTCGTTGGGCGACCTCCAGCATGGCCATGTCGCCGAAGATGAGGCGGAGGCCGAGGAGGCCCTGGGCATCCCCGCCATGGTGGTAGTCCGGCGTGGCTCCCGGGACCGTCCCGGCCGCGCCGTAGCCCCCGCCCGCAAGCGCCGAGAATTGCAGGGCCGTGAGGGGCGAAAGCCAAAGCTGGGCGGTCGTGCCGATGGAGAGTGCGGCAGTCGAGACGCGGAAGGAATGGGGCGATATATAGTCGTAGCCGCCGTAGAGACCCCATATCCCTCGGTATCTGTCTCCCGCCTCGTACTCGCTTCCGAATATCAGGCCCCTGCTGGTGATGGCCTCGGGCACGTCGGTCGGTCCGCTATCGGCCGCCAGCTCGATCTCGAAATAGTCGAAGGGTCTGTCGTAGGTGTAGCCCGGCTTTCCGGGAAGCCCGTAGAGCATGGAGAAGCTCGCCACCGCCGCCTCTTGGGGGACTCCCGTTACGTGGCCCGTCGAATTCACGACCGCCGAGCCCCCGAGGTCCACGCGCCAGAACCTGGCAGGGTTGTTGCTTGGGAAGATAGGGGAGAACCGCTCGCCGAAGACGAGCCGGTTGAAGCCGGTAGGCGGCGAGACTACGGCCGCGCCCAACTCGTTCCAGAAGCCGGGCCTCTCGCCGCCGTCTTCCAGCATGAGGCTCGCTATCCTGAAGAGGGGCTCCCCGAGAAAGACGCCGGCGATGCCGCTCATTATTTGGTCGTTGATCGAGGGCTCCGTGGTCTCGCCTCCCGTTTCCCAGAGATAGCTGCCCATTAAGGTGTAGCCCCAGGAGGGCCAGAAGCCGAGGCCGGCCGATCGCGCGAACCCGTAGTAAACAGACCCCAGGTAGGGATGCTGTATCTGGTTCGTTTGGAAGTTGTCGCGGTCGAACTGCCAATTCTCATGGACGACGTTGTCGAAGAAAACAGAAGGGTTCGTTTCGTACTCCAGCTTGCCGTTATCCCTGTCGTTTGGCAGGATGAGCCTCGCGGCGCCGTTCAAGGCGAGGACAAATGCCGGAATCTCGATGGCCGGGATGAGGTAGCTCTTGCCTGCTCCGGTTTCCCACGAGAGGACCGGCCTGTCGAAGCTTTGCCTGTCCGGCGCCTGGTCCATGACGGGGGTAGGTCCGATGCAGGCCGAAAGGTCCGGGACCGGGACTAAAAGCGTGTATTTGCCGGCGGAGGAGGGGATGGCCGTCGACGGCGCAGCGGGCGCGAGGAAGGAGATTGTTTGGCCGGTCGGGTCAACCGGATCGGCGGCGCAAAAGGCGTCTCCACAGAGGATGAGGAAGACGGCCAGGAATATCCCGAGAGTCGCGGCGGCTGCCGTTTTCAAGTCCTGTCCTTCTTTTATGGATGAAGGCCGCGCGGACGCGCCTTTTGCCCTCGAGGCCGATGCTTCCAGGGCCGCCTGTTTGAGAGAGAAAAGACAGAGAAGCTTACTCTCTAGTCTAATATGCTACCGATTCACGAATTCGTCACTCGTCACATCTTGCACAGCCATGGAAAAGTGGGACTTGGAGCCGTCGGCGCAGGCGAAGCAGTTGCCGGCTAAACGGGCTTTCATCTTCCTCTGGCCGTGATTCTATGGCAGGGTCTGATGTTCGCTGCTCCGGACAGACAGGCTATGCCAGGGCTTCAATTACCGGCTTTCTGTACCGGCGGTCCGGACAAGGAGTCGAGCCTCCGGCGGACAATCTGGATGTGCTCTTTCAATATGAACAGCTCGTCGTAGAAGGCAACGGATGTGCGAATACGGCCGACGGCGGCTTCGACGCGATCGAGCCGGGCCGCATATGCTTGGACAGCGCCGATCGGCCGGCCCTCCAGGATCTCCCTCTCCAGTTTCATTAGCTCGCGGTAACAGGGATAATACTTTGATCGGTTTCGCCAGGTGTAGACCCACGGGGCAATCCCGATCAACGGCACGATGATCATCCCCAGAGGGATAAGGATCAGCGTCAGGCGCTCCACAAATGTCGCCGCCCAAAACGGCAGATAGGCATAGAGCCAGGATCCTCCCGATTTGTAGAACCGCTGGGCCTGTTCGCTGATCGGATCGTCCTGTTTGGCGAGAGTGGGGAATTCCCCGGCTTTGTTGAGCAAGGTGGCGCCGCCGTGGATCTCGACGGAGGCCTTCAGCAGCAGATGAATCAGGGCCGGATGGAGGTTTTTGCGGACGATGAGATTTGTTGTCGGAGACAAAAGGTGAACGTTAGAGGGGGGCTGCCGCCTTGCCGGATTGATGACGCCCCTCGGCAGCACAACGTGCAAAAGGTCGGGGAAGCGACGGCTATAGGCTTCCGCCTGGCCCACGCTCATGAGCTTGATGCCCTTCATGTTGAGCAATTTCCAGACGAACTGGTTGTCAATGGCGGCAAAGTTCATGATCGCATCCACCGTGCCGTTAAGGAGGGCCTGATACGCCCCGGCAATGGGGAGGTCGCGGAACTCGTCGGCCGGACCGGTCACGCCGGCGGCCTCCAGCAACGCGACGGCATATTTCCTCACCCCGCTCCCTTCCGGCCCAATCGCGATCCGCTTGCCCTTCAACTGCATGGGATCGTCGTAGGTATGCTTTTCCCGGTAAAAGATCCAGAGCGGCGTGTAAGCCAGAGCGCCGAGAGACACAAGATTCGATCGTTCTTCGATAGCGCCCATGGCGCCCTGGACGAACCCCGCTTCCACCCCTTGGCTCTTATCCTCCAAAAGTCGCAGGTTCTCGATCGCCCCTGACGTCGGCCGCAACACGACACGGATGCCGTCACGGGCCAGCACGCGTCGATAAAGCTCGCCGAAGGCCCTGTACGATCCGCCTTCCATACCGGTGGCCATCACCAACGTTTTTGGTGGAAAGGGCTGGAGAAAACGATAGCTCCACCAGGACAGAAAGGCGAGGACCAGCAGTATCGCAATGAGCGCGACGGACCAGGCGGTCAACGTCAATTGTCTGATTTTTTGGCGGCCCATAGCTCATCTCTCCCCGAGATGCATGATGGCTAGGTATATAGTATAAGGCAGACCCCGGCGTCAGGTAGCTGAGGACTCTCCGATTGCGGGAACGGGCCTTCTTATCGTGAGGATAGTGGTTGCCTTGTAACGGGTGAGCCCTTTGCTTGCTTAAGAGGCCTGCCCGTCGTCCAGCGTTTGCCTCACCTTTTGCAGGAGCGCATCGGGGGAGATAGGTTTTTGGAGGAAGTTGAACTTGCCGTCCTCGACGCCTTTGTCCAGAAAGACGTCCCTCGTATAGCCGCTGGTAAAGATCACTTTGACGCCCGGCTTGATTCTGCATATCTCATTATAGGCTTCCCGCCCGTTCTTTTTCGGCATGACGGAGTCGAAGATGAGAAGGTCGATTTTGTCGGCTTTCTCAAACTGTTCTACCGCGTCTGTTCCGTCAACCGCTTCAACGGTGGTATACCCGTATTCGGTGAGGATCCTGCTGATGAGGCCTCGCAGTTCTTCGCTGTCTTCAGCAACCAGGATGGTTTCGCAGCCTCTCTTGACAGCGAGTCGCGCGGGTTCTTCTTCTCTGCCGATTTCGTCGACGGTGGGAAGGTAGATATGGAAGGTCGTCCCGCTGCCCGGTTCGCTGTATACGGCAATATAGCCGTTATGCTGCTTCACGATCCCGTAAACCGTCGAAAGCCCCAGGCCCGTTCCTTTCCCCACTTCCTTGGTAGTGAAGAAAGGATCGAAGATCCTTCGTTGCGTTGCGCGATCCATGCCCGTGCCCGTATCCGATACGGAGAGAAGGGCGTAACGGCCGGGTTTGCCGTAGCCGTGAAAACGGCGGAATTCGTCGTCCAGTTCCACCACGCTTGTCTCTATGGTGAACGTGCCGCCCTGGGGCATGGCGTCCCTCGCATTGGTGGCAAGATTAAAGAGTATTTGGTCGATCTGGGTTTTGTCGGCCATGATCGTGATGTTTTCGGGCGCCAGGAACGTCTTGATGGCAATGTCCTCGGTGACGAGGCGCTTGAGGAGCTTTTCCGTTCCTTCGATGATGCCCTGCAAACTGACCGACTCAAGCCTGATGGCTTGCTGTTTGCTGAACGCCAAAAGGCTTTGGACGAGGTCCGTCGCTTTCTGCGAAGCGGCGAGGATCTCATCCACATAGGAGTACAAGGTCGTGTCGCCGATCTTCATTCTCAGAAGGGCGGCGTAGCCGACGAGGGCCATGAGGATGTTGTTGAAGTCATGGGCGATGCCTCCTGCCAACGTGCCTATGGCTTCCATTTTCTGGGATTGCTGGAGTTGCGATTCCAGATGCTTCCGTTCGGTCACGTCGCGATTGATGCCCCGGAAGCCCAGGAACGCGCCGTCGTTGTCGAAGACCGGCACGCCGCTCGTCTCGAGGACCGCCTTTCGCCCGTCCTTGCGGATGCTGGCGTTTTCCAGTCCGGAAAATGGTTTGCGGAGCTGGACGATGTTGTTGAAAAGAGCGGCAACTCGCTCTGCTTCATACTGGTCCGTGAAGTCAAAAGGTCTCTTTCCGATCACCTCTTCGGGTCCATAACCGAGAATATCCCGCACTTTGGGGCTGGCGTAGGTAAAGACGCCGTCCGGGTCGACTTCCCACACCCAGTCGCTCGTGGTCTCCACGAGCGAACGGAACCGTTGTTCGCTCTTGCGCAGGGCGTTTTCCGCCTGCCTGCGCGCCGTGATGTCTTCCATGGCGCCCTCAAAGCAGACGACGTTGCCTTCCGCGTCCTTGACGGCACGGACATTCATGGAAACCCAAATTTCGCTCCCGTCCCTTCTGTACAGCTCGGCCTCGAAGCCTTCCACAAAGCCGTGCTTGAGGCAGAGCTCTGTCATCCTCGCTCTGTCCTGCGGATTGACGTATCGTTCTACGGATCGTTGGGTGGCGAAGTCCATCAACTCCTGTGGAGAGTCAAATCCTAATATGCGGGCATGGGCCGGATTTGCGTTTACCGCGCGCCCCTCGAGCGTCGTTTGAAAGATGCCCATAGTCGCGTTCTCGAAAATGGCGCGGTATTTTGCCTCGGCTTGTTTGAGGCCGTCTTCGGCGCGCTTGCGTTCACTGATATCTCTCCATACCGTGTAGATGATCTTTCTTCCGTGAATCGGAATAACGGTGAGGGAGACGTCAATCCACCGATCTTCCCCGGAAGAATTGCGGTGTACCCATTCGAAGCGGTTTACCCCGTTCCTTAGGGTTTCGTCTATTAACTCGCGAACCTTCTCAGAGGATAAGCGGCCGTCGGGCTGTCGCTCCGGAGAGATATCGACAGGACCAATTCCGATGATGTCGTCCCCGCTCAGGCATCCCAAATCCCTCGCGGCGGCTTCATTCCAGTCGATAAATTTGCCTTCATAGAGGAACAAAGTGGGATCAGCCGACCTTTCGAAAAGGAGCCTGAATTTCTCTTCGCTCTCCAGAACTGCTTCTTGCATCTTTTTACGTTCGGTAATGTCCTGGTTCGTGCCATGTATTTCAACGGTGCGGCCTGAATCGTCTTTCACGATCCTTGACCGAGCCAGAATATGGCGCACTTCCCCATCTCGGCGAATAATGCGGTGTTCGGTATCGATAACGAAGGCGGGGCCCGGCGTCGCGGCGCTTCGCTCCAGGGCTTGATGGAAGAGCGGCAGATCGTCAGGATGTACGAATCGCGTCGCATACTCCTGGACCGGCATCCGGTATCCTCCTTCCTGCTCGGCAGAGGCGCCGTACAAAGCATAGAAGGGATCGTTGAAAATGAATTCTTTCGTAACGAGATCAGCCTCCCAGTAGACAATCTTGGCAAGGTTCATGGCTTCGGACAATTGAAGCCGGCTGGCGCGCAGGGCTTCTTCCGCCCTCCTGCGTTGGGTGATGTCCCGCAATATCACGATTCCGCCGTAGCGTTTTCCATCCTTGCCAATCACGGGGCCGCAATATCTTTCCAGGACCGTTCCGTCTTCGAGCTCAAGTTCATCACGCAGGTTTTCGTAGGGATGGGCTACCAGATAGGCGATCCGGTCACGAAACTGTTCGGGGTTCTTGACCTGGCTTTTAACCCACTCGACCTGGGCCTCATCGTCATCGCTCTCGGCGATATGGCTCGGGATCTTCAGCAGGTCGTTGACCCGGCGGTTTTGGAGGACCTTCCTGCCCGCATCCACGACGATGATCCCGTCAGGGGATGCGTTTACCTGGGCCTCAAGAAGCGCGGTCTTCTGTCGCAACTCCTCTTCCGCCTTTTTTTGTTCGGTTACATCGTAGACGGTCCCCGAAGAGGCCGCTCTGCCCCTGTGGATCATGGGACTCCCGAGAACGTGTACAATGATGACGTCGCCGTCTTTTCTGATACATCGGTGAGTGGACGCCGCGTAGTCCGATCCGACGCCCAAGCGTGTCTCATCCTTCCGGATGATGTGTCTATCGTCGGGATGGGCCAAATCCATCGGGCACAGTTTGTCGACTACTTCCTCATAGGCGTACCCGTATATCTCGCACCACTGTTTATTGACGAAACGAAACAGGCCGTCCTGGACGATGTAGACGCCGGCGAGAGAGGCCTCTATCAGGGTGCGGTATTTCAACTCCGATTCAAGAAGGGCTTCTTCAGCCTTCTTCTGTTCGGTGATGTCCCGTATGGCGCCGATGATGTACTTTTCGCCCGCCTTGTCGGCATACAGCGCCCTTGTCGCGACGATTGTGCGTCCATTGCCCCGGGAGTCGGAAATTTGCTCCTCGTTGACGGCTTTTTCCCCGGTTTCAAGGACGCGCCCGTCGCGCATCCTGAAAACGTCAGCTTGCTCCTTCGGGAAAAGTTGGTGGTCCGTCTTACCAAGCCACTGCTCGCGAGGGATGCCGAACATTTCGCACGCCGCATTGTTCACAAACACGAACTTGTGTTCGCCGTCCTTGACGAAAACGGGATCTCCCGCGCAGTCGATGATCGCTTGAAGATAGTCCATGGACATCACGGAAACCCCCCCTATTCCTTCAGGATTGGTCGTCGATCTTCTTTTTTTCTCACTTCTTGATTTGCGTGCCTTGTCTCGAACCGCGGATAAATTGCAGCTTTTTCTCCGGCTTTGCCTGCCATGCCGCACACCCTTTTCATAGCACAGCCCACCCGACGCCCTATCGGTAAGACTATACAGCATTTTCAAACTTATCGCTTCGTAAAAATCGCTTATTCTTACGTCAGGCGGTTGCAGGATAATGGAGGTTGTGCTAAATGTTCATAAAGGCTACTCGTGGAGGCATGGTTCATTGAGGCCTTGAGTAGCGGACTCAGTTCCGTTGCTGCGAAGGGATTGCATGGCTGAAGCACTTAAGGACTTTCAGGTTTTCGCCAAGCCGGCCGGCGCAGTCTGCAACCTGGCGTGTCGCTACTGCTACTACTCGGGCAAGGACCTCCATGGCGAGAATGAGCCGTTCGCCATGCCGGACGACGTTCTGGAGGAGTACATTGCGCAGCACATCGAGGCTTCCGGCGGTCCGGAAGTCCGCTTTTCCTGGCACGGGGGAGAGCCGACCGTTCCGGGACTGGAATACTTTCGGAAGATCGCAGCCCTTCAAGGCAAATATCGACGTCCTGATAAGAACATCGCCAACGGCATTCAAACGAACGCCACGCTTCTCGACGAGGAATGGGCTCGCTTTTTTGCCGCGGAACGTTTTTCCGTCGGGGTCAGCCTGGACGGTCCGGCGGAGTTGCACGACCAATATCGGGTGACTCAAGGGGGAATGCCGACGCATGAGCGGGCGCTGCGCGGGTACCGGCTCTTGCAGCGGCACGGAGTTCCCTGCGACATACTTTGTGTGGTCCACGCGGGAAATGCCAGGCGCCCTTTGGAGGTCTACCGGTTTTTCAAGGAGATCGGCGTCCGGCACATCGGGTTTCTGCCTGTGGTCGAGCCCGTTTGCGGCGGGCGCGGCGTGAGCGACCTGACGCCGGCTGCGGAGGCATTCGGCGATTTTCTCTGCGCCATTTTCGACGAGTGGCTGAGCGAGGACATAGGGCGCGTCAAGGTGCAGATCTTCGAGGAAGCGGCCGCGACGGCTTTCGGCCGGGAACACTCCCTCTGCGTCTTCCGGAAAACCTGCGGCGAGATCCCCGTCGTCGAGCGCAACGGCGACTTCTTTTCCTGCGATCATTTCGTTGATGCCGACCATCGCATCGGGAACATCATGGAGACGCCGCTTTCCGAGCTGCTGCAAAGCGCGCGGCAGAGGGAGTTCGGACAAGCCAAGCTGAATGGACTGCCCCGCTCTTGCAAAAGCTGCGAGGTAGTGGCGATGTGCAACGGCGGGTGTCCCAAGGATCGCATCCCGGGGACTTCGGACGGCGAGGAGCAGAACTACTTGTGTGCGGGATACAAGCGCTTCTTCACGCACTGCGGCCCCTTTGTCGCCCAGGTCGCGGCCCTGTCGCGGATGCAACGGAGTGAAGCCGAAACGGCGGCGCGACGCGTCGCGAAGACGGGCCGGAACGACCCGTGCCCCTGCGGCAGCGGCCGGAAATACAAGAAATGCTGCATGGGCAAATAACGGCCCGTTCTGGGAGAAAGCGAAGCGCTGAGCCCCGGCATTTCTAAAGCGAGCCCCTGCGAAGCGCTGAGCCCCAACCTAGCCCTTGAGCTTCTCCTTCAAAAACGCCATCGTGCGCTTCCACGCAAGGTCGGCGGCCGCCTTGTTGTACCGGGCAGGGTTCGTATCGTTGTTGAAAGCGTGCTGGGCCCCTTCGTACAGGTAGAGCCGATAGTCCACGTGAGCTTTCTTGAGCGCCTCCACGTATTCCGGGATGCCCTTGCCGATCATTTCATCTTCGCCCGCGTAATGAAGGAGCAAAGACGCCTTTATTTTGGGAACATCTTCGGGCGCCGGCTGCCTTCCGTAGTAGGCGACCGCCGCCGTCACGTCAGGCGAATTGACGGCCAGTTGGTTGGCCATGCCTCCGCCCCAGCAGAATCCGACGACGCCGACCTTGCCGGTGGATGCAGGATTGGTTTTCAGATACTGAACGGCGGCGATGAAGTTCTTTATCGTCGACTGCTGATCTAACTGGCCGATGAGGGCTATCGCCTTGTTCTCGTCCGCCGGGGTCCCCCCGAAAGGCGAGAGGGCATCGGGGGCGAGGGCAAGAAAGCCTTCCAGGGCTATACGCCTCGCCACGTCCGCTATATGGGCGTTGAGGCCCCTGTTTTCGCTGATAACCAGGACTCCCGGCAGTTTCGCATCTCCTTTCGGCCTTGCCAGCTTTGCGCTGATCTTTCCCGTGGCGCCTTGAAATTTGACGTCTTCCGTAGAAATGCGGGGATCGTCCTTCGGAACGATGTCGGCCATTGCATGCCTCCTTTCCAGCGAGAAGAGAAGGGCGCTCGCCGCGGCGGTCCCTCCCGCTATGACTGACAGACTTTTGAGAAATCCGCGGCGGTCCAGCAACCCACGACAATACTTATCGTAGAGGTCGACGGAGTTCTCTTCCGGTTCCTTCTCCACAGCCGCCCTCCTTTGTCCTCGAAGGACGGGTTTTTGTCTAGCCCCGGTCCTTCCGTTTCGGCAACGCCGACAGTGCTCTTTCGAGAAGTGTAAGGAACAGTTGATTTCCTGTCAAGCGCCGGGCGATTGCCGCCTCTGCGGAAGACCCGCCGTCAATCGCCCGGAATCCCACGCAGCTTCTTCAGGAATGCCATCGCGCCGGCGAGGGTGGCAAGCACCTTGGCGTTGGCCTCTAAACAACTGTATTGTCGCTCCACCTGTTGCCTGGCGACAGCCCCCGGTCCCACGGATGCCTTCGCCGAGCAAACAGGAGATTGTTGATTAATTTACTAAAGTAGCGCTATAGTATCCTCCGCACGTCAATGCCGCTGCCGTTTTGCGGCCGCTGACCCCTAACGGGGGGGGATTGCCGGCCGGGAAGCCGGGGCATCCAAAAGACCGTGACCGTGAGTCATTCCGCCGAAGGATGAAGCGCCAGGCGAACAGCTTCGCGCCAGCAAGAGAAGGAGAATGGTGAATGTCAGAATTTGAGAACGCAATAGGTTTTAACCACGACGAAATCGACGAAAGGGTGCGGAGAATACGGCTGTTTGTTCTTGATAGAGAGACGGGAGAAGAAACGGCCTGCACGCTGGATGAGGCAGAAACCTGGGACTGGGCCAACCCTGAGCTCTGGAGGATCGTCAACGGCTGGCAGATCACGAGTTTTGACGGCTTCCTCAACCTTCTTTCAATGAAGGCCGAAAAGGGCGTCGAGGAAATACGGATACTTCAATCACCCCGCTGCATGATCTTGGCCGGCGGATAGGAAAACGTGCAGAATAGAGAACAGGGATGGATCGAATATGAACACGCCGGCAGGAGACAACATCAAAGACCGGAGCGGCGCGCAGGAAAGCCTGTGCGGCGCAGAGCTATCGGTCGAAGACGCCAGGAGACTTCTCGACGCCGAACAGGGCGCCGTAGTTCTCGATATCCGTAGCGAAACGGCATTTCACCTGAGCAGAATCAGCGGCGCCCGTCACGTTGCCGAGGATGGGGTCACGGCCTATCTTGCCGGTCGAGCCGTAAGCGAGAGCGATACTATCGTGCTGTACTGCGCCGTCGGCATCCGTTCGCTCGACCTCGCCGAACGTTTGCGGGAGCGTGGCTTTCACCGGGCCTGTTCGATAGCGGGAGGCTTTACCGTATGGCGTGCAGCGGGCTGCCCGGTGACAAGCGACAGCTCCTTTTCCGTGGGGCAGCTCGAACGATACAGCAGGAACATGTACCTGAAGGAAATAGGCGAAGCAGGGCAGATCAAGCTCATGAACGCGAGGGTGCTTCTGGTGGGCGCCGGCGGACTTGCCTCTTCGGCGGCGCTCTATCTCGCGGCGTGCGGGGTGGGCGCCATCGGCATCGTCGATTTCGACAGCGTCGACGCATCGAACCTGAACAGGCAAATACTGCATGGCGTCGAAGACATCGGCAAGCCGAAGGTCGACTCCGCGAAATCGGCGATAAGGCGCATCAACCCGGACGTCAACGTCATTTCTTTTGCAGAGCGGTTATCCCCGGAGAACGTACTGCCTATCATGGCCGGCTTCGATGTCGTTATGGATGCCTCGGACAACTTCGGCACGAAGTACCTTCTGAACGATGCGTGCTATCTTTCCGGCAAGCCCTACGTATTCGGCGGGGCGGTGGGATTCGACGGCCAGGCGGGCGTGTTCTGGCCGAAGAACGGCGGTCCGTGCCTGCGCTGTCTCATGCCGGAACAACCTGGGGACCGCATGTCGCCGAGCTGCAGCGAAGCGGGGGTCCTGGGCATGGTTCCGGGGTTGATAGGCCTTGTTCAAGCCACTGAGGTGGTGAAGGTGATTCTCGGAATAGGAACGCCGCTGATCGGAAGCTTCTACATCTATAACGCGCTCAATCCCGGCAACAGCCGGGTCGTCCCGATCGGACGAAGGATCGATTGTCCTCTATGTGGAGAGAATCCGCGGATTACGGCCGTGATTGGACAAGGCAGCGTGGAATACAAAGGCCGTCAATGCGACGTTGCCGGATAGCGTCATCCGCATGCCGGGTCCGCATTCTTTCCTGACCAATCATCGTATGTTCCTCACCGCTTCATCCACGGGGAATATCCCTCTTGTTGCATTGTATCCGCCGCAAACCCTCACGCCAGATCTTTCAACGCCGCTATAGGTTCTCCCTTGCCCATCTTCTTCACGAATTTTTCATCGGCCGTGACCAGGAGGGCGCCGGTCTCGACGGCCACGGCAAGGTAGCAGGCGTCATAGAAAGTTATCTTTCTTGTTTTCATCCACTTGAAACACCGTTCGATCATGGGGCCGGTCAAGGCAACGCTCTTTATCTTGAGGCGACGGAGCATATCCATCTTTCTCTCTGCTTCATCGGGAAGCTCGCGGCCGAGAAAGTTGGCCGCCTCATACTCCCAAAGGGGAGGCGCGCACAGACCGTCTCTTCCTTCGGCCCACCCCACAAGCAATTCAGCGGCTTTTGACTCCTCCGGCGCCTCGCTGTCGCCAAGGACCCATTTCAGGATTACCGACGCATCCACCACATATTCTGCCATCAGTGAACCTCTCTGTCGCGAGAAAGCCCGGCTATGATTGCCGCGGTACTCAGCCTGCGGCCATGAGCCGACTCCGAAAGCAGATCGCCCACCACCGACTTTCTCCGTATCAGCTCCAATTGCCTTCGCAAAGCGTCGTTCACTACCTTGCTCCTTTTGCCTGCGGGCACAAGGCGCTCCATTTCCTGCTCCACATCTTTCTCGATGAGGAAGTTCATTTTCCGCGATCTCTGGCTCATGATGCGCCTCCACTGCTTCGTACGGAATATACCTACGAATTATACCCCATGAAGGGGGGTATGGCAAGTGACGGTTCCGGGAAAGAGGGGAGGAAAAGCGCATGGCAGTTGCGTATTGACATGACTGCTGTTTGCGGCTATTCTCAGAATAATTGCTGAAGGAGCGCAGCTATGGTTCGGGCGAAGTTATGGCTTCGGTGCGCCGCGATGCATGATCCGGTGACGCCTACCCTGGTGCAGCCGGCGATCGTCGGTTGGGAGGCGAAAGGGAGAAGGGTCGATCTTACCATCGAGCGGCCGTTCAATGGCGAGGAGCTGCTTCGCCGCATGAAGGGCTGGGTGACGACCGATCCGGTTGAAGTGATCGAGGTAGTGAAGAAGTACGGACGTTTGAAGGTGCTGGACGAGCGGGAGCTTGTCGTGGAGGTTGAGGAACAGGAGGCCCTCGAGAAGCTCCAGGCCGAGCTTAGCCGGACCTTTAAGGGCGAGGTGGACGCCGAGCCGATGGCCCGCAAGAAGGGCTAACCCGACGTATACTCGCTTCAGGCGTGCATATGGCCGGCAAAAGCGGCCGCGAAAATACCGATAAAATCCTGGAGAAAATGGACGACCACAGGGGCGATGAGGCTCTTCCGCCACAGGTAGACGACGGACAGGTAAAGTCCTATGAAAAAAACGGCAACTACGCCCGAAATACCTTCATAGCCGTGGCCCAGGCAAAAGATGAGGCTCGAGACGAGCACGGCGGCGAGGCGGCTCCGAAAGACCGCCGTGAGCCGCAGCAATAGGTAACCCCGGAAAATAGTCTCCTCGGAAATCGCAACGACCACGACGAGCGCGAAAGCAAGGACGTAGCCCGCAGGCGTTCGGACGACAAGAGAAGAGGGCAGGGAGTGCGCCGGCAGGGAAACGCCTGCGGCGGACAGGGCCTGCTGGACCAGGACAGAGGCAAGGGACATGAGGAGGAACAGCCAGACGCCCAACATCGCTTCCATGCCGGCATGATGCCAGGTCCATCCGAACCGCTCCCGGGGCTCGCCGTTTTTCCAGGCAAAGAAAGCAATCAGGCAAAGGAATGCGAGATTGCGCAGGATTGTCCCCAGCGCCGTGACGGTGAAGCTCGTCGCGAGCTGTTTTCCGACAAAATAAGAGAGCAATAGGGAGGGAAGAATAAGAAAGACGAAGGCGCCAACCTCAAAACGCTGGCTCTTTTCCCAAAGGGCGCGCAACTCGCCCCCGTTCGCCTGATCGTCCATCGGCTCTCCTAATCGATGCCGCGTCATTTCGCCTGTTGTCTCCCTTGCCTCAAGTGGAAACGGGTTGGGGCGAAGGGGAGGAGAGGCTTCCCCTGCTACACGGCGCCGCCTTCAATTCAATATAGGGTCTCTTCCGCCGATATTCCTGTTCTGAACGGCCTTATCGCTCCATGTTTCAGACGCTTTGTCAATGAATGATGGAGAAGTCTTTGAAATTAAAAGGGTCGTCGTGCCACTGAGCTTCGACGTTCTCTACCGAGGCGCCGGCAGGGCCCTGCCAGGACCATTCGATGAGCTTCAAAATTACCTTCTCATCGCCCTCGGCGACGATCTCCACCGAGCCGTCCGGCCGGTTCCGGACGGTACCCGAAAGGCCCAATTCGTCCGCTTTCCGCTTTGCATACAAGCGGTAGTAAACACCCTGCACGATGCCCGTCACTACTATTCTTGCCCTTTTCATGTCGCGTCCGTCGTGATTTTTTCTTGAATGGGTCCCATTTTATACTATAATAAGAAGCATAATAGGTAACACGGTTAAACTTTCAAAATCAACTCAGTTGGTCTGGAGGAAGTGGATGTTCAGAGTTGGTGTTGACATCGGGTCGGTAAGCGTGAACGTCGTTGTGCTTGATGAGAAAGGGGAAATCGTCGAGGACCGGTACGTGCGTCACAAGGGCAAGCCGATGCGCGCGGCGGCCGTCGTCCTCGAGGAACTTCAGTCGACGCACGGCAACGGGATGGAATTCGTTGCCGTGACGGGCACGGGCGGCAAGACCTTTGCTCAGCTCGTCGGGGCTTCTTTCACGAACGAAATCATCGCCCTCACCAAAGGATTCCACCATTTGCTGCCGCATGTCGGCAGCGTCGTCGATATCGGCGGGGAAGACTCCAAGTTCATCATCTTCGAAATGGACGGCGATCGCAAGCGGTTGCGAATAAAGGATTTTTCGATGAACACCCTGTGCGCGGCAGGTACGGGCGCTTTCCTCGATCAACAGGCGTCCCGGCTGGGGTTTACCATCGAGGAGTTCGCCGAGGCAGCCCTCAAAGCAAAGAACACGCCGAGAATTGCCGGGCGTTGCACGGTCTTCGCGAAGTCGGATATGATCCACCTGCAGCAGATCGCCACACCTGATTACGAGCTGGTTGCCGGTCTTTGCTTTGCCCTTGCGAGGAACTTCAAGAGCAACATCGCCAAGGGCAAGGAGATCAGGAAACCTTTGGCTTTCATCGGCGGGGTAGCCGCGAATGCGGGCATGAAAAAGGCCATACGAGAGGTTTTCGCCCTGGGCGACGAGATGATCATACCGGAGCACTACGCCTCCATGGGCGCCATCGGCGCCGTCTACGCCGTATTGGACGAGCCGAAGCTGAAAGAAAAGTTTGTCGGAGTGGAGCGGGTAAAGGAGCACCTGGCCAGGGAAGAAGCGGTCGAGGCCCACGAGCCGCTCGCCATCTCCGAGAGAAACCGGCATATCGTCTACACCGTGAAGCGGCCGGAAACAAAGACGCGGGCCTATCTCGGCGTGGACGTCGGTTCCATCAGCACCAACCTCGTCCTTATCGACGAAGAGAAGAACGTGCTCGCCAAACGATACCTCATGACCGAGGGAAGGCCCCTCGAAGCGGTAAAGCGCGGCCTCGACGAGATAACCGGCGAGGTGGGCGACAACGTCGAGATCCTTGGCGTGGCGACGACGGGATCGGGCCGGTATCTGACGGCCGACTTTATCGGCGCCGACCTCGTTCGCAACGAGATCACCGCCCAGGCGGAAGCGGCCATCGCCATCGACCCCGAGGTGGATACCATCTTCGAGATCGGCGGACAAGACTCGAAGTACATCAGCATCGACAATGGGGTGATCGTCGATTTCGAGATGAACAAGGCATGCGCCGCGGGCACGGGCTCTTTCCTTGAGGAACAGGCGGAACGGCTGGGCATATCCATCAAGAACGAGTTCTCCGAGCTTGCCCTGGGTGCGAAAAACCCAACGCGGATGGGCGAGCGCTGCACCGTCTTCATCGAGTCGGACGTGATGCATCATCAGCAAGCCGGTTCGAAGACAGACGACATCGTGGGCGGCCTCTGCTATTCGATCGTGTTGAACTACCTCAACAAAGTGGTTGGCGACCGGAGGGTAGGGAAGAAGATCTTCTTCCAGGGCGGCACCGCTTTCAACAAAGGCGTCGTCGCCGCCTTTGAAAGAGTGTGCGGCAGGCCTATCACCGTGCCGTCGCACCACGACGTGACGGGCGCCATCGGCGCTGCGATACTGGCCATGAAGGAGAAAACCTGGGAGAAGAGCGGATTCAAGGGGTTCGATCTGTCGAAGCGCTCTTACGCCATCGACACCTTCGAGTGTAAGGGCTGTGAAAACCTCTGCGAGATCAGGAGAGTGACCTGCGAGGGCGAGAAACCGCTCTACTACGGGAGCAGGTGCGAGAAATACGATGTAGTCCGGCACGCCAAAACGGCCGAAGGGAAGGACCTGTTCGCGGTGAGGGAAGAGTTGCTCCACGTCCATAGCAACGGCAAGCCCGAAGGAAGCAGCGCTGAGGTGATCGGTCTGCCGAAAATCCTCAACATGCACGAGCTTTTGCCCTTCTGGCGCGCCTTTCTGGAAGAGCTCGGCTTCTCCGTCGTCCTCTCCGACCCCACCAACAAAAAGATCATCAAGGACGGGGTCGAGACGATTATCGTCGAGTCCTGCTTTCCCGTGAAGCTCGCCCACGGCCACATCGTCAACATCATGAACAAGGGCATCAACCGGGTGTTCATGCCCAGCGTCATCAATATGCGGAAAGCATCGGATACCGCCCTCAACAGTTTTGCCTGCCCCTATGCGCAATCGCTCCCCTATACCTCGAGGGCTTCCAT
The DNA here is from genome assembly GCA_963816715.1 of uncultured delta proteobacterium. Classification (GTDB taxonomy): domain Bacteria; phylum Desulfobacterota; class Syntrophorhabdia; order Syntrophorhabdales; family WCHB1-27; genus BOG-1155. The sequence goes on from CAWFMJ010000023.1 coordinate 796,315, forward strand.
CGATTTCGAGGAGCTCGGGGTCAAAGTGGAGACGCCGGTGGTCTTTTTCGGCAAGGGCCCCAAAACAGCGCTGGCCAATTTGACGGCTTTCGGCAAGAGTCTCGGGAAATCGAGAAGAGCGGTCGAGGAGGCCTTCGCCGCCGCCAACGATGCCCAGGACCGCTTTTACAAGACGTGCCTCAATGAAGGGTCAACGTTCCTCGCGGACATCAAGCCCGGCGAGAAGGCGATGGTGCTCGTCGGAAGACCTTACAACAGCACGGACCCCGGCGCGAACCTGAACGTCCACAAAAAGCTTTCCGATTTGGGCATCAAGTCCGTGCCGCTGGACATGCTGCCCCTCGACGCGATTCCCGAGGACGACGACCTGAAGGACATGTACTGGGGGTACGGGCAAAAGATCCTCAGGGCGGCGAAATTCATCAGGTCCAACCCCAACCTCTACGCCGTCTATATCACGAATTTTGGGTGCGGCCCCGATTCGTTCATCACCCACTTCTTCAAGAAGATCATGGAAGGCAAGCCCTTTCTCCAACTGGAGATCGACGAGCACAGCGGCGACGCAGGCATCATCACCCGCCTGGAGGCTTTCCTCGACAGCATCAAGAACGCAAAGACCGAGGCGCTGCCGGAAAAGCCCGTTACGCCTGCCTTTCTGTCGGACGGCCGCGCGCGGAAGATCTACATACCCTACATGTCAGACCACAGCTTCCCCTTTGTCGGCGCCTTCAAGGCCTGCGGCGTGGACGCGGAGGTGATGCAGGAATCGGATGAGGAGACCATTCAAATAGGGAGAAAATACACGCTGGGAAAGGAATGCTATCCCTGCATCCTCACGACGGGCGACATGCTCAGGACCAGCAAATTGCCCGACTTCGACCCTGGAAAGAGCGCCTTCTTCATGCCTTCGGGGAGCGGGCCCTGCCGTTTCGGCCAGTACCACCGCTTCCATCGGATGGTGCTGAGCGATCACGGTTTCGACAATGTCCCCATTTACGCCCCGAACCAGGACGACCGGCTCTACCAGGAGCTCGACATCCTGGGCGGCAGGTTCATGAGGCTCGGCTGGAGGGCCATCGTCGCGACTGATTTGCTGATCAAGATGCTCCACCAGACGAGACCCTACGAACTCGACCCCGGCGAGACGGACCGGGTATACAAGGCGCAGCTCGCCCGCATTGCCGCGGCAATCGAAAAGGGAGGAGACGAAATCTTTCCCGCTCTGTCGGAGGCAGCCGAGGCCTTTCTGGCAATCCCAAAAACGGACGAGCAAAAGCCGGTGGTCGGGATCGTCGGAGAGATCTACATACGCTCGAACCGTTTCGGCAATAACGACCTCGTGCGAAAAGTCGAGGAGCTCGGCGGAGAAGCATGGCTCGCGCCGATCACCGAGTGGATCAGCTACGTGAACTACACGGGTAAGAAGAAGATCGTGGAGCAGGGCGGACTGGGAGGCCTTTTCCAGATGATGCTCACCCAGTACATCCAGGTGAAGGACGAGCACCGGATGGAAAGGATTTTCGAGGATTTTCTGAGGCAGGGGAGGGAGCCGAAGGTCAAACGGGTGCTCAACCAGGCCATGCCGTACCTTGATGAGAGCTTCGAGGGCGAAGCCATATTGACCGTCGGCAAGAGCATCGATTTCATCGGCAAAGGCGCCTCGGGCATCATCAATGCCATGCCCTTTACCTGCATGCCGGGAATGGTATCGAGCGCGATCATGACGCTGATACAGAACAAGTACAACGTACCCATCCTGAACGTGGCCTACGACGGCCAGGGGGAGAGCAATACGAGCACACGCCTCGAGGCGTTCATGCATCAGGTGGGCGATTATTTTCGCAAGTAGTCGCCCGGCGAGAGGCGGCTAAGGCGCGGCTAAAGGCGGGCGGCCAAGCGGCCTGAAGAAATCGCGATCTTTGACGCCGGGCATGCGGCATCCAAACGATTCCTCCAGGCCGCTTGGCCGCGCGATCCGGCAACAATTACTGGAGGCCGCCTCCCTGAAGAATGAGACGCCGGTTAACCGTTCTGACCGTTTGCGCCACGGTGTGTCTCCCTCGGCAGGCCGGTCTTCCGCCCGCCCGGACCGCTAGTATATCGTCGTTCCGTGATCCACGTAGATGATCTGGCCCGTCACGGCTTTGGAGACGTCGCTGGCGAAGTAAAGGATTGCTTCGGCCTGGTCCTCCGGCTGTGATTCCGGTACGGTCAAGTCGATATGCCTGCCGCACGCGTCCGCAAACTCCTTGTTGAAGAACTGGAAAGCCTCCGGAGCGTTCAGCGGCGTCGGCGTCGGCCCCGGTCCGATAGCGTTGCAGCGGATTCCCGTGTGCGAATACTGAAGCGCGATGTTCTTGGTCATGCCGTTGACGGCCGCCTTGGCGGCGCTGTATGCGATGCCTGCCTAGGCCTTTCGCTCCGATGGACGACACATTGACGATTGACCCCACTCCCCTCTTTTCCATGTGCTCCAAGGCATACTTGCTCATATAATAAACGGAATACTGGTCGATCCTGACGACCTGGTCGTACCAGTCCTCAGTGCAGAGATTGATGGGCATATGTCTGTCCGCTATGCCGGCGCTATTGACCAATACATCAATTCTGTCGTACTTTCTGATCGTTTCTTCCACCACCCTTTTGCAGTCTTCCTGTTTCGAGACGTCGGCCCGGACCGCCGTGATTTCTCCGCCCATTGCAGTAATTTCAGCGACGACTCCTTTGTTTTCGGCCTCGCGTCTGCCTGCAATGACAACCTTCGCGCCTTCCCTGCAGAAAAGCGCAGCCGTTGCTTTTCCTATGCCGGAATTGCCGCCCGTGACAAGTGCGATTTTGTTTTCCAATCTTCCCATGCGATGTTCCCTCCTTTTTTTACACCCGCTCCACGCGCCCCGTCAGCGATATCACGCTTTCCAAAGGGACGTCGCAGCGGCCGATTGGCAGAACAACGCGTGAAAGGGCGCCTGTGGACCAGTTTAGCAGCACATTCGGTGAGATTCCACAACAGACGCCAGGGAGGGACAGAGGGACGGGCATGAAATTATGATTCCTGAGAAGCAACGGCCTTTTTTGAACGATCTCAGCCTTCAAGGCTGCAAGCGGGCGCAAAAGGTCATTCCTTCGAAAAAGGGACCCTCTGGCGGAGCAAACGGCCGCAAGCGGATGGAAATAGGCAACATAAAGTCCCGCAACAGCCTTCTCAGGGCCCGATAGGCCCTGGCCCACCTCTTGATGTTGCAGGCCGTCAGCTTGCAGGCGACGGCAAAGCAGACCTTTGTCCATCGGCGCACCCGAAGCTTCCCGATCCCATGGGCTCGCTTCAATTCGGAGTTCGTCGCTTCGATCCCTGCTCTGATTTTGTAGCGGTCCTTCCATTCAGTCGTCTGCTGGATCGAATACATGCGGTCTCTGAGGCGAAGCTCGGGCGTGATCTCCAATCGAAAGTTTCCGACCGTGTCGCGGGCTTGGCAGCCCTTGTCGCGGTGGTTCGGAGCCCGTACCGGACAGCGGTCGAGCATGGCGCAGGATCGGCAGGTCTTTCCGTCGAAGACTGCATGGAGCGAACGGCGAGTCGTGTTGTTGCCGCTCATGATGCGATGAGCTATGGGCTTATGGCCCATGGGACATTTGGTCGCAAAGCCTTTTGAGTCGAAGGCAAAAAGGTCTCTTCCCACAACGTCGTCGGCTAGTCTGACGCGGTTGACGGGCGCCATGAATTCTATGCCCTGCTCTATGACCTTTAACGCAGAAGGACCGGAAGGATAGCCGCCGTCGGCGAAGAGGACTTCCGGCTTACGCCCGGCTGCCTCTAAGCGTTCAACGACGGAGACGGCTTTGCCCTTGTCGGAGCGAGCGGCGCCGTGCACTTCATAGTCGGTGATCATCTCCATCTTGGAGTTGTTGCACGTCTCGGAAATATGGAGGCTGTAACCGCCTCCTTTATGTCCGTACGAGGCATCCGGGTCGTAGGGAGATTGGAGCGTAGGCCCTTCGCTCTTCTTTTTGACGTGGACCTGCTCGTCTGAAGAGATCTCGCATTGTTCGGAAAAAAGGCGCTTCAGCAGTTGATAAGGCTCAAGCGCTGTAAGCTCCTCGTCTTTCTTGAACAGGACAATAAGATCATAAACGCAGTGCGCCAGTTCCTGCGCTTTGACCTTCTGCTCGGCCAGGCCGAGTCCGAACCAGCCTTCTGGTTCTGCCGTATGCCAGTCCTGCAGTGATTGGGGGACCCGTGAAAACTGCTCCTCATTCAGGCTTTTGAGAAAGAAATCGAGGGTATTTGAGAACAGGGCCAGTCTGCCGCGCATTCGTATGTTTGAGATGATATGAGTGGAATCAAGCCGCTGGTTGGCGGAAGAGAGGCCGAGCTTCTTTATTGCCGCATCCCTGACGCTGTCGAAGATGTTGCGGATCAACTTCATCTCGGGGTCCTTAGAAGCCAATCGTCTGCGGAACTCGACTAAAGACCGACGGGACAGATAATCTTCTTCTTCGCTTACGTCCAAAGCATACCGCCATCGGATGTCGAAGCTGAAGGCGTCGAGGGCTTCCTGGTCGCTCAGGTCGTTCCACTCCTGGAGGAGACACAGGCCCAAAAGACGGGCGACGCTGAAATTGGGGCGGCCCGTTGTCCCGTAGAGCATCGCATACTGGTCTTCGTTCTTCAGCAATAGTGGAAGAACTTCCAGTCGGAACAGATGAGCCCATGAGGACTCGAGGCGGCTGCGCAAGGAGGACGTCAATTGGGTTTCTACGCCGAATAGTTTTCCTTGAGGAGAGGTTCTTTTATACATGCAAGAGTATAGCATTGTATGCAATTAAATACAATTGATAGTTGAGGACCGAGGCGATACTTGGGAGTTGCTTCTCAGGGATCAAATTATGACTTTCTTTCGTCTTACGGCCACTAACGCTGTAGAGCAGAGAAACATCCGACCGCTGCAAGCGGGGTTGACATCCAGCCTTCACGACGCGCGTTCTTGGACTTTGTCAAATCTGGCTGTTGTTTGTTGCCAACGATTATGTTTTTTCTTTTGTCCAACTATGATAGAAGTGGTAGTATTCAGTGGGAGGAGCGCAGGCGACTTCGGGGGCGAGGACGAGAGTTTTTGAATAATCGAGGATGTACCTAATTTGTTTATTCATCGGCATTCCGATCTTTCTGGTTTCAAGCAATGAGATATGGGACAATGGGCGACAGGCTCCATGGGCGGAGGTAGGCGGCCGAAAGGAGGTGGTTCTTCAAAGAAACGTAGGTGTGGCGACAGCGGCCGACTACGGGCAAGAGGCTCGAAGCAGATCGAGAAGGAATTTCGGCACAACAAAAGGGGGATAAGATGGGACGAAAAGGGCTGTTAGCAATAGCGCTGTGCATTGGTCTGGTTCTCGCATTTGCGGCGGGTTCGGCCGGGACGGGGCAGGCCCAGACGAAAGCCGGCCCGGGGAAAACACTGAGGATAGGTTCTCTTAAAGCATTGACGGGCTTTTATTCATTCCTCGACGGACCTGACTCATCGGATGTGAAACTCATGGCCGGCATGATCAATGCGAAGGGCGGCGTCACGATCAAAGGCCAGAGATACGACATCGAGATCGTGGACGAGGACATCAAGAGCACCCTGGAAGGGACCACAGCGGCTGCGACAAAATTGGTCTTCGAAAAAAAGGTCAAGTTCGTGACCGGACCTGCCGGCTGGTTTGCACCGGCTGCTGCTTCGGTCTTCAACCCCAACAAGGTCGTGTATTCGGTGGAGTGGTCCACGGCTCAACCCGGAGAATTGGGTCCGTACGGGTTCCTGGGCGGCCTCGGCAGCGTTAACAATGCCATGGTTATGCTGAACGCGGGGAAAAAGGAATTCCCCAACGTGAAGAAACTGGCGATCATGACGGCGGATGACGGCTCGGCGCAGTTTTTGCTGGCTGCCGTGAAGAGGGTGCTCCCCCGCAACGGGTACACGATGGTCGGCGATTTCATCGTCTATTCGAACGAACTGCAGGATATGAGCCCGATCGCGGTAAAGCTGAACGCAATAAAGGACGCGGACGCCATATTCAGCATGGCCACGGCGCCCCCTCACTTTGCCAATGCTTTGAAGGCATTGCGGGAGCTGGGCAACACGAAGCCATGGATCGCCTGCACGATCATAGAACCCAAGGACCTCATTACCCTCGCGGGGAAGGCGGGCGCCACAAACGTCATAACCGTGGCCAACGAGCCGGGCGCGCCGGGCAATCCGCCGCTCTATGAAGAGCTGTACAAGAAGAGGACCGGAGGGAGACAGATATACCCGGTTATCGGCCCCAGCTCCTTATACGCGCTCGTAAACGTCATCAAGGCTGCTGACAGCCTCGACCCGGACGTCGTGAAGGCCCAATGGGAGAAAATGAGCGTCGTTGAGACTCTTTTTGGAAAAGGCATAAACGGCGGGGATGAGACTTATGGGATCAAGCATCATGTTTTGGCCGTTCCTAGCTCGTATCAAAAAGCGATGAACGGCGAAGTCACCTTTAAGGGATGGATAGAACCCGGCCCCATTCCATAGAGGCTTCGTTTTGTTTCGGCGATCTTGCGGGGCGGGCAATCTCCGCCCCGCAAGATCGTCCGGTTTTGTCGTGAATCGAAGACGCACGTCCCTCAAATCTCCACGGCGACGTTGAAGGCGCTCATGTTGGCCGTGCCTATGTCGCCGACCTTGTCGCTGTCGCCGACGACGTAAGTCTCCGGTATTATCCCGGTCAGCTTATTGATCATTTCGGAATTCGGTCGGAGTCCGAAGGCTATCACGACGGTGTCGGCGTTCAGGCGGATCGGGCTTCCGTGCCTGTCCGTAATTTCAACCGTTTTTTCGTCAATCGTCATCACCTTTGCCTCGTAGTGAGTCGAAACGGACAGCTCTTCAATAAGATCGAAGACAGCGGAGCGCACCAGATCGTTCATTTCTCGGCAGACGGCATCCGCAGATTTCATGTCGACGATGGTCACCTTCTTTCCTGACCGGGCCAACTCTATGGCGCATTCGGACCCGCTCATCCCGCCGCCGCAGACGACGACGTTCTGCCCGATCTCAACGGCCTTCAGGTCCGCTTCACTGGCGGTGACCACATGTTTCAGATCGATGCCCGGAATAGGCGGGTACACGTACTCCGCGCCAATGGCAACGACCACGGCATCCGGCATTTGCGTCTCGATCAATTCAGGAGTTACGGCGGTATGGAACACGATGCGCGCTCCGCTGTTCATGGTCGCCCTGATGTCCCAGTCGGTATACCTGCGGAAACCATCTTTGTCGGACATAGCGCCGGCCTCGTATATCTTGCCTCCCAGTCTGCCGTTCTGTTCATAGAGCACGACGTCGTGGCCGCGAAGAGCAGCCGTCTGTGCAGCCATCATACCCGCGGGCCCGCCGCCGATAACCATGACCTTCTTCTTTTCTTCCGCCTTGGGGATGTACCGGTATTTCAACTCTCTTCCTGCTCGCGGGTTGACAGCGCACCTCATCTGAGCGCCCCATCTGGGGCCCAGGAGGCATTTGTTGCAGCGCAGGCAGGGCCTGATATCATCGCTCCTGCCGCGGTATGCCTTGGTGACGAAATCCATGTCGGCAATCAGGTTCCTGGCCATGGCGACAATGTCGGCCTTTCCTTCGGCAAGAAGCTCTTCCGCTTCATCGATGGTCGTAATGTTTCCGACAACGGAGACAGGGATGCGAAGGCGCTTCCTGATGGCCGACGCATGAGCCGCGTTGAGCATATGAGGAAGATGATAGCTCGGTATCGTGTATTTGCCTATGTGGGGGTCGGTAATCAACCCTCCGGAGACAACCGCCATATCGATATAGTCCTGCGCTTCTTTCAGGAAAGCGGCCACTTCGTCTACGGTAGGGCTTCCTTCAAGATATTCGTTGCCGCAGATGCGGTACTCGATGGCCATCCGGTCGCCGACAAAATTGCGCACAGCCTGGAGAACCTCCAGGGGGAATCTCATCCTGTTCTCCAGACATCCGCCGTACTGATCGGTGCGTTTGTTAAAAACCTGTGATAGGAAGGAGCTGAGCAGGTTTCCGTGAGCGCCGTGAATCATCACCATGTCGAAACCCGCCTCCATGCACCTTCGGGTACAGGCGACAAAATGGCTGATGACCTCCTGCATCTCTTCCCGGCTGATTTCCTTGAATGAGGCGCCGTCTGCGTCCATGCCGGGAATGACGGACGGAGCAAGGGCGGGTTTGCCATGGAGAAAGTCCCGATCGGCAATGCGGCCGGCGTGGGTCAGCTCGACGGAAAGCTTCGCACCATACCGATGCGCCTCTTCGGCGAGCAGTTTCAGGCCGGGAACGTCGGTATCGTTCACTACCGAGAGGGAACCGACGAAATCCCTTGCCCTGTCGTAGTCTACGGGCGTGGCGCCGATGGTGACGATGGCGGCGCCTGTCCTTGCCTGGGCGCCGATAAATTCAACGAGACCGTCCGTTACGTCGCCCGCCAGCGCCGTGGCATGGCAGGTAACCGCGGGAGAGAACTGGATGCGATTCTTGATCGCCATGTTCCCGATTGCCAGGGGCGAAAACACGTGAGGGTATTTGTTGAATTTGGGCATGGCGATACTCCTTTCCTGGTGACGGGGCGCGCGAGCTAGACTTTAATCATTAGCTTGAAAGGCCTTACCCCGATCTGCACCTCGTCATTACTACCACGTGAGAGCCACTGGTGCAACAGGAAAAGAAAACGAGTCTCCGCGCAAAATGAGAATGCCCTTCCCTGTCGCCCTGCCGATTGGAGAAAGAAGCAGCGCGGCATTGCCGGAAGAGGATTTGCTGACGGGAGAATACGGCAAGAGGCAAGGCGAAAAGCCTTGCCTCTTGCTTGTGTGATGCGGGAGGAGCTTGCTTTTTGAACCGCTTTCTCGCGGGCTGTGAGACCTGGGCCGAACAGGAGGATGGCGGCGGGGAAGGGGAGTCGGCCAGTTTGTTTGCGCTCTACCGAGGACGAGCTTGGAGCCTATGTGGGTCCTCGCGGCCGTACACTCGGGATCAGGTGGCGTTCCCGATCTGAAGACAATGAATCCCCTGATCCTCCTCCAGCCGCAATCGACGTACGTGGGTTTGGGGCAGTTTATGGCCACCGCCTGGGAAGCGGGGAAAGGGCTTCCGGAATTTTCGCTTGACATATTTACTCTATCACTGCAATACTCGATTACTCGTCTTGTGTCTGTCATTTTGGACAATTCCGAACGGGGGAAACGGAAAAACCCATTTTGCCGCGCCGCGGAATGAACAGCATAATGCCCTGATGTTGCAATGGGCATGACCGTTTAAACCGACATCGAGGAGGTGAACCGGAAAAGAGAAGGGGAAGGAAAGGACATGCAACGGAACGGAGCAAACCGGAATCCCAGCATATTCAGGAGAAAAGGAGGGGTAGATGAGCAAAACTTACCGAAAAGCTTCAGTAGTAGTCATTCTTTTGGCAGTCTTTGGCGCCCTGGTCTTCGTCGGCCCCCACGGTGCCGCGGCGCAGACCCAAAATGTCTTAAAGCTGGGTTTCATGGGCGCCCTTGGAATGAAAGAGTCCCTGGAGGTCCAGAAGTGGCATTCCCTTTTCGCTAAAATGCTCAATGAGCAGGGCGGGCTCTCCGTAGGGGGCAAGAAGTACAAAATCGAGTTCTACACCTACGATGTCGGCTTTGAAGACCCGGCAAAAACACTTACCGCGGTCCAGCGCGCGATCTATCAGGATAAGGTCTCGATGCTCGTCGACAACTTCGGCGCCGCTTCGAGCGTCACCAATCTCCACACCGATCCCAAGAAGGTGCTCACCTTCGGAGGCGGCATCACGAACGACATGGTCTCTCCGAAGTACCAGTATTTCTTCCGTCACACCGGAGGATTCTTCATTGGCGGCACAAGCTACCAGATTGCGAGAGACTTTTATAAAAGCGGCGCAAGGACCGCCCTCGTCTGCACCATCGATAACGACAACGGCCGCTTCACCGCAAAGAACTACGGCGAGGCTCACCAACTTGCCGGCCTGAAAGAGCTGCCCCCCATTTTGTTCTCCCAGGACACCGTCGATTACGGCCCTATCGCCACAAAGATCAAGAGCCTTAACCCCAACATGGTCGACTTCGGCATCAACACGGGCGTCCAGATCATCAACCTGCTGACCGCCCTCAAAGACGCAGGCTGGAAGGGCTTCATGGCGCCGGGCACGAACCTCCCGAGCGACGTCATCGCCTCCATCGCGGCAAAAGTGGGTCCTTATTTTGACGGCGCAGAGACAATCTTCCTCGACCCTCGCGACATGCCCGACGTAGCCGCCAACCCTCAGATGAAAGCCTTAATGGACCGCTACATCAAAGAATACGGCTCATTCGTGCCTGACGGCTGCTTCTGGACGGGAGGCTGGTTCATCCTCATGGACGCCATCAAGGCGACCCAGAGCGTCGACACTACCGTGCTGAAAGACTATCTGGGCAAAGGCCCGAAGGCCTCGTTGACTTTCGGCGGCTACAATCAGCTCTTCGCCCGACCCGACCTGAAGCAGTACAGAACCGTGGATGCGGCGCCAGGAACGGGTAGGGGCGTCATAAAGGGCGGCAAGCTCGTTTATCTCGAGCAAACCACGGTAAAAGACCAGTACCTGTCCACGATCAAGCTTCACAACCTCGTCGACGTTTATCAGCAATACTGGGACAAGTACGGCAAACCGACTTTCCCGCCGGAAAAAGCCACGATGGATTATGCAGACTTAAAGAAATAGTCAGCTATGGTCCGCTCCGCGTCTTGCGCGGGGCGGACCCGTTAGCCTTCATACATAAACAAATTCTCTTGACACTGTATTTCCCGAAAGGGTTAGATAGATGCACAAAAACGGGCTGCTGACGGAAGGAGATCTTTGATGAATTTAGACCTATTCTTCCAGGTTCTGGTGAACGGCCTCATGACGGGGGGCATCTACGCCCTCGTGGCTTCCGGGTTCACCCTGATCCTCGGCGTCATCCAGGTGTTCAACTTTGCCCAGAGCCAGTTCTACATGCTAGGCGCCTACGTGACCTTCGGCATGGTGGTAGGTCTGGGATTCCCCTATCCCCTGGCCATCGTCGCAGCCCTGGCGGCCATGCTGCTCCTCGGGATCCTCTTCCACTTCATCGTCATCCAGTGGACCATACCCCACGGCTTCTTCCACACCATGCTGGCCACCATCGCCTTCGGCAACCTCGTGAGCCAGCTCGCCCTGCTCACCTTCGCTTCGAGGCCCGTCTCGGCGGTTCCCGTGCTCTCCGGCGCCTTCACCGTAGCGGGCATCTCCTTAAGCGAGGGCAAGCTCATCGTCATCATCGGCGCCGTCGTGGTGATGGCCATCCTCTACTTCTTCATGAAAACAAGGATCGGGACGGCAATGCTTGCGTCCGCGGAAAATAGAGAAGTAGCGGAGCTGCAGGGGATCAACGCCAAGAGGATCTTCTGGATCACCATGGCGGTCGGCAGCGGCCTGTGCGGCATTGCGGGCGGCCTCATCGTCCCCGTGCTCTCCGCCTCCAACACCATGGGAACGAACGTCTTCGTCCGCTCCATGCTCGTCGTGCTCATCGGCGGCACGGGCAGCATGTCGGGAGCCCTCCTTGCGGCCTTCGTCGTGGGGTTCATCGAGAGCTTCGCCTTCCAGTTCGTGGGCCAGCTCAATCTGCTCGTGGTCTTCCTCTTCGCGGCGATCCTCATGTACTTCAGGCCCGGCGGGCTCATGGGCAAACCGCTGCCCATTCCCGGACAGTAGGGGAGGAAAGAATGTCCAAGGGCGTCAAGATCACTTCGGCAATCATCCTCGCGCTGATCATTCTGTCGCTGCCGTTCTTGCTGAACGAATATATCCAGCAGATCCTTATTCTCACCATTACCTACGCCATGCTGGGCCTCTCCTTCGCGTTCACCATGAAGGTGGGCCTGCCGCGATTCGACATCGCTGCCTGGTGGGGCATTGGCGCCTATGCGACGGCCATGCTCATGTGGAAGGGAGGACTCTCCTTCTGGCTGACCCTTCCCATATCCGCCGGCGTAGCGGTATTCATCGGCCTCATCGCCTTTTTGGTGATCATCCCGCGAGGCATGATGGTCTTCCTCCTCTTCGGCATGGTGCTCACCCTCGCCGTCCAGCAGGTCTTTGGCTCCATCGAGTTTTTCGGCGGCTGGGGCGGAACGCCTCCCTTGCCTCCGCCGACAATAGGCTCCTTCACCTTTATGGGAAAGCCGGAGCTCTACTACATGGGGTTAGTTTTCCTCGGCTTTAACGTCATCGTCTACCGCGCCCTCTACAACTCCAAGATCGGCAGGGCCTGGAACGCCATCGGCTCGAGCCTGAAGCTTGCCTCCTCCCTGGGCATCGACATCGTACGCTACCGGATCGCCAACGTCCTCATCTCCAACGTGTTCGCCGCCCTGGCGGGAAGCTACTTCGCCGCCTGCACCCTCATCGTGCTCCCCAATGCGTTCAACTTCAGCAATTCCGTTTACGTCATGATGTACGCGGTAGTGGGCGGACTCGCCCACACCCTTGCCGGCCCGATCATCGGCGCCCTGATCATTACGTTTGTTCCCGAGTATCTCCGCCTGGCGAGGGAATGGGAACCCGTGATAACGGCGGCAGTCATCATCCTCATCATCATCTTCATGCCCATGGGCGTGCTCGGCGTGGTCGATCGAATTCGCGGCGCCGCGGCCCCGGCCAGGAAGTGGTTCGTGATAAGAAGGCGGGCGAAGGGCGAACCCAGGACATCGGCTTAAGGAGGGCGCAGTGGCACTTTTAGAGCTTCGCGACGTCACGAAGTTTTTCGGCAGTCTTGAAGCCGTTTCCCAATTGAGCTTCGGGGTCGAACAGGGGGAGATCCACAGCCTGATCGGACCGAACGGCGCCGGGAAGACCACGGTCTTCAACCTCATCACGGGGACCTTCCCCATCACGAGCGGCAGCATCCTGTTCAACGGCGAGGAGATCAGCAAGATCAAGGCCCACGAGGTGGCCAAAAAAGGGATCACCCGCTCCTTCCAGCAGACCTTCCTGTTCATGCAGTCGACGGTGCTCGAGAACGTCCTCACCGGCTTCCACATGCGCTGCAACGCGGGACCCCTGGCGGAGTTCTTCCATACGGCGAAGGCTCGCAATATCGACGAGGAGTGCACCCGGGGGGCCCTGGAGATCATCGAGTTCATGGGGCTCTCGAAAGTGAAGAACGAATACGGGGCCAACTTGCCTCACGGCCACCAGAAGGCGCTCGGGGTGAGCATGGCGCTCGCCTGCAACCCCAAGCTGCTTCTTTTAGACGAGCCGGTGACGGGCATGAACCCCAGCGAGACTGCCGAAATGATGACGAGGATCAAGGAGATCCGCGCCCGGGGGATCACCGTGGTCATCGTGGAGCACGACATGAAAGTGGTCATGGGCATTTCCGACAGGATCACCGTGCTCAACTACGGCAGGAAGATCGCCGCGTGCCTCCCCCACGAGATACGGGAGAACAAGGAAATCGTCGAAGCTTACCTGGGAAAAGAGGACTTCTAATGCTTCTCGAAATCAAAGATCTCTGGGTTCACTACGGAAGAGCGGAAGCCCTTCGCGGCATCTCGATGGAGGTGGAGGAAGGCAGCATCGTCACCCTCATCGGCGCGAACGGCGCGGGAAAGAGCACGACTCTCAGAACGATCTCGGGGCTGAAGAAGCCGACCTCCGGCGAGATCTGGCATCAGGGGAAGCGCATCGACGGCCTGCCTCCCCACGAGGTGGTCAGACGGGGCATCGCCCACGTGCCCGAAGGGAGGCAGCTCTTCTACAGCCTCTCGGTGATGCAGAACCTCGAAATGGGCGGCTTCCTCACGAAGAAGAGCGAGTTCAAGAAGAACCTCGAGTCGATGATCGAACACTTCCCCGCCATAAAGGCGAGGATCAAAAACCAGGGGAGCGACCTCTCCGGCGGGGAGCAGCAGATGGTGGCCGTGGCCCGCGCCCTCATGTCGAACCCGAAGGTCGTCCTCATGGACGAGCCGTCCATCGGCCTGTCCCCCATCATGGTGGGCGAGGTCGCCAAGATCATCACCCAGATCAACAAGACCGGGGTGACCATCGTCCTCGTGGAGCAGAACGCGAGGATGGCCCTGCGCCTGGCCAAGACCGCCTACGTGCTTGAGGTGGGCAAGATCGCCCTCCAGGGGGATTCGAAGGCGCTGGCTCAGGACGAGTACGTCACGAAGGCGTATCTGGGGTACTAGACAGACCAGCGGGGTGCGTTCTCTCGGGCTAACCGCGTGCGGCTCTATCGGACCGTCCGTATTTTTCTGCCCAGTATCGGAAACAGGAAGAAACGCGCCTTTGAGAACAGCCTAACGGCCTGTTTCACGAAGGTCGAGACGGTAGCCCTTTACCACAACTTTCTCGTCGACGACGAAGTCCAACTCCGGATAGCGCTTAAAACCCATGTTTTCGTAAAGTCGGATGGCAGACCGCATGAGGTCGTTCGTGTGAAGGGTAAGGAAGCGGGCCCCGGACGCGCGGGCGCGGCGCACGCATTCCGCCATGAGGGCAAACCCGACGCCGCGGCGTCGGGCGTCAGGCGCGACCGCCAGCAGGCGGACTTCGGGCCATTGAAGCGTGATCGTCTCCTCGTCGGGAGAGGAGAAAACGCCTCCGGCGGGGTAAAGCAAGACGGCGCCCACGATACGGCCGTCTTCCTCCGCCACTATCTGGTTGTGCTCTTCCGCCCCCGCAAGAGTGGCGATGATGTTCTCCCGGTAGTGCTCCCAGTAGGACATGACGGTCGAGTATTCCTCGTAGGAAGCGAGGGTGAGGTCAAGGATGCTTTTACGGTCTCCGGCTTTTGCGTTGCGAACGTTCATGCTGCCCACCTCCGAAATCCCAGGCCTCTCTTCTAAGGTAAGAATGAAATGCGGTTGCGTCACAAACGATGGGGCGAAGCACAAGAAAGGCATCTCCACGGAGGAGAAACTGTAGTCGAACCCGTCAAGAACGCCCCACATCAAAAACCCTGCCTTCCCGACAGACAGAAGACGGTCCGACAAGCTACATCTTATAAAGAAGAGAAGTGTCCACTGAGAAGCGAAGACGCCGGGGAAGAACAAGGGGGGGAGGCGCGATGAAACGCATAGCAGTCGACATCGGCGGCACCTTTACGGACATTGTCTACATTGACGAGGAAGCGGGCGAGATCGTCGCCGACAAGGTCCGCAGCACGCCTGCGGATTTGGGCAAGGCCATCTTCCAGGCAATCAAGAAGATCGGCGTCGACATGAAGGAGGTGGACCTCTTCTTCCACGGCACTACGGTGGGCCTCAACACGGTGGTGCAAAGGATCGGCGCCAAGGTGGGCCTCATCACGACGGAGGGCTTCACGGACGTCCTCGAGATGGGCCGCGGCGACCGGAAGGACATCTACAACTACCTGTGGAAGAAGCCGAAGCCTCTGGTCCCCCGCTCCCTCAGGGTGGGCATCAGGGAGCGCTGCGACCATCTGGGGAAGATCGTCAAGCCCGTGGACGAGAAGGAAGTCGCCGACGTCGTCGGGCGCTTCAAGGAGCAAGGCGTCGAATCCGTCGCCGTCTGCCTCCTCCACTCCTACGCCAACCCGGAGAACGAAGAGAAGACGGGCCGCATCATCGCCAAACTCTGGCCGGAGGCGGGCGTCTCCCTGAGCAGCCACGTAGCCCGGGAGTTCAGGGAATACGAACGGACCTCCACCACGGTCCTGGACGCCTACATCAAGCGAAGAGTGGCCCAGTACCTCGAACGGCTCCAGAGCGACCTCGACAGGATGGGCTTCAAAGGCCAGCTCCTCATCGTCAGCCCGAGCGGCGTCCTTGGGGTCAACGCCATCAAGGAGAAGACCATCGCCACCTTCGCCTCGGGACCGATCGGAGGCGTCTCCGGCGCCGCCTACATCTCCCGCACGACGGGCTTCAAGGACATGGTCACCATGGACGTGGGAGGCACGAGCTTCGACGTCTCCCTGATCAAGGACGGCGAAGGCGTCATCCGCCACCAGTCGGAGCTGCTGGGCTATCCCGTGCTCATGCCCGGCATGGACATCCGTCCCATCGGCGCGGGAGGGGGAAGCATCGCCCGGGTCGATTCGGGCGGTCTGCTCACCGTCGGACCCGAGAGCGCCGGGGCCGATCCGGGACCCATGTGCTACGGTCTCGGAGGCGCGGAGCCCACCGTCACCGATGCGGCATTGATCAACGGCCTCATCGATCCCGACTTCTTCCTCGGCGGAGAGATCAAGCTCGACATGAACCTCGCCAGAAAGGGGATCAACGAGATCGCAACAAGGCTGGGCCTGAGCGTCAACGCCGCCGCCGACGGCATCCTCGCCGTGGCCCGCAACAACATGACGACCGCCTCCAAGGAGATCCTCATCGGCCAGGGCTACGACCCCCGCGATTTCACCCTCATGTCCTACGGGGGCGCGGGAGGCATCTTCGCTTCCGGCCTGGCCAGGGACATGTCCATCTCCCGGGTGATCATTCCCCCTACCCCCGGCGTCTTCTCCGCCCGGGGCATGCTCGCCATGGACATCACCCACGCCTTCGCCCAGACCTACGCGCGCTCCATGAACGACATCGACATCGACGAATTGGCGGAGATCTACGGGGAGATGGAGAAGAAAGGCCGGGCCATGCTCGCCGAAGAGGGCATGAAGGAGCAGGCCATGCGCTTCGCCAAGTCGCTCGACATGTGCTATGAGGGACAGGGCCACTACGTGGAGGTTCCCCTGCCCGACGGACCGTTGGACGGCTCGGCGAAGAAACGGATCGTCGAATCCTTCCACGCCCTCCACCGGGTCAAGTACGGCCACGAGATGCAGGCGCCGCCGAAGACGATCAACGTCAGGATGAAGGCGATCGGCAAGATCAAGGAGATACCCTTAAAGAAGAACGCCGAGGTGAAGAAGATCGCCCCTAATGCGTTCAAGGCGCCCCGCAAGGTCTACTTCGACGGCTCCCACTCGGAGTGGAAGGTCCTCGACCGCAACCTGCTCGTCTCCGGCAACGCCGTCCAGGGACCTGCCATCGTGGAAGAGCCCCACCACATCACCGTCGTCATGCCCGGCCAGACCGTCAAGGTGGACCGGTACAGGAATCTGGCAATAAGCTTGTGAAAGGGAGGTGGAGCAACTACCCTGAAAAAAGGTAAGTGGGCAGAGTCGTCTGCGAGTTGGTTGGATCGTCATGAGCTTTGCAAAAGGAGGTCCAATGGCAAAAAAGGTAGACCCTGTAACTCTGGCTGTGGTTCGAAACAACCTCATATCGGTCGCGAACAGCATGAAGGAGACCGCTTTTCGCTGCGCCGTCACCACGTACCTCTACGAGATCATGGATTGCAGTTTTGCGCTTCTCGACGATGAAGCGGGCGTGATCGCCCAGGCCGACGCGATGCTCCTCTTCCTCGGCAGCCTGGGACCCGCGGTCAAGCGGTGCATGGAGGTCATCGGGAAAGAGAATCTGCGGTCCGGCGACGTCATCGTCGCCGCCCATCCGGGCTTTTCCGGCGCCCACACTTCCGACGCCATGATATTCTCACCCATTTTCTACAAGAAGAAGCTCTTCGGCTACGCGGCGACCAAATCGCACTGGCTCGACCTGGGCGCAAAGAGCGCTTTCCCCACGGACGCCACCAGCGCCTTCGAGGAAGGCCTGCGCATACCGCCCGTGAAGATCTATCGGAAGGGAGAGCTGCAGCAGGACATCTGGGACATCATCAAGGCCAATTCTCGTGCGCCCGACATGGTCTGGGGCGACATGCAGGCCCAGATCGCCGGTTGTCACACCGCAGAACGGGGCATTGCGGAGCTGCTCCACCGCTACGGAGAGCCGACGGTGCGCGCCTGCATCGAGGAGATATACGACTACAGCGAGCGCATGATCCGGGAGGCCATCGAGAAAATCCCCGACGGCGCGTACTGCGCGGAGGACTATCTCGATGACAACGGCATCGACAAAGATGTACCCCTTCCCGTCAAGATCGCCATTACGGTAGAGGGAAGCGACATGACCATCGACCTTACCGGCTCGGCGCCCGAGCAGCGGGGACCGGTGAACGGACTCTTGATCAGCACCCTCTCGGGCGCCAGGGTTTCGGTGAAGGCCCTGACGGTGCCGGAGCTTCCCGGCAACGAGGGATTCAACAGGCCCATAAAGGTAATCGCCCCGGAAGGCTCCATTTTCAACTCGAGTCCCGGCGCCCCGTCCTTCCTGTATGCCTGGGTTGCGCAGATCATCATGGACTTGGTCAACAAGGCGCTCCATGAGGTGATTCCCGAGAAAGTGCCCGCCCTCTCCGGGGCAGACGTGGTCTGCCAGGGGTTCGCCGGGGTGGATCCGAACAGTGGAAGATACTGGGGCGCCCTCACGCCCGTCGTCATCGGGCAGGGCGGGGACTTCGCCTCCGACGGCGAGAACTTCCTCTATCCCCTTTCGGCCGGCGCCTGCAGGAATACCCCCGCGGAAGTGCTGGAGTCTATGTATCCCCTTATTGTTGACCGTACCGAGTTCATACCGGACAGCGGCGGCCCCGGGCGCCACAGAGGCGGCGTCGGTTCGAAAACCATCTTCAGACTCACCACGCCGGGCGTTTTTTACGCGACCATCGAGAAAGGCAAAACGCCTCATTGGGGCATCTTCGGCGGGAAGGAGGGGCTGCGCAACTACGCCATTGTCCACTCGAAAAAGGATGGCGAATTCGAGGTATTGAAGAACACGGTCTTTCTCGACAGCGGCGACGCAGTGACCGTGGTTGCCGGCGGTGGAGGAGGCTATGGGGACCCTCTCGAACGAGATCCGGAAGCAGTGCGCCGGGACGTCGTCGAGGGGTATGTTTCGCCGGAACACGCGAGGAACGATTACGGGGTAGCGATCGACCCGAAGACGTTCGAGATCGATATGAAGACAACCCGGGCTTTGAGGGCGTCTTCTATTTCGCCCGCCTCAAGAGTGAGGCGAAGGGCAGCCGCTCAAGGATAGGCGGCCGGAGCGAGAACCATAGGGGATAGAGCATTCCGCAAAATAGAGCGTCGATTTGCTTGGCCGTCACCCCGGCGAAAGCCCCACGTCCAGTGGCTTGTAAGTCCTTAAAGGCACTGGACGTGGGGCTTTCGCCGGGGTGACGAAGAGAAACGAATCGGCGGACCTCAAACGGGAATGAATTCTGTGGAACGGTATAGAGAGGGAGGAGAAAAGCAGACTTCCCGAAACTCCAGGGAAAATGAATGTTCAAAAGGGGTATGAGATAGGTTATAATTCATTTGGTTTCATTGGACTCGCTTCATTTGCGCGGACCTGTGACCGGCAGATGAATTGCGAGAGGGCGCGCGGTTTCCAGCAGCGCGCTTCCTGCCCTGGAGGCGTAAATCTTTCGCATCCTTCAGGGCCTGACGAAAGCGATGACCGCAGAAAAAAAGGGGGGGATGTTGCGGGAGCGTCGTTATCGGCCGAAAAATCCTCAAGGGGCGCCCGCCCCGGAATTGGCGCTGCTGAATCAAGCGCTGAAGAAGAGCGAAGAGCGATTTCGCTTCCTCGTTCAGCAAGTCAAAGACTACGCCATCATTTACCTCGACACCAAAGGGTGCGTCGCCACCTGGAATGAGGGCGCCGAGCAGATTTACGGATATAGGGCGGCAGATGCGCTCGGAAAACACGTTTCTCTATTTCACGCCAAGGATGCCGTAGAGCGCCGAGACGCCTGGAAAATGCTCGAACTGGCCGTCGCGGAAGGACAGTTCAAAGGGGAAGACTGGCGCGTGCGTGGGGATGGATCGCGTTTCTGGGCGGACGTCGTCATTACCGCTTTGCACGACGCGGCAGGACGCCTTCAAGGCTTTGCGGTGGTAACACGCAACATCAACGAGCGCAGGAGGGCGGAAGACGCGCTGAACCACCGGATCGCCATGGAGGAACTGGTCATCACCATCTCGAACCGTTTCCTTAACACCCCTTCAGAGGCCCTGGACGAAGAGATCAACCGCGCACTGGAAGCCGTGAGAAGCTTTGTGGCTGCCGACCGCAGTTACCTGTGCCTGCTGTCGGACAGCTTTGCCATTACCGCCCTTTACGAATCGCTTTCCGGGGGCATTCCATCCAGAAACCAAAGATTCAAGAGCTTCACGCTTCAATCCCTTCCCTGGCTTCTCGGTGAACTCAAACGAGGGGAGGCGATCAGCCTGTGCGACATCGCCGACATCCCGGCCGAAGCAAACGCGGAGAAAGCCTATTGGCAGAATATCTCTCCTGTCCAGGCCCTGCTTGTTATCCCCGTGATCCTGGGTCAAACGCTGCGCGGATTTCTCGCACTCAACAGCGACCGGGAAAAGAAGAGGTGGGCCCTGGAGGACGTGAAGCTGTTGAGGACGGTCGGCGAGATATTCGGGGGATGCCTGGAGCGCAGACAGTCGGAACAACGACACAGAGAACTGGAAATGGAGATCCTGGAAGCCGAGCGAAGAGAGATGGAGATGCGGCAGCGTGAGAATAACCGATGGATCGATCTCGGACAGATGGCATCCGGCATTGCCCACGATATCCGAAATCCCATCAATTTCGTCTCCCTGGCGCTCGAGCATCTTTCCGAAAAAGAGCGCAAGGGGCGGGAGGAAGCGCTCAAGACCAGGGAGCTCTTTGCGGAGGCCCATTCCGAATTGCTCAGAGTAAATGAGATGATCCAAGGTCTTCTGGACTACGGCAGACAGCAGACGTTGGATCTGCGAATCGAAAATGCCTCCGAAATCCTGGCTCAGAGCCGGGATGAGATCGTGCGCCGTCATACCGGGCGGGAAATTAACATTGTCCTCGAAGGGACGGGCGACGTCTTTCCGATCTGCATCGACCGCGGGCTTTTATTCCGGGCCGTGGTAAATCTTCTGGACAATGCGTTGGAAGCAGGAGATCCAGGGGCGGTCGTGAGGGCCGGCGTGAACAGGAACGAGAATAACGTCGTGCTCTGGACGGAGGATTCTGGGCCGGGAATCTCGGTGGAGCATCTGGAGAAGATATTTACTCCCTATTTCACGACAAAGAAAGCCGGCGTGGGACTCGGGTTGACGTTGGCCCGGAAATGGGTGAACGAAATGGGCGGGAATATCCGAGTCGAGAATCTCCCTGTACGCGGCGCCCGGTTTGTGCTCTCTTTTCCTACCGCCGGCTCGCCTGGCCCTTTGTCGGTCAAGAGAAAAAAGCGAAGGCTCGTCGCCGTGCCCCCACGAGTCTGATTTCTGCAAACGAAGGCAAACCGAATCAGCGGCCGTCTTAGCTTTCTGAGCGATAGCGAATGCCGTACTTGCCCAACCGGTACTGCATGGTTCGGTACGTGAGACCTAAGACACGCGCTGCCTTGGCGATCACTCCTCCGCTTCTCTCCATCGCCTGAATAAGTAATCGCTTCTCCACTTCTTCGAGATCGACCCTTCCGTCGGCAATGTCAAGCTGAGTCGACAGACCGGGCACGTCAGGGGCGCCGAGAATTTCCGCCGGCAAGTGATGTTCCTCTATAACCTCGCCTTCCGTGAGAATAATCGCCCTTTCGATAGCCGATTCCAACTGACGCACGTTTCCGGGCCAATGGTAAGCGAGAAGTCTCTTCATACTGACCGGGGAGACCCGTTGCACCCTGCCGTTTCCCAGGTTTTGGTACTTCTTGATGAAGCTTTCGACAAAAAACGGTATGTCGGTGCGCCTTTCCCTGAGGGGCGGTATGATTATGGGGAATATATTCAGACGATAATAGAGATCGTCGCGAAAGGCGCCTTCGCGTATCATCTTCGCGAGATCGCGATGTGTTGCGGAAATAACCCGAACATCAACGGGTATTATGTCCGTTCCGCCGAGCCGCTGAATCTGGCGCTCCTGCAAGAGTCGGAGGATCTTGCCCTGAAGCGGGAGACCCAGATCGCCGATCTCGTCGAGAAACAGGGTCGAGCCCGACGCTTGCTCCACAAGGCCTTTCTTTCTCGCATAGGCCCCCGTAAACGCGCCCTTCTCATGGCCAAATAGCTCGGATTCCAGAAGCGCCTCGGGAATCGCCGCACAATTGACCGCGTGCATGGGGTGGGAGGATCGGTGACTGAGGTGGTGCACGGCCCTGGCGACCATCTCCTTGCCTGCGCCGCTTTCTCCATAAACGAGAACCGTGGCATCCGTTGGCGCTACCTTTGTGATGAGGCGGAATACTTCCTGCATGCTGCCGTGCCGCCCGATCATGTTGTCTATAGCGTAGGTCTGCTTGAGCTGTGAATGAAGCAACGTGTTTTCTTGTATCAGCCTCGCCTGTTCAAGCGCCCTTTGAACGATCAGGAGAAGCTCGTCCCGGCCGACCGGCTTCGTGAGATAGTGAAAAGCGCCCTTCTTTGTGGCTTCCACGGCTGACGGGATGGTGCCGTGTCCCGTGACCATGACGACGATCAACTCGGGCCGGAGACGTCTCGCAGCCTCAAGGAACGTGATGCCATCCATGTCGGGCATCACCAAATCGGAAAGCGCCAGATCGAAATTGCCTGCCTCGACCATTTGCAGCGCCTCCGCAGGATTGCCCGTGGCAGTTACTTCGTAGCCTTCGTCCTCCAGTATGATCGAGAGAATTCTTTGTTGCGCGGCTTCGTCGTCGAGCACGAGGATAGATGGTTTTGGGACCGATTCCTTCACGTTTCTTCCCTCCAACCCGCCTCTCTTTTCCATACCGCTCGCCTTTTTCGTAATAGTGCCCCGTCAGTGCACGTTTGTCAAGCTCGCCGGCTGGCCTTCCCCTCCGCCAGCGCTCTTCAGCGCCGCCGATGAATGCCGCGTCAAGCTGGGGCAAACCGTTGCCGCACCAAAACGTCGAGCCCTGCGCCATTTGGTCTGTTTCCTTTCCTGGGGCGTTGTGGCGGAAGCGCAAATTCCCGCTGAGCCGTGGAGGATTTGCGCACTGTCTCGCTGCGGCTTGCATGGCATGTCCTTTGCTTTGAGTAGAGCATGACCGCGCGGCTTAACACAGCGGCGTCATGGAGGAAAAAATGAAGTGCGACCTAAGTGAAATCGGAAAAACGCTGAAAGACGTTCGGGAAAGGAAAGGACTCAGCCTTGACCAGGCATCGAACATGCTCTCTATCGAGAAGCCGTTCCTTGAAGGCATCGAGTCAGCGGACTGGGGCAAGCTGCCGGACCCCTTTTATGTGCAAGGATATATCACTGAGTATGCTGCCCTCCTCGATGTCTTTGACGAACTCCGGCCCAGGTTGGTTACGTCGAAGGATCGGCTTTCGCCCGACGCTCCTGCAACAGAGCCGCCGGCAAAGACCGATGGAACGTTGAACGGATACGGGTTCCAGAACGTGCCGATTATGGCGGCAATAGCTACGGGCATTCTTCATGGTTCCCAGCGCGGACAGAACGGCTGTGTCGCGCCGGCAGGCCTTTCCCACGAGGAGCGCCGGCCAGAGTCGGATTTTGGAACGACGTGCAACAGGAAGATAGCTTAGGCATTGGAGAAAGAGATTTCTCCTGAAAAGAATCCTTGCACGGAGGGCGTCATGGTACGAACAGAATCAAGAATTTTTCGTTTGCCGGGATCTTTTGGCCGGAAAACTGCCGAATGGAGGAAGCCGAGCGCTCCTGTCGACATCGCCAAAAAGAAGAATAACGGCTCGACGGAGGTCGACGACTGCATTTTGTGCCTTGGCTATCTGCCGGACAGTGAGGAAAAATGCCGGGAAAACCGAGGAAACGGGAAAGAAGAGGCGAACGACTGCATTTCGTGCCTCGGCTACTGACAAACGCGGTCTCAGGAAGAGTTCAAGAATCGCGTGAGCTTCAAACGGTCCAAACGGCGTCGCCCCTTGGACCGTTTGAAGCCTATCCATTTGCAGTGTCTCCTCAAAACTCATTCCCACTTGACGCCCCCATTCGTCTTGTTCCATCACGCCGGCGAAAGCCGGCATCCAGTGTCATTTTGGATGCTTGAAAGCCGCTGGACCCCGACTTTCGTCGGGATGACGGCCAAGCGAGTCGAGACTCTTCTTTCGCGGAATGGTATAACACTTTCCGGGGCGGGCTTCGTCGGCGCAAGAGGCGAGGCCTTGTCTCGGCCTCGCCTCTTGCGCGTCCTTACGCCACCCTTCTTTGCTTTCCTTCCTGCTTCGTCAATTCGGCTGCGAGCTTCACATAGTAATCAAGTGATCGAGGGTTGACCAGAGATCCCCGGTTCGTCACCGCCCTGCCGCCGAAGATGTTCGTAACGGCGCTTTCCACTTTTTTTCCGTTTAATGTATAGGGAATGTCGGGAACCTGGACGATCAGGGCCGGAACATGGCGCGGCGAGGCTTGATCTCTTAGGCTATTCCTTATCCTCGCCTTGAGTTCATCCGTAAGCACAACCTTACCGGTAAGCTTTACAAAAAGGAGCACGCGCTGATCGCCCTCATACTGCTGGCCGATGGCGAGACTGTCCTCAACCTCCTTGAACTTGTCCACGATGTTGTAGATTTCTGCCGTGCCGATGCGGACGCCCGAGGGCTTCAAAACGGAGTCGGACCGCCCGAAGTAGGTCACTCCCCTCGTATCGCTGTGGAATTCCACGTAGTCTCCGTGGCGCCACTTCCTCGGATAGACGTCGAAATAGGCCGCCCGGTACCGTGCGTAGTCGAGGTCGTTCCAAAAGCACAGGGGCATGGAAGGCGCAGGGGCCTCGCAGACAAGCTCGCCCTGCGTGTCGGAGACCGAACTTCCTTCTTCATCGTACGCCTTTATTTTCATGCCGAGACCCGGCGCCTGAAGTTCGCCTGCATAAACCGGAAGGACGGGAGTGCCGATGCAAAAGCACCCGTTGATGTCTGTGCCGCCGGCCAGGGAATTGAGATGGACATCTTCCTTGATGCAATGATAGACGAATTCGAATCCTTCAGCCGAAAGGGGTGATCCCGTTTGCCCGATGGATTTGAGCGACGAGAGGTCGAACAGCTCCCTCGGCCTGAAGTCTTGCGCTTTCAACAGGTTGATATAGGTCGCGCTGGTTCCGAAGAAGGTGATCTTCTCCTCGTCGACGAGGCGCCAAAGCGCCCCCAAGTCCGGATAGCCCGGGTTCCCGTCAAAAAGGACCACTTTCGCCCCCACGCCGAAAGCGCCCATGAGCCAGTTCCACATCATCCATGAAGGCGCCGTCATATAAAGGACCGTATCGTTTCGGCCCAGATCTGCATGAATGGCGAGCTCTTTCAGTTGGTTCAGGAGAACTCCTCCCACGCTCTGGACCATGCACTTGGGTTTGCCTGTGGTGCCCGATGAAAACATGATATAGAGAGGATGGTTGAAAGGGACCTGTTCGAAGGCGAGGCTCTCGTCATCGGAGAGAAAGTCCTCATAAAGGACGTGGGGACCGATGGAACCGAGATCGGGCGCCTGCGAGACGTAAGGCGCCACCACTACCTCCTCTATCGATGGTATCGCCTCTGCAATTGTCTTCACGGCAGGCAAAAGAGAAAAAGCTTTGTTCTTGTAGAGGTAGCCGTCGACGGTAAAGAGGACCTTTGGCCGAATCTGACTGAATCGGTCGACAACCGCCCGAACGCCGAGTTCCGAGCCGCACGAGGCCCAGGCAGCGCCCAGGCTCGTCGTCGCTAACATCGCAATGGCCGTCTCGGGTATGTTCGGCATGTACCCAACAACCCGGTCATTCTTCGTGACTCCTCTCGCTCTCAAAGCATTGGCCAGACGAGCTACACGGCGCGCGAGATCATCGTAGGCGATGGAGACGGAGGGCCTTGTCTCTGCCTTGAAAACGATCGCGGTCTTCTTGTCTCTGCATCGCAGGAGGTTCTCGGCGAAATTGAGCCTGGCGCCGGGAAACCATACCGTTCCAGGGAATTGGTCCAGGTCTTCTACTGCCTTGTCGTATGGCTCGGACGCTTTGATCTCAAGAAACGTCCATACGTCCTCCCAAAATTCCGGAATATGACTGATCGACCAGTCGTAGAGATCGAAATAGCCGGAAAACGGAACGTTTCTCCGCTTGCCGACGTACTCCATGAATCTCGTCATGGTTGCGTTCTTGATTCTTGTTTTTGACGGTTGCCACAATGGTTTTCTCATCACACATCTCCCTTCCGCGAGACGCCTTTTCGGCCTCGTCTCCTTTGCAAAGCTGCAATGCATATGCAGTGCCCGAGGCAAGACTGCCCGTTATGGATTGAATTTCCTGACTTCCCGGAAATTCGTGTACCGGGAAGCACGCGCGGAGGCCGAAGAAATGAACGAAATGGTGCGGCGCCGTTTACCTTTTGGGGCGACCTTCGCCTCGAAGGTTCTTAGAGAAAAACTGATTCTAGGGATTTCAAAAGGAGCGAGGCGCGCCTACCGGGTTCTCGGAAGGGACCGCAGGTAAAGTTGCGTAACGATAGTTGCAATCTCTCGTTGTTTTTCGCATAATGAACAACGCAGCACATCCCGGCATCCGCCGGGATTGAGACGGAGGAACCGTGGCAACTGGGAAAATCGAGATCGTATCGGCCACCCGATACAACAACCAGGAATTCCCGCAAACTCCCCTCGCTCAATCGATCAGGAGAATGGCCTTTGATCCCAGGCTGGCGTTCCATATAACCCTCTCCAATTCCATCGGTCTTCCCGAAATTTATAACCGCCGCATCCGGGAGTCTGAACATGATATCCTCGTCTTTGTCCACGATGACGTCTGGATTGACGATTATTTCCTCGTAGATCGCGTGATCGAAGGCCTGGAGCATTACCAGGCAATCGGGGTTGCGGGGAACACGCGCCTTCTGGAATCGCATGTCGCGTGGCATCTTAAGAACGGGGAGTGGGATTTTTCCTGTCTCAGCGGCGCCGTCGCCCACGGAGCGACGCCGTTCGGCCTGGTAAGCCGTTTTGGCGACACGCCCCGGGAATGCGAGCTGATGGACGGCGTCCTGCTCGCCGCTCGACGCTCCGTGCTGATGGAAAGAAACCTGTCCTTCGACACGCGATTCTCTTTTCACTTTTACGATCTCGATTTTTGCCGCACTTTGCGACAAGAGGGGCTGTCGATAGGGACATGGCCGATCGCGATTACCCATCAAAGCAAAGGCGCCTTCGGCTCGCCCGAGTGGAGGCAGGCCCTCGCGCTCTACAGGACGAAATGGCCCTCGCCCTAACCAGGCGGCGGTGAACAAAAACGGAGATCGACGATGACTCGGGCGGCGAAATTGACCGATTTTCTCCAGGCGCTGACAGTCTTGATCAATCAGCGGCGCTACGCGGAAGGGGAGACTCTCGCCAGGGAGCTGACAACACACTTTCCGCGGGACGGTGTTTGCTGGAAAGCGCTCGGGGTAATGCTCGTTCTGCAGGGGAGAAGCGCGGAAGCGCTCGAACCCATGAAGAAAGCGGCGGAACTTTTGCCGCAGGACGCGGAAGCGCATAATAACCTCGGCGTCGTCCTAAGGGGTCAGGGCCGGCTGACAGAGGCCGAAACGTGTCTGCGCCGGACCATATCGATCAGGCCGGATTACGCGGAAGGCCACAACAACCTGGGCAACGTGCTCCGGGATGAAGGTCGGCTCGCGGAAGCTGAAACGTGCTATCGGAAAGCGATCTCCATAAAGCCGGATTACGCGGAAGGCCACAACAACCTGGGCAACGTGCTCCGGGATGAAAGACTGCTTGCGGAAGCCGAGGCTCGTTATCGTGAAGCTCTCTCCGTAAAGTCCGACTATGCCGAGGCGCAAAACAACCTGGGCAACGTGCTCCGGGAGCAGGGCCGGCTTCGGGAGGCCGAAACGTGTCTGCGGCAGGCCGTCTCGATCAGGCCGGATTACGCGGAAGGCCACAACAACCTGGGCAACGTGCTCGGGGATGAGGGTCGGCTCGCGGAAGCCGAAACGTGCTATCGGAAAGCGATCTCCATAAAGCCGGATTACGCGGAAGGCCACAACAACCTGGGCAACGTGCTCCGGCAGCAAGGCCGGCCCCTGGAAGCCGAAGCCTGCTGCCGGGCGGCTCTCTCGATTAAACCCGATTACTTCGAAGCGCAGAGCAACCTGGGAGTCGCCATCAAGGAACAGGGAAAAGGCGCAGAAGCCGAAACGTGCCTGCGCCGGGCTTTGACGATCAGGCCGGATTACGCGGAGGGCCTCAACAACCTGGGCAATTTTCTCAAGGAGCAGGGACGGCTGTCCGAGGCCGAGGCAAGTTATCGCGAAGCCCTCTCCGTGAAGCCCGATTATTTTGAAGTGGAAAGCAACCTGAGTGCGGTCTGTAGGGATCAGGGACGACTTTCGGAGGCCGAAGCGCGCCTGCGCCGGGCTTTGACGATCAGACCGGATTCCGCCGAAGCGCAGAGGAACCTCGCCGGCATCCTCAGATTGCAGGGCAGGCTCACGGAAGCGGAAAGCTGCTGCCGGCAGGCGCTTTCGATCGAACCAAATCGCGCCCAGACGAAGAGCGACCTCGGCGATGTTCTCAGAATGCAGGGGCGGCTGTCCGAGGCCGAAGCATGCTATCGCGAGGTCCTTTTGCTCGAGCCCGATTCCGCTGAAGTGCAGAACAACCTCGGCGTGAGTCTGCAGGAACAGAACCGCTTCTCGGAAGCCGAAATATCCCTGCGTCAAGCCCTCTCGTTGAAGCCTGATTCCGCCGAGATACTCGGCAACCTGGGCGTCGCGCTCAAGGGGCAGGGGCGGCTGTCCGAGGCCGAAGCATGCTCCCGGAAGGCACTCTCGCTGAAGCCCGATGCCGCTGAAGCGCATAACAATCTGGCAAACGCGCTCCGTGAGCAGGGCCGCATGGCTGAGGCCGAGGCGAGCTTCCGGCAGGCGCTCTCGATCAAACCCGACTATGCCGAAGTCTACAACAACTTGAGCAATGTGCTCCGGGAGCAGGGACGGATCCTGGAAACCGAAGCCTATCTGCGCAAGGCTCTTTCCATAAAACCCGATTATCTTGAAGCGCACAGCAACCTGGGAGTCAATCTGCAGGAGCAAGGCAGGCTGGATGAGGCGGAGGCATGCTATCGGCGCGCCCTCTCCATCAAGCCCGACTCCTTCGAAGCTTACAGCAACCTGCTCTTTGCCCTCAACTACGCCGCCGGCCGTCATCCTTCCCGATACTTCGAAGAAGCCATAAAATACGGACGGGAAGCGGCAGGAAGAGCGGCGCCCTTTCCTCCTGGAAGTGCATGCCCGACCCCGAGCGCCTGCGGGTGGGACTTGTCAGCGGAGACCTGCACAACCACCCCGTCGGCTATATCCTGGAGAGTGTTCTCGCAAAGATCGATACGCGCCGCATCGAGCTGATTGCCTACGTTGCCGGCTACAAAGCCGACGCGCTCACGGCCCGCATCAAACCGTACTTTTCTTCCTGGAAATCGGTGCTGGGCTTGAGCGACAGAGAGGCCGGCGCGTTGATCCACGCGGATGGCGTCCACCTGCTCCTCGATTGTTCCGGCCACACCGGCAAGAACAGGCTGCCCCTGTTCGCCTGGAAGCCGGCGCCCGTCCAGGCGAGCTGGCCGGGCTATTTTGCCACGACAGGATTGGCGGAGATGGATTACATGCTGGCCGATCCCTACACGGCGCTCGATGGGGAGGAAGCCTATTTCACGGAGAAATTGTGGCGCCTGCCCGAGACGTTTCTCTGCTTTGCCTCACCCGATGTTCCTGTTGGTGTCGGACCCCTGCCGGCGCTTTCTTCCGGCGCCGTAACCTTCGGCAGCTTCAACAATCTGGCCAAGATAAACCCCGACGTCGTCTCCGTCTGGACAAAAGTCCTCAAGGCAGTGCCGTCTTCCCGCCTCTTCCTGAAAGCCGACCAACTGTATGACCCCGGCGTTTGCGAAGCCGTCCGTCGCCGCTTCGCCGTCGGCGGCATCTCCGCCGACCGGCTCATATTCGAGGGCAGGTCTCCCCGACAGGAAATGCTGGAAGCATACAACCGGGTCGACATCATCCTGAGCCCTTTCCCCTACCCCGGCGGGACCACCAGCGTGGAAGGAGTCTGGATGGGCGTGCCGGCGCTCGTACGCCGGGGAGACCGCTTTCTCACCCACATAGGAGAGAGCATTGCTCATAACGCCGGGTTGGCCGATTGGATTGCCGAAGACGATGACGACTATGTGGCTAGAGCCATAACGCACGCTTCAGACCTGGGGCGTCTGACGACCCTGAGGGCAGGGTTGCGCCGGCAGGCGCTAACCTCGCCGCTCTTTGACGCCCCCCGCTTCGCCCGTCATCTGGAGGCGGCGCTGTGGGGGATGTGGGAAGAACGGGGAAAAAGATAGGAATCTTGGGATCGACGGGCCGCCCGCCCCAAACCATACAGTTGAAGCATGTTGAAGTGGTGCGGCCCGGACGAGACAGAGAAAAGGCGCGAAATTAACCCTCCCCGCCCCGGCTCCCTACCTTACCTGCTTTCGCTCCTACCTTATTTCGCATAATGCACGCCCATGAATTGCAGTTGCTCCTGCGCTCCCACCGTCACGACCTTCACCGCCGAGCCCTTCCCTTGGCCCAGGCCGCGCACGTAGGCAAGCGTGTCGCTCACCGGCATCAGCACGGAATAGGAATCCGTCGTCATGACGAGCATCCCGTTCGGCGCGATGGAAAGCACGGGGGTGGGGGCGGGCTGGGCGCCCTCGACGCCCACCCAGTCCACGGCCGTATAGTTGCCTACCCGAGCCGTCCACGCCGCCGACAGGGTCGGCGGGACGGTGTACTCAGCGTAAGGCCATGTCGCGCCGCTCCGGTGGGCGATAATGACCTGCAGCCCCGAGACCTGGCTGAACTCGTATTCCGTGGTCGGCGAGACGGGATCCGAGAGCCAGCCGTCGAGCCTGGGCGCCACGGTGTTGACGGCTCCCGAGGGGTAGTACGTCATCGTGAGCGCGCCCGGCGTGCTCGCGACGGTCACGTACGCCCCGTTGCTGCTATTGGACAGTACGTATGTGCCCTGCAGGGCGTCGAGCCTCGCCTGGTCCCAGGCGACGAGCGGTCCGTATGAGGCCGGCGCGGGCGGGTTTATCCCCGCCTTCTCGACAAGGGCGAACTTCAGGGCCTGCTGGGCGATGCCTCTGCAGACGTTGCCGAATGCGGCGTCGTTCAAAAGCACCACAACGCCGAGCTTCTGGTCGCGCAGTATCTCCAGGTGGCTCACGGACCCCGGTCCGGCGCCGTTATGCCAGCACAGCCTCCCCGCGTAGTCGAGCGTCGGGTCGCCGACGAGCCAGTTTAGGCCGACGCGCTGGGAATCGAGGGGCATCCCCGCGTTGGTCTGCGTCAGCATCGTCTCCAGGGTCGATGCGTTGAGCACGCGTCCCCTCGCGCCTACCCCTTGTGCGTTCACCATCTTGATGAGCTGCGCCATGTCGAGGACCGACGAGACGACGGAGCCTGCAGTGCTGACGTTTATGTAGTAGGTCGGCGTGGGGTTGCCGTCATTGTAGCCCTGGGCCTGATACCCCGTGATCTTCGGGCTCAGTCGGTAGAAAGATGTATGGTTCATCCCGAGGGTCTGGAAGAGCGTGTCCGAGTACACTTGAAACGTCTTGCCGGAGGCGGAGGCGATCACCGTAGAAAGGAGCGACATGGCCGCATCGGAGTAGTCGTACATGAAATTCGTGGGATATGCGAGGTAATCGCCTTGGAGATAGCCGATGAGCCAGTCGTTGTAAGTCGGGTCCGGCGCGCTGGTTGTCGTCCTGTTCATTATTTCACCGGGGATGCCGGAGTGGTGTGTGAGGATCGAGCGGAGCGTTATGGGCTCCGGCGCGGCAACGGTGAAGCCAACCGGCTGACCGATGGAAAAGGTGGGAATGTATTTGGTCAGGGGGTCGGATATGTCGAGCAACCCCTGGTCGGAAAGCTGCATGATCATCGTGCCGCCGAAGAGCTTCGAGATGGAGCATATCTCGTACTCCGTGTCGGCCGCAGAGGCGACGCCATCCGCCTTGTTCGCGTAGCCGAACCCCTGCGCCCAGATCACCTGCTGGTCGTCGACCAGCGCTATCGCGAGTCCGGGGACTTGCGGGTTTGCCGCGATCTGCGCCTGTATGTAGGCGGTCGTCTGGGCGATGGTGTTCGAATACGGCGCTGGCGCATAGGACCCACTGCCGCCCGAGCAGCCGGCGAGGAGGACGAGGAATATAAGAACCGGAAACAGGAGCAAAAAACGAACACGCATGGAAACCCCAAGCTTAAGGAACAGGATCGGATTGGCAGGCTGTGCGGCTGTGCGAAAGGGGAGCGTTCTCAGCAGTCTGTTGGTTTCTTCTATCACAGTGGTTTTGCTGAAAGCAAGCGGTTTTTTGCGGAACTGTGATCTACGATGCTTTCAGTGGGCAACAAAGTTAACAGGGACGCTGCCGGGACGACCGTAAATAAATCGGCATAGGGGACAGCCTCTCGACCGCCCCCCTTGCCACACCACCCGGCATGCGGGTCCGCACCGGGCGGTTCATGAAGTCTTACCAACGAGTCGATGCTGGTTCGAGAGGCTAAAGAGTTTGTGCTCCTCGAAAAAGCGGTTCGGCATCGCCACTTTCATCGGTTTCATATTGGACATGGCCCATGGTCCTCGTATGAGTTTTTGTAATTTGCGGTGTCTCCCTTGCCCACTGCTGATATGTGTATTGCTTATCAAGTAAGAGTAATACTAAGGAGGCGAACAATGAGGGTCACGTCGAAAGGACAGGTGACGATTCCGCTTGAAATCAGAGACAAGCTTGGGCTTACACCAACCTCGGAAGTAAAATTCGAGCTCCTGCCGGATGGAAAGGTATGTCTCACGAGAGTGGACAAGCCTGATCGGCGCTGCACCCTCGTGGGGAAAATGAGAGGCAGAGCCACCACGAGATTGAGCACGGACGAGATCATGAGGCTGACGAGGGGATAATTGGAGGCTCTCGTCGGCAGCAACGTTATTCTCGATATCCTAACGGAAGACAGGCGCTGGGCGTCTTGGTCCACTAAAGCGATCGAGGACTGGAATGGCGTCCTGGTTCTCAATCCCGTGATCTATGCCGAGATATCGATAGGCTTCGAAAGAATCGAAGATCTGGACGCGGCCGTCAGCCGAGAATTGTTTCGCCGCGATCCCCTGCCGTGGGATGCCGCCTTCCTGGCGGGCAAGTGCTTTCTGAAATACCGCCAATCGGGAGGGAAAAAGACTTCCCCTCCTCCCGACTTTTTCACAGGCGCTCACGCCGCGGTGGCGGGAATGAGCCTGATTACGAGGGACGCTTCAAGGTACCGGACGTATTTCCCGGGATCCCCCTGGTCTCTCCGACCTCGACAACCCGTTGATATCTTTTCGGTGAGTCAAAGGGGACGGCCATGACAGTAAGACATTTACGGAAAAGGAAAGCTGAAAAAGGGCTAAGAGAACAAAGTTATGAAGTTATGGCCGCCCTCCTTTAGGTCCCCGATGGCATGAACGTCCCTCAGGCGTCCCCAATCGCCGATAAAGCCGGGCTGCGGCTGATCCCCGGCGTTCGAACGGGAAATGTGAATATTGCTCTCTGCTATATTGCTCCCGATGTCCCTGTAGACCTCCTTTACAATAGTAATGATTACGCCATGTTACAATATCTTCTTAAGTTCTTGAGAACGTCCCCTTTATCTTCCCCTCTCTGCCAGGTGGCTCTAATTGCCTGCAACCCTGAGGTCGACGCGGCGGTTCTTGGCACGGCCTTCTTCGGCGCCGTTGTCGGCCACCGGATGCTCCTGACCATACCCCTCGGCCTTGAGGCGGCCAGGGTTTTATGTAATTGCGAGACCATAAAGGAGGCAAACCCATATGCCCGAAATAGCCCGCTTCATCATGTGGATCTCTTCGAGTTCACGAGGCCAGAGACCGAGCAGATCGTCACTTCCAAGTTGCCTAGTTTGATTGCTGTGAGAAGGCAAAATGGCAGGAAGATGCCAATACGATATGGGATAACGGTCTATCCTACATTCCGATATACCTCAACGCGTTCCTCCCCGCTATACGTCCGGAATTGACTGCAAAACCTGCCGACGCACCCGTGGAGCCTTTAATAGCGTAACCATCACCCCACATACCAGCCGCATCGAACCCTACCGCGTAAAGGCCCGGGATTATGTTACCTTTCTTGTCCAAAACCTCGGTCCGCTCGCTGATCTTAATGCCGCCAAGGGTACCCAGAAAGACTGTTCGGCACCGCACCGCGTAGAATTTGGGTCCAACCAGCGGCCGCAGGAATCTCCGCTCCTTTGCAAAGAGGTCATCGTGGCCCTTTCGACAGAAACCGTTGTATTCTTCAATGGTCGACCGGAGGACCGCCGGTTCCACTTCAATCCTCCCGGCGAGCTCTTCAACCGAATCGGCCGCGTAAACCTCCTTCGTTCCCCGTTCCAGGGCCGCAGCCAACTCGGCGTCGAAGCCTACCGGTCTCGTCCCGGGAGGGTTATCGATGCCGACGCCCTTGTCAATGCCTTTCTCCACCACCTCTTTCTTGATGGATTCATCGAAAAGGCTCCAGGTATAGCCTTCCTTATATCGTGCATTCACGTTACCTACAGACGTGTCGTAGAAAGTGACTGTCTCATCGCAGAAACGCTCACCCTGCGGGTTAACCCAAAGATCCGGTTGGTTGGCTGCCTGTTCGATAGGTCCCATCATTGCGAAGTCGGGCCCGAGCGGGCCCACCCGGAATATTTCTATCACCCCCATGCCATCCTCTGCTGCACCTGCTTCCCATGCCATGCGGATCCCATCACCCGTCTTGTCGACGTTCCCGATAGGGATAAGGTTGACATCGAGATCGAAGCCTACGTACTTCTTTATCCATGCCTTGTTGTTCGCGTAGCCGCCGCTCGCAATGACGACCGCCTTTGCCTCAACCGTAACATTCTCCCCATTCTCCTCAACTATTACACCGGCTATGGAGTTGGCGTGCCTCACGAGACTTTTTACCGCTACCCCCGCCCTCAGATCAACGCCCTTCTCCTTTGCAGAGGTCGCAAGGGCCTTTATTGCCGCTGCGCCCTGGCCCTTGACCACGTGATATGTGCGTGCAGCGGGATTGAAGGGTTCTGCCCCGGTAAATTTAACCCCGTGTTTCTGAAGCCAGGAGATGGTCGCCGCAGATTCGTTGACGAAGGCCCTCACCAACCGGGGGTTTGCCCTCCAATGACTGAACTCCATGATGGATCGGAATGCATCGTCCCGGCTGTACGTGATGTACTTCTCCCTCTGCATCTCGCTTTCTACCGCAAAGATGCCGTGGAAGAAGTTCGAAGAGCCGCCGAATGATCGCTGTTTTTCGAAAACAATGACTTTTGCCCCGCCTTCGGCTGCCGTAAGAGCTGCTGCAAGGCCGGAAACTCCCGATCCGATCGCCACAACATCTGTCTTTTCGTTCCTTGCCATTATCCCCTCCTTCTCCTCATCACTCGCGGTGTTTGGATGTCCCTGACTGCGTTTCTTCCGGCGATACGGCCTGAATTGGCGGCAAAGACAGAAGTCCCTCCGCTCATGATCACGTCGCATCTGTCTCCGTACATGCCTCCGGCGTCAAGTCCGCCTGCGTAAAGCCCGGGGATCGCCTGATCGTCCTTATCGACGACCTGTGTTTTGTCGTTCATTTTTATCCCACCCATGTGGTCCCCAGAAAAACAGTCTGGGTCTTTACGGCGTAGAAGCGCGGCCCGCGAATTGCTCTCAGGTAGCGCGAGTCTTTGGCAAAAAGGTCGTCGTGCTTCTGGTCGCAAAAATGGTTGTATTGATCGACCGTGGCTTGCAAGACGGAGGGATCGACGCCTATGAGAACTGCCAGCCCAGCAACGGAATCTGCCTGGTAGACTTCGTCGGGACGGGCAATGGGCGCTTCTTCGAACTCCCTCGCAAGGTTGGACAAACGCGAGCAGGGCGGAAAGTCGAGCGCCATCGCTTTGTCGATGCCCCTTTCCATGAGTTGCCGGACAATCGACGTGTCAAGAATGCTGTAGCCGCAGCCTTTCTGCTGTTTTACGGAGGCATTCCCCGTAGAGATTCACCCCGATATCCAGACCGGTATGTTTCTTTATCCATTCGGCATTGTTGGCGTAACCTCCGCTGGCCACGATAACCGCTCGGGCGTCTACACGCACCTCGCCGCCGTCTTCTCCCACGATCACTCCGGAGACCGCGCCTCCCTCCACAATGATTCCCTTGACGGGGGCAGAGGTTTTGATCATTGCCCTCAGTTCTCTTGCCCGGGCGCTCAGGGCTTTGACTACATCTTCGCCCGAGTTGTCGATCAGGTGATAGGTCTGAGGGGCGTTGGGGATATTGGTCGCCACGTCGGTGAAGAGCACGCCTCTTTCTTGCAGCCAGGGGGATGGTTTGCCCGATTCATCGACAATTGCTCTCACCAGGCGGGCATTGGCGAGCCAATGACTGTATTTCATGATGTTCTTAAAGGCCTCATCCCGGCTGTAGACAATGTATCTTTTTCGCTGCATCTCGCTTTCCACTGCGAAGGTTCCCGAAAGTTAACGGAGGCGCCTCCTACGGTTGGCTGCTTTTCGAAAACCGCGACCTTAGCGCCCCCTTCGGCCAGGGTTACTGCGGCGGCAAGCGAGCAGGCGCCCGAGCCGAGCGCCACTGCATCATACTCGGTTATGCGTCTCATCCTCTTCACCTCACGGTATTTTTGTCAATCCTTCACCGTGTCGGAAGCACGCGGCGCGAGGTCCCTTCGTCGCAGGCTCAGATGCGTTCACCATTGGTTACTGCAAACAAGGTACGCCAACAGTTAACGAAAGTCGAGAAAAAAGGGGGCGTACAACCGTTTGTAAGCACAAATGTTTCCATCATTCCGGAAATCCTAGCCATGTGGTCATAACCTGCTAAAGAAACACCGACTTCCTGTGCACGTGGGACCTCTGCTCAGGGTAAGGATGTTTACTACTACTGAATAGCGTCAGGGAGCGCCGGTCAAAAGGGCCTTGTTTTGCCGTCTCGACCGCCGGTTTCTTATTGCTTGCGGCAAACCTACCAAGCCCGCTGGCATCAAATAGGCAATGATCAGGAGTATGACCGCGGATACAAAAGGCAAATAACCTTTCAATTGGCTCGCGAAGTTTGGTATGAACACCAGGATCACGGTTCCTATGATAGGCCCCGAGAAGCTGCCGATTCCCCCCACCAGGGCGTACATAATAATCCACAGCGTCGTCCCCAGATTGAAGCTGGTGGGCGAGAGCACCCTGTTGTAGTGGCCGTAGCAGGCCCCGATCAAACCGACAAAGAAACAGCCTACCCCGACCACCAGGACCCGATAGCGGCTTTCATTGATGCCCACGCTCGATGCCACCATATGGGACTGGGCAATTGCTTTCAACGTCACGCCGATGCGGCTGAACTCGAACCTATAGAGCGCAACGACGCTGGCCAGCCCAATGACCAGGAAGAAATAATAGTAGGATATCCTCGAGATAAAAAGCGGTGGGATGCCCGACAGCCCGGCATAGCCTCCAGTCAGGAAACGCCCCGATGCAATGATGTCAATCAATGCAACGCCGCAGAAAAGGCTGCCCATGGCGTAATACATCGCCCTCAAACGGGAAAATGGGTATGCCACGACCAATCCGATGAGCATCGCCAGGATGCCTGCGAGAGGAACCGTAATCCAGGTCGGCCAGCCCAACCATTTGGCCGCCATGCCCGACGCATAGGCGCCGACGCCCATGAAACCGGCGTGGGAAATTGAAAACTGACCGGAAATGGTGATCGTGCGAAAGCTCACCGCCGCGACTATATAGATGAACGTCAATATCAGCACATGCAACAGGTAGGGGAGAGATCGGGGACGTTGTTTCCTAATGTGATTTGTCTTATGGGACGGAAGCCGAGCAAAACCAGGAGGCAGAGGGCAACAAGCAAGGAACCTTAGGAAACAACGTCCCCAAAGTGGCCCCGAGAAGACACTGAAAGAGCTTGCCGAATAAAAGAAAAAACGACGTTTCCGGCGCTTGACGCGTCCTTTGCGCGGAATATTCGATTGACGCGGACGACAAAGAGAATTAGATATTGCCTATGAACTACGTGAGGTGCGCTCATGGAAAAGACTGAAATGCAACAGGTGATCAAGATGCGGTACGGTGCGTTCGCCTCGAGAGGCGGTAAGAAAGAGGCCTGTTGACCGAGCAAGAAAGAGGCCGCGTCCGGCTTCGCAGCGCAAATGGGGCTTTATGGTGAGGAAGAACTGACAATGGTGCCGGAAATGGCCCTCAACCTCTCTCGCGGTTGCGGCAACCCTTCGGGCTTCGCGAATATTCAGCCGGGCGACACGGTTGTGGATTTCGGCTGCGGCGGGGGCATAGACGTCATATTGGCTGCTCACAAGGTTGGAGCTCAGGGAAGAGTGACAGGCATCGATTTCGCCGAACCGATGATCCGGCGGGCTCACCAGGCGGTGGCCGAGGCAAACTTACCGGGTAGGAACATCGAACTGCTCGTCGCGGACATGGAGAGGACACAGCTTCCCGACGCTTTCGCCGATGTCCTCCTCTCCAACTGCGTCATTAACCTATGCCCCGATAAGGACGCCGTGTATAAAGAGGCCTTTCGCATCCTGCGACCCGGCGGACGGCTCGCTATTTCGGACGTGGTGCTCACCGAGAACATCTCTCCGGAGCTGCGGATGCGCTTCCAAGCCGCCTGGGCAGGATGTCTGGGAGGCGCCGTTCAGGAAGAGGAGTACTGGCAGACGGTCAGGAGAGCCGGTTTTGCCGAGATTCGGATTATCGCCCGTTACCCTCTGAAGGGGGAGGAATTGGTTGCCATGGCGTGTTGCCCTGGTGAGGAGTTTACCCCACCCCCTGCCAAGGAAGATCTCTGTCTTGTCGAAGGGAAGGCGGCGAGCGTCAAGTTCACCGCGACCAAGCCGTCCCGGGAGTAAAGCACAGGATGGAGCGAGTTCCCGCGGGCTGCCGTGACGACACGTTGCTGTCGTCCTTCCTTGCACGCAATGTTCCTATCATAATGGCATGTTTGAAATGGCAATCGTGAGGAGGCAGCAGCAAGGGCAGAGCCATCGTTGACCCTGCCCTTGCTGCTCCATGAACAACGCTTACTTCGTAAACCTTCTCCTTATCGCCACAAGGCCCGCAAGGCCCGGACCAAATAGCAGCATTGCGCCGGGGAGAGGCACGGCCGAAGGCGTGACCGAAACATCGGCGGCCCAGATGTAGCCGCTATCGCTGAGCCCTGCCAATTTGAGGCTATCGGACCCCGTCCCGGCGACGGTGAAGGAAACCTGCGCCCAGGACAATCCCGATTGGCCCGCGGGGCCGTGAATATTAGACACCAGCATGTTGTCCCACAATACATTAATAAATTGCTGAGTTGCAGGTGAGGCATTATTGCCATCCTGCGATGTTCCCCAGTATAAGGAAACCGTGTAACTCTGGCCAGCCGTCGTGCTCAGGGTCTGAGAAACGCTGGCGACTCCCTGAGAAGCATAATTGCTTAGACTAAGTGCGTTTCCCGGTGGTTGGACACCGGGCACGCCGCCGTCATTGGACGCGCTGGTGCTGACAAAGTTCCATCCAGTGCCCCAGTTGTCCCCCGTCGTCCAATAACTAAGGCTTGGTGAGCCGGCGTAGTTAAACTCCCCGTTCGCCACCAGATTGGCATGAGCAGTGTCGAAGATTGCCCCCACTGCCACAAGAGCAAGAACCAGACAAATGGCCCCTGCACTTCGCATACGAAACCTCCTTCGGTGTGTTTTTATCATCTGGCAGCCTGGCAGCCTGGCTGTCTGGCCGGGCGCACCAGTCCTCTCGAGACCCATCGGCTTTCCGTCCCACCCTCTCGGGCGGTTTGGCTTTTTCAGATTGTGTTGTCATGTTATACTGCGCATAACAAAAATGTCAACAAGAAACGTGCAGGTTAAAAGCGTACAGGTTCAAAAATGGTTCCTCTCGCTTTCGCATGGCAATTCTTCGTTTCCGCCTGTTCATGGAACCAAATTCTTCAGGCGGCGGCGTTGTTGGCGCCCTAAGCGTTCTGCCGAGGAATGCCATGATGAATATTGGCGTTCGAGATCCACTGCCCGAGGGACCGTAATGTTCAATCGGCTGCGAATAGCCGGCGGGGAGGTGAACTTCCGGTAATGGAGGATTCCGATATTCTTCTTGAAGAAAAGGAAAACAAGTGGTAATGATTGAGGGACAGATAAAAAGCTGCTCTCGAATTGATGCGGCCGGAAAGAAAGTTGTCCTCGGTCAGGGGCCGACCCCATTTCCCTCCCCTGCGATCCATGGCAGAAGGGGATAATCACACCACTATCAATGTTTGCCGGCTACGCCCAGCAGTTCAACAGACGGAGAGGGGTATGGAAGGCAGTTACACTCTCTATTGAATATCGAGCTGTATTTTGATGGCCTCCTCCACCTTACGCATATCCTCTTGCGAAAGAACGCCGGCGCGTCTAAAAAGCCTCTCCTTGCTGACGGTTGCAAGTTGGTCCGCCATCGCTTTGCTTTCTTTCCCTTCAAGAACCACTGCTGCCTCGCTCGGATAGAGGCGATCCACGTTGCTCGTGAGCGGGACAACCTGAACCCGGTTCAGAAATTTATTCGAGGCGTCGTTGCTCACGATTACGGCCGGCCTCCTTTTCTTGATTTCACCTCCTAAGGAAGGGTCGAAGCTGACCCACCACACTTCACATCGTCTCATCAGCCAGGTCCTTGAATGTAATTTCCGCCCAATCCATTGCTTCTCTCTCCCGCTTGCCGTCTCTGGCCATTTCAGCGTAGGCCGACTCCAAACTTGGCCGCACTACATGCGGCCTGACGAGATCCTCAATGAATTTGCTTATCTTGCGTCGCCCGATTCTTTTATGCAGCCCCTCATAGACCTCTTCGTCAACGGTCACCGTAAGCTTCTTCTGCATAGCGCGCCTCCTTATACGTATACTATACGTGTAAGGACCAGAGATGTCAACCGGGCAGATCGAACGGGACGGCCATGACATTAGAACATTGACGGGAAAGAAAAGCCGAAAAGGGGTCTGACGCTGCGGACCGTAGAAAACAACGTTATCAAGTTATGGCTGTCCCTTTTTATCATGGACGTCCCCTTTCGCCATCGGCCCCCCCTGCCCGCGTAAAAAAGCGCGCCCTCGATCCCTTGACCGCCTGCCCGCCCGTGATTTAGCATATGCAACAGAGACAGGAGAAGCGATGGAGGAAAAAGACTTCAGGGTAGTGCGAAAATTGAAGCTTCTCGCGTCGCAACAAACACAGGTCCGTGAAGTGGTTGTCTTCGGGTCGCGGGCAAGAGGAGACGCCACGGAAGAATCTGACCTTGACGGGCTCATTGTCGTGGAACGTCTCGACCACTCGATCGAGAAATACATAAGCGAATGCGCGTGGGAGGCGGGGTTCCATGAAGACGTCCTCATTGTGCCCGTGGCAGTCACCGTGGACGCCGTCAAGAACGGTCCCTTGCGCGAGTCCGTCTTCCTAAAGAATGTTTACCGTGAAGGCGTCGCCATATGAACAATGAACTTCGCGAACTGGTCGAATACCGGCTTGGGGAAGCCAGAGATTCAATAAAAGACGGGCATTTCATCCGCGCTTGACGCGCTTCCATGCACAGTCTATACTAGATTACAGAATTACATAAATACAAAAGAGGAGCCGAGAACATGCCCTGGGCCAGAGTCTTGCGCAGCGGTCAGGTTACCTTCCCCAAGGAAGTGAGAGAATCCCTGAACCTCAAGGAGGGCGATATCGTCGATTTCGAGATTCAGGGATCAGCCGTGGTCGTTCGTCCAAAAATAATGATCGATAAAGGGAAGGCGGAGGTCTGGAAGATGCTTGATGAGATGCATGAGAAGATGAAGGACGAAGACCCCCAGAAGATAGAGAAGCTCATCGGCGAAGCCATAAAGGAAACGAGAAAGCAACGGACGGCTAAGAAGGCGCGCAAGCGTGGTTAGGGTCGTCCTGGACACGAACGTGGTAGTAAGCGCCTATCTCGTGCCGACCGGGAAGCCCGCCCGCGTCCTGTCGCTGGCCCGTCAGGGGAAGATAAATATCTGCCTTTCGGAGGAGATACTCAGCGAGATCACCTTGTTCCCGGGACCACGGAAGTGCACGAAGTAGAAGACGACCCCGACGACAACAAGATATTGGCGTGTGCGCTGGAGAGCAAGGCAGACTTCGTCGTCTCCGGCGATCACCACCTGACGGACATTGGTTCTTTCGGCGCCATCCCCGTCGTAAAGCCGGATGCTTTTCTCGAGATAATGGCCAAAAACCCGTGAAGTGGGATGCTGCGCCAAGCGACCTATTCCGAACGATTCAATTGACTTTTCCGTCTCAGCCGTGATAAAAGGGCATAAATACAGCATTGTCCGCACACCATGCCTCTGTCTGGGAGGAGGAAACGACGCGCGAGCGTCGATCAGCTCGGGGGAGGAAATGAGAAGGGCTTTGCCGTCGGCGCTTCACCCAACGATTTCGATATATTGTATGGCTGGGCGGATTTGCCCGTCTCGGGAATCGAATATAACGGGAT
The DNA here is from genome assembly GCA_963816715.1 of uncultured delta proteobacterium. GTDB lineage: Bacteria > Desulfobacterota > Syntrophorhabdia > Syntrophorhabdales > WCHB1-27 > BOG-1155. The sequence goes on from CAWFMJ010000023.1 coordinate 838,860, forward strand.
GCCCCATGGCCCTCGTATGAGTTATTTTGTTATTTACGGTCGTCCCCATGGGCTCGGTCGTCCCCATGGGCTACCCTTAGTGTTTTGATCAGGAGGAGCTATGGACGTAGTTACCCAGAAAATGGCCGGCCTTATGCCGCCTCCTCAAGAGTCTCGATGGTCACCTTGAAACCGAGGCTCTGAAGTCTCTTTTGATGGTACCGGACGAGATGCTGCTTGTTCAGCTTGTCAAAGTGATCGGAACCGATGTCGCGGTAAGGGGTCTTGTATTTGAGGATGTGGTAGGCGATGACGAGAATGGTGTGCGCGACGGCGACGATTGTTTTCTTCCTCCCTTTCCTCTTGATGAGCCGCTGATACCTCGCTCCAAGATAGGAGTCTTTCGCGTTGCAGCAGGCATGGGCGGCCTCGGTGAGGGCGCGTTTCAGATAGGCGTTGCCCTTTCGCGTCTTCCCGCTCTTGTGCTTGCCCGCACTCTCGTTGTTCCCCGGACACAACGCAGCCCAGGAGGCAAGGTGCTTCTCTGTAGGGAAGGAGTCCATGTTGACCCCTATCTCGGAGATGATGGTCTCGGCAACCCGCACGCTGATCCCCGTGACCGCGTCCAGCATTTCAGCTTCCTTTTGGAAGGGGGCCATGGAGGCGGTGATCTCTTTACCGATGCCAGTGATAGTCTCATCGAGGAAGTCGATATGGGCAAGGATGGTCCCGAGAAGGAGGCGGTGGTGAGGGGTGAATCGCCCCTCCAGGGCCTTCTTCAGCTCGGGGAGCTTCTGCCGGAGCTTTCCCTTGGCAAGATCGGCGAGGATGTCGGGATCCGTGGTGCCGCCCAGGAGGGCCTGGAGCATCGCCTGAGCGGAGACGCCCATGACATCGGTGGCGACGGAGGTGAGCTTGATGTTCGCTGTCTCAAGAAGTTTGTGGAGGCGGTTCACCTCACGGGTCCGTTCATTGACGAGAGAGGTGCGATAACGAGTGAGATCCCGGAGATCACGGACCTCTACGGGAGGGACAAATCCACCCTTGAGGAGGCCATGGGCGAGAAGGTCGGCGATCCACTCGCAGTCCCTGACATCGGTCTTCCGTCCAGGGACCGCCTTCATATGAGCGGCATTCACCACGAGCAGGGTGAAGGAGCCTTCGAGGATCGCGTAAACAGGTTTCCAGAAGATGCCGGTGCTCTCCATGGCGACGTGAGTGACCGAGTTGGAGCGGAGCCAGTCGGAGAGAACCATGAGGTCTCCCGTTGTAGTCCCGAAGGTCTTCACATCCTTCTCGACGGACCCGCCTTTGCCGATGATACGGACACAGGCGAGAATCCTCTTCTTATGAACATCGAGACCCGCACACCTCACATGGACAACTTCCATCGTCCCCTCCTTATCTTTAGTGTCTCCAGGGGATGCCGAGCAATGAAAGAGTTTACCCAGCGTGCTCCCTCTCGGATGAGGGGCAACAATTCAGGGTGCCTTAACGGCATCCGGGTCACGTTACTAAACGGGCTTGCGGCACCAAACAATACCGACCTCCTTCAAGGAGACTTCCTCATGATACCACAGAGGCCATTTTCATGAGTCAGGGTGCCTGGCGAGGCATGGACGTTACTAAGAGTTTGCTTAAGGAGTTTTCAGATAGCCAGAAACTCGATCACCTTGAACAGTCAGAGCAGTTTGAAGCCTTTGTAAACTACATAGTAGTCTCCGATATTTATGCCGAGGAGTTCGACTTTGGCACAGTCGCCACGGGAGAGGGGGAGTTTGGACTTGACGGTATCGCCATTCTCGTTAACGATGCACTTGTCGATGACGATGAGCAGGCCGAAGATCTCATCGGTCATAGCCCCGTGCTCCAAGTACAGTTTCTGTTCATTCAAACAAAAACGAGTTCGTCTTTTGATGCAGGTGACATGTCGAAGTTCTTCCAAGCTGTAATCGACTTCTTTAAGCCGGAAGTTACTTTTCAGCAGAATGATAGGATACGGGAGTTGCAGAGAATCAAGAACCGGATCTACGATGCGGCAGCCAAGTTTACGCGAGGACTTCCAAGGCTATGCCTTTACTACGCAACGACAGGCACTTGGACCGAGGACAAAAATCTATGTGCCATCAAGGACGGATTTCTTGCACAGGTAGGTGCGCTGCATATCTTCGATTCAAGCAGTTTTCATCCTCTTGATGCTGGCAAGATCCAGAAGCTTTATTTTCAGACAAAGAATGCGTTCCGTGTATCCGTCAACTTCCCACAGAATCTACCTCTTCCTGAGATACCAAACGTACGAGAAGCCTACATCGGTCTCCTGCCGATCTGCGAATACGCAAAGGTCATCACTGACGACGAAGGCAATATTCGACGGCGTCTTTTCTTTGACAACATACGGGATTTCCAAGGGGATACGCCGGTCAATGTCTCGATAGCAGGCACTCTGAAATCTGACAAAAGCATCGAATTTCCGCTGCGTAACAACGGCATTACAATTGTTACTCGTAAACTGCAGCGGGTCGGGTCACTTTTCACTATCGAAGACTTTCAGATTGTTAATGGTTGTCAAACAAGCCATGTCATCGCAGCAAATACCACATTCTCTAATTCGAAGACGTTACTACCCATTAAGATAGTTGCCACCGAAGACGAGGACGTGACTCGCCAGGTAATCATAGCTTCCAACCAGCAGAACAAGGTCGACGAAGAGACGTTTTGGGCTCTGGATCCAATTCACAAAGCAATTGAGATCTACTTCGACTCAAAGATGGGAGATCAGCGCCTCTACTACGAGCGCAGGCCAGGCCAATTCAATACGGTTGCTGGTATCGAAAAAGTAAGGATCATTACCAAAGACTCTCTATTGAAGAACTATGCGTCGATGTTCATCGAACAACCTAATCAAGTAGGCCGCTATTATAAGGATTTGATTCCCTTGATCGGAAAGGAGATCTTTGCACCAAATCATGAAGTACATTCTTACTATACCGCTGCCTATTCGGCGTATAGACTTGAATTTATGTTTCGGAATCGCCGGATGGAACCGCAATGGAAGCCATTTAGGTTTCAACTTGTAATGGCGGCCCGATTGATCGTCGAGCGATCAATGAAACTGGACCCCATGAAAAAACGCACTCAGGCATACTGCGAGGCGATCGATTCCGTGATGATAGACCCAGACAAAGCGCAGAAACTGTTTGAACTTGGATCGGACGCAATTTCTGAAGCAATTCCACTCTTGAAGGAGCAGGGAGCCGCCAGGGACCGCCGTACCTCGAAGATGAAAGACATGAGAGATACTTTAAGGACAATCATCCGGGAAAAGTACTCAACAATTCCGTGGATCCCTTGATAATGGAGCGGTGTCAAAGCGGGGAATGGGGGAATGGGTGGGTGACAGGGGACGCCCTTCACATTTGATTCCTGAGAACTAACTCCCCAACAACCATTGTATTTAATTGCACACAATGGTATAATCCTGTATGTATAAACGAACCCCAACCCAAGGAACGCTGCTCGGCGTAGAGACGCAGATGTCCCCCTCTTTGCGAAGCCGTCTTGAGTCTTCATGGGCTCGCCTCTTCAGGTGCGAGGTGCTTCCCATCCTCTTCCGGAACGAGGACAACTATGCCGGGCTCTACGGCGCAACAGGCCGTCCCAATTTCAGCGTCGCCCGTCTTTTGGGCCTGTGTCTCCTGCAGGAGTGGAACGACCTGAGCGATCAGGATGCCCTGGACGAATTCAGCTTCGACGTCCGCTGGCGCTACGCATTGGACGTGGGCGAGGAGGAAGACTATTTGTCCCGCCGTTCTCTTGTCGAATTCCGCAGGCGTTTGGCCGCCAAAGACCCCGAGATGAAGCTGATCCGCCATGTATTCGACAACGTCAGGGATTCGGCAATCAAGAACCTTGGCCTCTCGTCCGCCAACCAACGCGTCGATTCCACCCATATCATCTCGAACATACGCGTGCGCGGCAGAATGGTCCTGTTCTCAAACACGCTTGATCTGTTTCTCAAGAGTCTGAATGAAGATCGGTTGTCGAGGGTCCCTAAAGCCATTCAGGAATGGCATGCAAGCGAACCCGAGGGCTGGTTCGGATTGGGTCCGGCCGAGCAGAAGGCAAAGCTGCAAGAACTGGCTCAATATCTCTACGAGCTTATTGTTCTCTTTGAGAAAGATTATGAAAACACAGTCAGCGAGCCCTACCAATTGCTGAAGCGCCTTTTTTCCGAGCAATGCGAATTTGCAACTGATGAGCAGTCGTCCAAGGTTCAGGTGAAAAAGAAGAGCGAAGGCGCCGCCCTTCAATCTCCTTACGACCCGGACGCGTCGTGCGGACATAAGGGGCCGGGATACAGCCTTCATCTCGCCGAGACCTGCAACAACGCTAAAATTGAAATCATCACCGACTATGAGGTGCACGGCGCCGCCCGGTCCGACATCGGCAAAGCCTTATCCGTCCTCGAACGGCTTGACGCCGCCGGAATGAAGCCTGAAGCGCTTTTCGCCGACGGCGGCTACCCATCCGTTCCTTCAGCAATGAAGGTGATAGAACAAAACATCGAATTCATCACTCCCGTCAACCGGAGCAGGCTGGGCAACGATATCGTGGGCAGAGACCTTTTCTCCTTCGACCTGGAAGGTTTGGCGACCCAATGCCCTATGGGCCATAGCCCAATAGACCATCGCGTATTGAGCGGCAACAACAGCGCCCGCCGTTCTCTCCATGCGATCTTCGATGGAGACCTCTGTCGATCCTGCACGATGCTCGATCAATGTCCGGTGCGGGCTCCCAACCATCGCAACCAAGGCTGCCAGGCGCGCGATACGGTCGGAGACTTTCGTCTGGAGATCACCCCCGAGCTTCGCTTGCGGGATCAGATGTATGCCGTCCAGCAGACGCGTGAATGGAAGGACCGGTATAAGATCCGCGCCGGGATCGAGGCGACGAACTCCGAATTGAAGCGGTCTCACGGAATCGGCAAGCTTCGCGTGCGCCGGTTGGCAAAGGTATGCTTTGCCGCGGCATGCAAGCTGACGGCCTGCAACATAAAGAGATGGGCCAAGGCCTATCGGGCCTTAAGAAAGCTGTTGGGCAGCTTTACTGCGTCCATTTGCGTCCCCATAAACGTGTTCGGCGCGATTGAGGCGCTGTTTCTTGAAGGAACGACATACTGCCTCCAGCTATGGCCTTAACGGTTCGATTCCTTCAGAAAAGGGGCGTTGCTTCACAGGAATCAGTTTTTAAGAGCGTCCCCATTGCTGTCCCAATTCCCACGACCTTTCCCGCTTCGACGAGTCTCCTTGTAATGGCGATATCGTCGTCAGATGGTTCAGGGTCGCCGGATGGATGATTATGACCGAGCACTACCGACGACACCGCTTTGAGGATCGCAAAACGGAAGACTTCCCGAGGATGCACGAGAGATGCGTTGAGAGTCCCGAGCGAGACTAAATCCACATACTGTATGACGTTGCGGGTGTTGAGGCCCACAACCCAGAAGTGTTCTTTCATAACGTCAACCTCATTCTCGGCGCTCAAAACCTTGGACAGAACGTCGTACACTGCCTGCGGGCTCGTAATCGTTTGCTTCCTTGCCTTCACTATCATTCGGTGTCCTCCTTCGGGCCTTTTTACCCTTACGAATTTTTTTTCCCTCAAAGGAACTGGGGAAAAAAACGAGAGAAGGACTCAACAAAAGCGCCGGCTTGCGGACCGCATGACAGCCGGCTTATCCTCTCGGCCGGATGGCGTGTGGTTTGCGATGAAGGCATTCCTTAAGAAGCCGTGGTAGGCAGGTGCTTTTCTTAGATCTGTAGCGGGGCGCGCATGTAGCTTGATAATGATGCTCGGAACTCGGTATACTTCTGATATCCATGGCTTGGACTTATTCAAAACGATGCCGGACTGCACTGAAACAAGGCAAACTGAAGGTCAGCCTCCCGTCCTCAGCCAGGATCAGGATATGGAAATGTTTCGCCGCGTTTGACGAAGTTTTCTACGAGACTTCAGAAACGGGGTTCAATTATACGGTTACGCTCTTGGAGCGCGTATTCGAAAGGCTCAAGGACGAACTTGGAACAGAAGAATTACTTGCCTTTCCCCAAAATGGGGAGGTGCAAAGGCCGGTGCCTAGCGATTTTCACGGATTCGTGCTAAGAGGGAACTATCCTTCTTATCTTTTTGACGCGCTTGAAATATATCATCTTCTGATTTTCGATGAGGGCCGTCGATCTGCCTTCCAGACGGGCCTGAACGAGATTTTTGAAGAGGGTAACTTGCCCTGGAGGATGGCAGAGGGTAAGGTTTTTCCCATCGACTCGGCCTACATACAGGAAGAGATTACGGGAAGGGCATACGAGCTTTTGCGTGAGGTTGGATTCTCGGGGGCGTTAATGGAATTCGAGAAAGCAAGAGTTGCCCTCATTAACGGCGACACACAAGGGGCGATTCAGAATGCGAATTTGGCGATGGAGAGCACGGTCAAGGGCATTCTCAAGGTCGAGCGGGCCAAGCCCGGCAGCCTGTATCGACAGCTCATCGACAGCGGGCTCGTGCCCGAGTACTACCGGGGCTTTCTTCAGGCTTTCGAGGAGAATATTCTGAGAGCAGTTGCAATCATGCGCAATGAGGAGCTTGGGGTCGGCCATGGTCAAGGGGTAACAGTGAATGAAGTCCCCAAACCCCTGGCGGAATTGTGCCTTCATTTATCGGGCGTTATGATCAATTTCTTGATAAAGAGGTATATCGAAACTGCAAGAGCTGTTGAGTAGGCGTGTTGTCAGGAATAGCTTTGACGAGACAAGCATAACTTATCGAGGGGCTACCGATGGAAAACCTAAAGATAACAATTAAGAATATCAAAAATATTAAGGACGCGTCCCTCGAGTTTCCTCTTGAGCCGACTTTGAACCTCATTGTGGGAAGTAATGGTTGCGGAAAGAGTACTGTGATGCAGGCCTTGTCGCAAGCCATTTCAAAGAGGTCCCTTAAGGGCCTGAAAGAGGATGATTATGATCATACCTCCAAAGTCGAGATTTCTCTATCAACAAAGAAGGACACATGGGAAGGCTCCAATAGATGGTATCTATCGAAAGTATCAATTCAATTGAATGGGATGTATGAAGGAAGTCTATTCTACGGGACCAGATTTAATGATTCGAGAATTGTTGACCGTTTGATAAGGGAAGGGGAAATCGCAGGATCAGGTATTGTAGACGCCGATGAATATGTGAAGGAGAAATTGAGCTACATTCTTCACGGCACTTTGGAAAGGTATCCTAACCTAAAAAAAGTGAGAAATAAGTTCATATCAAGGGAACTTGGCCTTGAGAACACGCCTTATTTCAATCTCATCGACGGGAAAAGGCTAATAAGTCAATATAGGATGAGTTCGGGGGAGTGCTTGCTAATATCGCTATTACATTTTGTTTATAATGCGATAGTGAGACGTTCTCTGCCTCAAAACGAGTTAATACTTGTTTTGATAGATGAGATAGAATTGGCTCTGCATCCTATTGCCGTCAGCAGATTTCTTGATTTGATAACAGAATTGGTCGTTTCTTCGAAAAACCTAATGGTGGTCTTGAGTTCACATTCCCCAGAAGTGATAAGAAAGATACAGCCAAAACACGTGTACAAAATAGAGAACAATAGTGGAATAGTAAGCATTGTCAATCCTTGTTATCCAAGTTACGTCATTCGTGACATATACAAACATGATGGTTTCGATTACCTTTTATTAGTGGAAGACGAGCTTGCTAAGGTCGTTGTAGACAAGGTTTTGCGAAACAATGGCCTCCAGTTTAGTAGGCTTGTTCACGTAGTTCCTGTTGGTGGCTGGAGCAATGTTTTGTCTCTGCAAAAAGACTTGTTGCAAAACAACGTTTTAGGCATAGGCCGCGAGATCATAAGCATAATTGACGGTGACGTGCAGCACCTAGTGTCACCAGAATTTTCATCGCTAAAAAAGCTGTTCCTGCCGATAAAAAGCATTGAGAAGTTTCTTTATGAAGTAATTGTATTAAATCCTGACCAGAGACTTAAGAAGATCATCAATGACAAGTATTTTCCGGTCGATTCTCTCGATACCTTGATTTCGGAGCATAAGGTTCAATATCCATCCGACGTAGATCGTCCAGATAAGAAGTTCTATTTCAGGTTGAGAAAGAACCTGGAGTCGAGGGGAATTGATGACCTCGTGTTCGTAGACAAGCTGTCCGATGATGTTATGCAGGCTATTTCATTTGACAAGTTTTCGGAAAGCATTAAAGCCCTGCTTGAGAGACGGTGACGTGCCCGGTTAGGTGAATATGGCAGCCCGTTTTTTCGGTAGGGTCAAAAAAATTGTGACAATTTTGTGACAGAAAGCTTCTCAAGGGAACTGATCAGATAGAAAATACCGCAAAGGGTAGAAGTTCTCTTCGCCCTTGATTTACAACGAGTTTCTCTAAAATCCAAGCGAGAGCCGCGTTTTTCGAAAAAGTCTCTTTTAGAATCCTAAGTGCGAAAATCAGGAATTTAGAGGCCCTTGATATTCGGTCTGATTTCCCGAAATCCTATGATACAGAAGGCTTTTCGTCATTCCATAGAGTTGAGTCTGTTCCGTTTGTTTCGACCACTTTCAACTCATTTTATCACAATTTTATCACAACGGAATCAATGCACAAAACCCATATTTCGCACCTCTTCCCGTCCGCGTAGGGGCATTTTTTTGGCCGCGTCACGAGGGGGCCCTCTGACAAACCCCTCCGTTTGCCGAAACGATCTCCGTGAAAATAGATGGGTGCACGTCCAATGCCCTCAGATAGTCCAGCTGCGCCTTGTCCAGCGGGGCAAGAAGAAAACGTCGGCCTCCCTTCAAACCGACGAAGACGGGTATACTTACCCCCAGAATCTAGACACTCCATTAAGGTGGACAAACCCTCCTCTCTCTGAGTGAAATATCTCAAGGAGGAGGAAGGAAGCGAATGACGGATCACAGGAAGCGGTACGACGGAACATTCAAGGCGAGGGTCGTGCTCGAATCTCTCAAGAACGAAAAGACCGTCGCCGAGCTGGCAAGCGAATACCACGTCCATCCCAACCAGATCGCCCAGTGGAGGAAGCAGGCCGTGGAGAACCTCCCCAGTCTCTTCGATTCAAAGCAGGCAAAAGAGGAGAAGGCCGCCGAGGAGGAAAAAGACGAGCTTTTAAGACAAATCGGCCAGCTCAAAGTAGAGACGGACTGGCTTAAAAAAAAGTGGGGGATTCTCCACTCCCGGAGAAAAGGGGGCTCGTCGACGTGAACAGCAAGATTATTCCCATTTTCCGGCAGTGCGAGCTTTTGAGCCTGTGCCGGTCGAGCTTCTATTACAGGCCCGTCCCGGTCTCCGATTTCAACCTCCGTCTCATGAAGCTCATCGACCGGCAGTACACGGCCAACCCCTCCTGGGGAGCTCCCCGGATAACGACCTGGCTTAGGAGACAGGGCTTCAAAGTCAACCGGAAACGAATCGCCCGTCTCATGAGGAGAATGGGCCTCCAAGGCGTCGTTCCCAAAAGGAAGCTGACCCGGCCGAACAAGGAGCATAAGGTCTATCCCTATCTTCTCAAAGGCTTGGACGTCTCAAGGCCCAACCAGGTCTTCTGCTCGGACATCACCTACATCCCCATGAGGAAGGGCTTTATCTATCTTACGGCAGTGATGGACTGGGCGAGCCGCTATGTCTTGTCCTGGAAGGTTTCTCTGACCCTCGACGCCGCCTTCTGCGTGGAAGCCCTGGAAGACGCCCTCGCCGTAGGCGTCCCCGAGATCTTCAACACCGACCAGGGATCGCAATTCACAAGCAAGGATTTCACCGACGTCCTGAAGAACAACAACATCGCCATCAGCATGGACGGCAAGGGCCGGGTCTTCGACAACATTTTCATCGAGCGGCTCTGGCGGACCGTCAAGTGGGAAGAGGTTTATCTCAAAGATTACGCCAACGTCGCAGAGGCGATACGGGGCCTAAGAGACTTCTTTCATCGGTACAACGAGGAGCGGCCCCATTCGGCCCTCGGCTACAGGACCCCCAGCGAGGTCTACCATGAAGCTGCTGCTCCGGAACCAACGCTCCAGGCAGAGGAGGGAGTCCACCTTAAGCATGCCTCATAATTGTCTTGACAACGGGGGGAGGCTTAGGGCGAGAACTTCGAAGCCATCATGAAAGAGGTGGGCTTGAGCGTCTCGGCATTGTTCCAGCCCCGGAGCGAGATGCGCTCTTCCTTCGCCTTTCGTCTCATCGTCCTCTCCATGAGGCGCCAGATTAGGAGCGAAAGCACGAGGACGAGCCCCATAGCCTCAATCCGTCGAGGCGTCTTGAGGAACACGTCGTTGACAACGAGAGGATCCTTCAAAAAGGCAAAGTTCCTCTCAATTCCGTCCTGCTCCTTATAGAGCCTCAGAATATCGATCCCCCTCTTCTCTTCTTTTGGCACGCTCGCGAGAAGGACAAAGCAGCCCGCTTCCTCGCGGAGCTTCTCAATAGCCTCATTGTTTTGCCTAATCTTTGCGGCTATGCAAAAGCGGATGTCTTTTATCGGACGAACTTGACTCTTGCTCGGCCGTCCTTTGCCGTACATCGGGCGGATCGCAACGGAGCATGAGACTTCATGGAAATCGCCGCCTTTGAGGGCCTTCGCGGCGGCCTGCGCGTCGGGGAGGCAGAAGAACTCCTGGCAGCTTAAGGTAAAGGCCCTTTTTTCCGCCTCAAGGGCGTCTTTCTCGATCGCTCTGTCGATGCGCTTCTGCCGGCGCCTGTCGTGGGCGTCGGAGTGGACCACGACCGCCCGGTAGGTCCTTCCGCAGAGATCGACGCTTGTTTCATGGAGACGGTAGCCGGCGCAGACCTCCTTGCCTTTCACCGTCCGATGGGAGAGCTGTCCCACGTCTACCCAGGAACCTGAAGCGACGGCCTCCCTTATGAGCAGGCCGCAGGCGCTGAAGTTCGCCGGCAATCTTGTGATGAAGCGGACGTCGTCCGCCATGAGGAAGAGGTTCTCCTCCGTCGCCAGCGCGGAGTCGGCGACGTAGATGAAGTCCTTTTGTTCGTGGCTCGCCATGATCCGGGGAAGCTCTGCGAGGACGTTCCCGTTGATTTTCTTGTCGGGCGCGTTGCCGGAAAGCGCCCCTCCATGACAGGGAAGATTGCCCTCCGCGCAGAGAAGGGAGAGCGTGAACTGCTTGAGATCGGGCCGTTTGTCCTTGCTGAACCCATGCGTTATATGGAACGGCTCCTTGTCCGAAGACTCGTATTCTCCCCACACGCTCACGGAAGTCGTGTCGTGATGAACGACGGAGCAATCGACGCCGAAGCTCCGGAACGCCCGGACGGAGACCTCTGAGAAGATCTTCCACGTCCCATGCTCGTAGATCCGGTCGAGGACCCGGCCGATGGCGTCGTCGTTGAGCATCTTCGGGAGGACTCCTTCACCGAGAAGGAGAGCGGCGTCCCTGGTCCGGAAGAACTCCTCCACCCGATACAGAGGCGACCTCCCCGAGAGGACGTTCATGACAAGCCCCAGAAGGATCGTTCCGGGGCTTGTCTTCATGTTGCACGACAGCGCCTCGTCAACGATCCTCACAAGACCGATGCGGGACGCATACTCCTTCACGATCGGCAGATGGGCCGGCGTGAAGCCGGCTTCCATGCTCATCGATCCTTAAGCCCAAAGATGTTGGGCCCGGTGCGGACAAAAGCGACGCCCTTCTTTACCTTCTTCGTGAGGGCCGAGACGACCGACTCCCTGTCCAAGTTCATGCCATATCGCTCTTTTGCCTGCCTGATGATCTCCGCCACATGGAGCGGATTGCCGGCCGACGAGAGTATGTCTGTAATAACGCCCATTTGAGACTTACGTTGAGGAGTCCTTTCGCGCCCGCTAGGCTCCACGCTCCTCAGATACCCGCGTATGACTCCAAGCTCCGCCTTCAACAGTTCTTCCTGAAGCTTTGCCCATTCGGCAAGTTTCATAGTTCACCTCCATGAGAAATCTTATCATCATGGAGTATGTATGTCAACATATTTATTGACTTACGTATTCGTTCTGATAAAATGATATTTATGGGACGACCGCCCTGGCGAAAGATAGGCTAGGATCGCTGTTTGAGGGGAAAAGAAAATGCCAATTATGGGCTATGAAAAAGTGCGAAATATGGGACAAAAGGTCCAGTGTGTCTCGTTTCCGCTACGTCTCTTGATTGCGTGTAGGCACACTTGCTGTGGCTTCGGGAAGAAGTTTTCGGGCGCGAAATGTTGATAGGGCATGAATACCTTCCCTACCGGTGCTGCGCCTACGAGGGTTGCATGAGGGCAAGAGACTGTAATCGCGAAATGCCGTGTGAAAGGTAGCAACGGTCGGGCTGAGCCAAAGGCAACGCCTTTAGTTGCTGATTGGCTCCAGCCCGTGTTAGGCCGCCCGAGCCGTGATGTCGATCATCGTGTGAGCAGACGCTCGGCAAGTGCGGTCTGCAGCGCAGTCTCGCGGGCAACGAGGAACGCGTCCAGATCGTTCCCCTCCATGGCCTTGATGCCATCCTCACTGATGAAATGCGCTCTGAGTGTTGACGCGAGTAATGTCCGATCACCACCGTGCGATTGCAGGCAGTTTTGGAGGAACTCGGCCGGCAGCTTGTCGCTCTTCTTCCGGTTCGTGTCTTTGTGGATGACCGAGAGGTTGAACACGTTCTTCGTACCGGCGGGATACTTGGACGCCGAAAAGATGTGGTCTACCTCGCATTCTTCGAGCTTGACAGGCTGACCATTGAGGAAATCTGTCGCGCCGTTCAAGATAATCAAGTTGTAAAACCCCTTCGCGAGAGCCGAGGTACGCGATGCCTTGCGGATCTCGGCGATAACGCTGCTAACGTCCGCTGCCAGCTCCAGTTTGGCCTCATCGTTCCGCAGCCATGCAGCTACCGCCTTAAGATCGGCGAACGACTGCGACTCGACGGCATGGGGGAGGCCTAGGGGACGCTCTTGAAATGTTGACATCACAAGTATTGCATGCGACAATAGCCTGTGCCAAGAAAAAGCGGCATCGATGCGACGGGCGCCGTTCATCATGTTGTCGTCAGGGGAATCGCACATCGACATACTCCACCAAGAAGAGCTGGGAGTTGTGTATAAACGTGATCTTTGCTTCTATAACGCCTATTTTGTCCGTCCGGTTGTCGGTCTTGAAATCGGAGGCGACGATCAGATTGGTCTTCGAAAAATCGTTGACAGTCTTGGTAAGGCTGGCTGCGTAGTCACGCAGCAACAAAACGGACGTCCTTGAGCTGTTTCAGATCGGCTTCAATTCGGTCCCTGATCGCCAGTTCGCCCGCCCATCTGACATACTCATCGTCGCGCTTTTTCAAGTCCTCTGCGGCGAATTGCTCTTGAAAGGCGACGGAGGAAATGCCGTATCTCTTCTCGAATCGGTTGATCTGGCGATTGGTCCTCTCCAAGCCCAATTCCATGCGCTGAATCTCCGCAACGACGGCGGCCTTCACCATATCCACCGCCTTTTCCTTGTTGTCGGACTGAATCTTCAGCCTGGTCATAGCCGATGCCTCCTCACGAGTTGCCTTGCCCATTCATCGCGAATGCCATATTGCATGATAACACACATCACCATGCATGAGTCATCAGGCTTTCCCTTTCGCCGATTCCAGAGGTGAGGAAGCAAGCAACGAGGCAAAGAGGAGAGACAATTGCACTATCGAAGCCATAAGCTCCGGCATCGATCATGGTTGTGCTCGATGCCGCATCGGGGGGACGAGCGATATTGGAGGGATCGTGAGATTTGGATGCCGCGTGAGGATCGTTGAGCGGAGCCGTACTGTATCGTACGGCGTAGTCTCACGACCGCAGCCCGGCGCCAAATATCGCGATTTCTCCAATATCGCCGGCCGCACGCGCTTAACCCGCGCCGCCTTAGCCTTCTTCGAAGACGCCCATGTTGCGGAATTTGGTGTATCTCTGATTGATCAGCTCTTCCCCCGACATCCCCCTCAATTCCGCGAAATGCTTCCCGATCGCCTTCTCTGCCGCTTCGAAGGTTGCTTCCCAGTTCCGGTGGGCGCCGCCGAAGGGCTCGGGCACGATCTCGTCGATCACTTTCAAGCCGTAGAGGTCTTGGGCCGTTGGTTTGAGGGTGTCTGCGGCCAGATATCCTTTCGTTCCGTCTCTCCAGAGAATGGCCGCGCATCCTTCCGGGGTGATGACCGAATAAATCGCGTTTTCCATCATGAGAATCCTGTTGCCGACGGCGATGGCCAAAGCGCCGCCGCTTCCCCCTTCGCCGATGACGAGAGAGATAATCGGGACGGGCAGCGAGAACATGAACTGGATGCTCGTTGCGATGGCCTCCGCCTGTCCCCGCTCCTCGGCCCCTATGCCCGGAAAAGCGCCCGGCGTGTCGATGAAGGTCAGGACGGGCTTGGACCACCGCACGGCCAGCTCCATCAGCCGCATCGCCTTCCGGTAGCCTTCAGGGTTGGCCATGCCGAAGTTCCTGGCCGCCATCTCGCTCAAGGAGTTGCCTTTTTGGTGGCCTATCACGGCGACGCTTGCGCCGTTGAAACGGGCGAAGCCGGCGACTACCGCGGAGTCGTCGCCGAACCTTCGGTCGCCGTGAAGCTCGACAAAGTCGGTACACAAGCGCCCGATGTAATCGAGGGTATGGGGACGGTTCACGTGACGCGAAAGCTGACAACGCTGCCAGTTGCTCAAGGCGCCGTAAATTTCCTGCTCCGTCTTCGATATTTTTCTGAGGAGCGCGCTTATCTTTTTTGCGTAGTGGACATCGTTTGCATCATGGAATTGCTTTATCTCTTCTACATGGCGCTCGAGAGGTTCGAGCTTTTTCTCGAAGTCAAGATAATATCGCTTCATCCTGTCATTACCTCGATATCCAGACCCGCCTCGAAGAATTTCCGGATTCCCGCGCTTTTTGCCGCGTCGATGCGCACCTCCGGAACGTTGAAGACCCTTCGGTCGCTGTTCTGGAAAAATTCAAGAGAGACCGGGGAATCCCCCCTTATGTTCGCAAGGATGTCCCTCAGTTTTCGCAAGGCCTCCTTCCTGAAGACGGCGCAATCGATCTTTATGCGCACCGTCTTCTCCATCTCGTCCTGGATTTCCTGGAGGGGAATGATGTTCTTGGCCCTCATGCGGGTTGTCCCATCCTCGGTCCGCTCCAGCGAGCCGGTGACCACGATGGGCTTGTCGCTTTTGATGAGAAGGAGACTTTTCGAAAAGAGATCGGGAAAGACGACGGCTTCGACCATACCCTTGGTGTCTTCAAGGGTGATAGTGGCCATGCGATCGCCTTTCTTCGTCGTTATCTCCTTGCAGCCGTTCACAATGCCGACAATCGTCGCCTCCTCGTTCACGTCCGTCTCCTTTATGCTGCTCGTATCGAGGCGGGTGACCCGGGAGATGATCTCTTTGTACTCGGAAAGGGGATGCTGGCTGAAGAAGAAGCCGAGGGCCTCCTTCTCTCCTTTCAGAAGTTCGGCGCGGTCGAGCTCCTCCATGTTGGGGACCTCTTCTTCTTTGGGCGCCAGTCCATTCGCGCCTCCGAACATATCCATCTGTTGGGTGTTCTTGCCGTTCTTTTTCGAGAGCCTGTCCCATTTCTCCTGGACGAGTGCAAGGAGCTGGGAACGCTTGAGGCCCATGCTGTCGAAAGCGCCTGATTTTATCAGGCACTCCACCACCTTCTTGTTCACCTTCCTCGAATCGACGAGGCTGCAAAAGTGGGTGAACGACGTAAAGCCGCCTGCCTCTTCCCTGGCGCTGAGGATGCTGTCGAGGGCGGCTTCCCCGACGCCCTTGATGCCGAGCAGGCCGTAGCGTATCTTGCCGTCCACTATGGTGAAGACTTTCGCGCTCTCGTTCACGTCCGGGGGCAGGATGGTCACGCCGCTTTCCCTGCACTCGGCGATATACTTGATGAGGCTGTCCGTGTCGTTCACTTCGTTCGTGAAGATGGCAGCCATGAAGGGCAGGTAGTGGTGCGCCTTGAGATAGGCCGTCTGGTAGGTAACGAGGGCGTACGCCGCGCTGTGCGACTTGTTGAAACCGTACTGGCCGAACTGGAGGATGACGTCGTAGATTTTCCCGGCAACCTCCGCTTTCACCCCGTTCGCGATAGAGCCTTCCTTGAACTGCTCCCGGTAGGATTCCAACTGCTCGGGCACCTTCTTGCTGATGGCTTTCCGGAGCGCGTCCGCCTCGGCTTTGGTGAAATTGCCGAGAAGGGAGGCGATCTTCATGATCTGCTCCTGGTAGACGATGACGCCGTACGTATCCTCCAGGGCCTCTTTCAGGAGCGGCGTCTCGTACTTGACGAGAGCCGGGTTGTGCTTTCGCTTGATAAAATCGTCGATCATGCCGCTGCCCAGGGGGCCCGGACGGTAGAGAGCGATGAGAGCGATGATGTCCTCGAAGAGCGTTGGCTTCAACCGCGTCAGCAGCTCCCTCATGCCCCTGCTTTCAAGCTGGAACACGCCGGAAGTGTCGCCTGAGGAGAGGAGTTGATAGGTCTTCGGGTCGTCCAGCGGAATATTGGCGATGTCGAGGTCTATGCCGGAGGCCCGGAGCATCCGGATGATGTTGTCGATGATGGTGAGTGTCTTGAGGCCGAGGAAGTCGAACTTTACCAGTCCGATCTTCTCGATCGTCTTCATCGTGTACTGGGTGACTGTCTCGCCCTTCTGCCCGCGGTAGAGGGGCACGTACTCCATGAGGGGTTTGTTCGATATGACGATGCCTGCCGCGTGCGTCGACGCGTGGCGGGCGAGCCGTTCGAGCACCTTGGCGTTGTCGATCAGCTCCCTGACCGTCTCGTCCTTCTCATACATCTCCTTGAGCCTCGGTTCTTCGGCCATTGCCTGGTCGATGGTGATGTCGAGCGTCGTTGGGATGAGCTTCGCAATTCCATCACAGGTGCCGTAAGGGAGCCCGAGGGCCCTTCCCACATCCCGTACCGCCAGCTTCGATTTCATCGTCCCGAAGGTAATGATCTGGGCGACGTTGTCCTTGCCGTACTTGTTCGTCACGTACTCGATGACGCGCTCCCGTTTTTCGAAGCAGAAGTCCACGTCGATATCGGGCATGCTCACCCGCTCGGGGTTGAGGAACCGCTCAAACAACAGGTCATACCTGATGGGGTCGATATTGGTGATGTCGAGAGAAAAAGCGACAAGGCTGCCCGCTGCCGAGCCCCTGCCCGGCCCAACGGGGATGTCGTGGCTCTTCGCATAGCCGATGAAATCGGCCACGATGAGGAAATAGCTCGCGAAACCCGTCTTCTTGATGACCTCTATCTCGTAGTCGAGCCGGGCGTCGTACTTCTCGCGCATCTCCTGAGGGAAGGACGGGTAGCTCGCCTCGACCCTCTTTATCTTCTTTTCGTAGCCCGCCCGGCAAAGCTCCTCGAAGTGATCTTCGGGGCTCTTGTTCCCCGGCAGGTTGAAGGCGGGGAAGTGGTAGACCCCTGTCTCGATCTTCACATCGCACATTTCGGCGATGGCCAGCGTATTGGAGAGCGCCTGAGGATAAGCGGAGAAGGCGGATGCCATCTCGTCGGGCGACTTGAAGTAGAACTCGTCCGTCGAGAGCTTGAGCCGGTCGGTATCGGTGATCTTCTTGCCCGTCTGAATGCATAGCAGAAGCTCGTGCGCCTTCGCCTGCTTCTTCAGCAGGTAATGGCAGTCGTTCGTCGCGACGATGGGCAGGTTGTACTCCTTGCTGAGGCGCAGCAGCCCCTCGTTCACCTTCTTCTGCTCGACCATGCCGTTGTCCTGCAGCTCAAGGTAGAGCCGGTCCCCGAATATGGAACAGTAATCGTCCATATGGGTCTTCAGGGTCTTCTCGTCGTCCCGAAGGATCGCCTGGGGTATCTGTCCTTTGAGACACGCGGTCAGACAGACAAGCCCGGAGTTGTACTTGGCGAGGATCTCCTTATCGATGCGGGGCGCGTAGTAGAAGCCCTCCATATTGGCGATGCTGATGAGCTTCATCAGGTTGTAGTACCCGTCGTTGTTCAGGGCGAGGAGCACAACGTGGCAGGCGTTGTCTTCGTGCCGTTCTTTGTCGAGCCGCGATTTCGGCGCGATGTACGCCTCGCAGCCGATAACCGGTTTGACGCCGGCGGATTTGGCGGCGAGGTAAAAATCGACGACGCCGAACATGTTTCCATGGTCGGTGATGGCGCACGCCGGCATATTGAAGGATTTGGCCTGCTCGAAGAGCGGCTCGAAGCGGATGGCGCCGTCGAGGAGGCTGAATTGCGTGTGGAGGTGGAGATGGACGAACTCGCTCAAGCTATTCCCACTCTATGGTGCTCGGCGGCTTCGACGAGATGTCGAGCACCACGCGATTGACGCCCGGCACTTCGTTGATGATCCGCCGGGAGATCAAATCGAGAACATCGTAAGGCAGTCTTGCCCAATCGGCCGTCATGCCGTCTTCGCTCTCTACTGCCCGCACGGCGATGGCGTGCGCGTAGGTACGCTCGTCCCCCATGACCCCTACCGTCTTGATTGGGATCAAAATGGCGAAGGACTGCCAGATATGGCGGAAGATTTTTTTTCTTTCGATCTCTTCCCGGATGATGTGATCTGCTTCCTGGAGCATCTCGACGCGCTCCTTCGTGACGTCGCCGATCATCCTTATGGCGAGGCCGGGACCGGGAAAAGGCTGCCGGCCGACGACATGGTCGGGAAGACCGAGCTCTTTTCCCACAACGCGCACTTCGTCCTTGAAAAGCTCCCTGAGGGGCTCGATGAGCTTCAATTTCATCCGTTTGGGGAGACCGCCCACGTTGTGGTGGCTCTTGATGGTCGCGGAAGGTCCCTTTGCGGAGATGCTCTCGATGACGTCGGGATAAAGGGTCCCCTGGGCGAGCCAACGGACGTCGCCTGCCCTGTACGCTTCTTCCTCGAAGACCTTGATGAAGAGTCTCCCGATGATCTTTCGCTTCTTTTCCGGGTCTTTCACGCCCTTCAGAGCGGTAAGAAATCGCTCCGAGCCGTCGACGTACTGCAAATTGAGGTGGAGCCGGTCCTTGAACAGGTCGAGCACTTCCCGCCCCTCGTCCTTTCTCAGGACGCCGTTGTTTACAAAAACACAGGTCAGCCTATCCCCTACAGCCCGGTGAACAAGGGCGGCGACAACGGAAGAATCGACGCCGCCGCTGAGGGCGCAAATGACTTTTCCGTCTCCCACTTCCTCGCGAATTTTCTGCGTCGTCATCTCGATGAAGGAAGCGGCGGAAAAAAGTCCCTTCGCCTTGCATATTTTGTACAGGAAGTTCTTCAGGATGATCTTGCCTTTGGGAGTGTGATGGACCTCGGGATGGAACTGCACGCCGTAGAGCATGCCGCTCTCGTTCTTGATCGCCGCGTAGGGGGAATTCTCCGAGTGGGCGAGGACAGTGAAGCCGGGAGGCATGGTCATGATGCGGTCGCCATGGCTCATCCAGATGACGTCGTCGTCCGCCATGCCTTCGAGAAGACCGTCAGTGCTGTCCAGATAGATATGGGCCCGGCCGTACTCCCGTTTGTCCGACCGCTGCACCTCCCCCTTGTGGAGTTTTGCGATGAGTTGGATGCCGTAGCAAATCCCGAGGATCGGGATGCCGAGTGAGAATATCGCCGGGTCGCATCCGGGGGCATCGACCTCAGTCACGCTCCGGGGGCCGCCCGAAAGGATTATTCCCACGGGGTGCAGAGACTTTATCTTCTCGAAGTCCACATCGTGCGGGAATATCTCGCAGTAGACCTTCAGCTCCCGCACTTTTCGTGCGATGAGCTGCGTATATTGGGACCCGAAATCGAGGATGACGACTATTTCTTTATGGTAATCGCGCGTTCTCATTCTATTCCGATGGACGACCGTTCGCCACGTCACTAGGACGAAAAAGCATTTTCGTCCCTCGTCCTAGTCCCGCAAGGGACAGTCGTCCCAGCGAAGCGGTCGTCTATCGTCTCCTTCACTCTATCCTATAATTCGGTGCTGCTATTACTGGGGCTAGCGTCGCCCCCTCCCCGAGCAAAGCTCGCGGAGCCTCCCCCTCAAACAAGCTCGTAGCAGCCCGTCGCATACCCTATTCTATCCTATAATTCGGCGCTGCTATTACTGGGGCTAGCGTCGCCCCCTCCCCGAGCAAAGCTCGCGGAGCCTCCCCCTCAAACAAGCTCGTAGCAGCCCGTCGCATACCCTATTCTATCCTATAATTCGGCGCCTCTTTGGTTATCATCACGTCGTGGACGTGGCTTTCGCGCAGGCCCGCGTTCGTGATCCGCAGGAACTTCGCATTTTTTTGCAGCTCACGCAGCGTGCTGCAACCCAGATAGCCCATGCCTGCCCTCAAACCCCCTACCAACTGATGGAGGGTGAAGGAAAGAGCGCCCCTGTACGGCACGCGGCCTTCGATGCCTTCCGGCACAATCTTCGACTCCACCTCATCTTCGGAGATGGAATAGCGGTCCCTTGTCCTGCCGTTTTTCATCGCATCGAGCGATCCCATGCCGCGGTACATCTTGTACGTGCGCCCCTGGTAGAGAACAATCTCGCCCGGCGTCTCATCGGTGCCCGCGAAGAGGTTGCCTATCATCGCCACGTCTGCGCCGGCCGCCATCGCCTTGGTGATATCGCCCGAGAACTTGATGCCCCCGTCCGCAACAACGGGGACGCCGCGCTCATGGGCCAACCGTGCAGCGCCGAGAATCGCCGTTATCTGCGGAACGCCTACCCCGGCGACGATCCTCGTGGTGCAGATCGAGCCCGGCCCCACGCCGATTTTCACGCCGTCGCACCCGGCGTCGATAAGGGCCTTGCACCCTTCCTCGGTGGCGATGTTCCCCGCAACGACCTGAGCGCTTTTGAACGCGCTCTTGATGTCCCGCACGGTTTCCAGAACGTTCTTTGAGTGGCCGTGCGCCGTGTCGACAATAATCACGTCGCAGCCCGCCTTCAGCAAGGCATCCACCCTTTCTTCCCGGTCGGCTCCCACGCCGACGGCTGCGCCGACCCGCAAACGGCCGAAGGAATCTTTGCAGGCCGAGGGGTATTTTATCACCTTCTCGATGTCCTTGATGGTAATGAGCCCTTTCAGATTGTACTCCCCATCCACCACGAGGAGTTTCTCGATCTTGTGCTTGTGGAGCACCCGCTTCGATTCTTCCAGGCTGATGCCCTCGTCGACGGTGACGAGGTTATCCTTGGTCATGACGTCTGCAACCTTCTGCTCCAGGTTGGTCTCGAACCGGAGGTCCCGGTTCGTGATGATGCCGACCAGTTTTCTGCCCCGCGTTACGGGTATGCCCGATATACGGTAGCGCGCCATCAGATCGAGGGCATCTTTGAGGTGCTGGTCGGGGGAAATCACAATGGGGTCGACAATCATGCCGCTTTCCGACTTCTTCACCTGTTCCACTTCCTGGGCCTGCTCCCTCACGCCCATGTTGCGGTGGATGATGCCGACGCCGCCCTCCTGAGCCATACATATGGCGACTTTTGCTTCCGTTACCGTATCCATGGCTGCGCTTATCAAGGGGATGTTCAGTTTTATGGCAGGGGTGAGAAAAGTGGAGACATCCACTTCGGAAGGCATCACCTCGCTGAAAGACGGAAGAAGAAGGAGGTCGTCGAAGGTAAGCCCTTCCTCGATATGGCGTTCATTCATGCTGATCTCCTGAATGTACAATTATTGGGGCTCAGCGCCCCTCCAAGAACAAAGTCCGTTGGGGCGCCGCTTTGCGGGTCCGTCCCCTCATCTCGCTGCGTTCGTTGCAAACTGTGCACTCGCCTTGGCTCTCTGCGCGTACAAATCGCCGACTTATGGGAATGCTTGACAGCAATATAACACATTCGGCGGGAGAGATGGTAGACCTACTGCGAAAACCGAGGCGGGGTTTCACCGAGGTTTCCGGGGATTCGCCCTATCGACGACTGCGGAATCGGCAGCTCCATCGACATGGATATCGCCGCATCCATGCCGGACGGCGCCTTCTCTTCCTGGCCGGCAGGTTGTCGGCGGCCCCTATCTTTGCTATACTTCGGCAGTATTTGTTGCGAGGAGGCGAAAGGTGTTGTTCAAAGAGGCAGGTCTCGCCGCAAGGGACCTCTATGTTGCAGGCTTTCCCTGGTCCGCCTGCTACGTGCTTGATGGAAAAAAACCGGTCCTCTTCGAGGCAGGCTACGCCTGCGCCGGGCAGCTTTACGTGGACGCCATCCGCGGTATTCTGGTCGACAGGTCGCCCGGGACGCTCTTTCTCACTCACGTACACTACGACCATTGCGGCGCCGTCGGACGCCTCAAGCGCGCCTTCCCCGCCTTACGAGTCGCCGCCTCGGAGCGGTCGGCCGGGATTATTCGTCGCCCCAACGCGCAAAAACTCATCGCGGATCTCTCAGCCAAAGCCATATCTTTTATCTCCAGGGGCTATCACGACCCGTCCAAACTGGTTGACGACCCTTTCGAGCCCTTCGACGTTGACATCATCCTGCATGACGGGCAGACCGTCGATCTGCACGGCATGACGGTGGAAGTCATTGCGACGCCGGGGCACACCAGAGACATGCTGAGCTACTACATAGCGGAGCGGAAGATCCTCTTCGCCACGGAATCGGCCGGCTGCCTTGACGCCATGGGCCATGTCATGGTCGCGGCCCTCGCCGATTACGACGCTTACTTCGCCTCGTTGACCAAGCTTGCCGCCCTGCCCATAGAAATACTCTGCCAGGGACATCGGATCGTCTTCCTGGGGGCCGGTGAAGTGCGTGATTTTCTGAGACGTTCCCTGGATGAGACGCTTCGCTTCCGCGAGAAAGTAGAAAAGCTGCTCCGTGAAGAAGAAGGGTCGGTTGACCGCGTCACGGCCCGGATCAAGGCCGAAGAGTGGGACGCAAACACGGGCACGAAACAGCCGGAAGACGCCTATCTCATCAACCTTCGGACCACGATTGCGGGCCTTGCGGAAAAACAAAAGCAGAAAGAAGAATAGGTCGTATAAGTCTTATTGGACCTATGGGACCTATCAACCAAGAAAAAGCTACAGCTTTTTCTTGGTTTTCTTGAAAATCTCTATGCCCGCTTTTTCCTCGAGGGGACAAACGTACTCGCAAATGCCGCAGCCAATGCAGAGGTCGTCCACCACGTAGGGCTTCTTGAGAACAACCGCCTTCCCGTTGTAGTCAAGCTCCCTGGCCGACTCGAACCGGATGGCCTTGTCCGGGACGGGGCAATGCTCCTCGCAAACCATGCAGTTCATCTTCTTCGCATAGGGCAGGCAATGATTCTTGTCGAATACGGCCAGGCCGATCACCGCCTTTTGCTTTTTCGCAACGGGCAGCTTTGGTATCGCTCCCGTGGGGCAGACCTGGCCGCAGAGGCTGCAATTGTATTCGCAGTAGCCCTTGCGGGGAACCATGGTGGGCGTGTAGAGGCTGTAGAGCCCTGCCTGAAGGGAGGCGGGATAGAGGGCGCTTCTGAGGCAGACTTTCATGCACTCTCCGCACCGGACGCACTTGTCCAGAAAATCGTCCTCGTTCTCGACCCCCGGCGGGCGCAAAAGCCGCGTCTCTCTCGACACGCTCGTCGTCTTTCCGAGCATGGTCGAGACAAAGAGCCCGGATGCGAGCGAGACGGCGCCGGTGACAAAAACTCTCCGGTCCCGCGAGAAAGCGGCGCCCTTCTTTGCGCCCTTGACGGAAAGGCGGAAGCGGACCCGGTCATGGGCGCATTTCTTTTCACAGTCAAAGCAGCGGATGCAATCGCTCTTTTGGAACGTTTCATCTTCGAACGCGGTCGGACAGTGGGCGCGGCAATCGCCGCAGTCGGCGCAGAGGCGAACGGGCAATCTCTTGAAAACCGAGAGGCGGCCCGCCAGCCCGAGCAGCGTTCCCAGGGGGCAAAGGTTCCGGCACCAATTCCTGCGTTCGAACTTTTCGAGAACGAGAACTCCCACAAAAAAGAAGAGAGACACAAGCGCAAGGGGGTAGAAGGTATCGCGAAAAGGAAGGAGATAGCTCTTGAGGAACGTGTAGCCCGGATCGAGGTAATCCCTGGAATCGCCCAACAGATGGTAGAGGCCCACCCACCCAACGCGTCCCAAAAAGCCGAGCAGGGGATAAAAGGCGAAGGTGAGGAAGCGGACGAGAATAGCCATTGGGTCCAGCAAACCGGCGAGGTTCATGTTGAAAAGAGCCGCAAAGAGGATGATGAAGAGCACATAGTACTTGAGCCTGCCTCTGAGGAAAGCGAGCGGCTTGCCCTTCTTTATCCTTTTTGAGGCTATGTCGATGGCGGATCCCATGGGGCACATCCAGCCGCAGAAGAACCTGCCGAGAAAAACGGAACAGGCCAGAACGAGTAGGCCCGGCAGAAGAAGGACGGTGAAGACCTTCGTCGACAAAAGGCTGCTCACCGCCACGAGCGGATCCATGCGGAAGAAGCTGTTCATGGCGACGGAGATTTCGTCCTTGCCCCGATAATCCGTCGTCACGAAAAGAAAGAGGAAGAATATCAGGAAGAGAATGCGCGAAATGCGGGGAAGATTGATTTTCATGCTTTCTTTATGCCTTGACTATCTTCACCTTCTCCAGGTTCATCTCGCCGAGGCCCCTCTTGGCAGCGGTTGCAGTGATCGATATGTCCTGGGGTTTCATGCCGAACAGGGTCGTCGCATAGGCATCGGCGGCGACAATGTCGGTTGACGCGATTACTTTATTCAGCACTTTGACGTCTTTGAGGCTTCCGCCGGTGGGTCCGTGAGCGGTGAGGATTCTGGTGGCGTCGATGACGACGAGATGGCTCTTCACGACGCTGCTCACGTCAGCCAGGGCATCCTCGATTTGCCGGTGGATATAGCCCCTGTCGCCTCCCATGACGCCCATCATGTTCTTCAGTCCCAGGGTCAGTCCGGTAAGGGAATGGTGCTTCGCGATCGGCACGTTAATAAAGACGTCGGCCGAAAGGACATCGCCGTAGATCTCCCATTCCTCGAGGAAAGCCCCTTTCAGGTTGATTTTCTTGTAGCGCTCTTCCTCCATGAACCTGACGTCGACATTCTTCAGGTCTTGCAGGGCGGCCCGAATGCCGCTGTTCTCGTAAGTCCTTCGCATGTCGTTGCAGGGATTGTCGAAGACCTTTACCTTCTTTGCCCCGGCCTTCAGGCAATCTTCCACGATAGCCTTGACCACGGCAGGATGAGTGGTCGCTGCCTGCTCCGGCTTTCGGTCCCAGCCCATGTTGGGCTTGACTACCACCGTATTGCCCGACTTCACGAACCGGCCGATGCCTCCCAGGGCACCGATGGCCTTCCTCGTGACGGCCGCGTAGTCCTGCCCTTCGGCAACAGCAACGACAGAAGACTCCTTGGCGAAAGCCCTGCTTGCCAAGAACCGATTCATCACGAGCAAGAGGCCTGAAAACTTGAGAAAATCCCTTCTATTCATGCTCTAACCTCACGCCAGTTTTGATGAAAATTCGCCAGAGCCCGTTGGTGCGAGCCCTGTTCATACGGCTTCTAGTATACGTCCGCGCGGGGGTGAAATACAACAGGGGTAAAGGCGGCTCTGTTCTTAACTGGGTTTGCCGTCTTTGGAAAAGACGGATATGGTGATTGATGCCGAAACGGGTGAAAGGGGCAGACTCCTGTCGATTGCGGTAAACCGCACATCTCTATACACGCCTATCTGGTCCGCGCCGGGTCTCCATGAGAAGACGCCGGAGGAAGGATCGAACGTGGCGCCCGGAGGGAGGTTGGCTGCGCTGTAATGAAGCTCCGGCCAGTCGGTCTCCGTCCCTTTTACGCTGAACCGGATCTGCTCCCCCTGCGCCGCCGCCACATTGTCAACGTACTTCAAAACGGGCGAAACGGTCTTTCCTTTCTGATGATACAGAAGCCACCCAACGGAGATATCGAAGAAGGAGCAGACCTGCATACTCTCCATCGGGTATTCCTGCCCCCCGACAAAGACCCGATTTCCGTCCGTCCGGAGCCATCGCCATTTATGGTCGATGAGGGCCTGGGCCTGGGCATGCTCCCCCATTTGCGTCATTCCCACGACAATTCTCACCGGGTACTTTTCCGCCATGACCGCCGACTCCATGAGGGCCCGATGCCGGCACATCACCGGCTGTCCCTCGGTCGACGCACAGGCGGCAAGAAGAAGGAGCGCGACAAGCGGCAGCAACAGCTTGAGTTTCCCCGCAAACGCCGTCATCATGCCTTTATTATCGGCAGGGGGACTTTCCTGATTAATTCCTGAACCATTGCTTTCTTACAGAGGGGATGCTCGGCTTGCTATTCCGGGTTGGGCGAAAAGGCGCTTGCCTGCCGCTTCAGCCTTTCTACCTTGATTTTGGCGATTCTTCTCCCGTGGACCCCGACCACCGTGAGGCGGTAGCTGTCATAACGGACGATCTCGCCGCCCCTCGCGATTCCCTGAAGCCGGGACAGGACAAAACCACCGAGGGTCTCGTAATCGGGAGACTCGGGAAGATCGAGCTCGAGCATATTGTTCAGGTCGCGGACGGAGCAGGAGCCGTCGACCACTATGGAGCCGTCCTTATTCCTTTCCACCCGCAAGTCCACGTCCGTCTCGTCCATGATCTCGCCGAATACTTCTTCCATGATGTCCTCCAACGTGACGATGCCGGCCGTTGTGCCGTACTCGTCGACAACGATGGCGAGATGGACGCGCCGTTTCTGCATGTCCTTGAAGAGGGCGCTGATCTTCAGTGTGTCGGGGACGAAATAGGCTCTCTTCAGGATCTCCCTCAGGTTAAGGGGATGTTCGAGCCACAACGTCCGCATCACGTCCTTCTGGTAGACGATGCCCAAAATCTTGTCCAGATGGTCGTGATAGACGGGATACCGGGAGAATTCGTTTTCAATGATGTACTTGACGTTTTCATCCTGCGGCTTTTCGATGTCCAGGGCATAGATGTTGGGGCGGGGGACCATGATCTCTTTCACGGAGCGGTCGACGAACTCGAAGACGCTCTGGATCATCTCCTCCTCTGTCCTGTTAAAAACGCCCTTCAGCCTGCCCTCTTCCAGGAGCACCTTGATCTCTTCCTCTCCGATTACCTCATCGCTCCGTTTAAGGCCAAGGACTTTCAGGATAGAAAAAACGGACTTGTTGAGCAACCAAACGGGAACAAAGAGCACCTTGGAAAGCGCCTCAAAGACCGGCACCAGGTGCAGGGCTGCCCGCTCCCGATAGTTGATGCCGATATATTTCGGCACCAGCTCTCCCGCCACCATGATGAAGTAGGTGAGGACGAGAACCACAAGAATGAGGGCGATAGGCTTCGCAAGGGAATCTATATGGGGAATTCCCCGGAGCAGGGGTTCCACGTAGGAAACGGAGATAATGCCTGCAATGGCCGATGCGAGCGTGCCGACGATGGTGATCCCGATCTGGACGAGGGAAAGGAAAGTCTCCGGTTCTTCACGCATGCGGAAAAGCGCGTGCGCCCGTTCCTCTTTTCCCTGATTCACCATCTCCTTGATTTTGCTCTTGCGGGAAGAGATGATGGCGAATTCCCCGGCGGAGAAGACGCCGTTCAGAACGATGAGGACGGCAATAACAATTAGTGACCAGATAAGACTGCTCATCGCTGCGGTTTCAGCCCTGTCTCCTGGTCCGCTTCGGAAAGCTCAGACATTCCACTGCATTATACATGCTTTTGAGTGAATATTCAAGGGATCGCGCTCTCGCGCGTTCGCCGGGTCAGAAAGCCCCCTCTGCCCGGACATCCAAGGTTTGAATCCGAATAACGACCAAAGCCCGAATCGGGTGTTAAAGCTTGCCGCAAGAAGCCCGATAAACTCCTGACGCTCGCCCAATGTTTCGCATGGTAAAAGGAGTATCTCATGCCCCGTCGTTCCGTGAGGGTCTTGACGCTAGCGGCAACCGTATTGTTCGCAGCGCTGGCAGCGGGTTGTTCGGGTTCGGGGGCAAGCGACCCGCCGACGACCGCGCAAAGCCTCCAGGCCTCCGTGGACGTCGCATGGCGTCAATACCAACAGGCCCATGGCGTACCCGGCGGTGGGTTGGCGGTCTATCTCGAAACCCCCGCCGGCAATTATTTTGCCTCCTCAGGAATGGCGCCCGGCGTGGACCAGAACAGCCGCTTCAGGATCGCCAGCAACACGAAAACCTTCACCTCGTCCGCTGTCATGCTTCTGAACCAGCAAGGCAGGCTCAATATCGACGACGTCATTGTCGCCAATATTCCGGGTCAGGCCGTCCCGTACGTGCCGAATACCGCCCAGTATAACATTCCTTACAAGGCCAACATTACCATCAGGCAGCTTCTCTCCCATACCGCCGGTGTTTTCGACGCCACGAACGAACTGATTCCCTCGACCTGCTCTGCCCCCTACGCGGGCCAATACTACCTGCTGTACGTCCTCGGCAGCGACCCCAATCATCAATTCTCCCCCGATGAGTGGGTCGGCGTGGACGCTGCGTGCCAGGCGTCGTATTTCGCTCCCGGAGCTGGTTATCATTACTCCAACACAGGCTACTCGATCCTGGCCACGATCATTGAACGGGTCTCGGGGTTGCCTTACGATCAGTTCGTGATTCAGAATCTGATCACGCCGAACGCGCTGTCCGCTACCTCCGTGCCGATGCTCGCGACCGACCGGACTATTCCGGCGCCTTTCAACCACGGATACCTCTATTCGAACGGCGTGTTGACGGACGTAACCGAGGACAACATGTCTGCGAACATCGCCGAGGGCAACATTATCTCAAGCCCCGCCGATTTGGCTCGGTGGGTGAGACGCCTTATCAAAGGGCAGGCGGGCCCGAATGCCGCCTCGGTGAGCGCCATGATGACGCCGACCCCGCAAAGCGGCGGCAGCAACTACGGCTTGGGTCTCTTCTACCTCTCCGGGCTCGGGTACGGCCACAACGGTGCGCACCAAGGCTACCTCTCGCTGATGATGTACGATCCCGACAATGATGTGAGCACGATTGTTTACTTTAACATATGGGACGAAGCCAACCTGGCAACCGACCAGATGACCGCGATGGTCAAGACGGCTCGCGACGCACGAGCGGTCGTAGGCTATTGAGCCGTTTACCAAAGGCAAACGAAAATCACTTTTCCGGCAATTCCAGCGTTTCGCGCACTTTCTCCGGGTCGACCATCAGCACTGTTGCGCTGATGGTTTCGCGAAGCACCCTGAAGATCAGTCGAGCAGCCCGACCGCCGCCTGAGGAAAACCTCCTGACGCCGTGCGACTGCAAGGAGTCGTTTGTCGGGCCGACACTGCGTGAAAAGGGCGCGACGAGACGAGTTTTCATTGAGCACCTCCGGCCGATTCGCATTGCAACGGCCACGACCAGTACTTCCCGCCCTCTCGAAAGGGCTCGACTGCTTGTACTTTTTATTATGTTATACTATGTGTGACCAAATGTCAAGGAGAACCCTTTTCAGCGGCCTCCGATGCCGGCAACCGCTCGCTAATCAGGCTCGTGACATATTTGGGAGTAAAGAAGCCCCTCTTCCCCACGCTCCTCACGACAACATGCGGTTTTTCCTCTGTGAGCCAACAAACCACCTTAGGGTTGATAATGCTGATAAGGGGAACATGGAAGAGCACCTCGATACGGTAGCAGGAGAATTCGCCCGCGGGTACGACGACGCGCTCCGTTCCTGCGGAACTGGCCGTGGCGGCAGCGGACTTGCCCGTGAAATCGATCAGGAAAAGATTCCAATGAGAATCGTCGTCACAGGGAAAGAACCTGAGGAGAACGAGCATGGAGCCCTCAACGGCAAGAATGGCGCCTTTCGGAATATCGAGTTCCACCGTCTTTCTTTCCTTGGCGGAAATTCGCTCGACGTAGGCTTTGCTGCCCTCTCTCCATATCTTTTGCTCCGCAACACTCCCTGAGCTGCTGGTGAAACTTCTCGTCCCGGAAATCAAGTCTCCGCTGCCGGTCATCTTCAGCAGTATGCGCTCCTGGCCCTTTTCGGATAGGCTCACCGAAGCCAACTCAATGCCATTCTCCTCAAAAGAAAGGGTCGCGCCGATTTCTTCCGTCTCGTTTTCTTTGCCTTCCGGAATGGCTTCGTATTGATATTTTTCAACACGGCCGTCGCCTTGCTGAGCCTGTTCGTCTTGTTGCCCCAATGCCAGGGCTTGCGGCGCCATCACAAAAAGGAACAGGAGGGCCAGGCAGAGAACTCTCATGCCTTGAAGCGGGTAAACGACGCCAAACCGGGGGATGCAACCGGGACATGATGCAGAGGAGTCATTGGAGGAATCGCCCACAATCTTCGTCAACCCTTGATGTCTGTTCCCGCCATGGGAAACTAATTACTCATGTAGGCCGGGTCAAGGCCGGCTCCGGCATGGCCGTCATGCTCACGGTGGGCAGGATGCTGGGAGGGCGAATCTTAGGCGCCTATGACAAGGAAACGGTCTTCCCCGCATCGATTCTCGTTCTCATAGCGTCTTTGGTGCTGCTGCTTTTTGCCCGAAGCCTGCCCATGCTTGTTCTTTCAGGATCGCTCTTCGGGCTTGGGGCGGCCTCTTCGTCAATCCTGCATTGATGGCGTATGGCCTTGAATATGCGGGCTCTTCAGGCGCCGCCGCCGTTGGAACCTACCAGGCCCTGGGCGACCCGGGAACAGCCCTCGGACCCGTGATCATGGGCGTCGTCCTCTCTCTCACCGGGTACCGCGCTATGTACTTCTTCCTGGCCCTGTTGTGTTTTGGGAACATCGGCTATTTCCAGTTCTTCGTGAAACAAGGAAGGCGCGTCGCCGCGCCTGCAAGTTGGGGGGCACAGCGCCGCTGTTCACGGCAATCGCCTGCCTGCCTATTTAGACGGCCCTACGACAAGCTTCCTTCCCTTGATATAACGGTCTTTCATCATCCTGATCACCTCAGAAACGTAATCCCCGGGGACCTCGACGAAGGTGACGTCGTCGTGAATATCGATTTTCCCGAACGCTTTGCCCGGCAGTCCGGTCTCGCCGGCCAGTGCGCCGAGGATGTCCCTTGGCGTCGCCTTATGCTTGCGGCCGACATTCAGACGGAGTCTCGTCATTGAACGTCTTCGCGGTTCCGGTTCGGCAAACTGCTCCTGGAAGTCGACCTCTTTCCCGCCCGTTGCCAGGGCCATCTTCAGCAGCGCCGCCGCTGCCTCCACGGAGGAAAAGTCTTCCCGCAGCAGTTTCTCCAGGATGTTGACATACTTGTCCAGATCGCCCTCTTCAATCTGCTCCCTGACCTTCCCGATGATTGCTGTCGACCGGCTTTCCTCCACCTCCTCAAGCGTCGGAATCTGCTCCCGTCTGATCTTCGCGTGGGTATAGCTTTGTATTTCGCGCAGTTTATAGGTTTCCCTCCCCGAAACGAACGTGAAGGCATATCCCTTCTTGCCTGCCCGGGCGGTTCGGCCGATCCGGTGCACGTAGTATTCCTCATCCTGGGGCACGTCATAGTTCACGACGCCCTCGATTCCCTGTACGTCAAGGCCCCTGGCTGCTACATCGGTGGCGACAAGGATCTCGACCGACCCCTTGCGGAATTTCTCCATCACCCGGTCGCGCTGCGACTGGTTCATGTCGCCATGGAGACCTTCGGTCAGGTAGCCCCGTCCCTGGAGCTCCAGCACCACTTCGTCGACTTTCTTCTTGGTGTTGCAGAATACGAGGACAAGCTTCAGGTTGTACATATCGATGACCCGGCTCAATGCCTCGGATTTCAATGATTCCCTCACCTCGAAATAGACCTGCTCGACCTCCGGGACCGTAAGGGCTTTGTGGGCGATTTTGATGTAGTCCGCGTTTTTCATGTACCGCTTCGTGACATTGAGTATCGGCTTCGGCATAGTAGCGGAGAAGAGGAGGGTTTGCCTCTCGGCGGGGACCGCTGCAAGAATGGTCTCCACGTCTTCCATGAACCCCATGTTCAGCATTTCGTCGGCCTCGTCCAGAACGACAATCTTGACGCTGTCGAGCTTTAGCGTACCCCTGTTTATGTGATCGATAGTCCGTCCCGGCGTCCCGATCACTATATGGGCGCCCTCCCTGAGCACGCGCAGTTGGCGGTCGATCGGCTGACCCCCGTATACCGGCAGTACGCGTATATCCTTTCGGTATTTGGCGACCCGTTTGATCTCCTCCGATACCTGGATGGCCAGTTCCCTCGTCGGGCACAGGACAATGGCGTGGGTCAGCCTGCTTCGCGGTTTCACCGCCTCAATGATCGGGATGGCAAAGGCAATGGTTTTGCCCGTGCCTGTCTGGGCCTGGCCGACAATGTCCTTGCCCTCGAGGATCGGTGGTATCGTGCTTGCCTGAATAGGCGTCATTTCTTCGAATCCCATATCGGAGATCGCCTTTTCCACCTCCTTTGTCAACGTCACGTCCTGAAACCTTATCGTCTCCATAGTCTATCCTTTCGTTATCTGTTTCCTATCTTCAAATGGGCGCTCCCGCCTCGCTAAACCAGGTTGATCTCGATCCGTTTGCCTAACGCTCCTGCAACCCGCTTGAGCGTGGATATCTTGATGTCCTCGGCATGATTCTCGATCCTCGATATCGCCGTCTTCTTCGTGCGGACGCGACTTGCCACTTCTTCCTGCGTCAAACCCGCGGCCTCACGGGCCCGGCGAAGGACTTCGCCGATTCGAAAGTGTTC
This sequence comes from uncultured delta proteobacterium, assembly GCA_963816715.1. Lineage (GTDB taxonomy): Bacteria > Desulfobacterota > Syntrophorhabdia > Syntrophorhabdales > WCHB1-27 > BOG-1155. Next base: position 871,543 of record CAWFMJ010000023.1, read on the forward strand.
ATATCCTTCATCGGGGCCTTCGGCGAAACCCTTGGCAATCTTTTTTCTCTTGCTCACGGAGCCGCCTGCATCGCTCATGAGCCTGACCTCCTCACGAAGTCTTTCTCGAATGGTTCGATAAGTTAACATCTCCGTTAACTTTCTTCAAGTGGGGGAAGCCGGGGGGTCTTTCAGTACTTCTCCATGTCTCGAAAGAGGGGCAAAAGAAAGGTGAAATTCAAAAAGGCTGGAGAGAAAGAGATTGAACTGTCCGAAATGTCGAATCACCTGTCAATGGAACAAAAGATGTGGTAATCTTTGCTGGGGGGAAGTGCCGTGACGCTCCGAGAAGTGAAAGAGATCCTCGACGCCGAAGTCGTCGTCGGCCAAGGCCAACTGGATAGGGAGATACAGACGGGGGCCAGCGCCGATTCAATGAGCGACGTCCTCGCTTTTGCCAAAACGGGAAGCCTCCTGCTGACCGGCCTCACGAATCCTCAGGTTGTCAGAACATCCGATATTCTCGACATCGCAGCCATCGTCATTGTGCGGGGAAAACGTCCCTTCGGCGAAACGATCCGCCTTGCTCAGGAACTGGAGATTCCAATCTTGCTCACAAAATACATCCTGTACGAAGCCGTAGGCAGACTCTATGCCAAAGGAATCGTCGGTTGTGTGGAAAAAGTCGGGGAAAGACTTTAGTCATCGTCAATCCCTCAAAAAGTCGTTTCCAGTAGAAGGCGGGACCTTCGACAATGCCGGGAGCGTCTCGTCTCAGATCAAATCCCTGCTGAAAGAAATGAAATTGCCCGACGAGGTGGTGAAGCGGGCCTCGGTAGTCGCCTATGAGGCAGAGACCAACATCTGCGCCTACGCCCGCCACGGCAGGATCGTCCTGCGGGTGACAAACAAACACGTCGTCATCGAGGCGACGGACGAGGGCCAGGGCATAGCGGATCTTGAATTGGCAATGGTGGAGGGCTTTTCCACGGCTAGCAAAGCAGTCTGCCGCATGGGCTTCGGCGCCGGCCTGGGATTGAGCAACATAAAGAACTGTTCCGATTCTTTTCACATCGCTTCAAAAGTCGGCAAGGGAACATCATTAAAGACGATCATATTTATCAAGAAGGATGCCGGCAAGGCCTGATTCTTTCAAAGCTCTTCCTGCCTCTTCACATTGCACGGCGTCGCCCCGAGACCAGCCCGCAGCAATCAGTCTTGTCCGCCAGTTCCGGCACATCCCTTCCTTCAGAAAAGGGAAGGCGCCTGTTTTCGCAATGCCTCCGCCATGCGGTCCAGACCCTTAAGGAGCGTTGTTCGCGGACACCCGAAGTTGAGCCTCACGAATCCGTTCCCGCCTTTGCCATATTCGTTTCCATCATTGAGCGCTACTCCGGCCTTTTCGAGGAAGAACCTGAAGGGGTCTCCCTTTATGCCCGATTGGCTGCAATCGAGCCAGGCCAGATAGGTTGCCTCAGGCCGCGTCATCTTGATCGACGTCAGTTTCTCCTTGAGGTAGGCGGCGAGAAGGTCCCTGTTGCCGTCGAGATAGGAGAGCGCCTGATCGAGCCATTCCTGGCCGTCCCTGAAGGCTGCCAGAGCCGCCGTGAAGCCCATGACGTTGACGAAAGGCATGAGCCCCCGGCTTCCTCTGAGCCACGTTTCCCGAACCGCGGGGTTTGGAATGACCGCAAAGGCGCATGCCAGGCCCGCAAGGTTGAAGGTCTTGCTCGGGGACATCAAGGTGATTGTTCTATCGGCGGTCTCGCGACCGAGGGTCGCGATAGGGATATGACGATAGCCGGGGTAAAGGAGATCGCAGTGAATTTCATCGGAGCAGATGAGGAGGCCGCGCCGAAGACAGATCTCGGCAAGGCGTTCCAGTTCGTCTCTTCGAAAGACGCGGCCCACGGGGTTGTGAGGATTGCAGAGGACGAACAGCTTTGTCCGGGGAGTGATTGCTCGTTCGAAGGCATCGAAATCGATCTCGTAGGAGTCCCCGACCCGCATCAGAGGTGGATCGCTGATCGCACGGCCGCGGTTGACGGGGTCGGTGATGAAATGGGAATAGACGGGCGGCTGAACGAGAACGACGTCCCCCGCCCCCGCAAAGAGAAGAAATGCGAGGTTAAGCCCGGCAACGACGCCGGGGATGAACACAATGTGCTCCTCAGCGACCTCCCATCCGTAGCGCTCTTTCATCCTCTCACAAATCACGGCGGCCAGCTTGTCGTCCGCTTTGCCGTAGCCGAACATCCGATGGTCCACCCGCTCCTTCAGGGCCTGGACAACCGGTTCGGGAGAGACGAAATCCATGTCGGCAACCCACAGAGGAACGACATTCTCGCCATATTTGCGCCACTTGAAACTGTCGGTGTTCCTGCGCTCGACAACTTGATCGAAATCGTACTTCATCACTTTCGGCCTTCTTTCTTCGGAATATATACCTCTTACAAAGTCTCTATGCCAGGTTGAAGACGGTGATCTCAGGAGGCACGTTCAGCCGCACCGGCGTGAACGTTGTGCCGACGCCCCGGCTGACGTAGAGCCGGGAATCGCCGAGGCGGTAGAGTCCTTCCGGATAAGGAGTCCTGAAATGCGCCGGACTAATGCCGAATACCTTGATCTGCCCGCCATGATAATGACCCGCAAGGGTAAGCGGGATGCCGCGGGCCGCGGCTTCGGGGAATATCTCCGGCCGGTGCGACAACAGGAGGATCGGCAATGCGGAATCGATTCTGCGGAGAGCGGCGGGCAGGCTCGGGCGGCCCGTGGCGAGGTCGTCGATCCCCGCGACGGCGAAGGCGCCTTTTTCGGTGTGGATCACTTGATGACTATTCACGAGGAGCCGGATAGCGCTCCTGTGGAAGACCGAGCGCAGTTCGGCCCATTTGCCGTACCAACGCTCGTGGTTTCCGAGGACGGCGAAGGCGCCGTAGGTGGTTCGGACCTTCTCCAGCTCCCCGATGCAGGCCGGAAGAAACACCATGGAATTGGAGATGAAATCGCCGGTAATCACGAACAGGTCGGGCCGGAGATCGTTCACACGCTCCATATAGCGCGCTATCTCTTTCTGCGTCATGTAGACGCCGGCATGGATGTCGCTGAGCTGAACTACCCGCGCCGTCCGGCCAAAAGGCAAGGCGAGCTCGGTGATTCGGTACGCCTTGCCGGCGTAGGCCGCGCCGTACCCGGACAGGACGAAGGGCGCGGCCGCGGCGCCGGCTATCCCGGCCTTGAGAAAGCGTCTTCGCTGGACATCGAAGGGCGAAGAAGCGCTTTTCGTCGCACTGTTGAAGAAGAAGCGAACAAAGGCGCGCTTGAGCAGACCCACCGCATAGACCGCGCAAAGGAAGAGAGCAGAGAGGACGCCCCCGAAGCTCCATATCGCCGGGAGGTAGTAGAGGACGGCGCGTATGACCGCGTTTTGGTCCGGGTTCGGAATCGGCTTGGACGCGATGTAGGCGTTCGCGCCGAGAAGTAGACCCATGGCGACGGCGATCAGGCAGACGGCCGCCCGCTTCGCGCCCCCCGACCAGGGACGAGCGAGGATTTCTTTGCGCGCCAAAAAGAAGAGATAGAGCTGGGCGAGGGCCGAAACGGTCATCAGGGTCAAACGGAAAAAGGGGAAGAACGCTCCGTGAGCCGTCATAGCGACGAGTATACACGGAATTCCCGGAAATATGAAGAAGGCGCAATCCTGTCGGCCACGACGGATCACCTCCCTCGACACGCAGTGAAGGCAAGCGGAATATGCTTGCATTGGGAGCGTGAATGGTGAAGAATCTATCCGCAAAATAATGAGCATAAGAGGAGGATGCAAATGGCAAAAGGCATGAGGGGCAAAGCAGCGATAATCACGGGCGCGGCTTCCGGCATAGGCCGGGTTGCGGCACAAATGTTCGCCAGAGAAGGGGTAAAGGTGATCGTGACGACCGACGCCAACATCAAAGGCGGCGAGGAGACGGTGCGGCTGATAAAGGAGGCGGGCGGCGAGGCGACGTTCGTCAAGTGCGACGTGTCGAAGGCCAGAGACGTCGAGGCCATGGTCGACAAGACGCTGGAGGTCTACGGCGGACTCCACTATGCGTTCAACAACGCCGGCATCGGTCCCGACGGCAAGCGCATCCCCGTACTGCCCGTCTTCGAAATGCCGGAAGAACTCTGGGACCGTCACATCGCGATCAACCTCACCGGGGTCTTCCTCTGCATGAAGTACGAGATGAAGCATATGGTGAAACAAAAATACGGGGCCATCGTCAATACGTCCTCGGTGGGCGCCCTCAAGGCCGTGCCCGGTTTTTCCGCCTACGACGCTACCAAGACGGGACTGTTCGGCTTGACGAAAGCGGCCGCCCTGGAAGGCGCGCCTCTAGGGGTAAGGGTAAACGTGATCTGTCCGGGTCCCACGAACCGGACGCTGCTCATGGACAACCTGATCGCTTCGGAACCCGGCATCCAGGAGAAATTTCACGACATCCCCATGCGGCGGATAGCCGAGCCGGAAGAGTTGGCCGAGGCCGTCATCTGGTTTTGCTCCGACGCGGCATCCTTCGTGACCGGCCAGATACTTTCCGTTGACGGCGGCCTTTCGGCGATGTAGGGCAACCTCTGCTAAGTGCTCGCGCTTCGGGGCGTCGTGCAGCCGAGCGGGTCGGGTCGCACGACGCCCGGTGCGCCTTTTACGCCTTGTCGTCCGTGATTTTCAGGGCTTTCAGCGCCTCCTCAATGGGGATGAAGTAGTTGAGGCCGAGCGTATAAGGCCCAAAGGCAATCCCGGAGACGCAGATTCCCACTACGCCCCTATCGAGAGAAACGAGAGGCCCGCCGCTGTTGCCCGGATGGATGTTCACATCGCTCTGGACGTACTTTATCTCATCTTTCACTCGGAAACTGCTCACGATGCCTCTGGTCACCGTCTGGCAGAGATCTTCCGACAGGGGCGTCCCTATAGAGAAGACCTCGTCTCCCACGTTGACCGAAGCAGTGTTTCCTAACGCCAGACAAGGGTAAATGTTCTTTTCCAACTTTATGAGCGCCACGTCCCTGACTTTGTTGACGCGCACGACCTGACCGTTTGCTTCCCGGCCGGTCACGAACTTCACCGTGACAAAACCGGCCTCGCCGACCACGTGTTCGTTGGTCAGGACGTAGCCGTCTTCGGAGATGAGGAAGCCGGAACCATGACCCGAGCCGGAGAAGACGGTAACGACGGCGCCGCGCATCACCTCGATGCCGCCCTCCCGGTTGACGTTGTTTCTCTTGCCCGCGTCCTCAACCGTGCGGTATTTCACCTTGATCGGGCTCAGCTCCTGCTGCGCTTTTTGGACCGGCCCGCTCTTCGTGTAGGCAACCTGGCTGTAGAAAGTATCGCGCGCGAGCAGGTTTTCCACGGCGACATCGAAGGCCCGGCAAAAGATGTCCTGATAGCTCTCAGACCTGCTGGTGCTTGTCGACGAACCCTGGGTCGTCACCTTCGCCACCACGTCGCGCTGCTTTTTGTTGTAAAGCTCCCACTCGACTTCCAGATAGACGCCCCCTTTGGCCGTTACCCAATCATCCGACCAACTCCTCGGGTAGCAGACGTTCGCGTTCACTTCCCTGATCCTGGCCGCCACGAGCAATTCCGCCTTTTCCGCGGACCTGTCCTCGAAAAGCTCATCGGGATCTCCTACCACCGAATATCCCAGACCCTCCAGGCGGTTTCGCAGGACTTCCGCCAGGTCGGACTCGGACACGCTCGTCTTGTCATTCTTCCAACAGAGCGGTTCTTTGTAGGAGCAAAAGAGGCCTGTTTGCATTTGGCCTATTATTTTTCCTCTTGGCACCGTCGAGACGATCTTTTTGATCATGATCGGCCTGGTTGCCCCGCTCTTGACGATGAGCGGCTCCCGATTCGCCACCTGTCGCACCATGGTTGGCGCCTGCGACGCGCAACCGGCAAGGGCCGCTATCGCCATAATACCGAGCGCCCGTAAGACTTTGGTCTTCATACTTTCCTCCTTACGGCAAAGCGCCTAAGGGTATAACAAGATTCGACGGAAAGTCAAATTTTCATGTGGAAGGAAGGCGTTAGGGCAAAGAGCTTTTTTTGTCTTGTGGAGCTTGCAGGTGGGTCTTGATCGGTCCTACAGGTCTATAAAAGCCCAGGTTGGAAAGCAAAAAGCAGTGTGGAGCGCCCGCGCTGGCTAGTCCTTCAAGCCTGACCGGTCTTTCCAGCCGGCTTCGAAGCGGCTGGCGAAGTAATCGTCCAACTTTTCGAGGATTCGATGTCGCCCTTCCTTGTGATCGTACCGCAGCATATCTTCGAGAAAAGGGACAACCTCTCCCAGCGCGTCCTTGGGCAGATAGGCCATGGCGCCCAGGTCGTGTGATTTCTTGAGGGCTTCGGGGCTGAGGGCGTTCGCGGTCAGCATCGCGGTTTTCAGGTGTTTGCCCGTCGCTATTTCAAGGAGATCGAAACCTCGTACTCCCATAATATCCAACACGACGACGTCGTAGGTCTTTTCGGCAAGCAGCGCCGATCCCTCTTCGTAGGTCGTCGCCTTGTCGACCGTGCAACCCGAGCATGCCTGTTGTATTTCTTCCTCCAGGGTCGCGAGCACGTCGGGTTCGTCGTCGACCGCCAGGATGGTCTTGCCGTCCAGAATCGATGCCATTATGGTCCCTCTATTGCCTGCAAAGAGGAGCTATGGTCACGGTGAACGTGGTGCCGCAATCTGTTTCGCTCGCTACCGCGATTTCTCCCCCCATAGACTCCACCAGCGCTTTCACACAGAACAGGCCAAGTCCGAACCCCTGAGCCTGTCTCATCTCCTCGTGCTTCAGTTGCATGAAGCGCTTGTACATGAGTTCCTGGTCGCTTTTCGGAATGCCGCACCCGTCATCGGAAACGACGATCACCGCGTCAGTCTCTCCGCTTATGGACACATTCAAATTATTCTTCCGGTATTTCAAGGCGTTGCTCATAAGGTTTTCCAGAATGAGCTGCACCTTCCTTCTGTCGTGGATAAAGGGCGAATCTGCGTATTTGCCGGTGATGCTGACGAAGACGCCCTTCTCCCGGAAGACGTCCCACGCCGCTTTCGGGTCGGTGAGTTTCTGGATCTTCTCGGCAACGGCAGGGTCGAAGGTTTCCAGCACATTCAGCAGGGCATCTTTTACCAGTCCTTCGAGAGAGAACTGGTCCGTTTGAAACAGGTGCTCTTCCGACCGGCCCACGTCGAGAATTTCTTTGAGAATGACCTGAGCCTTTTTGGCATTCCTCTCTATGCGCTCGAGGCACCGCCTTTGCTGCTCCGTAAGCGGCCCATAGGCCTCCACTCTCGAAAGAAGACCCTTCGCCGTTGTTGCGGCAACGGACAAAGGGCCGGTGAGGTCGTGGACGAAAAGATCGTAAAGATACTCCTTAGGGCCCATTTTCTCATCTCCCTGCTAAAAGCATACATCAAGAAAAACGGATAACGGCGCCGGAAAATCATCCATCCCGTCAACTTCGACAACTAAATATAGAAGAAATATCGTCCAGCGTCAAGCGATGCAGCGGGACGCGAAATGGAGCCGACCGGCGCCTCGATTGCCGGACGTCTCACCGGGAGATCGCACCCTAAAAGACGCAAGAAATGGAAATTTCTGCCCGACCTTGATATCATCGATCACCGGCCTTATAATTTCTCAGAAAGATGTGCTGCGGCCTGCTTTTCAGCTACCGTAAGGACGCCGGGCAACTGCAAAAATGGCGTCTGTATGATCGACCAGGGACCACCGTAACGAAAACTCCCAGGGAGGAACGAGCATGAACGGCAGCAAGTTGTATGTGGGCAATCTGAGTTATTCGGCGACGAACGAGGAACTGAAGGAATTGTTCTCTCAGTACGGTGAGGTCAAGCAGGCCAACGTGATTGAGGGAAAGGGATTTGGCTTCCTCGAGATGGCATCCGCCGAAGATGCGGATAAGGCCAAAAAAGCGCTTAACGGGACGGATTTTAAGGGCAGGGCTTTGAGGATCGAAGAGGCCAAACCGCAAAAACCCAGGCAAGATCGGCCCTACAGGAAATACTACGTTCTCTTTCCGAGAGAGCGCGACGCTTAGAGAAATGCGCCGAGCAGCCTTGCGCGACCTGAGGAGTTAGCGCGCGAAGGCCCGTTCTGCGGGGTCGATTTGCTTTTCTTGAATGTCATCGGCTTTCGTACCGGAAGAACGGCCGGCATCATTCCTTTTCCTGCCGTTCCTTCAGTTCTTTCAGCGCTATGGAGCAGAGAAGACAAGCCATCGTCCTTTTCTCGAGGCTATTCCTCCGTTCCGGCAAACCCCGGCGGCGGTTCGTTTTCCTGCCTGTCGTGGGCCGATTTGCTCGGTTCATTAATGCCCCTGTCCCTTTTTCCATAGGTCCTCGACGCCTTATGGGACGCATAAGACCTGCTCTTCGTTCTGCCTTGCGCTCGCCTTGCTCACGAAGCGAATTTCTTGCAGTGCGGCCGGTGTTCTAGCATATTGGGCAGGGGCACGCGACGAGCGACGTCCATGTCCCTGTTTCTTCGGTGAGCATAAAACCCGCCTATCATTTTTCCCAACACAGCCGTAACTTCCCTGAAATCACTGTCTTTGTACCCGAGAAAACGCGGCCTCAGACTATGACCGATTGCCACCGTAGGATCATCCCTATCCGGGAGAATCAGGATAAAACGGACGTCGTACAACAGATGGCTGATCGACAGGATGGTCAACAGGTCGTCCTCGCTCGCGGCCAGGATAACGGCAACGGGAATGTCGTCCATCGGTTTGCGCAGCCTGTCGGAAAAGCCTTCAAAAGTCGTATAGACCTCGAGCTTTTCCTTCGGCACCAGATGCCGGATCATTTCCTGAAGCCGCTCACCCGCGTCGCCGGTTGAGTAAAGGAGCACGTTCATTGTGTTTTTCTTTTCCATTTCCACGCTGCCCTCTTTCTTTCCTTCCGTGTACAAAAACCATGCCAAACATGAAACAGACGGATCATCCCGAGAATTGCCCGCACTTCCGGAGCCCTCGAGTTTTCCACAACGAGTTGTCTCTCTGTCCGCCGGACGTCCTCGTCTTGCAGTACGAGATGCTGTCTCATCCTAGAAGACGACGTCTCGCACGAGGAGACATATGCACGGGATGCTGAGCTTTTACGGTGCAATATCCATCGCGCCTTCGCCAATTCCAAGCCAACGCAGTATGCGCTTCATGCATTCGATGACGGCAGGATCGGGCAATGCAGCACCCCACCCGGATGGCTCTCCAAGCAGGGTAATCGCCGAATCGAAAATTGCTATGGTGGTGCGGAGAATGCGGTAGATTTCCGGGCTTGACCGGCAATAGCCCGAATTTTGCAGCGCCTTCTCCATGGCCGCCCTCCTTGTCTGTCCGCCGCCACGTCAATTCATAACCGCCTTTTGTGAACCTAGTGTCCCGCTTTCGTGAAATCAAGGAGATACGACTTCTTCAAAGATATCGCTCCTTTTGGTTCTTGACTTTGCCGGGGACCAGCAAGTATATTAGCCCTGCCAAATGGCTGGTCGGACTTTTAACCGGCGCCTTTCCGGGTCAATTTTATGACGCCTTTCGCCCTTGCCGCGCCATCGCGCTTCGTACGCTCAAGTTCTTTTATCTGAAGGGTTTTAGGTGTTATACTTGAGTCGTATGCTTTCCAGCGGGCCTTTTGAGGTCCTTTTCCGACCGGAGACTATTTGTTTTGCGTTTTTGCGTTGTTGCGGCGACCGACGAAAAGGGAGGAGCGATGATCCGAAATGACCGGGCCGGACTCCGAACGTCACTGATTCGACGTTCTTTGGCTGCGGCAATGACGCTTTTCTTCTTTTCGGCAGTTTTTGCCCTAGCCGCCGGGGCAGCGCGGCAGAAGATCGTCTTCATGCCTTCAGGGGCGACAGTGCTGGCGGAATACGCCGAAACGCCTGCGGAAAGAGAGCAGGGATTGATGTTTCGGACGTCGCTGGGCGAGCGGGAAGGCATGTTGTTCTTTTTTGAGGAATCGACGCGCCAGACCTTCTGGATGTACCATACCCGCATTCCGCTGACGGTCATTTTTGTCGACGACAACTCGAAAATTGTCGACATACAGGACATGACGCCTTGCCTCGCGGAGGACCCGGACCTTTGTCCGCTCTATACTTCGAAAGTGAAAGCGCGCCGCGCAATCGAAGTGAACCGCGGTTTTGCGGCGAAATTCGGCGTCAAGGTCGGCGACCGCGTTGTCATGGGAAAGACAGGCAGATGAGGAGAAGCCGTATTATAATGACGGGAGAATCGGATCATGCCGCGAAGGGCGGTGCGATGGGGGCGACGCTGCCGCGCAGAGCCGGAAAGACCGGCGCCTTTACGCTGATCGAGGTTGTCTTGGCCGTTGCGCTGTCGGCGCTTCTTCTCACCATTGTCTATTGGACCTATTTTTCTATCATTCGTTCTGTCGATGCGGCTTCGGAGAGTCAGGAAGCCCTGGAAACGGGCAGAAGCCTCTCGGAATTGATTAAGAGGGACATACGCTCCGTAAGTCCTGTCGAGTACCCTCTCATAGGGAAGAACAACATGGTGAGAGGGGCCTCTCTGGGAGAAGTGGAGTTTGTCACCAACGCGTTGTCGGAAACGGACCCCCTAAGGCTGCGGAGGGTAGGCTATGCTCTTATCCTGTCCGCCGACGGCGACAAGACCCTCGTGAGGCGAGAGTCGACGGATCTGGCTGACCTGCTTGACCAGGCCCCCGTCGATCATTTGCCGAAAGTCTTCGAAATGTCCGCGACGGTGGCGGGCTTTTTTGTTGAGTTCTTTAACGGTTCGGACTGGGTCCAGACATGGGATTCAACGGTGGCCGGAGAGATGCCTCAAGGAATAAGGGCCACCATAGATGTGTCCGATGCGAAAGGAAAAATCAAGAGATTCGTTGCGGAAGACACGATTCAGGCGACGACCCAGAGCGCGGCTGCTCAAAGCAGTCAGAGTGCGACTCAAAGCCAGAGCACGGCTCAAAGCAGTCAGAGCGCGACCCAGACCGCGGCCGGGACGCAAAATGCCGCCGGAACACAGAACGTAACGGGAACGCAGAACGGGAGTGGAGGACAGGATGCAATGCAAAGTCCGCTCCAGTAGGGCGCAAACCGACGAGGAAGGCTTCATCCTCGTCACGATCCTCCTCGTGATCGCGGTGCTCCTGCCGCTCATTCTCGCTTTCAACGCGCGGGTCCAGTTGAACCTTGTTCAGGCCGCTAATTTTCGAAATTCCATTCAGGCGCTTCGGCTTGCCCGGTCGGGGGTTGAAGGGGCCATAGGTCTTCTAAAACAGAGCGACCAGAGCTATGATGGGAAAACGAGCAAATGGGCCATGGCATTTCCAGCATTCGCCATTGCGGACGGCACGGTTGGCTTGACAATAACCGATGAAGACGGCAAGATCCCGATCAACAATCTGGTGACCGCCGTCAAGAGCAGCCAATCAGGCTCTGCCTCGACGTCGGGAACTGGCACAAGCGCCTCAACCGCCACAACGGGCTCAACATCGTCCGCGACAGGCGCGACTGCGGCGTCCGCGACCGCCGCCATCGGTTCAAATGCCTTGAACAGCGCAACTTCCGGCAGCGGCGCGGCAGGCAGGGCCTCTACGGCGCAGGCGGGCAGCGGCGCGACCCAGCAAACTGTCGACAAGGACCTTGACGCCCGTCTCAGGAGCCTCATTTCTCAGTTGGGCGGGAAGCCGGAGATCGTTGACGCCCTTATCGACTGGCTCGATGCCGACAACGACGTCACCGGGAGCGAAGGCGCGGAGGAAGACTACTACAAACAACTGGGGTACGATTGCAAGAACGGCCCTCTCGATTCCCTTGACGAGCTTCTTCTCGTCAGGGGGTTTGACAAAGAGCTTCTCATCGACAGGAACCTCAGAAGCTTTCTGACGATTGCTCCCACGGACGGCAAAATCAACCTCAACACGGCGCCGCCCGAGGTTTTGAAAGCGGTTCTGGGCACGCAAACCACCGCGCTTGCCCAGCCGATGAGCGAGAGCGACATACAGAACCTCGTCCAGTATCGGGAGGAGCATGATCTCAAGGATGTGAAAGATATGATGTCCGCCGTGAAAATAAGCCAGACCGAGGTAGGGATGGTGACGCCTTTGGTTAAGGTAAGTTCGTCCTACTTCACCGTCTACAGCAAGTGTACAATCGACAAAGTCGTAAAGAACGTGGAAGCCCTCTTGAAAAGAGACGGCACTACCGTAACAATCATTTCCTGGAGGGAGTTTTGAAAAGGAAAGGAGCGGCCATCATCCAGAAGGACGGAAAATGGCGCGGAGTAACGCTCACCGTTCGGGACAGAGAAATTGCCGACCTGGAAATCCTCGAGGAGGAAAGCCTCGAGGGATTGGAAGCAGGCCTCAGCGAGAGCGGCTACGCCGTCGCCGTGGAAAACAGCGCAGCCTACCTGTTCAATCTCACCTTTCCCTTCTCCGATAAGCGGAAGATAAAACTGGTCATCGGCGGCGAGATCGAAGAGAGGATCCCCGTTTCCGCCGAGGATCTGACAATAGGTTTTGTGGAGATCGGAAAAGGGAACGTCCTGGCGGCTGCCGTCCCGAAGTCGCTTTCAGAAGAGCTGAAGCGCTCGAAGCGCCTTCGCCTTACCACGGTGCAGTCCATCGCGGTTCTCCACGCCCTCAGATTTTTCAATGTGATCTATCAGGGAGATTTTGTTTTCCTCCACCGGAACGGCGACGCTATGGTCGTCATGTGCTTCAGGGACAACGCGCTGGTTTATCTGAGGCAGTTCTTCTACTCCCCTCAATCGGAGTCATTGCGGGACGCCATGCGCGAGATAACGGGATCTCGGGAATATAATCCCCGGGCGTACGTGATGGTGAGCGACAGCGTCGATGCAGCCGAGCAGAAGCAGGAGCTTGAGGCGACGTTTCACCTGCGCATCGAGATGCCGTCACTCAACAAAGCGCTCAAGAATGAGGATATACCCGAATGGCTGTGGCCGGCCGTCGGCGCCGCGCTCCTTTCAATCCGGCCCAAGGGCGAAATCAACCTCACCGGGAACCGGAACCCGTACCTCTTCCTGTCTACAAAAGCGGCGTTCCGCCTCTCCGGCGCCCTCGCAGGGGTAGGAGTTATTGCGGCAAGCCTCTTTTTTCTTAGCTACAGTCTTGAAGAACGGGCGTACGACTACCTCGTTTCCGAGCCCGTCCGGATTTATCGTCTCTCATTTCCCAAATCTCCTCCGATGAAAGACCCGGTCAGAGTATTCCGGGAGAAGGTCAGGCTGCTGGAAAAAGAGCCGGCTGCGGCGGCGACGTCGACGGGCTTCGGCAGCCCTCTCGCCGTACTGAATGAGATAAGCAGCCGGATAGGGCCTGAGATCGACGTCAAGATCAACGAATTCGTCGCGGACCAGAAAGAGTTTACACTATCGGGAACCACGAACTCTTTTGCCTCGGTGGAAAAAATCAAGACAGCGCTGGACCAGATGAAAGGCGTGTCGCAGGTGGAAATGCAAAGCGTCGATTTAGCCGGGGGTAGACAGGTGAAATTCAAATTAAGAGGTAAACTATGAAACTCCCGGACAACTTGCCGAAGGCGCCGCGTAGCGCTTATGTCCTTATCTTTTCGGCTGTTTTTGTGATTTCTTTGTTTTGCGCATATTTTCTGAGTGCGGATGGACGCGTCCTGGAAAAGAAGATCGAGTCCAAGCAAAAGGATTATGCGGAGATACTGCTGCTCAGAGATGTATATGAATCGCAGAAGCGGGCCTTCGAAAAGGCTGTGTCCAAGAAAACCGAAAATCGGCCTATGTCTCTTGGCGCGGTCGAGGAAATGGCCGGGAAAAGCTTCATAGGCGGAACGCTTACCGGTTTGCAGCCTGTTACGGTCAAGGAAGGAAAGGGAGTGCAGCGGATGAGCGTCGACGTAAAAGTATCGGGCGCTGCGCTGGGAGAGGTTATCTCCTTTGTGAAATCTGCCGAGAATTGCGGTTTCGTGGTTGGCAAGCTGAGGCTCTCGCAGCAGGCGGCAAACCCGACGACCCTCGATATGCAGGCGACGGTGATGGAGAGGCCGAGCAATGGATAAGAAATTACTCGCTTCGCTCGGTTGTCGTCGCCGGCTCGGCGCCCCCGCAGTTTGGATATCCCAGAGGTGTTGGAATGGGCAGTAATCGAAAAATCCTCCTCGGCCTGGGCGCTGTCGTGTGGGCCGTGGTCGTCATGGTTCTCGTAATTTATCTGTTTTTTCCCTACGAAAAGGCCCTCAGGATAGCCTTGCAGAATACGGCGGCCAGCGGGCATGCTGAAGTTTCCATGCAAGGCGTTGCTGCAAAGCTTATGGGAATCAAGGCATCGAAGATTCTCTTCCGGCCCGATTCCGCGACGGGACAGGCGGCGCCCTTCGAGTTGTCGAACGTCGATATCTCCTGGAACCCGCTTTCGCTGATAAAGGGAAGGGCGACGATTTACTCGAAAGCCGCCTTCTATGGAGGGACGATCCAATGCACGGTTGAGAACATCCGTTTATTCGGTCCTTCCGATCCCCGCATCGCGATCAAGCTCGATCAGGTGAATCTCGGCAAGTGTCCGGAAGGCGCTTTTCCCTGGTTTGCCGGAATGAGCGGGACTCTTGACGGAACGATGAAGAAACAGACCTCGATGGGCAGACCGGACAGAGACAGCGGTGTTTTCCGGCTCAAGCTCAAAAGCGGCGAGATCAAGGGGGTGCAGGTAAAGAACATGCCCTTGTTGATCATTCCTTACAAAGAAATCATTGTCGAAGGAAAGATAGACGGACTGAGGCGCAGCATCAACAAACTGGCTCTCGTCAGCGATATGATAACCGTCGCCGGCGCAGGCTCGGTGCTGGCGGGAGATGCCGACCGGGCTGTCGATATGAAGCTTTCCTATCGGGTGCTCTCCAAGTCGTTCCCCTGGCAAGGCAGCGGCGTCATTGCGGTGAGCGGAAGCCAGGCGGCCCCGGTTGTCGCCCTCCTGGGTCCGGAGGCCCCGAAACCGGCGGTTCCCGCCGCACTCTCCACGCCTCGCCCCATAGCGCCCCAATCGGTCCCGAAACCGGCAACGCCGGCCACGGCTCCGACGGCTGCCCCGGCAACAGGCAGGACAATGAGACAGGGGGGCGTATGAATCTCGTCCGGAGGAAGTTGATGGAGGCCCCTTCCGTTTTCGAATATGAAGTTTTGGTTAATTCGAAGTCCAAAAGCGAAAACTCAGAATCCGGTTTTCGGTCTGTTCGTAACGTTTTTCGGCGGCTGTTCCGCTACCCGGGGCAGTTTGACAAGCCTCAAACGATGATGGTACTATGCGGTTGAAAAAGGCGGTAAAGAGCATGAAGTGGAAGATCGAGCGAAACCGGCAAGAGATGAGGGTTTAATCTGATGCCGTTGAGCATAAAGAGATTGATCATTTTTGGCGTTGCAACGATTGTGGGCGTCGTTGCGGGAATCGTGGCGCTGACCGTTGTCAATGCCTCCTTTCTGAAGGCCCCCGGCAATCCCCCGGCACGGGCGATATCGGCGTCAAAACCGGCGACGCCGCAGCTTGCCTCCCTCGCTGAGCCGGATTACAAGGCGATCTCCGACAGGAACCTTTTCCGCGCGAAGCTCCAGGTGGAAATCCCCGTGCCCAAGACGGAAGAGGAGCTTGAGGAAGAGGCTTTGACGGCCATCGCAAAGACGATGGCGCTCAAAGGGGTGATGTTGAGTCCGCGAAAAAGAGACAACTACGCGGTCATCGATTTGGGCGGGCCGAAGGGCGTATGGGTCTACGAAAAAGGAGACGTCATTGAAAGAGGCCTCGCCGTCAAAGAGATCACAAAAGACTCGGTGACGATGGAGAAGGGGGACTTTGGCGTTGTCCTGAAGCTTTTCTCGTCCGTTCCTCAGTTCACCAAAAAGCGGATTCCTACGCCGGTTGACGCGAAAGCGGCGGCCGTCAAGATCGATCCCGCAAAAGATATAAAGAGAGAAGGATCGGTCGTCAAGATCTCGAAATCTCTGGCAGAACAACTGAAGACGAACAACAGTGCAATTATGGCTTCTGTGGCGGTAAAGCCTACTCCTGAGGGCGTGAAAATCGTCTCCGTGGACAAGGGAAGCATTGCGCAACAAATGGGCATTATCCCTAACGACACGCTTCAGGAAGTGAACGGCCGCAAGATCGGTTCGAACGAGAACATGAATGCGGTATACGAGTCGTTGAAGAATTCATCTGATTTTGAGATCACGGTCCTGCGGGGTGGGAAGACCGAGAGGCTCCATTATCAAATAAGATAAGCGGGAGGCAATTCATTTGCGTACAAAACCGGTGTTCTTGTTGTTATGCCTTCTTGCGGCGGCCTTTATTTTTTCTCCCGCCTTATGGGGCAAGGGGGAGGACGTCTCCTTGCTGCCCGGGTTGCCCTCGGGGCTAGTGGTGCAGGTACAGACCCCGGCCCAGGGAGCGCCACCGGCCCAACGGCCTGCACCAAGGCCGCTTCCGCCGCCTCCCGGAATCTCTCAAGGCGCGCCCCAGGCCGAAGCTCCGGCGCCTTTTGCCAGGGGTCCCGTGGCCGGCCGGGGACAGGTTTCTCCGCCTCCGGCGGGGGGTCTCGTTCAAATGCAGTTCGATAATATCGAGCTTCGCGACCTTATCCGGTTCGTGAGCAACATCATGGGGAAGAATTTCGTTTACGACGAGGCCGTTGTGCGGGGCAGGGTGACCGTGCTCTCGCCGAGAAGCCTTACCAAGGAGGAGGTATTCAGGGTTTTTGAAAGCGTTCTCAACTACTTCGGTTTCACCGTATTGGATACGCCGGAGGCATATAAGATCGTCAGGTCGGCGGATGCGAAGGGCATGGCCGTGCCCACCACGAGCAAGTCGACCCTTGGAGAGGCTGCACCCGAGGAAAGGATCGAAACCCTGGTCTATCCCCTGGAATATACCGATTCGAACTCAATGGTGGGCATCCTGAGGCCCCTGATGTCGCGCGACGCCTATCTGGTGAGCGTCCCCACGGCAAACTCCCTGATCATGATCGACACCGCGTCGAACCTTCAGAGGCTCCAGGGCTTGCTCGGCAAGGTCGATGTCCCCGTGTCGCAGCAGCTCTCCGGCATCGAGGTCTACAACGTGCAGCACACGAATGCAGCCGATCTCGCCAAGGCGCTCCAAGGACTGCTCGCTGAAGGGAAGAAGGCGCAAACCGGAAGAGAAAAGATTTTTATCACTTCTTATACGCCCTCGAACTCGCTTCTCATCAGCGCCCCTCCCGAAGAGATGAAAGAGATCAGGCGCATCGTGGCAGAAATCGACACGTTCAGACCCCAGGTGCTTGTAGAGGCGGCGATCATCGAGATGTCCCTCAACAAGTCGCAGACCCTCGGGGTGGAATGGCTCATCGGGGGCGCGGCAGACGGCAACAAGATCATCGGCGGCAATATCATCAGCACCGATTCGGCCTCCGGCGGCGCTCTCGTTCCCCTGGCCTCAGGGATTGCGTCAAATACGCCCGCAACCGCTCTCGGCGCCTTGAAGTCGGGGCTCAATATCGGCGTCATAGGAAGCAACATCAACATCGGCGGGATATCTTTCCCGAGCATCCAATCTTTCGTGCAAGCCGTTGCGGCAGATTCGCGGACGAACGTGCTCTCGACGCCGCAGCTTCTCACGCTGAACAACGAGGAAGCGGAGATGCTCGTCGGCTCCAACATTCCCTATACCACGAGCACCCGGCTCGATTCGGCGGGCAACCCGATCACGAACTTCGACTACCGCGACGTGGGCGTCAAGCTCAAGGTGAAGCCCTACATCAACAGGGACGGCCTGGTCTATCTCAACATATTTACGGAGATCACGCAGGTGACGAGCACGCTTGCCACCGTGGGCACGGGGCAGCAGCCCGCCCCGACGACCACGAAGCGGTCCGTCAAGACCACCGTGGGGGTGAAAGACGCGCAGACCATCGTTATCAGCGGCATTATCTCGGACACGTTGACCGATAATCAACAGGGCATTCCGCTGCTCCGGTCGATCCCTATCATCGGCAATCTCTTCAACTACAGCAGCAAAGCCGACAACAAAACAAACCTCCTTGTCTTTCTCACGCCCAAGATCGTTTACGATCCGAAGGAGCTCCAGAAGATCAGCGACGAGAAGAAATCTCAGCAGGAGAAACTGCTCACGCCGCAAGGAACACAGTGATGGAATTACAACTGCCCCTATTGGTTGAAGAAGAGCTGGCGCCGGTTCCGAACCGCATAGCCAGGATACATTTCTCGTTTTTTCAGAAGAACGGCGTCGTCCCCCTTGGCGTCAAGGGCGAGCCGCCGATCCTCGTGGTGGCGATCGACGAGCAGGAAGATGCATCGCGCTCCGACTCCTTGGGCATTTTCGTGAACATGCCCCTCGAAAAACGACGCGTTCCCAAGGATGAATTCCTTGAATTCCTCAATTCTTTCAAGGAAGAGCAGGGACGGGAAGTGGTGATAGGCGTCGTGGAGGACTTAGGCGAAAGCGCCCTCACAGAGATCGCCCAGGAAATACCGAGCGGACACGATCTCCTTGACGATGCAGCGAACGAACCCCCTATTATCAAGCTGGTCAACCTCCTTTTCTCGATCGCCGCGAAGGACCGGGCAAGCGATATCCACATTCAGCCCCTCGAAAAAGACCTGCGGGTCAGGTACCGGATCGACGGATTGCTGTATGATACGTACACGCCGCCAAAGCGCGCCCAGAACGCCATTGTCTCCAGGATCAAGGTCATGGCCGGTCTCGACGTCGCCGAGAAGCGGCTCCCCCAGGACGGCAGGATCAAGGTGCGGGTCAACGATAAAGACATCGACGTCAGGGTTTCGATCATCCCTTCGGCCTACGGCGAACAGGTAGTGATGAGGCTTCTCGATCGCAGCGGCGCCCTGATAAGCCTCGACTCGGTAGGGATGAACCCCGATCTCGAAAAGCAGATAGTCTCCCTCATTACCTAGACCCCAGGGGGTCTTCCTCGTGACGGGTCCGACGGGCTCGGGCAAGACCACCACGCTTTACGCGGTGCTCCAATACATCAATACGCCGGAAAAGAATATTCTGACCGTGGAAGACCCTGTGGAGTACATCCTCCAGGGCATCGGCCAGATACAGGTAAATCCGAAGATTCAGCTCGATTTCGCGAAGGCCCTCCGCTCGTTCCTGAGACAGGACCCTGACGTGATCATGGTCGGGGAGGTGCGCGACGAAGAAACGGCGCGCATCGCCGTTCAGGCGGCCCTGACGGGGCATCTCGTTTTCTCTACGCTCCATACGAACGATTCGGCGAGCGCACTGACGAGGCTGATCGATATGGGCGTAGAACCCTATTTGCTCACTTCCTCCATAACGGCCATTCTGGCCCAGCGTCTTGTTCGCAGGATATGTCCGCACTGCCGGGAGGTGTACGAGCCGACGGAATTCGAGAATCAGGTCCTGCAGGAGTACACGGGCGAGCGACGGGAGGTCTACAAGGGGAAGGGCTGTTCCGAATGTCTCAACACAGGCTACTTGGGGAGGATCGGCGTCTTCGAGCTTCTCACGTTGACCGGCAAGCTCAGACAGATGGTGCAGCAGAAAGCTTCTTCCGAAGAGATAAAGGCGGAGGCGGTGAAAGACGGAATGATTACCCTGCGCCAGGACGGCATCAACAGGGTCCTTGCGGGAGACACCACGGTGTCTGAAATTGTCAGGGTAACCATAGAGTGACGCTGATCAGGGTCCGAAGCGAAAACAAGGAACAGCATGAATTTTAGGTATTATGCAATAGGAAAAACAGGAAAATCGGAACAGGGCCGCATCGTGGCCGACGCAGAGTTGACCGCGAAGAACGAGATAAAGAACCGGGGCCTCTATCTGGTTTCGATCAAAGAGACGACAACAACGGGAAAAGGGAAGAGGAAAACCATTTTCTTCTCCTTCGGCATAAAACAAAAACTGCCCATACAGGTGGCGCGTCAGCTCTCTTCCCTCCTCAAGGGAGGCGTGCCTCTCTTTCAGGCCCTTACCATTATCGCAAACCAGCTCGAAGGCGACAGAGAGAAGGAGATAGTCGGATTCTTGCGCGATGAAGTAAAGGGAGGGGCGCCTCTCTCGGAGGCCCTCAAAGCCTACCCGGAGATATTCGACACCCTTTTCATTTACTCCGTCGCCGCGGGCGAGAGGACGGGCGCTCTCGATTCGATCCTGAAATATCAGGCAGATCTGCCTCGAGAGCCGGGCGAATGTGAAAGCGAAGATCAAAGCGGCTTTAGTCTATCCGGCGGTCATGTGCGTCGTGGGCGTAGGCGTTCTCCTTTTCCTTATCGGCTACGTGGTTCCCATGGTCACCAAAATCTTCGATCGAATGAACCAGCAACTGCCGCTGCCGACTCAGATCCTTATGACGATCACCAATTTCGTCAACAGCTATCTCTTTATTTTCGCCATTTCCCTTGGCCTCGCCATTTTCGCTTTTTCCCGGTGGATCAAAAAGAACCCGAAGGGCAGGCAGTTCTGGGACAGCATCGTCCTCCGCTCCCCCATGTTCGGAAGTCTTTACCAGATGGTGCTCGTCAGCAGGTTCGCCAAGATCCTGGGGACTCTGTTGAGGAGCGGCGTGCAGATGCTTCAGTCCCTCGTTGTGGTCAGTTCGACCATGAAAAACAGCGTCGTCGCCGATGCCGTCATGAACATGTCGAAGATGGTTGAGCGGGGCGCTGATCTCTCCATCGCCCTCAGAGGGACGCCGGTCTTCCCTTCCTATGTGGCGGACATGGTTTCCGTGGGGGAGTCGAGCGGAAACCTCGAGGAGTTGCTCGCATCCGTCTCGGAATACTATGAAACAAACGCAAATCAAAAGATCGCCGCTTTCACCTCATTGGTGGAACCGCTGATCATAGTCATCCTCGGCGCGGTCATCGCTTTTGTCGTGGTCTCGATAATGCTGCCGCTCTTTGAGATGAACAAGCTCATGAAGTGAGAAGTTAAGGAGGAACCATGCTGCGGAAAAGACGCTACGGCAACGCGAAGGGCTTCACCCTCATCGAGTTGATGATCGTCGTGGTCATCATAGGCATTCTGGCTACGCTCCTCATCCCGAGGATCATGGAACGGCCTGAAGAAGCTCGAAGAGTCAAGGCAAAAATGGACATTAAGGCCATCGAGAGCGCCCTGAAGCTCTACAAGATTGACAGCGGGTCGTATCCGACGACGGACCAGGGGCTCATCGCCCTTATCAAGAAGCCCGATACGCCGCCGGTCCCGATGAAGTGGCGGGATGGCGGCTACCTGGACGGCAACGACGTTCCGAAGGACCCATGGGGCAACCCTTACTACTACGTTTCTCCTACCGATGATGGGAAGGACTACGAGATCGTAAGTTACGGCGCCGACGGACAACCGGGCGGGACAGGCAAAAATGCGGATATTTCCAGCGCCGATCTCTCGAAGGATTAAGGGTTTCACGCTTGTCGAGCTCCTTATCGTAATCCTGCTCATCTCCATACTCGTCACGTTCGCTTCCGTGAACTGGAACGTGGGCGCCAAAAAGGGAAAGGAAGGGCTGCTGGAGGAATTTTCGATCAACGTCGCCGCCATCCGGGAAGATGCGATTTCTCACTACGAGAAGAGGGCGCTTCAGTTTGATCTTTCGGCGGGCGAGATTCACGTAGGAAGTCTGGATGCGAAGAACCAGTTTGCGGAAACGAGCATCTTGCGGCTGCCGGCCGAATATACGCTCAAGGACGTGGTTGTCAACGGCGTCTCTTTTCCGCAGGGGAAATGTTTCATGCTCTTCTACGAAAGCGGCATGGTCGACAGGACGGTCGTTCACCTTGAAGGAAATGATAAATTCTACTCGTTGCTCGTGAATCCGTTAACGGCAAAAGTTACAGGCAAAGATGGCTACATCGAGGAAATATCGGTCAAAGACAGGAACAACGCTTCTTGAGGTAACGATTGCCCTAGCGATCGCTGCCATCGCCCTTGTCTCCTTTATCAGTCTGGTTGTCACCTCCATGGACCTCGAGGATCACGCGAGGAAGATGACCGATGCGACTATCGCCGCTGACGAGAAGCTGAAAGAAGTGGAACGAACAGGTTTCCCTGATTTGGGGAAAACCGAGGGTCTCATTGATGAAAATGACCCTAACGGCTTCTCCTACGTCATGGTCGTGACCGAGACGCCTATCGACGGGGTGAGGCAAATCGACGTCAGCGTCTACTGGCAAAACAAGAAACGCTCCATCAGCCTCACTACGTATATCGCGAAACAGTCGTGAAAAACAGGTCGCAGAGGTCCTCTTAGGACTTAGTGATAGGTCCCATAGGACCTATACGACCTATTTAAAAAGTTTTAATCTTCAGTCGTTTTTTCGTTGCACATACCCTTACAAAAGCGCTAATATCTTTTGCGGAATGACCGGGCCGCCAAGAGGGTTCGTGAAAGGTCGCTTTTAATATAGGCGCCGCAGCATGGCTTATTCCCCACTAGCGAGGTACTGTGATGAATGTGCTGGTAAGCTTGAGCAGTTGTCTTGTTTCGGAAGGGATCAGAGATCTTCTCTCCAGGAACGGCCATGTGGGCGCGACGTCCGGTCGGAACGGATCGGTCCCCGCCGGCTTTGTGCCGGAGGTGATCCTTGTCGATATCGCGAGTATTAGAGAGGACCTGGGCGCCCGTTACCGCGCATCGAAAGTCCTCCTTCTGGACACGGGCGTTGAGAAGGAAAAGATCGTCCAGGCGTTGCGCTCCTATCGCGTGCACGGCGTGCTTTCCCTCGAAACGGGAATTCCCCTCTTTAACAAAGCCCTGCAGGTTGTGGCCGATGGGCAGATATGGGTAGACAACACCACGCTGAAAGCCTTTCTTCGCCAGGCGCCTCCCGCCCCGCCGGCGCCTGGCGGCAAACGAGATGGCGTTACGGATAGAGAGAGGGAGATCATCGAGCTTGTCTGCAAGGGGTGCACGAACAGGGAGATCGCTCTTTCGCTTTCCCTGAGCGAGCATACAATAAAGGCGCATCTGAACAGAATATTCAGGAAGTGCAATACGTCGAGCAGGTCGAAGTTGATCACCATGATGATGGATCAAACGCGTCCCGCTCAACCTTCCGCCTAAACGCCTTTTTTAAGTTGAGGATCCGTAGTCCCGCGGACTCAATGAGACGGGGGTCGCCTTGAGACCGGCACGGAAGTCTCTATGTCAAAGGCTTTAGGTCCCTGCTTGAGCGATAAGGCGCCGCCGGCGCTGTCCCACACCCAGCCCGAGTAGCCGTAACCGCCGATGCCGACGATCCTGGCTGCCCCTTTTTGCTGCAGCTTTTTCTCAGCCAGAGGAATTCCCGAATTGACCGTCATCATCCCGAATTTTCCGAAAACGATCGACTCCACTTCGTGCAGGTATCCAGCGCCTGCAAGTTCGGAAACGACGAGTGGAACGTCCCGCCACCCCCAAACCGCGGCATGGAGACCATAGGGACTAAGCTGCGCCAGCTCTATCGCTTCCCTTCCCGAAGAAAACGTTTGGACAAAAGAGATTGGTCCAAAGCTCTCTTCGCGCATGCCGAGCATATCGTGGCGGGCGTGATCGATTATGACAGGCGCGATGAACCTGTTGTCGAAGGGGCCTCCGCAAAGGAGCGCGCCTCCTTTGCTCAGCGCGTCCTCCACCTGAGCCCTTATGCGGCGGACCGCAATCTCATCGACCACGGGTCCCATCTGCACCGTCGGATCGAGCGGCTCCCCCACCTTGATCCCCCGGCTCGCCTTGAGGAATTCCGCGATAAAGTCGTCGTGGACGTCTTCGTGGACCAGTACGCGTTCCGGGGACCAGCACGCCTGACCCGAATAGATATACTTCGCCGCGGCGAGGTTGGCGGCAGGATCCAGGCGGTCGCTTCCGTTAACCTAAAGAAATGGGATATCTCCTGGTACTCCTGCCTGGCCACCGCGAGGACCGGCACGGCGCCGATACGCTGCGCGGCATAGTAGCCCACGACAAATTCATAGCGGTTCGGAAGCTGAAAAAGGATTCGGTCGTATTTCCCGATCCCCAATTGCAGGAATGCGATCGCCAGGCGATCGACTTTTTCCTTGAGCTGTGCGTAGGTGAGTCTTACCCTCTCATCGATTACCGCGAGCTTGTTGGGATAAAGCTGCGTCGCCCGATCCAGAAGATCCCCGTACGTGAGATCCAGCCACCAGTTTTTAGCGACATACTCCCTAGTTGCTTCCTCCGGGTAGGGAGCAGCGCCTTTAAGGTACCCCGTGTTTGCCATATCGCCTCCTGTCGCTCCATCGCATTCGGGTTCGTTCGCCTCTTTCCGCCTTTATCGTGGATCCTTCTCGGAGCGCGCCTTTTGTCTGCTCCGCTGGCCAAGGGCCGGCAGGGCTTCATCCTGCTGGATTTTTTGCAAGGGCGGCTTAGCCCTCAAGGCGTCCTCAATCAATTCGAACGCCGGTTCCATTTGCGTGAAGATATCGTACGCGCCGTTCTTGAGAAGCCATCGGGTAACGATGTGCTCTATGGCGCCGATGAGCACCGCCCGGGCGATGTACGGATCCAGCTCCGGCCTGATCTCTCCGGTTTTCTGGCCCATGACGATGATGTCAAGGAGCCTTCCATAAAACTTCTGGACCTCTTTGTAGGCGTCGCTGTTGAGAAAATTGTTACTTGTCTTCAACTGCAGCATGACGATGCGGGTATAGATGGGTTCACTGGCCATGTGACGGACATAGACCCATACAAATTTGCGCATCTGGGCAAGCGCGCCCTTGACCCCGAACAAATGGTCCTCGATCAACGGAAGGCCATCTTCTATCCGCGTTTTGGGAATGGTGAGAAAGAGGTCTTCCTTCCCGTCAAAATATTCATAAATGCAGGTTTCTGAGACTTGTGCTTCCCGGGCTATCGACGCCATGGTGGCGCCGGCGAAGCCCCGTTCGGCGAACACCCTGGCGGCGCCTTCCAGTATTCCGTTTCGCGTCGCATCCTGGCGTGTCTTTTTCATCCATCCACCTCTCGGATCAGATAGAAATTCGAGGACCTAGTCGGCAGGTCTGAACATACGGGTGAGAGGAAAAGGAATTTTATAGATTCGCAGCGCATTTCCTCCGAGCATAAGGTTGATGTCGTCCTGTGAGATGTTCAGGGCGGCAACCTGTTTGAGGCTCCATCCCATGACGTCCACCTGATGCGTCACCAGACCCCACTTTCGCACCTGCATGCCGTAGGATTGCGGCTGGGCTCCGATATGCGTATAGGTGGGAATGCTGGAGCCCCAATCGGTTCCCCATATCATTTTTTCCGGTCCCACATTGGGGTTGAGGAGGGCCCTGCGGTAGAGGTCGGTCCAGTAGAGACCGGTCTCCAGATAGACGTTGTCGTGGTTCCCCGCAACCTGGATGCACTCGTTGACGAGGTTCTCCATGTTGCCGCCCTGCATGCCGCCGTGATCGAAGATAATCGGCACATCGGGATACTCGGTCGCAAGGTCGTTCATCCAATAGGGGTGCCAATTCTCGGGCCAAAAGGTGTAGGTGATGGGATAGCCCATGGGAGAGCCCGTATGGACCCTTACCGGGACCTTGTGTTTCCTGGCAACCTCCATGACGAGGCGCAGCTCGGCCATCCGCTCTGACTGGTTGTATGTTTTTCTGCCCGTCGGGTTTGAGGGCATGCCTTCCCCGATGCCGACAAACTTGCCCGTCGAAAGGAGCTCGTCGAGCTCCTGACAGGCTGCTTCCATGGTCCACTCGATCTCGCCGGCGATGGCGCGTTCGGTCGTCTTCTTGGCGTTGCAGATGGCCACGAATTTGTCCGGATGACGCTCGACGAGCTCGGCGTTGATCTCGTTGCTCATGCCGAAGGCAGGGCAGAGGACGCACATGTCGACGTCGTAGCATTTCATATCATAGAGGAGACGTTTCGAATTGTCGTAGGCCTTGAGGTTGGGCATGATACTCGACAAATCGGCGTACCTCATTTCCTTTGGCGTCGCCTTCCCCTGCTGTTTCAGCTCCGGTCCGGCGGCATGGCGTTGCGGGTGTACGTGGGTGTCGATGATGAAACGAGCCAGTTTCACGATGTTCTCCTCCTCTGATTTCTTCTTTGGCGGGCGAAATTGACGTTTGAGCGATATAACGGGCTATTCGGGCTGAAATGGCGATCCGGGACGTTTCGATAACAATCGGGAGGGAGGCGCAGTCTCCCGGGGAGGACCTCTGGATGGGGCCTTTGGAAGGTCATAGGGAACAACGCCTGAGCATACTTCCGCACCACTCCGGTCGTCTTATTCCTTAGTTATACCCAAATCCTATGCCTCATTCTTCTCCATTTAGTTCCCCATGTCAAGATAAATATTAGTCTCGTTCCGTTCTACAAAGGAATTTCTTAGAGACGTTATGAAAGACCGGCAGTAGTCTTCCCATCGTCGAACTCGCGGTCCATTTTGAAAATCGACGCGACCAGGTTGCAGGAAGTCCTCATCTCAGTCCTCAGAAACGCCTGAGGAGCTCAGGCGGATTTGGCCAATCCATTTCGATAAATGTAGAATTATATCTTGACATCGGTGACATTTAATTCTATAAATGTCGAACCATATTCGCATCCTTGGAGGATGACCCCATGGTCACCGCAGAAAGCCTCGCAATACTGAGGTCGCTGGCCGACCCGTCGCGGCTTATGCTCCTCAATGCGCTCCTTGATAGGCCGCAGTACGTGGAGGAGCTTGCCGAGCGCACGCGCCTCGCCGCGTCGACGGTTTCTTTTCATTTGAAGAAGCTGGAATCGGTCGGTCTCGTCCTGCGGCAGAAAGAGCAGTACTACGCCGTCTACTCGGCCAATCGCGACGCCCTTGCCGTCACCCTGATGGAATTGGTCTCCGTGGGCGACGCAGAGAGACATCTGCAGGACGAACGGATGAAGGGCTACCGGGACAAGGTGCTCAAAGCCTTTCTCAGGGATGGACGGATCGTCCGCCTTCCCGTCCAAAGGAAAAAGAGGCGCATCGTGCTTGAGAGTGTGGCAGCCCTCTTGCGGACGGGCAGGGCCTATGCTGAAGAAGAGATCAATGCGGTGATCGCCGGCAGATGCGATGACTACGTCACGGCCCGGCGCGAATTGATCGAAGAGGGGTTGCTCTCTCGAAGAGAGGGAAGCTACCGGCTCGTCGCGGGTATCTCCGGCGCGCGGCCGTTTTGTGAAGGCCCCGGGGGAGGAAAAAGAAAGGAGCGCATCATGGATCGAAAGGCCGAACTCAAGCGCCAGTACAAGGAGAATCCGCCGCCTCCGGGGATATACAAGATAAGCAACAAGGCCAATGGGAAGATCTTTATCGGCAAAGGTATGAACGTGCAGGGCAAGCTGAACGGCCAAAAAGCGGAGTTGAGAATGGGCAGTCACCGCAACCCCGAACTGCAGCAGGACTGGAACCGCTTCGGCGCCGACCAATTTGCCTTCGAGGTCATCGACTGCCTGGAGCCCTCGGCCGCCGACCCCCGGCAGGACGCCCGGAGCGACCTGGCAGCCCTGGAACGGCTCTGGCTCGTCAAACTCCGGCCCTACGGAGAGCGGGGATACAATAGGGCGCCGGAAGGCTGAAATACGCTCGGATGAGAGGTTCATTCAAAATGGAGGATTCGCCCCTGGCCGTAGAGTGCAGAGGGGCATAGGGAAGGCCAAAGGAGGTGCGGCATGAAGGTATTGGCGCTCAATTCCAGCCCGAGAGGCTCGGGTCAGAGTAAGACCGAATTGATGTTAAATTGCCTGGTCACGGGTATGCGCGATGCCGGGGCCGAGGTCGAGGTGGTGGCCCTGCGTGAGAAAACCATCAAGAATTGCATCGGTTGCTACACCTGCTTTACAAAGACCCCCGGCACATGTATTCACAAAGACGATATGTCCAACGAGCTGTTCCCGAAGTGGCTGGAATCGGATCTCGTTGTCTATGCGACGCCCCTCTACAACTACGCCATGACCGCGACGATGAAGGCTTTTATCGAACGAACCATACCGTCGATTGAACCTTTCTTTGAGATTCGCGAAGGGCGGATGTTTCACCCCGCGCGCAGCAAGAGACCGGCGGTAGTGATGCTCTCCGTTTCCGGCATGCCGGACGAGGCCCACTTCGGCCCCCTTTCAGCGCTCGTGAGTTACAGTTATGCCACTCCCGGCAACAAGCTTGCGGCCGAGATTTACCGACCGGCCGCGGAAATGTTGCCGAATCCCTTTCTGAAGGAGAAAGCGGACGACGTGCTGGAGGCTGCCACGCAGGCAGGGCGAGAATTGGTCCAGTCCACGCGGATCTCCCCTGAGACCATGAGGAGGATCACCCAACCTCTCGTGGATCCGCAGTTCTTCGCCGCGATAGCTAACATCGTATGGAAGACCTGCAATGCCGAAGGGGTGACGCCAAAGGAATTCGGCGAGAAGAATATGGTTCCACGCCCGGACTCCCTGGAAAGTTTCCTGCTCCTCTTTTCTTTCGGGATCAATGCCAAGGCAATTGGCGACCGGACAGCGGCAGTGCAGTTCAAATTCTCCGGTGAAGTGGAGGGTTCCTGCTATTTTGCCGTCGAGAAGGGAACGGTAAGGGCAGAAGAAGGAACGTGGGATAGCCCCGATCTCACCATTGAGACTCCTTTTAATGTCTGGATGGATATCATGACGGGCAAGGCCGACGGGCGACAGATGCTTATGGAGCAGAAATACAAGGCGTCCGGAGACTTCCCTCTCATGATGCAATTGTTTGCAAAGGTCTGAAGCGCCGTTTCTGCTTCGCCGTCATGGGCCCGTCGTAGGCCCCGCGATCTCTGGCGTAACGGCCCCTTTTGATGCTATAGAATAGAGGTGAAAGAGGGTATGAAACTTCAAGACAGGGTGGCCGTCGTGACGGGCGCGGGAGGCCACTTAGGCCGGGCTATAGCGCTTGTACTCGCAGGCGAGGGGGCGAAAGTCGTCGCGAACGATATCGATATCCGGATGGCCTCAGAGACGGCGGACATGATTGCCTCCGCCGCCGGCGTGTCGATCGCCCACGGCGCCGATGTGACAAACAGGCTGGAAGTCGACGAGATGATCGCCCGGGCAGTCGACCGATGGGGCGGCCTCGACATCCTCGTCAATAACGCCGGCGGCCCGAGAGACGCCAAGCTTACCAGGATGACCGACGAAGACTGGGATTTCGTGATCGATCTGAACCTGAAGGGCAGCTTCATCTGCGCCAGGGCCGCTGCCCCCCCTATGATCGCCCGGTCCTGCGGCCGGATCGTCAACATCTCTTCCACAGCCTATCTGGGCAATAATTTCGGGCAGGCCAACTATGCGTCGGCAAAGGCAGGCGTCATCGGCCTTACAAAAGCGCTCGGGATGGAACTCGCACAGTACGGCATTACGGTCAACTGCGTGGCGCCGGGTCTGATAGACACGCCCGCGACACGCGCCTATGAGAAGAAGAACATAGACAGGATCGTGAACCGCATGCCCTTGAGGCGCACCGGAGATGTCGCCGACGTAGCGAGCGCGGTCCTCTTCTTTGCCTCGGACGACTCGAAGTTCATCACCCGGGAAGTGATCCATGTAAGCGGCGGCGTGGTAGGCATGTAGGGTCACTGATGACGAGCACCCTCACCCCGGCCCTCCTTACTTACCCCACCGAGTTCTCTGTTCTGCGGATAAGGTCGTTTTGCAGATCCCTATCCAGCTCGACGAAGTACGCAGAATAGCCGGCGATGCGCACGACCAGATCGCGGTACGTTGTCGGGTCCTCCTGGGCGGCCCTCATGGTCTCCGAGCTGACGATGTTGTACTGAACTTCCATGCCGCCGTTCTCAAGGTATGCCTTCGTGAGGTCGCGCAGCTTGGCTATGCCCTCCTCCCCTCTGATTGCGGTCGGGTGGACCCTGAGGTTCAGCGCAATGCCGTCCATGTAGTTGCTATGGTCGAAGCAGCAGGACGAGTTGAAGACGGCCGTAGGACCGTTGCGGTCTCTTCCCTGGGCAGGGGAAGCAGCGTCGGCCAAGGGCTCGCCGGTCTTTCTGCCGTCGGGGGTTGCCCAGGTATGATACCCCTGCGCCACGTGGTCGGCGGCGCCGTAAAGACCGGCCTTGTAGACCCTTGCTCTCGTGCTGAAGCACTCCCGGCAAATCTCGCAGTAGGCATCGCAAATCCACTTCATCTGCTCATCAGCGTAGGGATCGGCGTTTCCAAAATGAGGAACTTCGTTCAGGATCTGCTGCCGCAGCCGCTCGTAGCCCTCCCAGTTCGCCATAACGGCATCGTAGAGCTCCCTGGCCGTGCAGAGCTTCTTATCGAAAACCATGTACTTGATGGCGGTGAGGGAGTCGGCGAGCGTCGCGAGACCGGTAGCCGTGCCGCCATAGGAGTTGTATTTTGCCCCGCCGTGGACGCAGTCCTTGCCGTTCTCCATGCAGCCTTCGATGGAGATGGAGAGCCCGGCATGCGGCGCGTGGTACATCGTCAGATACTCTGAGTAGTTATTCATGGTGACGTGCCGCTTGAGTATGTACTTCGCCATGGCTTTGACCGCAGCCCTGACCGCCTCGAAGGAGTCCATCTCGTAGAGATAGCCGGTCTTCAGTTTGCACTGCTCGTTGTTGAAGGGGTTGATGCCGTTGTTGATGGCCATATCGAAGATGACGCCGAAATGAACGGCCGCGTGGGGAGCGTGAATGCCGTTCGGCGCAGGATAGTCGTTTCCGGAACCGACGATCTCCTGGCAGCCGATGATGCTGTAGTCGCGAGCATCCCTCAGTTCAAAGCCGAGCTCCTTCACGAGACCCGGTATGATGACCTCGTCGTTCTGGAACAGCGGCAGACCGCCGACGAGCCTGGACGTCTCGAGCGCACATTCCCAAAGCTTGTCGGGAGTTTTCTTGTTGACGCGCAAAGAGATGGTCGGGTCGTGGAGCAAAAGCCTGCCGATAGTCTCGAGGACCATATAGGTGACCGGGTTGGTCGCATCCTCGCCGGTCTCGGGGGCGACGCCGCCGATGGTAGTGTGTTGGTAGGTGTTGCCGATGCCCGTGATGAGGGTAATGGACGGAGACGCGGCGCCGTAGAAACAGTTGGCCTTGAGGAAGAAGGCGTCGACGATCTCCTGCGCCTCGTCCATCGTGATGCGGCCGGCCTCAAGATCGGCCTTAAGGAACGGCCACGTGTACTGGTCGAAACGACCGAAGGCGGGCGCCGGATAACCCGATTCCAGAGCCAGGAAAAGCTGATACATGATGGCCCCCTGGCAGGCTTCCCAGAAGGTGCGTGCGGGATTCTCGGAGATCCGCATCAAGCCCTCGCCCATTTTCATGAGTTCGGACTTACGGGCTGCATCCCGGCACTCCCCGGCCTTGTCGAAGCACGCCCGGCCGTAACGTTTCACGAGGATGGTGGCCGCATCACAGGCGATGGCGGCAGACTTGTAGAACATATACTTGTTCATGTCCTCGCCCATCAGGTTTCCCTCGTGGGCGTCCATCCAGTCCTGAGCCTGCCCGCGGATAGCGGCGTAGCCGACCTTGAGGATCTTCTCGAAGCCGGGGGTAAGGTGCCCGACGGGAATCCACATGAGCGGCATGCCGGTTGCGTAGCTGGATACGTTGAGGCGAGCGAGCTCCTCGTATCCGTCAGGCTGCCACGCGTCCGCGGTCGACGTGACGGTTCTGCCTTTCCAATAGTCGCGGATAGAGATGAGCGCCTCCACATCCTCGGGAGCGATAGTCAGCTTTAATTCCTCCTCATCGGGGTTGTGATACAGCCCGTCGTCCCGAAGAGTCCAACTCCCGCTCTCGACCTCCTCCGGGATCCAGCCCGCGCCGCCCCACTCGGGGTTTAAGCCGGAACCGCAGAAGGCGCCGGCTTTGTTGCCCACGATGATCTCGAAGTCCTCGACGCGAACCGTCATCCGCGAGCAGACATCATAGGCGGCCAGCGGTCTTTTGATGATCGGGACCACATGCTCATTTTTCTTGTAGGATTCGGTGGTGATCAGCGCTCTTTCCGCGTCCGTCCGGATGACTCTGTCGCGGATGAGCTGCCTTAGGAGCTTAATCCGATCGGTGGCAGGTCTGAATGTATACATACGCTTTTTCTTCCCCGCATATAAAGTATATAATGCTTCCTTGCTAATCATTACCACCATTTGCGTTGTTCAGCAAGAAAAACATTTGGCCGCTCCATGTCATGGAGGTGTGGAGCGCCGACCAGATTGGAGAAATAGGTGGATTGCGATGGGGGAAGCGCTCACACCTTGAGAAGCTCGTAGTCGCGTGTGCCGAGTCCCATCCGCACCCCGTGATCGAGCTGCACATTCCAGTCCGACTGGGGATAGATGGCCCTGAACAGGTCCTGGCCCACGCCCGTCGCATGTTTTACCGCCGTGCCCGGCAGCGCTTCCTGGCTGTTCACGAGGTCGACGGAGGCGGCATCGATGGCGACGGGGTCCCAGGAGGCGAGAATGCCGATATCCTTGACGATGGGCGCGTCATTATTCGGCAGGCAGTCGCAGTTGGGGCTTATTTGCATGAGAAAGTTGAGGAAGAGGGCCTTGCCGGCTTTCTCCTTGAGCGCTCCGGCGGCGTACTCCACCATCTTCTTCTGGAAATGGTCGGGTTTCTCATTCCACTGCACGCGCACGGCCCCTTGGGGGCAAGCAACGACGCATTGGCCGCAGCCGATGCATTTGTGTCCCTCTATCACGGCGTGGCGGGCGGGCGGGCGAGAGGCGTCGCTTTCGTCAGTCTTGCCGGAAAGATGAATGGCGCCTTCGGGGCAGAAATCGAGGCATGCGCCGCAGCCTTTGCAGCGTTTGCCGTTGACCGCGGGGCTGAGCGTGCTGTGCTGGACGAGCTTTCCTTCCCGTGAGGCGCAACCCATGCCCACGTTCTTCAGGGCGCCGCCGAAGCCTGCAACCTCGTGGCCTTTAAAGTGGCTCACGACGACCAGGGCATCTGCTTCAGCTATGCCGGGGGCGATGCTCGCCTCCTGCAAGAGCTCCCCCTGAATTGGCATCCTGACGCCGCTGCCGCGTCGGAGGCCGTCGGCAATGATGACCGGACAGCCGATTGCCGCATAGTCGAAGCCGTGCCGGACGGCGGTCTCGATATGGGCCGTCGCATCGCTGCGGGAACCTTTGTAGAGCGTGTTGGTGTCAGTGAGGAAGGGTTTGCAGCCGAGAGTCCTCAGATAGTCGGCCACCACCCTCAGGAAGACAGGGCGGACATAGGCGCAGTTTCCCGCCTCTCCGAAGTGGACCTTGATCGCCGTCAGGTCATTCTTTTTGACCCTTCTTTGGGCTTTTGTCCTCAGGAGCAGGCCGTTGAGCTTGTTGAGGAGGCTTCTGCCCGGCCGTGTCCGCATGTCGGTAAAGTAGACCGTCGCCATTGATTTCTCAACCCTTTTCTGTTTCAATAATGGCCGTATTGTGATAGTACAAGTATACCGCTATTTTTCAGACGCGAAAAGGAGATTTTATGCTCAATCTTTCGGAAAGCCACCTGTTGATTCAAAAGATAGGCGAGCAGATAGCCAAGGACAGAGTTGCGCCCCGGGCAAAGGAAATAGACGCAACGGGCGCGTTTCCCTGGGACCTCGTCGATGTCTTCAAGAAACAGGGGTTTCTCTATCTCATGTTGCCGGAGCAGTTCGGCGGCCTCGACGGCGATATCACCTCCCTCTGTCTCATCGTAGAAGAGATCGCGAAAGTATCGGGATCGTCATCGCTCATCGTTCTTTCGAATGCCGTCGGTCTCATGTCGATCATGATTGCGGGGACCAGCGAGCAGAAAGAGTATATCTACAGCAAGATGACGCAGGCCGACAAACCTTATATTTGGGCCTTCGGTCTGTCGGAACCCGAAGCGGGTTCCGATGCCTCCCACATGAGGACGTACGCCACCAGGGACGGCGAATACTATTACCTGAACGGCAAGAAGTCGATGATCACTGACGCTGCCGCCGCGCAATTCTTCTGTGTTTTTGTGTCCACGGACCCTGCGGCGCGCACCCGCGGCATTTCCTGTTTCTATCTGGAAAAGGATTATCCGGGTGTGACTATCGGCAAGAGCGAAGAGAAGATGGGCATGATCGGCACCGATCTCAGCGAGATCATTTTCGATAACGTCAGACTCACCAAAGACAATCTGATCGGGAAAGAAGGCCAGGGCTGGGACCTTGCCATGGCCACGCTCAACCTCTCGCGGCCGGCGGTCGGCGCCCAGGCGGTTGGGATTGCTCAGGGAGCGCTCGATTTCGCCGTCGAATATGCATGGAATAGGGTTCAGTTCGGCCAGAAGCTTGCCGATTTCGAAGGCATCCAATTCATGGTGGCCGACATGGCAACCGGGGTGGAGGCTGCCCGGGCTCTTGTCTATAACGCGGCCGAACTGCTTGACGCCAAAGTTTACGAGCGCGACAAGATGAGCGCCATAGGCGTGGACAAGCTCTCTTCCATGGCGAAGGTCTATTCGGCGGACGTGGCAATGAAGGTAACCACCGACGCAGTCCAGATACTCGGCGGCTATGGGTATACCAAAGATTATCCTGTGGAGCGCATGATGCGCGACGCTAAGGCCACCCAAATCTACGAGGGGGCGAACCAGGTTCAGAGGGTAGTCATCGCCAGGGACATCTTCAGAAAGTTCCACCCCGGACATTAAGGGGATCGTAATTCAAAGGCGTTTACCCGCCGGCGTGCAGATACGGCGAGGCCGGAGGGAATTTTGATGGATTTCCGCGTGATTATCGGCGCCGAAGCGACAGGCGAAAGGCGCGAAATTCACCCGGCCTCCCCCCGCAGGCGTTTCTCCCAGCCTACATAAGGACATGGTCTGGCGCAATCGTAGCGTGAAGGAGGGCAGAGAACTTCCTCGTCCACGATGCAGCGCCTGCTCTGCTTGTC
This sequence comes from uncultured delta proteobacterium, assembly GCA_963816715.1. GTDB lineage: Bacteria > Desulfobacterota > Syntrophorhabdia > Syntrophorhabdales > WCHB1-27 > BOG-1155. The sequence continues at coordinate 906,452 of CAWFMJ010000023.1, forward strand.
CGTTTCTTCCCGGTCTTCGTTTTCGATGGCAGGCGCTCCGTATTTCGTGTCCCGATCCACACCGCTTACCCCTTTTGTTATATTACCACTATGGGTATAATGAAATCAACTCTATATTCCTATTATGGTAATATTAGTGCCACCCATGTCACTCAAGAGATTTGAAGGAGTTTTACGAAGTTAGAGCATCTGAGCAAAATTGGTTAGCGGCTCCGAGAGCGGAGAAGGGGCTGAGCTTTTAGAAGCGTAAAAAGCCCCGCCAAGCTGCGACGAAGCGAGCCGGAAGGCGTGCCTGACGAGAGTCTACAAGCCGATAAAGACGATTTTATCCAGGGTGCGCAGCTCGCTGATCTCTTTGGTAAACGTGTTGCCCCTGCCGATTCCCTTGAGGAGGATCTTCCCGTGGGGGAGAAGTTCAACTTCTTTGATGCTTGCCGGCTCTCCCCCTTCTGAGTAGATCACGAGGTTGTCGTTGCGGATGACAGCTATCGGCATTCTGGTGACATAAAGATAAGAATCCCGGCGCAGGAACGGGTAGAGGGCGTCAGTGAGGATTTTCAGGCAGGTCATGCCCTCCTTCAGGGCCTTTTCCTGAGTGTAGCCGGGAGGAAGCGGAACGTATTCGGCCTCTTCGTCCACGTCTGCCGCGTTATGCCCGACTACTCCTTTATCCATAATCACCCCGGTGACCCGGATGCCGATGTCGGGTCTCCTGAAGAACTCGGTTCTATCGACATTAAAGATTCTAGACCATTTTTGTTGCGCTCTCGTCCCGAAGCTGACCGCGGCGGTTTCTACCTTTCCGACATAGCCTACGGTGACCCCTCCTAGCTCCGCCGTCTGTTCCTGGGTAAGGCCCAGACTTTCGCGAATTCGTATGAAGTTCCAAGCAATTATTATGCCATCGTCCGCCGGGATCAATTCCTGCGGCGACATCTCTCGTATCTTCTTCTTTCTCTGTATTCTTACCATAACACTCTATTATCGGTTTTTCTACCAAAAAAACAATGCACTGTAGAGGGAATAAAATGTGAAAAAGGTATTGACATGATATTCCCGTAGTGGTAATAATAAGCAAGGGCGTTGGCATAGGAAATGTCCTGGCCGAAGGAGAGTGGTTATGCTGACCTGCGACAAGTGTGGCGCACAGGGATTCATCGCCGTGGAAGAGGACGAGTTTCACTGCCTTCGGTGCGGCTTGATCTGGTATGTGAGAAAGCAGGGGGCCGGGCATGGGGAAGGGCGGGCGCCCGAACGAATAGCCCGGCCCGGGAGGCGCGTCGATGGCGAGGAATAGGGCAATCAAGTCTGAATTGTGGAGTGATGAGAAGCTATCGAAACTCTGCCCGCAGGCCCGTCTCCTTTACCTGGGTCTGTGGGACGCGTCCGACAACGCCGGCGTGGCCCCGGGCGACGCACTCTGGCTTAAAGCGCACATCTTTGTCTACGATCAGATATCGACGAAAGAGTTGCGCCGGTGGCTCCGGGATCTTGTCAGCCTCGGACGCATCATCCCGTACCGGGTGAAGGGAGAACAGTATTACGTCATTCCTGAGTTCTCCGTGCGTCAAAAGATGGCGCACCCTCAGGGCAATCCTTTGCCTCCCTTGAAATCCGGCGGGCAGTTCGCGCGCCGGGCCGGGAGGCATCGGAACGACGCCCTGAGCGTCCGCCCCTTTGTCCTCGAGGATCTGGGGCCGACGCGGCCGATAGCCGGACCGGAAACTCTCAACACGCCAAAGCGACAGGCGCCCGTCCTTCCTGAATGGGAACAAAGGGAAACAGGCAACTGGACATCTGTCTGATCGGCCGTCTGCGGTTCTATAGGTCCCATAGGTCGAATAAGGCCGATAAGACCGATCAAAGGCTTTCCAGAAATGGGAGAGAGGAGTGGATGATGGAACCTCGTCTTCAGGGCTGGCGGCGCATTGCCCCGGTGCTCGGGTGGAGCGTACGGACAGCCGTGCGTCACCGGAAGGAGCTGCGGGACCATAAGGCAATCTTCTATCAGTGGCTCGGCAAACCCCCGCGAAAAATAGTTTGTTCCTACGAATCGACCCTCCGCCTCTTCCTCGCCAACAGGGAAGAAAGCTGTTCGAACGGGCCCAGCGAATAAGAGGGGAGGCCGGGGTGCTGAACCCCAACAATCGCGCGTTCAAAATCTTGACGTTCTCTTGATTGCTCTTTGACAGCGATTCTCTGTAATGTACCGCCAGATGCACCGTTTCCCGGCCCTTTAGAGCGTTTTCTACCTGGAGGCATGTTTCTTGCTGCACACAATGTCCGGACAGAACGGGCTTAGTGGAAAACCGGAGGATGGAGCATGAAAAAGAAGTCTTACCAAATCCTTTTGTGCCTGATATCGTTGTCTGCCGTTCTTCTTATGGCCAGACCGGGAAATGCGACCCTGGGCCAACCCGAAGGGTCAATAGAGTCGGACAGGAAGGCGCTTTCGGGAATGCATCGAATGTCGACTTCACAAAACGGCTACACGATACAGGAGATTGACTGCGGCGGCACGGCAGTTCGCGAATATCTTTCCTCAAGCGGGGTGGTCTTCGCCGTTGCGTGGAACGGGCTGCGGCACCCCGACCTCACGACGCTCTTGGGTTCCTATGCGTCTGCTTACGAAGAGGCGTTGCAAAACACGGCGCGCAAACCGGGGGTCAGGCGCCTGGCGATAGAAACGGACGGCCTGGTCGTACAAAAGTGGGGACACGTGGGGAGCTTGGCAGGTCGGGCTTATGCGCCGGACCTGATCCCTTCCGGAGTGACAATCGATGAAATCAAGTAGTGTACTGCTTCTTTGCACGATTCTCATGGCCCTGACCGGCTGCGGAGGCGGCGGAGGCGGGGGTGGAGGCGGCAGCAGCAGCACAGATGCGACGCAATCGAGCTCCTCTGTTGCTTCGTCGCCGACTGTTGCCGCGCTTCCGAATGGTCTTGTCCTCCCGGCGATAACCGGGGACAATGTGCTCACTGTCACCGTGGACGGCTCGGAGTGCTCCGCGCGCTCTCTGGCGGTGTGGCCGAACAAACCGTGCGTGACCGTAACGATCTGCGACTCGAGCAGCGGGAATTGCCAAACGGTCGATGATATCCTCCTCGACACGGGAGATTACGGACTGCGCATATTTCAGCAAGCGCTGCCGACAAATCTTGTGAACGCCTTGACGAGCAGCCAGGTGGAAGTTAACTCCCTTCCACTTTACGAATGCGTCGAATACGGCGATGGGTCAACCGTCTGGGGACCGGTGCAGCAGGCGAGCGTCCAGCTCGGAGGCGAGCCCGCCGTCCTCACGCCTGTCCATATAATCGGTTCAAGTACCTCCGATGTGAGAAGCGACACAGGGGGCCACGCATGTTCCGGCTCCTTTTCCAGTCCGACCGACGCCTACTACAACGGCAGTCTGGGCGTCGGTTTCCGCGTCCGCGACTGCGGCTCTGTGTGCGCCTCAAATGCGAAGAACAGGTGGTATTTCACGTATGATAGCAGTACGAATAAGTGCACCCCCACCGCGGTCCCCGTCACGCAGCAGGTTCGGAATGTGGTGTCGGCCCTTCCTGTGGACAATAACGGCGTCACCCTGATGTTCCCCAGCGTGCCGTCTACCGGGTTGTCCTCGACGAACGGCTATCTGGTCCTCGGCATCGGGACCGAGTCGAACAATATTCCCGCGTCAACCGTTCAGGCGTACGGCGCAAACTCGAGCGGCTACTTCACGACGGTCTTCAACAGCATTGCATACGAGGGCTTTATCGATTCCGGCTCGAACGGGTTCTTCTTTCCGGACAGCGCCATTCCGACAAATAGCAACAGTTGGTTTACGCCCACATCCACCCTTTCCCTTTCGGCGACAAACACGGCCGCTTCAGGATCGCCAACGGGCGAGGTCGATTTTCAGATCGGGAATTTCACTGCCCTCAGCTCTTCCGGGTATCACGTGTTCTCGAACATCGGCGGGTCCGACAGCGTGATGCAGGGCGCGGGCATGTTCGATTGGGGCCTCCCCTTCTTTCTGGGAAGAAACGTCTGTGTGGGCATAGAAGGCAGTACGTCGAGCTTGGGCACGGGACCATACTGGGCGTACTCGCGGCCGATTCTTTCGCTGATGAAAAGCAAAGGGCCTGCACGTTGCCATGCAGGCCCTTTGCTTGTTTCCTTTCAGGAATTCCGCTATACCCGTTTTGCGATGAAGTCTTTCAGGTTCGCGATAAACTCCTTTTCGATCTGCGCGCCTTTTGTCTTCATGAACCGGTCGGCGACGCCGAGAGCCGACATCTTTCCGGATATGGAGACGTCGAGCTTGTAAGCAAGCTCGACGTCAGGAGCCTTCTCTAACAGGTCGAGGATGATCTTCGACTTGATCTGGCCGAGTTTGGTAATGTCGGAGAACTCCCCGGCCATGTCGAGATGGGTCGGGGCCTGTACGGTCGTGAGATTGAGCGGGCCCTTCATGGTGACGCCGAAGATGCCGACCTTCTGCTTCATGGTGAGGTTGAAGGTCTTATCGTCTACCACCTCGAGGCTTTCCACCCCGGGCATGCAAGCGGCAACGCCCTTCACGTCGCCGAAGAGCGTATCCCACAGCTTCTGGATGGGCGCCGTTACGTTGAATTTCCCTTCGATTATCATTGTCCGAATCCTCCTTACGCCGCTATTCGATCACCTTCGGCGTTACTTTGCCTGCTTCTTTTCGGCGTCCTTCTCGATTGCCTCGGCAAGAATCTGGTAGCTCTTGTTGCCGGGCGTCGTGGCCTGCTCGATCATGAGGTCGATGAAGGAAAGACCCTGATCGTCAACCCATTTCCTGTGGGGCTGGTCGCCGGTGCCGAACATATGGCGGGCGCAATCTATTGCAGTGCCCGTTTTTGCTTTCTTACCGCACACGGGGCATATTATGGGACCGCTTACGCTCATCGCATCCTCCTTTGGTTATTTCTTCTCTGCGTCTTTCTCTTTCTTCTCTCTGATGAGATCTAGTACCATGTGCGGCCGCACCGGGCACTCTTTCGTTTGGATGCCGAAGCGGTGGAACAAAGCATTGCCGATCGCCGCGGCTGTCGGATTCGTGAGGCCTTCGCCCGCTTCCTTTGCCCCGTAGGGTCCCTCCGGCTCGTAGGTGTCGATCTCTGCGATGTTCGCGGGAGGCATCTCGGGCGCCCTGATCATTTTGTAGTCGACCAAGTTCGGGTTCATGAGCTTGCCGTCTTCATACGGCATGTATTCCAGGTAGCCGTAGCCGGCCGCCATGGAGAAAGCGCCTTCAAGCTGGCCGATGAGGCCGAGGTGGTTGATGGGCTGGCCGCAGTCGTGGGCCGTCAGGCTGTCGATGAGCGTGATCTTGCCCGTCTCTTCGTCAACTTCAACCTCGACGCCCTGGAGCATGTAGCTGTAAGCCGGAGAAATCATGCCCTTTCTGTGAGGCGTGTAGTAGCCGCGGCCGACGATCTTCTGGCCGTCCTTGCCGCGCAGAGCCTTCTTGACCAACTTGCCGAAGTCTTGGCCCCTTTCCGGGCGGGCGATAGCGTGCACCCAGTTGTCCTTGATGTCCAGGTCGTAGACGATGTTCAACCCGGACTCGGCATAGGCGAACTCGAGGAGCTGCTTCTTTGCGCTTTCGGCAGCCATTTTTACCGCGTTGCCGCTCATGAGGGTCTGCCTGGAACCCCATGCGCCGAGGTCCGGAGGGCAATGGTCGGTGTCGCCCGAATGGACCTTGATATCCCCAACCTTGACGCCCAACGCCTCGGCGCAGATGATCGCCAGCGTCGTGTTGGAGCCCTGGCCGATATCGTGGGCGCCGACGTGGAGCTCCACCTTGCCGTCCTGGTTGATGGTGACGACCGCCGAGGAGAATGAGTAGGGCGTGTCGAACCAGTTGAAGATGCCGCCCGACATGAAACCACAGGCGGAGATGCCGATCGATCTGTTGGCCGCCAGCTTGCCTTTGGTTTTGATCCATTTCTGGATTTCGTCGAAGGCCTGGTCGATGCCGCAGCTCGCGATGGTCGCCTGGCCGGGCAGTATGGTCCCTTCCTGATGGGCGTTCTTCCGCCGCATCTCTATCGGGTCGAGGCCCAGATCGGCCGCGATCCATTCGATCTGCTGCTCGGAGCACCACATTGCCTGAGGAGCGCCGAAGCCGCGCATCGAGGTGGAGGGCAGGGTGTTCGTGTATACGCGATAGCCGTCATAGCGGTAGCCCTTCCATCTGTAAGGGAAGGAGTGGAAGAAACCGGTCAGGTAGAGGGCCGTTGCGCCCATGCCGGTATAAGCGCCGCCGTTCGTGAAGACCTTTGCCTCGCGGGCGCAGAAGGTGCCGTCCTTTTTCACGCCGGTCCGCGTGTAGTACCACATTGGGGTGCGGCGCTTGGTGGCGATGAAGTCTTCTTCCCTTGTATAGACGATCTTCACGGGGCGCATGCACTTCTTCGAAAGAACGGAGCTGCAGAAGATCGCACCGTCGAGCTCGAATTTGCCGCCGAAGCCGCCGCCCGTGTAAGCGCCGATGACCCTGATGTCGCTCTCCGGCATGCCGAGGACGCCGGCCATGAGGCCCTGCATGTAGTAGCATCCCTGGCTGGAGTGGTAGATGGTCAGCTTATTGTCGGGAGTGTAGCTTGCCACGGCGCAGCGGGTCTCCATGCACATATGCGCCTGACCGCCGCAACGGAACCAGTCTTCCCTGATGTACTCGGCCTCCTCGAAGCCTTCGTCGACCTCGCCCCATTCGATGTGGCGGGTAACGTTGATGTTCCGCTCGAAGCCCTCATGGAGCTGGGGAGCGTCTTTCTTGATGGCGTCAAGGGGCTCGAAAACGCCGGGGAGCACTTCATAGTCGACCTCGATCAATTCGAGGGCTCTTTCCGCGATCTCTTCCGTTACCGCCGCGACGCAGGCAACAGGCTCGCCGATGTAGCGGACCTTGTCAACCGGCAGGATCTGCTCGTCGCACAGGTCTTTGTAGCGCCGCCAAATGCCCTGCTTCACACCGAGGGTGTCGAGTTTTCCGCAGGCCGCTGCTTTGACGCCGGGCATCGCCAGGGCCTTCGAATAATCGATGTTCTTGATAATTGCGTGGGCGTGCGGGCTCCTGAGGATCTTGCCATAGAGCATGCCCGGGAGCTTAACGTCGAAGGTGTAAGTGGCTCTGCCCGTCACCTTTGCCCATCCGTCGACGTTGTGGACGTGGGTATTGAGTACCCTGAAAGGCTCGTGTGGGTTGATTACCGTATACTTATTCATGCTTTCTCCTCCGTGTATTTGCCTTTCGCGACTGCTTCAATAGCGCGGACGATGCTGTTGTAGCCAGTACACCGGCAGATGTTCCCCTCAATGCCGTCCCTGATCTCTTTTTCCGTCGGGTTCTTGGCTTCGTTCAGAAAGCCAACGGCTGACATGAGCATGCCGGAAGTGCAGAAGCCGCACTGAAAGGCGCCTTCATCGAGGAATGCCTTTTGGATAGGATGAAGCTGGCCGTTTTTCTCGAGGCCTTCAGAGGTTGTTATCTTTGTTCCCTCGGCCTGCATGGCAAGGACCGAGCAGGCTTTTACCGCCATGCCGTCGATCAAGACCGTGCATGCGCCGCAGGATACCGTGTCGCAGCCCCTCTTCGTGCCTGTCAGCTCGATGTAGTCTCTGATGGCTTCCACGAGCAGGGCCTTCGGGTTTATGTAAAGTTCATAATCCTGATCGTTTACGTTGAGCGTCAACACTCGTTTTTCCATTGTGAGCCTCCTTGTCAGCTTGCCATCGCCCGTTCCCAGGCTGCTTTCGCCATTCTCTTCGTCAAGATCTTAACGAGATGGCGCCGGTATTCTTCGGACGCGTGGATATCAGACACAGGCGAGCACTCTGCCGCGGCCGCCTCGCCTGCTGCTGCAAAGACCGAGTCGTCGAGCTTCGCGCCGATGAGTGTTTTTTCGGCTTCTTTTGCCCTTATGACGGTCGGAGCTGCGCTTCCGAGCACGACCCGGGCGTCTTTACACTTGTCGCCGTCCATCGAAACGGTTACTGCCACGCCGATGAGTCCCATATCGCTGTCGAGGAGGTTGAACTTCTGGTACTTTGTAGCTGTCTTTGCCGGGCGGGGCGGGATTATCACCTCGACGATCAACTCGTCGTGGTTCATCACCGTCTCAAAGAGGTCGGGATAGAACTCGTCCAAAGGAACGACGCGCTCGCCCTTTACGGAGCCGAGCTTCACCGAACCGTTCAGCGCGATGATCACGGGCGCCGGGTCGCCAGCGGGGTCGCCGTGGGCCAGGTTGCCGGCGATGGTGCCCCAGTTCCTCACCTGGATGGAAGCGAGCTTTCCTTCCATCTCGGACAGCACCGGATACTTCTCTTTGATCATGGGTGAATGTTCCACCGCGCGGTGCGTGCAGGTCGCCCCGATCTTGAGACCGTCTTTCGCGTCGTACGTCAGGTGGTTGACATCAGCCAGCTTCTTGATGTCGATGACGTACTCCGGAGAAACGAGCCCCTGGCGCATGATTACCAGCAGCGACTGCCCACCGCAGATAACCTTGCACTCTTCCTCATGCTCTTTGAGCATTTGGAGAGCTTCTTTCATGCTGCCAGGCTTGAGGTACGCAAAATCATAGATCATAAGCCTCTCCTTTCAATAAAGTCTTCGATGTTCACCATAACATTGGGGCCGTCCGGAATGTCCGGAAATTCCCAACCAGTAAACACTCCACTGCTCTCAGCCTTTGGCCTATCCGCTTTCGTCCCGTTCATGCGAAAACTGCAGAGCTCGACGTGCCTGCCCCGGTAAATCGCACACTCCCTGCATATCATTTTCGAGAAGGGACATTTTGATGCCGTTTTGGACATATTGCCTCCTGGGTATGCGCCAGTTCGCGGCCGGCCGATCAACCCTCTAGCTTCTTTGGTTGCCTCCGGCTGGTCGCAACTCAGTACTGTTTCTTATGCTGACCGGCTTGCTGTTCATCATACTGGCCAACGTACCTCTCAGCCGCACACTGTCAATATCGAATATTACGTTAAATACCGCCATCTTGTCAAGGAGATTTTGCATGGCTGGAGGACCTGGAGAAAAATTAGTCGTTCACTACAGCGAACAGTACCGGCCGTTTCCGATCCCTCTTTTCAAGAAACCTCCCTGGCGACGCCGATCGATGGATTCATCCTGATCCGCCTGAGAAACGTCTCCTTTTTTTCAATGGGCACGCAGAGGTGGTAGGTCCCCCTAGGCAGCTTGTACTTTCGGATATGCAGATTGTAGAGGCGGAACGCTCCGTAGGGCAGGTCCATTGCCTGGGCGAGGGCCGCGGTATGGACCTCCCGTTCCAGATCGACGGTGATCTCGACGACCGCATAGGGTTTGTAGAAGTCTTCCTTTTCAATGGGAAGGCCGTATTTCGCCGGATTGCCAAGGATTTCCTTCAGCGCTGCGATGCGGTAGATGTATCTTGTTGTCTCCTCCGGCAGGTACATCTCGAAAAAATCCTTTGTGTTCTGGTTCTGCAAGGCATCGCTCAGGCGCGCCTCGCCCGCGTTGTAGGCGGCCATGGCGAGGAGCCAATCGCCGAACATCGCATGCAGCCTGTTTAGGTAGGATAGGGCGCATCGCGTCGATCTCGTTACGCTGTACCGCTCGTCAATGTCGTCGTTGATGCAAAGTCCCTCTCTCTTGCCCGTATCCTTGACGAATTGCCACAACCCGCCGGCGCTCGCCCTTGAAGCGGCCCTGGGGTTCAGGTAGCTTTCGGCAATGGCGAGGTAGACGAGGTCCGGCGGCATGGCCGTCTTCTCAATCTCCGCAGATACGACGTTGAGGAACTTGCCGTAGCGCCGCACGAGGATCGTCAAAAGACCTCTGTTGTCGAGGAACTGGTAAAACTCCCGCTCGAAAGCTTCCCGCACATCCGGATTGGCAAGGGGCATCTGTCTGTCGCACAGTGAGATCCGGTCGGGAAGCGGCGCCATTTCCGTGGACGCGATTGCTGTTTTCAGATTGGCTACTTCTTTTTCCAGCTCGGCCACCCTCTTTTCGAGAGAGACCGATTTTTTTTGCGCCGTCTGCGTCTCTGCCCACAGATTCGAGGCAAAGCAGAGCGCGAGAAGCGCGGTCAGCACTGCATACTTCATTTTTGACTGCCTTCCTTTATCATGCTCGTCAGCGTTTTGACTCTGTTGTTCATACGCTCCAGGAGAGCCTTTATGTCGAGGAGGAACGAGCTCATGCTCTCGTGTTTTTTTCGGTATATGGCGTCCAGGTCTTTTCGCCAGTTCTCAGTGGTTTCCGCCTCCCTCCGAAAAGACTCAATCTCGAACCTCTTTGTCAGCTCGCGCCGGAGTTTGGGGTCAATCTCCATCGAATTGTTCCTTTTCCTTTTCTCTTATAAAATGCCGAAAGAAAAAAATCGGCGCCACGGCAACGATTACCGCGAGGGGGATGAGGATCTTCCCATAACCTTTTGTGTCCCTGACAAAGATATAGACAACGTTGGCGAAACTGTAGCCGACGATTGAAATTGCCACGCTCCAGGCGGCCGAAGTCACTACGTCGATGAGCAGAAACCGGCGAATGCGCAGGTTCGCGCAGCCCAGAAGGACGAGGATAATCGAGCGAAAACCGGCCAGACACCGCATGATGAGCAGAATCAGATGGCCGTACTGGTGAATGATCTTTCCCGACGTCGATGCTTTCGTGCGGAGGAACTCGTACCGTTCGATCACGGACCTTCCGAAGAACTTGCCCAGAAAGAAAAAGGAGCAGTCTCCCATGAAGGTGCCGACAAACGACCAGAACATCACCGGTTTTAGCTGCAGGTATCCCAGCTTCGCGAATATGGCCGCGAGAAGTATTGTCGTTTCGCCTTCCAGGAAGGTTCCAAAGAGGACGCCGACGTAGCCAAAGCGAGCAATAGTTTCTTCCACTGCGAGAATCTTACACTGATTTACGTTTTGCGGTCAATCCATCTTCAGCTTTTGCCTTACGTTCAGTCAGGCGAATCAAGAGTATCCCAATCTCATAGAGTGCGTAGAGCGGTATTGCAAGGAGAGACATATTGTAGATGTCGGGCGTTGGCGTGATAATGCTCGCCGCGACTGCTATTATCAGCACTGCATAACGCCTCGTCCTCGAAAGAGTCTTATGGTTGACAACGCCGAGCTTTCCCAGGGCGAGCATGAAAATCGGCAGCTCGAAGGCGCCTCCGAAAGCAAAGACCATGGCAACGCAGAAGCGGACGAACCGTTCCGTGGAGATCATGGCTTTGATAGGCCCGCCCTGGTAGCTGACGAGGAAGCCGATCCCTGAGGGCAGCACTATCTGATAGCAGAAGAGGCTTCCCACGTAAAACAGAAGAATGAAGGAGACCATGAAGAGGGGGAGGTGGGGCAGCCTCTCCTTGAGAATCTGCCTGAACTCCCACCATATAAGGAATGCGAAGACCGGCACGGAGCAGAAGATGCCGGTGTAGAGCGCGATTTCCACGGACGAAAAGAAGACTTCCGACAGCCTGAAGTAGTAAAGCGTGACGTGCACGTGCCTGGTGAGAAGGAGGATAAGCTGCTTTGAGAAGGCGAAGGCGCCGGCAGTCAGCACCGCGGCGGCGATCAATCCCCGGTACAATACCCATCGTACCATCGTCGCCGTCCGCAGAATCTGCATGCGGTCCGGTTTAAACCGCATGCTGCCTGAATATGCGGGGGACATCCCCGGCTTTCGCCCTCGTGGGCAGACATAAGACGTCCGGGGCTGTCATTGCAATCATGGGGTTAATGTATTATTCATGAGAAGTAATGTCAATCGCGTCATCGGCCGGCCGCTCACAAAGACGGAAGATGGAAGAGGGACGACCGCTGTGCTAGGACGAAAAAGCCTTTTCGTCCATCGTCCTAGTCCCGAAGGGACGGTTGTCCATCGTTGTCCGGCCCGGATGCGCCCCCGGCGATTGCCCCATCCATAAAAAATCGCCGGGCGCGCCCTGCGGCTTTGGGAAATCATAAGGAGGATCTCATATGGCTAAGGTGGAGCGTCTCCTCGTGGTGGTGCAGGGAACCCGGGATTGCCTGTCTGTTTTCTGGTATGCCGCCGATTTGATGCAAACCCTCGGAGGGAAGCTCTTCGTGCTCGATGTGATCCATAATCCTTTCGCCTACACGGGCTGGAATCTTCCTATGCCGTCCCTCGAAAAGGAGTATGAGGACCTCCTGCGCTCGATACGGCAGCGCATGAAGGCGATGGTGGGGGAAGAACAAGCGAAAGGCTTGCCCGTAGAATCGCTCGTCAGAGAGGGGGACCCGGTAACGCAGATTATGAATGTGGTGGAAGAAAAGAAGATTGACATGCTGATCATGCCCGCCCACGAGGAAACCAGATTGGAGCATTTTCTTTCCGGAAAGATGACCGAAAAGCTTGTCAGGACGATGCCCTGCTCGATACTGCTGGTCAAGCTGGGACCCGACGATTGGTGTTATGTGGGGAGCTGAATTATTGGGCCCGAGGGACGAGGGAAGACCGCCGCGCGAGGACGAAAAAGCCTTTTCGTCCATCGTCCTAGTCCCGAAGGGACGGTCGTCCATCCCCCATCGTCCCTCGCTACCCTAACCCCACCATGCCTTCGGCGAATTCGCGGGCTTTGAACGGGACAAGGTCGTCCATTTGTTCGCCCACCCCGACGTAGCGAATGGGTATTTTGAGGGTGTGGGCTATGGGGAGCACAAAGCCGCCCTTTGCCGTGCCGTCGAGCTTGGTAATGACGATGCCGGTAACGGAAAGGGCCTCGTTGAAGCTCTCCGCCTGGGCGATCACATTTTGTCCGTTCGTCGCGTCAACGATGAGGAGCACTTCCTGGGGGGCTCCTTCCAGTTCCTTGCCGACGACCCTCTTGATCTTCTTCATCTCCTCCATGAGGTTGACTTTTGTATGGAGACGACCAGCCGTATCGAGTATGAGGACGTCGACGCCTCTCGCCTTGGCAGCCTTTGCAGCATCATAGGCCACCGCCGCGGGATCGGAATTCTCCCGGTGCTTGATCGTTTCGATGCCGAGCCTTTTTCCCCACGTCTCGAGCTGTTCTATGGCCGCTGCCCGGAACGTGTCGCAGGCGCCCAGCATGACCGATTGCTTTTCTTCCCGGAATATCCGGGCCAGTTTGGCTATGGTCGTAGTCTTGCCGACCCCGTTGACGCCGAGGGCTAAGATCACGAAGGGCGCGGCGTTTTTTGTAGGGAGAGGTTGCTCGACGGGCCGGAGGAGGCTTTCTATCTCCTCGACCAGCCCGTTCTTGAGGTCCTCCTCGGTTTTGACGCGGCCCGTTTTCCATCTTTCTTTCAGGCCCGCAACGAGAATTTCTGCAACCTCTATGCCGCCGTCCGCCAGGATCACCGCCTCCTCGATCTCCTCAAAGGCGGTCTCGTCAAGGCTCTTCCCCTTGACCATCCATTGCAATTGAGTCTGGAGCTGGTCCCTGGTTCTGGTGAGACCGTTTCTTATTTTGTTAAGAAAACCCACTGTTTCTCCAAGGCTTGCTGCTTTTAGTCTACCGAGTTTGTCCCCCTAACCGCTTCCTCAGATCAGGACTCGGGGGTGTAAGGCTTCCCGCAGACTTTGCAGATCCCCTGCTCGTTGACGACGCCGATACAGGCGCCGTCGCTGCAGAGTATGCGGCTCGAAAAGTCGAGTTCGTCTTTGCTTTGCGATCCGGCCTCGCCCTCAAGCCGTTGACCGCACCAGCAGCAAAAGGGTCCGAGGCGCGGGACGCTCTTTCCGCACGCGCCGCACACCGCGACGTCTATCTCTTTAGAACATTCTTCGCAACGCATTGCTTCTCCTATTCTATTCTGAATATCTTTACCACCTTGCCATCCTGGAATTCCACGTAGAGGGTTCCCTTGTCGTTCGGTATAATCTTCCACGACGGCTCATAGATCCACAGGAGGTGATTTTCCGGCGTCTTGCTGACCCTGGTAGGTTCTCCGAACTTCTTTTTGACCTCATCCGGTCCACTCGATACGAGGGCGACTACAGCGGTAGACGACGGCTGAACCTTCTTGACGCTCTTGGAGCTCGAGCAGGCGACGAGCCCGATGAGGCTAAAAGCGATCACTGCCGACAGGGCGGCTTTCCTCAATAGAGGCGAAAAATGGGTGAAAAAGCGAGCAAGAAAAGATTTCACGCGGCGGGCCGCTCCTTTCGTCGAATTATCTGCGCCGTGCCAACGCAGATGCGTTGTGCTAGAGTAACATGGAAATCTTCGGTTATCAACGACATGGACGCTTATGGGCGCCTCAGCCGCCTGTTTTCGCGGCTGCTTTTCTCAACCGTTCCATCATTGCCCTTCCCAGCCCCCGTTCCGGTATTGCTTCCGCATAGATGGTCCCCGGCGATGAGGCATCCAACTCTATCAGGTATGAAAAGAAATGGGCCGCCGCTTCCCGCATGTCGCCCTTCGGCGTGAGCACCCGGACGAGGCGGGACCTGACCGGAACCTGCGGTTCCGAGAAGGCGAGGAAGACGGAATTTGCCTCCTCTATTTGGGAAGGCGTGCGGATGATCCGCAACGGCGCGTGCGGAGCGTAGTGGTACGGCAGTTCTCCCGGAGATTCGCATTTCGCGCCGTCATGCTCCTTTTCAATTATCTTGCCGACTGCTTCGTTGAGCTGCTCTGCCGTTATGCCGCCGTGGCGGTGAATGCAGACGACGCCGTCATTCACTGAAACGATGGTCGATTCGACGCCGTAGCTCGCCGGTCCCCCGTCGAGGATCAAAGGCAGCCTGCCGTCGAGAAGACGCGCCACATCGCGGGCCGTCGTCGGACTCATGTAGCCGAAGGGGTTGGCGCTCGGCGCCGCTATGGGCCGCCCCAGTTTCTCAATAAGGGCGAACGCGACCGGGTGGGAGGGCATCCTGATTCCCACCGTTTTGAGTCCGGCGGTGACGATATCGGGTACAAGCTCGGTTTTCTCCATGATGAACGTGAGGGGACCGGGCCAGAAACGCTCCATGAGAAGCCGGGCTTGATCGGGCACGGAGCGGACAAGGTCGGCGAGCCACTCTTTCCGGCTGATGTGAACGATGAGAGGGTCGAAGCGGGGGCGGTTTTTCAGCTCGAATACCGTTGCTGCTGCCTCCGCGTTGTAAGCGTCTGCCCCGAGTCCGTATACGGTCTCGGTGGGAAAGGCAACAACGCCCCCGCTGGCGAGCAACGATGCCGCCCGTTCTACCGACGCCGGGTCAAAACCGTCGAGCAGTTCCATGAAAAAGTATAGCAGGAAAGGGGAGGGGGCGTCAAAAGAAGGAAAGCCGCCATTGCGTTGATGCCAAACTCTCTTTTCCGGTATACTATAAATGAAAGGGCGAGTTATTTCTGCTTCCACCTCTCGCTCTGTAACCATTCGGAATCCGGCAACGACGAAAGATAAAATATGCACTTCGTAGGGGCAACATGCATCGGAACTCACACGTTTTCCTCGTAGCGCTCCTTCTCGCGACGCTGCTTGCCGGCTTGAAGCCCGCATGGGCGTTGACCATCGCGGCGGGGTCGAACTTCTCCATGGCCATCAAGTCGGACGGCACTTTGTGGACGTGGGGCGGCAACGCGAGCGGCCAGCTCGGCAACGGCACGACCACGACCGGAACCTCCCCCGCGCAAATAACGTCGAGTTCGACCTTTGCGTCTGTTGCTGCCGGCTCCGACTTCGCCCTGGCGATAGACTCCAGCCGGGCTCTCTGGGCCTGGGGGGACAACGGGAGCGGCCAGTTCGGCAATGACGCGACGGGGAGCACCAACAGTACGCCAACGGAAGTATCGACGGGTCCGACCACGACCAACTCGACTACCCCGACTTGGATGACGGTCGCCGCGGGAACCGGCTTTGCCGTCGCCATCGCCTCCGATGGGACCCTCTGGACCTGGGGGGCGAATGGAAGCGGCCAGCTCGGGAACGGGACGACAACGTCGAGCCTTACGCCGATCCAGCCGACGGGTACGACTGGCTCGACGTGGAC
Organism: uncultured delta proteobacterium; assembly: GCA_963816715.1. Lineage (GTDB taxonomy): Bacteria > Desulfobacterota > Syntrophorhabdia > Syntrophorhabdales > WCHB1-27 > BOG-1155. The sequence goes on from CAWFMJ010000023.1 coordinate 922,441, forward strand.
GGCAGTCGCCGCCGGCTCCGATTTCGTTTTGGCCATAGACTCCAACGGCGCCCTCTGGGCATGGGGCGACAATGGAAGCGGCCAGTTCGGAAACGGAACCACGACGACCAGCAGCACGCCGGCGAGAGTTGCAACGAGTTACACGTGGACGGCAGTCGCCGCGGGATCGAGCTTTGCCGTCGCCCTCCAGTCGGGCGGCTCCCTCTGGACCTGGGGCGCCAATACGAACGGGCAGCTCGGCAACGGCACGACCACGGTCTCCACCGTGAACTACAGCCCCGTCCAGATCGCCTCCGGCATGACTTTTACTTCCGTAGCGGCCGGCAGCAATTTTGCCTTCGCCATCGACTCGAACAGCGCCCTCTGGTCCTGGGGGTACAATGCGAGCGGCCAACTGGGGATCGGTTCGACGACAGACAGCGACACTCCTACGCAGATATCGAGCAGCGAGACCTGGACCGCGGTTGCGGCCGGCAGCAATTTCGCGATAGCCGTCGCCTCCGACGGTTCTATCTGGGCATGGGGAGACAATAGCAGTTACGAGTTGGGCGACGGAACGAACACGAACCAGACGGCGCCCGAGGAGATCGTGTCGAGCGGCTTTACGGTTGTTCCCACAGTGGTGTCGACGGTCCCCGCAAACGGCGCAACCAACGTCGAGGTGGACTCGCAAATAAAGGTCACTTTCAGCGAGGCCATGAATCCCGCTTCGCTCACCACCTCCACCTTTTACCTATCTCCGGCCGTTGCAGGGACGGTCTATTACGACGCGTCGACCTATACCGCCACGTTCACCCCCTCTGACAACCTCCATACCTTCAGGAACTACACGGCCACGATCACGACGGGCGTCACGGACGCCTCCGGCAACCACCTGGCGTCCAATTACACCTGGACTTTTCAGACGGAGCAGCGGCACGAGCATCTTTGCTTCATCGCCACCGCCGCCTACGGTTCCTATCTCGACCCCCACGTAGTTGCCCTGAGGGCTTTCAGGGACCACTTTCTCCTGAAGTATGCCGCGGGACGCTCCCTTGTCGATCTTTACTACCGGCTTTCGCCGCCGCTGGCGCGCGTCATCGCGAGGCATTCCGTCTTGCGGGCGGCAACGAGGTGTTTTCTCACGCCTCTGGTTTACGGGGTTGAATACCCCGCTCGGTTCGGCCTTGGCCTGCCGCTCTTGTGCATCTTTTTCGCGATCGGGAAAGGCTGGCGCCGCAGGCGGGGGAAAAGCGCGAAGGCTGTCTCTTGACTCTTTCTACGCTTGTTTGTATGATCACCGAAAGGATAACACATTCAAGGAGGCTCTTATGGACAATGCATTCGAATTCTTCAAGACCAATCGGGTTTTCTTCATCGCTTCCTGCGAGGATGGAGGAAAGGCACGGGTTCGCCCCTTCGGCTTCACCATGAAGTGGAACGACCGCCTTTACTTCTGCACGGGCAATATGAAGGACGTCTATAGGCAAATGGTCAAGTATCCGGACGTCGAGATATCCGCAATGGGCGCGGACGGAACCTGGATCAGGGTGCGGGGCAGGGTTGTTATGGACGCGAGCCGCGAGGCAAAGGCCCAGGCCTTCAAGGAAGCGCCTGATCTCCTCAAGATCTATCCGGGCGGCGCTGACAACGAGACCTTCGTCACCTTTTATGTAACATCAGCGGAAGCGACGCTCTATTCCTTCTCGGCGCCGCCGAAGAAGCTTCCCCTCATCTAACCCGGCCTTCTTTTTGGCTGCCGTAACCAAGACCGGCAAACAGACGTTTTCTTTCTCGGTTACGGCAGCTTTCCCACAAAAGTCTCGGCCCCAGAATGGCGATGTTTTCGGCTTTTGCCGCATTGGGCGCATCGCTTCTTCCCTTTACAGCAGCTTTTTCTCGGTTCGGCTCTTGTCGCCCGCTATCGCCCGGTCGATCGACCATTTTCCCCCTCCCGCGATCATCAGGGCAATCGCCATGCCTATCATCAGCAGGTGATACTCGTATCCCTCGCCCGCCTGTTTGCCGAACCAGTTCATGAAGAAGCCGAATTTGAGGTGAACGAGGAACATGGCGACCGCAATCTCCACAGCGATGCCGAAGGCTGCTATCCTTGTGAGGAAACCGAAAAAGAGGCCGATCGGTCCAAGGAATTCGGCGGCGATCGCCAGTATGGCGAAAACGAGGGGGATGTGCATAGCGGTCGTCATCATCGACACAGCGCCGTGCAGGCCCGGCCCTCCAAACCAGCCGAACACCTTTTGGGCGCCGTGTGGAAAAAGGACCACCGCCAGGAATATCCGCAGTATGAGGATCGATGCCTTGCCATCCGTGCGAAGCAGCGCCATAGACAACCCCCGGGAGAAAATGAACCGCTTTGCCAATAAGTGTAATCGTTCTCGTGCCTAACCGCAGGGCAGCAGCGCGTTGACCGCCTTTCAACACTGTCATCGCGCAAAAACGCGGCCGGAGGGAATTTCGATGGATTTCACCGTGATCGGCAGGGTCGCGAGCCGGAGCATCAACAAGGGTTGGCGGGACACTCCTCTCGCCGATAACGGTTGTGGGGACACTCCTCTCGCCTCTTGTTCTTCGGAGGGGCGCCCCCACTCCAATCCTGATCGGACTCGCGACCCTGCCAAGACAGGCGAAAGGCGCGAAATTAACCCGGAGCCCGCCTGCACGCGGGTTGAAAGTGAACGGAATATATGGTAAAACCCTTGTCATGAAAAACAAGAGCATCAGTCCATTCAATAAAGGCATATTCATCTGGCTTTTTGTCATTCTGCTTGTCCTCTTTCTCTTCAACATTTATCATAAGCCAAGAAAGCAGTATGAAAACCTGGCATTCAGCGATTTCGCCGAATCGGTGGGGGCAGATCGGGTAACGTCAGTGGTGATGCAGGGTAGAAATATCAGCGGCGTTCTGAAGGACGGCCGCGAGTTCAAGACGTACGCACCCGAAGATCCCGACCTCGTGAAGCTCCTCAGAGAACACAAGGTGACGATACAGGCGAAGCCCGACGAAGATTCCGGCATATGGCAATCGATCTTCGTTTCCTGGTTTCCCATGCTTCTCCTCATCGGCGTCTGGATCTTCTTCATGCGACAGATGCAGGCCGGGGGAGGGAAAGCCCTCGCTTTCGGGAAGAGTAGGGCCCGCATGGCCACCGGGAAGGAAAACAAGGTCACTTTTCAGGACGTGGCGGGCATTGAAGAGGCGAAGGTGGAGTTGGGAGAGATCATCGAGTTCCTTCGGGACGCGAAGAGATTTACCAGATTGGGAGGCAGGATACCGAAAGGCGTGCTCCTCGTCGGGCAGCCGGGGACAGGGAAGACCCTGCTCGCCCGGGCCATCGCCGGCGAGGCCGATGTTCCTTTCTTCAGCATCAGCGGCTCCGACTTCGTCGAGATGTTCGTCGGCGTCGGCGCTTCCCGCGTGCGCGATCTCTTTAACCAGGGCAAGAAAAGCGCTCCGTGCATCATCTTCATCGACGAGATAGACGCGGTGGGAAGGCACAGAGGCGCAGGCCTCGGCGGCGGGCACGACGAGAGGGAGCAGACTCTCAACCAGCTTCTCGTCGAGATGGACGGCTTCGAGTCGAACGGCGGCGTCATCGTCGTTTCGGCGACGAACAGACCCGACGTCCTCGATCCGGCCCTGCTCCGGCCCGGCCGGTTCGACCGACAGATCATGGTGCCCATACCCGACGTGAAGGGCCGCGAGGAGATACTGGGCGTCCACACAAAGAAGACGATCCTTTCCAACGGCATCGACCTTTCCGTAATCGCCCGCGGCACGCCGGGCTTCTCCGGCGCCGATCTGGCCAACCTTGTCAATGAGGCCGCGCTGCTTGCCGCACGGCAGGATAAGAAAGAAATCGAGCTCGCCGACATGGAGGAGGCCAAGGATAAAGTGCTCATGGGCGTAGAGCGGCGCAGCATGATCATTCCCTATCCTGAAAGAAGAAATGCGGCTTACCACGAAGCGGGCCACGCGCTCGTTGCAAAGATGATCCCGGATTCCGACCCGATCCACAAGGTCACTATCATACCCCGGGGGAGGGCCCTCGGCCTCACGCAGCAACTCCCCATCGATGAGAGGCACACGTATTCAAAAGAGTACCTTCTCGACAATGTTACCATTCTTCTCGGTGGAAGAGCGGCCGAAGAGATCGTCCTCAACCACCAGACTACCGGAGCGGGAAACGACATCGAGCGGGCCACGGAAATCGCGAGGAAGATGATCTGCGAATGGGGTATGAGCGACACTATGGGTCCTCTCAATTACGGGAGAAAAGAAGAGCCCGTCTTTCTCGGCAAAGAGGTGCAGCGCCAGAGGGATTTCAGCGAAACTACCGCAAACAACATAGACGCCGAGCTGAAATCGATCGTTTCCGGCTGCTTTGACAGGGCAAAAGGCCTTATTTTGGAGAATATCGAGGCCCTGCACGCGGTCGCAACGGCCCTGCTGGACAAAGAAGTGCTCGACGGTCAGGAAATAGACGACATCCTCAAGGGGAAAACGAATGATCTGGCGGAAACGGTTCAAGGATAGACCCCTTGTCATGGGCATCCTGAACGTGACGCCCGATTCCTTCTACGACAGGGGCGCCTATTTTTCGCGCGAGCGGGCAATAGACCGCGCTTTCCGGATGATCGACGAGGGCGCCGACATCATCGACGTCGGCGCCGAAACGACCAGGCCTTTTTCAGAACCAACGCCTCTTGCGGAGGAACTGGAGAGGCTTCTGCCGGTGATAGAGGCCGTCAGGAAGCGCTCCGATATCCCTATTTCCGTCGACACCTACAAGGCCGCGGCGGCCAGGGCGGCCCTTGCCGCCGGCGCCGACATCATCAACGACATTTCCGCTCTCTCTTTCGATCCGGAGATGGCGGAGGCGGCTGCGGAATCGGGTGCGCCGGTGGTCCTCATGCACATGAAAGGGACGCCCAGGGACATGCAGAAGGACCCCTACTACGAGGATGCCGTAGGAGAGATCAGGGAGTTTCTGGCCGAAAGGATCGCTTTTGCAGAATCGGCCGGCATCGACGGGGAAAACATCGTTATTGATCCCGGCATTGGTTTCGGGAAGCGTTTGCAGGACAACCTGGCGATCATCAGGGAGCTGGGGCGGCTGAAGGAACTGGGAAAGCCTATCCTCATGGGCACATCGATGAAGTCTTTCATCGGCCGCATCGTTGGAACGGAAGCCCTGGAGGACAGGGCGGAGGGAACGCTAGCGAGCGTCGCCATGTCCCTCTGGAACGGCGCGGATATCGTGAGGGTCCATGACGTGGCGAGGACGCGTCGCGTCGTCGGCTTCATGGAAGCGCTCATGGCTTCAACCACCGGGGCAAACTCGGACTGCCCGTGCCCGGCAGTCCCTTCGTAAGCCACGCAGGGCGGCGTCTCCCCTTCATCTCGCTTCCGTTCGCAACTTGCCTGCATAAAAAAGAAGAGACGGTGAAACCTTCATGACGCACCTCATGCGGTGGCAAGACGTCCTTGACATACTCATTGTCGCCTTCATCATTTATCGCATCCTGCTTTTTATTAAGGGAACGAGGGCGCTCCAGCTCATCCTCGGGCTCATCGTGGTATTCTTCGCCTTCTACGCGTCGAGAAAGCTGGAGCTTTTTACGCTCGGCTGGATCCTCAACAATTTCGTCTCTTCCATTCTGCTCGTTATCGTGGTGATCTTCCAGAACGAGATCAGGCGGGTTCTTTTCATATTGGGAAGGAGTCCTTTTTTTCGAAAGATCAGCTACGTGGAGGAAACGCTCTTTTATGACGAGCTGGTCAACGCCTGCACGGTAATGGGCAAGAGAAAGACGGGCGCTCTCGTCTTGCTGGAGCGGGAGACGGGGCTCGATGAATTCATCGAGGGCGGCATAAAATTCGACGCCGACGTGAACGCCGAGTTGCTCATAAGCCTCTTTCAGACAACATCCCCTTTGCATGACGGAGCCGTGGTAATCAGAGACGGGAGGATAAGGGCGGCGAGTTGCGTCCTTCCTTTGTCCACTCAGGACGACCTGGACAAAGATTTCGGCACCAGGCACAGAGCCGCCATCGGCGTCACCGAGGTGACCGATGCGGTTTCCGTGGTGGTTTCTGAGGAAACGGGACAGGTCTCTTACGCCTGCAACGGCGCCATCGTCCGGAACGTCAATCCGGATGCGCTGAAGAAGGCATTGAAAGAGCTGCTTCAGGGAGATCGGGGGGCCGACCGGCCCGCGAGATTGGAGGCTGCGGCATCATGAAGAGAATCGACGCCGGGCGCAGCAGTTCTTCCGAAAAAGTGCGGTTGGGAACGGCTTTCCTGAAAAGACTCTTTCTGCGCGATGTCAAACTGAAGGGCCTCGCCCTCCTTTTGAGCCTCATGCTCTGGGTTTCCATGACGTACATGGGGCAGTCGAAGATGGTTTTTTTGGTCCCTCTTTCTTTTGAGGATCTGGCCAAGGGCCTCGTAATCAGGGATACCGACACAAAAGGCGTGATGATTACCGTAAACGGCCCCCTTTCTTTGCTCAAGAACCTGAAGACGAACGACATCAAAGTCGCCGTCAGCCTCGTTCACGTCAGGGAGGGTCGCCAGATCTTCACCATCAGAAAAGGCGACGTCATCGTGCCTCCCGGGCTGAAGGTTGAGGAGGCGCGGCCGGACTACGTCGTGGCGGAAATCGATAAGATTGTGGAAAGACGCTTGCCTGTTATAGTAAAATTGGACAAGAGATGGGCCGACGAGTATGAAGTGGCGTTCTGGCGCCCCAAATTCGCCGACGTGGAAGGGCCCAGGGAATTGATGGAAAAAGGGACCGTCATAGAGACCCTCCCGGTGGACGGCGATTTTACCCGGCAGCAAGAAGTCCTGGAAATCCCACTCAATGCGAAATCCCTGGAGGCGAGAAGAGTCACCCCGGGCAACGTGAAGGTTACCTTGAGGCGGAAAGAGAAGGTCTCGCCGGAATGACAGGGAAGGGTTCGGAGAGCTGACATGCGGAAACTCATGGTAAATATCGATCACATCGCCACATTGCGGCAAGCGCGCGGCGTTTCATACCCCGACCCGGTACACGCCGCCGCCATTGCGGAAAATGCCGGAGCCTCGGGCATCATCGTCCATCTCAGGGAAGACCGGAGGCATATCAACGATAGGGATGTGCGCCTCCTCAGGGAAGTAGTGCAGACAAAGCTCAATCTGGAGATGGCTTCCACCGATGAGATGGTCGGCATCGCCAGGGAGGTTTTGCCTGAGATGGCGACCCTCGTACCTGAAAAGAGGCAGGAACTGACGACGGAAGGCGGCCTCGACGTGGCGGGCAACAGGGAGAAAATCGGACACGCTGTGGCAGGACTCAAAGAAAAAGGGATCGGCGTAAGCCTGTTCGTGGACCCGGACGAAGCCCAGGTTGCCGCGGCCGTCGCTGTGGGGGCCGACATGATCGAAATCCACACGGGCCGATACAGCAATGCAGCCGGAGCGGAAGCACGGAAGGAATTGGAGAAGCTCGCTGCGGCGGCGCGGGCAGGCAAGGCGGCAGGCCTCGGCGTCAACGCGGGACATGGACTCCATTATCACAACCTTGGTCCTATCATGACGATTGAAGACATAGACGAGCTGTCCATAGGGCACAGCATTATCGCACGGGCGGTACTGGTCGGCCTGGAGAGGGCGGTACGCGACATGATCGCGCTGATGTGCGGGGGGCGGCCGGGTTAATCTCGCGCCTAAGCCGGTCGCTGGGGTGGGGGTGAGTCCTCACATACAGAAAGTATGCTCCGGCTCGCCCCCACCCCAGCTTCCGTCTTATCCACGAGATTTCCTCCGGCCGCGTGAGCGAGTTCCAACGCGGGGCAAATGCACAAGGAACAGAGACGGGGCGCCATGGTCGGCATTGACATCGTTGAAGTTGCGAGGATCGAGCGGCTCAAGACCCTCTATGGCGATGCCTTCTTGAAGAAGGTTTTTACTGACGGTGAAGCCGCCTACGCGGCCCGCAAGAAGAGGTGGGCGGAGTCGTTGGCGGGAAGGTTCGCGGTCAAGGAAGCCTTCATGAAGGCATGGGGCAGGCGGCTTCCCTGGAAGGAAATCGAAGTCTGTCCGGGGATAAGGGGCAACCCTTTCGTTCTTTTTCGGGGGACCCGGTACGACGAGGTAAGCATCAGCCATGAGCGGGCTTTTGCGGTAGCGGTAGTTGTTTTAAGATAGGTCGTGTAAGTCCTAGAGGACCTATCTTAAACGGAAAAGGCAAAAAGACAAAGAAGCGGGTGGGGGGCATGATAGTTCTTTCTCCTGAACGGGCAAAGAAATACGACGAGTATGCGATCTCGAACTGGGGCATTCCTTCTGCCGTGCTCATGGAGAACGCGGGCAGGAGCACTTACCGGCTCATGCGGGAGGCGTACCTGCGGCGCGGCTGCAGGATCGTCGTGTTGGCCGGCAGGGGGAACAACGGCGGCGATGGCTTCGTGATTGCCCGATATGCGCACAGGGACGGCTTTCCGGTGGAAGTCTGTCTTTTGGGACAGCCCGATGGGCTGAAAGGGGACGCAAAGCTCAATATGGAGCTCTACCGGTCGCTTGGGGGATCGATGACCCTCGTGGAAGAATCCGCGACGGCGACACGGGCGATAGCAGGGAGCGACGTGATCGTGGACGCGATCTTCGGCACGGGCCTCGGCAAAGAGGTACGGGGTCTCGAAGCGGCCGTTATCGAGGAGATCAACCGGTCCGGCAAGCTGGTCATTGCCGTCGATATCCCCTCCGGACTCGACGGGACGAAAGGAGTCCCTCTCGGGGTTGCCGTGAAGGCGGCCCATACCTATACCTACGGCCACGCCAAGTTGGGCCAGCTCCTTCACCCCGGCGTGACCTACAGGGGCAAGCTGACCGTCGTCGATATTTCGCTGCCCGGTGGGGCGGCCGACGCACTCGGCATTGATGCCTCCGTTGTAGACGGCGAGATGCTCCGCGCCATTTTTCGTACAAGACGGCCCGCCAGCCACAAGGGCATGTTCGGAAGCGTAGCGGTTGTTGCAGGCTCCGCCGGTAAGACAGGTGCAGCGATTATGGCCGCAACGGCCGCGCTCAAGATCGGCGCGGGACTCGTCACCCTGGTTATCCCGGAGAGTCTTCACGGCATCGCGGCGGCGAAGCTTACCGAGGCAATGACCTACCCGGTCGAAGACGAGGGCGTTGGCCATTTCCTCCTTTCGTCGTACGAGGCGATAAAAGACTTTTGCTCGGACAAGGATGTGGTTATTATGGGTCCCGGACTCGGACGCGCGCCGGAAACAGCGGCTCTCGTCCGGAAGCTGTACGGGAAGCTCGAGGCATCCTTCGTCATCGACGCGGACGGGATAGGCGCCTTCGAAGACCATACGGATTTGCTTAGAGAGGCCCGGGGCAGGGCCATCTTGACGCCCCATCCGGGGGAGTTCAGTCGTTTGGTCGGCGCCAGCCCGCAAGAAGTGAACAAGGACAGACTCAGCCTGGGGCGACGGTTCAGCCGGGCCCATAAGCTCCATCTTGCGCTCAAAGGAACGCCGACGATTGTCTTCTCGCCCGAGGGCGAGGCGTTCATCAACCCTACCGGCAACCCCGCGCTGTCGAAAGGGGGCAGCGGCGATGCGCTGACCGGATTCATCGCCGGCCTTGTGGGTCAGGGTTACACTCTCACTGAGGCCGGCTTTTTCGGCGCCTACCTGCACGGCTACGTCGCCGACTCGTGGGCGGCTCAATCTACGGACATGGACTTGATGACCCTCGACCTGATTTCGGGGGTGGGAGCCGCCATCAGGGATATCAGGGATGGAACGGATAGAGTTTACTTCGAAAAGTCCCTCTGAGACTATCGCTGTCGGCGCCCATATAGGAAAGTCCGCAGCGATTGGCGACCTGTTTCTGCTTTACGGGGAACTGGGCGCGGGGAAAACGCAGCTCGTCAAGGGCCTGGCCAAGGGCCTGGACGTCCCCGATTGGGAGTATGTCCTTTCTCCTTCTTTCACGCTCATGAACCTCTACGAGGGCAGGATCGACCTGTGCCATGCCGACCTTTACCGGATTGAGGCCGATTCGGTGGAGGGGCTCGATATTGAAGATTTCCTCGATAAGGGGGTGGTGGCCGTCGAATGGGCCGAGCGCTTTCCCGATTGGGGGAAGGGGATCAAAGTTGCCCTGAAGGTTGTCGGGGAAGAGGAGAGAATAATCGTGATGGAGGTAGAGGATGCTGGTCGTGCAGAAGTATGGCGGCACTTCCGTCGGGAGTCCCGAACGGATTAAGAATGTCGCCGAAAAAGTGATCGCCTGCAAGCGGACCGGGGCGGATCTGGTCGTGGTGGTGTCCGCGATGTCGGGGGAGACCGACCGGCTTCTGCGGTTGGCTGGAACGCTCTCGCCTATGCCCGACGAGCGGGAGCTTGACGTGCTCCTTTCGACGGGCGAACAGGTTACTTCGGCGTTGCTTGCGCTGACCATGAAGGAGATGGGCGCGGATGCCGTGTCGCTCCTCGGCTCCCAGATCAGGATCGTCACCGATTCCGCTTACGGGAAGGCGAGGATTGCGGAGATCGAGGGAGATAGGATGGCCTCCGCCCTGAGAAAGGGAAAGATCGTGGTGGTCCCCGGGTTTCAGGGGATCGACGGCCTGGGCAACATCACCACGTTAGGCCGGGGAGGTTCCGATACGACCGCCGTGGCTGTCGCTGCTGCGCTCAAGGCCGATGTGTGCGAGATTTACACCGATGTCGACGGCGTCTATACGACGGACCCGAACATCACCGCCAGGGCGCGGCGGCTCGACCGCATATCCTACGATGAAATGCTTGAAATGGCGAGCCTCGGCGCGAAGGTGCTGCAAATACGCTCCGTCGAGCTGGCAAAGAAATATCAGGTACCCCTTCTGGTGAAGTCGTCCTTCATGGAAGGGAAAGGCACGCTTGTCTGTGAGGAGGCGTCAAACATGGAGCAGGTAGTAGTTGCGGGAGTGACTTACAACAAAAACGAAGCAAAGATCACGGTGAGCGAGATTCCGGACAAGCCGGGATGCGCTTCGACGATATTTACGCCCCTTGCGAAGGCGAACATTGTGGTCGACATGATCATTCAGAACGTGAGCCACAAAGGGTATACCGACATGACCTTCACAACGGCGAAGGCGGACGCGCGGAAAGCGTACAAACTCATGGAGCAGGTGGCGGGCGAGCTCGGGGCGAAGCTGGTAGCGCTCGACGAGGACATTGCAAAGGTGTCCATCGTAGGCTCCGGCATGCGGTCCCATTCCGGCATTGCCACGAAAATGTTCACGATTCTCGCGAACGAAGGCATCAACATCGAGATGATCAGCACGTCCGAGATCAAGATCTCCTGCGTCATCAAGGAGAAATACGGGGAACTGGCGGTGCGGTCCCTGCATACGGGCTTCGGCCTTGACGCTGAGGAGGTCGTCGAGGAACAGTGAGAATCGACTTCTACGACACGACTCTCCGGGACGGCGCGCAGTCGGAAGATATTTCGTTCTCGGTGAACGACAAGCTCAGGGTGACGGAGAAGCTCGACGAGTTCGGCGTGGACTTTATCGAAGGCGGCTGGCCGGGATCGAACCCGAGAGACCTGGAGTATTTCGGGGAGGCCAGGAAGCTTCGCCTGGCCCATGCGCGGGTCGTTGCCTTTTCTTCGACGGTCAGGGCAGGCGCCCTGCCCGATCCCGAAGGGGACGCCATTATGCAGTCCCTGCTGCAGGCGGAGACTGAGCACGTCGCGATTGTCGGCAAGAGCTGGGACCTCCACGCCCGCGATGCCTTGCGGGTCAGCCTCGATACGAACCTGGCGATGATCGAGCGGACCATCCGGTTTTTGAAAAATCGCGACAGGAAGGTTTTCTTCGACGCCGAACATTTCTTCGACGGCTACAAGGGCAATAGGGTCTATGCCCTCAAGGTCGTGAAAGCCGCGGCGGAGGCGGGGGCGGACGTGGTTGTTCTTTGCGACACGAACGGCGGCGGCCTGCCCTTCGAGATCGGCGACGTCGTTGCAGAGGTCGGCCGATCGGTCCCGGTCTCCCTCGGCATCCATTGCCACAACGACACAGGGAACGCGGTCGCCAATACGTTGATGTCCGTCAGGTCGGGGGCCGTCCACGTACAGGGCACGATAAACGGCTATGGCGAGCGGTGCGGCAACGCAAACCTCTGCTCCGTCATCCCCGATCTCGTGCTGAAGATGGGCTGCGAGGGCGCGGCGGGCAAGAAACTTTCCGCCTTGCGCGATCTCTCCCTGTTTGTGGATGAAATAGCCAACCTGATGCCCGACAAGAGCCGACCCTACGTCGGGGATGCGGCCTTTGCCCACAAAGGGGGCATCCACGCGAGCGCGGTGAGGAAGAACAGAAAAACCTACGAGCATATCGATCCATCCCTGGTAGGCAACAGCCAGCGCTTCCTCGTCTCCGACCTGTCCGGTGAAACGACGATTCTTCTGAAAGCCCGGGAGTTCGGCATCGATCTTGAACACGATAAAAAGGCGGCGAAAGAGATACTGCGCAGGGTGAAGGAAATGGAGCACGGGGGCTTCAAGTTCGAGGGCGCCGAGGCGTCCCTGGAGCTGCTCATGAAGCGCGCTCTGGGCGTGCACAAAAAATACTTTGACTTGATCAGCTTCCGCGTGGTTGCCGAGAAACAGGAGAAGAGCCTTGCCCCCTCTGAGGCGACCATCATGTTGAAAGTGGGCGACAAAATCGAGCATACAGCGGCTTTCGGCAACGGACCCGTGAACGCCCTCGACGGCGCGTTGCGCAAGGCCCTCCATGGCTTCTTCCCGGTCCTGCGTTCGGTGACCCTTATCGACTATAAGGTTCGGGCTTTGTCGACGAAGGAAGGCACGGGGACGGTGATAAGGGTTTTGATCGAGTCGAGCGACGGGGTGCGCACCTGGGAGACCGTGGGCGTCTCCGAGAATATCATCGAGGCGAGCTGGCAGGCCCTCGTGGACAGCATCGACTACAAACTGCTGCTGGAAGAAAAGAATGATGAAACGCCTTCTCAACATTCGTGACGCGACCAAGGAATTGAACATCCTCAGGTGTCTGGAGAGCTACAAAAAGCCTTTTGAGCTTCTCGGCACGTACCGGCTCATGGACGACGGCCGCAGGCCGGAAGCGACGGTGAGCATCAAGGCCGACCACGGCGAGATGCACGAGGCCGCCACCGGCGTGGGACCCGTGGACGCGCTCGCCAACGTGCTGAAAAAATCCCTGGCCTCCATTTTTCCCTGCATCGCCGCGGTAAAGCTTGCCGACTTCTCGTCAAAGATTCATGATACGAAGGCGGGGACGTCGGCGACGGTGGAAGTGACGATCATTTTTAGCGACGGGACGGAGATCTGGAGCGTGGCGGCGATATCGGAGAACATCAATATGGCGGCGTTTCAAGCGCTTCTCGACGGCTTCGAATACGCCATCTGGCTCGCCGCGAACCCGTCCTAAAGGGCGGCCGGCCGGCGATTTTCCCGGAATCTCCATCTTTGGCGCCCTGCTCCGGTCGTGACCTCCGTCGTACGTTCAGTACGCCTCCGGTCGACGATCCTCACAGGACATCCAAACCCGAAGATTCCGGGAAAATCGCTCGCCCACCCGATCCGGCATCGAGTACAACCATGATCGACGCCGGAGATTTAGTCTCCAATATTCCAGATATCCGTCCCTTTGCGCCCTTTCTGACTCATTCTCCAGTCCTTCGCCCTTTGGGAGAAAGGGTAGGATGAGGGATGAAATCGTGATGACCTGAGCCCCAAATGGATAATGTCAACTTCACCTACGAAGCGACAAGAATGGCATTTTTTAAACCTAGCGATTGCCAAGAAGAAGCTGAACCTGGGGAAGGGTCAATAACAATTCATTTCGAGAGACATGGGTTTTTCTCGATAGAATCATACACCGTTTTGCCTTTCCGCACGGGATAGGTCCGTGAATTGGCTCGAATTTGAAGGCGACTCTGTGCTTGGTATGAGGGCGATTTGAGGGACGCCTGCAGAAGTTTTCTCGACCGGGCAAGTGACAGGTGTTACAATCTCTGATTGGAGAGAAAGGTGCTATGCGCCTTTCGAGAGCGTAGGGTAGGAGCCATTTACGTAGGACACCCGGTCTGCCTCTACTCTTCTTGACCGGTATTTAAGGATCAACAGTCAATGGAGGGCGGCTATGCTGAAAAAAGGTTTTCGCTGGCTTCACTTATCTGATTTTCATGCGGGTAAAGACCAGTACGGCCAAATACGGTTATTCGATTCTATCATTGGCCACATTCGAAGCAAAATAAACGCAGATGAAAGGCCGGACATCATTTTCATCACGGGTGATATTGCCAATAAAGGAAAGGAAGAGGAGTATGAGCTATTTTGCAACGATTTCATGTTTCCCCTTTGCGATTTATTGGGAGAAGCAACAAAGATATTTGTAGTTCCGGGAAACCATGATGTCGATTGTGACCAAGCCAGGGCGACTAAGAGACATGGCGTCGTCGATGAAATCCCTGAGTTCTTTGATCCCGATAAGAATGGCTTGCACGAAAGGAAAGTACTATTCCCACGGTTTGAAAATTATGTAAAAGCCGATTTCCATGACCTTGTCACCGTCGGAGCCGACTGGATTTTCTCCCAAGAAGGGTTTTTCACGCACATCCTGGAAAAGGATGGCGTGAGTGTTGGAATGTTAGGTCTCAATACGGCTTGGTTGTCAGACGGCGACCTTGATGATACCGACAGACATCGCTTGACACCGGGTAAACCCATGGTCGAAGAAGGACTAAAGAAGCTTGGGACTTGTAACATTAGGTTCGTCTTGGGGCACCATCCAGTGGATTGGTATGACGAAGATGAAACGCCGATTCGATCTCTTTTTGGAAAAAGGAATATCATATATCTATGTGGTCACCTGCATAAGACTGGTGGAGGTCCAGAAGTCGGAGCAGGAAGAAGATTTCTCCCCATTCATTGCGGGGCCGCGTTTCAAGCTCGAGAAAATGAGAAATGGGTAAACCGTTTACTTTGGTGCGAATTGGGCATAGCTGCTCATGGTGTTCACGTTGAACCCCGCCAATGGTCCAAGGCGTATCAAGAATGGGCACTGGACGGTACCGCCTATCCGGAGGAATATAGGGCTGTCAATGCCGCTTATTGGGTTTTGCCTATGAAGGATACTCCGCCGAAGACTGCGGCTAGAGCCAAGGTGGAAGATGATACTATGGTTTTGCCCCAAGGGTGGCAGCTTATCGACAAGACTTTTTTGGAGGGCAAACAGAGCGGATTGACGGACGATAGTATCTTGAGCTTCTTCGACGGCCGAGTACCCTCGTGGAGCGAGGCGCTCACGACTAAAATACCACGACGGCTGATGGTACGCGATATTGTGGCGGAATTGGCTAACTCGCATGAAAAGGGCGAATTGCGCGTTACCGTGATACTCGGAGCAGGGGGTGAGGGCAAATCAACTATCTTCTATCAAACTATCTGCGATTTGGCGTTGGCCACTTCTGGTTGGAAGATTATGTGGTTGGCGAATCCCGCTCGTGACATTTTATGGCCCAACAAGTTCCTGATGGAATTACCACCAAATGAAGGTGGCTGGCTTATCGCTTCCGATGATGCGGACCTGATAGCGAAGTATGTTTTCGAGACGGCTAAGTCCTTTCGTATGTCCGAGCGAAGAGACATCCAGTTTTTGCTATGTTGTAGAGATTCTGATTGGCTTGCTATTGAAGCCAATGAGTGGCAATGGGGAGACCATGTAACATATACAGAGAAGAGGCTGAGAGGCATTACTCAGAAAGACGCGGAGTTGATAATTAAGGCATGGTCCCAATTTGGCAGCAAGGGCTTAGGCAACCTAAGTGGTTTAAGTTTCAGCGAGGTGTTTGTCAATTCTTAGTTGAAACTTTTTCGACTCCCCTGCATTTTTCTTTCAGTCATGCAGCAGCCGAGGCTGCTTCTCCCTGCTCACGTTCAATGGTCTCGATTAAACCGGCGATCTGCTCATAGCCCTTGATCCTCCTGAAGCCTTTCTCACAGTAGTAAATGACCGATGCGAGCCATCTCTGCGACATGGCGCCTTTCCGGTAGCGTTTGATGTTGATCTCGCAGTCCCGGACCGTGGAGAACATGTTCTCAATGGGGTTCGTCGAACGGAGCGTCTTTCTAAGCTCCAGGCGAACATGCAGCCGGTGGACCGTGAGGATCTCCTCCAGAGCCTCCTTCAGAGAGTCCGCTGCGGACTCGTTGATCGCCCTCAGCCATTTCTCGAAATCGAGGAGCATCTCTTTGGCGTCCTCGTAGAGGTTCTGCTCCAGGGCGGCCGCGAAGCGCCGGTGCGCCTCTTTCCTGTATTTCTTGAGGAGATGACGCTGGATGTTGCGGTCCTTGTGGACAACGCAGCGCTGGTGAAGGAGCTTAGGGCCGAACCGTTCCTTTAGGGCCTTTATGACGCCCTTGCCGCCGTCCGTAATGAAAAGGATCTTTTTCGATAGAACAAGACCTCTTCTCTCCATGTCGGCGAGGAGTTCCTCGCAGATCTCATGGTTCTCCGTCGCCCCCTGCCAGAAGCCGAGGGCGTGCTTATGGCCCTTCCCGTCTATGCCGAGGGCGACCATGAAGGCGTCCTTGCCCCTATGAACAGTATCGATGAAGACCGCGAAGGCTGAAATATCGGAGAGGTCCCTTTCCTTGAACTCTTTGAGCTTTTCGGCTGTCGCCTCGATGAAATGCCGGGAGACGGAGGAAGAAGAGACGCCGAAGGCGGATGCGGCTTCGACGACGGTCTCGCCGTATCTTCTGCCTGATATGCCCCGGAGCGCCTTGCCGAGAAGCTCCTCCGAGAATGCGCCCCGCTGCTTCAAGGTTTTGTAAGCGGACAGGGCGACCTCTCCCTCCGGGCCTCTCAGGCGAGGATGATTGACACGAATCTTCTGATCCCCCAAGTAAATAGAGCCCTTCTGATAGGCCCACTTGTAGAGGCCGGGCTCGGCCGGCTTGCCTTCGGGGCCGGAGCGCTCCTCCCTCTCCACGTCCATGATCGTCTCCGCCAGCATGCGCCCGAGCTCCATAACGAGCGAATCCAATCCCTTCTTCCCTATCTGGAGGATGCGAACCATTCTGTTCTTGAGCTCCTCGTCGCCGTACGCCTGGGCGAAACCCTTCCTTGCCTTTTTCCTCTGTTTCGTGTCTACTTTCATTCGCGGCTCCCTTTCTCGTATGAGATATTGGCCCGTGGATTATCCCACGGTGGGAGCCGCCCCTTCAAGCTTTTCAGACTCTCGGGCTTTCAACTAAGAATAGGTTATCACCTTCAGCGACGCCGTTGGGCGTTTATGTCTTGCGGCAAAATCGGAAGAAGAGAAATATCAGGACGAAGGCGCATTTCTGGGAGCAATGCTTCGCGTCCGTATCGGAGACGAGTTAAAAACACACGTAAAAGCGCTTTTGCTCCGGTTAAGAGAAAGACACCTGAAAAATGGAACGCTTATGGATGCTTTTGCCTATATCACTGCCATGCACGCCGAACATATCTTTATTCTTACAAAAGAAGTCTTGGCGGAGGCATTAAACTGCAAGCTCAGCGATATCAAGAAGAAGGTTACCGGACCATTGGGCGACGAGGCAGCCGTTTCGACTGGGGGAGATCGTATTTATACACGTCATCGGGCGATAGCAGAGACGGCGGTGGAGGTACTTTCCGGGACGTTTCATGTTGATTTTGAAGAGATAATCCTTGATTTGGCAGAAGCTGCAATAAGATTGTACAATCAAGGGCTTTATGTGCCATACCTGGGCCAGTGGCGACATTTATCAGATCATTTTATGAAGAAAGGGCTCAAATCGTTCGCAATAAGGCTTGCCCAAAGCCTATTAAAGATCGATACCGGAAATCTTGCCTATTCAATCAGCCATCTTTCGAGCCTCCTACGTGAGGCGGGGCAACCAGAACTGAGTGCAAAACTGTATAGAGAGTCGCATGTTCAAGGGGACAGGGCATCCTTTTTTGAGTGGAGTGTGACGGAAGAACTTCTTGGCAATTATGCGTTGGCGATTTGGCTTAACGGCATAGCTTTATCAGATAAAGTCGAAACGAAACCAATAGACAACAGACAAGCGAGCATGTGTATGTTCAAGCTCATTGTCAATTTCTACTCGTTATTTGAATCTTATAACAGCCATATTTTTCTTGAGGGTTGCGGGGCTGCAACTCAAATTGGCGAAAAGTTTCGAATGACTGCTACGGATAGGGACATACTGGATACGTATCACAAGAAATGCAAGGAAAGAAAAGTCCCGGATGTTGATTCAAAAACGGCAGTCCAGAAAATGAGTCTCGGCATCATTAAGGCCTGGGAACAAAAAGAGGTAGAATTAGGTAGTTGGATCACACCTGGTTCTGAACTCACCTTTAAGCGGTTCGGCAGGCTGGTTGGAGTAGAGGATATTTAGGGGAAGAGGAGTCC
Source organism: uncultured delta proteobacterium (assembly GCA_963816715.1). Taxonomy (GTDB): domain Bacteria; phylum Desulfobacterota; class Syntrophorhabdia; order Syntrophorhabdales; family WCHB1-27; genus BOG-1155. Next base: position 940,910 of record CAWFMJ010000023.1, read on the forward strand.
GAGTGCTGTGCCTCTCGTTTGACAGATAGGAGTAAACGAGGATCAGCTACAGGGGATATTGGGGACGTTCCTCAATTGTGATCCCTGAGAAGCAACTCCAAATTGTCGTCTCGTTTCTCAAATAATTATTGTATGTAATTGCATACAATGCTATACTCTTGCATGTATAAGAAAACATCTCCCCAGGGAAAGCTCTTCGGCGTAGAGACTCAGTTGTCGTCCTCTTTGCGCAGCCGTCTCGAGTCCTCATGGGCGTATCTGTTCCGATTGGAAGTTCTTCCCATGTGATTTTTCAAGATACGTGACCCACTAAGGGCCTGGTTTTTCAAGATCTCGGACCCACCCCTTTTTCAGGATCATTGACCCACTTCGGGTCAAGGAGGACTTTGGGGACGCCCTTTCGATTTTCACATTCCATTGCTTTTGAGGAAATATTCATGTATTGCCTTTTATGCTTCCTTCACCAGCTTCGTTCCCACCACATACGTTAATCATAGCCACCACTAATGTTGTATTGCAAGAAAAACATTCACTCACTCCCTTTCAGGAAGCGGACCCGCGGGCGCCGAACGAGCGGCGAGGCGAAGAGTGCTGTCTCCCTGTGCATCTGGATAATAGAGGATGCCTTACGATGTTGGCCCCAAATGCAGGCCCTTGGTGCGCGGAACATCACCCTGTCTTCTTTGCCATATAGCGGGCTCCGTCGATCTTCTCGAAGTCGGAATCCTGAGTCCACAGGACCGCCTTGTGTGTCCGCGCGGTGGCGAGGATGATGCTGTCCGCCATGGGTAAGCGTTGTTCGACGCTTATGTGTGCCGCGAGTACCGAGATGCCCGGAGTGAGGTCTGCCACGAACGCCTGCTCCATAAGCGCTGCCGCTTGGAGCGCATCCGATTCTCCTTTTTGCCTGAAAACAGCCTTAAAGACCTCGTAGATCGACACTGTAGGAACTACAAGGGTCGAGGTTTCTCGTAGCGGTTCGGCAAAGAATGAGGCATTCGGGCCGTCGGCAAAATACTCGAGCCAGCCCGACGAGTCGACGACGTTCATGTCCGGTCGGGCTCCCTCTCTACCGTAGTATCGATCCCCTTAAGAAATCCCCTCATTTCGGATATGTCTTTGAGGGGTATCATCTCGATCCTGTTGCCGCAAGAGATCATCTGGACCTTCTGCCCGGGCGACAGATTAAGGGTATCCCGAATCTTCTTTGGAATAACTACCTGGAATTTAGGCGATATTTTTGCTGTCTCCATACTAGTCCTCCATCGATGCTGTTTCTGTCATATTATAGATAATATCGTAAGTCTTCGCAACCATAGACCCCACAACGAGTTTCCCGACAAAGGGGGATATTGGGGACGTTCCTCAATTGGTGGGAGAGGGGGACGTCCTTCAATTGATCTATAACTTTTGCCCGCGCCCAGCATCTGCCTGCTTTACCCAACCCGCCTTCCTCAACCACTTCTATCACATCTACTCAAAAAAAGGAACAAAATCATCGATAACAGGAAAGAGACCACGGGTGCGAAATGTTGATAGCGGGTGAAGGATACGTCCTCAGCGGCTCCATCTGCTACTCGCCAAATGGGCCGATCACCAAGAATAACGCATAACACGAAAAAGGGTTTCTTTTTTAGTGACGGCCAATTGCTGTGTTGTTCTAGAAGCTGAAAGGTGTAACGTCGCACACTATTCTGACTAATCCGTCTCATGAACGGCTGATTGTCGCATAACCGTCTGACCAGGGAGTGCTCCCTGTTAGCAGCCACGAAATACCCTCGTCAGTCGCCGGCCTCTTCCTCGCAAACACTTGTCTGGGTAATCTTCGAAAAATCACCTTTGCCGCGGACTCAAGCCCCACCTACGAAGCTTGAATGAAGAGATCCTAGGAATTCTATCGATTGCCAGAAGAAAACAGCAACCTGAGTTACTCGTCGAGCACTTTTCTGATCGTCCTGGCAATCTCCCGCTTCGTCAGGGGCTTCATTGCAAAGGCCCTGATGCCTGCTGCCTCGGCTTTGTCCTCATCGACCACATAGCTGAAACCGGTGCACATGATAATGGGCATGTCCGCCTTGATAGCGAGGACCTCTTTCGCAAGCTCGACACCTGTCATTTCCGGCATGGTCTGGTCAGTAATGACAAGATCGAAACTTGATGGGTCCGCCATGAAGAGCGCAAGGGCCTCTGTGCTGCTCGTCCGGGATGTCATTTCGTAACCAAGCTCCGCCAGGATGTCCTCACCCATCTCCACCAGGGCTTCTTCATCGTCGATGAAGAGGATTCGCTCGGAGCCTGTGGGGAGCATGTCGTCAGTGGTCGCATCGGCTTCCAGATCTCCTGTAATCTGAGGGAAATATACCGTGAAGACGGACCCTTTGCCGGGTTCACTCTCGACGGTAATATGCCCGCTGGATTGTTTCACAATGCCGTGGACGACCGAGAGGCCCAGTCCGGTTCCCTCTCCCAGTTTTTTGGTCGTGAAGAAGGGGTCGAATATCTTATCCACGATGTCGGGAGACATGCCGGCGCCGGTATCGCGGACGGTCAACCTTGTATAAAGGCCGGGCTTAATCCCGTCGGGGTTTCCATCCGATGAGGAAACGGCGTGGTCGTCCACGTGGATGTCGAGAGTTCCACCCTTTTCCTGCATGGCGTGGGCGGCGTTTGTGCAGAGGTTCATGATGACCTGCTGTATCTGTATAGGGTCTACGAGGATGAGCCCCGATTCACTTAAGGTGTTGACCTTGATATTGATCGTCGTCGGCGTGGTCGCCCGAATAAGCTTCACGGTCTCCTTGACGATAGTGCTCAAGCTCAAGGGCTTCTTGTCCTGCTCGGCCTTTCTGCTGAAGGTGAGCATCTGCCGCACCAGGTCCCGGCCCCGCAAGGAAGATTCCATGACCCTCTTCAGGTGATGCGCCTCCCGGCTTTCCTTAGGGACATGGTCCGCAACAAGTTCCGTGAATCCGATGATAGCGGCCAGGATATTGTTGAAATCGTGAGCGACGCCTCCCGTGAGCGTGCCGAGGGCTTCCATCTTCTGGGCCTGGCGGAGCTGGGCTTCAACCCTCTTAAACTCCTCGATATCGGTGCAGGTACCAAACCACTTTGTAGTCTCTCCTTTCTCGTTCACCACAGGCACACCGCGGACCAACCACCAGCGATATGTCCCATCCGCCGCCCGCAACCGGCATTCAAGCGAATAAGTGCCATTGGTTGCTACCGCGTTCTGCCAGGCGTCCCAGGCGCGTTGCCGGTCGTCGGGGTGAAACGGTTTGTTCCAGCCATGGCCATAGCTTTCTTCAAGCGTGAGCCCTGTATAGTCCACCCACTGCTGGTTGAAATAGATGTTCCAGCCATCCGCTCTCGTAATCCAGACAATCTGGGGCATGGCCTCAGCGAGTGAGCGAAACTCTTTTTCGCTCGTAGAAAGCGCCTCCGCCTGACGCCGGAGGCTCTCCGTTCTCTCCTGGACCCGCAGCTCCAATTCATCACGGGATCGGCGAAGCTCCTCCTCCATCGACTTGCGCTCGGTGATGTCATAGTAGGTTGATATTACGGTGTAAACAGTGCCGTCTTCTCTCAACAAAGGTTCCGCGTTTATCAGCATCCATGTCGGCTCGTTCGCACCTGGGCTCCGCACGGCAACCAACTGGTTTATTACGGGCTCACCGGTCATTGCTGCTTTTCGCACCGGGTGATCATCGACGTGCAGTAGCTTTCCGTCTTCTCCGCATACTTCCCATCGACTCCAGTCCTGGCTGTTAACGTTCAGAATATCGGATTCGCCATCGAGGCCGAACATGCGCAGGAATGCACCATTGACGACCGAAAATTTGCCTGCCTCATCGATCAGGGCGACTCCCGATCTTAGATTTTGTATGAGCACCCGAAGCCGTTCTTCGTCCCGGCGAACGACGTCAAGGGATTTGCTGATTTCTTCCTCCGCCCGCTTGCGCTCGGTGATGTCCACGAATGACGCCACGACGCCCAGCATCCGGCCGTCCGAGGCGCGGATTGGCGCGGCGCTGGCCGAAATCCACAGCTTACCGTTAGGAAAGGACGTGGATAGCACCACATTGCGCACCGTCTCGCCACGGACGGCGCGTGCTACCGGTATTCTTTCCGGCGGGCAGGGCTGTCCGTCCTCTGTCTCCCATGGTATCACCCGTCCTCTCTCTTCTATCGCCGTATTCAAAAAGACTTCAGACGGCAAGAGTCTCTTCGCAGTGTCGTTCATACGAACGGCCTTACCCGCCGGGTCATAGACGATCAGTCCGGTGGCCATCGAAGAGATAGTGGCATCCATCTCGGCGGCTCGGTTCTCGACCTCAGCCAGCAGGAGTGAGCGCTCCTCTTCTACCCGCTTGCGCTCGGTAATATCGCGGAAAATGAGAACCACGCCCGTGGTGTTGCCGTCCTTGTCCCGTATGGGAGCGCCGCTGTCGTCTATAGGGACTTCTGTCCCATCCTTTCTTACCAATAGGGTATGGTTGGCAAGACCGACAACCATCCCTTCCCGGAGCACCTTGGCTACAGGGTCTTCGACTTCCTTCCGGGTCTGCTCGTTAACGATCTTAAACACCCCTGAGACGGGCCTCATAGCAGCCTCGGCGAGGGTCCAGCCCGTCACTTTTTCCGCTACCGTGTTCATGAACGTGATCTTGCCGTCCATATCAGTGGCAATGACAGCATCGCCTATGCTCGCCAATGTCGTAGCCCAGCGCTGTTCGCTTTCCTGGAGGGCAATCTTTGCTCTCTTCTCCTCGGTGATATCACGAAAAAAGACCGACAGACCTCTCTCTTCTGTTGGATATGCATGAAACTCCACCCATGTATCAGGGAAAACGACCGACCTCTCCTCAAAGTGGGTTGAGGTGCTTTCCGAGACGGCTTTTCTGTACTGCTTCTCGAAGACAGAACCTCGCGTGGCCGGAAAAACGTCCCAGAACGATTGACCGATAAGTTCCCTGTCTCTCCCAAAGTAGGCAAGAGCGCGGTCGTTCATGCGGATGAAGCGCCATTCTCTGTCAAGTTCATAGTGGCCATCGGGAATGCTGGCGAGGATGGAAGAAATTTTCCGTTCCGATTGGCGGAATGCCTCTGCAATTGCCCCGTCCACGGAGAGTCCCAGTGCCCTGGCGCCATGCAAGGCTGACCGCACCGAGAGAAGAAAATAGACGCCGGCCAGGTACTGGCAGCACCTGGCTACCCACCCGAGAAGGCTCCCCACAGCGGGCTGGAGCAGCGCGCCGATGAGAGTCATGGCCAGCAAGATGAGGGCCAGGGAGTACCAGTAGAAGAATTCCCTCTTTTCGGTAATAAAGCGGCTCATCTTGTATGAAGCCGCACAGGCGAACAGGACAAGGGCAATTGCCAGAACCGCCTGTCTTAGCGCGGTCGGACGCACCCCCTGAACGAAGAAGGCCGGCATAATGCCTTCGGACGCAGCCAGGGCAAGGAGTGCAACGAAGACGGAGACGCCGAGATAGCCTGCTAGCACCTTAAGCCTCCGGCGTTCAGGATCGGCTTCGGGCGATCGTTGCCGATAGTCGACTACTGCGCCCAACGAATGGAACGCCGACGAGAGAAGGGCCGATACGTTGAAGATGGTAACGTTTACATTGGGTCCTTCCGGACCGATCAACCACCCCGCCGCCAGGGCGCCGGCGCCTAACGTAAGCACGCCGCATCCGAGCAGAAGAATGCTAGGCGAACCGCTGAGGAGGTAGCTTCTCATGGCAACGTAAGAGACTACGCACGAGACGAGGAAAAGAAAGATCGTGTTGAGAACGGGGAGGAGCAGGATAGGTTCGTAGATTACAGATGATCGCAGAAGCATCCGGAAGCAGACCAGGAGGACAAATAGTACAAGAACGGGGAGGAGGCCTAAATAGAGGTCGCGGCCCTTTTCTTGTGTATCATTCTCCGTGTTACCGAGAAACCGAGGGGCCATTGACTCGCTCTCCTCTTGGGTTACATTCATTCCATAGGAGACGTTGAAAGTATATCCTGCCCTTATTTTGGCGTTTAGATAGGGTATTTTAGCTGAATCGCCTGTCGTTGTAAAGTGCCCGTCCCGGCACGACGCCTGGTCCCGATTCGCCGTCCTAAGCACGCGATCATCTGCCCAAGGTGCGAGGAACAGCCATTCATGGTTGCCGCTTGAACTCTTCAAGGCGAAGGGACATAGAAAAATGAAATAAGGAAGGAGCCCGCAGAAATCCTGCTCTGCCTGCCTTTCGCCAATTTCAGCGCGGGAAAAGGCGCCGGCTTCACATGAAAGCGTCGACTTCTGATGTTTCATGATTCTTAAGAAATCTCACGAGTAACGGCGCGAGCAGGTCAACGGGGCCCCCGTGAAGTTTCCACTCCCCGCGTAGGACGTCCGTCCAGCGCAAGGCCTCGACCTCGCTTATCCTCCCGAGGCGCGTCTGCGTGGCCCTGATGCCGGGAGATCGCGTTTGATATGACCTCCAATGGAATCCGCAATCTCCGGACCGCTCTCCCGGGAAGGTGCGCACAGCCAAGGGGCGACCCGCACCATTCCTGCGGTCTGCCAAGCTCCTCACGTCTTGCGACCTGGGTAAAAGACGAGGGGTCAGCCCTTGACAGCGGACATCTAAAAGACGAGGGGCCAGCCCTTGACAGCCGACACAAATAGGAACATCATTAAATACTAACAACTTACCATTAGGGTAAAAGACGAGGGGTCAGCCCTTGACAGCGGACATCTAAAAGACGAGGGGTCAGGGTAAAAGACGAGGGGTCAGCCCTTGACAGCCGACACAAATAGGAACATCATTAAATACTAACAACTTACCATTAGCAATTCAATTCAAATTGTCCGCTGTCAAGGGCTGACCCCTCTGCCTCCCTTCGGAAAGATCCTTGACAGGCGCTCATTCGAGATGAAGACTTCGATCAACCCACCCGCGATGCTGCCCACCATCATGAAGGGAAGAGCCTCGAGGACGATGGCGACGAAGGTGACCGCCATTGTCCTGAAAACCGGTGTACCCGCCCACAGAAGGAGCGCGGCTAGGGCGGCGGCCAAGAAAATACCGTCGATCAGGCCGCCCGACGCAGGCCCCTTTCGTGGCCCGTCGGCAGCGTCGTGGTGATTGCCTTCGTCGCCGAGAAGGCAGGGGTTTGTGGTCGTGGTGGAATTCGTGATGATTCCCCGTTCACTTATTCTTTGCATCACTCTGCCATAAAAAGTGAGTTCCGACCACGTGGTATAGAGGCGACATACGTTGGCTTTTTCGTTCTCATGAAGGATTCCAAAAGATCAAGCGATCCGTGTGTGCCTCAAGATAGAGGGATCACTTGACCTCTATCTTCACAACGATCTCTTCTGTCGTGGCCACGGGCTTACCGTCCCTTATCGCCGGCATAAATCGCCACTTCTTGAGACTGTCGAGGAGAATGCGATTAAGACGCGGATTGGGCGTCGGCCGGGCGAGCTCAACCTCGGCGCTCCCATCGGCGGCAACATGGAAACGTGCCAGAGCGGCAAAATTGAACGCCTGCTCCCTCAGGTCGTCCGGGATTTGCGGCATGGGCCGCACGATCGCCCGGGCGCCGATGCTTGCGTACATAGAGCCCCCCGGCGCGCCCTTTCCGCCGCCCGATCCTCCCTGGTTGCCATTTCCCGCGAATGCGGGCCCTGGCGTCCCCCTTGCGCTTCCTGACGATGCCGGACCGCTGATAGTCCCGGCCTGATCTATCCCGGCATCGGTCCTCTCTTCGCTCGGCGCGGCGGGCAGCGCGACGGGAGCGCTCGGTGGCGCTTCCGCCTTTTGGACGGGCTGCGCGCGTTCGACGCGCTCTTTCTTCGGTAGCGGCCTCGCGGGCAGCGGTCTCGGTTGGGCTGCCGGGGGCCGGATGACCTGCGGCGGCTCAGGCGCCGGCTGTTCGATAAAACGGGCATCGATCGGGGCCGGCGCCATCTGTTCCGGGGCAGGCCTCTCCATAAAATATGCGAGAGCCCACAGGACCGTTGCCGAAATGAGCAGGGCAGTCGGCACTGTCCAGGGAAGGCGGCTCCAGGGGCTGTCGGTGCTCCAACGGCTCTCTCGAACGGGTTCAGTTAACATGTTTCACTGCTATAAGGAAATGCTGCGCCCCCGCCGCGCGGGCCTGCAGCATCGCCTGGACGGTGATGCCGTTAAGCGCCGATGAGTCTGCAGCGACAATAACGCTGGAGTCCTCCCGCCTGAGCATCGGCTTCAGGGTCAAGGCAAGGTTTTCGAGGGTGACCGGCGTCTGATCCAAAAAAATATGGTTATCCCTCGTGACGGTCAGCGTCACAGGGGTTTTGGGCCGCATCTCCGAGGCCCTTCCCTGGGGCAGGTCCACCTTGAGGGAGTGCAGATTCTGCATGGCCAGCGACGCGAGCATGAACGTGACGAGGAGAAAAAACATCACGTCGATCATGGGGATGATCTCGATACGGCCGCGCTTATGCTGGCGGGCTTTACGAAATTTCATGATTGTTCTCCTCGATGCCGGCCATACGGATATTACCTACGAGACGCGTACCCAGCCGCTCCATTTCGTCAAGCAGTTGAGCCTGTCTGCGCGAAAAGAAATTGTGAGCGAACAGGGCGATGACCGCAATGAAGAGACCGAGGGCCGTGGCGATCAGCGCCTGTGCTACGCCGCCTGTCACGCCGGTGGGATCTACGAGGCCGTTGGTGCCGATCAGATTGAAGGAATGCATCATCCCGGTGATCGTGCCGAGGAGGCCCAAAAGCGGAGCGGCCGTGACGATCGTCTCGAGCACCCACAAGCCGCGGCTCAATGCCTTTTCTATCAACTGGGCTTCATTGCCCGCGAGCAGCTCTATCCACCAGACAGGCTTTCCGCGGTTCTCCATGACTATCCGGATGAACTGCATGAAATAGTTCCGCCTGTCGAGGCCCGCCAACTGCCGCTCCAAGTCGGACCAGGAAAAATCGTGGGTCTCGACACGTTCGAGCAAAGGCCGCGGAAGGTGCATGAAACGCCAGTAGACGAAGGCCTTGTCGAGCACGATCACGACGGCGAGGATCGCGAGCAGCACGAGGGGGTAGACCATTATGCCGCCGAATTTCAAGGCTTGCAGGGCAATCTGTATTTCTTTCATTGTGCTCCCTTTTATCGAATGATTGCGGGGGAACGACTCCCCCGCTAGAATAGCTTGCTGATGCCTCCAAAAAACCCTATCCGTGGTCCGTATTGGGGCGCGAAAATGCCGATCCCGGTCCCGCTCCTGATAGGGTTGATCTTGTCGAGGGCGTTGACGATAGCGAGGCGCCCTTCGAAGGGGCCGAGGCTCCCCAGCACAAACTTTCGTACCGCCCCCAGATTGACCGAGGTGTTGCTCGCCACATGATCCGTATTGGCAAATCCGGAGCGCAATCCGCTTCCGAAAGTTCCATCGATGGTATATTTCGTTTCCCGCCACATGTATGAGACGCCGCCGGAAGCCGTATAGAGCTGATCGTGGTCCGTATGGACCCAGTTATGGGCGATGTAATCCAATTCATCCTGGCTGAAGTTGAACTGGCCGGAGACGACGTCCTTGGCCAGACTCTCCGTGCACGCAAGGTTGCCGTAAGCGGCGAAGTTGCTGGACTTGTAATTGGCGGTCAGCTCCACCCCGTAGATCTTCCCCTGCGAGTAATTGAAGGGGAAATAGATCGGCGCCTCGCTGAACTGGCCCTCGTCGATCAGGTCCCTGATTATCTTGTAGAAGCCGTCGAGGCCGACGGTCAGTTCGGGGTTTACCTTCTGGGTGACGCCGGCATCGAAGTAATGCGACCTTTCCGGCAGGACCGGCGAATTCTCCGTGACCGAGGGTGCATTAGTGGTGTTTTTGAAGAGGGCTATGTCCTTGGGCGAGACGAGCTCCGTCGGCGGCGGCGTAAAATACCTTGCATAGGCGGCGTGCAGCGTCGTGTCGTCAGTGGCCTTATACACGAGGCCCACGCGGGGACTCAACTGCCCCGCCTTCACGAAGGCGTCCATCTCGTCCGCCCGCAGACCGTAGTTGACCGTCAGCTTGTCGAGGGCCTTCCACTCGTCCTGGAGATAGAGCGCCCCGTAGGTGTTGCCGTTCTTCGAATTGTCGTCAACGATATCGAAGGGACCGCCGGAAATGTTTCCGCTCGCGTTGACCGGGAAAACCAAGGAGGTGTTGTCGCTCTCGACGTTTTCCGTGAATCCGAAAAAGCCCCCGCGGAGCGTATGGGAGTCGCTCAGATGATAGCTGACGTCGGTCTGCGCCCCGTTGCTTAAGGCGCCGAGGTGCAGTTTCGACGCGACCCCGTCGAAAACGAGGTCGCCCGTGTTGTCGGGCGTGAAATCGATGGTGGTGTCGCGGATGAAATAGGCGATCTGGTAATTGATGTCGGACCCGATAGAGCTTTGCAGTGCAACGATCCCATAGCGGTTGGTCTCAGTCTGTGTCTCGTTCAATTTACTTGAGTCGACGCCGGGAATGCCGAGCTCTTGCAGGGCTTCGATGCCGAGGAGTTATGCTGTTCTTAGTTGAAGGCTTGAAAGATTGAAAGGTGGCTCCCACCGTGGGATAATCCACGGGCCAATATCTCAAAAGAGAAAGGGAGCCACGATGAAAGTAGACACGAAACAAAGGAAAAAGGCAAGGAAGGGATTTGCCCAAATGTACGGCAACGAGGAGCTCGGGGCACGGATGGTTCATGTCCTCCAGGTAGGCAAGAAAGGATTGGATTCACTCGTCATGGAGCTCGGACGCATGCTCGCGGAAACGATCATGGACATGGAACGGGAGGAGCGCTCGGGCCCCGAAGGAAAACCTCTTCACAAAGGAGTCTACAAGTGGGCCTATCAGAAAGGCTCGATCTATTGCGGCGACCAGAAGGTCAGAGTGAATCATCCCCGTCTGCGGGGTCCCGAAGGAGAGATCGCCCTCTCCCTCTATGAAACCCTGAAACAGCCGGGCGCCTTCTCGGAGGAACTCCTCGCGAGAGCCCTTCGCGGCATATCGGGCAGACGATACAACGAGACCGTCATCGATACCGCATCCGCCTTCGGCGTCTCTGCCTCTTCCGTCTCCCGGCGCTTCATCGAGGCCACCGCACAGAAGCTCAAGGAGTTCAGAGAGCGGGACCTTTCCGGCATCTCCGCCTTCGCCGTCTTCATCGACACGGTCCACCGGGGCAAGGACGCCTTCATGGTTGCCCTGGGAATAGACGGCCAGGGCCATAAGCACGCCCTCGGGTTCTGGCAGGGGGCGACGGAGAATCACGAGATCTGCGAAGAGCTCCTTGCCGACATGGAGGAACGAGGCCTTGTTCTCTCGAAGAAGACGCTTTTCGTCACCGACGGCGGCAAGGGCGTCATCAAGGCCTTGAAGGGAAAGTTCGGCCCGAAACTTCTCCACCAGCGCCGTATCATCCACAAGGACCGCAATATCCAGAAACATCTCGCCAAAAAATACCGGAAAGAGGCGCACCGCCGGTTTATGAGAGCCCTCGAGCAGAACCTCTACGAGGACGCCAAGAAGATGCTCCTCGATTTCGAAAAATGGCTGCGAGCCATCAACGAGTCCGCGGCCGACTCACTGAAAGAAGCCCTGGATGAGATCCTCACGGTCCACCGGCTGAACGTTCCCCTCTTACTCAGAAAGACGCTCAGTTCAACCAATCCAATAGAGAGCATGTTCTCGACGGTCCGCGACTGCGAGGTGAATATCAAAAGGTATCGGGGGAGCGCCATGTCCCAGAGATGGCTTGCGTCGGTCATCCTCTACTGTGAAAAAGGCTTTCGAAGGATCAAGGGCTACGATCAGATCGCCGGCGTGGTCGAGACCATAGAACGGGTACTGGGAGACGCGGTGTCGGTCGCCGCGTAAAGGGACGAAAGATGAATGGGAGCCACAGGGGCTTCAACTAAAAATTGACAAACTCCGATGCCGAAGGGAGCGGCCGCGGGATTCTGCCTGGGATTATTGGGAACTTGAAAAAAACCGTCGTAGCTGCCGCCCATCACGCTTAACTTTGTCGTGGGATTGATGAGGTACGATGCATACCCGAAGCCCTTGAATTGGTCCGTCAGGTCGTGGATCGCGTTCGCGCCGGGAGTCGGGTTTTCGATCCCCAGGTTGTCATGCAGGTAGGAGCCGGTAAGGTAGTAATTCAACTTCCCCTCAGAGCCGCCTATCTGGAAACTCGGCTCCACCGTGTCGTGGCTTCCGCCGTACATGTCGATGCGCCCTCCGTTCTCAAAAACGCTCTTGGTTTCGATCTCGACCACCCCCGCCTCGCGATAGCCGTACTGGGCCGGCATCGCCCCGGTCAGAAGGTCGACGCTTTTGGCGAACCGGGTGTCGAGGGTTTGGCCGAAACCGGTAATCCCCTCGGGGAGGGTCACGCCGTCGATGCGGTACTGAATGTTGGCGTGATCTCCCCGAACATGGAGTTGGCCGTAGGAATCGTTGGCCACGCCCGGCGCCTGGAGCAACACCTGGTTGAGGGGGGTCTCCTGCCCCTGGGGAAGCGAGTTGATCTCATTCTCGGTTATCGCATATTCGCTCCCTCCCGTTTTCGGCGATAGGCTGTTTCTCGCCTGGCTCAGGCGCTGTGCCGTGACGGATACCTCCAGGGCCTCCTTGGAGGTCAGGGTCAGCGCTGCGCTCGCGGCCGATCCCGCCTCCTTCGTCACGATAGCGGTACTCTCCTGAAAGCCGGTCTTTTCCCCGAAGACCGCATAGACGCCCGGCTCCACACCCGAGAACACGAAATGGCCGTCCACGTCGCTTTGCGCCTTTCCCGCCACTTTTTCGTCGGGCGTCTTGATTGTTAAGTTTACCCCGGAGAGGGGCCTTCCCAGGGCGTCTTTGACGGTCCCCTGGATTTCGTCAGTTGCTGCAGGCGCGGCCTGAAGAGAGGCCGCCATCATCAAAAAAGCGAAGGCAATGACCGCTGCTACCCTTATGAATCCTCCTATCGATTGCATCCTATTCTCCTCTCGCATGACCGAAGGCAGCGGAAGGGCATCGAAAGCCAAGCCGGACACCCCGGGAATGCTGAATCTCACCCGGTGAGATGCATCCCGCGCATGTGCGGTCGGATGCCATGCCGAACGATCGGCAGCCATATCCTTGAGTCTTTATTACCAACCCGCCTCACGGCCTGATTCATAAAAAGCGAGGCCGTTCCTGAAGGTTGCAGCATAAAGATAGGACGGATTACGCCTGGATCGACTCTTGGCCCCGGCAATCACGCGGCGACGAGATGCGACGTGTTCTTCTGGGGCGTCGCATCATTCCAGCCCATCTTTTCACTGATAAGAAATGGTAAGACAGGTCTTAGGTGGGAGGAGCCCGACTACCGACGGTGAAGAAAAAGGTTTCGGCAATGACGCCGATTGTGGTGGGAATGACGAAAACAGTTCTGTCAAAAAACGGCTGAACGACAGGGGCAGGGGTTGCGACTTCTGCCGGCGAGTGGTGAAGGCTGGCGACGCAGACAGGACAATCGTCATGCTCGCATCCGTCATCGTGATGATGGAAAGCCACTGCGAAGATTGAAAAGACAACGAGGCATACGCACAGGAGCGATAAGCGGTTGCGCATGCCAATAGGGTAAAGGCCGCGAGGGGAATTGTCAAGTTTGTAAGACGGCGGTTTTCTATCACTTCCTCGCTCAGGCTGAGGTCTGCTTTCTTATGTGAAAAGCATGTCTTTGGCTTTAGGCACGACGAATATGGGGTGTAGTGCTGCGACGACCACCCCGTTTTCTCTCGATCAAGGGCTGAATTGTATGCGAGGCATCTCCTTCAGGATCGAGATGCTGAGATGGGGCACAACGTTCCATATCTATTCGCGTCTCCCTGACTCTGGCATCACCGAAACTCGGATAGATGCCTGCTCCCGTGTTGCGAGAGGAGGAATGGGCCTTTTGAAAGGCGCCGCCATGGCAAAAAGACAGCCGGGCGGACTGTCACTCTTTCAGGGTCATTTCCTTGTCGCAACAGACAAATTTGCACGGGCAGCCACAGGTTGAGGAGACGCTGCAGGTTGTGCACTCGTGCAGAACCTGCAATTGAAGCCCACAATCTTTGCATTCATAAACCTGTCCTTTTTTCATCTGTTCACAACTGGGCATCGTAGACCTCCTTGCGTCATCGTTAAAAACGAACCACCGTTTGTCGAGTTTTGGACCGCCGTCAGTGGAGATTCTTTCTACACAATATCATAATGCCGAGGCGCATCCCCCTGCCAGCTTTAAAGGTCTCAACGCCCCACAAAGGGGTCACAGTCAAATCTCACGACGAGGAGCGCTTCGTGAAGACCATCTGGCCACATCAGGGTACGTTCTTACGCACACCTGCAGAAGGCGCCGTTTCAAGAGAGACTGCTCGCACCGCTTGCCCTCGATAGCAACCCTAACCGGCGATTGCAGTGAATGCCAAAAACACCAGTGCAGGAAGGAGCCCGCAGAAATCCTGCTCTGCCGCCTTTCGCCAATTTCAGCGCGGGAAAAGGCGCCGGCTTCGCATGAAAGCGTCGACTTCTGATGTTTCATGATTCTTAAGAAATCCCACGAGTAACGGCGCGAGCAGGTCAACGAGGCCCCCGTGAAGTTTCCACTCCCCGCGTAGGACGTCCGTCCAGCGCAAGGCCTCGACCTCGCTTATCCTCCCGAGGCGCGTCTGCGTGGGAGGAAACTCCAAGTCTTCGGAGAAGTGCCTTACGATGAAGATACGTTGTCGCTTCCGCAGGCCGCATTGCTCCTCCAGTTTCTTTATTCTGCTTTGAAGACCCATCTATCAATCTCTTTTGTTCCGCAGAGAGGTCTCAATTCGTTGCACCCTCCCCTCTAATTCTTCCAACTCCCTGGCTTTGAGGAAGCGGGAGATAACGTCGTTCGCGGCAACCCGCCGGACCCACTCGTTTTCAGAGGCCAAGAGGCCGACAAGCACGTCGACGGCAAAGCCCACGCCGTTACGGAGGCGGCCCAAGGCTTCGTTGTTCGCTGCCTCCCGCCGCGCCTTCAGGGCGGCGCCAAAGGCGGCGTCCTCCCTGAGCCGCCGGTAGTAATGAGTTCTGCTGACGCCGGCTTTCTTGCATGCCTCTTCTATCGAGCGGCTTTCGAGAACGGCCATGATCATCCGCTCCTGTTTTTCGCTCAGAGAAGAAACATTGTTCTTTTGATTTTTGCTGCCGCGCGCATCCTCTCCCATGAAGCATCTCCTTCATCATCCCGTATTTCCCCCCAAAAGAGGATTATGAACGGTCCAGCTTCGGCTGTCAAAGCGACAACCAGGAGCGACAACCAGAGGTGACAAGGAGGGGCGACAACCAGGAGCGACAAAAAGCAGAATTTTGCATTTGTAGGCAAGAACAACATTCGGCCGCTCGCTCACAGGAAGAAACGAGTCAAGCGTCTCAATTCTTAAAAAAAACAGGTTTGCGTGCTCTTTGTCACTTCTGGTTGTCACCCCTCCTTGTCGCTTTGACAGGAAGTCGGAAACTGAAGTAAATGTACCGGACGGGCATGGGCCGTCCTCGTTTCAGCCGGATTTCTCTTAACCGGCGCTGTTCTTTGACAACTGAGCCGCGAGCCGCATCCGAAGGCGGGCGGCATCCGTGCATGAGCCTTCCTGGAGCCCCCCCTATAACCCGTGCCATTCTGTGCCCTTTTGTGCCATCCTTATGCAAGTGCGATGGAGCAGAACGGGGGAAAATCCTTCACTGGGGAGGCGATGGGGACGCTCTAAAGAACTGATTCGTGACAAGTAATTCTGTTTTTTGGGATTGTGACGGATAACGCTTTCATTTTTCTAAATGATTATAAGATGCTGCAAATGGAAGATTTGACGATTCTCGGCAAAACAAAGTTGCTTCTCACGAATCAGAACTTGAATTGTTTCAGAAGTTGCCGTAATCATCATCGCTTTAACAACTCAATATCGTGTCGGTCCTGCAATCTCGCTGGACGCATGGGGAGACATCCTTCAATCATTCATTGGCGCTTGTCCCCCCCGGCCTGCGGACCTCACAATTGCCACTTCTATCACAGATGCGCAAAAAGGCAAAACCAATTTCTGGAATTCAGGAAGGCATCGATAACGAAGCCGCCCGCGACGAAGGCGTCAGCCACATGATTAGGCACTGACCGTTATCATCTGAAAGCCCGCGCAACGGGGTGGTCAGCCGCGGGCGTGGCGAGTCGGCTGCATCATGCGGCTTCGCCTCATCGCTCTTTTTCGTCCCTTCAGGCAAAACGATCGCTGTTATTCCTTCTCGTCCGCGACATGCACTTTGAGCTTGTCGTTGAAATAGGTTTGCTTGACCTTCAACGCTTTGTCTTTGGCCCACTGGTCAATGCCCATTTTCTTTATCAAACAGAGATTGAAAAGCTTGGTGTTGTGCGGCCTGATGGATGCTTGATCCGCGTACGGGTGAAGATGGTCGCAGGGAAAGTCGGCGCACTCATAGCAGTATGCGATGCCTTTCTCGCTCGTGCAGCGGAATACCTCACATGGCTTGCTGTCGCCCAAAACCGATATCGTGCCCCTCGCATTTCTGCACCCTTCACATTTTGCCGTCTCCAGAGGCAGGTGAAGTCTTTCGGAAACGCTTGCCCTGAGAGTCATATCCTCGTTTGCCAGGTACATGGGACAATTAAAACAGTCCAAACCGCATGGCGATGTCATTTGCCGATAATCCATGATACTCCCTCTTTCGCTGCCATTTTTGGGGCAGGCCCGTATGTGTCGCCGCCCTAACCAATGATTACATGAAAAATCAGCAGTGGCAAGCCATTGAATGGATTAGCCATGATCGACCTCATTGATTGACGGGAGAAATAGTGCGGGTTACTTGCTTTTCGTAACAGAAGAAGTCTCCTTTTCTGAAATGAACGATGCCTGCCCTGTGATATCCGCGGTTTTCGTAAAGCGCCACGGCTGCGGGATTTATCGTGAAGGCATCGAGCCGGATACAGTCGCAGTTTTCGGCAGCGGCGACCATTTCGGCGAAGTCCATAAGGAGAGTTGCCAGCCCGCGGCGCTGGCAGGCCGGGTGTACGGTCAATCGATGAACTACAAGCGCTCGGCCGGCATGCCTCCAACTAATAGCTGCATACTCTGGCGATTGTTCTTCATTGACCACGATGAGAGCGGCCAGACGTCCTTTTGTCTCCACGACATGCAGTTGACGCCGCGCGAGATCGTTTTTCAATACGCTCTTGCTCGGGTATATCTCGTCCCATTGTGGAATGCCTTGCTCATCCATGCGTCGCGTAGCAGCTCGTACGATCGCATAGAGTTGATCGAGCTCATCTTCACGAGCTGGTCTAATTCTCATCACGCCCAGCTTCTTCAGCACCTCCCCTTCGCTTGTCTATGACCCAATGGTCCCTCAGTGTTCGCGTCTATGGCCGGGTTGCCGGTGCTTGCAACGGAGCATATCGGCAACCCCGTCGAGTTTCTTGTCGAATGTCCAAAGGGAAAGTCCGGTCAAGACGGCAGAAGCAAGGAGATGAACGTCAAGATAGCCCAGTCCCTTCCCCATGAGGTCATGAGCGTCTATGAAGGCAAGCGCTTCCTCGTGCTCCACGAGACGGGCCATTGGCAAAGCCTCCAGAAGCGTGAGTATCATGCTCCTATTCTTGAGGTTTCCACATGCCAGCTCGCCGACGATAAATGGGTGACAAGCAACCTTCCCGTCATCGAGTAGGTCTGCGAGACCGGCATGAGTCTCACGCAGATGAGAGACCCAGACGGAAGTGTCGACGAGAACCATTCCCTAGGTTCCCCTTCGTGGAATCGGCTTTAACTGCTTCTCCGTTCCTCCCAGTCTGGCAAGTCTCTTCCCGCTCTCTCTTGCTATAAGCGCCTCCAATCCAAGCCGCACTAACGCAGTCTTTTCTTTGATCCCCGTCATCTTGGATGCTTTGTCGATCAGACTGTCATCAATATTCAGCGTTGTTCTCACGGCGGCGCCTCATCCCGATATATGCATAAGTATGCTCATATTATGCATATTTGTCAAGGGATCGGCCGGAACGGTTCTTTCTGAAACGACCTGTTTCTGGTACACTTTGACAGAAACAGGATAAAAAACATCAAGAACAAAAAGCCGGAAAGGAGGTTTGACATGAGCGAGACTGAGGATGTGTTTCGGGCGCTGCAACGGCATCTTGACGAGCAGACCCTCGGCTTCCCTGCAACAAAATCGGGCGCCGACATTCGCGTGTTGAAGGCGCTCTTCACGACCGAGCAGGCCGAAGCGGCGGCGCTGCTTACTTACCGGTACGAGTCTCTGGAGCAGATTTCCGGGCGCGCAACGGGGTGGGGCAGGTCGACCGGGGAACTGGAGCGGGTGCTGAATGCGACCGCCAGGAAGGGAATCATCGGCCACAGGAGGAGAAACGGCGTTCGGGAATATCGGAACATACCCTATCTCGTTGGCATGGTCGAGGGTGGATTCTCCACGAATCCGACGCCTGAATTTGCCTTGGCCAATACGAGGTATTTTCGGGACGGCTCATTCTTCAAAGCCTTCCTCGCCACAAAGGTTCCCCAGATGCGCACCATACCCATAGGGAAGAGCATAACTCCAGAGCACCACGTGGGTTCGTACGACGCGATGAGAGAGATCATCGAAAAAACGATCGATCCCATTGTGATCATCGAATGCCTGTGCAGGAAAGGCGCGGAGCGGTCCGGGTCGCCCTGCAAGCGGACGTCCCGCAAGGAAACGTGCATGGCGCTCCGGGACGGCGCGCGGAACCTGCTGGAAGCCGGGACCATGGGCAGGGAAATAACCAAAGAAGAAGCCCTCGAAATCCTGAAGCAGAACGAGGAGGATGGTCTCGTATTGCAGCCGTCGAACGCCCAGGACCCGGATTTCATATGTTCCTGCTGCGGCTGCTGTTGCGGCATGTTGAAGATACATAAAGCCATACCCGATCCGGTCTCCCATTGGGCCACGAATTTCTTTGCCGCCGTGAACCCGGACGCGTGCGTTGCCTGCGGCGCCTGTGTGGAAAAGTGCCAGACGAACGCCATGAAGCTGGATATGGAGAAAAACGTCTCCGTCGTAGACCTGACGCGGTGCTTGGGGTGCGGCCTCTGTGTGGCCTCCTGCCCGGCTGAGGCGATCGAGTTGCGGAAGAAGGAAAGGGAAATCGTTCCTCCGACCACCGGAGAGGAAATGATAGAAGTGATCATGGCCGGCAAAAGGGAGCGACAGCCGGCGCGGTAAGAACGGCGACGCTGCCGGCTCGCCCACGACCGGCAGCGTCGATCTCAAAATCTCATATGTCTCTGGCGACGGTATAGGCCATGCTCGTCGCCTGTTGAATGTTCCTGGGAACCCAGCAATCGCCGATCTGGTGGAACTCGGGCGCGCAGAAACGCAAGCGTTCCGCCTCTTCCTGGAGCGGTTGTCTGCCCGCGGCGTAGATGACCGTATCGGCTTCGAAGAGCCTTTTGCTCCCTTCCTCGGTGTCGGCCCTGATCGACCTGCCGAAGCTGTTCGACTGCAGCACGGCCTCCTGCACCGTCGGGCACGGCGGCAGGGTGAAGGCGCTTCCCACGTACTGGCCGATGACGCCCTTTTCGTTGATCTCCACGGCTCTGGTGGCGGTGGTTATCCGTATGCCGTACTTCTTTATTTCATTGACCAGGGCAAGGCCGTGCACGGGATTTCCGCCGTCGCTCAGGGCGTCCATCATCTCGATGATCGTGACCCTGCGCCCGAGTCCCGACAGAAAGATGGCAAGCTCGATGCCGACAAGGCCCCCGCCGAGAATGGCGATGGTTTTGCCGGTCTTTTCCGGATAGTAATATGCCTCCTCCGCGCCGAGGACGTTCTTCCCCTGGATGCCCGGAATTGCCGGTATGAACTCTCGCGCGCCGAGAGCGGCGATGATTGCGTCGGCCTCGGCTGCCTTGGCCAGCTCGGGCGTCACTTCGGCGCCCAAGCGCACCTCTATGGGCAGCCGGGAGATCATCCTTGCCTGGTAGTCGAGGTAGTTGGAAAGGAGCCTCTTGAAGGGCGCCTTTGCCTCACATCTGAGCACGCCGCCGAGGCGCTGCCCTTTTTCGCAGAGGATAACCTTGTGACCCCGCTGAGAAGCCGTCAAGGCCGCTTGCATCCCCGCAACGCCGCCGCCGGCGATGAGAACGGTTTTCCTGACGGTATGCGGCAGCTCGTGCCTGGCTTCCTGTTCAAAGCCGATTTCGGGGTTCACCGAGCACATATATTCGCGCCGCGTCGTTATGCCCGCAAAGCAGATGAAGCAGCGGATGCAGGGCCTGATTTCGTCCGTCTTTCCTGCTCGGGCTTTCTTCGGCATGTCCGGATCGGCCATGAGGGCCCGGGCTGCAAGCACCACGTCGGCCTTGCCGGAGGCGACGATCTCTTCCATCAGCGCGGGATCGGATAGGGCGCCGACGGTCGCCACGGGCGTTTTGACATGCTTCTTGATCTCTGCCGCATAGACCACGTTCACGCCGTCCGGCAGAAACATGCTGGGATGCGTCACCGTGAAGACTTCCGCCACTTCGTGGCTTCCGGCGGAAACGTGAATCAGGTCGACTTTTCCGTCAAGCTGCTTGGCAATCGCCACGCCTTCGTCGATGCCGTAGCCCCCCTCGTAACACGCGGAGCCGCTGATGCGGATGTCGACCGGGAATCCCTTGCCGCATTTCTGCTTGATCCGGTCAATGACGGCTAAGGGAAAACGGCACCGGTTCTCGAGGCTGCCGCCCCATTGATCCTTGCGGTTGTTTACCTTGGGGTCCATAAACTGGTTGAGGAGCCAGCCATGACCCGCGTGGATGGTCACCATGCCGAATCCACAGAACTTGACAAAAGCCGCTGCGTTCCCAAAGGCTTCGATCGTCTCTTCGATGATCTCTTCGGGCATTGCCGGCACAAATTGTCCCAGGGCGTTGAGCCCGTCGACGGCGCCGTATATCTGATTGCCTCTCTTTGCCGAAAAATACGAATTGGCCCCGCTGTGCTGAAGCTCGATGGCCGCGACCACTCCGTGCCGGTTGATTGCATAGGCCAGGCGGCTGATCGGGGGAAGCGCCGTGGGATCGTCAAGATAGAGATTGCTCAGCCCGATGGCGCCCCTCCTGCTGTCCGGCAGGGCGGAGCCGATGTTCACCGTGGCCGGGCCTCCGAGGGCCTTTCGCTCAAAGAAGGCGATCGTCTCATCGATAGGATAGTTTCGTGAAGAGAGGTATTCGTAGCCGACAGGCGCCGCGAAATAGCGGTTTTGGAAAACGGTATTGCCAAGGCGGATAGGAGCGAAAAGATGCGGGTATTTGCACGTGTACATTTTCTTTTTCGCCGTAGCGGCGACTCCTTTCTGTTTTGTATTTTGATGGCGCCAAAACTCTTTCGAATAATAGACTACCTTTTCAAAAAGGCAAAGGCAATGCTGCTCTCAGCCTATCCGCTCCGTGAGCGCGTTATTGACATGTCCCTCCCTTCATGATTAACTATTAAACTTACACTGGGCTTTTTAAAGGGGGCGGGAGAACGCACTTGCCCACGCGCAGACGACAATCGAGCGAAGCGAGCTGAGCGGGGAGCCTCTATGATCTCTGCTCATAGAGGGGGTGCTGAACCCCAGTAATTTGCACATAAGGATGACCGATGAAGAGAACGTTCCAGCCGCACAACAAGAGCAGAAAGAGGACCCACGGATTCCTGGTCAGGATGAGGACGGAAAACGGAAGGGACGTGATACGGAGAAGGCGCGCGAAGGGGAGAAAACGGCTTACGGTATAGACGGCCGCACCCTTGGAAGGGCGGAAAGGCTGCATAAGAGCGATTTCCGTTTCGCGCGATGGACCGGGTCCGGCAGGTCACCCCATTTCCTCCTGTTCAGAAGAACCAATGACCAAGCCGTTGCGCGGTTCGGCGTCGTTGTGAGCCGGAAGATAAAAGGCGCCGTGAAACGGAACAGGATCAAGAGACTCGTGCGAGAGTTCCTGAGGCTGCACAAACATCTGTTTCCCGGTGCTGCAAATTATTCCGTGAGGGTGACGAAAATGCCTCCGGGTCCCGCCTGGGGCACTGTCAGAGAGGAGCTTGCGGCACTGGCTTCAAAGGCCTTCCACGGATGACGACAATTGCGGTTTTTCTGCTCAGGCTGTATCGGCTGTGTCTCTCTCCTTATATCCCCACGACGTGCAGGTTCTATCCTACCTGTTCCAGTTACATGATGGAGGCGCTCAAGAAAAAGGGGTTCTGGAGAGGTCTCTCGCTGGGTCTCGTCCGGATACTCAAGTGCCACCCGTTCCATCCGGGCGGGTTCGATCCGGTAAAGTAGGCGAAAAATGGTTTGCTGTCGGCTGCTGATCCCCGCGGCAATAGGGTTTGAGCGCCCGAAAAGCCCCATAGAGGGGCGCTGAGTCCCGATAATTGACGGAGGTATAATGGAAAAGCGAGCGCTTATTGCCGTTGTGCTAATGGTGGCCATTCTGTTTGTTTGGCAGTATTTCATGCCGAAGCCGCCACAGACGCAACGGCAAGCGCAGAAACAAGAAGAGCAGACTTCGAGGACGACGGCCATGCCCCAAGCGCCCATGGGCGCCGGTCAGCAGGCGGCGGCCGGTTTGCCGCAAACGGCGGCAGGACAGCAAGGGCCCACACCCCTGGTGACGGTCGAGACCTCGAAGATGAAAGTAACCCTTGGAAACCTCGGGGGAGGCATCTTAAGCGTCCGTCTCAAGGACTACAAGGAGACCGTCGGGGGGAGCGAGCACAAAGAGCTCGTTCAGGATATCGCGCCATATCAGTATTTCCCCGTGGTTTCAAAAGTCGAAGCAGGAAAGACGGTCGACGACGCGCAACCTTTTACCGCAGACAGGAGCGGCGTGATAACCGTTGCCGATCAACCGGAGACGGTCGTTCTCACGGGGGCCCTCGCAGACGGGACAAAGGTGAAAAAGACGTACGTCTTCTCGCCGGATTCCTATGCCGTCGGTCTGAAGCTCGATACGGAGGGCGGGCAGGCAGGAAAGACGATCGCCGACTTTGCCGTCATGAACATGAAGGAGAAGTCTTCCTATATCTTCAGGGGACCCTTCCTTTACAACGGCAGGAGCCTGGAGCAGATCAAGGCCCCCGAGAAGGGCCGGAACGCGGGCGATGCATATCAGTACGCCGGTTTCGATGAAGGCTATTTTTCCTTTATTTTCAAGCCTCAGGGAAATA
Organism: uncultured delta proteobacterium; assembly: GCA_963816715.1. Classification (GTDB taxonomy): domain Bacteria; phylum Desulfobacterota; class Syntrophorhabdia; order Syntrophorhabdales; family WCHB1-27; genus BOG-1155. The sequence goes on from CAWFMJ010000023.1 coordinate 964,131, forward strand.
ATCCTCCCGACCTCCTCGTCACCGCGGCGGGCAAGACGCCTATCGATCGTGTCCTGCTCGAAAACAACAGCCTTAACTCGACGCTCTATTTTGTGCCGAACAAGATCGTTCTCTTGAAAGGACTGGGCATCGACGCCGACAAGATCGTCAGCTTCGGCTGGTTCGACGTCATCGCGAAACCGATGCTGTGGGGGATGAACTGGGCGAACCACTTCACCCACAACTACGGCATTGACATCATACTCCTGACCTTGCTGATCAAGTTCATCTTCTATCCCTTGAGCGTCAAGAGCTATAAGTCGATGAAGAACATGCAGAAGCTGCAGCCGAAGATAGCCCAATTGAGGGAGAAGTATAAAAACGACAAAGAGAAGCTGAATCAGGAGATGATGGGCATTTACAAGAAAGAGGGCATCAACCCCCTGGGCGGCTGTCTCCCCATGGTGATACAGATCCCGGTCTTTTTTGCCCTTTATCGGGTCCTCATGTCGGCCATCGAGTTCCGCCACGCTCACTTTTTCTGGTGGATCAACGATCTGGCCGCTCCCGAGAACCTTTACACCCTGCATCTGGCGGATTTTTCCCTCCCCCTGCGGGTGTTGCCGCTTATCATGGGCGTTACCATGGTAATCCAACAGAAGATGACCCCGACCGGGGGCGATCCGATGCAGGCGAAGATGATGATGTTCATGCCGATATTCTTTACCTTCCTCTTTTGGGGGTTCCCTACCGGGCTCGTGCTCTATTGGCTGGTGAACAACGTCGTCTCGATCGGTCAGCAGTACTACATCAACAAGAAGGTTGCGTGACAGCATATGAAAAACCGGGGGACGAATGTCGAATGGCCGCTTATGCCTCTTTCGCGACGAGCGAAGCGAGATGATCGGGGAGGTTCGACGGGCTTTGCCCGTCGAGGGGTGCTGAACCCCAGTAATTGCGGGCGACGTTAGCCCCCTTGGTTGCAAAGGAGACTGACCATGGACTCCATCGAAGTTGAAGCCAAGACGTATGAGGAAGCCGTCAGAAAGGCTGTATTGGGCCTGGAAGCCGAAGAAAAAGACCTCGACATCGAAGTGACCGAAGTAGATACGAAGGGCATCCTCGGGCTCCTCGGCAGCAAGAAGATCCGAATAGTCGCGAGGCGGCGTCCGGTCGAAGTCCCGCCGCAACGGCACGAAGCAGAGGAGACGCCGGAAACATTCGGCAAGAGATTCCTGACGGAGATTGCGCGCTTCTACGACATTTCTCTGCAAGTAGAGGCAAAAATGGTGGACGACAGGCTCGTCTTTACCATCGATTCATCGGATGAAGAAGTTCTGACCGGACGCGAGGGAGAGGCCCTGGAGGCGCTCCAGCACCTCGTGAACCTCGCCATTGCCAAGCGCTTCAAACAGAACACCAAACTGTTGCTCGATATAAACGGGTTTAGAGGGCGCAGAAAGAAAATGATCGTCGCTATGGCGAGGAAACTTGCCGACAAGGTAAAGCACGAGGGGAGGCCGGCGACGACAAAACCGTTAAACCCCTTCGAGCGGCGCATAGTCCACACATTTTTCAAGAATAACAGCCGATTCGAGACCCATAGCGAAGGCGACGGCCATCTGAAAAAGGTGATTATTGCGCCGGCTTCGCCGGGCAACGACAACGACGGCGGAAAGCAATAGCGCTGCCCGACTATGGACGGCACGATTTGCGCCATATCCTCGGCGACGGGTCCGGGCGGCATAGGCGTGCTTCGCCTGAGCGGCCCTGAAGCCCACTCGCTGCTCAAAGGCATCTTTCGACCCAGAAAGAGCGTCAAATCTTTTGCCTCTCACCGGCTCTACCTCGGCTGGGTCTTCGACCCGGGCTCGAAGGCGGATATTGATGAGGCGTACGCTGTCTTCATGCGACCGCCGCGCACCTACACCAGGGAGTGCATGGCCGAAGTCTTTTCCCATGGCGGCCCGGCGGTCATGAAGGCGCTGCTTGCCCTCATGACGAAGCGGGGGGCGCGCCTGGCCGAACCGGGAGAATTCACGAGGAGGGCCTTCCTCAATGGCAGGATAGACCTTGCCCAGGCAGAATCGGTCCTCGACATCATCCAGAGCGAAACCGAACGCGAACGGGCGTGCGCCCTGGCCCATGTGCAGGGTCTGCTCTCCGCGCGCATTTCCATGCTCAAGCAGGACGTGCTCACGCTTCTGGCCGAAGTGGAGGCGGAGATCGACTTTCCCGATGAAATCCTCGATTTGCCGCCGGCTGAAGACAGACCTGCCCGAATCGACGCAATCCGGGCGGGTCTCGAGTCGCTGATCGCTTCCTATGAAGAGGGCAGGGCGATCAGACAGGGGGTGCAGGCGCTGATCGTGGGCAAGACAAACGTCGGCAAGTCGAGTCTCCTCAACACCCTTACCCAGAGCGACCGGGTCATCGTCACCGAGATTCCGGGCACCACCCGCGACCTCATCGAAGAAACTATTCACATCAAGGGCGTTAAGTTCGTTCTGACCGATACAGCGGGCCTGAGGCCGCCCGGAGACCCCATAGAGCGGGAAGGCATCGAACGTGTGAGGAAAAGGATACCGGAGGCCGACGTCATCCTTTGGGTGCTCGATGGTTCCCAGCCTTACACGCCCGAAGATGAAGAAGTGCGCAAGGCGGTTCAGGGCAAGAATGCGATTGCGGTGCTCAACAAGGCGGACTTGCCGCCCGCGATCGACGGCCCTTTCGACGAGGCAACGGTCAGCCTCGCGGTGAGCGCCCTCACGGGACTGGGGATCGACCGGCTGAAAGAGGCACTCTATGCGCATGCCGCTGCCTCATTCGGGGAAAGGGGCGGCCAGCCGCTCGTCACCAACGCGAGGCACCGGGACGCACTCGCCAAGGCGGAAGAAGCCCTTTGCCGTGCCGGTGAAGCGGCCGGCAGGGACGACGCCCTGGCGCTCCTCGCTTTCGAGCTGAAAGAGGCGCTTTCCCGCTTGGGCGAAATCACCGGAGAAACCTGTCCTGCCGATGTGCTCGACGAGATCTTCAGCAAGTTCTGCATCGGAAAATGAAGAAGGCAAAAACACCACGGAAAAGTAATCGCAAAGGCGGCGTTTGCGCGGGAAAATTACATTTTACTTCTCGAATGCCCTATGGCATAATGGGTAGTCTGCGACGATATAATGAAGAGACGCAAGGGGCGATAAGGAAACATGGGGTACGATCGGATGCTTTCGAAGGCCATTAACGTTTACGGTCAGGACGATGAGCGATGCATAGTGCGTGTTTCGGGCCTTGCCGAGGCGACGGGCGCGCTGTTCGAACGCCTCAAGGAGGAGGTGAGTAAGAGCGGAGTCGAAGCCGTGGCGATACGGGCCGGCTCGTTCGGCTACTACGATCTCGAACCTATCATAGCCATCTCGAAGCCGGGCAAACCGACTCTCCTGTATGCTCGGGCAACAGGCGACGTCCTGGCGTTGGTCAACGATTATCTGACGGCAGACAAGGCGTCGTCCGAAGGGGCCTTTTGCACCATGCGCGACGGGGGAATCCCGGGTATCCTCCGTTCCTCGGACCTGCCTCTCTTCAGCGCGCAGCACCGCGTCGCCTTGCGCAATTGCGGGCTCATAGACCCGGAAGAGATCGACCATTATATCGCCGTCGCTCACGGCTACAGCGGTCTTGCAAGAGTTCTCGGGAAAGACCGGGCGGAGGCCGTGGAAGCCTTAAAGAGCGCGGGCCTCAGCGCCGCCGCCAATCTCCAGGTCCTGTCGGAGGCCGGTGGAGGCGAGAACGTCGTTGTCTGCAACGCGGTCGACGCAAGCCCCGGCAGTTTGACGGCGCGCCTGCTCCTCGAAGGGGACCCGCACGGGGTCATCGAAGGCATGCTCATCGCCGCCTATGCCGCCGGCGCCGGTCGCTGCATTATTGTCGCTGACAACAGGTGGACAGTCGGCATAGAACGGATGACGAAGGCCCTCGCGGAGACGGGGGACCGGGGCCTTGCGGGCGATGCCATCCTCGGAACGTCTTTCTCCTGCAGGTTCGAGATCGCCCAAGCCGTCCCATCGCTCATCATGGCGGAGGATACCGCACTGCTCCGCTTCCTCGAAGGCAAACAGCCGCTCGCAGTGCTGAAACCGGATCCCGGCCCGCTCTCCCTTGCGGGAAACCACTGTCTTGTGGAGACCGTAGAGACCTTTGCGAGAATATCGGGACTTTTTCAGGAAGCCGGACAGGAAGGCCCGGCCACGAGAGTGACAACCCTCACGGGCGACGTCAGCCACGGCTACACCATCGAGGTCCCCGTCGAAACGACGATACGGACTCTGGTAGAAGACATCGGCGGAGGCGCTGCGGGAAGAGCCCTGAAGGCCATACAGCTTGGCCCCACCGGACGCTTGCTCGGCCCTGAAAACCTGGATCTCCCCTTCGGCGATGGTTCCGCGACCCTGGAGGTCTTCGACGAAACGCACTGCGCCGTGGAGATGGCAGAGGAGCGGATGACCTACCTTCAGACCCAATCGTGCGGCAAGTGCGTCTTCTGCCGGGAAGGGACCTTCCAGATGTCAGATATCCTGAAGTCGGTAACGGCGGGGGAAGGAACGCCTCGGGACCTGGAGCTTATCGGGGAGTTGGGAGAGGCGATGCGGACGGGCAGCATTTGCGCCATCGGCGCCTCGGCTGCCAATCCGGTCCTCAGCGGCATGAGCCTGTTCCGGGAAGAATACGAGGAGCACATCAGGGAAAAAAGGTGCAAAAAATAGGTCCTATCGGTCCTATTGGACCCATAAGACCTATCACAAGCAGGTTGGAGGTTTTGCGTTTTGGAAACGGTTGAACTTACTATAGACGGCCGGCCGGTTCAGGCGAAAGAAGGGACGAGCGTCCTGGAAGCCTCCCTCGGGGCAGGCATCTACATTCCCCATCTCTGCCACCATTCCGACCTTTCTCCCATAGGCGCGTGCCGCTTGTGCCTTGTCGAGATCGAGGGCGCAAGCGGTCTTGTCGCTTCCTGCACCACGCCCGTTCGTGCAGGCATGCAGGTCAAAACCAAGGGCGAGCAGATAGAAGCGAGCCGGCGTTTCGCCATGGAGCTTATGCTTGCCGGTCACCCTGCGGACTGTGGGACCTGCGTCAAATACCTCAACTGCGAGCTTCAGTCCCTCAAACAGTATCTCGTGAGCGACCACCTGAGCGTGCGTCGGCGTTCGAGATTGTTTGCCGTCACTTCCGCCAACCCCCTCTTTCTTCAGGACCCGAACAAGTGCGTGCTCTGCGGCCGGTGCGTGCGCGCCTGCCACGAGCTTCGCGGCGTCGGCGTGCTCTTCTACAAGAAGAAGGGCAGGGAAGCTTACATCGGCACGGCCGAAGACCGGCCCCTGGCGGAGTCGGGCTGCCGCTTCTGCGGGGCATGCGCCGAGGTCTGTCCGACGGGCGCCATCATGGACAAAGAGGAGTTCGCGAAGGGCAAGAGCCGGAAGGCGGCTCTTGTTCCTGCAGGTATACGTGTCCCGCCGAGATCGACGTGCCCCGCTACGTGCGCCATATCCGGGCCGGGGAATACGCCGAAGCGGTTGCGGTGATAAGGGAGAAGGCGCCCTTTCCCGGCGTCCTCGGCTACGTCTGCGACCACCCCTGTGAAACGGCTTGCCGTAGGGGCGAGGTGAATCAACCGATAGCCATCAGGGACCTGAAGCGGTTCGCCGCCGAGCACGACGATAAGAGACTCTGGGAAAAATCGGCGGAGAACAAGCCTGCCACGGACAAGAAAGTCGCCGTCATCGGTTCGGGACCGGCGGGTCTCACGGCTGCCTACTATCTCGCGCGCCAGGGCCACAGCGTGACCGTTTTCGAGGCCCTGCCGAAGGCAGGCGGCATGCTCCGCTACGGCATTCCCGAATACCGGCTTCCCAGGGAAGTGCTCGACCGGGAGATTGGGGACATCGAGCGAACCGGAGTAGAGATCAGGACGAATACCCCTGTTTCGTCAATTGACGGGCTTCTTTCGGACGGCTTCGATGCCGTGCTCGTTGCCGTGGGCGCCCACAAGGGTTCGAAGCCGCGCATACCCGGCGCCGACCATCCCGACGTGCTGATCGGGATTGATTTCCTCAGGGCAGTCAACAGGGGAGAAAAGGTCAACATCGGCAAAAAGGCGATCGTTCTGGGCGGCGGAAACGTTGCCTTCGACTGTGCCCGCGTGGCCAGACGCCTCGGCGCAGATACGGTGCTCATGGCCTGCATCGAATCGCGGCGCGAGTTGCCCGCCGCGGCCGATGAGGTCGCTCAGGGAGAAGAAGAAGGCATCGAACTATGCGTCTCCAGGAGCTTCACGAGGGTCATCGCCGAAAACGGCAAGATCAAAGGCGTCGAGTTCCTCGACGTGGAGTCTTTCAGCTTCGACGAAGAGAAGAACCTCTCCATAGAGACCGTTGAGGATTCGGCCAAAGTGCTTGAGGGGGAAACGGTTATTTGCGCCATCGGCCAGCGGCCCGCCATACCGGAGGAGTTTGGTCTCGATACAAATAACGGTCTGATCGAGCTCGACCCCTATACCTTTGCCAGCAACAGGGACGAGGTTTTTGCCGCCGGCGACGCGGTTACCGGGACCGCATCGGTAATTAAAGCCATCGCGTCGGGGAGGAAGGCTGCCGCGACCATCGACAGGTTCCTCGACGGCAGCGGCGACATAGACGAAAAGTTCATCGCAGCGACAAAGCCGGAGAAATGGCTTGGTCCTGCGAAAGAATTCGCGGGCAAGGAGCGGCGCATCGAAAACTGCTCGGCCGTGGAAGAACGGCTTTGCAGCTTCTGCCAGGTGGCGGGAGACATAAGCCCGGAAGACACGGATTACGAATCTAACCGCTGCCTCCGGTGCGACCTGCGGCTCACCGTGGCGCCGGTAAAGTTTTGGGGGAGCTACTAGTTCGAAAAGCGCCCGAGATGCCAATCACGCAGCTCATTTGCTGAAATATCGGAAAACGAGGTTCCCATGCCAAAAGCAGCAATAAGAGTAGAAAAAATTCCGCCGTACCTTTTCGCACGGATAGACAAGAAGAAGAGCGAAGTCAGAAGCAGGGGGGTTGACCTCGTCGACTTCGGCATCGGCGACCCTGACGTCCCCACGCCGGCCCATATCGTAAAGGCCATGGAGGAGGCGATCAAGCGGCCCGAAAACCATCGATACCCGTCGTACGAAGGCATGCCTGCATTCCGGAAGGCCGCGGCCGACTGGTTCCACGGGCGCTTCGGCGTGAAGCTAGACCCCGATAAAGAGGTGGTGACGCTCATCGGCTCCAAGGAAGGGATAGCCCACCTGCCGTGGGCGTATCTTCAGGAAGGAGACGTCTGCCTCGTCCCCTCTCCCGGATACCCGGTCTACAAGATCACAACGCTCATGTCGGGCGCGACTCCCTACATTATGCCCCTCACCGAAGAGCACGATTTCGAGCCGGTTTTTGACAGCATTCCCGACGACGTGAAGCGGAAGGCGAAGATCTGTTTCCTCAACTACCCGAACAATCCGACGGGTGCGCACGGCAGCGACAAGCTTTACGAACAGGCCATCGACCTGGCCGCGAAGCACGACGTCCTCGTTTGCCATGACGCGGCATACAGCGAGATAACCTACGACGGCTACAAGGCGAAGAGCATCCTCCAGTTCGACAAGGGAAAGCGCTATTCCGTGGAATTTTTCTCCCTTTCCAAGACCTACTGCATGACGGGGTGGAGGATCGGCTTCGCCGTGGGCAACAGTGATGCCATACGGAACCTGGGCACACTCAAAACGAACATCGATTCCGGCGTCTTCCAGGCTGTCCAGGAAGCGGGGATAGAGGCGTTGACCGCCAGCCAGGCCTGTGTTGCGGACGTCTGCGAGCGTTTCGCCGCGAGGAGGGACATGGTCGTCGACGGCCTTGCCTCCATGGGCATAAAGGTCCGCAAGCCCCTCGGCTCTTTGTACATTTGGGCGCGCGTGCCCGCTGGTTACAAGTCGGCCGATTTCGCGGAAATGCTCATTGAGAAGATCGGCGTCGTGGTGACGCCCGGCAACGGCTTCGGCGAGGAGGGAGAGGGCTATTTCAGGATGTCCATCACCCTCGGCGAAGACCGCATCCATGAAGGCATCGGCCGGCTCAAGGAGCTGAAGCTGTAGCGCGTCGCGTTTTGTCCAGATGCCTGACATCCTCAACAAAAGGATCATCATTACCGGCGAAGTCAATACGGGCAAGACGACCCTTTCGAGGGCCATAGTCGAATCGCTCTGCCGTACCGGTCTGTCGTCCCGCATCATTGTTGTCGACATGGCCCCGGAAATTCCTGAAAAGATCGCCCGGGAGCGGGGTATGGCGGGAGTGGGCGGCAAGCTGGCTCCTTCGGACGATGTTGTCCATCTTGCGGCGCTCTTGCGGCCGCCTCGCCTCACCGCGAAATGCGAAGAGGAGGCTTTCTTCATTGCGGCGGAAAACGCGCAAAAGATCGATCTCATGCTGGAGGAGTTTCAAAAATCGGGCAGGGATATCCTCTTTGTCAACGACGTCTCTATGTACCTCCAGACCCGCCCGGCCGAGGAGCTTCTGCGCAAGACAGCGCCGGCACGGACCGTTGTGGCAAACGGCTACTATGGGAGCAAGCTCGGCAAAGGCGCGCTGTCAGCCCATGAGACGAAAGAGATGGAAAGACTCGTCGCTGCCTTCGGCTATCACGTGCGCTTACCGGGACAAACTCTGGAAGAAGCATTGAAGAAGGACTAAAGAGAACTGATGCCGGCGCCGGACGAGGTTGCTCTACCGGTCGAGCACTTCCCTTACCTTGGCTAGCAGTTTCGGCACCGAAACGGGCTTCTGCAGGAAGTCGACTCTATCCTTTTGAACTCCTTTGCCGAGGACTATGTCGCCCGTGTAGCCGCTCATGAAAATGGCTCTGATGAGGGGATTGCGACGCGCGATCTCCTCGAGGACCTGTCCGCCGTTGCTGCCGGGCATTACGACATCGAGAACGAGAAGCTTAATCTCATCCCTGTGCTCGTCGAAGAGCCGCACGCCCTCATCCCCGTCGGCTGCCTCGAGGGCGCGATAGCCCTGGCCAGAGAGAATTCTCGTCACCATGTTCCTCACGTCGGTGTTGTCCTCCACGACGAGGATTGTTTCGGCCCCGCCCTGAATCCTGTCGCTTTCGGCCGTTGCCGTTCGGGCCGCCCTTTCGACAAGAGGGAGGTAGACGTCGAAAGCAGTTCCCCTGGAGATTTCGCTCGTCACGGAGATGTAGCCGCCATGCTGCTTGACGATGCCGTAGACGGTGGAAAGGCCCAGACCCGTTCCCTTGCCGACTTCTTTTGTCGTGAAGAAGGGGTCGAAGATGCGCGCCATGGTTTCTTCGCTCATGCCGAGGCCGGTGTCGGAAACGGAGAGGAACATGTACCTGCCCGGTTTCCCGAATCCGTGTTTCTTCTTGAACGTCTTGTCAAGGGTCATCGCTTTCGTCGTTATGGTGAGAGATCCGCCGTGGGGCATGGCGTCCCGGGCGTTTGTGGCAAGGTTCATGAGCACCTGGTCTATCTGGACGACGTCGAGCATGGCCACCGCATCATGGTCCGCCAATTCTACCTTGAGCTTGACATCCTCAGGAAGCAGCCTTTTTAAGAGTTTTGTCGTACTGGAGACGACTGCGCTCACCGCATGCGGCGCCAGCTCGATCTTCTGTTTTCGACTGAAGGCGAGGAGGCTTTGCGTCAGCTCGGCCGCCTTTTCGGAAGAGGCGACGATCTGGTCGACGTGCCGCCTGATGCGGTCGTCCGGGCCGATGGACAATTGGATGAGATTGCCGAGCCCCATGATAACGCTGAGGATATTGTTGAAATCGTGGGCCACGCCGCCCGCCAGAACACCAATGGCCTCCATCTTCTGCGCTTGCCGGAGCTGTTCCTCAATGTGAAGCTTTTCGGTGATGTCTCTTTCAACCCCGACATAGTGAACTACGGTGCCCGACGCGTCAAGAATGGGAACGAGAGTGGTATCTACCACCACAAGGGCTCCGTCCTTTCTCTTTCGGGTCTGGCGTCCCGACCAGGCGCTCCCCGCCTTGAGCTTTGACCACACAAAATCGCTCATTGATTGAGAGTACTGATCGCTTCTCGTCACAGCCGAGCATTCCCCCACCAGTTCTTCCGGCCTGTAGCCGTAGGTTTTACAGAACGCCCCATTGACATAGCTGTACCGCCCGTCCAGGGTGAGGTTAAAGATGCCTTCTCCTGCCCGCTCCACAGCGGACCAGAGTGTTGCCCGTTCTTCCTCCTGCTTCTTACGCTCGGTAATGTCCCAGAGAATGCCGTCCAGACGCACCGGCTCGCCGCTCTCATCCCTGACCAGGCGGCCCCGGGAAGCAATATGATGGAAAGTTCCGTCCGGCCAGACGGCCCGATATTCGGGCCTGTAGGGAGCATCTTCCTCCAAGGTCCGGGAAAGCGCGGCGTGAAGCATTTCCCGGTCGTCAGGGTGTACTGCGTTGAGGAACTCCTGCTCGGTCCCGGCGAACGTCTTCGGGTTTACGCCGAGGAGTCTGCAGACCTGATCGTCAAAAGAGCGTCTGTTCCGGACGAGATCCCAGTGCCACGCTCCCATCTCGGCCGATTGAAGCGCAAGATCCAAGCGTGCCTTGCTCTCGCGGAGAGCCTCTTCCATCTTCTTGCGGGCGGTGATGTCCTGATTGACGCCGACCACTTTGAGGATGACGCCCTGTAGGTCCGTAATGACCCTGCTTTGGCTGAGAATGACTATGACCTCGCCGTCCCTGCGGACGCTTCGGTGCTCGTATTGTTCGAGGATTGCCCTGTTCGGATGACTGCGGTTCTCCCCGACCTGCCGCGTCAATTCGTCGAGATCGTCGGGGTGGACGAACCTCCTGAAATATTCGTCCCTCGCCATCCGGAAGCCGCCCTCTCGCTCCGCAGTCGTGCAGTAGAGGTCATACAAGGCATCGTTGAAAATGAATTCGCCCGCCGCCTCATCGTGTTCCCAATAGGCTATCCGGGCGAGATCGGCAGCTTCGGCGAGCTGAAGACTGGTGGAGCGCAATTGCTCTTCCGCCTTTTTTCTTCGGGTAATGTCCCGGCTCGTGACGACGATCGCCTGGATATTCTGATTGCGCAATAGGTTGGTAGAGGTTGTTTCGAGCCAAACCCAGGTCCCGTTCTTATGCCGCACCCGATACTCGGCGCTCACGGGTGTTCCGGGATGTTGCGCGACATCGGTCCAATGCCGACGCACCTGTGCCAGATCATCGGGATGCACGAGATCGAGGCTGTCTCGCCCGACCCGGTCTTCGGGGGCGTAGCCGGTGACCCGCGCATACGAAAGGCTCAGGTAGGAGATTCTGGCATGAGCATCAAGAAACATTATTCCGTCGTGGCTGTTCTCGACCACGGCCCGGAATTTGGCCTCGCTGCGCTGGAGCGCCGCCTCTGCCTCCCTGCGCTCGGTAATGTCGTTGCCGATGCACAGAACGCCCACCACACGGCCTCCGTCGTTGCGAATTGGTTTGTTCGTCCATGCGACCCATACGCGTTCGCCGTCGCGCCGCATGTTCTCATTCACGTTGTTTGCGTAAAGATGCGGATTTACGTCAATGTCCTCGATGAGCCTTTCCAGGTCGCGCCCTGTCGACTCGTAATGAGGCACGATAGTGCCGATCACGTTCTTTCCCAGTATCTCGCTCTCTTCGTACCCGAAGAAGCGCTGCGCGAACTCATTGAAAAAAGTAATATTCCCGGCTTCGTCCCATTTCAGTATGATGCTGTTCGCGTGCTCCACCAGCTCACGGTACTTTGCTTCGCTCGACCGCAAAGCCTGCTCGTTTTGCCGCAACCGGCCGATTTCGGCCCTGAGCGCCCCGTTCTCGCGTTCAAGGCGAGCGATTGGTCCCGCCGACGGCCGGGCGCGTCTGAAAGCAGCCTCTGTCCGCCCGGCGCCTCCGGCCCGGCCTGCCAAGGGCCCTTCCTGCGTATTCTGTTTCGGCGATCTCCGGACCCTTGTCCGACCGGTGGGAAAGATTTTCTTGGCCATGAATCCCCGCTTCACGTAAAGAGACGTGCCCCCATTCCCTGCCTTTGTCCGCAACGAGCCGCTCGACGGCCGCGTCGCATCCAGAAGTTGCAGGGGTTGCGTTGCATGAATTATGCCGCCTTACACTGTAGTGCGGGAGGCCCGTAAAGAGCGGCGGAGGGCCACAAAACAGTTCTGCCCCGTCCGCGATATGACGCCTTGCGTCAAGGGAAGATACAAGGCCTTCCCGGCATGCGCCGGACCTTCAGCTAAAAGGCGGCCCTACTTCAGATAGGTCCAGCTCTCGGGATGCTTTGCCAGATAGTCGGCAAGTCCCGTGGCGGGATGTCCGCACAGAACAGGCACAGCGTCGCTGACTTCGGACATCTCGCCAGTTGCTATCTGAAGATAGTGGGATATGTAAACTTCGACCTCGTAGTCGGTTACGCCGCTTCCGGTTAACGCTTTGCGATGCGCCTCCATATGATCGAGCCTGCTCGTGTCGCGCGTTGCTCTCACCTCATGCGGACTTTGCGCGCGGTACGTGATTTTGCGCCCCAACACTGCCGTCAATTGATTCGCCGTTTCCTGCATCGTGAGCGCTTCGGGGCCGGTAATGTCGTAGGTCTGCCCTTCATGTCCCTTTTTCGTGAGGACGCTGACGGCGGCATCGGCAACGTCGTCGCGCGCGACCCACGCAATGCGGCCTTCGCCCGCAGGAGCCCGGATGACGTCGCTGAGCTCGATATGGAGCGGCACCTTGTCCATGTAGAGCGTTTGCCGCAGAAAGGTGAAGGCGAGACCGGCGGAACGGATGTACTCTTCTGTATGGAAGTGATCGCGGGCAAGCATGAACGTTGCGTCTTCCGCCGCGCCCATGAAAGAGAGATAGACAACGCGCTCAACGCCGACTGCCGCGGCCGCTGCGACGACAGCAACGTGTTGGTACACCCGATCGTAGGAAGGAACAGGCTGTCCGCTTTCGACAGCTCTGTCGATGATGCCCATTTTGTCATGAGCCGATACGAGGAACAAGGTCCTCACTCCGGATAAAGCGCGCCCCATGGCAGCAGCATCAGCGTAGGATGAGACTTGAAAAGCCGTTGCACCGGGGAGTTGGGGCGCCTTCCGCGGGTCGCGCACGATAAGTCGTTGTTCAAGGCCCCGTTGCGCCAAACCGGCCGCTACCCTGCGTCCAACCTCTCCTGTTGCCCCGGTTACCGCAAACATCCCCTGCCCTCCTCCGCCATTGTTGTCGTTCTATCGATGTCCTTGTCTTCAAAAGGTTTTGAACTCATCGCAATTACTCTCACTCCCACCACGCATCCTTCCTAACCAATCTTTATCTTTTCGCAAATTCTGTCCGACGCGCACCTGTCCTCGTTCAGCCGCGACCCTATTGTACACCGCCTGAGCGGAGCAGGACAAGGGACAAAGCCGTATTTCGGCCGGTTAAGACATAACCTCCTTTTTTGATAAACGTATCACTGGGCAGCTAAGTTTACGATTGTTCCTGTCGCAAAACGAGGGGCAACACGAACGAAAGCAATCAAACAATAGAGAAATAGTCACAGAGCCACGCACCTGAGATTGCCCCGTTCCTTTCGGGCCGCTCATTTCTTTTCTTCCGCCACCGCAAAGGGCGCTTCGGCCAGATCATTTGACTCCCAGCTGCCTCCGAGGGCGGCGACGAGCTGCACCGCCGCAACCATGCGGTTTGTCTGTATGTTCGCGAGCGTAAGCCGGTTGCTCAGCAGGCTCGTCTGGGCGGTGAGGACGTTGAGGTACGTGTCCATCCCCGTCTCGTAGCGCGCCTGGGCGATCTCCTCGTAGCGGCGCGAGGCCTCGACGGCGAGCTTCTGCCGCTCTGACTGCTCCGCGAGCCTTCTTGCAGCGACGAGGTAATCTTCCACCTCCTTGAAGGCGTTGAGCACGGTCTGACAATAGGAGGCCACGTCGGCATCGTAGAGCGCCTGGTAACGGCGGACGTTCTCCCGGCGTGCCCCGAAGTCGAGAAGGGTCTCTGTGGCGGACGCGCTGAGGGACCAGAAGTAGGCCGGCCACGAAGCGAGGTCGGCAATGGTTGTGCTTTCGAAGCCGCCGCTTCCGGTGAGGGCGACCGTGGGGAAGTAAGCGGCTTTCTGGACGCCGATGAGGGCGTTTGCCTGGGCCATGGTCCGCTCGGCGGCGGCGATGTCGGGCCGCCGTTCGAGGAGCTGCGACGGGATTCCCGTGGGGATGGGCGGGGGGAGCGCGTCGAGAGGCTTCGCGGGCAGAGAGAAGCCGGCGGCCGGTAGGCCGATGAGCAGGGCGATGGCGTGCTCGTACTGGGCCCGGGTCGTGCCGACGGCAACGGCGTTCGCTTCCGCGGTGCGCAGGTTCGCTTCGGCCGAGGCGACATCCTGGGGCGAATCGATGCCTGTTTCCACGAGCGCACGCGTCAGGTCGAGGGCGCGGCGGTAGCTCGCCACGGTGGCATCGTAAATCTCCTGCAAAGCGTCCTGCCCCCGAAGCTCGAAGTAATATTGGGCGAGGCTCGCCTGTTCGCTGAGGGTCTCGTTGGCCAGGTTTGCGGCGCTCGCCTGGGCCGCGTTGACGTCGGAGAGGAAGGTGTTGCGAATGCTGCCGAACAGGTCTGGTTCCCAGGAGGCGGTGAAGGGCAGCTCGTAGGTCCAGCCGACGCCAGCGACGGAAGACCCTGGGCGTTGCTCCCCGAGCCCTGCTTCGTCGCCGAGGGACTGGCGGCGACGCTGGGGAAAAGGGAAGCCCTGGCGTTGCGGGCGAGAGCGCGGGCGGCCATGTAGTTCTCGAAGTATTGCCTGATGTTCTGGTTGTCGATGACGACCTTTTCCTCGAGGGTGTCGAGCTCCTTGTCGCCGAAAACCTGCCACCACTTGCCCCGGAGCATCGTGTCCCGGGGACCGGCCTGCTTCCAGCCGCCCTTCCGGGCAAGGTCGCTCCCTGGCTGGTTTTCCTTGTAGACGGAGGGGACGGCAACGGACGGCCTGACGTACTCAGGCCCGACGCTGCACCGGCCGAGGAAAAGGGGTGCAAGGCAAAGAAGCGCGGCGAAAACGACCCGCCGGGCGGGGGAAGCCGGCCGGACGAGAGGGGCCGCGCCACGGAATAGAGGGCGCATCATGGAACCTCCTGGGGGCGTGGAGACGAAGGGCGAAGGAGCGCCTTGAGGCGTACGCCGAGCCGGTCGAGGAAGAGGTAGACGACCGGCGTGGTGTAGAGCGTCAGGACCTGGCTCACCACGAGTCCTCCGAGGATTGTCAGGCCGAGGGGCCGGCGCAGTTCCGATCCGATCCCGCTGCCGAACGCGAGAGGCACGGCGCCAAAGAATGCCGCTGCGGTCGTCATGAGGATCGGACGAAAACGGAGAATGCACGCCCGGTAAATAGCCTCAGCGGTGGAGAGGCCGCCCTCCCGCTCCAACTGGAGGGCGACGTCGATCATCATGATGGCGTTCTTCTTGACGATGCCGATGAGGAGAATGATGCCGATGAGGGAAATCACGTTGAGATCGCAATCGAAGAGGACGAGGGTGATGACCGCGCCGAGGGAGGCGGAGGGCAGGGTCGTGAGAATGGTGATGGGATGAATGAAGCTCTCGTAGAGGACGCCGAGGACGATGTAGACGGCGAGCACGGCGGTGAGGATGAGGAGGGGCTCGCTCGAAAGGGACTTCTGATACTGCTGTGCCGTCCCCGCAAAGGCGCCGTGAATACCCTTCGGCATTTGCAGCCGGTTTTCGAGTTGATCGATCTCCCTCGTCGCCGCGCTCAGGGGCTTGCCGGGCGCGAGGTTGAAAAAGATGGTTGCGGAAGGGTAGAGCCCGGAATGGTTGACCGACAGGGGGCCCGTCCTTGGCCGGTACGTGCTGATGGCCTCAAGGGGGACGGGGCCGTCGCCGTTTTCGACGAAGGTGCTTTTCAGGTTGTCCGGACCTACGCTGAAGCGGGGTTGTGCTTCGAGCACCACGTGGTACTGGTTGAGGGTCTTGTAGATCGTGGAAACCTGAGCCTGGGAAAAGGAGTAGTTGAGGGCGTCGTCGATGTCGCTCGGGGTCAGGCCGAGTCGGGCGGCTGTCGCGCGGTCGTAGGTCAGATAGGTCTGGAGGCCGCCTGCCTGGAGATCGCCGTAGACGTCGGTGATGGTCGAAAGTCTCTTCATTTCCAGGGCGAGGCGGGGCGCCCACTCCTTCAGTTCTGCCGTGGTGTCGGCCTGGAGGGTGTATTGGTACTGGGTATTGGCCTGCCGGCCGCCCACTCGGAGATCCTGGGCCGCCATGAGAAAGGTTTGGGCCTCCTTGATCCCCGCGAGCCTCGGCCGCAGTCTGTTCACGATGTCCGTCGCCGTCGCTTTCCGTTCTTCCAGGGGCTTGAGGGCGGTGAAGAGGAAAGCGCTATTCGTCGACCCCATGCCGCCGCCGGTGAAGCCGACCACATTCTTGACGCCGGGATCGGCCATGATGGTCGCTTCTGTCTGTCTGAGGGCCTTGTTTATCTTGTCGAAGGAGGAGTCCTGCGGACCCATGATGCCGCCCATGATCGCCCCCGTGTCTTGCTCGGGGAAGAAACTCTTCGGGAGCTTAGCGAGATAGACGATGTTGAGGCTCGCGGTGAAGACGAAGAGGAAGAGGACGAGAACCGCGTGGTCGTGGAGAACCCAGCGGAGGCTGCGGCTGTAGAGGCCGCGGAGTCCGGTGAAGAACCCTTCGGAGAAACGGTAGGGCCTGCCGTGCGTCCCCTTGTCCGGCCGTAGGAGGAGGGAGCAGAGCATGGGAGTCGTGGTGAGGGAAAGGGCCAGAGAGATGAGGATGGCCACCGAGAGGGTCACCGCGAACTCCCGGAAAAGGCGGCCGATGACGCCGCCCATCATGAGGATGGGGATGAAGACGGCCACCAGGGAAAAGGTGATCGACAGGACGGTGAAGCCGATCTCCTCGGCACCCTTGAAAGCCGCCTTGCGGGGCGGCACGCCCTGTTCGATGTAGCGCGCGATGTTCTCCATGACGACGATGGCGTCGTCGATGACGAAACCCGTCGAGATGGTCAGCGCCATGAGTGAGAGGTTGTCGAGGGAGTAGCCGAGGAGGTACATGGCGGCAAAGGAACCGATCAGCGAGGTGGGCACGGCCACCCCCGGAATTACCGCGGACCTCCAGTTTTTCAGGAAGAAGAAGACGACCATGATGACGAGGACGACCGATATGAGGAGGGTCCGCTCCACCTCGTGGAGGGAAGCCCGGATGGTGGTTGTCTGGTCGAGGGTGAGAGTGACATTCTGCCCTCTCGGGATGGAAGCCCGGAGGGCGGGAAATTCCTCCTTGATCCGGTCGACCGTCTCGATGATGTTGGCCCCCGCCTGCTTGAAAATGATCATGTCGACCGAGGGTTGTCCGTTGAGGTAGCCTGCGGAGCGAACGCTTTCGGTAGAATCGACGACGTCGGCGACATCCTGGAGGCGAACGGCCGCGCCGTTCTTCACCGCGACGACGAGAGGCTTGTAGTCGGCGGCTTTCGATATCTGGTCGTCGACGGTGATGAAGCTGGTCGTCTGGTCGTCGCCGATGCTCCCCGTTGGGGCGTGAGCGTTCTGCTTCTTGAGGAAGTTGGCCAGCTCCGACAGTTTCAGGCCGTAGTGCTGCAACCGCAGGGGATCGACTTCGACCCTCACCGCCGGCAGCGTCGCCCCGCCCACCTGCACCTGGCCCACGCCGGGAATTTGAGAAAGCTTTTGCACCAGGATCGTCGACGCGGCGTCATAGCGGGTGCCGACGTCGTAGCTCTTCGAGGTGAGGCTGATCAGGGCGATCGGGGCGTCCGCCTGGTTCATCTTGCGGTACGTCGGGTTGGAGGGGAGGTTCGAGGGCAGATAGGTGCGGGCGGCGCTGATGGCCGCCTGGACGTCCCTCGCCGCGGCGTTGACGTCGCGGCTCAGGTCGAACTGGAGGGAGATGTTCGCCGAGCCGGTGGAGCTCTGGGAGGTCATCTCCGTGATCCCCGCAATGCGGCCTAACTGCCTTTCGAGGGGCGTGGCCACGGACGACGCCATCACCTCGGGGTTGGCGCCGGGGAGAGAAGCGCTGACGAAAATCGTCGGAAAGTCCACTTTCGGCAGGGGCGACACGGGGAGGAGCGCGAAGGCGATTGCCCCCGCGAGGATCACCGCGGCGGTGAGGAGGCTGGTGGCGATAGGCCGGCGGATCGCCGGCGCCGAAAAATTCATCGCCCGCCCCCCTGGCCGCCGGCGGCGGCGCGGGGCCGGAGTCGCCGGGCGAGACGGCCGAACCAGAGATAGATGACCGGCGTCGTGTAGAGGGTCATGACCTGGCTGAGGAGGAGGCCGCCCACCATGGCGATGCCGAGGGGTCGGCGCAGCTCGGCGCCGATCCCTTGTCCCAGGGCGAGGGGGAGCCCTCCGAAGAGGGCCGCGAAGGTCGTCATGAGGATAGGACGCAGGCGTAGGAGGCTCGCTCCGTAAATCGCCTCTTCCGGCGTCTTGCCCTCGTTGCGCTCCGCGTGGATGGCGAAATCGACCATCATGATGCCGTTCTTCTTCACGATGCCGATGAGGAGGACGATGCCGATGATCCCGACGATGCCGAGGTCCTGGCGGCACGCCCAGAGGGCGACGAGCGCGCCGACGCCCGCCGAGGGGAGGGTTGAGAGGATGGTCAAGGGGTTCATGAAGCTCTCGTAGAGCACGCCGAGGACGATGTAGACCGTGGCGAGGGCGGCGAGGACGAGGAGTCCTTCGTTGGCGAGGGAGTTGCAGTACGCCGCCGCCGTCCCCTGGAACTTCGTCTGGAGGTTGATGGGAAGGGGCAGCTCGCTCACCGTTTTGTCGACCGCGTCGACGGCCTGGCCGAGATGGACGCCGGGAGCGAGGTTAAAAGAGATCGTCGCGACGGGGAACTGGGCCTGGCGGTTGATGGAGAGGGGCGTCGTCTCCCTCGCGATGGCGGTGAAAGCCGACAGGGGGACCGCGTACCGGCTCCCGCAGGAGGAAGACGAGGAGGAAGAGCTGCCGCCGCCCGACGAGGAAGACTGGAGCACGCCGCTCGTCGTTTCTGAGAGCGCCCTCGACGAGGAGGAGCTGCCGAGCGTGCTGTTCGACAAGGTTCCCGGGGACACCGCCGACGCCATGGAAGCGGTCGAGGCGACGCCGTTCGTCGAGGAGACCGACAGAAGGGAAGAGGCGGTCGAGCTGCTCCCCGAGGAGGAAGATGCGGAAGAGGAGGACGAGCTTGACGAGGACGAGGCGTGCAGGTAGATGTCCTGCAGCCGTTCCGGGCTTCTCTGATATTTCGGGTCTACCTCCAGGATGACGTGGTAAAGATTTGTTTGCGTGTAGAGCGTCGAGATCTGACGTTGTCCAAAGGCGTCGTAGAGCTCGTTGTCGATGGTCTGCGGATCGAGGCCGAGGCGGGACGCGGTCTTGCGGTCGATGTGGACGGCGAGGGCGTTGCCGTTCGGCATCCGGTCGGTGGCAACGTCCTCGATTTGCGGGATGTCCCGGAGTTTCTCGACGATTTTTGCCGACCACTTGTCAAGCTCGTTTTCGTCGGGGTCCTCTACGGTGTACTGGAACTGCGTGCGGGTGACGCGGTCTTCGACGGTCAGATCCTGCACCGGCTGGAGGTACGCCTTGATGCCGGGCACGGTCGCCATGCGGTTGCGGAGGCGGCGGAGGACGACGGTCGCGCGATCCCGCTTGGCGAGAGGCTTGAGGTTGATCTGGAGGCGGCCGTTGTTGAGGCTCGTGTTCGTCCCGTCCACGCCGACGAAGGAAGAGAGGGACTCGACGGCCGGGTCTTCGAGGGCGATGCGGGCGAGGGCCTGCTGGCGCTTTTCCATGGCTTCGAAGCTGGTCGCCTCGGGCGCCTGGGCGACGACCTGGAGGAGGCCCGTATCCTGGAGAGGGAAAAAGCCCTTCGGGATGAACCAATAAAGAAGCCCGGCGCCGACGAGGGTTGCGAGGGCGACGAGGAGGACCGGCCGTTGCCGGGCGAGAACCCACCGGAGGGTCCGTCCGTAGAAGTCGATAAGGGATCGAAAGAAGCGTTCCGACCACCGGTACGCGGGCCCCTGCGCCGATTCGGGAACGGCGCGGAGGAGGCGGGAGCACATCATCGGCGTGAGGGTCAGGGAGACGACCGCCGAAATGAGGATCGTGACCGCGAGGGTAACGGCGAACTCGCGGAAAAGGCGGCCCGTCACGTCGCCCATGAACAGGAGGGGAATGAGGACGGCGACAAGGGAGATGGTGAGGGAGACGATGGTGAAGCCGATCTCTTTTGCCCCCCGGAGCGCCGCCTGGAGGGGGGAGTCTCCTTGTTCCAGGTAGCGGCTGATGTTCTCGATCATCACGATGGCGTCGTCGACGACGAAACCGGTGGAGATGGTGAGCGCCATGAGGGTCAGGTTGTTGATGCTGTACCCGAGGGCGTACATGGCGCCGAAGGCGCCGACGAGCGAGAGGGGGACCGCGACCGACGGGATGATCGTGGCGCGCAGGCTCCGGAGGAAGAGAAAAATAACCATGACCACGAGGCCGATCGTGAGGGCCAGCTCGAACTCCACGTCCTCGACGGAGGCTCTGATGGTCGTCGTCCGGTCGCTGAGGGTGCTCACCTCCACGGAGGCGGGCAGAGTGCTCTTGAGCTGGGGGAGAAGCTCCTTGATCGAGTCGACCGCCTTGATAGTGTTCGCGTTCGACTGCCGCTGAATGTTGACGATGATGGCCGGAGTCCGGTCTTTCCAGGCGGCGAGGCGTGCATTTTCGACGCCCTGGCGGACCGAGGCGACGTCGCCAAGGAAGACGGGCGAGCCGTTCCGGTAGACGACGATCACGTTTTTGTACTCTTCGCTCGACGTGAGCTGGTCGTTCGCATCGATCGTAAACGCCTGTTGCGGGCCGTTGAGCGTTCCCTTGGCGCCGTTAACGCTCGTCCCCGAAACGGCGGTCCGGACGTCCTCGAAGGAAAGGCCGCGGGAGGAGAGGGAGAGGGGGTCCGCCTGTATCCTGATGGCCGGCTTTTGCCCACCCAGAATGGTCACCAGCCCGACGCCGCTCAACTGGGAGATCTTCGGCGCGAGGCGCGTCTCCGCGAGATCCTGCAGTGTGTAGAGGGGGAGGGACTTGGAGGTGAGAGCAAGGGTGAGCACGGGGGCATCCGCGGGGTTCGTCTTGCTGTAGACCGGGGGCGCCGGCAGGTCAGTCGGCAGGTAGGCGTTGGCGCTGTTGATGGCTGCTTGGACCTCCTGCTCGGCAACGTCGATGTCCTCGCTCAGAATAAACTGGAGGACAATGATCGACGCCCCTCCCGAAGAGGTCGACGTCATCTGCGAGAGGCCCTGGATCTGCCCAAGCTGCTTCTCGAGCGGTCCTGTGACGCTGGAGCTCATCACTACGGCACTCGCGCCGGGATAGAAGGTCTGGACCTGCATGGTCGGGTAGTTGACTTCGGGCAGGGCGGAGATGGGCAGTTGGAGGTAGGCGACGAAACCCGCGAGAAGGACGGCGGCCGTCAAAAGTATCGTGGCGACGGGCCGCTCTATGAAAAGACGTGAGATATTCATCAGCTACCGCCCGGGGCCGGCTGCTCCGGGACCGCCGGCGGCCTTCCGCTCGCTCGCGAGCGAAACCTTGGCGCCGTCGAAGAGGCGGTCGAAGTTGCTCGTCGCGACGTTTTCCCCGACCGCGAGACCTTCGACCGCGGAGTCGTTCTGTTCCGAGTTGACGACGGAGACATTCTGCATGACGACCGTCCGGTCCGGCTTGACCTTGTAAACGAAAGCCTGCTGCCCATTGTACTGGATCGCGACGGTGGGGATGAGCATGGCCTTGTCGAGCCTGTCGATCTGGAGACGGACGTTGACGAACTGGTTCGGGAAAAGGCTTCCGTCGGCGTTGTCGAAGAGGGCGCGAAGCTTCACCGTGCCGGTGGTCGTATCTACCTGGTTGTCGAAGGCAAGGAGGGAACCCGTCGCCAGCTTGCGCAACTGCGCCCGGTCGTAAAGGTTTGCCTTCAGGGCGCGCCCTTTCGCCATTTCTTGCTGGACTTTCGAGAGGCTGTCCTCGGCGACGGAAAAGACCACGGTGATGGGGTTGATTTGCGTGATGACCGCGATCGTGTTCGACGCGCCGGAGAAGACCGTGTTTCCCGGATCGATGAGGCGCAACCCGATGCGCCCCGAAATAGGCGCCGCAATGCGACAGTAGTCGAGCTGCACTTTGTAGTAATCGACCGCGCCCTCATCGTTCTGCACCGTCCCTTCGTCCTGTCGCGCCGCGGCTTCCTGGTCGAAGACGGTCTGCTGAGACACGGCGTTTTTCAGAAGGGCGTCCTGGTAGCGCTTCAGGTTGCCCCGTGCCTGATCGAGCGCGGCTTTGTCGCGCACGAGGGCGCCTTCGGCCTGGCGCAATTGCGCCTCGATGGGGCGGGGATCGATCTCGAGGAGAAGCTGCCCTTTGCGGACGAACTCTCCCTCCCGGTAGCGCACCGCGAGGACCCTGCCGCTCGCCTGGCTGTAGACGTTCACCACGTGCTCCGGCGTCACCGTGCCGAGGGCGTCGAGAAAAATATCCATGCTGCCTCTGCGGGCGGCGCTCGTATTGACCTCCACCACGGGGCCCATCGGGCCGAAAGGCCCGCCGACCGGCGTTCCTTTCCGGGAATGGTGGAGGAGAGGGAGGAGAAGGGCCGCGCAGACGACAAGGAAGAGCAGCCACGCGAGAACGCGTCGCTTCCGTGGAAGGTGTTCGAGGTGAGACGGTGAATGTTTCTTTGTTGCTTCGTCCATACGTTCGTCCTTCTAAAAACTCAGGTCGTGAGATTCGGCGAGAATATCATCCGAGTTGTTCGACTTTCGCGTGGGGTATCCAACTCGCCCAACGGACGTCTAGAACTTCGTCGTCAGCGCCAGGCCGGCCAAAGGAGCGGCATCGTACGATATTTGGTCGATCTCGTGGCCCCGGCTGTCGTCGAGTCTCAACTTTCCCGCAAAAGCGGCTCCTCCGTAGAGATCAAGACAAAGGTTCCGGCCGAGTTTACGTGAAAGACGCGCAATCAGAGGCCACGAGTCGATCTCGCCGATGCCGTTTGGAGCGGGGCCGTTGCTTGCCAACCTGAAGCGGTTGGTCCGGTAGCCCCCGGACAAAGCCGTTTCCCAGTTGCTATCGATCTCGTAGGCGAGCTCGAGTCCGGCAGGGCCGGCAAGTCCTGTCTTGAAGCTGTTCCCCAGACGAAGGTTGTCGGTGATCTTCCAGGAGAATATGAAGGCGGGGAAAAAACTGGTCTCATGCAAACGGTCGAAGACCCCTGCGCCTAAGCCGATCATGAAAGTCGAATTGGGCCTGTAGACCGCGCCTACGGCGGCTCCGTAGAGAAGCGAGCTGCCGAAATCGGCCACCTCCTCGCCTGCATACTCGGCAACGGGAGAAGCGAAGAAGCCCCATTTTGGAGAGAGACGATACATGACGCTCGTATGGAGCCCGACCCTGTCGACATTGCCCCAGGGGTCGGCAACGGCGAAATCGGTAAGCCTGGAGAAGTGGTAATCGTCGAACTCATAAGAGAGACCGAACCCGAGGCTGAGTTTCTCGTTGATCGGCGTTACAGCGTGAACGGCCAAGGAGTAGCGGGAGACGGCGACATCGCCGCCGCCCGCAACGTGGGCCGAAGGCTGGTAGAGCGTCCCTCCGTCAATGGAAAAGTGGGGACCCCGACCCGGTTCCAAGTCCCCCGGCATTTGCGCACGAAGCCTGGCCGGCGCAAACATCACGAGGCAGGATAAGAGAGAAAGAGTTACGTACAGTCTGGCGTTTCCTATCATTCCTTGCTCCTTGAGTCGTAATCCTTCCTCGCCCCCCCAAAGACAGGACCGTTTTTCTCCCGCCTGCCCTTCCGCCATTTCCGCAGGATGGAATCGGCCACAAGGACAAGGACCAGCAAATAGACTCCGATCATCAAACTCATAAGCGTCATCATTTCGTCGCTTCTTCGTCAGCCGCTCTGGCCCGCTGCTCCATTCGTGCCCTCTCTTTGCTTACGATCTTGTCGAATTTCTCGCGCTGGCCGGGCCTGAGCACGCCGTCCGCTCTGGTCTGACCCCGGTTCAGGATGCTGTTGACCTGTGGGTATGTCCGGCGCCCCAGATCGAGCATCTCTTTTCGCGTGTCCTCGATGATTTGAGCCAGTTGGCTCCGTTGTGAGGCATCGAGATTCAGCTCCTTGCTCAGTCGCTTTACTATGGCCTCTCCCGCCGCTTTCGTGGGTCCGCCCCCCATTCCATGTTCCAGTCTGGACTGCAAGATGATGCGAGTAAACGCGCCTCCCGCGAGAGCGCCAAGAAGAAAGACAACGACGACGCCGGCGACGATCTTCCATTTTTTCATGTTATCCTCCCGTCGGTCCCATCAAAAAATCGGCGAGGGCCGATTCCACGCACCTGCTGCCCGTGGCGGCGCCCAGGTCGTCCGGGGCTGGCGGCAGGGCGAATGTGCCGTAGAAGCCGAGAAGGAATACGCTGTAGAAGCCGAGGAAAAGGACGATCATGCAGAAGACGGGCACGAGACGCCAGATCCAGGCAAGGCTGTCCGCTCGCTCTTCCTGTTCAACGGCGATCTTCGCCATGAGCCTCGTCTCAAAACCATACGCCAGTGACTCCGTATCCGGAGTGGCGTGTCTGGCCAAGGCGAAAACCTCGTCCAATTTCTTTTCCAAGCTGTCATCCATCATCCACCTCCAAAGCCTTCTTGAGCGCCTTTCGCGCCCTAGACAGACGCACCTTTACGTTCCCCTCGCTCCATCCCGTCAGCAGCGCCGCCTCCTGCACGCTTTTCTCTTCCAGCGTGAGCAGCACAATAACGAGCCTTTCTTTCGGCTTCAGGCGCGACAACGCCCGGTCGAGCCATTCCCTTGCCTCGCGCGCCGAAAGATCGTCCTCGATGCGCCGGTCGGACAGAGCCAACGGCTCGTCCTCCAGCGGGACATGGTCGCGCTCCCTTTGCCGCCTGCGAAGGTGATCGTAGCACGTATTCACCGCAATCCTGGTCAGCCAGTGCTCAAAGGGCGCGTCAGCGCGGTACTTGCCAAGGTTCTTGTACGCTTTAAGAAAAATGTCCTGACAGACGTCGTCCAGCTCGAAGCGGTTGCGTACGAAATTGGCGGCCAGGTGAAAGATTTTTCTCTTGTGCCGATCCACCAGCGCCGCAAGCCCCTCGTTGTCGCCTTTCTGCGCTGCTTTGACGAGGTCTTCGTCCGTTGGCGCATCCATGCTCACACTCCCCAATGTCAGCCTACTTCTCGCCGCCGGCGCCGGTTGTCGCAGCAAACGCCGCCACGTCTACCCCGTAAGCGAGCGCTGTCGCCGCCGTCAAAATGATCCAAACAGTCTTCCGCATCGTACTGTCTCCTTCACATCGATGTGCTTCTAAAAGGGGAGACGAAACAGAAGGACAATAGTTACAGAAATTACAAAAAATTACACTATTCGTCGTTCGCTTGGGTTTTCTGCCTATGCGCCGTATAACGGGTTGTCAAGCTTACCAGCGGCATTCCGTAATTCGCCGAAGCCGCCAGCGGCGAAGCTCCGCAAGCGCCATACGTAACATATCCTGCCTTACCTTGTGATGTTATAGAGGTATGCACCATGTTCCATTTGAGTCAAAACAGCAAAAAAGAACGGGGGCAGACGAAGGGCGCCCGGCAATGGACTTGACTTTTATCATAGCAGTTACGAATTTGAGCGGGAGGAGACCATTGGCCTGCGTCCCGCAGGGTGAGCGTCGACGCCCAATCTTGCGTACGGGGAAACGGACGGCGGAATGACGGGCGTGTTGGGGAGAAGCAAAGGGCTGAGAGGGGTTTTTTGCGCGGTTATCCTTTTACATGCCCGCGGGGTGCTCTTTGAAGAAATTCGTGAGATATTCTGCATCCTTTGGGGAAAGGTCGAACTTGAAGACGGCTTCTTCGATGAATCGGTACAGGCGCTGCCCCGGCTCTTCCTGGATGCGGCCCGAGATCCATTTGACCGCTCGTCTGAGCTCTTCGCCCTCGGGCATGGGATAGGCCATAGCTCGTCCCTCCTTTTTTTGCGGTTCGTCTGCCGCTCAAAACATCATAGATCGAAACGCCGTTTTTCGCAAGCCGGGCGCAGTTGACCGGCTTTTTTGTCCGGCATATACTATTTCCTGTACGTGCGGTCTTTCCGGCCGCTGGGGAAAGGAAGCGGAGCAGGGAGGAAGACGTGCTCACCTACAATCAATTGCTCGAAAAAGCGCGCTCCCGGGTTGATGAGGTAGGCGTCGCCGATGCCCATACGATGGTCACGGAGGGCGTGCAGGTTGTCGACATCAGGAGCCGGTATCATATGGCGCTCGGCTTCATCAAGGGCGCGGCGCTCATTCCCGCCGAGGAGCTCGAAACCTCCGCGCACCACCTGCTTCCCGACAAGAGCAGCCCCGTTCTCCTCTACTGCGAGTCGGGCCGCCGATCGCTGCTCACCGGCCTCGCCCTCAACGAGATGGGCTACGAGCGCGTCATCTCTCTGGCTGGCGGCATGACGGCCTGGAGAGAGGCGGGCTACGAGGTGGAAAACGAGACGCGCCTCAACCAGGAGCAGCTTACCCGATACAGCAGGCAGATGCTTCTTCCCGAGGTGGGCGTGGAGGGGCAATTAAAGCTCCTCGAAGCGCGAGTGCTGCTCG
This sequence comes from uncultured delta proteobacterium, assembly GCA_963816715.1. Lineage (GTDB taxonomy): Bacteria > Desulfobacterota > Syntrophorhabdia > Syntrophorhabdales > WCHB1-27 > BOG-1155. The sequence continues at coordinate 990,863 of CAWFMJ010000023.1, forward strand.
TTGGCGCGGGCGGTTTGGGTTCGTCGATCGCGCTCTATCTGGCTGCGGCAGGGGTGGGCATAATCGGGATTGCCGATTTCGACGTGGTGGAGAGGAGCAATCTGAATCGCCAGGTGATCCATGCTGAGGCCAATGCGGGAAAACTGAAAACAGAATCGGCGAAGGAAGGGGTCGCCCGCATCAATCCGGACGTGCAGGTCATCCTTTATAACGAACGGATGACGCCGGATAACGTCGCAGCCATTGTCGACAATTTCGACATCATCGTTGACGGATCGGACAATTTCCAGACCAAATATCTCCTCAACGATGCCGCTTTTTTTGCGGGAAAGCCCTATGTTTTCGGCGCGGCGGTGAGGACGGAAGGCCAGGCTGCCGTTTTCTTTCCGAAGAAAGGAGGACCCTGCCTGCGTTGTTTGCTGCCTCAGCCGCCGCCGCAGGAACAGGCGCCTACCTGAAGCGAAGTGGGCGTCCTGGGAGTCGTCCCCGGACAGATCGGCCTCGTGCAGGCCACCGAAACGCTCAAGCTCATACTGAAGATAGGAAAGCCCCTCATGGGCCGCTTCCTGATCTACAGCAGTCTCGACGCCGACTTCAGGACAATCGAGGTGGGGAAGAGTCCCGATTGTCCGCTCTGCGGGCCGGCGCCGACCATCACCGGCTTGAGCGACTGTTATGAGGGCGCCGCGGCAGCCTGCGGCATCCCCTGAAGCCTACCAAACCCCCAAAGGTCTGCGAAAGGTAAAATCGTAAGGCGCGACGATGAGCGCCCTGCCCACGACGTCCATGCTCCCGCTCGGCAGCGCGAAAGGCGCTGCTACAACTGAAGCTGCCGTGCCGAGGGCCAACCCGGCTATGCCAAGAGGCCGGAGGAAAATGATGTCGGTGAGAACACTGGCGAAGTTAGGGGGCGGGACCATGAGGTAGGGCCCCGGCGCGTATTGCGACATCTCGGGCGCTCCCGGAGCGGGCGCCCAGGCCCAATGAGGAGGAACCCACACGCCCCCCACCGATTCGCCGGGTACCTGCACCCATGTCCCGGAAGATGCGGCCGGCGGGGGAGGCGGTGCGGCCGCATCTGGAGCGGCGCCGTTATCAGGCGCTGCCCCGGTCGTTTGCGCATAGCAACTTCCGAAGGCTGCCAAGCCGGCAAGGAGCGCTGCGAGCAGAAAAACTGTCAGAACCCTCGTCATTGCTGCTGTCCGCCGCCGGAATTAGATGGATTCGCCGGCTGAGCGGCGTCAGGCACCCAGACTTTGTGAGGGGGCACCCAGGTGTCGGCCACCATCTGGCCGGGCACTTGCACCCAATGGCCGGGTCCTTGTTGCGCCGCGGACGCCGAGCTCTGCGGCGCCGGGCTTGGATAGGCATAGGCCGGAGGAGGAGGGGGCGCCGTGTAGACGACTTGGGGTTCGGGATAGACATAAACGGGAGGCGGCGGGTAGTAGTAGCGGGGAGCGGTTAGCGCGGCCCCGAGGAGCACGCCTCCGGCAAAAAAGCCCGGACCCCAGCCCCAGCCTCCTCCCCAGGCATGACCGGTCCCCGGAAGGGCGAACATGGTCCCCGCCAGTGCTATGGCAACGATCACTGCAACTTTCTTCTTCATGGTTTTCCTCTCTGTCCTTTCAGCCGTCTGCCGCACGTTTTAGCAAAAGAAGCGCAGGACGTCCCTTCGTGCTCAAAGAGATTGCTAGCAACGGACGTGCCTCGGATGCTCCGCTGCAACTAGGCGAAAACAGGCTCCTTCTTGGACGAGTCGACCAAAAAGAATACAATAGTGTCGAAAATCGCTTCTCCTGGACGGGCAAAAATGTCGACGCGCAAGGCTGCCTTCCCGGCCGGAACGCTCCTTAAGGGTATCGTTTAAGCAGCTCGGAGGCGATAATCGCCTTTTCCACCTCTTTGGCGCCTTCGTAGATCTCAACAATCTTCGCGTCACGGTAAAACCGCTGGATGTCGTACTCGTTGATGTACCCATATCCGCCGTGAAGCTGCAATGCCTGATTCGCCACGTACACGGCGGTCTCTCCCGCGTTCCACTTCGCCATGGAAACCAATGTCGGGTCCGTTTTTCCGTGATCCACGAGATAGGCCGCCCTCCAGTAGAGGCTCCTTGCCGCTTCCACTCGCGTCGCCATTTCGGCGAGCATAAATTGCACCCCCTGCAAATTGGCGAGGGGGCCGCCAAAGGCTTTTCTCTTCTTCACGTGCGATATGGCCAGCTCGAGGGAGCCCTGCGCCACTCCCACGCCCTCAGCCGCCACGTGGTTTCTTGTCTTGTTGAAGAAATCCATGAGCTGATAAAAAGCGTTTCCTGCTTTTCCTATGAGGTTCGCAACGGGGACTTCCACGTCGCTGAGGCTCACTTCAGCCGTGCTTGCAGCCCTGATCCCCATTTTCCCGTGTATTTTTGTCGTCTCGCAGCCCGCTGCGTCAGCGTTGATCATAATTGCGCTCAACCGCTTGTGAGGGTTCGGTTCGTCCGGGGCGGTGACGCACAGAACGACCATGTTCTTTGAAATGGTCCCGTTCGAGATGAACATCTTTGAGCCATTGATGACATACTTGTCGCCCTTCTTCTCCGCCCTTGTCTTGATGTTCACCGAATCGCTTCCCGCATCCGGCTCGGTGATGGCGCAGGAGATCATGGCCTCCCCTTTGACAAGGGGCGGCAGATAACGCTTTTTCTGCTCTTCCGACCCGAAGGCCTGGATCAGTTCCGACCCGAAGGTGGCGGAGATGACCGCCTGCCCGCAGCCGGGATCGACCCTCCAGAATTCTTCGGCAATGAGCGAGTGCTCGAGAAAACCGAGACCCGCGCCTCCATACTCTTCCTCGATGAACGTGCCGACGAAGCCGAACTCGCAGGCCCTTTTCCAGATAGCGAGGTCGAACTCCTCCTTTTCATCGAATTCCTTCGCCCTCTCCCTGAACTCGCCTTCAGCGAATTCCCTTGCCGCCTGCTTGATATCCATCTGTTCTTTGGTGAGTTCCACAACCGTACCCCCTAGGTTCTTGAAGTTTCTATTTCTTTGTTGCGCGATGCGCGAACGGCCGATAGAGCGGATCTCCTATCAATACCTGCCTCCATGCCCAAAAGGGAATCGATAAGGCGTAGCATTCGGCAAGGGTGAACCGGCCGTCGAGGAGCGAGCCAAAAAAGACGTCCGGCCGAGGGAAAGACTCCAGATAGGGCTCGGCTACCGGCCCCAGGGTGGCCGCAACGCCTTTTTCCAGCATACACTTGCACCAGACCGTGCTCTCCTTGTTCTTCAGGGTGGTGCATTCCGAACTGGCCGCATGAAAGCCCACGGCGCCCCGCGCCCAGGTGAAAGCGTCGACATATTTCCCGAGGCTGTACCAGCCGCAGTAGAGGGCGGCGTTGGGCGCTTCCCCCGGCTGGAACAATCTTTCCCGTTCGTCAAGAACAACAGGCATTTTCTCGCTTTTTTCAACGACTCTTGCGGCCTCATGAATCAATCGGTCGTAGACCTGGTAGTATGAGGGGTTCTTGACGTCCGTGAGAGGCCAGCGCGCATCAAAATATGCTTTTCCCGAGAGTCCCGTCTTTTCGACCTCCACGCTGTCGTCGATTATCCGGCGCACCACCTCATCGGTCGGACCGTCCAGCCTGCTCACCAACAGCGCCCTCTGCGGCATGTCGGCGATATTCATCCCCCGAAATCCCAAAAAGTATTTGTTGGGAAGCCAGTGGGACGAAAACCGGTTCTCCATGACAAGGGCCAATTCGGAATCGACAGCCGCGCTCCCGGTGAGCTTGTCCATCCCAACGAGCTGGTTCTGCACCTTCGCCTGCTGTTCGCGCAGCGTCTTGGCTTCTCCCTGGTCCTTCGTCAGGGCGATTTGCGCGGCGAGCTCGGCGCGGCGCCGTTGCAGCCCGTCGATTTGCACGTTCTCCTCGTCCGTGGGAACTGGGTGTCCGACCCTCAACGGCATGCCGTACATGACCACGAGACAGGCGAAGCGTTTTCCCTCCGGGTCGTTTCTCGAGAGAAAATTGCGCACCGGGCCTGCAATCTCTTTTTCGTAGTCTTGTCGGCTTACGTCTTCTTTGTTTGAGGTGGCGAGGCGAATCACGTTCGCCGCCGGCACCGAACGCTTTTTCATGTAGTAGGCGGCCAGTTGATCGCTCTCGGGGACTCTTTTGTTGGTGACGATCAGAAGCTGATCTGCCGTCAGCGCCCCCGCGCTCGGAGGGAGCGCCAGGCACAGGAGAACGAAAACTCCGGTGAATAGCGCGAAAAAGACGGAAGAGCGCATCAAACCGCCGCGTGTTGGCCGCAGCTCACGGGGAGGGTCTGCCCGGTGATGCCGCTTGCTTCATCGGAAGCGAGAAAAAGAACGGCGGCCGCGGTCTCCGCCTCGGTGGCCAGCCTTTTCAGGGAGCAGTTCGAGGCAAGCTCTTCCATCATCGCCTCGAAAGACGTCCCTGTGGCTTCGGCCCTCTTTCTTATCACGTTAAAGATGCGTTCTCCCTGTATCGGCCCGGGGCTTACCGCGTTAACCCGGATGTTGTATTCTCCCACTTCGACAGCCAGCGTCTCGGTCAGGCCTATCAGGCCCATCTTCGAGCAGCAGTAAGGGCTTCTCATGGGATAGCCGCCTTTGCCGTCTCCTGCTCTTCCGCCCTCCGACACAATGTTCACGATGGCGCCGCTTCTCCTCGGGATCATATGCGCCAGGGCTTCGCGCGAACAGAGCATAGCGCCCGTAAGGTTGATCGCCAGCGTTTCGCTCCATTCATTCAGCTTTAGGTTGGCGACGGGCGCGGTGGGACCGGCTATCCCACCGTTATTGACCAGTACGTCGATGCGGCCGAACTGCTCGACGGTCCGTTGCATCAGGCGCCGGATCTGCTCTTCGACGGCGAGATCCGTCGGGACCGCAAGAACTTTCCCCTGCTTCGAGCCTATCTCCCGAGCAACTTCTTCCAGTTGAGAAAGATTTCGGGCGGCAACGACTACCGCGGCGCCTTCAGATGCGAAAGCGAGGGCGATTGCCTTGCCTATCCCCCTGTCTCCCCCTGTTACGATGGCTACCTTGTCCTGCACGCGCATGATGACCTCTCAATGTAATGTCAACTGCTTTCGTTCATTGGCGATTATAGCATTTCCCGCCATGGTTGTCGATTTCCCACCAATCAGGCATTGACTTGCCCGCAGCCGGTGACTAGATGATCATCAGGACCGACGCTGCCCCAACGGGAACGACCGATGAGGACGAGATGACAAACGATCCCTGGCCCATCTTTTCCTACGACGCGTGGGCGCCCACGAAGAAGACGCTGCACATGGCCGCGCAGATGATCGGCAAGGCGCGGCTCGCGCTGTCGCCGCCTCAGCCCGAATGGCTCCATACGTGCCTCTACCTCGACGGTCATGGATTCACCACGGGAGCGATGCCGAGCCCGGCAGGCGTCGTGTCGATGGGCATCGACGTCTACAGGAGCGAACTGTGGGTCCGCGTGGGCGATGGGCGCGCGGCGACCGTACCTTTAGGTCCCCGGCCCTGCGTTGCTGACATCTGGACGGGTTTTCAGAGCGCCCTTGCCGGTTTTGGTCTCAACCTCGATATCTGGGAGAAGCCTCAGGAGGTCTCCGACGTCACGCTGTTTTCAGAGAACAGACAGGAGTGCATGGTCGTCGCGGAAGAGGGGCAACGCTTCCTGAGGCTTCTGGCCTCGATCGGTTCCGTCTTCGAGGAGTTTCGCTCCCGTTTTTTCGGTCGCAGCGGAGTCCAGTTCTGGTGGGGCGGCTTCGACTTCGCCGTGCTGTTGTTCACCGGAAAACATGAAGAAGCGCCCCGCAACCGCGGCTACATCCTGCGCTACGACCTCGACGCCGAGCACCTGAACGCCGGTTTCTGGCCCGGCGACGACGGCAACCCGACGCCGGGCTTCTACGGCTACCTCGTTCCCCGGCCGGATGGGTGTGAAAACGCCGCGATCGAACCGGAGTATGCGGGTTGGGTCGAGGCGATGGGCGAGTGGATGATGCCCTACGAAGCCGTGCGGGGAAGCCCGGATCCCCGACGGACGATCCTCTCGTTCCTTGAAGCGGTCTATGACATTGCCGTGAAGCTCGGCGGGTGGGACGCAACGGCGTTAACCTACGAGAAACCGGCGCCCCGCCGCGCGGACGCGGGGGCCGGGCACGATAAAGGATCGATTGACGCGCTCACGAGGAGACATCGATGTCGGCGTGCGAACATATGAAAAACCTTCCGACCCCTGAGCCCGAGGCCCGAACAAAGGGTTGTGAGGAATGTCAGAAAATCGGCCAGTCCTGGGTGCATCTGCGCAAATGTCTCATGTGTGGTCACGTGGGCTGTTGCGACTCGTCCATGGGCAAGCACGCAGCCGCTCACTATTGGGAGACCGGCCACAAGGTGATCAGGTCCGCCGAGCCGGGCGAGAACTGGCGCTATTGTTACCTCGATGCAAAGATGGCCTAGAAGCCCCCTGTAAAGAAAGCGGCGAGGAGTCGCCGCTTTCTCCCGCCAATCCCGTTCGCGGTTGTATACATCATTGATTTATTGGCGTGATGATGGTATCTTTCTCTATCAAATAACCGCACGGGCAGGTATTTTTCGGTGGCTCAATTCAACGTTTTAGTGACGGATACAATTTCGGAAGAAGGCCTCAAGAGTCTGGTCAGAGACGGGAGCATAGAGGTCGATGTCAAGCCGGGAATCAGAAGCGACGAACTGGCCGGGATCATCGGCGACTACGATGCCATCATTACGCGAAGCGGCACGGACGTCACCGCATCGCTTCTGGCGAAACCGGGTAAGTTGAAGGTGATCGGCCGCGCCGGGGTGGGCGTCGACAACATTGACATAGAAGCGGCGAGTAAAAAGGGCATCATCGTGATGAACACCCCCACCGGCAACACCCTCGCCGCAACAGAGCTGACCATGGGCGTTATGCTCGCGGCGGCCCGGAAGATCCCTCTGGCCCACAACTCCCTGAAAGCGGGCAGTTGGGATCGAAAGAAGTTCATGGGCGTGGAGCTCTACCAAAAGACCCTCGGAATAGTGGGACTCGGGCGCATAGGCTCGAACGTCGCCATACGGTCGAAGAGCTTCGGCATGCGGGTCATCGCCTACGACCCGTATATCAGGAAGAGCAAAGCCGATTCCGTGGGCGTGATCCTCTATGATGATCTGAAAGACCTGCTGCGGGAAGCCGACGTTATTACCTTCCACACTCCGCTTACGCCGAAGACGAGGAATATGGTGACGAGCAAGGAGATCGCCCTGATGAAGGACGGCGTCATCCTGGTCAACTGCGCGCGGGGAGGCATTATCAACGAATCGGCCCTCTATGATGCGCTCAAGGCCGGGAAAATCTTCGGCGCGGGCGTTGACGTCTTCGAAAAAGAGCCGGCCGGGTCGAACAGGCTGCTGGAGCTTGAAAATGTTTTTGTGACGCCCCATATAGGAGCGAATACCCGGGAAGGGCAGAACGCCGTTGCCCTCATGATCGCCGAGCAGGTCTACGATGCCCTTCACGGCAAGCCGTATCGCAATGCGGTCAACATCCCCTTCACGAAATCGCAGCTTCCCTCCGAAATGAGGCTCTACTTCCAGCTCGCCGAGAGGATGGGCAAGCTTGCCGCGCAGTTGGCGAAGGGAAGAACGTCCCATATCAAATTTACGATGGTGGGCAAGATGTTCGAGGAAGACCTGTGCGAACGGAAGTTCGACGTCCCGTTCAGCTTCCAACCCTTTACGATAGCTGCTCTTCGAGGTTTTCTCGACCTTTTCTGCGGCGACGAGGTTACCTATATTAACGCCCCCTATCTTGCCACGGACAGGGACATCTCCGTTGAAGAGGCGAAGACGGAACAGTACGAGAAGTTCAACGACCTCCTTGTCGTCCATGCAAGCACGGATGCAGGCGAAATCGTGATCGCGGGCACGGTTTTTTCGGACGGCCGCGGCAGGATAGTGCTCTATGACGGCTTTCGCCTCGACATCGTGCCCGAGGGCGTCTTCCTCCACTTCAGGATCCTGGACCGGCCGGGGATCATCGGGAAGGTGGCGACCATTCTCGGCGACAACAACATAAACATCGCGGGCTTCGGCCTCTCCAGGGCAGTAACGGGGGAAGAAATCGCCTTCGTCTCTGTCGACGCTTCCATCGGCGACGATGTCCTTGCAATGATACGGGCCATCGACGGCATGATTGAAGCGAGCGTGATACATATCTAGAACGGCTGTGCGATAATGGAACACATACAGGCCCTCCGGGGCTTCAGGGACGTATACGGAGAAGAGATCGAGCGGTTCGAACTGATCGAACAGGCCGCCGGCGCCTATTTTCGTCTCCTCGGCTACAAGCAGATAGAGATCCCCGTTCTCGAAAAGACCGTGCTTTTCACGAGGAGCATCGGCGACGCCACCGATATCGTCGAGAAGGAAATGTTTACCTTTTCCGACAGGGGCGGCGATTCGATATCCCTGCGGCCCGAGGCGACGGCGGGCGTAGTGAGGGCGTACCTCCAGGCATCGCTCTATGCAAAAGAGCGGGCGAGCCGGCTCTTCACGATCGGTCCGATGTTCCGGCACGAGAGGCCGCAAAAGGGGAGATTCCGGCAGTTTTATCAGGCGGATGTCGAGGTTTTCGGCATAGCGGACCCCATGGCCGACGCGGAGCTGATCTGGATGGTCTTCCTGGTGCTCCAACGGCTCGGCGTGAAGGAGTACGCCGTCGAGATAAACAGCGTGGGCTGCAAGGATTGCAGGGACGTTTTCAGAAAAGCCCTCGTGGCCTTCCTCGAATCGAAGCGGGAGAGTCTCTGCACGGATTGCGCGGGCAGGCTCGACAGAAATCCGTTGCGGATATTCGATTGCAAGAACGAGCAGTGCGCCGAGGCAATCCGCGAAGCGCCCGTGCTCTTCGACTATCTGTGCGATGCATGCAGGGAGCATTTCGACGGTTGCCTCAGCCGGCTCGACAGGTTCCCTGTGCCTTACACGATAAATAAACGCCTCGTTCGCGGGCTCGACTACTACACGCGGACCGTGTTCGAGTTTACCTCGTCCGCGCTCGGCAGCCAAAAGGCTTTTGCCGCAGGCGGCAGGTACGACAACCTCGTCCAGGAGATGGGAGGTCCTTCCATCCCGGGAATCGGCCTGGCCATCGGCATGGAGCGTCTGGCACAACTCATCCCGCCGCCGTTTGCGAAAGAGAGCCCCCGGTATTTCCTCGCAACGGTAGGAGAGAAGGCGGAGGAATGGCTGATTCCGCTCCTGAAAGCCTTCGTGGCCGGCGGAACGCGCCTGGCCTATGGACAGGCAGGACGCTCCCTCAAGTCGCAGTTGAAGCAGGCGAACAGTTTGGGGGCGGATTATACGCTTATCCTTGCGGAGGAGGAGGTGGCGAGAGGCGTCATCCTTCTGAGGGACATGAAGGAGGGGGTCCAAAAAGAGCTTCCCCTCGATCCGGCGGCTCTTCCGCAACTCGTTAGGTCCTAAGCGGCCATTTTCGGCCCTTCTTCTCTCTTTTCTTCTCTCTTATTTACCTTGTTGGTTGGGTGGGCCGCTCCTTCGGTCGGACAGGGAACTGCTTCCCGGAACGAGGCATGGGTAGTTCTTTCCGGGAAGCAGGGAAAAATATTCCGCTTTGGCGACCGTCGGGGCTATTCGGTGCGCTTGAAGCGGACCAGTTCTGCACCGTGGATGACGACCTGTTTCTCTCCTTGCACTCTTCCCGCAGAAGGAGTGGTGGTTCTGGCCCTAATGGGCGACCTGAGAGGATTCATCGGCATCGTGGACGGGGAAACGGCGCCGCCGCGGCTTCGGGAGGTTAAGAGCGGGCGTCCCGTCCCCTGCACCTGCCGGACAGCCTGCGAGACCGGAGAAGCGGTTGTGGAAGTTTGCGTACGGGGAGACATTGGCAGCGCTTTTGACGTTTGCGGGGCTGAGGAATCCAAAGCCGAATAGTTGTACGATGAGCCCTTGTAGACGATCTCGGCGAGTTGCGGGGGCAGACTCGCTGCGTTCTGGTTCTTGGCGAAGGGAAAGGCGCAAGCCCGACCGGGGCCGAGAGCCAGGAACAACAGAAGAGAGGAAAGAGCCGCAACCGCTATCTTTTCGAGCCTTTTCATTATCGATTCCTCCATTCGACCACTCATACTGATCAAATGATTAGCAAGTTTCGGACCAATGCCGTAGGCGGCATCGCCGCCTTTCCTCTTTTCGTCAAAAGCCGCCTCACTCCTCTGGGGCGCCGGGGCCCGGCTGCCGCCTTCCGCTACTGCCTCGCTTCCTTGCGGCGCGTGCAGCTCTGGATGGCGCCCTCGACTGCCTGCACCAGATCGGTTTTGAGCACCGGCTTGTCAAGAACGGCTTTCACGTTTGGAAGCGAAGCAGCGTCGATCAGCTTTTCCGAGTAGCCGCTCAGCAAGACGACCACAATATCCTCACTGATCTCCCTGACCCTTCTTGCCAACTCGAATCCGTCGATTTGGGGCATTGCTATATCGCTTACGACGAGGTCGATGTTCTCTGAATTGGCAAACACGAACTCCAGCGCCAGGCTAGGGTCGTCGAAGGAGGCCGTCTCATAGCCGCGGCGTCGTAGAACGAGTTGAACATACTCCTCCACTTGTACTTCGTCGTCGACGACCACAATAAGACATATTTTTTTCAACTCCATAAGCCTTTCCCCTCAAGCCCCTTCGGGGCTTTCCTACGTTCGCGACCGGCCTGCCGCCGGCAGGCGCGTTTCTGCAACTGTGAGGAAATGACGGACAGGCGGTTCTCTATCTTGGGCGATGCCGGTCGGTCGGGCGTCTTGCGCTTTTGGTTCGGCGTCCGGCCGACCGGCTCAGATCAGACTACCGGAGGAGTGCCGCGTCTTCCGAAAATCAGGGAGATCACAAAGAGAACGAGGAAGACGATGAACAGGATTTTGGCGATCCATGCCGCTGTCCCGGCAATGACGCCGAAGCCGAAAATCGCCGCGATGATTGCTACTACCAGGAATACGATGGCCCAGTAAAGAATGGTGCACCTCCTCGTTTGTATTTCCTAAGCTCAACATAGGTTCGAATACGCCCGTGTCAACTGCCCTGTCCGAAAGGCACACGTGCGGCTCGCCCGCCGGTTTGCATTTTTCCTTTGCCGGGGAAAAACCTACCATCGCCACCTATGGCCTGCGAGCCGGAGAATGAGGAGAACGAGCACTATGATAACAAGGACCGCTATGATAGCCCCCAGCTCTCCGCCCGCCTTCACCTGGTCCAGTTTCAACGCCAGGCTGTGGATCTGGCCGTCCGACATTTCTGACATGCGCGCCATTGCCTCCTGCGGCGTGAACCCCAGATCGCGCAGTCTTTGGCTCACCAGCTTGTTCTCGAGGAATGACCGAACTTTCTCCATGTCTCCGGCCCTGGTTGCAGCAGAAAGGCCAAGGGCCTCCGACGGAGCGAAAGCGGCATCGAGGCGAGGCGCGATGCCTAGGACAAACAAAGCAGCCGCGAGATAGCAAACCAGGCACTTTTTGAGCATCTTTCCCTCCTTGGTTCCGTGATGTGCGGATGAAAAGCTGCCGCTAGAAAGAATATGGTGAGGAGAAACGATCTTTGTAAAGTCTGTCCGAGAGAAACCATGTCAGGAGAGCCGAGGCGGTTTCCGGTAGACGCCTTCTTTGCAGGGAAAAATCGAGTCGGCGCCTATTTTCGTCTTTCTTTGTCAAGAAAATGGCCCGAAATGCCGACAATAGATAACAGAGGCCAACCCGAAGACGCTATGACGCTCCAGACTGAGGAAATCAGACCGGATACGCCGCTTTACAACAGCAGGACCGTTCTCGGCATAATGCGGTTCATCAAACAGCGCCACAGCTATGTCGATCCGGATGAGGTCTTGTCTTACGCGGGCATTGCCGAATCGCAAGTCAACGACGAGAACCATTGGTTTACCCAGGAGCAAGTAAACAGGTGTCACGAAAAGTTGGTCGAGATTACCGGCAACGGTAATATCGACCGGGAAGCGGGACGATTCATGGCTTCCGCCGAGTGCCTGGGACCGATAAAGGGTTACGTGGCGAGCTTCCTCACCCCGGGGAAGCTTTGCGAGTACCTGCGCCGCGGCAACTCGCACTTCAGCAAATCCTGCAGCTTCGAAGCAAAAGAAAAGGGCGCCGGCAGAGTCGAGATTACCGTACGTTGGAAGCCGGGCGTGCAGGAGCAGCCGTTCCAGTGCGAGAACAGAAAAGGGGTCATAGAAGGCGCGTGGTCGCTCCTCGGAAGCGGATTTCCTTCACTCGAGGAGAAGGAGTGCCTTTTTCATGGCGGCGAGTGCTGTCGCTATGAGGTAAAATGGCGGCAATTCAGATCGACCGCCTGGAGGAAAGTGAGGAATTGCCTGTTTCTGCCGTTCGTCGGGATTAACGCTCTTCTCCTGTTCACCGCCGGCCATGAAGTTCTTTTTGTCTCCCTGGCCTTATGGCTTGCGGCGCTCCTCGGTCTGTCAATCAAAGCCTCCGTTGTGGAGAGGCATGAATTGACCGGCGTCATCGAGGCCCAGAAGTCGCTGACGGACAACCTCCTTCAAAGAAAGGAAGGGAGCGACAACAACGCCAGGATGACTCAGGAAATCGGCCATATCCTTATGAAACAGAACAGCGTGGCCGATATGCTCAGCGAAGTGACGGTCATACTGGAAAAGCGCCTCGATTACGACCGGGGCATCATTCTCATTGCCGACAAGGAAAAGGACGTCCTCGAAGCGAAGCAAATGTTCGGCTATTCCGAGGAAGAGACCCGGAAGCTCAGCAAAGGCGTACTCAGGCTGGACGAAAGGGACGTGACGACTGTACGATGCTTTCTTGAGAGAAAGCCTCTTCTCGTCAACAATATGGACCAGACTCCGGACAGTGCTGACCGGTACATGAATATAGCGAAAAGGCTGGGCGCCAAATCTTTTCTCTGTTGTCCTATCGTATCGGCGGAGGAGGCCATTGGGGTGCTCCTCGTCGAAAACAAGATCATGAAGCGCATGCTGCTCCAGAGCGACATGGATCTGCTGACCCTTGTCGGACAGGTTCTCGGCGTTAACATGCAAAACTATGCGCTGAAGCAGACAGAGAAGGCATTACGGGAAAGCGAAGCGCTTTTCCGCGCCGTCGTGGAAAAATCAAACGAAGTGCTCCTTCTTTCCAATGCTGCGGGCAAGGTCTCCTATGTGTCTCCGCCGGTCGCGGAAGGTTTCGGCTACGCTCCGGCGGAGTTGATCGGCGCCGACGCTCGTGAGTTGGTGTGTCGGGAAGACTCGCGATCCCTAGCGGAAGCGGTTTTATGGGTTCGTCAGAATCCGGGCAAGCCGAAGAACGCAACGGTTCGAGCCCGTCGCAAAGACGGTTCCGTCCGGTGGGTGGAGATGACCATGCGCAACCTCTTCCTGGAGCCCGGCGTTCGTGCAATCGTCACCAACCTTCAGGACGTCACGGACCGGAAACAGGCCGTGGATGCCCTGGAGGAGTCGGAAAGCAAATTCAGGGACCTGGTTGAGAAAGCCGTGGTCGGCGTTTATCTCACGCAGGACCGCCTTTTCAAATACGTAAATTCGAAATTCTGCGAGATCCACGGCTACGCCGACCCGGGCCAGATGCAGGGGCTGAGGGTCAGTCAGACGATTCTCCCCGAAGATCTGCCTCTCGTCAGAAGAACAAACGAGTGGGCGAGCGGCGCGGATTACGGCGCACAGCAATTCAGAATCGTCAGGAAGGACGGACAGACAAGGCACGTCGAAGTCTACGGCAAGCGCACCATATACCGGGGCAAGCCGGCGGTCATCGGGATGATTATCGATGTTACCGACCGGAAGAACGCAGAAGACGCCCTTCTCTGGAAAACGACTTTTCTCGAGGCCCTTGTCGACTCGTCGCACGACGGCATATTGGTGCTCGACAACCGCACGGAATCGATGGTGCATAACAAGCGGCTCGTGGAACTATGGGGAGAGGCGCTTCCCGAAATCGAACCGGCGGATATAGAGGGGCGCATCAATTTCCTCATGGCTCCCATCAAGAAGCCCGAAGAGTTTTATCAAAGGGTGGTGGATCTCCACCACCGGCCGGACGAAGAGATCCGCACCGAATTCGAGCTCAAGAACGGGAAAGCGATAGAAGCGTCCTCCTACCCCGTTCTGGGCAAGAACGATGGGGAACGGTACGGCAGGATATGGATGTTCCGCGATGTTACTCAGATCAGACACTACTGGACCATGCTGGAGAAGCTTTCCGCTACGGACGGTCTTACGGGAATAGCGAACAGGAGGAGGTTCGACGAGTTTCTGGAGCGGGAGTGGCGCAGAAGCATGCGGGACTTTTCAGAACTGTCGCTTCTGATCGTAGATATCGATTACTTCAAGCAGTTCAACGACCGGTATGGGCACCTCATGGGAGACGACTGCCTGAAGCAGGTGGCTGCCGCTTTGGAGAGAACGGTAAAACGGGCCGGAGATCTGGTTGCCCGCTATGGGGGAGAGGAATTTGGCTGCATTCTCCCCGGAACGGGAGAGGAGGAGGCGTTGGAAGTAGCCCAAAGGATCCTCGATGCAATAGCGACATTGAACGTAGCGCACGAAGCGTCCGCTGCGGCAGGACATCTCACCGTCAGCATCGGGGCAGCCACGCAAGTTCGCGAGAAAGGGCGAGGTTGGCTCGATCTGATCAGGAGGGCGGATCAGTCTCTCTATGCCGCAAAGCAACGGGGGCGCAACAGGGTCGTCGCGCTTTGGGACGATTCGGCCAAGGGGACGGTGGGCCTGCGGGAGACGTCGGTCGTCGGCAAGGGCAGCGGTTGCGTCCGTGCATCGACGGGATCCGCCGATCTCGTCGTCGGCGCCCCTATCGCTTCGCGCCGTGGTCGCTGACGAACCAAACGCATGCCCGCTTTTCGGGCGAAGCAGGACCCGATTCGGCGCCCTGGAGTGTTTTGCACGTCCGTGGATGGAGCGGGAAGGCTTCGGCGTTGCCTAATTGCTGGCAGCAGATCCGCTATTTAGTACCTGCTCTGCCCATTCGATCGATTTCCTGTAGTCGCCCGCAATGTCCTCATTGCCGAGACCCAATTCGCCGGCCCGCTGTTCGACGTTCTCCCACAACCCCCTCTCGTATGCAAAAACGAGCCGAAGCAGTTCGCCATGACGGTTCCCGCCGGTTGTGAGGGCTGTCCTGATCTCGCTGGAAACGTTGATCATATCCAGGATTTCGTGAAGCGGCCGACCTATGAGCACGTCGAGCATGGAGAACATGCCGACCATGAACAGCTCGGAGGCCTTGGCAGCCAGGTCGGTCCTCGTCGCCAGGCATTCACAGAACTTCGCTCTTATCAAGGAGGTCACACTGACCTCGGACGGCTTATCGGCCCCCATGAACGTCATAAGGACGAGGGAAGACCATCTTCTTACCTCGCGCTCCCCCAGAAGCGCCAGGGCCTGCATGATAGAGCTTACGCCGGATCGAAGACCGAAATATGAAGAATTGATATAGTTCAGAAGGGTGAAAGAAAGGTAGGCGTCCCGCTTGATGATGCTCTCGAGACCGGGGAAATCCAGGTCGGTTCTGTTGAGCTCATTGAGCATGCGCAAGTAGTTGATCTTGTTGCCCGGGACGTTCTTGGCCGATACTATTTGCGGTTCCCCGAAAAAGTAACCCTGAAAATAGCGGTAGCCTGTTTGTTGCGCTTCGAAGAACTCCTCCAGCGTCTCCACCTTCTCCGCCAGGAAATCGATATTCTTTTTTCCGTACGACGTGACTATGTCTGCTCTTTCGGACGCCTTCGCCTGCCGGAAATCCACCTTTATGATATCGGCCAGATCGACCAGCGCGTTGACGCCGTCCCCGGCCGGCTTGAAATCATCGAGGGCAATCGTATACCCCTGTTGCTTCAGCTCCCGGCAGATTTCGAGCAATGCATCATCCACCGCGACGTCTTCCAATATCTCGACAACGGTCGTTTCGGGACGCAACGTCAAAGGGACCTTCTTTTTGAGCAGGTCCAGGTTGAAGTTAATGAAGGCCTTATTCTTGCCCGTAAGCTGGGCGCCCAGAACGAGGAATGCCTCGCGCACCACGGACAGGGTAGCCGCCGTTCCATCGGTTCCGTCGAAGGAGTTGTTGAAGGAGCTTCGGTAGAGCAGTTCGTAACCGAACAGCTTTTGCCTGGCGTCAAATATGGGTTGCCGGGCCACAAACACCTTGTCCGCCGGCCCACTTGTCTTGGCAGTATCCGTCGCGGCGCCGTTCATCGCATTCCTCTGATTCCTCTTATCGGCAATTTCGGTTTAAGGTTAAGTAATAGTAAGAAGCTTAACTTCGGCATGAGGCGACACGGGCGGCGCGACGCCATTTTTCCGGCATCGTCGCCGCCCAAAAGAAGGAGGAGAGGTTTGGCTTATTTGAAGCGAGCTTCCACTGCCTGCCAGTTCACGTTTTTGAAGAACGCATCGATGTAGCCGGCCTTCTTCGTGCCGTAATCGACCATATACGCATGTTCGAAAACGTCCATGATCAGGATGAGCTGGCAACTGGAGGGGTGCCCCTGGTCGTGCTCGTTAATCCAAAAGTTGATCAGCTTTCCGTTCGTCGAATCCCGGTACAAGGCTGCCCAGCCGATGCCCCGCATGGCGCCGACCGCCCTGAAATCTTTTTCCCAGGCGTCGTAGCTTCCAAAGTCCTCGGCGAGTTTTTTCGCGAGGGGCCCGTTCTTGTCGACTTGGCCCTTGCCGCCGAGGTTTTCGAAGTAATATTCGTGCAGGCGCATGCCGTTGAACTCCCATCCCAGCCTCCGGTGCAGTTCCCCAAACTCGGGAGTGGTCGCCTTGTCGTCCTTGAGCTGGGCGCAAATGTCCATGACTTTGTTCGTATTGGTTACGTAGCCTTGGTACAAGGTAAAATGGTTGTTGAGGAGCGTGTCGCTGAAGCCTTCCATTCCGAGCAGTTTCCCATAGTCTTTGGCAGTGTACATGTCGTCCTCCTTGCGTGAGTCAGATGCAATTCCCGGTTTGTTCGGCGGCCTTCAGAAATCGAGAGGCGCGCGCTGACCTTGCCTTACGGCGCCATATACTCAAACATAGAGCATGAACTAATATAAGCCCGGGAAAGCACTAGTGCCAAAAAAAATCGCCTGTATCAATCTTTTCTGATCACATGCACCGCCGTCGCTTTGAACGAGACGGCAACTTTCCTCCCTTCGGTGAGCCGAAGGAGTTGCTGGGACTGCATGGTCACGTACGAGCGGAGGGGAAAGCCGCAGTCGAGGTCGATCGTCTGGTAGAAACCCATAGGCGTGACTTTCGTCACCACGGCGGGAAAAACATTTCGTACGCTCGTGAGAGACCCGTTGTCTCCGTTGTCATCGCAGCCGGGCCGGTCCGAGACCGAAAGGGCGACGTTCTCCGGTCTTATGCCGATGATAACGCGGCTGCCGACGGGAAAAGAGCCGGCGCACTCAATCTCAACGCCCGACACGGAGATCGTTGCCGTATCGCGCCCCGCTTTTGTAGTCCGTCCTTTGAGGATGGCGCCCATGCCCGTGAAGGAGGCGACAAACTCGTCGGCGGGGGCGTTCAACACCTCCTCGGGAGGGCCGACTTGCAGGATTCGCCCCCCGTTCATGACGGCCACGCGGTCGGAGAGGCGCAGGCTCTCCATGAGGTCGTGGGTGACGAGGATGGTCGTCGTCCCCGTCGCGCGGACTTGCGCTCGTACGTCTTCGATGAGCGGCTCCCTGCTCTTGGGGTCGAGGGAGGCGAAGGGCTCGTCCAGAAGCAGGACGTCGGGACGAATGGCAAAAGCGCGGGCAAGATTGGTTCTCTGGGCTTCGCCGCCGGAGAGGCTTCGGGCCGAGCGATCCGACAAAGCTCCGATGCCGAAGCGATTCAGGCTCTCCACAACGGCGCGGCGCATGGCTGCCTTTTTCATGCCCCTTATCCTTAATCCGGAGGCTGCATTTTCAAAGACGGTCGCATCGAAGAGGAGCGGTTCCTGAAATACCATCGAAAGGGAACGCCGGTAGTCGAGCACGGGGAAATCGACGCCCACCTTGCGGCCGTGGAAAAGAATGTCGCCTTCGAAGGGCATTGCCAGGTAGGCGAGGGTCTGGAGGAGCGTCGTTTTTCCCGCGCCGTTGGGGCCGATCACGGAAAGCACTTCGCCCGCTTCGACTATGAGAGAGGGGACGTCGATGATCGTTTGCCCGCCTCTCGTCAGCCTGAGGCGCCTTCCCTCGATGATCGGTCCTCCGCCGCTCACTTCGGCCGCTCCCGCTGCTGGATGTGGGTGAGCGCCAGGTTGACGGCGAATGTGAGCGCCAGAAGGATGATCCCCAGCGCTATGGCCGTGTCGAAGTTGCCCCGTCCGGTCTCCATCACCGTGGCAGTGGTGAGGACCCGGGAATATCCCTTGATGTTGCCGCCCACCATGAGCGAGGCGCCAACTTCAGAAATGACTCCGCCGAAGCCCGCCATGACCCCTGCGAGAAGCGGCAGCCGGGCCTCCCTGGTCAGCATCCATGCCATTTGAAATCGCGTGGCGCCGAGCGCGAGGATCTGAAGCCTCAGCTTCTTCGGAAGCTGCTGCATTGCCGCCACGGTAATGCCCATGACGATGGGAACGGCGATCACCGTTTGGGCGAGGATCATGGCGGTCGGCGTATAGAGCAGCCCCAGGAAACCCAGAGGGCCGCTGCGCCAGAGAAGGATGCTCAGAAAGAGGCCGACAACGACGGGGGGCAGGCCCATGCCCGTGTTGATGAGGCTTATGACGAAGCGCCTCCCGGGGAAGCGCGTCAGGGCGATCACCGTTCCCGTCGACACGCCGAGGAGCAGGCTTACGAGCGTGGCAACGCCCGACACCTTCAGGGAAAGCAGGGTGATGCCCAGAACTTCCGGATCAAGAGTGATCAGGAGCCAGAAGGCCTTCCTGACCCCGTCGATAATCAGATCCACGTACCTATTTCCCTAGGTCCTCCACGCGTTTGCCGGCATCGGGGAAGAAGAGGGGCGATCCGAATTTGTCGACGCCGAAGGTCTTTATGACGTTTTGAGTTTTTGGAGCGACCATGAAATCGGAAAATGCCCTGGCGCCGGCCGCGTTCACCTTTGGCCATTTTGCCGGGTTCACTTCGATGACGTGGTAAATATTGAGCAGGTCCTTGCCCCCCTCAACAAGCAAGGCGAGATCGAGTCCCTTCTTCATGGCCAGGAAGGTTCCACGGTCGGACAGCGTGTATCCCTGTTTCTCGGACGTAATCTGGAGCGTTTGTCCCATGCCCAGTCCGGTCTGCCGGCGCCATTTTTTCCCCTGCGGGTCGATGCCGGAGGCCTTCCAAATCGTCTTCTCCTTCGCATCCGTCCCCGAGCTGTCGTCCCGCGAGAAGAAGAGGGCCTGCCTGGCCGCGATTCGCCTGAATGCCTCGACCGCCGATTTCATGCCTTTGATCCCTGCCGGGTCGGAGGGCGGGCCGACCACGATGAAGTCGTTGTGCATGACGAGCCGCCTGTTGACCCCCCAGCCGCCCGCCATGAATTGCTCCTCGGCTGAGGGAGAATGCGAGAGCAGCACATCGGCTTCGCCTTTCTGCCCCATCGCCAGGGCCTGACCCGAGCCGACGGCGATGGTCTTTACAAAGTACCCCGTTTTCTTCTCAAAAAGCGGGATCAACACGTCGAGCAGACCCGAGTCCTGCGTGCTGGTCGTCGTCGCAAGGATGACGTCTTTCCGGGTGGGCGCGGCTTGCTCTGAAGGGGCGGCGGCGACAAAAAGCAGCGCGCTCAGGACGAGGAGACAAACGAGAACGGTGGAAGCCGATCTTTCTCGACACCCGATGCGCTTCATGACGCTCCTCTCTCTCTGGTTCATGGTTCGTGGCCGGTGATTGGTTTCTTTCTCGCCACAGTTGAAGAATACCGTGCGGAAAGGCTCAATGCAACCTAAAAGAGACCGATATCTCGGCCAGTCCGGCATGGATTAATATAATTTCTGTAAACGCGCGTCGCCAGAAGGACAGCAACTCTCTTCCTGTCGGTCCGAATTGAGCGGCCGAGCCGGGGGTTTCGGTTTGTGCTGTCATATGTTATAACTAACCATGGAAGAAACCGACCGGATAAGAGTGAGATGGCTCGATATTGTCCCGACCACGCACGAGGGGATGGAGATGTTCCTCCTGAGAGACCCCGAGGGCATTGCGAACGATTCGCTCCTCGTGTCCAGAGACGTGCTTTTCCTCATTTCCCTGATGGATGGGAAGAAGACCCTTCGCGACATTCAGGAGGCATACGTGAGGGCGTCCGGGGGCGTCCTCATTCCCATGGAGCGCATTACCGCTGTGGTTGAGGCGCTCGATTCGCAATTCTTCCTCAATAACGACAGGCACAAAGAGCAGGTTCGGATGCTCAGGGAGGCATACGAGGCTTCGCCGTGCCGGACGTCGTTTCTCGCGGGAAAGAGCTATCCCGGAGACGCAACGCAGCTTCGCGCTT
This sequence comes from uncultured delta proteobacterium, assembly GCA_963816715.1. Taxonomy (GTDB): domain Bacteria; phylum Desulfobacterota; class Syntrophorhabdia; order Syntrophorhabdales; family WCHB1-27; genus BOG-1155. Next base: position 1,011,380 of record CAWFMJ010000023.1, read on the forward strand.
TCATGGAAGAAATGGTGCGGCCGGAAACGCCCGCCGGTTGGGACCACGTCAAAGGCATTATTGCTCCCCATATCGACTACGGCCGGGGCGGCGCCGTCTACCGCGAGGCATACAAATTTCTCCCCGTTGAAGAGAATACCTTGTTTGTTATATTCGGCACCTGTCACAAGCTCGCGCCAAGAGTATGGAACATTGCGCTGAGGGACCTGGAGACGCCTCTGGGTACGGTGAAGGGCCCTTCAAAAGTGGGCAGACTTCTGAGAGAGGACGAGCTCCTCGGCAACTATGTGGATGAATGGCCGCATCGGAACGAACATTCGATCGAATTGCAGTTGCCCATCATTCAGTTCCTTCTGGGGCACGATCGCTTCGAGGTGCTTTCCATTCTTACCGGCTCCATTCACGAGTATATGGAGGCAGGTCGTTCTCCGGACAGGGGCGAAGCCGCTGCACTCGTCCAAAGGTTGAAAGAAGTCCTCAAAGCCCACGAGGGGCCGTGCGTCATTATGGCCGGCGCGGACATGGCGCACATCGGCGCGCAGTTCGGCGATCGCGACCCGCTTTGCGCTTCTTTTATGGAAGAATCGAAGCGGAAAGACAGGGCTCTTCTCGAAAAGATGGCGGAGGCGGATGCAACCGGCTTTTTTGATGCGGTTCGCAGCGAAGAAGACAGGAGACGGATTTGCGGTTTGGCGCCGATCTATTTCCTTCTCTCCATGATCGGTCCCTGCCAGGGAGAAGTCGTCGGCTACGATCAATGGACCGACGGCGCCTCATCGGTCAGCTTCGCCGGCGTCGTCTTTTCTTGAACCTTATTCCCCGGTAATCTGGACTATCACTTCGCGCTGTCTAGACCGCGTGTCGAATTCAGCCAGCACGATCTGTTGCCAAGTGCCGAGAAACAGCCTGCCTTCTTCGAAGGGGACGGTAAGGGAAGGGCCCGTGAAAGAAGCCCGGACGTGGCTGAAGCCGTTCGCGTCGCCCCACGTTTCGTCGTGATGGTACGGTTTGCCCGACGGCGCGACCCGTTCGTGAAACTCCAACATGTCCGCGATGAGACCGGGCTCGTATTCAAAGGTCGTGATTCCGGCCGTGGAGCCAATTACAAAGACCAGGACGCTCCCCGTGCGCAGCCCGGAAGCCTCCACGGCCTTTGATATGTCCGCGGTGATGTCGATCAGATCGCCGCTGCCTCTTGTTTTCAGGTTGACGCGTTTCATGACGATGTTCATAAGGATCGCCGCAGACTTGGAGGGAAACTCGGGAGAAGAAGAAAAATCGGGACGACTGGACTTGAACCAGCGGCCCCAGCGTCCCGAACGCTGTGCTCTACCATGCTGAGCTACGTCCCGTGTAAGTAAAATACCAAAATTCAGCGAAAAATTCCATTACTTTTGTCGTTGGGCAGCTAGTCGGCTGTTTCTGCAGCCGTCGGGCGTTCGAGGGAAAGCTCCAGCTCCCTTTTTCCCCGGGCCAGGGATGCAAAGACGCCCGCCAGGCAAATCGCCGTAAATACGAGAAAGATGACGCGGGTAGTTTGCAAAAGCGTGGAATGGTAGGCTGGGGTGATCTTTACACCGGCCAGGTGAAAGAAGCCGAATATGAGCATAACCGCGCCCATGCTGAACATTTGGCCCGTAAGCCGCATCGTGGCGACCATCCCGCTGGCGATTCCGAGATACTTCTTCTCCACCGCTCCCATGACGGCGTTGGTGTTGGGCGAGGAGAAGAGGGCGAACCCGCAGCCGAGGAGCAGCAGATTCAGGATGATCAAGATCGTCCCCGTTTCCCCTCTCAGGAGGGCGAAGAGCCCGAGGCCTAGCGTGGTGAGCGCCATGCCGATTGACGCGATCAGTCGGGGTTCGACCCGGTCCGACAGCCTTCCTGCCAGGGGAGAGAGCAATGCCTGCATGAAAGGCTGCGACATCAGGATCAACCCCGCTGTTTGAGCGTTGAATCCCCGTATATACTGAAGGTAAAGCGTCATGAGAAAGGTGACGGCGAAGGTGGCGCTGTAGTTGATGAGCGCTGCCAGGTTGGAGAAGAGGAAAGTCCTGCTGCGCTGAAAGAGCCGTATGTTGAGAATCGGGCTGTCCGTTCTTAGTTCCAGAAAACCGAAGCAGACCAGGCCGATGCAGCCGGCGGCCAGAAGCGCGAAGGACAAAGGCTTCGGCATGATGGAGAAACTGTACATGACGGAAACGAGGGCGGCAACGTAAAGAATTGCGCCCGCAACATCCAGCTTTTCACCGCGCGCCTCCGCCCATTCCCGGCCTTTCAGTTTCGTCAGGGCGCCGACGGCAATGATCAAACCGAGGAACATATTGCAGATGAAGACGCTTCTCCAGCCGAGGTGGTCGACAAAAAAGCCGCCGACGAAGGGACCGACCGACAGTCCGGCGTAGACCGCCGCTATCGTTATGCCGAATGCTTTTCCCCTGCTGGCGGCCGGGAAAACGGAGCCTATCATGGTGAGGCCCGTTCCGAAAATCATCGCTCCGCCCATTCCCTGCAGGAGTCTGCAGATGATAAGCAGGCCGCTCGACGGGGCGAATGCCGCGGCAAGGGAGGCGCACACGTCAAGGATAATGCCGCAGAGGAATACTTTCTTGCGGCCGTGGATATCGGCTATCCTCCCAACGGGGACCAGGAAGGCGCCCGCAGTAAGGATATAGGCGGTTGTGACCCAGGTGATCGCCATGACGTTCATGGAGAGGGACCGGCCGATGCTCGGCAGCGAGACAATGACCGAGGACGCCATGAAAGGGGTGAGAAACGAACTGAGCATTGCGATGAAGAGGACGTTTCTTTGAAGGCTTGTATATTTCATATCGGGAATTGCAGACCTGCAGACCAAGGGTGTCGTTGCATACAAAGCGCTATGATAGCGCGAATCCGGGTGGGTGTCAACTCCACGCTAGGCGCCGCATGGAATGAAGCGCAACGGCCGGCCTTGTCGTTCTGATGAAGGAAAAAAGCGGTGAACGGTCCTGCCCGGGGTCGGTGGACAACAGTTTCATGGGCGCGAAAAAGTCTGGCGTATCCTTGACATACACTATTCACCGTCGTACATAAGGGTAAGATCGCTCAGCTATCGTTTCAATAATCCGATTACTAAATTTCTCCGGCTTTTGAGATATCGGACGGAAAACGGTTTGCACGCCATCCCACATGCAGGAGGGAAAGGTATGAGACAAAAGCTTGTAGCCCTTGTTGTCGGATTCTTTTGCCTTGTATGCCTGTTGGCCGGTTTGTGCCGGGCGCAGCCTGCGCCTTCGGAGCCCATGGCAGGAGAGGCTCAGGCGCCTCCTCATCAGCAGCCCTCCGACCTTACCCTCTGGAATTTCTTCACGGAGGGATGGAATCAGGAGTGGACCCACCGGGTCACGCCGGGAGGGGCGCCCGATATGTCGCTCCTGCACGTGCAGACAAACTTTCTCGAACGCGAATTTCGTTTTGACTCTTACAACCAGCAGAATCTAAGCAACGATTCGACGAAGAACATCTACTTCATGGATGCGCTCGTCGCTTACGGCATAAACCGCAGGTTTATGCTCGAAGTGGTAACCAACTATGAGTGGAAGCAAGCCCTCACGGGTCCCAGCAGCTCCGGGTCCGGCGGCGCAATGGTGGGCCGCTTCCAGTTGGTGGACATGCCCGGGTCCTCGTACGCTTTTAACATCCGCGTCTCAAGTCCCAATGCGGGCATAGACGTTAAACAAACGGAATTCACTTCTTCGATAGCGGGGTGGCAGGATTTGACGGGTCTTGGACTGAAACGCGTCGGACTATACTATTCCCTTCAGGAGGACACGTATGCGGGTCCCGGCGCTGCGGGAGCGAAACGCAACGACCTTCTGTACGATGTTTCCCTCGCGAAGACGTGGACCGAGCATGACAAACCGTTGCTCGGCAATTTCACGACTTTTGTCGAGTTGTATTCCACGACGAACCTGGACGGTCCCTACCGCGAGCGCGGTCTCGGCTACAGCGTCGTCAACGTGACTCCGGCTTTGCACGTGAACCTCACCCGCAACAACGTGCTCATGGGCGGGGTCGATTTTCCCGTAAGCAGTCCGCATGACTTTACGAAGACTTTCAGGCTGACGTATATCTACGACTTCGATTAAATGAACAATCGAACGGAAGGCGCGGATAAACAGGCTAAATTTTACCGTCTGCTTATCCGCGCCGGCCTGAGACTGGCGATGCCACGCTAACAGCGGAGCACGGTGACGCGCTCGCAGGTCATGAGGCCGATCCCGCCTACCCCGTCAATGGCCGCAACAAGCGCATCGATCTTCTCCGCTTCATCGATGATCTCGATCAGCACCGGCAAGTCCTCGGAGAAGAGGACGTCCGCCGTATGCAGGCGGGTCGAATGGCCGAAACCTTCCGTTCCGCGCGCCACGAAGGCGCCGGCAAGGTGCAGTCTTCGCGCCGCGGCGACAATCGCCTGATAGAGCGGCACGTCGTCATGGCGCTTATCCTCGCCCAGATAAATCCTGAGGCGCACGGCTTCCTGTTTAGCGGCCGTTGGGTCGCTGTTGTCCATCCTCTCTCCTTTCATCTCCGGCAGCCCCTCCCAAGGCTGTTCTCGAATCGACGGCGAGTTGTCCGATTCTGCCAACCTGCCATTAGCGCGTGAAAGCGGCGATGACGGCTGACTGCGGCCGACATTATTTCACACCTTCTCACCAGTAGTTGTAAGGGAGCCCATAGGGCGTCAGGGGAGGCCCGTAGGGCGGTCCCCACTGGGGCGCCGCGGAGGAGCCGGGGTTGCGGCTATCCCTCGGCCACAGGTGTATCTGCTCGATCCGAAACGCGGGATAGGGACGATCCATTTGCCCGACCTTGTCCGCCTGAACGCCCGTAAATATGCCGGCGAGCGTAATCCGTCTGTTCCGGCTGTAGCGCGCTGATTCGAGCGCCCCAAGCTCCTTCGGATAGAGGGCGAGGAATCGTCCGTCCGGTTGTACGTCTCTCGGGCGGCCGGAGGAATCTACAGGGACGTACAGGGCGTCAATGAGGCATCCCTGCTCTGTAGGACCGGTCGTCGCGATCGCCCCGCCGAGAATAAAACGTTTCCCCTTGTACTGCTCGGGGCTTCTCGTCAGCTCCTGAAGAGAGAAATCGCGTATTCCCGTTTCCATCATATCTTTTGTAACCACCGCGGCGCATGACTGGAGTAGAAGCAACATCAGTGCGACAAAGAAGAATTCCCGCATGACCCTCGCAACCTCCCGGCATTCTCCTGCCTGGCGTCCATCGATCAGTCGATCTCTTTCCTCTGCTTTTGCATCGTTCCGCACGGCGTAAGGCCATCCTTACTTCTGCACGTTGTCCTGCCCCGAAAAGAGCCGAGTGAACGCGGCGATGATGGCGGGCTGGGGCCGGCGGATCGGAGGGATAGTCTGATAGTTCTCCCAACCGCCCCCGAGGGCTTTGTACAGGCTCACAAAAGCGTCGGCCGTCGCGGTCTGAGCCAGGGCGTACTGGTCCTCGAGGTCGTATGCCTGCCGTTGCGCGTCGAGAACGTTCAGGAAGTCGGTTAAGCCCCGCTCGTAGCGCTCCGACGCGTAATTCTCCGCTTGCCTGCTCGCCGTCAGGGCGTCGGCGAGACTATTGAGCCGGTCTCGTTGCGCCGCGTAGGAGCTGGCGGATGTGTCGACTTCACGCACGGCGTTAAGGATGGTCGCACGGTAGACGACCAGTTGCTCCTTCGTGCGCAGGTCGGCGATGTTGACCAGCGCGTCAAGGGCGCCGAAGTCGAGGACGTTCCAGAATGCCAGTGGACCTGCCGACCAGATCTGAGAGCCGCCGCCTATGGCCGATGCAAGGGCCGGACTCTGCATGCCCAGGGCGGCGGTTGCCGCCAGGTGGGGGAAGAGGTCGGCAGTGGCCACGCCGATCCGGGCAGTGGCCGCAGCCAGTTGCCGTTCCGTCTCGCGAATGTCCGGACGTCGCCGCAGCAAATCGAGCGGCAATCCTGCCGCCGCCTCAGGGGGAATGGACGGGACCGCTCCGGGCGACGCCAGTTCTTGCGCCAACGCCTCCGGGTACTGACCGACGAGCACGGCGATGGTGTACTGGGCTGCCTTTATCTGTGCAATGAGCGGCGCGAGACGCGCCCGCAACGTGGCAAGCTCCCGTTGCGCAAGGGTAAGGTCGAGCGCATTGGTAAAGCCGCCCTGGTAGCGGGCCTGTACGAAATTGAGGGTTTGCTGCGCCGTATCGACGCTTCTGCGGGCAGCGGCGAGTTGCATTTGAAAGCCCCGCATATCGAGATAGGCGCGGACCACGTCGGCCGCCACGGTGATCAACACGCTGTTGCGCGCTTCAGCCGCCGCTTGCGTGTCGTAGCGACTCGCTTCGAGCGCGCGCCGGTATTTGCCGAATATGTCGAGCTCCCACACGGCGTCAAAACCAGCGGCCGTGTTGATGTGTTTGAGACCGCTGCTGTCCGTTGCGGAGGACAACGGCGGGGCGACCCGGCCGCGGGTGAGATCGCTGCCCGTGCCCCATGCCTGGGCGGCGCTTACATCGGCGGCCGGCAGCGCGTACCCCAGGATGACTTCTTCCTGCGTCCGCGCTTCCTGCAGCCGATCGAGGGCGATCTGAACGTCGGGATTCGATTCGATGGCGCGCTCGACGAGGGAGTCGAGCTCCGGATCGCCGAAAGCGCGCCACCAGACGCGCAGGTCGACGGCGCTCGCCGCGGCGCTTTTCGATGCTGCCGGCGCCGGGGCGCCGGCAGCATCGAATGCTTCCGGGACCGGGACGCGGGGCGAATGGTAATTGGGTCCGACCGCGCAGGCGCCGATCGTCGCGGCGAGCGCGGCCAGGGCAACGCACCCAAGGGATTTCACGGGGCCTGGTCTCATTGGGCCGCCTGCCGGCCGCCAGCGGTCCCGGAGGCGCTCGCCGCGGCGCCGATGCACGAGCCCTCGGCGACTTTTTGGCCGTCCGTCACCTGGCTGCTGAGATTGAGCGCCACCTTCTCTCCGGCTTTCACACCCGTTGCAAGGAGGACGTTGCTGCCGTCATCCCGGGCTATGCTCACGTTGCGCAGGTGGATGCAGCCATTGGCGCCGACCACCGCTACCTGCGGGCCTGCCGTCCGAAAGATCAGGGCCGAAGCGGGCACTTGCATCTCGCCGTCGGTGGACAGGGAAAAGACGGCCTGGACGTACATGCCGGATACCAGGGCTTTGTTCTCGTTGGGCACGTCGATCTCAACCCGGAAGGTCCGCGCCTGCGGGTCGACCGCCTCCGTCGTCCGCACGATCTTGCCCTGCAATCTGCGGCTCGGGGTCTGATTGGCGATTATGGCGACGGGCACTCCATTCTTCATCAGGTCGGCCGCCGCGGATTGCGGCACGTCGACCCAGACCCGCATAGGGTCGTCCTTTGTCATGCGATAAAGCGGCATGGTTCCGCTCGAACTGCCCGCCGTAACGAGATTGCCGATATCGATGCGCCGTTCGACAATCGTGCCGTCGTAGGGGGCGGTGACGTGCTTGAACTTCTCAAAAGCGGCGAAGCGGTCGACATCGGCCTGGTCGAGCGCAACGTGGGCTCGCGCGGCCGCGAGGCGCGCCATGGCGCTGTCGAATTCGGCCTTCTTGTCTTCGCGCTCCTGTTCCGAGACCACCCCCTTGGGGGCGTCGCGCCACCGTGCGTACGTGGTGCGCGCAAACTCGGCTTCCGCCTCCCGCACCTGGACGTCCGCCCTGGTGGCCTTGAGCTTCGCCTGGGCGGCGATCAGTTGCTGGTCGAGTTCGGGCGTTTCAATTTCGGCGAGGACTTGTCCCTTTCGGACGTGGTCGCCGATATCGACGTTCCATTTCGTAACGTAGCCCGTAACGCGGGCATAAATCGTACTTTCGTACCACGCGTGCGTCTCGCCCGGAAGGGTCAGCTTCGGATCGCCCATTGTCGGTCCCACGACCGCCGTGTCGACCGTGACCGGCGCCGCCGCTGCCGCGGCCGTCTCTCTGGCGAGGCTGTGACTGGAAGCGATGCGCGATGTCTCGGCGGCGGCGAAAGCAGCGAGAAACAACAAAGCGACGGCAACGGCGAGGCGCCTCATGCGCCGGTCCATACGGCGTCGGTCGGCCGGAGGCGTTGGAACGGCGGCGCCGGAGACGGACGTACGCTCATGATGGTCGGCGCCGAAGTTATGACGATCAGTCGATTGCATGAGGTTCTCCTTCAAGGGGTTCTAAAGCCTGACGAACCGTGGTACGGCGCAGTAGTCGGTACATGGTCGGCACGAAGACGAGGGTGGCGAAGGTCGCGAATATGAGGCCCCCGATGACGGCGCGGGCAAGCGGCGCATTTTGCTCTCCTCCTTCGCCGATGCCCAATGCCATCGGGATCATCCCGAAAACCATTGCCCCCGCAGTCATGAGCACCGCCCGCAGCCTAGTGTAGCCCGCGGCCATAGCGGCAGTGGCCGCATCGTCGCCTGCTTTCATGCGCTGATTGGCGAACGTTACCACAAGAATGCTGTTGGCGGTCGTGAGACCGATGCACATGAGCGTTCCCATCAGCGCCGGGATGCTCAGGTGCGTATGGGTGAGGAAGAGCATCCACACGACGCCGCCCAGCGCGAAAGGGACCGCCATGAGCACGATCAGCGGATCGATCCAGCTTTGGAAGTTAATCACCAGGAACAGGTAAACCAGCACGACGGCCAGGCCCATCCCGCCAAACAAGCCTGCATAACCTTCTCGCATGGTCTCGATCTGGCCGCTCAACGTCGCCGTGAGAGCCTTGGCAGCATCCGGCCGGTCGGCCGCTATCACCTTGTCGATCCCGGCTGCCGCGGAAGCGAGGTCCGTGCCCTGAACGTCGGCATGGACGTCGAACACGGGCCGGATGTTGAGCTGCGACATGACGAGGGGAACGACGCGACGGCTGAACGAGGAGACGTTCATGAGGAGCTGCCGCCCGCCTGCGGCGCCCTCGGCAGTCACGGGGAGCGACCAAAGATCCTGCGTCGAAGTGATCTTGTAGGTTGGCAACTGCACGACAAGGGGATAGCTGACCCCGGTTTTCGGATCGACCCAGAAGTTGGGCGCCGTTTGGGCGCTGCCGTTGGATCCCACCAACAGGTCATTCGCGACGGAACGCTGGTCGATGCCCACCTGTTTTGCCAGGGTCCGGTCGACATCGACCGACAGGGCGGGCGCGTTCGGCACCTGGAAGACGTGGGCGTCGACAATGCCGGGAACCCGCGCTATGTCGCGGGAGAGCTTTGCGGCAAGCGCATAGGCGTCGTCGTTGTTGGGCCCGGTTACGCGAATGTCGATCGGCGCCGGCTGGCCGAAGTTGAGCACCTGGTCGACGATGTCGGCCGGTTGAAAGAAGAATTGCAGCTCAGGAAAGCGTTTGGGAAGCTCCCTTCGCAGCTCGGCGACCAGCTTTGGCGTCGGGGTGTGGTCCTTTTTCAAGGAAATGAGAATTTCGCCGTCCATCGGCCCCACCGTCGCCGAATCGCTCAACGCGATGTTCATGCCGCTGTAGGGCAGGCCGATGTTGTCGAGCACCGTATCGATCTGGCGCGGACCGATGAGGCTGCGAACGGCGCCTTCGACATGAGCGAAATCCTCCTGGGTTTGCTCGATGCGCGTACCCGCCGGCGCCCGCACGTGGAGGCGCATCTGGCCTGCATCGACTTGGGGGAAGAAATCGCGTCCCAAGGCGGGGAAGAGCAGCAGCGAAGCCGCCATCAGGGCCGCAAAGAATCCCGCCGTCGCCCCCGGCCGCGAAAGGGCCCATCCAATGTAGGTATGGTAGGACTCCCGGAAGGCCTGGAAGCGGTGTTCGAAACCGCGCTGCAGAGCGACAAGGGGCGCGGACCACCGCGCGCGGTCCGTCCGGACGCCCTGGGAAGCCCCGCGCATCAGATACTTGAAGAGAACGGGAACCATGGTGAAAGAGAGGCCCAGGCTCGCGAGCAAGGCGATGCAGACGGACATTGAAAGCGGCGAGAACAGGTATTTTGCCGTGCCCTGTAACAGGAAGACCGGCACGAAGACGAGGCAGATGCAAAGCGTCGACAGAAGGGTCGGCGTTCCGACCTCGCCGGCGCCGTCCATGATGGCTTGCTCCAGACCTTCCCCGAGCCTGATGTGGCGCTCGATATTCTCGATCACCACCGTGCCGTTATCCACCAGTATTCCGACGGCGAGGGCGAAACCTCCGAGGGTCATGGTGTTGAGGGTCTGTCCCCCTCCGTACAGGACAAGTATGGCAGCAGCAATGGAAAGCGGGATTGCCGCCAGAATAATGAGGGTGAGCCGCCAGTTGCCGAGGAAAAGCAGAATCATGAGCGCGGTAAGCGCCGCCGCCATAATGCCGCCCATTTTGACGCTGTTCAGGGATGCCTTGACGAAGAGGGACTGATCGAAGAGGGCTTTCACCGAAACGTTTTTGGGGATCACTTTCTCAATTTCGGGAAGCGCCTGTCGGATGCCCTCGATGACTGCGAGGGTTGAGACGCCGCCCGTCTTCCGGATGGTGATGAGGGCGCCGGGACGGCCGTCGACGGCAACCGAGTTCGTCTGCACCTGGAATCCGTCGTGCACATTGGCGATGTCGCGCACGAAGATGGTGCGGCCGGAAACCTCCTTGATGGGGAAGGAGTTGATCCGTTCGATCACGTCAGGGCTGTTGTTCATGGCGAGGGCGTAGTCTTTTACGCCGATCTTCACGTCGCCCGACGGAAGGATGACGTTTTGTTGCTGGAGCGCTTCGCTCACATCCGCCAGCGACAGGCCGTGAGCGTTAAGCGCCCGCTCGTCAAGGTCGGCCATGATGACCCGCGGCTTGCCGCCGTAAGGCTGCGGTACTTCGGCGCCGTGCACCACCGCGAGATCGGGCCGTATGATGTTTTGCCCGAGGTCGTTCAACCTGGTATCGGAAAGGGACGTGCTGGAAAGGCTGAGCTGGATGATGGGAACGTCCGTCGCGTCATAGCGCAGCACGAGGGGAGGCGTGATGTTGGGCGGCATATACTTCAGCACCACCAGCGCGCTGCTCGCCAACTGAGAGACCGCCCGGCTCACGTCGGCCCCTTCGTGCAGGTAGATTTTCTCCACGCCCACGCCCTGGTAGCTGGTAGCCTCGATGCGGGAGATATCGTCGACAAGGGAAGCTATGGAACGCTCGTGGAGGGACAGAATGCGGTTCTGCATGTCCGGTGCGCTCATGCCGTTGTACGTCCAGACCACGCTCACTACCGGGATGTTGATGTCGGGAAAAATGTCGACGGGCATCCGGCTCGCTGCGCCAGCGGCGAGCAGACATAGCATGATGAGGACCGCCGCGACCGTGTAGGGTCGCCTGAGTACAAATCCTACGATTTTCATCGCGTCTCTTCTTTTATTGGTGGGCCCCCGATTTTAACAATAATCGGGATAGCCCCTTGTTTCTATGTTTTTGTCTTTTCCCGGCCGCCTGAAATTGCACGGGGAAGCAGCCCGGGCGGTCCCGCTCTTCACGAGCGGGGCTCTACCGATGAAGAAAGAATGTTGGGTTTAGGAAAGGACCGGGGGTCCCCGGTAGGAGTAAACGAGGATGACCGGCGATTGGATGCCGGCCTTATTTTCGGAATGAATGATGGAGACGGCACGCCTGCCGACGTCGAGAATGAAGAAGCCTTCTACGACGGCGACGGCATCGGCAAGATGCTGGGGCGTCTGCACCCCTTCTTTTGACTGGCCGACCTCGGCGCCTCTCGTGGGAACGAGAACCGAGATCAGCATTATCATCAGAAGAGCGATGAGAAGTTTCCTGCCCACTGACGACCGCTGAGCGTTCCTACACATGGCCGGGACTCCTCAGAAAAGGACGGAAAACCATAAATGCGTCGAAAAACGGACTCGCCGTAGAGCAAGAAAGCAACACAAGAGTAGTATAGGCCGACTGTTGCCCTAATTCAATAGGAGGCTCCGACGGCTTGACTGGCAAGGCGCTGAGTCCCGGTAATTGCTGTCCCCTTTTCTTGACACTGTCCGTTGTGCTCTTTAGAATGTAAAGAAACTGACGGGAGAGGCGTGATGACAGAGATGCTTACAGTTCTAGGGTTGCTATTCTTTTGCGCAGGAGCGGTCTTTGCCGGCGAGTCTTTTGAAAAGGACGAAATCGATACCTCAGCCGGTCCCCTGGAAATAACGTTTATCGGCCACGCATCGTTGATCCTCCGATTCAACGGCAAGGTCATCCATGTCGACCCCCTGGACCAGTTAGCCGATTACAGCCAGTTTCCCAAAGCCGATCTGGTCCTCATCACCCACGATCACGGCGATCACCTGAGTCCTGCGCTCGACGTCGTACGGACCCGGAACAGCATCGTGCTGCTGACGAGATCGTGTCAGGAAGAGATAGGGAGCGCTTCTCCCGCCAAATCGGCCGGCACGGCGATGAAGAATGGCGACGTCCTCACGATCATGGGGCTGCGGATCGAGGCCGTGCCTGCCTACAACATGGCGCACAAAAGACCTGACGGCGCCTTTTATCACCCCCGTGGGGCCGGGAACGGCTACGTCCTGACCCTTGGAGAGACGCGCGTCTACATTGCGGGCGACACGGAAAACACGCCTGAAATGAAGGCATTGAATAATATCGATTACGCTTTTCTGCCCATGAATCTGCCCTATACCATGACGCCGGAGATGGTTGCCGATGCCGCGAAGGCGTTCAAGCCAAAGGTTCTCTACCCCTACCATTATGGCGAAACCGATACATCCCGGCTCGTTGCGCTGCTCAAAGACAATCCGGAAATAGAGGTCCGCATCCGCCGGATGAAGTGAGCGGCGCTAAAAACCGGTGACGACCTGGGCGGCTGAGGCGGAGTCCAGGGCCCGCTCCAGGAGCTTGTACGCCTCGGCTATGGCGGTCTCATGGACCTTGGAGAGAGGGGATTTGCGGAGTTGCGCCCTGTCGAGCCACACCTCGACGGTAATGGCGGAGTTGCCGACGAGGTCGTCGCCGGCCCCCCAGTTGAACTCGACCCTCACCGGGAAACGCGGCTCCTCGGGCTGCATCGGCTTTATGGCAAGGACGATTATCTTCATGAAGACCCCTCCCTGTGATGTTGGCAGACCTCAAAGCACCGGCCGGCTTTACCGGAAGTATAATTCTTTTTTTGTTCTTCGGGCGGGCAGCGTGTGAAAAGCAAGTCTCCGTTCGCGCTCCTCTGCGTTCTCACCGGGCTCAACCTTTTCAATTATATGGACCGGTACGTGCTCAATGCCGTCCGAACGCCCATGGCGACGGAATTGGGCTTGAGCTATGGAAACTCGGGCAGACTCTTCACGGCCTTTATGATCGGTTACTTTCTCACCTCGCCTTTTTTCGGCTTCCTGGGCGACCGGTTCTCCCGGAGATTCCTCATCATCTTCGGCATCCTCGTTTGGAGCGTGGGAACCGTCCTGACCGGCCTCGCCTCCGGCTTCGGCGCGCTCCTTCTCTTCAGGGCCATGGTGGGCGTGGGCGAGGCGAGCTACGCGACCTTGAGCCCCGGTCTCATCTCTGACGCGTGGCCGCACCGGGCGCGCAACAATGCGCTGACTATCTTCTACGCGGCGATTCCCCTGGGCGCTGCCATGGGGTATCTTCTGGGGGGCGGCGTCGCCTCTCGCGCGGGCTGGCGCGAAGCCTTCTTTTGGGCGGGGGCGCCGGGCCTTTTGCTGGCTTTCATGCTCCTGTTCTTTCGGGAGCCGGGCCGGGGAGAATCGGAGGACGGGGGCGAGAAGACCGTGCCGCCGGCTTTATCCGACGTGCTCCGCCTCTTCAGGAACGTGGAGTATCTCCTTGTCGTCTTCGGTTACGTCGCCTACACCTTCGCGCTGGGCGCTTTCGCCTTTTGGGGTCCCACTTTTCTCCAGCGGGTCCATGGGCTCTCGCTCGGATCAGCGGATCTGTTTTTCGGCGGCGTCATCGTCTTCGCGGGGCTCGGCGGCACGCTGCTCGGGGGCTTCGGCGCAACCTGGTGGCAAAGGCGCACACGCGCGGGATACCCCCTCATGCTCGGCGCGTCCGTCCTGCTTTCAGTCCCTCTGTCGCTTTTCGGATTGCTGGCCTCGAACACAGCGGCCGCGATGAGCCTGCTCGCCGGGGCGATATTTCTCCTTTTCTTTTCCACGGGGCCCGTCAACACGGTGATCCTCGAAGCGGCGCCCGCAAATGTCCGGTCCAGCGCAATGGCCGGCTCCATTTTCATGATCCATCTGTTCGGGGATATGTGGTCGCCGGAGATGGTCGGCCGCCTCGCCGACCATCTCCGTGGGGACTTGCAAACGGCTGCCCTGATCCTTCCCGCGGTCTTGCTCGTCGCCGCCGCCTTGTGGAGCGCCCTGGCGGTGAGGACGGCTATGATGTCTTCGGCTGGATCGTCAGCTTGCTCGTGACGGATTTCACGCCGTTGACGCTCTTCGCCAGCGTGATGAGGCGCTGTTCCGCTTCCTTGCTCGGGACCGTTCCCAAGAGCGTGACGTTGCCGTTGAAGACGTCGGTGTTGATCTTCATCACGCTCAATTCCTTGTCTTCCACTATCTTGGCGCGGATCGTGTTGGCGATCGTCGAGTCGTCGACAAGCGAACCCGCCGTCCGGCCGGTCGTGGACTGACACCCGGCAACCAGAGCAAATGCAACGGTGAAGAGCAACAGGGCGAACACAAACCTTTTCATTTTTCACCTCCGATTGATGAGTAAGAGAAATTTTGCCGTCGTCCCTATAGAACGCCTTTCAAAAAGATCCGGAATCGCCTGCTGGTTGACAAAAAAAATGCAATCGCACTACTTAACGTAATGACGGGATCTGCCTTCGTCAAGATGGGCGAATTGCGTTCCGAGGCATCATGGGCATTTCCGCCGATGAGGACGGCAACGGCCCCGGATTGGCGTCCGGGGCCGTTGCACGACTTTCGTTGCCTTCCCGGCAGTGCCGGGGAAGGGCAGACAGGGGATCAAAATGGGTAGTAACGGAAGCTGGCCATGACCGTATTCATGTGCTGATCCGGCAGGTTGAAGACGTTGAGAACCGTGTAGGCCTCGGACAGGCCGAAGCGCATTCTGCCAAACTTGCCTTCGTAAAAGTTGTACCAGAATCCGATTGTGGCCTGCTCCACGCCGGAGACTTGGAGATTCGAGGTGCTCGCAGTAGAGCCCTCGACCGTCAGGAGCGGCGAGGCGGCGAAGGATGCGGCGCCGAAGCCCGCCGTTGTGCCGCCGTAGGCGTAGACGCCCTGGCCCGATTCTCTCTCTTCGCCGGCATAGCCGTAAACATCGAGGCGATTCGTAGCATGGGCGATCAGGCCCACCAGGATTTCCGTCTCGCTTATGGGATTCAGCTTGCCGGTGATGGGATTGATCACCGCGTCATACAACTGGGCCGATCCATAACGGCCGATGCCCTGGCCGAAAAGGCCGCTCGCCTGGAAATCGAGGAGCTTGGGGACCACCGGCACAATCATCGCGCCGCCCACGCCCGAGCCGACGGCCGTGTTGTTGCTGCGGCTGCCGTTAATGTACGTCCTGTCCGTAAAGAAGCGTGCGATGCCGTACGCCTCATAGTGGCCGAAGCCGGGGTCGACGGCGACCTTGCCGATGATGTCAGGATAGGTGTCCAGGGACAGGGAGCTGGGGAGGTTCGAATTGTTCGTGCTGCCGGCGATGTCGTAAACCGCGCTGTTTGGATTAAGCAATCCGTAGCTGTAATTGCTGAACGACGCGTACTGCGACGCTTTGCTGGATGGCGCCGAAAGACCTCCGGTGGCGATGATGGCCTGGGGCGATTCCACCGAAAGGCCAGCCCAGACCGTGCCGCCGAAGTCTTTGACTATGCGTATCTGAGGGTTGCGCGTCCACGTGAAGCCGGGTACGTACTGTGCGTCAATGGTTAGAGGCGTAACTTCCTTGCGCGGGATTATCCCGGCGCCGTCGAGGGTGAGGAGGCTCCATTCCTGGCCCGCGAGGAAGTGCCAGCCGCTCTCCTTCGTGTCGTAGGTTAAGTAAAGGTGGCGGATCCGGGGGTTGTAGCTGTTGCTTTCCTGGGAGTTGCCCGAGGTGCCCGAACCGCCGCCGAGAAAGTCCATCTCATAATATGCAGCGAGGGACGCGTAGTCGTCCTGCCCCTGTGCGAGGATGGAGAGCCGCGACTGACGCGCCGACTCGCGAAACTCACTCATATGATCGTTCGGGGAGTTCGGGTAGGGGAAGCCTCCGCCGCTGAGGTTCCACTTCGAGTTTACGTCAGAGCCGTTGTACTTGTCTCGGTAGATGCTCGCGGCTTCGATGAAGCCCCCGATAGTTACCTTCACGGCGCTATTGACGAGCACCGCCTTGCCCGTGCCCATATCGCTCGGCAGTTGGCCGGGCGGCACGACTGCCGCCGGGGCCGCTGCGGGCGGAGGCGCCTTGGCCTGTGCTTCCTGTGCTGTTCTAAGGGAGTCGATCTGCTGCTGCAGGGCCTTGATCTGATCTTGCAGAGAGTCGATTGAAGGCGCTGTCTGGGCGCCGGCGAGTCCGGTCCCCATAAAGAGGAGACTGCAGAATCCGACAGCCAACACCTTTTTTCCGATACGGCCTGTGCCGCCGTACTTCCATCGTTTCATTCCTGATCCTCCTGTATTGAATTTTGTCTAGTATCCCGTTCCTCTGTTAGGTTGAGATTAGGGACACGTTAATTTATGGTTAAGAGTCTTTAATTTTTTGTCTGCAAGGGATTCGAAGTCTTCATTGCCCCGTCGCATCAAACACAATTCGGCAGAATGAAAATGCAAGAGAATTGCGGTGCTTATGCATCAAGAAGGATTTTGCTTCCCCTTGACATTCTTCATGAAGGTCTTATATTGCGTTCAGGTGGGAAGAGGGTAGAGTAACTGAGCGGACCGATAGGGGACAAGGGGCAGTCCTGATCAGGAGAGAGCATCTGCTCAGTGAAATACGGCGAACACGCCGATCCCCAGGGTGTTTCGCCCGGAGCTTCGACCCACCTCTTGTTTATAAAGGGGTCGACAAAAAAGGCGCCGGTTGAAAAACCGGCGCCTTTTTTTATGGTTCGGATTGGATCAGGATTGGCCGCCACTTTTTTTCAGGGGCGGGACCCAGGCCGCAAGGTGCGTGAGAAAACTCCAGCGGCTTTCTATGGCGCGTTGCGCTTCGTCCATCAACGTTGCGGCGAGCCCGGGGTTGCTCTGCTTGAGGGAACGGTACCGGTTCTCCCCGTATGCGTAGTCCTTGAAGGGCAGAGAAGGTTCTTTGCTGTCGATGATGAGCGGGCTCTTTCCTTCTTTGGCAAGGGCGGGATTGTAGCGGAAAAGCGGCCAGTGGCCCGAGGCGACGGCCTTGCGCTGTTCGTCGAGACTTTTGCTCATATCGATCCCCTGGTTGGTACAGGTGGCGTACCCGATCACGAGAGAAGGCCCATTGTAGCCTTCCGCCTCAAGAAAGGCCCGCAACGTCTGAGCAGGGTCCGCGCCGAAGGCGACCTGGGCCACGTAGACGTAGCCGTAGGAAGTCATCATGAGCCCCAGGTTCTTTTTCGGGGTCATTTTCCCTGCCGCCGCAAACTCAGCTTTTGCCCCGAGAGGCGTCGATTTCGACATCTGGCCGCCCGTGTTCGAGTAGACTTCCGTATCGAGGACGAGGAGGTTTACATCTTCCCCGGTCGCCATCACATGATCGAGTCCGCCGTAGCCGATGTCGTAAGCCCAGCCGTCTCCTCCTATGGCCCAAACAATCTTTTTCACCAGGTAATCTGCCAGGGTGAGGAGCTGCCGCGCATCGGGCGATTTGTCGTTTGCGATCAGTTTCTTCAGCTCTTCTATCTGTTGCCGCCGTCGGGCGATTTCATCACGGTCTTTCGGGTTTCCGTCAGCGAGAGCGCGGAACAGCTCCGCGGCCTTCGGCTCCGCGCCGGAGGCCAGCTTGAGGAGGAGCCGCTTTGCCTCGTCATAGAATCGGGACGCGGTAAGGGCCATGCCGAGGCCGAATTCCGCGTTGTCCTCAAAGAGCGAGTTGGACCAGGCAGGTCCCCTTCCGTCGGGCCCCTTTGCATAGGGGATGGTCGGGAGGTTGCCGCCGTAAATGGAGCTGCAGCCCGTGGCGTTTCCCACGAGGAGACGGTCGCCGAAGAGCTGGGTGAGCAGCTTGATGTAGGGCGTTTCGCCGCAACCGGCGCAAGCGCTGTGGTATTCAAAGAGGGGGATCGAGAACTGACTTCCTTTTACCGTATTGATCTTGTAGCGGGTGGCGTCGAGGGAAGGCAGGGAGAGAAAAAAGCCGTAGTTGTCAGCTTCCTTGGCATACAGAGGATCGGCGAGGAACATGTTGATCGCACGGGAATCGGCTATTTTGTTCCCTTCTGCGTCCTTCTTGCGTCCCGGACAGGCGGAGACGCAAACGCCGCAGCCCGTGCAATCCTCGGGGGCTGCCTGCACGGTGAAGTTAAGACCGGCGAGGTCTTTGCCGCCCTTGGCCGGGATCGATTTGAAAGTCGCGGGGGCGTCTTTCAGCAGGGCCGGGTCGTAGGCCTTGATCCTGATCGTCGCATGGGGGCAGACGAAAGAGCACAGACCGCACTGGATGCAGACGTCGGGTTCCCAGACGGGGATGTGCACCGCGAGACGCCGTTTCTCGTACTGCGTGGTTCCCGTGGGCCACGTGCCGTCGACGGGCATGGCCGAGACGGGCAACTGGTTTCCGTCCATGTTCACCATGGGGGCAAGCACGTTCTTCACGAAGTCGGGTGCGTCGGGTACGACGGGGCCGCGCATCGGCTTGGCCGTCGCGTGTGCGGGCACCGGCACTTCGACGATATTGTTCAGAGCGGCGTCCACGGCCGCGTAGTTCATGTTCACGACCTGTTCGCCCTTGCTCTTATACGTTTTCTCGATCTGTTCCTTGATCGATTTGACCGCCTCGTCCTTGCCGATAATGTTCGATATGAGGAAGAAAGCGGTCTGCATGATCATGTTGATGCGGCCTCCCAGCCCCAGGTCCTGGGCCAGGGTCACGGCGTCAATGATGAAGAAGCGCATCTTCTTTTCGATGAGATGTTGTTGGATCTCCAGGGGCAGGGTATCCCATACTTTTTCTTTCGTTTGGGAAGTGGTGAGGAGAAAGACCGATCCTTCAGCCGCGTCTTTCAGCATATCGCACGTATTGAGGAACGATGTTTTGTGACATGCCACGAAGTTCGCGGTGCTCAGCAGATAGGGCTTGTTCGTCAGCTCCTTGCCGAAACGGAGATGGGAAACGGTCATGGCGCCCGCCTTTTTCGAGTCGTACACGAAGTAGCCCTGGGCGTTGTTTTCCGTTTCGCCGCCGATAATCTTGATCGTGTTCTTGTTCGCTCCGACTGTTCCATCGGACCCGATTCCGAAAAACATGCCGCGGTACATCTCTTTCCCTTCAATGTTGAAAGAAGCGTCGAAGGGGAGGCTCGTGTTGGCGACGTCGTCGATAATGCCGACGGTGAAGTGGTTCTTCGGCGTGGCCGAGGATGCATTGTCGAAGACGGCTTTGACCATGGCAGGCGTAAAGTCTTTGGAGCCAAGGCCGTAGCGCCCGCCGATCACCTTCGGATACCGGGCGAAGGGAGCGGAGCCCGCCTCCATTGCCTCGCCGAGGGCGCATCTCACGTCCACATAGAGGGGTTCTCCGGCCGCGCCCGGCTCCTTGGTCCGGTCGAGCACCGCGATGGTGCGGACCGTCGCCGGAAGGGCGTTGATGAAGTCGCTGACGGAGAAGGGCCGGTAAAGGCGTACGGCCATTGCTCCTACCTTTTCTCCTTGCGCGGTGAGATAGTCAACCGTGTTCTTCAGTGTTTGGCAGGCCGACCCCATAGCCAGAACAACCGTTTCTGCATCGGGCGCGCCCGTATAGTCGAAAAGCTTGTACGCCCGGCCCGTCAGTGCGGCAAAACGGTCCATCGCGGCCTGCACGATGGCCGGCGTTTTGAGGTAGAAGCTATTTACCGTTTCCCTGCCCTGAAAGAAGATGTCGGGGTTTTGAGCCGTGCCGCGAATGACCGGTCGGTCCGGAGAAAGGCCGCGACTTCTGTGGGCAAAGACAAGTTCATCGCTGATCATGGCGCGCATGTCGTCAAAGGTCAGCTCTTCGATCTTCTGTATTTCATGGGAAGTCCTGAAGCCGTCAAAGAAATGAACGAAAGGCACGCGGGACTCAAGCGTGGCCGCTTGGGCGATAAGGGCAAAATCCATCGACTGCTGGACGCTCGATGCGCCGAGCATCGCAAAGCCCGTCGAGCGGACCGCCATGATGTCGGAATGATCTCCGAATATGCAAAGCGCGTGAGTCGCCACGGAGCGGGCTGTAACATGGAAGACGGTGGAGATGAGCTCCCCGGCTATCTTGTACATGTCGGGTATCATAAGGAGGAGGCCCTGCGAAGCGGTAATAGTGGTGGTGAGAGCGCCGGTCGTGAGAGACCCGTGAACGGCCCCGGCAGCGCCTGCCTCTGATTGCATCTCGGTTATTTTCGGTACGGATCCCCATATATTGTGCTGTCCCGCCGCGCTTTTGCTGTCGCAGACCTCTGCGACCGGCGAAGACGGGGTAATGGGGTAAATGGTGATCATTTCATTCGTCGCGTGGACCACATGGGCGCATGCCGTACATCCGTCAACGGTCACGAGTTTTCTGGTCATCAATCCTCCTCATCGGTGGAAAACAAATAGTTTTGCGTCGGCGTTTTCGCGCACGGCTTCACCTGCGCCGCGCGGCATCGAACTGCCCCGGCGATTTCTGACGAGCCTCTTTTTACTACGTGAAAGCGGCTGCTGAGGTCTGTTCTCTTGATTTAAAAAACCTCAAAACCGTTGGACGGTGCGGGGAAAAACCCTCCTCGCGCATCTGCCGCGGTAGCAAAGACTGCTCGTAATAGAATCTCATAAAACCCGCATGTTTGTCAAAGAAAAAATTTGGAGTCGTTTGTAACGGCGTCCTCTTAGATTCCGTTGTCAGCGGCGCCGATTCTCGCCCGCTTCCCGAACGATTAGGTTATTCTGACGCACCCGGAAGATTCCTAAAGACCCATGGATGGCCCATGTGGCGCGGTTTGTCAGACCTGGACGCGCGGCAGAAGGGATGATGGGCACGACGGGTCCAACGGAAACGGCGTGAATAGCCTCGAATGATGTGAACAGCAGTGAGAATAAGAGGGAACTCAGTTCACGGGAACCGACGAGACGCAGCCGGGATTTATGCCCTGGGCTTCTTCGCCCGCTCCATCTCCTGATGGTACGCTCGAGTAATGTCTTTTCGGCTCACAATGGAAATAACCTTCCTTTGGTCGCCGCCGTTCACCACCGGCAGCTCCCTGACGTCGAGGGCGGCCATGACGCGCAGCGCCTCGTTCAAGCTGTCGTCCATCGTTACCGTCGTCACTCCTTCTATGGCGATGTCTCGCGCCACGAGAAGGCTGTGCGCTTCCTTGCCCGCCATGGCTTCGCGCAAATCCGTTATGGAGATGATCCCCGTCAGCCTCTCATAGCGGTCAACGACTGGGAAATCCTGCTGGCTGGAGCCGAGCATGAATTGGAGCATCTGCTCGAAGGGCATGCTCTCCGGAATTGTCTGAACTTCCCGGTCCTGAAGAACAGCGTTTCTTACCGTCAGATGTTCCATGACGTCAACGGCAAAATCACCGATGTGAGCGGGAGAATCAACCCTGGTCGGGACCTGCTTCTCGTAAAGCGACACCTTCCCGAGGAGGAGATAGGAGACGGACGAGACAATCATCATGGGGACAATGAGGCTGTAGCCGCCGGTCATTTCGGCCACCATGATGAGCGCGGCTATGGGGACCTTGGCGACGCCGGCGAAGAACCCTCCAACGCCGACGAGGACGAAGGCCGAAGGCTCGGTCACGATATGGGGGAAAAACGTGTGGCAGATGCCGCCGAAAGCGCCGCCCAGCATGGCGCCGATGAAAAGGGAAGGGGCAAAGACGCCGCCGCTCCCGCCCGAGCTGATGGTAAAGGACGTGGCGAAGATCTTCGCGAAGACGAGCGCCGCCATTAAGGGAACGGCGAGTTGCCCGTCGATGGCCGACTGGATCAGCGGATAGCCTCCCCCGAGCACCTGGGGAAGGAAAAGGGCGACGACCCCGAGCATGAGACCGCCGATCGCGGGCTTGACATGCTTGGGGAGGTTGATGCGCCTGAAAACCCGGTCTCGCGTGCCGTAGAAAACGCGGATATAAAGGAAGCCGACGAGGGTGCAGAGCACGCCGAGAAGGGCGTAGAAAGGCAACTGGGCGGGGGTAGCCAGAGCGAGCCGGGGAATGTGGAAGATCGTGTCGCTCCCCTCGTAATAGGTAAAGATCATGAAGCCGACAATCGAGGAGAGGATGCAGGGGATGATGGCTTCGAACTCAAAGGCTTCCCTGCTGTAAAGAACTTCGGTGACGAAAAGGGCCGAACCCAGAGGCGCCTTAAAGATGGCGCCCAGCCCGCCCGCAGCGCCTGCAAGCATCATGGTCCGCCGCTCCCTGTCGCTCGCCTTGAGAAGAGAGGCGAGAAAGGAGCCGAAGCCGGCGCCTATCTGCGCGATGGGACCTTCCTTTCCTGCGGAACCTCCCGAGCCTATCGTGATGGCGGAGGCTATTGTTTTGACGACGGGAACTCTCCTGCGTATGATGCCCTTTTTTCGGTGAAAGGCGTCGACCATGGCGTCCGTGCCGTGCCCCTCCGCCTCCGGCGCAAAGGTAAAAACGATCAATCCGGAAATGAGCCCGCCGAAGGCGGGAATGCCCGCCACGACCCACCGGGCGAGGGGAATGTTGAGGAAAAGGCTGCCTGCGGCCGTGGAAGGGAGCACGAACCCGACAAGGTCCCGCAGAAAGAAGTGCGTGCCGGTCCGCAGCAGAAAATCGAAGAGTATGGCGCCGAAACCCGACACGACGCCTATGAGGATGCCGATCAGGGTCCCGCGCCAGATGCGTCTGATCCTCTTCGGATTCAATGATGTGGCGCGCTCGACAGTCATGGACATAGCATGAAGCCTCTTAAATATTATCGCTGCAATGAGGAAGCCGGAAAGTGAATGATGCGATCGCGCGCTCAAAGACCGGCGCTTGGGGGAGGCCGCCCCCTACGGCCTCCCCCAAGCTGCACCAGCACCGGTCAGACAAGGCGTTATTTGTGTTGCCTCCCGAACTGTTTTTCCCATCGACGCTCTTTTCATCTCATTCCGTATCGAAAAAGAACGTCGCCTTGACGTCTTGGGCTTCGGCGATCTCCGCCAATTTCTTCATGGACTCGTAGATCACGCGCAGCTCTTCGCTCTCCAGATTTCTTAAACCGTATATCATCTTGCCCTGGACGGGGTTGGGCGCTTTTTTGGCAAGGTCTTTGCCTTTATCCGTCAGACGCACGTTGACAACCCTTCGGTCCTCCCGGTCCCTGTCTCGCAGCACATAGCCCTTGGCCTCCAACCGATCGACGACGCCCGTAACCGTGCTCGGATGGAGGTACATTTTCCTGCCCAGCTCTCCCAGGGCAGGCTCTCATACTCGGAGATTGTTTTGAGCGCCCATAGTTGAGGCCCGGTTATCCCGAAACTTGCCGAGACCTCCTGGGAGTAATCCTGTATCGCCTTGAAAATACGGCGAAGGGACTGAACCGTCTCGGAAACCTGGAAATCACGACCCATGTCTTGCAAAGGTCCTACCCGGCAAGAGGATATAATGTGCTGCACATACCATTGGTACACGTATGATTTGTACACCGAATATAACCGCTCCTTTTTTTGTTGTCAACGAAAAAAGGGAAAATTCAGGCTTTGTACAAGCTGCTCAGAGCGGCGGCGCTCACGTCCGAAGCCGTTACGCTTTCACCTGGACCGTCGGATCTGCCTTGCGGATGGCTTCGATGACTTCGTCTCTTCTCGACGCCATTGCAGCAGGGTCCGCCGCCTCCAGGTTGAGCCTGATGAGCGGTTCCGTGTTCGAGGCGCGGAGGTTGAACCACCAGGACGGGTAATCGACGCTCAGGCCGTCGAGATGGTCCAACTGCCCGTCTTTGTAGCGCTCCTCGAGGGCTTTGTAGATAACGTCCTTGTTTGTCGCGCGCATATTGATCTCCCCCGTGGCGGAGTACTTCTTCAACGGGGCGATGAGGGTGGAAATCGGCGCCCGCTTCAGGGCGAGGAGATTGAGCATCTGGATCATCGCAAACATTGCGTTATCGGTGAATCCCGCATCTTTGAAATAGAAGTGTCCCGAGAGCTCGCCGGCGAAAATCGCGTCGCGCTCCCGCATGCCCGCTTTGATGAAGGCGTGACCGACCCTGGAGCGCACGGCTTGTCCGCCCAGGCGGGTGATCGTCTCGCGGACGGAGCGGCTCGATCTGATGTCGTAGAGGATCGTCGCTCCGGGAAGTTTCGTCAAATAGACTTCCGCGATGAGGGCCGTCACCAGGTCCTCCGGGATCTTCTCTCCTGTTTCATCAATAAAACCGCACCGGTCCGCGTCTCCGTCGAAGGCGATGCCTAGGTCGGCTTTTTCCTTGACGACCCTTTCGCGCAAGTCCTTCGTGTTCTCGAGGAGCAGGGGGTTTGCGACGTGATGGGGGAAGCGGCCGTCGGGCTCCATGTACATGGGCACGACCTGCCAGGCGGGAAACTGTTGGGTCAGAGGGAGCACTTCAGGGCCTGCCATGCCGTTGCCCGAGTCGATGACCATTTTCAAGGGCGCCGGTTCGTGGACAAAGGTCTTCAGTTTATCCAGGTACGCCGGCAGGACCGATCTCTGCGTGCACGTGCGGCCCTGAGCCGAAAATCCGCCTTCGCTCATCTCGCCGACCATCTGTTCCAAAGCGGGCAGCCCGGCATCGCCGGACAGGGGTATGGCCTTTTCCCGGCATAACTTAAAGCCGTTCGAAGCGCCGGGCAGGTGGGACGCGGTCACCATGGCGCCGCCGTCAAAGGCGCCGTCGATTATGGCAAAGTAGAGCTGGGGCGTGGTGACCATGCCAATGTTCGTCACTTTGGCCCCGGCGCTGAGGGCGCCTTCGGCGAAGGCGTCGGCGAGGGTAGGGGAGGAGAGGCGCATGTCGTAGCCGATGACGATGGAACGCGCCGCCAGCAGCTTGACGAAAGCCGCGCCGACCTTGGAGGCTATTGCCTCGTTTACCTCCTCAGGGTACGTGCCCCGGATGTCGTAAGCCTTGAATATAGATGCCATGCCGCCTCCTGTGATTCGCGAACTTTCACCGCCCGGTGCGTTCGAGCTTTTATTTGACAATCTTTTATAGGACGACAATATTTAAACATAGTCAAGGCTTTGCTGTTTGTCATCAAGAAAGGGAGGGGCGCCATGCCGAAGAAGGTCATTGTCTATTCAACGCCCACGTGTCCTCATTGCAGAAGGGCGAAGGAGTTTCTGGAGGAGCGGTCCATCCCCTTCGAGGTCGTTGACGTCGCCTCGGACAAAGCCGGCAGGGAGGAAATGGTCAGGAAGTCGGGGCAAATGAGTGTGCCTGTGATCGAGATCGACGGCGTGTTGACCGTGGGCTTCGACGAGACCCGTCTCAAAGAACAACTGGGTCTGTCCTGATGGCGTCCATTTTCGATCTTGTCATTATCGGCGCCGGCCCCGCGGGAATGACAGCGGCCGTCTATGCGGCGAGACAGAAAGCGGAGACGCTTCTTATCGCGAGAGACGTGGGCGGACAGCTCAACTGGACCCTCGGCATAGAAAACTATATGGGCTACCAATTCATCGAGGGCGTGGAGCTGATCCGCAAGTTTGAGGAACAGGTGAGGAAATTCCCCATTCCCGTGAAGATCGGCAAAACCATCGAATCGATTATCAGAGTGCGTGACGGCTTCGAGATAGACGACGTGGACGGGACGAAATACCTCGGTCGGACCGTGATCATCTGCAGCGGGAAGCGCCCGAGAATGCTTAACGTGCCGGGGGAGGAGAAGCTGCGGGGCAGGGGCGTCACCTATTGCGAAGTCTGCGACGGTCCGCTCTTTCAGGAGATGGATGTTGCCGTGATCGGCGGGGGCAATTCGGCCCTGGAGGCCGCCATCGACATGACGAAGATCGCGAGGCAGATCTACGTGATCTCGCTGACGCCCCTCACGGGTCATAACATATTGAAGGACAAGGCAAAAGAAGCGCCGAACATTTCTATTATGACCGGCGTCGAGACGCTGGAGGTGCTCGGGGACGGCGTTGTCTCCGGCATACGGGTAAAGGACGTGACGAGCGGGCAGGAGCAGACGATCGAGGTGGGCGGCGTCTTTGTCGAAATCGGCCTGATACCCAACTCCGATTTTGTCCGCGACATGCTGACCCTCAACGACCTTGGCGAGATCCTCATAAACTGTGCGTGCGAGACAGAGGTGCCGGGGCTCTACGCGGCCGGGGACGTGACGAACGTACCGGCGAAACAGATCGTCGTGGCTGCGGGGGAGGGCGCGAAAGCCGCTCTTCAGGCGCACCAGTATTTGCAAAAATGTCTCTGACCAGGAGGCAGCTTTTTTCGCTCCGCCCCTGTTCCGGCTGCGTCGGCGGTGAGCGCCTCATGCTTACACGCCCTTTGGCCGCAAAAGAAGAGGCGGAAAATGGACTGCTCAAAAAGCCGCAAAGGAAGCCTGAAAAAGCCGCAGTGAAAAATCCTAGCCGCCAAATGGGTTATTATATTAGAGATTTCTGTTGACTGCCAAACCCTCCTGCTCGGTCGATTCGCACATTCAGCTTTCTGAATAGTGCCTGAAACAACTGAGTTTTTCTCATTGCCTAGCAAAAAGGCAAAACGTCGAAAAGCGTGTGATCTTCGTAGCTTGTCACAAACCTTCCACAGGTTTTCTACATGTTTTACACATTCCTTGTGGAAAAGAGCGCCAACCGCAGGAAATTGCTGCAAACCGAGGCGACGGTAAAAAACGTGTCATGTAACACTTGACACTTGTCACTTATTGCGTTACGATCAGAACATGCAGCCGGTACGCGATCGCCTCGCTGGGGCGATGAGCCGCCTGCATGGTTCCTCGATCTCTCTCATGGAGGGTAGATTGAGGCGCATCGCCTCATAGGAGGGCAAATGGCAAAATCGAGCGATCCGCGCAAAGGGCTTCGCATGAAGGAGTTGGCCGGGGCAACGGGTCTTCCGAAATCGACCATTCTCCATTATGTGAGCCAGGGGCTGCTGCCCGAACCGGTCAGAACAAGTCCCAATATGGCCTTTTATGACCCGGCCTGCGTGGCGCGGGCACAGTATATCAAAGAGATACAGTCACGGTATTCCTTCCCTCTTGAGAAGATCAAGAAACTGCTCGCCCTGAGGGATGCAGGGGAAGAGACGGCCTCTCTCATCGAGCTGAATCGGGTCATCTTCGGGGCGGCGGAAGAGCAGCCTCTCAACGAAGAAGCATTTCGGAAGGCCACCGGTCTTACGGCAGATCAGCTTTCCGAGCTTTTGGCAGCGCGCCTGCTTATGCCCCTCGAAAAAGGCGCTTTCGGACACGACGACGTTGAGGCGGGCAGAGTCTACGCAGGCGCCTTCTCGTTGGGACTTCGGGCTTCCGATCTTGCTTTCTACGCGGCCGCGGCGGCCGGGTTGGTTGAGCTGGAGTGGAATCTTCGCCGGCGCCTCACAAAGGACCTGCCTGACGAAGCGGACGCACGGACGACCGCGGACCTGACCAGAGGGGCGAGGACGTTGCGGAACTACGTCATCGAGCGGACTTTCCAGCACCGCGTCGCTGCCTCCACGACCTTGAAAGACGAAGGGGCGGCGCCGTGAAACGCCTTGAGCAGACCTTGCCGCACCTCATTCTCGCGGCGCAGATGACCTTCCTGAGCATTCCGGACTTTCCTGTTAACGGATTGAAGACGTGGAGCCTCGTCGCCGCGGTCCTCACGGCACTCCTCGTTATTCGGCAGCGACGCGGCGAAGGCATGTCGTCGCCGATCAACAAAGGATATCTGCTCTATTTCATCGTCTGCGCCGCCGTCTTTCTGGCGGAGCCCGCACGCCTTGGCCCTGCCTTGTCGGCCGCCCCCGGCGCTCTTCTTTATGGATGCCTCTGCGCCATAGCGGTTGTGCCCGCGCTCTTCAAGGGGCAGCGCTTCACCGAGTATTTCGCCCGTAGGACCACGCCTGCCGCGGTATGGCAGAGCGAGCTCTTCATGAAGATCAACAGGGACATGAGCTGGATGTGGGCTGCGATTTTTGCTCTCTCAGCGCTTATCGGTCTCATCCCCGGCTATTTCTTCCCGCACGCGTTGCCGGCTGCTTACATCGTACAATTTGCCGTGCCCCTTTGTTTTATGTGGCTTGTGGGGACGTGGCTCAACAAGTGGTATCCGGGATATCAACAGCGAAAGGCCGGCATCGGGCCGGTCTCTGACAGCGCAGGCTCGGCCGGGCGCGGCGCTGTCGAGAAAAGCGACGAAGGAACCCGAAAGGAGGAAATTATGTCGAGTCAATTCAAAGTCGTTGCGGTCAACGGTTCTCCGCACGCGAGTGTGGGCAATGCGCACCTGATGCTGCAAATGATGGCGCCCGCTCTCCGGCAGGAAGGGATCGATCTGGAAGAGATCTTCCTCGCCGACAAGCGCATTGAGTATTGCGTCGGGTGCGGCGTCTGCATGGAGAAAGGAAAGTGCTGGAGACAGGACGACCATGCCGGGATCGTCGGAAAGCTGCTCGCCGCCGACGGCGTGATCCTCGCCTCGCCCGTCTACTTCAAGCACGTCACGGCCCAGATGAAGACGTTCCTCGACCGGTCCCTGGCATACGGCCACAAGCCGCGCACTACGTGGAAACCGGGTCTGGCGATAAGCGTCTCGGCAGGCATGGCGGAGACGGCGACCGCCGAGTATCTCGCGGGCTTGCTCCGGGTATACGGGGCCTTTTCCGTGGGGACCTTCACCGCAATAGGGGTCGGTCCGGGCGCTTTTCTGGGGCTTGAGGTCGTAGAGGCGAGGGCGAGGGACCTTGCTCTCGACCTCGCGAGGGCCATCAAAGAGAAGCGGCGCTACCCGGCTACCGACGGCGACCTCTTTTACTATCTCTTCATGGGCGACTTGGTGCGGCGGCAGAAGGATTTCATGCGCGACGACTATCGTCATTGGCAGGAATCGGGCTTCTATGAGGGCTTTGAGGCGTTTGTCGGGCAACGCTTCGCCGTTCCCCCCGTCGACGAGGGTTTGAGGAAAGAATGGCTGCGGCAGATGATCTCGCAGGAGACGGCCAAAGCGAAAGCAAAGACCGCCGAGCCGGCGCAACGGCCCGCGTCGGGCCCGCAGTCGGCTGCCTCCTGCCGCGAGTTGCTGCAGATGATGCCCCTCGGCTTCATGAAAGAAGCGGCAGGAGACTTGAAGGCGGTCTACCAGTTCGAGATCGGCGGTGCCGAGAGCTTTGTCGCCCACCTCGTTATCGGGGACGGCCGCTGCGTCTATGTTGACGGGCCGCACTCGAAGCCGGACGTCACGGTAAAATCGCCCGCCGACGTGTGGCTCGCCATATCGAAGGGCGAGATGGACGGCCAGTCTGCCTTCATGACGGGGAAATATAAGGTGGAAGGGAATCTGGCGCTGCTTATGAGGCTCGGGACCCTGTTCGGGGCGTGATGGGATGTCGCGCGTCGCCCTGGATGCAGGCCCGATGCATTTTGCGTTCGGTAAAGGACTTGGCGACGTGCAGCTTCTCGCCCGTGAGGGGATGTTTTCCCGTGTAGTAGATGCATGTCGCGAGGGTGAGAGGCAGGGGGGTGTAGTCCTGGACCTGGAGAGGTCGCATCCCCTGTTTTCTCAGGTACGAGGCGAGCGCTTCTTCGTCCCTGAGGGTCGCCCCCGGATGGGCGCTGATGAAATAGTTGACGATGTAGGAGTCTTTTCCCGTCTTTTCGCGCAACTCCTTGAAACGCTGCACAAAACGCTCGTAGATGTGAAACGGCGGCTTGTTCATGACCCGCAGGACCCTCTCGACGCAGTGCTCCGGGGCGACTTTCATCTGGCCCCCGATGTGACGGCGGCATATCTGCTCGAAATAGGCGGCCGCCTCTTCCTGGACTAGCAGATCGTAGCGCAAACCGCTCTCAAGGAAGACGTGCTTCACTTTCGGCAGACCGCTAATCGCCCGCAAAAGCCGCAGGGCCTCGTTGTAGCCCGTTTTGAGGTTCTTGCACTTCTCCGGCATGAGACAGTCCCGCTCCGCGCAGGCCCCGCGCTTTGTCCAAAAGCGGCATGTTGCCTGATAGAGGTTCGCCGTGGGACCGCCCACGTCGGTAATCGTTCCCCCGAACCCCTTCGTGTTGGAGATGGTTTGCGCCTCCCGAAGGACCGACTCGACGCTCCTTGACTGGACAATTCTGCCCTGATGCATTGAAAGGGAGCAGAAGCTGCACGCGCCGCAACAGCCCCGATGAGAGACGAGGGAAAACCGCGTCGTCTCGAAGCCGGGGACGCAAGCGCCGTTGCCGTAGGACGGGTGGGGCGCCCGCAGGTAAGGAAGCTCGTAGACGGCATCGAGCGCTTTTGAATCGAGCGGCGGCGGAGGAGGATAGTGGACGGCGAAGCGATCGCCATGCCGCTGTACCAGGGTTTTTCCCCTGAAAGGGTCCTGGTTTTGAAGGATGAGCCTGAAGGCTTCGTTAAAAGCCTCCTTGTCGTCCCTCGCCGCTTCGAAGGAGGGTATCTCCAGGGCGTTTTCCCAGAGCGGCGGCGTTTTTTGCGCCGCCACCGTGCCCGGTATCCCGGTCAGGTCTTCCCCTCGGCGATCCGCAGGGCGATCTCCTTTATCTGGGTCTCCCCCATGCCGTACACCAGGACATCGGCCTTTGCATCGAAAAGGATGGACCTGCGCACCTTGTTGTCCCACCAATCGTAGTGGGCAAGCCTCCGGAGACTTGCCTCGACGCCGCCGAGGATAACGGGGAGGCGGCCGAAGGCTTCCCGCGCCCGGTTGGCGTAAACGATCGTCGCTCTGTCCGGCCGAAAACCCGGCGTCCCTCCCGGCGCATAGGCATCCTTGAAGCGCGGCTTCTTATGAGAGGTGTAGTTGGAGACCATTGAATCGAGGTTGCCGGCCGTAATGCCCACGAAGAGCCGCGGGGCTCCGAGTCGGGTAAAGGGCTCGACTTTCCTCCAGTCCGGCTGGGCAATCACGCCCACCCGGAAGCCAGCCGCCTCCAGCACCCGTCCGATCACGGCGCAACCATAGGAAGGATGGTCCACGTAGGCGTCTCCCGTGATCAAAACCACGTCGAGGACGTCCCAACCCCTCGCTCGCATCTCCTCTTTCGACATGGGAAGAAAATTGGTCATGTGTATAGTGTAGCAGATTTTCCCTTTACCGACGCTTCACGGGTTCTTCACCATGCTTTAACATGTCCGGGGTAACATTGCAAAAGTTCGGCAAATGAACTCTTGACGGCGCCGCCCGGTAAGCGGTATATGTTGGTGGGGCCTCGTACGAAGGCATATTCGTCGCTCCCCCCATAGAGGTTTCCGGAGTGGTTTCCGACCTGTCCACCCAAGCGGGCAACATTATGATGGTTGGTTCGATATACGATGAAGGCATAACCTTGTCATGCGCGGAAGTGACCATGAGCACTTATTTCGTTCGCCCCGTACCCCTTCCCGCCACGGAAACATCCTGAACAAGGCTTATTTCAAATGTCTGATTCACATCACCCAAAATGTTTCCCCGTGGACTTCCAGTAATCGATCAAAATCCGTTCCCAATTCAACCCGTCCTTTCCCGTGTGTTTCGAATAATGCTTGCCCACAAACCATTTTGTAAATTGTTGATACTCCGGATTAAGATAGTTGACGTGGACCCTGTTGAGCGTATAAGTGGACCATCCTTCCAGGGACGTGGGCGGCTTAAATCCATTTTCAAGGGCAATATGATAAAGATTGGAACCGGGGTACGGGGTAAAGAAAAAAAGTTTTATGTCAGTTTTTGGATTGATTTGTTTCGCTTCATTCATGAACAACACTGTATCTCTGAGGTCATTAAGCGGCGCTTGTGGAAACCCGCACATCATGGATAGAACTGGGATGATACCTGCGCTTTTCGTCTTCTCAAGAAACTTCACTATGTCATCGACGGTCGATCTCTTTCCTATATAATCAAGTACTTCCTGAGAACCGCTTTCTGCTCCCACAAGAATTCTGTAACAACCGCTTTTTCTTAGGAGCTCGTAAATATCATTATTGAATTTTGCTAGTTGATGCGGATGGCCCAAAGCTTCCCACGTTACTTTGATTTTCCTGTCGATTAATCCCTGGCAAAATCGCCTCACTCGCTCTGTATTGACAAAAAAATTGTTGTCTATGAAGTACAGAGACCGCGTCCTCCAGGTAAATTTCCTGCGAAGAGCTCCAATCTCCTCGATCATCCTTTCCGGTCCTATCGATTTCCATTGTCGTTTATAGACAACCGCATCAGCACAAAAACCGCACTGCATCGGGCAGCCAACACTGCTTACGTAGGTGAAATGAGGATAGTATTTTCTTGTATCTATAAGGTCGAAGGGCATGGAATCTTCCAAGGGGAGAATAGGCCTCTCAGGCGTCGAGACTATTTCGTCTCCCATTTTATACGTAAGACCATTAATTGATCCAAGGTTCGTCTCGTTGCGTGCCAGTGCCTCCACCAATTCGGTAAATGTTTGTTCTCCTTGCCCCCTCACTATTATGTCAATGTATTGGCTTGAGATTGACTCTTCAGGGAGCAGCGAGACGTGCCATCCTCCCCAGATGACGGGAACTGTTGATTCGCGCCTGATCTGTTTTACCAGACTGATTGCGCTTTCTATCTGGTAGCCGGTCATTGAACTGATGCCTACGCAAAGCGCTTCAGGAAGCAGGCGCGACAGCCTTTGTTGAGGCTTCCGCTCAACCCTTTCATCCAAGATTTCAACCCGGTAGCCCTTCTTCAGGAGTTTTGGCGCCAGCGCAAGTATGGAGAGCGGAAACTCATGGTGATGCTTCTTTGGCTCAACCCTCGGATAGATGAGAATGACCAAGTTTCTTTCTACGCTCATGTTTCCTTGTTAACCTCGATTATTGTGAAAACACTAAGAAACCTTATCTTCTGATATTGACCACGTCTCGACTTTTCTATTTCATACTACTTTCCCTGTTTCTTCTATTCCACTCACCCACTTCATAGAGTTGCGCATAATTCATGAATGCATAGCACGTGTCTAAAACGGCGATTATCAGGCCGGGTACTCCGTCCAAAAATCCACCTTCTAAAATATAGTTTCTAAACAAGCGATAAAGAGGCCGACCAACCATGTTGCACAGACAAGAACAGCGACGTGATATTTGTAGGTCCTCAAGGGGTTCCAAACGTAGGTCTCCCTGATGCAACACCCGAACTGCAGATAAGTGATTAATCCTTATTACTCAAGGTTACGGATCAAATATGTAGGGCTCGGCCTTTAGTACACATCTTTGAACATAGGACCCGAGATGTCAAGCAATTTCCGCAGCGCGAGGATTTCTTCGGAGTATTCCGTAGGCACTTCCCCACGGGAAGGGCTCCAATGGACTGCCGAGAATCGACAAGTGGCAAAAACACATGCTTCGAAGGACTTTCGCGCTGCGAGATCCTCGGAGAGTCAGGAAAAAGAAAAGGGGTCAGCAAAGGCATACGCTGGCGCAATCCTCGGAAGAGCGCCTTTCATCAAGGACGTGCTGAAACGAATTGCGGATATGATCCCGAAGAACGAAGCCGCGCAAAGGAGAGCGCTCTCATCGACCTTGGACCTCGACGAGGTTATCCGCTTTCTCTCCCGTCATTTCACCATACCTGAAGATGCGGTAGCGCGTACCCCTCCTTACAGGTCATACGCACTCTACCTCGCAAAGAAGCACACGCTCATTTCTGGCGCGGACATAGGCCGCTATTTCAACATCACCTGCTCAGCCGTCGCCAAGATGGGCACGAGGTTGAAACACCGACTGGAGCAGGACAAGGCGTTGAGAGACCAGATGAGGAGGATCGAAAAGGGCTTGTCCCATGTCAAGGGTGATCCCCAATATTCAATGTTTTCAATGCTTTGTATTGAAAGACGTCAAGATTTTCAGGAGTGTCTACGTAAATCAGCGCACGGGCACGATTGAATGGCCCAACTGCGCCGATTTCGCCCCGGAATTTCTCTACGAACGGGGGCGAGAGGTGAGGAAAAGCGCGTAGAAGAAATTGACGGTCGAAGGGGGCGGTCGTTGTTTTCGCATACGCACCTGCAAAGTTTCAACTGGTGATCGCGCTTATCAATCCTTTTTGAAACTCGAATAATGCCAATACATTTCCGGTGTGGCCCTGCCGCACCCCTCCGCCTGCATTATGCTTTAGATAATCGAGAAAGCATGCGCAAATGGACCGGAACACGAGAATGGCTCCCTTGCGCGCAAAAAGGAGGGAACATGAAAGTTTTGGGATTTGCCGGCAGTCTTCGGAAAGGTTCGTTTAACAAGGCGCTCCTGCGGGCGGCCGTTGAGGTGGCGCCGGCGGGGATGGAGATCGAAATCTTCGACCTGGAAGGCATTCCGCCCTTTAACCAGGACCTGGAAACGATGCCGCCAGAGCGGGCAAAGGAGTTCAAAGCGAAGGTGCGGGCCGCCGATGCTCTCTTGATCGCCACGCCTGAAGCCAATTATTCGGTTCCGGGGGTGTTGAAGAACGCCATAGACTGGGCGTCCCGACCTTACGGCGACAACGCTTTCAACGACAAGCCCGCGGCGATAATGGGCGCATCGATCGGCATGATAGCCACCGCAAGGGCGCAATACCACCTGCGGCAGATGGGCGTATTCCTGAACATGCATTTTCTCAACCAGCCGGAAGTAATGGTCCCCGTAGCCCAGGACAAGATCGACGAAAACGGCAGATGCTTTGACGAGTCCACCAGAAAGCGCATCGCCGACCAGCTCCGGGCGCTTCTGGCCTGGACCGACAGATTGT
Source organism: uncultured delta proteobacterium (assembly GCA_963816715.1). Classification (GTDB taxonomy): domain Bacteria; phylum Desulfobacterota; class Syntrophorhabdia; order Syntrophorhabdales; family WCHB1-27; genus BOG-1155. The sequence continues at coordinate 1,046,356 of CAWFMJ010000023.1, forward strand.
CGGGAAAGACCTCCTGAAAACCCAACAGGCCAGCCATTCTATTTGACCAGCCGGTTCGGCGGACCGGCTGGTGTATCTTTCAGGTTTTCTTGCGTCTTCTTTTTTTAACCGCAAAACAGCGCCCGGTCCCGGAGGCGCTGCCTCCCTGCTGGAAAGCTGCATTCGGCGTCCCTTTATGGTATAATCTCTCGCCACTGACGCTGGCAAGGAGAAGGACTGTATGGAATATGGAGCGGACAATATTAAAATCCTTGGGGGACTCGACGCGGTGCGAAAAGTCCCTTCGATGTATATCGGCAATACGGGGAGCGAGGGGCTTCACCATCTCGTCTATGAACTGGTCGACAATGCTCTGGACGAGTCTATGGAAGGATATTGCTCTCAGATCGTGGTAGCCCTATACAAAGACGGGAGCGCGAGCGTCGAGGACAACGGGAGAGGCATCCCCGTCGACAAGATGGCCGGAGACGAGGATATCACCGCCCTGGAAGTCGTGCTCACCAAGTTGCACGCCGGCGGTAAGTTCGACAAGGACTCGTACAAGTATTCGGCCGGTTTGCACGGCGTCGGTCTTTCCGTGGTCAACGCCCTTTCGGAGTATCTGGAGGTCGAGGTAAGGCGCAACGGGAAGATCTATTTTCAGCGGTACGAGCGCGGAATCAAAAAAACCGAGTTGAAGGTCGTGGGAGAAAGCGACCGGACCGGCACAAAAGTGAGATTTCTTCCCGACGCCGAGATTTTTGATTCCGTCGAGCTTAATTTCGAGATCCTCCTCCACCGTATGCGCGACCTCTCCTTCCTCAACAAGGGCATTCACATGAAGGTGGTGGACGAGCACCATCAACGGGTGCAGGAGTTCGAGAGCAGCGGCGGCATCCCTGCCTTCGTCTCCTATCTCGGCGCCAACAGGACGCCCCTTTTCCCCGAACCTGTCTACATCGCGGGCGCGAAGCCGCCCCTTGATTACTTTGAAGCGGCGTTCCAGTACAACGACGGCTACAACGAGACCGTGCACAGCTTTGTCAACAACATCAACACGCACGAAGCCGGAACGCACGTTACCGGTTTCAAGACTGCACTCACGCGATGTGTGAACGCCGCCGGGCAGGCGCGGAAGCTGCTGAAGCAGGACGAGACGCTGAGCGGCGACGATCTCAAGGAAGGTCTTGTCGCGGTGGTGAGCGTGCGCGTTCCGAGCCCGCAATTTGAAGGACAGACAAAAACCAAGTTAGGCAACAGCGAGATCAAAGGTCTGGCCGAGTCCGTCGTGAACGAGCGGCTGAGCGAGTTCTTTGAGGAAAACCCCGACACGGTCAAGGCGATCATTGGAAAGGCCCTTGAAACCAGGCGGGCAAGGGAAGCGGCGAAGCGGGCGAAGGACCTGATACGCGCTAAATCGGCCGTGAGCACCGGGGTGCTGCCGGGAAAGCTGGCAGACTGCCAGGAAAGCGACCCCACCCTGTGCGAGCTTTACCTCGTCGAGGGAGATTCGGCGGGCGGCTCCGCAAAACAGGGCAGAAGCCGGGCGACCCAGGCCATTCTCCCCTTGAAGGGGAAGATACTCAATATCGAGAAGGCTTCAGAAGACAAGCTGTTCGCCAACAACGAAATAAAGTCTCTCTACCTTGCCCTCGGCGTCGATTCGAACGGCATCGACAAGCTCCGCTACCACAAGGTGATTATCATGACCGATGCGGACGTTGACGGCGCCCATATCCGCACGCTCATTCTCACCTTCTTTTTCCGCAAGATGCCCGAGGTTATCGAGAACGGCTATCTTTACATCGCCCAGCCTCCCCTCTACCGGGTGGCTCAGGGGAAGCACGAATTCTACCTGAAAGATGACGACGGTTTGGAAGAGTTCGCGCTAAAGCGGGGCATAGAAAAGGCGGCGTGCAAGCTGGCCGGAGAGCTGTTGCCCGAAGAGCGTTTCAAAAGGGACATCTTGAACGTTTCCCGCTTTGACAAATCTCTTTGGGCGATTGCCAGGGAAGGCGTCACCATGGACGTTGTGCTGCCCATGCTCCGGACAGGGCTTACGCGAAGGACCGATTTTTCGTCCCCGGAGCGGCTGGAGGAGGTGATGCGCGCTCTTCCCGAAACTTATGAGACCGCGCTTCGGCAGGATCCCGAACACGACCTGTACTACGTCGAGGTCGCGCGGGACGGCCTCACGCCCCTTCGGATCGATCAGGATCTCGTGGGCGACCCGGAATACCGGCAGTGCGCAAGGGCATATGCGGAGGCTTCCGCATATTACGAGCAGCCTCTCGAGATGTCCGTCAGGAACGGTCCGTTTACCGCCTGCGCCCCTCGCGAGATGCTGAAGAATCTCGTCGACGTGGGCAAGGAAGGGCTTGCCATACAACGCTACAAGGGTCTTGGCGAAATGAACCCGGAGCAGTTGTGGACTACCACCATGGACCCGGAGCGCCGTCACATGATGCAGGTGACCATAAGCGACGCTCAGGAAGCAAACCAGATATTCACTATGCTTATGGGAGACAACGTGCAGAGCCGGAGGAGCTTTATCGAAGAAAATGCCCTCGAAGTGCGCAATTTGGACATCTAGAGCGCGAGAGGGAGAAAATAGACTTATCCGACGGCCGGTCGCGGCCGTCGGTGAAATATTTGTATACCGTCCCCTCCTTCTGCTATACTATTCAAACCTCACAAGACTTGCAAAGCGTTATCGGTCGCAACAGACCCCAAGAGAGGACGGATGTGGAATCCAGAACATCTTTCCATGAGTGTTGCGTGACTGAGAAGAGCACCGGCATACATACTCAGGAGAACGACAAAAGGCTCATAGAAGAGCTGCAAAGACGCCTCGAGGAGGCGGAGCAGACGATTGCGGCGATCCGGGAGGGTGAAGTCGACGCTCTTGTTGTATCCGGCAAAGGGGAGAACAGGGTATATACCCTTGAAGGCGCCGACCATCCTTACCGGACCATCGTCGAGACCATGAACGCCGGTGCCGTCACCATTAACGACCGGGGTTTAATCCTTTACTCGAACGATGCCTTTTCCACCATGACCGGCATTCCCCTTAACCTCATCCTCGGCTCGTCGTTCGCCGACTTTGTGGCGCCGGAGTACCTGCCCCTGTTTCTCGAATTTGCCGAGAAGACGCACGAAGCAAAGGCTACAGCCGAATTAGCCGTCTTGAGTCCGAAGGGGCAGGTTTTTGTGCGATTGGCGGGAAGCAGCCAGATGGTCTACGGCGCAAAACGAAGCTGCGTCGTCATCACGGATATTTCGGACCTGAAATCAGCCGAGGAGAGCCTGCGCAAGGAGGCGCGTCTGGTCGAGCGCGAGCGGGACCGGCTTATGACCCTGATCGACAACATGAGCGAAGGCGTCTGGTTTGCCCGTCCGGATGGCCGGATCGTTCTTGCCAACACGGTCGCGAAGGCGCAGATCGAGGAGGTGGGGATAAATCCGGACGCCCTCTTTCATACTTCCTGGCGCCGGCTTCTTTCCCAGGCGGAGATAGCCATGCCGGACGGCGCCCCGCTCGATTTACAGCGGCTGATGAGTGGATTCGAGGGTAAGGCCTTCCGCGGAGTCGAAGTGGCCATGCGCAACAAGGTCACCGGCGAAGTTTTCTATAGAAGGGTCTCGGCAAATCCCATAGGGGACGCCACGAAAGGCACGGCCGGGGTCGTGATGGTCGTCCAGGACGTCACCTCGTCAAAACGGGCGGAAGAGGAGAAGGCGCGCCTTGAGAATCACTTGCGGCAGGCTCAGAAAATGGAAGCCATTGGGACGTTGGCAGGCGGCATCGCCCACGATTTTAACAACATGCTTGCCGTCATCCTCGGCAATGCCGAACTGGCTATGGATGAGGTCCGGGGGGATGACGGCGTCGCCCGGAACATCGAGCAGATCGTAAAGGCTTCCAAGCGAGCCAGGGACCTGGTCAGACAGATCCTGACGTTCAGCAGAAAGAACGAAGCGGGAAAAAGTCCGTTAAAATTAACGCCTTTGATCAAGGAGACGCACCGTTTGCTCCGCGGCACCCTGCCTTCCACGATCAGGATGAACCTGGACCTCAGGACGGAGCGCGACAGCGTAGCCGCCGATCCTTCGCAAATCCAGCAGGTCCTCATGAATCTTGCCACCAATGCGGCACACGCCATGCAGGAAAAGGGAGGCGAGCTGACGATCGGTCTGGCCCACGCTCATTTCAAAGAAGCCTCGTCAACGCCCGACGGAGAGCTGCCCCCGGGGACGTATGTAAAATTAACGGTGCGGGACACGGGAAAAGGCATGGCGGAAGAAACCAGAAGGCGGATATTCGAGCCCTTCTTTACGACAAAGCCTCAAGGAGAGGGCACCGGCATGGGCCTCGCCGTCGTCTATGGCATTGTGAGGAGCCACGAGGGCGCCATCACGGTGCGGAGCTCGCCGGGCAGGGGCGCGGAGTTTACCATCCTTTTGCCTCATGCCGGCGAGGCTGCCGCCGAAGAGGCCCGGGAGCCGGAGGCGCCGTGCGGCGGAAGGGAGCGCATACTTCTGGTCGACGACGAGCCCCTCGTACTCGACATGACGTTCCGCCTTCTCGAGGAGCTTGGATATGGAGTGGCAACGGCCCGGAACGGCATTGAAGCGTTTCGGTTGTTCTGCGACGATCCGAGCCGTTTCGACCTGGTGATTACCGACCAGACCATGCCGGAAATGACCGGGATTGCCCTCGCGAACAGGCTTTTGAAAAAGAGAAAAGACCTTCCCATCATCCTCTTCACGGGCTACAGCGAGACGGCTTCGGCCGATGAAGCGAAGGAAGCGGGCATTCGTGAATTTGTCATGAAGCCCCTGCTGAAGCGGGAAGTGGCCGAAACTATACGGCGCGTTCTCGATGCGGGAAGGGGATCGGCCTGATCCCCCCTGCAGCCGCCGCCGGCCGGGACGAAAAACGTTCGGCCGGTCTTTCGCCCGAAGACGGAAGAGGAGAAGAAGGGTATGGCAAAACCTGTAACGCCCCTGATTGCCGCTGACATCATCATCGAATACAAGAACGGGATTGTGCTCATCGAGCGGAAAAACGAGCCGTACGGGTGGGCCCTGCCGGGCGGCTTCGTCGACGTTGACGAATCGCTCGAGGCCGCGGCGGTACGGGAGGCGCGGGAAGAGACTTCGCTGGAAGTCGCCCTTCGGGCCTTGCTCTATATCTACGGGAAGCCCGGAAGAGACCCGCGAGGGCACGCGGTGAGCGTCGTTTACATCGCCACAGGGTCGGGTACGCTGTCAGCCTCGGATGACGCAAAAGACGCGGGCGTTTTTGCGCCTGATCAACTGCCTGATCCCATCGCTTTTGACCACCGTGAGATCATCGCCGACTATTGCGCCTTCCTCAGAACGGGCAACAGGCCGGCGCCGAACCCCGCCAACCCGAAATAGTCCGCGGAGTCTCCCCCCTTAAGCGCTTCGCATCCGCTCGCTTTTGCAATTACTGGGGCTCAGCGCCCCCTCCGCGAACAAAGTCCGCGGAGTCTCTCCCCTCAGCGCTTCGCATCCGCTCGCTTTTCTCGCTGCGCTCGGTAAGGGAAATCATCATAAAATCCGCGCAATTCGCGCACGTCCTCGCTTGACAGTGAGGCAGGAAGACTTATATTGAGGGTAGCGCGAGCAGTGAGCGCTGGGGCGGCGGAAGAGTTGGCCGCGGGCGCTATCGGGTTAGTCTTTCACGTTCTTCACCTCTGCACGGCACAACGCAACCTACCGCGGCAAGGATGCGAGGCGACAAGGGAGTGAGAGCCGCTTCCCATAAAGCGGAGCGCTTCATTGCCCTTTGCTGAAGACCGCTTGCATACCAAAAAGGAGAGGCCGATGAGAACGATATTTGCGCTGTTTGACAGCCTCGAAGAAGCGAAGGCGGTCGTTGCGGAACTGATTGACAAGCGTTTCGACGAAGGCGCGATGAATGCGGCGGTCCGCATCCCGACCGGGCAGGAGGGTTCCGACCCCGGCGGCGGGACAGGGGTGAGTGCCGAGGAGCTTCCCCCCGGAATAGAACATTTATTGCTTCACGGAAAATCGATTCCCGTGGCCGACGTGGGCGCCATTCGCGCCGGGGGCGCAATCGCCCTCACATCGGCTGCTGTTGCTGCCCCTGACAAGCGGGCTCGCGGGCTCGAAGACTTGCTCGTCGGTCTTGGCGTCCCCAACGAGCTTGCCAAGTTCTACCGCGACGGCGTTGCCGAGGGCGGCATCCTCTTTTGGATTCGGACGGAAACAGAGAGGGCCGCCGAAGCCACAAACATCCTTAGCAGCGCCAGGACCGAAAAGCTGGCCAATTACGCTTAGGAGGCTTTCCCCTGCTACTGGTTCTTGGGGACCCAGACCTTGTGCTGGGGAACCCAGGTGCCGCCGACGTTCTGACCCGGCACGGTCACCCACTCGCCCGGGCCGGTCCCGGCCTTCGGCTGAGAGACCACGGCAGATTGCTGAGATGGAGGCGCGACGTTCGTTGCAGCCGGCGCCGCCTCATAGCCATAGCTGGGAGGATAGGCATATGCCGGCGCAGGGTAGGCGTACGCGGGCGGCGGATAATAGTAATAGGGCGGCGGATAGTAATAGTAGGGCCGCGACGCGAAGCCGAGGGCCGTTCCTAATGCAAGGCCGCCAACGAACCAACCCGCGCCCCAACCTCCGTGCGCGCGGGAATAGGACGGAACGGCCATGGTAAGCGAAACAGCAAGCAGTGCAAACAGACCGATCAAAAGCGCGCGTTTCATTGCTGCCTCCTCCGAGAGGATCGCATCCCCTCCCTATAATATAACCCGAAAAAGGCCAAAAAGACAGCCTGCACAGTCACATCCCCACCCCCGGCTTCGCACCGATGGACGACCGTCCCTTCAGGACTAGGACGATGGAAGATGGGCGAAAAGGCTTTTTCGTCCTAGTGAGCGGAGCGAACGGTCCTCCCTCCTCCATCGTCCGTTCATGGAGCCTCCCCCAACTCTCACATCCCCGCCCCCAGCATCTCGGTGCTTGCCGCCCCCGGCGGCACCATGGGGAAAACGTTCTCTTCGTGACGGACGGGTATGTCGACCAGCGACGGGCCGTCTAGGGAAAGGGCCTTCCCGAGGATTTCCTTCATGGACCCCGGTTCTTTCACCCGGTAGCTTGTAATGCCGAATTGTCGGCCGAGGCCCGCAAAATCAAGCTCCAGATCGAACCTGGAGGCAATATAGGTCCCCGCGTAGAAGAGCTCCTGCTGCTGCCGCACGAGGCCGAGGTGACCGTTGTTGAACAGCAGTATGGAGACCGGAAGATTCAGCTCGGCAAGGGTTGCCAGCTCCTGGATGTTCATTTGTAAAGAGCCGTCCCCGGTGATGCACAACACCTTGCGGCCGGGGTTGGCAAGGGCCGCGCCTATGGCCGTGGGAAGGCCGAAACCCATGGTCCCCAGGCCTCCGGAGGTGAGGAACGTTCCCGGCCGTCCGAAAGAATATCCTTGCGCTGTCCACATCTGGTGTTGTCCCACGTCGGTACAGACGATGGCGTCGGCCGGAACGAGGCTATGCGCGCATTGAATGGCGTCGAGAGGATGAGACCCGTCGCCTCTTCCATGCCCACCGTCCGGGAGGGCCTCTCTGATTTCCCGGATGCGCGAACGCCACGCCGGCCGGTTGTCGTTTCTCACCAGCGGCAGGAGAGCTTCCAGCACGCGACCGAGGTCGCCCACTATGGGAAGGCAGGCCTTCCTGATCTTGTCGATTTCAGCCCCGTCGACGTCAACGTGAATGATCCTGGCCTCGCGGCAAAAGTCCTCCGCCCGGCATATCGCGCGATCATCGAAGCGCGCCCCGAAGGCCAGAATGAGGTCCGCTTCGTCGAGGACCATATTGCACAGCGGCGATCCGTGCATTCCGAGCATGCCGAGATAGAGGGAGTCTTCAGGAGGGAAACCGCCCAGACCCATTAACGTAAGAGCCACGGGTATGTTGTTCTTTCGTGCAAACTCGTGAAGCCGGCGGCTGCATCCGGACCTGATCACGCCGCCCCCGGCGTAGATCGCCGGCCTCGCGGCTCCTTCGATCATGGCGGCAGCCTCCGCGACAGCGTCAAGGTCTACCGCGGGGAAGGCGGCTCTCACGCCCGGCGCCGGCCATTCCTCCACGTCGACCTCCTCTGTCTGGACGTCTTTGGGCACGTCGATGAGAACGGGGCCGGGACGGCCCGAAAGCGCTATGGCAAAAGCCTTGGGGATGACCGTGAGCAACTGCCCGGCGCTCTTGACGAGAAAATTGTGTTTGGTGACCGGGAGGGTCATGCCGTAGGTGTCAACCTCCTGAAAGGCATCCGTACCGATCATCGCGGTGGCAACCTGGCCGGTAATGGCGATGAGGGGAACGGAATCGAGCTTCGCGTCGGCCAGGGCGGTCACCAGGTTCGTTGCGCCCGGCCCGGACGTGGCAAAGCAGACGCCCGGTCTCCCCGTCGACCTCGCAATGCCCTGGGCAATGAAGCCGGCTCCCTGCTCGTGGCGCGCCAGGACGTGACGTATCGAGCTTCCGGCAAGCGCGTGGTAGAGCGGCAGGTTTGCGCCCCCCGGTATGCCGCTCACTATGTCAACGCCGGCCTTTTCCAACAATCTGACGATGATTTCCGCTCCTGTGCATCGCATAAGGGCTGCCTCCAAAAGAGAATAAAAAAAGCCCCTGTCGGTCTACGCCGACAGGGGCCCTTGTTGCACGAAATCGGGCCTAGATCGGTGTAGACCGATAGGCAGCGCGTACAAGGACTACGACGAGGACGTCGATCAGGCGACGGTCAGACGAGAGCTTGTCATCGGCACGGAAAGCAGTACCCATCGCGTTATTCATCTCCTGAAACATCCTCTTCTATTAAGATAGAGGAAACGGGCCCCGGCGTCAAGAAGATTGCGCATTTTCTCAAAAAGCCCGCATGCAACGGTCATTCTTTATTCAGCGGCCATCCCAGGACTCGGAGGACAAATTCCGTGCGTCCACAGATCGACCAGGTTGGTCTTTGTCTCGTTCAGAAACGCTTTTCCGTCGGATATTGCCAATCCGAGAACGGTCTCGGCGATGCATTTCCCCAACATACAAGACAGATTCATGCCTATGAGAACGGCAAGCGCGTGCTCGGCACGGAAACCCGCGCGATCTTTTCCCGGCATTTTCGCGGCAATATGCTCCATCAGCTCCTTGAACGCCGCAACACGGGCTTTGCCCAAGGGAGAATTCACCCTGTTCATCGCCGACGCCAGGTCTTCCGGTTCGTTCACCATAGCATGCACGGCAATTCTTCCAAGAGCAGGGTTTTTGATGAATACGTCGAGAAAAGCGTTGGAAAGCCACCCTAAAGTCTGCATGGAATCGCCGATGCACAGAGGAGGAACGAAATCCTCGAGTCTTTGAAAAACCTCCTCCGCGACCAAGTCCACTACTTCCCTGTACAGATTCTCTTTCGTCACATAATTGCGGTACACGAACGATTTGCTGACGGCAGCGCGCGACGCTATCTCCGCCACCGTTGCCCGGTGTTTGCCTTTCTCGGCGAAAACTTCGATTGCCGCAGAAAGAATTTTCTTCCGACCGTCTCCTTCGCCCATCACACGCCCCTCCCTCGCTCAGACGTTTTCCCAATGCGGCGCCCTAGTTGCGGCTGCCGGCGAGGTAGACAAAATCGCCGGGTGAGAAATCAACCTTTCCCGACGCTGACGCCCACGAGGCGTCGGGACCGAACACCTCCGATATCTTCATATCTCCCTTGCGGATGCCCTTGAGCCTTCCCAACGGTTGGCCGGTGGCTTTGTCGACAACCTGCTCGCCGGGCCCGTAGGCTTCAAGAACATCCCCCTCTTTGATGCCCGACAACGTCCCTGCATTGATGAACACCCTGCCGTTGTCCACGGAAACCACGTGGGCATGCCAGACCAGGGAGCGGACGGCTTTCAGGATGTTGTCCGCAAGGGGGGCGAGGGCCAGATCGGTGGCGCCTGTCCGGTCCTCCTCGCTGCCCTGCCCGCTCACCGGCGTCAGCAGAGGAACCGCTGGCGGGGAAGGAAGGTAAACCGCGGAGCCATCCGGGGAGGAGAGATTTGCCGACATTTGCAAGGCCTTTAAACCCGGTTTCTTTGAACTTTCACGGGAATCCGGAGGGGCGTCGGAAAGGGCGACCTTTATCACTGCCAGAATTCCCCGTCGGTCAAGCTCCTCGTTTGAAAGGACGGAGGGCCCGTCCTGCGTCAAGCCGGCCGATTTGGCATCGAGACAGATGACAGCCCCGCTCCGCTCCAAGGAGAACCGAAGGCGGTTCATCGCGAGATCGCGGAGGCGACCGTGATCCGGGCCGGGCTCGTCGGGAGCAGACAAAAGAAGGACCCGTTTCTTGACCGGCGGGTCCGGGTAGTCTGTCCCCTCCGCGGGGGCGCCGCGTTCCCCGGAGTTTTCGAAAGGGGCCGATCTTTTCCAAGAGCCGCTTCGAGGTCCGCGATGCGCTTCTCGATCGCCTCCCGTTCTTTTGCATTGCCGGCGGCGATTCGGTCCGTGATGGATTCGACGATGCCGGGCCGGTACTCCTCCTTCCTGATCCAGACGTAGAGCGGTTCGCCGGACAATCCGTCATATCGTATGTTGCGGCCGTATACGTATTCCACGCCCTCAACGACCTTTCTATCTCCGGGCTGCGGCGCGGTCTCCTCCACTTTCGCCGGTTTTTGGGCCGCCGCCTCCTTCCCGTTGTTATGCGAAAGGCCGGCGCAGGCAGAGAGGAGCGGCAGAAGGAGAACCAGCATGCCCAGGATGCCCGGCTGCGCGGCATTGCTCTTCATCAGTTGGATAGGGTTTCGGTTGCTCCGAAGGAACGTGCCGTTTAAAGACATCCGCATTCCTCCTCCAGATAGGACAGGTCGTCAGGAAAGGGCGCGCCGGGAGGAGAGACATCCATTCCAAGGGGGCCTTTCATCCGGTCAGGGCCGCGCTTCATAGGCCCGCCTTCCGGCGCTTCGCTCAGTCTCTTGCGTTGCTCGGGCGTCAGGAGCGCTTCGGCGTCCCGCATCGCTTTTATCGCTGAAAGGCGCATCTGGACCTGGAGAGATGAGATCTTTTTCACCTTTTCTTCGACGACGGCCATATCTACCTTGCTCTTGCGGAGCATGTTTCTCAATTCCACGTCCGTCGCTGCGCACTCGGCGCCCTTCCTTATGTTGTCCACCGTCAGCGCCGTTTCTATCGTCTCTATTGCCTCTCGCTGATTCTCGCTTAAGCCGAGACCCATGAGACGCCCGAAATTCGCGCCGGCAGGACCCATGGGGCCGCCGGGAGGGCAGGGTGGCCGCATGGGCATGCCTTTCATAAGGGGGGGGGCCTCCGAATGCTTCTTCGGCATCCGCATCGACCGGCCCGAAGGCAATATACGCGAGGCCGAACAGCAGGCAGAGAACAATGCCCAGAATCACGAAAAATAGCGCCTTTTTCACGACTACCTCCTTTATCCTGCTTTGCCGGGACGATCATCGGCGTCCCGTCCGTCGTTCCTACCGTGACTTTTTCTCAACACTTTCATGTTTTCTCGATGATCTTAGCAGGCCATTGTGTCAGAAATATGGACGAAATGAGGAAATTTCCGAAAAGCGGCGAAATGGTCTATCTATTGACGTCCGGATACGTTTAAAATAGACAAATGATCAAGATCGGGATTACCTATCGTCTTTTCCTCTCGATCCTGGCCGCTGTCTGTCTGGCTCTGCTGTCGATGTTCTTCATTACGGACTGGAGCCTTCGTTCAGGCTTCTTTCAGTACCTGCACGACAAGGATCGAACCTTCCTCGATGGGGCGACGAAAAGTCTCGGGGAAGCCTATGCCGCCCACGGAGGGTGGAGTTTTCTTCGGGCCGATCCGTCCTTATGGATGGGACGGTTGATCAGGCCGGAATTCTTCGGTCCGGAAGAGGGGCCGGGACACGGCGTTCCTCCGCCCTTTCCGCCGCCCCCGATGAATCGACCCGGATGGGAGTCCAAGGCTCCCCTGCCGCCTTTTCCCCCTGACGGCGGTCCCGGACGCCACGCGCCGCCTCTGGTCGTTCTCGATGAGAACAAAGAGCCCCTCTTCGGACGCTGGTCGGAAGGCGAAAAGGTAAGCCTCAGGCCGATCGTTCACGACATGAAGATCGTGGGTTACGTGGGACTTCATACGCCGCCGAAGCTGTTTCTCGACCCCCTGCAACTCAATTTTCTGAGACAGCAGAAATCTGTCCTCGTTGTCGCGGCGCTGGTGCTGATCGGGGGCGTTTCGATCTTCGCTTTCCCTCTCGCAAGCCGTTTGCTCAGACCCATAAGGGCCCTCGTGGCCGGTACCAAAGAGCTTGCCCGGGGCAGGTACGACATTCGCGTTCCCATCTCCTCGTCGGACGAGCTTGGAGAGCTCGGCCGGGCTTTCAATGTTATGGCAACGACCTTGGAAAAGAATGAAGAGGCGCGGCGCCAATGGGTGGCCGACATTTCCCACGAGCTGCGCACGCCCCTGGCCATCCTGATCGGCGAGATCGAGGGCCTGATCGAGGGGGTCCGCGAGACCACGCCGGAGGCGATCCGCTCTCTTCACGCCGAGTCGCTCCGGCTCCATCGCCTGGTGGACGACCTCTATCAACTTGCTCTTTCCGACCTCGGAAGCCTTACCTATCGCAAAAAGATTTTTGATCCCGCCGACATCCTCGATGACGTCATCGAGCCGTTCCTTGCCCAGTTCCAGGGGAAGGACATCAGGGTGGAACAAAGTTTTCCGGACCATTCCCTGCACATTTTGGCCGACTGGCAGCGGCTCCGGCAACTTTTTATAAATCTGCTGGATAATTCCCTGAAATATACCGACCCGGGCGGTACGCTCGCCGTTCGCCTTTCCTACGTCGAGAACTCGGCCATAGTCGAGGTTGAAGACTCGGCGCCCGGCGTTCCCGAAGAGCACCTGCACAAGCTTTTTGAGCGCCTGTACCGCGTCGATTTTTCGCGCAACCGGACATGGGGGGGCTCCGGCCTCGGTCTTGCAATTTGCAAGAGCATCGTCGAGGCCCATGAAGGCGCCATCACCGCCAAGCAGTCGAGCCTCGGCGGCATTTTGATTCGGGTCTCCCTACCCCTCGTTTCGAGGCAGTCGTGAGAGCTATGGTCCTTGTTGTCGAAGACGAGCCGAAACTTGCCAGCCTCCTCGCCGATTATCTCAAGGCTTCAGGGTTCGAACCCTTCTGTCTCGGAAACGGGGAGGAGGTTGCGCCGTGGGTGCGAGAGCGCCGCCCCGATCTGATCCTGCTCGATCTGATGCTGCCGGGGCGCGACGGCATGGAAGTCTGCAAAGATATTCGCACGTTTTCCGGCGTGCCCATCATCATGGTGACTGCGCGGGTAGAGGAGATCGACCGCCTCCTCGGGCTCGAGTTGGGCGCCGACGACTACATCTGCAAACCCTTCAGCCCCCGGGAGGTGATCGCGCGGGTAAAGGCGGTTCTCCGCAGGACTCTCAACAGCCGCCCTGCGGCAGCGCCCGGCCTCTTGTTGGACGGCCAGGGTTGTGCGGCCGTAGTCGGCGGCCGCAGGATCGAGCTGACGTCGGTAGAATTCACGCTCCTGAAGACTCTGGTTGCCAGTCCGGGGCGCATCTACGGACGAAGCCAGCTTATGGACAAGATTTACCCCGACGAGCGCATCGTAAGCGACCGCACCATCGACAGCCACATCAAGAAGCTGCGCAGGAAGATCGAGCAGGCCGATCCCGAGGCAAGGTTCATTCACTCCGTCTACGGCGTAGGATACAAATTCGAGCCCCAAGATTAGCTGCCGGGCGCCGATGCGAGGGCATGGCGCCCGCTTTCACTGAAGGTTTCTACACCTCAAATTGCCGGGCGATCTGTTGGAGATCGCCGCCCAGCCGTGAAAGCTCGTTCGAAGCTTTCAGCACTTCGTTTGAAGAGCGCGAAGTCTCGCCGGATATGCCGGAGATCGACTCTATATCCTTGCTTATTTCCTCCGACGTTGCCGACATTTCTTCAATAGCAGCGGCCACCTGCTGGACCATGCTTTGCAGCTCCTCGACGCTCCCTACAATGGTCCGCAGCTCCTCGCCCGCCTTGCTCGACAGATCGACGCCTTTTACAACCTTTGTGCTGACCTCGTCTATGGAAGCAACGGCGTTGGTCACCTTGTTCTGAATCTCGCGAATGATGCCGCTCACTTCCGAGGTGGCGCCCGTCGTCCGTTCCGCCAGCTTTCTCACTTCATCGGCGACGACCGCAAAGCCCCTTCCGTGCTCTCCTGCCCGGGCAGCCTCGATGGCGGCGTTCAGGGCGAGCAGGTTTGTCTGATCGGCTATCTCGTTAATGATGCCGATGATCTCGCCGATCTTCTGCGACAGCTCGGCCAGAGAAGTTATGTGTCCGGCCGATTCTTCAACGGTGGCTGCGATCTCCTTGACCTCAGTCACTGCCGCTTCCACGATTGCGCCCCCATGCTTCGCCGTGCTCGCAGCCTTTGCCGCGGTTGTTGCAATGCTTGAGGCGTTGCGCGCCACGTCTTCGACGGTCTGGGACATCTCTTCAGAGGCGGTTGCTACCTGCCGGGACCTTTCCGCCTGTTGTCCAGCCCCTTTCGACATCTGTCCCGCGCTGGTCGAAAGCTCGGCGCCCGTGGCCGCCACCGTGTCGGAGGTCCGCTTTATGTTGCCGATAATATCCCTCCATTTATCCACCATGCTCTTGAGGGCAGCAGCCTGCTCTCCGAACTCGTCTTTTCTGTCAACCGCTATCTGCTGCGTCAGGTTGCCTTCGGCGAGGAGTTTCGCCTGGGAGATAGTCCTCCGTATGGGCTCGACAACGCTTCTCGCCAGAGCAAGAGTGAGTCCTGTGGCAATGGCGATGGCCAGAACGCCGGTGAAAACGATAAAGCCGATCGCAGAGCCGTAAGCAATGCGGGCCGCGTCGGCTACGTTGGCGCTCCGCTTCTGCTGATACTGGATCAGAACGTCGGATGCTTCGAGAGTCTTGAAGGCCGAGGGCATTGTGTTTGCCACAAAGTAAGAAGCCGCCTCGTCGGGCTTGCCCGCTTTGGCCAACTCCATCGCTTTGTTGTTGGCCTCTCGTCCCGCAACCATTTCATCTTTGACCTTTTTGATGAGGCCCTGGCCTTCTTCGGAGGGCTCAAGCTTTTCGATTATCTGGGCGGCGTTCTTGTATTTGGCCCTGTTGGCGCCGACCACTGCTGTGGCCTTGGCACGAAATGCTTCGTCTTTGCTGGTGAACGATGCGAGCACGGTAAGGTTAAGCGTGTTGACCCCGTCCTTGAGGCCGTAGGCCGCCTCGACCAGGGCGTTGTTCTTTTGGACGATCTGTTCCAGCCTGCCGTTCATGCCCCTCGTGGCTGAAACACCCGTAATGATGAGCACCACCATTAACAACTCCAAAATACCGAAGCCGACAAAAAGTCTTCTGCTGATCCTGATGTCTTTCAGTTTCATTGCCTCTCCCCCATCTCATCCGCTTAAGAGTTTTGGTCATCCAATGGGGATTATCGCTGGTTAGACGCCGGACCTTAAGCATGTGTGGTTTTAGATAAATACATGCATGATTAGAACTCCATGCCATTTCCACTCGCCTCAACTTCCGGCATCGGTCACCGTTGTACTCGATGCCGGACCGGCTGTAGTCTTGGGGATGCTCCTAAGAACTGATTCGTGAGAAGCGACTCCGGGGACAGGGAGACATCTTTAAGTTATCAGAACTCTTGATCGTTTTAGCTTTTTAAGGGCCCCACGTGACGACTCTTGGCCCGGCCGGGTTGTGTTTGCGGCGAATACGGGCTATAATATCCGCATGAGGTGCGGAGATTGACCCGTTATATCTACGATTTGCCAGACTGGCCTCATTTCCGGTGGAACCACGAGATCCTGGACAAGAAGCTTGCCGGCGTGCGGTATCGACAGGGGGAGCTGGTCGGGCGGATGAGGACCCTGGGCTTTTCTCTGCGTGAACAGGCCGTCTTTCAGACGCTGACGCTCGATGTGCTGAAATCCAGCGAGATCGAAGGAGAGGTGCTCGATAAGGAGCAAGTGCGATCGTCTGTTGCCCGGCGTCTTGGCATGGATGCCGCGGGACTGGCCCCAGCGTCCAGAGACATCGAGGGCGTGGTGGCAATGATGCTTGACGCGACGCAGAACTATGCCGAGCCTTTGAGCAAGGAAAGGCTTTTCGGCTGGCACGCCTCTCTTTTTCCTTCCGGATATAGCGATCTGAAGCCAATCAAAGTCGGGGCTTGGCGGGACCGTCAGGTAGACGTAACGTCGGGTCCGATCGGCCGGAAGCGCGTCCATTTCGAAGGGCCGCCTCCCGATCGGATGGAGCACGAAATGACCGCATTTCTCGATTGGTTTAACGAGGATGACAGTGCGGATCTCGTGCTCCGGGCGGCTATTGCCCATCTCTGGTTTGTGACCATCCATCCCTTCGAGGACGGCAACGGACGCATCGCCCGCTCTCTCGCCGACATGATGCTGGCCCGGTCCGAGGGCAGCTCCCAACGTTTTTACAGCATGTCGGCGCAAATACGGATCGAGCGGGACGTCTACTACGGCGGCCTGGAGGAGACCCAGAAAGGAACACTGGATATCACGAGGCGTTTGGAGTGGTTCCTCGATTGCATGAACCGCGCCTTAGACGGCGTGAAAAGCACGCTTGCCCTTGTGCTCACGAAGGCCCGTTTCTGGGAAGCGCATGCCGGCGCCCCGTTTAACGACCGCCAGCGTCTGATCCTTAGCAAGCTGCTGGATGGATTTGAAGGCAAGCTGACGTCTTCGAAATGGGCCAAGCTGGCCAATTGCTCCCAAGACACGGCGCTGCGCGACATTCTCGATCTCGTCGAACGGGGCATTCTGGCCAAAGACCCGGCCGGCGGCCGAAGCACCAGTTATTCGCTTATCGTTCCCCAATGGAGCTAACACCCCTTTTTTCATCAAGGCGAGGCCCCATGGCGTGCACGGAGGAGCTTCCCAGGTCCGTCACAATTCAATTGACTTTTCCCTGCGCGCGATGATAGAAGAGGGTAAACACACACCATTGCCCGTGCATCATGGCCTTGCCTTGAAGGAAAAAAACGGCGCGTGAGCGTCAACCAGCTCAGGGGAGGAAATGAAAAGGGTTTCGCAATTCCGCGTTTTGCATAGCAATTTAACCGGCTTGCGCGCCACGAGGATTGATCGATTCCGAGAATCGAATAATTCAATGGGCCCCTCTGGGCGGCTCACAGGTCACGCTCCAGACGTTACGGCTGGAAGAAATTCCGGGCAGGGGAAAAGAAGAAAGTTCTAAAGGAATGGGCGTCCTCCACCCGCCCAAAATAACAACGTCCGATTGGCCCACCTCTCGAAGGCCATCCCTAGATCACCTCCTTTCATCGCTTTGTTGCTGGTGGGAATAGCATCCAGATTCGGTGTTTTTCTGAGCAAAGGCCTATTGTTTGGGATAGAGCGGCAAATATCGTTGCGAGAGTGCGAGACAGAATTTTGCAGATTCGAAGAAGAAAGTGGACAGGCCTTCTCATACTTGTTGACTTTTTGTTGCCAGGGCAATTATGATTACATCAGTGTATTTATCGCGAGGGGGCGACGGAATGAACTTTAACGCCAGAGCTGTACAGAGAGCTGCAGGATTGACGATCCGGCAGATTGACTACTGGGATCGTACGGACTTCATCAAGCCTTCGGTGAGCGAAGCGGCCGGGACAGGATCCACGCGCCTGTACTCCTTCACCGATCTCGTTCAGCTCAAGGTGGCAAAGACGCTCCTGGCTAAAGGGATCAGCCTGCAAAAAATCAGGAAAGCCATCGCCTACCTCAAGATGAATATGCCGGACATTGAGAAGCCGCTGTCGGAACTTCGCTTCTTGACGGATGGAAACACCATATTCGTGATCACGCGGGACGACAAGCAAATCGTCGACACGCTGAAGCAGGGGCAGCTCGTCTTTTCGATCGCGCTGGGCGCCCTCATTGAGGAACTCCGCGGAGACGTGATCGACCTGGAGAAAGAAAGGAAATACGCAATCGCCGTCAGGGGCAGAAAATATACGGTCCTTCTCCGTCCCGATACGGAGGACGGCGGCTACTGGATAGAATGCCCGGAGCTGCCCGGCTGCGCCTCCCAAGGGGATACCGTCGAGGAAACCCTCGAGATGATGAAGGATGCCATCGAGGGGCGCCTCGCAGTCCTGGAGGAAGACAGAAAGGCTCAGAAGAAGCGCCGGGCTTCATGAGCGGCCTTAACAACCTCAGACCCGAAGGGGTGATAAAGGCGTTCGAACGGGCAGGATGGAAGAACCGAGGCCAGCGAGGGAGTCACGTCCAGATGACAAAGGAGGGCAATCCCCACGTCCTATTGTCAAGGACCAAGTTAATTCCCCACCCCCGGGGCCACGGTAATTCCCCACTTTGCTCCGCAAAAGAGTGGTTCGTTATTGCTTCGTCTTCGGACTCAGTTTCTTCCTATAGGACTCTCCTTCATCGATCATAATGTGATAGGCATGGTGGCTCAAGCGGTCGAGCGCCGAGTTGGCCATGACCGGGTCGGGGAACAGGGCCACCCAGTCCTGCGGCGGCCGGTTGCTGGTGATGATTGTAGATGATCGTAAATGGCGCTCCGCCACCAGTTCGTAGACGTCCTCCGCTTGGATGGGCGTCAAGGCGGTAAGCCCGAAGTCGTCGATAATCAGCAGATCTGGGTTAAGATATTTCCTGATCTGCCTCTCCCACGACTGATCGGCCCTCGACGCAAACAGATGTCTGAGCATCTTGACCGCTTTTACAAAAAGCACGCTGTACCCTCTCCTACAGGCTTCGTGTCCCAGCGCCTGGGCTAGGTGGGTCTTTCCCACCCCGGCCGGTCCGTAGATAAGGACATGCTCTTTTTTCTCTATAAAGAGACAGGTTGCGAGGTCGGTCACGGCGCCCCGTTTGATCTTCGGGTTGAAGGCGAAGTCGAACCCTTCCAGCGTCTTCTCTTTTTCAAAGGATGCCTTCTGTATCCTGACGGCGAGCTTTTTGGCCTCCCTCCTTTCGATCTCGTCCTGTATGACGAACGTCAGAAAGGCGAGGTGGGAGAGTTCGTCCTTTTGCGCCTGGGCGAGCCTGAGCTCCAGGCTCTCTCCAAATCCTCCGAGTTTGAGCTTTCTAAGGTCGGCCATGAGGTGATGATCAATCATGAGACGCCTCCTTTCCGAAGTACGAGGGCTTTCTGAGGAACCGCTTTCCCAAATCGGAGAGGGGCGCTGTGTGTGTTGCCTGCTCGTCGGAGACGTTTTTTTCCAGCATGGCCTTAATGCTCCTGTATCGAGTCGCGCCAAAATCCAATGCTCTTTCTGCAACGTTTTCTATCTCGCCTGAGTGCTTCTCGGCGAGACGGAGGATCGCCTGGGCCTTCCGGAGGTTCCTCATGGCGTTTTCTTTAAGGATGGCGTAAATGAGCGCTTCCGTATGGGGGCCAAACTCGGCTGCCTTCTTCCTGCACCACGTCGGCGTCGCCATGAGGAAGGCGAGCTTTTCCGGCGGGTAGTCCGTCTGGTCCGTCATCCATCGTCCGGGAGCATGGGACCTGGGGTGAAGCTTGATCCTTTCCTGGTCGAGGAAGATCTCGGTTGTTTTCTTGGTCCCCTTCGCCCATACTTTTTTGCCGATATACCGGGTAGGCAGCGAGTAGTAGGATTTGTCGAAGACGATGTGGTGGTCGGGGTGGGCGGTGCACTCCTTCCATAGCGGACGCTCGAACGGGGCTTCCGGCAAAGGCATGAGATGCGGCTTTTCCTCTGCGAGGAAAGTAGGGTGCGGCTTCTTTTTGGTTGTTCCGTGGACCTCCATGCCGATCTCTTCCTTGCACCAACGGAGGGCTCGCTCGTTGGCTTCGTTAATGTCTTTGAACGCCCTGCCTGCGAGGAGGTGTTTTTTAACCACGGCGACGGCGCGCTCCACCTTGCCTTTGTGCTCGGCCATTCTTACCTTCGCGGGGTCTGCGACGAAGCCGCAATGGCGTTCCATGTCGGCATAAGCCCGGTTGACGACGGGGTCGTAGATGTCGGGCTTCAAAACGCCGGACTTGAGGTTGTCCAAGATTATTCTCTTCGGGACGCCTCCGAAGAAGGCGAAGGCCCGTTCATGGCAATCGAGCCACATGTCCGTTTCCTGGCGGAAGACGAAGCGGACGAACTTATGGCGGCTCGAGGAAAGGGTCATGATGAAGGCCCATGTCCTGCGTTTCTTGTCCGCCTCGGGATCGTGCATGAGCCCTGCATAGCCGAAGTCGACCTGGGCTTCCAGTCCTGGAGGAGTTTCTATCCGGACTGTCGCCTTCGTTCTGCCGAAGGAGAACTCCGACCTAAGATAACGCTTGATCGTGGAATAGCCGACCTCGAGACCGTGAGTTTCCTTCAGGAGTCGCCACACCTGCTTGGCAGTCATGTTCTCGTCCTTGAGCCACTCCGCGATGTCCCCTTTGTGTTGCGCCGCCGCGTCCAGAGCGGGCTTTTCAAAGGCTGTCTGCGCGTTCGCCAAATCTTTTAGTTTGGCCGCGAGTTCCTGCTCGTCCGGAAGCGGGCCTCCCTGCGCAATCCCCAGAGATCGCGCCATGGCGACGTACTTCCGCACGGTCTTTCTGTCGAGGCCTAAAGACTGGCTGATATGCTGGATCCTCATTCCCTTATGCCACTGGTACACTGTCTCCGCTACCTCATTCATCGGTATATCCCTCCTCGCCATGATCCCTCCGTTCCAGGTCGCTGCCATAGGAATGGCAGAATCATGTCCTTTCCGTCCACCCTTTCAAGGCGGCGCAAAGTGGGGAATTACCGTGGCCCTGCTACTGGGGAATTACCTTGGCCCCGATGGGCTATTTAGTGGGGATATACCATGGCCCTCGACACGGAGGGCAGGGTCGGAAATGGCTCTGCCCTCTTTTTATCTCTCAATTACCGGTCGGATTCTGCTATCCGCTGGCTCGTTGTGAGCGCAATGCTTTCAGGAAGACTTCGCAAGAATGGAGGCCAAGAACATAAAAACGGAATATGAGCGTTACCGCAAAAAGCCAATAGGTGCGCCGAAAAGAATTCGGCCCCAAGGGATGATCATGGGGCCGAATCAGGAGTATAAGATGAAGAAGATGTTTTGCTATGCCCTATAGAGCTTTTTCCTTAAGAAACCAAGACCCGCCAGCCCTGGTCCCAAAAGCAGCAAGGCGGAGGGAATAGGCGTAGGGGTCGTTCCGGTCACGGCAAAATCGTTTAAAGCAGTTGTAGTGAAGCTTGCGTAGCCGCCGTCGTAGGCGAGGTCGTTCGCCGAGAACTGCGACCAGGCGCCGTTGCTGTAGTCCCAGACCTCAAGACTGTTGAGGCTCTGACCCGATCCGGCGAAGAGGGAGAGGTAGACCGGGTTGCCCGAAGTGTAGCCGGTCGTCGAGAACTTCCACCCGCTCAGCACCGACTGCCCCGCGCCGAAAAGGCCTTGCAGAGAGGACAGCTCGCTTCCGCCGATCTCTGTCGCGGAGAAGGTGAGATTTGTGCCGGCTGCCGCCGCCTGGAAGCCCGCGCCCAGCGACTTGCCATCTCCTGCGGACACAAGCACGCGCTGGTATTGCGAAAGGTCGAAGGCAATGGGCGCGCCTGCCGTTGTATGGACCGCGCCGCTAACAGCGACGGTGTGATTGGCGGAGTTCCATACCCCACCGAGGGCCTGGACCGTAATGGTGCTTGCGATCGTTCCGACGCTGAGGGGAGTATAGGTTCCTGCCGCAGCATTTGCCCCCGCTACAATGCGGACCGTGCCGCTGCCGCCGCCGGCGTTGCTGTTGCTGATCGTGCCTGTGCCGGTGCTCCCGATCTTGACGGAGCTGCGGACGTCGGTCGTCAGAAAAGAATTGGTGTCGATGGTAGCGCTGGCTGCGTACAGGGATGCGCCGTCGCTAACCGAGAGTACGGCGTCGCCGATGCCGTACGCGCCGAGAGTAAGAGCTCCGGTTGTACCGGTGGCAAGGCTTGAGCCGGCCCCGTCGACCACGATCACGCCCGAGATGGCAGTGCTCGGCATGTCGGCGACGCTGATATACGATCCACTATAGTAGCCGTACACATTGGCTCCGTTGGTAATAGTCAACCTGCCGTTGCCGCAATGGCCAACGTAAAGGGATGAATTATACAAAACCGTCGAGGCGGGACCATCGACGAAGAGGGTTCCCGGGCCGCTGGGCGTCCAACCCGAGACCGTCCCACCCGCTCCCACAGACACGCTTTGTGAATGGACCGAACCCCCGTTTCTGACATATGCCGTGCCGGCGCCGTATTCACCGACGGCGAACGAAGTACCGGGGTTTAACTGCGAGCCTGCGCCGTCGACAATGACCGTGCCTGTTGAGCCCATGTAGTAGCCGACATTCAAGCTGGTACCGATCGGACCGGTCACGACTCCGCCGTTCGTGATGCTTAGCGAGCCCGTGCCGTAATTCCCCACGTTGATGACGCCGCCGTTGGAAATGGTCCAGGTCGACCCGGCGCCCGCGACGGTCGCCGTGCCCGTCGACCCGGCGTTGTCGCCTATATAACCACAGTAGGTAGTAGCCGTAGCGCCATTCTTTAAGGCGAGACTGCCGCTATTCTGATAGCCGACGGCTAAGTTGCCGTAGACGCCTCCGCTTCCCGAGAGATCCAGGTTGACCTCGACGTTCTGGTTGGCGCCGTTCCAGGTCGCAAGGGTCAGGGGGGCAGTGCTCGGTCCGTTCAAGGCAAGGTTCAGATCGGCGAGCCAGCCATGCACCGTTACTGTCCCGGTCCCGGTGAACTGGGAGGATGCGGCGCTGAGCATGCCCGTATTCAGGGTTCCGCCGTTCGAACCGAAGTTGACGGTTCCGAGGGCGCCCACGGTGGTGGTTCCCATGACGGCGACGGCCGAGCCGTTTGTTATCTTGAGCGTGCCGGTCCCGCCCGAACCTATGGCGAGGTTGGCGTTGGCAGCCAGAGCGCCGCTATTAGTCCAGGTCGAGCCGGCCCCGTCGACCGTGACCGTGCCATTCGAGCCCGCGTTGTACCCGATGTAGCCTCCGTAACTAGTGACGGTTCCGCCATTCGTGATAGAGAGGTTACCCGTGCCCGAGTTGCCCACGTAGAGCGTGCCGCTGTTCGTCCAGGCGGAACTGGCGCCCGTGACGGTCGCCCTACCGTTCGATCCTGCGTTGTATCCGAGATAACCGTTGTTCGATGCGACGTCGACGCCGCCCGAAATGGCGAGCGTACCCGTACCGACGTAGCCCACGCCGAGGTTGCCGGCGCTGCCCAGATTGAGGTTAACGGTAATGCCGTTCGTCGCAAAGGTTTGGCTCGCTCCGTGAGAGGCGTCGAAGACGAGATTCATGTCGGTAATAATGCCGGAGGTAGTGATCGTGCCAGTGCCCGACAATTGCGGCGCCCCGGCATAGAGGCTGCCGGTGGTGAGGGTACCGCCGTTCGAGCCGAAGTTGATCGCCCCATTGGCGCCCACCGTGGTCGTGCCTGATACCGAAACAGTCGAGCCGTTTGTTATCTTGAGCGTGCCGGTCCCACCCGAACCTATTGTGAGGCTGCCGCTGTTCGTCCACTTCGACCCCGTCCCGTCCACGGTCACCGTGCCCGTGGAACCTGCGTTGTAACCGAGATAGCCAGCGGCGCCCGTAGTGTCGGCTCCACTGGTCAAGGCTGCCCCGTTGGTGACTGAGACGCTGCCGATGCCGGAGTAACCGACAAAGAGAGGCCAGGCGTTGCTGAATGTCGACCCCGTCCCGTCCACGGTCACCGTGCCCGTGGAACCTGCGTTGTAACCGAGATAGGCGTAGGCGTTCGTGGATAGGCTTCCGCCGCTCGTGACGGCGATTTGGCCTATGCCGGAATTACCGGCGTAAAGCGTGTAGGCCTGGAAGGTCGAGCCCGAGCCTGTAATGGAAACCGTTCCGGTGAGACCAGTCAGGTTGCCCAGGTACACGGTCCTGGCTTTCACGCTGCTTCCGCCACTGATTGTCAGGCTTCCGCTGCCTGTCTGGTAGCCGAGATAGGCGGTTGTTCCATTCCTGCCGCTGCTCGACCAGGATGACGGAGCGCTGATCGGATAGACATCCCCTCCCGTGGCGCTTGTCGCCTGGGCGGGGGCCGCCGCGGCAAGCCACGCAGCCAGGGCAATTGCTGTCGCGCATGTTAAAAACCTGGGCAAAGCGCGGAGAAGCCTTCGGCCGACGCCGATTGGCTCGATAACGGAGAGTTGTTGCGTATTTTTCATGGAATAGTCCTTTCTTGTTGCCGCCAAAAAATTTCTGCGCTCTTTTCGTTGTTTGTTCTGCTCTTGCTTTGCGCGTCGCCGAAGAGGCCGAGGCGCCTATGCCATTGACATCGCGGTCCATCTCCTCTGCGGATGCACCACGGTCTCGACCGGCTTTTTGCTTCCGTGGTCGGCTGAGGTCTGTTTTTTCCGTAAATTTGGAATGGATTCATTCTATGGTACAAAGCAAAACGCTGTCAAGAAAATTAAGTAAAAAGATAACGATTTATTACGGTGATAACCTATTCTTAGTTGAAAGCCCGAGAGTCTGAAAAGCTTGAAGGGGCGGCTCCCACCGTGGGATAATCCACGGGCCAATATCTCATACGAGAAAGGGAGCCGCGAATGAAAGTAGACACGAAACAGAGGAAAAAGGCAAGGAAGGGTTTCGCCCAGGCGTACGGCGACGAGGAGCTCAAGAACAGAATGGTTCGCATCCTCCAGATAGGGAAGAAGGGATTGGATTCGCTCGTTATGGAGCTCGGGCGCATGCTGGCGGAGACGATCATGGACGTGGAGAGGGAGGAGCGCTCCGGCCCCGAAGGCAAGCCGGCCGAGCCCGGCCTCTACAAGTGGGCCTATCAGAAGGGCTCTATTTACTTGGGGGATCAGAAGATTCGTGTCAATCATCCTCGCCTGAGAGGCCCGGAGGGAGAGGTCGCCCTGTCCGCTTACAAAACCTTGAAGCAGCGGGGCGCATTCTCGGAGGAGCTTCTCGGCAAGGCGCTCCGGGGCATATCAGGCAGAAGATACGGCGAGACCGTCGTCGAAGCCGCATCCGCCTTCGGCGTCTCTTCTTCCTCCGTCTCCCGGCATTTCATCGAGGCGACAGCCGAAAAGCTCAAAGAGTTCAAGGAAAGGGACCTCTCCGATATTTCAGCCTTCGCGGTCTTCATCGATACTGTTCATAGGGGCAAGGACGCCTTCATGGTCGCCCTCGGCATAGACGGGAAGGGCCATAAGCACGCCCTCGGCTTCTGGCAGGGGGCGACGGAGAACCATGAGATCTGCGAGGAACTCCTCGCCGACATGGAGAGAAGAGGTCTTGTTCTATCGAAAAAGATCCTTTTCATTACGGACGGCGGCAAGGGCGTCATAAAGGCCCTAAAGGAACGGTTCGGCCCTAAGCTCCTTCACCAGCGCTGCGTTGTCCACAAGGACCGCAACATCCAGCGTCATCTCCTCAAGAAATACAGGAAAGAGGCGCACCGGCGCTTCGCGGCCGCCCTGGAGCAGAACCTCTACGAGGACGCCAAAGAGATGCTCCTCGATTTCGAGAAATGGCTGAGGGCGATCAACGAGTCCGCAGCGGACTCTCTGAAGGAGGCTCTGGAGGAGATCCTCACGGTCCACCGGCTGCATGTTCGCCTGGAGCTTAGAAAGACGCTCCGTTCGACGAACCCCATTGAGAACATGTTCTCCACGGTCCGGGACTGCGAGATCAACATCAAACGCTACCGGAAAGGCGCCATGTCGCAGAGATGGCTCGCATCGGTCATTTACTACTGTGAGAAAGGCTTCAGGAGGATCAAGGGCTATGAGCAGATCGCCGGTTTAATCGAGACCATTGAACGTGAGCAGGGAGAAGCAGCCTCGGCTGCTGCATGACTGAAAGAAAAATGCAGGGGAGTCGAAAAAGTTTCAACTAAGAATTGACAAACACCTTTATTACGGAGTAGTTGTTATTGATGAGCCGACTCTTGGCGCAGTCGACGATTATAATGCGTCACGAGGACGCAGAAAACGACGGGGCACAGGCTGCCGCTGGAAAGGTGTGCAAATAGGACGAGGCGCAAGGTTGTCAGGAAAGCAGCGTTCCGGAATGCCCTATCTCGCTTTCCGCATGTAAGCAACGTCTACATGGGAATAGAGAAAACATCCTTACAGGAAGGAGGAGAACTATTACGAAGAGCCGCTCGCAATGAAGACTACTTCACGAACCCCTTGATGTCGGCGCCCAAATTTGGGCGCCCGGCAGTAATGCGAGATGTTTACCGGACTGTTGACGGCCGTGGTCCGAAAAAAACTCATACGCCCGGCTCATGACGCGTCGCATGTCAAGGCTTCCCAAAAATCCCGGCAAAAGACGGTTGACGTCGCGAGGTCCTCGTTCTCAAGAGCGATGTCCTCATGCACTGGTTGTAGAGGCTCGGCGTTATTACGGAGTGCTTGCGTTCTTTCGTTTCCCGGTTTGTGGTCGGATAGATCGACCAGGCGCGCTGCCATTTCGCCTATCCTGCGTTGAGATCTCCCATACGCCCCCTCTCCGACAGGATCAGCCCTTCTTCTGCCCGGGGCGGTTGTAGCTCACCTTGTCGAAACGGAGCTCTTCGTTCTTGTAGGGGACCGTCTCCTCGCCGGGATAGCCTATCGCTATTATGCAGAGGACGCTCAGGTTGTCGGGGAGACCCAGGAGCCTTGCGATGCACTGGGTCGACGTTGTTCCCTCGTTGAAGTTGTTTCCCTTGATGTTCGCCCACCGGCTTCCGAGACCGAGCGACTGGGCGGCGTACTGGATGGTGACGGCAGCGATGGAGCAGTCCTCAATCCACATATGAGAAGCCGAGGGGTCCCCGCAGACGACGACGGCCGCGGGTGCGTCCTTCAAAAAGGCGGCGCCTCCGGGCTTCGCCACGGAAAGGGTAGGTTGTGGGACGCTCTTGAAATGTGATTCCTGAGAAGCAACGGCCTTTTTTGAACGATCTCAGCCTTCAAGGCTGCAAGCGGGCGCAAAAGGTCATTCCTTCGAAAAAGGGACCCTCTGGCGGAGCAAACGGCCGCAAGCGGATGGAAATAGGCAACATAAAGTCCCGCAACAGCCTTCTCAGGGCCCGATAGGCCCTGGCCCACCTCTTGATGTTGCAGGCCGTCAGCTTGCAGGCGACGGCAAAGCAGACCTTTGTCCATCGGCGCACCCGAAGCTTCCCGATCCCATGGGCTCGCTTCAATTCGGAGTTCGTCGCTTCGATCCCTGCTCTGATTTTGTAGCGGTCCTTCCATTCAGTCGTCTGCTGGATCGAATACATGCGGTCTCTGAGGCGAAGCTCGGGCGTGATCTCCAATCGAAAGTTTCCGACCGTGTCGCGGGCTTGGCAGCCCTTGTCGCGGTGGTTCGGAGCCCGTACCGGACAGCGGTCGAGCATGGCGCAGGATCGGCAGGTCTTTCCGTCGAAGACTGCATGGAGCGAACGGCGAGTCGTGTTGTTGCCGCTCATGATGCGATGAGCTATGGGCTTATGGCCCATGGGACATTTGGTCGCAAAGCCTTTTGAGTCGAAGGCAAAAAGGTCTCTTCCCACAACGTCGTCGGCTAGTCTGACGCGGTTGACGGGCGCCATGAATTCTATGCCCTGCTCTATGACCTTTAACGCAGAAGGACCGGAAGGATAGCCGCCGTCGGCGAAGAGGACTTCCGGCTTACGCCCGGCTGCCTCTAAGCGTTCAACGACGGAGACGGCTTTGCCCTTGTCGGAGCGAGCGGCGCCGTGCACTTCATAGTCGGTGATCATCTCCATCTTGGAGTTGTTGCACGTCTCGGAAATATGGAGGCTGTAACCGCCTCCTTTATGTCCGTACGAGGCATCCGGGTCGTAGGGAGATTGGAGCGTAGGCCCTTCGCTCTTCTTTTTGACGTGGACCTGCTCGTCTGAAGAGATCTCGCATTGTTCGGAAAAAAGGCGCTTCAGCAGTTGATAAGGCTCAAGCGCTGTAAGCTCCTCGTCTTTCTTGAACAGGACAATAAGATCATAAACGCAGTGCGCCAGTTCCTGCGCTTTGACCTTCTGCTCGGCCAGGCCGAGTCCGAACCAGCCTTCTGGTTCTGCCGTATGCCAGTCCTGCAGTGATTGGGGGACCCGTGAAAACTGCTCCTCATTCAGGCTTTTGAGAAAGAAATCGAGGGTATTTGAGAACAGGGCCAGTCTGCCGCGCATTCGTATGTTTGAGATGATATGAGTGGAATCAAGCCGCTGGTTGGCGGAAGAGAGGCCGAGCTTCTTTATTGCCGCATCCCTGACGCTGTCGAAGATGTTGCGGATCAACTTCATCTCGGGGTCCTTAGAAGCCAATCGTCTGCGGAACTCGACTAAAGACCGACGGGACAGATAATCTTCTTCTTCGCTTACGTCCAAAGCATACCGCCATCGGATGTCGAAGCTGAAGGCGTCGAGGGCTTCCTGGTCGCTCAGGTCGTTCCACTCCTGGAGGAGACACAGGCCCAAAAGACGGGCGACGCTGAAATTGGGGCGGCCCGTTGTCCCGTAGAGCATCGCATACTGGTCTTCGTTCTTCAGCAATAGTGGAAGAACTTCCAGTCGGAACAGATGAGCCCATGAGGACTCGAGGCGGCTGCGCAAGGAGGACGTCAATTGGGTTTCTACGCCGAATAGTTTTCCTTGAGGAGAGGTTCTTTTATACATGCAAGAGTATAGCATTGTATGCAATTAAATACAATTGATAGTTGAGGACCGAGGCGATACTTGGGAGTTGCTTCTCAGGGATC
>CAWFMJ010000024.1:0-215660 GCA_963816715.1 uncultured delta proteobacterium
CAGTGTCAATTACGGTAAACGTTTTCCCTTCGAATTCGATCACTGAATCGATCGCGTCCCGCGTCGTCCCCGGGATCTCGCTCACGATCATGCGCTCGGCCCCAAGCAGCCTGTTCACGAGGGAGGATTTGCCCGTATTCGGCCTGCCCACCACGGCGATCCGCATACCGCGGGCGGTTTCTTCCTCCTGTTTTGTCCCGGTCGCCAGGCCGATGTCTTCGAGCAGATCGCCTACGCCCAGCCCGTGGGCGGCGCTAACCGAGTAGAGTTTCTCTACTCCTCCCAGCCCGAAGAATTCGGCCGCATGGGGCTCTGTTTTCTGGGAGTCCACCTTGTTGACCACGTAGAAGACGGGCTTGTTGTAGCGGCGCAGAATTGCGGCTATCTCCCGGTCATCGGGCAGAAGGCCGTCGCGCGCGTCGAGGAGGAATATGATCGCGGATGACTCTTCCACGGCCCCGTAGATCTGCTCTTTGACCAGGGACGAGATTTTCTCGACGCCTTCCGGTTCGAATCCGCCGGTATCGACAATGGCGAATGACTTCCCCCGTACTCGAACTCGCCGTAATTCCGGTCTCTCGTGACGCCGGGCGAGTCTTCGGTTATTGCCTTCCTGTAGCCGACGATGCGGTTAAAGAGGGTTGATTTCCCGACATTCGGTCGTCCGACAATGCTGACGAGGGGTTTCATGTGTTGAGCACATCCTTGAGCTGCAGGAGGAGCTTACAGGTGGCGCCCCAGATCCTTTCGCCTTCATAGGAGATCGCCGGAGACGCCACGGGCTCTCCTTCATGCTCCCCCATTGTGGTTTCCGGCTCGGCCTCCATCAGGCGACTAAGCGGCAGATAAATGAGATGATGCACTTCTCCGGGGTTGACCCTGAAATCGTACGGGCAGGGTATGAAAGCCACAAAGGGGGTAATGACGAAGCCGGTGATGGTGGCCATATCGTCCAACCGGCCGATGATGTCGATGTCGTCCGGCCGGACGCCGATCTCCTCGCCGCATTCCCGTACGGCAGTCCGCTCCGCGTCCC
Organism: uncultured delta proteobacterium; assembly: GCA_963816715.1. Classification (GTDB taxonomy): domain Bacteria; phylum Desulfobacterota; class Syntrophorhabdia; order Syntrophorhabdales; family WCHB1-27; genus BOG-1155. The sequence continues at coordinate 1,037 of CAWFMJ010000024.1, forward strand.
CGTCATCCTCCTCGTACGTGCCGCCGGGAAAGGAGATCTCTCCTTTGTGGTATTTTACCGTCTCTGTTCTCTTCGTGAGCAAAATGCGCACATCGCGGCCTCCGTTCGCCGACATGGGTATGAGCACCGAGGCTCTCGCCCGGGTGTCGGGCGGCAGAGAGGAGGCGCGAAAACGGTACAATTTCTGTTTAATGAACTGAATCATGGCTTTCATTGTAACAGGAAGGAGGGCGGTAATCAACCCGCGCCGGAGGGGGCAAGGCCGACCCGTCCGGCTATTCAAGGGATGGCGGATGTGAGAACGGTGAACCGGCGCCGAGGGGATTTTCGAGGCAGCGACCGTCCCCTCGACGAGTGGCTCCCCACTTACCCGGGTGGCTCAACGGGGCGTGCCCGGCAAACCTGCTTGGACCCTTTGGCCAGGCCTTCGTCCCGCACCTGAGCATACTAATCGTACATGAGGATGCGGGGCGAAGGCGATGACAAAGCCATGCGCGAAAATCTCCCGGCCGGATCACCGTTCGGAAGCGGCTGCCGGGAACGCCAGCGCTTCGATCAACACATATGCCGCCTGCAATGCTTCCGTGGGACAGAGGGGGAAACATTCCTTGCAGTCCCAGCACTCTTTCGCCGCGATTTCCGGTATGAAGCTGATCTCTTTCCTTATTCCCCGGTCGACAAAACCGATGGCGTTCTTCTTCTTGATCTCGTTGCAATAACGCACGCAGAGACCGCAATGGATGCAGAATGACGGCTCTTTTTCGAAACAATTCTTGTCGGCGCCGTACTGTTTCGCCAGATCCTGGAGGACGAAAGCATCCGGCGCATGGGCCAGCAGGAGTTGCAAGATCATCTTACGGATCCTGTCGATCTTTTCAGACCTGGTTCGCACCACAATGTTCTTCTCTGCCGGATAGACGCAGGAGACAACGAGCTTTGAAGAGCCCCGGCTTTCCACTTCCACAATGCAGAGGCGGCATGCCCCGAAAGGCTCCAGCTTCTCATGATGGCAGAGCGTGGGTATCGCTATGCCCGCGGACCGGGCAGTCTCCAGGATGGTCATCCCTTGCGTCGCCTTCACTTCCTTCCCATCGATCTGAAAGAGGATTTCGCTCATTGTTGTTTGCTCTCCCTCTTTATCGTCCTCGCTTCCTCAGGAACAGGAGGCGGCGTCGGCACGCCCGAAAGCTTTGTCACCGCGCGGAAACGCGGAGGGCATACTTCGAAGCACGTACCGCACTTCGTACATTTCTCCTGGTCGATAATATGGATCAGGTTCTTGCCGCCCGTAATCGCATCGGAGGGGCACTTTCTCGCGCAGGTCGTACAGGCGTTGCACTTCGTCGGGTCAATGTAGAAGGTGATCAGCTCCTTGCAGGAAAGAGCAGGGCAGCGCTTCTCCTTGACGTGCGCCTCATATTCGTCCCTGAAATACTTGAGCGTGCTGAGAAAGGGGTTGGGTGAAGTTTTGCCCAAGGCGCACAGGGCCGCTTCGGAAGCCGTCTCGCCCAACTCTTCGAGAAGCTCGATGTCGCCCTCTTTTCCCTTGCCCTTGGTGATATTGGTCAGGAGCTTCAACATCTGCCGCATGCCTTCGCGGCAGGGCACGCACTTGCCGCACGATTCATCGGTGAGGAATGCAAGGAAGTACCTGGCGACGTCGACCATGCAGGTGTCTTCGTCCATGACGATCATACCGCCCGATCCCATCATCGAACCGGCCTTCGTCAGCTCGTCGAACCCGACGGGCAAATCCAACAGGTGTTCGGGCAGGCATCCGCCCGAGGGACCGCCTGTCTGCACCGCCTTAAACTTCTTGTCGCCGGGAATTCCGCCGCCGATCTTGAAAACAATGTCTCTCAGGGGCGTCCCCATGGGCACTTCCACGAGACCGGTATTGGTTATTTTGCCGACGAGGGAAAAGATCTTCGTGCCCTTGCTCGTTTCGGTTCCGTACCGGGTGAACCAGTCGGCCCCGTTGTTGATGATGAGGGGCACGTTTGCCCACGTTTCGACGTTATTGAGCACGCTGGGCCTGCCCCAGAGACCGACGAGGTTGGAGCGGATATATTTCGGCCTGGGCTCTCCCGCCCTGCCTTCGAGCGCCGTCATCAAAGCAGTCGATTCGCCGCAGACGAAAGCGCCTGCGCCCCGGTGGACTTTCACCACAAAATCGAAGCCCGAGCCGAGGATGTTTTTTCCCAGAAGGCCCAGCTCTTCGGACTTCTTTATTGCAGTGTTCACATTTTCGACGGCTAAGGGGTACTCCTGCCGCACGTAGATATAGCCCTCGTGGGCGCCGACGGCATAGGCGCCGATCGTCAGGCCTTCGAGCACCGCATGCGGGTTCCCTTCGAGGAGACTCCTGTCCATATAGGCGCCGGGGTCTCCTTCGTCGGCGTTGACGATCACGTACTTGACGTCGCCGGGAGCATTGCGCGACCCTTCCCACTTCGCTCCGGCCGGAAAGCCGCCGCCCCCTCTTCCCCGAAGGTTGGCCTTCTTGACTTCCTGCAACACCTCGTCGGCGCTCATGCCGGAAAGAACTTTGGCCAGGGCGGCGTAGCCGCCAATCGCGAGATAGTCGTCCATGCTTTTCGGATCGACATTCACGTTGGAAGCAAAAACGATGCGACCCTGGTTCTTGTAGAAGGGGATTTCCGATTCGTGAACGATCTTCTCTTTCGCAACCGGGTCCGTGAAGAGCAGCCGCTCTATGATCTTCTTCTCCTTTATCGTTTCGGAGACGATTTCAGGAACGTCCTCGGGCTTTATCTGGAAATAGCATATTTCCTCCGGGCGAATGACAATAATGGGACCGCGCTCGCAAAAGCCGTGGCAGCCCGTTTTTCTGAGGTCCACCACGCCGCGCAAGCCCTGCTTTTCGATCTCCTCCTCAAGCCTGGAGGCGACTTCCCGGCTGCCCGAGGCATGGCAAGCAGATCCCGAACAGAGGGTGATGCAGGGCTTATTCGGGTCTCTCTTTGAAAGGATGTCCTTTCTTAATGCTTCCAGTTCGGCAGGCGTCATTATCCGTGGCATGGTTTGTCCTTAATCGTAGGTTTTGAGCACGTCCGCCATCACTGCCGGCGACGTTTTCCCGTGGGTTTTGCCGTCGATCTCCATGACCGGCCCCAAAGCGCAGCAACCCAGACAGTTGACCGTCTCGAGGCTGAACTTCAGATCGAGGTCGGTCTCGCCCGGTTTTATGCCGGTCATCTCCTCCACCTTGTCGAGGACGCGCGCAGCGCCGCGCACGTGGCAGGCGGTGCCCATGCAAATGTGAATCTGATGACGTCCTTTGGGGACTAAGCTGAAGGCTTTGTAGAAGGTGGCGATGTGCTGTATCCGCGTCATGGGAACCTGCAATCGTTCCGCGACCCTCTCTAACGCTTCTTTGGGAAGCCAGCTGTTTTCGCTCTGAATGTCGAGAAGCACTTGAATGAGCGAACTGGGTTCCGCGTGATGTTTATCAATTATCTGATCGACTCTCTCTTTGTCCATCGCCGATTGAGCCCCCCTCTTTCTGCTTTGCATTGCCCGTTTTAGCCAGGCTTCCGCGCGCTCCTGCACCTCCGCGCGCGGGCGGCAACGCGCTCGCTCGCTTTGGCAGTTAGCCTGGCTGGTCTTTCATTCATGCGAGCGCATAACGCTTCTCGCGCTCATCGTACTTCACCAGCCGCTGCTTTGACGAGACAGTGAGGTATTTTGACACTTCCGACGGAGTCAGGCGCAAAGTCTTCGCAATTTCCGCCGTCGAAAGCGATTTTTCCCGGAGGAGCGAGATAATCTGGCTTATTGCCAGTTTCTCGCCGATCGTCTCGTCGAACAGCCTGCTTACCTCCTCCCCGGCGAACAGCTTGTAGTACGCTTCTTCCGACATCACCGGCGCCCTCAGCCTTTCCCGTTCCACGAGCCTGATGTAGGGGATGAGACTGGTGGTAGTCTCAAGCTTGAACTTCAGCTCCTTTTCGTCCATTCCCTCAGCCTTGCCGAGGGGTCCCAGCTCTTTCACCTTCTTGACGAAACCATTCACGTTGTCCACGAAGAGATTCGCCTCGGCGCCGGACATGAAAGCCATACGCAGCCTTTCGGGGTTCAGCCCGAGGTGTTCCAGTATTTTCTTCAGGAGAAGGACCGTGTTGAGGGTGTGGTAATTTCCATGAGTAATGTAATTGCATTCACTCAGGTGGCACGCGCCGATAAACACCCCATCCGCTCCCTTTGAAAATGCCCGGAGTATGAACGCCAGATCCACTCTCCCCGAGCACATCACGCGAATCAGCCGCATTTCAGTCGTATATTGCAGTCTGGAAACTCCAGCCAGGTCAGCTGCGCCGTACGCTCACCAATGGCAGACAAAACCGAGCACTCTTGGTTTGAACCCAAGTCCTGCACTCATGGTTTCCACCTCCTTCTTCGCATTCCCGGCTTTCCCACAGGCTCTCACAAACCCAAAGCCGAATCGATTTGCTCCCCGATCTCTTCGTCCGAAATGAGGGCGTCAATTTCGCTGACGACCTCTTCATCGGTGAAGTGCTTGAGAGAGATCGCGCTCGTTGCGCACTTCGTGTTGCACAGACCGTCCCCCTTGCAGAGCACAGGGTTGACCCTGGCTTTTCTGCCGCTCGCACTTTCGTAGAAATCTATCGCTCCATAGGTGCACGCCGTGATGCACGCCCCGCAGGAAACGCACTTATTCTCGTCCACCTCGCAGACGGAGCCGGAAGCGACGACCGTATCGTGCGAGAGCAGCGTGAGGACCCTGCCCGCCGCGCCGTAAGACTGGTTGATCGTTTCCTGCATGAACTTCGGGTAGTGGGCCAGGCCGGCCAGATAGACGCCGTCCGTCGCGAACTCGACGGGCCGCAATTTCACGTGGGCTTCTTTGAAAAAGCCGTCCGGACTCAGCGTTACTTTGAAGAGGCCGGCTACTTCCTTTGTAGCAGCCGCCGGGAGAATGGCGGCAGCCAAAGCGACAACATCGGCGTCGAGTTCGAGCTTTTTCCCCAGAACGTAGTCGGTGGCGACGACCTTGAGCACCGACCTGCCGTCCTCTGCCTCGCCGGGTTCCACCTGGGGCGGGTCCTCCGGCTCGTAGCGGATGAACCTGACCCCCTTATTCGCCGCTTCCCGGTAATAATCTTCCTTGAATCCATAAGTCCTTACATCGCGGAAGAGCATGTAGACGTCCATTCCCGGATTTTTCTCCTTGAGCAGCAAGGCGTTCTTTATGGACTCGCTGCAGCAGAGCCTGCTGCAGTAATTTCGCTCGTCGTTTCTGCAGCCGACGCATTGGATCATTACCAGGCTCTGGGCGTTGAGGACCTTTTCATCTCCCCGGACGATCTTTTCCTCCAGTTCGAGATGGGTCATTACCCTTTCGTCTTCTCCGTAGAGGTATTCGGCGGGCTTGTAAACGTCGGCGCCTATGGCGATTACCGCGGCGCCATGTTTTATCTCTGCGAATCCCCGGTCGGACTGCACCTTGGTAACGAAATTTCCCACGTACCCCGCTGCTTCGATGATGGAAGCTTCGTGATAGACGTGGATCGCAGGATGTTCGTACACCTTTGCGATAAGCTTGCGCAAATAGGCCTGGACGTCGAGACCTTCCAGCGTGGTGTGCACTTTCCGCGCGATGCCGCCGAGGTCCCGCTCTTTTTCGACCAGGTAGACCTCGTGTCCCTGGTTGGCTATGGAGAGGGCGGACGTCATGCCGGCGATGCCTCCGCCGACCACCAAGGCCCTTTTGTCGACGGGAAGATCGAACTCCGCTAGCGGCGCAAGATGGCAAGCCCGCGCTACGGACATCCTGATGATGTCTTTCGCCTTTTGTGTGGCTTCTTCCTTTTCTTTCTGGTGGACCCAGGAGTTGTGTTCCCTGATATTGGCCATTTCATAGTAGTACTGGTTAATTCCGGCCTCGCGAAGGGTGTCGCGAAACAGCGGTTCCAGGGTTCTGGGGGAGCAGGCGGCGACAACTACCCGATTGAGCCCCTTTTCCCTCGTCACGTCGGTTATTTCTTTTGCCGAGTTTGTGGCACAGGAAAAGAGCTGGTTTTGGGCGTGTACCACGTGCGGCAGCGTTTTGCAGTATTCGACCGTTTCGGGAATATTGACAATGGCCGAGATGTTGGCCCCGCAATGGCAGACAAAGACGCCGATCCTCGGCTCCTCCTGGGAGACGTCCCGTTCTTCGGGGTAGATCCGTTCTTTCGTGAGATTTCCCCTGCGGTAGTCAAGAAGCTCGCCGATCTGAGCGCCGGCGCCGCTCGCGCTGAAGACCGACTCGGGAATGTCTATGGGTCCCTGAAAGGCGCCGCTGATGAAGATGCCGGGTCTGTTGGTGACCATCGGATTGAGCGGGTCGATCTTGCAAAAGTTGCGGGCGTCGAGCTCCACGCCGAACTTCCCCGCCAGTTCCTTCGCGTCTTTGGGAGGGTTCAACCCGATGGACAAGACCACCATATCGAACTCTTCCTCTTTGACGCCGTCGTCAGTGGTGGAATACCGCACGGTCACGTTCTTCGTGACCGGGTCTTCTTTCACGATCGAGGTGTAGCTTCTGATGAACCGGACGCCGGGAAGGTTCTCTGTTCTTTGGTAGTATCGCTCAAAATCTTTCCCGTAGGAACGCACGTCGTTATGGAATATGGCGCACTCGGCCTCGGCGTCGTGGTCTTTCGTCAGGATCGCCTGTTTCTGGGCATAGGTGCAGCATACGGCCGAGCAATAGCTGTTGCCCCCTTCGATAACCTGCCGGGAGCCGATGCACTGGATCCAGGCGACTTTGCGGGGATGCTTCTGGTCGGAGGCGCGCAGTATCTCGCCTGCGTAAGGCCCCGTGGAGCACAGGAGCCGCTCGTAGTCCATGCTCGTGACAACGTTCTGAAACTCCCCATAGCGATATTCGGCCCGCACCTTGGGATCGAAGGGTTCGAAGCCGGGAGACAGAATTATGGCGCCGACGTTTATTTCTTCCCGCTCCGGCGCCTGGGTGAAATCTATGGCGTTGTTTTTGCATACCCCTTCGCAGATGCGGCATTTGTTCTCTTTCAGGTAAAGACAGCTCTCATCGATATAGGCAACAAGGGGTATGGCCTGGGCGAAATATATGTGGACGGCTTTGTTCTGCGATATTTCCTGGTTGAACTGATCGGGATATTTGACGGGGCAGTACTCTACGCAGGTGGTGCAGCCCGTGCATTTGTCTTCGACGATGTATCGGGGCTTCTTCAGGAGCGTTACTTTAAAGTTGCCCGCTTCGCCTGCTATGCCGTCAACTTCGGTATACGTCAGGACCTCGATGTTCGGATGCCGGCCGACCTCGACCAGCTTGGGTGCGAGTATTCACATCGAGCAGTCGTTGGTCGGAAAGGTCTTGTCGAGCTGGGCCATGTGGCCCCCGATGCTCGGCGATTTCTCCACCAGGTAGACCTTGAAGCCCGCCGTGGCAAGATCGAGGGAGGCCTGGATGCCGCTGATTCCGCCGCCGACAACCATGACGTCCCCAAAGTTGCCGTTCTTAAGGTTCCGCAAAAGCTCCTGCATGTTGTCTTTCAGCGCGATGACATTTTCCACGTCTTCACCTCGGGTAATACGGCTATTATTTGGGGCCTCGGCGCCCCCTCCATGAACTTCAATCGCCAATCTCGGATCGCTGATCGCGAATCGAAAAAGCCTTCTCTTTACTTCCGCGATTGCTACCCCCCCTTCAGCGCACCCGTCCCGTCTTCCTCTACTGAGTTCCCTGCACGGCCGAATCGCTCGGGGTGTGAATAGACGGTAAGGCGATTGCCGCGCGCGTGACCGGCCAGCCCGATGCCAAGCTCCCTCGCCAGCGCGACGGCCGCGCTCGTCGGCGAGTGCCGCGAAACAACAACCGGCGCCTGCATCTTTGCCGCCTTGAGCAGCATCTCCGAAGAAACGCGGCCCGTGGTCAGCAGCAACCGGTCTTTCGTCGCCATTCCTGTCAACAGAGACTCCCCCTGGATCTTGTCCACGCTGTTGTGACGTCCGATGTCCATTGCCACGGCCAGCACCCTTTCCGTATCGGCGAGAGCCGAGGCGTGGATGCCGCCGCTCACCTGATAGAGATCGATCCGCTCCTGGAACTGCTTCATCAGTGAAGAAATTTCTTTCGGCGTGACGACGAGGTCCGAATCGACCCTTTGTCCCGCCACGGCGAAAGCGGCGCCGCCGCCGCAACCGGAGGTGAGTCTCCGGCGCGTGGGCAACTGAAAGCCGGGGTTGGTCAGCCTCACGTCGACTTCCGATTCTTCGTCGCACACGTTCATCATCAACACGTCGTCGAGGCCCGAAATAATTCCTTCCGAATAGAGGAAGCCCAGGATCAGGAAATTGATCTTCGTCGGCGTGCACATAATGTTGACCAGTTCCTTGAGATTGACCCGGACCGTGATCTCCTTTTCAAGGGGCACTCGCGTCGAACTCCCAACCCACTCCCCGTCCGCGAATTTTTCGCAGGCGAAATCTTCCGCCACGCCCTTCATGTTCACGATGTTCGTCGGTTCTGTCATATCGAAGCTGTATTCCCCTCGTCGCTTATTCGATGATATCCTGAAGGACCTCCGTGATGTCCTTCACCTGTATGGTCTCGCTGTAATTCAATACTGCCCTGCTGTCTTCAAAATTGGTGATGCAATAGGGACAGGCGGTGACCAACTCGTCGACGCCGGCCGCGACAGCCTCTTCCATTCGTATGTTCGCAAATCTTTCCGACTTCGGGGTTTCCGCCCAAATCCTGCCGCCCCCCATGCCGCAGCAGAGGCTGTCCTCCCGCGACTCGGCGAACTCCTTCAGCTCCAGGCCGGGAACCTTCTTCAAGACGCCTCGGGGCTCGTCATACACCCCATTGTGACGGCCGAGGTAACAGGGATCGTGATAGACAACCTTCTTTTCATATTCCCCGGCGATCCGCAGTCTCCCTTCGTTCAGCAGCTCGAAGAGATACTGGGAGATGTGCACCACGTCAAAGTTCGCCTTGAATTCGGTGTACTCGTTCTTAAAGGTGTGGTAGCAATGAGGGGAGGAGACGAGTATTTTTTTCACCCCGTTATCGATGAAGGTCTTGATGTTGTCCCGAGCCAGGCGCTTGAACAGGTCTTCGTTGCCTGTTTTGCGGATGCTCTCGCCGCAGCAGTTCTCCTTCTCGCCCAATATCCCGAAATCCACCCCCGCTTTCTTAAGGATGGAAGCAGTCGCCCGGGCCACTTTCTTAAGCCTCGGGTCGTAGCTCAGGTAGCAGCCGGGGAAATAGAGGATCTCCATGCCTTCGGCAAAGGGCTTTACCGACAGTCCTTCAGCCCAACCCGCCCTGGTTTTCCGGTCCTCGTTGAAGGGGTTGCCGGAAGCGGCAAGGCCGGCGCTCACGGTGCGGTAAGGTTTGACAGCGGCGGGAAAAACATTGTATCCCGTGGCCATTCTGCGCAGGGCTATCATGTCGTTGATCTGCTTGACGTCCCTGGGGCAGCGCTGAGGACATTTTCCGCAGGTGGTGCAACGCCATATCTCTTCACGCTCGATCTCGCTCAAGCCGAAGGTCGCCTCGCGGATGAGCTTGCGCATGCTGAACTTTCTCACACGGTTCCAGGGGCAGACCGTATCGCATTTTCCGCATTGATAGCAGAACTTGACGGCCTCTCCGCCTTTCTCCTTGACCTCGTCGATTACTTCTTTGAAGGGGGCTACGGTTTCCACGGTTTAGAGTCCTTTATTTTGTTTAAGCGTTCAGCCCTTTTTACGCATTCGGGACCAATTGTCCGCTTCCGCAACGCCTATTGCTTCGCCCTTGGTTCCGAAGCCGTTTCGCGTCCTCCAACCTTACCCTGGTCACCTTGTGATTTTACGCACATATGGATTGTGCAATTTATAACAAAACGACACACTTCTGTCAAGAGAGATTCCGCACCCCAGAAGGCGCCGCCTCGCAACCGCTTGTAATCATTTCTCTATTGTTCTTTGTTTCGGGCCTTTTGTCAACGTCTTTTTGCTTCCCCGCCTGGAGCCGAACGTACTGAAGACGGGGCCGGGCCGGAGGCAAATGTAGGGGGGCGGGCCACTGCTTGTCACGGTTGGAGCGACCCGGGGCGACTGATGCCGAGAACTTTCATGCGAAAGCGAAGCGTGCTCGGGTTCATGCCGAGGCGGACTGCGGCGCCATTCGGCCCGTTTACACGCCAATATGTTTCGTTGAGTATTTCTGTAATGTACGACCGCTCCATGTCTTCCATCGTGCCTTTTCCACTTTTCACCGGCGCCTTCTCTCTCGGCGCATCGATTCTGAGCGTTCCCGGCGAGCTTGTAATGACAGCCCTTTCTATCAGGTTCTCGAGTTCTCTGATGTTGCCGGGCCACGAGTACGTCTGCAGCGCTCTGATGGTGTTTTCATCTACGGAGTCGAATTTTTTTCCGATCCACTTCCCATACTTCTTCAGGAAGAAACGGACAAAAAGGGGGATGTCCTGCAGGCGCTCACGCAACGGGGGGACGCATATCGGAAAAACGTTCAATCGATACCAGAGATCCTTGCGAAACCTTCCCGACTCCACTTCCTCCTCGAGGTCTTTATTGGTGGCAGCAACAATGCGCACATCGGTCTTGATCGTTGCGCTTCCCCCAACGCGTTCGAACTCACCCTCCTGAAGCACGCGCAGCAGTTTGGGTTGTAATTCCAATGGAAGGTCGCCGATCTCGTCGAGGAAAAGCGTCGTGCCGTTGGCCAACTCAAAACGCCCCGCTCTATTCAGTTGCGCGCCGGTAAAGGCGCCTTTCTCATGTCCGAAGAGTTCGCTCTCGATGAGACCCCCTGCCAGGGCGGCGCAGTTCACCTGAATAAGCGGCCTGTCCTTCCGGGCACTCGCATTGTGAATCGCCCTTGCGATCAGACCCTTTCCCGTTCCGGTTTCACCGAGAACGAGGACCGTCGCATTGGTGGACGCTACCTGGCGGACCTTGAGAAGGATTTCCCTCAGCGCATCGCTCTTGCCTACAATGTCGCTGAAGTCATGCTCTATCTTGATTTCTTCTCTGAGGTATACGTAATCCGCTTCGATCCGGTCTTTGAGCTTCTTTACCTCAGACAAAGCCGCTCGGAGCTTCTCTTCGGTCTGCTTTCTTGCCATCGCGTTGATAAAAACCTCGCCAAACAGGCGGAGCCTGAGAATAAGATCGTCGCTCCACGTCTGGCGACGGCGCGTCGTGACGACGCTGAGCGCCCCCGCCGTCGAACCGGCGAGCGTGATCGGAATCGAAAGATACGACTTGGCCCCGAACTTGGACAGGATCGTTCTAACGTCTCCAGCCTCCTCGGGGAGGTCTTCGAGGCGTTCATAGCGACACACCTCGCCACGGCGCCATTTATCGAAAAGGTAACGGCTCTTGTCGAAGAGCGCCCGGGTCTTGATGTCTTCCTCCTCTATCCGCTTTATCAAGAGATCGTCCTCATGCGGCCACCACGCAAACCGTTCTTCCAGATTGAAGGTAATGCGGTCCTCGTTGATAAGGTAAAGGTTGAACCTGTCGGCCTTGAGGAGCATGCCGAGCCGTTCGAAATCGTTCTTAACGGTTTTCGGGATCTCTTCGATCGGGAGATTGATGTACGTAGCGGAGACATGGGAGAGCAGCTCTTCGAAGCGCCTTAGCTCGAAGATGCTTTCCACCGCCTTCTTGCGCGCCAGGCTGCCCGCGAGGATTCTTCCCAGATAGCGGAGTTCCTCCAGCAATTCCTCATGGCGCGGCAACTGCCGATCAAAGACGGGAAGAATAAGGAAAGCCTCCAGGGACTCGTCTGAATTAGCCGGCAAAATAAGGACACGCGTTGCGTCTTCTCCGAGGACCGTTCGCGTGTTTGCCCCGGTTTGAGTGGGTCGCTGAAAGAAACACTGGGTTAGCGCTGTTGAAGCGCCTTTCGAGATTCGGTCGATCAATGGACGAAGGTCCATATCCCATGCTTCAAGAATCGTGGGGGTTGCCCCGTTGGAGAGAGGCGAATGAATTCTCTCGACATGCCTGCGATCAGCGGAGAGCTCCGCCAGGCATATCCAATCGAGGTTCCAGAAGTTGCCGGTCGCTTCGAGGGCTCTGTCGATTTCGGATTCTATCTGACCCGCGCTTGCGCAGACGATTGCGGCTGCGAGCTCCTGCAGCAATCGTCTGAAAGCCAGGATTTCCTCGAGTGATTCGGCTTCTCCCGCGCCTACCGCAGCATTCATGCCCTGCTCGCCTTCGTGTTGATTTAACCCACGACCGTCACGTCAAAGCACATTTCCACGTCGTGGAGAACAGCACCCGAACGACGCCCGATCCTATTTCCTCGCTTATCACCACTTCAACACAGTACAAAACAAAAAGCAAGCGACGGATAAAGCATGCCTACCCTGCTTCATGCCCCTGTCGCGGCTCTCAAGATTCAGCAATTGTCTCTGTATTTTGAGAGCCGCCGCTTTCTCACGGCGCTCCCGGCCTGGCGGACCCACCGTGTATTAGTAAGAACCTCAACGAATCACCGACTCATCATGTCTTTTTCTGCATGACGGCACATTGCTTGCTCTTAGTCTTCCCAGTCGAAAAAAGACGGCCGTTGGGAACCGAAAAGCGCACAGTCGCCAACTAAGGAGGCAAGCATGGCTTACAGGATTTCAGTCGATAGCGGCGGTACATTCACGGACGGAGTGCTCATGACGGAAAACGGCGAGGTGATAACCGCCAAGGCCCATACCACGCCCCAGGACCCTTCGGTAGGAACCATAGAATGCATCCGGAAACTGGCCGCCGAGCTCGGGACAAGCCTTGAGGAGTTGCTGAAGAAGACCGGCACGATCATTCACGGCACGACGCTGGCGACGAACATCGTCGCAACCCATTCAGGCGCCAGGATGGGAACGATTGCGACCCAGGGATACAGGCTTCGAATGACTTTTCAGCAAGTCGCGAAATCCGATTGGCAGGACAAATCGGTGGATATGTTCGACATGAGGTTGGATGCCCCGAAAGCTCTTACCCCGAACCACCTCATGACGGAGGTAGAAGAACGGGTGAATGCCCGGGGGCAGGTATTGGCGCCGCTGAATGAAGAGTCGGTGCGCAAGGCAGTGCGATACCTGAAGAGTAAGAAGGTCGAATCCATCGCGGTGATGCTTATGTTCTCGCCCATTCATCCCCAACACGAGGAGAGAATTGGCGAGATCGTTCGAGAGGAATGCCCCGGCGTCTATGTCGCCTTGTCATCTAAAATATTGCCCGTAATAGGTGAGACCGAGAGATGGAGCACCACGATGTTCAGCGCCTACGTGGCCCCCGCAGTCAGCAGGTACCTGGCGGATCTGCGGCAGGCCCTCAAAGAATCGGGCTTCAAGGGAGAATTGGCCTTCACGCAGAGCAACGGGGGGATCGCCACTCCCGACATCGTTCTCGACAACCCGGCAGTGCTGCTTCTTTCAGGTCCCGCGGCGGGTCCGTCCCTCGGCCTTGCCCTCGGAGGCGTTCATGGTTCGCAGAACATCCTTTCCGTTGACATGGGAGGCACCAGTTTTGACGTGGGCGTCGTCTACGATGGAAACGTGAACATCGTGCAGCAAAAGATTATCGACGCCAAGAAATTCAGCCTCCCGTCTGTAGACGTGGCGGCGGCAGGAGCAGGCGGAGGGAGCATTGCGTGGATCGACGCGAGCGGAAGACTTCAAGTGGGTCCCAAGAGCGCGGGCGCCTATCCGGGCCCTGCCTGCTATGGCACGGGCGGCACGGAACCGACGGTCACCGATGCCGACGTTGTGCTCGGCTACATCGACCCGGAATTCTTCCTCGGCGGGGAGACAAAACTCAGGAAGGACCTCGCGGAAAAAGCCATCAAAGAGAAGATAGCCGACCCGCTCGGCATGTCGGTGATCGACGCGGCCGCGGCAATCTACGACATCGTGAACGCGGTCATGGCGGGCGCCACGGACGTGAGCTTTGCGAAACGCGGGTACGACCCGAGAGAGTTCACGCTGTGCGCCGCAGGCGGAGCGGCGCCCGTGCACGCCGTGCCGATCATGGAAGAGCTCGGCATCAAGAAATTGATCATACCGAAAGTCGCCCCAACCTACTGTGCTTTCGGGATGATGTTCTGCGACCTGAAGCACGACTACACGAAACCCTACGCATCCGAGACGACGAAGGCGGACCTCGCCCTTATGAATCGTCTCTACGACGACATGGAGAAAATGGGCCGGGAGACCTTGAAGCGCGAAGGCGTCTCCCCGGAAGACGTGGTCATTGAGAAATCGATGGAGGTCAGGTACTACGGTCAGTTCCGGCAGCGATTTGCGAAGGTCCCCGCGGGGGACGTGACCGATGAGACGCTCAAGGCGACAATTGACAACTTTCACGAGGTGCACAGTTCGGCCATGGGTTACGCCGATCCTGCCTTTCCCACCGAGATAATGTGTCTTCACCTGACGGCCGCCGCCAACTTGGCAAAGCCCGAACTACGGGCAACGAACGGAGGGGCAGGTGAGTCGGCGTCGGCAGTGAAGGGCGCCCGGGAAGCCTATTTTGACGGTCATGGCACGATGAGGGCGAAGGTTTACGATGGGAATAAGCTCTTCGCAGGCAACAGCGTCGAAGGTCCCGCCATCATCGAAGAAAAGTTCACGACTGTCGTGATACCTCCTGCCGCGACGGCTTCGGTAGATATCGTCGGGAATTACCTCGTGACCACCGACGGGACAGCCGGAAGCAAACGACCGACGAAGGAATCGGGAGGCAACGTCGATCCGACGACCTTCTCGGTGATTTGGAACAAATTCGAGTACCTGGCCGACCAGATAGGGCAGAAGATACTCTACTCCACGCAATCCTTTGTGACGGCGAACGCCCGCGACCTCGGCCAGACGCTCTTGAACAAAGCCGGGAAGATTGTCGTTGCGTCGGCCTATTTGCCCATCCATACGCTTGTGGCTGAAGAAGCCATCAGAGGCATTGAGTCCTATTTTCACGGCGACTACGAGCCGGGCGATTTCGTCGTGTCGAACGACCCTTACATTGTCAAGGGAGGACACCTTCCCGACTGGAATTTCATCAGGCCAATCTTTTACAAGGGCGAACACATCGGGTACTTCCAGGCAAAGACGCACGTTACCGACACAGGCGGCTTTCTGCCCGGAGGATACGGACCCGGCGCCTATGACATAATCGCCGAAGGGCTCAACATCCCCCCTATCAAGGTCTACAAAAAAGGAGTCCTGCAAAAAGAACTATGGGGATTTCTGTTGCGCAATATCAGGAACCCTACCGAAGTGGACATGGATACCAATCTGATAAACGGCGCAATGGCCCAGGCTGAAGAACAAGTGGCGTTGCTCTGCGACAAGTATGGCGTCGAAGCCGTCAAGGCCTGTCTGACGGAAATAGTGGCCGCAGGCGAAAAGGCAATGCGTGCGGAAATCGCCAAGATACCCGATGGCGTTTACTACGGGGAATCGGCCACGGACTGGGACGGCAAGACGGACAAACCAATCTTCGTCCGGGTGAAGACTACCGTGAAGGGAGAGGAGATTACCTTCGACTTCTCGGACAGCGACCCCCAGGCTACCTTTGTCAACGTTCCCCTCGGTCTCACCAAAATGGATGTACTGCCCGGCTTCTATTCGCTCATCGATCCCAGCGTCCCGAAGAACGGCGGCACCATGAACCCCGTCACCGTGATCGCGCCCGAAGGAACCGTCGTGAACCCTCAGTACCCCGCAACGGTAGGGGCGTCGCAGATCGCCTGCGGCATCCAGATAGAGGAAGCCTGCATGTATGCTCTCAACCAGGCCATGCCCGATCGGGCTATGGCGGGATGGTCGAAGCATCTTTGCCCCATTCAGTTAGGCATGGATCCGAGGATCGTCGATCCGCGAACAGGACACATCAAACAGTACTGGTCCGAAACCTTCGGCTCTGACGGAGGGTCGGGCGCCCTCAAAGGCTATGACGGGTGGCAGGGAGTTGCCATCCTCGGGTCAGGGGCGAACTTCGGGAGGCCGAACATGGAGTTCTATGAAGCAACCTGTCCCTACCTAGTGACAAAGTACGAGATCCTTCCTGACTGGGAAGGCGCCGGCGAGTTCCGCGGCGGTCCGGGCACCTTTGTCGAACTCGTCGCCTACACTGCCGAGGGGGCGCCATCCCTGATCATGACGGGAAACAGCGACGGGACGAGATTCACCGTGCCGGGCGCTGCAGGCGGCCAGGATGGGCCCAAGGCAGAGATGTACCTGGAAGCCGTCGACGGGACCCGGAGAGTCCTTCGCACGATGACCACCGTCCCCATTTTTCCGGGCGAAAAATGCGCGAGCAGGGCAGCCGGCGGAGGAGGGTGGGGAAACCCGCTCAATCGGGACCCGCAGCGCGTTCAAAACGATGTGATCGAGGGACTCGTATCGCTCCAGAGAGCAAGGGATGTCTATGGGGTCGTCTTCTACCCGGAGACGTTTGAGGTGGATGCGGCGGCTACGGACGCTCTCAGAAAAGCGATGAAGGCAAAGCAGGCTTAAACGAAATAGCTGCAGGACTTGGACAAGATCAAGCAGACCGGTTTTCGGCAGCACCACCAAGCTTGGAGGGGGAAGAATGAAGATTCTGGGATTGAGCTGCGGAAGAAAGATGGGAAATTCAGAGGTTCTCGTGAAGGCGGCCCTCATGGGAGCCGAAGAGGCCGGGGCAGACGTCGAGATCATGCGACTCATGGATTTGCACATAAAGCCGTGCAGGGGCTGCGAGAGCTGTACGGCGAAAATGGCGAAAGGCGAACTGGCCGAGTGCGTGATCAAGGGCGATGACCTGGGCTTCGTGGCGGAGAAATTCGGAGCGTTTCAAGGTCTTATCGTCGGCTCGCCGGTCTATTTTCTCGCCCCGCCGGGCTATCTGAAGGTGCTTACCGACCGGATGATATCGAGAGAAATCAACGCCACCATGGCGGCAGCCAGGGATGGGGAAAAGAAACGGCCCGTCGGGCTTATCGCCGTGGGCGGCGGAAACAAGTCGTGGACGCCGATGGGCCTGTCTTTGATGAAGCTTCTCACCTTTACGGAATTCACAACAATAGACCAATTGCACGTTACGGAAGCGGCCCGCCCTGCCCAGATCCTTCTCGACGAGCGAGCGCTGGGCAAGGCAAAAGTACTGGGCAGGCACGTTGCTCAGGCAGCGGCAGGGCCGGCTGACGCCATGACGTTTATGGGGGATGACGCGGGAATCTGTCCCGTCTGTCACTCCAATATGGTTGTCCACTTGAAGCAGGGGCCGACCGTGGAGTGCCCGATCTGCGGCGCTGCCGGGACACTGAAGCTTGAGGGAGACAATGTCGCCATGGTCCTCGACGAGGCAAGCATGAAAACGAACCGCTCCACCCTCGGGGGCAGGCTGCACCACTTTCTTGAGATCAAGGAGATACACGAGCGGTACTACGCAAACATCGACGAAGTTCAGAAAAGAGAGGAGAAGTACAAATCCTACCTCTCATACCTCATGCCGCCGACCGGCAAAGGGGCTCGGTGAAGGGTTGAAGAGGCGCTCCAAGAAGCGGGAGAAGCAGGGGGACCCAGCTCGGGCGGATAGGCAAAGCGCTCTACGGGTCGAACGCCAAAAACCATTTCCAGAAAGGGAGGGCACATGAAGGAAGAAAGTTACCCCGGTTACAGGTGGTTTGTCATAGTGGCCATGGGAATCATTGTTGTTGCCCAGGGAATAGTCCTCATAGCTCCGGCGCCGCTGGTGGGGGTTGTTGCGAAGAAGCTGGGGATGACGATAGGCCAGGCAACGGGCGGCACGATGGGACTCTTCACCATCGTGGTGGCGGTCGTCTCCATGGCGGGCGGGCCTCTCATGGACAAACTCGGGTCGGCTTGGTCAAGGATCCTTTCTGTTGCGCTTATGCTCATCGGTACGTTGCTCATGCCGATTATCGGAACGTCTTTCGGCGGACTTCTCGTCTGCAGGGCCATACAGGCGGTCGGGGCGGCATTCACCATGGGTTCTCTTGCCAGGATTGCTTCCGACTGGTTCCCGCCGAACCAAAGGTCGCTTGCCGTGGGACTTCAGGGCACGGGGCAGGCAATAGGCATCGCCCTGGGGTTTGCTCTCATACCGTCGGCCTTTGCACGCAGCGGCAACCTTGAATGGTCTTTGACCACGTCAACAACAATAGCGCTCGCAGTAGGAGGAGTGCTGGGCCTGATAATCCTGTTTGGACCCAAGCCGCCTATCCAGGCCGCGGTCAGCGGTTCATCGGCGCCGACGGGTTTGTTCAGGCGCGCAGTCGCCACGCCGGCGACATGGGTCGCCATCGTTGGCGGCGCGGTGATGACCTGGGTCTATATGGCATTTAACGATCTCACCCCCGGATATCTAGCAATAGACAAACCCGTCGGGCTTGGCTTAGGGCCGGTGCACGCCGGTCAAATCATGATCGGCGCGCAACTATCCTTCATGCTTGGCTGCATCTTTACAGGAATCATCATCGAAAAACTGTTCCGCGGCAGTACGAGACCGCTGCTCGTCATCTGTACGATCGGGTCCGCCGTCTGCGTGTACGCCGTCAAGTCTCAAGCAGTCCTCGCCAGCCAACCCCTTCTCCTGGCGACGATAGTGCTCGCCGGGTTCTTCCTGGGAGTCCCTCTGGCTGCCGCGCTCGGATTCCTCGCAAAATATTATCCGAATCAAATATCGGGCGCTCTTGGGGGGCTGGGAATGGGAATCTCGATCCTCCTCGGCGCCATAGGGTTGAACGTCAATGCCTATCTGCTGCACACAACCGGCTTCTATTTCACCTCCATCACGCTCATAACGGTTCTATCGATTGTCTCCTTCGTCATCTGTCTCTTTCTCGTGCCTCCCAAGGCATTCGGCGTTCAACGCGAAGCGGGGCTTGCCCTGAACACGTGAACTTCACCGCTTCTGTGAGGCGCACAAGGGGCAACAGCGCGAAGGCCTGCTGCTCCTTGTGCGCCTCACAGAGCAAGTAATGGAGATTACGGCAATGGATAATCCTCTCGAAGTAAAGGTGCAGTGGTTGTTGGACCGAACGTCGATAAGCGAATTACTTTACAGCTTCGCCCATTCTCTCGACACAGGCGACGTGGAACAATATGCGAACAATTATGCCGAGGGCGGCGTTCTCGAACTTCCCGACCCGACGTCTGCTTCAGGCGCGACCCTCATTATCCCCCGAGACCGCATGACAGACTTTGTGCGAAAGGGGCTGCTGGCCAGGTATCGGGCTACCCACCATATCAGCACTAACCATCAGATCGGCATCACCGGCGATACGGCCGTTTCGCGCTCGTATCTCCAGGCTGTACACGTCGGCGAGACCCCCTTCGACCACTGGGACGCAGGCGGCTGGTACGACTGCACCTACGTCAGAACGACCGAGGGGTGGAGGTTTGCGAGCGTCAGGCTGACGCCGGTATGGTTGACCGGCAAACCGGGCTCCATCGACTCCAAAGAATGAGAGGATCAGGAAAGGAGGATGCATGACAAGGGCATTAGAAGACGTGACGGTGATAGACCTTACGCAGGCGCTTGCAGGCCCGTTTTGCACCCAGCAATTGGCGTTGATGGGCGCCAACGTCATACGAATTGAGCCGCCCTCGGGCGGTTACGGAACAGCCGTCTTCGGGGGCTTCGAAATGGACATCCGGAGAAGGCTGTTCGGCACCTGTTTCGCGAACAAGAAGAATACAACCCTCAACCTGCGCACCGAGAAAGGCAAAGAGTTGTTTTTCCGTCTGGTGGAGAAGGGGGATGTAATCGTTCAGAACTTCTCGCCCGGCACTATGGAGAAGTTGGGTCTTGACTACGAGGTGCTGAAGAAAGCAAATCCCAAGATCGTCTACTGCGCCATTTCGGGATACGGACAGACCGGGCCGTGGAAAGACAAAGTCGCCTACGACATGTTTGTTCAGGCATCGACCGGCTTCATGAGCATGAACGGCTACCCCGATAGAGAGCCGCTCAGGGTCGGCGTACCGATCTCGGACCTGCTGGGAGGGCTCTATGCCGCTATCGGCATATTAACCGCCCTCCATGCGCGAGATAAGGTGACCGGCGAGGGACAAATGATCGATTGCGCCATGTTCGACGCAACCATTTCGCTTCTTCAGGAAGCTGCATCCCTCAGCCTGTTTCGCGGCGAGCCTGTGCCGCGGACGGGGAACCGTCATCCCTTTGGCGCTCCCTCCGACACGTTCGACACCAGGGACGGCAAGCCGGAATATATCGGGACCCAGACGGATGGCCAGTGGAAGGCCCTCATAGGCCTGATTGCCCCGAACGATGTCGAAAAAAGGGAATGGGGCGTGCTCGACCGCCTGAAGCGCGGCGATGAGATCGATGCGATCGTCCGGGCATGGGCAAAAACGAAAACGCGGGAGGAAATCGAGGAACTCCTTTCACGTTGCGACGTGCCCTGCGCCCCTGTTCTGAACATGATCGAGGTTTCACAACACCCGCACACAAAAGCGAGGGAGATGTTCATTGACGCCGACGACATGTTCGGAACCATCACAGGGCTGATAGGAGTGGCGCCGAAACTGTTGGGCACGCCGGGAAGGATCGACTGGGGGATCATGGAGCGAGGGGCTTTCAATGAAGAAGTTTATGCAGGTCTCCTGGGGCTGACTGAAGAGGAGATGGATGACCTGAAGGAGAAACATGTCATCTGAGCAGACGATGGACAATGCCGGGAAGTCCGCCGAACGAGTTCCGGCACAGAGGAGGAGGCGTGAGTATGGGCGTCGTTGAATACCAAAAGAAGCATCATCTGTCGATTATTACTTTGAACAGACCGGAAAAACTGAATGCGTTTACCGAGGAGATGTTCGCGGCGCTAAGGGACTGCTGGACGCGCTTCCGGGACGACGAAGATGCCTGGATCGCAATACTGACGGCGCGAGGCAAATCGTTTTCCGCCGGCGCCGATAAGGAATGGTTTCAGAAGACGCTCGCCGGCGAGGTCTCGATTGAGACCTTTGCCAGCCTGACGGCGCAGGACCCTTACTGGTCGGGAAGATTGGACAAACCCGTCATCGCCGCAGTTAACGGATTTTGCGTGGGAGCAGGCCTCGATCTCGTGCTTCGTGCAGATCTGAGGACGGCGGCCCAAGGAGCATGGTTTCAGCAGGTCGAGGTGCAGCGAGGCAACGTGATGTTCTTCTTTGACAACCTGCCCTGCGCTATCGCCGCAGAAATGATCAGCGGCTTCCGCATCACCGCCCAACGGGCCTACGACGTGGGCATGATCAACCGGGTTGTGCCGGACGATCAATTGATGGACCAGACGATGGAACTGGCCGAAGAGCTGTTGACAAGACAGCCGCTGGCGCTTTATCACGCGCTCAAACTGTTGCGGGACATGAAAAACGCCTCCGCCGTCGTTCCCCGCAGTTTGATCGACCGCTATGCCACGGAACTTTCCAAAGGGTTGATGCAGACAGAGGACTGGAAGGAAGGAACAGCGGCATTCCTCCACAAAAGGGCGCCAGCCTACAAGAAGCGGTAGCTCGCCTTTTCTATCCAATATTTCCCGCGTGACAGCGACAAAAGGGGAGCATGAGTCGATCTCCCCTGATATGCGGTGGGGGGCGTTCCTGGAAGCCTCAACGTCAGGTCCGCCAGAAATGCCAAGGAGCTCCAGCGGCATGTGGTTTGCATGCAAGATAATCGTATGTCTGGAGAACCTGATAGAAAAGAGGCCCTTCGCAAACCGAAAAAACAATACTGCAGGCCTTTCGAAACGTTGCCCGACGGATTCGCCTCGGTAGACCTGAATGGACGGATTATTGACAGTAACCCTACTTTCCAGGCGATGGTGGGATATACTCGCGAAGAACTCTCCGGCCTTTCGTATCATCGACTAACCCCCGAGAAGTGGCACGCCCGTGCGGACAAGATCATCAGGGAGCAGGTATTGAAGAGGGGCTATTCCGGGGTCTGCGAGATGGAGTGCCTGAGAAAAGACGGAACGGTTTTGCTCGTCGAGGTCAGAGCCCACCTCCTCAAGGATGAAAGCAGCGGCCCCGCGGAGATATGGGGGTTTATCAGGAACACTGCCAAGCGCAAAAACATGGAAGAGACTGTGCGGGAAAGCGAGGAGAAGTTCAGACTCCTTTTTGAGAAGTCGGTCGACGCCGCGCTCCTCCTGGATGGGGATACGTTCGTAGACTGCAACGAGGCTGCCTTAGAGCTCATGCGTTGTACGGCAAAGAACCAGCTCGTGGGGCTTCGTCCCTCCGACATCTCCCCGGAGAGACAGCCCGACGGCCGCTTATCTTCAGAAAAAGCCGAGGAACTCGCCGATGTCGCCCTGGGGGAGGGCGTCAGCCGTTTCGAATGGGTGCACCGGAATTTTTCCGGCGAAGAGCTCTGGATCGAAGTCTCTCTCACCGGCATTCCCATTCGAGGAAAACAGATGATGTACACGGTGTGGAGGGATATCGCCGAACGCAAGAAGGCCGAGGCTCGGCTGAGGGAATCTGAGGAGCGTTACCGGATAGCCGTTGAACATTCCAACGACGGAGTGGCTATTGTCAGCGGGCAAAGAAACGTATACGCGAATCAGAAATTTCTTGACATTCTCGGCTACGAGAGACCTGAGGAGATTATTGAAGAATCTCGTCTGCTCGGCGCGCACCCCGACGATCGGGAGATGGTGGCGGAGTATGCTCGCCGAAGGGAGCAAGGAGAGTCGGCGCCCCTGCGTTATGAATTCAAGGGGATGCGGAAGGACGGCACGAAGCTCGACATGGAAGCTTCTGTTGCCTGCATCACTTACCACGGGAAACCAGCCTCACTCGCCTATCTCAGGGATATAACGGAGCGTAAGCTGGCGGAAGCGGAATTCAGGAGAAGCGAAGAGAGATACCGGAAGATTTTTGAGAATGCCATCGAGGGCATCTTTCAGACTACTCCTGAGGGGAGATTTTTGAACGCCAACCCTGCTCTCGCCAGGATGTTCGGGTACGAATCGCCCGAAGAACTCATGGAAAAAGTCACCGACGTGGGGTGTCAACTTTACGCGGGTCCGGAAGACCGCGAGAACATCATAGCCTTCGTCCAGAAGCAGGGCGTCCTGAGAAACGTCGAGCTGCAGTTTCTGCACAAGGAAGGATTCAAGATCTGGGTCTCATTAAACTACAATACGATTCAGGACGCGGACGGGAACACGCTCTATTATGAAGGAACATGCATAGATATCTCCGAACGCAAGCTTGCCGAGGAAGCGCTCAAGAAAAGGGAGAAAGAACTGGAGATCAAGTCCCTGAACCTGGAAGAGGCCAATACGGCGCTAAAGGTGTTGCTGAAACACAGACAAGAGGATAAGACAGCGCTCGAAAACACAATCCTCGCTAATGTCAGGGAAATGGTCTTTCCCTATATTGAGAAGCTGAAAGGCAGCCATCTCGGTGATAATCAGTTGACCTACTTGAATATTCTGGAGTCGAGTTTGAATGAAATTGTTACGCCCCTTTCGCAGAAGATGGCCGCAGGCTACGCCCGCTTTACACTGATGGAGATTCAGGTAGCGACACTGACCAGAGCCGGAAAGACGAGCAAAGAAATCTCGGGGCTTCTTGGCTTGTCCAAGCGTACCATTGACACCCATAAGAATAACATGAGAAAGAAACTCGAACTGAGCAATAAGAAAGTCAATCTGCAGGCCTATCTGAGGACCATGTAGCGGTCTGCGCAATGTACCGGCCTGGTAAACGCAGATTCTGCCCCGGATAAGCTTGTTCCGGATAGCCCGCCCCTCGTTCACGTTCTTCGAGATACGTAGGATGACCTACGTACTAACTACGCATAAATCCAGTATGCACGGACCTTGATTTATTACAGCGAATTCCGAAGACCTATCCATGGCGCGATTCAATGGCCAATCGGGGAAGGTCCCGCGGCGGACATTGTGGTCGAAGGCAACGCTGGGAAGGAAGGGCGCTAATCGTGGACCACGCGAAGGTTTTGAGAGACGCGGACAAGGATGACGCCATCCAAAAGAACAGACAAGGGAGAAGAACGACATGAGTCTGAGAAACGTGAAGATCGGAAAGAAGCTCGGTTTCGGATTCGGAATCATCGTACTCCTGATGGTCGTGCTGACAGTAATAGGCGTATCTGGACTGGCGAGCATGAAAGGAAAGCTTGACCGGATCGTCAACGTGAACAATGCGCGCATCGAATATGGGAACCGCCTCATACTGGCCGTCGATGACATCATCTTGAATCAGCCCGAGCTGATCACTTCGAAGTCTGCCGCCAAGAAGGAGGAGGTGAAAAGCAAGATCGAAAGAGCCAGGGCTGAGTACGGGGAGGCCTTGGGCAATCTCGAAAAACTCCTGGATACGCAGAAGGAAAGAGACCTTGTTAACGCGATAAAGCAGATGATCGCGGGCGCCAAGGAGTCTAACAACAGGATGATGGAGCTGAGCCTCAACAACGAGATAAACGAGGCGCTCTCGGTTTACTCGAGTCAGGCGCGACCGATGGGAGAAAAAGTGCGGCAGGCGTGCGAGGAATTCATCAGCCTACAGCAGACGTTGAACAGAACCAGGTACGAAGAGACGGTGGCAACGTGCGCTTTCATCGAGACTTTTCTTATTTTCGTTGCTGGGCTTGCGGTGCTTCTGGGAATATCGGCGGCGTACGTTCTCACCCGCATGATCAAGATCCCGCTTCAACACTTGGTGGAGGCCACGGATAAGCTTGCCGCCGGCGACCTCAACATCGCTATTGAGTCGGATGCGGACGACGAGATCGGCATGCTCTCCCGTTCTTTTGAACGTATGGTCGGAAATGTGCGCAATTCTGCAGCGGCGTTAGAACAGATAGCGCGCGGGAACCTGGACATTGACCTCGAGGTCAGATCGGATAATGATCTCCTCAACAAGAACCTCCATACGATGGTTGCAACTCTGAAGAGCGTTAATGACGAGATGAATAAGCTTTATCGGGAGCAGAAAGCGGGGGATATCGAGTACCTTATCCCTGTCGACAAATTTGCCGGCGCCTATGAACAGGTGGCGATGGGCGTAAACGAGGCCGTCAAGCTGCACGTCGATAATGTTCTCAAGATACTCGGCATTTTGTCTTCCTACGCCGAAGGTGATTTCTCGCCAGTTCTCGAGAAACTTCCCGGCAAGCAGATAATAGCGAACGAGAAGATGGATGCGCTGAGAGATTCCATGAACGAGGTTTCCCGCATTGCCGAAGAGATCGCATCGGGCAACCTCGTGCTCACGGTGAAAGAGCGCTCAGCCAAAGACGATCTGATGCGATCCTTTGCTGTCATGGTCGCAAAGCTGACCGAAATCGTCAACAGCGTGAAGACCGCCGCAGACAACGTAGCCGCCGGAAGCGAACAGATGAGCGCAAGCTCCCAACAGGTGTCCCAGGGCGCGACCGAGCAGGCTGCATCCGCTGAGGAAGTTTCATCATCTATGGAACAGATGGTCTCCAATATCAGGCAGAACGCCGACAATGCGCAGCAGACCGAAAGGATCGCCCTGAAGGCCGCGCAGGACGCGGAGAAAGGGGGCGGGGCAGTCATAGAGACAGTAGCCGCCATGAAGGAAATCGCCACGAAGATCACGATAATAGAGGAGATTGCCCGCCAGACGAACCTTCTCGCCTTGAACGCCGCCATCGAGGCTGCCCGTGCAGGGGAACACGGCAAGGGTTTTGCTGTCGTAGCCGCCGAGGTCCGGAAGCTTGCCGAGAGAAGCCAGGTAGCAGCCGGCGAGATAAGCAAGCTGTCAGCCTCCAGCGTTGATGTGGCGGAGAAAGCCGGCGAAATGCTCGCCAAGATCGTTCCCGATATCCAAAAAACCGCAGAATTGGTCAGCGAAATCAACGCCGCAAGCAACGAACAGAACGCCGGAGCTGAGCAGATCAACAAGGCGATTCAGCAGTTGGACCAGGTTATCCAACAGAATGCTTCGGCAACAGAGGAGATGGCGTCGACCTGTGAGGAGCTGTCCGGCCAGGCAGGTCAGTTGCAGGATACGGTCGAGTTTTTCAAGGTAGCGGACAGCGGAGCGGCAGAGCGGCACAAGAGCAGAGGGGTTCAAGGAGGAGGGGCAAAAGGAGCGAATGCTTCTCCACGCCCCCTCGTCGACTCTCCCACGCAAGCGTCGAGAGATGGAAAAGGCAGCGGCAAGCACGGCAGCATCGCCCTGGACCTGGACAGCGGGAAAGACAAGTTGGACGACGATTTCGAGAGATTCTAGGGCAAAGGCGGCAGGGGCCGAGGCTTTTTCAGGCCCCCTTGCCCCCTGAACCCACTTTTCCAATAGGGAGGCTAACGAAGAGCGTGCCGTGTGCTTCGTGGCGTCAACAAAAGCGAGACTTTGCGAGCGCAGGAATGAAACCTGCGACCCACCCATGACCCTTCCAGACTACACCTTATTGAATTTATTGAGTATAAATGGCGGAGGGAGAGGGGAATTCGAACCCGGGCCTGCTTGTCAGGGTGATTCGTACAGCGATTCGGGCAGCGATTCTATATACGCCTTGATCTCGTCTCGCACGCGCCGGTAGTGCCGCATGGCCTGCTCTTTGTCCGGGGCGTCTTTTGCGAGCCGGGGCGGATCCTCAAAACTGCGGTGGATGAGAGCCGTTTTGGCGGGGAAGAAGGGACAGGTCTGCTGGGCATCGTCGCAGAGGGTGATGACGTAATCAAACTCCCTATCGCCCAGCTCTGCCACCGATTTGGACCGCTGCCCGGAGATATCAACGCCTGCTTCCTCCATGGCCCGCACGGCCCGTGGATCGACGCCTTGAGGCTGGGTTCCCGCCGAGTACGCTTCCAGAATGTCTGCCTTCAAGCGTTTTGCCCATCCTTCGGCCATCTGGCTGCGGCAGGAATTGCCCGTACAAAGGAACAACACTTTCAGTTTCCGCATGACCTGCTCCGAAAGTCATCCTGCTGAATCTTACAGGAATGGCGCCGCCCAATCTTTACTGACAGGAGGGGCAGCCGTCGTCATCCACGACGCAACAGGCCTTCTTTCTGCCAAGCATCTTGTTGAGTAGGCCCGCTGCACAGCCCACACCCGCCCTCACGTTCAGGGAGCCGCTCGGGCAGTTCTGCCGGCAGGCGCCGCACTCGATGCACGCGTCCCGGGAGGCGACTTCGATCTTCCCGTTCACAGGCCGGAACACCTCGCGCGGGCAGACGGCAAGGCACATGCCGCAGCCCGTGCACCGGGAAGCGTCAAAGGCGAGAGTGACCACATCTTCAAGGTAGAGCAAGGGACGCATGGCTTCTACCCTCCCATCGCTGCGGCGGCGATCCACAGAGCGAGGCCCACGGTCATCCCCCCTACTTCGAGGGGAAGGGCAAGACGCATCTCCTTCTGAACTCCGGAGAGCGACGTATACGTGGAGGCGCCGGTAAAGTTCATCGCCAAAAATGCAGCCAAAGCGGGAATGGAGAAGAGCTGGGCGAGAGCAGCGGCCACGCCGGGATGCAGGAAGGCGTTGTTGAACGCGAGGGCGCAAAGGGCGAACAGGAAACCCGGGCCGAGGCCCTTTGTCGAGAAGGCCCTGCCGGGCAGCCAGGGGAGAAGAAGGGGGGCAAGGGTCGCTCCGGCAAGGATCGAGGCGCCGAGGGAAACGGCAGCCGGCAAGATCCAGTATGCCGCCTTCGATACAGAGAAGCCGGAAACAAGGAAGAAAAGGATGGAGAGCCCCGCCGCCGCGAGGATACCCCACTTGAGGCCGGGCACAACCTCCATGGGGACCAGGGCGAGCCTCTCGTTGAGACAAAAATCCTTTGTCCGCATCCGGCCCGTTGCCTTCAGACCGTTTTTGAGGAAGGCAGGCAGGTCGTCCGCGCGGACCGGGCCGTAAACCACCTGAAAACCGGAGCGCTGCCTTACAACGTGTGCCGATACGCCGGGCGCGCCCAACTGCGGCACGATAAGGCGCCGATGGGATACGATGGCCGCGAGGCCGCTCGACTCGATGCGCTCCACCAGCTCGTCCGTCCCGAACGTGCCCTTTCCCGCTGCGCACCAGACGTTAATCCCCTGCGTGTCGAGGACGAGGATCCACCCATCTATCCCGGCGAGGGCCCTTCTGAGGAGGTCGAAGGTCATCTTGTAGTTCGCGGTCACAAAAACCGGCGATTCCGGACGGGCAGTTCCTATCCCATACAGGCCGGGCTCGACCGCGTAGCGCATGCGTCCGATCCCCCATCGCGCCTTGAAGGCGCCGAGTCGGTCAGACCCGCTAAAAATCTGCGATACCCGAGGGACGGCGCCGACGCCGGTCTCTATCGAACCCGTGACGAAAGCCTGATCGAAGCGCGGAGGACTCGCCTGAGCCCTTTGCTTCGGTCCTCAACAGGCTTTCGCGGCAGGCGTCTTGATCTGGCACAAGGTTTCCATATTTTCAAACATAAACGCTTTCGACGTCCCTGTCAAGAGGATATATAAACTATTTTAGATGTGAGGTAACTATTTGATTGACCTGGGCCACGATATGCGTTATCAATATTAATCATACTTGATGTAAGCGGAGGGAAAATGGATGAGCTCCTATCCTTATTCAAAGCGCTGTCGGACGAAACGAGGTTGAGGATAGTAAAGCTCCTGGAGAACGGCGAGCTTTGTGTATGCCATCTCGTGGCCGCTGTCGACATGTCCCAGCCGAAGGTTTCGTTCCACCTCAAGGTACTGAAGGGGGCGGGGCTGATCAAGGACAGGCGCGAGGGGAAATGGATGTATTATCGCCTCAATGAATCGGACCTGTTCAAACGACTCCTTTTTCTGTCCGTCGCCGACCGGGTCCGGGAGGAAGAGATGGCGGCCGACCACGCAAGACTCGACGCGTTCAGGACGCCGCGCGCGGATGGGGACCCTGGGACCGGTTGCTGTGTGGGGGCATGAAAATGAACGACACGACCCGCAGACTGTCTTTCCTCGACCGCTTCCTGACGCTCTGGATCTTCCTCGCCATGTTCGTCGGCGTCGGCTGGGGATATGCCTTCCCCGGCGTGGTGGCTTTCTGGAATCGCTTCCAGAGCGGGACAACGAACATCCCGATTGCCATCGGCCTTATCCTCATGATGTACCCACCCCTGGCGAAGGTCAGGTACGAAGAGCTCGGCGAGGTTTTCAAGAACTTCAAGGTCCTCGGCCTGTCACTCGTGCAGAACTGGGTGGTGGGCCCGATCCTCATGTTCGTTCTCGCGATCGTTTTCCTCGAGGGCTATCCCGACTATATGGTGGGCCTCATCATGATCGGCCTGGCCCGCTGCATCGCCATGGTCATCGTGTGGAACGACCTTGCCAGGGGAGACGCCGAGTACTGCGCGGGCCTCGTGGCCTTCAACGCCCTCTTCCAGGTCCTCTTCTTCAGCGTTTACGCCTACGTCTTTATCACGGTCCTGCCCCCGATGCTCGGCCTGAAAGGCGTTGTGGTCAATATCACCATAGGCCAGATCGCCAAAAGCGTCTTCATCTATCTGGGCGTTCCTTTCATCGCGGGCGTAGCGACGCGTTTTGTCCTCATTAACGTCAAGGACAAGGTCTGGTATCACGAGCGGTTCATCCCGAAGATCAGCCCCATCACCTTGATCGCCCTCCTGTTCACGATCCTCGTGATGTTCTCCCTCAAGGGCGAGTATATCGTCAAGATCCCTCTCGATGTAGTCCGCATCGCGGTTCCGCTCCTTGTCTACTTCATCGTCATGTTTCTCGTTTCCTTCTACATGAGCGGCAAGGTCGGCGCCCACTACGGCCAGGCAGCCACCCTGTCATTTACTGCGGCTTCCAACAACTTCGAGCTGGCGATCGCCGTCGCGGTTGCCGTTTTCGGCATCAATTCCGGGCAGGCCTTCGCAGCAGTCATAGGTCCGCTGGTTGAAGTGCCGGTGCTGATCAACCTGGTCCATCTGTCTCTGTGGTTCAAGAGGAAATACTTCCCCTATGCAAGAGAAACAGCAATCGGGGTGTGCTACTACACGTGCAGGCAGTAAGACTATTTCGATCAAGGGGGCCGAGATGAAGAACAGAACCGAAGTTGCGGTAGAGAAGTTTATGCAGGGTTACAACTGTGCCCAGTCGGTATTCTACTCTTTTTGCGACGACGTCGGATTCGATAAGAATGCGGCGTTGAAAATAGCCTGTGGATTCGGGGCCGGCATGGGGCGCAAAGAGGAGGTCTGCGGCGCCGTAACGGGCGGGATAATCGTCATCGGTATGAAATATGGCAGGGGCGAGAACGACGCCCGTGCGGCTACGGAACTGACCTATGCAAAGACGCGAGAGCTGATGGACCGTTTTTCAGAGAAGCGCGGGACCTTCATCTGCCGAAAGCTGCTGGACGGCTGCGAACTCACCGCCGAGGAGGGACAAAAGCACTTCAAGGAGAAGGACCTCTCGAACAAAACATGCAAGCTGTGCGTTCAAGACGCAGTCAGCATCCTGGAAGGCATCATTCAGGCAGAGTGAACCGGCCAAATGCTGTTCAAAATCTCGTGTTTGTAACCTTTTTTGTTTGAGAAGACAAATGCGGTGGGACTTGCTCTGTTCCGTTTAATCAGTTCCCACGCCCTGTCGCTTGGGCTTGAATCCACCTGCTTTAACCGGCGGTGGATCGGGGACGAGTGCCAGCTCGGCCGGGTCAAGGCGGCGCCTTGCCGACCGCTGCCAGCAAGCCTTGAGGGGGCGTTCCCGGCCGACTATTTGCATCCGGCTCGCGGCGCCCCGATCGCCGCTCACAGCCCGCCTTCCCCTCCGTCGGGGAGCGCCTCACGAAAATTATACCGTTGCAAGAGTGGCGAACTTCCCATTCCGTCCCCCGGCAAACCTCGTCCTTTTATTGAAATAGTCCTTTGCCTGTGATAGATTACCTTGGTATTATCGCTCTTTATCAATATGAATATCAGGGAAATGTTAGAGGACCGAGAGGAGAAGAACCTCTCCTCATACGCGCAGAAGAGCCGCCTTACCAGGGGACGGCTGGAGGAAGAAGTCCCCTGCGACATCAGACCGGCTTTTCAGCGCGACCGGGACAGGATTGTCCACTGCAAAGCCTTTCGCAGGCTCAAGTATAAGACGCAGGTTTTTCTTTTCCCCTCCGACGACCATTACAGGACCCGCCTCACCCACACGCTCGAGGTTTCTCAGATCGCCAGAACGATCGCCAAGTCGCTCTTTCTGAATGAGGACCTCGTCGAGGCCATCGCGTTAGGCCACGACCTGGGCCATACCCCTTTCGGCCATTCGGGGGAAGCGACCTTGCACAAGCTTCACCCGGGGGGCTTCCGCCACAACGAGCAGAGTCTGCGAGTGGTCGATGTCCTTGAGAGGGAAGGGCGCGGCCTGAATCTGACCATTGAAGTGCGGGACGGAATATTGAAGCATTCCAAAGGACGGGGATCTCTGATCGTGAAAGACGAGGCGAAAAAACCGCTTACCAGAGAGGCGGAAGTGGTCAGGATCGCCGATGTGATCGCCTACATCAATCACGACATCGACGACGCTATAAGGGGCGGCGTGATTGCGCTGGAAGACCTGCCCGCCCGATGCCGAAAGGTTCTCGGCGAGACGCATTCGAAGCGAATAGATCGCATGGTGCGAGCGGTAATAGGGGAGACGGCAAAGCGAGGCAACATGGCCGTCGAGCCCGAGATTGAAGAATGTATGATGGAGCTTCGCGACTTCCTCTACTTTCGTGTCTACGAAAATCCGACCGTGCACGAAGAATTCGAGAAGTGCTCAAAGATTATCGAGGAGATTTACCGCTATTTCATGGACCGGCCGGACGCCTTTCTTCAAGAGGCGGGATACAAAACGTTTCTGGCGCCGCCTGCGGTCAGCGTCTGCGATTTCATAGCGGGAATGACGGATCGCTACGCCTTTACTCTTTTTGAGAAGCTATTCCTTCCCATGCCTTGGAAGATGCCCGTTTAAAGGGGAGAAAGAATGAAGAAAACAATAGTCGTGGCGGACAAAGACGAAAAGGTGCAGCAAGCCTTTATGACCATCTTCTCCAAGGAGCAATATACGATCCTCTGGGCCCCGAACGGAAAAGATTTAGAAAAGATTGCGGCCAAAGCCAACCCCGACATCTACCTCGTCAATATCAGCCTCCCCAAACTCAACGGCATTGAGGTTCATCGGAAGCTCCAAAAGGAAGGCCGACTCGACCGCGCGACCTTTTTCTTCCTCAAGGATGAGGCCGACGTTGAGCCGCTGGGGATCGACGTCGACGGCGTCATAGAGAAGCCGATCAACTTTTTCAGGGTCTACGAGACCCTCACGGGCGATGATGAGGTGATCGAGCTCACCGATCTCGTGGAGGAAAAAAGGCCGGTGGACGAAAGAAAGCCGGAAAGCGCGTCGGCGGCCAGGAGTGCGCCGCGGCAGGTTGAAAGCGCTCCGCTTCAAGCCAAGAGCGTGCCGAACCGGACCGAGAGCAGGGAAAAAGAGGCGCCGCCGGCCCAAGCCCGTCTGGAACGCGCCATCGAAGAATTGCCCCCAAAACCAAGAGCAGAATGGACGAAAGGCGCCGCGGGCGAGGAGGGAGAGGCGCAAACGATCATCGGACGCCAACTGCGACAGGCGATGGAGACAGTCCGGGAAGGCGTCGTCTCCGCCGAAGAGACAGATGAGCGTGTTTCCGTAACGAGCCCGGCCCCGCTGTCGGCGGAGCTTCAGCAGCAGCTCAAGGCGGTGCTCAACCAGGCCATGGAAGAGGCAGCCGACAAGCTGTCCAGCCGGCTCGCTCCCATCCTGACCCGGTACGTCGAAGATTACGTCCGGCAAATGCTTTTGGAAATCACCGAAAAAGTGATCAGAGAAGAAATCGACAAACTATTGAAGGAGTCCATTGCGTGATAGAGAAGGTTTACGATCCGAAGCAGGTGGAGCAGAAATGGCGTCAGTACTGGATGGAAAAGGGTTATTTCATCGCGAAGAGCAAGTCGGAAAAGCCGCCTTTTTCGGTCGTGATACCGCCGCCCAACGTTACGGGCGTTCTGCATATGGGCCATGCCCTCAATAATACCCTCCAGGACATTGTCGTGCGCTTCAAGAGAATGTCGGGATTCAACGCCCTATGGCTGCCGGGCACGGACCACGCGGGCATCGCGACGCAGAACGTGGTGGAAAGGGAGCTTGCCAAAGAGGGTCTCAGCGCCGAAAGCATAGGAAGAGATGCTTTCATAAAAAGAGTCTGGGAATGGAAGGAGAAATCGGGCGGCCGCATCATTGAGCAACTCAAAGCATTGGGCGCCTCCTGCGATTGGTCCCGGGAGCGATTCACCATGGACGAAGGGCTGAGCCGGGCCGTGCGGGAGGTCTTCGTCAGGCTCTACGAAGAGGGGCTCATTTACCGGGGCAACTATATCATCAACTGGTGCCCGCGGTGCAAAACGGCCCTTTCCGACGTGGAGGTGGAGCACGAAGAGACGAAGGGACGCCTCTATTACATAAAATACCCGCTTGCAGACGGCGCCGGTTTTCTCACCGTCGCGACGACGAGGCCGGAGACCATGCTGGGGGATACGGCACTGGCGGTCAATCCGGAGGACGTCAGATATAGTTCGCTCGTTGGGAAAGAAGTGGTCCTCCCCCTTGCCGGCAGAAAGATCCCTGTTATCGGCGATGCCTACGTCGACATGGCCTTCGGAACGGGGGCGCTCAAAATCACCCCCGGCCACGACTTCAACGACTTCGAGATCGGCAAAAAACATAATCTCGGGGTGGTGAAGGTCATTGACGACGCGGGCCGCATGAACGAGCAGGCGCTCCAATACAACGGAATGGACCGGTTTGAGGCGAGGGAGCGGATCGTCGAGGACCTCCGGAAGGAGGGCCTCCTCGAGAAGATAGAAGACTACCCGCTCGTTATCGGGCGGTGCTACCGCTGCAAAACCATTGTCGAGCCCATCGTCTCGCTCCAGTGGTTCGTCTCCATGAAGCCTCTTGCCGCCGCGGCGATCGAAGCGGTGCGGGAACACCGGGTTTCCATCATCCCCGACATGTGGGAGAAGGTCTATTACGAGTGGATGGAGAACATCAAGGACTGGTGCATATCGCGCCAGATCTGGTGGGGACACCGCATCCCCGTCTGGTATTGCGATAAATGCAACGAAACCTTTGTCTCCCGACAGGACGTGACGGAATGTCCCCGGTGCGGCGGCGCGCCGAGACAGGAATCTGATGTGCTCGACACCTGGTTCTCATCCGGCCTCTGGCCCTTTTCTACCCTCGGCTGGCCCGACGAGACTGACGATCTCAAGACGTTCTATCCCACGTCCCTGCTGGTGACCGGCTTCGACATACTCTTCTTCTGGGTTGCCCGGATGATCATGATGGGGCTCCATTTCATGGGCGACATCCCCTTCAAGGATGTTTACATCCACGCCCTCGTGAGGGATGCCGAGGGCAAGAAAATGAGCAAATCAAAGGGGAACGTGATCGATCCCCTGGTGATGATCGACAAATACGGCGCCGACGCCTTCCGGTTCACCTTCGCCATGCTGGCGGCCCAGGGAAGGGATGTGCTGCTTTCGGAGGAGCGCATCGAGGGAACCAGGAACTTCGTCAACAAGATCTGGAACGCTGCCCGTCTCACGATCTCGCTCCTCGAGTCTTCGCTCGAGGACAATGCGGTGTTGTTCGCCGAGCCCGTCCAATCGACATTTCTCCCCGACAAATGGATCGTCTCGCGATTGCAACGGGTGACGAAAGAGGTTTCTGAGGCGATCGACGCCTACCGGTTCAGCGATGCGGCCCACGGCCTCTACGGCTTCGTCTGGCACGAGTTCTGCGATTGGTACCTGGAGCTGATAAAGCCGAACCTCTACGGCAAAGTAACCGGTTTCGACGCCGCCGCAACCGCTTCGACCCTCTATTTCACCTTCGTGCATATCCTCAAGCTGCTCCATCCGTTCATGCCCTTTGTCACCGAGGAGCTTTACCAGAAACTGCCCCACCGGCAGGAAGCGGCCCTGACCGTCTCGTCGTTCCCGCGCTACGACGAAAGCAGGGTGGATGAGACGAGCGAGGCGCAGATGGGCATGGTCATGTCGATTATCGACACGGTCAGGAACATGCGCGGCGAGATGGGCTTCCCTCCGAGCGCGAAGGTCGAGCTGCTGCTCCGGACGGACAATCACCGCGCCCTTTTGGACACGTACGGATACTACATCAAAGATCTGGCGCGGGCTTCCGACATCGCCTACGTGACCGGCGCGGCGCCGAAGAGGGCTGCCCTCGGCATCAGCAAAGACGTCGAGGTGTTCATCCCCATCCGCGACGCAGAGGTCATCAATAGGGAAATGGCGCGGGTGGAGAAGGAACTCGGCCGAATCGCGGGAGAGATCGACAGGGCGTTCAACAAAATAAACAACCGGGCGTTCAGGGAAAAAGCGCCCGACGAGGTCCTGGCAAAAGAAGAGGCCAATTTCGAAGAGCTTCGCTCAAAAAGGGAGAAGCTCCTTGGCAGCAAGTCGATGCTTGAAGAGATTCTGCGGGCATGATGAGAGCAGCCCGAAGGACGAGGGACGATCGTTCGCTGCGCTCGATAGGACGAAAAAACCTTTTCGTCCATCATCCTAGTCCCGAAGGGACGGTCGTCCATCATCCCTCGGGCAGTAAAGCAAAGCGGTCGTACATCGGATAAACGAGGTGCATATGAAAATGACCGGAAAGGACGTCGAATACGTCGCCCATTTGGGCAGGCTGGAGCTTGCGCCCGAAGAGATCGATCTGTACACACAGCAACTGGACCGCATCCTCGCTTACATGGACCAGCTCAATTCACTCGATACAACGGGAATAGAGCCGACGACCCATGCCATCCCCATGACGAACGTCTTGAGGCAAGACGAAGTGCGGCAGAATTTTCAGGTGGAGGAGGCTGTCGGCAACGCCCCCGAGCGCGTCGGTCCCTTCTTCAAGGTTCCGCCCATCATAGAAACCGAATAGGAGACGGCATGGAAGAGCTTTTGCAAAAAGACATCGCGGAACTGAGGGGTCTGTTGAAAAGCGGAGAAATGACGTCCGTTGAGCTGACCCGCTTCTACCTTGACAGGATAAAGAAATACGACGAGCTGACCGGGTGTTACCTGAGGCTGACGGAAGAGCTGGCGCTCAGGAAAGCTGCGGAGGCCGACGAAAGAATACGCGCGGGGAAAGACGGCGAGCTGACCGGCATTCCTTTCGGCATGAAGGACATTCTCTGCGCCAAAGGGATCGAAACGACCTGCGCCTCTCAGATGCTCAAGGGTTTCGTGCCGCCCTATGACGCGACGGTCATCAGAAAATTGGACGAAAGCGGTTACATCCACCTGGGCAGGATCAACATGGACGAGTTCGCCATGGGTTCGTCCACAGAGAACTCCTCTTATCAAATCACGAAGAACCCGTGGGACCTGGAGCGTATACCCGGCGGCTCGAGCGGCGGTTCCGCCGCGGCCGTGGTTGCCGGTCTCTGCGCGGCAACGTTGGGGACGGACACGGGCGGTTCCATCAGACAACCGGCGAGTCTCTGCGGCGCCGTCGGCCTGAAGCCCACGTACGGAAGGGTGTCGCGTTACGGTTTGGTGGCCTTTGCCTCGTCCCTCGATCAGATAGGACCGATCACCAAAAGCGTGGCCGACTGCGCCATCGTGCTGAAGACGATCGCCGGCCACGATCCCTTGGATTCGACTTCCATCCCGCAGCCGGTCCCCGATTATCCTGCTGTGCTCGGTAAGGAGATCAAGGGTTTGCGGCTCGGCATGCCCAAGGAATACTTCATTGAAGGGATGGAAAAAGAGGTGAAGGAAGCGGTCGAAGGATCGCTCAAGACCTTCGAGTCCCTCGGCGCCCGGATAGTTCCTATTTCTCTTCCCCATACTGAGTATGCCGTCGCCTGCTACTACATCATCTGCACCGCCGAGGCGTCCTCCAATCTCGCCCGCTATGACGGGGTAAAGTACGGCATGCGGGTTGAGGGCAAGGACATTATCGATATGTACAAGCGAACGCGGTCGGCCGGCTTCGGAAAAGAGGTCAAAAGGCGCATTATCCTCGGCACCTACGTCCTCTCTTCGGGCTACTACGACGCCTATTACCGCAAGGCTGGCCAGGTGAGGACCCTGATAAGGGGAGATTTCGACAAGGCCTTCGAGCAGTGCGACGCCATCGTCACGCCGGTCTCCCCGACCACGGCTTTCAGGATCGGTGAGAAGACCGATGATCCGCTTACCATGTATCTCTCGGACATCTTTACCATACCGGTGAATCTCGCCGGTCTGCCCGCAATTTCCCTGCCCTGCGGGTTCGATGGCAAAGGATTGCCCATCGGTCTGCAGATCATCGGCAGGCCGCTCGACGAGGCGACCCTGCTCCAGGCGTCCTATCTTCTGGAGACGGAGAAGAAGCTGAAGAAGATGCCCGACAGGTTCGCATGACCGCGGAGACGCCCGATCCGCAAGGCTTTCTCTCCGCCCTTTTGAACATGGGCATAGACCGCTACGTCTCGGGGAAGCAGGAAGGGCCCACTCTTGCCCGCCTCAAGGGGCAGGTGGATGCCTGCACTCGTTGCGAGCTGAGCCGCACCCGGCGCTCCGTCGTCTTCGGGGAAGGCGACGAGGCCGCCCGGCTGGTCTTTGTCGGGGAGGCGCCGGGCGAGGAAGAAGATCGCCAGGGCAGACCCTTTGTCGGCAGGGCGGGCAAGCTCCTCGACCAGATGATCGAACGAATAGGTCTTCAGCGGAAAGAGGTCTTCATCTGCAATGTCCTCAAATGCAGGCCGCCCAACAACCGGGACCCGGAACCCGGCGAGGCGGAACTCTGCAAAGGCTACCTGTTCGCCCAGCTTGAGATAATAGAACCGCACCTCATCTGCACCCTCGGGAAGCACGCCTACAATACGCTCCTCGGCGTCGACGCGCGGATCACCCGCATCCGCGGCATCCTCACCTCCTACCGCGGGATCAAGCTCCTGCCCACCTACCACCCGTCTTATCTGCTCAGGAACCAGAGCGCAATCAAAGAAGCTTACGAAGATATGGAGAAGGTAAAGAGCCTCCTCGCGGCTGAGAGGGGCTGAAAACAATCGAAGCATGACGGGACTTCTTCTCCCGTTCCGGTTGAGAAAGCAATCTCGTCGCATTATATTCGAATAAGCTATGCGTCCAATCTGGTCAGGCGCCGTCAGCTTCGGGTTGATCAACATCCCAGTGAAGCTCTACTCGGCGGTAGGGGAAAAGGGTCCCGACCTTGACATGCTCAGGCGTCAGGATCTTTGTCCCATACGGTACGCACGGGTCTGCCGCGACACGGGGGAGGAGGTCCCCTATGAGGATATCGTGAAAGGCTATGAGTACCGAAAGGGCGATTATGTCGTTCTCGAAGACGAGGACTTCAAACGGGCCGCTGCCGTGAAGACCCAGACCATCGACATTGTGGAATTTGTCGACGTCAGCGAAGTAGACCCGAAGTTCTTTGAGAAACCTTACTACCTCGAGCCGACGAAACAGTCAGCCAAGGCCTACGCCATTTTGCGGGAAGCCCTGAAAAAAACAGGGAAAGTGGGCGTGGGCGTCTTCGTTCTCCGCAACCGGGAACGCCCGATCGCCCTCAAGCCGGAGGGGGACCTCATCGTGCTCGAACAGATGCGCTTCGTCGACGAGATCAGGACGCCCGAGGGACTCAATTTGCCCTCGAAGGACGAAGCGACCGAGCGGGAGCTGGACATCGCGATAAAATTGATCGACCAACTCGCGGAGCCCTTCAAGCCCGAGCAGTTTCACGACTCCTACAAAGAGGAACTGGAAAAAGCTAGTGCAGGACAAAATTCAGGGAAAACCGCCTGAAGCCCCCAAAGAGGCGCCGACGCCGACGGAAGTGCCGGACCTCATGGCAAAGCTCCGGGAAAGTCTCGAGTATGCGCGAAAAAGAAAGACCGCCTGACGAGTCCGGCGAAAACCTCAAAGAATACCGCGAAAAACGGGACTTCTCGGTCACTCCCGAGCCGCCAGGGACAAAAGGCGCCGAGGAAGAAAGGCCGCTCTCTTTCGTGGTTCACAAGCATCAGGCCTCGCATCTTCACTATGATCTCCGTCTGGAACTTGACGGAGTGTTGAAAAGCTGGGCAGTCCCGAAGGGGCCGTCCCTCGATCCGGGCGAAAGAAAGCTGGCGATGATGGTGGAGGACCACCCCTTCGACTACCGGACCTTTGAGGGAGTCATCCCCGAGGGCAATTACGGGGCCGGGACAGTGATGATCTGGGACCGGGGCGATTATCGCGCCGCTGGCCGCACGGGCCGACGGGAGAGCGAGGAGGCGCTGAGACAGGGTTTGAGCCGAGGCCATATCAGCTTCGTGCTGAACGGGCAAAAGCTGAAGGGGGAATTCGCCCTCGTGCGTTTGAAAAGAGCCGAAGAGAACAGTTGGCTTCTCATTAAGGCAAAGGATGAATTCGCGCAAAGTCCGTGGCGTCCGCAGGACGAGACGTCGGTCGCCTCCGGTAGGAGCATGGAGGAAATCGCGGCGGCGGAGGCCGCTACCCCCGCAGCGGCCCTTCACGCTAAGGAGAAGGACCGCCAGGCGCCAAAGTACACGCCCCTCGACCTTGCCGATGCCCCGGCAGCGCCCATGCCCGCGCATGTCAAGCCGATGATGGCAACCCTCGTGGAAAAGCCCTTCGACCGGCCCGGCTGGCTCTTTGAAATCAAGTGGGACGGGTATCGGGCTCTTTGCGAGGTGAAAGGAGGCGCTGTCCGCCTCTACTCCCGAAACGACTTGACCATGAATGATCGCTTCCCGGCCCTGGCGGCGGCCCTCGCCAGCTTGCCCTTCGACGCTTTGCTTGATGGAGAGATAGTGGCGCTGGACAAATCGGGGAAGGCCGACTTTCAACTGCTTCAAAATTACCTGACGTCGGGCCAGGGCGAGCTTGTCTATTATGTCTTCGACCTCCTTTACTACAGTGGCCGGGACCTCAGAGTGCTTCCCCTCACCAGACGCAAATCGGCCCTCGAGAAGATTATCGCGGGCCGACCCTTCCTGAGGCTGAGCGACCATGTGGAGGCGCAGGGAGAGGCCCTTTTCCAGGCGGCGAAAGAGGCAGGCGTCGAGGGGATCGTCGCAAAGGACGGCGGCAGTCCCTACCGGTCGGGTCATCGGGGCCGGGAATGGCTGAAGGT
This sequence comes from uncultured delta proteobacterium, assembly GCA_963816715.1. GTDB lineage: Bacteria > Desulfobacterota > Syntrophorhabdia > Syntrophorhabdales > WCHB1-27 > BOG-1155. The sequence goes on from CAWFMJ010000024.1 coordinate 41,233, forward strand.
GAAGACGCACTTGCGCCAGGAAGCGGTGATCGCCGGCTTCACTCAGCCGCGGGGCGGAAGGACCGGCTTTGGCGCCCTCGTCCTCGGTGTTTACGAAAACGGCTCGCTCGTCTACATCGGTCATACGGGCGGCGGATTTACCGACGCGCAGCTCGAGTCTCTTCACAAGCTCCTTCTGCCGCTTGCCGCAAAAGAGTCCCCTTTCAATAAGCCGCCGGCGACGAACACGCCGGCGACGTGGGTCGCCCCCAAGCTCGTCGCCGAAATCAGCTTTTCCGAGTGGACGAAGGAGGGGATCATGCGCCACCCTGTTTTTCTTGGCCTACGAGAAGATCTCGATCCCCTTGACGTGAAGAAGGAGCAACCCCAAAACCTGTCATTCGGGACGATGCCCGGCTCAGACCCTCAGGTGGGGACGGAAGCCTCGAGAAAGCGCAAAGGAAGGCTCGTCGCCATCAACGACGTCAAGGTCGATCTGACCAATCTGGAGAAGGTGCTCTGGCCCGGCGAAGGATATACCAAAGCAGACCTGATTGCCTACTACCGGTCTGTGGCGCCCTTTATCCTCCCCTATCTCAAGGACCGCCCGGAGTCGCTCCATCGCCATCCCGACGGCATCGCTTCCCCGGCTTCTTCCAGAAGAACGTCGGCAACGCCTTCCCGGCCTGGGTCGAAACGGTCCGCGTCTATTCAGAGTCGGACGGCAAGGAAGTGAACTACCTCCTCTGTCAGGACGAAGCGGCCCTCGTCTACATGGCAAACCTCGGCTGCATCGAGATCAATCCCTGGCATGCAAGGACCGGACATCTCGATAATCCCGATTACATGGTCCTCGACCTCGACCCCCTGGACATTCCGTTCCATGAGGTGGTGCGATGCGCCCTTGTCACCCGCGACGTGCTCGCCACGGTAGGCGCCGCCTGTTTCTGCAAGACATCGGGCGCCACAGGCCTTCACGTTTATGTCCCCCTCGGAGCCCAATACTCCCACGATCAGGCCACGCAGTTCGCCCGGCTCGTCAACCACCTGGTACACCGGCGTCTGCCCGGCAGCACAAGCCTCGAAAGGATGCCGGAGAAGCGAAAAGGAAGGGTCTACCTCGACTTCCTCCAAAACGGCCGCGGTCAGACCCTCGTTGCGCCCTATTGCCTGCGGCCCGGAAAAGGCGCTCCGGCTTCCACCCCGCTTCTCTGGGAAGAGGTGAACGACTCCCTCGATCCCGCCCGCTTCACCATAGAGACCATGGGGGCGCGTTTGCAGCAGATGGGCGATCTGTGGAAAGATGTGCTCGGCCCCGGCATCGATATGGAGCAGTGTCTCGCCCGAATCGACGAAATGTTCGAAAAACCGTAGCCTCTTCTCTTTCGACCCACTGCGTTGAAGCATAGTCGCGTCGTGTTCTCTGCTTAGCGCGAGATGTTGCACGAGACGCTCACCCTTCTGGCGATGAGGGGAAAACGCACCGGCGTCGCGACGTGCCTGCAAAGGGAAGGAAATGGTGCGCCGAGGTCTTTGCGGTTCCAGGTTTTTTTGGAAACGGCGGCGGGATCGGAGGCTGCCCTTGTCGGCGTCCAGGACAGCCTCCCTATGCTCAAGCTATGCGCCTGTTGGGCGTGAAACCCTGCGCATTCCTGTTTTCCCTCCTACCACGTGTTGGGCGCCATCTTGATCGTCCATACCTTGGGAAGGGCCGGATAGACGGGCATGCGTTCGCCATTCCACCACTGGAGCCCAAGAAGCGGCGTGAAGGCCAGGCCTTTCTCGTTGAATTTGACGTCGCCCATGGTGCTGCTCTTGAAAGAGCCTCCGAACACGGCGTCTCTCACCTTCTCGGGTTTCAGCGAACCGGCCTTCTCTATGGCCATGCAAAGAATCTCGGCATTGGCGTAGGAGAGTCCGACGCTCGTGGAGTCGCGTCCGTTGTGGTCCTTCATGAAGCGTTTCTGAAGCTCTTCCGACATGGGCGCACCGTTTTTGGAGGCCCAGAAGCCGTCATGAATCACGTAGTTTGCGTCTTTGCCCATGGCCTGGACGAACTCCCTCGGCCAGAACCCCTTCCATCCGTGCAGATACGGCACCCTGAAGCCTTGCTCTTTCATCTGGCGCAGGAGGGTGATTCCGTCGGTGGGAGACCCCAGCCACAGCAGCGCGTCCGCCTTAGCCGCTTTCCATTTCAGGATGAATGAGGAGAAGTCTTTCATCCCCGGTGCGTAGGGCTCGTCAACAACAAAGGTGTAGCCGTACTGCTTTGCGAAAGCTTTGAATCCTCCCCCGAAGCCCTGGCCGTCCTGATTGTCCTCCATCATGAGGGCGGGTCTTTGCGGCCGCTGCTCTTTTGGCAAGGCCTCCCAGATAAGGAACGGGGCGTGGGCCGCTTCGGCCGCACTGGTGAAAAAGTCGGACGTCCACTTGAAGTTTCCTTTTTCGATGTCTTCCAGCCAGCTTGTAGCAATCGGATAGTACATCTTGTATTTCTCGCAGACGGTAGCCGCGGCGAGGTTGATCGGCGTGATGTTGCTGGAAAGGGCGAAGTTGATCTTATTCACCCTGATGAGCCGCTCCATCCCCTCCGCTCCGCCGTCAGGAACAGATTTGTCATCCGCGAAGATAAGCTTCACGGGCAGCTTCCTGTTGTACTCCTTGACGAAAACGCCGCCTTTCTTGTTGATGTCTATGATCGCCTGCTCGTAGGCCCATTTCATCTCCGCCGCGGTCATTGCGTTCATGCCGGTCAGAGAAACGAGCGCGCCCACAAGGATTTCCTTTGGCCCTTCCGCAGCCGTCGCCCTGCTCAAAGGCGCCAGACAAACCGCGAGCAGCAAGAAGATGAAGCCGAGCCACAACAGACGTTTCTTTTGCGTCATAGTCCCCCCCTTTGTTTTGTCGCCTTCCCTTCTATTGTCCCATGATTGCCGTCACTGCGAAGATGCTCTGCCGATTTGCGTTCGCACATCCCCCCTTTCTTACGAGACGCGACGTATAAGCGCGACAGAACCGGGCCTTCCCCATCGGCGTTTAGAAACCGGACACGACGCTTTTAAAACATGGGCGCATCCGCCGTTCCTACCGGATGCCTGACGCGCAACGGTACCTCCATTATACACCAGCACCATGCGGCAAGCACGATGATTTCCGCGCCTTTAAAAAAATGCTACGCTAAGGAACCCATGCGAGTATTGCTTGTTCAGCCGCCCATAGAGGACTTTTACGACACCTCCATCAGGACGTACCCGCTCGGTCTGCTCTATCTCGCGACGCGCGTGAGCGCGATTGCCGACGTCGTCCTCCTCGATGCGAGGACCGGCTACAAGCCGCGGCAGCTTCCGAAGCACGAATTTCATGAGCTTGAGCCGTTCTACAGGGAAAGCTTCACTCCTTTTTCGTTTTTCAGCCGCTACCGTCGTTTTGGGCTCACTTCCGTTGAAATGAGACAGATCGTGGAAAAGGAACGGCCCGACGTGGCGGCGATCTCCTCAATGTGCAGCGCCTACGAAAAAGAGGCGTTGGAAGCGGCAACGGCGGCCAAAGAGGCGAACCGGGAAATCGTGACCGTGATGGGCGGCGTCCACGCTACGCTCTTCCCTGAACGCCTTCTTGCGCATCCCGATGTCGATTACTGCGTGCGGGGAGAAGGAGAAACGCCCTTTTTTGAGCTGGTTTCCGCCTTGTGCCGTGGTCTGCGGCCGGGCAGCGACATTCCGGGTCTCTGTTTTAGGGAAGGCGGGCAGTTCCACATCTCCGATCCGAACGTCGAGACGGACATCGACCTCCTGCCCGCCCGACAGTATGCGGACGCGAGCCGTTACGTGATCAACAGGAAAAAGTATGCTTTCTTTCTCACTTCCAGGGGTTGCCCCTTTTCCTGCGCTTTTTGCGGGAAACCGCCCATCCCCTACAGGAAGCGGCGACTGGACGGCATCGCCGAAGAGATAGAAGCGTGCGCCGGAGGGGGCATAGAAGCAATCGACTTTGAGGACGATATGCTCAATCTGGACAAGCAATCTTTCCAGGCGACGCTTAACCTGCTTGCCCCCAAAGCATTCACGCTGTCCGCCATGAACGGCATATACCCGACGCACATGGATGCGGCAACGCTGGATCTCATGTATTCGGCCGGCTTTCGACGCCTCAACTTTTCCGTCGTGGATCTGTCCGAGTCGATCCTGTCGGCCCAGGGGAGAGCATCCCAGAAAAGTTTCATGAAGCTCCTGCCCTATCTCGACCGCTCGCCCTTCCTGACAGAAGTCCATTTTATCGTGGGCCTGCCGGGGCAACGCCCCGCGGACCTGCTGGATACCCTCTGCTTTCTCATGGGTCAGAGACTGCTATTGGGACCCAGCATCTTTTATCTTTCGCCGGGCAGTCCGATAGCCGCATCCTTCGACAGCGCCGCGGCGCCGTTGGCGCGGATGCGGTCGAGCGCCATGCTTCCCGTCAACCCGCTCTTTCCGCGGAGCGTCACCTTCGCCTTCATGAAGCTCGTGAGGTTCATCAACTACACAAAGCAACTCCTCGACCGGCACGACGGCATAAGCAGGGCGAGCGAACTCCCCGTTATTCAAGCCGTCGCGGCCGACGAGCGGAAGCAAGTGATCTTCGAGCGTCTCCTGTTCGGGAAGAAGTTCGTCTGCTACGAGCCGGGGCGGAACGGGCCTGAGGATGAAGCAGCCGACCCCAACCTGGTCCGGATGTTCTTCGAGAAAGCGAAAGGAATGACCATCAAAGGGTACAAGACGGACAAGACGCTGCTGGTAGACGTCTGAGAGAAACCTCCCGCTTGCCTTTTTCGGCTGTTGTACATAGGTTCGATAGAAGGACGGAAGGCGTCGCGCGAATAGCGACTCGGGCCCGCCGGGAGAGCCTGCTCGTTCGGCGGTCGGGAGGAGGCCATGCCTGCCTCCGGGTTACGGCAGGAGACAGGCGCCCAGGGAGCCTTCCCTGCACTGAACGCCGTTCGTCCACAGGGCGCCGGAGAGATTGGCATCCGAAAGAATTGCGCCTGTCACGGTGGCGCCCGTCAGGACCGCATCGGTGAGATTGGCGCCGGTAAAATCGGCCTCAACCAATTGCGCGTAATTGAACTGGGCGCCGGTGAGATCCGCATGAGAGAAGTTGGCGCGCGTGAGATCCGTATCAGCAAGGTTGGCGTCCGTGAGATTGGCGCCGGCAAGATCCACGCCGTGCAGGTCCGATTCCGACAAGTCGACCTCCGTCAGGTCCGCGCCCGAAAGATCGCACCCGACGCATTTTCTTTCCGAGGACTGAAGCTGAGCGAGTGCGGCGGGATCGGCGGCATGCGCGACGGACCCGAAGAAACAGATAAGAACGAGCAAGATGCCTACGCAAATCCTGATCATGGTTTTCCTCCGCAAGGCGTTGTTGCCCTGACCTCAATATAGTCATCGTCGACGCCTCGCTTCATCCCTCGTCATCCCGCGTCTTTTTGGCCTGCCAACGCAGGGCTGAGGGATTGGCATAGTCATATAGGGAAATCTCGACGGGGTTTTTGTGTTATTATATAGCCCGCAGCCGTGCATGAGGGGAGAGGAACAGGTTATGACGGGACAGAAGAAAGGGGGAGGCGTGGACCGCACCTCCTTTGAGCCGGTTTACATGCAGATCGTCCGCCTTGTGAGCCAGAAAATCGCCGGCGGCCTCCTCCATCCGGGGGACCAATTGCCTACAGAGAGCCAATTCTGCAAAGAATTCGACGTCAGTCCGATGACGGTGCGCCGGGCCATAAAGATTCTGGTGGAACGCGGCGCCGTTGCCGCAACCCAGGGCAGAGGCACCTTCGTACGATCTCCCCGCATCGGGCAGGCTGTCTTTAGCCTTCGTGAACTGGAAGAGCGTTGGAGCCAGGCTGAGGAGGCGATGGTCCGTCTTCTTGAGGCGTCCATTCTTTCGGCAGACGACGTTATTGCCGCGCACCTGGCCATAGCGCCGGGTGAACGCGTCGTTTACATCCGGAGGATCGTGCTGAACGAAAACACGCCTACCATGTATCATCGGGAATATATCGTGTACGATCCCCGGCGTCCCCTGGTTGAGACGCAACTGCAAATCACCTCCTTTGAGGGGCTTTTCCAGGGCAACGACGGAGAAGGCGTGAGTCGTGGAGATCTGGTCATCGATGCGGTCAATGTTACCGCTGATGAGGGAGAGCTTCTCAAGGTCCCCCGCGGTTCCGCGGCGTTTCGCCTCGAGCACGTATTGTTTGATTTTCGTCGGCGCCCGGTGAGCTGGGGTTGGTTCATTTGTCGCCCGGACCGCTTTACCCTCGCCGCGCACATCGGCGCCAACGCCGACCTCTAGGAGGCCCTTTGGAAGAAATTCGCGAAGAACTGATCAACCGCCTTGCCGACCTTGACGAGATCTTCGTTCTGGAGCTCGTCCGTCGCCTCCTTGCGGAAGGGGAAGACCCCCTGACGGTGATCAAGGACTGCGAGCACGCCATGACCCTGGTCGGTCAACGGTACGAAAGGCGCGAATATTATCTGGCAGCCCTTATCATGGCAGGCGAGATATTTCGTCAGGCCATGGAGCTGACCAAGCCGTTTCTCGAAAGAAAACTGACCCAAAAGACCTCCGGCGGACGGATTCTCCTCGGCACCGTGCAAGGAGACATACACGACATAGGAAAGGGCATCGCTGTGGTGGCGCTCACCTGTCATGGTTTTGCCGTCGAAGACCTTGGAGTCGACGTGCCCCCGGAACGGTTTGTCGAGCGGGTCGTCGCCGATCCTCCCGACGTCATAGGACTCTCCGGGCTGATCACCCGCGCCTACGAAGGGATGCGGGAGACCGTGGCTTTGCTCGGGGCGCTCGCGGAAAAGGGAATGCCTCACATTCCCATCGTCATTGGCGGCGGCACGTTGAGCGAAGAGGTGCGCAGGTTTGTCGACGCAGACTACTGGACTGACGACGCCATGGAGGGCGTGAAGATCTGCCGTCGAATCATTGAAAGAAAGACCATCCTGCCAAGAATATGAGAGCGGCGGATAGACGGGCCGCCGTCGATGTATCTTCTCCTATCCCTTACATACCAATGAGTTGTTGCAAATATATATATAAATAGGTTTTTAAGTCGCATTTTTCTTGACAACATTGCAGCTATCGCTATATAAATGTCGTGATGCCAACTCGACGCCGCTTTTCTTCTCCGGTACACCTTTCCTGGAATAAGATCGGGGAGCGTCTGCCCCCGGCGTTTACCGGAGCGTCGCTTTTCTCCGCCGCAGGCACGGGTCAATAGCTTCGGGCGAATTCTCCCTGCCCGTTCGTTCTGTGGCCCCGAGGGGAGGTATGCCGCACAAGGAAGAATGAACAGCCGGACGCCGGAAGGAGACGGCGGGCATCATGGCCCCCCGCAGGCTCCTGACCCGGCTGCCTTAATGAAGGAGGAGAATTCAATGACTGCCCAACCTTACACGGATCCGGATGTCGGCAAGACGCCGGAGCAGCTTTTTGCGGAACGGACGAAACGCCTCCAGGATGCTGTCCAATTGAAACAACCCGACCGCATCCCCATTCAACTCGGCATGAGCTACATGCTCGCGGACATGTACGGCGTTACCCATCAGGAACAGCAGGACAACGCGGAAAAGGAGCTGGAGATGCTGGAAAAAGCGGCCTTGTATTTCCAGCCCGACACCATTTTCGGCCTGTTCAACAATCCCGGCGCGAGCTTCGCGTTGGGCGACCGCATGACGAGGTTTCCGGGTCACGACGGCATGGGCCCTGACGGCTCCTTTCAGTTCATCGAGGGTGAATACATGAAGGGCGAGGACTACGATGCCTTTATCGAAGACCCTGCGGATTGGAGCATCAGAAAGTATTGGCCCCGCGTTTTCAAGGAGCTCGAGGGTCTGGCTCTGCTGCCGCCTCTCGGCATGGCAGCCTTCGGCGCGTACAGCCTCGCCAATCTCAGCTTCTTCAAGGCGCCGCCCGTGGCGGCCGCCCTTCGCGCCCTTGCAAACGCAATCGATGCCCAGGCGGCCGCTGATGCCCGCCTCATGGGAGCGATGCAGCGCCTGGCGGCCCTCGGCTTTGCCCCTGCGCCCTTTGGGGGCAGCCTGATCGAAGCGCCCTTCGATCTGATGTCGGACACGCTCCGGGGCATGCGGGGCATCATGCTCGATCTCTATCGCAGACCCGAGAAGCTCCTTGCCGCACAGGAGAAGGCCCTTCGCTTCGAGCTCGAATTTGCCATCGGCTGGAGCAGGGCCACCGGCATCAATGCTTCCTTCATTCCTCTTCACCGAGGCTCGGACGGCTTCATGTCGCTTCCGCAGTTCGAGAAATTCTACTGGCCCCAGCTCAAGGCCCTCGTGGTCGGACTGGTGGAGGCGGGCATCACGCCCTTCCTCTTTTACGAAGGGACCTGGGATCAGCGCCTGACGTACCTCGCCGAGCTGCCCCGGGCAAAGACAGGAGGGTGGTTCCAGTCGAGCAATATTTTCAAGGTCAAGGAAATAGTCGGCGACACCCTGTGCATTATCGGGGGGATGCGCAACTCCTTGCTGCAGGCCGGCTCAGCCGAAGAGGTACGCTCGTTCACGAAGGAACTCTGCGAGAAAGTGGGCAAAGGGGGCGGCTTCATCATGAGCACCACCGTAGGGGAAATGGAAGGCTGCAAACCCGAGCTGGTCAAGGCGTGGGTTGACGCCGCGAAAGAATACGGTTCTTCTACGTAAGAGCGGTCTGTTCCCTCGGTAAACGAAGCAGAAATCAGAAAAGATTTCTCGGAAATAGCACGGCAAGAAGGAGAAGCAATAATGAACGACAAGTTAGTCACTCTTATGTCCGACCTGATGGAAGACGAGACCATCGCCCTCGTCAAGGAATTGATCGGCAAGGGCGCCGACCCCATGGGCGTCCTCGACGATGCCCGTTCGGCTATGGAAAACGTGGGCAAACGCTTCGAGAAAGGCGAGTATTTCATTCCCGATCTGATGATGGCCGGAGAAATCCTCAAGGGCATCTCCGATATCGTCAGGCCCCTCCTTACCGGAAGCCAGGCAGTTCGGAAGAAGGGCAAGGTCCTCATTGGCACGGTCGCCGGCGACATCCACGACATCGGCAAGGACATCGTGACCTTCATGCTGGACGTGAACGGCTATGACGTTCTCGACATCGGCATCGACGTGCCCGTTCCCACGTTTGTGCAGAAGGTCAAGGAGTTTGGTCCCTCGGTCATCGGCTTGAGCGGCTTCCTTACCCTCGCTTTCGACTCCATGAAGGAGACCGTCCAAGCCCTTGAAGGAGCGGGTTTGCGGGACGGGCTGAAAATCATGATCGGCGGCGGCCAGATGGACGACGAAATCAAGAAGTACGTCAAGGCGGACGCTTACGGAAAGGACGCCATGGCGGCGGTCAACCTCTGCCGGGAGTGGATCGGGGCATAGGCCCGCTGCATCGGCACAGCGAAGGCGGCTCGGAGGACTTCCCGCATCGGCCAATCGTTTCTGCACTTTATCGAGTTTGTTCTGTTTCTCTGACTTAGGTCGGCAAAGCCGGATAAACGGTCGATGCAGGGAGTCCCCATTTTTGTCAAGGCAGAGAAAACGACAGAAAGATCAAGAGGGCTGGCGGCGGACAAGGACGCAGTTCCCCCGTGGCTCCACCTCATATCGTCTCGACTTTTTCAACTCGGGGACGAGCTTGTCCAGATCGGGTCCCCAAAGCACAATTATTCCGGTCTGATTCAGATAGGCCATGGCCCTTTTGATGTAGGCCTTCGCCATTTCTGCCGCGGGCAGCTCCTCATCCCACAGGTAATTGAGGGCCGGCTGGATGAAGATGAGATCAAAGCCGCCGTTCAAGAGAAAGGGAAATTCGATTTCCATGTGGAAAAATCGCATTTTTTGGGCCATTTCCCTGGCGACGCCGTACCACCCGGACGACCTCGCCTCCCCCCATATCTCCTCGTCCCCGTCGATGTGATGCGCCAGTTCGTCGATGTTTTTGACTTCCAGGGATTTCTCGAAATAGGAGGCGGTCATCAGGTCCATGATCTCGCCGAGGCGCTGTCTCAGCAGGTGAAAACTCCTCTCGATCTCGCCCTTGACGACCGCATCTTCTTTGATTCGATCCGATAGGGTGGATTGCATGCGATGCATCTCTTTCAGCTTTGCCACGAGATTGCCGGGGTCCCTGGAAAAGAGCCCGGAGCGCCCCCTGTCCTCGGGGAGGCCGAACAATTCCCGTAAAGACATGCCGAGGAGAGGGTTCCCCAATCGGTAGTTCGCTCCCTGAGCATTGAAACGGGAGAGCAGGCAGTTTTGAAGAACATCGAGGGGGAAGGGCCGCCGCTCCACGCCATAAAGCACGTGGCTGAGTATGAATTTATGGAGCAGGCCTTCATTTTCCCATTCGGCGATGAAGGCGCGCTTTTCCCTGTAGGGGAAGAGGAATGAGAGATAGGCGACCGCTTCGGTGAGACGGGTTGCGACGTTCCCGAAGCCCGGCGTCATGTCGAGTATTTTCAGGGACAGCAATCTCTCTTTGGTTCTGTCCTGATTGACGGCGGCAAGGATATGCTCCTCCGGATCCGCCTCGAGCTCTGCCCCTTTCGTCCAGAGATAGGTAAATATGTCGCACTGGTCGAACTCCCGAACGGGCGCAGACTTTACGAAGGGCCTGAAAACCACGCTGCTTCCGGACGTCGTCCGCCCATCGGCCGTTCTCACGAGATTGCTTCCGGGGAAAAGCTGCCCATAGAGGGGCACCGCAATTGCGTAGGCATCGCTTTTGCGGCCTCCTTCGACGGCGGCCGCGATCGACCGCCGCTCCTCCTTGAGAAAACCAATCAGGTCGTCGCGCTCCTCCTCAAAGAAGGCATCAAGCGTTGCGTCGAGAGCGCCGGAAGAAAAGATCCGGTAGAAGAGATGGAGCGTTTCCTCGTCATTGTGCAGGACCGCCTGCTCGAGATCAATCTCGAGCAAGGGCTTTTCGAAAGCAAAAGGTTTCTTCAGAAGCTGCCAGTTCTTGCCGTTGGTGAGTATGCTCCACGGCGTTTCCGCCTTCTTTGCCAGATACATCGATTGGTAGAGCGGTATGCGGTTTTCGAACTCCAGATAGAAGCCGCTGATGCCTTCTTCCAGATTTCGCCCGTAGCGTTTGACGAGGAGCACCGCGAGGACGTGCTCGTAGTAGGCCTTCGTGCCCCACAGGCGGGAGCTTTTCAGTCGCTGCTCCTCCGATTTGAAGAGGGCGAAATCGGGCCCCTTGATTCTCTCCTCGAAGAACTGGGGCTTCGAATCGAAGGCATAACCGAGCGCTTTCAGGATCGGCTTGACCAGGTGGGTCTCGGTGTGTATCTCGCTGGCAAAGCTCTTGATCTTTTCGAAGCCTGCCATGATGTCGACCAGAGCGGCGCGGGACTCCTCTTTCCGGGGAAGACGAGCGAGACGTTGGACAAAGGAGCGGGAGAGGAGCGTGTTTTTGAGGAAAACCGCGGCCATCTTGGCTAATGATAAGATGATTCCTAATGTTTAGTCAAGCTAATTGCCGCCTTCAGGCCGTCCATCCATTCCCCTTTTGCAGACTGAGGAGTACGGATCAGCCAACGAAGGCGGCCGGAGGAAATTTCGATGGATAAGACAGAAGCCGGGGCGCCGTCCGGGCCGGAGCTTCAATAAGGGTTGGGGGGACACTCCTCTCGCCCGTCTTTTCTTTCGGAGGGGCGTCCCCCCTCAAATCTTGATCGGACTCGCGCCGCCGAAGAGACAGGCGAAAGGCGCGAAATTACCTGCGGTCGCCGCCAACCTGTTGAGAAATCGCGCCTTCTGCTGTATACTACCCATGTTCTCTATTCTGCACGTCTTTCAATCGGTGCAAGGGTGCACGTTTTTGTGTCTTGCGGCCGAAGCGCGAAAGGCGGAAGCAAAAAAACCAGGAGGCCCGATGTCGAATTTAACCATCAAACAACTGCTCGAAGCCGGCGTCCATTTCGGACACCAGACAAAACGCTGGAACCCCAAGATGAAGCCGTACATATTTGGGGCGAGGAATGGCATCTACATCATCGACTTGCAGAAAACGTTGAAGATGTTCAAGGAAGCCTACAATTTCGTGAAAGATACGGCAGCGCGGAACGAATACGTCCTTTTCGTGGGCACGAAGAAGCAGGCCCAGGAGGCAATCGTCGAGGAATCGAAACGGTCCGGCGCGTTCCATGTGAACGTTCGGTGGCTTGGCGGAACCCTCACCAACTACCAGACGATCGAGAAAAGCATCGACCGGCTCCGGAAATATGAGGAGCTGAAGGGCAGCGACATCTTCAAGGTGCTGCCGAAAAAAGAAGCGTTGAGCATCGATCGGGAGATAGCGAAGCTCGAGAAACACCTGGGCGGCATAAAGGATATGGACAGGCTGCCGGGCGCCATCTACATCGTTGACCCGAAGAAGGAGTACATCGCGGTCAACGAAGCGAGGAAGCTCGGCATTCCGACCGTGGGCATCGTCGACACGAACTGCGATCCGGACGATATCGACTACGTGATTCCCGGAAACGACGACGCGATAAGGGCAATCAAACTGATTACTTCGAAAATCGCCGACGCGGTGCTCGAAGGCAAGGCGCTTTATGTGGAAGAATTCCAGGGCAAGGAAGAAGAAAAAGAAGAACCGAAACCGTTTATCGATGAAAGCGTGCTTGGCGATAAATATGAGGCCGTTTTCGAGGAAGGGGAAGGAGGAAGCTTCTGATGGAGATCACTGCTGAACTCGTCAAGACATTGAGAGAAAAAACAGGCGTAGGCCTGATGGATTGCAAAGAAGCGCTCAAGTTTTCGAATGGAGATATGGAAAAAGCGATCGATCACTTGCGCGAAAAGGGCCTTGCAAAAGCGCAAAAACGGGCTGGCAGGGCGGCCACGGAGGGCTCCGTGTCGGTTTATATCCACATGGGTGGAAAGATCGCGACCATGGTCGAGGTAAACTGCGAGACCGATTTTGTGGCCAAAACCGATCAGTTTCAGGCGTTTGCAAAAGACGTGGCAATGCAGGTTACCGCGGCCAACCCGACCTACGTCCAGAGAGAGGATGTGCCCGAGGAAGTGAAAGAGAAGGAAAAGAACATCTACCGGGTGCAGGCAAAAGAATCGGGCAAACCCGACAAGATCCTCGACAAGATAGCGGAGGGCAAGCTGGAGAAGTTCTACCAGGAAGTCTGCCTCATGGAGCAGCCCTTCATAAAGAATCCAGACGTCTCGATCAGAAGCCTGCTCGACGATCTCATCGCGAAAATGGGAGAGCACATCATGGTGAGGAGATTCGTCAGGTATCAGCTCGGGGAGACGGTCGAAGCATAACATGGCCTATAAGAGGATTCTTCTCAAGCTCAGCGGCGAGGCCCTGCTGGGGAAAGAAGGCTACGGGATCGATCCCGGGACCATGAGGGATGTCGCCGGGCAGGTGAAGGGTGTGAGAGAGAAGGGCGTCGCCATTGCCCTTGTTATAGGCGGCGGCAATATCTTCAGGGGCATGCGTGCCGAAAAGCAGGGCATCGACCGGGTTACGGGCGACTACATGGGCATGCTCGCTACATTGATGAACGCTCTCGCCCTGAAAGACAACCTTGAAAAGTTGGGCGTGGCAACTCGGGTCCAGACGGCGGTGCAGGCAGGAACGATTGCGGAGCCCTACGTGAGAGGAAGAGCGATCAGTCACCTGGAGAAGGGCCGGGTCGTCGTATTTGCCGGAGGGACGGGCAATCCCTTCTTTACCACCGATACGGCAGCCGCTTTGCGGGCCGCTGAGGTGGGCGCCGAGGTGTTGCTGAAGGCCACGAGGGTGAACGGGGTCTACGACAAAGACCCGGAACAACACAAAGACGCCGTCTTTTTCCCCGAAATCACCTATATGGAAGTGTTGCGCCGCCGCCTCGCGGTGATGGACGCCGCGGCCATATCGCTTTGCATGCAGAGTAATTTGCCGATCGTGGTGTTCAACTTGAGGGACAATGAGAACATGGGTCGCGTCGTTCGCGGCGAGTCCGTGGGTACGATAATAACGGGCGGAGCGAGCTAAACAATCGCGAAACGCGAAAGCAAAGGCAGCAGTTTTCTGATCCGCGATCCGAGATTTACGATTGGCTTTGCCGAATAATTGTGCCAGGGGGCAAAATATGGCTGACGCTGTGGTGGAAGAGTTTGAAGAGAGACTAAAGAAAACTATAGGCAGCCTCAAGAAAGACTTATCCAAATTAAGAACCGGGGTAGCGTCTCTTTCGCTCCTCGAAGATATCAAAGTCGCCTATTACGGTCAGCCTACTCCGCTGAATCAGGTGGCGACTATTTCAGCGCCCGACAGCAGGACCATCACCATCCAGCCCTGGGATGCATCGTCCATCGGAGAGATAGAAAAGGCGATCCAGAAATCTGATCTCGGCGTGAACCCCATGTCCGACGGCAAGATGATCCGTCTCGTGTTCCCGCGGCTCACCGAGGAACGTAGGAAAGAACTGACGAAGGTCGGCGGAAAGATGCTCGAGACCACGAAAGTGGCCATGCGCAATGTACGAAGGGATGCCAACGAGAAGCTGAAGAAAATGGAAAAAGATAAGGCTCTTTCGAAGGACGACGTTTTCAAGCTTCAGGAAGAGGTTCAAAAAACCACCGACAAATACATCGCCCATGCCGAGGCCGCTTACGTAGAAAAGGAGAAAGAAATTCTCGAAATCTGATGACATTATGGACGTGCAGAGACAAAAGTTGCCCCGTCACGTGGCGATCATCATGGATGGCAACGGGAGGTGGGCGCGGCGCCAGGGACTTCCCCGGCTCGAGGGGCACATAGCCGGCATTGAATCGGTGAGGGAGATCGTCACCATGACGACGGAACTGCAGATCCCCTACCTCACCCTCTATGCATTTTCAAAGGAGAATTGGACGAGACCGAAGAAGGAAGTGGAGTCTCTTCTTACTCTTTTGGCGATCTACCTCGAAAAAGAGCTGCCGCTTATGATGAAAAACGGCGTCAGATTCAACGCCATCGGCGCAATAGGCGATCTTCCGGATCAGTTGCAGCAGCAGCTCGGCGGGGTCAT
This sequence comes from uncultured delta proteobacterium, assembly GCA_963816715.1. Classification (GTDB taxonomy): domain Bacteria; phylum Desulfobacterota; class Syntrophorhabdia; order Syntrophorhabdales; family WCHB1-27; genus BOG-1155. Next base: position 56,285 of record CAWFMJ010000024.1, read on the forward strand.
GGAGAAAACGGCCGCAAATGCCGCCCTGCTTCTCAACATGGCGCTCTCCTACGGCGGCAGGCAAGAGATACTCCGTGCTGCCCGCCTGGCGTCAGAGGCGATTGCAAGAGGAGAAATAACGGACATAAATGAAGAAAACTTCGGCCGCTATCTCTACACCGCCAACATGCCCGACCCCGATCTTCTCATCAGGACCAGCGGCGAGATGAGGTTGAGCAACTTTCTCCTGTGGCAGACAGCCTATACGGAGCTTTATGTAACGGACACGTTGTGGCCCGACTTCAGGAGAGAGGCGTATGGGAGCGCCTTGAAGGACTATACCGTGAGAAAGCGAAGATTCGGCAGCTTGAAGGAAGTCTGAGTTGGGGGATCTCAGGAAAAGGTTTCTCTCCGCCCTTATCTTCGGCCCCCTGGTGGTGCTTCTCTTTATTTTCTTGCCGCCGAAGCTGCTTCTCCTCTTTTTGGCGATCGTGCTTGTGCTGGGCGCCTACGAGTTTTCGTCTATGGCGTGCGCGACGAACTCCTTGTTCATTGCCGCGCTGACCGCGGTGAGCCTCGTTCCGCTCTATGTTTCGGGCCCGGCATTCTATCCCCTGTGGGTTCTCTTTTCGCCGGCCCTGTGCCTCATCGTCAAGATGCGCGCCCGGCGCGCCGAGGCCTCTTCGCTCAATAAAGAGATCGCAAAATCGATTGCCGTGCTCGTTCTGGCCGAAGTCTTTCTCGCCGTACCCCTTTTCTTCCTTTATCGTCTGAAGGAGCTCGACGGCCTTTTGCCCCTCATCCTTCTCCTGACCATATGGGCAAGCGATACGGCGGCCTATCTGCTCGGGAAAAGCATCGGGCGGCACAAGCTGGCGCCCCTCATCAGTCCCAAGAAGACGTTTGAGGGGCTCTTGGGCGCGCTTATCGGAGCGGCCGTGGTGATCTTTCTTTTCAGGAGCAGATTGGGCGTGACGCTGCCCGTTTCGATCGCCTTCGGCGCACTCATCGGGGCGCTCGGACAACTTGGCGACATGTTGGAGTCCATTGCAAAAAGGGTTTGCGAAGTAAAGGACTCCTCCCGCCTCATTCCAGGCCATGGCGGCCTGCTCGACAGGGTCGACAGCTTTCTTCTTACAGCGCCCTTCGTGTATTGCTATTTTTCAGCTATCGGGGCAATGAGATGAAAAAAGGGATTATCATACTTGGCTCAACGGGCTCCATCGGCAAATCGACGCTGCAGGTTGTGGAAAGCCGGCCAGATGAGTTCGAGGTAGTCGGCCTCGCCTGTCGGGAGAACGTATCTCTTTTCAACGAGCAAATCCGGCGGTTCAAGCCTCGTTTTGCCTGTCTGGTCGAAGAGAAGCTCGCTCACGAGGTTGATTTCGGGACGAGCCGCAAGTTTGTGGGCCCGACGGGCATAAGAGAGCTTGTGGGAACAGACGGAGAGATCGTGGTCAATGCCCTGCCGGGAAGCGCGGGACTCGAGCCGACGATTGAGGCGCTCAGGCAGGGTAAGATTCTCGGCCTTGCGAACAAGGAGAGCCTTGTGATGGCGGGAAGGCTCATATCGGCCATGACGCGCGACGGAAGTTGCGCGCTTTTCCCCATTGACAGCGAGCACTCAGCGCTTTATCAATTAATGCAAGGTTTGAGGAAAGACGAGATAGCAAACATTGTGATTACCGCCTCGGGCGGTCCCTTCAGGGAGTTTTCCGCAGAGGCGCTCCTTTCCGTGACGGCACAGCAGGCGCTGTGCCATCCTACCTGGAATATGGGCAGAAAAATCACGATCGATTCGGCAACCCTCATGAACAAAGGCCTTGAAGTTATCGAAGCGCGTTGGCTCTTTGACGTACAACAGGAGCGGATCAAGGTGGTGGTCCATCCGGAAAGCGTGGTGCACGGCATGGTCGAGCTCGTCGACGGCGGATTGCTTGCCTATATGGCAGCGCCCGACATGCGCATTCCTATTGCCTTCGCCCTGAGCGAGGGGCAAAGGAGAAGCACCCCTTTTCCCAGGGTGAGTCTCGTCGAATACGGCAAGCTCACCTTCCAGTCGCCCGACGTCGACCGTTTCCCGTCGTTGCGGCTGGCGTACGAGGCGCTCGAAGCGGGCGACAGCGCGCTCATCGCGCTCAATGTTGCGAATGAAGCTGCCGCTTCTGCCTTTCTCGACGGGAAAATCGGCTTTGCCGATATCCCTCGCCTGGTAGAAGACGTTCTCGACAAGCATCCTTGCACAAAAGAAATCAATGACCTGGAATCAATCTGGGCGACGCACAGGTGGGCCGCGAGCTACGTGGACGGCCGCCTGAGGAGGAGTAATGATTAATCTCTCTATCTTGCTTAATCTGATCTATTTCGTCATAGTGCTGTCCATCCTCATATTCGTGCACGAGTTCGGCCATTTCATTATCGCCCGCCTTACGGGCGTGAAAGTTCTCGCATTTTCCCTGGGGTTCGGCAAGAAGCTGCTGAGCTTCAAAAGGGGCGAGACGGAATATGCCGTTTCTGCGATCCCGCTCGGCGGGTACGTAAAAATGCTCGGCGAATCCGCCGAGGACGTGGTGTCCGAGGAAGACGCTGCACGATCTTTCCCCAACCAATCTCCGGCCGTGAGGCTTTCGATCGCTTTTGCCGGCCCTTTCTTCAACATCCTTTTCGCCTCGCTCGTTCTTTTCGTTATTTTCCTCACCGGATACCCGTCGCCCTCGGGAACGACCGAAATAGGGCAGGTCATGCAGGGCGAGCCGGCATACGCAGCCGGCCTCAAACAGGGCGACGTGGTGACGCGGATAAACGGCCGCGAAGTCCACAAATGGACCGACTTGCAGAAGATCGTTACCGGTTCCGACCTTCGTCCCCTCGAATTCGAGATCACCAGGAAAGGCCGGCCCATGATCCTGTGGATCGCGCCAAAGCTTGAGGACGAGAAGAATGTCTTTGGCGAAAAAGTGGGCAAAATGAGGATTATCGGCGTAGCGCCCGCAAACGAAATCAAGAGAGAGCCGCTTTTCGGCGCGGCAACGAAGGCCGTGGACGATACCTGCAACCTGACGGAACTGACGGTCGTGGGCATCGTGAAACTGGTGAGGGGCAGCATCTCCGCCCGGAACGTGGGCGGCCCCATATTGATCTTTCAGCAGGCGGGAGAACGGGCGAAAGCGGGAAAGAGCAGTTTTCTCTTCTTCCTTGCCCTGATCAGCATCAACCTGGGAATCGTGAACCTGCTGCCCATCCCCATCCTTGACGGCGGCCATATCTTCTTCTCCATCGCCGAGCTTATCGTGCGGAGGAAGATCCCGGTCAAGGCCATGGAGATTGCCCAAAGAGTGGGCGTCGGCATCCTCGTGTGCATCATGGTGCTTGCCACCTTCAATGATGTCATGAGGCTTTTTCATGTCCGATAGGCTAATCCTCGGCCTCGACAATTCGACCGACTTTCTCAACCTGGTCCTGGGGACGGAAGAGCGGCTCATCGAGGAGCGCCATTCGTCGGCAGAGCGCCACTCATCGGAGGTGCTGCCTCTGCGGGTGGCCCGGCTTCTCGCCGATCACGGAGCAACCGCCTGCGATCTGTCGGCGCTGGCCGTCACCCTCGGTCCGGGCTCCTTCACCGGCGTGCGTGTGGCCCTGGCCTTCTGCAAGGGTCTCGTGGCGGCCCTCGCCATCCCCCTTTTCGGCATCCCGACCCACGACGTGCTCGCCCTTCCCCTCGCTTTCATGGAAGGCTATCGTCTCTGCCCCGTCATCGACGCAAAAAAAGGAGAGGTGTTTTTTGCACTCTACGAAGTAAAAAACGGTGAACCGATCCGCATCGACGGCCCGCGCGCCCTGAAACCCGACAAGGTCGCGGCGTCGATTCAAACCCCCTGCCTCTGCTTCGGAACCGGAGCAAAGCTCTGCGCTCCCTTCCTCTCCGGCGTGCACGGCGTACGGATAATCGACAGCGCTTTTCAAAGGGTTTCGGGAGAAGCCCTGCTGAAAGCAACATGGGCCGCCCAGAAACGGGGCGATCGCTACGACGACGTCAAGCTGATCTACGGAAGAAAATCAGAAGCCGAAATAAAGTTCAACGTCACGCTCCCCTAAGAGACGGCGCATAAAGACACCCGGCACAAAGACCTCGGCCTTGGTCCACCAGGTCCCTACCCTCATGGCCCGTCCCGCCCGCATTTGCGGAGCAAAATATCGCCATCCGGAGGAGTGGCCGGCGCGATAGGAACAACATTTGGGCAAAGGGAACAGAACACGGCTTTGGCTTTTGGGTAAAGCGGCAGCGCTCTGAAGAGCTGCATTCGCCCTTGACGGGACTTGCGGGAAACGTGGAAATGACCGGAGAAGCAGGCGAAAGGCGACAACTTTTTCCGTTGACACCTTCGGAAACGTAGCATACTATCCTGTATAGTGGCTATGCCGCCGTATAGTTTTTGCCGGCTTGCCCTGGCGGCCGGCGCCAGTCATTTTTCAGGAGGAAGTGATGAAGGAGCTTAATGTAGGCGTCATTGGAACGGGTTTTATCGGGCCTGTCCATATTCAGGCGCTCAGGCGCATGCCTTACGTTAACGTAGTGGCGCTTGCGGAAGCGGACGAGGAGACGGCCTGCCGGAAGGGTGAGGGGTTGGGCATTAGTCGATGCTATGCGGATTATGAAGCGCTGATCGCGCAAAGCGACATCGACGTGGTCCACGTCTGCTCTCCGAACAACTTGCATGCGCCCATGGCCAAAAAGGCGCTCCTTGCAGGCAAGCATGTGGTCTGCGAAAAACCTTTGGCAATTTCCGAGGTCGAGGCGCGGGACCTTGCGGAAACGGCGAAGAAGACCGGCCTTGTCAACGCGCTCCACTTCAATGTCAGGTACTATCCGCTGATCCGTCAGCTCAAGACGATGGTCGAGAAGAACGAAATGGGCAGGATATTCTCGATCCACGGAACGTACTTGCAGGATTGGCTGTTTTACGAGACTGATTACAGTTGGCGACTGGAATCGAAGATGTCCGGCAAATCTCGGGCCGTGGCCGACATCGGCTCCCACTGGATGGACCTGGTCGAGTACGTGAGCGGCATAAAGATCGCCGAAGTCATGGCCGATTTCGCCACCTTCTACAAGACGCGCAAAAAGCCGCTTCGATCGGTCGAGACGTACGCGGGCAAAATCCTGAAGCCGGAAGATTACGCCGACGTGGAGATCGACACCGAAGACTACGCCTCGATGTTATTTAGGTTTGAGAACGGCGAGAAAGGCGCTCTTACGGTCAGCCAGGTTTCCGCCGGCCGCAAGAACCGCATCTACTTTGAGCTTGATGGGTCCCGGAAGTCTGCAGCATGGGATTCCGAAACACCGAACCGGTTGTGGATCGGGCGGCGGGACGGCAACAACGAAATACTCATGAAGGACCCTTCGCTGTTCTACCCCGAAGCCCGAGGCTTGATTACGCTGCCGGGCGGCCACCAGGAGGGGTTCAACGACACGCTGCTCCAGCTGTTCGGCGAATGCTATGCCGACATACGATCGGGCGCGCCCGGCCCGAAACCGTCCTATCCGACCTTTGCCGACGGCCTCAGGGAAATCCTCCTGTGCGACTCGATACTGGAGAGTCAGGCGAAGCAACAGTGGGTAGCGGTAGGAAATAGTTAGGGGAGCGGACAAATAATGGCTGGGGCGACACCCCTCCGAAGGCCGTTCGGCGAGAAGAGTGTCGCCCATCCAGACTTGTCAAGGAGGCTAACGATGATAGCAATAGGCTTTGTGAGCGCCATTCTTGGAGATAAGACGCTTGAGGAGGTCATCGACATCGCGGCAGAGAACCGCTACGGTTGCGTCGAGCTCGCCTGCTGGCCCGTGGGAAAGGCAGACCGGCGCTATGCCGGCGTCACTCACGTGGACGTCGACAACCTTACTCCCGCAAAAATCGACGAAATCAAAAGGCTGACTGCTTCGAAGGGGGTCTCCATCTCGGGCCTCGGCTACTATCCCAACACCCTCGATGAAGATGTCGAAAAGCGGTCATTTTATGCGAACCACATCAAAAAGGTCATCGATGCGGCCGCGGCGCTCGGCGTCCCGGTGGTCAACAGCTTCGTCGGCAGGATCCCTTCGAAGAACCTGGAAGAAAACTTCCACCTTTTTGAGGAGGTATGGCCTCCCATCATCCGGCATGCTGAAAGCAGGGACGTCAAGGTGGCCATCGAGAACTGCCCGATGTACTTTTCGGGCGACGAATGGCCGGCGGGAAAGAACCTTGCCTATTCTCCCGCCGTCTTTCGCCGCATGTTCGCCGCTATTCCTTCGAAGCATTTCGGGTTGAATTTCGACCCCTCCCACTTTGTCTGGCAACAGATGGATTACCTCAAGCCGCTCAGGGAATTTAAGGATCGGCTGTTCCACGTCCATCTGAAAGACGTGAAGATGGACAAGGACAGGCTGGACGGCGATCGGGATTCTCGCAACCCCCCTGGAGTACCACAGCCCGCGGCTTCCCGGCATGGGAGACGTCGATTGGGCTCGATTCATGTCCACCCTCTATGAGGTGGGCTACCGCGGCCCAGCTTGCGTCGAGGTTGAGGATCGGAATTACGAAGCGGGACCGGACGACGTCGTGAAAGCCCTCGTCCAAAGCCGCGCCTATATGAGCCAATTCATCCCTTGAAAATGAATGAGATTGCGTAGGACCGCCTGCGATGAGGGGGAAAAGTGAGGGTATTCAGCTTTTGGGGGGCGCCGAGATGATCGGTTCGGTGTAGCTGTGGGCCTGCGCGTCGAGTTTGTTCCTGAGTTGGTAGCAGTCGCCCCGATAGAGAATTGCGGCGAACCATACGGGTATGGACGGCTCCGCGTAGCCGGTGCTCAGCATCAGAAAGCCGGCTTGGCCCCGTTTGCAGTGGAGCAGGTCGGCGTCTCTGGCGCCGATGCTGACGGCTCTGACCAGTTCCTCGGCGCCGACGATCCTGAGGCGTTTCTTTTCCGTGAGAAAGGAGTAAATCGAGCCCCGAAGGTCTTCCTCCCCGATCCCTTCGCATTGTTCGGCCACAAGGTAGCGCCGTTCCACGATCATGGGAATGTCGTCGGCAAGCCGGAGACGCTCGCAAAAGAATATCCGATCCAGCGGACCGACCTTGAGGCGATCTTTCACTTCCACCTCGACGGCGCCGGCAAGTTTCTCCTCGAAGGAAAGGAGCGTCGTTCCGGGAATCCGTCCGGCTTCCCGCGCTTTCCGGGTGAAGCTCACGAGGGAGCGCAAATCGTAGTTGAGCGGAAGAGTCCTCACGAAGGTGCCGATCCCTTTCTTGAACTCGAGCACCCCCTCGGAGACCATGTTCGAGATCGCCTTGTTCGCCGTCGTCCTGCTCACGGCAAAGCGCAGGCAGATGTCCCGTTCCGTGAGGAACTTATCGCCGACCATGTAGTCGCCGGAAATGAGGATTTCTCTCAATGCGTTGTTGAGTTGCTGATAGACGGGCTCTCGTACGAGCATTACATCACCGAAAAACACCCTAAGAGTAATGGCGGCTAAGCCACCGGTGATTTAAGGCTACTACTATTCCGGAGGAACGTCAAACATTTCTTGGTTATTTTTTTTGTGTTCCAACGCAATTTCTTTTCACTCAGGTCTGCGACTTTTTTATTGACACTAAAAATCAGAGGATGTAGACTGCCGGTAAGGTGGATAAGCCACCATACATAAGAATTGGGAGGCACTCTATGAGCTCGAAGGAATTTCCGCATCTGTTTGCTCCGATCAAGATCGGCAATTTCGTAGTTGCGAACAGGATAGCCATGGCCCCGACCGATACGAGCACCGCGAACGCGGACGGATCGGTCAGCCAGCGAACGATCACGTTCCATGAAGAAGTGGCGAAAGGCGGGTGCGGCTTCATTATCGTAGGCGCCACCACGCCCGACCGCGCGACAGGTCGTCCGACGGTCACCTGTCTGGCCGCCGACGAAGACCCTATGATCCCCGGCCTGGCGAACCTTGCAGAAGCCATGCACCGGCACGGCGCCAAATGCGCCGTCCAGATTCAGCATCCGGGGCGCCAGTCCGCATGGCCGAGGAAGGGCCTCTTCTCCGCTTCGGACCTGGTGGCCAATCTTCCCGGTTCCGCGGGTCACGAAGTGGTCTATGCCGACGACATGGCAAAGGGCAAATCGATCCGCGAGATGTCGATCGAAGAGATATACGAGCTGATCGAGAAATACGGCGAAGCGGGTTGGCGCTGCCAGCAGGCCGGTTTCGACGCCGTCGAGCTGCACGGCGCCCACGGCTACCTCATCGCCCAATTCATGAGCGCCTATGTCAATAAGCGCAACGACCGCTTTGGCGGCACCTTTGTCGACCGGATGCGGTTCCCTCTGGAGATCATCAGCCGGATCCATCAAAAGTGCGGGAAGGACTTCCCCGTCGGCATCCGATACAGCGGCGAGGAGTATATTGCCGGCGGCCGCGAGCTTGACGAGAGCGTCAGGGCGGCAAAGCTCTTCCAGGAAGGCGGCGCTGCCTTCATCGACGTGAGCGCCGGCATCTTCGACGTGCCGGGGCCCACGATGGACCCGATGTACTATCAGCAGGGCTGGAACACCTACACGGCCGAGGCGATCAAAAAGGCTGTCAGCGTTCCCGTCATCACGACCCACACGTTGCGCGATCCTGTCTACTGCGAGCGCATTCTCGCCGAGAACAAAGCGGACATGGTCGGTCTTTCCCGGCAGCTCGTCGCCGACCCCTATTGGGCAAACAAGGCCGCCGCGGGAAAGAAGGAAGAGATCCGCAAATGCATCTCCTGTCTCGTCGGCTGCTGGCAGGAATCGCTCATGATCAAGCGCGAGATGCGCTGCGCCATCAACCCGTCGGTCTCCGACGAGCGCTTCATCAACATGAAACCCGCCGACAAGCCGATGAACGTTGCCGTAGTCGGCGGCGGCCCTGCAGGGCTTGAAACGGCCCGCATCGCGACGCTCCGGGGCCACAAGGTCACGATATTCGAGAAGGGCGGCGAGCTGGGCGGCGCAATTCTCTATTGCTGCACCGTCAAGGCAAAAGACAACAAAATGCGCTGGTACGCCGACTGGATCAGACGGCAGGTCAAGGAGATGGGCGTCGCGGTAAAGTACCACAGCGAACCGAAAGCGGCCGATCTCAAGAAGTTTGACGCGGTGGTTCTTGCCGTAGGCGGCAAGGTCAAACGCCCCGACGTACGGGGAGTCGATCTCTCCATCGTCGCCACCTTCCAGGACGTACTGCGGTGCAGCAACAAACGCTGCGCGAATTATCCCAAGAAGGGCAAAGAAGCGCCCGTCGAATGCGGTGAAACAGTCCTCGTCTGGGGCGATCACTTCGGCGCGGCCGACGCGGTCGAAAAACTCGGCATGGACGGCAAGAAAGTCATCGTCGTCACCGAGAACCCCGCCTTCGCCTCGTGGATGGAGCCCATCCACTGGGACGTTATGATGAAGCGATTCGCGGGCAACAACGGCGAAGCGCTCACCCACAAGACCTTCCAGCACCCCGTAACAATTTTGACCAAGACGTCGGTCGAAGAGATCAGACCGAACGGAGAAGTTGTCCTCATCGACAGCACATTCAACCGAACCGTCGTGAAGGTCGACAATGTGATCCTCGGCGAGTTGGTTTCCGACCACTCCCTGTACGAAGAACTGCTCGGCGCAGGCATCCTCTGCGAGGAAGTGGGCGACGTGCGTCACGTCAAGAATCTTCGCAATGCCGTCACGGAGGGCGCAAACGCCGGTCTCACCCTCGACGAACAGCTCCGGCTCAATGCGAACAAAGCCTTTATTTCGAAGCTTCCTACGGGAGTAAAACTCTGATGGATCAAGATTTGATGGACAACACTCCTCTCGCCGATGGGCCTTCGGAGGGGTGTCGCCCCAACCGTTACCGATATGGACAACACTCCTCTCGCCGATGGGCCTTCGGAGGGGTGTCGCCCCAACCATTGCAAGAATTTATTTAGGAGGGACATTATGGAATATACGCCCAGGGATATCGCAAAGATGATCGATCTGTCCCTGCTGAGACCGAACTTGAGCGACGAGGAGATCGTGAAGGGTTGCGATACGGCCAAAAAGTACGACGTGGCGAGCGTCTGCTGCGGACCGTCCCATGTTCCTCTGGTCAAGAAGTGTCTCGCGGGGTCGAACGTCGTTGTTTCGACGGTAATCGGCTTCCCCCACGGCTACTCCACGACCCCGGTGAAGGTCTTTGAAGCGCAGCAGGCGATCAAGGAAGGGGCAATCGAGCTGGATATGGTGCTCAACATCGGGAAGCTCCTGAGCCGGGACTTTGACTATGTCGAGGCGGACATAGCGGCCGTCGGCAAAGTGGCCCACGAGGGAGGGGGCATCCTCAAGGTGATTCTCGAAAACTGCTACCTCACCGACGAGTTGAAGGAAAAGGCGTGCGCAATCTGCGAGAAGGCAGGCGCCGACTTCGTGAAAACCTCGACCGGCTTCGGCTCCGGAGGAGCCACCTTCACCGACCTCAGGCTCATGCGCAAAACGGTTTCTTCAAAAGTCCAGGTCAAAGCCGCGGGAGGCATCCGGGAGCTCGATACTGCCCTGCTCGTCCGGGAGGTAGGCGGCGCCCGATTCGGCTGCACCGCAACCGAGAAGATCATGGAAGAGGCGTACAGAAGAACGGGGAAACGGGATTAAGAGGATGAGGCGAGGAATCAGCGAATTGATGGATGTTCTCCGCAAAGGGCGCATCCACTACGCGGATTTCGACGTGGCTGTCCTATCCGGCATGATCCTCAGGGAAATGGCCGCCGGACTGCGGGGGAAAGAGAGCAGCCTCGAGATGATCCCCTCCTTTGTGGGGCCGGTGGAACACATCCCTGTGAACCGGCCCGTCATTGTCCTCGATGCGGGAGGAACGAACCTCCGCTCCGCCCTGGTCCGGTTCGACGGCGGGGGCGAGCCGCAGGTGGAGTCGGTCACGAAGCGGCTCATGCCCGGCGTGGAGCGCGAGGTCGACAAAAACGGGTTCTTCGATGCCCTCGCCGATTCTCTTGTGGGCATCGCAGGCAAAAGCGATCGCATCGGCTTCTGCTTCTCTTATTCCATGTCGATGCAGCCCGACCGCGACGGCCGGCTCATCCGGTTTTGTAAAGAGATCAAGGCCCACGGCGTCGAGGGCAAGCTCGTGGGCGGCGAGTTGGTTGAGGCCATGAAACGACGCGGCCTCGGCAATGGTTGGAAAACGACGGTGCTCAACGACTCCGTGGCAGCCCTCATGGCTGCCTCCCGCACCGCCAGGCCCCATGGATCGTCGGCCGGCTTCATCCTCGGAACGGGAATGAATGCTTCTTACCTCGAATCGGACATCCCCAAGCTCGGCGACAGAGGGGCGCTCCAGGCGGTCGTCCTTGAAGCCGGCGGCTTCGATTGTCCGCTCCGCGGGGAACTGGACGAAAGCTTCGATGCAACCACCGCCGATCCCGGCTTCTACACCTACGAGAAGATGTTTTCCGGCGGATACCTCGGGCCGCTCTGTCTCCACGTGCTCAAAGCCCTGGCTCGCCTCGATTTTTTCACGCCCTCTCAGCGAAGGGCTATCTTGAAGGCGGCCAGGCTCGAAACGGCCGATGTGGCGGCCTTTCTGGACCGGCCGCTCGACGCGACGCTCGCCTTGAGACGCGATCTTGCCATGGAAGAAGGGGAGGATGTCGCGCTGACCCACGCCGCGATCGATGTCCTCGTCGAGAGGGCCTCCCGGCTCGCGGCTGCGGTCATAGCGGCCGTTGTCGTCAAAACCGCTTCGGGGCACGACATTGCTTCCTCCGTCGCCGTGACGGTGGAAGGTTCGACGTATCAGGGCTTTCACGACCTGCGCGGGAGATGCGAGGCGCATCTGCACCATCTCCTGACGACGCGCATGGGAATTCGCTACCATCTTGTCAGCATGCCGGATTCCGGACTCGTCGGGTCCGCCGTCGCCGGCTTGTCCTAGGCGCCATGGCCGGCTCATGCGGCGCGAGCCGCACGCATGGAAGGAGGTGCATAGTCGAAACACGCGGGAACAAAGGCTCACGGATTGAAAAAACCACTAGAGGGGAGGAGATGACCATGAAAAGAGTATTGCGCAACGGCACTATGATCGTCCTCGCGTTCCTTTTTGTTTTCGGGCTCGCCTTCAACGCCGGCGCCCAAGCCAAAAAGCCGCCGGTCGTCGGCATCAGCACCGGCTCATCGGGGACGTCATGGCGAAACATCATGATCGACGCCCTGCAGCAAGTCGGCAAGGAGTATAAAGGCGCCGGCAAGATCGCCGATTTCAGGATCGTCAACAATGTGACCAACGGCGACGCCACCGAACAGGCCAACATCATCCGCGACTTCACGTCGAAGGGCGTCAACATCATCCTGGTGAACCCGAACTCGCCCGACGCTCTCAACGGCGTCATCAAGGAAGCGCAGGACGCGGGCATCCTCGTCATATCCTTCGACGCCACCGTGACTGCCCCGAACGTCCTGAATGTCACCCTCGATCACTATGCGTGGGAGCTGAAGAACGTCGAGTTCATCGCGTCAACGATGAAAGAGGGGAACATGATCCAGGTCTACGGGCTTGACGGTCACCCCGCCAACAACGAGCGGCTCCGCGCTACCGCCGACGTGCTCAAGAAGTATCCCAAGATCAAGCTGATCGCCAACACCTCGGGCGGTTGGGACCAGACCAAGGCAAAGGAAGTAACCACTCAGATCATCGGCTCCGGCCAGAAGATCGACGGCGTTGTCACGCAGGACGGCGAAGCCTACGGCGTGCTTTCCGCTTTCCTCGACGCGGGCAAGCTGCCAAAGGTTATGTTCGGCGATCCGGGAACGGCCTTCTTCAAAGAGTGGAAGAAGCTCCGCGACAAGAAAGCTGATTTTAAAGCCTGCGCCGAGCCGAACCCGCCCGGAATCGGTGGGACCGCCTTCCGTATGGCCCTCGCAGTGTACAACGGCAAGCAGTTCAAGCCGGGCGTTCTCAAGAACAACACCTACTACTACAAGGTCGGCATGTTCATCACGGACAAGAATTTCGACGAGGGGTGGGCCTTGTTGAAAGACAAGCCGGACGATTACCTCCTGAGCGAGATCATGACGGAGAAAACCCTCGCCGGCCTTCTTAAGTAACGCGAAAATTCATGATATACTGACATCGTCTCGGGGCGGCAACGGCCGCCCCGAGACCGGCGTCCAAAAAGGAGCACGGTTACGAAAGCAGCCACTGTCCTTGAGGCCACTGGAATAAAAAAGCGGTTCGGCGGCGTTGTCGCCCTCTCCAACGGCAACCTCACCTGCACCGCGGGCCGCATCACAGGGCTCCTCGGCGCCAATGGGTGCGGCAAGAGCACCATTTCCAAGATCATTGTCGGCGTCTACAGCGCAGAGGACGGCGACATCAAATACCAGGGAAAATCGGTGCGGTTCCGGAACCCCGACGAAGCCCGCAAAGAAGGCATCGCCATGGTCTATCAGAACCTGAGCCTCGTCGGCGACCTTACGGTCTGGCAGAACATCGTCCTGGGCAAGGAAAAGCGGAAGGCTCTTTTCCTCAACGATCGGTCCGCCCGCGATCTTTCACGGTCTATTTTGGAAAATCTCCTGCCCGGCATGGACATCGAGCGGATGGTCTTCGACCTGAGTCCCGGCGAGATGCAGATCGTCGAAATCGCAAAAGCCGTCGCCTCGTCGCCGAAGCTCCTCATTCTCGACGAGCCGACTTCGGCCCTTGAAAAAAACGAAGTGAAGAGCCTCATGCGCCACATGCGCGAGCTTGCCGATTCCGGCGTCGCCATTACCTTCACCTCCCACCGGCTCTGGGAGGTCATGGAGATCTGTGATGACGTGACGGTCTTCCGCAACGGGGAGAACGTCGGCGTGATCGACTTCGCCAGGGAAGGCAAACGGCAGGATCAGCTCGTGCAGCTCATCACGGGCAAGTCGAAGGAAAAATTCGTCAAGGAATGCAGCATTTCCCGTTGCGACGAAAGCCTTTTCACGATTCGGGGGCTCAAATGCGGGGATCTGCTCCGGGACGTCTCCATCGACCTGAAACGCGGCGAGATCCTCGGCATCGGCGGACTCGCGGGGCAAGGGCAGCAGGAACTGATGCTGGCCCTGGCGGGCGCCTTGCGCGGAGCGAGCTGCGAGGCTGAAATCAACGGTCGCCCCGTCCGCCTCACCAGTCCTAAAAAGGCGATCGCGGAAAAGATCCTCCTCGTGCCGGGCGACCGGGAGCAGGAGGGGTTGTTCTCAAAACATTCGGTTTTCAACAACATGGCCTTTCCGAAGGCAGGGGTGAAAGGAGAACCGCTCTTTACGCCAAAAAAACGCAGGATCGAGGAATGTCAGGCCGCGACGAGGGCTCTGTCGATCATGACCCACGACCTCGACTCCCCCGTCAATACACTGTCGGGAGGGAACCAGCAAAAAGTTGTCGTGGGAAAGTGGCTCTCCTTCGACGCCAATGTACTCCTCCTCGCCGACCCGGCAAAGGGGGTCGACATCGGGGCGAAGCGCGACCTCTATGCCTACATCGCGCAGCAGGTGAAAGAACGGCAGATGAGCGTCATCCTCTACGCCAGCGACAACGAGGAGCTGATCGAGTATTGCGACCGGGTGCTCATTATGTACGAGGGACAGATCGTCGCTTGCCTTGAAGGCGACGAGATCAACGAGGATAGAATAGTGGCGGCTTCCATGCGGGTCGTATGAGCGCGGAAAGGGTCAATAAATGAACAGCGGAACGATGAGCGCTCGCGGCGCCGTGGTGAAGAAATACCTGGCGCGTCCGGAATTCTCCGTCCTCGTCATACTCGTCATGATGCTGGGGATCACCGCCGCGCTTCAGGAAAATTTCTTCGAGCCGAAATCGATCATGCGGAACATTAACGCCTTCGCCCCGCTGATCCTTCTGGCAATGGGGCAGGCGATCGTCATCATAGCGGGCGGCATCGATCTTTCTACGGGCTCCGCCCTTTCGCTCCTCACCTGCGTGCTCACCTTCGTGATGAAGCGGGGCGACCCGGTCACCGGCGTTTACGCGCTGCTCATCGCCTTCGTCGTGGCCATGGCGACCGGCGTCATCAATGGCATGGGCATCGGCTACCTGAGAATTCCTCCGGTGATCGTGACGTTCGCTACGAGCTTTATCTGGCTGGGCCTTGCCCTGTTCCTACGGCCCACGCCTGGCGGCGAATCCGTCCCATGGTTCAAATGTTTCTACGACATCGGCGCCGTTGCCGGCGCCCCGGGCATAGCGAAACGGATCGCGGCACTCCTCCCGCCCGCATTTTGGCTCATCGTCATCGGGGCGGCATTCTGGCGCTTTTTAAGCAGGACGAGGACGGGGCGATACTTTTACGCCGTGGGCTCGAACAACGACAGCGCCTTCGAGAGCGGCATCAACACGGCGCGGGTGCAAATGTATGCGAGCATCGCCAATGCCGGCTTCATATTCCTCACGGCCCTTTTCTTTGTGGGGCAAAACCAATCGGGCGATGCGCGCATGGGAGACCCCTTGACCCTCAAGGTGATTGCTGCGGTGGTGGTGGGAGGCATAGCCCTTAGCGGAGGCCGGGGCAGCGTCTATTTCGCCATCGCCGGCGCGCTGATCCTGAGCCTCGTCAACAAGATCATCTTTTTCGCCAATATTCCGTATGCATATCAAACGCTGGTGGGAGGCGCCATCGTCATCGCGGCCATTGCAAGCTCGCAGGCGTATACGCTTTACAACCGTCGAAGCGCTTCGCGACTCAGGGGAAGATAGGCGGCACGACATGGGAAACGCATTCAGCATAACCAGCCAGGCGCTCTCCGGAAAAAACCTCTTCATCCAGACGCTCTACAGAAAGAACAAGGCCATCGTCGTCGCGCTGCTCCTCATCGTCTTCCTTTTCGGTCTCGGCGGCGTTACGGTCGCCAATTTCCTGAGCTTTCCGCAAGTGCTGCTGACGATAAAACTCGCCTCCTTCATTGCCCTGTTCGGCCTGTGCCAGATGATTGTCATCGCGGCGGGAGGCCGACGGCCTCGATCTCTCCGTCGGCTACGCGGCAACGCTCACCGCCGTGCTGACTACCTACGTCATGGACGGCAAGAACGCAAACCTTGTGCTCGCCATAGGCATCGCCATCGCCCTCGGCCTCGTCATCGGTTTGCTCAACGGGCTCTTTACCGCCTACGTCAGGCTGCCTCCCCTGGTGGTCACCCTCGCCATGGCGAATATTCTCCAGGGCGCGATCAACGTCTATACCGCCGGGAAGAACATCACCGGCTACCCTTCCCCTATCCTCCGCGTCATCGCCGCCCATTCGACGGGCATTTTTCCGAACATCCTCTTCCTCCTCATTGTCGAGGCCGTCCTCGTCATGATCGTCCTGAGCAAGACGAAGTGGGGGCTCATCCTCTTCGGCACCGGCGCCAACGAGCGGGCCGCTTATTTGAGCGGCGCGTCCATCAGGCGGGTGCGCTGCCTGGCCTTTGTCGTCTCGGGCGTGCTCGCCAGCCTCATCGGGCTCCTCCTCGTGGGCAACATGGGAATGGCCTTCAAGGACATGGGCTCAAATTACGTGATGCCGTCCATCGCGGCCGCGGTTGTCGGGGGCGTTTCCCTGAGCGGCGGCAACGGCAACTACATTGGCGTGATCCTCGGCGCCATATTCCTCCAGACCCTCACCAACCTCCTCGTCGCCCTCGGCTGGGGCGATGCCGGGAAATGGACCGGCTTCGGCATCGTGCTCTTTATCCTTCTCATTGTCTACGTGAGCAATCGCAGGAAGCGATAGGGACGGGCAGACCGCGATTTTGCATGGCGTCAAACTTCCGAATGTGCAATACTATGTTAGTTTTGAGGGAACGCCATGGAAAAGGATGACGGGAAAAATCTCTCCACCCCTGCCCCACGGGAGCAGCAATCGCGCGGCGGGATAGTCTGGCGCGATTCAGGGGCGCGAACGACCAGGGCGGATCTCACGGAGGCGAGCCTGGGCCGGGAGGAGATCAGTCTTGCCTTCGGCTCGGGCAAACCCTCGCCCGACGATCCGAACGAGGTGACGGGCGTCCTTTTCGCCCGCGCCGTCATGACTCCCTTCATGGCCAAAAGGTTGGCGCTGGCCCTGGAGGAGGCTTTGCGACGGCATGAGGCGGCCTACGGTCCCATCTGGCCCGGTTCCGCCGATCCGAACCGGCCGCGGGCGGCGACCATGTCGCCCGAGAAGGCGCACCTCATCAGGCTCGTCAACAGCCTCCAGCTCGATCTCGGTTCCGAACGCTCCTTCAAGGTCTTCCGCGACATCATCCTCACCGACCGCTTCCTGCTGTCGACGAAAAAGGATGCGGCGCCGAGAGAAAAGATTGTTGATATCTGCCGCAGGCTCGGACTGCCCGACCCCTTCTGGGCGCCCCTCTTTCAGCACCTGCCGGACACGAGGTTCGTCCATTTCGGATACGAGGAGAACGAAAACGGGTCCATCTACAAGGCATACCTCGAGCTGACCTTCAAGGGCCCCCATTACCCTTTCCTCGTTTACCTCGGCTTCAAATGGGATACAAAGGACCCGGCCAAACACGCCCTCGCCCGCTATACCTGCTATCCTTCCTTCGGTCTCAAGGAGACCCTCGAAAAAATCTCGTTGGCTTTCCCCGGGCCCGACGCCGCCGAGGCGGCGGAGATCGCAAAGTCCATCGTCGAGGCGGCAGCAGCCGTCGCGCCCGGCGTCCTCTACGTGGAGACGACGGAGGACGGCAACCCGCGAAAGTCTTTCGACATCAACACCTATGACGCCGCTCTTCCCCTGGGGGCAATTCGTCCGCTCCTCATGCGAATGGCCGCCCACTGCCGGCTCCCTCGCGAGGAATTCGGCGAATTCTTCGAAACGATAAAAGGCAAAAGGCTCGGCCACCTGTCGGGAGGCATCGATAGGCAGGGCCGGGACTTCTTTACCGTCCATTTCAGCGTGGAGGATCGTTGATCCCCGGGGCGCAGAGCCCGGCGCCGACAGGGGCGGGAAACAAAGAGAGCTCCCGGCCTGCCGGCGCGTCAAGGATCGACCTCGCAACCTACACAGTCATCCCGCTCTGGTACGGCTGCAACAACGATTGCGTCATCTGCATGCTCGCGGACGTCAAGGGAAAGCTCCGGCCTATCGATTTCGACCTTTTCAAGAAACTCGTCCTGGACCTGGCGGCCGTCGGCGCCTGCAGGCGCTTGATCCTTTCGGGGGCGGAGGTGACCACTTTTGACGGCCTGGAGCGGTACCTCGCCTTTGCCGCCGGCTTGGGCTGGTTCGAGACGATCCAGATACAGACGAACGGACGGCGGCTCGGCGATGCGGCCTATTGCCGGAGGCTGGTCGACGCGGGCGTCAACGAGTTTTTCATCAGCCTTCACGGCCCGAGAGACGTTCAAGACGCCATTTCCCGGGTCCCCGGCTCTTACGATCAAACCATGGAAGGCATCGGCAACCTGCACGAATATCCGGTCAAAGTGCTTACGAACACGGTCCTTACGCGGCTCAATTGCGCCCGCTTGCCCGCCTTTTTCTCCGATGTCGCGAAGCATGCAAGCGAGCTGCACCTGTGGAACTTCTTCCCCATGGAGGAACGGGACACGCAAGACCTGATCGTTCCCCTGAAGGAGCTGACGGCTTTTCTCGGGGAAACGCTCCCTGTGTTGGAATCTGCGCGGAAACCGCTCGTGCTCAAGGCATTCCCCGAGTGCCTTCCCGTGGGCGACCCGCTCTTTCTCGACAGCAACTTTCCCGGGGTCCTTATCCCCGATGTCTTCTGGCAGTATCTGGAGAGAAGCGGCTTCGGCGCCTGCTTCCACAGGGGCTCGTGCAGAAGAAAGAAGTGCTGGGGCCTCTCCCGCCCCTATATCGAGAAGTATGGAGACGAGCGGAACCTCCTGTCGCCGGTTCCGTAGGCGGCGAAGACGCTCGACAAAGCCATGAAAGAGACGAGATTCAGTCCGGAATACACGACCTCGGAGGACTCCTTCTCCAACTACGCCCTGTGGCCCTACGAACCTGCGGCGCCTTTCGCGGGCAAATTCAGGTCGATCAACCTGCTGTTCCATTCGTTTGAAGTCGGCCACGCCCACGAAGGCTTGTTCCGCCTGGTCCGCTGCATACGGGAGGCGGTGGGTCTCGGGAAAACGGTCTGGGGCGTGAAGCGAACCGACAGCGGGCTGAAATGGGAGCTTTACTTCTACGACTACCAGAGAAGCAGGCGGCAGACATCGATGTCGCTGGTCCTCGATGCGGTCAGACCCTTCGTCTCTGTTCGGCTGGCGCCGAACGAGAACCTCCTCTACTTCATGTTCTCCCTGGACATCGACGACGCCCTCGCGGCGGGAAAGAAAGACCTGGCAGAGCTGCACCTGTACATCGGCAATCCGGGCAGCAAGGTGTCGTCCGGCATCTGCTATTCTTTGACCCCTGAAGGCCGCCGCCTGGAAAACCTCTACTATTTTTTCGACGCCCGACGGCAGCTCGATGAGATTTACGCAAAGGCAGCCTGCTCGGCCCACGTGGACATGACGCAGATCGGCATCGAGCGCA
Source organism: uncultured delta proteobacterium (assembly GCA_963816715.1). Lineage (GTDB taxonomy): Bacteria > Desulfobacterota > Syntrophorhabdia > Syntrophorhabdales > WCHB1-27 > BOG-1155. Next base: position 75,834 of record CAWFMJ010000024.1, read on the forward strand.
TCGTTCGGCCCGAGTTCGCCGATTGCAGGACGATATGCATCGCCAACAAGCAGGGCAACGACTGCATCTATTTCGCGGGGATTAAACCGGACCCCTTCATCTCATTCCTGAAGCAGTTCGGCTACCCGGAAGAAATCATTTCCTACGTGGAAGAAAACCGATCTCTTTTGGACCACCTGGAGTACGACGTCGGGTTCGACTACCGGATGGAAGGAAACGATCTCGTAATCCTCAAAAGCGGCTACTATGGAATATTCTGAAGAAACGGACTACCTGCGGGTAGATGCCTTCATGAAAGGCGCGGTGGAAGCAGGCGCCCTGGCTTCCGCCTTCGAGATGGGCCTCATCGACCATCTCCTTGCCAACGGACCAAGCGCCGGGGCGGACATCGAAAAGCGCTTCGGCATGGACGCAGCGGGCGCTTCCCTGCTCCTCGGCCTTCTGATCTCGAACAATATCGCCGTCGAGCAGGCAGGTAAGATCGCCCTTACCGCCGTCTTCGTCGAGGCCCTCAGGTACCGCGACCTGCTGGAGACCAAGCTGCAGTATTGCCGCTTCGTCCTTTCCGATTTTACCGATCTCTTCACCGCCCTTGTCGCCGACCCGGACAGGTTTCTTCGCAGCTCCCGTACCTTCAACCTCTTCTCCTACGGCCGCGCCGTCGAATCCAGCCCTGAGAACTACGAGCAGACCAGGCGATGGGTGCAAATCACGACAGTCTTGACACGTTACGAAGCGGCGCCCTGCATCGCCCGGTGCGATTTTCGCCGGCGCCGGCGCATGCTCGACATAGGGGGCAACAGCGGCGAGTTCGTCCTGCAGGTTTGCAGAAAACAACCACATCTTCTGGCGAGCGTCCTCGATCTCCCCCTCGTCTGCGACATCGGCAGCGAGCATGTGGCAAGCGAGCCGGAAGCGAAAAGAATAACCTTCATCAAGGGGAATGCCTTTGCCGATCCCCTGCCGCAAGGCTTCGACCTCATCTCCTTCAAATCGATGCTCCACGACTGGCCGGAAGAAAGCGTCCCACCCCTCTTGGAGAGAGCAGCCCATGCCTTAACCCCCGGCGGCGCCTTGCTGATTTTTGAAAGGGGCCCCATCCCCATCGGTGCGACCCCCCCACCCTATTTCGCGATCCCGATCCTGCTCTTCTTCCGGTACTTCCGCGACCCTTCGTTCTACGAAAATCACCTCCGCCGCCTCGGCCTGCGCGATGTAGCCGTCACGGAGATACTGCTCGACACGCCCTTTTATCTGGTCACGGCGGAGAAGGGCCCCAAATAGCCGATGGAGCGCGATAGAGATCGAGTATGCTCTATCGTTGCGTGGCCCTGGATAATAAATCACTTATTGTTTAGAAATGAAATTACTTCACCGCCTCTTTCGGCGCCTGTTTCTTCGGGTTCTTCACCGCTTCGTCGATCCGTTTTTCCAGGCTTGCCGCGTCGAGCCAGCCGACTTGGAGCGTGCCGTCGGGGAGGACCAGAGCCGGCGCCTCGTCGAGGCCTTGCTGTTTGGCAAACTCCATGTTCTCGTCTATCTCTTTGGAATCGCACTCTTGGTCCGGCACGGCTTTCTTCTGGAACGCATCTTCCAGCACGCTGAGGGAACGGCTGCAGACGATGTTCTTTGCCGTCTTCGGATTGCGGCTTATGATGGCGAAGAGTTTCAGATAGAAGACGATGTCGGGCCGTTTCGCCGCAACAGTCTTCAGCTCCGCGTGGAGTTTGGCGCAGAAGGGGCAGTCGGGATCGGTAAAGACGATGATTTTCACCGGCGCGTCCGGTTTGCCGATGGTCAGGGCATTTTGAAGGGCAAGGCCCTGTACGTTGATCGCCCTGTCCTTGTTGAGGGCGTCGATTTTCTCTTTCGTGAGGTCCTTTTTCGAGGCGAAATCGATGAAAGGACCGGGAGTGACCAGCTTCCGGGCAAAATCGACGTAGACGACAAAGAACCGATGATTATTCTCGACGGATATTTCCCACAAGCCCTTTACGGGGCTCATCCCTACGGAGACGACTTTGGCGGCAGGCATATTCAGTTTCTCCAAAATGGAAGCGGCCTCCTTTTGGGAGAGGTTGTGACAGGTTAGACAGTTTTGGCTTCCTTCTTTGAACGCATAGGCAGGCGCCGCGAGCAGGAGCGCCATGGCGCCTGCGATGAGCCCTTTTCTCAGTCGATCCACGAAAACCTCCTCTTTCTGCATTGACGGGTTAAGGCGCTGCGATCAGGTCGCTGTCGATGACCATCTTGGCGTAGAAATTGATGCCTTCGAGGAGGATCATCGCCCTTTCTTCTCCCTCCAGCTCTCTTTCGAAGATGCCGCCGAGCCCCTTGAAAGGCCCATCCTTGATGAAGACCCTCTCTCCTTTCTTGAAGCGTTTCTTATCGATGTGGGCCACGCCGTTGACCAGCTTGCCCCTGATGAACTCGATGAACTCCTCCTGGAGGGGAACCATCTTGCCGCCGAAGGTGATGATCTTGTTGACGCCCCTGGCGTACTTGATCATGTGATAATCGTCGACGGCCTCGAATTTCGTAAATATGTAGTTGGGGAACATCGCCTCGACGACTTCAACAAAGCGGCTTTCCCGGTACTTTCTCACCCTCAGCTTGGGGTTGAGCACCTCGTAGCCTGCGGTGGCAAGGTTATGGGATGCGCGGTTCTCGTTCTTCGGCTTCGTGTTCACCACAAACCATTGTCTCATACGCCTGCCTTTTGTGATTTAGTTCCCTAAGAGAGAAGCGCAGTTTTTCGCGCCCAGTGGGCGTCTACGTCCTCGATTGAGAGGAGCTTCGTCTTCATGCCGAGCCCCCAACGGTGAACCGCCAAACGAATCGTTGCCTGTGCGACCGTGGTTTCATAGTAACACAAACGCCCCCGGGATGGAAGCGGCGGACTGCCGGGAAGACTAGGCAGCCGCAGGCGCGGGGGGAAACAGGATGCGAAAGGTGCTGCCCTTGCCTCTGACGCTTTCCACCTCTATTTTTCCCCTGTTCGCCTCTACCAGCTTCTTGGTCAGGGAAAGTCCCAAACCCGTCCCGACCCCTCTCTCTTTCGTGGTGAAAAAGGGATCGAAAATCTTCTCGAGGTCTTCCGCCTCTATGCCAACGCCTTTGTCGGTGACCGACAGCCAGACCCATTCGGAGAGCCTGGCGCCCGTCCGGACGAGCACCGGTCCTCCTTCGGGCATGGCCTGCGCCGCATTTATCATAATATTGAGCAACGCCTGCTGCAGGTGGATCCTGTCTGCGTACACCTCCGGCAGGCGTTCTTCTTTCTCTACGGCAAGGTCGATGTTCTTGAACCTCGCAAGGTGGTGCACGGCAAAGAAAAGCGTCTCCTCAACGACGTCGTTGAGATCGAGGCGCTCCCCTTCCGGATCGCTGATAGGGGAGAAATTGAGAAGGCGCACCAACACCTCGGACAACCGCTGCGACTCCTTCTCTATGAAACCCGCGTAATCCGCTACTTTCTTTGGATCGGCCGCGGCGGCAATCCGTTTTGCGAAGCCCTGGATGGAGATGAGCGGGTTCTTCATTTCGTGAGCTATGGATGCCGCAAGCTCGCCGAGGGAAGAGAGACGGCTGGCGCGCGTCAGCACTTCGTCAAGCTTTTTGATCCGCGCTTCCCTTTCCTCCAGCGCTCTCATCTTTTCCTCTAACAGGACGTGCACCTCGCTCAGCTCTTCGATTTTCTCGAGGAGGAGCTTCTCTCTTTCGGACGCCAGCCCCCTCGCGTCGTCGCGCTGAATCGCGCACTCGATGAGCTTTTTGTTCGAGCTTTCTGCTTTTTTCATTATCCCTTCACGAAACTATCGAATCCTTAGAACGGGGGAAGGGTCTTTCGCGGTTCTCAGGTTCTCAGAGAGGTTTGCGTCCCTCCCGCAACACCCGCAGCATGTCCTGGTGAATCAATCCATTAGAGGCCACTATTTGCCCCGCATACATATCGAACGGTTTTCCCGCAAAATCGCTCGTCACGCCGCCCGCCTCGGTGACGATGAGCATACCCGCGGCCGTATCCCAGGGGTTCAGTTTCAGCTCCCAGAAGCCGTCGAATCGGCCCGCTGCCACGTAGGAAAGGTTGAGGGCCGCGGACCCGTCCCGTCTGACTGCCTGCGTCTCGTAGAGAAAGGAGACGAAGTGATCGATATTGTTCACGCCGCTCGTCCGGAGATCGTAAGGAAAGCCCGTAACGACCAGGGATTGTTTCAACTCGCCGACCCCCGACACGTTGAGTCTTTGACCGTTCAGATACGACCCTTTGCCCGCTTCGGCAAAAAACAGCTCGTCGAATATGGGGTTGTAGACCACGCCGCAAACCACCCGTCCTTTCACTTCATAGGCCACGGATGTGCAAAAGAAGGGATAGCCGTGGGCATAGTTCGTCGTTCCGTCGATGGGATCGATAATCCACTTGTTTTTCTCCCCACCAAACACGTTGTCTTTCTCTTCACTGATAATATGATCGTCGGGATAGCGCGCTGCAATGAGGCTGAGAATCCGCTCCTGGCACTCCAGGTCTACGTTGGTGACAAGATCGATCTCGCCCTTGTGGAAGATGGAGTGCTTTTGCTGATAATGTTTTTTCTGTATCTTGCCGGATTCGAACGCGAGCTCAACGGCAAATTCGAGTTCCCGAGCCATGTCTTTCATATGATATTAACCTGTCGCCCTATTTTCAAGGCCGCAGCGACGGGACGTCTTTGCTGCGGCACGCCGGCGCAGGCCCGGCGGCCCGCTTGCGGCCCCATCGCCGATGATGGCGTCACGCGTCAGCTCCGTTGTCCTATCGTCGATTTCGGCTTACGTTCTGTGTTTTACGGGCTTCGCGTTCTGTTTTTTTGCGGGAGCTGGTTTTCTTGCAACGACCTCCGTCTTCGGCTTCTTTGTCTCCATCAGTTTTACCGCGTCGAGGTCCTTTTGGAGTCGTCCCAGTTCGGCCCTGAGCGTAGCGGCTTGCCTGTCCGATTCGCTGACTTTTGCGCTGAGCGCAGTTACCTGGGTTTTGAGGCCGTCTACCAGCTCGCTGCGGTTCTGCAGCCTCAACTTTGAAATGTCGGACTTCAGGACGTCAATTTCGAGAAAGACAGCGAAAAAGAGCACGACGAGAGCGACTGCCACGACAATTGTTGTGGCAAATCGTCTTTTTGCGGTCGGCTCGCCCGCTGCATCGTCTTCCTCGCGGTCGTCGACCGGACCGGTCGGCTCGTCCCGGCCGCTGAAAAACTCCTCGACGCTCTTTGGCTGTTTCTTCCTACTCACACCGAACATGGGTCTCTCCTTGTTCGCGGGAAATGCCTACACCGCCTCTTCCCGGTAGTCTATCCCCCAGCCGCCGCATTTTCAATACTTTTGTTTTCGCAATGATCGTACGGAAGTACAAACGGTTAATGGTCCGTCCCATCGTGGCGGTGAAAGAGATAATGGGAGTGGATGTGCCGGTGTGCGACGGCGCCGTGGAAGTGCGTGTGCTCGTGAATGAGGTTCACTTTGAGAAGGAGAGCCTCGTCGGAAAGAATCTCGTCCGCTTCCCCCACGCGCTCGATGGCGTGCCCCTCTGAAAGCACGGCAACGCGGCAGCGCAACTCACTGACGAGCGAGAGATCGTGGGTGGCGATGACAATGGTCTTGCCGGCTTCGTTGAGAGCCAGGATCAGTTCCACAAGAAAGGTTTGCGTCCGTGGATCCAGCCCGTTCGTCGGCTCGTCGAGGAGGAGCACTTCGGGGTTCATGGTGAGGACGGCGCCCAGGGCCACCCGCTTCTTCTCGCCCGATGAAAGCATGTAGGGCGGCCGGTCGGCAAGCGCGCCTATTTCCAGCATTTCGAGCGTCTGGATCGATCTCCTGGCTGCCTCCGCTTCGTCAAAGCCCAGTTGAAGCGGCCCGAACTTCAATTCATCGAGCACCGTCGGACAGAAGAGCTGGACATCCGGATCCTGAAACACGTAACCGACCTGTCCGCGGAATCGGCGAAGGAAGCGGGGATCCCTGAGGGCGCGTTCGCTGACCTCGTCGCCTTTGAAGAGCACCGTGCCGGATGTGGGAGAGACGAGCGCGTCCAAAACGTGGAGCAGCGTCGATTTCCCGCTCCCGTTCGAGCCTATTACGGCGAATATCCGGCCCTGGGGGATATCGAACGTGATGCCGGCCAGGGCGCTGATCTTCCCGTTGTAGGCATAACAGACCTCTCTCACCCGAATGATTTCCCCGCCGTTCCTTACATCCATAAGAAGAAGCACCCTGCAGCGACAAGAGCAAGACCGGCCGCGATATCCGTTTTTCGCAAAGGACCCCCATCGGAAAGCACAATGGAGCGGCCGAGACCCCTCGATGTCATGGCCTGAAACACGTCTTCACATCGTTCCTGAGTTTTGTGAAAGAGCAAGGCCCCCCTTCCCGCAGACCAATCCCTCGCCTCGCGCGCGCTTAGCCAGCCGGGAAGTCTGCTCCTGACCGCCAGGTACATATCTTCAAGCATGGTGGAAAAAAGAAAAATATACTTGTAGGTCAGAAAAAGGACGACGAGAACGGTGTCGGGAACGCGAAATACTTTGAGCGACCTGACAATCTGGGGCAGAGGGGTGGTATAGAGCAGAAGGAACGAGGCGCAGAGAGAATCTCCGACGCGGAGGAAGAGACGGGCGACAATCGTCGCTCCCTCCGCCGTTATGCCGACGGTGGCCGGCATCGTAAAGGGACCCAGCCGCAGGGCTTTCGAGAATGAGACGAGGGGGAGAATCATTCTGCCCGGCGTCACGATATTGAAAGCAGCAGGAAGACCGGCGAGGACGCCGAAAAGAAGCGCGAGGACGCAAACGCGGCGCAGGAAGAAGCCCAGGTCGAGCCGGGAGAGGGCCGCAAGGAGAAGAAGGACGCAGGCAAGGGCAATAAGTGGCCTCAGATCGTTTTTCAGCGTGGCGATGACAGCCAGAAAGGCAAGACACACGAGCTTCACCCGGGGGTCGACGGATTGCAGAAGGCCTTTTTTCGAAGCAAGCTCCCACTGGACAAAAGTTGCCGCGGTCACCGAGCCGATGCGGGCGAGGGCCTGATCGATGAAGGGATTGCGGAGCCGATGGCGGGGGACGGCCGCCGGCGCCTCGGTCTTCGAGAGCAGGAATGGCGGAATTCTACTCTCCATCATGGCTCTTTACGACCTTCATGAGGAAATAGGCGACGAGGAAAATAAGGAAGAGACCCGCCACGGCTGATGCTGCATAGGAAAGCATCTGGGCGCCGAAGGAGCCGCCGCTTCCCGGAATCGTATAATCGGACACAGGCGCACGCCACACATTCATCGTCTTTCTCAGACCCTCGGGTACGTATCCCAGCATGGCTCGCAGACCCCCGGGACCCCATTCCCCCCAGGCCTCCCCGCTGCCTGAGGCCCTCGGAAGAATGATGCCGAGGGGAGTCAGACAGGCGAGGACGAGAAGGCCGCAAAAAAGCCTTTTTCGCAGTTTTCGTTCCCCTTGGTTGCCGCGCTCTCTATCGTCTTTCTCGCTCATTCCGGTTGATGTCCTCCCTGCCGCACTCCCACGATCCGGCCGGGTTCGCGGCGAAACACATAGGAAACGATCAGCGCGGTGATAAGAGCCTCCATAATGCCGAAGATAAGCAGATGGCTGAGAGCCATTGCGGGCACGGCAATCTTCAACGGGTACGGGGCGTAGAGCGGCCTGCCGTCAGGCGCGCTTGCTATCAGGGGTTGTATGCCGAACTCGAGGCCCGCAACGGTAGCGGCCACACAGAGGCCCACATAACCGGCAATAAGCGCGGCAAAAAAGATCCTGCGGGCCGACGATGAACCCCCGGCTATCAGCCGGAAAATGCCATAGGATACAAAAGGCATGACCACGGCCATGTTGCAGCAGTTTGCTCCCAATGCGGTGATGCCGCCGTCGCCGAAGACGAGGGCCTGGATGACGAGGACCACGGAGAGGGCAACGACGGCAGTCCACGGGCCCAGAAGGATGGCGACCACGGCGCCCCCCACGGCGTGTCCCGAGGTCCCTCCGGGCGCGGGCACGTTAAACATCTGAATGAGAAAGCAAAAAGCCGAAGCCATGGCGAGGTACGGTACATGCTTGGAGGAGAGATCTCTCCTGACTTTTCTTACCGCAACGCTCCAGAAGACCACGCAGGCGCCGTAGAGCGGAAGGTACGTTTGGGGGCTCAGATAGCCGTCCGGGATGTGCAGACTCGTCTCCTCTTCGCAAAAGCGAGGACCTTTCTGCCGCCGCCTCGCTCCTGGTTCTTTTTCGCCTCGCCTTTACAAAAAAAAGCCACGACGCAACTTCAACCGGCCGGTCTTCGAACCAGTCTCGTTGCCTTCGTGGCATGTTTAGTTTAAAATTGTCGAGGCTCTCTGTCAAGAGGCTACTGCGTTATGTTGTCCGCTTCGACCTTCACCTGCCTATTTTCTTGACCCGCCCAACTTCTCCGGTTTCCAGACGTACCTTGATCCCTCGGGTATGAACGGCAGCGCTGGTGAGAATATCTTTCACCACGCCCTCTGTCAGCGTCCCGGTCCGTTGATCTTTCTTGAGGACTATCGAGACTCTCATGCCCGGCGCGATGTCGGCGCGCCGCGTCCCATCCACTTAAGGTCCTTCCCTTCCCTCAGATCTTTTTGACGTTGGCCGCGGCCGGTCCTTTCTGCCCTTTGACCACTTCGAATTCGACCCTCTGCCCTTCGGAAAGAGACTTGAAGCCTTCGCCCAGGATGGCAGAGTGATGGACGAAAACGTCTCCACCGTCATCCTGCGTGATGAACCCAAATCCCTTCGAATCGTTGAACCACTTTACCGTACCTGTTGGCATGAGACTCCCTCCCAAATTTGAAATACCGGCTATCAGGCGGTCCTTCTCCGTCGTGACGCGCCGGAACTTTATCACGCTGTTCGCGTGGATTAATCGATCTTCGCCTTTCCCGCGTCCAGGGCGCCGGCAAGCGCCGCCGATATGGAGAACTTTGCCGTCCGTTTTGCCGGTATCTTCATATCGGCGCCGGTTTGGGGGTTTCTCCCCATCCTCGCCTTTCTCTCGACGCATGAAAGGGCGCCGATGCCGGGGAGAACCGATTTCTCGCCCTTTTGGAGCGACTCTTTGACGGTTTCCGCAAGGACGGCCAGGACTTGCTCTGCCTGCTTCTTGGTGATCTTGCTCGACTCGGCCAGTTTTACGACCAGCTCGGCTTTCGTCATGGCGCCCCCTTTCTCCGGTTTTTATTTCAATGAGGCATTATGCGCTAGATTGAGCATTCTGGCAAGAAAAAAGAAGGGGGTTGAGAAACTATTTGCCAACTTTTGTTAAAAGTAGGAGAATGCAGTAACGTTGCCGCTCCCGTCCGTGGAGACAGAGCCCCGCGTGAAGCGGCGACGGGGAAATGAGGTTGACCGGATAAGGAGAATCAAAGGATAAGCGTATGACGTATCGATATGTCCGGCGAACGGTTCTTTATCGACGGGCTTGTGGTGCATCCCGGGCAGTCCGGGGGCGCGTCAAGGCAGGCATATGGCGCATCTGACCCTTTCGGAATGGCTGGCCCGGGCAGAGAGGGACAGGCGTTTCCGTGAGAACGCCACAGCGATCAGGCGCCTGCCCGCTTCGGAGGGCAAATTTGCTCCCTATCCCTCCTGGGTCGATCCCGCCTTACAGAAAGTCCTCAAAGCGCGGGGCATCGAGAAGCTTTACAGCCACCAGGCCCGGGCTGTCGAGCTCGTCCACCAGGGCAAGGACGTCGTCCTTGTCACGCCCACGGCGAGCGGCAAGACGTTGTGCTACAACATCCCCGTCCTTCAGAAGATCCTGGAGACGCCGGAAACGCGGGCGATCTATCTTTTTCCCACAAAGGCCCTCGCCAACGATCAGATGACGGAAGTGCACGCCCTCATCGGCGAGCTGAAAGCGGACATCAAAACCTTCACCTACGACGGCGACACGCCGGACGACGCCAGGCAGGCGATCCGCAAGCAGGCGCACGTGGTGGTGACCAACCCGGACATGCTCCATGCGGGCATCCTGCCCCACCATACCAAATGGCAGAAGCTCTTTTCAAACCTGACGTACGTGGTGGTGGACGAGCTTCATATCTACCGGGGCGTTTTCGGCAGTCATGTCGCTAATGTCTTCCGTCGCCTCAAAAGGATCTGCCGATTCTACGGCCGGGAGCCGCTCTTCATCTGCTGTTCGGCGACCGTGGCAAATCCCAGGGAGCATGCGGAGGACCTCATCGAGAAGGAGGTGGTCCTTATCGACGAGAGCGGCGCTCCGAGGGCGGAAAAGACCTTTGTTCTCTACAACCCGCCCATCGTGAACCGGGAACTGGGCATACGCCAGTCGTGCCTCACGCCTGCCCGCAACATCATGGGAGACCTGATCGGCAACAAGATCCAAACCATCGCGTTCGCCACGAGCAGGCTCTCGGTGGAAGTGCTGACCAAGTACCTGAAAGACCGGTTCAGCCCTAAGATCCCGGGCAACGACCACTATGTGACCGGCTACCGCGGCGGCTACCTGCCCAACCTGAGGCGGCAGATAGAAAAGGGACTGCGCGAACGGAGCGTCATGGGCGTCGTCAGCACGAGCGCTCTCGAATTGGGCATCGACATCGGAGACCTCGAGGCGTGTCTCATGGTCGGCTATCCCGGCTCGATAGCGAGCGCCTGGCAACAGGCGGGCAGGGCGGGACGCAGGGCGGGAAGCAGCCTGGCTATCCTGATTGCGAGAAGCAACCCCATGGACCAGTTCATCGTCGAAAATACGGACTATTTTTTTTCCCGTTCTCCGGAAGCCTGCCGGGTGAACCCGGACAACCTGCTGATCCTCCTTCACCATATCAAGAGCGCGGCCTTCGAGTTGCCCTTTGAAGAAGGGGAGAAGTTCGGCAAGGAAGACCTGATGGAGCTGCTCTCCTACCTGGAAGAGAAAGGGGTGCTGCACCGCGTGGAAAAGCGCTGGCACTGGGCAGCCGAGAGCTACCCCGCCGATGAAGTTTCGCTGCGCACCGTCAACCCCGAAAATATCGTGGTGGTGGACGCAACCGATGCGGGGAATCACAAGGTGATCGCCGAGGTGGATTGGGACAGCGCCTTCACCGCCGTCCACGACGAAGCCATCTACATGGTCGAGTCGCAGCAGTACCACGTTGACTCGCTCGACCTGGAGCGCAAGAAGGCCTACGTGAGGAAAGTGGACGTCGACTATTACACCGACGCCATGACGTACACGAGCGTCCGCGTCATCGATGATTTCGACAAGAAGATGAAGGGCCGGGTCATCGTGGAGCATGGCGAGGTCCACGTTTCCCGCAAGGTGGTGGGTTACAAGAAGATCAAGTTCTATACTTCGGAAAACGTCGGCTACGGCGACGTGCACCTGCCCGAGAAGGAGATGCACACCACGAGCTACTGGTTTACCCTCCCCTGGGACCTGCTCAATTCGTTGAGCCTGACCCGGTCGGACATCGTCGACGGCCTGGCCGGACTGGCTTACTGCCTGCATCACCTATCGGCCATGCTCGTTATGGCGGACATCCGGGACGTCGACTGGTGCATCGGCGACAAGAGCGGGGAATGGTACGTGCGCCATGGGAGCAATCATCGGGTCATCACAACGAGCCCGAGCCAACCCGTCGATGTCATGGAAGACGCCTACGACCCGACGCTCTTCATCTTCGACGCCTATCCGGGCGGCATCGGTTTTTCCGAGAACCTCTTTGACCGGCACGACGAGCTCATGCGCGCTGTCCGCTCGGTCATCGCGTCGTGCCAATGCGAACACGGCTGTCCCATGTGCGTGGGGCCCTTGATGGAAGTCGGTCCTTCGGCGAAGGACGCGGCCCTGCAGATTCTCGATCTGATGGATGAGCCATGAGCCTCAAAGACCGTCTGGGCCGCCTGACCGGCGATGCGCCCAAACCCTTATCGGTCGATTCACCCCAGGAAAAGCTCGGCGAGCTTCGAAAAAAGATAGAAAGCGTCATGAGCCGCCGGCCCTCCGCGCCGCCAGGCATGGCGAAAACCCGGCAGAACGGGGCGCCCCTTGAGCAGGTGGTCGCAGGCGTTGAAGCCAGGACGCCGCACGGCAGCTTCTTTCTGTCGCGCACGACGCTCAAGACGGGCGACGTCCACGGGAATGCACGCATCTGCGATATCGCCTGCGCCAATATGGAGGCGGCGTCTTTCCTCACCGGCGCCCCGATGACAAAGAACGTTTCCTTGTCCGACGGCCTGTTTCTCGACACCGAGACCACCGGCCTCTCGGGCGGCGCCGGGACCTTTCCGTTCCTCATCGGCCTCGGCTGGTTTGAGGGAAGCTCATTCGTCACCTGTCAGCTTTTCGCACGGGACTTCTCGGAAGAAGGCGCGATGTTGCATCATCTGTGCGAGCTTGCAGCGGGCAAGCAATTCCTGGTGACCTTCAACGGCAAGGCTTTTGACCTGAACCTTCTCGCAACGCGATTCATCCTCAACCGGCGGCAAGAGACGCTGACAACCATGCCGCACCTGGATTTGCTCCACCCGAGCCGGAGGATACTCGGTCATCGCCTCGAGAACGCACGTCTCGCCACTATAGAGAGCCGGGTTCTGGGCGTGGAGCGGATCGGAGATGTTCCCGGTTTTGAGATTCCCCAACGCTACTTCGACTGGCTCAGACAACGCGACGGAAGGCTCGTCGGGGACATTTTCGAGCACAACAGAATGGACGTCGTCTCCCTGGCCTCGCTCCTCAAGTACCTGACCGACCTCGTCGACGTCGACGAAATGGCTCATGACCACGACGGCGATTTCCTCAGACTGGCGGGTCTCATCAACGAACGCGGCAATCGCGAGAAGGCGGCAAGGATGCTCGAAGCCTTGATTCTCTCGCACGATGCGGAGGCGGCGGCGGGCGCGCGGCGGGCGCTTTCCCTGATGTACAAAAGAGAATGCCGTTGGAAAGAGGCGGCCGAACTCTGGCAGGGCCTCGTCTGTTCAGACCCGTGCGATTTCTTCGCCGTGGAAGAGCTTGCGAAGTTTTACGAGCATCACGCCCGTGAATGCGGGAAGGCGCTTGAGCTTGTGGCTGCGCTTCTCAACGATGCGAAGCGCCTGTCCCGCGATCAACGCGATTCGGCGGAACATCGCCTTCGCCGACTCCTCCTGAAAGTCTCTTCTGACCAGCCAACCTCCGGCTCCCGGAAACATTTGTCCTGAATCGGAGATTGACAAAGGTGAATCGGCCGAATACGCTTTATTGCATAAGGGGGGATCATCACATGAAAACAGTACGCGACCTTTTGGAAAACAAGAGCCAGGATATTTGGTCTATTGCGCCGACGGCCACGGTGTTCGACGCCCTGACGCTTATGGACGAAAAAGGGGTCGGCGCTTTGATGGTGATAGGCCAGGGGGGCGTTGTCGGCATCGTCTCCGAAAGGGACTATGCGAGAAAGATGGCGCTCAAGGGCAAGACGGCGCGGGAAACGACGGTAGAGGAAATCATGACTCCAGCCGCGGAAATGTACGCCGTGAAGCCTGATACCTCGATCGACGACTGCATGGTGATTATTACCGGCAAGAGAGTCCGTCATCTGCCCGTTGCCGACGGCTACCGGATCATCGGCGTCATTTCCATCGGGGACGTGCTCAGGTCGGTCATAGCCGAACAAAAGGACCTGATCGACCATCTGAGCAACTATATAGCCGGGAAGTACATTTAGTCGGCGGAGTCGAGGGAGAGGAGACAATTCGGCCCGGCCCCGATCGCTCGAAGGCCGGAGCAGACTGGCACGTCCCGATCCCGGCACTGAACTCAGCAATGGTCAATGCCGGGATCGGGCGATTTTTTGATGGTTAACGCTTCGCCGCAAGCACTTTTTCGGGCGCCCGCTCTCCCATGGCGATGGCGATCACGCCGGAAAGCCGATCGGCCTGCGCCACGTCAAGGCTTTTCAGTTTATCGACGGCTTGCATGGATTCTATTTTGTTGCCCGACAGGGAGTAGGCGACGCCGATGCCAAACCAGGCTTTGGCGTACTCCGGATCGATCGCAACCGCCCGGCGGTAGGCTTCGATAGCCTCATCGTACTTTTCGAGGCGGCTGCACACGGTTCCCAATCCGAACCAGGCTTTGGCGGATTCCGGCTCAACCGTGACGGCCTGACGGTAGGCATCCATTGCCGCGCCATAGCGTTTGGCCGCGTCATAAGCTGCCCCCAGGGCGAACCAGGCGTCGCCGTGTTCCGGATCGACCAAGACGGCCTGGCGATAGGCGCCAAGAGCATCGTTGCGACGATTGAGGCAGCTATACGCCACGCCCAGATTGAACCAAACGTCGCCGCTCTTCGGCTCGCTTTTCGCCCACCGGCGGCACCAGTCGAGCATCCCCTGCCAATCTTGCTTGGTTTCCAGCGCAATGGCCCGCTTCGCCCATTGGGCATGGAGGCAGCCGCCGGAGGTTGTTTTGTGGCCCGGCTCGACCTCCCGTATCCACTCCACGGGTACGGCGAACGTGAGAGTCTGGCCGTCTTGAGAAGAGGAAGCGGCGAGACCGATGAGACGTCCCCGGTCGTCGAAAAGTGCGCCCCCATTCGAGGCAGAGGCGACGGCCGCCGTGGTTTGAATCAGAGGCGACGGTCTGCCCTGAAGCTGCACGATAACGCCATCGGAAAGAGCAACTTCCGAAGCGCCCAGCGCGTGAACCCGGTCTCCCACCTTGAGAAGCTCGGTCTTTCCGAGCTCAACCGCTTTTCCGCGAATGCCTTTGGCGCTGAGGAGGCAAATGTCCCGGTCGCCGTCTTCGGCGTATATGACCGCGGGCAACAGGCTGCTGCCCCGCCCCACGCGGTAGGAGACGCCTGCCTCGACTATGCGGCAACTGGTCGCTATTTTGCCGGAAGAAAAAATAACGCCGCTTCCCTGCGCCCTCTCGTTGCCCTGCGCGTCCACCGTCGCCACTCGTACCACGCTCTCCCGAACCTTGTCGAGAACCTGGGCAGAGGTGAGGGCATGGCCCGGCATGGGCAGAACTCCAACAAACAACACTGCGGAAAAGAAGAGTATCCCTAAAGACGCCTTCATTCCCATCTTCCCCTTGGTTATTTTCATAGTGCTTGCCTCCGTTTTCGTATAATCTCCAAGGAATGTTTTCGCTTGTTCGCGCCTTTTCTTAAGATGTTCCCGCTTTACTACGGTTTGCCCTGCCGTGCAAATCTATGCGGCCGCTTGCGATCGTTTTGATTCCGACCGTGTAATGATGAGGGCGGAAGACTGGAGGGAACGAAGGGGTTTAATTGGGGGGCGAGTACTCCCGGGGAGCCTTGCGGAAGGGGCGCTACGCCTCCTTCAACAGCTCCTTCAGTCTCGCCGCGTTCGTTGTGGCGCTGCCCCGGTGGCAGTTGTTGAACATGGCGTAGGTCTTCAACGCCCGCCTATCCGCCTCTTTCAGGGCGGGTACGAATTCTTTAAGCTCGGCGTCCGAGTAAGAGTAAGCGTAACGCAGCGAGGTCGGGATGCCTTTCTTCAGCCAGTTGTCGGTATTCCGGCCGTGAAATCTGAAATAGGCGACGTCGGTGGAGACGAAAGGGAAGAAAGGCACAGTCGCCCAGGTCCCATACTGCGGCTCGTCGGCAGTGACGTAGGCAATGGCGTGATCCTTCAGAAACGCGAGCGTCTCCCCCGCCCTTGCCTTCGAGAACCAGCTTCCGTGCCGGAACTCTACGGCAAGGGGGAAACCGGCCGTCAACTGTTTGCAGAAGAGCAGGTAGTCGCTATTGCTATCCTTGCAATCGAACCACGGAGGAAACTGAAAGACCGTGAGGCCCAGTTTTCCGGCGCGGGCCAGGGGCATGAGGCTTTCCCTGAATCGCTGCCCGATGGAAAGCAGGACTTCCGGCTCTCTTACATAGACGGATTTGCCCGGCTCGCCGCCAACGGCGGCCCTGAGGTCGGCAGGCAGCGTCCGCGGGTCAATGGCGTGACCCGTGAGCGCCCCGTAGGCCTTTATATGGAACGTGAAGACTTCGGGCGTCCGTGCTGCCCAGAGCCATGCGGTCTTCAGGTCGGGGATGGCGTAGTACGTGGAATCGACCTCGACGGTGTCGAAACGGGAAGCGTAATAGCGAAGGCGCTCCTCTGCGGTTTTTACCTCCCGAGGATAAAACTCCCCGCTTTCGATGAGCGTCTTCTCGGCCCAGGAACAGACGCCGACGATTATCACGAGAGTGGGGCGGCCCCCTTTTTCCCGCAGCAGCATCTGATCTGATCGATCCTTTCGAGCACGGGAGGGTGGGAATAGTGAAACAAAGCGTAAAGCGGATGGGGGTAGAGGTTGGAAAGGTTGTCCTTGGAGAGCTTGACGAGGGCGCTGATCAGGGCGTCCGCCTTTCCTTCGAAAAGACATGAAAAGCGGTCGGCTTGCCTCTCGAGCCTCCGGCTGAAACCGTTCATCGCGGGCTTCAGGAGAAAGGAGAGCAGGGCGGCAAGAAAAGCGGCGATCACGACTTCGGCCGGGAAAGCGGCCAGACGCAGGCCGAAGAGCGCATCGAGGAGATGGCGCGACATGGCCTGGTAAGTGAAGAAAAAGAAGATCAACGAAACGATGCCCGACAGCGTCAGCCCCTTGAGAAGATGGCGCCCCTTCCAGTGACCTATCTCATGGGCCAGCACGGCCAGCACTTCGTCGGGCTTCATCTTTTCAAGGAGCGTGTCAAAGAGGATAATTCTTTTTGTTTTGCCGATCCCGGTAAAATAGGCGTTGGTGTGGGTTGAACGCTTCGACTGGTCCATTTTGAGGACCTTGCTCAGATTGATGCCTGCTCTCGATGCGAGGGACACGATGGCGTCCCTGAGAGACTCGTCTTCCACGGGGGTGAACTTGTTGAAGAGGGGCTCGATCACGTACGGCGAGATGTAGGTGACAAAAATTGTGAAAACGAGGAAAAAGCACCACACCCAGAACCACCAGAACCGGGGACTGGCCGCTGCAAGCGCGAGCCCGCCGAAAGCCGCCGCCGAGAGCAGCAGAATCGAAAGCGCGCCTCCTTTCAGGAAGTCGACGAACCATGTCCCGTAGGTCATGGTGTTGAAGCCGTACTTCTGTTCGATATGAAAAACGGAGTAGAGATTGAAAGGAAGGGAAAACAGCTCCCAGGCCAGGGAGAGGAGGAGAAAAAAGAGCCATCCCGAGACGGTGAAGGGGAGGCCCAGGGAGGCGATCCACGAATTGTAGAGGTCGAGGAATCCTCCGAAGAGAAAAACGACGATGATGAGCGTCGAGATGAGCGAGGTAAGCATGCCGAAACGCGTCTCTTCGGTCAAATAGCACCGCATCTTGTCGAACGACTCCCGATCGAGCAGGCCGTCGAACTCGGGAAGCGTTGGCATTTCCTTTCGGCGCATATGGCGAAGATTGAGATAGTCGAGCCAGTATTTGAACGCCTGAATGGCGAGGTAGATGCACAGGACGACCATAAGGGGGGTTTTCATTGCCGGGGCAGCCTCCTAATCGAATTCTATCCGGTAAAAGACATCCATTCCCGTTGCGGCCGCACCGCCCACCACGCTCTGCACCTCCCAGCTTTTTGAGAGCTTGTAGCGCAGCGTCATGAGATTCTCCCCCGTGACGAGCGAACGCCCGATTCCCACATAGAAGCCCGAGGTCAGGTATTTGCCCAGGCTGAAGGCCGACGAAGCCGCAGCCTCCTGGGCGTGGTTCCCGGCGGACCTTCCAAACCAAGCCGCCGCCTTGCTTCCGACGTCATCGTGGGCGTGGCGCCTCCCTGAAATATGTCGCCCGCGCCCGTGAAAGGGGTCGACTGATTCGACTCGCTCGTGGAAAGGGGATGACCGAGCACAATATAGGCGAGCTTGTCGGCGTCCGTCATCGATCGGTTCGCATAGAGGTTAACCACCGGATGAACAGTGGTTCCCATCACCTCGACCCCGGCTGTGACATCCTCCGTTTTTCTCACTGCCAGGACGTCGAGGGTCGGCCGGTCCAGAGGTCCGTTGAACACAATATTTCCCCTTGTGATGGTCAAACGAATGCCGTACGTCTTGTAGGTCCCATCCACTAATCTGACTACGCCATGGCCGAGGACCTTGTCGAGGCCGGTCATTGCGACGTCGACGCTGCCGGCCAGGCGCGCTTCGATGCCGCGCGCTTCGATGCGCGCCTTTTCGCCGAGTATAACACGGACCTGCACGTCGAGATCAAGCGGCAGCGATTTCTTTTTCCGCTGTTCCACATCGGCGATGACCACGTCGGAACTCGGGCGGATCACATTCTCGCTCTCCGTGCCGTAGAGCGCCAACTGGGGAATGGCGATTTCCCCCCGGGCGGAGAAGAGCTTCCGGTCTCCGTGAAAGGAGACGTCGGGGCTCGCGTAGACGCGGAGGTCCGGGAGGTTGAGCGCTTGAAAATCCTTCCCCCGGAGTGTTCCCTCGTAGCGCAGCTCGCCCTGCTGGAGGCGTCCGTCTCCTGCCGCCTCTATCCAGCCCCCCCCCGACTCCGCCCTGATGCGGCTCACGTGGAGCGCGTCGCCGGAAAGTTGCGCCTCGAGGCGGATCTTTTCGAGGTGTACGCCCGCCGAGGGGAGAAAAACACTCGCGTCTTTCAGGACGGCGCTCCCGGTTAGCTGCGGTTTCTCCCAAACCCCGCCTCCCCGTACCTCCACGGTCATGATGCCTTTCGTCTCCTGCATGAGACCGGGCAGTGCGGCGGAAATCAGACCCTGCTCCCGGATCTCTCCGTCGAGCGCGAGGGTAAGGGGACCCCGGGGAAGGAATGCGGGGGGGAGTTGCGCAGGCAGGGGCAAAGAGAAGCTTCCCGTCATGCTCCCATAGTTCGCGAGGGCGAGGTGAAGCTGTCCGGCCAGAGCCCTGCCCGACCACGTGAAGCCGGCGGACCCGTTTTCGATTGCCGCCGAAACGCTTCCGTTCTGCGAAGCCCACTCGATCCGGCCGTCCACCACGCGCGCGTGGCCGGTCATAGCAACGATGCGGTCGGGGAGGAGCGTGCCGTCCACCTGGCCCTCGAAGCGGCCCTTGAGAGAAAACGCTTGGGGAAGCCACGGCCTGAGGAGCGCCACATCGATGCCTTCCCACGAAGCGCTCACCGTTGCCTTCGTCGGAAGGCTGAGCTCGGGATGTCCCGCGGCGGTCAGCATGCCCGAAGCCTTTCCGCCTCCGTCGGTTGCGATTTCCCACCTTGCCGCAACGCCCCGCTCGTCCCAGGCAGCACTCGCCTGCGCCCTCAAGGGCAGCAAAAGGCCCTTCGTCCTGTATGCTCCCTGCGCGCTCATCCGTGCATCTACCGTTCGGCGGCCCACAGCCGGCCAATGCACGGTCGCATCCCCGGAAGAGGCGCCGTCAAGTTTCCCCGAGGCGAGGAAAGGCTGCAGGCGGGCCAGGGAAATCCGCTGCCACATCGCGCTGACGTCGCCATGGAGGGGGGTGAAGAAAAGATCGGCGTCCGCGCCGAGAGCCTCTCCTTTGACGCTTGCCAGGCGAAGCCCGTGCACGGTGAGACGGTCGGCGGAGACCCTTAGCGGGACAGGAGCTTCAAGGAGTTTCCACGGTCCGCCTTGCGGGTCCGACCCGCGAAGGCCCGTGATTGAGCCCTGCCACTCCCGCTCCCGAAGACCGCCGAGGAGAGCGAGATGGAGATTTGCCTGTCCCCTGGACAGAGCCAGGGCGGCGGCGTGGTTGTCCCGCGTGCCCGTGACGTGCAAATCGACCCTGTCGGCCTCGGTCGATCCGCGCGATACCCCCTGGGCCTCCACGTCTGCGGCGATCGCGCCCCGCCCGCCGCTGCCCAGAGCCACGGCAAAGGTCGCGGCCCCGACGCGGTTTTCCCCAATCCGGATTGCCCCACCTTTCCCCTTGACGCTTCCCGCGATTTCTTCCCCCTTCATGCTGAACCAGCCGTTCCCCTCAAAACGCCCTCCTGCGCCGGGGAGAAGACCGGAAAGATCGCTCACCGATGCCTGGAAGGTAAGGCGCTGCTCCAGTACGCCCGATGCGGCAATGTCAAAACCCTTGCCGTGCAGGTCAAGGCGGTCGATTTGCGTGGCGCCGGGTTGGACCGTCGCCTTCACCGTTCCTGAAAGTTGCCTGCCCCTCAGACTGCTCTCCGGCAACGTCGCATCGAGCGACCCCGAGAAGGCGCCGGCGGTCGATCTCGTAATTTTCGCGTCGAGATTAGCGTTGATCCGGCCGTTCCAGTCTGGACTTGCCTGCGCAGGGTTCAGATCCCGGACGCGGAGGCTCGCCAGAACGTGCAGCCCTTCCTTCCACTGCGCCTCAACGTTTCCCGCGAGCCGCCCTCCGAGCCAAACGCCGCGACTAAGCATGATCCGCACACGCTCAAGGTTCCCGGTGAAGGCGCCGGCCGCGCTGCCTTTCTGCCACGGCGCTTTCGCGTCGTCGACCCTGGCCGCGGCGAGATCGAAGCTCCCTTTATAGCTAGTGGTATCGCCCGATGCCTCCACCGCGCCCGTGAGCCCCACGATGCTGCCCAGCCCCGATGCACGGCGCACGTTTTTCAGGCGCACCCTCACGGCCAGAGATTCGCCGCCCTCTCTGAAGAGAACTTTGCCTTCTCCGCCCACCTGCCCGGCAAACTCCGCCTGGCGCAGCACTGCCTGCCCGAGCGCGATTTCATGTGGAGAGACGGCCAGACGACCGGAAAGCGACGCGGGTTTGCCGGTAGGCGCCGCAGTCAGGGAGGCGGGGCCCGCCATCTCTTCCCCGGCGCCGGCGCGGGAACGATTCAGGTCCGCCTTGAAGGCAAGCCGGTCGAGGTCCTTCCGGCCGGGCAGCGCGAGCGTCAGGTCCGCTTTCAGAAAGGGGGTAGAAAAACCTGTCTCGCCCGTGCCGCGAACAGAGACCAAAGGACTTTCCAACGCGGCGTCGGCAACGGTCCCAATGCCGAATCGCCAGGCGATGCGGCAAGCGAGCCGGTCCACGGAAAAGAGGGAATGCCCCGACCGGTTGTAGACCAGGCGGTGGACGGCAAAGTTCTTGATCCACCCCTCGAAGCTGACCAGAAAGCCTGACAAACGGGGCCATTTCAGGCTCACGGGCTCTTTTGTCTCGGGATGGTCGTCATTCAAAACGACGTCGTCCAGTTCGAACCGTTTGATGATGAGAACTCCTCCAAGCAGCCCGGCGGGTCGCCAGGCAAGCTTGAGGTCGCCGATGGAGATCGAGACAGGTCCTTCGGGAATGCGCACCCTGACGTCATGCAGCTCGAAAGCGTCGGCCAACCGGCCCGAAGCGGCGCCGGCCGCGATCTTTACGGGGGTAAGACGGGAAAAGGACGCGAGGAAGAGATCGAGGCCCCGGGACGTGAAAAGGAACCAGCAGGCGAAGACAACAAAGCCGGCTGCAAAGAGGAGCGCGCCGAGAAAGAACCCTTTTTTCATAGGAAGATGCCCATGGTGAAGTGAATCCTTCTGGCCAGATTCGGCCCGTTCAACTGCTGGGCGACGTCGAGCCTGAAGGGGCCCACCTTGGAATAGTAGTGAAGGCCGAGGCCGGCGCTGTCGCGCAGCGCCATATCGGCAAAACTGTCAAATGCGTTGCCGATGTCGTAAAACCCTGCTATCCCCCAGCTTTCTCCCACCGCCCGCTCCACCTCGATGCTCCCGAAAAGCAGGTTCTTTCCGCCCACGACGGTCCCCGTGGAGTCCTTTGGACCCAACTCCTGGTACGAATAGCCGCGGACGCTCTGGTCGCCGCCGGCGAAAAACCTGAGAGAAACCGGCACCTGCTCGAAAGCCTGCCGCTGGAAGCTAACCCCCCCCTGGCTCCGCAGCAGGACCGTCAGCCGCTCCGGCAGAGGGATAAGGACATCGGCAACGGGCAGGACTTGAACGATGGATGCGCTGGAACCGAGGAACGTATCGGTCCCCCTGAGCTCGACCCCGTAGCGATAGCCTTTGCTGGGTCTCGTGGGGTTATCGTAATATTGGGAATAGAGATTAAGTCCGGGCAGCACGAGAAAGGACGTCTCGCTCTGGCCTCCGATGGTGAAGTTCTCTTCCAGTATTCTGAAGAATGCCGTGCCTTGCATGGTGTCGCTGAAGCTGTGTTGCCGGTCGATCTCGATCTGCGCGATATTGCTCGTATAGGTGACGGGCGTTTCTCTGAGCAGGCTCAGGCGCACGGCGGTGGAATCCCTGAAGCTTTCCCCCGCAGGGAAGATGTAGGCCGCGCCGATCCCGTAAATCACCTGGGACACGCTCAAATCGGCCCGGAACTCGTTGCCTTTTTCCTGGACGTTCAGGTCCTGATACTGTGCGAGAAACCGCGGCCCGGTATCGGTGCCGTAGCCGACCCCTGTTTTGATGCGCCGCTCGGGGGAGGGCGTCAGGTCGAAAGAAACGGGAATGGCCCGCTCCTCTGCCTGCAGCTTGTCGGTCCGGACGAAGACCTCCCTGAAGCGGTCGGAGCTGTACAGATTGCTGCTGGTTCGCGTCAGGTTTGCATTGGAGAAGACATCGCCTTCTTTGAAGGCAAGATACCGGCGCAGGAACGCGTCAGGGTACCGGGGGGCGTCCGAAAAAGAGACGGCGCCGAAGTAGTAGCGCTCGCCGGTTCGGAGGGTCAAACGGATTTCCGCGGTCCCCGTCGTCTTGAAGACGTTGATGAGGTGTTCCGAAAAATCCGCGTCGAGATACCCCAAACCTCGCGCGGTCGTTTGGATATTCGACTTGCCCTTCTCGTAGTCCTCCGACAGCAGGGGAGCGCCTTGTTTGAGAGGAAAGGCGTCGACGACCTTTTCGAGTTTCCCTTCAGAAGCGCCCGGGCCTTCGAGCTTTATCGCCAGGGAGGTCACCAGGGTCTGCTTTCCCGGATCTACCGAGACGTGCAGCAGGTATCCCTCTTTGGAAGAAGAGGCGTCAACGCGCGTCTCGGAATTGTAGTAGCCGAAGGGCTGAAGCGCCTCCTCAACGCTGGCAGGTATCCGATTTTTGAACTCCTCGAAGAGGGTTTGATCGATCTCTCCTTCTTTAGCAACAACGCCGGGGGGGAGACGGAGGAAGGCGCGCACGTTTTCAAGCGGTTTTCCCTGGAGGCCGCCGACCTCCACGCGCACCGTTTCCGCGGCGAAGAGGATGCCTGGCTGCAGGCGCCAGAGAAGGGATAGGAGAAGAACGAGGGCGAGTATGACTGACTGTCTTCGGGAAATGCTCAAGTGACGCTCCGGCCTTTCAAATCCCCTTCGCAATGCCGCTATCATACCCCGAAAAACACCGTCAAGGCCAGTATAAGCGCGCAGCACATCCTTTGCACGCCTCGGCACGGCCGCCAAAAGCAACGATGAAACGGGAATTGCCGAGGCAAAATGGACTATAATGTGGGAAAGGAGCGACCATGGAAAACATCGATTTCGACTATTTCAAGAAAATGGACCTTCGGGCCGCGCAGATTACCGCGTGCGAGGAGATCGCCGGCGCCGACCGCCTCTACAAGCTTACCGTTGACGCGGGCGAGGAGCGGCAGATCGTCGCAGGCATCAAACCGTACTATGCCAAAGAGGAATTGGTGGGCAAGCGGATCGTCATCGTGGCAAACCTCGAGCCGAGAACGCTCCGGGGCGTTGTCTCCCACGGGATGCTGCTTGCCGCCTCAACGGAGGACAAGGCAGCCGTGGTCTTGATCGGGCCGGACAAGGAAATTCCGAACGGAAGCGTCGTCTCCTAGGTGCGCGCCGCGCCAATCGGACGTCGAAAATAGGCCGGCCGCGCTCTTTTTTGCGGCTTACGCGCCGAGATGGTATTTGAAAGAAATATTGAGCCGGATGCGGTATCCCGTCACGCGGCCGTTCTCGATGGTGACGTCTTGCTTCACCACTTCGGCCACTCTGAGGTCTTCGAGCGTGGCGGCGGCTGTTTCGATCGCGACTTTTGCCGCGTCCTCCCAGGAACTTTCACTCGTGCCCACTATTTCGATAATCTTATAAACGCTTCCGGCCATTTCATCCTCCCAGAAAGGATTTGCGCGAGCGATTCCTGCAATGATCCCTGTAGGAAAAGTAAGGGCAGAAAGAAGCTATGTCAACCGGAGGGGGCTAAAGTTGGAACGGGGACACACCTCCAAAAGCGGAGGAATGTCCCCGCAACCTAAAACTGGACGCCGGAATGTTCCTCGGCCTGCTGCGGCGAGGCCTCGCCCGGCTGCTGGCCGGCCTGCTGCGGTGTCTGGCTGCCCGGCTGGGCCGGTTGCGCCTCGCCCGGCTGCTGCGCCTGGCCGCCCGGCTGCCCGTTGAGGAGGTTTCTGGCCGAACCTCCCGGCGGCGCTTGAGGGGGAGGCGCGGGTGAGACCATTTGGCCCGTTTCTCCTGCCGCCTCGTTCGGGGGCGGGCCGTTCGGCGTCGCTCGCGCGCTTGCCGGCGGCGGTCGGTGCTGAGCCTGCGGAGGCGTTTCGGAAGGCGCAGGAGGAACGTAACTGTTCGGTTCGGCAGGAGCAGGCGCGGGGCCGGTCGCCCGGCCGGCGCCGCCGCTGTCGGCGCGGACCTTTCCCATGACGGACAGCACGGGAATCTGGCCGCTTCCCTGGCCGATCATCACATAATTGTAGCCGCGCAAGAGCTTCGAGAGCGCTTCCTGCAGCGTCACATTCGACAAATGAGCGGTAAAGCCTTCATTTCCCACGGCGCCCCTGACGGTGAAGAGCCGTTTCTCCGCCATCATGCGGAGGATCCCGTTCAGGGGCTGATTCTCCGCGCTTATGGTGATTGTTGATTCTTTTGTCACGATTACGGCCGGTTGCTCCCCACCCGCCGTCGCTGTCAATGGCGACAGGGTCGGGAAAAATAGCAGTGCGGATGCGACCAAAAGAAGCGACCGGACTTTTATGCAGTTGCTCATATGAACTCCGACGCGGCCAAGACCGGGGGGAGATTCCTCTCCTTCGTGCGGCCCGCGTGCCCCTAAGTCTTAATATATTGGTTCTCGCGCTGTCAAGCCCGTGACTGACGCAGACCGGCCGGAAGCGGTTCAGGCCGCCTTTTCGCGCAGCTCTTTGCGCAGTCTCACGAGCCCTGCTTCGATCCTTGCGAACGTGAGACTTTTTCGGGGGAAAGCGTTCAAGTCCACACCGTGTCTCTCCGCAAGCCGCAACACTGCGGGCAATGGTTCCGGATCGGCTTTTTCCCAGTAAGGACGAAGCTCTCGCAGAAATATGTTGACCGTGACCGGGCCTACGCCGTAAAACCGGAGCAGCCTTTTCTCGAGGTCGCGTTCGTTTGCCGATTCGTCGTGGAGCTTGCCGAGCCGGCCTTCATAGTCCGAGAGCAGGGTCTCGCAGTTCCTCAGGATCTCGCGGGAGGTCTTTTCGTCGTAGCGCACATAGCCGCCTTCTCTCATGATGGGATTGACGAGAAAATCCCACCCGGCCTTGAGGATCGCGCCGGGCGTTGTCAGGCCGCGACGTTCGAAAGAGTTGTAGGTTCTTTTCGCGATTGCTTCCGAAATCCGTGCGCCAAAAAGCACGCTCGCGAGGAACCACTTGAAGACTTCCCCGTCAGCCGCCGTTTTGAGGCTGATGCCCAATTCTTCGGAATAGAGAGGGCTTTTCTTGAGATCCTCCAGACTCGGGTACACGCGCATCCCCTCCGAGGCCCGCATGACGTTCTTGTAAGAGTATAGGTCCTCGGACTTCTCTTCGCTTCCCCGCCCGGGACGCAACAGACGATAGTTTGTCCCGGCCTCTGTCAAATATAGAGGAAAAATTCCGCCGTATTTCATAGTTGACCCTAGCAGCCGGAAATTCCTTCTGATTTGAGCGCGGAAATTCCGGCATGGTTTATGCTTTGTTGCAATCAAGGAATAGGCTATAATTATTTGGGGCGGGTCTTTTTCGCACCCAATTCAGATAAATCGGGGGCGTCATGGGGGATACTGTCGATCTGTCAAAAGTGGAAGAAATTCTGAAGCGGCATGAAGAAGAGGAAGGTCCTCTTATCCCTGTCCTTCAGGAGGTTCAGGCCCTCTACCGTTATTTGCCGGAAGAGGCGCTCAGGCTCGTCGGCAAGAGACTTCGCATCGCCCTGAGCCGCATATACGGCGTGGTGACCTTCTACGCGCAGTTCTGCCTTACCCCTCGAGGCAAGCACGTCATCAAATCATGTCAGGGAACGGCTTGCCACGTGCGGGGCGGCAAGACCTCGCTCGACGCCCTCAGCAGGGAATTGAAGGTGGAGCCGGGGGGAACGACGGAAGATCAGAATTTCACGCTGGAAACGGTCGCCTGTTTGGGGACGTGTTTTTTGGCGCCCGTTGTCATGGTGGACGCGGACTACTACGGTAAACTGACGCCGAAACGAGCTGTCGACGCCCTGAAGAAATACCGGACCGGCAGTGTTGCGGAAGAGGGATAGAAGATGAAGCGGCTCTCGTCAATTGAAGAACTGCTGCGTTTTCAAAAGGCGATAGTGGAGTCGAGAGATCCCCGGCGTTTGCGCGTTCGCGTCTGCATGACCGGCTGTCGGGCCTTCGGGGCGGTAGAGCTTCGGGACGCGTTCAAAGCGACTATCGCCGAAAAGGGGTTGAACGATACCGTCGATGTCGTGGAAACGGGCTGCCACGGGTTCTGTGCGAGGGCGCCGGTGGCGGCCATCGACCCTTATGGTTTTTTCTATCAGCAGATAGGTCCCAAAGATGTTCCGGCCATTGTAGAAGAAAGCATCGTGGGCGGCAAGCCGGTCGAGAAGCTCTTGTACAAGGATCCAAAATCGAATGAGCCGGTGACTTACGAAAAGGACGTGCCCTTTTACCGGGAGCAGATGAAGATAGTGCTCCGCAATTGCGGCCGGATCGATCCGACCAGCATGGAAGATTATATTGCGCGCGACGGCTATCGGGCGATTGCGAAGGTCCTCTCTTCCATGAAGCCGGAGGATGTCATCGATGAAGTGGTTCGCTCCGGACTCCGGGGAAGGGGAGGCGCCGGCTTCTCCACGGGCACGAAATGGAAATTCGCCCGTAATTCAAAAGGGGACGTGAAATATATCATCTGCAACGCCGATGAAGGCGACCCCGGGGCTTTCATGGACCGGGCGGTGCTCGAAGGCGATCCTCACACCGTGATCGAAGGGATGCTCGTCGCCGCTTACGCCATAGGAGCGGGAGAGGGCTACATCTACGTGAGGGCCGAATATCCCATCGCCGTGACTCACGTCAACAAAGCGGTCGCCGATGCCAGGGCCGCGGGACTGCTGGGCAAGGACATCCTCGGCCGGGCTTTTAGTTTCGACATTCATATCAAAGAAGGGGCCGGCGCTTTTGTCTGCGGCGAAGAGACGGCGCTCATGGCCTCGATAGAGGGACGCAGGGGCATGCCCCGGACGAGACCTCCTTTTCCTGCCGTATCGGGACTTTGGGGGAAGCCGACGAACATCAACAACGTGGAGACCTACGCCAATATCGCGCCGATCATCGACCGCGGCGCAGACTGGTACGCTTCGCTCGGGACGGAGAAGAGCAAAGGCACGAAGATCTTCGCCCTTGCCGGTAAGATCAACAATACCGGGTTGGTGGAAGTGCCCATGGGCATCACCCTGGAGCGCATCATCTTCGACGTGGGCGGGGGCATTCCGGGAGGAAAGAAGTTCAAGGCGGCGCAAACGGGCGGGCCTTCGGGCGGCTGCATCCCCGCAACGCTTGCCAATCTCCCCATCGATTACGATTCTCTCACTGCCGCCGGGGCGATCATGGGTTCCGGCGGGCTTGTGATCATGGACGAAAACACCTGTATGGTCGACCTTGCGAAGTACTTTCTCAACTTTACGAGAGAGGAGTCATGCGGTAAGTGCGTCCCCTGCCGCGTCGGCACAAAGCGCATGCTGGAGATCCTCACGCGCATCACCGAGGGCGCCGGGGAGATGAAGGACCTGGAGATCATGAAAGACCTCGCCTCCATGATCAAAGACTCCTCGCTGTGCGGCCTCGGTCAGACCGCGCCTAACCCCGTTTTGACTACCCTGAATTATTATTACGACGAATACCGGGCGCACATCGAGGAGAAGCGGTGCCCGGCGGGCGTGTGCAAGGCCCTGATCCATTACCTCGTCGATCCGGAAACGTGCAAGGGGTGTGGGCTGTGCCGTAAGGCGTGTCCTCAGAAAGCGGTGAGCGGGAAGACAAAAGAGCCGCACGTCATTGATCAGGCGCTCTGTATCAAGTGCGGCATCTGTTACAATGAGTGCAAGTTCCAGGCAATAGGCGTGAGCTAAAGGAATAGGGGGGCGGTTGCAAGAAATATTTGCCGGACGGGGCCGAGCAAAGTGTTTGTTAGAAAATAGCCAATGTAATCAACACCTTACTGGCGAGTCCTGTATTGACACGCCGCGGCAAAGATGTTATTCTGGCTGTGAATTTGTTCACTATCGCGTTGTTCAGTGTTATTATTCGCGTTTTCATCGATTGAAGAGACTTTTCCTGTTGGATGTATAGGGTTCACGGTCACGATTTGATGGAGAAAGAGGCATCGGCCGGATAATCGACCTCGAAGCGCTCGTCCTTGAGTCGTAACTTCCGCCGAAAGCCCCCGAGCCGGAGAGGGCGTATAAAGAGGCGCTAAAGTGATGACCTTAACGGATATCCGAGACATTCTCGACGCGGAAGTTCTTTACGGCGAAGATTTGCTCGATCGGGAGGTGAAGACCGGCTTTGCCAGCGACCTGATCAGCGAAATGCTTGCCCACGCCAATTCCGGCACCCTCCTCATCACCTCGCTCACCAACCCTCATTCCATTCACACCGCCCTTGTCACGGATGCAGCGGGGATTGTCTTTGTGGGAGGAAAGAAACCGAGCCTCTCCATGATCAGGGCGGTGAACAGCAGCCGGATTCCCCTTCTCGCTACCGATCATTTTGCCTTCAAGTGTTGCGCTCTCCTTTCCGGACGGGGAATTCAGGAAGAGTTGCACGGCGCTTCTTCCGTTGCAGAAACGGCGGGGGTCAAGAATGAGTCTCGCCTCGTCATCGAATTCCCTATCCATGAGAAGGATTTTCTCATGGCCGGAGAAGCCGCTTCCAAGACAAAGAAGGCCCTGCAGCAGCTTGGATTGAAGACCGATGTCGTGAAAAACACGGCCATAATCGTCTATGAGGCAGCGATGAACGTGGTGATCCACGCGAACCACGGGCATATCACGATCGTTATCGTGCCGGAAGAGGTTCTCGTTATCAGTGAAGACGCGGGACCCGGCATCGCGGACATCGAGCTTGCCATGCAGGAGGGGTATTCAACGGCCCCTCACGAAATACAAGAAATGGGTTTCGGCGCTGGAATGGGACTGCCGAATATCAAACGATGCTCCGACGAGCTGAAGATAAGGTCTGAATCGGGAATAGGCACGGTTTTGGAGGCACGGATCCACCTGAGGCAAAAAGAGGACTTGAGCCGGACAGAGGGATGATCTATGCCGAAGTACTTTCCTAACTACTTTCATTCGGTGACCCTCGACGAGGAGAAGTGCAAAGGGTGCACAAACTGCATCAAACGTTGCCCCGTCGAAGCCATACGGGTGCACCACGGAAAAGCAAAGATCATCCAGGAGCGCTGCATAGACTGCGGAGAGTGCATCCGCTCCTGCCCAAACCATGCAAAGATCGCCATTACGGACTCTCTGGAGAAGCTCGCCGGTTTCGATTACAAGATCGCTTTGCCGGCACCCTCCTTTTTCGGCCAGTTTCGGGAGGAGAAACACCTCGGAAAGATACTGGAAGCCTTTCTCTCCATTGGTTTTGACGAAGTATTCGAAGTGGCGTTGGCCGCGGAGGTGGTGAGCTTCATCGTAAGACGGTATATCGACGCCGAAAAGCATAAGAAGCCGTTGATCTCAAGCGCCTGCCCGACGATCCTCCGCCTCATGCAGATGCGTTTTCCCGACCTCCTGGAACAGGTGGCGCCTATCATGACGCCCATGGAAGTGGCGGCCCGGCTCGCAAAGCAGGACGCCGCCATGAGAACGGGGATCCCCTACGACAAGATAGGCGCCTTTTTTATCTCGCCTTGCCCGGCGAAGGTCACCGAGGTGCGGCAGCCCCTCAACGTGAAGAAGTCCGAGGTGGACGGCGTCGTCGGGGCGTCGGTAATCTACAAGGACATCACGAAACAACTCTGCAAAGTAAAAGGCGACGGGCACGGCCTTCATCGGGCGACCGGCAGAGGCATGGTTTGGGGCTACCTGACGGGCGAATCAAGGTCCATAGGCCCTCCTTCCGCGCTCTCCACCGGAGGCATTCAGAACGCGGTCTCCATTCTGGAAGAAATAGAGCGGGGAGGGCTGAAAGACGTCGACTTCGTCGAAATCCAGGCCTGCGAGGGCGGCTGCGTGGGAGGACCGCTCAATATCCAGAACCTTTTTGTGGCGAGGGTCAACCTGAAGAACATGGTAGCCAAACATGGGACCGGGGAGGCCTATTTCGACGAAAAGCAGCTCGGCGACTTTTACGGACAGAGGAATTTCCGGTCCACGGAGGCAGTGCTGCCCCGGCCCATCATGGTGCTCGATGGAGACGTTTCGAAGGCGCTGGCAAAAATGGAGCGGCTCGACGCGATCACTGCAACCTTGCCGGGACTCGATTGCGGCGCCTGCGGTTCACCCAATTGCCGTGCCCTGGCCGAAGACATAATCCGGGGTCTGGCTTTCGACACGGACTGCATCGTCAAGTTGCGGGAACGGGTAAAGACCCTCGCCGAAGAGATACTCGACCTGGCCAGGAAACTGCCCCAGTCGATGGCTAACGGTTCTTCGAAAGAAAAGGGGAATGCGGCCCAATCCGAAACCACAGGAGATAAGAATGACGGTCCGTGAACTTGCAAAGGCGCTCGATTTCGAAATTCTTACCGGCGATGTGGGCCTCGGCCAAGAGGTGAAGTACGGGTACGTCTCGGATCTTCTCTCCGACGTGATCGCGAACGCCCAGGAAAATTCGGTATGGATTACGGTGCAGCGGCACGTCAACATACTGGGGGTGGCAAAGCTGAAGAGCATAGTCGCCATCATCACGCCCCGCAGTTTGAAGATCGAAAACGAGCTGATTGAAAAGGCGAGGGCCGAGGAGGTGGCCCTCCTGCGGAGCGCTTTACCGGCCTTTGAAGTCTCCGGTGAGGTGTACCAGATGTTGACAAAGGGGTAAGATGACTCTTTTTTCCTGTGATTTTCATATCCACTCGACCCTGTCCCCCTGTTCCAGCCTGGACATGTCTTCCAGGGCAATTGTGGGCCGGGCCAGAGAGGCAGGCCTCGATATCATCGCGGTGACCGACCACAACATGGCGGAGAACGGCGTTTATGCGGCAGCCGCGGCCGGATCGTCGGGCCCCGCGGTGCTGTGCGGCATGGAATTGCAGACCGCCGAGGAGGTGCATCTTCTCATGCTGTTTCCCGACTACGGCACGGCGATGGAGATGCAGGAGATGGTTTACGATCTGCTTCCTCCTGTCGAGAACGATCCGGACTATTTCGGCGACCAGGTGGTGGTCGATGAGAAGGACAGGATCGTACGGTTCGAGAAGAAGCTCCTGCTCAACTCATGCAACATCTCGATCGGCGACGCGGCGTCGTGGGCGAAGTCCCACGGAAGCCTCGTGATACCTTCTCACATAGAAAGCGCATTCGGCATCATCACGCAGCTTGGCTATGTGCCCCCCGATGTCCCCTTCGATGCCCTGGAAGTCGCGAACGAAAAGCAACTGAAGGAGATTCTCCCCTTTATTCTGGCGAAGGACCTCCCCATCGTTACCTTTTCGGACGCCCATTATCTGGAGGACATAGGGAAAAGGCGCATATTCCTCCCCCTTTCGGCGCCAGAATTTGACGAGGTGGCCGAGGCCCTGCATCATCTCGAAAACACCGTTCGCCTGCATGAAGCGAATTGTCGGGAGGAGCGGGCCTGATGCTGGCTCAATTGACGGACCACATTATGGATATTGCCATGAATTCCGTGAGGGCCGGGAGCAAGAACATCACTATCGCCGTTGCGGCCGAAAAAGAGCGGAACCTGCTGGAGATCTCCATCAGCGACGACGGAGCGGGGATGACGGAAGAAATGGTCCGGGCGGCCGGCGACCCTTTTTTCTCGACGAAGAAAGGAAAGAAGATCGGACTCGGCATTCCCCTTTTCCAAGGGGCGACTGAAATGTGTGAAGGAGAGTTCTCCTTGTCGAGCGCACCCGGCGAGGGCACGACCGTTCGCGCCGCTTTCGCGCTCGATCACCCGGACCTGCCTCCCATGGGGAACCTGAAAGAGACGATCCTGCTGCTTTGCGTGAGCAACCCCGACGTGCGGTTTCTGTTCCGGTGCCGCTTCGGGGGCGAAGAGTTTGTTTTGGATACAAAGGAGATCCATGAGGTCCTGGACGGGGTGCCGATCAATCATCCGCAGGTGATCGGTTTCCTCCAACGCCATCTGGAAGAGCATTTACAGGTCTGAATAATGCACAGTTTTGCACGACAACCAGGTTTGTTTTCTATGGGCAACATGATGAGCCTTTTTGCTCATGAGACGTTTCCCCTGGAATGCTCCCGTGGAGCAATGATGATGTTCTTGGATAAAAACATTATTTCGGAGATATTGCCGCCTGGTATTGTTTCTTATTGCAAACAATATATTGCCGCTTGCGGCTACGACGACGTCCTGTAAGGGCGCGATAAAATAGAAGTTGAGATGTTTTGCGGGTTTTGTTAAATTATTCACAAAGGAGGTGGAGTTATGAATTTGGAAGAACTCAAGGCAATACGGGAGAAAGCGCAAAAAGACATCAGATTGAGACAAAAAGAGGCAAGGATCAACATCGTGGTGGGTATGGGAACCAGCGGCATAGCCTCCGGGGCGCGGGAGGTTCTGAGATCCTTCGTTGACGAGATCGCCAGCAGGAATCTCCAGGACGTCGTGGTGACCCAGACCGGCGAGAAGGGACTCGCCTCACAGGAGCCGATGATAGAAGTGCTCGAAGAGGGGAAGCCGACGGTTATTTACGGAAACATGGATGCGGAAAAAGCACGAAAGGTGGTGGCGCAGCATATCATCAGCGGCAGTCCTGTCCTTGAATATGTTATCGAAACGAAATGATGAGGAGGACGATCAGTGGATAGAGATGCCGTAGTGAAAGGTTTTGAGCCGCAACTCAACAATATCCTTTATATATTGCATGAGCTGCAAGACAACAATCCTCGGCACTTTGTGGCCAAAGAGGACATCGAGGCGTGCGCGAACCATCTGAAAGTGCCCTACAGCTACGTCCATGGCGTTGTCACTTTCTACACCATGTTCAGCCTTACCCCCAGAGGACGCCATGTCATCAGACTTTGCGATTCGCCCCCGTGCAATCTCATGGGCTCGACGTCCGTCCTCGATTACCTCAAAAAGAAGCTTGGCATCGACGTAGGGGAGACTACTCCCGACGGCGCCTTCACACTGGAGCTTGCCAGTTGTCTCGGAATCTGCGGGGTTGCCCCTGCCATCATGATAAATGACGAGATGTTCGGCAAGCTCACTCCGGACCGTGTGGATGGAATTCTGGAGGAGAGGAGAAACGGCGTATGAATACAGCGAGAAGCCACGTACTGATAAGCATCGACGCGGGTACGATCATGGCCGGCGCCAGGGCGGTCCAGGCCCTGCTGGTCGAGGAGATCAAGAGGAAGGGGTTATCGGGAGAAGTGGTCGTCGTGGAGACGGGGAGCCTTGGCGTCACCGGCATGGGCGTGGTGCTGGTCGTCTACCCGGAGGGTCTCTACTATGGAAACGTCGCCAAGGAGGATGTGCCGGAGTTTGTCGAGGAACAGTTGCTGAAAGGCAGACTGGTGAAGCGACTCCTTCTCGCGCAGGCGCCGAAACGCTTTGTCATCAAAAGGGAAGGGATGGGGCTTGCCAAGGAGCAACCCCGGATCGTGCTGAAGAATTGCGGCTTCATCAACCCCGAAAGCATCGAAGAGGCTATTGCCGCGGGTGGGTACGAAGCTGCCTCAAAAGCGCTCACAGCCATGACGCCTGACGAGGTGATCAACGAGGTGAGCCGCGCGGGCCTTGCGGGACGCGGAGGCGCTGCCTTTCCCACGGGCGCCAAATGGGGGTTTGCGCGGAAGGCGCCGGGCGAAGAGAAATTCATCGTCTGCAATGCCGACGAAGGAGAGCCGGGCACGTTCAAAGACAGACTCATCCTCGAAGGCGATCCCCACAAGCTCATTGAAGGCATGATGATCGCCGGATACGCGGTGGGCGCCTCGCAGGGCTTTTTCTACATCAGGGGGGAGTACGCCCTTTCCATAGAGCGTATGGAAAAGGCTATCGCCGATGCCCGCTCTTTCGGTCTCCTCGGGAATAATCTGTTCGGCAAGCCCTTCAGCTTTGACCTGAAAGTGATGAAGGGCGCCGGCGCGTATGTATGCGGCGAAGAGACGGCGCTGATAGAATCCCTTGAAGGACGCCGGGGACATCCGAGAAACAAGCCGCCTTATCCGGTGGTGTCCGGCCTGTGGGGCAAGCCGACGGTCGTGAACAACGTGGAGACCCTGGCCAATGTGCCCGACATCGTGAAGAACGGGGCGAACTGGTTCAAACAGTACGGGACGTCCAAGTGCGCGGGGACGAAAGTCTACACCATTCTCGGACACGTCGCGACTCCCGGCCTCATCGAGACGGAGATGGGCACGACTTTGCGGGATATCATCTATGAATACGGCGGAGGCATAAGCGACGGCAAGCAGTTCAAGGGCGCCCTCGTGGGCGGCGCGGCCGGCGCGTTTCTCGGCCCCGATATGCTCGACGTGCAAATGGATTTCGTCAATCTGAAAGAATATGCGGCAGCGTTGGGAAGCGGCGCGATCCTCGTCATGAACCAGGATGCCTCCATGCTCGGCATGCTGAAAAGCGTGCTCCACTTCTTCAAGCATGAATCGTGCGGCCACTGCGTGCCCTGCCGGCTCGGCACCGCAAATCTCGTTGAGATTATCGACCGCATGGGAGGTCCGGAAGCGAAAGCCGACGATGCGAACCGGCTCCTGGAGATCGCAAGCGTCATGAAGGATACGTCCTTTTGTCCCCTGGGGCAGTCGCTCTATCTTCCGGTTTCCAGTTGCCTCAAATACTTCCGGGATGAGATTGCGGCCGGCTGAGGGCTTGCGAAAGCGGAAAAGGAAGGAGGACCCAACAAAGATGATAAAAGCTACGATCAATAAAGTCGAGATGGAAGTCCCGGAAGGAACGACGATACTGGAGGCGGCTGCAAAGGCCAACTTTTCCATACCGACCCTCTGCCGGCACCCCGATCTCACCCCCGAAGGCTCTTGCGGCCTTTGCGTGGTTGAAGTGGAGGGCCTTCCGACGCTGAAGAGGGCGTGCATCACCCAACTGGAGAAGGGGTGGGTGGTGAAGACCAACACTGCCCGCGTTCGGCACGCGAGGAGGGCGCTCGTCGAATTGATCCTTTCCGACCACGACGCCGACTGCCTCACCTGCATCAAGAACGGCCGGTGCGAGCTGCAGGAAGTCGCCCGCATCGTCGGCATCAAAGAGATCGCAAGCCAGGGCAAGAAACACAAAAGGCCCATTGACTCATCGAGCGTCGCCATCGTGAGGGACCCGAACAAGTGCATCCTCTGCGGTCGATGCATCAACGTCTGTTCCGAGATACAGACGGTGAACGCCCTTACGCTCGACGGCCGGGGCTTTGAGAGCTCGGTGAGCACCGTGCTGAATCAGGGCTTGGGAAACAGCGTCTGTGTGAACTGCGGGCAATGCACGGTCTTTTGCCCGGTGGGCGCTCTCTACGAAAAGAGCCAGACCGAAGAAGTGTGGAAGGCGCTCAACGATCCGGGCAAGCACGTGGTAGTGCAGGAGGCGCCCGCTATCAGGGCGCAGCTCGGCGAGGAATTCGGAATGCCCGTCGGCGCCATCGTTTCCGGCAAGCTCCACGCTGCCTTGAGGAGGATGGGGTTCGATGCCGTTTTCGACACGAACTTCTCTGCCGACCTCACCATTCTGGAGGAGGGAACGGAAGTGGTGGGCGCCATAAAGACGGGCCGAAGCCTTCCCATCATCACCTCCTGCAGCCCGGGGTGGATCAAGTTCATGGAGACCTTCTATCCGCACCTGGCTGATCATGTCTCTACCGCAAAATCGCCGCAGCAGATGTTCGGCGCCCTTGCAAAGACCTATTATCCCGAAACGAAAGGGATCGCCGCGGAAAAAGTCGTCTCCGTTTCCGTCATGCCGTGCACGGCGAAGAAATTCGAGGCCCTGCGGCCGGAGATGAAGGCCAGCGGTTACCAGGACGTCGACTACGTGATCACCACCAGGGAACTGGCGCGCATGATGAGGGAAGCCGGCCTCGACCTGAAGGAACTGCCCGATGAGCCCGCCGACGATCCGCTCGGCGAGTACACGGGAGCGGCCACCATCTTCGGCGCCACCGGCGGCGTGATGGAAGCGGCGCTCCGCTCCGCCTATTTTCTCGTCACCGGGCGTGAGTTGGAGAACCTCGACATCCTTCCGGTGAGGGGCATGAAAGGAGTGAAAGAAGCGGAAGTCCCCGTGGACGGCCTGACGCTCAAGGTGGCCGTCGCTCACGGACTGGGAAATGCGCGGCAGTTGCTCGACAAGATCTCATCCCAGCTCGCCGAGACGGGGAAGAGCGAATACCACTTCGTGGAGATCATGGCCTGTCCCGGCGGGTGCGTGGGCGGAGGCGGCCAGCCGTGGGGCAGCGACATGGCGCAAAGGGCCCGCCGCGGGGAGGCGCTGTATCGGGAAGACAAGTCATTGCCGAAAAGGCGATCCCACGAAAATGCCTCCGTGGGCAAGCTCTACGAGAAGTTCCTGGGAAAACCGAATTCCGAGAAGGCGCATCACCTTCTCCATACCCATTACAACGCCCGGAGCAGCCTTGACGGGAAGGTAGTGAAAGAAGGGTAACCCCATTAGGGGAACGAATGCCTTTCGAGCGGCCAAAAGAGGCATCATCAAGGAGGACCGAATGTCGGATGAACATACATGTGCGTGCGCGGAAGCGCAGGAAGAGGAACTCTATCCGAAGCTTGCGGAAATTGTAGAGGCGAATAAGGGAAGGCCCGAAAATCTCATCATGGTGCTGCACAAAGCGCAGAACCTGTTCGGCTATCTTCCCAAGAAGGTTCAGCATGTGGTTGCGGAAGGCCTCGGGCTGTCGCTGAGCGAAGTCCATGGAGTCATCACCTTCTACTCATTCTTCTCGACTGCCCCGAAGGGACGGAACACCGTGAAGGTGTGCCTTGGCACCGCCTGCTACGTCCGGGGCGGACAGCGGACGCTCTCGAAGGTCGAGGACGAACTTGCGGTGAAGGTGGGCGGCACCACGGAAGACAGGAGGTATTCTGTTGATGTGGTTCGCTGCATTGGGGCCTGCGGTCTCGCGCCCGCCATGCTCGTGAACGATGACGTTTACGGGCGGGTCAAGACCACCAAGCTAATGGAAATTCTGGACCGATACGAGTGAGCGGGGGTGAGAGATGGATCTAGTTCGGGCTCATATACTGGTTTGTGCCGGCGCCGCCTGCGTCTCCTCCGGTTGCAGGGAGATAAGGGACGCTGTGGTCCTGAAGGTAAAGGAATACGGCCTGCAGGACGAGGTGAAAGTGATCGAAACGGGTTGCGTCGGTTCTTGCGACCTCGGCCCCCTGGCGCTCGTCTATCCTGAGGGCATATTCTACCAAAAGCTGAAGCCGGAAGACGCGGACGAGATCGTCGGGGAACATCTCCTTAAGGGGAGGATTGTTGAGCGGTTGCTGCATAAGGAGCCGCTGACGGACAAAAGCATTCCGGCCTTCGAAGACCTCTCCTTCTTCAAGGATCAGAACAAGATCGTTCTGAGGAACTGCGGCATCATCAATCCGCTGAATATCGAAGAGTACATTGCGAGAGACGGCTACGGCGCGCTGGGCAAGGCGCTCACGTCGATGACCCGGGACGAGGTCATCGACGAGGTAATGAAGTCGGGCCTCCGCGGGCGTGGCGGCGGCGGCTTCCCCACCGGCCTGAAGTGGAAATTTACGGCCAAATCCGAGGGCGACACAAAATACGTGGTCTGCAACGCCGACGAGGGAGACCCGGGCGCATTCATGGACAGGAGCGTGCTCGAAGGCGACCCGCACAGCGTCATCGAGGCCATGGCCATCGCCGGCTACGCGATCGGAAGTCGCCAGGGATACATTTACATAAGGGCCGAATACCCGCTCGCCATCGAACGGCTCACTTGGGCCATCGACCAGGCGCGGAAGTACAAGTTCCTCGGAAAGAATATCTTTGAGACGGGGTTCGATTTCGACCTCGACATCAGGATCGGAGCGGGCGCTTTTGTCTGCGGCGAAGAAACGGCCCTCATGTTCTCCATCGAGGGGAAGCGGGGCGAGCCGAGGCCAAGGCCTCCTTTCCCGGCAGTAAGAGGGCTCTTCAACGCACCCACCCTGCTCAACAACGTCGAGAGCTACGCCAACATACCGGCCATCATCACGAACGGAGCGGCCTGGTATGCGAGCTTCGGCACGGAGAAGAGCAAGGGGACGAAAGTTTTTGCCCTTGCGGGGGCCGTCAACAATACGGGCCTCGTGGAAGTTCCCATGGGAACGCCCTTGGGCGAGCTTGTCTTCAACATCGGCGGGGGCATCAAGAGAAAGAAGAAGTTCAAAGCGGCCCAGCTTGGAGGCCCCTCGGGAGGCTGCATCCCGTCGCAGCATCTCAATGTGCCCATTGACTACGAGTCGGTAGCAGAGCTTGGCGCAATCGTCGGCTCCGGCGGCCTCATCGTTACCGACGAAGACACGTGCATGGTCGACTTCGCGCGATTTTTCGTCGATTTCATTCAGGATGAATCGTGCGGCAAGTGCCCTCCCTGCAGGATCGGGACGAAGAGGATGCTCGAGATCCTCACCCGCATCACCCACGGCGAGGGGGAAGAAGAGGACATCGACAAGCTCATCGAGCTGGGCGCTCGCATCAAGGACGCGGCGCTGTGCGGTCTCGGCCAGACAGCGCCGAATCCGGTGCTTTCGACCCTGCGCTTCTTCAAGCACGAGTATCTGGAGCATATCAGGGACAAGTACTGCCAGGCGGGCGTCTGCAGCTCCCTGTTCGACGCGCCCTGCCAGAATGCGTGTC
The DNA here is from genome assembly GCA_963816715.1 of uncultured delta proteobacterium. Taxonomy (GTDB): domain Bacteria; phylum Desulfobacterota; class Syntrophorhabdia; order Syntrophorhabdales; family WCHB1-27; genus BOG-1155. The sequence continues at coordinate 114,976 of CAWFMJ010000024.1, forward strand.
CCACGGACCAAAACGCCTGGGGATATGTCTCGTTGATCGGGGAGGGCAAGTTCAAGGAAGCCATCGCCGTCATCAAGGAGAGCAACCCCTTCCCTGCGACCTGCGGCAGGGTCTGCGTCCACCCCTGCGAAGGGAAGTGCCGCCGGAACCAGGTAGACCAGGCGGTTGCCATCTGCTCGTTGAAGCGTTTCGCGGCCGATACGGACCTGAACTCAATCGACCCGTACCGCCCCAAGGCAGCCGCTTCCAACGGCAAGAAGGTGGCGGTGATCGGCGCCGGACCCGCAGGGCTCTCGGCGGCTTATTTTCTCGTGCAGAGGGGCTACGGAGTAACGGTGTTCGAGTCGCTTCCTAAGCCTGGCGGCATGCTGGCTGTGGGCATACCCGAATACCGGCTGCCCAAGGATGTGCTCGAAGCTGAAATCGAAGCTATCACCGATCTCGGCGTCGAGATCAAACTGAACACGGCCCTAGGCAAGGATGTGACGACGGAACAGCTTTTCTCGCAAGGCTACGGGGCCGTCCTTATGGCAACGGGCGCTCACGCGGGCCAGAAGCTGGGCATCCCCGGCGACAACGCTCCGGGCGTCTTCGAGGGCGCAACGTTCCTGCGCGATCTCAACCTGAAGAAGCCGATCAAAGCTCAGGGGGCGGTGGTGGTGCTCGGCGGCGGCAATGTCGCCATCGACGCCGCCCGCTCTGCCTCCAGGCTCGGCGCGAGCTCGGTAACCATCCTCTATAGAAGGGATAAGGACGACATGCCGGCCAACGAGGAAGAGATCCTGGAAGCCGAAAGAGAAGGCATAAAGATCCAGACCCTCGTACTGCCGAAGCGGGTGGTCGCCGAGAACGGTCGGGTAACAGGGGTCGAGTGCGTTCGAGCCTCCCTTGGCGCCTTCGACAAGAGCGGCCGGCGCAAACCCGAGGCGATCGAAGGGTCTGAATTCATCGTGCCAGCCGACATGATCGTCGGCGCCATCGGTCAGAAACCGGATCTCTCCTACCTGAACGGGGACGGCATTTCCGTGACCGCGGGCGGCACGCTGCAGGTGGACGAGGCTCTCGCCACGACCAGAGCGGGCGTTTTCGCGGCCGGCGACAACGTGCGGGGCCCGGCCACGGTGGTGCAGGCTATCGCGGACGGAAAGAACGCGGCCCTGGCAATCGACAAATACCTCGGAGGAGACGGCCGTTTCGTCAGCGCTTCACGACACGAATTGCTGTCGCTGACGCCCACCTACGACCTGGAGGCGTACCAGAAGGAGCGGGAAAGGGAAGAGAGCCCGCAGATAGCTCTCTCCGCCCGATACAAAAACTTCGACGAGGTGGTGCTCCCCTATCCCGTGAAACAGGCGGTCGAGGAGGCGAGAAGGTGCCTCCACTGCTATCTGCGCGAGCAGGAGTAGACCCGAGGAAGTACTTACAAGGAGCCGAATGATGAATCTGACCATAGACGGACAAAACGTACAAGTTGAAGAAGGAACCTCTGTTCTCGACGCTGCCAGGAAGGCAGGCATCCGCATTCCCACCCTTTGCTATCTGCCCGAAGTCCAGGCCATAGGCGCGTGCAGGGTGTGTCTCGTCGAGGTGGAAGGAAACAAGAATCTCCAGGCATCCTGCACCCTTCCTGCGTCCCAGGGCATGGTGGTAAGGACGGCGAGCGAAAGAGTGAGGAAAGCCAGGAGGTTCTCGGTGGAGATGCTCCTTTCGAACCACCCCTTCGAGTGTCTCACCTGCGACCGGAATCTCAATTGCGAGCTGCAAAGCGTGGCGGAGGAGTTGGGCGTGCGGGAGGTAGTCTTCAAAGGCGCCGTGAGCGGGGGCGAGATCGACGACAGCTCTCCGTCCCTGCGCCGGGACCCGAACAAGTGCATTCTCTGCCGCCGTTGCGTGGCCGTTTGCCAGCAGCAGCAGGGGGTGGGCACCCTCTTCGTGCAGGGCCGGGGTTTCGAGAGCAAGGTGGAGCCCGCCTACGAAACGAAGCTGGCGGACGCCGTCTGCGCTTACTGCGGCCAGTGCTCCGTTGTGTGCCCCGTCGGCGCCATTACTGAAAAGTCGAACGTCGACGATGTGTGGAAAGCGCTCTCCGATCCGACGAAGTTCGTCGTGATTCAGGACGCCCCGGCGGTCAGGGCCGCCCTCGGGGAAGAGTTCGGGTACCCGCCCGGGACGCTCGTAACGGGCAAGATGCTCGCCGCGGCGAGGAGGCTCGGCTTTGACCGCGTCTTCGACACGAACTTCGCGGCCGACCTCACCATTCTCGAAGAGGGCAGCGAGTTCATCAAACGGGTCAAGGAGGGCGGCACGCTGCCGCTCATTACGAGCTGCTCGCCCGGATGGGTAAAGTTCCTGGAACATTTCTACCCGGACTTCATTCCCAACCTGTCGACATGCAAGTCTCCCCACCAGATGCTCGGCGCTTTAGTGAAGACGTACTACGCGAAAAAGGAGGGCATCGACCCGGCGAGCATGGTCACCGTCTCGGTCATGCCGTGCACGGCGAAGAAGTTCGAGTGCACGAGACCGGAGATGCGCGACAGCGGCTACCAGGACGTCGACTACGTCCTCACGACCAGGGAACTCGCCCGAATGATCCGGGAGGCCGGCATAGACTTTCAGGCCCTTCCCGAGGAGAGCTACGACAACCCCCTCGGCGAGTACACCGGCGCTGCGACCATTTTTGGGGCAACGGGCGGCGTGATGGAGGCGGCGTTGCGGACCGTCTACGAGATCCTCACGGGAAAGACGCTGGAAAACCTCGATTTTACGGGAGTCCGGGGTCTAGACGGCATCAAGGAAGCGACCGTCCCGGTGGAAGGCGTGGGGGATGTGAAGGTGGCGGTTGCCCACGGGCTGGGCAATGCGCGCAAACTGCTTGACCGCATCAGGGCAGGCGAGGCGCAGTACCACTTCATCGAGATCATGGCTTGTCCGGGCGGGTGCGTCGCGGGCGGAGGCCAACCGATCCCCGTGAGCAACGAGAAGAGGAGGCTGCGCGCCGCGGCGCTCTATGCGGAGGACAAGGGACTAAAGTACCGGAAATCCCACGAGAACCCGGCCATCAAGCAGATTTACGCCGAGTTCCTCGGAGAGCCCCTGGGCCACAAGTCCCACGAGCTGCTCCACACGAAGTACACGCCGAGAAACAAACAGTATTGATGAAGGCAGGCCGAATGCGGCGAGAGGGAGAAGAGAGATTGTCCGGTTTATCGAGTTTGTTTAGTTCGCAACCCGAGAAACCGGACAAACCCGAGAAACTGAAGAGAATTCTTCTCCCTCTCGCCTTTTTGTTATTGGATCACACGTCGAAGACCATTTTCTGCACTTGCAGCCCTTTGATCGTTTTCAGCTTTGCCTCCACGTCCGCATAGACCGCATCATCCCCGAAAAGCTCGAGAAGAATAAGGCCGTTCGGAGAGCAAGAGGCTGCGTCTGCCTCGTGGAGGCCGAGCCGCATTTTGATCTGGCAGCCGCAATCGGTGAGGACCTTCTGCAACTCCGGCGCGTTTTGAACTCTGTTCGTTACCAACACCCCCATCACGCATCGTTTCGCCATGGTTCTCTCCTTTTCGAAAAGACAGGGTAGACTAGGAGCCCGCCTTTCGCCCCTGTGAAAGCATAACGCATCTTTGGTCATTGTGCACAAAAAAAATCACTGGGCAAAGGCACTTGCCCGAACCCTTGAAAGGGACGCTCAAGGTCGCCTCCCGTCTTCGGCGCTTGCGCGCAATGGAACGGGCTTTTTTATCGTGAGCGCCATAAGCATCCCCGTAAAAGCGGCAGCGGCGCCGAGCAGAAACACGACGGAAAAACCGAAATGATCCGCAAGCAGGCCCGCGATAAGCCCGGAGAAAGCGTAAGCCACGTCCTGAAAAGCGGCGAAGCCCCCGAAGGCCGTTCCCCTGACTTCGGGAGGTACGCGGCGTATAACCTCGACTCCCATAGCCGGATAAACCATTGAACAGCCGAGCCCGGTGAGAACGGCTCCGGCAAAGGCGAGACCGACCCCCGGCGCAAGCCACAGCAGACATTGTCCCGCCGTTTCCACCGTCAATGAAACGATGGCAATAAGCACGCCGCCGATTTTGTCCGGCAGGCGCCCGAACGCCATTCGGTTGAACACAAACCCGGCGCCGAAGCCGGTAAGACAGAATCCGGCGTAAGGCCAGCCTTTGCTGAGGAAATACAGGGGAATAAACGCGCCCAGAACGGCGAAACCGACCCCCTGAAGGTTGACCACTGTTCCGAGTTTCCATATCCGCCCGATGGTGCGCATAAATGGTTCGCGCTCATCCGCGCCCCTTTGCGCCCGGACGTCATGCAGGCCGTACAGCATGGCGCCCCCTGCGACGGGGAAAAGGAAAGATGCGACCATCAGCGACACAAACCCCGAGTGCCGGTAAATCAGAAGCCCCAGAGGACCGCCCGCCGCGAAGGCGCCGTACATTGCCATGCCCACAACCGAAAGAATTTTCCCCGAATGCTGGTGGCCTATCAGCGAAAAATGCCAGCATATGGCCCCAACGATAGCCATGCTCTCGCCAAAGCCCAGCACAAGCCTGCCTGCTATCAGCACGGCATAGGCAACTCCTACGGGAAGCCCGCGGAGCTTGGCGGCGGCACATATGGCGGCCGCAGCCATATAGAGCAGCAAGCCGATCAGTGTGCATTTCTTTCCGCTGACAACGTCGGCGAAATACCCGGCGTGTTTGCGGGATACAATAGTGGATAGGAAGGCAATTCCAACGGCGAGACCGCCGAGCCAGTTTGCAAGGCCGAGCTCTTTGACGGCAAACAAAGAAACCACCGGCAGCGGCAAGGCCACCGACAGGTAGAAAAGAAAGAGCGCAACGCCCAGGCGGGACAAGCTGCGCTTAAGCGACATTTCCGGCATAAGCCCTCCATAAGGTTAAATTGCTGTATCGGTCAGAAGAGGGCACAAAAAAACGCACTCCTCCTGCCCGACAAAGACAGAATAGTGCGTTGGTTGACGTTAACGCTTACGGTAGGGATAGTAAATACCAACCCTCCCCCATAGTCAAGACAATTGTGGCACAACCTGCGCGGATCAGAGGGAGAAATGCCAGTTTTTATACCTGTTCATGCGCGACGACTTTACCTGCCTATTCGCGCATTAAGGGATATGAAAGATGTTAGGGATTGCCGTGAAACCTGTAACCGAGGATTACCCATCGAGCACGTTTCTGATCGTCCGCGCGATCTCCCTCTTCGTGAGAGGCTTCATGGCAAAGGCCTTGATGCCTGCCGCCCTGGCAGAGTCGGCATCGACCACGTAGCTAAAGCCCGTGCACATGATAATAGGCATGTCTGCCCTCATAGCCAGGATCTCTTGCGCAAGCTCAGTGCCCGTCATCTCGGGCATGGTCTGGTCGGTGATGACAAGATCGAATCTGGTCGGATCGTTTCTCACAAGGGAAAGCGCCTCAACGCTGCTCATCCCGGATGTCACATCGTAGCCCAGTGAGGCAAGGATATCTTCACCCATTTCGGCGAGGGCTCCTTCATCGTCCACGAAGAGTATCCTTTCGCATCCGGTGGGAATGACATCCTCTTGCGCTGTCTCAGTTGGCGCTCCTTCTTCGACCTTGGGGAAATAGACCGTAAAGGTCGACCCTTTACCGGGCTCGCTTTCAACGGTGATATATCCATGGTGCTGCTTCACGATGCCGTGGACGACGGACAGGCCGAGCCCTGTTCCCTCCCCGGGTTTCTTCGTCGTGAAAAAAGGATCGAATATACTGCCGATAATCTCCGGAGCTATGCCTGGACCCGTGTCCCGGACAACGAGCCTCATGTAAGGGCCCGGTGCGATACCCTCGGAGTCCCCATCGGAAGGTGAGACACTGAAATCGGACAACTCGACGTTGAGGATCCCTCCTTTCTCCCGCATTGCCTGGGCGGCGTTGGCGCAGAGGTTCATCAGAACCTGCTGCATCTGGGTGGGATCTGCGAGGACCAGACCTGTAACGCTTGCGATCTTGACCCCTATGCTTACAGTCGAGGGGATGGATGCCTCGAGGAGCTTCATGGCCTCCTCGACGATGCCGCTCAATTGCAGCAGTTCCGGCTTCTGCTCGGTCTTTCTGCTGAACGTGAGCATCTGCTTGACGAGTTCCCTGCCGCGAAGCCCTGCCTCCAAAATCCTTTGGAGATGGTGCTCCTGGCGCCCCCCTTGAGCGCGCGGTCTTTTGCCAGTTCGGCAAACCCAATCATCGCCGCGAGAATATTGTTAAAATCGTGGGCGATGCCTCCGGTGAGGATACCCAGGGCCTCCATCTTCTGTGCTTCGCGAAGTTGGGCCTCTGCCCGTTTCTGGGCCGTAATGTCTATGTTGATCTCAAGCACGTCGAGGGGTTTCCCGTGCTCATCCCGCCGCAGAACCTGACGGCTCGCTACAACAATTTCGGCGCCGTCCAGCTTTGCCTGAACAAGTTCTCCTTCCCAGCGGTCCTTACTCATCAATGACGCTTTCATGGACTCCAGGCTATCGGGAAACCGTGTCTGCAGCAATTTGTAGGGGACCTTTCCTATAGAGCCTCTTTTTGGCTCCACCCGTACGTTTCTTCGGCGCCCCTGTTCCAATAGGTGATCAGGTCCTCGGTATTCCGGACAAAGATCGTATCGTGGGTAAGGTCCAGAAGGTCCGCGAGCTGCCTGACCTCAGCCGTTCGCTCCTCTACCCGGCGTTCAAGTTCGTCGCGCGCATTTTGAAGCTCCACTTCCATTCTCTTCCGTTCGGCGATTTCGGCATCGCGTTCCAGGATCGTTTCTTCCAGCCGTTCATTCAATTCCGTCGATTCTCTCTGCGCCGCGAGAAGTTCGCGGTTCTGGCGAGCCGCATTTTCATAGGTCGAAAGCAACAGGTCGAGTATCTGCGGACGGTCTGCGGTTATGTGGTAGGTTTCCCCCGATAACAACACGTTGATGCCGCTTCCGTTTCCTGCCTTCTCACGCAAACCCTTGTTTGCGATCAAATACTGTATACGGGAAACGAGATGCCCCTCGTCATAAGGTTTGGTGATAAAGTTGTTTGCGCCGACCTCAAGCCCCCGGAGGACATTCGCCGACTCGGTGAGAGCAGTCACAAGGATGACGGGTATGTCTGCGAGGCGCGGATCTGACGTCATCTGTTTGCAGAGTTCGTAGCCGTCCATCTCAGGCATCATGATATCGGTTATGACAATATCCGATTGGCGCCTTCGCAGAGATGCGAGGGCTGCCTTTCCGTCAGAGGCGACAGAAACTTTGAAGCCCCTCTTTTCAAGAATGAATCTCAATTGCTCTGCTTGCGTCGGTGAGTCCTCGACCACGAGAATTTCGATCTGCTTTCCTTCTGCCGGATTCCTGTCCATACCTCTCCCCTCTATTTCCCCTAACGCCTTTTCATCTTCGACATAACCAGACTTGCCAGCACCGCCGCAATCCTGTCGGGCGCCAACACATAACGCGCGGCATTGATCCTTATCGCCTCACCGGGCATGCCGAAGACTACACAGCTCTCTTTGTCCTGGGCGATGGTGACGGCGCCTTTCTCCCTCATTAGCTTCAACTCCGCGGCGCCATCCTCGCCCATGCCCGTCAGCAGGATGCCGGCCGCATTTTTGCCGAAGACTTTTGCCACGGAGCGGAAAAGGTATGAGACCGATGGCCGGAGACCGTTTTCAGGACCATCCTCGGTGCATGAAAGCCTTCCGTTCGCATTCACCCCCATCTGGGTCCGGTCGGGCGCGATGTAGACATGTCCCGGATCGATGGGAGACCGGTCTGATGCAACATGGACCGGCAGAACAGATCTCTTGCCCAGCCACTCGGCCAGCCCCTCGACAAAGCCTTCCGCCATATGCTGTACGATCAATACGGCCGCGGGAAAACCCTTCGGGAGTTGGGAGAGGATCCCCTCGATTACCGGCGGGCCGCCCGTCGATGCGCCGACGGCGACAACCTTAATCTCCGAAGATTCGCCCGGGCCGGGCTCCAGTGCGACCCCCCGGGGCGTGGTGCTTTTCACGGGCCCCCGTCTCCAACGCCTGACCACCTTGATTTCCGACATCAGTCTCACGGTGGTGACCAAATTCCCGGCCTCTGTCGCATAATCGGGGTGACCGACTCCGTGCGGTTTTTTGAGCACGGCAAGGGCGCCTGCTTCAATGGCCTGGAAAGACATCTCCATCTCCTGCGTATCGGGTCTACCCGTGACGATGACTATAGGGACGGGGTCCGTTTCCATGATCGCCCGTGTGGCCTCAAAGCCGTCCATCCCCGGCATGTTGATGTCCATAGTGATGATATCAGGCTTTCCCTTCTTCATCGACTCTGCCGCCTCGGCGCCGCTTCCGGCAGTGCCGATAACCCGAATATCGGGATCCGAACTGAGGACGTGACATAGTAATTCCCGTGACACGGGAGAATCATCCACAACGAGGACCTTGATCATATCAGCCCCTTCACTGCTTCGAGCAGTGTGCTCTGGTCGAAGCTGCTCTTCACTATGTAGGCGTTTGCGCCCGCGTCTATGCCGCGCTCCTTATCTTCACGGGATTCGAGCGCCGTCACGAGCACGACGGGCAGGTCCGAGAGCCTCTTGTCCGCCCTGATCTTTGCCGTGAGGGCAAACCCGTTCATCCCGGGCATGTCTACGTCCGATACCACGAGATCGAACGCCCCGGCTTTCAGGAGAGTGAAGGCTTCGAGGCCGTCTACGGCCGTCCTGACATCGTATCCGGCAGATTCGAGAATGGTCTTGAGCAGGGTCCGTGATGTAATTGAATCCTCGGCAACGAGAATGGATAACTTCTTTTCCGGTCCCTCAACGATCGGTCTGGCTGCCGCAGGGGAACCCTTTGCCGCAGATTTCATGAGGTCTGAGACATTCAGGATTGGCGCTATTTTCCCCGATCCGAGTATTGTGGCGCCCGAAATGTTTCGCACGCGAGAAAGCTGTCTGCCTAGAGGCTTTGCCAGCACTTCCTGCTCATGGAGGATCTCGTCCGCCAGAAAGGCCATCCGCTTTTCTGCCAAACCGACCACAGCTACCTGTGCGTACGGGTCGGGAGAGGGAGATCGGGAGTTGGACGCCGTTGATTTGAGACGGGCCGGGCTCGTCCCCAGTACGTCCCTGAGCCTGACCAGAGACACCGGCTTTCCTTCAAAGGCAAGAGATTCGAGGTTCTCCACCCTTCGAATCTCCTCCTTCCTGACCCTCATCACCCTTTGCACATTTGTTGAGGGGAGGACAAAAGCCTGTTCATCCACCTTCACGAGTACGCCCCGGAAGGTGGCGAGGGTCAGGGGAACCATCATTCTGATGGTGAGCCCTTCACCCGGCCGGGAAGCGAGCTCAACCGTCCCGTTGAGTTTTTCCACCTTCTCCCGGACAATTGCCAGTCCTAGCCCCCTGCCCGAAGTATCCGTGATAATGGAGCTCGTGGTGACCCCGGAGCCGAATACGAGGAGCAGCGCATCATGTTCGCTCAGCCTGTCCGCTTCTTCCCGTGAGATAAGCCCGCTTCTTGCCGCAGCAAGCCTCACTTTCGCTATGTCGATCCCCGCCCCGTCGTCTGACACGGCGATTTCTATCTTGCCGTCCCGGGAAGAGACGGCGATGGTTATGTTCCCCCTGGCGCCCTTTTCTTTCCTTCGCCTCTCCTCGGGCGGCTCGATGCCATGGTCGATGCAGTTTCTCACTAGGTGAAGGAGGGGATCTCTTATCTCTTGCAGCACCCGCCGGTCAATTTCAATATCTTCACCACCAACGGTCAATTCAGCCTCTTTGCCCGCATCCCGCGAAAGGTTGCGCACCAGGCCGGGAAAGCTTTCCAGAAGAGAGGAGAAGGGAAGCATCAGGGCCTTCTTCATATTGTCAAGAAGTTGATCCACCATGGCGGCGCAGGTCCGGCGGTCGGACTCGGCCGCCCGCACGAGGCTTGTCAGGGGAGAATCAAAGGAAGTAATGAGAGGATCGCTTTTTGCCCTTCCTTTCTTCCAACGGTCGAATCGTTTCTTCAACTCTTTCAAGTCGTCGGCGCGCTGGGCCGCTGCAAGCTTTACCGACAGCAGCTCTTCCGCCTGGAGGAGGAGGGCGTCAAGTCTGGCGATGGAAACCCTCACGGTTTCAGAATTCAAAGGAACTCGCGCAACCGGTTGGCCGGTCTCCAGGGGGGATTCCTGAACGGGCGGTCCGGAGACGGGCGATGCCGAAGCAGCATCTCCGTTTTGCCGCCTGCCCGCTTCGTTCTCCAAACGCCGAATCAGGTCGCGGAACCCCGGCTTTTCCGAAGCCGGGAGTTGCTCTCCTGAAACGAGTTTGTCCGTGACGGCGATCGCCTCATGGAGCAGATCCAGCACGTGGGGAGAGGGGAGGACCTCCTTGCGCTTCAATGCGGAGAAGAGGCTCTCCACGCTCTGACAGATAGCCACTATGTCGCCCAGGTTTACGGAACGGGCCGCACCTTTGAGGCTGTGGGATTCCCTGTATATGGTTTCGATAATCTCATCCTGCTTTTCCGGCCCGCCCTTCTCGATCCCGATAAGACCGGAGGCTATCACGTTGAGATGCTCTTCGGCCTCGATCCTGAACGTTGAAAGCAACCGCTTTAGGAACTCTTCGTCCTTCTTATCCACCTATGCTCCCAATTTTGAATGACTGCGTGTATGTTCTCCTTAAGCCCGCCAAGTCGGCATTATACCCTGTATTTCCCTACCATCTCCTTGAGCTTCTGCCCGAGTTCGTTCAGATCGTGAGCTGCCCGCTCGACCTGTTGGGTTGCAGCCACGTTCTGTTGGGAGGCCTGCTTGATGTTCTCCATTGCGAGTGCGACCTGGTCCATGCCGGCGAACTGCTGCTGGCTCGACGCTGCAATTTGCGTGGCGGCCTGCGCCGACTCTGCGATGGCCTCTGCCAGTCTTCTGATGGAATCCCCTGATTCAGCCGCCTGCTTCACGCCGGTATCTACCGCCTTGCTCACTTGCTCAGCGGCCATCACGGATGCGCTGGTCGCCTTCTGTATATCGCTGAGAATGGCCCGCACCTGCGCGGTAGCCTGCTTGGACTGGTCCGCCAGGCTTTTGATCTCCTGGGCCACCACGGCAAACCCTTTTCCGTGCTCCCCTGCCTTCGATGCCTCGATAGCGGCGTTGACGGCGAGCAGATTCGACTGCTGCGTCAGATCGTTGACCGTGGTGATGATCTCCCCTATATCCTGGGTCTGTTCGCTCAATTTCACTATGCTCTCCGCCACCGTCTCCATCAATCCCCTGATATGGTTGATCCCCTCGACGGTCTTCGCCACCGCGCCGTTTCCCTGCTGTGCCACGGATGCGGCGTTCTGCGCGCTCTGTGATACGCTCAGGGATTTCTCGGACGTCAGTTGGGCGGTCTGCTTTACTTCCTCCACCGTCGACGTCGTCTCGTTCACCGATGTAGCCGTCTCTTCTGAGACAGAAGCCAACTGGGTTATTAGTTGCAGGATTTCACCCACGGAGGACGCAAGTACGCCGGCAGCCTCCTGCGTCTGCAGATTGAGTGCCCGCAGGTTCTCCTCCGCTAGTCTGCGCTCTGTAATATCGCGGGCGGCAGCAAAGACTCCCTGCATTTTTCCCGCATCGCTCATGTACACGGCTGCGTTATAAAGCACGTCCGTCAAGCGGCCCGACGTGTGGCGTATGGTCAGGGGGTAGTCCCTCACAAGCCCCTGGGATAGCACACCCTGGTACCCCTCCCTCGCTTTGTCCGGCTCGGTGAAGTAATCGGAAAAATCGCTGCCGATCAAACGTTCGCGGGAAAAGCCCGTTACAAGCTCCGTAGCCTTGTTGACGTCCGTTATCTTCCCTTCGGGGCTGATCGTCACGAACGGGTCGAGGCTCGCCTCGATGAGGCTCCGGGCATACTGGGAGGCCTGCCTCTGTTCGCTCACATCGCGGGCAGCGGCAAAGACACCGAGAATCTTCCCCTCCGTGTCTTTATACACCGAGGCATTGTAAAGCACGTGGGTGAGTTTTCCCGTGACGTGTCTGATCGTGAGTGGGTAATCGGTGACAAAACTCTTTTCGAAGACCTGGCGGTACCCCGCGTTGGCCTTCTCGGGCTCGGTAAAGTAGTTGGAGAAGTCCGTGCCGATAAGCCCCTCCCTGCTGAATCCCGTCACTTGTGTGGTTGCCTCGTTGACGTCCGTTATCTTCCCTTCGGGGCTGATCGTCACGAACGGGTCGAGGCTCGCCTCGATGAGGCTCCGGGCATACTGGGAGGCCTGCCTCTGTTCGCTCACATCGCGGGCAGCGGCAAAGACACCGAGAATCTTCCCCTCCGTGTCTTTATACACCGAGGCATTGTAAAGCACGTGGGTGAGTTTTCCCGTGACGTGTCTGATCGTGAGTGGGTAATCGGTGACAAAACTCTTTTCGAAGACCTGGCGGTACCCCGCGTTGGCCTTCTCGGGCTCGGTAAAGTAGTTGGAGAAGTCCGTGCCGATAAGCCCCTCCCTGCTGAATCCCGTCACTTGTGTGGTTGCCTCGTTGACGTCCGTTATCTTCCCTTCGGGGCTGATCGTCACGAACGGGTCGAGGCTCGCCTCGATGAGGCTCCGGGCGTAAGCAGATGCTTGCGGCCCGGCTGACTGCGTTGGGGAAGGTCCTTTCTTTAGCTCGGCAAAGAGGTCGCGAAGCCATTTCATCTGTAGCCTCCTTATGGCTCTTCATGTACGATGATATGCTTATCAGTCAGGAGCTTCCTCCCGTCCAGAATCACCAATCCCTGCGCGGTCACACCTATCAGGAACTCCGCACGAATCCCCGTGAGCGTCGGCAGGGGGGACTCGATCTCGTCTGTGCGGAGCACCCTTACGCCAACTATGGAATCGGCCAGGATGGCGAACTCCATGGCATCGTCGCGGATGATGATCACCTTGTTTAATTCGCTAAGGCCTCTATCGGGCATATCGAAAAACTTCTTGATGTCGACAACGGAAATGATCCGTCCTCTCACGTTGACAAGGCCGAAAACGAAAGGTGGGGCGCCGGGAAGGGGGGTGTAATCTCTTACCGGGTAGACTTCACTCACGTAGCGCGACTCGATGCCGTAGACCTCACTGGCCAACTGAAACTCCACAATTTCGGTAAAATCCCTGTCTTCTGCCTCCTCAGGCTCACGGGCCAGTACGTCGGCTCTGGCCTTAAGGATTTTCGTCAACTCCTCCGGGTGCGGGGAATGCCCTTTCTCTATCGCCGCGCCGACCTTCTCCACGCGTCGATGAATGTCATCCCAGTCGATTCTCGCGGCACTCATGAAATCTTCCCTCTTGTTTCTTTGATGATTTCCATCAGCCTGCCTGCGCTGATGCCGCCGGATTCGGGCAGAATCTCTTCCAGTCCATAGTTGGCCAAGAGCGAGCAGACAGCCTCAAAGTGCTTCCGCGCTTCCTTAGCTCTTTCCTGCTGGTGCATGAGATGCCCCAAAGCAAAATGGGCAAGAACAAAATCCCGGTCGATGTAGATCGCCTGCCTGAGGCATACCGCCGCTTCGTCTGAATGATCTGCTTCCAGGAGAACGGTCGCCTTGAGGTAGTAAAGGGAAGCGTTCAGCTTGTCTGTGCGTATCGCCTTTTCACACAGTTCTATCGCCTCTAAGAGCCTGCCCTCGTCGGCGGCTTCTCTGGCCAGAGCAGATAAAGAGGCTGCGTCCCGAAGGGGCGAATCGGAGGGCCGGGGGGCCGGGGAAACGACGTCATGGGGCGAAGGGGCGCCCTGGAGGGCTGCGGCTTGTGGACCTTTGCTCCTCTTCGGTTCTGCCTTTCGATTCTCCTCTTCCATTCTTGGGTTTATCGTCTCAGTGCGTGCTTTTGCTAATTCTCCGCTTCGGCCCTCCCCGGTCTGGGCGCCTTCCCCCGTTTTCCTATAGAGGGTAGCCTCCCGAAACCTGACGCTTTCAAAAAGCGAGGTAAGTGCAGGCGAGGCCTCCACGGGGCTGATGACGAGCCATCCCCCCTCCAGGATGCACCGATTCAGGCGTCGGATCACATCCCACGCGCGCTCCTTGGAGAAGTACATCAGCACATTCCGGCAGAAGATAACGTCCATTGCACTCGTGTTGTTAGCCAGGGTCGGGTAGGGGTCATCAATCAAGTTCAGATGGGAGAATGTGACCATTCTCTTTATATGGGGGAGAACCTCAAAGCCCCTTTCCGTTCTTTCAAAGTACCCGTCCTTCACCCATTGGGGCGCGCCGCGGAACGACCATTCCCGATAGATTCCCTCCCTGGCCGTATCGAGGAAATCGGCGTTTATGTCCGTTGCCAGGAGCGTGACGGCCCACTCTTTCAGATCAGGGATGAGCCTGTCGAGGAATATGGCGATGGAATAGGCCTCCTCGCCGGTCGAGCAGCCGGCGCTCCAGACCCTGAGCCGCTGATCCTTTCCTCTCCGGGAGAGGATCAGCCCGCAGACGACCTCTTCGAGGGCGTCAAAAGCTCCCATGTCTCTGAAGAGATACGTTTCTCCAACGGTGAGATGGCGCGCGAGGGTTTCGACTTGGCCGGGGGACAAAGGAGAAGAAAGGAGCCATTCCACGAACGCGCCGACATCTTTGTATCCAAGATCCGTTGCAGCGGAACGGATATTTCTTTCCAGGTCCCGCCGCCGTTCTTTCGGAAAATGCAAACCCATCCGGCTCTCAATAGAGGCGCTGATCTCGGAAAACCGAGAAGAATCAAGATCTGTCGGTTCCCTGCCGGCTGACGTGCCGCCGCCCGGTTTTGCCCTTCGTGCGTCACGCATCAGGTCCCATCCACCTCTGATATCTTTACGCCTGGAGGCAGGATATGATTGAGCGCCGCTTCTTCATCGAGGGACAGGAAACTGTCGAGGTGGTAAATGTAAGCGATGCCGTCCCTCAGTTTTACGACCCCTTTCAAATAGGCTATCCCCGGAAAAAGCTCTTCCGAGGCGGTGATGTCCTCCGGCCTGTAATCGATCACGCCCACGGCATTGTCGACGAGAATTGCAACGGTCCGTCTTGAGGTGCGGGCAATGATCATCTGATCGCTCAGGGCAATCCCGACCTCGGGCAGACCGACTAGCGCGCGGATATTGAGTACGGGTATGGCCCGGCCCTGGACGTTTATCAGACCCATCACCATTTCAGGCGCCTTCGGCAGCGGGTTGACAGCGACCACGGGGACGATTCTTTCAATGACTGAAAGGGCCAATGCGCACCGTTGTTCCGAGAGAGTGAATAGGAGGAGTTTGTTGCTAGAGTCCAAGAACATCCTCGCCCTGAGATGGGATTTGTTCAAAGGCGGTCTAACTGCCTACCGTATGAAAATACTATTTTCATCCTTTTTTCGTCAACGCATCAGGTCGGCAACCATAGGGCTGCTTCGTCTTATCGGCTTGAACGGCAGCTTCACTCGCTCATCAAGTAGAGATTGTAACATGCTATCTTCTTTGGGACGAGCAAAATCTGGAGTTTCAGGAAGTTCGCCTCGCCGCCGGCTATTCGGAGCCGATTGAAGATTATGACCTGGTCCATACTCGCCGTATGTTCTCGGGAGGTCTCAGCAGACAATCGGAGCAGAAGGGCGAGCGTAAAAGGCAAAAGATACGGCTACGAGGAGACCGCCTCCTCATGCTCGGCAGGACGCGCTAACGCTTCGCGGGAAGCAGGCTTCTTGCTGTGGCCGTAATCGGTTGCCACGGTTCTGCCCGCTTGTCTGATGATCCCGGCCATGCAGGAAAGGCATTGGGTCGATCCTTCTTCGGTGATGCAGATCTTGTTGGGGTATATCTCGTAGAGTCTCTTGTAGCGCAAGGGCGTGATATTCGGCATGAAGACGTTTGCCCCGCAGCGCAGCGCGCGTTGCCGCGCTTCAGGGTCAACGGTCCCGAGGGCCGTGGTGGCCGGAAGGTGGACGAAGGGCAGCATGATGCGCGCAACAGCGACCGTTTTGAGCGCCATCTCGACACTGCCGCCGCCGCGCGAGGCGAGGGGCGTGTCGGGGTGGGGGATAAAGGGACCGAAACCGGCCATCTCGATGTCGAGCCGCTTCAGCAGGAGGATGTCCTCGGCCAGGCTGTCCACGGTCTGCCAGGGCAATCCCACCATGCACCCCGAACCCACCTGAAAGCCGAGTTCCTTGAGCTGCATGAGGCGTCGTATTCTGCCGTCGAGGGTCGTCCCGGGACGGAGCCGGGAAAAGAGTTCGGGGTCGGCTGTCTCGTGTTTCAGCAGATAGCGGTCTGCGCCCGCTTCCCGCATCAGCGCATACTCCTCTTTCGTCCGGTCTCCCACGGACATCGTGACGGCCACGTCGTGCTCGCTTTTTATGCGGCCAATCAGGTCGGCAAGCATCTTACCCGTGAAAAAGGGGTCCTCGCCGGACTGCAAGACAATCGTTTTGAGCCCCGCCTCGGCGCCGTCCCGGGCAGCCTCGACTATCCTCCCGATGCCCATCCGGTAGCGTTCGAGGGAAGCGTTGTCCCTTCTGAGACCGCAGTAAAAGCAGTTCTTGAGGCAGTAGTTGGAAAACTCGATGATGCCCCGGAGGTGCACCCCATTGCCGACATGCAATTCCCTGATCCGGTCGGCGCAGGAAAAGAGCAAGTCCCGATCTGCCCCTTCGCTGAGCAGGAGGCGGCATATCTCTTCCTTCCCCAGGTTTGCGGAACCCTCGGCATTGTCCAGAATCTCACTGACTGCGCCCACTTATCCCTCCTTGCGCATTCTCTTCAATGCCGCAGACCGAACGGCTCTTTCCCTCTCGTCCGCGGCACAGCGATCACGTACTTCATGAGGCGTTTGCTTACGCCCGGCCCTCCTCAAAGAGGCGCCGCACCTCCGGAAAAGGCTTGAGGGCGCGGGGCAATATCCCCAGGACGTGTGCAATGAGCACCCCATAGTTTACCATGGGCACGCCGGCTCGTCTCGCCGTCATGAGCCGGTGCAGCATTTCTTTTCTGTTGATCATGCACGCGCCGCAATGAACGACGAGCTTATAATCCGAAAGGTCGGTTGGAAGCTCGATCCCGCTCGACCACTTGAAATCGAGAGCGCCGCCCACGATCTGCCTCAGCCATCGGGGGATTTTTACCGTCCCTATGTCGTCTTCCACGCGGTGATGGGTGCACGCCTCGGCGATCAGCACTTTGTCCCCCGGCGCGAGATCGTCGATGGCCTTTGCCCCTTCGGCAAGGGCGGAAAGGTCTCCTTTGTAGCGTGCGAAGAGTATGGAGAAAGACGTCATGAGCACGTCCTTCGGCGTGTCGGCGGCAACTTTGAGAAAGGCCTGGGAATCGGTGACCACGAGGCGGGGCTTCTCTTTCAGGGAAGCAAGCGCGCCTTTTAGCTCCCGCTCCTTCACCACCAGCGTCATGGCATCGTTGTCGAGGATATCCCTGATAGTCTGCACCTGGGGAAGGATCAACCTGCCCTTCGGCGCCGCAAGGTCGATGGGGACAACGAGGACGACGAGGTCGGAGGGGGAGATGAGGTCGCCGAGTATGGTGGGGTTCGTCCAGCTTTTCGGGGCCGATTTGATCATGGCCATCTTGAGCGCGTCGATGCCTTCCCCGGTAAGAGCGCTTACCCGTAAGAGCGGCGGCAACTCCTCGAGGCGGCCGTCCGGATAGCGGTCGACCTTGTTGAGGACGCCCACTACGGGCACCTGCTGTTCCCGGGCCTTCTCCACAATGTCGCGCTCCGGTTCGCCGATGCCGTGGACCGGATCGACCACGAGGAGCATAAGATCCGTCTTCGCGAGCACCGCCAGGGTTTTTTCGATGCGCAGGGCTCCGAGATCGCCCACGTCGTCGATGCCTGCCGTATCGATAAGGACCACCGGGCCGATGGGCAGGATTTCCATGGATTTATAGACGGGGTCGGTGGTCGTGCCGGCCACGTCGGAGACAATGGCGATCTTCTGGTTGGTGAGCGCGTTGATCAGGCTCGATTTGCCTGCGTTCCGGCGTCCGAAGATGGCGATGTGCAGCCTGCTTCCCCTGGGGGTTTCATTCAACGTTTGATCTGCCATGCCGTATTATTTCCTTTCTTCCCTTCAGCTTTCTCGCGCCTGCCGCGCCGGGGCGCGTCACCTCGGCAGGGGCAAAAACAATATCGAGCTCTTCATTGGTGAAAAAACCTCCCTCGACGGCTGCCTCGCGAATGGTCTTTCCCTCCCTTGCCGCTTGCCTCGACAGCTCGGCCGTCCGCTCGTAGCCGACATACGGCACGAGCGCCGCGGCAAGGCCGAGGCTCTCTTCCAGCCAGCGCCGGCACCGCCCTTCATCGGCTTCGATCGATTCGATGCAGCGCGTGCGGAAGAGCGTAACGCATCGACAGAGCATCCGCAAGCCCGTGAGAAGGTTGAAGGCAATCAGGGGCAGGAAGGCGTTCAGTTCGAGCTGACCGCTCGCCGCCGCCATGGCGATAGCCTGATCGAAGCAGATCGCCTGGAAGGCGACCTGCGTCGTCATTTCCGGAACAACCGGGTTTACTTTGCCCGGCATGATAGATGAGCCCGTCTGGAGCTGCTTGAGGCGTATTTCGCCTATGCCGCCCCGCGGCCCTGCGGAAAGGAGCCGCAAATCGCCCGCGATCTTGGCCAGGTTCACCGCGGCAGCCTTGACGAGACCGGAGGCCTCCACGAAGACGTCGGCATTCTGGGTGACGTCGACGCTGTTCTCCGCTCTCGATACGCCAAGGCCGGTTATGGATTGAAGCTCCTCTATGGCCGCATAAATATAAGAAGTCTCCGCGTTGAGCCCCGTCCCTACGGCGGTGCCGCCAAGGTTGACCTGGCGGAGACGTTCCTCGACCTTGAAAAGGCGCCACCGGTCGCGAGCGACGGCCTCGGCGAAGGCGCCGAATTCCTGACCGAGGGTGATGGGAACGGCATCCTGCATCTCCGTACGTCCCAACTTCAGGATATGGGCAAAGTCTGCTTCCTTTGCCTGGAAGCTCCCCTGGAGAAGCGCTATCTCCTTGCTCAGCTCGAGAACGAGCCGTATGGCAGCTACTTTGAGGGCGGTGGGATAGACGTCGTTCGTCGACTGGGAAAGGTTCACGTGGTCCAGGGGGTCGCAAGCGGCGTAATCGCCCTTGCGGCCGCCCAGCATCTCGATGGCGCGGTTCGCAAGGACTTCGTTCATGTTCATGTTGAGCGACGTGCCGGCGCCGCCCTGAAAGGCGTCGGTGAGGAATTGGTCCGCAAGTTTGCCCCCGGCCGCTTCCTTTGCCGCTTCAACGATGGCCGCGCCTCTTCGCTCGTCCAGCAGGCCGGCCCTCACGTTCGCAAGCGCGCAGGCCTGCTTGACCTCGGCAAGCGCGCGTACCAACTCCTCGGGCGTCCTGAAACCCGACACGGGGAAGTTCTCGACCGCCCGCACGGTATGAACGCCATAGTAGGCTTCTTCCGGTATTTCAACCGTGCCCAAAAAGTCTTGTTCCGTCCGATTGCCCATCTCGCGCTATCCAGACCGCTGCTTTAGAAGTAGACATCCCTCGCCCCTCGGTCGATGTCGCCGAGAGCCTGCGCCATTTTCTCTTTCAGGGACTTCTTTTCGACCTCCGCCAGTTTTTCCTCGATGAGCTTGAATCCCTTTTCCTTTGTGTCGGGAAGAGCAAAATCGTGGAGGTATTCGTTGAAGGTGAATATCGCGTTGGGCATGCAAAACTGCTTGATGAGACCCGGCTTGGCGAGGTCCATAAAGTCGCTTCCTACCCGGCCTTTCCTGTAGCAGCCGGTGCAGAAGGAGGGGATATACCCCTTATCGACGACCGAGGCAATGACCTGATCGAGGGTCCGGTGATCTCCGAGAGCGAATTGGCTGCCCGCATTCGACCCTTTTTCCGAATAGGCGCCGGGATTGGTGCGCGAGCCCGCCGATATCTGGCTGACGCCATGATTGAACAGCTCGGTGCGCGTCTCCTCGCTCTCCCTGGTGCTCAGGATTATGCCGGTATAAGGAAGGGCAATCCTGATGATGGCGATAATCTTCTTGAAGTCGTCGTCGCTCACCGGGTGGGGAATGTTGTTGGGCAAGGGGGCGTTCTCGGCTGGCTCGATCCTGGGAAAACTGACGGTGTGCGGCCCGCACCCAAAGGCCTCCTCGAGGTGATGGGCGTGCTGCATGAGGGCAAGGATCTCGAAACGATAATCGGCGAGCCCAAACAGGGCGCCCAAACCGACATCGCTTATGCCCGCCTCCATTGCCCGGTCAAAGACAGTCAGCCTGTTCGCGTAATCGGCCTTCGGCGTTCCGGCCGGATGATACTCCTTGTAGAGGACCGGATCGTAGGTCTCCTGGAAACAGATGTAGGTGCCTATTTTCTCGGCTTTGAGCCGTTTGAAATCTTCCACGGGCATCGGCGCCAATTCGACGTTTATTCGCCGCACGTAATTGCCGTTTTCCCTCACGCCGTAGGTCGTGCGAATGGCCTCGCACATGTAGTCGGTGTTATTCCGGTTCGATTCGCCGCAGATCAGCAAAAGCCTCTTGTGCCCTTCTTTGAGGAGGGAGGAGACCTCCGTCTCGATCTCGGCCATGGAAAGCACCTTGCGCTTGATAGCTTTGTTATCTCTTCTGAAGGCGCAATAGAGACAGTTGTTCGTGCAGACGTTCCCCGTGTAAAGGGGTGCGAACAGAACGAGTCTCTTGCCATAGATATGGTCTTTCACGACCCTTGCCGCCTCCATGATCTCATGGATGCGGTCCGGTTCGGTCACCCTGAGGAGGGAGGCGACATCGGTCAGACCGAGGCCCTTGAATTTCAGCGCCTTGTTCAGGATTTCGTGCAGTTGCGTCGCTGTGGGCGCCGGACCCCCGATCATGTCGTACAGCCTGTCCCTGTCGATGAACACTTTTCCCCTTTCAGCCGGTTTCATGTCTATCCTCCTTGTACTTAGCGAGAATAGATTTTACCTCCGCGCCGTCGAGTCTGCCGATCTTTCCGGTAAGCGCGTTGATCTGATCGGTGCTTCCCTCGATCACGAGCGAGATGATATTAACCCCCTTGTCGCGCAAAGGGATGCCCTGCCGTCCCAGGATGATGTCCGAATAGTCGGACAGCAGGCTGTTAATCCTGGGAACGCTGGTCTTGCTCGTGAGAAGAATGAGTATGCCGCCGAACCTCTTCTCTATCGGAAAGCTCCTCTAGATCAGAATAAGAATCAGATACTTCGAAAGAGATAAAATCTTTTTCTCAGTTGCCCTAGTATAGTCCAGCACAGGCGGCAAAGCAAGCATAAACTCCTGCCGGCGGGAGCGCGCAAAGCCATCCTTCGTCCCCTTGCTTTTCCCCTTTCCCTTCCCTATAATGTCATCTGCGAGCGGCCAGGGACGCTTTTTGCAACTCCCGCCCCCGGTGGACCCGCGGGGGACAAAAAACGTACGAGGAGGACAGCGGGATGGATAAATACGTGTGCATCGTCTGCGGCTACATTTACGACCCTGCCGAGGGCGACCCTGCCTCGGGAATAGCGGCCGGCACGGCCTTTGAGGATCTGCCCGACGACTGGGTATGTCCCGTCTGCGGCGCTCCCAAGACGGAGTTTGAAAAGACTGAATAGGGAAGATAGCACAGGAGGGCCGAAAGGGAGATGTTGCTGGAGACCGGTTTTACCGACGTGGGAAGCGTGAGAAGGGGCAAGGTGCGGGATATCTACGATCTGGGCGAGACGCTTCTCATCATCGCGACCGATCGCGTGTCCGCTTTCGATGTGGTGCTGCCGACGGGCATACCCGACAAGGGGAAGGTGCTGAACCAGCTCTCCCTGTTCTGGTTCGACCGCTTTTCCCACATTGTGAGGAACCACGTCGTGGAATCTGACGCCGCGCGCTACCCTTCGGCCCTTGCGAAGTATGCCGACCAGCTTGCGGGAAGAAGCATGATCGTCAGGAAGGCGCAACCCGTTGCGGCGGAGTGTGTGGTTCGGGGGTATCTCGCCGGGTCGGGGTGGGCCGAATACGAAGAAAAGGGGACCCTCTGCGGGGTGAAGCTGCCTGCCGGGCTGAAGGAATCCCAAAAACTGGAAAGGCCGATTTTCACCCCAACGACGAAGGCTGAAGAGGGACACGATCTCCCTATCTCCATCGATCGGCTCCGCGACCTGATCGGCGCGCCGCTGGCAGCGGAAGTCGAGCGTCTGAGCATCGAGATCTACCGGGAAGCCTCAACGCTAGCGGAAACACGGGGCATCGTCATCGCGGATACCAAGTTCGAGTTCGGCGTGGTCGACGGCGAAACGATTATCATCGACGAAATCCTCACGCCCGACTCATCGAGGTTCTGGTCCGCCCTGGATTATGCGCCGGGCCGTGGACAGGACAGTTTTGACAAGCAGATCGTCCGAGATTACCTGAACACCCTCGACTGGGACAAGACGCCCCCCGGCCCCGAGCTGCCCCCGGCGATCACCCAAAAAACCGCCCAGCGCTACCGGGAGATCTTCGAGATACTGACAGGAAGCCGGATTCGATAACCGCTTGGCAGTAACCCCGGCGAAAACCGAGGCCCAGCGGTTTGCAAGAGCGGGTTCTTATTGGTCTTATAGGACCAATAAGACCTATGAAGACCAGATGAGCAGGGAGGGAAGGGCCGGCGCTTTGCTCATAGAGGGGCGTTGAGCCCCGGTAATTGTTGTGCAGGAGGGGGTCTCCGCCGTTCACGAAGGACCCCCCGACCCGAATATCGCTTAACCCAACGCGTCTTTCATTGCGCTTGCCGGAGAGAACTTTGGAGCTTTTTTTGCCTGAATCTTGATTTCTTTGCCGGTCCGCGGGTTTCTTCCCGTCCGGGCCTTTCTCTCCACTACTGAGAAGGTGCCGAACCCGGTGACGGTTACCCGGTCACCCTGCTGAAGTGATTCTTTCACCGCGGCGACAAATGAATCGATCGCCTTCTCTGCTTGAGTCTTCTTGATTGCTGCACCTGCTGCCACTTTGTCGACGAGATCTTTCTTGGTCATGCTCCTTCACCTCCTTTCTTCGTGATGCCGTTTTTACCGGTAATAAGCTTCTTATGCGAACATTGTACGTGTTTTTCTCAGATAATGGAATAGAAATCGCACTGGTTCAGGGCAAAAAACGTGATTTTCAGGGCAAAAAACATGGACGCCGACGCCGGCGGGTCTTAAATTTAAGATTATTCGCGAAAGAGGGCAGCAGGAGTTGGCGGGGAGGCGTTGCGCAAGGGGCTTCGTTTTAAGTTTATTTCCCTTTTCGGCGGCGAATGTGTTATGCTAACTGTCGACGTTTCTCCTGTTTTTGAAGCTTCCTGTTCATCCTGCTTCAAAAAGATTGACGAACAAAGATGCGCCCGCAGAGTTGGAGAAATGCAAAGTTTGAAACTGCTTACGGGTACGGGTCGGCCGTTTCCTGGAAAGCGGAAGAGCAACACGGCGGAAAGAGCGAATGATGAACGAAAACTAGGATAAAACGAGGTAAGCGTGGCGAATGTAGAAGTGAGCGACGGCAACATCGAAAAAGCAATCAAGGCGCTCAAGCGCATGCTCCAACGTGAGGGCGTCCTCAAAGAGATCAAGAGGAGGAGCTTTTACGAGAAACCGTCTGAGAGGGAAAGGCGGAAAGCGCGGGAAGCGCGGAAGCGGCGGTTGAGGGCGGAGAGGAGAAAGCATGCCTCGGGCAGAGACTGACATCCCTGCCTAGGGTTTACTGCTCTTTCCAGCCATCCCGGGCAGCGCCGCAATGAAACGACTCTTCCTGCTGAGGCGTTTTTTCCATCTCTCCGGGATCTTCATACCCGTTATCTATTCGTTGACCAACAGGCGTTTTGCGTTATTCGCCGCGCTTGCGGCCGCCCTTGTGATCGGCTTTCTTGAAGTGCTTAGGATCAAAGGCCGCATACGCGTTGGTTTTGTCAACGATGTTTTGAAAGAAAGAGAAATGAGAGGGCCCACAGGGGCCCTCTTCTATCTTGCCTCCTTCGTGGCGACAATTCTCTTTTTCGAGAAAAGAGTGGCCCTGGCCTCGATGTTCATTCTGGCAATATCGGACCCGCTCTCGTCAATAGTCGGCTTGAGATGGGGCAAACGGTTCCTGAATGGAAAATCGGCGGAGGGGACGACAGCCTTTTTCTTCTCGTCCCTTCTCATCCTCATCGCTTTTTCTTTCAGATGGCCGGCTCTTCTTCCCGTTGCAGCCGCCGCCACGGCAGCCGAGTTTTTCTCGTCGAGGTACGTCGACGATAATCTCACCATCCCGATCGTCACGGCCCTCGCGCTCACGCTGTTTGGCAATTAATGGGGCTCAGCGCCCCCTCATCGGGCAAAGCCCGACGAGCCTCCTGCTCAGCGCTTCGCATGCGCTCGCTTTCAACTGCCGGGGCTCAGCGCCCCCTCATCGGGCAAAGCCCGACGAGCCTCCTGCTCAGCGCTTCGCATGCGCTCGCTTTCAACTGCCGGGGCTCAGCGCCCCCTCATCGGGCAAAGCCCGACGAGCCTCCTGCTCAGCGCTTCGCATGCGCTCGCTTTCAACTGCCGGGGCTCAGCGCCCCCTCATCGGGCAAAGCCCGACGAGCCTCCTGCTCAGCGCTTCGCATGCGCTCGCTTTCAACTGCCGGGGCTCAGCTTCCTTCAATCGAGGATCAGAAAATGTCCTGTCGTTACTTTCGCGTTTCGCGATTGCAGTGGGTTTCCCCTTTTATCGTGAAGCGAGTCTTCTCCAGAGTGCAACTCCCGCAAGGGCGCCCGCGCCGATAGCCCCGAGACCGATTGTCTTACCCAAGCGCCACCGGGCAGCGGAGGCCGTCAGACGTTTTTCAAGGTGTGAGAGATGCCTTCGCTCGTCCGCGTAGTTCCTGTGGATGAGGTCGAGGAGAGGGGGAGAAAAATCTTCTTTGGTCGCCTGTCCGTATTTGTAGTTGATATATTTCTCTCCCGTCTCGCACGCCCGAAGCAGTGCCCGCTCGCCCATTTCTTTCGTGACGGCCGTCATTCCTTCAAGGAATACGCCGCGTACTTCCCTCGACAGCTCCGCCGGCTCTTCGCCCTGCCGGCGTATGGCATCGCCGAGGTCCTTGATGTGCCGCTCATGATTCGCCCGGAATTCCTGCACCATGGTTTGCACTTCACGGGTCTTTGCGCCTTCGCGCGCCTTGTTGTAAGCGAGCGCCGCGTCGTAGTCGAGTTTCATGAGAGACGTCAGCCTGTCGATCATTTCACTGCGATCCATGAAGACCTCCTTGCCGTCATGAGATTCCTTTCTCGCCGATGTTTCCAACCTAGTGCCGGAGGCCCTCTGAAATCAAGGCGGCGAGGTCCGTTTCGTTTCAAAAAAACAATGAAATTGCCTCCTTGCCCGATGGAGGGCGTTTTTGCCCTGCTGCTGCGCCATTCCGGCGTGTCTCGCGCTTGACAGTCTGCGGCCCCTTGCAATACAATTAAGCAGTGAACGTCCGTTCCTTTCAGGAAGACGGAAAGGCCGAACTTTCTTGTCTCATTTTGGTTTTTGGCAATAACAGGTTGACAAAATATCGTGCGATGCTAAAAATACATAGGTAACCAGGCAGCGCGCCGTAGAGACAACTGGTTGCATCTTTTCCACTATGAAAACCCTGTTCCTTAATCCACCCTCATTCAAGGGCTACGACGGTAGTGCGGGCTCACGCTACCAGGCGTGCAGGGAGATCCGTTCCTTCTGGTACCCGACCTGGCTCGCCTATCCTGCGGCCATGATCGATGGTTCGCGGCTTCTCGACGCCTCGGCGGAGGGCGTAACGCGCGAAGAGACAATCCGCCAGGCGGGCGAATACGAGCTCGTCGTGATTCACACAGGAGCACCGACTTTCGAGCACGATGCATCGCTGGCAGACGCCTTGAAAGCGGCGCATCCCCATTTGATGGTCGGCATGGTCGGTCCTCACGTCACGGTCAGGCCTGAGGAAAGGCTGAAAGGCGCCCCGGCCGCCGACTTTGTCGCAATCGGAGAGTTCGACGACACGGTGGTTGAGATTTCTGAGGGCAGACGGCTCGATCAGGTGAAGGGAATCGCCTTTCGCGCAAACGGGTCGGTGAGCCTGACGCCGGCGAGGACGCCCATTGCCGACCTCGATCGGCTCCCCTTTGTCGCAAACGTTTACGCAAGAGACTTGCGGGTGGAGAACTACTTCATCGGCTACCTGAAGCATCCCTATGTCTCGTTCTATGCAGGCCGGGGCTGCCGTGGGCGCTGCACGTACTGCCTGTGGCCTCAGACGATTGGCACAGGGGGCTACCGCGTACGAAGCTCGGACAATATCATCGAAGAGCTTTCCCTCGCGAAGAAGCTCTTTCCCCAGGTAAAAGAGTTCTTTTTCGACGACGACACTTTTACCGACCACCCCCAACTGGAAGATATCGGCCGGAAGATCGGCCGCCTCGGCCTTGTCTGGTCCTGCAACGCCAGGGCTAACGTGCCGAAGAAGACGCTGGAAATGCTCAAGGATAACGGCTTGCGACTCCTGGTTGTCGGTTTTGAGTCGGGAAATCAGGCCATACTGAACAATATCAGGAAAGGGATCAGCCTCGAAGGCGCGCGCAAGTTCGCGCTCGCTGCAAAAGAAGCGGGCGTGCTCATCCACGGCGCTTTCATACTCGGCCTGCCGGGAGAAACGCGCGAGACCATGGAAGAGACCATGCGCTTTGCCCGCGAGATCGATCCTTACAGCCTTCAGGTTTCCCTTGCGGCGCCTTACCCGGGCACAGCGCTCTTCGAACAGGCAACGCGTGAAGGGTGGCTCGTCGGGGACGGAGCCGGACTCGTACGGGAAGGCATTCAGAATTCAGTGATGTCCTATCCCTGGTTGTCAAAAGAGGAGATATTCGCCGCCGTCGAGGTTTTCTACCGGCGTTTTTATCTCAGGCCCGCCCCCATATTGAGGATGTTGAAAGACATGCTGAAGGACAGGGGAGAATTCTCCCGGCGCATCAGAGAGGGGAGGGAGTTTTTTCCTTTATGGCAAAACGCAAGGCGGTTGCATGACGCCCGGCGCTCGCATTGCACCCGGGGAGCGCACGAAGGTCGTGGTCACGGCAGATGATTTCGGCCGCACGTCCTCTATCAACAGGGCGGTCTCCATGGCTTGCGAGTGGGGAATCCTCACCGCAGCGAGCATGATCGTCTGCGGCGATGCCCTGGAAGAAGCCGTTGAGATGGCCGCAAATTACCCGAAGCTCTCCGTCGGGCTCCACATCATGCTTTCAGACGGCCGGCCGGTTCTCCCGGCTGCCGATGTCCCCGGTCTCGTTGATCGCCACGGTTGCTTCGCGAAGAGTCCCGCGAAAGCCGGCGTTGCCTACTGGAGATCGAGGAAGAAGCTCGCGGGTCAGATCGGCGCCGAGGTAAAAGCGCAATTTGACAAGGCGGAAAAGGCGGGCATCCGGCTGACGCACGTTGACTGCCATCATCATCTCCACATGCACCCGCTCCTGTTTGACATCATTGCGAAGGAAGCAGCCGCCCGCGGAGTCGCCTGGATAAGGATGCCCCGAGAGCCTTTTTCTCTCGTGCTTGGCCTCCACGCGTCGCGTTTCGAGCTGAAAGCGCCGCTTGCTCGGCTCGTGTTCGGTCTTCTCGCGACGAGGAACCTGCAAACGGTGCGAAAATGCGGTTTGTCCGTGGTGGACAACGTGTACGGCTTGTCCGGAACCGGAAGAATGGACGAACCATATCTTTTCTCCCTCCTGCAGTACGTAAGGGGCGCCGCAAGCGAGATATATCTTCATCCCGATTTGGCTTCCCCTTCGGGCAAGGAGGAGACGAAAGGGGTCACTTCGAAGCAGGTGCGTCGCCGGCTGGAGGCCCTCGGTTTTCAATTGACGGGCTTTAGGGAGCTTTCGGAGCAGTCGCCGCACGCCGGACTGTTAACCGGGAAGGCGGCGAGGCTTTGAAATTGCTCTAATAGTTATGGTTTCGGCAATCTCTATGGCTGCCGGAGGGGTTCAAGCCGCCTCCGCGAAAAGAGCGAAAGACGCTGCGGCCGTAAGACCATGGTAAAGAGGATCCTCTCACACATGCTGATCGACAACTTTCGCCCCTTGTCTGTTGCGGCTCATGCAGGGCAGGGATCGGAATTCTCCCTGAATCTCGCTGACCGGATAACCGAAGCAATCGAGAAAACCCGCCGCTATTTCATGGACTGCCAATACCCGGAGGGGTATTGGTGGTTCGAGCTGGAATCGAATGTAACCATCACTGCCGAATATCTCATGCTCCTCGCCTTTGCCGGCGCATGGGACAAAGAGAAAGCCGCGAAGATGGCGAGCCACATTCTCAATCACCAGAGGCCCGACGGAACGTGGGCAATCTATAAAGGCGGCAGGGGAGACGCGAGTACCAGCATCGAGGCGTACTTTGCGCTGAAACTGGCTGGATATCCGGCAGAAGACCCGCGTCTCGAAAGGGCGCGACGGTTCATCATTGCCAATGGCGGGCCGGCCAATGCAAGGGTTTTTACGAAAATATTCCTTGCCCTCTTCGGACAGTACGACTGGAAAGAGATACCCTCTGTGCCCGTGGAAATTGTGCTTCTGCCCTCTTGGTTTCCCTTGAACATTTACAATTTTTCCAGTTGGGCGCGAGCCACCTTCGTGCCTCTGTCCGTGATCCTCGATGCAAAACCGGTGCGAATTATTCCTCAGGACCGGGGGACCTCCGAGCTCATGCCTGCCGAACCCGAAGACGGGCGCCGCGAAAAGAGCGCGAAGATCTTCTCGTGGAAGACGTTTTTCGCCCGGCTCGATAACGTGGTGAAGGCGACCGAGGAGAGCAGGGTGCGCTCCTTCAGGAAAAAAGGTCTCGAACGGGCCCTGCGATGGATCGACGAACATCAGGAAGAGACGGGGGATTGGGGAGGCATACAGCCGGCCATGGTCAATTCCATTCTTGCCCTGCTCGTTCAAGGCCATGACCTGTCTTACCCAGCGGTGCGGAAGGGTTTTGAGGCCCTCGACCGGTGCATCGCCGAGCGCCGGGACGAAATGGTCCTCCAATCGTGCATTTCTCCCGTATGGGACACCGCTCTCACCGCCCTGGCCCTCTCTTACTCGGGAATGCAGGAAAGCCATCCTGCCATGATAAGCGCCTGTCAGTGGTTGGCCGGCAAACAGATACTCAAGAAAGGCGATTGGAGCGTGAAGCGGCCTCGCCTCGAGCCCGGGGGATGGGCCTTCGAGTTCGTCAACAACTGGTACCCCGACATAGACGATACGGCCGTCGTGCTCATGCTTTTGAACAGATGCGGACGTCAGCGCTTCCTCAGCCGGGAAAACTTTGACAGGGCCGTCGGCTGGGTCCTGGGCATGCAGGGCAAGGACGGCGGATGGGGCGCTTTTGACGTGGACAATAATGTCGAGGTCCTCAACCAGATACCTTTCGGGGATCTGGAAGCCATGATCGACCCGTCCACCCCGGACATCACGGGAAGGTCGCTCGAACTCCTCGGCTCGGTCAATTATTCGCGCTCGAGCAAAGCGGTGCGGGCGGGCTTGAAGTTTCTCAAAAAAACCCCAGGAAAAAGATGGCCTTTGGTGGGGCAGGTGGGGAGTCAATTACGTCTATGGGACCTGGTCGGCGCTCACGGGCCTGGCCGCCATAGGAGAGGATATGGCGAAGCCCTATGTCAGGAAAGCTGCTGCCGCCCTCAAGGCGTGCCAGAACGTCGACGGCGGCTGGGGGGAGAGCTGCGAGTCGTACGCGGACCGCAGTCTGAGGGCGCGTGGGAAAAGCACGCCTTCCCAGACCGGCTGGGCAGTGATGGCCCTTATTGCGGCAGGAGAGGGCGTTTCCAAAGAGGCGATCGGGGGAGTGCGCTTCCTCCTGGAAAGGCAGGGACCAGACGGGACCTGGGAAGAGGAGGAATTTACGGCCACCGGTTTTCCCCGGCATTTCATGATAAAATATCATAACTACCGCAACTGCTTCCCGTTGATGGCCCTGGGGAAATTCCTGAAGAACGGACAGGAAAAGGGCTTCTTCGAAAACGGAGCAGAGGATTGACCGCGGCCAGGGCCCTGGTGACGGGCGCCACGGGATTCATTGGTCATCATATTGTCAAAGCGCTCAGAAGAAAGGGGTTCGAGGTACGCGTCCTTCTGAGGGAAGGATCGGATGATTCGACCCTGGCAACTCTTGATGTCGAGCGGACCGTAGGCGATCTCCGGGACTATGATGCCGTGGCGCGGGCGACGAAGGGCTGCGGCCAGGTGTACCACGCGGGCGCCGATTACCGCCTATGGGTTCCCGACCCCGACGTTATGTATGCGGTAAATGTCCAGGGGACCGCCAATGTGATGCGGGCTGCGCGTGAGGCGGAAGTCGGGAAGGTTGTCTATACGAGCACCGTGGGCGTGCTGGCTCCCGCAAAGGATGGAAAACCCGGCAGCGAAAAAGGGCATGCCCGGTTTGAAGACCTTACGGGGCACTACAAGAGATCGAAATTTCTCGCCGAACAGGAAGTGCGCGGTTTTATCGGGAAGGGGCTTCCGGTCGTTATCGTCAATCCGACGGCCCCCATAGGTGAGATGGATAGGAAACCGACCCCCACGGGGAAGATCATTGTCGATTTTTTGAACGGAAAGATGCCGGCCTATCTCGATACGGGACTCAATTTTGTCGACGTCGAGGACGTCGCGGAAGGGCACGTCCTGGCCGCCCTGTCCGGCGCCGTCGGAGAGAGCTACATATTGGGGAACCAGAACCTCACCCTGAAGCAGTTCCTGACGATGTTGGCCGGCCTGACGGGGAGGAAGCCTCCCCGGTGGAGGCTTCCCTACGGTCCTGTGCTCTGCCTTGCCTTCATCGACGAGGGCCTGACGAGACTTGCGGGGAAGAGGCAGCCGGCAATCCCGCTCGATGGCGTGAGAATGGCTCGCCATTACATGTTTTTCGATTGTTCCAAAGCAGTGGGAGCGTTGGGCATGGCCCGGAATCCCGTTGAAAAAGCCGCCACGAAAGCAATAAACTGGTACAGGGAGAACGGCTACCTGTCGGGCCGTTTCTCGAGGGACGCAGCATGACTGAAAAAGAGCCCAATTCCAACGCAGCCGGGAAGGATAGAAGGCTCGGGGACGAATGGCTTGATTGGACCGGATCAGCCGGATCGGCAGAGGGCGACATCGATGAGAAACTGAGCACCTTTCTCATGCTTGCGGCCGGGGCCGTGCTCATTTTCATTGCATGCCTCCAGCTCGGCTGGTACCTGGTGAAACCCAGAATCGATCAGTTCAGCCCCGTTGTTTCGACCTTTGTCGAGTGGTCGGCGTTTGTGCTGGCCGTCCTGATCGTTATCCTGGCAGCGGTCGAAACCACGCTCCTCTTCAAGTTCAAAAGGTCTGTTTTTCCTTACATTTGGGCGGAAAAACTCCTCTTGTCCCTTCTTTCGAAGAGTGTTTGGCTCGGCGCCAGGTTTGGCATCAACAGGGACAGAGTGGGCAACTCTTTCATTAAGGCCCATAACCTGATGGTGAAGGGGCATGCCCGACAATTGTCGGTTGACACGCTGCTGATCCTCCTCCCGAGGTGTCTGGAGAAGGAGACCAAGCGACAGGTTATCGAGAGGGCGAACGGAAGAGCCGTTCAGATCGTCACTGCTACGGGAGGCGAAGAGGCGAGAAAGGCTGTCATGCAGTACAAGCCCTCCCTCATTCTCGCCGTTGCCTGCGAGAGAGACCTGGTGAGCGGCATCAGGGACGTGGCGGAAAAGATCCCCGTCCTCGCAGTCCCCAACAAGAGACCTGAGGGCCCTTGCAAGAACACGCGCGTGCGCTTCGACGCCTTCGACGACGCGTTGAGCTTCATTAGCGGCAAGGCGGAGAAGGAGGCAAAGCACTCCTGAGATGCGTTTCTCGCCCGGACTTTCCGCGGCCCTCACGGGCTATTTTTTTAAAAACATCTTGAAGGGGCGCAAGAGGTTCCCCTTCGTCCTGATGCTGGAGCCGACGCATCGCTGCAACCTCTCCTGCGCCGGGTGCGACAGGATAAGACTCTATGCGAAGGGGCACTCTCCCGACCTTACCCTCGATGAGTGCCTCCGGGCGGTCGCTGATTCGAACGCCCCCGTCGTCACCGTCACCGGCGGAGAACCCCTTCTCTATGGAGACCTTGCGAAGCTTCTCTCCGCGCTGATCCGTCTGAAGAAGCATATCTACCTGTGCACGAACGGCCTTCTGGCGCCGTCGTTTGTCGACGTTTATCAGCCGCACGCGCAATTGACGCTAAGTTTTCACCTCGACGGGATGGAACGCACCCACGACGGAATGGCCGGAAGGGCTGGTGTTTTCAGCGCGGTCCTGGAAGGGATCAAGGCGGCAAAAGCGAAAGGATTTCGCGTCTGGACAAACACGTCGGTCTACAAGTCCACGGAGGCAGCCGAATTAATCGAGCTCTTTGCTCTGCTCAAGAGCCTTGGAGTAGACGGAATTCTTGTCTCGCCCGCTTTCGGTTATGAGTCCGTTTCAGACGACATTTTTTTGAAGAAGGAAGAGACCAGGGAGAAGTTCAGGCAAATGCGCCGCCAATTTCGCGGGTTTCCCATGACGGGGACCCCCCTCTATCTCGACTTTCTCGAGGGGAAGGGACAGATGGCATGTACGCCCTGGGGCGCGCCAACGCGCAGCCCCCTGGGATGGAAGTCGCCTTGCTACCTGATCACCGATACCTATTATTCGTCTTTTTCCGCTCTCATGGAGAACACCCGGTGGGAGGCATACGGGCCGGGCAGAGACGCCCGTTGCCGGGATTGCATGGTCCACAGCGGCTTTGAGCCCGCAGCCATGCGTGAGGTGTTCGCTCATCCCGCCAAGATGCTCCGTTGTCTCCTCTGGAACGTGTTGCCTTCCTGAATGGAAACCCTCCTTCAAGCCCTCGGCACGGTGACGCTTCGGCCTTATTTTGCCGCTTTTTTCCTCACGTTTTTCCTCGTTTGCTCCCTCCACCTCGGCCTGAAGCAGACGCTCCTCTTTGCCGTTGCGGGCTACATCCTCGCGTGGGCCTCAGAATATTCTTCCATACATAACGGCATTCCCTACGGCAGTTACTACTACATTCCAGCGACGAAGGGCAGAGAACTTTGGGTCCTCGGCGTTCCCTTCATGGACTCCATGAGCTTCGTCTTTCTTTCCTATGCTTCCTACTCGATGGCCCTCCTCGCCCTTGGGCCGGCGGGAGGCGCTCCTGCGGTCGAAGAGCGAAAATTGAGATATTCTTTCAAAGTTCGCCTCCTCGGCGCCCTGTTCTGCATGTACCTGGATGTGCTGATCGATCCCCTCGCCTTGCGCGGCAGCAGGTGGTTTCTGGGACAGATATACGGTTATGCCGAAAAAGGGGTTTACTTCGGCGTCCCCATTTCGAATTTCGCCGGCTGGTTCATTGTCGCTTTTTGCCTCATCTATGCGCTTCAGCTCATCGATCGGCTTCTGGGCTCAAAGAAGACGAATGATCGCGCCGGAGTGCACATTCTGGGCCGCCTTGGAGGACCGGCGCTTTATGCGGCCATCATCCTTTTCAATCTCTTCGTCGCACTGCTTATTCGGGAAGACACGCTGCTCTGGTTGGGAATCCTCATTATGCTGCTGCCGTCGACCCTGCTCATCGCGTTCGCGGCGTCTTCGAAAAGACGTTTGAGAATAGCCGAAGAAGAGCAACACCCGGAAACTGTTGTTTCTTAGAGATCCCCGACGGATTCCAAAAGGTCGAGCAGGGCGTCTACCGCCAGAGCGAGGCGAGCGGACGCAATCTTCGAGTTCCGGCCGAGTTGCGCTGCCTGAGCGAGGAGGCGAGGCCGGGTGAGGAAGAGCCGGAGGGCCCGCCGGAGCCGAAAGACCCCGGCATGGTCGCAGACGTCGCGTGGATCGAAGGCGAGGTCAACGTGTGCCTCGTCACTCACCGCCCTGATGGCAAAAAAGGGGAGTTTTCGCTCCAGGGAGAGGCGCGCCAGGGCGAAGGTCTCCATGTCGCAGACGGGAAGCGGCATGGGGGGGACCAAAAAGCGCGCAAGCTCTCCTTTCTTTAGCCACTGCTTCAGGGTAAGGAAGACGGCAGGCCGGATCGGAAGTCGCAGGGAGAGCGCCTTCAGGACTTCGCCTTTGTCGGGAAGTGTAAGACTCTCGACTCTTTCCCCATCGACGAGACGAATCTGCGAGCCCCAGACTAAGTCGCCCACGCCGGCCTCGTCGGTCAGGGCGCCGCAGTAGCCCAGAGAAATCACCGCATCAAATGCGTCGGCTTCGAGGACGCGATGGAGAACCCGCCCGGCGTTTTTCACACCGAGGCCTGTTTCCACCACGGTGAGGGCGTGAGGGTGGCGGCCGGCGCGAAAGGCGCGGAAGGGGAGGCCGCCGATCTTCTTCCCTCCGCCCGCAATGCGCATTGTCTCCCGAGCCTCTCGGGGGAACGCCGCCAGAATGAGCAACTTCATATACCGCTATTGTATCCTCTCCGCTCGCCGCCTGTCACCCTTTTCCTTCCCATGACAATCCTTTCCCTTGTTCTCCTTGCACTGATTATTATGGGCAGTTGCTACGCCCTCTTTTCTGTTGCTTGCGTTCTCGCTTTCTTTACAAACGGGGATGTGGAGAAGCAGACTCGTGCGGCGAAGACTGCCCTCCTGCCGTCCGTTTCAGTGCTGAAGCCAATAAAGGGTTTGGACCAGAGGCTGGAGGAAAACCTGTTCAGCTTCTGCGTGCAGGACTACCCCTCCTACGAGGTGCTTTTTGGCTTTCGCGACGCCGACGATCCGGCCATCCCCGTCGCCGTCGCCGTCGCGGCGGCAGCGCCTTGCGATGCCCGGGTCATCATCAGGGATACGGGCTGCGGGGCAAACCAGAAAATGGCGAACCTCCGGGCCCTGGCCGATGTTGCCCGCTATCCCATGCTCGCCCTGAGCGACAGCGATATGGCAGTGGAGAGGGAATACCTGAGACGCATCATGGCAGAGTTTGAAAGCGGCGACAAAACGGGCATCGTCACCTCCCTCTACAAGGTATCGCGTCCTTCCTCTTTGGGAAGCGCCCTCGAATCTCTCACCATCGCCCTCGACTTCATCCCGTCTGTCCTCACCGCTCGGCGCCTGGAAGGAGTGACGTTCGGCCTCGGCGCCTCCATCCTCATATCAGGGGAGACACTGGGGAGGATCGGAGGCTTCGCTGCCCTGACCGACTATTTGGCCGACGATTACCAATTGGGGTTCAGGCTCTGGAAAGAGGGTTACCGGAACGTGATCAGCCGCCACGTGATCGAAAACAGGATCGGCCCCATGAGCCTGGGGGAGCATCTGACCCATCAACTGAGATGGGCGAGGACATACAAGGCGTCGAGACCATGGGGGTTTGTCGGCTATGGGATTGCTCATATCTTCTTCTTTGCCCTCGTCCTTCTTTGCGTGAGACCGTCTACCGCATCAGTTGCTGTTGTGCTGGGCGTCCTCGCCCTCAGATGCCTCATTGCCCTGATTCTTTACCGAAAAGTCATCCGGGAGAAAAGCTGGCTCAAGTGGCTCTTTCTCCTACCGTTCAAAGATGTCCTCGCGTTTCTTATCTGGCTCTGGAGTTTTGCCGACAACCGGGTCGCCTGGCGGGGAACGCGTTACCGCATCGCCAGAGGCGGCAGAATGACTCGCGCCTAAGATTACGCCTTTCCCTCTCGAACGAAGAGCCCATCTCTTGATGGGCTCTTTCTTTGATGGGCTTCTTTCTGGCGCCCGCTCTCGATAATGTGGTAAGAAACTACCGAAGCGGACCCGGAGCGCTCCGCGTTTTATGCTGAAGACATCTCTTTTTGCCGTGACTGCAATCCTGTTCATCGTTGCGGGCATCCTGCCGGAAAGCCGCCTGTTTCCCCTTTTGGCAGCGGAGAGGAACGGCGACGTCGCTTCGGAAAGCCTTCCCGACCCTTCGGAAAAAGAACGGGCCGGAGGCAGGGTTGTGCCCGTGCCCGTTCCGTTCGTTGCGACCACGCCCAACGAGGGCACGTCCTACGGCGGCCTAGCGGCTTTTCTCTTCTACGGCCGAAAGGAGGATCAGGTCAACGCCCTTTTGGCGCCTCAGATCAACTATAACCGGAATTTCGGCTACACAGGAACGCTCTACGGCGCTTTCTATCCCAAGCCCGAACGGCAGATCGAAGCGACCCTCTCTCAATCGACCATAATAAACCGGGATTACGACGTCAATTTCCGGGATAAGACGTTCCTGGACAAGAAACTGGAGACTGACGGTTATGCGGGGTATTTCGCTGACGGTTCTGCGCGTTTTTTCGGTTTTCAATCGGAAAGCCGGCGGCGCAACCAGACGAACTACACGGACCAGGAGGCAGGTTTCAATATGTCGATCGGCTATGATATCTGGGAACACCTCCAGGTGGTCCTGGGAGAACGGGTGCGACGAGTCTCAATCGAACACGGGGCGCTCACGGATTTGCCCTTTATCGGCGATCGTTTCTCACCGGAGCAGGTTCCCGGCGTGAACGGCTTTACGGCAAATGCGCAAAGGGCCGGTCTGGCGTACGATTCCATGAACGACCGCACTACGCCAACAGCGGGCCTCTACGGGAAGGCTGTCATTGAAACAAGCAGCGCCGACCTCGGCTCGTCCGCCACATACAACCACTACGAATTCGAAGGCAAGGCATATTTTCCCATGGATGCCGCGAGGTACGTGGGGGTGTTCCACTTGGCGTACAGCCAGACTCTCGGAAGCAACGTGCCCTTCCTTGAGCAAAGCATCCTGGGCGGTGAAAATACCTTGCGGGGATACGGTAGAAATCGCTTTGTCGACAGCAGTTACTTCCTTGTCAACCTTGAAGAGCGCATCCGCATTTGCAGGATGACGATCTTCGATGTCGATGCGGACATGGAAGCGGCGCCTTTTTTGGACTCAGGAACGGTGATGCGGGACGTGTGGGACATCCGCAAGAAGAACTTCAAGTATAATCCGGGAATAGGCTTCAGGGGCATCGTACGGCCGAACATCGTGGGCCGTGTCGACGTTGGCTTCGGATCGGAAGGCGCGGCGGTATTCGCCGGCCTGGGCTATCCCTTCTAGTTAAGTAAGGTTGGGGACACCCCTTCGAAAGACAAACCGCGCCAGGAGCGTCCACCTCCCAAGGTTCACCGCTATTTTTCCCAACTGAATTTCTCAAGAGTCGCGGTGTATTCCATTATGCTCATCTTCCGCTTTTCATCCAGATCGATGAACTGCATGCCCATGCGCATCTTCTGCGAGTCTCTCTGTATGTTCCGCACGTTTGCGCGAAGGTCGATTTTGTCTTCCACGCCGGGGAATTGCAGGTAGAGCGTAATCGGGTCGTTCATCCTTACATCGGGCAGCATGCGCTCCGGCGACCCTTTGACCATGTTGAAACTGCACCCCGTTCTGCTTATATCGGTGATTACGCCGTCCTGGACGACGTCTTCGCCCTTTGCCCGATCGATCAACTCGAGATTTGCGGGAAGGTAGCACTCGATCCTCCTGCTCGACCTGAGGCTGCGCCGGGCTATCACGGCAGGATAAGCGATGAAGAGCAGCCTGACGGGATCGTTGGTTGTGCCGAGTAGCTCCGATTGGAACCCAAGAACGTCTCCATCGTTTATGTAGCGCACGGTGACGATATTGCCCTTGAATAATCTGCTCGCGATCGAACCGAAACTGCCGGTGGACGGATATTTTATGATCAGACAATTGTCGGCGAGATAACCGACGGAAACGCTGCTCATCTTGAGGGAAACACCATTGATTTCAACCTGCATCGGCGTGCCGGCGGGAAAGAAAAACGGCTTGCCGGACTTGCTGAGTTCATGAACAGTCGTGTGATCTTCAGTGCTTGAACTTGATTCTGCCATGACAGGTCACTCCTGCGCTACCGGGTCTTTCAGAGCGGCGTTTGCCCCGTGGACGAAAGAACGGCGCCGCCCGGCCTTCCCATGCTTCTGCTGGTACTGATCGCATAACCGCTCAAAAACTTAAGAAAATGGGGGAGCGATGTCGGGGAAGGCGGTCTTCGCTCAGAAATAGAAACCAACGCTGAGTACGTTCGCATTGACGGAGCGGTTGGGCGAAGCCATGGCGCCGTTCGAGTAGTGGCGCCATCTGTCCTCAAGGAAGTACCGACCGTAACGGTAGCCCACGCCGGCTTCGAGGGTAAAATCGAGGTGCGTCCCCTGTTCTTTGAAGTACGTCGTCGTGTAGACGAGTCCCGTGCCGGCGGTGAAGAAGAAGCCGCGGTTGTCGGCGTTGAGGAGGCAATACCTGAGGCCCGTATAAAAACCGAAATCGACGCCCTCGTGCGGCTGGACGACGTAGGAAGCAAAGGGCTCTGCAAAGACGGAGAGGGGGTGGTGGTCAGCGCATGATCTCTCAATCAAGTACGTGAACTGAAAGAAGTCATAATTCTTTCCCCCTTCGACCCTGCCGGTGTGCAACCCGGCATTGTAGGCAGCGAGCCCGTAGCCGACGGAGACGGCCTGTTCGAAAGGGGAAGCCGTTCGGGGAACGACTGCGGACAAACCGAGAAGCAATGCAATCAAAGGCAATCGCTTCATTGATGTCTCTCTTGAGTTCTCTTCTCAGGTCAGACGTTGGGCGAACTGCTCTACTGCTGTCGGATTTGCTGCCGAACTTGTTCAAATATGGTGACGCTGCCGCTGCTTGTCAATCGAACTGGCCTGGCGGCATCAGGCAATTGCGAGGGGCGTGCGGCGGGCCTTACGGGCAGCGCGACAGCGCGGGGGATCGTAGTTCCGCTTCTTATCTGGCAATCCGTAAGCGAATTCGGCGGAAAGGCGTCCTCATCCCCTGTTTTCGAACTTCTCGACCACGAAGCGGTACTTTTCGTGGATCAGACTCCTATCGAACTCCGCGAAGGCTTCCAGCATATCATCCTGCTCAGGCCTGCTGAAATAGGCCATGCAGGGGATAAAAAAATGTTTATCTTCTTTTTCGATGTGTCCCGGATAGAAATCGACAAGCTCCTTCATCGCGGCGCTGATCTCCGAAAGAGCTTTCCCGTCGCCCGAAACATAACGCTGCTTTGCCTTGACGAGTCGAGCCGTTGTCTCCCGCGCACGCACATGCTCTTCCTTGAGCTCTTGCATCATTTCCCGGTACTGGTCCGAGACGGCGACCCGGGAAAGGCGCTCGAAGAGGATATCCTCCTCTTTTCCATGGTGACAGCGATCGGCGTACATTCTGATGAAGTCGACGGCCTGATCGATGAACTCGGGCCGCACCCTTCCCACAACGGCTATTTGGTCCGCCTCGCTCCGCATCACCTTGATCATACGCTCGATGAGCCGGTGTTCTATCATCAGGGGCGCAATGGGCATCATAGACAATCCTCCCGTAGAGTTGGACAACAAGAAAAGGCGATGGGGGGGCAAAACCGCTGAAGGAAAATTCAAATGGTCCCAGCGAGATTCGAACTCGCGTTACCGGCGTGAGAGGCCGACGTCCTAAACCCCTAGACGATGGGACCGTAGGTTCAGTGATAATACCAGAAATCCGTCGTCTTTTCTACAAAAATATAAGACTTCGGTTCACCGGGCGGCAAGTTTTCCGTGCGCCCTTGACAGTCACATCGCCTCCGGTTATATTCCCTCAGCGTTATGAGTATACGCTCTAAATCAACCGGCCTGGGAAGAGCGGGATATGCGTTGGAATTGCCTTGAAGCGGAGACATCAAGAGGAGGTGAGTGAGATGGAAAAATTACTGGCATTAGCGGCAGCCGTTCTGATGATGTTCGCCTTTACGATGGTCGGCTTGGCAAATGATCAAAATATGGGAGCCGCGGGTGGTGCGGGCGCCGATAATCAGGTCCTGGGCACTTATACGGGCGAAGTTGTTTCCGTGGACCGGAACGCGCATACGATCGCGGTGAAGGGGGACGACGGGGATAAGACCTTTGACGTTTCCCGGGCTCATATGGAAGCCATGCCCGAGACTCACAGCATCGTAACCGTGAAGTACGGCGATATGAAGGGGGACAAGATTGCTTCTTCCGTCATTGCCGTGTCGCAGAAGGAAGCGTCGAACATGAGATGGCTCTATGAAAAATATATCTCCCAAGACGGAACGTACGTTGCCTGAGGGAAAATGGATAGCCGGGCCTCCGACCGGAGGAGCTTCCGGTTTTCACCGGGCATGCGGGGGCAGACGCCAGCCTCCGCATGCCTCTTGATTGTTCGCGGGATTCCCGTTAGACTCTTCCCTTCATAAGAAGCATCGACCTTGTTGCGGAGAAAGCAAATGCCAGTTACGTGCGTCATTTACGATTGCGATGGGGTGCTTTTCGACTCCCTGGAAGCAAACCGTCAACTTTACAACCGAATCGCCCGCGCTATGGGAAGAGGGATGCTTACCGAAGCGGAACTCCGTTATTGCCATATGAATACGATGGGAGACAGCATTCATCATCTCTTTAAGGAAGAGCCCGATCTTGAAGCGAAGGCGTTCACGTTCCTGAAGGAACACATAAGCTTCAAAGACTTCATTTGTTACCTCGCAATGGAGCCTTATCTGCTGGAAACTTTGTCTGCCCTGAGAGAAAAGGGAATCACGACGGCGATAAGCACGAACAGGACGTCGTCCATGCCTTACGTAATGCAGGAATTCGGTCTGCAACCCTACTTCGATATGGTCGTCACCGCTCTCGACGTGACGCGCCCCAAACCGGACCCGGAATCGGTCATGCGGATCCTGGAGCATCTCCACGGCGCGGCTGAAGAGACGCTCTACGTGGGAGACTCGGAAATAGACCTCGGCACGGCCCGCTCTTCGGGGGTTACGTTTGTGGCGTATAAAAACCGGGCGATCTCAACGGGGATATATATCGACGACCACCGCCAGATCCTCAGCTTTCTCTCTGATGGGGGATCTCCTCAGGCGCACGGTTGCGCTTGAAAAGGTATTTGAGCAGGTAGACAACCGGACCGGAGAGCATGTAGGCCATGGTGACGGTAAAGAGCATGATCGCCGGCTCGATGAGCACAATAACAAAAAGCAGGACGACCACAACGACCGCTTCGAAATGCCTCGAGCGGAAAGCGCTCGACTCTTTGAAGCTGCTGTACCTCACCCCGCTTACCATCAGGAACGCAAGGGCGTAAACAAGGATAGGCACAAAGACCTTCTTTACTTCTACGGGCAGGTTGAGCTCTCCGAAGAAGAGCACGCTTGACGCTATGGCCGCCGCCGCGGCGGGAATGGGCAGGCCGAGAAATTGCTTCCTCTGTACGTTGTCCGCCTGTACGTTGAACCGCGCCAGGCGCAGGGCGCCGCAGGCTACGTAAAGGAAGGCGGCGAGCCAGCCGAATCGGCCGTACCCTTTTAGCGCCCACATATAAGCGAGGAGGCCCGGGGCAACGCCGAAAGCAACGACGTCTGCGAGCGAGTCATATTCCACGCCAAACTTGCTGGTAGAACCGGTCATACGGGCGACCCGGCCGTCAAGCGAGTCAAGAATGGCCGAGACGAAGATGGCAATAGACGCGTGGACAAATTGCTTGTCCAGGGTGGCAACCATTGAGTAGAACCCGGCGAAGAGGCTCATCGACGTGAGGAAGTTCGGAAGGAGGTAGACGCTCCTGCGTTTTCTCTTTCTCATGGCTTCTCCTCTTTTCTCGCGAGTACCGTCAACCCGCTTTTCACCCTTTGATTTACTTCGACCATGGGTCGGTACGACGTGGGCATATAGACATCCACCCTCGAACCGAAAGCAATCATGCCGACCCGCTCTCCCTTCTTTACCGCATCATGCTCTCTCACGTATGATATGATGCGACGGGCAACAAAACCGGCGATCTGAACGACCAGGAACTTCTCGTCGTTTCGCTTAAGGAGAATATAGTTCCTCTCGTTTTCCTCATCGACGCCCTTTTTGAAGGCAATCTTGAATTTGCCGTCCCGGTGCTGGACCCTCTCGATGCTCCCCTTGCAGGGAGCCCTATTCACGTGCACGTTCGAGAGGCTCATAAAGACGCTTATTCTTCTGACCTTTTCCTGGAGAAATTCGCCTTCGAAAAGGTCTTCCACAGCCATCACCCGGCCGTCGGCGGCGGAAATAAGCTCGTCTTCGCCGCTTCTGTCCGACCTCTCGGGGTTTCTAAAGAAGAAGAGAAAAAAGAGGGCGAGAAGGAGCATAAGAGCCGCGAGCCCCCAAACGCCCAGGAACCAAAAAAGGAAGGACAAGAAGAGCGACGGCAGAACGAAAATATAGAGCCCTTCCTTTGCGACAGGGAAACTTCTCAATCCTTTCTCCCTATCCAACCCATCATGGAGCGGAGCTTCTTGCCCACCGTTTCGATGAGGTGTTCGCTATCCTTCCTCTTCACCGCATTGTAAACAGGTCTCCCCGCCATGTTCTCAAGGATCCATTCCCTCGCGAACTCGCCCGACTGGATTTCTCCCAGTATGCGCTTCATCTCCTGCCTTGTTTCCTGGGTGATGATCCGTCTGCCCCGGGTCATATCGCCGTACTCGGCGGTATCGCTGATGGAGCTGCGCATGTTTGCTATGCCGCCCTCATAGATGAGGTCGACTATCAGCTTCAACTCGTGACAACACTCGAAATAGGCGGCCTCCGGCTGGTATCCTGCTTCCACCAGCGTGTCGAAGCCGGCCCTTATCAACTCCGTGATGCCGCCGCAAAGCACTACCTGCTCTCCGAACAGGTCGGTTTCCGTCTCTTCGGAGAAGGTCGTCTCCAGCATGCCTGCCCTGGCGCCGCCGATGCCTTTCGCATAAGCCAGTGCCGTGTCGTGAGCGTGGCCGGAAAAATCCTGAAAGACGGCGATCAGCACCGGCACTCCGGCGCCCCGCTGAAATTCCCGCCGTACCAGATGGCCCGGTCCCTTCGGCGCCACCATGATCACGTCCACGTCGGGCGGCGGCACGATCTGTTTGAAATGGATATTGAAGCCGTGGGAACAAAGAAGTGTTTTCCCTTTGACGAGGTTTTGCTTGATAACGTTTTTGTACAGAGATGCCTGGACTTCGTCCGGCGCGAGTATCTGAATAACGTCGGCCTGAGCGGAAGCTTCTGCCGCGGAGACGGGGGTGAAGCCGTGCTCGACGGCCAGCTTGTAGTTGGCCGTGCCTTCAAGCTCCGAGACGATCACCTGGAGGCCGCTTTCTCTCAGGTTCTGCGCCTGCGCGTGCCCCTGGCTCCCATACCCGATAACGGCTATTTTCTTTCCTTTGAGAACGCCCAGGTCGGCGTCACTTTCGTAGTAGATTTTCGGCATCTCTTTCTCCTTTCGATTGTTTATTCACTCGCGCTGTCTTCTCGCCCCTCATCATGGCAACGGGGCCCGTCCTCACCAGATCTTTGATGCCGAGGGGCCTCACCAGGGTCAGGAAAGCTTCCACTTTTTCTTCGTTTCCCGTTACTTCGACGACATAGGATCGGGGCGACACATCGACCACCCGTCCCCTGAAGATCTGCGTCATCCTCAGGATTTCCTCCCTCGTCTTCTCGTCCGCGTTGATCTTGACCAGCACCATTTCCCGGGAGACATAGTCGGCGTCCTGAAAATCGGTTACTTTTATGACATTGA
The DNA here is from genome assembly GCA_963816715.1 of uncultured delta proteobacterium. GTDB lineage: Bacteria > Desulfobacterota > Syntrophorhabdia > Syntrophorhabdales > WCHB1-27 > BOG-1155. The sequence continues at coordinate 158,523 of CAWFMJ010000024.1, forward strand.
CCAGCTTGTTGAGCTGTTTGAGGATCTGTTCGAGAATGCCGTCGCTTCCGGACGTGACGATCGTCATGGTGGAGATCTCAGGGTCGAGGGTCTCTGCCACGCAGAGGCTCTCTATGTTGAAGCCCCTGCCGCTGAAAAGCCCTGCCACCCGCGCCAGCACGCCGAATTCGTTTTCAACGAGGACTGAAATGATATGTCTCAAACCTTCCCCCTAGACAAGGAGCATGTCGCGCAAGCCGGCGCCGGCCGGAACGATGGGGTAGACCCCCTCTTCAGGATTGACGTGGGCGTCAATGAACGTCGGTCTGCCATTGCTGAAAGCCTTCTTGAGCACCTTATCCACTTCGCTCTCGTGCTCTATTTCATACCCCACGGCGCCGTAGGCTTCAGCCAGTTTCACGAAGTTGGGCATGCAATCGAGCTTTGATATGGCGTACCGCTTTTCATAGAAAAGCTCCTGCCACTGCCGCACCATGCCCAGACACCCGTTGTTCAAAATGACGACTTTCACCGGCAATCCGTACTGAACGGCCGTTGCCAGCTCCTGGATATTCATCTGGATGCTGCCGTCGCCGGCAATGTCGACAACCAGCATGTGGGGAAAAGCCGCCTGGGCGCCGATGGCTGCGGGAAAGCCGTACCCCATGCAGCCGAGGCCGCCCGAGGTGATGATGCGACGGGGAACCTGAAATTTGTAAAACTGGGCCGTCCACATCTGGTTCTGTCCCACTTCCGTGGCGATGATTGCCTTACCGTCGGTGAGATCATGAATCCTCTCGATCACGTACTGCGGCTTGATCGTGCCGTTCCTTGCATAACTCAACGGGAATTCCGTTTTCCACTGCTCTGTCTGCCGGCGCCACGCGGCGGTCGTCTCCTGCCAGCCGGCGCCGTTGAGCTCTTTCTCTTCTTCCGCCGCCTTCAGCATGCCCCTGAGCACGTTTTTCGCATCGCCGACGATCGGGATATCGACCCTTATATTCTTGCTGATCGAAGTCGGATCGATATCGACGTGCACGATCTTGGCCCGGGCTCCGAACTCTTCGACTTTGCCCGTTGCCCGGTCGTCGAACCGCGCGCCGACGGCGATGATCATGTCGGCGCTGGTGATGGCCATGTTCGCCGCGTAGGTCCCATGCATGCCGAGCATCCCGAGGAACAGAGGATGGTCGCCGGGGAAACCCCCGAGGCCCATGAGAGTGCTCGTTACCGGGATCGAAAATCGCTCGGCGAAGGCCAGCAGCTCTTTCGCTGCGCCGGAGGTGATGATGCCTCCTCCCGTATAAAGCACGGGCTTCTTCATCGAGCCGAGGAGCTTCACCGCCCTCTTTATCTGCCCCGGATGACCCGCGTACGTCGGCTGATAGCCCCTCACGCGGACCTTTTCGGGATATTTGAACTCGGCCATCGCCGCGGACACGTCCTTGGGTATGTCGACCAGGACAGGACCCGGACGCCCTGATTTTGCGATATAGAAGGCTTCCTTAATGACGCGCGCCAACTCGGTCACGTCTCGAACCAGGTAGTTGTGCTTCGTGCACGGCCTGGTGATGCCGACGATGTCTGCCTCCTGGAAGGCGTCGTTGCCGATAAGGGCCGTATTCACCTGTCCGGTGAAAACGACAATGGGGACGGAATCCATGTAAGCGGTCGCAATGCCCGTGACCGTGTTCGTTGCCCCCGGGCCGGAGGTGGCAAGGGCCACGCCGACGCGCGCGGAAGCGCGTGCGTAGCCGTCCGCGGCATGGACGGCGGCTTGTTCGTGCCGCACCAGGATCTGCTTTATGTCCGAATCGTAAAGGGCGTCGGTGATGTTGAGGACGGCGCCGCCCGGGTAGCAGAAGAGGGTATCAACGCCCTCCATCTTTAAAGACTCGACAAATATCTGCGCCCCGGTTTTCTTCATCTTGAATCCTTAAATCTCTCTTTGAGCCCTTCCATGATGTCCTTGTAGTAGAGCTTTTCTTTCTTCAATACCTTCATCTCGAGTTCTTCGGCCTCGGACAGAAACGATTTTCTTAGAAGCATCCTCAGTCGTCTATCGAGCGACGTGTGGAATATCTCCGCTTCTCTATAGATCTCCTCTTTGCTCTTTGAGCTTTCCATGGGTAGCCCTAGATGGTATAAAATCCACGGAAAAATGTCAAACACCTGGCGCAAGACGAGCCAAAATCAGCCTCGTCTGTGCGTGGTCAGGTGCAATAGTTTAAGCTAACGCATGCTGGTTGTCAATTTGGCTGTCTCTTCTCCAGTCGGACGGACAAAACGGCATGGAAACGCTTTAAGAAGGACGGCGGATAGGCCGTGCGGCGAGCGGAACGAAAGCGCTAACAAAGGGGGATATCGCGCCTCGACGGGACCGACCGGATAGAGAATGACAACGGGTCGGGGGAGAGTGTAGGTCAGAATTTGCACTGGTTGTCCATTTAATGATAAATAGAGAAGAGGAGATCGCATGACAAAGGACTTGAAAACTTGGGCCGAACGGCATATAATTCGTGGTTTTCAATGAGAACGCTCGTTATTCTTTGCGTAGCCTATGTCCTTTTTATTAACGGCCTGGGCAACATTTCCCTATGGGATCCTGATGAGCCGAGACAGGCGATCATGGCCAGAGAGATGGTCCAGCGCGCCGACTACGTCCATCCGTACCTCAACGGCATGCCCTATCTGGAAAAGCCGCCGCTCTACCCGTGGCTCATCGTGGCGACTGCCCGCATCACCGGCATGATCAATGAATTCTCATCAAGGCTGCCGTCGGCAATTGCCGCAGCTCTCCTTCTCCTGGTCGTCTATTTCCTTGGCAGGAGAATGGACCATGAGGTCTCCGGTTTTTTGGCGGGTCTCATCCTTGCGACGAATTATCAGTTTCTCGGGAATGCCCGCGAATCGGTCATGGATATGACCTTCGCGCTTTTCATCGGTCTTTCCATCTTCCTGGGATATCTTTCCATTGAAAAAGAACGGAAGGCCCTCCTGGGCCTCAGCCTGCTGCCCTGCACGCTCGCCATTCTGTCGAAGGGACCCGCCGGTCTTGTTATCCCCCTGGGCGTGCTCTTCCTCTATTGCATTGCCAGGAGACGCCTGCGACGGATGTTCCTGCCCCTGGTCTGGGGCAGCGTCCTGTCGCTCGCTCTTGCCTCGATCTGGTTCCTCCTGGCGGGAAGGGCCTATATTAACGAGTTTCTCCTGCACCAAAACATTACGCGGTATACCACCGGCTTCGATCATATCGAGCCCTTCTGGTACTATTTTCCGAAACTCTTCGTCAATTTCCTCCCCTGGAGCATCGCGCTGCCCTTCGCCGTCTATTTCGCATTCCGGCGCAGACTCTGGCTCCCTCTTATCTGGCTGCTCTTCACTTTCGTCTTTTTCGACGTCTCTAAAAGCAAGCGCGCCATCTACCTGCTGTCGTGCTACCCTGCCTGCGCCCTTCTTGTGGGCATTTACCTGAAGGAGCAATGGTACGCCCTGGTCGAAAAAAAATGGACTGCGGCCATTTTGTGCGGTTTAGGCGCGGTGTTCATGCTGGCGCCCCTGCTCCTGTTCCCCGCACTGAAGCGCGTTCCGCTTCTCGGGGTTATGTTCGGCGGCAACATGGTTGTGCCGGCCGTCCTGGCCGGCGTCCTTGTCGTCTGCGGCTTCTTTTTCGTGATCTCCATCTTCACGAAGGGCCCGGGGATAAGCTTTCTTGCGCTCTTTGCGTATCTCATTATTCTTGGGTTCGTCTATCACGCTCTTTACCTGCCGGCTCTCGATACAACCAGCAAGTCCGTCCGGCTCATTACCGACCAAATGAAAGACATGCCGGAGGCGGCCTTGTATGCCTTCGACTTCAACTCTCCCGCCCTTGTCTACTACGCGGGAAAACCTGTCCGGCCGGTGTCGAAGCCCGCGGACGTCCTTTCGGCAAAAGGTGCTATAATATGCGTTGCCGAGAACAGGCACGGACAGGCAAACTCACTCAAATCGCTTTTCCCCATAGCGAAAGACGCGTGTTACGAAAAGGATAATTATCTGATCCTCGAGAGGAAAGATGGACAATAGCATCGATGTATCAGTGCTCGTGCCGGTCCTGAACGAAGAGGAGTCGTTGCCGGAGCTCAACGAGCGGCTGACGAAAGTCCTCGAATCGACCGGGAGGAGCTACGAGATCATCTATACGAACGATGGGAGCACCGACCGCACGCAGGAAATGCTTGAGGCGTTTCGGGACAGAGACCCAAGAGTGAAGGTGATCGAGTTCAACAGGAACTACGGGCAGCACATGGCCCTTTTCGCGGGGTTCGAGCGAGCTTTGGGCAGCGTGATGATCACGATCGACGCCGATTTGCAGAATCCGCCGGAAGAGATTCCCCGTCTCGTCGAAAAAGTGTACCAAGGCTACGATGTGGTCGCCAGTTACAGAAAGGGAAGGCAGGATTCCATTTTCCGCCGGTGGCCGTCGTGGCTCGTCAATAAGATCACGTCTCGCCTGGTGGGGGCGAAGCTCAGGGACTACGGCTGCATGCTGAGGGCGTACAGCCGGGAGGTCATCGACTCCATCAACCTTTGCCAGGAATCCTCCAGCTTTATCCCTGCCCTTGCCAACACCTTCGCCAGAAGCATCGTAGAGATCGAGGTCGGCCATGAAGAGCGGAAAAAGGGCGTTTCGAAATATAGCATGTTCCGACTGTTTCGGCTCAATTTCGACCTGATGACGGGCTTCTCGCTGCTCCCTATCCAGTTCATCGGCTTTCTCGGCATCGTCATCGCCCTCCTGGGGCTGGCATTCGCCCTCTTCCTGATCGTCCGCCGGTTTGTCGTGGGTCCCGAATCGGAAGGACTCTTCACCCTCTTTGCCGTCCTCTTCTTTTTCATGGGCGTGCAGATTTTCGCCCTCGGCATCATCGGCGAATATGTCGGGCGGATTTTCCAGGAAGTGAGAAGAAGACCAAGGTTTATCGTGAAAAAGGAACTCCTGTGAAAGCAGTTGTTTTTGCGTACCACGAAATAGGCTATGTCTGTCTCGACGAACTGCTGAACTCGAGCAGCATTGAGATATCCGCCCTTTTTACCCACAAGGACGACCCGGAAGAGAACGTATGGTTCCGCACGCCCCGCGTGCTTGCCGAGAAGCGGGCGATACCGGTTTACGACCCGGAGAACCTGCGCGATCCGGCCTGGGTCGAGCGCATCAAAGCGTACCGGCCTGATTACCTGTTCTCCTTTTACTACCGGCATCTGCTCCCCAAAGCGATCCTCGATCTGCCAAGAATTGCGCCCCTCAATCTCCATGGCTCCCTGCTCCCGAAATTTCGCGGCCGCTGCCCCGTCAATTGGGTGCTCGTCGAGGGCGAGACGGAAACGGGCGTCACCCTTCACGTCATGGAGACGAAGCCGGACGCCGGGGATATTGTGGCCCAGCAAGCGGTCGAGATCGGCCCGGAAGATACGGCTCAGACCCTTGCCCTGAGGCTTGCTGCCGCCGCACGGAGCCTCATGCGCGATACAATTCCCTTTCTTGAGATGGAGACCTTCGAAAGAAGGCCGCAGGACGGGGAGTTTTCGTACTACGGCGGGAGGAAGCCGGAGGACGGACGTATTGACTGGACCAAGAGCGCCGTGACCATCAGCAATCTGGTAAGGGCCGTTACCCATCCTTACCCGGGGGCCTTCACCTATTTCCGCGGCCGCAGGCTTTTTATCTGGAAAGCCCTTCCATTTGGAGACACCGGAGACTCCCCCGGCGCGGCGGTCTCAACGCCTCCCCTTTTGATCAAGACGGGAGAGGGGTTGCTTCAGGTCGTCTCGCTCCAGTTGGAAGGCGAGGATGAAATGGACGCGCAGCGGTTTCTCTCACAGCACCCGTTGTCCGCAACAGTCTTAGGAGAATAAGGACGTCGTTCTCGGCCGGGGTTTCGGCAAACCGAGAAGGAACTTTTTAGGAGGAAGATTTTGAAGATTCTGATATTCGGCATCAACGGATTCATCGGGAATGCCCTGGCCAGCCATATCCTGGAGAAAACGGATTGGGAAGTCTACGGCATGGACATCAGGGACGACAAACTGGACAAGTGCCACGGCAATCGGTGCTTTCACTTTGTCGAGGGCGACATTTCGATCAACAGGGAATGGATAGAGTACCACGTGAAAAAGTGCGACGTTGTTCTCCCCCTCGTCGCCATTGCCACGCCGGCTACGTATGTGAGGGAGCCGCTCAAGGTTTTCGGGCTCGACTTCGAGGAGAACCTGCATATCGTTCGGCAGTGCGTCAAATACGGCAAAAGGCTGATCTTCCCTTCCACCTCGGAAGTCTACGGCATGTGCCCGGACGAGGAATTCAAGGAGGATGAAAGCCAGCTCGTGGTGGGTCCCATCAACAAGCAGCGGTGGATCTACAGCATATCGAAACAGCTTCTCGACCGCGTGATCTGGGCCTACGGTTTTCAGCAGGGCCTTCGCTTTACCCTCTTCAGACCCTTCAACTGGATAGGACCGAAGCTCGACGATTTGACCCTCGAGCCCGAGAAAGAAGGCAGTTCCAGAGTCGTGACGCAGTTCATATCGAGCCTTATGCGCGGCGAGGCCATCAAGCTGGTGGACGGAGGCGAGCAGAAAAGATGCTTCACCTATGTCGATGACGGCATCGACGGCCTCATGAAGATTATCGAGAATAAGGACGACGTCTGCAACGGAGAGATATTCAACCTGGGCAATCCCCGGAACGAGGCGACGGTCAGGGAACTGGCCTGCAAGCTGCGAGACATTTACGTCGGTCGTTGCGGCAACGGAAAGAAGGTTGCCGAGATCGTGGAGGTATCTTCGAAAGAGTTTTACGGCAAGGGATATCAGGATATAAACCGGAGGGTCCCGTCAATCGATAAGGCGAGGAGAATCCTCGGATGGGAACCGAAGGTAGACCTTGACACGGCTCTTGCGAAGACCGTCGCGTACTACCTGGAATCAAAGACAAACGTGTGATGGAGAAAATTATCGGCCTCGAAGTGCATGTCGATACCTTCGAGGGAATGAGGCGGGGTGTACCCCGCCTCCTCGATCTTTTCAGCAATTTTCACGTCAGGGCCAGTTTTTTTGTCCCCATGGGGAAAGATCACACGGGGTGGACGGTGAAACGCGTTTTCACCCGCCCGGGTTTCGTCTCCAAGGCGAAACGGGCAGGCGTGCTGGAAACGTACGGCCTCAAGACGCTCATGAGGGGCCTTCTCCTGCCGGGGGCCGAAATCGCCCTTCGAAATCGGGCTCTCCTGCAGCGCATAACGTCCGAAGGCCACGAACTGGGCATTCACGGTCTGGACCATGTCTACTGGCACGACCACATCAAGCGAATGGACCGGGAAGCCACGGAAAGGACGCTCGCGACGGCAACGGAGGTCTACGAGAAGCTTCTCGGGAAGAAGCCCGTTTCGTTTGCGGCGCCGGGTTGGATGATCAACGCCCATGCCCTCGCGTTCTTTGAGGAGCAGGGCTTTGCTTACGCGAGCGACACGAGGGGCCGCAGCCCTTTCTACCCACGGATGGCGGGAAGAGTATTCAAGACGCCCCAAATCCCTTCGACCCTTCCGACGCTCGACGAAATGGTTGGCCTTGAGGGGGACGACGAAACATCCCTGGCCGACTTTTTCGCCCGTTCTCTTACGGACGGGCTCAACGTGCTGTCGGTTCACACCGAGCTCGAGGGAAATCGCTGGACCGGTTTCCTTGCCTCATTCATCAAACAATCCATCGAGCGGGGATGGCGGTACGAGAGGCTCGTCGATATCGCCGGATCGTTGCGGCCGGCCGGTCTTCCTGTGTGCGAATGTCTCTACGGGAACGTTCGGGGAAGGGCGGGAGAGGTGACCCTCCAGGGACCCGATTCGCTACAATAGTCCGGGTCTGACGGCTTGCGGACGATCGGAGAACGCGAACGCCGTTTTCTCGGCGCCCCTGATCTGGTAGAAAACCGACCGAAGGTATCGCTTCGCTTCGAACTGCGGGGCGGCGCCTGTCAGAGATTCTGTCGAGCCGATAATGAGGTAACCGTCGGGCTCGAGGGCAGCTTCGATCTTCTTGAAGAGTCTGTTCTTGTCGATCTCGGCGAAGTAGATCGCGACGTTTCTGCAGAATATGATGTCAAACTTGCCGAGGCCGCTGAAGTTCTCCATCAGGTTCTGCTTCCTGAACGTCGCCATCGCCCTGAGCTCGTCGCGTACTTTCCAGGAGTCGCCGTTGCGATTGAAATATTTCATCAGTTTGTCTTTTGCCAACCCCCGGTCGATCTCAAAATTGTTGAACATGCCGTAGCTGGCCCGGGCCACGCAGGCGTCCGAGATGTCCGTGCCCAGGAGGCGTACATCGTAGCGGCTGAGATCGCCGAAAAGCTCCTTGAGGGTAATGGCAATGCTGTAGATTTCCTGGCCCGTCGAGCAAGCGGCGCTCCAAATCCTGATCGGGATCCGGGCTTGCGCGGCCATTCTCTTGCTCCGCTTGTCGATCAGATCAGGGAGGATCTTGTGCTGGAGCAACTCAAAGGGCGCGGCGTCGCGAAAAAAGAGGGTTTCGCCCGTAGTGACGGCGTCGATTATCTTTCCCTGGATCTTCTTTGCGCCGTCAGAGACCGCTTTATAATACAACTCGGCATAGGACGCGCTGCCGGTCTCTTTCAGCAGCCCTCCGAGCCTTGTCTCGAGCAGATACATTTTTGAATCGTCGAGACTTATTCCCGAAATGGAGAGAACATAGCGGGATAACGTTTTGAATTCATCGGGAAGTATTTTTTGTCCCATTAACGCTGCCTCACCGTCCTGACAATGGCGCCCGCGATTTGATCCAGCGGCGTCACCACGTCTACCACTCCGGCCTCGATCGCTGCTTTCGGCATGCCGAAAACGACGCAACTCGCCTCGTCCTGGGCAACCACAAGGGCGCCGTTTCGCTTCATGAGCTTCAATCCCAGCGTCCCGTCGGCGCCCATCCCGGTCATTATCACTCCCGCTGCTCGACCCACGTAGTGGTGCGCCAGAGATCTGAACAGATAATCGACCGACGGTCTGCAGTTATTCTCCGGGGGGTCATTCGTCACCCTGATGATCTTTGCAAAAGCGTCGGCGCCCAGAGTGACCTTCATCTGCTTCCCCCCGGGCGCGATATAAGCCCGGTCGCTTTGCACGATTTCTCCGTCTTCCGCCTCTTTTACCGGGAAACGGCATTTGCTGTTCAGGCTTTCCGCAAGGGAGCGCGTAAAGGCGGGGGGCATGTGCTGGACGATGAAAATCGGCACGCCCAAATCGGGGGGTATGTCGGGCAGCATGCGCATCAGCGCCTGTGGCCCGCCTGTTGACACGCCAATGCCGACGGCTTCGGCTCTGAATTTTCCCAGAGAAGCCAGGCTCGTCCCGTAGCAGGCGGGCTGCTTTGCCGCAACGTTGACTGCCTGAGCGACGACGCCTTTTGGCTGGCCGTTCTCAACGGGCGCCCTCTTCACCCCTTTCAGGAGCGACTTGACTTCCCTCATGCGACCGTACGCTTTTATCATGGGCGCGAGGGCGCTGCTGATTTCTCGTTTGCTTTCCTCGGACGAACCGTGCTCGGGCTTTGTCACAAAATCGAAGGCGCCGAGCTCCAGCGCTTTCATGGTGAGCTCGCCCCCCTTCACGGTCAGCGAGCTGAGCACGATTGCGCCGACGTTAAGCGAATTCTCCTGGATGGCCTGAAGCACCTCCAGTCCGTTCATCTCGGGCATTTCGATGTCGAGAATGAGGAGGTCGGGCTTGAGATCCTTGATCCGGGAAAGGGCCATACGGCCGTTGCCGGCTGTCCCTACCAGCACCACTTCCGGTATGCCGGCAAGGACGTCGCTCACCGTTTTGCGGTAGACAATGGTGTCATCGACGACGAGGACTTTGACCTGCACGGGAGCTCCTTGCTCGTTTCCTACTTGTCCTCGATGGAAAGGACCTTTTCCACGTCGATGATGGCTATGAGACCCTTGTCCCCCTTGTAGACCCCCTGAAAGAACCGCAGTTGGGTCTCGTTTACGTTGGCCGGCGCCGCCATGGTATTTTCCGGGTCGGCCACGATCACGTCGGAGATGGCATCGACCAGGAGCCCGACGTACTCATCCTCCCAGTCGATGATGATGATCCTGCTTTCCTCGGTGATCGGCGCGACGCGAAGCGCCAGTTTTCTTCCCAGATTGAGGACCGTCACAATCCTGCCTCGCAGGTTTATCACTCCCAGCACGTAGTCCGGACTGTGGTGCACCCGGGTAATGTCGGGGATCCTGATGATTTCCTGAACCCTCAGGGTGTCTACCCCGAGGATCGTGCCTCCCAGATAGAAGGTTGAGGCGAGGAAAGATATGTCCTTCTCGTATGCCGGTTGAGCCATCATGGCGCGCTCCTTGCCCTTCCGTCCTATACCGTGAACTGCGACGTCAGCTCCATAAGCTGCTCGGACAGCCTCGACAGTTCCTCGGAAGCGAGGAGAACCTGAGAGCTGCTCGATGATATCTCTCCGGAGGACTGATTCACCTGCGCCACGTCGTGAGCGACGGAACCGGCCACATTCGACGTCTGGGTCACGTGTTCGTTGACTTCCTGGATGCCCTGCGCGGCCTGGCCGACGTTGCCCGCGATGTCTTTCGTCACTACCGACTGCTCCTCGATGGCGGCGGCAATGGTGGAGACTATTTCGTTCACTTCCTGAATTACGTGGGATATTTTTTCTATGTCGACGACGGTAAGCGACGTAGATTCCTGTATCGCCTCGATTCTGTTCTTAATATCCTCGGTTGCCGACGCGGTCTGCTGCGCCAGTTCCTTGATTTCGTTGGCGACTACGGCGAAGCCTTTGCCGGCCGTGCCCGCCCTGGCCGCCTCGATGGTCGCATTGAGGGCAAGGAGATTCGTTTGTGCGGAAATGGCGGTGATTGTCTCGGTTACTTTGCCGATATCCTTGGCCGCCCTTCCCAGCTCGTTGACTTTGTCGGTTGCTTGTTCCGCCTGGCCGACGGCGCCCAGCGTGATGGACCTCGCCTTTTCCGAGTTCCTCGCTATTTCGCCGATGGTAGCCGTCATCTCCTCGGCCGACGCGGCCACGATTCCTATGTTCGTCGACGCCTGCTCCATGGCGGCAGCGACGGACGTCATATTGCCGCTCATCTGCTCTACCGAAGAGGCGACGCCGTTTGCCATCATTGACGATTGTTCCGCCGTTACCGTCATCTGTTTCGATATGGCGCTAAGCTCCGTGGAGGAACTGGAAACCGTTTGAGCGCCGTTTGCGACGTCCTTGAACATGCGTCTGAGGTTATCGGTCATCCGGTTGAGGGCGTCCGCGAGTACGCCAAGCTCGTCTTTTCCGTCGACTGCTATCACCTGGGTCAGATCGCCTTCAGCCATTTTCGCGGCAAAAGCAACGCTCAGCGTGATGGGGCGGGTGATGCTGCGAGAGATAAAGAGGCCCAGCAGTCCCGAGAGGACCAGGGTGACGACAAAGATGGCGAGAAAGATAATGCGGGCGACGTTGTACGTTGTCTGGGCGCTGCCGTAGCGCGCCTGAACCTTGTTGTCGTTGTAGCGAACGAGGTCCTGCAACGCCTCGTCGATCTTCGCGTTCATGGCCCGGAGCGATTGCTCGCGGAGCGCAATGGCTTCGGCGCTCTTCCCTGCCATGCCCAGGGATATGACGGTGTTGTTCGTCTGTTTTGCCGAAACGATAGAATCTTTGAGGCGGTTGATGATCGTCCTGCCCTCCGCCTCATCCTCCATCTTATCGAGGCGATCCATATCCTTCGCGTAGGCGGCTCTCGACGCGTCGATGCTTTCCTTAGCGGCGACTCTGCCTTCCGGAGCCTTGGCGACGACGAGCTCGAAGATCGCCAGGTTGATTTCGGCGATGTGCGACTTGACGCTATTGGACAATTGCGACTTGGCGTTGTTCACCGAAACGATATGCTCCAGATCGGCGCTCATCCTTGTCATGCCGAACAATCCCGCAATTGCCATGACCACGAAGAGCGCCAAAGGAACGGCGTAGCCGACGCTCAGCCTTTTGCCTATTTTCATGTCTTTCATCGAACTCATTCTTTCCTCCTTCGTCGTTTCCTCGCATGCTCTCGGAAGACTCTAGGCAGAGGCGAGAACCCCCGAGCTTTCGATCAAGCTCTGCAGCCGCTTCTCATGAGACTCATCCTTCTCTTTAGCGCCGTGCCGAATCGGCACAGCTCTCCAGCGCCGCTCCTTTTTCCAGCAGGCACGAAATTCCTTCCAGAAGCCTTTCTCTGTCGAGTTTTACCTGATACTCATCAATCCCGACGGCCTTTCCCCTCGCGATGTCCTCTTCGCTGGCGAGCGAACTCAGGGCAATTATCGGCAAATGCGAGAATCTCCTGTCTGCTTTGATCTTTTTGGTCAATCCGTAGCCGTCCAGGCGAGGCATTTCAATGTCGGTGACGACCAGACGCACATCGTTCGCGTGCTCCTCCAACAGATTCCAGGCCGCGAGACCGTCGTCTCCCGCGAGTACCCGGTACCCCCCTTCCTCGATGTACCTCTTTACCTGCTGGCGAAAGAAATCGGAGTCTTCGGCCAGAAGCACCGTGCCGCTTCCTTCCCCGGCGCCCATGGACGTGGGGCGCATTTCCACCCAATTGGGATACGACGCACGGACAAGCTCGTAGATGTCGACAAGGAGAGTGGTTTGCCCCTTCATCACCGTGGAGCCGACGATCCCTGCCTGATGGACCGTCGTCTGGTCGATGACCAACCTGGCTTCCATAGCATCGACGGGAGGAGAAGCAAGGAGGCCGACCTCTCTGGCCCCCACCTGGAAGACCACGACAATAGGATCGCGATCCTCGACGATGTCGCTCACGTCCGCTCCGTCTTTGAGCGCAAACAGCGGCATTACCTGGCCTCGGTACTGCATGACCCGTTTGCCCGCGACCATTTCGATGTCCGATTTCTTGATCTGTTCCACGCGGGCGACCGTGTCGAGGGGCACTATGCATTGTTCTTTTGCGCCGCCCCAGAAGGCAAGAAAAGAGTGTTTTTCCTCGAACCTTTCCTTGTCTGCCTCGGCGGCAAGCTCCGATGCTCTGGCCGTTCCCGAAAGCGACGTCAGCGAGGCTACGCCGGCGAGGCCCGCTATGTCGAGGATAAGCGCGACGCGGCCGTTGCCCATGATCGTGGCGCCCACGTATTCCCTGAGGTGCTTCAGATGGCGTCCGAGCGGCTTCACGACTATTTCCACGGAGTCCTGCAGTTCCTCGACGACGAGGCCGTATTCGAGCGGACCCGTGGTCACCACGGCAATGTTCAGATCGCTCGCGGCGTGGTATCGCCGTTCATCGCCGCTTCGGCGGTCCTTCTCCGCCGAATCTTCCCCATGGACTGTTGATGCCGGGCTGTTTTGGCTCGATTCCATGGGCGAGTTATTCCGGGATCTCCGGTCGGCGATGTTTTTCCGCCTGTCCTCCGCCTCTTGTCCGTCCTTCTGTTCGATAAGGGAAGGAGGAACGTCGAGCACGGATGCCAGGCGTATGACAGGGACGGGTCTGCCGCGAAGCACAAGCACCTCCGCGTTCCCCACGAGCTCTATCCGTTCTTTCACCTGGGAAGCGGGAATGCGAATCATCTCTTTTACGTTCACCTGGGGGATGGCGAACCGCTCTTTATTGACCGAAGCGAGAAGACAGGGGATGATGGCGAGGGTGAGCGGCAATTTGATCCGGAACGTCGAGCCGTGGCCAAGCTCCGACACGATGTCCATCTGTCCCCCGAGTTTGTCGAGGTTTGTCTTCACGACGTCCATGCCCACGCCTCTGCCCGACACGTCGGTCACTTTGTCGGCGGTCGAAAGCCCGGGAAGGAGGATCAGCGATGTCATCTCCCGTTCCGACATGGTCTTTACCTGCTCGGCCGTTACCAGACCCTTTCGCACCGCCGAAGCGGCAATCTTTTCCGGATCGAGGCCCTTGCCGTCGTCGGTGATCTCGACGTTGACCTGCCCCGCTTCATGGTATGCCCTCAGGGTGATGACTCCGAGCGGTTCCTTGCCGGCAGCAACCCGTACGTCGGGGGATTCGATGCCGTGATCGACCGCGTTCCTGACCAGGTGGGTCAGCGGGTCGTTCAATCCCTCCACAATGGTCTTGTCCATTTCAACTTCGCTGCCCACGATGTCGAGGCGCACTTGCTTTCCGAGCTGCCGCGACAGATCGCGGACAATTCGCTGAAACTTGTTGAACACGTTCCCGATCGGCTGCATTCTGGTCAGCATGATCGTCTCCTGCAACTCGGAGGTGACCAGGCTTATTCTCTGGCCGGCAGTCTTGAGGGCTCGCTGATCGTTCCGGCCTATGGATTCCAAAAGCTGATTCCTGCTCAGCACAAGCTCGCCGGCGAGGTTCATCAGGTTTTCCAGGACGCCCACGTTCACTCTCAAACTGGTCTCGCCCTGTCCCTGCTGACCGGACTGGGTCGCTATTTTGTTCGAAGGAGTCGAGGAGGCCATGACATTGCCCGGGCTCTCCTGGACGGGCGCACCCTCTTCAGCGACGGCTGTCGGGATAGGCGCAACAGAGGCCTGGCTTCTCTCATCCTGTTTTTTCTCGCCCCGGACTACAGAAGTCCCGGAAAAGAGGAGTCTGACGTTCCCTTTGTCCGTCGTGATGGGCATTTCCAGTATCGCCTCTTCGCTCACGGCGCCGTAGACCACGTAGAAGGGGACTTTCCTGGCGGGCGGGTCATCCAGACCTCCGACACTCGCTATGTCGACTACAGAGTCGAGGAGACCTCCTTGTCCCACTATCTGCCGCACGATGTCGAGCGGTTTGCTTCCCACCCGGTGAACGTCGTGGATCAAGTCGTATTCGACAAGATAGATGTTCTTCCCTTCCCGCTTTGTCTGGTCGATGTCGAACTGCGAAACCGAGAAGCCGTGGCGGCCGTCGGGCAGTTTTATTTCTATGGAAGTGCGAACGCTTTCCTTCTGCGCCTCAGGCAGATTCACGCTTGCCAGGCCCGTGAGGGATACGACAAATTCGGAAATATCGACGCTGTTGCTCTCTTTGGTATTGTTCATCAATTCCCGGAGCTTGTCGAAAGCAAGGAGCAGGATATTAATGATCTCAGGGTTCGGCGCCAGTTCCCGGGACCGGACCATAGAGAGCACGTTTTCTATCTTGTGGGCCAGCTCCTTAATGACGACGAGGCCGAAAAAGCCCGCGCCTCCCTTCAAGGAATGGGCGGCGCGAAAGACTTTGTTGACCAGCTCTTCGTCTATCTCGGCGCCCGCTTCTTCCATGGCGAGAAGATCGGTCTCTATTCCGGCAAGTTGCTCCCTGGATTCCTCGATATACATCTGAAGGACATCATCGTCGAGATCGCTCATCGTTTCCTCTTTTCCGCTGACCTATGCGCCTGAGACCGCGAAATGGCGGTCGAGACGCATGTTCTTGAAAAGGTCTATGATATCCTGAGAGACGTTAACAAGGCTGATGGTCCCTCCTGCTTTGGCCACACTGTTGTGGAGCGAAATCACGAGACCCACGCCGAGGGAATCGATGACTTCAGCCTTCCCCATGTCCATGGTCAGCTCCGAAACGCCCTCCGCCACCACGGTCTTGAGCGCTTCACGCAGTTGTTCGGTGGCGCTGGCGACCAGATCGCCGTCCAGCTTCACCTCTACCCGCCCATCATTTCTTGTTATGTTCATCGCACGTCCCTCCCGGTGAAAGGTCAATCTCCAAGACGACCACGTTTCCTTTCTTGTTGAATTGAACCTTTTTGCTATAGAGACTCATTATCCTCAAACCGCGACCGGAACAAGCCAGATCGACCCATTCACTACGGTTCATACACTTTCTCCAATCAAAACCGTTTCCTTCGTCCTCCACACTGAGGGCGACACGCATGTTATCGACCAATTTCGCACTGCACTTAATCTTTCTTGACAAATCGTTTCTGCACCCGTGAAGCACGGCGTTGTTGAGCGCCTCCCGGAGGAGAAGCTGCACGGGGAAAGAGCGCCCTGCCGCCGGGCCGCCGGGGAAGGAATTTCTGATTTCCTCGCAGACGTGGTCGATATTCTCGACGCAAGCCGAAAATTCAAACTCGATGGAATCGTCCGATCTCCTGACGACGGCGTCGATCATACCTCCACTCCCAGGAGAAGCAGGTCGTCGGCCGCCAGTCCCGCGCCGACGCCCATCCTATCGACAATATCTTTTATCGCTTTGTTCAGGGGCGCGTTTCGCGTTGCCTCGCAGACCTTCTTCAGATCCTCGATGCCTTCCCGGAACAGCCGTTTCGTCGGGCCAAATCGCTCGATTAAACCGTCCGTGTAGAGGAAGAACCGATCGCCCTTTTGTGTCGGTCTTTCATAGACGTCGAACGATATGGATTTGAATACGCCTATCACATCCCCCGAAATGTCGATGGCCTCGGCGCCTCCGTTGGCCGGGAGGTAGACTGCCGCGGGATGGCCGGCGCTGATCAGGGTCAGGGTGCAAGTGAGCCTATTGAGATGGGCATAGCATGCGGTGAGGAACTGCTGGCCCGGCGCCACCCCTGCCATGACGCGATTGACCATTTTCATCGTTTCCCCGGCGGTGTACACAGGACTTGCATTCTGATGAAACAAGGCTTTGAGCGCGGAGGTCGACAGGGAGGAGCCGATGTCGTGGCCGCTGACGTCAGCGACGAAATAGCCGAAAATTCCTTCGCCTATTTCCATAACGTCGTAGAAATCCCCTCCTGCCTCGTGAAATGGTTGGTAGCAGACAGCGAATCCGGCCCCCGGCCGATCTTCAGGCCGTGTGAGGAATGCCTCCTGGGCCTCGCGCAGGTTTTGCAGTTTTGCACTCTGCTCTTTGACGAGGGCGGCGTGGGCCTCCCTCAGTTTTATATGGAGACGGCTCCTCGCCAGGACTTCCGCACGATTAAAAGGTTTTGTGATGTAGTCCACCGCTCCGGCGTCGAACCCTCGCACCTTGTCGTCCACTTCGTCCAGGGCCGATATGAATATTACCGGGATGTCGGCCGTAAACGGGTCTGCTTTCAGGGTTCTGCACGTGCTGAAGCCGTTTTCTCCCGGCATCATGATATCGAGGAGTATCAGATCGGGGGTTCCCGAGCGTGCGAGAAGCCTTCCGTCGGCGCCGCTGTTCGCCGTGAGCACCCTGAAGCCTTCTTTCGTGAAGATCGCCTCGAGCAGCTTTACGTTCAGCACGCTGTCGTCCACCACGAGCACTGAGGGTTTCTGGCGCGCCTCGGCATTTGTTGCTTCTTTCAAGACCTGCTCCTTGACCGGCAAACGAAGGATCGACGAGTCAGGACGAGATCAGCGGGGGCCCGGAATTGGGTGAGGGACTTGCGTTGCAGTCTTTGCAGTCCGAGGCCAGGCTGAGCCGACGTCCACCGCGATCTCTGTGCGGCGTCGCTCTTGCAAACTACTGCTTCCACCCAAGAGCATGATCGGCGAAACGCAGGCATTCTTAAGCGGACGAGAGGTTTTTCACCGAAAGGCCTCAAGCCGCTTCCGCCAGGGCAGTGCAGGGGAATTTTAAGAGGAATGGAATTCCGAGTGTGGGAAGGATGGAACGGGACAGGACAAAAGAGGGGGCCAAAAGGCCCCCTCTATATGGCGCATTTGCGGCTGTTGCTTAGTACATCCCTTCCATGCCGCCTCCCGGAGGCATCGGAGGATAATTCGGTTTTTCCTTCGGCTTTTCCGCGATCATCGCATCCGTCGTAAGCAGGAGGGATGCAACCGAAGCGGCGTTCTGGAGGGCAGTCCGCGCGACCTTCGTGGGGTCGATGATGCCGGCCGCCATCATGTCGTCGACGTACTCTTCTTTTGCCGCGTCGAACCCAAAGGCGCCCTTGCCGGTCTTCACTTTCTCGACCACTATCGATCCGTCATAGCCGGCGTTCTGGGCGATCCAGCGTATCGGCTCTTCCAGGGCTTTCTTCACGATCTTCACGCCGAACTCCTGCGCGCCCTCGAGCTTCACGGTCTCCAGCTTCGCGATGGTCCGGATGAAGGCGACGCCGCCGCCGGGGATCACGCCTTCTTCTACTGCCGCCTTCGTGGCGTTCAGGGCGTCCTCGACGCGGGCTTTCTTCTCTTTCATCTCTGTTTCCGTCGCTGCGCCAACATTGATGACGGCAACTCCGCCCACGAGCTTCGCGAGCCTTTCCTGGAGTTTCTCCCTGTCATAGTCGGAAGTGGTCTCTTCGATCTGGGTCCTGATCTGCTTTACCCGGCCCTCGATGTCCTTCCTGTCGCCTGCGCCGTCGACGATGGTGGTGTTGTCTTTGTCGATGACAACGCGTTTCGCGCTGCCGAGGTCTTTCAGGTTGATGCTTTCCAGCTTAATGCCGAGCTCTTCCGATACTACCTGGCCTCCGGTGAGGATGGCGATATCTTCGAGCATGGCCTTCCTTCTGTCGCCAAAGCCGGGGGCCTTCACGGCCGCGACTTTGAGGGTGCCTCTCAGCTTGTTCACGACGAGGGTGGCCAGAGCCTCGCCCTCAACGTCTTCCGATATGATCAAGAGGGCTTTGCCCATCTTCGCGACCTGCTCCAAAATGGGAAGGAGGTCTTTCATCGTGCTGATTTTTTTCTCGTTGATAAGGATGACGGGCTCGTCGAGAACCGTTTCCATCTTATCAGGGTTCGTGACGAAGTAAGGGGAGATATACCCTTTGTCGAACTGCATGCCCTCGACGATGTCAAGAGTGGTCTCCATGCTCTTCGCCTCTTCCACCGTGATGACGCCTTCTTTTCCCACTTTGCCCATGGCCTCTGCGATGATGTTGCCGATTGTCTCATCGTTGTTCGCAGATATGGTCCCTACCTGGGCGATCTCTTTCTGATCCTGGGTCGGCTTGGAGAGCTTCTTCAGTTCCTCGATCACCACCTCAACAGCCTTCTCGATGCCCCTTTTCAACTCCATGGGGTTGTGGCCGGCGGCCACAAGCTTCGCGCCTTCCTTGTAAATTGCCTGGGCCAGAACGGTTGCGGTCGTGGTGCCGTCGCCTGCTACGTCAGACGTCTTGCTCGCCACTTCCTTGACCATTTGGGCGCCCATGTTCTCGAACTTGTCCTCGCACTCCACTTCTTTTGCCACGGTGACGCCGTCTTTCGTGACGGTAGGCGAACCGAACGACTTTTCGAGAATGACGTTTCTCCCCTTGGGACCCAGGGTTACCTTTACCACATCAGCAAGGGTGTTCACCCCTTTCAGGAGCGCTTCCTTTGCCTTTTGATCATAAAGAATCTCTTTAGCCATCTATGCTCCTCCTTTGATTAGTCTTCGATAACGGCGAGAACGTCGTCTTCTCTCAAGATCAGATGCTCTTCGCCGTCAATCTTTATCTCCGTTCCGGAATATTTGCCGAACAGAATCTTGTCGCCGACCTTTACGGAAAGCGGAGACCTCTGACCGCTCTCAAGGACTTTTCCGTCGCCTACCGCGATGACGCGACCTTCCTGGGGCTTTTCCTTGGCTGCGTCAGGGATGATAATGCCGCCCTTTGTTTTTTCTTCTTCCTCGATCCTCTTGATTACGAGTCTGTCCTGTAATGGTTTTACCTTCATCGTATCACGCTCCTTTCCTGATTTTAAGCGAATTAGCAATCACGAAGGCAGATTGCTAAAGAGAATATAATTGCTTGAATGCTTTTTTGTCAATAGCGCGGAAGGATTTTTTTTTGGAAAGAGAAGCGGGCTAGACGATCTTCGCCTTCAGGAGGTCATGAATGTGCAAAATGCCGACGGGATGCTTCTCATCGCCGGGCTGAAAAACGAAGAGGGACGTAATTGAGAATTCTTCCATCGTCCGCAGGGCGACTACAGCCAGCGCTCCCTTTTCGATCCCCTTGGGGTTTGTCACCATCACGTCCCGGGCGCGTTTTTCCAGCATGTTCTCGTACTTCTCGAGAGCCCTGCGCAAATCGCCGTCCGTCACCACGCCCACCAATTCGTCGTCCCTATTGAAAACGCCGGTGACGCCAAGCCTTTTCGATGTGACCTCCATGATCACGTGCTTCATGAGCATGTCCTCATAGACCCGGGGAACTGCTTCTTTGGCGTGCATCAGATCCTCGACTCTCAAAAGCAGGCTTCTGCCGATGGTCCCTCCGGGATGGAGCAGGGCGAGATCGTCCCGGGTAAAATTCCGCTCCTTCATGAGAACCACGGCGAGCGCATCGCCAAGGGCCAGGGTTGTCGTCGTGCTCGAGGTGGGGACAAGGTTGAAGGGACATGCTTCTTCGACTTTCACCTCGAGCACGATGTCCCCGTAGCTCGCGATGGTGGAGGACTTGTTGCCCGTGGCGACGATGGTCAGCATGCCCATTCGCTTTATCCACGGGAGCATTTTAATCACCTCGTCCGTTTCGCCGTTGTTCGAGATGATGAAGAAAATATCCTCTTTCTGCACAATGCCGAAATCTCCGTGAAGGGAATCGGCCGGATGGAGATAGATCGACGGTATGCCGACGCTGCAGAAGGTCGAGGCGATCTTCTTCGCGATGAGGCCGGACTTGCCTATGCCGGAGAAGACGACCCTTCCTTTGCCCGCGTTGATTGCGGCCACCGCCCGGTCAAAGTCGTCGTCGAGCCGCTCCATGACCTGCAGGATCGCGCGGGCCTCTTTCTCCAGCACTTCTTTGCCCATATCCGCCAGCCTGCTCACAGGGCCTCTCCTATCCGTTTCAGCACTTGGAGCATCTCCTTCAGGTCGTCGAGGCATACGGAATTCTCACCATCGCAGAGCGCGTGGGCCGGATCTTCGTGGACCTCCATGAATATCGCGTCCACGCCGACGGCCACGGCCGCCCGGGCGAGCGGGAAGACGAACTCTCTCTGCCCCGCCGACGATGCGCCCGCCCCGCTGGGGAGCTGGACGCTGTGGGTAGCGTCGAAGACAACCGGATAGCCGAGGTCGCGCATGATGGGCAGGGCGCGGAAATCGCTCACCAGGTTGTGGTAGCCGAAGCTCGTCCCACGCTCGGTGATAAGGATCTGCCTATTTCCCGTCGACTCCACCTTCCCGATGGCGTGGGCCATGTCGCCCGGGGCAAGGAACTGCCCCTTCTTGATGTTGACCGCCCTGCCTGTTTTGCCGCAGGCAACGAGGAGGTCGGTCTGCCTCGAGAGGAGCGCCGGCACCTGAAGAACATCGACTATTTCCGACGCGACAACGGCTTCCTGGGGCGAATGGACGTCCGTGAGGAGAGGCACGCCAAAACGCTCCTTCACTTCCTTCAGAATCTTCAGACCCTGCTCGATGCCGGGTCCCCGGAAAGCCGCGATTGAAGTCCTGTTTGCCTTGTCATAGGAAGATTTGAAGATGAAAGGGATGCCCAGGCGCGAACAAATAGCCGCAATCCTCTCCGCGGCAGCGAGGGCCGAATCTCTGCCTTCGATCACGCAGGGTCCGCCGATGAACGTGAAGGGCTTCCCGTCCACGGGACGCCCGCCCACCCTCACTTCTTTCGGCATGCGGCTTTCTCCTGCCGGTACTGAAGCGCTGCCTTGATGAACTCCCGGAAGAGCGGATGGGGGCTTAAGGGTTTCGACTTGAACTCGGGATGGAACTGACACCCCAAAAACCATGGATGGTCGAGCAGCTCGATTATCTCGACCAGTTTTCCATCCGGAGAGATGCCGGTGATGTCCACACCGCACGTTTCGAGGGGCTCTTTGTAGTGCATGTTGAATTCATAGCGATGGCGATGCCGCTCCTGGATCAGCTCCCGGTCGTAGGCCCGGTAGGCGTGGCTCTCCGGTTTCAGTTTGCAGGGGTACGCGCCGAGCCGCATGGTGCCGCCCTTGGCGGACGTTTCGTTCCTCGTCTGGACGCGCTCGTCGCGGTCCACCCACTCCTCCATCAGGTAGATGATGGGGCAGTCGGTCTCCTCCCGGAACTCGGTGCTGTGGGCTTCCCTGAGCTTGCCCAGATTCCTCGCGACCTCGATCACGGCAAGCTGCATGCCGAGGCAGATGCCGAAATAGGGAATCTTGTTCTCTCTGGCGTAGGTGACGGCATTGATCTTACCCTCGATGCCCCTCGACCCGAAGCCGCCCGGCACGAGCACGCCATCGACGCCGCCCAGATGCCTCTCCACGTCTTTCTCCAGGTTCTCCGAATCGACGTAGCGAATGTTCACCTTGCAACTGTTCGCGATGCCCCCGTGGGTGAGCGCCTCGTTCAGGCTCTTGTACGAATCGGTCAGTTTCACGTATTTGCCGACCATGGCGATCTCCACCTGATCCTTCGGCGCCGCCACGATGTCAACAATGTGCTGCCACTCGCTTAAGTCGGGTTTCTTGGCCCAGATGTTGAGCATCTGGGTAATCTTCTCGTCGAGACCCTCCCTGTTGTACGAAAGGGGCACCGCGTAGATGTTGCTCACATCTTTCGCCGTGATGACCGCATCTTTATCGACGTTGCAGAACAGGGCGATCTTATCCTTGAGCGCCGTCGGCAGAAATTCTTCCGTTCTGCACAGCAGGATGTCCGGCTGAATGCCTATTTCCCGCAGCTCCTTGACGCTGTGCTGGGTCGGCTTCGTTTTCATCTCGCCGGCCGTTTTGATGAAAGGCACCAGGGTAAGATGAATGAAAAGCGTATTCTCTTTGCCCAAGTCGTTCCTGAGCTGGCGGATTGCTTCGAGGAAAGGCTGGCTCTCGATGTCGCCCACCGTTCCTCCGATTTCCACGATCACGATGTCGATCCGCTCGTCCACATCGAGGATCATCGACTTTATCTCGTCCGTGATGTGGGGTATCACCTGGACCGTGCCGCCCAGGTACTCGCCCCGCCGCTCCTTCGATATCACCGAGTCGTACACCTGCCCGGTGGTGAAGTTGCTCTTCTTTGAAATCGCGGCGTTCGTGAAGCGCTCGTAGTGGCCCAGGTCAAGATCGGTTTCCGCTCCGTCCTCCGTAACGAAGACTTCTCCGTGCTGGAAAGGGTTCATGGTCCCCGGGTCCACATTGATGTAGGGATCGAGCTTTTTGAGGGTCACCGTAAGCCCTCGTGACTCGAGAAGCGCGCCGATGGAAGCGGAGGCAAGCCCTTTGCCGAGGGACGACACCACGCCGCCGGTAACGAATATGAACTTTTGTCTCATAAATAGGACCCCTTGAGGAAGAACTCGATCATCTGCTCTCCGGTAAACATTTTGCCGCCGCCCTGTTCGTCGTAGTCGCCCCCCGGACCCGGCTTTTGCCCTTTTTGAAAAATCGCGAAGGGGACGGGGCAGGCGTAGTGGGTCCTCATCGAAATGGGGGTTGCGTGGTCCGTCGCGATCAGGAGACGGACGTCGTCCGGGATTCTTTCGAGGAGCCAGCCTACCACTTTTTCGTCTATCTGCTCTATGGCCTTTATTTTCTCGGGGAGGCTGCCCGTGTGGGACGCCTCATCGGGAGCCTCTACGTGGATGTAAACGATATCATGGCTGCCGAGCAGCTCCAGCCCTTTCCTGGCCTTGGCAACGTAATCGGTATCGAGATATCCCGTGGCGCCTTCGACGAAAGGCGTCTCAAAGCCCGCGAGCGCCCCGATGCCCTTGACGAGGTCGACAGCGGCCGCAACTGCTCCGTGTGCCCCGTATTTCTCCTTGAAGGCCGGGAAAAAGGGTTTCCTGCCCTGTCCCCAGAGCCAGATGCTGTTTGCCGGAGAATCGCCTCTGTCTACCCGGTCCCTGTTGACCCGATGGTTGTTTAAGAATATCTGCGAGTCGCTCATGAGCTTGATAAGGGGTTTCGACCCGTCGCCGGAAGGCATGTGGTCGATTACTTCCTTGTCGAGGATGTCATGGGGAGGGGTAGTGGCCATTTCCGCAGGTCCGCCCTTCCAGACCAGGATATGACGATAGCCGACGCCGGGATAAAACATGAACTCGCCGTTGCCCACGGCTTCGCCGAAATCTTTGATGAGGATCGCGCCTTCTTCGGTAGTGATGTGCCCGGCGCTGTAGTCGCCCATGAAGACCTTCGGTCCCCGCACGTCGAGGCGGACCAGGTTGCAGCGGAACGCCACGTCTCCTTCCTGAAGGGCGATCCCCATGCCGTATGCCTCTATGGGCGCCCGACCCGTATAATGATTCTTGGGGTCGTAGCCGAACAGGGACATGCAGGCGACGTCGCTGCCGGGCGAAAAGCCGGGAGGCACGGTCGCCACCTGTCCGCAGAAGCCCTCACGAGCGATTCTGTCGATGTTCGGCTTCCTCGCCGCCATCAGGGGGGTCTTCCCACCCAGTTCCTCAAGCGGAAAATCTGCCATGCCATCGCCGATAACAACGATGTATTTCATCCCTCTTCAATCCGTATATGCACGCTTGCAATTGTTGGGGCTCAGCGCCCCTCGTCGAGCAAAGCCATCGACCCTTCCCTCCCTCCGGTCGAGCGGGTACCCCGGCCTCCCCGCTCAGCGCTTCGCAGGGGCTCGCTTTATGAAGAACTGGTGTTCAGCGCCACCGACGCCGCTCATCCCTCTTCAATCCGTATATGCACGCTTTCCCCCTGGATGAAAGGAAGCTTGTCAATCTCTGCTTTCGCCCGGAGCATGCGTCCCTCGGTTGCTTCGTGGGTGAGCATCATGACGGGGACGTATTCGTTTTCTTTACGCCCCTTTTGGGTCACCACGGAAATGCTGATGCCGTGTTCGGCGAGTATCCCCGATATCTTGGAAAGCACGCCCGGCCGATCCTCGCACATGAACCGCGCGTAGAAGGAAGCGATGCTCTCCTCGCTTTTCTTTATGGTTCTTTCCGGGGACCAGAAACGTATGCCCGCCTTGTGGCGCTGCCCGTTCTTCCTGGCCGCCATGTCGACGATGTCGCTCACGACCGCGCTGCCCGTCGGGTCGCCCCCGGCGCCTTTGCCGTAATACAGGCTTGGGCCGAGCCGGTCGCCAACAACGTAGACCGCGTTATAGACGCCGTTCACGCTGCTCATGAGGTGCGTCGCCGGCAGCATTGCCGGAGTCACCCTCGCCTCT
Source organism: uncultured delta proteobacterium (assembly GCA_963816715.1). Classification (GTDB taxonomy): domain Bacteria; phylum Desulfobacterota; class Syntrophorhabdia; order Syntrophorhabdales; family WCHB1-27; genus BOG-1155. The sequence continues at coordinate 183,526 of CAWFMJ010000024.1, forward strand.
ATGATCCCGTCTTCTTCCTTCGCCGCCGCCAGAAGCTTAAGCCGGTAGCCCATCTCCCTGGCGAAAGCGATGTCGATGGGCTCGACCCTGCAGATGCCGTCTCTTCCTATGTCGTCCATGGAGAGGGGATAGCCGAAAGCGAGACGCGCAAGGATGCAAAGTTTGTGAGCGGCATCGAAACCCTCGACGTCAAAAGTCGGATCTGCCTCGGCAAAACCCGCCGCCTGCGCTTCCTTGAGCGCGTGGTCAAAAGAGACGCCCTCCTCGGTCATCTTGCTCAGGATGTAATTGCTGGTGCCGTTGAGAATGCCGAGGAGATAGTCGATTCGGTTTCCCACGAGGCCGTCCCGTATGGCCCTTATTACCGGGATGCCTCCGCACACGGAGGCTTCGAAGCCCACCTCGCACTGGTTCGCCGCTGCCAGGTCGAATATCTCGTTGCCCTTCTCCGCAAGGAGCGCCTTGTTCGCCGTCACCACCCACTTGCCCTTTCTGAGGGCGGCCGCGATGAGGTCAAAGGCGAGACCCGTGCCGCCGATGAGCTCGACGATGATATCTATCGAAGGATCGTCGATAAGCTCCGAGGCGCTGCGGAAAAAGCGGGGATCGTCCTCAGACAGGCCTCTTCGCCGTTCCGCGTCGATTTCCGCGGCCCCGGAAAGGGCTATCTCCACCCCGGTCTTCTGCGCGATGAGCGACCTGTGCTCCTTGAGGATGCGATAGGCGCCCAAACCGACGGTGCCGAGGCCTATGATGCCTACCTGTATCATTGCTTTCTCTTCGCCAATACGCTCCGGATGCCTTTCACGGCCTGCTTGATCCGATGCTCGTTTTCAATGAGGGCGAACCTGACATAGCCTTCGCCGTACTCGCCGAAACCTATGCCGGGCGAGGTGGCGACTTTCGCTTCCCGCAGCAACAGTTTAGAGAATTCCAGGGACCCCATGGCGCGGAACTCTTCGGGGATCTGCGCCCAGACGAACATCGTCCCTTTCGGGGCAGGCACGCGCCAACCGCACCGCGTCAGCCCCCGGCAGAGCGCGTCTCTTCTCTTTCGATATTCTCCCACAATTTCTTTGACGCTCGCATCTTCTTCGTTCAGCGCGATAATCGAAGCAACCTGTATGGGCTGAAATACGCCGTAATCAAAGTAGCTCTTTATCTTGGCGAGGGCCCCGATCATTCTTTCGTTTCCCACTGCAAAGCCTACTCGCCAGCCGGGCATGTTATAGCTCTTGGAAAGAGAGAAGAATTCGACGGCTATGTCCTTGGCCCCCTTCACCTGAAGAAAGCTCGGGGCAGAGTAGCCGTCAAACGTGAGGTCTGCATAGGCCAAATCATGGACGACCAGCAGCTTGTGTTCCTTCGCGAATTCGACGACCTGCTCGAAGAAACCGATTGTCGCCACTTCTGTCGTCGGGTTGTTCGGAAAGCTGAGGATGAGCATCCGCGGCTGGGGCCAGGTCGTCTTTACGGCAATGGAAAGCCGCTCGATAAACCCCTCCAGGGGCAGAAGGGGAACGGTCCTCAAATCCCCGCCGGCGATAACGACGGAGTACGTATGAATGGGATAGGTCGGATCGGGCACGAAGACAACTTCGCCGGTATGGACCGTGGCGAGCACCAGATGGCCGATGCCTTCCTTGGCGCCCATTGTCGCGATCGCCTCCGACTCAGGGTCTATGGAGACTGCGAACTTCCTGTCGTACCAATCGGAAATTGCCTTCCGCAGATTGGGGATGCCGCGCGTCACCGAATACCGGTGGTTGCGGGGATTCTGGGCGGCTTCGATCAACTTGTCCACGATGTGTTTCGGCGTCGGCATATCGGGGTTGCCCATGCCGAGGTCGATGATGTCCTCCCCGTTGCGTCTTGCCTCAATAATAAGGTTCCTTACGACGTTAAAGGCATACGGCGGCAAGCGGGAAATGCGGTAAAACTCGTCCATTCACAAAGCTACCACACCTCAACTGGACAATCAACCGGTTCCTTTTCCTTTAAAAGGAGCACGCCGGGAACTATGTTGCCTAGAGAATCGCGAAAGTAGAACCGCGGAACGCGGAACGAAAGACAAAGCGTTTGCCGCTTCGCGATTGAAAGGGGGCATTATGGCAAGAAGCGCGATGCATTTGCCGAGAATACTGGTTGTCTCCTTCATTGTCGCCGTTGTTTTCTGCTCTCCCGGAGGCTGCGAGAGCAAGCGAAGCGGCAGCGAAGCGGCCGACCCTCTTCCCTCGTTTGCCGATCTCGTCGATATGGTGAAGCCCGCGGTGGTCAACATCAGCACCGTGAGCATCATGAAACTCCCCGGCAACCCGTTTCAGTTCTTTTTTGGGCAGCGGGCCCAGGAACGAGATCAGGGCGATCTCGACACCTATCTGAAGAAGTTTTTCGGCGATGTGCCCGACAGGGAGCTGAAGCAGCGGAGCCTCGGGTCCGGCGTGATCATCGACAGGGAAGGCTATATCGTGACGAACTATCATGTGGTGAAGCGAGCGGACGCGATCACCGTGCGCCTCACGGACGGCAGGGAATTCAAAGCAAAGGTGATCGGGAGGGACTCGAAGACCGACCTTTCCCTGATCAAGATCGCGTCGCCTGCCCGCGACCTCCCCTCGATTCCCCTTGGTGATTCGGACAGGATCCGCGTGGGCGACTGGGTGCTCGCCGTGGGAAATCCGTTCGGGCTCGCCCACACGGTGACCCAAGGCATTATCAGCGCCACGGGGAGGGTCATCGGCGCCGGCCCGTACGACAACTTTCTCCAGACCGACGCCCCCGTCAATCCCGGAAACAGCGGCGGACCGCTCGTGAACCTGCGGGGCGAAGTGGTAGGGATCACCACCGCTATTGTCGCCGTCGGACAGGGCATCGGTTTTGCCATACCGAGCAACGTCGCGAAAAATGTAATCGCCCAATTGCGCGAGAAGGGCAAGGTAGTGCGGGGATGGATAGGCGTCACCGTACAGGAGGTGACCCCGGAAATTGCCGAATCCTTCGGTTTGAAAGGGACGAAAGGCGCCCTCGTCGGCAACGTCGACCCCGAAGGCCCGGCACAGAAGGCAGGTGTGAACAGAGGGGATATCATCGTGCGATTCAACGGCAAGGAAGTCAAAACGATGTCCGATCTGCCGCTGATGGTTGCTGACGCCCGGGCCGGCAGCATCGTGCCGGTGGCGATTCTGAGGGAAGGAAAGGAGATTGCGCTCGACCTGAAGATAGCGGAGCGGGCTGAAGAGGCGGGACCGCCGCAGGCGCCGAGCGTTGCGCCGAGCGAGTCCGATTTCGGCATGTCCCTTGAGGATATGACGCCCAACCTTCAAAAGAAGCTGCACACGGAGGAGCGGCGGGGAGTTGCAGTCGCCGGGGTGAGCGAGGGGAGCGAAGCGGATGAAGCAGGCATCGAAGAGGGCGACATCGTGGAAGAGGTCAACCGCATGCCGGTCGGGACCGTGGCCGAATACCGGGCCGTCCTGAAGAAAGCCAAAAAAGGCGCTCCTGTGCTGCTTCTCCTGAAGAGGGGCAACGCGACGTTCTACGCGACTTTGGGGACAGCGAAATAGAACAGGAGACGGGGCTATATGTGCAACAGTGACCCGCCGCTTCGACGATTGTCTCTTGTTCCTGTTTTCTCTCTACGGTACACTTATCGTACTGGAAAGGCATCATAGAAGCAGTGTTAGCCCTTCAACCGCATTCACTCATCGATGTCAGGTATTCAACCACAACCAACCAGCTTTGGGTTCAATGTACCGCCGTCTCCGAGAGGCTCGGCATAGGTCAATCGGCTGTCAGCATCGCAACGGCCCGAGGGGAAAAGATCGTGAAGGAGAAGGGATTCAGGCTGCCGCAGAGGAGAAAGTCATATTCCATGTGCGCGATTCTAGGCCCGCAAGAGGCGTCGTACGCTAAAGTGTGGTATTATTGTTGTATAAACGGGGGGTAAGGTGGAGGCCCATATGAAGCAATTCAAGATTATTGTTGAAAAGCATCCCGATGGCTATGTGGCTTGTCCACTGGGGCTAAAAGGGGTCGTGGTCGGAGAGGGCGACTCATACGAAGAAGCTCTTTCCGACGTCATATCGGCGATCCGCTTTCATACGGAGACCTTTGGAGCATCAGCCCTGGAAGTCGACCCCCCCGTTCTTGAGGCTTTTGTGGCTGAGGCCGCCATATAGTGACAATATCGAAGTTTCCTGTTGATGCGTCCAAGCAGAGAGTGGTGAAGGCGTTTCAAACACTAGGGTTCAGGGTGATCCGGGAAAAGGAGCATATTTCCTTGGAACGAATGAGCGCTGAACGGCACAAAGACGCCTATGACGATACCGAACCATGACCGCATAAAATCGTCGACACTCAGGACCATTTGCGCTCAAGGCGGCATCTCCAGGGAGGATTTCCTCAAGGCCTACGAAGGCGCCTGACATTCGCCTCGGGGGGCTGGGAGTCAAATCCTATCCTTGACTTACGAGCGGGGGGACAATCCAGTGCCTGTGCCCAGGCCATTCCTTTTTCTGCAAATGGTGGTTGAAGGCACTGCTCAGGCAGAGCAGGACCGACGAGAATGTTTATCATTATTAACAAGTAATTCGATAGACTCTATGGAGTGAGTCGTCAAGCACGCCCGGGCGAAGGGGTGTCTCATAACCGCGTATCCGACCGACAAGCTGAAGGATACGTCATATGGACAAGGTAGTGTTCACTATCACAGATTTGGATATCATGGACATCTGGTTCGGCAATCCGGAAGATGAGGCGGTATGCGAAGAAGCCGGAGAGGGCATAATCCTCAAAAAAGATAAGAATGGAAAGACAATCGGCATTGAAAAGCTGCACGTGCGCGAAATGGTTGACAGCGACGCGCCCTCGCCCGTTGAAGTGGTGGTGGCGTAGGGAGGCAACGGCAACGCTCTTAACAAAGTGAATATCATTCGCAAGTTACCGTAATCATTGCCAACATAAACATTCAATGTCGTGTAGAACATGTGGGCCTTTAGGGACATCCCACTGAATTATGAAATTCACTTGACATGGCGGAAGTCTCCTGATGCGATCCCCTCATGCCGCGACACGCCCGCGTTGACGCTCCCGGCGCCGTTCATCACGTGATGGCGAGAGGCATCGAAAGGAACGCGATCTTTTACGACGGCGTGTTCAGCCGAAAGACGAGTCTCATCCTCACAGGAGCGGCGAGGCGGGCGATATCGTGCCCGCCCCGCGCAGCAGCTTTGGAGAGGGTGAACTCTAGAGCGGCTTTACCGGCGCGTGGAGCTCGACGATGTGCTTTCCTTCGGGATGCGTCTTCGGATCGTTGAGGTAGACTTCATAGCACGGACGATCATCCGGCTGATAGCCGCTTTCCGGCATCCAGCCGCCATAGACCGCGTCCCACGCATCGCTGTATTGATCGGGAGAAATCTCGAAACGGGCCACGGCATTCTTGCCTCCGGGGATGGTCATGCTGCTGATCTCTCCCTCGGGAGGAGTTCCCTTCGGCACGGAAATGCAGACGTCCATCCTGCGCTTGCTCTCCTCCGTGATGTCCGGGTTGTCGTAAAAGATGGCAAGCAGCTTCGTTTCCGGAAAACGCAGAAGCCCCCGCGGCCCGGCCCAGGCCGTAAGCTTGCCGAAGAGCGCATCGAACAGCTTCGGGTTATTGGAGTAGGGACCTATGTGCCGAATGTAAGCAACCTGCATCTCGGGAATCTCCCGGACGACCACGTTCGCTTCAATTCCAGGTTTCTCTTTCATCGCTATCCTCCATGTTTGAGTAATATTGTTGCCCTCAATATACAGGGAGGAAGCGTCAAACGCTTTTCTCACGTTGCGAACCGTTTTGCCTGAATTGCCTTCCGTTTTGCATATCTTGCCATCCTCGGCGCCGCGGTTCGCCCGCCATTGGCCGGCGCTCACGCCGAAGGCTTCCCTGAACGCTCGCGCAAAAACGGCCGAACTGGAGAAGCCGCATTCAAAGGCTATTTCGGTGATCGTTTTCTTCGGATTGCGGAGGAGCTTCGAAGCAGCCCTTTCGAGGCGAATCCGCTGTATGAATTGACCCAGGTTTTCTCCGACGAGAGCGCCGAAGAGCCGATGAAAATGGTATCGGGAAAAACACGCAACCTCTGCAAGCTTATCGAGGGACAGCTCCTCTTCAAGGTGGGCTTCGATGTAGTCAATGGCGCGATTAATCCTCTGCGCGTACTCCTCCCGGAGAAGTCCGGAGGTCCTTCTGGTCGTTTGCTCGGCCATGCCTTTCCCTCGAAGCTGCTCTTCTTTCCGCCATATTACTGAAAGGGCGTTAGGGCGGCCCTGCTATTCTCTGCTTGCTGAATACTCGTCCCGTCTTGTGGTCATAAACCCATACTTCGACCAGATCGGACTTCAAATAGTAGTGCCTGAACGCGCTCCCTTCGACGGCCGAGGGCACGTCGACGGTCGTCGAAAGACCCTCCTGAGCGGATCTGGGTCTGCAGACAAGGAGCGCGGAAATATCCCTGGGCAATGTCTCGGGTTCCCGCGGGACTTTTCCTTCTATCGACAAGAAAGCGCCCAATCGGTCCCTTCTTGCCAATTCCTGCAGGCTTCGGCCGTTGTCTAGGGAGACTTCCCAAAGCAGCCACTTCTTTTCACGCGCCTCACGGTCGTATTTCCGCTCTGGCTTCCCGGCGCCGGCATAACCCGCTATCACGAAGGAAACCAGGCTCTCATCGACGTTTCCGGCCGCGTCATAGAATGGCTCTATCCTGATGCGGACCTTGAAAGCGCCTCTGTCCCGGTTGTAGGAAAAATCATTGCCCGGGGGACCGGGAGCGAGATTTTCCCTGAATGCGTACACACCCATCCCTCCGGCCTGACGCTGCTCAAAGGCGGAATAAACGGCGGCGACATCATGCCCTTCGTAGGCCGGCGGCAGTTGCATTTTTCTAAGGTCGAAGGGCGCCGTATCGAAGGCACGGGGCGCCGCTTCTTCTCGTCCCGGCCCGTGCGGCGGTCCGTCCCCGTCTCCGAAATCCGGCGCATGGCCGCGAGGGCCGCCGCAGCCGACAAGCAGCACGAGCAGCAACAAAGCGAGTTTCTTGTGCATTCGACCGTTCTCCGTCATTGTGCCTCGTCAATCACGATCATGAGTGTATCATCTGAACTTCCCTGCATTCGGGTTCTTGCCACGAAAACAAGCAACGCGGCCCGGCTGCCCGCTCCACGCATTTTACCTTCTTGGCAGCTTCGTCTCAAGGAAATTCAAAAGGGGTGCAGAGAGAAGCTGGGGCGGTCCAAAACTCTTCACGTAACTTCTTTTGAATTTTCAACGACTTTCAGAGCGGGAAACGCGCGTTGTCAACCGGCTGTCAGCATCGCAACGGCCCGAAGGGAAAAGATCGTGAGGGAGAGGGGATTCAGGCTGCCGTAAAGGAGAAAGTCATAATTCAATGCATTGAAAGTCCTTGCCGACAAGCAAGACATACCCTATCAAAGCCCGCTGAAGATGTACCTGAGCGAGCGAGTAGCCCGGGAGAGGAAGAAAGGGTCCTTTACTGAGCCTTGAAAAGATGTTAAATAAACCGCATGAAAGTCGCATGCGCCATCATGTCGGGGGGCAAGAGCAGAAGGCTGGGGCGCGACAAGGCGAGCGTCCTCCTGGCCGGCAAGCCCTTGATCGCTCATGTGTATGATGCGGCGAAAAGCGTGTTCGACGACATCATGGTGGTATCGGGCGTCAACGGCAGTTCCTACGGGCTCGATGCACGGGTGGTAAGGGATTTCTTGCCGCTGTCGGGCTCGCTCACCGGCGTCGTTTCCGCCCTGCTTGCCGCCGATGCGGAATATGTCTTCGCCGTCGGCTGCGATATGCCTTTTGTAACGCCCGAAGCGATGAGGCACGTGGTCGCGGCAGCGAAGGGGGAAGACATCGTGATGCCGCGGGTCGAAGGCGTCCTCGAGCCGATGCACGCCCTGTACCGCAGAAGCTGTATTTCTCCCCTGCTCACCGAGCTTGTCCGCGGTCACATGAAGATCATCCGTCTCGTCGACCTCTTCACCATGCGGGTGTTGCCGCCCGATCCCGTCTTTTTTAACCGGGGCATGTCGGTGTTCATGAATATCAATACGGAGGAGGACTTGCGACGTGCCGAAGAATTCGTCCGACGAGACGGAAATCGGCCAGATGCGGGAGGCACACCTCGACGAAGTGCTCGAGATTGAAAAACGCTCCTTTGTCGCGCCCTGGTCGAAGCGACTCTTCCAGGAGACCCTTGTCTTCCCGCTCTCTTTCAATCTGGTCATAAGAAAAAAGGTTGACAACAAGGTGGCCGGTTATGCAAACTTCTACCTGATAGCCGACGAGGTGCAGGTGCTCAATGTCGCGGTGGCGCCGGAATGGAGGGGGAGGGGCTATGCGGACCGCCTTTTACGCTATGCCATAGCTTTTTTGAGCGCCCGTGGAGCGAAGGAGTTCTTCCTGGAAGTGCGCGAAGGAAACGCCGAGGCGATCGGCCTCTATGAGAAACTGGGGTTCGTGAAAGTCGGGCGAAGGAAGAACTACTACAGGGAAACGAACGAGGATGCGCTGGTAATGCGCCTGAAGACAGAGCATGATTCGGATTGACGATCTGGAAGGCAAGGTCCTGCGCAACCGGTGCGTTTCGCCCGGTCACTATCTGCTTGAGGTGAAGCTCGAACGGCCGATGGCGGCCCCCAAGCCGGGACAGTTTGTCATGCTCAAGATCCCCGGCGGCGATATTTTCCTGAGGCGGCCCTTCAGCATTTATCAGTACGGCAGAGGCGTGCTTTCAGTCCTTTACAAGGTGGCGGGGAAAGGCACGTCCGCCCTGTCGGGGGCAAGCCGCGGCCAGAAACTGGTCGTTCTCGGTCCTCTCGGCAACGGGTTCTCGCCGCTGCCCGGTCATGCGCCCGTACTTGTCGCCGGCGGCATCGGCATCGCCGGCATCCACCTGTTGTGGACCGGGGTCAAAAGAACGGCCGAGCTCTTTTGGGGCTGCGCCGGCATGAGCGACATCGGTTTGCTCGGCCGGATCATGCCCCACGAGCACCACGTTTCGACTCTCGACGGCGCCTTCGGGTTTTGCGGGAACGTCGTTCAACTGCTCGGCCGGCATATCGGCGAAATGAAACGGCCAATCCAGATATTCGCGTGCGGGCCGGAGGGGATGTATCGGGAGTTGGCCGCTTTGCTCGGCGGCAAGGACATTCCCTGCCAGGCGCTCCTGGAGGAGCGGATGGCTTGCGGCCTTGGTCTCTGTTTCGGCTGCGTGCGGAAGACCCTCGATGAAAACGAGCCGTACAAGAGGGTTTGCAAGGAAGGACCGGTATTCGATCTATGGCGGATCTCTCTGTAAGGCTTTTCGGCACAACGCTGCGCAACCCGGTGATGAATGCATCCGGCACGCTTGGGTACGGAAGCGAAATAGAACCGCTTTGGCCCGTGGATACGCTCGGCGCCTACGTGTCGAAGGGCCTCTCGAGCCAACCCCACCACGGGAACGCGCCGCCGCGCCTTTGGGAAGAGAAATCGGCCCTCATCAATAGCGTTGGCCTCCAGAACATCGGGCTGAAACGTTTTTTTGACGAGGTCTTTCCCTTGTTCCGGAAAAGGCAGACGCCCGTGATCATCAACTTCTTCGGCTTTACCGAAGAGGAGTACGTGAGGGCCGCGGAAGGCATCCCGGACGATCCCCTCATCGGCGCGCTGGAGATGAACCTCTCCTGCCCCAATATCAAACAAGGCGGCCTCTGTCTGGGCAAGCAGGCCCGCGACGTGTTCAGGGTTGTGAAGAGGGTGAAAGCAGCGACGAAGATACCGCTCCTCGCCAAGCTGACGCCCGAAGTGACGGACATTGTCGCCATAGCAGCCGCCGCGTATGAGGCGGGCGCCGACGGCATTACTGTCCTCAATACGCTCCCCGCGGCCGCGGTGGACGTGAGGCAGCGACGTACGGCCATCAAGGGGGGGTTGTCGGGGCCATTTCTGAAGGCTGCGGCTCTCCGCGCGGTCGCCGATATTTCCGCGGCTCTTCCCATTCCCGTCATCGGCGTCGGGGGCATCATGGATTGGATGGACGCCGTGGAGTTTCTCATAGCCGGCGCGGCTGCAATCCAGGTGGGGACCGCGACATTCATCGATCCTTTTGCCATACCGAAGATCGTGAAGGGCATCGAAGCCTACATGACGGGCCGCGCCATCGCGAGGGTAGACGACATCAGAGGAACTCAGGCGTGCTCAAGATAGCGCCTTATGAAGCGCCCGTTGTCGCCGGGCTTGTCGAGGGCCTCAACCTCCCGCCCCTGATAGCCGGGGTGCTTGCAAACCGCGGCATCGCCACCTGCGATGACGCCTTGCGATTTCTCTACCCCAGAATAGAACACCTCTCCGACCCCTTTCTGCTGCCCGACATGGAGGCGGCCGTCGAGGCCGTTGCGCAGGCCCTGAAAACGGGCAAAAAGATCGGACTCTTCGGCGACTACGATGCCGACGGGGTGACGTCGACGGCTTTGCTGCTCAATTTCCTGACGGAGCTTGGCGCCCCGCCCGAGGTCTATCTACCGGCCAGGGGAGAAGGCTACGGTCTCAACCTCGAAGGCATAAGAACGCTGCGGGAGAAAGGCGTCGAGCTTCTCATCTGTCTCGATTGCGGCTCGTCTAACGCTGTCGAAATAGAGCACGCTGCCGGTTTCGGCATGGAGACGGTCGTCTTGGACCATCACGAAGTGGGCGAGCCACATCCGCCTGCCCGGGCTCTCGTGAATCCCAAGAGAAAAGGCGCTCTTTTTCCCACGAGGGAGCTTGCCGCCTGCGGCGTCGTCTTTTTCTTTCTTATCGCCCTCCGCAGGACCCTCGACAAGCAGGGACTGTCCGCAAGCCGGATCAATCTGAAGCGACAGCTCGACCTCGTGGCCCTGGGCACCGTGGCCGACATGGCGCCCCTGACAGGGGACAACCGCGTCCTCGTGAAGTTCGGCATGGAGATGATGCAAAAGCAGCCGAAAGAGTGGCTCAAATCTTTCTTCAGGCAAAACGTGATCTTCTCGCAGAGGCTCGACGGCTACGGACTCTCCTTTGTCATCATCCCCCGGATCAATGCCGCCGGGCGGGTTGCGCATCCCCTGGCCGCCCTCGAGTTTCTCACCGCGACGAACGAGGCCGATTGCGATCGGCTGCTCGTCAACCTGAACGGCGCGAACAGAGAGCGCCAGTCCATGGAAGAGGTGGTAATCAGGGAGGCCCTGGAGATGATGGAGGGTTGCGCCGATGCGGGGAGGCAAAGCCTCGTCCTCTATAAGGAAGACTGGCCTCTGGGCGTGATCGGCATTGCCGCCCAAAAACTGGCGGAAAGCCAGAACAAGCCCTGCATCATCTTTACGAGGATAGACGGCACATGGAAGGGTTCCGCGCGCAGCGTGCCCGGTCTCGATCTTTACGGCGCGGTGAGCACGGTATCCGACCTGCTCCTAAGATTCGGCGGTCACAAATTCGCTTGCGGCTTATCGGTCGATGAGGCGAACCTGTCGCGATTCCCGGAGGCGTTTGAAGAAGCGGTAAAAGGCGCGCTCCTGGGCAAAGAACGCGTTGTCCACGTCGATGCGGTCGTGGAATTCGAGGAATTGACGCGGGAGTTCGTGGAGTATGTCGATCTCCTCGCGCCTTTTGGTTTCGGGAACCCACGGCCGGGCTTCCTGCTTTCGCCTTCGGAAGTTTCGACGAGCAACAGAATGATAAAGCTTGTGGATCAGAAGAACCGCACTTGGTACGGGAACGCGCAGAGGAATGCAAAGATCCCCGAAGCGCCGGGCGTGAAAGTGATCGCCTGCCCGGCGATCAAGGAGACGATGGGGAGGGAGTTCATACATCTGCACATACGGGAATTCATTTCCGATTAGGGCGGCCGGCTGGGTTAATTTCGCGCCTTTCGCCTGTCTCTTCGGGGCCGCGAGTCCTCACATACGAAAAAGTATGCTCCGGCTCGCGACCCCTCGATCACGGCGAAATCCATCGAAATTTCCTCCAGCCGTGGCTGGGACGAAAGCTCGATCCCAGGGAGGCAGACGACCATAACGGGAGGATGAACAATGGCGAAACGGGAAGAGCTGGATGGCCTTTTTGCACAGCATGGGTTCACGGATTACAAGTGGCTGAAACCGAAGGATGTGAAGACGGCGCAATGGGTCCGGCTGAAGTGTCTGTTCGGTTGTCCCAACTATGGGGTCAAGGGGAGCTGTCCGCCGAATGTGCCGTCAATCGAGGCGTGCAGGGAGATTTTTTCCGAATACGAGGAGATCGCGATCTTCCATTTTCAAAAAGCCCTGAAGGACCCGGCCGAGCGTGTCCCCTGGGGCAGAGAGCTCAAGGACAGACTCTTGAAGCTGGAACGAGAGGTTTTCCTGAGCGGGCGTTACAAGGCCTTCCTGATCTCTTTCAACGCATGCAGCGAATGCAAGGAGTGCGCGGGCAACAGGGAGGAATGCCACGACAAAAGGTCCGCTCGTCCGGGAGCCGACGCAATGGGGATCGATGTCTATGCAACAGCCCGAGGCGTCGGCTATCCGATACAGGTCCTGAAGGACTATGGGGAGACGATGAACCGGTATGCGTTTCTGCTGGTGGAGTAAAGCTGTCGGTTTGTTTTGTGGAACGGCATAAATTGCAAGCCCGGTCGCAAGACCGGGCTTGCAGCCGCTCACTCAAGCCCTTCAAATGCCAGTTTACCCGCGTGTTTTGCCGCCAGGTTCTTGAACTCGTTCAGCGCAACAACCTCCCCAAAGGCTGTGCGAACGTCTCCGTTCAGTGCGGGATTCCGAGCTGGACCGTCTTCCCCTCGAGGTTCGTGAAGGTAAAGCTGAGGTACGAGACCTTGATGCTCGTAAACAGGCCCTTGCTGTCCATCTCATACATGATGACGCCGTGATAATCAAAGGTCTCTCCGGCCTTCACCGGGCCGAACAGCGAATCTTTGTCGTCTTTCTGGGCGGTAAAGTGCGTCCACATCTGGATTGCGAGGGTCTCCTCATCGCTCACGAAACGTTCGACGTGCAATTCCTCGGAAAATCCTTTCCAGATTCTGGCGTAGTGATCCTTCATACCCTGCATGCCCTGAATCTCGAGGGTTCCGTTGATTATTTTGGCATCCGGGCTAATGTAGTCCTCGAAGGCCATCGGGTCGCGTCTGTTGAACCTGTTGATGTAGTCATCAAATACTTCTCTTTTCATACGGGTCTCCTCGTTAGAGTGATAGTTGCCTAAGCGTCGTTTTTGCCTCCGTCCGGATCGACGATGAGGTCTTTCAGCACCTTGTGTTGTGGAATAGGCTCAATGAGCATCTGTTTCTCGGAAAGGGCGTCGCAGGCGAGAACGGCTTTCTTGTTCATCAGGACCGCGCAGGCGCCGCAGACCTGCTGCCGGCACGGTTCCCTGAAGGAGAGCCCCGGCGCGAAGTTCTCGTAAATGTACCGTATGGTATCTATGACCTTCCGGCCGCGCCACCAGGCCGAAGGAACCTCATACGTCTCGTACCTTGGCTCCTTGTCCACGGTTGGGTCGAACCTGAATATCGTTACCGCTGCCTTCTCTTCCATCTATTCTTCAGACGCTTCCTCTTTGGACGGCGTCATTCTCGTCAGAACGGGCGGCCTTGCCTCGAAGGTCATTTGCCCGCCTCCGTCGTCCTTGACGATGATGTTCCTGAGCCATATTCTATCGTTTCTCTTCGGAAAATCCGTACGAAAGTGTGATTTTCGGGACTCCTGACGCATCAGGGCCGTCCGCAGCGTCATCTCCGCCAAATCGACCATGCCGGCCGCTTCCAACGCCTCCGACAGATCCTTATTATAAATCGGCGAGGGATCGGGCACGCAAAGGTTCGGAAGCTCGTTCTCCTTTAGCTCCCCGATCAGTCTCAGTGCTTTCCTCATGCCTTCTTCGTCTCTGACAAGGGCGCAATGCTCCCACATGATATCTTTGACCTTGTTTTTGACCTCGCAGCCCCTGACGCCTGTCCTGCGATCAAAGAACGCGTTGACTTTCTCCTTTTCCCGCTCGATCTGATCGTTGTCGATATCGAGCGCCTTCAGGTGTTTCGCTGCTCTGCACGCCTCTTTGCCGGCGATATATCCCATGGTGAGGCACCACGTAATGGCCGGCCCCCCGTCAATTCTCTCGGCGCCGTCCATTCCTGAAGCAACCTCGCCCGCCGCGTAGAGACGCGGGGCAGTGGTCTCGCAATTCTCGTTTACCCTGACTCCTCCCATCGTATAGTGCGAACCGGGTCCCGCTTCAATCGCGTGACGGCGGATATCGATGCCGATCTTTTTCCATCTTTCGAGAAAGGCAGGCGAATACTCCCTGATCCATTCGTCGATGATGTTTTCCGGAAGATGGTTCGCCGCAACATAGGCTCCGCCGTTGGGACCTCCCCTGCCATACTTGTTCTCCAGGTAAATCGCCCTGGCGGTAGCGTCCCTCAACCCCCAGTCTTTATTCAGCGGCAGATACCGCTCCAGGAACTCTTCCCCCCTGGCATTATATATTTTGGCGTGCAGCTCGTACCGCAGCACGCCCGGCTCCAGAGCCATCTCCAAAGAGGGCGTATAGGCGCACAGCGGAGAAAACTGATGAAATTCCATATCCATCAGCTCCGCGCCGGCTCTATAAGCGAGGGCTAACCCGTCTCCGGTCGCATCGGACGAGGCGTCGGTTTTTCGGAAGATCTGCGGGCATCCCCCTGTTGCAAGGATAGTGACTTTCGACCTGAACAGAATGAATCGACCTTCCCGGAGCGATATCCCCAATGCTCCCGCCGTCTGACCCTCTTGAACCAGGAGCGCGGTAATGAAGACGTCCTCGAGCACCCGCGTTTTGAGCTTGCGGAGTTGATTCTTGAGGGCTCTTCGCCAGTGAGGGCCTCCCCGGTGACCGACCGTGTGCAACGATCGGGGATACGAGGAGCCGGGAACCTGTATCTGAATGTATTTTTCACCATTCTTGAGAAATCTGGCGCCCCATTCTTCCATTTTCGGGACCTCGGCGACCGATAAGCCGACGAGGCGCTCCACCAGCTTCTGATTATTCAGGTAGGCCCCTCCCTTGACGACGTCTTCAAAGAAGACATCCGGGTTGTCCCTGGGGTCCATGTGCCCCAGAGGCGCCTGAACCAGACAGCCGGCCATGATGGTAGTGCCGCTCTTGCCGACAAGGCCCTTTGAGACCACGAGCACGTCGGCGCCTTCTTCCCCGGCTTCGATCGCTGCCTTGGCGCCGGCCGCTTCAGAGCCTATGACGAGGATGTCGCAGGCGACCTCGGAAATCCCCGTGTTTCTCAAACCCATCATGGCCCTTTTCCTGGTCCCTCCGACCTTCCCGCCGTATCGATTATTCCAGCAGATTCCTCGGGACCTTCATTTCTCCCAGCAGGGAATACTGGCCTCCTTTGACTTCAAGGAGCAGTTCGGGCGAGCCGACCACCAGCCCATTCTTCAACACGTCGTTATTGGGGAAAATGAGCGGAAGCTTGCCCTCCTGGAGGGCCTTGGGGCAGGCCGCCCGGATGGCATAGGCGTCGGTGACGCTGCCCGCGATTTCCATGGCCCGTATGAATATGAGGGCGGGGTCGTATATGGTGATGCCGGGCTGCCCGAAGTCTTCCTTGTAAAGTTCCTGGTACTTTTTCATAAAGGCTGTCGCGCAGCCTCTCTTGTCCTGATTGGGATACTTTCTGAAATACATGTGCGCCATCGCATGGACCAACGAACCTTCGATCCTGTCGAGACCGGTGATCTTTTCCGCCTTGGTCCCCCAGTCGGAAGTATAGATGAACTTGCCTTTGTAACCGACTTCGAGGGCATGGTTGGTGGCGAGCGCAGACGGCTCTTCGTAAGTAGATATGAAAATGATGTCCGGATTCTTCGCCCTGAAGCTTGTCATGACCGAGTGGTAGTCGGTGGTGTGCTTGATGTCGACGCTTTCAAAGGCGACAACCTGGCCGCCGAGGCTTTCAAACTTCTGGCCGAACCTCTTGCCCCATGACTTGAAGGCTTCATTGATGTCCGTGAGCACGGCGGCTTTCTTGAACCCTTTGTCGATGCAGGCCTGGGCCATGGGATCGCCAAAATAGAGTCCCGGGACGCGCTCTTGCATATAAAGGGCGTTCCCCTTTTTGCGCGACTCATCGGAGGTCGAGAGACCGTCAAAAAGCACCTTAAGCCCTACGTTCACCTCCTGACAAGCCCACACCTGGGGTGTGCCGAAGGGTCCCACGACTATCGGCACTTTATACATTTCCGCAAGTTTTCTCATGCCGGCCACGCTCTTCGCGGGGTCGGCCGCATCGTCATAATTGACGATCTCCAGTTTGTAGCGCTGGTTGCCGACAAGGATTCCCGGTCCGTTGTTTCCCAAAGTCCCTTTTTCATTGATGTTCGCGACGGCCATCTCGACGCTCCGGAGCATGCTCACCCCATAAAAGGTGAGCGGGCCGCTCAGTGGACTGATCACGCCGATCTTCACGCTCTTCATTGCCGGTCCCTGCTTTGTCGCCTCCTGAGCTCGGAGCCACGGACAAAATATCAAGCCAGCGACGAAACATATGACGAGGGGCAGAAAAACGCACTTTTTGTTCATGACATTCCTCCTTTTTCGCCTTGTATGTCCGAAAACCCCAACAAAGAAGCCGCCATCGGCCTGGATAGACGGCGCCGAGCTGCATGCAATGTCGATTTTGTCCGGTGTGTCCGTCGAAGAACGGTTATGATTCACGACCGCAACCTGCCATGGAAACCGAGAGCGCCGGGAGCCGGTGTAGAGCTACATAAATCCAAGCGGATGATACGATAATGGATGCATGATGTCAAATGAATTCTTGGGCTTCAGGCGCGGATTCCCTTCTCCTGGCGCTTTTTCGCGGCGGGCCCTTCCTGAGATTGCGGAACGTCTCGAATATGGCCTTCCGGCAGTGTATGCTTATAGGGACACCCAGCAGCCGCTCAATAACGCCGCTCGCTCTCGCAGCCGAATTTGCTTGACAAAAGGAACCCAAAAAGCAAGAATAACACTGCATGTAGTGGTGCGGTGCGTAACAACCACAATATATAGTGTTAACAAACAGTTGGAAGGAAAAGAGGCGGCGATCGGGTGCCGGCGCGGGGCAGGATGTTTGGGAGCCGACCCTCCTCTCTTTTCGGAGAAAACTAAGGACTGCGGGCTGAGCACGGGAGGAGAAAAGGGTGAGAGAAGACATCTTGCGGGAACGCTACTATTGGAAGGACGCGAACGGGAACCCGCTTGAGGACTGGGTCGGCCTGTGTACTCGCGTGGCGAGGGCTTTGGCCAACGACAAGAACCAGGAGCAGGTCTTCTTCGACGTCATTCACGACTGCCTGTTCCTCCCCAACTCGCCGGCCCTTACCAACGCCGGACGAGAGGCTTTCACCATGTCCGCCTGCTTCGTCCTTCCCATCGAGGACTCTGTCGCGGGCATCTTCGACACGGCCAAACACGCTGCTCTCGTCCACAAGATGGGCGGCGGAACGGGCTTCAGCTTTGCACGCCTGCGTCCCGCGGGCGAGAAAGTGGGGTCGACTCAAGGGATTGCGAGCGGTCCCTGCTCGTTTCTCAAGATTTACAACACGAGCACGGAGGTCATGAAGCAGGGCGGTACGAGAAGGGGCGCAAATATGGGCATGCTCCGCATCGACCATCCGGACATTTTCGAATTCATCGATCTCAAGAAGAACGATGGCACGATCAGCAATTTCAACCTTTCCGTCGCCATTACCGATGAGTTTATGGAGGCCCTCCGCAACAACGGCGACTTCGACCTCCGGTTCGAGGGAAGGGTCATGGAAACGGTGAAAGCGCGGGCCATATGGGACAAGATCATGGAGAGCGCATGGCGCAACGGCGAGCCGGGCGTCTTCTTCATTGACAAGGCAAACGCGTGCAACCCCACGCCCCAGGTGGGCGCTTTTGAGGGCACCAACCCCTGCGGAGAACAACCCCTGCTCGCCTACGAAGCCTGCGTCCTCGGCTCTCTCAACCTGTTTAAGATGGTTCTTCCCGAGGGGAAGATCGACTGGGACCTGATGCGGTCGACCGTTCGCACCGGCGTACGAATGCTCGACAACATCATCGACAAGCAGGACTACCCGCTTCCCGAAGTGGAGAAGATGCACAAATCGAATCGGAAGGTCGGCCTGGGCGTGATGGGCTGGGCGGACATGCTCATCAAGCTCGGGGTTCATTACGCTTCAGAGGAAGCGCTTTCCCTTGCCGAGGAGGTAATGTCTTTCGTCACGGACGTTGCGGTCAAAGCGTCGGTCGAGCTGGCCGAGGCGCACGGTCCTTTTCCGAACTGGGAAGGGTCGACGTGGCAGCAACGGGGCCTGAAGGTGCGTAACGCGACGCTCACCACCATTGCGCCCACGGGCACCCTTTCCATAATGGCGCAGGTAAACGGCGGCATAGAGCCGATCTTCGATTTCACCACCATTGAGAAAAGGGCGGACGTGGAATACGAAAATGCAAACCTGGCGTACGAGGAGTGGCGGCGGACGAACCCGGGCAGGCCGCTGCCCCGCTATTTCGTCAGAGCAAACGATCTGCCCGCGGAATGGCACGTGCGGATGCAGGCGGCTTTTCAACGGCATACCCACAACGCCATATCGAAGACCATCAACTTTCCTTCGACCGCCACCATGGCAGACGTGGAGAGAGCCTATCTCCTTGCCTACGAACTGGGGTGCAAGGGCCTCACCGTCTATCGGGACGGGAGCCGGGACAACCAGGTGATCAGCTCCTCGGGCAGCAGGAACGGCACTCGCCCCGTCGTCCTCGAGCCGATGAAGATGCCGGAGATAAAACCCCAGAAAGGGCTGGAGATAGAAACGTCGGAGGGCACCGTCCATATCAGCGTCACCGTCATCGACGAAAAGCCGTACGAGGTCTTCATCACCACGCCGGTGGAGTCGAAGCATTCGGAAGTGTACGAGGCGCTCGCAAGAATCTTCTCGATCTCCCTCAGGTGCGGCGTACCCACGAAGCTGCTGCTCCAGCAGATCGAGGACGCGAACAAGAAGTACGGCAGCGTGGTAAGTCCCACCTATGCTATTCTGAGGGCCTTTCGAAAGCTCGACATGAACGGCTCGCATGAGACATGCCGGGAATGCGGCGGCGTGCTCGTGGTTCAGGAAGGCTGCCAGAAATGCATTTCCTGCGGTTTCAGCAAGTGCTGACGTTGCCGTCCAGCAGATCTCTGATTTTCTTCAGCAAGTCTGCCGGGGTGTAGGGTTTTAAGAGGAGGGGCAGGTTTCTCTTTCGCAGCTCGCCTCGCTCCACCTCTGCTTCGCTGTACCCCGTCACGAAGAGCGCTTTGATCAGCGGCGCCTGCCTGCTGATCTCCAGATAGGCGTCGAATCCCCGCTTCTTCGGCATAATGAGATCGAAGACAACCATGTCAATGGCGCCTGCCTGCTGGTTGAAGATCGCCACGGCCTCTTGGCCGTCCCTGGCCGGGAGGACCTTGTACCCTCTGCTCTTCAGGACATCCGTTGCAATCGCCCTGATCATGTCGTCATCCTCGGCGAGCAATATGGTCTCCGATCCGTTCCGAAGACTCGCGGCCTCTCCGGGATGTTTTTCCACATCGACGTTTCCGCTCACTAAGGGCAGGCATACATCGAAACGGGCGCCCTTGCCCGGTTCGCTCTCGACGATGACTATTCCTTTATGCTGGCGAACGATGCCGTAGACCACCGCGAGCCCCAGCCCCGTGCCTTTGTCGACCTCTTTCGTGGTGAAGAAGGGCTCGAAAATCTTTGCTTTTGTCCCTTCGTCCATCCCTAACCCATCGTCTGCCACGGAAACTACGGCGTAGACGCCCGGTTCCCCGTAGCCGCGCTTTCTCACAAATGACGCGCTTATCTCTCTCTTCGCGGTCGAGATTGCCAGAGAGCCGCCTTTTGGCATGGCATCCCTCGCGTTTGTCACCAGATTGATCACCACCTGGCCGATCTGGTTGGCGTCGGCCAGCACCGGCATGGCTTCGGTGGAAGTGTAGAAGGAAAGGGAGATGTCTTCCCGTATCAGCCGCCGCAACATTTTCTGAAGGCTCTTGAGGGTTTCATTCAGGTCCACCGGCCGTATGTCCAATATCTGCTTTCTGCCGAAAGCAAGGAGCTGGTGCGTAAGGGCGGCGCCTCTCATGCCTGCGGCGGCGAGCTCGTTGACATAGGCCAGGAGCGGGTCGGTCTTCTGCATGTGCATTTGAAGGAGCCCGGCAAAGCCGGTGACGGTGGTGAGGACGTTGTTGAAATCGTGGGCGATCCCGCTGGCCAGGTTTCCTATGCTTTCCAGCTTTTGGGATTGCAGGAGCTGTTCCTGAAGCCTCTTCTGCTCCGTGAGGTCCGAAAACGTCGCGAGTCGAGAGGTCCCGGCGACGGCGCCGACGACCGACACATCCCGAAACGAACCGTCCTTGCAGGAGAGACGGACGTTGACGGCGGGCGTCGCAGCCCCCGTTTGCTGAGCCGTTTCCATTGCTTCGGTCCAGAAGGAAAAGAGGGATTCCCGTTCCATGGGGTCGGGATGCGCGTGGAGAAACCAGTTTTTGATCGTCCTGATCTCCTCGGCAACGTAGCCGAACAGCTCGACGAATTTTCCGTTGACGTACTGAATAGTCCCTTCCGCGTCCGCCCACAACAAACCGACGGGCAGCGTGTCGAGCAGCGTCTGGAGTTTTTCCTGGCTTTCCCTGAGGCTTTTCTCCGTGGACTGCCGTTTCTCAATCTCTCCCCGCAACGTCCGATTCGCCGCCTCCAGATCGGCCATCTTCTTTTCGAGTTTTCGGAAGAGGGTCTCGTTGTGGTGTCGCAGAAATTCCATCTCCTCTTCCAGCGAAGACTCGGAAGCGAACTGCTGCGCTGTCCCGCCCCCGGAGAGGACTTCGCGAAAAACGCTTAAAAGCACCTCTACTTCCTGAGGCTTGGTGAGAAACCTATCGGCGCCGAGGCTCAAGCCGAATTCAATGTCCTTTGGCTCCGTGTAGGTAGCGGTATAGAAGATAAAGGGTATCTGTCCCAGCCGGTCGTCCGACTTCCATTCCTTGCAAAGGGCGAAACCGTCCATTATCGGCATGAGGATGTCGGAGACAATGAGGTCAGGGGGGGTGGCGCGCGCCATTTCGAGAGCTTCCCTGCCGTTGGCGGCCGAAACGGTTTCGAAGCCGTTCTTCCTGAGAAGCACGTCAAGCAGATAGCGGCTTTCGCTGTTGTCTTCAGCGACGAGAATCAGGGGCATCCGTTGCTCCTCTTTCAGTTGGATTTGTAAGACAGGTACTCTTCTACCTGCGCCATGAACGTATCGGGATTGATCGGTTTTTCTATGTAGCCCGTGCAGCCGGATTCGAGCGCCTTCTCGCGGTCCCCGGCCATCGCGTACGAGGTTACCGCCACGATAGGCGTCAGCATGAGATCGGGGTTGCTTCTCAAGTGGCGCGCCACTGCGTACCCGTCCATAACAGGCAGTTGCACGTCGAGGAGGATCAAATCGGGCTTCACGCGCATCGCCAGCTCGATGCCCTCCCTCCCGTCCTGCGCCGCTTCGACGCGATATCCGTGTTTCTGGAGGATAAATGTGACGAGATAGAGATTCTGTTCGTTGTCTTCGATTACCAGGATGGTTTTTCCCATGTCAGCTCCTGTTGCCGGGCAGGCTGAAACAAAAGACGGAGCCCTCATTCCATGTGCTTGTTGCCCACATGCGTCCGCCGAGCAGTTCCACGAGCCTTCGGCAAATATACAAGCCGAGGCCCGTGCCTTCGTATTTCCTCATCGTTCCGGAATCAACCTGCCGGAACGCCTGGAAGAGTTTGTGCATATCCTCTTCCTTGATGCCGATCCCTGTGTCTTTCACGGAAACGGTGATCCACCCCTCTGCCCCTTTCTTGCATTCCACGGAGACCCCGCCCTGTTCCGTGAATTTGATTGCATTGCTCAGAAGGTTGAGGAGGATCTGTTCCACCCGCCGTTGATCGCTGACTATGGGCGTCATGTCGGACCCGATGCTCACGGAAAGCGACAAGTTCTTTTTTTCGGCTGCAGGGCGCACCGATTGCACCGACCGTTCGATTGCGGCGGAAACGTCCGCGGAATCAAAGGAGACCTGCAACTGGCCTGCCTCTATTTTTGATATGTCGAGTACGTCGTTGATGAGCGACAAAAGATGGTTCGCGCTGCCGCGCACCATGGACAACTGCTTGGTCTGTTCGTCGTTTAACGGGCCGACGTAGCCGTTGAGAATGATGCCGGTGAATCCGATGATCGAATTCAAGGGCGTGCGCAGCTCGTGGGACATTGTCGCGAGGAATGCAGACTTCAGACGGTCGGCGGCTTCAGCCCTCTCTTTGGCGGCGGCAAGCTCGTCGAGGGTGCTCTTGAGACGGACCTCGGCCAGTCTCCGGAGGGTAATATCGTTCCCCACGGACAACATCTCCACAATGCGCCCCTGATCATCCCGGATCGGTTTGCTCGTCCACGACACCCACACCCGTTCTCCATTCTTCAAAACATTTTCGTTCTCGTTCAGCACGTATGCGTCCGGGTCCCTGAAGATGTCTTCCACCAGAGAGGGTGGTTCCACGATGCTTTTCATGACGTCGTGCCCAACCATCTCCTCCTCGGAATAGCGGAAGAACTGCTGCGCGAACCTGTTGGCAAAGGTCACCGTGCCTTCCCTTGTCCAACGCAATATCACGCTGTTGACGCCGTGAACGAGATCGCGATACTTTTTTTCGCTCTCGGCCAGGCTCTGCTCCATCCGTATGCGTTCTTCGATCTCGGAGGCGAGCGCCGCGTTTACCTCGCTAAGCTGTGAAGTGCGTTTCTGTACCGTGCGTTCAAGGTCCTGCTGGTTCTGCGCCAGCTTCAGCACCGCGCGTTTGCGCTCGGTGATGTCAATGCCGCTTCCCACAACATAGGCAACGCCTTCAATGTCGGCCCGCCTCCCCGTAAAGAGAAAATGGCGCGTACCCACTTTGGTGAGAACACGGCCTTCCGCCTCCGACTGGCCCTTTTCGAAGGCCTCGGCGATCTTCGCCGACAAGATTTCCCTGTCCTCGGAGTGAACGTTGAGGAGGCTGTCTGCCTCCCCCGAGGCCTCAAACCGCCTCTCATTGATTTCTTCCAGATAGCGGTTCCAGCGGACGAACCGCCCTTCGCGGTCGAGCACGTAGAAGGCGCCCGGGACGCTGTCTATGACCGTATCGGCAAAGACTTTCTCGGCGCGCAACGCGTTCTCCGTGCGTTTCTGCCTCCTCGCCGCAGCGGACAAAAAGAGCGAAGTCACGGCCGCGACGCAGATGTATGATTGGAGGAAAAGAAGCGAATCTTCAACGTATTTGGAATTGGCGGCGCCCGCGCTTCTGGTCGTTGCCCATATCGCGACAGCCGACAGGAGGGCTACGGACAGGGCGGCCTCGAAGCGGCCGAAGCGGAGGGCGATCCAGAGCAGAATGGGGAGGGTAAGGTATTGAAACGACCCTTCCCGAAAAAAAACGACGCCGGTTACCACGGCCAGCAAAACCCAGAGAATGAGAATCTCGGCCAGGCGGGCGAGCTTCCATTCCGCGGCCTTCAGCCTCGACAATCCCAGGCAGACAGGGGCGACGACAATGGCGCCCGTTGCGTCTCCGAGCCACCAGGTAACGAAGAGTCGATGGTAGAGTGACCAGTCTCCCTGCTTCAGGCAAAAGGTTGTTACCCCGACGGCCGAGCTGACAATGGGGCTGAGAAGGGCGAAGACCACAAAAACGAAGACGTCTCTCACGTTTTCGGAGGGATAGAGGTCTTTCGAAAAACGACGGATAAGCGCTCC
Source organism: uncultured delta proteobacterium (assembly GCA_963816715.1). GTDB lineage: Bacteria > Desulfobacterota > Syntrophorhabdia > Syntrophorhabdales > WCHB1-27 > BOG-1155. Next base: position 207,395 of record CAWFMJ010000024.1, read on the forward strand.
GGCGAGGAGCGCTTCGCCGGTGTTGCCCAGTGCGGTTGCAAGGCTGGCGAGCGCCGCGCCGGGCAGAGAGAACCCAATCTCCGCCAGGACAAGGAGGTTCGCGAAGAAAGCGCCGACAAAGACCCCGGGGGCGACCCGGTAGCCAAGGGCAAGGACAGCCGCGAGCGCTATGCCCGCGGGCGGCCAGACGGGCGTAGCGTTTGTATGCCCGACGGCAAGGAGCAGAGAGAGCCTTGCCGCAACGAAGTAGATGAGAGCGACAAGCAACGTAGCGGCCACTCTGGTTGTCGCTGCCCTCTTCAGCGGCAAGAAGAGAGTTCCGTCGTTTTTGCCTGACAGCCCCCTTTCATGCGTCCCATTCATGCGATCACGCTTCTTGGCGCGGCTGCTCTAAAAGTCGACGAAAATCCCCAAACGTCCGACGTTGTCTACATGTTAGCACACAAAAGGGTAGGAATATACCAAAAATTGCCTATTCTACTGTCTAAAGTCTGATGTTTCAGTACCTTTACTACTTTGCGCTCCGCAACAAAGAAACGGACCCGCGGGTAGTGACTCAGTTTGAAATCATGCTTGAGCGGTTTGGAATGAAAAATGCGCCGGAGATCAGGGGGGATTGAGATGGGGGAGCGGCTGATCCTTTTGAATCTTTTGATCTCCTGCTGGAAGCCAGACGTACATACCCGCTTTGGCCTTATAAGCCCAAAAAGTCCTCTCTGTATTGGTCTGCAAAAAATGCAGATTGAACGGACTGTAAAATACTGTTACTTGCATCATAGGTCGAGCGGCTTTGGCAACATCCACAATCTCCTCTGTCGTAGGCTTTGGCAACGGAATGGGCATAACCTGAATTTTCATGCTAATAGATTCATGCGCTCTCAATCCTCCCACAATAAAGAGCGTGCTTGGAATAATGTTTTTTGGGTTATCTCCATCCCAAAAAGCTGTGTCATAAAACACATTATATATCGGAATAGGAGATTCATTTGTCATTTGAAACTTTGTGTCTTGAAAGTTATCTGTAGAAGTCGAACTTATCGGTTCCACCCTAATCCACGGGGAAAATTGAATGTAGATGGAAAACACAGCAATCACAAAACCGACAACAGCCAATATTTCCAGGAATCTTTTCCAAGATATATAAAGGAGCGATGGTTGTGAAGGCAAAAAAGACGGTTTTTTATCATATCCTGATTTGGGCGATGGCTTTTTTGGCCGCTGTTTTGTCATTCCTCGCCGTTTTTGCGTTAGATCATTGGATTGATTGCCGTTTTTTGCGTTGGGTGATAACCTATTCTTAGTTGAAAGCCCGAGAGTCTGAAAAGCTTGAAGGGGCGGCTCCCACCGTGGGATAATCCACGGGCCAATATCTCATACGAGAAAGGGAGCCGCGAATGAAAGTAGACACGAAACAGAGGAAAAAGGCAAGGAAGGGTTTCGCCCAGGCGTACGGCGACGAGGAGCTCAAGAACAGAATGGTTCGCATCCTCCAGATAGGGAAGAAGGGATTGGATTCGCTCGTTATGGAGCTCGGGCGCATGCTGGCGGAGACGATCATGGACGTGGAGAGGGAGGAGCGCTCCGGCCCCGAAGGCAAGCCGGCCGAGCCCGGCCTCTACAAGTGGGCCTATCAGAAGGGCTCTATTTACTTGGGGGATCAGAAGATTCGTGTCAATCATCCTCGCCTGAGAGGCCCGGAGGGAGAGGTCGCCCTGTCCGCTTACAAAACCTTGAAGCAGCGGGGCGCATTCTCGGAGGAGCTTCTCGGCAAGGCGCTCCGGGGCATATCAGGCAGAAGATACGGCGAGACCGTCGTCGAAGCCGCATCCGCCTTCGGCGTCTCTTCTTCCTCCGTCTCCCGGCATTTCATCGAGGCGACAGCCGAAAAGCTCAAAGAGTTCAAGGAAAGGGACCTCTCCGATATTTCAGCCTTCGCGGTCTTCATCGATACTGTTCATAGGGGCAAGGACGCCTTCATGGTCGCCCTCGGCATAGACGGGAAGGGCCATAAGCACGCCCTCGGCTTCTGGCAGGGGGCGACGGAGAACCATGAGATCTGCGAGGAACTCCTCGCCGACATGGAGAGAAGAGGTCTTGTTCTATCGAAAAAGATCCTTTTCATTACGGACGGCGGCAAGGGCGTCATAAAGGCCCTAAAGGAACGGTTCGGCCCTAAGCTCCTTCACCAGCGCTGCGTTGTCCACAAGGACCGCAACATCCAGCGTCATCTCCTCAAGAAATACAGGAAAGAGGCGCACCGGCGCTTCGCGGCCGCCCTGGAGCAGAACCTCTACGAGGACGCCAAAGAGATGCTCCTCGATTTCGAGAAATGGCTGAGGGCGATCAACGAGTCCGCAGCGGACTCTCTGAAGGAGGCTCTGGAGGAGATCCTCACGGTCCACCGGCTGCATGTTCGCCTGGAGCTTAGAAAGACGCTCCGTTCGACGAACCCCATTGAGAACATGTTCTCCACGGTCCGGGACTGCGAGATCAACATCAAACGCTACCGGAAAGGCGCCATGTCGCAGAGATGGCTCGCATCGGTCATTTACTACTGTGAGAAAGGCTTCAGGAGGATCAAGGGCTATGAGCAGATCGCCGGTTTAATCGAGACCATTGAACGTGAGCAGGGAGAAGCAGCCTCGGCTGCTGCATGACTGAAAGAAAAATGCAGGGGAGTCGAAAAAGTTTCAACTAAGAATTGACAAACACCTTGCGTTGATCTGAGCAAGGATAACACAGGAATGAAAAAAACAGTACAAAAAGATGGAGGAAAGTTAGAGAAGAGAAATCATGTCCTTTATATCCCACACATGATCGGTCACCCCTGTCGCCATCTCAGGAACGAACTTGAGAACGGTATTGAAGGCAACGTCACATATTCTCGCCGTAGCCCGAAGGCTGTTGCCTTCCACGAGAACCGCCAACATCTGAGCTTGTTTTTTCTCTGCTTAGCTTGTTCATAATGATATTATACTTAATCCGCTCAAGCATGTCAAGATAAAAATGACAGTTAGTCAGTTATTTTTGGCAAAGCCTTCTTTATCTTGATCTGATCTGCAATTTCATCAAAATCTGACCTGAATTCCTCGTCCTGTTTAACTCTGAAAATAGCATATTCAGCATAAGCATGGCGTTCAGCATCATCTCGTTTGACTCTTCCGAAGCCCCTTAAAACCTCATAAGCATTGAATTCCAAGAACTGATCAAGTTTTTCAATCCAATCTGCCATAGTCATCGCTTTGTGTCTCTTGGCAAAATTCTCGGCCCAATCGAGATACATACTGACCAATCTTTTCATATCGTCCAACTCGTCCTCAACGAGAAAGTTCTTGCCCACAGCCACATCGCTCTTTGTAATTTTCCCTCGCTTGCCTTCATTCTTATAGGAATGCAGCCCCATCTTAGGTTTTAACGCATCGGCCCTTGACTTAATTAATTCAGCCGACGTTTGTCCGCTCACGGCGAAAATAATCTTGTCTTGAACATGGGCATAGAACTGTTGCGTCAGAGGCGAGTCTTTGTCGTAGTCTATACTGCACTCCCTGTAGATGTCTGTTACCTTTTGGTAAAACCTTCTTTCGGAGGCCCTGATCTCCCTAATCCGATCAAGCAGTTCGTCGAAATAGTCCTTCCCGAAGAGCTGTTGCCCTTGCTTAAGACGGTCGTCGTTCAGCGAGTACCCCTTGATGAGATATTCCCTCAGAACCCCCGTTGCCCATTTTCGGAACTGAGTGGCCCGGTATGAATTAACCCTATAACCAACTGATATTATTGCATCCAGGTTATAGAAATTAGTCAGGTAAGTTTTGGTATCTGCGGCAGTTATTCGAATTTTTCTAATAACTGCCTCCTCAGCCAACTCAGTAGAATCAAAGATATTTTTAAGATGATAGTTAACAGTGGCTACTTCTATACCAAAAATATCGGCCATGGCTCCCTGTGAGGCCCATACCGTTTCATCACCCAGTGCAACCTGAACCTTGATAGAACCGTCGTCGGATGCGTAGAATAAAAAGTTGGCTTGTTGAGGTTCGGCTGGGAGGTCCACCACCTCATCAGGGGTTGCGACCGATGGTGGAAGGAGCGCTTCTGGTTTTTCAACAAAATCATCGGCGCTTAATGGTATCCCTCTCTTCGTTGCGATGGCCAACAAGGTAGTATGCCATTTTAAAGGTATCACTCCATTTTTAGCCCAATGTTGAACAGTGCTTTGCCGTTTCCCGATGAGCCGGGATAGCTGAGACTGCCCCCCGAACTTCTTGATAACCTTTTCCGCTTGGTTCATAGTTACCCCCTGTCTCTACACGTATTGGTATACACTACCCGTTTTTTTGGTGGGAGTCAATCACAAAATTGATAGGCGATTACTTTTTGTTGGCCCAGCGTTTCCTTGCGGCGTGCTTGGCAATCTCGCTTCTCTGTTCGGGCGTTAGCCTTGCAGCGCGGACCTTGCCACCTTTAAGCCCACCCTTGCGCCCGATCTCGGCAAGGTATTCCTGTATAGCCGATCTGGCCGGCTTGGGCTGTTCTTTGGCGGGCTCTTCCGGCTCAGGTTCTTCGGTAGACAGGCGAACGATCTCAAAGGCGAGTTTGTTGGGGTCTTTGGGCAGGGGCTTCTTCGGAGTCTTCATACATAAAGTATGGCACAGGTTCTAAAGCCGGTCAAGCTTAGGGAAAATCAAAATGAGTCACTACTGACCCGCGAACCAGAACCAGGTTGCTGTCACGCCGGTCCCCCGCTTTGTCTTCGGCTTTTCATCAGCAGCTTGCCAAAGAAGATATCCGGGCGGAAGCGGTGCTTCAGCTCCCGAAAGGTCCTGTCCCCCCGCAGGGTCCGGCAGAAGACGTCCCAGGGGTAGTCGTACTTCCTCACGATAGCGAATGCGGCGGAGGAAAGGTAATTAAAAATCTTCGAGAATTGGTAGGATGTTTTTATCTCCGGCGCGATGCCCCGATCGATAGCCGCCTCGTATCCTCTCAATGAGGCAAACTCTCTGCTGAGAAATCCCTGGACATGGTCGGCCGCAATAAGGGCGCTCTTGACGGCGTAGAAGATGCCTTCTCCCGTCCAATAGTCGACCAGCCCCGCGGCGTCTCCGACCAGGAGCGCCCGATCCGTTGCAATGGGGCTCGGACGAACCCGGTGCGGTATGAGATGGGCGCGAACAGAGAGATTCTCGAGAGAGATGCCGTAAGCGTGGAGCAAATCATAAAGATACGCTTTGAGCTGCTTTCCCGTGCCGAGCGGGCCGCCCACGCCTAAGGAAGCCGTTTCTTGTTTCGGGAAAATCCAGCCGTAGCTATCTCGATAGCCGCCCCAATCGAGAATGATTCCCTTCCCGGCATATCCTTTGAACAATCGAAGGGGGACCTCAACCTGGAGACCATAATGGAAGAAGCCGGAGGGCTTGAGGAACAAGTTCCTTGCGACAAGGCTGCGGGCGCCGTCGGCGCCGATCAGCAGAGCCGCCTTCATAACTCTATCCGCCGTTTCTACCGTCCACAAGTTATCCGCAAAACGTATCTCCCGAAGTGTCTGGCCATCGAAAAAATCGGCGCCTATCGCTTGCGCCCTCCGCGCCAGGAAGTCGTCGAACTTCTCCCTATCGACGGTGTACATGAGCGGTTTGTGGTAGGCCTTGGCGAATCCGGCTTTCAGTCTGTGGGTGAAAGCGACCTCGAAGATTTCCTTTTCGATTACGGGCGTGATGTCGAAGGGGAGAATCTCCAGGGTTCGCGCCGGCAGTCCTCCCGCGCACACTTTCGGACGAGGAAATTTTTCCTTGTCTAGGAGAGCGACCTTTATCCCGGTCTTGGCAAGCTCATAGGCCAGGACGGCGCCTGCCGGCCCGGCGCCGACTATTGCGGCGCCATAGGTTTTTTCGGATTTGATCATACCGTGCTTTTGCCTTTGCGAATCCGCGTTCCGTCCGTCTCTGATCCGTCTCTGCCCATGGCCTTAACAGCCTTTTCGGCGTTCTCTATCATAAGAGACAAGGGAAAGTGCGTCAAGCATACCCCAATAACACCTCCTTTTGACGCATCTTAGGTATTTTACATTCCTTGACCTAATGGCGGCGCTGCATATAAAATGAGAAGGCCGCCCAGCAGGGGGGTATAAACTGCGTCCTGAATTTTCATCTGGATTGAGAATCTACTCGGAGGTCGAACATGCTCAGGTGCAAGCGTTTGTCGTTGGCCCTGGTATTTTTTTCCGGTCTTCTCATAGCCCCGCTCTGCCAGGTGCGCGCACAGGGATCGGAAGCGGCCGCAGGGCAGGTCCGGGCGGAGACGGGCAAGGATGCCGTCCGGCAGCAGGTGTTTCGGGGCGACCGGGAGGGTTACCTGGGGGTGATGCCCAGCAGCATCAGCCTGCTTCCGCCTTCTCCCGCTCTGCGGTCGGCGGCTCAGGATTTTGACGACGCCGTCAGCAGGCAGAAATTGCGGCTCAAGGATACGCCGCGCTGGAGAATGGCAATCGACGATGCCGACCTCACGTTTCCGCGTGCCGCGAGCAGGTTCTCCTGCGCCTTAGACGCTCCGATCACTGAGCAGGAGACGCCGCACCTCTACCAGTTGATCCGCCGCAGCCTTAACGACGTGTCCCGGGCAGTCGGAGCGGCCAAGGAGCGTTACCACCGCGAGCGCCCTTTCGCCGTCAACCATGAGGACGTCTGTACGCCAAAAGATAAGGAAGCATTGGGGAAGAACGGTTCGTACCCTTCCGGCCACGCCGCGACCGGCTGGGTCTGGGCGCTCATTTTAAGTGAGGTTGCCCCCGACAGGATGGATGCGATCCTTGCTCGGGGCCTGGCTTTCGGACAGAGCCGGGTGGTATGCAATGTGCATTGGGAGAGCGACGTGATCGCGGGGACCCTGGTCGGAGCCGCCGTCGTCGCCCGGCTCCATGCCGACGCCGCGTTCATGGCCGATCTTGCGGCGGCTAAGGCCGAAGTCGCTGCGGTCAGGGCCAAAGGGCTCAAGCCTTTGGGCGACTGCGCCGCCGAGGCCCGGGCATATCGGCTGGATGGCACCGACGACGACATAACCAGCCTGAGAGGCGGAGCCGGAGCCAACCAATAACGGGGAACCGGGCAGGTTTCCGGTCTTCGAGGCACAAAAAAAGCAGGGCCTCATCGGCCCTGCCTCTTCCGTCCCGCCATCAAGGCGGTTTTACGTTTCCTCTAATATGTTACACTGTATAACTGATGTCAAGAGCTATTTGCGTGTGCGCAAGAGATTATTTCATTCTTTACCTCCTTTGTTGTCGACGCTCAACTTTCGGTCATCAATCTTCAGGCAACCGCTGCCATCGTCTTAACGAAGCTTTAATATGACCGCAATAACGCTGTAACTTCCTCCGGACATAATTCATAAAACGTTACGCAACACATCGGTGAGGAACAACGAGACGGTCCGGGAATGATAGGACTTGTGTCGGAAGGGGCCGGCCCATCGAGAAGGAGAAAGTATGAACGATCAAGCAAAACCGACAATCGGCACGGTGATTACCACGCATGACGGGGCGCCCATCTCAACTTCATTTGATGACCGGTTCAGCCAGCATCCGCTCGTCCGCCTGCATTTTCTTCGGGTTGGGGACTTTGGCGCCTGGTGGGCCGTCCCGGCGGGGATGCACCTGGACAAGAGGCTGACCTGTCTCGTAACCGAGGAGAAAGAGCAAGGAGACGCCCTGGTGGTCACCAAGCGCGCCGACAAGCTGGTGATGGGTCGCTGGATCGACTACATCACCCCTGCGCCGCTCTTGCCGGGGCATGTAATTCGAGGCGAGGACGAGGGTTTCTGGCGGGCAGCTCCCAGGGAGGGAGACGGCGCGACATTCGTTGTAAGGGTAAGCTGGTCGGGGAACAAGGGATTCTGGACGCTCTCCGATGATCCGGAAGTTGGCGTCGTCGGTTTTATCGAACCCAAAGCCGATCCGTGGGATGCTGTCCTTGTGACCTATGTAAAGAAGCGAAGTGGGGACCACCTGACGTTCAAAGGCGTAACTATCAAGTGGCCGCGGCGCAACCCGCTGCAAAACGCCTTGGGCCGGCCCAAAAAGAAAGACCCTCTGCGTTGCATAGCCGCCTAACAGCGGGGAGTGAGAAGCTCTCAGACAACCGTCTTGGGGGACCGAGATCAGGGTCACGGCATGGCCCCTCTTACGACCCGGAGCGTGTCAGCATTCCCCGAAGGGCCCTCTTCGTCCGCAATACCTGCCTTGAAGCCGCAAGCAGTGCGTGAGCGCATTATACTTACC
>CAWFMJ010000025.1:0-426410 GCA_963816715.1 uncultured delta proteobacterium
CTTTATTCGGACTGTGAAAACGAAAGGATTATCCATGAAGCCGGCCGACCCACGTATCCTGACGATCAACGGCGGCTCGTCGAGCATCAAGTTCGCGCTGTTCGAGGCCGGCGACTCGCTCCGACGGATTCTGGAGGGCGGGATCGAGCGGATCGGACTGCCGGAGTCCGTCTTGCGGGTGAAAGGTCTGAGTCTGGCGGACAACTTTTCGCGGTCGTGACGGCGCCGGACCACACGGTGGCGGTAGGCGCCCTGATGGACTGGATCGAGGAACGAATCGGCATCGACATGTTGACCGCGGTCGGACATCGCGTGGTGCATGGCGGGCCGAAGTATAGCAAGCCGCAGCGAATCACCGCGGAAATGGTTGAGGAGCTGCACCGGCTCAGTCCATTTGATCCTGACCACCTGCCGGAGGAGATCCTGTTAACCGGGGCGTTTCATCGCCGATTTCCCCATCTGCCTCAGGTGGCGTGTTTCGACACGGCTTTTCACCATGACCTGCCGGCCGTGGCCCGGATCTTGCCGATCCCGCGCCGCTTTGAGGCGCAAGGGGTGCGGCGGTACGGGTTTCACGGGTTGTCGTATGCGTTTCTCATGGGGGAGCTGGCCCGCCTGGCTGGACCGGATGCGGCCCAAGGCCGGGTCATTCTCGCCCACCTCGGCAATGGCGCGAGCCTTGCGGCGGTGCATGAAGGGAAGAGCATCGACACGAGCATGGGCTTCACGCCGACTGCCGGGGTGCCGATGAGCACCCGTTCGGGCGATCTTGATCCCGGACTGGTCTGGTATCTTGCGCGCACCGAAAAAATGAGCGCGAAAGAATTCAACAAGATGGTCAATTTCGAGTCCGGCCTGCTCGGCATTTCGGAGACCAGTTCCGACATGCACGACTTGCTCGACCGTGAAGCGCAGGACGTGCGGGCGAATGAAGCGGTCGCGCTCTTCTGCTACCAGGTGAAGAAATGGATCGGCGCCTTCGCTGCGGCCCTGGGCGGACTGGATACTCTGGTGTTCGCGGGCGGTATCGGCGAGAAGGCGCCCGTAGTCCGGGCGCGGATTTGCGATGGGCTGGGATTTCTTGGGATCGAACTCGAAGAAAAGCAAAACACGGCCAATGCGGGCGTGGTTTCCGCAGATGCCGGCCGGGTTGCCGTTCGCGTCATGCATACGGACGAGGAATGGATGATCGCAAAGACGGTCTGCCGCGTTTTGGGTCTTATAATCGAATAAGCGCATGATCGTAGAAACAAAAAAGGTGTCTGATTAAGGAGCATTGCGATGAAGGTAAAAAATGGGGTTAAGGAGCACATCGCCGTGAAAACGGAGAAGATGAATAACGCGGACAAACCGTTGTCGCCCGATCTGCTGCGAAAGATGAACGCCTATTGGAGGGCGGCGAACTACCTCTCGGTCGGGCAGATTTATCTCTACGACAATCCGCTGCTGAAAGAGCCGCTGCAGCTGTCGCACGTGAAGCCGCTGATGGTCGGGCACTGGGGTACGACGCCGGGTCAGAACTTCATCTACGTGCATTTGAACCGGATCATCAAGGAGTATGATCTGGATATGTTCTACATCGCCGGTCCCGGTCACGGCGGCCCGGCGCTGGTGGGCAATACGTACCTCGAAGGCACCTACAGCGAGGTCTATCCGAACATCAGTCAGGATGAGGCCGGGCTGAAGAAGCTGTTCACGCAGTTCTCGTTCCCCGGCGGGATTTCCAGCCATGTTGCACCGACGACGCCGGGGTCGATCCACGAAGGCGGAGAGCTCGGGTACTCGCTCAGCCATGCCTTCGGGGCCGCCTTCGACAACCCCGATCTCATCGTCGCCTGCATCGTGGGCGACGGTGAAGCGGAAACCGGTCCCTTGGCGACCGCATGGCAGTCCAACAAGTTTCTCAACCCGATCGCCGACGGCGCCGTGCTGCCGATCCTGCACCTCAACGGCTACAAGATCAGTAACCCGACCGTGCTGGCCCGCATCGAGCGATGAGGAATTGGAGCAATTCTTAAAGGGCTGCGGCTGGACGCCTCACTTCGTGGAAGGCGACGATCCGGAAGAGATGCATCAACTCATGGCCGGCACTTTGGATAAGGCCATCGAGGATATCCGGCACATCCAAAGTGATGCGCGGAACAAGAATGACACTACCCGGCCGCGCTGGCCGATGATCGTCCTCAGGTCGCCCAAGGGCTGGACGGGACCGAAAGTGGTCGACGGTCTGCAGGTCGAGGGCACCTTCCGCGCCCACCAGGTGCCGATCCTGGTGGATTCCGAGCATCCCGATCATGTCAAGGAGCTTGAAAGCTGGATGAAGAGCTACAAAGCGGAGGAGCTGTTCGATGAAAATGGCCGGCTCATGCCGGAATTGGCAGAGCTTGCGCCCAAGGGAGACCGGCGGATGGGCGCCAATCCCCACGCCAACGGCGGCATGCTGCTGCGCGACCTACGCATGCCGGACTTCCACGTCCACGCGGTCGATGTGCCTTCGCCCGGCGCCGTTGACGCCCAGGATACGCTCGTGCTGGGCAAGTTCCTGCGCGACGTGACCACGCTCAATCAGGATCAGCGCAATTTCCGGATCTTCGGCCCCGATGAAACGCTCTCGAATCTCCTGGGCGCGGTCTTTGAAGTCACCAATCGCCAGTGGGACGCCCGAACAGTAAAGAATGACGAATTCCTCGCGCCCGCCGGACGCGTGCTCGACTCGATGCTCAGCGAGCACCAGAGCGAGGGTTGGCTGGAGGGTTATCTGCTCACCGGACGGCACGGGTTGTTTAACTGCTACGAGGCCTTCATCCACATCATCGATTCGATGTTCAACCAGCACGCCAAGTGGCTGAAGGTCACGTTGGAACTGCCGTGGCGGCGGAAGATCGCCTCGCTCAACTATCTGCTCGCCTCCCACGTCTGGCAGCAGGACCACAACGGCTTTACCCACCAGGACCCCGGCTTCCTCGACCACGTCGTCAACAAGAAGGCCGACATCGTGCGCATTTACCTTCCGCCTGACGCCAACTGCCTGTTGTCGGTCTTCGATCACTGCCTGCGCAGCCGGCACTACGTGAACGTGGTGGTTGCAGGAAAGCACCCGGCGCCCCAATGGCTGACCATGGAAGAAGCGGTCGTGCATTGCACGGAAGGACTTGGCATCTGGCGATGGGCCAGCAACGACCAGGATGCCGAGCCGGACGTCGTGATGGCCTGCTGCGGGGACACGCCCACGCTTGAGATTCTGGCCGCTGTCTCCATTCTCCGCGAGCATCTGCCGGAACTGAAAATCCGGGTGATCAATGTGGTCGATCTCATGAAGCTGCAGCCCGGCAACGGAGCACCCGCACGGGCTCAGCGACACGGATTATGACTCGCTCTTCACGAAAGACAAGCACATCATCTTCGGCTTTCATGGATATCCCTGGCTGGTCCACCGGCTGACCTACCGCCGGATCAACCGCAACCTGCACGTCCGTGGCTACAAGGAAGAGGGCACGATCACGACGGCCTTCGACATGAGGGTGCAGAACGAGTTAGACCGGTTCCACCTGGTGGCCGACGTGGTTGATCGGCTGCCGCAACTGGGCTCCAGGGGGGCATACCTGAAGCAGATGGTGCAGGACAGGCTCGTCGAGCACAAGCTGTACATCGGCAAATACGGCCAGGACATGCCGGAAATCCGGAACTGGAAGTGGAATCCTGAGAAATAATCAGGCAAAGGAAGACTGACTCGGAACGCTCGCAGAGGCCCTATAATCAAAATGGAGGGCGATGATGGAAGATGTGAAGCGAATTCTTGTGATAAGCAGGTCTACGAAAGACTGCAAAAAGGCTGTCCATTACGGTATTTCTCTCGCGAGAACATACGGAGCTCAGATCTCGATACTCCATACTATGTATGACCCCTTCTTCCTCAAGGGTGGTTCTCTCCCCATGCCCCTCCTCCGGGCTTTGGGGGAAGAGTATCGGGCCATGGTGCAGGAGGTCAAAAGCGACCTCGACAAGATGATACAAAAGGAAAGGGCCGGAGGAATGGCCATCAAAGAGATGGTGAAAGACGCCGAACCTGTCCATGAAATCGTGAAGATTGTGGAGGCGGAGAACATAGATCTGCTCATTATGGCCGCCCACAATGAAACCAGGATCGAACACGTAATCTACGGCCGCATCAATCACGAGATTGTGAGAAAACTGCCCGTGCTCCTGCTTCCTTGTGAAGGGAGAATGAAGAAAGAATCATGCGGGGTGTTGGCCGATTCAACGAAACCTGCGGGTTGTAGGGTAATCCATGGGTCCGGGTCATACCGCTTTTCCGGACAGAGGTAAAAGCGTGAAGGTGCTGCCTGACCCTTGCGTAATGCTCCACGTACCTTTGAAAAGAAGGAGAGCATCGTGGAAACAACAAGCAAATCCGATGCAGAAGGGGACCTGAAATCCCTCTCCTTGCCGGAATTACAGGCAAAGCTGGGGTCGTCGCCGGACGGCCTCAGTCAGGCCGAGGCTGCGACGCGGCTGGCCCAATACGGACCGAACGAGATCGAAGAAAAGAAGACCAATCCGTTCCTGAAATTCCTCGGCTATTTTTGGGGTCCCATCCCGTGGATGATCGAGGTGGCGGTGATCCTGTCGGGCGTGGTCCGGCATTGGCCGGACTTTTTCATCATCCTCCTCTTGCTCGTTGCCAACGCAGTGGTCGGATTCTGGGAAGAACACCAGGCGGGCAACGCCATCGAGGCCCTCAAGGCCAAGCTGGCGGTCAAGGCTCGCGTGAAACGCGATGGGAAGTGGGTCAACCCGGCGGCGCGAGAGCTCGTGCCGGGCGACGTCATCCGCGTGCGCCTCGGCGACATCGTGCCGGCGGATGCGCGATTACTTGCAGGCGACCCGGTGGAGGTGGATCAGTCCGCGCTGACGGGAGAGTCGTTGCCCGCCACCCGCAAGCCCGGCGAGACGGTCTACTCGGGGTCGATCGTCCGTCAGGGTGAAATCGACGCACTGGTCTACGCCACGGGCCAGAATACCTACTTTGGCAAGACCGCGCAACTGGTGCAGGAGGCGCACACGGTCAGTCACTTCCAGCGTGCCGTGCTGAAGATAGGCGACTACCTGATCATCCTCGCGGTGGCTCTGGTCGTACTGATCCTGGCGGTAGCGCTTTTCCGCGGCGACCGGATGCTCACCACGCTTCAGTTCGCCTTGGTGCTTACGGTAGCGGCGATTCCCGTGGCAATGCCGACGGTGCTGTCCGTGACCATGGCGGTCGGCGCGCGCCTGCTGGCCAAAAAAGAGGCGATTGTGACGCGGTTGGCGGCCATCGAGGAGTTGGCGGGCGTGGACGTGCTGTGCTCGGACAAGACCGGCACCCTGACCCAGAACAAGCTGACCCTTGGCGATCCGTTCAGTGTGAACGGCGTCCCCGCCGATCAGGTCATTCTTAACGCCGCGCTGGCATCGCGCGCGGAGAATAAAGACACGATAGACCTGGCCGTGCTGGCCGGCCTAAAAGAGGATCAGGCATTGAAAGGCTGCCAGGTCGTTCATTTCCAGCCCTTCGACCCCGTGCACAAACGCACCGAAGCCACCGTCAAGGGCCCGGACGGAAAGGAGTTCAAGGCGACCAAGGGCGCCCCCCAGGTGGTCATGGGGCTGGCGGCCAATGCCGCGCAGGTGAAGCCCGAGGTGGATAAGGCCGTCAACGACTTCGCGGCGCGCGGCTTCCGCTCGTTGGGAGTGGCTCGGACAGACGCACACGGTCAATGGCAGTTCCTCGGGGTACTGCCGCTTTTCGACCCGCCTCGCGAGGATTCCAAGGCAACCATCGCATCCGCGCGGCAGATGGGAGTAAACGTGAAGATGGTGACAGGCGATGCATTGGCCATTGCCCGGGAAACCGCCGGAAAACTGGGACTGGGCACGAACATCCTCGACGCCGGCGGCTTCGGCGACGTAAAACATCACGAGACGGCGCAGTTGGCGGAATCAATCGAGAGAGCGGACGGCTTCGCCCAGGTGTTCCCCGAGCACAAGTTCCACATCGTAGATGTCCTGCAGCAACGCGGCCATATCGTCGGCATGACGGGCGACGGGGTGAACGACGCCCCCGCGTTGAAGAAAGCGGACTGCGGCATCGCCGTTTCAGGCGCGACGGACGCGGCGCGTGCGGCGGCGTCCATCGTTCTTCTGACGCCGGGCCTGTCGGTCATCATAGACGCGATGAAGGAGAGCCGGAAGATCTTCCAACGGATGAACAGCTATGCTATATACCGCATCGCCGAGACGCTGCGCGTCCTTTTGTTCATGACGCTCGCTATTCTGGTGTTTAACTTCTATCCGATGACCGCGGTCATGATCGTAATGCTCGCGTTGCTCAACGACGGGGCGATACTGTCGATTGCCTATGACAACGTCCGTTATAAAGACGAGCCCGAGGCATGGAACATGCGCTTAGTGCTGGGGATCGCCACGGTGCTGGGCGTCATCGGGCCCGTGGCTGCGTTTGGCCTGTTTTATCTCGGCGACCGCGTCTATCACCTCGACCGCGCGCACGTCCAGACGCTGATGTACCTGATGCTGTCCGTGGCGGGACATCTGACGATCTTCCTGACCCGCACGCGCGGCCCGTTCTGGTCCATACGCCCTGCACGGGCTCTATGGGCAGCCGTGCTCGGCACGCAAATCGTGGCGACGTTGATTGCGGTTTATGGGCTGTTCATGACGCCCCTGGGCTGGGGGTGGGCACTATTCGTCTGGGGCTATGCTCTGGCGTGGGCCCTTGTGACCGACCGCGTGAAACTGCTTGCGTATCGGGTATTCGATCCTACCGCCGCGCCCCTATTGGCCAAGATACCTGTCGATGTGACGCCGCGGATCGCCACACGGGCCTATGAACTGTACGAACAGAGGGGCCGCCAGGACGGCCAAGCAGGTCGAGACTGGCTTGAGGCGGAGCGGGAGATCCGGAAAGATGAACCCCATAAATAAACAGACGAACCCCGCGGCGGGCATAGGGGGCTGCGGCAACTCATCGAGGAGGATAGATTGCACGGCGTGACCTCAAACCTCTCTATTTCCATGAACCGGTAGTTGGTCTCGATGAACTCGAAGCGGAAAATGGCCCGAGTATGACTAATAATTGATAAAAGTGCGGAGGTATCACCGATGAGTGCACAAGAACTCACAGCCACTGCCAAGGCGATGGTCGCCGAGGGCAAAGGTCTTCTGGCCATGGATGAGAGCAACCCCACCTGCAATAAGCGTTTTGAAAGAGTGGGGATTCCTCAAACCGAGGAAGCCCGCCGCTCTTACAGGGAAATGATTTTGACCACTCCCGGGTTGGGTGAGTTTATCAGCGGCGTCATCCTATACGACGAGACCATCCGTCAATCTACGAAAGATGGCGCTCCCTTTGTTAAAGTCATAACCGACGCAGGCATCATTCCGGGCATCAAGGTGGACGGCGGCGCTAAAGATATGGCTGCTCACCCCGGTGAGAAGATAACCGAAGGCTTGGATGGGTTGCGCGACCGCCTCGCGGAATGCTCCCGAATGGGCGCTCGTTTTGCCAAATGGCGCGCGGTGATTACCATCGCAGACGGCATTCCCAGCCGGGGTTGCATCGAGGCCAATGCGCATGCGTTAGCTCGCTATGCCGCCTTGTGTCAGGAAGCCGGTCTGGTCCCCGTCGTCGAGCCTGAAGTACTCATGGACGGCGAACATCCCCTGGAGAGGTGCAGCGAAGTGACGGCGGAAGTCCTGCGGACGGTTTTCAACCAGCTCTATACCCAACGGGTGGCCCTGGAGGGCATGATCCTGAAGCCCAACATGGTGCTTCCGGGAAAGGATTGTCCCAAGCAGGAGAGCGTGGAGGAGGTGGCGGACGCCACCTTGACCTGCCTCCTGAGAGCCGTCCCTGCCGCCGTACCGGGGATTGCCTTCCTGTCGGGGGGTCAACCCTATGAATTGGCCTCCGTCCGCTTGAATGCCATGAATCTCAGGTTTAAGACGAGAATGCCATGGGCCTTGACTTTTTCCTTCTCCCGGGCGATCCAGCAACCCGCGCTGGAAATATGGAAGGGCCGGCAGGCAAATATACCCGCGGCGCAGCAGGCACTGTATCATCGGGCCAGGTGCAATGGCGCCGCGCGCCTTGGACGCTACAGGACCGAGATGGAGAATAATGTGGACTCGCAGGCAGGATAAGCAAGGAGCTATCTTATGAGTTTAATCATCTATTTTCTGCGACATGGGGAAACCACCGCCAGTCAAACAGGCGGTTACTGCGGGATTCTCGATCCGGACTTGACCCCGGCAGGCCATGAGATGGCGAAGGATTTCGCCGATGCGTATAAGTCTCTTCCATGGGCCGCCGTCTTTTCCAGTCCGCTGCGCCGTGCCGTAGCCACGGCCAAGCCTCTTTGCGAGGCGGCGGGAATACGAATGCAACTCAAGGAAGGGTTGAAAGAAATTGCTTACGGTCAATGGGAGGGTAAGAATCCCGAAGATATTAATCACGAGTTCCACGACGACTATGTTCGCTGGTTGACCGATCCGGGATGGAATGCTCCAACCGGAGGACAAAGGGGCATCGATGTCGCGCGGCGCAGTTCACTTGTACTTGAGGAAATTGAGAAAAC
The DNA here is from genome assembly GCA_963816715.1 of uncultured delta proteobacterium. Taxonomy (GTDB): domain Bacteria; phylum Desulfobacterota; class Syntrophorhabdia; order Syntrophorhabdales; family WCHB1-27; genus BOG-1155. Next base: position 8,634 of record CAWFMJ010000025.1, read on the forward strand.
CTGCACTACGGGAAATGTCCTCGTCGTTTCCCATAAGGCCACGACCCGAATTATGCTGTGCTCGCTCTTAGGCATTGACGTGGGCCGTTTTCGCGATCGCATGAGCATGCCCGTAGCCTCTATCAGCATCGTGGAATTTGCGGCACACGGTCCGTTGTTGCACGTGATGGGCGACCGGTCTTATCTGCGGGAGCGCCTACGCGGTCCTAGAACAGGAGAATAGCATCGTGGAAACGACAACAAAGGGGTGTTGCCAACCGGTGGTCCTCCCATGACGCGCCGATTCCGAATCGGGATTCTCATCGTTCTCGCCGTATTCTTGAGCTATCTCGCCTACCTCGTCCTCGTGCCGTTCTTCATCCCCATCACGTGGGCGGCGGTGTTCGCGATCGTTTTCTATCCGGCGTACCTGGCCATCCTTCGGCGTCTGAAACGCCCGTCGCTGGCTGCACTATCCTCGGTCGCCCTTGTACTCATCATCATCCTTGGACCCCTTTCCTATCTCTCATACTTTTTGGTGGGAGAGCTCCAGGATCTCTCGAATGCAGGCCTGACCATGGAGGGAATGCGGTTGGTCTACCGAAACTCTTTCGTGAACAGCGTGGTTGAAAGGGTGTTGCCTGCCTTCCATCTTAATGAACAGCAGGCAATGGCTTACGTGGCGAACGGGCTTTCGAACCTTTCGAGAGAATTGCTCCACTGGATTCCTGCCGGACTCGGAAGCGTCGCGAGCGGCTTGGTCCACTTTCTTATCATGGCGTTCATCCTCTTCTTCCTTTTTAAGGATGGCAGCGTCTATGCCTCGAAGATTCTCGAATATCTGCCCTTTTCGGAAAGGAACAAGGAGCGCCTGTCGGGCCAGGTCAGGGATGTGATTGCCTCGACCATCTACGGCGGGGTGGCCGTAGCCCTGGTGCAAGGAATAGTGGGGACGATCGGCTACCTCGTGGTCGGCATACCTTCCCCCGTGCTGTGGGGGCTGGCAACGGCCATCACGTCGTTCCTCCCCTTTATCGGGTCCCATATCGTATGGGTGCCCATGTGTCTTTACCTTCTCGCCACCGTACACATAGTGAAGGCGATTGTTCTGGCGGTTTTTGGCATATTCGGCATAGGCCTCGTGGACAACGTCGTGCGTCCCCTCTTTATCAAGGGGCGGGCCAGGATGGGTTTTCTGTTCACCTTCCTTTCGGTGCTCGGCGGCATCCAGGCATTCGGCCTCATAGGCATTATCGTCGGACCTCTCATTATGGCCGTCTACCTATCTTTCATTGCTATCGTGAAAGATGTCGAGGACGAGGGTCAATAAAGCCCTGCGACGAATTCGTCGGAGAACCCCACGCCCCCTTCGGACGGCATCTAATGAAGGGAGGAAGGTGGCGTGGGGGCGGCAGGGACGGCCGTCAGCTCACGTTTAACCGTCCACGATTTCGCCGCGTATTCCTGAATGGACGTCGATTTGCGCCGCACCGGCGGTATCGAGGATGCTCCTGGCGTTGGCCGCCTCGTCCGCCGTGCCGTGAGCGATAACGAGGAACTTGGCAGATTTGACCGCCGTTTCGTACTTCATAACGCTGTCCTTGGGAATGCCGATGCTGTACAGCGCGGCAGCCAACGCACTCAGCCCGCCGACCACAGCGGCGCCTTCCAGTGCTCCAATAATCCAACCCACGAGCGGGCCGAACACGACGAGGGGACCGATGCCCGGGATAAAGAAAAGGGCCGACCCGAACAGCAGGCCCCAGAAGCCGCCCCAAAAGGCCCCCAGTTTTCCCCATACCTTCATGCGGTCGCCGATGTTGTAGTAGCCGACGACGTGCTCCTCGGGGTGATAGTCCTTGCCCACGATGGACAGTTTCTTCATGTCGAACCCTGCCCGCTGGAGTTCTCTGATGCTCGTTTCCGCCTTGAGATGAGAGTCGAAGATTCCTACCACTGCGTTTTGCTCGGCCATGGTGTGCCTCCTTATGGCTTCAGGTGATGCGTTGACGGTCATGGAGCGCCCGCGTTTAATAACGCTCTTGTTTAATGGATGCCGCACTTACAATGCTTTGCCTCCTTTCCGAGGGCCTTCCCTTACCAGACGAGATCGAGTCTATCGCGCCAGCTCGAAGGCAGCAGCCGACCAAGAGAGACCCAGTGACGGCCCTGTCGGGATGAGAAAAGGACTGCAACCGAGAGCAGGAAAATTGCCGGATCGAGATAGATGACCCACGACGCCATGGTGGATCCGATAGCCCCGAAACAACCACATTCCACATCCATCCCCCGCCAGAGCAGGGTAACCTTGGTAATGAAGAAGCAAATACTCAGTAGGACGATGCCGAGAGCCGACAGGCGGGTGAGTACGCCGAGCAGCAGGCCGACCGCGCAGGCGAGCTCGATGAATGGGAGGGCCCATCCGAAACCGATCGCTAGCGGTCCTGGCAGTATGCCGAAATTGTACACTATGGCGACCGAATAGTGTCTGATGTCCCCGAGCTTTCCAAATGAGGAGAGAAGAAAGGTCCCCGCCAGAACCACGCGGAAGAGCAGTATCACGTACCGGTTTTCGAGGAACTTGTTTCGAATGGCGCCGACGGCCAATTGTTCTGTTATGGCATGCCTCCCATGATCAACCAAGAGAACGAAAAAACTCAGGCCGCAAGCCGCCCCTTTACAGAGACGGCCGAATTTCACTCGATCTCAGGTTTATTGCGAGATTCTTCGATAGTTTCGCCTGTATTTGCCTGATGCTTTCTCTTGACGTATTGAAGCGTTCGCCGATTTCCCTTAAGGTCAGTGGATCTTCCGCCATGATGCGATTCTCAAAAATAAAACACTCTTTCTCGTTGAGCAGCTTCTTGAATTCATCGAGCCTTTTGTGCAGCACTTCCGTGTAGTCTTTTTCGATCAATGTCTCCTCTGTGTCCTCGCCGCTTCCTATCGTATCCACCAGAGGATCCCCATCTCCATGTTGGGGCGCTTCCAGGGAAACATCTCTGCGGTGCAGGCGCTGCTCCATATCTTCTATGTCTGCTGTGCTGACGCCAAGGTTGTCGGCAAGGACTTCCGTGGTAGGGATGATCCCCGCTCGCTCCAGCTTCTCCTTTTCCCGCTTCAGGCTGTAAAAGAGCCTCCTCTGGCTGTCCTTGGCGCCGATCTTCACCATGCTCCACGAGTTCATCAGATATTTCAACATGTAGGCGCGTATCCAAAAGGAAGCGTAGGTGGAGAATCTCGTCCCCCTTTCAGGATCGTATTTCCCGACGGCGCGCACCAGTCCCATATTCCCTTCCTGGATGAGGTCGAGGAGGTCGAGGAGGCTGTGATAATCAAGGGCTATCTTCACCACAAGCCTGAGGTTCGCGAGGACCATCTTCTGCCCGGCGTCTTTGTCCCCCTCCATTCGCACCCTTTGCGCCGTTTCCCGTTCTTCTTCCTTTGTCATGAGGGGATACTTCGCTACCTCATGAAGGTACGCCCTGAGGGGATCGCGAACTTCCGAGGCGTCGGATTCAGGCCCGGATGAGATTGAGTTCTCTGAGTAGAGGAACGTCATGGAGCGCCTCCTTGGACTGCAACAGAATTCAAGGCCGGCATTCCTGAGGCATAGTTCGGCAGCCGGGTCCGGTTCATTGGCTCACGACGATAAGCGAAGTGCATGTCTTAATCCTCCACGTCCAAGTTCAAAAAAGCGCTCCAAATGTTCCCCTTATAAACCCATGCCGCTTTGAGTTTCAATTTCATTGCAGCATTCAATCCTTTATCTGTTGTTCGTAGTTGCCAACGCCGCTATGAATAAGCCCACAAGGCGACGGCAGGCAATCGCACGATTGCAATAAGCCTTCATCATCCTCTGTAAGGCGTCTGTCGTAGGATACGACAAACGCTGACCCACGTCTGTCGCAAAACCAGTAATTATTTCGCAGTTATCACGCGCATGAGCGTGTCATCGTTTTTACTACAGGGAATGAAGAAAAATGGGGGCCGGGCAGACGCGCTTTCGGGATCTCAAAGGGTTCGGCGCAATGGCTACCCTTGCCGCAGCCGACAAGCGCCATTGCCACGGACCGGAAGAGGGCCCCGATCAAATTGAGGATAAAAGCAAAGGACGGGCGACAGAGCTTCAACTCTTCGGAAGGGTGAACCAGAATGTGCTGCCCCCGCCGTATATGCTTCGAACCGAAAGAACGCCGTCGTGGTCTGACACGATCCTTTGAGCCACTGCTAAACCAAGCCCGGTTCCTTCAATGGTTCTGTCTGCCCGGTAGAAGATGTCGAAGACGTGGAAAAGCTCTTCTTCTTTAATGCCGATGCCCGTATCGGCCACTTCGACGAGAATGGTTTTCTCCGTCTCGCTTAACCGCACCTCGATGGATCCGCCAACGTTTGTATACTTGACGGCGTTGTCGAGAAGATTTGCAACCACTGTTTCGATCATCAGCCTGTCTCCGTAGGCCATAACAACGGGTTTCTCCGGACGCGTGAAACTCAACTCTATCTTCTTCCGTTCAGCGACAACGCGCAATCCTTCAATCTGCTTCCCGATCACTTCGCCGATGTCAAAAGGGGAGCGTTTCAGGCGATGGGTCCCCTGTTCCAACTGGGAGAGGCCCAGGAATTCAGCAACCACACGCTCCAGTCTGTCGATCTCATCGACTATTATCTTCAAATAAGTCTCTTGCTTCTCTTCAATGGAGCCCATTTTTCCGGCCAGCAACCTTGCGAGGAACCCGTGCGCCACGAGAAGGGGGTGCTTAAGGTCATGAACGAACATGGAGAGGAGATTTCTTCGCTCTCTCTCCAGACGCTTAAGCTCGGTAATGTCCCTGAAAATCTCAACCCCGCCGAGGAACGTTCCCGAGGCGTCGAAGAGGGGCGCGGCCGTAATGGCCACCTTAGCCAACCGCCCATCCCTTCTCGTGAGGGTTTGTTCGATGTCTATTGACTGCTCGTGTTTTTTGAATACATGTCCGAAAAACGGACAGGCCTCGGGGTCCGAAGAGCCATGAAGGATTTCCAGATGAGACCGGCCCGCGACCTCCCGTTTCTCGTAGCCCGTTATTTCCTCCGCGGCAGGATTGAACTCGACGATCATCCCTTCTGCGTCGACAAGGGAGAAGCCTATGGGAAGACTCCGGACGACGGTGGCGTACACGTGGGATGCAGAAAGGATTTGCGTCCGGCCGCTGCCGATCGATGGAGGATTTGTTGTCAATTTGCCCACGGTTTACAGATAAGGTATGGTTCTCAAGGGGTGTTTTCAAGAAAAAATGAAAAAAGCCGCCGCCGCCACGGATGCGCTGTGCACCATCAAGGTTCAGGGAATATAATGTTAATGGGTCAGACAAGGATCGAAGTGCATGAAGCGGCGCAGTCGCGTTTAAAGTTTAGCAAGGGAAGGAGGGATAGCAATGCTTTGGACCATTTTTGCGATTCTCCTGATCCTGTGGCTTCTCGGGTTGGTGAGCGGCCACGCGATGGGCGGAGCCATTCATGTCCTGCTGGTCATCGCCATCATCGTTTTAGTGGTCCGGCTCATCCAGGGACGAAGAGTACTGTAGCGGCCTAGGCCCTCGCCGGGGAAGACGAGGCATGTACACCATCAACTATACTAAAGAGGAGTGAGCGTTATGAAAAAAAGGAATGTAATCATCGGCTATCTGGTCCTTCTCATGTTCGTTGCCGCCTTTGCGGCCTGTTCGGCGACGCGCACCCACGAAAGCACGGGCGAATACGTGGATGATTCGACTATCACGACCAAGGTAAAAACCTTGCTCGCGGAGGATGATTTTCTCAAGTCGTTTCAGATCAGCGTCGAGACCTACAAGGGCAGGGTCCAACTGAGCGGCTTCGTCAATTCTCAACAAGCTGTCGATAAAGCGGGAGAGATCACCAGGAGCGTCAAAGGAGTCAAATCCGTAAAGAATAACCTGATCGTGAAATAGACGGTTCTCGTCTTTATCGCGGATGGAGCGAAGGCGACCGCGCGGAGACATTCCCCTGCGGTGCTGCCGGTCGGCGCACGTGCCCTTTGCGACGTTTTGTGGCCTGTTTTTTGAAAACAAGCGAGGGAGGTCGATGAATCATGCCTTTAATTCACGTGGCGGCAGTCCTGATCGTGGTCGGCGTTCTTCTTTGGCTCGTCAACCGTTTCATACCAATGGCGGGCTCCATTAAGTCGATCCTGAACGCCGTTGTAGTCATTGCCGTTGTCTTGTGGCTCCTGAACGTTTTTGGAGTTCTCGGTTCCCTTTCCCAGATCCGTGTAGGAAAGTAACTGTCCCTGTTCGGCGCTGAGCAATGTTCTTGCAGGATGCCACTGAGTGAAAGCCACGGGGCCAAAAAGAAAAAGGGGTCTCGCTATCGTCGGCAGCGTTGTCGCCCTGATCATAATCACCGGAATCGTTGCTGGCCTGTTCTTCACTATCAATTTGTATAAGTCCAAGATCGAAACCATAGTCTCCGAGGCGACCGGTCTGGAGGTCAGGATCAATGGAAAGGTGGGGCTCTCGTTCTTTCCCCTCGGCGTGTCGGCAAAGAATATCCATGTCGCCAGCGGGGGGAGCGACATCCTCTCGCTCGAAAGCCTGAAAGTTGGGGTGAAGTTGATGCCCCTGCTGAAGAGGCGACTCGAGGTCACGAGCTGCGAGCTTATCAAACCGATCGTCGCCATCGTGAAAACCGCCGAGGGGAAGTACAATTTTGAAAATCTTGAAAGGAAATTGGCGGAAGGGCCGGGCGCGCGTTTCAGTGTGAAGGATCTTACGCTGTCCGAAGGGGAGCTCAGCTATCTTGACAAGGAGATGGGTGAAAGGGCCGAATTGAAAGGAATCAATCTGGCCGTGAAGAATCTCATGATAGCGGATACCTCAGGGGAGATTATCAGAAACGTCTCATTCACGGGAAGCCTCACTTGCAGGGAGGCGCTGCGAAAGGGCCTCATGATCGAGCACCTGAAGGCTCCCATAAAGGCAGACAAGGGGGTATACTCCCTCAAACCCCTCACTATGGACGTCCTCGGAGGGAAGGGTGAAGGCGAGGTGACGGCGGACGAGGCGGAAGCCGATGCCCTGTATAAAGTCAACGTGAAGGTGTCGAAGCTGGACTTCGAAAAACTTGGGGAGTCCTTCGGCATCAAAAAAGTGATCGGCGGGAAGGGCGATCTTTCTGCCTCCCTGACAGCAAAAGAAAAGGGACATCGCAATCTGATGAGCGAACTGGATGGCGCCTTCGCACTCAGGGGCGATAATCTTGTCACCTATACCATGGACCTCGACAAAGTCCTCTCGACGTACGAAGCGAGTCAGAAGTTTCACCTCGCCGATCTGGCCGCCTTTTTCGTCGTCGGTCCTCTCGGCCCCGTTGCGCTCAAGGGATACCGTTATGGAGACGTTTACTACCAGGCCCAGAGAGGACAGGGCGTCATCACCCGGTTTATCTCCCACTGGACCATAAAGAACGGCGAGGCCGACGCCACGGACTGCGCCCTTGCGACGCGCCATAATCGAGTCGCTCTTAAAGGCAAGCTCAATCTTGTCAGCGAGCGATTCGACAATGTCACGGTGGCGCTTCTCGACGACAAGGGATGCCCGATAGTGAAACAAACGATCAGCGGTTCCTTTGATAATCCCCGGCCCGGCACGGTGAGCGCGGTCGAGTCCCTTGCCGGGCCATTCCTCGATCTCTACAGAAAAGCAAAGCGTTTCGTTCAAGGCGGCAAATGCGAAGTCTTTTATAACGGCGCCGTGCAGCAACCCCGCTGACACGCTTCCGGCCCAAATGCGGGGTCCGGCTAGACTTAAAATCCAGGGAAGGTCTTCCTCGATGAAGTCGCCATGATAAAAGTCAGCGTCTGATCCACCGCGGGCTCCACCAACATGGACTTCTGGAGCTTTTCGAGCAATGACGATGTGAACGCGGTTATTCTGAGCCGTGAGTTCGCCTTCGAGATGGAGAAGATGTTCCATTCATTCCATCAGATTCCAATGGTATTGAAGACATGCTGCAAAGAGGGAATGCAGACGAGAGCGCACGTAAACGCCAGCTCGAAAAGGATTCCCCACAAACGCTGACCCACGTCTGTCGCCGAACCGGCAATTATTTTGCCGTTATCGCGCACTCGAGCGCGTCATTGTTTTTGCCACAAGGTTGAAAAAACAGGGCCTGGAGGCCGGGAGAAGATGGTTGGCCAGCAATGACGTCAAAGAAGGCATATATTGCCTTTCGTAGATGCCGCGATAGATGGAGACAATAACCCGGGGTCGCCTCGTCACCCCAAATCCCCTTTGTTATCGATGTCTGGAGCGCGTCACTATGAGCAGGATGTTGAAGCCGGTTTGCTCAAGGAGGACAGATGCCGACATGCGTGAAATGCGGCTCTCTTGCCGCGTACTGGGCAATTGTGGATAAGGAAAACAATCTCAAAGAGTACTGCGACGCGTGCTTTAAGAAGTATAACCTTGCAGAGTGCAAAAAGGAGATGGATGAATACCATAAAAGGAAGAAAGAAGAGGACTTGAAGATCCGGCATCGGGACGGGACGCCGGCGTAGCGTCGGTTGCGGCGTTATGCTATGCCAATGACCTCTGCTCCTGAAGACCGGACTGCTTTCTGGCGGCTGACAATTGCTGCCCTGCTCGAACAGATCGGTTCCGGTCCTTCCGGCCTGACCTCCACTGAAGCAGCAACACGTCTGGCGCGGTTCGGACCGAACAGGGTGCACGCGGAAAAGAAAGCCGGCGTGTTTCTCCAGTATTTGACGCGGTTCCGCAACCCGCTGGTCATCGTCCTGCTTGCGGCAAGCGCTGTTCTGGCTCTTACCGGCGATTTTACCGGCTTCTCCATCATCGGCGCCATCGTCCTCATCAGCGTCACGTTGGATTTCGTTCAGGAGCACCGTGCCGGGGAAGCGGCGGAACGCCTGCGCCAGTCGGTGGCCGTGCGCGTCAAGGTGCTGCGCAACAATGAACCTGCGGAGGGGGCGCTGGAAGACCTTGTACCGGGCGACGTGGTCCTGCTGTCCGCCGGCGACCTGGTTCCGTGCGATGGTCGCATTCTTGAAGCAAATGATTTCTTTCTGAACCAGGGCCTCCTTACGGGGGAATCCTATCCCGTCGAAAAAAGGCCGGGCGAGCTGCCTGCGGAGGAAGACCTCCTCTCGGCCGGCAATGCCGTGCTCATGGGAACCTCCGTGATCAGCGGCTCGGCCAGGGTCCTTGCCTGCCGGACGGGCGCCGCTACCGCGTTCGGAGAGATTGCCGATACCCTCGCGGCAAAGCCGCCGCCCACGGCCTTTGAAGAAGGGACGCACCGCTTCGGCTTGCTGATCATGCGTCTCACGGTCCTTCTTGTCTTGTTTGTCCTGCTGATCAACCTGTTTTTTCGCCGGCCATGGCTTGAGTCTTTTCTTTTTGCCGTGGCCTTGGCCGTCGGCCTCACCCCCGAGCTGCTCCCCATGGTAGTTTCGGTGACCCTTTCGAAAGGCGCCATGCGCATGGCGGCAAAAAAAGTGATCGTCAAGCGGCTGTCGGCGATCCAGAACCTCGGAAGCATGGATGTGCTCTGCACGGACAAGACCGGCACCCTCACCGAGGCGCGCATTCACCTCGAGCGGCACGTCAACAGTCTCGGAAAAGAAAGCGATCGCGTTCTGAAACTGGCGTACCTGAACAGCTTCTTCGAGACAGGCGTAAAAAGCCCGTTGGACGACGCGATCCTCGAGCACCGGGAGGTCGACGCAGCCGGTTGGCGGAAGATCGATGAAGTACCCTTCGACTTCGAGAGACGGCGCATCTCTGTGCTTCTCGAGAACGGCGGCGCGAGAACGCTTGTGGTGAAGGGGGCGCCCGAAGACATCCTCCGGCTCTCCACGCGGTACGAAGGGGAAAGCGAGAATGACCTGAGGCCGCTCGATGAAACGACCAAGGCCACGATCAAGGGTCTCTATGAGAACCTGGGTCGCGATGGTTTCCGGGTCCTCGGCATTGCGTGGCACCCGATGCCGGCCGATTACCCGCACGCGGTGGTGGATGATGAGACGGCATTGATCTTTGTCGGCTTCGCCGCTTTTTTCGACCCGCCAAAGGCGAGCGCCAAAGAAGCCCTTGCCCGGCTCATTTCAAGCGGGATAGCGGTGAAGGTCGTCACCGGCGACAACGAACTGGTAACGCGACATGTTGTGGAGCAGCTCGGTCTCCCGGAGGCGACCGTTCTCACGGGAGACGAGATCCGGCAGATGGACGATCAGGCATTGCTGGCGCGCGTTGAAAACGTGAACCTCTTCTGCCGGGTGACGCCGGTCCAGAAAAACAGAGTAATCCTTGCGCTGAAACGGCGCGGGCGAGTGGTCGGCTATCTTGGCGACGGCATCAACGATGCGCCTTCCCTTCATTCCGCCGACATCGGCTTTTCTGTTGACACCGCCGTCGATGTCGCGAAGGACGCGGCAGACATGATCATGCTGGAGCGCGACCTGAATGTGATTGTCGAGGGGGTGGCGGAAGGGCGCCGGACTTTTGGCAACATCATGAAATACATCATGATGGGAACCAGCTCCAATTTCGGCAACATGTTCAGCATGGCCGGCGCATCGATTTTCCTCCCGTTCCTTCCCATGCTGCCCGTACAAATTCTCCTTAACAACCTCCTCTACGACGTTTCCGAGATCCCGATTCCGCTGGACACGGTCGATGAGGAGTATCTGGTTCAGCCGCGCCAGTGGGATATGAAGCTCATCCGCAATTTCATGCTCACCGTGGGCCCTGTCAGCTCGGTTTTTGATTTTCTGACCTTTTACGTCATGCTGAAGGTTCTCCACGCCGGTGAAGCACTCTTTCATACCGGCTGGTTTATCGAATCGATGGCCACGCAGGTGCTCGTGATTTTCATCATTCGAACCCGCAGGAATCCGTGGAAGAGCCGCCCCAACGTATGGCTGGCAATAGGTTGCTTCATCATAGTGGCTGCAGCGGTTCTCCTGCCCTTCACGCCGCTCGCCGCCTATCTTGGCTTCGTGGCGCCTCCCCCTTTGTTCTTCCTTCTCCTCGCCGCCATGGTCCTCGTCTATCTCTTCTCGGTAGAGGGAGTGAAGCATCTCTTCTATCGGTATCTTGTTTAGAAGCACGACCGGCGCCCGGTCCTGAAAGTCCCGCTTTGGCACGGAATTTGGCAGAACCCGGATCGGCGGTTATCGTACTAGTGGAATGTATGCAATCTCACCTTTTAAGGAGATAATAGATTATGGCGGAAACAGAGAGAAAGCAGGTCATCGGGATCGACCTCGGCACGACCTTTTCGGTGGTCTCCGTGATGGAGAACGGCGAACCGAAGGTAATCGTCAACGAGGAAGGACAGAGAACCACGCCGAGCGTGGTAGGATTCGCGAAGGACGACGAGGTCCTCGTCGGGCAGGTCGCGAAGCGGCAGGCGATCACCAATCCGGAAAATACGATATTTTCCATCAAGCGGTTCATGGGGAGGCGGTATCAAGAAGTCAGAGACGAGAAGGTCCCCTACAAAGTGGTGGCTGATTCGAACAGCAATGCCCGGGTGAAAGCCCGCGGCAAGCAGTACACTCCTCAGGAGATATCGGCTTTCATACTTCAGAAACTGAAGAAGCCCGCGGAGAATTACCTTGGCCGGAGCGTCGACGAGGCGGTCATCACCGTGCCGGCCTACTTCAACGATTCACAGCGACAGGCGACGAAAGACGCCGGGAGGATTGCCGGGCTCAACGTGCTCCGGATCGTCAACGAGCCTACCGCGTCCGCCCTCGCATATGGACTCGACAAGAAGAAGAGCGAAAAGATCGCCGTCTATGATTTTGGGGGCGGCACGTTCGACATCTCGATCCTCGAGGTCGGCGACAACGTGGTGGAGGTGCTCTCCACGAACGGCGACACCCACTTGGGCGGCGACGACATCGACCAGAGGATCATGGAATGGCTCACGGGCGAATTCAAGAAGGAACAGGGCATTGACCTGTCCAGGGACAGCATGGCTGTCCAGAGGCTCAAGGACGCGGCGGAAAAGGCAAAGATAGAGCTCTCCTCGACCATGGAGACGGAGATCAACCTGCCCTTCATCACGGCCGACCAGACCGGGCCCAAGCACCTTAACCTGAAGCTTACGAGGTCGAAGCTCGAGCAAATGTGCGATGACCTTTTCCAAAGGACCATGGAGCCCTGCAAGAGGGCGATAGCCGATGCCAAGATTTCCGTCGGCCAGATCGACGAGGTCGTGCTCGTCGGCGGATCGATAAGGATACCGAAGGTGCAGGAACTGGTGAAGCAGTTCTTTGGCAGGGACCCCCATAAGGGCGTCAACCCGGACGAAGTGGTGTCGCTCGGCGCCGCGGTGCAGGGCGGCGTTCTTACCGGCGCCGTGAAGGACGTCGTGCTTCTCGACGTCACGCCTCTGTCGCTCGGGATCGAAACCCTAGGCGGAGTGGCAACGAAGATCGTCGAAAGAAACACCACGATCCCCGCGAAGAAGAGTCAGATCTTCTCGACTGCCGAGGATAACCAGACCACGGTGGAAATCCACGTGCTCCAGGGCGAAAGAGAGATGGCCCGGGACAACAGGACCCTGGGGCGGTTTCACCTTCAGGGCCTGCCGACTGCGCCGCGCGGCATGCCGCAAATCGAAGTTGCCTTCGACATCGATGCGAACGGCATCCTCCATGTGTCGGCAAAAGACATGGCCACCGGCAAGGAGCAGAAGATCGCCATCACCGCGTCCACCGGCATGAGCGAGGAGGAGATCCAAAAGATGGTGAAGGATGCCGAGATGCATGCCGAGGACGACAAGAAACGCAAAGAAGAAATCGAGGTCAGGAACCGCCTCGACAACCTCGTCTACGAGACTGAAAAGACCGTGAATGATGGCCGGGGCAAACTCTCGGCAGAGGACGTGAGAGCCGCCGACGACGCGCTGTCGGCAGCGAAAGAGGCTCTCAAGGCCGGCGACGCGGATCGGATGAAGGCCGCGGAGCAGGATCTCACCAAGGCGGCGCACAAGGTAGCCGAGGTGCTCTACAGATCCACTCAGGGACCGTCCGCTCCTGATTTTGGCGCCGGGAGCAGAACCCAGGGGCAGCAGGGCAACGCAACCCCCGGCGGCGATGACGTCATCGACGCGGAATTTGAGGACGCGAGAAAGTCGGCCTAATCGGGCCGCATAAGCTATGGACAGCCTGGGGGCAGAAGAGCGCCCTCCAGGCTTATCATATTGACACTATCATGGCGCAGATTCTCAAACCGAGGAAAGGAGCGTGAGACAATGAAGTTCACACCGTTGCAGGACAGGGTGATTATCAAAAGGCTCAAAGAGGCGGAAAAGACAAAAGGCGGGATTATTATTCCCGATGCCGCGAAGGAAAGGCCCCAGGAGGGCCGCGTGGTCGCCGTCGGGGCCGGCAAGATGACGGAGAAGGGACAGAAGAGTCGGCGCCCGAAGTGAAAGCGGGCGACAAGATCCTCTTCGGCAAGTACTCGGGAACGGAGATCAAAATTGACGGCGAGGAGCACCTGATCGTTAAGGAAGACGATATTCTCGCTATAATCGAAGATTAGAGAGAAGGAGATGCCATGGCCAAAGACATTCTATACGATCAGAAAGCGAGAGAAGCGCTCCTCAAAGGGGTAAACGCCCTTGCCGACGCGGTGAAGGTTACCTTGGGACCGAAGGGGAGAAACGTCATACTGGACAAATCATTCGGGTCTCCGACCATAACGAAAGACGGCGTGACGGTGGCCAAAGAGATCCAGCTGGAAGACAAGTTCGAGAACATGGGCGCCCAGATGGTGAAAGAGGTGGCGAGCAAGACCTCCGATATTGCCGGCGACGGCACGACCACTGCCACGGTGCTGGCCCAGGCCATATACCGGGAAGGGACGAAGCTGGTGGCCGCGGGGAACAGTCCCATGGAGCTGAAACGGGGGATAGAGAAAGCGGTCGAAACGGTAGTCGAGGAGCTCAAACAACTCTCCAAGCCGACCAAGGACCAGAAAGAGATCGCTCAGGTAGGAACCATATCGGCAAACAACGATGAGACGATCGGCGCCGTCATCGCGGAAGCTATGGGCAAGGTGGGGAAAGAAGGGGTCATCACGGTGGAAGAGGCAAAGAGCATGGAGACCACCCTCGACATCGTCGAGGGCATGCAGTTCGACAAAGGCTACATCTCTCCCTACTTCGTCACCAACCCCGACAAGATGGAAGTCGTCCTCGAAGAGCCGGTCATCCTCATCAACGAGAAAAAGATCAGCAGCATGAAGGATCTTCTGCCCGTTCTGGAGCAGGTCGCCAAGGTGGGAAAAAGCCTTTTGATCATATCTGAAGATGTGGAAGGCGAAGCTTTAGCAACGCTCGTGGTGAACAAGCTGAGGGGCACCCTGAAGGTCGCCGCGGTGAAAGCGCCGGGGTTTGGCGATAGGAGAAAGGGGATGCTCGAGGATATCGCGGTCCTTACCGGCGGCCAGGTCGTCTCCGAGGAACTGGGCATCAAGCTCGAAAGCATCGACATAACGGGCCTCGGTTCCGCAAAGCGGATCACCATCGATAAGGACAACACGACGATCGTTGACGGTGCCGGCGCCAGGAAAGATATCGAGGCGCGGGTGAAGCAGATCAGTGCCCAGATCGAGGAGACCACCTCCGACTACGACCGGGAGAAGCTCCAGGAACGGCTCGCGAAGCTGGTGGGCGGCGTGGCCGTCATTAACGTGGGCGCCGCGACCGAGACGGAAATGAAAGAAAAGAAAGCCCGCGTCGAGGATGCCCTCAACGCGACCAAGGCGGCGGTCGAAGAAGGCGTCATCCCCGGCGGCGGCGTTGCCTTTATCAGGGCCATCGAGAAGCTGGATGCGCTGAAACTCGAAGGGGAGCGGCAGTTCGGCGTGCGGATCGTGAAGAAGGCGCTCGAAGAGCCGTTGCGCTGGATCGCGCTCAATGCGGGTCATGACGGCTCTATCGTCGTTGAAACAGTGAAGAACGGCAAGGGCGGCTTTGGCTTTGACGCGGCCAAAGAAGTCTACGTGAACGACATGCAGGAGGCGGGCATCATCGATCCGACGAAGGTCGCCCGGAGCGCATTGCAGAACGCTGCTTCCGTCGCATCCCTGCTTTTGACGACGGAAGCGATGATTGCCGAGAAACCGAAGGAAAACGCCGCGCCCATGATGCCTCCGGGAGGCGGCATGGGAGGCATGTACTAAGCCCGATAGATTGAGAGAACCAACAAAGGGGGACCGCCGGGTCCCCCTTTGTTTCCGGAAACCCTCCGCACCATCCTACCGCGGAACGCTGCCCGGAAAGTGTTTTCGAACTTTGGCTGCAATCTGACCATCCGTCATCCTGTCAGCCGTTTCAACGCCTACGATGCGCCCTCCAAGGCCGTCTTTTTCAAGGCGTTCTTTCAATTCGCCCTTCGCCTCGCCGGGACCAAATATCAGAATAGACTCTGCATCGCGAATAGAGGCAATCACTGCATCGTAGTAAATGTTGAGATGCCCGGTAAACGTTCTCTGGAGGCTGTCCTGCGCTGGCACCTGGCGTGGCTCGTAGGGACCCTTAAGAGGGGAATCGCCTGAGCGGCGCGGTTGTTTTTCGACTTTCGATATTATCAGTCCCGTCTCTTCCCCTTTGTCCGTGACAATCACGATAGCGGCCTTCCTATGGTCAATCCACAAACCAACTTTCATCGATTTCTCCTTTGCCCATCAACTTCGCAAGTTGCCCCCCCCCGACTGCGTTCCGTGTTTGCTGACGCTGCGATTTGCTGCGATTTTTGGCCGCCTTCGCGGAAGGTTGAAAATCCATGTGTTTCACTAAGGCGCCGCTATTGCCGTAACCGCGCATCGGGAAAAACCCATAAGGCTTATCGCCAAGGTCCCGGACTTCTATATTGAGCTTAAACACCTAGGAATAGAACCTTTTCACCCGCTCCATGTCCGTCACCGGGATTTCGAACCATACCGCGAGATTTTCCATCGTCGCCTTCTTTTATACTTGATAAAGACAACTTAAGTCGCCAGCCATCCGGCGGCAATAGGAAAATGGACGCCGCTTGACGATCTCATCGATCCGTCGCCTCGCGGCATCCCTGGAAATACCCTGGCGACTCAGCGCGTTCGTCAGGGAAATTAAGGACCCACGCGAAGGGCAAGCTCTGATCATATTCCTTGAAGGGATGGCGCTCGGGGGCCTGCTTCGGCGCGGGAAGCACGGCCAGGACGCTCGGGACCGCGAGGTTAAGAACCGAGCTCCGGTGGCGCAGGTAGTCGTACATCGCCTGGGGTTTGGCGCCGATCTGGGCCTTCGGTCCGAGGGCCGTGCGACCCAGGACGAGGCGCAACGCCCGCATCTCGATTGCCTCCGCCACGCACGCGTAGACCAGGGACACGTAGAGCGGAAGTTCCTTGGTCGCCCCGGTCTTGTCGAAGCCCATATAGTAGCCAAAGGCGTTCTCTCCTTCCCGGATGAGCGTGACAAAGCCGAGTATTTTGCCGCCCTCCTTGCGGCGGGCCGCCACGGTGCGAAAATCGTTCTGGTAGTGCCGTGCGAGGGCGGGTATTCACGTTTCCCCGGTAGTGGCGAGGCGCAGCTTCTTGCGAACAGGCCCCAAAAGCGGCGCCAGAGGTTCGAGGCCACTTCGGGCCACAACTCCCCCGGGGCGGTCGACGGCGCAGCTTCCTCGCGGAAGGGCCACAGCAAGAGGTTGTCGTAGAGCAGGACCCGCCTGCGAATCCGGCTCATGGAGCGCTGCGAAGCCCCTTTCAGGGAATGCCAAAGAGCCGGCGCCGTTTCGGGAAGGCTTCCGGGGGAGAGGTCCGCGACCCGGACCTCAAGGCTTTGCGCAACCACCGTAGCGACGGGGCGGTCGCCCGCATACACGATGGCATAGTGCGTGGAGAGGTTGCCGGGGAGGTGCTGTTCCAGAAGTTGAAGGAAAGGGCGCGAAAGGAACAACCCGGAACGGGATGCCACGCGGTCCCAGTGATCGGGGTTCAGAAAAGCGATGGAATCGGCAAGACTAATCTTTAACAGTTCCCAAAAATACTTCAGCTATTTCAATAAGATAACAGCACTCAAGAAGTTAGCACCGGGGGCTCGACAGATCGGTCATGCGGAGCCTCGCCGCCTGCGACTGGATACGGAAGCGCCAGAACGTCATCGTTACGGGACCGACCGGCACCGGCAAGACATTTATAGCCTGCGCCCTCGCGCAGAGGGCCTGCCGGGACGGGATGAGCGCCTTCTACCTGCGGACCCCCGCGCTCTACAATGCCCTCGCCATGGCCAGGGCGGACGGGAGCTATGCGAGGGTGCTTTCGAGGCTGGGCAGGACGTCGCTCCTTGTTCTCGACGATTTGGGACTGGCCGCCTTAACGGACCCTGAGCGGAGAGACCTTCTGGAGGTCGTCGAGGACCGGCACGGATCCGGGTCGACCATCATCGCGAGCCAGCTGCCCGTTGAACACTGGCATGAGATCATCGGGGACCCGACCATCGCCGACGCCCTCCTCGACAGACTGGTGCACAACGCCCACCGGATCAGCCTCAAAGGGGAATCCATGCGGAAGACAAAGGCATCGTTGACATAGAAGGAGGAAATGATATAAGGTAGAACAACATCCAGGTGTCGCCTGACGGCTCGGACCGGGGTGGCCACATTCATTATAATGAGTGGCCAAGTTGCCCGGAACAGGCGGCCAATTTCAATCGTACCAGGCGGCCAATTTCATCGGAATACGCATGATGCGGCCAAAAAATGCCCCACGCGGACGGAAGAGGTGCGAAATAGGGTTTAATAGCCGAACTCAGCCTCAAAAGAATCGAAACAGACAAGCGGTTTAACGGCCTTCTTTTCCTTGCGCAGCTCGACAATCCCATACTGCTCCATGTTCTTTAACGTCCGGCTGAGGTTACCAGGGCTTCGCCCCGTAGCATCGGCGAGTTCTCTTAGCGAGCCGGGAGCGCGTTCCTTGATTGTTTTCAAAAGCTCTCTGTTCTTAGTGCTTAGCACCTGCGCCAGCGACTCCAGCGAATCGAACCATATTTTCGGTTCTCCTTTTCCGGGTTTTCGTTTGCCCTCGGCAATGTCCAGCGTATATTGCTTAAACTTATCACGCGACATAATGCCTATCTCCATTTTGCGGACCATGAAGGACCTCCTTTCCCGGTTAGACGTATTCTTCAACCGTATTCCAAAAATCTTTCAGCAACTGGGTTGCGGAATCAAATTCATAGGAATAAATCCGGTTTTGTTTATGGACGTGATCCCATGTCTGCTTACGTGCCTGATATCTGCCTTTTTTCGGCAGCCCCCCATGGGCGTTATCATATCCGACAATTCTCACATTGTTCCTGTCGTGCAGAGTGAGCGAATACCTTATCCCGTGCGGGACTTCTCTGGTTGGCTCGACCATCCGAACGTCAAATTTGACCCAATATCCTCCTGACATGTGATAAGTCATACCATTCAGATCCAGTAAGAAGCGAAGCTCGTAGTCGTTAGGCAAATCAGTTGCCATGTGTAAACATTATCACCAGATGATAACTATGTCAAGAGCCCGGATAAATGCCGCGGCTGCCCATGTCCTGCTGGCTGCCCGCATAGTCTTTGCGAAGACATTTGGTGAGCGGTGCGCCCTCTGATGACATGCGCTTCTTCAAAGAAGGCTCTGACCGCAAGCAAACGAAGCCCACTTTGTATGCGATTGGAACCATAGATCAGGCAGAAAACTGTACACTAAACTGTACCACAAATTTTGAAAAACACGGTAAATATGGTAGACATAGCCGGGGGATCGTGGTATATAATTGCTTGAGATTACTGCAAGTTGCTGATTTTGCTGATAATTGCGGAGAGGCCTTCAAGCCCTCATAACCCGAAGGTCACTGGTTCAAATCCAGTCCCCGCAATTTCTAGGCAATATGAAGGGCTTTTGAGGATTTCTCAGAAGCCCTTTTTGCTTCCTTGGGGGCATTTTCTAACGGATTTCTAACGGAACCGAAGGTCGCGTCAAAAAGCTCGACCTGAGAACGGTTGAAATTCATGTCGTTGAAAAGATGCCCGTAGGTGTCCAAGGTAATCTGAATGCTGGCATGGCCAAGCTGTGAGGATAGGTACTTGATGTTTTGCCCGGCCTGTATTCTCATCCTAGCGTTTGTATGCCGAAGGCTGTGGAAGGACACATGGCCTAGCTCTGCTTCGGTAAGAATCGGATGAAAGTATCTCTTGACCACGTTGTCATGAATCGACGGGTGGCCTTCTGGAGAAGGGAAGACAAGATTCTGAGCACATTCAGGGCAAGCCAACTTCCATTGTTTTAGCTCCAACAAAAGAAAATCGGGTATATCTATGTCCCTTACCGAAGTTTTCGACTTCGGAGTGTCAAATCTCCCCTTAGAATAGGTTTGTCTCACCTTGATCTGCTTTGTATCCCAAGATACGTCGCTCCATCTCAAGCCCCATAGCTCTCCCGCCCGAAGACCCGTGTAAACGTCTGTCAGGAACGCAAGCCGGTAGTTACCCGAAGCATGCTCAAAAAAACATTGCACCCGTGCGGGATCAAAGACTTCTATATCAGGCTTCACTTTTTTGGGTCGCTCAAGGTATTGTGCGGGGTCAACCTTGAGGTACCCCCATCGCGTACCATGCCTGAACATTTCTTTGATGACTACAATTTCATTGCAAACAGTCTTTGCCTTTACCGTTTTCTTTCTGACTGCAACGTATTTTGGAGAAGACCCGTACTAATCTCCATCATAGGGAGGCTACCGAAGGTAGGCTTGAGAAGCCTGTTGATTATGTCTCTGTAGCCGTCGAAAGTGGAAGCCTTTAGATTTACCTCTGCATAAGTGGTAAGCCATTCTTCAGAGAATTTCTCGAAGGTCGCCTTGACTATTTTCTCGATATGTACCCTGATCGATTTCAGTGAGCTTTTCAGACAAGACCCTTTCGGCATCCTTTTTGGTCGTGCCGCCCTTGAACCACTTCCTTTTTAGCCCCACACAGAAAGGGTCTTATGGTCGACTCCAACGACATCATCAATGGCGACGGCCCGATGGCGCCCGCCCGCGCAGGCGCCATACCGGCTACGGCCATCATCAGGATGTGCTATTCCGGCAATTATACGGAGAAGGAGATGTATGACCGCATCACGAAGACTGGCGGCCTTGTGGACTATCTCGGAATCGCCGGGGTCAAAGAGGTCCTTGCGCGCATCGATAATAATGATGTTTACGCGAAACTTGTGTACGACGCCATGATTTATCAAATCGGCAAGCAAATAGGTGCTTATACAACGGTCCTAAAAGGCGATGTCGATGCCATCCTCCTCACCGGCGGAATTGCGAGTGACGGTTATTTGGTCGAAAAGATAACCGAGATGGTGCGTTACATCGCTCCTGTCAAAGTCTACGCAGGTGAGTTCGAGATGGAAGCTTTGGCGAGTGGCGCTTTCACGGTGTTGACCGGAGAGGAACAACCCAAGACTTACACGGGGGCGCCGGTATGGAATGGATTGGGGAGGTAGAAGCGCCGCGCCAGGTATTCGCGCCGTTTCGTCTTTTCCTCCCGCGATCCGACCACGGGTCGCCAGGAGATTTTCGTGACGCCGCCAGCCCTTTTGTAAGGTAAACCAGGGAGAGGACGACGAACCGGCAGATAGCGGTATGAATGAGCTCGGAGGCTATCTTCATTGAAACCTACCGGTGGCTTTGAGGAACTCGGAGTTCCTTACCCTTTAAGGGCAGTCATTCGCTTGACTTCTTGTAATTCATAAATTACAATAGATTACAATGAAGGTTCTCATGGATGCAGACTGTTTGATCAAATTAACAAAATCTGGACTGAAGGAGCCGATTTGCAGGTTTACGGAAGTTGTCATTCCTCGGACCGTGCAACGCGAGGTGGTTGAAGCCGGCAGGATCAAAGGTCAGCCGGATGCCGACTTGGTGAACCAAAATATCCGGGACGGGTTAATAGGGATAGCCGAGGAATCGTCGCCCCATCATTCGACCGGAGATCAGGCTCTTATCGATGTTTTTAAGGAAGGCCGTTACACGGTTATAGCTACCGACGACGCCAAGTTGATCCGCAACCTTCGTTCAGCGGGGATCCCATTCACGGTCCCCGCCTTGCTCATTCACACCCAATACGAAAAAGGCGAGATTGACCGGAAGACGGCCTTGCAGCGGCTCGATGCGCTCTCAGTCTTCATCAGCGACGAGGAATACAGCGTCGCCAAACTCCTGCTGGAGGAAAGGGCATGAACGTTAAATCGATAAGGGTCCCCGAGGAGATCGAGAGGGCGATAGACTATGTGGCCCGTTCCGAGAAGCTCGAAAAGAACAGTTCTTTGCGGAAGCTCACAAGGCTCGGCTTCGAGGCGTATGTGGCCAAGTCATACGAGAGGGGCAGACTGACCCTCAGGGAAGCGGCCGATCTGCTCAACCTGACGCTGACAGAGACTATCGATCTCTTCGGCGAAATGGGGGTAAAGGGAAACATCAGCGCTAAAGATGTTATGGATGGCCTGAAAGCACGTTCGAGCGAGGATCAGGGATAACAAACCGCCGGGGGGTCTTTCCATGGCCAGGAGATCGAGAACTCCTCGAAATTTCTAAAAGCGCGCGAGCGCTTATCCGACATATTCGAGCACAGCATATAAGTAATATCTAGGGACTTGCAGGACATGGCCGGTCCCTCTTTTCTGCCATAGCGGGACCTGCCATCAAAAAAGGAGGCGCCATGTGGCGAGTATCGAGAAACACCGTAAGAGGTTTTATGAGCAGTACTGTGTCGGCAACAAGAAGGTGGTGAAGTCGTTGGAGACGTCGACGTTGACGCCCTGGCAAGCAGATGCATATGCGGTGGAAAAGATAGAGCCCCGCCGCCGAGCGGTCGAGGCTCTGTGGACGTGCTTGCTGTGACGGCAGATGCTACCTTGGAAGCGGGAAGACCAGCTCCGCCGTCTTCGGAAGGTTGGGGTTGTTTTTGTTATAGACGACTTCCAGGTCCCAAGGCCACTGTTTGCCCTTGACCCATTGGCCCCCGACCAAGGGAATTTCGCAAACGTGCTTCTCGTTATACTTGATGTGGCCGAAAACGGTGTTCAGGTCTGTCTTGTCCAGGGCTTCGCGGATCTTCTCCTTGTCGAGAGACTGGGCCCTCTTGATAACGTCGAAAGCCATCTCGTAGCCGCCGTAGGTCAGACCTATGGGCGGGATCCACTGCTTCCCCGTCTCTTTTGTCCAGGCGTCGCAGAGCTCTTTTGCCGTTTCGCCCGTGAGCGACGATTTGTACGGGTGGTTGCGGTGCCACCAGACCTCGGTGGTCAGGCCGTTGGCGAGGTTGCCGCCCAAGGCCTCCATCGCGGACGGGAAAAGGAGCGCCTTTGCGATAGTCGCGACTTTTGGTACGAATCCTTGCTGGTGCATCTGCCTCCAGGCGGTCGCCCAATCGGGCGCAATGAGCACGCCCGTGACAATCTCCACTTTTTCTCTTTTGAACTTGTCAATGATGGCGCTAAAATCAGATGTCCCAAAGGGGAACCTTCCTGAATCTACCATCTTATAGCCCTTTGCCGGCAGTTTCGCCGAGAAAACCCTTGCCCACTCAACGCCGTCAGCGTCGTTGGGAAAGAGACATCCGACCACCTTGTTTGTCTTTGATGCAACTTCGTCCCACAAGCCTATGTACATATCGGTAACGGCATTTACCCCGAAGTGGGTTTCATAGCTCCACGTGTAGGGTCCCCCCGTGAGCCAGGCATCGGTAGGGCAGCCCACGCCGACGGAGGGTACATGGTATTTCTCGCAGACGGCGCTCACGGGATTCACCACGTCAGGCGTGTACATGGTAAGCATAAGGTCGATCTTGTCGTTGAGGATGAGCTTCGCCGCTACATCCGCGGCCTTGGTCGGACTGCTCTCCGTGTCCACAACCTTGAATCTGACGGGGATTTTCTTGCCTTTTTCCTTTATGTAGACTCCGCCCAACTTCTCTATGGCCTTAGTCACCCTTTGGTTGACCCACGGCGTTGCCTCGCCCAATCCAGCGAGAGGGCCGGTGGACGGGTCCGTATATCCTATAAGCACGTAATCCCGGTCTGCGGCCCAGGCCTCTTTCGCAAAAACCGGGATTACCCCTAAAACCCCACCAGCAATCATAGTGATCGCAAACCCGGCAACAGCGATCATTCCAGCCGTTTTTACGAAGCTGCGGCGCGTTGCTTTACGCACGTCCTTCTTGTTCATCTCGACCCCCTTCTTTTCGGTTGCGATTGATGCCTTCTCTTACCTCCCCATACGATAGGCGCCGTTCTTTTCGACACTCCAAGTGGCCGCGAGCGCACGGCACAGCTGATGCCTTTCCGACGGTCCCTTCATGAGATCGACGGCGCAGCTAAGCAATGCTTGTGGTCGCAAATCGTAACAGCAAGGGCTGTGCCACACCAGTGTTCCCCTTGGAATAGCATTGGTTTTCATGGAATGGGGTCTAAGGCGTGACCTATAATGCAACACTTGTCTTATAATGCTACAAGGATATCGGAGACCCGGCCGCTCATTCTGATAGGCTGTCCGACAATAAGTCACGACGGCATCGGTCCTGTTTCCACTGAAGAGCATGCAATTCAAACGGCCAGACTGCGGCATAGCGCTTGCTTGCGCTGTTTGTAATGAGGAAGTCTCGCCGGCGTCATTTTCCCGTGAGGGGGACCGGTTTTGGCGCCCTGTAAAAGAGCAGCAATCATGATATGATAGAGAGACCTGTGACAAGTGTTCAATGAGATACGGCATGGTCATAGATCTGAAGCGGTGCGGGGGTTGCAATAGCTGCACCGTCGCCTGCAGGGCGGAACAGGGGACTCCTGCCGGCGTGCTCTATCATCGCGTGGAGAAATACGAAGTCGGAAGATATCCGGCCGCGCGCATGCAGTTTCGCCCCATGACGTGCATGCACTGCGAAAAGCCCGCGTGCCTCGAAGTCTGTCCCACCGGCGCCACCTACAAGCGCGACGACGGCCTCGTCCTCGTCGACCACAACAAATGCATGGGCTGCCGATACTGCGTGCTCGCCTGTCCCTACGGGGCGCGCCATTTCCTCACGCGGATCGGCAACTACTACGGCAAAGCCGCAAGGACTCCCTACGAGAAGCTGAAGCAGAGAAACCTCGACAAGGGGACGGCAGTCAAGTGCGACTTCTGCGTTTCCCGGATCGGGAGGGGACGGCTTCCCGCCTGTGTGGAGACCTGTCCCGCCCAAGCGCGCTATTTCGGCGATCTCGACGACCCTGCAAGCGAGGTATCGGAGTTGATAACAGTGCATCGCGCGACCGTGCTCCTGGAGGAACTGGGCACGAAGCCCTCGGTATACTACATCAATGGATAGAGGCGCGCACGAAGAGCTTGATCGGCTTGCGCGATGGAGAAGCGCGATGAACGATGGAGAAGTTCAAGAAACCTGGGGCTGGCCCATCGTGCTCTATGTGTTCCTCGCCGGCTTGGGCGGCGGATCGTTTCTTTTCAGCTTTCTTCTTGTCCTTCTCGGGAAATACGAGTCCGTGGCGCGGGTGGGCGCCCTTATAGGTCCTCTCCTGGTCCTCTGTGGGAGCGTCATGCTTGTCTTCGATCTCGGCGCCCCGATAAGGGCCTACCGGCTCTTCGCGACTTCGACGACTTTGCTCACCTCGTGGATGATCAGAGGCGCCTGGATCCTCACCGCATTCATCCTAACCGGGTTGGCCTTTGCACTGCCTTCATTCGCGCTTTTCGCATGGCTTCCCTGGAACCAGGCGTCGGGCTTCGGATTCGCTCTCGGCGTTGTCGCGGCCATACTCTCACTGGCCGTCACCGTATATCCCGGTCTTCTTCTCGGGGTGATCAAGGGCATTCCCCTCTGGAATACGTCGGCCCTGCCGCCGCTCTTTTTTCTCTCCGGCCTCGATACAGGCGTTGCGCTCCTCGTCCTCGCGTCGCTTCCCCTCTGCCCGGCCCCGGGTCTCGACTTCTTCCATCTGCTCGGAGCGATCGACGGAGGACTCATCGTACTATTGATCGTTGCTCTTGGGACCTATATGGAGATTGTACGTCAGGCAGGCGCCGTCGGCGCCGCGTCAGTCCGTCTTCTCGCGAAGCCTTTGTTCCTGGGCGGAGTGGTGGGATCGGGTCTTTTCCTGCCCCTTGCCCTGCTTTTTGTGGGTTTGGCAGTCTCCGATGCAGGGACCGTCAGGCAGCTCGACGGTCTGGCGGGTCTGTTGATACTGGCCGGCGGACTGCTCCTCAGGTTCAGCGTAATCAGGTCGGGAGTCCGAATCTCCCCAAGATGAAAAAGATGGAGTATGAACATGGGTAGGAAGGAATCGCCATACGAGGAAGTTTTGCGGGAGATGAAATTGCCCGAAGGGTGGTCCAGCTTTTCTCCTTACACGTGGAAGGAAGTCGATCCGGCGTCCTCGGGGGAGAAGAAGACTCTCTTCGGTCTGTGCCGGGCCTGCATGCAGGGAGACTGCGCGACGCTCGTCCACCTGGAGGACGGCATTGTCGTGAGAGTCGAGGGCAATCCGGAAGCGCCTCCTAATTGGGGGACCCTCTGCGCGAAGGGGAACGCCGAGATCATGGCCCTCTACAACCCGTACCGGGTCAAAACCCCCTTGATCCGGACCAACCCGGAGAAAGGCCTTGATGTGGACCCCCGATGGAAAGAGGTCACGTGGGATGAGGCTCTCGACTACGCGGCCGAAGGCTTGCGCAAGGTCAGGGAGAAAGACCCGAGGGGGCTCGTTATCCTCGAAGGCTGGGGGCAGAGAGATACGATCTTGAGGAAGTCGTTCGGGCTGGCCTTCGGCACCCCGAACGAGACGGGCTCCCACGGCGCCCTTTGAACTGTTCACTACCCGTCCGGCCTGGTTCATGCCGGCTACCCCGTGGCAATCGTCGATCTCGAGTATTGCGATTATCACATCACGCTGGGCCGCTCCCTCGGTCCGAATTTTGGGGCCGTTCCCGGCATGCGGAGGCTCGCGAGGGCGATCGCGAGGGGCATGAAGCTTGTCGTGGTCGATCCCAGAAGCTCCCATGAAGCATCGAAGGGAGAATGGGTGCCTATACGGCCGGGAACGGACCTGGCCTTCCTCCTCGCCATGGCCCACGTCATGTTTCACGAAATCAAGGTCCTCGATGTCTGGTTCCTGAAGAACCGCTCCAACGCGCCCTACCTGATCGATGAAAGAGGCGGGTATGTGAGAGACTCCCGGACCGGCAAGCCGATGATGTGGGATTCCAGAGACGGCAGGGCGAAGCCCTACAACGAAGAATTCGGGGAGATAGCCCTGGAGGGTTCCTACGTCGTTGAGGGACTTCCCTGCACGACGGCTTTTGACCTGATAAAAGCCGAGTTTGCAAAGTATACGCCCGAATGGGCACGGACCATCACGACAGTGCCTCCCAGGACGATCCGAAAGATCGCGCGGGAGTTCGTCGAGCACGCTCGCATTGGGAGCACCATCGAGATCGACGGCTTCACGTTTCCCTTCCGGCCCGTCTCCCTCAACGTGGAGCGCAACGTCGCCAACCACAGGGGCGGAACGTATGCCGACCTCGTGGGAAAGATCATCAATGTGCTCGTGGGAAATATCGAGGTGCCCGGAGGGTGTCTGAGCTGCGGCGTCAGAGGGCCCGTCATGGGACCCAGCGAAGACGGGACAGTGAAGCCGGGGTACGAGGCCGTGCCAAAACCTTTCACCTTCCCCCCCGTTCATGCGACATTGGAGGAGTTCTACCCCCACCTGCACACAGCGCCCCATCTCGTGCTCAACTCGATCCTTCACCCTGAAAAATGTTATCTCCCTTACAGGCTGGACGCGTGGCTCACCGTCGGAGGGAATCCGATACGCCAGAACGCTCAGCCGGAGCAATACGTGGAGGGCATCAGAAGGCTTTCTTTCGTGGTTTCGGTGGCTTTTCATATGGACGAGCCGGCGATCCTTTCAGACGTGCTCCTCCCCGAACACAGCGCCCTCGAGAGGCTGCGGGTCGCGCCTTTCTATCTCCAGCACCAATCGATCGACAACGAGGTGAGCGGACTGAAGATGGTCCAGTTAAGAGAGCCCGTGCCGACCCTCTTCAACACGAAGAACGCAGACGACATCTTCATGGATCTGGCAGAGCGCCTCGGCATTCTCTACGGAGAAGGCGGTCTCTACGACCGCCTGAACCAGGACCTGGACTGGGTGGATAAAGAGGACGGCCTCAACATGAACGGCGAGTGGAAGCTCGATCTCCATCGCCGGTATTCGCTCGAAGAGATCTTCGACCGCCAGGTCAGGGGTTGGCCTTACGGCGGGGGAAAAGGCCTCGAAGACCTGAGGAAGAAGGGCATATCGACTATTGGAAGTCGAAGAAAGAGTTCTACCTCTACTACTATCACCCCGGCAACCAGACGCGCCATCCTCTCTATCTCCTGGGACTCAAGGAAGTGGGGGACGCTTTGCGGGCCAATCTGGAGAAACACCGGATATCCTTCCCCATGATCGACGACATGGAGTATGTCTTCGATCTCTACCGTCCCATCCCGCATTGGGTGGAAACTTCTGAATTCCGGGGGCCCGACGAAGGCTTCGATCTCTGGGCCATCAATTGGAAGACTCCCTACGTCGCGAACGATGCGAGCAACCTTGCGGGAAACCCATGGCTCGCAGAGATCTATGCAAAAGACCCATGGGAGTTGGTAATCCTCGTCAATCCGGAAACCGCGGCAAAGAAGCGGCTGGCCGATGGAGACACGGTAGTCGTGGAATCGCGCTACGGCAGGATCGAGGGCGCCTTGAGGACCTCGGAGCTTTTCATCCCGATACCGTCGGGATAGGGGGAAGCTACGGGCCCGGCGCCTGTCAGTCAAACCCGCTCAACCGGATCGGCCCGAACTTCAACGCCCTCCTCTCGATCGACCCGAAGACGCTCGATGCGGTAAGCGGCGGCCAGGATATCGCTCCTGCGGTGAAAATCTATCGAAAGGGCGGGAAACGGTGAAACCGCTTCTGAAAGAAGGCGCGGCCGCGAGAGAAGCTGCCATTGCAGCGGGGCGGGCAGCCATGTATGAGTTTTTTGTCTCCCTGTGGGAACGCCTTCCCGACCGGGTTCTTGTCGAGCGCATCGAAAAGGGGGACTTCGCGGGTGTCTTGTCCGGTTTCGGGGGGTTGAAAGAGAAAGGCTTTCGCGCCGGTCTTAACGCGATCTCCGCCTACGGAGCGACGATTCGCGAGAGGGTTGTCGAGGATGTCCTCGAAGAGCTGTCGGTGGATCGAACGAGGATCCGCAACGGAACAGGCCATGCCGATCTGAAGCCTCCCTACGAGGGGCTCTACAAGAGAAAGAGGGGCGGGGATTCGGTGCTCGAAGTCCGGCGGTTCTATCGGAAAGCCGGGCTCATTCCCGACGAGGCAATCCCTGAGCCTGCCGACTATCTGACCGTCGAGCTCGATTTCATGAGACAACTCTGCTTCAGAGAAGAGGCGTTGTGGCGCAACGGCGGCGACGTCCGCCGCGTCATCGCCCTTGAGGGGGAGTTTCTCAGCAAACACCTCGGGGTGTGGGTCGACAGCTTCTGCAAGGCCGTGATAGAACACGGGTCCACGGGATTCTTCCGGGGCATCGCTTTGTTGCTCGACGCATTCAGCCGTGTGGAAAAGAAATGGCTTCAGTATCTCGCGCGCGAGCAAGGATAAATCAGGAAGGTGGACACTCTATTTTCTTCTGGGGGAAAGGATTTCGAAGCCGAACCGCTCCTTGATCGCCCCCATGATGCCCTTTGGCGCGACCAGGATCACGACGATGGCGATCGAGCCCAAAATCAAAAGGCTGGCGCTCGGATAATCGGAGAGCCACTGTTGGAGAACAACGTAGATGAGCGACCCGATCACGGGCCCCTCGATCGTCCCGATGCCGCCTATGATGGTGATAAAGACGAGCCGCACCGTCCAATCGAGCCCAAAGGCGTTGAAGGGCTGGATGAATATGTTGTGGAGATAAAGCACGCCCGACACGAGGCCCGTTACCCCCGCGGCAAGGATAAAACAGGTCAGTTTCGTGCGGAATATGTCGACTCCCAGCGTCTCCGAAGCGGTCTCGTCGTCCCTCATGGCCATCAAGCCTAGCCCGAGCTTCGAGCGCAATATGAGGTAGACGAGGGCTACCGCGCCGATCCCCATGAAGAGCCCCGAATAGAAGATGGTGGTGAACGTCAGCTTGTATGCGGGTTTCACGAAAAGACCCATGCCGTACCCGACGTACTTCCAGTTGCTGAACAAAATCCTGAGAGTCTCGGCGACCGTCCATGTGCCGATGGCAAAATAGACTCCTCGCATCCTGAAGATGGGCGCCGAAATGAGGAGGGCGAAGAGGACGGAAACGACCGCTCCGATGCAGATGGCCAGCCAGATGGGCACGCCGTAGTACAAGGAAAAGACGGCGAGACAATAGCCTCCCAACCCCACAAAAGCCTGCTGTCCCAAAGAGATGAGACCGGAATACCCCGCAAGAAGGTTCCACATCTCAGACATGGCGAGGTGAAGGGAAAACAGAAGGCCGAGGAGCAGCCAATATCGCGACGCCCATGCGGGCATGGTGACAAGCCCCAGAACGACAATCGCAATGCCGAGAAACCTCTTCGAGACCAGAGAAGCCATTCCCCTACCCCTTCACGAAAAGCCCGGTCGGTTTGAAGGTCAAAATAATGAGCAGGATGATGTACCCTGAAAGGAGTTGGAACCCGGGGCCGAGAAAGTGGGCGCCCACGATCTGAGCGAGTCCGAGGATCAAACCGCCCATAAATGTGCCGAAGACGCTTCCGAGTCCGCCGATGATGACCACGCCGAAGGCAACGATGAGGTATTCAGGGCCTGTGTGAGGGTAGAACGTGAAGGTCATGCCGACCATGACCCCTGCGACCGCCGCGGTTCCCGCAGCGATGGCCAGGGCCCAGGCGTAAATAATTTTCGTGTTGATTCCCATGAGCTGCGCCGCGCCTTCGTCATCGGAGGCCGCCCGGATAGCCTTGCCGAGATATGTGGTGACGAAGAAGCGGCTTAAGACGAGGATTGTAACGAGCGACCCCACAAAATCGACGAGATAGACCACGGGAATGTTGAGGAAGCTGCCGACGGGGATGGTAGCTATCGAAAGGCTGGTCATAAGGGTGCGGGCATCGGGCGTGAAGAACAGGAGCAGGAGATTCTGGAGGATGATCGAGAGACCGAAGGCCACCAGAAGGGGCGGGTTCATATCCTTCCCGACGACCCTATTGAGAAGATAGTACTGGATGGCGAAGCCGATGACGCACATGACGGGCACGACGACAACCAATGTCAAAAGCGGGCTTACATGAAAGAAAGACAAGGTTACGAAGCTAAGGTAGGCCGCCAGAATAATGAGGTCGCCGTGGGCCAGGTTGACAACGCGCACGATGCCGAACATCATCGACATCCCGATGCCGACGATGCCGTAGAGGCCCCCGAGGAGAAGGCCGTTCATGATCGGTCCTTTGAGATCGCTCAACACGCTCAGCATAGGTCACACGCCGAAATAAGCTTTTCGGATCTCATCCTGCGTGAGATCCTCCGGCCGCCCCTCGAGGCGCATCCTCCCCGATTGCATCACGTAAACCCTATGGGCGGCCTTGAGACTCCTCTGAATGTCCTGTTCCACAAGGAGGACCGTGATTCCCTCCGCATTGATCTGTTTCACCCTCTGGTAGATGTGCTTGATGACCACGGGGGCAAGCCCCAGGGAGATTTCGTCGAAGAGGATGAGGCGGGGCCATGACATGAGCGCCCTGCCGATGGCGAGCATCTGCTGCTCCCCCCCGCTCAGCGTGTTCGAAAGCTGGCGCTTCCTTTGTTCCAGCACGGGAAACAGGTCGTAGATTCTTTTCAGGGCTTCTTTTTTGCGCTTCCGGGCTTTGGACGTATATGAGCCTATTTCGAGGTTTTCAAGGACGGTGAGCCTTGGAAAGACCCTCCGGCCTTCGGGCACCATTGAGATGCCCTCGATCACCGCCTGATAGGGGGGCATCCCGTTGACCGCTTTGCCCTTGAATTCTATCCTTCCCTGCGAGGGTTTTCTCACGCCTGCAATGGCGTTGAGGAGAGTCGATTTGCCCGCGCCGTTCGCCCCGATGATGGAGACGACCATTGCCTCCGAGACCTCCAGAGAGATATCCCAAAGCGCGTGGAAATCGCCGTAGTGCACGTCCATGTGCTCTATGCGCAGGAGCGCATCCGTCACTAGTCTTCCTCCGTTCCGAGATAGACTTGCTGCACCTCCGGCGACTCCATGCAAACGCCAGGCTCGCCGCACATGAGCCATTGGCCGTTGTTTATGACAAGGAGACGGTCCACGCCCTTGTTCATCATCATCAGGATATGTTCGACCCAGATGATTGTGACTCCCTTTGTCTGGATCGACTTGACGATGTCGAGGAGTTTTTCGACTTCGCTTTCCGTCAGGCCGGCAGCGACCTCGTCGATAAGGAGGAGCGTGGGCTTCGTGGCCAAGGCCCTTGCAAGCTCAAGTCTTTTTCGATCGAGGAGGGGCAATTTGCCGGCGAACAAGTCTTTCTTTGAGATGAGTCCCGTGAAGTCCAGGATTTCCATGGATAGGGAGCGCGCCTCTTTTCCCTTCAACCGCCCTCCGTATTCCGCTCCGACCAGCAGGTTCTCCAAGACCGTCATGTCCTCGAAGGGGCGGGGAATCTGGTAGGTCCGGCCGATCCCCAGACGACAACGGTGGGCTGCGGAAAGGTCGGTCACGTCCTTGCCGTGGTAAGTCACGCGTCCTCGGCTCGGCGGAAGAACGCCGGTGATGAGGTTGAAGATAGTCGTTTTCCCGGCGCCGTTCGGACCCATCATGCCGAGGATCTCCCCCTCGCGCACGGTGAACGAGAGATCCCAAACCGCGGCCAGGCTGCCGAAGAACTTCGTGAGTTTGTCGACTACCAGAACGTCTGCTGGGGAACCTTCCAATGAGACCTCTCACGCTTCTTTCCGCCCGAAGCAACCGTCCATCGCGTGCTACAGAACAGAGACCGGGGCTGCAAGGCATATGCCAGCGCGGGGCCGGCGTGGGCGCCTGCCTGAAACGAGACGAAAACAGATGGGAGACTCGTGGGAAGCCCCGATTTGAAGGAGCGGGCGTGGAGCGGTTCCGTGTAGCACAATGGGACACCTGTCCGATTATGCTTCACCGAAGGGCGGCCCGCTGCTCGCTCGTCTTCTGGCGGCCCGGCTGCGGATAAGAGCACGCCGTCCGGGAACGAAATGGCCCTATTCATCATTTTCGCTCAAAACCGGGAAGGGGAGGGCGAGACGGTTGCCACCCCGGCGGGACTGGCACACAACTTGCTCTTCCTATCTCCATCGACACAGTCCCGAAATCGGCACAAGGGGGATTCCATGTCTCTCAAGACAAAAGAGGAGTTCATAGAGAGCCTTCGAAAGAGCAAGAAACGGGTCTTTCTGGCCGGCTCTGAGATTGTGGATTACATCGACCACCCTATCATAAGGCCTTCGATCAACGCCTGTGCGGCAACCTACGACCTTTGCTGTGAGCCTGGCTGCGAAGGTTTGATGTGCGCAACTTCGAGTCTCACCGGCGCGAGGATAAACCGTTTCACCCATCTCCACCAGAACGCCGACGACCTTGTCAAGAAGGTAAAAATGCTGAGGCTTCTCGGGCAAAGGACGGGTTGCTGCTTTCAGAGATGCGTCGGTTTTGACGGATTCAACGCCGTCGATTCGGTAACCTTTGAGATGGACCGGGATCTCGGCACGGAATACAACCAGAGGTTCCGCGCCTACCTGCGGCGCGTCCAGGAGGACGATCTCATGGTCGACGGAGCGATGACGGACCCCAAGGGCAACCGGCGTCTCGCGCCGTCGGAACAGGTCGACCCGGACCTCTTCGTCCACGTCGTAGAAAAGCGGGCGGACGGCATTGTCGTGCGTGGGGCCAAGGCCCACCAGACCGGCGCGGTCAACTCCCACGAAGTGCTTGTGATGCCGACACAGACGATGAGAGAAGAGGATAAAGACTACGCGGTCTGCTTCGCGACGCCGGCCGACGCGCGGGGCATCATCTACGTCTATGGCAGGCAATCGTGCGACACGCGCAGACTCGAAGAGGGCAGCATCGACGTGGGGAATGCGACCTTCGGCGGCCAGGAAGCCCTGATCATCTTCGATAACGTCTTTGTTCCCTGGGAGCTTGTCTTCATGTGCGGGGAGCATCGATACTCCGGCATTCTCGTGGAACGCTTTGCCGGGTACCACCGGCAGAGTTACGGAGGGTGCAAGTCGGGCGTCGGAGACGTGCTGGTGGGCGCCACTCAGGCCATCGCGCGGATCCAGGGCATCGAGAAAGCGTCTCATATAAAAGAGAAGATCACCGAGATGGTCCACCTCAACGAGACTATTTATGCTTGCGGAATCGCATGCTCCGCCGAAGGGAAGCCGACCGCTTCCGGCACCTATCTCATCGATTTGATGCTTGCCAACATCACCAAATTGAACGTGACCCAATTCCCCTACGAAATGGCGCGGCTGGCCCAGGATGTCGCGGGCGGGGCGCTCGTGACGCTTCCTTCGGAGAAGGACTTCCATAATCCTGAGGTCGGCCCCTATCTCGACAAGTATTTCCGGGGCGCCGCCGAGTATGCGACGGAAGACCGCTGCCGGATGCAGAGGCTGATCGAGAATCTCACCATGGGCATGGGCGCCGTCGGCTATCTCACGGAGTCGATGCATGGGGCCGGGTCGCCCCAGGCGCAGAAGATCATGATCGGAAGGCTCGCAAACCTGGATCAGAAAGAGCGGTTGGCCCGCGAGATCGCGGGTGTGGAAGAGCCGTAAGGGGCGGAAGAATGATCCGGCATCCAGACCGGCTTTGCAGTCCGGAACAGGCAGTGGCGAAGGTGAAATCGGGAGACAGGATCGTCTTCTCCCACGCCTGCGGCGAGCCCCGACTGCTGCCGGGCGCCCTCATGAAAAGGGCCGGGGAGCTTTCCGGCGTGGGGATCATCCACATGGTGCCCATGGGCGAAGCCCCTTACTGCCGCCCCGAATACGAGGGCAGTTTCAGACATTTGGCCCTATTCGCGGGAGGACCGACGAGAGGCGCGATCTGGGAGGAGAGGGCCGACTATCTCCCTTACTTCTTCAATGAAATTCCTTCGCTCTTCGACTCGACCCTCCCTCCCGACGTTGCCATGGTTACCGTTTCTCCTCCCGACGCCAACGGGTTTTGCAGCCTGGGCGTCTCCGTCGACTATACGAAACATGCGGTCGAACGCGCCAAGATCGTGATCGCCGAGGTAAACCCTCAGATGCCCCGAACACATGGAGAGTCCTTCGTTCATGAGTCGGAAATCGACTTTTTCGTAGAGGTGGATCTGCCGATCTACGAGTTGAAGGCTGCGGAAACAACCGACGTCGAAGACAACATAGGCCGCCGCGCCGCGGAGTTGGTGAGGGACGGATGCTGTCTTCAGCTCGGGATCGGCGGCATCCCTGATGCCGTCCTCAAGAACCTGACCACGTTCAAGAACCTGGGGATCCATTCGGAGATGATCTCCGACGGCGTGCAGCATCTCGTGGAAAAGGGCGTCGTCACGGGCCGGATGAAGACCCTGCACAAGGGCAAGATCGTCGTCAATTTCCTCATGGGGTCCCGGAAGTTCTACGACTGGATTGACGACAACCCGGTCATCGAGATGAGGCCCGTCGACTACACGAACAATCCCTGCGTCATCGCTCAGAACGACAACATGGTGGCCGTCAACTCGGCCTTGGAAGTGGACCTGCTCGGCCAGGTGTGCGCCGACTCCCTCGGCCCGAGACAATTCAGCGGGGTAGGGGGCCAGACCGACTTCGTCAGGGGCGCGCGGATATCGAAGGGAGGCAAGGCGATCATTGCCCTGCCGAGCTCGGTGAAAGGCGAGACCTCGCGCATCGTGCCGACCCTCAAGACCGGCGCCGCGGTGACGACCTCCCGCAACGACGTGGACTTTGTGGTCACCGATGTCGGCATAGCCGCCTTGAAAGGCAAGACCGTCCGCGACCGGATGAAAGCCCTGATAAACGTGGCCGATCCCCGGTTTCGGGAGGAGCTTGCCCGGAAGGCTTACGAGATCTATCACGTGCGCCTCTAGCGGGGGCGAACGTGTTCTGACGCGGCAAAGGACGTTTTTTTGGAAGTTCCTGTGACGGCGAGTTTTCGTGGGAGACCGTCACGCCAAGAACGAGGAGGGACATCATGGGGGGGAAGAAATCGAACAGTCGAAGAGGGTTCATGGCTGGCGCCGCGGTGATTGGCGCCGCGTTGATCATCGCAATGTGCGGCGCAATTCCATCGCTGATCGGTCCGGCGTACGGAGCTGGGCCGGAGTACATCCTTGTCGGCCATCCCAATCCATCCACGGGTCCCATCGCTTCCTTCGGGGAAGCGTCGCCGTGGGTGGACGAACTGGCCATCGATGAGATCAACAAAGCCGGGGGAATTTTCATCAAGGAGGCAGGGAAGAAGATTCCCATGAAGCTGAAGATGGCGGACACGGCGAGCGACCCTGCCAAAGCCGCCGATGTGGCCTCGAAGCTCATTCTGAGTGACAAGGTCGATATCATGATCGCCCTCCACACGCCGGACACGGTCAACCCGGTCACCAGCATGTGCGAGCGCTACCAGATGCCGTGCGTCTCTTTGGACGCCCCCATTGAAGCATGGCTCACGGGCGGTCCCTATCATTGGAGTTTCCACGCTTTCTGGTCGGTGAACGACGTCATCGACGTTTTCACGGGTCTCTGGAACCAGTTGCAGACGAACAAGGTCGTCGGCGCGCTATGGCCGAATGACCCTGACGGCAAAGTCTGGTCGGAGATGTTTACGCCAAGGCTGAAGGAGATGGGGTTCAAGGTAGTCGATGTGGGCAGGTTCCCTTACGGCATGCAGGATTACAGCGCCTTCATCAATACCTGGAAAAAAGAGAACGTACAGATTATCACCGGCGTCATGATCCCTCCTGATTGGGCCACCTGTTGGAGACAGCTCCACCAGCAAGGGTTCATCCCCAAGGCGGCGACTATCGGAAAGGCCATTCTCTTCCCGTCTGCCGTCGAGGCTCTCGGGGGCGACCTGCCGAAGGGTCTTACCTCGGAGATCTGGTGGAGCCCCAACCACCCCTTCAAGTCTTCTCTCTCCGGCAAGACGGCGAAGCAGTTGTGCGACGAGTGGACCGCCAAAACGGGCAAGCAGTGGACCCCCTCGATCGGCTTCAAGTACGCTGCCTACGAGATTGTCGCCGATGCGCTGAAACGAGCGGGCACGCTTGACAAAGAAAAGGTGAGACAGGCGATTGCAGAAACGAACCTGAAGACCATAGTGGGTCCCGTGAAATTCAACGCGCAGAATTTCGCCAGGACGCCGCTCGTAGGCGGTCAATGGGAAAAGGGGAAAAGGTGGCCCTGGGAGATCCTGGTCACGTTTGACGGAGGACACCCGGAGATTCCCGTCCAGGCGAAGACTGAGCCGCTCAAATAGCGGCGACGGCCATCTGCGAGGCCTCCCTTTGCGCGGGGGGCCTCGCGAACGCATTGCAGCACGGCGGCAAATCCAGCACAGCTTTTCTTTGAGGGGGTGCTGAACCCCAGTGTATTCATAAAGCAAGCGAATGCGAAGCGCTGAGCGGGGAGGCTCCGTCAGCTTTTCTTTGAGGGGGTGCTGAACCCCAGTGTATTCATAAAGCAAGCGAATGCGAAGCGCTGAGCGGGGAGGCTCCGTCAGCTTTGCTGATGGAGGGGGTGCTGAACCCCATTAATTGCTGAGGAGGCATTTCGATGCATACCTATGATCTCGAACGCACCTACACTTCTCTTGCCCCGACGAAACACCTTCTCGGCAAAGGCTCTGTGGGCCAACTGGGCCAGGAAGCGCAGGCGTTGGGCGCCAAGAAGGCGCTCATCGTCACCGATCCCGGCGTGGTCAAGGCAGGCCTTATTTCGACGGTAAAAGCCTCTTTGGAGACAGGCAGCGTCGAAGTGGGCTTGTATGACGGGGTAGCGCCGGAGCCCCCCGCCAGGGTGGTCGACGAGGCGTCTGCGGTCGCGCGCGCCGGGCAGTACGACCTGATCGTGGGTCTGGGCGGAGGAAGCTCTCTCGACGTCGCCAAGGGGGTTGCCCTCCTCGCAACGAACGAGGGGACGGCCCTCGATTATGCCGGCGTCAACCTTTTCAAAAAACGGGGTATGCCAAAGGTGCTTATTCCGACCACGGCCGGCACAGGCAGCGAGGCAACCTGGGTGCTGGTCGTGACCGACGAGAAGGAAAACTCGAAGAAATCGCTCTACAGCAGTCTCCTTCTTCCAGACCTGGCAATCCTGGACCCGGCCCTCACCGTATCCATGCCGCCGGCGGTCACCGCCGATACGGGCTTCGACGCCCTGGCGCACGCCATAGAGTCCTACGTATCGGTGAACCGGTCGCCCTATACGGAAGTGATGGCCCGGGAGGCGATCCGTCTCATTGCCGTGAACCTGCCGATCGCCTACGGAAAGCCCGGCGACATGCGGGCACGGTACAATATGCTTCTCGCCTCGAACCTTGCCGGAATGGCCTTTACGAGCGGTGGTCTCGGCGCGACCCATGGCCTCGCGTATCCCCTGGGCACGAGATTCCATATGGCGCACGGCCGCTCCAACGCCATCATGCTGCCCCACGTGGTGCGCTTCAACCTGACGGGGAACCTCGCCGCGTACCGCGAAGTCGCGGAGCTGATGGGAGAGATAGTGGAAGGCCTTTCGCTCTACGAGGCGGCAGAGAAAGCGGCAACCGCCGTCAAACGGCTCCTCGCAACGGTCAACACCCCCTCCAGGCTCTCCGACTACGGGATCAAACAGGAGGAGATCGAAATCCTCGCCAGGGAGGCAATGGCGCAATCCCGCTTCTACGTCCCAAACCCGCGGGACGTGACGGAGAGCGATATCAGGGGCATCTACGAGGCGGCGTTCTAGGCTTAAAAAGCTGGCCGGCGGCTTGGGCGCTCCGGCTTCGAGTTCAACCATGATCGATGCCGGAAGGGAGCGTTTCCCGCGTGGGCGGCCGGCGATTCCGCCGCCGGCCGTTCGGATGCCCGGCATCGATGCACGCCCTTGAGCCGTGGCCCGCGGAGGAAAGGCAAAGTCGCTCGGGATCAACATGAACTGCCCTGCGTTGTAACTCTGTTTCTCTATGACTACACTATTTAAGGCAGCCTTCAAAGCAGCGGCGGTGCGGAAGCGTCATACGGGAGGGAAGGTGTTTCGGCTTCCCCATTTCATACCATCACTCGCGCGCACATGTGGGGTCTGTCTTCTCCTCCTGTGGGGATGCGCTACACCTCTTCCCAACGTCTCGAAACTCACGCAAGAAACGCCAACCGGCACGCCTTCAATCGTCGGCCCCCACGGCGAGCTTTCTCCCCATGCCGGAAGATCGGTCATCGCCAAAAAGGGACCGGGCGAGGAAGAACTCATAAAAAGCATCGCCGCCCTCATGGAGTCGCTGAGCGGCCATCCTCTGACAGCGGGGAACAGGGTCTCCCTGCTCGTCGACGGCCCCGCGACTTATGGGGCGATGTTGGAAGCCATAGCAGCCGCGAAAGATCACATCAACTTTGAGACCTTCACGTTCAGCGACGACGAGATCGGCCGGAAGTTTGCCGATGCTTTCATCCGGAAGGAAAAGGAGGGGGTACAGGTCAACCTCATCTACGACGCCATCGGTTCGTCGAGCACGCCGGACGCTTTCTTCCGGCGTTTGAGGGAAAGCGGCGTAAACGTGCTCGAATTCAACCCCCTCGACCCGACAAAAGCGAGAGGGAAGCTCCGCATCACCCAGAGGGATCACCGAAAGGTCACGATAGTGGACGGCAAGATAGGCTTCACCGGGGGCGTTAACGTCAGTGACGTCTATTCATCGAGCGCCCCTTCCTTGCGCGCGGCCACTGGTAAACCTGGCGCGGACTGGCGCGACACGGACATACGGATCGAAGGGCCTGCGGTGGCCCAGTTACAAAAGCTCTTTCTCGAGACGTGGCAGGAGCAGAAAGGTCCCCGGCTTCCGGAAAGAACCTACTTCCCTCCCCTTGAGGCCAGAGGAGACGCCCTTGTCGAGGTCATAGGGAGCACGCCGGGAAGCCCCAACCGGCTCACCTTCGTCATGTATGTAGCCGCCTTTGAGCATGCGTACTATTCGATCCACTTGACCACTCCGTATTTCGTGCCCGACCACCAGACGATGAAGGCCCTCACGAAAGCCGCCCGGCGGGGAGCGGACGTGAAGATGCTTCTGCCGAGCATCAGTGATTCCAGGCTCGTCCTCTACGCGGGCCGGTCGCACTACGAGGACCTCTTGGAGGCGGGGGTACGGGTATACGAGCGGCGCGAAAGGATGATCCACGCGAAAACGGCCGCCGTTGACGGCGTCTGGTCCACGGTGGGCTCCACAAACATGGACCTCTGGAGCTTCCTTCGCGACAACGAGATCAACGTCATCGTGGTGGGCAGGGACTTCGCACAGAAGGTGGAACAACTCTTCAAGAAGGACCTCGCTGAATCGAACGAGATTACGAAAGAGCAGTGGTCCCGCAGGCCCCTTTCGGAAAGGCTCAAAGAAACCTTCGCGCGGCTCGTTTCACACTGGCTGTAGGCGCCTGCCGCTTTTCCGGCGCCTCGCCGCACGGCTGCTTGTCCGTCAGACACGACCGCTCCTGGTCCGGCCAGAACCGGGGTTGCTGACAATTGATATGGTGGCGACTGCCGTCTCATTTTCTCAAGACCGCTAATGTGGCCGCGGCAGCCATTACCCTTGTTGAGGCCCGTCCTCGTCGGCTGAAGAGGCAAGATCCCTTTCGTCCATCATCCACTTCGGCATCCTTGGCGGCCTGGAGTTCTTCGGGCTTGTAGGGCTCGTGGTGGGTCTCTCGTTGACTATGCGGTCCACGGGGCGATCAAGAATAGCGTCAATGTTCCACCAGTATCGATCGAGGTGCAGCGGCAGCTCTCTCCCTATATCGCGCTTTCGGGAAGGCTCGCAACCTTCGTCTCGTCGATCAGTGAGTTCCCCATAGAGGAAGTACAAATCGAATACATGGGGGATACCTCTCAGGTGGAGACAAATATCCTGACCCAGGCTATCATCAGAAACATCCTCGCCTGTCACGTCGAAGGGGTCAACTACGTTAACGCCCCGACTGTTGCCTGGTCGCGGGATATAAAGATCAAGGAGATCAAACAGAATGAGCACGAAGACTACACATTCCTGCTCGGAATAAAACTGACCCACGGGAACATCGAGAGGGCTGCCTACGGAACACTACTCGGCAAGAAGGCGCCGAGACTGATCAGATTGGACAGGATCGGCGTCGACGCAGA
This sequence comes from uncultured delta proteobacterium, assembly GCA_963816715.1. Lineage (GTDB taxonomy): Bacteria > Desulfobacterota > Syntrophorhabdia > Syntrophorhabdales > WCHB1-27 > BOG-1155. The sequence goes on from CAWFMJ010000025.1 coordinate 49,082, forward strand.
TCTGGCCGACAACATGTGGGGCAAACGGGACGTTCTTAAGAAAGTAAATATAGTTCGTAACTCACCGTAATCATTGCTAAGTGAAACACTTAATATCGCGCCGGTCCACCAAAATCTCGCCTTCCAGGAAGCAGGCAGTAGCCCCGCGGTCGCGTTCACTATTGAATGATAGAAGGTCCCCGCGTCCGCGCCGCTCTTATTTGCTTTTGCGAGTTGTTTTGTGGGTGGGCGCGGCGTTCCAGGGATCGTCCGGCCAGGGATGTTTAGGGTAGCGTCCCTGCAATTCCTTCTTCACCTGAGGGTAGCCGTTTTCCCAGAACCCCTTCAAGTCCCGGGTGATCTGAACCGGACGTCCCGCGGGGGACAGAAGATGAACGAGGACCGCCACTCGTCCGCCTGCCACCGTGGGGGTTGCGGCGAGGCCGAAGAGCTCCTGGAGTTTGACTGCGAGGATCGGCAAATCTCCGGCGGCATAGTTCAGCGCAATAGTGCGGCCGCTGGGGATGACCATTGCCGCCGGGGCGTCTTTGTCGAGGCGGCGGCCCTGTTGCCGGGAAAGGGTGGTCCTCAGCACCGACAGGAGCGGGAGCCCGGCAAGTTGCTCTTTTGTGCGGATGCCAGCGAGCCAGGGGGCGAGCCACGCCTCCGGGGACGACAGGAGGGCTTCTTCGGAAAGATCAGGCCAGCCTTCCGCAGGGAACGTTCGACTCATGAGGGCAACCCTGCCCTGCAATTGTCTGACGTCTTCTCCGAAGGTCAGGGCGGCGGCCCCGGAACGGACCGCCTGACAGAGGATCGGGACAACCTCCTCATCAGGGGCCGAGAAAGGCATGGCCGAGAGGGTCAGCGCCCCCAGTTTTTCGGTAAGGGAGGAGAGAATCCGTCCTTCCTGCCGGTCCCATTCCACCTGCCGTATAGTCTTAATATGCGACTCCATCTCCTTCCTGACGGTTTCCTCGGCGACAGGCTCGGCTATATGGATCGTTCCTTCCGCTTTTTCGCCGCTGTCCAGATGGACGGCTACGAGAAAGGGATTTGCCTTGAGGATGCTCCCTTGAGTGAGACGCACTCCTCTTCCCTGGGAGAGCAAATACCGATCTCCCCCTTCCGCCCGTCTCTGGGCGATCCTGTCAGGATAGGCATGGAGGAGAAGTGAGGAAACAACGTCGCTTCTGTCTTTGCCGACCGCCCGTCCTGCCGCGGGCGCCGCCAACTCCCGGAGCTGTTCAGCCGCTCGTTCCACGGATCGCAAAGCCCAAGGGTCCGCACCTGTTGGGGCCTCCTTCTCCTTTCGCCAGCGCTGAAGCATCGAGAGGCGTTCGCTGATATCCGCCCCGCTCTGCGGGCAAGCCTGGAAGGGGGACGCACCTCTGCGGGGAATGTCCCCCCCGCACTCCCGGAGGACAAAGTCCCGTTCGGAAAGCAGAGCGGCAAGGTCCGCCCCCAGACGAAGGTGTCCCGAATCTGCCGCCCGCAGAAGCATTCGCCCCAGTCGCGGGTGAAGGGGAAAACGGGCCATGGCCCGGCCCAGAGGGGTGGCCGTCCCGTCAGGTTTAAGGGCGTCCAGATCCATGAGGAGACGCCGGGCCCCTTCCCAGGCTCCTTGCGGGGGCCGATCGAGCCAGGCCAGAGCCGAGGGGTCCGTTACTCCCCAGGTTGCCAGGTCCAGCGCCAGGGAGGAAAGATCGGAAGTGGCGATCTCCGGCGGGTTAAAAGGGATCATGGAGTCGTACACGTGGCGGCCGTACAGGCGATAGCACGCGCCCGGCCCGAGGCGGCCTGCCCGGCCCTGGCGCTGCACGGCCGAGGCTTTGGAGGTCGTGGCCGTCACGAGGCGGTTCATGCCTGTTGCCGGGTCGTGCTGGAGTCGCCGGACCTGGCCGCTGTCGATCACGACCCGAACCCCTTCTATGGTGAGGCTTGTTTCGGCAATATTCGTCGCCAGGACGATCTTCCGCTCAGTCCCCGGCATGATGGCCCGTTCCTGCTCCGCAAAAGGCAAATCCCCGTAAAGGGCATGGAGGGAGACGGGCTTTTCCCACCCGGCGACGACGTCCCGGAGGCTTGCCGCGGCTCGCCGGATTTCTCCCGCTCCGGGCAGGAAAACAAGGATGTCTCCCGTCGTATCCCTTAAGGCGCGGCGTACCGCAGAGACAATGCGATCTTCTAAAGCCCGGTCCCTTGGCCACGCCTCATCCGGCAGAGAATGCTCTGCCACCGGAAAGCTCTCGCCGTGCGCCGCAATCACCGGAGCGCCGCCCAGGAGGGCGGCTATGGGCGCCGTTTCAATCGTCGCCGACATGACCAGAAGTTTGAGATCCTCCCGGAGGTTTTGCTGGATATCGAGGCTGAGGGCCAGGGCCAAGTCCGCTTGCAAGCTCCGCTCGTGGAACTCGTCGAAGATGATCATGGCAACCCCATCCAGAGCAGGGTCGTCGATAAGGCGCCGGGTGAGGATGCCTTCAGTAACCACCTCAAGGCGGGTGTCTTTTGAAATCCGGCGGTCGAACCGGATGGCGTAGCCGACGGTTTTACCGACTGGTTCCCCGAGGAGGCGAGCCATCCAGCGGGCCGCGGCAACCGCCGCGATCCGCCGCGGCTCGAGCATGACGATTCGCCCCTGGGCCGAGGACATCGCGTTCAGGAGGGCCAGGGGGACGCGGGTTGTCTTGCCTGAGCCCGGCGGCGCCTGAAGCACGACCGCCGGCCGGCTGAAGACGGCCGCTTGCAACTCCGGAAGAATCCGGTCTATGGAATAAGCGCGCATAAAATCCGTGTATGATGGACTCTCAGACACCCTGTCGCAGAGAAGTAAATACTACTACAAAGATGGCCATCCCCTCCAGCGAATGAGCGGCACCCTGCACGCCGTCGCGTGATCGGGCGAAGGGCGGCGCGGGCCGGGCGGCCGGAAATCTCAGGCGTCAATCGGAAAGGCCGAATTCCTTCATCTTTCTGTAGAGGGTGCTTCGGGCAATCTGAAGGGTCTTCGCGGCCCTGGCAATGTTTCCCTTGCTTTCTGATAGGGCGGACTCTATCGCCCTGCGGAATGTATCCTGAAGGGGATCGGCGCCGTTTGAAGGCGCGGCTGACCTCCTCAAGACCCTTTCCGGAATGTGGATCTTCTCGATGGTCCGGCCTTCGGCGAGGAGAAAAGCTCTCTCCAGGCAGTTTTCCAGCTCGCGGACATTGCCGGGCCAGGAGTGGCGTCTCAGTATTTCCAGGGCCTCTTCGGAGATGCCGTGATCGAGAATCCCCATCTCCCGGCGGAGTCTCGTCATGACGTGGTCGATGAGAAGCGGGAGGTCCCCCATGCGATTCCTGAGGGGAGGAATGACAATCTCCACCACGTTGAGACGGTAGTAAAGGTCGGTGCGGAAACCGCCATGCTCTACTTCATCCATAAGGTCGCAGTTGCTCGCGGCCAGGAGACGGACGTCGATGGGGATGGGGCGCGTGTCCCCGAGGCGGAGGATCTCATTCTGCTGCAGCACCCTGAGGAGCTTGGCCTGCAGATCGAGGGGGAGCGAGTTGACTTCGTCGAGAAAGAGGGTGCCTTTGTTTGCAAGCTCGAACTTTCCGACCTGTCCTTCCCTTCGCGCGCCGGTGAAGGCCCCTCCCCGATAACCGAAAAGCTCCGATTCAATCAGGTCTCTGGGGATCGTCGCGCACGAGATTGCCACGAAAGGCTCGTCCGCCCTGCGGCTTTCGCTGTGGATGGCCTGGGCGACAAGCTCCTTCCCTGTTCCGCTTTCGCCGATGATGAGCACCCTGGAGTTCGTCCTTGCCGCGGTTTTCGCGAGCTGCATCTGTCTGAGCAGCTCGGGGTCCTTGCCTTTGATGTCCGAGAAACAATACTTGGCGTAGTTGCCCCCGATGCGTTTTGCCATACTGATGACCTGCCGCTTCTCGGCAAGGCTGATAATCGCGCCTATGCCGTGGCCTGCGGCGTCAAGGATGGGGTCAACGGAGCACATGAGGCTCTTATGACCGAAGGGCGTGGCGAAGCCGACTTCTACCCCCGTAAAGTAGTCCCTCGTCTTGAAGGCGCGCAGGAGCACTTTTTCGGGTTGGAACTCGTCCCTGAGGTTCCTTCCCGTCGCCGCCCGTGCTTCGACGCGCAGCATCTCGGCGGCCTTCTTATTCATGTGGGTCACGACGAGGTCCGTGTCGACGGCGATGACGCCGTCGGATATCGAGTTGAAGACAAGGTTGAGCATGGAGCTGAGGCGCAGCTTCTCCTGGGTCAGCTCTCGTTCCCGAATCTGGCTTTCGATAGTCCTCGCCGCCGCCGTGACCAACGCAAGGGTGTGTTTGTGTCTCCCCACTGACCTGCCGGAAAGGGTGAGCACTCCGAGCAGTCTCCCGTCCCGGCCCCTGATCGGCGCAGACGAGCACGTCCATGAGTGAAAGTGAATATTGAAGTGCTCGGCCCCGGTGAGTTGTATCGGTTTACCCTCGATGAGACAAAGGCCTATCGCGTTTGTCCCCGCCCTGTCCGTGTCTCTGATGGATCCGGGCAGGTAGGAATTCCGACCGGCCATCTCCATAATCTCTTCGTCTCCACCGACAAGGAGCACACATCCGTTCCTCTCGGCAAGACTCGCCAGGAATCCCGTATCCCTCACGGAGATCTCGATCATCTCCATCATGGGTTCGCAGAATTCGATCAGGTCCCTGTTCTGTTCGATCAGGCCGTGCAGCTCTTTCTCTCCGAGGACGGGGAGCGAGACTTTTTCAACGGGGTCGAGGCCGGCTTCCCGGCATCTCTTCCACGAACAGAGCACCTCGGGCCGCACGTCGCCGTTCGCCTCTTCCCCTTGGACGACAACCCTCTCCCACGCCGCGAGAATGGGGTCCGGCGACCGGGAGTCGGCGACCGAAACGAGCGCGCCCTGTCGGGAACTCAGCGTCATGGCGCCGCCTCCAAAAGAGACCTTCGCGAATGGTCGGGTACGCTACGCTGTCGCATTCTTGCACGCCTCCTTGTACGTCTGTCCGGCCTGGTAAGAGCTTCGCACAAAGGGAGAGCTGACGGCGGCCCCGAAGCCCATGGCCAGCGCCAGATTCTGATAGTCGAGGAATTCCGGAGGGGGGATGTAGCGGACGACGGGATGGTGTCGTTCCGAAGGCGCCAGATACTGGCCCACGGTGACAATCCTGCAGCCGGCGGTGCGAATGTCTTCCAGAGCCCTGATCACCTCATCTCTCGACTCGCCGAGGCCCAGCATGATCCCCGACTTCGTCGCCAAGGACGGACGATGGCGTGAGGCGCGAGAAAGAAGATCGAGGGACCGCGCGTAGTCGGCCCCGGGTCTGACCGTCGGGTAGAGACGAGGCACAGTCTCCACGTTGTGGTTGAGCACTTCCGGCCTCGATTGGAGCACCGTGTCAAGGGCGGAGGGGTCGCCGCCCAGGTCGGAAATGAGGACCTCTATGCCGAGGCCCGGCGCCGTTCTTCGAATGGCGCGGATGGTCTCGGCCACGTGAGCGGCGCCGCCGTCCGGGAGGTCGTCGCGGGTGACCATGGTGAGCACGCAAAAACCGAGGCGAAGGTCAACGACCGCCTGGGCTACGCGCTCGGGCTCTTCGGGATCGACCGGGCGCACGTGCGATTTTTCGATAGCGCAGAACGTGCAATTACGCGAGCAGTTGGGACCGAGGAGGAGAAAAGTGGCGTCGCCCCGGCCGAAACATTCCATCTGGTTGGGACAGTGCGCTTCGGCGCAAACGGTATGAAGTCCGTGTCCCTGAAGAGCTGCCTGGACTGTCGCGCTGTTGCCAAGCGGCGGCAATCGTCTGCGCAGCCAGATCGGTTTTGGCGTCGGCGAAGTCACGGACGCTGCCTCCCCCCCATGAAGAGCGACCGATTTTGAACCACGATAAAATACGTTAGGCTATTGCCTTGCCATTGTCAATGGAAAAAATAGGCGACGACCGGGGCCATCGTGTTTGCGATGTGACCCATATTGGGACACGTGTCCGATTGTGCTACACGGCATTGCGGCGCTTCGAAAACCCCGCGCAATCACTCTCTCACAGGCTTTTCGGAGGTATGTCGGGTGAAATGGACGGCGGCCTTCTTTGAAGGAAATTGAGGCATACCCTTTGCACAAACGACTTCGGTCAATTACACAAAAGGACTTGCATCCATGGGTCAATGCGCTTTGACGGACAGCAAGATTCATCGGGAGGATTCCGATGCCAATGAGCAAAGATAAGCTTCTAGATTTCTACAACACTATGGTGAAAATCCGTTTGTTCGAGGAGCGGATCGTCGACCTGTATGCCCGGGGTCTCGTGCCCGGCCTTGCCCATCTCTATATTGGCGAGGAGGCTGTGGCAACAGGCGCGTGTGCGGCCCTCCGTTCCGACGACTACATCACCAGCACCCACCGGGGCCATGGGCACTGCATCGCGAAAGGAGCGGATCTGAAGCCCATGATGGCCGAGCTTTTCGGCAAGAAGACGGGATACTGCAAAGGAAAAGGCGGGTCGATGCACATCGCGGACATGAATATCGGCATCCTCGGCGCCAATGGCGTTGCAGGCGGCGGCATTCCCATCGCCGTCGGAGCAGGGCTTTCCGTCAAGCTGCGCAAGACAGACCAGGTGAGCGTCTGCTTTTTCGGAGACGGCTCGTCCAACAATGGGACCTTTCACGAGAGCCTCAACTTCGCGTCCGTTCACAGGCTTCCGGTAGTATTCATCTGCGAGAACAACCTGTACGGCATCTCGGTGTCTCAGGCGAAGCACCAGGCGATCAAGGACATCGCTGTGCGGGCCGCCTCCTACGACATGCCCGGCACGGTCGTCGACGGCAACGACGTGACAGAGGTCTACAGCACAGTCTCGAAGTCGGTAGGGCGGGCGCGCGCAGGCGAGGGGCCGTCGCTCGTCGAATGCAAGACCTATCGATGGAGGGGTCACCACGAAGGAGACCCGAACCAGGGAAGACGCTACCGCACTACCGAGGAGATCGAGAAATGGAAGAAGAAAGACCCCATAAAGCGTCTCGGAGATAGACTCCTTGAGGAGAAGATCTTGACCGCAAAGAAGATCGCTTCCATCGAAGCCCGGATGAATCAGGAGATCGACGAGGCCGTGGCCTTTGCGAATGAGGGCGAGTTTCCGGCCGTCGAAGAGATGTATGAAGATGTTTTTCTCACGAGGTGAGGCACGATGAGAGAGCTCAGCTACGCCCAGGCATTGAATGAGGCATTGAGGCAGTGCATGAAGGAGGACGAGCGGGTCATTGTTCTCGGTGAGGACATCGGCCCGTACGGCGGCATCTTTCAGGTCACTGCGGGTCTTCTCGGCGAGTTCGGCCCGACCAGGATTATCGATACGCCCATCTCTGAAGCGGGCTTTGTGGGCGCGAGCGTGGGCGCTGCCCTCACGGGCTTGAGGCCGGTGGCGGAGATCATGTTTATTGACTTCAGCACGTGCGCCATGGACATGATCATCAACCAGATGGCGAAGATGCACTACATGTTTGGGGGGCGGGGCACAGTCCCGATGGTGCTCCGGACCAACATCGGGGCGGGAAGGGGCACGGGCGCCCAGCACTCCCAGAGCTTCCACGCCGTCTTCGCCCATATCCCGGGGCTGATCGTCGTCGTGCCGTCGACCCCTCACGACGCCAAAGGCTTGCTCATCGAGGCGATCAAGAATGAAAACCCCGTCGTCTTTGTAGAGCATAAAAAGCTCTATGTGGAGAAAGGGCCGGTCCCTGAAGAGATGTATACCATCCCCTTCGGCGTCGCCGATGTAAGACGGACAGGCAAAGACATCACGGTTGTCGCCACCCACGCCCTGGTCGGTCGCTCGTTGAGGGCAGCCGACGAGGCGGCAAAGGAAGGCATCGACCTGGAGGTGATAGACCCCAGGACGATTGTTCCCCTGGATAAGAAGACCATTCTTGACTCGGTGCAGAAAACCGGCAGGCTCCTTGTGGCCGACGAGGGGACGCGGACGTGCGGCGTCGCGGCGGAGATCGCGGCGATAGCGGCGGAGGAGGCGATTTTTCATCTCAAGGCCCCCATTGCGCGCGTTTGCTCGCCGGACACGCCCGTGCCGTTCTCGCCGCCTCTCGAAAAGGCCTACATTCCCGATGAGAAAGATCTCATGCCCGCGATCAGGCGTCTGATGGAATATGCATAGGAGAAAATCGCATGGCCGTCGAAGTTGTCCTGCCGATGCTCGGCATCACCGTCGAGAAGGGAAAGATCGTCGAGTGGCTGAAAAATGAAGGCGATCCCGTCGAGAAGGGCGAGATCATCTTTGTGGTCGAGGTAGAAAAGGCGACCACCGAAGTCGAATGTCCCGCTTCCGGCATCCTTGCGCGGATCATCCTCCCTCCCGGCATCGAGGCCCCCATCCTGAGCCTCGCAGCGGTCATCACGGCGCCGGGCGAGAAACTGCCGGAGAAGTACGCTGCTCTCGCGGCAGCAGTGCCTCGCACGGCGGCTGCCGAGCCCGCGCCGCCGGAGCCGCCCAAGGAAGCGCTCAAAGCCCGGGTCGCGCCGGGCCTGGTCGCGGCGATGCCGGCAGCCCGTCGCCTCGCAATGGAACGAGGTCTTGACCTGGCAGCGCTGCAAGGGACCGGACCCGACGGCGTTATTCTCGTAAAAGACGTAGAAGCCGCCTCCGCACAATCTCAGAGAGCGCCTGTCAGGGCTTCCACTTTAGCCCGCCAGTTTGCGGAAAAAGAGGGGGCGTCCCTGGAGGAGATAGAAGGCACGGGCATCCGGGGCCGCATCATGCGCGCCGACGTCTCGGCGTATCTCGACAAAAGGGCTGCGGCATCGACGCACCCCTTCGGGGCGACAATCCCAATGAGCACCGTCCGCAAGGTAATCGCCCGACGTATGTCGGAAAGCGCATTTACGGCGCCGCATATCTACTTCTTCACCGATGTTTGCATGGACCCCCTGATCCGGTTCCGGGAAGAGGTGGTCGGCGACTTCGAGAAGCATTTCAACACACGGCCGTCCATCAACGATTTCCTCATCAAAGCCGTGGCGCTCAACATAGTCGATTTTCCGATGCTCAACAGCCGGATCAAAGGCGAGGAAATTCACGTCATGCCTGAGATCAACATCGGGCTTGCCACGGCCGTAGAGGAGGGGCTGATCGTTCCCGCCATCGCCCGGGCCGACCGGATCGGACTGGTCGAGATCGCCAGGCAGAGGGCCGACCTGGTCGAGCGGGCGCGCAAAGGCAGACTCACAATGGCCGAGATGGAGCGAGGCACGTTCACTGTTCTCGAAGTCTTGCCCAGTTTGACGTGACCCATTTCACGGCCATCCTCAATCCGCCCCAGAGCGGCATCCTGACCGTCGGCAAGACGGAGGAGCGACTCATCCTCGTCGATGGTCAGGTGCGGACGAAACGGGTGGCAATGATGGGGCTGTCCGTAGATCACCGGGTAATAGACGGCGCGGTGGCGGCCGATTTTCTACAGAATCTGAAATGGAAACTGGAAAAACCGTCGTTCATTTTTCTCGCCTTGTGACTCAGGCAGGAGGCGCCATGTACGATCTCGCGGTAATCGGAGGAGGACCCGGCGGGTACGTCGCCGCCATCTGCGGCGCCCAAAGGGGCTTCAAGACGGTCCTCATAGAAAAAGACGAACTTGGGGGCACATGCCTCAATCGGGGCTGCACTCCGACGAAGTGTTTCGTCAACGATGCAAAGCTGTTCTTTACAGCAAAGAACTCCGGCCTTTTGAAGGGCAATGAAACCATTTCCCTCGACGCGCAGAAAATGGTTTCCAGAAAAAAGGCGGTGGTCAAAACCCTGATCGGGGGCTTGAGCAGTCTCATGAAGAGCCACGGAATCGAAGTGGTCCAGGGGCTGGGAGAAATGGTTGCGCCGGGGTCCGTCAGGACGACTCTTCGCGACGGCAGCGTGAAGGAGTCTCGCGCGACGCACGTCGTGCTGGCCATGGGCTCGAAGCCGGCTGCGCTGCCGTTCATTCAGGTGGACGGGAAGCTCATACAAACGACCGACCAGGCCCTCGATTTCGAAGAGGTTCCCCGCAGCATCGTCGTCATCGGAGGCGGCGTCATCGGCGTGGAAATGGCCTCGATCTACCTGAATCTGGGGTGCGAAGCGACCATCCTAGAACTCCTTCCTGACATCCTCGCCGGCGAAGACGCCGAGGTCCGCCAACTCATGAGGGCCTTGATGGAACGGCGCGGCGCCAGGATTCTCTTGGGCGCCAGGGCCACGGGCGTCGCTGTCGCGGGCAAGAGAGTCGAAGTCGCCTTTCAGGATGGGGCGGGGAAGGCAGAGACTATCAAGGCGGAGAGGCTTCTCGTCGCCACGGGGAGAGTGCCCGTCCTCGACGGCGTCCAGCCGGAGCGGCTCGGCCTCGCGATGAATGGGCCTTTCGTGAAGGTAAACGGACGTTTGGAAACAAATCTGCCGGGCGTCTATGCCATAGGCGACCTGGTCGGCGGGATGATGCTTGCTCACAAGGCCTCCGCCGAAGCCGAGGCGGCGGTGGCCAATATCGCCGGGGAGAAGAGGGAGATAGCGCCTTCACGCGTGCCTCGCTGCATTTGGGGGCTCACGGAGATTGGCGCGGTTGGGCTCTCTGAATCGGAGGCCAAGGCCGGCGGCCGGCGGGTAAAGGTGGGCAAATTTCCCCTGAGCTACAGCGCTGCGGCCCAGTCTATGGGCAAGGGGGATGGGCTCGTCAAGATTGTCGGGGATGCCGATACAGGAGAAATCCTGGGCGTACATATCATTGGCGAGCAGGCAACCAACCTGATCGGCGAGTCCGTGCTCGCCATGACCATGGAGTCTGCGGTCGAAGACCTGGCAGAAGTGATCAAGCCGCATCCGACTTTGACGGAGAACATCATGGAGGCTGCGAGGGACTGGAGCGACGCGGCAATTCATGTGCCGAAGAAGCGGCGGCAAAGTTAAGGGCGGACCGGCAAGGGGCTAGAGAAAAGCGCGAGTTGCAAAAAAGCTGACGGAGGGGAGGACATGTTCTACAACAGATCTCATGCAACGGCAAGATGGGGGACCACGGCGTTGGACTGGGAGGCGGGGGTCGACATCCCGCGCCTCATCGGCCAGAGGCTGCAGAGGGCGCAGGCCGCCATCAAAGCAAAAGGGCTGGGCGCCGTCCTCACCTTCGATTTCGACAACATCCGCTACGTGACGTCGACCCACATCGGGGAATGGTGCCGGGACAAAATGAATCGCTACGCCCTCTGCCCGAGGGAGGGAAAACCGTTCCTTTTCGATCCGGCAGTGCCGGCAAAGAGGATTTCCAGCCCCTGGATGGAAGATCGCATGGAGCCTCCGATCGCGAACATGTGCGGCTCTCTGCCCCCCGCGATGAACCTTCAGGACGCCTTCGCCAAACAGATCAAGCGCATCCTGACCGACTACGGAGTGGAAAAGGCGCCCTGGGCGTCGACATGATCGAGCTGGCCATGCTGAGGGCCCTGGAGAAAGAAGGGATCGAGGTCGTCGACGGCCAGCAGGCCATGCTTGACGCGAGGGAGATCAAGACGCCGGACGAGGTTGAGCTTCTCAAGAAGTCCGCGGGCATGGTGGACGCCACGTACGAGGATATTGCCCGAGCGATCAGGCCCGGCGTAAGGGAAAACGAGCTCGTAGCCATCGCTAACCACCGCCTCTATTCCCTTGGCTCGGAAAGGGTGGAGTGCGTCAATTCCGTCTCCGGGGCAAGGGGCAAACCCCACTGCCATACCTTCTCCGACCGGATCATCCAGCCCGGCGATATGGTGTTCCTCGACATCATGCATTCCTTCAACGGATACCATACGTGCTACTACAGGACCTTTATCTGCGGCAAGCCGAACAAGTACCAGATCGAGGCGTATGAAAAGGTCTCCGCGTGGTTGAGCGCGGCCATCGACATTATCAAGCCCGGGGTCACGACGGCGGATGTGTGCGCGGTATGGCCTGAGGCAAAGGAGTTCGGGTATCGCAACGAGGACGAAGCATATCTCCTCCAGTACGGCCACGGCATCGGTCTGGGCCTCTGGGAGCGGCCGATCCTGTCGAGAAGGTTTGCTTTTGATCATCCTGCCCCGATAAAGGAGGGCATGGTCTTTGCCGTCGAGACGTGGTGCGGCGCCGAAGACGGTTCAGGCGCGGCGCGGGTGGAAGAGGAACTCGTGGTCACGAAGGACGGTTGCGAGATCATCACAAACTATCCGAGCGACCACCTTATTTCCTGCGGTCTCCCCGGCTGCGAAGTGTACTAGTCCCAAAGGAGGCGTTATCTCCGTTAGTTGTGCGTAGGCGCGTTGGTGCGGAAGGAGTTTGTCGAACCGAAATCGAAACGATAAGGAGGAGGAAAAATGGCCAAGTACAAGGAAGCAACACTGTACAAAATGGAAGAACTCCCTTCGGCGTGCCCCCCCAAACACGTGAACACGGATGCTTTTACCCTTATCGGCAAGGAGACGGGCGCGGAGGGGTTTGTCCTGTTCTGCACGGAAGTTCATCCCGGCGGGGAGGCCCAGCTTGATAATCACGGGGCGAGAGAGCATTGCTATTTCATCCTCTCCGGCAGTGGAGAGGCAGTGGTGAACGGCGAAAAGTTCATCTGCCGCCCGGGAGACTGCCTCTGGATCCCGCCCAATGCGGACCACGGGATAAAGCCCATCGGAGGGCAGACTGTCAGATTTGCCGTAGTCACCTCCCCGCCTCCATGGGTGGAAGTGAAGTAGAAGGAGACGACGTTATGGCAGACAAACAAAGAATTGCGTGGATCGGGCTGGGCAAGATGGGGACGCCCATGGCCCAGAATCTGTTGAAAAAGGGATACGCGGTCACGGTCTATAACCGCGCGAAGGAGAAGTGCAAACCTCTTGTGGAAGCGGGCGCAACGGCGGCAGACTCGCCCAAGGCCGCGGCATCGGACGCCGGCGTGATCGTCTCGATGATTTCCGACGACGCGGCGCTCGAAGCCATCTCCTACGGTACTGACGGGGTTTTTCAGAGCGCCAAACCGGGAACCATTTTCATAGACATGAGCACCGTTTCGCCGGCGGCGTCGATGCGGGTCGAAGATCAGGCGAAAGCAAAGAAAATCGGCTACCTGAGGGCGCCCGTCTCCGGAAGCACCATCCTGGCCGGCTCGGCGACCCTCACCATTTTTGCCTCCGGTCCCAAAGACGCCTATGACGCGTGCGTTGACATCTTCGGCTGCATGGGTCAGAAGACGTTTCACGTCGGCCCGGGGGACGAGGCGCGGTATCTGAAGCTGGTCATGAACATGATGGTGGGCCTTACGTCCGCCATGGCCGCGGAAGCCCTCACCTTCGGCGAGTCCGGGGGCATGGAGTGGGAACAGATGATCGACATCATCAACGCGAGCGTCGTCGCGTCGCCGCTCCTCGGCTACAAGGCGGCGCTGTTGAAGAGCCGGAACTTCGCGCCGGCCTTTACGGTTTCCCAGATGGCAAAGGACTTCGACATCATGATCGACGCGGGAAGGGAGAAGAACATACCTATTCCCCTTACCTCGCTCGTCCGTCAATTCTGGGGCGCCATGATGGCCAACGGCAAGAGCGGGCAGGACTTCTTCTCCCTCGTCACCTTGCTCGAAGACATGGCCGGGATGAAAAAATAGTCTCTCTTTAGCGCGCCGCAAGCCTTGGACGCTCACCCGGCGGGGGAAGGCACAATGGAAGCGGAATGGCACCACGTCGCACTCTCCGTGCGGGACATGGAAGGAGCGCTCCGGTTCTACCGAGACCTGCTCGGCTTCGAGGTAGACTGGGAAAGGGAGCATTACGGCGGTAAAGACTTTTCCCGGGTAGTGGGCCTTGAAGAGGCGGATGCGCACGTCGTGATGCTCAAGGGCTACGGGACCCGTTTCGAGCTCTTCGCATACCGCAGTCCCGTCGGCGCCGATTCGGGCGTGAGGCGGATGTGCGACTTCGGTCTGACGCATTTTGCCCTTTCAGTAAAGAACATCCACGACATCTATCGACGGCTTTCGGGGGCGGGCGTCTCTTTCAACTGCCCGCCCCTCAATCTCAGACCGGGGGTCTGGGCAACCTATATGAGAGACCCGGAGGGCGTGATGATCGAGCTGGTCGAATATGAGTGAGGGTTCAAGACATCAGCAACGAGGCGCCAGAAGAACGTGTCTCGTTTGCAGCCTGGGCCTGGCGGAGTATGGTGAAACGCTCGATCTCCAGAGGCGAATCCATCGTTCACGGGTTGCCTGCGAGATCCCCGACGTGCTCCTTCTTCTGGAGCACTTGCCCACGATAACCATGGGCAAGGCAGGCTTGAGTTCGAACGTCCTCGTCTCCCCCGAAAGGCTCGCAGAACTGGGCATATCGCTCTTCTCTATTGAAAGGGGGGGCGATGTCACGTACCACGGTCCCGGTCAACTCGTTGGTTATCCCATTATCGATTTGAGGAACAGAGGCAGCGACATTCGCAAGTTTGTGACCGATCTCGAAGAAGTGATGATCAGGACGGCGGCCGATTTCTCCATCCGGAGCGCGAGAGATCCGGGCCACCGGGGCGTTTGGGTTGGAAAAGAAGAGCTGGGGGCGATCGGAATCAGCGTAAGCAAGTGGGTCACGATGCACGGCTTCGCCTTTAACGTCAACACCGATCTCGCCTCTTTCTCGTTCATTAACCCCTGCGGCTTCGCCGACCGACGCGCCACATCCCTTGCCCGTCATCTATCCGCCGAAGTCGATTTGAGCACAGCTGCAGAGCGGCTCCAGCGCCATTTTTCCTCCATATTCGATACGGATCTCGTCGTCGCGACGAAGGAGCAAGTTAGTCGCCTTTGCCTCGTTTAAGAAGGGCAATACTGGGGATCAGCTACTGGACTTACTCTTTTTTAGCAACTCCCAGGGGAACTAGAACCGCCACTTCAAATAATTAGAAATGCCGGATGTGTGGGAAGAGAGCGCTTCTGAAACTCCCGCGCGGGACGCCGATCCCCCGGCAAGCCGGGACGGAGAAAAGCTTTACACAGGCACTACCCTCTTGACCACGTCCAGAAAAAACTCTTTCGACCAGACCGCAAGGGCTTCCGGATTCCTCACAAACGGCTCGACCTCCCTTCTCGCCTGATCCACGTCGAGCTTCTCAATCGCGCCTGCCGCGAGATCGAGGAATTTCTCCTTGTTCAGTTGCGTTTCTTCTGCTCGCAGATGACCGCTTTGAATCATCCTCTGCTCGAGGTGACCGAGGTGCAGCTCCGGGTGGTTGGCCGCAAACCAGACGAGATCGTACCAGTCCCGCCCCTTCACCCTGCCTTTCCAGCGCCGGCAGAGGACGGCGTGCATTTTGCCGGCAAAGAGATCGGGAAGCGTGAAGGTCCTCACGGAAAACGGAATCGGCTGAAGAAGGAATTTGCTTTCTGTGTCGAATCCTGGCGGAGGGTCGGTATCGACCTCGATCTTTATCTTTACGACCTGACCTCGCGGTATTTTCCTCATGATATCTTCGCCGATTTCTATCGCCAAGAGCTGCTTGAGGGTGTTTGCCTTGAGAAATGCGGACTGAACGGTACTTTCGACGACTTTTTCTCTGGTCTCGACCCGGACGTCAAAACCGAAGGAAGCGATTTCGCGTTCCACGCCGTCCATGTAGCGGGAAATCGCAAAATCGTGAGTCGGCTTCAGCAGGGAAAAGTCGAGATCCTCCGAAAAGCGCTCCATGCCGTACAGGATTCGGAGCGACGTGCCGCCGTAGAAGGCTGCCTTCTCAAAGAACTTGGCCCGCCACAGCCCAAGGAGAGCAAGCTCCTGGAGGATCTCCCGGAGAGCTCTCACATGGTCCTCTGCGGTCCGCGCCTCGTACCGACCGAGCATCCGGGCAATCGCGTTATTCATGGCCTTCCTTTTTTGCATTGCGGATGAGGCTGGCGAGGAGCCTGATCTTCCGCGACCGGTAGCGTGCAGCCACGTCATCCACGACATCGGCGTCCAGTCTCTTCAAACTCTCGGCATCCATCCGCAGGCTAGCGAAGAGGTATTCCCTCATCTCCGCTTGACTGCGGATCCCGGTCCCAGGGTCGTTGTAGATCTTGTCGCACAGGGCTTTTTCCGGGATCGCTATCAGGAATGCTCGACCGTCGACCTCCGCCTGATCGATGCCGACCGGATAGGCTTTGAGGGGCGCCGTGCGATAGAGGAACAACCCCACGGGCGTGGCGAAGCGTCGATTTCGGCCGACCGAGACGGACGTGACCGCCTCGACGCGCTCCGGAATAAGGCCGTGGTAGTGAAGGGCGTATTCAAGGGATACGTAGGACGGCCCGTAGATCATGTTCGCCAGGACCTCCCGCGAGAAAGGCCGCCTGGCGTAGCTCTGTCCGAACACATATATTCCTTTCTTCACTCTTATGATGACGCCGCGACGGAGGAGCGCCGTTATCTTGTCCCGGGGGCGTTCGTATTCTTTCAGCGCACCTAAGAGAGACTGATAGTCAAACTCCTCGCCGGCTATGTTCCTTCTCAATTCCTCTGCGTCGATCATTTCACGCCCTGAGGAGTTTATAGCATATTTGTGCATAGTATGTCGAGATTTAGTCGACTTACTATGCAGACATCGACATAGTTTCACTCGCTACTTACCGCCCGCTGTCGTTCTTACTGAGACGACGGTCTTGAGGCAATCCCTCTTCCGTTTCTCGACATACGAGGGGTCAGCCGGAAAAAACATGCGGGCCATAACGACCTTATGGTGCACGCCGTGAATGAGGACGCTGGCGCCATTGCGGCCTTTACGAGCTCTTCAGTCCCGTGACGACCGGGGCCGGCAGCCCAGCGAAGATAAGGGCTTTGAGGAATGAAGATGGAGGCAGTATGCAACCCTACTGCTCTTGATGCCGAAATGAGTCCGGAAACCGCCGCCTACGCCTATGTTCGGTGAAATCATCTTTATCTTCTGTGGCAGTTTGTTGTACATTGAAGCCAGTAAGCGGTCCGGACCCGGCGAATGCGGCAGGACCGCAATTCCCGACAAAGCAGGGGCCCACGTATGAAACCTTCACGACGCTCGGCCGCGCGACGGCCCGCGACGTCATCGCCGCCCGACAAGGGGCCGGGACGGCCTTCTCGCATAACCGTCTCGAGGACTCGCAAGCCAGAAGACCTTCAACTCGAAGAATGGCAGAGACTGCTCCGAAAACAATATGGGGACAACACCTACCTCGTAGACAAGAAGACCGTCCACGGCCCGAAGATCGAGGAGTTGGCGGTCCTTTTGCGGGAAACGGTCTTGGAGGGCGGAGAGAAGGTCGTCATCTTCAGCCAATGGCTCCGCATGACGCAACTGGTAGAAGGGGTGCTCAAAGAAAACGGCATCGCCTATGCGCACCTGAACGGCTCGGTCCCCTCGAGAAACCGCAAGGACCTGATGAGGCGCTTTCGGGAAGACCCGGACTGCATGGTCTTTCTCTCCACGGATGCCGGAGGAGTGGGCCTCAACCTCCAGAGCGGCTCCATGGTGATTAACATGGACATCCCCTGGAACCCCGCTATTCTCGAGCAGCGCATAGGGAGGGTTCACCGCATCGGGCAGCAGCGCATGGTTCGGGTGGTCAATTTTGTGACGAGCGCGTCCATCGAGGAACGGATACTCGACCTCTTGAAGTTCAAGAAGTCCCTCTTTGCAGGGGCCCTGGACGAGGGAGGAGAGGACGTCGTTATGATCGGCGAAGGCCAGTTCAAGAGATTCATGCAGACGGTCGAGACGGTCTCCGACAGTCTCGAGAAGCCCGATCCCCTCATCGAAGCGCAGGAGGAGATCGAAGCTGCCCTCGACGAGGAAGCCGTGGACCGAAGCGAGGCGGAGGCCCATGCCGATTTCTCTGCGATGCCGGAGATCGTAGAACCCGCGACCACTGCCGATGCCCTTCCATTGAGCCGGATCCTCATGAAAGGCGCCGAATTCCTGACGGGCCTGGGCAGGGCGATGGCTCAGGGCATTACGACGCCTCAAGAGATCGTAGAGGAGCGGGTGCAAGCCATGGTCGGCAAGGATGAGACGACAGGGAAGCCGTATCTGAAACTCCCTCTTCCGGAGCCGGAAGTGGTGCAGGAGATCTTCACCGCCCTGGGCGGTCTGGTGGCAGGGTTTCTTGGCGGACAAGGTCGGGACCGGAAAGGCAATTGAGCAGGTGAAAGGGAATGAAGTATGTTCGGGGTTGGGATGAAAAGAGTAGTTAACCAAGTCCGGCGCGGGAGCCGTGAGGTCTCAGCCTACCTGATGTTTTCGACCAATTCGTCTCCAAAGAAATGAGATCACCGTTTTGCTTCTGCATCGAGTACTCGCCGAATCGTTTGGGCCACTTCCCGTTTCGCTGCCGGCTTCATCACGAATTCACTGATGCCGGCGTCATGCGCCGTCTCGGGCGAGACCGCATCGCTGTAGCCGGTAAAAAGGATGACAGGTACGTCCTTTCTCACTTCCGACACCTTCTTGGCAAGGTCGACCCCTGTAAGGTCGGGCATCGTCTGATCCGTGATGAGCAAATCAAATCCATGCGGGTCTTTGAGGAATATCTCCAGCGCCCGAGGTCCGCCCTGCGCCGTGGTTACCCGATAGCCGAGTTGCCTGAGCGTCTGCTCGGTCGTTTCGATAATGGCGGGTTCGTCGTCCACGAGGAGTATCCTTTCCTTGCCTCCGGGTATGTCGCCTGCCTCGCTGCGCTCATCGACTGTCTGTGCCCCGGTGGATGGCAAAAAGACGGTAAAGGTCGATCCCTCTCCCGGTTTGCTCTCTACCGTGATGGCCCCGCCGTGCGCCTTCACGATGCCATAGACGACCGCCAGGCCCATGCCCGTTCCCCGGCCGGCCTCCTTGGTAGTAAAGAACGGCTCGAATATGCGGCGGCGAGTCCTCTCGGTCATGCCCGTTCCCGTGTCCTCCACGCTCAGAGCCACGTAGCTCCCGGGGGATAGGTCGGCGGCGCGCTTCTGGCGGGTCACCGTGGCGTTCGAGAGCCTTATGGTGAGAACGCCGCCTTTCTCGCGCATCGCGTCCGCAGCGTTCGTTGCAAGGTTCATGAGCACCTGCTGCATTTGTGATTGATTGGCGAGGACGGTATCCGATTCCGCCCGGACGTCAAGTTCCATGCGGATCGTGGCCGGCACGGCGCCGCGGAGCAGCGTATAGGTTTCTCTCACCAGGTCGGCCAATGCCAGGGGCTCCTTTACCTGCTTGTCTTTCCTGCTGAATGTCAGGATCTGTTTGACCATGTCCCGTGCACGCTTCGAGGCCTGGATTATCTGCTGGACATTCTGCCCGAGCCCGTTGTCTTTCAAACCGTCGAGGATCAGCTCGGCGTTGCCCATGATGACTGCGAGCATATTGTTGAAATCGTGCGCCACGCCGCCCGCCAATGTCCCGATGGCCTCCAATTTCTGCGACTGGCGAAGCTGTTCCTCCAGTCTCTTCCGTTCCGAGACGTCGTGGAAATAAATCGAAAGGCCGTGCTTGTTGGGATAAGCCCGTGCCTCCAACCAGGAACTGCCGTCCGGCAGCGAGGTCTCAAACGCGACCGGGACCCGCTCCATCATTGTCTTGCGGAATTTCCTATAAGTTACCGAGTTGACGAGATGAGGGGCGACGTCCTTCCAGAGCACCTTGCCGACCAGAGCCTCCCTGTTCAGTCCGAAAAGTCGCTCCGCCTCGCTGTTGACGTAAGTAAGCCGCCATTCAAAGTCGAGGGTAACGAACCCGTCCGTGATGCTCTCCAGGGTATCGAAGTATTGCTCCTTCGCTTCGCGGAGGGCAGCTTCGGCCTGCACGCGTTCGGTAACGTCGGCGATGACGGTGCGCATCGAGCCATCCTGGAGGAGCCCGTCGACGGGAATGCTCTCGAGACGGCCATAAAAGAGCGGCCCGCCCTTCCTTTTCAATTGGACCTCGCACGTTGCCTTCTGCCGGCCCCGGATCACCGCCCGGTGGTGGCGAAAATACTCGTCCCGGCACCCGGCGTCGACGAAGTAAAGCAGCGTTTTGCCGATGAGCTGTTGTCTCGCTACACCCAGCAAATTGGCAGCCGTCAGGTTCGCTTCTCTTATTACACCCTTCCCGTCCAGGGTGAGGTAGGCGACAGGGGCATAGTCGTAGAGGTCGGAGAGCCTTTCCCGGCTTTCCTCGATTTCCTCCTGGGCCCTTTTCAGCTCCTCGTTCTGCATCTCCAGCTCGGCGTGATGGAGGCTCAGGTCTTCGAGAAGGGTCCGCGCCTCTTCCGCGGACAGGCCCCCCGTGGCTTCCGGGTGTTCACGCAGCCATTCCAGTCTCTCGTGTTTATCGTGCGCCATGTTCTTCATCCTTGCCGCCATTGCCGTGGTCGACTTTTGACCCGGCATGTTCTTTTGGCGTTCGCCTTCTCCTAATGGGGCCGGTCGCATCCTCCATGGCAAGCAGGACGAGGGGGCCGCTCCCGTCGCTGGCCGCCTTCAGTTTCCGGGCATTGAGCAGCATGGTGCGGGGGCCAAGGCGCGGGAAATCGGCCTCGACCCTAAAATCCTCGAAGACTTTGTCGGATTTCATCACGTTTTTCAGAAGGTCTTCGAGGACGGAGATGTCCCACTCGTGCCGGCCCAGGTCCTTGATGACCCGGCCTTCCGTCTCTTTCCGCTTGACGTGGAAAAGGCCGAGGAAGGCCTTGTTTGCCATAACCACCCGGAGTTCGTGGTCAAGGACCAGAAGCGGCTCTCGCACTGTCTGGATGATGTTTTCGGCAAATTCAGCCCTTTCCTTCGCGACCCCGACAACTTTTTCGGCGAGTTCTGCCTTCTCCCTCGCCGCCCGCTTCGACTCGGTGACGTCCGTGAAGGTAAGGACGACCCCATCGATCACGTTGTCGAGCGTCCTGTACGGCACGATCCGCATGAGAAACCATTGGTGGTCTTTTCCCTTGACTTCCGTTTCAAAGGGGCGCAGACGGTCCAGCACGACGCGCGCGTTTTCCGCAATATGGGCGTCCTCGATCTTTGCCGTGACGTCGCCGACGGGCCGCCCGACATCGGTGGGGATAAGGCTGATGACGCGCGTGGCCGAGGCGGTAAATCGCATTATGCGGAGGTTGCCGTCAAGAAAGATCGTCGCGATTTCCGTTGAGTCGAGGAGGTTTTTCATATCGCTCTCGGCCCGGGAAAGCTGGTCGATCTTCGATTGCAGCTCGGAGTTGACCGTCGTCAGCTCTTCGTTGACGGACTGCAATTCCTCCTTCGATGTTTCCAATTCTTCGTTCGTGGACTGCATCTCCTCATTGGTTGACTGCATCTCCTCGTTTGCGGACCTCAGCTCCTCGTTTGCCGCCTGGGCCTCCTCGACGGATGCCTGCAAACTTTCCCTCGTGTAGACAAGCTCCTTCTCCAACTCCGCCGCCCGCCCGCTCTCCGGCAACGAAGCGTGGCCTTCATCTTCTTTCATCACGGGAATTGTTTTCTCGGGCGGCTCCTGGAACATGAACATGAAGAGCTGCTCTTCCCCTTCTGTCCGTGGCAGCAGTTTCACGGCGAGATCGATCTTTTCCGTCCCTCCGTTCGTCTTCACGGGGAGACCTCGATAGAGCGCGTCCTGGTGGTGAGCGGCGGCCGCAAGCAACGCCGAGAGCATTTGAAACGGCAAGCCCTCTCGTGCCATGTTCGCGATGGTGAGGGCCGGCTTGCCCGGCGCCGGCCTCAGGTACTTGCCGGTCTCGCCGTAGATGTAAAGTATGTCGCCCTTATCGTTGACGATGATCGCGGGAGGGGCGAAGACCGAAAGGAGAGCGCTGTGCGCCATCTCTTCCAGGTTGACCTTTCTCGCGGGCGCTTGAGGCGCCCCCCGTCCGGCCTGCGGGAAATCTGACCAGGGAGGAGCGGCCTTGTAGTCGTGCGCAACATACCCCCCTGCCGGCTTGGCCCGGAAAAATTTCCATTTTCTGTCGATGGTGCTGAAAAGGCCCGCGAAATGGCCGATTGACTCCGATGACCCGAGGAAGAGCGCGCCGCCGGCTTTCAGGCTGTAATGAAACAGATTGATGAGCTTGCCCTGAAGATCGGGCTCCATGTAGATGAGGACGTTTCGGCAGGAAACGAGGTCGAGCTTGGTAAAGGGCGCGTCCTTCGTCACGTCCTGGGCCGCGAATACGACCGTTTCCCTGATGTCCTTCCTCACCCGGAAGCCCGTTTCTTCCTTGATGAAGAATTTCGTCAGCCTCGCCTGGGGCACGTCCTGGGCGATGTTGGGAGGGAAAAGACCCGTGCGGGCGGCCGCGATGGAATCTTCATCGATGTCGGTGGCGAAGATCTGCGCCCTGTAGTCCATATTTGTTTCTTCGGCGTATTCCCGGATGATCATGGCAATCGAATATGCCTCCTCGCCGGTGGCGCACCCCGGCGCCCACACCCTCATGGTATAATCGGAAGGCTTATCGTGCAGGATCTCGGGGAGGACCGTTTTTTTGAGGACCTCGAAGGCTTCCGGCTCGCGGAAGAAGCTGGTCACGTTGATGAGCAGCTCTTTGAAGAGATGGCGCACCTCTTCGGGGTTTGCCTGCAGGTAGCGAAGGTAAGCAACGGCGTTCTCGATATTGTGGACGTTGATCCGGCGCTGGATGCGGCGGATGACGGTATTCTTTTTGTAAGCGGAGAAGTCGTGGCCCGTCTTCGTCCTCACCAGCATGAGCACTTTCTGCATGGCATTGGATGTCTCCTCCGGCCACAGCGATTCCTTCCCGGTCCGGAAGCGTCCGAGAAAGGCCATGAGTTGGCGGGGGATCTCCACCGCGGGCAGCACATGGTCCGCAAGGCCCGTTTGTATCGCACTCCTCGGCATCCCGTCGTACTTGGCATCGGCGGGGTCCTGCACGAAGACCGTGCCCCCTGCGCCCTGAACGGCCCTCACCCCGAGGGTTCCGTCCGACCCGGTACCCGACAGAATGATGGCCACGGCCCTGTCGCCTGAGCCCTCTGCCAGCGAGCGCAGAAAAAAATCGATGGGCATCCTCGCGCCCACCGATTTTGCCTGCTCGGTAAGCTGGAGCCTCCCATGAAAGATCGAAAGGTCGCTGTTGGGCGGGATCACGTAGATGTGGTCAGGTTCTACCTCGACGCCGTCCGCGGCCTCCCTGACCGTCATTTGCGTGAACCGGGAGATAAGCTCGGACATGATGCTTGAATGTTTGGGGTCGAGGTGGGAGATGACGATGAAGGCCGCGCCGGTCTGAGCGGGCAGGTTCTTGAAGAGCTGCTCGAACGCCTCCAATCCGCCCGCCGATGCGCCGACCGCGACAACAGGGAACGGCCCTTTCTCGTCAGGCGGCGCCTGCGCCGGAACCTCGGTTCTTCTCTTCTGTTTTAGGGTGTTTGCGGCGCTCTTCTTGTTGCGCGAGGCTTTCTCAGCCATCATAGCTCCTGCCTCTGTTCTTTTAGAATGTCGCGACATCAAGGTTGCCTTGATGAAGGCCGGGACGAATGACTCTGGGTAGTACTATGAATGGATAATATTGTAGCAGATATGTTTCATCTTCGAAAGGGGGAAACCGGTGTGAAACCTGTGCTTGCGGAACTGCGCCAGACCCTTTTTTGATATCTGTGAGACGCGCTCTTCAGGGCCGAAAACAGCTATCCGTCGATTACTGTTCTCACGGCCTTTGCGAGCTCCCGTTTCGTCAGGGGTTTCATGACGAAACCCCTTATCCCCGCTGCCTTTGCCGACTCTTCGTTCGCAGTATGGCTGAACCCTGTACAAAGAATAATGGGTATGTCGGGGCGAATGGCGATAAGCTCCATGGCGAGCTGAACTCCGGTCATTTCGGGCATGGTCTGGTCGGTGAGGACAAGGTCGAACCGTGATGGATCGAGCCTGAAAAGCGCGAGCGCTTCCCTGCTATTCGTGCGGCACGTGACTTCATATCCCAGCTCCGCGAGAAGCTCCTCACCCATCTCAACGAGGGCCTCTTCGTCATCGACGAAAAGAATTCTTTCATGACCGACGGGGACCGTTTCATCCACGCTCACGCCTTCGATAGTGGATCTTTCCAAGACCTTCGGAAAGTAGATGTCGAACGTCGAGCCCCTGCCCGGTTCGCTCTCCACGGTGATATGGCCCTCAGCCTGTCTGACGATGCCGAGGACTACGGAGAGGCCGAGGCCCGTTCCTTCACCGACCTCTTTCGTCGTAAAGAACGGGTCGAAGATCCGGTCCACGATATCGGGAGGTATTCCGACGCCTGTATCACGGACGCTCAGTTTCATATAGAGTCCCGGTTCGATGCCATCGGAATTGCCGTTCGAGGGCGAAACGCTGAAATCAGAGAGCTCTATGTCGAGGGCGCCTCCCTTATCCCGCATTGCATAGGCGGCATTGGTTGCAAGGTTCATGAGGACCTGTTGGATCTGGACGGGGTCTCCGAGGATAACGCCCGATTCGCTCTTCACGCCGACCCTGATGCTGATGGTCGAAGGTATTGATGCCCGGAGCAATTTGACGCTCTCTTTCACGATACTGGAAAGACGCAGGGGTTTCTTTTCCTGCTCCGTCTGCCGTGAGAAGGTGAGCATCTGCCTGACAAGCTCGCGGCCTCTCACGCCCGCGTCGAGGATCCTCTGGGCGTGGCGGCGCTCCCGGCTCTCCTTCGGGACGTGGTCCTTGATGAGCTCGGCAAAACCGACAATCGCGGCGAGCATGTTGTTGAAGTCGTGGGCGATGCCGCCCGAGAGCGTCCCCAGGGCCTCCAGTTTGTGCGCCTGGCGGAGTTGTCTTTCCAGCCGGACCTTTTCCTCCTCCGCCCGTCTTTGATCGGTGATGTCGATGTCCATCTCGAGTATCAGGGGAGAGCCGTCGACATCGGTGAAAGGGAAATCGTAGGCGTCGATGACACTTGACCCGTCCGGGGTCGTGACTTCCCAATGGTGGGGCGCGCCGGTTTCAAGGACCTTGTATGATTCACAAAAATCGCATGGCTCGGAATATCCGAAACAATATTCATAACAGTGGCGGCCACCCGACTCGCCGAACTTCTCCCGAAAGGACCGGTTGGCAAAAGCCACATGATGGTCGGGCGTCAGAAGACAGATCATCGCGGGCAGGGTCTCCAGCACGCCATAGAGCCGCTGGCGCTCCGCCCTGATCGTTTCGAGCGCCTGATTGACCTCGGCGGTCCTCTCCTCAACCCGTCGCTCCAGGTTGTCGCGCGACTCCCGGAGCGCTTCCTTATCCCTCATGCGAACCATCGCCACCGCCGCCTGATCCGCCACCGCCTTCATCAGCGAGAGGTCCTCATCACTGAAAGTCTCCCTCCCGCACGTGCCGAACGAGAGGGCGCCCAGGGGTTTTCCATCCGGCCCGGGGAGCGGGTGGCAGGCGTATGCCTTGATGCCGTATGATTTCACCAAGTCTGTTCGCGGATCGGGCGTTGTCGGTATATGCTCGGCCACGATCCTGCAGGCGTCTCGTGCCGCGCAGCCGCAGACCGCCACGCCGTAGTCGAGCCACTCTATCTTCCGGGCCGCCTCCTCGGGGATGCCCGCGTAGGCGTTAAGCTTGAGTCTGCCGGCTTCTTCTACCGCGAGGAAATTAAAGAACGCATGGCAGTCGAGATATTCCATCACGTCGCGGCAAAGGGAGTTGACCACCCCTTGAGGATCGGGGCTTTGCAGCAGTTGCTCCGAGGTGTGCGCGAGGAGCTCGAATCTTCTGAGGCTTCGATGGAGATCGGTCTCGGCCCGGGTGCGGAGCTTCTCCTGCTCCATGGTATCCAGGGCATAGGAAACATCCGCGGCGAGGCTTTGGAGAAGCTCGACCTGCTCGGCGTCAAAGTCGCGGGGCCGCGGGGCATAAAGGGTGAGGGCGGCGACAACTTTGTCCCGACAATGAAGGGGGAACGCCGCCGAGGTCCTGAAGCCCCGTCGCAGGGCGGATTGACGCCACGGCGCGGTAGCGGTGTTGCTATGGAAATCGTCGTTGATGACAGGACGGTCTTCACGGACGCAGGTCCCGGTGGGCCCCTGGCCGAATTCGCCATCCGTCTCCACGTGGATCTCGGAGAGGTAGTCGACGGCGGGGCCGCACGAGGCCGCCGGCGCGACCCGCCCGTCGTTCACCTCTCCTATCCAGACGAGAGGGAATGCGCCCTCTTTGGCGATGATGCGGCAAACCTCTTCGTACATTACCGCTTGATCGCGAGCGCGGACGATGCACTCGTTTACCCGGCTGAGCATGGCATAAAGGCTGGTGAGTCTCGTGATGCGCTCTTCCCGGAGCTTGCGGTCGGTGATGTCCTGGACCGTACCGCGAAGACCCTTGACGTCGCCATTAGCATCCCTTGCCACTTCGCTCCTCGTCATGACAGTCATGGCCGTACCGTCCGAACGAAGCGCAGTGACGTCCAATTCGTAACCGACCCCAGTCTTCAGCGTCCGCTGAACGGCCACATTGACTCGCTCCCAATCTTCGGCAGGATAGCATCGACCTCTCTGATCACGAAAGTTGGGCATGAGTTGGGTCTGCGGATCAAAACCGTAAATGCGCAGGAGTTCGTCGGAACCCGTAGTGACGTCGGTGACCGCGTCCCAGTACCAACTGCCGAGATGGGCGATGCGCTGGGCCTCGCTGAGTTCCGCTTCCTTTTGCAGCACCGCTTCTTCCGCAGCCTTTTGTACTGTGATGTCCAGATGATACCAGGCGCGCCCGTAAGATCGTCCCTCCACGCGGATGGGAACAAAGTCCCTGAGGCATACCCTTCCGCTGGTCAATGCAATTTCTTCTCCTCTTACGGGCTTTCCTTCCTCAACGATTTGCCTTATCCGGGCGACGGCTTCCTTGGGATCGAGATAAACTTCCCTGATTCGTTCGATCATTTCCCGGTCAGTGATTCCTTTCAACTCCTCGGGTGAATCGCTGAGCCCGAAGACATCGCAGAATGCCCGATTCGCTAACTCGACGACGCCGTCATCCGTGGCGAGCAGGATCGCGGCGTACGAATTCGAAAGGATCGCGTAAAAGCGCTGCATGGTTGATTGCAGCACATCCGAGGCTCTCTTGCGCTCGGTGATGTCCCGGAAGACCAGCACTACGCCCATGGTGCTGCCGTCCACGTCCTTTATAGGGGCGCCGCTGTCGTCAATAGGGACCTCTGTTCCATCTTTTTTTACCAGGATCGTGTGGTTGGCCAGTCCGACGATCGTTCCTTCCCTGAGCACCCTGGCGACGGGATCATCGACTATAGTGCGTGTCTGCTCGTTGATTATATGAAACACCTTTGCAGTCGGTTTCCCGGCGGACTCGGCAAAAGCCCAGCCGGTCAGCCCCTCTGCAACCGCATTCATAAACGTGATCCTACCGCTCTGATCGGTGGCGATTACCGCGTCTCCGATGCTTGCGAGAGTGACCCGCAGCCGTTCGCGCTGCTCCTG
Source organism: uncultured delta proteobacterium (assembly GCA_963816715.1). Classification (GTDB taxonomy): domain Bacteria; phylum Desulfobacterota; class Syntrophorhabdia; order Syntrophorhabdales; family WCHB1-27; genus BOG-1155. The sequence continues at coordinate 76,477 of CAWFMJ010000025.1, forward strand.
CACCGTTTCTTCGGCCCGTTTGCGCTGAACGATCTCCTTTTCGAGCTTGGCGGTTCTTTCTCGCACCAGCTCTTCGAGACGACCCTGGTGCAGCCTCAACGCTCTTTCGGTCGAGATCCTCCCCATGGTTGAGCCCGCGAGTCCCGAGAGAGCCAGATAGAGGTTGAGCAGTTCCTGAGAGGGTGGGTCCCGATGTCCGACGATCGCTGCAACCCGGTTCTCCCTAGCTTCCCCGACGGGCAAGAGAGTAACGATGCGGGCCGGCGCATGCCCGATCTCGATGGACGCCAGGAACCCCGTATCCAGGACATCCCGGATCGCCTCACGCGTTTCCTGAAGCAACGTTCTCCCGAACGCCTCGTCCGGCGCCGTGCATCGATGAAGGTCGATTTCTTTGCCGGCGTTGTCTCCGGCAAAGGCAACCCAGTCCGCCCCGAAGTACTTCACGATGATGTTCCCCAGCTCTTCGAGGAGGTCCTGCTGGGCGGTGAGGCGTGCTATGTATTGGGCCGCCTTTATGAAAGCATCATTATAATGTCGCGGATTGTGCTCGCTCATGAGTAACCCTCTCACATGGGCTGGAGATAAAGATTGTCGAGGAACAGGTCTTCGAACTCGGGTGCCTGCGAGAGATTGATAAGACTACACTTCTTCCTCAAAAGGTTCAAACGGTCCTTCTGCGGCGACAGGAGAAGGGTCTCGCACCCGGCGAGGGCCGTGTTGCCGCAAAGCTCGACGCGCTCGGGCGGCAGCGGCGGCAAAAGGCCGATGCTTTGCGCGTTTCGGACGTTCAAGTAGCGCCCGAAGACTCCGCAGACAAACACACGCCCCAGGTCCTCCGCCTGCAACCGGGCGCCGTCCATGAGGAACTTCACGCCGGCCCCGATGGCAGCCTTTGCGCGCTGGAACATATCTATATCCTTCTTGTCCGGCATGATAGGGCCGATCTCCTCGGGGATGTCCCCGTCCGGGCACAAAGCAAACTTCCCGATCCTGTCCAGTCTTCCCGTTCTTACGAGATAGGCGACGAGGTCCACCATCCCGGAGCCGCAGAAACCCTTGGCCTTGCCGTTTCCGATCACACGGGCGCCTATTCCTGGTTCCCCCTTCCGCTCGTCGATCCTGTAGACCGCCCCCGGTCCGGCAGGCATTCCGCAGCTCGCGCCGCTGCCTTCGAAAGCCGGTCCTCCGGCTGCCGAGGTGACCCAAAGGGTTCTTCCGTCCCAAAGGGCTATTTCCGAGTTGGTGCCGAAATCGATGAGCAGGCCCGGAAAAGACTGTTCCGTCAGCCGGGTAGCCAGCACTCCTGCAAGGAGGTCCGAGCCTACAAAGCCGGCAAGAGGCGGCACGATCTCAACCGGCACGTCCTGGTCGAGGCCGGTAGAGACGAACCAGGCATCGGTGTGGATGGGCTCGCAGTCTATCTCCCTCGCCCAGTATTCCGGCCGGAGGAGAAGCTCGAACCCGCGTTTTGCCAGAAGCAAAAGCATTGCGGTATTGCCCACTATCGCGATACGGCCGATTTCCCGGGGATCGTATCCTTCCCTTGAGCAGATGTCGATAAGCGCTTCGCCGATGGAACCCCTTGCGGCGCGGCTTATTGCGTCCGCATCTTCCGCCGCGCTGTCAGCCGAGACAAGCCTGGTCATCACATCGGACCCGTAACGGGATTGCTGGTTGGGGCCGAAGCGCCCGGAGACGCGCCTGCCTTCGATCGTATCCCAGAGGGATAGGGTTATATGAGTGGTTCCCAGGTCTACGGCGACGCCGTAGCGCTTGTGGCCGTTGGTTTTCTCTCGGGACGGAGAGGCAACGACGGGTCCGGCCGGAAGCTCCTCAGGCCTGAGGCTCCTCCAACTCGATTGGGGGGCTGGATTGACAATGCTGACCCGAAGGTCCTCCTTCGGCGCCGTTTGGCAGGCAAGGCGGATTCCTCTCCGGATCTCCTCTCGTGAAAGGACGTAAGTCTCGTTCCTTGTCGGCTCTTCAGCTCTCCCCGCTTCGATGCGTACACGGCAGAGGCCGCATGCCCCGGACCCCCTGCACCCCGAGCGGACCCTGAGGCCCGTTGCGTCGAGCAAGTCGCGCAGAGATGGCCCCGGCGTAAAGTCGATGGTCTCCCGCTTTTCTTCGGACGAGATGTAAAGCAAAGGCATCGGGGACTATCTCCTGCCCTTGACCGCGTCGACAAGGGCCGCGACGTTTTCCGGCTTCGACTCTGGAGGAATCTCGCAGCCCGACGAAAGGATGAAACCGCCCCGCCGCTCGAAAGATCCCAGGAGGAGCGACGCCTCCGCACCGATATCGTCAGGGCAACCCTCGATGAAGGACATCGATTTTATGTTCCCGTCCAGGCAGACGGCGGGGAGTTGGCTTTGGGCCTCGCCGGGGGCGACGCAATAATCGAAGTTGGCGATATGCACTCCGGCGGCCGGATAGAAGGAGAGGATAGACTGCACCGGTCCGGCGATGTGGAGCCAGTTCGCGAGGGCGCCTTTTCGCGCGAACTCCGCAAAAACCTTTGTAAGACGGGGCAGTTCGAACTCCCGGAAAAATTGGCTTGGAATGACGGCAGGAGATGCAAAGGGATCGAACACGAGCGGGAGATGGGCGCCCGCGTCGATCTGGGCGACGCCGAACCTGATGACCACTTCCGTCGAAAAGTCCAGAAGACCGGCGAACCGATCGGGCTCGTCGATGGCAAGGTAGAGCGCGGCTTCAGCGCCGAGAAGCTGGGCGGCGAGCGTAAGAGGGCCCATGACACAGCCGACGATGAGGAACTGATCGCTCAGGTCCCGACAGAGTATCCGGAGGGCTTTGAGCATTTCCGGCATCCGGCCTGTCTGCTCGGGGTCGGGCGTGGGCAACGCGCTCCAATCGCCGCTTCCGGCGAGAGGACGGGTCTCGATAACGGGATATGCGTCCTTGAAATACCGGAGAGACGCCCCCAGCGCCTCGGCTTCCACGCTGACGTCCATCGTCGTGAAGACCGCATCGTAGCCATATCGGTCGAGTGCCCTCAATTGACACCGGGCAATGAGACCGCCGTCCTGAACGTACGCATCCAAGGGGACTCCGTCCACCATGGCGGCGTGACCGAAAACCTGGGGGATAACGGGAGCGCGGTCGGATTCCTCGAACCCGACGCATGCGCGAATGCGTTCAAGACTGTTCATTCAGGGGATTCCCCGACAATGCCCGCGACGTAGCGGGCCCCGTCGAAAGCCGATTCGGCGACATAGTCGACGTTTAATCCCGAGGCCGAAGACTGCTTCAGGGCGGCGCCTCCCGCCATCACCTTTATGCGCCCGAGCCCGCTGTCGTTGAGCAGGGGGCGGACCCGGCGGACCAGGGGGACGACGGGCGTGATGAGGCCGCTCACGCCGACGACGACAGGCATTTCCCTCCTGGCAGCTTCCACAAGCCTTTCGACAGGGCAATCCTTGCCGCAGTCCACAACGCGATATCCATTGCCGGTGAGGACCATCTTCAGGATGTTCTTGCCCAGGTCGTGTATGTCTCCTTCAAGGGTAGCGACGAGCACGGTGCGGGCGATGCCGGTCGGGGGTATGCCCGAGGGACAGAGGTATTTCATCGCCTCCATCGCAGCTCTGCCGACGAGCATGATCTCCAGCAGGTTGAATTGTTCCAGGGTGCATTTGCCGTCGAGTGTCCGCATGGCCGATTCAACGCCCTCGGTCACAATACGTTCGACACCGACGCCCGAAGCGTGGAGGGCTTTGGTCTCCGATAAAGATGCGGCAGCGTCGCCTTCGAGAAGTGCTCTAATAAGTGAATCGAGATCGTGCATAGCCAAACCTCGCTGGTCGCGCTGCTAAGGTCCCATCCAGCCCTGTGCGTACAGCCTAATGTATCATTCCACTTCATGCTTTTCAAGGCGCCGACTCCGCCGGTGAGCAATATGCCGGTAGCAAAGCCTCTCACGGCCAGTGCCGAGCGGGATGGCGGCGGCAAAGGGTTACTATCCCGGTTCCGTCACAGCCGCATGGAAAGGTTGCCTCCCGAATGCAAATGGCCAGAAAACCCGCACATTTACAAGGTTGGCATCAGTGAGAGGCTCAAAGAAGAACGGGATAGACTGATCGCGCGATGCAGGAAAACAGACAGCCCCGAACGCCGTTTTTATTGCTTTCGGAGCCCATGCGTCTCCCGTGAAGGCGATACGGGCGATTCGTGCGGTCACGCGGAGACTGCGAGCAGCTCCTTGATGGACCGTTCTGTCGAGAGTTTCTCTCCTGCTTCCATTTCCCGGACCACGAGCGCCTTTGTCGGACAGGTCTCGGCGCAGGGCGGCGCTGTTCTTGACTCCGTCCGGCTCAGACACAGGTCGCACTTCTGCATCTTCCCGTCGGAGCCGAATTGCGGGGCGCCGAAGGGGCAGCTCTTCGAACAGGTCCTGCACCCGATGCACCTGTCCCGATCGACCAGGACGATTCCATCCTCTGCGCGCTTTGTAATGGCACTGACCGGACAGGTCTTTGCACAGGCAGGATCGGCGCAGTGCATACACGATACGGATACCGAGGAATTCCTTGCCTGAGGATACCGGCCGCGCCAGATGTTCGAGACCCTCCTCCATCGGACGCCCAATTCGCCGTTCCTCCAGCTTTTGCATGCGACCTCGCATCCGTAGCATTGAACGCATTTGTCCTTTGCAAAAGTGAATCCATATTCTCTGGACATATCCGGCTCTCCTTTTTTGCGCCGTCCCGGAGGACGTCAGGTTTTTCATTTTCATCAGCCTACGCCTTGCTCACCTGCACAAGGGTCTGGCTGCTCATGGCGGTCACGATGGGATCGAAAGCCTTCGCGGCATCGACGCTGTACATGATGTTGACGTTCGCGCCGCCGTCGAGGATCGGGAAATCCTCAAAGCCGAGTTCCTTGCAGCCCTGCCACCAGCCGTGGAGCATCATCACCGTATCAGGCCGTATGCCGGGGTAAAGCTCCGCCTTGACCCTGATCCAGCCGTGGGGTGATTTCACGCGCACCCAGTCGCCGCTCTCGATCCCGCGGACGCCGGCGGCGTCGGGATGAATATGAAGCGTGGGGTGTGGATGGATCTCCCTCAGATAGGGGACGTTTCGCTGCCATGATGCAGTGAAAACATTCGAGGTATGATAATCGGAGAGGATCAGGGGGTACTCCTTCGCAAGTTCGGGAGCGCCCGTGATGCTTTCCGGGGGTTCTCTCCATTCCGGCAGGGGATTGTAACCGGCCTGTTCGAAGGACGTGTTGTAGAGGGCTGCCTTGCCCTGGGGAAGGAAGGGCGCTCCCGAAAGCCGGGTGCTCTTCCTTTTGAAAGTCGCCTCGTAGTTTTCATACTTTCTCGGGATCATCTCGTACACGATGCCCGCGGGGTGTTTCCTCAGCTCGTCGATAGTCATGCCGAGGGGCGTCAGTTGATCGTTTTGAGAGGCCGTCATGCTGCCGCCCCAGAAGTCGGCGCCATACCCCATTGCCACGCCCAGGTCGCAGAGGAATTCAAACATCGACTTCGATGAGTAGAGCGGCTCGATCACTTTGCTGCGCGCCATGATCCAGTTGTCTCTCACCTCGAAGGGGTGATCGATCTCATAGGGAGTCGCCAGCGGGATGACAATGTCCGCGTAGGGCATATCCGTTGTCCTGCTCACATCGGCCACCACGTAGAAGTCAAGCTTCCGCAGGGCTTCCGCCACCCTTTTCGGTCCCCGCGTACTCACCAGCGCCTGGGTGCCCGGTGCGATGATCGTCCTTAGGGGGTAAGGTTTTTCCGTGAGAACGCTGTCGAAAAGCCCGTAGTAGGCAGCCGATGTCCCCTCGAGGGCCGGTTGAAAGGCCTTGGGAAATTCGGGATAAACGAGTTTTTCGACCCATTTCATGGTGTAGCGCTCCCTCAGGTGAACAGACTTCGGCCTGGGCATCTTGTTGGGCGCGCCGAAGACATTTCCGCCCGGCCGGTCCAGGTGACCGGTAATGGCTATCAGGATTGCCACTGCCCTGATCGCATCGTTCGAAGAGGGCACGTGTTCCACCCCGTTGCCGAGATCGATGCCCGCCCGCTTGGTTCCGGCGAAGAGGCGTGCGATGCGGGCGATTTGATCGGCCGGCACGCCGGTAATCTTCTCCGCCCAGGAGGGTGGATATTTCTTTACGTGCTCCGTCAGTTGCTCGTAACCGTAGCACCATTGGTCGACGAAAGGTTTGTCGATGAGGTTTTCGCCCACCACCACGTTGAGCATGGCAAGGGCTAGGGCCGCATCCGTCCCCGGCCTGATGGGAACCCACTCGTCTGCGAGGCCGACGTCCGGTTCAACGGACGGCTTTATGGAGATGAGTTTGGCGCCCCGCGCCTTCGCTTCGACATAAGCCCTCACGCCGTTCTGGGCCGGGCCGGAATAGACCGGCTGCTTGCCCCATATGAGAACGAGGTCGCTGTTGGGGTAATCGACTATCCTTGGCCAGTCGCCAAAAGTGTAAGAGAAGGTGAAGCCCATCTGCATGGCGCATATGCCGCTGTGGCCGTAATTCGGACTCCCATGCGCCATGAGGAAACGGTAAAGGTACTCGCTATAGGTTCTCCGGGCGGGGGAGAGAATGCCGAGCGACTCCGGGCCGTATTTCTCTTTCTGCTTTTTGAGGGTGTCGGCGATGATCCCTATCGCGTCGTTCCAGGTGATATGCTGAAATTTCCCCTCACCTTTCGGGCCCACCCGTCTCATCGGATATTTCAGTCTTTCCGGCGAGTAGACCCACTGCGGCGCTGCCTGCCCTTTCGGACAAACAGCGCCTGCATTCGTAGGCGATTCTTTCATACCCGCCACCTTGATGAAGCGGCCATCTTTGACGAAGGCATAGACGCCGCAATTGGCCGCCGGCCCGCACATGGCGCAGAAGGTGGGCGTCATTTTCTCGCCCGCTGCCGCGGCAGCGGCCGCGGCCTCCTGAAAGGTGAAGGACTTGAAGGGTAAGCTGCCCAAAGCAGTTCCTATGATCCCTGCCCCGGTTGTCTTGAGGAAGGTACGCCTATCGACCAACCAATGACTCTCCTTCTTGCCTGCGTCCATTGCCCCTCCTTTCCTGCGCACTGTCGCCGTGCGGCCGCGATCCTCTTTGATTGCCGTGGTTGCGTTGCGGATCTATCAGGAGCCACAAGGATGCTTAACATAGTGAGTGTAAACCTGTCTTCCGGTTGTACTAAGGCTTTGGTCCCAAGTCAAACCGAAAAGCTCTTGGAAGTCGGAGTTTTTTCAGTTGTGGGATTTTCCTTGTCCTCTGCGCGTGAAGTCGGTCGGCGGTAGATTTTCCCTCCGTCTATGCCTATCGTAATCGGGCTGCGGCGTATCGCAGAACTCGGCAACGAAAAGCAGGCCCGCGAGGACTCGATGAGTGCGGCGTTGTCGGGGGACAAGCCGCGCAGAACTTCCTGCGAAGCAATGGAATGCAGTGACTAGCGCTTCCGCTCCCCGCCAAACAAGTCGATAATCTTGCTTACCAGACCGGATAGGGAGGGGTCGCGCGCGCCCATGACGAGGACGCAATCCTCCGGCCTTACGTCGGCTTTCAGTGATTCCAGTAACTCGTACCGGTTGCCCATCGCTTGCGCGGTGAACGGTTCGGGACCTATGGCGTGAATAATATCTTCCGAGGAAATGTCTTTCAGGGCGGTCCCGCCCGCATAGTAGATCGGCAGGAGATAGAGCGAATCGCGCTGCCGGAAGACGGTACGGAAGGTTGCGACGTATTCCGCTTTCAGGAAGCGGGTCGGACCATACCCGTGGGGCTGGTAAACGGCGACGATACGGTCGGAGAGGCCCCGTGCCGCGCTGACGGCGGCCGCGATCTTCGCCGGGTTGTGGGCGAAATCATCGACCACGTGCACCCGTCGTGCTGTCTCCGTTATGGCGAACCGTCGGGCCACGCCCTCGAATTTCCTTACAGCGTCGGCCAGGACCGGTCCTTCGCAGCCGAAGTGCACGCAGACGCAGAGGGCTGCGCGTAGGTTTTCAAGGTTGTGGACGCCGGGGAGAGGCAAATGATATTCGATGCCGTCGGAAAAGAGCTTGACCGATGAAGGCAGAAGTTCTTCATGTTCCCCTAGGGGCCCGGACGAATCGTTGCGGCCGAAACGCACTGCGGCGGGTAGGGAAAGAAGAATCGGATCCTCCGCGTTTGAGGCCACCCAGGTGGATTGCGAGGCGAAGGTCCGGAAAAGATTCCTGATCTCATCGACATCCCTATGGTCTTTGGAAACATTGAGGATGACCGCGGCTTCGGGCGAATACTTGACGATGGTGCCGTCGCTCTCGTCTGCCTCTGCCACGAGGAGGTCGGACGCTCCGCTGAAGGCGTTGCCGATCAGTCCCTCCTTCTCCAGCCTCCGCAATGGCGCCCCGCTGATGAGGGAGGGCGATTTCCCACACCCGGAGAGGAATTCGAAGATCATCGCCGTTACTGTCGACTTGCCGCTCGTGCCGGCCACGGCGATGCTCTTTTTTGAGGCGATGATCGCGGAAAGCAGGTCGGAGCGATGTATGAGCGGAATACGACGGCCAATCGCGGCAGCGATGTCAGGATTCGATTGCTCTATCGCCGTGGAGATGCATACGACATCCGTATCCGGACCGACGCCCGAGCCATCCTGTTGAAAGAGACGGCATCCTAATCCCTCGAGGGATTGCCGTACGTCTTGAGTATCTTCGCTTTCAAGCAACCGGTCGGAGCCGGAAACTTCCAATCCCTGAAAGCGAAGATACTGCGCCAGGGCGCTCATGCCGCTGCCGAAGATGCCGGCAAAATGGACGCTTCGACACGGGCGGTCGGCGATGACCATCGGCCGGGGTTCGACGTAGAGCAGCGTCCCCACGCTGACGAGGTCGAAAAGGCGTGCCATGTCCTTGCTCCTGAGGCAGAGACAGCCGTGGGACAGGGGAACGCCGACAAGGTCCTCCCGATTCGTGCCGTGGATATAGATGAAGCGCTCGTAGGAGTCGACTCCCGGCCCTCTGTTGACGCCCTGTTCGAGACCTTCAAGCCGCAAGATCCGGGTCAATATCAGATTCTCTTCAACGGAGCGGCTGTCCCAATCGATGCCCGTGTCCCGTCGTCCTTTGAATATGCGACCAAGAGGCGCGCCGGCGCCGATTTTCTCCCTGACGCGGTGCACGCCGGGGGGCGTTTTGGAGGAGTTTTCCCGTATGCCCTCGCCAAAACGGGAGGTAGACGAGTCGAATCGTTCCAAAACGGTCTCCCTCCTGCACAAAAAGAGGGTTTGCGTCTCGACCGACTGAACGAGGAAAATCGCTTCGGGATCGGTCAGGAATCCTGACAGCTTCGCGTAAACGCGATGTAACGCGGTCGTCTCCATAGCGCCTCTTCGGAAATTGCATCGGGCGTCTTCTTTTACCCCAAAGGGCAGGGGAATGTAAAGGAATTATGATGTACGAAAGGGGGGGCTTCCCGACCAGGCCTTTATTGTCGCCTCGGAAGCAGCCATTCTCGACGGGGGTGTGATCGTACGAAAAGGATCGCCGGACGAAGTCGTAACGAGCGAACACCTGCGCGAGACTTATGGCGTCGATGTGAAAGTGCTGTACCTAGGCGATGGCGTCGACCGTAAGGCGTGTTTGCCGACCTTCACGACTTCTGAGGATTGAAAGAGCTTGATTTTTTATTATATTGCGTAGTATATAACGGCTTAGCGCGATTGAAGTGGAAAAACTGTAAAGGCGTTATTGAGTAAGAATGAGTCTCAATTAGCATGATATTGTTAGTTTTGGTTATATTGTGCCTTGACGGCGGCAAAAGAATCAGTATTAACTGAATGAAACGAACGCGGAATTTGCAGTTCCCCGTCCGGCGCACGCAACTACCACAAACGTTGCCAGGAAAAACAGGCCGGCTCGAATGCAGCTCGCATGGGTATGGCCATCGCGTCGGTTCCGAGCAGCGCCTTCCGGGAGCGGCGGGCGGCTGAGCATTCTTGCCAGGAAAGCTGTCGGTTTTGCAGGGAAGGGAAAAGAAGAGGAGGACATAGGAATGAAGCGAAATTTGGTTGCAATTGTGGCGCTGTTGAGTTGTTTTTCGTTGGCGGCAATAGCCGGAGCTCAAGACAACAACGACATAAAGGCGCCCGCGGACGTGGGAATCAAGGCTGAGCCGGGTCCCACGGGCCTGCCGAAGAATTACGAGGCATACGATTTGGGCGAGCTCTACGTGAAGGGCGATAAGCTTCCCACGTCGGAGCAAGTCACCGAGGAGACAGTGATAACTCAGGAGGAGATCGAGGCCACTCACAGTCAGAACGCGGCAGAGGCTTTGAGCCACGTTCCCGGCATCACCGTAACGACGGGCATGAAGAACAATCCCGCGCTCTCTATACACGGGCTCAATCAGACGGAAACGCTGATCCTGATCGACGGCGTTCCCTACTATGAGACGAGCTATGGGTATCTCAACTTGAACACCATTCCGGTGTTCATGATCGATAAGATCGTTGTGCAAAAGGGCGTCTCGTCAGTATTGTACGGGCCGAACGGTATGGCGGGCGTGGTCAACATCATCACGAAGAAGCCCACGGAGAGGCCCTCCTTCGACGCGAAGGCCGAAGTTGGAGACTATCAGGCGTATGAGCTGAGCGCTGCCCAAGGCATGAAGAAGGGCATATTCAGCTACTGGTTCGGGTATGACCGTCAGGAGTCGGGGGGATACTACCTTTCACAAAATTTTACTCCCACGACTACCTTAGTTGACTATAAAACCCCTAATCCCCATGGAAGAGGGATGATTACGACGCCGGTTCCCTACACGCTGGAAGACGGGGGCGTACGCAACAATTCAGAATTCCACATGGACAGCGTGTGGGCTAAAATCGGCGTCGAGCCTTCGGCAGGCTCCGAATACTACCTCAACATGCATTACATCAGCAGCAATTTTGGGGCGCCTGCCTCATTGATGAATGACGCCACCCAGGTTCAGCCGACTTTTTCACAGCTCTGGTACTGGCCTACCTACAATAACTGGGGCGCCGACCTATCAGGCCAACAGAAGGTGGGCGACCAATTGACGTTCAAAGGCAAGCTCTTCTATCACAATCATACGGACGTGGGCGACTTCTACTACGACCCCGACCTAACACGGGAGATAGCGCGCAGCACGTACAAGGACAACATGCAAGGAGGCTCGCTTCTCGGCGAGTATAGCTTGCTGCCCACCGACACGTTGAGGGCGGCTTTCAACTACCGAAGGGACGATCACAACGAGCAGGCGAACATAGGCGCGACATTCCTGGAAGATATCTCCTACACCGGCTCGGTCAGCGTGGAGAACGAGTTCAATCCCATCAAGCCCCTCTCTGTCGTGGCAGGGGTGGGGTATGACTGGTGGAGCGTGACGAAGTCCGATCAAAGTCCCGCTCTCACTCCGGATGCGAATAGAGTAGATCCCATGGTCGGCGCCACGTACACTTTACCTGACAGCACCAAGTTGTTCGCTTCCTGGGCGGAGAAGGTCAGGTTTCCCACCCTCAGCCAGCTCTACGCAAGCCAGGGCGGCAATCCCACCTTGTCCCCGGAGCACAGCGACAACTACGTGGCCGGCGCGTCCCGCGGCATAACTCAATATGTGAAGACAGAGGCCTCCTTCTTCACCCATGACGTCACAAACATGATCAACCGGAACTCGCCCGTTCCCAGTTCCCCTTATCTCAACTACGGGAAGATCTTCATCTGGGGCGCTGAGGCTACGGCCGAGATCTTTCCGATGAACAATCTGAGCTTCGGCGTTGGCTATACCTATACGAATGCGACGGACGAAAGCCCCAACACGGTGACGTCGAGGGTGACCTATGTGCCCTCGAGCAAGGTCGATCTCAGCATGAAGTACCTCATTCCCGTGATGAAGGTCCAGACGGATTTCACTGCCACATACGTGGGCCGCATGTGGGATCAGTTGCCGAGCGCCTCTCAACCGACGACAGCCGCCCTCAGGACGGGCGATTACTTCATCGTAGGAGCAAGGATATCGAAGGTTTTCTATGACCGTTTCGAAGGCTACTTCGTGGTCCAGAACCTCTTCGACAAAGACTATGAGGAGCAGGTTGGATTCCCGGCGCCGGGCCGGAACTTGTTTCTCGGCGTAAGATACAGCTATTAGGGGGAAGGGGAAGAATCTGAAGAGAAGACTTATGAGGCGCCATGTTATGAGAAGGAAACTTGTTTTGACGGCGTTTGCTGTCTTCGCGCTGCTGTTTTTGGCCGCCCCGTCTTTGCAGGCGTTGACGATAGGAGGGGCCGTGCGACAGCCCCTCAACCTTTCGGTCGATGACCTGGGCCGTATGGAGTCCGTCTCGGTGAGGCTCGACGAGGTCACGGCGGACAAGGAATTTCACGGCGTCTTTACCTATCGGGGCGTACCCCTGAGGACGCTTTTGGAACTCGCCGTTGTGCAGAAAGAGGGTCCCGGATTCTCGAAGCCCGTCGATCTCGCTGTGGTGGTCAAGAGCAGGGAAGGGCGAACGGCCATCCTCTCGTGGGGCGAGCTCTTCTACAGGAACCCGTCGGAAGTCGTGATTGCCGTCTCAGGCACGCCCATCAGACCTCATAGCGCCAATTGCGGCTCCTGTCACGGCATGGACCTCGCCCAGCCCGCACTCGATCAGCTTAACCGCAAGGTTGTTTTTCCCAGGCTGGTCGTAGCGGACGACTTTTTTACCGACCGGAGCATTGAAGACGTCGTGAGCGTCGAGGTGGTCGACCTGAAAGGGCCGGTGGAAAAGAAGGACGTGAAGAAGCTCTTCGCGCCGAAGCTCACGCTTGTTGTCAAAGGAAAGACCACGGAGATCGGCGATCTGTCGAAGTACAAGCGAATGGAAGTGTTCGCCAAAGAGGTAGGCGACGGCAGGGGCTATCACGGGGTGAAAGACCTGAGCGGCGCTTCTCTCAAAGATATCCTTTCTGCGGCTGGCGCGGGAAAGGAGAAAGAGAGCGTGATCATTGCGACCGCACCCGATGGTTACCGGACGCTCTTTTCCTACGGGGAACTTTTTCTCGCGCCCCGGGGCGAGAGGATTGTCGTGGCGGATAGGCTTGGCGGACGGCCTCTGGATGAAAACGGCAGGTTCTGCCTCGTGCCGCCGGACGATCTTGCCGCAGACCGGACCGTGAAAGCAGTAGAGCGAATAGAAGTGGTCAAGAAGCTCGATCCGTGGAAGGCAAAGTAGGAGTGCTGACAGGCAATGGCTGGTTTTGCGGCCGAGCGCAACTGGATCAAGTATGGCATTGCCGCCCTGGCTATCCATGGCGCCGTATTGGCGCTGCCCTTGTATGAGCGAACGCAACGAGCGGTCGAGCAGAAGGCCGTTGATATTGTGGTGATACGGCAGGAGGCGCCTCCGGCGCCTCCCCGGGAGGCTCATACCGCCGAGCCTCCACCGGTCAAACATCTTGTACGGCAGCAGACGGTTCCAAAGATCGCTCGGCCCCTCCCTGCGCCCCAGCCTCCGAAGCCGGCAGAGAAAAAAGAGGAGCCGCCGTCCGGGGGGATGGGCAACGTGCTTGACGAGAAGATTGTCGCCCAGGTTGCGCCGGGCGGTCCCGCTGAGGGTGACGGCGTCGGCGTTGCCGGGGTGAACGTGGGTGGGGGAAGGGTAGGGCTGGGGTCCGGCGGAACAGGGGTCGGGACCGGTTCGGGCGGGACGGGTCCGGGCAGCGGCGTGGGAACGGGCAGCGGGGGCGCGGCAGGCCCGGTGGACGCGAGGTTCGGCGACGCGGACGGCCCCCAGTTTATCTATCAGGAGAAGCCGGAATACCCCTTTGCCGCCAAGAGGCTCCAGAAGGAAGGAAAGGTAGCCCTGATGCTGACGATCGACGAAAAGGGCAGGCTCGAAAAGGTTGAGGTCCTTGACGCGACGGACCAGACATTCGCCGCCTCCGCCGTCGAAGCAATGAAACGATCGAAGTTCCGACCGGCCAGGCGGCGCGGCAACCCTGTGGCTTGCCGGGCGCCCTTCACCATCCGGTTCGGCTTTTGACGGAAAGACGCTGTTTTCATTGAATTGAATCCGGCGGGCCAACCTGACGGGGAAGCAAGGAGAAGGAAGAAAGGCAAAATTATGTGGCACATACTCGTAAGAGGCGGGTGGATGATGATCCCTCTCGCCGTTTGCTCGCTAGTGGCGGTGACGATCATCATCGAGAGGTTTTTCTTCTTTGTGCGGTTAAGAAAAGAGAGCCGGGCCGAGGAAGTGATAGGCCTCGCGAGCAGGGACCGCTTGGAAGAGGCGCTCGCCATAACTCGCGAAGCAGAACACCCCAGCGTAATGCTGCCTGTCATGAGAGTGCTCTCGGCCGGTCTTGCCCATGCACATGAGTCGACGGGCGCCATGGAAGCGGCGGCGAGCGCTGAGGTGTCAGCCATGAAACGCGGACTTGCGGCCCTTGACACCATTATCACGCTTTCTCCGCTCCTCGGTCTCTTGGGCACGATCATCGGCATGATCGGCGCGTTCAACATCATGGCTACGGCCGGTTTAGGGCAGCCCCACGCCGTTACCGGCGGCGTTGCCGAAGCCCTCGTTTGCACTGCCGCGGGCATATCCATTGCCGCGGTGACCCTTGTTTTCTACAACTATTTTCTCGCCAGGGTCGAAGGAGAAACGGACCTCATTGAAACGTTCGCGACCCGCCTTGAATTGGCCCTTAAGGGCGCCGGAAAGGAGCGGGCTTCATGAAAATTGCCCGACGGCCGAGGAAGAAAGCGAGGATAGAGATCATACCGATGATCGACACCATGTTCTTTCTTCTCGTGTTTTTCATGGTGGCAACCCTTTCCATGACCATGCAGCGGGGCATCCCCGTGAATCTGCCCCACGCCGCAACCGCCCAGGAAGAGCTTCACCAGGTGGTTACCCTCACGGTGACCAAGGAAGGGCAACTCTTCTTTGACAAGGAGGTCGTGGCGTCCCCCGACGAAATTGGCCGACGCCTCACCCACTGGAAGGCAGCAGGCCAGGACGTCTATGTCATAATCAACGCAGACCGGTCCGTCGATCACGGTCGCGTCGTGGATGTGATGGACACGGTGCGTCAGTCCGGCGTGACGAGGATTGCAGTGGCAGTCCGGCCGCGAGGAGAAGCGTCCGCAAAATAGTTCGCGAAACGAAAACGACGCCGCTCTCCCGGAAAGAGATGAGAGCAACTGTACTCGTCAAGAAAAACTGCATGGTAATCGGCTGGTTGCGGGGGGCAACGTTCCGCCGCGGACGAGAATGGCGAAGGATCGCCAACCTCCGCAAGATAGCCGTGAATACTCGCTTCCTCATTCTCCCCCGGGTCCCCGTAAGCAGCCGGTTACGCTGGCATTAGAGAATTTGCTTGACTGAGCGGCACTATTGCTTTATATATAACGATATTGTTGTTGTCTGAAGAAGCCAACGTTCAGGCCTGTATGCAACCCGGCCGGTATGTCCGCAAACCCTCTCGAGGAGAAAGGAAAGACGATGATCGTTGACGAGACCGTTGACCTTTTGCGCCAACTCTATGGAGAGCAGATAAAGAAGCTGACCATCGAGAGAATCGTTATCGGGGTTTTCTTCAGCGGGGTGAGGCTCTCCGACGGGTCGGGAGGCGTCGCCTACACGCCCACGTCCGACTTGCACGACGCAGGTTGTTGCTCCATGGCCCGTCCTACGCCTGTCCCTTTTAAGGGAATGGCCGTCTCTGAGGCGTTGGAACAGCGCGGCGGATCGATGCTCTCCGAGCTGGTAAAGCTCGTCGTTATGAACGCCCTCTCTTCGAAATTCATCACTCCTGAGCGCTACCACGTCGTTTACGAGGCCGATGCCCTTGATCTGATCGATTTGAAGATGGCAGGAAAGATCGGCATGGTGGGCGCCTTCATCCCGTTTTTGAAACAGTTCAAGATCATCCCCGGAATAGACCTTTCCGTCATCGAGAGAAGACCGGAGTCGTTGAGGCCGGAGGAAATGTCGTTTTACGTCCCCGCGGAAAGAGCAGGAGACGTGCTCCCGGTCTGCGACACGGTGATCGTCACGGGCGCTTCCATCGCGAACCGGACGATCGACGAGCTTCTTGCAGCCACCAAACCGGGCGCCAATGTCATCGTGACCGGTCCCACCGCAAGCCTGCTCCCCGATGTCTTTTTCGAGCATAACGTGGCTGCCGCGAGCGGCGTGCAGGTAACGAACCCTGATATGGCGCTTGATATGCTGGCCGAAGGCGCCGGCGCGTATCAACTTTTCGGCGCCTGCGTGAGGAAGATGAACGTGCTGAGAGGGTAGCCGGGCGGGTGCAAAGAAATCGACGGCGGCCGACGGACGCCGAGGGAGGAAGAAAGTATGGGAATCAATGGTCTGGATTTGGATGCCTGCCTGGGCGAAGCAAAGGCGTTTCACGGGGATCTCTGCGCGGGGATTATCCTCGGCACGAGAATGGCGATCCTGGGCTTAAGGGCCGTCGGGATTAACGACCCGAAAGGCGCCGACAGAAAAAACCTCATCGTTTATGTGGAGACGGACCGATGCGCGAGCGACGCTATTCTTGCCGTTACCGGCTGCCATCCGGGCAAACGCAGCATGAAGATCCTCGATCATGGGAAGATGGCGGCCACCTTTGTTAATCTTCAGACGGGCAAGGCGGTCCGGGTCTTTGCAAAGAATAGGGACGGCAATAACGCAACTACCAGAGAAGAGATCGAAAAGTCGCCCCATACGGAGGAATATGCCAGGATGCCTTCCAAAGACCTCTTCGAGCTTCAAGAGGTCCGCATAGACGTGAAACCGGAAGACCTACCGGGAAAGCCTCTCCTCATCGTCACCTGCGAGGGCTGTGGCGAGCGCGTGATGGACATGCGGGAAGAACGGAAGGATGGAAGGGTGCTCTGCCGGTCTTGCGCGAGCGGGATAAGGTATTACGAAGTGGTGGGGAGCGTGCCGATAAACGAGTGAGCTCGCGCCGCGAGGCCAGGGATGACGGAAGGAGCTATTCTTGCGGGAAGATGAGATCGACATAAAGGCAATTGATTGGAGCGGAGTATGGCGCGCCCGCAGCGCGATGCGAACGTCCCGCGGTCGGGGAGAGCGTTTTTGGGACGGACGGGCGCCCTCCTTTTCCAAGGCGGCCTCCGAAACGGAGTACGCCAACCACTTTCTGGAGATCGCAAAGCCCGATAAATCGTGGAGCGTCCTCGACATGGGCTGCGGAAGCGGCACGCTCGCTGTTCCTCTCGCAAGCTCGGTCGCCGCGGTAACAGCAGTCGACCTGTCGAGTGAAATGCTCGCCATATTGCGCGAGCGCTGCGAAGAGGAAGGCATCAAAAATGTCGAGACGATCCATGGTCGGTGGGAAGACGATTGGCAGGAGTTGGGGATAGGCGTTTACGATATGGCCGTGGCTTCCCGCTCCATGGTTGCCGACGATCTGGCTGCCTGCGTGCTCAAACTTCAGAAGGCTGCGCGAAAACGGGTCTGCGTCACGACCATCGTTGGCGACGGCCCCTACGATCGACGCGTCTTCGAGGCGATCGGCCGGCCCCTCGACATGGGGCCCGACTACATTTACAACTACAACATGCTCTACTCGATGGGCATTCTTGCTGACGTGACTTTTATCGATGAAACGCGGAACAGGACGTACGGCAGCCCGGAAGAAGCCTTCCTTGGAATGCAGTGGATGTTCTTCGAGGGGCTGACACAGGAGGAAGAGGGGAAGCTTCGGGCGTACATCGAGGAGCACCTCATTCCCACGGATGGGTACTGGAGGTTCTCTTACGAGAAGTCGGTTCGCTGGGCTGTTTTGTGGTGGGACAAGTCTTGAGACGCAATCAAGGAAAGAGCGTTTTCCCCGTCCTCTCCCTGGCCCTTGTCGCAACGGCCGGCGTTTCGCTGAGCCTTGGCAAATATCCGGTATCCCTTCGGGATACGGTCAGGTTTTTTCTTCATAAAATGTTGCACGTGGGGCAGATGACGCCCGACGCCTCGCGTCTCCTCGGCAATCTCCTCCTTGACATCCGCCTGCCGCGGATTCTTGCCGCCGCCCTGATCGGCGCCTCGCTTTCCGTATCGGGCGCCTCCTTTCAGGCGATGTTCGTCAACCCTCTGGTTTCACCCGACATTCTCGGCGTTCTCGCCGGCGCTTCCTTCGGCGCCGCCTTCGGCATGGTCTTTTTGAAGAGCTGGTTCGCCGTGCAGGTAAGTACCTTTGCCTTCGGCTTTGCAGCCGTCTTCCTGGCCGTCGGGTTAACCAAGATGTACCGGGGCAACACCATTCTTCTTCTCGTGCTGGGCGGGGTCATCGCTAACTCTCTCTTCACGGCTCTTTTGTCGGTGGTAAAATACGTCGCCGATCCCTACAACCAGCTTCCCGCCATCACCACCTGGCTTATGGGGGGCCTCTCCCTGGTTGATTCGCGCACCCTCGCTTTTATCGCTATTCCCCAGATAGCGAGCATTGTTATGGTGACCCTTTTCTCCGGCTACCTCAACGCCTTGAGCATGGGCGATGAAGAGGCCCGCGCCCTGGGCATCCCCGTTCAATGGATCCGCACGCTCCTTATCTTCTTCGCTACCGTCGCGAGTGCTCTCACCGTGGTGATGGCCGGGATGATCGGCTGGGTCGGTCTCGTTATTCCGCACATTGCGCGTATGCTGGTAGGTCCCGACAACAAAACCCTCATTCCCGCCTGCGCCCTTATCGGGGCCATCTATCTGGTCATCATCGACGACGTGTCCAGGCTGCTTTTCAATGTGGAGATTCCCGTCGGCATAGCCACGTCGCTCATCGGAGTGCCGTTTTTCGCGGCGATGCTGGGGAAATCAAGGAGGGGCTGGAGTTGAGCGTGCCGCTTATCAATCTCGACGACGTTTCTTTTGGCTATACCAATAGTACAGTCCTCAAGAACGTGAGTCTTGCCATCGGGCAGGGAGAGATCGTGACGCTCCTCGGTCCGAACGGCTGCGGCAAGAGCACCCTGATCAAAGTGGCGCTTGGCATGCTGAAACCCGCTTGCGGACGCGTTTCCTACAATGGCGCCGAAGTTTCCAGCGTGGGCGCGAAGCGCCTCGCCCGCGAGATCGCCTATGTCCCCCAGATCCATAAGAGCGCTTTCCCCTACGCGGTCATCGACGTTGCCCTGATGGGGCGCATACCGCATAAAGCTTTCTTCTTCAGGTATTCGAAGAAAGATATGGATATCGCCTATGACGCTCTTCGCCGCCTCTCGATCCTCCACCTCGCGGACCGGCCCTACACAGCGATAAGCGGGGGAGAGCGGCAGCTTGCGATAATTGCAAGGGCCCTGACGCAGGGGGCAAAGACCATGATCATGGACGAGCCGGCTGCCGGTCTCGACTACGGGAACCAACTGAGGCTTCTCGAACACATCGTCGAGCTTTCCCGCGAAGGCTACACGTTCATCAAGTCCACCCATTCTCCCGAGCACGCGCTTTGGATCGCAGACCGGGCGGTCATGATAAAGAACGGGGCAATCATGGCGGACGGTCCGTGCGACGACGTGATCAACGCGGAAAACCTGTTTCGTCTCTATAATGCGCGGGTGAACGTGGTCAAGCTCAACGGTTCGCTCCGGACCTGCATTCCTGAAGGCATCGATTCCGCCGGCCGCGAGGCAGGCGGGGGAAAAATGCGCATCCTCGCGAGCAAGCTTTGAGAAACAGTTGCCCCGTCGTTATATTCCATGGTATACGACTGTAACGTTATTGCTCACCGCATAGGCCGGGTCGCAGCAACCGATGAACAAAGAAAACCAGGGAAGCCGGTGAAGAAACCTCTTATAATTGTTTGCCTTTTTCTGTTCGGTCTGGCCGCATCGGCAGCACTCGTCGATGCCAGGGAAATTGTCGACATCTTCGGAAGGAAGCTTGCCGTATCCGATCGTCCGGGCAGGGTTTTCGGCGCATCCCCGCCGCTGACATATCTGCTTTACGCCATCGATCCGACTCTCCCGGCCGGCCTGAATTCTCCTCTCAAAGAGTGGGAAAAGCAACACCTGAGGAAGAGCATGCAGGAGTTGCCGGTCTTGGGGGGATGGTTCGGACAGGGCAACACGCCAAACATCGAGATGATCCTGAAAACCAATCCCGAGTTGGTGGTGGTCTCCAAACGCGACGGTGCCGTGAACGACAAGATCGACAGAGCGATGAAGACAATGCCCATGCCGGTGATCAATGTGAAGCTCGACACCCTCTCCGACTACCCGGGCGCGTTTCTCTATCTCGGTCGAATAGTCGGCCGGCCCGAACGCACGGAAAAACTTGCAGCCTATGCGCGAAAGACTCTCGCTGAAATGTCTGCCCTCGTCGCCTCAATCCCCGCACAGAAGCGCGTTTCCGTTTACTACGCCGAGGGCCTTGACGGTTTGAACAGCGAATGCGACGCATCGCAGCACGTGCAACTCATCCCGATCGTGGGGGGACGAAACGTGCACAACTGTCAAACGAGCGACCTTTATGGCATGGAGAAGATTTCCTTCGAGGAGCTTATGCTCCACAATCCGGAAACAATGCTTGTCCTCGAGAAGAGTTTCTACGGGACGGTTTTTTCGGACCTTCGGTGGCAACAGATCAGGGCGGTTCGGGACAAGAAAGTCTACTGGATCCCGAATCAGCCTTTTAACTGGTTCGACCGGCCGCCCTCATTCATGCGCTTCCTGGGTGCAAAGTGGCTGGCAAATCTCCTCTATCCGGAAAGGTACAAGATTGATATGACAGAAGAGACGCAACAGTTCTTCAGCCTCTTTCTGGGCCTGAACCTGAGCAGGCAGGAGGCCCGGGAACTCCTGAGGCCCTGAAACTGCCGAGGAAGCACGCCCTCTTTTCTATTTCGGCTCCGTGGGATACCCGGCTTTAACCCATTCGGACCAGCCGCCCTTCAAAGCGTATACGTGCTTGAACCCGTTCTGGAGAAATATCTGTGCCAAACTGGCACTTGTCGCTTCATTGTGTCAAGCGCAATAGAGAACAATGGTTTTTTCTTTCGGGAGCGTCGACAGCATCTCTTGCAGGTTTTTCTTGGGGTCGAGCCTGACGGCCCCTTTGATCTTGATCTGGCTCTCCTCCCACTCTCGGGGTATCCTGGCGTCAAACACCACCACATCCGCTTTGCCTAAGAGAGGCAGGAGTTCCTCTTTGGTCATTCGCGGCGGTTCGTTCGCGGCGGCCGCGGCGCAAAGAGCCGAACCGGCCAGGAGCAGCAACGTCATGACAATAACGATAGACCTCACAATTCACCTCGCAGTTAATTCTCTCGATTATTAATGTAATCGCCATCAGGGACAAAGCAAGGCGGAGCGTGAGGACGAGTGGAATGACGGCCTGCTTCTAAGGTAGATTATAGGCGCAAAGACGGACTACAAAGAGGCTATCCGGGAGGGAAGCAGGAGGATATGAGCGTGACGCATCGAGAAGAATGTTTTGAGAGTCTTGCGCCGGAGGTAAAGGTTTTTTTGGAGCGGATGGGTAAGGCGCCGGCGATGATCGGAGACGACCTCAAGGCCATGAGAGAGTTGTCGAACCGAATGGCGACAAAGATAGAGCGCAGAGACTATTCGGGAAAGATCGACGACATCGCCATACCGGGGCCGAGGGGACCTATCCCTGTTCGCGTTTACACGTCCCCATCAGACGGACGTCAACCAATATTGCTCTATTTTCACGGCGGGGGCTGGGCGCTCGGAAGTCTCGAGACAGAAGAAGACACCTGCCTTGCTTTGACAAAAAGAACGCCCTGTATTGCCCTTTCCGTAGACTATAGCCTCGCGCCCGAGCATCCCTATCCAGCGGCTCCTGAAGATTGCTACGCGGCCCTCCTCTGGGCGGCCGAACATGGGCCGGCCTTCGGTGGGGACCCTCAACGGATCGCAGTCTGCGGCGAGAGCGCCGGCGCCAATCTTGCCGCTGCCCTTACACTCATGTCAAGAGACCGGAAAGGACCGGGTATCGTGTTTCAAACGCTTTTCTACCCGGCCGTGGACCTCACCGATTCCGTCACACGATCCGCGAAAGACTTCGCTGACGGTTTCTTTATCAACAGCCGGGATACGGAGGACTCCAAGGCGAGATACGTGCCTGTGAAGGAAGAGCGCTCACTTCCCTACGTCTCGCCCCTCCTTGCGCCGGACTTGTCGGCCCTGCCTCCGGCTTTTGTGATTACTGCCGGTTGCGATCCTCTGAGGGACGAAGGAGAAGCCTACGCGAAGCGGCTTGTCGAGGCGGGCGTCCGAGCAACGCACATCCGTTTCGAGGACATGATCCACGCTTTTCTCATTCTGTTCAAACAATCCGGCAGCAGGCAGCGAGCGCTCGACATGGCGGCTTCCGCACTGCGGGAAGCCTTCGGAGTTGCCATAGCCTAGCCCCGGCTTTCTAGAGGTGCTTCAAGAAGAACTGCGCGATATCCTTGTAAAGCGGCGCAAGGGAAGCACGGTCGAAGCCGGGCGGGTCTTTCGCCCACGATCCCATGGACGCGGCTACGCTTTCAGGCATGGGAGACAGGATCGAGAGGTGACCTCCGCCGCGAAGGGGCCCGAGGACCGCGCAGGACTTGCAGGCATTCTCGATAGCGAGCACGTGCCAGCGGGGCGCGAGCACCTGGTCCTTTTCTGCCGCAATGAGCGCCGTGGGTACGCGGGGCGAGTCGAGACTGGCCGGGTCAACAGCGGCCGCGGCGGGCACTGCGGCGACCACAGCCTTCACGCGGTTGTCCTGATGGCCATACTCCTTCGTATCGATTGGCCTTGACTCGATCCTCTCCATATATTGGGCTTTCGCACCCTGTGTCGATGCAGCGTCGAGACCCGCAGCAGACTTCGTCATCTCCCGGTAAGCGCAAAACCCCACATCTTCGTCGAAATGGTCGGTGCAATGCTTCACGAGCCTGCTCAAGCTCCAGGTAGCGCCGGCAAATTCCAGGGCGGTGAGGCCTCCGGCCGACATGCCGTAGATGCCGACCCTGCTCTTTTCCAGAAGGGGCGCAAAGCGTGGCTCCGCCTGAACACGGTCTATCGTGCGGGACGCTTCGGCAGGCCGCTGCTTCCATGAAGTGGGGCCGACCTTGCTCTGGTCTTGCCAATTATCGCCGTTATGCTCAGGAGCGGCAACGACAAAGCCAGCTTCCACGAGGACTCGGGCGAGGTCGTGGTAGGGGAGGGTGGAGCCTCCCGAGCCGTGCGAGAAGACGACGAGGGCGCCGTTCCCCCGTGCGGGGGCGCTATCCCAGGCGGCGCTCAGGGCGAAAGGGCCCATGGCGCGGGTAGTTTCAGCCCCCTTGCTGGGGTACCAAACGGTGATTGGGCCGGAGCCGATGCTGTCGTCGCCGGACGACTGGGCGAGGGCGGGCAATGTGGTCATACCCATGGCGTAGGCGCTGCCGGGCGTGAATAGCCCTACCAGGACAGAAAGAGAGGCGGCGAAGAGAAGGAGGGTCGACGGTTGCGAACAGCATTGAAGAATACGGTTCATGGCACGCTCCGCATGATTTTTGACAAAAAAACACCCCCCGGATGCCTGGGGGGTGTTTTAGGCCGGCGATGAGGCATCCGTTACATATATTTTATACAGACATATTTGAGTTGAGTAAACTCTTGCGCTCCTATGACGCCGCCCTGTTTGCCCAGCCCGCTCTCTTTGAAGCCTCCCCACGGGGTCTCCGCGACCAGGTTCATGTGTTGGTTCACCCAGACGGAACCTGCCTGCAGCTCATTCACCATCTTGATTCCTCTCGCAACGTCCTTCGTCCAGACGGAGCCGCAGAGGCCAAAAGTGGTGTCGTTTGCCGCTTCCAGCACTTCTTCTTCCGAAGAAAACTTAAAGAAGCCGACCACGGGACCGAAGACTTCTTCCCGCGCAATTCTCATGTCTTTCGTTACGTTAGTGAAGACGGTCGGCATGACGTACCAGCCTTTGTCGAGCGGCGGCGTCGTGGGTCTTTCGCCGCCCAGGACCAATGTGGCGCCTTCATCTATCGCGGATTTGATATACGCTTCCGATTTGTCCCTTTGCTCCTTGTTGGCCAAGGGGCCCATGAACGTCATAGCGTCGTTGGGATCGCCCACCTTGAGCTTTTTCGTTGCAACGACAAAGGCTTCAACGAATTGATTGTGTATTTTTTTATGGACGTAGAACCTCGAAGGCTGGGCGCAGTTCTGTCCGCCGTTCATAAAGGTTATTTGGGCAAGCTCCGCGGCGACGGGCTCCACGTCCGCGTCTTCCAGAATGATAACAGGGTTCTTGCCGCCAAGCTCCACGCCGATGCGCTTTACCGTGTCGCTGCCCGCAGCCAGGATGGACTTGCCGACTTCGCAGCTTCCGGTGAAGCTGATGAGGTTCACGTCCGGATGCCGCGACAGCTCATCGCCTATCGTTCCGCCGGGGCCGGTGACGATGTTGATCACGCCGGGAGGCAACTCTTTTACCGAAGCGAAGACCTCCGCCCATTTCAGCGCGATGCCGGAGTTGATGCTGGGAGGCTTGAGAACGCAGGTGTTGCCGGTGGCAATGCAAGGGCCGACCTTGGTCGAGATCATCAGGGAGGGCACGTTCCACGGAGTAATCAGAGCGCAGACGCCCACCGGTTCGCGTTTCAGATAGACCAACGTGTTAGGGACGGCATCCATATCGCTCATGTTGGGGATAGTCGGAAGGACTTCGCCCATTACCGTCCTGGCTTCCGCTGCGGCGAGCTCCAGATTGTCGCCGGCGAACTTCATCATGAAACCCGCCAGGTTCACCGGCGCCCCGTGTTCAATCGTTTCCAGTCTCGCTATTTCGGCGGCGTGCGCCCGAAAGGTTTCCGCTATCTTTGCAACAACGGCAGAGCGTTCCGCCTGGGGCTTCTTTGCCCAGGCCGGAAATGCTTTGCGAGCAGCCGCTACGGCTTTATCGACATCCGATTTGCCCGCAAGGGGGACTTGCGCCACCACTTCTCCCGTCGCCGGGTTGTAGGTCTGAAAAGTCCTGCCCGAGTCAGCATCGACCCACTGGCCGCCAATCCACATTTTGCAGTTCAGCATCATACCTCCTTCTTCTATCTAATTATTACTAATTATGCCTAATTACGACATTACGCCATTACATTATGTCAGTCGACGGATAAAGTCAATAAATAACTGCCCGGTTTTGCCGTGTCGGTCCGGAGAATGAGGGCGCGGGGAAGCTAAGGATGGCAGACAAGCAAGGAGGAGGGGGGCGCCTGAAGCGGCTTCCAAAACGAGCATGGGGATCGACCGCCGGTCAGCAGGCGGTCGATCCCCATGCTCGAAGCGTAAGGTGAAGCGTCCTAGGGATGCATCAACCGGGCAACGTCGTCCAATCCCAGCTCGATCAGTTTCCTCTTGCTCGGCTTGGCGTTGGAAAGATCCCAGTCCATTTCCGTGAGGAACTCGTTGATCAGGGTGTCCTTGTCGACCGTCTTGCCTTGTAAGGGACCGCACGTGTGCGGCGGAATCCCCAGCAGCCGGTTGGGAAATTTGTAGTTCATCGGGTTTACCCCTTCCCTGATGGTGAAGGCCTGCCGTATGTTGGCGATTCTCTCGCCGGTCTTTATGATCTCGTCGTTGGTCACGTCCCAGCCGGTGACCGACTGGAGGAACTCGGTAAGGACGTTGACGTGGGGCAAGACGATGTAGACGAAGAGGCAGACGCCGGCGGAGGCCATGGCATTCTGGAACGCATAGCCTATCCTGCGCGCCTTTGCCCTGCCGGTGAAGAGATGCTGGTCGAATTCGGGGATGAGCCCTTGGGGGTGCATCATCTCCGAGCCTACCGTGTGCCGGCCCGGAGTCGCGTCTGCTATATAGCTGGTGGCGAGGTGGACCGCATCGATCGGATTATGCGCGGGCGCCTCCGATCCCTGAACGTGGATGGCGAACTCATGGGCGCCTTTGCCGATCTTGTCCGCCGCGACCTTCACCCCGTCGGCGAGGATATCGCCGAAGCCCTCTCTTTTTCCCATTTTTTCGGTCATGGCGACGATGGCCTCGTGGTTTCCCCAGGTCATCTCGAGGCCGTCCGTATCCGTCTTGGTAATGATGCCGTTCTCGTAACATTCGATAGCGAAGGCGATCGTGCCGCCGGCGGAGATGGTGTCCAGGCCGTACCGGTTGCAGATGTCGTTGGCCATGATGATCGACTCGACGTTGGTGTTGAGGAGATTGGGTCCAAAAATAGCGAGCGTCTCGTACTCGGGCCGGTGGCCGCCCGCTTTGTATCTATACGGCCCTGAGCCTTCTTTCATGAGCGCTTCGCAGCCGACCGGGCAGCGCCAGCAAGCGTGCTTCTTCAGCGTATGGTTTGCCACGGATTCCGCGCCGACCGATTTCGCATCGGGAAAATCGTTGACTGTTCCCGCCCAGTTTTTCACGGGCGCATTGCCGGAGGCGATGCAGAGCTCGACGACGAAGGAAGTGCCGTATTTTCTCTCCATCTCGATCTCGCCGGTCAGTTGATGAAGGTATTTCTTGCGCAGTTCCTTAGTCTTTTCTTCGTCGGCAACAGGCACTTTCATGCTGCCCCTGACGGCCACCGCCTTGAGCTTCTTTGACCCCATGACGGCGCCGAGACCCGAGCGGCCGGCGGCGTGGCCGTCGTCGTGCATGATTCCCGAGATGAGGGACAGCTTTTCTCCGGCCTCTCCGATGCAGGATACGGCCGCGTCGGCTCCCAACTCGGCCTTAAGGAGCCGTTCCGTCGCATTGCTGTCTTTGCCCCATAAGTGCGAAGCGTCCCGCAGCTCGGCCTTGCCGTTGTCCACAAAAAGATAAACGGGCCTTTCGGATATGCCCTTAATGAATATGGCGTCGTAACCGGCGAACTTCATGGAGGCGCCGAAGTAGCCGCCGCAGTTGGCGTCCCCCCAGGTGCCCGTCAGGGGGGATTTCCCGACGATGGTAAACCGGGTTCCCGCAATCGCCTGGGTGCCGGTAAAAGGTCCCGTAAGAAACCCGAGTATGTTGTCAGGACCAAAGGGATCGACGCCGCCGTCCTGCTCGCTGAACAAGACCCTGGCGCCAAGACCGAATCCTCCAAGGAATTGCCGGCAAAGGTTTTCGTCCAGCGCTTCCTCTCGCATTTCTTTGCGCGACAAGTCGACGTTCAATCGTTTGCCCATGTAACCGTACGGCATTTCGGCCTCCTCAGATTGGTATGTTGCGACCTATAGTTGAAACACGAAAACAATTACGTGTTAGCAGAGTATAGCATATGACTCGTCGGCTATGACAGAGCTTTTGTTCGGTTAACTGGTGGCGGCAATCCCCGGAAAGTTTGCGCGAATTGGTGGGGCAACGCGTCGCTTTTGGTTGGCGATGGAAGCGGGAGATGTTGCGGGTTTTTAAGTCAGAATAAGTAGTCCACGGTAAGTTTTTTCACTTTAGCGATATCCCCGTCCGGGGCGGGTTGTTACGCCTTATTCAGGCCCGGAAAAGCGAGACCCCTTTCTCGTCGCGCAAGGCAGGAAAATGGAAAAGGCGAAGGCCGGGCTCCTTAAGAAGCATGAGAACCTACCGAAAACTGAGTAAGAGAGACCCGCTGTTCAGGTGTAAGTTCAAAAATAGAAGGGAGACGCCAAGAGCCTTGACGCCAAAAAAGAAATTTCGCGAGACGCCGCTCATGCCCCTGTTCCTGACGGCATCATCCGTTTTTGTCGCCGAGTGCATCTCCATGGCTCTCAGCCGTTTCCTGGATCCGTCGAACTCAGAGCTTACCGGTATCCTGATCGATGCTTGCCTGTTGGTGGTCCTCCTTAGCCCGGCCTTTCACTTTTTTCTTTCTCGTCCCCTGTCGCGCCTCGCCAACGAGAGAAAGCTGGCCGAGGAAGCCCTTCAGGCGGCGAAGAAACGGCTGCACCAGATTGTGTTGGAAACGACCATGGACGCAATTTGGCTTTACGACGCCGATGGCCGCATACAGGAGGTTAATCCGTCGCTCTGCAAGCTCTTCGGGCACAGCCGGGACGAATTGTTGACTATGACCGTCTGGGACGTCTTTAGGGACGTGGACTACCCGGCAATTCGCCGGTTTCACGGGGAACTGCTGGCGAGGGGTTTCAGTCGCAATGAAGCAGCCGCGCGCCTCAAGAACGGCAGGAGGATAGAGGTGGAGATCAGCGCCGCCTATTCGAAATGGGATGACCGGACCTATGTGTTTTTCAGGGACATATCGGAGTTGAAGGAGAACGAAAGGCGGCTCAGGAAAGCAAAGGAACAGCTCGAAGCGGAAGTGGACAAGCGAACTGCGGAGCTCAAGACCGCCAATGAGCAATTGGCAATGCGCTCTGCCGAGATCGAGACGCATAACCGGGAGATCACCGCCATCGGCAAAATGGGAGAATTGCTTTCCTCCTGCGACAACAACGACGAAGCTTACGTTGTCATAGCAAGATCGATTTCTCAGTTCTTTCCGCGGGACGCGGGCGCCTTGTTCGTATTGAACGAGTCTCACAATCTCCTCGTGCGCGGACCCTCCTGGGGCGATGACGCGACGATCCACAAGGAAGTCGACCCGCGGTCGTGCTGGGCGCTCAGGCGGGGACGCTGCTACGCCATGGAAGACCTCGAGGCCGGTCTGGAATGTCCCCATCTCGCAACGCCCGGACACGGGCACTTTTGCCTGCCCCTCATGGCGCATGGCGAGACCCTCGGCGTGCTCCACCTGCTCCTTGGTTCGCCTGAGGTGGAAGAGGACCATGAAGACTCGCAAAACCGGGAGTTTCGGTTGTTCTCAAACATTGCCGAGAAGACCGTCATTGCCCTTGCCAATCTCAGACTCAGCGAAACCTTGCGCAATCTCTCCATTCGCGACCCCCTCTCGGGCCTTTACAACAGACGTTTCATGGAAGAGGCCATGGAGAGGGAATACGCCCTCGCCCTTCGCGATGGGACGCCGTTGGGGATAATCATGTTCGACATCGACCATTTCAAACGTTTTAACGACACCTTCGGGCATGATGCCGGGGACGCCGTGATCCGCGAATTGAGTGCGGCAGTAAAGCGGCATGTCAGGGGGTGCGACATTGCCTGTCGCTATGGAGGGGAGGAATTCGCGATCATCATGCCCGGCGCAACTGCTGTAGTTGCAGTTGACCGCGCCGAAGCGTTGCGGAGCGAAGCGGCTCAACTGCAACTACAGCATGATCACCGTTCCGTCGGCTCGGTGACCCTTTCCCTGGGCGTCGCGGTTTTCCCCGAACATGCGCCGAACGCCGAAGCTGCCTTTCGGGCCGCGGACGCGGCGCTTTACCGGGCAAAGAACAGTGGCCGCAACAGGGTTGTTGCGTGCGATCGGACGGCAGCCCAGAAGGAATGTTGCGTCGTGACCGATCCATGCGGCGTCAATGACAAATTCCTCGGGCACTCGGCCTGATTTTGCGGGATCGGAAGGGAGTTGCCTTGCTGTTTGAAATCGCGCCGCCGCCCCTTATTCCGCGCGTGCGACGCATCACCGGACGCAATCGAGGCTGTCCGTGCAGCCTTGAGCGAGCCTTTACGCAATGGAGACCCAGTGCCGGCAAAACAGGGGGTGAAGGGTCTGCGCGAGCGGGTCGGCCCTCTGTTGCCCGGAGGAAAGAATTAACTTGACAATTGTATTAACTGCTATACAATCTCCTAGGGGATAGCCGTAAAAAGCCGAACCCTTTGGATGACCGGGGCGGAAAATGGCGGGTCTTTGCGACGTGGCCGAGTTGCCGAAGGGCGTTCCCACGGCGCGCTCGGCTTTTTTCTTTGCGCGGGCATTATCGCCTTGAATAGGCAAAGGAGAGGTGCGCCATGTTTTTCATGAACATTTGTACATGGAAGCCCGAAGACGAAAAGAAGGTGAGGGAACTCAGGTCCAAGTGGAAATGGCCTAAAGGGGTCAAGGTTGTTTTTGAATTCATCGACCTGCAGGGTTGCCGGGTAGTCAATGTCGTGGACACCGACGCAAAGGGCCTGGTGGCGAGCCGCGCCGAATGGGTGGACATCATGACATTCGAGACATTTCCCGTGTATCCCTTTGGCGAAAGCAAAGCACTGAGGACATGACGAATGAGAAATTGAGGGCCGCTCGTTCGGTGAGGGAATTATCCCGGCGCTAGGGCCGGGGCCTCTCAGGCTTGAGTTTCGATAGAGGACGCAAGATGGCGTGGCTGTTGCCAAAGCCCTCGTGGACACGAAGCAGCCGGGCAACTTGCCCCACGGACTTTCCTTGAACGCTCTTACGCTGGCAAGGTTTCGCTCGTCTACAATCAAATACAATGCCGAGTTCAACGATTTCTTCCTGATTCCCGACAAGAGGGGAACGGGCCGCTTTTGTTGCGCTCTTTTGCGCCGATCGGTACCGTTTTAGTGCGTCAGAACTTGGAGTAAGATGACATATTACAAACGGCTGACTAGTGGCAGGTTATTGTCATACTGCCTATTACACTCCGCGAGAGGCGTTCTGTCTCGATAGAACCGGCAAAAGGCGGCATACAGGCCGGAGATAGGTTTTTGAAGATGCAACTGACCGTTTGATACGCCACAAAAAAAGACCAAAAAGTCTTAAGAAAGTGTTTGACTCTGTCTGACCCAGTGTATTATGCTTCTATAGAAAAAGCTAAACCATCGGCGACGGTGGGGCGGAAAGCCAGCGGGTCTCCGACATTCTCCTTGTAACTGTTCTGGAAGACAGCCGGGCTGCCAAAACGTTTCGCGTGCGATGAAGAGGGGGGTGAGATAAGGTCAAGCGGCAGTTCGTGTTCCGGCAGTGATGTACGATCGTAAAGGAGGATACGTGAAGAGGTTTCTGTTTGTATTCGTAAGCGTGGTAATGGTTATGGCTCTTGCGGCAGCCGCGGCGGGCCCGGCGGGGGCGACCACTGCCGCGGAGTCGCTCGTGCTCGGAAGCTCGTCAACCTCGATCAACAACAACGGCGTTATAGTCGTCAGCGAAACTAATTCAAGTTGGGAGCTGATAGGCGAAAAGCTTAACGGAAAGTACATCGGCAGCCCGTTGATGATTACCGATGGAACAATGAAGTTTAACAATGCCACCGACAAGGTCACGTTCAGCGGGACTATCGACGGTGATGCTTTCAGCATCAAAGGGGACCTTTCCGACTATTCCCTTAGCCCAAACAAGCTCTACTACAGTTGGAATATCACATTCCTTGCCGGCCAAATTGCGACGCTCAATAACGTCCTCACGGCTGCCGGTTCATCCTTTAGCCTGGTGGGCCGTTACGCGGGAAGCATGAGTATCGACCAGAACCTGACCTACCCCGCCACCGGCCCCAGCGACGTCAGCCTCAATGTGAGCCGTGTGAGCAGCGTCCCCGTTCCTTCGGCCCTTATTCTCTTTGCCCCGGGGCTCTTCGGCCTTATCGGGTTGAGGAGAAGACTCAAAGGGTAAGAGCGCAGACGTTTCACCGCCTCGTCTTGCAGGCAGGGACTTCGGTCTCTGCCTGTTTCTATTGGCGGAGTGATTGAAGAGGCTAAATCGCTGCTGCTTCACCGACCCGAGACCTCGCTCCAGGTTCATTGAGTACGTCAATCGGCTTCAGCTTCTCTACGGGCGTCTCTTTCATGCCGGAAGGAATATTTGAGTCCCTCTTCAGCCTGAAGGCAAACGAGAAGAAGTTGTCGCCCCAGCGGGGTGAGCCCTGGGGCGACAACTTCAATGGCTGCGGAGTTTTACCACCCCATCTTTGAGGGTTGCCAGTCGTCATATGGACGATGTACTTTTGAATAGAGTTGATCGAGCTTCCCCGAAGCCCTTAGTTTCTTTATGGCAGGCGACAGAATCTGATCGACGGCGTCCCCGCGGGGCCCTTTTGGAATGATGATCGTATCTTCGAGATCGCGCCAGTGGTCGCGGTGGATCGCGTTCAGTTTCATATTCCTGAGAGCCAGGTCGACTTCCTCTTGCGCCCAGATGAGTGCATCTATCCTTTTTTTCTGAACTTTTTGGAGCGAGCTCGCCACATCGTTACTCGGAGTGCCGGGGAAGCCGAAGATTCCCTCAAGACCCGCCGGGACCTCGAAATTATAGGGGTATTTCCCTTTTTGCGCAGCCGCATCGGCAATCATCTTTGCCGTAATTGGCTTCTCCGTGTTCGAGTATATGACGAAGCTCACCGTGCCGTATCTCTCCGTAGTGAATCTGTAAGGGAGCACGGATTCATCTATCGCGCGGTTCCTGATTGTCGGCACGTGAAAATCAGCTTTTCCTTTTATCACGTTGTCAACTGATCGGGCGAGAGGGTACGTCTCGATCTTGATCTTCCCGTCGGTACAGGTTCCGATCGCTTTGACCAGATCGACGAATGGGCCTTTCTCCGGTGAGTCTATGAGGCCAGGTATGAGGCCCAGGCTCGCAGTCAACTCTTTTGGGCCCTCGGCAGCGCTGAGCGAGAATGAAGCGCACACAACCAGCATGAAACCGACCGCCATTGAAACGATTGTCTTCTTCATATCGACCTCCGTCTAAGAATGATCGTACTCCCTGCTGCACTCCCCTTCCACCGGGTGAGAATACGCGTACTGCCTTATGGGCAGGCGGAAGCAAGCCATTAAAGATTCAACAAGATTCGTCCCGGTCATCCCGCAGCTTGAACATATTCACAATCTCGTTGAGCTTTTCACACACTGACGCTATTTCCGATGCGGATGCGGCGCCCTCGTTCACTGCTTTTCCAGTCCCTTGGGCGCTTTCATTCACTCTCAAAGACTGATTGGATATGTCATTTGTCGCCTGGGACTGGTCGCTCGCTGAATTAGCCAGGGCTTTGACCATGCCCTTCAGCTCGCTCACTTTTGCAACGATTCTGTCGAGGACGCCGCCGGTACTGTCGGCGAGGGACGCCCCCTTCACCACTTCTGAGTTTGCGTCTTCTATTCTACGGATAACGTTCGTGGTCTCTTGCTGGATCGCGCTGATCATCTTCGTGATCTCTTTTGTCGATTCCGTGGTCCTTTCGGCGAGTTTTCTCACCTCATCTGCCACGACCGCAAAACCTCTGCCGTGCTCTCCCGCGCGAGCCGATTCTATGGCCGCATTGAGGGCCAGAAGATTAGTCTGATCTGCAATGTCGTTGATCACGGTAATCACTTTGCCGATTTCAGTCGTGCGGTTCCCTAGACTTTTCACTTCCGTGGCCCCCTCCTCCAGGACCAATCTGACCTTGTTGATCCCCTGAATTGTGCCATGGACAGCTTCTCTCCCATCTGCCACCAGTTGTTCCGTGTCGTCAGCGGTTGATGAGAGGTGTCGCGTGTTCTCTGCAATGGATGTGATGTTGCACGCCATTTCCTCCACTGCGGCAGACGTGGCGCTTGCCGTGTCGAGAAGGACGTTTTCCGCGTTGCCAATTTCGGCCATCCTTTTCTTCAACTCCTCGGTTCCCGAGGCGATGCTGCTCGAATGAGCTTGGATGCTGAGCACGATCCTATTCAGTTTCTCTATGAATCGATTGAGGTATGTCGCCGCTTCGCCTGTTTCATCATTGCTGGCAACTGGAATTGCTTTCGTCAAATCGCCTTCCCCCTGGGCAATGTCCTTCAGGACTGCCGCCATGCTCACGATCGGTTTTGACACCCTCCCGGAGATGAGCGAGACAATCACTCCCAGTATCACCGCTATTATGGCTATTTCGATCACGATGCCGGCAACGTCCTTGACGAGACTCTGCTTCATGAAATAGCCGGTTGCACGAATGACCACGCCGCCTATTTTCTGCCCGTCTTTCACAAGGTCCCGTTTTCTTGCGGGCAAGAGATTCTCCTTGCTGTATAGTCGTTCCTGTTTTGCTCTCTCATAGAGTGTTTTCCCGTCTCCATCGAGAACCTCAACAGCGCCGATCTCTTCGTTCTTTAGAAGGGCCTCCGCGTTTTCCTTGGTACCCGCTTGGTTCATGTTCCAGACAGGATCGATCATGGCCAGCGACGCAACCTCAAGAAGCGCAGTGACGTTCTTGTCTAACTGGGCCTTCAAGCCGTTGGAGCTTCGCACATATTTGAAACACCCCGATATGCCGAGTATAACAAGTATCGACATCACCACCGGGATCATGAATTTCGACTTCATGGAATGCGCTTTTTGTTTATTTGTATAGGACTCTCTCACCCCGATCATTTGTACCCCCCCCTTTTTCTTCTTGGCTTTGCACTCAGTCGCTCATGATAGAAACGCCATGCCTATTGATTGTGCTGTCCTGAAGCGCTCTTGATGTTGTGGGTCAACGCCGGCGTTCCCGGCCAGATATTTCTCGCCCCCCACTGCGATAGACATCTTCCCCCCCTGCATTTTTTGGAAGACCGGATCGGCAGGCGCCTTGCTTGTTCAGCCTCGATCACCGGTTTCTCCCCCCTGTTGTTGTCGAGGCTTTGCGGGCCTCCCGTCTGTCTCTCTCTGTTCCGCTGCTTAGGACAACCGAAGCAGATGGCCACAGAGAGACAGGGATCGTTTCATGGCAACACAAGAATGCCGGAGTCGGAATGCGAATTGTTTTGAAGGTGGATAAGTGTTTTTCCTGAACGTACCGTTGCAGCCCATGATGCATCTCCTGAACGAATACTCTCGGCCTACAGAGAGTACTATCGGCGGATAGTATTTTTTCTTAAACAATGTGCCGTCGCGACGTTGTCGATTTACCGACCGGTTATGACTGGGAGAAGGGCGTAAACGCAACTGTCCGGACATCTCATGCCTTGCCCTCGAAGAGAAAGCGCGCCTCGATGTCGAGCAGCTCAAGGGAGATGAAATGGACCGGATTGCAGCGTCAGTGGAATTGCGCATTCCGTGAATTGTATAATTTCATCGAGGCTTGGAAGGACGCAGAAGAGGGAGGCTCCTGGTGGAAGAAAGCAGCGCAGCAAGTGTTTTGTCGCATTATGAGAATCTTGAAGGGCAGTTGATCGATTTCCTGAAGTACGTGCCGTTCCATCATCAGAATCTGAACGTGTGGTCCCCCCGGCTTGCCGGCGTGATCACTGAGTCTTGCGCTTTGATGGATTCTGTATTGAGGCATCTATCGCCGGAAAGGGTTACGATCGGAGTCACAGAAAAACCGCGGTCCAAACTCACTTTTGCTGACTATGTTGATCTGTATTTCCTTTCCCTGAGAGACCGGCGGGTTATATTCCTTTCATCTCCGCCGGAATATGTCCAGCCCTTCTGGAAAATATCCCGCTCTGCGACGCCGCATTGGTGGACAGTCAACAACTGCCTCAAAGAGAGTTGCGTAGAGCATTATGAACTTGCGACGCTCGAGGTCGCTATCCTCTGTCTGGGCGCCCTCGCTCTCGTCCTGGCTTCACGGTCCGAATTAGCTGCTGTGTTGGCGAGGTCGGGATGGATAGGGAACCTGCCCCGAGACGCTGAAAACCTCGCGGAGCATATCAAGGGTGGAGTCTGCGAGGTTACGATAGAAACCAGGCTTTTCGCAATATGGCTCGGGAATAGAGAGCTGCCTGAGGACATCGAAGAGTTTAAGCCTGTCCTCTACGGAGCGAGCCCCCACTTGATGGATTTTTTTGGAAAATAGCAGGGAAACGCGAATCATCTACCCCCGGCTTTGCCGGGGGTAGATGATTCCATTGTTTTGTGTGAACGCCTATTTGAAGGCATAAACCGCTTTTTGAAATCCGGAACCGTCATCTCTTTTTCCCACTACGCCTACGACAGCCCCACTGAATGGCTCTCTTAATACGATGGAAGCAGTCTCAAGTTTCTATAATAGGACGATGGCCGCGACATCCTTTTCGGGCGTCGGGCGCTTGCCCGAGATATCGGCGCCGTTGTTCTCTATTGGTGGATGCCCCGTCGGATTGTCTGTAGCTGCCTCTCATTATCAGGATGAGTTTCTTCTGGTGGCCGTCCATGAATTGCTTCAGCTATAGCGCATTGAAGAGGAGGCGGCTCCAGCCAGGCGCCAGCTCTCTACTCTACCTGGTAGCCCCCTGGTTTGGAGCGCGTGGAACGCGCGGCTGTGTTATAATCTTTACAGCTCTCGATGTGAGCGCGCATGTCAACGCCGCACCCTTGGAGGCAACGCGTATGGACTGGAGAGAGCGAATAGCCGTCGATCCCTTTGTATGTCACGGCAAAGTGTGCATCAAGGGAACTCGGATCATGGTCTCAGTTGTCCTCGACAATCTGGCCAACGACGTAAATCAGGAAGAGATTCTGAAAAGCTACCCGTCTCTTACCCCGGATGACATAAAAGCCGCTATAGCGTACGCCGCCGAACTATCCCGTGAGCGGCTGGTCGCCGTATCGGCGTAACATGCGTTTCAAGTTGGATGAGAACCTTCCGGTCGACCTTGCCGATCTGTTGGTCGGTCATGGCTATGATGCAAGAACGGCCAACGACGAACAACTGCAAGGCGCAAATAACCCACGCGTTATGGCGGAGTGCGACCGGGAAGGGAGGATCTTGGTAACCTGCGACGTCGATTTTTCCGACATTCGGGCATATCGTTCGCAAGATCACCAAGGAATTATAGTACTGAGACTACGCAACCAGTCCAAGCCGCATGTCCTGGAAATGTTCAGCCGCATTTTGCCGCTTTTTGAACAGGAACGTGTCCCAGGCCGGAGACTTTTCGAAGTGGTTCTGTATTCCGCTCGGTACGCTGCGCGATTGGGCGCAACACCGCAAAGAGCCTGACGCGGCCGCACGCGCTTATCTTGTTGTCATCGCCCGAAATCCTGAAGCTGTAAGCGATGCGTTGCAGTCCAGACAATGCGCGTGAACAGATAAACGTCACGCGTTAGCGGCCGGCAATAATCCGCAGCAATTCAATTGACTCTTTCCTGTCCCCAATGGTAAAAGGGCATAAATATCACTGCCCGGACATCATGCCTTTGTCTTGAAGGAGAAAACGACGCGTGAGCGTCGATCAGCTCAGGGGGAGGAAATGAGAACAGCTTCATCATCGGTGCTCTACAGTGCGCAACTCTGGCGGGCACCACAGTCAGGTGGGATAGGGCTTCCTGAGAAAGGCATGATTTTATGGCTGTCCCTGCCGGCGTCCCTTGGACTTTGTCTCTCAGAAAAGGCCGTTGGTTCTCAGGAATCGCAGAATAACAACGTCCCCTTGGACTTTCCAGACGCGCTGCGGGAGTGGCTGCGGGCGTCATGACCGAACAGGCGGGCCGACCGCCTATTGCAGACGAATTCTTTTGCATATATAATGGCAGTTAGATGCCCCCCGGCATTCATAAAGGAGCAGACGAAGTGACTGACGAACTCGAAACCTTGCAGCATACGATCAAGGCATTCATTAGACGAGGCAAAGAGCACTACATTGCGGAATGCCTCGAAATTGCCGTCGTCACACAGGGCAAAACCCTTGATGAGACCGTCGAAAATCTTAAAGAGGCTGTGGGGCTGCATCTTGAAGGAGAGAACCTCAGAGACCTCGGTCTTGCCCCGAACCCAACCCTGATCGTTACCATGGAAGTAGAGCCAATGGCCGATGTCGCCTAAGCTTAAACGACTTTCCGGCAAACAGGTCGTTGCCCTCCTTGGCCGCCTCGGTTTTAACGTCGAGTCAAGAAGAGGATCGCATGTGAAACTTCGGAGAATCACTGCGGACGGGCAACGGCAAACTCTGACTGTCCCGGCGCATGAGGAATTGGATGTGGGAACACTTCAAGCGATCGCCAGACAAGCGAGCAGATACGTATCACAGGCGGAGCTAAGGGCGATGTTCTTCCCGGATTCAGAGTAGGCGTTAGAGGCCCTTCGATGATGGCGTTTTCGAATGCGACGACGCCAAGGCCGCTGAGAATCTCCGCACATACGGGGTTGGCTTTGAGGAGCCGAACCCGATAAAAGACGCAGATACCACGAAGAAAGCGGCAACTAAGCATGGCTGGAGTCGTTTTGACTCCATGTCCGAGGAACAGCGCCATGCCGCAGCCTTGAACGACCCCGACGCGCGCAACCTGTTGCGCCTGACAATGAAAAGCTCTTGAAGCGCACACCGCAAGTAAAAGTCATTCGTCGCGCTCTCGGCCTAAGCCAAGAAGACTTTTCGAAGCGGTTCTGTATTCCGCTCGGTACGCTGCGCGATTGGGAGCAACACCGCAAAGAGCCCGATGCGGCCGCACGCGCTTATCTTGTTGTCATCGCCCGAAATCCTGAAGCTGTAAGCGATGCGTTGCAGTCCAGACAATGCGCGTGAACAGATGGACCTCACGCGTTAACGGCCGGCGATAATCCCTAACAATTCCCTAACAATTCAATTGACTTTTCCCTGTCCAGAATGGTAGAAGGGCATAAACATCACTGCCCGGACACCATGCCTTTGCATAGAAGGAGAAACGCGCGCTTGCGTCGAGTAGCTTAAGGGGAGCAAATGGCCTTCCCTGTCACTGTCCCGACCAAGCAGATAACAAACGCTACGATTGATAATGATTGCGGAAGCGGGGGACTTCGTTAGTCAACAAAATAACAACGTCCCCTTGGAGTTCCCGGAGTTTCTGAGGACACGCTTGCGCTTTAATACTTTGGAGGAGTCATGGACTGGGCAAAGCATTGCTTCCGCGTTGGCACGCATATTAGTACGTGTCTTGACCTACCAACTCCGGGGACTGAGGAATTCGACGCGTTTGTATCAAACGCTCGCAAACACATCGAGCCATGGTTATCTGCCGTTTTTCAGGCAGAGCATCTCAACCTTTTGGTTGGCAGCGGCTTCACTGTCGCAGTAGCGGGGCTTGCCGGATGCAGTGCGACAGGCATGGCAAGAGTCAAATTTGGTACGGCATACGATGGCGCCATTGATACCCATGCGGAGAACTCCGCTAAGGCCATGGGCCGGGGGGCTGCCAACATAGAAGACCAGTTTCGAAGCGCGCTTGCTGCTCTCGAAGGGCTGGCCGTTCTCGACGCGGCGAAGGCTAAATTACTCAAAAACGCTATGGACAAGCAACTCCGGGCGTTTCTTAATTCTCTTTTGGCGACTGAAGGTGGCATTTCGGCTGGCGTGGACGAAGAGCACCGGAAGAATGCAGAAAATGTGTTGCAATCGTTTCTGTTGAGCTTCGCGAGCCGAGCAGCATCGCGCGAGCGGTTACACCTTTTCACGAGCAACTATGACCGCCTCATCGAACATGCCTGCGACTTGGCCGGACTCCGCATTATTGACCGATTTGTAGGCGCTTTGAATCCAGTCTTCCGCTCTTCTAGGGTAGAGGTTGATGTGCATTACAATCCCCCAGGCATCAGGGGAGAGCCACGCTTTATGGAAGGAGTGATACGTCTTGCCAAGCTTCACGGGTCACTCGATTGGCACTTCGATAAGGAAAGTCGTCAGATAACCCGGAAGGGTATTCCTTTCGGCGCTCCGTCCACCCACACCGATGTTCCCAAAACGCCCATCGATACTGTGATGGTCTATCCCAACCCAGCCAAGGATGTGGAGACGACGCAGTATCCATATGCGGAACTGTTTCGCGACTTTGCCGCTTCCATCTGCCGTCCAAATGCGGTATTGGTGACTTATGGCTATGGGTTTGGAGACGATCATATCAACCGTATAATCCTGGATATGTTGACTATTCCCTCAACTCACATAGTGATAATTGCCTACGACGTCGATTCCCGGATCAAAGGATTCTGCGAAAAGACGCGGGACGCGCAGGTATCTTTGTTGACGGGACCGCATTTCGCCGATCTCGCGACAGCAGTTGAACACTACCTGCCCAAGCCCGCTCTCGATTACATAACAGGCCGGATGACGGAGTTGATGAAGCATCGGCCCGACCCTCTCGTTGACCCTACAGCGGCTATACCGGCAGGGAGCGGTGCGTGAAGCAATCATGACGACCCCCATTGAACGTCTCTCGAATCTTCTCGTGGGCACGGTTGAATCTGTATCGCCTAATGAAGTTCACGTGTTATTGGAACTGGATGCTCCCTATGCGACAGCATTGAACACCGGTACGCCAGTTCCATTCCCTCGTCTCAACAGCTATGTGCTCATTCCTAATGAAGCGGGAGCGACTGTCGCTTACATAGCTTGGATCGGCATTGAGCGCTCCCCATATCCAAAGAGGACCGGGCTAAAGGATTTTGGTTTGATCGACCTGCCGTTTCCTCTGCGTAAGATGTCTGTATCCCCGGTTGGGACCCTTACGAGCCAACGAGACCGCGCTTCACGAATGCCGAGGTACGAACTGTCTCGTGGGGTCATTGCGTTCCCGTCCGTGGGCGATCAAGTTTTGATGCCAACGCCGGAGCAGGTTGAGGCGATTGTAGGAGCAAAGGAGAGCGATAGGCGTGTGCGAATAGGTGCCTCTCCGCTGACCGCCAACGCTGCTATTATGGTGGATCCTGACAAACTATTCGGCCGACACCTTGCGATATTAGGCAACACCGGCAGCGGGAAATCGTGCACAGTAGCAGGCTTAATTCGATGGTCAATTGATGCGGCAGAGAAGGCCATACAGAGCGCGGGGAAAACCGGCAACCCGAATGCCCGGTTTATCGTGTTGGACCCAAACGGCGAATATGCAAAAGCATTTGCCGACCTAGGAGACAAGGTGCGGCTTTTTCGCGTGCCCCCCTTGGCCGCAGGTGAAGAACCGCTTGACGTACCTGCCTGGTTATGGAGTGGCCACGAATGGACCGCCGTTGCACACGCCCAGCCGGGGGCTCAGCGTCCTCTTCTAATGCAGGGTCTCCGGGAGCTAAAAAGCGGGCAAATAGAGGGAGTGCCTCGCGAGGCGACGATTCGCCGATACCTCTGGACATATTTTATTCGCATATCGGCACTGCTCAGTTCCGGTACTCAGGCTTTCGGAGGGGGTGT
This sequence comes from uncultured delta proteobacterium, assembly GCA_963816715.1. Taxonomy (GTDB): domain Bacteria; phylum Desulfobacterota; class Syntrophorhabdia; order Syntrophorhabdales; family WCHB1-27; genus BOG-1155. The sequence goes on from CAWFMJ010000025.1 coordinate 117,286, forward strand.
TTCACAACGATTTAATTGCGCTCATCTATTGGAAGGGATTGCAGCAGATTGCGAACGGTTTGCCGAAGAGGTAGAGGAGCCAATCAAGGCTGATCTGTTGACAACGGCGCAGGAAACGAATCGAATAGTTGACAAGCGTCGGTCCGGCATCTACTTCAATGATTTCACTGTCGGCGACCTTGAGTTTGTTCGCGATGCACTCAAGATGCTTTGTGAAACCCTCCCGGATTTATCTAATGGAGTCGTGATTAGCGAGGATGCGCCGCTCTACTTCGACGTGAACATACTTGCCGAACATCTTGAGCGCATTGCGACCGATCAGGGTGGCAACGTAGCAGGGTTCATCTCGACGCTTGGTTTACGTATTCGCGGCATGTTAGCTGACCAGCGCTTAGGAGCTGTGATAGCACGCGAGCCGCCGACACCCTTCGATACCTGGTTGAAGAACTATGTGGGCGACGATGCTGCTAAGAACGGGATGTTAGCGATAGTCGATTTATCTTTAGTTCCCTCCGAGGTGATTCATATCGTCGTTTCCGTGTTGGCCCGCTTGATCTTTGAAGCTTTGCAAAGGTATCGCCGGGTCTATCCAGGGGGTAAACCTTTGCCAACCGTTCTGGTTCTTGAAGAGGCCCATTCGTTCATCAGGCGAGGCTACGACGATGAAGGCCCGGCTGGAACCCCAACCCAGCTTTGCCGCGAAACATTCGAGCGAATCGCGCGCGAGGGGCGGAAGTTTGGCCTCGGCCTGGTACTATCGTCGCAACGTCCGTCCGAGCTTTCTTCTACGGTGCTGGCCCAATGCAATACATTTCTTTTACACCGCATCGTCAATGATGCCGATCAAAACCTTGTCAATCGTTTGGTCCCAGACAACGTTGGCGGTTTGCTACGCGAATTGCCCAGCCTTCCATCCCGGCAGGCCATATTGTTAGGCTGGGCTACGCCGATTCCCGTCCTGGTGGAGATTGACGAACTCTCAGAGGGGCAACGCCCGCGATCTGCTGATCCAGATTTCTGGGATGTTTGGAGACTGGAGAAAGACCGCTCAGTGGATTGGAACGCTATTTCGCAAGACTGGTCCGGACAAGATTGACAGGCCTACGCGAAATAAGATGACATACTCCACTTTGAGGCATTGGAGGCTTTGTGGCAGGAATGGGAGGGGAAGTCGGGGTGTGGAGTGTGAGACGCTCGTGGAATGTTGACATGTGGCCTCGTTTCTTCTTATAGAGAGTCTCTTCGCCCCTCTGTTGGTAGCGGATCGGCTCGTAGGCTGTCAACATTTCACGAGCGTCCCCTTTATGGCAGCAATTCAATTGACTTCCCCTCGTCCGGAATGGTAGAAGGGCATAAACATCACTGCCCGGACATCATGCCTTTGCCCTAAAGGAGAAAACGGGCGTTTTGCGTCGAGCGGCTCAAGGGGAGGAAATGAAAACGGCTTCTTCATGGGCGCTGTACAGGACCATTTCGGCGGGCGCCAGAGTCAGGCGGACTGACGCGTCTCGAGAAAGGCATAATTCAATGTACGTCCCTGATGGCTCCCCTGATGGCTCCCAAAATGATGGAGAACCTTCCATTCATATAACCTTCAGCATAGGACAGGCCTTTCGAGGCACAACCTGTGATTTCAACGCTGGTCCAGTTGTCTCATTATGTCTCTGGCACGGTCAATGCCTTCGAGCGCGCGGGATTCTTCTCCGGGGGGTGAGATGAAGGGGCTCTTTTGGTTACTCATAACGTTTCTCCTGCTATCGACAACAATGGCCTATGCTCGATCACAAGAGCCAATTCCAAGTAAAACGGCAGCAAGTCAAAGCAAAGAGCACATAACAGATGAACAACTGAGCAAGGCCAATAGCAAACAGGCCCCACCAAGTATGACTTCTTCCCCTGTCGTCGAACCACATGCCCAAGCGGAGAGTCAAGAAAAACACGAAGTGCCCAGCAACCAAAAAAATAATACGCCAAGCGCATGGTGGAGTTTGCCTCTCTCTGATATCCTGCAACTTGGTTTTGATTTTTTTCTCGTACTCTTTACCGGACTCCTGTGGCGTTCCACTTACAAGATGTGGAAGGCTACCAATAACTCTGTCTTGATAGCAACGGATACGGCTCAACGGGAACTTCGACCTTACGTTTATCTTGAAACCAGAGCAACTCAATATCCTCCGTCGCCTGCTGAATACAATAGATTTTCGATCTCTCTCGTTATGACCAATACCGGGAAGACTTGGGCGAAAAATCTTAGAGTCGTCGCAGCTGTCATTCCACAGGAACTTAGTTACGGGAGGGATCCGTTTGATCTTCTTGAATGGGGCAAGCATGCAACTAAGCCAACAACTCTTGGTCCAAGCCAAACAGTCCCTATGCAATTTAGGGATGTCCTTCGGTCTGAGGTTCCCGCCATTGCAACTGGGAAATCTGGGTACGATTTTGTTGCATGGGTAAAATACGAAGATTCCGTTAGTCTGCCTTTCACCGTATGGCAAACCCAGTTGTCCCAACATCTGAATGCGGACGTTGAGGGCGGTATAAGTTTTACCATGCGGCCAACACATAATTGTGTAGACGAAGATTGCACAGAGCCCGATGAGCAGACCTCTCCTACTCATCGTTGCCCCTTGGGTACGTGAAGTACAACATTCCGAACAATTCGATTGACTTTTCCATCTCGGCGGTGGTAGAAGGGCATAACACACCACTGCCCGGACAACATGCCTTTGCCTTAAAAAGAGAAACGCGCGTTTTGCGTCGAGCGGCTCAAGGGGAGGAAATGAAAACGGCTTCTTCATGGGCGCTGTACGGGCCCACTTCGGCGGGTGCCAGAGTCAGGCGGACTGACGCGTCTCGAGAAAGGCATAATTCAATGGGCGTCCTGATGGCCCTCATATAAACTAATAACTTGGTGGTATGTGGAGCAGTTTTCGGCCGGTGAGTTTTATGATCTCTGGGTGTGGAGTGTGGGACGCTCGTGAAATGTTGACATACGGCCTTGTTTCTTCATATAGAGAGTCTCTTCGCCGTCTGTTTGTAGCGATCGGCTCGTTGGCTGTCAACATTTGATTCCTGAGAAGCAACGGCCTTTTTTGAACGATCTCAGCCTTCAAGGCTGCAAGCGGGCGCAAAAGGTCATTCCTTCGAAAAAGGGACCCTCTGGCGGAGCAAACGGCCGCAAGCGGATGGAAATAGGCAACATAAAGTCCCGCAACAGCCTTCTCAGGGCCCGATAGGCCCTGGCCCACCTCTTGATGTTGCAGGCCGTCAGCTTGCAGGCGACGGCAAAGCAGACCTTTGTCCATCGGCGCACCCGAAGCTTCCCGATCCCATGGGCTCGCTTCAATTCGGAGTTCGTCGCTTCGATCCCTGCTCTGATTTTGTAGCGGTCCTTCCATTCAGTCGTCTGCTGGATCGAATACATGCGGTCTCTGAGGCGAAGCTCGGGCGTGATCTCCAATCGAAAGTTTCCGACCGTGTCGCGGGCTTGGCAGCCCTTGTCGCGGTGGTTCGGAGCCCGTACCGGACAGCGGTCGAGCATGGCGCAGGATCGGCAGGTCTTTCCGTCGAAGACTGCATGGAGCGAACGGCGAGTCGTGTTGTTGCCGCTCATGATGCGATGAGCTATGGGCTTATGGCCCATGGGACATTTGGTCGCAAAGCCTTTTGAGTCGAAGGCAAAAAGGTCTCTTCCCACAACGTCGTCGGCTAGTCTGACGCGGTTGACGGGCGCCATGAATTCTATGCCCTGCTCTATGACCTTTAACGCAGAAGGACCGGAAGGATAGCCGCCGTCGGCGAAGAGGACTTCCGGCTTACGCCCGGCTGCCTCTAAGCGTTCAACGACGGAGACGGCTTTGCCCTTGTCGGAGCGAGCGGCGCCGTGCACTTCATAGTCGGTGATCATCTCCATCTTGGAGTTGTTGCACGTCTCGGAAATATGGAGGCTGTAACCGCCTCCTTTATGTCCGTACGAGGCATCCGGGTCGTAGGGAGATTGGAGCGTAGGCCCTTCGCTCTTCTTTTTGACGTGGACCTGCTCGTCTGAAGAGATCTCGCATTGTTCGGAAAAAAGGCGCTTCAGCAGTTGATAAGGCTCAAGCGCTGTAAGCTCCTCGTCTTTCTTGAACAGGACAATAAGATCATAAACGCAGTGCGCCAGTTCCTGCGCTTTGACCTTCTGCTCGGCCAGGCCGAGTCCGAACCAGCCTTCTGGTTCTGCCGTATGCCAGTCCTGCAGTGATTGGGGGACCCGTGAAAACTGCTCCTCATTCAGGCTTTTGAGAAAGAAATCGAGGGTATTTGAGAACAGGGCCAGTCTGCCGCGCATTCGTATGTTTGAGATGATATGAGTGGAATCAAGCCGCTGGTTGGCGGAAGAGAGGCCGAGCTTCTTTATTGCCGCATCCCTGACGCTGTCGAAGATGTTGCGGATCAACTTCATCTCGGGGTCCTTAGAAGCCAATCGTCTGCGGAACTCGACTAAAGACCGACGGGACAGATAATCTTCTTCTTCGCTTACGTCCAAAGCATACCGCCATCGGATGTCGAAGCTGAAGGCGTCGAGGGCTTCCTGGTCGCTCAGGTCGTTCCACTCCTGGAGGAGACACAGGCCCAAAAGACGGGCGACGCTGAAATTGGGGCGGCCCGTTGTCCCGTAGAGCATCGCATACTGGTCTTCGTTCTTCAGCAATAGTGGAAGAACTTCCAGTCGGAACAGATGAGCCCATGAGGACTCGAGGCGGCTGCGCAAGGAGGACGTCAATTGGGTTTCTACGCCGAATAGTTTTCCTTGAGGAGAGGTTCTTTTATACATGCAAGAGTATAGCATTGTATGCAATTAAATACAATTGATAGTTGAGGACCGAGGCGATACTTGGGAGTTGCTTCTCAGGGATCAACATTTCAAGAGCGTCCCCTTTATCGCCCTTTCCCTTATTTCAGATGTTTGTCGTCTTTAAGGTCATTGAATGCTGCAGTGGTTGTTAATTGGGGAATAATCAAGTGCTTCTCATGTTAGAAGCAAGGAGCAATGGAGATGAAACAGACGAAGGGTCCGCAGTTCATACGCTTTTTCAAACCTGTAATTGAGGTTCTTAAGGAAACAGGCGGGTCAGGAACGGCAGCCGAAGTCATAGACCGGGTCATGGAAAAAACGAGGATATCGGAAAAGGAACAGGAGGTCACTAATAAGAACGGCCAATCTCGCGTCAAGAATCAAGTAAATTGGGCACGTGTTAGCAGCCACCAGAATGCCCTCATAGACAGCCCGCCCACACCCTCACCCCCCAGAAGGCTTTTCGTAAGTCTCTGTTCCTTGCAGCAATCCGTGATTGGGAGATAGAGTAGGCATTGGCGCCTCGGCGCGCGCCGGCCGCCGCGCCCGTCCTCCGGCAGACTTTTGCTGTTTTCCCCCTGCACGCTTCTCTCCTTTGAGTTTTTGAGCGTCGCGGCCGGAGGACCTCGTGACGGCATTTTGCCGAAAGGGGGGAGCGATGGTCAAGCGGTGCTTTTTCTGCGGACGGTACTTCACGCCGAATCGCCGGGCGAAGGGAACAGTTGCAATGCCGCGTGTAGTCAGGCAGAATGTCGTGAGATGCAAAGCAGTCTCTCTTGCCGAGGAGGTTCTCTATAGCAAGCCGAAGAGCGTGCGGGTAGCGGACGGTCACTTCAGATGAAGAAGTGGGGAAACACCCTTTTCCACACAGGTGAGGTCTGTCAATTGGCCCGATTTGGAGGCAGGTCCGTGGCTGGATATGAGGGCGATTTGATGGCCGCCAACAGCACGTCTTTACCTCGTGCATGCAGGTTACCTCGATTCCTCAAAGAGAGGCGTCTGGAGCCTTACAGAAAAAGGTATGTCTCTTGATCCCCAGGGGCTGGATGTCCTCGGCACTTTCAAGCAGGTGCAGGAAATTTTCAGGAAAGACCAGAAAACCACGGACGAGGCAGAGTCTTTTGAAGATGAGGGGGTCGAGCACGACGTTGTGCCCGAGGAGCACCGGGTGAGACTGCTGACGCTAATCAGGGCGCTTCCGCCCGGAGGTTTTGAGAGACTGAGTCAAAGGCTGTTGCGTGAATCAGGGTTTCAGCAGGTCGTTGTCACCGGCAGAAGCGGCGACGGCGGAATTGACGGAATCGGGGTTTTTCAGGTGAACGCCTTTGTGAGTTTCAAAGTGTTCTTCCAGTGCAAGCGTTACCAAGGCGCGGTAACGCCGGCGCAGGTGCGGGATTTTCGGGGAGCCATGATGGGCCGGACGGACAAGGGCATCATAATCACAACCGGAACTTTCACTCTTGAAGCCAAGAGGGAGGCGCGGCGGGACGGGGTTCCGCCAATTGAACTCGTCGACAGCGAATTATTGGTTCAGATGTTTGAACAGCTCCAACTCGGCCTTATCCCGCGCACCACATACGACGTCGACGAGAACTTCTTTGAGGATTTCAAGCTATGATTGACGATGTTGGGATGTGAAACCTTGCCCGTATGAAACGGGATAAGGGTGTAAGACGGGGCAACGCCTCTATGGTCGTCGTCAGAATCTCTTTGTTCAATAATTCCTTGATTTCATCAGCCGACAACGTTTCGAGGTAGAGGGCGACAGCTTCTCGCGCGTTTTCAATCGTTTCTTCCAAAGAGTCCCCTTGTGTCTGGCAGCCCTCCAGCTCTGGCGCATAGGCGTAATACCCATGCTCGTCTTTTTCAATAACGATACTGACCTTGTGCGCCATAGCAACCTCCTTAGACTAGCCACACTATACTCTCAGATGTTGAAATCTGCAACGGCAAGGCTGAGAGCCGAAGTCGCTGCAACCCACCCCTTGTTCCCCTCCGGGGAGGGGAGACGCATTCTCGCCGCACGCAGAGGCACACCAACCGGTATGAGAATATTCCAAGCACAACGTGCAACGGAATAGCCTAAACTCCGGCATCGATTATGGTTGAACTGGATGCCGGATCGGGGGGACGAGCGATTTGACCGGGATCGCGAGGTTTGGATGCCGCGTGAGGATCGTCGAGCGGAGCCGTACTGAACGTACGGCGTAGCCTCACGACCGCAGCCCGGCGCCAAAGATCGCGATCCCGGTCAAATCGCCGGCCGCACGCCCTTAATCGCGTTTAAGCCCCTCCACCATGAGCTTCGCCATGCTTCGGGCGAATGCCGATGCATCCTTCACCCTCGACCCTTCCAGTATCAGCGCCTGGTCGTACAGCAGCGCCGCATACTCCTTCAGCACCTCGCTCTTGCTGTCCTTCTCGAACACCTCGTTCATCGCCGCAAATAACGCGTGGTCAGGGTTGATCTCCAGTATTTTCTTGCTCTCCGGCACGTCCTGTCCCATGGCCTTGAGGATCTTCTCCATCTGCGGGTTGATGCCGCCCTCGTCCGCAACGAGGAGGCATGCAGAATCTTTGAGCCTGCCGGACAGACGCACGTCTTTCACGCGGTCCCTGAGCGCTTCCTTGATAAGGTCGATGAGCTTGCGGTACTTCTTCTCCGTCTTTTCCTTCTCCGCCTTCTCCGTCTTGTCGAGGTCAATGTCTCCCGCGACGACGGACCTGACCTGCTTTTCCTTGTATGTGAACCCGTTCATGACGAGGTCGTCTACCTCGTCGAGCATGATGAGGACTTCATAATCTTTCGCGCGGAAGGCTTCGAGATAGGGCGAATTGATCGCTTCTTCGTAGGACGGCGCGGGCATGTAGTAGATATGCTCCTGCCCTTCTTTCATGTCGGCTGCATACTCGGCGAGGGTCCGCAGTTTCCCTTTCTCCGCCTTCGTAGAGGCGAAAAGGAGGAGATCGGCGATCGTCTCCCTCTTGGTGAAGTCGTAGTAGAGGCCTTCTTTGAGCACCGTGCCGGACTGCCGGTAAAACTCCAGGTACTTATCGTACTCGTCCTGTTTCAGCTCGGCGAGCGTATCAAGCACCTTCTTGACGATGTTGTTCTTGATGACCTCGACCTGTCTGTTGTTCTGCAGTATCTCGCGAGACACGTTGAGGGGCAGGTCGGACGAATCGATGACGCCTTTTACAAAGCGCAGGTAGAGGGGCAGAAGCTCCTCGCAGTGGTCCATGATCTTGACGCGCTTCACATAGAGCATGGGGCCTATCTTGTAGTCCTTGTGGAAGATGTCGGGCGCGACCCTCTTGGGAATGTAGAGCAGGGCGCTGAATTCGGAGGTGCCTTCGGCCTTGTAGTGGATTACTTTTAGGGGTTCTTCCGTGTCGTGGGAGATGTGCCGGTAAAACTCGGCGTGCTCCTCGGGCGTTACCTCCGACTTGTCCCGCAGCCAAAGAGCCTTTCGCGAGTTGAGCGTCTCGTCCTCTTTGACCTTGACGGTTTTTGTCTTATCGAGGCTGCTCGGTTCTTCCTTTTCCACCTCCATCATGACAGGGTGCTCGATAAAGTCGGAATAGCGGTGGACGACGTCGCGAATCTCCCACTGGTCGAGGTACTCTTTCTCGTCCTCGCGGAGATGAAGGATGACGTCTGTCCCTTTGCTCTTCTTTTCGATATCTTCCACGGTAAAGGCGCCGTCGCCCGTCGATTCCCATTTGACGCCTGTATGGTCCTTCGAGCCGGCCTTCCTCGAAAGGACGGTGATCCGGTCGGCGACCATGAAGGAAGAATAGAAGCCCACGCCGAATTGGCCTATGAGCTCCGGGTTGTTCTTTATGTCCTTGTTCTGAAGGGCCTGGAGGAATTCCTTCGTGCCCGAGCGGGCGATCGTGCCGAGGGATTCGATCGCCTCATCCTTCGTCATGCCGATGCCGTTGTCGCTTATGGTAAGGGTTCCTTTTTCCTTGTCCGGCGCGATCCTGATCGTCCATTCCCCGTCGCTCTCCTGGACGTCGGCATTGGTGAGCGATTCGTACCGGGCGCGGTCTATCGCGTCCGATGCATTGGAGATAAGCTCCCGGAGAAAGACCTCCTTGTGGGAATACAGGGAATGGATCATGAGATCGAGCAACTGCTTGATCTCGGTTTTGAACTCGCGGGTTTCTACGGTCATGTCTATGCATCCTCCTGAAAATCATTTCTTAAACGAAATCATACGGGCTATGACGCCCGTCGTTTTTGCTCCATTTAATATAACGGGAAAGGCGCTATGGCGCAACCCTTCCGGGCGGATTGGCGCGCTTCTTTTCCGCAGCTTGCAGCGGCGATGCCGCGAACAGGTCAGGACGGATCATCACCAGCCGCCCCTATCTTCCCTGATGGCCGCCTCCTTCGCCTCCATGCGAGGGACCTCCGGCATGAGCTTCGCCTCCACGTGAGCGACCGCCAGGGGCGCCGTGAAAGCCGCCTCCATGCGACGGACCTCCGGCCTGAACTTCGCCTGCGTGTGGCGGGCCGCCGCCATGGAAAGAGGGACCGTGGACTGTTGGTCCTCCGCTGCCCGGAAAGCCTGCGCCCCGCGGTTGTGCTCCGGCGAACGTTCCGTGCGCTGCCGGCGCCGCACTTGCCCTCGGGGCATTAAAGATCGCCCTGCTGCTGTGAGGCACGCCCGTGCGGATGAACCTGTTGCTCTTCGGGGCGCCGATGCCTGCAAAAGTATTTCCTTTGAATCTGCTGACCGGGTCGATGCGGAACATATGGTGAGCGTTGACGTCGTTGAAATGGTTGGAGACGATGACCGGCCTTCCATGGTGGACGAAGTGACGGTGAAAATCGTGAAGACAGAAATAGCCGGGGAAAAAGAAGCCGCTCACAAAGAAGGGGTAGGGGACCCAGTCGTAAAGGTAGTAGTAGTCCGGCGGCGGATTGTAATAGGTAACGATGGGCGGCCCTTGCTCGGCGTAGTACTGGCTCATGTCGGCGGGGGTGGGATAGGCCGCTGCCGGAGGCGCCGTCTGATTTGCGCCTGACGCGTATGGCGTGATTCCGAGACCAAGGCCCGCACTGAGGTTCCCGAGTCTTGACAGGGCCTCATCCGTGCTCATGGGCAGCTTTCCAGCGTTTGCCGCCGCGGCGACTGAATTTTGCAGTTCCCCGTAGACGTCGGGCGTAACCGGATAATCGGCGATCCAGCCGTTCCGGGGGGAAACGCCGAGACCCCCGAGGGCGCTCTCCGCCTGCACCTCATCCTGAGAGTTCCCCACGCCGAGAGCCTGCTCCAAGCTCACCGCGAAATCGCCCTCCCGCACGATAGACGGTTCCACCGGCGGCGCTCCAGCCGGTCCAGGAGGAGGCGCCTCCTCCTGCGCCCAAAGGGCAGGCGCAAATGATAGCATGAGAAGCATCGCCGCAAATAACGCCCACTGCCCCCGCACCTTCATATCTCCCCCCTCCTTGCGACACCAGCGCATTTTTCATTCTGAATATAATCCGCACGGTTCGAAGCTGTAAAGGGAGGGGACGGGTAGCGACTTTTTGACTGCCTCTCTATTCATTTGTGTCTGACGCGGAAAACTCATAGAGGCCGAATTGAGGAACGCCGCGGGAACGTGCGGCGAGATAGCCTCCTTCCGGCATGGATCATGGTTGTACTCCATGCCGGATCGGGTGGACGTTAGCCTGTTCGGGATTGTTTGGATGCCGCGTGAGCCACGTTAACCGTAGGCGTACTCGTCGTACGACGGAGGGCACGCAGCGAGCCCGGCGCCAAAGATCGCGATCCCGAACAGGCTGACGTCCGGCCGCCAATTACGCGCCGCGCTTTCGCTCCTGGACGACGCAGCGTACGCCCTGCCCCCGAAACCCCGGCCTAAAGCACCGATTATCCGACTTACATACCGACGGCCTCACGTCCCCCTCTTTCCACCGCTTGATCAGCTCCGGCTCGGCGATGAGCGGGCGGCACAGCGAGATGTAGTCCGTTGTCCCTTCCGCGACGAGCTTTTCCGCCCTTTCGTAGGAACGTATCCCTCCCACCAGCATCAGCGGCACGTGGATCTTTTCCTTGTACCTGCGCGCTGCTTCTGTGTAGTATGCTTCTTCTGCATTTACACCGGCCCTTTTTCTGGTTCTTGAGGGGTTGAAGACCGGCGAGTGGAAGAAGCCTCCGCTCATCTCGATGGCGTCGATGGATCGTTCCTCAAGCATGGCGGAGACGACGAACATCTCATCGACGGTGAGGCCCCCCTCGACAAAATCCTCGCAATTCATCTTGATCATGATGGGGAAGGCGGGACCCACGGCAGCCCGGATCGCCTCCACTATCTCGAGGAGTATCCTCGCCCTGTTTTCCACCGGCCCGCCGTATTCATCCTGTCGCTTATTGTAACAGGGCGAAAGAAATTGGCTCAAAAGATAGCCGTGGGCCGCGTGGAGCTGAACCCCGTCGAACCCGGCCCTTTTCGCTCTGACGGCCGCGGCGACAAAGCTCTGAACCAGTCCGGCAAGGTCGTCGTGCGTCATTTCGGCGCACTGGGGTTGGCCGTTCCTCTCGACTGCCGACGGTCCCAGACGTCGGCTTCCTTCTGGCGGGGGGACAGCCTCGCACCCGGCGTGAGCGATCTGGGCGACGATCTTTCCGCCCGCCTCATGGACGGCTTTCACGACCTCCCGCAACGGCTCGATATAGTCGTCGCGAGACATGGACGACTGGCGACGGCCCGCCTGACCCTCAGGACTGACGTAGGCGTGGCCCGAAATGATGAGGCCCACCTCGCCCCGCGCCAACCTGACGAGGACCTCCGTCAGCTCTTTCATGGGATACCCGTCGGTATCGGCGAACCCGTACCAGGTAGCCGACCGGACGAACCTGTTTTTTAGCGTTATGTTGTTCAGCCTTGTGGTTTCAAAGAGTCCTGCCATTTGTTTCCTCCCGGAGCGCCGCTTCAGTTCGAAGCCGATTGACCCATATTTTACCACACTCCTCCGGCCCCTCAAGGTTGCTGCCCTTCCTTGAGAGCATTATACTCAAAAGAACCCGTTTGTTTGCGGGGTCTTCCCGCAATGGTTTTTCTGAAAATCCTTCGGAAGGAGGCGCAAATGGATGTCTATGAATATGCCATGCAGCTCGAAAAAGACGGCGAGAGCTATTACCGTGACGCTGCAAGCCGCTCTCAGCACAAAGGTTTGACAAGAATATTGACGATGCTGGCCGATGCCGAAGTGGTGCACTACAAGACCTTCGTGAAGATGAAGGAAGGCCAATCGTGGCAGTTGCCTGAGGCGACGATCGTGAAGGATGTGAAAAACATCTTTGTGAAGATGAGAGAGGAGGGGGAGCTGGAAAAGATTGACGTCTCGACGATCGACCTCTACACGAAGGCGCAGGAGATAGAAAAAGCGACGGAGGACTTCTACCGGGGAAAGGGAGTGCAGGTTGGAGGTGCGAAAGAGCGGGAAGCCTTCGGCCGGGTGGCCGACGAGGAGCACAAACACTACGTCATCCTTCAGCAGATCATCGATTTTGTGCGGCAGCCGGAGACGTGGCTGGAAAACGCGGAATGGTACCACCTGGACGAGTACTAAAGTTGGAACGGGGACACACCAGGCAAGTCTCGAAGGGGGACACACCTCTGACGAGGAATGTCCCCGCAACTTAGAAGGCGCGGTCAGTGACCGCGCCCGAAGTCTCTAGGAGATCTTCTTCTTGCACCTGACGCATTCGAGAGGACCGGTATCATGGATGACGTCTTCCGCGACTACCGGTTCCGTGCCGGGGTCTGCTTTTTCTTCGTCGCTTGCGCATACCGGGCACAGGTATTCCTTCCTCTTTGTGTGATACGCCCTGACCTGCTTTTCGTCGAGCATTTTCGTTCACCCCTCTTTGTAGTGTAAGGCCGCCCTAAACGGCGGGCATAGGTAATGTAGGAATCGAAACCTTGCCTGTCAATCTGGCTGCCCCTGCTGCGAAAAACCGCCTTGACGCCCCGCCATGGCGTATCTATCTTAACTAGCATTGACGCGCGATTTCAGTCGACGCGCCTTCTTTGACGATCGACTGAATGAAATGAAAAAAGGGGGTTGCCATGGAGAAAAGCAGGAAAAGGCTGCTCGTGGGAACGGCTTGGGCGCTTGCTTTCTCGGGTTTGGTGCTCTTGTCGGGATGCGCCGGCGAAAAGAAACCCGTTTCCTCTCTGTCGCAGGCGGACTTCGCGATACAAAGGGCGCGTGATGCGCATGCGACGGAGCTGTCTTCCCCGGAGTTGAAGATGGCCGAGGACAAACTGGCCGAGGCGAAGAGCGCGGCGGACCGGGGCGACAACAAGGAGGCGCGCCAACTGGCCGACGAGGCCAAGGCGGCTGCACAAACGGCCGAGGCCAAGGCCAGATCTCAGGCAGCGCGCAAGCAGGCGCAGGAGATGCAACAGAGCGTGGCGACGTTACGGCAGAATATAACGCCGCCGCCTCCGCCCGCCGCGCCGCCGGCAGAGTAGCGAATGCGAGACCATGCAAACAATTTGAAAAGGAGAGGTGCAATGAGACCGACGAGAGGAATGCTTTTGGCGATTGTCTTGTGCGGCGCCCTCGTCGCACTGATGACGGCGTCCGGATGCTCTACTACTCACACGGCGGCGCTCGACCAGGCGCGCGCTTCCTATCAGACGGCTGCGGCCAACCCAGACGTGCAGACAAACTCGGCCGGGACCCTCTACGAAGCCAATGAGTCTCTGAACAGGGCTGAGAACGCGAAGAACGACAAAGACCAGGAGTACTACGCGTATCTGAGCCAGAGGGAATCGGAAAGGGCAATCGACGAGGCCAACCAGAAGAAGGCGGAAAAGGAGATGACGCAGGCCGCCAAGGAGAGAGACCAGATTCTGCTCCAATCCCGTGAACAACAGGCAGCCGTCGCGACCCAGGAAGCCCAGGCGGAGACGCAACGCGCCGAGGCTGCCCGGGAGCAGGCTGCTGAGGCCAAGGGAGAGGCTCGCATGGCCCAGGAGCAGGCAGCCGAATCAAACGCCCAGGAGCAGATGGCCCAGACGCAGACGCAGCAGCTTGAGACGCAATTTAGGGACATGAACGCGACAGCGACAAGCCGGGGCGTGGTGATGACCCTTGGCGACCTTATGTTCGAGCCGGAACAGTCGGCGTTGACCTCCGGCGCCATGGAGCAGGTGAACAGGCTGGCCGGCGTCCTACAACAAAACCCGAACGAACGCGTGACCATCGAGGGTTATACGGACAATCAGGGAGATTCTCTCCGCAACCAACAATTGTCGGAAGACAGGGCAAACGCTGTTCGGGACGCGCTGATCGCGAGAGGCGTGAGCCCCGACAGGATCAGGTCTACCGGCTTCGGAGGAAGGTTCCCCGTGGCGGGCAACGACACGCCGGAGGGCAGGCTGCAGAACCGCCGAGTGGAGATTGTGGTAGCGCCGGCGTAACAAAATAGCGGAGTTTACCTGAAATGTCATATAAGGGGCGCTCCTGCGAGCGCCCCTTATATTCGGCTAATCGGCGGCATAACTACATGCTACCCGGTTTTTTCGAGCTGATTCTCATCGACTTCGAGCTGGATTTGCTTTGCGACCTTTGATATGGCGTTGAGCGGCACGTCGACGTCTCTTTTTAAACGCCTGTCCACAACAAAGCTGTTGTAGCCGATTTCTTTGACTCTGCCGATGTCGTTGCCGCTCCGGTCAAAGACTTCTTTGCCCTCGAGGATGCACCCGTCCGCCATGGCCACAGATTTGCGGTCCCTGAAGGAATCGACCGGGTGCGGCCCCTGCAGCTCGACGCGAAAATCTTCTCCCGAACCGTTGATATGTCGTTGTATGATGTTCTGGCTCGGGACGAACGAATCGTTCACCTTCTGCTGGTACCAGCCGTACTTGGAATCGTTCGAAAGCTTGCTGACCGGGATAATGTCGGGCCCCTGGGCGGTGAGATTCACCTGCGCGGCGAGGCATCGCCTTACATAATCGATGTTCGATTTGAGTACCAGGGGCGCAGGGAGGATGCTCGGCAGAAGCTCCTCGGCCTCTTTGTTTTCGAAGCTGCGAAGCATCTCCGAGGCAATTTTCAGATGCTCCAGTTCCTGGGAGAGGCACAGTTGCCATATGCGCCCGATCTGAGGATCGACCTCCTGATCCATGAGGGAATGGTAGAGCCAGCATTCGACGTACTCGTGGAGCAGGAGCATCTGGAACCACGACGCCCGCGGATCGGCAAGGTTTTCATACTGCGACACATGCTGCTCCTCGATCATGGCGATCTCCTGGTAGAGACCCCGGGCTGTTGCGTCGGTGGCCCTGTTGCCGACGTTCATGTAGAAGTTCATCGTCTGCTGCTCGGCGGCGACCAGGGTGAGGATGCAGAGCGAGTCGAGGGGCGGAGCGGTCCTCGCGTCGCTGAAGGTCCGAATGCTGTCGAAGGGGTGGCGATGCTCGGCGATGGTCGGCCTTCCGAGGGTGATCTCCGTCTGACCCTTCGTGATATCGTTCGCGTTCTTTCCCTCGACGAGATCGAGCAGGTTGGCGTAACGATAGAGGTGATCGAAATCCTCAAGAAGCCCGAAATCAAACACCTGCTTGACGTAGGGATTGGAGACCATCTCGGCGAGGCCCACGGTGAGGTCGACAGCGAGCTGTTCGTACCCGATAGTGTTCTCGATAGCCGATTCGTTCGCCGGGATGAGCCAGTTGATCATTTTCTGCTGCTGCTGTTCGATTCTGCGGATATAGGCGATCTGTTTCCTCAGCTCGTTATCGGGGCACATGCGTGAGAATTCGTGTTTGAAAATGGCCGCCTCGGTTTCGATGCCGTTCATGAGGATGACGCGGCACCGCGTATAGGGATCGACCTGAGTCTTGTCGTAGGGTTTCACATCGAGCTCGGTCCAGCTTTGCACCTGCCGGTCGAGCTCCATTCCTTTCTCCTGGTAAGGATTGAAAGCCATACAAACCTCCTTTTACATTACCGCACTTTCATAGGTTCCGCATGCTCGTCTTTTCGTTTCGCCTCCGCCGTATTAGCCTGAGGCCCGCGTGCCTCTGCGACAATATAGGTACGCCACAAAAGCGGATCAAGACCGTGGGGGCGGTCGGGACGGGATAAGGGGAAGCTTCCCCTGGAAGCGCGTTGCGGGAGTGAGCCGACCGCGGAACGATTGGCTGGCGAAGCTTGGATATGGGGCTGGACCATGGGACGTCCAGGGGCGCTGCTTTCAATTATTAACCGAATCATCATCGATGCTTAACAGGAGAATGATAATAAAAGGACATGCCTTATTCCTGTCTCAGCACCCCTTCGGGGGTAACAGAGACTGACCCTCACGCCGCCGGCCGGAAGAAACTCGTACGAAAAGATCCAGGGAGATGCATAATGGGAAGAAAGACGTACATTCTCGACACCAATGTGCTCGTTCACGATCCCGAAAGCATGTTCTGCTTCCAGGAGAATGAAGTCGTCATCCCTCTTGAGGCCCTCGAGGAACTCGACAAACTGAAGAATCGGGGCGACACGGTGGGCCGTAATGCGCGGCAGACCATACGGCATCTTGGGGGCGTCATGGAAAGGGAAGGGCGGAGCGACCCGCTTTTGATGAAGGACGGGGGTTTGCTGCGCCTCGACTCCACCTTTCTGCGAAACCCCGGCAGTCCTGAGTTGTCGCCCACGATTGGAAACGGCGCCGACCACGTGACGGACAACCGGATCATCGCGCTGGCCTGGCACTATAAGCAGGAGCGCAACGGCAATACGGTATTCGTCTCAAAGGACATCAACGCCAGGGTAAAAGCCATGGCGCTCGGCATCAGGGCGGAAGACTACGAGACGGACAAGAGCGCCGACTCCGCGCTCTACTCAGGTCACACGGCGCTGACGGCGTCGTTTTCGCTTATTCAGCGGCTGCACGAAGCAGGCGAGGCATCCGCTGACATGCTGGAGCAGGAGTCTCCCGGTCTGCTCGAGAATCAATGCGTCTTGCTCACTTCTCCCGAGGGCGCCTCTGCACTCGCCGTGCACAAGGCGGGACGCATCAGAAAACTGGCTCACACCGGGGGTGTGTTCTGGGGGGTGAAGGCACGCAACAAGGAACAGCACTTCGCCGTGGAGCTCTTGACCGACAGCACGATACCGGCGGTGACGCTGGTAGGCCAGGCAGGGACGGGCAAGACGCTGCTTGCCCTGGCCGTCGGCCTTCAAAAGACGGTGGAAGAGGGACTCTACAGCCGCATCATGATCACGAAGCCGGTCGTGCCGGTGGGGAAACAGGACATCGGTTTCCTGCCGGGAGACAAAGAAGAAAAGATGCTGCCCTGGGTGCAATCCATCTTCGACAACTTCTCCCCTTTGTCAAAGAACAACCAGAAGATGACGATCGACTATCTGCTGGCGGCAGACCTGCTTGAGATTGAATCGATTGCGCACGTTCGGGGAAGAAACCTTGCAAAATCGTGGATCATCGTCGACGAGGCGCAGAACCTCACGGTGCATGAGGTCAAAACGTTACTCACCCGGGTTGCCGAAGGGAGCAAAATCGTCCTCACCGGCGATAGACACCAGATAGATTCGCCTTACCTCGATGCGGGGTCGAACGGGTTGACCTACCTCGTGAATAAGCTCAAGGGTCAGCCCCTTTACGGTCACGTTACCCTTGCCAAGACGCTTCGGAGCCCTCTGGCCATGTTGGCAGCGGAGCTTCTTTGACGCCGGATGGGCGACGTACGGCGAATCTCTTTTTGCCCGGGCGCGCCATCGGGCGGCTTCTGAGCATCTCCCACAAGAACGGATGCGAAGGCATCCGTTCTTGTGGGAGCCTTTGCCTGTATTTTCAGGCAGGCGAGAAGCTTTCCGAACTCATCGGACGACATAGTGCGGTTGTGCAATGAGGAGATTGGCAGAACGGCATTAGACAAAGGGTAAAGATCAGACGGGCGAGCGGACGCTGGGTTGGGCCCATGCTAAAGGTATTGGCAGACGCGCTCGTCGTGAAATAGCGGCCGTGCCCGCTCTCGAGGAGCAAGGAAACGCTATGCGGCGCTTCCTCCTTCGGGGACGTACGCTACGGGCACTTCCTTGCCGCAATGGAAACAGAGTATCTTAGCGACAGGGTGATGGAAAACCTGATAGCCCCTGCCGTCAATCCAAGCCCGGCGGTCGCCGCTCGCATCGAGGGGCGTGCCGGTCGAAACGGGGGCTCTTTCCCTGAACTTGTTGTTTCTGACGGCGCAGGGGATGCAAATCGCCTTCCGCGGCCCGGCCGTCGTCCCCGCGCAGAAAGGCAACACCTTGCCTCCCGCCGCTCCTGTGTCTTCATGTTCCCTACCGTCTATCATGCAACCTCCTTGCTGCAATTGACGAAGCTGAAAGGAAGACGCTCGGCTCGAGGCGCCCTCCTTTCAGCCCTGCACCTCCTATAAGGTAATCTCTCTCCGTTAAGATGCAACGTCAGAATCGGTAAAGATCTCGTTAAGTCCATGGGTAGGCGTACTCATGTTCCCGTTTGCTTCAAGTCCGGCCACAAGCTATCCGCCGGCGCGCCGGCCCTGATGGCGAAAAGAAGGACGGAAACAAGACGCGTCAGCTCGTTGATGGACAGGGTCTGCTGAACGACCGACTCCCGTATGTCGTGAACATAGCATGGCAGTGCGCCCGACGGGATAAGCCCGTAAAGGAGCCTTCCGATGGTGGTATGATGAACCGACAAGGGGGAAGCAAAGCTCCGCAGATCTTCTTCAAGCGCTTCGAGCCCTTCGGCGACAAGTTCCGGGTACGGCGATTTGCGACGGCGGCAGCAACCGGATTTCAGGTTCGCGTACATGGTGAGAAGGTGGGCGAGGAGAAAACGTTTTGCCGTCTCCCGGGCAAGTCTCTGAGGCTCCCCGTCTTTGACGAGGTGAAAAGAACGACTGCGTGGCGACATGCCCCTGCTCAGGAAACGAAGAAGAAGGCGGTTGCCCGTTTCTCTTGCCAGGGGATGCAGGTAATTGTCGGCGAGAAAGTCGGCCAGGGATTGCATGACGAAACGACTGCCGGGCGCCGGCTGCGACTCATCGCGTCCTTGGCCTTCGAATCTGGCCCCATCCTCGTGCTTTTGGGACGTGGTTGCAGAACTGGTTCTCTGCTTTGAGGATAAGAGCCGTACCTTTGTTTGTTTCGTCATCGTTCCTCGCCTCTGCTGTTCCTTGTTGATTATTCTATGCGAACAATGTTGCTGCAAGCGTGCAATTCGTGTTAATTGTTGATGAAGGGGTGTACGGGTCAGGAGGTCGGCGAGGCAGCGAGGATCGTTGGCGCCGTGAAAGGTTTCGGAGGGCGGCAGGTCAGGTTGCATCAAGATTTTTCGCTGAGCGTCGATAATTGAAGGTGGAGACTGTATAAATAACGGGCGAAAAGGAGACGAACTGTGGCCGATTCGACGAAGTGGAACACGTTTTCTTTCGGCGGTGTGAACGCGGAAAAGGATGATGATGCTGCTCCTGCAGCCAAACCGGATTCAAAAAGCGAGCAGGCAGTGGAAGGCGCCGCGGACGAATCGGTTGAAAACATGAAAGACGCGGTCGTCGATTATATCAGGTCTCTCCTCAAGAAGTAGCCCGAACAGGGGCGGCAAAAGGACGGCCCAATGCGCGCAGCCGTCCCATTGCCTGAGTAAAGGAGGGAGGGGTCTTTATTTCATCACTTCCCTGCCGCCGTAGGTAATCGACCTGATGATCTTTTCCGTCTTTTCCTCCGCGGCCTTCGAAAGTGGAGCGTATTGCATTGGTTCCGCGTACTTTTGTCCCTCGTGGGTCACCCACCAGACAAGCTTCACGAGGGTGTTCGCTTTGCCCGCCGTCCTGTCGCCGTATTTCTGTTCTTTAAAAACCAGGAGAAAGGTAAAGCCGGCAATGGGATAGCCATCCGCCGCCGACGAATCGGTGAGGCTCGCCTTCATGTCTTCGGGAAGCTTGATATTGGCCGCGGCGCTCGTGGTCGCAATGGTGGGCCTGATGTATTTCCCTGCCTTGTTCTTCAGATCTCCGAAAGGCATCTTGTTTTCCAGGGCATAAATGAGCTCCACGTAGCCGACGCTTCCGGGCGTCTGCTGCACCAACCCGGCCACGCCCGGGTTTCCCTTGGCGCCGAGGCCGGCCGGCCAGTTGAGGGACGTTCCTTCGCCGACTTTCTCTTTCCAGTCTTTGCTCGCCTTGCTGAGGTAGCCGCTGAAAATGTTCGTGGTTCCACTGCCGTCGGACCTATGGATGACGGTTATCGCCGTTGAGGGAAGGCTCATGCCGGGATTTGCGGCGGCGATGCGAGGATCGTTCCACTTCGTGATCTTTCCGAGAAAGATATCGGCGACAACGTCAGGAGTGAACTTGACCGTTGGATTGTTGGGTAGATTGTAGGTGATGACGACGGCGCCCGCGCATGTGGGAACGTGGAGCACCGGGGCGCCTGCCGATTTCAGGTCCTCCTCCGTCATGATTGCGTCGGATCCCCCGAAATCGACCGTTTTGTTGATGAGCTGCCGTATTCCCCCGCCCGAGCCGATGGCCTGGTAGTTAACCTTGACGTCATATTCCTTGGAATAGACATCAAACATTTTTGAATAGAGGGGGTAGGGAAAGGTTGCGCCCGCTCCGATGAGTTCTTTTTCCTGAGCAAGGGCCGGCGCGGAGAGTGCGCCGGCAATGGCGAGGATTACTGCGATTGATAACAGCCGCTTCATAGGGAAGCCTCCTAGTAGTATAATTTTCCTTCAGTTTTGTTAAGGTGTTTTCTCATCCGCGCAAGCGCTGTTCGCGCATTTTGTTCACGTTGCCAGTTTGTAGCCGACGCCCCGCATGTTTTTGATGAGGGCCCCAGCTTTTCCCATTTTTTCCCGCAAATGTTTGATGTGGACGTCGACGGTCCTGTCAAGCACCATTTTATCACTTCCCCACAAATGGGTGAGGATTTTTTCTCTCGAAAACACCCAGCCATTTCTCGAAGCGAGGAGTTGGAGGATGCGGAATTCCGTTGCAGTCAGATCTACTCTTGCCCCCTCGACGAGAACCTCGTATTTTTGCGTGTCGATGCTCACGAGGTCGCCGATTTGAATTCTTTCCTGTTCCTTTTCGTTGTCGGTATCGTATCTCCCCGTTCGTCTCAGCACTGCCTTGACGCGGGCCACCAGCTCCCTGGGCGAAAAGGGCTTCACTACGTAGTCGTCGGCGCCGAGGCCGAGACCCACGACCTTGTCGGTTTCGGCCGAGCGGGCCGTGATAATAATGATGGGAATTGAAGCGAGGTCTGGCTTTGCCCTTAACTGCCTGCAAATCTCAAAGCCGTCGATGTCGGGCAGCATAAGGTCAAGAAGGAGAAGCGAGGGGCGTTCCGACTCCACGTATTTCATGAAGCTGTAGCCGTTCAGGAAACCCCGGACGCTGTATCGCTCTTTCTTGAGGTGAAGAGTGACAAGGTCAAGAATGTCAATCTCGTCTTCGACGACGACTATTTGCTTGTTTCCCAGCATTAACGCCTCCTAAGGATTGCGCCCCCTTTCACGCTGCGGTTCCCAGTATACCCGGCGTTCATTAAGGTCCGGTGAAGGAACGGTGAATTATTTGTTAATGTCAAATTAACGCCCTTTTCATTGACGATTCATACGTCCTTCACACATATCATCTAAAATCGGGCCAGGTTGCGGCAAATCATTCCGTCGGGACCACGCCTGTCCGGTGCGCCGCGTTCGACGAGACTCGTCGGGACGCAATCATAATGGGAGGTGCTTCTCTGACAATGAACAGCAGCGATAATCGAATTTTTGCCCTGGACATCAAGTCCCCGGTCGCGGGCGGCGCCCGTATGTTTTCCCGTCTCAACAGCCTTCTGGAACGGCTTCTTCTCCTGAATAGGCTGAACGACGTTTATGCCGGGATCGACCGGCGGGCAGAGGCGGGCGATTTTGCCGAGAGGGCTCTTGCTGCCCTGAAGATTGCCTATCGCGTCGAGGAAGAAGACAAAGCGCAAATTCCGGCCAAAGGACCGCTGATTGTTGTGGCAAACCACCCTTTTGGCGGCGTCGAGGGCTTGATGCTGGCGTCCGCGCTTCTCTCGGTCCGACCCGACGTCCGCATCATGGCCAACTACCTGCTCGGCCGGATACCTGAAATGCGCCGCCTCATTATCCCCGTCGATCCTTTCGGCGGCGGCAATGCCGTGCGCAGAAACCTGAAGCCTTTGCGGGAAGCCCTCAGTTGGCTGCGAGGAGACGGCGCCCTGGCCGTTTTTCCCGCCGGAGAAGTGTCCCATCTCCACCTGAGGAAGCACGAAGTTGTCGATCCGGCCTGGAGCGACATGGTGGCCCGCGTCATAAGGAAGGCCGATGCTCCTGTGCTTCCTGTCTTCTTCCATGGGAGGAACAGCGCCCTTTTCCAGGTGGCGGGACTGCTCCACCCGCGCCTTCGCACCGCGCTCCTCCCTCACGAACTGCTCAACAAAACATCGTGCGAGGTGCGCGTAGAAATAGGGAATCGCGTTCCGGCGGAGAAGGTCCGGAGTTTCGAGGACGACGCCCAATTGACGGCGTACCTGCGGACGCGCACCTACGCGCTCCGTTGCCGCAAACCGGCGCGGAAAAGAGGGGGAAAGAGGATGGGACCATCGGGAAAGAACATAACGTCTCAAGAACGGGTGGTCGAGGGGCCGACGAAGGAGATAATTCAGGAGGAAGTGAAACTCATTCCCCCCGGGCAGGTGCTTTGTGAAACGGAGCGCTATTCCGTCATGTACGCGAAGGCCCAGCAGATGCCGAACCTGCTTTACGAAATAGGAAGATTGAGGGAGATTTCCTTCAGGGAAGCGGGTGAGGGGACCGGCAGGTCCGTCG
Organism: uncultured delta proteobacterium; assembly: GCA_963816715.1. Taxonomy (GTDB): domain Bacteria; phylum Desulfobacterota; class Syntrophorhabdia; order Syntrophorhabdales; family WCHB1-27; genus BOG-1155. The sequence continues at coordinate 139,990 of CAWFMJ010000025.1, forward strand.
ACCTGGACCGTTTCGATCTCTATTACGTTCATCTGTTTCTCTGGGACAAAGACAACAGCGAACTGGCAGGCGCCTATCGCCTCGCCCCCGTGGACCGGGTTATCGAGCGCTTTGGCATAAAAGGCCTCTACACGAGCACGCTTTTTACTTACAAAGAGACGTTCTTCCGCCAGATGGGCAGCGCGGTGGAGCTTGGTCGCTCCTTCGTTCGGGCCGAATACCAGAAATCGTATTCCACGCTTTTTCTGCTGTGGAAGGGAATTGCCCGCTACATGGCATTCAATCCGCAGTACAGCGTGCTTTTTGGCGCAGTCACCATCAGCGACATGTACAGCCCCGCCTCCCGTCAGCTTATCGTCTCATTTCTCAAGTGGAAGAACTATGCTCCCCGCCTGGCCCGAATGGTGAGGCCGAAGGCATCGCTGCGTCCCGAGCGCCGTCGTTCGGCCGTGCCCGTGCTGCACCCTGAGCTGATCGCCGACGTGGACGAGCTTTCCGCCTGCGTCTCCGATCTGGAGACCGACAGGAAGGGCGTCCCCGTGCTGCTGCGGCAGTACCTGAGAATGGGGGGAAAGCTGATGGGTTTCAGCGTTGACCGGTCGTTCTCGAACGGACTGGATGGGCTGGTCATGGTGGATCTGACGAAGTGCGAGCCGAAGGTGCTGGAGCGACTGATGGGGAGGGAAGAAGCGGAGGTATATCTATCTCATCATCTCCCGCCCGAAGAGCGGCGCGCGTCTTAAAGGCGGCTGTTAGGGTCGGGCGGGGGGCCGGTGTTCGGCGACTATCAGAGTTGGTTTCGGAGGTATTCAGCTATCTGGCTTAGGTTGTCGAAGAGGGGGTGATCTTCGTTTTCATTCCAGGGATTTCTCAGGCCGGCTCTGACGATGCCGGCGTCTTTGGCCTTTTTGAGGACGATGGGGTTGTCGTCGACCACGCCCCAGGAATCTTTGAAAAGCACCGTTTTGTCGTAGCTGAGATGAATGTCATCGTAGACAAGATTGTTGCTGCGAAGCCATTTTGTTGCCGGCCCGAGCGCTTCTTTACGCCGGTGGCTCGCCACGACTATGTAGAATCCCATCCGCTTGAGGTCTGCCAGGAATGCCGCGGCGTCGTCGAAGGGCGAAAACGTGTCCTGCTCCATGTGGATGTCATCCAGTATCGCGTAGATGGTTTTCGGCTCCACGCAGGACCGCCAAAAGTCCCATTGACGCCATTCAGCGGCCGGGGGAAGAGCGGGACATGCCTTTGACATCCGATCGTAGAGAACAGGCGCCAGGTCCCACAGAGTATTGTCTATGTCGACTATGATCTTCTCCATGCGGTCTTAGTATACAACAAACTGGCGAATTCGACGAAGGGCCGGCATGGAGCGGCGCGCTATCTTACGAGCAAGACCCTGCAGCGGGCGCTTCTTACGATATTGTTCGTGACGTTGCCTACCATGAACTCCGCGATGCCCGTTCTCCCCAGGGGCGCCATGACGATGAGGTCGACGCCTTTTTCCTGCTGCGCCTTGAGGATCTCCTCGGCGGGGTGGCCTTTCCGCACCTCGGCAGCGATCGTTACCTCCTTTGCTGGAGAAAGCTTCTCTATCTGCTTCCTGAGGCTCTGATTCGCGCCGGGTTCGGCCATTTCCTGGAGCTGCTGCACGGTGTTCGCATCGACGCAGTAGTCGATGGAGCACATGTAGTCCAGTTCCCGGGGGATAACATGGAGGAGGTAAATTGTGGCGTCGTATTGTTTCGCGATATCGATTGCTTCACTGAGGGCCTTGTCGGACGGGTGGGAAAAGTCGGTAGGGACGAGGATCTTGGTGGGCTTGAACATTCTTGACCTCCAAACGAAAAATAGACGTGATAAAGAGTAAGCTAATTCTCGGGACGGGTATCGGCAAAGCAGAGAAGCGCGGGTGGGCGCGGCGTAGGGCGCCGTCCCTGGGCTTGATAAACGGGGTTTTGGCGCCAATAATGTGGAAAGGAGGTGAGAAGCCGTCGTTTTCCCGTTTTTCACAAGCAGACAAGCTATTGATAAGGCTTAGAAATCCGGAAACTGCCAAGGGCAGGAAGTACCTGTACGCCGTTCTCCTGGTTGGCCTCGCCTCTCTCGTGCGTTTGGCTTTGCGATCCGTGCTCGGCGCGACCATCCCGTTCATCACCTTTTTCCCTGCCGTGATGCTCGTCGTTCTGCTGGGCGCGGTCGGCCCTGTGCTGCTTGCCATCGGCTTAAGCGGCGTCATTGCGGCTGTCTTGTTTCTCGGGCCCATCGGCCCCGAAAGGATGTTCGTCACCTGGGGGGCCTTTTGCGTGAGCGGGCTTCTCTTCACACTCATTGCGCGCCGCTTGGAGAGAGCGCGGGTCGGGCAATTGCGAAGGGGCAGTGAGCGAGCCGAGGAGCAATTGGCCCAGACGCGGCGTCTTCTTGAAGTCCACATGAACAACTCGCCGCTGGCAACCATAGAATTTGACTCCCGGTTCCGGGTAATCCGGTGGTCGGACCAGGCGGCGAAGCTCTTCGGGTGGACGTCGGATGAGGTAATGGGGCGTTTGCCGCGGGAGATGCACTGGGTCTACGAAGAAGACCGCGATATTGTTCGCCGGGTTTCGACCGATCTCAAAAGCGGCAAGCGTTCGAGCTTCCTTAGCGCCAGCCGAAACTACCGAAAAGACGGCTCCATCCTCTATTGTGAATGGTACAACTCGGCAATCCACAATTCCGAGGGTCAGCTTGTTTCGGTTCTCTCTCAGGTGCTCGATGTCACCGAACGAAAGAAAGCCGGGGAGGCCCTCGAAAGGGCGAAGAACGACCTCGAGCGCCGCGTCGAACAAAGGACGGAAGAGCTGAAGCGACAGGCAGAGATAGCTCAACGCGAGCGGGATCGCCTCATGACGCTCGTCAACAGCATTGCGGATGGCGTATGGCTCACAGACGCCGGGGGAAACGTCCTTTTCGTAAACCCTGTCGGCAGGGAGCAGTGCAGACAGGTGGGCATGGACCCTGACGCTCTTTACGGACCCGCGTGGCCCACGGTCCTGTCCTCGGTTGAGGTGTTCACTTCGGATGGAAACCCGGTAAACATGACAACGCTCGCGCAAATACTCGCCGGCGAGGCGTCTCGTCACGTGGAGATTGAGGTCCGCAACAAGGCGACCGGCGCCGTCGTCTACCGTCGCATTTCGGCGAATGTGATAAAAGACAAAGAGAATCGGGCGGCGGGGATGGTTGTGGTCGTGCAGGATATGACGGCCCGAAAACGCGCTGAAGAGGAAAGGGGGCGCCTTGAAGAACAGCTCCGGCAGGCGCAGAAGATGGAGGCTCTGGGCACGTTGGCCGGCGGCGTGGCCCACGACTTCAACAACATGCTCGCCGTTGTGCTTGGAAACGCAGAACTGGCCCTCGACGATCTGGCCGGTGTGAACGGGCCGACGAGGAACATCGAGCAGATCGTGAAGGCCTCGAAGCGTGCGAGGGATCTGGTCAAGCAGATTCTCGCCTTCAGCAGGAAGACGGAGCGAGGGAATAATCCGCTGAAGCTGACGACCCTTGTGAAGGAGATGCACGACCTGCTTCGCGGCAGTTTGCCGAGCACCATTCGGATAGACCTCGATTTACGGGCAGAATCAGACACGATCATCGCCGATCCGTCGCAGATACAGCAGGTTCTCATAAACCTTGCCACAAACGCCGCAGACGCGATGCAGAAGAACGGCGGCGTTCTTGCCTTCAGCTTGTCTGATGTCGATGTGGAGCGGGGGGAAGTTCTGTCCGGCGTCGAACTGCGTCCGGGGAGCTACGTCAAACTGAGCGTGAGCGATACAGGTACAGGCATGACGGAAGAAGTGCGGAGGAGAATATTCGAGCCGTTCTTCACGACAAAGGGGCTCGGTCACGGGACCGGAATGGGTCTGGCGGTCGTGTACGGCATCGTACGAAACTATGAAGGCGCGGTGACGGTCAGAAGCCGGCCCGGCAAGGGGTCGACATTCGACATTTTTCTGCCGACCGTTGAAGCGAGACCGGGGTCCCGGCAGGAGGAAACCGGGAGCATCCCCGGCGGCAACGAACGCATCCTCCTGGTTGACGACGAACCGGCCGTGGTGGAAATGACGGCGGAGACACTGGCCCGGCTTGGCTACGATGTGGTGAAGACGGAAAGGGCCTCCGATGCCTGGACTATTTTCGCAAAGAACCCTCAGGCGTTCGACCTTGTTCTTACCGACCAGACTATGCCCGACCTAACGGGAGTCGATCTCTCGAAGAAGATGTTGGACCTCCGAAAAGACCTCCCTATCATACTTTTCACCGGCTACAGCGAGGCTGTATCGCCGGAACAGGCAAGGGCCGCAGGCATTAGGGGGTTCATCATGAAACCGATCGAAAAGCGGCAGATGGCCGAAAGCATACGGCGGGCGCTGGGCCGGTAGTTCATCAAGATTTCCTTTCCTTCCCCGAATTGTCCTGACGCGGCGCGATATCTCTTAAGAAAGGGCGTTATTTGCCGATAAAATGGATACTGGCGCCTTGGTCTGCATGCGATCTTCCTAAAGGCCAGGAGAATGAAGTCGCGTCAAGGAAAAGGGCGATGACTGACGGCAGGGAAAAGAAGGAAACCGACCTGCGCTGTCGCGCCGAGGCGCTGCTGAAAGAGCATGGGGAGCTTCCCCCGGACAAAGCCGTCGAAGCTGTGGTCGCACTTGCCCGTGAACTTTCTGCGTACCAGGCCGAACTGCAGGCGCAGAACGAAGGGTTGAGGGCATCCCGGCAGCTCATCGACCGTTCCCGCCAAGAGCTGGGCCTCCTCTACGATTTCGCTCCCGTGGCGTATTTCACCTTTGACCGAAACGGGGTAATAAAGCGGCTCAACGGCATGGCCCGGGACCTTCTCGGACGTCGCTCCGCCGATCTTCTGGAGACCCCTTTTGCCGCCATCGTTGCCGCCGGCGACACGGACCAGTTTCTGACGCATCTGTCGGCCGCATTGGCGAGCGACCGGAAGATCTCGGTGGAGCTGGCCCTCCTGAAGGCCGACGGTCGTCAGGCGATCGTTTCCATGGAAAGCGTTGCCCTTCGCGAGGGCGACCGCATCAGCGTATTGTCCGCGATGATCGACATAACGGAGCGGAAACAGTTGGGGGAGGAACGACGGCGCCTGGAAGCGCAATTGAACCAGGCTCAGAAGCTGCGGGCAATCGGGAGGCTTGCGGGCGGCATCGCTCACGAATTCAATAACATACTCGCCGTCATCATGGGAAATGCCGAGCTTATCCTCGACGACCTGAGAACGAGGGACGACGAAGGCATTCACAACGTTCATCAGATATTGCAGGCATCGCGCCGCGCAAGAGACCTGGTGCGCCAGATCCTTACGTTCAGCACGGCAACGGAACGGACAAAGAAGAGCCTGAGACTCGCCCCCTTGTTAAAAGAAACCGTCAGACTGCTTCAATCTTCCCTTCCCAGCACGATCCGCGTCTCGGTCAGCATCGAGGCAGAGTCGGACAAGATTGTTGCCAATTCTTCGCAAATGAAACAGCTCATCATCAACCTGGCGACGAATGCGGCCCAGGCCATGCACAAAGACGGGGGCGCCCTGACCGTCAGCCTTTCCAACGCGACCTTCTCAGAGAGCAACCCCCCTCCCGACCATGAGCTGCCTTACGGACGCTACGTAAGACTTGTCGTGAGCGATACGGGCGTCGGCATGTCGCCCGAAGTGCAATCTCGCCTCTTTGAGCCCTTCTTTACAACCAGAGAGTTCGGATACGGAATGGGCATGGGTTTGTCAGTCGTCTACGGCGTGGTCAAGAGCCAAAAAGGGGCCATCGTTGTGCGCAGCGAGCCCGGCAAGGGCAGCGCCTTCGACGTGTGCATTCCCTGCAGCGAGGCGGAGGCAGGAGGAGTATAGGCACTGGTTGTTCGCTATCGGCCTGACGGAAATTCTTTTTGTCGAAGGTTGAAAATAATTGCGCGAAGAGCGGGTAATTCGGTAAACTGGACTAACCGAAACCACCGTCCCGCGGTATTGAGATGGTTGCGGCTTAAGGAACGACATCCAAGAGCGCGTTGAGGAGTGATGATGCCGCAAAAAAGGATACTCGCCGTCGAGGACGACGACCTCTTCGCCGGCTACCTCGAAACCGTGCTTGCCAAGATGGGTTACCTTGTTCTTCCCACAGCGGCAACCGGAGAAGATGGCGTGGCCCGGGCGAAAGCGCACAGGCCCGACCTTGTCCTCATGGACATCAAGCTCGCAGGCGCTATGGATGGTATTGAGGCGGCCCGCCATATTCAGTCTTTCTGCGACATCCCTATCGTCTACCTGACGGGTCACTCCGACGGGCCATTCTTGTCGGACGCCAAGATCACCATGCCGTACGGCTACCTGGTAAAGCCGGTGACGCAGCAGGAGCTTGCGGCGACCATGGAGATGGCCCTGTATCGCCACGGCCTCGATATGAAGCTGAAGGAGAGCGAGAGCCGGCTTGCCCTGGCCCTTGCTGCCGCTCATATGGGGGTGTGGGAATGGGCTGTGGAGACGAATGAGATATTCTGGTCCCCCGAGTGCCATTCGATATTTCAGGTGGAAGACTTCGCGGGAACTTTTGAATCATTCACAAGCCTGCTCCATCCGGACGATGCGCCTATTCTCATGACGACGTTCAGCCAGGCGTCCTCAGACAGCCCATCCTTTCAGACGGAGCTTCGTTTCAAGCGTCCCGATGGCGAGACGCGCTGGCTCACGAACTCGGGGCGGTGTTATTTCGATGAAACAGGGCGACTCGTCCGCGTCATTGGGACCGTGCAGGACATTACGGAACGAAAAACAGCCGAAGAGCGGCTCTTGATTGCCAACTTCGCCCTGGAATCATCGATCAGCGCGATAGGCTTTACCGATTTGCAGGGCAGGGCGACCTTCGTGAACGATTCTTTCGTGAAGCTCTGGGGCTACGAGAGCGCTGAGGAAATTGTCGGCAGGCAGATCTCCGAATTTGCGATGTTCGGAACAAAAGGGGAGGGCATCGAGGCCGCGCGGGCGGGCCTGGGCTATGTTGGGGAAGGTCTCGGCCGGAAGAAAGACGGCTCTCCTTTTCCCATTCAGGTTGTCGGGAACATGGTGAGGACGAGTGCGGGAGAACCCCTCTGCATGATGGGCTCTTTTACGGATATTGCCGAGCGCAAGAAGGCGGAAGAGGCTCTCCGCGAGTCGGAAGAACGCTACCGGGTCGCGATTGAAAGTTCCAACGACGCCGTTATGCTCCTCAGGGGCGACACGCTCATCTTCGCCAATCAACAGTTTTTCGCTATGTCCGGCTATGCTAAGGAAGAGATCATAGGTCGCCCTCTCTTTCCGCTCGTTCACCCCGACGACCGGGAGAGGATTGCCGGATATCTCGACAAGAGCGCGACAGGGAAAGAGACCCCTCGCCGATTCGAATTCAGGGGCATAACAAAGGGGGGCATGATCCAGCAGATCGAAGCTTCGGTCTCGCGGTTCAACTATCGGGGAGAGCCCGTGGGGTTGGCATTTTTCAGGGACGTCACCGAGCGCAAGAAGGCGGAGAGCGAGATCAGGCTCCTGAAACACTCGATCGACGTCTATTACGACGGCGCATATTGGATGAACACCGACAACCGGTTCATCTATGTCAACGACGCGGCGTGCAGGTCGCTGGGGTACGAACGGGAAGAGCTGATAGGAATGACGATCGATCAGGCAATACCGGCCGTGACCGCCGAGCAGATGGAACGGTTGTGGGAGGAGTTTCGAAAAGGCGGCTCGTTCCTCGGTGAATCCGTTGGCCGTCGGAAGGACGGCAGCGAGTTCCCTGTCGATATCGTTGCGACATACGTCGACTTTGGGGGTCAGGAGTATGCCTGCGGTTTTGCCCGCGATATCTCCGAAAGAAAAAAACTCGAAGAGCAGCTTCGTCAGGCGCAGAAGATGGAGGCCGTCGGCGCCCTGGCAGGGGGCGTTGCCCATGACTTTAACAATATTCTCAGCGTTATCATGGGCCTCGGCAACCTCCTGCAGATGTGCATCGACAAAGACGATGCCAACCGGCCGTACATCGACCAGATCGTTGCTTCGTCGGAAAGAGCGGCCGACCTCGTCCAGAGTCTCCTTGCCTTTAGCCGGAAGCAACGGATCACGGTAAGGCGCCATGGGGTCAACGACGTCGTCACGAGCACGGCAAAGCTCCTGACGCGGCTTCTGCCCGAGGACATCGAGCTCAGGCTGATCCTGACGGATGAGAACGACTCGAGCCTTCTCGATGTCGCCCAGATCGGTCAGGTCCTTATGAATCTCGCGACTAACGCCCGCGACGCCATGCCCCACGGCGGCATTCTCTCCATTGCCACCAGGCGGGCACGGATCGGGAAGGATTTCATAAAGACCCATGGATTCGGAAAAGCCGGCGAGTACGTGAGGCTTTCTGTGTCGGATACCGGCATCGGGATGGAGCGGCAGACCCTCGAGCACATTTTCGAGCCCTTCTTTACCACGAAGGAAGTGGGCAAGGGGACGGGGCTGGGGCTGGCGAGCGCCTACGGCGTCGTCAAACAGCACAAAGGCTACATAACCGTCTCCAGTCTCCCCCTCAAGGGAACCGCTTTCGACATCTACCTCCCCTTCCTTGACTCGCATCCATTGCGGGAAGCGCCCGCAAGAGCAGAAACAGCAAAGGGCAGGGAGACGATTCTCGTTATTGAGGACGACCGGGACGTAAGATATATGGTCGCCGGGATCCTTGAAAGCCACGGATACCGGACGATAGGGGCCGTCGACGGAGATGACGCGATCAGGGTTTACCACAATCACCGGGACGGGATAGGCCTGATCATTCTTGACGTGGTTATGCCCGGAAAGAACGGGAAAGAGGTTTTTGACGAGATTGCTGGTTTTGACCCGGGGGTCAAGGCCATATTCATGAGCGGCTACACCGGGGATATCGTCATCGGCAAGGGCGTGCTGGAAGAACGCATGGACTTTTTGCAAAAGCCGCTTTCCGCCGCGAAACTCCTGGAAAAAGTAAGGGAGGTGCTCGATCGGAAACCCGCGACAACCGATGTCGGCGGGTCTTGAGGCCAAAGAGCGCCCGGCAAGCTCGCTGCATCATCAAAAAACCCTTGACAACCAAGCGCTTAGGCTGTTAACTGCTAGAGCGCCCCTGAAGAAGACACTACGATGCAAAGAGAACCCGAATGGGGATAAGGCAGAATCCAAAGCCGGCCGGCGAGACGAGGAGAAGTCAATGAAGGGAGCCGAGGGGGACGGTCCTCTGGACAGCGTTGAAGTTTTCGAAAGAGAGATAAAAGGCTCAACCAGGAAGAAGTATATTTTGCGTCTCTACGTCGCAGGCGTTTCCCCGAGATCGAGCCGGGCCGTGGAGAACATCAAGACGATATGCGAGGAACACCTCAAGGGCCGCTATGAGCTTGAGGTGGTCGACATTTATCAGCATCCGTCGCTGGCAGAAGGGGAGCAGATTATCGCGGCCCCGACCCTTATCAAAAAACTCCCGCCGCCTTTGCGCAAATTCATCGGCGACCTGTCGGACGTGGAGAAAATCCTCGTGGGTCTCGACCTGCGGCCGAAAGAGAAAGCCTAGGCTCACCCGTCCACCAGACGACTTTTTGACTCCCGGCTGTTGACTGCCCTTACCGCGCAACGTCGAGAATGGCAGCCGCCCAGGGGATGCAGGCAATTCTTCCCGTCTTGTCCACGAATATTGTGTCCTCGCCCGGAGAGTAATTCCTGTTCGCATTGACGATTGCCTCGAGTGAGCCGGCGCTCAGCCCGCCTACGGAGAGCCCGACGACAGTGCTGAGGCCGGGGCCTTTGAGTAGGAAGGAGCAGGAGTCGTCTGCGGCAGCGTCGTTAAGCCCTTCAACCACATAGATCGTCGTGCGCCCTTTGTTTGAACGGCCCGGACCTTCCCGCATTGCCGAGAGAAGGGAGGTGAGATTGTCGGCGTCGTCGTTTGCGCCCTCTGTTTCGGCCTCCCCCGTGAGCTCCTGCACAACGCGCTCAAGCTTTTCGGCGTCTTTCCCTACCATGCAGAAAGAAGATTCCCAGTCGAGCACGGTTTTTGCGACGGCCAGAAGGACACGGCTGCCTGCATTTTCAGGCCGCTGTTCCGGAACCTCCTGGACGGTTCCGGGATTCATCATTGCCTCGATGAGCGCCTCGAACACGTTTTGCGTTATTTCGTACTTTTCCGCTGTTTGCATGGTCCTTCCTCCGGGCAGTACTCATAAAATAGGCTGCATTTTACCCCGTGCGCGTTTACCGGCAATGAAGGCTTCGTGATATTTTTGTTAATTGATGGGACCGGGGGCCGGGACAGTCGCATAATGGGGAGAGATCGGTTGCGCGGGATGCAGTTTTACGAACGAGTCAAAGGCAAGCCACAAAAACACCCAGGCGGGCGCCTGTGACAATCTCAAACCCTGCCGGGCGATTGCCCAGATCCCTGCCCCCAAAAGGGTCAGGGGCAAAACCTTCTTCAGATCGATCGCGATGCCCGTCGCGCCCGACAGGCGTTTGTTGAGGTCCTCGACGGCGCCGATAAACGTCATCGGTTGCTTACCGTCCCCCCCAAGGCTGGGGGCGTCGGTAAGCTTGGCCACAACCACGTCGATGTCGTCGAGCACCTGATGGATCCCCGTCATGGTGTATGCATCGGCGTCATAGCGGACCATGACGCTGCCTGTCGTGTGATTGAGGTCCACCGAATCGATGCCGGCGACCTTCGAGAGCTGTTCCTTGATATGCGACATCACGCGCGGGTTGCGAGCGCTTTCGGCGAGCCTCATTCTCAGCCGGCCAGGGACGTGGCTTGCAACCCGCGCGTGGTATCGTTTCTTATCTCGGCCCATGCTTCTTATGTAGTTCGGTGCAATCCTGAAGTCAAGGCAAACTCGTTTTGTAAGTAATTCTCGTGTGATGCTCATATCGGGACAACGAATCCCGTTTCCCCCGATGAACATCGTTGTTCGTGAGCATCATGGGAGTTATTAGGTGAATTTGGAAGTATAAGTAATTGCTTGTAGGAATATTCTTGACTCATTCCCTCTCCTTGTAGTATACAATTGCTTCCACGCAATTAAGGAGGAGAAATGGAACGGTATAAAATGTGGATCGGAAATAAGTGGGTTGACGCTGCGTCCCGCAAGACCTTTCGGACCGTGAACCCGGCGACGGAAGAAGAAATCGGCGAGGTGCCTCTCGCTGGAAAAGAAGATGTGGACAAGGCCGTGAAGGCGGCGGCCAATGCGTTCCCCGCGTGGTCGAAGTTGCTTCAGGGCGAGCGGGCAAGTCTCATCTTGAAACTCGCAGCCGTCATAAAGGAACGCGCGAACGAGCTTATCGATCTGGAAGTTCGCGAACACGGAACGCCCGTGCAGATGGCGCGGGGCTTCGCCGCGGCCTGTGTCGATCAAACGCAGTATTTTGCGTCCATCAGCAGGGCTTTGATGGGCGAGGTGCTTCCGCAGTGCTTTCCGAACATGCTCGTTTATCTTCAGAGAGTTCCTCTAGGGGTGTGCGGTCTCATTACGCCCTGGAACGTTCCTTTGATGATGACCGTTGCTATGGTCACGCCGGCCCTGGCGGCCGGCAATACGGTCGTGCTGAAACCCGCGAGCGTCAATTCGATGATTGCCCTAAAGTTTGCCCAAATATGCGAGCAAGTGGGCTTTCCGGAAGGCGTCTTCAACGTCGTGACCGGGCCGGGGGGCTCCGTGGGCGAGGCGCTCGCATCTCATCCCCTCGTGGACCTCGTGCGTTTCACGGGCAGCAGCGAGACCGGCAAACAGATTATGACCGTGGCCAGCCCGACCGTGAAGAAATGCGTTATGGAGCTTGGGGGCAACAACCCGGTAATCGTTCTCGACGACGCCGACGTCGTTGCCGCTGCAACCCAACACGCTCAGAGACATTTTGGCAACAGCGCCCAGAATTGTTCCACTCCCGGAAGGTACTACGTGCATGAAAAGGTATACGACCAGTTCGTGGAAGTGTTCGCGGAGACCGTGAAGAAGATCGTCGTTGGCGACCCGTCGGACGAGAAGACGATGATGGGACCTATGGCAAACAAACAGCAGTTCGAAAAGGTCCAGCACTATATCCAAACCGCCAGGGACGAGGGCGGGCGGATCGTGGCGGGCGGCGGCAGGCCGACGAAGGCGCCCTTTGACAAGAAGGGGTATTTCCTCATGCCTACCGTTGTTGCCGATGTAACGCACACTATGACCATAGCGAAAGAAGAGATATTCGGCCCGGCTTGCTGTATTTTGAAATTCTCCGACAAGGACGACATCGTGGCTCTGGCAAACGACTCGGAATACGGGCTCTGTGCGGTGGTATGGACGAAAGACGCCATGAAACCGCTCAAGTACGTCAACGCGCTGCACGCCGACAGCGTTTTCGTGAACTCGCCGAGGGTAATGGCTTCGGAGTTTCCGTGGGGCGGCAACGTGAAACAGAGCGGCGTGGGGAAGGACGGGTCATTGTGCGGCATGGAGGAGCTTACGGATCTCAAGATGGTCTGTATAGCCCATTCATAGAAGGAAGCAGCGTTTAATGGCGCACGGCAGAGTCCCGGGAACGTTCGGGACTCTGCCTGCTCGCCTGTTTCATTGGAGCTTGGCTGCGGTGATTTGCCGGGATTTCTCCCTGAAGCCGATGCAAAGTACCTTTTCTATCAACGGCATTGGCCGTCTCTTCTCACGCGTTCAGTTCCTTTACAAGGTTCTCGAGTCCCAGCTTCTTCAGGGTGTCCGGCAGCGGCTTGCCGGTCTCGACGTCCCAGCCCATCTGTTCGTAGTAGTTGTCTCGTATCTCGTCCCAGTGGATCGCTATCGACTTGCCTTCGGCAGGTCCATTAGTAGGGGTGGAACCGTATCGCTCCGAGGGTCCCTCGATCTCTTTCTTAAGGCCGTGGCGGAAATTGAACATCCTCATTTGATTCACAATGCGCAGGCCCGTTTCAACTGCGTCCTTGATCTCGAAACCCCAGCCCGTGATGGCGTTGAGGCATTCGAGCGTGAGGGGGAGGCTCGGCGTGCAGAGACGGCACATGCCCAGGGAATCCTCGAAATTCCTCCCGCCGTTCACTTTGGCGTTCATCGTCGACATGGCAATCGGGTCGAAGCGGTCTTTCACCGGCGCCAGGCCGAGGGCAGGGGGCGTAAAAAGGTTGCCGCCCGTTTCCACCGTGCCCGTGTTGGAAAGACACGTGTCGATAAATTCCATCCAGTGCGCTCTATGGTCATGGCCGCGCGGCGAAGCTCCCTTCAGGGTGTACACGGCGCACTTCAACGCGTCGCCGCCGATTTTCTCGGCAGACCGCTTCACGCCGTCGGCGAAGAGCGTCCCGCAGCCCTCACGACGGGCAATTTTCCTGAGCATCGCGGCAGCGCCTTCCACGTTGCCCCAGTGCATCTCAAGTCCGTCGAGGTCGTTCTTCGTCAGGAGGCCTTTCTCGAAGCATTCCATGATCCAGCCGATCATGTAGCCCGACTCGTTGACGTCAAAGCCCAAACGGTCGACAAGATTCCCCAGAAAGATTGCCGCGCCGGGGTCTTCCTGGCCGATCACCGGGCCCATGGCGGCCATCCCCTCGTATTCGGGCTCGTCTCCAACGGTGCCCTTGTACGGCCCTTCCGTCACTTCAATCATACGGCAATGGGCAATGGGGCAGGCCCAACAGGGCGCCGGCTTTGCGTTGAAGTGGGTGCGCAGGTACTCCCCGTGGAATTTCATGTAGTCGGGAAAGACATTGGTCGAGTAGTTTTTGACGGGGACAGCGCCCATAGCCATAAGGGGGCCGAAACCGAAGTTGGTTCCCCACTTGAGGAGACCGGGATCGAAGGTCGTCGATTCCTTGGCCAGCGCTTTTGCGGCGGGCAAGAAACGATCGGGGTCGATGATGCGCGGTCTTGACTGTCCCCGTACCGCGGAGAGACATTTGACCTTCTTTGATCCCAGAACGGCGCCGACGCCGTTATGCGCTGCGACGTGTCCGCGATCGCCGACAATGGAGGAGAAACGGATCCCGTTTTCCCCTGCCGGGCCTATGCTAAAGACGCTGCACTTCTTGCCGATCTCTTTCTGGACCGCGTCCTCGGTTTCCCAGGTGTCCTTGCCGACGAGGCTTTCCGCGTCGAGGAGGTCGATGCCGTCGTCATGAATGTGAATGCGCGTCCATTTCTTCGCGGCCCCTTCGAGAATGATTCCGTCGACGCCGCAAAATCTCATGAAGGCGCCGAAGTACCCGTTCGCCTGAGAGCTTGCCGCCATGTTGGTGCAGCATCCCTTCGTGATAACGGAGAACGTACCCGATCCGGGAACTCTGGTTCCCGCCAGGGGGCCGGTGAAGATCATTATCCTGTTAGCCGGGTCGGACCACTCCACGCCCACGGGCACCTCCTCCCAGAGGTACTTCGTCCCGAGGCCGGTGCCGCCGACAAACTTACGCGCGGTTTCCCCGTCGACAATCTCTTTCGTTATCTTGCCGGTGCTGAGATCGATGCGGAAAATCCTCAGCGAATAGCTTCCTTCTTCTGGCATAAGCTCCATCCTCCTTAGTGTGATTATTTTAACCTTTCAGGCTTGGCCACGGAGGCCGGGGCCTGGCGTCAACAAGATGTTCGTCGCGAGCGTTGCCTGCGAGAGATGGCAGGCGTCCGTGAAATAGGTGACTGCACTTATGGTTTTGCGCGGCAAAATCGCAATATCGGTGCGTCTCGTCCGTATATGGAGACTGTTGCCAACGACTCGCCCCGCTCGCGTCGCGCGGGCGCATCGTGTTTCCCTATTTTACCACGTTTATTCTAAAGTTTTGCCAACTCGATAGTCAATACCGGAATTTAACCGAATTTTCCCGATTTTTCTCACCCTTGCCGCAGTGGGTCGAGGACCGACCGGGTATGCCTTCCTGCTCCGGAACCCTTACTTTGGCTTCTTTGACAAACTGTGCAATTCGTTTTATGATAAAACCAATTTAGGGGAGGCCGATCATGTCCCAGGAAATGATGAATACAAAAGAGGTTGCCGAATACCTAGGGGTCCATGAAAAACAGGTCTACGTGCTCATCAAGGCGCAACGCATACCGGCAACGAGAGTCACGGGCAAATGGGTTTTTCCGAAACACCTCATCGATGAGTGGATAGCTTCGAACGCTTCAAAGGGGCTTGCGGAGGCGCGGCAAAAGAGCAGACGGGTGGAAGGCGCCCTATTGTGCGCCGGCAGCAACGATGTTGCTCTTGACAGCCTTTTCAGCAATATGCGCGAGGCGTACCCGGAGTTCTACTTTTTTTCGGTGGTGACGGGAAGCGCTGACGGCCTGAAGGCGCTCAATATGGGCTACACTGACGTTGCCTGGTCGCACCTCCTTCATTTCGAGACGGGGGAGTACAATATTCCCTATTTGCCCATCTACGTGCCGGACATCAAACCTGTGGTCGTCAATCTCTACCACCGGAACGTCGGCTTTGTCACGGCCCCTGGAAATCCCTTGGGTATTACGGGGTTCGATGATTTCGCGAGGAAAGACGTCAGGATCATCAACCGTCAGGAGGGAGCGGGAATCAGGGTGCTGATCGACCATAATCTGAAACGTCGCGGCATTTCTCCTGCCCAGGTGCGTGGATACGAAAACAAAGTTTGGAAGCACATGGAGATAGGTCTTTCCGTGCTCTCCAAAGAGGCCGACGTAGGCATCGTGACCGGCGCCGTTGCGAGCATCCTCGGCCTTGACTTTATTCCGTTTACCGAGGAACGATTCGACATGGTGCTCGCCGAGCCGACCTTTTTTTCAAAGCCTATTCAGGCGATCCTCAGCATCATCAGATCGAAGAGCTTTCAGAAACGAATTGGCAAGATGGGCAATTACCAGTTTCACGAATCAGGGAAGATCCTGTATCCTTGAGAAGAGGATTTTACGTTTATGGCGACGGAAGCGAAGATTGTGGTTACCGTGGAAATGGTCCCCGTAAAGGATTCGGATCCATTGCTCCAGACCACGGCGGACGCGGGCATCACATTGGAAGACTTCATCAAAAGCCTCAAACTGCCTCAACAGCCGGAAGTTGCCCTGGTCAACGGGGGATATGTGCGACTGGACTATCAGTTGCAAAACGGCGATAAAATAAGCATTTTCCCGCTCATGGCGGGGGGTTGATCGCGAGCCCCAAATCGGAAGACAAGAGATGATTCACTCGCTTTTGCGTCCCCGCAAGGCTGGCTCGCGGGGCAATCGATTGACAGGACAACCCCTATTTTAGTATAAATTAGCTTCATTCATCGATCCAGGGGGAGCTGATGCATTTTGAGCGCGCCGGCGCCGAAAATACGAAAAAGGCGCTTGAGATTGCCTTTCGCTATGCTCAGGAAAACGGCGTGCGCCATATCGTGGTCGCGTCGACCACGGGCCGCACCGCTCGTTTGCTCCTGGAACGCTTTCCACACGGCTCTTTCAACGTCGTGGTGGTTACGCACAATTCGGGTTTCAAGGCGCGGGGAGAGCAGGAGTTTCCCGAGGACCTTAAGGGCGAGCTGACGAGCAGCGGCATCAAGGTGCTTACGGGGACAATGGTGACGCGGAGCCTGGGCGCCGCCGTGAAGAGCCTCGGAGGACACTCGGAGCAGGACCTTGTGGCGGCTGCCTTGCGCATTCTGGGGCAGGGCGTCAAAGTGTGCGTGGAGATTGCCGCCATGGCGTGCGACGCCGGGTTAACGCCGGCGGACGACGTTGTTGCCGCGGCGGGGACGGGGCAGGGGGCAGACACGGCATGCCTCATCAAAGCCGACTCTTCCAATAGGTTCTTTCAGATAAAAGTGCGTGAAATAATAGCAAAACCGAGGGAATTCTGATGATTTCACGAAGGGCAAGATCGCTGAGGCCCTCGCCGACGCTCGCTATCGCGGCGAAAGAAAAGGCGCTCAGGGCGCAAGGCCTCGACATAGTGGGATTTGGGGCGGGCGAACCGGATTTCGATACGCCGAACCATATCAAGAAAGCCGCCATAGATGCAATTATGGACGGTTTTACAAAATACACCCCGGCCGCCGGTCTGGACGAGCTGAAGGACGCCGTCATCGCCAAGTTCAAGCGGGACAACGACCTGGAGTACGCACGGGAAGAGGTCATCGTGACCTGCGGCGGAAAACATGCACTCTACAATCTTTTTCAGGCGGTTTTCCAGGAAGGGGACGAGGTCATCGTGCCGACCCCCTATTGGGTCTCCTATCCGGTGATTATTGAGCTCGCCGGGGCGACGCCGGTTTTTGTCGAAACCCATGAAGAAGAGGAATACCAGCTCACGGCGGAGATGATAAAGCCCTATGTTACCGAGAAGACCAAGGGGATCATTCTCAACTACCCATCCAACCCCTGCGGCTCGGTCTATGGGCTCAGAAATCTGGAAGAAATAGGCAAGCTCGCTGTGGAGCACGATTTCTATGTCATCTCCGACGAGATCTACGAGAAGCTTGTCTACGACGGTTACTCGCACACCAGCGTCGCGTCTTTGGGCGGTCCGATCAAGGAATCGACGATTATCTGCCACGGCGTCTCGAAGACTTACTCGATGACAGGCTGGAGGATCGGTTTCGCTGCCGGACCGAAAGAGATAATCCAGGCAATGAGCAACATCCAGAGCCAGAGCACGTCCAACCCTGCCTCGATATCACAGAAGGCTGCCGTCGCTGCCCTCAGCGGCCCGCAGGATTTCGTCAGTTTCATGGTGAAAGAATTCATCAAGAGGAGGGACGTCTTCGTATCGGGTCTCCGGAAAATGGAAGGGGTCACGTGCTACAACCCGAAGGGCGCATTTTACGTATTCCCTTCATTCAAGGGTCTCGTCGGCAGGACGTACAAGGGAAAGAGGGTGAAATCCATAAGCCAGTTCACCGATATTCTCCTTGAAGACTTCCATGTGGCCGTCGTGCCGGGGGCCGAATTCGGCAAAGAGGGGCATCTGCGGCTCTCTTTCGCGACTTCCATGGAGGTTATCGAGAAAGGACTGGAAAGGATCCAGAAGGCGGTCAACTCGCTGGACTAGAGCGTCCCCTCGTTTCTCTGGTTGTAACCAGATAAACCAGAGAAACTGTTCTTCTATCCTTCTCCGCCCATCTCTTCTTCAACCGCGAACCGCTCTTCTTCCAGAGTCAACCGATTCTCCCCGGCGTCAAAGCGGTTCTCCGCCGATTCGTCTTCGTCTATCCTGAATTGACGCACGAGCGTCTGGAGCCCCTTGGAGAGCCCCGCCAACTGGGACGAAGCGGAGGAGTTCTCCTGGATCTTCTGGGCAGTGCCTTGCATGACCGCGGAGATCTGCTGGATGGAAGAGGCGATCTCGTTCGTGGTGGCCGTCTCTTCTTCGGAAGCGACGGCGATCTGGTTGATCTCTCCGGTCACCTTGCCGATCTGGAGGAGGATCTCCTTGAGCGCCTCGCCCGACTTGGCGGCCTCTGTTGTGCCGACGCCGACTTCGGTCACTCCCTCTTCCATGGAGGAGACGGCTTTCTTCGTCTCTACCTGCATGGCGCGGATGGTCTCGGTGATCTCTCTGGTGGCGTTGCCCGTCCTTTCTGCGAGCTTGCGCACCTCGTCGGCGACCACGGCAAAGCCCCTGCCGTGCTCTCCCGCCCGGGCAGCCTCGATGGCGGCGTTGAGGGCGAGCAGGTTCGTCTGATCGGCCACGTCGTTGATGAGGCCGACGATCTCCCCGATCTGGTCGGAGCGGGCGCCGAGGCTCCTGATGATCTCGGCCGATTCCTTGACGCGGTTGTTGATGCGGTTCATCACCGCGATGGTCTCTTTGATGATCGTCTCTCCCGTATTGACGGAAGCCCCTGCGGCTTCGGCGCTCTTCACCGCGGCGACGCAGTTCTGGGCGATCTCGGAAGAGGTCTTCGACATCTCTTCGCTGGCTGCCGCCACCGTGTCGACCTGGAGGGCCGCTTCCTTCACGCCGGAAGCCATCTGCTCGGTGGCGTCCTCCAGGGTGTTGGCCGCCGCGGCGACGTCGTTGCTGCTGGCCGCAACATGGGCGATGGCCTCCTTAAGCTTGTCGGCGAACTCGTTGAAGTGGACCGCCATCTCTCCGATCTCGTCGGAGGAGGAGACGGCGATGCGCTTGGTCAGGTCGCCTTCGGCCACCTTCTCGATGACCTCCACGGTCTTGTTGATGGGGGAGAGGATGAGGCTCTTCATGAAGGCGCTGACGATGACGGAAAGCACGACGGCGACGGCCAGAATGAGCGCCATCACGCCGAGGGCGATCTTATAGGTGGCGCCGGCGGAAGCGTACTGTTGTTCGCTGAGCCTATCTTCAAGACGGACGAGAGAATAGAGGTCCGGGCCGAGCGCGTTGTAGAACGACTCGGAGGCGCCCAGATCGGAGGCCGCTTCGGAGGCGCCTTTCGCCGCGAGTTTTTCAAAGAACTTTTGCAGTGCGGCCGAATACTTGTCTGCGTCTTCCTTGGCCTGCAGGAAGGCGGCCTTCTCTTCTTTCTGCATGGCGGACAATTTACCCGCCCCCGCTATGGCGTCCGCAATCCGCTGAAGGCTTGAAAGGACTTGCTTGCCGCTTTGTTCTATAGCCAGGTCGCTCCCGCCCTTGGAGGCGTCGGGCGCGGGCGCCTCAGTTTCGCTCCCTTTCTGTTTCTGCAAATCCTCAATCTCGCGGGACGTGTTGTACATTTCGCTCACCCTCGTGCGAACTGCCGTCAGATCGACGATGGCCGACGAGAGGGTTTGGCTCCGCTTGAACCTGTTCTTGTATATGTCGTCCAAGGCAGATTGTTGCCTCGAGAAGCTCGCGTAGGTAACGACGCCAAACACGATCAGGAGCAGAAGCACCGTGAACGGCGAGACCAGAAGTTTCTTCGTCAACTGCAGGTCGCTCAGCCGGTCTTTAATCATGTGGCCCCCCAGAGATTAAAATAATGCTGATGAGTTATCGGTTGGGACCCTGTTCGGCTTAAGGGGAAACAGCATGAAAAGAAGGGGGCCCCGCAAAGGAACGCCCGCGGGGCCCGTGAAGATCAGTATTTTACCGGCAGAAACTCCGTTTCCAACTTGCCGTCTTTCGCTATGCGGGTAAAGGGTATGGAGCGCAGAAAAAGGCGGTTCATACCGACAAACTCCTGGCCGACGAAGCGGCCCGGGCCGTAAGGTGTGTCGATGCTCTTGGCGGTTTCCAGGGCAGCAGCCACTTTTTCCGTGTCAAGGCTCTGGGCAAGCTGGATGCCCTGTACGATTTGCCAGACCGCCTGCAGGGTCAGAACATGGCCGAAATCGTACTTTTCCCGGGTCGCCTTTTCCATAACCTTGGCAAATTCCTTAACGACAGCCGGCATTTTCGGGCTCGAAACATCAGGGTTTGCCGTGCAGATGTCGTAGGCATACTTCGGATCGAGGACGCTCTTGAGCAGATCCATGTCGCCGAAGGCGGTAATGGCCCAGACAGGACCCGTGAAGCCCATTTCCCGGGATTGCTCGATAATGCCTTTCGCCCACGGGATGATGCCGAAAATGCCTTGAATAGCGTCGGGTTTCTGGGCGAGGGCCTTCGTTAATAGGGGATAAAAATCCTCGGTAGGTTGTTTGTAGGCCTCGCTGTAGACGACTTCTATTCCCCGTTTCTTCATGTCTTTTTCCGTAAGCTCGGTAACCAGCCTTGCGCCCGGATCGTCAGGTCTGATTACAGCCACTCGCTTCACGTGGGGATAGAGGCTCAAGAGCTTGTCGTGCATGTAGGGAATGTTGTAAATAGTGGATTCGCCGTCGAAGCTGAGCTTAGCCGGCGGGCCGAAGGGCGAGGGTTCGACGCAGTTTGAGGTGAGTCGAAGCACCTTGGCCTGCTCGCAGACCGGCGCAATTGCCATCGTGCTGGGTATGAACAGGGGAGCGACGACGAACCTGACGCCTTCCTGAATGAGCTTGTTGGCGGCCGATACAGCCCCGGGCGGCGCAGACTGATCGTCGGCCGTAATCACTTCAATCTGGTATTTCTCGCCCTTGATGGTGATGCCGCCCTTCTGATTGAGAAAGTCGGCAGCCGGTTTTGCGGCCTCGACCAGAGGTCTGAACGAGGGCGCCATGAGGCCCGTTACGGAGGTAATGAGACCAATCTTTATGGTCTTCTGTTGGGCCATGGCATCTTTGACAAAAGAACCCGAAAAACAGCATAAGGCAAACGCCGCGAGCAGGCATGACGCAACTGCGAAAAGTCTTCTTGTTTTCATTCATCCTCCTATTAATGTGGCACGAAATTAACGGTGGTGAATCGATACGCCGAGACTTCCTTGCTTGTCACATTTGCTGCTGTTTTCTCCGTGATCACCTCCCTTGCAATATTCTCCGGACGGGAATGACAAGTGCAACCCCGCCGTCACCCTTTATGAGAAACAGGCGCCCGGCTCCTGGCCGGACGTTCTGCCGTTCGTCTGTACTGTTTTGAATGGAGCTCTCACATCCCCACGTGAAACGTACTCTATCCCGAACGGTTTTGTATGTGGGGAGAGTTTGACTTTTTGGCTCAAGGACTCACCACAGCCGTGTAGGGAGGGAGACGAAAGGGAAAAAGCCCCGGCCGACAACGGGAAGAAGCTTTATAATTAAGGGGAGAAACCAACAGTGGCTGGGGTGAGCGGTTGACGAAGGAGGCCGATCATGCTCGTCGGGGTCCCCCGGGAAATCAAAGTCGAAGAAAAGCGCGTTGCCCTCGTGCCGGGTGGGGTGGAAGCCCTTGTCGCCAGGGGGCATAGGGTCCTCATCGAGACGGGCGCGGGCGGGGGAAGCGGTTTCGAGGACCTGGAATACGTGCAGGCAGGGGCGGAAATAGCCCCCAGCGCCCCGGCGGTGTACGAGCGCTCCGACATGATCCTGAAGGTAAAGGAGCCCCTTCCTTCTGAATGCGAAATGTTGCAAGAGGAGCAGGTCCTCTTTACGTACCTCCATCTCGCCGCGGCCGAAAGCCTCACTATGAGTCTTCTGAGGAAGAAGACCATTGCCATAGCCTATGAGACGGTAGCGACCGACGACGGCCTCCTTCCGCTCCTGGCGCCGATGAGCGAGATTGCCGGCCGGATGGCGCCGATGGAGGGCGCCAAGTATCTCGAAGAGACCTTTGGCGGCCGCGGCGTGCTTCTGGGCGGCGTGCCCGGCGTTCCCCCGGCGAACGTCGTCATACTCGGAGCGGGGACTGTGGGGTCCCAGGCAGCCCGCATCGCCGCGGGCATGGGCGCCTCCGTCACCGCGCTCGATATCGTACCCGTGAAACTGAGAGCCCTCGATGACGCGTACCTCGGCCGCGTCGTTACCATGATTGCCGACAATCACAATATCAGGCTGGCCCTTGCTTTTGCCGACCTTCTCATAGGCGCCGTTCTGGTGCCCGGCGCGAAAGCCCCTCGCCTGGTCACCAGACAGATGCTGAGAACAATGAAGCCGGGCGCAGTATTCGTCGACGTCGCCATTGATCAGGGTGGATGCGCCGAGACATCGAGACCGACGACGCATGACAACCCGATCTACCTTGAAGAAGGGGTCATCCATTATACGGTGGCGAATATGCCGGGGGCTGTTCCGAGGACGGCGACGAGGGCGCTCACACTCAACACGCTGCCCTATGTGCTCGCTCTGGCCGAAAAAGGCTGGCAGAAAGCCGTGGAGCAGGATAGGGCGCTCCGCCGGGGAGTCAACCTGGCGGCCGGAAAGGTCGTCCACCAGGCAGTGGCGGAAGCGTTCGATCTGCTGTACGAACCGCTCTAAGAAGAGTGAAGTGAGAAGAGTGAAGTATGAAGACAGGAGCCTTCATGTTGCATTTTCTTCCTTCACTCTTCTTCCTTCACTCTTCTGACTTCGATTACAGGTCTGCGAAGCACTTCAGCCGTTTTGCCCTCGTGGGATGTCGCAGCTTCCGCAGCGCCTTGGCCTCTATCTGTCGAATCCTTTCCCTCGTCACGTCGAACACCTGACCGACTTCTTCCAGGGTGTGGTCGCACTTTTCACCGATGCCGAACCTCATTCTTATTACCTTTTCCTCCTTTGGCGAAAGAGTGGAGAGCGTCCTGTCAAGATGCTCCGAGAGGTCGCGAAATATGACGGAGTCCTGGGGCATGGATGCATTCTTGTCTTCCAGGAGATCGGAAAGGTGCGTATCTTCGTCGTCGCTCACCGGCGTCTCCAGCGAGATCGGCTCCTTCGTGACCCGAAGGACCTTTCTGATCTTGTCGGGAGAAAAGCCGATGCGCTCGGCTATTTCATCAGGGAACGGCTCCCTTCCCAGGTCTTGAACCAGTTGGCGGGAGATCCTGACGATTTTGTTGATCGTCTCGATCATGTGGACGGGGATCCGGATAGTTCGGGCCTGATCGGCAATTGCCCTGGTGATCGCCTGTCTTATCCACCACGTGGCGTAGGTGCTGAATTTATAGCCCCTTTTGTACTCGAACTTCTCAACCGCCCGCATGAGGCCGATATTTCCCTCCTGAACCAGGTCGAGGAGCGAGAGACCCCGGTTGACGTACTTCTTCGCAATGCTGACGACGAGCCTCAGGTTTGCCCTAGTCATTTCGTTCCTCGCGGCAAGGCATTCCTGGTCGGCTTTGTCGATGTTCCGCACGAACTGCTTGATCTCGTCGGCGCTTGCACCTGAATCTTTCTCGATCCGTCCTATTTTCTTATGCAAAGCTTCCGCGCTTTTGCGCCCGTCGCCGCCTTGCGTCGCCTTGAGCCGCTCGATTTCCCGCTCGGCCTTTTCAACCTTCTCGAACCAGACGCCGGCCCTGTTCTTCACCCGTTCGACCAGCTTTCTGCCGAACCGTATGTCGCCGGCGATCTGCTTCATCTCCGCCCAACAGCGCGCCTTGTTCTCCTCCCCCTCCGCAGCCTCCGACCGATCGTACGCCTCTTTCAGCGCGTCGAGCAAACGGACGATCTTTTCTTTCTGGGCTTCTTCCTCGCCCGGGACTTCCTCTTCTTCTCCATCCGCCGCTATCTCGCCTAAAGATAATTGGGACTGTTTATAGCCGGAGTAGACGTGCAACAGCTCCTTGATCGTCCCGGGGTAGGAGAGGAGAACGTTTCTCAGCTCTTCCCGGGCCTCTTCGATGCGTGCCGCAAGCCGCTTCTCCCCATCCCGGGAGAGAAGCGCCACGGACCCCATCTCCCTGATGTAATGTTTGATAGGGTTCGTCAAATCATCGTCGTAGGCTTCCTCGAGAGCATCGCCAAAGACGAACTTCTCGGTGTGCAGCAAACCCTCCGCCCCGTGCTCGTCTCCATCGAAAAAATCCGGGTCATCACAAACGTCCGCGTGATCCTCGGCGCCCGAAGGCATCATCAGGAAGACTTCAACCCCCTCCCGGCCTTCGTCGTAGGGAAAGAACTCCCTGACCGGTTTAAAACCAAGCATGTTCACCCTACTCTCCGTATTGTCGGACATAGTTCCCTCACTTGGCCGATTTGTTCTTCATGGCTGCCAGCGCTTCTCTTTTTCTTTCGAGCAGCTCTCGCAGCGCCGCCTCGTCGCCCCTCTTTTCAGCGTCTAACAACTTCTCGGTCATTTCCCTCGCTTGTTCGCGGATCAGCTTGTTTTCTCTGTGGCGAAGGTAGTCGGAGACAATCTGCTCTGCCTCCTGATCGTTGCACTCGCCTCCTCCGAGCGCCGCCGCCACGGCCTTCTCCCGCAGCTCGGGTTTTTCAAGGACGTTCAGGAAGAGACTCAAATCAGGGTCCGCATGGGTTTCCCCGTACTTGAGCCATCTGGCGAGCGCTTCGCCCAAGTCTCTGTCCTCGAGAGACGTTTCCAACTCTTTTCCTTTCAGAAGCCCTAAGAGCGCCGGCCGGTTCAGCACGATGCCGACGACTGTCTCCTCTATGACGCTCCCCGCCTTCTTTGCTTCGCCGGCGTTTTCTTTTGCCCCATCCCTCATACTATCCCAAAAACGATGCTCTTCCACTCCCGTAAGGCTCGCCAGCCGCTGGACGTACAGTCCTTTGGTCACGGGGTCCCGCATCGACTGAACATAGGGTATGACGGACCTGATAAAGGCCATCCTTCCTTCGAGGGTAGTCATGCCATGCTTCTTTAAGTGAAGATCGAAGAAAAAATCGAGGAGCGGCCGCTTCCCTTCCACGACCTCGAGGAAACCGCTTGCGCCGTGTTGCCGGACAAAGCTGTCCGGGTCGTGCCCCTCGGGCAGGACCGCCATGGTTCCATTTATCCCCATCTCAGCGAAAAGCGTGATCAGGCGAAGGGCGCTTTTGATGCCCGCTTCGTCGCCGTCCAGCATCAGGGTGATGTTTTCGGTATAGTTCCTCAGACGCGAGACCTGTTCCTCCGTGACGGAGGTGCCCAACGTTGCTACGGCGTTCTTGATTCCCGCGGAGTGGAGCGAGATGAGATCGAAGTAGCCTTCCACGATGATTGCTTCGTTCTTGTCAACGATCTCCTTTCGCGCTTTGTCCACGCCATAGAGAACGGACCGCTTGGTGAATACGGGAGATTCCGGTGAGTTGATGTATTTGGGAATGGCGTCTTTCACCATGGCCCGCCCCCCGAAGCCGACTATTTTTCCGCGCATGTCGGAGATGGGCGCGATCACCCGGCCGCGGAATATATCGTAAACGCCGCCGCCGTCTGTCATCTTGACAATGCCCGTTGACAAAAGCAGGTCCATGGGGACGCCGAGGCGCTTCGCGAAATCCCTTTCGTAGCTCCTTCTTTCGCTGTAGCCCAGCTTGAAGTCTTCGATTGCAGCCGGGCCGATCTGCCGGTCGCTCAGGTATTTCATGGCCGGTCCGCAGCGCTTGAGGCTCTCGTGATAATAGTCGGCTAATCGGGAGAGGGCGTCGATGACGGGCGTCCTCCTTGCGCTGAATCCGCCGCCGACCTTGATCCCGAACTGGTTAGCCAGCGTCTCGAGGGCTTCGGAAAAAGTCGTTCGTTCGTATTTGGCGAGAAAGTTAACCGCGTTGCCGCCTTCGTGGCAGCCAAAGCAATAGTAGATTTGCTTTTCGGTATTGACGGTGAAAGAGGGCGTCTTTTCCTTATGAAACGGGCACAGCCCGACGAAGTTTCTGCCCGTTCTTCTCAATTTCACGTACTGGGACACGATGTCCAGGATGTTCACCTTTTCCAGTACTTCATCAAGAATGGTCATGCCAGTTCTATGATCGTTGCCCCCGCGTTCCTCTCGTCCTTCTTTACTTCCTTTACGTAACTCGCTTCAAGGAGATGCTCCCTGATGGCCTGCATAAGTCTCCCCGTGCCGATCCCGTGGATGATCTTCAGCCTCGGATCGCCGTGAACGATTGCCCTGTCCACGAACCTGTCGATCTCATCGAGGGCCTCTTCAACCCTCAGGCCGCGCACGTTGATCTCCGGCGCCGGGTTTTCTGCAACGTTCACCTGTACGCGGCCGGCCCTGACCTCCTCGGCGCTTTCCTCTTTTGCCGCGGCGGACCGACCCGGCTTCTCCACATATTCTTTTCCTATCCGCATCCGCATGTTGCCCACGACGACTTCCGTCATCCCTTTTTCGTCGATTGCGGCAACGTAGCCTTCTTTTCCGATGGTCCGCACTCTTACCCGATCCCCGACGGCGATCGGGGCTTGCATTGCGGCCCGTTCGGGCAGAATCTTCCGTCTCATGGCAGCAGCCTTTTCGCGGGCTCTGCGCATCGACTCGCGGTCCTTTGCGGCTATCTCCTTGCGTATCTGGTCAAGCTCCACCTCGAGATCGGTCACCTTTTTCAGGCACCGTTCCTCTGCATCTTTCAGGTAGGCGTCCCTCTTTTCCTTGAGGGCTTCCAGCCTTTGGCGCATCTCCTCACGATAGAGGGCCGCCTTGGCCCTCTCATCCCGGGCCGCCTTCGTCTCTGTTTCGAGGTCCCTGATCATGTCGTTGAGGACAAACTCCTGCTTTCCCAAGTAGGACAAGCTTTTTTCCACTATTTGACGCGGCAGGCCGCAGTTTTTAGCGACTTTGAGGGCGTTGCTGACGCCTGCGACCCCATAAAGCAGCGTATAGAGGGGCTTCATGGTCCGGGAGTCGAAATCGGTGGCCGCGTTCAAGGCAAAGGGGCGCGAAGCGCCGTATGCCTTGAGCAGGTTGAGGTGGGTCGTCACCACCACCTTGCACCCTTTTTCGACAAAGGCGTCGATCACGCCCATGGCCAGGGCAGACGCCTCCTGCGGTTCCGTGCCGCCGCCGATCTCGTCGATGAGCACAAGCTCTCCTCCCGAGGATTGCTCGTAGACGTTCTTGATCGCCTCGACGTGCGCCGTGAACGTGGAAAGTTCCATCGAGATGTCCTGCTCGTCGCCCATGATGGCAAAAACGTGCGGGAAAAGTGAAATCCTCGGCGTCGATTTCGCGGGGATGAACATTCCTGACTGCGCCATGAGCAGAAGAAGACCCGTGGTCTTCAAAGCTACGGTCTTGCCGTCCGCGTTCGGCCCGCTGATGATCGTGGCCCGCTTCTCCTCGCCGATCAGGATGTCAATGGGCACTGCTTTTTCCTTCTTCGAGATGCGGATGAAGGGGTTGACGGCGCCCCTGATTTCGATTGACCCTCCGGTTTCGACGCGGGGTCTCACGCAGTTGAAGGCGGAGGCGAACAGGGCGAGACTATGGTGAAAATCGAGGTCGGCGACGACCGATAAAGTTGTCCGCAATTCCGACGCGTAGGGCCGGATGTGCCGCGTCAAGTCGCGAAGCACTTTTTTTTCCTCTTCCTTCTCTTCTTTCTCCAGCACGCTGATGCTGTTGTTCACTTCCATGACTTCAACGGGCTCGACAAAGGAGGTTTTCAGGGAGTGGGAATAGTCGTGGACGATGCCCTGAAAAAACTGATTGTAGTTCGGTTTGAGGGGTATTACGTATCTGCCGTTGCGGACGGCGATGTACGTGTCTTGCACCACGGGCCGCACGTCGTCCCGCTCCATGATGCGGTCGAGAGATTTTTTCGCTTTTTCCTTCAGGTTATAGAGGTCTGACCTTATCCGGGACAGCTCGTACGAAGCGCTGTCCTCGATGAATCCCTCTTCGTTGATGGTCTTGCGGATCCTGGAGGTTACCTCCGACAGCGGTTTGATGCCCTCAATTACCGATTCGATGTACGGGCTCTTCTTTACCGCTTTCTTGAGGAAAGCCGCAATTCCCCTGCATGCCGAAAGGAACTGGGCCAGTGCGAGGAAATCGGCTATCTCCAGCGTAAGCTCTTCCAGCGCGAGGCCGGAAAGCTGTTTCCTCACGTCGGGGATGTCGGCCAGGGGAATAGGGCCGTACCATTTGATCATTTCGAGAGCGCCGTCGGTCCGGTCCTGGCGTTCCTCAATTTCATGGATGGCGGCAAGAGGTCTAAGGCCGGAAAACTCATCGCCGACAAAAGGGGTCGAGGAATAGCGTTGGATAACTTCGAGGAGTTTGAGGTAATCTACGTATTCTAAAGTCTTATCTGCCATGAATGGCTTCACGACCGTCTTTCAGAAGACAGCCTGTTTCGCACCATCTGACTGAGCACCTTTCCATCCGCGCGGGATGCAAGTTTTTCGACGAGAAATTTCATCACCCTCCCCATATCCTTTTGATCCCTGGCGCCGAGCGCTTCTATGGCTTTTTCCACCTCTTGCGCAAGCTCTTCTTCCGATATCTGGGCCGGTGCAAATTCCTTCAGGATCTGAAGCTCCTTTTCTTCCTTGTCGACGAGGTCCTGCCGCTGACCCTTCTTGAAGCCTTCGATCGATTCGACATGCTGCTTGATCATGGTCTTCACGACCGCATGAAACTCTTCCTCCGTCAGCGGCGCCCTCTTGTCGATTTCCTTATAACCAAGAGAAGACAGGAGCATGCGCAGCACCGATACCCGCAACGCATCCTTTTCCTTGAGCGCTTTCTTGAGACCTGCGTTTATGTCTTCCTTGTAAGCCATACCTCTAGTAAAGACCTTTCTCCTGCATTCTTCTTATTTTCTTAAGGGCTCTTTTTTTTGCGGCGAGAATCTTCTTTTTTCTTTTGACGCTTGGCTTTTCGTAGTGTTCTCTTCTCTTTATTTCGGACAATATCCCCGTTCTTTCACACTGTTTCTTGAACCGTTTCAGGGCGCTCTCAAAGGACTCTCCATCTCGAATAATAACAACCGGCATGCATTTTTCCCCTCCCTCCGTATCATGTTTTTATAAAAATGTCACTTATTAAAACGCAAAAGACGACGGAAAGTCAATATAATTGTATGCGGCCCGGTGAGTGGGAATCGGGCCGAAGGGAACGCCCGCGCGCGGAACTATAGCTGGCCGCAGCATAGACGTCGGGGCGAGACTGCGGCGATTTTCGATGCATGACGCGGAAGCCGGTGAAGAAGCGACCCGGAGCGTACTCTGTTGTACGTGAGGAGTCGCGCCGACCCGGCGACCACTAATAGGCCGGGTACCCGACTTCCAGGCTTGCCGGAGTCGGGTGGCACGCGAAAGGCGCCCGGTCTCGACCCGGCGTCCCTATGATGACCAGGCGTAGTCGCCTATCAGCTTGACAAACCTGCAGCCGCCGTAGCTCTGTTCGTGGTATCTGTCCTCTCCGTCTTTGATGTAGAGCATCAGGTCCTGCACCTGTTCGTCTCCTATGGGCATGACCAGTTTTCCGCCAATTGCGAGCTGTTTCAGGAGAGGATCGGGCGCGTCGGGAGCTGCGGCGGTGACAATAATAGCGTCGAAGGGGCTTTCTTCCCGCCATCCCAGGGTGCCGTCGCCGATGCGCGTAACGATGTTCGTGTACCTGAGGAGATCGAGGATTCTTCGCGCTCTTTTTGAAAGGGCGGGGACGCGTTCGATAGTGTAGACCCGGTCGGCAAGTTCTGCCAGTATGGCGGCCTGGTAGCCCGATCCCGTACCGATCTCCAGCACCTCCTCCGACCCGTTGAGTTGGAGCGTCTGCGTCATCAGGGCCACCATATAGGGCTGCGATATAGTCTGTTTCTCGCCAATGGGGAGGGGATAGTCGTCGTAGGCTTGAGGCCGCAGGGCCTCGTCGAGAAAGAGATGGCGCGGGACCTTGAGAAAAGCCTCAAGCACCCGCTGGTCCTTTATGCCCTGTTCCATGAGGGTCCGGACCATCTGCTGTCGTTTCCCGGTATATTCGCTCTCCATTATCCCTTGATCGACGTCCCTTGGTGGGCGATCATCTCCTTATCGCGAAAGCTCTTCGGCCCGTTTTTTGGCCGCTTCCAAAGCGCGCACGAGAACGCCCTTGAAACCGTTCTCCTCGAGTACGACGAGTCCGGCGATTGTCGTGCCGCCCGGGGAGGTCACCCGTTCTTTTATCAGGGTTGGATGGCCGTGCTCTTTTTCAAGGAGGGCCACGGCGCCTTTGACAGTCTGCACGGCAAGGTCATGCGCCTTGTCGCGGGGGAGCCCCATGCTCACGCCGCCGTCGATCATGGCTTCGAGAAAGGAGAAGAAAAAAGCGGGTCCGCTGCCGCTGAGGGCCGTGACCGCGTCCATCTGTTCCTCTTTGACTTCGACAATGCGGCCGAGCGGCGTCAGCAGCGCAATAACGGAGTCGCGTTCTTCCGGCAGCACCAGACTGTTCGATGTCAGTCCTATAGCGGCTTCCCCCACCGCTGCCCCGATGTTGGGCATGGCCCTGACAATCTTGGCGGGTTTTGCCAGCATGGAAGCGATGCCGGACATGGGAACGCCGGCCATGATGGAAATGACGATCCGCGAATCGTCTACGGAGGGTGCGAGTGCGGCGAGCGCCCCTTTTGCGTCCTGGGGCTTCACCGCGACGATGATACAGTGACATTGCGCCGCCAGATCCAGGGGGGCGGGGGCCGATCCGACGCCGTAGGCGGCTGAACCTTTCCGTGCTTTTTCCGGATTTATCTCAAAAAAGAGAAGGTCATCCGGGGCGACGCCCGCGCCGAGGAGAGCGCGTACGATCGCTTCTCCCATATTGCCCAAGCCCAATATTCCGACTTTTTTCATGCTCTCCTTGCTTTGCACCGCGCTTTTTTGTGACAAAATCCTATCAGATGAGACGCAGATTTTAAAGATAATTATTGGGAGGCGGCGCCAAATCGCGCAAGACGCTCAAGGCGTTCTGCTCTCTTATCCGATCACGCACAGTCTTTTTTTATGCGCCCTGGTTCTCAGCAAGATTATCGTCGCCCCCGGTCCGCCGTCCCGCATGGAAGCGCTTGCGAAGGCGACGACCCATTTCCGGTGCATTGCCCGGACGATCCATTCCTTCAGCTTTTCCTTGAGCACGGGCCCCTGCGGGGACCTCAAGCCCCGACCGTGAATGATCTTGACGCAATGGAGTTGCCCATGCACCGCACGCGTAAGGAAAGCATGGAATGCCTCACAGGCCGCCTCGGCGCTCAGCCCGTGCAGATCGAGGACTTTCTGAATGGAAAAGTCGCCGTTCCGCAGCTTTTCGACGACAAGGGGGTTGACGTCCTCGACATAGCCCTCCATATACTCGGGGAGGTGAATTACGTTGAGCGGCGCAGAATCTTTGAGAACGTCCTCCATGGTTTCCGACGCCGCGTCGCGCATCCGTTGCGGAGGCGTCCGGTGGGCCGGTCCCCGGACCCTTCCGTGGTGGGGGCCTGCCTTTCTTACGTCCTTCATGGCCTCCAGAAACGCCTCGTTGTCGTCAGGCGGTTTCGCTTCCTGAGGAAGCTCCGCCTGTTGGCGGGACTCCTGCGTCTTCACGGCATCGACGCATTCCTTCAGGACCCCGGCCAACTCGTGAAAGACCCGGTAGATCGAGCCTTCGTCCTTCATAGCTAATAATTAAACCGATAAAGGGCGCAAGTTCAAGGTGGGGTGAGCAAGGCTTTACAAATTGGCGGGACTGTCGTAGTATGCTTCCTGAAAAGAGAGGAAAAACTGCGCATGGACTTAATGCAGAAGGACGATCTTGTCCTGGTGGTGTACAGGGACAAGAAGTATTTGAAAAGACTGGAGACGGACAAATCTTTTCACGGCAAGGGCGGCATTCTTCCCTTTGAGTCCGTGATCGGCTGTCCGTGGGGCGCAAGGTTCGGCGAGTATGAAGTTTTCCGTCCGGCCATCGAAGATATCATCATGTATGGCGTGCGTCGGGAAACACAGATCGTTTTCCCGAAAGATGCCTTTTTCATTGTCGTCAAGCTGGACGTTAGGTGCGGGTCGCGCGTGTTGGAGGTGGGCACGGGCAGCGGCGCCCTGACGCTCTTGCTTTCGCGCGCGGCCGGACCGCAAGGCCGGGTGGTCTCCATCGAGAAAGAGGAGCGCCACCACAAGAACGCGCGAAAGAACCTTTCCCGCCTTCAGGAGTTTGAAAACACCGAACTGCTCAACGTGGACGTGACCGATTTTGAGAGTGAAAGGTTTGACGCGGCCTTCGTCGACGTCCGGGAACCGTGGCTCTATATGGAGCGATTGCATGCGCTCCTGAAGGGCTCGGCGCCGATCGGCTTCATTGTTCCCACAGCGAACCAGGTCTCCGATCTGCTCCAGGCGCTGAGGCAGGGTTTCGGCGACGTCGAGGTCATGGAAATCCTCTTCAGGAAGTACAAGACCGTGGCGGCGCGACTGCGCCCGGAGGACCGGATGGTCGGTCACACCGGCTATCTTATCTTCGCAAGAAAAATCGAGATGATCAAAGAAATCAACAGCGTCGCCGGGCAAACGGAATAGAAGCTCCGGCGTCGCCCTTCGCCGCACACACGGCCCGGACAAAGACCTGCAGGTTCAAAATGGCGCAGAAGAAGCTCTGGTCGAAAGAATTCACCGCAATGATTGTTTCCACGTTGTTCATGTCGTGGGCATTCTACGCGCTGTTGCCCACCCTGCCCATATACCTGATCAAGGACCTCAGAATCGATCATCGAAGTCTCGCAATAATAATGGCGGCCTTTTCCGTCTCGGCAATCCTTGCGCGTCCCATTTCAGGGCATCTGCTCGATAATTACCGCAGGGCGCACATAATGATCATTTCCCTTGCCGTCATGACGGTCCTATACGGGATCTACCCCTTGGTGGGAACCGGTCTTGCCATGCTCGTTTTGCGGCTGGCGCACGGCGCCCTCTGGGGTCTCAGCACCTCGTCGAGCGCCCCGGTTGTTGCCGATATCGTGCCTCCGTCGCGGCTCGGGGAGGGGATAGGAATATTTGCGACGTGCATCCCTATCGGCACGACCGTCGGTCCGCTGTTCGGGCTTTACCTGTTAAACTCCCGAGGCCCTCTTGTCATGTTTGTCGCAATCCTCGGCATTTCCTTTCTCTCGCTGGCCTCCGGTTTTTTTACGAGAACGGCATCCAAGCCTTTGCCGAAAAAGAAGTTTTCGTCTTCGAATCTCTTTCACAAGAAGGCTTTCCCTATCTCCCTTTGTATGTTTTTCGTCACCTGCGGCTATGGCGCCGTAATTGTCTTTGCCGGCGTTTATGCGGCCCAAAGGTCTTTTCCCAATGCGGCCGCCTATTTTCTCTGTTTCGCCGCGGCCATCTTCCTTTCCCGCATGTGCTCGGGAAGGCTGTTCGACCGGGGCCGGTTTGTTCTCCTGATAGTTGCGGGCCACTTCTTGACGGCTGTAGGGATGCTCTGGATCGGCTATGCAGCCAATCCCGTTCAGTTTCTCCTGGCGGGGATGGTCAGCGGTTTCGGTTTTGGAACGCTTATGCCTACGTCGCAGGCGGCGATCAACGTCCTCGTCGGACCGGATGAACGCGGCGCCGCAAATTCAACGTATATGACGTCCTATGATCTCGGCGTGGGGGTTGCGTCGCTCGCGGTCAGTTTGCTCTTAAGCAGGGTCTCTCTCGGCCAGATCTATCGGTACGGAGCGCTCCTTATTCTCTTGTCGTGGGGCATATTCCTGCTGCGAGCCATTCCTCATTTTCATCGCAACAAGGTCGACGTGCCCGCAATTTCCTAAAAGGCTAGATGCGGCTATTGAGCCACTGCGACGGATCGGTGATTCCCTGAAAGAGTCCCTGAAGATCGGTGTGCAGCAAATAAATGAAGTTGTGTCCGTGGGGCCAGCGGGCGATAATCTTGTGATCTTTGAGGCTCAAACCGGTCTCTATCGCCCTGACGTATCCTATGTGAAGCGGGGCGGAACCGGGCGCCAGTTCTTTGGTGAGGTGGGACTTCCCCGCCCGATGGTTGTGGACCAACACCGGCTTGTCCCAGCGGAGGGCAGCCGTCTTTCCGCCGTTCACTCTTTCGAATTGTGTGGTGAAAGGAGCTTCTACGGCGGCGAGGGTGAGTTCGTCAAGGAACGACTCTTCCGGTTTCGTGACGGGAGGGTGTTTGACTTCGACGCCGATGTAGTAAACATGCCCCCTGATGAGTTGAAAAATAAGCTCTGAATAAAAGAGCACGTCGATATATCGCAAGGGGCGGTTATCGGGATCCTGGAAAATGCAATCGGTGATCCATTGGTTCTCCGGCTTTCTGCAGACCACCAGGAGATGCCACGCCTTCTTCAGGGCTTCACGGTATTCGGGGTGCTCCCGTACCGCTTTGTCCCATTCCTGCTCTATGGCATTCTGCAGATGAGTTTCTCCCTCTAGCGTTGCACTTTCTGCCATACTCCACTAATATACGTCTTTTTGTTTGTTCTGTCACGGGGGACTTCCCAGGTCCGGGAGCGCGCAGGAAAACGGCATGGCGGGCCTTCCGGTTGGCGGCCCCGCATTGGCTTTTCCCTGCGCTTCCTTTAGGGGTTTTGAAGATGTAGAATAGGAGAGACGATCGCATGGAAACCGAAACGACAAAGGAAAACGCCTCGACGGAGAGCCGGGAAAAGAGAAAGGTCACCCTCATATCTGTCGGCATGGCGGTCTTTCTTATCGCGCTGAAACTCTCCGTCGGCCTGTTCACGGGGTATCTGACGCTCATCTCGGAGGCGCTCCATTCGTCCCTTGACGCCCTCGTGACCATCATCACCTTTTTTTCCATCCGTTATGCGGAAAAGCCGGCCGATACTGAGCACCCGTACGGCCACGGCAAGGCGGAGAACCTTGCCGCCTTCACGGAATCGCTCGTACTCTTCTTTGCCATGTTCCTCATCCTTGTGGAGGTGGTGCAGCGGCTCTTGTTCAAGAGCGTCGCGATACGGCCGAGCCTGTGGGCCGTGGCGGTGCTTGCTGCCTCTATTTTGTGCGACATACAGCGATCCCGTACGCTTGCGAAGGTCGCGAGGAAGTACAAAAGCCCCGCAATCGAGGCCGATGCAATCCATTTCAGGGCGGATTTCATCACTTCGGCGATAGCCCTCTCCGGGGCCCTTGCTGTCTACGTCGTCTCGAGACTCAACGCAGCCCTTCCGTACTCACTGATCGATATTGCCGCCACTTTTTTAATCCTCCTCGTCGTGGCGCGCATGGTCCTCGCCATCCTCAGGCAGTCGGCAGGCGTGCTCCTCGATAGGATGGCGGCAGAGAGGACCGCCCTGGTGAGGGAGATTGCGGCAGAAATGCCCGAAGTCATCGATGTGGAAAAAGTGCGAACCCGCGAGGCGGGCAAACAGACTTTTGTCGACCTTACCGTCGACGTGGACAGGAACGCGAGCGTCGAAACGGGCTACTCGATAGGGAAGCGCGTGGAACAGATGATAAAGGAACGCATCCCCGATGCGGACGTGCTGCTTCAACTGAAGCCGACCACAAAGGCGACCGAGGACGCAGTGGAGCGGATCCGCGCTGTGGCCGCGCAAGCCGGTCGAAATTTACATCATATCGCCCTCCACTACGTCGACGGACGACTCCACGCGGATGTTGACCTTGAGGTGGAGGACGACATGAGGTTATCCGAAGCGCACGCTATCTGCGATATGCTGGAAGAGAGGATAAAAGAGGACAATCCGGAAATAAGCGAGGTTAACACGCAGCTCGACTGGAGGACGCCGTCTCCTCCGAGGGAAGTGTCAATAGACCGCGACGCGGCCTTCACCCGGAGCGTCGAAGCGGTCGTCAAAGAAAAAAAAGAAGTGATCAACTGCACTAAAATAGCTGTGGAAGAGGAAAGTCCGGGCGTCCTCGCGCTGGCTATTCGCTGTACCATGGATGCGCGGGCGGATGCCGCCGCCGTTCGCGAAGTGACGGAAGACATAGAAAAAGCGCTGAAGGAGAGGATTGGCAGGGTAGGGCGCATCATCATCCACGTTGAGCCGGAACAGTGACGTTCGGACGCCCGCTTCAGACGGCGCCTCTTTTATCCCGCTGCCTTTCCCGCCAATAGCAAACCCTGCGGGGCAATATCCTTGCTTCCACAGTTGCAGACCGTGCCCGAAACAGTTTATAATGAGGCATGCGCCTGTAGCTCAACAGGATAGAGCAACGGCCTTCTAAGCCGTGGGCATTAGAAAATCAGGTGCGCCCGTAGCTCAAACGGATAGAGCATCAGCCTTCTAAGCTGAGGGTTCCGTGTTCGATTCACGGCGGGCGCATTTTTCTTATTCTTCTTTGGGGGTGAGTTCGGGGGGTGAAATGACTTCCAGCATCTCCGTGGCCTCCGACAATCCATACCCCAGACTTCTAAGGTATAGGTCGGTGGTGGTGGCCCGCTGATGGCCCAGAAGGGTCTGAATGTCGGTGATGGGCGTTCCCTGGTTGGCCAAAAATGAAGCCCCAAAATGTCTCAGGCAGTGAAACGTGAAGTAAGGAACTTCGGCCTGCTTACACAGCCTCTTGAGGAGCTTCTTCCGGTAATCGTAGTTCTTCTGGGTGCGCTTGTTCATAAAAACGTATGCCCCCGTCCTCGGAACAGAGGCTAAAACCTTTCGGAGTGAAGGATTCAGATGAATTTTCCGCTCCACCACATCCGAGTTCTTGGACTTGCGGGTCCGAAGGATAAGAAAGTGGGGGGTGATGTCCTCCCAGGCGAGGTTGTTGATTTCCCGGACCCTGGCCATGGTGTAGATGATCATCAGCAGGTACCGCCTTTGCTCGTCGCTGGCTTTCTCCAAAACCTTTAGAATGTCCTCCTGAGGCGGAACATACCGCCTCCCCTTATGGACCGGAAATTTTTCAATTCCCGAAGCCGGGTTGTAGAGGAGCCATTTCTTTTTGACTCCGTGCCCGAAAAGAGCCGATATCCACTTTAAATCCTTGTTCGCCTTGGTGTGGCTCCCTTTGGCGATCTGGTTAACGTACTGCTCAACGTCGTCTCGGGTTATTTCCCGCTTGGTGGCCCATAACGGTATTAACTTTTTAATGAGCGTCTGGTTCTCCTTGAAGTGCTGCTTCGTCCTCTTCAGTTCCAGCTCCTCCAGCCGACTCTCGCAGAGTTTTATAAAGCCCATATTTGTCTGCTTTAGGGTTTTTCGAAAGTCTGATTCGGCTGTTTTGGCCTCCTGTTTGGTGCTGAATCCTCCCTTCTTGTGCCTTTGTCCGTTCTTCCAAAAGTCGTAGCGCCACTTCCCGTGATGCCTTGAAACAGTCATTCAGAGTCACCTCCAGTAGGTTCTTTGAAAAACGTAATAATTTCCCGAACTTTACCCCGCCGAATTGACGATAGTTTTTGTATATAAAAAACTTGCTGGTTTTTAAGATGTCGGCAACTTGCTGGGCAGTCAGATATTCATCGTCCATGATTAATCTGGGCGGATAATTCTTTATGAGCCTGTTTCTTCAGCCTTTTAGCCTCTTTAAGGCTTATCCGAATGTGACGCCTCCGGTATCTCGGAGCAGACGAGAGCAATTCATTGTACCGAGCTATGAGCTTGTCAAAGTAGTACTCCTCCAGAGATACTATTTTTTTATCCATTCTTTTCTCCTTTAGGCTTCCCCTCATTCCCCGGACGTTAGAAACGCCGGGGAGAGAGGAATTATTAGCCCTTTAGGATAAAAACAATCTCTTCTGCCAGACTTGTAGTCATCCGTCTCCGCCATACAGAAGTCTCCATCACAATACTTGCTACCCTCCACTCGTTGGCGGAGGGGGAGTTGGCTGACCTGTTCGCGTCATGCTCAACGGAGACCCCTTCAAGTGCGTTCGAAGTCGATTGAAGGTGGTAGGGCTCATAGTGGTTCCAGCGGAAACCATTCCAGCTTGAATTCGCGTTCTTTCGTTTCAGGGGTTCTAATGGCTATTTCTTTTACGTATACAGGTCTTTGGGCTTTGGCTATTCCCTCCTTTTCCGGTGTCCGATAGGCGCAGGTGTACTTGTCCGGGAACTGAAGATCGGACGCGCTCAGCGTTTGAAACTCGTTAGCCAGCGCGGATGCTTCCCGGTATCCGCACCGAAAAGCAATTAAGGTGCCGATATTGGACAACATCACTCTCACCAGCGTTGGATCGATAGTGGCAAAGTCCTGGACACACGCCACAAGCGACAGCTTGTATTTCCTCCCCTCCTTCAAAATATCGAGATGGTTCTGGTTGATGAAGTTGTGGGCCTCGTCCACATACATGATGAGGGGCCGGTACTCCTTCACCCGCGTGTAGCGGAAATAGCTCTTGATGGCGTGGGTGATGAGGCACCCGGTGAAAATCATCTTGTCCCGGCCCATCCCGAAACAATCCATGATGAGCGTCCGCCCCTTCCAGATAAACTCCTTCCAGTTCAAGGTCTCCGGGGCGCAAATGATTCTCTTAAGGTTCTCATCCTGGAGCAGCAGCTCCAACCGGGCGATGATTCCGTCTCTGGTCTCCGCGTCTCCCTTCTGGGCCTTCAGGAAATCCTGGACCGCCTCCAGAGACGGCCGGTGACTTTTAAGGCACCAGAGCGTAGCGTCGGTGAGGATCTTTCGCATTTTGGCGGTCAACCCTGCGTTGGGGGTGGTGAGGGAGACAACCTGGTTGATTATTTCGATCAGGTTGTCGGTCAACTGGATCGGCCCGTATGGCTCCAAGAGCGGGTTTAAACCAACCGGGTGTTCAAGGGAGCAATAGAGCGCCCGGCCTTTGGAAAGAGAGTAGAGGTCCTTGGCCAGAAATCCGCTCGGGTCAATGGCGATCTTGGCCGGCCCATGGAGGTCATCAATTCGCCACCAGTTGGCGAACGTCACGCTTTTCCCGGTCCCCGGCCGGCCGACAACCAAGACACTCAGGGGCCGGTCATTCTCCTTCACATAGACCGGCATCAAAGTATCTTTGTCAGTCCCTATCTTCATCCTCGATATCATAACCGGCCTCCTTAGCGTCCTTGAGCCTCATCTTGTAATCAAGCTTGGTAAGCTTGGCACTGTAGTGGGCTTCCTCTGCCTGTGATATGGCGATTTTCGCCAACGCCTGTTCTTTAATCAGGGATATTTCGCCCAGTTTTTCCTCATGCTCCATCACTTTAAATTCGTGTTCTATCTTTCGGAAGGCCAGTTTTAGCTGGTCGCTGGCGGTCATTAAAGATATGGCTCCGTCGACCCTAGCCTTGAGGGCGCGGGTGTTGGATTCATAAATGGAGGCCACATCGCTCGCCATGACATTAAGGTCCCTAATCTTGCTCTTGGTGAACTTCCTCGGAAGCCATGACTGGTTGTTGGGAAGAGGAGGCGGTTCCAGGACGTTGAGATCTCCGAGAGCCTGGGCCAGAGCCCTTATTCCCATCGTTTCTCGATTGGCCGGCAGATTAGAGTGGGTTTTTTCTAAGGCTTCTGATATCTTGCTCATCTCTCACCTCCTTGTAAGGCTTCCATTATCATCTGAACGTATTCCTGTTGTTTTCGTTCCAGCGCCTCTCTGGATGCCTTCCGAGTTTCTTTGACTTCGGTCACTATAATGTAAATGATGAGGATAATAAAAAGGGTTAAAGCCGCTCCAAGTCCCATTCCTAGTAAAAAGTCTTGGTTCATCGTATCCTCCTTAGGAATTGGTTAAATTCATCGTCTTCCTGGTTGCGGGAAACGATTATGGAAAAGTGGGGTATCCGGTAGCCGAACAGTTTTGCGAGGGCGTCGTTGGCTTCAGGCCATCTCCGCCACTGATTTATCTTCATGGCGGTATAAGCCGGGTCTTCCCTATGGGCCACTTCGAGCAAAAAACAGATTCCGTGGCCGTCTCTCGCTAAGAGGACAGCCGCATCGGCCCTCATGGCCGGCTCGACGGCTACCTCCCTGTGGATAATGCATTCGAGTTTAAGCTTGAGGATGTCTGAGAGCGCCTGGGTCAGGAGCCTGTCGTGGTCCTTAAAGGTCCCACGGTAAGAGGGGGTGGCATACCAACCCTGCCCCCGGACGAGCTGCCCCGTCTCGGCCAGAAGGTTGAGGTGCTTCTGGGCCTGGACTCTGGCCGAATGCTCATCCTTAAATCTCTCTGGCTCCGTGACGAACCAGACTTCCCCTACGATCTTGGCAGTGGAGACCCTCAACTGCCCTGCTATCTTTTTAACCGCGCCGTTTATTTCCATTTCTCCACCTCCTCGAAAAGAATTTAAACCAGTAAGTTTACTATGTCAAGCATAATTTACTAAAAATAGATAAAAGAACATGTTGACTTAAGATTTCCGCTGGTATATAAATATTTTATGAGAGAGCTGACCGAGAAAGAAATAGTCCAGCGGCACGCCTATTACTATGAAATACTTCAGGAAATGGGGAAAATGGGAATTTCGGGCAAGCCATCGATGGGCAATATGAAAATCCCGAGAGGCATCGTTCAGCAGGCTTACAAGGAGATGAATGAAAAACGGAACCAGTTCATGGGGAGCATTATCGACTACCTGGAGTGGATCAGCGCCAATTTTTTCCTATGGATTATAAAGAAACAGATAACGGAGCTGGGGTACGCGAACAAATTGATGTCCGGAGATCGGGTTTCTTTTGAACCTGGACCCTTCGATAACAAGCCCACGGTTCCCTTAGACGGTTTGCACCGTTCACTGGTATTAGACCAAACCATTAAGAATGAGGCGTTGGTGTTTCGAGCGGATTTCGACAATATGGTGAGGCTATACAATAAAAATAGACAGTACATTACCGACCTGCTGAAAAGATCCAACGATGAAGTAGTGGAATGGATATGCCAGAACATAGAATCGAGTGCAAGATTTTTCGGGGAAGGACACATTGAAGCGTCTGACGTCCATTTGAAAAATTAACCCTGCTTCTTCAATAATATCAAGCTGTTTACCCCAGTTTAAACCCTCATTTCTTCTTTAAAGGGCGGTCTTTTCCTAATCTTTCCTTCCTCTGCTTCTATTTTCATATCTTTCTATTTGGGTCCCGTGGGCCATGGGGATTGTAAGGGGTCTCCCTTACCTCACTCTCAATTTTGATTTTGCCATGCAACAACTGACTCCTCCTCCGGAGACTATGGTAATGGGGATGGGTCCATCAAGTTGATAAACTGGAACATCCGAAGAGGTGCATCTCTTCTTGGCTACTCCTCCTATCTGCTCACAGGTAAGAGAAATCTCGGCACCTACATTGCCTCCTCCTATGGGTTGTCCAAAAGGGCTTCCACCCTTATCCGCTCCCGGTGCTGGGTTAACACCGACCGCATACGGATATCCAGAAGTATTTCCTCCCTCGGTCATCGTACCGGAAGAATTTCCACCTCCGGTTGTGATACCGGAAGAATTCCCTCCTGTCGTCTGAGCAGGTCCTGAACCGATGGTTCCTCCGTCTTGAGCAAAGCAGATAATTGGTAAGAGGATGAGCGAAAGGCGATTCCGCTTCGACGCGCCGTACCGCTACCCTCTATTCTTTGGGGCAACCATTATATAGGCGCATCATATTTACCGCCTCCCTTAGCGCGGGTGCGAATTTCCCAAAATGTGGGACCTTGACCATCGAGGGTGTCCGCTATAATTGAGAGACCCGAGAGTGAAAAGCCTTCCGTATCAAGGAAGCCGTTTCCACTCTTGAGATTACTGTCTTCGGAGTCGATAGACGAAATCTCGAAAGGTTTCGTTTTCTCCACACCTCTGGTCTGGAGCCTCTTTTAATTTTTTGGCGCACTTGGGACATATCGCGTATGAGCCTACGGCACAACCTCCGGTTTCCTCGGATTCCGTGTAGTCATCATTGCAAAAGTCACAAATGACGTCATCGCCGCAATCGACAATGATTTCGAAAGGCATATTATCACCTCCTTTCTGGCCGAGAGCTTTTCACTCCGACACGGCACGGACAGCGGACAGAACCCGTCGATTGTCAAGGTGGAAGCCTACGCCGCGTAGGCTGATTCCATAATTACCAGAAATTCGCACCCGTGGCTTTTCCGATTCCGTGCTTGTCACGGATGAGGAAAGCCAAAAGAAAGGGGGGTGAAAATTTATCAAAATGTGGGACCTTGACTCCCATAAGCTGGATGCTACAATGGAAGAACGAAGGCGGAAAGCCCCGCGAGATAGCTCGCAGGGCTCTCTTTTTTTATAGTCCATAAGTATAAGCGGTCATCGCTTTTTCGATATGATCGCAATACCTTTTCCGGACGTACTCCTGGCACGAGCACCACGACCCGGCGGAATGCTCGGCGTCTATCATCACCTGATACCAGTCGTCGGGATTTCCCTCGGACTGGACTTTGTATACCTTTATTTCTCTAACAGGCATGGTTTTCACCTCCCTTCCAGGCATCGGCTTTACGCCTTTGCGAAAGGGAGAAAGCATCCTGATCGCTTGTGGAAGTCAAGGTGGAATCCCGAGTACTCGGGATGATTCCATAAAAGGAAATTTTCACCCCCGGCTTTTTCGATTCCGTGCTTGTCACGGATGAGGAAAAGTCATCATACTCCTTGCTTTGGCGATTCTTCCGATGAGCAAAAGCAATAAGGGTGGGTGGGAATACAGATTGACCATATTTTTAAAGAGCAAAGAGACGGCCTGTTTCAAAATGGTAGGGGAAAGGCGCTCGGTTTTGTCCTTGATCCTGAGAGCACAGGCAAAACGGCGCGCCTTTCCACTGATTCAAAAATAACAGGCCAGTTCTTTGATTTTTAAAATACCCCTTGGTTTGGGCCAACCCGATACGGGATTGTAAGGGTGTCCCTTACCTCATTCCTTGGAAGTAAACAACTGCTGATTCTCCAGAAATCCGCCATAGGTCGCTCCCAGTACCCGATTCGGTTTATCTCTCAATACCTGCCTCACAATCTCAAAGAGCAGTTCGAGCCGTTTTTGTTCCAGGGCCTTGATCCTTTTGGCGTCCTTCCAGTGGGCGTACTCGGCGGTCCCCATCCAAAATACCACTCGAAAGGTTCCCTTGCCGGCGTAATGGGTCCGGATCTTATCCTTAATCTGTTGTCTTCCCATGTGGCCGCTGTCGAACTCGAAATACAGGTTTCCGGTATTCAGCTTGAGT
This sequence comes from uncultured delta proteobacterium, assembly GCA_963816715.1. GTDB lineage: Bacteria > Desulfobacterota > Syntrophorhabdia > Syntrophorhabdales > WCHB1-27 > BOG-1155. Next base: position 183,246 of record CAWFMJ010000025.1, read on the forward strand.
ACCGCGTCCGCGAAGGTCTTCACGCTCAGAAATTCCATCAGCCCGTTCCCGCAGGTGTTAAAATACTTCCCCAAGCAGTCCCTGAGCCTTATGTCGTGCTCGACATGTTGGCGGTTGATCGTGCTTTTGGGATTGCCGGCCATGGCATAGCAGGTATAGAACTCGTGGTGAAGTTTCTTGAGGCGCAGCTCTCTCCTTTTTGTCCGGCACATCCGGTTAAGCTCCGCCGCCACTATGGCGTAGGTTTTCTTTTGCCGCTTCCCCGTGAGGAGATAACAGATATTGGAGGCGGTGGCCCACTCAGCGGTGGATATGAATTGTCGGATGAGGTGTCTACTGAGGGTCATAGTACTAAAAGCCAAATGGACGGGGGGATGGGGTCCAGGGGCGTAAGCCCCGGCAAAGGCAAAGGTGAGGTGGCGGAGTCCCTCCATTTGGCTTTGCTGGGGCTTTGTGGTGATGAAATCCCACAAGCACCTGGCCTCCCACTCCCCCAACATAATTAGATGTTCAAGCCGTTTTCCCCAAAATCGGCGCTACTGGTCCAATCGAAACGGTCTGCATAATGTGTATAGGTGTTACTATAGGCGTTAATTCAGGCAGTCCGCAGCGGTCTATTTGAAATTGTTAATGAGTAAGAGAGGAGGGAATTTATCCCTCCAATTTGATGATTTGCCAGTTGAAATCGAGATTCCTTGTGGCGTATTCGACGGCCTCGCCGTCACTGCGGAAAAGCCTCGGTCCACCGTCTTTGGCGGTGACGACGGCAATTTCCTTCCAGGCGCTCCAATTGAGGATAACGAACATGGGGCCTCCTAATACCCGCACTCGTGGCAGACGGTCTTAATCTTCCCTCCGCCCTGGGAGAGAATGATGACAGTGTTTGCGAAATTGTGGCCGATAGTCGCCTGGTGCCCGCAATCCAGTTGGATTGTTTCCCCGCTGAGGAGCATTTCCAGGTCCCTCGTGACCAGAACCCTATCTTTTTTCATGGTTCCTCCACGATGGCCTGGTAGGCCCTGACGTGTTTCTCCATTATGGAGACGGGCGGGGTCGATTTGAGGGCCTCGGTGACGGCGTTGAAAAAGTTCCATTTGTTTCTTTGATTAAATTCCAGGTGGCTGGGCCGGAGCCACTCTTCCCGGATAACCGGGAGCTGCCGGGGGCTCACGATGTCGTGGCCGTAAAGCAGCCCCATAAGCTGGAAAGCCTCGTGGTTATCTATCGGGATTCCTTTGAGGCGCTCGGCGTCGGTGATCACTTTCTCGAAATTATGCTGGGCCTTGTAAAGAGTGGTGATGGCCAAGTCTTCGAGAGCGTTCCAGACACCTTTGGTGTGTTTCTTCATGACGGCGATTTCGCCGTGGAGACTCAGGTTGTCGCAAATGAAAACGGACGCTCCGATGGCCAGGCCCACGCTCATCGACCGGTCATAACTGTTCCGGAAAGCGACGGATAGGCCGATTTCGGAACTATCCCGCTTGAACTGGAGGAGAGCGAAGAGCTGCTGGCCCTGCCGGGCCACGGCGTAGCTTTGGCCCACCAGGACAAAATCCGTAAGGAGATCTTGCGAGACCGTAAGGAGTTTGTCCGCCAGATGGTAATGGGAAACGGGGATATATGAATCGGTTTCATTGGGAATGGGGATGAGGTCAAGCTCCTGTTTGGAAACAAGCTGCCCACCCCTATGCAAAATCATTTCGTCCATGGTTTTCCTCCTTCAGAGTATTCCCTTTTCCTTGAAGGAAAAGGCGGTACGTCCGACGATGATGTGGTCCAATACTTCGATCCCTATGATTTTTCCGGCGTCCGTGATCCTGTTTGTAAGGACCATATCTTCTTCACTGGGGTACGAGTCTCCCGATGGGTGACTGTGGGCCAGAATGAGCGAAGCAGCGCCAATCTTGATTGCCCGCCGAAAGATTTCTCTCGGGTGTCCGAGACAGCTATTGAGCGTGCCCAGGCTTATCAGCTCGACGAACTTGATGCGGTTCTTCGTGGTGAGGAATATGACCCAGAGATGTTCTCTATCTCTCGATATGGGGCCTTCTTTTTTGAGAACCTTTCTCAGGTGTTTCAAGACATCGGCTGGGCTGGCAATAGCTGCCCTTTCCCTGGATACAATCATTAAAACTCACCTCCTCTTTGGATTTGATTGCCTATGGCTCTAAAACAGGTAGAGTATTTCCCACTTGCCAGAGAGGTTCTCTTTGGCATAATGCTCCGCTTCTCTTCGGAAGAGAAAGAGACGGGGAGCCCCGTCTCCGCCGAGGACGAATGATACGTCCTGGTAACTGCTCCACGTTATAATGAGAAACATAGGGGTCCTCCTCTCAAGCCAGTTTTTTGAAAAGATCTATTATCCGCTCGCGGTCCTCCTTCTTTTTGCTCCGTACCAGTTTTGTGATATGGTCGGAAACCTCCCTGAGTGCCCGTTCCTCCGCCTCGATAGTTTCAAAGAGGCGGCGTCCCTTGAGTTCGCCGATAATGGTATCGAGCATGTGGTTGACGACGTAGGTCATCGGCCTTCCCATATACTGGGAAAGGCGATGGATATACGGGATCAAGTCTTCACGAATTTTAGGGCTATACATGCCTTTGCACACCGAGCACCTCCTTTTTGGCCCCGTGCGATTTTGTTTAAAGAACTGTTTTGGCCTACTCACAGCTTACAAAACCTGGGATTATTGAAAAGGAGGGGAATGTTGCCGGAAGGGGAAACTCTACCAAAACGTCCGTATTGCGGGATTTATCGAGGATATTTGAAGGCAGAGCAACTGTCCTGGGTTACGAACATCCGTGTTTCGGAGTGGTTCTTCCTCACGTCTACCCAAAATACTCGATTTATCTTGACACCCTTCCTGATAGTGTTATAGACCAATACAAACGGGGGGACTAATGGGCGCAAAAAAGGGGAGTAACACGACAAAGATCGGGAGAGATGCGGGCAGCGGCAAATTTATCCCAGTAGAGGAAGCGAAAAGGCACCCAAAGACGACGACCGTCGAAACAATTAAGAAGCCCGGCAAGAAGTAGCTATCCCCGTCAACCGAAGAGATCGGAGACGGAGCTTCGCTACCAAGTTTGCCTTGCCGAACGATCATCAGCCGAATTAGAAGGATAAACTCACATGGACGAGGTCGATCTCTCAGCACAGACAACGGCCCTGCCGGAAAAGGGGACAATAAGAAATTCGGTCGAAGCTGCGATAATCCATAAGCTCATCAAGGAACGCCAGGGAGAAGCAAAAGCCGTTATCCGTCCTGCTCCTCTTCCATTGGACCCGCCCGTTGTAAAACTTGTAACCGATATCTACAGTTTGTACGGTATCAAGACAGGCAAAGGCTATGGGAAATTTGAAAAAGACGAGTTGAATTTTCCCTCTTCTCGTATACTGAGGGAAATCTACAACGACGGAAAGAAGACATTTCTTGAGGCGTCACAAGAATTGATGAGCGTACTCGCCACTAAGGCAGGTCAGGCTAAACTGGCCACCGGTGGTTATGTGGTCATGGCTCAAGGCAATATGACGGGGAAAGGAAGATGGTTCTTGGTAGCGATGATAACCAACGTTAGCGCATCCGCGATTAAAGATGACTCATTAGAAATCATTGACTCTGTTCACATCGATCTGCAAAATCTTCGGGTGGCTGGCCGAGTGAATCTAACCGATTGGATAGATGAACCGAAAGATGTTCGGTATGTAGGTTTTCTTAAACAACGCAACGAAGTCTCCGAATACTTCAAGATGTTTCTCGGATGTAAAGAATTCATCGGCTCAAAGGAAGAAACGAAGAAACTCGTTAAGCTCGTTACAGATTTTGCCAAGAAATCGGGAGCTGATGCCGAGAAACAAGAATCGCTTCTCAAGACTGCGTATGATCATTGTAATGACTGCCGGAAAAGTGACCGGCCAATCAATCTCGAAGAATTTTCAAATGCAGTCTGGCCAGAAGACCCCAAAGCTCTTCAGGAAGCACTTGCGGATAGCGATACTCAACTTAGTGATGGTTTCGTGCCTGATCAGCGCGTCTTAAAGGGGCTTGTCAAGATCAGAGCAAAGACTCCGTATTGGACTGTTGAGATTGATCGAAAAGCAATCGTCAAGGGACAGGCGAAATACAATGCTGAAGACAGAACCCTTATTTTTACAAATCTACCGAAAGAGTTGGAGGATGAGCTAAGGACAGAAATCAGCCATGGCGACATTTGAAGATTTAGTCCTTATCGTCCGCAATCTATCCGAAATAGATAAGAGTCTTGGAATCTCAGGCCATTTACTGCTCGACACCCAGCAAAGGCTAACCGCACTCCTGGCGTGCGAATCAGATTCTGACAACACCGCGCTGACCGTTCTTGATCCCGCAGACGTCGGCGACATCGTGTTGGGCAAGGATGTTCTTGTCCAAATCGGGACGCCTCGTCCGGGCTTTGGCCTGCTTTCTGAAAACCTTGAGGAATTGCTTTGTTTTCCCGGTGCCCGCGTCAAGGAGCCTTCATGTTACCTACTCCTATACATTGACTACTGTAACAAGGATTCCACGCCTCCGCATCCTGCAATAACTACTTATCGATTAGCGCTCGAATTCGTGGCCATGCTCAAATCCTGTGCCGCATTCCTGGACGAACAGGCTCAGGTTTTGGTTTTTATACAGAACGGCAAATTCGAAATCCCAGTCCTATTCACCGAACAAGACATACATTCACTTAAAACCAAAGAGATAGCGGATCTTACATCCGCCCTCGATAAGGGCGTGCACGAAAAACAACGTGCATCCATAATGGCTGAGGCTGTTTGCGAGATGACCGTCATGCTTCCACCTGATACGAGATTTTCCTCATTACTCAGCCACGCGGATGACCTGAAGGACCGGTTCGATAAGGGCTATCAGATGTTCGCGGCCGGTTTTTCTTACGAGAAAATACGCGATGAAATAGAGGCGGCGCGCATTGAATACTCCGGGAAGCTTCACAAGGTAATCTCGGACATTCAAAACCAGCTTCTCGGTATTCCCGTTGCCGTTATAGTTTCTGCCACACAAATGAGGGAAAGCGCGAAGATCGACGGGAATTTTTGGATCAGTGCCGGGGTTCTGGGCGGATCATTGATCTTCGCTATACTGATGTGCTTCCTTCTCCGCAATCAGCGGCAGACCCTTGATGTGATCGGTATTGAAATTATGCGGCAGAAGACAAAGCTCGAAAAAGAACATGCGAGCATTGCGAAAAACTTCGTGGACACATTTAAGTCGCTTGGCGAACGCTATAAGACGCAGCGGAAAATATTATGGGTAATTCAGGGCTCTGTGGTTATTGGTTTTTTGTCTTCTTGTTTTTTCTTTGTGAAAATGAATCAACCGGTGCAAAATTTTGTGCTAACGTGCCTTAAGTGGCTATCTTCGTCTCTCCTTTCGAAATTGTTTTGATTCCGGCACGTCATGGCCCGCATTTCCATTGGCGTTTGATGTTGTTCATGGAGAGTATGAGGAACTGAAGGGGCCGATAAGCTACGGCCTAATGGCGAGAAGACAGCCCTTCCGCTGACCGCTCGGGGCACCGCAATTCCCTGAGGACCGTAGTTTTTAATAACATGAAATACAGCATTGCTGATATAATAGAGGCTATAAAAAAACTCATCGGGAGGTAAATATGGCAAAACGTGAGGTTAAGGTTAGCGAAGAAAAGCTCCAGGCGTTAGTGGACAACTGGAACAAGAAAGATGCCAGCGAATTAGCGCAGATGCTGGGAGCGGGTGAAAGTACCATTAACTACTGGGCCGGGAAGCTGAGGAAGTCCATGAAAAGCAACGGCATGAGTGACGAGCAGATCAAGAAGATACTGCCCGCCAAAAGGAAAGTGCTCGGCAATGTCTATGACATCGTCGTGAAGAGAATGCTCTCTCCCGACCAGATACCGACGAAGAGGAGAGGCAGGAAGCCGAAAGAGGTTAATCAAGCCGAATAATAGGCAAAGTCCTTAAAGTCGTGAGATTTATACGGGCAGGCTCACAATCGAGGCTGTCTTGGAAACAATATGCGGGAAAAGAAGATAAAGGATATGACGCCTCAAGAGCTGGTATCGGCTCCCGATGGCATAGTGATCGCCTGGAATTTCATCCGAGCCCGGGAAGGCTTGGGCCTTACGCAGCAAAAGGCGGCTGACCTGGGCGAATCGACCGTGGGCTATGTGGGAAAGGTAGAGACGGCCGCCGTCAGCTTCGGCACGAGGGCGCAACAGAAATGGTCGAAGATATTCGGGGTGGATAGAACGGAGTTCCTGAAGCGTCCAAAAGCGGGCGTCAAGGTGATCGGAACCGTTGTGGACAAAGGAATTGTCAATGATATGCCGGGACAGGAATTGGAATACATGCCGGCACTGTTCGCCTATACAGACGAGAAGGCCGGTAAGGAAAGCATATCCTGCCTGAAGGTGGTCACGGACACCCTTTATCCTCACCTCCGCCGGGATTCATACCTCTATATCACCGCCGTGCCTCTTCCAACCATTCGCAATGACAATTTCGTTATCTACGCCGAACAGGGAGAACCGGCCAGTATCAAGGAAGTTGAGCGGCTTGATGACGGGAAGATCTTGCTCAAAGGGATCGGTAGGGGAAGCACGGTCACCAAAGAGACAACTGCACTCGTCACGATGCAAAAGATTATCTTTGTCGGCATGTAGATAACGGACCTATTTTGATACACTATGTCTCCACTGTTTTTTAATTATCTACTTGCAAGAGCAGGGATTGTTGCCTGGAGAGGAAAGGTTATGCAGAATCACAGGAATAATTAACCAAAGTCGGGTAATTTTTTGACTTGCTCTGCGTATGGGGTATAATAAGACAAACGTCGAGGCTCCATTTTGTGGAGGCGCCACATATGAATGTAACCGAAGAACAATTGAGTCGTTGGGCCAAAGCACCGAGCGAAACAGAGGAAACAAAGTGTCAAAACGCCGTCAGGCAGATTACGGAATGCATTCGTGAGAAGTTTGGTAACACTGTGTCTATTTTCCTACAAGGCTCCTACAAGAACCGGACCAACGTCCGGCTTGATAGCGATGTCGATATCGTCGTGCGGCACGATGGCTATTACTTTCCCGACGTAAGCGGACTGTCAGAGGCCGATAAACAACTATACTGGGCCGGTTTTACTGCTGCGCCATATACATTCTCCAATTTCAAAAGCGATATTCAAAATATTTTAATAAGTAAGTTTGGCGCAGCTTCGGTAGAACGGAAAAACAAATGTCTGAAAGCTAAAGAGAGCACCAATAGAGTAAATGCTGACGTTGTTCCCTGTTTCGTGCACAGGCGCTTCAGGAGCCCTACAGACGCTGAAGCAGAAGGGATTGAACTTGTGGCGGATGATGGAATTCATATTACCAGTTTCCCCGAACAGCACTACGATAACGGCGTCCTCAAGAATACCAAAACAGGACAGATGTTCAAGCCGGTCGTGCGAATCCTCAAGAATGTTCGGAATGAACTGATTGACGAAGGAGTGATCACTCTGAAAACCATGCCATCGTTCTTCCTTGAATGCTTGGCTTGGAATGTTCCAGAGGTGCATTTTAAACAAAGTAATTATTTGGATGCGACACAGTCTGTAGTCGCTACGGTGTGGAATGAGATGGGCGAACCGGGAAAAGCTGACAACTATGTCGAGGTAAGCGATCTGCTGTGGTTATTCAAAGGCAGTCCACTGCGGACCCATCAACAAGTGCGCGATTTCATGCAATATGTTTGGGATTTTATCGGATATGAAACCTGATCTTAATAAACCAACTCACGTTTTATTTTTCGCGGGATTTATTCCGCTCTTGAGCATCTCACTTTCATGGGCCTTCTTTACATTGTTCAAGAATCCACCGTTTTGGGCAGAGACGCTTTCCCCACTCGTTGCCTACGGGTTGCTGTATTCTCTGTTTGAGAAATATCTATGGTCGTGGAGAATCTTCATAACCTTGGGAATCGTTTCTTTTCCGGATTTGCGAGGCAGATGGAAAGGCGCGCAGTGTTCATCATATAAAGAAAACGGGGTCAATGTTCAGGTGCAATCCTGTTTAGAGATTTGCCAAACGTTTTCAAAAATCTTTGTGCGGGCCTACTACGAGCGTTCGCAGTCTGAAAGCGCCGTGGCCAGCTTCGCTGCCATGAATGGCCGGATATATCTTTTTTATACTTACGACAATGAACCGAGTTCCAAGAGGTCGGGTACGATGGAAGTCCATAAAGGGACTGTCAAACTCAAATACCTACCGCGCGAAAAGCGACTGATAGGTTCCTATTTCAACAGCATAGGCAATTGTGGTGAAGTCAACTTTCATTTTGAAGGATATGATTTGATGGATAAGTTTGAATGAGCGCAACTCTATCTGTAGCGGGGCTTGTACACGCATGAGTTCGAGTGTAGTCTAAAAAGCATTAATACAAACTTAGTTGAGGATGCAAAGTATAGCATCCGACTTAAGATGAGAAGACAATAAACAACGATTATGGTCATAAATAAAATAATAGTTGAGAATTATAAATGCCTGGAAAACTTCGAACTCGACTTAAACAACGATTTAAATATCATAGTCGGCGATAACGAAACCGGGAAATCGACTTTGCTTGAGGCGGTTAACTTAGCCCTGACCGGACAGCTCAATGGGCGAAGTGTGTCGTACGAAATCTCCCCGTATCTCTTCAATAAGTCCGTGGTTAAAAAATATATCGAGCAAATTAAGAAGGGCCAGAATCCCGAGCCGCCGAAAATTATCATCGAGCTATATCTAGAGGACTCCCCCGACCTAACCAGGCTTAAAGGCACTAATAATTCTCTGAGGGAGAACGTTCCGGGGCTCATGATTCTCATTCAGTTTAATGAAGAGTATGCCGACGAATACAAAAGCTACATCGCCAAACCCGATGATATACGGACGGTTCCCGCCGAGTACTATGAAGCTAAGTGGTATTCATTCGACTACAACGGCATTAAGCAGGTGAGCCTCCCGATCAAGACGACACTCGTAGACACTACCGCCGTGAGATTGCAAAATGGAACAGACTACTATATCCAGAAGACTATCGAAGATATTTTGGAAAAGAAGGAGCGGGCCGGCTTATCGCTGACATACCGAAAGCTGAGGGAGACCTTTGCGGAAGAGGATTCAATAAAAAGTATCAACGAGAGACTCAATGAAAACAGGGACATAATCCCTGAAAAAGACCTCACGGTAAGCATTGACATATCTCAGCGGACTAATTGGGAGGCCAACCTGACATCGTGCCTCGATGATATTCCTTATCAATACATAGGCAAAGGCGATCAGAATATTTTAAAAATGCTGTTTGCCCTTGAAAGAAAGAAGGCCAAGGAATCCCATGTGATTCTGATAGAAGAGCCCGAGAACCATCTGTCATTCTCCACCATGACCAAATTGATCAAGATGGTATCCGACAAATGCGACGGCAAGCAATTAATCGTAACGACTCATAGCGCCTTCGTTTTGAACAAGCTCGGAATCGAGAAGATGATTTTGCTGAGCGACAAGCTGAATACGATGTCGCTAAAGGATCTGTCCAAGGATACTCAAAAATACTTTATGAAGCTGCCGGGATACGACACCCTGCGGCTGGTCCTGGCCAAGAGGTCCATTCTTGTGGAAGGGCCATCGGATGAGCTGTTCGTCCAGAAAGCATATCTTCAGAAAAACGGCAAACTTCCTATTGACGACGGAATCGACGTGATCTCAGTGAGAGGCGTCTCTTTCAGGCGTTTTCTCGAAATAGCAAAACAGTTGCGGAAGAAGGTTGCGGTCGTTATAGACAACGACGGCAATTGTGGAAGGCTCAAGGAGAGATACAAAGACTACCTGACTGACCCCGACATAAAGATTTGCTACGACGAGGACGACGCATGCACAACTCTGGAGCCTCAGATAGCGAAATGCAATTCTCTGCCCCTGCTCAATAAGATCCTCGGCGCAGCCTATAAGAGTACTGAAGAGGTCATTCAGTATATGAAGGATAACAAGACCGAGTGTGCTCTCAAGCTCTTTGAGACCGGAGAGACAATAACCATTCCTCCTTATGTCGAAACAGCAATCCAATAATACCGTCGTTATAGCGGCGGCCGGATCGAGAAAGACGACCTACGTTGTCGAGCAGGCCCTAAAGAATCCGGAAGAAAAAGTCCTCATCCTCACCTACACGATTTATAACCTCAATCAGATTCGGCGATACATCATAGAGAAGGCGGGCTTAATTCCATCCAACCTTACCGTTCAAAGCTGGTATGCGTTTTTATTGCAGGACTGCTCCCGGCCCTATCAGAATGCAGTTTATGATAAGAAACGAATAGAAACCATTTGTTTTGTTGAGGGCAAGTTTTGTCCATACGTTCCAAAGAACAACACAAACAGATACTATTTTCTGGATGGGGATCGAATTTATACCGACAAGATTAGCGATTTTGCGTGCTGCTGCAACGAAAACTCCGGCGGGTTGGTGATTAAGCGATTGGAAGGTATTTACGATTGTATTTTTGTAGACGAGGTCCAGGACTTAGCAGGATATGATTTTGATTTCTTGGAATTGCTGTTTAGATCCAAGATTGAGATTATCGCAGTAGGCGACAGTCGGCAGGCCACCTATTTCACAAACTGTTCACCGAAAAACAAGAAGTTCAAAGGCAAGAACATCATCCACTTATTCAGAGAATGGAAGAAAGACGGACTATGCGAGATCGAGGAGAAGAATGAGTGTTACCGGTGCAATCAGAATATCTGCGATATAGCCGACATCCTATATACAGACATGCCGAAGACAAAATCCATGAACTTGCATAAAACGGGTCACGACGGCGTTTATCTTGTTTGTCTCAACGATTTGAAAGCGTATGTCGAGGAGTATAGGCCGATGGTTTTGAGGTATAGTAAGACCACGAAGACGGAGGGACTACGGGCGCTAAATTTCGGGGTATCGAAGGGGCAAACGTTCGATAGGGTCTTGATTTTCCCCAACGGCCCGATCAAGGAGTTTCTAAAGATAAAGGATGCGGATAAGCTCAAAGATAAGAGTAAGGCTCTCCTTTATGTCGGAATAACGAGAGCGAGGTATAGCGTTGCCTTTGTCTATGATGACGTTTGTTGTATCGATGGAATTGAAAAACTGTGAAAATGTCACAGTGTCTCGGTCTTGCCATCATTGCTCCGTTGTGCTATTTTGAAAATAGTTTAATTCATTAAAAACTAAGATAGTTGCAAAGAATATCCTGGCTTTTCAGGATTTTTTACTGGACACGATTCTGTGCTAAACAGGTCGTTACAATGGCATTCAATTTCGAGTCTCAAACACCTTTTCTTGCCTTAACAGAGCCAAAATAATCCGATGAAGTTTTGATTACGTTAATGGTAATAAACAGGTCTAAAGAAATTATCAATATGTGGCTCGTTTAAAAGGAAAAGTGGAAAATCGGGACCACCTTTGGCCTTAAACAGGTCGGTGGTCGTCCTGAGTCCATAAAATTGAATATGCCGTTGTAGCTCAGTTGGTAGAGCACTTCCATGGTAAGATCGAAAAGATTTCTTGCCCTTTACGCGGAAAACTGCGTAATGAAGCCCGAATTACGGTTAAAGGCCAAGCATCTGGTTAAGACCGTGGCGCTCATAGCGCCCGAACGACTGACAAGGGGAGCTAAATTCCGAGTAACCGGAATATGCTCAATATACAGTCTAACCCCGCCCCAGTGCGCCAAGAGGACGGGTACACGTGAAGGAAGTGGTCGCCGGTTCAAGCCCGGCCAACGGCTCCATTGAATCTTTGCACCTATCATCGGTTGCACGCTTTTATGCAAATCATGCAAGCGCTTCGACGCTTCTGTGATCATTCGATGTATATCCGGGGCTACACCAAAGACACTATCAGGCGGTATACCCAGACCACCAAACTTTTCTGTAACACGATGCACGTCACCGAGATTGACGAGATTACCCCGGAAAATGTTCGGCAATTCTTTTTCCATGGTCGGTCTGTCAAAGGTTGGGCGGCCAGTTCCTTCGTCACGTTCCATAAATCGCTGGCTGTCTTCTTCAGGTGGTGTGTCCAGGAGGGGATGATGAAGGTCAACCCTACGGATGATATAGAAATTCCCAAAAAGGAAAGGAAACTGCCTCCCAGGCTCACCAAACAGGACGCAATGAAAATCCTCGAAATTGTCTACAACTATCCATACAAATACAGATTTCTCCGGTATCGTAACTATGCCATATTCTCGACCTTCATTCTCGCCGGCCTCCGAAAGAAGGAGCTGCTCAACCTCAAGCTAACCGAAGTTGATCTGGAAAATATGTCAATCTTTATCCGCCAAGGAAAAGGCAGCAAAGACCGGGTGGTGCCGATCTGCTCCAAGCTAGCGGAGAGTCTTGAGAACTATCTCGATGAAAGAAAGAGGCTCAAGAAAACGTGCGCGGAGTTTTTCGTTTCTCTCAATCACAACATGGGCTTTACCGAGAATGGCCTTAAGCACCTCCTGGAAGAAGTGAAAACCGCGTCTCGTATCAATTTCAGCGTCCATAAGCTCCGCCACACATTTGCAACCTTGATGGTCGAAGGCGGCTGTGATATCTTCTCGCTTTCCCGCATGATGGGGCATAGCGACATCAAGACCACGACCATCTATTTGTCGGCAAGCGCCGAGCATCTCCGCTCTCAGATCTCAAAACATCCCTTGAATACTTTTTAGAGGAAAATATTTATAGGCATAAACCGTGTTCTGTATTCACGTAGTCTTCATCAGGTCAGCCGCCTTTGAACTTAGTCCGTTTTCCTCGATGGCCTTTTCAATGTACTTTCTCGCTTCTCCTGTATGCCGGCCATCAACTGAATAGTATTTCAAAGTACTTTCGATAATAAGCTTCAAGAAGCCGTAGTAATGGCTGCCATATGGGAGATGGTTATACTCTTTCCACCAATTAGCTGCAAGTCCGAACAATTCATCAAACTCCTGTTCATGTCTGAAATCAGTATGATTTTCACTGCACGCGTCATAGTAGTAAAAGGCTGGCCAGAGAATTATATACTGATCTCCCACAGTTTTGATATATTTTCGAGTTTCCTCAGGAAGAGCTTCGTAAAAAGACTTCGAACAAAGCAGCATCGGGCCATCGCCTTTCGTTCTTCCTTCAAGCCTTACAGCTTCAGCTACAGCCATTCCCGCTAATACTGCGGACTCTTTTGTCGTGTTGTTGAGTATAGATGTAACCGGCATCGCGCAACACTCTCCGTAAGCGATTCCTCCCCGGAGTAATAGCGGGAATTTTGGCATAGGTCTAATAAGAGTAAGGCACTTCAACAAGAAAGAGGATATCTGAGCAACAAATAAACCTCGGTCTTCCGATGATGATTGAATGAATATAGAATCACTAGTGGGAAGAAAGTGCTCAAAAGTTGTAAATTTTAATTGCAAATTGCGATTTCTTAACGCTTCGTCTTCACACGAAAGCGCATCTGTAGTTGTGCGGGCAGCGGACACTTTTGCCGCCATGTTGGTCAGATTAAGTACATTTTGATAATAATTGATCAGCTCGACTGCGCCATAAAGATCACGGTTGACTTCGATGAAGGTCCTAAAACCAAGTATATCCAGGTAAGCACACGTACGATTGATCTCCATTCTGCTTTCCTCCTATCTCAGACGCCCGCTTGAAATCCTTCATGTATAATGAAAGCAGAGTCAGATTAGATTGTCAAAGGTCAATTTCTCCACATCCGCCCGCATGGCTTTCGTTGGGAGACACCGAAGGTACGTCATTGTCATCCGGATATCTGAATGGCCCATGAGCTGCTTGAGTTTCGCGATATCACACCCATTATTGAGTATGTTCACCGCAAAGGTATGCCGGAACCGATGGAGATGAAAAGAAACGCCGGAAAGAGCCTTCAAAGCGGCGACGATATGTCTCAGGCCATCCTTTGTGAGCTGAGCGTCGTAGTGGGCAGACACAAACAGATAGGGCGTGGTGTATACCTTCTTTTTCCGTTCCTCAAGGTAGTCCTTCAAAATAACGAGGACCATGGAATTCAGTGGAATCGTCCTATCTCTTTTCGACTTTGACGTTTCCGCTCGTACCAGGACTGTTTTTCTATCGAGGTCCATATCATAGGTCTTGAGGCTAATCAGTTCATTTCGCCTGAGACCGCAGTTGAGGAGCACCGAGAAGATAGCGATATTTCTTTTCCTGATAAATGGTTGGCTGGGACTCAGTGCCAGAGCCGAGAATATTTTTTCGATCTCTGGCCTCTTGAGAAACTTTGTGTCTTCGTACCGGACCGAGGGATAGGCGATTTTCGGGAATGGGTTTTCTTCGAGTACCCCTTTGATTCGTAGCCATTCAAAGAACTTATTGAGCTGGCTTCGATACGTTGCGACTGTCGATTTCTTCACTCCGGTCTTCGTTCCATTCTTGCCGACCTTCCTTTCTCTTTTTTCAAGCCTCTTGAAGAACTCTGTCATCATGTCGGGGGAAAGGGCGGACAAGTCTATGTCCGGCATCACCCTAAGTAGCAATCCAAAACTGGCCTGATATCCTCGGAGCGTTTCAGGAGAAAGTTTTGCCGAAAATTCAGATTCTTTCATGAAGTCCCGGTGGAGCTGTGACAAGTCTTTTTTCATTTCTTTTTGCGGGTTAGTCCGATATAAGCGTAGATCAACGGTCAGGGAATTGAAGAGGGGAGAATTTGCCTCAAAAGCTCAAGAGCGGCCGTCAAGAGTCCTGTTTACCATAGCGGCAAATTGTTCCGCCTTTTTCCTTTTTCGCAAAGTAGTATGATGAACACAGAAACATAAGAGGAGGATATGGAACAATCAAGGAGGATCAACAATTCACTCTGGTCCGCTCGGAGGCGGATGGGATTTTCCCAAGAAAGAGTGGCTCGCGCTTTAGGTTTAAGAAAGACGAGCGTTGTTTCGAGATATGAAAACGGAAAAAGATATCCAAGTCTGGTCAATGCCCTGAAGCTTGAGATTGTCTACCGGATGCCGGTGGCTTTTTTATTCAGGGATCTCTATTCCGAGCTGAAGGACGAAGTCAGGGGAAGAGAAGAACATATCGGCTCCGGGGAAGAGAAGTAGAACCGCTTGGGTTTCTTCAGAAACCGTTCCGCTGCCACTCCAAAAACTGGCAGCGTTGTTTCATGTTGCTTAATCATTTTTTCATAACGCTATGACACGAAAAGAAATCAGTATCCTGGCTGTTAATCCGGGGACGAAATATCTCGGGCTCGCCGTTTTCCAAGGGTCCGATCTGATCTACTGGGGCACTAAGGTGCTCAGAGGAAAGTGGTCGCCTCGCAAACTGAGAAATGCCGAAAGACTACTCCTCGATATCATCGATAAGTACGGCATCAGTGTACTTTCTCTTAAAAGGGTCCATCCCTCACGAACTTCCACGAACCTCCGCTCCCTGGTTGCATCGATTGAAGGGCTCGCCGAAAAACGGGGATTAACTGTGCACCGTTACGAGCTTGCCGATTTAAGGAAGTTTTTCGCGGTCGGCCTGAAAGCCAACAAAACGGCCATTCTCCGCCTTGCCCTGGCTCGGTACCATTTTTTGAGTGATCAGATAGATCGTGAGGAGAAACATAAGCATCCATATTTTATCCGGATGTTCGAGGCGATCGCTGCGGGGCTCGTTGTCCTTGGCCGGCTGGATTTTTAAGGGTACCTTTTGCCCGGAAGGAAGAATCCGTCCGGTACAAGTCATAATGCTTCAGTCTTTGACTGAAACATGGTATAAATCTCTTGTTACAAGACCTACCATTCCATCAGGCTGAAAGGCGGTCTCAAGGGGCAGTCGCTCCGGGAGCAAGACAGAGAGTGGCCCATGACGGATGTTCATGATGCCAAGACAAGAAGTTATAACATGTCGCGGATCAGGAACAGGGACACCAAGCCTGAAATGCTGGTGAGGCGATTTCTCTTCGCAAAGGGATTCAGGTACAGGCTGCACGACAAGACCCTGCCAGGCAAGCCAGACATCGTTTTGCCGAAGTATAAGGCCGCCGTTCTTGTGCACGGTTGTTTTTGGCACGGTCATCAGGGGTGTAGGTACTCAGTGATTCCCCAAACGCGTAGAGCGTGGTGGCTGGCGAAGATTAGCCGTACCCGAGAGCTTGATGAGTTAAATTTGAAAAAACTGACCGAGATCGGCTGGAACGTGATAGTGGTATATGAGTGTGAACTGAAAACTGAGAAAATGCCGGAAACACTCAACTCCTTGATACAAAGGCTGGTAAAGTGAGATTCATAGATCTATTTGCCGGAGCTGGTGGTTTTTCGGAAGGATTTAAAAGGGCGGGTTTCGAACCGGTAGCCCACGTCGAAGCCGACCCTGCTGCTTGCCTCACGCTCAAGACCCGGCTGTCCTGTTACTATCTTCGGGAGAATAATAAAGCTGATCTATATGAAAAGTACCTAAGAGGGGAGATAGACAGGGAAAACCTTTACTCCCTGGTCCCTTCGAATATCCTTGAATCCGTGGTCAATGCATTTATAGGGGAAAAAGGGAATCCGGGTATCTTTCAGACAGTAGATAAGATAAAAGATGGCAAAGAGATAGACGTTATTATCGGAGGACCTCCATGCCAGGCATATTCTATCGTCGGACGAGCGCGTGATGAAAACAGGATGTGGGGTGATCCGAGAAGCTACCTGTATATTCATTACGGCAGATTCCTAAACAGATATAGGCCGAAGCTGTTTGTTTTCGAAAATGTAGGAGGTCTTCTTTCGGCCGAAGAAGGGAAGTATTTCAAGAATCTGCAAAAATATTTTAGACGCGTCGGTTATGCTGTCAAACCTTTCACGGTGAACGCACGCGATTTTGGAGTCCTTCAAAACCGAACAAGAGTGATAATTATAGGTTGGAGAAAGGACACGGAACTTTCAATTGACAACCTCAATGAGCCAACGGTGATGGACTGCAATGTTTCCTCTGTATTTGAAGATTTACCGAAAATAAAGGCGGGTGAAGGCAGGGACAAGAACGGTGCTTATGCGGCCGCAACAAATCCTTATCTCTCTTTCGCGGGAATACGCAAAGAAAATCTTAATATACTTACCCAGCACGTAGCTCGACCGCATACTGAACAGGATAAAGAAATCTACAGGATAGCGGTTGAGAAATGGAACAAAGATAAAGCAAGACTTGACTACAATGATCTTCCGAACCATCTCAAGACTCACAATAACACAGATTCATTTACGGACAGATTCAAAGTTGTCGCTGATAATCTTCATCATTCACACACGATAGTGGCGCATCTTGCAAAAGACGGGCACTATTATATCCATCCTGATATAGCGCAAAACCGATCCATTTCAGTGAGGGAAGCAGCACGGCTCCAGTCATTTCCCGACGACTACTATTTCGAGGGGGCCGGCAGAGTTGGGCAAATACGGACGCCGGCTTTCAGGCAGATTGGCAACGCCGTGCCGCCGCTCATGATTGAGAAAATTGCCGGGAAGTTACTCGAATGCCTGAAATCATGATTCCATACGACCCCAAGAATTTTGATTCTTGTCCTCCTCGGGCTGATGCTATGATTCACTCGCTGAGAGCCTTTGGTTACGATTTGGGCATGGCTATAGCCGACCTCATTGATAATAGCATTTTTGCCGGAGCAAACAACGTATGGGTTGAGTATGCGTGGAATGATGGCAGACCTTGGATTCGCGTCACTGACGACGGAATCGGCATGACGGAGGAACGCTTAGTAGAGGGGATGAGGCTCGGAACTCAAAGTCCTCTGGAAGAGCGCAATGCAAAGGACCTTGGGAGATTTGGTCTTGGTCTCAAAACCGCCTCTTTTTCCCAGTGCAAGCTATTGACGGTCATTACGAAGACCGCCGACGGCAAGACCTCGACGCGATTTTGGAATCTAGATATTCAGGAATCTCAGAACTGGCTCTTGGGGCGTGTTCCCCCAATCGAGACTAAGGCGCTGTTATCAGGAATTAATAGTCTCAGAAGCGGTACAAGCGTTCTCTGGCAGAATCTTGACCGGATTTGTGAGCCTTCAGGTGCCATGATCGGCGATGGGAAAGACGCCTTTTTAGATAGATTTTTGGCTGTCAAAGACTACCTTGAAATGGTGTTTCACCAGTACCTTGAGGTTAGCCGGAAAAAACTGCACATTTTCCTCGGTGCGGCCCGATGCGAGCCTTGGGACCCTTATTTACGAAAAAACGACTTTAGCCAGGAACTCTCATCAGAAAAATACGAAGATAGCCGAATCCGGATAGTTCCCTACGTGTTACCGCATATCTCAAAGAGAAGCGAGGTTGAAAGCAATCGCGGCGGAGGGCCTAAGGGGTGGAATGCCCAGCAAGGATTTTATGTTTATCGCAATCGTAGAATGATCGTTTCCGGCGGATACCTGGACCTTGACCTAAAAGCAGAAGAACACTGCAAACTTGCAAGGATAAGAGTGGAGATCACGAATGACATGGACCATGAGTGGTCCATCGATGTACGAAAAGCGGTGGCGATACCTCCTCAAAATATACGAGGGGAATTGCTCAGAATTGCAAAGGCGACCCGACAAAGAGCCGCTGAAGTATACCGGGCGAGAACGGGGGCCGTAAGGAAAAAGGGTATCCTCCGTGAGACTGATAATGTATGGATCAAGAAAAAAACGGGCGACAGGATTACGTACAAAATAAACCGTGAGAATTCTGTGCTCAAAATGATTTTAAGCGAGGCCAACGCGCCAGATAACTGGATTCGCAAACTGTTTCACGTCATAGAGAACACGGTTCCGCACCGTCTGATTATTATGGACGGCCTTGAACATGAGGACTGCCACGCCGATCCCCAGATAGAACAAAATCCTCCGCCTAAGGAACTTCTGGATATTTGTTACGAGCTCTACTGTAAATACAGGGATGAAGGAAAAACACACGAGCAAGCTGTGGATATGATATGCGGGATAGATATCTTTTCGACGCATCCAGGATACCGAGCCCATTTGGATGATTACGCTGAAACGAGGTATGCGAAATGACTGTTTTTGACACAATCGTGCAACTTTCGTTCCCCTACTTTTCAGAAGAACGGGTTACGCCGGATGGGATCAGAACTTTTATTGTCCGAATGAAGGCTGCTTATCCGAACGAAGAGATAGATGAAGAGGAGCTATTTCGGAAGCTTGAAAGCCTGCACACAATTACTATCCAAGGTTCAATTCTTACCCTCGATGATTCAGCAAACCACGAAGAATGGTTCAACGTATCAACAAATCTCCCCACAAAACGTCAGTTCCCATGGCACTTCTGGGAACATCTTAAGGCTTACCTTACCTAGTTACAAAAGACGGCCCTCAGACGTAGTAGAGAGCTTGGATCAGCTCTCCAGTGAAATAATCAGCCGGATCGAGGACCCTTACCGCAAAGGCCCCTGGGACAGAAGAGGGATGGTAATGGGGAGCGTCCAATCAGGCAAGACTTCAAATTTCACCGCCTTGATCTGTAAGGCACTTGATGCGGGATACAAATTCATTATTGTCCTGACGGGCACTCACAATAGCCTTCGTAGTCAGACGCAAGACCGACTAAACGAGGAGCTATTGGGCTATGATCTGGACAGAATTCAACGACTGACCGGACAGGAAAGGCGTGTAGGCGTCCGAAGAATTTTTTCGGACCATAAGACTGTCAATACGCTCACCAGCAGTAGCCAGAACGGGGACTTCAGCCGGAAAGTCGCTGCTCAGGCAGGCATTCTTCCTTCCGTCACTGGCGACCCGATCATTCTTATCGTAAAAAAGAATGTGACCGTCTTGAAGAACCTGAGCGCTTGGCTGAATAGTCTGCCAGGGACAATAGACGTAAATGGCAGGAGAATTGTGCCTGAAATTCCCTTACTGTTAATCGACGATGAATGCGATTTCGCCTCGGTTAACACTAAACAACCCGAAAGAGATGAAAACGGGAATATCATAGAGGATTGGGACCCGACCCAGACAAACAGGTGGATTAGATCACTGCTCCATATGTTTGAAAAAAGTGCCTACGTGGGGTACACCGCGACACCCTATGCGAACATCTTTATTCACAAGGACGACTATCATCCCCTCTACGGCGATGATCTCTTTCCTCGACATTTTATCATTAGCCTTCCACAACCTTCAAACTATGTCGGACCTGAATATGTTTTCGGCATAACCGGGGACGAAGAACAGGGGATCGAAAGCGTAGAACCGCTGCCCCTTGTCCGGCAGATAGCCGATCATCAAGGAGACATTCCGGACAACCACAGGAAGGAACTCACTATTGACCAACTGCCGGAATCATTACTGGAAGCGATGAGGGCCTTTTTGCTGGTTTGCGCGGCTCGAAGAATCAGGAAAGAAGGGGTCGTACACAACTCGATGTTGATTCATGTGACCCGTTTTACATCCGTTCAAAGGCAGCTTAAAGATCTCATCGAAAGAGAGCTTCGAAGGATGGTTGCGCTGATTTTGTCTGGGTCAGACCCAATCACGGATTTTAGAACACTCTGGGAGAGTGATTTTATACCCACTTCCGAGGGAATGGCGCAACGGGGCTTCGGAGAGGCTGTTCCAATTTCATGGGATGAGATCAGGAGAGAACTGTTTGAGGCTGCTAAGAAGGTGAGAGTTAAAGTAATAAACGGCGAAATCGCGGATATTCTCGACTACAGGGAGACAGATGCGATCGTGCGGCAGAGAATTCAGCAAGGGGAGGATGTCCAGTGGGAGGACCGGGGCATCAGCGTAATTGCTGTAGGCGGAGACAAACTATCGCGGGGATTGACCTTGGAGGGGCTTTCTATTTCTTACTATCTGCGGGCATCGCGAATGTACGATACGCTTATGCAGATGGGCCGCTGGTTCGGTTATCGGGAAGGATACAACGATCTTTGCCGGATTTATACGACCGAAGAGTTAGAACGATGGTACAGTCATATAGCTCTTGCCAACCAAGAGCTGCGGAATGATCTCGAATACATGGCTCTGACCAAAAGCACTCCTGAAGAATTTGGCCTGAAGGTCCGAAGTCACCCAGGAAGGCTTGTGGTAACATCGGCCGGAAAATCAAGAAACGCCGAAAAGCTTTCAATATCCTATGAGGGGCAATTCCCAAAAACTATAGTCTTTGATCCGCGCGAATCGCAGAACAATATTAATGCCCTAAGGAACCTTGTCAATAATATGAGTAGTTGCTACATGCGTCAGATTGATCCCAAGAGTCCCCGCTTTCACTGGGAAGGAGTTGAGCCAAGCTTCGTGGTCAGCTTTCTTCTAGCCTACAAGACCCAAGAGAAGGCCAAGAGAACGGTCGATCCTCAGCTCATAGCAGAATTTATCGAACGCCAGTTAAGCCAACAATTTCTCATTGATTGGCATGTGGTTCTCGTATCCAACTCCGAAAACAAGGTCCATCAGTGCCGAGTGGGAGAGTGTCTGATTAGCTGCTCGGAAAGAAAGCCGCGCGGTAACCCGTCAGGCGAAGTCATCTCTATCGGGACCCTTACAAGTCCTTCCGATGAATCTCTCGACTTAACGGCCGAAGAAAGAGGAGAAGCATTGGCATTTGATGAAGCCAACAATTGCAAGAGGTCCGATGGCAATCCATCTTCGCTGGCAATCCGTACCGTTCGACCGAAAACGAGGGCTCTCATGCTCATCTATTTGCCAGCCTTTAGAGATGAAAGAGACCCCCTTAAAGATTACGGCCTTGAAAACGAAGAGGTTGTCGGGTTCGCGATCAGCTTTCCGAGAAACGAAAATGCGATACCGGTTGATTATTGGGTCAATCCTGTGTATTTAGAGGAACCCTAATGGATCAGGAAGAACGCCAGACAGACTCCTTCATCAAGGAAGCTTGGGAGCAACTGGAAAAGAAGTCTTCTTCTGATGCTGGTACCCGTCAACGGGTCTACCGTCGCCTAGATTTGGAAAAAGAAACAGGGATAAGGCTAAGTTGTTCATATCCAGGACTTGTTTGGGAACTGCTCATAGAGGCCGGAGCTTCAGAAGATGCTTTGTCTGTTGCTTTTCCCAAATGGAAAGGGATGGATTTTGAGATCCTGGCACTTGATGTTCCGAAGGAGGGAACCAAGCATATAGGTCTGTCTGTTGAGCAGCGCGAGAACCGGGATGTTTTTGTAACTGTTTGTGCAGACCTTGTCAGGGGGCTTGAGGGATGCATGACTAACAGTTCTCGGAGGAGCGAGATAGCGGATTTTCTAACCAGGTGGAGCGCTTTTTTCGAAAAGCATGGATTAGAAGGACTGTCGCCGGAAGAGCAGCGCGGACTTTTCGGAGAACTATGGTGGCTCAGAAAGATGATTCAATCAGGCATAGAGCCCATGGACGCTGTTACTTCCTGGAGAGGCTGCGAAAGGAGCTTTCAGGATTTTGAATTGGCCGGGCGAGCGGTAGAAGTAAAGACTTCTATGATGAAAGAGCCACGCAAGGTTCAAATTAACAGCGAGCGACAACTGGACAGCCGGGGTCTCCATTGCCTTCACTTGTTTGTCCTGACTATCACAACAACCGGGGCCGACGGGGAAACGCTGCCCATGTTGGTTCGGTCCCTGAGAAATGCTCTTTCGCAAAGGCCCGCAGCTTACGCCTTCGAGAACTCACTTATAAAAGCAGGGTATTTGGAGGCCCACGTTAGTCTTTACCAGACAGCCTACTCGTTGATAAGGGAAGACTTATTTCAGATCACGGACGGATTTCCACGGATAACTGAGATACCGCCAGGGCTTGGCTGTAGCCTCTCACATTAATCTGACCAATCCGCCTCACGGTCGTCTGACCGCTTCATGATCATCTGACCAGAGGGACCATTCCCCCTGGCCAGATGAGTTTCCTTTAAAAGATCTCCGTGGATGCCAGCCTCACGTGCTCGGCCGACACCACCATGCACTTCTCCCGGGCCGCGGCGATGAGTGATCCCTTGGCAAGGAGGTTCGCCCGTCGGAGCAGGCCTCCCGAGCCCTGGTGGATCGCAAGGATCGCCTCGTCCGAGAAGAGCTGTTCATTGATGCCGGCGATCTCCAGGTGATGCTTGAGATACCCCTCCATGTCCTTCTGCTTGAGCCCCTCGAGATGGCTCCTCCCGATCACCCTCGATGCCAGAGGACGGGAGGTGATGTACATGAGCTTGTCGAGGAGGTTGTTCTGGCCGGCGAGTATCATGGGAAGGAGGGGCTTCGAGTCCATGTCGAACTGGCCGATCGTGTGGAGCTGGGCGAAGACTTCGATGCGAAGAAGGCTCGCCTCGTCGATGATGATGACGGGTATCTGCTTTCGCTTCCCGATCTCCGTGACCGCGGTCCGTATGGTTCTCATGAGCTTCGCGAGCGAGATGCTGTTCCACTCGATGTCGAGGCCCATGCAGATCTGCTTGAGTATCTCCACGACGGAGCCGGTGGAAGCGACCACGGAGATGAGCTGATACTGGGAGGGATGGAGGAGGCTTCGAGGCATACCGCAACGCCGTCGACTTGCCCGAGCCCACGTCCCCGGTGACGACCGATATGGCGCCCAGGTTGACCGCGTAGAGGAAGCGCTCTTTCATCCCCTCGAGGGCGGCGGTGTGGTAGAGATCCTCCACCTTGATGTCGGACGAGAACGGTTCTTTCGCGAACCCAAAGAAGTGTCTCATGGCTCCTCTCTTTCAAAGACCCTGCCGCCGCGGTATCGCTCTTTGTCCTCGGTGTACTCCCGCTCCGGGACGAGGTCGACCGCCTCATAGGCCCTCTTTATTCTCGCGTTGATGTTGACATTCAGGGGGACGAGCATGCCGTGGGAGGTCCCGTTATAGAGAAGCTCCACCCTCGTGGGATCGCTTTCGTGGTAGAGGAGCGTCACCGTGAGGCCGATCATCGCGACCGGCGCCTCAAAGAGGCGTCCATCCAGGGAGACGGTCCTGTCCTTGTCGACCTTCCGGGTCACCCTCTTCCTGAAGTAGTCGGTCAGGTCCTTCGGCGCCTCCCTCACGCAGTGGAGATGCTTCGCATACCGCGACAGGGGAGACTCCTTCGTGCTGCCGTGCTCCCGGAGATGGTACTCGTCGATCCAGCGTTTCAGCCTCGCATTGAGCTCTTCGAGGGAGAGCCCGTCGGGTAGGCATGCGAGGAACTGACCCCTCACGGTGCGGAAGAACCGCTCCACCTTTCCCCGTCCTTCGGGCTCATAGGGCCTCGAGTGGACCAGCGCGATACCGAGTGAGGCCATCGCGTGGCGCAGTATCTGGGTCGAGAAGGCCGGCCCGTTGTCGACGTAGAGCTTCCTTGGCAGTCCCCTTTTCGAGAGGGCCTTCGTGAGGGCATCGAGGTAACAGTCGATCCGCTCGTTGAGGTAGAACTCCCCGTGGGGGACGAGTCTCGACATATCATCGATGAAGGCAAAGAGGTAGCTCTTCTTCATTTTCCCCTCATGGAGCACCCGGGGGCCGTGGAGGGCGTCACTCTGCCATATGTCGTTGGGGAGCTCCGATTCGAACCTCCTCCTGTCGGGATAGACATGACCTTCCGAGAGGCCGTGCTTCTTGAAGATCCGGTAGATGGTCGCGTAGCTCACCATGTATCTCGAAGGCAAGATACCCCTCGATCTGGCCTCTTTCAGCAACACGGGGAGGGAGACGCTCATACGGTCCTTCTTCAAGGCCACCAGCGCGGCGACGGCCTCCTCGTCCATGACCCGGTGCCTCCCCTTGTCTCTCCTTTCGTCGGGGATGAGGCTCTCGAGCCTTCTTCCTCCCTTCTCGTAGGCCCTCGTCCACGCAAGGATCGTGGAGCGGCTGATGTGGCTCCGGGTGGAAAAGGGGATCTCCCACCGGGAGGATGACTTCTCCTTGAGGATAAGCTCTTTCTCCCCCCGATTGAGCTTTCTTCCGACGAGGTCGGCAATGACCCCGAAGCGGAACGTCGCAATCGTTTTCTTCGCGTCGTCGTCCATGGACGCCTCCTTTTGATGGTTTTGTCCAAGAAGTACCAGAGTCCGGGGACGAAGTCGCCGCATAAACACGGTAGGGGGTATCTTACAGACGGAGCATCGCACACTCGAATGAATGACTGACCGGGATAAAACCCGATGAGATGACCTCTTCGAGGGCTGTCATGTCGGGGAAGACGATGCTTTTCGTCCTCAGGGCCTGGAGCCTCAAGCCCCTGTACCAGTACTGCTGGCTCTGACGGGGGAGCGCGGGGAGCCAGAAGCCGTCGGCGATCTTCGTTATAAGCGAGGAGAGGATGGTCCGCACGGAGGAGCGGAAGCGCCGGTAGAAGAGATCGGGCCTCAAGGTGTAGACGGTGCCGCAGTCGGGGCAGCGGAGGCGGCGGACCCACAAGGGGCGCACGAAGCCTTCGAAGTATCGTTGCACAAATCCATGCCCCCAGACCCGTGAGGACTTGCAGGACAGGCACCGCTTCGGCCTCGGCCAGGGGTAGCCCTTGCCGAGCTCCACTAATCTCTGGACATCGACGGCGACATGTAGTACCACAAGAACGTAGGTCCTGTGAGGCAGCCGGGCCGGCGCTGGTCCTTGGCGGGGAGGCGCCGCCGGTTGCCTCGCGAATTTGACACAGTCCTTCCTTCCGCTATTCTAATCCGATAAAGCGGTTCTCTTGTACAGAAGATTGTGAGAAAGTGGTGGGCTCAACTAGAGAGGATTAGGTACTAGAAAGGGAGGGGTTACACTTGGCGACCTTCGTTACGCTCTGTTGCTATCTGCTTGTATAGATTTTTCCTCTGATTCTTCAAAATATCTTTCTCTTTTGAGGCGCAAAGATGATTAGTGAAGACCTTCTTGAGTTCTCCCGGACTTTTCACGAAGAGATCGGGGCAGAAGCACACGCCCTTGACGCTTTTAAGGAGGAGGTCTTTGTTGAAAAGATGGGCAATATACTTGAGGACTACGGCGAGATAGAAAGCATGGTTCCTTGTCCGTACAAAAGCAAGGGCCTTAAAGTAGATGGTTACCACTATGATGACGAGTTCAAGGACCTTACTCTTGTCGTCTCAAGCTTCCTGGATGAAACCGATTCTTCGAGGATTCGCGTCTCTAATGATGACGTAAACTCCCTATTCAAAAGCGCGACTAATTTCCTCGTTAGAAGCCTGAAAGGTCTCGGAAATAAGATCGAGATATCCAACGAAGCGAACGAGCTCGCCAATCTCATCGCGGAATGCAAGGGCGATATTCGTACTGCCAAAATTGTCGCTATCACGGATGGAATAACACAGAGAAGACCTGGCGACGTGGAGGAGATTGAGGGAATTGAAGTTCTACGCACCATCTGGGATATAGAAAGGACTTTTCATTTCTATAAGACTGGTGAAAGGGAAAGAATAAAGATCGATTTTGAGGAATACTGCGCTGGGCCGTTGCCTTGCGTGGCCAAGGAAAACAAAACTGGCCGCTATACCACGTACCTCGCTTTTATTCCGGGTTCGGCCTTGGCTGATATGTATGCTAGATGGGGAATAAAGCTGCTCGACATGAATGTCAGGGTCTTCCTTTCCGCAAGAGGAAATGTCAATAAGGGAATCAGAGAAACCATACTGAAAGAGCCGGAAATGTTCTGTGCATATAATAACGGCATCACTGTTTTCGCAAAAAGCGTCGAGGTCGGGCATTCTGAGACGGGTTTGGGGTTGGTTCGAGCAGAGGACTTCCAGGTCGTAAATGGAGGCCAGACGACTGCATCTCTCTATCATGCAAGAAAGAAAGACCGGGCAGGTATTGACGACACTTCTCTTCAGATGAAATTGACAGTGATTCACGAAGAGGAAGACATCCAGAAACTTGTGCCGAAGATCAGCGAGTTCTCTAACACGCAGAACAAGGTCCAATCGGCAGACCTCGCGGCAAACCAATCACCGCATCCCGAGATTCAGACAATTTCGAACAACATCTTGGCTCCTGATCCTACTGGTGGCTCTAAGCAGAGCTACTGGTTCTATGAGCGAGCCCGAGGCAGTTACGAGGAACTTAAGAACCTGACGGCAAAAACGCCTTCTCAAAAAAAACAGTTCGATGCTCTTCGGCCGAAAAATCAAAAGTTCGACAAAATCAAGTTCGGAAAAGTATGGAATACCTATCTCAGACTTCCACAGGTGGTGAGCTTGGGAGCTCAGAAGAATTTTGGACGGTTCAATGAATGGCTCAGAGATCAAAAAGGCGAGGACTGGGTGTCTTTCTTTAAAAAGACGATCAGTTTGATGATACTTTGGAATGCCACAGAAAGAATGGTGCGCCGGCAAGGTTTTCAGGGGTACCATCATAATATCGTCGCCTATAGCCTCGCTTGGCTATTTTATCTTACAGATTCTCGCATTGATATTGAAAAGATATGGCAGAAGCAGACAGTGGGCATTCCGGTTCTTGACATCTTGGAGCCCATATCCGTAGTCGTGAATAAGCACATTCGTGACACCCAGCAGAATGTTACGGAGTATTGCAAAAAAGAGGAATGCTGGAACAGATTGAAAGCAACGTCTTTTCGGCTTCCCGATAACCTTCTGTCCGAGTACCTGGCTAATGGGGCAACTGGAAATTACTCCCCCAGCATATCGAGTGAAAAGGAGATCGTAGGGTTTTGTGAAAGCAAAGGTAGCAGCGCATGGTTCGAGCTGTCCAAGTGGCTCAGGGAACGCGACTTCCTGACCCCGAAGGCGCGCAGCCAATGTTTCAATATGGGCAAGTTCGTTGCCAGGGGAAAGCAGCCGTCAGTCGCTTTAAGCATGCCATGCAAGAAAATCTGGGAAGAGGCTGAAATTCGCGGATGGAGTTATGGGGATAACAATGACGTGCAAGGAGTGTAGACGCAGCTTCTAACGCCCTGTGCATAACCTTCCATTTGCCGGTTGCGGCAACTGATGTTATAATAAACAAAACTGCCTCGATGGCATTTTAATAAGTCAAGCCTACCAAAAGATAGGGATTTCCGGCTGGAACAAACTATAGCTATCGCTTCCCACATTCACAAAAAGTGACCAATAAAGGTTCTTTCGTACCACTCAACAAAAACGATCAATAAGATTCATCCCATTGCTGTCTTACGGTCCTCCGTCCAGAACCGAGGATGGGAAGGGCAAATACATTTCATGAAAACAAAATCGATTATTATTCTTCTCGTCATTTTTCTGGTCGCAGTTTCGGCTTTGTCATTGGCGTTGATTATGAGTGGGGAAAGAAGAATATCAAAACCGGTTAATACATTGACGACGACGGAGATCAATTTCAGCGAGTGTAAAGACTTTTCTGGCAGCGGCGTGGAATGGAATGTCGTGGATATTTGCAGTGCTCCCGATCCCGGATACGCGCTGTGTCCAGGCGACCAGACGTGGATAATGACAGGGGTGGATTACCGAAGGTGCTCTGATGGTGCCCCGGATGTGTTTCTTGTCAGGTGTTGCAGGTAACGAGAGACATTATATACTCCCAACTGCACAGGCTACACAGCTCAGCTTGTAAAATACGTCTTTTTGATGGAGCATGGTTTTCTAAAAACAAGGGGAACCATGCCATTAAATTAAGTAACAATTGAAACCTATGAAAAGGAGGAACCCAAATTTATGAGAACAAAAATACAACAACAAACACAGAGGATAATAACTGGGCTCGGGGACTGGTCTCGGCAAAACTCCGTGCGAAAGTTCGGCTGGGCGATCACGAGAACGTTTATTCTGACCGTGGTAGCAGTTTCCGCTTTTTCCGCCTATGCCGCTTTTATCGAACCGTCGGCCCCTCCATCAAGCTCCACTCAGGATTTTGCCCAAAACATCTTGGGAGCCAATAATTCCCATAACGCCTTCAGTTCTTCGAGCGTGACGGCCAATGCGACCGGAAGCATCATTGAGCGCTTGCAATACATCCAAGGGCTTTCGACATTGCCGGCTGAATCAAACGTGAAATCTGGAGTGGCTTATGGAAACCAAAACAATGGCTCGCTTACTCCGGCCTCGGGAGCTTCTCCATCTCTCACAGCCACAGCCGCTGATGTGGCCAGCGGAAAATTGTTTTTCGGCTCAGCCAGCTCCAACTGGACGCCGATTACCGGTGCGGCAACGCTATATACCCATAATGAATATAACGGATCGGGATCGGGAACGAATGACACGCCCTACACGAAAGCTTTAGGCGGAGTGGATGATTATAACAATGGCTCGTCGATGCCAGCCACTACCTATACATCCGGAGCCTGGACGGATTGCACTGGTGGCAGTTATTGCGGAGCGGACTCCAACGCCGATCATCAGGATCCCAGCACTGGACTTATCTGGTCAAAATGGATTAATTCCGGAAACACGATTGACTGGTTCTGGGCCAACAATTGCGCCGAACCAAATCAATCCTATAACGGAACTGTTCTCGATTCTGGCACTTGCGTAAACAACGGAGATGCGGCTTGCCAATGCGTGAAACTCAACGGTACAAATGGAACGAAAACGGGATGTGAAGCCTTGGGAGACGGTAACTGGCGACTGCCTTACCAGAAAGAACTGATGCAGGCATACATCGACGGTTCCTATGGAAATCTGTCTTCGTCGAGCAGCAACTATTGGTCCTCTACTACCTACTCGGGCAATACCCAGAATGCCTGGTTCGTGGGCCTGTACTTCGGCTTCACGAGCAACAATACTAAGACTACTAATTCCAGCTACCGAGTGCGGTGTGTCCGTTAGGTCCCTGGCAACATTTGGTCATTGGATGATTTGAATTATTTTATTATTTTCGATTATTTCCGGTCGCGCGGATTTTTGAGTCGAATTTGAATAATGTTTAATTCCTTCAAATTACAAATAGGAGGTTTGTTAATTTGAACTGAGTTTTGTAGATTTGCAGGGCACGAGAAATGGCTCGATATAATCATCTGCCCATTTTTCAGCAGTCGTATGACTTGAATCTGGAAATATACCGCACCACCCACAATTTCCCAAGAGAATACAAGTATACCCTGGGACAAAAGCTCAAGGAGATATCGAACGAGATCATGGATTGGATTGTGGTCATAAATTCGCAAAGAGATAAGCTTCCGTATTTCTTGAAAATTAAAATGCAGGTCGAAAGATTGCGAATCCAAGTCAGAATCGCCTATGACCTCAAGATCATAAAAAGTCAGCGATTGGAGTTTTTGAACAGAACGATAGAAGATATTTCCATGCAACTGAGCGGTTGGGAAGAATGGGCCATGAGTAGCAGAAGAAAGGGCAGTTCTTAAGAAAGAGAAAAGATTTGGCGAAGCCAGAATCCCTGTTTCTGTTCCGGTTCCAACCGGAGCGAATAGGGAGCGTGCTTGGAATCGTTGCGGTTCCGCCTGCTTGATAGCGCTGGTTTTTTCAAAAGTTTGTTCCGATAAGAAAATATCGGACAAGCGACTGGCCCTTAAAGCATTGAGTTACTTTGGGTCATACTCAATTCAGGTTGAGATTGATCCAGTTGCGGAGAAATGGTGGAATGATATCTTCGTCGAGCAACAACTATTGGTCCTCTACTACCAACTCGAACAATACCCAGAATGCCTGGAACGTGAACCTGAACAACGGCAACACGAACAACAATACTAAGACTAATAATTCCAGCTACCGAGTGCGGTGTGTCCGTTAGGTCCCTGGCAACTATTCACTTTCCATTAATGCTGGCTTCGCCAAGCCCTTTCCTGCTGTAGGTCTTTATCTTAAAGAAGTGAAAGCTCGAATCAGAGGGCTCAAGGTAGGACCTCAGAACGCCGAAGTCATGAAAATAGAGAGATCCTCGAAGGTGAATCGTGTCGGCGTGGCGGAACTGGCCGTAGTAGGAGTTTACGGCGGCGAGAATCTCTTGAAGGTTTTTGATAAAAGTTTCCGATGAGATCGGAACGGGTCGGTCGTTGAACTTTCTGAGTTTCTCTTTGAGATTATTCACAATTCTTCGCCGAACCAAGGAGTAGCCGGGTTTCACGATAAAGCCGAGAAAGTTGATTCCATGATAAACGGATTGCAAAACGGATTTTCGCGGATGAAGAGACAGACCCAGTTCCTTTTTCAAAAACTGATCGATGTGTTTTTTCCAAAGCTGAAGCTGGTGGGGATTTCTATGAATCAGGATAAAGTCATCGACGTAGCGCAGGTAAAATCTGACGCCTAATTCGTGCTTTATAAACTGATCGAGGGGGTTTAAGTAGATATTGGCGAAAAACTGGGAGGTCAGGTTTCCAATAGGAAGACCCTGGTTCGGGGAGATTCCGAAAAGAGTCTTGCTCTTGGGAATCAGTTTGGCCAAACCGGGATTGCCCTTGCGATAGTAGTTCGTGGTGGGATTGTGAAAGATGATTTTCCGGGCGAGCCATAGCATCTCCGGATTCCGTACTTGCCGTTCGATGTTGTCAAAGAGTATGTCTTTCTTAAGAGACATAAAAAAGGCGGAAATGTCTACCTGAAGATAGTAGGCCGGACGGGAGAAATTTTCGGTGGCGGTTCGCAGGAACCTTTTCAGAAATTTCACCGCCACATGCGAACCCTTGTTTTTGCGACAGGCGAACGAATGATAAATGAAAATCCTTTCCCAGATCGGCTCAAGATAGGAAACAAGCAAGTGATGGACGATCCTGTCACGGAAGTCGGCGGCAAAAATCTCGCGCGGTTTCGGGATGGTCACGACAAAGCAGATAGATTTCCCCGGTTCGTAAGTTCGGTTCTGAAGTTCCCGCTCCAGTTTCAAAAGTTCCCGCTCAAACGCCGGTTCCATTTTGGCGGCATTGACGGTTCTCCTTTTGCGGTTACGGCAGTCGTAATAGGCCTTTAGCAGATTCTGGAAAGTGAAGCGGGTTTTTACTCTCTCTCTCTCTCTCTCTCTCTCTCTCTCTCTCTCTCTCTCTCGAATAATCCTCTGGGTAATTTATTTTCTTCATATGCATCATCGGATTAAAAAAATAGGAAAGAAGTTTTTAAAGTCAATACGGAAGGGAGTACCAATTCTCGGGGTTAAACTGAGGAAAATCGGCAAGAAAGGCGTACGGCTTCTGAAATTGCTCGGGAGAATGGCTCGCAACTTCCCCCCACTCTTCATATTCGAGTTTCGCCGGGACAGAAGATTCCGAAGGCGCGTTTTCTACGGAATATCAGCAATCATATTGCTTCTCTTGGTCATGCAGGTTCCGCGCTGGTACAAGCAATTCAAGTTTCGCACGCATTTCATTTCGAATCAAGATGACATTCTTCCGGTTTCCGAGGACATAGCCAAGAAGGACATTGATGGGAAGTGCGATGACATCAGGAAGAACGCCCCGAAACTATATAGCGTATCGGAAATATCCGACGCGATAGCGCAGTCCAATGGTGGGAAAGTGACTTTGGTGGGTGAAGACGAGCCGCAGGATGGAAGCGAGGAGGAAAATACCGCGCCCCTTGTTTTGGACACCTCGGGAAAGGATATTCAATTGCTTTGCTTCTCTTTTCAGCAAGCAGTCATTGTTACCGGAAGCGGCAGTTTGGACATCGGGCTTAATGATTTCGAAAGCGTTCCAGGAAGCGCCCTCGTTATGGAGGGGGCCAAAGGAACGATTCATCAGAACATAATCGAAAACGCTCAGAAGGCCGGCATCTTCGCGGACTCCGGCCAATGGGAAATTAGCGAAAACGTAATCAAGAACAATTTGAGCTACGGCGTGTATGGTGGGTATGGCGCGGATTTGCATTTAAACGGGAATTTCATTGGAGGAAACGGTGGCTATCAAATCCGACTGTTAGCCAAAAGAGAGGTATATAAATAACGCGGATTCAATTTTAAGACTTATAGATTCACGGCCATGAAGAAAAGAATCAAATTGCTAATTTATACAGCAATATTATTGCTTATTCTTCCTCTTTGGTCCTGGGCTTCCAACTCCGGAAATTCTCTGGGTTGGGTTTGGGCAGAAGAAGTGGGCTGGATTCATTTTTCCGGGGAGTCAGCGCCTATCAGTTATGGGGTGAAGGTATCGAGTGATCAAATTACCGGATATGTCTGGGGCGAAAAAACCGGCTGGATTTCTTTCAATTGTTTGAATGACCTTTCTTGCGGAAAGATTCCTTATGGTGTCGTCTCCGACGGAGTCGGCAATCTTTCCGGTTACGCTTGGAGTGAAAAAGGCGGCTGGATCAATTTTTCCAGTACGGGGAGCGTCAGTTATCAAGTGACGGTGGACAGTGCCGGTAATTTCTCAGGCTACGCCTGGAGCGAAAAGCTGGGCTGGATAAATATGGCCGATGCCAATAGCGGCTACGGGGCAACATCGGGATCGACGGACGCTTACTGCCAAAATTGCGACCAGTGTAATCCGCCGATTGTGTATTGGGCCATGAATGAAGGCTCCGGGACCGTAGCCCATGATGAAAGCGCTCAGGGGGCTAACGGTCGGCATGACGGGACAATCGCGGGCGCGACCTGGCTCACTCAAGCCAATTGTACGGCCGGCAGTTGTCTTAGCTTCACCGGATCGGGAAGCACAGTCAGCCGTCCTTATGACACCGATTTGAATTTCAAGACCAATGGATTCTCGGTTGGCGTATGGTTTAAGAGTGGCACGGTAAGTTCTCCGGAAGTTTTAGCCTCGCGCTATGACTCGTCCGGTTGGAAAGTGTGGATTAACAGCGGAGGTAATGTGTGTCTGGGAATGGATGACAGTAGCAACTTCGGAAATTTTACTCCCAAGGATCTGGTCTGCACCATTAATGTCAACTACGGGGACAACCAGTGGCATTATGTTTTGGCCGAAAAGAATGTCACGACCGGACTCTTGGTCTACGTAGACGGAATTCCAAAAGCTTCAAAACTCAATCCGGCTTCGGTCGGGTCGCTTTCCGGCACCAGCCCCACGCTTTACCTGGGAGTAGATTCGGATGGGGCCAGCAATGGCTTTTCCGGAGGATTGGATGAATTCAAGATTTACAATTACCCCAGAACCGCCAAGCAAATTCAAAACGACTATAATGCCGGAAAATCAGGAGTGAGTTCCCTTGAAGGAGTCGGAGCGGCTTTAAGTAAATTCGCGGGATCGATAGTGAAACCGGTGGGATATTGGAAATTGGATGAAGGCTATGGAAGCACGGCTCATAATTTGGGTACCGGTGGAACGAGTGATAACGGGACGCTCCAGCCTACGGCCAGTGCCACCGCTATGTGGAGCAAGAGTGGAAAATTCGGAAGCGCTGTCAGTTTTAACGGAAGCAATAATTATATAAGCATCGGCGCGATCATTCCGGGCGTCAATTCCGTTTCGTTTTGGGCCAAGCCGGCCAGCAACACCCAGTACGTCATGGATCTGGACGGCGGAACGCATTATGTCCGGATAAATTCCGGAACGGTGGTAGCATCCGGATTTGCCTCTCCCACAATTTATGTGGACGGCAACCCAACGGCCACTTTTTCGGATACTAATTGGCACCAGGTGACTATTACCACCGCCACCTCAATCAATGCCAGCAGCCTAACCCTTGGGAAGCAAGGCACAAATTACTATTCCGGCCTGTTAGATGAAGTGAGGCTCTACAATTACATCCTTTCTCCCAGCCAAGTCCAAGAACAAGTGAACGGCGGAGAGGCCCTTCAAATGGGCTCGGGCGGCACCGACTCCTCAAGCGGCCAGCCGACTAACGCCGCCAGCGGGGCATACTGCGTGCCGGGCGACACCACACCGTGCGCTGGCCCGGTCGGGGAATGGAAAATGGATGAAAAGGGCGGACAATATGCTTATGATTCAAGCGGTAATGGAAATAATGCAACGCTTGGCTCAAGTTCTTCGGCTGATGCCAATGATCCAACCTGGACTCAAGGAAAACTTGGATCAGCTCTAAAATTTGATGGCTCGCTCAAATATGCGCAGACCGACCTTCAAAATCTAAATTTAACCAAATCTCAAACAATTTCTGCGTGGGTAAAACCAGTCGGACCACCTAGTGGCCGTCCTCATCAAACCGTAATTGCGACTGATACGAACTATCAATATGGCGTTAAATTGATGACATATAAAAATAGCGCCAGAGTTGGGCTTTGGCTTGGAACCGGCACCACAAATCAAGAAGCATTAGTATCCGCCAATATAAATGACAATAATTGGCATTTCATATCCGGAGTTTATGATTATAGCTCTGGCACAGTTACAATTTACATCGACGGGAAAATGTATCCCACAATTAATGTAGGTCAGATGAACATAATGGTGGAAAGCAATACGGCAAAAATTGGAGTGGAATATCATGGTCTGAGCTATGGGCCATATGCTTACAATGGTCTCATTGACGACGTCCGCATTTATAACTACGCCCGCACTCCCGCTCAAATTGCCTGGGAATATAATCGCGGAAAGCCGGTGGCCGAGTATCGATTCAATGAATGCCAGGGAAGTACATCTCACGACGAAAGCGGAAACGGAAATAACGGAACCATCGATATCGGCTCGGGCGGTTCTCAAACTTCTCTTGGTTCCTGCACTGGCGCGGGCGGCAACTCCAGCCAGTCCTGGTATAACGGATGGGTAAATAAGAAAAGCGACGGATTTGGGGCGAGCTTGAGCCTGGACGGGACGGATGATTACGTGAGCATCGGCACAGCCATTCCGACAGTGAATGCGGTTTCACTCTGGGTAAAACCAGCCAGCACCACCCAAACCCTAATCGATCTGGACGGCGGAACGCATAAAATCTCCATCACAAACGGCACTGTCACCGCCAACGGGTTTACCAGCTACTATGTGGACGGACAACTGAACGGCACAGTGAAGGACACCAACTGGCACCAAATTACGGCCGTCACCACCACTTCGTTCGCCACCACCTCCGGCTTCACCATCGGTAAAAGCGGGTCCAGCTATTATTCTGGACTTATTGATGAGGTGCAATTATTTAATTATGCCCCTACTCAGACGCAGGTTCAGGCTCTTTACGACGACTCTTCAATCGCCAACTTCGGTAATTAAATACATTCTATTATCTCTGTCGGTAGAAGGTCGAATGTTTGAGTCTCTCTTTATTGTTTCCTGGTCTTAATAAAAAAAATGGGGGCCGGATATTTATCCAGTCCCCGTATGCGTTTTACACAAAACGATGATACGTTTTGAGGTTTTGAGCTACGTTGAGCATGATCTCGTTTTTCTCGGTGAACAGCCACTCGAAGGTGATTCGAGGAAACGGGGAGAGAATCTCCATCTGCCGAGAGGAAAGGTAAGGAAGCCCGAAGTTACAGACACACTGCCTTCCCGTCGCCAGATGGCGCAAGCAGGAAAACAGATCGGTCGTAATCCAGACTTCCTCCCTCGGGTCAACGTGATTGAAATTATAAAGATACAACTCAGGGTTAAAGGACTTATGATACACCGGCCGCTTGTCCTGGGTCCGGAGACCGTAATAGGCGACTTTC
The DNA here is from genome assembly GCA_963816715.1 of uncultured delta proteobacterium. GTDB lineage: Bacteria > Desulfobacterota > Syntrophorhabdia > Syntrophorhabdales > WCHB1-27 > BOG-1155. The sequence goes on from CAWFMJ010000025.1 coordinate 219,647, forward strand.
AAACCCTTCTCATCATATATGGTGAAGGCGACACTTCCGCTCATCATGGTTTTCCCTTTCGGTTTTCCGACGCCGAGCTTTTCACACAGTTCCTTATTGAGCCCTTCCTTTTCCATCGGCTCGCACCACTCCAGCTCATAGCAGAGGCTCAGTTCATGCTCGATAGGCTTGTCCACTCCGGCCGTCTTTTCCAGGAGAAGATTTTTGGCTTCCTGAAAGTCTATGCCTTTAAGCCTGGCCACGATGGCGATGATGTTGTCACCGATCTTGCAACTCGGGCAGTAGGACACGTTCTTCTTGTCTCCGAAATATCTCATAACGGCCTCCGTTTGGCATTTGGGGCAGGGGAAAGACAGGTAGGAGCCGTTTTTGGTCACCGTTAACCCGGCCAAAGAAAGGGCCTTTTCGGTGTTAATCACCTGCATGGCTTCTGAATATTTCATTTTTCCTCCTCCGATGGGTCTTCCATACTCTGGTTTAAAGAACTTGATTTGTGAGAGAAACTCCGTGAATATTGATGGTTGCGGGGGACGTGTTGATTTTCTTTCGCAGCGTCGTTCCTCCCTTACGGTTCGAGCCGACGAAGTAAGGGGAGCATCTTTCCCACGGCTCTCCTTGGGGGTGAGCGTGGGGGGTGAAACAGGGTACAAAACAGCTAATTTGAGTGATGTTTAGACAACAGAGCTATTGGTAACTGTCTGAAATGATTAAGAATGGTGTTAGGGGAAAGAACTTCTAAGCCGTAGGTTCCGGTTTCGAATACCGGCAGGCGCGCTTTTAATTTCAACAAGTTACGCACCACAACCTTCACCGGTGAGTTTTATTTGATACCCTATTGATACCCAAAACAGAAAAATGGGCAAAAAAATAGGGTAGCCGGTTTTCAGCTACCCTTTGCTACCCTGGCTGTTTTTGAAGCGATTTATTTAAACTGCAAGCGAGTCTATCGTCTTAACCGGGTTTGCCGTTATCCACGCTTCAAACTCGGAAACTTTGTACAGAATCTTTCTCCCGCACTTGTAAAAACCCGGTCCCTTTCGGTCTGTTCTCAGATTGGCAAGATACCCCACAGCAAAACCGTATATCAAGGCTGCCTGTCTAGGCGTGATGTACCTCCTTTCCTCGTCTTCCCCACTCAGTGTAACTACTTCTCGCCTCTTGGGTCGAGTCCTAACCTCCAATTCGGTCTTTCCGCCGTCAAGGTCGTGACCTTCTTGTCTCATATAGTCCTCACTCCTTACCCCTCCATAAGATTCTTGTCCTTTTATGCCTCTCCGAGGTTTGCGCCCGGAAACTACTACCGAAATTCCGAGGACAGACTAAAAACGAAAGCGCGTAAGACTATACACATAGGAATAAATTTCACGAACAACAAAAAACGCAATATTTCGTAACGTACTTGCATTTCGCTGTACGACTGACTTAAGCGGGACAGTAAGGCACAATAAATAGTGGATCACATGTTGTCTATGCCAGCTCATTTCTACCACCTCCTTTCTTATCGGCCTTGAATATGCTACTCAAGAATTCAGATCAATGACTAAAAAACGTTTTCCTTAACCTCGTACATGTTGCCCTGTGGATCGACAATAAGAAAAAAGAAATACACGGATACCGTACTTTTATCCGCATATTTCTTCCGATTCAAAACGCTTTGTCGCTAATCAACAGAAGGGCGTTCCCCTACCTTGTGCCCCTACGTGACATCCTTTCCCATACCGTATAATAATGCGACTACCTCTCCTCCCCTCTCACCTAACACACTGATATTACTAAACATGCCCTTTCTCAAGATCAATAACAGAAAAGAAATTATTAAACCTCCGATACGTTAGTCCACTAATCTTCTTCTCCCATCCGGTAAGCTTATGGCCTGCACTAATCTTCTCTTCAATTCTCGCCTTCTCATTCTCATAAAACTTTCTCATTTTATATATACTACTGCCATCAATTTTACCTATGCGGATTAGTGCATGGCTAGCCCTTATCGGTTCTAATTTCTTTGCACCTATTCTTTTACCATCAAGTATCACTCCTGGATGTTTTTGCTGAGGTCTCATGCCTTGAATAAACTTTCCATGTGTTTCATGGTTTATCTCCTGGTATGAAATGAACTGATCTTTCAACTTCAGATAGGCTTCCGCAACATTCATATTTAGAATATCACCAATAGTGGAGACACCTGTAACCCCTCCCTTTCTAGTACCTAATCCTCTCTAGTTGAGCCCACCACTTTCTCACAATCTTCTGTACAAGAGAACCGCTTTATCGGATTAGAATAGCGGAAGGAAGGACTGTGTCAAATTCGCGAGGCAACCGGCGGCGCCTCCCCGCCAAGGACCAGCGCCGGCCCGGCTGCCTCACAGGACCTACGTTCTTGTGGTACTACATGTCGCCGTCGATGTCCAGAGATTAGTGGAGCTCGGCAAGGGCTACCCCTGGCCGAGGCCGAAGCGGTGCCTGTCCTGCAAGTCCTCACGGGTCTGGGGGCATGGATTTGTGCAACGATACTTCGAAGGCTTCGTGCGCCCCTTGTGGGTCCGCCGCCTCCGCTGCCCCGACTGCGGCACCGTCTACACCTTGAGGCCCGATCTCTTCTACCGGCGCTTCCGCTCCTCCGTGCGGACCATCCTCTCCTCGCTTATAACGAAGATCGCCGACGGCTTCTGGCTCCCCGCGCTCCCCCGTCAGAGCCAGCAGTACTGGTACAGGGGCTTGAGGCTCCAGGCCCTGAGGACGAAAAGCATCGTCTTCCCCGACATGACAGCCCTCGAAGAGGTCATCTCATCGGGTTTTATCCCGGTCAGTCATTCATTCGAGTGTGCGATGCTCCGTCTGTAAGATACCCCCTACCGTGTTTATGCGGCGACTTCGTCCCCGGACTCTGGTACTTCTTGGACAAAACCATCAAAAGGAGGCGTCCATGGACGACGACGCGAAGAAAACGATTGCGACGTTCCGCTTCGGGGTCATTGCCGACCTCGTCGGAAGAAAGCTCAATCGGGGGGAGAAAGAGCTTATCCTCAAGGAGAAGTCATCCTCCCGGTGGGAGATCCCCTTTTCCACCCGGAGCCACATCAGCCGCTCCACGATCCTTGCGTGGACGAGGGCCTACGAGAAGGGAGGAAGAAGGCTCGAGAGCCTCATCCCCGACGAAAGGAGAGACAAGGGGAGGCACCGGGTCATGGACGAGGAGGCCGTCGCCGCGCTGGTGGCCTTGAAGAAGGACCGTATGAGCGTCTCCCTCCCCGTGTTGCTGAAAGAGGCCAGATCGAGGGGTATCTTGCCTTCGAGATACATGGTGAGCTACGCGACCATCTACCGGATCTTCAAGAAGCACGGCCTCTCGGAAGGTCATGTCTATCCCGACAGGAGGAGGTTCGAATCGGAGCTCCCCAACGACATATGGCAGAGTGACGCCCTCCACGGCCCCCGGGTGCTCCATGAGGGGAAAATGAAGAAGAGCTACCTCTTTGCCTTCATCGATGATATGTCGAGACTCGTCCCCCACGGGGAGTTCTACCTCAACGAGCGGATCGACTGTTACCTCGATGCCCTCACGAAGGCCCTCTCGAAAAGGGGACTGCCAAGGAAGCTCTACGTCGACAACGGGCCGGCCTTCTCGACCCAGATACTGCGCCACGCGATGGCCTCACTCGGTATCGCGCTGGTCCACTCGAGGCCCTATGAGCCCGAAGGACGGGGAAAGGTGGAGCGGTTCTTCCGCACCGTGAGGGGTCAGTTCCTCGCATGCCTACCCGACGGGCTCTCCCTCGAAGAGCTCAATGCGAGGCTGAAACGCTGGATCGACGAGTACCATCTCCGGGAGCACGGCAGCACGAAGGAGTCTCCCCTGTCGCGGTATGCGAAGCATCTCCACTGCGTGAGGGAGGCGCCGAAGGACCTGACCGACTACTTCAGGAAGAGGGTGACCCGGAAGGTCGACAAGGACAGGACCGTCTCCCTGGATGGACGCCTCTTTGAGGCGCCGGTCGCGATGATCGGCCTCACGGTGACGCTCCTCTACCACGAAAGCGATCCCACGAGGGTGGAGCTTCTCTATAACGGGACCTCCCACGGCATGCTCGTCCCCCTGAATGTCAACATCAACGCGAGAATAAAGAGGGCCTATGAGGCGGTCGACCTCGTCCCGGAGCGGGAGTACACCGAGGACAAAGAGCGATACCGCGGCGGCAGGGTCTTTGAAAGAGAGGAGCCATGAGACACTTCTTTGGGTTCGCGAAAGAACCGTTCTCGTCCGACATCAAGGTGGAGGATCTCTACCACACCGCCGCCCTCGAGGGGATGAAAGAGCGCTTCCTCTACGCGGTCAACCTGGGCGCCATATCGGTCGTCACCGGGGACGTGGGCTCGGGCAAGTCGACGGCGTTGCGGTATGCCTCGAGCCTCCTCCATCCCTCCCAGTATCAGCTCATCTCCGTGGTCGCTTCCACCGGCTCCGTCGTGGAGATACTCAAGCAGATCTGCATGGGCCTCGACATCGAGTGGAACAGCATCTCGCTCGCGAAGCTCATGAGAACCATACGGACCGCGGTCACGGAGATCGGGAAGCGAAAGCAGATACCCGTCATCATCATCGACGAGGCGAGCCTTCTTCGCATCGAAGTCTTCGCCCAGCTCCACACGATCGGCCAGTTCGACATGGACTCGAAGCCCCTCCTTCCCATGATACTCGCCGGCCAGAACAACCTCCTCGACAAGCTCATGTACATCACCTCCCGTCCTCTGGCATCGAGGGTGATCGGGAGGAGCCATCTCGAGGGGCTCAAGCAGAAGGACATGGAGGGGTATCTCAAGCATCACCTGGAGATCGCCGGCATCAATGAACAGCTCTTCTCGGACGAGGCGATCCTTGCGATCCACCAGGGCTCGGGAGGCCTGCTCCGACGGGCGAACCTCCTTGCCAAGGGATCACTCATCGCCGCGGCCCGGGAGAAGTGCATGGTGGTGTCGGCCGAGCACGTGAGGCTGGCATCCACGGAGATCTTTTAAAGGAAACTCATCTGGCCAGGGGGAATGGTCCCTCTGGTCAGATGATCATGAAGCGGTCAGACGACCGTGAGGCGGATTGGTCAGATTAATGTGAGAGGCTACAACACCTATTTTCTTCCTTATTGTCCCGGCTTTTCGTATCCTCCATTCGGAGTGCAAGCAAGGGTAGTTCCGTATTTTTGAGAGCCTTGGGTAGACAGTATAATGGAAAGACTTTCCACCGCAATAGAGCGTGAAACGAGAGTAAAAGCCGCTTGAAAGGTCCGCTTTGTCGTTCCTGACCTTCTTATCTTCAAAAACTACAACATGCTTTGTATATTTCTTCCAAATATGCCGAATAGTCTTCTGGAGCATCTGCTTACTATTGACTTCGTCAGAACAAATCTCATCACAGGCAAGCTCGATGTAGGAGACCATATTTTCTACGTGTCCTATTGAGTCCCGCAGCGCCTGCAAAAACTCGGCTGAGGGAAGGACTATATCGAGTGCCGAAAATACATATTGTTTTCCGGGCAACCCTACGGTTTTTGTTCTAAGAGTCATCGTCTTATACTGGCCGTCCTTACATTCTGGCAATAGCTGTTTCACCTTTCCAGGATATGATCTAAGTATAATTGTAACCTTGTCCAGATAATAGATCGTTTCCATAACTCCTCCCTCCCTTTGTAGTTTGCTATTTATGTCAAAATAGGCGCAGACCAACGCCCGTTCTCAATTGCTACAATCTATTAACGGATATACTTCTGACTTCCTAGTAAGATCAAACTGATTACCCAATCAACGCCATCATTATTGATGCCGTATGATGACCATAATCAGTTATGATGACGAGTTGATGACCTTTTAGAGTCAACAAGCAATAATAGTAATATAGGAGAAAGCAACAAATGGATACAGAGAAGAGAAAAGATCAACTAAGGGAAGCAAGTAAACGCTTCAAAAAAAGGAAAGAATTGATTACGCATGATGACGCAATCAAAAATGATGACGGTAATCATAACAATCAACGACGTGAGACAGTCATTACGGATAATATTTTAACATGTATGGAAGCCTTGAAAGACATGTACGGCAAGCTTGAAAAGCGTATTGAGACATTGGAGCTTGACAGTCTACGGAAAAGGCTATCATTCATAGACGAGTAAAGGGCTACCCGGCGGGTTGAAAAGTCTTGTAGTCGGAAAACTCCGTAGGGATGATTTGGGCAATCGTGATTCACCCTTAATAGTCTCATGTAAAAATGGGCGCATATCTGCGTCTAGTTGCTTTGCGAAAATCTACTAATTCATGAACTTTTGAGCTATGACATGAATGCAAAGCTATCTAGACGTATGTTTTATTGGCCGGTGGAATGCTCAAGCTACTAGGGAATGTAAGATAGTCCAATTACTTCAGAATTGCCTAGATTATGTTGCATTAGGAGAAAGATATTTGTATTCAGATGTTGTAAGAGCACAACACCCCTACAGCGGCCTGAACCGCTTGGTAGGAGTATACGAGCCTTTCGTCAGGAAGTCAAGGAAATTCTCATCGACAAGCGTTATAATACTTTGTGATGCGTACGCGCAAGGATGGTTGGCGGTCCCGCTCTTAACAGACGGAAAAGCCAACGTCATGCACACAGGCAAAAGGCTCATATCAGGCTGTATTCCGTCACTTCCCGGTTCGGTCTCTCCTTTGAATTGCTCTCCTTTGTTGTCTTTATGAAAGGTAAGAACGAATCGGGAATACAATTCGCCCTGGTTGGCAAAGAAGTTGCTAGACTCACTGACACGAGGATTCAATCGGAGTAGGAGAATACCAAGCGTAGGCAGGCGTATTCGACCAGTTATAAGCATAGCGAGATAATTTGGGTAATTTCGGAAAAACGGACCACAATTTCCGGAATAAGGGCAAATAACCCCGATAATTACGCCAGAAATGCTGTTTTCGGTGCTAAACTCTCTCTATTTGCAGACTGATAGAGCCGGATGATGACTTGCTACGTGCTGGAATTTGGAGACGTCGTGTACTCTATAGGTGTTCATACGAAGCAGGAACCGGTAAAAACGTCTGGCCTTTGTCGCCTATGTCCGAGAGCCGCGTCCTGTTCAGCGTTGTAGCAATCACAGTCGTGACGCATCAGGCATTATGAGCGGTTCGTTATGAAGGACGTTCAAGTCACGACATCGTCTATCCTGAAGGTAAAGAAATAGTTCTTGATTTGTCCATTAATATCGAGGGGCATAAAGACCCCGAAAGTGTTACCCTTTAACGCTTTTCCTGCCGGAGCGTCCGGGAAGAGTTCGTCCTCTACCCAAGCTCTTCCAGGTTCGCTGTATCGCACGTTATCGAGTGGAATAATGGCGTCGTCTATTATAGCTTGGGGCGGAATAATGGTGGGCGTCTGGGGCTTCTCCTTTTCCACGAATTTGATTTGAGAGTGGATTATTCTGTGTGATTTACTTTCCGAACCGACGTATGACATTTGATTCCAATCTATTTTTATCGGGTTATCGCTTTTGCTCTTGATAGTAAAGGATATAGCTGTTTTTGAAAAGCGAAAGTCTATTCTTAGAAACATGTCCTCAAACGACAGGTCATTGCTTGCTTTCGGCTTTACCATTGAAACCTTGTAGGACGCCGGGTAGGTTCCGAAAACATAACGAGCGTCGATCCGCGCAACTCTTCCATGGAGCAGATACTTTAGCAACCTTATAGGGGTGGTACACACGTGGTCTGATGGTCCTTCGCAAAGGGCTATTTCTTGTCCTGGCCCTATCGCACGAACGTTATAGAATTTTTTGTCCAATTGAGTACCTTGTTCGTCAAATAGAAAGAACTCAAATTCAACCGCAGTCCATGTTTTGTTCGTGTTGTTTGTCACAGTGCCGGTAAGGTAGAGTTCTGTAAGGTCCTGTTCAAAGGGCCTGCTATCCCAACCGAGTTGACGGTACCTCTCCGCCAAATCCTTTTGCATGGCATCTTGGCTGGCTCTCTCCTTTGGCAACTGCTTCATAATTTGGACGTTCTTGAATGTGAACTCTCCCTCGCCCACTAAGACGTGTATTTCTTCTCCAGCGACCGCTGGGAATGACAATAGCAATAGCATAATGACAGCGATTACAAGTCGAGTATAAATCATCACGCTTCCCCTTGTTTAAGTTTGCTCTTCCCTGCCCTGTTCCTTAGAAGGTGCTCCCCTTACCATATTGGCCGTTTTTGCTCTACTGCCCTAAAACTAGTTGAGGTTTAGGTGTTTCGTCTTAACCTTCTTCTGGCAACCGCAACTCCGAGAAGACCGGGGCCAAAGAGTAAGAGACTGGCAGGTAGGGGAACAGGACTCATGCTTATTGTATCAAGACCGGCATAATGGTTGTTCTGGGGGGTATCATTGAAAAATGCAATTGTGGTGCTGTAGCCGGTAGCAGTGAAAACATACGAAAACTGTTCCCAATTAACCGCCCTCGGAGTGAAGTTTGCATTTGTGAATGACATTCTTTCTCCCCCATTGATGCTCAAGTCTATGGTTGAAGGCGTTGTGTAGTACATAGACCCCGAAGCCGTTCCTACCCAAAACGAGATGATATAGGTTTGACCGGCCAGTGTGGAAACAGCCTGTTGGACACCGTCTGTAGGCCCAGAATTGCCATTATTGCCACTGCCGGTCAAATCAATAGAACTAACGCCGTCATGCGAGTTAAACGAGTTTACGCCATACTGTGGTTCACCGTAGTTCGTAGAAATCAAATCTATATCATTTCCCAGTACCGTCCACCCAGCAAGGTAGTAGCCGCCCGTATAGCAGACATAATAGCCATTGGTCGGTGCTGGCGTTTCAAAACCCCCGTTTAAAATCAAATTGTCTGCTATGGCATTACCGGCAGTTAGGATTCCCAAGACCGACGACACTATAAGAGGCAACAGCTTATTCATAACATGTCTCCCTTCACGCTTGAATTTCGTTATTGTGCTCGAAATGAAAAAAGCCGCCTCTCCACATTATTACAACTGAGCCATTTTGTCAATATGCTATTTTGGCATATTCGTGCGGTCGGTTTAATATGCCGGATCATGAAGAGCATTCACGATCAGGCTTACAAGCTCCTTATCGGGATGTTGAAGGACGCCAGGAAGAGACAGAAAGTTACACAGGCTGAACTGGCCGAAAGGATAGGCTCTGATCAAACGTATGTCAGCAAGGTCGAAACCTCGGAGCGGAGAATCGATGTCATCGAGCTTAGAACCATCTGCAAAGCATTGGGAATTGATTTTGTTGATTTCATGAGAGATTTTGAGGATAGGCTTGAAAAGAAGGGGTAGCCCTTCGCCCTTACCGCTGCTTTTCTTCGCCTTACCCCTTCCGATAAAGGCCCTACGATAAGCTATAAGGCTCTCAGAGCGCACTTTGGCCGGTCCCCTCCTCTCCTGCACCCCCCGTCTTTGACTTTCATCAGAGAGGAGTCTATAGTTAAGTCAACTCATATAGAAAGGTGGCTTCATGGCAAAGAGAACCACGCCGACAGAAGATCAACTTGACCAGATGGTTACAAACTGGCACATTAAGACCATTAACGAGTTAGCTAAGGGCATAGGCGTAGAACCGCGTATGATCATCTATTGGGCCATGATGCTTCGCAAAGCCATGAAAGCTGTCGGCATGACGGACAAAAGGATAAATGAAATTCTGCCCCACAAGAAGAAAAGAGTGTCGCCCTATATGGTGCTGGCTATGCGGCTGAAAGACCCTACAAAAGCGGGAGATGAGGAAGAGGAAAGAAAAGTAGTGGTGATACGGCGGAGAAGGAGGACGGCGGAAGAGTAGGTTCTGAAGCTACTTGCTTTGTCTTTGTACGGCACCGCATGTAAGTATGCGAAAATACGTAAAACTAACGAATTGATTGGGTTGACGAAGTATGTTCGGACCTTCAAGCGCAGCCGAAATTCCCGTATGCGTCACCGCTCAGACAAGGTTAGATACATGGATTTTTGTCTTCCCTCGCCCACTCTCTGTCACGCCTATAGTGATCGGTCGAATATTCCTGTAACACAAACTTTCTATTATCCATTTCCGTTCTCTTAACTGTGGCTCCTATGTTCTCCGCAATCTCGACCATCGTATCCACGTTTTCCGTTGTCATTTTACAGCCCAGAAATATCGTCTTTATGTAAGGAAATGGAATCCTGTTGTCGTAGTACTCGCAGACATTCCCATCTAGAATTATCCTCCATTCCTTTTCATAGTTCCACTTCGCTGATTTGACGACGTATGCTTTATACAAGATTGGGTCTACGTTGTCATTGGACTTTAGGCTATTAATGTCATCGATCCTGATTTTTCGAAGTTTAGTTTTAGAAATATTAAGTCTGTTTCCGGTGTAAATGACAGGGAAAAGTCCGGCAAGAAGTAAAACTTTAAGTCTTTCGTCCATGTATTCTCGATGACGCTTTCTATAGTCATAGTCCTTCAACGATAGTGGTACTTGCTTGTTTAGAGGAGATAGGTCGTATTCTACGCAAAAACCTTTATGGTTATCCGCGTAGTGAGACCACATATGTATGGCGTCTTTGAAGTTTGTCCATCTGTCTATTGCCGAAAAGCAAGCTACGCGAATATTTGTATTTGCTACGATCTCTATTGACGCACTTGCATTATTACGAGCCCTAAATATTACATCATAAATAGTATATTTAAACTCGTCACTTTTCTTGTTTAGCAGTCTCATCAGAACTGTATCATAATCTTCAAATTGGTTGTGCCAGATATAACGTCGTGTCGTAAGTGAGCTTAGTAATAGGTCAAATTCATCTAACGTGAATCCATTTTCGCTGTCCTTGATATCAACACAACCGTGGTGTTTGATGTATTTTAGGACCATGTCCTTTTCGTAGCCCTTAATATCGTATCCAGGGCGACAGTCAAACGGGTCGTTGAAATCACTTGGATGAGGTACCCACAGTCTTTGTTGTGATATATCAATAATATTGTCTGACGTCTGTTTATAGAATTTGAATAAGGAGCTTGGAATATTGTCGCGTTTCGCGTCAAGTAGTTGTGTATTATTCAATATAATCTTTGAGAAAGTATTATTGATGTTAGTTCTGTTCCTAAACACGTTGTCAATAAATGCCTTTTGCCAGTGGCTTTTGAGGTTATAGTCTGAGGAAAACATGCAAATCAACCCTTTCTCTCGACAATGAGTGGTTCTTTCTGGCATGGGAAGCTGTTTTCTTGGTTTATATTACCTTATCCATATCAAAAAGCAACATAAAGCTCTGTTCAAGAGAGAAGGGGGGTAGGCTGTTGAGTACAAAAATCCCTGATCCCTATACGCCCCTGTAGGCGTTTTGTACGTCCAATGGCTGATGATTCGGTCATGGGTACCGTGAAAGTCGCCCTGTAGCGGCTTGTAGCCGATCAAAATATCCGAGTCTACCCGGCAAGATTCAAATCCTCGTCTTTTTCGGCCTGTTGGCTTTCATTGAACGCTTTTTCAAGCTTAAGAACAGCTTCCTTCTTTTTGCCCGGCATCAAGTGGGCATACCTTTGTACCATTGCCAATGTCTTATGACCAAGAAGCGAGGCAATCATTAAGAGGCTTTCGCCTTGAAGCACAAGCCAAGAGGCGAAGGTATGACGTAGCGTGTGAAATGTCACCTTTTCCAGCCTGTTCGTAACGCCTTCGTTAAGACCGATAGCGTCAACAGCCTTCGTGAAGGCTTGGGATACTTGGTCAATCTTCTTGTTGTGGCGTCTGTCCTTAAAGACATACTCTTCCGGTGATTCCGGCATTCTCGCTTTGAATATCTCGTTTACAGCCCTCGTCATGTCGGCAGTGCGATATTCTCCGTTCTTAGGCTCCAGTATGTGAATCTTGCCGTTAGGGAAATCTACATCCTTGCCTTTCAGGTTCAAAATCTCGCCTGATCTAAGCCCACAGTGCAAGGAGATGACAGCCATATCATAGGTAGTTTCCGACCTACCTCTAAGCTCTGCCAACAGCTTGTCGGCTTCATCATGGGACAAGAACCGTACGCGGCCATTTTTGACCTTGGGCATTTCCACTTTCCGTACAGGGTTAGGACCGTCGTAAATCTCCCAATCGATAGCCTTGTTGTATATCTGCCTCATCAAGGCAATGCAGTGCTTAATGGTTTGTGGGCTTAAGCCCGGTTGTTTCTCTGCCTTCCGGCCCTTGTCATCCTTCCGGGCAATCCTTCCGCTCTTAGTAGCCTTGATCTTGAATTTCTCGATATCGAAAGGGCTTATTTCGTCTAAGCGCTTGTCGTCAAACTCCGGCCGGAGATGGTAAGTATAGCGGCTTTCCTCGTCTTTGCCGCTCTTATGCTCCTTTTTGGCCCATTCTATGTACTTCGCGGCGGCTTCCTTGAAGGTAGGAGTTTTTTTCTTCTCTTGGGGCAGTTCCTCACCATGCCTAATAGACCGTATCCGCTCGGCTCTTACCTGCTCGGCCAGCTTGGGCGAATAGCCTTCAGACAGCCACCCGGCTTTCTCCCATATCTTTTTTCCGTCTATCTTATAGCTGATGTCAAAGCAGATATCCGGCTTGCCCTTGTGGTTCTGCTTCTCCGCCTCGCGTTGATAGACGCCTTTGAACTTTGTCCGTATCCTCTTCATAGGTCCCCTTGCATGTTGGCCGTCTCAGCTTGCCGTGCTACCCTATTGCTACCCTTAAGAATGATTTTAGGTGATCTTGAGTTAGTCAACGGCTTTTTGCTACCCATGAAAAAAGCTTACAGCACAAGGAAATATGATGTCAAGTGATTTTCAGTGAAAAGTGTGAAAAGGGGTATTCAACGGCCTTCTAAGCCGTAGGTTCCGGTTTCGAATACCGGCAGGCGCGCTCTCAAAGCTTCCGCAAAGACAGCCCCAGGCCAGGATCAGAAAGGATCGCCGCTGAAAATCTGTACGTAATTTGGACTTTTAAGCGCTTGACCTTGCGGTCGGAAAGAGACCCACGTCTCGAGAGTCGCCATGTCCATAACGATGGAGTGCATAGTCGAATCGATGTCATCGTACCTCCAAATCGCGCCGTCTTCTCCCCTGCCGTCTCCGTTCGGTCCCGTATAGCCCATTATCCCCTTCATCGCGTTGATATCGACCATTCCGCCATTCGCGAAGGCATTGGTGAACAGGGTGATAAAACTGTTCCATCGGGCTGGATTTCCAAGCCAAAGATAAGTGTTGTCGGAGGTTCCGGGAAGGGTGAACCAGTTTACACAGGTTATGGCATCGGAGAAGCTCCACGGGGAAATCGGTATGACCGTGCCTGTCTTCAATGTGGACGTGGCGGTTCGCAATCCGTTGAAAGGGACAGTCGCGTCATCTTCAAAAACCGCCGCGGTGTTTTGATCGGCCAGAAAAATGTCGAAACCATACGCGTACTTCCTGGCTGCCAGGTAATTGGCAACACCCTGAAGGGTCGTTTCGTTTTCCAAGGCGTATCGAAGGTCCATTACATACGATCCTTCCCCCCCGAGCAACCTGTACGGCACAAGTACATCGCTGTCGATGGTCGCCGCAAAGATCTTGCTCGTATTGAAGCCGCTGAGGGGATAGAGCTGGCCGAGGAAGCCGAACATGGCGATCGACTTGCTGCCGTTATGCAGCACTGCGGCCGCCTCTAAAGCGGCCAGGTAAGGGACGGAATTGTCGTACCACTCGAAATTGCGGCCGACTATCGTCTTGCCGGTTGCCGTTCCACTGCCGAAGGCAGCGGAGGCGGAACAACTGTCCAGGCGCGCCACATCGGGAGCAAGCTCGTAAACGAGAAGCTTGTTCTGTGAGAGCTGTCCGTTGCCCACCGTATCGTCTGTTCCGGAAAAGACCGACTGCATTCCCTGGATTTCCTGTTGATAGTCCGCGGGCATATTGGCGTAGATGGCTTGCGCCCTTCTGGTAAGCTCGTTAAAGGCAATGCTGGCGGGCTTCCCGTAAACTCCGAAGAGGGTGGCGCTCAAAGCGGAGTCGATGAGCGATCCGAAATTGGGAACGCTGTTCTGTATTTGCAGAGCGTATTGTCTGCCGATCGCGTAGTGGCTTCCGGCCGACATGTCTATATCGACCCTATAGTATGTCCCGTTGATCTGCTGGATAGCAACAGCGCCCGTCATCGGGTCGTTGGGGCTGCCCCCTCCGCCCCCGCTGTCACCTCCGCCTCCTCCGCATCCCTGAAGCGCTGCAACGGATAACATGGCGATTGCCAGGAAAAAGAATTTGACGGTTCTCATAGGGACCCCTCAAAGTGTGCTGATGGCGGGGAAGCAGCGAAATTACACCGCCCATTCCGGATCTGCGAGAGAATTCGGCGCCCGTTTCTCAAGAGTTCCCGCTTATGGAGACCCAATTCATAGAATGTGATGTCAGGAGACTCATGAGCTTTAGCAAGAAATGTACCGCATCGGCGCTGCCGCCTGTTTGGCTTCCGGCCTGTGTGTTCGTGGCATCGAAAGCCCCGGGCGCTCCAGGGGGGTGTAAAAACTGATGATTGCGCTGCAAATATTCCTGACAGCAGGAAACGCCGCACATTGGCCTTTGAGGGCGTCGAGAACGAGAGGCCTGTTGAGCGGCGCGCCTTCAAAAGGGCAAGGCGTCGGTATTATATTAATGATTGGAGCTCCTTGGAAAAAGGAGGAAACATGGCCGCGACGATGATCATTCAGGACATCATTGATGTTGCCAAGGCCCTGTTCGACCTGAGAGATACTCTTGCAAAGGCGCAGAAGAAGAAGAGAGATCAAATGGCCGACTACTTTCAGGCGGTTTCCGTTTGTCTCGCTGCGACCTACGAGGCGCTGACTGCAAATGTGGTTCCCTATCGGCGTTGTGCAGAACTATCTTTGTACGGGGATTGTCTTCCGAAGCTCGTAAGAGGCCTGCTTGAAGACAGCAAGGCTTGGGAACTGACCAATCTTTTCACGAGATCCCATCTCGTGGAAGGTTTGTGGGAAGAGCTCAATGCTGACCCGGAGAAAGGAAAAGACCTCCCGGCGATAGCCGAGGCTTCCGGCATATTCCTTGCCGTATCCAACTCTGTGAGGCTGGTTTCAAGCCTGGGGGTTGACTGCACGGACGATCTCCATCGGAATCTTCTTGCCGTTATCAAGTGAGCCTGAAAGCTTAGGGGACGACTGCATCAGTCCCATCCTCCCCGTTTTTTCTCGTATCGCTTCTTGACAAGCGGCCATTTGTATCTATGTTAAGGTAGGGCGTGTTCGTGGGACCTTTTGCCCGTGGAACAAGGCTTTCACGAATTGAACTAGGCCCGCCGGTTGGGCACAGCCGGGGAAGGTTTTACCGTAGAAGAAATAAGACAAAGGGATCCTGACAGGTGGAGAGAACAACTCTGAGGGTCAGGGCCAAACGTGGGCCGGCGCAGCCGGCCAGGCGTGTCAGGCAGTCGTGTATGCCGGAACAGGGCATTGCGTCTTTTTGCCATCAGACTGCGACAGGACGATCGCTCTCATTGACGGGTGCATTTTTGAAGGCCCTTGTGACCGGAGCTACTGGATTTATCGGCAGTCACCTGGTAGACGCTCTCGTGGGCAGGAACTGGTCCGTCCGCTGTCTCGTGCGCGGAAACGGGAACGCCTCCCGGCTGGGGGCGCTCCCTGTCGAGCGTTGTGTCGGGGATTGTGGTTACCCAACTTCGCTTCGGGAGGCCGTGCGGGGAGTGGATGTTATATTTCATCTGGCAGGAACGACGAAGGCTCTCAATGCCCACGCCTATTTTAGGGTCAACGCCGTTGGAACGGAGAATGTTCTGCGCGCCGCCGTGGAATTCAATCCCGGGATCAAAGCGTTCGTCTACGTTTCCAGCCAGGCCGCAGCCGGTCCGAGCGTCCGGGTTGGCAAGACCGAGACGGACTTGTGTGCACCGATCTCGCCTTATGGGCAAAGCAAGCGGCGAGCCGAGGAGCTTGCCCTGGCCCAGTCCGCGAGCATTCCCATTGTCATTATCCGCCCGCCTCTCGTGTACGGGCCGAGAGACCGAAATCTCCTCCCCCTTTTCAAGCTTGCGTCATCGGGCATTTACCTCCGTCTCGCCGGGAGCGGCCAGCGGTTCAGTCTCCTTTACGTGGAGGACCTCGTTCGCGGCCTGCTGCTCGGCGCCGAAAAGGAAGAGGCCCGGGGAGGCATTTTCTTTCTTTCCGACGGGCAGGATTACGGCTGGAAGGAAATCGGCAATGCTGCCGCTTTGGCTGCGGGACGAAGGGCACGGGGCTTTCTGCTCCCCAAGTCCCTTATTTTGGTCTACGCTGTCGCCGGCGGCGTCGTTGCCGCAATCCGGCGCAAGCCCTCGCTTCTCGACCGCGGCAGGGCGAAGGAAATAGTTGGTCCGAGCTGGGTTTGCGATATCGCCAAATCCAGAAGATTGCTGAAGTTTGAGCCACGCGTGACCCTTGACGAGGGCGCCAGGCTGACGTTCCGGTGGTACAAGGAGGCAAAATGGCTGTAGAAAGCGCCCCGGAAACGCGCTTACCGGTGGATGTATTCGCCAAATGCGCTGGAATTTCCGAGCAGGTTCGTTCATTCCGTGAGAACGGGTGCTACTTCTTTTACCGAAAACTCGATTCCGGACAGGACCCGGAGGTCATGGTCGGCGGCCGGCGGGTCGTCATGGCGGGTTCCAACAATTACCTCGGTCTGACGAGTCACCCCCGTATCAAGGAGGCGGCGATCCGCGCCATTGAGCGATATGGCACGGGCACCGCGGGCTCCCGCCTTTTAAGCGGCAACCTTGAAATCCACGAGGAGCTGGAAAATAAGCTGGCCCGTTTCTTCCGCAAGGAAGCGGCCCTGGTTTTCACCGCCGGGTATCAGACGAACCTGGGGATCATTTCGACGCTGGTCGGCAGACATGATCACGCCGTCCTCGACCAATACGACCATGCCAGCATCATCGACGGCTCCCGCCTTTCCTTCGGCAAGGTCAGAAAATTCGACCACAACAACATGGAAGACCTGGCCGACGCTCTCCGCGGCGCGAATGGCGGCGGCCGCCTGATCATCGTCGACGGCATCTACAGCATGGAAGGCGACATCGCCGACCTGCCGTCGATCACGAAACTGGCTAAGGAGCACGGGGCCCGGGTGATGGTCGACGACGCGCACGCGGTCGGCGTTCTGGGCAAAGGGGGGAGGGGCACGGCCGAACATTTCGACGCGGAAGATGAAGTGGAGCTGATCATGGGCACCTTCAGCAAATCGCTGGGCGCGGTGGGAGGCTTCCTCGCCGGACCGGGGGAAGTCATTCAGTATATCCGGCATTTCGGCCGCTCGATAATCTTCAGCACCGCTATGTCGCCGCCCCTGGTCGCTGCCGTGAGCACCGCCCTCGATATTATTGACGAGGAACCGGAGCGCCGGGAGCGCCTATGGAAGAACACCCGTAAGATGCTCCGGGGCTTTTCGGAAATGGGTTACGATATCGGCAACAGCACGACTCCTATCATCCCCATCATTCTGAAGGACAGCGCCAAAGTTTACCAGATGTGCCGACTCCTCTTCGAGCAGGGCGTTTTCGTCAACCCCGTCGTCAGCCCGGCAGTGCCTCCGGGCAGAGAGCTCCTCCGCACGAGCTATATGGCAACCCACACGGAGGAGCAGCTCGACCGCGTCCTGGAGGCCTTCCGAACCGTGGGCAGGCAGGTGGAGGCGATCTAGAGAAGCGCGGCTTCGGCCGCGTCCAGACCAGGATAAGGTGCGGCGTGAATTTTCAGAGATACGTGAGGAACAGACTCCTTCTCCTACGCGCTGCGGGGCGCATGACTCTTCTGTCCCTCGCGGCTCTGTGGCTGGCGATGCTTGCGGCCCCGCCGCTGCCCGCCCAGGACGCCAGGGCCATTGTTGAGGACGCCGTCCGCTACTACCGGGGAAAATCGTCCGTCTGCATCATGGACATGAAAATCTCCCGCCCCTCGTGGAGCCGGGATATGTCGATCAAGGCCTGGACCAAGGGGCAGAAACAGAGCATCTTTACGATCGTTGCCCCACCCAAGGACGAAGGGAACGGGACGTTAAAAAGAGACAGGGAAATGTGGACCTATAATCCAAAGGTCAACCGGGTCATCAAGCTCCCCCCCTCCATGATGTCCCAGTCCTGGATGGGATCGGATTTTTCGAATGACGATCTCGCAAAGTCCGACAGCATCCTTGAGGACTACACGCATCGGCTCGTAGGAACCGAGATCGACGAAGGGAAGAAGGTCTACGTAATCGAATGCGTGCCAAAGCCGGGCGCGGCAGTCGTTTGGGGCATGCAGAGGCTGAAGATCCGGCAGGACCACATCCAGTTGATCGAGGAGTTTTACGACGAGGAGAAGAAGCTGGTCAAAGTCCTGGCCGCCTCACAGATTCAGCCGATGGGAGGCAAGCTTTTCCCGAAAGTCTGGAAAATGCAGAAAGGAGCCGATGGAACCGAATTCACGACCGTGACCTACAGGGAGATCCGTTTTGACGGAGACATTCCCGACCGCCTGTTCAGGGAAAGCGCCCTGGCGGGCGCCTGGAGGTAGCACGCTGCTTACCATCCGGATGGCCTGGAGGAACATTTGGCGAAACCCCCGGCGGTCTCTGTTGACCATGGGGGCGGTTTCCTTTGCAACGGTGCTTCTCGTTTTCATGCTGTCATTGCAATTCGGGAACTACGCGGCCATGATCGATTCGGCGGTCAAACTGCACACCGGTCATCTGCAAGTGCAGGCGAAGGGATATATGGAACGGAAGGACATCCGGTTGGTGGTGCGCGATCCCGCCGGGGTAGCGGCTATCCTTGACCGCCTGCCGCGCGTGAGCGGCTATGCGTTCCGCGCCGGAGCGTTCGCGCTGGTCTCCTCGCGGGAACGGACCTACGGCGCCATCGTGACCGGCATCGGCGACCGCGAGGCAACGGTCTCAAGCGTCGCCAAGACCCTTCGTCAGGGGCGATTCCTCTCCGCCGCGGATGGCGGGCAGGCCCTCGTGGGAAGCATCCTGTCGAAAAACCTTCAGGTCAAGCCCGGCGATGAAGTGGCTGTTCTTGGACAAGCCTGGGACGGTTCCGTGGCGGCCACGGTGGTTCGCGTCAAAGGGATCATTTCCTCGGGTCAGGACGAGTTCGACCGGAGCAGTTTCTATCTGCCTTTGCCGTATTTTCAGGAAGTCTTCTCAATGGGAACGGCGGTTCATGAGGTCGTGATAGCCGCGAAAACGCTCGAGGATGTGCCGAATCTCAAGCGTATGATCGGGGAGCAACTCGATGCCGGTTCGAATCGGGACCTGAAGGTGCTCGATTGGAAAGAGCTTACCCCGGGGCTGATGGAGTTTATCACCTTCGACACGATAAGCTGTTTTCTCTTTTACGTCGTGTTGATCGTCGTGGTGGCCTTCAGCATCCTGAACACATTTTTTATGGCGATCTTCGAGCGGAAGAGGGAATTCGGCGTCATGATGGCCTTGGGCAGCCGGTCGGCCCGCATCACGACGCTCCTCTCCCTCGAATCGGCGATGGTAACGGTCGTGGGTTCCGCGGGCGGCATTCTCCTCGGTTGCATGGCAACGCTCTACTTTGAAACTCATGGCATCGCGATTCCGGGCACGGCCGAACTGGCCCGGCGTTTTGCGATTCCCGGACGCATGTTCCCGATACTGTCATTGCTTTCCGTGGCTATCGGTTCGGGCCTGGTGCTCGCGATCAGCTTCGCTACCGCCGTGGTTCCGGTCTTAAAAGTGCGGCGGCTGCGCGTATTGCAGGCGATGGGGGCGGCATGATGTTCTTCGCGCTGTCCTGGCGAAACGTGTGGCGCAATCCGCGGAGGACGTTCGTGATCCTCATGGCCGTCACCGTTGCCGTCTGGAGCATGATCATTTCCGGCGCCCTGCTCAGGGGAATCGGCGATCAACTGGTGCAGGACGGAATTGCCACACTCACCGGCCATATTCAAGTGCATGAACGGGGGTACCGGGACGATCCTGCAGTGGAAAGGAGCATGAATGATCCGGACGCGCTGCACGGCGCCCTGAATGCCCACCTGCCCCCCGGCACGTTGGTCGCCGACCGGGTCCGCGTCAATGGCATCGCCAGCAACGCGCGCCACTCGGAAGGAGTCACGCTGGTGGGCATCGATCCGGAAGCCGAAAAAAAGATTTCCTTCATCGGCCGCTCCGTCGCTTCCGGAAGTTATCTGCACCCTGATGACGGCTTCGGAGTTCTCGTCGGCAAAGCGCTGATGGACAGGATGGAAACCAGGATCGGGCAAAAGCTGATCTTGATGTCTCAGGACGCGCAGAAGGAGATCGCCTCGCGCGCTTTTCGCATCTCGGGCGTCTTCCGCGCGGAACTTGAGGCGACGGAGCGGCAGTTTGTTTTTATCACTCTTCCTGCGGCCGGGAACATGCTGAAGATGGGCCGGGCCGTGTCCGAAGTCTGCATTGTGCTGCCGGCGCGGGACAGGGTGGAGGGGACCGCTGCCGCTCTGCGCGGGGCCCTCCCCACCGATTACGAAGTCCATACGTGGCAGGAGCTGTTGCCGCTGACTGCGGCTTTGCTGAAAATGTACCAGGCAATTATCTACCTGTGGTACCTGGTTGCCTTCATGGCTATGGGCTTCGGCATTGTCAATACGATCCTCATGGCCGTGATGGAACGCATTCGGGAGTTCGGGCTCTTGCGCGCTCTCGGAATGAAGCCCGGATGGATCGTCGAAGAGGTTTTAACCGAGTCTTTCCTGCTGCTTATCATGGGCATGGGGCTCGGGACTTGCCTGGCAGTGCTCTGTGCGGCGGCTCTCTCCTACAGGGGCATCGATCTTTCCAGTCTGGCAATCGGTGTGAAACTGTTGGGTCTTCCCCACGTCATCTATCCGGTCGTGCTCATGCCGGACGCCGTCCTGGCGAACGTGGTCGTCTTTGTTCTGGGGCTGCTGGTCAGCGCCTACCCGGCCGTCAAGGCGTCGCGCTTTACGCCGGTGAAAGCGATGGCCCACGCATGACGTTTCTTGCGACGAGGGGCGTTCGTGACGATCATCGAGTGTAAAAACGTCAGAAAAATCTACCACCAGAGCGCCCAGGAGATCGCAGCCCTCAATGGGGTCAGCCTGACGGTCGAAAGGGGGGAGTTTCTCGCGCTGGCCGGACCATCCGGATCGGGCAAGACCACTCTGCTCAATATCATCGGAGGACTCGACCACGCCGATGAGGGTCGGGTGGCCCTCGACGGAACCGTCCTGAACGGCATGAGCGCCTCCCTGCTCGCCGAACTGCGGCTCCGCAAAGTCGGTTTCGTCTTTCAGGCCTTTAACCTTATTCCGGTCCTCTCTGCGATTGAGAATGTGGAGTTTGTCATGCTCCTTCAGGGGGTTCCCGCCTCCGAACGTCTCGGGAGGGCCCGGGCTATCCTCGACGAGGTCGGCCTTCAAGGCATGCATGGGCGACGGCCGGCCGAACTCTCAGGCGGCCAGCAGCAGCGGATTGCGGTGGCCAGGGCTATTGTGGGCAACCCGTCCATCATCCTGGCAGACGAGCCGACGGCGAACCTCGATTCCAAAACCGGCGCCCGGTTGCTCGAGATAATGAAAGAAATGAATCTGCGGCGAAAGATCACCTTCATTTTTTCCACGCATGACCGCATGGTCATGGAGTACGCTAGCCGCCTGGTGCGTATCCAGGATGGGAGGATTTGCGAATGAATAGCCTTAAGAGCCTATTCAGCAAAGCGCGAGTTTTCTCCCGAACGGTTGTCTTGGCGCTCGTTGTCGTCTGGTTGTCAATCGCCGCGGGTCAGGCTTTGCCGGCTGAGCCGTCCGGGGATGAAAAGCTCTCCGTCCCAAAGTCTGCTAATCCCTCAGAAGAAGAAAAGTTCTTCAAGCTGTCGGGAGAGTTAAAGGGAGTGGGATCGGCGTCATGGCCCGGAAGCGGGACCTTTATCCAGCCTCAGGGCGACCAGACCTTCTTTGACGGCCTCGCGGAAGCCCGGCTCATGGGCCATTTCTTCTTTACCGATTGGGCGAATCTCGACGTCCACAACGTGACGGGAATCACCGGCGGCGACACCAAACAGGCTATCGGCCAGGGGTCCGTCCCCGTATTTATGAGCCAGGGCGAACTCCCGGGCAGCGTCGTGAACGATAAACGCGAGTTGCTCAACATGGCCTGGTTCTCGGGCGAGCATAAGGAGTTCACTTCGTACGATCGGGTGGATAGATTGGTGCTCACTCTCAAGAACGATCCGGCCCTCGTGAGTCTCGGAAGACAGGCGATCACCTGGGGCAACGGCCTGACCTTCAATCCCATGGACCTGATCAATCCCTTTGGGCCGGCCGATGTGGTTCGCGAATACAAGGTCGGCCAGGATATGGCGTTCGCCCAGGTTGCGGCCGGAGATGTCGGGAACCTTCAGCTCCTGTGGGCGCCAAGGAGGAACCCGGATACGGGGTTGGTGGAAGAGGACCAATCGGCCTCTGCGGCCAAGGGTCGCATCACCGCGGGCAATACGGACATTGATATCATGGCGGCGAAGAATTTCGGCGACAAGATCATCGGCGCGGGCGCGAACGGCCACCTCGGAGACGCTGTTTGGCGCGCCGATGTAGTCTGGACCATCTCGCCAGACGACCTGGGCCAACAGAAGTATGTGTCAGGGGTGGCCAACATCGATTACTCCTGGGACTGGTGGGGCAAGAACTGGTACGGATACGTGGAAGCCTTTTATAGCGGCGTCGGAAAGAACAACTACGCCGTGGCTGTCAACGACCCCTATATTCAGCAGAAGATCAGCGAAAATGTTCTTTTTACCCTTGGCAAGTGGTACGCGGACTCGACCGTCCGCGTGGAGGTCCACCCGCTGGTCAATGTTTATTTGACGGTGATCAGCAACGTGGAAGATCCCTCATGGATCGTTCAGCCGAGGGTGAGCTGGGATTTTACGCGGAGCTTCAGGCTTACGGCATGGGGGAACGTTGCTTTCGGCCGGACCGGAACGGAGTATGGCGGCTTCTATGTGCCGCCGACGGGCCTTAAACAAAAGCCCCCGAACGGAGGGTTTGTGTGGATCAGCTACTATTTCTAGTGCTCGCACGAGTGATAACCTCAGCAGTGCATACAAAATGGAAACTGACCGAAAAGCTATAATCACGCTTTTGGACTTGCCGGAAGAAAAAGTCGACATTGATCGATACTCATATACCACGGCTTTTCCGGATGAGGTGAAGGCCTGGAGATTTATCGGAAAAGCCGACCCTGCGTTACGAAGCTATCAGAATACCCTCTATTACCCGCCCCCTGCGCTGATAAGCCTGCTCGACCTCGTAACGGAGCTGTTGTTCAGACTCAGATTCAACGGGACGAGTGCGATCCCCCTATTAATAGCGAACGATTCAAGATTTCGAAAACCGGTCACGCCGGAAAACGAATTGCTCATACAGGTGAAGCTGTTGCGCAATTACAAAGGGAAAATTGGCGTATTTGCAGGCGTCATCGCGAACCGGGAGGGAGATATCGTCGCGGAGAATATTTGCAAAGAGACAATCATGAATTTAATGCAGGACAGGTTTGACAGGTGATAAGTCTCTTACGACCGACAGAGGTGACTTTGAGAAGAAGGGTTGTGATAACAGGTCTCGGTCTCGCCACGCCGCTCGGAGTCGGCCTCGACAACGTCTGGGAGAGGATTGTCGCCGGAGAGTCGGGGATCGGCCGTATTACCAGGTTCGACCCATCGCTGAACGATACGAAGATCGCCGGAGAAGTAAAGGACTTCAAGCCGGAAGAATATATACCGGCCAGAGAGCTCCGGCGGATGGACCTCTTCATACAGTACGCCCTCGCCGCCGCAAAGATCGCCATGAACGACGCGGGTCTCGACATGGCCCGCGAGGACGCGGAACGGGTGGGGGTCATAGTCGGCACAGGCCTCGGCGGCCTTCCCATGCTCGAGAAGTATCACGCCATCCTCCTCGAAAAGGGGCCGAGCCGCATCTCCCCCTTCCTCATCCCCATGCTGATCGCGAACGAGGCGCCGGGCAACATAGCGATACAGTATGGGATCAAGGGACCAAACCTGACCATCGTCACCGCGTGTGCGACCGGCGCCCACTCGATAGGCTATGCCTTCAGGATGATCCAATACGGCGATGCCGATGTGATGGTGGCCGGAGGCACTGAGGCGAGTCTGACCTGTTTTACGGTGAGCGGGTTCAACGCGCTGAGGGCGCTCTCGACGAAAAACGAGTCGCCCGAAAAGGCGTCCCGCCCGTTCGACAGGCAGAGGGACGGTTTTGTCATAGGCGAGGGGGCGGGTATCATGATCATGGAGGAGATGGAGCGCGCGCGGGCGAGAGGCGCGAAGATCTACGCAGAGGTGGCAGGCTACGCCTGCAACGGCGACGCGTACCATATCACCGCCCCTTGTCCGGACGGCGACGGCCCAATCCGTTGCATGCGGGCTGCCCTGCGGGATGCGGCACTGGCGCCCGGCGCGGTCGATTATATCAATGCTCATGGCACCTCGACCGACCTTAACGACGTGTCGGAGACGCTGGCCATAAAGCGGGTCTTCGGCGAGAAAGCCTACAATGTTCCCGTAAGCTCGACGAAGTCGATGATAGGCCATCTCCTTGGCGCCGCAGGCGCAGTAGAGGCGATATTCACCGTACTCTCCATCAGGGACCAGGTGTGCCCGCCGACGATAAACTACGAGGACCCCGACCCGCAGTGCGACCTCGACTACGTGCCGAACGCGGCTAGAAGACGCAGGATCGACATCGCCATGTCAAACTCCTTCGGCTTCGGCGGCACCAATGGGGTTCTCGTTTTCAGGAGGCCCGGATAGGCGAGGATGGCATCGTCAAGGCGGGGTTTTTCTCCCAGTGACTTCGAAGCTTGCGGGAAACGATTTTCCAGACGATATCCGGCGCATGTCTGCTGAGGAAATAGGTCAGCTTATTCATTGGGCCCGGCACGATAGTGAACGAACCGCGTGAGATTCCTTTCAGCAAAGCCGCTGCGACTTTTTCGGCCGGCAGCACTTTTATCCTTCCCGCAAGCAGTTTTGTTTCCTGCGGTTTGATTCTATTCTCCTCGTGCCACTGGGGCGTATCGGTGTCGGGAGGATAGATCACGGAAATTCTTATGTTATAGGGGAGCAGGTCCTGCCGAAGGCACTCCGACAGGCCGACGACGGCGAATTTCGCCGCGCCGTAGGCGGCATAACCGAAGACGCCCATGTAGCCGAGCACCGATGAAATATTGGCTATATTGCCCTGTTTCTGCTTCATGAAATAAGGAAGGAACGCCCTTATCGAGTTCACCGTGCCCATATAATCCACTTGCATCATCGAATCCCAGACTGAATCCGGAACGTCGGAGATATAGCCGGGCCAGGCGAGGCCCGCGGAATTTATCAGTATATCGATCCCGCCCAACCGGCTGACGATTGAGGGCGCCGCGCCCTGCATCCGTGCACGATCGGCGACGTTCAGGGCCGTCGAGATGATTTTCTGGTCCGAAGATTTTGCGCATGAAGCGATTTCGCCGAGGGCCGACTCCAGCCGCGAAGGAGTACGGGCCGCGATGCACACCGAGGCGCCCCATCGGGCGCAGAGTATGGCCGCGGCTTTTCCAATGCCGCTCGAACCTCCGGTAATAACAACCCTTTTCTTTGCGAACCAATCCACGGATGTCCTTTGGAAGACTCTAGCGCAACGGTTTCTGATATATCCTGAATCTCTTGATCAGGGAGGCGCCGTAGCGCTGGAATTCCGCCGCCATATCGTTATTCTTTTCCATGACGATATGCGTGTCGACGCTCTTCATCCCGGCTTTTGCGGCGGTTCTGAATGTTGACAGTCCGAGAAAAACATCCAAGCCGTGTTTCTGATGATTTGGATGCACGGCGCCGATCATGGTGTTGGCCCTTTCCGCATGGCGCAACGCGTAAAGAATATGGAAGATTCCGAAGGGCAAGAGTCTGCCGCGAGATTTTTGAAGGCCTTTGTAGAGATTGGGCATGCTTACCAGAAAACCGACCACCGAGTCGTCCTTGGCGACGATCTTGACAAATCGGGGATCGAGCAGTGGAAGATAGCGCTTGGCGAGGTACATCATCTCGACCTCGTCCATGGGGACAAAACCGTAGATTCGGGTAAACGACTCATTCAATGCGCGTAGAGCCGGGACAATATACTGTTTCAATTGTTTCCGGGAAGTAAATTCCAAAAATCGATAAGCTGTTTTGGAAACTACCCGTTCATAAAGGCGATCGAAGATCGGGGGAAGCGGCACGTCCAATGAATGACGATAGATGACGCAATCTATGTCCTTGACATACCCTTCTTTGGAGACAAGCTCCGGCATATACTCGAAATTACAGGCGCTGTCGATGACCGGCTCGTGCTCAAAGCCCTCGATAAGAAGGCCCTGCACGTCCCTCTCGGAAAAGCCGAAAGGCCCGATAATCTTATTCATCCCCTTCCGTCTTCCCCACTCTTCGATATCGCTCAGAAGAGCGTGAGCGGTTTGCTGATCGTCGTAGCATTCGAGGAAGGCGAAACGCGCATTTGTCAGATTCATCATTTCGTTGTGTTGGCGATTGATAATGCCCATGATCCTGCCGACGCACACGCCGCCATCATAGGCAAGAAGCATTCGGAAATCGCATGGCCTGAAGGACGGATTTACTTTCGGATTGAAGTATTTCTTTTCGTCGCTATACAGAGGGGGAAGCCAGCCGGCGTGGCCTTTGTGGATTTTCTCTGGAAGGTAAATGAATTCCCTATAGTCTTTATCCGTCTGGACTTCTTCGAGCGTGAGGGGCACGGTAGGTCCTCCTGTAACGCTTTCGTCTAACCGTCATCCTTCGACGGCGCCGCGACTTTTCCTGACGATCCGCCGAACGTAGTCGGGGACGTCTCCAATATGCTGGAAGGCGGTAGCTCCGGTCGACGAGAACGTTTCACGGAATCCCCCAGCGAGAAACTAAGCATCATTCGCTTTATTATCAACCAGCGGCAGCCGGGAAAGCCGCAATTTCGTCCTGTTGAAGCCGACTTTGTGCGGACAGGATCGTCGGGGAGACGATTCGGCGGCTCGAGGGAGAACCGGGATAGGAGAGGACCAAGAGATTCTTCTTCAGGCGTTTGTCAATCGGGGCAGATAAGGATCGAGGGGGCAGATGCCGCCCCCTCGATCTGCTCCGTAGGGTCTCTTACCAAGCCTTCTGGAAGCTCGTCTGATAGATCGTCATGCCCTTGGCTCCCGTTATGTAGGCGATATTCTGGCCGATGTTCACGGCCGCGCCTGCCACGTTCGCTATCGCCAGGGCGGACGTATTCATCTGAGAGCCATTCAGGATTATTGATTCGTTGTTGCTCTGGGACCCCGGTCCGCCTTTGAAGGCGATGGCCTGCGTCGCGTCCGCATCAGCCTTGGCCGTCTGATAGTTAACCTCGCTGACCGTAACGTCCTTCCCCGTTATGTAGGCGATATTCTGCCCCATGTTGACCGCCGACATGGCCGCATTGAGGACGGACAGCGCCGAGAGCCCGTTCTGCGAGCCGATGAGCTCTATCGAGCCATTGTTGTTCGTCTGGTTCGCAACCGGGCCCGTCAAGGCAGTCTGCGTGGCTTCCGCGTCGACTTTGGCATCCTGGATATTCGCCTGGGCAAACAGCGCGCCCTGGGCGTCAACCTTCGCGACATTCTGGCCTATGTTGGCGGCCGAGTCCGCGATGCTGGCGAGAGAGAGGGCTTTCGCTTTGTTCTGCGAATCGATGAGCTCTACCGAACCGTTGTTGTTCGTCTGGTAGTTCACGCCGAGGGCGCCGACAAACTGTTCGGCATCAGCGTCAGCTTTGGCCTTCTGGACGTTCGCCTGGGCAAAGAGCGCGCCATAGGCGTCCACCTTGGCGATGTTCTGACCCACGTTGCCGGCAGAAGCGGCTGCATTGAGGACGGAGAGCGCCGAGAGCCCGTCCTGCGAACCCGCGACGTCCACCGAACTGTTGTTGTTCGTCTGGTTCGCCGCAAGGCCCGTTAGGACAAGCTGTCCGGCATCCGCGTCGACTGTGGCCTTCTGGACGTTCGCCTGGGCAAAGAGAGCGCCGTCGGCGTCCACCTTCGCGATGTTCTGACCCACGTTGGCAGCCGAGTCCGCGATGCTGGCGAGAGAGAGGGCTTTCGCGTTATTCTGCGAATCGATAAGGTTTACCGAACCGTTGTTGTTCGTCTGATTAAACGCCACAGCCGCCAAAATGGCCTGTCCGGCATCCGCGTCGGCCTTGGCATCCTGGAGGTTCGCCTGCGCAAAGAGCGCGCCATAGGCGTCCACCTTGGCGATGTTCTGACCCACGTTGCCGGCAGAAGCGGCTGCATTGAGGACGGAGAGCGCCGAGAGCCCGTCCTGCGAACCCGCGACGTCCACCGAACCGTTGTTGTTCGTCTGATTCGCGGCAACATACATCAAAACGGCCTGTCCGGCATCGACGTCAGCTTTGGCCTTCTGGAGGTTCGCCTGGGCAAAGAGAGCCCCGTACCCGTCCACCTTGGCGATGTTCTGACCCACGTTGGCCGCAGAGTCCGCCATGCTGGCAATGGAGAGGGCTTTCGCGTTATTCTGCGAATCGATAAGGCCCACCGAACCGTTGTTGTTGGTCTCATTCACCGCAACGTAGGTTAATACGGCCTGTCCGGCATCGACGTCAGCTTTGGCCTTCTGGAGGTTCGCCTGGGCAAAGAGAGCCCCGTACCCGTCCACCTTGGCGATGTTCTGACCCACGTTGGCCGCAGAGTCCGCCATGCTGGCAATGGAGAGGGCTTTCGCGTTATTCTGCGAATCGATAAGGCCCACCGAACCGTTGTTGTTGGTCTCATTCACCGCAACGTAGGTTAATACGGCCTGTCCGGCATCCGCGTCGGCCTTGGCATCCTGGAGGTTCGCCTGGGCAAAGAGCGCGCCATAGGCGTCCACCTTGGCGATGTTCTGACCCACGTTGCCGGCAGAAGCGGCTGCATTGAGGACGGAGAGCGCCGAGAGCCCGTCCTGCGAACCCGCGACGTCCACCGAACCGTTGTTGTTCGTCTGATTCGCGGCAACATACATCAAAACGGCCTGTCCGGCATCGACGTCAGCTTTGGCCTTCTGGAGGTTCGCCTGGGCAAAGAGAGCCCCGTACCCGTCCACCTTGGCGATGTTCTGACCCACGTTGGCCGCAGAGTCCGCCATGCTGGCAATGGAGAGGGCTTTCGCGTTATTCTGCGAATCGATAAGGCCCACCGAACCGTTGTTGTTCGTCTGATTCGCGGCAACATACATCAAAACGGCCTGTCCGGCATCGACGTCAGCTTTGGCCTTCTGGAGGTTCGCCTGGGCAAACAGCGCGCCATCGGCGTCCACTTTGGCGATGTTCTGGCCCACATTTGCCCCGGAGGCGGCTGCATTGAGGACGGAGAGCGCCGAGAGCCCGTTCTGCGAGCCGCCGCCCAAAAG
This sequence comes from uncultured delta proteobacterium, assembly GCA_963816715.1. Lineage (GTDB taxonomy): Bacteria > Desulfobacterota > Syntrophorhabdia > Syntrophorhabdales > WCHB1-27 > BOG-1155. The sequence goes on from CAWFMJ010000025.1 coordinate 249,121, forward strand.
TTCCACCGAACCGTTGTTGTTGGTCTGGTTAAGCGCCGCGACCGCCAAAACGGCCTGTCCGGCATCGACGTCAGCTTTGGCCTTCTGGAGGTTCACTTGCGCAAACAGGGCCCCGTTGCCGTCCACCTTGGCGATGTTCTGGCCGATGTTGGCGGCCGAGTCCGCCACGCTGGCAATAGAGAGGGCTTTCGCGTTATTCTGCGAATCGATAAGGTCCACCGAACCGTTGTTGTTCGTCTGGTTAACCGCCAGGCCCGTTAGGACAAGCTGTCCGGCATCTGCGTCAGCCTTGGCCTTCTGGAAGTTCACTTGCGCAAACAGGGCGTTGCCGTCCACCTTGGCGATGTTCTGACCGATGTTGGCGCCGGAGGCTGCCGCGTTCAGGATCGAGGCCGCTTCAGCCGAGTTCTGGGCGCCATCGAGCAGGACTGACCCTGCGTTGTTCGCCTGTCCGTTCGCGTAGAGGCTTGCGACCCCCTGGTCGAGGGAGCCGTCGGCGTGGGCCTCCTGCCTGTTCACCTGGGAGAAACGCGCCATTGATGCGCTGATGGTGAGGAGATTCTGGCCAATGTTGGCAGAGGAGGCTGCAAGGTTGGCAAGGCTGATGGCCTGGGCGCCTGTCTGTGAGCCATAGCCCCAAACGGAATCGGCGTTGGCCACGGAAGGATTGACAGCGGCGACTATCCCTCCCACGGTATTCGTACTTGCAGTCTGCTCGTTCTTCTGCTTGGCGTTGGCCTCACCCGCACGGACGCTCGCGATATTCTGGCCGATGTTGACGGATGAGGCGGCGGCATTGAGGATCGAGACCCCGGAGGCCGAGTTCTGGGCGCCCGCGGAGAACACCACCGAGTTGAAATTAGTCTGGTCGCCGCTGATCCCGGGCGGCGCCACGTTTTCGAAGCCTCTGGCGCTCACCGCACCCAGATCCTCGTCGCTCATCACGCTCACGCCTGCGCCCGCCGACAGGAACGGCGCCGCGATGAGGCTTACGGCGAGGATAAACCGCACAATGTGCCGTTTCATGAAGTCCTCCTTTTGATTAAAAGATCAAATTTGGCAGATTACCCGCTATTTGCTGCAACCCTTAGCCCCGTCACCTCCTCCCTGTTCGCGACTGGCAAACCGGACATACTTGTAGCAGGGGGCGTGCCTGACCGTAACATACGGATATCATTGATGTGTGCAACGCGGTGAATTCGGATGGGTGTAAAACAACCGAACAGACGTAAAGGGGAGTAAGCGCCCCTTTACAGATGGAAAGCCCGGACTGCCGGGCTTTCGAGGGCCTAAAATGAAATCTGTAAGAATTCTCGGTGGGTGATAGTAATCTTTACAGTCTGGCCGAGCCTCGTGGCGGCTTTACGGCGGGCGCCCGCTCAATGCTTCATTGTTTTTCGGTACGCAGAGCACGGCCAGTAATGCCTTTCTTCTTTTGCGCCATCGCAAACCTCGCCGTATCTGGCACAACTGCTCGTTTCTACCGCTTATTCCAAAAGCAAGTTCGGATTGGGGCGTGTCAACCCGGGGTAAAGGGGGAACGAATAGCCCGATTATTGCAGCTTACGGCCGCCGGTTACAAATGACGAGGGTGGCTTTTCAAAAATGATCTCGATCTTCCCCTTGACATCGCACCGGCTCCTGCTGTTTTATTGACATGAAGCGAAAACGGCCAGAAAAGGAGTTCACATGGAAAAGGCGGATCTTCTGTACCGGACAGAAGGCAGTGTGGCGACCTTCACGCTCAACCGGCCCGAAGCGAAGAACGCGTTCAGCAGCGAGATGATAGAACTTTGGCAGGATGCGCTCGAGAAGGTCCGCACGGACGGCAGTGTGAGGGCGGTCATCCTCACGGGAAAGGGCGATGCCTTCTCCGCGGGTGGCGACGTGCGGGCCATGGCCGAAGGAAAACTGAAGTCGTGGGACATGAAGAACTTTCTTTGGGAGGGTGTGCATCGGATCCTACTATCCATGGAGGACCTCGACAAGCCGGTGATCGCCGCCGTGAACGGCGCGGCTATGGGCGCGGGCCTCGACATGGCCCTGATGTGCGACATGAGGATCTGTTCCGACCGGGCAAGGCTCGCGGAGTCCTATATCCTCATGGGACTGGCGCCGGGAGATGGCGGAGCTTTCTTCCTGCCCAGATTGGTTGGCGTGGCGAAAGCGCTGGAGCTTCTTCTGACGGGCGAGGTCATCGAGCCTCCGGAGGCGTTGCGCATAGGACTGGTAAATCGGGTCGTGCCCCATGAATCGCTCATGGACGAAGCAATGAAGCTGGCGCGGAAGATTGCGGCCATGCCGCCGCAAGCCGTGCGTATGATGAAGCGGGCCGTCTATCAGTCGTCGGCCGTTTCGCTGCGGACGCACCTTGACTACATTTCGTCCCAGTTGTCCCTTCTTTCGGAAACCGAGGACCACAAGGAAGCAGCGCGCTCCTTTCTTGAGAAGAGAAAGCCCGTTTTCACCGGGAAGTGAAGGCGTTGTGGGCCGCAAAGAGCGAAAGAGGGCATCGAGGAAAAGCGGAATGGGCAAGATCTATCACGATGTGACGCTCGAGCTGACGCCGAATGTCGTCGTCTATCCCGGAGATCCGAAGCCTGAATTTCGGGAGTTGAAAAGCGTAGGGCTCGGCGATGCCTACAATCTTACGAGCCTGACGCTGACGACGCACACGGGAACGCACATCGACCCTCCCAAACACCTCATCGACGATGGCCTTTCCGTGGACAAAATTGATTTCTCCCGGCTCCTTGGCGCCGCTCAGGTCATGGAGATCCTTGGACGCGATGCAATAAACGAGGAGGATTTGCGGAAAGCGTCGGTGCGGCCGGACCTGATCCTTCTTCTAAAAACAGACAACTCAGACCGCATGGCCCGCCCGTTTTTCGATGCTTCCTTCACGTATGTTACCCCGAATGCGGCCCGCTATCTTGTCGATCGTCGCATCAAGGCCTTCGGATTTGACTACTTTTCAGTCGATAGGGAAGACTCCGCGGCCCCGGAGGCGCACAATCTTTTTTTGGGGAACGGCATTCCCATTATTGAAGGACTCGATCTTCGGGGTATCCGTCCCGGCTTTTACGAGATGGCTGCATTGCCGCTCAGAATAAAGAACGGCAATGGCAGCCCGGTGCGAGTAGTATTGATCGAAGAAGGGTAAGACCGGGCACGCCCCCGCGAGGAGATACCCGGCCCTTCTTCTATCTCCAGTGTCCCGGCGTCCACTTCCACCCGCCCGGCGTTTCTCTCCAGTGTCCCGGAACCCAGGCGGCGCCGGCGAAAGGCCTTCTTCCCCAGTAGCCATTGATCCAGACCCAATTTCCGCGCCGGTAATCCCAATGGCCGTCAATCCAGACAGCTTCCGAATAAGGCGCAACGGGCCGCACCTCTACCCTCGCGGGTGGAGGCCCGGTGCGAACCACCGCGACACAGCCGACGACTGAAACCGCCAACGTTAAGGCAACTGCCAACGCTACGACCGCTTTGCTCATAAAACCCCCTGTTCACTCAAACGCTACGCCTTCACCAATGCACGTGCTTGACGCCGCTGAGCGCCTTGTCATGCATCTTGAATGCCGCACTGCTCGCCCTCCATGAAAGGCGGCAATGACTGGCGTTGTGGCGAACCGTCGGTCGGCGGCCGCATCGGTTTTCGACGATCATGTCGAGTCCTGGCTGTCGAATTGTCGAGTAGAGCGCTCCCCGGCAACCTCCATTCTCCCATTCCGTTCTGACTTCGCGGTCGCGCCTGTTGAGACCGGCGCTACAAGTCAGGACAGCTCATGGTAACGGAAAGGAGAAGAGGAATGAGTAGCCGGGGGGAGGCTTTCCGTGATGCAAACCGCGTTTAAAATCGGTCAAAGACGAAGCTATTTCTCAGGCTCGAACAAAAAAAGGCGCGGGGCCTTGGTACAACAGATCGGGGCACGCAAGAACTATTCCGGAAGGTCCTTACGCTTCACGGGGTTTTCTGCCTCTCCGTTTCGGCGCCGGTTCGACGGAGAGCATCTTCCTGACAATATTGTCATAGACGTTGGCCTGGGCTCTCCTTTTTGTGGGAAGCACGTCCCTTATCTGCGCGTCCGTCATACCCTGGGCCTTCATCGACTTCCTCAGTTTTCCGGCCCAATAGTTGACCGTGCTTTCTCCGACTCCGAGCATCCGGGCCAGTTCACCCGCGTCCTTTGTTCTCCAATTCTCAATCATTGCCTGAAGCTTCTCTTCACTCACTTTGTCATTTCTTGGCATAGCACTCTCCTCACCTGTTTTTATTATTATACCATTGTGAGACGAAATTTAACACACTTCTTGTATCCAGTACATAAATTTCTGCTCTGATCTACCAGTGCGATGAGTCGCCGACCATCAATTCTTACTTCAATTCTTACTTCCGCGGCTTATTGACAACTGATTCCTACTTCTTCCAACACGTTCTGCAACGAGCAAAACAGACAAACAATTTCAGTCCCTTAGCGGCGCCGTCGCGCGTCCTCGTTGCTGCTCTAGGGACAGAAAAGTCCGGCGACGGACATTCCTCGCGGACGCATATATGTCGAGGGTCGCGCGAGCAAGTTTTTCTCGCACACGACTGCGCATAGAGGTAGAATATGGGTGAGAGTTGAAGCCCCGGCATTTGCGGAAGGCAATGGGGAGAGGGTCATCAAAAGAAGAGTGGGGAAGGGCGAGGCGTGGGCATGAAAAAAGCGGAGCGGCCGCAAGGGCGCGTCAACCGGGCACTGCATGAAAACGACGAAAGATGCAGCGCAGCCGCCGGGCCGGGAGAATGGCTCGACGAATCCCTCCGGGCCTTCAGGGAGATGCTCTTCGACCTTTCGACCCGGCTCATCAGTGTTCCTCCCCCTCAAATTGACCGCGAAATCGACTTAAGTCTCAGACAGACCGCGGAATTCTGCGGCCTGGACTGCATCGTCCTTACGGAGGTTTCGAGGGACGGAGAGCAGCGGGAAGCGTGCGGTTTCCGGGTGCCGGGAGCACGTAGAGTGCTTTCGGGGAGTGTGCTGCCGGAGGCCCCATGGATCGCGCGCCGGGCCTCGGCCGGCGTTACTCTCCGGCTCTCCCGCCTGCCCCACGACCTGCCTGCAGCCGCAAGGTCCGAGAAGCGATATCTCGCCGAGTTGGGAGTGAAGTCCGCGCTCATCATACCCTGTGGAAGAGAGAAACCCGACTCGGCGATTCTGTCGGTCTTCTCCATAAGGGCGGAACGCTCGTGGACGCCCGAGCTGATAGAGAGCTTCCGATGCCTGGGCAAAACGCTCGCCGGGGCCATGGAGCGGAAAAAGGCCGTCGGCAGGATTGACGAAATGCTTCAGTTCGAGCGGATGTTGTCCGAAGTTTCCGCGACCTACATCAACCTCCCGCGCGACGCCTTTGAAGAACGGCTCAGAGAGGACTTCGGACGGATAGGGCGATTGCTCGGGGTCGATCGCTGCATCCTTTACCGGGCAGACAAGAACAGGCGTTTTTCCGGATTGGAAAGACCTTTTGTCTGGGCGCCTGATGAAGATGCCGATGTCATACGCGAGCTGGATACTGTTTGGTCAAGGATTCCCAATATGTTTGAGGGCCTTCAGTTCTTTTTCCAGAAATGGTATGCCGGCCAACACGTCCAGTGGACGCGTCTCGAAGAACTTCCTCCGGAAGCCGACGGCGTCAAGCAGCTTTACGGAAAATTCGGGGTCCGGTCGGGAATCGCCATACCGATCTCCGTAGGCGGCTCGACCATTGCGGCGCTGGTGATTACGACCGTTCACGCCCATCGGGTGTGGCCGGAGGAGCTGATACCCCGCTTGCGCCTCTTCGGGGAAATCTTCGCCAACGCCCTCATGAGGAAGAGAAACGAAGAAGAGATACAGATCGCCCTCTCGGAGATAAGGGAACTGAAGGAGCGGATCGAGGCCGACTATAGCTATCTCAGGGAAGAGATCAACCTCGAGCACGATTTTGGCGATATCGTGGGGAAGAGCGACGCCCTCAAGAGGATCCTTGTCAAGGTGAAACAGGTGGCGCCCACCAATGCATCGGTCTTGCTGCTTGGCGAGACGGGTACGGGAAAAGGCCTCATAGCCCGGGCAATTCACGAGGCAAGCGGGCGCAAAAGCCGTCCCTTCATGCAGGTAAATTGCGCGGCCCTAAACCCAAACCTCATCGAGAGCGAGCTTTTCGGGCATGAGAAAGGCGCTTTCACCGGCGCTACCGTCAGGCGGGTCGGACGGTTTGAGGCGGCCCACGGCACAACGCTTTTCCTTGATGAGATCGGCGAGCTTCCGCGGGAACTGCAGCCAAAACTCTTGCGGGTGCTCCAGGACGGGGAATTCGAGCGGGTAGGGGGCACTGCCACCATTAGGACCGACGTGCGGGTGATTGCGGCAACCAACCGGGATCTCGAACGGGAAGTCGAAGAAGGGCGGTTCCGCAGGGACCTGTGGTACCGTCTGAGCATCTTCCCCATTTCTATTCCGTCGCTTCGGGAACGGCTGGACGACATCCCCCTGTTCGTCAGCTCCTTCGTGAAAAAGTATGGCTCATGGATGGGAAAAGAGTTCACCATGATCCCGGTGAAAACCATAAAGGCTCTTCAGGAATACTCGTGGCCGGGCAATATCAGGGAGCTGGAGAACCTGATCGAGCGGGCGGTCATCACGAGCCCGGAAGGGAATTTTCAGATTGAATTGCCATCCCCCTCGGGCGCGCCGGCAGACTCCTCGAAAACCCTCGAAGATTTCGAGCGGGAACACATTCTCAAGGCGCTCGGAGAGACCGGGTGGGTTATCGAAGGACCGGGGGGCGCTGCCCGCAGCCTGGGTCTCAGGCCAAGCACACTCAGGTTTCGCGCCCGGAAACTGTGCATCAAACGTCCTCGAAAGACCTAACCGTGGGTCTCTCGACGCCGGTTGCGGGCTGGGTCGCCGAATGTCGCGGGTCCCCGCAACATGTTGTGGCTTGCAGGTGGGGACCGAAGCATACTCTTTGCCGCCCCGGGGCGCCCTCCGTGGGCAAAATCGCCCATTTCGAATCCGTTTTCCTGCGGCTGGAATGCGGCATGACATTTGAATAAACGAAAAAGCAACACGGAACTCGGAACGCGAATCGCGAAACGAAAGAGCAAAAACGGATTCTTCAGTTCCGCGGTTCGAGATCAGCGATTCGCGATTGGGGAGGCAGTTGGCTCGATCGGAACATATAGCGGTCGTCGGCGCCGGCCTGATGGGCCACGCTATTGCGCAGGTCTTTGCCTGCAAGGGCCACGAGGTGAGTCTTACCGACGTCGACGAAGGGATCTTGAAGAAGGCCCTCAACAGCATACGGGCCAACCTGGCCTTCCTCGCCGATAACGGCATTGGCGCCATGGACGAGATCGAGTCGGTCATGAAGAACATCCGGGCAACACCGCATTTGAGGGAAGCGGCGACGGGCGCCCGCTTCGTAATCGAGGCCGTACCGGAACAGCTCGACCTGAAACAGAAGCTCTTTGTCGAGCTGGAGAGGCTCTGCCCGGCGCACACCGTTCTCGCGACCAACACGTCTGCCCTCAGCATCACCGAGATTGCCGCGAAAGTCCGCAAGAAAGAACGGGTGGTAGGGACGCACTTCTGGAATCCTGCCTTTCTCATCCCGTTGGTTGAGGTAACAGGCGGAAAGCACACCTCGGCGGAGGTGGTCGATTATGCTTTCGACCTCATGAAGGCGGCGGGGAAACGGCCGGCGAGGGTAAAGAAGGACGTGGCCGGCTTCGTCGGCAACCGGCTGCAGCACGCGCTATGGCGCGAGGCCGTCTCGATTGTCGACCGGGGGATAGCAGACGCGAAAACGGTCGATGACGTGATCAAGAACGGCTTCGGCATTAGACTTCCCGTGCTGGCGCCCCTGGAAACCGCAGATATGGTGGGCCTGGACCTGACGCTGCAAATCCACGAATATATCCTGAAGAGCCTCGACAGATCGTCGAAGCCCGCGCCTACCCTTTGCCAGAAAGTGGAAAACGGAGAGCTCGGCTTCAAGACCGGCAAAGGGTTCTACGAATGGGACCGGGAAAAGACGGAGCAGTGCAATCGTCGCGTGTTGGAGCACCTGGCGCAATGGACGCGGGAACACGGAGACGAGCCGGCATGATGGAAGAAAAGGAGAGACGCAACGGATGGTAGTCGGCGTGGGATGCGATATCCTGCACATGCAACGCATTCGGGACATCCTCGAAGGAGAGAGCGCTTCCTTCGTCAGCAAGGTCTACACGGAGAGGGAGCGGGAACAGGCGGCCGAGAGCAGCGACGACGCGTCGTATTTTGCGACGCGTTTCGCCGGCAAGGAAGCAGTTTTTAAGTGTTTTGGGATATGCGGGAACGTAAGGCTCAACGAAATCGAAATACTCGACGGGCCGGTAGGGCAGCCGCTGGTGAGCCTTTCCGGAGAATTCCGTGAGATAGCCGCGCGGAAGGGTGTGAAGAACGTGCAGATATCACTTTCTTTCGACACGGATTACGTCCTCGCCTTTGCAGTGGCGGAGACGTAATCCGGCCCGGCGCCGGCTGAATTTTTAGGAGAAAGGAGCGGAAGCGAACATGGAACTGAGAGAGGAGATACTGGAACGAATGATTCAGCGGGCGGCGCAGGTCTTCAAGAAAGACCCGGGCGAATTGAGCGCGGACACGGATTTCGTCGCCGACCTCAAGGCCAAGTCGGTCAACCTGGTTCAGATCATCACGGTTCTCGGCGATGAATACGACATGGAGATCCCCTTCATGGAGTTCAGGCGGAAGAAAACGCTGGGCGAGGCGGCAACCTTCATTGCGCAATTGCTGGGAGAATAGACGACACAGTTGGGGGGACACCCCTCCGAAGAACAAAGCGCGAGAGGAGTGTCCCCCTTCCAGGTTTACCGAATAGAGGAGATGCTATGGCTGACAAAATAAGAAAGAAAGAAATCTTTGGCGGCGTGGAGATAGAGACTATCTATAGGGAAGCACGGCGGCCTCCGCCAGAAACAAAAAAGATGGGCAGCGATGAAATGCCGGCAGACCCGATGGCGCGAATGGGTCACGGCTTTTGCCCCCCTTTCAATCAGCGGACGTATGAGCCCGAGCCCGGCATCATTTGCGAGCAGGACGTCGCCGTGACGCTCCGCGACGGCACGGTCATTTATACCGATATCTACCGGCCCGTGGGAAAGGTCGATCTCCCTGCCATCATTTCCTGGAGCTATTTCGGCAAGCGTCCGGGCGACGGGTTTGACGAATGGCAGATCATGGGCGTGCCGCCGGGAACGGTTTCGGCCATGACGAAATTCGAATCGCCCGACCCGGCCTACTGGTGCCGCCATGGCTACGCGGTTGCCAACGTCGACCCGCGCGGGGTAGGTCACTCGCAGGGCGACATCAACATGTTCGGCACTCAGGACGGCCGCGACGGCTATGACTTTATCGAATGGCTCGCCACGCAATACTGGAGCAACGGGAAAGTCGGCATGAGCGGCAATTCGGGCGTTGCCATGACCCAGTGGCGCATCGCCGCCGAACAGCCGCCCCATCTCGCCTGCATCGCCCCCTGGGAAGGCACGGGAGACCTCTACCGGGAATCCCTCTACGAAGGAGGCATTCCCGCCCTGGGTTTCAGCGACTTCATTGTGGGCTCCCTCACCGGCCAGGGCTGCGTGGACGACAACGTGGAAATGGCCAGACAATACCCTTTCATGAACGAATACTGGGAAGACAAGATCCCGAAGTGGGCCAATATCAGGATACCGACCTACACGACGGTCTGCTGGAACCACTTTCACCTTCGGGGATCGATGGAAGGGTTCAGGAAGATACGCACCCAAAAGAAGTGGCTCCGGACGCACCGGGAATTCGAATGGCCCGATACGTATAGCAATGCCGGGTTGGAGGATCTCAGGAAGTTCTTCAACCGCTACCTGAAAGACGTCCGCAACGGCTGGGAGCTCACCGCCAGGGTGCGGCTGGAAGTCATGGACGCCTACGAATACGATTTTCAGACAAACCGGCCGGAAAAGGAATTCCCGCTGGCGAGGACCAGATACGAGAAGCTCTACGTCGATGCCGGAAGGAACGCCCTTTCTTTCGAGCCCGTGAGCGAGGAGTCGAACGTAAGCTACGACGCCGAGACAGGATTCACGACCTTCGACGTCAAATTCACGGAAGACACGGAAATTACCGGCTACATGAGCCTGCGCCTCTGGGTCGAGGCCGAGGGCAACGACGACATGGACCTGTTCATCGCCATCCAGAAACTGGACGAAGCGGGCAATTGGCTTCCGGTGACCATACTGAACGAGCCCCATCCGGGGGCATGGGGGAAGATGAGGGTATCCCACCGGGAACTGGACCCGAAGCTCTCCACCCGTTTTCAGCCGGTGCAGGCCCACAGGAAAGAAGAGAAGTTGAAGCCCGGCGAGATCGTGCCGGCGGACATCGAGATCTGGCCGCACAGCAGAATATGGCACAAAGGGCAGCAATTGCGCGTCCTCGTCTCCGGCCACTACATCCGGGAAGGTTGGTTCGAGCCCTTCTTCTGGGATACCAACAACAAGGGCAAACATATTATCCACTCGGGCGGCAAATACGACTCCTATCTCCAGATACCCGTAATTCCGCCAAAGTACGCGGCAGGCGACTATGTCTACCGGTAGGACCGCGCAGGGTGAGAACATGAGCATCGATCTCATGAAGGATGTGCAGGTCAGGGCGAAGGCTAACCCACAAAGGGTTGTGCTGCCCGAAGCTCAAGAGGAGAAGATACTGCGGGCGGCGTTGCGGGTGCGCGAGACCGGCGTCGCCGTGCCCATTCTCGTCGGGGAAACGGGCGGCGTGTCGGCAGCGGCGGAGCGCATAGGGGCGTCTCTCGAAGGAATATCGATAGTCGATCACACGGACGAGGAGAAGTCCAACCGCTTTGCCGAGGAGTATGCGAAGGTCAATCCTGACATGCCCACCCGGGCAATAAAACGTATGCTGAGGAATCCTCTCAATTATGCGGCCATGATGGTGCGGTTCGGCGAGGCCGACTGTATGGTCGCCGGCCTCTCTTACACGACGGGAGAGGTTATCATGGCCAGCGAGATGATCATCGGCCTTGCGGAGGGAATCTCGACCGTTTCGAGCATGGGCATCCTTGACGTGCCGGGGTACCAAGGTCCTGAGAACAATCTTCTCGCTATTGCCGATTGCGCTGTTTGCGCGTTCCCGGGGCCGCAAGAGCTTGCGGACATTGCCATTTCCACGGCGGATACCGTGCGGAAGCTTCTGGGCTGGGAACCGCGGGTGGCCTTGTTGTCCTTCTCCACGAAGGGGAGCGCAAGCCACGAGCGTGTCGACATGGTGCTGGAGGCCCTCGAAATGGTGCTGGGTCGCAGACCTGACGTTCTCATCGACGGAGAGCTGCAGCTCGATGCAGCCATCGTGCCCGAAGTGGCCGTGAAGAAGGCGCCGGAAGGCAGCCCGGTGGCCGGCAGGGCGAATGTCCTCATCTTTCCGAGCCTTGAGGCGGGCAACATCGGGGTGAAGCTCGTTCAGCAGTTTGCCCACGCCATGGCCTACGGACCGCTCCTGCAAGGCTTTGCGAAACCGGTGTGCGACCTTTCCCGTGGCGCTCCGGTGGAAGAGATCGTGGGCGCCATAACGCTCACCGCCGTGCGAGCCCAGACAGAGAAGGAGGATTGAGCGCGTGGATAAGGTTTACCGCCTCTTCGTCATCAACCCCGGTTCGACGTCGACGAAGATAGCCCTTTTTGAAAACGATAAAGAGGTTTTTTCGGCCAACGTGTCGCATCCGGCCGACAAGCTGAAAGAGTTTCCCGAGATAGGGGATCAACTTCCCTACCGCCGGGGGACAATCCTCGACGAACTGGCAAAGAAGGGAATGAGCCTCCACGACATCGATGCCTTCATCGGCCGGGGAGGGGGCTTGGTCGGCGTGGAGGGAGGAACCTACACGGTCGATGAAACGTTGCTCAATCACGCGCGAATAGGCTTCACGGTGAAACACCCGGCCAATCTCGGCAGCCAGCTTGCCGACGCCTTCGCTGCCCTCTACGGAGGAAAGGCGTTCGTCGTCAATCCTCCCGACGTCGACGAGCTTGACCTTGTAGCGAGGGTGACGGGGTTTTGCGACGTGTTTCGCGAAAGCAGGGGCCACCCCCTCAACCACAAGGAAGTCTCCATGCGCTATGCGCACGACATTGGCAGACCCTATGAGGAGCTGAACCTGGTGGTTGCGCACATGGGGGGCGGCATATCCGTTGCGGCCCATAGAAAAGGACGCATGGTCGACGCCACCGACAGCGTAAACGGCGACGGCCCCATGGCGCCGACCCGCGCCGGCGCGCTCCCGGCGACGGCGGTAATGCGCATCTGCTTCTCCGGAGCTTATGACGAAAAACGGCTCTATGACCGCATCACGAAAAACGGCGGTCTTGTCGACCACCTCGGCGTCTCCGATGCGAGGGAAATACACGAGCGGATCGAAAACGGCGATACTCACGCCAAGCTCATCTTCGATGCCATGATTTACCAGATCGGCAAGACCATCGGCGCCAGCGCCACGGTCCTGAAAGGCCAGGTAGACGCCATTCTTCTGACCGGCGGGCTCGCTCGCGATTCCTCTATCGTCGAGCGCCTCACCGACATGGTGGGCTACATCGCTCCCGTCAAAGTGTACGCCGGCGAGTTCGAGATGGAAGGCATGGCAGCCGGCGCGCTCAGGGTATTGAGGGGACAGGAAGGGATCAAGACGTATACGGGAATTCCCGTGTTCACCGGATTTCAAAAGTAGACCCAGGGAGGGTGCGATGAAAAAGATCATCGGATTGTCGTGCGGGAGAAAACACCGCTTCTGCGAGAGTCTTCTCAAAGAGGCCGCTATGGGCGCGGAGGAGCTGGGAGTCGAGTCAGAGCTCATTCGCGCCATGGATTTGAAAGTCTACCCGTGCAGGGGTTGCGACGATATCTGCATGCGAACCGGGAAATGCTGGCAGAAGGACGACGTCGAGTGGATCCTGGACAAGACCTGTGTTGAAGACGCCGCCCTCATCGTTGCCGTGCCGTGCTATCACGTGAGGGCTAACGGATTCTTTACGTGCATCCATGAAAGACTCAATCACATCTTCATCAACAACTGGGAAATCATGAAGAAGACAAGGGTAGGCGCCGTCATCGGCGTCGGCGGAGGCGGCTACGACGGCTGGACGAGCCTCAACCTTCCAATGATCGACATTTTCATGCAGCACACCCGCGTCGTCGTGGACAGAATGCAGGTGAATTTCTGCGCCCTGAAGGAATGGAACCTTTGGGAGAGGAGCGACATGACCCCCGTCACGCAGAAAGTGAGGGTTACGGACATACCTTACGAGGAAATGTGGACGGTCTTTGGGCCCAGGACGACCGCCTGGAGTTTTACCGTAAGGCCCTTGCCAGGGCGAGAGAGTTGGGCCGCAACGTGGCGCGGGCCATGCAGAAGCCCATAGAAGAAGCAGAGTACAAGGGAGAAAAGAGCGGCGTTGAGTGTCCCGTCTGTCACAATAACATCCTCCACGTCCACGAAGATTTGCCCTACGTCATGTGCCCGGTCTGCGCCGTTCGGGGAGAGATAGTCATCGACAAAGGCACAATGAAGGTCAAGTGGAATGAAGCGGACGCGCGCGTTTCCCGCTTTTCCCTTGAGGGCGACCAGCATCATGTGGGGTGGCTCGAGAAGCACTACTTCAGGAACCCCGGTTACTTCGCCGCGGCGGCGGAGATGACCAAAGCTCATGCGGCCTACGGGAAGTTCATTAAACCGGAGAAGAAGGAAGAGAAGCAGCCAAAAGAATAGTATTAGCCAAGCAAAAGGAGGGGGTAGGTATGAAGAGGACGGTCCTTTGTATCGCAATGGCTTTTGTTTGTGCGACGGCCTTGATTAGTGTGGTCTTTTCAGGCTTCGCATCAGCGGCGCCGCCTGCGCCGAAGACGATCAAGATTGGCGCGATGATCTCCCTGACGGGTCCCGATTTTCAGACAGGAGGACCTGCCAAGCTGGGATATGAGCTGGCCGCAGACGAGATCAACAAGGCTGGCGGCGTCATGGTAAAAGCCTATGGCAAGAAGATCCCCATCGAGATGGTGATGCTCGACATGGAGACGAACCCGGAAAAGGCCATAGCCAGGGCCGAGGCGTACAACGCCATGAAGACGCCCATCTGCGTGGGGACCACGCTCGTCGGCGCCGCGGCGGAGATATTCGAAAAGAACAAGCTTCCTGTGATTTCCGCGATCATGACCATTAACGCGATCATGGACCGGGGGTTCAAGTATTTCTTCAGCGTCGGCACACAGAATAGCGATATTACTGAGGTTGTTTTCGATACGTTCGGCGCCCTCCCGAAGGGAACGATGCCGACGAAATGGGCCTTCCTCAAGGAACAGAGCGACTTCTCGACGGAGCTGTTCGCTCTTGCCAAACAGCAGGCGGCCAAGAGGGGAATTTCGGTGGTCTACGAAGGGGAGTACGTTATGATGACGCCCGATCTGTCTGCCCTCATTACAGGCGCCAAGAACGGCGGCGCCGACGTGGTCTTCGCCTTTCCGACGCCGCCGGACGCCATCACGATACTGAAACAGATGGCGCAGCTCGGCTACCGGCCGAAGGCGAACATCATGCTCAGGGCGTCGGACGACCCTTCGTGGGGCAAATTGGGTCCTTTGGGAGACTATGCGATCGGCTCGCCCGACTGGCACCCCGCCCTTAACTATCCCGGCGTGAAAGAGCTGAATGCGGTGGTGAAAGCCAAGACTGGTCAGCCTACCAACCCGTCAACAGGACCGGCGTACGCATCGGTTAAGGTTGCCGCCGCGGCCATCGAGCGCGCGGGCAGCCTGGATAGAGACGCCATCAGGAACGCCCTGGCGGCCACGGATATGGAGACCGTCGTAGGTCGCGTGAAGTTCGACGCCAAGAATAAGCGCGTAGGCGCGATCCGTCCAGTGGTGCAGTGGCAAAATGGGAATATGGAGCTTGTGTGGCCCAACAACCAGAAGACGAAGCCTTTCGTTTATCCGATACCGTGGAAGTAAGAAAAGGCAACGCGAAACTTGAAACGCGAATCGCGAAACGGAATTGGAAAAAAGTCTTTTACTTCCGCGTTCCGCGTTTCGAGTTCCGCGATTGGACTTGAGCCATGGCGTTTCTTGAAGTCGAGAATGTAAGCAAATCCTTTGGCGGGGTGAGGGCTGCGGCCAATGTCAGCCTCACCCTGAACCAAGGGGAAATTTTGGGGCTGATCGGTCCGAACGGCGCCGGTAAGTCGACCCTCTTCAACCTCATCAGCGGCATCGACAAACCCGATGCGGGCGCCATAAGGTTCGAGAACAGGGAGATCACGTCACTCCCACCCGACGAGATATGCCGCTGCGGCATTGCGAGGACGTTCCAGCTCGTGAGGCCCTTCAACCAGTTGAGCCCTGTGGAAAATGTTATGGTGGGGAGGGTGTACGGCAGAGTCCCTGCCCGTTCCATGAAGGAGGCGCGCCGGGAATCGGAAGAGATCCTCTCTCTCACGGGTCTTGCCGGAAAGCGCGTGAAAATGGCGGGAATGCTCGGGTTGATCGATCGCAAGCGGTTGGAGATCGCCCGGGCCCTCGCAACCCGGCCCAAGGTGCTTTTGCTCGATGAGGTAATGGCAGGGCTCAACCACAAGGAAATAGACGCCGCCATTGCCCTCATCAAAGGCGTCAGGGAGTCGGGTGTGAGCCTCATCGTGGTCGAGCACGTCATGAAGGTCATCATGTCCATTTCCGACCGGGTGGTGGTGATCAAAACAGGGCAGAAGATCGCCGACGGTCCTCCTCAGGAGGTCGCGAAGGACCCGCAGGTGATAGAAGCCTATCTAGGGAAAAGCAACGTATGCTGACGATAAGCGGCATGGACGTCTTCTATGGCGACATTCAGGCTCTCTGGGACATATCGATGAGCATCGAAGAGGGAAAGATCGCGGCCCTCGTCGGTTCCAACGGCGCCGGCAAGAGCACGCTTATGCAATCTATAGCGGGGCTTATTAAGCCCAAAAGGGGAACGATTCTCTTTCACGGCGAGCCCCTTCACAAACTCGCTGCTCATCGAATCGTTCAATCGGGCGTCTGCATGGTGCCTGAGGGTAGAAGACTGTTCCCCCAGATGACCATTCTGGAAAACCTGGAAGTGGGCGCCTCGGTGCGGTCGGCGAGGAGGTCGCGACAGGAGACGCTTGATCGGGTGTACGAAATCTTCCCCATTCTGAAAACAAGATCGGGGCAGAAAGCAGGGACGCTCTCGGGCGGAGAGCAGCAGATGCTCGCTATCGGCAGGGCCCTCATGTCCCGGCCCCGTCTGCTTCTGATCGACGAAATGTCCCTGGGTCTGAGTCCCGTGGCCTCGCAGACGATCTCTCAGGTCATCAAAGAGCTGAACCAATCGACCCATCTCACGATTCTCCTGGTGGAACAGGATATCCACCTGGCTCTATCGCTTGCCGAGTGGGCCTACGTCATCGAAAACGGCCGCATCGTGGGGCAAGGTCAAGCAAAGGACCTCCTTTTCAGCGAGGAAATCAAGGAAGCCTATTTGGGTATGGGGAAGGACCTTTCATGAACGCAGTGATTCAGACCGTCCTGATAGGAATTGCGGTGGGCGCCCTCTACGGCCTGGTGGCACTCGGCTTCGGCCTCATTATGGGCGTCATGAAATTCGTGAACATAGCCCACGGCAGCTTTATCATCATCGGGGGCTATGTCGCCTATTGGCTTTTCACGCTCTGGGGGATAGATCCCTACCTGGGCATTCCCGCGGTGATGGCCTGCATGTTCATCCTGGGCCTTCTGCTTTACCGGTCCGTTTTGTCTCCGCTGCTGAAATATCCCAGAGCCGAGATGCGGATCGATAAGTCTTTGCTGGTTACCTTCGGCGTCACCTGGATACTGGACAATGCGGTCACGCTGCTCTGGACGCCGAACACGAGGAGCGTCTTCACCTCCTACTCGGGAAGCACCGTCAATGTTTTCGGCGCCAGGCTGGGCCTCACCGGTCTTGCCGGACTTGTTCTGGCCGTCTTGGTCGCCGTTGCGCTGCAGCTCCTCCTGACCAGGACGTATTTCGGCAAACATGTTCGGGCGGCCACGGGGGACGCGGGCGCCGCGGCATTGAGCGGCGTGAACGTACAACGCACCTACCTGATCTCATGCGGCATAGCGGCAGCCCTGGCGGGGCTGGCAGGGGTTGTTATCGTTTCGAGCTATTCGATTGCGCCGAGCGGCGGTTTGAACTGGCTGCTGACGGGCATGGTCGTGATAGTCCTTGCGGGCGAAGGAAACATGGGCTACGTGCTGCCCGCCGGCTTGGTGCTTGGACTGGTGCAGTCGATCAGCACGCTTTTTGTGAGCGCTGCTTACCAACAGCCGATAGCGCTCGTGATCTTCATACTTGCACTGATGTTCCGGCCCAAGGGGCTTTTTGCGACAAGTCGATGAGGCCTCAGGAGAAACAATAGATGGAGCTGAACCGGAAAAACCTGGCTTTATCGGTCGTAGTGCTGGCGCTTCTTGTCGCCCTCCCGATGGTCCTGGACTTGAGCAGCAACACGATGAACGTCATGGTGACCCTCTTCACCTGCATTATCCTCGCCCAGAGCTGGAACCTGATCGGCGGATACACCGGGCAGATCAACCTCGGCATCGTGGCCTTTTTCGGCGTCAGCACCATCGTGACGCATTTTCTCTGGAAGGCGGGCGCGCCCGTCTATCTCGCCATGTCCGCGGGCTGCTTGTCTTCCCTCATCCTGGCGGCCCTCATCGGTCTGCCAACCCTGAGGCTGCGGGGCATGTATTTCGCCGTGGGAACCCTCGCTCTCGCCCAGGCTGCGCAAACGATCGCGGCCAACATCTTTACCAGACAGGTGTCGATGCCGGGAAGCTACTCTACTGCTTACAGCCTGACGCCCCGGTATTATCTCGGACTGCTCCTGGTGGTCATTGCCATGGCTGTCGTCCTGTTCCTCATGCGGTCGAAGACAGGGCTTGCGATGGTTGCCATCAGGGATGACGAGCAGGCAGCCCAGGTCACGGGCGTCAAAGTGTTCAGGTACAAAGTGACGGCCCTGATGGTGAGCGCCGTGCTGGCCGGTCTTGCGGGCGGCTTCTATGCGTACGTCCGGCTTTCGTTCTGGCAAATCTCATCGCTTTTCAGCGCCTCCTGGACCTTCGACGCACTCCTGGCCGTCGTCATCGGCGGCGCCGGCACGCTCTTCGGTCCGGTTATCGGAAGCATTTTTCTGGTGGTGCTGTCCGAGATATTCGCAAACACGCTCGGCCAGGCCCACCTCATCATATTCGGTTTTCTCTTCATTCTTGTCGTGCTCTTCCTGCCCCAGGGGCTCATGGGCGGGGTCGATCTCGTGGCCGGGAGGCTCAAGACTGGTCGGGGGGACACCCCTCCGAAGGACAAAAGGCGAGAGGAGTGTCCCCCTTCAAGATTTATCGAGGCTAAGGAGGTCAACGATGGATAAGATCGAGACAGATGTCGCGGTGATCGCCGGCGGACCGGCCGGTTTGTGCGCTGCTATTGCAGCACGAGATGCGGGGGCGAGCGTGGTTCTCTTCGAAAAAGGGTCGACCACGGGAGGCGCCGCAAACATGGGTATGGGTCCCTTCGGCGTCGAGTCGAGACTCCAGAAGCTGAAACAGCACGGACCGACCCGCGACGAGGCGTTCAATGCCTTTATGGACTACACTCACTGGCGGGTAGACGGACAGCTCGTCCGCGCCTACATCGACAAGGCCGCTACCTCGATTGAATGGCTCGAGGGCTTGGGCGTCGAGTTTGTGGAACCGGCGGCTTACTTTCCTGGGGGCAACTTCACCTGGCACATCGTCAAAGCAGGGGCAGGACAGCCGGGACCGATGGCAGCAGGCGCCATGATCAGGATACTCACGGAGCGGGCGAAGGAGAAGGGCGTGAAACTCCTTCTCAAGACGCCGGTTCGCAGAATCCTCAAGGAAGGAGACCGCGTCAGGGGCGTCGCCTTCGAAGACGAATCGGGGGAGATGGAAGAAGCGCGGGCGAAGGCGGTGATCGTCTGTACGGGCGGCTTCGGGAACAACCCGGAGATGATCAAAAAGTACACCGGCTACGAGTGGGGCAAGGATATCTCTTCTTTCAGGATTCCAGGGGTAGACGGCGACGGCATAAGGATGGCATGGGAAGCCGGCGCTGCTCCGACGGAGATGACCATGGAGCTGATTTACATGATGCCGGGCGAGTTCGATCCGGCCCTGGGAGAGACCTTCCGCCAACCTCACCTGATGGTCAACCTTCTCGGCGAGCGTTTCATGAACGAAGGGATCATGCCGAACACGACCTTTACGGGGAACGCGATCTCCCGCCAAAAGGGGAGAATGGGGTTCATCGTCTTCGACGAAGCAATCAAGAAGGCCATGGAGAAGGCATTCGATTTCATCAGCGTTGTCTTCCCTTTTACGAAGGCCATCAATTTCGATCAGCTTCTCAAGGGGCATCTTGACAAGGGGTTCAAAGAAATGTTTGTGGCGGGCTCACTGGAAGAGATGGCCGCCAAAACGGGCATCGACGAAGAAGGACTGAAAAGGACCGTTGCCGAATACAACGGCTATTGCGAGAAGGGGCACGATGACGTCTTTAACAAAGACTACCGGTACCTGAGACCGGTCAAAACGCCTCCTTTCTACGCGGGCCGGTTTCTGCCGGGCGCCTACGGCAGCGTCGGAGGCATCAAGATCAATCACCGGGCCGAGGCGATGAACAAACAGTGGAAAGCAATACCGGGCCTCTATGCGGCAGGAACCGATGCCTGCTCCATCTACGGCGACAGCTACGTCTTTGTACTGCCCGGCAACACCATGGGCTTTGCCGTGAACAGCGGCCGCATCGCCGGAGAGAACGCGGCAGCATATGTGAAAAGGAGCTAATGAGTCATGGAAGCAACGTCATATCCCCACCTTTTTTCGCCCCTGAGGGTAGGGACCCACACTTACAAGAACAGGATTGTTGCCGCGCCTATCTACTGCGGGACCTTTGGCACGATCCCCTTTCTCTCGTCGGTGTTTTTTCAGGCCTTTGAAGAACGGTCGAAGGGCGGGTGCGCCCAGGTCACGGTGGGAGAAACACCGGTAGATTTCGAGTACGCAAACCGAGAGCCTTTCGAGCCGATCGACTATACGAGGTTCGATACTCCTTCGTTTAGCGCCCTCGAGAAAGCAGCAGGAATGATCAAGGGCAACGGCTCTTTCGCCCTGATCGAACTATCGCACTGTGGCGAATCGAAACTGTTTATACCCGGATTGAAGAACCCGATCGGGCCCATGGGGTACCTGAGAGCAGACGGCGTGCAGGTCATCGCCATGGATGAGGCGCTGATGCGCTCTGTGTGCAGTAATTTCGCGACCTGCGCGAAATTCATGAAAAGGGCGGGTTTTGATGGCGTGATGATCCATGCCGGTCACGGCTGGCTGCTCAACCAGTTCCTTTCCTCGAGAACCAACGGGCGGACCGACGAGTATGGCGGCTCATTGGAGAACAGGGCGCGATTCCCGATGGAAGTGATCAAAAGCGTGCGAGGCGCCATGGGCAGGGACTTCATCATCGAAGTCCGGGTCAGCGGAGACGAGCGCATTGAACAGGGCATGCACGTCGATGAAGTTGCGCAGTTTTGTCAAATGGTCGAACCATTCGTCGACATCATCCATGTCTCGGTCGGTCTCTATCGCGATCCCGTCCTGAGCGGCGAATTTTCTTCCGTCTTTCAACCGCATGGGTTGAATGCGGATCTCTCGGAGGTCGTAAAGAAAGCGGTTTCCATTCCCGTGACGGTGGTCGGCGGCATAAACTCGCCCGAACAAGCCGAGCGGCTCATCGCGGAAGGAAAATGCGATCTCGTCGCCCTGGGCAGACAGTTGACGGCCGATCCCGCTTTTGCGCGAAAGGCTGCATCGGGCGAAGAGGATGACATCGCCCCCTGCGTAAGGTGCTTCAAATGCTTCCCCGGACCCCTGGAGGAGAATTTTGGCGATATCAGCACGCTCTTCGGCTGCAGCGTCAACCCCGAGGCATTTTACTTTGATGAGAAAGTGCTGAAAAGCACGCCGAGAGCTTCCCGGAAGGTCCTGGTTGTCGGCGGGGGCATAGGCGGCATGGAGGCGGCCGTCGTGGCGGCGGACCGCGGACATCGGGTCACCCTTGTGGAAAAAACCGAAAGCCTGGGCGGGGTGCTCAAGATTGCGGACGAGGACGCGTACAAAGAGGACCTGGCGGCATTCAAGGACGTCCTGGTGCGACGCGTGAGGGGACGGGATATCGAGGTTATCCTGGGCAAGGAGATGTCGCCTTCGGATATTCGTGCATTCGGCGCCGACGTTGTCGTGCTCGCCCTAGGCGCCCGCCCCGCGCTGCCGCCGATTGCGGGCATCGAGCGTGCGATGAAAGCCGTCGACGTTTATACCTACTTGGGAAGAATCGGGCAGAAGGTCGTCATCGTCGGCGGGGGTCTCGTGGGTTGCGAAGTGGGCCTCCATCTCGCGAAAAGCGGGAGAGACGTGACGGTGATCGAAATGGGAGATGGGGTGGCGCCCGATTCCTACAAAATGCACCGCGTCGGCCTTATCGATGAAATGGATAGAATGCTGACGTATCGCACGGGTCTTCGCTGCACGGCAATTGTGCCCGAGGGCGTGAAAGCGGTGGACGGCGAAAATAATGGAGAGCTCCTTCGGGCGGACACGGTTGTCTATGCGACGGGCATGGAGGCCAGGCGGGACGAAGTTGAGAAGCTGCGCGACGCGGTCGGCCAGGCCACGGTCTACGAAATCGGCGATTGCCTCTCTGCCGCAAAGGTGTATGACGCCGTTCGCCAGGGGTTCATTGCCGCCATGTCCATCCTCTGATTCTGCGGGCGACTAGTCGGCCTTTATCGTCTTTGCATGCCCGGGCTGTTCGGTCGTATCGGAATAGATATCTGCCCGGTTCCACCAACCTCCGCCGAGGGCCTGGAACAGTGCGGCCGTGTCGGCGTACCGGTTGGCGAGGGCCTGGACCCTGGTCATCACCGCCTGCTGGTAGGTTTGTTCGGCATTGAGGAGCGTCAGGTAGCTCACATCTCCCAATTCGAGCTGAGTCCTCGATATGGCAAGGCTCTTCGAGGCTGCTTGCTCCGCGGTCACTGCGGCCTTCAGGGCTTCCGCGTCGCATGCTACAGCATGGAGGGCATCGGCCACGTTCTGGAAGGCGGTCAGCACCGTACTCTTGTACTGCGCCGCGGCCTGATCGTATGCTGCTTCGGCCGCGCGCTGTCTATGAAGAAGGCTCCCCCCCTGGAAGACCGGCTGGGTCAGGTCCCCAGCCAAAGTCCAAAACCCTGTGCCTGGCGAAAACAACTGACCGAGAGTCGTTGCCATCGACCCGATATCGGCGGTAAGAGAAATATTGGGAAGCCTGTTCGCTATGGCAACCCCTATCGCTGCGCTTGCAGAATGGAGCTGCTCTTCGGCTGAGCGGACATCGGGGCGCTGTTCCACGAGCTTCGAGGGCAGGGTCACCGGCAGCTCCCGGGGCAGCGCAAGGGATAAAAGCTCGAAGCGTTCCATGAGTTCCTCGCTCGGATACCTCCCGGCCAATCGTGCAAGCAGGTCCCTTTGTTGGGCCAGTTGCTTTTCCAGAGGGGGCAAGGTTGCCTCCGTCTGGGCGAGGGCGGCCTCCTGGGCGACTACATCGACCTGCGCGATCTGGCCCAGGTCGTACTGTTTCTTGAGAAGAGCAAGGGATTGCGACTGGATCTCGATGATCCGCCTTGCCGCCGCAATTTGGCCGCGCAGGCTCGCTTCCTGCACCGCCCCTGCCACAACGTTTGACGTAAGCGTCAGATAGATTGCCTCAACCTGGAATCTCTGGAAATCCGCCTGGGCCTTGAGGGACTCCACCTGTCTCCGGTTGAGGCCGAAAACGTCCGGCACGTAAGCGACCGAGACTTGGGCAGTATGGAGGCTGTAGAGATCGTTTCCTGACGCAAGGGGGCTAGACAAAGAGTCGGAGATTTTCTGCCGCGTGGGGTTGAAGTTTGCCGAAACGCTCGGGTAAAAAGCTCCCTTCTGGGCATAGACGTTTTCCCATGCCACGCGCAGCGCCGCCTGGGCGGCCTCTACATCAGGGTTGCTTTTCAGCGCCTGCTCGATGAGGTTGTTAAGTGGTTTCGATCCGAAGAGCGTCCACCACTGACCCGGTATGTCCATATCCCGCACGAAGGTTTGGGTCTCCCCGCCGCCCACCTTCGCAGCGGCGGTCTCGGCGGGCAGGGCCCCGGCAGTATAGCCCTCAACGTCGGGCGAAGGAGGCCTGCGAAAATCGGGACCCACGGCGCAGCCGGCGAGGGCGGCCAACGCCGCCATACAGACTAACGCCCGTGGAATGATGCGATATGCGAAAAATCTTGCCATGTTATGCCTCCTCCTCGCCCGCCCGACGCCCGGCTGCGCGATTTTCCGCCCACCGCTCGAGGGAGAAATATAACGTGGGCAGGATAAACAAGGTGAGCAAGGTTGCGATGAGCAAGCCGCCTACCACCACGGTGGCGAGGTTGCGCTGTACGTCGGTGCCGACGCCGGTCGCGAGGGCTGCCGGCAGCATGCCGACGGTCGCCACCATCGCGGTCATGAGAACGGGTCTGAAGCGCTCTACGGCGCCTGACAAAACAGCTTCCCTGAGAGTTGCTCCCGTATCGCGCCACCGGTTGATGTTGGAGATCATGATGATGCCGTTCTTGACGGCCACGCCAAACAGAGCAATGAATCCGACGGCGGATGCCACATTGAGCGTTTCACCGGTGAGGTGGAGTGTGGCCAGGCCGCCCAAAGTCGCCAGGGGCACTGCCCCGAGAACCAATACGGCCTGGCGCATTTTGCCGAAATTGGCAAAAAGGAAGACGAGCATGAGGGAAAGCACGAGGCCCATGATGAGGACCAGCCTGGACTGCGATCGTTGTTGACTTTCGAATTGGCCGCCCCATTCGAGATGGTATTTCTCGTGGTCGAAGCGGACTGACTGGTTGATTTTGCGCTGTGCTTCTGACAGGTAGTCGGAAAGGGTTGTCCCTTTGCTGTTTTCAATGCGCACCAACAGCGCCCTACGACCCATTTCATGAGAAATAGTGCTCTCGCCGGTTTGAAGCTTGATATTCGCTACCTGGGAGAGGAGGATCTGGGCGCCGCCGGCCGTGGCGAGCGTCAGGTTGCCGAGCGCTTCGGGACTGTTGCGGTACTCCTTCGGAAACCGCACGGTCACGCCGTAGGTACGGTCCTGCACATAGACCGTGCTGACCGGCGCGCCCCCGACGCCGTTTTGGACCAGATTGTTGACGTCGGAGACGTTGATGCCGTAGCGGGCTGCCGCGGCCCTGTCGACGTCGACGGCGATCTGGGGAATGGGAGGCTCCTGAAAAATAGAGACGTCCGCCGTCCCCTGCATGCCGTTCAGGACGTTGACGATCTCCCCGCCGATGCGGCGCAGTTCCTTCAGGTCGTCGCCATAGATGCGGACCACAAGAGGGCTGTGAGCGCCCCCGATGATGTCGTAAACCATGTCGATGATCGGCTGGCTAATGCCGACGGAAAATCCCGGCAATTGCTTGAGCCGTCCATTGAGCCGGGCGACGAACGCTTCTCTGGTCTCGCCTTTGGGCCAGGTATCGTAGCGCTTTAATCCCACCGGCGCTTCGATGTGGGAAGGAGTCCAGGGATCGGTGCCGTCGTCGTTCCGGCCGAGCTGGGTGACGACATAGGAGACTTCAGGAAATTCGCCCACGGCCTGACGGAGCTGTCCGGCCATCTCGCTGCCCTTGTCGAGAGAGATCCCCGGCGGCAGATCTACCTGAAGCCAGAGGGCGCCTTCGTCCAACTCCGGCAGATAGTCTCTGCCGGTGGTCGCGCCGAGCACTACGACAGCTATCATTGCCGCAGCGCCCACGAGATAGGCAATTTTCGGCACGTCGAGCATACGGTCAAGAGACCTGCGGAAACAGGCCTGAAGCCACTCGAGGGGTCTGTTGCGGAAGGGCCGCCGTGGTTTACGCAACGCCATGAAGGCGAGGCCGGGAACAAGGACAAAGGTGCACAGAAGCGCCCCCAAAAGGTTGCACCCCATAGTGTAGGCTATGGGAAGGAACAGTTTTGCTTCAGCATGCTCGAACGCAAAGAGCGGAAGATAGGCGGTAATGATGATGAGGGTACCGAAAAAAATCGGCCGCGCGACCTGGCTGGTAGTGGAAAAAACATCATTCTCCGTCAGGAAGCGGCCAGGGTTCTCCTCACGCCTTCGGAGGGCTGCTTCGGCCACCACGATAGCGCCATCGACGATGATGCCGTAATCAACCGAGCCGAGAGAAAAGAGGTTAGCCGACATCCCTGCCTGGCGCAATACAACGAGGGCCATGCAAAGGGACAACGGTATGACTATTCCGGCAGTCAGAGCAATGCGGGGGCTGCCGAGAAAAAGGATGAGCACGAAAAAGACGAGGATGATGCCTTCCGCCACGGTGTAGGAGACCTTGTGCACGGTCAACTGAACGAGGTCGTCCCGGTCGATATAGGGAACAATGCGCACCCCCAGGGGGGCCAGTTGCCTATTAAGCTCTGCCGCCTTCGCGTGAACGCCTTTCAGGACGTTTGAGGGGTTTTCACCCTTGAGAAGAAGCACGATGCCCTCTATCGTATCGGGGTTGGCGTCCTTGCCGAGAATCCCTTCGCGCTCCTGGTGACTGTACGTAAGCCTTCCGAGATCACGGATGAGGATGGGCACGCCCTTGCGCTGGACGACGACGATGTTGCCGAGGTCAGAAAGGGTGCGCACAAGTCCGATGCCGCGGATCACGTAACCCTGCTCGCCTCGGGAGATGCGGCTTCCCCCCGCGTTGGAGCTGTTATTGTTGATGGCCGTGATGATATCATTGAGACCGACGGACAAACGCTGGAGCTGCATCGGATCGACCTCAAGCTGATACTGCATGGTGAAACCGCCGAAATTGGCGACGTCGACGATGCCGGGCACTTGCTTGAATGCCGGGATGACCGTCCATCTTTGGATTTCGGAGAGATCCATGAGGTTCTTGCTCGTCGACTCCAGAGTGTAGCGGTAGATTTCGCCCGCCGGACCCGACAATGGGTCAAGGCCGGGCTGTATGCCGGAGGGCAGCGTGACCTGATTAATGCGGTCGGTCACGCGTTGTCGCGACGAATAGTCCTCGGCGCCGTCGCGAAATATCAGGGTAATCAGCGAGAGACCGAAGGTGCTGCTGGAACGCATGTTGACGAGCCCGGGGGTTCCCGCAAGGGAGCGCTCCAGGGGAATGGTGATCTGCTGCTCCACCTCCTCGGAGGCGAGCCCCGGCGCTTGGGTGACTACTTGACAGGTGACGTCGCCGATGTCCGGATAAGCCTCGACCGTCATCTGCTTCCAGGTGTAATAGCCGAAGCCGGCCAGGAGTATGGCAATGACGACGACAACCAGCCGCTTGTGGAGGCAGGCCCTGATAAGTTTCTCAATCATTAATGAGCACTCCGCCTTTCACGACGATCCGGTCGCCAGGACTCAGTCCTCGTTCTATGCGGGTCCCGTCGCTTTCCCCGTAACCGGGAACGACGGGCCGCTTGACGAACGTCCAGGACGCGGCCTCAACGAGGACGATGGTGCTTTCGTTATTCATGAGAAGCGCTGAATTGGGTACGAAGACCGCTGGCCGCTGGGGCACCGTGAAACTTGCGTTGGCGAACATATTCGGCTTCAGCTCGCCTCCCGGGTTAGTAAAGACCATGCGCACCTTGCATCGCCGCGCGTCCGGGTCGAGGATATCGCTCACAAAGGAAACCTTTCCGCGAAGAGTTTTGCCCGGATAGGCAGGGAGGGTTACTTCCACCGGTTGCCCCTTGGCAACATGGGCAACGTCGCTTTCAGGCACGTTGGCGGCGACCCAGACAGAGTCGAGATTTGAGATGGTCATGAGCGGCGAGGTCGTATCGTTGGCAAAGGCGCCGGGCGCGCACATAAGGGCGGTGACGCTTCCCGCTGCCGGCGCGCGCAAGGTGAGCTGACGCGATTCCCCTTTGCCCGGTTTTACGCCGATCTCTTTGAGCCGCGCTTCCGCGCGGTCGAATTCGATCCTCGCGGCCTCGTGATCGCTCTCCGCCTGCTCCAGGTCCTTGAGGGCGCCGGCGCCGGCCTTGTTCAAGCCGCGCACCCGTTCAAGGATTTGTCGGGTGCGCTTCACCTGGTCGGCTGCCTTGTCGTCGTCGGCATAGGCTTGGGCAAGATCGCCCGAATCAATGACGACGAGGGGCTGCCCCTTCGTCACCCGGTCCCCCAGCCTGACGAGCAGCTCGACTACTTTTCCCGGCACCGGGGGCAGAATATTGATTGTTCGGGCAGGGTCTGCCTCGACCGATGCGGGCAACACGAGGGTACGGGGACCGTCTTTCACGGAAACCTGCTCCACCGTTAGCTGGCTGCGCAAGGCGGAACCGGGAGGTATGACTATCTTGCCGGCTTCATGCAGCAGGGGAACGGCCGGCTCGCGAGCATCTTCCGCCAGGGCATGGCCGGAAGAATGGGCGAGCCGCAGACCCAAGGTCACTCCTAAGGCGAAAATCAGCACAGTTCCGCCGATAGCGGCGAAACGTTTCATGCGGGACACCTGTTTCATGGTGTTCTCCTTTTATCTTGCGTCGTCCCGGCCAAAGGGGCATTTCGGGCGAGCCTTGTTGAGGACGTGTGCCGTTGCCCCTTGCTGACATTCATGGAAAGCGGGACTCAAGCTTTGTGCCCGGCGCGGCTAAGGCGAAAGGGCTGCGAACGAACCGTCGATTATGCGAAGGAGAAGGGAAGGGGCGGTCCGCGGTAGAGGAGGCCGGTAAAGACGACGGAGCCGTCAAAGCAATGTACTTCTTCGACCAGAGTCTCGTACCGCCTAGTCAGGTCAATTGTGGGAAGGATGAAAACCTGATTAAGGGAAGAAGAGAGCGAGTTGTTCGTGAAGCAAATCGGGCACGTCTTGCTGGGCGTGGCCCGATCGGGATCGAAAGCCACGGCCGCAACGGACCACAAAAGGAATGCGGTGAACAGAAACACCAGGCACCGGTAAACCGGCTTCTTGAGAGAGTGCGACCTCGTTTTCATCGGCAAACCATCGATAGGATTAGCGGACTGATGTTAACCCGATACGAATTTCCTGTCAAGTTTTACGGACGACCGCCGCCGACCACCCGTTTTTCTTTAAAACTCCGCCCGATGTCAGAAGCTGTGAAAAATCGACTTTGGGCCTCCTTCGTCATACCGGCGAAAGCCGGTACCCAGTGGTTTCAAGGTATTAAGGGGTGTCTGGACCCCGGTTTTCACCGAGGTGACGAAAAAAAGGAATTTCTTCACGGCCTCTCAAAATAGGTTGATCAAACGACAAAACCGTGCTAAATAGTTGAGAGAAAGGCAGGAGGTTAGCCCATGGCCGTGGTTGAGATGAGCAGAAACGCCCAGGAATCGCTCGTGGAGAGCGAAAGGCGGTTTCGGATGCTTGTCGAGCAGGCGGGGGATGCCTTTTTTATCCACGACTACGAGGGCAAGATTTTTGATGTGAACCGGCGGGCCTGCGAGACCCTCGGCTACGAGAGGCAGGACTTGCTCAAGATGCGCATTTCGGACGTAGACGGTGAGATAAGAAAGAAAAAGCATAAACCCCGTTTCTGGGAACGTATCGGGTCGGGGGAGTTCATCACCTTCGAGGGCGTCCAGACGCGAAAGGACGGGTCGACGTTTCCGGTTGAAGTGCGTCTCGGCAGGCTCGATCTCGGGGAACAGAAACTCTTCCTCTCTCTGACCAGGGACATCACGGAGCGGAAACTGGCCGAGGACAAGCTGCGGGGCGCCCTCCAGGAGATCACGGAGCTGAAAAACCGCCTGGAAAAGGAAAACGTTCATCTCAGGCGGGAGATCGAGTTGAAGTACCGCCGCGAGGCCATTGTCGGCGAGAGTGTTCCCATCAGGAAGATGCTTCACGAAGCGGAAAGGGTTGCGGGCGGAGAGACGCTCGTCCTTATTCTGGGAGAGACAGGGACCGGCAAAGAGCTTCTCGCCCGGGCCATCCACAATATGAGCCCGCGCAAGGGTCGGCCGATGATAACGGTAAATTGCGCAGCCCTGCCTCCCACGCTGATCGAAAGCGAGCTATTCGGGAGGGAGCGGGGGGCCTACACCGGCGCCGTCTCCAGACAGCGGGGGCGCTTCGAGGCGGCAGACGGCGGAACTCTTTTTCTTGACGAAATCGGCGATCTCCCACTGGAGTTGCAGGCAAAGCTTCTCAGGGTCCTGGAAGACGGCCGGTTCGAGCGCCTGGGAAGCCCGGAGACGATTTCGGTAAATGTCCGCGTTATCGCGGCAACAAATCAGGACCTGGCCGAACTCGTCAAAGACAGGCGATTCAGGCCCGATCTTTACTACAGGTTGAACGTCTTTCCGCTTTTCGTGCCTCCCTTGCGCGACCGGAGGGGGGACATCCCGCTTCTGGTCTGGGCCTTCGTCAAAGAGCTGGAACAGAGCATGGGAAAGGCGATCACGAACATCCCGAAGAAGACCATGGAGCTTCTGCAGGACCATCCGTGGCCGGGCAATGTGCGGGAATTGCGGAATGTGGTCGAAAGGGCCATGATCCTTGCCTCGGGGACGACGCTGCACATAGATCAGTTCAGCCCGTCGCCGATGCCCGAAGGCGGTAAGATCACCCTTGGGGAAGTTGAGAAAAATCACATCCTCCAAACCCTTGAGGGCGCGGGATGGCGCATCAGCGGCAGGAACGGCGCCGCGGGCGTACTCGGTCTCAAGGAATCGACGCTGCGGTCGAGGATGCAGAAGCTGGGGATCAGGCGACCGGGACAAAGAGAGTGACGAGGTGTTGCGAACTACGCGATATTTCGCGTATCGCTTCGTTCGCTCAGAGAGATTTCTTCAAACAACCCATCGCGAAACGGCCTGTTTAGGCCAATCGCGCGCCTTTTCGGCGCCGCGCCTTCTTTGGCCCGGCTTTTGTATAAGATAAGTTGTGCGTCATAAAATCGCTTTAAGAGACGAGAACCGCTTATGCTAATCGTCACCTTGCGGTTGAATGTGCCTCTCCACATGACGACCCACGTCGTCGACCTCTTCAAGTCGTATCGGGGGCCTGCCTCAGTCAGGGCCGGTTGCAAGAGCATCAGGTTCTACACCGATTTCGCATCGCCCGGCGACTTTATGCTCATAGAAGAATGGAGCTCTCTCGAAGCGCTCCAAAATCATATGCGATCGGATGAGTTTCGAAAGGTTCTGGCGTTGATGGATCTCGCCGCCAAAGCCCCCGATCTCAAGGTTCTCAAGGTTTCCTCGGCAAAGGGGTTCGCCTTGGTGGCCGAGCTGCGGCAGGAAGTGGACGAATACACCAAATAAACACCTGGAGGTAGAGCAATGGGAAAGATTAAGCTTGTGGACTTGAGCCATCCTTTTGGGGACAAATGCCCTCTGTGGCCCTATTTTGAAGACGTCAAGATAGAGCGGAAGCATTATATGGCCAAATCGGGGGTTCTGTCGCAGACGGTGACGACCGTCATGCACTGCACGACCCACGCGGACTCTCCCGCACACGTCATCGAGGGGTTGAGGTATACCCACGAAATTCCTCTCGATTGCTATTACGGCACTGGAGTGGTGGTCGACATCCCGAAGAAGAAGTGGGAGCTCATCACCGCAAAAGACCTGGAGAATGCGACCCCAAAAATTGAAAAAGGCGATATCGTCATCGTGCATACGGGCTGGAATAAATACTGGGGCGACAATCAGAAGTATTTCCTCGAATCTCCGGGCCTGGGCAAAGAGGCGGGCGAGTGGTTCGTCAAGAAAGGGGTAAAGGCAGTCGGCGTCGACCAGCAAGCCCTCGACCATCCCCTTCTCACCGCCATCGGCCCCCACGGCACCGGTCCCATCCGTCCCGACTTCTGCGCGAAATACGAGAAGGAGACGGGAAGAAAAGTGATCGATGATTTTCCGGACTGGGAACCGTGTCACAACCTGCTTTTGGGGAACGGCATTCTCGGTTGGGAAAACGTGGGAGGGGACATCGCCAAAGTTGTCGGGAAACGCGTCACGATCTCCGGCTTCCCCATCAGGTGGTATATGGGTGATGGCTCCATCGTGCGGCTCGTGGCGTTTATCGATGAAGACGAGATAAACGACGTACCTGACCGCGTGTACAAATACGGAACCACGTAAACTAACGAGCGAAGCGCTGAGCGGGGAGGCTCCATCCGGCTTTGCCGGTGGAGGGGGCGCTGAGCCCCAAAGATTGCGCAAAGCGAGCGTATGCGAAGCGCTGAGCGGGGAGGCTCCATCCGGCTTTGCCGGTGGAGGGGGCGCTGAGCCCCAATAATTGCGGAGGGGATTCATGGACAAGAAAAGCATTCAAGATTTATTCGACGTCTCAGGCAAGGTTGCCCTCATCACCGGCGCGACCGGCGGTTTCGGCAGAGCCGCGGCATCGGCGCTCGCAGCCGCCGGCGCCCGTGTGGCAATCACCGGCCGTACGGCCTCCAAGCTGGAAGAATGCGCCAAACAAACCGGGGCGGAAGCATTTTTTGCCGGCGAACCCGCCAATGAAGCGGACGTCGCGCGGGTGGTCAAGGCCGTGGTCGACAAGTTCGGCGGCGTCGACATCCTCGTCACTGCCGCAGGGGTGAATAAGCCGGGCGCCATCAACGAGCAGTCCACCGACGAATGGCAGATGATCATGGACACCAATGTGAAAGGCACGTACCTCTTCTGCAAAGAGGTGGG
Organism: uncultured delta proteobacterium; assembly: GCA_963816715.1. Lineage (GTDB taxonomy): Bacteria > Desulfobacterota > Syntrophorhabdia > Syntrophorhabdales > WCHB1-27 > BOG-1155. The sequence goes on from CAWFMJ010000025.1 coordinate 281,014, forward strand.
GAAGGCCATGATCGCCAGAGGACGGGGCGGTAAGATGATCCTTGTCGGGTCGGTCCGGGGTCTCCTGGGTCTGAACAAGTATACGGGCTACTGCACGTCGAAGGGCGCGGTTCACCTCCTCGGGAAGACGCTGGGCTGCGAATTCGGGGCACATAAGATCAACGTCAACTGCATCGCGCCCGCTGTTTTCCGGACCGAGCTTACCCAGTGGATTTACGACGATCCCGTTGTACACAAGACATTCCTCGGCCGCATCCCGATCGGAAGGTTGGGGGAGCCGGAAGACTTCATCGGCACCGTGATCTTCCTCTCCTCCAAGGCGTCAGACTGGATGACGGGGTCGATTGTCTATGTGGACGGCGGCTATACCGCGGGTTAAGGCGGACACGGTATGGTTGAAAAACGCATAGCCGTAATCGGCGCGGGGTTGATGGGGCATGGGATAGCCCAGATCTTTGCTGAAAAGGGGTGGCAGGTATCCCTGACAGACGTGAGCGAGGCTGTTCTTGCAAAAGCCCCTCAGTCCATCCGCGCAAATCTCGTCCTTCTCGCTGAAAACGGCATCGGCAGCATGGAGAACGTGGCCCCCGCCCTGGAGAGGGTGAAGACGACCCTGCGGCTGGAAGAGGCGGCCGAAGGCGCCGATCTGGCGATCGAGGCAGTCGCCGAAAACCTCGGGGTAAAACAGGAGCTTTTCCGCAAACTCGACGCGTTATGTCCGTCGGGGACCATTCTCGCCACCAATACCTCCGTCATAAGCATTACGGAGATAGCGGAACGTTCCGCAAATCGCGGAAGGATCGTAGGCTCCCATTTCTGGAACCCGCCTTACCTCGTTCCTCTTGTTGAGGTCGTACCCGGCGCCGATACGACGCCTCAAACGGTCGACGCGCTTTACGACATATTCAAAGACGTCGGCAAGCACCCCGTAAAGGTGCGCAGGGACGTGCCGGGATTTGTCGGCAACCGGCTCCAGCACGCCCTGTGGCGCGAGGCGATCTCCATTGTCGACCAGGGCATTGCTGACGCGGCCACGGTAGACGAGGTGATCAAGAACGGCTTCGGCATCAGGCTTCCCGTGCTCGGTCCCCTCGAAACGGCAGACATGGTCGGCCTCGACCTGACGCTCCAGATCCACGACTACATCCTGCAGCATCTGGACCGGTCAACTCAACCGGCGTCGATACTGAAGGAAAAAGTGGGGAAGGGGGACCTTGGCTTCAAAACGGGCGTAGGCTTTCAGGAATGGACTCAGGAAAGCATAGACAGTTGCAGAAAAAGGTTGTTGAATCATCTTATTGACTGGACGAAGCGTATGGCATGACGTAAGGGAAAAAGACAAAAAGAGAAAGCGCGAGATGTCGCGCCTGCTCGAATTATGAAAGTGAGGCGTTTCAATGGATAAGCTAATTCTCACCGCCGCTCTGACCGGGAACATCACCTTGCCCGTCCAGACGCCCCATCTGCCGCTTAGCCCGCAGCAGATCATTGACGATGCGCTGAGGGCGGCCGAAGCGGGCGCGACATCGGTGCACATCCACGCGCGGGACCCGGAGAGTGGGAAACCGACGACAGAGCCCGATGTCTATCGAAAGATCGCCGAGGGCATCAAAGCCCAATCGAACGTCATCGTGTGCGTGACGACGGGAGGGGTCACCGGTATGACCGCGGCCCAAAGGGTCCGCGTGGTGCCGAGTCTGAAACCGGAGCTTGCGACCTTCAACACCGGTTCTATGAACTTCTCCATCCACCCCATAACGGAACGCTACAAAGACGAGGATTACAAATACCCGTGGGAGAAGGAGTTCGCTCTGGGTCTCAAGGAATACATATTCAGCAACAACTTTGCAGACATGGAATATTTCTGCAAAGCCATGAGGGAGAACGGCACAAAGCCGGAACTCGAGGCTTATGATGTGGGCCACCTCTACAACATCCGCTACCTCTTGAGGCAGAAGCTCCTCGACCCGCCCATATGGGTGCAGTTCGTCACGGGCGTCCTGGGCGGCATCGGGTCGGCCATAGAGGATGTCCTTCACATGAAACACACCGCCGACCGGCTCTTCGGTCCCGAGAACTACAAATGGTCGCTCATTGGGGCAGGGTATCCTGCCGAATTCGACCTCGTGGCCCTTGCCTGCATTATGGGAGGAAATGCGAGGGTGGGCCTCGAGGACAACATATTCATCGGCAAAGGCGTTCTCGCGAAGAGCAACGCGGAGCTTGTCGAAAAAGCGGTGAGGATTGCCCGCGAGCTGGGCAGGGAGATAGCCACTCCCGACGAAGCCCGCGCCATGCTCGGGCTTAAAGGCAGGGAGAACGTCGCGTATTGACGCTTTCTTTAATGGAGGCTCCGTGCGCTTGCCCATGGACGGAGCGCTCAATTACCGTAATTGAGGGAGGAGAACGCGGCCTGCTGTTAAAGGCCGAATGACGCAAGGGGGATGCATGAAAAAGATAGCGTTTCTTGTTGTGGTCCTAGGGCTGGTGGGTCTTTTTGCAGTGAGTTGCGGTAAGAAAGGGGCGAGTGAGATCAAGGTGGGCGTCGTCCAGGCCCAGACAGGCATGTACGCGGCCTTCGGTCAGGGCGATGTCTTCGGCATCAAAGCCGCCGTGGACGACGTCAACAAGGCCGGCGGCGTCAAGGTGGGGGACAAGAAACTCCCCGTGAAACTGGTCATCGTGGACAACGAGAGCGACCCGAACAAGGCAGGGTCGCTTGCGGAAAGTCTCATTGTTCAGGATAAGGTCAATTTTATCCTGAGCGGCGACGAGCCTCCGCCCATGCACCCGGGCGTCTCTCAGGCCGCGGAGAAGCATAAGATCGTCTATGTCACCTGTACGGGTCCCGAAGAACCTTGGGCCGCCATGAGACAGGAAACACCGACGAAATGGCAGTACACGTGGGCGACGGGCCTGTTTGCGATCGTGAGCCCGCCCCCGGCTGGAGACTTTCGGAATAAGCCCGGCTACACGATAATAGACACCTGGATGGGCATGCTCGACCTCTTCGGCAGCAAAACGAACAAGAAAGTGGGCATCATCTGTTCCGACGACCCCGATGGGAGGGGCTGGTACACGCTGTTCGGTCCGGCTTTGAAGAAAGCGGGCTACGAGGTAATAGGTCTGGACAAGAACCTCGGCCTCATTCCGCTGGAGACGACCGACTTTTCTTCCACTATTAAAGCCTGGAAAGACGCCAATGTCGACATACTCTGGGGCAACTGCCCCGGCCCGTTCTTCGGCGCCGTGTGGAAACAGGCAAATGCCCTCGGGTTCAAGCCGAAGATGGTCTCGATCGGCAGAGGGGCGCTCTATTATGAGGACATCTCGGCGTGGGGAGGCGATCTGCCGCTGGGCATCAGCACAGAGGTTTGGTGGGACCCGTCCATGAAGGATTCGCCGGGCTTTGGCGATACCACGCCCGCGTCGCTTGCGGACAGATGGGCCAAAGAGAAGAAACAGCCGCTTAACCGCGCCATTGGTCCGGGTTATCGGTCGGTGCAGGTGCTTGTCGACGCGATCCAAAGGGCCGGCTCGCTCGATTCCGAAAAGGTGAACGCCGCTCTTGCCCAGACGGACCTGGCGACCATTTGCCAGCGCGTCAAGTTCGACGATAACCACTTCAGCCGCGGCCCGCTTCTCTTCGGGCAATGGTTCAAGACGGACGCACCCGAGAAGTGGGACCTGAAGATCGTTTTTTCGAAGCACGATTTCGCGGCGGCCACGGCGCAACCCGTGTTCCCGAAGCCTTATTGATCAACCAATGAGCGGCGAGGGGGCCATGCCCCCTCGCCGCGACCGCATGGGATAGAACGACGGCATGAGCGATCCGATTCTTGCTTTAAGAGGGATTACCAAACATTTCGGCGGCGTAACAGCCCTGCGGGATATCTCCTTCGAAGTGGAAAAGGGCGCCGTGGTGGGGCTTATGGGTCCCAACGGCGCGGGTAAAACGACCCTCCTTAACGTCATCGCCGGGGAGTATGCCCCGGACGAGGGAGGCGTCAACTTCAAAGGCCGTGATATTACGGGTTTGCCCGCTCACAAAATATGCCATCTGGGCATCGGGAGAACCTACCAGATACCCCAACCCTTCGTGAGCCTCACCATTCGGGAGAACCTCCTTGTTTCGGCCGTCTTTGGCAGGGGTCTGAAGAAAACGGCGGCCTCGAACGAGATGGAGGACGAAGGAATATACGATCTCGTCGACCTCCGGGACAAGAGAGACGCCGTCGCGGGAAGTCTGCCAATCCTTTCCCTGAAAAAGCTGGAGCTTGCCCGGGCCCTGGCGAGAAAGCCGGATCTCCTTTTGATGGACGAGATAGCGGCAGGCGCCACGGAGCGGGAAATACCGAGAATCCTTGAAACCATCCGCCGCGTTCACGAGATGGGCGTCACCATTCTCATTATCGAGCACGTGATGCGGGTGCTGGTAAACGCGGTGGATAAGATAGTCGTGGTCGACAAGGGTGTGAAAATCTGCGAGGATGCGCCCGGGGCAGTGATGTGCGACAAAAAAGTGATGGAGGCCTATTTCGGGGCATGAGCGACGAGATATTGCTCAGTATCGATAATATCGACGTCTTCCATGGTACGTTTCAGGCGTTATGGAACGTGACGCTCCAGGTGCGGCGGGGTGAGATGCTCGCGCTCATCGGCGCCAATACGGCCGGTAAGACGACCCTTCTCGACACGATCTCCGGCATACTCCATCCTGCTTCCGGATCCATTGAGTTCCTGGGAAAGAGCGTCGGCGGACTCGATCCGTACCAGATAGTCGAGATGGGCATTACGCAAGTGCCTGAAGGGAGACTCATCTTTCCTGAAATGAGCGTGCTCGACAATCTCATCATCGGGTCTTACGGGGGAAGCGCGAGGCGAAAACGGGATGAAAACCTGAAGCTGGTATACGACCTTTTCCCGAGGCTCCTGGAGCGAAAGCGGCAGGAAGCAAAGACCTTGAGCGGGGGCGAGCAGCAGATGCTCGCCATGGGCCGCGGTCTTATGGCTGCTCCAAAGCTCATGCTCATCGATGAAATGTCCCTCGGGCTCGCCCCAATCGTGGTAGACGAGATTTTCAAGGTCCTCGGAAAGATTCGGGAGCGAGGCATTACGGTGCTTTTCGTGGAGCAAAACGTGAACCGGACGCTCAAGGAGGCGGAGAGGGCCTACATCCTCGAGACGGGCAGGGTGGCTCTGAGCGGCGCAGCCGAAGAGCTTCGCAACAATACCGCGGTCAAAAAAGCCTATTTCGGCATTGACGAATGTGAGGTAACCTCCTGATGGGATCGGGCGACATTATTACCCCTATAGTCATAGGCGTGATGCTTGGCGGGCTTTACGCGCTTATCGCCCTCGGCCTTTCGATGATCTTCGGCGTGATGCGCCTCATCAACCTCGCTCATGGCGACCTGGTGGTCCTGGCAAGCTATATTGCGTACGGACTTCTCGCCTATCTCGGCCTCGATCCCGTGATAGGGCTTGTCGTCTCGATTCCCTTCATGTTTGTGCTGGGTTTTCTGATTCAGCGCTACCTTCTCGGCAAGAGTTACGCTATCTCGTCGGAGACGCCGTTGATCATTGCGTTCGGCATCTCCCTCGTCCTTCAAAACATGAACCAAATTCTGTGGACCCCCCTTTCGCGGGGTCTCAATACGTCCTACACGCGAATGAGCTTCTTTATCGGGGAGCGTCAATTTCCCCTCACCTACCTGTTTGACTTTCTTGCCGGCATCGTTGTGATGCTCGCCCTGCGGGCATTTCTCACGAAGACGTACATGGGAAGGGCGATCACGGCCGCGTCCCAGAACAAAAAAGCGGCCCAGTTGATGGGGATAAATACGAACCGCGTTTACGGGTACGCCTTTGCCATCGCCATGGGATCGGCTGCGATAGCGGGTGTTTTTCTCGGCATGACCTTTCCCTTCACCCCTACGTCCGGGACATCTCTTTTGACGATTGCCTTCGGCACGGTCATCATCGGAGGACTCGGCAGCATGGCGGGAACTTTTTTCGGCGGCATCATCCTCGGCGTCTTCCAGACCATGGGCGGCTATCTCTTCGGCCCCGCTTCACAGATGCTCATTGTTTACGTGCTTGTGTTATTGATCCTGGCGATACGGCCCACAGGGCTTTTGGGGCGACGGTAGGGAGAGTATGGGACTGGAAATACTGAAAGAGAAGCGAACCATAATCTCGGCAGCGGTTGTCGTCGCGGTCCTCGCCGCACTGCCCCTGATCGGCGCGCCCGAAAGTTGGCTGCTCTATGTATTCCTCTTTCTCATTTACCTCGCCATGGCGCACATGTGGAACCTCCTCGCCGGATATGCCGGGTTGATCTCTCTTTGCCAGCCCGCTTTCCTCGGGATCGCAGGCTATGCCATGACCGTGGGGACCTGGGTGGGCGTTCCCTGGTGGGTGGGCCTGCCTGCCGGAGCCCTTGTGGCGGCTCTCTTCGCTTTTGCCATCTCGGCGGCCGTTTTCAGGCTCAGCGGGGTCTATTTCGCAATCGGCACGCTCGTCGTACCCGAAGCGCTGAGAATGGTCTTCTACCTCTGGCGTCCGGTCGGCGGAAAAATGCAGGGCGCGGGCGCCGGGTACATGGTGAAAGGAATCGGGGGTCTCTCTTCCGCGGATACCTACTGGCTCGCCCTGATCGTTGCGGCCGGTTCGGTACTGCTTCTGCGGGCTGTTTTAAAGTCAAGGCTGGGTCTCGGTCTTGCTGCCATCCGCGACAACGAGCGATGCGCGGCGGCCTCCGGCGTCAATGTATTCAGGCTCAAGCTGTACACCTTCGTCGTCGCTGCGGCAGTCACCGGGCTTGCCGGCGGCGTCTATTATCTCTATCAGGGGTACATAGAACCGTCTGCTACTTTTAATGTAAAATGGACGATGACGCTTCTCCTTGCCACCGTTATCGGCGGGATTCGGACCGAAGAGGGGCCGATGGTCGGCGCCGCCGTCGTCGTTTTCCTCTACTTTCTCCTCGCCAGGTACGGGGGATACAGCCTTTTGATCCAGGGCGTCATCCTCATCTCCATCATGCTCCTCTCGCCTCAGGGGTTGGCCGGCGTCGCCAGGGGCATAGCATCCCGTCTGAAGGGGCGGACGACCAGGACCGTCCTCAAAACGGGAAAAGTGTAGTAAACTGGTATTGTGTGCGCCGCTCCGAAATAAGATGCGAAAGAACGGAGTTTAAGCAATGAACGGGATTGTCAAAAGGCTTTCCGCCTCAAAGACCCTGGCAGATTTCATGTTCTCTGTCGTCCTTCTGGCGCTCGATTGGATGATTGGCAGGACGGCGGCGAAGTACGCTTTCTTTAAGGCGCGTCTTGCCGAGAAGGATCTTGTCGTCCAGATAGGTTTGAAAAACGGGTCGAAGAGCAGGCAGTACACCTTCAAGGGCGGGGAGGTCTCATCGAGAAGCGGCGCCCACGCAACGCCGGACGTGACCCTGACTTTCGCCAGCTCCCGGATTGCCCTGAACGTGCTCATCCCCCCGAGAGACCAGCTTGCCATGATCAACGCGATGAAAAACTTCCAGATGGGGATCGCCGGACCGGAGGAGCTGACGAGCTGGTTCATGGAGACCCTAAGCCTCATGCTCAACGCGTCCATCCGCTATGGGACGGAGATGGGCAATGGCGAGATGCGTTACACAACGAACTCGAACGGCGGACCGGTCTTCGTGTATGTGAAAGACGGGCGGATCGTTCGCATTACGCCTATCGAGTTCAATGGCAGTGATGCCCCCTCCTGGACCATCACTGCCAGGGGGCGCTCCTTTACGCCGCCCAGGAGCACCACTATCGCCCCATACACGCAAGTATTCAAGTCGATGATCTATTCTCCCGACCGGCTGCTCTACCCCATGAAGCGGGTCGACTTCGATCCGAAAGGCGAGAGAAACCCGCAGAACCGCGGAGTTTCGGGATACGAGCGAATCAGTTGGGATGAGGCGCTCGACATCGTGGCCGGCGAAATCAAGCGGGTCAAGGCTCAACACGGTCCCGGCGCCATTCTCAGCGGCAGCGGCTCCCATCATCTTTGGGGCATTCTGGGGTATTGGCTGAGCGCCCGTCTGCGGTTTTTCAACAATATCGGATGGACCCCCACGGGTCATAACCCGGATAGTTGGGAAGGATGGTATTGGGGCGCCATGCACCACTGGGGTCAATCGATGCACCTGGGGGCGCCGGAGAGCTACGGCACGGTCGAGGATTGTCTTAAGGAGTGCGAGATGATCGTCTTCTGGTCGAGCGATCCGGAGGCGACCAGCGGCGTCTATGCCGCCTTCGAAGGCACGGTGCGACGGCAATGGCTTAAGGACCTCGGCATCGCCATGGTCCACATCGACCCCTACTATAACCACACGGCCGCGCTCTTCGGCGGCAAATGGCTCGCGCCGCGCCCTGCCACGGGCAACGCCCTTGCGCTTGCCATCGCCTATGTGTGGATCACCGAAGATCTCTACGACAAGCCTTACGTGGCCGACCGCACCGTCGGATTCGACCAGTGGAAGGCTTACGTTCTCGGCGAGGAGGACGGCATCCCCAAAACCCCCGAATGGCAGGAGCAGGAGGCGGGAATTTCCGCGAAAGACGTGCGGGCTCTCGCGCGTTTGTGGGCAAAGAAAAAGACGTACCTCGCCGCGGGCGGCCTCTCCGGTTTCGGCGGCGCCTGTCGTGACGCCACGGGCATCGAATGGGCGCGCTCCATGGTTTGCCTCATGGCGATGAGGGGGCTCGGCAAGCCCGGCATCAACATGGGGAGCGCGCAACAGGGGACGCCCATCGACACCGGCTTTTATTTCCCCGGCTACGCGGAAGGAGGGCTTTCCGGCGACATCGCGGGCACGGCCCTCGGCGTCGCCCTCTATCAGCGCATGCCCCAGATCGCCTCGGTTAACACGGTCTATCAGGAAGTGCCGAGATTGCGCATACCCGAAGCCGTTCTGGATGGTCATACCCACGGCTACTTCACGGATGCGAAGACCATCGAAGGGCAGTTTCGACGGTACGGATATCCGGCGCCCGGTTATTCGCCGGTGCATATGTACTATAAGTACGGCGGCTCCCACCTGGGCACCATGTGCGAGACAAACAGGTACGCCCGGATGTACCGCTCGGACAACCTCGAGTTTGTGGTGAACCAATCCATTTGGTTTGAGGGGGAGGCGAAATTCGCCGATATCATTCTGCCGGCATGCACCAATTTCGAGCGTTGGGACATCAGCGAATTTGCAAACTGCGGCGGCTACATACAGCACAGTTTCAACCAGTGCAACCATCGCGTAGCCGTCATGCAGCATAAGTGCATCGAGCCCCTGGGCGAATCGAAATCGGACTTTCAGATTTTCCTCGATCTCGCCAAACGCCTTGGTTTTTCGGCAATGTACTCTGAAGGCGTCGCAGAGCTTGACTGGTGCAAGAGGCTTTTTGACGCGACCGACCTGCCGACGGCAATCTCGTGGAAAGACTTCCTCGAGAAAGGGTACTATGTGGTGCCGGCGCCAAAAGAGGACGAGCGAGCGCCTGTCTCCTTCAGGGCCTTTGCGGAAGACAGACTGAAGGATACGCCGGAGATTGCGCCTCTGCCCGCGGACTATACGGAGCAGACCTTCAAAGGGCTTCAGACCCAATCGGGCAAGCTCGAATTCGTCTGCTCCAGCCTGAAGCGGTTCGCTCCGGACGATCCCGAGCGGCCGATCATGACGAAGTATATTCCCTCGTGGGAAGGGCATCACACCAAAGACCTTTACGACCGATATCCCCTGCAGCTTATCACACCCCACCCGCGCTTCAGCTTCCATACCATGGGCGATGGCAAGCAGAGCTGGCTCAACGAAGTGGGGGACCATAGAATATGCGTCGACGGTTACTACTACTGGATCATACGGCTCAACGCGGCTGATGCGAAGGCCAGGGGAATCAAGGACGGAGACCTGGTGAAGGTATTCAACGACAGGGGGGCCGTTATCTGCGCAGCCCGAATGACGCAGCGCGTGGCTCCGGGCACAGTCCATTCCTACGAGGGGTCTGCTGTCTATGACCCTATAGGCGAGCCGGGTTCGTCCCCCGACCGGGGAGGCTGCATGAACATTTTGACCCCCAGCCGTCCCATCATCGCCAAATCGCACAGCATCGCCGCAAATTCGTGCCTGGTGCAGATAGAGACGTGGAAGGTGCAGTGACATGAAAGAACCATATATGGTTATTGATGTGGCGAAGTGCGAAAGCTGCCACAACTGTTTTCTTGCCTGCAAGGATGAACACGTGGGAAACGAGTGGCCCGGCTATGCCGCCCCGGCGTCGAATACCGGCGCCTGCTGGATCCGCATAGAGAGCAGAGAGCGGGGCAGCTACCCCGTGATCGACGTTGCCTACCTGCCCATCCCTTGCCAGCACTGCGAAAACCCGCCTTGCATGAAAGCCGCGAAAAACGACGCGGTTTACAAAAGGCCGGACGGAATCGTGATGATAAACCCCTTGAAAGCGAAGGGACAGAAGCAACTGGCGGAGGTTTGTCCCTATCGCGCCGTGGTTTGGAATGAGGAAACGCAAAGTCCTCAGAAGTGTACGATGTGCAGCCACCTGCTCGACAAGGGTTGGCGCAAGAGCCGGTGCGTGCAGTCCTGTCCTACGGGCGCCATGTCGATACATTTTCTTGAACCGGAAGAGATGAGCGCCCTTGTGAAAGCCGAGCGCCTTCAGACGCTTTTTCCGGAAAAGGGCACGAAACCGAGGGTTTATTACCGCAATCTTTACCGCTACACCCATTGCTTCATCGGCGGGAGCGTGGCCGAATCCGTGGACGGCAGGGACGAGTGCGTCGAGGGCGCGAAGGTGAGCCTCCTCACCGACAAACAAGAGCGGGTGGCCACGCGGACGACGGACGCCTTCGGGGACTTCCGTTTCGACGCCCTGGAGGCGGGAAGCGGAAGCTATATGCTCCTGATTGTTCACAACGGCCGACAGGCGACGGTGGGACCCATGGAATTGAAGGAAAGCGTCAACGCCGGAGTGATACGCGTCTGAAGTCCGGAATTTGAAGGCGTGCCGGCGATTTCCCCGCGAGTCAACTCATCGAAGGGTGAGAAGACCGTTCACGGCCTACGCAGTAAGTTTCAGTGAATCCCGCTCCATCTAACGTTTGAAGGCCCCCAAAACTGCTATGTTGGCCGGATGTGCTCCGGTGCATCCCCGGACTTATCCACACTCATGCAACGCATTCAAGCCGTCTGGCAGCATGCTGTCAAAATAGTAATATTTAGCCGCCCTTTCCTTCGCAAGGAGCCTTTTTCGCCTCCCGGAACAGGGCAATTCTCCGGATTGCCCCACTTGTACTGAATTTAGTGCGCCCTTGAGAAGTTGGTACGCCCTTTGCATCGCCATGAACGTAGCCTTTCGTATAGAGAAGCGGGAAGACATAAAGCGTGTGCTTCCGACGAAAAGAAGAGCAGGCGACAGGGAGGCCTAACGGCGGATTTGCCGATGGCGAGAATGAGGAAAGAAGCAAGGAAAGGTGCGGCGGGCGCGGCGCAGGTTTTGGTCCCGCCTCCACGAATAGACAGAGACGACTGGAGAGGCGGCGTGATACGCAGTTACCTTCTTGTCAATCTCACGAGTCTCAATTATCTCCCCATGATGGAACGCTGGCTCTATCGCGACAAAGCAATGGAGACGATCAGCCAGTTGGGACCTCTCTTGTATCGCTATGTAACCTACCGGTCGCTGCCGCCGCCCGAGGGGGCCCTCGAATACGGATACTATAACTGGCGGATGATAGAGAACTGGTGGCACGAAAGTCCCTTTTGGAAAGGTCTCGATCACGGGAGCGCGCTTGGGGAATACTGGCCCCCCCATTACAACGAGGCAGTCGGTTTGCCTCCAGGTGGCGAAGGGAAAAACTCGGAGTGGAAGTCCCCGGCGCCGGTTTGCGTCTTTGTGCCCGCAAGACCGACCGAAGATTTCAAGGGCGCGGGGCTGAACATGGCCGATGGGAGCGTTGTCCGGTGGATAACGGTGATGCGATATCCCGAAGGCGTCTCAAGAGAAGAGGGGGACGACTGGTACATCAACGTCCATGCGAAGGAAGTTTGTCAGCAACCGGAGCTGAAACGCTTCTTCAGCTTTCACGCGGTGACGCCGAGCAGTTCCGTGGGCCCTTGGGTGAGGGTGTCCGAACTTTGGTACGAGCACCATGACGCGTGGCGAAAGTCGGTACTGATCTCGCCTCCCAAGTACACGAAGCCCCAATGGGCCGCTTACGATAAATACCCTTTTCTCAGGCCGAAAATCGATTTCGTGAGCACCTTTCTTCTGGAACGGCCCGAGTGTGATTTTTTGCGGGAGTACCGGGGTTACATGGTGACTGCGTGAAAGGAAGGAAGATGGTCGCTTTTGAACATCTGCTTCAACCCGGACGCATCGGGTCCCTCCGTACGAAAAACCGGATCATAAAGAATGGCACGCATAACTTCTTTGACACGGAAGACAGCGTCCAGAACGACAGAAATATCGATTTTTACGATGTTCTCGCGCAAGGGGGGGTGGGTCTTATCGTTGTGGCTTCGGCGCCCCTGATCGACGACACGAGAGGATACCGGATCGACGCCGACGAGTTCATACCCGGTTTCGCCCGGCTGGCGGAGACCATCCATAGACACGACTGTCCTGCCCTTGTCCAGCTCTTCCACGTCGGCCCCATGAGTCCTCCGTTCTTCAACGGACCGCAGCCCACTGCCGCTTCGTCCATCCCGCGGGAAGAATCACCGAGGCCGCAGTGGCAACAGGCGCGGGAACTGACCATCCCGGAAATAGAGGAGATCGTCGAGCGTTTCGCCGGGGCCGGCGAAAGAGTCAAGAAAGCGGGGTTTGACGGCGTCGAGCTGAACAGTGCGACGAACCACCTTCTCAACAGTTTTCTTTCAAGGGCGTGGAACAGACGCAACGACGCTTACGGTCGCGATAGCCTCGATTGCCGCACGAAAATAGTTACCGACATCATCACGGAGATCAAGCGAAGAAACGGTAACGATTTCGTGGTGATTTCTCTGTTCAACGGCGCGGAGCCGGGCCTGAGAGATGGGCTAACCCTCCGGGAAAGCCGGGAAATAGCGCGCATTCTTGAAAAGGCCGGGGCCGACGCCCTGGAAGTAAGGGCGGAGTATTATTCCTGGACCGACGACAACCGGCATCGGGAAAGCACGCAGTTCCCCGACATCTATTTCTATCCGGAGCCTCCTGAACCTTTGGCGGACGACATAGAGCCTTCACGCCATGGGGTTGGCGCCAGCGTGCCGCTGGCCGCTGCGATCAAGAAAGTCGTCTCCGTGCCGGTTATCGCCGTGGGGAGGCTCGACGCCGAAGAGGGAGAGAAAGCGATACGCCGGGGAAATGCGGATTTCGTGAGCATGAATAGGCTCCTCTTCGCGGACCCCGAATTGCCGAACAAAGTTGCTGCATCGAGGTTGGAGGATATTGCGCCGTGCACCGCGTGCATCACTTGTTTTGATCTCGGGGAGCACGGGCAGCCTATAACCTGCCGGGTGAATGCCGCGCTCGGCCGGGAAAGGGAATACAAGATAATCCCGGCGGAGCACAAGAAGAACGTCATGATAATCGGCGGCGGTCCGGCAGGAATGGAAGCGGCAAGGATAGCGGCGTTGCGCGGACACAACGTGACCCTCTATGAGAGGGAGAGAAGGCCGGGTGGGTCGTTGCCGCTCGCGGCGACCGTGAAAGGTTTTGAAAGAGAAGATCTTTTGGGTCTGGCTCGCTATCTCGAGCGGCAGGCAAGAACGCTGGGCGTCGCATTCAAGACCGGCGTCGATGCCGATCGGTCGATCGTCGAAAAAGAAAAGCCGGATGTCCTTATCGTCGCGACGGGCGGAGTGCATCAGATTCCGAAAATTCCCGGCATCGGCAAGCCTTTTGTCGTTATCGCCCCGGACCTCCACAAAAAACTGAAAGTCTATCTCGCGCTTTTCGGGCCGAGGCTCCTTCACAGGCTTACCAACTGGTACATGCCTTTAGGGAAAAGGGTTATTGTGATGGGCGGCGGCGTGCAGGGGTGCCAGGTGGCCGAGCTGCTCGTGAAGCGGGGGAGAAAGGTAACGATTGTCAGCGAGTCGGATGAGATCGGCGAGGGTCTGCTCGATGTGCTCATCAAACCGTATCTTCTCCACTGGCTGCAAAGAAGAGGCGCCACGTTGGTGGCGGGGGTCAAATACGAAGAAGTAACGGACGCCGGTCTCGTCGTTTCAACCAAAGATGGCGCGCGGCAGACCATCGGCGCGGACACGATACTAACGGCCTTGCCCCTTTTGCCGAACACGGCGTTCATCGACAGCCTGAGCGACAGTGCGCCCGAAGTTTACACAATTGGCGACGCGAAGTCGCCAAATATGATCATAGATGCAATAGCGGACGGCTCGCGCATCGGACGGATCGCCTGATCCTGATGGCGCGCGAGGCTGACTGGTCAGGAGCGACGTTTGCTTGGTGACCGTAAAGAAACACTTTCACAAAAGGAGGAGTTGACCATGGGGAACAGGAGTAAAGCGCTTCATCTCGGTTTGGGCCTCTGCTTTGTTTTTGCCTTGGCTCTTGCGTGGGTTTTGCCCAGCGTTAGCCATGCCGCCGATCCGAAGGAGATCATCGTGGGTTCGCCGGTCTCCAGAACGGGCCCCGGAGCCCCCTTCGGCATCTACATGGAATGGGGCTACAACGCCCTGGTGAACGACATCAATAAGAGCGGCGGCCTCTACCTTTCCAAGTACAAGAAGAAACTCCCCGTCAAACTGGTGCTCTACGATGATGAGTCGACGCCGGAAAAGGCCGTCCAGGGCGTACAGCGCCTGATTCTCAAGGACAAGGTCCACGCCTTGTTCAGCACGGGAAACCCGATGAACGTGATTCCCTGCGGCATGGTTGCCGAGAAAGAGGGAATGCCCATGAGCGCGGCTGGGGTGCCCGTCCAGGCATTCCTCGGCGCCAAGCCGAAAGACGGCTGGAAATTTGTTTGGGACCTTTTTTTCGACGAACTGCAAATGGCGAAGCTGGGATTCCAGACGATGGACACGGTCAAATCGAACAAGAAGGTCGCCCTTTTTACGGACAACACTCCTGACGGGGTGATCCAGAGCGGTCTTTGGAAAAAGTTCGGGCCGGAGATGGGCTACACGATAGTCGTAGACGGAAACTTCCCGGTCGGGACAAACGATTTCGGGGATATGATCCGCCGCGCCAAGGAAGCAGATGCAGACATCGTCATGTCCCAGATGCTTCCCCCGGATGCTATAGCCTTGTGGAAACAGATGAAATCCCTCGGCTACAAGCCGAAGGCGGCATTCTTCGAGAAGGGCGGCGAGCCGGTGGAATGGTGGCAGGCAAACGGCCAGGCGGCGCAGGGGACGATGACAATGGGCTTCTGGCACCCCTCGCTCCCTTATCCCGGCGCGAAAGAGCTGAAGGAGAGGTTTGAGAAAGAGCGGGGGTTGACCTATAGCCAGCATATCGCCGACTGGTACACGGGCGGACGGATCATGATGGACGCCATCCAGCGGGCAGGAAGCCTCGATCCCAAGGCAATCAACAATGCGATGGGCACAACGGACAAGCTCTATGAGATAGGGATGGTCAAGTACAACAAGGACCACGTTTTTGCCGTGTCCACCTTTGAGACCCAGTGGCAGAACGGGAAGGTCGAGATCGTCTATCCGGCGAAGCTCGCCACCGCGAAACTCATCTATCCGTTGCCTTAATCAAGCATGCCGCGGGAGAGGGGCTTGCCCCCTCTCCCGTTACTATGAAGCAGGAGGATAGCTCTTGTCATTCTTTACGCTTTCCGGCGGCGCACTGAACGGGCTGCTCCTTGGCGGATTGTATGCCGTAACCGCCCTGGGCTTCTCAATGATCTTCGGCGTCATGGGCCTCATGAACGTCGTACACGGCGAACTCCTTATTTTCGGCGCCTACCTCTCTTATTTCATTTCCAGGGCTCTGGGCATCGACCCCTTTCTCGCGACGATCATCGTCGCAGCGGTGCTTTTTGCCATAGGCTATCTGCTGCAGTTGGGCATCTTCAATCCCGTCATGGAGCGAGGAGTCGAGCCCGCCCTTCTTACCGCCTTCGGTCTGTCGATAATAGCCCAAAGTCTCTTTCTCTTTTATTGGACGTCAAACAGCCGGTCGATCAACGCCCCCTATTCGCAATTGGGCCTGAAGGCGTTCGGCATAAACTTCCCCGTCATGTACGTTATTTCCTTCGGTCTTGCTTTCGTCCTCGTCGGCGCCGTCCACCTGTTCATGACCCGCACCTTTCTGGGCAAGGCGACCCGAGCCGCCACCCAGGACCCCGACACGGCGCAGGTGATGGGAATCAACGTGAAGTGGGTTTACGCCTTCACTTACGCCCTTGCCGCGGCCATCGCCGCGTTGGGAGGGACCCTCATCGGCATGACCTTTTCATTCGTCCCGAGCAGCGGTCTTTCATGGCTGCTTAAGGGTTTCGTTATTGTCGTTCTGGGAGGGATGGGCAGCATCGTGGGAACCTTGGCGGGCGCTCTGCTTCTCGGCGTAGTCGAGGGCGTAGGCGGGGCTATTTTGGGAACGGGCTACCACGATCTGATCGGGCTCGTGATCATCCTCCTGGTTCTCGTTGCGAAACCGACGGGGCTTTTGGGCAGGGCGAGATAGGAACGGAAGGGTGAGAGAATGAAGAGCGCAAAAACTTCGGCAAAGTGGGTCCTCCTGGGCATTCTTCTTTTGGCGCTCGTCGTTGCGCCGTTTTGGTTCGACCGGTACACCGTATTCCTCCTCTATCTGCTGTGGCTCAACATAGCCCTTTCCCAGAGCTGGAATCTTCTTGCCGGCTACGCGGGTCTCATCTCTCTCGGCGTCGCGGCCTTCTTCGGCATTGGGGCCTATACCGCCGGCATGACAATAACCCATCTCGGTTTTCCCTTCCTCGTCGGCGCGCTCCTTGGGGGCGTCCTTGCAGCGGCCTTCGCGGCAATAGTCGCCCTGCCGATCTTTCGGTTCCGGGGAGTCTATTTTGCCATCGGCACGCTGGTCCTCTCAGAGGCGTGCCGGATATTCATGGTTAACTGGAAATGGACGGGCAGCGCGGAAGGTCTCAACCTTCCCCTTGAAAGCGGCGCAAGCCTCACCACCTATTATTACGTCATGCTCTGCGTTGCGGCAGGCGCCACGCTATTGGTCGTCCTCATTCTGAAAACCAAGCTGGGCATGGGGCTCCGCGCCCTCGGAGACAACGAAAGATCGGCGCAAAACATGGGCGTCAATACGTTCCGCACGAAACTTTGGGCCTTCCTGTTGAGCGCCTTTATCACGGGCGTCGTGGGGGGGATACACGCGAGCAAGATGGGGAGCATCGAACCTTATTCGATCTTCAACACCATGTGGACCCTCTCGACGGCGAATATGGCCATCATCGGCGGCATCGGCACCGTCTTCGGGCCTATCGTCGGCTCGATTTTCGTGCTCTTCCTGGGAGAACTGCTCGCTGATTATCAAACCTTTCACCTGGCGATCACCGGGGTGCTTCTCATTCTCATTATACGGTTCATTCCTGCCGGCCTTTGGGGAGAACTCAAGGCGAGCCGGTGGGTAAAACGTCTTGCAGGGAGCATGAACGGATGAGTCTTCTTGAGCTTGACCATATCACGAAGCGGTTTGGCGCTGTCGTCGCGGTGAATAATGTCTCGACGCGCGTGGAAGAAGGAGAGACGCTGGGCATCATGGGACCGAACGGATCGGGAAAGACGACGCTCCTCAACCTGATCATGGGCGTCTATCCGGTGACCGAGGGAGACATACGCCTTGCCGGCGAAACAATCTGCGGCCTCACGACGGACGCCATATCCCGTCGCGGCATCGGCCGCACCTTTCAGATTCCACAGCCCTTTCTCCGGATGACAGTTCTGGAGAACCTCATTGTTGGCGACCTGTACGGCACGGGTCACCGGTCGATAAAGACAGCTCGCATCAAAGGCATGGAAGTCCTCGAGCGCGTGGGTCTCGCGCCCAAAGCGACGCTGGAGGCCAGGCAACTCGGTTTGCTCGACCTCAAACGGCTGGAGCTTGCCAAGGCTCTCTCATTGAAGCCGCGGCTGCTTCTGCTCGACGAGATCGCGGCGGGGCTGGTTGAAACCGAGGTGACGCAGCTTCAAAACCTCATCCTGGAGTTGAAAAAGTCGGGTTTGACAATCCTCATCATCGAGCACATCCTTAGCGTGATCTTCGGTTTGTCGGACAGGATCATCGTGCTCAACTTCGGACAAAAAGTGGAAGAGGGCGGCCCGGCTGCAATAGGCGAAAGCAAGACGGTCCAAGAGATATACCTCGGCACGAAGAGCGACAAAGACGCCGGCGCAACGAAGAACGAAGTTTCTTCCGCGCAGCCGGCCGCCGAAAGTCTCCTCAGCGTGAAGCACGTCAATTCAGGCTATGGAGACTTCCAGGTTCTGTTCGATGTCTCTCTGGAGGTTCCGAAAGGCGAGATCGTCGGCCTCATCGGGGTCAACGGCGCCGGAAAGTCGACGCTCATACGAACTATTGCAAGACAGTTGCCGGTGACGGCCGGAGAAATCATTTTCAACGGGAAGAATATCAACGCGGCCAGACCCTTCGACATGGTCGGCCTCGGCATGGCTCAGTGCATTGAGGGGCGTAAGCTTTTCCCTGAACTGACCGTGGAGGAGAATCTTGAAATAGGCGCTTACTCGCGAAAGGCGCGGACCGGGAGGCGCTCAACGATGAAAGAGGTCTACGAGCTCTTTCCCAGGCTGTGGGACCGTCGTACGCAGGTTGTCAGCACCCTTTCCGGAGGCGAGCAACAGATGGTGGCCATCGGCCGGGCCCTCATGGCCCGGCCGGAGCTGATCATGTTCGATGAGCTTTCCCTGGGGCTTGCGCCCATCGTCATAGACATTCTCTATGAGGCGATCAAGAAGATCAACGAGCTCGGAATGACGATTGTCCTCGTCGAGCAGAATGTCCACCGCAGCTTGCAAGTGGTCGACAGGGCATACATCATCGAGCGCGGCCGGATCGTCCTTTCAGGCGCCGCCGCCGATCTCGCCACGGACCAGCACGTGAAAGAGGCGTACTTCGGACTGTAAATACAACTCCGTGCAAAAGGAGGAGCGATCCTATGCGGACCGAACAGGAACAGAAGAACTTGCAGGCGGTTCTCGATTTCTATGAAGTAGTCATCAACAATCAGCAGTATGCGAGGGTGAGTGAATTCGTCGACGACAACTATATCCAGCACAAGCCCGAAGTGGAAGACGGGCCGAAGGGGCTGCTCGATTTCGTGAAGTGGATTTATTCGCAGGCCCCGCAGCACAGGGCGCACATTGTCCGCTCCTTCGTCGACGGCGACTACGTAACGCTCCACGTCCACATACTGAACGGGGCCGAGGCCAAGGATATCGCGGTGATGGATATTTTCAGGGTTGAAAACGGAAAGCTCATGGAACATTGGGACGTGGCTTGCCCCGTGCCGGAAGCCGCGAAGAATACCCACGGGGTCTTTTAATACACTACGGAGATAGCGTATGCGATATGACATGGAAGGCAAAACAGCCCTCGTCACCGGAGGCGCCTCTGGCATCGGCAGGGTTGCCGCACAGGCTTTCGGCCGGCAAGGCGCCAGGGTCGTCGTGACCACCGATGCGAACGTGGAGGGCGCGCAAGACACGGTGCGCCTCATCAAAGAAGCCGGGGAGAGGCGGCTTTTATCAAGTGCAACGTGACCAGGGAAAAGGACGTGGAGAGCCTGGTCGCGCAAACCGTTGACGTCTACGGATCGCTCGACTACGCGTTCAATAACGCGGGGGTGGGTCCGGACGGCAAGCGGATAGGCGTCTTCCCCGTGACCGATTGCCCCGAGGAAACCTGGACAAGATGGTCGACGTCAACCTGAAGGGCGTCTTTTTCTGCATGAAGTACGAGATCCGGCAAATGATGAAGCAGGGCAGGGGGGCTATCGTCAACACGTCATCGGTGGGGGGGCTCAAGCCTATACCGGGCTTCGGACCTTATGCCGCCAGCAAGAGCGGGTTGATCGCCCTCTCAAGGACCGCGGCCCTGGAGTGCGCGGCTTCCGGCATCCGGGTCAACGTTGTCTGCCCAGGCATGACCGCAAGAACCAACCTCTCGGAGAACCTTCAAGCAAACGAGCCAGGCGCCAAGGAGCATCTCGTGCAAATTGTGCCCATGAAACGAATGGGAGAACCGGAGGAGGTGGCCGAGGCCGTTCTGTGGCTCTGTTCGGACGCTTCTTCGTTCACCACGGGCCACGTCATACCCGTCGACGGAGGATTGACGGCGGGCTGAATTCCCAAGGAGAGAAGAATGTCGACGAGCAAGTATGACCATCTCATCGTCACCGAGCCGAAACCGGAAACGGAAGGGAAGGGAGACATAAAGGACGGATTCGACGTAAGAACGCCGCTGGCCTACCTGGATGGCGAGGTCGTCGAGGGCGCTTTCTACGCGGAAACCGTCTGGTTTCACAAAGCAACTGTCTACTCGCCGCCTCCGCACACCCATGAATTCGATGAAGTTCTGGCCTTTTACGGGAGCGACCCGGAAAATCCCAGAGACTTGTGCGGCGAGGTAGAGCTGTGGCTGGGCGACGAAAAACACATCCTCACGAAGAGCTGCCTGGTCTACGTACCCCGGGGATTGCAGCACTGCCCCATGAAAATACTCCGGGCCGATCGGCCGATTTTTCACTTCTCGACAGGCCCGGCGGGAAATTATAAACGATAAGGCAACGCCGCCGCCCAATCGGCGGCGTTGCCTTTGAAACGATCCGAGCCGGTCATATCTCGGCACCCACAACGAAAGCATCGTGGATTGCCGCCATCAGATTGCGCGGCTTTACACAATCGCCGACCACATGCACTTCGGGCATCAACGCACGGTACGCCTGGATTGATTCGTTGCACGACTTTCTTCCGAGGGACAGCACGATCCTGTCGGCGGGCAAGTCGACGGTGCGCGATTCTGCGTCTGCCAAAGCGACCCCGCCATCCTTGATTTCGTTCAGCGTCATTTCTGGAAGGAAGCGGACGCCGCGTTCCCTGAGCAAACCGATCAGTGCGGTTTTATTCACGAAACTGGCGTCATGCGCGAAATCGCCTTCTTTGATCTTGTCCACCAGAGTCACGTTCTTCCCCTGTCGCGCAAGATACAAGGCGCATTCGCATCCGGTCATCCCGGCGCCGACCACCACCACGTCCTGTCCCGCCAGCTCCGCTCCTTTGAAGACGTCATCCACTTGGACCGCCTTGGGCTTGGAAACGCCGCCGATGTTGG
Source organism: uncultured delta proteobacterium (assembly GCA_963816715.1). GTDB lineage: Bacteria > Desulfobacterota > Syntrophorhabdia > Syntrophorhabdales > WCHB1-27 > BOG-1155. The sequence continues at coordinate 302,370 of CAWFMJ010000025.1, forward strand.
GAACGAGTGGCTCCGCACCGACTGCGACGATAATGGCATCGGCGTCCTCAGCTTTCAACAACGCGGAGTTCACCTCGACAGATCGACGGATCTGCGCTGCGCTGCGTTCCGTCTCCTCTATCAGCCACGTCAGGTACCGCCTCATGTCGTGCTTGAAATCGGGAAAGGCCGCAAGCCTCAGGGCGCCGCCAAGCGCGTCGCCCCTCTCGAAAAGAACGACGCTGTGTCCTCGGGAAGAGGCCGTTAGTGCCGCCTGCATTCCCGCGGGACCGCCTCCGATGATGAGGATCTTTTTCTTCTCTGGCGCGGGCCGCAGGTATCCGTATTCCCCCTCTCTCCCAATGACCGGGTTGACCGCGCAGCGGACGGGGAGAAAATAGCCTGCCTTTTCGCCGCAGGTGCTGCACCGGACGCATGGCCTCACCCGCGCCGATCCTTTCGTTCGAGTTTTGTTGACGAGGCCGGGATCCGCCACATGGGCCCGCGCCATGGCAACGATGTCCGCTTTTCCCTCGGCAATGACCCTGTCGGCCGTGTCCAGGTCCATGATAGAACCGACTGCCGTCACGGGAATTCCCACTTCCTTTCTTATCCTCGCGGCCCGTTCGACATTGAAGGCCCGAGGAAAATAGGCGGGCTGGGACATATAGGGTATGTACCGCGGTTCACCGATCATTCCCAGCGATACGTTGATCAGATCGATCTTATCCCGTATCAGTGCGAGAAACTCGATCGTCTCTTCCTCGTGCATGCCCCCCTCCACGATTTCGTCGGCGCTGATCCGATATTCGAGGGCAAGGCCGTTACCCACGGCCTTTCTGATGGCAGTGAGGACTTCCACCACGAATCGCGCGCGATTGTCGAGACTGCCCCCGTAGCGGTCGGTTCTTTTGTTGGAGCAGGGGGAGACAAACTGGCTCAGCAGATGGCCGTGCCCGCCATGGATCATCACCATCTCGAAGCCCGCCTTCATGCATCGCACGCAGGCGCCGACAAAACTCTGAACGACGTGGTCGATCATCGCCTGGTCCATCTCGATCACTTGCAGGGCCGGCCGGCCTTCCATGAGGGCGGCCGCTATTTCAGTCTCCGTGGTCAGAGGCGATGGCCCTATGGGATTTCGGCCGTTCAAAACGATCGGCGGCGAGAGACGGCCGGGATGGTTTAATTCGATCGAGATTTTCGCGCCGTACTTCTGTACGGCTTCGACGAGATCACTCAGTCCGCCTATGACGCGATCGTCGCCAAGGTTGAGCTGCCCGAAATGCCCCCGGGCGTACTCGAAATCCACCGCCGCATCCCCGATGGTGACGATCCCGGCGCCGCCTCTCGCAAAGGCTTGGTAGAATTGGATCATTTCTCTCGTCACGTACCCGTCCATTGTCGCAAGACAGGGCAGCATGGGGGGTGTTTCTATCCTGTTCTTGATTTCGATGTTCCCGATTACAATGGGCGAGAAGACATTTCCATAGTCCTTCACGACGGTTCTCCTCTTTAAAGCACGGACCCTTCAGATCTCAAGAGTTTTTGAGTCTGGAGGGTCTCCCATCAATTCTCGTCGTTTGCCCCGGGGTTCTCGTCACACAAGTCTTTCGTTGGCAAACCCAGGAAATTCCTTAACGTTGGGTGGAGCAGGGCGCGCTAGATTTCCCGGGCCACGCGCGCGCCGTCGGCGATTGCGTCCACGATAAGGCCCGGCTGTTTGGCATCCCCGATGACGTAGACTTGGGGCACTGTCGTTTTGAGACTGTCGAACAAGGCCGTTAACGGCTTCAAAGGCAACGCCGTCAACACCGTGTCCGCCTCAATGGTCTTTCGCTCCCCTTCTTTTGTGGCAACCGTCAGCCCCTTGTTCGTTACCTCTTCGTATTTGGCCCCGGCAAGCATCGTCGTCTCTTTCTTGTCGAGCCAGTCGAGAAGCTGCGGTTTCATGAGGATGGGCAGCAGACCTTCTCCCACCTCCGGCCCGGATTCGACTATGGTTGCCTTTCTGCCGCGCTTCGTGAGAAACTCCGCCGTCTGGCAGCCCTGGACATTGCCGCCCATGATGACAACGCTCTTCCCAACGGGCACGTACTTTGTCACGAGTTTCGACATGAGCCTCGCGCCGGTCAGCTTCAGATAGGTCTTGAGGCGGCGGTGAAGGGTCTCGCTGGTGAGCACGTTCTTTCTGTCGATTCCCGGAATATCGGGTATGACGTGGGCGCCTCCCGTGGCAACAATAACCGCATCGGGCTTCAGTTTCGCAACGCTCTCTTTCGTCGCTTCCTTGCGCAGCTTGACGTCCACCCCTGCCTTGGCGACCTGGGTCTTCAGGTACTCGACGATGCTGAGAAGATCTTCTCGCTCCGTTCCTTTCACTATGGCTGCAAGATTCATCGCCCCGCCGAGCATCGGCTCCTTCTCCAGAAGGGTCACCTTGTGCCCCCGCAAGGCCGCAACCCGCGCTGCCTCCATGCCGGCCGGACCGCCTCCCACGACAACGACCTTTTTCTTTACCGGCGCTTCCTTGATCTCGTATTCTCTTTCCTTGCCCAAAGACGCGTTGATGCGACACTGGAGCGTGTTGCCTAACTCGTTGACCGAAAAGCAGGTGAGACAGGCAGTGCAGGGGGCAACGTCCTCAGCTCTTCCTTCAGCGAGTTTGTTAGGCAGGTCGTGGTCCGCAAGGAGGCGCCGGTTCATGTTCACGAAGTCGATCTCGCCTCGTTCCAGAAGCTTTTCTCCTATATCCGCGTCCATCCTGCCGACGGCGATGACGGGTATCTTCACCGCCTTCTTGATTTCCACCGCAAAAGGCGCCCAGCCGCCGGCGCCGTGACTGCTCACATCCGCCCCGCTCGACGCGGCATATTCCGGAACCTCGGGGTAGAAGGCGACATCCGGGAAGTGGGTGCTGTCGTGTTTGCCGGTGGCCTTGCGGGTCACGTAGAACTCGACTCTGGCGTGGATGGCGTCGGCGCCCACGGATTCAAAAATCCGTGCGAATTCCTTGCCCTCCTCGATTGTCATGCCTTTGTCGACCCCCGGCTCGGCGGCGTTGAAGACGACGTCCAGAGGGAAATCTTTCCCGTTTCTCTCCTTGATCTCTTTGATTGCCTCCGTGACGATTCTGGCCCTGTTCTCGAGGGTGGCGAAGCCGTACTCATCGGTCCGCTTGTTCCAGACGCGGGAAAGAAAGGTGCTGAACAGATGCGTGCAGCCCGCATTGACCTCTACGCCGTCGAAGCCTGCCTTTTTCGCCCTTGCGGCGAAATCGCCGAAGGTCTTCACCAGGTTCTTTATATCGGGGATGGTCAAGGCCCTCGCGTTCGGAAAACTCTGGATCGTGATGGGCATCTCCTCTTCCGGCATGGTCGAAGCCGCTTCGGTGAGGGGGTTGGGCAGCCAGGGACCGATATGAAGGAGCTGGACGAAGGTGGGGCAGCCGTACTTGTGGATTTCTTCGTTCAGCTCCTGCATCCTCGGAATGTATTTGTCGTCGTCGAGCAGGCAGCCGCGGCCGGGGGCGCCCCTACCGGGGCAATGCTTACCGTGATGAGTCCCGTCCCGCCCTTTGCCAGGGCCACATAGAAATCAAAATAGTACTGCTGCAGGAAACCGCCTTCCCATGGAGCTACTCCGGGGGAAGCTCCCATCCTGACAATCCTGTTCTTTGTTCGAACCGATCCTATATATCCGGGCTCAAAGAGCTTTTTGTACTGTTTTGGGGCAGCCATTATGTTCTCCCTATCGCCGGCGCTGCGCTTTAAGGCGCGACCAGTAGTTTCACGAGGCCCTTCGTCGTCTCGAGCCTCTGAAAGCCTTTTTCCACAATGTCGTCCAGAGGGATGACGTCGGACACCATACCCGTCGCATCAAACCGATGGTTCACGAGCATGGAAAGAAAAATGTCGATTTCGTCAGCGGAGTAGGCAAGGGTGAACTTCATCTCAAGTTCCTGCAAAACAAGAAGCCCTTCCACGATAGGGGCCGGTTCGCCGTTCACGCCGAGTATCAGCGCCTGGCCGCCACCCTTGGCGAGAGGAAGGAGCGCTTGAAACGCCTCCGACGTGCCGGCGCACTCAAAGACGACGTCTGCGCCGATGCCGCCGTAGATGGCCTTTACTTTCTCTGTCAGGCCAACGCCTTCATCGAGGGGATTGAAGACCGCGTCGGCGCCGAAGCGCAACGCCATTTCCCTCTTTTTGACAGAAGGCTGCAAGACCGTGATGTGATTCGCTCCGCCTATCTTAAGGAGCTGTATCGCTGAAAGGCCGATGGCGCCTGCCCCGGCGACCACGACGTTGTCGCCGATGCGGAAGCGGGAGTCGCGAATTCCCCTTAGAGCGACACAGACGATGTCGAAGAGAGCCGCGTCCTCGAAAGATACCTCGTCCGGTATCCTGTGGAGTATATTGTCCGGATCCTTCACCCGCATGTACTCAGCCATTCCGCCGTCCCTGCTGAGGCCATTGGTCTCCTCGAAACCATGAATGCATATGGTCGAGCGCCCGTGTCTGCAGTAGGAGCATTTTCCGCAGGGGCCGGGAGGACCGGCGATGACGCGCTCCCCCACTTTCCACCCGCCCACGCCCGCGCCTAGCTCTGCCACGGTCCCCACGTTCTCGTGTCCGAGCACGATGCCGGCAGGGATGCCGGGGATGCCGTCACGATAGGCATGTACGTCGGTGCCGCAAATCCCGCAATATTTGATCTTAACGATGGCTTCGCCGACGCCGGCCTTGGGCGTCGGCCTTTCCTGAAGCCTTATGACATGGGGGCCTTCGTAAACTGCGGCCTTCATATGAACCTCCCACAATTATTGGAGTCAAAGGCTACAGGGATTGTCGACGAACATCTCCTTGCGATGCGGCACTCCGTGATCGACGGCGAAAGGGTCTGCGCCTGAAACCGAGTCGAGATTACGGCGTGGGGGCCGTTCTCCCGGCCTGTCCGGTCGGCTTCCTACGCCAACGAGGGAGATAGTCGCCCAACCCAATGAGGCCCTGAGGCATGAAGAAGATGATAACGATCAGCAAAACCCCATTTACCAGAGGCCGGTACATCTGCAACCCCCGGGAGAACTCCGGGATCAGCATGAACAGCGTGGTGCCTATGAGGGGACCGAAAAAACTGCCCTCTCCTCCTATCACCATGTAGAGAATGCAGTAGACAGAGGTAAAAAACGAGAATACATTCGAGGGGGCGGTCGTAGGCGAAAGGGCCTGCACATAGAAGGCGTACAGAGCGCCTGAGATGCCGGTAAAGAAACAGGCAACGACAAAAATGAATATCTTGTGGGCCATGATATTGACTCCCACGGACTGGGCGAGGTTATCCGCCTCCCTTATCGATCCCCAGGTAAGACCCACCCGGGAGCGTTCCATCCGATAGAGGACGAAAAGGCAGAAACCGACGATGACAAGAGCGAGATAGTAGTAGCTGACGTCGGTGTCGAACTTTAGGGTCCCTATTCCCGGAATGGTAATTGGGTTCGGCGAGAAATTAAATACCAAACCCTGCCAACCGCCGGTCAACGTGTTCATAAAGCCGGCGAGGTACAGGAAGACAAAACCCAACAGAAGGGTGGCGATGGTAAAATATATGCCCTTGACCCGAAAAAAGGGGTAGCCGATGGCTGCGGCGACGGCCGCGGAGAATAGACCGCCGATAGGCATGGCAAGCCAGAAGGAGAGGCCGAGGTTCTTGGTCAGCAAGGCCGACGAATAAGCTCCCAGGAGCATGAAGCCGGCGATGCCCATGCAAATCTCGCCCGTGCGGAAGATGGCGCGCATGCTCGATACCGCCAGAATCATCAGCATAATAAGGACCAGGACGTGCGTCCAATAGTCAGAGCGAATAATCGCGGGCAAAAAACAGACGATCGCCAGGATGATAACCGTAACCAACTTTTTCACGAACTGTTCCCTATTCATGGCCAAACAACCCCTTCGGTTTGAATATCAGGAAAGCAATGACGAGAAGCATGGGGATTATTATGCCCATCTGGGAGCCGAAGAAAAGGGAAAAGACGCTTTCGCTGACACCCAGGATGAGCCCCCCGGCGACTGCGCCGGGTAAGCTTCCCAATCCCCCAATGACGATAAGGGTGATCCCCTTGCTAAAGGCCAGGCCGCCCATGTAGGGGTCGAGGTTAAAGATGCTGCCGCCCAGAGCGCCCCCGACGGCCGCCAGGCCGCTGCCGATTGCCACCACCATGGCGGACATGACGTTCGGGTTTATCCCCTGCATAAGCGAGCCTTCACGGTTTTGAGCGGAAGCCGTCATAGCCAGACCATACTTCGTCTCTTTGAGAAAAAGGTACAAGATCAAGGTGAGACACAGGGCAATGACGATAGCGACAACCCTTTCTCTGGACAGCATGATGCCCGCGGCATTAAAGGCGCCCGGCCACAACGAGGGCAACTGCTTCGTTCCCTTGTTGAAGGATATGACGACGCCCGTTTGCAGGATCAAGCTCAGGCCTGTTGTGACGCAGACGTAAGAGAGGAATTTTCCCTTGAGAGGGCGGAGAAGGAACCTTTCCAGGATAAGCCCGATGACGGCCGTAGAAAGCATGCTGATGAATGCCGCGAGATAGAGATTCATGCCATGCATCACGCAAAGGAAGTAAACCGTGAATGCTCCGAGCATATAGACTTCGCCATGGGCGAATTGCAGGATGCTCATGATGCTCAGGATGAGGGTCAGGCCCAACCCCACGAGGATGTAGGTGCCCCCCATGCAAAACCCATTAATGATGCATTGTATTAAATCTTGCCAAATCATAGGAGCTCCCAAAAACCTCCCGACACCGCTTTCACAGTCCGAGATAGGCCCTTCTTACCTGATCGTTGTCCAGCATCTCCTTGGTTTCGCCGCACAATACGACGCTTCCCGTCTCGAAGACATAACATTTTTGCGCCACGCCGAGGGCTAACCGGGCGTTCTGCTCTACCAGGAGCACGCTGACGCCTCGCTGATGAATCTCCTTCACTATCGTGCCGATCTGCCGGACCATCATAGGGGAGAGCCCCAGGGAGGGCTCATCCAGCAGCAACAGCTTCGGGTTGCCCATCAGAGCCCGGGCTATGGTCAGCATCTGCTGTTCTCCGCCGCTCAATGTCCTGGCCTGCTGCTGTTGCCTTTCTTTGAGCCTCGGAAAATTATCAAACATCTCTTTCAGGTTCTTCTCGATCTGCTTCCGGTCTTTCAACAGGTAAGCGCCTACTTTGAGGTTCTCCAATACCGTCATGTACGGGAAGAGCGCTTTCCCTTCCAGTACATGACCTATTCCCCGCTTCACGATGTTTTGGGGCAGGTCTCCGTCTATTCTTTCGCCGTTAAACCAGATCTCGCCTGAGTCGGGCGCCTTCAGCCCCGTTATGGCCCTCAGCGTTGTGGACTTACCGGCCCCGTTGCTTCCGAGGAAGGTGACGATAGATCCCTCCTCAATCGAGCATGAAATGCCCTTGAGCACTTCCGCGCCTTTATAGCGTACCCACAGGTCCTTAATTTCCAGAAGCATCTTGCTCAGCTCCAAGGTAAGCTTCGATCACCGCCGGGTTTGCCGAGATCTCTTTGGGCGTGCCTTCGGCGATCTTTTTTCCGTAGCTAATTGTCACGATCCGGTCGCAAAGGCCCATGACGGCTTTCATGTTGTGTTCGACCACGATGCTGGTGAGACCCTTCTCTCTTTGCAACGTCTTGACCAGGGCCACCATTTCCGTAACCTCTTCGGCATTCATCCCCGTGACGGGCTCATCCAGAAGCAGGAGTTTTGGGTCCGCAGCCAAAGCTACTGCCAAGCACAGGTGGCGTTGATTGCCATGCGGTTGGCTTGACGCTATTTTGTCGGCCTCGCTCGCTAATCCCACCAGCTCCAGTATTTCCATGGCCTTTGCGTAGAGGACCTTTTCCCGACGGTGGGCGGCGCCGCTGCCGAAGAGGAAGCCAAACAACCCCAAATGAGTGTGCAAGTGCAAACCTATGAGAACGTTTGTCACTACGCTGTAGTTGGGAAAAAGAAGGTTGCCCTGAAAAACCCGGGCAATCCCTCGTTTGGCCACCTTGTGCGGCGGCAGGCCGGTGATGTTCTTATCGCTGAAAGTCAGCCTGCCGCTCGTCGTCGAAATGGCGCCGCAAATCAAATTGAAAACAGTGCTCTTGCCGGCGCCGTTCGGGCCGATAACGCCGAGGATCTCTCCCTCGTTAACATCGAAATCTAGTCCGTTTACGGCAATCAAGCCGCCAAAAGCCTTCGTCAATCCCCGCACTTCAAGTAACGCCATTGTTCAATCTCCAAATGCGTGTTGGTGCAACGCGGGCGTTCCCTGCCCCCCTGCTTCTTTCGGGGGCAGGGAACGTAAAGCTCCGATGTGCACTGCTATGGAACGTTCACAAAAATCGTCTGCGCATTCTTCGATACGCCTCCCATGCAGGTGTCGATCATGTAAGGATAGCACAGCGTCCGGTTGACGCCGAGGGTCTTCTTTCCGCCAACATAGGCCGGACCCCAGAGCGTCTGCAGGTCGCCCTTCTTGGTCAGACCTTCATAGGTCTTCTGCACGGTTTGCGGATCCACGCTCTTGGCTTTCTCGATAGTCTGGAGCAGTACCCACAGGCCGTTATAGCCGACCGAGAAGACATCCTGAATAAGGTCCTTCGCGGGATACTTCTTGAGATACTCCGCCCTGACCTCTTTTACTGTCGGGGGAAGCCCCGCCTCGTCCTTCAGCGTCAAGCCTACGCCAAAGAGGTCGCTGGCGTTGCCTCCGGCGATGACTGACTGAAAATCAACGTCGAGGTGGCCGCTGCAGAATATGGGGCCTTTAAATCCAAGTTCCCGTGCGGCCTTCGTCACAAAACCCCACCCAACGGGGGTGGTAATGGGTATAAAAATGGCGTCCGGCTTGGCGGACAACAGACGAGTGACGATAGGAGTGTAGTCGGAGACGTCCGGGGCGATCTGCTCCAGGGCGCCCACTCTCTGGAGGCCCCTGGCGGCAAGCTTTTTCTCGAGATCCGCGTAGGTCACTTCCAGAGTCTTTTCCACAACGCCGCACACGGCTATCCTTTTCACCTTCGGATAGTGAGCCTGCAGGTAATCGAGAAGAAAAGGAGCGATTTCGTTGTTCGCCCAATGGCAACGAATATAGAGCGGCTTATCCGGCGCTACGTCGGCGTTGCCATCGAAGGGCAGTGCCCTCGATACGTTCATGCCGTCAACGACGGCCATCAGCGCTCCGCCTTTGTGGGCGATGGGGTAAACGACGTTTTTCAGGTTGTCAATCAACGGTCCGATAATGAATTTGGCCCCGTCCGACTTAATAAGCTTTGTCGCGGCAGTGGCAGCCTGATCCGCGCTCATGGCGTCATCTTCCATGATCATTTTGAGTTTGTACGTATCGTTGCCGACTTTCAGTCCGCCGGCCTTGTTGTAGTGGTCGCACGCGAGTTCCCAACCCGCTTTTACGGCCATCCCGCCGGCAGCGGCAGGACCGGTAAGAAAGCCGATGCCGCCGATGACCAGCGTCTTTTCCGCTGCCATTGAGGAACCAGCGAACATTGGCAACGCTACCAGTGCCGCAACCATAAAAACAAAAAACAGCCTTTTCTTCATGCCAACCCTCCTCCTAAGCTATTGACGCGATACCGTTGTTTCGGGAAGCGAAAAATGGGCTTTTGTGCCGCCTGCCGCTTCCCCTCTCTCAGACCTTGCCCTCAGCCGTTGACACTCATGCAAGCTTAGCACATATTCCAAAACAGTTCAGTATTGCTGCGACAGCAGCCGCCGGTCCCGGGAGCGGCGGAGCAATGCCGATTAACACTGGGCAAGATAGCAACAAGCGTGCCTCATCCCGCAAATAGTGAAATGGCGCGCAAACCGCCGCAACCGGGCGCATCAAATATCCGTCTGGCGCCATATGTTGTTCTTTTAGCGGTATGCGGCGAGCCGGCCGCAAGCAACGCCTACCACAAGCCCGTCGGGGGACCTCCTCCCGGCAAGCCCATCCGCTCGCTCCAGGTCATGAGGCTTATCCGCCATCTGCCGTTTTCCCGCACGTACTCGTTCTGGTAGAAGCCTTGCACGAAGAAGAGCATCTGACCCGTCCTCGGATAGGCGTACATCATATAGAGGAGCCACTTGCCTTTGGCTTTGTCTCCGTCGATGTCGATCTCGGGCTGCACGAGAATGTCGCCTTCTTTCCCTGCGTGAGTGACAGAAAGCTCTTCTTTGAACCACTTCCTGATGGTTTCCCGGCCTTCGACAGGATCATGGAGATAGACGTCGACTCTGCCGTTTTCGGCAAAACAATCGGCGCACGCGTCCCATTCCGTACAGATCAAAGCATTGACGTACCGTCTCTGCAATTGATGGATCTCCTGCACGTCCTCCGCAGCCCTTACCCTTTTCTCGATCTCTTGCAGAGCGCTCCGGGTCTCGCTCAATTGCCGTTCCATCTCTTCCAGCGTCATGCGCACCTCCTTTCTAGAATCAGCGTCGCGCCTTTCTTCTTGAACCGATCGAGGAGCAGTCCCGGGCGCAGATCAAGAACGCTCTTTCCGAGCGTTTTCTTTTCCACGACCGGAACGGTGACTTTTCTGCCACGCTTCACCAGAAACCCGGCGATCTCGCTTCCTCCCCTTTCAAATACTCCGGTCAAAAAACAATAGCCTCGATAGGGGCCACCCCGGTACGTCATTGACGCTTGGGGAGCAATAACCGTGCCGGTTCATTAAAACAGCCCCAATCCAGGTTTTTCTGGTGCTTTACGTCATCCGTTGTCAAAATGCCGTTAAAAATGCCATATGCTGCGATGGTGCATACAATAGACGCCCGTGGAGACCCGCCGAATAGACCGGTGCAGCGGGCGATTCAATGCAGGCACGCTTGTTGCAGCCCCCGCCTCATAGCCCGGAAAAGGGCAACTGAGACAGAGAGGGTGGAGAGGCACGCATGAATTCGACGGATAAGGCACAGAAGGTTCTCATTCTCGGCTCCGGAGTGATGGGAAGCTCTATTGCCCAGGTTTTTGCGACGGCAGGTATTGACGTCTCGCTCGTCGATGTCGACAACAAGGCGCTCGACCGTGCGATGGGGCTCATCGAATCGGGCCTGAGAACGTTTGCCGACAACGGAAGGCTGCCGGCAGAAAAGATTCCTCTCGCGCTCGCGCGCATCAAACCCTCGACAGACCTCGCCGGCAGCACGCAGGGCGTTCAGTTTGTTCTGGAGGCGGTTCCGGAGATTCCCGATCTGAAACGGCAGGTCTTTTCGCAGTTGAGCGACGTCTGTCAACCCGGAACAATAATCGCCAGCAATACGTCAGCTCTCGACATCTTCAGCATTGTCAGCGTCAAACAACCGGAGCGTCTCGTCATTGCCCATTTCTTTTCCCCGGCCCACATCATTCCTCTCGTCGAAGTAGTTCCGGGGCCGGGGACCTCCACCGAGACCATCGTCTTCACCAGGGATCTTCTGAAGAGGGCGGGCAGGAGTCCGGTTGTGATGAGGCGGTACGGACCGGGCTTCATCGTCAACAGGATACAGAAGGCGATAGGGGAAACCTGCCTCGATTTGATCGACGAAGGGCTGGCAACGCCGGAAGAAATCGATCAGGCCGTCAAGCTGACCCTTGGAGTCAGGCTTCCTATCGTGGGCGTTGTGCAAACCTTTGATTTTCAGGGTTTGGATATGCTCCTGCAATATCAGAGGAACGTAGGCAAGGTGTATCCCTTCATCGAAGAGAAGGTAAAGCAAGGCCGCCTCGGCGTCAAAACGTCCGGGGGCATTTACGACTACCAGGGGCGGACTGAAACGGAGATTTTAAGGAAGAGGGACGAGCTGTACCTGAAAATGATGGACCATCTCGAGAAAATCGGCGCCTTCGAGCCGGTATAGCAGATGCTTCATAAACTGGATAGGGCTATTTGAAAAATGAAGAAAGGCGACAATTGGCTGCACGCCGTTATCGCGACGTCCGCCCGCGACGGTCGGTTCGGGCAAGAGACCAGCAGCACTTAACAAGGGAGGTTGTTTACCATGACCAAGAAAGAACCGCAATATCTGACAGATACGCATTGGGTGACCCAACACAATTTTCTGGACGAGGTGAGAAGTCAGTTCTCATTGCCCGAAAAAGTGCGGATCCACGACGTCACGCTCAGAGAAGCCGAACAGGCGCCTCACGTGGTACTCCGGCCGGAAGAGAAAATAAGGATATATGAGGCCCTTGACGAGATGGGGGTCTCCAGCGTCGAGATCTTTCCCCTTGTTTCCGACGACGACAGGGAAGTGGCAAAGGAACTCGTAAAGATGCGCCGGTCGGGAAAAACGCAGACGAAAGTCTTCTTCCTTTGCCGTTGGCACAAAGACGAAGTCGACTTTGCGATAGAGACGGGCGCGGACGGGGTCATCGTGGAAGGAACCTCGGACCCGTTTTTCGCGGCAACCTGTCTCAACGGCATCACGGCAGATCAAATGTACGATATGTTCGTCGGGACCACCGCCCATGCAAAGAAGAACGGTCTGATCACGACGGTCATGCCCTGGGACACGGCAAGAGCGCCTCTCGATTTCATTGAGCGCCTCTTCAAGGGGATTGTCTATGAAGGCGGCGCGGACAACGTCGTCATCGCCGACACGCACGGGTCGAGCCTCCCGTGGGCCATCGCCAATTTCGTTCGGAAAATGAGAGGGTGGGTGCCGAATACGCCCGTCGAGATGCATTGCCATAACGACCACGGACTCGCCACGTCGATCATGCTCTCGGCGGTCTGCGCGGGGGCGTCGGGCGTCCATACGTCTTTCAACTGTCTCGGCGAGCGTTCGGGCAACGCAGCAACGGAAGAAGTAGCCCTCAACATCGAGTTGCTCCTCGGCGTCGACACGGGCGTCAAGCTCGACAAGCTCTTTCCCACAGCCCATATGATCGCCGACATGACGAAGATACCGATTGCGAGGAACAAGCCCGTCATCGGAGATAACGAGTTCACCTTCGAGTCGGGAATGGTGGTCTACGTCGTCGAGAAGCTCGCCGCGTCTCAGCGGCCTTTCCAGACGTACCTGCCGGAAGTGATCGGCCGGAAAGGATGGGACATCGTGGTGGGCAAAGGCACGGGCGCGGGGGTTATTGCGAAGAAAGTGGCGAAGCTCGGCCTGACTGCAAGCAAAGAGCAGATCGGCGAGATCACCAACCGCGTGAAGCGGGAGGCGAGCTTGCGGAAGTGGAGCGTCTCCGACGACGTGGTAGAGAATATCGCGCGGGCAGTGCTCGAAGGAAAATAAGGGGGAACGCACATGGCTGACGGCAAGTATGCCAAACTCCTTGAGCCGGGTCGCATCGGCAAGGTAACAACGAGAAACCGCATCTATAAGACCGCCGCGGGCATGATGGTTTTCGACGAGAACGAGACTTATTTGAATCCTATAGCTCGCGGTTTCTACGAAGCTCTCGCCCGGGGCGGGGTAGGGGTGCTTTCGATAGAGGCGCCCACCATCGATTATCCCCTCGGCGGTCGATGGAAACAGCGCTACCGGATGGACGAGGACAGGTTTATCCCCGGCATGGCCGAACTGACAAAAATCACGCATAGCTACGGCTGCCCGACTTTCATGCAGATGGAGCACGACGGGCCCTGGCAATCGCCGCTTTTCCCGAATGCGCCGCCCACATTCGTTGGGCCGCCCATCGCGGCTTCGCCGGTCAACATCCCGAGGCTCGGCGATTTCCACCGGGACATGCCGCGGCAACTGACAGTCCCCGAGATCAAGGAGATTGTCAGAAAGTACATCGATGCCGCGGAACGGGCGAAAAAGGCGGGCTTCGACGGGGTCGACATCAACGCCGGGAGCAGCCACATCGTCCACAACTTCCTCTCTCCCTTCTGGAACAGGCGCGACGACGAGTACGGCGGCACGCAGGAAAAACGGGCGCGTCTCATGGTGGAGATCATCGCCGGCATCAAGGAGCGGTGCGGGAAAGACTTTCCCATCGTTGTCTGTCTGAACGGCTTTGAGGTCGGTTGGACCATCGGGGTCGAGAGCAAGGCCTGTCTCACCCACGAGCTGGCGACGATGAACGTTCGGAAGGCCGTCGAGGCGGGCGCCGACGCCCTCATGATACGAAGCCATTGGCTGGGGCTGCATGTGCCCGGCTTCCTGCCCGACTACATGTTCTGGCCGGATGCGCAGGTTCCTTCCGACAAGATGCCGGAGGCGTACTACCCGAAGGAGCGGGGCAAGACCGCCATGAAGCTCATGGTCGAGGAGTACAAGAAACTCGTCTCAGTCCCCATCATTCTCGTCGGCTACGTAACTCCCGAGGCGGGGGAGGAAATTCTCAAAGAGGGGAAGGCGGATTTTGTCGGGATGAACCGCAGCCTCATGTGCGACCCCGAGCTGCCCAACAAGATCGCGGCCGGCCGGCGGGACGATGTAGCGCCCTGCACGCACTGCGGCACCTGCCTCGATCAATCGGTGAGCTTCCTCCGTCATTGCCGGCTCAACGCGGCGATGGGAACCGACTGCTACACGATCGAGAAAGCCCCGAAGAAAAAGAAGGTTGTCGTCATCGGCGGCGGACCTGCCGGCATGGAAGCGGCCAGGGTTTCGGCCCTGCGCGGCCACGACGTGACGCTGATCGAGAAATCTTCCGAATTGGGCGGCCTTTTGCCGCTGGCGTCGCTCATCAAGGGGACCGAGCTGGAGGACCTGCCCGCCCTCGTCGACTATCTGAAATCGCAGATCGCCAAGCTCGGCGTTACCATCAAACTGAAGAAAGAAGCGACGGCCTCGATGATCGAATTAATGAAGCCCGATGTGATTTTCCTTGCCACGGGCGGTTTGCTGACTGTCCCCGAAATGGAGGGGGTCGAGAAGAAAAACGTCATGACGACCCCGGAACTCCACAAACGGGTAAAGCCGCTCCTCAAGGTCTTTGGCCAGCGTTTTCTGGGCTCGGCGACCAAACGTTACTTGCCCGTAGGCAAGAACGTCATCGTCATCGGGGCCGGCCTCCACGGCACGGAAACGGCCGAGTTCCTCACGAAAAGGGGCCGGAAGGTGACCATTGTGGAGCCGACCGACGTGATCGGCGAAGGCGTTCTCGATTTCCGCATGGGCCTCCTCATGGACTGGTTCGAGCGCGAGGGCGTCTGCATCATCAGCGGCGCCAAAAATATCGCGATTACCGACACGGGCCTCGCCTACACCGACAAGGACGGCAAGAGGCAGAAGCTGGAAGCGGATACCGTCGTGCCCACTTCGCCCTTGACGGCAAACGCGGAACTGCTGAAAGACCTCCAGGGAAAAGCGCCGGAAGTCTACGTCATAGGCGATGCGAAAATACCGGGCATGATCGTCGACGCCATCAGGGAGGGCTACCAGACGGCAAAGGCCGTATAGGGAGTGAAAGCCGACGAGCGTTCTTTTTGGACGCGATTGAAGAAAAGTATCTGATCTTTCAAAGCAAGGGCCGACGAGCCGGCTGAAAGGCCATTGCCGGCCCTTGCATCATAATCCAGGGCAAACGCACATTTGGTCCTGCCCCTTGCAGGCATCTTCTCCAGATGCCCCCGTGCCAGCCGGCTTTGAGCTTTTTCCACTCAAAGCACACTTCCGAGCGCTTCCGCCCCATTTGCTAACAAGCCAAGTCTCCGGCCTTTTCTCCCCTCTCCCCTCTGCTTTTCCCAATCCGACCGGTCAAGCTTGGACAAGACAACGCAGGAGCGTTGCCAGCCTGCGCCTCGAAGTGGCGCATGACGGCGCCTTCACGTTTGGGGAAGATTGCCAGGCCTCATGTTGAAGACGGGGATGTCGAGGACCTGAGATGATACTGACTGCCACCTGCAATCCCGGGAAGTGTCCGGGAAGAGCTCGACTTTTTCACGCGGTAGTCACAGTATTCCTTTTACTTTCAACGCCTCCATTGTGATCTCCTGGCGGAAACGCTCGTCGCCTTTCTTTCTTATCTCGAGATTCGTCGCGAAGAACCACACCTGTCCCTTTGTCTCCACGTATCCTACATACCACCCTTGTTGGGGATCGACCCTCATTGCCCATCCCGTCTTGGCCCTGATGGTGAATTGAGGATTCTCCTGTACAATCATCAGTTTCTTCACGATAGCTATGTGGTCCTTCCTGTATGGAAGAGCTTCTGCGTAGAGTCTTTTTAAGAACTCGACCTGCTCTTTGGGGGATATCTTCACATCGCCCACCAGCCAGAACGTAGTCACCTCAGGCCCTGCCTTTTCGTTGCCATAACTCATCTTCCGGAGATGAGTCGAATACCTGTCATTCCCTATGCGCTTGGCAAGCTCCTGATAAAACCACACGCAGGAGAGGGGAAAGGCTGTCTCGAGGCTTTGGTCTCTGTTCCACGCATCAAGTCCCTTGTCTTTTCCGTCCCACTTGATGATTTCCTTTTCATCCTTGATAACGCCCTCTTCGAGGGCAATAAGGGTATTCGGTATCTTGAAGGTTGACGCGGGCAAAAACCGGGTCCCCGAACGCAGAGGATTGTGGACATACTCCAATTTGCCGTCAAGGCGGGAGATAATGATGGTCCCTTCCACTCCCCTATCGGCGAACAGCTTAGCCAGATCGTCATCCGCACGACAAACAGCGCTGACGAAAAGGATGACAGCGGCCGCAAAAAGGGTGAACTTGAAACTTGGGTTTTTCAATTCCTGCCTCCTTTACCTCGAATCTATTGATCAGAAACGGTCAAACAGAGTAACAACGGAGCCCCTTGCAAGTCCATCCTCAAGGATGGCACGCCAATACTGTAAATTACAAGATAACAGAAGAAGAGACAACGCTTTTTTCGCGCTTGTCCCCAAGTCTTAACGCCAGGGGCGCCTTGGGCCGCTTTTGAGAAGAAGATGAACATGATTCTTCATCAGCGCCCATGCGTAACAGGATGTGGAGGTCTCGTTCAGAAGGGTGGAAAGGCGGGAGAGGAAATTCTTGCGGTCTTTGGAATCCTTGAAGATAGGGGAACGCTCAATCCCTCTGAGGACAACATGATGAACGGCGCCCGTCGCATCGATGCGGCTCTTTCTCGGCATGAGCTATTGTAACATAGAGAGCCCATCTGTCAACATTTGATTCCTGAGAAGCAACGGCCTTTTTTGAACGATCTCAGCCTTCAAGGCTGCAAGCGGGCGCAAAAGGTCATTCCTTCGAAAAAGGGACCCTCTGGCGGAGCAAACGGCCGCAAGCGGATGGAAATAGGCAACATAAAGTCCCGCAACAGCCTTCTCAGGGCCCGATAGGCCCTGGCCCACCTCTTGATGTTGCAGGCCGTCAGCTTGCAGGCGACGGCAAAGCAGACCTTTGTCCATCGGCGCACCCGAAGCTTCCCGATCCCATGGGCTCGCTTCAATTCGGAGTTCGTCGCTTCGATCCCTGCTCTGATTTTGTAGCGGTCCTTCCATTCAGTCGTCTGCTGGATCGAATACATGCGGTCTCTGAGGCGAAGCTCGGGCGTGATCTCCAATCGAAAGTTTCCGACCGTGTCGCGGGCTTGGCAGCCCTTGTCGCGGTGGTTCGGAGCCCGTACCGGACAGCGGTCGAGCATGGCGCAGGATCGGCAGGTCTTTCCGTCGAAGACTGCATGGAGCGAACGGCGAGTCGTGTTGTTGCCGCTCATGATGCGATGAGCTATGGGCTTATGGCCCATGGGACATTTGGTCGCAAAGCCTTTTGAGTCGAAGGCAAAAAGGTCTCTTCCCACAACGTCGTCGGCTAGTCTGACGCGGTTGACGGGCGCCATGAATTCTATGCCCTGCTCTATGACCTTTAACGCAGAAGGACCGGAAGGATAGCCGCCGTCGGCGAAGAGGACTTCCGGCTTACGCCCGGCTGCCTCTAAGCGTTCAACGACGGAGACGGCTTTGCCCTTGTCGGAGCGAGCGGCGCCGTGCACTTCATAGTCGGTGATCATCTCCATCTTGGAGTTGTTGCACGTCTCGGAAATATGGAGGCTGTAACCGCCTCCTTTATGTCCGTACGAGGCATCCGGGTCGTAGGGAGATTGGAGCGTAGGCCCTTCGCTCTTCTTTTTGACGTGGACCTGCTCGTCTGAAGAGATCTCGCATTGTTCGGAAAAAAGGCGCTTCAGCAGTTGATAAGGCTCAAGCGCTGTAAGCTCCTCGTCTTTCTTGAACAGGACAATAAGATCATAAACGCAGTGCGCCAGTTCCTGCGCTTTGACCTTCTGCTCGGCCAGGCCGAGTCCGAACCAGCCTTCTGGTTCTGCCGTATGCCAGTCCTGCAGTGATTGGGGGACCCGTGAAAACTGCTCCTCATTCAGGCTTTTGAGAAAGAAATCGAGGGTATTTGAGAACAGGGCCAGTCTGCCGCGCATTCGTATGTTTGAGATGATATGAGTGGAATCAAGCCGCTGGTTGGCGGAAGAGAGGCCGAGCTTCTTTATTGCCGCATCCCTGACGCTGTCGAAGATGTTGCGGATCAACTTCATCTCGGGGTCCTTAGAAGCCAATCGTCTGCGGAACTCGACTAAAGACCGACGGGACAGATAATCTTCTTCTTCGCTTACGTCCAAAGCATACCGCCATCGGATGTCGAAGCTGAAGGCGTCGAGGGCTTCCTGGTCGCTCAGGTCGTTCCACTCCTGGAGGAGACACAGGCCCAAAAGACGGGCGACGCTGAAATTGGGGCGGCCCGTTGTCCCGTAGAGCATCGCATACTGGTCTTCGTTCTTCAGCAATAGTGGAAGAACTTCCAGTCGGAACAGATGAGCCCATGAGGACTCGAGGCGGCTGCGCAAGGAGGACGTCAATTGGGTTTCTACGCCGAATAGTTTTCCTTGAGGAGAGGTTCTTTTATACATGCAAGAGTATAGCATTGTATGCAATTAAATACAATTGATAGTTGAGGACCGAGGCGATACTTGGGAGTTGCTTCTCAGGGATCACATTTCAAGAGCGTCCCCTAGAACTACCCCCTACAGACTGAAAGCCACTCAGAAGCTCCGTTACTCGCTTGATTCCTTCGCTTTCTGCTCGAATGTTTCCATTTACTTCTATACCCAGCCGCGCAGTATCCCTATACTTACCCCCAGAATCTAGACACTCCATTAGGGTGGACAAACCCTCCTCTCTCTGAGTGAAATATCTCAAGGAGGAGGAAGGAAGCGAATGACGGATCACAGGAAGCGGTACGACGGAACATTCAAGGCGAGGGTCGTGCTCGAATCTCTCAAGAACGAAAAGACCATCGCCGAGCTGGCAAGCGAATACCACGTCCATCCCAACCAGATCGCCCAGTGGAGGAAGCAGGCCGTGGAGAACCTCCCCAGTCTCTTCGATTCAAAGCAGGCAAAAGAGGAGAAGGCCGCCGAGGAGGAAAAAGACGAGCTTTTAAGACAAATCGGCCAGCTCAAAGTAGAGACGGACTGGCTTAAAAAAAAGTGGGGGATTCTCCACTCCCGGAGAAAAGGGGGCTCGTCGACGTGAACAGCAAGATTATTCCCATTTTCCGGCAGTGCGAGCTTTTGAGCCTGTGCCGGTCGAGCTTCTATTACAGGCCCGTCCCGGTCTCCGATTTCAACCTCCGTCTCATGAAGCTCATCGACCGGCAGTACACGGCCAACCCCTCCTGGGGAGCTCCCCGGATAACGACCTGGCTTAGGAGACAGGGCTTCAAAGTCAACCGGAAACGAATCGCCCGTCTCATGAGGAGAATGGGCCTCCAAGGCGTCGTTCCCAAAAGGAAGCTGACCCGGCCGAACAAGGAGCATAAGGTCTATCCCTATCTTCTCAAAGGCTTGGACGTCTCAAGGCCCAACCAGGTCTTCTGCTCGGACATCACCTACATCCCCATGAGGAAGGGCTTTATCTATCTTACGGCAGTGATGGACTGGGCGAGCCGCTATGTCTTGTCCTGGAAGGTTTCTCTGACCCTCGACGCCGCCTTCTGCGTGGAAGCCCTGGAAGACGCCCTCGCCGTAGGCGTCCCCGAGATCTTCAACACCGACCAGGGATCGCAATTCACAAGCAAGGATTTCACCGACGTCCTGAAGAACAACAACATCGCCATCAGCATGGACGGCAAGGGCCGGGTCTTCGACAACATTTTCATCGAGCGGCTCTGGCGGACCGTCAAGTGGGAAGAGGTTTATCTCAAAGATTATGCCAACGTCGCAGAGGCGATACGGGGCCTAAGAGACTTCTTTCATCGGTACAACGAGGAGCGGCCCCATTCGGCCCTCGGCTACAGGACCCCCAGCGAGGTCTACCATGAAGCTGCTGCTCCGGAACCAACGCTCCAGGCAGAGGAGGGAGTCCACCTTAAGCATGCCTCATAATTGTCTTGACAACGGGGGGAGGCTTACCCTGTAGACGCCATCGACGTTGAATTTGAGGTGATTTTTCAGTTTTTGAGAGCGGTTCGCCAATATCTTTGGTTTCCACATACCCGATCGGCGCCCGACCATTTTCAATTATGTAGTCAGGGGCCCCGCACTTAACTCTTCTGGGTTCGTTTGTAGCAACGATACCCGGCCCAAGGACTGTTTCTATAAGGTCCTTCAGAATAGGCCTGTAGGTGTGCTCCGTCGCGTTACCCGCGTTGAATGCCTTCTCAATTTTCGATAGGTATTCCTTGTAAGCCGACATTCTGCCCCCTTCTGGCGATTCCATTTGGCACTTTTTGCGTCTTCAGGGGCTATGAATAGCGAGGCTATTCTGAATGGGTTGTAATTATTTGAAGTGGATTTTTTGACAATGATACTGATAATGCGTGCCCTTTGAAACAAGCTCTTGCCGGGCAATGCAAGATGGGACTGGTATGGTATCATCCCCGCCAGGTAGCGATGGTAGTGGTGTTCCTGTTCGCTGCGAAGCCGAGCGTCGAAAGACGTCCCCGCCCGTTTCTATTCAGATTTTTGTACAAGCGGCTGCTTGTCAGTGCTATGCTGTATTACCAACATCAGTGACCCACAGATGCTCTCTACACAAACAAGGAGGAGAGGAATGTCAAGGCTGGGTTCGAAGTTCGGTATTTTTTCTTTTTCAAGCTCCATCGCGGTAATTCTTCTCACGCTCTGCGCTTCGCCTTCTTTCGCTTTTGGTCCGCTCGACAGTTTGAAAAACGCTGTCTCCGGCAAGGGGGAAACCAACGCCGCGCAACCCGCGCAACCCACACAACCAGAGCCCGGGGTCAGCAGGCCGGTGATTGACGCCCTCTACAAGCGGGTATCCGAAGCAGAAGCTCTCCTCTACAGGTCGGTCGACGCCGCCTGGAGGATGGTGTCCAACAAAGAGGACATCGATAGGATGGAAATGCGGCAGAAAGAAATCGACGGGATGCAGGACCCGAAAGAACAAGAAGCCGCAATGAACAAGATGCGCGAGGAGAAGGAGGCCACGGCGATAAAAGCATGCGACTGCGCTGACACAGATGAAAGAATGGCGTCGCTCAGTGACGAGCAGAAGAAGCTCCTGCTTAACTCGACTTACAACCTGGCCCTTGCCGGCCTGATGGACACTCAGTCCGTGATGATGTCGGCTAAGATCGCGCAAGGCCTTAAGTCAAACCCTATAATCGCGGTTACCTTCGCTGGGGACGTGCCGAAAATTGCCAAAATCGCCTTGACGGTACCCACCCAGCTCAAAATGACATTCGATCTCGGCGGTGCACTCAGAAAGGTCGCCAAAAAGGCCGGCGTCGAGGTGACGGTGCCGAAGTCAATAAACGATAAACCCATGGAGACTGACATCTAAAAATGAATGAGCGGTACGCCATATGCTTCTCGGTTAAGGCACTGTGTCGCCGGAACCGCGTCTCCCGGCAAAAGACAAAGCTTGCTTGAAAGGGGAATCAAATGCCTACGAAGAAGATCGTGATTTCAGTCTTACTGTTTGTTGCGCTTCTTTCTTTCTCGGTCATCACTTTCGCCGTTGAAATCGAAGTCAAAGGAGAGGGTGCCGCCCTGGTGACTCCGGATGTGGCCCAGGTTCAGCTCGAAGCCCAGAAGGCTGCGACGAAAAACGCGATAAACGTCGCCGTGGACCGGATAATGGGTGCTGGTATGAGCAAAGACCCGAAGGTGCGGGATAAGCTCGATTACCTGGCCTCCCAACTGGACACCTACAGAATCAAACAGGTGGACACGCCGCGGAGAGAGGGAGACAACTACGTTATCTCCACCCTTCTCATCGTTGACGATGCGAAGTTTCGCAAGATCATCGCGGATGCCGGCATAGCCTCCGGCGCATCGACGGCACGCTCGGCTGCCGTGCTTACCGTCATGGATGAATTCTTCACCTCGCCCTCCGATTTCAATGCCCCTCCACAGCCGTTCAAGGAGGTTACCACCTTCAAATATGATCACGACGCAGCTTACAAGGAGCAGGAGGTATTGTCGGCAAAGGGGGCAAGCTCGAACTTTGTATCGAAAAACCATAAGGAATCAGGTGCTGCCACTGTCAGCGGGCAGGCCGGGGCATCCTATTCGGACACGAACACTCCTGGCGTCGTCAATGCCCAATATGCCGATAAGAGCGCTTTTAACGGTCAATACAGCCAGGGCGCATCCCGCACCTCGTCGTCTTCAAACAAATCCCAGCTTGCCTACAACGGATCCGTGAACGCCTCCGACAGCGAACACGCGTTTTTCGAGAACGTAAAGGAGTGGCAACCGAAAAACACGTCCGCTCCTGCAAAGGAAAGCTATACCCTTGGCGCGCTCGGAGAAGCTTTCAGGACATACGATATTAGGTCCCTCAGCAACGAGCTCTTTCGCAGCAAGTATTTCGCTGACAAAGTCGTCACCATCGAGAAGCTCGAAAACAGCCAGGACCTTGCGAGCTATGTGAAGTTTGCGAAGGTGGACGCCAAGGCCGATTTTTTCGCGGTCGGCACGTCCGTGATCGTCGACCGGGGGCCGAACCCGAGCACGGGACGTAACACCTGTGACGGCATGGCGGTGGTGAAAGTTTACTCGACGACGGATGGAGAGACGATCGCCTCAAGTGCTCTGACAGAATCGGCATCTGGAGGTACTTCGGACCAGTGCCGCGCGAACGTGGCAAAGAAAGTCGGGTCAGGCTTGGGGAGCACAATCGCGAGTCAGATACAGGATTACTGGAAGACCAGGCAGATGTATGGATCAGAGTATGTGGTCCTTCTCCTCGGTGATTTCCCCACCATGGCGCGCATACAGTTTACGAACGTGCTCAAGCAAGTCGAAGGCGTACAGAACGTCAAACTGAGAACAACGTCGTCCGGCAAGGCCGAGTTTGTGCTCAATTACAACGGTGGCGGTCAACTTGGCGACAACATATTCATAAAGCTTGCCGATTCGCCTTTATCGGTCAAGTTCGCGAATTACGAAACGGACCTCGATGGCAACCAGATCACCCTTCATCCTCCAGCCCCAGCACCTGCGGCTACCAAACAGCCGGTCCAAAAGAAAAAATGAGGAGCTGAGGAGGAGAGAGGTGAAGAAGGCAGGGGCCAGGGTTTCGTCGTTTCCGTTGGTGGCGTTGTCACTGTTCTCATTTTTGTCGTTCTCCTTGTTCGTCTCTCCCGGGGGTCGTCTGCCCAAGAGGCTGCGGTCTACCCCGTGCACGACGTGTTCGTGGCACCGACGGCGAATGCGGCGTTCAAGGCGGCTTTATCGAAGGGCGGATCGGACAAGGGTGACCGAATTGCCGGCGCTCAGGCCTTTCTCGACGAGTTCACACTCAATTTCCCCCAAGCTGCGCAAACCATTGATAACAGCAACAAATACTCAACTTTCGCGGCATACATTCGTATCCCGAGGGCCTCTTTGTACAGGGTGCCTAAGACTGATCAGCTCCTGGATATGTATCTGCCGATCACGATGGATGTCACGTTCGCGAATATGGTGACGGGAGAATCGCTCTACTCGTATGCGTACACGTACTACGGCAAATACGGGACGACGAAGGCGGAGGCAGACAACGCCGGGCCGAAGATCGTGGATCTTTACAGGGAGAACTACCTGGACCTGTTGAAAAAGGTACTCGTCCAGGCCAAAAAGGATTTCGCTCCCTTTTTGATCTCGGCTGTCGTAAGAAAGGAGTGGGGCGGTGATTATGTCCTCGACAAAGGGAGTGATGCAGGAGTGGTCAAGGGCGATGTCCTGGTGGATCAGCACAAGGCCCAGATCTCCGTGGTATATGCTTCCCGCAAATATTGTGTCGCCCAGAAACTGCTCGGCGATCCTCAGAAGGACTCTGTTTTTTCAAAGTTCTCTAACCGGTCGATCGATGAGCTGAAGAAGCCCAAGGTGATGCTTCTCAAGAACAAAAATGGGGAGGCCTTCATAGCGTCAGGTTCTGTGCCAGACGACGTCGTTTATCAGCTGTTTGTCGATTCCCTTGGCAAGAAGTCCGCTTTCTCGCTTGTTTCCGTCGATCCCCATTTCTATGAAAGCCAGAGGGCGGTCATTGAAGAGACGGGGCTGTCGCAAGAGGTCACCCAGGGCCGGGAGCTCCCGGATTATTTTCTCAAGCTTTCCTTCTTCGGCCCTTATTACGTGAAATCACCAACGAACAAATCGTACGCCTCGGTGGACACTTACGCGGTCATGGCATGCGCCAATGTCCTCGATGGCACAGGAGGACGCGCCTTTTACGGTACCTGCGTGGATGACAAGATAACCGATGAAGTATATGGGTCGATAAGGTTTCCCAACGAGTCGCGCGAAGAGGTGATCGTCAAGAATGCCGTAATCAAGCTGGCTGACGAACTCGCCAAGAACGTGAAATTTGCGGCAATGCGACTACCTGTCGTGAAAGCAGGTGGCGACACGATCACTGTGGAGGATAAACGAGGGATTCTCGTGCCGGGGCAGGCAGTAACGGTTTTTAAGAGTCTGGGGCGGATAAACGGCGTAGATGAAGACGTGCATGTTCCAATATGGCAGGCGAGTATTGGTACAAAGAATGACGGATCAGCAGTCGCGAGCAAGGTACTCGACCTGCTGCCGAAGGCCTTCGTCGCCGAGAAGGGAGACGAGGTCTTCGTCGACAGTTTTGCGGTTACCGCCTCTGATAGCGCAAAGACGGTCGATATGTGCCCCGAAGGTCCTGCGATAGAGGGTGACTACGCTCTTACCGGCGCCGAACGCCTTTTCCCGTTTCTTGTCTCCCAGCAGATGGGATATCCGTTTTATGACACCAAGGATTTCTCTGGAGACCTCGATTCGTACAACGGTGAAGGTTTCAAGCGAAAGGCACGGCCGCACGAGACTAAAGGGATGTACTGCGTGGAGCCGGTCGTGAGGATAACAAAAACGGGTGAGACTCCGAACAACGGCTTCACTACGTTTAAATTCACTCTCGTGCAGGGGCTAAGGGTCTACAAGGGCAAGGACGTGGTGTGGAAGAAGGGGTTCCAGCAGGATGTCTCGATTTCTGCGCCCATCGGATACGAGAAAACAACTCTCGATTTCGATCTTATGCACAGGATCGCCAGTTTCATGCCGGGTGAGATTGTCAAGAAGATGGAGTTGAAGAATTAAGTCCTCCTTTGTGTCATTCTTGCCGGCGTTTTTTGATATCGTTATCGGCTAAACCGCTAAATCCCATAGCAAGGCTATTAGAAAGAAACAGGGCGTGGGGCCCAAGTAACGCCAGAAACTGTCATGTGGAGGTTTGCCACTTATGAAGTATAACGCGCATTTTGATGAAGCAGGCGAATTTCTGGACTTCTATGGAGCCCTTTATAAGAACTTGCCACGGAGATCAGAAGGTTAAGCTTACCCCCGTTGTCAAGACAATTATGAGGCATGCTTAAGGTGGACTCCCTCCTCTGCCTGAAGCGTTGGTTCCGGAGCAGCAGCTGTGAGCGGCCACGTAGAATGCCTTCATAGATAGCACACCCTCGCCTACACCCCCTGCCGCCAGCCTTTACTGGGTTTCTTGTCCTTGCAGCACTCCATGATTGGAAGAGGGCATGGCATTGGCGCCTCGCGCGCGCCGACCGCCGCGTCCACCCCCCTGCCGTCTCTTGCTGTTTTCCTCTCTCCTTTGAGTTTTTGAGCATCGCAGCCGAATGACCTTCTGAAGCGGCAAACTTTGCCGCAAAAGGGGGAGCGATGGCTAAGCGGTGCCTTTTCTGCGGACGATACTTCACGCCGGATCGCCGGGTAAAAGATCGGCAGAAGTCGTGCCGCCGCCCCGGGTGCAAGAAAGCGAGAAAGAAAAATGCCCAGGAGGCCTGGCTGGAGAAGAACCCGGATTACTTCCAGGGGCGCTACCCCTATGTGAAGTCGTGGAGGCAAAAGCGGAGAGCGATGATACAAGACGAGAGACCCAGGAAAAAG
Organism: uncultured delta proteobacterium; assembly: GCA_963816715.1. Taxonomy (GTDB): domain Bacteria; phylum Desulfobacterota; class Syntrophorhabdia; order Syntrophorhabdales; family WCHB1-27; genus BOG-1155. Next base: position 328,679 of record CAWFMJ010000025.1, read on the forward strand.
CCTTGCGTGGAGCTTGTCATCCGTATCCCGGCAAAGAAGAAAAACATGATGCAAGACGAGATCGTTCTAAAAAGGGTTGGCGCGCGGACGTTTGCGGCCGCTGGCTATGGATAGGGCATGATACAAGACGAGATGGACCAACTCGGCGCCTCCCCGGTAAGCTGTAGACGCGCGAAGAAAGGAGGCTCTATGAACCCGTCCAGAATAAGCCAAGTGAAGCATCTCTTCGAGGTGGAGCATCTGACCCGCCGGCAGATCGCGAAAGAGCTCCATATGTGCACCAAGACCGTCGCCCGCATCCTCGACGGCGCCGAGGCGAAGCATCAGCCGCGGGCCTCCGAGCTCGATCCCTTCGCCCGGCTCATCGAGGAGTGGTATCGGCGCTATCCCTCCCTGCGGGCTTCCCAGATCGGACAACGCCTTGCCTCCTACGGCTTCAGGGGCAGCTATCGCAACCTCTGCCGCTACACGGAGAAGCACCGGAAGAAGAGACGCAAGGCTTACCACGAACTGGAGTTCCTGCCGGCCGAAGTCGCCCAGGTAGACTGGATGGAGGCGCGCCTCCCCTTCGGCAGGGCCTGCGGCTTCGCCTTCATCCTCGCCTGGTCGAGATACCTCTTCGTCAGGTTCTATCCCCGCTCCTCCATGGAGTTCTTTCTCGACGGCCACATCAACGCCTACAACGAGATCGGCGGCGCGGCCCGATGCAACTGGTACGACAATCTATCGAGCGTCGTCGTCAAAAGAAAGCCGGAACTCGTCTTCAACGCCCAGTTCATGGACTATATGTCCCACATGGGCGTCGCGATCCATGCCTGCAATCCCGGCAAGGGAAACGAGAAGGGACGGATCGAAAGAGCTCTAAGGGATCTTCGGGCCTTCGTCGAGACCAACGAGTTCGCCGACATCGCCGATCTCAACGCAAAGACGGACCGGTGGAGAAAGGAGAAGAACGAGCGCATCCACCGAGCCACGGGAAAGGCGCCGACGTCGGCGCTCCCGGAGGAGCCCCTTCTGCCCCTGCCGGCAATACCCTACAAGCCGTACCGAGTGGTCCAGGCCGCCGTAAGCAAGACCGCCTTCGTCGAGTTCGAGACGAACCGCTACTCCGTCCCCACGGACTGCGTCGGCATGACCGCAGCCGTCTTCGCCTATCCCGATCACATCGAGATCATGGCGAACGACAGAAAAATCGCCCATCACGCGAGGTCCTTCGAAAGGCATCAGAAGATAGAGCATCCCTTCCACCGGGCAAAGCTCCTCGACAGGACGCCCCACGGCAAGTACGAGCGGATCTATCACCTCATGCGCCGCATGGGGAAAGAAATCGACTCTTTTCTCGCCGCGGCGGAATCGGAGGGAGAAGACAGACTCGCGGTCGCCCACGGCCTGTTCCGCCTGCTCCGGGGTTCCTCCAAGGAGATGCTCCTCTCGGCCGTGAGGGAGGCAAACGCCCTCGGCATCCACAAGCTGAGATACATCGAGGGCCTCTTGGGGCCCAAAGGGCCGGAAGGGGCGGCCGTCTATCCGCAGAACGCATCCTTGCTCGACATCTCTTACCAAAGGAGGGATCTTGCCGACTACGATGGACTTGTATGAGCTGTGGAAGCGCTTCAGGCTGTTGTCGGACATTGACGGTTATGCTCCAAACGAGCGGGAGTTCCTGGAGAAGTTCCTGTCCCGTGAGCACGCCCTGAGGGAGCAAAAGAAGCGGGAGCATCTCCTGCGCATGTCGGGCATCAAACGGATCAAGCTCCTTGCCGACTTCGACTGGGCCTTCAATCCCAAGATCCCGAAAGAGAAGGTCATGGAGTTCATGAACATGGACTGGCTGAAAAAGCCCTGTAATCTCGTCCTCATTGGCCCGAGCGGCATAGGGAAGTCGCACATTGCGGCCGCGCTCTGCTACGACGCGGTGACGAAGGGAAAGCAGACCCTCTTTCTCAGCCTCTTCGATCTCACCGCGAAGCTGGCGAAAGCGAGAAGCGTCTACAATCTCATCGACTACTACGCGAAGGTTCCCATCCTCTGCCTCGACGAGATCGGCTACGTCATGCCGACGAGGGAGCAGGCCGATTATCTCTTCCAGATCGTCTCCAAAAGGGCTGAGACCGGCACGACGATAGTGACCACAAACCTCGTTCCCTCCCAGTGGGGCAAGGTCTTCGACTCCGTGACCGCCTCGGCTATTTTGGACAGACTCAGCATGAACGGCACGTTCCTCGCCTTCGAGGGGAGGTCCTATCGGAACAGAAAAGGCGTGAAAGAAGAGTAGGAGGCTCTATCGAGAAGACAAACCGCAGTCGGCCGGCAAAGGCGGAAACTTCGTCCATGCCATAGGGGGAATCTCTGTGCAGGGTTCAAGCCGCCGACAGGGCGAGGTCTATCAAACGGCCGGTTTTGAGGGTCGATAGATGGCTGATTTTGAGGGCGTTTGAATGGCCGCCCACAGCAGCTTCATGGTAGACCTCGCTGGGGGTCCTGTAGCCGAGGGCCGAATGGGGCCGCTCCTCGTTGTACCGGCGAAAGAAGTCTCTTAGGCCCCGTATCGCCTCTGCGACGTTGGCATAATCTTTGAGATAAACCTCTTCCCACTTGACGGTCCGCCAGTGCAAATTCCGCCCCATCTCGAACACCATTTCCAGTCTTAACCGAACACCCATTCCGGTGACGCCCGAACACCATTTCCGCTTTCGCTCGAACGCTTTTTCTCTTCGAGCGGAAACGGCGTTCGGGTAATATCGGAAATCCCGTCTCCTCCTCCGCCCCCGTGCTACACTGCCCTCTTTGCGAAAAGAAGGGAGGGCAGATGAAGAAGCAAGGGAGGAGAATATCCGTGAGAAAACTGAAAGAAGCGGCAAGACTGCTTTTGGAGTTCGGCCTCGGCGTGAGGCCCATTGCCAGAGCATGCAAGATCTCGACGTCGACCGCCCACGCCTACGTCGACAAGCTCAAGGAGCTGGGCGTCCCCTACGGGGAGATTGCCGCCATGGGCGACGACGAGCTGGAGGAGCTGTTGTTCCCCGGAGAGGAGAAGAAGGAGACGAAGCCGCTGCCCGACTTCGAGTACCTCTCAAAGGAGATGACGAAAAAGGGCGTGAGTCTTCTCCTTCTCCACGAGGAGTACAAGAGGGACAATCCCGACGGCTACGAGAAGAGCCGCTTCTACGAGCTTTACCGCGAGTGGGCGAAGAAAGCCGATCCCGTCATGAGGTTCTCTCATAAGGCGGGCGAGAAGATGTTCATCGACTTTTCTGGAGACAAGGCCCATTATCAGGACCCGGCCACGGGAAAGACCATCGAAGCGGAACTCTTCGTCGCCGTGCTTGGGGCAAGCTCGTATCTCTTCGCCCGGGCGGTCCCCGACCAGACCGTGGAACACTTCATCGGCTGCGTGATCAGGGCCTTCGAGTTCTACGGCGGCTGCACCGAGTACCTTGTGCCCGACAATTTGAAGTCGGCGGTGACCCACGCTTGTTATTACGAGCCCGACGTCAACCGGACCTTCGCGGCCATGGCGGAGCACTACCATGTGGCCGTGCTGCCGACGAGGATCAAAAAAGCAAGGGACAAAGCCAAGGTCGAATCAGGCGTGCTCCAGGCCCAGCGGCGCATCCTCGCATCACTCCGAAACAGGACGTTCTTCAGCCTTGCCGAGCTTAACAAAGCCATAGCAGAGGAGACAAAGAAGCTGAACGAGCGGCCCATGACCGGCATCGGCAAGTCCCGGTATGAGCGTTTTCTCGAAATCGACAAGCCCGCCCTGCGCCCCTTGCCGGAGGAACGCTACAGAATAACCGCCTGGAAGAAGGCGACGGTCCACATCGACTACCACGTCGACGTAGAGAAGACCTACTATAGCGTCCCGTACACGCTCATCGGCCAGGAAGTCGACGTCGGCTATACGAGCTCGATGGTGGAGATCTACCACAGGGGCAAAAGGGCCGCCTCCCATATGAGGGTCGACAAACGGGGCGCCTTCGTCACCGACAAGCTCCACATGCCTCACGAGCACCGGCGTTTCCTCGAATGGACGCCCGAGCGGATCAAGTCGTGGGGCGCCAAGATAGGGCCGAACACGAAAATGCTGATGGAGGCGATCATGGAGCACAGGGAGCATCCGGAGCACGGCTACCGGAGCTGTCTGGGGCTCATACGCCTTGCGAAGCACTACCCTTCGGAGAGAATGGAGCAGGCCTGCCTCAGAGCGCTCGATCTTAAAGCGTACAACTACCGGAGCGTCAAATCCCTTCTGGAGAGGCATCTGGAGAACGCCGACCCCGAGACGAAACAGAGGATCATCCCCCTGCACGCCAACGTGAGGGGAAAGGACTACTACAAGGAGGAGAACCATGATTGAGGCGACGATGGAGAAACTTTTACTTATGAAGCTCCATGGGATGGCCGAGGGGCTTCGGGAACAGATGAACAACCCCGAATACAAGGACCTGAGCTTTGAAGAGAGGCTTTCGCTTCTCGTCGACAAGGAGAAGCTCTACCGGGAGAACCGCCAGCTCAAGACCTTGGCGTCAAAGGCGCACTTCCGGCATCCCTCGGCCTGCTTTGAAACTATTGACTTCAGGGTGCGCCGGAGCATCGCGAAAGACGCCTTCTTCAAACTCTGCCAGAACGAGTGGATCAGGAGCCGCAACAATCTCATCCTGATCGGTCCGACCGGCGTCGGGAAAACGTTCATCGCCTGCGCTCTGGGCAACGCCGCCGTCAGGCAGGGAATAAGCGCGCTTTACGTCAGGATGCCTCGGCTGGCTCAGGAGCTGAAACTTGCCCGCGCGGACGGCAGCTATGCGAAGCTCCTCCAGCGTCTCCAGCGGATGAGGCTCCTCATAATAGACGACTGGGGACTCAACCGCTTTACCGACGAGGAGAGGAGGGACTTTTTGGAGATCATGGAGGACAGGCATGAGACGAGATCGACCATCGTTGCGAGCCAGCTTCCACTGGACTTATGGCACGACGCGATCGGCGATCCCACCTTTGCCGACGCCATTTGCGACAGGATTGTCCACAACGCCCACAAGATCATACTGACGGGGGAATCGATGAGGAAAACGCACTCAGGATTGACATGAGGTCGAACACTCTTTTAGATTAAGGGCGCCGGGGAAGGAGAGCCGGGAGACCGTTCGGACAAAAACGGAATGAGTGTTCGAAGTTGGCGGAATGGGCATCCGCCAGAGCCGCTCGATGAAAATGTTGTCGAAGACCCGGCCCTTGCCGTCCATGCTGATGGCGATGTTGTTGTTCTTCAGGACGTCGGTGAAATCCTTGCTTGTGAATTGCGATCCCTGGTCGGTGTTGAAGATCTCGGGGACGCCTACGGCGAGGGCGTCTTCCAGGGCTTCCACGCAGAAGGCGGCGTCGAGGGTCAGAGAAACCTTCCAGGACAAGACATAGCGGCTCGCCCAGTCCATCACTGCCGTAAGATAGATAAAGCCCTTCCTCATGGGGATGTAGGTGATGTCCGAGCAGAAGACCTGGTTGGGCCTTGAGACGTCCAAGCCTTTGAGAAGATAGGGATAGACCTTATGCTCCTTGTTCGGCCGGGTCAGCTTCCTTTTGGGAACGACGCCTTGGAGGCCCATTCTCCTCATGAGACGGGCGATTCGTTTCCGGTTGACTTTGAAGCCCTGTCTCCTAAGCCAGGTCGTTATCCGGGGAGCTCCCCAGGAGGGGTTGGCCGTGTACTGCCGGTCGATGAGCTTCATGAGACGGAGGTTGAAATCGGAGACCGGGACGGGCCTGTAATAGAAGCTCGACCGGCACAGGCTCAAAAGCTCGCACTGCCGGAAAATGGGAATAATCTTGCTGTTCACGTCGACGAGCCCCCTTTTCTCCGGGAGTGGAGAATCCCCCACTTTTTTTTAAGCCAGTCCGTCTCTACTTTGAGCTGGCCGATTTGTCTTAAAAGCTCGTCTTTTTCCTCCTCGGCGGCCTTCTCCTCTTTTGCCTGCTTTGAATCGAAGAGACTGGGGAGGTTCTCCACGGCCTGCTTCCTCCACTGGGCGATCTGGTTGGGATGGACGTGGTATTCGCTTGCCAGCTCGGCGACGGTCTTTTCGTTCTTGAGAGATTCGAGCACGACCCTCGCCTTGAATGTTCCGTCGTACCGCTTCCTGTGATCCGTCATTCGCTTCCTTCCTCCTCCTTGAGATATTTCACTCAGAGAGAGGAGGGTTTGTCCACCTTAATGGAGTGTCTAGATTCTGGGGGTAAGTATAGGTCGAGAAAAAACCTCAGAAGAGCATTGGATGTTCAGAAAACTATGTGGTGTTTGTCAATTCTTAGTTGAAACTTTTTCGACTCCCCTGCATTTTTCTTTCAGTCATGCAGCAGCCGAGGCTGCTTCTCCCTGCTCACGTTCAATGGTCTCGATTAAACCGGCGATCTGCTCATAGCCCTTGATCCTCCTGAAGCCTTTCTCACAGTAGTAAATGACCGATGCGAGCCATCTCTGCGACATGGCGCCTTTCCGGTAGCGTTTGATGTTGATCTCGCAGTCCCGGACCGTGGAGAACATGTTCTCAATGGGGTTCGTCGAACGGAGCGTCTTTCTAAGCTCCAGGCGAACATGCAGCCGGTGGACCGTGAGGATCTCCTCCAGAGCCTCCTTCAGAGAGTCCGCTGCGGACTCGTTGATCGCCCTCAGCCATTTCTCGAAATCGAGGAGCATCTCTTTGGCGTCCTCGTAGAGGTTCTGCTCCAGGGCGGCCGCGAAGCGCCGGTGCGCCTCTTTCCTGTATTTCTTGAGGAGATGACGCTGGATGTTGCGGTCCTTGTGGACAACGCAGCGCTGGTGAAGGAGCTTAGGGCCGAACCGTTCCTTTAGGGCCTTTATGACGCCCTTGCCGCCGTCCGTAATGAAAAGGATCTTTTTCGATAGAACAAGACCTCTTCTCTCCATGTCGGCGAGGAGTTCCTCGCAGATCTCATGGTTCTCCGTCGCCCCCTGCCAGAAGCCGAGGGCGTGCTTATGGCCCTTCCCGTCTATGCCGAGGGCGACCATGAAGGCGTCCTTGCCCCTATGAACAGTATCGATGAAGACCGCGAAGGCTGAAATATCGGAGAGGTCCCTTTCCTTGAACTCTTTGAGCTTTTCGGCTGTCGCCTCGATGAAATGCCGGGAGACGGAGGAAGAAGAGACGCCGAAGGCGGATGCGGCTTCGACGACGGTCTCGCCGTATCTTCTGCCTGATATGCCCCGGAGCGCCTTGCCGAGAAGCTCCTCCGAGAATGCGCCCCGCTGCTTCAAGGTTTTGTAAGCGGACAGGGCGACCTCTCCCTCCGGGCCTCTCAGGCGAGGATGATTGACACGAATCTTCTGATCCCCCAAGTAAATAGAGCCCTTCTGATAGGCCCACTTGTAGAGGCCGGGCTCGGCCGGCTTGCCTTCGGGGCCGGAGCGCTCCTCCCTCTCCACGTCCATGATCGTCTCCGCCAGCATGCGCCCGAGCTCCATAACGAGCGAATCCAATCCCTTCTTCCCTATCTGGAGGATGCGAACCATTCTGTTCTTGAGCTCCTCGTCGCCGTACGCCTGGGCGAAACCCTTCCTTGCCTTTTTCCTCTGTTTCGTGTCTACTTTCATTCGCGGCTCCCTTTCTCGTATGAGATATTGGCCCGTGGATTATCCCACGGTGGGAGCCGCCCCTTCAAGCTTTTCAGACTCTCGGGCTTTCAACTAAGAATAGGTTATCACCAACTATGTCCCATACTCGTGGCCAAGAGCATCATATCATTCCCTCTCCAGGTGGAGTACTCTGATCGCCCTGATTTCAGGATAACAACCGCCGGCGAATGCATCGGCGTCGAGGTGACTGCGAACAAGCATAATGCCACTTCGGGGCCGGGCTGGGGCGGAGGAGGACGCCAGAGACGCGAGGACAAAAAGAACGCGGCTAAGTAAGATTGCTTTTGCAAAGCGCCCTGCCGACCGATAAGATGAGAAGAGGAGACAACTTCGGTCCGGAGACCCACGCGCTCTTCGATCTTCTCTGCGAGGGCACGAATTGCAGTCCGATAGAAGGATCGACCTCGACGAGAACGTCTGCGTCGCTCTCGGAACGCCGCTCCATCCGGGCATATGACCCGAAAAGTCCTATCCTCCGGAGTTTGAACTCCTTCTGAAGCTCAGGCTTTACCGCGGCAAGAATCTCCAGAACTTCTTCACGGCTCTTGATGGGCATTCCATCCCTCGGTCATGAACTTGTCCTTTCAGGTCTTGCAGCCCCTAAATGGAATGGTGAAGAGGACGTTCTTCACCGCTTTCACTCGCTGCGCTTCTAACCCCCAGTTCAACCTATCACTCATACGCGAAGAATGCACACCTTTCTTTTTCTTCACTACTGTTCCCCTCATTGCTTCGGATCCGGCAGTCTTGAGGCAAACTGCAGGTCCCTGACAACGTTATCAAAGGTCAGCTTTATGTTTTGTTTCTTCTCTCTTTCTCTCAGCTTCGCGTCATTGTATTCCCTGGCTTCTTTCGGAAGAGGGACGTTCCCCGGATCGAAATACCTGACGGCATTTTCGGCATCCCGGATATACCTGACTTTTCCTTTAACATGCCTCCACGGAGATACCATGGTGTCGAACCATCCGGACTCGATGGCGAAGCATAAACCTTGCAAAATGTCGCCGTCGCCTGCTTCAAGGCTTTTCTCCAGCACTGCTCGCACTTCCATTTCAATCATTTTCTCTTCGAGCTTCATTGCCTCGGATTCCGGCAGTTTCTGCGCCGCCAGCAATGTTGCCATATGCCTGGCTATTCTGACGGAGTTCGCCATGCCCTCCTTGGTCGGAGTCGCAAATGCCTCGTCTTCGCATTTCAACACTACAGTAGTAAATCCTCCCATGATATCAATGATCGCGTTCCATGCTATCATTGCATGTGATTCTTGCACTCTCGCCGGCCACGCTCCGAGGAAAGGGTAGCCTCCGGTAATGAACGTTATTCCTTTATAGCCGAAACGCTCGCAGTATTCGTTGCACAGCTTTTCGCTTACCCTGACCATAGCCGCATCCTGGATAATATTCATTCCAAGACCGTGAAATACGTGTTGGTATTTAATACCCTGCTCTGCGCCGAACAGAGCCTGCACCACATTGCAGTATACTTTCATGCCCGGACTGTCGTAGCCGGTGAGATTGCTCGTATTCTGCGGGGCGATGGGAACCCCGTTTTCGGTATATATGCCGCCCAGCCTCGCGTCATACTGCTTGATCTTCAGCAGTTTGTCCATGGGTATGTCTTTGCTGTGAGCCACGCACGTCATGATCGGATTAATGTTGCCGCCGTTCCAGCCTGCGGCAAAGACAATTTCCGTCTGAAGGCTTGCATCCTCGTCGGCTGCATTAAGATTCAGCGGACACTTCACCGCCTTTAATATTTTCCTGGCCTCTTCAACGCCGAAGCAGACCACCGGCCAGCCGTTGAGCATATTCATCCCTTCTTTTCTACTGCGTTCGATGCCTGCGGCGGCTTTGGCGAAATTGGTCTTGCGGGTATAGGTATCGCTGAAAATAGTCCACACTCCATCAGGCCAGAGATCGGAATTGGCCTCTACGTACGTAAGCCCTTCTATCATGTATTCGGTAAGAGCCTGGCCGAACTGCGGCTCGAATACATTGGTCCCATTCTTCTTATGCTCCGCAAGGGTAAGGGCATAGTTCTTGCCCTGAGACAACTCTCTGGCTATTGCGATGTTTTCATTCAGGTTCTCGACCTGTTTGCCGGTCTCCCACTGTTTTAACACCTCTTTTCTTTTCTTGAAGAACTCTTCATCGCTCATTCTTTCGTTTCTAATATCAAATGCCATGTTTTCCTCTCCGACAGATTTTTATGTCTCTTTCACAAATTCCCTTATGTTTCTAATATCTTCCTGGCGGCAAAAAAACAGGAATTGCTTTTTCGCGGCGCCATTCATGTTTGTCTCATTTTGGCGGGTGGTTTTCGTTCAAGCGAAAAGCAGCGTCCGACAAAGTCATGGAAACTCACTCATGGTGAAGGGCGCACCGTTTCGTCGATGCGTCGAATTGCCTCTCACCTCCTTCCCTGCACGCGTGGATAACGGCCCGGCGACCGTTGATTTTTCACATATTGCCCGGTTTATTCATCGCTGTCAAGACAAAATTCGTTGGCTCATGGTTCGTTCAGTCAGCAGAACGGCTTCCGCCTTTCTTCTTTGCATCCTTCCCCTTATTTGGGGGAAGGAGAAGGCGCCCCCGGCCCGAAACGACTGCGTCACATACGGGGTCCTTCAAAGACCTCAAGAAAAGCTTAAATGCGTTCATCCGCTCATTATACCTCTTTCGGGTGGTTTTCCGCTCGTGGCGCCGAAGGGGCCGATTGAAAGACTGCCGGCCTGCGCCAGGAGGAAGTAGGAGGCGAAGGGGTGTGCGCGGCCAGTGCACAAAAGCCCAGGCTAGTTCGCAAAATCCACGCTCGGCCGGCAATTCTGGATTTACGGTTTCAGGAATGATATACGTATGGGCAGGGAAGGGGTTCAATCAGGACGCCGAAACCTGCCGACGGGTTAGGCGCGCTCAACTGTTGGAACTTCACAAGACAAGGCCTTCGGGCGCCACGGGCCGGCTAAAGGAGGAGCGACATGGGGATCATGGACGGAAAGGTATGCGTGGTAACCGGCGGAGCGGGCAGCATCGGCCTTGCGAGTGCTTCTCTCCTTTTGCGGGAAGGCGCGAAGGTAATGCTGGTCGGTCACAACGAGAACAACCTTGCCGGCGCCGCCGGAACACTCGGCGGGGTGGGCCCGTCGGTCGGGTTCATCACGGCAAACGTCGCGGACGGCGAAGATACGCAGCGCTACATCGACGAAACCGTCGGACGATGGGGCAAGATCGACGTGCTCTTCAGCCATGCGGGCATCAGCGGCGTCATCAAGCCGATCACGGAATACCCCGATGATGTCTTCGACGCCGTTATGGCGGTGAACGTGCGGGGCTCTTTCCTCGCCTGCAAGCACGGACTGCCCCAGATGAACGACGGCGGCAGCATCATCATCACGTCCTCTATCATGGGCGTCACGGCGGACCCCGGCGTCTGCGCGTACGCCATGTCGAAGCATGCGCTCATCGGGCTCGCCAGGGTAGCGGCGAAAGAGGCTGCGCCCCGTCGGATCAGGGTCAACGTTCTCGGGCCGGGACCGGTCAGCAACGCCTTTCAAACAAAGATCGAGGAAAAGCTGACCGAGGTGGTGGGGCAGGACGGCACGGAGTTCCTTAATGGGATTATACCGCTGGGCAGGCACGGCAAGGCGGAAGAGATTGCCCGCATGGTCCTCTTCCTTGCGTCCGACCAGAGCAGCTTCTCCACGGGCAGCGTCTTCATGGCGGACGGCGGCATGAATATTTAGAGCTTTCTCGTTACTCTATCGTCGGCTTCCTGATGCCGAGCTTCTCCATGCGGAAACGAAGGGTCGACGTTTTGAAGCCGAGAAGCGATGCGGCCCCCCTGGGCCCGCTTACTCTCCACCCTGTCGCGGCGAGGGCCTTCCTTATGTAATCCCGCTCGACGTCTTCAAGGGGTTTGATGATCTGGTCTTCTTCGGCTGGCAGGGCAACCGACATTTGCCTGAGACCGGTGAAACTGATGGTATACCCGTCGGAGAGTATGACTGCCCTTTCGATGAAATGCTCCAGCTCCCTTACGTTCCCCGGCCAGTGGTATTCGAGGAGCTTCTTCATCTCCTGCGGCGGCGTGGGCCTCAACCGCTTGCCGAGCTTCCTGGCAAACTTCTCGAGAAAGTAGTGCGTGAGGGGCGCAATGTCGTCCCTTCGCTCCCTCAGCGGGGGAATGTAGATGGGGAAGACGTTGAGACGGTAGTAGAGGTCCTGTCTGAAGGCGCCTTTCTCGACCTCGACGCGCAGATCCTTGTTCGTCGCGGCGATGACCCTGAAGTTCGAGCGGATCTGTTTTGCGCTGCCCAGCCGCTCGAAGGTGCCTTCCTGCAAGACCCGGAGGAGTTTCACCTGGACGCTCGTGGGAAGGTCGCCGATCTCATCGAGGAATATCGTGCCGCCGTCGGCCAGCTCAAACCTGCCTCGTTGGCTTTCGTTGGCGCCGGTAAAGGCGCCCTTCTCGTGACCGAAAAGCTCGCTGACAATGAGCTCCTGGGGCAAGGCAGCAAGGTTGACGGGAATAAAGGGACCGTTCGCCCGTGCGCTGAGATTGTGGATCGCCTTGGCAACAAGCTCTTTTCCGACCCCCGTCTCGCCGAGGACAAGCACGGAGCTGTCGGTCGGCGCTACCTGGTGAATCTGGTCCTGGACGGCCTTGGAGCCCTGCGATTTCCCGATGATCGTCTCCGCGGGTTTTACGATGCCCATCTCTTTCTTGTAGAAGACCGCCTCGTTCTCGAAGCGGTCCCGCTGTTCCCTCAATTCCTCGTAGATCTTTATGTTCGAAAGACCGACGGCTATCTGACTGCACAGCATTCTCACGAAGGGGACATGATTCATCGGAAAGGGGTCTTTTCCCACTCGTCCGTCCAGGCAGAGGTATCCCAGCGTTTCGTCGCCAAGCTTTGCGGGCATGCAGATGAGCGAGTCGACCGCTTTTTCCGGGTGAAGCTGACCGGCCGGACCGCTTGCCTCCGGAAGAACAAACTCGCTGCCCGTATCGATGGCGCCCGTGATAAACTCCCTCACTTTTTTAAACTTATCCGTGTAGAACAGCGTCGGATCGAGGTTCCTTGTGGCGATGAGCTTAAGCTCGTCTGAATCGCGGACGACGAAGGCGCCTCGCATGGCCATCGTGAAGTCCATCGCGACATTGACAACCTTTTCCAGAAAAGACGACATGTCTCGTATGGTTCCGAGAGATTCGTTAATCTTCGTCAGGCGCTCTATCATGAACTCGACTCTTTGTTCCTGGGGCATGGCGTCGAGCAATTCTTCGGGGAACAGGTTTCTGTCTATGGTGGAGAAAAACTCCCAGGCGCGCAGCAGGTACGCGAGCGCTGTTTTTGTCTCTCCCGTGGAGAGATAGTATTTGCCGAGGGCGATTCGCGTCCGGGCAAGCTCGATCTCGGCGCCCGAGCGCTTCAGGTGCTTCTCGCTGTTGAGCAGGTCGGCAACCGCTTTGGCCGGGGACTGCTGCTTTTCCAGGGCGCGCTCTGCCCTGTACCGAAGGGCAACGCCCTTCATATATGCGTCGTCCCACCCGAGCATTCTTTCGATGACCGAATCGAACCTGATCTCGTCGAGCGCGTAGCCCTTCGATTCAAGGATTCTCAGCGTCTCCAGGCTCCACGCGGCAGGGTTGTGGAAGCGGCCCATGGTCTTTATGAGGACCTGCCGTTTCTTGAGCTGTTCAAAAGCCCCTTCATACTCCTCCTTGGCGCACAAAATGAAAGCCTTGAAGTCGCAGAGGGCTTCCGAGATGAAAGGGCCAAGCGTCTCGTCGCTGAAGGAGGCGAGCCTGTTTACATAGAACTCGGCCTCGGGAATCTTCCTTATTTCGAGCAGGGCCACCACGCTTGCCTGATCGCTGTAGTTAACCACTTCCTGCAGGTTGAGCAGGCGCCCCTTGATCCTCACCGTCTCGATCATGCCCAGCCCTCTGGAAACCCTGCCGCTCAGAGCATGGCCGAGACCGACCACGTTGCTTGCCAGAAGCACCATTTCGTCATCGCCGAATTCTTCCACCTCGCCGACAATCTCCTCGTAGCGACGGGCCGCTTCGAGAAATTTCCCCTTCCAGACGAAGTATTCGCTGATAGCGAGGGATGCCGTCTTGAGCATCGCCGTGTCTTTGATCTTGTCCGCGAGTCGCAGAAAATCGTTAATGCATCGGGACGCTTTTTCGTGCTGTCCCGCGTCCTGCAGCGCCCGGCCGAGCCACAAACTGATTCGGGCCAATCGGTCCCACATCTTGCTTTGGCGGGCCGCATCCTGAGCTCTGGTGAGCAACGCGATCTGGTCGTTCAGGGGCATGCGGTGCATGACGATATGGATGAGACCGATCACGCTGTCGAGGAATAGCTCTGTTTCGGACGGGTCGAGGGGACCGTCCGGGAAATGGCGGAGAACGTGCTCGTAGTAGCCGGCTGCCCGCAACTTTTCCCCGGAGCGGCTCAGAAGGTCGGCGGCATTCTTGATTACGGGGATGCCCTCACGGGAATCCCGCAGTTGGAGATAAAGGTTTGCGAGGAGCAAAACCCGCTCCTCTCCCTCCGGCGTGGACCGGGCGCAATTGTCGATAATCCTGCGGGCGACTCCCGCCATATCCTCGCTTGCGATCTGCTCCCGAAAGAAGGCGGTAAGAGCCCCATCGCCGGGGAAATAGATGCCTTTTCCGTAGCCTTTCTTCTCGGAGACTATTCCCCTCCGTCGCAGCTTCTCCACAATGTTGAGCACGTCGACGGCCGAGGCGCCCGAGAAGGCGCTCAGGGCATCGATGGAAACGGGCCGGGACGCGTACGCGAAGTAGAGAACGATCTCCTTCTCGACCTGATCAAACCGCTGCCACACTCTGTGCAAATCGCCTGATTTGCCGTTGTCTGTCATGCTCGATCGCCTCCCTGCGCTTACCCGGCGTCTCTCTTTACCGATTGTTCAGTCGCTGCCTTTCAAGTTAGCAGTATTTAGCCAAAAAAGCAATATGCTGGAACAAGTTTTTTGTTGTCAAGAGTGGTTTTTGCCCGGATTTGGCCGACCGTTCGACGAGCCGCAGGGTGGAATGGTTTGTGCATGAGAAACTTGCATACCACGGCCCTTTCCGGGTCGACAGGGTTTCTATTGCATAACAAGGAGGAATGCATGGCGCTGAAAACACCCCAGCAATATCTGGAAAGCCTCAAGGACGGAAGGGTTGTCTATTGCAATGGGGAGAAGGTTGCCGACGTGACGAAGCACCCGATCCTCAAAATATGCAACAACTGGGTCGCAACCGACTACGTCATGAGCAACGATCCCCGGTACCAGGACCTCCTCACCGACATCGACGCCGACGGCGATAGGGTGAGTTTTGCGCTTCAGCCTCAAAGAACAAAGGAAGACCTGATGAGGCTTCGTGAAGTGGTAAAGCTTTGGGCCCGCGTCTGTCTGGGAAAGCCGACGGGCGCCAAATTTGTCGCCAAAGACGGGCTCAATGCCGTAACCGTCGTAAGCAGACGGGTCGACAAGAAGTACGGGACCAACTACGCGGCAAACGTCGAAGCATACCGGAAGCGCCTCCAAAAGAACGACCTTGCTTTTGCCATGGGTCTCACCGATGTCAAAGGCGACAGGAGCTTGCGTCCCTCCCAGCAGGTTCAGCATAAAGATTTCTACGTGCGCATCGTGGAAGAGCGGCCGGACGGCATCGTCGTCTCCGGCGCCAAGACCCACATAAGCCAGGTCGCGGCGTGCAACGAAGTTCTCATCGCCCCCTGCAGGGCCATGAGGGAAGACGACAAAGCTTATGCCGTTTCCTTCGGCATTCCCGTCAACGCGCCCGGCGTTACCATGATCTCCGCGGCGCCCGAGGTGCCCGACGACTATGACCTTTTCGACTTCCCCATTGCCGGCAGCGTCTACATTAACGACGCCCTCATCGTTTTTGAGAACGTCTTCATACCAAAGGAGCGGATCTTCCTGAAAGGGGAGTGGGAATTTGCCGGCGACGTGGCATACATGTTCGCGAACTTCCATCGCCTGAGCGCCGAGACCTACAAGGCCATCGAATTGGAGCTGTTCACCGGCGCCGCAACCCTCATGGCCGACTACAACGGTATCGAAAAGGCCGCCCACGTCAGAGAGAAACTGACCTGGCTCGTCATGTATACCGAACTGATCGAGATCCTCGGAAGGGCCGCCGTCGAGCACTGCATCAAAGAAGAAGAGTCCGACCTGGTTTACCCCAATCCCATGATCGCCAATATCTGCAAGTACCAATTCGCCAACAACTGGCATGAGGCGACCAAGTTCATCCAGGACATCGCTGGCGGCATCGTTGCAACCGTCCCTTCTTTCAAGGATTTCTTCAACCCCGAGACCAGGGGTCTCATGGAGAAATATTTCGGCGCCAAGGCGGGCGTTCCCACGGAGGCGCGTTTGCGCATGGTGAAACTCGTGAGGGATCTCACCTCCGCCTATGAAGATGTGCTGACCATCCACGCTGAAGGGTCCCTGGAAGCCCAAAAGCTCTCCATACTCCAGCTTGCCGACTTCGATCGCTACAAGGCGTCGGCGTTGCGTGCGGCGCGTATAGAAAACAAGAAGGGGCATCCCATCTTCGACAATCTCATCGATTTTCCGCCCAAGCTGTAAGGAGAATGCCATGCGCGCACTCGATATGTTCTCCCTCAAGGGGAAGGTTGCTGTCGTCACCGGAGGCTCCGTCGGTCTTGGGGCCCAAATGGCCGCGGCTCTCGCGGAAGCGGGGGCCGATGTAGTCGTTGCAGCGCGGAAAGTGGAACGTTGCGCGGCATTATGTGAAAAACTCCAAAAAGAGACGGGGGTCAAGGCAGTCCCCGTGGCTTGCGACGTGAGCAAACCGGAGGATTGTCAGAACCTTGTCGACGTCGCGGTAAAAGAATTGGGGAAGGTCGACGTCCTGGTGAACAATGCGGGGATCAGTTGGATCGCCGACGCCCTCGATTTTCCCCTGGATAAGTGGCGGCGAGTGATAGACCTGAATGTTACGGGCACCTTCCAGCTCTCCGCCATGGCTGCCCGCGTCATGAAGAAGCAGGGCAGCGGGAAGATCGTCAATATCTGTTCCATAGGCGCCTTCGGAGGCGATTATCCTGAGAACGTCAACTCAGTAGTCTATACGAGCAGCAAAGGCGCCGTTCTCACCATGACAAAGGACCTTGCGGTCAAGTGGGCGCGCTACGGCATCACGGTCAACGCCATATGCCCCGGCTACTTTCCGACGCACCTCAACGATAAGTATCTGCAAGAGATGGCGGACAAGTTGCTTCCCCGCATTCCTCTCGGCCGGTACGGCGGGAGCGAGGACCTCAAGGGATTGATCGTTTTTCTCGCCTCCAGGGCCTCCGACTATATGACCGGCCATTATGTGGTGATGGACGGCGGCCAGACGGCGCTCACGTGAGAGGTGCAATAATGGGTCGACTGGAAGATAAAGTTGTACTGGTGACGGGTGGAAGCGCCGGGCTCGGAAGGGCAACGGCCATCGCCTGCGGACGCGAAGGCGCGAAAGTCGTCATCGCCGACCTGTCCGAGGCGGGCGCGGAGGAGACCTTGGCGGGCATCAGGGAGAGCGGCGCCGATGGCCGGTTCATCAAGACGGACGTGACAAAGGCCGACCAGGTGGAACATTTGATCAAGGAGATCGTCGCCGCCTACGGCCGGCTCGACTGCGCGCACAATAACGCAGGCATCACGGGTCCCGCTTTTATCACCGGCCAATATCCGGTGGAGGAATGGGAGAAAACGATCCGGATCAACCTCACCGGCATCTTCCTCTGTATGCGCTACGAGTTGGAACAAATGACGGTCCGGGGAAAGGGCGCCATTGTCAATACGTCTTCGGGCGCAGGGCTGAGGGGACTCTCCTACCAGTGCGCCTATTCGGCGAGTAAACATGCTATAATCGGTCTTTCTAAAACAGCCGCCGTCGAATACGCAAAGAAAGGCATCAGGGTAAACGTGCTTTGCCCCGGTTTTATCGACGCTGGTCTCACGCGACAGGTCCTCGCCAAGAAGGCCCACCTGGAGGATAAATACAAGGCTCTCATTCCAGCGGGCAGGTTCGGTACGGAAGGGGAGGTCGCTGAATCGGTTATCTGGCTCTTTTCTGACGCCTCTTCTTTTGTGACGGGGCACACTCTCGTTATCGACGGCGGGGCTTCGGCTTGAGGCGAGGGACGGAGCTTACAAACGATTGGGGGGACACACCTCTGGCGAGGAATGTCCCCCCAGCGGGTACAGACGGAATGTCCCCGCAACCAGTCCTGACCCGCGAGAGGAGTGTTGTCCATAGCGATAATGGTTGGGGCGACACCCCTCCGAAGGCTAATCGGCGAGAGGAGTGTTGTCCATCAAATCTTGATCAGGAGGAGCTATGAGCTATAAAAAAGTTGCAGTGGTGGGCGCGGGCGCCATGGGGGCCGGCATCGCCCAGATGATGGCTGCCTCGTCCATCGACGTTGCGCTCATCGACATTGAGCCGCGGTTCGTCGAAGGCGGCGTCAAGCGCATCGACAGCCGGTTTGCCTCGGACGTGAAAAAAGGCAAGATGAGTCCCGAGGATAAGGACCGTTTCATGGGGCGCATCAGGGGAAGCGTCAACAGGGAAGACGCCCGGGACGCCGACCTCGTGATCGAGGCCATAATCGAGGACCGGAAGGCGAAGGGCGACCTTTTTGCGGACCTGAACAGAGTCTGCGGGCGGGAAACCGCTTTTGCCACCAATACGTCGACGCTTTCCGTGAGCGATCTTGCCGTCTTGTCCGACAGACCGGAGAAGTTCCTCGGTCTGCATTTTTTCAACCCTGTTCACGCCATGAAGCTTGTGGAGGTCATTCCCGGCCTCGCTACGGACAAAGACGTGGTCGAAGCCGCCTTGACGGGCATAAAGGCGATCAGGAAATCGCCCATCAAGGTTCAGGACTGCTCCGGTTTTCTCGTCAATCGCATCCTCCTCTCCTATATGAATGAAGTCCTTCTCACGGCAGAGGAAGGCATCGCCCCCGAGGCGATCGACGGAGAGGCAAAGAAGGCCGGTTTCCCCATGGGACCCCTGGAGCTTTCCGACATGGTCGGCTGGGACGTCAGTCTCCACACGTTCCCCATTCTCCACGTTGCTTACGGAGACCGCTTTCCTCTGCTGAAGCTGGTCCAGAAGCTGAATGACGCCGGCCGGCTGGGACTGAAAACGGGCAAGGGAGTTTACAATAACGGCCAGATCGACGACGAATTCCGGGCCATGGTGGCGAGCATCGGCGCGAAAGGGAGCGGACGTCCCTTCTCTATCGACCGTCTCATCCTGAAGCTCATCAATGAAGCGGTTTACTGCCTCCAGGAAGGCGTTGCAACCGCAGCGGACATCGATAAGGCCATGGTTCTCGGCACAGCCTGCCCTCATGAAGGCCCCCTCCATTGGGCGGACGAGATTGGTTTGGACGCCGTCCTGTCGGGTCTGGAGACCCTTGCGGCATCGGAAGGAACGAGGTTCTGGCCCCATCATCTCTTGAGAACGTATGTCGCGGCGGGGCGCCTCGGCAAGAAGACAAATAAAGGGTTCTTTTGAATAAGGAGCGCACTATGAACGAAGTAGTCATCGTAAGCGGCGCAAGAACGGCAATAGGCGATTTCCTCGGAGGTCTCAAGGATTTCAGCTCCGTCCAGACCGGGGCCATGGCCTTGAAGGCGGCAATGGAACAGGCAAAGGTGGACCCCAAGCTCATCGAAGAAGTGGTCTGCGGCAATCCCGACATGGCGGGACAGAAATCGAACCCCGGCAGGCAGGTGGCGATCCATGCCGGCTGCTCCTGGGAAACGGTGGCCTGCACGGTCAACCAGCAGTGCGTCTCTTCTTTGAGAGCGGCGGAGATCATGTACCAGGAGATCCTCCTGGGCAAGGTGGAGGTCGGCGCGGCGGTGGGCTGCGCGTCCATGTCGAACATCCCTTACTTTGTCATGGGCGCCAGGACGGGCTACAAAATGGGCGAGCAGAAGCTCATCGACGGCATGTACAACGACGGCATGGTGGACGCCTTCTATGACATCCTCATGGGGGTGACCGCGGAGAACATCGCCGAAATGTACAAGATATCCCGCCAGGAACAGGATGAGTTCGCTCTTATGAGCCATCAACGAGCCTGCGCGTCAATCAACAACAAGACGCAGGCGAGCGAGCTCATTCCCGTGGAAATCAAGACAAGAAAAGGAACAACCATTTTTGACGTGGACGAACACCCCCGGCAAGGCCTCACCATGGAAGACTTATCGAAGCTCAAACCCGTCTTCGTCAAGGACGGGACCGTCACGGCGGGCAACTCTTCCGGCATCAACGACGGCGCCGCGGCCATGGTGATGATGTCGCTCAACAAGGCAAAAGAGCTGGGGATCAAGCCCCTGGCCCGCATTGTCGCCACGGGATCGGCGGCGGTCGACGCAAAGATCATGGGCATGGGCGTGGTGCCGTCGGTCAAGAAGGCTCTTTCCTTTGCAAACCTCCCTCTGGAAGCCATCGACTACTGGGAGATCAACGAGGCTTTCGCGGCCCAGATCATCGGGTGCAACCGGGAGCTGAAGATCCCCCTCGACAAGCTGAACGCCAACGGCGGCGGCATCTCCTTAGGCCACCCCGTAGGCATGACCGGCGCCCGGCTGATTGTCTCTCTGATCCATGAGATGAAGCGCCGCGGCGTGCAGTACGGCGGCGCCTCGCTGTGCGGCGGCGGCGGACCGTCGACATCCATGATCGTGGAATTGTATAAGGAGTAGTTGAAGGCGTTTTTTGTGAGGTGGGTTGCCCGCCTGCAATATGGAGAAGTGGAAACCCGCGGGGCGCCCGGCTAAAGCAGACGGTTTCGCGGAGGGGCTGCCAAAGCCCACTAATTGCGAAAGCGAGCGGATGCGAAGCGCTGAGCGGGAAAGCTCGTCGGGCTTCGCTCGACGAGGGGGCGCTGAGCCCCAATAATTGTTTGATCGGAGGCGCTATGGCAAACGAGGTGGTGCTTTATTCGAAAGAGGGCAACACGGGCTTTATCACATTCAACCGGCCGGAGGTCAGGAATTCCCTCAACATGGCCGTGTTTCACGCCCTCGACAAGGCTTTGGACGAAATTGCCGCTGACGGAGAGGTGCGCGCCGTCGTGGTGACGGGGGCGGGCAACGCCTTTGTCGCCGGCGCGGACATAAACGAGCTTCTTGCCATGAGTACCGAAGACGGATGGATCGCTTCCAGGTACCAGCAGTCCGTTTTTAATAAGCTCGAACGGCTGAAGAAACCTTCCATAGCCGCCATCAACGGTTTTGCCATGGGAGGAGGGCTCGAGCTGGCTCTGTCGTGCACGTTTCGCATTGCGTCGACGAAAGCGAAGCTTGGCTTTCCGGAACTGGGTCTCGGCATTATTCCTGCCTTCGGCGGAACCGAACGACTCATCAGGACAGTCGGATACCCCAAGGCTTCGGAGTTGATCCTCTTCCGGACAATAGTTTCCGCTGAAGAAGCGCAAAGCCTGGGACTCGTAAATAAGACGGCGGAGCCCGACGAACTCCTCGGGAAGGCGAAGGAGTGGGCGAAGGATCTCTGCGCGCTGAGCCCGACGGCGGTGCGCCTGGAGTTGGAGCTGCTTCTCAGTGCGGCGGGACAGGGTTTCGATGCCGCGCTTGCCCTGGAGTCAGGACTTGCGTCACTCGCCGTCGCCTCGCCGGAGGCGAAGGAGCTGCTCAGCCGCTTTCTGACCAAGAGCGCAAAGAAGTGACGGAAGGGACGAGGCGAGCGTTCCACAGCGAACGCTCGCCTCGTCGCGCTCCTCTGTCTTTTTTGAATCTTACGTCTTCTTCCGGCTGATTCGCCGATTTTTTCATTCCCCTGACAAGGTCGGGCCCCTTTTCGTCGGCCGGCAGCCAAATAAATCTGAAACAATCCCGCGAAAGAGAGCCTGCCCCGGCGACACATCGTCTTCCTTCTCTTTCTTTTCCTTGTCCTGCTGCCCCTTGGCGCCCCGGAGATCTACTTCAACGGCGTCTCCGTTCTCGTGGACCTTGGCTGCCGGTTTTGATGGGCCGGCCGGCCCTTGACATCATGAACCGTCGTGTCGACGTTCTAGCTTAGCGACGGATAGGCTTGAAGGCCGGCCCGGCAAGGCCCTTGAGAACAAGGAGGTGAGACGACAGGAAGCGCGAAGCGGGATCTTTGCCGCAAGCAACCCCACCGGTTCTCTTCAGATTGTCCGTCACAACGGGGATCACCCCCAACGTTCATCAGAATAGCCGATAGGGCAAGGAGGCGTATTGTGAAGAAACATTTAGTGATCGTTCTGGTAGCATTGATGGTCTGTTTACCGCTCCTGGCGGTTAGCGCCTACGCACAGGCCGCCGGCGGAGGCGCGGGAGGCGGCGCGGCCGGCGGAGCAGGAGGCGGTGGTGCGGGCGGCATGGGCGGCGGGGGCACGTCCGGCGGCGGTTCGACCATGGGCGCCCCGGGCACGTCCGGCCAGGGCACGTCAGACATGGGTTCTCAGCCGGGCTCCTCAGAAACTAACGGCGGAACGGCCGGCGGCAACGCCGCTGGCAACATGGGCGGCGAACCGGGATCGAGCTCGTCAAGCGACCAGATGGGCACAAGCGGCTCTCAAGGCGGCGGCGCGTCATCGGGCGGTCCGGCGGGCACTATGGGCTCCAGCGGACAGTAGAAGCACCTGGGACGGGCGCGGAAAACGCGCCCGTCCACATCGCTCCGACGAGGGTATTCCTTTCTGCCTGAAAGGCCGGTTTGTCCGGGGACCACGATTAGAGGGAGACCATCTCGAGAGGACACGAGAAATAAAAGCGGTGTTCCTTGCAGGCATGCTGCTGAGTCAATCGCCTGACGGCGGCTTGCACGAGTCGGACGCTAGTCCCGCACGACTTCCAGGGTCTCGCCAAACAGTTTTGAGTTTTTCAGAAAGGCGCTCTTTCGCCAGACCCATCCTTCACCCTGGCGATAGACGCGATCGGTAAACGCGTAGGCGCTCTCCTGGCGGAGCCAACGGATCATACGTTTCTTGGCCTCGTGAGGCGCCCCGGCCCAGTTCATGCGGTTCTCGGGCAGACGTGGGTCGCCCAGCCCTTCGGAGCGCAGAACAAATTCCTGAATCATTTCCCGACAACGGTCGCTCATGGGTCTATGGAGGATGATGGCGCCGATCTCTTTCTTGAAATTGGAGGGGTTCCAACCCGGCCATGGCAAGAGTTCTTTGAAAAGGAGGTCGATAAGGCTGCCGGTACGCTCATCGAGGCGATGGCGGCAAACGGCAGCGGCGATCTCGACCATTCGGGCGAAGAAAGAGGACTGGGCTTCGATGCGCCATTCCTTGAGGAACGGGGCAAGGCTTTCTCCCCCGCTGACAAGCCTGTCGGCCATGATCCGAGGTCCTTGCTCGGAGAGCAGGGCCTCGCCCTGCGCACGCCACTTGCACAAGAGCGGGTCGGCGCCGTCGTACCGATCGAGCAAATCCCTTACGACGTTTCGACACGCCGCGATCTCCGCTGTCCGCTCCCACATGCAATGGCACGCCCGAACCAGCCCGGCCAGCACGCGCCGGTCGATCTCGATTCCCGACCCGTCCAGGAGTGCGAGAAATTTCGGCGCAACAGCGACCTCGGGAGTCCAGCAGAGAAATCGGATCGCCCGTTTGTCGAGGGATTTTCCGTTTCCCCGCGTGTACTCGATCCACTCCGCCAAATATCGTTCCAGGGGCGGGGGGCGATGGGTCACCGGGGCATCTATGCAGCGAACCGTATTTCGCAGGTTCCTGAGCCGGACTTCCGCCGGCTTTTCCATGAGCCGCTGAACCGAATCCTCGAAATCGCCCGCCATTCCCCTGATCGCCGATCGCAGCTCTTCCGGTAGAACGCCGTCAGGCTTCCATGCCTGTTCCATGCTATCCCCTCACCGATTTCAGGGTCTCAGAAATCGGGATCTGCTCCACGGAACGAAAACGAAGCTTGAACACGACGCGTCTGCTCATGGCGCGGTTCTCCTGCCCGGAGACGTTCCTGACCAGCTCCGCGCTGCCTCTTCCCGTGGCGGAGAGGAGCTGGAGAAAAGCGCCTTTCTCGGCGCGGCCTCCCTTTTCGTCCAGGACATTGAGGCTCGCGCTAACGACGGACATCGACCTCTTCTGGCTCAAATCCCAATTATGCCGGTCCGTCCCGGATGAATCCGTGTGGCCCTCGACAACAATCGAGTTGACCTCGTGCGAAAACCGGGGAGAACAGACCACCGCGGAAAGCTTGGGTATGAAGGCCCTGAGGAAAGCGGCGCCGGCGGGCGAGATATCGGCGTGATCAACCTTGAAGGCCAGCAGGTCCTCAGGCACGACCACCAGAAGACCCAGGGGATCTTTCGGGTCGGTCTTCACCTCTATTCCGGACGAGGCGAACTCCTTGAGGTTCGAACGCATCTCCACGAGAACCGAATTCCTCGTATCCTGCCTCTCCTCTTTTTTCTCCTCATGCGCATTATTCAGGGAGGAGCAGAGCAGCAGTATGAAGATCACGGCGAGAGAGGTCATGAGGTCGACGAATGAGTTGGACAGAACGGCGCCGCTCTTATCTTCGGACATCGGCTACCTCACGCTACGCGAAACGGAAGCCATTTTGCTCATGGCGCCGTGGAGCACATCGAGCTGTTCTCCCAGCTCGTCGATGGACCCCGAAAGACGTCCCGCTGCCTGAGAAATGAAGTTGTCGGCCGTCGTCGCGAGGAGGCTGAAATGTTTTTCCGTAACGCTCGAATAGCCGCCCAGGTGGTGAGCGATCTGGGAGAGCAGCTCGTTGGCTTGCGCCTCCACGATCTGGAACATCTTTTGATAGTCGGCCATCGACGTCTGCATCCGCCGCCACGCCTCTTCCTGGTCGGCGGCATACCCCTGCAAACGCTCGATCTGACCGGAGCTGGAGGTGAGAAGACGTCCCGCAGTCTCCTGGCTCTCGGCGACGGCTCGCGTTATCCCGGCCAGGGAAGCAATGCTTTTGTTCACTTCCACGGCGAGACCCGAAAGACCTTCCGTCGTCTCGCTATATCGACCGATGGCATCCGTGAATTGCGTGAGTGTGCTGTCCAGCGTGCCCCTCAGGTCGTCCATTTTCGACATCTCGGCGCTATGCCTTTCGAGGAGCGCCGAGAGCAGTTCCCCGTTCTTCGCGATGAGGGCGCCCGCTTGCTCGATCACCTTCGCGGCGCCGCCCGTTGAAGCCTCCGAAACCTTTTCGACCGCGGCAGCCATATTGTTCGAGGCCTCCGTCATCTTGCACGTCATATCGAGGGCAAGGGCGGCCATAGCTTTTTCCATGGCGCCTACGGACTCTCCCGTCCGGACTTGCAGCTTTCCCATAAGATCGTCGACAGCGCCCGACATCTGCTCGACGTGGGTTCGACGGCTCGCCGTCTCATCTGCCGCCGTGCATCTGGCCGTCTCGGCCATGTTCGTGAGCACTTCCCCCGTCATGGCCAGCCGGCTGTTCATCTGCTCCATCATGAGCGCGCTGCCGGCGAGCACCTCCGACATTTGTTTGAATTGGTCGGCGGTGGCCCCTCCCAGGGACTCCTTGAAGGCGGCGCTCATCCGTTCCAGCGCGGGCTCGATGCTCCGGGCCAGGCTTTCGCCCATACTCTCGACAAGCCCTGCATCCCTGTTCTTGAAGCTATCCAACCGGTCCAGGATTTCCCGACGGCCGTCGAGAAGGATTTGCGCGGGCGTCAGCTTGGGCAAGACTTCTCTTAAGGTAGCGCAAAGCGCGAGTACCCTTGCTTTTACCGGGTAAAAGAGCGCCTTTTCAAAGAAAACAAGGGTGGTAGCGCAGGCAACGGCCACCACTGAAGAGAGGAATTTTCCGGAAAGCCCCTGTATCAGCAGGTCGAGTCCCTGTATTCTGTTGTTCGTCAGCCGCACGTCGAGCAAAGCCACCAGGATCGCCAGAAAGGTCGCAAGGAGGCCGACGCCCGTGATGACGGCGGTGGCGTTCCGGTAGTCCCGGTTTTCCGCGGTCATCGTTTCATTAAATACGGCGCCCACATCCTCGCCGATCCAAAAACATTCCTCCCCGTTCTTATCGACTGCGCCGACCAGGGAAGACGAGATGGTTTGCCAGGCATTCCTCAGGAGGGGCAGATCGTGGAGAATGCCGTCTATGTCGGTGAGAAAAGAACGGGAAATGCCGTGACGACGGCCCCGAAGGGCCGAATGTTTTCGTTGAAGCGCCTTCAGCTTTTTGTCGGCAAAGGAGAGGGCGCCCTGTCGGATTTTTGACTCCCGAAACTGCCAGAGAAGAATCGACAGGCCGTAAACGATGATGCCCGCCGACACGAGCCACGAGAAGACAGGGGCGCGGAGACCGAAAAACTCCCACTGTGCCTTGAGAATATGAATATCCACGGTAACTCCTTCGCGATTGAGTCAAGCCGTATTGGCGTCGTCCCACCTACGCAAACCGAATAGTTGCAATACCTATGCCTGTCCGTATTGGTCCTTACAAGATCGGCTGCTTGACAACCGCCTTTGCGCCGTTACATTTCATAGTAAAGGAGTAGACGCCATGGGCTTGATGAGGGAGTTCAAAACGTTTATCGCCAGGGGGAATGTGATAGACCTCGCGGTCGCGGTGGTCATAGGCGCGGCCTTCGGCGCCGTCGTCGCCTCTCTGGTGAAGGACATCGTAATGCCCCCCATAGGGCTTGTCCTCGGGAGGGTCGATTTTTCGAATCTCTTTGTGGTGCTCAAGAACGGCGCCACGCCGGGACCGTACGCTTCTCTTGCCGACGCGGCAAAAGCGGGCGCGGTGACGCTCAACTACGGCGTCTTTATCATGACGATAATCACCTTCCTCATCATAGGATTTGTGGTGTTCATGATAGTCCGCACCCTCAACCGCCTAAAGAAGGAAGAAGAGGTCGCGGAAAAGCCGTCGAACCAAAAAGAGTGCGGCTATTGCTTTAGCGCCATACCGGCCAAAGCCACCCGCTGCCCCAACTGCACGTCCCAACTGAAACCAGCTTAAGAACTTTCAAGGTCCTTTCGCCGGTATGACGGCCTTTAATGCAACGCTTCCCTTGACAACGGGTTTTTGGTCCTTACGTTTTTTCATATGATTACCATGAGTTTTCTGCTCTTCGGGTTCTTGGCGTTCAGGATCATTGCCCGCACCCTACAGCGAAGTCTGCCCGCTGTACAAACTGTACCCTAATCTTTCCCTCTTTGACGCCTGTTATTGTTTCATTTGAACAGCGGCGCTACTGCGCGTCCCAGTCAGCATCTCTTTTTTGATGTTCCGACCCGAAGAGCGCGAGGACGCCTGGTTGGGCAGTCCGTCGGCATGCACCTTTTTTGAGGAGGGGCCTATGAAAAGAACATTGCTTGCGATTTTTGCCTGCATGCTCCTTGCGCTCGCGTTCTCGCCCTCCCTGAGCGCTCCAGTTCGCGCCAATACGGGCGGAGACAAAGGGTGCCCCGATCCGGGCAGCACGCTCCAGAAGGCGAGGGCGCGCGGCAGGGTGGTTGTGGGGGTGCCGTTTGACGAGCCGCCTTTCGGCTTTGTGGACGCAGAAGGACGACTGGAGGGCATTGGCGTCGATATCGGCAGGGGGCTGTCGAAGGAAATCTTCGGTGATGCGGACAAGGCCGAATTCGTTGCCGTTGCCTCCGGAAGCATGACGGGTCTGCTGAGAAAGGGCGCAATCGACATCCTTGCCGCCCCGCTTTCCGTTGCCGCCGAGGAAAAGGAAAAGATTGGCTTCACCGTTCCCTACATGCTGTGCGGCGATCTTGTCCTCGTGGAAAAGGAAAGCGGCATCACCGGTTACGCCCAGTTGGAGGGCAAGAAAATAGCCGTTGTGGGCCGCATGGCAACGGATGCGTCCTTCGCGGAACTGTTCCCGACGGCAACAAAAGTTCGCTTCGGGTGCGAAAAGGACGCTTTGACAGCATTGAAAAGACACGAAGTACAGGCTTTCTTGACCCTCGATGCCTGTGCTTTTTGCGCCGAAGAAGCAGACAGCGACCTGAAAGTAGTTGAAATTCGGCCGCTGGCGCCCATGCCGGTCAGCATGGGGGTCCGCAAGAACGATTCGGCCTGGCACGATTTTGTTGACGTGGTCGTGCTCAAAATGATGACATCCGGCGCCTATCAGTCCATTCTGGAAAAGTGGTTCGGAAGAGTGCGAGCAGCGATCCTCGACGTTGCAACAAAAGCAGCGGTAGAGCGGAGGTCTTAGATCGGGCGGCTCAAGCGAGGGAGAACATGAGTATGTCGTCGCGCATCTCGTGTCGCACGACGCCCTTGTTTTCGAGATATCTCAGGTGGGCCAGGGTTTCGCCGGTGGCGAGGAGCTTCTGAAAATTGGGCGCCGCGTCCCAGGAATCGGCATCGACGACGCTCCAGGTCACGCGCGAGGCGATCTCATAGACGCTCTTTGCGCCGTCTTTCATTTCCGCGGCGATTTCGGCGGACCTGACCCGGTGATGCTCTTTCAGCTCGTCAATCCTTTCCCGGAAGTTGGCGAAGGGTTCGCGATGGCCCGGCAGGACGAGGCGCACGTCGAGGGAATAAATCCGGTCGAGCGCCGCAAGATAGGCGGCCAATGGGTCCTCCGGGCTAATGCGCGTCTGAACGCCGGGCGTAATGCCGGAGAGGAGATGGTCTCCCGCGAGAAAGAGCCGGTTCGTCGGCTCGTAAAGACAGGTGTGGCCCGGGCTGTGGCCGGGCGTTGAAATACAACGAAACCGGTAATCGCCGGCGTTCAGTTCATCCCCCTCGCGAACAAACCGAAAGGGCCACTCCCGTTCCACGGCTGAGTGGTCGGTGATGTCCCGCGGGAGTATTTCCTGCAAGTCCGTGTCAGGAAAACCCGACCTCGCGGCAAACTCCTTCAGGTTGGCAAAGACAACGCCCGATTTGAGCCGATCGAGAACTTCCGCTTCCCGTTCGTCCAGGTAAATGACCGATCCCTCCCCCAGGAGGCGCGATACCAGCGGAAAGTGATCGGGGTGCGTGTGGGTGATGAAGAAATCGCTCTTCCCCGCGTCGACGCCGATGTACCGCAATCCTTCATCCATTGCCTTCATGCAAAGATCCAGATTCATGCCGGGATCGATGATGACGCTGCGTTCGCGTCCTTTGAGCACGTAGGAGTTGACAGACCCCAAGAGGGAGCCGGGTAGGGGGATCGGGAGCCAATAAATGCCCGGCGCGACTTCTTCGACCATGGAAACGCCTCTCACTGGTTCGTTCTTCTTCAGACGTACAACCATATCATTCTCAAGCCGCACAAAGCAAGGGGTCCCCCGGCCCGGAGCCCGCCAGGCCGCATGGCGCTTCAATATACGGCCATTTGTACAACCTGAATCTTGACATTGAAACAATAGTAAGCTAATGTTAACTACTTATGTCGGACCGCACGGAAAGATTTCACGGAACGGAGGAGATAGCGGCAGCAGTGAGGACGAGCGTCGCGCGCGTCATGAGGCAACTGCGCCTCAACCGGGCCGAGGAACTCTTCACCCCTCATAAACTGGCCACTCTAGGCAACCTTTCCGACGGAAAGCCGGCTGCTCCCTCGAGGCTTGCCGCGCGTGAGCGCATTCGTCCCCAATCGCTCACGAGAGTGCTTGCCGACCTCGAAGAGCGGGGTTTCGTGTCGCGGGAAATCGACGGCGCCGATAAAAGACGCCAATTGGTCAAGATTACCGAAGACGGCAAGGAGGCGCTGCTTCAGGAGGTCCGCCGGAGGGAAGCATGGCTCGCTGCGGCGATGGAGCGCTTTCTCTCCCCCGAAGAACAAGAGGTTCTTTTAGCTGCCTCTCGCCTCCTCGACCGCATAACGGAAGGGGGTTACCGTCTTGAAAAGGGCACTCCCCAACCCCTTTGACGCGCAAGCGCAGGGCGCGGTCTGTAACCTTTGGACGGATTTGCACGACTGGCCCTTTAGCACGAGAGCGCCGGGCAATGGTATAGCACTCCGCTTCGGCGTTCTTGAGGATGCACGGCGGAACGCCGAAAGAAAAGCGAACAAACCGTGCGCACAACCAAATAAGAGGACAGTGGAAAGATGCTGAACGAAGCACCGGAAGGAAAAAAAGTGACAAGGAGAGGCCGGAAGATCCGATTGGCTTTAACGGCCGTCGTAGCCGTTGCCGTGGTCGCTATTGTCGTCTACGCCCTGTTGGGAAAGGCAAAGACAGGCGCGTCGGAAGCTTCGGCCCAGATGCCGCCCGCCGCTCGGGCCATTCCCGTTGGAGCGGCGACGGCGGAAAAGAGCGATATGAAGGTTTACGTCAACGGCCTCGGCACCGTGACCCCCCTCTATACGGTCACGGTAAAGAGCCGCGTCGACGGCGAGTTGATGGAGGTCCACTTCAAGGAAGGGCAGGTCGTGAAGAAAGGCGACCTCCTTGCCACCATCGACCCGCGGCCCTTTGAGGTGCAGTTGCTTCAGGCCGAGGGACAGATGGTGCACGACCAGGCGCTCCTGAAGAACGCGCACATCGACGTCGAGCGCTATCGGACCCTCTGGAAACAGGATTCGATCCCGAAACAGCAGCTCGACACGCAGGAAGCCCTGATCTCCCAGTACGAGGGCAGCATCAAGACCGACCAGGCACAGATCGACAATGCTAAGCTGCAGCTCGTCTACAGCCGCATTTGCTCTCCCATAAGCGGGCGAGTCGGTTTGAGGCTGGTCGACCCGGGCAACATGGTCCATGCCGCGGACACGAACGGCCTGCTCGTGATCACCCAGTTGCAGCCGATCACGGTGATCTTTCCCATCCCCGAAGACAATCTGCCTGCTATCCTGGCCAAGGTGAGGACGGGAGAGACCATGCCCGTCGACGCCTACGACCGGAGTCAGAGCAAAAAGCTTGCAAGCGGCGCCTTGCTGACCATGGACAATCAGATCGACCCCACAACGGGCACGGTGCGCTTTAAGGCGGTCTTTGACAATAAGGACAACATGCTTTTCCCGAACCAGTTCGTCAATGCGAGTCTTCTCGTCGACGTGCTGAAAGATGCCGTTCTCATCCCCGCGGCCGCGCTCCAGCGGGGGGCCCAGGGCGTCTACGTCTACGTGGTGCGGCAGAACCAGACCGCTGAAGTCCGCCCGGTGACGATCGCCCAGGTGCAGACCGGGGTGGCGGCGTTGAGCAAGGGCCTCAACCCCGGAGAGCTCGTTGTGGTGGACGGCGCCGAAAGGCTGCGGGAAGGCGCCAAGGTCACGGTCGTCAAAAACCAAGGCAACGGCAACGGGCATAGAGGCGGCTAATGAATCTTTCCCGGCCTTTTATTCTCCGGCCGGTAGCCACTACCCTGTTGATGGCTGCCATTATTCTTGCCGGGCTCGCCGCCTATAAGGAGCTGCCCGTATCGGCCCTGCCCGAGGTGGACTATCCGACCATCCAGGTGAGGACATTCTACCCCGGCGCCAGTCCCGACGTCATGGCCTCTTCGGTCACAGCCCCTCTGGAGCGGCAGTTCGGCCAGATGCCGGGCCTTACCCTCATGACGTCGACCAGCTCGAACGGAAGCTCGATTATCACCCTTCAGTTCACCCTCGAGCTAAGCCTGGACGTGGCGGAGCAGCAGGTTCAGGCGGCCATCAACGCGGCCTACACGTATCTGCCGTCCGACCTTCCGACGCCGCCGGTCTATAGCAAGGTAAACCCGGCGGACGCCCCGATCCTCACGCTGGCGCTGAGCTCGAAAACCCTCCCCCTGCCACAGGTGGAGGATTTCGCGGACACGCGGTTCGCCCAGAAGATCTCCCAGTTGCCGGGGGTGGGTCTCGTCTCTATCTCGGGCGGTCAGCGTCCCGCCGTGCGCGTTCAGGTCAATCCTACCGCCCTGGCAGCCTATAACCTTACCCTGGAAGATGTCCGGACCGCCCTCATCGCCGCTAACGTCAACCAGGCGAAGGGCACCTTCGACGGTCCCCGGCAGGCCTACGTCATCGGCGCGAACGACCAGCTCTTTACGAGCGCCGAGTACAGGCCGCTCGTCATCGCCTACCGGAACAACGCCCCCGTGCGCCTCTCGGACGTGGCCGATACGGTCGATGACGCGGAAAACGTGCAGCAGGCCGCGTGGACGAACAATACCCCCGCCGTCGTCCTCAATATCCAGCGGCAGCCGGGCGCCAACGTCATCCAGGTTGTCGACCGCATCAAGACCCTGCTGCCCCAGTTGCGCGGCTCCCTGCCTTCGAGCGTGCAGGTCTCCATATTGACAGACCGCACCACGACGATCAGGGCCTCGGTCAAGGACGTGCAATTCGAACTGCTCCTCTCCATTGCGCTCGTCGTGATGGTGATCTTCCTCTTCCTGCGGAACTTCTCCGCCACGATCATCCCGAGCGTGGCCGTGCCCCTTTCCCTCGTCGGAACCTTCGGCGTCATGTACCTGCTGGGGTTTAGTCTCAACAACCTCTCCCTGATGGCTCTCACCATCTCGACCGGTTTTGTCGTCGACGACGCCATTGTCATGATCGAGAATATCGCCCGGTACATCGAACAGGGCGAGAAGCCATTGGCCGCGGCCCTCAAGGGATCCAAGCAGATCGGGTTCACCATCCTCTCTCTGACGATCTCGCTCATCGCGGTGCTCATCCCACTGCTCTTCATGAGCGACGTGGTTGGGAGGCTCTTCCGGGAATTTGCCATCACCCTCGGCGTCACGATCCTCATCTCGGCTGTCGTCTCGCTCACACTGACGCCCATGATGTGCGCCCGCATTCTGAAGCACAAGCCGGAGGAAGAGCAGGGTCGCCTGTTTCGCGCCTCCCAGCGAATGTTTGACAAAGCCATCGCCTTTTACGGGAAGACGCTCCAATGGGTGCTCCAAAGGCGAAAGAGCACGCTCCTCGTTGCGGCCGGCACGCTCGTGCTGACTATCCTTCTCTTCATGATAGTGCCGAAGGGCTTTTTCCCCGTGGAAGACACGGGCCTCATCATCGGTATTTCGGAAGCCTCCCAGTCGATCTCTTTCCCTGCCATGGCGGAGCGACAGCAGGCTTTGTCGCGGGTGATCCTCAAAGACCCGGCCGTGGATAGCCTTTCCTCGTTTATCGGCATCGATGGGACGAATTCGACCCTCAACAGCGGGAGGATCCTCATCAATCTCAAACCCCTCTCAGAGCGTAAAATAAGCTCGACCGAAGTCATCAGACGGCTGGAGCCGGAGCTTGCAAAGGTCGAGGGCATCGCGCTCTACCTTCAGTCGGCACAGGATCTCACCGTCGACGCGCGCCTCTCCCGCACCCAGTTCCAGTACACGATCGAAGATCCTGACGCAAAGGAACTCTATACGTGGGCGCCGAGGCTCGTCGAGGCGCTGCAGGCCCGGCCCGAGCTTCGCAACGTGAGCAGCGACCAGCAGGACCAGGGGCTGCAGCTTGCCGTCAACATCGACAGGAGCACCGCCTCGCGCTTTGGCATCCTTCCTGCGGCGATCGACAATGCTCTCTACGACGCCTACGGCCAACGCATGGTATCGACGATTTTTACCCAGCTCAACCAGTATCGCGTCATCCTCGGCGTGAAGCCCGACTTTGCGAAAGACCCCGCAAAACTGGGAGACATCTATCTGCACGGCAGCTCGGGCAGCCAGGTGCCTTTGAGTGCGATGACGCAGGTCTCGGAGACGACGGGTCCGCTGCTCATCAGCAGGCAGGGGCAGTTTCCCTCGGTGACCCTTTCTTTCGATCTGGCCTCCGGCTCTTCTCTCGGGAAGTCCGTGGAGGCCGTCCAGGCAGCCGCAACGCAACTTCAGCTCCCGCCGTCCATCAGCGGCGCCTTCCAGGGCACGGCCCAAGCCTTCAGAACGTCCCTTGCCAACGAGCCGATATTGGTTCTCGCGGCCCTCGTGACCGTTTACATCGTCCTCGGCATCCTCTATGAAAGCTACATCCACCCCATTACCATTCTTTCCACCTTGCCCTCTGCCGGCGTGGGCGCTATTCTCGCTCTCCTGGTGTTCCGGACGGATTTCAGCGTCATCGCCCTTATCGGCATCATCCTTCTCATCGGCATCGTGAAAAAGAACGGCATCATGATGGTCGACTTTGCCCTCGACGCCGAGAGGAATCAGGGAAAGAGCCCGATGGACGCCATTTACCAGGCCTCCCTGCTTCGCTTCAGACCCATCATGATGACGACCATGGCGGCTCTGCTCGGCGCGCTTCCCCTCGCAATAGGTCGCGGCGTCGGTTCCGAGCTGCGCCATCCTCTGGGCATTTCCATCGTGGGAGGCCTCGTCATCAGCCAGATCCTCACACTCTATACGACGCCGGTCATTTATCTGGGGTTCGATCAGTTGGCGAAGCGTTTGAAAGGGCGTAAGGCGGAAAGCCAGAACGACGAGGTCCCGCCGGAACTCTTATGAACATTTCTTCAGGCTTCATTGCGAGACCCGTCGCAACCACGCTGCTCACCATAGCGCTGGCTCTGGCGGGGGCAATAGCGTTCAAAGCGCTCCCCGTCTCGCCTCTGCCTCCGGTGGACTACCCGACCATCTTTGTGGCCGCTTCCCTGCCCGGCGCCGACCCGGAGACTATGGCAACCTCGGTGGCCGCGCCATTGGAGCGACAATTCGGGCGGATCGCGGGGGTCACCGAGATGACGTCGGTGAGCAACCGGGGCGCGACGAGCATCACCCTCCAGTTCGATCTCGACCGCAACATCAACGGCGCCGCCCGGGACGTGCAGGCGGCGATCAATGCAGCCAGGGGTTTCCTGCCCCCCAACCTGCCGGCCGACCCCTGGTACCGGAAGGTCAACCCGTCGGACGCGCCCGTGCTCGTCGTTGCCCTCACGTCGGACACCCTGACGACGGGGCAAATGTATGACGCCGCTTCGAGCATCATGATGCAGAAGCTCTCCCAGTTGCCGGGCGTTGGCCAGGTCTTCGTCGGCGGGGCCGCGCTTCCGGCGGTGCGCGTCGAATTGAACCCTACCGCGATGACGAACTACGGCATCGGCCTCGAAGACGTCCGCGGCGTGCTTTCAGGGACCAGCGTGAACCGGCCCAGGGGACAGATCGTGGGCGACGGGAACGCCTGGGACATCAAAACGAACGACCAACTCCGCTACGCCCGCCATTACGCGCCTGTCATCGTGAGCTACCATTCGGGCGCCGCCGTGAGGCTTTCGGACATCGGGCAGGTGCAGGATTCCGTCGAGGATTTGCGGGCCGTGGGACTTGTCAACGGAAAACCCGGCGTCTTCGTGGTCATATTCCGGCAGCCGGGCGCGAATATCATCGAAACGGTGGACAATGTCCGGGCCGCGCTCCCCCGACTGCAGGCTGCCCTGCCGGGGGGCATCGATTTTTCGGTCATCCAGGACCGGACGCCGCCGATCCGCGGCGCCCTGAAAGACGTTGAAATTAACCTCCTCATCTCTTTCGGCCTGGTAATACTCGTGGTCTTCGTGTTCCTGAGGAGCGTCCGTTCCACCATTATTCCCGCCGTGGCCGTAGCGGTCTCCCTCGTCGGCACCTTCGCCGTCATGTATCTCTTCGGCTACAACCTGGACAACCTCTCCCTCATGGCCCTGACCGTGGCGACGGGCTTCGTGGTCGACGACGCGATTGTCGTCCTCGAGAACGTCACCCGTCACGTAGAGAAGGGGATGCCCGCAAGGCTTGCGGCCCTACTCGGCTCCAAGGAGATTGGTTTTACCGTTCTCTCCATGAGCTTCTCTCTTGTGGCGGTCTTTATTCCCATCCTCCTGATGGGAGGCATGGTGGGCCGCCTGTTCAGGGAGTTCGCGGTCACGCTCTCCGCCGCTATTCTTGTCTCACTTGCCGTATCGCTTACCACGACGTCCATGATGTGCGCAAAAGTGCTCAAGCCGGACAACGGAAGAAGCCATGGCCGCGCCTATCGCATGAGCGAGAACGCCTTCAACGGGATGCGTCACGGCTACGAGGTGACGCTCCGGTGGGCCTTGCGCCACTATGTGCTCATGCTCTTCGTGATCGTCCTCACCGTGGCGACCAACGTCTACCTGTTCGCGGTCATCCCGAAGGGTTTCTTCCCCGAGCAGGACACCGGGCGAATCGGGGGCGCCATACAAGCCGATCAGGACATCTCGTTCCAATCCATGAAAGCGAAGCTTGCCCAAGTCCTCGCCATTATCAAGAACGACCCCGAGGTGCAGTACACAGGCGGCTATACGGGAGGGGGAGGAGGAGGCGGCACCACGGCGAACGGCGCCACGCTCTTTGTCACCCTCAAGGCCTTCAAAGACCGGAAGTCGTCGATGACGGACGTCATTGCGCGCCTGCGTCGCAGGCTTGCGCACGTGCCGGGGGCGCCTACCTACTTCCAACCGGTCCAGGAGGTGCGCATCGGAGGACGCAGGTCGAATGCTATGTATCAGTACACCCTCACGGGCGACAACCTCGCCGAGCTCATGTCGTGGGCCCCGCGCGTGTTGGCGCACTTGCGCACTTTGCCCATCCTTGTCGACGTCAACAGCGACCAGCAGAACAAGGGGCTGCAAGCCACACTGGTGATCGACCGTGATACGGCCTCCCGCCTGGGCATCTCTGCCCAGGCGATCGATAATGTGCTTTACGACGCTTTCGGCCAGAGCCAGGTATCGATCACCTACACGCAGTTGAACCAGTATCACGTGATCATGGAAGTCGCTCCGGAATACTGGCAGCACCCCGAAGCGCTCCGCAATATCTTCGTGCGGACGTCGAGCGGCACGATGGCCCCTTTAAGCGCATTCACTCACTTTGAACGGGAGGCAACGTCCCTCGCCGTTCCCCACCAGGGCCAATTCCCCGCGGTTACCATCTCCTTTAACCTGCCGTCGGGCGTCTCTCTCGGTCAAGCCGTCGACGCGGTCGAGGAAACGACGCACAAGATGGGCCTGCCGGGAAGCATCAAGGGCGAGTTCATGGGGACCGCCCAGGCGTTCCAGGCGTCCCTGGCAAACGAGCCTCTCCTGATCCTCGCTGCGCTCCTCACGGTCTATATCGTCCTCGGCATCCTCTACGAGAGCTTCATTCACCCGATCACGATCCTGTCGACCCTCCCTTCCGCGGGCGTCGGCGCCATGCTCGCTCTTCTGGTCTTCCGCACGGATTTGACCGTCATCGCCCTCATCGGCATCATTCTCCTCATCGGCATTGTGAAGAAGAACGGCATCATGATGGTCGACTTTGCCATAGATGCGGAGCGGAACGGAGGAAAGAAGCCTCTCGACGCAATTTATGAAGCGTGTTTGCTGCGCTTCAGGCCGATTATGATGACGACCATGGCTGCTCTTCTCGGCGCGGTCCCCCTCGCTTTGGGCCGCGGGGTGGGCGCCGAGCTGCGCCGCCCTCTTGGCATCTCGATCGTGGGAGGCCTTATTTTCAGCCAATTGCTCACCCTCTACACCACCCCGGCCATGTATCTCTTTCTGGACCGGTTTCGGCTGAGGATGAAGCGGCTGCGGGGGAGGAAAAGCTGAGGATGAAGCGGTGCGGGAGCGAGCACGACGTCTTTCACATTGTTGTTTTGTCTGTCATAGGTCCTATTCGGCCTATAAGACTCATAGGTCTTATTCCTGTGGGAGTTTCAGGCCGAATAGGACTGATGAAAAACAGGCTGGGAGAGTTTTATGACACTACGCGATTTTTTTAAAACAACATGGCTATTGCCGGCGGTGCTGGCGCTCATTCTTGCTCCCCGCTGCACGGTGGGGCCCAACTACGTAAGGCCGTCTGCCCCACCGTCGGCAGCCTTCAAGGAGATGGACGGCTGGACGAGGGCCGTCCCCGCTGACGAGATGCTGCGCGGCAAATGGTGGGAAGTATTCAACGACCCGGCGCTCAACAAGCTGGAAGAGCAGGTCGACATCTCAAACCAGAACATACTCGCCGCTGAGGCGCAGTTTCGCCAGGCGGAGGCGCTCGTCAAGGTTGCGCGGTCCGCTTATTTCCCCACGGCGAGCATTTCGCCCTCTGTAAGCCGGTCTTATCAAGTGCAAGCGAACTCGTCCTCGGGAACATCCACGGCGACGCCTGTCACTTTGACCACGCTCCCCGTCAACGCGAGCTGGGAGATTGACCTATGGGGCAAAGTGCGGCGGCAGGTCGAAGCGAGCCGCGCAAGCGCCCAGGCAAGCGCGGCGGACATAGAAAACGTGCGTCTCGCCAGCCAGGCGCAATTGGCTCAGGACTATTTTCAGCTTCGCAGCCTCGATGCGCAGAGCCTGCTCCTCGACCAGACGGTTCAGGCGTACAAGAAGACCCTTACTCTGACGCAAAACAAGTACGAATCGGGCGTAGCCTCAAGGGGAGACGTCCTTCAGGCGGAGACACAGCTCAAGACCACCCAGGCCCAAATGGTTGACCTGGGCGTGCAGCGGGCGCAATTCGAACATGCCATCGCTCTGCTCGCCGGACAGGCGCCCTCCAATCTTTCCCTGGGGGCCATGCCCCTCGACACGCTCCCGCCCGGCATACCCGTGGGGGTGCCCTCGCTTCTTCTGCAGAGGAGGCCCGATATTGCAGCCGCCGAGAGAAACATGGCCTCAGCGAATGCCCAGATCGGCGTCGCCATCGCCGCTTATTATCCCAGCCTCACCCTGAGCGGGGAGGGAGGCTTTCAAAGCCTCGATATGTCAAAACTTCTCACGTGGCCGGCCAGAATCTGGGGCATTGGCGCCGCTGTTTCGGAGACCATTTTCGAGGGGGGGCTGCGAAAAGCTCAAACCGAGCAGGCGAGGGCGGCCTATGATGCCACCGTTGCCTCCTACCGGGAGACGGTGCTGGTCGGGTTCCAGGAAGTCGAAGACAACCTTGCGGCTTTGCGGATTCTCGAGCGCGAAGCCGAGATACAGGCGGAGGCGGTCAAGGCGGCAGACCAGTCCCTTGCGGTCATGACCAACCAATACAAGGCGGGAACGGTTGCCTATCTTAACGTGATCGTGGCCCAGACCACACTGCTCAGCAACCAGGTCAGCGCCCTCAACGTCCTGGGGAGAAGGATGAGCGCGGCGGTACTGCTCATCGAGGCCCTAGGCGGCGGATGGGACGTCAAGGACCTTCCTAAGACCTAGTTCGCACTTCTTTCCTGGACCGACGGGCAATTCAGACTCTTACGGCCGGAGGCGCAGCAGACCAGGCACGCGGGCAGCCAGCGAGCTTGAGGCAGTGCTTTGCCGCGCGACGCCAACACGGGTTGGGGGCGGCATACGTAAAGACCAAAGGTAAGCACGCCGGCTATCTGTAGCGGACGAGAGAGCCATTTCTTCGGAAGCTGCATGAATCGAGGATATCCGTTCTCAGGGTATCTACGTCTTGATGTTCTTTCAGGCGAAATAGCCCGGGATTCGTCTGACGCCGCTGCAACAATATCCGCAGTGCCCGCTCCCGCAGCTATCTTTTCTTTTCTATGGGATACGTGATCATGCCGCCGTAGTAGGCAACGATGAGTATGGCGGGGGCGAGGGCGAGGGCCAGAATCAGATAGACGATGCCGAATGGCGTCATTGCCGCGAGCACGCCGGGGTCGTACGTGCGCCACAGGGCAAGAAAGGCGACGGCGAGGACCGTCGCGCAGGAGAGGTGCTTCTTGATCGTGGCAGGTCGGAGAGGCCTGGCGAGATAGTTGACCCACCACGTTGTCAGGCCGGTGATGATGCCCACAGGGACGAAGAAAACCGCGCCGATCAGGCAATAATAGGCCGTCTCGTCGAATGAGCGACGACCCGTGAGCACGGAGAGGAGGGAGAAGAAGCTCACGCAGACGCAAAAGACAACGGGGAAATGGACCACTGCCGGGTGTGGGTGACGGCGCAGCATTGGCCAGCGTTCAAGGATGCGTTCCAGCAGCGGGGGCAGGGCAGGGGTCGGTTCCGCGGAATGGACGGGCGGATGCGCTGGCCGGAGCGAGCCGACCTGCGGATAGCGGTCGAACACCTCGCGGCCGTGCGGCGCTGCCGCCAGATCGCCGGTCAGATCCTTCCCCGCCCCGTGCCTCCCCATGTGCAAGCCGTTCTTCCAAAGCCTGCTGGCCGACACATCGAAGACCCGCCCGTCGGCGGCCACATAAACCGCTTTGCCCTCCCGGCCGTCGAAGAAGGAGAGGGCGGCGGCATCCAGTTCTTTCCCCTTATCCATATTCCTCCGCCGAGCCAGGATGGCTTTTGTGCCCGGTTTCGTCTCTTATTGTCATCGTTCTACCGAAGATTTTCAAGCCTGTCTGAAAAACCCTACGCCGTTTCGACAAAACCCTACAGGCAAAAGGGCCGGCGCGCGGCAGCAGGGCCCGGCTCGAACAACCCAAAACAAGCAATCACAACTAGTTGCGGTATGCGCAGGGGCAAGCGTCGCCCGTTTCGGCGAAAGGTATGAGTATTGCTCTAAGGGAAGAGGGAGCGCCGCGCCAAGCGCCCAGGGGCTGCGCAACGTTGGACGGAAAAGCGCGGAAATGGCCAGGGGGAGAGGGAGGTGAGGGTCCGAAAGATAGATAGAGAGCAGCATACAGCGTAAGACCCGTTGCCAATAGGGAGGGGAACGAGGAAACCAAATACGTCAAGGAGGAAGTAATGAGGAGGACCGGTTTTTTCTTCGTATGTTGTGCGCTTGCCCTGGGTCTCATGGCCGCTGCGCCTGGGCTGTCCATGGCGGATTTGTACTTGCAGGAAACGGGTATGCCGACCTTTACGATGTGGGCGTCGAGCGACGGCGCAACGGGAAGGCTCGATGGGTCTGTTGGAGTGTCGGGAATTGTGGACGGTCAGACCCTTTCGGGCACGCTCTTTTTCGACGGCGCCCTGACCGCGCAACCGGGCTCGTCGATCAGCCCCGGCAATGCCATGGCGTCATTTACTGGCGCCGCGTCGGATACGATCACTCTGGCCGGGTCGTGGGGGACGATCTCCTCTGCGTCGCTCGTAACCGGTACCCTGCAGACAGGCAGCGCGTTGATTTTCGACGCTTTGGGCCTCCGGATTGTCAATTTGAATTTCTCGGGCTCCCTTGATCCGGCGTTCGCCAAGGCCCTCGATTATTCCACGACGCTCTCGAATACCCCCAGCACGCTCATGCTGTGGTCTGTGGGCGGACTGCTTCTGCCCTCAAGCGGTCTTACCATTGCCACCGCCAGTGCCCCTACCCCTGCGCCTCTTCCGGCGTCCTATCTGTTCTTCGCGACAGGACTTCTCGGGCTCGTCGGCTTGAGAAAGAGAACAGGGCGGAACAAATAGGAACACCGTTCTGCTACGATGGCGCCCCCGGTTGCCGGGGGCGCCCCTCTATCTGAAATCCTGAGGGTCGAGTCTATGCTTCTTGAGCATGCCGTAGAAATCGGTCCTGTATTTACCGGCAATGCCGGCAGCTTCGCTGATGTTCCCTCTGCAGACGCGGAGGAGATCGATCAGGTAATCCCTCTCGAAAGCGTTCTTGGCCTGTTTCAGCGGTCTGACCGGTTGTTCGCCCGGCTCGCCCTGTTGAAGGATGAGATCCTCCGTAATTATGTCCGACGTCGCGATTGCCGCTGCGTACTCCAGCGCGTTTTGCAGCTCCCGCACGTTGCCCGGCCAGTTGTAAAGCATGAGCTTCCGCATCGCTGAGGCCGTCAAGCCCTCTATCTGCCTTCCCAGGTGTTCGTTGAGCTTTTTCAGGATATGGTCAACCAGGAATGGAATATCCTCTTTTCTCTCTCTCAACGGGGGCAGGTGGATCGGAATGACGTGGATTCGATAGAAGAGATCGCTTCGAAATCGGCCCATTCTTACTTCGTCTTCCAGGTCCTTATTCGTAGCGGCGATAACCCGCACGTCCACTTCGCACAGTTTCTCGCTCCCCACGGGGTAAAAGCGCCGCTCCTGGAGGACGCGAAGCACCCTTGCCTGCGTCCCCAGCGTCATGTCGCCTATTTCGTCCAAAAATATCGTTCCCTCATGGGCCAAGGCGAAAAGACCCCGCGCGCTGTTGACGGCGCCCGTGAAGGCGCCTTTCTCATGGCCGAAAAGGGTGCTCTCCAAAAGCGGCTCAGGCAGGGCCGCGCAGTTGATAGCGACAAAGCCCTTCTCCTTTCGCCGGCTCGCGTGGTGTATGGCCCCCGCGATGAGTTCCTTGCCCGTGCCGCTCTCGCCGCCGATGAAGATCGTGCAGTCGTTCCGGGCAACGCGCGCGACAACGCCGAGGACGCGGCGCATCTTGTCGCTTTCTGCCACCAGCTCGGGAAAGTCCGTACGTTCGTCAAGAGCGCCTTTCACCACCTCTATCTCCGACATGAACCTGCGGTTTTCAAGGGCCTTTTCAACGCTCGCAAAGAGGTCTCGCGGGTTGAAGGGTTTTGTCAAGTAGCTGAAGGCGCCTTCCTTCATGGCCAGCACCGCGCTCTCGATGGTGCCGAAAGCCGTCAGAATGATCACAGGCATCCCCGGAAGAATAAGCTGAAGTTTCTTCATGAGGGAAACGCCGTCCGTGCCTTCCAACTGCAAATCAACGATCGAGAGGTCAAGGTCGACGCTTTGGGCCGCTTCGATCGCCGCCTCCTCTTTTTCCACTGCGGTAGCTTCATATCCGGCCGATTCGATGCGTACTTTCAGCACCTCAAGCAGATTGCGGTCATCGTCGACTATCAGGATTTTCCCGTGAGCCACGTTAAGCCTCCTATTGTGCCTGGACCCGCTTCTTATTCTCGATCCCGATATCCACCCTTTTCGACCCTTCGATCACGCTCTTCAATTTCTTTATGGTTTTGGCCGATTCGTCGTTCTCACGCAAGATCTCCGCAACGATCTCGGCCTGCTCGGCAAAAGGATTTCCCGCGCCCAATCTGGCAAGCTTCTTCATATAGAACGCCGATTTCCTGTAGTCTCTCCTGGGGTTTGCGGGATGCGCCCAGATGAGACCCATAAAGAAGAAGCATTCCTCCATTGCGGCCCGATCCGGTTTAAGGGCAAGCGCCTTTTCATACTCGCCAAGAGCGACGGCAGGACGGCCCGCGTCAAAGAGCTTTCGCCCCTGAGCGAGATGCTCCCGGACCTCCTGTTCCGGCCGTGCGACGCTCTTTTGAACCTGCTCGCCTGCCGGTTTTTCGGCCGGAGCCGGCACTCCGTCGCTTGCCTGGCTTTTTGCCGGCGCGGGAGCCTGACGCACCCGCGATAGAAAAGCGCAGCCGCTTGCCGCCAGGAGGATCAGCACGGCAATACAAAAACGAAGGTGCTTCCCTC
The DNA here is from genome assembly GCA_963816715.1 of uncultured delta proteobacterium. GTDB lineage: Bacteria > Desulfobacterota > Syntrophorhabdia > Syntrophorhabdales > WCHB1-27 > BOG-1155. The sequence continues at coordinate 371,557 of CAWFMJ010000025.1, forward strand.
GTCGGGCTTGCTTTCTGCCCATACTCTGCCTCCATGCGCATCGATAATATGCTTTACTATCGCCAGGCCCAGACCGGCGCCTCGTCTGTAGTCGGAGCTGGTAAATTTCTCGAATATGGATTCCAACCTCTCCGGCGCGATGCCCGGCCCCGAGTCGCTCACGGAAACTTCCACGGCGCCCTCCAGACCCCGGGCGGCCAGCCTTACCCGACCATTCTCGGGCGTGAACTTGACCGCGTTCCCGATGAGGTTTCGCAGCGCCTGCAGGATGCGCTCCCGGTCAATCATAGGCGGCGGGAGATCTTCCGCCACCCGCTTTTCAAACACGATCTTTTTCGCCTCGGCCAGCGGGGCGACCTCTGTCGACGCCTGATCGATGAGGGGCTGCAGCGCCTCCCTGCCAAGGGAATAGGCCATCATCCCGGCCTCCATTTTTGACAGGTCCAGGATCGAGCTGACCATCTGTATGAGCCTGGCCGTCTCTGTCGACAGTATGGCGAGAAGCCGTTCCTGCTTTTCCGTCACTTCGCCGCACACGCCCTCCAGAAGAAGGCTTGTCCCTTCCTTGATGGTCGTGAGGGGCGTCCTCAGGTCGTGGGAAACGATGGAGAGAAAATCGTTTTTCATCCTGTCGACTTCGGTCAGCTTTTCGCACATGCAGTTGAAGGCCCCGGCCAGCCGGGAGACCTCGGGCGGAGAGTCTATCCTGAGGTCCCCCTTGAAGACCCCCGCCGCGACCTCCCGGGTCTTGTTGACGAGCCTGCCAAGGGGACGCGTTACGCTCCTTGTGATCAGGACCGATGCCAGGAGGGCGCACAGGACGCCCGCCACGGACGAGGCGGCGGTCATTCTCAGGCTGGAAACAGCAGCGACGTTCACCGTGGCGCCCGCTGTCCGGGCGTCCTCCCTCGCGCAGTTTTCGAGGTTTCTCAGGTTCTCCAGGATGGCGTCGGACGCCCGGTCTTTTTCCAGGCGCTGCTCTTCGTCCTCGTAAAGCCGGCCCTGTTTTCGGAGTGCCGCCTCCTCGTGGACGAGGCGCTCATACCGGCCGTGGTCCGCCTCGATGGCGTCGAATAAATTCTTGCTCGACCCGTCGCCGGCCGACCAGCGACCGTCCGAAAGGTACCGGTGAAACTCCTTGTTTGCTTCAAGGAATTGATTATGGAGACGAGGATCGCCGGTGAGCAGGAATTTCCGCTCGAAGCGCATCTCGGAGAAAATGGCGTCGACGAGCATCTTCCTGTGCTCCAAGACCCGAATGTCTCCATTGAGGCGTGGGATCTCGGCGGCGCTGAGGTGGTGGAGCTTCAGGACGGCGTAGAAGTTTGATGCGCCGAGGAACAAAAATACCGCCACGTAGCCAACGGCGCACCGAGAAAGTATTCCGACCCGCGCCGATCCGATCTTTGCGAGAATCTGCGTGCATGACATAGATGAATAATTCCGTCTCGTTAGACCCCGACCCTGGTCCGGATCTTCTTCTGCTTCGTCAGACCTGTTAATACCATCTATCAGTCGAATATTGCAAGCATAATCGTGCAAAGCGATCGAATTGTCTTCTCGTCCGGCCTAATCGGCCTTGTTTTCCCTGCCGGTTTGGTTCTCCATATCGTCGTCGAAAACGCGGGAAAGAGCCGGGGAGTGGCTCTTTCCCGCGTTTTCGACGACGATATGGAATGAGTCTACACCCGAACCCTTTTGGTGGATGCTTTCCCGGTCGCGCTGCCGTGCCTGCCCAGCAGCGCGCTCAGTTGACCAAGCGTGAAAGGCTTCGATAGATGGTCGTCCATGCCCGCCTCCAGACACTTTTCTTCCACCCCTTCTATCCCCTGACTCGTCAATCCTACGATGACAGTGGGCTTTTGTCGGGGCAGTCGCGTCTGTTCCGTATTCCTGATGGCCCTTGACGCTTCATAGCCGTCCATTTCCGGCATCTGGCAGTCCATGAAGATCAGGTCGTACGCTTTTCTCAGACAGAGGTCAACCGCCTTTTTGCCGTCCTCCGCCACCTCCGTCGAGCACCCGAGGTCTTGAAGCATGGCGGAAATGACCACCCGATTCACCGTAGAGTCGTCCACAAGGAGCACCGAGGGAATGTCGACCGGCGGGAACGCTTTCTCGTCAACAGGCCGAGCCGCCCTTTTCCCTTTCACCGAGAAAACCGGTTGGAGGGCATTGTAGACATGCCAGTCGGGCGCCGGCAAACCGTTTCCCGGCGAAGAACCTGGTTCCTTACCTACATGCATCGCTTCAATTCCATCGACAAAGCTGAGGAGTTCGTTGACAACATTTGCAACGGCCGTCGCCGATAAACAGGCCGTCTCGACGTGTATGCTCTGTTCCCCGGAAAGAGCCTCTCTTTTCAGAACCTGAAGAAGGCCCATCAACTCGTTTATGGGAGCCTTTATCTCCCGGCTTACGCCGGCCAGGAATTCAAATCGCGTTCGCCCCGCGCCTTCGCTCGCTTCATCTGTCGGTTTGCTCTCCTTTGACGTCTTGGGCCTGGAATTGACAAGCACCGCCCCCAGGGCCATGGCAAGCGCGATGCACCCGATCAGGAGCGCCGTCGCCCACGTTATGCTGGAACTGAGGGCTTCCGCCGATTGGCTCTGCCGTTCTATGGCCTCGGCCGCCGTGCGGGCAGTAACGCTTCTCTCTGTTTCGACAAGGTTTGCGAGCCTTGCGCCGAGTTCCGCCGAACGGGCCCTGGCCGCATCCGCCCTTTTTAAGGCTTCCATCATGGCCTCATTCTTTGCCATGAGTTTCTCCGCACGCTCGGCGGCTGCGTCCGCATCCGCAAGCAATCCTAATTGCGTCTCCCGTCCTTCCTCTTGAAGGTTCTCCCAGGAGGAGCGAATCACCGCGCGATTCACCGCCATCATTCGCGTCTGAGCCTTTACTGCCTCCGCCAGACCCGAGACTTGCCTCTCGGCCTGTATCCGTTTGCGGGTGGACGTCAGCATCTCTTCCGTCAATTTCTCCACGTCGGCTATGGTCTCATCCGCTACTGCGCCCCCGAACCCGCCGGGCGACCCGAGGGTGCGCAAACGTTCCAACGTTTCTTTCAATTCGCCTTCCTTTGCCGCCAAATCGCTTTTCTCTCTCGTGCTGTTGACGGCCATGAGGACGGCGGCGTGCTCCTGAAAAGCCTGGGTGAACTCGAGCGTATGCATTCCGTGCGAACCCGCGTCCTTCGTTGCCAACCGCACCGTCTCTCTTATGCGGCAGAATCCCGTCAGACCCATGACGGCTACGACGAGGACGACGAGGACGGCAATGATTATGTTGAGGGCGCGCCATTTTTGCAGTTGCATCTTTCACCTCCCGTAATCGAAGAGAAGCCCCTTGAATAAACGCCGTACGAGCCGAAAGAGACTCCCCGGGGATAAACCAGCCGTTGCCGATCAGGGTAAATAGCTCCTGCACGATCGAATCCGAACAAGTGGTTTGCCTTCTCTATCCTGTCTTAGACTGCGGGACCTTGTGTGAATAGGCGGTTGCACGCGGAATTAGTTAGATTCTGTCGCAAAACTGTAATCAGAGGTAAGTATTTTTGCAAGGCCGGGAATCGGTGCGATGAAAGATTTCCGACCCTTTGCAGTCTCTGAGGCCCTCCTCAATTAGATGCCTGCGTACCACTCGTATCCCCGGTCTTCCCAATATCCGCCTTTGCCCCCCTCTATCCCGGAGAAGTCTTCAACAACTTCAATGCTCATGACGTACTTCGCCATTTTGTAGCCTAGCTGCCGCTCCACTCGAAGGCGCAACGGCGCCCCATTCTTGACCGGCAGCGGTTCGCCGTTCAATTCGTAAGCGAGTATTGTCTGCGGGTGAAACGCATCTTCCAGATCGATGCTCTCGTAATAAAGGCCGCCCCCATCTTCCTTCATGGGGTCGGCACAGTAGAAGACGACATAACGCGCCTTCGGCTTGAGGTGCGCCAATTCGAGCAGTGCGCCGAGACGCGCTCCTTTCCATTTGCCTATCGCGCTCCATCCCTCGACGCAATCGTGACGGGTTATCTGGGTGCGACTCGGGAGTCGACGAAGGTCCGCGAGCGAGAGGTTGATGGACCGTTCGACCAAACCGTATACCCGAAGCCGGTACTCCACGAATTCCCTCGCCGCCAGAGCCTTGTAAGCGGCACTGTCGGGCGCCGCCGTCCCGTTGCTGCGGAACCCGATCGACAGGTCGTCAACCGGGAACTCCTGCGCCATCGCTTTTCTGGGCACGATCAGTCGCTGAGCCCCGTACGTGGCCTTCTCACCCAAACTCAGCACTTTGGGAAACCAGGTTGACTGAGAAAGCTTTTCACAGCCGGCCAGGGCGAATGCGCCTGCCCCGGCAAAAAAACGCATCATGAGACCGCGCCGTGTCAGTTTACCTTCGTTGCTCATGACGCGCCTCAGACTCGATCATGCAATGTCCCACAATTTATGGAGAAATGCCTGTCCAACTCGAATCCTAAGAATGGAATCGCACTGAGATGAACGTAAGACCGAAGAATTCTCTTTTCCAGGACCGGTTCGGCGCCGCAGCCGTTACAGGGCTTGTCAGGGAAGGGGAGGCCAGACTCTTCTTACAAGGAAAATTCTGTTTAAGAAACAGACAGGGGCGAAAGGCAGGATTTTTGCGGCCTTTTCCCACACCGGTCCTTTTCGTGTCCTTCTCTCTTACATTCGACGCAGCGCACTCCTTCCGTTGATTCCTGTAAAAACAGGCATTTGCAGGGCGGCACGGGGGTTGCTGCTTCAGGAACGCACTGGTGAACGACCGCGTGCGTGGACGCCGTTCGCCGCGCAGGCAGCTATCACACCATTGGCGGTGGCCGTGGGTTCGAGAAGGCGCTACATATGGTTGCCGCGGGAAGAGAGATGGAGGATAGCCTACGCCTGGCGTCAGTTTCAATGGTATCCGAAATTTCTCTTTCGCGTCGTTGAGGAGATGGGTTACAGCGCCGACCTCAATCAGATGGTGGAAATCTGCGTCTGGCTGTCCCACGTCGACAAGTTGGACAAGACGGCCCAAGGGCGTCTTGTCCAGAAGGAATTGCGCGCCTTTTTCGTCAACCTGGGCATCCACAAGCGGGCGGGGCAATGGACGCTCTGTGAGTTTCCACGCTCAAACATTCTTCCAAATCCGACCGTCTCCCACTCGTCGGACTTAAGTTAAATCGCCGTAAGCCGACAACAGGAAGCAAGCGTCAACGCTTTGCCGAGTAAAAAGGCGGCATTGACCGGCATAGGGCGATTCTTGGGAGACATTCGTTGATCCGGTTTACTACGCCAAATGTGGGGCGGCGCGCGGCGGGGAGATGATCAAGCCTATGGCACAGAAGGCCCCGGCGAATGGAGGAAGGTACTTGGCGACAGCGGAAGGTGCGGAACGAATGGACTGCAGCCTTTCCACCAGGGAGTTCCTGCGTCTCAAAAACTTTATTCACGGCCACTGCGGGATCAAGATCACCGATTCGAAAAAGTCGATGCTCGAGGCGCGTTTGAGGAAGAGACTCAGAAGTCTCGCCCTCGATTCCCTGTCCGAGTACTGCGACTACCTGTTCAGTCAAAAGGGCATGAAAGAAGAACTGACCCACATGATCGACCAGGTGACCACGAACAAGACGGACTTCTTCAGGGAGCCCGGTCACTTTGACTACCTTGCGAAAATAGCGCTCCCTCAGATTGCCCTCGCCAAAAAAACGGTCAGGCTCTGGAGCGCAGCCTGTTCAACCGGGGAAGAAGCGTACACGCTCGCCATGGTCGTCAACGAATTTTCTGACGACGCCCGGGAGATTGACTACCGGATCCTCGCAACCGACATCTCGACGAGGGTCCTCGAAAAGGCGACAACCGCAATCTATGACGAACAGGCCGTAGAGCCGGTCCCTCCCCAACTAAAGCGGAAATACCTCCTTCGCAGCAAGGATGAATCGAAACGGCTCTACAGAGTAACGCCCGGACTGAGACAGCGCGTCGCTTTCCGGCGCCTCAACCTCATGGACGGCGACTTCGGTTTGCGAAGAGAGATGGATATAATCTTCTGCAGGAACGTGATCATCTACTTTGACAGGCGTACCCAAGAGAAGCTGCTCAACAGCATCTGCAGATGTCTTTCACCCGGCGGATACCTGTTTATGGGTCATTCGGAAACGCTTTTCGGCATGAACCTCCCGTTGACCCAGGCCGTTCCCACCGTCTACCAAAGGGTCGGATGAGGATCTGATTGGCCCGGACCATACTGAGTCAGGGTGAGGTCTACCTGTCCAGCACGCTCCTGATCTTCGAAAGCAGCTTTGCCACCGACACCGGCTTTTGCAGAAGGTCGACGTTTTCCTTTTGGATGCCCTTGTTGAGGAGAACTTCCCCGGTGTAGCCGCTCACGAAAATGGCTTTGACCCGGGGGTCGATGCGGACCATCTCGTCCAGCACCTCCTTTCCGTTCTTACCGGGCATCACGACATCGAGGATAACCAGATCTATCTCGTCCCCCCGCTGGCCGTAAATCCGAACGCCTTCCTCTCCGTTTGCTGCTTCCAGGGCAACATAGCCCGACGCTTCGAGGATATATTTCATCATGTTCCTCACGTCCGGGTCGTCTTCCACGATAAGGATTGTCTCGCTGCCGAGCTCGAGTTCGACGGGGCGGTCGGTCTCCTGTCCCTGACACAGGTCGGCGACGGGCAGGTAGACAGAGAACTTCGTCCCTCCCGACGGCTTGCTCGAAACAGTGATGTACCCTTCGTGTTGCTTCACGATCCCGTACACGGTCGAAAGACCGAGACCCGTTCCCTTGCCTTTCTCCTTAGTGGTAAAAAAGGGCTCGAAAATATGGTTTCTGGTCTCATCGTCCATGCCAACGCCCGTGTCGCCGACAGTCAGACGGACGTATCTGCCTTCTTTGCCGACTCCTTGCAATTTGGCGGACATTTCATCGAGGCCGATCACCTCTGTCTTGACGGAAAAGGTTCCTCCCCCCGGCATCGCATCCCTTGCGTTTGTCGTGAAGTTCATCAGAACCTGATCGATCTGGGTGAGGTCTAATCGGGCCGTCGCATTCTCCGGAGTCAGGTCCATCGTCACGTCGATATCTTCCGGGAGGAGTCTGTTGAGAATCTTCACGGCGCTCCGTATCACGTCGTTGACATCGTGGGATTCCAGCACAAGCTGCTGCTTTCGACTGAAGGCCAACAGGCCGTGGGTGAGGTCTGCCGCTTTGTTGGCGGAGGCGATGATTTGGTCCACGTAAGCCCGCAGCGGACTGCCTTGACTCAGGTTCATCTGCAGGATGTTGCCGAAACCGAGAATGACGGTAAGGATGTTGTTGAAGTCATGGGCAACGCCTCCCGCCAGGTGTCCGATCACCTCCAGCTTCTGCGCCTGTTTGAGTTGCTCCCACGTATCGGCCAGGGCCACCGCGGACTTATCGCGCTCGTTTTCGATCTCCATGGCGTACAGTGCAAAGGCCAGGTCCTCTGCCACTTCCCGCAGCAGGTCCTGTTCCCCCAGGTGGTCGCCCAACCCGCCCGGCAGGCACGCTATCATGAAGCCGTAGTACTTGCCCTGCTGTTCGAGGGCAATGGCCAAGGAATAGTTGTCGTCGCGCGATGTCGACGCCCCGGGGCAACCGACGCACGTCCGCCTGACGTCCCTTCGCAGCACGACCTCGCGGCTCGTCAGGGCTTCCTGGGCGCAATCGGGCGGATCGCCGTGATCGAGCATTTCCCTCAAACAAGCAACCTTCGGTCCCGCCCCTGCGTGAGCCGTGACCTTTTCACCCGATTTGTCGGTGAGGGCTATGATCACCGAATCGAAACCCCGGTCCTCTACAAGGAGCCCGGATGCCTTCCGGATCAAACTGCGACCGTCTTTCTCCCGGGTAATTAGTTGATTCACGTTCCTGATGCCGCGGAGCACGGCGTTGAGGTGCAGGGCCCGCGCCTCAATTCGTTTGTGTTCCAGCTCGGCGCGCTTGCGCTCGGCGATCGGCATGGAGAGGATGAAAATTCCACACGGCACGGGATGAAATCTCAGATCGAACCATTCCTTGGACCCGTCAGGGAAGGAAACCTCGTTTTCGGCTCTGCCATGGACGCGGTCCGCCATACACTGCCGGAGCGCAGAAAACACCGGTGTCTCTTCGATGCCCGGAAAGACATCCATAATCGTCCGGCCGAGGAGTTGTTCCCGTGGATGATGGCCATGCTCGGCTGCGGCGCGATTGACGTACAGGTACCTCCAATCGGGACCGATAATCTGGCAGCCTTCGAGGAGGTGATCAAGAATGTTCTGTGGGGATGCGCCAAATAGGGACTCAAAACTCGCGTGCTGCTGTTCGGGCTGTTCTAACATGGGACTCCTTACCATTCCGTAGAGCAATCTGCTGCGAGCGCCTTGCCCTAATCCTTACCATCTAGAGGCATTGTTTTTCAAGAAAAACTTCGAAGGGAATGATATTACAGAACTTTGCCTATTTCATCCTGCTGACCCATGCTGTCGCGGCGCCGAGGAGGCTTACCGGAGCGAGGGCGAGAATGGCGACCTGCCAGCCGGCTGTCCCGGCAATAGCGCCGATAACGACGGGGCCGACCAACATCGCGACGTTCTGACCTATGAGAACGACGGCCATAGCCATGCCGGAAAGCCTCGGGTCGGGCGCCAACCCGGGGATGGCGGCATAGGCGCCGGTGGGCCCGATGCCGGCCATGATGCCGATAAGGGCGAGAAGGGGCACAATGGCGCCAAGCCCCACGTGAAACGTCAGAGGGATGACAGGCGCCACGACGAGCATGGGGACGACGCTGATGACTTTTCGGGAGCCAAGGGCGTCGGAAACCATGCCTGCCAGAGGGCATGCCGGAATGCTCAGGAATACCATGATTGCCGCAAGGGCGGAAGCCTGGGCGAGGCTTATGCCCTTTACCACATGGAGAACGGTGGGCATCCACGTGACGAAGGAGATGAAAACGAAGTTGATGCAGAAGAAAAGGAGGCTTATGAGCCACACCTGGCCGCTCCTAAGAACAAGCCAGGGCGAAGGCGGCGGTAGAGGTCTGGGGGACGCGCCTCCGAAAGCATTTCCGGCGAGAGGAGTCTCTCCCTTCCAATCTTGATCGGAGGGCAATTGAGAGGCGGGCAGGCGCGGCTCCACCCTGACGAAGGCCAGGAAGAGAATGCCCGCTGCAAGGGCGAAGAGGCAGGCGGCCCACCATACTCCCTGCCATCCCCAGGCTTGCGCGATAGCGGGGGCGACGAGGAACACGATAACGCCTCCGGCAGGCATCCACATGGTCCATATGCCCATGGGCTTGCCCAGTTTTTCAGGAGGGAAGAGGGCGGCGACAATGGCCGGACCGGCGACGAAAGTGAAGCACAGGCCGAAGCCTTCCACCGTCCGGGAAAGGAGAAGGGGCGTAAAATGGCCGCTCACGGCGCCGAGGGCGGAACCGAGGGCAAGGGAGAGGGCGATGATCAGACCACTGGCGCGATAGCCGAACTTCTGAAAAATGAAGCCGGAAGGTATGGAGAGAACGAGGCCCGTTAGTGCGAAGGTGGACATGAAAGACCCGGCCCGGGCAGGAGAGAGGGCCATGCTCTTCATGAGGAGTGGAAGGACCGGAGCGACTTTGAACTGCGAGAAGGCCGCGGCGATCGAGAGGAGAAGGACGATGCAGAGCGACAACCAAGGCGACCTTGCTTTCAAGTTTCCCCCTCGTTTCAAAGGACAAGCTGCGGAAGATTGCGGGGACATTCCTCAGCTTTTGCAGGTGTGTCCCCGATCGAACTTTAGCCCGCGGTTCATCCGTAGCGATAACGCACGCCGCACTCGCCCTTCGGGTACTGCCATGAAACAGCCCCGCTGATGCAGGCTATCATACACGTGCCGCACTCCAGACAACCGGCGTACTCCACAGTCATCTCGCCCGTCTCTTCGTTCTTTGAATAGAGATGGGCGGGACAGACGATGACGCAAACCTTGGCTTTGCACATCTCGCAGATTTTCTGATCGAGCTTTATGTGGCTTTCTTTGTCGTTCTTGATCGCGTTACGCGCCAGCTTCTCTTCTACTTTCACTTACATTCTCCTGAAAGAGAGAAAATCCTTGAGCCCCTGCCAGTTGAGCAGGCCCGCTTTCATCACCTTCGACGCCGCGCGGTAGAGCCCGGTCTTCGGCTTGTCGTCGATGGTAAAGAGGGCGTCAAAAAGGGAGGAGATGAAGGCGGGATAGACCGTGTAAAGCCGGGGGTTGGCGAGTATCTCGCCCGATCGGCGGAAGGTCTCCATATCTTTCATCACGAACGAATCCCGGAGTCTCTTCTCATAGAGGGAAAGGAATTCCGCTGAAACATTCTCCTTCTTCAACGCTTCATCAGCAACTTCGGCGGCGATCACGCCGGAGGCGACCGCGAATTCCATGCCCCTGACGGTGACGCCCATATTCACGGCAAATCCCGCAGCATCCCCAGTCACCAGCATGCCGTCCGTGAAGAGCCGGGAAAGACCGCGGATGCCCGCTTCAGATATGACATGGGCGGAATACTCCTTCAGCTCGGCGCCGCGCAGGTACCGCTCGATCACGGGAGTTGACTCGAAGGCCTCGATAAGCTCGGGAACACTTGTCTGGTCCAGCCCTTTTGCGAGGGCCTCGATCCCGACCACTATTCCGAGAGAGAGGCTTTCGGCGTTGGTATAGAGGAAGCCGCCGCCGAATTTCCCTTTCGTTGCGCCGACAAACAGGTTCGCCGCGCCCTCGCCGGGGTTGAGGCCGAAACGCTCCTCTATGGAACTCGCCTCGAGGGCATAAATCTCTTTCACCGCCACCGCAAAACGGCCGGGGCTCAGAGGCTGTCTCAAACCCGCCTTCTCAGCCATAAAGGAGAGAGCGCCGTCCGCCGCAATGACGATGTGGGCGCGTAGTTCCTCGCCGCCCGCGCGGACGCCGACGACCCTGCCGTCCTCCATGATGAGGTCGTCGACCCGCCGGTTCGGTATCACGAATACGCCTTTCTCCGCGGCCTGTTCCGACAACCAATTGTCGAACCGCGCGCGCAAGACCGTGTAGCTCATATAGGGGGCAGTCCGCCATTTCCCTTGAATATGCTCCAACTGGGTTGCATTCTCCCCGTCGATCACCGTCAGCATCTCTTTGACCACATGACGCTCGAAGGGCGCATTCTCGAGAAGACCCGGCATGAGGCGGCGGATGGGAGCAACGTAAATCCTTCCGCCCGTCACATTCTTGCTTCCGGGGGCGTCCCCGCGCTCCAGCACGAGCACCTGGCGCCCCGCGTCGGCCAGACAGTAGGCAGCCGACAAGCCCGCCAGGCCGCCCCCTACCACTATCGCATCGATAACGTCGTCCGCCATGTTATTTTCCCGCTCTTTTCTTGAACTCCTCAGTCATGGCCGGGATGATCTCGAGGGCGTCGCCCACGATGCCGTAATTCGCGTAGTTGAAGATCACGGCGTTCGGATCCTTGTTGATGGCGAGAATGATCCCCGGAAGTGTCCATGCCCATGACGTGGTGTATCGCGCCCGAAATGGCGGCGGCAATGTAGAGCTTTGGCGAGACGGTTTTTCCGCTCTTGCCGACCTGGTCGTCCTGGTCGCGCCATTTTGCGTCCACCACGGACCTGCTTGCCCCTACCGCGCCCCCGAGGACCCGGGCCAGCTCTTCAAGGGGCGCGAAATTCTCAGCTCCTTTGAGGCCGTAGCCGCCGGAGACGACAACGTCCGCCTCGCTCAGTTCTACCTTGCCCTTGGGCGGTTCCTCCACTTTGAGCGCCTTCGTCTGTATCTGATCGGCCGTGACGCCCGCCCGCCACTCCGCATACTCGCCGCTCCGTTCGGGAAGTGGAAGGATAGGGAAGGTATTGGGCCGGACCGTCAGCAGGGCAGGGGAGGCTGCAAAAGTCTGCCTGGCAGCAACCTTTCCCCCGAAAACAGGGCGCGTGCACGTGATCGGATCGTCGCCCCAGTTCACGCCGGTGACATCCGAAGCGATGCCTGTGCCGAGTCGGACGGCCATGCGCGGAAAGAAATCTCTCGCCGTCTCCGTGGCGCCGGCGACGACTACGCCTGCGTTTTCCTTCTGTGCGTAAGCCGCCAAGGCCCGCGAAAAGCCTTGAGGCGAATAGGCGTGCAATGCTTCGTCGGTGATGACGGTGAATTTATCCGCATAGGCCAGCACCTTCTTCTTCATGGTCTCGGCGACTCTTCCCAGAGCGACGGCCTCTACGTAAAGCTGGCCTGCCTCGGAGAGTTTTCTCCCCTCGCTCAGGATCTCCAGGGATGCCTTTCTCGGCTCTTCCCCCTTAGCTTCTACAAAAATCAGCACTTTTCTCATGGCGACCCCCCTAAACAACCCGTTCTACTTCGGCCAGTATGCGCACCGCCTCGGCAGCCTGTTCTTTCGGCTCTCCCTCGATGAACTTCACGGGAGGTCGCTGTTTCTTCTGCGTATAGCCGGCGGTTCTCACCTTCGATCCGGCGGCGCCGAGCTGCGCCGGTTCCAGGCCAAGATCCGCGGGCGTTGCCCGGGGTATGGGCGCGCGCATGGCCCTCATCACGGCCACAACAGCAGGAACGCGCGGCTCTTCGGGTCCTTTCTGAGAGGTAATGACGGCCGGCAAGGCGACCTCCACCACTTCCCTGGCGCCCTCCATGCTCCGCTCCACCACGACTTTGGCATCCCCCACGTCCACTTTCGTCACGCTGCCCACATGGGGGAGATTCAGGAATTCCGCCACCATCGGACCCACTTCCGCCTTGTCTTCGTCGATGCCCTGACGGCCGCAAAGCACCAGGTCCGGCATTTCTCTGGCAATCGCCTTGCTCAGGGCGAGGGCGGTTGCAAAACTGTCCCCTCCCTGAAAGGCTGCATCTTCTAGAAAAAGCACGTCGTCCACGCCCATGGCAATGGCCTTTCTGAGCGCCTCGGTCGCTTTGGCGCCTCCAAGGGTTGCTGCTTTCACTGTGGCGCCCGTCTTCTCTTTGATCCGGAGCGCCTGTTCCACCGCGTAGTCGTCAAACAGGTTCGTCGCGAATTTCTGCTCGATGTTCAACCCCTTTCCGCCCGCTTCCACTTCAATGGCAGCTTCCGGATCGGGGACCTGTTTCACGAGAACAGTTATCCTCATTTCCGATATCCTCCTTTAGTTTATTGGGCTGATGCCACGGCGCCGCCGCAGACCTTTCCTGCCGGGGCCGTCGCGTTTATCCTTGAGTGTATATGAATATCACAGCCGTCGATAAGAAGCCACAACTTTCCCCGGAAGGTCTTCCGGACTGCCCAACCTTGACATTTACCGGCACCGCCTCTACAATCAATGAAAGCGCGTCGCTTACGGGGGTGTCGGTGAGGAAAATCCTGTCAATTGTCTGCCTTGCGGGGGCCCTCGTGTTGCGCCTCTGCGTTCCCGCCGGCGCGGCCCTCGCCGATCGCGTGTCCGAAACGATCCTCCCTAACGGCCTGAAGGTCATCCTCCTCGAAAACCATAAAGCCCCCCTTGTCACCTTCCAGGTTTGGTACAGGGTCGGCAGCAGAAATGAACGACAAGGGAAAACAGGCCTTTCCCATATGCTGGAGCATATGATGTTCAAGGGGACGCAAAAGGTCGGCCCCGAAGAGTTTTCACGCATCATCGCCCAGAACGGGGGAAACGACAACGCCTTTACTTCTAAGGATTATACCGCCTATTTCGAAAACATGAGCGCAGACCGGGTGAACATCCCCATACAACTCGAAGCGGACAGGATGGGTCATCTCGTGCTGCGGGAAGAAGACTTCAAGACCGAAAGGCCCGTGGTTATGGAAGAACGGCGGATGAGAACGGAAGACAACCCCAAGGCCGTCCTTACGGAGCAGATGGAAGCATCGGCTTTTCTGATCCAACCCTATCGCTGGCCCGTCATCGGCTGGATGCAGGACATAGAACGCTACACCCTGAATGATCTCAAGCAACACTACAAGACCTACTACGTGCCGGTGAACGCGTTTATCGTGGTTGCGGGCGACTTCAGGAGAGAGTCGCTCCTCCCCGTGATTCAACGTGCCTTCGCGCCCACCCCTGCGGGAATAGCCCCGAATCAAAGGGAAGACAAGGAAGAGCCCCAGCTCGGCGAACGAAGGATCGTTGTTCAAAAGGAAGCGCACCTTGCCGCTGTTCTCAAGGCGTACCACGTGCCGAATCTCAAGGCGGACGACAGCTACGTCCTGGAAGTGATCGCCGCGCTCCTCTCCGCGGGGGAGAGCTCGCGGCTCAACCGGGAACTGGTGCGGGAGAAACAGCTTGCCCTGAGCGTCTCCGCCGACAACGAGCTTGTCTCGAGGGACCCGAACCTCTTCTCGATCTCCGCCGAGGTGTTGCCCGGCAAGACATCCGATGAAGTCGAAAAAGCCTTGCTGGGCCAGATAGCGCTGCTGCAAAAAGAACCCGTGGGGGAACGGGAGCTTGAAAAGGCGAAGAACCAGTTGGAGGCAGACTTCACCTTCTCCCAGGATTCGATTTTCGCCCAGGCTATGCTGATCGCCACCTATGAGATCGCTTCTTCCTGGCGTGACGCCGACAAGTACGTCCCGTCGGTCCGGGCTGTATCCGCATCCGATGTGATGAGGGTCGCCAAGAAGTATCTCGTGCCGGGCAACTGCGTCACCGCATATCTCGCGCCGTTGCCTTCGGCTGAGGCAAAGCCCGTTGCGCCCGGCCCTCCAAAGCAAGAGCAGATCGTGAGGTGAGCCTGAGATGAGAAGCAGAACGGCTGTGATTTTGTGCATCGTCTTCGCATCCGTCATCACCTCGTGGGGGTGTGCCTTCGGCCTTCCGCCCGTGCAACGGACCGTCCTCGACAACGGGCTCGTGCTCCTCGTGTCGGAAGAGCACTCTCTTCCCATGGCAACCATTGAGTTGACCATAAAGACGGGCTCGAAGGACGATCCGCGGGGAGAGGAAGGCTTGGCGGATCTGACGGCGTCGAGCCTGCTTCTGGGCGCGGCGGGCAAAACAATGAAGGAGATCAACGAAGCGCTCGACTTCATGGGCGCGAACCTGAATGCCAGCGCCAACGCCGATTATACGACCATCAGTCTCCGGGTGCTGCGCAAGGATCTGGAGCTGGCTTTCCCCCTCCTTATGGACGTGGCAACGAGACCGAACTTTCCCGCCGATGAGGTGAAAAAGGAACAAGGCCGTGCCCTGGCTGCCATTCGGGCCTCTGAAGACCGGCCGGAGTCGGTCGCCGAGCGGGCGTTTCACAAGGCTCTCTACAAAAACGGCCCTTACGGCCATCCCGTCGAAGGTCTGCTCGATTCCGTGTCAAAACTCACTCGTGACATGATAAGAGCGTTCCACGGCGCCCATTATTACCCCAACAATGCCATCCTGACCATAGCGGGAGACATAGACCGGCGAGCCATAGAGGAGAGCGTCACGCCTCTGCTGAGGACATGGGCCAGGGGCAAGCTCCCGGAAAAAAAGGTTGAAATGGGATTCGCCGACCGAAAGGAAACCATAAAGATCGGCAAACCGGTTACGCAGTCGAACATCATCATCGGCAATCTGGGATTGACCCGCGACAACCCCGATTACTACGCCGCCCAGGTGATGAACTACGTCCTCGGCGCGGGCAACCTCACCTCGCGTCTTATGGACGACATCCGGAACAGGCGAGGGCTTGCCTATTCGGTGTACAGTACATTCGAGGCGCGAAAATACCCCGGCGCCTTCATGGTCTTTCTCCAAACCAAGAACCGCTCCGCCCCCGAAGCGATCCAGGCAACCATGGAGGACTTGCAGCGGGTGCGTACGGAGCTTATTTCCGAAAAGGAACTGGACGACGCAAAGAACTACTTGGTCGGCAGTTTTCCTCAGAAGTTCAGCACCCAATCGCGGATTACGGCGTTTTTCTCGCAGGTCGAGTATTTCGGCCTCGGTCTCGACTATCCCCAGAAGTACCCGTCCCTCATCAAAAGCATCACGAGGCAGGACGTGCTCAAAGCAGCCCGGACTTACATTCGTCCCGAAGAATCCGTCGCCGTGATCGTGGCCAATCTGAAGGAGGCGGGACTAGCGCCGTAGGAGAAGGAGTGGACCGTTGAGCTTTATCCAATCCTATACGAAGGAGGCAGGAAATGAGAGTGCGTGTCGATAAGGAAGCCTGTGTTGGAGACGAGACGTGCGTGGCCCTCTGCCCCGAGGTCTTTAAGATGGAAGACGATGTGGCAACGACCATAATGGAAGAAGTGCCCGAGGACCTCCAGGATACCTGTCAGGAAGCGGCCGACGCATGTCCTGTGGAAGCCATTATCGTCGAAGAGTAGTAGAAACAGCCAGGAGTCAGAAGCCACCGGCCATGAGTGAAAAGCAAAAGGATAGAAGTCGCTCTGTCTTGCTTTTCTCACTCCTGACTTTTGACTGATGACTCCTGACTGTTTCTTTCACTCCTGACTCTCGACTCCCGACTGCCTTTCCTGCGGCTTCGCCGCTTGATTCCCCCGCCTTCGACACTATATTTAATTCAGCAAGGGTTTCCTTGATTGCATATGGAGGTGGGTATGAAGAAACTTCTGTTGCGTACGCTTACGGCGTACCTCGTTGTGGCCATGTTCATCATAGGCATTGCCCCCAGAGCCGATGCCGGCTTTTACCCCTCGCAAATGGTAGGCGCGGGCGCGACAGGCAGGGACGTCGATTTGCAGCGCGTCCGGTCCTTTCTGGAAATGAAAGTGGTGGCAGACCGTTTTCAGCAATTGGGATTTAACCCGCAGGAAATACAGTCTCGCCTCACTTCGCTGAGCGACGAGCAGTTGCACCGGATAGCTCTCAAGGTAGACGAGGTGAAAACAGGAGGCTGGGTGGGCGTCCTGATCGGCGTGCTCGTCGTAATTGTTCTTGTACTCCTCATCTTCCGTCTGGTGCGACTCATATGAAGCGGGCGTGGGCAACAGCCCGCTGAGGGTTTCGGAAGGGCTCTTGCGAGCGGAGTTGCGACCCGCGGATGAAGGTCTGGGAGCACGCGGGCCCCCGGCAAAGACAGGTGGTTTCGTGGAGGGGGCGCCGAGCCCCAATACTAAGGAGGTGGGTTATGCTTTACTGGGCCATTGTCTTCCTCGTTGTAGCCATCATTGCGGGCATATTTGGTTTCACCGGAGTGGTTGGCGCGTCCATATGGATCGCGAAGGTCCTCTTCTTTGTCTTCATTGTCTTGTTCATCATTTCCCTGGTCATCGGAAGAAGAACGCCGACCCCGCCCATTTGACGGGAGGGGACGGGCAACGCTTTCTCATCGTCATACTTGCAGACGAGCGGGAATCGAGGAGCTTTGGAAGCGGAGGTCCAGTGCATCGAGCAAAGAATGGACGGACCGCCGCCTACCGAGGCAACGAACCGGAGAAGCCGAGACAACCGGCGAGGTGAGGATCGCCAGGAGATCCCATGAACATCCATGTGACGTTTCAGCCTCTTGTAGCCCTGATTGCGGGCATACTGATCCTTGTTATGCCGAGACTGCTCAACTTCGTCGTTGCCTTGTATCTTATCGTCATCGGCATATTAGGGCTGGTGCGGTAAAGAAAGCCCTTTCCGGAGGCGGGTCCCGTGTGGTAAACTCGTTCAGAAGGAGGATAGCGACATGGCAGGCGAAGAGGGTTACGGCGAAGAGGGTTATACAGTAGTAGGGACAGAGCACTATACGGCATCCAGCCATAGCGTTCTGTCGATCGCACTGTTCTTCTTCCTCGGCGCCGTTGCCGGAGCAGGGCTGGGACTTTTACTCACGCCCCAATCCGGTTCCAAGACCAGGCGGCAATTAAAAGATGCTTCCCGAGAGACAAAAGCGGTGCTAGGCGACTATTCCACGCGAATTCTGGACAAAGGAAAAGAGGCCATCCGGGAAGGAATGCCCCTGTTATCCGCGGCGATCGAAGCTGGCAGAGAAGCATACGAAAGGGAAAAGAACGAAAAGATCGGAAGCTCCTCCTGATCCGCGAGATTCGCGCCGTTTACGCGAGATACGGCCCCCATTGTTTTACGACTGCCTGAAGATAGCCCGCGGGCACATCGGTGAGCACGCGGTTATGGCCCGGCAAAAGCACCTTAACCTGAAGATCCGCAAGCCTCGATAACGACTGCCGTAGCGCGGACGCGTCGGCGCCGTGTAAGTCGAACCGGCCGATGCTGTAATCGGCATAAACCACGTCACCCGGGATCAATATTCCTCTTGACCGGTCATAGAGCGCAATGCCGCCTGCGGAGTGGCCGGGAATATGGAGAACTTCCCATGTTTCCCCGCCTATATGCAGCACCTCGCCGTCCTCGAGCCGGTGTTGCACCTTCAGGGCAAAAGCGCCGTCCTTCAAACGATACTGCGCCTGACACATCTGTTTGAACATCTCCATGCCGTACACGGTGCGCTCGTCCCCTTCCTCCAGGGCCGCCGCCTCTTCGCCGTGCACCCACAGTTCCGCGCCCGGCGCTGCCTTGAGGATTTCTTCTATGCAGCCGATATGATCGAGGTGGGTGTGGGTCATGATCACCCTTTTAATAGTGGAGGGGTCGATGCCTGCCTCAATAAGCGACCTTATCTTGTAGCCGCCCTTTCCCATCAGCCCGGCGTCAATCAGCGACAGGTCTCCGGAATCGGGCCGACCGATCAGGTAGACGTGCGAATCGGGGATCATTTCGTCCTGACCGGGTATAAAGAAAAGGGAGTCGTCAATCTTTACCATGCGATGCATCTCCTCAAACAGAAAGTTGGCTGCTAACCGGCTCATAAGCTACCGCATGAAGCCCGGGTTTTCAAGCATCTTCCTTCAGGAACGCAACGGACGACGAGGCGGAAGGCCTTGCGGGCAGAGGCGTTCATACAACGAAGTAAAACTCCTCTTTGAAAGAGAACAAAAAGCAGGTATACTCGGCGCGGGAAAACGGGAAGCGAATTTGTTCCGTCGTTGCCGCAGTTTCAGGCCCGGCGTCCTCGCGTCTCCCGTTTTCGGCGAAAGTCTCGCTGAGTGACGCCAAGGTTGCGTGCGGCGCCCGAAAAGGACTTGCATGGAAACAGACGGCGCTCCCATCACGGGGAACCGATGGTACGTGGTCGTTTTTTATGCTCTTATCTTCCTCGGGCTCGTCGCCGTAAGCTTTTTCTTCTACCGGGGTGAAACGGCCCGGACCGAAAAGGAGCGATACGCCGCCCTTAAGACTGTTGCGGAATTGAAGACAAACCAGATCGTGGAATGGCGCGCCCAGCGTATTGCGGATATTTCCGCGGCCTCCAGAAATCCTTTTGAGGTTTTGACGAAGTGGCTGCACCGCGACACGCCGGCTCTGCGACAAGAGCTGAGGGAGCGTTTTGAACTTGAACGCCGTTACAGGGCCTGTTCGGATGTGTTGCTCCTTTCCCCCAAGGGACGCATCCTCTTTTCTCTGGATGCCGATCCTGCTGTTCTTGACAAGGCGGATAAACCGGCCGTCAAGGAAAGCCTGCGCCGCCGGGTCGCCGTTTTGAGCGAGCCGTACCGCTCCAAGAACGGGAAAGTCTCTATCGATGCCGTGGCGCCCGTTCTTGACAGGAATGGGACGATCTTGGGCCTGTTGCTCTATCGAATGGATGCGAATGTCCTTTTCCACCCTCTCATCGAATCCTGGTCGGAACGAAGCAAGAACCTGGAAATACTCCTTGTCCGCAGAGAGGGCAACAAGGTGCTGTTTCTTAATGAGCTTCGCCAGGGTCGGCAAAGCGCCCTTTCTCTCCGCTCCCCCCTTGACCGCTCCGATCTTCCCGCCGCCAGGGCAGTGCTCGGCGGCAAAGGCATGTTCCGCGGCAAAGATTACCGGAATGTGGAAGTAATCGCCGACTTGCGGCCTATACCTCAATCGGGTTGGTACATGGTTGCCAAGATAGATGCAACAGACATACTGCAGGAAGCGAGGCGCCGAGCTTGGTTCGTCGCTTTCACCGTCTTCCTTTTTCTCTTATTGTGCGCGTTCCTTGCGGCCTATTCCTATCGACGCCGACAATCGAAGCTCTATAGGACGCTCTATCGAGCCGAGCGGGAACAGCGGGAATCGCAGGGGATGTTCCGCACCACCTTCTACAGCATCGGGGATGCGGCAATCACTACCGATCGTCACGGGCTGGTCATGCTGATGAACCCTGTCGCCGAAGAAACCACGGGCTGGCATGAAAAAGAAGCAAGGGGAAAGGCCGTCGAACAGATCTTCCATGTCATCAACGAAGAAACGCGCGCCGAGGTCGAGAACCCCGTATCCCTGGTTCTGCGGAGCGGCGCCGTGGTAGGTTTGGCAAACCACAGCATGCTCATACGAAAAGATGGAACGGAAGTTGCCATCGACGACAGCGGCGCCCCCATAAAAGACAACGAAGGGGCCGTTGTGGGCGTGGTGCTCGTGTTCCGCGATGTCTCCGAGCGCAGGCGCGCCGAAGAGGAACTGCAGAAGAGCCGGGCCAAGCTGGAAGCTGCATTGGCCAGCATGACGGATGCCGTGGCCATTTCCGATATTGATGGGAAAATCGTCAATCTCAATGACGCGTTTGCGGCGTTCCACAGATTCAGGACAAAAGAAGAGTGCCGGACAACGCTCGGCGAGTACCCGGCTATCGTCGATGTCTTCCTGCCGGACGGAAGGCCGGCGCCCGTCGAGACGTGGTCGGTATCGCGTGCTCTGCGGGGTGAAACGGCGGTCAAAGCCGAGTACGGCCTGCGCCGCAAAGATACGGGCGAATGTTGGGTCGGCAGCTACAGCTTCGCTCCTATCCATGATAAAGAAGGCGCTATCGTCGGATCGGTGGTAGTTGCGCGCGACATCACCGAGCAGAAAAAGGCCGAGACGGCGCTCCTCCACAGCGAGGCCAAATTCCGTTCCTATATAGAGCAGTCCCCGCTTGCCGTCTTTGTTGCCGACAGGGAAAACCGCATTGTCGAGACCAACCGTTCTGCTGCCCGGCTTCTCGGTTACGAGCAGGAGGAGCTTCTGAAGCTGCGCATCGAGGATCTGCATCCTGAAGAGGACCGGGAAGACGTTTTTCGTACTTTTTCAGAATTGACTCGGCACGGGCGAATCGAAGGCGGATACCGCTTCAGGAAAAAAGACGGCTCGCTGATATGGGTCTCAATTCATGCCGCAATGATGAGCGATGAGCTCTCTTTGGCCTACTGCTCGGACATCACTGAGCGAAAACAGATCGAAAAGACGCTGAAACGCTATGAATTGCTGTCGAAAAACAGCAGAGACATCATGATTTTCTTTAGCGAAGAGGCGAGAATCCTGGAAGCCAACGCCGCCGCGGAGAGAGTCTACGGGTACACGAGGGAGGAACTCCTTCGACTTACTGGCAGGGATCTGAGCGCCGACGGAGAAGTGCGCGCGACGGCGGATGAGATACAGTCGGCCGGTCCGGAGGGCATGCTCTACGAGACCTTGCACCGGCGCAAGGACGGCAGCACCTTCCCCGCGGAAGTCAGCGTGCGGAGCGCGACCGTCGGCGGCATGCGCACTATCGTGAGCGTCATCCGCGATATCGCCGAGCGCAAGAGCCTGGAAGCGCAGCTCTTTCAGGCGCAGAAGATGGAGGCAGTCGGCACGCTTGCGGGCGGCGTGGCCCACGATTTCAACAATATACTCACCGTTATCATGGGTCTGGGCAACCTTATGCAGATGGCCGTCCGTCCGGGCGATCAACTGCGGCCTTTGGCCGATCAGATTGTCGCTTCGTCGGAGAAAGCGGCCGATCTCACCAGGAGTCTTCTGGCGTTCAGCCGAAAACAACAGATCGATGCGGCGCCCCTTCGCGTGGCCGACCTTGTTGCCGGCGCCGCAAAGCTCCTGAAAAGACTCGTACCGGAGGATGTAGAGCTTGGGATCGACCTGGCCGACGAAGGCGCTGTTGCTTTGATGGATGCCGCTCAGATAGATCAGGTGCTCATGAACCTCGCCGCCAATGCAAGGGATGCAATGCCCCGGGGAGGACGTCTGACCATCAGCACGGGTCGGGCCCGTATAGGCGAAATTTTTAGGAAGACCCACGGCTTCGGCGCCCCGGCGCATACGTACTCATATCCGTAGCTGATACAGGCATGGGTATGGACGAAAAAACGATGGAACGCATCTTCGACCCTTTTTTCACGACAAAAGAAGTGGGCAAGGGGACGGGGCTGGGCCTTTCGAGCGTCTATGGCATCGTGAAGCAACATCGGGGATACATCACCGTCAGAAGCGCACCCGGCCAGGGCGCCGTCTTTGACGTATATCTCCCCCTTGTCGACGGGGCAAGCCGGAACGTCGTCGCTGAAAGCGTTCAGGTGGGGAGCGGCTCTGAAACGGTTCTTGTGATTGAAGACGACGCCAACGTTAGAAACGTGATGACGAAAATCCTTTCCGACGCCGGCTATAGAGCCCTGGAAGCCGCGGACGGCTACAAGGCGATCGATGTCTTTAAGAAGCACAAAGACATTATCGATCTCGTCATCCTTGATGTGGTAATGCCGGGCAAGAACGGCAAGGAGGTCCTTGACGAAATTAACGATATCGACGCGCGCACGAAAGCAATCTTCGTGAGCGGCTATACCGGCGATATTATTCTCGAGAAGGGCGTCCAGCAAGATGTGGTCGACTTTTTGCAAAAACCGGTTTCCGTGACCAGGCTGCTGGCCAAGGTGAGGGAGGTGCTGGATAAATAATCGTGGATTGGGCTGGTTATTTTGGGAGATCTGTACGGGAGGTCGCCGATGGGCTCGCTGATGAATCGAGTTCTGGTGCTCGATGACGACGAGGCAGTACAATACGCCGTTTCACAAATACTGAACCGATACGAGTACGCCTGCGTCCTGGCGTCGAACGGACCCGACGCTATCAGGACGGTCAGGGACGGTCGCGTCGACGTAGCGCTCCTCGATTTGGCGATGCCCGAAATGAGCGGCATGGACGTCCTCGCCGAGTTGAAGAAGATCGATCCCGCGATGCCCGTGATCATGTTGACGGGGCAGGGCGATGTCGACGACGCCGTCCGGGCTACGAAACTGGGCGCTTACGATTTCATCACAAAACCGTTTGAGGTTGAAAGGCTGGTCCAGACGGTCCAGAGGGCGCTTGAACGGTTCGAGCTTCAACGGTCCGTGCGCCAGCTCGAAAGGTCGCTGGAGTGGATTTTTGGGAAGGGCGGCGCAATAGGGCCGGTAGTGGATCAGATACGCCAGAGCGCGTGGAGCGACGATCCGGTGCTCATTCAGGGCGAGGCAGGCACGGGCAAATCGGTCGTTGCAAGAGTCATCCACAACCTGAGCAAGAGAAACTGCCAACCCTTCTGCTCCATCGATGCCGCCGCCATCACAGCGTCCGCTTTCGACGAAGCGCTGTTCGGACCCGAAAGGAGCGATCAAAAAGGGATAGTTCAACGTGCGGGAAGCGGCAGCATCTTCGTCGCGGGATTGGACAGGATGTCCTTGCCCAACCAGATAAAGCTGAAGAAGGCGATGGAGAAAAACGGGGAGCCGGCCGGGGAGCCGCAGGCGCGCCTCATCCTCGCCAGCGAAAGAGAGATAAACAAACTGGGAAGCGAGAACAGGTTAGACCAGGGGTTGCGCGAATCTCTTCCGCCGCCCATTCTTCTTCCGCCCTTGCGAGAGCGGCTTGCCGACGTCCGTTTCCTGGCCGACAAGTTTCTCTGGAAGGCGTCCATCGCGCTCGACAGAGCCATGGACGAATTGGATGAAAACGTCCTCGATCTTCTGATGCGCCATAATTGGCCGGGCAATCTCAAAGAGCTCGAAAACGTCATTAAGGACGCTGTGGTCCTCTCCGACGGCAGGGCGCTGAATGCGGATACGGTCAGATCGGTCATGGAAGGCAGGGCGAGCGGCGGCGCGGCGGCGCTTTCGACCGGTCGGGCGCCGTTGCAGCGCAGGAAAGGCGACGGGAGCGGTCGTCGCGATCAAGATGCGATGGCTATTGATATCCATGATCTGGCGCAGTGGAAACGAACGGAAGAGCTTGCCGAAGCTCAGCGAAAAGAGCTTCAGGAAAAGAGTGCGCGCCTGGAAGAGGCGAATTCGGCGCTGAAGGTCTTGTTGTCGAGCAAGGAGAAGGACCGGGAAGAGCTCGAAGAGGCGATTCTGTCCAATGTGAAGAAACTGGTGATCCCCTATATAGAAAAGGTGAAATCGGGACGTCTGACCGACAGTCAGCTTGCGTACATGGACATCCTGGAATCGAATCTGAATCACCTCGTTTCGCCCTTCGTCCGAAAGATGTCCTCTGTCTATTCAGGCTTAACGCCAACGGAGATTCAAGTCGCCGCTCTCATCAGAGACGGCAAAAGCACCAAAGAGATCGCCCAGTTAATGAATGTAGGTCTCGGCACCGTGCACAGTCATAGAAACAGCATCAGGACAAAACTGAAGCTGAGCATCAGCGCCAACCTTCGCTCTCACCTTCTTTCCCTCGACGAGTAGGCGTTCTCTTCTCTTTACTTGTTGGGCAAAAATGTTTACTTTTGTAGAAGAACGGCTATCTGCATAGGGCTGAGGGTCAAATCTGCGAGGAGAGGGGTGGAGGGCATGACGGCGAATGCGGTATTCTTCGGCTTGATTACTGCGGCAATTATTGTACTGGCGATTTTCCTGATCGTATTTGTCGTAAAGCTCACGGGTACGACGAGGTCGCTGAGGCGCCTCATAGAGACCGCGGATCAGGCGCTCAGGGAAGCGACCGGAGTGGATGAGGCACTGAAAGGCGCCCTCGGAGAGGTAAGTGAAAACCTGAGAAGCTTGCGGGCCATCACGGATGACGTGAGCGTGGTGACGGGCAACCTGAAAACCTTCACCGGGTCGGTAAGGGACGTAGGTCTGGGGGTGCAGGGACTGGCAACGAACGTAAAGCAGATCAGCGAGTTGGTTCAGGATCTTGGCAAGGAAACGGTTGCCTCGGCATGCGGCTTACGGGCTGGCATCAAGACCGGTTTTGAGGTCTTCCTGAAGAACCTGCTCGGGGCGAAGTGACGGCGCGACGGGCGAAACGCGAATCGAAACAGTCCTACATCTAGTGAAGAAGGAGGCAGAAGATGAAACGGGAAGAGAAAGAATTCGAGACGACAAGCTCGGGACCATGGTTTCTGTCGTTTGTGCTGGGGGGGCTCGTCGGAGCAGCCGTTGCCCTGCTGATAGCCCCGAGATCGGGGCGACAGACGAGGGAGCAGATCAAGGACCTGGCGGGCGACGTGAAGGAGAAGGCAGAGCTTTGCTACGACAAGGCCAAGGATCAGATTTCGACGGTCATGCAGAAAGGCGCGGACATATTTGAGCAAAAAAAGGGGGAGATAGGGTCTCGCGTAAGCGGGGTGAAAGAGGCGTACCGCAAAGCCACGGAAGGCTCAAAGAGCGGCGAAACAGCCCAGGAGGAAAGCGGGAGCGCTATATAATCAAGCCGATCAGGTTAAGGATTGCCCACTCGAAGAACGTAATCAAGGGGTTCAGAACTCCCAGATAGAGCAGGCCCAGGACAATGAAGAAGCCGTAGGGCTCCAGTCGCATGAGGCTGTACTGGAGACTCCTCGAGGAGAAACCCATCAGGATTTTCGAGCCGTCAAGCGGTGGGATGGGGATGAGGTTAAAGGACGCGAGCATGATGTTGATCTGGGCCAGGTACTGAAGGCCCCGGCCAATCGGGCTGAAAGGGGCAAAACCGATAACGCGCAGGAGCAGGAGGGCGAAGAACGCCAGAAGGATGTTCGCCAGGATGCCTGCGGCGGATACGAAAATCAGGCCCTTCCGGTAGGGCCTGAGATTGTTGAAGTTGACGGGCACTGGCTTTGCCCAGCCAAAACCGAAAACAAAGAGCATGACCGTGCCGACCGGATCGAGATGGCGGCGCGGGTTGAGGCTCAGCCTACCGAGCCACCGCGCCGTTGAATCCCCCATCTTGTCAGCCACCCATCCATGAGCCACTTCGTGGATAATCACCGAGTAGAGCAGCGGGATGGCAATAAGAATAAAGGTGAGAGGGTCCGAAAGAAGTAGTCTGAGAAGTCCCATGCGTCGTTAGTATCACACAAAACCGGTCTGATTGCAAAACATGAGCCGGCCGGGCATGGATATCCGGCCCCGGACTGACAGACCATCAATCCCGCTGATCTGTTCGCGCAATGTGTCCGAAAAACTGACGGGACTTGGCGGCCCTATTCCGTCCACCAGATGGGCAGCTCGTTCTGCCGCCCGAGTATGGCCGTCCGCAGTTGCTCCTTTCGCTGCCTTATCTCCGCAAGCTGTCTGTCCCGCCGGTCCAGTTCCAGGCTGTACTGGATAGCCGACGGCAAAAGGAGCTGTAACTGGCGATACTTATCCGCTTCCTGGGCATAGTTCGTCGTCGTCGTGCCGCCGACCTGGTCGATGAGGCTGTCGACCTGAGATTTCGCGCCGGCAAGAGAGTTCATCTGCTGCTGCACCACATTCTCCTGAGCCGTGTATTGCTCGTACTGCTGCCGGTAGACCCCTTCGACGGTGTCCATGTCCTGAGCGGCGGCCACAAAGGGAAAATAAGTGAGACTCAGCAGGAAAAGCGCGGGGAGCGCGACGCGGAAAGAACCCATTTTCTGCCCTCTCGTTGTTTTTGTCATTTTCCTTTCTCTGTGGCTAATCTAATCACGAAAGGGGAAAGTCGCAAAAGGCCTGCAAGCTCTTAACCGGCCGTCGCGCGGATCGCGCGAAGCCTGCGGAGCAACGCTTCTTCCAGGCTGGGTCCGCCGTGGTGGTCTTTATACTCGTAGCGAACCCGAAGGGTGGGTCTGACAATGGCCAGGATGCCCGTCAGGTTGACGGGAGTGGCGAAGAGGACCAGATCGCTCGGGACCCGGTTGATTGTCGCCTCCAGGTCCAAGGTTTGGGCGGGGCTGTAGCCCAGGGCCGGAAGCACGGGACCGATATGCGGGTAGCGCCGATAGGCGGCTTCGATTGTACCTACGGCAAAAGGACGCGGATCGACGATCTCCATCGCTCCGTAGGTCTTTGCCGCCAGATAACCGGCGCCCGATGCCATTCCCCCATGCGTCAGCGTCGGTCCGTCCTCCACAACGAGCACTTTTTTCCCGGCGATCAGCGCCGGGTCGGCCACAAGAATCGCCGATTCCGCGAGGATCACGTCGGCCGCTGGCGCATAAAGACGTATGGCGCTCCTGACCCGCTCCACTGCCTCCGCGGGGGCCGAATCAACCTTGTTGACCACGGCAATGTGGGCCATCCGCATGTTGACTTCGCCAGGATAGTAAGACAGCTCGTGACCGGGGCGATGAGGATCGAAGATCACGATGTGGACGTCAGGCCGGTAAAAGGGAGTATCATTGTTCCCACCGTCCCAGACGACGATCTCCGCTTCTTTCTCGGCCTGCTCGAGGACCCTCCCGTAATCCACACCCGCGTAAACAACAAGGCCGCGATCGACGAGCGGCTCGTACTCCTCCCTCTCCTCGATAGTGCACCGATGGGTTGCGAAGTCCTCGTACGAGGCAAAGCGCTGGACGGCCTGCGCCGATAGGTCCCCGTAGGGCATGGGGTGGCGCACCACAACGACCCTTTTCCCCAATTCCTCCCTGACAATCTCGCACACTTTCCTCGTGGTCGCCGATTTTCCGGCGCCGGTTCTCACCGCGCATACCGCAATAACTGGCAAACGGGAGGAAAGCATCGTATAGCCGGCGCCGAGGAGGACAAAATCCGCCCCTTCGGCCGTCACGAGGGAAGCCCGGTGCATCACCTCCGCATAGGCTACGTCGCTATAGGAAAAGGCGACCAGATCGACCACGTGCTCCCTGATAAGGAGCAGAAGGCTCTCCTCCGGGTAGATGGGGATGCCCTCCGGGTACATCCCTCCGGCGAGATCGGGCGGGTAGGTGCGAGTCTCGGCAACCGGTATCTGGGCGGTAGTGAAGGCGACCACCCTGTAGCGCGGATTGTCCCTGAAGTAAACGTTGAAGTTGTGAAAGTCGCGACCCGAAGCGCCCATAATAACAACCGTCTCGGGTCTGAGACCGTCTCCTTTTCCGGCGTTTGCATACGCGTTGACTCCGTTCATCGCATCATGAAGGGGTCGGGCGTCGCGTCCCCCAGGTCCACCCAGACGCTTTTCACCCGGGTAAATTCCTTAAGAGCCTCGGGACCCATCTCGCGGCCGTAGCCGCTCTGTTTGTAGCCGCCAAAAGGGGCGGCATACGAAAGGGCGCGATAGGTATTGATCCAAACCGTACCCGCCTGAAGTCGCTTTGCCATACGGTGGGCCCGCTTCACGTCCTTCGTCCAGACCCCGGCCGCAAGGCCGTATTGCGACTTGTTTGCCAGGGCAATCGCTTCCTCGTCGTTCCCGAAGGCGAGCACCGCCAGCACCGGACCGAATACCTCCTCCTGCGCGAGATGCATCTCCTTCGATACGCCGTCGAATATAGTGGGCAGGAAGAACCATCCCTGACTCAGGCCGGGTGTTTCCGGCCTCTTTCCTCCGCAGGCAAGCCTGGCGCCCTCCTTGAGAGCCTCCTCCACAAAGCGCTCGGTCTTGGCGAGTTGACCGGCTGTGGCCAGCGGCCCCATCTCCGACTCCATAGCGGACGGGTCGCCCAGTTTGATGGCCTCGGCACGGTTTACCAGGCGCTCCATAAACTCGTCATGCAGCTTTTCATGGAGGAGGAGGCGCGACCCCGCTATGCAGCTTTGACCGGCGGCCGCGAATATCCCCGCGATGCAGCCGTTCACCGCATCGGATACTACAGCGTCCTCAAAGACGATGTTCGGCGATTTCCCGCCAAGTTCCAGGAGCAGGGGCGTCGCATTTCCTCCTGCGAGCCTGGCAACCGACTTTCCTACTTCGGTTCCTCCGGTAAAGACGACCTTGTCCACGCCGGGATGGGCGACCAGCGCGCCCCCGGCGGTAGGGCCGAAGCCGGTGATCACATTGAAAACGCCGGGGGGAAATCCGGCTTTCTCCACGATCTTCGCAAACTCCAGCATCGAGGCGGAGGCGTGTTCAGAAGGCTTCGCCACGACGGTATTGCCCGCGGCTAATGCCGCGGCGAGGCTGAAGCTGAGGATGAGCAGAGGAGAGTTCCAGGGTGTAATGATGGCGACCACGCCGAGGGGTTCTCTCAAGGTATAGTTGAAAACGGCCGGGTTCTCGAGCGGAATGGTCTCTCCCAGCACCTTGTCCGAGAGACCGGCATAGTAGTAATAGTAGCCGGGAAGAGCTTTTGCCTGGCCAAGCATCTCCCGGATGAGCTTGCCGTTGTCCCTGGTCTCCACCCGGGCCAGATGCTCCGCGTTTTCCCGCAGCAGGTCGGCCAGTCGCCTCAGCAGATGGCCCCGCTCCATGGGACCCATTCCTTTCCAGGCGGGACTGTCGAAAGCGTTCCTGGCGGCTCTCACGGCGCGGTCCACGTCTTCGTCCAGGGCTTCGGGCATGACAGCCCAGGTTTTGCCGGTATAGGGGTTAACGGAATCAAAGGACCTGCCCGATGCCGCCTCCAACCACGCTCCATTGATGAACATTCGGTATTTCTCGATCGATGCGTTGTTCGCCATATCGCCTCCATTCGGAGTCAAGGGGAGTCATCAGTCAAAAATCAGGAGTAAGAAGACAAAACGTATTTTGCTCTTTTTCACTTCTGACTCTTGACTGATGACTCGTGACTGATCTTCAGCTTGATTCTCCCGATCTCCTTGGTAACCGGGATTTGCTTGGGGCAGACCTCGGTGCATTTCCAGAGGGTGCGGCAGCCCCAGGCGGCCTCCTTCCGGTTCAGCAGTGCAATCCTCTCCTGCGCCCCCTCGTCGCGTGAGTCGAAGAGATAGCGAAAAGCGCGGACTAACGCGGCCGGACCCACGTAGTCTGCCGTCTCTCTGTTCTGATTGACCGGACACGAGGCCGTGCAGCAGCCGCAGAGGATGCAACGGATAGCATCATCGAGAGTTTTCTGTCCCTCGGGCGTCTGGACGCGCTCTTTTCCAGGCGGCGTTCCGGCAATCAGATACGGCTTGAGAGAACGGTACTTTGCAAAGAAGGGATCAAAGTCGACGACCAGGTCTTTGATGACCCTGAAGACAGGCAACGGCTCGACGAGCACTTCGTCGCCAAGGGTTTTGACGAGCTTTTTGCAGGGAAGACCGCAAACCCCGTCGATCCTCATGCCATCGGAACCGCATACCCCGTGGCCGCAGGACATCCGAAAAGAAAGGGTCGGGTCCTGTTCCCACCGAATGCGGTTCAGACAGTCGAGGAGGCGGTCGGAAGGCTCCGCCTCGACCCGATAACTCACGTAGTACGGCGTCTCATCCTTCTCCGGATCGTAACGAAAGACTTTTATAATCAAATCTACTCTCCCACCGCCTTCTCCGACTCCTGATTGATGACTGCCTTTCAATACGTTCTTTTCTCCGGTTGAAACTTCGTTGTCGTCACCGGCTTGTATTCTATGTTCGGACCTCCGGGACTGAAGAACGCGAGGGTATGCTTCAGATAGGAGTCGTCGTCCCTCGCCGGAAAATCCTCGCGAAAATGAGCCCCCCGGCTTTCTTCGCGATGGAGGGCGCTCGTGAGGATCACCTCGCAGAGATCGAGTTGCAGGCCGAGTTCAACCGCCTCCATGAGCTCGTAGTTGAAGATCCTGCTCTTGTTCGAAAGCCCCAATCTTCCGAACCGCTCCTTCAGCTCCCGAATCCCCGCGATCCCCGTTTTCAGACCCGTTTCCGTCCGGAAAACCGACCCGTGGTCCATCATGAGGGACTGCATCCGGCGGCGCAGAGGATCGATACGCTCCTCTCCCTCTTGTTCCGACAAGGCCGACAGGTCCGCTCGAACCATGACCGTTGGATCAAGGCTGAAGGGCGAAGGAGATTCGGACGCGGCAACCTTCTCGCTCATGCTCAGCCCGGCCCGCCTTCCAAAGACAAGGAGGTCGAGGAGCGAGTTGCAGCCGAGCCGGTTGGCGCCGTGGACGGAAACACAAGCGCATTCGCCGGCAGCATAGAGACCGGAAATCCTTCCTCCACTCCCGGAGAGGACCCGTCCGTCGATGTCCGTCGGAATCCCGCCCATGACGTAGTGGCACGTGGGCGCCACAGGAATGGGCTGCCGGGCTGGATCGATGCCGAGATAGTTTGCGGCGAATGATGCTATCTCCCAGAGTTTCTCGCGGATCTTCTGCTCTCCCAGCCCGGTCGCGTCGAGGTGGACGTACGCTTTCCCCCCTATGCCGCGGCCGGCCTTGATCTCTTCGAGAATGGCCCGCGAAACAACGTCCCTTGCCGCAAGGTCTTTGATCGTCGGCGCGTACCGTTCCATGAACCGCTCGCCGAGGTTGTTCCTCAGGGTTGCTCCTTCGCCCCGCACCGCCTCGCTGATCAGGATGCCGAGAGGATAGAGCCCCGTGGGGTGAAACTGAATGAACTCCATGTCTTCAAGAGGGATCCCCGACCTGTAGGCCAAGGTGAATATCTCCCCCGTGGTCGCAAACCCGTTGGAGGTAGTCCGGTAAATTTTGCCGCACCCGCCTGACGCGAGAAGGACCGCTTTGGCCCGAAGAAAAGATATCACACCCGAAGCGAGGTCATAGACGACAACTCCCGCGCACCGCCCCTTCTCAACGATGAGGGAAAGGACGTACTGCTCCGGATAGAAAACGACGTTTCGTCGAAGGCATTCGTCGTGGAGGGAGTCAAGAACCACTCTGCCGGTGTGGTCGGCGGCGTAGCACGCCCTTTTGACCGGCGCTTTCCCATATTCCCGCGTGTGGCCCCCGAAGTTTCTCTGGGCAATCAGTCCGGCCGCCGTCCGGCTGAAGGGCACTCCCATATGCTCCAGCTCGTAAATGGCTCTGGGCGCATCCCTTACCATCACCTCGACGGCATCCTGATCGCCCAGGTAATCGCCCCCCTTGACCGTGTCGTAAAGATGCCACTCCCAGTGGTCCTCTTCTTCGTTTCCCAAAGCCGCCGTGATCCCTCCCTGGGCGGCGCCCGAATGAGAGCGGGTGGGCAGCACTTTGCTCACCACCGCCGTGTCTGACGTTCCCGCGCATTCCACGGCCGCGCGCAGCCCGGCAAGACCAGCGCCGATCACGATGACGTCATGGGAGAAGCCACTGCCGACAATTGTCATGTAAGTAACGTAATCCCTGAGAGAAGCAGTGTCCGGGCTTTCGAAGCAGGCCAAACCATAGCGAGAGATATATATTAGAACGAGAATGAATCGGGAAAAGAATGAAAGGGGGCTTCCATGGAATACACTGCAAAGTTCATCGGCATGGAGCAGCTCGCGTCGGACGTGACCATCTTCCGCCTCGAAAAGCCGGAAAGCTATGAATTCCTCGCGGGACAGTATTGTTTTCTCTCCGTTCCCGACGTGGGGCTCCGGGATGACCGGGGTTTGGGGCGCGCCTTGAGCATTGCCTCCTCCCCTTTGGAAAAAGACCTCCTCTTCGTGACAAAGCTCGGCGGCAGCGCGATGAAGCGGGCCCTGGCGGAAATGCCCGCGGGGACAGAGGTCGCTGTTGGCCGGCCCATCGGCGCATTTACGCTGCCGGAAGACAAAACCACGCCTCTTGCTTTTCTTGCGGGAGGCATCGGCATTGCTCCTTTCCGCTCCCTGTGCCGCTACTCCACCGACGCCCTCACGGGCCACGACATAACGCTCTTCTACTCTTCGAGAACCCCGGAGGAGACGCCTTTTCTCGACGAATTCAACCGTATGTCGGGGCAAAACAGCCGGCTGAGAACGGTTGTCACCATGACGCGGGTGGACGATCCGAAACGGTGGAGCGGCTTGAGGGGCCGGCTTAACGCGGAGATGATCAAGGAAGGGTGCGCGGACTGGGAGCGGGCCCTTTACTACATCGCCGGTCCTCCGGCTATGGCGGAGGCCATGAAGCAGACCCTGGAGGCGCTCGCTATTCCGCCGGCGCGCGTGAGAATAGAACTGTTCGTGGGAACGTAGAAGCGGGCTATGGGTCGAAGGAAGACATTTCCCGTCGAACTATTCGATCCTCCCTGGTGCGCCAAATCCGGAGCACATAGATTGTTGATTTTTGAATTTCATACCGCATTTCGTAATGACCTGCCAAGATGCGGCGCACCTCACGCGGTTGGAATTCGTCGAGCGGCTCCCCGATACGTGGACGCTCTTTGAGACTGGCTGGCGCCTTCGCCAGCTTTTGCACGGCTTTTGCGACAGCGCTCCTGTCGGCCGGAGAGAGAATCAAATAGAATCATATTGCTTGGTGGTGATTATATCAACCGGGTATTTGGATGCCGCGCGAAGACGTCGAGGCCGCCTCAACAACACTCGCCTTTAGCAGTGCCTAATAACGCCAGCTCAGCAAGTGAAGCCAGTGAAGGATTTTCCCCCGTTCTCCTCCATCGCACTTGCATAAGGACGGCACAAAAGGGCACAGAATGGCACAGATTATAGGGGGGCGCCAGGAAGGCTCATGCGCGGATGCCGCCCGCCTTCGGATGCGGCTCGCGGCTCAGTTGTCAAAGAACAGCGCCGGTTAAGAGAATCCGGCTGAAACGCGGACGGCCTATGCCCGTCTGGTAAACATGTACTCCCTTTCCGACTTCCTGTCAAAGCGACAAGGAGGGGTGACAACCAAGAGTGACAACCAGAGGCGACAACCAGGAGCGACAAAGAGCATGCAATCTGTTTCTTTTCAAAATTCTGCTTTTTGTCGCTCCTGGTTGTCGCCCCTCCTTGTCATCTCTGGTTGTCGCTCCTGGTTGTCGCTTTGACAGCCGAAGCTGGACCCTGCATAATCCTCTTGGGGGCAGAATGCCGGATGATGGAGGAGATGCTTCATGGGGGAGGATGCGCGCAGCAGCAAAAATCAAAAGAACAATGTTTCTTCTCTGAGCGGGAAACAGGAGCGGATGATCATGGCCGTTCTCGAAAGCCGCTCGATAGAAGAGGCATGCAAGAAAGCCGGCGTCAGCAGAACTCATTACTACCGGTGGCTCAGGGAGGACGCCGCCTTTGGCGCCGCCCTGAAGGCGCGGCGGGAGGCAGCGAACAACGAAGCCTTGGGCCGCCTCCGTAACGGCGTGGGCTTTGCCGTCGACGTGCTCGTCGGCCTCTTGGCCTCTGAAAACGAGTGGGTCCGGCGGGCGGCCGCGAACGACGTTATCTCCCGCTTCCTCAAAGCCAGGGAGTTGGAAGAATTAGAGGGGAGGGTGCAACGAATTGAGACCTCTCTGCGGAACAAAAGAGGTTGATAGATGGGTCTTCAAAGCAGAATCAAGAAACTGGAGGAGCAATGCGGCCTGCGGAAGCGACAACGTATCTTCATCGTACGGCACTTCTCCGAAGACTTGGAGTTTCCTCCCATCGAAGAGCAAATCGCGGCGCAACGGAAAGAGGGCAAAAAGATAATCGTCGTACGGGCAAAGGCGGAGATTCCGCCTTCAGGAAAGTCGGCATGAATTCTCCCTAAGTTTGCCGTAGGTCGCAAGACGTGAGGAGCTTGGCAGACCGCAGGAATGGTGCGGGTCGCCCCTTGGCTGTGCGCACCTTCCCGGGAGAGCGGTCCGGAGATTGCGGATTCCATTGGAGGTCATATCAAACGCGATCTCCCGGCATCAGGGCCACGCAGACGCGCCTCGGGAGGATAAGCGAGGTCGAGGCCTTGCGCTGGACGGACGTCCTACGCGGGGAGTGGAAACTTCACGGGGGCCTCGTTGACCTGCTCGCGCCGTTACTCGTGGGATTTCTTAAGAATCATGAAACATCAGAAGTAATGCTTTCATGCGAAGCCGGCGCCTTTTCCCGCGCAGAAATGGGCGAAAGGCAGGCAGAGCAGGATTTCTGCGGGCTCCTTCCTGAAATGGCGTTTTTCTGATAGACTTACATCCATACAGGTTGATTGTGGCAATCCTCGCCATGCAGGGCCATGCGGAAATAGCACCGGGGGAGGAACTGGCGCATGCCGACGATCTTGCTCATACTCGGATGGAGGCTTTTCTTTTATACTAATGAGGGGAATGAACCCATTCACGTGCACTGCAAAAAAGGCGACATAGAATGCAAGTACTGGCTCGATCGAGACAATTTCAGTCTGGAGGAGGCTTTCGGCTTCAACCTGTCGCCAAAGGACAGAAGAGAGATACGCAAGATCATCTATGAACATTTCGAGTACATCGAGCAGCAGTGGGATGAGTTTCAGAGGAGAAGGCATCAATGAAACCCTATCATGAAATCGGATCTGTGCAATTCAGCGGCGAATACATGGTGGTGAGGGTCGATGGGGACGAGAAGAGGTTCCGAATCGGGGAAATATCGCCGGCTCTCGAAAAGGCGTCCGACAATGAGAGGACGACCTACGAAGTCTCTCCTTCGGGCTATGGCATTCACTGGCCCTTAATCGACGAAGATCTCTCCGTAGACGCGCTCCTTGGGATTATCCACGCCCGAGACGCAAAAAGAAAATCAGCCTAGCTTCAATATTGCCGGAACGGTGTTTCCGCAGCGCGAAGAAGGGTAGGATTGTGTCCTGCCCTGCCATTCTGCTCAGCGCTTCCAGATAGTCCTCTTTGCAAAGGGCCACGACCTCAAAATGCGGCAGGATGTTCTCGGCAACAATACGCGCCGCCTCGATCGGATGTATGCGCGGCCGTCCCGGCAGGCGCGTCAGCGCGGCATATACTTCCGCGATCGAGTGCAGGTCAATGAATCCCCTGTTCTGCCTCGCGGCGACGCGCAAAAGCGCCGGTCTTGCGAAAAAGGATTCTTCGCCGTAGGCATGATGAGGCTTGAGCCCGAAGGAAAGAGAGGCAGAGCATAGATTCCTCGTCGGTTGTTTTTTTTGCGCCTCACCATCGTTTGACCCAGGCTCGCGCGTAATCTTCACTGGTCCGAGCGGTTCCCTGCGGGTCTGCTGCTTCCTGTTATCAACGTTTTGTCTGCCTTGTTGCCCGGTCTATCCTACGCGCGGTAATGGTGAAGGAGGCTCGAAGGGGAGGCGGTAATATCCGATCGCTTCACGACTTGACATGATGTAGCCAGTGGGATACAATTGAGCTAGATCGAGATTCGGAAAACTGAGACCTTCGCCAAATGGCTAGACGACTTGAATGACATGCGGGCAAGGGCACGTGTTCTTGTAAGAATTGAATGGTTGGCGGCAGGCAATCCCAGCGACGTTGCACCAGTTGGCGAAGGGGTTTCGGAGATGCGAATCGATTATGGCCCAGGTTATCGCGTCTATTACAAACAGTCCGGGGAGTCTCTCGTAATTCTCGTGGCGGGCGGGGACAAGCAAACCCAGACTAAGGACATCAAGACTGCCTTGCGTCTGGCAAGGAACTTATAGGAGCGCATTATGGCAAAGACCAAGACAACCAAATACGATGTTTCGGAGCATCTCCGGACACCCGAAGAAATGGCGGCCTATCTTGAAGCCAGCATTGAAGAAGCGAATGGCGACGCCGCTTTCATTGCCAAAGCTCTTGGCGATATTGCGCGGGCTAAGGGTATGACGCAAGTGGCGCGGGATGCGGGGCTATCCAGAGAAAGTCTTTATAAGGCCCTTTCCGGAGAAAGAAGCCCTGGTTTCGATACGGTTCTCAAGGTGGTAGCGGCTCTTGGTTTGGGTTTGCGTGCAGAAGCTCTACATACAGAGGCCCACGAGGTGTTCCACGGAATCGACGAGGAAAGGCGCTCGCCTCCCGGTGAAGACGGATGGCGAGAGTAAAAACGGCGATGATCTCGGCGCCCGGTTGGTAATCCACACCCTCGGCCGGATAGAGGCGCCGCAGGCTCACTTCCTGCTATACGTACCAAAATTTCTTGACCTCCGGATAGGCCGGGGTTCATCATTTATCCTGCTTTCTCTAAAAAGAAAAGCAAGGACATAGGGGTCAGCCATTGAGACTACTTCGGCTCTGTCGGGTATCCGGCACTCAACCATTCCTTCCAGCCCCCTTTCAGGGCATAGACCTTCGTGTAACCGTTGTCCAGGAATTTCTGTGCCAAACTGGCGCGTAGTATTCTCGTTGGGTCACTGACAGTAAAATACAAGAGTCTTATCTTTCGGATACTTGGCCATCCAGGCATCCGCCTCGGTCATCTTGGGGGCCTGTGCTCCAGGGTCCTCGCGAACGGCGCCCTTGATCTTTGAATCGCTTTCCTTCCAGTGGCGAGCTATACGTACATCGATGACGATGACATTAGGATCACCAAGCATGGATTTCAGTTGCTCTTTGGTTATCCTGGGAACATCCGCCGCATTGGCCACCGTCTCCATAAAGAAGGCAGCGCCCAGACCAACCATTACGAGGCCTATCAAGCAAATCTTGCGCATCGTTTCCTCCTTCTTTGTTGCGTCGGCCGTGTGCATCTCGCTCTGGCCAGGCTTGATGTCCAACCTGGGAGCGCTTACGACGATCTCAAACGCCACAACAGCGCCCCCGTTTCATGTACCTTCCTCTTTAGGCCCTGCGGAGCAACCCCTCGCCTCTATGGACCTATTATAATGCATAGGACGTAGCATCGCAGAAATCAGAAAAGCTTACGCAGGTGAACACGTAATGAATAAGTGCTTTCTGGTGGCATTCTTTACCCGCTTGAAAAGCCCGCGTCCGAAGAGTAGGTGAAAGCCAGCATTGCTCCTGGGTTTTGTCTTGTCTGGGCAGGGGACATCCCCCTGGAGCGGCGGACCGGGCGGATTGGGAAAAGCAGAAGGCAAGTGTGAAGTGTGAAGAAATGACAAAGGGCCTGAGAGTTGGTTTATCAACCAATGAAGCGGAGCGCTTGGAAGGGTATATTCATGCAAGACGTGTGAGCCCTGCTGACACGAAAATTCCGGCATGGACCATAAACGCAGTCCATGCCGGATTGGGGACGTCGGCTCACCAGAGAAGGGGGGGGTTAGCGTCTTCCCCTATGATGATGCCGATGGTGGTGGTGAAAACCGGCGGGCGTGGCGGTGATCATTCCGCTGTCTTCCGAAGCGACTGCCTGGACGGCGGGAGTTGTCGCTGCGCTACGGCTTGCCGCAGAGTGTGGAATGACGGCTAAGGTTGCACAGAAGATCGCGATCAGTACCATAGAATAGAGAACTTTCATTGTACCTCCTCGTAAAAGTTGCTTATACTCTTGCAGATCGGGCGCCATTGTCGTCATGTTCTTGCAAGTTAGCGAAAAGTAAGCAGAAAGGCCATAGGCCGCCTTCGGTCGAAGGGTCGGCCTATGACAATTATGTCGACATGGGCGTCGCTTAATCGACAATCTCGAAGAGACCACGCTTTGTCTTGTCAAACGAGATATGGTGTCTTATTGTATGAGACATAGTCTTGTATGACAAGACAAATTCGAAGGCGGCGACGTATCCGTGGGGCCGTCTTTTGTGTGGTTTAAGGAAAAATGGAGAAGAGCCGATAAGAGGCATGATTCTTGTAGGTACATCTCTCACGTCTCAAAGCGAGCGGGAGAGAGAAGGGGTCGAGCAAGGCCCGGGGAGAAATTTCGCGTAAGGAAGGCGGTTCATGGAAGAGGTTTTTGATTACGGAACCGGCGTGCCGTACACGCATGAGGACCTTGAGACACTTTTTGCGGGCGAAGTAGAGAGGCGGACGGAAAGGCCGACGTGTTCCCGATGCGGATGGTTCGACGCGGCTTCCACCGAACTTTGTCAGGGCCCGACGACGTGTGCGAAATGGGCCAAGTGCGGAAAGTGCTGTCCTCTGGCGGGAAGGGTCTCTCTGGTGGACTTCGAGAGTTGTCCCCAGTTCAAAATAGACCTCATCATGGCTCAGTAGCGCGGCGGCGCGGCGCCAATCCGGCATAGAAGCGGCAGGACTGTCGCGAAACCGGGCAAGAAAGGCCTACCGGCGAGGTAAAAGAGGAGCTGTTCTTGCTGACCGAAAACCGCGGCAAAATATGGCGAGCGCTCTCGAGCCGGTTGTTTGGCGGACGCCCGGCAACGTGCGATCGGGAAGATAGAATAGAAATCGGTCACGCCCTCACGTACTCGGCGACTCAACTGCTCTCTTCGCTGCAACTCTTCGATGGGGACGCAAAAACCCTGCCCACCCTGCTTATGCCCGGCAAGCGAATCAACTAAGCGCCGCGAAGCTCACTGAAGCTGCCTGAGATTGTCGATAGTGAATATCGATTGGAACGAATAACCCTTTGCTTCTATTGCCTCTTTGCCGCCTTCCAGTCTGTCCAGGAGGGCGATGACGCCTTTCACCGTTAAGCCCTCGCGCTCCGCTGCCTCTATTGCCTTCAGGGAAGAGCCGCCGGTGGTCACAACGTCCTCGAGGATCGCCACGTTCATGCCTTTCCTGAGGTTCTTTCCTCCCTCGATCCAGACGTTCGTTCCGTGGCCTTTGGGTTCTTTTCTTATGAAAAAACCGGGGATCGGCGACCGCAAGGCGTAAGAGGCGATGACGGTGGAACAGACCAGGGGATCGCCGCCGATGCTGACGCCCCCAACGGCCTCTACGTCAGGCATTTTGAGGACGCGCATATACATGAGATGGCCTACGAGGTACATGCCCTCCGGGTTGAGGGTCGTTTCTTTGCAATCTATGTAGAACGTACTTCTTTTTCCGCTCGCCAGAAGGAAATCTCCTTCCTCATAAGAGAGGTCTTTCAGGATTCTGAGCAGGCGTCTATCTTCTTCCATAAAGTCTCCTTCAGATTGTTCCTATCTCTTCACGAAGAGTTCCATTTGTTCCAGTTCCATTCCCCACGGGAATTGAAGGGGGTAATTGCCGGAGAAGCACGCATCGCAGAAGGAATAGCGAAACGAGGCGGATTCGCTGCCGATGGCCCTTTTCATCCCTTCAATGCTGAGATATTCGAGGGTATCGGACGTCATATACTTGTTTATCTCTTCCACCTGATGGGAAGAGGCGATCAACTCCGACCTGGACGGCGTATCGATTCCGTAAAAGCAGGGAAAGCGGGT
This sequence comes from uncultured delta proteobacterium, assembly GCA_963816715.1. Classification (GTDB taxonomy): domain Bacteria; phylum Desulfobacterota; class Syntrophorhabdia; order Syntrophorhabdales; family WCHB1-27; genus BOG-1155. The sequence goes on from CAWFMJ010000025.1 coordinate 411,502, forward strand.
AGGGGGAGAGGTTACCCGGAAGTGTATCTCCTTGGCGCCCTGTTGGCGCAGCATTTTGATGATCTTCCGGCCCGTGGTCGCCCTCACTACGGAATCGTCGATGACCACGATCCTTTTCCCTTCACCGTCTCGTGGTCGGCGTTCAGTTTCAGCTTGACGCCGAAATGACGGATCGATTCCTTCGGCTCGATAAACGTCCTTCCCACGTAGTGGTTCCTTATGAGGCCCATCTCGAAAGGTATGCCCGAGGCCTGAGAATAGCCGATAGCGGCGCTTATGCCGGAGTCGGGGATGGGGATGACCATGTCGGCGTCGATGGCGCTCTCCCTTGCAAGCTCTCTCCCGAAGGCCTTCCGCACGGCGTAGACGGCCCTGCCGTAGACGTTGCTGTCGGGACGGGCAAAATAAACATATTCAAAGATGCATTGGCGCTGCGCTGCTTTTTTGAACGGCGTATAGGAGCGCATGCCGTCGTTCGAGATGTGGATAACTTCTCCCGGCTCCACCTCGCGTATATAGTCCGCCTCTATCAGGTCGAATGCGCAGGTTTCGCTGGAGACCACGAAAGAGTCTTTCAGTTTTCCGAGGACCAGCGGTCTGAAGCCGTAAGGGTCGCGGACGGCGATCATCTCTTTGTCGGTCAGGACAAGGAGCGAGTAGGAGCCCTCGACCCTGCGCAGGGCGCTGATGAGCCTGTCGAGGGTGAGATTCTCGTGGGAGAGGGCGATGAGGTGAACGATCACCTCCGTGTCCATGGTCGACTGGAAGATGGACCCGTAATTCTGAAGCTCGTCCCTGACGATCTTTGCGTTGGTGAGGTTTCCGTTGTGCGCTATTGCCAAAGCGCCTTTTGAATACTCCACGGTAAAGGGCTGCGCGTTTTTCAGAGAGCTCGAGCCCGCGGTAGAGTACCGCACGTGGCCGATGGCCGCGTGTCCCTTGACCTCCCGAAGCGCTTCCTCGTTAAAAATGTCAGAGACAAGGCCCATTTCCCGCCGCATATACATGCTGGCGCCGTCGGTGCTCACGATGCCTGCGCTTTCCTGCCCCCTGTGCTGGAGGGCATGAAGGCCCAGATAGACGAGGTTGGAGGCCTCCCGGTGACCAAAAATCCCGAATATGCCGCACATGCTGTTCTTAGACCTCTCTTAGCCGTTCGGCTTCGTTGAGAAAATAATCGATTGTCTCGGCGTCCATGAGATAGAGATCGACTTCTTTGACCGTCTTGGCGTTGTCGGCGTGGGCAGCGATCTCCCGGAGGATGATCTGAGCGCACCGATCCTTCGGAAAGCCGAAGATTCCCGCGCTTATGGCGGGCATTGCAATGGTTGTAACCCCTTTTTCCTCGGCGAGCTTCAGGGTGCTCCTCACGGCAGACCGGAGCTTTGCCTCTTCGTCGCCTTCTCCCCATCGGGGTCCGACCGCATGGATGACGTATTTTGCCGGAAGTTTGCCGGCGCCGGTGACCGCGCTTTGTCCAACCGGCACGTACCCGATCCGGTCGCTTTCTTCCTGTATGACCTGTCCGCCTTTCCTCACGATTGCGCCTGCTACGCCGCCCCCGTGGCGCAGATGGGAGTTGGCGGCATTGACGATGGCGTCCACCGCGGCTCCCGTGATGTCTCCCCGCACGATGCGGACCCTTATCGCAGCAAACGAGATTTCTTTGAGGATCTCCATTATTGTTTATCCGTTCCTCATGACTGCGTAGAAGGTCATGTTCTCCCTTCTTACCAGCATGACCACGCCATCTTTGGGTCTCGCCTTGCTCACCAATTCTCTGAAATCATCGACGTTCCTGATGGGCTTCCTGTTTATCTCGCGGATGACGTCGCCCGCCCTCACGTCGGCTTCGTCGGCCGGGCTGCCTTGCTGGATGTCGGTAACGATCACGCCTTTCGTATCCTTGACGTTGAGGCTGCGGGCAATCTCAGGCGTAAGGTTCTGGACCACGAGGCCGAAGTTCTTCTCCACTTCCGGCGCGGCGGCATTGTTGGCCGCCTCCCGCGTTTCGTCCCTGCCTTCGGTGACTGTCACGTCCACGTCGAGGGGCGAGCCGTCTCTTATCAACCTGATTTTGACTTTTTTTCCGACCTCCACGGCCGCGACGATTTTCGGCAGCTCATCCATCTCCTTTATGGGTTTTCCGTCAAAGGAAAGGATGACGTCGCCCCTTTTGACTCCGGCTCTGGCCGCGGGGCTGTCGTCCACGACGTCTGAGACGAGAGCGCCTTGCAATTCCTTGAGTCCGAAGCTTTTCGCCAGTTCGGGCGTTACCTTCTGGATCACCACCCCGAGCCATCCCCTCACCACCTTTCCGCTTGTTTTGAGCTGAGGGAGGAGACCTTTGGCCATATTGATGGGTATTGCGAACCCTATGCCCTGGCCGCCGGAGATAATGGCCGTATTGATGCCGACCACCTCGCCTTTCAGGTTAAAGAGAGGGCCGCCGCTGTTGCCGGGGTTTATCGATGCGTCGGTCTGGATGAAATCATCGTAGGGGCCCTGGCCTATTACGCGACCCTTTGCGCTCACGATGCCCGCCGTCACGGTATGATCGAGGCCGTAGGGGTTGCCTATGGCGATAACCCAGTCGCCCACTTCGAGCTTGTCCGAATCTCCCAGCACCGCGACGGGCAAGCTGTTTCTTACCTTCACCTTGATGAGGGCGATATCCGTCTTGGCGTCTTTCCCGACCACTTTCGCCTCATATTCCTTGCCGTCGCTGAACTTCACCTTGATGCTCGACGCTTTCTCCACCACATGGTTATTGGTCAGGATATAGCCGTCTCTGTCGATAATGACGCCGGAGCCGAGGCTCTTCTGCTTGAATTCCTTGGTCGGCCCGTTGTTCCCGAAGAACTTCTCGAAAAACTCATCGTTCCCGCCGAAGAAATCTTTCAATTGGTTGCCGAACCGTCCGGGAAGGTCCATTCCCTTGACCACCGTCGTGGTGCTGATATTGACCACGCTGGGCTTGGTCGCCTTCACCAGACCGCTGAGCGTGGGGAGGCCCCTGTCAAACCCGACGGGCGGAAGACTGGCAGCGGCCTGCGGGACAGCCGCCTGGGGAGGCGCGGGTTTCTCCCCCCTTAAATGCAGGGAGACGATCACCGCGATGATCAGCACCCCCACAATTGCGTACCATTTCTTATTCCTCATGCGTTTCCTCCGGCTCAATTACTGGGGCTCAGCGCCCCCTCCGCCAGCCAAGCTGTCGGAGCCTCCCCCCTCGGCGCGTCGCGTACGCTCGCTTTGCGAACTGCCAGGGCTCAGCGCCCCCTCGTTTCTAACATGGGGCCTTCCCCCTTCATCTCGCTTCGCTCGAAACAACCGGCAACTTAATGGAAAAGAGGCTCCCCAGGGAGGGACGGCTTTTCACCTCTATGACGCCTCTGTGGGCTTCTGCGATCCACTTGCTGATGGAGAGGCCCAGGCCGGTCCCGTTCTCCCGCTTCCGCGCCCGGTCCGCCCGGTAAAACCGGTCGAAGACGTACTTTATGTCTTCATCCGCGATGCCCACGCCCGTATCTCTCACGTTTATCCTTACGCAGCCATCGTCGGCGGTTGAAGAAATCTCCACTTTACCGCCGCCGTTCGTATACTTTATCCCGTTTTCGACGATGTTCCACAGCATCCTTCGCAGTTTCAGCTCGTCCCCTTTGAGCCTTACGTCATACAGGTCCTCGACGATAAGGTCCACATCCTTCTTTTCGGCAAACACCTTCATGCCCATATAGACCTGAAGTATGAGATCTTTCAAGTCTATGTCGCTCACGTTGAGCTGCATCTTTCCCATGTCCGCCTTCGAGAGAAGGAGAAGATCGTCGATGATCTGCGACATCCGGTCGATCTCCTCCACGTGACTTTCCAGAACCGCCCTGTATTCTTCGCGCTCCCTTTCCTTTCTGAGCGCCACCTCCGTGCTCCCTTTGAGAATGGTCAAGGGCGTCTTCAACTCGTGAGAGACGTCGACGCTGAACTGATTGATTCTCTGGAAGGCGTCGCGCAGCCTCGATATCATGGCGTTAAATGTCTCGGCAAGCTTTCCGAGCTCGTCCCTCCTGGCGCCGATGTCGATGAACTCTTCGAGGTTGCGGGAGGATATTTTAACTGCCGCCCTCCTGATCTTGTCCACCGGTTTCAGCGCCTTCTTGGCCATGAAGTAGCCCAGACCCGTGGTGATGGCGACGGAGGCGATAATGCCGACAAGGAGGATGATGAGGAGCCTTCTCATGGTTTCGTCGAATTCCTCGAGGGAGGTGCCCACCTGGACGAGGCTGATTACTTTTTTGTTCTCCATTATCGGGATCGTTACCAGACGAAGCCTGGGTCCCTTCTTTTGTACGGTCTCATAGACCACCTCCCCGGCGTAGGCCCGTTCCAGGGCGCCGAAACTGGCAGTCAGGTTTTCTGCCTCCACGTCGCTGCTCTTCGCTCCGACCCGGCCGGAGCTGTCCATGATCTGGATCAATTTTCCCTTCGGTTTCCTTCCCAGCACGTTCTCCAGATAGTGCTCGAAATTGCCGAAAAAGGTCGGGTCGCGGGTGTCGGCCATGGAAGAGCAGATAACGTCCCCCATCGACCTGATTTTGGCGTCGATGCTCCTCTGAAGGCTGTTTTGGAGAAAAATATAGATGCCGCTCGAAAAGACGAGAAGAATGAGCGTGATGATCCCGCCGTAAAGCCCGGTGAGCCGCCACCGTATGGGCAGGTTAGACAGGCTTCTCATCCTCTTCCTTCAACACGTAGCCTATCCCTCTGACCGTCTGGATATATTTCTTCGTCGAGACGGATTCTATTTTCTTTCTGAGGAAGTTGATATAGACGTCTACGATGTTGGTAGAGTCGGCGGCGTTCTGCCAGACGTATTCGGCCATCTCCCTTCTCGTGAGGGGCCTTTCGCTGTTCTTGACCATCAACTCCAGGAGCAGGAACTCCTTTTCCGTAAGCTCCACTTCTTTCATGCCCCTCGAGAGTATGCGGCTGTAAGCGTTGAGGGTGAGATCGGAGTACTTCAGCGTATGACCCTCTCGCGCCGCGCTGCGACGGAGCAAGGCGCGCATTCTCGCAAGGAGCTCTTCGAAAGAGAAGGGCTTGGTGAGATAATCGTCGCTGCCGGTGTCCAGCCCCCGCACGACGTCCTCTTTCGAGCTTTTTGCCGTGATGATCAGCACGGGTGTGTTGATGCCCCAGGCCCTCATGTTCCTGAGCACTTTGAGACCATCGATCTCGGGTATCATCAGATCGAGGAGCACGAGATCGTAGGTGTGAGCCTTCAGAAGATCGAGTCCCTGTCTGCCGTTATAGGCCGCGGTGACCGTATAGCCTTCTTCGTCGAGGCCTTTGCTGACAAAATCGACGACCTTTGTTTCGTCTTCTATGAGCAAGACTTCCATGAGGATATATTATAGTACAAATTTTCTTCTTTAAAAACAGAGGGGGTTTTGTCCGCGGGCGTCTCGCTCGATGGCGTGGATCATGCGGGCCAGCGCGTGTTGGAACGGGCCTGAACTCTTTTGGAATTCGGCGACCATAAAACTTCGCCTTCCTTTGCCGTGCCACATCCTCAGAATCGTTGCTTCTACCGGGTAGTCCTTCCCCGCAACGTCAAAACGGAGCACGACCGAGGCGCCCGCGTCGAGGTGAACGGAGCTGTCGCAATTGAACCTCACCCCGCCGAGCGAAATGTCGACAATCATGGCTTTTTCATACTGCACGTAGAGACTGAGTCGGCTTCCCGGCGTCGGCTTTACCCGGATGCACGATCTGATGCTGTACGGCGCCGGCTCGCCCTTCCTTTTGATGCGAAGCGCCTGCGTCTCAGGACCGGAAGCGGGCCGGTAATGGTCGACGAAATCGAGGATTGCAGCGGGAAAGGCGTAGCGAGCGGGGCCGTCCTGCCGCTCGGTGAGATAGGTCACCGTCAGGTCGCCTCCGCACCTGTCCTTGCCAAGGGGCGGGGTTGTCTGGGCGAGCACAAATATCTCCCCGGTCGCTTCATAGACCATGGAGTTGAGCGTGAGCGGGGTTTGGCGCCGGTGGTCGGTCCCGACGACGAGTGCGACAGGGAGGCCGGGTGCGATCTCCATATCATCTTTGTCGCGCTTCGCCGTCCGGACTTAACTCGCCTTTTCCGTTCTCTCAGCCCCCCGGGCGCCCCGCGGATCGCCCGAGGAACGGCCGAAGCCTCACACGTGGTCTTTCCACATGCCGTATCGCTCCCTCAGCAAGCGGTGAAGTATCTTGCCCGCGCCGGACCGGGGCATCTGGTCGTCCTCGATAAAAATGACGTTTTTCGGGACCTTGTACCCCGCAATCTTGCCCTTGCAGTAGGCCGATATCTCTTCGGGCGTCGCGGTCTGGCCTTGGTGGAGCACGATGACCGCCGTTACCTGCTCTCCCCACTTCTCGTGAGGCACTCCAATGACGGCAACGTCCTTCACCTTGGGATGGCCGCCCACGCAGTTCTCTACTTCCGAAGGAAAAATATTTTCTCCCCCGGAGATGATCATGTTGGCCTTTCTATCGACGAGGTAGATATAGCCGTCCTCGTCTCTCATGCCCATGTCGCCCGCGCTGAAATAGTCGCCCTTCACGGCGGCCGCAGTTTTTTCCGGCTCCTTCCAGTAGCCTTCGAAGAGCATGGGGCTTCGTGAATAGAGCTCCCCCACCTTATTCGGTTCCGTGATAAGTTTTCCTTCTTCGTCGTAGAAATGTATCACATCGGAGCCGATCACCTCGCGTCCGCACGAGCCGAGCTTTGTAAGCTGTTCGTGGGGCTTGAGGATGGTGACGATGCCCGCTTCCGTGGAGCCGTAGGCCTCGTAGAGCTCAGAGTTCTTGAACATGCCGAGGATGCCCAGCTTCGTGTCCCTCCTCGCGGGCGCCGACGAGATGAGGAGCTTCTTGACCGAGGAGAGGTCGTAGTTTTTTTTCACCTCTTCGGGGAGGGCGAGCATCATGATGTAGTGGGTGGGGACGAGAGAAGTGAAGGTAACTTTGTGATCGGAGAACGTTTTCAGCAGGTTTTCCGGATCGAAGCTGACCATGTTGTAGGCCATGACCGTGCCGCCCACCCAGGTGGCCACGTACGAGTAAAAAAGGGAGTTCACGTGACAGCAGGGCATCACGAGGAGGTTGACGTCGTCGAAATTGAAATTATGGTCGAAGATGCTAATGAAGTATTGGGCAAAGAGGGAGGCATGCGTCTTCATCACTCCTTTTGGCTTGCCCGTCGTGCCCCCTGTGTACATGATGACCCAGATATCGTGGGGATCGATGGCGATCAGCGGTTCTTCCCGGCTTGCTTTGGCGATTATGTCCTCGTAGGAGAGGTAGCCGTCAAAGGAGGGGCTGTCCACCCCGAAGGAGATATAATGCTGGACCGACTCGAGATTCTTTTTCATGCCATCGACGTGGTTTATCCAATCCTCCTGCACGATGAATGCCTTTGCCTCGCAGTGGTTGATGATGTACTCCATCTCGGACCCCGAAAGCCTGAACATGATCGGGACGCAGATGAAGCCGGCTTTTGCCGCCGCCGTATAGATCTCCATCCATTCCACGCAGTTGTAGCCGAGCACCGCGAATCGATCGCCTTTGTTGAGACTGAGCGATGCGAGTGCATTGGCCAGCCGGCATGATCGCTCGTCCCACTGTTTGAAGGTGTAGGCCTTGTTCAGGTCTTTGATCCCTATTTTGTCGGGCCACTTGAAAGCATTGACCCTCACGACGTCTTTTGCGGTCATCCAGCGTCCCAGTTTCATAGAACCTCCTTGTCTTTAAGAAGAAAGCCCAGACTTTGGAACTCTACCGGATTACATGACAATCGAAGCCTCTCTGGCCGGTGCAAAATCCTTCTCCATCGCTTCCTTTGCCGGCTTGACATAGATATCTCTCAGCTTTGGCTTTTCGATCTTGCCCGAGGGGTTCCGGGGCACGTCTGCCTGGATGATCTTTTCGGGCCACTTGTACTTGGCCAGGCCGCGCGCTTTCAAGAACTCGATCACCTCGTCGTCCGCCAGCGTTTCCCCTGTTTTCACCTGGATAATAGCGAGAACGATTTCGACCAGGCGAGGGTGGGGGTAGCCGAGCACGGCGACGTCCTGGATCTTTTCATGCTTCATGAGGGCTGCTTCTATCTCGGCAGGGAAGATGTTCTCCCCGCCCCTGATGATCAGGTCTTTCGCCCGGTCGGCAAAAAAGATGAAACCTTCCTCGTCCGTGTACGCCAGATCTCCCGTATGGAGCCACCCCACCTCGATGGTGCGGCTTGTCATTTCGGGATTGAAGGCATATTCCTTCATGAGCCTGGGTCCCTTCAGGAGGAGCTCTCCTACCTGGCGGGGCGGCAGGTCTTTGCCTTCGGAATCGACTATTTTTGCCTCCATGAAGACGGTCGCCAAGCCGATCGACCCCGGTTTGCGCATAATGTCTTCATCGTAACAGTTGGTGAGCCCACCACCGCCTCCCTCTGTAATGCCGTAGATATTCGCTATCGGCAGGTGGGGGAATAGTTTCTTTGAGTCTTCGAGAAGCGAGTAGGGCACTGGCTGGGCGCCGATCTCGATGTGCCGGAGCGCCGAGAGGTCGTAGTCAGCCAGGTCGATCCGGCCCGACTTTACGGCAGCCAGAACGTCGGACCAGATTGGCACGGTGTTCCAGCCGCCCGTGCATTTTTCGTCCGCAAGCGTTCTCAAATAGTTCTCGGGCTGCATCTCCATCGGCATGAGGATTTTTCCCGCCGCAATGAAGCAGGGGAAGGAGAGAAAGAGCGTACCGCTGTGATAGAAGGGGTGGGGGGAAAGGTAAACGCTGTTGTAGCCTTCGTTGTAGGTAAGAGCATTGCCTATTCCGATCCAGAAGAGCGTGGCGTGACTGTGGGAGACTGGCTTTGGCGCGCCTGTGGTGCCCGAGGTGAACATCAGTTCCGCAGTGTCGTCGTCGTCAGTCTCAACCAATACGGGCGATGCATCTCCTTTCTCGATAATTTCGCTGTACGCTTTCATTGTCGGCGGAGAGCTCCCAACGCAGACGTAATGGCTGCAGTAGTCCATTTGTTCCCTTATCGGCTCCACTCGCGGCACGAATGATTCACCCAGGATGAATACCTTGCTCCTGGTCACGTCGCAGGCATACTTGATGTCGCCGCCGGCAAACCTGAAGTTGAGCGGACTGATGGTCGCGCCTGTCTTCAGGACCGCCATATAGGTGATATACCACTCCATGCTGTTGAGGAGCAGGTGCTGGACGACGTCGCCCTTCCTGACGCCGCATTCGTTGATAAGGTAGTTGGCGACTTTATTTGTTTGCTCTTCGATCTCCCTCCATTTCAGGGCCCGGCGCGTCTCTTTGGACGGATAGCTCTCGATGAGAAACTCCCGCTCCGGAAACTTGGAGGCGTTGAGGCGGCAAAAACGGGAAAAATTCATATTCCCCCCTTTCTTGTGTGCAATCCCCTCCCGACCTGGCCTTTCTTGTTCATGGGAGGTGTTTTCCGTTTCCCGGCGTCTTCAGATCCCCTTTCTCCCTTCCTCAAAGGCCCTGATGTTCAACTCATGGAGCTTCGCCGGAAGAAGAGCGACAATTGCGCTTTTCCACACGTCGCTTTCCATTTGCCGAAAGAACGTAGAAAAAGCGCCGACGAGCACCACGTTGGCCGCCTGGGCGTTTCCCAGTGAGAGGCCGATCTCCTGTGCTTTGATCAGGTGTACGTTTTTCTTGAAATGCTTCCTGAAAGTCCCCGGTATATCCTCGGGGTAGGAGGTCTGACCCAGATTGACCGCGGGAGGAAGGATCTTCTGGTCGTTGATGACGATTTGCGCGGAGTCTTTGCAATGGTTGATGTAGCGCACTCCTTCCAGAAGCTCGAAGGCGAGGAGGAAATCGACTTCGCCGTACTTGATGAGGGGCGAATAGACCTTTTTGCCGTAACGGAAATGGGTCGTCACGTCCCCGCCCCGCTGCGCCATGCCATGGACCTCGCTCTTCTTGACGTCGTACCCTGCCTCAACGAAAACACGGGCGAGGATGTTGCTCGCCAGGATCGCCCCCTGGCCCCCTACGCCGGAGAGGAGAATGTTCGTCGTCTTGTCGTCCATTTAGCCACCCTCCTTTCCCGCGATTATCGATGTGAATGAGCAAACCTGACTGCAAAGCCCGCAACCGGGGCATTGCAGCCGGTTGATTGCGACGACCCCTTTTCTCTTTTTCCCGTCTTTTGTGCTCCCAATTCCAGCGACCCAGCTAATGGCGGGGCATCCCAGCTCCAGACAGGCCTTGCAGCCCCGGCAGGTTTCGGTGTTGACGGCATAGTAGGGATAGGTGAATTGTCTCTTTTCCCTCCGGTGAAGCATGCATGGCGCGTTCTTCGTAATGATGACCGACGCTCCATCCGTCTCCATCTCTTCCTTTATAGTCTTCATCGTGCTCTTGACGTTGTAGGGGTCTACCTTGCGCACGCGCTTCACCCCCAACGCCCTGACGAGCTTCTCGTAGTCGATCATGGCGGTCGGCTCTTTGGAGAGCGTGTAGCCCGTGCCCGCATGCTCCTGAAGACCGGTCATCCCTGTCGTCCTGTTGTCGAGAATGATGGAAGTCGAATATCCCTTATTGTAGACGGCGTCCATTACGGGCCCGAGGCCGCCGTGGAGAAACGTGGAATCGCCGATGACCGCGCAGATCTTGCCGAGGCCTTCCTTGCCGAGAGCCTTGCCCGCGCCGTAAGCCTGGCCGATGGACGCTCCCATGCAAATGCACGAATGAAGCGCCTGAAGGGGCGGCGAGGCGCCCAAGGTGTAGCAGCCTATATCCCCGAAAACGAAAGCGCCGAGCTTCTTGAGCGAGTAAAAGAGCGCTCTGTGGGAACAGCCCGGACACATGTTCGGCGGCCTCTTTGGCAGCTCTTCGGGGTTTACCCTGATTGACGGGGTCCGGTACTTCTTCGAGAGGGCTTTTTCCACGATCTCCGGCGAAAGCTCGTACATGTCGGGGACCACGTCCTTTCCATGGAAGACCTTATAGCCCAGGGCCTTGATCTCTGTTTCGAGAAAGGGGTCGAGTTCCTCGACGACGATCACCTTCTTGACCTTGCCGAAGAAATCGGCCAGGAGCTTCTTCGGCAAGGGCCAGACCATGCCGAGCTTGAGGTACGAGTAATCGGGGAAAACCTCTCTCGAATACATATAGGAGACCCCGGCCGCTACGATCCCTATTGCCGGATCGTTGATTTCCATGATGTTGCCGGCGAATTCGTCCGCATAGGCCTCGAGCTTCTTCATCCGCTCTTTCACAAAAAGTCGCCGCACGCGAACGTTGGCCGGAACCATCACGTATTTGGGCGCTTCTTTCCGGTCGAGACCCAAGGCGATCGAGGATTCTTTGCGTTCTTCCAGCTCCACCAGAGAGTCGGAGTGGGAGACCCGGGTCTCCCCCTTGAGAAGCACGGGGGTATCGAATTGTTCGCTTATATCGTAAGCAATTTTCGCAAAAGCTTTGCATTCCGCGGCATCGCCGGGCTCGAGCATGGGAACCTTTGCAAAGCGAGCCCAATTGCGGCTGTCCTGCTCGTTCTGCGAGCTATGGACGTTTGGATCGTCCGCAACCACGATGACGAGGCCGCCCTTGATGCCTGTGTAAGCGAGCGTCATGAACGGATCGGAGGCCACGTTCAGTCCCACGTGCTTCATACAAGCCATGGCGCGGGCGCCGGCGATGGCGACGCCCGATGCGACTTCAACGGCAACCTTCTCGTTTGGCGACCACTGTGCTTTGATCTCCTTGTAAGCGGCGATCTCGGCGAGAATCTCGCTGCTCGGGGTTCCCGGATAGGCGGCCGCTACCGTGACGCCCGCTTCCCAGGCGCCTCTTGCAATCGCTTCGTTGCCCTGCAGAATCTTTTTCATCGTGTTCTCCTTCCCGCCTGTGAGCGCCGCGGGATAAACCCTCTTGCCCCGCTATCCTGCCACTGCCGCTTCTTTTCGCTTTTCAAACGACCGGGGCGCTGCACGTTGAGGAAAGAGTTTTTCGAGGAGGCTCTTGGACGGCGCCGTGGACAGGAGGCTGCCGCCGAAATAGAGAACGCAGCAGCCGCCGATGAGCAACCACTCCATGGTGCCCATCCCGAGCAGAGGCGGCTTGCGCCCGAGCACGGCCCATCCGCCCCACATGGTCGCCGCGGTGCCATAGACCACGGTCAGGATCGCTCCGACTTTTGTCGCTCGTCTCCAGTAGTAGGACACGACGGTCACGAAGAAGAAGACCGCGCCGAGGCCCATGGCGGCAAGCCCCATGAAGATCGCGAGGAGCGCAGGGGGTCGCTGGAGGGTGAAATAGAAAGGCAGGAAGAGAAAAAGGGCGATAAGCGCGTAGCCGAGATAGAGCATCGACGTGTCTGACGTTTTCGGGCGCCAGAGCTTGATGATGTCCCTTGTCACATTGGCGCTCATGATGAACACCATGGCGGAGAGAGTTCCGAGAGCAGCGCCGACGACGCCCGTCAGATAGATGGAAAGCAGACCTGTTCCGCCTACCGCCCAGGTGAGCATCGGCGCTGCCAGGTCGGCGCCCCACTGTTTGTTGGCCAGGAGATTTTGTCCGAAGATCATGCGCGCCACGAGCCCGTTGCTCGAGCAATCGAGCATCACCGGGATGCCGGCGGTGAGCCAGACCACGAAACAGAGCAGAATAAAGTCTCTCCGCGTCAGTTTCTTCATGCCCAGGAATCTGCTCACGTTATGCGGAAAACCGACGGACATAGTGAAAAAGATCACCGGCGTGGCGAGGATGCCGACGAGGCTCGAGAAAAGCTGGGTGGTGCCCAGCTTCGGGAGACTGCTGTCCATGAGGGACATGAGGCTCGGTTTCTGGGCCATGAGGGCGTTGGATATGCTGCCGAACCCACCGGCGTAGATGAGCGCCCAGACCCCGATAACCGCGCCCACAAGCCCCAGAAATGCGCCTTTCACCGCAATGAACCATTGGGTGCCCATGTATCCGCCAAGAACGAGGAAGAGCCAGGCAATAACAATGGAGATCAAAAGACACCAGATAGGCGGGAGACCCGTGACCGCATACCAGACCGTGCCGGCTGCCTTGAGCTGGCCTACGGAATACATGAAGAGGAAAAAGAGCATGCAGACGGCTATGAGCGTCTGGAGCCCTTTCGATTCGAACCGGCGGCCGATCGTTTCGGTAATCGTCGTGGCGCCTGTTTTTTGGGCGAATTCTCTCGTTTTGGTTGCAGCGAGCCACACCGTAGGGATGATCCCCACGAGGGTCCATATGCCGGCGAACCACATGCCCGAAAAACCGACGCTGTAGACGACCGCTGTACTGCCGCAGAAGGCCCAGCCCGAGATATAGGAGCCGGTAAGGGCAAGGCCGGTAACCCACGGGCCGATGTCTCTCTTGCCTACCAGATATTCATCGAAGGATTTCCACTGTTTTTTGGCGAGAGCGCCAAGCAGCAGGGCAAGGGCCAGAAGACAGGCAACCCCTATGGCGGCCCCGACTATCATGCCGGTTGTTGGAGTCGGGACATTGAGGAATGTGGGTTTCATTTTTCCCACCCCCTGGCGATGAGCCAAGTCCCGATCAACGTCATGAGAAAGGTTCCCAGAATCAAGAATCCCCACACCACCCAAGCAACGGAAGGATCAATGCTCGACGGCTGCATGCTAACCTCCTCGGGTTTTAGGCGACTCGTCTCGGGGATCTAGGACGTTTTTTTTACCACCTCCTCTTTCTTAAAAGATAGGCTGAAGAAAAGCACTACAGGTCAGTGTGGAAAGCGACAGATACAGATTAATGGCGGACCCCCAATCCCCCCGTTCTCTGTATTGTAATAGTTACGATAGTAGTAAGCTGCTGCAATGTCAAGAGAAAGTTTTTAGATGCAGGTTTTTCGCAGAGCCGACGCGGAGGCGCACGCGCGCTTGACCGCCGGCCGCACTTCCCGGTATATTCTCGTGCTTGATTATGAAGAAGACGACGGATATGAACGACGCTTCACTATTTTCTGCGGCCGGACAACGGTGTCGGCCGGGGGATCGGGCGCTTTTTGTCCTCGTGGCGCTGCTTGCCTGCTTTCTCCTCTGGATAGGGCTTTCGACGAGGTCGCTGTGGGGTCCGGAAGGGCGTTGGGCTCTCATCGTTCGGGAGATGGCGAGGTCGCACAACTACTTTGTCCCGATGGTCAACGGGGTCATGGACTGGGACAAGCCCCTTCTGAGCCATTGGGCCACATTGCCCTTTGTCCGGCTGGGCGGTTTCACCGAGGCAATGCTGCGGATGCCGAGCACGCTGGGGGGAATCGGTTCCGTCCTCATCGTTTTTGTTGTGGGCTTTCGCCTGTTCGATCGGAAGACCGGCCTCATGGCGGCGCTGCTCCTTCTCAACTCCACCATGTTCGTATTCTGGTCCCGGACGGCATCCGCCGAATCGCTCAATACGTGCGCCATTTGGGCAGTTTTGTGGGCTTTTATCGCGTACGCGACAGAGAATCGCTTCAGGTCTCTCGTTGCGCTTTACTGCGCGGCCGCGATCGGGTCGTTCTTGAAAGGGCCTGTGGCGGCGGTAACCGGTTTTTGCGTTATTCTGCTTTACAGCGTCATGGCAGCCTTCTCACGGTTGAGAAACCTGCCTCCCGGCGAATCGCGGAAGGTCGCTTTCTTTTCGCAATTCCGTTGGATAGCATCCGGAACGGGGGCCGGCGCCCTGGCAGGCGGATTGGCCCTTTTCGCGGCGCTTCTTCTGGCCCCCGTGTTCTTCACGGGCTCCTGGAGCCCGGTGTCTCTCATGTGGAAAGAAAATGTTACCCGGTTTTTCTCGCCTTTCGATCATACCGACCCTCCTTCCGTCTACTTCAAATATGTTCCTCTGTTCTGCGCTCCCTGGACGTTCATGAT
>CAWFMJ010000026.1:0-919663 GCA_963816715.1 uncultured delta proteobacterium
GCGATGAAGTAGCTTCTTTTTAATGTAAGTAGACCAGACGTGCAAGGGGAAAAAATGAAAGTCATGGGATTTATTGGAAGTCCGCGGAAAGAAGGCAATACCGCCTGGATAGTAAACAAAATACTCGATGGCGCGAAAGAACAGGGCGCCGAAACCCGATCCTGGTATTTCAGCGATCTCGATATCAAACCGTGCCGGGGTTGTTTGGGCTGCCACAAGGGCGATCAGGATCGGGGTTGTGTTATCGACGACGACATGCAGAAACTTTACGGCGCGCTTGAGCAGGCCGATCTCCTCGTTCTCGGCTCGCCGATTTACATGGGGCAGATGAGTGCCCAGGCGAAGATATTCACCGATAGGTTGTTTGCACAAATCTCTCCGCGCTTCTCTCCGCATTTCAAAGAAAATGCCGTGAAAAAGAAGCTGGTTCTTGTGTTCACTCAGGGTAATCCGGATACCGGCATGTTTCAGGTGTATTTTGGTTATACGAAACATATGTTTCAGTTGCTGGAATTTGATG
This sequence comes from uncultured delta proteobacterium, assembly GCA_963816715.1. GTDB lineage: Bacteria > Desulfobacterota > Syntrophorhabdia > Syntrophorhabdales > WCHB1-27 > BOG-1155. The sequence continues at coordinate 521 of CAWFMJ010000026.1, forward strand.
TTAAAGGGGTGCATGTCGTAGCCGGTATGCGAAATGAACCGGCGCATGAAAGAAAAGGTCTGCACACTGCCATGAAGGATATCGGTTCGTCATTGGTTTCGGAACAATTCCCGGAATAATGAGGATGTTGCAAATGAGGAACTGATTGACGATATGTGCCGCAAGATGGCGGAACTGCGCCTGTGCATGGCGAACTGATCATCGAATGCCTTGGCCGCGACACCGAGGAGAATGCTCTCTGCCTCGGCAATCTCGCCCGGCTCGGGAATGCCGGTTGTCAGATTGACGTCGACGATTTTGGCGAGGGGATGGGCGGCCTGTCTTCTTGCCGTTACCCCAGACTATATTAGAGATTAGAGACCATAGACACCGGTGTACTTACTATGAGAATCCGAGGCACCTGACTTTAAGTCAAGCCTGATGCGACCTACTGTATTTGCGACAGTTGGACTGAGCGGTTGAGATTGAACTGGTTTGCTAAGAGGGTCGGCACCATGGGTCGCACGGCTTATTCTTTAGTCGCCACCTTTCGCACGGCGTTCCGTGGTTCCCGGCTCTTGCCCTCATGCAATACTTGCAGGTTGACGCCCGTAACTCAAGCAAATTGTTTTTACTGACGACTTCGAGAAATGCTTGAAGGGCTAACAGCGGGCGGTACGAACACCTCCGTCACTTCCATGTGGGCGCCCGACTGCCGGACCACTGACGGCACCGCCTGAATCCTGAATGCCTCGATCATCCTGGCGCTTGCATAGAATACCGGACGCTTGAGGGACTTGGAGAGCTCGCCGTAGGAGCCGTCCGTCAGGAGAAGGGTGACCAGAGCGTCCTTGGCGTAGGATGATTCCTCGAACCAGCGGATCTGTTCGGGCCGTTTCCCGTTGAGAATGACAAGAGTCCTCGGGTAGACCACATAGTTAAGGGGGTTGAAGGTATAACCCGCGGGGTATATGATGTTCCCCTTCTCGCCTTTGATGTCCCTCTCCAGGGTATAGGTCATGTCCACGAGGAACGTGCGGTCCTTCCGGGCGGGGCCAATCATCCTCGTCTCCTTCACGTCCTCCGGGGTGAAGTCCCTGGCCCTCCTTGTAAGGGCGTTTCTGTCCACCGCTTTGGAGAAATCGACCGACTTCGCCTTCTCCTGAAGTTCTTTGAGAGCGTCCTTCTCCACGATGTCGTAGACCGCGCCGAAGGTGCCGAGATCCCTGGCCGGGGCGGTAGACGCCATAAGCAGGCAGAGGAATGCGGCGGTGAGGATGCGGCGTATCGTAAGTTTCTTCTTCGTCATTTCCGCCATCCGAGGCGAAAGGAAAACGGGACCACAAGCGCCGCGGCCGCGAGAATGCACCAGACAACGGTCTTCAAACTAACCCTCCTCTATGGCTGTTGCTGGATGCTGTTGTAATAGCTGTTTATCTTACCGGACACGTTCTGCTGGATTGCCGACTGGACCTGCGTCGCGATGTCCCCGAAGTACTCGGACAGGTCCATCTTCGAAAAGTCGAGCATCTGAAACTCCGTCGACGTAAATCCCCGGCAGTCCGCGTTGGCGGGACCATCGTCGGTGGCTACGCCCCACGGGTTGGGGTTGAATGACTTCAGTTGAGGCCGGCCCTGTTCTTGTATGATGCGCGCGAGCTTGGAGTTGAAGCAGCAGAAGTCCTCGGCTCTTTGCACGCACCCCACCAGGGGCCACTTGTCCGTGCAGTAAGTACCCAGGCTGTGGCATCGGCCCGCCGCGTCCATTATAGCCGTCTCCAGGTCTTCCTGGCTGCAGCTCCCGGACAAAAGATACTCCTGTATCATATAGGCCGCCGCCATGAACGCGAGTGTTTCAGGGTTTAGGAAAGTCGCCTCGGCGTAAGCCGTGAACCCGTCCATCAGACTCCCGCCCTGCGCTACTGCTTCCAGGGCGCCCTGAACGCTCGTGCTCATGTTCGTGACGTTCACCGCGGTGCCGTTCAGGATTTCGGTCCCGTAGTATGCGATCTGTCCGAGGTGGTATATATTGGAAATCGCGCTTACCCCGTTGAACAGGCTTTCCGCGCTCCCCACGTCGTCGCTCAGTGTCGCCGACCCCGCCTGGCAACAGTTCTTCCACCCCGATTGAACGCCCGACTTGTTGCACGTCATTTTCCTCCCCGTGAAGATGTATATCGTGCCAAGGCAGTTCCCGGAAGCATCCGTCGGGCCGTTGTTCTGGAGCATCGCCGTGCTCACGGTGGTTGTCTGCGCCGTCGACGGATCGATGCACGTCGCCGTCGAGCATTCATGGCTTCCGGCATTGCTGAGGCAGGGATAAGCGGCGCCGTGGGGGCAGACCCACGAGCTGTTGTCAAGGCACGCCTTGGCGGTGGAGCTATACGTTCCCTTGGCGCAGGTCACGGGCGCCGCGCAAATGCTTCCGGTCAGGCTGTAGGCGCTTGGGCAGGTCTGGGAGCAGGACCCGGTCCGGGTGCAGTTGTTGTTGGTGTCACACGGATGCGACGATCCGTAGGGGCATACCCCTGCAGTGCAGGCGGTCGTTTGGGAGCACGCGGAAGAGCACGAAGCCTGGCTGTCGTACCGGGACCCATCGAGGCCGCACGTCCAGGAGGGCGCCTCGCATTGATCGTCAGCGGAGACATAAGAACCACCGGTCGGGCAGGTGGGCGCGCTCTCGGCGGGCTGGCACGCGACCGCGTCGAGGGGGCAAAGCGTGCCGGCGTCTCCGATACAAGTGGCCGTTTCTCCCTGGTCTATCTGCCCGTTCCCGTTGAGGTCCAGCGCGCATACCAGAGACGTGGCGTGGGCGTATCCGGCCGTGACAAGCACGGCGCCGAGAACAGTCAACACCGTCACGACCCGGCTCAGCCATCGAACTGTTCCGCTGTTTTCTCTTGCTGCCTTTCTCACTGGAGGCCGATTTCCGTTCCGTCGCTGCATATGATGTCCTGCGCTCCTTTCCTTAAGGTCTGCATGATGACCGCCGCTTCCGCGAAGTCGTCGATGCACTGGCAGTCTGTGACGATCGTCTCGCCCGCTCCTGCAGGGCATCCCGCCGAGGTGCAGGCGTGATAGTAGTAGACGGGGGTCGTCGCATCGAGGGAGACGTCGCTTTTCTTGTAAGCGACGTTCGTCGAGGTGTTGTCTGCGTTCGCCAACGTCTTGCACGCCTGCTGGCAGCTCCCGATGTCCCCCCGGTACACGTTGCTTGTCGCGTAAGAGCTGCTCCCGGTCGTCCACGTCGAGCCCGACAGATAGTAATCGTTGTAGGACATCGACGAAGTGTTGTCCTGGGCGGACTGCTTTATGGTCGATACGCGCTTCTGTATGGCCGAGAAGTCGTATCCGCTGGTCGTGCAGGTATAGGTCCTCGTCTTCATCCACCATTGCTCGCAGTCGTTCTCGGAGCAGCTCTTGCTGCAGAAGCTGGGGACGCCCACGCAGGCGGAGTGCCCAGGGATGGGACAAATGTCAGGGGAGAAGTTATGGAGCCGTTGCCGTGGCCGATGCCATGAATGAAAGGCACGTGGCGGACAGGTCCCAGGACGAGCCCGCCGTAGTCGGTGCGCTGCCGTTCTGGGGCGCACGTCCCCGCCCGAAGCGATAACCCCCTGGAAGTAGAGCGTGCCTATATAGCCGCCATATTGGTCCTTTACCGTCACGCCGATCGTAAGGGCTCCGAAGGGCTTCCCGGCCCTGCGAGGTCACCGAATTATACCTCCAGCAGTTGTCGTCGCGTCAGTGTGTTTACCGACCCCCACACCTGACGCCGGGCATGAACTGGAGGGAGCCGACCGTAACGGGCGGGTAGCTTACGTCGCATGCGGAGCTGCGCCAATAGCCGCCATAATCCACGTAGCACATGTATCCATAGCTGTAATAGTTACAGGGATAATCGCCAGGGGGCACGTGTACGTCGGCGTGCTGCTCTGCTCCATGAAATAGAGCGCGCTGCCCGAGCCCACAAGATAGGGACCGCCGGTCCACGAGCCTCCATGCCCCGCAATGGGGTTCATGAGCGCGCAGTTCGCGACCGCGCTTCCGTTCGTGCACGTGGGAGTCGTTCCGGTGCAGGGATAGCCCACCCCTAAGGGGCAGGAATACTCGCAACTCGCGGAGACGGTGCTTGAGAGCGGCTGACAGGACGAAAGAGGCTCAAGGCCCGTGGCCATGTAATTGCTTACTGTGGTCACCCCGTCGATATTCTCGCTTCTAAGCTGACAGTTGGAGTTGTTCTCCAACGCAGAACACCCATTGCTGATGCCGGACTCCACGTAGCACTGGTAGTTCGTATCCCAAACGTATCGAATGGTTCCGTGCGATGGTGCACGTGGCTGTCTGGTAATTGCCGGCAGCGTCCGATGTCTTGAGGGTGCTGTAGACGCTCGTCGGCACAGCGGCCTGCTCGGCTGCCTGCGCCGTCGCGTCGGAGTACCATGTTGCCGGGGTTGTAGTAGTACTGCTCGGCATTCGCGGGCAAGGAAGAAGAAGCGGTACATCCTCCCGAGTTCTGCCCGTAGTAGGTCGCGTCCATGCCGTCGATCACGACTTTGCTAATGGCGTATCGGGAGTCGTTCTTCTGTATGGCCCCTGCCACCCCTCCCCCGATGACGTTCATGATGGTGGGAGTGTTGGCGAAGACGAGGTTCGTCCCGCACGAGTTGTTAACGCAGAAGCAGCCGCCCAGGGCTGTTAAGGGGACCACCTGAAGGGAGATTCTTCCGGACGTGTCCGACACCCACTGGTAGGTCTGGCAGTTGGTCCAGGTCCCCGGGTTGCACGCGACGACCCCGTTCGCGCAGATCCCCGACACGGGAAAGGGCGCCTCATAGGTATAGTCGAGGTTGCCGTCGAAATTGGTGTCCTGGCTCACGATGAGGGTGGTGATGTCGCCCGTCGCGCCGGGCTGGATGAGCACCTCCATGAACCGCTGCGAATTGGGGCATTGGAGCTGCCCGGAAAAAGAGACCGCCCCGTCTACTGTTGTCATGGGGGTATTGCTTGAGGTGAGGGGATTCGAGACGTTGTTCGTAATCCCGCTCTTTGACCCGTAAATGTTGAGGACGCTGTTTCCCTGGGCCGCGCCGAGATCGCTCGCGCTCTGGGAGAGGCTTTCCGTGGGGACAGCGAGGAGCGCGACGCACAACAGGAGGAGATGCGATCTGAACCGTAAACCGGCGCCCATGAGACCTCCTATCGTTTCCCCTGTTCGAGGATCGTCTCGATCGCTTCCCGGTAATCGACTCCTTTCTCCTCCATGACCGCCTCGATGCGCTGGTTGTCTTCGGGAGAAGAGGAATAGAGATACCGGGAGAAGTCGTCCACGACGAGGCGGGCGACGCCCGTCCCGAAGGGCGTATCCAGAAATATCTCCGAGTACTTGGGACTGTTCCGCCTCACCGATTTCAGGAGTGCCGCCTCGAACTCGCCGTATTCGAGGACGCCGTCCCTTACCACCTTCTCTATGTCGTCGGCCTGGAGGAAGAACTTGAATGCAGAATTCGCATCGATCACTTTCCCGACCCTTCCGAACAGGGCGAGGTCGGTCGCCGACTGGGTGATGACGTTGAAGCTCCCCGAGTGCTTCCGGGCCTTCCGGTAGCCGTCCTCGATGATCTTGCCGAGAATGGCGTTGTCCCGGATCAGCTGCCATCCTTCGTCGAAGGCGACGAGCTTCTTTTCGTCCTTCCGGGACCGGTAGAAATCGCTCGTCACCGCGTTGATCACCTGGAGCACCGCCACGTTGAAGAGCTGCTTCTGCTGTTCGAGATGGCCCAGTTCCAACACGACGAAGTCGTCATCGTGGATGTTGAACCCGGAGGGGCCGTTGAAGTAGTCGCCGTACCGACCGTCACGTGAGAACTCGGCCATGGCGAAGGCGAGCCGGTGGGCCGTGATCTCAAGCTCCGTCGTGAAACTCGCGTTTCCCGAGGGCGTCCCCACCTTCTCAGGGTAGGTCCTGAGGAACTCGTAGACGTGGTGGTACTCGGCGTCTTCTTCATAGGCCCTGTGCGCCCAGGTCACCGCGTCCATGAGGAGGCGCATCTCGATCTCGGTAGGCGCGGGCTTCTCGGAAGTGGAATAGCACATCTGGGCGGCCACCTGGGCGATGACGGGAAGGTCGAACTGGGGATCGACGATGTAGGTGAAGGGGTTGATGGACATACGGTCCGTAAAATCCAGGTAGCGGGCGTTGCACACCCGCGTCATCTTCTTGTAGCTGCCCCCTATGTCGATGATCCTTATCTTTGCTCCCGCCCCGAAGTAGTTGTAGGTCAGGCAGTTCACGAAAAAGGACTTTCCAGAACCGGTGGAGGCAGCGACGAAGGCGTTGTGGTTGTTCACCCGCTCGTCGAAGAGGTCGAGTGTGCAGAGCTGCCCCTTTCTCCCTGCGAGCAGGAGGTACGGCGCTCCGCCACCCGCGAAGTCGGCCTGCACCGGAAGGAGCACCGCTACCGTGCTCGCCGGCGCGACGAAACTCCGTTCGAGGTTGTCCACGTTCCTGCCGACGTTGTAGAGACCGAGGGGCAGCGACGAGACGAACATGATGGGCAGTATCCCCCTGTCTTCCTGCATCCGGTAGCCGCAATCCTCCCAGAGCCTCTTGGCTCTTACCAGGGACTCGCTCACCGCTTCCCTGCTTTTCCCGTAGACCCAGAGGATGGGCATGACCTTCACGAACCGCTTCCCCGCCTCGAGTTCTCCGGCGGCCCACATGTGCTCTTCCTTTCTTGCCTCGTGCTGGCGGGCGAAGGAGCCGACTCCTTTCTGCTGCAGCATGGCGTTGCACTTCGTATGGAGCCAGGCCCTTAAGTCGGAGTAGATGATGTTGAGGGTATAGAGAAAAGGGGTCCGGTACTGGTTCACGTCCTGCTGGATGCCCCATACTCCCCCGAAGATCTGGTTCGTCTGGACCGAGTCCACTTCAGGCGGCACCTCCTTGGGTGTCGCGCAGCGGAAACAGCGGCCCCCTATCCACATCTCCTTCATCGACTTCACGATGGGCGTCTCGGCGAAGACGATCTGCTCGCCGATCGGTCGGGAGTCGTCGTAGCGGCATGGCTCTTCCCCATAATCCTCCCCGTTGAAGAGGCGGCGCATCCACCGGATGAGATCCTCCGCGCCCATGTGGGAAGGAAAGAGGTTCGCCCCGCTCAGGATCTCGAAGATCGTGTTCCTCGTGTCGTTGAGGTCGACGTCCGAGCCACCGGAGGGGAATTTTGCGGAGACGATCAATCGGAAATCGCGCACCGGGATGTTGTTCAGCTTGCCGAGTCCCTCCCGGCCTTCGGCGAGGAAGTGCGTGAACCGCTCGGCCGAGGTCCTCGTGAGGTCCGAATCCCGGGTCTTCAGCGCTTTGTACGCGCTCAGATAGGGCTCGATATAGGGGTCCGCGAGAAGGGTGAATTGGACGACGGAGCCGGAAGGCACGTTGAGCCGGACCAAACCTTCCAGGGTTTCAATCGCCTGCTCCCCTGCGAAGGCCAGGGGCGAGCACTCGAAGATGAACCCCACCGAATCGTCCGAGCACCCGTATATCTTGGTCTCGGGGTCGTAGATGACCCAGGGGAGATAATGGGAGAACCGCTTCCTGTAGGTCTCGTCCTTCAGGTCCTGGAAGGTGAGCCCCTCGACGCCGAGCACGCTCTTCAGAAAATTGCTTGTGAGCCCCATCTTACCTTCCCTCCAGTGCGGGGTTGCCGTCGAGGACCCACCGGAAGTCGTCCACCACGAAATAGGCGTAGCGGTACATGTAGAGGTCCCTGTCGTTCTTGTACGGGAGAAGGAGGACGCGCATCACCTTGGGCGGCGCGATGAGGGGGGTTTTCGGCTCTTCGAGGAGACCGGAGAGTTTCTTGTAGACGCTTTCCTGATATGCCTTCTCGCCGCTGGTTGGGAGCATTGCCGCTTTGGCCTGGTCCGTTGTCTGCATCTTCTCCGCTCGGGACTCGTCGTATGCCCCGGTCATGCTGATGCACCTGCCGGATTCCTTATAGGGGCAGTTGAAGTTGGACTTGTAGGGGTTGATCGTGTTCCCCACCGTGCTGCATGAAACGAGAAGGGCTATCGATAAAACCGCCAGAATTGATTTGTACATCGTTTCCTCCATTGAGTCAGAACACCGGGCTCGCGCACGCGGCGTCTCCGTTCAGGCACCCGTTCTTCTTTTCTTTTATCTCGAGATCCACCCCCTCGCTGATCACGACCGTCACCGGTCTCATCGCCCCCACTTCAATGGCAGGGATGGCCTGTTTCCCGAGATCGAGGAGGAACCTCTGAAGGTCGTGCCCGGCCTGGGAGAGGCCTTTCCCGGCCCCGGCCTTCGCGGCCTCGTCCGTGTTGAACGTCTGGGTCGTGCCGAGAGGGCTTATCGAGGTGATGGTGGTCGACTGCGCCACCGCGTCCCCGAAGCCTGCGACGAACCCCGCGAAGAGGCTCCTGGCCACGGCTGCGCCCATCTTCGACACCACCGTGCCTCTCAGCCCCACGAAGCCGTCCTGGTCGACCACGTATCCTTTGACCCTCTGGTCGATGACGGACTCCCCGTTCTTCGCCAGGCACGACAGGGTGTCGAGCCGGACGTGGGCGCGCTCGTCGAAAAGGGACCCCTGGGCCTCGACGATGACGAAGCATCCTTTTAGATCCGCCTTCACTGAGTTCGGCAGGATCGCCAGGTTCTTGATCCGTACGAGGCCGGGGAGGGGCTCCCCTTTTCCCCCGCTATTCGCCGGCGCGTACATACCCGACAGCAGCGTCCCCTCCATAAAAGAAGGGGGAAGGTATATCTTCATGCCGTCTTTTTTTTTAGAATCGCCCTTTGCGTCGGCCTCGGTTTGGGAGACGACCTTGATGCCCCCGTAGACCTCGGGCTTGGGAAGCGCCGTAGGCGCGCCCAGAGCGGTGTGACTGCCGGTTTGCTGCACAGGCGACGGCGGGACGCCGGGAGGAAGAGGCGGCGTGGTGCTTGACGGCGCGGGCATTGGTGGTTCCGGGATGGGCACACGTCCCTTGTCCTTCGCCGCAAGCCCGGACAGGCTCTTCGAGCCGGAATTGGGCAGCGGCAGCGACGGCGCTTCCGGCGTCTCCTTTGCCTCCTGGACCGCCTTGAGCTGCTTCTGGAGGTCCTCCATCTGGCTCTTCATGTCGTCGATGACTTTCGTCGATTCGTTGTAGAGGGACTTCTCCAGCACGTCCCTGTCTCCCGCGCCGAGGTTGATCTCGCGCTTGGCAGAAGGAGGCGGAGGCGGGGCGCTCCCCCTGGTGCTCTTGTAGATGCCGAAGGCGACGACGGTGAGCGCGATGAGGACCCCTGCGATGATGCTTTTCTTCCTCTGCTCGGGGCGAAGGGTCCCCCAAATCTTCTGAAGTTTTTCTTTCATGGCTGTCCTCCCTCGTTCCGCTCCACCACGAAGAGGCGGGACGTTTCTCCCTTCTTCAGAGTCATGGACTCTACGCTCACCGCAACGGGATGGAGAGAAATGTCCGTCCTCAGGAAATCGCTCTCCTTGAAGGAGATGGTTCCCAGGGTGCTCGCCGGTGCGATCCTAACCTCGAATTCCTTCACGCGCAACCCTTCTCCCTCGATGGCGTAGATCGAGCGGAGAATTACTTCGAGGTCCTTGAAGACGTCTATCTTTCTATTGACCACGGTCTTCGTGAAGCTGTCCGGCGCGTCGTTGGTGTAGACCCTCTTGACGATGGTGATGATCTTCTTTTCGAAGGGCAGCTCCCCGTAGAGCTCCATATTCTTTTTCGCCGTGCCCGCCTTGCCCGGCGTGAGCTGGAGCGTCTGGGCGGGTATGCGCGCGGGAATGGCGATCATCGTGTAGACCGCGCCGTCGCAGACGAAATAGAGCTCGGAAGGGGTTATGGAATACATGTCTTTGCCGTCCTTCTTCACCACGAGAAACTTGACGAAGGCATTTTTCCCGGACAGGTTGACCGTCAGGCCTTTCTCCTCCGAGTAGATCACGTCCTTCATATCCACGGGACAGATCACCCGGTTGACGTCGGAATTTGACAGGCGTACCTGGGTCGTGATCTCAGGGGAGACCTTCTGGGCCATACTTATGGGGTCGGGCAGAAGTTCCTGCTCGCTGAACCCCGAATCTAGCGTCCGGGGGGCGGTAGAGCCTTGCGTCTTCGCTGCCGGCTGACCCGGCTGCGCCTGCGCAGGAGGCTGCACGGGCTTAGTGGCTACCGCGACAGGGGGCTTGGAAGCCTCAGGGGGCAAGGCGGCTTTCCTCCAGTTGGACTGAACGACGGACGGAAGCGGCGGGGCCGTTGTCTGGCCGGTTTGGGTCTGTTTGGCGGCGTCGCAACCCGCCGGACCGCACGTTTCGTCGGCGAGGACCGGGAGCCCAACGCAGACCAGGGCCATAAGGCCTATGGATAACAGTCCTCTTTTCATTTGCTCATGTCTCCTTTGGCGTTTCCGGGAAGCTCGACCTGGGCTATCCGCGTGATGGCGAACCGGCCGTTCACGTTCGAGTAGTCGATGGCGTAGGATTCCCTGCCATCGGAGGTCTTCTGGTCTCCCACGTACTCCTTCCGAAGCCCTCGCACGATGACCTCCCGTTTTCCCTCGTCCCACGATATGGTGTCGGGCGTCCATACGCTCGTAACCCTCGCTGTCTCGACCGTGCTCGCGAGGGAATAGAGACGGGTCTTGTTCTCTACATAGACGGAAGGGTCGAAGAGAGTGAGCAGCTCGTCAAAGTTGCCCCTGGCCGAAGATGGGGTAAAGTTGCGCGCCAGGCCCGTGATGTAGCGCGACATCAGTCTAAGATAGGAATCGGAGAACTTCGTCCCCGAGAGCTCGATCTTCTCATTGACAACGGGCGGGAGGATCACCGTCCGCACCCTCTTGGACATGCTGTAGCTGATGAAGGCGTTGATCACGAGTCCTACGAATAAAAGGATGACCGCGAGCCTGAGCACCGCGTTGCTCTCGGCGAGTCTCTTATGCTCGGAGACGAATTTGAGCGGGTTCATTCGATGAACTCCTTTTCATGGAATGAGGGGTATCCCCTGAACTGCGCCACTCCCGCCATGTATCCCAGGTGCTTGAAAAAACCCCTCGGATACTTCTTCTTCGTCTTGCTGTAGAGGACCGGCAGGGTGAAAGGAAGGAGGACCGCCCAGCCCCACATCACGAGGGCGAGGATCACGCAGACTAGGGTGATGCATTGTTCGTCCGGCTCATAGCTGAGGATCATGAAAGGCTGTGTCAGGTACTGGGGGAATCTCCTGTTCGTCATGGTCGTAGAAGGGAGGGCCGCCAAGGTCGGCCCTCCCGAACCCTCCTTTCTTTTAGAAAACCGCTCCGAGGCTCGTCACGATGGTGTCGGCCTTGATGAGGATCGCGGCGCAGACGATGCCGACGATGCCGGGGACCACCTTCTGCATGAGAAAGAGGCCGATCGACATCGCGAAGATGAGGATCGCGGCGACGAAGCCGACCGCCCCTTTGAGCATGCTGTTGATGACGATATCGTAGGCGTCGTAGAAAAGGCTGCCCGTCGCAGGGGCGGTGATCGCGTGGGCGCCGCCCACCATGAGGAAAGTCAGCCCTGCGAGCACGAGCGCGGTGAAGCACCTCTGGGTCCACCTGGATGCGAGGAAGGCCGAACCCTCTATCGCGCGCACTGCTGTTATTGTGGCGCCTATCGCGCCCGCCAATGCCCTGAAGTGCTTTTTCATCAATTCCTCCTTAAGGTTGTGTGTGAGTTGTCGTGTTCTTGCCGAGAAGGCCTTCTATGGCGGGGATATTCGCCCCTGCAACGTACTGGCCGTTGATCCAGAAGACCGGGGTCGCCCTGACTCCGAGCTTTGTCCCCAACTCCATATGCTCCTTGAGAAGGGCGGATACCTTCTCGTCGGCGCAGACCTCCACTTTCTCCTGGTCGTGTTTTCCGCTCATCACCTCCTCCAGGGCGTGCCTCTTGTCCGCAGCGCACAGCACGTAGCGCGCGTGGACCTCGGCGTCCTTGTGAATGGGCAAGGGGAAGAAGAAGACATACAAAGTCACGTCGTCCCTTCCTTTGAAGAACTCGGCTGCCTTCCTGCAGTAAGGACAATCCGGGTCCGTGAACTCGATGACCTTGTTTCTCCCGTTGCCGATTTTGACCGCCTTGTCGAGCGGTAAATCCTTCAGCTTTGCGGCGGCCAACTGCATCTTCTTCTCGGCCGTGACGTTTTTGCCGTCCTTCGTCCAGATCTCGCCGAAGACGAGCAGACCCTTTTCGGGATAGAAGTAGATGATGTTTGAGCCCGCCTCCACCTCATAGAGTCCCGGGATCTCGGAGCCGTTGATCTCCCCTGCCTTTATGCCGGGAAACGTCTTCGTCAGAGCTTGACGGACCTCAGTCTCGCTCTGCGCGGCAAGGCATGATGATGCCAGTACCGCAGCGAGCAGAGACATGACGAATGATGCGAGAACCTTCTTCACTTTGTCGCCTCCTTTTTGCTGATTGTCACCTCAACCCTCCGGTTGAGGTATCGTTTGCCCTAGTCTTTTGTCGCGTAGCAGCACTTGCCCATGCCGGCGACCCAGATAGCGTGCAGACCGGCCTTGCGAAGGTAACCCTCGACTGCCTCGGCCCTCTTCATGGCAAGGACGTCGTTATGCGCCTTGCTTCCCAGGTCGCAGGTATACCCCGTCACGAAAAGGATGCCACCCTTCGCTTTCGCATCGAGGCTTTTGACGAGGGACGAGAGCCTTGTCTTTTCTGCATCGCTCAAGGCAGAGCTGTCGAGGCTGAAGAGGACAGCGATACGGGCGTTCGGGTCTTGCTGCCCATTGCTCCTGTCTGCCCTCGTGGCGGTCTCGTTGTTTCCGCTAACCGGCGCCTTTTGCGCCGTTTCGTTGCTGATGTTTGCGGCCGGGTCTTGCGAGACTCGCACCGAAAGCGCCGGAAACCGCGGCGCCGGCTCAAGGGGCGGTCCCGCCGCACATGTATCATCACAGATCACGAAGGTCTGCCTGCGCACGCCGTCCCGAGCCACGTCATCGAAGGAGTACCTGTACTCCATCTGGTAGATGCTGCCTGCGTGGGCGCCTACCGATTGAAAGAGGACGAATGTGGCGATGAGAACGAGAGATGTGGTTTTCACGGTTGTTCACCATCAGCGCCTTCTTGTTTTTCGGGGGCGTTCTTCAGGTACGCCGAAAGCCCTTCCGGCTCGACAAAGCGGAGATTCGCTCTAATGGCGAAGTCGGATGCGAGCTCCCGGAACTCCCGCACTATCCCCTTCATCGTGTCGATTGCCTCCCCAAGCTTGTCTATATCGCGGAGAGGCGATTTGATCTTGAACTCGAAGTAAGCGGAATCAAGGCTCACGAAGAGGTCTGCGATGGCGGCCCCCTCGGCGGTCTTCGGTATGAAGACGTAGGAGTTCCGCCTGCGCGCCAGGATCTCCTTCTCCAGGGGGTTTGAGCCGGGAGCGACGAAGAATCCCGAGCCGCCAAGGGCGCTCGTGAAGGCCCGCACCTTAGAGGTAAACTTCACGATCCTCTCGTTTGCAGCCTGCAGCCCGGAAAGAGGCATGCGCGCGGTGCCGGCGTTCATCCTCATCCTGTTGATCGCCGTGTCCGTCGTGAAGAGCATCTGGGTGAGGAGGTGCAAGTCCCGCATCTTCGGCGAAAGAACGATGCTGCCTGGCTCCTTGACCAGGCGGAGCTTCCTTTCCACGATCACGTCAGACTTGTTCCTTGCGACGGCTTCTTCGTCCATCTCTTCCTCCTTGTTTTAGAGCGTCTCTTCCTCCGCCTTTTTTATCAGTATCGTCATGTCGAGCAGCTTGGCCGTCGTGGCGACGTTGGCGCCCCCCTTTCCCACAAAGAGTCCGTAGTAGGCCGGGTCGACTCCGACGATCGCCTCCCGAAGCGTGCTCGAATATATTACTTTCCGGATTCTGTCCTGAGGCGCGGGGGAGAGGGCGCTTTTTATGTACTCCTTGATGTCCCTTGAGTAGCGGACGAGGGTGATCGTGTCGTCCGTGTACGGTTTCATGGCGGGAAGGTAGGGGAGGCATTCCTCGACGGGGTCGACGCCGTTCAGTCCCTCGACGGCCATCTTGACGAACCCCGCCCCCGCGATAGTGGCAGCCCTCCTGATCCTGATCTTTTCTTCCTCGATGAGGACGCTGAAGGCCCTTTCCGCGATTCTTTTGTAGTAATGGTGGCAATGTTGGGAAAGAATGATCCTGTTGCTTTCCATCATGAAGACACAGGCGAGGAGATTCTCCCCGGCCTTGTAAGGTTTGTTGGCGTACTTCTTCGGCAGGAACGCGAGAAGCTCCGTGCCGGAAATCAGGATGAGATGAGAATCATGGTAGGGCATGGATTTGATCACCACTCCCGGAACCAGGTATCCCACTTTCAGGGACAGGACCACATGGACCTCCCGAAAGTCGCCGGGCTATAGACATAACGCCATTCCTCATAGCTCAAAGGCGCCCGGACCGTCCTGTATTTTGCAAACTTGCGCGAACTCTCCTCCCGCGGCTGGTCTTGGCAAACACATGTTAGGCCCGCGTTTTCAGATGAAGAGGTCCCGGCGCGTCTTCTACGGGCGGCTCGAGGCCGTAATCTCTGGCCGGGTCGGAAGGGATATTACTTCCTGACGCAGAATCTGCGGGTCGCGCTTTCTTGGCCGCATCATACTCTTGATGAGCGCCGCAAAGTAGTACTCTTCAAGGAGCAAATCAATCATGCCCCAGGCAAACGGCCTCGAACGGCTTCGCCAGATAAACGAAAAAGGGAAGTGCCGCCCGAACAGCGGGATAACGGTCCTTGGCAAAGGGGTGAACCTCGCAGACCGCTCCAAGGACGCCCTCATCACGATACCCGATCAGGAACGAAGCGGCCATTTGGGCTGCTTCGGGACTACCCGCATCGGCAAGACGAGACTCATGGAATCCATCATCGAGCAGGACATCAGGAAGGGCTACAATCTCGCCATTATAGACCCGAAGGGAGACATCGACCTTTTCTCGAAGGTGATCCAGGCGTCGGCAGAATCAGGCAGGCTGGAAGAGGTCATGCTCCTCACCCCCATCTACCCCGACCACTCCGTCAAGCTCGACCCCTTGAGCCACTACTACATGGAAGACGAGCTCGTGGACCACGTGGTGAGCGGCATCAAGGCGAAGGAGGATTACTTCATCGCCATCGCGAGCGAGGTGACGGGTGCGGTTGTCTCAGGCCTCGCCATCAAGGCAAGGAAACAAGGCAAGGAGCTGAACGCCAATTTCAGCGACATAAAGTCCAGGGTCACCTACAAGGACCTCCAGGATTTGAAGCAGGAACTTCTTCTTTTAAAGGACGCCCTTCCGGAGGCGGTCGAGGTGGCGGAAAACATCGAGCAGATCCTCTCGTCGACCCAGGAGTTCTTCTCCAAGGTGGCCTCGTCCTTGAGGACCATGCTTTCCGCCCTTTCTTCAGGCAATACGGGGAAGATCATCGGCAAGAGCTACGTGAACGAATTCGTTGCCCGCTTCGAGAAAGGCAAAGGGGTGATCCTCTACTGCAACACCGGCTCCCTTCTGGCCCGAAGGACAGCCCACATCATCGGTAGGGTCCTCATCTCCATGATCCAGAGCATGGTGGGCAGGTTCTTCGCCTCAGGCAGGAAGCTCGATCCTCCCCTCTGCATCCACATCGACGAGGGCCACAACATCGCCTACATGGGCATCCAGGAGCTTTTCTCCAAGGCAGGCGGCGCAAACACGTGGATCAGCTTCTACACGCAGAGCATCGCCCTCATTGAGGAGGAGATAGGGCTGGAGGCCGCCAAGGGCATCATGGACAACATCAACAACTGGATATTCATGCGCGTCAACCACCCCGACACCGCGCAGTACATGGAGGACTCGTCCCCCATAAGTAAAAAGTTCCAGCCTATCATCACCCCTGATGAATGCACGGGGAGGATTACCCTGAGGGAGATCGAGGAGCAACTCATCCTGAAAGCGAACGTCCTCCAGCTTGCCGACCGGCAGTTCTATATGCGCTCCAGGGGAAACTACTATAAGGCTTTCACCCTCGGCTCCACCCCCCTCTATGTGCACGTCGCCTTCCCCGAGCTGACGGGGAGCGACCACACCCAGGCGGAGGAATCGCCTCACAGTGGCTCCTGACAATCGGACGTCCCATCGGCACTTGACGCGCTTCCATCGATAGTCTATACTAGATTACAGAATTACATAAATACGAAAAGGAGGAGCCGAAAGTATGCCCTGGGCCAGAGTCTTACGCAGCGGTCAGGTCACCTTCCCCAAGGAAGTGAGAGAATCCCTGAATCTCAAGGAGGGCGATATCGTCGATTTCGAGATTCGGGGATCAGCCGTGGTCATTCGTCCAAAAGTGATGATCGATAAAGGGAAGGCGGAGGTCTGGAAGATGTTCGATGAGATGCACGAAAAGATGAAGGACGAGGACCCGCAGAAGATCGAGAAGCTGATCGGCGAAGCCATAAACGAAACAAGAAAGCAAAGGACGGCTAGGAAGGCGCGCAAGCGTGGTTAGGGTCGTCCTCGACACGAATGTCGTAGTAAGCGCTTATCTCGTGCCGACGGGGAAGCCGGCGCGGATCCTCTCGCTGGCCCGCCAGGGGAAGATAGACATCTGCCTATCCGAAGAGATACTCGAGGAGATCAAAAAGACCCTTCTTCGCCCCAAGCTCCAGAAGATTCATAAAGCAACGCCCCAAGAGATCGACCGGTTCCTGCGAGCCTTTGCAGAGGTCGTCGACCTTGTTCCCGGGACCACGGAAGTGGACGAAGTCGACGCCGACCCCGATGATAACAAGATATTGGCGTGCGCCCTGGAGGGCAAGGCCGACTTCGTTGTTTCCGGCGATCACCACCTGACGGACATCGGTTCTTTCGGCGCAATCCGCATCGTCAAACCGGACGCCTTTCTTGAGATAATGGCCGGAAAGCCATAAGGCAAGAGCCACAGCGCACTCAGGCCTTATCGCCAGCAAATAGGGGCAACCGGTCATCCGTCTTCTCGCGTCTCAAACCACGGCAATATTTCGCGACCATCCGAGAGGATCGGAACGGGTCCTCTTTCGCGCTACGAAGCTTTCGGCACGGCCTGAGCTTCCGTCTGGGCCGCAATGGCCTTTTCTGACTCCTCCAGGGAGACAACCTCTTTTTGATGAGCCTTCACCTGCCCGGCCAGCTTTTCCAGAAGGTCGCCCAGGGACTTGCGGTATTTTTCCACTGTCTTTATGGCGTTCGCGTCCCACTTGTGGCATTTGGAAAACCGGACCAGAGACTCGACGAATTCGGAGACTACCTGGAGCTGGATTTCGATCAGGGCGGGATTCGAATAGTAGGCGACGTTCTCGTCGTACAACTCCCTCACCCGGGCGATTTCGTGCTTCCAGAGGGCGACCTGCGCGTCGGAGCCGTAGATCTTGTCTTTCAGAGACTTGATTTCCCCGTTGAGCCCCTCTATCTCGTCCTGCTTCGTCTTCATGGCCGCCTCGCGGGTTTCCCTCTCCTTCTTGAGGTCCTCGATCTCCTTCTTGATCTCCTTTTCCACCTCTTTTGTGATCTGGTCCTTGTTTTTCTTGTATTTAGCCATAGTCTCTTCGACCTTTTCCCTTATCCTTTCCAGCTCTTTTCCGTTCTCGGTAAGCGCTTCCTGCGCTTTCTTCTTTTCGGCCTCCGCCGCAGTCACCTTCTTCCGCAGAACCTCGATATCCTCGCTGTACCGGCGCGTGATTGATTCCACTTCGCGTTCATGCTTTTCCAGCAGGGCATCGGGCACCACCTCTCTTTCGATGGAGAGGCATTGGATTATGCTCCTCTGGACCTCGGGCTCAGCGTCGAGGAACTCATCGATCGATCGCCGGTCGATTTTCCCTTCCCTGTAAAGGGAGTAGATTTCCGGTATGAGGTGCTCCTCGAAGAATCGATCCTGCACCCCTTCCTTTTCCTGGATTTTCGCCTTCCGCTCGGCTTCCGTCAGCTGCCTGCGGCTCGCATTGTCGAAAAGGGCCTCAACGATCTCCTCCGGGGTTTCGGCGAGCGAGCAGGGGACCTCCTCGATCCCCAGCTCTTCAGCCACGGCCTTCCGGTGATGGCCCGAGAGGATGACGTACCCCTCGGCGCCCTTCTCGACGATAAGGTCGTTCACGATGCCCCCTTTCCGGATGCTCTGCCGCAAGTCCTCGTACTCGGATTCCGAAAGAGGGCTGAACAGTTCCCTGTACTCCTGACGCTCCTTGAGCAAGCTGACTTTGATACTGCCGAGATACTTCATGGTTACCTCCTATAGGTTGGTATGGTCATGACCCCCGTACACGTTGGAACGTGTACAGTGTCACGTCGGAACGTGTACCCCCCGTACACGTCGCATCGTGTACGCCGGCACGTCGGAACGTGTACCCCCGTACACGTTGACGGCCCGTTTTGCGTGTACGGTCAGTCCGCATCACGATTCGGCGGGACGGCATCCCCGCCCTCCAGCCAGAACCTCCATTCCCTCCGCGCCCACTCCTCGATCATGTCCGGAATGTTCTTGCCCGCCCTCGCGCTCAGCGCCACGAGCTGCTTGAACGTCTCGCGGCTCACACTGATGGCATCCGAGGGTCTGGCGTTTCTTCCCGATATCAGCCTCCTGGCGAGTTCTGCATACTCATCGCTGAGACTCTCCAGGGGAATCCGGTATTCGACGGGGACCGCGCCGTGCCCTCTGCCGTGAAAAACCTGCACCCGCATGCCTGCGCGGAAGCACTTGCTCAGGTAACCCGGGGTGCGGTCGGCTTCGTCGCCCCTGTTAAACGTCAGCCGCAGGAAGCGTAGCGTCCGGCGATATCTGCGTCCCTTCCCCTCGATGCCGACGAGGGTAAGGAACTCTCTGGCCGTCAGTTCCTCCGTGGAGACGGGCGTCCACGGCCGGACGCGTTTCATTTTCTCTTGGTGAAGTACATCCGCTATTTCTCTGGCACGCATGGGGCACCTCCTTGTTCCGACGCAGACTGCTTTTTTTGAAGGGTCTCTACGGACCTTCTCATTGCTGCCGTAAGGGACAGGAAGAACGGAACGTGAGGGACGGCATCGTCGTCGTGGCTGGCAAGCCCGCGCACGATGGCTGCGAGCACGCATCTCCGCACCTCATCCGCGTCAGTAGACGCGCCGTTGTTGTGTCTGAAAGGAAGAAACAACTCTTCCGCTCGTTCCCGGCAGAGATCGTAGATGCGGAGGACCACCGGGTCGTTCTCGGTCACATCGGAGCGTCCCGGGGACCTGGCCCATTGCCGGTAAAGGCTGTTCATCTCTTGATTCAGTCCGCTCGCGGAATTCAGCCGGCAATACGCCGTCGTTTCCGGCTCGTCCTCCCGCTCTGAGGTTTCCTCTGTCTCGCATATCTCCGGAGGTTCTTCGGAAGCCTTGGATTGTGTTGAATATTCATGAGGGGCGAGGCCCGCCTGATCCCACTTTGCCTCCAGATCATCTTCCCGGAGGACTTCAGAGAGGTAACAAAACCGTTTCTTGGTGGTGTATGTGCAGCCCACGCCCTCAAGGACCTTCTTCTGCTCGACGAATCTGGCGTACCCCAGGGTCTTCTCGAAGGTCCCGTCGCCGCCGTATATCTCCACGTACTTATCCCTGCTCCCTATAGCGCGCTGAAATATGTTCCTGACCGACCATTCGAGGTACGTGGAGAACTTCATCCGGATGTCCGGGCTGTGTCTGTACTTGCGCAGGGCCTGCAGGATGGCGATGAGCGCTTCCTGCTGGAGGTCCTCTTCCCCGAATATCGGACTCAAGGAGCGGTATTTCCTGGCGATCTTGACGATCCTCGGCCTGTAGATCGCGTAAATCTCGAAGGTGACCTTTTCATACAGGTCCACTTCACCCTGCCTCAGAGAATCGGCATGTGTCCTATACAGCTCCTCCACGGCCTGGCTGGTATCGTATTTCCTTGTTTTGGAAGGCATCGTGGCTCGTACGGTCTTGGCGAGGGAGGAGGCGGTAACGGTCGGCGCCGGCACCTGGTCGTCCGGGAGAATGGCGAGCATATCATGCGGGGGACCGGATTCTTCCGTACTCATATGTGCCCCACCATACAAGTTTACCGCCCTCAAGAACTCAAGGGCGTGTGACGCAAGAAGCGCGCCGGCGACCATATTCGGTTTCACCGGGGCATCCTCGAGGTCTGAGTCAGACCTTGTAATACATAACTATCACCAGGTGAAAAACCTGTCAATCCTGTCCTTTTGGACAGGGGTGCATCCCTTTCAACTCCGAATTCCACCGTTATTATTACTTTTTTGCCGTTTCATTTTTGGCCTTCCGACCGCAAGAAAATCTGAAAAAAATGAAAAAAAGGGAAGGCGGGCGCCTTCCCTTGAGTGTGTCGGATATCCGGCAGGCTTACGCCGGGGCCGGGAGGAACCTCGAAATGTCCCCTTTGTTCAGCTCGCTTATCACCTTTGCCGCTTCGTCGTAAAACTTCACTCCCGCAAGCACCCTGTCGAGCGTCTCCGCCTGTATCCGGTACCTGGCCGCCATCTTTGCAATGGCCGCCTTCTGGTCCTTGTCCATCTCCTTTCTTCCGTTCCCGTTTTTCGGGGACTCTGGCGTTCGCCCTTTTTCAAGCTGTCTTTCGTCGCTGCCGGTCTGAGGCGGCGCGTATTGCTTTCCGGGCGTTTCCTGACGAGGCTCGGGCTCAAGTCTTTCGGAATGATCGCTTTCATCGGGAGGTGGATCAAACTCCGCCGCGCCTGCACCCTCCGCGGAAACGCCGTCGGCATTCTCCACGCCTGCGCCCAGCATGGTCATGGCCCTCGCCCCTTTCTGCAGGACCTTCTCGACGGAATATTCCCTGGCGACCTCCAAGGGGTCCACCACGACATCGAGGTCGATCAGGTATTGTTGCCTCATCTTTGTCTCGCCCTTCTCCCAGTCGATGCAGGGTATGATGGCCTTCACCTTCCGGAGCGTGAAGATCGTCTCTCCCTTATGAAGAAGATAGGCGATCCTTCCGTTGGTGAGCTGGTACATGTCCCGAAGAGTCTTTTTCAGTCGCTTCATCGAGTACCACGACTTGGTCGGGATCACGAACGAGCCCATGCCTTTAATGCCGGGGATCATGAAGTAGATCCTTCCAGAGAACCGGCATTCTTCTTTCTGGTATTCGGGACACGACTCGGGATCGCAGGGCCTCTTCGTCCACGCCCGGCCGCCGAATAGTTTCTTCCCCGCTTCGAGGTCTTCCGGGGTCTCGCAGACCATCCTGTAGTCGGCTATCCTTCCCCTGTCGTCCCTTTCGTACTCAAAGCCGCTTCTGTGCTTGAGACCCTTGGTGAGGCCGTAGCAGCAGAGCCGGTGCGGGATGATGTTCCACCATTCGTTCATGGGGAAATAGACCGGGATCGATCTTATCCTGCCGTCGGAGTCCGCGTAGAGCTTCTTGATAAGGTCGGCGTTCGCCGGGTTTATGCAGTCATGCCTGTTCGCGGTGAAGTAG
The DNA here is from genome assembly GCA_963816715.1 of uncultured delta proteobacterium. GTDB lineage: Bacteria > Desulfobacterota > Syntrophorhabdia > Syntrophorhabdales > WCHB1-27 > BOG-1155. The sequence continues at coordinate 21,999 of CAWFMJ010000026.1, forward strand.
TCGACGTTCTGGGGGATGAGCTTGTCGCCGAACTCTTTCGCCATGTCGACCCAGCTCATGCCCTGGGCAAGCAACCGGTCGTATCGGTCGACATCGGCTTGTTCGCACCCCTTCTTGGGTACCATGATGCCGGGCCTGACGACGCCTAGGGTCTTTACGTTGTCGTCGTCCGCTCCCAAAAGGGGCGTGAAGAATTCTTCGTTGTCGTAATCGCCATCGGGGATGGCGCTCGCTGTCGATGCTTTTCTCATATGGTTAGCTCCTTTTCAGTTGTTGGCGGTTATTGCGATGCCGCCGGGTTTGAGAGAGATGACGGCGTTTGCCATGGCAAGCAGCTCTGGGGTGTGGGTTATGCAATACTCTTGCTCGTAGCCACCGAGGGCAAGCACCTTCTGCTTCATGCGGAAATAAGCCCGCTTCCTCTCCGGGTCGAGCGCTCCGTCCCTCTCGTCCGTGTAGATCGTCGCGAGGTCCCTCCCGTTGCTCGTCTTATTGTAGATGCATATGGCCTTCGCTACGGCGTCTTCAACGATGGTGGCTTCGCCGCCCGAGAGCTTCCTGATGCTTTTCGATTTGTTCGTGTTCGCGTCGAACACGGGGATGTCGAAGCCTTCCTTGAGTTTGCCGGTCCTCGTCATCTCCTGGGTGTTGAGCCTCACCGAAAACGGAGAGTCGTAGACGCGGAGCAGTTCGTTCGCTATGCTCGCGATGGCCGGACCGGCATCGTCAATCTCCAGGGCAATGATGCCGTCGTTCCCCAGGGCCTTCTCCTCGATGGTCCATTCTGAGATTTCGCTCTTGAGGCGGTCGGTCTCCTCATCGAGTTCGGCGCATTTCGCCTCCGACTCCGCGATCTGTCTCAGGGCCTCGTCGAGGGCGCCTGCTTCCTTTCTCAAGACGGCTTCCTCCGACCTATGATCGCCTATGCGGGTGTCAATGGCGGAGATATTCTGTTCGATCTCTTCTTTCGCTTTTGTGAGCGCGGAATCGATCACGATCCGTGCAGCCTCGTCCTCCAGCGACCTTATCTCTGCCTCTACCGCCGCGATGCTCCTGTCGGCCTCCAGGACATATTCCTTCTTTTCTTTCTCCAATGCCGCCAGTTCCGTTTCCAGTCCGGGCAGTTCCTTGGTGGCCCGCTCCGCTTCCGCAAGGGGTTTGGTCTCATCCTTCAAGCTCGTAATCCTTTCGTCAGCCTTCCGCATCTCATCCGCGAGGGCCCTTTTCGTCGAAAGCAGCTGCTCCGCCTCCTTCCGAAGCGAAGGCGCGACGGTGCATTTCCGGCGAAGATCAGCCAGCTCTTCAATGAGTTTCTCTTGCCGCGGGTCTTTGGCGCCGGTCAGGCGTTGCAGTTCCGCTTCCCGGGCCGGGATGGTCTTCTTCGCCTCGCGCGCGTCCATCAGGAAGGGGCATGAGCTTGCGCCGGTCGCATCGCATTGATAGTCTGCAAGTCTCCGGACTTTTGCCTTCAGTTCCTTGATCGCGGCCTGGATCGTATCGATGGCGTGCTGCCGGGAAAGTCGTATGCTTTCAAGCTCCTTTTCCTTGTCCTTGACCAGCTTTTCAAAGGCTTGAAGGTCCGATATCCGTGTGCTTACCTGCACGTGCCGCTCGTCACAGAGCCTGGCCGAGTTCTTCAGGTTCGAAATGTTCTCTTCCAGGGCCCTTAGCTCCCCAGCCTTCAACCTCAACGCGTCAAGGTTGGCGAGGAGGCGCTTCGTTCTCGAGATCTTTTCCGACGCCGCACCCGTTTTCGCGTGGAAAGCGGTTAGCCTGCTCTCCTTGGTCTGCCGAAGGTCCTCCGCCTCGTTCTTTCTGCTCGCCATATCGGCGAGGGCCTTCTCCTTCGCCTTTTGTGCCTCTTCCTGGAGCGCGATCTTCGTGCCGGTTTCAGAAAGCTTTCGCTCTTCGTCCTGCCGCTCGGATTCAAGAGATCGAATGGCCGCAGCCAGGCGCGAAAGCTCCGATTGGACGCTTCGGGCCCTTGAGGTCTTTTCGTCCTTGCCGGATACCACGCGCAGCAAATCCTCCTTCGCGCTCACGAGATGGGCGAGATGGTCCTGAAGCCCCTTTCGTATGCGTCCGGCCTTGTCCGAGAGTTCCTTGATGCCGTCTATGCCGAGGAGCTCAGCGAGGATCTCCTTGATGTCTCCCTTGCTGTATCTTGAGAAGCTCTTTGCCCGCTGGTCCCTGAAGTTGGATATGAAGTAGAGTTGAGAGGTCCCGAATATCGCTTCGACCGCCTTGTCGTAGCTATCCGTCGAGCCGTCAGGGTTCAGGGGCTTCCAGTTGCCGTCCACTTCTTCGTAGAGATAACACTTCTGCTTCCTTTTCACGGCATCGATGGAGACCACCGATTTATGGCGCATGCCCTTCATTTTGGAAACGAAGATCTTGCAGGCGTCGGCGCCGTACGTCTCCTCGTAGAAGTTGAAAGCATCGGGGGAGTAACTCTTGTTCACCTTGGACGGCATTATGCGAAAATGGTGCATGTTGTCGACTATGGTCGTCTTTCCCCTGCCGTTCGCGCCGTCGAAGACCACGATACCGTCAGGGACAACGGAGAAGTCGATCTTGATTTCATGGAGACCCATCCCCGACAGAATGCCCTCGAAACCCCTAAGCAGCAAATAATCCGGTTTCATCCGATGCCTCCTTTCCGAGATAGCTGTCGAGTATGGTTTGTTCGTCCACAGTTCGGAGCCGATGGAGTTTGTCGAGCAGACCCGCCGTGATCGGCTGGCCGTTCAGCTCCCCCCATCGCTTAAGCTTTTCGTCGAGAGACCGGAGCCTTGATATGCCCTCGGACCTCACGTTCGTCATGGGGAGCACCGTCTTCTCGATCTTCACGTGGGCGGCCCCTTTTTCGTAAGCAAGCTTCCTTAAGGCCGCGTCATCGACCTGGGAAGCGTCTTCTTCCCTGACGCTGTATACGATCCTGACGTAGTCGCCTTCCTTGACGTCCTCGATGAGCGACGCATCCGGAATCGTTCCGGCAGGCGCCAGTGTGCGCATCCTTCTTGCCGGGGTCTCCACGAACCTGGATTCAACCTTTCCTTCGGCGATCGTGTGAAGGAAGAAGCCTTTTTCTTCCGTCTCCCCATGGTCGGCGCGGGTGATGGAGCCCGAGTAAAACGTGTTGTCCTGGAGCTGTTGTCTCATGTGGACGTGCCCTAGGCAAACGAGGAATGCTTTCGTAAGCCTCAGATCGGCTATGCCGAATTCGGCGTCCGGATCGGTGACCCGCTGGCCGGTCGACAGGCGTGAGCCTTTGACTGTTCCGTGACCGACCAGTACAGTCGGTATCCCAAGGCGGTTGGCCTCTTCGTTCGTGATGCCCCAGGCCTGGAAAAGGTCCCTCAGCAGCTCGGCGCATTCAACAGCCGCCGCATCTATGGAGAAATCTCCCATGGACATCAAGGCTGCCCTTGTCACCGAAGGCAGGCAGGATACGACCAGAGACAGCTCCGGTTTGTCCTCAATGTTTCCGTTGAGCACGATGAACCTGCGCGGCTCTTCCTTTGTCAGGCCTACCTGTCTGGGAAGACCTGTTGCGTAGATGGGGCGCCCTGTTTTGAGTTTATTGAATACTTCCGTGCTATTGGCTGTGTCATGCGTCGGTGTGCCACTCGTGATGATAACCGGGGCAATGTTGCCGCACCGGTAGACGAAATCAATCGCCGCGAGCGTTCCCGGCGAACCCAGGACAAGCCCTCTCTCAAAAACGTCTCCCGCTATGACAATCAAATCGGGGGCTTCAACCTGCGCCGTCTCGATGACCCGGTCGCAGCATTCAACAGTGTTCTGAAGCCGACCGGGCTCGTCGTCGAAGTGCAGGTCGGCGCAATGAAGAATCTTTATGACATCCATGGACTCTCCTTTCGGTCTTTTTTTGGGATTTTTGACTGTTTTGTTGCCCTATATATGCTGAAGATGCAGTAAGGGCGCTTTTCGGGCGTCTAATGAAGATACTGAAGCTAAAGGGATATTACCTTGACGCCGACCCTACGACAGTCGGCTCTTCCCGCCCGAGCGCCGGATCTTGCCTGAATGAGACTCGTCAAATCGTTCCAGGTGCATGCCCTGTATGGTGCCTCTCAGGAAACCCCGAAAAACCCCTTTACTTGCGTTATTGTTTGTGTTATACATTGTATGTGATGAGCTTGGCGCAGAGGATCTACGTACTATTGAATACGTGGTGGCGGGGTAGCTAACAGACTATCCCCGTAGCTTTAGCCGCTATGGCTCTTTGGGGTAGCCGACCGGGGCTTGGGCGGCTTTTTTGTTCACAGCCGCTTCAGGACACCGGGTTCTTGAAGCGGTTTTTTCGTTCATGGGTGTTTGTAAGACCATATCGAAGAAAGGGTGCGAGTGGTGCTGTCAAGAAAAGAGGCCAACGCTCTTTTAGAGATCGTCGATGCCGGCCTTCGTTCCAAGAGTGAAGAAGACTTTCGGAAACTTGTGCTCCGCCTTCAGGATCTGATTTCCTTCGAGTTCGCCCTGTGCTCGCTCGCAAGCGTAAGTTACCGCAGCGCCGACCCGTACCACATGATCAACGTGAACTATCCACTTTCCTGGTTAGACAGATACTTCTCGGAACAGCTTGATTTGGTCGACCCGGTATTAGTGGAACATCGCCTCCATTTCGGCCTTCAGTACTGGACCGACTCATACAATAAACACCCCGAAGCAAGACAGTTCATCATGTCCGCGTTCGACTACGGCCTCAGGACCGGATACTCCTACGGCCTGAAGACCGAAAGCGGCAGCGGCGCCTCCCTTTTTTCTTTCGGCGGAAGATCGATGGAAAGAAGCCCTCGGACTTTCCATATCCTTGGGCGCATCGTGCCCCATCTCCATCAGGCCCTCGTGCGCGTCGTCGCTCCGCTCGATCGCCTTCATGGAGCAACGTATGCGAAGCTCTCTCCGAGGGAAAAGGAAGTGCTGCTCTGGCTAAAAGAGGGGAAGACGACGTCCCAGATATCGTCCAAGCTTTCCATAAGCGAGAGGACGGTGAAGTTTCACGTGCGGAACACGCTCCGGAAGGTCCGCGCCTCAACGAGGGCCCAGGCAGTGGCAGTCAGCCTCGAGAGGGGCCTCATCGGTATCTGATCGCTATCAAAACGATGCCTTCCTCCGAGGCTGCCAGGGCGCCGAACCGCGGGTTACGGTCAAAAAGGTATTGCAGTTACGTACCCGGCCTGCATCGGCATGTACTCTCCAGAGCCGCAGCTTCGAACACTGCCGAAAAAAAAGGGTGGCCGGAGCCACCCTGAAAGCAAGACTCAATCATGCGGCCTCTTTTTCCTCTTCCAACCGGCTGTGATCCAGGAGATCGATGATTCTGTTCGCCACGCGCATCACCGCGGAGCCCCAGGACATGATCTTCTTCAGGTCTTTTCCCCATGAGGCCACATAGGAGAAGGAACAGGCGCCGGTGTCGATGCCGAGGTAGCTGCACACGACGAACGCCGCCCCCTCCGCAATGACTTCCGCCCTGGGCCGATCATCAAGACTCAGATCGTGTTCCTTTTCCGACAGGGCGAGCTTGTGAGCGATTTCGTGAACAAGCGTCTTCGGCTTTTCAAGATCGGTCAGGGATTCTGCGAGGACGATCTCGTCGGCGAGGGCATCGTAGTATCCCCTGCAGCTTCCCGATATCGACCGAAACTTTACCGGGACGGGGCTTGTGTTGCGGATCCATTCGAAGAGCGAACGGACATCCAGGTCGGCCGATACGGCGAAGTCCGTCGAGCCCTTGAGCGCATCGCACGTCAATTCCGCGCCGTCAGTCTGCTCTATGTCGTAGACGTAGTCCGCCTTGAACCCGACCAGACGATTTCCGTCCGTGCCGGCAGCCGTGGTATTTTCCTCCACTTGGTCTTGCTCCCCGTCCGGCGGCTCTTGCCTCTTTTGTTTCCCGAACATGGGCGCGAAAATCATGATGCCCTTCTCTCCCTTCTTCACGTACCGTCCAAGTTTATTCCACGTAGTCAGCCCAGCCACGCGCGTCGCCGACGACCTCTGCATGACGATGAAAAGAGTGTTTCCGAAGCTGCACCTCCTGAAGAGGGCGATCTTCTTCAGGTAGTCGCGGACGTCCGCGTTCGTGAGGATCGCGGCGACCGCCTGCTCCATCCTGTCGTAGTATTCTTTCAGCTTGATTCTCATGACGCCTCCGGTATGAGCTGGGAGGGAAGAGTAAAGCTCTTCTCTCAGCATTTTCAGCAGTTCTCTCTTTTCGGCCGGCCTATGATAGCCCTTCCGCCGCCTGCGGTTTCTGCGTGGACGGCCTGGGCGCAGCAAGTATCTCCGTCTCATGGCCACCTCCTCGTGTATTTGTTTTATGTCCTTATGAATTTGCCACGAGCAGCTTGTGCAGATCCTTCACCCCGGCCCTGAAATGATCCTCCACGAGGATGATCTTCACTCTTGTACGGGAGATGGTCTCCACCGCCTTGTTCCTGGCGGCAATGCCGGGTGAGTCGTTGTCGGTAGCGAGCCAGACCTCTTCGGGGTCATGCTTTTTCAGGAATTCCCCAAGCTGGTTCACGTAGGCCGTGCTGTTGAGGGCACAGAGCGATATGTCCTTGTCTCCGAGCACGATCTCGCCGGCGAGGGAATCGAGGATGCTCTCGGTGATGAGCACGCGCCTGGGGTCTCTCTTCAGAAACCAGAGCCCTCCCGCTCCCAGGGTCTTTTTTCCTTCCCCCTTGAGCTCCCTGCATTCCAGGGCGGTAAGGTCCCATGGGGTGGGGACGGGCGTGGCGAGATAGACCTTTTTCTCCCTGAAGTCGTTATGGAGCGCGCAGCCCATGGGGAAGTGATAGGCCACTCCCCGTTCGCGGAAGTAGGCGCTGACGGCGTCGATGTTGTTCACTTTCAGAAGCCTGGTGTAGAGTCGTCTCGCGTACGCGATCTTCGCTTCCCGGTCGCGCTTCTCGCTCTCCGATTCCCGCTTGTAGTATTCCGCCGGGTATTCCCTCGAGAGGAGTATTCTCAGGGCCTCGGGAAAGTCGACGCTGTAGGCGCGCTCGACGAGCTCTATGATATCTCCACGGTCGGACTCATCTCCGCCCCAGTCCCTCCAGCGCCACTCTCCCTTGTAGAACTCGACCGTGAAGGAAGGCTTGCTTTCCCCGCGGAGGGGCGAGAGGTAGTAGGTGATGGACCCGGAGCGGCCCTTTGGCCTCAGCCCCAATTGATCCTGGACGAACCGGTTGAGGTCGAGCTGCTTGAGCATTCTCTTGTCCTCGTCGGTCACACGTATCCCCCTCATGCGATGCCTCCTTCAAAAGAGATTGCTCGCGAGCCGGACTTCCTCGAAGCTCTGGGGGTCCACCGAGGGGAAGAGCTCTTTGAATCGGCTTGACCTCTCTTCAAGGAAAGAGTCGACGTCCATGTCGTCGAGTTTCGTGGTCAGCTCGATGACCTTCTGCCTGTGCGCGTCCGCCTCCTCGGCTATCCGCTTCCGCTCTTCCATGTGCAGCGGGTAGAGCCTTTCGAGATCGTGCCTGAATGCCTCTTTTGCCTCTCTTTCCAGCTCTTTAAGGGTGGATAGGAGATGGGACTTCAGCGCATGGAGCATGCTCGCGTTCATGCCGGCCCATTCGCCCCAGCACTGAAACGACGAGATGAACCGCTCCCAGTTGAAGAACACGTTCGGTACCGGGCGCAGGAGCATGCCGGTCCGGCGTGCAAAGGTGACGAAATCGCCGTTCCAGTACGTGGAGTAGAAGCCCGACCGGTTGTAATGGGCGATGAAGCCGCAGTGGAGGTTCAGGTGCTGGTAGATGGCGTTTGTGAAGAGCTCGAAGCTGAACGCCCTTTCAATAAACCTGTCCCATCGCCTGAGCATTCTCTTCTTCTGCTCAGCGCTCATGAACTCCGAGTCCTTCAGCATCTCTTGAGGGCACGGATTCTTGCCCGCGAGGAGGCGATCGAGGACCCCTATCTGTCTTGTGAGCGTTCGAATGGTGTCGGACAGCTCCGACAAGCGCCGTTCCTTGAGGCTTGCGTCGTCAAGGAAATTTTCTGGATAGTGGTGCCAAGACAAAGCGATATGGTTCATGGATTTTTCCTCCGTTGGTTCTCTGCGCCGGGGCGGCGCATGTCGTTTTTCCGGCGGCCGTTCGGCAGAGAGATGGGATTTTTCGAGAGCCTAATAAAAACACTCAACTATCGATGTATTACCTCCATGGCGTGGGGTACCCCAGAAAATCAAACGTCTGGGCGAGAAACACTGAAATTCTGAACACGAGAAAACGCTATATGGCGGCAGCTCCGGCGAGTGGGAAATCACGTATTTTTTCAGGTCCTGACAGGGTGCGTTCTGCGCAGCCTGATTCACGTTCCAGAAACCACCGCATCAGCTCGGGTCGCCTCGCTGCGTTCAACGAGACGAGTTCCTCGAAGTCCACCATCGCGGCCACCGCGATGCAGCCGTCGGGCATGGCCACCGGTTTCCCCACGGGACGGCAGGGAAATCCCTTGGCCCAGAAAAGCCTGCAAATCTTATAGTCCACCACGATGTATATGTACCTGATCCGGTTCCCGGCGCACCAGTGGTAGATCCCCTTGTAGAGAAGCATGGACAGGCCGTGGGTCCCGAGGTTTCCGGAAACGGAGGTATTCCGGGCCTCCGGCGACACGCAAAGGCGCGATACCTCAGCCGTATCGTCCTCTTTTCTGATCTTATGATTCGAGGACACCAGAGGGAAGAACTCCTTCTCTATCATGAAGGTCCTGTCAGGCAGGATCAGCCTGGAGTAAGCCAATATCCTGTTCTGCGCGTCCAGTATCCCGATCGGTACCGCGTGGCTGTCATACGCATCGGTCTCCATTTGGTCGGTTGTCCGCGGCACCCATCCAAGCTCCTCGGAGAAGACCCTGTGCCTTAAGCAATAGGCCTGAGATTTCTCGTCATCGCCTTCAAGCGTCTTGAGGGTGAAACAACCCTCACGAATACAGACCTCAGTACTGGCGGATGCAACTGTCCTCTTCGATCGCATCTTTCACCTCCCGCTCCTGGTCGTTGTCTGCGCAACCAGGATGATCTTCTGATCTATTACCTGCCGCCGCAGACCAAGGAGGTGGACCATTGAGAGATGCCGGTGGCGCCTATGACCGGTATTTTCTCGGTGGTTCAGTTGAGCATGCTGCAGCCGACCGGGAACGGGCAAGGCTGAGATCTCTGCTATGGCACTATTCCATCCATTGAACGTCTTTGAGCCGCCCCGTTCAAAGAAGTTGCAGAAAACAATGGTCTCTCATGCTATTCTTTACCCGAAATCCTACCGTCGAATTCATGTGTGAAGAGGAGGCCGCCATGACGTACAGCAGGGAGTCGATACTGGAGCAGTATCCGGCAATAATCACGGACATTCTCAAAGCGACGAAGGAGAACCCGGAAAACGAAGAGGCCCGGTCGAAAGTCGCCCTGTCCCTCGTACGGTCATTGTCGGGCTCAAAAAGAAGAACTGGGAAGGACGTGAGCCCCCAGGATACGGAACTCTATAAGCTCGCAGGGGCGGTACAGCAGGCGCACACCACATCGGAATTCGACGCACTGCTCGAAGAGACCCTCCCGAGAGCAGGAAAAAGTATCCTCACCAAGTACAAACTCGACTGAAACTTGCCGGGGAAAAGGAAGCGCAGGGGAAGGGCGGCCGGGGAGGCGGCTCCCGTACAAGAAGCGCCTGCCTCTGACATCGTCGCGAGGATCGAAAACTTAGAGCTCTCCCTCAACCGGATCGAAAAGCAGCTCTCCACCCTCGAGGAGAAACGCTTTTCGGGAAAACTCAGCACACAGATAGAAGAGATCCGCCAGAAGCTGAAACTGCACCAGCACGACCGGGAGGACGGCCGGGCCTACATCATGGAGAAGAAGGAGCTTTGATCGTACGGTCCCGGGGCACCTCGGCCCTGTCGACGAGGCCTTTCCAACTCATTTGTGTCCGGTCCCGCCCGTTGCGATCAAGCACGCAGCTTTAAGCGCCGAGCCGCGACGCGCAACATCAGGTTACGGGAGATTCATATCGTCGGGAGATCCATGCTGGGGCACCGGTTCGGAATCGCCATACGTCCTGCCTTGCCGTACGTTGCCATAATCGTCGACGCAGAGCGCCTCCCCGGCCTCGTTCATCATGACCGCATGTTCGGGACGGGGCACGTCGGTCCAGTGGACGAATGTCCACCCAGCTCTCTCAAGGCGCCTTATCATCCTGTTCTGATCGGGAAAACCGTAGAGGAAGGGGCCTACGACCGGCCTCGGGCTTTCATCGCCAAGTATCTCGCCGCATACGGTTCCGAATGTCCCCTGTGGAGTTGCCAGTTCTTTGTGTAGAGCGCCGCAAGATCCTTAGATCGTATGATGAGCACATTCTCGGCGTTCTTTTCCTCGGCGGCGCGGGTGAAATTGTAGGAGCCGGTGACGACGGTGGTGCCGTCTATACCATTATCTTGTTGTGGCAATGGCGTGCTCGCCGTCGATGAACGTGGGAATGCCGGAATTGGCGAGGAACGTCGCGGAAGAATATCTCTCGGTCCTCTGGCTCTTGTCGAGTATCGCCTGCACCTTGACGCCCCTTTTGTGAGCATCGACCAAGGCCTTGGCGATTGGGGTGCTCGTGAAGGAATAGGCCTGCATGAGGATTTCGGTCCGGGCCCCGCTTATCTCCTTGATGATGGCCTCCGCTGCCTCCCCGTTGGGCGAGAAATACACCTGCACAGGGGTGTTGTTGAGGATGAGGTCGTAGGCGTTGGCGCCATGAAGGCCCAAGAAGAAGAGGGAAAGGGACAGGAGGATGACAGAGATCTTCTTCATACGTCTTTCCGGGTGTCGATTCTGAGCATCAGTTTCTCATAAAACCGGATGAAAGGCGAGCCGATTGTGCTCCGAGCCCAGCAAATTCGCCTGGCCTGACGTTCTTCCTTATTTATTCCAGTCAAGTGTTTTTTATCTGTCCTAAGCGCCGCAGGTTTTGGTTGACTGGCGGGTTCCCCGTCATGCTGCAACATCCTGCCCAACCCTTATGATTGGAGAGCCGCTCGCTGAAGATGGCGCTCTTGCCTTGCTTAATTGGGGGTAGGATGTCGACGGGGAGCCAGGTATTCTGAAAGTGGAGGTCGCTTGGCGCCTCAATGGAAGAAAACGATGATCTCCCCGTCAGTCATGATCATACCTTAAGCAGCCTTCTTTATCATCCTCCTCTTTGAGGCGCTGTAATTTGCGGCGTAGTCTCGGTCGTCCCTGACGATTGCATGAATGACCCCCAGGAGCTTCCTCATTACGGCGACGAGCGCCTTCATTTTCACCATGCCTCTCTCGATGAGGCTTTCATAGTATTCCTGCATGATTCCGTTCTTTCTGATCATCTGGATAGCCGCGAAGTAGAGAATCTTCCGGATAAGACTCCTCCCCCTCTTCGAAATCCTCTTCTCTCCTCTTCTCTTCCCGGAGCTGATCTCGTAGAGGTCGAGGCCGGCAAGCTTCATGATTTCTGATTGGGTCCTGAACTTTGAAAAGTCTCCCACCTCGCCGATGAGGCCCGCCACGGAGATTATCCCAAGCCCCTTTATCGACAGAAGCCTTGCGCTGCAGGGTATGCGTCCCAGCGTCGAAGCCATCTCTGTTTCCACCTCGGTCTTGAAGCTGTCGATCGCGTCGAGCTGAGCAAGAATGTGTTTTATGTCCAGGACGACGCCGGCGGCTCCCTCTTTGATCCCGACCGTCTGCTGAGCCGCATTGATCAAAAGCTCCGCATCCTTCATTCCGAGCCTGCCCATGCTCCGCTTGCGGATCTCTTCGCCGAACGCCTTTTTATCCAGGGAGCCTATCTTCTCGGGCGTCGTATAGGTTTTCAGGATGAAGCGGACCGTCTTGCCAGCCATCTGCTTGACGATTGCCTTAAACTCCGGAAAGACGAGAAATACCAGCTGCTGCATCTGATTGAGCAAAGCCGTGCGCTCTCCCACATGCCTTTCCCTCGCCTTGTTGAGCCTCCGCAGATAGGCTGCGTCGCCTTCGGGAACGACGACGCTGAGAGCGTGTCCGAGCCTTATGATGTCGGCGATCACCCGGGGGTCCTTGTCGTCCGTCTTGCCCGGAGAATTGTCGTTCACCTCTTTCAGCCTTTTCGTATGCATGGGATTTACCTGGACTATGTTCACGGGCTTATCCGCAAGGTAATGGACGAGAGGCTCGGCGTAGGGGCCGGTCGATTCATAGCCGACGACGATCTCGGTGCATCTAAACCTGTTTTGGGAAGCGACGACCATATGCCAGAACTTCTCGAACCCCTCCTTCGCGTTGCCGAACTTAAAGACCTTTATGTCCCTGCCGTCCACCGTCGTGCAGTAACCGGTGTTGGTCGTTGCCCCGATGTCCACGGTCGCGATCAGCGTACCTTCCTTTGCCGTGTTTGCCCTCTTTCCTCTCAGTCCTCTCATCGTCGGATCTCCTCCCTCGAATTCTCGCTGGAATAAACAGCCGCCAACGAAGGAGGATATCCTTATTCCCCCGGATTGCTCAATCGTTAACTGAATATAGCAAGTTGAAAGAAAGCGACTGACTCGGCAGCTTCCTGTGCACTATTTTAGCGGTAATCCTCAACCGGCGCTTTCCGGCAAAACCTCGCAAGGTGTCCCTAACCAATCCGTGATTATGTTTTTGTCAGACGTATTTATCCATGCCAGGGAGACCTGATGCAAGAAAGCGTGACAAAAGAACAGCTTTTAGGTGAGCTGGAGAAGATGCGACAACAACTGCGCCCGCCACGTAGAGCAGCCTGTCCTCTTCGGCCTCGGCATATCCTTCTTCGACGGCCCTCCTTCTCCTCCCACCCGGGCGGAGTGTTTCAACCCACGCGCCCGCGGGGCGCGACGTTTTGCCGATCGATATTAGGCTCGATGTAAGCTGCAAAAAAGGCTCTCTCTGAGAGTGGCGCAATGAATGGCGGCGAGCCAGGGTCCAGAGCCCATTCGTCGCTTTATTGCCGCGGTGCCTCTACCTCGCCAGCATGATCCTCGCGTCGGCTATGACGCATCGACTGCTCTTGCAGAGAACGGGATTCAGGTCGATCGATTCGATCCATTCTTCCGCGTCCATGACGAACCGGGAGAAGAGCACGAGCACGCGGGTCAGCTCGGCCATATCGATCGGCTCCGCTCCCCGGTAGCCTTCGAGCAGGGGATGTGCCTTGAGCTTGCCCACCATGGCGAGGACGTCTTTCTCCTGAAGGGGGGCGAGACGTAGGGCTGTGTCTTTGTAGATCTCGACGGACGTGCCACCGAGGCCGAGGAGGATCACTGGACCGAACTGGAGGTCGACGCTCGCGCCGACGATCAGCTCGACGCTCCCCGAGACCATCTCCTCCACGAGCATTGCTTCGAAGCCGTCGAGCTTCGAAAGCCGCGAGAAGGCGGCGTCGAGCTCGGCGTCGGAGCGGATGTTGACGGCTACGCCGCCCACATCGGATTTATGGATCACCAGGGGAGAGACCACCTTGGCGACCGCGGGATAGCCGATCTCACGCGCGCCGGCGAGCGCTTCTTCCCGGTTTGCCGCCTTTGCAAACCGCGGAAGGGGAAGCCCTTCGTCTCGCAATATGGTTTTGGCGTCGGGCTCAAGGACCCAGCCCCGCGCCTTTGAAGCCTCTAGACACGCTTTCGTTTCTTGTCTTAGCATCGATCACGCCTCCTCATGGCCTCTGCCATCAAGACCGCCCCTTCCACCGAATGGGCCACCGGGACGCCGTTGAGTTCGAACCCTTCGGTGAGAATCCGATACTTTTCGACGTGAGGCACGTAGGCGACGAGCATTTTGTCCATCTGTTTGGCAATGAAGCTGAGCCTCGCCCCCAGGTCCATCGAGAGGCCCGGCAGGTAAGGCAAGAGAAGCGCAATGACGCAGTCGGTCTCCGGCCTCGACCAGAGGTAGGCTGCCGCCGCGGCGAAGTCGTCGTCGGTCGCGCTGCCCGTCAGGTCAAAAGGGTTTCTGAGCGAGGCAATCGCCCTGACCGCCGGGGAGATCAGAGACCGCAGTTCCTCCTGCGCCTCTGCAGGGAGGGTCGGCACGGAAAGGCCGAGTTCGAAGCAGAGGTCGACGGCTCGCACCCCGTGTCCGCCGCTGCCGGTGACGATGGCGATATTGCCTTTTATAGGCGCGCGATAGACGCTCAGGGACTCGCAGAAGTTGACAAGCTCCGTCTCGTTGTTCGCCTCTACTACCCCGAACTGGGCAAGGGCCTCGGAAAAAACGCGATAGTCGCCGGCAAGCGACGCCGTGTGGCTCGAGACCGCTTTTGTTCCCATGGGGCTCTTGCCCGACTTGAGCACGATGACGGGCTTGGGACATTTGGCGGCGGCCTCGAGAAAGATCCTGCCCTCGCCTCTGCCGAATCCCTCGATGTAGAAGGCGATGACTCTCGTCCGGTCGTCGCGGGCAAAGTAGTCGAGGAGGTTCGGCTCTCTGATGAGGGCCTTGTTCCCTATGCTGACGGCTCTCGAAAGACCGACGTCTTCCTGGGTCAACTTGATCATCAGATCGAGGAGGATGCCCCCGCTCTGGCTCACCACGGCAATGTTCCCCGGTTTCGGCCTGACGATGCGCTCGCTGGCCATGAAGTTGGTGTCGACGTAGGGTGGCGAGAACATGCCGATGCAGTTGGGTCCGAGGAAGGGGAAGTCGGCTTCCTTCGCCATGGCGACGATCTCTTCCTGGAGATCGTTCCTGCCGACCTCCGCAAACCCGCCGGAAATGACGACGCCCGCGCCAACGCCGGTTTCGATGCAATCTCTTAGGACTTCACGCGCCTGTTCGGCGCGTACGACGATCACCGCCAGGTCCACTTGCTCCGGCAGATCCCGCACATTCCGGTAGACCGGCTCGCCCTGAAGCCTTCCCCCTGAAGGGTTGACCGCGTAGACCTCGAGACGATGCTGGAGCCTGTTCTTGTTGAAGATGACGTTGGCCGGGTGGCGGTCGTTGCGCGTCGAAACGCCGATGACGGCCATGCTCTTCGGTTCAAAAAGCGCCTTGTAGCGCCCGAAGGGCCTTTTGTGCGACTCCTGTCCTTCCATTGATCCTCCTTTGCGGGCACGACACCAGCACAAGGCGCCGGCTGTCTCTCCGCGAAGCAGAGAATTATTCTCTTTTCAACTAGGTTCTCTCGTCTGGGGCGACGATCAAGTGTCTTCGACGGTCGCAACGAGCTTGAACTTTAGCTCAAAAAACCGTCCCGAACGACCCGGCGAGCCCTTGCGCGTCCCCGTGCAGTTCCTGCGGAGGTCAGATCTTCCTGACGTTTGCTGCAGTCAATCCTTTCTTGCCCTCGACCACCTCGAACTCCACCTTCTGTCCTTCAGAAAGGGACTTGAAACCATCGCCCACGATAACGGAGAAGTGAACGAAGACCTCCCCGCCATTATCCTCTTTGAGAAATCCGTACCCCTTTGCGTCGCTAAACCACTTCACCCTGCCTGTTGCCATCGAAATGCCCTCGCTTCAGTATGATCGCGCCAACAAGGTTTCAGTGTCTTGCCAGCGCTTGCTATCCCCCGGGGCTTAGATTGCTCCGAGTCTTACTCGTTCTCGACGTCGGCAAAAGAGCGAACGGCGCCAGAGAATGATAGAGACTTGTTGACCATCTTATCGATGAGTGCTGGCGCCTTCCGGCACTCCTCTTCGGCCGCTTGCTTGGCGCTGCCTATCGACGGTTCGCGCGACTCTCCGACGCTTATGAGATAAAGAAAGTGCCCATCAGAAATCAGACAAACCTTCCCTCTCGTCACCTCTTCCCGCTCCTGATTTTGGCCCCACTAGCCCGGCTCCAGCGCTTAGCAATCTCTTGCCTAGGCTAATGGTAGCGGGAAAAATGGCCGCTGTGTTCTTCCTGTCGAAGAAACCCGCCCCTCCCGGAGTTATTGCGGAGTCCCTGCGATCGCCCCGTCTTCCAGGATAATCCTCGCATCCACAGCGACGGCGCCGTTCGGATAAGCGATAAGCGGGTTGATGTCCATTTCCTTTATTTCCGGATTATCTGCGATCATCACCGATACTCCGAGCAATAATTCCTCGATATAGGAGAGGTCGACGGCAGGTTGACCCCTGTACCCTTCCAGGAGACGAAACCCCTTTATCTGTCTGATCATCTCCTTCGCATCCCTTCGGGAAAGCGGCACGATCCTGAATGCGACGTCCTTGAGAACCTCGACGAGCGTTCCGCCGAGACCGAACATCAGGACGGCCCCAAACTGAGGATCCTTGCTCATGCCCACCACGAGCTCGAGACCGGGCGGCGCCATCTTCTGGACGGATATGCCTTCAACGAACGCTAAAGGCGCCTTTTCCTCGGCGGCTTTAGCGATTTCATCGTACGCTTGCGAGACGTCTTCCCGATTGGCCAGCCCGACCCGCACGCCGCCGATGTCGCTCTTGTGGGTGATCTGGGGAGAAATGATCTTCATGACCACCGGATAGCCCATCTCTTCCGCAGCCGCTTCAGCTGCTTGCTTCGATTGCGTCAGAATGGGCTCTGTTGCGTTGACGCCATATTCTTTCAAAACCTTCTTGGACCGCAGCTCGTCGAGCACGGTCGTCGCTGATTGCTTGACAATCTCCTCAAACACGGTCCTTCCACTCGAGGAGACTTCAATCGAGTTCCGTTCGGCTGTGCGCGGGCCCTCGAGACGCGCCTCTCTAAATGCTGCGAGGTGCGACAGAGCGACAAAGGCCTGTTCTTCCGACGCATAGACCGGGACGCCACGAGCAAAGAAGTAGTCGCGCGTCTTTCGCCGCTCCTCTTCAAGGTTCAGGTTCTCCAGGCCCGTCAGCTCCTCGGGTAGGACGATCGCCACGGGTTTGCCGAATCTTTCCTTTATGTCGACAGGTATCCGCAGCAGTTCCTCCTGCTCCTCGTACGATGCCGATGCAGCGCCGGCTAGTATCATGCTCGTCTTTATTGAAAAAAATACCCGCCTAACGACCAACACGTCTATCGCGTCGTCGTCGGCCAGTATCTCCAGAACTGATCGGAGCAGGCCCAGGGGCGGGTGGGGAGTTCCCAGATCGATCGGGTTCTTGGCAGACGTACCGACGGGAGGAAGGATCTCGCGAAGCCGCTTCGCCGTTTCGGCGCCGACGCCGCGCATCTCCATACCCGTTGCTTCGCATGCGTCCGCACCTATCACGGTGCCTGCCCCACCCCCGCTCACCAGCGCCACGCCCCGGCCGCAGCCGTCCGGGAGACAGGAAAAACCGACCATCGCATCGAGCAATTCCTCGATGCCGCGAATCCTGATGGCGCTCGTTTGCCGGAAGAAAGCGTCCCAAACTGCGCTCGCCCCGGCCAGCGAACCGGTATGCGAGGCAGCCGCTGCAGCGCCTGTCCTGCTCAAGCCGACTTTCCAGATGACGAGCGGCTTCTTTCCGGCGTTCGCACGGGCTATCTCAAAGAACCTCTTGCCGTCCCTGACGCCCTCCAGATAGGAGGTGATAATCTTGCTCTCGCTGTCCCCCATCAAGTAATCAAGGAGATCCGCTTCGTTGATGTCGCAGGCGTTTCCGTAACTTGCCACTTTGGAGTACCTTATGCCTTTTCCGAAAGAACGCCCGGTGACCAATTCCGACATCTGACCGCTCTGCGCAACAAGCGCCATGCCTCCGGCCACTTTTGGGAAGCCTCCGCCGGGAATAACCGTGATCTTTCCGGCGGGACAGTACGTTCCGAAACAATTTGGCCCCATGATGCGGATGCCCCGCCTCGCTATTTCCGCTACCTCTTCTTCGAGACGGCGACCCTCTTCTCCTGACTCGCGAAATCCAGCGCTCAGCACGATCGCCGCCTTCACTCCTTTCTTTGTGCATTCGTCCAGGATGCCCGGAACGAAGCGCGCCGATACGCAGACGCACACGAGACCTATTTTTTCCGGAACGTCAAGTATCGACCGGTATATCTTCCGGCCGAGCACCTCGTTTCCACTATGATTGACGGCGTAAATGTTCCCGTTGTAACCGACGTCGAGGAGTGCTTGGACGTAGCGGGCGCCAAAGGAGCTCAACGCTTCGGACGCCCCGACGACAGCAATTGACTCGGGATAGAAAAACCTGTGTAATGAGTTCATGGCCGCTTGCTTCCTTTACGTGTGCCGTCGACCTTCATCACCGTAAACACCCCCCAGTTTCCGCTGCAGCCCCGGCAAACACCGCTGCCGCCTGCGAACCTCGTTTGGCCACCCTTCTCCATGGCGCCATCCCGCCGCGCTGCGATGGGACGCGCCTTACCGTCAATCAGAGGAAGGCACCGGTTTTGGCTTTTGGACTTCCATCTCTTTGCCGCAGCATATGGGTTCGCTCTCGCCTGCCTTCGTACAAAGCACCTCAGTTCCGCATACAAGACAACGATATCTCTTGCCAAGCTGACTCATGACATTGCACCTCGAACTAATCCTTCTGTAACAGGCCGCTACTTCTTCTGTTCCGCTGGCTCCCCGCAATGTTGCAGCGTGCCGTCGCCGCCCCGAGTCACAAGGAACTCAGCGCCGCATTTCTTGCAGACATATCGCTTTCCCACTTGATTTGCCATTTTCTACTCCCCAAGACATCCTTCACCGTCTCTAACCTTTATGACAGCCGGACTTGTGCCTGATCTTCGGCGGCCTAAATTGAACCATAGCCGCCCTTCGCGCGAAATCTGCTACGCAGCCGCAAAGAAAACAGCCGCCCGCAAGGGCCCGCGCATCCAGGGTTTGCGCGCGCCCCTACCTCCTTCTCAACGAACCCGTCAAAGAAGACAGGCGGAGTTTCTCGTCGCTTGCCTCGCATTGGAAAAGAATCGATCCTTCATTTTCCCTTGAAGTCCGGTTTTCTTTTCTCCGCAAAAGCCTTGGTTGCTTCTTTGAAATCTTCCGATTTGAAGCAGCTGCTTTGGGCAAGTTGCTCAAAATGAAGCTGCGTTACGAGATCGGTATCCAATCCCTGATAAAGAGCCTTCTTCGCAAGCTGAACCGCCATAGGCGCCGACTTCAGAATCTCCGTCGCCATCTTTGCGGCAGCGGCTGCCAGCCCATCTCTTGGAACCACGTCATTCACCAGTCCGATTGCCTTTGCCTCGTTTGCATCGATCGTCTTCCCGGCAAAGATCAGCTCGCACGCCTTCCCGATGCCGATGAGTCTCGGCAGCGTGTAGCTCGATCCCAGTTCAGGGATCAAGCCCACTCGCGTAAAACTGGCCCCGAGCTTCGCGTCTTCAGACGCAATCCGGATATCGCAGGCAAGAGCGATCGTAAAACCAGCGCCAACGGCGGAGCCGTTGATTGCGGCGATAACCGGCTTCCCCATGTTCCTCATGATATGCGGTATCCACGCCACGGTGTCCTGCAACGGAGTGACCTGAAGGCCCGTTTCAGGCGGTCCCTGGCGGGCCTCATCGACGTCTAATCCCGCAGAGAAGGCGCGACCGGCCCCCGTAACGACGACGACTCTTATCTCCCTGTCGCCGTCCATTTCTTTGAGCGCCTGAATGAATTCTCGAAAACCCAACTGACTGAAGGCGTTGAGCATTTCCGGACGGTTGAAGGTGATCGTCCCGACCTGTTCCTTCTTCTCTATCAACAACGTGGTATAGGACATCGACTTCTCCTGGGTAAAGTTATTCTTTTGACGACCTTCGTTCGCCCCACGACAACAAGGCTATTTCTTGAGAATTGTCACACAGGAGTGCCCGAGGGCGCCTCTCACGTGAGCGAGTCCTACCTTGGCGCCGGCAACCTGTCTCGGCCCCGCGTCGTCTCTAAGCTGCAATACGACTTCGTAGATCTGGCCGAGGGCGGAAGCGCCAACCGGCTCTCCCTTCGAGATGATTCCGCCGTCGGGATTGATTGGCAGCCTGCCCCCCATATCGGTTATTCCCTCGGTCACTGCCGGGCCTCCTTCTCCGGGCTTAAACAGGAGAAGTTCTTCCGAAAAGAAAATCTCGCCCGATGCGTCGGTGTCCTGCAGCTCGACGAGCGACAGGTCTTCCGGTCCGATTCCCGCCTTTTGGTACGCCTCTTCTGCTGCGATGGTAGTAACCGGCTTCTTTCCTGTCGGATAACCAAACCAGGTGCCCACCGCCATCTCGGGATAGGGATTGATCCGGTGTGCACAGGAAGCAAGATAGATCGGCTTTGTCGTGTATTTTTTGGCCACTTTTGGGCTCATCAGCACCACGGCCGCGGCGCCGTCGTTAGGGGCGCAGAACATGAGGAGGGTTAGCGGGTCGCAGACAATCCGCGAGTTGAGGATTTCATCCAGGCTCATTGCCTTCTGGTACATGGCGTTCGGGTTCAACACCCCCATCCTGTGGTTCTTTACCGATACCTGGCCGATTTGTTCGATGGTTGTCCCGTACTTCTCCATATGAAGACGTGCATCCATGCCCCAGTACATGGGGTTCTCATCGAGGCCCGCCATGGCCTGCCACTGTTCGTAGCCGGAGACAGCCGGGGCCAGGAAGCCCCGCGGCTGCTTCTCGACGCCCACCGCGAGAACAATGTCGTATTCCCCCTGCCCGATCGCCATCTGGGCCATCCTGAGACAGGCGCCTCCTCCGGAACAGGCGGCTTCGACATTGACGATGGGGATGGTCGTCCTCCCGAACATGAAGGCAGTCTTTGGTCCGATTCCCGGATAAATCGTTCCGCTATTCGACAGGAACATCGCCTGCACATCTTTGAATTCGATGCCGGCGTCAGCCAATGCCATATCTACCGCGTACTTTCCCAGTTCTTCTACGGTCTTGTCGGCAATTCGTCCAAACTTATGTATTCCGACGCCGGTGATGATCGCTTCGGTTCCCATGGTATCCTCCTCCTTCGTCTACTTGACCAATTTGAACTTGTACATCATTACGTCGTTGCCCTTCTCGTCTGCCCAACCCTTATCCACGCCGAGTTCGACCGGGCTGCCCAGGCGCAGCTCATCCACTCCGCACCCGGTGATCTCAGATATAATGAGAAGGCCGTCTTCCAGTTCTACCCACGCCACGGGAAAGGGCTTAAAATTCTCCTGTGGATAAGGAGCGGGAGGGCAATGACGAACGACCGTGTACGAGTAGATCTTGCCTTTCTTGCTAAAAACGTGGGGTTCCACATCGGTGCTCGTGCAATTGATGCAGTGCTGTGCGTGCCCGACCGTCAGACTGCCGCAAGCCCGGCATT
This sequence comes from uncultured delta proteobacterium, assembly GCA_963816715.1. Classification (GTDB taxonomy): domain Bacteria; phylum Desulfobacterota; class Syntrophorhabdia; order Syntrophorhabdales; family WCHB1-27; genus BOG-1155. Next base: position 43,197 of record CAWFMJ010000026.1, read on the forward strand.
TGACCCCCTTCAGCCGCACCTGATCGGCCGGGGACAGAGGCGTCGTCAAACAACCTTCTTTGAAGGGAACTAGTTCAGCCATATCATTCTCCTTTAATGTGTTAGTGCGCTCCTACTTTCCTTGCCATTCCGGCTTTCGCTTTTCACTGAGCGCTTTCATCCCTTCCGCGTAGTCTTTGCTGTTTACCACGCGGCTGTTTGTAGTTTCGTAAATGGCGGCCGCCGTTCGGTAGTCGAGATCTTTGCTCCTCATGAACATTTCTTTGATCCCCTTAAGGGCCAAGGGCGAATTCCCGGCAAGTCTTTCCGCCAGGGCCGCCGCCTCCTCCGCAAGCCGATCGCGTGGAACGACTCTGTTCACGAGGCCCACCTCATACGCTCTCTGAGCGTTCATCTTGTCCCCGAAGAACAGCATCTCCCGGGCGACGGCGGGAGGCATGAAATGCTCCAGAACGTCCATGCCGCCTGGAATAACCCCAAACTTTGCCTCCGGCACGCTGAATTCGACGTTGTCGGCGGCGATGCGGATGTCGCAGGCCAGAACCAGCGAGATCGCACGCCCGATGACGTGACCGTTGATTGCGCAAATGATGGGTTTGTACACCTGGTAGTTGTTCGGATCTTCCCTGAGAACGTTGAAACCAACTTGAATCCCCGGCTCGCCGAGGCTCTGGAAATCGGCGCCCGCACAGAACAGCTTTCCCGCGCCCGTCAAAACCGCAACCCACAAATCGTCGTCGTCTCTGAAATCCACCCAAGCCTCCGCGAGTTCATTCATAAGCTCAGAATTAATGGAGTTCATTTTCTCGGGCCGATTCAGTGTCAGATACGCGATATGCCCCTTTTTCTCATACAAAAGCACAGCCATAAGAGACCTCCTTCTCCTAAGCTCCGCAGCCGGAGCAGCAATGACTACTCAAAAATCCCCTCGCTCAACAAATCGATGAACTCTTCGTCCGCCATACCCAATATCTGGGTACAGACATATTCCGTGTGTTCACCCAGGCAAGGGGCGGGCATGCGAAGCTCCGCCGGCGTATCGGAGAGTTTGAAAGGAGGTCCGTCGTACGCGCACACTCCCATTTCCGGGTGGTCCAGATACCAGAAATGGCCGCGATGCTTCAGCTGGGGGTCTTCTATCAAATCTTTTCCGCTCTGCACCACGCCCGCTCCAACCCCCGCGGCCTGCATCCGCTCCATGACTTCCTCGGCGTGCAACGTCGCCGTCCAACCTTCTACGAATGCGTCAAGCTCATCCTCATTCGCCTTTCTGGCTTCCAGAGTTGTGAACCTGAGATCGCACGTCCACTGCGGGTCGCCAACAACGCGACAAAACGCGCGCCACTCATCGTCGCTGAAAACTGCGATGGCGCACCAGCGATCCTCTCCCTGACAACGGTAGGCTCCGTGGGGAGCAGCAAAGGGACGCCGGTTTCCTATCCGGCCGCCTTCCCGGCCATTGACAACGTAGTCCAAAACGGCCGGAGTGAGATGCTGCACCGCTATTTCGTGCTGCGAGAGATCTATGTACTGGCCCTTGCCCGTTCTTCGGCGGTACTCCAGCGCGGCCAGGATCGCAATCGCCCCAAAGGGAGGACTGACGGTATCCGTATAGGGGTAGCCGACTCCCACTGCATCCTGATCAGGCCACCCCACAAAATGGGTAAAACCTCCCCGGCTTGCCAGTTCCAACCCAAAACCCGGTTGTTGCGCCTCTGGCCCGGTTTGCCCCATGCCGCTTGTGCTCAACAAGATGATGTCGGGCTTGATCTTTTTCATGCCCTCGTACCCCAGCCCCCATCTTTTTTGCATGGTTCCCGGAGTAAAGTTCTCAACCGCAACGTCCGCCCACGCGACCAGTCGCCTGGCGACCTCTACGCCCCTGGGGTGTTTCAAATTGAGCGACATGCCGTATTTGTTGCTGTTATAGTCCGCGTAGCAACCGCTCCTGTTGATGCCGGGGATCCCGTCTTTGAATGGTTCGATTGTCCTGAGCTCATCAGGCCTCGTGAGCGATTCTATGCGAATCACCTGCGCTCCGTGGTGAGCAAGCCACATCGCGATAGACGGGCCCGCAATGTACCAGGAGAAATCAACGACTCTTATTCCTTCCAGCGCTTGTTGCGTCATGACAGCCTCACCCTCAAACGACGCCGTCGCGTTTCAACGCTTCGACGTTCTTTGCAGAATAACCGAGCTCTTTTTCGTAGACGTCGTGATTATGTTCACCGATCAGGGGCGCGCGGCACCTCTTCCACGAAATTTCCGTAGACTTGTAGAAAGCCCCGGGATAGCAAATTTCCTCCTGCAGTTCCGGATGGTCTATCATCTCCCAGAAATCCCTGGCTTTGAGCTGTGGATCTTCCAGCAGATCTTTTGGCGTGCTCGCCGGAAAGAGAACGATCCCTCTCTTCAGGGCTTCGCTGCAGAGCTCCGCTTTTGTACGGCTCTTGAAGAAGCTGACGAAAACGTCTTGCCAGTGATTGAACTCTTCGAGAGATACGGTCGGATAATCCATCTTCTCCCATTCGACCAGCGGCAAGTCCTCGGCCGCCCCTTCGCTTTCCATCCAATCCACAAGAGCCCGCGTTTTAAACCCGAGCCCGCCGCCGAAGATTCTCCAGCCGACGTAGCCGTCCTTGCACGGCCAGAGGTGGCGCACGCGTTTGCCCGATCTCGGAAGGAAAGCCCCCTCCCGACGCCGCACTACCTTCTGTAGATCCCACACCTGCGGTTCAGACAACGCCGAAGGGACAACGCATTGTTGGATCGAGACATCCACGTGCTGCCCGGCGCCGGATGCCTGTCGATAGTAGTGGGCAATCATAGCCCCCATGGCTGCCTGGCTCCCCGCAATCACGTGGGCTTGGTCTATACTGACCCTCGCCGGGGGCCGGTCAGGATTCCCCGTGATGAGGGACAGCCCTCCCATGCCGACCGCAACGATGTCTGGCGCCTTCCAGTCCTTCCGCGGACCGGTCTGCCCAAAGGGCGTAATCGAAACCACAATGATCCGTGGGTTTATCCCTTTTAGCGCCGAATAACCCAAACCAAGCTTCTCCATATGCCCCGGGCTGAAGGACTCTATGACGAAATCGGCCGCTTTAGCTAGCTTTCGAAATATCTTTTGCCCCTCGGGCGTTTCGATGTTGAGCGTAATGCTTTTCTTGGACGTGTTCCAGGAAAAGAAGAAGAGGCTCTTGTTCTTGTCGGTCGAATCATGATGGAAGGGACCGATGTTCCTCCCCGGGTCGCCTCCGGGCGGCTCGATCTTGATGACGTCCGCGCCCAGATCAGCAAGGATTTTTCCACAAAAATAACCTTTTTCGTCAGTCAGGTCTAAGACCCGATAAGGTCCCATCGGCAAGTTTTCTTCTTGTTGGTTCATGTTTGCTCCACCCGCGGCCATTGGAGAACGTATCCGTCGCTCCCGACAACGAAGCACTTCACGCGCTCCAGCCCCTCGGTTAGCTCTCTCCCCTTTTTTGACCCCAGTACGAATACGGAACTTGCCAAGGCGTCAGCGTCAATTGCATGGTCCGCAACCACTGTCGAACTCGCCACTCCCTGGGCGGGCGTGCCCTTTCTCGGGTCAAAAATATCATTGAATGGGCGCGAATAGTTGCCGCTCGTCGCTACAGCTTGGTCACGGAGATCCACCGTCGCCGCAAGTCGGCTCCTGTTCTTTGGATTGCGAATCCCGATTTTCCAGGGCAGAGTGTCGGTTTTGCCCCCGACAGCCACAATATCTCCCCCCGCATTCACCAGTCCGTGCTCAATATTGCATTGCCTCAACATCGTCCCGGCACGATCAGCAGCATATCCCTTCGCGACTCCTGCCAGCGTAATTCCCATGCCAGCCTTTCGAAAACCCACTTTCTTCCCCGCAAGAACGACATTCCGGTAATCGACTAGGTCCAACCTTTCGGCTATTTCCGCTTTTGCCGGAACTCGGCCTCCGCGGACATTGTCTTCCCACAACCGCAGAATCGGCAGAACGGTAATGTCGAAGGCTCCGTCGCTCAAATCAGAGTAACGATGTGCTTTTTCAATGACATACGTCGTATCGTTGCTCACGTTTTCGCAAAAACCGTTGTTGTTCATTATGCCGACTTCGCTTGTTGCTTTCCTGACGCTCATCAGGCCTTCGATTCTGTCTATTTCGTCAAAGGCGGCGAACAGCGCGTGGGATGCCTCGTCTGCATCAGGATGGATAACCTCAATGAAAACAATGGTACCCAGCCTGTTTCGCGCGCCTTTGACGACGTACTTCTTTTCGTGATGGGCCAATCGCCTCAAGTTCCTTTCTTTGCCGCTTTGATGATTTCCCGCACTTTCTCCCTTACGCCGTCAGCAATCCAGGTCGAAGACAGGGTGGCTTCAGACACGGCGTCGATCTTCCCGTCAGGCGCCAGGTTTATTTCCTCCACGGACAAGCCGAGGAACTTCTCTTCGAACTCGGGTTCGGTCACTTCCAGGGTCCACGGTTCCTCGGTCATTTCGGGGTGTATCCTGATTTCCACACGGAGAATCCTAAATTCCCCCGGATCGACAATACCGAAGATCTGGTAACGGTCCATCTCATCAGCGCCCGGGATATCTGCCACCGATTCAGGGACGTCCGCGACAAACGCGTACCCTAAAAGTTTGCCCGACGCGTCATACGCCTCCCAGCAAACAGTCGCGCCGTCGCCGATCGGCTGCTTTATTTCCGCAATCTCCGGCATAAGTCTTTTGAAATCTTCCATGCGAGTGCCCCTCACTGCGATTTGGTCGAGTTATTCTTTGACAGCGTTTTCACCGGCAATCAGGCCAAAGGTCAGGCTGGCCGACACCATCGTTCCCGGCAGATACGTCCCCTCATATCCCCACAGCCCGCCGGTCACTTCACCAGCTGCATAGAGACCGGGAATCACCTCACCGTACTGATTGACAACCTGGGTCTTCCCGTTGACCTTGAGACCGCCCTTGAAAGAAGAGGTTGCGCCGGTGCATTTGTATGCATAGAACGGAGGCTTAACGATCTTAATGGGTTTGCCGTCGCACCCTTCCTTCGTTCTTCTGTCCATTACCGTGTCGTACCCGACGTCGTCTATATCCTTGTTGTATTTTACGATCGTAGCGTCGAGACCGGCTGCATCGATTCCCATTTTGTCGGCCAACTCCTTCAGCGAGTTTGCTACGACGGGTTTCGCCTTGTGCATCATCTGCGGTCTGAAAGTGTTCTTCCAGATATTGTCGTCAACAATTGCGAACCACACGTGGTCCGTCTGTTTCATACCCTCTTCGGTGACGAGGCCGTAGAACTTCAGCCGTCCACCCTCATCCGCAAACCTTTTGCCCTCGAGGTTGACGAAGATGCCGCCGGCGTATCCCACGAAGTCCATGATCCCGGACTTTGACTCAATGTCAACGGCAAAAGACCCGGAAACCGCGCGGCCAATATGGTGCGTACCCGCTCCCTGCTCCAATGCCATGACAAGCCCGTCTCCGAGATGGCCATGACAGCATGTGGGCAACCAGTTGCTAAAGTACGGTCCGTACTCTTCGACAAGTTGAGGACTCCGGCCAAAACCTCCCGATGCCAGAATAACGGCTTTCTTTGCCCTGAAATTCTGCTCTTGATCTTTCACTTTGACTCTTAGTCCGAGAACCCTTCGGGTGGAAGGGTCGACAATCAGCCTTGTGGCCCTATGAGAGACCTTAATCTCGGCGCCCTTTTCCTTAGCGGCCTTTTCAAGCGCGCGCGTCATCTCGGTGCCTTTCTTCCAGATAACCCTTTTAATCCGGTGACCGGGCGCCGCAAACAGGTCCTTTCCCAATCCCATCCCGATCTTCTGGCACCAGTAATAAGCATCGAGTTCCCTGTCGGTGAAGGCCTTCCATATTTCGGGATCGCCCTTGGCCAACTCGACGCCGTCGCTGTAAAACGCCTGTGGCGAGTCTTCTATGCCTTGTTCCTTCTGTGCGTCAGTGCCGGCGAAAGCGGGTCCTACGTTGATAACCGACAAGCTGGGATTCAACATCGGCAGTATCTCCAGCACCACGGCCTTAAACCCGGCGTTTTCCACAGCCCAGGCGGCGGGCAGCCCAGCCGTTCCGGCGCCAACAATGACGACGTCCGCTTCGTAGTCCCATTTGTCGGGCGTTCCTAAAGGTACCATCTGCGACCTCCTTCGATTGTTTTTTTCCAGGACCCGGGCTATCGCCCTGTCCGGGAAGCGACGATGCAACACATTCAAGTGACGACTAAAGCCACACAAAGGACAGCGGCGCAACCAAACCGCACAAGTTGATTTGATCTACCGGTCGATCAAATATAACCATAACCCCGGAAGAGTGTCAAGATATTTTTCACTTTTTTGATTCTTCTGTAAGTGCACGGCAAAATACCATCCTGCGTCACTTTTCCTCGTGGTTGTCCGTTGCAGATATCTCGCGCCACTTCTCGTCAACGCGCTCCGGCGAACAACCAAAAGAGCTGCTTCAGAACTTTGTCGGCCAGTTCGCAAGTTTGTGCTCGCTCATCCCTTTCGTGCGTGATTCGCGACAAATCCTCAGTGCCTTGCTGATATAGTCTCTGCTTTCCCGCGGATCGATCACATCGTGAATGTGGTGCAAGCCAGCAGCGCCATAAGGAGACGAGTCCTCCACCATCTTCTGAACCCTGTCATCCCAGTCGCTTTCTTTCGTGTCCGACGACTTCCCGCCGTAGACCACGTTTGCGGCGATCTCGGGGGCTACAAAGCTCATTTCCGCCGTGGGCCAGGCAACGAGGAAATCGGCGGCACAGCCCGATCCGACCATGTTCCAGAAAGCCATGCCGTATGCCTTTCTCACGATGATGGAGATCTTCGGTACCGATACGAGCGCCAAAGCGTTGATGAAGTTGATAACCTTGGCGCCGACGCGCTTGCGTTCCGCCTCTTTGCCGACGAGAAACCCGGGAATGTCCTGAAAGAAGAGCAGCGGGATATTGAAGGAATCGCAGAGACAGAGGAAACTGATGACCTTGTCGATTCCGTCGGCGTCCATCGCGCCGGCCCCGACCATGGGTTGATTGGCCGCGATCCCGACCACTTTCCCGTCGACCCTGGCGAGGGCGGTTATGACGGTCTTGCCAAAGGTCGGCTTCAACGGGAAAAGCGAGTCTCTATCCAGGATGCAGCGCAGGATGCTGTTCATGTCATACGCCCGATTGCGCTTTTCGGGAAGAAGCGCCAGGATGTTGCCCATTTCGGCGCCCGAGCCCTCGGGCACGGTGGCGTCGGGAGGCAAGTTCCCTTGGTCGGAGGGCATGTAGCTGAGAAATCGTCTGATGCAGCGAAAGCATTCTTCCTCGTTTTCGGCTACCAGATCGGTCATTCCGGTTATCTCCGAATGAACCTTCCATCCGCCCAGATCATTGTCGGCGACCCGTTCTCCCAGCGCCAATTCCAGGACCCGGGGGCCCGAAACCGCCATGGCGGTTCCTTTGACTTGCACAACCAAATCCGACAGGCAGGCGTGCCACATGGCATTGCCGTAACATTCGCCCAGGACGGCCGTTATCATGGGAGTCCGGCGCACGCGCGCAAGATGACGGAGCATGGTGTCGAACCCGCCGCCTCCGAAGGAAGCGAGACCTCTCGAACCCATGATGTCCGGCATCCGCGCTCCCCCCGTCTCGGCAAGATAGATCAGGGGAAAGCCGCGCTGGGCCGATTCCGCCTTCAGTTCCATCTCCTTGCGTATTGCAACGCGGCTCGTGCTGGCGGCAAGGACGGTGAAGTCGTCGGCATAGAGAATCACCCACCGCCCATCGATCGTCCCATACCCCCCCACCGTGCTGTCCGCGGGGGTCTTTTCCTCCATCCCCGGCATGTCCGAGTGATTAAGCATCCCTACCTCCGCGAAGGACCCGGCGTCGAGGAGCCCCGCGATCCTCTCCCGCGCCGTGAGCTTCCCCGCCGCGTGCTGCCGCTCTATCTTCCGATGTCCGCCCATCTCGAGAGCCTTTAATTTTCTCCTCTGGAGTTCGTTCAGTTCTTTATCAAAGGGCATGTTTGTCTTTACCTCCCCTGCTGTCGCTCTTTCTTCCGTTGGCGCCTCGTCTTTCAATACAAAATCCCCTGAAGCTTTGCTCTGCCCGACTGCCTCGGCGCCCGCGGCCGTTCCTTCACCACACCTTTTCCAAACGACAGAGACTGCACTTGAGCGCTTCGGCCCCCGAGTCCGGATCGAAGTGTTCATGGCCAAAAAGCAAGTTCACGCAGCTCTCTTTCCACCCATGATCCGGCCCTTTACGCTCAGGAAACCACCAGGCATGCTCGGCGTGGACGACATCGGGGGCAAGACCGTCGTCAAGGTTGACAAAAAACCTCGCCCGTCCGTAAGGCGTCGCCACAAAAACCGGGTCTCCCGGAAACAGGCCAAACGCAGACGCGATATTCGGGTGAATGTCTACCAGGGGGTTTGCGCGGAGCCGACGCAGCGAGGAGATATTTCTTCCTTCGCTATGGAAGAAAGGCATAATCTTGCAACCCGCCATGAAAATGAAAGGGTATTCCTTGGCGAGATCCGGCGTGGACAGCGGAGAAAGAGGCGGCTCGACGAAAATAGGCAGGCTTGGTCGCCCCTGTTGGGCCATGATCGAACTGACGAGCTCCACCCGACCGCTCGGGGTCGGGAATCCCTCCACTTCATATTTCCGGTACCGCATGTCGCCGATGATGGTTCCTTTTTCCGCAAATTCCTCAAAGGTAAGCCCCGAAGGCTCCAACAACCAGTCCAGATAAGCACGTCGGTCGGGCCAGGGAAAAGCTTCATGGAGGCCCAGGCGATGGGCAAGGTCGAGAATAACGTCTCGGTCGTCCCGCGTCTCCCCGATCTGTGCAAGCTTCTTGCGAGCAAGCACACACCATATTTTATGCAGCGAGACGACGTCCTCCTGCTCGAGCCAATGGGCCGCCGGAAGCACGATGTCTGCCAGTTCCGCCGTAGGCGTCAAGAATAAGTCCGAAACAACGATGAATTCCACATGGTCGCGCAGCGCCTGCTCCACCACGTCGCCCCGCGTGGCGGTCGCCAAAGGGTTCGTGCCAACCAGCCAGATTGCTCTTGGACGATAGGGTTTGCCTGAGACGCAGGCTTCCCAGAATGTGGGTTGGTGACATTCGGGCGTAAAGGGAAAACGACCTGCGCCAATCACTTTCGCTCGTTGTTCTGCCGAAAGGAACTGTACCCCCGCAACGTGCGGGTCCAGCAGGGGCGACTTGACGCGCACGCCTTCAGGCGGCAACCACCTGACCATGCCCCCTGGCACGTCGAGATTTCCGGTAACCGCCATCAGGATAAGCAGCGCTCGACCGGTCTGGAATGCATTCACGCTCATGTCGATGCCGTTGCCCCAGAGAACGCAGGAAGGTATGGACCGGCAGAAAGCTCTTGCAGCGTCGGCGACGTCGTGCGCCGGAACACGCGTTAGCGGCTCGGCCCATTCAGGCGTAAAAGGCTTAACGTGCGCGGCAAGCTCTTCAAAACCGCTGCAGTAACGGTCGACGAAGTCATGACAACAAAGGTTTTCGCCGATAATCACGTGGAGCATGGCCAGGACGAGGGCGCACTCCGAGCCAGGCCGGAGCTGGAGGAAACGGCTCGCGGACGCCGCAACGGCGGTACGGCGGGGATCGACGACAATCACCTCGTGGGCCACTTTCATTGCTCTCTTTATCATACCTCCACACAGGCCATCCGCAGCCCCGGAAGAAGCAGCGTTATTGCCAAACACCAGGATGCAGGCCGGCATCCGACCCCCGCGCCCGTAAATATCCGGAACGGGAAGCCAGCCGACGGTGAGGGTCGAAGAAATGACGCGCGGCAGAAAGCAATTGTGGCCAGGGCCGGCAAAGTTCGGGGAACCAAAGGCGTTGAGAAAGCGGGCCGTAAATTCTGTGTAAGGACGCCCTGTACCCTGGCACATAGCCAGGTACTCGGACCCCGATTCACGCCGGACCGTGTCGAATACGCCCGCAATCTCGCTCAGCGCCTCTTCCCAGCTTATCGTCTCCCACTGACCGCCGCCGCGTGGTCCTTTTCTCCGGAGCGGTCGAGTAAGCCGGTCGGGATGGTAAAGAACCTCCGGTCCTGCCGCGCCTTTTGGGCATAGGTAGCCCCGGCTCGTGGCACTGTCGGGATCGCCGGTTACACGCCTGACCGTTCCTGTTTCGTCCACGTGGACAAAGACCTGGCAGACACCGTGACAGCCGCGACAGGCAGTACGGACAATACGCTCCTGGTTCAGCATGCGGGCCTCCTTACGGTCCCCAGGCGCGTCTCCATTCAGTGCTCCACACCGGATGGCAAGGCGTCGCTTCTGTTCCCCCTTTGACTCCGACGACACTGTCTCGCCACGCCGGGATTATCCCCTTCAAGAAACTGCTTTCGCCTCAGGAATTCCCGGGGCTGGTCAGCCATCACGCCACGAGATGCGGAAAACCGAGCGAAAAGGTGCTGCCGCACGATTGACCGCAGCCCCCGGCCGTTGTTACTCCGGCGCAGAAGGCGACGTTGCCCGGACACTGGTTTCCGTCAACCGAGACATAAGCGCATCGTTCGCTCACCATGTCTACGGCGAAACCAAAGCGTTTCGAATAGACCCTCACCTTGAGCAGTTCGAGGCCTTTGCCCCCAGCCCCAAAATCATAGGGTCTTCTTGAAGAATAGAGATCCGTCTCCGTCGCGTGAAAAAACCCGTCAAAAATGTATGGCCGGTCCTCCTCCGCTATGCCAACACCCGTGTCGACTACGTCAATCCACGTCTTTCCCGCCCGTTCCTCCACCCGTACGCTGACGCGTCCCCCGTCCGGGGTGTTCTCCACCGCATTTTTTAGGAGAGTCAACAGGCATTCCGCGGCAATGGAAGGGTTCGCCCGGATAGAGAGCTTCTCACCTTTCTCGACAATGATCGAAGCCCCTCTTCTCTTCGCATGGCGCCTCACTTTGCGGACAACAGAGCGGATGAAGGGAAGCGCTTCGATGAGCTCTGTCGTGCCCTGGTTTCCCGACATGCGGCCGCTTGCCCACTCCCTGATTGCCTCCATGTGAACCCGCATTTCGTCCGGCACGGGCGCCAGGTTCTCCATTCTCTCTGCTGCCCGGTCCAGATCGCTCACAAGGCCTCCCGGTTCCATGTCATTCGAAGCCCTTAGAATCTCGTCCGTCTCGTCAGAGATTTCACAAAGCCGCCTTACATTTCTTTGAAGAGGATCGAGGAACTTTGCTGCATCGGTTTCACCAGATGCCCGCTCCAGCCTCCGCCGCAGCAACCTTGCATTCGCCGAAACCACAGCGAGGGGCGTCTTCAATTCATGAGAAATGTGATTCACAGCCTTCGACTTTGCCCGATTCAGCCTTTCCAACTCCCTGTGTGACTCGATCAAAGCGCCTTCGGCTGCTTTTCGCTGGGTAATATCTCTCAGATAAACAAAGGAGACGAGTTTTCCCTCGTAGGTCATATTGATCGCCGACGCCTCTATATCAATCGTGCCGCCTGTGCGCGTCAAACCCCTAAATTCCAAGCATACGGGGGCATGATCGCCACGCCTTCTCTCAGCCACCCTCATCACCCTATCACGATCGTCCGAATGGACGTTAAACGTCACAGGCAAACCCAGGATCTCCTCGGGATTCGAATATCCGAACATCTCAGCGAACCGCCTATTCACGAAGACATGCTTGCCTTCCTTGACGACGGCGATGCCGTCGTTGGAAGCCTCAACGGCAGTCCTATATCGTTCCTCACTTTCCCGCAACGCCTCTTCCGCGGCCTTCCTCGTCGTGATATCCTGCATCGTTCCCTCGTGATGGAGGGGTTTGCCGTCTTCATCCTTCACGACCCTGATACTCGCGGATATCCAGCCCACGCTCCCGTCCCTGCGAAAGGTGCGTATTTCGAAATTCTCCACGCGACCTTTCTCGTCAAGCGTGCGCGCCAGTTCCCGTCGCATCTCCTCATCGGCGTGAAGTTTCGATATATCAAGCACGGAGCTGATCAACGCTTCGGGAGAATCGAACCCATGCATCGCGGCAAAAGATCGGTTCGCGTTCATGACCCGACCGTCGAGGGTCGCTTGAAAAATGCCTTCCATCGCATCCTCGAAGATTTTACGGTATTTCTTTTCCGCTTGGCGGAGCGCAGCCTCCATGTCTCTTCGCTCCGTTATGTCGTGGGCATACAACACAATCCCCTCCACGGCCCCTTCGTCGTCGAACATGGGCTGGAGCTTGACTTCAAAGAAATGGCCCCGCCGGACTATCTCCGACCGCGCCTGTCGGCCGGACGTCCACGTTTCCTCGATCATAGCCTGGTCAACAAAGCTCTGTTTGCCGGAGCATCTCTTACGGACTGCCTTGTCTGTCACACCGGGCCAGTGGTTCGCGAACATCCGCTTCGCTGTCGCATTGCCTTCCACGATGCTTCCCGACCTGTCCACGAGCAAGATGGGGTTCTCGATTGCGTCGACAAGTCCCTCAAGAATTGCTGTCCGTCTGTGTTTCACATGGGATTCCGACATGTTCCTTTCGAGCACGAGAGATTCTCGGGAGGCGCCAGGCTCCCGGCTTCGGGATCTGCCCGACGGCGATTTCGATAGCATCTCGAAGAGACACCGCCATGGAATACAACAACAGTGGACCAAACTCATGGAGAACTGAAGGATGTTCGTTAATCGCCATCCTCCAGTTCTCCATGCAACAAGACAAATTGGAGTTTCTTTTGCCTTCGTCCGCCCCGACGCCAACTCAGTCCGTGCTGCATTCGCGCAACAGAAGCGGGTTGTCTAGAGCTTGCCGAAGACTTTCAGTATCGAGCCGCTCAGTGCACCGCTTGCATCAGAGCACACCATACAGAGCAGCTCGGCGATGTCCGAAGGTTTAACCCACTTGTCGGGCTGAGCATTCGGATGGTGTCGCGTCCTGAACGTATCCATAATAAAGGGCATGACGCCGTTAACCGTGATGTCGGTATCTTTCAATTCTTCCCGTAGTGCATTGATGAGCGTTATAACCCCCGATTTGGAGACCGCATAAGCCCCGAAACCGGGTTGCGGTTCCTGCGCGACCTTCGCCGGAAAGAACAGAATGCGTCCGCTTTTCTTTTCCAGCATTACCCGGATTGCGTGTTTGGAACACAGAAAGGCGCTCTTCAGGTTTGTGTCCATCAGCCTTTCCCACGTCTTGGCTTCGGTGTCCCAAAGCATCGGCCCCATCTGGATCATGCCCACCATGTGCAGCAGAATGTCGATCGAACCGAAGGTCTCCACCGCTTTTTGCATCAGCTTTTGGACCTGTTCTTCGTTGGTCGCATCAATGTTCATGTCGACGAGCCGGTCGCGATCGCCCGATATGAATTCCCTCGCCTCTTCCCATTCCTTTTGCGCATACCATCCGACGATGACGTTTGCTCCCTCAGCCAGAAATGTTTTGCTTACTGCTCTGCCCAGAGGGCCTTCACCGCCGGTAATTACCGCCACTTTTCCTTGAAGACTCACGTGTCGCTCCTTTCGTTGATTAGCCTTGCGAGGTCTCGCCCCGCCGCCAGGACTCAACGCGTTCCAAAAAACCTATTTTTTCTCAACGAACAACTCCATGGGAATCGGAGCCTCCCATTTCGTCTCGAGTTTTCCGTTGACCCACTCCGACGCCCAGGGAGCCCTGAACACTTGGCGATCAATCCCGAACAACGGCTTCCCTATCCAGGACGCTTCTTTTCCATAGAGGCCCCTCCAATGGTAATTCGCATAGGCCTGCATCCATTTCTCGGTGTCCATGTTCTTTTGGGTGTTCAGGCATTCGAAGAGGGCCTTCGAAACGTTATACACTTCGCCAACGATGTCGATGGGAGGCATCTTGTACCTCTTCAGATACCTTCGGGACATGTCGCGATACGCTTCGTTGACGATCGGGGCCTCCCAGTCTACGTCATTGCTGACTATGAGCGTTCGGTCTTTGTCCGGCACAATCTCTTCCATCGTTCCGGGAGGCGGCAGCGCCGGAACCCATATGATCCCTTTGTAGCCTGCTTGCCGCAACTGTTTAATAAGGAGGGCGCAGAGACCGCCCATATTGCCTCCCGTGGAATTTGTTTCGATGATGTCCGGCTTCTTCGCCAGCGCGCGGGTAATCATCGGCGAAAAGTCCTGTGTGCCAAAAGGAAATTTCTCAACTCCCACCCAATTCAAGCCGTGATACTTGCACATCTGTTGGGATGCGCCCAGGAAGAGGGGCGTGTCGGCGAGATCGGGAACCATGGAAACCACGGTCTTCGCGTTCGGATAGAACTTCTGAATGTACGCCGCTCCCGTGTTGAACATTTGGGAGATAGGCCCGCTGAAAAAGAACGTGTAAGGTTTATTCGGCCCGGACTCGTCCCTCGTGCATACGGCCACAAAGAGACTCAGGACCTTGTTGGATTCAAGCACCGGCTGTGCTCCCAGGGCATCGTCGATGAAAGGTCCTATCACAATCTTGACCTTTTTCTTGTAAACCATCTCCATAGCCACGGTTTTTCCAACAGCAGCGTCCATTTTGGTATCGGCGATGATCGGATTGAGCCGATACGTTTCTCCCGCGATCTTGACGCCTCCGCGGGCGTTCTGATCATCGATGGCCAATAACGCGGCATTTTTGATGTGCTCTCCAAGATGCGCAGCCGGTCCCGTTAAAGGGGTCGCAATTCCAATGTCCAACGTCTTGCCGGCAGGTTGCGCATAAACGGCGCCGGATAGAGCCAGCAAGATCACCACCGCCAACAAGGTTCCCAGCTTTTTCATGGATGCCTCCTTCGGTATAATTGACTTCCTCTCCCACGTAACTTTCTAAACTGCCCCGCCGTTTCTGCCGGCGGTTCACTCAACAACGCAGTTTTCTTCGTCCGTCTGTGCCCGCATCACCCCCCAAGGTATGCCTTTTTCACCCTCTCGTCGTTCAACAATTCCTCGCGCGTCGCGCCGAGGACTATTTTGCCTGTCTCCATGACATAGCCGCGGTCAGCCAACCGCAAGGCGATGGCGGTATTTTGTTCCACGATAAGGACACTGATCCCCAGGTCGTTCACGGCTCTGATAATCACCGTGATCTCATTGACCATAATGGGACTGAGGCCGATGGACGGCTCGTCCATCAAGAGGAGCTTCGGTTTCGACATGAGCGCTCTTCCGATGGCCAGCATCTGCTGCTCGCCCCCGCTCATGCTGCCCGCCTTTTGCTTTCTCCTTTTTTCCAGTACGGGAAAGTGCCGATAGACTTCTCTTAGGTCGGCTCTCACCCCTTCCCGATCGTTGCGAACATAAGCCCCGAGAGACAGGTTCGACTCTACGCTCATGTCGCGAAAAACCCTTTGCCCCTCGAGCACGTGGCTTATCCCCATGCGGACGATATCCATTGTCTCTCTGCTGTCAATCCTCTCGCCGCAAAACCACACTTCGCCCGAACTCGCCGGCTTTATGCCGGAAATCGCCTTGAGCACCGTCGTCTTTCCTGCTCCGTTCGCGCCGAGGATCGTGACAATCTCCCCCTCGCTCACGTCCAGGGAGACTCCTTTCACGGCTTCGAGCTTTCCATAGAAGGTTCTGACGTCTCTAACTGACAGGAGCATATTCTGGTCCCAAATAAGCTGCGATCACTTCACTGTTCGCAAGGATTTCAGAAGGGGTCCCTTGAGCAATCTTCGAACCAAAATTCAGCACGAAGAGCCGATCGCAAATATTCATGACGAGCCGCATGTCGTGTTCCACGAGCAAGATTGTCACTCCCCTGTTCCGGATCTCCCTGATCTTGCTCATCATGGCATCCTTTTCCTGAGGATTCATTCCCGTAACCGGCTCATCCATCAGGATCAGCTCGGGGTTCGTCGCCAGTGCGATGGCGACGCCGAGCAGACGCTGGTACCCATGGGACAGGTTCTTTGCCAACTGGTCCTTCCTCTCCCCCAAACCCATAAAATCGGCAAGCTTGCCGGCCTTCTCGACAAGTTCGTTTTGCTTTTTTTTCATTCCGCCGATGCTAAAAAGACAGCCCCAAAGATTTATCCCTGAAACCAAATGGAAACCGAGGAGGATGTTCTGGAGGGCAGTCAATTCACCAAAAAGGGCTGTTCTTTGAAACGATCTCACCAGACCGTGGCAGACAACCTCATATGGTTTTCGCCCGGTGATCTCTTTGCCTTTGAAAAAGACTTTTCCGGCCGTCGGAGCGTGCGTTCCCATGATAGTGTTGAATACCGTGGATTTCCCGGCGCCGTTGGGTCCGATCAGACCTACGATGTCTCCCTTCTCTACGGAGAAAGAGAAATCATTCACCGCAGTCAAGCCGCCGAAGTATTTGCTTAATCCTCTTACTTCAAGCAGAGGCATCTCGCACACATCCTCATCCGATTATGCCGGCAGCGGTGATCTCATCTCTCGGAAAGCGGCTGATTATCTCGGCGCCTTTCTCCGTCACGACGACCATGTCTTCAAGTCTGACGCCAAGGCCCGGTTCGCCCTCCCGGCTCTCAACGGCGATCACATTTCCTACTTCGAAGGTCTGAGGGTGTTCCAGCGACCACAATCTGTTGATGATCGGCGGCTCGTAGAGAAAGAGGCCGATACCGTGGCCGATCTCGATGGTGAATACGCGATCCTCGTCTTCGTAGCCCCATGCTTTTGCGGGTTTGAACTTCATCGCGGCGTCCGCCGTCGTGGCGCCCGGCTTGATGGCCTCCAGGATCGAGTTCTGGTTCTCCAACAGTTTCTTGTAGAGGTTTTTTTCTTTTTGGTTGGGTCTTCGCCCTGCGATAAAGGTCCGGTAGACGCACGGCTTGTATCCCATAAAGCCAAAGCTGGTGATGTCGCCAAAGACCATGTCGCCCGGTTGGATGATCCTGTCCGTCATGGCAAACCCGCGCTCAAAGGTGCTCGGCCCGCTGAAGATCGGCACAGCCCCGCCGATCTCGGCCCCTCCTTCGATCATGGCCTGATAGCCGATGGCAGTCAGATCGATGTCGCGCATTCCCGGCTTGAGCGCCTCATAGATCTTGCACCAGGCCCTATCGGTAATCGCGGCAATCATCTTCAAACAGTTAATCTCGTCCTGCGTCTTTACTTTCCTGGCTTCAAACAGGAGCCATTGCGCGTCAAACGTTTGAACGCCGGCCTCGGCCAAGGCTCGAAGGCCCGCGCCGTCCACGGCCGTGGTTCCCAACTTTTCGCTTTTCAAACCCCTTTCTCGCAACACCTGAACGATTTCGGAAGCAAATCGTTTCGCCGTATGCGCCGTTGCTTCGTTGCCGCACGCGCCTCCAAGCCAACAACGGGCAATTCTCCAATTCTCCGGTTTAACCCACGGAAATTCATCGATCCTCTCAAAGCGGCCGGCGTGCTCCCAGATAACGGGGTCGCCCTCGGCGAAGAAAAGACAATACCTCAGGCCCGGCATGAAGGCGTCGCCGGCCAAGCCGGTGGCATAGCGGATGTTATCCTCACGCTCGAGGAGACAGGCCGCCACGTTGTTTTTTCGCATGACCTCCCGAAGCTTGTCGGCCCGCTCTTGCCGCAAGCGAGCAGTATTGATGCGCTCCTGACAGTCCTGCGCGTCTGCACCGTACGTCAATTGAGAAGCAAATTGAACCATTTAAACAAACCTCCTTTTCCAACTCAAGTCTCGCGTTCAGACAAGTCCGTCGAGACCTTTGGCCCCGCCGTATGGGACGATAGCTCGCCAAGAAGGCGTTTCGCCGTTTGCACGAGCCCAATTAACCCGTTTTCCAAAAACAGCACGGCGCCGATAAGGATCAGCGCAAAGACAATTGGTTCAAACTCTTTGATCGGCCTGAGAAACTCAGACAGGATGTTCAGTACGACGGCGCCGACGATCGGCCCCAGGATGTTCGCCCCTCCGCCCACCGCGATGAAAACGAGGTAGGTTGCAGACTGCCCAAGCGTGAAGGACGTTGGCGTTATGCTTCCCACGCTGTATGTGTATAAAACGCCGCCCATTCCGGCGAAGATCGCGCCGATAACGAACGCCAGGATTTTATATCTCATAATATTGATTCCCGTGCTCTCGGCAAGATCATCGGCCAGTCGGATGCCGCTGAACACCAATCCCATTGGCGACCGAGCCAGTCGGTGCATCACGACGGTCCCAAGAAAAACGAGAACCAGCGTCAAGTAGTAGAGGGATATCTTCGAACTGAAACCGAGCGTGAAGAGCCCGGGAATAGTTACCGTAGTCGGCGGCGGCAGATTCATGATGCCGACCAAACCGCCAAAAGGGTGTTCCCATGCGCCGAAAACGACCCTAATGACTTCTCCGAGCGCGAGTGTGGCAACAATGAAATAAATGCCTTTGATTCGAAGCGTGACATACCCGATGATCGCAGCAATGACGCCGGACATCGCCATTGCGATCAGCAGGCTCCACCACGAACCAAGTCCGTATCGCGCGACTAGAGCTGCCGAAAGGTAAGCCCCTATGGCGGCAAAACCCGCATGACCCAACGTTACCTGACCGGTCGTCATGATAAACCAGCAACTGGCGGCAAATATGGCGTTGACCAGCATGGTGGTGATAACGTCGAGATGATAAGGGTTTTGAAACAAAACAGGGATCGCCAGGAGGAACGCAAAAAAAACCCCGTAGAGCGATGTTGTTTTCCAATTCCGTGAGTTCATGCCGCCCTACCCATCAATCCGGTACGCTTAAAGATGAGAACCAACAAGATGATCAGGAAAGGAAGGGTTGTCGCTGCGTATCCCAGGAAGGTTTGCCCGTAGCTTTCGGCAATGCCCAAAATCAACCCCCCCAGCGCTGCCCCCGGAATGCTTCCCACTCCTCCCAGAATGATGATCGACAGAGATTTGATCAGCGTTGTCGTTCCCATAGTGGGTTCAACAAAGAAGACCGGGGCCATGACGCCGCCTGCAACTCCCGCAAGACCGCAACCCAGGCCGAATCCAATAGTCCCGACTTTGCGAACGTCGATTCCGAGAGACATCGCCGCCTCCCGGTCTTGCGCAATGGCTTGCATAGCCTTCCCCAGTTTTGTTCGGTAGATCAGCACGTAGACGCCGGCTACCAGGATTATGCTGATGGCCCCGGCCGCAATCCTTGAATCGCTCAAATTAACGTTGAGCAAAGCGACGCTGCCCTGAAAAACTTCTTTCATCCCTCTGGGTTGCGTGCCGAACAAGAGCTGAGCGGCCGATTGAAGCATCCACATCAGTCCGATTCCGACGATAACGGTTTTGATGATCTGCCCTTTGGCTCGCCGGTACAAGGTTTGCTCAAAGAAGATGCCGACCGCTGCAACCACCACCACGCTCGCAATCAGAGCCAGGAAGTAATTGATTTTGAACAGCCCGGTTACATAAAGGACGGTAAAAGCCCCGAGCATGTAAAACTCGCCGTGAGCCAGATTGAGAATATTCATGATGCTGAAAATAACGGTAAGCCCCAGGGCCAATAAAATATAGGTCATCCCCAACTGCAACCCGTAGAGCAATGGTTGAAGCAACATCTCAACGGTCATAGCATTAAACCTCGCCAGTGCCCTTCCGGCGGGCAAGACCAGGGTCCCATTAAAAAGAACCGACAGAATTGTTAGGCATTCGTGCTAGTATTCAAAGAATCCCTTCTTGGTTTTCCTGCCCAGATACCCTGCCGCGACGTATTGCTTGAGGAGAAAGTGCGGCCAGAAACGATTCCCCAGCGCCTCCCTGTAGTAGTTCAGCCTTTCGAGAACCCAATCAAGCCCCTTCGCATCCGCCCAATGGAGTGGACCTCCCAAGCCGTTTTCGTCGACGGGGAATCCCGTGCCGAGCACCAAGGCTTTGTCGATATCCTCGGCAGTCGCTACTTTTTCCTGAAGGCAGTAGACAGCCTCGTTCACTTGCCGCAGAATCAATCTGTCCGCGGAATAGGGAGTATTCTTGATTCCTGTCTCTTCTCGAATCGCATTGGCGATCTGGACGAATTCGTCGTCAGTCCTTCCTTCCGCAAAAATGCCTTTTTTCGACTTCAGACCCAATCGGCCGGCCTTCGCTAACCTTTCGAACAACACCGGCACGGGAAATCTTTCGCCGTAGGCGTCGTGCATGGGAGGGAAGGAATGAACCCCCACGTCAATGCCGACCATGTCATTCATTGCGAGCGGCCCCATCGGAAAACCGGCCTTCTTCACCGACTCGTCGATCTCCTCGGGCAGTTCGGCGCATTCCTGCGCGGCAAGCATGGCTTCGCCCGCGTAGGGCAATATGATTCGATTGACAAGGAAGCCTGGACAATCCGTCGCCTCTATGGGACTTTTCCTTATTTTCTTTATGAATTCGACAGCCGCATCGATCGTCTGGCGAGAAGTCTGAAGGCCCGGAACGACTTCCACCAATCTCATCACCGGAACCGGGTTAAAGAAATGGAGCCCCAGGAATCGGGAAGGCCGGGATGTTCCGGCGGCCATTTTCGTGATGGAGAGTGTGGAAGTGTTCGAGGCAAAGAGGGTCTCGGGAAAACAGACCGAGTCCAACCGCGTAAAGAGGTCCAGTTTTGTATTCAGGTCTTCGAAGACCGCTTCCACGACCAAATCGGCGCCCTTCAGGTCCTCCGGAACGGTCGTGCCCTTGATTTTCTGTAAAATGGTTTCCTTTTCGTCGGGAGCAAGCTTGCCTTTTTCGACGCTTCTGGAGAGATTCTTGTCGATCTTGGCGATCCCGCCCTGAACAAACGCATCCGAAACATCCATGAGAACAACGTCAAATCCTGCCTGTGCTACGATTTGGGCAATACCGCTGCCCATGGCGCCCGCGCCTAGAACCCCGATCCTGCGTATCTCCATGTTTTCCTCTCTTGCGGAGCCGCCTGCATTGCTTCCGCGCTATTTTCTCTTTTCGATAAAGGCTTTCAGGCGCTGAATCGCCTCCTCCGAAGTAAGACTGACCGCCGACATGAGCGATTCCAAGGCCATTCCGTGATCCAGAGGGATGTCCGCGCCGCGAAGAACTAGCTCCATTGTCAGTTTCATGGCGGTCTGTCCGCTTTTCATGATCGACTCAGCCATTTCGATAGATTGTGGCAATAGCTCAGCCGCAGCCGTAACTTGGTTGACCAGCCCAACCCTGTAGGCTTCCTTTGCGTCGATCAGTTTAGCAGTGAGGAGCATTTCGAGAGCTTTCCCTCTCCCGACCAGGCGCGTCAAACGTTGCGTACCTCCGAAGCCCGGCACCAAACCGAGCCCCAACTCCGGCAGGCCGAGCCGGGCGTTTTCCGAAGCGATGCGCAACGTACACGCCATTGCCAACTCGAGCCCGCCTCCGAAGCAATAGCCGTTGATAGCCGCAATGGACGGTTTCCCTAATCGTTCCAGTTGGTTGAGCACGCTTTGATGGTCCTGAGAGGTCTCCCACGCGGTCGTGGCTTTTGAAGTAGGAATGTCCCGGATGTCGGCTCCTGAAACAAAGGCCTTCTCCCCGGCCCCCGTGAGAATAACCGTCCTTGTGTCGGGGTCGTTTCGGATGTGCTCGATCGCTTCCTTTAATTCCTCGAGAAGCGCCGGATTCAGGGCGTTGTGGGCCTCGGGGCGGTTGATGGTAATGAAGGCGATCTGGTTATCCTTTCGAAAGAGAATGTTCTTCCACTCCATGAGAGCCCCGCCTCTAATCCACTTTGATCATGACTGCGTCGCCCTGGGAAAGACCGCCACAAATGGCAGCAATGCCATAGCCTCCCCCCCTCCGTCTGAGCTCGTACATGAGCGTCATGATAAGCCTGGCCCCGCTGGCACCGACCGGATGCCCGATGGCGATGGCTCCTCCGTTGACGTTCAGCCTCTCCCGGATTTTCTTCGTCTTCGCCTCCTCATTATCCCCGAGAATTTTGCTGCTTACCAATGGGACCGCCGCAAAGGCTTCGTTGATCTCGAAGAGGTCAATCTGATCCATCTTCATGCCCGTCTTCGCAAGAAGCTTTTGAATAGCGATCCCCGGGTTGATGGCAATCATCGTCGGTTCCGTCGACACGCTCGCCGTGCCGACGATTGTTGCGACGGGTTTCGCGCCGAGCTTCTTGGCCCCTTCCGCCGAAGTAATCAAAAGAGCTGCAGCGCCGGTATCGAGTCCGGGCGCGTTTCCCGGGGTTACCGTCGGACTGTCATAGATCGTCTTGAGCTTGGCCAGCTTTTCCAACGTCGTATCGGGCTTCGGAAAAGCATCCTCGCTAAAAACGAGAGGGTCTCCCTTTCTTTGGGGAACCTCCACAGAGACCAACTCTTCTCCAATCCGGAACTTTCCGGCCTTCTTTGCTTCCTGATATTTCATCTGGCTTCTGTAAGCCCACTCGTCCTGCTCGTCGCGGCCGATACCGTACTCCACGGCTGTCTTTCCCGCGTTGGTGGACTCGGGCGGAAATCCCGGATGTCCCAGGGGCGACATGGGGTCCCTGAAGACGACAGGGCCCATTCTTTGCCCCCAGCGAAGTTCCGGCGGGGCAATGTGGGGCGTATGACTCATATTCTCCGCCCCAACGGCCATAACAACATCCGCCTCCCCGCATCCGATCGTGCGAAAAGCCAGCGCCGCACCGACCATGGAGGAACAGCATGCCCTGTCTATCGTCAAAGATACCTGAGTCGGAGGGAGCCCGGCGAGCAACGCGGCCTGGCGGGCACAAACGTTGTTGTAAAGTGCAGCTTCCGACATCTGCGTTATGCCGTAAAAGATTTCGTCGATTTGACTCGTCGAACCTGTGCGTTTTGCGATTTCCTCGATAACTGCGGCGCCAAGATTAATACTCGGGATGTCCTTCAGAGGACCTCCGAATGGACTAAAGGGCGTTCTCACGGCCTCGACGATGAAAGCATCTCTGAGCATGATTCAATTCTCCTTTTCGCAATTGTCTTCTTTATCTACCAGTAGATCAAACATTTTCACGTCACGTTCCTTTTGCCGCCACTTCAAAGACTTACGTGTTCTATATCTTCTCAGTTTAGTTCTGGACCCTAGCCCCAAGGCTATCCATAAAGGTCCGTTCAATGATATCGGCCAGTTCTCCGGCATTCTCCTGTCGGCCGTAGTCGAACCAATAGGGGATCCAGAAGACGGTGCCCAACCATACGAAAGAGAGGAAAGACGCCCTTGATTCCCGAACCCTGCCAGCTTGTTGAAGTTCCCTGATTGAGTCTCGGACAAGTTCATAAGCCCTTCTCCAGAAGCGCAAGATCTCGTTCCGGTGTTGTTCGTCCAGTTCGCCGATCTCGTGAACCAGCGTCCAATTGGCAGGGTTCGAGGTGTTCAATAAGGTGAATTCACGTAAAAAATAGGCAAGCCTGCCTTCAGGATCGGGTATGTTTTCGGCGGCTTCCAGGATCGGCAAGGATTTTTCATGAGAAAAAGTCAGATGGATCTCATACAGGAGGTTTTCCTTGCTCGTGCAGTAATAGTAGAGGTTTGGCTTGCTCATGCCAAGGGCATCGGCGATCATGGACATAGACGTCGCATCGTACCCCTTCCCCAGAAAAAGGCGCAAAGCCTCGCGATATATCTCGCGGCGGCGATGGGCGGCAACGTCGTCTCCGGCTTTCTTCTTTACCTCTGCTGGGAGAATCCTCTTATGCATAGTTCTGGGCTGAACCCTTTCCTTCACGAGTTAAGTTGTTTATCGACCGGTAGATCAATAGCATCTCATTTTTACTCTTTTGTTCATCCTTTGTCAAGACAAATGTTTCATGTAGAAAATCTGGTATTCCCTTTTGCGCTTGCTGTGCCTACCGTCCTGTTAAGACTTCTTGTTGAGTGCTGCAAGAATTTTGTCCGGCGTGATGGGAAGGTCCGTTATCCTTACACCGACGGCGTCGTAAATGGCGTTCGCGATCGCGGGCGCTGTAGGAATTATCGGTAGGTTTCCGATGGGCTTCGCACCATAAGGACCCAGCTCCGAACCTTGCTCCACAATGAGCGCGTTGATCTCCGGGACGTCCATCGCTCCCGGAATGCCGTTGTCCAACAGTGCTCGGTTAAATACCTTGCCGTTTCTTAGGTCGTATCCCTCGGCGAGCGCCCATCCGATCCCCATTGCGACTGCGCCCAACACCTGACCTTTCACTGCCTGAGGATTGATGGCGAACCCGACGTCCTGAGATGCTGTTATCTTTAGGACTTCAACTTGACCCGTTCTTTCGTCCACTTCCACTTCGGCCACTTGGGTCGCGTAATTGGGCACGTTCATGGAGACCTCCAGCGCGCTCGTAACAGAGCCTTCCCGGTGAGGCGGTTCCTGGAAGAAGAAAGTTCCCTTTCCCATGATCGGACCCTGGCGATTCGCATAGTGGGCCTGCATGGAGACGCCGATCAAAGGTATAGCCTGCCCAGGCCTTGCCTTGACGAATATCTTTGATTCCTTCAAATCCAGGTCTTCGGGCGTGCAGTGGAATATTTGGGCTACCCGTTCCAGGACCTGTTGTTTAGCATCGGCCGCGGCCCGCCGCACCGCGTGTCCGATCGACACGGTGACCCGGTCACCGATAGTAAAGGCATCATAAGGGCATACTGCCGTATCCGCGGTTATCAACGAAACAGCTTCTATGGGCACGCCCATCTCCTCGGCGACTATCTGGCAGATTATCGTCTCCGCTCCCTGTCCCATATCCGTGACGCCGGTCAGCACGTTCATCGTGCCGTCCTCATTGATCCGGAGAAACACGCACGTGGGCATGCCTGAAGCCTGAAACTGACCGCACGCCATCCCCCTGCCGCGAGCCTTCTTCCCTTCATTCGGTTTTCCCCAGCTCCCGTGCTCTGCGGCGTCGCGAATCGTCTGTTTGAGGCTCACGCTGTCCATCACCTGGCCCGTACAGTTCAGATCGCCTGTTTCAAAACCGTTCTTCAACCGGATTTCCATGGGGCTGACGCCGAGCCTTTCAGCAATCATGTCCATATGAGACTCAACGGCAAACACCGATTGAGGGGCTCCAAAACCTCTCATAGCGCCGCATTTGGGGTTATTGGTATAAATGCATAAACCGTCGGCCTTCACGTTCGGAATGTTGTAAGGCCCAAAGACCTTGAGAGTTCCCACGTTTAACGCGAGAGGACCAGAGGTTGCCTCTCCGCCCGTATCGTAGAGCAGCCGGGCCTGCCGAGCTACCAACGTGCCGTCCCTCATTACACCCGTCTTCAATTCGATTACGGTGGAGTGACGCGGGTTCGACGCGATAAACTCTTCTTCCCGGGTCATGACGATCTTTACCGGTCTGCCCGACTTTTTGCTCAGGGCTACGCAGGCGGGTTCCAGAATTACATCGGAGAGCTTGCCGCCGAAGCCGCCCCCAACCTTAGGGGCGATAACGCGGATACTCGCAAAGGACGCCTTGAAGATATCGGCGAGCAAATGGCGGACCGCAAAGACGGCTTGATTGGAGGACCACACGGTAATCTTTCCCGACCGTTCCACCTGAGCTACCGCAGCATGGGGTTCCAGATAGCCGTTGTGCACAATCGGGGTAGTGAATCTGTCCTCAAAAACAAAATCGGATTCCTTGAACCCTTTCTGCACGTCCCCCATATTGACGGTTATGTGGCAGGCCACGTTGCCGTATTTGGTCATCGGATAAATGCCATTGTACGAGTCAACGTCCTCGTGAATCAGAGGGGCGCCCGGCTCGAGCGCTTTTTCCACGTCAAAAATCGCGGGAAGAACCTCATACTCGACCTTGATCAAGGCCAGCGCCCTTTCGGCAGTCGCTTCGTCCACCGCCGCTACCGCAGCGACAGGTTCGCCGATGCAACGAACTTTTTCCACACACATGGCCCTCTGGTCATGAAGAAACTCTCCGTAGAGAACGTCCGGAAAGTCTTTTCCCGTCACTACTGCTTCCACACCAGGAAGCTGACTAGCGGCGGTAGCATCAATACTTACAATCTTCGCGTGGGCGTGAGGGCTTCTCAGTATCTTTCCCCAAAGCATCCGCGGCAATGCGACATCCGCGGTATAAATTGCCTCTCCGGTAACCTTTGTTCTAGCGTCCACTCTGGGAACTGGTTTCCCTACGACCGACAGCTCTGTCATTTCGCCCCCTCCTCTGCCGCCGCCTTGATAGCTTCGACAATCTGCACATACCCCGTGCACCGACAGAGGTTCCCGCTGATCGCCAGTTTTATCTCTTCGTCGCCGGGATTCGGTTTTTCGCTGAGCAGTGCTTTGGCAGCCAGAATCATCCCCGGCGAGCAAAAACCGCAATGAACAGCGCCGTGCTCGATAAAGGCATTTTGAACCGGGTCCAGGCTGCTTCCGTTGCCCAGCCCTTCTATGGTCAAGATATCGGCTCCCTCTGCTTCTATCGCCAGAACCAGACACGAATTGACGGTTTTCCCATCCATGATCACGGTACAGGCGCAGCAGTCGCCTACCCCACAGCCTTCTTTGGTTCCCGTCAGTTCAAGCTCATTTCTGATCACGTCCAACAACGTCGCCGTTGGCGCTACGTCCATCTTATACGTTTTTTCATTAATTTTGAGTTCAATCTGGCTCTTCAAGGCGGCTCCTCCCGTTCGTCGTTTCCCGTTGATTTGCTCCAGAGTGGTTCCTGCGAACTGCCGACTCATCCCCTACCGAACTCTGGACAGGGCCTCCCTGATAGCCCGTACCGTCATGGCGCGAGCCAGCTCTTTTCTGTACGATGGAGGAGCTTTCACAATGTTGGCGGCGGGCTTTGCATGCTTGTATGCACGTTCGGCGGCTTCTTCGATGACGTCGTCGGTCACGCGCGCGCCCTTGAGGATCTCCTCGGCTTTCACGGCCCTGATAGGAGAGGATCCCAGCGAACCAAGGACAATTCGAACGTCTTCGCAGATTCCGTTCTGGACGGCAATATTCACGCAGGCGCTCGCCAGAGCGAAATCTGTCGCTTTCCGTACGCGCGCCTTCTGGTAGGACCCTCCGGTATGCGGCTTCGGATTCGGAATCTGGATTTCGACAATCATCTCATCCGCGTTCAGATTCAGATAGTCCTTTCCATCATCGCGGTAGAGATTCTCCAGAGGAATGCTCTTCGTTTCATGCGCGCTCCGTATCACCGCACTGGCTCCGAGCGCAATGAGAGCAGGCACGGTGTCCCCCTGCGAAATAGCAAAACATTTCTTTCCTTTCGGCGCCACGTGGCAAACATCGCCGCCAAACTTCAAACAAGCGCCTATTGACTCCCTGAAACTATCCGACTTGTTGTAGTAACAGCACCGTGTATCCAGACAGACGTTCCCACCGACCGTGCCCGCATTTCTCAAATTAGGAGAGGCCACCGACCGGGCTGCGTCCGCCAAAACTTGCAAACGGGCATTGACCTCGTTGGACCGTTCCAGGGCGGCGATGGTCGTCATGATTCCAATGTTTACATTATTTGCGTCCTCTCTGATATAGCTCAAATCCGGTATTCTCTTGAGCGCGACTACATGACCGGGGTCCTTGACCTTCTGCTTCATTGAAACCAGCAGGTCGGTCCCTCCCGCCATTAACTTCACCCGACCTTTGAATTCGCTGAGCAACGAGCACGCCTCCGCAACGGTCTGAGGCGCAAAATACTCGAATTCCGGGAGATACATTATGATTCCCTCCTAAAGCTTGGTGCTTGTCCGAACAATCAGTCCCAAGGAAAACAAGGGAACAGTTGCCGAAACCGCGAGCTGTGGAAACGAAAACTTGATTCGGAGAGGTCGCAAAGGCTTTTGTCCCCAGACTGCTATCACTTGGTGCTCCTCACAGAAACAAGGCCGTTACATTATTTGATCTACCGGTCGATCTAATATTTTTTTAACTCTTTTCGTGATTCTTTGTCAAGGGCAATTTTCTTGGACAATTTTCTTGGAATTTCTTTTGCCCGTGCTTTAGCGGCGTCTTTCCGAAATCTGAGCGGCAATGTCCGTCATCCGCGAATTCCTGAGAAGCAAAAAGTGCATCGCCAGTTGGAAAGCGAGCAACAGGCCCATGCCCGCAACAAGGCTTGCCGTAAGCCAGTGAGATGCCTGCGGTGGCTACGTTCATTTGACAGCCTCACATGATGACCGAAGGACTACGAACAAAGCCATGACGGAAGCGATTGGCGGAGAGAGCATCATGAACAGCAAACCAAACGGACTGATTACCGCGAGAAACTCATGATAGGCGCTTCCCTAACCTACGAGATAAGCCCCCGTGCCCGCCGCGATGAGCTTATCTTCATCATCAAAGAGTTCCATGCGCGTCACCGCCACCCTCCGTCCCGCGCGCAGCACTGTTCCAACGCACAAGAACTCTTTGCCCTTGCCGGGTCTTAGATAGTCCACCCGGAGGTCGATGGTCCGCAGACCCGCCATGCGGCGCATGATTTCATCCTCGGCAATGCCCCTGGTTCGCAACAAAGCAGACGCGCAAGCCGCCGTGCCTCCTACGGCGTCGAGAACCGCAGCGATGACGCCTCCATGGAGAGTATTCTGATGAAGGTTGTCTACCAATTCCGGTTTCGGCTGGAACCTGATCCATGCCTGCTCGGCGCTGATGTGGTCGACGCGGAGTCCCAGGAGACGGTTGAAAGGCGACTCCTCGCAGCCCCATCGCACCAAAGCAAGCGCACGGCTTTCATTGTCCGCCTTTTCTTGCTGTTTCATGGACTGTCCTTTCGGTGATGAAAGAAACGACAAAGGATAGTTCAACGAAAACTGCTTGTCAACGAGCGCGTCGGAAGGCGTCGGAAGGTGCGCGGCAAGGGAAAATGCCAAGCCGATAGCTTAAAGTGTTGATGCCCGGTAAGTCGCTGAAGTCTTTGACCTCTTGAATCACAGATTTACGGGCCAAATGGGCCTCAAAAGTTTAAAAACCTCATATTGCCTTGATTGCCGCCAAGTTTCGTTCCTTTTTCGGTAATTCGCATCGTCTTGAATTCCCACTGGGGCTGTACCGGGAACCATAGGCGCCCAAATTTGGGCGCCTATGGTGTTGTCTGAACGGTGGGATAAGAAAAGGTTAGTTTATACCGGCTGTTGACGATGAAATATGCGAAAAGAGGCGTTCGAGCCTCATATTTTTCACCCTCCGCCGATCGTCCTTTCCCACCACCAAAACATCAACACTTTAAGCTACCGGCTTGGGAAAATGCGCCTCTTGACAATCCCCTGGCGAGCGGACGTTTCGGAGACTCTTATCTGCCGGGCCTTCATCCGCAAGACGAGACCGCGATCCCCTCTCGGTATGGCGGGCCGACGCCCAGACTGTTCTATGGCGTAATAGCTATAACTCGATCTCTTTGAGATCGGGAGCAATAATAAGCTTCGGTCCCGTCGCCGACTGTATCTCTTCGGGAGTAAGTCCGGGGAAAAGCTCCTTGAGGACGATGCCGGCCGGGGTTATCTCCATCACGGCGAGGTCGGTGAAAATCATGTTCACCTTCCGTTTTGCCGTAGCGGGGTAGGTCAGCTCGCTGACGATCTTGGGCTCGCCGTTTTTCGTCGTATGCTCCATGGCAATGAAGAGCCTCTTGGCGCCCACGGCGAGGTCCATCGAGCCTCCCACGTTCCCCACTCCCGAGAGTCCCCTGCCGGGATTGAACCAGGAGGCGAAGTCGCCCTTGTCGTTTACCTGAAAAGCGCCCATCACGGTGACGCCCACGTGCCCTCCCCTGATCATGGCGAAGGAGTCGACCATATCGAAGTAGGCCGAGCCGGGCGCTTCGAGGACCGCCTGGCAGCTCGCGTTGATCAGATCCTGATCGATCTGGTCTCCTTCGGCGATAGGGCCGGTTTTGAGCATGCCGATCTCCGACTGGAGGATCACGTCCCTGCCTTCGAGCCAATTGGAAACGAGCGTGGGGATGCCGATCCCCAGGTTCACGTAGGTATTGTCTTCTATTTCTTTGCTGATGCGCAGTGCGATGATTTCCCGGGGAAGCCCCTCATACCGTTGCACTTGCCCCTCCTTATAAATTAGTAATGTCGAAAGTGATCCTCGGCACCTTCACGACCCGTTGCACGAAGATGCCCGGAGTGTGGATGCCGTCGGGGTCAAGGCCGCCCGGCTCAACCACATTCTCAGCCTCTGCAATGGTCACGTTCGCCGCCATTGCCATCACATGGTTGAAATTCCTCGCTGTTTTCCGGTAGCGGATGTTCCCCTCCCTATCGGCCGTGTCCGCATGGATAAAGGCAAAGTCCGGCTTCAGCGCATATTCGAGGATGCACGTCTTGCCGTCGATGACCCGGGTCTCTCTGGCCTTGCGGTCCTCCTCCACATTGCTGAGGACCGCCTCCTCCACCATGGAACCCACTCCCACAGGGTTGAAGAAGGCGGGAATGCCTGCGCCGGCTGCCCGGTACTTTTCCGCCAGCGTTCCCATGGGATACACATCGAGGATGATCTCGCCGCTTCTGATCTGTTGCTCGAAGGGATGAGAAGCGCCCTTGGTGGCGGAACGGAAGAGCGGATAAGAGTCGATGACCTTCCTGATCTGCTTGTTCGCCACCAGCCCTTCCAGCTCTTTTGTCGCGCCGAGCTGGGGACCCGACCCGCAGCAGATCGTGAGGTTCTTCGTTCCCCTTCTGATGAGCGCCTGCATCAGCAGGCGAGGGACGCCGGCAGCGAAGAAGCCGCCGAGGCCGATTACCGCGCCGTCTTCGATGCCGTCGAGCGATTCTTCAATGCTCTTGACCACTTTATCCATAACAACCTACCTTTCTGAACAAAGATGAGGCGGATCTTGGAATTGCGGCAGCAAGCGCAAAACAAAGACTCGACTTCGCAGGCGTCTTTTGTGTCTTTCGCAGCCGGTCCTCCCCCGCTCGGGGAAGACCGGCTGTCTCTTCGTATCCTTTTACCGTTACAGCATCACTGTCACGCCATCTCTATCAGGCGCTCCGGCGCCTCGTCCGCAGGCAGTTCGTCAGCGGCGCAGAACACCTTTGGCCGCTTCAGGAACTGGGTTAGAATGAGACCGGTTACGGCAAGCACGCTTACAATCACAATTGATGCATGGTAGTTGCCCGTTTTACGTAAGGCCGTGGCGCCTCCCAGGATGCCAAACGTTCCTCCAAAGAGTCCCAGACCCATCCAGAGACCTACCAGTTTTCCAGCTATGTGCGGCGGATAATATTTGGTGACAAAAGTCAGAACGTTCGGCGTCACCCACCCCAGAAAGAAACCGGCTGACCCGAGACAAGGTATCAGGACGCCCATGTTGCCGAAAACTGTGGGAGAAAGGATCGCGAAAGCGGAAATGGCAAACAAGACATAGCCAACCGAAATCGTAGGGCGGGCATTTCCCCTGAAAAGTTTCTCGAGGGCGATCCCGGTTGCGGCAGAACCGAGCATAAAAGCGATTTGCACCACGCTCATCAGCTTCCCGGCCGTCAACGGCCCGTAGCCCACTCCGACCGGTTTCGCGAGAGCGAAGTAGCCCGGAGTGAGGTCATTAAAGCCCTGAAAAATCCAGCAGGCTGCAAATATAACAAAGAGTCCCACCCAACTGACGGGCTGTTTCATTGCCAACTTGAAGTCGTCGTTGCCGGACGCGGTCGGAGAGCATACTTCTACGCCTGTTACTGATGGAGGCTTGGGACCAAGGGCAAAAATAGCGACAAACAGCAAGCTCAAAAAACCGCCAACAGACAGCCAGGCCATGGCCGAGAGCCAGCTTCCCGATGCGGCGTAGGCCGCAGGAGTTGCAACAAATCCAATTGCAACTCCTAAGGTGATCATGGAACTCTGCGCCCCGGCCACGAACCCCCTTTGTCGCGGTGGAAACCACAGAGCAGCAACCCCCGAAACCGCGGCCATGATGGTTCCGGCGCCACACGCTTGAAGCACCCGAAGCGTCACGACTCCGGGCACGCTGTTTCCCGCGAAGGGAAACAGCAGCGTCGGCACCGTACAAAAAATGGAGCCTATCAGAAAGGTCGAGAGAAGTCCATACCTATCGCAGATAAAGCCCCCGCCGACGCAGAAGGCGGCAAGGGCGATCTGAAACGTCGCCATCATGGTCGCCGTTGCCGCACCCAACTCGATGTGTAGGTTCTTTGCGATAATTCCCATGAGCGGCGCAGGAGAAATCATTGTCGCAGAAGTCGCCATCGTCGTTACGCAAAGTACTGCGAATACGTACCACCGATATGCGGGGTACAAAATGCCGCCGTCGCCCACGGTTCGATCCATCCTTTCCATAATCTCCTCCTCAAATGCTTTTTGTCGCGCGCCGCACACGCCAGTATCGCCCGACCCTCGTCACTCCCTGCCGCGCCGAGGATATTTCGGCCTCATTCTTCAGCCTCGAGTCGGGCAACCCCGTCGGCGGCGAATAGGTTCCCTTTGTTCCTAAAAGTACCGGTCAACGTCGTCGCCTCAACCCCATACGCTCAAACTCTCCTTAGAGCGTGCAGGGGCATTAAGACCTGCCCGGAAATGCGTAAAGTCTCCGAACAGTTTCTTCGCTTTTTATGTACGGCTAGGGCTTTTCCTAGAGTCATCGACGAGACCGAACGATTCCCAGGACGCACTTCTCCAGAGACAATGGGCGGGGAGACCTTCAAGTGGACCGATAATCTTCGCCTAGTCGAAGGGGAAAGAACTTTCGTACTACCCTCATGAGCCCTCCCGGCCGGCAAACGACAAAACGGAAAGGCGCAAGCGCTCGCAATGCTGTTTCTTGAAAAAGCCCGATTTCCTCAAAGATCAATCCGGAACCGCCAGTGGAACACGCAATGGAAGGAGCATATGTCGGAGTTTCGGTGCGTGCCTGGCAACGCGCAGCACCGCACCATCTGTTCTGTTCGACGCACATCCCAAGGGCCCAACCATTCGCACTCCTGTCAAGAGCTAAGACCGACTTCAGCAGTTTATCTACCGGTCGATCCACTTTTTTACTCCTTTTCCCTCATCCCTGTCAAGGATGAAATTTCACGCATGAAATTTCACGCACGGACGCTTCCCGCAAAAAAAGTTGTGCCATCGGACAACTTTATCCGGGCCTAATGTCTACCGGTCAGCTTGCTTTTCATACATGCTCAATTGCATTCTTGACAAAAGGTGCAGAAAGGCGTTAAAATGCATATTTATCTACCGGTAGATCAAATAACCTGGTAATTTCAACCGGAGCAAAGAACAAAAGGTTCGCGGAAGAGAAAGATTCGGCCGCGGTCTTCCAGAGGGTCTTTATGGAGCGCAATGATTTCTTTCGGGAGTTCACCTCGCGCATTTGCAGCAGTCTTAATGTAGGCGAAGCGCTCTGGCGTTGCGTTCCCGTTGTCCGAAGAATCTTGCCGGCGGACGAGATGATGCTGACCGCTTATGACCCCGCCACAGGAGCTCTCGAAATCATCGCCCGCGCCGACCAGAAAGGTTTTGTCGCCGATCCGAAGGACATTCCTATACCGCCCGGTCTCCGACACGAACTGGAGCACACGCCTCGTTATCGCCGCGCGAGGATAACAAACGACGCCCGGCAGGACCCCATAATCAAAGAAGTTGGGATAAAGCTCGAATGGCCGAGCTGTTCTGCCATCGTTGTCCACCTCATCGTTCAACACGAATTTATCGGCTCCCTTATCGTTCGCGCCAGTGGCTTGAACAGGTACTCCGAGGAGCACGGAGAGCTGTGCGCAGCGGTCAGCGAACCCCTCGCGATCGCGCTTGCCAACAGTCGCCAATATCGCGAACTTCGCCGGTTAAAAGAGGCTGTTGTCGACGACAATCGCTATCTCGATAACAAGCTGAGAAAGAACATAGGATCGCAGATTATTGGCGTCGATTTCGGTCTCAAAGACGTCATGAACCAGGTGTACCGCGTCGCGCCGCTGGTCAGCCCAGTCCTGCTCATTGGGGAGACGGGAAGCGGCAAAGAGATCATCGCCAACGCAATCCACAATCTTTCCCCGCGCAACTGCGGCCCCCTGGTGGCAGTAAACTGCGGCGCCATTCCTGAATCGCTTATGGACAGCGAACTCTTCGGCCATGTGAAAGGCGCTTTTACCGGCGCTCTTACCGATCGAAAGGGCCGTTTTGAGCGGGCCCACGGGGGCACGATTTTTCTCGATGAGGTTGGCGAGTTACCCCTCCACGCGCAGGTAAGGCTTCTCAGGGTGCTCCAGGAGAAAGAAGTAGAGCGCGTAGGTGGATCACGCGCGACAAAGGTGGACATCAGAATCATTTCGGCTGCTCACCGAAGTCTTGAAAACCTCGTCGCGGAAGGTCTCTTCAGGAAAGACCTCTACTATCGGCTCCGTGTCTACCCCATCCTGATTCCCCCGCTTCGCGAACGCAAAGCGGACATCCCCGCACTGGTGGAATACTTGATGCAAAGAAAAGCGCGCGAGTTGGGTTTTCGCGAGCGACCCGCCCTTCCCCCGGGGGTCATCGACCGCTTGACGAGGCACGACTGGCCCGGCAACGTGCGCGAACTGTCCAACGTCATTGAACGTGCGCTAATACAATCGCGGGGAAAATGTCTTGATATCGAAGATGCAGATCTCCCCGCACACGCCGGGGTGATGCCCGCCAAAACAGCAAACCCTGAGGTGAAACAACTACCCTTGTCGAGCGCTTCTGAGGACCGACCGCAACCCCGGGAGATTCACCTCAAACTGAACGAGGTTGAAGCACGCCACATCAGGAAGGTGATTGTGATGACCGGTGGAAGAATCGAAGGAAAGTGCGGGGCCGCCGCTGTTCTCGGCATAAATCCCGCCACCTTGCGCTATAGGATGCAAAAACTCGGCATTTCTTTTCGCCGCGCGGAAAAGGTGGTCGAAAAAAGAAACTAGCGGAAGGCGCAGAACATTCTTCGGCTGTGTTCCTTCCGCGTATGGCGTCCTTCCCGGAAGTCACTTTTGCTCTTGACAAAGTGCGGGTGAAAGAAGTAAAAATAAGCTTTTAACTGGCCGGTAGATAAAATCTCAGCGACGAAAGGGTTCTCTTTGTACCGAAGAAAGCGGGTTGTTCAGCCGGAAAAAAAGACGCGCGGCGAATCAGAAGATGCCTCGGGCCGCCACGCCGAAGTCCATCGCGAAGCTTTGCGCCTTTTCCTGGAAAAGGGATACGACGCGACGTCCATGTCGATGATAGCCGAAGCCCTCGGCATGAGTAAGCCGAACCTGTATTATTATTGTGACAGCAAGGAGAACCTCCTGTACGAGATCCATTTGAACTTCTCGCACCAGAGATTCCTGCCTGTCTTGGAAGCAGCGGAAAAGGTGGCCGACCCAGCGGAGCGGGTTGTTTACTTCCTCTCCAAGTTTGCCCTCTTGAATACGTCAAGCCCAGCCAATTGGACGTTGGTGCACGACATCGACAAGCTCAATGAGGGGCATCGAAATGAAATACTGCGATTCTGGAGAAGAGCCTATGAGCTCGTTCGCGATTCCATCAAAGAGCTCCAGCAGGCAGGCAGATTGTCCAAATCGAGGGCTTCCTTTTTAGCCTTCGTCTGGCTCGGCACAGTGTTCTGGATTCCCTATTGGTTTGATTATAGCCGTCAAGAAAATGCCGGGGAATTGGCAGGGATTATCGGCCAAACCTTCTTGGACAGCCTGAAGCCAAAAGATTCCGATTGAAGCGATAACCAAACCCGATGCCGCTCAACGCAGTTCGCCGATCACATTGACGGTGCGTCCGCTCTTGCGCCTACTCCGCCAGTGCGGCAATGCGGCATAGCAGCGCACGCAATTGATACGCGCCGAGCTCAGGGTCGTAAGGCCCTTCGCCGCTCGTGAGCACGTTGGCATTAGCACGCCATGCCCCGTGCTCCGTGTCATCTTCTTCGGGGTACCACCACCCCTGTTCCACATTGATGACTTTGGGATCGATGCCGTCCGTGAGTTTCGCCTTCTGACTGATTCTGCCTCGTTTTGTTTCGATAGAGATCCACTGCCCGTCCTGAATGCCGTGCTTTGCCGCTGTGGCAGGGTGGAGCTGCACGATGGGCTCCGGATGCCTCCGCCGGAGTGGCGCGATCTGCCGGTACTCTGAAAGGAAGAACTCCTGAGAACGACCGCCGGTAATGAGAATGTACGGATACTCTTCGGCGACCTCCGGCGTGCTCATCGGGCTCTCCGGCGGTTCCCTATAGAAAGGCAAAGGATCGTAGCCCTGTGCTTCGAGCCTGCTGGAGCGCAGCTCGATCTTGCCGGAGGGCGTTGCGAATCCGGATTCCAGGTATTTTCGATACCTGATCGGCACGGATAGAGAACCCCTGTGACGAAGCTCTTCGAACGAAATCCCCGCCGGCGTCAGCTGGTCGTCGTAAATGTCCTCTATTGTCCCGTTACCCTCTGGCAGACCCAGCCTACCGCAAATATCGATAAATACTTCTTCATCTTGGCGGGCCTCATGAAAACTG
This sequence comes from uncultured delta proteobacterium, assembly GCA_963816715.1. Lineage (GTDB taxonomy): Bacteria > Desulfobacterota > Syntrophorhabdia > Syntrophorhabdales > WCHB1-27 > BOG-1155. The sequence continues at coordinate 79,549 of CAWFMJ010000026.1, forward strand.
ACGACGCGCTGTTGCACGAGCACGAATGGTTCGGCGATCAGAGGGATTCCGACGGGAGAGTCCACTTCAAGCCACGTGGCAGCCGGCAACACGATATCCGCCAGCTCGGCAGTCGGCGTCATATAGATATCCATCACCGACAGAAAATCGAGTTTCATGAGGGACTCGTAGACGAGCCGGCTGTCGGCGTAACTTACCAGGGCATTATTGCCAAAAATGAGAAATGCCCGCACCCGGTAGGGCTTGCCTGTCCTCATTGCCGTGAATACGCTCGGGCCGTGCGCCTCGGGCATCACCGCCATGGGCCCCGCCAACGCCTTGAAATGGTCGGCCCCAAGGCGGAGTTTTGCTTGAGCTTGCGGCAACGGACGCGAGGGAGTCCGCAGCATGGCGTGATTCCCCACTATCCATCCTCCGGGAACATCGACATTGCCCCTCAGGGCCGGGAGAAGCGATACCGCACGAACGGCCTGCAGACAGTTGGAACTGTGCTCCAACCCGACGCCCCACTCGACCGCCGCAGGAGATAGGGAAGCAAACAGCCGTGCCGCTTTCCGGATCAGACCGGCCGGAACGCAAGTAATTCTCTCTGCCCATTCGGGCGTATTGCCGCGCACCCTTTGAGCAAGATCAGCGAATCCCAAAGTCCATTGTTCGACGAAGGGCCGGTCACACAATTCTTCGGCGATCAAAACGTTGATGAAAGCGAGCGCCAGAGCATCGTCCGTGCCGGGTCGCACCTGCAGCCACATATCGGCTTTGCGGGCGGTTTCCGTTCTGCGCGGATCGACGACAATCATTTTCGCACCTTTCGCAAGGCAATCCCGCACGAGGAACTGAATTTCGCCGTCGGGACCGCTCACAAGCGGATTGTGCCCCCACACCAGCAAACATGCCGGTTTGCTATCGCCGTAATAGTCCACGATCGGAAAATCGCCGTACGCCATAATTCCCGCGCTTATCCTTGGTATGAAGCACTGGGCGCCGCCCGGCTCGCACCAGTTCGGCGTGCCGAGGGCGTCGGCAAACCTTATCGTGTGGGTAACGTGATGTCTGCCGGTTCCCTGGCCGATAGCCACCGATTCGATCCCGGACTCGTCCCGGAAGGTTCGAATCCGCTCCGCTATCGTATCCAGAGCGTCGTCCCAGCTTATCCGCTGCCACTTTCCTTCGCGGCGTCTTCCGGCGCGTTTTAGCGGATACCTGAGGCGAAGCGGGTTATAGAGATGCTCCACGCTGGAGAGACCTTTAATACACATCCGCCCTTTGTTTAGGGGGGAGGCGGGGTCGCCTACGACCTTGACGACCCTGTCGTCCTTGACGTGTACCAGGACGCCGCACCCTCCGTGACACATCCTGCAGGCGCTTCGGTAGAGGACCGTACCGTCGTCCAATACTCTGTGAGGAACTGGCTTCGTCGGCATCATGACCTCGTTTTATCCGTGCTTTCCGTTCTGCCCGTTTCACCGTCAACCTACACCTGCTTCCGACCCAAGAAACCAGAACTCTTGACAATTCTTCGAATGTCCAGAGGCAAACATACCAGAGAGCAGATGTCTCGCTTCCATCCGCGCACGTTTCAACCCGCGTCCCCGCTTCGCGGGAACGACTTTGCGCCGCTATATCGAACCGGCGCATCGATCGTTTCAATCCATGCCTTTCCAAAGAAGGCGGCCCCTGCCCTCAGAGGCGTTGTGCACGGTCCAATCCACGCGTTTCAATAGGCGCAACACTATTTTGCCGTATCGGAAGGTGAAGAACTACGTTTCCATCCGTATACGCAGGTTATTACGTTGCGTTTCGCGCTTTCTCATCCGCCTGCGGCGTCGAGCAATGTCTGTACTTGATTCAAACCGGTTGCGAGTTCCCCAGCAAGATGCAACCACTAGACCAGAAGGTACCTCTGGGTAATTTCTTCGTTTTGCACGAAGTCCTTAGCTGGGCCCTCAAAAACAACCTTTCCATTGTCAAGGATGCAAACCCTATCCGCCGTCTTCACGGCAAGGCTTATGTTTTGTTCGGACATCAGGATGGTGATGCCAAGAGCCCTCAGCTTGCCGATCGCCGTTATGAGTGCGTTCACCATGATCGGCGCCAAACCCTGCGTCGGTTCGTCGAGAAGAACGAGTTCGGGGCTTCCCATCAGCGTACGAGCAATGGTGAGCATCTGCTGCTCCCCGCCGCTCAACTGCTTTCCAAGTCGCTTTTCCAACAATTTCAGCTTAGGGAACAGATCATACGATTCCTCCAATCCCCACCGCACCCCGCTGCCTGGTCGGGACGGAACGACTGTCAAGTTTTCTCGCACCGAGAAGTCCGGGAATATCCTTCTGTCCTCCGGAATGTAACCCAACCCTTTCCGCGCAATCTGGAACGGTTTTAGCCCGGCTATCCGTGCTCCCTTAAAAGAAATCATGCCGTCGCGGGGGGGAACGATTCCCATGATGCTCTTCAACGTTGTTGTCTTGCCGGCCCCGTTTCTGCCAAGCAGGCAGACGACCTCGCCTTTTCTCACTCTTAGAGACACGCCTCGCAGAATGTAGCTCGAGCCGTAATACGTATGAATGCCTTCCACTTCCAGCATTAAATTTCTTCTCCAAAATAGGCCTCGCGCACGGCCTTGTTTTCCTTCACTTCCTGGGGAAGGCCGTCGGCGATGACTCTTCCTTGATTTAGCACGATGATTCTTTGGGAAATCGCAAAGACAACATTCATGTTGTGTTCGGTAAAGAGGATCGAGATGTTTCTTTCTTCATGCACTCTTTTTACGAGCTCTATGATCTTCATCGTTTCTTCCGGAGGCACGCCCGCGGTAGGCTCGTCGAGAAGGAGGATCTTCGGACGAGCAGCTAACGCAATGCCAAGATCAAGCCTTTTCTTATCGCCATGCGACAGGGCTCTGGCCGCCAGGTTTGCGCATCCTTCCAGCCCTATGCTTTCCAGCAACTCCCGGGCCTCGCGCTCGACGCCCCTTTCGTTCCTAAGAAGGGTAAAAAACCGCAGTCCCCTTTTACGTCTGATAAGGATGGGAAGGACGACATTTTCAAGAACCGACAGCTTCGGAAAAATACTCGTCACTTGAAACGCCCGCCCCATACCCAAACGCACAATCTTCTCCGGAGATGAATGGGTAATCTCACGGTCCTCAAGGTAGACGTGACCTTTACTCGAACGGATTTTGCCGGAGATCAAACCGAGAAAGGTGCTTTTCCCCGCCCCGTTCGGACCTATGAGGGCGCAACGCTCATTTGTCTCTATGGAAACGCTCACTTCCGATACCGCCGTGAACCCGCCAAAGGTCTTTGTGATTGCTTCTGTGTGGAGGACGGACTCGTTCATGAATTCCAGCCGAATTTCTGGGACAGAAACCCCATAATGCCGTTGCGCAGGAAGAGGACGATGATGAGGAGCGCCAGACCCATCAAAAGGGTCCAGTTTTGAAAAAACGAAATGGCATATGCCTTGAGGAAGACATAGATTAACGATCCGACTATGGGACCCGTGAAGGTATATATCCCACCGATCAGGCCTGCCAGGGTCGGTTCGAGAGAGGTCGTCCAGTAGGCAAGATCCGGGCTCGCGATTCTCGCCAACGGCGCGTGCAGCGCCCCGGCCAAGCCCGAAAAAAGTCCAGAAATCACGAATGCAATCAGCGCATACATCCTTACGTTTATCCCGATAAAGCTCGCCCTTTCGGCGTTGTCGCGGATGCATCGCAGCGAATAACCGAAATTCGAGGCGTACAGTCTGCGCATGACGACGACGACGATCAAGAATACGGCAAGCGTAAAGTAATAGTAGCCGGTCTGAGAATCAAGACTTGCCCGGAACAAAAAGTCAAGCGACGGTCTTGGAACACTCGTAAGGCCGTCATCCCCTCCTGTCACGGTTCTCCAGCGGAAAATGATCGTGTAGATCATCTGCGCAAAAGCCAGCGTCAGCATGCTGAAATACCATTTTCCGAGCCGAACGCAGAACACGCCGATAATTATCGAGACTAACCCGGACATGAAAATGGCGCCCAAAAAGGAGACGAACAGCGATGCCGTGACATGCTTGAGGAGCAGTGAGACCGTGTAGGCGCCTACGCCGTAGACAGCCGCAGGACCCAGAGACAGATAGCCGGTGTTTGAAAACAAGAAAGAAAACCCGTAGGTAACAACCGCCAGGATAAGGGCCTCATTGAGAAGGTAGAGGTGAAAAGAATCGACGAAAAGGGGACAGGCAAGAAGCAGTATCACAACAAAACAGCATATCCCTATAACCGGAGCCCTTCGTCTCTTCATTTCTCTATCTTCCCCCCAACAGGCCCTGGGGCCGTAAAATCAGGACGAGAGCCATAAGAATATAGGGAAACGCCATGGCAAACTGCTGAAGGTAGTGCCCGCCAAAGGACTCGACAAGCCCTAGCAGGAGAGCAGACACGAGGGCACCTTGCAGGTTTCCCAGGCCGCCAATAATAACGATAACGAAACAGGTAATGATTATTTCCGCCGAGAGCCCGGGTGTGATGCCTTTCAGACCGACGCCCAGTCCGCCCGCAAACCCCACCAAAGCTCCCCCGATGCAAAACACAACGGTGACGATGCGAGACACGTTGATGCCCAACGCCTCACTCATCTCGCTATCCATCGCCGCCGCACGGCAGATGTTGCCCAAGCTGGTTTTGTAGAGAAACAGCCACAACAGCACCGCCAACGAGGTTGACGCAAACAGGATAAAAATGAGGTAGGTCGGGAAGGGACTTCCTAGTATCCTCAAGCTGCCGCCGAGAAACGCCGGTAGGGCGAATGTTCGGGACTGGGCTCCCCATATTTCAAGCGTCAGACCGTCGATCAGAAGAACGACCGCGAATGTCGCCAGGAGCTGATAGATGTGCTCTGCTCTGTAAACGCGACGCAGCAGGAGACATTCCATGGCGGCCGCAAGTACTGCCACGACCGCTCCGCCGGCAAAACAAGCGAGCCAAAACGAGGACCCGCCGCCATGCAAGGCCTGGCTCACCGTCCATGCAACATAAGCGCCGATCATGAACATGGCGCCGTGGGCGAAGTTCGCTATTCCTAGTACGCCCAGCGTCAGCGTCAATCCGGCCGCCATGAGAAAATAGAGCATGCCGAAACTCAGGCCGGTCAACACATCCTGAAAAATGCTTGTCGCCATGCCTCATGCCTCGTCGGGCAATTCGAGCCGCCGCTCTGCTGAGCGCGGTCAGTATTTCTTTGCCTCGTCCACAGGGAAGGATTTCTCCGTGTTCGCTGCCGGCACAACGGCCCAAGACTCAAAGCGCCACCCACGAGGATCTTTTGCATCCGGCACAATGTGGAAGAACGGAACATCAAAGAAAGCTTGATGATCTCCTGGTCTGATCCACTTCTCTCCGAGCGGCGACTTAATGCGCAGGTTCTCGAGCGCTTTTATTACCGCCTTCGGTTCGTCCGTCCCCGCTTTCTCAATAGCCGCCTTATATGCGTACACAGCGTCGTACGAGGGAACGGCATGAGATTGGGTGACGGCAAAATACTCACCGCCAAACTTTGCTCTATATGCTTTGTTGAATCTCTGGGCTTCGGCATTGTTGTAAGCCAAATCAAGGTAGTGCCCGCCGGCCCACAAATCAACCATGTCCTTTCCCAGGGCGTGGGGGATGTCATAAGGCATCTCGCTTACCGCAAACAGCTTTATTTTAGTGAAGAGGCCGAATCCTTTGGCTTCACGAATAAAAGCGATAAGGTCGCTTCCATACAGATTGCTGTAGACTGCGTCTGCGCCACTGGCAATCACTGCGTTGATGTCCGGTCCATAGCCGCCGCCGGCGCCGAACCTCGGCCATCGATCGGCCGCTATGGAAAAACCGGGATCCTTCTCTTTCATCTTCTTCGTGAAATGGTCCCAGCAGCTGTGTCCGTACTCGTAATCGGGGGAGACATTCGCCCATTTGTGAATATTGGGATACTTTTCGCGCAGCAAATCGGCAAAGGCGTAGTTTCTGGTGGCGGCGTTGTCGGTGATTCGAAACGTGTTGGGGCTCAACTCGAGCCCGTTATTTTCGTCGTATGCGTACCCGACGTGATAACAATAGCGTTCAATTCCTGTAGAACGGGTTTCAAAGCCAGCGCCACTGCGCTGCCGCCGGTGCCGATAAAAAAGCTGACCTTTTCGGTTGAGTTCAGCTCCCGCACTACCTTTATCGCAGTGGCCGGTTTCGCCTCGTCGTCTCGCATGACTAGCTCGACGCGCCTCCCGAGAATGCCGCCTGCGTTATTGATAAGTTCCGCGGCCAATTCAGCGCCGCGCGTCTGAGCCACGCCTCCGAAGGCAAGGGGGCCCGTCAGTGGAACTATCACAGCCATCTTGATGGACCGTTTCTGCTGCGACTGTACGTTCGGCACGAGAAGGAAGACTAATCCTGCCGTTATGCCCAGTGCGGTCAATACTCTCCATACCCTTTTCATCGTTGCCTCCGCTCTCCTATCTTTCAGGACCCGAAGCGCGAGACCGCCTCGCTATGCTATTTTATCTACCGGTCGATCAGATATAATCATAACAAAAAAAATATGTCAAATGTTTTTTGTCGAGCAGAAAAAAGTTGGATGGCGCCGTCTGTCTCCCTTTTGAGACTCGCCACCCCTCCTTCTATTGCCGGATTCTTTGGAGGACAGATAGAAGAGGAGCTTCACAAGTCCCGCGATGAGCTTGAACTTCGGGTTCAGGAGAGAACGGAGGCCCTCCGGCGTCAGGCCGAAGCACTTTCTGCGAGCGAAAAAGAGTTTCGCATGCTCGCTGAAGCCATGCCTCAGATTGTCTGGATAACCAGAGCGGATGGGTGGAACATCTATTTCAACCAACAGTGGGTGGACTACACAGGACTCACGCTCGAAGAGAGCTACGGCCATGGTTGGAATAAGCCGTTCCATCCCGACGACCAAAAGCGCGCGTGGGACGCCTGGCAGAATGCGGTAACAAACAATGCCGCCTATTCGCTTGAATGCCGTTTGTGGGCGGCCATTCAAACGCCCTCAAAATCAGCCATCTATCGACCCTCAAAACCGGCCGTTTGATAGACCTCGCCCTGTCGGCGGCTTGAACCCTGCACAGAGATTCCCCCTATGGCATGGACGAAGTTTCCGCCTTTGCCGGCCGACTGCGGTTTGTCTTCTCGATAGAGCCTCCTACTCTTCTTTCACGCCTTTTCTGTTCCGATAGGACCTCCCCTCGAAGGCGAGGAACGTGCCGTTCATGCTGAGTCTGTCCAAAATAGCCGAGGCGGTCACGGAGTCGAAGACCTTGCCCCACTGGGAGGGAACGAGGTTTGTGGTCACTATCGTCGTGCCGGTCTCAGCCCTTTTGGAGACGATCTGGAAGAGATAATCGGCCTGCTCCCTCGTCGGCATGACGTAGCCGATCTCGTCGAGGCAGAGGATGGGAACCTTCGCGTAGTAGTCGATGAGATTGTAGACGCTTCTCGCTTTCGCCAGCTTCGCGGTGAGATCGAAGAGGCTGAGAAAGAGGGTCTGCTTTCCCTTCGTCACCGCGTCGTAGCAGAGCGCGGCCGCAATGTGCGACTTCCCTATGCCGCTCGGGCCAATGAGGACGAGATTACAGGGCTTTTTCAGCCAGTCCATGTTCATGAACTCCATGACCTTCTCTTTCGGGATCTTGGGATTGAAGGCCCAGTCGAAGTCGGCAAGGAGCTTGATCCGTTTGATGCCCGACATGCGCAGGAGATGCTCCCGCTTCTTTTGCTCCCTCAGGGCGTGCTCACGGGACAGGAACTTCTCCAGGAACTCCCGCTCGTTTGGAGCATAACCGTCAATGTCCGACAACAGCCTGAAGCGCTTCCACAGCTCATACAAGTCCATCGTAGTCGGCAAGATCCCTCCTTTGGTAAGAGATGTCGAGCAAGGATGCGTTCTGCGGATAGACGGCCGCCCCTTCCGGCCCTTTGGGCCCCAAGAGGCCCTCGATGTATCTCAGCTTGTGGATGCCGAGGGCGTTTGCCTCCCTCACGGCCGAGAGGAGCATCTCCTTGGAGGAACCCCGGAGCAGGCGGAACAGGCCGTGGGCGACCGCGAGTCTGTCTTCTCCCTCCGATTCCGCCGCGGCGAGAAAAGAGTCGATTTCTTTCCCCATGCGGCGCATGAGGTGATAGATCCGCTCGTACTTGCCGTGGGGCGTCCTGTCGAGGAGCTTTGCCCGGTGGAAGGGATGCTCTATCTTCTGATGCCTTTCGAAGGACCTCGCGTGATGGGCGATTTTTCTGTCGTTCGCCATGATCTCGATGTGATCGGGATAGGCGAAGACGGCTGCGGTCATGCCGACGCAGTCCGTGGGGACGGAGTAGCGGTTCGTCTCGAACTCGACGAAGGCGGTCTTGCTTACGGCGGCCTGGACCACTCGGTACGGCTTGTAGGGTATTGCCGGCAGGGGCAGAAGGGGCTCCTCCGGGAGCGCCGACGTCGGCGCCTTTCCCGTGGCTCGGTGGATGCGCTCGTTCTTCTCCTTTCTCCACCGGTCCGTCTTTGCGTTGAGATCGGCGATGTCGGCGAACTCGTTGGTCTCGACGAAGGCCCGAAGATCCCTTAGAGCTCTTTCGATCCGTCCCTTCTCGTTTCCCTTGCCGGGATTGCAGGCATGGATCGCGACGCCCATGTGGGACATATAGTCCATGAACTGGGCGTTGAAGACGAGTTCCGGCTTTCTTTTGACGACGACGCTCGATAGATTGTCGTACCAGTTGCATCGGGCCGCGCCGCCGATCTCGTTGTAGGCGTTGATGTGGCCGTCGAGAAAGAACTCCATGGAGGAGCGGGGATAGAACCTGACGAAGAGGTATCTCGACCAGGCGAGGATGAAGGCGAAGCCGCAGGCCCTGCCGAAGGGGAGGCGCGCCTCCATCCAGTCTACCTGGGCGACTTCGGCCGGCAGGAACTCCAGTTCGTGGTAAGCCTTGCGTCTCTTCTTCCGGTGCTTCTCCGTGTAGCGGCAGAGGTTGCGATAGCTGCCCCTGAAGCCGTAGGAGGCAAGGCGTTGTCCGATCTGGGAAGCCCGCAGGGAGGGATAGCGCCGATACCACTCCTCGATGAGCCGGGCGAAGGGATCGAGCTCGGAGGCCCGCGGCTGATGCTTCGCCTCGGCGCCGTCGAGGATGCGGGCGACGGTCTTGGTGCACATATGGAGCTCTTTCGCGATCTGCCGGCGGGTCAGATGCTCCACCTCGAAGAGATGCTTCACTTGGCTTATTCTGGACGGGTTCATAGAGCCTCCTTTCTTCGCGCGTCTACAGCTTACCGGGGAGGCGCCGAGTTGGTCCATCTCGTCTTGTATCATGCCCTATCCATAGCCAGCGGCCGCAAACGTCCGCGCGCCAACCCTTTTTAGAACGATCTCGTCTTGCATCATGTTTTTCTTCTTTGCCGGGATACGGATGACAAGCTCCACGCAAGGCTTTTTCCTGGGTCTCTCGTCTTGTATCATCGCTCTCCGCTTTTGCCTCCACGACTTCACATAGGGGTAGCGCCCCTGGAAGTAATCCGGGTTCTTCTCCAGCCAGGCCTCCTGGGCATTTTTCTTTCTCGCTTTCTTGCACCCGGGGCGGCGGCACGACTTCTGCCGATCTTTTACCCGGCGATCCGGCGTGAAGTATCGTCCGCAGAAAAGGCACCGCTTAGCCATCGCTCCCCCTTTTGCGGCAAAGTCTGCCGCTTCAGAAGGTCATTCGGCTGCGATGCTCAAAAACTCAAAGGAGAGAGGAAAACAGCAAGAGACGGCAGGGGGGTGGACGCGGCGGTCGGCGCGCGCGAGGCGCCAATGCCATGCCCTCTTCCAATCATGGAGTGCTGCAAGGACAAGAAACCCAGTAAAGGCTGGCGGCAGGGGGTGTAGGCGAGGGTGTGCTATCTATGAAGGCATTCTAGTGGCCGCTCACACCGTTTGCGGGCCGCGGATGGGAGATATCGCTGGTGGCTGGTCCGTGGCGTGCCTGTGGTGAACGAGAAAGGAGAGACCACAAAGTGGTTTGGTACATGTACCGATATCGACGAGTTTAAGAGGGTTGAAGGTCAGCTCCGTCAGGCCCAAAAGATGGAGGCCCTCGGCACGCTCACAGGAGGCGTCGCCCACGATTTCAACAACATCTTAGCCGCCATCATCGGATTCACCGAGCTCGTAGAGGAACACGTCCCCAAAGAGAGCCGGGAGGCACATCACCTGAAGAGGGTTCTGGAGTCTTCCTTGCGGGGCAGGAACCTGGTGAGGCAGATGCTCACCTTCAGCAGAAAAGCCGAGCAGGAGAAGAAACGTTTGAGTTTGAGCAGCGTTGTCGAAGAGACGGTCAAGCTTCTCCGGCCTGTTGCCCAAATCGTGATTCCGGCGCAAGCAGAAGAACAGACAATTCGTGGTTTGTGTTCGTCATTGCATACAATTATGTGGCCTTCTCCGGTAGCGTATGGTAAGCTTTATGAACGCTCAGGACAAGGAGATGCGGCCCATGATGGGTTACGACCCCCCGCCTAACGACCCCCTCTTTTCTTACCATGTTCAGCTTGAGACGAGAGTCCGCAAGGACCACCCTCTTCGCAAAATCAAGGAACTGATCGACTTCGACTTCATTTACGACGAAGTCAAGAAAACTTATGGGGAGAAGGGCAACGTCTCCGTTCCTCCCCCGGTCATTCTCAAGCTCATGCTTCTCCTCATACTCTACAATGTCCGCTCTGAAAGGGAACTTATGGAGACTCTTCCCGAGCGATTGGATTGGCTCTGGTTTCTCGGGCTCACCATCGAATCGTCCGTACCCGATCACAGCGTTCTGTCGAAGGCGAGAAAGAGATGGGGCGAGGAAGTCTTCAAGCAGTTCTTCGAGCGGATCGTGGTGCAGTGCGTTGAAGCAGGGCTGGTCGATGGCGGCAAGATCTTCATGGACTCAAGCCTTATCGACGCCGACGCCTCCAACAACTCCGTCGTGGATTCCCACGCTCTCAAACGATATCTCAACGGACGCTATCGGGAGCTGGAAAAAAGATTGGATGCCGCAAAAGAAGAAGCCGGCTCAACGAAAGCTCCTGCTGAGACCTCGCAACCTAAAGCCGACGGGGCCGCGGAGGAGAATGCCGAGTCCCCCGAGGAGACCGCAGATGCCCCTAAAACCGCACGACCGAAAAACACTACGGTCAATGCGCGGTATGTTTCCACCACGGATTCCGATGCATCAATCGTCCGCCATGCAGGAGGCAAGGCAAAGCTGCGGTATAAGACCCACCGGGCGGTTGATGGACTCCATGAAGTGATTACGGCGGTGAAGGCGACCCCCGGCGTTGTTGACGACGGGCGCGAAATGGGCGCTCTCATTGAGGAACACGAAAAGAATGCCGATTCGGCGGTAAAAACTGTTGTGGCCGACAGCAAGTACGGCACAAAAGAAAACCTTCTGCTTTGCTGCGATAAAGGCATACAGCCCCACACGCCCGCCGTCAAGGCCGTCACGAGCGGCACGAGTTCACGAGACGGGATTTTCCCGGAAGAGCAGTTTGTCTATCATAAGGAGAACGATGCCTTTACCTGTCCTGCAGGAAAGACGCTGAAGAGAAGGTCAATCCACGAAAACAAGCAGAACGTCGAATATGCGGGATCAAAGAGAGGCTGCGCTGCATGCGCCTTGCGATCTCAGTGCACCAGGGCAAAAGGACCGCGAACGGTGCAGCGTCACGTTCGACAGGAAGAGCTTGACCATATGCTTGCGCTTACTGAAACCCGTGCGGCAAAAAGAGACCTTAAAACGCGTCAACAGCTTATGGAGCGCTCCTTTGCTCGGAGCGCGCGCTTCGGGTTTGATCGGGCTCGCTGGCGTGGACTGTGGAGAGTGGCTATCCAGGAGTACCTGGTGTCGGCCGTTCAGAACATCGAGACATTGATCCGGCATGCAATCAAACCGACGAAGGGGATAAGAACTGCCCCTCTGGAAACGATGGGAAGAGCCAAACGGGCATGCATCGAATTGTACCTTGTCTTTCTTCATGGAGAGATATGGTCGGGTTGTCCGGCGACCCTGCCGTAATCGCAAGCGGCAGGAAACTATCGCCCGCTTCAGAAGAACCGTTTGGGCAACAGGCCGTCTCCGGGCGACCACGCCGACGACGATCACTATCAAGCCCACCCTCAGTGAATCGGGACCGATCCTCGCAGACCCTACACAGATGCAGCAGGTCATCATGAACCTCTGCACGAACGCCGCCCATGCCATGCGGGAGAAAGGCGGGACTCTCGACATCCAGGTAAACAACCACCGCGTTTCCTCATCGAATGGGAACCCCCACGGGATTAAGCCCGGTCTTTATAAAAGACTGACTGTCCGTGATACCGGCACCGGCATGACTCCCGAGATCCTGGACAAGATATTCGATCCCTTCTTCACAACCAAACAACTGGGGGAGGGAACCGGATTGGGCCTCTCCGTCGTCCATGGCATCGTGAAGCAATCCAACGGGCATATCACCGTCGAGAGCGAACCCGGCAAAGGGTCCACCTTCACCCTATATTTCCCTCAGATTGGCGGAGAACTGGAACCCGAAGCGGACAGTGACGACGAAATTCCCACCGGTTCCGATCGCATCCTCTTCATCGATGACGAAGAAGCCCTCGTGGAGATGGGTGAAGACATCCTCGCGGAGCTGGGCTACGACGTGACGTCCCGGATGAATGGCAAGGATGCGCTATCGCTCTTCAAAGAGGACCCATCCCGCTTCGACCTTATCATTACGGATCAGACCATGCCCGAGATGACGGGCGCCGAGCTTGCGAAAGAAATCCTCGCCCTCAGGCCGGACATGCTCATCATCATGTGCACGGGTTTCAGCTATCTGGTCGATGCCAACAAGGCTATGGCGGCAGGCATCAGGGCCTTTGCGATGAAACCTTTGACGAAAAGGGAGGTTGCGAAGACGATCAGGAAGGTGCTGGACGAGTAGGCGTTCGGTAGAAGTTTTCGGCTGGTAATCGATAGAATTGCTGCAATCTCCGCATCCAAGTTTTGCGGGTGCAGTAGTCGAGGCAGAGAGGCAAAGAATGGCGGGCAATCGATGCTGCAATCTGCGTCCGTAGGCTCACAAAAAAAGGGCCCCAATCGGGGCCCTAAAGCGCGCTTGTTTCACATCACTCAAGTGTGTAGTTGAAAGGAATCTTCAGCTCCGACGCTTTTTCCTGAACGCTCGGGTCGGGCTTGCCATCTTTGTACACCACGTGATCGATGTCGGTGATGGGAAGCCGCAAGAATATCCCGGGTAGGAATTCCAATGGCGCCTCCGGAGTGACCGGTTTCACATCATAGACCGTATCTCCAATTTTTCGCCTGGCTTCTGCGTTTGTCGAGGCAACCTGATACGAGTGGCCGAGGCAGTAGGCCTTGTTGCTCAGATGGCTTTTTAGTTCTTTCGGGCACAAGTGCGGCGGGGGAAGCACGTTGTGGTTCTTTATGATGGCGAGGGAATGGACGAAGAACATGAGAGACCCCATGCTCAGCTTCTGGATCGGGAACTCTACCGGCACCCGCTTCGACGCGCCGAACCGCCGCACCTCCTCGATAAAGTCGGAAGGGAAAGGATAGAACTCCTTGCCTACCCAGAAAAGGAGGTGGTTCTTGCCGTTCTTCTCGAGAATGACCGGCATCCGGAATCGTTCCCCCTCGTAGAACTCAGGAGGGTCGATAATGTATTCCTCCAGCGGCACGCCGTGAGGCGACAGTTTCGTGCATATGTAGACGCCGCCAGGTTTTCTCTTGCCGCATCCCCGGGTCATTTGCCACCTTCCTTTGCCTGGTATCTTTCAATGAGCATGATCGCCTCGCGGAGTAAGGTAGTATCGACCTCGGTCGTTTCGATGACCGAGAAAATCTTTGCCTTCGCTTCCTCCAGAGGATCCCGCTCGATTTCCGGCACGTCGAAAAGATCATCGTCTCCGAGAAGCGTATCGAGCTTGAAGGAGCGGCACCCCTTCTCGATCTTCTCGAGGGTGAGCTTCTCCTCCGTAAGGAGTTTCTTCTGGTTCCCCTTCGGCAGTGACGCGATCCGGAGGGCCATGCTCACCCGCAGTTTGCCCTTCTTGAGCATCTCGAAGAACTCGGGGATGAGCTGGGCGAGCTTGAGCCGCTGCCGGATATGAGTGACCGGGACGGACAACTGCCTGGCCGCCTCTTCCGCGCTCCAGTCGTAATAGGACATGACTTTCAGAATTCTTTCGGCCTCGTCGGCCGGGTTGGGCCCCCTGTTCATGTTCTCCGCGATCGCGTAGATGTTGAGAAGCGACTCGGGAGACCCTTTTGGAAAGACCAGGGCCGATATCACTGGTATTCCCTTCTTCTTCGCAGACAAGATGCGTCTCTTCCCTGCGTAGACCCGGTATGTGCCGTCGCCGTTCTCGATGAGCATCACCGGCTGAATGACCACGCCGAGCTTGTTCACCGAGTCCGCGAGGCTTTTGAAAAAGGCCTCCTCGATCTCGAAGTCGAGGATGATGTTCTCCAGCGGCACAGTCTCCAATGAGCAGGGCGGCGGAATGGAAATGAGCATGTCCTTCTGAGCGTGCTCTTCCTCCTTGATGATCGTGTTCGAATTGGAGGGGCAGCCGACGCACGTGAAGCCGTGGGCCTTCTTGATCTTGGACACCTGACTCAGGCAGTCGTTGTAGTGACTGCACTCGTAGTCTCTCTCCTGCGGCTCGTCCGGTACGTCATAGAGGATGACCGGACGGCGCATATCGTCGTTAATGGCGCATGCCACGCTATTCTTCATAATGTCCTCCGATGGTTGGAAAATCCTTGCGGGCATCATCAGCCCGAGATTCTAGAAGAGGGCGAATTGAACCATCCTGCCTGCGGCAACGGCATCGAGATCGCCGGCGTTGATCTCCACGACGGACCTCGATTTCTTCTTGCCCTCGATGAACGATACCTTTACCGTGACGTTGCCCTGGATTGTTGTCAGGCTGGCAGACCCGGCGTTCTTCTTCTCGTGGAATACGTTCTCTTTGCCCGAGACACAGAGCTGCGCCTCGATCTCTTTCTTTCGGAAATTCGCCCATGTTTTTTCGGCGCCCGCGTAGTCGCCCCCTTCGATGAGAGCCTTGCCGAGCTCCTGCACGATGGAGCCTCCCGAGGAGGCGTAATCGGCGAGACCTTCCGGAAGCTCTCCTTCGACCATGAGCGCCACTTCCAGCTTCTTGGCGACGAGGGAGATGGCTATCTCCTGCATAGTCCTGCGGTAGACGGCGAAGAAGACCCGAACAGGGACGGTCTGGCCGATGCGCCAGGACCTACGCGCCGCCTGTCTCAGCGAGAAAACGTTATAGCCTGTCTGATAGAAGTAAATGGTCGGATAATCGTAGAGGTCGAGACCGGTTTTCACGAGCTCTGCATTGGTGAGGAGGACGTCGAACCCGGACGAGTGCTTTTGGACCCACTCTTCCCTACGTTTCGGGGAAACGGACGATTCGAGGACGCCCACCCTGATCTTTTCCTCCTCCAGCACCTTCCTGAGGCGCGGCCTTATGTCCCGGCTGTTCGTGAACGTGAGATAACAGAGCACCTTCCGCCCCTCTTTCCGCTCCTTCCTGACGATGTCCAGGAAGTCCTTTTCTTTTGGAAGAAGCGCGCCAGGAGCAAGCTCTATGATGGGCGCTTCTATCGTCTCCAGCTCTTCATCCGCTCCCTTGTCCCTGATGATGATGTGCTCCGGGAACTGGACGCAGGAATCGGGGTAGGAGAGGAGGGCCTGCAACATCGATCCCAGGGCCTTTGTCTTGTAGGCTTTCACGGCCTGTTTCAAACGTTCTTGGAGATCTCCATAGGCCTCAGCCTGTCTTCCCTCCATGGTGTAGGAAAGCACGTTCTCCTCATAGGGCGGCAGGCCGTCGATCACGTCGGCGAGGCGGATGAAGACCGTCTTGTCAAGCAAGTATTTGCCGATGGCGACGGGCGAGACGCCCGGTCTTCTCCGGATCATCTCCGCCTTCTTTCTGCCCCTGCCGTAAACGTTGTCCACCTCATCGAGTTTCCTGACCACTTCGATGGTGCCATAAGTCGAAAGGAACTTGTTGGCGTCCTCGTAATTGAAGCCATCGGCCTTGAGCCTGGCCGGGTCCATCCGAAAGAGTAAGTGAAAGAGATCGTCCGCGTAGCCCGAGTTCAGCGTGCCAGTGAGGCAGAGAGCAAACCGCGAGCTGCTCAAGAGAGCGCCCATGGCCCTGCCCTGCAAGGTGCCCTCGGCCTTGTAGTCCTGTATCTCGTCGATGATGACCATGTCGTAGTAGCCCTTGAGGTACTTCTTGATATACTCGGCCGGGGCGAACCTCCTGAGCGTCCTATCCGCCTGCCAGAGAGGGTTATTGCAGGACCGGCAGAAGACCTTCTTCTTTGAAAGCTCATCGAAGGTCAAATACTCGTCGTCCTTCATGGCGATCTGGCCACACGCCGGGCAGTGAGGAAAGATGCTCCTCTTCGTCGTGAGCGCCGCCGGCCGCCACGCGTAGGACAGCTTCGCCTTCTCTTTGGAGATCACGTGAATCTCCTGTCTCTTTGGAGCGCCCTTCTCATGTCGGAATGCATGAAGGACCGAAATCACGTTTTTGACAGTGAGGTCGACCGCGTGGACATCGGGAATTGTGCTTTCCGCCTCCCGTATCCATTTTTCCACCAGGTGAGTTGGACAGACAACGAGGACCCGCATTCTGGGTGCGTTTCCCGCCGTGGCGAGAGAAATCAACGACTTGCCGGTGCCCATCTCCCCGCAGACGAAGAGGTGCTTTCGGCCCTTCTGATAGAGCGATTTCGACACTCCCTTTATGACTTCTGCCTGCACTGGGAAGGGTCTTCGCACGAGCGCGAGCATCCTCCGTTCGTATTCTTCCACCCCTTCCTGATGAAGGGGGTTGTAGACGGGGGTGAGGTTCTGTTCGATCTTCTCGCCCAAGCGCGCGCCGTGCCGCTCGAGGAAATCTTTCAGTTTGACCGCGTTTTCTTCCGCCATCAGAGGACCTCCTGCTTGGAGCTTTCCTCTGCTATGGCGGGGAGCCATTTCAAATACTGCTGATCCGACCGGGGAAGCCTGCCGAGAAAACGGAGGACCTCTTCAGGAGACTTACGCGTTAGTCTGATGAGCTCCTTCTTTGCTTCCTTCCCGTCCTGCATTCTGCCGACGAGCGTAGACAGATATTTTGTGGCGACGTCCATAAAAACCTCCCTTGGAGTGGTAGACTGCCTGAAAACCAGGCGAAGAAACCCTTGCCCCGAAAAGGCAAGTGAGGAAAAGCCACAGGAAAACGAGACACTACGGCTCTATCTTCGGAATCCTAATAAAGATACTGACTCTTATGGTATTACTTGGAGAGCTTCAAGAAGGGGAAGGAAGGTACAGCGGCGCGGGTAAGCCACGAGCCCGCCTCACGCCTCGGCCGTTATGGGATCGCAGAACCTCCCTGCCGCAGTGGAACTCTGCCTTAAGTGCTGATACCGATCAGGGCCGAGCATCCCGGCGCCGGTTGCTTGACTATGCGGCACGGCTAAACACAATTGCCCTTTTCTTCTGAAGCGTCTGCCGGCGTCGTAATCCACCGGGGCGGCGGATATGAATGGCGCCATGTGTGGATCGGACAACGTCATCGTTCTTGGACAAAAGGGCATTGCGCCGGCCCAATGGCCTATCCGTTTGTTGTGAGTTGCGCCCTGCGCACGTTTTTTGGCTATGTGCAATTTCTGGTTCGATTGCCCCTCTGCCGTTACGGCAAGCGCGACTGCTGTTTTGTGCAATCCAAGTTGGAACGCAGTCTCTCATTCCGGAGCGAGCCTCTCTCTGGTCTGGGCCAACGACACGGTGACGTAGCATGACCCCGGGGCGTAATCTTCACCCCCTTATCCACGGCTGGCGGCAAGGTTGCCTTCCTGAAAGAGAGGGTATAGAAAGTTTTCTCGCAGTGCTGGAATACAGGCGCTAATGATCAAGGTGTGGCGGGGCAGAGAAGGAGAAGGCAGCTCGAAAAAAAGGTGCCTGTCCCTTTTTTCTTTCCGCCCTTTAAAACGGCCTGTGCCAGTCCCCCCTTGACAGAAAGCCGGGCAACGGATTATATTAATTGTGGCCCTGAGGCTCAAAAGGATTGAGCGGCTCTCCACCGAAGAAGCAGGTTGCGGGTTCGAGTCCCGCCAGGGAATATAACAGGCCTAACGGGCCTTTATGCTTTTGAGGGCTGGTTTTCAGCCCTCTTTTTTTGCCCACGTCAATCGTTTTGAATAGACAAGGTCTTTTCCGCCGGTCCAGCCTCAAAGTCTAACGCCTGCGCCGTTCTTGGCCAGGCACGCAAACAAAAAGAGTTACAATCGGTCGCAACTATTATAAGATACTTTACGGCTGATCAAACGGGGAGGGGAGAGAGGACATGAAGACGCCATCCTACAAGATGACCATCTCGCGCCTAACGGTTGATAAGCTCGGGGTGAAGCTGTACGACAAGGTCTCGGCCGTTATCGCTGAACTGATAGCCAATAGCTACGACGCCGACGCCACCGAGGTTACAGTCAGGTGCCCGATGGAAGAGTATCTGTCGACAAAAACCAGCACCGGCGTGCAGGACAAGGGATACAGGATTGAAGTGGAAGATAACGGCATTGGGATGACGCCTAAAGAGGTGAACGAATTCTACCTGATAGTGGGAAGAGAAAGGCGATCTGACCCCAAGAGGGGGGAAAGGTCGAAACGTTTCAAAAGAAAGGTCATGGGACGCAAGGGCGTGGGCAAGCTGGCTCCATTTGGCGTCTGTCAGAAAATCGAAATCATTACCTCTGGCGGGAAACTGCGGACGAAGAAAATCAAGGGGGTAACGCAGAAGGGCTACCCAACGGCGCACATAATTCTCGATAAATCTGGAATAATTGAGGACATAGATACCCCTTACTTCCCGAGCGTGGGCGATCTCGACCAAAAACTTCGGCCCACTACCGGTACGCTCGTCAGACTGACCCAGTTCGATCATCGGAAGGTTCCCTCCATCGAGGCATTTGAGAGAGCCCTTTCTCAAAGGTTCGGGCTTACTTCCGCTAACTGGACCATAACGCTCCAGGACCTTTTGAAGACGGACGATGATCCTGAGCAGACAAGGACGGTGGGTTCATTCGTGGTGGAGAAGATGAAAAAAACCGAACTCACTTTTAAACGGACCTCGGGTGACGATGACTCGGTATCCCCGGACGATTACGCCGCGCTGGACCCCGATGGTAAGAGCGTCCCGGACCTAACGGCCGGCTTTGAGTACGAAGGCATCTTCTATCCAGTGACGGGATGGGTGGCGTACTCACAGAAACCTTACAAGGACGATCTGATGGCGGGAATCAGGGTCTATTGCCGGGGTAAAATAGCGGCCCAGACCCATATTTTTAACTTGACGGCCGGATTTACGGGCGAGCACGATGTGCGGTCGTATCTTATAGGAGAGCTGCATGCCGACTGGCTCGACGCGGGCGAGGACCTAATCCGGACCGATAGGCAGGACATACTGTGGTCGCACGACCTTGGTCAAGCGTTCGAAGCCTGGGGGCAGAAGGTTGTCAAGAAGATAGGAGTAATAACCAGGCAGCCAAAGAAACAACAGACATGGGAACTCTTTCAGGAGATTTCGCACATTCGCGAGACGGTAGAAGAAAATTTCCCCGGACCCGACCAGAGCGAGATGAGGGCCAATACAGTTGACATCGCAAAGGTCATAGTTCAATCGACCAAGGAGGAGGAAATCGAAGATCCCGAAAAGGTAAAGTCCCTCGTTGACCTCAGTCTTCTCATTGGGCCTCACATCACCCTTGACCGAAACTTAAGGAAGGCGGCCGACGACACGGTGGACGCGCTGTCGGTGGTCGTGAAGGTGCTAAGAACGGCGCGAGTCGCCGAACTAGCCGGTTTTGGCAAGATAGCCGAAAACAGGGTGAAGGTGATACAGAAGGTCGGCGAGTTGAAGGACGATCCGCAAACCGTAGAAGGCGCCTTCCAGGAGCTCATCGCGACTTCGCCCTGGCTTATTAACCCGGAGTGGGTGCCCATCACTTCAAATCAGTCCTTCAACACGCTGAAAGAGGAGTTTCAGAAGTACTACAAGAAAAAAACCGGGGAGGACCTCATGCTGGACAGTTTTTCCGACCCGGAAAAGAGATGCGACTTCGTTCTTTCCAACCAGGACAGAACCATTGAAATCATCGAGATAAAGAAACCCGGGCACAAACTTCAAGAAAAAGAGCTGGTAAGAATTAACAAATACGTGACCCTGATGGAGGAATTTCTCAAGTCGTCGGGAAATGAGGAATTCAAGAAGCTATTTCCCCAGTTTCACGTCACCCTCGTTTGCGATGGAATCGGGCTTTCGGGGCTCGGCAAGAGAGCCTTTCAGGGTCTAATGGACCAAGGAATCTTGAGCCACGTGCAATGGAGCGTATTCCTTCTGAGGGCGAAGAAGGCACACGAGGACTTTCTGAATGAAGCCGAAAGACAAAAAAGGCTCGCATCCGCCAAGTGAATCCTTTTCGCTTATGGCAATTGACGTGTTCTCGGGTGGGGGGGGTCTCACGGTCGGCCTGAAGAGGGCCGGGTTTTCCGTGATCGGCGCGGTGGAGATTGAGAAACACGCTTTTTCAACCTACAAGGCGAACCATCCCGAGGTTACCGCGTTCAAGCAGGACATATGTACGGTTGAAGGCGGTATCTTTAACCAGCTCTCGCCGACCGGGCACATCGACCTCCTCGCGGGTTGTCCCCCGTGTCAAGGGTTTTCCAGCCTCACCTCGAAGTACGCGAAAGCCGACCCTAGAAACGAACTTATCCTGCAGATGGGCCGCTTGGTCGAAGAAGTAAAGCCGAGAACGGTCATGATGGAAAACGTGCCCGGCCTGTTGCAGAAGGGAAAACCGCTTTTCAATCGATTCCTCGAAATGTTAACTTCTTTGGGTTATCGTTGTAACTATCGCGTCCTACAAGTTGCGGACTACGGCGTCCCTCAAAGCAGGCGAAGACTCGTCTTGCTCGCCGGGCAAGACATGGAAATAAGGCTCCCCGAACCGACGCATTCCAAGGCCCCTACGCTGGGGTTGCAACCCTGGCGGGATGTCGCCTCGGCGATTAAGGGTGTGCCCGAGCCGGTTACCCTGCAGGAGGCATCGCTGAAAGGTGGACCGCAGGTCTTCGATTGGCACGTCGTGCGGAACATCTCGGTTCGAAACGAGCGCCGTTTGCGTTACGCTCAACAGGGCAAGGGGTGGACCAAGATTCCGAAACGCCTCCGGCCCGAGTGCCATCAAGACCGAAACGCGGGGTTCAGTAACGTCTATGGGAGGATGCGCTGGGATGAAGTTTCCCCGACCATTACCGGAGGATGTACCACTTTTAGCAAGGGTCGGTTCGGACATCCTGATCATAATAGAACGATATCCGTCCGAGAGGCCGCTCTATTACAGACGTTCCCTGCCGATTACCTGATTGACACGCCCTTTATGGACTATGCCTGCGACATTGTTGGTAACGCTCTCCCCTGCGATTTTGCCGAAATAATAGCTAGGCAGGTTTACGAGGCCCTTGGGAGTCATGAAAAAGTGGCCTGAACCACGGGAGCGAGAAACGACCTTCGGTGGCCTATCCCGATCCGAACTTATGGCCAGGGTGAGGAGCAAGGGGAATAAGACCACGGAACAGAGGCTCGTCGTTCTGTTCAGGTCCGTTGGGATCAAGGGATGGAGGCGGCACGTGAGCTTGCTCGGGAAGCCCGATTTCGTCTGGCGGAAAGTGAAGGTAGCGGTCTTCGTTGACGGGTGCTTTTGGCATGGACACGATTGTGGAAGGAATCTGACACCCAAGAGCAACGCGGAAGAATGGAGTGACAAGATATCGAGAAACAAGATTCGAGACGCGGAGGTTATCCATCAGCTGCGAGCGAAAGGCTGGACTGTAGTCAGAATTTGGGAGTGTGAATTGAAGAAACGACCCGAAATCAGCGTGGCGGTTGTGGCAGAGGCCCTCAATGCCGCGGGGAAGGCAATCGGCGCGGATAAATGACGGATTCGATGCTCGGGCCGATGAGTCACAGACGATAACGCGGAGGGCATGGGAATGATCAGCGATCGAACGATGGCCTGCTTGTTCGACCTCATTTCCGGCATTGACGTTGCGAACGTGCTTTCCATTCTTCAAAGTATCGGCCTGCGTTCTTACGAGCTGCAGTCGTATGGAGCGACGCCCACGCCACATTACAAAGTCCAGCTTCGTAGTGCCCTGAATCGATTGAAAGGTGATGGCAGAGTCAATGCCTGTGCTGAGGTGGTAAGTCTGAGAGGGACTATTCGTAACATGACGAGCCCCCGATACACCTTTGATGAGAGGTGGAGAAGGTTTGAAAGATCCCTGGAAGTAGATGGTTACGGGATATCTGACGGCACAATCGTGAGCGAAGACCCCGTTTCGGAACAACTCATCACCGTGGAAGGTTCCTTGGCCGACCTCTTGACTAAAGCCAAAGTGCCGGAGGCCGGAGAACTCGTCAGACTGATCGAGAACTCCGCCGAGGATTTTATCAAGCAACCCCCGGACTACACCGGATGCCTCATGAATGTCCGGACGGCTCTGGAGACTCTGCTTAAGGCCCTCGCGCGATCGATGCAAAAGAAATTGCGTGAAGACAAGGACACCTCAAAATGGGGGAATGCCCTATCCTACCTGACCTCAAAGGATTTCTTCTCGAAAAAGGAAGAGGAAATCCTCGCAAGTATATACTCGTTGCTGTCGGAAGGCCATCGTCCGGTCCGGATGACGGAGGAGGAGATGGTCCGCTTTGCTCGATCCCTGACACTTAGTGCCTGCTGGTTGCTTGGAAAGAAGGCTATTGATCTTTCCGGCTGAGTGTCATGCAGGGAAAACATGACCGACTTGAAGACCGATTCGACTTGACGGGTGTTCCAGGCTGGTGCGCCGAGCGGGAGGGCGCGCTTTTCTTTCAACTGGCAAACCTCATGTTTTGAAGCACCGTCCGTCACTCTATTAGCAGGTGCGGGTGTGGTGTCAGGAGAACGCGGCGCTTTTCAAGATTACGCTCAAAGCGGGCTGGGCAAGAATCGTAAAATCCGAGCATAAGGGCCCTAAGCCTTTCCAACGTGCCACCGTGTTTCAAAGAAAAGGGGCAGCCCCCGGAAGGGGCCGCCCGCTTATGGATTGCGCCTTAGAGTTTGCCTCGCGCCTTCAAAGAGACAAAGGCAGGTCCGTCGGTGACGATGATATGGTCTAATAGCTCGATGCCGAGGATCTTGCCCGCGTCAGAGAGCCTTTTTGTTATGGCTATGTCATCCTGGGAGGGTTCCGGGTCGCTGCTGGGATGCGAATGTACGACCAAAATCCCAGAAACTCCGCCCCGCATGATCGCAAGCCGGAATATTTCCCTCGGATGCACCAGCGAGGCGTTGAGCGTCCCCATCGACACGAGCTCTACGTAGACGATGAAATTCCTCGTATTCAGGCCTAGCGTCCAGCACCTTTCCTTCATCCTGTCGATCTCGTTGTCCGCTCTCTGGATGGCCTGAAATATCTCCGCTATCTGTTCCGGCTTGGTGATCGCCTTTTTCGTTCTTACCTTCAGTTCCATGGGTCCTCCGGATTGGCTTCAAGCGGCCAGGAGATCGATGGAAAGGGTCTCCCCGTTCGTCTTCGTCACCTTCATGACCCTCTCGCTCAGGCTGATGTCGATGGCCTGTACATCGTGCGGACGGATGCCGGTCACCCCTATGCCGCCGAGGAGGTCCATAAGGGAATACCTGCCGGTGATGTTCATGATGTCCCCGGCGATGAGCCGCGAGAACGAGTCTCTTTGCGTGTCGTAGGTGTCGCCCTCGTCGTTGTAAATTTTCATGTCGAAGACCGCGTCCTCCAAGGCGAGGAAGTCTTCCGGCTTGTCCCTGTAGTAGATGTCCCCTTCAGCCCATCGTTCGACCATCGAGATGACCGGAATCTCCTTGCCTTCGCATTCTATGGATGACTTGTGCCAGGTGTAGTCGTAATGGTACGTATCGAGGGCCCTCACCCGGACTTTCACCCATCGGTCCTCCTTTTGCAGCCATGAAGGCCTGTTGGAGGGTAGATCGATTCTCGTCATGGTCCACGGAGGGAGGATCGGCTTCGGAGCGTCCAACATCGATTCTTCCTCGTCCCAGACAAGGCTGTCGTTTACCGTAAGGAAAAACCGCTCGCTCACGAGAGGGCCTTCCCCCTTTCTGACCAGGCGGTATCGGACCACCTCGTCGGAGTCGCTGCTTTCCGTGTGGTAGAGATCAACCATCTCCACGAAGAACAGGTCGAGAGCGTCAAGCGCCTCTCGAGAAAGGAGATCTCCGGCGAGCCTCATGACGCGGACCACCTCCTTCAGGTCCCCGTGCGACTGCTGTCCGAAAGCGCGGATCTGCTCCACGCACCAGGCGGCCGTCTCTTTGCGCACGAATTCGAGGAACCGTTCCGCCTTCTCGTCGTGCTTTATGGAGGTCCTGTAAGGCAAAACAGGCGTAAGAGGATCGCCTTCGCTCACCTCGATCGCAACGTCGTGGAGGTAGCCGGTTACGTTAAGGGGTATTCCGTGCCAAACAAGAGAAACATGGTTCAGGAACAAATCGAGCGATCCGAGGAACATGCCGCGCGTGGGATTCAGGCAGACGGCGTTTCCCATGTAACTCGTTTTGATCGGGTAGTCCTTGCAGACCTCCGACAGCTTCTTCCGCTTGACCAGGCTGCCGTTCATGGTCACACTCATGGGGAAATAGGAGAGCCCGTCGAGGACCTGCAGGTAGGCGACCGACTTGAAGACGCCATCCATGAGACGCGCCTTGATGCGGAAGCCTTTCTCGGTCCTCGCCGATCCATCGACCAGGCTCAAGAGGTTATCACGGTAGGACGCCTCGTTCAGGAATCTCTTGCAGTCAATGGTCAGCGTCCCGAAAAGGCTCGTGTAGGACACGGTCTCTGCCACGGACATCAGGAAAAACAACCCCCAGCCGGCCGGCATCTGGTTCTCCATGACCTTGGAAGGCCAGTCGGATTCCGCGAGGCAGACGAGCGCCCTGGGATCGTCGGCGCCGCTGCCGTCGTCTTCCACTTCAAGGTCGGTCCCTTTGAGAGCAATGGCCAACTTGGTAGCGCCCGACCGGTGCGCGTTCTGCGCGATCTCCAGAAGGACGGCCGAGGGCCTGTCAAAGAAATAGGGGAGGAGCTTGAACAGCTTTTCTTCGTTTATCATTTGTTCTCCTTTTGGGGGATGATGGGACTTGAAGCGTGTTGAGGGAATTCAGGCTACTTTCAGGTTCCTGGCGTGATAAACCTCGGCGAGGATGAGGTCGCAGATGGCGTCGTCGTTGAAGTCGCAGGCGTACCCGCCAATCTTCCCCCAGCTTCTCAGAACCGTGAGGTAGCCGTATTCGAGGAGCAGCCTCTCGATGCGCGCAAAATCACCCGGATCGTAGGGTATGCGCTGCCTGGAGAGGACGTTGCGAAGGCGCGACTCCTTCTCCTCTTCCGACGTCCATATGATGAGGGAGACGTCGAGCCTTTCCGTCCAGATGATGCCGTGATGCTTGCCGTAGCCGAGACTGTAGCCCCGGAAGCGCATGGCGTCGCGGGGTCTCCGGAATCCGTCGTCTCCGATCTGCAGCTCCTTCCAGGCGGCCAAGGCGGAAAAGACGCCTTTCGTCTGCTGTGGCGCGCCGTAGATCGACAGGAAGTGAATCTCATTTTCGTACACGTCGCCATAGACACCCGCGTCGCTCTTGCAGACGACCCCTTCGTATTCGACGCTGAGGATGGCAGGATTACTTGATGTCATACCACACTCCTTTCCTGGGCTCGATCACACGGATGCCCACCGAAAACGTATCGTGGGTTATCTCTTTGTCGTCCTCGTAGTACGTCGACTTCGCGCGGTCAGAGAACCCCTTGAGGATCATCGGACCGTCCACGGTCTCCACTTTGCCGTCGAGGATGCCCGCGGTGAGCAGGCTCGTCAGGTGGCCCTTCCTGAGTGGAAGGAGGGGACTCAACTGTGCTGCTGTGTCGCTCCGGCGGCAGATGCTCTCGATCTCCCGGACGACGTTCGGCCAGTGACCCGCTACTTCTTCGTCGGTGACGGTGTCCGTCCCCTGGAACACGCTCGGTCCGCTCGTCAGGGGGACCATATAGGGCGACGCCTCTATATCCTCGATATGAGGATAAGGAGGTGAACCTATGGCGCCCGTCTCGTTGCGCTCCTTCCTCTTCTTTCCGAAGAGCACGACCTGCTTGAAAGCGGGGTAGTCGGTTTTCGTCGCCCGCACTATCCGGATGTCGTAAAAGTGCTGCCCGATCCAGCTCCTGTGCTTCTCGTAGAGGAATATGAGCTCCGGAACGAGGAAAACGAGCACACCGTCCGTGCACAGCCATTTCTGGGCGTGCCTCAGGAACTTCATCTCCACGCGCTCCCCTTCGTCCCAGTCATAAGGCGGGTTCAGGTAGAGCAGCCCGACTGATCCGAGAGGGTTGATCCTTGCGTCGAAGATCGATCCCTGCACGGCGAATCGAAGTCTCTCCCATGCTCCTGTGGCCCTCTGCGCGTCCAGCACCACGCCGTAGGTGGCGATATGAGGGTTTTTGAAATAGAACTCCTGCAATGCTTCTCCGGTTCCGCAGCAGGGGTCCAGTGCGTGACTGCCCTTGGCTCCTGCGGGTTTTTGAAACGCTATCCAGTCAAGGATGAAGGAAAGCGTATGCTCCGGGGTAGGGTAATACCCCATTTTGAGGTTGGACTCGAGTCTTGCCATGTGGTTCGTCTCCTTTCTGAAGGTGTTTGTTTTTGCCGCGAATCGGCGATTGAGGCCCGGAAACGGGTCTTTTCGAGGGTCTAATGAAGATACTGATCTACTTGATTTATTACTTCTGAAAAATAAAGGGGGGCGAGGTGCCCCCCTAAATCGATCTTTTTACTCACGCGGACCGATTATGGCACCGAGGCGCCGCCTCTCTTCCGCTCCTGACCGCATCTTATTCCGTCATTCATAGTGGGGCCGTTCCTTTGTCCTGAATTGTCCCACCCTGTTTTCCAGGAGGACTTCTGTCACCCCTCTTGAGAGGACCGAGTAAAGTGGCCGTCCGTCATCAGGATATTCCTCCAGAAGCTCTTCCTTCATGGTCGGCCATTGCCGCTCCGGGACAAGTCTCGACGCTAGGTGCTGCCACGCATCGAACCACCACCCCCCTTCTTCCGGACCGCCGTAGCAGCGGTCGACGTGGTATACGCCGACCAGCAGAAACCCTCGTTTCCGGAATCCTTTCATGGATCGCCTCCCTACGCCAGTATTGAGCGGAGAGGCGCCCTGGTCACGTATTCCAGCTGACGCTTCTGCTCCTGGATGGTGCCTTCTATTTCCGATATCTTGTTGGCCCGCTCGTACATGTCCTGGAATATGGTCAGGCCGAATTGCCGGAAGAGTTGGGCTACAACCTTCTTTCCGTCCACGTCGGGGATGCCAGGGTAGAAGGCGTAGACCCTCTCCACGATCCCGTAATCGTCGTCGTTCAACTGCTGTCCCGCCAGGGTCTCGAACTCCTGTTTCGTCATCGTGTTCCTCCTTCGCGCTAATATTCGGAGGCGAGCATCACGGTCAGGACGAGATCATATCCCTCGTTGCCGTTGTAGTCGTCGACCTTCCAGAAAATTGTCTCGCCCTTGTAATCGAAGGCGCCGAAGTCGTGTTCGTGCCAGGGGTCGTTACCCTCGGTGAACTCATCGAACTCCTTTACCTTCGTGAGTATCGAGGGCAGCTCGTCAGAAAACGCGGCGGCCAGGCCCCCGGTGACAACAAGGGTGTCCGGCGGCCTGACGAAGGGGATGCTCTTTCGCAGCCTGTCGTATCTCTGGGCGGTCTCGGAAAGCTCCGTGTTCCCATTATCAGTGGCTTCATTGGCCATGGCTTTCTCCTTATCGTGTTGGTTTTGAAAGCGATTTCTCTTCGGGCTGCTGCTTCCGGCCCTGAATGAGATCGTCCGGTTGTCGAGCGGCAGTTATTCCGTGAATAGTGGTGCGGTAGGATCGGCGCCGACCGGAGTCACGCTAAGGTTGGCCAGGCAGCATCATAGCCGAGCCGCCTCTTGCGTCCCTGGTCAGCACTTGCTCGCGCCGCAGCTAAGGCAGGTCTGACATCCCTCCTGAAGCACCACAACACCGCCGCACTCGTCGCATTTGTCCGACGAGCCGTTGACGCCGAGCATGCGGAAGGCGCGCAGTATTGCATAGGTAGGAGATACGACGCTGCCGTGCTTAAGGTTCGCCCTCTGTATATGCTTCAGCAGCGCCTCCGGCGCACGGCCGCATCGTAAGGCATCTGACATGATCATCGCGAGGGCTTCATACGTCTCCGCGTGTTTCGATTCGACCGGCGACGTGATGAAGACTTCCAGGGGCTCTTTCTCCGCCATGGTGATGTGAACGAAGACTTTCCCTTCGGAGGTATCGACCTCGACCAGTTTCTGATCCCTGACCTTCGGCAATTCCACCGGCTCGACGCGGCCCCTGTCTGTGCTGCTCCGAGATGAGATCACCTGGTTCTTGCGGCTCCCGTCCCGGTATACCGTGAGGCCCTTGCAACCAAGGTCATAGGCGAGCAGGAATGCCTTGTCGATGTCGGCCCTCGTTGTGCTGGACGGCAGGATCACTGTCTTCGATATCGCGTTATGCGTGTGCTTCTGGAAGGCCGCCTGCATCCTGATGTGCCACTCGACCGGCACTTCTGAAGCCTTGATGAAGTAGTCGGGCAGCTCTTCGGTCGGATTAGCCTTCCGCCATTTCTCATAGAGCGGATGGGATACCGTAAAAGACCGGTCCGCCCGTTTCTGCTCGGTTTCGAAGTCGAAAACGGGCTCTATGCCGCTGCTCACTCCTGCAATAATCGAAATGCTTCCGGTAGGGGCTATCGTGGTGACAGTTGCGTTGCGGACCGCGACGTCATTGGCCCACGCCGACCCCTCCCAGTTGGGAAACGGCCCGTGCTCTTTCGCGAGATCCGCCGACGTCCGTATTGCCTCTTCCGTGATGAAAGACATCATTTCCTCCGCGAGAGTCACCGCCGCGTCTGAGGCGTAACTGATGCCCAGACGGATCAACATATCTGCCCAGCCCATGACTCCCAGCCCTATCTTCCGGTTTGCCTTATGCATCCGCTCGATCTCGGGGAGTGGGTAGGCCTGCCGGTCGATGATATTGTCGAGGAAGACCACTGCCGTCCTCACCGTGGATCTAAGCAGGTCCCAATCGATTTCATTGTCCGTCTTCGCCATCTTCACAAGGTTCACCGACCCCAGCACGCATGCCTCATAGGGAAGGAGCATCTGCTCCCCGCAGGGGTTAGTCGCCTCGTATTCGCCGACGTGGGGCGTCGGGTTAGACCGGTTAGCCTTGTCGATGAAGAAGACGCCCGGCTCGCCGTTGAGCCACGCCATCTCGACGATCTTGTCCCATATCTCCCGGGCCTTGACGGTCTTCCTCACTTCTCCGTTGAACCGGAGGGTGAAATTCCCGGCCGTCTTGACCACGTCCATGAATTCATCAGTGACAGCGACGGAAATGTTGAAGTTGCCAAAGTCGCCGTCGCGGGACTTGAGGCCGATGAAATCGAGGATATCAGGGTGGTCCACGCGGAGCATGCCCATGTTGGCGCCGCGCCTTGTGCCGCCCTGCTTCATCACTTCCGTGCTCGTGTTGAAGATCTTCATGAAGGAGCAGGGGCCGCTCGCCAGGCCGTTCGTCGTCCCCACCTTGTCGCCCATGGGTCTCAGGCGTGAGAAGCTGAAGCCTGTCCCCCCGCCCATCTTGTGGACCAGGGCAGCCTGTTTGGCTGCATCGAAGATCCCTTCGATGGAGTCCTCGACGGGGAGCACGAAACACGCCGACATGGTGAAGTCCGGCCGACCCGCATTGGTGAGGGCCGGCGTGTTCGGAAGGAAGAGGCAATTGTACATCACCTCCAAGAACTCGCGCTTCTGCTCGGCAGTCGCTGCAATCGCCTCCGATACCCGCTCACAGAGCCCCTTCCAGTTCTCGGTGACGTTTCCCCGTGAGTCTTTCCGGAAATACCGTTCTCTGAGTATGTCTTCTCGCATGGTCACCTCCTTAGAGCGGGACGTCGTCCTCATCGGGCTCATGGACGAAATCGTCTCCTCCATCCGCCGGTCGCGCAGGGGCGTTCGGCTTTGCCGAGAGGAACTGGATTCTCTGAAGGATTATCTCGAACTTGCTATGCTTCTTCCCGTCTCTGTCTTCCCATTTCCTTATCTGCGGGTCTCCCTTGACGAACACGAGCTTTCCCGTGTCGAGGTATTCCGCGCACAGCTCCGCCTTGTTCTTGAAGGCGATCACGTCGAAATACGTCACGCTCTCGCTCGTCTCGCCCTTCGCCTTTTTGTTCACGGCCACGCTGAAGTTGCATATCGGCATGCCGGTCGGAGAAAACTGAATATTGGGCTTTCTGGTCAGGCGGCCGATCAATTCTATCTCCGCGTACATGGGCGTACTCCTCCTTTCTTATGGTTTTGATGGAATCAAAAAAGCCACGGATCGACACGACGACAGTCGCAGACGGTGGCATGTTTTCGGAAAGCCTAATGAAGATACTGAATCTATGACAATATTACTCCCTGCCCCCTATTTTTCTCTTGCCTGATCAGCGGATATGGCGTATATACGTGCGAAGCGTTGTTAAATCCAAGAAAAGGAGGCAGGCATGAGCAAGGCGGAATTCGTACCAAAGCTGGCAGAGGCCGGAAAGATTACCAAGAAACAGGCAGATGAGATTTTTTCGGCGTTTGTCGGGATGATCTCGACGTCTTTGCAGAACGGGGAGCGCGTAGCCCTGCCGGGCCTTGGAGTCTTCACTGTGGTCAGCCGCAAGGCAAAGACAGGCAGAAACCCCCGGACGGGAGCGCAGATCAAGATACCGGCCCGGAAGGCCGTCAAGTTCTCCGCCTCCAGCGTACTGACCACGGGCCTCAACGGGCCGAAGAAAGCCCCTCAGAAGGCGGCAACCAAAAAAGCGCCCGCCAAGTCTGCCAAGAAGAAATAACCCGGTCGCAGGGGCCCTCGGGAAGTTGCCTGGGGCCCCTTGCCGAATCACTTAGCTCCCTCTTATTTAGTCAATCAATCCCAGCATAACAATGCTCAGGCGGTTGCCTTCGTAGACCGGCCTCTGTCCGCCAAGCGACGAAGTAATACCTTGACGATGAGATGGCTCAAATACGGGATGGGCAACGTCCGCTCCGCAAGGACATGTTTCCTCACGACCGCCTTCTTGCTCTTCTTTTCCCATCATGTTTGCGCCTTCTGCTTCGAAGAGGCCGGTGAGAAGTATGGGATATCCCCGCAGCTTCTCTGGGCTATCGCCAAGACTGAAAGTCATTTCAACCCCGTCGCCGTCAACTACAACAGAAACGGGTCCTTCGACTATGGTCTGATGCAGGTGAACTCGTCCTGGTATGGCGCGTTGGGTCATGAAAGATGGATGCGCCTCGACGACGCGTGCTACAACGTGCAGGTAGGGGCCTGGATATTGAGTCAGTGCGTGCAGCGATACGGATACACCTGGGCGGCCGTTGGCTGCTATAACGCTTTCTCAGACGACAAAAGGGCGGTGTACGCCAACAGGATCTTCAGGGTTCTGGAAGCAGCGGCTCTACGCGCCGATGATTGCAGTAAAGGTGATTTAGCGGTATCTTTCCAGAAAAAGAAAAGACTCGGACCGGACCGCAGCTCGACGCGGTAGGAAAGTTCTCTACGTTGTCTGCCGGAAGGGTGGCAATAGGCGGATCAAAGTGCCGTGAAAGCCCTTTCTTCTTCCAAATTCCTCGACTGTTTTGGATCGGGCCCTGTACAAAATGGAACAGCGCTCATTTTACGAAATGGTGGCTGAGGCTCAATCGGACATTACTGACCGTTTCAGCGAAGAGGTCAACAATCTCCCTGCTCACGAGAACTTCGATGAGCGGTATATCGATTCACCTTTTCTCAGAACATCCGCATAGAATACTGAGGAACTTGTTGGGGCATCCGTAAAGTAGCCGCCGTCATCCTCACGAGCGAGCAGATAGTCGTATAGGTACGATACACTCCTTTTTGCCGCTTCCAGCAAGGGAGGACGCATCACCTCTTCAGAGTCGAGATGGGCGACGAATTTATCACGATACCCACGCACCTCGGCTACGTAGCTGTCAAGCTGGTCCCGGGTCATCCCCAATTCGTTAAGCAATCCATTATAAAAGGCCGTAGAATCCGCCACGACTGTTTTCCAGAAGTGCTTTCCGCGTGCGTCGGCGAACAGCTTACACCATTTCAATATGCAGACATCGAGAAAGTTCCCGTTCACATTCACCCAGAAATCGTTCTGAAAGACCAATGAGCCATTGCGCCAACCTGCTCTGTAGTAAGCCAGGTTCCGAAGACAATGACAGCACAGAATAGCGACTCGACGAAGCCGCTTTTTACGTGTCATGCAAAAGCCTCCGTGTGCCACACAGCATAACCTGTGACGTACCTTCTTACGGGACACCGGGTATTTAGATGCTCTATATTTCCCGGCCCTCGCGTAGAGACCTCAGGATTTCCACGGCACGGCGCTTGGTTTCCTCCCGGCTCGCACAGTCAATTACTCGGTTCCAGGCATAGGCGCCCCGATCATGTTTGTCAGTACCAGGCCCAAAATGCTCTTCGCATGCCAACGACTCAAAAAGATCGATTCGGAATTGGTCCCCCTCTTCCAGAGTGTAGAGGCCGTTCCCGGCAAGTACTGATTTGAGAACGAGAGGGAAAACGTAACTGCCAAGCAAGAGGTGATTCAGGAGAGACCATGCCGGACTGTAGCCTGCGGACAATCTGCCGTGAGCTAGATCCCCGCGAAGCCGGAAGAAGTCTCGAATCCACATGTCTCTAATACTCGCCGACTTCCGGAATTTCTTGGAGATATCAAGGCTTGACAGCCGCACACAATCAGCCACGGTCACGTCCTTCCTTCGAGTTAGTGCACGAGAAAAACGCTCCGCGAGTTCGTTTTCTTTACCTCGATCGCAATCAAGCAGTCTCTCAAAGGCACCGCTCAAAAGAACGGCTTCAGTCTCCCCGGCCATGTATGCACTATCGGTGTTGGCAAAATCAAAACTGACGACAGATGCCCAGAGCCGATCCCAGGTTTTGCTTTCTCTGGCTCGGAGAAGGGCCTCCAGAAGCCGTTCATCTACGTGAATGTCCCCGCCGAGAGGCACGTGATCAGGCTTTTGAACGTGGTAGGCGTCCTCCGACCAGTAGCTCAGCGTGGAACCATCTCTGCGGCGCGTCGTAATGGTGACGCCCCCGTGGGGATCAGCAAATTGCTGAACGACTAGACGGAAGTTGTCCCGGTTCCAATACATCATGCCCCCGCTCTGAAAATACTCTCTACAACTCAGGCCGCACGCCGTCAGCAACTCCGAGAAGACAAAGACGGCGGTGCGTTGTTGCTCGTCGAGGTCATGAGTGAGATCGCCTTGGCCGACCTGAACAAGCGTCGCATACCCGATAGGCTGCTCGGCCTGCCCAAGATATGGCTTGGTTATGGTGTCGAGGACTTCCTGCAGAGGCGCACCAGGCCCTACCGGCTCGCTGCCTCTCTTGTAGGGTATCAGCGTGAAGTCCCCCACATGTAGTGAATCCCTCAATTTGAGCCAAGGGAAAAACACCAGCATACTCACGTTTATGACCACACCATGCAGGCTCTTGGTTCGTTAGGGTATTGTGTTTGCCCAGCGGAGCCAAGCGAGAGCACGCTCCTATGATAATCGAACCGAAGCATTACGACAAAACTCATTTTGCTCCTCGGTCCGAGAATCGTCTAAATATCTTGATCGCAAGGTCTGTGCCCTTTCTTAAATCAAGAGTAAAGCCGCAAATGCCGGGCTTCGCCTCAAAAATCGCTAGTCGCGTCCGACAACTTGATGTCGTTTTTCAGCCTATTAGCTGCCTCAAAAACGTCCTGGTCCGAGTCTCTGACTATCTTTGCGAGCGCGTTCAGCATGTCAGCAACTTCGCGGACCGATGGGAGATCATTCCTAAATCTTTCGCCAAAACTTAGATGAAACCAAGGATGAACCTGGGGATCGAAGTCTCGAAAATCGACGTTAATCATTAAAATGGCGGGTGTTCTTTCTATTTCATGACGTTCTCGTGCCCCCCAGTTCTTTCTTAGGAATTCGTCTCTCGTCCTTTCGATGTCGCCCTTAAAAGGGCGCCATAATGGAGCAGCTTCCTTCAGGTCACGGGCGAATTTCTCAAGATAGAGGTCAAGCTCCTTCATGAACTGAGTTTGTTCCTCAATGTAGTCTTCAATGAGCAGAAAGAAGAGGCAGCGAAAATCGCCGATAACCGCTCCGAGGTAACTGTGAGTTACAAACATCTGATACATCTCCTTCTCCTCGAGCCCCCCGTTTCCAGGCAAAGCATCGGAGGCAATGAACAAAGAGTTTATCCTTGACCTAAAGGCCCGCCCTCAAGGCGCTCCACCTCTCATTGATTATCACTTACGAGGAGCTATTACAAGAAGAACCTTAGAAATAGGGCAATTCCAAGATTATCGAGGAAGATATTAACTTCTACATATCATGCCTGCAACCTGTCGAACCTTGCGGCGCTGTTCCGTTGCGCACGTCCTTGGACTACCCAGGTCCCAAGTTTATGAGGACCCTTCTCGGAGCCAGCGCGAAAAAGAAGGTCGCAAAAAAGGGTGGCCGGAGCCACCCTTAACGTTCGTACGGTCTTGCTATGCCGCTTTCCGATGCACCTCTTTCTTCCGCTTCGGCGGCTTCCACCCCATCGATTCCCAGATTGCGGGATTAACGGGAAGGGGCCGGACGGTCATGGTGCTGAGGTTGACGAAGGCGCCATGTACTTTTACCTGCCCGTGTCTGAACATCTTCCAGATGATCTCCAGCGCACAGGTGGCCATCCACTGATTAACGAATAAGTCCTGTCTCGTAAGTGACTCCTGGAGCGAACAACTCGGGCCCTGGTAGGGCTTTCGTGATTCCTCCTCCATGATCCCCTGGTAGAGGTCGAGAACGTGGGGGAGATACGGCGGGCACGACTTCACCGGTTGGTCCACCTTGTCGAACGTCCCGAGTACGACCTGACCGGTGTCGGCGGTGTTCCCGGTATCGAGCCAATAGACAATCCCGCTGTTCTTCCCGATGTCCCTGGCGAGGTATCTCGTCTCCACGTTATCGACTGCGGATATTACCATGCCGCCCGGAAGACGCAATCCCTTTGACGCATTGAACGTATAAGATTCCCAGCTCGTCCCGAAAAACATGTTGAGCCTGGTGACGAGGACAACCGCCTTGTTCTTTCCTATATCGGCAGAAGAAAAGAGCTGCCGCCCCACGTTCGACTGGCTCACGTTATCGCCGTCGAATACCCGGACGTGAAGGCCGGGGCTGCCGAGGGCTCGTAGAGCCTGGTTCATTCTCGCAAGCCCGGACAATAACTGGCTGCCTGTTCCTCCCGCCCCTATCAAGGCGATATCAATCGGTCGGCGGCTGGAGACGATGGCGGCATGCACGTAGTGCCTCAATGGGGTCATGGTCCAACCTCCAGGTCGAAGAAGAACCCTTCCAAGACGGCCCTGCACTTATACAGAAAGTTGTGTCGCCCTTCGTTCTTGGAATAGCTGCCCAGCACCACAGACAGCCTTACCCCGCCTGAGTCGTCGACGTCGTCCGTCGAAGAGAAGAAGGCTTTCATCATACCATGGCTGTGCACATCGATAACGAGATGGGTATCCTCCGAAAGGACCGGCCTCTGCCTGATTAATACACTCGCGGCGGAAGCTTCGAAATCGAGCGGCAGGTAGGAGTATCCTTCTTCTTTTGACCACACGACCCAGCCGGCCCATTCCCGGTTATCGTCGGCATACTCCGCCGCCCGCGGCAAAATGCTGTTCTCGAAGATCCCAGTTACCTGGGAATCCTTGAGAATCCCTGAAAAGTCATCCACTTCTTCAACCTCTCCATAGGGCAGGTTTCTGTCTGCGAACCACAGACATCGCCGAAAGCTTCCGAAAGGCTGCAAGGTGTCGATATAAAGTCCACCGCAGGCCATCAGGAGGCGGGTTTGATGCGGCGGGCAAGGTGGGAGATTCTCATACCTTGGCGCCATAATAGTGGGGAATCGTTCCCGGATGAGACGGTCTTTCAGATTTGTGTCCATGAGGCCCTCCTTTCCACCGCTGATCTGATGATATCCTCCAAGGTGCAGCAGGGAACGAGATACTCTTTGGGGAATTTAGTCTGTCCCTCGATGGCCTTCCATAGCTCGTAAGGTTCTATCCCTTGCAGCTTCGGCGCGATGTGACCGTTGCAGGCGCCGTCAAAGAATGCCTTTTCCCAGTCGTCGATGTCTCCCGACGACGCGTTGCGGGGAAGCTCGATGTTCCCCATGCAGCACGCCCCGCCTTCGTAGACGTTGAAGAAAGGGCTGTGGTAGATGGGAGTGTTGGGCTCGGGCCTCTCTCCTGTGGCGAGGGCCCACGTGTGGAGCGCCCCATTGGTAACAAGGAACAACGTCGCCGGCAGCGGGTAGGCGCCCGATCTCAAACCCGTTTCCTTCGTAAAGAAAACGCGTCTTGTCACGCCGGGCGTCCACCAGAGAATCGCCGTGCCCGGAGAATAGGCGAGTACCTTCTCGGGAAAGTACTCCATTGCCTGAAAACTGGGGATGACGAGAGAACAGATTTTGTGAAGGGTTTTCCTGGTCAACGGCGCTCCTTCAAGGAGCCTGCCTTCCCCGTCGATTCTGTGTTTCGTGATGTAATGATCGACGCTGTTGGCCGGCTCCTCGTATCGCGGGTCCTTTTCGTAGCCGTAGATGATGAGGGCGTGCTGGGCGACGAGGTGCCGGTCCATATCGATTTCGATTTCCATAGCGATCCTCCTATATCCGCAGGACGTCATGCGAGTACCAGACCTCCTGGAGGAGCAGCAGCGTCCTCAGGATGGTACGCACGCGCACGAAGTCGTTCCTGTTCCTTACGATGATGCGCATCCTCGGCGGCCCGCTGTTGCCCCACTGGTCGTTCATTGCCTCGAAGTACCAGTCGGAAAAGCCATCCTGGCTGCCCCACAGGACACCGAAGGAATTCTCTATGCCGTTTTCATCGTTCTCCGGCTGGAGCAATTCCAGCTGTTCGTACTGTTTCGCCATGCAGAGGCAGGCCAACTTGAGGAGGCTCCCGATAAAGGCCCTCTGTTCGCCGGTCAACGTCTTTTCCCGAAGGCGCTTGAAGCGGCCCAAAGCTTGTTTGAGGAGAGCTCTCCACTCCTTATCGTTTACGCAAGGCACGCTCCTTATGTGATAGTCGTAGCGGGCCAGGGCAAATTCCCTGTCTCTCTTGAACGTCTTCTGGTCCTCTTCGTCGTCGAACACGTCTTCCTCCGGGCAGAGCCACTCGTAAATCTCATCGGGCATCATCCCGGGGACTTTCCCTGACCTGAGCACCAGAGCCAGAAGGTCGCGGACGATGGGGTAGACGGTCCTCTTTTTCTTCTTCAGTCCATCGAGGAAGTCGAGGGCCATGGTGTAGAAGAACTCGATCTGGAACTCGACCACGAGGTACCACCCGCGGGCGCCGAAACAATGTCTTCCGGCGACGGTGACCGAATCGCAGTCGCGGCCGTGTCCATTGTTGTCCGGCAGGAGCTTCTTTATGCCCGGCGCTGTGGCCTTGTCGATCTCCACCATGAGCGTTCTGACAAGGTTTGTTTCCGGTATCGATGAGATGTCCGCAGTCTTTCCTGTCAGATTATTGTAAAACCTCGCCATCGAAGGTATCAGGGTTCCGCCGAAATAGCCGAGCTGCTCGAGAATCTCCGGTACCGACAATAGAGCGGGCGCCACCTTGAGGGCCGGGGGTTTCATACCGGCTCCATCTCTTGCCATGGCGGAAGGATCGGATCGTCTCCCGGATCCTCCGAGCCCACGACGCGCGCCAGGTCCTCCATTATTTGCAGCATATCGGTTATCTCGTTGCCGTTGTTGCCACTAACCTTCACCTCGTCCATGCTGCCCTTCGTGCCGACGGCGCGCCTGAATGTATACTCGGCCCGGTCATCCTTATATTCGGGGCCCTCTATGACCGCTTGGGTGAGCTCCGGGTAGACATCTCCCCAGAAGTCCTTCACCTCCTCGACAGTGGATTTCGGATCGGGGTCTTCAAGCTCCAACGCTCCGTACCGGAAAACCCTGAGCAGCGGTTTCACCTCCAGCTTTGTCTCACCCATGGTCCACCCCCTCATCTGCGTCAGGCCCAAAGGTTTCGCATTCCGTTACAGTCGCCGCCGCGGCTTTTTCCGGTGCGGCCGGCCGTGCGGGGGACATGGAGAAAAGGTCCGCCATGGCCGGTTTGGGCTTCTCGTCCTTCGCTTCGACTTTCTTTTCCTCCTTTTGCTCTCCCTCTTTCTTCGGGTCTGCGGCCTTCGTGTGCTTCTGGATGGCGTCGCTGAGCTGCTTCTTCTTCTGGTCGACCCTGCCGGTTGTCGTCGTTTTCAGCTCCGCTAACCTCTTCTGGTCGCGGGCGATGTCGGCGATGGTCGACTCGAAGCTGTCGGTCAGCTCTGCAACACCCCCGGTAACGATGATGGGAGAGAAATCGTTGTCGTTCTCCTTGCCCTTGAACTGCTGAGCGAACACGATACTTATCTCCTTTGTACCTCCATCTCCATTCTGCTTCTTGTCGGCCCTGGCGGTGAAGGTGAGAATCAACCTACCTCCGTCCGGAACAAGCTCGACGATTTTTGAGAAATCGATCATCATGGGCAGATCCTCCTCGTTTAAGGTGTTTGTGATGTGGTTCTAGCGGATTGACGCCTCAAAGAATCCCCGCAGAGGGGCAAGAGGCTTTTCGGGATGCCTAATGAAAATACTGAAGACTTATAATCCTATTACTTTGGAGGCGAGTCCACTACACAAGTAATATATCCGTAAATCATTACCTTCATTAGGCGCCAGCCGAAAACAGACACACACCAAACACCCTTCTTTGTGAGGGAGATAACCACCTCTTTATTGCCTCACCCCATCCATCCTGCAGGGGGAATTTGCATATTCACACCCCCACGGGCAGGAAGTGGGGAGAATACCATAAGGAGGAGACCATGATATTGGCAGGCATGCATGCGGAAGCCACAGGAGTTTTCTACACGATGATATCCGGAGACCGCCTGGAGTTGAAAGGAAAGCTTGCGCGGGTCCAAGATAATGCCGAGGAACTTTTGGCCCTCATCAAGGAGAACGTGACAGAAGAACAGGCAATGCGTTACGGTTTCATCGCGAACATCGTAAAGGCCCTCGAAATGAGAGGCTACGGCAGGAGAATCCGGTTCAAGGAAACCCCGCTGCCGGCATTGCCGAGGGGAAATGCGAAACAATTGGATCTCGGATCGCTTCCTTACTACGAGATCCTGGAGAGAAGAGGCCTTGTGGCTTGCGCGGCAAGGGCCTGACCAAAAACCGCTTTCAGGGAGGGAAACCTCCCTTTTTTTATGGCATTGAGTCCTACCGTGGTATTTCCGGCGTAATGAAATGAATCCGCCTAACGGGCACGCTTCTTCCAGCCGAAGGGGTCTATCGCAACCTTCGGCCTGGCCGCCAGACCCTCCGTTCCTTCAGCGGTTGATGGTCGAGAGGCTCGTTCAGGATGTTCGGCGACTGACACTGCGCCAGCCGCCTGGCCCCGCTGGTCTGTCTTTGCCGCCGCCTCATCATTATGATGGTTGCCGCCGGACCTCCCGGCGTAGTTGATGGTGATCTCCTCGCCGCAGTGTGGGCATCGCAACGAGAATGGTGGCCGTACGCTTTCATGGAGCAACACCGTCTGGGGCCCTGCCATATGTTTTTCGTAACTGCCCCTTCCGGGGTCCGGTCCGTCCTCTCTTTCGGCCCTGAGCGCCTTCTGCCCATTGATGGTCTGTTTTAACTCTTCCGGCCTTTCCACGAACTCGATGATCGTCTCGCCGGCTTTTGCGGCCGTCTGGACGGATATACTTCCGTAGCCGAAAAGTCTTCCCAGAATGGTCTGCTCCACCCCAATGTCATTGATCTTGTCGAGAGGGTTCTCCTTGGACTTATGGGCCAGGATTCCCCATTCGTCAACTAGGCGAAGGTTTGTAACCGCCCAGATGTTAACCCTTCTATCGAGATAGCGGTAGAGAAACAAACCCCCCGAAAGGGCCGCCCCGTAGGGGTGTGAGCGGCCACTAGAATGCCTTCATAGATAGCACACCCTCGCCTACACCCCCTGCCGCCAGCCTTTACTGGGTTTCTTGTCCTTGCAGCACTCCATGATTGGAAGAGGGCATGGCATTGGCGCCTCGCGCGCGCCGACCGCCGCGTCCACCCCCCTGCCGTCTCTTGCTGTTTTCCTCTCTCCTTTGAGTTTTTGAGCATCGCAGCCGAATGACCTTCTGAAGCGGCAGACTTTGCCGCAAAAGGGGGAGCGATGGCTAAGCGGTGCCTTTTCTGCGGACGATACTTCACGCCGGATCGCCGGGTAAAAGATCGGCAGAAGTCGTGCCGCCGCCCCGGGTGCAAGAAAGCGAGAAAGAAAAATGCCCAGGAGGCCTGGCTGGAGAAGAACCCGGATTACTTCCAGGGGCGCTACCCCTATGTGAAGTCGTGGAGGCAAAAGCGGAGAGCGATGATACAAGACGAGAGACCCAGGAAAAAGCCTTGCGTGGAGCTTGTCATCCGTATCCCGGCAAAGAAGAAAAACATGATGCAAGACGAGATCGTTCTAAAAAGGGTTGGCGCGCGGACGTTTGCGGCCGCTGGCTATGGATAGGGCATGATACAAGACGAGATGGACCAACTCGGCGCCTCCCCGGTAAGCTGTAGACGCGCGAAGAAAGGAGGCTCTATGAACCCGTCCAGAATAAGCCAAGTGAAGCATCTCTTCGAGGTGGAGCATCTGACCCGCCGGCAGATCGCGAAAGAGCTCCATATGTGCACCAAGACCGTCGCCCGCATCCTCGACGGCGCCGAGGCGAAGCATCAGCCGCGGGCCTCCGAGCTCGATCCCTTCGCCCGGCTCATCGAGGAGTGGTATCGGCGCTATCCCTCCCTGCGGGCTTCCCAGATCGGACAACGCCTTGCCTCCTACGGCTTCAGGGGCAGCTATCGCAACCTCTGCCGCTACACGGAGAAGCACCGGAAGAAGAGACGCAAGGCTTACCACGAACTGGAGTTCCTGCCGGCCGAAGTCGCCCAGGTAGACTGGATGGAGGCGCGCCTCCCCTTCGGCAGGGCCTGCGGCTTCGCCTTCATCCTCGCCTGGTCGAGATACCTCTTCGTCAGGTTCTATCCCCGCTCCTCCATGGAGTTCTTTCTCGACGGCCACATCAACGCCTACAACGAGATCGGCGGCGCGGCCCGATGCAACTGGTACGACAATCTATCGAGCGTCGTCGTCAAAAGAAAGCCGGAACTCGTCTTCAACGCCCAGTTCATGGACTATATGTCCCACATGGGCGTCGCGATCCATGCCTGCAATCCCGGCAAGGGAAACGAGAAGGGACGGATCGAAAGAGCTCTAAGGGATCTTCGGGCCTTCGTCGAGACCAACGAGTTCGCCGACATCGCCGATCTCAACGCAAAGACGGACCGGTGGAGAAAGGAGAAGAACGAGCGCATCCACCGAGCCACGGGAAAGGCGCCGACGTCGGCGCTCCCGGAGGAGCCCCTTCTGCCCCTGCCGGCAATACCCTACAAGCCGTACCGAGTGGTCCAGGCCGCCGTAAGCAAGACCGCCTTCGTCGAGTTCGAGACGAACCGCTACTCCGTCCCCACGGACTGCGTCGGCATGACCGCAGCCGTCTTCGCCTATCCCGATCACATCGAGATCATGGCGAACGACAGAAAAATCGCCCATCACGCGAGGTCCTTCGAAAGGCATCAGAAGATAGAGCATCCCTTCCACCGGGCAAAGCTCCTCGACAGGACGCCCCACGGCAAGTACGAGCGGATCTATCACCTCATGCGCCGCATGGGGAAAGAAATCGACTCTTTTCTCGCCGCGGCGGAATCGGAGGGAGAAGACAGACTCGCGGTCGCCCACGGCCTGTTCCGCCTGCTCCGGGGTTCCTCCAAGGAGATGCTCCTCTCGGCCGTGAGGGAGGCAAACGCCCTCGGCATCCACAAGCTGAGATACATCGAGGGCCTCTTGGGGCCCAAAGGGCCGGAAGGGGCGGCCGTCTATCCGCAGAACGCATCCTTGCTCGACATCTCTTACCAAAGGAGGGATCTTGCCGACTACGATGGACTTGTATGAGCTGTGGAAGCGCTTCAGGCTGTTGTCGGACATTGACGGTTATGCTCCAAACGAGCGGGAGTTCCTGGAGAAGTTCCTGTCCCGTGAGCACGCCCTGAGGGAGCAAAAGAAGCGGGAGCATCTCCTGCGCATGTCGGGCATCAAACGGATCAAGCTCCTTGCCGACTTCGACTGGGCCTTCAATCCCAAGATCCCGAAAGAGAAGGTCATGGAGTTCATGAACATGGACTGGCTGAAAAAGCCCTGTAATCTCGTCCTCATTGGCCCGAGCGGCATAGGGAAGTCGCACATTGCGGCCGCGCTCTGCTACGACGCGGTGACGAAGGGAAAGCAGACCCTCTTTCTCAGCCTCTTCGATCTCACCGCGAAGCTGGCGAAAGCGAGAAGCGTCTACAATCTCATCGACTACTACGCGAAGGTTCCCATCCTCTGCCTCGACGAGATCGGCTACGTCATGCCGACGAGGGAGCAGGCCGATTATCTCTTCCAGATCGTCTCCAAAAGGGCTGAGACCGGCACGACGATAGTGACCACAAACCTCGTTCCCTCCCAGTGGGGCAAGGTCTTCGACTCCGTGACCGCCTCGGCTATTTTGGACAGACTCAGCATGAACGGCACGTTCCTCGCCTTCGAGGGGAGGTCCTATCGGAACAGAAAAGGCGTGAAAGAAGAGTAGGAGGCTCTATCGAGAAGACAAACCGCAGTCGGCCGGCAAAGGCGGAAACTTCGTCCATGCCATAGGGGGAATCTCTGTGCAGGGTTCAAGCCGCCGACAGGGCGAGGTCTATCAAACGGCCGGTTTTGAGGGTCGATAGATGGCTGATTTTGAGGGCGTTTGAATGGCCGCCCACATAGGGGAGCAGGTAATTCAGCAACGCCTCGAATCCGAGGATTCTTACGTGGCGGACAGGCAGGTAGAGAAGGACCGCCGCAAAGAGGAGCGCTGGTTTCATCAGGACAAGCCAGTGTTTCCTTACGATCAGGGCAACGGTCTCGCCGGGCTGGAGTTTCGTGCGCATACGGCCTCCTGAAAAGAACTTCGAAATAGTATTACTTCCCAGCGTCTAAGACGGGAGAGAACTGCAGTGCAGTGTAAACCATGCTCATAGTACAGGGATCAGTTCCTGCCGACTACGCGATTAAAGCAAGGAGATCTTTGTGAATACCTTTCCAGTCTTGATTGAGGTCCAGAGTCTTTACGATAAATCGATGACCTGGCAAAGAGAAGTGAAGATCAGCTTCCTCCCCCACTGATGCATAAAGAAGGATCCCTTCGCATCCGGCATTCATACCTCCGTGGCATTCCAGATTCTTCAGGTACGCGAATAGCTGGTAAAGGTTAGAGGATATGAGCTTTTCCGTGGTGCCCAACCAGGATTTCTTTTTGAACCCCCCAGAATAGTACTTCGTGTCTATCACGATCTTTCGCGTCTTGTCCTTTGCCGCCAGAGAGATATCTGTGATCATGCTGGGGAGGTAACGGTCGTGTTCACCGGCAACCTCTACATACCAGTCAATGTTCTCGCTCGAAACGGTATATTCGCTCTGCTCTTTCCTGTAGAAATTCTTGACGAAAGCCTCGAACACCACGCTCATCCGGCTTTCGTCTCGAAGGAAGTCCTTGAACTTATAATCCCCCGTCTTTTCGTCGACAAGCAGCGAGCCGCTTATGATCTCGCAAACCTTCAACACGAAATCGTAGAAGAAGTTATTCCGATTGAGTCTGATCTGGCGGAAATGGGAAACATCTCCGGAAATGTCTGAAATGGGTGGGAATCTTCTGAATAGGGTCACAAGGGAATGCCGCAGGCCTTCGTCCAGCTCCCGGAGCTTGATAAGGTTGCCCATAGTGCTCTTGATTAACCGGTTGTGAAGGACGTCGTAGCTGAGTTCATCGTACTCGTAGCAAGCCGAAGCTTTTGGAAACAGATTTCGTTTCAAACAGGGGGCGAACAACAATTTGCCTTTGACGCGACGTCCTGTCTCCTCCAACCGCTGATAATCTCTGTCCAGACCCTTCTTGAACAGGTACGTCATTCCCTCGATCAGTACCTTAGCCAAAAGGTCGACAACGCTCGTCGTATCCTGTGCGCTAACATTGACCGTGTCCCTCTCTTCAAGCTTGTTCCAGGCATAACAGAGCAGATAGTAGATGTTCAGAATGGGGATAT
This sequence comes from uncultured delta proteobacterium, assembly GCA_963816715.1. Classification (GTDB taxonomy): domain Bacteria; phylum Desulfobacterota; class Syntrophorhabdia; order Syntrophorhabdales; family WCHB1-27; genus BOG-1155. Next base: position 124,120 of record CAWFMJ010000026.1, read on the forward strand.
CCATCGCTAGAGGTAAAGCGTATTTGCCTGAGAATCAGCCTTATCCAAATCATCAAACCAATATTCCTTGAGCAAAGGCTTGATCTCAAACTCAACGATTCTGTTGTACCAGGTCTTCACATCCTTCACGAGGCTAGTGGGGCAAAAGTAGCTGTGACCGATTTGAAAGCCAGGCCCCAGGCTCTTATCATCGCCCGCGATCATTTCGTTCAGCTTAGAAACGCGGGACACGATCTCCTCGGCGATTGAATCCTCCACCCCGCGCTCCGCAATGAAGGCTCTGAACTTGTTACCAAATTCGGGTTTTAAGTCGATGAAAAGGAAACGCCGGCGCAGGGCGTAGTCCACGATGGTAATAGAGCGATCGGCTGTATTCATCGTCCCGATAATGTACACGTTCTCCGGAATATAAAGCTTATCATCGGAGGAATTGGAGTATGTGAGGGGGACAGCAAACTCAGGACCACGCTTGTCGCACTCTATCAGCATCATGAGCTCACCAAATACCTTGCTCAGGTTCGCCCTATTGATCTCATCAATGATGAAGAAATAGGGCCAGTCGATATCGCCTCGCGCTCTCTTCACGAACTCGTAAAAGACACCGTTCTTAAGCTGAAAATTACCGTCTTGAGTGGGCCGGAACCCTTGAACAAAGTCCTCATAGGAATAGGACTGATGAAACTGAATCATTTCTAGACGGGAAGAATCTTTTTGACCCAATATGGTGTAAGCAAGACGACAAGCCAAGAAAGTCTTGCCAGATCCGGGCGGACCCTGAAGGATTACATTCTTCTTGTAGTGGATGGCTTCGATGATTTCATCAAATCGTGCCTCGCTCAGAAAGGCCTCTTTTAACGCCATCTCTTTCGTGTAATGAAACTCCTCCTTTATTGCTTGTTTCTCGTACGACCGTATCCTTTTAGCAAGCGCCGTGAGATCGTTCACGATCATCTTCTTAATGTCGTCCTTCAGCGTTCTGATCATTTCTCCTGCGAGGGACTGGCAGACCGCCCTCGCGTCTGCTCCGCCGAAAAATGGCTCAGCTTGCTTGTACACATTAACGTCAGGGAGAAATGCCTTCAGCTTCCCCACAACCTGCTCCGCTTCACCATCTGACCCCCACCAGCCGGCTCCCCATAGTATGGATCGGTTGAACACTCCGTTTGCCTGGTATTCGCCCAGTTGCGCGAACATCTCTACGGGTCGTATCTCTGACACATTCGTGTTCGGCACCTTCCACGATATTTTTGCTAAACAGATGTACCCCTTCTTCGCTTGCTCTGTAGGGCGCTCATATATTGAGGGAGCGTCCAGATCAGGGTCATTTTCAGCCATCGCCTTGGTCAGACCCTGAAAGAAAGAGGCAAGCGGCGTCTTGACACGTTCTTTCCACTCATCGGACGGCATGGATAGATCCTCTTCGAGGACGTCCGCAATGGTCTGGTTATCCCCGACTGCGCTTAGTCGAAAAGCGGCATGAGACAGCTCCGAGTAGCTACCTTTAGTTTCATTCGATACCCTTTTCAGCAGAAGCTCGTAACCCTTGAAATCCTCACTCTCGACCTGAATGGCCACTTTTGTGCTAAGAAAGGCCTTTGTCCTATGATCGTAGGGAAGGAACTGAGGAGTTATGCTGTTCTTAGTTGAAGGCTTGAAAGATTGAAAGGTGGCTCCCACCGTGGGATAATCCACGGGCCAATATCTCAAAAGAGAAAGGGAGCCACGATGAAAGTAGACACGAAACAAAGGAAAAAGGCAAGGAAGGGATTTGCCCAAATGTACGGCAACGAGGAGCTCGGGGCACGGATGGTTCATGTCCTCCAGGTAGGCAAGAAAGGATTGGATTCACTCGTCATGGAGCTCGGACGCATGCTCGCGGAAACGATCATGGACATGGAACGGGAGGAGCGCTCGGGCCCCGAAGGAAAACCTCTTCACAAAGGAGTCTACAAGTGGGCCTATCAGAAAGGCTCGATCTATTGCGGCGACCAGAAGGTCAGAGTGAATCATCCCCGTCTGCGGGGTCCCGAAGGAGAGATCGCCCTCTCCCTCTATGAAACCCTGAAACAGCCGGGCGCCTTCTCGGAGGAACTCCTCGCGAGAGCCCTTCGCGGCATATCGGGCAGACGATACAACGAGACCGTCATCGATACCGCATCCGCCTTCGGCGTCTCTGCCTCTTCCGTCTCCCGGCGCTTCATCGAGGCCACCGCACAGAAGCTCAAGGAGTTCAGAGAGCGGGACCTTTCCGGCATCTCCGCCTTCGCCGTCTTCATCGACACGGTCCACCGGGGCAAGGACGCCTTCATGGTTGCCCTGGGAATAGACGGCCAGGGCCATAAGCACGCCCTCGGGTTCTGGCAGGGGGCGACGGAGAATCACGAGATCTGCGAAGAGCTCCTTGCCGACATGGAGGAACGAGGCCTTGTTCTCTCGAAGAAGACGCTTTTCGTCACCGACGGCGGCAAGGGCGTCATCAAGGCCTTGAAGGAAAAGTTCGGCCCGAAACTTCTCCACCAACGCTGTATCATCCACAAGGACCGCAACATCCAGAGACATCTCCTCAAGAAGTATCGGAAAGAGGCGCACCGCCGGTTTATGAGAGCCCTCGAGCAGAACCTCTACGAGGACGCCAAGAAGATGCTCCTCGATTTCGAAAAATGGCTGCGAGCCGTCAACGAGTCCGCGGCCGACTCACTGAAAGAAGCCCTGGATGAGATCCTCACGGTCCACCGGCTGAACGTTCCCCTCTTACTCAGAAAGACGCTCAGTTCAACCAATCCAATAGAGAGCATGTTCTCGACGGTCCGCGACTGCGAGGTGAATATCAAAAGGTATCGGGGGAGCGCCATGTCCCAGAGATGGCTTGCGTCGGTCATCCTCTACTGTGAAAAAGGCTTTCGAAGGATCAAGGGCTACGATCAGATCGCCGGCGTGGTCGAGACCATAGAACGGGTACTGGGAGACGCGGTGTCGGTCGCCGCGTAAAGGGACGAAAGATGAATGGGAGCCACAGGGGCTTCAACTAAAAATTGACAAACTCCGGAACTGATTTGGCCTGACCCAGAATAGGCCGACCGTCAGCTTGCCCAACCCGACCTGCTTTATTTGAAGGCATCTATCGAAGAGAACCTGAGTGACTTTCCCGTCCCGTGCGGCTTCAGCCAGGTCCCAAAGGCGGTCGATGTCATCAGGCTGTCTTTGAGGAGAATACGGGAAAAACCAGGAATTCTGGTTGTTCATAACAGGTATACCCAGAAAATCGTAAGGCAGTGGGGATGCGAGATCGAGCTCTTTCTTAAGAGATTGGATGATTTCTTTTCGATGATCCTCCCTTATTCCCCTATTAAAAGACGCAAAAAAAGTGAATGGGTCAATGACTGACAGCGGGATCGATTCGTTGTTCGAGTCCTTGTCATTCAGAATAAGCATCGGGACGCCTTTCTGGCCGATTTCCTTGAGCAGATTGATGAGGAATTGCTGGTTATTTCGGTATTCCAGTAGCTTATCCAGAATCTCTTGATATATAGGTATCCATGAGAACGGACCCGCAAGGAATCGCTGGAACTGTTGCTCTTTGATCTCCCATATCGTAAAAATCGGAAAGACTGCGTCAGGATACCGAATTGAAGTGTCACTCCATTTTACCGGCAGAAAGTTGGCGTAGAAGCCACTCCCGGATTGCCCGATCCTTTCCTTCCCCTTTTGCTCATCGTAATAGGGTGGGCCGGTTACTTCCCCTTTTCCGATAATCTCCTTCGTGCCTTTACGGGCCAGTAGTACGTCGCCTATCGACATTTCGTGCCAAAAGGCCCAGAAAGAATCCCGGTCGTGCGGTGCTCCGGTAGGCCAAGTCTCCTTGTAACGCTTCTGGTACTCTTCAAGAGTCATGCTCTCAATGTTTCCGATATCGCGCCATCCAACGGCTACAGTCCCATTTTTACGATCCCACTGCCAAGCGGCATCGAATGCCCCGGAATCGGTAGAATCGTACGGAGCGATAATCCAATATTTTTTCACTAACCCTCCCCCGTTTCCGCACAGAAATGTTTTTCTGGGCAATTATCACGATCTTGCATCCTATGCCCTTTTCTACTCCTCGATTCTCACCTTGTCCTTGAGGCCCAGGTCTTCCAAAATCTGTCTCAGATCCCCTTCTATACCTTTCGCCTGGGTCGCATCGATATCGATCGAAAAGTCAATCCCGACCGAAAGATTCGAGCCTGACCTAAGCTTCGGGATGATCTTGGTACCGAGGCGGTTCCATAGCTCAGGCGGAATGGTACCCACCACACGGACTGTCTTTGTCATGGGTCCCGGCACCGGTGGCTGAGGTTCCGGAGGTCTCGGCTCGGGTCCAGGCTCGAAAGGCGGCTCGGGTTGCGGCCCCGGTTCAGGTTGAGGTTGCGGCCCAGGGGAGCTGATGAGGACCTTGGCTCGTTCCTTTCGCAGCAGAAAAACGTCGGGATCGAAAGCAACGTCGTCATAGGTGATCTGTTCGTTGAACCATATCCTATCGTACGTCCCGTCAGGCTTTTGCCCGGAGGCCAGACCGAAGTCACCTTTGGCTACAAATTCCACGATCTTGGTTCTCAGAACACTGTCCGGGTCAAGAAGACGGGTAAGGGAGCCGTTCAAGAAACTCTGACGCAGGCTCGTGATAGGCCAGGCGCCACTCTGTTTCAAGGCGGGGGGCCAGTTACGCTCGATGTATCCCGCCCCTACGGACTCGTTCAGAAGGGCTTGCGACTTGAGTGCCTGTATGACCCGGCCACAAAGGCTTTCGCCAGAACTCGAATGACCCGCGCCGAGGTCGATTGGCTTCAACCCGTCCGACTCCTGGTTATCCGCAATTACTGCGTATCTGTACCCCGCCCAGACTTCATCCTTCGCGTCGCCTTCGGCAATTGTCACATTCTTCCGGACATCGGCAAGCTCGGTTTTATCGAATTCGCTGCCGAGGACGCCGCTCTGGATATCCTTTTCAACCTTCCTCCACGCCAGGGTCTGCTCCACCTTGTCTCTGAAATCCCGCCCCGGTTTCTTGATGCACCACACCAATGCACCTGGGTATAGTCTTGGTGATTTGCCCCGCTGCTTGGTCCATTCGGCTATCTGTTGTCGCAGCGTTCCCGCCCCTGTCCATTCGGCATCGGGATCACCGACAATGATCATAAGTCTCGGCGAATCCTGAATATCGCTGCTATCTGCCGGAAAGAAGACAACGGGGACGCCAGCTGCAAGCTTGAATTCGTTTTGCACGAGCCTGATCATTTCAGGCTTGACGTCGGTAGTCCAGTCGAGTGAGGCCCTTCGGTCACTGACGACCTTCTTGAGCGTAGGCTGGTGTCTGATCTGGAACCCATCCGACCCCACCCTGCGGATGAAGTAAGCTTTGGCCTCCAACGCAAAGGCGGCCGTGTCCACCGACGTCGTGTCTATCTCGGGCTCACCGAGGGCGAATCGCAACTCCGGAAGATGGGCTACCTTGTCGACCTGACCCCCAGAAGATTCGAAAAGAATGGCTGTTGCAACCCGGCGATGGATGTCCTTAAGGGGCCCTTTGGTATCGGCATCTAACGCTTTCGAGTGCGATGTTGTGCCGGATATATCCGCATCGATGGCAGCAATCAAGCGCGATTCCCCGAGCTGGCCTAACACGGTGCTTCGAAATTCCGATACCTCAAGGGGGGCAGAGCCGAGGGTGATGAGTGATTCTCGCCGTGCATGACTGTAGCCCTCCCGATAGGCCCATGAGATCCACTGGGCGAGCATGGCGAGGGTCCCACGAGTCTGCTGATACTGCGGTAGGGCCTGCCACTTCCTTTGAAAGACGGACAGCGTGGCAGGATGAAAGGGAAAGCACTCTGAGAAACGTTTTTTCAGGTACTCCCTCGCCTTGGTTTCATTGGCGGTAGTATCAACGGCGGTCCATTCGCTCGGCAACTGGGCCCTTCTTTCGAAGCACCAGTCCGCATAGGCGCGGGCGATGTTCTCCCTGACCCGTTCGCTGCCGAGGTCCTCAAAGAGGCGTCTCCTCACTACTTCGCTTATCTCTGTCTCGTCATTGGCTATCAGGTCTTTGGCGACACGCCGGACGACTTTCGTGATTTTGTCCTGCCATTGCAGGTCCCAATCGGTCATTTCTACCTGGCTTCTAGGAAGGCTTATAACGGCCGCGCCGTGCGTTGTTCCCGTCATGGCGACGGTAAGGTTCTGAATGAAGGCATGAAACGATTCCGACATGGTGCGATGTCTGTTCATGAAGTTCAGCACTTCGTCGAAGAGGATGAGGACCGGTGCGGCTGCCGCTTCAAACACGCGGCCTATGGACTCGGTACCAGGAGGAATTGTCTTGGATGCAGTGCCGAGTGCCGCCACCCCTTTATCGCCGGCCAATTGCCGGGCGATATCGATCCACGGCGTTTCTCTGCCATCCTGAGGGTCCCAGGCATTGCCCACAAATACCGCGACTCGCCCCTCTGGGACACTTGAAAGCCCGGCGTCTTTTAGCAGGGCCTGAACTCCTTGATATCCCTTGGCCTTGTCGCCACTATGGACCAGATGATAAAGGGCGGCCAGCGTGTGAGTCTTGCCTCCCCCGAATTGCGTTACAAGGGTGAGAACGGGGGCCGAATTCTCCGTAATGCCGCTCAAGCGCTTCAGGACCATTCCAGTGTGTTCGCGGAGCGCACGCGTGAAGCATGTGCGCGCGAAGAATTGAGCAGGATCGCGATAGTCTTCGGGGGCCGTCCCTGCAACCACCTGTTCCAGCGCTATCGCAAATTCATCGGGGTTGAACGAGCGTCCCTGACGTACTTCCTTGCGTGGGGTCGCAATCTTGTACCAAGGGTCCATCCAAACGCCTCCTCTACTTTCTTTTCATTCTGTCAATAAGCTCTAATGCTTCTTTCTTTAACCAGGAGAGATTTGCGTATGCTACCGGCTGGAGATCGCTGCCGTCATGCGAATACATCCTATACCTCACGCCGTCCGTAACTACAACATCGCGCATTATGCCCAAATTTTCCAAATAGGATTCCGCCTGCGAGAGCGCTCCCTCCACGCCTGCCCCAAGCCGTTTGGCCTCAATGATGAAACAGCAATTCTCCGGTGATCGGGGAAGCCGCTCAAAAAGAGCAACGTCAATATCCCTCCACTTTACCGAGATCAACTCCGGGGGCCACCCCAACATTCGCAAAAAAGGAATGACGAAATGGCAAATGAGCTCATCCTCAGTGGGATGTTCCCCGAATGCCTCGCGATCCCAGAAAAGGGGCTGCAGGTCGTGAACCACGCCGAGGAAATCTTGAAGAAATGGCGGTACATCCTCTAAAGTCGAGTCGTGCAGAGGCAAATCAGGAAGGCGAGCGGTTTGCCAACTTGTCGGCGGTGAAGAGAGAAACTTTTCGGCGTACTCAACAACCTCTGGCTTGCTCGTTCGGGCAAGCCTCGGCGGTTGAGCACCGAATACCGGGGAGCCGAAGTCATAGACCTCCGGCAGAGGGCACCAGCGTACACGTCTGCCGTGCTGCAGATCCCATCCATTGACGTCGTCGAATTGTGGAAGATAGAGATAGTCACTCGCGACAAGACCGACAGCGGAAACTGTAGAAATCCCTACCCGCAATAGGAATACGTCGCCGACTGTCACCTCGGATGCAAATCGTCTTACGAAACCACCTTCAAACTCCTCATCATCCATACCAGGGGCCCACATGCCCGCATATCCTGGCCCTATCAAACCCACACCGTATTTCAAGAACAGATCGCCGTATGCCCTTGTCCGCTCACCGCTGCCTATCTGCCAGATGGTTCGGTCTGCCGTCATGAACTCACGCCTTCATCTCGGCACGGCGAGAAGCATCGCGTCAACGAGACGCTTCTCCTCGCTGTTTGTGGGATAAAGGGCCGAAAGGGCATTCGCGAGTCGCAGGAAGTCGGGGCTTCTGTCGAGTTCGGCCTTGATCAGCGCCCGAAGTGCGTTTGACCGTCCGCCCGCCTGCAAAAGCATGGCAGCGTGAACTCGGTCGAGGGTTGTCGCTTCTCGGGTCGTATGCAACTCATCAGCACCTGCGCCCTGCACAGTCCGGCGCCGCTTTCCACCAATCCTGGGGGCTGTTTGTTGCTCCAGCTCCGGGAAGAGCATACCTTGCACATCTGCCGCCGCAGTCTGCTCGATACGCTCGGCAACAGTCTGGGTTCCTTCTCTCCCGAAGAGCTGTTCTGCCCGCTCTGAAACAGCAAAGAGGCGAACAATACCTTTCTTCGTCTCGATGATGCGTCCCTCCCATTCAGGAAGGTGAATACCGAGGGGTTGGGCGAAACGACGTGCAACGTCGAAGATCAGACTAAAGCCTTTGGACTTACCCTTTGATCCGCCCTCTTCGTCGTCATCATCGGTCTCTTCTTCATCTGTTCCTTGCGATCCTGTAATTTCCGCCCCTTCGCCATCGGTACTCTGCAGGGTCCATAGAAAAAGGGCAGTGAGCCGAGCATCTTCTTCTAAGGCACCGGCGGCACCGTTCCTTGCTTGGGCCTCGGCGGTTCCGAGCACCTGCTCCAGGGCCGAACGGCCGACCACTTCCCACACTTTCAGAAGATATTCGGTGAGGGTGACTTCTGTTCCTTCCGCAGTCTCAACTTTGGAATACCTGCTGAATATTTCTAAGGCTGGCCCGATACAGGCGAAAACGAGGTCCGCGCCTCGGACGCCTTCTGATTGAAGTCGCTCCATCCAGTCAGCGACACGCTTCGGGAGTTCCCGAAGCACCTCGCTCCAGTCGCCAATGGGGGCGTCCTCAGGGCGGGGGCGGCACACTAGATGAATAGAGGTGGCGAGGGCGGCGGAGTTCATGGCACGAAGCCGTGACCCCATTTCCGTGGCGATCGGCCATGACCCCGTGATCGTCCAGGCGCCCTTAATCATGCCGGAAAGGAGGGCTTCCCATCCTTCGGTCGTTTTGTGCGCAAAGACTACACATCCCACCCCCTCGGTGTTCAGAACGCGCCTGCCCTCAGAAAAAGCGGTAGCCATCCTGTTCTCAAACCAAACCCTGTCCTTTACTTTGCCATCTATCTGCTTAGTTTGGTCCTGGACTATCTCTAGACCCTTCGGAGTTAACGCGTTTGACGGGTCGAAAATGTCCCGCATAAACGGTTCTTTGTTCAGCCCTCTCTTTAGCCAAACAAAGAAGAAATCGGATAAGTCCGCATAAGGCACAGCATCGTAGTAAGGGGGATCAGTAAACCAAACACCAGCGCTGTCTGAAGAAAGAGGCGAATTACAGGCATCAGCAAGCTGAGTCTGACCGATCTGTGGGTTGGGTGACCATTTGCCCACAATATCTGTGATCAGCCCGTATCCGCTTTTCCAGTTTCCAGGGGCATTAGCTATCGGAACAACCTCTGCAAAGTCCCATACGATAGGTAGGGCTTGCCGCCCGAACGTGTGCTGCATTTTCTCGGCGACGGCATTCCATCTCGTACAAGACATACCGCTCATAGCGACTCGGCTGAAGGCTGTTGCAAGCAGGCGGGTTATTGCATCACCCGATTTCCAATGGCTGCGAGTTTTGGAAAGCAAAACCGTTAGTGCGACCTTCTGCCGAGCGGTGAAGAGATCGCCCCACTGCCATATTCCGTATCGCTGAACCCTGAATCCCAAAGTCCCAATTGGCGGAAGCGGTTCATTTGGGACTACGCTTAGCCCGTTCGGCAACTGCTGTTGCGTGAGTTTGTCAACCTCCTGTTGTGCGTTCCAGACAGCCTCATAATCTTTCTGCTGGGCTACCCGGTACCGTCTTCCCTGTTCACCGGCCTTGGTTGTTACCACGGCCAGTATCCGTGCCCCCTTTATACGACGAGGCTCGTCATCGAACACTACATCAGCCCCTCCGCGCTGAGCGGTCAACTGTGTCTGCACACGGGGATTCTTTTTGTTGCCGGAGAGAACAGCGCCGCAGCAAGGGCAAATGACGTTCGCATTATTTCCTTTCGCCTTGGTGCATAGTAGTTCGACGAAATCGGGTTGCGAATTCTCGCTGCCTTCGCCCCTTGCTATTCGAAATTCGACAGGACCGCCAAGTGGATTATCTGTGACTACAAGCGCCTGGCAAGGGCCGTCAGGAGTTTCCTTAAAATAACGGGCTTTCGGTAATCCCTTTTTGGATAGCCAAGCAGACTTGTAGATTGGGATTTCCGCACCGCAGTTAGGTGCCTCGCATAGAACGGTTCGTGCCCAAAGATAGGCGATTGGCCGGGCGCCATCGGGGTCGACAGGATAAAATTCCGAAAGTTCCCTTTCTGCGGCTGTCTTTATGTCCGTGCCGACTTGGGTTAGTTCTTCGGCCAACGCAGATCCGCGTCGCGGAATGTCTTCCAACATCACCTTTAGTATCAGGCATGCTACTGGATTGAGATCGCTCGCAAAGGTTTCGCAACCCACCCGAAGAGCCTCAAGTGGGATAGAACCTCCGCCTGCAAAAGGGTCGACCACCAGAGGCGGTTCGTTGCCATGTGCGGCTCTTACCAATTCCCTGCTGACCTCAAGATACTTCTTATCCGCTGATCTGTCCCATTCCGCAAAATCCCCTATGAACCGAAGCAATGCCTTTCGCAGATCCTCATCACTCGTGCCCACCTTCCCCGGAACGGTCGCGAGCGTTCTCCGCGCTTTCTCCTTGAAATCCTCTGGACAATTCCGATCGCAAGGATCAGGCCATAGAAGGGCAAGTAGCATCGCTCTGCACGCTGCCAGAGGTCGCCTCGCCCACCAAAGGTGCAACATATTTGGGTGCCCCTTAGGGCCAGCTTTCTCCTTCGCTGAATGCTTCGATACAATGGCAATCGGAAAATCAACTTCTGCTAGACGTTTACATTCTTTAGGGATCAACAAGCCTCCTCAGGGTTTCAACACCTTTGTTGCCTGATACTCTTCGTGAAGAAATTCGATATGTGGCATAGCCTTCCGAGCTATGGCCAAGAAATCTTCGTCCACAAGCGATTCGTACGCTACGTCTTTGAATATCAAGTGGACCGTCATATCAGAAACCAGATGATCTGCGCTTCCGAATGCTGCCTTGATGTCGGCCTGAAGGAGGCTTTGAAGTTGAATTTCACTGATATACAGGCCATGTATTTTGGTATATTGGCTCGGCGGGTTCTGCTTTAGTGCGGGCAGAAGTGCGGCCACTAAGGCTCGGATGCTCTCGTCCATATGCCCTTGAAGGGTTTCCTTTATACCGTCGCGAAACAGCCCCACATCATTCCGTAGGCCGTCGACCGCCTCCTGCAGCTTTTCTTTGTTCCCCCGCAGGACCACGTTTCCGTATCCTTTAAGAGGGATGAGATAGTCTTTGACTATAGCATCTTTCTTTTTCCTTAAACCTTCTTCCGTGAGCATCCGCTCGCCGGCCTTCACCTCAAGTTTTGCGCTATTCGTGAGATTGAAGTGGGCGTGAAAACGTGATTGAAGATCCCTGTCATTTGCGAGTCCCATGATATTGCTGGGAATGGCAACCCTCTTGCGAGATACGTAACATCCCGTCATTTCAAGTTCTACAAACTGAAACTGAGATGTGAAAACCTTTATTCTGCGGGCGAGATCAAACTTTACAGGTGGGTTGTTCTTCAAGTCAGCCTCCGCTTGATCCACCTGACTCGAAAGAACCTCAGTGCTGCCTACCGAGGGAGAATAGCCGCTGTCCTTTGCAAAGCCCACAGATTCGGCAATCTCCGACGAGGGAGAGCTAAGTTGTATGGCATTCGGTCGCTCCGGATTCCTCGCTTCTGCTTCAACTAATAGTGGCGTGGGTGAATAGATGAGCGTAGTATCATCGGATATTAAAAGCCCAAGCCGCACCCCCGGTTGGTGACGCACCGCAGTCTGCATGTTCTGGGCCGCTTCACACACCGTTTTGAGTCCTTCTATAGTCCCGTATCCCATCCTGCAAACCTCGGGATCAACGTCAAGGATCACCGTGACACGCTCACGAAGCCGCCACCATGCAGACATTATTGCCTTCCCCACCGCTTCACTTATCCCAGGCGCCATATACAAAAGTCTGTGCCGAGACTGATTGATCAATTCAATCAGCTTCTCATCATCGACATTCGTCACGCTTGGCTGGCTATTCACCCTTTTACGCCTCCATCTATAATTTCAAGAGGAATATACACTCCGCTCGGTCTCACTTGCTGTCCCCATAAGTTTCTTGGCTTTCCCGCACCCGCATGGGTCCTTGCAACGCATCCACCGAGAGGTAGTAGTGTGCCACTTTCACCACCTCGTGCCACTGTAGCCTCGCGGGGTCTTTGATCGGCTCCTGCAGTTTCGGCTCGCTCTTGCATTCCGTGACCACGTAAAGCCAGTAACAGTCGGGGCGATCCTCGGCGACGCGGCGCTCGTTCGGGGTCAAAAGCACGCTGCCCGATGCCCCTCCGAGTCCTTTGATTTCTATCAGCCGCAGTTCCCCTGAGTTCAGATCCAGGCTCGTGACGTCATAGCCAAGATTTTTCTCGTGCACATCATCAACCTGACATCCGCGAGCCTTCTCATAATCGATGACGAGCTCCATCGCCATGGCTTCGGTTTCGGGGTCGGGTTTCAGTCTCCGAACGTCCGCGGCGTCGCGCTCCGGATGGGGCAAGAGCACTATTCCCGTGATGCGCTCAACCGCTTGAAGGGTGAGCGATCGTTGGCGAGATAGCTCTTGCCGCCTCCTTTCCCTCCGTTCGAGCAGTTTGGCGTGACGCTCCTCCGCCTGCGCAAGCCTTCCTTGGGCGCCCTGGACCTTCAATTCCACTTCTGTTGCCGCCCGGCCTATTTCGTCGTCCGCTTTTTGCAAAAGCTCAGTGAGCGAAAGCTCGATGTGGGCGCCGATCCTATCCGCCTCTGCAAGTCTTTCGGCCCGGACATCATTCAAGAATGGAAGCAGGGCATTGTCATTAAGCCATGCAGAGGCTTCCGGCAAGAAAGCGACAGTTGGGAGACCTCGTGCGCATGAGGCAGGGTTGAGATTACCCAGTATGGTCGGATCTCTGAGGGCAGGCTCGGCATTTTCGCTTATCTCAACGACAAAAAGTCGCTCATGGATTATCTGGCCGAGGCCGTCGACCACGCGTGCCCGATAGCAGTCGAGCCGCACAGGGAACTCGTGTTGAAGCGAATAGAAGCACGCCCCTTTCGACATCGATTCTCTGGATGCCATTTCAGTATGCCGACGAATCGCTTCAAATAAAGGATGTCCGGGTGTCACCCATTCCAGATTGTTCTTGTCGGCAACGGACCGATCTGTGGAGCATCTCGGATACCGGTCGGCAAGCGCCGGTAATTTCCAGTTGGGGTCCGATTCATACCGGCGAAGGGCCGGGGGCGTTCTTCCGGGCTCGAAAGTATGAGGCTGCTGTGGAATATCTTTGATTATCAGTTGGGTCAGGCCGCCCGTTTCGCGGATGAACCTTGCTATCGTCTCGGGCACTACCCGGCATTCCTGTGCCCTCGCACGCCGCTCTACCAGCATGGCAAGGTTCAGCTTTTTCGTGGCCAGGCCCTCCAGCGCATTCTGACAAATACCCCGAAACTGGCGTTCGTCCACATTTTCAAGGAGACGTTCCTCAAGGTCCGCATCGCCTAATTTCCCCGCATAGTAGTCCCTGAGCACGCGCTCGATATGTGCGGCAGGGAGTACCTCACCGATGACGTTAAATACGGCATCGTCGTCGAGGGCATCGCGGATTTCCTGGAGCTTTTCGAGCAGCCGCTGGAGAATCCGGCCTTCAATCGTGTTCGTGGCGACGAAATTGAAGATCAGGCAGTCCTTGTGCTGGCCGTAACGATGTATGCGCCCCATGCGCTGTTCCAGCCGGTTCGGGTTCCATGGAATGTCATAGTTGAAGAGAATATTGCAGCACTGCAAGTTAATGCCTTCACCGGCCGCCTCCGTTGCGACAAGCACCTGAATGGTTCCGTCCCTGAACTGCTGCTCCGCGTATAGTCTGGTCCCGGGTTCCTCTCTGGACCCCGGCTTCATGCCGCCGTGGATGAACCCTACCCGGAAACCCCATGCCTTGAGGCAATGGGCCAGGTAATCGAGGGTGTCCTTGAATTCCGTAAAAAGCAGGAGCCTTTGCTCGGGATGGTCAAAAAACCCTTCACGATGAAGCAAATCTTTCAGTCGGGACAGCTTTGCCTCTGCGCCACAACTTTCTACGCCCTGGGCCATGGCAGCAAGGCGGTTGAGCTCCTCGATCTCCTCCCTCACCTCGTCGGCATTACCCGCAAGAGTGATGGCTTCAAGGATTTGTTCCAGCCTCTCACGTTCGATCTCCTCCATCTCTTCCAGGTCTTCCGGCGTGGGAATATCCGGCGGCGCCTGTTTGGTCAGCTCCTGCGCCCGTTTCAGTCCATCAGCCAGCCTTCTCGCCCTGTTTTCCAAAGAACGGCGCATAGCGAAGGTGCTGGAAGCCAGTCGCCTTTGGTAGAGGGACATGAGGAATCCGACCGCGCGGGCGCGAAGATCATCCCCCTGTCCAGCGGCCCTCACACTCTGCTGTTTTACGAAGCGTGTTACTTCACGGTAGAGGTCGAATTCTGGGCCGTCGATGGAAAAGTCGATGGTATGAGGGATACGTTTCGTGAATATTTTTGCCGCCGCCCACGTGCCGTCAGCTCGACGCTCTGGGAAATAGACCATCGCTTCCTTTGTGCGACGCAGGTAGAACGGTGCCCTCCGCTGGTCCATGGCTTGCCGAATGGACCGGACGTCCGCGTAAGCGTCGGCATCGAGGAGCTGCAGGAAGAGGCTGAAATTACCCGGGTCGCCTTTGTGGGGCGTTGCCGTGAGCAGCAGAAGGTGGTCGGATGAATCGCGAAGAAGCTCACCGAGCCTGTAACGGGCGGTCTTGTGCGTTTCGTCAGATGCGGACATACGGTGTGCTTCATCGACAACGACAAGGTCCCAATGGACCTGGCGCAGGCCGGGAAGAATGTCGGTGCGTTTTGCTAGGTCGAGGGAGGTAATGACGTGATCTTGTTCGAGCCATTGATTCATGCCGAACTGATCGCGGATGTTTTCTCCCTTGAGGACAAGGAACTTCTCGTCGAATTTCTCCTTCAATTCCCGTTGCCATTGAAAGGCAAGATTAGCGGGACAAACGATCATGACACGTTCGGCAAGTCCGCGGAGTTTCAGCTCGCGAATGAGAAGGCCTGCCATGATGGTTTTGCCGGCGCCGGCGTCATCGGCAAGAAGGAACCGAACGCGAGCCAGTTTCAGGAGGTAGTCGTAAACGGCCTCAAGCTGATGTGGGAGGGGATCGACGCGCGAAATGGAAAGGCCGAAGTACGGGTCAAACTCGTAGGCAATGCCGAGGGAATACGCTTGAAGGCCCAGCCGGAGGAGATTGCCGTCGCCATCGAAGGTAAAACCGGGGATCGAGACGGTGAGGATTTGAAGATCGTCGGTAGTGATGGTGACACGCCGAAAACGTTCGGACTGGGTACCTACGAGACCGAGGACCCATCTATCGGGACCGTCCGGAACCACGGTCTCTACACGCATGGGCTCGTGAAACAGCGGCCCCGTGAGGACCTGCCCCGCTGTAATAGACGGTCGATCACTCATCCGTGCCGGCACTCCTTTTCGGCGCTGTCTCAGGGGCTAATCCGATCTCATTTTCACCCTTGCGTGTCCCATATTTACCACAGGATCGGGAAGTCCGGCAAGACAAATCTGCCCAAGAGATAGAAATCTAAGTCATATTCGCGCATTAGATAGACTTCCCTGCCATACTTCCGTCCTATACCCTCCTACTACTTGCAATACACAGAAAGTCTCCCTACAATTCCTTGCCATCCATGGTTCTCTTTTGTTGGAAAACATTTCATATTAGAGGCCATAGGCGGTGACCATGAGCGTGAAAGAATTGATAGGCAGACGAATCAAGGAAGCGAGGCAGGCGAAGGGACTGTCGCAGGAAGCGCTGTCGGAGAAGATAGGCATGAGCGCGAAGTATTTGAGCAGCGTCGAGAGAGGCAAGGAGAATCCCACCCTCGACACGCTGATTAAGCTGGCCGACGCGCTCGAGGTCGAGACATCGGAGCTGTTCAATTATCAGCACAAGAGGTCCCCTGAGGAATTGAGGCAGCTCGTTTCGCGCCTGATGGACGAGGGTCACGACGAAAAACTGAGATTGATGGCAAAGATCATAACCGCCATTTATCGATAGAACGGCTCATTGCCGGTTATGGCCATTCCGGCGCCCTTATTCCCCGCCTGCAGTTCCTGGTACAGCGGCCGTATTCGTAAGCCCGGTGCCCCTTTGTGAGGCCTCTCAATCATCCATTCCCGACAATCTATCACCGTGCATAGCACAGATATAATGGTATTGACTCCATGCCTCAGATAGACTATACTTGCTGCACATAGAATCGTTGCCATATTATCTATTTGTAGGAAGGAACAGGATACGCGGAACCAAACTGTCAAGGCAAGCAGAAGGACAGAAGAATGAGATGCCCAGCCCGGTCTATATCCGGGAAACATCGGGAAGATCGTCATGGACTACGAGAACATGTCCGATGAGGAGCTTTACTCTCTTTTGAAAGAAAGGATGCCGGCCGTGGCTGAGATCGGCGGGGAGGTAGGAGATTCCAACAGACAGACAGTCGTCGCGTTCTTAAAGTTGCTTCCGGAAGAATCACGGTATGCCGGCTGATGCCGTCGTTGGGACTTCTCATGAAAGGCCTTGTTCGTGATAGACCTTGCAAGGGAAGGCTTCATCTCCGGTAATCCACCTGGATTCTATCATTACTGGCAGTCCCGCATGACCCGCCCCATTGTGGTACAGATGATGTCGGCTGTCTGAAGAGGCGCAAGCGGTCATTAAGGAAAGGAGGAGTCTCGTTGTGGCCAGCATTACGCCCGGATGGAAAAACGGTGACCGTGGATGATTGTGCCAGGATGTCCCATCAGGAACTTTACCGGTTCCTGAAAGAGAACCTGCCGGCCCTCGCGGAAACTGTGGGCGCGGTGAACGGCGCCAACCGGGAGAGTATACTTGCCCTTTTGAAGTATTTTGCGGAGGAAGATAGGAGCATGCGCGAGGCGTTATGAGCCGTCTCATTCATGACGGCGCCTGTCCGCGAAAAGCTCTTCACCCGTGGCCCTTCATGGTCATGTCTTTTCCCTTTGCCGACATTTGTCGTAACTGTACTACTTGGCTTGGCCGCGGCTCACGTCAAAATCAGAGAGGCCCCACATGTAGGCGCTTCACACATCGCCTTTTCTGAATCGCGGAGGGGGCCTCCGCGCCGGAGAGACGACCCGCTGGCCTTTTTCCTCGGCGAGAGTCAACGCGTGCGTCACCGCATCCTCTTTCAGGGCGTCGAATGTTTTCGGGACTATCGACAAATGGCGTTAAGCACTTTGGCGGCAAGCCGTAGCTTTATCTCGTCGCCCTCGGCGATAAGCCCGGCGACGAGTTGCGCCAGTTCTTTCGGTTCAAGCTCGTTATTGAAGAGGTCGGGAACCCCAATCTTCAATGAATCCGCCAGCCTGATAAGGACAGCAAGGGTAGGATTTGCCTTTCCCCTCTCAATGGCGCTCAGGTATTTCGAGTTAATGGAGATCTTTTCTGAGAGCTCTTCCTGGGACATGCCGCGGGCTTGTCTAAGGGTCTTGATTTGCTTGCCTATCATTTTTCTCACGTCTGTCATGTGCACCCGCTGGAAAGTATCGAATTTCCAACGGGAAATGGAAACAATCTATAAGACGTAATAAATCGTCTACTAGACGTAGTATAATATGGACAGGCATAATCGATGGGCGAGCTTCGTTCTGTGAGAAGTACCCGATGAAATAGGAGCTAGTGGGGGGTGGGAAGTATTATCTCACAAGGACGCACGCCCATTCAGGCCTCCATGGGGTTCCTGCGATTCCACTGCGCCGCAAGGCGGCTAAAGAAGAGTTCTATGCGGTCAACGCCCTGAAATAAAGGACTGATGATCATGGACTACGAGAGAATGTCCAACGCTGAGCTTTACGCCTTATTGAAGGAAAAAATGCCGGCGGTCGCTGAGACCGTCGGGAAAGTCAGGGATTCCAACAGAGAAACGATTATCGCCTTTTTGAGGTTTGTTCAAACGCCCCAGGATAAACTTGTCTGATGCAGAATCTCGCTCGGTGTCATTGCATTTCGCGAACAAACTTTGGCTGAATTCTGTAAGTTCTCCCCTGGTGCTGCCACTCACTGGCGCCGACCCATGCCGGCCTGACCCATGTCTTCCTGTCGGCGGCCAGATGACGCCAATGGCCGCGACGAGGATGAGGAACAGGCGACGCATGGTGACTGGGCAATTCAGGACGGGTCGAAGACGGGTGCCCATAGTCGCCCGCACGGGCCGGATCGATCATTATAAACGTCTGTCGGCGCGGCGCCACCCATGGCTTGAGCCGTTCCGTCTTTTCCTCCCGCGATCCGGCTGCCGGCCGCCAGGAGATTTCCGTGGTCGCGCCGCCAAGCCCTTCCGTGACGTAAACCAGGGAAAGCACAACGAGCCTGCACATGGCGGCATGAATAAGCTCAGACGCGGCGCAACGGCCCATATGAATACCCTGGCGCCTGCAGAGTTTCACGTTGCACCAAAAGCCCCATACGCGGTGGTCCCAACAGTCGCCGTTGGGGTAAGCATGGCGATAGACAACAAAATCGCCGAACTCGGGTTTGTGCAGGGACACAAGGGAATGATCGGGAGAGATAGAAAGACCGCCAGTGACCGTTCTTTCTTCCCATCCCTCCAACAGAATCCATGATTGAGGATCGGGAAGGGACGTCAGGTGCGACAGAGCGATCTGTGTGGCCGGGTCCGTGTGAACCGATGAGACGCGACGGACGCGGACCCACAAGCGGCCACGATTGACATGCCCATTGTTTGAAAGCCCTGAAAGGAGACCTGCCGTCCCGAATGGGAAATCGAGAAGAAAATCCTCAAAAGGAAGAGGAAGTTCCTCGGGCGTTGCGTCCAGAAGGTCCTGCTCGCGCTCTGTCAACTCGTCTGCCTCGTCCGGCATGACGAATAGAGGGAGCCTGTTATAAACCTCGGCCGCTTTCAGGCCCATTGTCTGAGCCAGATGCTTTATCAGGGGTGAATCCGTGCGATGTACATCGATGTCAGCCATCTCGCTCGCCCCCGCGCAGAACGCTGACCAGCAATACCTTTTTCAACATAGACATATGATACACCAGGTTAAGCGACGTATCTCCCGAAGAACATTCTGCGGCTCGAGCCAGTCGAAGCCTTTTACCAAGCAATGGGTGGGTCTATGTCTTTGGGGGGGAGTCGCCTTCTCACGTCAAGGATTCTTGGACAACGTTACGCAGTTCGACCCCTTGAAAAGATTGGGGCAACTCAAGCTCTCTAGGCACAAAAAGTTTGAAACTCCGTTCACGGCCAGTGAGGTAGGCTTTCATTTTCTCGGGTTCCCGGCTTAGCAGCGATTGCACGACGGAGCAATACGGTGAGAGGTTGAGTGTCTTTGCCCCTCTTCCAGATCGAGTTTCTCTCACAATGATTTTCCGCAGGGAATCAACATCAACCCCGACGCTGTTGATGAGAGCGTATACGTTCTGCGCGAGCCGTTTCTTATCCCTAGGCAAGGACGCGGGCGGCCATAGTTCGGTCATAAGTTTGATAATTGCCGAAATCCTCAGCGAAACTTCATCTGTCTTCTTGAGGGAAGCAGCTTGCGCCAATCGTTCGGCTTCCTGAATCGACGTCTCTGCATGCTCAAGCATAGCCTTGATCTGGAACGCGATCCGTTCTTTGGGCCAGCTTTTCTCGTCGGCTTTGTAAACCAAATCATGGGTGGCTATGCTCCACGCATGCGCAAGAAAGGTCTTAATCTGGACCTCAAAAAGACGCCCGTTCAGACCAGTGGGGCGAACAATGGGATCGTCCTTCCAAACAACATAGACACGAGTATCATCAAATCTAAAGGAGTCGGGCGATTTGGAGGTGTGGTCTTCCTTGGGTGGTCGTCGCTCCTTGAACACAAATCTCTTTCTAACAAGCTTCTCGGCCGTTGACATTGAATCGAGATTCTCAACAACGACAGTGCACGCGAAAAAGTCCTCCATTTGATCTATGTCAGGGCAACGACCAGTTTCCACCTTCAGCGCGAAGCTCTCCAGTTCTTTAACACGACTGGTGTAATGCCAATTAGCGTCCTTAAACGCGAGAAAGTACTCGTCAACGCAGGTCTTCAGATGTTCATACGTCGGCAGCTGGGTTGCGTAGGAATCCCGAAGGGATTTCGAGATTTTCATCATGGTTATTATGTTTCCAACAGCACACGTCTGAGAATATTGTTTCGCTCTTGCCGCTGAGGAGGCTCAGTGCTCGCTCCGCCGCTATTTTGGTAGTACCCGAAGGCATCCACATTCGATGGTTTCTCCTCCCCGCGCAGGATTCTTGCCAAATCGTCCTCGTCTCCGTACCGATTCACCTCTTCCATGAAGGTGCAGTACTTGTTTGAGAAATCGATTGTTGGGGGAAGATCCGTATCCGCAAGAACGACAACACCCCAAAGCGTGTAAAAGTTCGTGAAATCTGAGGCGTAACTCGAAACTGCACGGCAGTGTCGTTCCAGCTCCAGAAGGTACTTTTTCGCGGACTCGAACCGAAAGCGGGCTTGTTCTTCATTGAATGGAATATCCAAGTCCGAGAGATCATCGAACTTGGCACAGTACTCTGATATTTCATCCTGGTCGAATCCACCTATGGCGCCTTTCATAACCACTATTAACAACTCAGAAAGGAATTGAACATCTCGCATTCTTTTTGCGCGCGCCGCAGTTACGATTCCGAGTTCCTGCCAGTCGGAAGAATCTGCTTCTCTCTCGACAAAACCAATGAACCATCCATCGTATTTTGCATGCCGAAGCTCTTGTTCGGTCAACCTCCTGGAATTACGATTCAGTCTGTCGAACACTTCATTAACGAGGGTAGTATCGGTCACGTTGGTGAATTCGACGGGGATCACATAGTCCCAAAATACACGGGCCAATTCTTCATCTCGCATTATCGATTTCCATTTCTTTCCGGCGAGTCGATTGTCACCAAAGTTCTTGTCCAAAGATATCTTGTTTTCAGCGAACCGGAGAATCGTCTCAAGCCGCTGCTTTCCATCGACGACGGAGTAGGTTGTTTTCCCCCCGATAATCTGCTTATGAAGAAAGATGGGTGGGCTCGGGTATCCACGAAATATCGTATCTAAGAAAAACCTTCTATCTTTCGGACTCCAGACGCTGCGACGTTGATACGGAGGCTCTAGATCAAGCTGTTTATGCGCATGCTGATCCAGGAACCAGCTTATGTCTTGAGTCGTTACTCGTCGTTCGACAGCCATAGTCCTGCCTCCTGCGGTCCTATTCGCTGCAGTCCATCTTCGGCAATGTCTTGACAAGGCAGGTCGCGCATGCTGGAGACGGTGAGATGGCGACAACGTATGCGTGAATTCATCCAATGGTTCGTTTCCGGCAATTTCAGCCATGCAACAAGTTGTTCGCAGCTCTTGAGCGATTTATCTCTGGGTGATGCGACTATGAGATGATTTTCAACTGCGACAGGTCGGCGCTCGTTGATTACGGTCGCCACACATCTATATCTGTCGCTAGGACTCGATGTTCGTCTAACGGCTACAAAGGGCGACTGGAAGACTGGTCCTGAATAGCCTCGTTCTTCCTCGACTATGTGGATCGTCTGCCATGGCTCTGCATTCCGCACATGGAGGTAAGGACGGGGCGGCCCAAGGTCACTGTCGCGATGTGGGACCACCGAACCGACATGAATTTCGAAAAAGTCGGAGACAGTGCTTTGCGTCCGACCATCCCGGGGAATCAGTATAGGCCATTCGTTCTGATTGTTTTCCGCTCCGCCTTTGATAGCGTGCATCAGAAAGACGTCCACATCGGCTGCCTCATCGAACCGGCCGGCCTGCTCTACGCTCACTGATTTGCATAGGCTGGCAATCGTGTTGCGCCATTTTCCGTATCTGGTTCCGCTGCAAAGGACGTTGGGAAGTATCGCGACGACGTGAACGCCCTCGGAAAGTCCTCGCAGCAACTGATTCATGAACCAAGCGGCTATTTGAATTTTCCCCGATGCCCAGGAGCATTCCACTGGTGCTTGCATATGACCAAATGGCGGATTCACAGCAATACATGCTTCCCGCTCAGTCGGAATTGCCGTCAATCCGTCACGTGTTCCCAGAGATTGAAGCCTCTCAGTTAGTTGAGAAGGAGACACTACTTCGTCCGGGTGAAAACTCATGGCTAAAGCGCCAAGTCTCAGCCTGGCAGCACGGACAAACTGACCGTGCAAGTCAGATCCCGAGATAAGCTGGCCCCAGAGCTCGAGTGTCTCGTTCAAATTGTCAGCTTTCGGGAGAAAACGCGCACATGCCAGGAGAAGATCACCCGCGCCACAAGCAGGGTCCATGACTCGGTATCCCTTCTCAAGCACAGGCGCCAGTAACTCTCCAACCCTTTGAGCCAACGTATTGTTCGTGAAGAAAAGTCCGGCTTCCTTCCTCGCACTATGTGGTACCAGCCGTTGAAGCGCTTTGCCAGCTCTGCCGTTTAAGATCGTTGATATGATGGCGTTGCTAATGTGATTGGCATGCGGCTTGGATGCCTCAGCAATCATCGATTCTATTTCGTCGCAATAGACGGAAAACCTGTTAACGGCGCTGACTATGCTATCGCTGGGAGCCATGATTCCATCCCTCATAGCACAATTCCGCTCCACCATGCCGCGCAATCCTACGCATTCACCATTATCCCTCAAGAGGTGCGGAACCGTCAACAAATTGTAGCCTCATTCACTGAGGGCGGAGACTTCCGGGGCTGCAGGAGACAACCACAAGTCGCGGTGGGAGAGGGCCCCGCAGTCTGTGGGACAAACCCGATGCGGACTTGCGTCAATACGTACGAGAAAAGCCCCATGAGGCGTCGTGGTCGGCGTATTTGAAAACCATGCAGCAAGCCCGTTCACTCATTACCGCCCGTAACAGGTCTCACTGAAACGACGGTCTTCAGGTAATCCCTCTTCCGTTCCTCGATGTCCGAGGGTTTTGCCGGAAAGAGCTTGATATTCACCGGGATAGCCCATAGCTCCGGCTGGCGCATATCCGGAATGCTCGATTGGAAGAGGAACCTCAGGCCGAAGTAGGCCTCATTGATATCGTAAGCGAGATAGCCGTGTTTCCTCAGTATTGCGGAGAATTCCGTGAGGACGGCACGGTTGTCTGTTTTGAAGGACTGGCGGAGGAGCCGATAGTCCAGGACTTTTTTCTCGAAGGAGAGAACCTTCAGGATGTCGCGGACGTAATCCGGCGTGCAGTAGACGATGCCGTCGAAGGACATGACCTTCCACACGGTCCTCCGGTTCTTCACGACGAGCTCGTTGATGTGCGGCAGGGTAATTTCGGCGAATCTCGATAGATCCAGCCACTCGGTCATGGGTTTTATGGTAAAGATAGGATCGGCCGATATGATCTCGTGCTCCCTCGCCTTGGCGTCGGCGTCCATGACGATCTTCGCAATTGTGTCTTCCTTGGGATCCGCGTGGTGACGGCTGACTGCTGCAACAACGGTCTTAGTGAAGACCTTGTTTCCATGGAATGCCAGCATCTCTTCCAGCTTGACCTCCCCAACGTATTCGTGGGTATGTTTCCGGCCGGAAGAAGACCCCCACTGAGATTCGATCTTCCCTATGTCGTGAGCGAGAGCTACCGTGATGATGGCGGGGAGAAGGAAGTCGTGCCGCTGCCGCAGCTCTTCTCGGGCAATGTCGAGGGCGGCCTTCAGTACATTGTACGTGTGGTCGTAAAGGGAGACGCCTTGGAGAATCTTAAGGAAATGCTCATGCCCCTTCAGGTTCCTGTACTCGCAGTCTGACATTTTCCCCGGCCAGCCGACCACCGAGGGGGCGTCGCCGCCCTCATAGAGCAGCCTAAGCAGCTCATCGAGGACTTCCATCGAGGCGACTTCAACGAGGAGGGGCCGGTAGGGGGCAATCAGGGCCTCGAAGTCTTCTATTCTCCTCTTGGAGTCCAGTGAGGGAGGCTCAGCGAGGATGCCGGGGAGGGGTGGTTGGGCAGCCCGCCTGGTGCTGATCATCTGTGCTGTTTCAGGGAGGGGAAGATTCAGCGAGTAAGTGCCTTCAGCGAGGAGGCTTTCCGTCAGCGAGGAACGGCATTCCGGAGCGGTCCCGTCCGAATTCTTCCTCCGCCGAAGACGTATCCTTTCCTTGACCTTCCGTGCGAGCTTCTTCAAGAATGGGAGCATCGCCTCCGGCATATGGAAGTTGTTCTTTGCCATATTCGCGACCACGGCTGGCGTCAGCGTCATGTCGCGCTCGAACGCCTTCGTCATCCAGCCCTCGATCTTCGAGGCATTGACACGGGCGAACCCCTCTGTCACGTAGACGGCCGACGCCTTGACGCATATGTCTTTGAGGAACTTCTCATTTTTCCTTTCCGCCGCCATCCATGCGACGAAGAGGGTCCTTTTCAGCTTCATGTCTGGCTCGCAGTTCATCCATGCGGTGAACATGGCAACCTTCCGGTAAGGGTCCGCTCCCTCCATCCAGCGAGGGAGGAGCGCCATGCTCTCCTCGAGAGGCAGACCCATGAGGCTTCCCAATATCCTCTCCATCATGCCCGTTCCTTTGCTCGTGGTCATCTCTCTTCTCCTTTCCGTCGATATGAATTAATAAATTCATATTGTGTGCGTAACTTTTGCGTATCTCCGATTCCGGCAACAGAAAACCCGCGCTTACGCCCGGGTCGATTTCGCTGCTCGGCAAACCGCCTAATAAAGATACTCTGGACGTACCCGTGATGTTCTTGGGTTTGTCCCACTTTTATATTACCTTCCAAGGAGAGCGGAGAGGCGAGTATTGATTCTATCGATCTGCTCGACGGAGAGAACCGTTCTGCAGGAAAGGTTCTGCTCCACGTCCTTCACGGCTATGGCCCGGACCCATCGGAGCCCCTCGACATTGAGGACGGCCCGCGGGTTCGTGAAGACGACGGCGCTGTTGATCCAGAGACCGTCAGTCCGCCCGAGCATTCCCTTAAGCTTTCTGATGTTTCGGTATAGTTGAGACCAGAAGGATCTCCGAGCTGACCCCGGTAAAGGGTGCCCCTTCGACCCACTTTGGTTCGTGCCCAAGTACCGTTCCGATAGAGAATGAGACCGTGATGGTGCTTTGCCTCGAAGGCGAAAAGCCCGGTGGGACCGACCAGGATGCAGTCGATGTCGGAGGCCCTCCCGTTGCCGTTCAGGGGGAAGTTGTAGTAAGCGGTGTAATCGTCGCTCAATCCCGACGCGAGCAGATGGGCTCTGAGTGCCTGCTCGCCCCGGATTCCGCACCGATAGGCCGTATAGGAGGGACCGCGCGTGGCCGCGACGAAAAGAGCGACGATAGTGGCGACGACACCGGATGCGACGATGAAGGCGACGCCTGTGACGATTCCAATGAGCAGAAGAGTGAGGGCGACCCCGGCCCCGGCAATACAGGCCACGAGGCTCTCTTTCGCTTTTTTCTGAAGATAATAAGAAAAGAACGCCTCTTTTACGGGTTTCTCCTGGGCCATACGTTACGTCCAGCTTTCACTAAGCTCAAGAAAAGCTGGAAAAACCCATTAAAGTCGTCCGGGAGCTTGACTTTAGCGGCTTACACTGCATTTGTCGGCTTTAGGGTGATATCCGCAGGGATTTGGGCGGGCTTTAGCGAGTGGCGACCAACGGGGACGATGATATAGGTCCATCGTGACGCTACGCCGGGCAGGCATCTGGCGTTGACATCCGGTGTACTTTCACTTGATCCAGAAGGATCTCTATGCTATAGAACGAATTACGAAAGGAGGTTGATCGTGAAGAGAGAAGATGTGGAGCGATTCTGGGACCCAGTGTTGAAGGATAACCCCGCTTATCAGCAACTGCTTGCCGCAGCGCGGCAACAGGTGGCTGCGATGGACACAGCAGATGCGAAACATGGCTTTGCTCACCACGACCTCCTCATGTCTGTCCGAGACCCGATGACGGCGATTTCGGCTGGCATGCAGCTCAAGAGCTGGAAGGAGGTTGCCGAGGGGTTCGTAATGCTCCAGCAACTGGAGCTTATGATCCGTGACGCCTTGCCAGGAGCTTCAAGATAAGAGCGGGCTTCACATTGGGAACAAACCGAACGATTCTTGCAATGGAATGTTCCATTTGACCAGATTGTTATGACAAATTATTGTTGCATCTTGTTGCGTATAGTTTGCGTTTTTGACCCCCAAGAATGCAATTGCTGAAAATGTACTCCAATGATATCAATATGTTACACGTCATTTCCCGTCTGCAAAACCGTTATTCTCCGGTTCAAATCCGGATGCCGCCTCCACTAAGAAGATAGAGATTTCAACGGTAGAGGCGGTTCCTCGGAACCGTCATTTTTGTTTAAGGGGAGTCTTCTAACGGTTCTCAACGTTGGGATGAGCTTTTTCTTCAAATCCTTGATATCTCGAACCTCTTGTCGATGATCACGCAGACATCCCTGTCCGTGTCGGCGCCGAACACCTGCTTCATTATCCCCCAAAGCTGATCCTTCAGACGCTCTCCTTCCGTCCATTCTCTTTCATAGGCGGTATCCCAGTCAGGCTCCCCGTATTCGTCACTCCAGGAACCACTGTTTGCGTACTCGGCAGGAGGAGCGCCCATCTTAAGTTTTCATAGACCTCTCTCCGGGCCGGGAACTTTTTGGGGTCCAAGATGAAGAAAGGCTGCAGGCCTTGAATCTCGGGTCTGATCCCCTTGAAGGCGTCGTATGGGACGTCGGGCCCCGGCCAGAGATAGAACACAATCGCACATCCTTCCTAAATCAGCTCACCTCTTTGCCATCCAGCACCAGCCGTATAGTTTCCGCCGCTTCCCGTTTTGAAATCGGCTTTTAACGGTTGCAATGCCGCGCTTGCCGAGGAGGTTTTCTCTAGGAAGCCGAAGGACGCGCGCGCACGAGACAGCCGCTTGGGGTAGAGAAGTGGGAAAGCTGCCCTTTTCGGCAGAGGCGAGGTCTGTCGATTGGCCCGATTTTCCCGGAGGAGGCGTCTTTCAGCGGGGTTGACAACCTGAATAACCCCGGATTATAGTCGGATTGGGTTGAGAAAAGGTCTTCCAACCCACCCGGACAGCAACAGTTTGGGGAAGTTGCGGGAGGTCCGGATTTTCGGATTTCCTCTTAGAAGGAAGTGAGTAAGATGGAGAAACTATTAGCGCTTGTGGCAGCAGGTCTTATGCTGGTCAGCTTCGCGACTCTTGGTCTTGCCCAGGGATATAACACGATGGGGACCCCCCAAGGAGAGCCTTGGCCCGCAAAAACCGATACAGCGCCCTCGGCTCTCATGACGTACTCCGGGCATGTCGACTTATTCGATCGCGTCGCCAGCAGACTGGCGGTGAGCGGCGCAAACGGAGTGAAAACCTTCAACGTGGCGCGCGCCACGATCAACGGTCTGATCAGCCGCGATAAGGACGTGACGGTGCAATACAGGGCGACGCATAACGGCCTCATTGCGTCTTCGGTTACGGCGGTTCCTCGGAGAACGGTCCAGGCGCAGCCTCCGCCCCAGCGGGTGACCGAGGTGCAACCGGTGCCGCCGGTGCCGGAGTCTGTTTTCTTCGCCTATGACAAGTCGGATATAACACCTCAGATGTCGGTAGCTCTCAAGAACCAGGCGGAATGGCTCAAACAGAACCCGGACAGGAAGCTGGAAATCTCTGGAAACACCGATGAGCGCGGCACTGAGGGATACAACCAGAGACTGGGTCAGGAAAGGGCCGATGTCGTCAAGAACCATCTCGTGCAGCTCGGGGTAAGCCCGGACCGCATGACAACAACAAGCAACGGCAAGAATAACCCCGTTTGCTCCGAGTCGACGGCGAGTTGTCAAGCGGCGAACAGGAGGGTGGATTTGAACGGAATCGGGTAAGGAACAGGAAGACCCTCTACAGGGGGACGGCTTCCCACATCCCGTAAAGGGTGACGCCGTTCCCCTTTTTTGGATGAAGGACAGGCCGCGGGGGGACCCAGCTACTTGCCGATAATTGGTTGGGCAACGGCGTGTCTGAGACCTTCATGGGGCTCTCCGCCGGGCGGGCCATATCGATGATGAGGAAGACGAACCGGCTTTCTGTTTTCTTCCAGTCCTCGATTGCCATTAATACTCTTCGATGCGGCAGTGGCTTAACAGTTTACGTCATTTCAGTGAACTATACGTACGAAAGCCTGCTTTCTCTTGCTATCTTATGTAGTTACAAGCCATTTCCTATTGTCGATTTTCTGCTGCATCTCTGTCAAGACAAATCGTTGCCTTTTATTGAGATCATAAATCAACCCCTGCGGGAATCTCTTTGATGAGGCCGAGTGCCATGTACACCGGCCTGGTCGCGGCCCGAAACAACGGAGCCTTTCGGGCAAAGAAGAAAGAGCCGACGATGCAGCAGCCGGCGCTGAGAAGGACCGCGTGAGGCGCGCCCAGACGGGCGGCCAAGGCGCCTGCGATGAGGCTGCCGAAAGGCATGACGCCGATCGAGGCCATTGCGTGAAAGCTCATCACTCTTCCCCGCTTGTCCTCCTCGACGATGGTTTGGACGATCGTGTTGGTCGCCAGAAGGACGGTGAGCATGCCGGCGCCCGAGGCAACCATCATGAAAAGCGAGAGCGTCAGGCTCCTGGAAAAGCAGAACAGCAGGTTCGCGCAGCCGAAGAAGCCCAGGGCGAGGACGGCGAACCTCTCCAGGCCCAAAACGCTCCTGCGGGAGGCGAAGTAAAGGGTGGAGACGAGCGCGCCGGCGCCTGAGGCGCTGACGAGAAACCCCAGGGTATGAGCGCCGCCGTGGAGCACGTCCTTCGCAAAAACAGGCATCAGAGTCACATGCCGCATGCCGATAGCGTTCATCAGACACACAAGCAGGAGACAATATCGGATAGGCAGGAAACCGAAGGCGTAGCGCCACCCTTCCTTAAACCCTTCGAGAGGCCGGTTTGACGCCTTCTTCTCTCTGGGCCTGATCTTCATGGCGAGCAAAGCAGCCATGACGGCCAGAAAGCTCAGGCTGTTGAGGAGAAAGCAGACGCCTTCGCCAAACAGGGCCACCATCACCCCGGCGAGAGCCGGACCGACAAGACGCGCGCCGTTGAACATGGACGAGTTGAGAGCGATGGCGTTGCCCAAATCCTCCTTTTTCTCGACCACTTCGATCACGAAAGCCTGCCGGGTGGGCATGTCGAAGGCGTTGACGACGCCGAGGAAAAATCCGAGAACGAAGATATGCCAGACCGCTATATGGCCGGTGAGAGTGAGCGCGCCCAGCAGGGCTGCCTGGGTCATGGCGAGCAGATTTGTGACGAGGAGCAGGCGGCGATGGTTCCACCGGTCGACAAAAACCCCCGCAACCGAAGTGACGAAGAACATCGGCGCCAAGGTAATAAAGCTGATAAGACCGAGGAGAGCCGGCGAGCCGGTGAGCCGATAGACGAGCCAGCTCATGGCGATCTGCTGCATCCAGGTGCCGATGAGCGACGTCCCCTGGCCGGCGAAGAACAATCGGTAATTCCGGTGGCCGAAAGCCCTGCCAAAAAAAAGGGCGCCTCGCTTGCGTGATCTGTCCGGAGAATCCGTCATAAATGTTGTTGTCGGCTGAGGTTGGCGACCGTCTCTGATTATAAGAGTACTCAATTTCAGGAAGGGTTGCAAGGGCGCATGCGCAAGTGGACTCGCGGAGCGAACGGCCTTGTGCAGGTTCTTGTCCGACTTGTGGTATACTTGCGCTCTTCATGAATCTCGCTCTCCTGTCAGGCATCATCATCCTGCTTAATCTGCCCTTCGGCTGCTGGAGATCACGCGCGCGCAAACTGTCGGCGCAATGGTTTTTTGCCGTTCACCTCCCGATTCCCCTGATCATAGCGCTCCGTCTGCTGAGCGGCGTCGGTTGGAAAGCCATCTCTTTCCCGCTTTTTATCGGGTCCTACTTCGTGGGCCAACTTCTCGGCGCCAGGCTTTGCGCCGCTTTGAAAAACTCCAAATAAACGCCGCGTTTAATCTTTTTTCGATTTCGACGAAAAACTCTGAGCACGGGGTTTGCTCTTTGTTCCAGGGAGCGGCGCGTTCTTCCGCGCAAAAGGCGCCATAGAGGGAAACGGTGGGCACAAAGTGCGGCCTGAGCCGGCGAAAGGCATCGTGATTCGATGACGGAAGCGTTCGAACGGGATATGTCCCTCTACAACAGCCTCATCCTCCGGGGATTTGTCGAGCTCGCCGTGCGTCGCTGCCCTCAAGTGAATATAGACGAAGCTATCGCGTATGCGGGCATCGAAGCGCACCAGCTCGAAGATGAAGATCATTGGTTTACGCAGTCGCAGGTGGACCGCTTCTACGAAAAACTGCTTGAGCTTACGGGAGACCCGGATATTGCACGAGAGATGGGCAGATATGCCGCATCGTCGTCGCTGGGAATCGTAAGACACTACGCCCTCAGTTTTTGGAGTCCTGCCCAAGTCTGTGAGGCCGTCAGGAACGCCATCGGTTTTCTTACCAGATCGGTCGTCTGGGAGACGAAAAGAATCGGCGGTCGCCTGGTAGAAATGACCGTGACGCCGAAACCGGGCGTGCAGGAAAAACCATTCCACTGCCAAAGCAGGCTGGGATATCTGGAAGGCGTCTGCGGCCTCTTCAAACATGCGCCGGTGACGGTGGAACACGTCGAATGCGTCGTTCGCGGCGGTCAGTGTTGCCGATATCTCATAAAGTGGCCCAAATCTGACGATAAGGCGCATGCCAAAACAAGGAATTATATTGCCTTCTTTCTTTCCCTCCTCTCCGCCGGCCTGTACTTCGTCTTTACTCCCGCAGTCTCACTTGTCTCCTTCATGATCACATCGGCCCTTTTCCTCGCGCTATCGGAAAAAAGCTGGCGCAGGGAAAAGAAAGATTTGCTGGCGGCAATCGGGAACCTGCGGTCCGCGTCCGAACTCTCGCTGCAAAGGATAATGGCCCATCAGAACCGTGTCCGGCTCATGCAGGAAATAGGGCGAGCCCTGGACAGTCAGGCGACCATTGAAGGCATTGTGCGGGAAACGAGCCGGGCGCTGGAAACGGGCTTCCGCTACGACCGCGGCCTAATGCTCCTGGCCGACAAGGAAAAGCGTCGGCTAACCGTGCGAGCGACGTTCGGATATCCGGAAGGGACCGCGCCTCATCTGCACGATGAGATCCTCAGCGACTGGCCGGAATCAGAGTCCCTCATCGCCCGTTGTTTCCGCGAAAAAAAACCCTTTCTCGGCGCCGCTATGGACGACGGGGGGAACTCGGCGCCTGGCGCCAAGTTCATTAAAGCCGAGGGCGCGAAGCCGTTCATCTGCTGCCCTATCGCATGTCCCGACGAAGCATTGGGCGTGCTGGTTGTCGAAAGTATCGAAACAAGGTCTCCTCCGCTCCAACGAGACATGGACCTCCTGATGCAAGTGAGTCGGGAAATCGGCGTGTCCATCCGGAGCATAACGGTCCGGGAGGCCGAAGAGGCGGTAAGAGAAAGCGAGGCCAGATTTCGGGCCGTCGTGGAGAAGTCGAGCGAGGTCGTCGTCCTCATGGACGCCGGTGGGAGCTTTTTGTACGTTTCTCCACCCGTGACGGCGGTCTTCGGTTATCAACCGGAAGAATGCGTCGGACAACATTGGGAACAGCTCGCTCACCCCGAGGATCACGACCGCATTGTGGAATTCTCGCCCTGGCTGTTCGCACATCCCGGAGAAACGATAGACGTGGTGGTGCGAGTCCGCCACAAAGATGGAGCGTGGCGTTGGGCGGAAATCACCGCACGCAACCTGCTGTCAGAGCCGGGGGTCTGGGCTGTCGTTTCGAACGTGCGCGATGTCACGGAGCGGAAGATCGCCGAAGAAACGCTCAGGGAGTCGGAAAACAAGTTCAAGCACCTGGTTGAAGAATCCCTGGTGGGTGTTTTCCTGGTCCAGGGCGACCGTTTCAAATACGTCAACGCGAGATTCGCCGAGATCCATGGCTACAAGCCGTCCGAGATGATAGACCGCGTGACGACCGGCGATACGAGGGTCCCGGGGGACCCGCCGCTTCCGAGTCCGGCCGAAGACTTCCAGCCGGGTCGAGCCAGGGCAAGACAATTCAGGATAATGACCAGGAGCGGGGAGATCAGAACCGTCGAGACTTACAGCGCTCTAACCACCTACGGGGGCCGCCCCGCGCTGATCGGCACAATACTCGACGTCACGGACCGCAAAGCGGACGAAGAAGCGTTGCAGTGGAAGACGACGTTCCTGGAGGCCCTTGTCAAATCCACCCACGACGGAATTCTCGTGGTAAATAGTCAGGGGCGGATGGTCATGCAGAACCAGCGGACCAAAGACATATGGAAGATCCCCGAAGACCTGGACATCGGGAAGCTGCGGATGGAACACTTTACGGGCGTCGCTGATACGCCGGAGCGGCTCCGCGAAAAGATTCTCTATCTCAACGAGCATCCGGACGAAACCATGCGCGACGAGTTCGTGCTGAAGATGGGAACCATCGTGGAGACATCCTCGTCCCCTGTTATCGGCGAGGATGGAAAACGCTACGGCAGGATCTGGACGTTCCGCGACGTCACCGAACTGAAACACTACTGGGATATGCTCGTAGAGCTTTCCACAACCGATGGCCTCACGGAATTGGCAAACAGACGGCGCTTCGACGAGTTCCTGGACCGGGAATGGCGCAGAAGCATGCGCGACCAATCGCCCTTGTCGCTCATCCTTATGGACATCGACTTCTTCAAAGAATACAACGACCACTACGGCCATTTGGCCGGAGACGATTGTTTGAAACACGTTGCCGGCATCCTCGGACGGATGGTGCAGCGGCCCGGAGACCTCGTTGCCCGTTACGGCGGCGAAGAGTTTGCGTGCATCCTGCCTGACGTCGATCAGCGCGGCGCTTCGGCCCTTGCGGACAAGATCATGAAAAGCATAAACAAGCTCAACCTTCCCCATGCCGGCTCCGCCGCGGCAAGCCACGTCACGCTGAGCTTCGGCGTGGCCAGCATGGTGCCGGAGAAGGGGCAATCGGCAGAGGAACTGATCCGCCTGGCGGACCATCTTCTCTACACCTCGAAGAACGGCGGACGCAACCGGGTGAGCGCGTGGGGGCAAAAGGAAAAGAGAAGAAGCTCCCACCCGAGATAAGCCTTCTCTTCTTAATTGGAAGGGGTAATTGGAAGGGGGACACTCCTCTCGCCGTTTCGTTTTCGGAGGGGTGTCCCCCCAACCGTTAGGGCTCGGGCAGGAGGGACAAATTCTTTGAATACTCTTTGATGACGGCGCTTGCGAAGCGGACGGGAAAGGCATTCTTTTGCGCGGCATCGGCCTTTGCCCGGTTTACGCCCCCGTTGTATGCATGAAGCGCCGTAGAGAGGGTCTCAAACTGCTTTATAAGCCCCGACAAATGGCAGACGCCGATCTTTATGTTCTTCTCAGGCTCGTGGAGCTGTGAGTCGCCGCGCCACTTTATACCGATGTCCTTCGCCACGGTCTTGCCGAGGGAAGGCTTTATCTGGAGCAATCCCACTGCGCCTTTGGAAGAAACGGCATCCTTCCTGAAGCCGCTCTCCACTTTCATGAGGGCAAGGACGAGCCGGTAGTCGATATGATACCGTTCCGATTCGTCATAGACATGCCTCGCGATGGCTTTCATCTTCCTTTCGCTCAGCGCCCCGTTCTCATTCTTCAGGTAGGCCATCGTGCCATCGATGATCTGCTCATACTCCTTTTGCCGGTTGCCGGCGCGACCGGTCAGAATGATCGCCTTCCTCCTGAAACCGGCGTCCAGGCGGCTTGCAAGCTCCTCAACAGAGATGATGCCGTCGCCAAGTTCCCGGCTCCAACTGATCCCCATACGACGACAGAGAGAAGCGTAGAGCGTCTGCTGTCGAATCTCCTTCGCGAATCTTTCGCCCATTCCGTCGGAGAGGTCGGAATAGAGAAGCAGCAACGCCCCTCCAACCAGGACGGCGGTACGAATGATTGTACGCATAGAGTAATGATGGTGTCGCGCCGGGCGTCTGTCAATTGAAAAAGAAGAATTATTGCCGCTTTAGGCAACAAAACTGCTGTATTATTACTACTATATAAGACATGTGTGCATACAAGTATGACCATTTATGCTTTCAGCGCCGTCCCTTTTGCAAAATCCCGGCGCCCTGCTTATAATTCCTTGGAATGCACCTCCGTACCGTGACCCCCTGTCTCGCGGCAGCAGTCGTGTCGCTCCTTGCGGCTTGCGCCACAAGCACGCCGCGAAGCGACGCGACAATCATCAAAGACGTGCCTTTCTTCCGTCAGGAGACCAACCAGTGCGGACCTACCGCCCTCGCCGAGGTGATGAATTTCTGGTATGCAAAGACGGGCGCCGACAAGCGGACCGATCCCGAGCAGATCTCCGCAGCGATTTACAGCCCGTCAGCGGGAGGCGTTCTCAACGTTGACCTGGAGCTTTATGCAAAGGCGCATGGATTCCAGACAGAACAGTATTCCGGCAGCCTGGCCGACCTCAGGGAACACGTCGACAAAAGCGTTCCCGTCCTCATCTTTGTCGACTACGGCTTCCTTTCTTACCAGGTCAACCACTTCATGGTAGTCACGGGTTATGAAAAAGGCCGCATCATCGTTAATTCCGGGCGCCGGCAAAACGAACCGGTGGCCGATGGAGAGTTGGAGAAGATATGGAGAAAAACCGGGTTCTGGACGCTTGTGCTAAGACCATCGTCATGACGTTCCTGGCGGCGGCCGCTTGCGCCTGCGTCATGCCGAAATCGGCCCTTGTGCATGATCCCCTTACTCCTGAAGAACACGTCGATCTCGGGGTAGCGTACGAAAAAAGGGGCGAGTTGGATGCAGCCCTGAAGGAGTACAAGGCTGCGTCGAAAGGGGCGCCTCTTGCCTATCTCTACATGGGAAACGTCTACTTCCAGAAGGGAGCCCTCGCCGACGCGATAGGATCCTATAAGAAAGCCATAGCCAAAACAGCCTCCCCGGAAGCCTGCAACAATCTGGCGTGGCTTTACTACACCTCAGGCACGAACCGGGACGAGGCCGAGCAACTGGCCGCGCGAGCGGTGGAGTTGTCGCCGAGTTCCGATGCATTCAAGGACACGCTCAGAAAAATCAAAGAGAAGGAAGACTGGTGAAAACCGACAAATTCATTCACGGAGCCCTCTCATGGCAAAAGCACTGCTCGCCTGGCATCTTGTCTTCCTCATGGCCGTCATTGCCCTTGCCCCGCGCGTGGAGGCTTCTTTTGCTCCTTCCGCGACAACGACGGCATTCCGGAACAGAGACGGCGACATAAAGAGCATAGAAGCGCTTCTTGAGAGAAAGGAAGTCAAAGCACGTCTCCTGGGCCTCGGCTTCACCCCCGGGGAAGTGGGAAGCAGACTGTCGGCCTTAGACGACAGAGAAGTTCACGATCTCGCAACGAGGGCGGAAAACCCGAGAATCGGCGGACGGGCCGAGGGAGTCATCCTCGGCGTCCTCATCATTGCACTCGTGATCTTTGTGATTCTACCGCTTCTGGGAGTAAGGGTGTGGCGGTAGGGCCTACAACACTATCTTCCCTTTCGGCTCGGCGACAAACTCGCCGATTACCCAAAAGTCGCCTCCGTTTTGCGCTGCCGTTTGCTCGAAGGCCTTCAGATTCTCCTGACCGACAGCGATGAGCAGACCGCCCGACGTTTGAGGATCAAAGAGGAGGTCCGTAAGAAAAGGAGTGGTCGTCCCCTCTAGGCATGTTTCATAGAAGTTCTTGTTCCTGTAAAGGCCGCCGGGGACGCAACCCGAGGCGGCCAATGCCGGCGCCTCCTCGAAGTAGGGCAGCTTTTCGGGGAAAAGGCGCACGCCCAGAGAACCCCCGAGCATTTCAGAGAGATGACCGACCAGGCCGAAGCCCGTGACGTCCGTGGCCGCGTGGGCATCCGCGGCCCTCATCGCCTCCGCCGCCCGGTCGCTCAACCCCGCCATTATCTCGACGAGCTTTTTGACGGCATCGGCGGCAACCATATCTCCTTTTATGCCGGTATTGAGGATGCCCGTGCCGAGAGGCTTCGTGAGAATTAAAAGGTCGTGCGGCCGGGCGCCGACATTCCTCAAGATTTTCCCGGGATGCACGAGCCCGGTGACCGACAGCCCATATTTTATCTCACGGTCGTCGACGCTGTGGCCGCCCAAAAGGCTGGCCCGCGCCTCCCGTATCTTCTCCGCTCCTCCCTTAATGATCTCCCTGAGCACCTTGAGGTCGTAAACACTGGGGGAGAAACAGACGATATTCAGGGCAGTCCTCGGCGTTGCGCCCATCGCGTAGATGTCGCTCAAAGCGTTTGCTGCGGCGATACGGCCGAAATCGTACGGGTCGTCGACGATGGGGGTGAAGAAGTCGACAGTCTGGACGAGGGCAAGCTCGTCGCTGATCCTGTAGACGCCCGCGTCCTCGAATCCTTCCACGCCCACGATCACGTTCTCATCGGCAGGTATCTCAACTCCGCACAGAATCTGGGATAGGTCCTCCGGACCTATTTTCGACGCTCACCCGCCGCCCCGGACGCATTTCGTCAATCCGCCCGTTATCAAACCTTCAGCCATCACAATCCTCGCTGTCGTTCACTTCTCGTTCAATTATAGCACAGGACGCGCTCCTGCGCCTGCTTTTCGCCTCTAACAGCCTCTAACAGCGTTTGCGACAACGATCTTCTTCAACATTCCCTATCCCTTCCCGACCAGGCATTGAAGGAAGTCCGCTTGCAACCTATATTGATCTCTATGGCAAAGCGGAAGAATCAGGAGCAAAACAAAGAAGCGACGCCTGCCGGAATCAGGGTGGTTCCGATGCAATCAAAAAGGGCGTTTCCCGACCAGCCGGCCGCGGTGCGTCGCGACCGGGCGATCGAAGCAGACGTGCTTGAAATCGTTTCCACAAACAACGGTTTGCGACATCTCACGGACCTGTCATTGTGGGTCGACGGGGGTGTGGCTCATTTGCGGGGATCGGTCGGGGACGAGTCCGAGCTGCGGCGGTTGCGGCGGGCCGTCGGCCTCGTGCGCGGCATTCATGCGGTCTGGGACATCGTCGAAAGAGCCGGCCGCCAGCCTCCGGTTGCAATAGATCTGGGCTGCGGCGACTATAAACAG
This sequence comes from uncultured delta proteobacterium, assembly GCA_963816715.1. GTDB lineage: Bacteria > Desulfobacterota > Syntrophorhabdia > Syntrophorhabdales > WCHB1-27 > BOG-1155. The sequence goes on from CAWFMJ010000026.1 coordinate 161,414, forward strand.
GTCGAAACAGCCATCGGCGTAGACCGCTCCTCCCGGCGCGCCGTGAACGCGATCGCCGATCTCGAAAAAGGTCTTCCCTTTCGCGATGAATCAATAGACCACGTCTTCGCGGTGCACGTGCTCGAACATCTGCGGGACCTCATCCACCTGATGAACGAGGTGCATCGCGTCCTCCGGCCCGACGGCGTCCTCCACGTGCTCGTCCCCTACTGGCAGCACCCGGTGGCCGTTGCCGACCCCACCCACGTACGCCTCTTCGTACCGGACAGCTTCAAGATCTTCTGTGAGCGGAGAGACGGCATAAAGCCATACCGGCCCCTGCTGATTTCGCACAACGAAGACACCGTCTTCGCCGACCTGGCCCCAGACAAGGAAGGCGCAGGAGCAAGCGACGAAGAAATCGTACGCTTCTTTCTCTAACGCCCCTTCGCCTACCCTCCATACCCGAGCCTATCAAAAAAGGCACGGTCTGCCCTTTCTTCATCTCCGCAACCCCGCCCTGCCCCCCGCCACTTCCACTTCAAACGCCAAAACCCCGGTATGCCCCACCTTCTCCTTTCATGCCTCACACCGCCAAAAAAGGGACCCCGGTCTGCCCTTTCCCTACCTCCGCAACCCCGTCCTGCCGACGTCCGTTCCCTCGCCGCGAGATTGGGCGTCGCCGCTCACCCTGCGTCCCGCGCGAAGCGCGGGCCAAAGGTCTCCCCCCGCTTAGAGTTTCGGAACTCGCACCGGCTTGTTCTTCTCGTCTCCCTGCTTATCGGAAGCATAGAAACGTACGCTTCTCCATCGCACCTATCTCCGGTTTTGCTCAGACGCCTCATCTACGCCCAAGACCGGCAATTGTTTCGGTTCTAGTGGAAGTGGGCGCCGCTCCTTCCGACCTTGCAGGGTTCCCGAAGCGGCTCGTGCAAGATCTCGCGACGGGGGAACGGACGTCGGCATGACTCTGGCCTAGGGTAGAAGAAAGCTCTGTTGGCTGTATCTCCTAGGACGATGCCCCCCTTGTCCGCGTCCCGGCCGGGCTATGGAAAGAGAAAACAGACCCAGCAGAAGGAAAGTGGATCATTGCGCCCGATCAATCAAGGGACTTCTGGAAGCGAAAGACGCTGATTGACAGCATAACGGCGCCCAACAGGGCCATTGCTGCCATGTCCTGCCACAAAGAAGCGAGCCCGCCCCCCTTGAGATAAATGCTCCGCAAAACCTCCAGGAAATAGCGGAGCGGGTTCAGGTAAGTCAGCCACTGCAGGGCCTGGGGCATGCTGCTGATCGGCGTTCCGAACCCGGAAAAGATGATCGCGGGCACGATGAAGAAAAATGACGTCATCAGCGCCTGCTGCTGCGTCTTCGATACCGTCGAGATGAACAGACCGACGCCGAGCGTGCACAGCAGAAAGAGCACCGTGCCAAGGGTCAGGACTCCTATGCTGCCGCGCAAAGGCACGCCGAACCAGAGGACGCCGAAGGCGGATACGAGGAGGGCGTCGAAAAGACCGATAAGGAAGAAAGGGACTGTCTTGCCCAGGATGAATTCAACACGGCGGATGGGGGTGACCATGATCTGCTCGAGCGTGCCGATCTCACGCTCTCTCACCACCGCGAAGGCGGTCAGGTTTATGACGATCACCAATATCAGATTGCCGATCACGCCCGGTATGAAGTACCAGCGATCCGAAATATCGGTGTTGTACCAGGGCCTGCCGTCAAGCACGATGTTGGGTCGGCCTGTCAGGGTCGCGGGCGATTGGCGCTGCATTCGGGCCGTTTGATACTCCCGGCTGAAGTTTGCGGCAACCACGTTGACATAGCCTAAGCCGATCAGCGCGGTATTAGAGTTGCTGCTGTCGACGATCGCCTGCAGGTGCGCAGTCCTTCCCTTGGCCAGGTCCCTTGTAAAGCCGTCATCGATCTGCAGGGCTATTATGGCATCGCCCCGGTCTATGAGGAGCTTGACGTCGCCCCTTCGATCCGTTGAAAGACGGCGCACCTTAAAGTACTGGCTTGCCGCAAAACGGGAGATAAGGTCGCGGGTTACCTGGGTATTGTCGTAATCGAGTATGACGGTCGGCACGTGCTTGATCTCCAGAGTAGCAGCGTAGCCAAAGATGAGCATCTGTATAATGGCCGGAGCGAAGAGCAGGAAGCGGGTCCGTCTATCGCGAAGGACCTGAATGAACTCCTTGATCAGCATGTGGTGCAGCCTGCCGAGCATACTCCCCTCGCTATCCCAGTTTCTTCTTGAAAATGCGGGTGGCGATCATGACGAGCAGGAAGGAGAGGATTGCCAAAGCAAGCAGCTCGTTCCGCAGTAACGCGATTGCCGACCCTTTCAGAAAAACGTTGCGGATGACGGCCATGTAGTAGCGGGCCGGCAGTACATACGTAAGCGCCTGGATCGCGACGGGCATCTGGTCGATGGGGAAGAGAAACCCGGAAAGGAGGAACGCGGGAAGGAACGTGACCAAAAGCGACGCCTGGCTCGCCGCAAGCTGCGATTTTGCCGCGACAGAGATGAAGTATCCGAGGGATAGCACCACTACAAGAAAAAGGGCGGAGCTTGCGAAGAAGACGCCCCAACTGCCGCGGAAGGGCACGCCGAACCAGAGGATGCCGAAGATGGCGCACAGGCAGGTATCGAAGACCCCTATCGCAAAATAGGGCGCCAGCTTGCCGAGCATCAGCTCCATTGCGGTCACGGGCGTCGCGATGAGCTGCTCCATGGTGCCCCTTTCCCATTCCCGGGCGATGGTCAAAGCCGTCAAAAAGGTCCCCACGACGGCCATGACGATAACGACAACGCCGGGCACGATGTTCGCCGCGCTTTCGAGGTTCTCGTTGAACCACGTCCGCGCGTCCACGCTTATGGATGCCTCGCCCCCGATTTGTCCGTGACGCAGGGACCAATCGAGCCGCACCTGTTGGGAGTAGCCCTCGACGACCGCCTGGGTGTAAGCGATCGCCAGGTTCGCGCTGTTGCTGTCCGTCGCGTCGATCAACGCCTGTATGCTCACCGGACGGCCCTCGTTGAGCTTCCGGGAAAAGTCGTGGGGCAGCACGAGGGCAAGCCTGCAGGCCCCTGAGTCAAGGGCCCGAACTATCGCGGAGTAGTCATTCACGGTGCGCTTTACCTCGAAGTATTCCGATGCCTGAAAACGCTTCAGCAAATCCTGGCTCGCCTGACTGCCTTCCCGGTCGAAGACGTAGACGGGCAGGTGCTTCACGTCGAAGCTGACGCCATAGCCGAAGGCGAGCATCAGGAGGACGGGCATGGCGAGAACAATGGCCACGCTTCGGGCGTCGCGCATGATCTGGAGTGATTCTTTCCACGCTATTGCTGTCAGCCGGTGGAGTTTCATAGCGCGCTCGCCTCTTCAGCGGGTTCATCCCGCGGGCTCGTGAGGGATACGAAGACATCCTCCAGGGTAGGGCTTATGGGGTCGATCCTGGAGACGGCAATGGCGCGTTCGGTGAGATACCGCCTGAGGAGCGGGGCGGCCTCACGCGCGTTTGCGACGACGATGTGGATCGAGCTGCCGAAAATGGCGGCATCCAGAACGCCGGGACCCTTTCGAAGGATCTCCAGGGCCTCCCCCACCTGCCCGCACTCCACGAGGAGCAACTGGCCTTTCATGCTGTCCCTTTTGAGCGCGGAGGGCGAGCCGGACGCGACGATCTGCCCGCGATAGATGAGGACCAGGCGCCGGCAGTACTCTGCCTCATCCATGTAGTGAGTGGTGACGAAGACAGTCACCCCGTCCGCGGCCATGCGATGGATCAACTCCCAGAACTGCCGCCGGGAGATGGGGTCCACCCCGGAAGTCGGTTCGTCGAGGAATAATATCCGTGGCCGGTGAAGCACCGCACACCCCAGAGCGAGGCGCTGCTTCCATCCGGTTGCGAGGGTAGCGGTCAAGGTAGACCCGCGGCCCTTCAACCCCGCCATGTCGAGGACCCAATCGACGCGCTCCGGCATCACCGTTTCGGACACGCTGTACATGCCGGCAAAAAAGCGGATGTTCTCTATCACCGTCAAGTCGTTGTAGAGGGAAAACTTCTGGGACATATAGCCGATCCGCTGTCGTACGGCCTCCGGCCGGAGACCAACGTCGATGCCCGCTACCTCGGCGTATCCGGAGGTGGGCCGCAGCAACCCGCAGAGCATCCGTATGGTCGTCGATTTCCCGGCGCCGTTGGGTCCGAGAAAACCGAATATCTCTCCCGGGTATGCCTCGAAACTGATATGGTCCACGGCAACGAAATCATCGAACCTCTTTACCAGGTCGCTCACTGCCACGGACGGGACGGCCTTATCCATTGCCCGCCCTCGCACTTTCCCTTCCGATTGCCTGAACGAAAAGGTCTTCTATGGTCGGAGCGACCTCTTCGATGCGGTCAAAGGGCAAAGTGCCCGAAGCCATTTGCGACCGTAGTTGCGGAACCCGAATGGAGGCGTCATCCACCAGGACGTGCAGCCCATCTCCGACCAACACAATATCCGATACCCCTTCCGCGCCTGCAAGGAGGTCCCTCATCTTCCTCGGCTCCGACGATGTCACGGCAACGACCGCGCCGGAGACCTTTTTCTTCAGTCCTTCGGGAGTATCACAGTAAAGCAGCCGCCCTTCGTGCAGCAGGGCCACGCGGTGGCACCGTTCCGCCTCATCGAGATAGGAAGTTGCGATGAGTATGGCGATGCGTTCGCCCAACAGAGAGTAAAGGATAGCCCAAAAATCGCGCCTGGATACGGGGTCTACGCCGTTCGTCGGCTCATCGAGCAGGATTACCTGCGGGGTGTGTATCAAGGCGCAGACCAACCCCAGCTTCTGCTTCATGCCCCCGGAAAGATTCCCCGCAAGGCGGTCCCGAAAGGGATTCATGCCCGCTGCCTTCAGGAGCATGGAGGCACGGCGCTCCCTGTCGCTGCGGGACAAACCGAAGATGCCCGCGTAAAACCTTATGTTCTCGTCAACCGTGAGGTCTTCGTACAGACCGAAGCGCTGGGACATGTAACTGACGTGGTGCTTGACGCCTTCAGCGTCTCTCACCACGTCGACGCCAGCCACGTCCGCAGTCCCCGCGCTCGGGGTAAGGACGCCGGCCAGCATGCGGATCGTCGTCGTCTTTCCCGCTCCGTCAGGTCCCACAAGACCGAAGATCTCGCCGTTTTCCACGTCGAAGCTGAGGTTGTCGACGGCGACAACGCCGGGGAATTCCTTGGTGAGGCCATGGGCTGCCACGGCCCGCTTCTGACTCGGCTCCAGAGTCAACGGCCCTCCGTGTCGATTTCGGCGTCGGCCGGCATGCCCGGCTTCAACTCATGATTGGGGTTCTCCAGATCGATTTTGATGCGGTAGACCAGGGTGACCCGTTCCTTGTGCGTTTCGACGCTTTTCGGGGTGAATTCCGCCTCCGGCGAAATAAACGAGACGCGGCCGTGGTAAGCCCTGCCCCGGAAGGCGTCTGTTCTTATGGTCGCAGATTGGCCCCAGCGAACCCGGCCGAGGTCGGTTTCATTGATGTAGCCCCTTAACCAGAGATGATCTATGTCGGCAATCGTCACGACCGGGCTTCCGGGCAGCATAACCTCGCCAAGCTCTGCCTGCCGTACGGTGACGAGACCGGTCTTCGGCGCGTAGAGGGACGCGTAAGAGAGCCGAATGCGCGACAACTCAAGGCTTTGCCGAGCCGTATCGAGGTTCGCCCGGTTGATGGCGATCTGCTCGGCGCGGGTACCTTCCACCAGTTCCCTGTACGTCTGATTGCGCTGCTCGTAGACGGCCTCGCTCCGTTTGAGGCTCGTCTCCGCGGTGTCTCTCGCCTCGGCGGAGACGACTGCGTTGCTCTCGTAAAGGTTCTGATTGCGCCGGAACTCGACCTTTTTCAGCTCCAGATCTGCCTTGGCGTCGAACAGGGCTGCTTCCGCTGCCTTGATCTCCTGGCTCCGCGTTCCGGCCAGGGCGAGCGCCAGATTCGCCTCTTGTGAACGGACGGAAGCCTCATCGATCCTGACCTGCTGCACGTAGTCCCCGGTGTCGAGCCGCGCGAGAAGGTCTCCCTCGCGCACAAATTGACCTTCCTGCACCGGCAGCTCTCTGATGCGCCCCTGAACCTTGAATCCTACCAGACTCTCGTGGGTTTCGATGTTGCCGGAGATCGTCAAAATGTTTCCCGGCGGCTTATGGGCGGTCCAGCGTGAGTAGAAAACGATGACGGCGGCCGCAACTATGACGAGAATGAGTAGGGGAATAATCCTTTTTCTCATGGCCGACAAGACCTTTCCTCCTGATAGTTTAGGCTTCCCCCGTCACGCCGGGCTCTCTTTCGGCGGAAGGCGAGGTGAGCGGGGAGCCTCTAAAGCTAAAGCCCCATCAGTACCCTACCAGTCCGGCAGACGGATCGGCGACTTGCGCCCTTCCGCGGGGGCATGCGACGCGGGGGCAAGCAGCCCGCCCCAGTTGGTGCGCTTTGTCATCTCCTCTTTGACGTCCGGCGGCACTAACTCCTTGCCCTCCCGTATCTCCCATCCGCCCCCGAGTCCCCGGTAAACCGACACGAGACTGGTGGAAAGGTTGCCGAGGGCGACCGCCAGATTGTCCTGCTCGCTCAGGAGGGCAGCTTGAGCGACGAGAACCGAGGTGTAATCTTTGAGGCCTTCCCGGTATTGTTCCATCACGAGGTCGAAGGCCCTCGCGGCTGCCGCAGTGCTCCGGCCGAGAAACTCGGCCCTTTCCTGGCCTTTGAGATAAGCAACCAGACCATCCTCGACCTCCCGGTAAGCCTTGAGGACGCTGTTCCGGTAAGCGATCAGGGACTCCTCGAACCGCGCATCCTGCACGCGTACATTATTCCTGATCCGGCCATAATTGAAAATATTCCACTGAATGGCAGGGCCTGCCTGGTAGTTGCGGCTCTTCCACGCAAACATGTCGCTCAGCGTGAAGCTATTCACATCGCTCGACAGAAAGCCGAATGACCCCGTCAGAGAAAAAGCGGGGTAGAGGTCCGCCTTGGCCACGCCGATCTGGGCGCTCTGAGCCGCCGCCTGGTACTCGGCGCTCCTGACGTCGGGCCGTCTGCGGAGGAGATCGCTGGGAATGCCCACCACTATCTCAGGCGGAGAGACGGGGATCTCCGAATTACCCTTCAAGGTTTCCGTCAAATCGCCCGGCGGCAGACCCAGGAGGATGCTGAGTCCGTTCGTAGCCTGGCGCAACTGCGTTTCAAAGGCAGGGATGGAACCCAAAGTATCGTTGAGGATGGTCTTTGCCTGCTCGAGATCGAGCCGGGAGGCGGCGCCATGGCGGAAGCGGTCCTCGGCGACGTGCAGGCTCGCTTCCTGGGTCTCCACATTCCGGCGGGCGATAGCGAGCCGCTTCTCGAGGGTCCTGATCAGGATGTAGGAATTTGTCACATCGGCGGTGAGGCTCACCAGGACGCTGTCGTAGTCGGCTACCGTGGCCGAGAAAGCGGCGTCGGCCGACTCGATGGACCGCCTGAACTTCCCCCAAAAGTCGATCTCCCAACTCGCAGTAAGGCCGATCTGGTCCTGCCAGTAGTTAAAAAGACTGCTCGACAGCGTACTGGGGATGGCCGGAGACTCGAGGAGGGCGCCCAATGGGTACCGGTCGCTCAACCTATTGTACTGGAGATTTCCGGATGCCTGCTGGGCCTGGGGGTAGAGCCTTCCGACAGCGACCCCGAGTTGGGCGCGCGCTTCGAGGACCCGGACTCCCGCGATCCTGAGAGACAGGTTGTCCCGGTACGCCTGATCGATCAGCTTGTCCAGGACGGGGTCGTTAAAGGCCTTCCACCAGTCCCTATATTGAGCAGGCCCTGTTTTGACGCGTGCGTCGTTTGCGTCGAGCCAATTCGGCGGTACCTGCGCCTTCGGCCTGGTAAAATCCGGCCCCAAGGAACATCCTGCCAGAACAAGGGCGACGAGCAGTAGGGGGCAGAGCATTCGCGCGCGGGCCGGGCGGCTCGAATTATGGCGTCGCTGATGATATCCCGTCTCAACCTGTAAAGACCGCACCTCACTTTCCTCCCCATGAAAAAAGCCCGTCATGACGAAGGCCCCGGGAAAAACCCATTTTCCGGCAATGTTCGCCGCCCGTGATAACGCGATAGTCTCGATCTTCCTTTCTCCGTCATTACACCTTCAAAGACCACGGCGATGATGGCCATGACTCCGGTCTCGGGCGTAATCCCGAGCTTCTCCATCTTTTGTGGAGTGATGATCGTCAACATGCTCAAGAGGATCTCGATGATGAGGTCCACCGGGATGTCTTTGCGTATGACTCCCGCTTTTCGCCCCTGGTCCAGCACTTTCCTGTGATATTTGAGGAGAATCTCCCGTCGTTTCGTCTCGACAATCGCGAACGCCTCGGGCTTTTCCCGCTGCATGTCCCGCAGAAAAGGGGGCTGGATCTCTCCCAGGTGCTGTCGGAGGCAGGCGAAAAGCTCGTGCATGCGGGCCGGAAAATCGGAAACATCGGCGGAGGTTATGCGCCCCATGTCGGCGTCTACCTCTGCGAACTTGTCCAGGATCACCGCTTCGAGCAGCGCCCCTTTGCTCGAAAAATGCGCATAAAGCGTTTTTTTGCTCATGGCGAGCCCCGCTGCCAGATCGTCCATGGTGACGCTTCGAAACCCGTGCATAAAAAAATGACGCCTGGCGTCCGCGACGATCCGGTTGCGAACCGATTGAGCCGACCGCGTCCCGTCCTGAGTTTCACTAGGCAATCCTGATCTATGAGCAGCCATAAACTATGAAAACTATATTAGTACTATAAGTTTCCTCAGTCAAGCAAAACTTTCAATGCCTCGAGGGATGCGGTCAGAGGCACGAGCCGAAGGCAAAGCATGGATGCTAATGTTCCCCCCTCTCGAAGCAAACCGGCGGCAAGCCCAGGTCCGACGACGAACAGGAGTATCGAGACGAGGATCCTAACGACCCTGAAGGTTGCCTTGTCTCTGCGTGTGTTTCTCCCGGTGAGTTAAACTGTCGCCAAAAACTAAGAAAGGCAGGGCCAATGACCCTGCCTTTCTTAGAAGACTCAAGTCCGGTCTATCTCTTGGACCTTCTCCTGACGCCCATAACGCCAACCAAACCGGATCCGAGAAGGAGTGCGGCGCCGGGTGCAGGCGCCGGGGTCGCTTTAAAAGGCACGTCGTGCAGTTCCGTAGAACCGTTCCAGGAATTGGCGATGACGGTTCCGCTGATCTGTCCCCAAGTGCCGGCGACGTCTGCCTTGGGCGCCAATATGCTCCCGGTGAAGCTGGAAATTGACAGTGCATCGGCTTGATAGAAATTGAACAATACATTATAGCCGTCAAGCGGGGCCATACCCGTATTTGCCGGGGAGACCGATGTGCCGGACACATTGATCACCAATGTGGCGCCGGTCGGGACATTGGTGATGGCCGACCAATATGCGGACTGCAAGACTGAACCGGCGATGTCGAATACCTGCACCTTGCTTGAACCGTCGCCTGTAAGGTTTATCCCGCCATAAACCAACGAGGTCGTTCCGGTCGCTTTCGTGGAAGACAGGGTGTTCGACAAGCCGGTCAAATAGTTTTGGGCTGCCGAGAAGTTGATGGGGAGAGCGCTTGCCTTCTGCGTTGTGCTGCCCGTTATCGTCGCGCTTGTCACGGAGGCGGTTCCTCCCAGCAGGACGTTGCCGGTTATCTGCCCGCTGGTCAGCGTCAGATTCTTCCCGGCAACCACTGTATCGGTCAAAGTGTTTTTGCTCCCAACGGAATAGCTGCTAAGCGAGACATTGCCGCCGACAGCCAAAGCGCCTTCCACGTCGGAACTCGATGCCGTGAAGTTGCCAAAAATAAAGGCGTTATAGCCGTCTGCCGCTCCAAGGTCAATGCTTGTTGCGAAGGCCGATCCTGCAAACATGATGAGTCCAACGACGAGGGCGCCGATCAGAAATAATGGTTTCATACGCTTCTCCTTTCCCTGATAGAACCACGATGCTGATGGCCGGCCGCGATCCATTCCGGCCAGCTCGTATGTTCCAGCCCTTAGTCGACACAATACGGCGCTTGGCGACTGCTGCCGGGTCCGACGCTCTATCGGGCGCTCGACCCTTCTTACCCAACCGGCGATTTCTGCTGCTTTTGTCATACAATATCATACAACATAGTACGAACCACGGTCAAGTTAAAAGGGGTAAGAAATCAAGGAAAACGGCAGAAGCAAGTTTCGTTTGCTCCCCTCCCATCCCCGGTGTACAATAACGCAAATACATTCCAGGTGGTGTCCATGCACGCAGAAATGCTCCGACGGCTGCTCGCTGTTGCAAAAAGGGAAGAACCGGCCGACAAGGTCATCAGGAATGGAAAAATCGTCAACGTCTTCACGAACCGCATCGAGGAGGCCATGGCCCTGTCAATAAAGGACGGCTATGTGGTCGGCATCGAGCCGGAAGCCGCGGCCGCATCAGCGGGAGCAACAGAAGTCATCGACGCCCGCGGCCGCTATCTTTGCCCCGGTTTTATTGACGCCCACACGCACCTCGACAGCATGTACCCCTTTCACAGCATTGTTCCCTACTGCCTGAAAGGCGGCACGACCTCTATTGTTTCGGAGGCCGAGATGGTCGCCACTTCCTGCGGTCTCGCGGGCATGGAGTCTTTTTTCGAAAGCGCCAAAGGCTACCCCGTGCGCTGCTTTTTTCTCGCTTCGCCCGAGACGCCCCCCTTTCCCGAGATGGAAACCGCAATCGGTCTCAGCTTTGCCGACTTCGAGAAGGTCCTCGCCAGAGAGGACGTGCTCGGGATCGGGGAGGCCTATTGGACGAGGATGGTCGACGGCGACGACCGCGTGCTGCGACAGGCCGCCCTCGCCTTGTCGCAGCGGAAGACCCTCGAAGGCCACGGGGCAGGCGCCAAAGGGAACAAACTCGTGCAATATCTCGTCACCGGCATTACTTCCGACCACGAGTCGACGACGCTCGAGGAGGCCCTCGAAAGGCTGCGCTTCGGCGTTTACGTGATGATCCGCCAGGGGTTTGTGCGCCAGGAACTCGCCGAGCTTTCAAAGCTGAAAGACACAGACGTGGACAAAAGACGCATCATCCTTGTTTCTGACGGATTCGATCCGGTCATGTATCGCGACGAAGGCTATCTCGACTCCGTGGTGAGGAAGGCAATAGAATACGGCTTCAGCCCTATGGATGCCGTCAAGATGGCGACGATCAACGTGGCCGACTACTACGGCCTTCGCCGCCTCGGGGCCCTTGCGCCTTTTCGCCACGCCGACGTGCTTTTTCTCGACGACCTGGAAACCGTGTCGATCGGGGCAGTCATGGCCAACGGCGAAATGGTCGTCAAAGAGGGAAACTTCCTCGGCCGGATTGCGCCGTACAAATTCCCCGATGCCATGAAGCGAACCATCAAAACCGAAAAAACGGTTCCGGAAGATTTTACGATCCCCGCTTCGGGCAACGCCAGGCGGGTGCGGGTCATCCACCTGGTAAATGCAACGATCACCCGTGAAACGGAAAGCGTCCTCGCCGTTTCCGAAGGTCGGTTGCAAAAGGACCTGAAAAAGGACATCATTCCCGTTGCAGCGATCTCCAGGGGCAACGGAAAACGGATGGGCAAGGGCTTTATCACGGGGACGGGAATAAGGGAAGGCGCATTTGCCACAAGCCTCACCTGGGACACAGGAAATCTTCTCGTCGCGGGCAGCAGCGAGGCAGACATGGCCCTTGCGGTGAACCGTCTCATTGACCTTCAGGGCGGCTACGTCATCGTTCGGAAAGGCGAAATAACGTACGAGTTCGGCATGCCCGTCTTCGGCCTGATGCCCGAGTGTCCGCTTGAAGAAAATGCGGAAAAGGCCGGACAACTCGACGCGCGATTGGCAGAGATAGGGTCGAACATACCGAGGCCTTTTCTGGCGCTCCAGACCATACCCTTCACCGGCCTCCCTTTCCTCAGGATCAGCGACAAAGGGCTGGCGGACATGAAAAGCAAGCGGCTGGTCCCGCTCTTTCTCGACTAGGGGGCGCACGTGGAGGAGAGCGTCACAGATATCGGGGAGTTTGGGCTCATCCGGAGGATCGAAGCGCTCGTCGGCAGAGAGGGCAGCCGCTCCGAAGGCGTGGTCACGGGCATCGGCGACGATGCGGCCTCTTTCCTTCCGAAACACGGCTTCGAGCTTCTGATCACCTGCGATTCGCTCGTCGAAAATCGCCACTACCTGCCCGCCAACGTCCGCAGCTTCGACATAGGGCGGCGCGCCATGACGTCGAATATCAGCGACATCGGGGCAATGGGAGGAAAACCGCTCTACGCCCTTGTCTCCCTTGGATTGAAGCGCGACACTCTAGTGCGCGATGTGGAAGAAATGTATCGGGGCTTCCTCCACGAGTTGAGCCCCTTCAATGCCTCTGTTATCGGGGGCAACATCACCCAATCGGGCAACGGGACCTTCATCGACATCACCCTGGTCGGCGAGATAGAGCAAGGCAAAGCGGTGCGCCGTTCAGGCGCGAGGCCGGGCGACGCGATTCTCCTCACCGGCTTCCCCGGTCGAGCGGCCGCGGGACTGCAACTTTTGCTCAGAGGGGTGAAATCTGACGACGCCTTGGTCGCAGCCTATGCGACCCCTTCGCACCGGGCGCAAGCAGGGATGGCTCTCGCGCGGACGGGGCGCGTTTCGGCCATGACGGATACGAGCGACGGCTTTCCGGGGGATTTGGGCCATCTCTGCGAGGCAAGCCGGGTCGGCGCCGAGATCGTCAGGGGGATGATCCCCGTCGACGAAAGGCTTCGCAGCGCGGCGGAAGCCCTGGGCAAAGACCCCTACCAGTTCGTCCTCGGGATGAGCGACGACTATGAGCTCATCCTCACCTGCAATCCCCGCGACGTGCAGGTTTTACAGGCGGCGAGCGGCCGGTGCGGCGTGCCTCTCGCCGAAGTGGGGAAAATCACGGCCGAACGACAAATCCTCATGCTCCTCCCTGATGGCCGGAGAGTTCCCCTGGACGTCTCCGGCTTCGACCATTTCAGCCCTTTGCGCTGATCTCACCCCGCAAGTACCGCTGCCTCACCTCCGCCGGGAAGCGTTCGATGGCGTATCGGAGCATGGTGCGCGGCATGCTCCAGCAGTGGGCCGTCAGGAAGCCTTCTTCGGCGACAGGGTCGCGCTTGCCTACCACGGGAACCCCACGGTGCGGCGGTCGCTTCATTGACATAGCGGGATGAGGCGCCTATACTTGCTTGCGGCCGTACGATAAACGAAAGATTGACCCGGGATTGCCCATGATCGAGTTGCAGAACGTCTCCAAGCGTTACGGCTTCCTCCTGGCCGTGGATAATGTTGCCTTCTCGGTAAAAGCCGGCGAATACGCGGCGCTCCTCGGACCGAACGGCGCCGGAAAAACCACCATCGTCCGGATGCTTCTCGATTTCACGCGGCCCACTTCGGGAAGGCTGTGGTTAAACACTCTTTCCAGCGCCGATGCGGCCTGCCGCAGGGGAATCGGCTATGTGGCCGAGAACCACCGCATCCCGCCGTACCTTACCGGTTGGCAATACCTGCGCCGGTGCGCGGAATTGCTGGAACTCGGCCCCGTCGAAGCCAAAGACGAATGCAGGCGGATCGTCGAGCTTATCGGCATGGCAGGCAGAGAACATACGAAAGGGAATGCCTATTCAAAAGGCATGGCCCAACGATTCGCCCTCGGGGCCGCACTGATGGGGCGCCCGAAACTGCTCATCCTCGACGAGCCCGCCTCCGGCCTCGATCCCATCGGCATCAGGGAAATCCGGCTGCTTCTGGAGTCTCTCAGGGCCGGGGGAATGACGCTCTTCCTCAATTCACACTTTCTCTCGGAAGTGGAGAAGATATGCGACACGGTCGCCATCATCGATCGCGGCCGTCTTCTCATGAAAGACAGCATCGCCTCCGTGGTCAAGGAAGGCGAAACGCTGGAAGACCTGTTCGTGAGAGTGGTAACGGGTTGACGGGGGAATGATGCAGGGACCCATCCTCAAGATCGCGAAATATACGCTTCTCGACGATATCCGCCAGAGAAGCTTCGTCGCCGTGTTCGTTGTCTGTCTCATATTCGTCATTCTTATTCGCGGCTGTTATCAAGGGAACTATGTGGTGAACGGCCAGATCCTCGATGCGGCGACGATCGCCGGCGTAGTGTCGGCTGCAGCCTTCCACACCGTGGCAGCCGTCATGATGCTTCTTGCAGCGCTGTTCTCCATGCGAACATTCAGGCGCGACCGGGACGGAGGCATGCAGTCGTTGATCCTTTCCAAACCGATTACCCGGCGGCAGTACGTGCTCGGAAAGACGGCCGGCTTGTGGGTTTTGTCGTCCCTTTTCATGCTCGTCCTCCAGACTGTGGTCTTTCTGGTAGCTGCCCTGTCGGCAAAAGTGGTGATGCCCGGATACATCGTCGCTTCGCTTCTCTGCACGCTCAATCTGCTTTTCGTGGTTCTTGCCGTTTTGCTGCTCTCGCTCGCCATGCCGGAGATAGCCGCTTTTCTTTGCATCATCGGCGTCGCCGTCATCGGCATGGCGATCGACGGCGTCAACGCGGTCAGCAGCAGCCAGATGGCCCAGACGATGACGTTTTGGGCGGGCAGACAAAGGGGACACAACCTTTCCTCCGGCAAGATCCTGTATTACCTGTGGCCAAAGCTCTCCGGCATGCAAGGTTTCGCCTCTTCTTTCATTAGCGGAGAAAGGTTCGGCGGTCTCTGGTCGCTCTATCCTCTTTTCAATATGCTCTTTTATTGTCTGCTGCTCGGCGCCTTGCTGCTTTGGCGCTTCCGAAGGGAAGACATAGTTTAGGGCTCAATGAAACAGTCCGGAGCGCGATCTATCCGCTGATAAGGAGGGGGGCCATGAGAAACAGATTCCAGGAACGGCGTCTTCCTTCTCTAAAACAGCCCCGCCCCGGCACTCGTGCCCTGCGTCCGAACTGCTTGCATTTTCAGGAACTTTAATTCTCCCATCACATCTGATAAGATACTTCCTCTATTCCAGCTTTTTTCTTAAGGGGAGTCATGAAACACCAATTCTTAGAGCTGATTGATGCGGCCCGGATCCAAGGGCTTACGGACCTCTTTTATGCGGCGACGGGCATGCCCGCGGCTATCGTCGATCTCGACGGGACCACCGTCACCAATTCCGGCTGGGAAGACCTGTGTGCAAATTTCCATCGGGCGAACCCTGAGACAATAAAGCGGTGCAGCGAGAGCGATGCGGCAATCGCCGACCGGATTGCCGCCGGGCAAAACCGTGTGGTTTGCAGGTGCAAAAACGGGCTGATCCATGCAGCCGTCCCTCTCGCGATCGAAGGGGAGCACGCGGCCAATCTTTTTACGGGCCAATTCCTCCTTGAAGAACCCGACAAAGAATATTTTCGGCAGCAGGCAAAACACTTCGGCTTTGACGAAACCTCCTACATGGAGGCCGTAGAAAGAATCCCGGTTGTAAATGAGGCAAGGGTGCACGCCTTTTTGGACTATTTCTCGGAGTTGGCCGAAATGATCGGCGAAATGGGCCTCAAGCGGTTGAAACAAATCGAGGCGGAGGCGGCCCTTCATGAAAGCGAGGAACGCTGGGCCGCAATGCTGTCAAGCATTGGGGACGCCGTCATCGCAACAGACTGCGCGGGCACGATCACCTTCATGAACCCCGTGGCCGAAGCGCTGACGGGCTGGCGCCTCGCCGACGCCTCTCGAACGCAAGTTGCCAAAGTCTTCAGCATCATTAGCGAAAGGACCAGGACGGTTGTGGAGAACCCTATCGACAGAGTGCTGAAGGAAGGGACGACTGTCGGACTCGCCAACCATACGATCCTCATGCGGAAGGATGGCTCGGAGATCTTCATCGACGACAGCGGCGCTCCCATACGAGACAGGGACGGCGCCATCAAGGGCGTCGTGCTCGTCTTCCGGGACATTTCCGATCGTCGACAGAGCGAGAAGGACTTGTTTGAAAGCCGAATGAAACTGGCGGAGGCAATGGACCTATCCCGAATTGTTTACTGGGAGCTGGACCCGAGAACCGATGAGTTTATTTTCGACGACGCCTTCTACGCTTTTTGCGGCGCCACCGCACAACGGGAAGGCGGCTACCGGATGTCGCGGGAAGAGTACGGCAAGAGGTTCATCCATCCGAAAGATCTGCGTCTCTTTACTGATTTGACGGCGAAACGCCTCGCAAGCACGGGCCGGGAGTTCCACGAAAACGTTGAGCACCGCATCGTTCGCCGGGACGGCGAAGTGCGCCACATCCTGGCCCGCATACACATGACCAGGGATGATGAAGGCCGCATCCTCCAGTGCTATGGCGCAAACCAGGACATTACGGAGCGCAAGCAAGCTGAAGAGGAACTTCGGGAAAAAGAAGCCAACTTTCGCAAAATCTTTGAGGAAAACCCCATAGGCATGGCGATGACGGGCGCCGATTATCGTTTCCTCAGGGTAAACCCGGCCTTTTGCAGGATGATTCGCTATACCGAGGAGGAGCTGACGGCCCTGACGTTCAAGGATATTACGCATCCCGGCCATCTTGAAGAAGATGCGGTGCACGTCCTCGATCTCTTTGACGGGAAAATCTCCCTTTATCGGACCGAGAAACGATATCTGCGAAAGGATGGACAGGTGGTTTGGGGGGCATGCACCGTGCGGGCCGTCCGGGACAAAAACGGGGCGTTCCTCTACTTCCTGACCACGATCGAGGACATCACCGATCGCAGGCGGGGGGAGGAGGAGCGCACCAAGCTGTCCCTGGCCGTTGAGAATGCAGGCGAGGGGGTCTTCATGCTCAATCCCGATAGGCGCTACAGCTACGCCAATACCGCCTTCTGCAACACCTACGGCTTCAGTCATGAAGAGTTGATGGGAAAAACCCCGGCAGCGCTCCGCAGCGATCGCTACGCGGAATCGTTCCACGATTCGATATGGTCGGAGCTTCAGGAGGGCAAAACGTGGTCAGGAAGACAGACGCGGCAAAGAAAAGACGGAACAACGATAGAAGTTGAAGTTACCCTCGCTCCCGTTCGCGACGCTTCAGGCACTGTGGTCCACTATGTCGGGGTCGAAAGAGACATCACTCAGCAGCTTCAGGTTGAGGCTCAGCTCCTCCAGGCACAGAAAATGGAGGCCATAGGAACCCTCGCGGGCGGGGTTGCCCACGACTTCAACAACATCCTGACCGTCATCATGGGTCTCGCCAATCTCATCCAAATGAACGTCGAGCCATTGAGCAGCATCAAAGCGTATGTAGACCAGATTGTCGTCTCTTCCGAAAAGGCGGCCGATCTCACCCGCAGCCTTCTTGCATATAGCCGCAAGCAGACAATCTCTCTCGGACCGCGCCGCGTGGGACAAGTCGTCGCGGATGCGGCAAGTCTGTTGAAAAGGCTTCTTCCCGAGGATATAGATCTTAAACTCGACCTCGCCGATCGTGACGTCGTCGCGCTGCTTGACGTCTCCCAAATAGACCAGGTGCTGATGAACCTCGCGACGAATGCCCGGGATGCCATGCCTCATGGCGGGTCGCTCACCATCGGCATGCGCTCCGTGGGGCTCGACGAGTCCTTCAAGAAAACGCACGGATTCGGCAGACCGGGCAACTACGCGCTCCTCTCGGTGTCCGATACCGGCGTAGGCATGAATGAAGAAACGATGACCCGGATCTTCGATCCTTTTTTCACTACCAAGGAGATCGGCAAAGGAACGGGGTTGGGCCTTTCGAGCGTCTACGGCATCGTGAAACAACATAAAGGGTATATCAACGTCGCAAGCGAGCGCCTCAAGGGAACCCGCTTCGACATATACCTGCCTCTCGCCGAGAGGGCAGAGCGTCAGGACGGCCCTCCCGAACCCGCCATCGAGGGCGGCGCCGAAACTATTCTGGTCATAGAGGACGACTCTGACGTCAGGCGCCTGACGAAGCTGATTCTCTCGGGAAATGGCTACTCGACCCTCGAAGCCGCAAACGGAAAGGAAGCGATCAAAGTATTTGAGGAACAGAAAAACAAGATAGACCTTATCATCCTGGATGTAGTCATGCCGGGTATGAACGGCAAGGAAGTCTTCGACGAGATCGCCCGGATCGACCCGAAGGTCAAAGTCATTTTCATGAGCGGCTATGCGGGCGACGTGGTTCTCGCCAAGGGCGTCAACAACGACTCCGTCGACTTTCTCCAAAAGCCGGTTTCCGTTACAAAGCTGCTCCAGAAGGTGAGAGACGCGCTGGATCAATAGCGGCTGGCGTATTCCGTTTCCTTGGGCCAGAGGCGGGCGGCGCCGAGGACGCCGCTCGAGTCGCCGTGTCTGGCGGGCAGGAGTCTCGTTTCCACCCGATCGGAGAAGACGTACTCTCCCCAAAGGAGAGGCACGTCCGAGTAGAGTCGGCTTAAATTCGATACGCCCCCGCCAAGAATGATGACGTCCGGATCAACAATGTTGATGACATGGGCGAGCGCCCGGGCGAGGCGTCCCGCATAGCGCGCCACCGTCTCCCGGCTCGGCCCGTCGCCCGCCTGGGCCAAGCACGCGATCTCCGGGGGCGCCAAGACCCTCCCCGTGGCGTTTTGGTGGTCGGCCGTCATACCGGGGCCCGAGAGAAAGGTCTCGATGCACCCTGTCCTGCCGCAGTAGCATGCGGGACCCGGCCGCTCTTCGTCCCTCGGCCACGGCAAGGGGTTATGCCCCCACTCGCCGGCAATGGCGTTCGCGCCCGTAAGAAGACGCCCCTCCACGATAAAAGCGCCTCCGACGCCTGTTCCGAGGATCACTCCGAAGACCGCCGAAGCGCCCTCCCCTGCCCCATCGGCGCTTTCAGAAAGGGCAAAACAATTTGCGTCGTTCGCGATGCGGACCGGCCGGCCGAGCCGCCGCTCTATATCCCGAAGCAGGGGCTGGTTGTTGAGGCAGACGGAATTCGAGTTGCGCAGGAGCCCGGTCGCCCGGGAGAGCGACCCCGGCGTACCGATGCCGACCGACCCCTGGCAGCCAAGCTCCGTCTCGACCTTGTCCACCAGCCCGGCAATGGTCTCGAGGATTTTCCCATAGCTGCCTTGCGGCGTCGCTGCCCGGTACCGCGCGACGACCCTGTCCGAGTGGTCCAGGGCGGCGATCTCTATTTTCGTGCCCCCCAAATCGATGCCAAGCCTGATCGTCCCTTTCCCTTCGCTTTTCTTCTTCATTTAAGGGAACTCTATCATAATCCTCCCTTTTCGTCCGCTTCTTTGTGCTTCCTCGTTTCAGGTTCCTGCACTTATGTTTTTCCGGCTTCGGACGACAAACTTTTGTGAAACGTTTCTGTAGCTGAGAGGACGGCGCTCTGAAGGCAAAGCACTCTCGCGCAGACAAACGGTTGGGGATCGGTTCGGACCAGCCAATCAGTTTGAACGAAGAGGAGGCAACCATGAACCTGCAACTTGTGACGTTCCGGCTCGGCAACGAGGAGTTTGGCATCGACATCCAGAAGGTCCAGGAGATCAACAGGATGATCGATATTACGAAGGTGCCGAACGCGCCGGATTATGTCGAAGGCATTGTGAATCTGCGGGGCAAGATCATCCCCATCGTCAGCTTGAGGACGAGGCTGGGCTTCGATCAGGTTGAAGCGGACAAATCGACGCGAATCATGGTCGTGGAGGTCGACGGCAAAGTCGTCGGCTTCGTTGTCGATTCCGTATCCGAAGTGCTCAGGATAGACGATGCAAAGATAGAGCCGCCGCCCGCCATCACCGGCGGCAACGACTCTGCCTATATCGAGGGCGTGATCAACCTTGCCGACAGGATACTGATACTGCTCGACCTCAAAATCCTCTTCGGCAACGCCGCAGAGAGACTGGCGGCATAACAAAGAGCAGCCCGGCTGAAACCCGCCGGGCTGCTCTTTGTCTTCTATCGTATCCTATCGACGAAGCCGTACTCGTCTACCTGCCATCCCTGCTCCGGCATCTGCACGCCGTCGACGTAAACCGTCCTGCCGTCGATGGCGACCCTGCCTTTTGCAATCAGATCATGCACGGCAAACGGATAGATCTGCCAATCCCCTTCTGTTCTGAGGGCTTCCTGAATTTTCGTGGAGACGTCCCGGAGCGACTTGCAGAGGGCGTCGCCTTCTCCTTGCGCAGCCGCCCTAAACTGTTCCAGGCTCTCGACGCCGGTCTGCTCAGCAAACCTCCTGATGTCGCGCAGCTCGTCATCCCATCGTGAAAGCTTGAGCGACGCCGATTGAATCAGTATAGGACCGCCGTCATCGCTCTCATCGACAAAAAAGACCGTCGATTTCACGCCCTCTTCTCCTGCAAGGATCGCCTTGGCAGTGGGAACCCACCCTAACCCGGCGTATTTCTTTGCATCGCCGGGGTGGACATTGAGAATCTTTGGAAAGTACCGGCCGGGCATCCAATCGCCGATCCACAAATCGTAGCCGGCCAAACAGATCAGGTCGGGCGATCCGTTCATGGTCTGCTCCACGAGCGTCATGATCGCCCTATCGTAGGCATTTCTCTCGACGCCGTATCTCGGGACTTTTGCAAGGCCCCACATCTCGCGAAAGTATAAGGAGGAGTCCAACGAGACGACCGGCGCGCCATGCCTTCTCGCTTTCTCCACGCCGGCGCAATCCGGGACATTGCTAAACACCACGTGCCGGCATCCCGGGTCCCGCTCGTAGATCCGCTCATAATTGGTGCCCGACCCCGACACCCCGCAGGCGTATCTCAAAGGACCCGAGGAAGGATTAAAAACCAGTTTAGGCGCCATTATTCACCCTGTATTCTATTCGACTAGCCTAGTTAATAGCAAGAATGCTCCCGGCCTGTCAAGGCAACGCAAACCTTGACGGAAGAGATTTGCTTCCGGCATCGCCGATTTTGAAGACAGCCTCCCCCCGCCAATTTCTTTTCCTGTCGCCGTATTTTTACACGATCTTCACAATGCTGCAACATGCGTGGGCTACAGTGAGCGTGCCGACGGAGAAAGAAAAGGCGGGGCCTTTTGTGGTCTTTCGCATGTTCTGAGAAAGAGTTTCAGGACGGACTAACCCGGCATTTGCTCCAAAGACCGGTCGTTATTTCACTTGACATACCACGTAAAGTCGGTGTAGGTTGCTTTTTAATTCATCGACAATCAATCTCATAGCAACGCTGTCAATACATCCTTGAGGCATAAAAGACACAAGCTTTCGCCGAAAGGCGCCGAAGGAAATGCAGCGATAACTGTTCGTTCAGAGTTTCGCCGTGACAGGAGAAGCGCACGTGAAAAAGAACAGAGTTGCCGAACACGGAGTTTCAGTCCATGCGTTTTCTGATCCGGTCCACGCCCGGGCGTCAGCGGCAGCCCGACGCCCCGCCTTCATTACGAGTCTCCTCATTTTTACCCTTTTGCTCGCTTCCACCCGCGCGTGGGCGGCGCAGGGCACTCAGGACCTCTACCTCGGCTATCAGGCGGGTTCCTACGAAAACACCCAGGAGTACTACGAAATTCCCGTGACCCTCGGCAACCCGGGGTTTATCCTCGTTGAAAGGGTCAATGTCGGCGCTGGGACTACGACGACGACCCAGACCGCCGGGTCAGGAAGCTACACCCTCGCCAACGGCAGTCTCAACGTGACGGGAACAACCTATGTCGGGTACAACGGACAGGGTTCCTTCACTCAGTCCGGCGGCGCCTTCACGAACGGCGGCGACCTTGTCCTGGCCTTCGGTCAGGGCACGTCGACGACCACTGACAGTGACACGGGGGCCTACTATCAAGGCTATCCGGTAATCCGGGAAACCGTGGTGGGAACAAGCCCGGCGAGCGGAACGTATACGATGACAGGCGGCACGCTCGCCGTGCCGGGCACGACCTACGTCGGCTACGGGGGAAACGGGACCTTCAACCAGGGCCTCGCATCAAACGGCGGCGCTCAGGCGCTCGCTCCCGGCGGCACGGTCACGATGGGGAATCTCTATCTCGGCTATCAGGCCGGCACGGCGCAGACGTCGACAGCTCCGCAAATCATCGCGGCGAACGGCGTCTACAACCTGTACCAAGGCACGTTGAACGTGATCGGCGACACTTACGTCGGCTATGGCGGACAGGGGACCTTCAACCTGGGACAACCCGTCTACGACCAGGCCTCCGGCCCGTGGCTCTCTCCCTCGGCGAGCGTCGCAAACCCCATTAGTCACCAGACGACGAACCTTTACGTGGGCGGTTCGTCGGGCACATATGACCTCTTTACCGGGGCTCTCACGGTTTCCGGCAACATCTCCATCGGCTACTCTTCAGGGAACAGCGCCTCCGGCGCTTTTAATCAGGGCGGCTACGCGGTGGGGACAGAGTATGACAGTAAAGGTAATTGGATAGGGCAGCAAATATCGCCCCTGACAGACGGAGGAAGCGTCTCCGCCAAGAATCTCTACCTCGGCGTCGGCCCGCAAACATCGGGCATCTCTGTCAGCGGAACCTATACGCTTTCAACGGGCAGTCTCACTGTTTCCGGCGCTGCTTACATCGGCTATTCCGGCTCGGGAACTTTCACTCAGGGGCAGGCATCATACAACGGCACCCCGGTCGCCACGAAAGGCTCAGTATTCACGACCGGCGACCTTTATCTCGGCTATCAAACCTCCTCCTCGCAAGGAACAACGCAGGCAGCAACAGGCAACTATACGCTGTATGAAGGCAAGCTCGTCGCCAATAACGCGTATATAGGCTATGGGGGAAGCGGCACGTTCACCCAGGGCGGCCCGCTTGTAACGTGGACTTACGGCGCTATTGGCCCAACGCCGCAATTGTATGGCAATACTTCGGGCGGGACCTTTACCACGGGCAATCTCTACATCAGCGGAAGCGACGCGACAACGGGCAGCGGAACGTACAATCTGTACGAAGGCACGCTCAACGCCACGAATACCTACATAGGCTATAACAACGGAACGAGCTTCACGATCAACTCCAATTCTTTCAACCAGGGCGGGCCGCTCGTGAGCACGGCCTACGACCCGACAACCCTCGCATCCACGACGCACGTATACGCCAATACCTCTGGCGGGACCTTCACCACGACAAACCTCTATCTTGGAGGCAGCGACACGACCACCGGCAGTGGAACCTACAATCTGTACGAAGGCAAGCTCAACGCCACGAATACCTACGTGGGCTATTCGAGTCCATCACTAGACCTCGGCTGGTTGGGTTTGAACGGAAGCACCTTCAACCAGGGCGATCCTCTCGTCGCCTGGAACTACGATCCCACTGCGGGGACAAGTGCGCCCCAGGCGTACGCTACGTCCGGTGGGACCTTTACAACCCAGAACCTCTATATCGGCGGCGGCGACACGACCACCGGCAATGGAACCTACAACCTTTACGAGGGCACGCTCAACGCCACAAACACCTATGTAGGTTACAACCAGGGGAGTTCCCTGGTTGGCTCGGGCGGCTTCACCCAGGGCGCTCCTCTCGTCGACTGGGTCTATAATCAAACAACAGGCGCATCAATACCCCAGGTGTACGCCACCACCTCGGGAGGCACTTTCACTACCAAAAACCTCTACATCGGCGGAAGCGCAAAAACCGTCGGCTACGGCACATACAATCTGGACGAAGGCACGCTCAACGCGACGGGCAACACCTATGTGGGCTATTCAACTCCGACAAACGGCGTGTTCTTAACGCCCATGAGTACGATTTCCACCCTGGTAACGCTGTACAGCACTTTTAACCAGGGAGAACCTGGCGTCAACATCACCACGGACCCCGTCACTGGGAATCCGATCGTAAAAGTCTATTCTGCCCCGTCGGGCGGAACCTTCACGACCCAGAACCTCTACATCGGGGGCAGCGACACGACTGCGGGAAACGGCGAGTACAACCTGTACGAAGGCAAGCTCACCGCGACGGCTGCCTATGTGGGGTACAACAGCGGCGGTTCCGTGACCAGCAACGGCATCTTCAATCAGGGTCAACCCGTGATCGGCTGGATCTACGATCAAATCGTTCCGACAACCTCCCTCGTGTGCGCGACGCCTTCGGGTGGAACCTTCACGACCCAGAACCTCTATATCGGCGGCAGCGATAAGACCATCGGAAACGGCACGTACAACCTCTACGAAGGCAAGCTCGACGCCTCGGCCGGAAGTATTTATGTCGGATACAACGGTCAGGGAACGTTCAATCAGGGGCAACCTGTCGCTTACTATCCCACGGGCTCGACGTCGTCGCCCTCGATGTACACGCCTTCGGGCGGCTCGGTGACGACGGCGAACCTCTACATCGGCTACAATTCGGGCAGCAGCGGCGCCTACTACCTTTACAACGGCTCACTCACGACGACGGGCACAACCTACGTCGGTTACAACGGATACGGCTCCTTCTATCAGTACGGCGGCAGCCACACCGCGGGCTCTATCGTTGTCGGGACCCGTGGAACCTACAACTACCAGGGCGGCACCATCGCCGGCAACCTCCAGAACAACGGCGCCCTCAAGATCGCCGCCGGAATGGGAAGTGCGAATACGTTCGGCGCGTCGATAAGCAATAATGCGGGCGGAACAGTCCGTGTGACCGGAGCCGGCAGCACGACCTTTACCGGGGCCGTGGTCAACAACGGTCCTACCAGCAACAACGCGACCCGAGGTCTGTTCTCCATCGAGCAAACAGACGCCGTCTTCGCGAATGCCGTGACAAACAACATTGGAGCGATATTCCGCATAGAACATTCCACTGTGACGTTCAACGGCGATGTCGCGAATTACGGAGACTGGGTCGTCGACCCCTCCACCATTACGTTCACCGGCAATTTTATAAACGACGGCGATATCTCCGCAACCAGCAAGGACACCTTTGAGTTCCTCGGTCAACCCGGCTCGACGCAAACCTTCAACCTCGGGGGCGACAACCTCGCCATTCTGTCCCTCATCATCGGCCCGGGCGTAACGTTGGACCTGACGGGCGGGGGGTCGCTCACGATCGGCGGCATCACCGAAGAAAGCGGCGCATCGATCGTGACTTCGGACGATACAACCTATACCACGAGCGCCGTCCCGATCCCCGGCGCACTTTGGCTTCTTCTCCCGGGCCTTGCCTGCGCGGCGGGTTTGAGGAAAAAGCCAAAGTAGGAGCAAGTACCACGCTTCGGCTCCAGCCGAGGCCAGACCATCTCTATCAGTCTTCCTTCCGGCGTCAATCATGGTTGTAGTCGACGCCGGATCGGGTGGACGAGCGACTTCTTCCGAATCTTCAGGTTTGGATGCCGCGTGAACCGCGTTGACCGGAGGCGTACTGATCGTACGACGGAGGTCACGCGGCGAGCCCGGCGCCAAAGATGGAGATTCGGAAGAAATCGCCGGCCGGCCGGCTACAAATCAATGCTCAAGCCATCTTCGGCCAATACCAGGGGTGCCGGGAGGCCCCCTTGAAACCCCTCCCATTGCGGCGACAGATGCGTCAAGATCACCAGTTTCGGTTTTGCTTCTTCGACCACCCTTCTAACGGCCTCCAGGTTGAGGTGGCCTTGCATCTTTTGCTCCGGCAAGGTGCATTCCACCACAAGGACGTCGGCTCCCGCGGCCAGCCCGACAAGGTCGGGCGAATAGTCAGTGTCTCCCGAAAAGACGAAGCTTTTCCCCTGTTCTTCGATGCGCACGCCGATGCTCTCCGCCCGATGGAGCATGGGCGCCGTCGCCAGCGAAGTCTCATCTCTTCGTATGATGCCCTGGGGCAGAGGTTTTATGCGCAGACGCCAGCCGACCGGGACCACCCAGGGATACAACCGCGCGAGCCTCCGGAAGAAAAGCCCTATCCCCCGTCCCCCAATGAGGAGCAGATCTTTTTCTCTTTTCTGTTCGCCGTAGCTGAAGGCAAAAAAGAGCGTCGCGAGATCGATGGTATGGTCGGGGTGAAAATGGGTGAGGAGAATAATGTCGAGATCGTTGGGTTCGCAGCCGAACTCCAGAAGCCTTCTGGCGACCGCGGGTCCCGCGTCGATCAGGATGTCTCCCGCCGATGCGGAAACCAGACAGGAAGAGGATGCCCGCGCGAGGGAAGGCGTGGCGCTGCCCGTACCGAGCACTCTCAGCCGCATTCGCCGACCCCTTTGTCGACGAAGGCGCCCAGATTGCCTCGTCCCCGCCGGGGCCCATCGCTTCCCGGCTCGCCCGACTTCTTTGGTGCGGTCATACCGGTAAATTCCACCTATTTGCCTCTCAAGTCAACTGTTGTTCGATTGTCCTGGAATAAAGGCCTTGCCGGCCGCCCTTGAAAGAGGCGGGCGGCCGGCAAACGGATCTGTCAGCTTTGGCGGGAAGAGCCGCTCTTGCCTGCGATTTGCTGTTTTTCCCGGGCGTAACGCTCGGCCATCTCTTCGGCTTGCTGCTTGCCGATGACTTTTTTTGCCTTCTTGAAGAGTTCCGTTTCTTCTTCCTCGATATGATGATTCACCAACTCCTGGAGCACTTTCATCTTCGCGGGGAACCACTCGTCGGTCGTGGATATGCTGCTCACCTCGTTCAGTTCCTTTCTTGCAACGTTGTGCTCCTCCAGCGACTCCAGGGTGACGTCCCGCGTCGACGCCTGCTCTCTCAGGTAGGGGTAAAACATCTTTTCCTCGATTCCGAGGTGCACGTCAAGCTCTTGCTGGAGTTCGGGAAAAATGGAATCGGGCGGCTGTTTCTTTCGGGTGATCTGTTTGAAAAGTCCTTTCATCTTTTCATGGTCTTTCTTGATCGCGTCAAAAATCGTTATCGCCATGACATCCTCCTTAATGGCGCCCCTCGGTGTGCCGTTGGGTCGCTTTTTCGCTGTGCTGATAACATAGGCATCCGGGAAACGTTGTCAAGGCGACTCGGGTGGCGCAATCCAACACTCTGCCTCCTGAATGTGAAAAATATCACATTATGTCAGACAACGTCTGAAATATTCCCAATTGTACTGAAATGCCTTGAGAAATTTGACTGATTTGTGGTATACAATGTGCCTCGCGTAGGAGGTTTTATGGAAATCCGGTTCTTAGGAGCAGCGCGACAGGTGACGGGTTCCTGCTATCACCTCTCGGAGAATGGCGTTCAGTTCCTTGTCGACTGCGGCATGCAACAAGGTGAGAATTCCGAAAACGGTCATCCCTTTGCCTTTCAGCCCTCTGAAATAGCGTTTCTTTTTCTCACTCACGCCCATATCGATCATTCCGGGTTACTGCCAAAACTCGTAAAGGAAGGCTTCAGGGGACAGATCATCGCTACGAGCGCCACGTGCGACCTCGTGCGAATCATGCTGCGCGACTCGGCGCACATACAGGAAAAAGAAGCCGAATGGAAGACAAAGAAGGCGCTGAGGCAGGGAAGAGATCAGGTTTTTCAACCGCTCTATACCGTAGAGGACGTGGAAGCAACACTGCCGCTTTTTGTTGAAAAGGAGTACGGCGAGACAGGACGCATAGGGAAGAGCCTCAGATATTCCTTTGTCGATGCCGGCCATATTCTGGGGTCTTCCACCCTCGTTCTCTGGTATCATGACAGCCCTGAGGAGAAAAAGATCGTCTTTTCCGGCGACCTCGGCAAAAAGGGGAACCTGATCATTGCGGACCCGCAGCACGTGACAACGGCGAACTACGTGCTGGTGGAATCGACCTATGGAAACCGTTTGCACAAGAGCGTCAATGAGAGCATCGACGAGCTGGCGGACGCGGTCAGGGTTACCTTCAAAAGGGGAGGCAATGTGATCATGCCGAGTTTTGCGGTCGGCAGGACGCAAGACCTCCTCTATATCCTCAATGGGCTTGTGCGCGAAAAACGGTTGCCGCCGCTTGACGTGTACGTTGACAGTCCCCTGGCGGAAGAGGCCACGAAGGTCTATATGAAGCACGAGGGGCATGCCGGCAGAACGCCCGGGAGTTTTACCCGGGTGATCAAGGGCGATGCCATAAGGGTGCACTTCACCGAATCGATCGAGGAGTCTCAGGCGATCAACCGGATAAGGTCGGGCGCGATCATTATGGCCGGCAGCGGGATGTGCGAAGGAGGCAGGGTCGCCCACCATCTGAAGCACAACCTCTGGAGGTCTGAGTGCAGCGTCGTTTTTACGGGTTTTCAGGCGCGGGGAACGCTCGGCAGGCGGATTGTCGACGCCGCTTCCCACGTGCACATCATGGGAGAAGAGATCGCGGTACGCGCGAAAGTATACACGATCAACGGTTTTTCCGCCCACGCGGACCAGGACGGACTTCTTGAATGGCTCTCCTCATTCACCAGCAGTCCGCAGGTTTTCGTGGTCCATGGGGAGGAAAATGTGGCTATCGGTTTTGCGGCGCTCGTCGAGGAGAAGCTCGGCTTTGTCACGCGCGTGCCGCGCAAGGAAGAGGAATTCATCATTTAGCGCGTCGTCACTACTTGACGAAGGAAGGATGGGAGGAAGTTTCATGGTTCACGGCGAAACAAAGGACTCTTTTAACGCAACCGAGTATTTCATCGATCGGAACGTAGCGCAGGGGCGGGGTGACAAAGTCGCGGTATACACCCAGCATCGAAACTACACGTACAAGCAACTGCAGAAAATGGTGAACAAGACGGCGAACGGCTTCAGGGAATTGGGCGTGCGGGTGGATGACCGTATCCTTATCCTCATGCTCGACGTCCCCCAGTTCTATGCGGTATTCTACGGCGCGATAAAGATGGGCGCGGTCCCCATTCCCGTCAATACCATGCTCACCCCTGACGATTACGAGTATTACCTGAACGACAGCCGGGCCCGCGTGCTGGTGATATCCGAAGAAATGGCCCCGATTGTCAATCAGATCAAGGGCGATTTGCTCTATCTCCGCGACGTGATTGTCATTTCCGAGACCAATGGCGCCTTCATCCCCTTTCGCCAGATGTATCGCCACGCGCCGGAGACAATCAAGACCGAGTATACCACGAAGGACGACGTCGGCTTTTGGCTGTACAGCTCCGGCTCGACCGGTTCGCCGAAGGGCGCCATTCACTCCCAGTACGACGGAGTCACCATTTCGGAGGCCTTCGGCAAAGGCGTGCTGGGCCTGACTCAGGAAGACATCCTTTTCTCCGCGGCGCGTCTCTTCTTCGCCTATGGCATCGGCAACTCGGGATTCATGCCCTTCTCGGTCGGCGCCTCGGTCGTGCTCAACTCGGAACCCCCGAAACCCGAGAGCGTCTTCCGTCTCATGGAGCGTTTTCGCCCCACGGTTTTCTTCGGCATTCCGACCCTTTACGGTCAAATGCTTGCGTACAAGGAGAAACAGGACCGCGAAAGCGGTTCCGACCCCGATCCCAACGGACAACACGAGCTTTCTTCGGTCCGCGTCTGCGTCTCAGCGGGCGAGGCCCTGCCGCCCGAGCTTTATCACCGCTGGAAGAAGCGGTTCGGCGTCGACATCATAGACGGCATCGGTTCCACCGAGATGCTCCACATATTTATCTCGAACACTCCCGGCAACGTCAGACCGGGCGCAACGGGCAAGCCCGTCCCCGGCTACGAAATGAGGCTCGTGGATGACGAGGGAAAGGAAGTTCCCAATGGGGAGATTGGGACACTGCTCGTCAAAGGGTCGAGTTCGGCGCAGCAATACTGGCGGAAACGGGAAAAGACACGGCTCACCATGCAGGGCGAGTGGATCAACTCGGGCGACAAGTACTATATGGACGACGACGGCTACTTCTGGTGCGCCGGCCGGGGAGACGACATGCTCAAGGTCGGAGGCATCTGGGTATCTCCCGTGGAAGTCGAGAATTGCCTCATGGAGAATCCCTCGGTGCTCGAGGTCGCGGTGGTCGGCAAAGACGACGACGAGGGCCTGACAAAGCCGAAAGCGTTTGTGGTGCTCAAACAGGGGAAAGAGCCGTCGGAAGCCCTGGAGAAAGAATTAAAGCAGTGGGTGCTCGACCGGATGGCAAAGTACAAGTATCCCCGGTGGATCGAGTTCGTCACGGAGCTTCCCAAGAGCTCCACGGGAAAGATCCAGAGATTCAAACTGAGATTCAAATAAGAGGATTTTACTCACATTCGTCGCCCCGGGGAAGGGGCGGCGAATGTGAGTTCATGCACGACCGCACTAGGGGGACCGGCGGCATTTCCGGGGCGCCGGCAAAAAAACGCCCCTTCCGCCTCGCCGGAACGGTCTTTCGTGAAACCGAATAAGAAGGGGCAGCCCGAGAACGCCTCTTTAGGCCTTGGACGTTTTCTTTTCCTTCTTCGCTTCCCTTTTTTCTTTCAACGTTTTGGTCGGCTGTTTCTTGGCATCCTTCTTGATATCGTGACTTTTTGCCATGCTCACACTCCTTTTCGGCGTTGCGATTATTGTAGCACAAACGATCTTTGGCGAAAAGGCGAATCCGAGGACTAAAGTTGGATCGGGGACACCTCCAAAAGCGGAGGAATGTCCCCGCAACCATTACCGGCTAAACTTCAGCGTCCGAGCGCGTTGTAGACAATCTTCCCGCCCACGATAGTCAGGAGGTTCCTTCCTTTCAGCGTCACCCCGTGGAAAGGGGTATTCCGGCCCTTGGAAAAGAAGTCGTCCTTGTCCACCGTCCAGTCGGCGGTATCGCTGAAGACGATGAGGTCGGCGGGTGAACCTTCGGCGAGGACGCCGTACGGCAGACCAAGAAGCCGCGCGGGGTTGACGGTCATTTTTTCGAGGAGACCCATCAGGTCGAGGACCCCTTCGCGCACGAGCGCCAGGGAGAGACCGAATGCAGTCTCCAGTCCGGAAATGCCGGAGGAAGCCAAATTGAACTCCACGTCCTTCGAAGCGCGGTCGTGAGGGGCGTGGTCGGTGGCGATGATATCGATCGTGCCGTCCCGCAGACCCTCTTTTATGGCCGCCACATCCTCCCGGGAACGCAGGGGCGGATTGACTTTCGCATTCGTGTCGTAGCCGAGCGTCGCTTCGTCGGAAAGGGTGAAATAGTGCGGACAGGTATCGCAGGTCGCCAACGAATGCCTGCTCTTTTCCTCCCGCATGATTTCCACCGTTCCCTTGGTCGAAATGTGGGTGATGTGGACGGGCGAATCGACGTACTTGGCAATCGCGATATCTCTTCGGACCATGATCTCTTCCGCAATCGACGGAACGGCCTCGAGGCCCGAAAAGAGCGATGCAACGCCTTCGTGGACAACGCCTCTGGAGAGACTCTCGTCCTCGCAATGACAGATCGCGGCGAGCCTGAAAAGACGCGCGTATTCCAGGGCTTTGAGAAAGAGGAGGCTGTTCTTCACCTCTTTTCCGTCATCGGAAATGGCAACTGCGCCGGCTTGGTGCATCTCCGCCATTTCGGACAGTTCTTCGCCTTTCAGCCCTTTCGTCATGGCGCCGCAGGGGAACACCCGGACGGAGCCCTCCTCCCGGGCTTTCTGCATGATGTATTCGGTGACGCTCTTGTTGTCGTTGACCGGGTCTGTGTTGGCCATGCAGACGATTGACGTGAAGCCGCCCCGAGCAGCCGCCATCGTGCCGCTCCTGATCGTCTCCTTCCACTCGTAGCCGGGCTCTCTCAGGTGGGCGTGCACGTCGATGAGGCCGGGGGCGACGATAAGTCCCCGCGCATCGATGACCAGATCGGCCTCCGTCTTCGCAATGCCCGTATCGATGCGCGCAATGACGCCCCCGTCGATCAGTGCGTCGACGACTTCGTCGCGCCGGGTTGCGGGGTCGATAAGGCGGCCTCCCTTGATGAGAATCAATCTTCGCCTCCCGAGAGCAGGTAGAGGGCCGCCATCCGCACGGCAACGCCGTTCTCCACTTGATTGAGAATGACCGAGTAGGGACCGTCCGCTGCCTCGTCGCTGATCTCGACGCCCCTGTTGATGGGGCCGGGGTGCATCACGATCACATCTTTACGCGCTTCTCGAATATGTCTTTCCTGAAGACAGTAGAGGGAAGAATACTCTCTTATGGAGGGAATGACGGACGCCCCGCCCCGTTCCTTTTGTATGCGCAGCATCATGATCACGTCCTTGCCGGCAACCGCCTCTTCCAATCGATGCGCCACTTTGACCCCCAACTCTTCAAGACGGGGCGGGAGCATGGAAGGAGGAGCGCAGCACGTTATCTCCGTATCGAATTTGTTCAAGGCGAAGATATTCGAGCGGGCAACCCGGCTGTGGGCAATGTCTCCGACAATGGCGATTTTCAGCCCGTCCAGGGATCCCTTTTTTTCACGCATCGTAAAAAGGTCAAGAAGCGCCTGGGTAGGGTGCTCGTGAGCGCCGTCGCCGGCGTTTATGATGGAGGCGTTGAGAATTTTCGAGAGCATGTGAGGCGCCCCGGCATACCGTGCCTGATAACGATGACGTCCGGCCGCATCGATTCGAGGGTCTTTCCCATGTCGATGAGGCTCTCCCCCTTCGAAACGCTGCTCGTG
Organism: uncultured delta proteobacterium; assembly: GCA_963816715.1. GTDB lineage: Bacteria > Desulfobacterota > Syntrophorhabdia > Syntrophorhabdales > WCHB1-27 > BOG-1155. Next base: position 193,795 of record CAWFMJ010000026.1, read on the forward strand.
CTCGTGGATATATTGACGGCGTCGGCGGAGAGGCGTTTGGCGGCAAGCTCAAAGGAAACGCGCGTCCTTGTGCTCGGCTCGTAGAAGAGCGTGATTACCGTCTTGCCCCTCAGCGTAGGGACTTTCTTGATGTCCCTGCGGGAGACGTCCCGAAAGGAATCGGCCGTATCGAGAAGGAGGAGTATCTCTTCCCGCGACAACTCCCTTACGCCGAGCAAGTCCTTATGGGCCCAATTCATGACGATTTTGAGAGCAAGACCGCATCTTGCCCATCCATTTCCTGAAGCTTGACCGAGACCTCTTCTTCTGGAGCGACCGTGCTGTATCCGACGCCGAGGTAATCCGGCTGGATCGGCAATTCCCTCGATCCCCGGTCCACAAGCACGGCCAGTTGAATCTTCTTCGGCCTTCCCAGGTCCATAATGGCGTCAATGGCAGCCCTCGTCGTTCGTCCCGTGTGAAGCACATCATCAACGAGCACGAGGGTCATATTGTTCACGTCGAAAGGGATATCCGTCTTTTTTACCTTGAGGTTGGCCTTCATCCTCGCAATGTCGTCCCGGTACATGGTGATGTCCAGTATGCCGAAAGGCAGGACCCGCCCTTCGATTTCCTTTATCTTCTCCCGTATTCGCTTGGCGAGAAAAATGCCCCTGGTCCGGATGCCGATAAGAGCAAGGCCGATCGACCCTTGATTCTTTTCCAGGATCTCATGGGTAATCCTGTTGATGCTCCGTTCTATCGCCTTGTCGTCGAGCAGGACCCGTTCCATTCAATCACCCATGGAGATCGCCTGATGGGGGCAGAATTCCACGCAGGACGTGCATTCGATGCAATCCTCCGGTCGGGCGACCAGGATCATCCCGTCCTCATCCGCAAATACTTCATAAGGACACGCATCGATGCACTCCTTGCACTTCTCGCACCGGTCCTCAGAAATGTACGGCCGCATTTGTCCGTATCATAAATAGTTTCGAGGAAAAATGCAAACCCTAATTTGGCGGCCCCGCAGCAAAGGCATCTGACCCTCATCCTACGGACCGCCATTTCTCTTCCCAGTCCACACCCGTCACACCGTCGCCCTGACTCTGGTGCTTCTTCATTCATTGCTCTTCTACTGCAATTCCCCTGAGGGGGCTGCTAGCTTTCAGTTTTCGACAATTCAACGAGAGCGTTTTCCACGCCTTCTTCCTTGAAAGCCGTGATCCGGCATTTCCTCGGTTCGTAGGTGTTTTTGCGTGGCGATCGCGCTCCCGCTCCTTATGCCTCGTCTTCGTCTCCGTAGGGCCGGTCAGGCCCTTGCCGGGGGATGTCCCCTTCCAGCGCAAAACGCTGCCTGCCCTCCCCTCCCTTTCGGTCGGGCGGGCGCCCGCAGCCGCCCGAGAGAACTCGCACGGTGAAAACTCTTAAGACGCGCCCCCGCAGTTCCTGGGGCTCAGCGCCCCCTCCGTCAGCAAAGCCGCCGGAGTCTCCCCCCTCAGTTCGCTTCGCTCAGAGTGGGCCGCCTTAAGAGAGCGGCTCCATGCCGAAGTCGGGCGTCTTTGCCCCCAAGATTGCGGGGACATTCCTCCGCTTTTGGAGGCGTGTCCCCGTTCCAACTTTAGTAAGACGTTTTCACCCTATTATTTCGCGGGCAGCCTCCGTTCCGCTAAAGCGCTTCCAGGGGACATCCCCCGGCAAGGGCCTGACCTGTGCGGGTGCAGTGCGACGGAACAGGTGCACGTCCCAAGGCCGATACGCCTGGGGCGTAATCTTTAATCGGTTGGCATCGGTCGGCGGCGAAGTTCACTTCCTGAAGTGATGATTTCAATATTCTTCTTGAAAAAAAGGAAAACAGGTGGTAATGATTGAGGTACAGAAGGGAACGGGCGCTCAACAGCACAAGGGGGAAGAGGACGAGGAAAATGTGTTATTGCAAGACCTCGTGAGCCTTTCGCTGGGAGTGAGGAGGTAACAAAGAGGCCTGTCAGCGCATACTGTCGGCGAGAAATTGTGTTGGATGAACCAACGCAGTATAGTAGCATCAATTTCACGGCCCATACAATTAGGAACTTTATCATGCCTGATTATGCGTCCTTGATTATACCGGCGGCGTCGGGGCTTGTTGGCGCCCTTATAGGATCTCTAGCCTCCATCATCAATGGCAGTCGCGAGGACAGGAGAAAGCAGAGGGAGCTGGAACGGACGACCGCCAAGGAAAGGATAGAGAAACTATATGAACCGTTGAAAGATGCGTTGGCTGGGTGCGACCCGACCGCATGGTACCTGGAGCGGAGGGACCGGATTAAAGTCATAAACCTGATAAAAGAGAACAAGCTTCTGGCCTCACCCGATCTTCTGGAGGTCTATTACGACTTCCGGAACAATTTCTACGAAGAAGGCCGAGATGAAGAAGAAGCTTTGGACTGGAAAATGCTGAATGTTGCAGACGATGAATACGATAAGCTGAAACTCACGCTTGGGTACGGAAAGATAGTAAAGAGAGGTGTAATAAGTAGAACGTCCGTGCGGCTCTACTCTTTAGGGTGGGGGGCAACAATAGGGCGATTCAAGACATGGCAAAGGAAAAGCAGAAAAACCCGCTGTTAACTTGGCTTGCTAAGAGAAGCCCCATTGATCCCAGCATTAAGGGTGAGCGGGTCGGCGGTCGGGTTAAAGGCGTGAGATGACCCTAGACCAACATTCGGCGCCGGGACCAAATGCAGCCTTTGTTTATCAACTGGAACGAGCCCTATTCTGGTTAGCTAGAAGCCCAGCAGGTTTTGTCATAGGGATCGAAACAGATGATGACATAGCTGTACGTGGCACGGATTCACAAGTATTAGAGCAAGACAAGCACTCTATTAAGGGGTGTTTGTCAATTCTTAGTTGAAACTTTTTCGACTCCCCTGCATTTTTCTTTCAGTCATGCAGCAGCCGAGGCTGCTTCTCCCTGCTCACGTTCAATGGTCTCGATTAAACCGGCGATCTGCTCATAGCCCTTGATCCTCCTGAAGCCTTTCTCACAGTAGTAAATGACCGATGCGAGCCATCTCTGCGACATGGCGCCTTTCCGGTAGCGTTTGATGTTGATCTCGCAGTCCCGGACCGTGGAGAACATGTTCTCAATGGGGTTCGTCGAACGGAGCGTCTTTCTAAGCTCCAGGCGAACATGCAGCCGGTGGACCGTGAGGATCTCCTCCAGAGCCTCCTTCAGAGAGTCCGCTGCGGACTCGTTGATCGCCCTCAGCCATTTCTCGAAATCGAGGAGCATCTCTTTGGCGTCCTCGTAGAGGTTCTGCTCCAGGGCGGCCGCGAAGCGCCGGTGCGCCTCTTTCCTGTATTTCTTGAGGAGATGACGCTGGATGTTGCGGTCCTTGTGGACAACGCAGCGCTGGTGAAGGAGCTTAGGGCCGAACCGTTCCTTTAGGGCCTTTATGACGCCCTTGCCGCCGTCCGTAATGAAAAGGATCTTTTTCGATAGAACAAGACCTCTTCTCTCCATGTCGGCGAGGAGTTCCTCGCAGATCTCATGGTTCTCCGTCGCCCCCTGCCAGAAGCCGAGGGCGTGCTTATGGCCCTTCCCGTCTATGCCGAGGGCGACCATGAAGGCGTCCTTGCCCCTATGAACAGTATCGATGAAGACCGCGAAGGCTGAAATATCGGAGAGGTCCCTTTCCTTGAACTCTTTGAGCTTTTCGGCTGTCGCCTCGATGAAATGCCGGGAGACGGAGGAAGAAGAGACGCCGAAGGCGGATGCGGCTTCGACGACGGTCTCGCCGTATCTTCTGCCTGATATGCCCCGGAGCGCCTTGCCGAGAAGCTCCTCCGAGAATGCGCCCCGCTGCTTCAAGGTTTTGTAAGCGGACAGGGCGACCTCTCCCTCCGGGCCTCTCAGGCGAGGATGATTGACACGAATCTTCTGATCCCCCAAGTAAATAGAGCCCTTCTGATAGGCCCACTTGTAGAGGCCGGGCTCGGCCGGCTTGCCTTCGGGGCCGGAGCGCTCCTCCCTCTCCACGTCCATGATCGTCTCCGCCAGCATGCGCCCGAGCTCCATAACGAGCGAATCCAATCCCTTCTTCCCTATCTGGAGGATGCGAACCATTCTGTTCTTGAGCTCCTCGTCGCCGTACGCCTGGGCGAAACCCTTCCTTGCCTTTTTCCTCTGTTTCGTGTCTACTTTCATTCGCGGCTCCCTTTCTCGTATGAGATATTGGCCCGTGGATTATCCCACGGTGGGAGCCGCCCCTTCAAGCTTTTCAGACTCTCGGGCTTTCAACTAAGAATAGGTTATCACCCTATTAAGGATAATGCCAGGCCATTCGGCGATAGATCAAGAGACCTGTGGAATACGCTGGCGATATGGATAGAAGCGCTGGATTCACAGGAGGTGCGGGGCGACGCGGTCAGATTCTTTATGGTTACAAATAAGAAACTGCCACAGTGTATAGCTCGGAGTATTGGCAGCGCAAACTCTGACAAGCTAATCGTGTCTTGCGTAAAGAGGCTGGAGAATGCTGCCGAAAAACCACCAAAGAATGTTGCTGCATTCATGGAACGAGTTCTCCGGCCGAGTTCGCGAGCAAACCTTAAGAAACTCATTGAGCAATGTGAACTTCTGGACGACTCCGCTGGATTATCGCAACGCAGGGAGATTCTTGTCCATCTGCAACTGCCAGAATGGTGTACAGCAATATCTGATTCCATCACCGATGAACTCCTCGGATGGCTGCATAGAACCACGCTGGACGCCTGGCAGCAAGGGAAGCCAGCTTGGATTCAGCGTGACCATTTTGTTAATCAAATTCACGCTATCCTTGATCGTCGAACGCGCAATATCCGGCGGGAACGGGCGGCCCACTTGATTCCTGTGAGTGACGAGAAGGTCGGACTGGAAAAAGGCAGCCGTTTTGTAAAGCAGATGTACTTAATAACAGATGACGACAGCATTGTCGATAGTGCAATTCGAGAGTACGTTCGATGTAGCATAGAAAAGCTCCGACTATCTGCCGAAGGCAACATCACAGACGAGGATTGGAAAGCCTTCGAGACTTCGTTGCAATCCCGTTGGGAAAAAATCCGTGCGCGCATTATTCGGATGTCTTCAAACGGCCAAACGCGTGAGGATATTGGCTTTGAAATCTTCTCGGAGACTACGGAAAGCCACCGGGAAAAACTAGCGGGAAATGATACCGAGCAGGTCTACCTGACTTCTGGCACGTACCACCTCCTGGCCAACATGATTCGCGTGGGATGGCATCCAAACTTCAAAGAACTGATGAGGGAAATCAAAGAGGCATCGTAATGGACGTGCTCTTTGAACAAAATGTAATTCAAAACACCGGTCTTGCCGCAGAAACTATTTGGCAGGCGATAGTTGAGGCATACGAAACGAAAAACCGCATCGAAGGTATCCCTTTTCCACTGTCGTTCGTTATATTACCTCTTGCGTTTCACAAACGCACAGCCAAGGTTCTGGCTTCAAAAACACAGCCCGGAGCGATCTACAAAGCCCTAGCAGAAGACCGAGAGATTGTTGTTGGTCTGCAAGCTCGTATGCAGGCTCTGTCGGAGCGCACCTTACAGGGCTTGTCCATAGCCTTCTCAGCGGGGCTGATTAAAATGGATCAAGATCACCAGCGGCAGTTGATACCAGGAAAAAAGACGCCCCCGGTGACGCATGTCACTGATGACGTAAAAACCATTTTGAAGGCGGCCAAGCGGGTCGGCCAAACTTTGGCAGAGCTTACCCTTGTGCAGCTCGCCAGTCACTTGGAGATCAGATTCTAAATGAGACTATCGATATTGAAAATTGTTCTCTGGCCAAAAGAAGCTCAATATGGCCCTCGAATAATTCCGTTGTCGCCAGGTAAGGTCAACGTTATCACAGGCCAAAACGCCGTGGGCAAGTCGGCTTTGACTTCGATTATCGACTACTGTCTGGGCAGCGGGAAGTGTTCAATTCCGGTCGGTTTGATTCGCGACGTGACTAGCTGGTTTGGTCTGCATCTTCAGATGGCGCATACGGAGATGATCGTCGCCAGACGTAATCCCGAGGAGCAGCAAAGCACCGATGACCTATATTGGACAGAGGGGCTCCGGCTGTCCGTTCCAAGCACGGTTGAGAAGAATGCACGGGTCGAGGATCTAAAAAACCGGTTCAACCAAATATGCTACCTTCCATCCTTTGATATGTCTTCAGCAGATAATATAGGCTATGGCGGCCGGCCAAGCTTTCGTGACATGGCGGCTTTCAATTTCCAACCTCAGCACATCGTTGCCAATCCGTATACTTTCTTCTTTAAGGCAGACACCACCGAGCATCGTGAAAAACTCCGCATAATTTTTCCTCTAGTGTTAGGAGCCATTGATGCGGATGCACTCGCAAAAGAACGTGAGTTGAAAGACTTGGAACGAGAATATGACCGCGTAAAACGCGAATTGGACGCTCGCCTTAACGCCGCTAGCGTCTGGGAGGCAGAGGTCGAAGGTTATTATTTACAGGCGCGTTCGCTCGGCCTGCTGGCGGGCTCACCGGCATATGAAACAGGCTGGCCTTTAGACAAGTACGTTTTGGAGCTGCAAAAGATACCTCAGGCTGTTCAAAATATGGATCTTCCTGACATCAAGGAGGGGACAGGTGAATCTGCCGCGGCGGAGTTGAGCAGCCTAATTAATGAAGAAGACTATACTTACCCCCAGAATCTAGACACTCCATTAGGGTGGACAAACCCTCCTCTCTCTGAGTGAAATATCTCAAGGAGGAGGAAGGAAGCGAATGACGGATCACAGGAAGCGGTACGACGGAACATTCAAGGCGAGGGTCGTGCTCGAATCTCTCAAGAACGAAAAGACCGTCGCCGAGCTGGCAAGCGAATACCACGTCCATCCCAACCAGATCGCCCAGTGGAGGAAGCAGGCCGTGGAGAACCTCCCCAGTCTCTTCGATTCAAAGCAGGCAAAAGAGGAGAAGGCCGCCGAGGAGGAAAAAGACGAGCTTTTAAGACAAATCGGCCAGCTCAAAGTAGAGACGGACTGGCTTAAAAAAAAGTGGGGGATTCTCCACTCCCGGAGAAAAGGGGGCTCGTCGACGTGAACAGCAAGATTATTCCCATTTTCCGGCAGTGCGAGCTTTTGAGCCTGTGCCGGTCGAGCTTCTATTACAGGCCCGTCCCGGTCTCCGATTTCAACCTCCGTCTCATGAAGCTCATCGACCGGCAGTACACGGCCAACCCCTCCTGGGGAGCTCCCCGGATAACGACCTGGCTTAGGAGACAGGGCTTCAAAGTCAACCGGAAACGAATCGCCCGTCTCATGAGGAGAATGGGCCTCCAAGGCGTCGTTCCCAAAAGGAAGCTGACCCGGCCGAACAAGGAGCATAAGGTCTATCCCTATCTTCTCAAAGGCTTGGACGTCTCAAGGCCCAACCAGGTCTTCTGCTCGGACATCACCTACATCCCCATGAGGAAGGGCTTTATCTATCTTACGGCAGTGATGGACTGGGCGAGCCGCTATGTCTTGTCCTGGAAGGTTTCTCTGACCCTCGACGCCGCCTTCTGCGTGGAAGCCCTGGAAGACGCCCTCGCCGTAGGCGTCCCCGAGATCTTCAACACCGACCAGGGATCGCAATTCACAAGCAAGGATTTCACCGACGTCCTGAAGAACAACAACATCGCCATCAGCATGGACGGCAAGGGCCGGGTCTTCGACAACATTTTCATCGAGCGGCTCTGGCGGACCGTCAAGTGGGAAGAGGTTTATCTCAAAGATTATGCCAACGTCGCAGAGGCGATACGGGGCCTAAGAGACTTCTTTCATCGGTACAACGAGGAGCGGCCCCATTCGGCCCTCGGCTACAGGACCCCCAGCGAGGTCTACCATGAAGCTGCTGCTCCGGAACCAACGCTCCAGGCAGAGGAGGGAGTCCACCTTAAGCATGCCTCATAATTGTCTTGACAACGGGGGGAGGCTTAGACCGGCTTGCACTGGAGATTGGTTCTATCGGCAGGCGGCTCGGCAAACTGGATCAGTTATCATCTTCTCTGAGTGAGTATGGCAATGTACTTACCAACGAAGAGGATCGAATGTTGGGGGTCGGGTGGTTGGAGGAGAAGCTTAAAAATACTCACCACTGCCCCGTTTGCGGGTCCGTTCACGAAAAAAGCAATGTCCATCTTGAAGAGTTGCGTTCCCTGGGTTTCGAGTTGAAATCCCTTACGGCGTCTGTGCATCAGGCACCAGCAAAACTCGATCAAGAAGTTCTTGCACTCCGGCGTGAACTTAGGGGTCTGGAAGCGGCGATTACCCGGACTCGTCAAAAGAGAAAACTTGTAGAAACCAAATCGAACGAATTGTCTGCTCAGAGGCAGCGGGTGAGGCAGGTCTATTTGTTTGTTGGTCGTGTAGAGCAAGCTCTGGAGAATGTCAGAACCAGCCAAAATATTGATGACCTGAGTGACAAAATGAGGATTTTGGCAAGTAAAATCTCAGAGTTGCGGCGAGCTCTTGATCCCCGTAGGCAGCGAGGTCGACTCACGACTGCGCTTGATACAGTGTCGGCAAAGGTAGCTGCGTATGCGCAGCTTCTGCAACTCGAGTATGCAACTGAGGTCGTGCGTCTGTTGGCGGCCATCAAATCGCCCTCATATCCAGCCACGGACCTGCCTCCAAATCGGGCCAATTGACAGACCTCACCTGTGTGGAAAAGGGTGTTTCCCCACTTCTTCATCTGAAGTGACCGTCCGCTACCCGCACGCTCTTCGGCTTGCTATAGAGAACCTCCTCGGCAAGAGAGACTGCTTTGCATCTCACGACATTCTGCCTGACTACACGCGGCATTGCAACTGTTCCCTTCGCCCGGCGATTCGGCGTGAAGTACCGTCCGCAGAAAAAGCACCGCTTGACCATCGCTCCCCCCTTTCGGCAAAATGCCGTCACGAGGTCCTCCGGCCGCGACGCTCAAAAACTCAAAGGAGAGAAGCGTGCAGGGGGAAAACAGCAAAAGTCTGCCGGAGGACGGGCGCGGCGGCCGGCGCGCGCCGAGGCGCCAATGCCTACTCTATCTCCCAATCACGGATTGCTGCAAGGAACAGAGACTTACGAAAAGCCTTCTGGGGGGTGAGGGTGTGGGCGGGCTGTCTATGAGGGCATTCTGGTGGCTGCTAACATGCGTCTGAACACACGTGAGCTTACCCTCCAGTTCAAACGGCTGTCTGGACGTACCGACTTCTTGTGGGAGGTTGGCAGCGGGCAGAACTGGGTGGGTTATCACATAGCCGGCATGCTGGCTCTTCATGAACATTTTATGGCTTTGAGCAATAACCCGGTCCCCAACTTTCTTATCATCGACCAACCAAGCCAAGTTTACTTCCCCGAGGCTTGGCCTGCGATGGAAGTGGCACCTAACGGGCGGGCAGAAATGGGTAATTCAACTGACATTGACGGTGTTCGCCGCATCTTTCAGGCATTGTCTCAATTTATGACTTCCGTAGCAGGCCAATTTCAGATACTTGTCACCGAACATGCCGGCTCGATTACATGGGACGGAATACCACACGTGCATCTCGCCGGAAATTGGCGCAAAGGTCACGACCAATTTCTTGTTCCGGACTCCTGGATCCAGAGCGAGTGATTGTGTGAAACGCGCTTAGGAGAGCATCAGAAGAGTGCTTAGAAATACATATCCTCATCAGTTCTCTTGGACGCACAAAAAGAGGTGGACCGGAAGGAGAGGAAGATACCGATTGTAGAGGATATATTTGATTCATAGGGGCCAGCCAGGATGCTGGAGGAACAGTAGGGGGAGGCTATTTACTTACTGACTGTTCCTTTGTTCGCCTTCAGTCAAGAGCCAAAAGCACACGCGCCTTTGCGACGGAGGGGGTATGGGGCTAAAACCGTTAAGAGAGTTTGTCTGCGACAAATGTGGGGCACTGATCGAGAAAGTCGAGGATGGATGGCTCGAGTGGTTCGATGACTACAAAAAGCCGGCACATGGGTTCAGGATTGTTCACGCCGGAGGTGACTGTTACTACCTTGACACTCCTGAGGTGAGCGACAACCATTTGATCTATTTCATGGGCACGGACGGACTATCCTACCTGCTTAGCCTTCTTAGCAGAAAGAACGGGGTCAACGTCGCGGAACTCGTTGAAGTCATCCGTCGCTTACATGTTCCGTTTTACGAAGAGGCTCGGCAATACTTAGATCGTGCCATCGGTGATGGCATGATATCCGACAAGAATGAGTTCAGGCGAACAGACCTGGAGGCGATACTCGCGGAATACGGTGAAGAAAGAAGGCTATAAGAACATTGTAGTAGGAAAAGGCCGGGCCTGATCAAATTGATAACCTCGGGAATGAGACAAACAGAGAGAGTTATTTAGGGGTAATGAGCGGTGTAAGCGCGGATAGTTTGGTTTTCACGCGTGCATCTGTGCTCCACTTGTCCGGGGGTACGGCAAGTTGTAAGAGAAAGTCGATCAGTTCGACAAGCGCGGGAAGACTAGCCTTCTGGCGAAGACGCATAAGAAGATATTTGTACTTACTGCGGCATAGGTCAAATTGGAGCCTACTTGTGATCATTTTGTTTCGAAACGCAAGTACTGCTATAACTGTCTGTCTTAGGTCGAACTGATCGATCATGCTCAGGTAATAGGGTTCGGCATTCCAGGCGACCCCGTTTCCATTTGTCATAAATAAATATACTAATGTTTCGACATATTTTTCTGAGATAACCTTAGGAACCCCGCCTTGCTGCCCTACTAGCGCCTCTAGCTGGCGGGCAAGGGGAGGCTCATTATAGAAGTTATCTCGGGCATTGTGAACTCTGATCAGGTCATCAAGGACGTCTTCTAGTTGGACCGCCTTGATATCGTCGGGTAGATACTGGAGGCCACCTACATGCGTAAGAATTTGATGGGCGAGTTCTTTGCTTTCCTGATCGTTTGCGGCAGCAAACCGGCCGTACTTAACTCCGAAGCCTTGTTTCGTTGTTTCGCTTACTCGTGGCCAGATGAGGGGGAAGAGCTTTAAGATATTGTCCCTTGCCACAGTGGGTGAATCTTGACGGACGAAAATGCCGAATAAGCCGGCGGCAATGCTGTCGATCTGTTCGCTGGTTAGCTGAGTGAAGAAGACGCCTATTTCTCGGGCGCCCTGAGGTGTAATCGCCTGGGTCTTTATGCTTGCTAGCAGTTGACGGATTTGGACGGTCGCATTGGAGAGAGGCAGTGTCATTACCTCTTTCACGCATGTCTCTAGCCACGAAATAAGCTGCAATCCGGTTATTTCATTCTGATTAGGGTGGGCCGCGCTAACCCAGTTTCTCATGAAGCGAATGTAGTCCAGGTGCTTGAAGCCTATATCTCCAAGCAAACCAATGGCATGAGCGCCCCGGATGAGTTCATCGTCTGTAATCTTGTCAAGATCGCTGGCATCGTTGAGGTGTTTACGTCTTTCTTCGCTGGGGACGGCATTGTCGTAAAAGTACGAGAGGTCATATTGTGCTACCCTTTGGCGAAGCTGTAAGATAGTTTCATCCCACAGGTAATTGAGGGCGGCGTCAAACAAACCGGTCGCACCGGCTGCGACGTACTTAGAGAGATAGATAGCAGAAGGCCGATCTTCTTTCGACAGACGGGCAACGACGCCACCCAAGTTTTTAAGCATGATCCGGCGCTCTTCGATGGACGTAAAGATGCCTTCCCTGGGAAGATCGTGGGTCTGGAGAAACGCGAGCAAGCTGGACTCGAAGGGGGTGATCTGTAAGTGTTCCTCGGGATGCGCGGGAACAAGAGAAACAGTCTTTTCATCGGTTTCCTTAACCATGGGGAAAATGCTACCATGCATTGGCCATGAATGCAATCAGGTGGGCTTCGGTCTGTCCGTAATAAGGGCCAGGCGCGAGAAGGTGGGGCGGGGCAAGAGAGTCTTGAGGCGAAAAGCGGGCGTCTGTTCATAGGCTTCTGCCTGGCAATCGTCACTAATCTGGTTGGGCGGCGATTCAAAGCCTCGTAGGTGCTATACGTAACGTCGAATTTAGTGTCCCCTACGGGGAGAAAACCCCTCGCCTTCAGGCGAAGACTTTAGTAAGATGAGAAGGTGCAGAATTACCGGACAACTTCTCACTCGGTGTATGACCTCAACTACGGTGATAACCTATTCTTAGTTGAAAGCCCGAGAGTCTGAAAAGCTTGAAGGGGCGGCTCCCACCGTGGGATAATCCACGGGCCAATATCTCATACGAGAAAGGGAGCCGCGAATGAAAGTAGACACGAAACAGAGGAAAAAGGCAAGGAAGGGTTTCGCCCAGGCGTACGGCGACGAGGAGCTCAAGAACAGAATGGTTCGCATCCTCCAGATAGGGAAGAAGGGATTGGATTCGCTCGTTATGGAGCTCGGGCGCATGCTGGCGGAGACGATCATGGACGTGGAGAGGGAGGAGCGCTCCGGCCCCGAAGGCAAGCCGGCCGAGCCCGGCCTCTACAAGTGGGCCTATCAGAAGGGCTCTATTTACTTGGGGGATCAGAAGATTCGTGTCAATCATCCTCGCCTGAGAGGCCCGGAGGGAGAGGTCGCCCTGTCCGCTTACAAAACCTTGAAGCAGCGGGGCGCATTCTCGGAGGAGCTTCTCGGCAAGGCGCTCCGGGGCATATCAGGCAGAAGATACGGCGAGACCGTCGTCGAAGCCGCATCCGCCTTCGGCGTCTCTTCTTCCTCCGTCTCCCGGCATTTCATCGAGGCGACAGCCGAAAAGCTCAAAGAGTTCAAGGAAAGGGACCTCTCCGATATTTCAGCCTTCGCGGTCTTCATCGATACTGTTCATAGGGGCAAGGACGCCTTCATGGTCGCCCTCGGCATAGACGGGAAGGGCCATAAGCACGCCCTCGGCTTCTGGCAGGGGGCGACGGAGAACCATGAGATCTGCGAGGAACTCCTCGCCGACATGGAGAGAAGAGGTCTTGTTCTATCGAAAAAGATCCTTTTCATTACGGACGGCGGCAAGGGCGTCATAAAGGCCCTAAAGGAACGGTTCGGCCCTAAGCTCCTTCACCAGCGCTGCGTTGTCCACAAGGACCGCAACATCCAGCGTCATCTCCTCAAGAAATACAGGAAAGAGGCGCACCGGCGCTTCGCGGCCGCCCTGGAGCAGAACCTCTACGAGGACGCCAAAGAGATGCTCCTCGATTTCGAGAAATGGCTGAGGGCGATCAACGAGTCCGCAGCGGACTCTCTGAAGGAGGCTCTGGAGGAGATCCTCACGGTCCACCGGCTGCATGTTCGCCTGGAGCTTAGAAAGACGCTCCGTTCGACGAACCCCATTGAGAACATGTTCTCCACGGTCCGGGACTGCGAGATCAACATCAAACGCTACCGGAAAGGCGCCATGTCGCAGAGATGGCTCGCATCGGTCATTTACTACTGTGAGAAAGGCTTCAGGAGGATCAAGGGCTATGAGCAGATCGCCGGTTTAATCGAGACCATTGAACGTGAGCAGGGAGAAGCAGCCTCGGCTGCTGCATGACTGAAAGAAAAATGCAGGGGAGTCGAAAAAGTTTCAACTAAGAATTGACAAACACCTCAACTACCACCTGGTGTGGATTACCAAATACCGCAAGAAGGCGCTCTATGGACAGGTGGCGGAACGGCTCCGGGATCTTGTGAGAGAGATATGCAAGGCCAAAGACGTGGAAATCATCAAGGGTCCATTTCCAAGGATCATATCCATCTCTTCGTGTCCGTGCCTCCCTACCTCTCCGTCTCGAAGCTCATGCAATCTCTCAAAGGCAAAACATCCTACAAGCTTCTTTCGGAATACAAGGAAATCTCAAAGCAGTTCTGGGGACGCCACATATGGGGCAGGGGATACTTTGCCGCCTCATCAGGCAACGTCACCGACGAGGTAATCATGGAATACATTGAAACTCAGGACCTCCAAGAGAAAGATGGCGATTTCCACATTGCTCCATAGGAGAGGCGGCTTTAGCCGACTCAAGCCGTCAAATCATTGGGTCTTTTGAACCCACCGGCTTTAGCCGGTGGTGGTTTAGTTTTCCTTCCACTGTTGGCAATGTCTATACGCCCGAACACCGAAAAGGGAAACGCATTGTCTTCTTAGCGCCATGAGAAAGGTCCCGATCGAAGGGGAAATGTGTTAGCGCCGGTTAGTCCCACAAAGTCTATATGCCCGTGGCCCACTTCCGGGATCGATCATGGTTGAACTCGATCCCGGATCGCATAGGTCGGCCTTTTGGGCGGAATCGTGAGATTTGGATGACCTGTGAGGATCGTTGACCGGAGGCGAACGGTAGGCTGGGTACTGCCCTCAAGGCTTGCCATGGGCGGTCGGCAAACGACGTAGGTCACGACCGGAGCAGGGCGCCACGGGGCACCCAGGCGGCCAATCGGTGGGTCGCACGATTCCGCCCAAAAGGCCGAGCGCCCGGAGCGAAGCGACCTAAGTCTCTATGAGCCTTGCTCGTGGAGTGAGCGCTGGGCCAGAAAACCGGCGTTTGCCCCTACGGCGGCCCCCACGGCGGAGGAAACAGAGGATAGCGGAATTCGACCACATAAGGCTCATCCCAGGAGATGTGGCGACGAAAAATGCCTTCGAGGCCATCGAGAGTCGTGGCCCTTTTTGCCTTAACGCCGTAGCTCCGGGCAAGGGCCACAAAGTCGGGGTTCTGGAGGCCCATGGTTCCGGACAAGTCGTACCGCTTCCGCATCGAGTCCTCGAGTACCCCGTAGGCGCCGTTGTTGTAGACGAGGACGACCACAGGAATGCGGTAAGCTGCGGCGGTCGCGAGCTCGCCGGCGACAGCGGCGAAACTGCCGTCTCCCGTCACGCAGAGACAGGGTTTCGCGGGGTTTGCGAGCTGTGCCCCGAGGCTCGCCGGAAATCCGTAAAAGATCGGCGAGACCCCCCGGGGATAGAGAAAGCTGCGCGGGAAGTAAGCGGGAAAATAGAGTTCCGCCCAATAGGCCGCGAGCGTGAGATCCCACACTGTCACCGTCTCTTCGGGGATAAGACCCCTCAGACGCCGCACGAGCCTAAAACCGAACTCTGACGCTTCAACCACTGCTTCGTCCCGCTCCTGCGCCTTTTGGAGCTGCTCCATGTCCCATGAAGACCTTCTCCCCTTCATGAGCCGGGCCAGGTGTTCTGCCGCTTTCTTCAATGGACCTATCGCGGCAAATTCCGTCCGGTAATTGCGCCCCAACCACCGGTTGTCGACGTCCACATGTGCAAGGCGGCCCAGCTTCACCCCCCGGCTTTTCGTGTCCACGTGCCGCAATCGCGTTCCCAGGGCTATGGTCACGTCTGCGGTTTTGAGCACTTCTCGCGCAACGCCCTTTGCTGCGACGCTGCCCAATGCGTACCCCTCACCCTCCCTCAGGGCGCCCTTGCCTCCAGCAGTGTTCAGAAAGGGAACCGCCGACTCCCGGCATACCCCTTCGAGAAGGTCCCCTATCCCCTCTTCCATCAAGCCGGCCCCGCCTATGACCACGGGTCGCTCGGCGCCTTGCAGCGCTTTTTCAAGGGGCGTCGGGTCAAATTCTTTCTCCTCCTCGGCCGCAACCCGTCCGGAGGGGGGAAGCGCCTCCTGTTCCAGCGTCCGATAGGGGATAAAAACAACAACAGGACCCCGTCTGGCCGATGCCGCCGTCCGAAAGGACAACTCCAGCACGTCAAGGAGGTCGGCCTGCCCGGAGACGACAAAAACAGCCTTGGCTATGCCGCCAAAAAGCGTTTCCGGGGTTCGGACGCCGTGGAGCACGCCTCTTTCCACTCGTCCCCGCTCAACCTCGATCGCGAGGATCAGCAAGGGCACGTCGGCGGCGTAGGCTTCCATGCAACAAGAGACGACGTTGCCGAGACCGGGCCCCGGCGTGACAAGAAGTACGGCAACTTCTCCCCGGGCTCTCGAAAAACCGTCCGCCCCAAAACCCGCGGCGGACTCGTGCCTCCCCAAAAAAACCCTGATATTCGATGCCTCAAGGGTGCGATTTAAAGGCAGGGTGTGAACGCCGGGCAAATGGAAGATATGCGTGACGCCTTTCGTCTCCAAAAAGCGTATAATTGCGTTATTTCCCAGCATAATTACTCCACTTTTCTGAGTTTAGCATACTGTATCCTCAAGTTAAATAAAATTCTCCTTGACATGATTTTCAAATTGATTTAGTTTAATACAATAAACTTTTTGTGAGTGTTTACTGTTTATGACCAGGATCGAGGGATCCAGCATCGGCGAACGAATACGCATGATACGTCAGGCGAAGTCGCTCACCCAGGAAGAGTTAGCATCAAGGGCGGGGCTGACGAAAGGCTTTATCTCCCAGGTCGAGAGAAACCTTACGTCCCTTTCCGTCGAGAGCCTTCTCGGCATTTTGGACGCTCTCGACCAGAAGGCCTCCACATTTTTTGATGAGGGGTTTGACGAGAAGATCGTATTCGGCGTACACGACCGGGTTGAGCTGGAAAAAGAGCAGGTGAGAAGCTTTGAGATCCTGATCGCGGCTGCGCAGAACAGACAGATGGACCCGGCGCTCCTTGAGTTGAATGCCGGTGAGAAGACAGAAGAAGAAGAGCCGCACGAGGGAGAGGAATTTGGCTTTGTCCTCCAGGGCGCCATAGATGTGACGCTTGGCGTCAAGGCGTACAGAGTCAAAAAAGGTGAGTGCTTTTACTTTAAGGCATCGAAAAAGCACTATCTTGAGAACAGGCGAAAGATGAGGGCATTAGTCCTGTGGGTATCTTCGCCTCCTAATTTTTAATGCCGAAAAGGCAATAAATTTCACGGAGGGCCCTTAGGGTGAAAGTTTTGCATGAGCGCGAGTTGGTACGACCGTTTGATAACAAAAAAGTCCGGGAGGTGGAGAAATGATCATAAAAACCCCCACGAAGTTTTTTCTTGTCAGCGGTTCGTCGGAAGGATTTTCTCTGTTGAATGCATTTGACGGCGCTCTGCTTGCGTCGGGCGTCGGCGACACGAACCTGGTGAAGATGAGCAGCATTCTTCCTCCCGGTTGCGTGGAGGTAAAACCTGCGCCGGTTCCACTGCCTCAGGGGGCTCTCGTCCCCGTGGCATACGCCTCTCTTTGCAGCGACGTCCCCGGAGACGTAATCTCGGCGGCCGTGGCAATCGGCATCCCGCAGGATGCAAGCCGGGCCGGTCTGATCATGGAGTATTCAGCGAGGGCGGAAGAGCGCGTCGTGGTGGAGCAGGTCTCGAAGATGGTTGAAAAAGGCATGGAGCTGAGAAAGCGGCCGATAAAAACCATAATGTCCATCTCCGCCAGTTACAGGGTCGGTTCCATCGGCGCGGTTTTTGCCGGCGTAGTGCTGTGGGATTAGCAGCGCAGGGCCGTCGGCCGGCGATTGTTGCGAAAGTTCGTTTTTCTTCATGAATTGCGCCTTTCATCACCGGTACATCGGATCGGCAGAGGAGGAAACTCCCGCTGCCGTTGCGCTGTTCGGCTGTCCGCTGGATGCAACGTCCTCTTTTCGGGGCGGGACAAAGTTTGCGCCGGAGAGCATCAGAAGGGCTTCCTGGACCCTCGAAACCTACAGCCCCTACCTGAAAAGGGATCTGGAAGAGCTGGCCTTCTATGATGCCGGGGACCTGGAGCTTCGTCATGGGGACCTGGAATACTCGCTCGGCCTCATAAAGAGCGCGGCGACTGAGATAGCCGGAAAAGGCAAGAAACTTTTGGCCCTGGGCGGCGAGCACCTCGTCTCCTATCCCCTCGTAAAGGCGATAAAGCAGTATTTCGAAGGCCTGCGCATCGTCCATTTCGACGCCCATTGCGATCTGAGGGACGACTACGAGGGGCAGAAGCTCTCCCATGCGACGGTTATGAAACGCGTCAAGGAATTGGGGATCCCCGAGATCCTTCAAATAGGGATACGGTCCGGCACGAGAACGGAATTTGAAGAGGCAATTGTCATCCAGTCCCCGGCAGCACTAGCTGCGCGGTTGAAGGGCGACATGCCGGTATACGTCAGCTTCGACATGGACGTCTTCGACCCGTCTTTAGTTGCCGGGGTCACGACTCCCGAGCCGGGGGGCCTGACATTCCGGGAGATCATTGACTACTTTGCCGTGCTGAAGGGGCGGCGCCTCGTAGGGGCGGACATAGTTGAGCTCTCTCCCGACTACGACGCGACCTTTGTCTCCTCCGTCGCCGCTGCCAAGGTCGCGAGGGAGATGATCATGCTTCTGCACGGCTAAGGCGCCCGGTCCCTTAAAGCGTTGGGCGGAATTGAAACTGAGTTTAACATGCGGAACTGGATATCACTGACGGAATGCGAAAGCCGCGCGTCGGCCTATGTGTCGTGACAGGGAGGAGATAGTATGAAGGAAAAACAACGTCGCGGCAGCATCCTGATAATCGGCGCGGGCGGAGTAGCGACGGTTGCGGCGCACAAATGCGCGCAGGTTCCGGAGGTTTTCAAGGAGATTGCCGTCGCCAGCAGGACCCTTTCGAAAGCAGAGGCAATCGGGAAGGCATTGAAAGAGCGGTACGGCAGAGAAATTCGGACGGCTCGGGTCGATGCGGACAACGTTCCGGAACTCTCGGCACTCATCGAGGATATCAGACCCGACGTCGTCCTCAACCTCGCCCTCCCCTATCAGGACCTCCACATCATGGATGCGTGCATCGAGACAGGGGTAGACTATGTCGATACGGCCAACTACGAGCCCCCCGACTCCGCCCATTTCGAGTACAGTTGGCAATGGGCATACGAGGGGAAATTCAAAGAAAAAGGGATCATGGCGGTTCTCGGCTCGGGGTTCGATCCCGGCGTCACGAATGTCTTTACCGCCTATAGCCAGAAACATCTTTTTGACGAGATCAATTATCTGGACATACTCGACTGCAACGCGGGGTCTCACGGACATCCTTTTGCGACAAACTTCAATCCGGAGATCAACATCCGGGAAGTCACGCAAACAGTGCGCCACTGGACGGAGGGAACGTGGGCGGAGACGCCGGCCATTATCGAGGATGGAAGCATCCATTTCACCTTTGATTATCCGGTTGCCGGTCCCAGGGAGAGCTATCTCCTCTATCACGAAGAGCTTGAATCTCTCGTGCGGCATATAAAAGGAATGAAAAGGGCGAGATTCTGGATGACTTTCTCCGACAACTACCTGAACCACCTCAAGGTGCTCAAGGAGGTCGGCATGACGAGGATCGACGAGGTGGACTACGAAGGGTGCAAGGTCGTTCCCGTGAAGTTTCTGAAAAGCCTGCTTCCCGAGCCGGCATCGCTCGGATCGACCTATACGGGAAAAACCGTCATCGGCAATGTCATGACCGGAAAGAAAGAGGGAAAAACGGTTACCCGGTACATCTATAATGTCTGCGACCACCAAGAGGCATTCAGGGAGACGGGAACCCAGGCAATTGCCTATACGACGGGCGTTCCCGCGATGATCGGCGCGATGATGCTGCTCACCGGCCTCTGGCAGGGGACGGGGGTCTACAACATCGAGCAGCTCGATCCCGACCGGTTCATGGAAGCGCTCAATCGCTATGGACTCCCCTGGCAGGTGGTCGGTCACGAGCCTCTTCCCTAAAAAAGGCGCCTCAACGATTAGCCCGATGAACAGAGATGAAACCGAGCGCATGATTCGCGCAATAACGGCGAGGGAGCCGTCCGCAGCGAACGCTTTCCAGGCCTTGCCTGAAGGCGCGAGAAAAGCGGTGCTTGAAACCCTCGATGCCGGCGGCCTCAAGGCTTTGACGGACCTCATCGTCGCAGCGAAAAAGAAACGGTTCGAAACCGCCAACGAGCGGTTTCTCGAGATTGCCGCCGGTCCGGTCAAGACCCCGGTCTATCTGATCGATGAAAGCCTCATCGAAGAGAACGTCCGGGTAGCGCGGTTGGTGAAAGATCGGACGGGCTGCAAGGTGCTGCATGCGCTGAAAGCCTATGCTTCGTTCGCGACGTTCCCGACCATGGCCCGCTGCCTCGACGGGGTCTGCGCCAGCGGTCTGCACGAAGCGAGGCTGGGACGCGACGAATTCGGGAAAGAAGTGCACGCCTTTGCCGCGGCCTACAAGGAAGATGAATTTACCGGCATACTCGACTACTCCGACGTGGTTATCTTCAATTCCTTTTATCAATTGGAAAAGTACGGCGAACGGACAAGAAGGAGCGGTCGGCAGACAGGTCTGAGGGTCAATCCGGGCCACGCGGAAGTTACGCCGGAAATGTACAACCCCTGCGCGTCCTATTCGAGGCTCGGCATAACCCACAGGGAGTTCGACGATGAGTTTGGGAAATGGAAACAGTTGGTCGACGGCCTTCATTTTCACGCCCTGTGCGAGCAGAATTCCGACGTCCTTGAAAGGGTTTTGAATTCCCTGGAAAAGTTGTATGGTCGATACCTCGGGGAGTTCAAATGGGTCAATTTCGGAGGCGGCCATCATATTGCCCGGGACGATTACGACGTGGAGCGCCTCGTCAGAATCATTCGCGATTTCCAGAAGAAGTACGACGTGCAGGTCTATCTGGAGCCCGGCGAATCGAACGTCCTGAATGCGGGCGTCCTGATCTCGACCGTCCTCGACATCGTCACCAACGGCATGGAGATCGCCATTCTGGACGCATCGGCGGAAGACCACATGCCCGATGTACTGCTCATGCCCTATAGGCCGAACATCTTCCTGTCGGGTGCGCCCCACGAGAAGAGCTATACCTATAGGATCGCCGGCCCGAGCTGCCTGGCGGGGGACATCATGGGCGATTATTCCTTCGACAGACGCCTGAAGCGGGGAGACAAGCTTGTTTTTTCCGACATGGCTCTCTACAGCATCGTGAAGAACACGACCTTCAACGGCATAAATCTCCCCGATATTGCCGTGATCAGGGAGGGGGGACGGATAGAGACGGTGAAATCCTTCGGCTACCGGGATTACAAGGACCGGCAGTCGTGACAGTGCGGCGGAATCAGCCGGAATCAGCGAAAGGTATTGAAACTTTCGTCGAAATATATTAAAAAATTGTGTTTCAGGGGCAAATTCATACCCGACTTGGAGAAATGATGAAGTATCCGATAACGCGTGAAGGTTACGACAATTTAAAGAAAGATCTCGAATTTTTGCTGAATACGAAACGGCCCAAGATACTTACGGCAATAGAAGAAGCCCGCGAGCATGGCGATCTATCGGAAAACGCCGAGTATGAAGCCGCCAAGGAAGAATATCAGTTCCTTCAGAAGAAGGTCGGCGAGATAGAAGAAATGCTCAAGCAGTGCGAGATCGTTGACGTGAAGAAAAACGCGAACGGCGTCGTTGATTTCGGTGGACGCGTTTTTCTCAAGAACCTCGATACCGACGAAGAGGTCGCCTACACTCTTGTCGGACCTTACGAATCGGACATGAAAAAGGGGAAGATATCGATGAGCTCTCCCCTCGGCCGGGCGCTCCTGGGCAAGAAAATCGGCGACGAAGTGACCTTCTCGGCCCCCGGCGGAGAACGGACCTACGAGATCATTACCGTTTCATGGCCCTCGGCAGCGCCTGCGCAGTAAGACAGGAATCTCCGGCTACATGCCTACCCGAAGTGTTTGCGGTAGATTTCCTCGAGCGACCCTTCGACTTCTCGCCTGAAGGCTTCGTAGCGCTTCATGAAGTCGCGCGCCCCCGGCGTAAGTTTGGAGCCTCCGCCTGAAACGCCGCCCACTCTCCGATCGAGGAGAGGAAAGCCCAGCCGGCGCTCCACGCTTTGGAGCATAAGCCACGCTTTCCGGTAGGACATTTTCATCTCAGCAGCGGCCCGGTGGAGCGACCCCGTCGCTTCGATCCTCTGCAGGAGACGGTCCGGCCCCTCGCCAAAAGCTTTCCCATCGCACTCCAGCCACACCTTGTAAGCTATCTTGAGTGAATCCGTTGACATTTGGCAATTGTAAAGGATGCGGCCGCCGGTGTCAAGGGATTCCTTCACTTCATGTTCTTGTAGGTCGTGTAGGCCTCCATAAAGGTCGGGAATCCCGTTGTCTGAATCAGCAGGAGCAGCGCATGCTGAATTTCCGCTTCGGTCGCGCCCGCTTCCCTTGCCTTTGCGATATGGGTTTCCAGGGCGATGTGATGACCGCTCGCGCCGGAAACCGCTGTCTTGATAAGCCAGCGGACTTTTGCCGGCAACGGACCGCTCTTTTCGTGGATGGTTTTGCCGAGCGCCTCATGTTCCTGATAGATGTCCCCGAAGTCCTTCTTAAAAGCGGTAAAACTCTCGTGCAGGTCTTCCATGACGCCCTCCTTTTTTGGCTGAAGCATGCTTCGCTTCCTTTTCACAGAGTAGTCTGCGTGCATCTTTGTGTCAAGCCTCAAAGGAGGCTTTGCATCGCTTTGGGAAATGCCGGTTTCTAACGTCGACCCCGCCGTTGATCCGGGCGAAATCGTTTGACATGTCGTTATCGTAAGTGGTATATATCGTTTAAGAAAGAAGAAAACTTCGTCCAAAAGGGGAATTCTTAATGAGCATCAAATCGTTTGTCTTGCTTTTCTGTCTGGCTCTTTTCTTCACCGCTTCCGCTTTTGCTGAGGAAGTGAACCTGTCTGCCGCCGTAAGTCTCAAAGATGCGCTCAACGAATTGACTGCCGCTTTTGTGAAGAAAGACCCGGCCGCGACGTTCCATCCCAATTTCGGCGCCTCCGGCGCCTTGGCCAAGCAGATCGGGAACGGAGCGCCGGCCGATATTTTTCTCTCGGCCAATGCCGAATGGATGGATTACCTGAAACAGAAGAAGCTGCTCGACGACAAGAGCATTGTCTCCTTCGCCTTCAACGAGCTTGTCTTCGTCGGCAAGCCGGGGCTCGACGTCCACAATCTTCAGGATGTGGCGAAGCTTGAGAGAATCGCCATCGGCTCGCCTGCCAGCGTCCCCGCTGGTGATTACGCCATGCAGGCCCTCAAGAACGCACGACTGGACAAGCAGTTGGAGAATAAGTTGGTTATGGCCAGCGACGTGCGCGCCTGTCTGACCTACGCCGACCGGGGCGAGGTAAAGGGCGCCTTTGTTTACAAGACCGATGCGCTGGAGGCCAAGAACGTTCAAATTCTTTTTGCCGTGCCGCAAAAGCTGTACCCTAGAGTGGTCTATCCCATGGCATTGACGAACACGGGCGACAAGAACAACGATGCCGTGGCCTTCTTCAAGTTTCTCCAGTCGCCCGAGGCAAAGCAAACACTTTTGAAATACGGTTTTAGCGAGAAATAGTTCATCGTGCCCGGTTTTACCTCAGCCGACTATTCGGCGATCCTGCTGTCCCTCAAAGTCGCCGTCACCGCGACGTTGCTGTCGTTGCCTTTCGGCTTCGCGGCGGCTTATCTCATGACCTTTCGGAAATTCCACGGGCGCGTCCTGCTCGATGTGTTCGTCAACCTGCCCCTCACCTTGCCGCCCGTGGTGGTCGGCTACCTTCTTCTGGTCCTTCTCGGCAGAAACGGATGGATCGGCAGGTTCGCGCTCGAGCCCCTCGGCATTCATCTGCTCTTTACCTGGAGGGCAGCGGTCATTGCCACCGCCGTCGTCGGCTTCCCCCTCATGGTCAGGTCGATGCGGACGGGCATGGAGACGGTAGACGAGCGTCTCGTCCAGGCTTCCCGCACCCTGGGGGCCGGGTTTTTCGATTCCATATTCACCATAGTGCTGCCGCTTTCGATACGCGGCATTATCGCGGGCGCCATCCTGATGTTTGCCCGGGGGTTGGGCGAGTTCGGGGCCACCATTATCGTGGCCGGCAACATTCCCGGCGTGACGCAAACCATTCCCCTCGCCATCTACGAATACGTCAGCTCTCCCAAAGGAGACGTCATGGCTCTCGCCCTCTGCCTCGTCTCCGTGGCCATTTCCGTTGTAGTCCTGCTCTTCCACGAATGGTTGAGCTCCCGCATGGCAAGAACGGATTGACATGGAACTGCGGGTTGCGGTCAAAAAAGAGTATAGCTCATTTTCCCTCGACGCCGAGTTTACCATCGAAGGAGAACGGATTGGCATATTCGGCCCGTCGGGGAGCGGCAAATCGACTCTCGTCAGCCTCATCGCGGGGCTGCACCGACCGGACCACGGTTTCGTTCTCCTCGACGGAGAAACCCTCTTCGACAGCCGAGCCGGCCTCGACGTCCGGCCGGAGCACCGTCGCATCAGCGTCGTCTTCCAGCGTCCCCACCTGTTTCCGCATTTGAGCGTGCGAGGCAACCTGCTTTACGGGTACAAACGCTGCTCCGCCCATAACCGAAACATCACGCTCGACAGCGTCACGAAAGTGCTCAAGATCGATAATCTTCTCGATAGGGGAATCAAGAATCTCTCCGGCGGGGAAAAACAACGCGTTGCTATCGGCCGGGCAGTCCTCTCGAACCCTCGTTTGCTCATCATGGACGAGCCGCTGTCCGCTGTCGACGACGCGCTCAAGTTCCAGATCATCCCGTTTCTGAAGAATACCTGTCAGGTATTCCGCATTCCGTATCTTTTCATTTCCCATTCGTTGCTCGAAATGAGAATCCTGACGGATCAGTTGTTGAACCTTGTTGAAGGACGCATTGTCGAGCGCACCACCGCCGAGGACCTCGCACGCGCTCGCATGGGCGAGGCCTGGGGGCAATACACGAACCTGCTCAAGCTGACAGAACCCCGTCAGGTGGACGGCTACTACGCCTACCGATGGGGAAAACAGGAATTGTTCATCTCCGCGGGCGTTGACGAGCCAGAGACGTTGTTCGAGCTTTCATCAACGGACATCATCCTCTTCAAGCGCCACCCCGAGGCGGTGAGCGCCCGTAACCTGCTCAAGTGCACCGTCGTCGACGTTTTTGAAACGGGCAGCAGGATGGGCGTGGAGTTGGAGTGCGGCGGCCAGCGACTCGTAGCCCAGGTCACCAGCCGCGCCGTCCACGACCTGTCAATCGAAAAAGGAAACGAAGTCTACGCCGCCATAAAAGCCGTGGCCTTCAACAGACTGGGGTAAGGCAAGAAGGTCAGCGGCGTCGGGCGCACTTGCCTCTATCGCGCTGTTTTCACCCTAATTGTTCCGCGGGTCGCTTCGTTCTCGCGAGGCGTGGACGTCATTGTCGCGTGCGGAGGCTGCGGCAAGCCATCTGTCATGCGAACGCATTTATTCCCATACATTCATTGACCGCTGATATCAAGCATGCAGTTGGGAAAAAAACCACGACATGCACTTTTTTGCCAAATATGCACTTTTTATTTGACACTAGGCTATTTTCTATATTAACATAGCTCTAATGGTCGGAAGAGGCGCTTTTCGCAATAAAAAGAGGGAAGAAATTCCAGACATTGAGCCACGGGGAGTGTCGAAAGAGCAATTTGAAGCTGTTGTAAAAACCTTACTAAAGACTCCACTCGAACGACAGAAGCACATAATAAATTGCAAAAATAAGCTACTACCGGACTCGTAAAGAACAAAAGGAGGAATTGGTCCAAGGCTACTTATTCCAAAGGGCTTGGTGGTGTGAGACTTTTCACGGCGCGGGTCTTACTTACATGCAGGTAGAAGACGATGCCCGCTTGACCCGCCAACGAAAGAAAGGGGAGGGGGAAGGATGAGGATAAGGACGAGGTTCTTGTTCAGTTGCCTCTTGGGGCTGTTCCTGTTGTTTGCGCTCGCGCATGCTCAGGCGTCCGCCGAGGTCATCAAAATCGGCGCATTGTTCGAGATGACCGGCCTTCTGGCCCCCCTCGGCGATGAATGCCAAAAGGCCGTGCAAGTCGCGGTTGACGTCCTGGGCAAAACCATCGCCGGCAAGGATGTCCAGGTAATCGTCGAAGATACCGCCAGCGACCCGACCGGAACGCTCGACAAGGCCAGGAAGCTGGTCGAAACGGATAAAGTCGCGGTCCTGTGGGGTCCCGTCCACGCCGGACACCGCCTCGGGCTCGCTGGCTATCTGGATAGAGCGGGAATCCCGGACGTCGGCATAGCCAACGAAAACGATGAGACTATTCTCAAACACAACAAGTGGGTCTGGGCTGCCGCCACCATGGCCCAGGCGAGCTATCCTTCCGGCGTATATGCATGGGATCAAGGCTACAAGACCGCGGTGGTTATTGCCGAAGACCGTTCGGCGGGCCAGGAATTCTGCCAGTTGGGCTTCGAGGCAGCCTTTAAGAAAGCCGGCGGCCAGATTCTTCAGGAACAGTGGTACCCGACCGGAACCAAGGATTTCACGCCCTTCATAGTCAATATGAAAAAGGCCGATATGCTCGCTACGTGGATAGGCGACGTGACTGGTTTCTCAGCCTTTCCGCAGCTTAAGAAGGCCGGCAACAAGATGCCGGTTGTACAGGTCGAAAACGGCGGCGTCATTCTTTCGCCCATCGCCGCCCCGCAACTTGGGGATTCCATCGCCGGCGTCGTGACCACCACCATGTACTTGGACTCGCTGAATACTCCTCGTAACAAAGAGTTCGTCGCGGCTTACAAGGCCAGGTACAACACGCCTCCGGGGCCCTTTGCCGGGATGATGTTCCGCACTGTGCAAATTACCTACGAGGCTTTGAAAAGGACCAACGGCGGTACGACCCCCGCCAAACTTGCAAAAGCGTTAAGCATGCCGATTGACACCGTTTGCGGCCATATCGAATGGACGCCTCAGCACGACGCCATTTTGCCCATTCACCTGGTCAGAATCGGCGCAGATGATGTCCCCGTGTATATCAAGACCAGCGTCGTCAGCGCTGATAAGGTAGGAGATAAGCTCGTAACAAGAACCGTCAAATAGGTCGCTGTTAAAGCGACAGCGTCTCCGGCAAGGCCCAATCTTAAGCCCTGCCGAAGACGCTGACCGAGAATTGGATTTCGTCAAGAGGAACGATGGCTGATTTCATTGTTACGTGCTTGGCCGGAATATCTTACGGAGTCGTTCTCTTCCTCGTAGCTCTCGGACTTTCTCTTATAATGGGTCTGATGGGAATAGTCAACATTGCCCACGGCGCCCTGTTCATGACCGGCGCTTATACCGGCATCGTCATCGCCAAAGGGACGAGCAGCATGCTTGTTGGCATGCTGGCCGGCGGCGGCCTGGCTTTAATGCTGGGCCTCATAATGGAAAGGGGACTGATCCAGTGGCTGTACAACAAGGAGATTCAGCAGATTCTTGTTACCTTCGGCCTAGTCTACATAGTCACCAACGTTCACCAGTGGATTTATGGCGCCTGGCCTATATTAGGCTTCGTGCCCCGTTTTCTCGACGGCACGGTCCGGATAGGCACGTTTGATTTTCACGTTTACCGCTTATTTCTGATTTTGGTCGGCGCCGCGTCGTTCGTCATATTGCGGTGGCTCCAGGACCAAACAAAGATAGGCATTGTAGTCCGCGCCGGGATGAATGACGCGGAAATGACCGGCGGTCTCGGCATAAACCTTATGCCTTACAAGGTAGGCACGTTCGCGGTAGGCGCTTTTCTCGCCGGATGCGCCGGCGTGCTTGGGCCCCCGCTCCTTGGCGGCATAAATCTCGACACCGGCTCCGACATGTTCTTTTTGTCCATTGGCGTCTGCATTGTGGGCGGGGTGGGATCGATACAGGGCACGTTTGCCGGTGCGATGGTCATCGGCATCGCCACTATTTTCGCCAATACGTACGTGCCGGCGATAGGCATGTACGTTATGTACATCCTGATGGTTTTGATCCTGGTTTTCCGGCCGTCGGGATTGGTTTCAAGAATTCCTAAGGGACGTTAACCCGTGAACAAGAAGTTGTTACGTTTGCTTCCGGCCGCCGTAGTGCTGGCGGTCCTATTGAGCGCGCCGCAGTTTCTGGGAACGGCCGTGATAGGTCTACTTACCAAGATACTCATTTTTGCGCTCGTAGGAATGAGCCTTGATATTGTTTTCGGGTACACCGGGATGTGGTCGTTCGGACACGCCGCCCTCGCGGGCGTCGGCTCTTATGCGGCGGCGATACTGATCGAGAAAGCAGGCGTCTCCAGCTTCTGGATCGTAGCGCCGGCGAGCCTTGTTGCGGCAGGCGTTATGAGCGCTCTGATCGGCGCCATTTCACTCAGGACCTCGGGAATCTATTTTCTGCTCATTACGTTTGCCCTGGGACAGCTCGTATACAGCATTGCTTTCAAGTGGCGGTCTCTTACCGGTGGGTTCGACGGTCTTGGCGGGATCCCTTATCCTGATCTGGGTTTCTTTGAAGTCAACGGCTCGAATTTCTACTATCTTATCCTTTCTTTTGTTACTTTATGCGCTTTCCTTATCTACTTTATTCTGAAATCGCCGTTCGGATTCGCCCTTCAGGGCATTCGCGAGGACGAGACCCGCATGCAGGCCCTCGGCTATGATACGTGGCTGTATAAACTCATAGCATTTATCATAAGCGGCCTTTTTGCCGGCGTGGGGGGTCTGCTTTATGTCTATTACAACGGCCTGATCGCGCCGCCCAACGTTGGCATGGACGCCTCCGGACTCATAATGATAATAATAATCATCGGGGGAACCGGGACGCTGTGGGGGGGCTATTTTGGGCAGCGCCATTGTCTTCCTGATCCAGTATTACGTCAGCATCTTCGTCCCTGAAAGGTGGCCTATTTTCCTGGGAGCTTGCTTCGTAGCGGCGGTTTTCCTCGCCCGCGCGGGAGTTTTCCCGCGGCTGAGCGAGGCATACAAGAGGTTGATCAAAGCGTGAACATACTGGAAGTTAAGGATTTAAGGCAAAGCTACGGAGGACTGAGTATTCTGGAGGGGATCACATTCGACTTGGCCGTAGGCGAGAAAATGGCGCTTATCGGTCCCAATGGTGCGGGCAAGACAACGCTGTTCAATGTGCTGAGCGGAATTATTCCCGCAAGATCGGGGCAGATTGTGCTTTCCGGACACGATATCACTCGCAAGGCCGCTTTTGACCGTGCAAAATACGGCATGGCCCGCTCGTTCCAAATAAGCCGCTTGTTCATGAAAATGAGCCTGCTGGATAATGTGATGCTGGCTGTACATGCCGCCCATGCCAGTTGGCGCCAGATGCTCCGTCCGATGGCCAACTATAAAAGCAATGTCGACCGCGCCCGGGAGCTGCTGGAAGACGTCGACCTCTGGCAGTTCAGAGATGAGCCTGTGGCGTTTCTCGGTCACGGACAGCAGCGGCAGGTGGAAATTATCCTGGCGCTGGCCTGCAAGCCGAAGCTCCTTCTCCTGGACGAGCCGAACGCCGGCCTGACGCGCGCCGAGTCGGACAACCTCATCAGCCTCATACAAAACCTTGTGGGCGATACTTCCGTGTTGCTGACTGCCCACGATACCGACCTTGTTTTTAAGCTGGCGACGCAGGTACTGGTGCTGTACTATGGACGCATCCTGGCGTGCGGCGCCCCTGAAGAAATTCAGGCCAACCCTAAAGTTAGGGAAATTTATCTGGGAATCGACGAGGAAGCCGGTGCTTGAGTTGAAAGACGTCCATACCTATTACGGCGAAAGCCATATTCTGCACGGCGTTTCTCTGAAGGTCGAAAAAGCGTCTGTGGTGGCTTTACTGGGCCGCAACGGCATGGGCAAGACCACAGCCGTCCGTTCGATTATCGGCTTCACGGCGCCTCGTGCAGGGAAAGTACTGTTTAAGAATAAAGAAATCCAGGGATTGAGCGCATACAAAATCGCTCACATGGGCATTGGGCTGGTGCCCCAGGGAAGGCGCATTTTCCCCTCCCTCAGCGTGGAAGAAAATCTGAGGCTGGCCGTCAGAGGGAACGGGTGGACGATCCCGAAAGTGCAGGAGCTTTTCCCTGTTCTGAAAAGACGCGCTTATAACCCTGGCGACCAGCTCAGCGGCGGCGAGCAGCAGATGCTGGCCATCGCCCGGGCGCTCTTGACTAATCCCGAATTCATCCTGATGGACGAACCCTCCGAAGGTCTGGCCCCCCTTCTTGTGCGGGAAGTGGGTCTTATAGTCTCAACGCTGAAGAGCAACGGCCTCTCGATATTGCTGGTGGAGCAGAATCTGCCTTTGGCTTTGAAAGTAAGCGACTTTGTTTATGTGATGCATAGGGGTGAAATAGTTTACGAAGGAAAGCCGGCCGACCTGGCAAAAAATGAACGCGTTCAGGCGGAATACATCGGTCTAGCGCGGGAAACAGGCGTCGGCAAAAGGAACTCGGTCAGCGGTTGAAAAAGGGAGAATAAGCCATGAGGTCCTTACGACGCCCGCCATTATCTCCGCTCCAGCAGGCATTTTTCCAGGCTCACTGCGGCTAATGCGCCGTCTCCCACCGCCGTCGAGATCTGCCGCAGAGTCTTCTTGCGCGCGTCTCCAGCCGCAAAGATCCCTTTCGTCTTTGTTGCGAGGCCTTCGTCGGTTACAATGAAGCCGACCTCGTCCCTGTCGACGAGGTCGCCCAGGAAGGCCGTATCGGGCCGCGACCCAACGTAAAAAAAGACGCAGGCCACCCTAAGCTCCGATTCCTCGGCCGTCCTTGTGTCCCAGAGCGTCACAGACTCTACCAATTCTGCGCCGTTTACGCGGAGGGGCGCCTTATTGAGCACAAACTCGATCTTCCTGTTGCGGAAAGCCGCGTCCTGGAGCACCCGCTGTGCCCTAAGCTCGCCGCGTCGATGTATCACGTAGACCTTGCCCACGACGTTGGCGAGCGTCAAGGCCTCCCCGATGGCTGCGTCTCCGCCGCCTATTACTGCAACTTCAAGGTCGCGAAAGAACATGGCGTCGCACGTGGCGCAGTAAGAGACGCCCCTCCCTACGAACTCGTCTTCGCCGGGTATTCCGAGCTTGGCGGCCACGGTCCCCATTGCGGCTACGACTCCCGAAGACCGGTACGTCTCACCATCGACGCAGGTCTCGAAAAAGCCGTCCGACAGGCGCAAATCCGCAGCCTGAGAAAACTCTTTTACTGCCAGCCCCGCCTTGCGGGCCTGCTCGGCCATCCTACCCATCAGGTCCCGGCCCGCGATGCCTTCGGGGAATCCAGGATAATTTTCTATATGCTCCGTACTGAGCGCCGCGCCGCCCACGACCTGCTTCTCAAGCAACACGGCGCCGACGCCGGCCCTGAGGAGATAAATGCCTGCCGTCAGGCCCGCCGGCCCGCCGCCTATAATCACCGCTTCGTAGGAATGGCTCGTGGCGCTCATGCCAGTTTCCTCACCAAGAGCTCAACATCGGGGCTGTCGTCTCGATCTCGATCTCTGTGCTCTCCTTGACGTCCGCCTCACGGCCTGCCATCCGCACCCCTTCAGCGCACCTGGCCATCATCTCCGTCGTGCCGGTATGGCTGAAACAGACAATCGACACCTTTGCCATGGTTTGACCTCCAGGAGAAGAACTATCTGTCCATTTTGAAATATGATTCTTCATCAAAAGACTTTCTGTTCCTCCACCTGAGTTTGGAGAGCGGCGAGCGCTTTCTTCACAAGAGACCGACGCAAGGTTTTTTCGTCTTCCGGGGAAAGGGCCGAATTGCCCAGAGGACTGACGATTTTTTGAGCAGGCAGGATCCTGTTGGACCCAACCATTTCGGCCACGAGGGCGACGGCCGAGAAATGAGCCGCAGGTATCCCGGCCCTCTCTATTTCCTTTGCGAGCGTTGCACCGCAACGCGTGCTCGTTCCTCAGGTCGATGTGAGGATAACCCCGGAGACGCCTTCAGTCTTGAGGCTTTCGGCGATCTTCTTGCCCAACTCCTTCATGACCTCTACGATGCACGTCAGACCGGTGGTGCTGTAAAACCAATCGTGCAAAGCCCCGATTAACCCGTCCCGTTCCATCTCTCGCATGATATCGACGGGAACGAGACGGTTCGGGTCCTGTCTCACGAGCACGGAATCGTAGCCGCCGTGGTTGACTTCGTAGAGAGCGGGATCAAGCGCCTCCGTCCCCGCAATGTTGTATCTGCCATAGCGGGTAGCCGTGGCCGCCTCGATCCTGTCCGGGTTCCCTCTCGGTACCAGTCCACCGTCGGTGACGAGGGCGATCCGCGCAGAAGAGAGGTCCTTTACCCCATGTGCAGGGGTCACGCGGTCATACGCCGGGCGAGGAACCTCCGACTCGTAAGAGTCGCCCCTCAGTTTGCGCAAAAGCATGTCGACGGTGCGCTCCGCCCCTGTCCTGCCCGAAGACTCGTTTACCAGCAAGCCCCTCGAAAAGTAGCCCTCGTCAGCCGGTTTGCCGATCTTTTCGCGCGAAAGGAGCTTCAAAGCAAGGCCCGTCATCTTCGCCACTACGGCGGCCATGGTCCGTGCGGTATCCCCGGTTTCAACGATGTACACTTCCCTTCTGTACAGGTCGAGTCCCGGGTTTTCCCGGTACATCCCGGTTACTGCCGGGATCATAAGCTCCGTTTGGGCCATTTTGCACACGGCGCCGCACGCGATGCCGTAGCGGCCCGCATTGAATGCGGGACCCGCAAAAAGAAGATCGGGCTGAAGGGGCGCTATGAGCTCCTTCATTTCCCGGCTTGCAGTTTCTATATTTTCCGCGAAGTAGTTGTCTCCGCACATGACCGTAGCCACCACCCGACCCCGATCGCCCAAAGAGGCCTGGTAAGCTCTGGCGGGACCGACGATCTCTTCGGTAAGGCTGGGAGGCAGATCGGCTTTCTCTTCCCCTCCGACGCCGCCAAAAAACTGGTTGAGGTAGAGGACCACTCTTGTCATTTCGACGCCTCCCTTCTCAATATCTGACCGCTCTGAGCCGCAGGCTCCCCAGTTGGCACTGGGCGCCTTTTATGTATGTTTCTATCCTCACTATCTCGCCGTCGATGGGCGGCGCACCCGGCGCAGCGCGCTTTCTGCCCACCACTCTTTTTACCGCCGAAAGGGTCAAGGGAGTTGTCGGGACGCCGAGGCTGACGACGGCGTCGACCTCCGGCATATTGAAGAGGGTCGCGGCGCCGTATACGTCCACCGCCATGTGAACGACGGCAATCGCTGTCTTTATGCCGAGCTGCTCGCAGCGTTGGGCCGTCCTTGCCAGGGTAAGTTCGGGCGCTCCCCCCCCGGTTTTTGTCAGCAAGGCGCCGTCCGCGCCCACGACATATTTCGCCAGGTTTGCCGCCATATTGGAAATCCTTTCTATGTCGGCCATATTGTTGGGCGCCGTCGAAGCGATCACGCCCGCAAAACAGAGGTCTTTCCCATGGCGCGCATACAGCTCCCTGATGATCGGATGATTCTGGATCTGGAATGTGGAAAGATTGAGGGCTGGATAGGGAGAGGTCAGGGCGCCGTCGATCACCTCGTTGGGGTGAAGCAGCGTTGGGACCATTTCGGCTACGTTCCTGCCGTAGAGCACGGGTTCCCCGGACACCGGGGCGAATTGGAGCGTGAGGATCTGAGAGATGTAGACAACCCGAGGGAGATGGGCAGTAGCCTCGTCTCTCGCCGCGAATGGGGGCAGCTCCAGCAACTCCCTTTCGTCGGGCGCGACGCCGAACCCTGCCCTTGCGAGATAAGCCGCTGCTTTCAACCCGGCGACCTTGCAGGCGACGAGATAGTCTTGCCCGTCCACGCCTTCCGCCGGGGTCGTCAGCAACACAATGTTACGGGTTTTCCCGAAGAGGCCCGCTTCTGCCGCAGGGCCTGACATGTCAATAATGTCGCCGTTTGGGTCCGCGCTCCTCCCCCATTCAGCGCTCTCTCTACAGTCGGCGACGACCACCGCGGCGCCTTTCAGGACGAGCGTCTTCCCTGTACCGGCAGTCACCTGTCTGCCCACTGCGCCGGGGAAATCGGCACCCTCGTCGCCTTCCTTGGCCCTCGGCTCGACGACGTCCAGGACGCCCGTGATGCGGCAATCTTCCCCGGGGAGGGCAAGCTCCACATCGGCGGAGGCAAGTCGTCGATCTTCAAGCAAAAGGGCTTGAAGCGCCCTTTTATCCACGTGTAGTACTCCACTGCGAACAACCGTCTTGGCCGCAAAACGCACGTCCCGGATTATCAGAAAATCGAGCTGAAGTCTCACAAGACCTCCATTAAGCCGCTTCAGTTGTTGGCTTTAGCGACGCTCTCTCGAACGGCCTTGAATTTCTTCGCTACTTCTCCGGTATCGACGATCATGGCTACAATTCCCGCCGACTCTTCGTAAATCTCCTCCGGCACGGCTGCTCTTACTTCCGGCTCGAGAATATGGTATATGGGGAGTCCCAACGAGACTCCTGCCAATGGACCTGCAAAGCTCGGATCGCCGACGGTGAGCGTCTCCGCGGCGATCTCGGCGCTCTCGATATCGCTCGCGCCGAGCACGACGATCAGGTTCTCTTTTCCGAGCTCCTCGGCGAGTTTCTTGATCTGCGCCTGACTCTCCATGTCCATTGTGCCTGCTGCCGTTCAGACGAAGCACTCGGTTGTCATAAACGCAATCTCGCCGCCCGCAGCCAATACGCAGTTTGCGATGGCCGGCCCTGGCACGCCGTCGCGCTCGCCGACTATGATGACTTTCTTTCCTTTGAACATTCTTCCCTCCTTCCAAGCTTGCTGGTCCTGACGAAGTCCGAAAGCGCCTTAGTCTCCTTTTGTTTCTTCTCCGTCGAGCCACCCCTCCCAAAAAGGAAGAGACGTTTCACCCCGCTCTTCTCACACCGGTTCCTTGGTTTCCCATGAGGCTGTCTACACTTCCTATTCACGC
Organism: uncultured delta proteobacterium; assembly: GCA_963816715.1. Lineage (GTDB taxonomy): Bacteria > Desulfobacterota > Syntrophorhabdia > Syntrophorhabdales > WCHB1-27 > BOG-1155. The sequence continues at coordinate 228,389 of CAWFMJ010000026.1, forward strand.
TGCCTCGTCCCGTTCATTTCCCCCTTAGCGCCGGGTTTGCCTGGAGCAGAAAAGAGAGCCCATCCGAGAGTTGCGACATGCGGCCGAGAAAGAGGCTCCCTTTGGCCACAAACATGATGTTCCTCATCCGTCCTGTCTTCAGATCGTCGAGGGCATGGCCCAGATAGGGTACCGCAGCCGGCACGTGACCTTGAGTGGGGGAGAAACCGGGCATGCCGCGCTCTCTCACGAAGGCGTCTATTTCCGTGGGCGCAATCTCCTTGCGGATCGCTGCGAGGGCGGCCATGATCTTGTAGTTCTGAAGCGGCGTGTTGCCGCTTCCGGCAGGAAGCGTCACCTCGGGGTTGTGCATTTCGGTTGCATACTTTTCGATGTCGATCATGCGCATGCCTATCTTATATAGAGGCTTCACGATAAGGGACGTCATGATCTCCTGCTGGTTCGAAGAGGCGCCGATGTCGTGTTTTCCCACGCAGTCGAGCCTTATAACCGGGCTCATCCCGTCGTCCTTGGTCACCAGAAACGCAATGGCGCCGAGCACATCCTCCAGGACCGGCATATCGTTTTTGAGGTGCCCCGCGTATTTCATTCCAATCTTTGCCAGGCAGCCGCCGCCCACCACGACGACCCGGTCGTACACGCCTGCCTCTACGTATGAGGCGGCAGCGACGATGGCGTGGATTGGCGCCGCGCAAAATGCCTTCACATCGTGGCCGGAGGCGTTCTTGCAGCGGCACATCTCGCCGATGGCTTTCGAAAGGCTTCCACCTCCCCGGTTGTACCGGTCGCCGACTGCGTCTTCCGAGCAGCTCACGAGAAAATCGATTTCTTCCGGCGCCACCCCGGCTCTCCGTAAGAGATGGCGCACCACGAGGGCTCCCGATGCCTTTGTCATCAGGTTCTCCATAAGCACGTGGGCCTTGAGGGTATCGTCCGCGTCGTGGTCTCTGCGCACGCAGCCCACAACCCGCCCCTCATAATAGAGGGGAAGGGCCGCTTCCTTGTCCACGACATCGGCGATCTTGGCCCCCTCCACGCCTCCAGGGCCGAGCTTCTTCACATCCTCGTCGGTAAACAGGGGATGGGCCGGGCCCTTTCCCGGATCCGTTCGAGGAAACCGCCAGTCAGCCATACGAGATTGAAGTCATCCGCGGCCTTGAGCCATCCATAGAACTGGTCCTCGGGCATGATCTCGCCGAGGAGGCCTTCCTTGGCCGCGCCCTCTACCAGATGTCGGTACCACGGCTGGGGCACGTCGTGCAGCCGGTCCGGGTGCATGTTGCCAATGAAGACCTGATTGGGAGGATAGGCGACAGCATCTTCGAACGTTCTCACGTGGTCATATATCCTCTTCTCGAGCCCGCCGCCCGCCCCTCCATCGAGGGCGATGTCCCTGATCGGCTTCGACCCGTACCGCACGAAATTTGGCACGTGCACGAGGGCATAGGCGCATTCCTTTACGACAACAGCCATCTCTCCTCCTCTGCTGCTATTGGGCTTCAGCAGCCCAAGGGGTGTCCCCCCCAACCGCTTCCGAAAGCCTCCCTGCTTAAGCGCTTCGCATGCGCTCGCTTTGTGCGCCAGCGGCAAAGCCTGATGGTGCGCTAGAACAGTTCCTTCAGATTGTCCTCGATCGCCTGGAGGGAAACGTTGTTCCCGGAGAGTCTCGAGACCTCCTTGCCGTCTTTGTAGAACAGAAAGGTCGGCAGGGCCAGTACCTTCAGGCTGAGACAAAGTCTCCTGTTCTTTTGCGCTTCCACCTTGGTAACTTTCACCCGGCCTGTGTAGGCCTCAGCCATGGATTCAACGCCTGGCATGAGAGCGAGACAGGGGACGCACTGGGGACCCCAAAAATCGACGAGGACGGGCAGCTCGGATTTCACAACCTCTGTCTCGAAAGTCTCCTTGTCAATTTCGTTGATCATGGCTTTTCTCCCTTTTTTCGTCTCGATCCCTATTGCGCCGCGGCGCTCATCATTGCTCTTCTCAGTTCCTGAGTGGCTTTGAAGTCGATCAGGAGCTTCTCGGGAGCATGCCACGGCCGCATCATGATCACGCCGTACGTCTTCTGGGCGTCCTCAGCGGACAGTCTGCCGGAGCGCACCTCCTCGGCCACCTCTTCGACGTCGCGGTATAGAGGTTTGCCCCGGAGCTTCGCCCTGAGCGTTTCGGTCGCCTTGAGATCTACCTCCACAGTCTCCGGATTGTCCTCATCATAGTGGGCGACCACGACGCCGTAAACCGACCTTGCTCGTTCCGGGGTCAGGAACCCGTCCCGGACCTCCAGTCTGATCTTCTCGGGGTCCCGGTCAAACGGATAGCCCCACCCTGCGCCTCCTGCCGCCCTTTCAATTAATAAGTCGCCCTCGAACATTGGGCCCATGTCCAGGGTCTTGAAAATTTCCCGTTCCGTTTTCCCTTTCCGGATCATGTATATCTCGCCAACCTGCGTGGGCGGCGCTCCTGCCGCGCCATGGGGAGGATAGAACTGCCCGTCGCAATCGCCCGACATGAGGATCATGCTTCCTTCTTTCGGCATGAGGCAGAGGCGCTCCGAATAGGTGCCGTGGGAGCCCCTGAACTCGCCGGGGCCTTCAGAGTCCGACGCTATCTGGACTTTTACATAGCGGAAGGGGAATGCCAGCTCGTTCTCCTCGACCGAGCCCCTTCTGATCACCCCCAACAAGATGCTGCCCGCCGCGCCGTCCCAGCCGTCGAAGCCCTTGACGCCGCCGCTGCCGCCCTCTTCGATGAAGGGAGCTCCAAAGAACTCCAGGTCGTGCCCAGTCCTGGGGTCGGTGAGCGGCAGCCGTCCGGCGTAGTCCACAGAGAAATGGCGGGTCGCGGGCGCCTGGGCGCGCTCGGGCATCGCCCTCCCGAGGGCTTGGGCGCAGGCCTCGTAGATCTCGGCGCCGCAGACGCAAGCGCTGGCGCCGTATGTATGGGGACGGGTTGGATAAACGACCGAACCTTCGCGGCACTTAATGTGGACCGGCCTTATTGCGCCGTGGTTGTGAGGTATGCTGGCGTCCAACTGGTAGAAGATGGCGGCGTATACGTAAGCAGTCGTGTTGCCGAGGGGACTGTTGATAAAATCGACCTGGTCGTCGGAGTCACTGAAGTCGAAGGTCATCTCGTCGCCTTTGACCGTCAGTTTGACCCTGACCCAAACCTGTTTGTCCGGGACGCTCCCATCCCAGTCGGCGGCGGATTCGCCGTAGTAGACGCCGTCCGGAAGCGCCTCGATCTGTTTGCGGGTCGCCATTTCGTCTCTCTTGATGATTTCCCCGGTGCAGGTCCTCAACGTATCCAGGCCGTACTTGTCGATCAGGCTGCAAACGTCGTCCTGCAATTTCATGATTGAGCCGTAAATCAGCTCCTGATCGGCCCAGACGCCCTGCGGCGTCCGGATGTTGTCGTAAATCACCTCGCGCACCTCCTCGTTGGGCACACCCTTCTTGTAGATCTTGACCGGAGGGATGTTGAGCCCTTCCGAGATGCAGTCGTAAGCCCTGGGGAAGTAGCTGCCCGATAAGGCGCCGCCGCTGTCCATCACGTGAGCCCTGAAGTGCAGGTAATATACCAGCTCGTCTCTGTAATAGATGGGCATCAGCCAAGTCCAGTCGGGCAGGTGGCCGCTCTGTATGATGAAAGCGTCGTTTGCGACCACCATGTCCCCGGGGTCCAGTTTACCGAACTTGTTGAGGATCGCCCTCGTCGGGGTCTCGGCCAGCAGACAGTGGCAGATAAGGAACTCCACCGATGTGACGATTTCTACATCCGGGGTGAGGATCACGGGGCCTAGGTCGCGGGCGTTGGCCATCACGTAACTCTGGGCGGAGTGTACAACCCGCTCGCCGCATTCCCGGGTGATCGTCAACAGCCGGTTCCATACCACCGATAGCGTGATCGGGTCTACGGTTTCATTTTCCATAGTCATCGCTCTGTTCCCTCCTCAACGAGTCGTGATTTCATTTGTCTGGACGTAGTTCCCGTACTCATCGACCGTCATCTGAAAACCGGGGGGGATAACGACCGTCGTCATCCTCTCCTCGACTATGCACGGCCCGTCCAGCACATTACCGGCAAGAAGCCTGTCCCCGTCGTAAATCCTGGTCTCGACGAAACCGTTGGCTTCTTCGAAGTAGGCCTGGCGCACGCTCTTCAGCGCCTGGGAAGCGTCTTTGCTTCCACTGTCCAATTTGGCCAGCGCCAACTTGTGCATCTCGCCGATTGCTCGCAGGCCGAAACCCATGAACTGGACCGGATAGCTCTCATCGGAGGAGCCGTACAGGTCCTTGTGCCTTGCGTGGAAGTTGAGCAGCCCCTTTTTGACGGTTTCCATGGTGATCGGGCCGCCCGGCCAGGAGACTTCGACATCGCGGAACTGGCCCCAGTATCTGACCTGCATGGTTCTTTGCAGGATTCTCCGCTCCTCGGGCACTTCTTCTCTTTCCAGCACCCTTAGGCCTTCGGCCTCCATCTCGCCATACAGCCTTCTTACTTCTTCGAGATCGAGGCTCGCCATGTCGGCGTGGTAGAACCGGGTGAAATCATGGATCAGGTCCACGTCGAGCATCCCAAAGGCGCAGTAGATCGGGGCGTATTTGGGAATGAAAACGCGTCGGAGGCTCAAATCTTCGGCTATTTTCAGGGCGCACGCCGGGGTGGCGGCGCCGCCGGCCACAAGAGCGAAGTCGCGGGGGTCGTAACCCGACTTGTTGAACGTTTGGGCAATCCCGTCCGCCATGACCGAATTGCTGACTTTGTAAATCGCGTAAGCCGCCTCGGCTGTGCCGAGGCCGAGGCGATCGGCCACTTTCTTCTTGATCGTTCTTTCCGCCGGCTCTTTTTGCAGTTTCATCTCCCCGCCCAGGAAGTAGTCGGGAGAGATATATCCCAAAATCAGATTGGCGTCGGTCACGGTAGGCTCCGTGCCACTGCCGCCGTAGCAGACGGGACCCGGTTCGGCGCCGGCGCTCTGAGGTCCGACGCGCAGGGTGCCGGAACCGTCAAACCAGGCGATGCTGCCGCCGCCGGCGCCGATGCTCTCGACGTCTATGACCGGCAGCGAAAACCTGTGGTTGGCGATCAGGCTCTCTGTCTTGGTGGAAAACCTGCCGTCTCGGATTAAGGCGCAATCGAAGCTGGTGCCTCCCATGTCCACGGATACCAGGTTTTTCTCCTTATGCAATTCGCCTATTGTCATGGCCGCCGCCGGGCCTGCCGCAGGACCGGAGGTGGCCAGGGTGGCAGGTTTTTCGATGCCAATTTCAGCCGTTTCGACACCGCCGTTATTCTGCATGAACAGGAATGTGCCCCTGAAACCCGATTGCTCCAGGAATTCGGTCAGGGCGTGGATGTAATTGGCGGTGGAGGGTGCCGTGTAGGCGCTGATGACGGCGGTGCTGGTCCGCTCGTACTCTCCAAGGGTCGGCAAAATCTCGTGGGAAAGAGTCACGCTGCACCCCGGGTAGTCTTTCTTGACGATCTCACCGATCCTTTTTTCATGCTCCGGGTGCAGGAATGACCAGAGAAGAGCGACCACAATGCTGGTTACCTTCATTTTCTTGAGGTAAGCCACCGCCTTGCGGACGCTCTCCTCGTCCAGGAATCTGACGATATTGCCCCGCGAGTCGACTCGCTCCGAAACCTCGACCCTCAGGTAGCGCGGCACCAGCGGCTCCGGGAAAGGACGCCGCCAATCCCAGGCGTTGTCCATGATCACCCGGCGTAGCTGGATAACGTCCCCGTGACCTTCCGTGCCAATAAGCCCCAGCTTTGGTCCTTTTCGGGTAATGATGACATTGGTTCCCTGGGTGGTGCCGTGGACTATCGTCGTGACCTGGGCCAGAAAATCATTGAGTTCCATCTTATTGTTACGTGCCAGAGATTTGATGGCGTTCATAGTTCCCTGGGCCAGGTCTTTAGGCGTTGTCGACGATTTGGCGGTGACCAGGTTTCCCTGGCTGTCCACCGAGATGCCGTCAGTGAAAGTGCCGCCGGTATCTATTCCTACGCGGAAACTCATTGTGTTTCACACCCTCCTTCTCCGCCCATTTATGGGAGGATATTTTTCTCAAACACGGGCCTGCGGACGGTTCCGTCATGAAAAAGGAATCTCTTCCATCTTTTTGTTGCGAAAAACGCCTCTTCCGATCATTGGAGCTATACTAATACGGAAAATAGCCTAGTGTCAACAAAAAAGTGCTTATTTAGCAAAAAAGTGCTTATAACGGTTAATAGTTGACTTTTCCGGCCGTATTATGGTATGTTACAGAACTGGATTTGAGAAATCCGACGGTCCGGAGATCGCAGGAGGCTCCACCCATGTATAGAAACATCCTTTCCTCGCGAGGCCATCGATGAAAGGCGTAAGCGTATACTCAAGAGAGAAGATTCGATACCTGCGGAAAAAACGTGGAATGACCCTGAAGGTCTTGGCGCAAAATATCAATTGCTCTCCTGGATACCTTAGCCGTATCGAAACCGGCGTAGTGAATCCTTCCTTGGCTGCGCTGAAAGACGTGGCCGACGCACTCGAAGTGACGATCGAAGAGCTTTTTCACGATAGAGGATCTGAACGGAAGGTTTTGCCTTGCGTCATGCATGCCGAAGAAAGGAAGACGCTGTTACTGAAAGCGGGCATACAGCTGCAACTCTTGTCCCGCGGAATCGATTCCCCTTTTGAATTTCTTACGCTTAGGTTTCCCCCGGGGGCAACAGATGGGGTCACCGTAAGTACAACCGACGGAGGATCCGACCTCCATGTCCACGGAGGCGTTGAATGCGGGCTGCTGATCGAAGGCAACCTGGATGTCCATGTTGACGATGAAGTCTATCATTTAGAGCCCGGCGATACCATCACCTTCCATTCCGATTCTCCTCATAAGCTGTCAAACAGCGGAGAACGAGAGGCACTGGCAATCTGGGTAGATTCAAGGCCTTTCATATTCTCGATGATTTAACTAGGATTCCGTTCTTTCGAATTCGTAACGTAGCGGAGACGGTCGTCAGTTCGCGAGAGCGCCAGAGCGACCCGCCTATAGCGAAAGTGTGCGCAAGAAAGCAAATCGGCGTCAGGCCAGCGCACCGCCATGTACGACTATAGTGTGCCCTGTCACGTAAGCTGAAGCATCTGAGGCCAGGAACAAGGCGGCGCCGACGACATCCATCGTTTCTCGCATGCGACCGAGGGGCGTCTGAGACGCCTAAGGCGCGCAGGGTGAGCGGCGACGCCCTTCTCGCGAAAGGGGAAACGGACGGCGGCATGACGGGCGGGGAAAACGAAAAGAAAAGTCGCAACCCTATGTCTCATTGTTTGGAAACGCGACGGCGCTGAAATGAGGAGACAAAAATGGGGTGCGCAGTAGTGATCGGAGACGCGCCGGAACAATAACTTCTTGCCTGGCGCTGGAAAGAGTCGTAGAGTATTAGGACAATCAGTGCTGGGGGAGCCGAAAAAGGGCTGAGAAATCCTGTGGCGTTGGCGGGATGACCCCTCGAACCTGTCGGGTAATGCCGGCGTAGGGAAGCGAAACGGACGAAAGAACTGCAGAGCCGCGTGCTTCGCCATGAGCCGCGGCTCTCTTGCTATCAATGCGAGATTCCCGGCACTTCCCGGCGGCGAAAAGAATGAGGAGGAATGATGAAAGAGCCGAGAGGTGTGGCGACCGGGGAGCCGTTGGAAAATCTTGAGGTAGGCGGAAACAGGCACGGGACCCCCTACCGGTGGGGCGTGTTGTGGGCTGCTTTTTTTTCCTACCTGGTGGACAGCTACGATCTGATCGTGCTCGCCATTGCGATGCCTGTGCTGCTCAAGGTCCTCCACATGTCCCTGCCCGAGGGCGGCCTCCTCGGTTCGGCAACGATGGTGGGCGCCATCGGGGGCTCGGTGGTATTCGGCCTTATCGCAGAAAATAAGGGCAGGCGTTTTTCCCTGCTGCTCTCCCTCTTCTGGCTCGGCATCGGCATGGCGCTGGTCTTGCTGGTTTCCACCTGGAGGGAATGGATGGCCCTCAGGTTCTTCACGGGCTTGGCTATCGGCGGCCTATGGGGTCCCTGCTCCGCCCTCATCGCCGACCACTGGGCGCCTGCCTTTCGCGGACGGGCGGCCTCTTTCGTCTACAGCAGCTTCGCCGTCGGCGCCGTGCTCGCCTCCCTGATGGGCAGGCTCGTGCTCAAGGGCGACTGGCGCATTCTTTTCTTTGTCGGCTGCGGCTCAATAGTGCTCGCCTTCGTCGTTGCCCGCCTCGTTCCAGCCGACGCGAAACGTGGGGCGGACATACCAAAAAGTCAACACACGGAAAGGGTCGGCATTGGCGCGATCTTCGAGCGACGCGTCTTGAAAACCACCATTCTGGCTACCCTGGTGAGCCTTTGCAACCTGGCCGGCTATTGGGGCATCGCCTTCTGGATTCCGACGTTTCTCGTAAGGGAGCGCGGTCTTTCCCTGGCATCCATGGCAAACTTCTCCCTCTTCATGTATGCGGGCATGTTTGCCGGCTTTCAGCTCTTCGGCTTTATGGCGGACAAGATGGGCCGCAGGCTCTCCATGATGGCCGCCTTCCTGCTCGTATCCCTCTCTGTCGCCGTCTACATCGTCTCGCACAATTCCCTCTTTCTTTTCTGGTGGGGAGGAGTGGTCGGCATCGGCACAAGCGGCGTGGCCGCGGCAATCGGCGCCTACTACGCGGAGATATTTCCCGAAAGGCTGCGCGCCTATGCGGGAGGTTTCTGCTGGAACGCCGGACGCATCGGCGCCGTGGCCGCCCCCTATACTATCGGGTACATAGGCAAGAGCCACGGCCTTCAGGCAGGTCTCGCGGTGACCTGCTTTATCAATCTCTTCGGCATCGCGGCTTTGTGCTTCCTTCCCGAAACGCTGAAAAAGCGTGGATAAAGGGCCCGCCGCCCTATTCGTCGGCGGGCAGAAAGATCTCCACTTTTGCTTTCTCTCGCACCTTGGCGACGTAGGCATTGGCTTCCTGGCGCCCCTTTTCCTGTTTGAGAAGCGTCCGCAGTTGGTCCTTCACTTTCTCGAAAGGGACGGTCGTCTCGGGCTTGCGCTCAACGGCCTTGATAACGTGGTAGCCCAGACTCGTTTCGACCACGTCGCTCACCTCACCCGGCTTCAGACTGAAAAGGGCTTCTTCGAAAGGCTTGAGCGTCTGCCCCGGACGAATGTAGCCCAGGTCGCCGCCCTTGGCGCCGCTCGGGTCGTCCGAATAAGTGCGCGCGAGGGAGGCGAAATCCTGTCCCTGCCGGGCTTTCGCGAGGACGTCGCCGATTTTCTTGCGGGCCTCGGCTTTCTTCGCTGCATCGGCCTGAGCGTCCACCTTGACGAGGATCTGGCTTGCCTTAATCTGCTCGGGCTGGCGGAATGACGCCCGGTTTTTATCGTAGTAGGACCATATTTCCTTGTCGTCGACGTTTGCCTTCGAAGAAAACTGGCTCTCGATAAGCTTCTGGACGTACAGCGTTCGCTCCACCTGCGCCCTCAGGGACGCGGGCGAGATATTGGTGGAGGCGAGGGCGGCCGAAAAAGCGCTCTCGCTCCCGTACTGTTCCTTAAGCTTCTTCAATTCGTCGTTGATCTCGGCATCGGCGACCTTCACCTTGCTTTTGCTCTCCTGATAGAGAAGCTCGCGTCGCACGAGCGCCTCGGCCACCTCGGTCTTCAGGCGGGCGATCCCGGAGCAGGTAAGGGGTTTGCCCGCATCGAGAATCAGCCGTTCCACTTTTACCAGTTCCCGATAGAAGTCATCGACCGCCACGTCCGAGCCGTTGACGACTGCAACAACTCCCGCTTTTGGAGCGCTTGCCTTCGGCGCGGCCGGCTTCGTCTCCGCCCCGAAGGCAAGCTGACCCGCTGCGAGCGACAACAGCGACGCGACGACGAACATCCTTGCTGCTACGTGCATATGACAATACTCCTTTCTTTATTGCGAACGCAGTTTTTCCTGATCGATCTTGTCCTTGTACTCTTCAACGAGCTTCTCCAGCTCGACTCGCTTGAGCTGCGTAAAGGGCTCGCTGGTAAGAACGCTCTTTACCACGCCCTTGTTCTCATATTTGTGTAGCACGTCTTCGGCGATGGTGTAAAGGCGCGCATTGGCGCCGGCGCACCGGTCGTAGCGCAGCCGCGACTCTTCCGCGAGCTGTTTGAGCTCCTTCTCCCGCTCCTGGAGGGTTTGAAAGGTTTGCCGCTCCTTCCGGTCCAACGCTGCCGCTTTCGCCTCTTCGGCGGCCAGACGTTCGGCGATACGGCTGTTTTGTGCATCTACGCCGGCAGCTTTCGCCTCCAGCGAGGCAATTTTCTTGTTCGTGAGAGACGCCAATACATCGGCTTTCTCCTTGAGTTGCCTGTTCTCTGAAAGCAGGCCCTCATTCTCTTTTTGCATGACGTCGAGTCGCGTCGCAACGGCCTGTTTCTCGCTTTCCAGACTTTCCTCCGTACTCCTTTCCTCTCCGAACTTCCGCTGTGCCTGCGACAACTTGCGGCTCATCTCTTTCAGCTTCGCCCGGTGGGTTTTCTGCTCCCCGGCGACCTGCACGTGGGCGTATGCCAGGCCCATCAAGAGACCCGCGATGATGCCGACAGCGGCGACAAGCATCTGTTTCTTCATGACGCGCCTCCTTAAAAGCGGTAGCTCAGGTCGACAAAGAGAGAGTCGACCGAGAAGGGCTCGCCTCTGATCTCGTCGGTCGAGACCCATTTCAGGGATGTCCAGAGGTTCCTGGCCACGCCGAGATCGCCCCCGAGCACCCAGCCCTTGGCGTTCGTACCTCCCGTATGGAAATCGGGATCGGTAAAAGCATCCATCACGGCATCGGCCTCCAGATATTTGTAGTAGCCGAACACGCGCCAATCCCACCTGTTGTTGATTTCGGGATGACCCACCGTCAAACCCGCCAGGTATCCCTTGGTTTGGGACGACACGTAGGCATTGCCGGTAAGTCGCTCCACGGATTGTTGATTGAAGCCGAGGTTGACGACATAATCGCCCAAGAGCACGACGTGGATGGGGTCCCAAAAGCCGAGGTCGAGGGCGCCGTTGATGTCAAGCTCCCGGTAATTTGCGGCCAGGGCGTAAATGGGCGTAGAGACGGTGGAGGGCTGGATGTCGAAAAGCGTGTTCCCTTTCTGCTCGAACTGGGGGGCGGTGTAATCGTATTCGTCCGGATAAGAGGTGCTGTTCGCGATGCCCTAGTATTCACGTAGCCATAAAAAGCACCCGCGATCCTTCCGGAAAGGTCTTTACGGAGTTTGATGTCGAGACCCGCCTGCCCCGCGAAGAGGTACTTGTCCTGAGTCGAAAGCTCTACCTCCTGAAGAGGGAAGGCGCCGAGCGTAAAGAATGGCTGGAGAGAGCCGGAGAGCTTCGGCTGGTACATGCCCGAAAACCCCTCGAAGGTAAGGTTCCGATACCAGACGAGGTCGGTGAAGAACCAGGGGTTGGGGATTCGGCCCCCGATCAGCGTGAGGCCGGGTAGGGGAGTCAGTTTCAGATAGGCAAGGTCGAGGGTCACGCTATACTTGTCGAAATACGTCCCCATCGTCTGGTTGATCATAACGGGGCTCGACGCGCTCCCCGTGGTGAGTCTCAATCCCGCCTCGACGTTGTCGGTAAAATTGGCCGTGGCGCCCAGCCGCGCCAAAACGAGAAAGCGGTCCCGCTCGGTCTGGCTGTTGAGGAGTTGCGTAGGGCTGGAGGGGTTGAGAAACAGGGCGTTATTCTTGTTGAAAAAATCCCCTTCATACCGGAGGCGCACGTCGCCGCTGAAGCGGATGCGCTTGACCCACTCGGGCGCTGCCGCCGCACTGATCTGCTTTTGCGTCTCCTGAAGGACCTCCTGCTTGACCTCCTCCTTCACCTGCTCTTTGAAATCGCTGTCGATCCGGTCTGTCACGGACTGAGCCATCGCTTCAAGCTCTTCCTGGCTCGGCTCGTAATGAAGGGCGATCTTCTGCCGGGACGGGGACGCCGCCTTCTTTGCCACCCGATCGGCCTGAGCAGGGGTGATAACGCCGTTTGCCTTGAGCATTTCCGTGAGGGCGGCAACGGCCGAGAAGCCCGCCGTTCCCTTTTGCTGCATCATGGCCTCTACCTGCTCCTGCTTCAGGGCGCCGTTTTCCAAAAGCACCTGGATCAACTCCTCAACCCCCGCCGTCTCGGTCGCGGCCGGAGAGGCCGCCGTCTGCGTAGAGGACGCCTCGCTGCCGGCCGGCGCCTTCTTTTCCGAAGGCGCGGCTGGAGAAGCCGGCGTTTCGCCGTAAGCCCTGGGAAGAGCGGGAAAAATCGACATAAACATCATGAGAAGAACGATGGGAATTGGTGGACGTCGCCGCGCCCTCCTCCTTGTTTCATCTCTTTTGGCTCGTCCGGTCCTTCGCGTCATGTCCTTTCTTCCCACTTTCCCTCTTCTCCCTTCTTCCTTCCTACTTCTCCCCACTTCCCCTACTTCACCAACTTCTGCGTCACCAGCCCCAGTTGGGTGATCTCGAGCCGCTGGAGCAGATCGAGCACCTCGATGACCGCCTTGTAGGAGATCTTCTCATCGCCTTTGATGACGACGGGCAGATTGGGGTTGACCGCCTTCAATTGTCTTAATCTCGATTCGAGCTCCCCTAAGGTGACGGGAAAGCTGTCCAGGTAGATGGTCCCGTCTGCCGCGATCGTCACTGCTTTTGTTGCCGGCTTGATGTTGGAGGCAGCGGCTGAGGCCTTCGGGAGGTTGACGTTGATCCCCTGGACGGTGGCGGTGACGACCATGATGAAGACGATGAGGAGGTTCCAGGCGAGATCCAGAAGGGGCACCACGTTCAGCTCCGCGACCACCTCCAGCTCGTCGAAGGGGTTCCTCTTCATCGCTTCTCCCCGAACTCTTCTTCGACCCGGTTGGCGAACTCATCCATGAAGACCCCCATGTCGGCGGAGAGGTTCCTGATCTCCCCCGAGAGGAAGCTGTACTGGAACAAAGCGGGAATGGCGAGCATCAGTCCCATGAGGGTGCAGGCCAAAGCTGAGGCGACGCCGGGCGCTATTGCCGCGAGGTTCGCCTCGCCGGCCTCGGCCACCCCCGCGAAGGTGTTGATGACCCCCCAGACGGTGCCGAACAGTCCCATGAAGGGGCCTCCCGAAATACTGAGGGTGAACATGAGCAGCCCTGCGGTGTTCCGCTTGCTCTCCTCCAGGGCTGCCTTCTCCAGGATCGCCTTGAAGGCGTTCATCCCCCGACTCGTCAACTGTTTCTTTCTCCGCTCCAGCTCATCGAGGCCCGCGAGGTAGACTCTGAACAGCGAAGAGTCGGGGAAGTCTGCTTCTTTGAGCGCGAAGGTCTCCTCCGAAGCGGAGAAGGACTCGAAGAAGGCCCTGTTGTCTTTCCTGAGCCTGCGCACCAGGGCGAACTTGTTGACGAAGAGGATCCAGGTGATGGCGATCATGGCGATGATGCAGCCGATGATGAGCCAGCCGTCCAAGGTGATGGCCCTGGCGGTGACGACGAGGAGGTGGACGGTGAGGTTCTCTCCCCCACCGGAAGAAGTCTCTTCGTCCTGGAAGGCAAGCAGGGTGGAGTCGGGGCCCTGGCTTCCAGCTAAAGTCTGGACCCAGGAGGCGGACCTGGTCGTATTGGCAAGACCCAGCTCATCGAGGTCCCCTGCAAAACCGCCAACGATGATGTCGGAAGAGGGGGAGGGGAGAGAACTGATCTTTGCCGTGGCTCGCGGTTTGCCGTCTATGTAGATAGCGAGGTCCTTGCCCGCCTCTGCGGATATTGCAATATGCACCCACTTGCCTAAGGGCACATCAGTGCTTGCGACGTTCTTCTTGTTGAGGGAGACGGAGAGCTTCGTTCCTTCTATGGCGACGACTGCCGACTGCTTGGGGTCTTCCCAGGAGAGGAGCTTGCCGGAGCCTGAAATCCTTGCCCAGGCAGAAAAGGTGAAGCCCTTGGTTAACGCTAGAGAGGGGATGGTTATATGATCGGTTGCTGTTTTGAAGGAGACGCCCATGCCTAAAGGAGAGGGGAGGCCGAGCTTGGCCGTGCACTCCTTGGCGTTGTTCTTATAGGAGGTGCTGTCCCTGGGGAGGCCCTCTTTCTCCATGAAGCGATAGTCCACGAGTTGGGGGACGTCGAAGACGCCGCTGGGTTCGTCTCCTGAGGCCGCAGCGCTGTTGCCGTAGTAGACGTAGAAGAAGCCCTCGTGAGAGCCCGGAGCTATGGCGGGGACCTTTACCCAGACGAGGGCGGTCTCCTGCTTTGCGTCGTACTGCTCGATGTGATATTTCAAAGGCGTCTTGTCGTCGGAGGCGACGAAGCGCACATCCGAGCCGTCGGGCTTGGCGTTGTCGAAGGAGAAGTCTCCTGTGTGGAGCCTGACAAGGAGGGGGAAGTCGGTCAGCGCTTCCTTGACGTCTCCCCCTTGCGGGGTCGCGTCGAGGACGATCTTCTTGCGGCACTTCCACTTGCCGTCCCACCAGGCTGAGGCGGGGGCGGCGGCGAAAATGAGGAGACAAGCGGCGATGAGGGCCGCGATGAGGCGATGAGGGCGTGGATGCATGAGACCTCCGTCGTATGGCCCCCTCTCCCTTTGAAAGAGAGGGCCGGGGTGAGGGGCCGGAAATTGCGCCGTCAAAACTGCGCCCCCGTTTTGAAATACCAACGTTGCCGATACTTGTCCGTGTCGCTCTGAGAAGAGAGGGGACAGGCGTAATCCAGCTCGTAGTACCAATACTTGCCGTAGGTTCCCCGGAACCCCGCTCCTGCGCCTTCCAGGGTGAATGCGGCCGTCTGGGAGGGGAGCGAACTTGTCACGACGAGCCGGGCGTAATCGTAAAAGAAATAGGGCGTGAGATGGAGCTTGTCGCGCACGAGCCGCTGCCCGATATCCGGTCCGGATAGCTCGGCCGTCCCGTGGAGGCCGTTGTCTCCCATAGCGGCGGCCTCCTGGTAGCCGCGGACGCTCGTCATGCCGCCCGCCACGAATTGCTCGTTCGGGATGAGGGGCTGGTCGGCAAGCTGGCCGTCCAGTTTCAGGTAAGCTCCCATGCCCGCCGGGAGCTTGAAGTTTCGCTCCACGCCGGCGGTCATGTAGAGGTAATCGCCCAGGGCGTCGTACCGGTTCAGGCTGAACTTTGATTCCTCAGATACGAGGCCGCGGAAGACCGCGTTGAGACCCGTCGAGAAGGACGTATTCCCGCACGAATCCGGAAGCGACGAGTTGTAGGAGAACGAGACGGGGAGATAGGTGATCGGCGTCTTGAGCCCCTCTCCTTCGGTAAATCCCGTACTCTGTTCGAAGTGCTTGAAATCGAAGCCCACGGTCAGATTGTGGACGTACGATTGGTAGGGAGGAAGCGGGATAACGTACCGCGTGCCAATGATCTCTCCCTTGCCGGTAACAAGAAGGCCCTGGCCGAAAACAGTCGTGTTCGAATCAGACCGCAGGCCGTAAAGGGCAAGCTGGTGGTCCTCATTCCACGGCGCGGGCAGCGTGTAGGAAAGAGCATAGAGCCTCACCTGACCCGTGTCCTGGGGAGAGGTCTGAAACTGGGCCGAAAGGGAGTGGTCCCGTTGCCACAGGTTGTCGTAGTGGAGCTGCGCGTTCAGCCTCAGATCCGTCGTGTTCGGCGTGCTCCGGTTGTTCAGCTCCAGATTCCCGTGCAGGGGCAGCTCGTCCTGAACCTTGATCTCCACGTCCGTTAGGCCCGTCTCCTCTCCGGCAGAAAGGACCGGGGAAGCTTTCAGGTCCGGATTCCGGTTGGTCCGCGCCAGGTCTTCCTGCACGTCGGGCACGTAGATGACCTTGCCGGGCGCCAGGGAGGGGAGATCGCGCAGGATCGCCTCGCGGGTAAAGTACTGGTTTCCCGTCACCTTCACCCGTCCTATGGTGCTCTCGATCACATGGAGGCGGATCATCGCCCCTTCGGTCGTCTGCTGAGGGATGGTCACGATAACCGCCGGGTAGCCGGCATCGTGGTACATCTTTTCGAGGGCGTCCCGGGCCTTCTCCACGTCCCCGGCGGTCTTCCCCTTCCCCTTGAATTGCTGGAGGAGATCGAGGACTTTTTTCCCCGGCAGGATGGTGTTGCCTTCAACGACAAAGGACCTGATAGTAAAGGCGGGCTGGCTTTCCGCGAAGGCGGGACAAAAAAGGGCGAGCAAAAACGCCACGGCCGCAACCGCGGCGAAGCCGTATCCTGCCCCGGGGAACCCAGCGTCCCTCAGGGCAAATCCTGCCAACCCATACTTCATCAATTCCCTAAAACCGCATGCGCCGGCTGACGGTCCGGTTTCGCCACCACTGCCTTCAACCTATCTCACATCATCAACGTCCACTTTCCGGAGGGAAGTCTTATTCTACCCTTTCGAGCATCGTTATGTCCAGTCGAATCACTCGCTAAGCACGATGAAACTTCGGCTATTCTTGACTTCCCTGACGGATATGCCGAGGAACGGACCTATTTGTCGGCAGCCTTCACCGATTCCACCTGCACGTCGCAGGTGAGCGTCTCTCCGCCGAAGGGGTTGCCATAGTCGATGGTGATGAATTTATCGTCCACGCTGATGATGCGGCCCACGAACGCGCCGGCCCGCACCAGGGCGCCGGGGTGAGCGTCAATGACGATCTCCCATTGGTCCGGCAGTTCCTTCACCGTACCCTCCCCTAGGGGCGTCGGGACTTTCTTGCCTAAAGGCGTAAACGTAATTACAACTTCTTTGTCCGCGACGGAGGTCACCGCGCCCGGCACAACGGGGTCGATAACGAAGGATTGTCCCATCTCGGGGCTCTTCTTTGCCCGTGCCTTATATTCGTCGGGGGTCAGGCGCATCTCTTTCACCCTGTGGCGCACCCGGGCCAATTTCTGCACATATTCGCCGGCGGCCTTCTCTGGTCTCGCGTCTGCCTTCAGCTCAATGGTTTTATTCTCTCCCGCCCGGAAGCCCACAATGGGATTTGCCAGGCGGTAGAGGATCTCATCCTCCAGGCTCCGCTCCGCCGGGTCAGGTCCGGAAGGCTTGCCCGCGACAATCGCGATCGGGTCGTTCTTCGTCCGCTGCCAGAAGACCGCGGATTTCTTCAGACTTGCATCCTGAGCAACCGATTGGTATGACGAGGCGGCGACAGCTCCGTTGGGGAAACGGCACGTGAAGTGGACAGCGGCTTCATCCCCCGTCTTGACAGCCTGCTCCTCAGAGCGAGAATAAGCCGGCAGCAAAAACAGCAGGGCGACGGCAGCGCTCGCCGCGCGGTACAAGAGTCTTTTTCCGCTAACCATCAATGTACCCGCCGTCCGCTGTATAACGGATTCACCTTCGACTCGTCCCGCCGGCTAGTTTTCGCTTCGCGTATTTTCATGGCGAGGAACACCGCAAAAAAGAAAATCGCCAGCGCTATCCATAACGCATAAAGGGTTGTCACGTTCCTGTCTCCTTACGTGCTATTCACAAAGGGAAGGCATCCTTCCCGACTTGGAAGAAGGGGGCGTCCCTTTCGAGGCGCCCCCTTATGTGGATCGACGTTGTGCTTCTCTTACGGGTTCTGCGGGTTCGTCGCGGTCGTAGGGCCAGGAAGTATGTTTGCCCCGGACTTCATGTACCACATCTCGCCCGATGGAATGACGTAACCCGTATTGTTGAAGCCGCTGACGTTCGTCGTGCTGCCCGGGCCCATGGCAGCCCAAAAATTCCCTTTGCCCGTAGTAAGGTTGGTGATCTTCGTCGGATTGGATGCGTAGGTCGCCATCGCGTCGAAAACCGTAAAGTTCGTGCCGCCCGCACCACTGCTGGTGGGTGGCGCATTGGCGGTCACGCTTGGGTTGTAATAGAGGTAGTTCTTCGACCAGAAATCGTAGAGCCCGTTCCGCACGTTCCGGCGGCTCGGCTGGATGCCGTTGTAGTTGACCATGACGACGTTGGGAAGCGACGTTCCCGAACCGATCGACGTCGACCGGTCGGCGTCGGTATAGCCGATAGAGCCTATGGCCGAGCCGGTGGAATTATACGTCCCGCTGCTCACCTCGCCGTTAACGCAGGCCAACTGGGCGGTTATCGTGTCGTAGAACCATATATTCGGAGGCGACCCGACTATAGAGCTGTCCTGATTTGCCATATTGGCAGTTCCGTTCGGCAGCCAACTGTGGCCGTCTCCCAGAACAGCGTAGTCAAAGGTAATGTTCGTGCCCGCCCCGGTGTGACGCATGCATGCCCAGACGTCCAGGTTGGCAAAGCCGGCGCCGAAGTCCTGCCAGTTCTGCACCTGGCCCGTGAATATCTCGGCGGCCATCATCCGGGAAATGTTGCTGATGGCTGCCGCAGTGCACGTGCCGCTCGCGCAGTCGCTACTCGCGGAGCACATGTCGCCGGCGTTGCTGCCGCCCGTACACGTTCCCTCGGTGACCGCCTTGTTAACGTAAAAGGCGGCGGGGTCGGCGATGGGGTTATACCATGCCAGGTTCGTGTCGTCAGGCATCGGCTCGTTGTAGGTGCTGGTGCCGAGGCAGGTTTTGGTGGTGTCCCCAAAGCAGCGGATGATCATCGGGTTGCTGCTGGTGTAATATACCCCGTACTTATACCCTTCGGACTTCTGGGTGAAGTAGTTTGCTTTTTCATCCGAGGCGCCGAGAGTCACCGTCCCGCAAGCGATGGTGGCAGAAGTGCCCGTACAAATCCGGTTGCTGCCGGTGTAAGCGGTGCATACGCCGTTGGTGCAGCTTCCGCTCGAGCATGCGCCGCTGACAGTCGAGGCCGGCATCATTCTCTGGTAAAAATTCCCGTTGCCGTCCCCCGGGCAGAAGGTGCTGCCGCTCGTGTTCTCCGGGTCTTCCTTGCCCATGACGGACCAGATGGCATCGTTCGACGTCTTGTAGGCGACATTGATATTGATGTTGCCCGTGCCGTCGCCAATAGAGGTACTGCAACCCGTAGCCCGGGCCAAGAAATAGTTGGTGCCTGCGCTGTCATAAGCGTACTGGACGCTGCTGCATCCCGCGCCGCCGTTTGCCGTCGTGTCGGACAGGAAAAGGGGCGCTATGGACGACCAAAGAAAAAACTGGGCCGAGCAGCCATAGACGTTGATGGTGGTGGCTGCCCCGGCGCCGCCGGCCGAACCCAAAAGAAGGCCGACCAAAACCGCCAGTAGTGCAATCTTGCTGATTTTGTGCATCATTTCCTCCCTATATCCTTACGTTTCTCTCCTTATCGAACTTTCCTTCTCAAACCGATCAGTCCGAGCAATCCCGGCAGGAACAGCAGGACGCTTGGGGGCAGGGGCACGGCAGAAGACGCGTACTGCGTATAGAGCTGGTTCCCCACGACCTCGGTTGTCAATATGCCTTTGAGCGTGCCCGCCTGGGCGACGTCGAGACCATAGTAGGCACTACGGCCATTCGAGTATTTGAGGCCGCTGCCGGCCCATTCAAAGAGGTACATCTTCGCGGAGTTGCCGTTCGCCGGCGCCGTCTGCTCCCCTACCGCGGTACCCCCCAACCATCCGTCCATAGAACCCGATCTTGCGCTGTCCATGACCAACTCATAGGAGTTTGTCCCCGTGGCTGCGAAGACGGACGTCAAGTTGCTGCCGCCCCAATAGGCAAATACGTTTGACGTTGCGGGCCAATACCCATGGGTATAATCGTTTGTCACGCTCGTAACGCTTACGGAAGTAGAGCTGACAAAGACCTCGTTGGCGCTCAGCTGCGCGTTGGACGAACCGACAATCGCAAAATAACCGACCGTCAACTGGCTCCAGCTCGTGATGCCATAGGCGCTGAAGTCGCTCAGCTTGACGGCGGCGCCGCCGGCAATGCTGCTGCTCGCACCGTCTCCCAAAGTCAGGGTCGTTGTCGACCCGGTGATCGATGTAATGCTGCCCAGGTCCGTGGCCTCCTCATAGCCGCCGCCGTAGACCACGCGAATGAGATCTCCGTTATATAAGGACGCGTGACCGGTTCCGACGACGCCAACGACAAGCAGGGCCGCCATCGCCACTATTCCGAACAATCTCATGTTCATGTTCGTTTCTCCTTTTACGGCTCTTTCGTTACGTCAATAACCTATCCAACCTACCTCCTTGCAGGCGGTCCGGCTGCCCTCCCAAGGAGGGCCCGAGACTTTCCGCCGCCCGGTTGCCCGGGTTTTTGGCCTTGAGCTGAAATTGCGGGTCTGTGGGACCCGTTCTAAGGTTCACACGCCACCTCCTCCATATTTCGCTGTCAATCGTCCGCCGGAAGTTCCGGCAAAAGCACAGAACGCATGTTAACCCTCGCCTGCTTTCAACCAGTTCCACCGCATAAACCCCTCGCCGCTTTTGGCGAAAGAAAACCGGAACAGTTACGGGTTTATCGTTATATCCATAATGATACTCCGATTATACTACAGTGCATAAAGAAGTCAACCAAAAAATCGCAAAAAAAAACGACAAAGAACTGCTACAAATACCACACAAATAAAGACGGGGGCCTCGGTTGCCCCCGTCTCTCCATTGTTTTTGCCGTTACGATAGCTTCCTTCTCAAACCGAGCAGCCCGAACAGCCCCGGCAGCAACAGCAAGGCGCTCGGGGGCACGGGCACGGCGGATTCAGGAGTATACTTCGTGTAGAGGCCGTTTCCCGCAACCGTCGTCGCCAGGATGCCTTCGAGCGTGCCCGCCTGGCCGCCGACGTTGAGGCCTTTGTAGGTATTACGGCCGTTCGTGTAAGTGATGCCGCTGCCGGCCCATTCGAAGAGGTTCATCAACACGGAGCTGCCGTTCGACGGCGCCGTCGCCTCTGCCCCCGTAAGGCCCGCGAGCCACCCGTCCAAGGAGCCCACTTTCACGCCGTCCATAACCAGTTCATAAGAGTTTGTGCCCACCGCGCCTGCGGCTTTGAAAGCCGATGTAGTGCCGTCCCAGTAGGCAAACACGTTTCCCGCGCCGGTCCAAAGTGCGTTGGTGTAATCGTTTTGGTTGTTGGCAACGCTTGCCGCCGTGGAGCTGACAAAAACCTCATTGGTGCTCAGCTGCGCGTTAGCCGTGCCGACAACCGCAAAGTACGTCACCGTCAACTGGCTCCAGCTCGTGACGCCGTAGGCGCTGAAGTCGCCCAGCTTGACGGCGGCGCCGCCGGCAATGCTGCTGCTCGCGCCGTCTCCCAAAGTCAGGGTCGTTGTCGACCCGGTGATCGACGCAATGCTGCCCAAGTCCGTGGCCTCTTCGTAGCCGCCGCCATAGACCACCCTGATCAGATCGCCATAAGTCAACGTTGCATGGCCCGGCCCCGCAAATCCTGCGACGAGGAGGGCCGTCATGAACAAAATGCCGAACAGTCTCGTTTTCATTGTTTCTTCTCCTTTTGCTCCTCTTTCTTCAGCTCAATCCCCTCTCCAACCTTCCTCTTTTCAGGCGGTCCGGCCACCCTTCCACAGGAGGGCCCGAGACTTTCCGTCGCCCGGTTGCCCGGGTTTTGGCCTTCAACTGAAATCGGGGGGTCCGTGAGACCCCTTCCGCTCACCGGTCGCCTCCTCGTCAGTTTCCTTCTCAACCGACCATCGGGACTTTTCGGCAAAGGGCAGGCAAACATGCCTCCCTCAGCCGCTTGTCTGCCGCGGACTCATTGCATCGCCCGCCCATGCCGCGTGCACCCGTTTGCAGAAACGATTGCCGTCGCTCTCTGTCGTTTATAGCGCTTGCATCAATGCGTTATAAACGACAGGACATAAGGGGCGGCAAAAAAAATGCCGCGGCTACATCGTTATATGCAGTTATACATACCGAGTATACTCAGAAGCAGCGGGGAAGTCAATGAAAAATGTCCTAGATGCCAAAACTTTTTAGTACGTAAACCTGAGGCTGACGTCCCGCGGCATGCCCTGGGGCGGGCTTTGCATCCGGGCGTGGTTGAGGTATTCCTTCACCGCCCGGTCCATGGCCTCGCTCCCGGAAGAGCGGGTGATGCGGCAGTCGCCGACAGCGCCGCCGTCTTCTATACTGAGCCACACGAGCACCTCCAGGCGGCCCTTGGGCACGTCTTTCTCGCCTTCCAGACGCTTGTTGATGCCTTTCTGCAGCTCTTCTTTCAGAACTCGATAGTATCCGCCGTACTTCCGCATGGCGGCGGCGCGGTCCATACCGATGCCTCCTCCTGCCGGCCCGGTCCCGATGGTGGTGATTTCCCTGCCCCCTCTCCCCCTGCCCACGAGGCCGAAGGCGTCGGAGCCTGCGCCGCCCTCCCCCCCGACCCCGAGAGGCCCTTCCGCCGCGGGTTTGTCGTCTCCCTTAGGGTTGCCCCCTTCGCGGGGCGGCAACGAGCTGTTCTCAGGGGAAACAAAGGTCTGCTTTTCGAGAGGCGGCTGTTCGGGCTTTTTCTCCTCCTCGGGGGACGGCGGTTTCTCCTTGATTTCGGCGGCAGAGGGTCTCATGAGCGTCACCGTCACGGGACGGCGCTCCCGGGGCAGCTCCTTGTCGGTGCGCACGAGCGCGACAAAGCCGACCACGGCGAGGAGAAGGGGGAACACCACGCATCCCGCGGTGACGAGGAGCCTACGCGTAGGGGTCGTCAGACCGGCGGGGCGCGACCGGCTTGTCTGAGAAGGTTTCAAAGTCTTTCGATTTGTTGTACGTTCATCCAATTTCTTCAATCAAACCGTTTTCTGCGATTTCGCAAAGGGTCTCCCTCCCCCGTATTTCCCCCTGTCGCCAAGGGGAGAGGTTCCGGGGTGAGGGGGGAGAAATGAATACCCGTCACTGTCCGCCGACCACGCCGCGGTTCCAGTCGACGTCGGTTATTTCTACATCTACCCATCGCAGCACGACGTCTTCGATGGGTTGGGCCGAGGCGACACGGCTTTCTCCTGTCATGGACAGGGATGAGATCGTGCCTTTCGAGCCGAGCTCGCTCCCCGAGGAGGCGCCCGAAAGCAACCCCAGGCCCACGTCCTGCGAAGGAGGGGGCAGGCCGATTGCATGACCGCTATAGGAAATGTTCGCCGCGTTGAGGATGCCGTTCATCGCGCCGATGGTGACGTTCGCGCCGGACATGCCCGCCTCTCCCGCGTTGACGACGCCGGCCGGGGCAAATACGTAAAGATCGCCCGCCGGCGTTGTGCTATAGGTGACCGCCCGTATGCCGCTGCCCGTTACCGGGGGGGTGAACGTCAGCTCATAAGTCGTACCCACAAGCGCCCAGTGGGGCGTAACGCCACTCACCGCCTCCCTGTCGCCCTTCCCCGCGTTGATGTTCCCCTGGTCGCTCCATATGGTGATGTCCCCCCAGCCGTTGGTGATGTCCCCGCCATCGAAGGTCATGACCCTCGATTCGTTGACGTTCACGTCGCCGACCGAGAATATGTTGATGGCGCCTCCCGCTTCGGTCATGATGCCGAAATTCTTGGTAACGACGATGCCGGAGGTGACGCTGTTGCCGCTCCCCAGGGCGGTAGTGCCCACGTTGACAGATCCGGTGGCCAAAAGGGAAATGCTGCCGCTGCTGCTCGTGAATATCTGGGAGTAGGTCATGTCGATGTCTCCCCCGCTCTTTTCTCCGTGAGAAGCGAAGAAGGACTCAATGACAGTCGCCCTGGTCTTATCGATTATCGCCTGCGCCGCCGCAGGGTCGGTTTGCAGAAGGGGCGTGTACTGGTTTCCCGCGGTTCTGAGGGCATCGAAGAAGTCTGAAAGTTCCGTCGAAACCCCGGGCGCTGCCAAGGCATCCGCGAAGCCCGCCGCGACGATGAGCGAGCCGCCCGTAGCCAGGTGCTGATTGATATAGTTGCCGACCACCTGGATGCCTTTGCTTGCGCCGAGATCGATGCGCCCCCCGGCCTGGACAACAAGATAACCGGGCCCCCCTAAGTCGATCGTCTCGTCATTGACATCATTGACATTCGTCCCATGGTCGTATACCAGGTTCCCCAGGGCCGTGATGCTCGTCACGTCTCCGGCCTGGATGTTCTGGCCTGAGAAATTGAGGTCCGTGATGTTCCCACCCGCGAAGATGGTCGCCGCCTCGGGAAGCGTGATGTTCATATCTTTGATGTTCCCGTCCGCAGAGATGATAACCGGCGTTGCGTCCCCGGTGTAGTCGGGGGACGAGGCATGGGAAACCACAAGGCTCGGAAAATTCGTGCTTCCGCCGGCAAAAGCATACACCGACGTCGGGTCGGCATCCGACATCGTCCATGAAGCTGCGCTAGACGAAGTGCCAAAGAGGATATCGCCGCCGGCGATCATGGAGAGCTTCCCGTAGCCATACTCCTGCGAAGCGGGCAACTGGGTAAAGCCTGCCATCACGTTGATGTCCCCGCCGGCCGTTATAGCCACGGAGGCGGGCAAATAGGACCAAGCGCTCGCCGAGCTGCCGTACGAACTTCCGTACCGGGAATCCATGGTCCCGTAAAGATTGACGTCTCCCGTGACGGCAGTCAGGCTGATGGCTGAGTTTTGCGTGTACGTGATGCCGATGGCGAGTGCCAGATCGGGATTCACCACCGCCCCCAACTCGACGTTGCCTTCGGCAGTGACGCTCACCTGTGCATTGGACATCTCGATCAATTGGGCCCAGCTCTTGAGTAGGCCGTTCTGGTACTGTTCCGGCATGCCGAAGTTGCCCATGGCGACGAGCGTCCCTATGGACGGAGGCGACGGGTCTGTGAGAAGGTTCGAAACATCGCCGCGCACGAGAAAACGGCCCTCCAGGTCTCCTCCGGAATAGACCGAAAGGTTCCCTGCGCCGAACGCACCCGCCTCGCCCATGAAATTGCCCCCCTCCCGGATAAAAATGTCGCCGTCTCCCAGGGTCTCGATCCCCTGGAGAGCGGCAAAGTTGGGGTATATGATGTAGGTATAGGTGTATTTACCACGTGAGACGTACGTCGATGTGATGTCTTCCGCCAACCAGCAGCTTATGGACGAGAGGACGAGTCCGTCCACGTCGCCGCCCACGTTGAGTACGATGTTGCCGCCGCCGCTGGAAGTCCAATAACTGCCGCCGCCGCTCGTAGCCGTTTTAACGGCGTTGCCCGTGGTCACGATGGCGCCGAGGGTGGACATGGAGCTGTTCAGACCAAGGGTGAGGTTGCCCCCCACGTTTATGTCGATGTCGCCCGTGGCCGTGGCGATGACCCCGCCGCTCAGCGTCAGGTTGCCTTCCACGTTCCCCACGATGTTGCCCGAATAGGTCGCGAGGTTGTAGCCGCTGGCGTTCGGCAAGAGCGAGGCATAGCTGTTGAGGCCCGGATCGCCGATGACGGCATCTCCTCCCGAGGCGAAGCCGATCGAGCCACTTGCCGTGTACACCACGTTCGTTGAAGCGATGGAAAGATTCCCCGCGCTCGCCGGTACGACGGCGAGGGGGTTGGCGCTCGCCGTGTTCGCTCCCGCGACGAGGTCGATGTTCCACGAGGCGCTCCCGAGGCTCGCGTTGTCGTAGAGATTCGCGTTCACGTTGAGGTTTTTCGAAGCCCTCAACGTCAGCATGCCCGGTGTGCCCGTGTAGCCCCAACTCGTAAGGTTCCAGTTGTTCGCTACGGTGATGTTCCCGTTGGTTTGCTCGATGACCACCCCTGGCTGGAACTGGAAAATAGAGGCCAGGGAGTTTCCGCTGCCGTCGGTCAGGCCCGTTTGCAGTTCCGTGGCGAGAGTCGCGTTGTTGGCCATGAACGTGGCGAGATCGGCGGCGATGTCACCGATCGAATTTGAGTTGATTGTCGTCGTGTAGACCCCGGAGGAAGCCTGCGTCGTCAAATAGCTGCTCACGCTCGTCCCGTTGAGATCGGACGAGCTCCCGTTGAGGGTGCACGTCGCGCCGCACGTATAGACCTCGTCCACCTCGGCGACGACGCTGGAGGCGCCCTTGATAGTCCCGGAGAGAGACATGGCCGTGCCGCCGGTGAGCGGAGGAGGATCGCGGAAAAGAACGGTCCCTCCGGCGCCGGAGCCCGTGCCGGAGACATCGATCATGCCGTTGGCGAAGGTGAGCACGCCCGTGTTCACCGCAAGGGTGACGCTCCCCCCGGAAGCATTCGTCCCCGTGCCGTAGGCGTCGATAACGGCGTCTTTGTTGATGGTCAGGTCTTGTCCCGCATAGAGCGCCACAGAGCCGCCCTGACCCGCCTGAGAAGCATGAATGGTCCCGTCGACGAAGATCGAGCCCCCGTCGGCGGACAGGGTGAAGCTCTTCGCATAAACGGTCTCTCCTGAAGGAATCGAAATGTCTCCGGTCGTCGCCTCGATGTTGATCGTCCCCGCAAAGCCGCCGTTGGAGAGCTGCTGGTTTAGGGTTGTGTAATCGCCGATGGCGGCGCCCGTGACCAGAGAAAAAGAGCCCGGCGCGCCTCCTGCGGCCGCTCCCCCTTCCATATCCCCGGCCAGTAGCGCGCCTTTGCCAGGCGCATAAATGCTGATGCTTCCCGCGTCGCCTTCGCCCCCGGCGGAAACGTTTATCAGAGAGCCTGGCAGGAGCACAACCTGACCGCCTCCCGTGCTCGTCAGTGAAACGGTTCCGCCGGGGCGCCCGTCGAAACGGCTGCGCCCGTGGAAGACGCATAGTAGCCCATGGCAAGCAGCTTGCTGCCCGCCTCTAGGGTGATATTGTTCGTCGCCGTCAGCTCGATTTGACCGGAGGGAACTTCGATGGCGGTATAGACGTCGATCGAGTTGCCGGTTATCGCGAGAGTCCCGCCCGGCGTCGGCGGGGTCCCCGGAGAGCCGCCGCTCGAATAAAGGGTCACGTTGCCCGTACCGGCATCGATCTCGTAGTTGACGGCGACATAGACGGAGGCGAGGCCTGTTTCGGACTCCATACAAGCGCTGGTGGCGACGAGGGCCGCCGTGATGTTGAGGTTTGCCCCGCCCGTCCCGAGGATGCCGTTGTCCCGGAAAACGCCGCTGGAAGAAAGCTCCCCTGCCCCCCTGAAGATCACGTCCTGCGTCGCGCTCAGGCTCACCGTTTTAAAGCCGTCGAAATAGATGTTCCCTTCGCCGACGTCTATCTCGTTGGCCTCGAAGGCGATGCTGCCGCTTGTGCTTCCCTGCGCCGTCACGGAGCTTGCGGTCCCGGACGTATTCCGGAGCACGACGGTCTGCGCCGCGAGGGTCGCTACGCTGCCCGTGGCCTGACCGTTCACCGCCAGCCGCGACGTGATCAGGCCCGCGTCGATGGTGAGCGTGTCCTTGACCGCCGCAAAAGCATCGGAAGAGGCTATGCCGTCGAGGATGAGCGTATCGGACAATTCATTGGAGGAGTCGACAAGGGTGAGCAGGCTTACGTCGTTGAAGCCGCCCACGAGCCTGTTCCATTGACTGACAGTAAGCGTGAGGCCCGACGCAGCGCCCGCATTCGCGCCGGCGAGGGTGATGGTGTTGCTCGTCAGGTTGAGGGCGCCGTGGTCCGCCGTCAGGGTTGCTGTCGGATCGAGATTGAGCGCTCCTGTCTGAATGTTGACGGCATCGGAGGCACGGACGAGGACGTTTGCGCCGATGGTCAGCGTGCCGGGAACGTAGTTGCCGCTGCTCTCGTAACCGGAGACAAAAGTGGTTTGCCCCGTGTCTCCCGCCGCGGCGAGGGCCAGGATCTGCGCGCCGGCGTCGAGCCTAATGGAAGTCCTGGCGCCGAGGATGATGTTCTCCGCTTCGAGGATTACGCCGGGCATGACTTCGATGGTGTTCGCACTCGTGCTCGCGGCGGACCCGCTGAGATCGGAAACGCCAATGCCGACGGTATTCAAACCCTGGCCGCTTACCGCAGAAGCGGCGACGTTGAGCTTGTTGGAAAGATTCGAGGGCACGGCGGAGTAAAAGCCGAAGTCCGTCGGCAGCGGGATCGTGGAGTAGAGCACCGCCGACGTGCTTCCGGAGACGGCGAAGCTGCCGGAGCTGTAGCCCGAAAGGGCATTCGCCCGGATAGTCCCGCCTACGATCGTCGTGCTCCCGGTGATCGTCACGCTGCCGGCGTTTCCCGCCGTGAAAGACTGGAAGTCGAAGCTGCCCTCGGCCAGAACGACAGAGGCGGGTCTCACCTCGTATTCCGTGTAGGCGGTGGAATAGGCGCCCGTCCCCGTGGTCGTTGCATAGCCGGCGGCGACAGGATAGCCGTCGCTCGTGTACACGTGGGCGGCCGTGGGAGAAATAGACGTGCCAAGACTGGTGACGATCAGTGCGCCGGGCAGGTAAACGTAGGTGGTGGGGTTGCCGCTCGAATCGAGGGCTGGAAGGAGCGAATAGACGCCTGCGGCAAGCCCGTTGACGCCCGTGAGATAGACGGCGCTGCCGGGCAGGACGACGCCGGGCAGGACGACATAGCTTCCCGTGAGGGGATTGTTCGTGCCGGAATAGGAAGGGACAAAGGTCGAGGCGAAAACTCCGCCGCTTGAGCCCGAGACGTCTACGGTCGCCCCGTCGCGCACGATCACCTCTGCGCCCTTGAGCGAGACCGATCCGGTCGGAGCGCTCTGAACTGCGCCGCTGATGCCCGACACCGTCCACTCGTTGTCGCCAAGAGTGCTGGTCGTATCGCTGCTGTTGCTGCCATACTCGATGCTGCCGTACTCGACGCTCACGCTGCCTTTCGTGGTGGTGGTGCTTCCGGGGCCGAGATAGACCCGGCCGTTCGTGCTGTTGAGGACAATGCTCCCCATAGGCGCGGCGAGATAGCCTTCCTGGTCGATGCCGCCGTAGTGGATGCCGTTCTGAAACCCTCCCGCGGCGTTGACCGTAAGGCTGCCTCCGGCGGAATCGATGGGCCCGCCCGTGGCGCCGCCGGAGGAGAGGATGGTCACCTTTCCGTAAGGAACGGGAGCATAGGTGGTGTCGATGGTAAAGCTGGAAAGGGTGGTCGGATAAACGCGGGCGGCCTGGAGGGTCAGGTCTCCGGCGACGCCCAGGTAGCCCGTGGAAACCGTTGATGCATTATTGCTGTTTCCACTGAGCCGGATATCGTTGCTGGCCGAAAGTGTCACGCTGTTGAAGCCCGAAAAGAGCACGCTCCCGGTGACGTCGAGGAAGCCGCCCGACGAAGAGAGCGCCTCGAGCGTGATCGACGCGTTCCCCGACGTCACGCTGCTCGCCGGCGGCAACGAGCCTTGCACATTTTCTACCTCGACTGCCTCCACTTGTATATACGGCGCGAAGAGAACAATGTGATCGGATCCTGCATTGTTCGAATCCGTGATTACCGGCGCATCGAGGGTGAGCTGCCTTCCGAAAGCAACCTGCCCCGAGCCGGTGATATTCAACTGGTAAGCGCTGGAGAGGGTCAGCGCGTCGAACCCTTCGTCCCTGAAACGGGCGAGGTCGGTCATTGCATAGCTGAGTGCTTCGGATGTGCCGGACTGCGTGATGGAGAGGGTCCCGCCCGGCAGCCCCGCGAGTTTGGCCCGCCCTCGCAGGGTCCCGGCAAGAGTGGGCTGCCCCGGGGAAGAGAGGACGATGCTGCCGGGGGCGGCCGCGGTTACGATAGACGAGATGCTGAGATCGCTGTTGACGATGCTCTGCACCACCGGGGAAGAGCCGTCGACGCTCACGAGAGAGTTCGGCAACAGGTTGAGACTCTCCGCGCTGAGGGCAATAGTTCCACCGGGCTCGGGAGTTGCGCTCGGCGCCAGCCAGGTTATCCCCGAGGAAGCGACAGGCTGTTTGTTGTAGCCCTCGGCAAGAAGGGCTGCGCCGCTTTCGAGGGTCAATGCCAGGCCTCCCGTGACGGTAATCGCTCCTGAAGGGGCGCTGAGGGACCCGCTGATGTCCACATAAGGCGCGTTCAGCGAGATGGTTCCGCCCGGCGCCGCCGCCAGGGATGAACCGGAGGAGATCGTGATCGCCGCCGACGTGTTGGGCGTGTTCATCGGACCGTTCTGGTCTGAAGTACCCGTAATGGTCTCAGTGGAGGCATTCGCAATCAGAGAGATTTTGCTCGTCCCGATCTGAGCCCACGGGGCCGTGAACACGGAAGGGGTTTGCGAAGCGGGCGTGGAAACGCCCGGCACGTACCCCTGCGCGGCCCCCGTCAAAGAAGGCGTGGCGAGTTTGACGAGAGAAGGAGAGAGGGTTATGCCGCCCTCGACGGCGATGTTGTTGACGCTATTGAGGGTGATGCCGGTAAAGCCTGTGGCGTCGAGCTGGTGGGCGCCAAGAATGAACTGACCCTGGAGGTTCGAAGACAGGGCGTCGTTGGCGGCGAAGCCGGCCGGAAGGACGCCGCCCGACGCGGCCACGTCGATGTTGTAAGCGGTCACGGAGAGGCTTCCCCCCGTGTACCCCACGAGAGAGTAGCCGCGGAGGTCCCCCTCGAGGACTACGGAATAGCCCTGAAGCGTCAGGCCGCCAGCGTTGCCGCCCGTCGCCTTGCCGTTCGAGGCGATCTGGTAGCCGCCGCTCACGTCGATGATTGCGCCGGGACTGACGATAACGCCCTCGCCGTCGACCGTATCGTCGGAGAGGCCTATCGAGCCGCCGGCGAGATGGCCCGACGTGACGATGCCCGAATAGACCGCAGACCCGGCGTCGTCTATCTTCTGTCCGGCCACGCTCAGGGAGCTTCCCGGCGCAAGGTAGATCCTTTCGCCGACGCTGCCGTCGTAGCGTGGATTGCTCGGGTCGTTGGTCATGTCCGGCTGCAGCGTCAGGCTTATCGTACCTCCGGGGACGGCGATCGCGCCGTAGTTCTCGATCCTGCGGGCGGTGGCGTTGAAGGTTCCGCCGGGGGCGAGGGTCACCTGAGCGCCGCTGCCTACGGTAATCGTCTTGTTGGCGTAAAGAGCAACGGCGCTCAAGCCGCCGTTGCTCAACGTGGCGGAAGAAACGACCGCCGTGCCCGCCACGGACGAGGGCAGCGTGTCTTTCGGCCCGAAGCTCGCCGGAAGGGGGCTTGTTTGGGCCGCCACGGTAATGGAGTCTATCATGAAATCCGTGTCGTCCGCGTCGGACTTACTACTCGTCGAAGTCAGCGGGCCGCCTAGTTGCAGCGTCCCGCCGGCCACGGCAATATAGGCCGCATTGCTCGTGCTGCTCGACGTGAGTGTCTGCTGGAGGCCGTTGGTCGCCGAGCCGTAAATAGCGCCGTCGAGGACCACCGTAGCGGCGTCGAGCCAGAGCGTCCCGGCGGCGCTGCCTACGGTGTATCCGGGAGAATATTCGTTTACTGGGACGATGCCGCCATAGTAGACGCCGTCGAAGCTCGTGGTGATCCCGAAGCGGGCATTGGTGAAGCTCTGGCTGTTGAGGATGCTGTTGTAAGTATAGTAGGCGCTCGCGCTGTCGATGTCATAGACCTTGTAGCCCGAGACGAGTTTCGTCGTGTTCACGGTCCCCGGTTCGTAGACGATGCCGCCGCCCGAGAAGTTGATCGTGGCGCCCTGCATGACGATGATGTCTCCCGTCGACCCGGTGACGTTGATGTCGACCTTGCCGCCTGTGGTGTGGCGCTCCGCCGCGGTCTGCTCCTCTGTGGTGTAGGCCTCCGACATGTCGCCTATGGCGGAACCCGTGAGGTCGCTCGTGGTGATGGTGGTCCCCTCGAGCACGCCTCCCTTTTGAAGGTAGTAGTCCCGCAGGTTATAGGTATCGAGCTGAACGGAAATGAGCGCGTCGTCCGCTGACTCGGTCAGCCAAAGGCCGCTCACGTCGATGAGACTTCCCGACCCGAGGTAAACGCGGCTCGTTGCGTTCATCGTCACCGTTCCGGAAGGGGCGATAATTGCCCCGTTGTGGACGATCAGGCTCGGGTAGTACGCGGCCCTGGGCGACCACGGCTGGCCGGGATCGAGGCCGCTGAAGGTGACGTCGCTCTGCATCGTGGTGAAGGTGCTGCTGATCTCTTCGGAAGAACCGGAAACGGGCAGGTAGATCAGGCTGTTCGCTCCGGTCGTGATGGTGTCCGAGGCAAAAAGCTCCACGTGGGCGCCGTTCTGAACCCCGGTCACGGAATGGATCACACCGTTTTGGTTGACGATGTTGCCGTACATCCCGACCAGTCCCATGTCCGCGGAGAGGTACCCTCCCGGTAGGTTCGTGGCCGTGTAGCCCCCATCGCTATTATTTACCTGCACCGCAAGGGTCGTCCGGGTTTCCCCGTTGAGATACGTTGTGCCGCTGGGCGGGACCTCAAGCACGATGTCGGTCCCCGCGACGAGCCCGATCTGGCCGCTCGGCGCGTAGATGTACCCGCCGTTTTCCACGGTCGGGCCGATGAGGAAGACCGACCCCCCGCTGGCGGCCGTAATGGTCCCGAGGTTGGATACCGGTCCGGGGACGGAGCCCGGCAAAAGGGAACTGTAGAACGTGTTATTAATTCCCTGGCCGTTATAGTCTGTTGCAGTGAAGTGAAGCGTTCCGTTCAGGAAATCGGTGTATCCGATGGAGAGCGATGAGGCTGTCAGGCTGCCTACGTTTACCTGGGACCCCTGGCCGAAGAGGATGCCGTTCTGGTTGATGAGGTAGATTTTGCCGGACGCGTTTATGGCCCCGTAGATCTGGCTCGGTTGGTTGTCCCATATCCGGTTGAGGGCTGCCCAACTGCTGTTTGCCTGGTTGAAATTGACGGTGGCGGCTGACCCGATGTTGAAAGTGCTCCAGTCGATGACGGCCTGGGACTGGGTCTGGTTGATGGTCATCACGTTTCCGGAAGTAGTGGGCTGGGACGCGCCGTAGAGCAGGCCGCCCTGTTTGAGAACTGGCAACTGCGTGGAGGATACGCTACGGAGGGTCGGCGCTATGTTTCCGTAAACGCCGGGAATCGTGGGACCCGCATAGAGCAGGCACGGGATGGCGATGATTGCCGCTAATCCGGCGAGAGCGCTTCGGACCATTCCCTGTCCTCTTCATAACCTGGGAAAGGCACAGCCGGCGCTTTCCTTTCCGGAACTGCACCGGCCTTACCGTTGTATTCATCAGATTATACCGATTATAGCCGAAGCGCCGGACAAAGTCAAAACAAAACGGACAAAGCACGACTTCGCTTTAAGCGATGGCAACTCCGCTGTGTATAAGAAAAGAGTACATACGTAACAAAATGCTTGACGTTGTTATAACCATCTGTATATAACGTACGCTATATCTGTTAAGGATAAACGCCGCCGGGCACGCCGAAATGGTCGCAGTAGGGGCCTTTTTGGAAGAAATAGGGCCGCCGTTCGTCTACGGCCCCCAGGGAAGAGCCGCGCGTTCGACATGAGTCCAAGGCATCTGCGCGCGATCCCTGAGTGCAGCAAAATAAGGAAATTCGGAGGCCTGTCGCCGTCTTTCTCGAAGAACAGGCTTCCGGAGACAAGGAGGTGAGGAACAAGCGCGCGAAAAGCGCAAGCGGCAGCGGTGCAAGAGGCAACCCTTCGCGGCGGCCTCTTCGAAGGAGCCAAGACATCTTTTTACGTTCGAGCCGCGGGACCGAATACGAAAAAGTTCCCGCGATAGTAAGGAGGCGTATGATGAAGAAATATTTTTTTCCTTTTATTGCCCTTGCGGCGTTGACGGCACTCTTCGCGTCGACCGGACCGGCTTCGGCTTACACGGTCACGGGAGACCTGAAGACCGCCGGCGCCTATACTCTTAGTGCGACAGGCTCCCTCTGGAGCGTGCTCTCCGGCACAGGCAAAGGCATAGCCAACAGCAAGGCGGATTATATCCTCGTGACCGGCGCGGGCGGCTCGCTCGCAACGTTCTCGGCGGGTGAAATCAACACAAGCTTATATAGCACGGGCGCAAGTACCGTCAACATAAGTTCGGATTCCAACGGCGACGGCGGATACACCGTGAGCGGCGACGGCCAGACAATCACCAACGTGAGCAACATCAACGTGGTTAGGGCTCCTTTGCCCGCAGGTACGTATCCCGGCGGTGCAAGCGCTGCATTCACGGTGTATGGCCCCGGCATCGCCACCACAACCTATACCCCTTCCAGCCTGCCGCAAACAGACACGATAACCGCCTCAGGAATGGAGAATGGCAAGACGCCGTACACCTGGACCTACACCGGCGTCTCCCTTGTATCGCTGCTCCAGAGCGCCGGAGTGAACACAAACAACCTGAATCAGCTCGTCATCGCCGTCGGGAACGACGGTTATCAGATTACCATGTCCATGGGCCAGATCGTTGCGGCGGGCAATTTGGACATGGTGGCCGACATGTCGAACGACACGAGCGCCCCGCTCTACTACGACTCCAACGGCAATGTTGTAAATGGCGCCTTCGGGTTCGCGAGGACGATACTCGGTAATCAAAACTCCAATGGGCAGTGGGATCAAATGCTCCAGAAACTGGAGGTAGTGCCGACGCCCGTGCCCCCCAGCGCGCTTCTTCTTGTGCCCGGCCTCCTCGGCCTTTTCGGCATAAAGAAACGCTTTATGTAATACATTTGCCTTTCACGCGCTAAAAACGGAAGCAGCAGCATGACAATCACATTTCCAACGTTGGGAGGAAATAAAATGAAGAAACGTTTCGGTTTTATTGTAGCATTGGCAGCAGTGGCCGGCGTGCTCGCCTTCGGCGCGCAGGGCATGGCCTACACGGTGACGGGAGCTCTGTCAAGCTCCGGATTCACCAACCTATCGGGCTCGGTCAGTTACACCGGCACTCTCGCAGCTCTCTTTGATACTGTCGGCGGCGAGGCGCTGTATATAAACAACAACCTTTCCACGGGCAAATATAATGACATGGTAGCCAATCAGGACTACGTGATCGCGACCTCCTCAAGCGGCGCGATAGCGACCTTCTCCGTCGGCGAGTTCACGGTCGGCAACACGGCGAATACCATAAACATCACCGGCAATGCCAGCGCCGGCTACACGGTGACCAGCACCGACAGCGCCGGCAATGTATACCAGTCGCTCTCCAACGTGACGAACCTCAAGGTCGTCGCCACCAGTATGCCAGCAGGCGCCGGCGGCTACGCGTCCTCGTTCGCCATCCAAAAAAACGGCGTGACCGCCGCCACGTACACCTCTTCCAACTTCCCGGGAAGCTTTGCCACATACACGAATCAGGAAGCCTATGGCTATACCGGCAACAAGTACACGGGAGTCTCGCTGCTGTATCTGCTTCAACAGGCCGGGGTGAACACGTCCAATCTTAACCAGTACGTGATCGCCACCGGTACGGACGGCGGCGAAGCAGTTCTGTCGATGGAAGAGATCGTTGAAAACGCCGGTTCCACTATTAACGGCGTCTCTGGTGGGGATATGGTGGCCTACTTACTGAACGGCAGCGGGCTCTCCAGTACCAGAGGATATGCAAGGCTGGTCCTTCCCACGGACACCTCATCGGCCCGGTCGATTTTCACCCTCGCCAGCCTTAACGTAGTGCCCACGCCCGTGCCTCCGAGCCTGCTTCTTCTTGTTCCGAGCCTTCTGGGGCTCATTGGCATAAAGAAACGTTTTATGTAATACAGTTGCCTTTCACGCGCTAAAAACGGAAGCGGCGCTGCTTTACGGCGGCGTCGCTTCCGCGCGATCGTTCGCGTTTTTCTCCCCGAAGGAGATACTAATGCAGATAATAGCTGCCCTTACCCTATAACTCCGCTTCTCGCAACACTTTTTCAGGTTGTTCAGTTTCAATAGAAAGTTGCCGCCAAAGTAATAGTTTTGTTATGAAACGCTTGACAGTGTTAGAACAACGTGTATATAACGTTCGCTATCTTACATAAGTACCAACGATAGCGGGCCCGCAGGCCCGGCACACTCAAAATTTCGGGGCTCCGGTAATTTCGGGCGGGCAAGTTGCGTGCACGGGAAGAGACCGGCAGGACAGAACCGCGAAGACACGCGCGAAAGTTTAATACATCCGCGAACGCGTCGGCTGCGTTTGTAAGATCCCGAGTTCGCGGAGCAAGAACTTCGGCGGTCTCCCCTCCCTCGCAGGGGAGCGAGGTCCGCCGAAGACTAAGGAGGTGAGGCAGAACAGCGCGAAAAGCGCACGCGGCAGCGGCAGTAGTAACATCGTAGTTCACTCTAGGGAGGAAACAAAATGAAGAAGCATGTTGGTTGTATTGCGGCATTGGCGGCGATAGTCGGCTTGCTCGCTTTCGGCGGGCAGGTCATGGCGTACACCGTGGGCGGAGATGTATCTGCTCCGGGGACCTATACGGCTACCGGCTCGCTCTGGACCCTGCTGAACAACACGGACGGCGGTTTTGCGAGTCGAAACGGCAGCCACGGGGGCGATTATATCATCGTCACCGGCGCGAACGGCGCCACGTCTCTGATCTCTTCTGGAGAGATCGGATTCGGACCGGCCCTGAACGCCACTATTTCACCGAACAGCTCCGGCGGCTACGACCTGAACGCGGGGACCCGGTCGATCAGCAATATCGTATCGATCCAGGCATACGCGGTAGCCAAGATCCCGGGGTATCCGGGGACGGGTCCATCTTACTCGTTCACTGTTACCGGGGCGGGGCTGACCCCGACCGTTTTTGGGCTTTCTCCGAGCACGGGCCTGAACAACGGCGTCGCGGCGAATTACTACGTGGACCAGATGCCGAACC
Organism: uncultured delta proteobacterium; assembly: GCA_963816715.1. GTDB lineage: Bacteria > Desulfobacterota > Syntrophorhabdia > Syntrophorhabdales > WCHB1-27 > BOG-1155. Next base: position 264,839 of record CAWFMJ010000026.1, read on the forward strand.
AATACACGGACTACTACTCGAAGGGCAGTTCTTCGGACGACGTGTACACGGGTCCGTCGATCCGGGCGATCCTCCAGGCGTCGGGAGTCAACACCAGCAACCTGAACCAGTATGTCGAGATCGAGGGCGCGGACGGCTTTAACGAGGTCCTATCGATGGGCGAGATTGACAGTCTCTACACCAGCATTTACAAGGGGGCTGCCTACCCCAACCAACCCGACATTATCGCCTGGTGGCAGGACGGGGCTTACCTATGGTCTTCGAGCGGGTACCTGCGGAGCGTGCTGCCCGGCGGCGGCGGTTCCACCGGCCTGTTTGACAAATACGTGTGGGCTATAGACGTCGAACCGGTTGGGACGCCGACGCCCATCCCGGCGAGCCTTTTCTTCTTCGGCCCCGGCGTTGCCGGTCTTGCAATGCTGAGAAGGCGTTTTTTCGGCTAGCAGGTTGTTCGGGCGCCTTTGTTTTTTGATCAAGGAGGAAAAGGAATGAAGAAGAACTTCAGTCTTATCGCGGCCCTGACGCTGGTTGTCCTGCTGGCCGCAGGCGGCCGGGCGGGGGCCTACACGGTTAGCGGCGACGTGACATACAGCGGGACGTATAGCGCGACAGGCGCCCTCTGGGGCGTTCTGTCCATGGCTACCCTCAACGTGAACGGGACGCCCGCGAACCCTAACGGTACGGAGAACTGGGTCGAGGGCGATTACGTGCAGGTTACCGGAGCGAACGGGTCGAGTGCCCTCTACTCCGTGGGCGAGTTGGACCCGAACTACGGCTACGCCACGGTGACCCTGACCTCGAACGCGAGCGGCGGGTATAACCTCTCCGGCGCGGGCAGGTCGGTCTCCAACGTGACGAGCATCAAAGTGGTCCATGCCGTCGACCCCGTAAAGGGTGGGCCAGTCATCTATTCGACGAGCTTTACCGTCTCTGCCGACGGGACGCTCCTCGACACGTACTCTCTCTCGTCGACGGGAAACTTGGCCGACACGGCGGGCAAGCTGCCGACTTCCACGGTTTATTGGGGAGGCAGCGCCCATCCTTACAACTACACGGGTTTCACTGTCCTCGGCCTGCTCCAGAGCCTTGGCGTTAACACGAGCAACCTGAACCAGTATATCGTGGTGAAGGCGACCGACAACTACGCTACCGTCCTCTCCATGGGCGAGATTGTTAACGGGGAAGCAGCTTATATCGGGTACAAGGGCGACCCGACCGACCTCACCCCTTCGGTGGGCCCGGAGGTCGTTAACCCCGTCACCGGCAAAATCACGAGCGGTTACGACGGGTTCGCCCGCATCATGTTCCCGAACGAAGCGGCCGGAATTTGGGTAAGCCGGGTCTCCAGCATCGAAGTCGAGTCGGCAGTGCCCGTGCCCGCTAGTCTGCTCCTCTTTGCCCCCGGTCTTCTCGGCCTCTTCGGGTTGAGGAGACGCTTCAAGAACTAGTCTCGAGTTTAATTGATAAGAAAGGCAGGACCGGAAGGCCCTGCCTTTCTTATTCGTAAACACTGGTGAAGCGGCCTCGCGTTATGGCGCGGGCGGCTTCCCCGGCGCTTCGGTCGGCGCCGGAGTGGCGACTTCCGGCGATTCAGCGGAACTGTCCGGCGGTTGGGGCTCTCCGGGAGGCGCCGGCGGCTCAAACTGATCGGGAGGGAATCTCCGGAGCGCCGTGGCCATGAACCTCATCCATATGGGCAATGCCGCCCTGCCCCCGCTCTCCGTCTTGCCCAGGCCCGTACGCTGGTCAAACCCGACCCAGACGCCCGTACAGAGGTGCGGCGAGTATCCCACAAAAAGGGCGTCAAAGGAACTGTTGGTAGTTCCCGTCTTTCCCGCCACGGGGTAGCCGAGCTTGCTCGCTGCCTTGCCAGTGCCGTAGGTGGTCACCCCCTGCAGGAGGGTGTTCATTTTGTAGGCGATCAGGCCGTCGACGGCGTTCGCTTTCTGCGGGCCGTGCTCTTCGAGCACGTTCCCCTGGTCGTCCTCGATGCGTCGCAACATGACCGGCGCAACCCTTGCCCCTCCGTTCGCGAAAGCGGAGTAGCCCTTGACGAGATCGATGAGGGTGAGGTTCGAAGTGCCGAGGGCTATCGAAAGGTCGTTTTCGACCTCTTCGTCGATGCCGAGGTCCCGGAGCACTTTTTTCACCGGCCCTATGCCAACCTCCTCCAGAAGACGAACCGTTGCGGCGTTCTTTGAATAGGCGATGGCGTCGCGCAGCGGGATCGGGCCGCTGTATGTGCCGTCATAGTTCTTCGGCGTCCATCCCCTCCCGTGTCGTCCTTCATACGTCTTCGGCGCGTCCATGAGGGTCGAGTCGAGGTCGTACCCGTTTTCCAAGGCCGCCAGGTAGATGAAGGGCTTGAAGGCAGAGCCCGGCTGCACTTTTGCGGAAAGGGCGCGGTTATACGGACTTTTCTCGAAATCCCGCCCGCCGACAACTGCGTAGAGGTACCCCGTATTCACGTCCATGGAAACGAGGGCGCCCTCGATGTCCGAACTTCTCACCGCGGAAAAGAGGAGCGCTTTCTTCTTGTCGGTCCCGTTGCAAATGCCCTTGATCACATCGCCCGGCTTGAAAGGGAAGTCGGACATTTTGAGGAACCCCTTGCGCGTGCCGACAAAGACCCCGTATCCCCCGGCGACGCGCTCGGAAACAAGGAGCGTGCACGCCGATCCCGCAACCAAAGGGGTAAAGTCGAGGTCCCTCTCGGTCAACTTCATGAAGCCGTCCCATTTTTTCCTCTCAAGGGTGTAGGAGACGGCGTATTCCCCCTGTCGCTCGTCATAGGCGGCAAGGCCTTTCTTTACCGCGTCCTCCCCGAGCCGCTGCAGGGCGGGGTCGACGGTGGCATATATTTTCAGGGCTTTTCTCGAGAAAACACCGCGGCCGTACTTCTCTTCCACGTAGCTGCAGATGGCGCTCTTGAAATAGGTATCGGCGAAAATGCCGTCATCCGGGGTGAGCCTCATCTTCTCCTTGAGCATCGCGTCTTTCTTCTTCTCGTCGATGAAACCCTTTTTCCACATTTGATCGATTACGTAGAGCTGGCGCATTCGCGCCAGACCCGGATGACGCCGGGGCGTGTATCGCGCGGGAGCCTGGACGATTCCCGCAAGGAGCGCTGCTTCAGCCCTGCCGATCTCCCACACGTGTTTTCCAAAATAGACCTGCGACGCAGCCTCTACCCCGTAGACCCCCTGGCCCATATAGATGTTATTGAGATAGACGTTGAGTATCTCCTGTTTCGTCAGGTAGGTCTCAAGCCGGTGGGCGAGGATTGCCTCGCGCACCTTCCGCATCATGCTCCTCTCCGGTCCGAGTATGAGGGCTTTGATGACCTGTTGGGTGATTGTGCTGCCGCCCTGCACTACCCTTCCGTGCATCACGTTCATCATGAGCGCTCTGAAAATGCTCTTGAGCTCCACGCCCTTATGGTTGAAAAACTCCGCGTCTTCAGCGGCCAGAAAGGCTTCCCGAACGTGTCTGGGCATCTTGGCATAGGGCACGGATATCTTGTTATCCGGCACCACCACGTAGGCAACTTCATCATTGATTCCGTAGATCTTGCTCACCGGCTTGTTCGTCATATCCTTCAGGGCTTTTACCGAAGGAATCTCGGTGATGAGGAAGACGTAGAAGCCCACGCCCATGAAGAGCAGCGAGAGCACGACGAGGAGAGAAAGGTAGAAAGGGATCCTCCGCCTTTTCATGAAGACGCCTTCGGCAACGTGCACGCTATTTTCACGTCAAGGGCGGCGGCGCCTCTCCCTTCCGCAAAAACGCGAAAGGGGTTGATGTCGAGATCAAGGAGGTCCTCCCGGTCGACGAAAAGCCTCGAAACGCCGACGAGGGCCCGTACAAGGACTTCTTTGTCCGCCGGCGCACTCCCCCGCGCCCCGTTGAGCAGGGCCGCGCCTCGTATCTCCGCTATCATTTCGCGCGCCTCCTCCTCGTCTATGGGCGCAGCGCGCACGGTTACATCTTTCAGGACCTCGGCGAAGATTCCCCCGAGGCCGAACATCACCACGGGTCCGAATTCTGCGTCTCGCTTCGCGCCGATGATCGTTTCCACGCCATCGGCAGCCATGGCCTGAAGCAGGTAGACGTCGGCCGCTATTGCGTCAAAAGCAGCTCTCAGCTCCTCGTCGCTGTCGATGCCCAGCCGAACGGCGCCTGTCTCGGTCTTATGAAGGATAAAAGGCTCGGCTGCCTTCACTGCAATCGGGTATCCCATCCGGTGCGCCGCCTCCAGGCCCTCCTTTCGGCTCGTTGCGACCGCCTGCGAAACCAGCGGCACTCCGTAGGCTCGCATAAGGCTGAACGTCTCCGAGGGTGAGAGCGCCCGGGAAGAACTGGATGCGTCGATCGTTGTCGTCCCGTTCAAGGGCTCGAAAGAACGGACTCGCCGGGGTCCGGCTTTTTTGCGATAATGGGTCAGTGAATGCCGGAGGGCGGCGAGGCCCGCTGCGGGATCGCAAAACCAGGGCAATGGCGAAGCCTCCTTCCTGGCAAACCAGTCCCTTTTATCAGGCACCATGCAGAAAACGATGGGCTTTCCGTATTCAAGGCTGGGACGCTCCAGGCCGGCCGCGACCTCAAAAGTTCCCTTCAGATTGAAGGGATAATCATAGAAGAAGACGATGCCGTCTATGCCGGGCTCTTTCATCGCCATCTCGATTACTTCAAGGAAAAAAGCGTCGTTGAACACATCGCCGAGATCGAGAGGGTTGGTGCTGCGGACAACTCCCGCCTTGCTCTCTTCACGAACGCGGCGGGCAAGAACGGGGGGCAGCGGGGGCAGTACAAAGCCTCGGCGGTGCGCCTCATCCGCAAGGATCACCGCTTGTCCGCCGGAGTGCGTCACGGCAAGGAGATTAGGGCCTTTCATGGGGGGAAGGCTGAAGATTTTGAAACAATCGACCATCTCCTGCAGGCTCAAAACCTGATGAATTCCGGCTTGCCTGAAAGCCGCGCGGAGGACGCCTTCGTCGCCCAGGAGGGCCGCCGTGTGGAAAGAAGCGATTTCGCGGCTTGTAGGACTGGTGTTCCCCTTCAGTGCAATTACCGGTTTCTCGCTCTTCGACGCCAACTCCATGAGACGCCGCCCACTTTTGGCATCTTCCAGGTACATGCCGACGACCCCGGTGTCCTGGTCTCTCAGGAAGAAATCGAGGACATCGTTCCCATCCACCATCAGCTTGTTGCCGATGCTGACGAGCTTGCTCAAGCCGACGTGCTCCGCGAGGCATCGCCGCATCATCTCATGGATAAGCCCGCCGCTCTGGGAAATGAATGAGTTGCGGCCCTTTCTCATGGAAGCCCCGTCGAAGGCGACGAAAGGCAGACAGAGGCCGTTTTCCTTATTGATAATGCCGACGCAGTTGGGACCCATGCACGTTATCCCATACTCTGACGCTATGCGCCCGATCTCCTCCTCCATGCGTTTGCCGTCTGCGCCGAACTCTGAAAAGCCGCCCGTCTCGATCACAACGGCCCGCACGCCGGCCCTGCCGCAGGATTGGAGGAGCTCCGGTACGGCCCGGGCGGGGACGAGAATGACGGCAAGGTCGGGCGTCTCGGGGAGTTGGCTCAGGCCTTCATAGACCCGTACCCGCGCGATCTCCGTCGCTTTTCTTCCGAGCCCGTAGATCCTTCCGGAAAATGCAAAGCGGTCCAGGTTTTTCAGAACCTCGACGCCGAGGTTGCCCGGCCGGTCTGAAACACCGCAGACAACCACGCTCTCGGGGAAGAAAAGCTTCGTTAGGTCGTTATGGTCCATCAGGTCTTGTCGCCCTCCCTTGCTACAGGTTAACCCAATCTCCCGGTGGGAGTAAAGCGGGCGAGTGTACACCGCTTCCTCCCTTGACGCCGGCGGTCTGCTTCGGATAGGATGGAGCAACGGGGGGCGCGCTATGAAAAGAGCATTTTGAACTCCTTCTCGAAGACATCCGCGAGAAGTTTGACCTTGTGCTCGAAGGGCACGGCGTCCTTCGGGAGGGAATCGAGAGCCTCAGAAAGGACGTCAGAGAAAATAAGGACGAAACAAACTTCAAGATAGAGTCGCTACATCAAAGAATAGAAGACGTCAGGCAGGAACTGGAAAAGGAGATGCATGGGGTTCGGGAAGGGCTGAAAAAGGAAATCCATGGCGTTCGGCAGGAACTGGAAAAGGAGATGCATGGGGTTCGGGAAGGGCTGGGAGAGAAGATAAACGGGGTTCGGGAGGAACTGAAAGAGGAGATGCATGGCATCCGTGGCGAACTAAGCGGTAAAATAGATGAATTGGGCGGTAAGATAGACCGCGTTGCCTCCGACCTTGCAGCACATCGCGCTGACACTGAAACCCATCGGAAGGGATACATAGTCTCAGAATGAGCGCGGACCCAAGGTCTTGCGGACGAAATGTTGTTTCCTCGTCCGCAACCGCGTACCTTACAAAGGCGTTGACCGTCCCCCTCGGCTATTCCTTCAAATCCTGGCTTGACCTCGGCTCCACCCCCGACGGGACCTCTTCTTTCTCTTTCTTGGCTTCGAGAGCCAGAGATATCTCCGTAAGCCGCTTCATGACGAGGTTATTGATTGTATCTTCCGGATAGGTTCCGTCAGGCCCCATCACGCCCGCGCTCATGCCGGTGAGGATCTCCAACCCCTCTTCCATCTTGTCTATTGCGTAGATCGCGAAGAGCCCGTCTTTCACGGCATCCATCACTTCCTGCTTCAGCATCAGATGGCGGATGTTTCTCTGCGGGATGATCGCCCCGTGGGTCCCGTCCAGCCCCCTGACCTTGCAGAGGTCAAAGAAGCCTTCCAGTTTCTGATTGACGCCGCCTATGGGTTGGACGTCGCCGTTTTGGTCCATCGACCCGGTTACCGCAAAACTCTGTTTGAGGGGGATGCCGGAAATGCTGGAAAGCAGGGTGTACATCTCGGCGCAGGTCGCACTGTCGCCCTCGATCATCTCGTAAAGCTGCTCGAACGTGATCGATGCGGAGAGACTTATGGGCTTCTGAACAGCATATTTGGCGCCGAGATAGCTCGCGATGATGAAGATGGCCTTTTCATGGATCTTGCCGCTCATCTTCGTCTCCCGCTCTATGTTGACGATGCCTGCCCGTCCGACGTAGGTCCGAGCCGTGATGCGGGAGGGCCTGCCGAAGCTGTAGTCGCCCAGATCGAGCACGGCAAGCCCGTTCACCTGACCTATCTTTGCCCCTGTGGTATCGACGATGATCGTGTCTTCCAGGGTCACCTCTCTGAGCCGCTCTTCAATTCTGTTGACGCGATAGACGTGCTCCTCGATCGCCTGGGTCACATGGCCCGCCCTGACGAAATTTGCACCGTCCTTCTTTGCCCAGTAGCTCGCCTCTTTCATCAGGTCCATGATGCTGGAAAGCCGTGTAGTCAGCTTTCCCTGGTGATCGGCAAGCCTCGACCCGTGCTCGACCAGCCTCGCAACGCCCGACCGGTCGAAGGGCAGGAGCTTTTCCGTCTTCTGGCACTCGGCAATCGCCTGGGCATACTTCCGCACGTTCTCGGGCGTCCTGTCCATCCTGCTGTCAAAGTCCGCCTTCACTTTGAACAGCTCGCTGTATTCGGGGTCAAGGCTGTAGAGGAGGTAGTAGATGTTCGGCGCTCCTTTGATGACAACCTTGGTATTGAAGGGTATGGCCTCAGGCTTGAGGGTTGCCGTGCTGATAAGACGGTACTGCTCCAACACATCCTCAACTTTGATCTCCCGGTTTTTGATGGCTCGCTTCAGCGCCTCGTAAGAAAAGGGGTTGCGCAGCAGGTCGAGCGCGTCGACGACCAGATAGCCGCCGTTGGCCCGGTGGACGGAGCCGGCCCGTATCATCGAAAAATCGGTCAAGGCCATGCCGTAGACAACTTTGTTCTCTATCCTGCCAAAGAGGTTCAGATAGGTAGGGTTGCTCTCGAAAACGACTGGCGCCCCCTTCCCGTCCGCATTGTCGACAATGAGATTGACGACAAACCTGCCAAAAGAGGCTTCCTGTTTCGGCATCTTGAGGAAAGGCAAGGGGGACGGCTGTTCCTCCTGCGCCTTGAATTCATCCAGATGGCTCAGAATGTCCTCCCGAACATTCTCCAGATAGGCGACGATCTTCTCGTTGCCGCTATACTTGTTCTTCAGGGTCTCTATAGGCGTATTGAGGGCGTCAAAAGCGATGGCGCGTTCCAGCTTGTTGAGCATCTCCTGGACGAACTTCTCCGTTTCCCGCATCGCCCTGAAAACCTCGTTCAGTCGCTCCTGGAGGAGCCTGCCCGTCTTTTCCATCTCTCGCTTCGTCTTTTCGTCGAGCTTGCCGTATTCCTCGGGAGTCAGGGTTTCGCTCTCGTCCTTCAGGGGAACGATCATGATGCCGGCAACACCCCTCTTGATCGAGAAGCCCTTCTGCTTCGCCTCCTCTTCCAGCTTGGAGAACAGCTCGTTCTGTTTCCGTTGGAATTCCTCCACTATCTGGTTCTTCTGCTTTTCGTACTCTTTCGATTCGAACGCCTTGGGCATATCAATCTTCAATGCCTTGATCAGCTCGTCCATGTCCTTGCGAAGGACCCTTCCCCTTCCCGGTTCGAGAGAAATCGCAATGGGGATGTCCGGGTCCTTGAAGTTATAGACGTAGCACCAATCAGGCGGCAAGGCTTCGGCCTGCGCCTTTTCCTTCAGCATCGTCGTCAGCGTGGTCGTTTTCCCCGTTCCCGTTTCTCCCAGGGCAAAGATATTGAAGCCTTTCGCGTTGATGTCGAGGCCGAAATCGAGCGCTCTCAGGGCTTTTTCCTGCCCTATTATGCCGATTTGCGTCTCCACGTCGTCGGTGGTGGCGAAGGTGAACTGGTCAGGATTGCAGGATTTGTAAAGGTCGTCGGGTCCCAGTTTTGCCGTCATGAAAACCCCCTGTCAAAATAGAAGTTAAAAAGGTCGCGGGAAACCGTATGAGCGGCCGGCCCCGGCTTTGAATAGAATATAAGCCCAGCGGTCGCAAAAATCATACTCTTTGGTGTATTCCCGACCTGGCGGCTTAGTGCTTCAGAGAACATGGGGGGAGTTTCGAAGTTGGATCGGGGACACACCTCCAAAAGCGGAGGAATGTCCCCGCAACCTAGTCCGGCCTGACAAGATTGATAACGGTAACTTCCGGCGGCGCGAGGACGCGGATGGGAGGCCCCCACGTGCCGGAGCCCCTGTTCACGTAAAGCGCTGCGCAGGGAGGGAAGCGATAGAGACCGGCGATGCAGGAAAAAAAGCAGCGGGTAATGAGTCTGAAAGGAAATATCTGGCCGCCGTGCACGTGGCCGGAGAGCTGAAGATCGAACAGGGGCGCGCTTTCCGGCTCTACCAGAGGCCTGTGCTTGAGCAGCAAAGTAAATCTGCCGTTCGAGACGGACGAAAGGATCTCCTTTTCCCCTGTTGGCGACGAGCTAAAGCCGAAACCGGCAGGATCGTCGACGCCCACCACATTGATCGCGTCGCCGACGTTCACGGCTTCCCCTCGCAGGACGCGAAAGCCGGCCGATTGGGTAAACGCGAGGGCCGGCTCGAGACCGGAGTAGAATTCATGGTTCCCGGTAATGGCGAACTTGCCATAGGGCGCCGTTGCCTCGCGAAGCAGCGCAGCGGCCCCTTTCTCGTCGTCTACCCTGCCGTCGACGAAGTCGCCCGTGGAAACAAGAATATCGGGACGGGCCGCTTTTACGAGGCGCATAATCTCCTTCAGTCTGGTCACGCCGAGGGTAAGCCCGAGGTGGACGTCGGAGATCTGGACGATCCTCAAAGGACTGAATCCGGCGGGAATCTTCGGGTTGGCAATCGTGACGGTCTCGACCCGCACCGCCTTTGCCTCAAACGAGCCGTAGCCGGCCACGGCCACGGCGCACGCGAAGGCAAGGAGGAAATACGATCGGAGGGAAAAGACGAGCCAGGCAGGAGTGCCTCCCGTTATCAGGTAAAGGGCCAGGCGATAGAGATCGGTGACGACCAACGCGCAAAACAGAAGAAAAAGAAAGGCCATCCAGACATAGGCCGTATAAGCGACAGCCCGGGCAAGCAGCTCCCTGCCCGCGCTTTCCGCAAGATGCATGGCCACGGGCGCGATGATCATGAGGAGCATAAAGAGGACAACAATGACGGAAACGGCGGGCGAGAGACCAAGCGCCGATCGCGCTTTCACGAAGACATAAAAGTGAAGCATGCTGTAAAGAAAAAAGAAAACGGCCAAAAAATAACTCATGACCGTTAGTATGGCCTAAAACGCCTGCGCATGACAAGCAGTCACCTGTACAACGTCCCGATGCTCTTCTCTCACCGTCCTGCTTCCCCTTCCAAGAGGGGAGACTGCAGTTCCAGGCTTTGCCGCCGAGAGGGTTGGGACGCAGTGTCTTTTTTTGCGCCATGAGAAGGTCCCGATCCAGTAGACAGAACATGTAGGCATCGGTCAGACCCAAAGAATAGTTGGCAGGATTGGCCGGGGCGTTTAGAACAGAAGAGAGAACGAAGAAAAGGGGGAAGCTTTTCTGTTGAGAACAGCGGTTGATAGTTTTATATTGTAGCGAGTTTCGGAGGAAACAATGCCGACGAGGGTGAAAATCATAATCGGGGACGTGGTCGCCGACGCGGAATTCTTTGATGCGGTCTGCGCGCGGAAGATCGTCGACGCGCTTCCCCTGGCGGCGCGTCCGAATGAGTGGGGAGACGAATACTACTTCGAGATTCCCGTCGCCGCTCCGCTAGACGAATCGGCAACCACGCGGGTCGCCGTCGGCGACATCGGCTATTGGCCGCCGGGCGCCGCGCTCGCCCTTTTCTTCGGGCCCACGCCTCTGAGCCGGGGACCCGAGCCAGTGCCCGCGAGCGAAGTAAATCTCGTCGGCCGCATCACGAGCGACCCTGCCGAGCTACGAAAAGCAAAAGGGGCATCGCGGATAAGGATCGAACGAGCATAAGGCAAATTCGGAGGCAACGATGAGCGACAGCGAATTCATTACGAGCGAAGAAAGTCTTCTCTTGATCGTCGACATCCAGGAACGGCTCGTGCCCGTCATGGCGCAGCCGGAAAAGCTCGTGGGGAATGTGAAGCGCCTCCTCGGCCTTGCGGAGGTCCTGGGTCTTCCCGTGGTCGTCACGGAACAGGAGAAGCTGGGGGTTACGATAAAAGACCTGGGCGAGAAGATCGCCGCTTCCCGTCCCATCCCAAAAATCGCTTTCAATTGCTTTCTTGCTGACGGGTTCTCCGCCCGCATAGAAGAAACAGGACGGAATACGCTCATCATCGCGGGCATCGAGGCACACATCTGCGTGACCCAGACGGCCCTTTCCGCCCATCCCCGGTTTCGCGTCCACGTCGTCGGCGACGCGGTCGCATCCCGCTCGCCCGACAACGTCGCCTTCGCCCTTGACAGAATGCGCTCCGCGGGCATCACCGTCACCTCAACGGAGATGGCGATCTACGAGTTGCTCCGCAAGGCAGGCACGCCGGAATTCAAGGCAATGCTTCCCCTTGTCAAGTAACCGGCCATCGTGGCGGAAGGGCCAGGTCGAGCACCCGTGAGACGGAGAGGCGGTCTCGTCCGGCCTTTGCGGTATGTTGCCTCAGATCGAGAACGATCACGGTGATATTGTCCGTACTGCCGCGCTCCAAAGCGGTGGTTTCGAGCAGCTTCGCCGCCTTGGCAGGTCCTCTGGCGCTGCGCGCGATCTTTGTCGCTTCCTCCGAAGTCAGCACATCCCAAAGCCCGTCGCAGGCAAGGATCGCCACGTCGTTTCCCCGGCCGAGCATCCCTTCCGCCACCCTCGGCTCGGCAGTGACAAAAGGCTTGAGAGGCGCATCCCCCAGGGCGCGGCTCATGGAAAGCATTCCCTGGACCCGCGCCACGTCGTATGCCACAACCCTTCCGCCCATCGCCTCGATCCTGGCCCGTTCTTCCGGAAGGTCGGGCTTGTGGTCGACCGTAAGGTCCACCGTTTCCGGGCCGTTTCCAATCACGATTCGGACGTCGCCGGCGTTTGCCGCAAGAAACCTCTCTTCGCGAAGGTAAAGCGTAGCCACGGCAGCGCCGCTCTCAGTCTGCCGAGCAATGATGTACCGGTCTACAGCGAGGTAGGCATCTCGCAAATCCTCGGCGGTAAAACCTCTTACGCCCGTCTTTTCACAGGCCGCGCCTTCTCCGTGAAGAAAGCAGGGCGTCAGCATCCGCGCGGCAATCGTCGCAGCGAGCGATCCGGCGTGGCCGTCGCAGACCTCAGCGCTGAAGACTCCTGTCCATTCGTCAGTCCCGACGGAATAGGCATCCTCCATTTCTCCACGCCGGCCTATGGTCTCCGCTACGCCGTAGGGGATGTCCCCTTCATGCCTTTCCTGTCGAGCCAGCCGTGCCACCTGCCCTCCCTTGTTCTAGTCTAGGGCCTTGGAGAATAAAAAACCAGACTATTGACATTTGTTCTCATTCCTCCTTCTACTAGAGGAAAAGAAAAGGCAAAGGAGGCAGAAACGGCAATGGACCAGAACAGAATCTTTACGGACGAAGAGCTGAAGGAGATGAGCCGGCGGACTTTGGACGTTCTCCAGGAGGCGATAGAAAAGGGCGACATGGCAAAGGCCAAAGAACTGGCCCAGCGTATGTACGAGGAGTTCAACTATCTCCATGACGGCTATGGGATCTGGGTGACGGGCCTGCAAAGCTATATTTACCGCAATTACGGCATAGACGAAGTGGAGAAAGCCGAAAGGGAAGCACACAGCATTGAAGCAAAGATCGTGTTCAAGCCGCTGGAAAACGCAGACTTCCGCACGAAGGTGGCAAGCATGGCAAAGGCCATGAGAGGCCACCTTCAGCCCCTTTCTATCGTGGAGGATGACGAGAAAGTCCTTATCACCATGAAGCCCTGCGGCTCGGGGGAGCGGATAATCCTGTCGGGCGGCTACGAAGCCGGCTTAGCCAGAGTGAAGGAACCTCACCGCATCACCTATGGCATGAAGGATTTCCCCATATACTGCGTCCATTGTCCGGTGATGGAGATGCTTTCCATGGAGTACGCGGGCAAGCTCGACACGGTCCGCCTGATCTCTGATCCCATGGAGATCGGCTTTTGCCACTTCGCCCTTTACAAGGACGCCGACAAGGTGCCGGAGAAGTTCTACGAACGGATAGGCAAGAAGAAACCGGCAGTGAAAAAGTAGCGACGCCCTCTATCCGGGGAATCGAGGCGGCGGAGCGATCCGCCGCTTTCGTCTTTTCTCGGTCCTCCTCGCCGAAGGAAAAAGGCATGACGACCGGCAGCGGTCTGGCGTACTCTCGCGCCGGCGCGCGCACGGTCGGCCGATAGGCAAGCCACGGCCGCCCCGGGAGATGAATGGAACACATACAAGCAGAGATTACGGAAAATGCGGCGCCCCTTCAAGCCCGCCACATAGCTGTTGTGGCCGCCTCGTTCGTCATGGTCTTTTTCAACACGAGCGCCCAATTCGCCTTCGGCGTCATGTTCAAGCCTGTCATCAGCGAGTTCGGTTGGAGCAGAAGCGCCGTTTCGTCCATATTCTTCCTCCACATGGTCGTCTTTGCCGTGGGCGTCACCGTCGTAGGCAAACTCTACGACCGGTTCGGACCGAAATGGATCATCATCGTTTCCACCCTCTTCGTTTCCGCCGGCTTCGCGCTGACGTCCATTGCGCATTCCATCGGCCAGTTCTTCTTCTCCTATGGCCTATTGGTAGCCATGGGGTTTGCGGGAACGGGCGTTCCCCTTGCTTCGACGATCGTGAGCAAATGGTTCGAAAAATCCCGGGGCCTGGCCATCAGTATCGCGATAACAGGGAGTTCCGTCGGCAGCTTCGTCATGGTGCCGGTCCTCAGCGCCTTTTCGGTCGCTCATGGCTGGCGCGCTTCATACTTTTCCCTCGGCGCCGTGACCCTGGTCGTAAACATGCTCCTCGTGCTTTTCGCGATTAACGGCGATCCCCGCCATCTCGGCGTTCGGCCGTTCGGCGCTCAAAGAGCGAAGAGAACAGAGCCAGGGCCTGTCGGTCGCCCGAGTCGCGTCGAACGAGCCCCCGACTTCGGGCTCAGCCAAGCCCTGGCTGCCCGCTCCTTCCTCCTCCTTCTCGTCGCCCTATTCGTCAACGGCTGCGGCAACTATCTCACCATGACGCATTTCATCAACTTCGCCACGGACTGCGGCGTTTCTTCTCTTACCGCCGGCCGGATGATGGGCTGGTACGGCCTTTTGGGCCTTGCCGGGGTGCTCGTCGCCGGACCTGCTGCCGACAGGATCGGCTGCAGGGCGCCGCTCGCTCTTACCTTTGCGCTCAGGTTCGTCCTGTATCTTGTCATTCTGAAATATCAGAGCGTTCCGTCAATGTACGCGTTCGTGCTTCTTTTCGGCTTTACCCAGTTGGTTGCCGCCCCTCTCACTCCCATGTTGATCGGAAAGCTGTACGGCTTCGACAAGATCGGCCTCCTGACGGGCTTCGTCAACACCGTCTACTTCTTCGGGGCGGGTTTATTCGCCTATGTGGCGGGACTGATTTTCGACAAGACGGGGAGCTATGAGACAACATTCTTCGTCTCGGCCGTCATGGCTGCCGTTGCGGCTCTGTGCAGCCTTTTGATTGGAGAGAAAAAGCGGGGCGAAGCGGCGCCGGTGCATCCCGCTTCTCCTTCACCCCTTTGATCGGGCCCTTACCCGGGGCAACAGTATGGTGAAAGAGGCGCCTCGTCCCACGGCGCTGTGAACCTTGATGGCGCCCGAATGCCTTCTTACGATAGCTCGGGCTATGGTAAGTCCCATTCCGTTCCTTTGGCCCGGTCTGGTAGTGAAGAAGGGATCGAAAGCACGCTTCCGCGTCTCTTTGTCCATCCCGCGTCCCGTGTCGCTGATTTTGATCGCGAGATATTCTTTCAACTCGTGGCCTTCCGCCATGTCGCCGCGCGAATGTTCTTCGTTTCCGAGCTCTATTCGCAACTCGCCGCCCGTCTCTTCCATAGCTTCGACCGCATTGGCATACAGATTCGCGAGCATCTCCCGCAGCTCGGACGCGTCGCCCCGCACCAGATCGTTTGTCTCGTCTATATGCTGCACGATTTCGACGGTGAAAAGCCGAAGCGCCCGCATCGCCTGGCCTGTCTCTTTGACAAGCTCCGCAAGATGAAAAACTTCGCCCGGGCGTTCGGTGTTCGGCGGGACATAGCAGAGAAGCTGTCTCACCATGTCCCTGCCACGCATAACGGCGTGACATATTTCTTTGAGACTGCGAGCGCAATCCGCCTCGTCCGACAAGTTGTCGAGGGCAAGCTCCGCGTGTCCGAGGATTATGGCAAAGAGATTGTTGAAGCTGTGCGCAATCCCTCCAGCCATGATCTCTGCCTCTGTTGCGTAGGCCGCCTGGTGTTGTTGCTTTCGGTTTTTCCCGGCGCCATTCCCTCGGGAGCGCATGGCTTTAGGTCCCCCTTGTCGCTCTGTCGTTTCCCGTGTCGGCGGCAGAAACGATTCTTTCACTACGTTCCGATCCCTTTGTGAGCAATTTCTTAGCACAGGCGCGTCGAGAAATATACCCCACAAAAACGGGCCAAAATACCAATTAATGGCCTAGGATCATAGGGAGAGGGACAGCAAGAAAGAGCGGAGATTTGCCTTCTTGTGCTTCAAGTTGAATTTGTTTCTCAGGCTGGCCCGATGTATCTCGACGGCATTTGAGGAGATGCCGATAATCTGAGCGATTTCTTTGGTTGTCCGGCCATAGCGGATAAAGCCCGCAATTTGGATTTCCCGGGGCGTAAGGTTGACGTATTGAGAAAGGGCTTTCTGCATGAAGGGCGCGGCGATATCTCTGAGGCGCTCTTCAATGGCCGCCAGGGACTTCTTTTGTTCGGCGTTCAGGTTGCTCCTTCTCAAACCTTCTATATGGGGGATAATCAGGTCATTGATGTTGAGGACGATCCGTTCTTCCACGTCTTTCGTCCTTTCTTCTCTCTCTTCCGACGCCTTCAGGCCGTCGATTGTTATATCTCTGGCCTTATCAAAAAACCTGGCATCCTTCCCCTTCTCCGGCAGATCGGCAAAGCCCTTCTCGTCATCGGCGATGTTCCGGTGAGGCATCCCCACGGTGCCGGCGCCTCCACGCATAAGCACGGCGTAGATCGCTTCCAGCTTGTCCATCGTCTCCTTCGCCTTGGTGATGTCGCTGAGAGAAAAACAGATTTCACGAGAACAGCCCGAACGGTTCTTGAGGACCCCCTCGATCAGGCCGTACAAGGGGCGTTCGTCCTTCCTGAGCAGCGGCATTTCAATCGACCGTTTCTCGCCTGTTTCGATCAGCCTCGTCAGGTACTGCAAGAAAGCGTCGCCGGAGGTCTCCTCGACAAACTCGTCAAACTGCATTCCCAGAAGGACCTTTTTCTCGAGACCCAGGAGAAGAGCGATCGTCTCGTTTGCTTCCGTTATCTCACCCGCTTCACTTAAAGTGAAGTAGCCAATGGGCGAATTTTCGTAGAAATCAAGATACCTCGTATGCCCCCCGTCGACCCCGGCGCCGGTGCTCCGAAGCTCTTCATTTTCCCTCTCGAGTTCCTCGACGCGCAGCCGCAGCCTTGCCAACTCCTGCGGTTCCTGAGACGGACGCTTGAGTGATGAACGATGTTGCAGGGGTTTCCTTTGAGCCGATGCACGCTGTTCATCGAGTCCTTTCGGCTCGCCCCGGTCTCCTTTTCGACTTGCCACGCTGGATTTTACTCTCTTCCCGGTTTATTCAACGACGACTCGCCTTCGCCTCCTCCCCTTAGGGGCAGCCGGCGTCGATCTGCTTGGAGCGGGCGGTTTGGAATTGACGGGCTGCGGACACATCGCCCTCTTTCGGAGAACTCAATCTCGTGCGTGCAATTATACCTGATGCCTCCGTTAAGATAAACACCAGAAAACTGCGTGTCACTAACAAGAAAAGAACAAGGAAGCAGCCGGGCGCCGGCAAACCTTGAAAATCTTCTCTCGGCGGGGGTAAAATAGCGATAGCGAGATGCGTCGCGAGGAAGTGAGTCATGAGTCTTTTTGAAGCAATAATGCTGATTTGTTTTGGCCTAAGTTGGCCTGTCTCGATCGCAAAGAGCGTCCGGACGAAAGTGGTCTCAGGCAAAAGCGCGGCATTCATGGTGATCGTCTGCGTCGGCTACCTGAGCGGCATCGTCCATAAGCTCCTTTTCTCCAGGGATTGGGTAATCGTCCTGTATGCCCTCAATATGGTCATGGTTGTGATAGATTTGATTCTCTATTACCGCTATTTGCCTCTGACAAAGTCGTGCCGGCCCGATGAGGCCGTTTCGCCGCTCTGAAGGAACGCCGAAGATCAGGACACTGGTGAGAACGCGAACAGACAGGGGTGCGGTTCCCTGCCTGTTCGCGTTTTGCTGTCTACTTCTTTTCCATAGGCTGCCAGGCCGGTTTCGGGAATTCGGGAGGCGCCGTCCGTTTCTTGCCCGGGTCTACTATTTCAAAAACGCCGTTCTGCCACTGACCGATCTCTCCGGGTGAGCTTGTATTGAGACCATTCTTGAAACTCATCGGACCCATGGCGGTGTCGAAAGTCCGCGTTGCGATGATGTCGCGTATTTTCGTCTGGTTGAGCGTGCCCGCCGTCTCTACGGCCTTCTCAAAAAACTGACAGGAGGAGTAGAAGAAAAGGGGACCCCAGTAAGCGGGTTCCAGTTTGAAGCGTTTCGTGAACGTCTCGGCGAATTGCTTCGCCGCCGGGGAGACCTTGGGGTTCCAGGCGCCTGCTCCCATAATGCCTTCCGCGTTCTTCCCGAAAGCATTCCTGTATTCCGCTAGAAAAGGGCCGACCGTCATGAAGAAGACCTTGGGGCTGAAATTGATCTCTATTGACTGTCCGGTGGCAAGAAAGGCCTCGTCAGGGTAGACCAGGCCGATGAAGGCATCGACGTTGGCCGCCTTGGCATCTTTCAGGATAGGGATGAGGTCCTTGGTCCCGAGGGGGATGCTCTTCACGAACGCTGTTTCGATCCCTCTTTTCTTCAACTCCGGCAGCAGCACATCCCTGTACTCTATGCCATGGAGGTCTTCAATATAAAGGACGGCGACCTTTTTCACGCCGTTTTCAGCCAGAATTTGTGCGAGGGGAGGCATCTGCGTATCGGCCATATTCAGGACCGAGTAGAAATACGTGCCTTTCTTCAAAATCGTCTTGAGCTTCATGGCGCCTCCCGGCCCTCCCAGCATCACGTATTTGTACTTGTTGCAAATGGGGGCCGCGGCAAAGAGCATCGCCGTGCTGTAGGGAGAGAAAACGAAATCGACCTTATCCTGCACGATGCACTTTTCGAGGAGCTTCGTCATCGTGCCGATGTCGCTCTTGTCGTCGTACTTCGTTACCTCCAAAGGAAGCCTCTTTCCGTACTCTTTCACGAATATGCCGCCCTTCGCGTTTGTCTCTTCGATCCAGAGCGTGTACGCCAACCCGTAGGTAGGATCCACGGAGCTGGCGTTAACGCCGGAAAGCGACGTGACCCAGCCGACGCGAATCTTGTCTTTTGCGGGAGCGGCAAAAAGGGACGAGGAAAGAAAAAACACTGTGCTGAGGACTGCGAGGACCAGGGAAACAAAAAATCCCTTCTTCATACAACACCTCCGTTGGTTTGGCCGAACGAGGCCGTCTTTTTTTGTGTTCCTCGGGCAGGAATAATATTCCCTAATAGTATCCAATTACGGAGTTAAAGGTCAAACGATTTCGGTGGGGTCGTCCGGAACGCCTGTTGAAAAGGCTTCCGGTTGAGGCACGGTCGGGAAGCGGCAAAAAAGAACCGGACGCGCCCTTCCCCGCACCGCCGAAACACGTCCGGCAAGGCGGAGAAGGAGCCTAGCTCCGGTGCAGGCCGCCCTTCAGCGCTTCAGGTTTTTTGCGATGTGCGTCATGAGGCCGCCGTCCTGGATCAGCTCCTGCATAAAGGGCGGTATCGCGCTTGCTTTGAAAACTCTTCCCTTCGTCAGGTTTTTGATCTCCCCTGCGTCCACGTCGATTTCCAGTTCGTCTCCTGCCTCTATCCCGTCAGGCGCCTCTTTCGATTCGAGCAGCGGCAAACCCACGTTGAAGGAGTTTCGATAGAAGATCCGCGCAAAGGTCTTCGCGATGACGCACGAAATGCCGCACGCCTTGATTGCCAGAGGCGCAGGCTCCCGCGATGATCCGCAGCCGAAGTTCGTGCCTGCCACAATAACGTCGCCGGCGCGGACTTTGCTGGAAAATTGCGGGTCCAGACCCTCCATGCAGTGTTTTCCGTAATTGTTCAGGTCGGCAAAGCCGGTGTGCTGGACGGGAATAATGACATCGGTATCCACGTCGTTGCCGAACTTCCAGACCCTTCCGCGCAAAACCATGAGAGACCTCCTCCTGCTATTATTGGCGCTCAGCGCCCCCTCCACACCCTTTCCGACTGACGAGGGACGACCGCTCGCTCTGCTCGCTAGGACGCCGACAGCCCTTTTTGTCTTCCGCGTCCTAGTCACGAAGGGACGCGCGTCCATCGTCCTTCCCCCCTACTTCACCAGCTTCTGCGGGCAATTACTGGGGCTTGGCGCCTCATGCTTTTGCCACTTCCGCCGGATGCGCAATCCGTCCTTTTATCGCGCTGGCTGCCGCAACCGCTGGATTGGCGAGGTAGATCTCGCTTTCCGGATGTCCCATGCGGCCCACGAAATTCCGGTTCGTCGTCGACACGGCCCGCTCGCCTTTTGCCAGCACTCCCATGTGTCCTCCCACGCAAGGACCGCAGGTGGGGGTGGAGATTGCCGCGTGAGCCGAGAGGAAGATTTCGAAAAGACCTTCTCTCATGGCCTGGCGGTAAATATCCTGGGTCGCGGGAATCACGAGAAGCCGCACTGTCGAGGCCGCTTTATGTCCCTTCAGCACTTCGGCTGCAAGACGGAGGTCTTCTATCCTTCCATTGGTGCATGACCCTATCACTACCTGGTCGATATCGATGTTGCCGACGGCGCTCACGGGCTTCACATTGCCCGGCGAATGGGGCAAAGCAACCACTGGCTCGATCTTCGCCGCATCGTATTCGACGACTTCCACGTAGCGCGCATCTTTATCGCTTTGAAAGACCGTGTACGGCCTTTGCGCCCTGCCTTTCACGTACTCTTCCGTGATTGCGTCGACGCCGAAAATGCCGTTCTTCGCGCCTGCCTCCACGGTCATGTTCGCCATGGTGAGGCGTCCCGACATGGGAAGGCCTTCTATCGTTTCTCCGGCGAACTCCATTGCCTGATAGAGCGCTCCGTCAACCCCTATATCTCCAATCGTGTGGAGTATCAGGTCTTTCGCTCCACCCAGGGGCCTAAAGTCCCATAGAAAATAAACTTCTTTGACTCGGGTACTTTGAGCCAGAGCGAGCCCGTTATCATGGCGCCGGCCAGATCGGTGCTTCCGATCCCCGTGGCGAAAGCGCCTACCGCTCCGTAGCTGCATGAATGGCTGTCCCCGCCAACTGCCACGTCGCCCGGCAGCACCAGACCCTTTTCGGGAAGCAGCGCATGGGCAATGCCCATTTCGCCCACCTCATAGTAGTGGGAGATGCCCTGTTCCCGTGCGAATTCTCGCAGCCGTTTGCAGCTCTCCGCCGCTTTGACGTCCTTGTTTGGAGTAAAATGGTCGGGAACAAGAACGATCTTCTCGGGATCGAAGACTTTCCTTGCTCCGATCTTCTCCATTTCGTGCACCGCAAGCGGCGTCGAAAGATCGTGACCCATCACGACGTCGACTCGAACGTCTATCAGCTCTCCCGGGGAAACTTCCTTTTTTCCCGAGTGAGCAGCCAGTATCTTTTCAGTTATCGTCATTCCCATTTTGCACCGCCTTGCTCTATCGGTCTTTTTCCAGCACTTCCTGCTCGACCTTCCGCCACCTGCCGAGGCCCAGGAATTCGACCAGCTCGTCGAAGGGGACCCCGGCGTGACAGCCGTCCGAGTTCATCCCGTTGTTCTTCAGCTCCGTCAGCTTCTCCTTCATCGCCGCATAGGCGGTCGTGATGCAGATGGGCGGATAGATGACCATGGCGTAGCCCATCTCCTGATAGGCGCTCACATGGAGATAGGGCGTCTTCGGCGCGAGATTGACGAGCGTCGGTGCGTTGACGAGCTTGGGGATGCGGGAAAGCTGCTCCACCTCGGTGGGCGCCTCGATGAACAGAAGGTCGGCGCCTGCTTCACGGTAGAGGTTGCCCCGGGCGATCGCCGATGCGAACCCTTCGGCCGCAATCGCGTCGGTGCGGGCGATGATCGCGAGGTCGGGATCTTTTCTCGCCCTGACGGCCGCCCTGATCTTCGCCGCCATCTCTTCGGCGGGGATCACCTTCTGACCCTCCATGTGGCCGCACCGCTTGGGGGAGACCTGGTCCTCGATCTGGAGTCCCGCGACGCCGGCCTTCTCGTACTCTTCCACGGTGCGCATCACGTTGAGGTGGTTGCCGTAGCCCGTGTCGGCGTCGGCGATCAGGGGGATGTCCACCGCGTCGGCCATCCGCTTTGCATTGCCCGCCATCTCCGTCATGGTAAGGAAGCCGATGTCGGGCAGGCCCAAAAGCGAGGCGGCGGTTCCGAAGCCGGTCATATAGACGGCCTCGAAGCCGACCGACTCCACCAGCTTCGCGCTGAAGGCGTCGTAGGCCCCCGGCGCGGCGACGATCTGGGGCCGTTCGATCAATGCTCTGAGTGCAGCTCTTGTTTTCATTCCTACCTCACCAGATCTGCCAGCTCCGCCATGGAGGAGAGAGTTTCGAGGCGGTCCACCGTCTCGATGATCTTCTTTCTCCGGGCGTCGTCGAAGAAGGGCTTCACGAGGAGGTGGAACTTCTCGACGATCTCTTGTTTCGTCGCCGGGTTTTCCGGGTCTCCTTTCGGGAAGTCGACGTGGGCCGTGAAGGTCCGGCCGTCGTTCATCTGGGCGATTACCGTGGCGGGATAGGCCTTCGGGTAGAGCGCCTCGGCCTCGGGGTCGAACTCCCAGGTCACCTTCTGGGCCAGGCTCAGGACTTCTTCGTCGTGGAGCACGTCGCCTCTAAATTCGTAGATGCCGGTGGAGTTCTTGACGATGGCTACGGCGATTGCCCAGGGGAGGCTGAACTGGGCGTCCACGTGGGTGATCGGCTTGCGTTTGCGGTCTTCGGGGTAGCAGAGGCTCTTTAAGGTGAAGTCGCCTACCTTGGCGATGAGCTTCTTGACGTCTTTGGCGCGGACGCCCTGTTTATAGAGGTCAAGGGCGCAGTCGGCCACGGGGCCGGAGAAGCGGCAGCAGGCGTGGACTTTGATGCTCGTCTCCGTCATCTCCCACTTTGCCCCTAACGTATCCGTGATGCGGCCGTAGTCGTACTGGTCCTTGAAGGACATGGCTCTGATGAGGCCGTTGGGGCCGTCGAAGACGGTGCCCGTGCCGATGTAGCTCTGCTCCGCCAAAAGGGAAGCAAGGACGCCTCCCATGGCGGGGTGGCCCGCTTGCAGCGGCTTCTGCCAGGCGCCTTCGCCGGTGCACTCGAAGGTGCCGGCGGAGAAGCTGCCGGCTAATCCGAGGGCGTACTTCGTGCGGAGGGGATCGAGGCCCATGAGGGTCGCGCAGGCGGACGCCGCGCCGAAGACGCCGCAGGTGCCCGTGGGATGGAAGCCCTGGTAGTAGGACTTGCCGAGCAGCGATTCTCCCAGACGGATCATCACTTCGAGACCGAGGATGAAGGAACGGAGGAACTCCTTGCCGGAGGCTCCTCGTTTTTCTCCTAAGGCGAAGACGGCGGGGAAGACGGCGACGGAGGGGTGCATGGTGCCTTCCCTGTGGTCGTCGTCGAAGTCGAAGGCGTGGCCCATCGTGCCGTTGAAGAGGGCGGCGTTCATCAGGGAGGTCTTGAAGCCGTGGGCGAAGACGGAGGCGTGGGGGCTGCCGCCTTCCTCGGACAAGACCTTCGTCAGGGCCTGGATCTGGGGCTGCTGCGAAGAGCCGATCGTGCAGCCGACGACGTCGAGGGTAAACTCCTTGACCTTCTCCAGGGTTTCTTGGGGGAGGTCTTCATATTTCGTGGCGACGAGCCATTCGGCGATGATTTGCGCGAGACGCTTTTCCGGTGGTTTTTGTTCCATGGCGGTTCTCCTTAAATCGTCAAATTCAGGTCAACGGGCCGGGCTGGCGTCGCGTCGTCTGTCGCAGCATCTTCCGCCGTTCGCCGTCCCGGCCCGTCCTTTATGCGTTGCGGATTAAGACGCATCCTGCTTACGGCATCCGCCCCAGTTCAAGCCAGTCTCCGTAAATGGTCTTGCCGTTTATGAGCCCTTCATACGACATCGGATGGCTGACTGCGTGATGTTTGACCCCGTAGGTTTGATCGCCGCTCACTATTCCCTTGCCGAACAGGGTGTCCACGGTGTTTGTCGACTCCCACTTGGCTTTCACCACGGTGGGATCGAGGCTGTTCGCCGCCTGGATCATCCGCGTGAGCACCCACAGATCCTCCGAGGTGTTAACGCCCACGGGCGGCTTGTTACCCGCCTTCTGATAGAGCTCTTTGAACAGAGGAGGGTTGCTCTTGTTGCCGGGGGTAAAACAAACGCTAACCACGCCGTTTACCGCATCTTTTCCTGCCACGGCCACCAACTCCTCGATGCTCGTGTTCCCGTTGATGCTTATCGGCTTCTTATTTCCCAGGGAGCGCAGTCCTTTGATGATGAGGCCGAACGCAGGCGGAGCGCCGTGAACGATGAGCACTCCCTCGGCATCCTTCACGGAGTTGATTCTCACCGAGATCGGGCTGAAATCTTCCATCTGGTTCGGGAACTTGATCGTGTCCCCCACGACCGTCAGCCCGGCGCTCTCCGCCATCGCCTTGACTTTCGGTATGATGTAAGGAACGGTTCCGTCGTCGGGCGTGGCAATGACGATCTTCTTCACGTTCGGGTATTCTTTTCTCAGGGCCTTAACGGCCATCAGGCTGTTGCCTATCGAGGCATTGTACCCGAGAAACGCGTAAGGCGTATTTGCGTCCATCTCGCCCGGCTGCGCCGTGTAGTAACCAAGGACGTGGAGCACCTTGTTCGGCTCGAACACCGGCGACACCGCCGCATTGAAGTAAGCCGAAGGACCGACCACGAATTTTACTTTGTCGTCAAACGCAAGCTTTGTAGCTGCCGCAGTCACGCCGTCCATGGTGCTCTTTCCGTCTTCGACCACGAGCTCGATGTTGTATCGCTGCCCCTGAACCGTGATCCCGCCCCTCTCGTTGATCATTTTCGCGGCCGCGGTCAGATACCTGTTCTCCACGCCGTCAAAGACAGAGTACCAGTCGCTCAGGGAAAGGAGAGAACCGATCCTCAAGGCCTTCGCCGGCGAGCCCTTATCCTGGGCCCCGACCATCGACGTCGCGAGCACCGACGCCGCCAGAATCAACGCGAACAAAACAACGGACTTTCTCGACAGACTCATGTTTCGCTTCCCAATCATTACCTCGTTCCTCCCTATCCTTATAGTAAGCCGACATTGCGCGGGTCGCGGCTTTCCACGCGGGCCGCCCCTGCTTTTCCTACGTCTCCGACTCCTTCGCTTATCCTCCGAGATAGGCCTTCTTCACCACATCGCTCGATTTCATCGTTTCTATGTCGCCCGACAGCACGACTCTTCCTACCTGAAGGGCGCAGCCCGCCTTCGCGACGCCGAGCGCCAGATGGACGTTCTGCTCGACGAGAAGCACGCTCACCCCCCGCTTGTTGATGTCCCTGACGACTTCGCCCAATTGCTCGATGACGATCGGCGCAAGGCCCAGCGACGGCTCGTCCATGCACAGCAAGGTCGGCTTCGCCATCAGGCCGCGGCCTATGGCAAGCATCTGCTGCTCGCCGCCGCTCAAGGTTCCGGCCTTCTGATTGCGTCGCTGCTCCAGTTTCGGGAAAAGCCGGTAGACCTCGTCAAGGTCCCTGTTTACCCCGTCTCTGTCATGACGAAGACTGGCGCCGAGCTCGAGGTTCGACAGGACGCTCATGTAGGGAAAGAGTTGGCGGCCTTCAGGGACGAGGACGAGACCCTTCCGGACGATCTCGGACGTGCCCCTTCCGTCTATCTTTTTCCCCTGGTAGCGTATCGAGCCGGAAGAGAGCTTGACCAGCCCGACGAGCGACCGCAGCACAGTGCTCTTTCCAGCCCCATTTGCTCCGATAATGCTCACCACCTGACCTTCTTCCACGTTGAGCGATACGTCGCGTATGGCGAGCGATTTGCCGTAATGCACGGTGATGTTGTCTATTTCAAGCAGCATGTTCGCTTCCAAAATAGGCCACTATTGCCTCGCCTTTAGCGCCCTCCCTGAGCAAGCCGCGGCGCGTTTTCCGCCTCGGCTCGCCGTGCCCGTTTGGACGCCCGCGCAACGCCCGGCAGACTGGCCAGCCCTCCCGGCATGAGATAGACGACGATGAGGAGGATGCCTGCGGAGATGTAGGGGGAGTACATCTTCAGGCTGCGGAAGAACTCCGGGATGAGCACGAGGATGGCCGTTCCGACGATGGGGCCCGCAAAGCTGCCGATGCCGCCGATGAGCACGTACATGACGAGCCAGAGGGTGGCGGTCAGATCGAAGGTGGTCGGCGTCAGAACGAGGTTGTAGTGGGCGTAGGCGGCGCCGGCGAGGCCCACGAAGAAGGAGCCGAAGCCCACGGCGAGCACCCGGTAGCCGCCCTCGTTGATGCCGACGCTGGAGGCCACGAGGTGCGACTGGGCGACGGCTTTCAGGTTCATGCCGATGCGGCTGAACTCGAAGCGGTACAGGGCGATGCAGCAGACGACGCACAGGCCGAGGAAGAAATAGTAATAAGGCGTGCGGGAGCCCAGAAAGAGGGGCCTGATGCCGGTTAAGCCGCTGTACCCC
Source organism: uncultured delta proteobacterium (assembly GCA_963816715.1). Taxonomy (GTDB): domain Bacteria; phylum Desulfobacterota; class Syntrophorhabdia; order Syntrophorhabdales; family WCHB1-27; genus BOG-1155. The sequence continues at coordinate 290,750 of CAWFMJ010000026.1, forward strand.
CCGGTCCAGATGCCGCCGGCGGAGGTGATCTGCGTCACCGCCACCCCCAGGAAGAGCATGCCCATGGCGTAGTAGAGGGCCCGCAGGCGGGCGAAGGGATAGCCGAAGAGCATGCCGATGGCGGCTGCCAGGATCCCCGCGCAGGGGATGGCGATCCAGGGCGAGAAGCCGAGCCATTTGACCGCCATGCCCGAGACGTAGGCGCCGATGCCCATGAAGGCGCCGTGGGCTAGGGGAAACTGGCCCGAGATGGCGATGGTCCGCAGGCTCACGGAGACGATGATGTAGAGGAACGTCAGGTTGAAGATGTGCATCATGTAGGGCGAATCGACAAGCGACGGGAAGAGGGCCAAAAGGGCGACCACGACGGCGCAGCCCAAGACCATGAGCCATTGCCGCTTCTTCGCGCTCCCCGAGGGAGCGCTTTCAGGCGGCTGGGTCTCCCCCATGACCGCTTCGTGGCCGAAGAACCCCTGGGGCCGGAACAGGAGGATGACCATGAAGACGGCCACGGCGATGGCGTCGCTCGTGGCGCCGGGAAGGAGCACGGGCAGGACGCCGTAGAGAATGCCGAGGATGAGGCCGACGATGAAGATGCCGCCGAAGCTGCCGACGCCGGCGAGGATGATGATCATGAGGACCTTCACCAGGGTGGACTGTCCCATGAAGGGGGAGAGGTTGTAGAGCGTGCCCATGAGGCAGCCGGCGATGGCGGCAAGGGCGAAGCCCACGCCGCAGGCGACGGCGGAGATGAGGCCGATGCTGATGCCCTGGAGGGCGGCGCCTTCCATGTTCTGGCTGATCGCCTGCATCTGCTTGCCCCAACGGGTCTTGTTGACGAACAGCGTGGTGAGGATGAGAATGGCCGTGCCGATGGCGAAGGTGATCGCCCTATCCCAGTTGACCGAGACGACGCCCGCTCTGAAGACGCCCTGGGCGAAGGTGGGTATGGCCATCTGCTGCGTGCCGATGAGGATGTTCACCGAGGTGGTGAGGATGACGGTGATGGCGACGCAGATCATGACCATCCGGTTGAAGTCGCCCACGAAGGGCCGGAAGCACCAGCGCTCCACGAACACGCCCAGTCCCGCCACGATGACCGTGGACAGGAGCATTGCCGTCCAGTTGCTCATGCCGAAGCCCACGATGAAGGCGTAGGCCAGATAGCCGGCGATCATGTAGACGGCGCCGTGGGCTAAATTGAGTATGGAGAGCATGTTGAACAGAAACGCGAAGCCCAGCGAGACGAGTATGTACGCGGCCGCCAGAATCAAGGCGTTGACTGCAGTTTGAAACACAAGTTCCATGGTTTCCCCTATCGGTCCCTAGGCGCGGGGGCTGCCCCGCGCCGGACCATGTTTCCCTCGGCTAGGGAATCCTTCCCACATCCACCCATCCGCCGTACACTATTTTACCCTTGACCAGTTTCTGATACGCCAAAGGATGCGCAACGGCATGATGTTTCAGCCCGAAGGTCTCGTCGCCGCAAAAGGTGCAGGTCCCGTAGAGACAATCAACTTTGTCCATCGACTCCCATTTCGCTTTCACCGCCGTCGGGTCGAGGCTGTTCGCCGCTTGGATCACGTGGGCGAGAATCCACAGCGAGTTGGGAACCAGGGCGTAGAAGTTCGGATTCGGCTCGTTGGTCTTGCCTTTATCGTAGAGCTCGTCGAGCAGGGGCGGATTGCCCTTCGCGTGGGGCGTGATGCTCATCGAGATGATCTCGTCGGCAGCATCTTTGCCGCTGATATCCATAATCGTCTGGCACGAGGGCACGCCCGAGTGAACAACGGGTATCTTGTTGCCCAGAGAGCGCAGCCCCTTGGCCACGAGACCCACGGCAACGGGACTTCCGTTAAGGATGAAGGCGATGTCGGCGTCTTTGAGAGAATTGACCTTTGCGGCGATCGGGCTGAAGTCCTCCATCTCGTTAGGAAAAGCGATAGTGTCGCCGGCCATGGCGAAACCGTACTGCGGGAGAAGCTTTTTCACCCGCGGCATCAAGTAGGGAATGGCGCCGTCGTCGGCCGTTACGAAAGCGATCTTCTTGGCCTTCGGGTATTCCTTCTTGATTACCTTGAGCGTCGCGATCGTCGCGCCTATGCTCCCGTCGAAGCCGAGGAAGCCGTATGGCGTTGAAGCGTCGAGCTCTCCGGGCTGGCACGTATTGAATCCGGAGACATGGATTATCTTGTTCTGCTCAAACACAGGGCTCGCGGCGGTGACGAAAAATCCCTGGGGCCCCACCACAAACTTCACCTTGTGGTCGAAGACCAGCTTGTTCGCGGCGGCGGTGACGCCGTCAAGCGAACTGTTGCCGTCTTCTCCGATCAACTGGATGTTGTACTTCTGACCCTGAACGGTGATGCCGCCCCTGTCGTTCAACATCTGCGCGGCGATCTTCAGGTTCTTCTCCTCGACGCCGTCCATTACCCGGAACCAACCATTAGCGCACAGCACATACCCAATCTGCAGCGTCTTTGCGGCGGACCCTTTTTGTTGCGCATACGCGCTCAGAGAAACAACCAGCACCACTATGCAGACAACGCCGACAAGCAAAGCGAACCCCTTGCGTCCCATAGTCGCACCCCTCCTCTTTTTATTGATGAGTTTCGTGTTCCTTTAGACTCCGGCCGACCTTACGCGGGTTTCTCGAAATCAGGAAGGTCCTCGATGGGTGCAAACTCAACCCAAAGCCCATGGGCTTCCTGCGGCGGGACCCATGCCATTCTAAATGGTTTATCAGGAAAAAGGTCCCTCTGAACTTCTTCCTCGAAAGCAATGCCTTTGGCTTTCAATTCGGCAACCTGAGCCTCGTAGCCTTCGACAAAAATGGAGACGGCCATTATCCCCTCGCCCCGTTCTTGCAGAAATGTCCGAAATCTGCTCTCCACGTTCATTTTCGGCTCTATCAGCTCGATCCTGTTGCCGCCGATAAAGGGAAACATGGCTACCCTGAACTTCGGCAGCTCGTTGATAAAACCGCCGTCTTCGGGCCCGACGTTCAACAACTTCTTGAATTTCTCGACCGCCTGCTCCAGGTTGCGGACGACGATTATGCTGTGGTCAATTTTTTTTATCATGCCTTTTCGCCTCCTCTTTGCGGAAACTACTTGTCCCCGAGCCATCGCCTTTTCTCGGCGCTTCCAGAGCGCATTTCTCTTTGCTCGCCCGATATCCCTCCCTTGTTTGCAACCATACGCCTTCATCGACGGTCAGGGCAAAGCCGCCGACGTCGACAACGACCTATCGTTCGCTCTCTCTTTCCTCTATGTCCAGCTTAAGGGTATACTTGAATTTATCGGACCGGTAAAACGTTTGCACAAAATCAACCGGCTTCTCTCCTGCCGCAAACATGGTGTTTTCAAGATAGAGGACAGGGGACGAAATGCTGACTGACAGGGCTGTCGCTATTTCGTAATCCGCGATCATCGCTTCTATGTATTGGATGCCTGTTTTCAGACGCACTCCGGCCTTATGCAACACATGGAGCATTATCTGCGAGACAAGATCCTCTTTGCTCAGCTTCTTCCCGATAGCAGCCGGAAGGTAGTTCTTGACGTAGGAAACGACGACGTCGCCGTCTATTCTTCTTCTCCGGATAGCCATCACCTCCTGCCCTTCTTCCAGGCCGAGCGCCTGGGAGACGCGTTTGGGGCTGTTGATGAGGCTCATGCCGAGGACCTCGACTTTCTGCGACGCCAGACCCTCGGGAACCACGGCGCTGATGTCTCCCTTGGCGCTCAGGGTCATGATATTCTTGACGTCGCCAATCACGTCCTGCACAAAAGTCCCCTTGCCCTGTCTTCTCGTCAGCAGACCCGCCTGAACAAGGTTCAGGACGGCCTGGCGAGCGGTAATGCTGCTTACCTGATACGTTTCTGCCAGTTCCTTCTCCGTGGGGATTTGCTCTCCCGGCAGGATCTCCCCCCTCATGATTTTGGACCTGACAATCTGCTCCAACTGCACATAAAGAGGGATGTTCGTCCGTTCCAGGCTCAGTTTTTTCATATACCCATGTTATTATAATATTATAAAGGTGTCAATAACTTTTTCGTCCCCCCTGGGCTAATACGCCCCTGCCCTCTTCTTGTTCCGTCCTCCGGGCGATTGTAGAAACGGCCCTCAGACACCATAATGACTAGGTGAGAGCATTCCGCGGAAGGATCCTCGGCCGGCTATCGCGCTCATTTCTCAAGCGTCTCGTCATCGTGGCAGCGGTGGCGGTTGCCGCGTACACCCTCCTCGGTTTTCTTCTCCTCCCCCTCCTCCTCAAAGCAATGCTCCCGCCCCGTTTGGAGAAAGCGCTTCACCGCCCTGTCTCGATCGCCCGGGTGCGGTTCAATCCGTACACCCTCGGCTTGACCGTCCGGGACCTCCGCGTCACCCACCGACCTGGGCAAGGGCTGTTCGCGTCCATAGGGGAGGTTTGTCTGGGCCTCAAAGCCTCCTCTCTGGTCTGGCGGGCCCTCGTTATCGGCTCGGTGCGCGTCAACAGGCCCTATCTGGATGTGGTCCGTCTGAAGGACGGCGCCTACAACTTTCAGGACCTTCTCGGCCGCGGCAAAGGAAAGCCGTTTCGTTTCTCCGTCAGCAACGTACAGATTGCCGAAGGAAGCGTCGATTTCCACGACCAGCTGAAAAACGGGACGCATACGGTCCGCAACATGACGCTCAACATCCCTTTCATCTCGAACATTCCCCGGTACGTCGATCGTCTCCGTTCACCCCCTGTTTTCCGCGCTTATCGACGGGTCGCCCTATCGGATGGAGGGACGGACAAAACCGTTTGCCGCGTCCTTGGAAACAGCAGTCCGCCTCGATGCGAGCCGCATAGAACTTTCTCGCTACCTCGCGTACTTGCCTCCGTCAATAGGGATAAAAGTCCTTTCCGGCCTCCTCGACGTGAACTTGACCATTTCCTATATCCAGCACGAAAAGAAGGCGCCGACGCTCCTGCTCAGCGGCCGGACGGCGCTGCGGGGGCTGGCAGTCCATGACGCGCACGACGTTCTTCTGCTGGAGCTTCGCGGCATGGAAATGACGCTGGCGGAAGCAGAGGCATTCAGCCGGGACGTGCACATCGCCCGCCTCGCATTCGATTCGCCCCGCCTCAACGTCGTCAGAGACGCCGGGGGCGCTTTCAACGTCCTCTCCCTCTTTTCTCCAGGGACAAATGTAACAAAAAGAGCTTTGCCCGCCTCGGCGCCCGCTCCTTTCCGAATCCGGGTGGACGAGGCGGTCCTCACGGGCGGAAAGGCGACATTTACGGATAGGGCGCCCCGGGCGGCTTCTCTGCCCTTCTCGATCCCATCGAGTTTCACCTCAGCCATTTCACCACCGAGAAGGACCGGGCAGCATCCTTTTCCGTCTCGGGAAGGACAAACGCCGGCGAGCAGGTCGAAGCGGGAGGAGACTTTTCCCTCAGCCCTCTAGCCGCCGATGCCCGCATTGCGGTAAAGGCTCTCGATCTCAAACGATATGCTCCTTACTACCGCGGCCGCCTGCGCGCCTCCGTCGTCAAAGGACGTCTTGACCTCGCCTCTCGCTGCCAATTTATGGGGCCGGAGAAGCGCCTCCTCCTCTCCGGCCTCGCTATGAACGCTTCCAACCTCGCGCTGAGGGAGGAAGGATCGTCAGCGGAGTTCCTTCTCCTTGCCGCCCTTTCCTTATCGGGCGGAGAAGTGGATACGGCCCGTAAGCAGGCGACGATCCGGGATGCTTCGGTGGAAAAAGGAACGATAAAGGCGATTCGCTCGGGCGTCGGCAGGATAAATCTCCTGGATCTCGCGCAGAGACAGGGGGAACCGCCGAAAGGAGAGGCCCGGCCGCGACTCGGCGAGCCGACGCCGGCCGAAGGATGGATCGTGAAGGTCTCCCGCGCCAGAGCGAAAGGCTGCGCTTTGGAACTGGAGGATAGAAGCGTCCACGGACCGGCCCGCCTTGCCCTGACGAACATCAGCATAGACGCTCATGATCTGTCGACAGAAAAGAACACGAAGGGAACCGTATCCCTTTCCTCAGACTTCGGCGACCGGGGCCGTCTCTCGTTCCAGATCGGTCTCGTCATCAGCCCTCTCTCCCTCAAAGGCCGAGCGGCGGTGAAAGATGTGGCCCTGGCGCCCTTCCAACCCTATATGCCCGGAAGAGTGACCCTTGCCATAGAAAGGGGGACGGTTTCCGCCCGGGGGGAGGTTTCCGTCACCCGGGCAGGCGCCGGCCACACCGGCCTTAGCTACGCCGGCAGCCTCTCCATGGCGAATGTCGCGTCTGCAGACTCCGTCGCCGGAACCACGTTCCTCGGGTGGCAGTCGCTCGCGACCGACGCCGTTTCGGCGGGTTACAATCCACTTTTCCTCCATTCCGACAAGGTTTCTCTTACCGGTTTATATCTCCGGCTCGGCATCGGGCAGGACGGCGTCTTCAACGTCCAGCACCTCGTCAAAGCCGCGCAGACCGGTCCAGATCGGACTGGCGGCGCGACGGGGCCCCCGAAGGCGGGAAAACTTGCGAGTCAAATCGACGTCGGGACCGTTGTCCTGGAGAATGGCGTGATCGATTTCTCCGACCAGTTCATAAAACCGCCATACTCGGCCCGGCTCACGGAAATATCGGGCAGTGTTTCAGGCATCTCCACAACGGCAAAAAAACCGGCCCAGGTAGAAGTAAAGGGGCAGATCAACGGTTACGCGCCGGCCAGGGTTAGCGGCCGGCTCGACCTCTTTCGGCCGGAAGCGTATGTCGACGTGACCGCCTCGCTCACCGGCGTCGATCTCACTTCAATGTCGCCCTTTTCGGCGCACTACGTCGGCTATGCCATCCAAAGAGGGACGTTGACGCTCAATGCCAAGTATCTTCTGCAGAACCGAAAGCTCGAGGCAAACAATAGCGCTGGCCTTACGCAGTTCGATTTGGGCAAGCAGGCAGAGAGCCGCCCGGTGATCCAGCTTCCGGTCAAACTGGCCATCTCCTTGCTGAAGGACCGGGAAGGGAACATCAATCTCGACATTCCCGTGAGCGGCAACCTTTCGAATCCACATTTCAGCTTCACCGAGGCAATCGTGGGCGCTATCAAGAACGTCCTGGAAAAGATCGTCACGTCGCCCCTCTCCTTTTTAGGCTCGCTCTTCGCCGGCGGCGGAAAAGATTTGGGATACCTTCAATTCGACTACGGAAGCGATCAGGTTCTTCCGTCGGCAAAGGAAAAGATCGACGCGCTGCATAAAGCGCTTCAGGAAAGGCCGGCCCTCAAGCTCCGCGCTTCGGGCTACGTCGATGTACGCGCCGACCCGGCGCCGCTGAAAGACAAACGCTTTCTGGACCTGCTGAAAGTGCAGAAGATAAAGGATCTCAGGGCCAAGGGAGCGCCTTCGCTCCCCCTGGACCGAATTGCCATTTCCCCCGGGGAATACAACATCTATCTGGAGAAGGCTTATCGCGCGGCGAAATTCACCAAGCCGAAAAATATTTTGGGCTTTAACAAATCCCTGACGCCCGCGGAAATGGAAACATTGCTGAAGGGCCACATTTCCGTGACCGATCAGGACCTGATATCCCTGGCGTTGCAGCGGGCCGTCCACGTTCGCGCTTCCCTCCTCGCCTCCGGCGGCGTCGAGCCGGACCGCGTCGTTGTTGCTGAATCGAACCCTCTGCACCCCGAGGAAAAAAAGGACGTCAGGGAAAGCAGGGTTGAAATGGCCGTCCAGTAGCAACGTATCGAGGACCCGGGCGGTCTTCGCTTTCCCGGGCTTTCCTTTTTCGCGAAGTTTCGTCCCGATTATTGGCGTCCGGTCGCGCTTGTGTGCTATAGTTAAAGCCAATGGAGCCGACAATACTCCTGGACGCCCTGATGCTCGGGGCGATATTCTAGGCTGCATCGAGGCTTCGGGCAGCGCCGCCCTTTCGCTTCTAAGGCGATGTGTATGCAGTGAAAATGGAAATTATGACGGAAAAATGTATAATTTTCTTGTGTTGATTGTTATATTGTAGTATATGCATAAAGATGGAAGTGCCTTATTGAAAGGGGAATGCTAAGAGAAAGGAGGTGAACAGAATGAAGAGGCTTTTGGTATTGTTTATAGCTATGTCGTTTTTGGCGAGTTTTACCTTGGTTGCCTGCGGGCCGTCAGGCGAAAAAGCACCGGCAGCAAAAGAAGAAGCCAAGACTGCTCCTGCCGCTCCGGCTCCGGAAACACCGGCGCCTGCCCCCGAAAAACCGGGTGAGCCTGCGAAGCCGGGCGATACGTCTGCACCTGCAGCGCCTGCGCCTGCGCCAGCACCAGCACCAGCAAAATAGTCTCGGTCTTCATTCGAGGGGGGTATGTCCGTATGGATATACCCCTTATTAAGGAGGATTACGATTATGAGAATCAAATCTTTTAGCCTCATACTTTTGGTCGTTTTAGTCGGGTTGAGCCTCGCTGCCTGCGGATGTTTTCAGCAGAAGATGAGAGGCGAAGCCGCAGCGCCGGCCGCGCCGGAACAAAAGGTAGCCGCAGCGCCGGAACAAAAACAAGAAATGGCAGTACCCAAAGCAGCGCCTGCCCCCGCCGTCGCGCCTGCCCCCGCCGTCGCGGTAGCAGCGGTTTATTTCGATTTTGACAAATACAACATCAGGTCTGGCGATGCCGAAGTACTCAACAAGAACTATGCGTGGCTGCAGGCAAACCCCAGCGGCAAACTCAGGATCGAAGGGAATTGCGATGAGAGAGGAACCGTTGAGTATAACCTGGCCCTCGGTCAGAAACGGGCCGATGCCGCCAAGGCATATCTGGTCAATCTCGGCGCCGACTCGAGCCGCCTGGAAACCGTCAGCTATGGCAAGGAGAAGCCCGTAGACCCGGCGCACAACGAAGCAGCGTGGGCCAAAAACAGAAGAGATGATTTTACTCCGCTTCAGTAGGATGTAGCGGAAAGATAAAAGAACAAAGGCGAGGAGGGTAACCCCCTTACCCTCCCTGTACTCCACGCAGATCGCGCAGTAGCCGACGAGGTACTGTTGCGTGTTGGACGAAATAACGCTTCATCCACAACCGCCCGCCAGGTCCGTAAAGTTGCGGCAGTCCGCAGGCGCACAGGGCCCCGCAAAGTCTTTCCCGCACAACGCGCTTGACCCCATGAAGGTCCGTAGAAGGGGCCCCTTCCCCGGGCCCAGGGCGCCTCTCGGCGTTTTTACCTTTACAATTTCCCGTTTATCTGTTAGTTTTCCTATCTGAATGAGGAAACTGGCATTTTTTCTTGTGCTCTGCTGCATGTTCTGCGGCTTCGTCTATGCAGCGGAGAACGATAGGGTAGCGAAGGTCGAGGTCATCGGCAACGAAAGAATCGATAAGGGGGTGGTCTCTAACGCCGCCAAGACGAAGGAAGGCGACGTTTACGACCCGGCGAAGATCGGGGAAGACCTCAAGAATATCTACAAGACCGGTTTTTTCACCGACGTCATGGTCGACGTGAAAGACTCTCCTCAAGGCAAGGTGGTCGCTTTCGTCGTGGTTGAGAGACCTCCCATAAGCGGCATTTATCTGGCCGGAAACAAAAAACTGAAAACTGCCGACATCAAGGACAAGCTCAAGATAAAGACGGGGACTGTCCTCAACATCGAAAAAGTGAAGGAGAGCGTCGAAGAGATCAGGAAGTTCTATGCCGGCAAAGGCTACTACGCCGTCAAAGTGCGATACGAAATCACCACCGCGGAGACCTATAAGGCCGAAGTGCGATTCGTCATAGAAGAACCGCAGAGGGCATACGTACGGAAGATCACCTTTACCGGAAACCATCGCCTCAAGGCGAGCCTGATTAAACGTTACATGCGGACCAGGGAAAAGGGGTGGTTTTCCTGGGCTACGGGATCGGGCATCCTCGACGAGGAGACCCTGGACGAGGACAAAAAGAATGTCGAGGGCCTCTATCACGAGTACGGCTACGTAAAGGTCAGGGTGGGCACGCCCGATGTGAGGATTTCGGCTGACGGGAAAACCATTTCCATCGCCATGGCCATACAGGAGGGAGAGCAGTACAAGTTCGGCAAAATAGAATTCAAGGGCGATCTCATCTTCCCGGAAGATGAGATCCGGGGAAAATTGAAGTGCAAAAGCGGGGACATCTTTAAGGCTTCTTCTTTTCACGACGACGTGACGACGCTAACCGACCTCTATCAGGACAAGGGGTACGCCTTCGTCGACGTTGCGCCTCTTACGCTCGTCGATGACGCGGAAAAGGTGGTAAACGTGGCCTTCGATGTCGCCATGGGCTCGGAGGTCTACTTCAACCGCATCAACATCGTCGGCAACGTAAGGACAAAGGACAAGGTCATCAGGCGGGAGTTGAAGTTTGCCGAAGGAGACCTCTATTCCGCGACAAACCTGAAACTGACCAAGAGGAGGCTCAAGAACACCACCTTCTTCAAAGAGGAGGAACTGAAAACGATCAAGACCGACGACCCCGACAAGGTAAATCTGGACGTGGTCGTCGAAGAAAAACCGACCGGCACTCTTTCTCTTGGCCTGGGCTACAGTACGTACGAGAAAATAATCGTCACCGGCTCGGTCAGCCAGGAAAACATATTCGGGACCGGCGACAAGGTATATCTGAGTGCGGCTCTCAGCTCCATTTCGCGACTCTACAACCTTACCTTCGTGGACCCCTATACCTTCGATAAGAATTTCTCAACGAGCTACAACGTTTTTAACACCACGCAATATTTCTCCGACTACGACTGGAAAGGCTCCGGCGGCGGAGTTACCGTTTCCCGTCCCTTCACTGAATACATAAGGGGATCTCTCGGGTATAGATTTCAAAAAATGGACGTCTACGACATATCGTCCGTTGCGGGTCCGCTGATTACGCAGCAGGCAGGGACGAGCACCACGAGCGCCGTCAATGCCGCTCTCTCGAGAAGCACGATCGATGACCCCCTGAACCCGACCAGGGGTTCGATCTCAAGCGTTGTCTTAGAGGTCGCGGGCGGTCCTTTCGGCGGTGGGAACGACTTTGTCAAGTCCGTCGCTTCCTACGGCCAGTATATCCCCTTCTACTGGGACAGTACGTTCTTCCTCAGAGGGGTCGCAGGGAACTTGACCGCCTATGGCGGAACGACCGTCCCAATCTTCGAGCGCTTCTTTGTGGGCGGCATCCAGACGATGCGGGGATTCGAATTCGGCATGGCCGGTCCGACCGACCCTGCGACCGGGGACCCTGTCGGCGGCACGAACGAGCTGTTCTTCAATAGCGAGTGGATTTTCAACGTATACAAGCCCGCGGGGCTGAAAGGCTTCTTCTTCTTTGACTATGGCAAAGGGTTTGACAACAACTCCGGGTTCATTCAATCCCTAAGACCTGCAGCCGGACTCGGCATGCGGTGGCTCTCCCCCATGGGTCCCATCACCGTGGAACTCGGTTTCAACCTCAACAAGCAGAACGGCGAGAAGGCGGAAGTGTTCGATTTCTCCATGGGGAAATGATTTTGACAGGAGGACTTATGAAGAAGTGTCCGGTTTTCATGGTGTTGTTGATCATGATGCTTACGCCCTTGTACGCTAGGGCTCAATCTCCTTCGCTGAAGCTCGCTTATGTCGACCTCCAAAAGGTGATGCTGGAGTCGGAGAGAGGCAAGGAAGCAAGAAAGTCGCTCAGCGACGAGTTGGAGAAACGTAAGAAAGAGCTGACCCAGAAACAGGATGAGCTGCAGCGGATGAAAGATTCCCTCGAGAAGCAGTCCGGAGCAATAACGGCGGATGCGAGGAACGAGAAAGAGAAACAGTACCAGACCCGCCTGAAAGACTACCAAAGGATGACCTCCGACTACCAGACCGAACTGCAGCAGAGGGACCAGGAATTTACGCGAAGCATTCTGAAAGACCTTGAAGAGTTGATAAAGGGCATGGGAGAGAAGGAAAAATACACGTTTATTCTTGAGAAGACCCAGGGAGGCCTCCTGTTTGCCTCCCCTGCCGCCGACATTACCGATAAGGTGATCGCTGCTTATAACGAATGGGCGAAAACACACAAGGCTGCGGCCGCCGCGCCAAAGAAATAAGGCACAATCGACGGACGCCGGTTAAGAGTCATGAAGCTGAAAGAGATCGCATCCAGGATAGGAGGAAGCCTTCTCGGCGACGGCGAGGCTGAAATATCCGGCCTTTCGGGCCTCCGAGAGGCGCAGGAAGGCGATATGGCCTTCCTCCTCAACCGGGGATATGAAAAATACCTTGCCGAATCGAAAGCAGGCGCGGTTGTCGTAGGCCCGTCCACGGACAAGAAGCTGCTCGCGGGCAGAAATTGCGTTCTCGCGGAGAATCCTGCCCTCGCCTATATGGAGGCGGCCGCTCTCTTCCAACCGGTCCCGCGGTTTCCGAAGGGCGAAAGCGAAGGGGCGATTATTTCGCCCGACGCCGTCGTCTCCCCGGATGCTGCGGTTTTTCCCTATGTCTACGTGGATGCGGGGGCGGTCATCGAAAAGGACGTTGTCCTTCATCCATTCTGTTTTGTCGGCCGCGATGTGAGGATCGGCGAGGGAACGATAGTCTATCCGAACGTCTCCATCTATGACAGGACCGTGATCGGAAAAAGGGTCGTTATTCATGCGGGAGCGGTGCTCGGAGCAGACGGCTACGGCTATCAATGGGACGGGCGCAAACACCGGAAGATACCGCAGTTGGGCATACTTGAGATCGGCGACGATGTCGAGATAGGCGCCAATACCTGCATCGATCGCGCTTCATTGAACAAGACCGTGATCGGACAGGGGACCAAGATAGACAACCTTGTCCAGATCGCTCACAATGTCGTTGTCGGCGAACAGTCTATCATCGTTTCGCAAGTGGGCATTGCGGGGAGCGCAACCCTCGGGAAGAACGTCGTTTTGGGGGGCAAAGCGGGCGTGAGGGATCACGTTGTCGTCGGCGACAACGTGAGGGCCGCGGGCGGTACGGGCATCACCAAGGACGTCAAGGAGAACTCGGATATCTCGGGCACTCCCCACATGGCGCATCGCGACTGGCTAAGGCTCCAGGCGTATTTGAAGAAATTGCCGGAGCTTTTTGAACGAATCGAGACGCTTGAAAAGGCGCCGCGCAGGGACTAGGGACAATGATCGAGATCAACGAGATACTGACGCTGCTTCCCCACAACTATCCCTTTCTTCTTGTCGACCGGATTATTGAATTCGAGCCCGAGAAAAGGATAGTGGGCATAAAAAACGTCACCTTCAACGAACCCTTCTTTCCCGGACATTTTCCCGGAAAGCCAATCATGCCCGGCGTGTTGATTATCGAGGCCCTGGCCCAAACGGGAGGGATCCTCGCCTTTAAGTCGTTTCCTCGTCTCAAGGGAGACGTCCGTTTTGTGGGCATCGACAACGCCCGGTTCCGGCGGCCGGTGACGCCCGGAGACCAATTGAAGCTGGAGCTCGAAGTCGTCAAGCACCGGAGAGAGATTTGGGTCTTCGATGGCAAGGCGTTCGTAGACGGCGCCAAAGCGGCAGAAGCACAGATTATGGCAACGCTACAAGAGCATCAGGAGAGCACATGATACACCCCACGGCCATCATCGAAAAAGGGGCTGAGATAGCGGAAGATGCGGAAATAGGACCGTACTGCGTCGTTGGGAAAGATACGGCGATCGGCGCGGGAACGAGACTGATGCACCATGTCTCGGTCGACGGCCATACCGCTTTAGGAAGCTCTTGCACCATCCACCCTTTCGCGTCCCTCGGCGGTCCGCCCCAGGACATCACCTACAAGGGCGAGGAAACGACCTGCATCGTAGGGAACAATAATGTGATCAGAGAATACGTCACCGTCAACAGGGGCACGAAATCGAGCGGGACCACAAAAATCGGGAATAATAATTTCATTATGGCCTATTGCCATATCGGCCACGACTGTGTTGTGGGCAACCACGTGATTATGGCAAACGGCGCCACCCTGGGCGGCCATACGTATGTCGACGATTTCGCCAATCTGTCGGCCTTTTGCGCCATCCATCAGTTCTGCAAAGTGGGAAAGTACGCCTTTGTCAGCGGCCTTACCGGCATTCCCAAAGACGTTCCTCCCTTCATGATGGCGGCGGGAGGCAGGGCTTCGCTCTACGGGCTCAACGTGGTCGGGCTTGAGCGGCGCGGCTTTTCCAAGGAGGAGATCGCCACGCTCAAAAAGGCGTACCGGCTTCTCTTCAGATCGTCCCTCTCCCTCCAGGCGTCCCTCCAGAAGATCGAGGAACAGTTGGAGGGCGAGCACATCAGAGAACTTGTCGACTTTGTCCGCTCGTCAGAGAGGGGCATATGCCGCTGAGGGTCGGCCTGGTAGGGGCGGGCCACATGGGAAGGATCCATGCCCAGAAACTCGCCGGCATGAAGGGAGTCCACCTTGCCTGCGTCGTGGACGCGGACTTGTCGGCCGCGGCGGAGACGGCGCGTCGCTATGGAAGCGTCGAAGCAGATCATTACGGCCGGGCCCTCGAGGAAGGAATACAGGCCGCGGTCGTCGCGGCGCCCACGGAAAGCCATTACGCCGTGGCCCGGCCGCTGCTCGAAAGGGGCGTCCACGTATTCATTGAAAAGCCCATTGCGGCAAGCATTGCCGAGGCGCGAGAGCTGATAGACGTTGCGCGAAAGAAGAAGCTTGTCCTTCAGGTCGGCCATCTGGAGCGCTTCAGTCCGCCCTTTCGCAGGGCGCAGAGCGCGGTTCGCGATCCCCTCCTGATAGAAGCGCGCCGGATCAGCCCTTTCACCGGCAGATCGACGGACATCGACGTGGTTCACGACGTGATGATCCACGACATCGACCTCGTCCTCTCCCTCGTCAAACGGGATATTGTTCGCACGGATGCCAGCGGCGCCCGGGTCGTCACGGAAAAGATCGACGTGGCCCATGCGCGAATCGAGTTTGTGGGCGGCTGCATCGCGAACCTTGCGGCAAGCCGGGTTTCTCAAACAAGAGAAAGGGTGTTCACCATCATTGAGAAAGATGCCTATTTCTCCTGCGACCTGGCGGCGTGCTGCATGTACTCAAGTCAAAAGAACGGGAACGACGTCTCGCAACCTCGTACTTACAAGGCGGCTCATCCGGACCCGGTGCACGATGAACTGAAGGCGTTCATCAAGGCGGTGAAGCAGGGGACGGACGCTCTCGTGAGCGGCGAAGACGGGCTGGCGGCGCTCCTCCTCGCAAACGACATACAGGAAAAGATCGAGCAGCACCTGGCCCTGAACGCGAGCAAGGACTCTTGAGCTGGAAAGCGGCAATCGTCTCGGGCGAGTTGTCGGGCGAGATGCATGCCGTCCATCTGGTCCGGGCCCTGAAAGACTCCGTCGATATACAGTTCACCGGCATGGGCGGGCCGAGACTCTCCGATGCGGGGATCGACCTCGTCCACGACTATCGGGATATCTCCGTCACCGGAGTGAGCGAGGTTTTCTTCAAGGCCGGCCACCTGTGGAAGGCGTATCGCGCGCTCACCCGCCATCTTGCCGAAACGCGGCCCGACCTCCTGATCCTCGTCGACTTTCCCGGTTTCAACATGAGGATCGCCAAGGCGGCAAAGCGTCTCTCCATTCCCACCGTCTACTTTATTCCACCTCAAGTATGGGCGTGGAGGAAAGGCCGGATAAAGCAGATAAAATCGCACATCGATCTGGTCCTCTGCATCCTCCCCTTCGAGGAGGCGCTCTATCGGGAACACGGCGTGCCCGTCAAATACATCGGCCATCCCTTCCTGCAGACCGTTGAACCGCGCTATGCGAAGGAGGCATTCTTCTCGCTGTTTTCCATCAAGCCCGATGCGACGCTTATCACGGTCATGCCGGGAAGCCGTCCAAACGAGGCGCGAAAACATCTGCCTGTTCTCATGGACGTGATCCGCTTGCTGAAAAAGCGCATTGCCGGCCTGACTTTCCTTCTTCCCATTGCGGACAGCATGGATGAAGGTTTTTTTGCGCCTTCCATCCGTGAACTGGAGGGAATAATCCCGGTAAAAGGTCTGGCCTACGATTGTCTGGCCTATTCCGACGCAGCCGTGATCGCCTCAGGCAGCGCCACGCTGGAAGCGGCGGTCCTCGGCGTCCCGACAGTCGTCGTCTACAAGATCTCCAGGCTGTCCTACCTGATCGCACGGGTCCTGGTTCGCGTGAGCCGCATCAGCCTGCCCAATATCATCGCAGGCCGGGAGATATTCCCCGAGTTCATCCAGTCCCTTGACGCCGAACGTATTGCAAATACGGTGGTTTCTATGGTAACTAGTGATACATCTGCAATTCGGAAAGAGATGGACGACGTGCGACAAAAGCTCGCCACACCCGACGCTGATCCGTATCAAATTGCGTGCGCAGAGATTCTTCGATTCTTAGAGCGAAGGTATGGCCCTCTACAAAAGACTGCTTAAATTTCTCCAACCCTATTGGGTAAAGCTCGGTCTGGCGATGGTTTTCATGAGCCTCGTAGGGGCGACGGCGCCGTTCCAGGCCTGGCTCTTCAAAGAGGTGATGGATAAGGTTTTTGTCGCGAAAAACCAGGCAATGCTTGTGCCCATCGCCCTGCTGGTCATCTTGTCCTTTGTCGCAAAGGGCATCTTTGACTACCTCCAGACCTATCTGATGGGATTTGTAGGGCAGAAGATAATAACGGACATCAGGAACCTTGTCTTCAGACGTCTCCAGCGGCAGCCCCTTTCCTTCTTCGACAAAAACCCCACGGGTTTGATCATCTCCCGCATTACGAACGACATCAATCTCGTTCAGTCGGCTGTCTCCGATGCCTTTACCGCGGTTCTCAAGGAGTCCCTGAGCGTGATCGGCCTGATCTGGTATGTCTTTCATACCGACTGGCGGCTTGCCACCATCTCCTTTGTCGTCCTTCCCACGGTGGTATGGCCCATCGTTACCTTCGGAAACAAGCTGCGAAAAAACAGCATCCAGAACCAGAGAGCCATGGCGCGCTTCACCACTTTCCTGCACGAAACAATCACCGGGCAGAGAATCGTAAAGGCGTTCGCCATGGAGCGGTATGAGTACGGCAGGTTCCGTGCGGAAAACGAGAGCCTCTTTCGCGTCGTGCTGAAGCGGTACAAGATAAAAGCCCTTTCCTCCCCAGTCATAGAAATGATAGGAGGCATAGCCGCGGGCCTCATCATTCTTTACGGCGGCTCGGCGGTTATAGCGGACAAGAAGACGCAGGGTGAATTTCTCTCCTTTATGCTGGCATTGAGCATGCTTTACAATCCCATAAGGAGCCTTAACAAAGAAAACCACAACATTCAGCAGGGTCTCGCGGCGGCGCAGCGGGTGTTTGAAATCGTGGACCGTGAACCGGAGATCACCGATAAGCCCACTGCCGTCGCTCTTCGCAATCCTCAGGGCGCTATCGACTTCAAGAACGTCTCTTTCAGATATGAAGAAAGAATGGTCCTGAAAGACATCAATTTGAGGATCGACAAGAACGAGACCGTGGCCATCGTGGGAGAGAGCGGAGGCGGGAAATCGACTCTGGTAAATCTCATCCCGCGGTTTTACGATGCGGTCGATGGTTCCGTCTGTTTCGATGGGGTCGACGTCCGGGACATCACGCTCGAATCTTTGAGGCGTAATGTCGCAATCGTCACGCAGGACGTGATCCTTTTCAATGACACGATCGTG
The DNA here is from genome assembly GCA_963816715.1 of uncultured delta proteobacterium. Taxonomy (GTDB): domain Bacteria; phylum Desulfobacterota; class Syntrophorhabdia; order Syntrophorhabdales; family WCHB1-27; genus BOG-1155. The sequence goes on from CAWFMJ010000026.1 coordinate 308,376, forward strand.
AGCAACATCATTCACGGCAGCGCTCTCGACGCCGACAAACTGGAAACGGCCGTGCGGTCCGCCTACGCCTACGACTTCATCTCGAAGATGCCCAAGAAGCTGGACACGGTGGTAGGAGAAAAGGGAACGCGCCTCTCCGGGGGACAGAAGCAGCGGATCGCCATTGCCCGCGCCCTTTACAAAGATGCGCCGATCCTCATTCTCGACGAAGCAACTAGCGCTCTCGATACGGCATCCGAGACAGAAGTGCAGAAGGCCCTCGAAAACCTGATGAAAGGCAGGACCACGATCATTATTGCCCACAGGCTTTCCACGATAATCAACGCCGACAGGATAATGGTGATCGACGGCGGCTCCATCGTCCAGGAAGGAACGCACGATCAGCTCATCGCGGTGGAGGGCCGCTACAAGACCCTCTACGAAATGCAGTTCAGGGACGAGCCCCAGAAAAAGATCATACGCATGAACAGGAAACTGAAGAATGCTTAAGGACCTGAAGTATGCGGTGATGCTCCGCCTCCTGCCTCCGGTTGTCTACCTTTTCCTCGTCGGCTTGCGGACCACCCTCAGGATACGCCAGGTGAACAGCGGACCCGTCGACCGATTATGGCGCGAGGGGAACAACTTCATCGCCTGCTTCTGGCATGGCCGATTGCTCGCCATGCCTTTTGCTTATCGGGGGAAGGCAGGGAAAGTGCTCATCTCCCGTCACCGGGACGGCGAATTCATCGCCCGGATCATCCGCTATTTCGGCCTCGGGGCAGTACGCGGCTCGTACGGAAAGAGATCCGTCTCCCAGGTGAGAGAAATGCTCGCAGAGTTGAAGAAAGGAACGGACATCGGCATCACGCCCGACGGCCCCAAAGGACCGCGCCACCAGATGAAACAGGGCATAGTGGAGCTTGCCCGGCTCGCGGGGCGGCCCATTGTTCCGGTAACTTACAGCGCAAGCAGAAAAAAGTTCTTCCGGTCCTGGGACCGTTTCCTTCTCCCCTATCCTTTCTCCAGGGTCTTTTTCGTCTGGGGCGATCCGGTCTATGTGCCGAGGGACCTGCCGGGCGACGCACTGGAGCGCACGCGGCTCGAAATAGAAAGCACCCTGATCACGCTCACCGAGACGGCGGACCGGATGGCATGTGGCGACTAACCTATAACCTTCTCATCCACGCCGTTTTCCCCTTCTTCTTCCTCTTCTCCCTCACGCAAAAGAAGATCAGGAAGAATTTCGGGGAGCGCCTTTTCCCGACCGCCGGCGGCCGTTTCAAGGACGCCGTATGGATCCATGCCGCCTCGGTGGGAGAAGCCGTTGTCGCGGAAGCATTCATCAACCACGCACGACAAAGAATCAACCGGCCTTTTGTGGTGACCACAAACACTTATTACACGCGGGACCTCTTGCGGAAGAAGTTTGGCGGCTCGGTCGAAGTCTTCTCGCTGCCTTTCGACCTCCCCTACTCTCTCAGGCGCTTCATCGGCGCTTCGTCTTTTGCGGCCCTGCTTCTCGTGGAAACCGAAATCTGGCCAAACCTCATCTGGATCGCCCGAGAGAGACGCATACCGGTTCTCATCATCAACGGCCGCATCTCCGATCGTGCCCTGGTCCGTTATCGACTTCTCTCACCTTTCCTGGGCAGCCTTTTTCCCTCCATAGACCTCGTCCTGGCGCAATCAGCGGAGAACGGCCGGCGCTTTGTCTCGCTCGGCATGCCTCCCCAAAGAGTGCTCGCGACGGGAAACCTCAAGTATTGCCGCGAGGCCAAAGACCTCCCGGCGGCGCAGCCAAAGGAAGAGTGCGTCGTCTTCGGCAGCATACGGGAAAAGGAGCTTGCCATCCTCATTCCTGTTATTGAAGCGCTCCGGGAGGAGTTTCCCCGCCTCGGCATATTCCTCGCGCCCAGGGAGATGAACCTCATCGCCTCCATTGAAAGAGACCTTCCTCAGGCCTTTGGAGTCGTCCGCTACTCGGACGCAAAGAACAGGGAAGCGGGAGCAGAACGGGGGGTTGTTCTCGTCGACACGGTCGGCGACCTGGTCGCTCTCTACGCAAGGAGCCTCGTCGCCTTTGTCGGCGGCAGTCTCGCTCCCTACGGGGGCCAGAATATTCTCGAGCCCCCTCTTCGTCGATACGCCGGTAATTTTCGGCCCCCATGTGGAGAACTTCAGGGAGATCGCCGAGGAAACCCTGGCGGAACGCGCCGGCTTTATGGTGCAGGATGGCAAAACGCTCTTCGAAAAAATGAGACTGGTGCTGACCGATGCTTCTTTAAGGGCCGATCTTGTCGAGGCCGGCCGGCGGGTAGTGGGCCGGCAAAGAGGCGCCATGGAGAAGAGCGTCGTCCTTCTCCTGAACACAATAGAGCATAGCAATAAGAGATAAGGAGATGCCGTCGGCTGCGGAAGGAGACTTCCTCACCGGTTGACAGGTCAGGACATGGAAGAATTTGACAAACTCGTTGGCCTGATGGAGACTTTGCGGGGCGAACAGGGCTGCCCGTGGGACAAGAAGCAGACCGTTCAGGCGTTCAAAACGTTCCTTCTGGAAGAAGCCTACGAGCTGATCGAGGCAATCCAGCACGAAGACTACAAAGCAATAAAAGAAGAACTGGGCGACCTCCTTTTCCATATCGTCTTCATGTCCCAAATCTGCAAAGAGAAACAGCAGTTCGACATCGGGGACGTGGCGAGCGGCGCTTTCGAGAAGATGTACCGACGTCATCCTCACGTATTCTCATCACAAAACGATGAAACTCCCGTCGAAAAGAAGTGTATACTTACCCCCAGAATCTAGACACTCCATTAAGGTGGACAAACCCTCCTCTCTCTGAGTGAAATATCTCAAGGAGGAGGAAGGAAGCGAATGACGGATCACAGGAAGCGGTACGACGGAACATTCAAGGCGAGGGTCGTGCTCGAATCTCTCAAGAACGAAAAGACCGTCGCCGAGCTGGCAAGCGAATACCACGTCCATCCCAACCAGATCGCCCAGTGGAGGAAGCAGGCCGTGGAGAACCTCCCCAGTCTCTTCGATTCAAAGCAGGCAAAAGAGGAGAAGGCCGCCGAGGAGGAAAAAGACGAGCTTTTAAGACAAATCGGCCAGCTCAAAGTAGAGACGGACTGGCTTAAAAAAAAGTGGGGGATTCTCCACTCCCGGAGAAAAGGGGGCTCGTCGACGTGAACAGCAAGATTATTCCCATTTTCCGGCAGTGCGAGCTTTTGAGCCTGTGCCGGTCGAGCTTCTATTACAGGCCCGTCCCGGTCTCCGATTTCAACCTCCGTCTCATGAAGCTCATCGACCGGCAGTACACGGCCAACCCCTCCTGGGGAGCTCCCCGGATAACGACCTGGCTTAGGAGACAGGGCTTCAAAGTCAACCGGAAACGAATCGCCCGTCTCATGAGGAGAATGGGCCTCCAAGGCGTCGTTCCCAAAAAGAAGCTGACCCGGCCGAACAAGGAGCATAAGGTCTATCCCTATCTTCTCAAAGGCTTGGACGTCTCAAGGCCCAACCAGGTCTTCTGCTCGGACATCACCTACATCCCCATGAGGAAGGGCTTTATCTATCTTACGGCAGTGATGGACTGGGCGAGCCGCTATGTCTTGTCCTGGAAGGTTTCTCTGACCCTCGACGCCGCCTTCTGCGTGGAAGCCCTGGAAGACGCCCTCGCCGTAGGCGTCCCCGAGATCTTCAACACCGACCAGGGATCGCAATTCACAAGCAAGAATTTCACCGACGTCCTGAAGAACAACAACATCGCCATCAGCATGGACGGCAAGGGCCGGGTCTTCGACAACATTTTCATCGAGCGGCTCTGGCGGACCGTCAAGTGGGAAGAGGTTTATCTCAAAGATTACGCCAACGTCGCAGAGGCGATACGGGGCCTAAGAGACTTCTTTCATCGGTACAACGAGGAGCGGCCCCATTCGGCCCTCGGCTACAGGACCCCCAGCGAGGTCTACCATGAAGCTGCTGCTCCGGAACCAACGCTCCAGGCAGAGGAGGGAGTCCACCTTAAGCATGCCTCATAATTGTCTTGACAACGGGGGGAGGCTTAGTGGGAGGAAATCAAGAAGGCGGAGAACGCCGACTACTCCCCGGTTGCCCACGTGCCGAAAATCCTCCCCGCTCTGCTGCGCGCCTATGTCATTTCTCAAAGGGCGGCAAAAGTAGGCTTCGACTGGGACAATCTGGAGGACGTGCACGAAAAGCTGGAGGAGGAGATAAGGGAGTTGAAAGCGGCAGAAAAGCACGCTGTCCGGGCAGAGATCGAAGAAGAGATCGGCGATGTGCTTTTCACTGTCGTCAATATCTCCCGCCGGCACGCCATGGACCCGGAAGACGCCCTGCGGCTCACTATCGACAAGTTTCTCCGCAGGTTCGACTACGTAGAGAAGAACCTTGCCGGTGCAAAAGGCGACCTCAAAGCTATGGACGCCCTTTGGAACGAAATGAAGGAAAAAGAAAAAAAAGGAGTGTAATTCCCCTTTTACTCAACCTTCACGACATTCGATGCCTGGGGACCCTTCGGTCCGCTTACTATCTCAAACTCCACGGCTTCTCCAGTCTTGAGCGTCTTAAATCCGTTCTGCTTTATTGCCGAGTAGTGTACAAATACGTCCCCCCCTTCCTCCTGCTCGATGAACCCATACCCCTTCGAATCGTTGAACCATTTCACCTTACCTACTGGCATGTCCGCTAAACTCCTTTCTGAAAATAAACTAATAATGCTGAAGCTATCATAAGTAATTCCCAAACTCTATGTCAAGAAAAATGTTAAAGGGCTTTAATACGATTAATTACTACGAATTATAAGAAATAGGCGCTGTTCTTTTGGCGCGACCGGACAGCGCCGCTTCAGGCGTAGCCGAGTTCTGCGAGCCTCTTTTCGTCCATGCCGATATAGTGGGCGATCTCGTGAACAACGGTAATCTCGATCTGCTCCTCCAGGTCCTCCAGGGTGTCGGCCGTCTCTTGCAAAGGCTCCTGAAACAGAAGAATGGAATTGGGATAGAGGGGCGGAGAAGTAATCGAGCGCTCTATGAGCGAGACGCCCTGGAAGAGGCCGAGGAGCTCATCGCCGGCCTTCACTCCTGCCCGTCTTCGCATCGTCTGCGAGGCCCGTGGGAGGACGGAGATGACCAGATTGTCGAGATGGGGGCGGATTTCGTCGGGGAGCCGGGAGAGAGCGCGCTGTACGATTTCGTCGAAGGTCCTTTCGCTTACTTTCATCGTCTTTTGTTCCTTCTGGACCGGACGCGCTCCCGTCAGCATCGCTCTTTGCCGGCAGCGAAAGCAACAAAAGGATTTCCCTTCGCGCCTAAGCTTCCATTCTATTGTATACTATATCCTCCATGAAACGTGAGGGCTGACAATAGTGCGAGATCGGGGCAATTCAACATGATACAGGGTATTTTTCGCGTGGCCGGGCCCGACATTACCGATCAGAGAGACTGCAACGTCTACCTGATCGATCTGGGCGGGGAAGCTGCCCTCATCGACGCCGGATTCGGCGAGGCCTTCGATAAGATGGTCGCCAATATCGAAGAAAAGGGTGTTTCGCCTTCACACATATCGACCGTTATCCTCACTCACTGCCATATCGACCACATCGGCGGAGCCGTCAAGGCGCGGGACCGCTTCGGCAGCCGCCTCATCATGCACGAGAAGGACGCCAAGGTTGTCGAGAGCGGAGACAACAGATTGACCGCAGCCTTCTGCTTCGAAGCGGCGTTCCGGGCTTTTACGATAGATACAAAACTGGCGGGCGCAGGGGGCGAGATCCATTTCGACGGCCACGACTGCTTCTTTCTCCACATACCCGGCCACACGGCCGGTTCCATTTGCCCATATTTCGACGCCAACGGAAAGAGAATTCTTTTCGGCCAGGATATAGCAGCTCCGCTTCTCGCCGATTTCGACTGCGATGTTGAAGCGTGGCGGGTATCAATGGAAAACCTCCTGGCTCTCAAGGCGGATGTTCTCTGCGACGGCCATTCCGGCATTTATGAGCCTGCCCGCGTCGTCTCAGGCTATATTCGCCATTTCATCAAGCTGTACGGGAAATAGTCCGTCTGTTTTCGTTCGTCGTAATTCTGCAGAACCGCCGCCTCCGTCGCAAGTCGCTTTCCTTGACAGAAAAAGTCTGAGAACCTAGGTTTGAATCACCAAGTACTTTCAAGGAGGGCCACATGCTGAAGAACGTGCATTACGACATGGTGCAAGAGATTAGCGAGCTATCGAAGAGCCTTTCGCGCATGGACCAGTACATCAAAGACGCGAGAGAGTGCGACGAGTGCAAACACCTCTGGAACGACCTGAAGAAACGACAGGAGGAAGAGCTTCGCATGGTCTACAGTGAATTCGAAAAACATGTGAAGCAAGGCTCGATCGCATCGTAGCAAAACAGTGAGCCGAGGTTCCCGGGAAGGACGCGGCATCCTGCTCCTTTCCGGGAACGCAAAGCAGCTCTTAGAGCTGCGCAGGCTGCTTGCCGAAAAGCCGGGCAGCCTTGCTTACGTTCCTCCACTATCCCGGGGGCTCCCCGTCGGCTGCTTTGTCCGCCCCTTCCGTCATCTTTATCTGCAGGGCTTTGCCGCAAATGATGGCTTCCGCCACTTTCCGTCTGGCCTCATTGACGATGCGGCCGAAAGTCGCCCTCGAAACCCCCATCTCTGCGGCAGCGTCTGCGTGATATTTCCCCTCGTAGTCGCAGAGCCTGAGAGCTTCTACTTCGTCCATGCTCAGCCGCACTTCTTCCAGCTCTGAAAGGGGAACGCCCCTCGGCTTGAAATATGACGCATCGAGGCGGCAATTTACACATCGATTTTTTTTCGGCCTGGCCATGTTCGGTTTTTAGCATATGTTTGTAATAATGTCAATCGCCCCTGTCGAATGCATTGACAGGACGGCCGCTTCCGGCTACAATTAATGCAATGATTCGAAACAAACAAAAAACAACGACTCCCACCGTAGAAACAGACCCCAGGATATTCGAATTGCAGGCCGACATCTGCCAAACCCTCGCCAACCCTAAAAGGCTTCAGATCGTCAATCTCCTGAAACACGGAGAGCTTTCCGTGGGCGTCATGGTGGGCGCCATGGGAATCGCCAAAGCGAACCTTTCCCAGCACCTCGCCATCATGCGCCAAAAGGGCATCATAGTTGCTCGCCGGGAAGGCACAACCGTCTATTATCGCTTGGTTTCACCCAAGATCACGGCGGCGTGCACGATGATGCGCGAAGTCCTCATGGATCTCCTCGAAGGCCAGGAAAGCCTCTCAAAGAGCATCCGGGGAGCCGGCCAAAAGCCCTAGCGCTCTCGCCGGCCCGCCGTGTGCCTTGTGGGTTATTCTGAGGATGTCTGAACTGAATGCCGGCCCGGCCATGCCCGACATGGCGGCTTGCAAATCTATAAAACGGAAAGGAGAAAGGAAGATGGCTGAAACAACGTACGGGAAGTATATCGTCACTGACTTGAACAAGGTGGCCGACCCTTTGGGCACTAGGGTCTATTGCCTGCACGGCGGCGTATTTCCGGGCGCGCCTTATGTCGATTGCGCCTGGTTTTGGCCTCAATCGAAAGAGGTCGTCGTGGTGGATAAGGGCCACACGCACGACTTCGAGGAAGTAGTCACCTTTTTTGGCTCCAACCCTGACGACCCGACGGATCTCTGCGGCGAGATCGAGTTTTGGCTCGGCGGGGAGCAGCACGTGTTCACAAAGAGCGCCGTCATCTTTGTCCCGAAGGGCGTTGAACACTGTCCGCTCATCATGAAGAGGGTGGAGCGCCCCATCTTTCATTTTGCCACCGCCACCGACAAGAACTATACGGGGCCGCACGACATGGAGTAGCAAGGACAATCGTGGAACGTGGATATCGAAACGCGAAAGTGAATGATGAGGTTCCGCGTTTTACGATCCACGTTCCACGATGTCGCTTCTACGTTGGCCGCCCCTGCAAATAGTCGATCATCGGTCCCGTCACCAGGGGAACAACATCTCCGATCATGTGCGGCATCAGCCGTCCCATCACCCCCGGCATCAAATCGGGCATCTGCTCCTCCATAGAGTCGGGCATCGGGACCATCTGCCGCACCCGGCTGAGCATAACGGGCATGAGCTTCGGCATCATCAAAGGGAGAAGTCGGGGAAACAGCACGGGAAACATCGGTTTCATGAAACTCAAGGCGCCAGGGATCTTCCCCATGAGGCGCATCATGGGTCCCATGCCGAAGGGCATGGCGTCGATAAGCTCGGGCCACATCGTGCCCATGAGGGCAGCGAAACCCTGTGGCGTCATGAGGCCGATCATGGCCTCAAAAACAGCCCATTGCTTCTGGACTTCGGGGTGCGGGTCGGGAAAAGAGTAACCGAGCGCCGAAGCGGCGAAGTGAGCAAGGTCCTCCACCTGGATCGGCATCTGTTTCTTCTCGGCGCTCACCCGGAGTTGAAACTCGCAACAGGGACAAAGGGCGAGGACCTTTTGCGCCCCCACGCTCTGCGCCTCTTCGAGTCTGCTCTTCCCTATCTCGGCCGCAACCGGGGGGTCCTTGATAAGGGTGAGCACGCTGCCGCAGCAGTGGGCCTCCTCCCGGTTGTAGGGCATCTCGACCAGATTCGCGTTTGGGACGGCCCGGATCAGTTCCCGCGGCGCTTCATAGACGCCGATTGCCCGGCCGATGTGGCAGGAGTCGTGCCACGTCACCGTGACCGGTTTTCCCGATGGGTCGGGCGGGAAAGCGAACTCTCCCCGCGCAATCTTTTCTGCGGCCACCTCGCTGTAGTGGCGCGTTTTGATGTCGAAGTCGATTCCCAGCTTCTTTGCCCAAATGGGGTAGGTAACGCGCCACATCATATTGCACGCGGGGCACGAGGTAATGACGGTATCGACGCCCGCTTCCTTCATGACCTGAATATTCTTCCTGACAACTTCGGCAAAGACGTCCCATTTGCCCGCGACGAGCATGGGGGTGCCGCAGCAGTTTTCCTTGTTTCCCACGTAGGTAAAATCGACGCCCGCCGCATCCAGCAGCCTCACGCTTGCCATGCCGATGTCGTGCTCGACGTATGCCGCCGTGCAGCCGGCAAAATAGGCTGCCTTCGCTTTTCGTCCTTCCCCGTGTTTTTCCTTAAGGTCTTCGGGGAACCAGTTGGACCGGTCCTTCCGATAGCCTGCCCAGATATTGCCCTCCTTTTGGAGGGCTGCGCCCATCATCTCAAAGGGCGGGAAGGTCATCTCTTTCTTTTCCTGGACAAGGAGGCCCCGGAGCTTCATCCATGACGCCTCGATGGGCAGGGAGGCGGAGCAGCGCGTGTTGCACAACTCGCAGGTGGTGCAGACGAGCAGCGTGTCAATCATCGCCTGGTCCAGTTTCTCGCGCCCTTCCATATACTCGCGGAGCCAATACCACTTACCGCGAGGGCTCTGGCTTTCCCAGCCCCTGCCGTAAAACTGGTCGCAATGGTCTACGCAGTAACCGCATTGAGAGCAGCCATACGCGTACCAGGCAACGTCGGCCGGTATGCCGCGGATGGCCCGTTTCGGACGCTCGCCGATCTGGGTGACCACCGCGTTGCCAAAGGGGCGGATCAAACGCTCGAACTTCCGGGCGAAAGAGATGCCCCTGGCAATGATGGTCGGCTCCACCACTTTACCGGGGTTCATGATGCCATGGGGGTCCGTCCTCGTCCTGAAGTCCCTGATCCGGCCGACGCGCTCCGACCCGAGCACCTCTGCCGCATCCGATGCGAGATACATCCCGGTCGAGTACCCTCGTCCTCCGTGTTTCTTTGCGATCTCCATAGTGGTGAGCACAAGACCGAAGACGAAGTTGAAGCTGAATTTCCGCTGATCGCTCGGAATGAAGCCGAGAAGGACTGCTTCCGGCTTGCCGTCGCGCCCCTGCCTGATGACGATGCCTTCCTTCACCAGCGGCTGTCTGATCGTCCTCTCGATCTCGGAGAGCGTTTCCCCGAGGGTCGAAAGGGGAACGGCGACTTCCGAAGGGACAAGGCTTGGGCCAAGCCTCTTGACGAGCATGAGCCTGAAACGGTTCTCCCATTCGTGAAGGGCTATTGCGTCGTCAAGGAGATCTCTCGCCCCCGGCTTGAGAACGCGGGCCAGGCCCTCTCTGAGGACGTCCCCATCCTTTTTCCTGAAGGCGAGGGTCGTCACGTAAGCCTCTGGAAGGACCACCCGCTTTTCCGGCTTGTGGTGGCGGCTTGCCACGGGCGCTTTGTTCTTCAGCTCCGCCATCTTCGGGTTGATGAATATCATCGACCAGACGGGAAGCTTTTCAGCCACGAGAAATTCCGCGAGGGACTGAAGGTCCTTGGGAGTAGCGCAGCCCACGGCGAGGACATCCATCTCTTCAAGGGGCTGCACACGAAAGGCGACCTCGCTGACGAGACCCGTGACGCCGCCCGCATCGGCCACAAGGTCGAGATCCGAGCCCGCAAGCTCCCGAACCTCTCCGTCAGCCGCGACAATGCGGGCGCTGACGACGTTGTCGCGGAACCAGCCGGCCTCGAAGGAGCCGATGCCGGCGCCGCCTTGCGCCAACCAGCCCGCCACCGTCGACGAGGGATAGCTGGTGGGGTAGAGCTTCAGGGTAAGGTCGTGCCGGCCAAGCTCCATGTCGAGCTTTTCCCATGTCGCGCCTCCCTGGACGCGCGCGATGAGTGCTTGCGAATCGATCGAAATGGTCCTGTTCATGCGATAGAAATCGACGACAATGCCTCCCCTTGCCGGCACGGCGCCGCCATAGCCGGAAGACGCCTTCCCGCGAGGCGTCAGGGGAATGATCTGTTCGCCGGCCCATTTGACGAGGCTTTTCAGCTCCTCCTCGTTGTGAGGCTGGACCACGGCATCGGGAAGCGACTTACCCGCCAACCGCTTCACGAGACCGGGAAGAACCGAGATGTCGTGACCGTATAAGATGCGCTCACGTTTGTCAAAAGTAACGCGATTGCCAAAGACGCTCTCGAGAAAAGCCCGCTGCTCCGTGCCCAGATTATTCATCCTCTAACCCCCTATGGCATAAGGCCATGGAGGAATAATAACACAGAGATTTCTTAATTGCAATATATCGCAACTTACTGATGCAAAGGCAGTGATGCGAGCGGGGCGAGGATGCTTTCGCCTTTTTGTCTCCGATATTGTCTTCGAACCGGTTTCATACTACAATAGCCGTCATGCGGGATATTGCTGCCTTTTCAGAAGAAACCGGGGGAGACGACCATGGACTTGAAAAAGAGCGAACCGAAGAAGCTGTCGATGACAAGCACCAAGCAAGAAATGCTCGAAGCCTATCAGGGCGTGCTGAAGCAGTTGCAGGAGAAGGATGCGACGGAGCTGAAGCCTGAAAAAAAGCTGGAAGAGAAGAAGCAGCAGGAGGCGGTGCAGGTGGCGCTCGCGCTCTCGTCGGACGGCGCGTCCCGGGAGATAGCCAATCTAAAGCTGGAGATCGGCAAGATGCTCACGCAGATTTCCGACAAACTTGATGACGAAGTCTCGAAGTTCAGGAAGATCGAAGAGGCTGTCCGGATCAAGGAGAAGGAGCTCGAAGAGTTCTACGCCATTGAGAGGAGCGCTCTCTCCCTTGCGGCCCTCATCGAAGCGCAGAACCGAAAGCAGGAAGAGTTCGAATCGAAGATGGCCTCCGACAAGGAGCGGCTGACGCAGGAAATCGAGAACACGCGGTCGCGTTGGGCGGAAGAGAAACAACTGCGGGAGGCAGGCGCGAAAGAATGGGACGCGGCCGAGAAGAAACGGCGCGACCGGGAACGCGAGGAATTCGACTACGGTTTTAACCGGGACCGCAAGCTGGCAATCGAGGGACTGGAAGACCAAAAGGCGCGCCTGGAAAAGGAGATCGCCACCAAGCGGGCTTCCGCCGATGAAGAGCTGGCTGCCAGAGAAAAGAACATCATAGAGAAAGAAACGGAGCTGCTGGACCTGCAAAAACGGGCAGTCTCTTTCCCCAAAGAGCTGGAATCGGCCGTTGCGAAAGCGATAAAAGAAACGACCGAACGACTCACGGCTGAAGCAAAAGGCCGCGAGGAACTATTGGTAAAAGAATTTGAGGGTGAGCGAAACGTCTTTAAGGCGCGCGTCGAGGGACTCGACAAAACCGTGAAAGACCAGCATGAGCAGCTCGCGAAGCTGTCGGCTCAATTGGAGAAGGCGTACCAGAAGATCGAAGATGTCGCTGTTAAGACCATCGAAGGGGCGGCCAACACCCAATCGCTGACAAACCTGCAGCAGATCTTGAGCGACCAATTGCGCAAGCAGGGTCAGGAGCGTTGAAGACCGGCTCGAACAACGCCTTTGAAAAAGGGCGCGCCGAGTCTTATATCTCTCTTTTAAGGAGAGATGCATGGAAGAATACGTCTATGTCGTCCGGACCGACTTGATCGAGCCAAACCGCCGGCTTTGTTTTCGGGAGGAAGAGGTTGACTTCTTCTCCCGCCCCATGCAATCCGGAAGACCGGCCGATCCCCTCAGGCTCTCTTTTGACGGCGAGCGTTTCAGGATCCTCGACGGCGAGAAGCGGTGGCGCGCCGCAAAAAGGCTGAAGTTTCTCTCGGTCAGGGCGGTGATCGCGGACCTCCCATGAACTTCGTTTGCTGCCTGAAGCAAGTGCCCGACACCGCCGACGTAAAGATCGATCCGGAAACGAATACGCTCATCCGTTCCGGCGTCGAATCGATCACAAACCCTTATGACCTCGTGGCGCTGCAAGCCGCAATCGATGTGAAGGAGAAATACGGCGGCAGCGTGGCCGCGTTGAGCATGGGACCGCCCCAGGCCGAACAGGTCCTCAGGGAAGCCCTCTCCCTGGGCGCGGACAGGGCCGTGCTGTTGTCGGATCGCGCTTTCGCGGGGGCGGACACGCTCGCCACGAGCTACACGCTTTGGAAAGCAATCAACAAGCTTGGCCGGGATGGCGCCATTGACATCGTGATGTGCGGAAAACAGGCCATCGACGGAGATACCGCGCAGGTGGGTCCGGGCATCGCCACGCGTCTCGGCTGCACGCAATTTACCTACGTCGAAGAAATCAGGGAAATCTCAGACGGCTATGTGACCGTAAGAAGAAAGGCGCAAGGGGGCGACGAGGTCGTCCGCGGCCGACTTCCCGCCGTCCTGACCGTAGAGCTCGAGCTTACCAGGGTGAAGAGGGCGTCGCTCCCCCGCCTCGTCGGCGCTCTTCGGGCCTCCGTCGAAGTGTGGGATGCAGCCGCCATCGAGACCGAGGCGCAACGGATCGGCCTGAAGGGTTCTCCCACCTGGGTGAGGAAAATATTCTCTCCCCCGGCAAAGCAGGGGGGGCCTCAATTTGACGCGCACGAGGACGCTCGGGCCGCGGTGGAAGCTTCCGTGACAACCCTGTTTCAAGATAGAACCCTTGTTACGGCGTTGCGGAAGGGACAGGAGCGTTAGGAACGCGTGGCGAGAGACAGAAAAGCAATTCAAGTCCCCGAGATAATCTCGGACGCCTGCATCGGATGCCAGGCATGCACCGGCGTCTGTCCCGTTGGCGCCATCGAGATGATCGACGGAGTTGCGCATATAGACGCGGAAGCATGCATTGGGTGCGGCAAATGCTCCGATGCTTGTCCGGCGGGCGCCATAAAATTCGAGAAAAAGAAGCGGAAGGCCGAAGCGGAAAAGAAAGCGGAAGCTGCCGGGCCGGGGACCGGCCACCGCGGAATCGCCGTCTTCGTCGAGGTTCTCGACGGACAGGGCGCCGATGTCTCATGGGAGCTTGTGGGAAAAGCGCGAGAGCTGGCGCAAAAGCTGAAAACGGAGGTTTTCGCCTTCGTGCCGGGCCACGAAGTGGAAGAAGTCGGACGGGAAGCCCTGGCCTATGGGTGCGATGAAGCGTATCTGGTAGACGACCCGCTGCTCAAAACCTATGCCCCGGGCCCCTACGGAAAGGCGGTAACCGACCTCTGCCTGAAAGTGAAGCCCGAGATACTGCTCATGGGCGCGACCCTTGCCGGCCGGGACCTGTCGGGAGTGGTGGCGACAAAGCTCGAAACGGGGCTGACGGCCGATTGCACCGGCCTGGACATCGACGAAGAGAAGCGAATGCTCCTCATGACCAGACCCACCTTCGGCGGCAATATTATGGCAACCATTTTCTGCGAGCGTCGCCGGCCGCAGATGAGCACCGTGAGGCCCAAGGTCTTCAAGCTGCCGGACCGGGATGCGCAAAGAACAGGAGCGATGCATCGGGTCCCCTTCGAACCGCCGGAGGAAACGCCGCCACAGGTGATCGAGCTTATCAGGGACGCAGCAATTGGCTTCGTCGACATAACCCGGTTTCCCGCCCTCATCGTCGCGGGGAAAGGGGCCTGCGACGCCGACTCGATGCCGCTGTTCGAGCGGCTTGCCAAACTTCTCGGCGGCGTGGTCGCCTGTTCGAGACCCGTTGTGGAGTCCGGGCTTTTGCCCTATGAGCGCCAGGTCGGCCAAACAGGAAAAACCGTGGCGCCGAAGCTCTACGTCGCCATCGGCGTTTCCGGGGCCGTGCAACACCTCGTTGGCATGCAGGGCTCGGAGAAGATCGTCGCCATCAATTCCGACGCTCATGCCCCGATATTCAGCGTGGCCGACGTCGGCATCATCGGCGACTACAAAACCGTGGTGCCCCTACTGATCGAGGAGCTGCAACGGCAACTGAAGGACGGGGGAGGGCTCTAAAAGAGATGCGGGAACAGTTTGACGTCGCCATAGTAGGCGCCGGGCCGGCGGGCAGCTCGGCTGCAGCGGTCCTGGCTGAAAAAGGCGTGAAGACGATTATCCTGGAACGCGGAGAGTATCCGGGCGCCAAGAATATGTCGGGCGGCGTGCTCTACGGCCGCGAATTGGCCCGCGTCGTACCCGACTTCGCCGAGAAGAACTGTCCCGTCGAACGGAACATCGTTGCGTCGCAAATCTGGTATCTCTCGAAGGACGCCGGCTATGCGGCGGCCTTTCGCAGCCGGGCTTTCCAGGAAGAGGCAAAGTTCAACGCCTTTACGGTGGGAAGGGCTAAGTTCGACCGGTGGTTCGCCGGGCAGGCCAGGCAGCGGGGCGCCCTTGTCGTCCCGGCCACGGTGGCAACGGATTTGCTCCG
The DNA here is from genome assembly GCA_963816715.1 of uncultured delta proteobacterium. Taxonomy (GTDB): domain Bacteria; phylum Desulfobacterota; class Syntrophorhabdia; order Syntrophorhabdales; family WCHB1-27; genus BOG-1155. The sequence continues at coordinate 323,499 of CAWFMJ010000026.1, forward strand.
CGACGGCGACGGCCGCGTGATTGGGGTGATGACCGACCGCCCCGACGGTGAAGTCCATGCGAGAGCCGTCCTTCTCGCGGACGGCGTCAATTCCCCTCTCGCCGCACGGTGCGGCTTCCGGCCCGAGGTAAAGCCGGAGCAGGTTGCCCTTGCGGTAAAAGACGTAGTGGAGCTGTCCGAAGAAACTATCAACGAGCGGTTCAATGTTGAAGGCGGCTCCGGCGTCACCATCGAGATTTTGGGAGCGATCACCAAAGGCATGGATGGGATCGGCGTCATCTATACCAACAAGACTTCCCTCTCTGTCTGCATCGGCGCCAACCTTTCAGATCTGGCAAAACAGAAGGCAAGACCTTATGAAATGCTCGAAGAGATGAAGGAGCACCCGATGATCGCCCCTCTCGTAAAAGGCGGCAAGAGCCGGGAGTACATGGCCCACTGGCTGCCGGAAGCGGGCTATGACGCTATTCCGCGGCTCTACGGCGATGGTTGGCTGATCGCCGGCGATTCGGGGATGCTCTTCAACGCCCTCCATCGCGAGGGATCCAACATGGCCATGACGTCGGGCCGTCTTGCTGCCGAGACGCTGAGGGAAGCCCTCGAAAAGGGCGATTTCACCCGAAAGGGGCTTGCTGGCTACGCAGCCAGGCTCGAAGCGTCCTACGTAATGCCGGACATGAGGAAGTACCGGGGATTCAACGCCTTTCGCTTCAACCACCACGAACTCTACACCACGCTGCCTTCTCTCGGGGCCTACGCCGCTCAGCAGATGCTGACCGTAGACGGAACGCCCAAGAAAGAGAAGCAAAAAGCGATATGGGCAAAGATCAGGGGCGAGTTCTCGCTGCCCGGGCTGCTTCGGTTCTTCTGGAAAGCCTGGAGGGCCGTAAAATGAGCGTGAAGATCGAAGATAAGCTCTTCCTGGATCGCTTTAGGGTCGCCGACGAACCGCACCTTCGGATCGTCGACGGCGCCGTCTGCCGGGATCGGTGCGCGGAACAGCCGTGCCTCTATTTCTGCCCCGCCTCAGTCTATAAGCTCGACAAGGACCGGATTGCCGTAGCCTGGGAAGGCTGCATAGAATGCGGCTCATGCAGGGTCGCCTGCCCCCATCTCAACATAGAATGGAAATTCCCAATGGGCGGCTATGGCGTAAGCCACCGGTTCGGGTGAAAGCGCGGCCAAGCGGTCATGGCTTTGCTCCTGGAGGGGGCCGCTGAGCCCCGGTGATTGCGTGGGCTTCTTTGACCCCTGCTTGATGTCGCTCCGGTTTGGTACTATACTAACTCACTATGAAAAAGTATTCGTTCCTCGTTGCGATCGTCCTTCTCTTGCTCGCTTCAGCAGCCTTGGCCGATCCCAATTACTACACGGCTCTGGACATGGCAAAAAAAGAGAACAAACCGGTTCTCCTCTACTTCTACAGCGATTCCTGCTATTATTGCGGCGTCATGGACAAGAAAACCCTCGCGGACAAAGAAGTGGCCACGATGCTCAAGAAAGACTTCGTCTTTATGCGCGTGGACGCGGACAAGCCCGACGAGCTCACCAGGCTCTACCGCATCGCAGGCACCCCGTCCTCATGGTTCCTTGAGTCTTCAGGAAAACGCCTCGGAGAGGTTCCCGGCTATATTCCGCCATCTGATTATAAGCGGGTTCTTGAATACATAAAGGGAAAGCACTACAACGAGATGGATCTGCCCACCTATCTCAAGAAGGCTTCGGCGAAGAAATAGGAAATCACAGAATCCGCCTGAAGTGGGAAAAATTCCGCTTCCAGTAGGCCGCATTGACGCTATCCACGGTGACGCCCCTCGATTTCGACGCGTGGATGAACTCCTCCCGGTTGATCATGATCCCCACGTGGCGTTCGCGCTTTATGCGGAACATTGCCAGGTCGCCCGCCGTCACCTCATCGCGTTCTATCTCGTAGCCTGCCTTCTCCAAACCGTCCGTTGATACGGGCACTCTGATGTCGAACCGACCGTAGACATAATAGACAAAACCGCTGCAATCGAACGCGTCCGGCCCTTTAGCGGCGTTGCGGTACGGCTTCCCGAGGAGCGTCACGGCGTACCGGATAATTTCATCGGAAATCCGCGCCGTCGGAACCGGTTCCTGGACCCTTATGGCTTTCGGTGCGCACCCGGCGCCGGCGAGCAGGGACAAACCTACCGCGAGACCCACGAAAAACTTTATGTCTTCCGTCAACCTCCGCAGGTATCGTATCACCCGTTCGCTCGCAACACCTCAAAAACAGACAGAAAAGAACCGTTGTGCAGAGCATGGTCAAGAAAGGGCGTTGCTTTTACGCTCGGGTGATAACCGATGGCAAGACCCGCTTCCTCGAACATTCCCCGGTCGCCCTCGCCGTCTCCCACGGCCGCCGATTCTTCCTTTGTAAGTCCCCTGTCGGCCAGGACCTTTCTGACCCAGTAGCCCTTGTGGCGACAATCGCATGAAGGCTGCCTTTGCGATCCTTCTTCGGTTCCCGCGTCATGGGCCACGTTTATTCTGATGTCGCCCGTGAAGGCGCCATTTTCTGCAACAAGCTCATTGGCGACGGCAAACGACAGACCCAGTTCTCGCTTCACCCTCTCCACCAGAAGGGAGAGACCCGTTGAAAGGATCGCCGTGAAAACTCCCTCCTTTCGGAGGGCCTCCAGCGTCTCTCTTACTCCCTTGTGATAGGGAATTTCGTCCATTATCTCACGAACCTGACTTTCCGCAACGCCCTTCCACATCAGGGCGTCCCTACGGCAAAACTCGGCGTAGTCTATCGCTCCGGCGCGAAAGAGCCGCTGAAACTCATCGGCGTTCCCATCCCAAAGACCCAGTCTTTCGTGAACGTACTGCCAACTGCTCTTTACGGGAGTTAACGTTCCGTCGCAATCAAAAAAGACGATGCGCAGCGCCATGCTGCTCTTATAGCACGTCGCCGCTTCAAATAAAAGAGTATTCTCACGTTTGCTTTCGCTCGGCCGTCAGCAAAGCAGCAGGGCAGGACCTTTCGGCCCTGCCCTGCTGCTTTGCTTTCTCTGCTTCTTATATTTTCTCCGATGGTGGTTAGAAAGCGCCTTGCTCCCAGGCGACCAATCTGACAAATCCGCCATCGGCCATTTCGCAACGGAACGGGAATGCTGCGATGATCATGCGTTTGCCCGTAACCTCGTCGACTTCACCGCCGGCGTTCTCGATGGTGGCGACGCCATGCTGCATGAACAGGCGGTGGCACGGCTCGTAATCGGGGAACATTTCGTTCGGGTCTTTGCCGGTTGCTTTGCGATATGCCGTATCGAGCCACGGCATCTGTTCTTTCAGAGGACAATGCCAGAGCGGACCATCTGTTGCACCCCAGGTACCCGTTATGCCCTTTATGTGCTTGTCGTGAATGAGCCACTTTGCAACCTCGGGCCCCATGCCCGCATAGTAGTTATAATACTTGTCGTTGTTGATTCTCCAGTAGTGGTGCCAACCCGTATTCACTACTACCCAGTCGTTCTCGCGGATATCGAGGTTGTCCTTCTTACAGGCAGCCTCGAAATCCGCGGGCTTCAGCTCTTTCCACACATCGCGGCTCAAGCCGTCGCCGAAGTTCTTCTCGAATTCGTCCCGCAGATGACGCATATCGAGGATCACGCCCGTTCCGACGCAGTACTCCAGGGGTATCTCGTTGAAGCTGTAACCGTTTCTTGCGCGGTCTACCTCTTCCTCATGGAGCACATGGTTTGGGGCGTCCATATGCGTACCGGCATGGAGGGTGCCGGTGTAGGTCATAGTGCGCTTGTGGAAGCGGCCCAGGTACTGCCCACGCGGGAAAACCAGGTCCTGGCGCGGACCGGGGAACGGCCACAGCGGGGTGTCGACGCCCCAGGGCTGTGAAAGGTCATAAATGCGCGTCATCTTTGTTCTGTCAAGGTACAGTTTGCTCTTATCGAGCGGCATATAAGCCATGACGGCCCTCCTAAAACAGATTTTTGTTTGCCCTAAAGTTTTAACGCCGGATTGCTCAAAAGTCAAATGATATGAAGACAGGACATTCTTACCGGCGGAAGGCGGAAAGAAACGGCAATTTGCCGCGATTCACTTCATCGGGCCGGACGCTTGCAATAGTATGCCGTCAGTCCTAGAATTCCATCAGGGTTCGGCTTCTCAAGTGGAATGTCTGGGAACCTTCCTGAATATGGCGCGCAAGGCAGGATAAGTCGTCGACGGACCGATATGAAAAGGAGGTGAAACCATGAAGAAACGGCTTGGCAAGAGGACCTTGGCGAAGGAGACCCGGTTCTGGGCCAAAACGAAGAACGCGCTGAACAGGGACGAGGTCAAGGTATGCCGGAAGTGAAAAAGCTGAAAAACCTAAATGTTGCTGGTTCAGCAACATCAGCCGAAGCGGCAAGAGATTTCTTTTTCCAGTGGCACCTGACGGAACGGTGCAACCTCGCCTGCCGTCACTGTTACCAGTCGGGGATGACGGGCACGGAGATGGATCTCCGTGCCCTTCGTGAAACCGCCGGCGAGGCTTCCGACATGCTCAAAGACTGGGCGGAAAGGTATGAGATCGTCTTTTCGCCCAGTTTCACTATTACCGGCGGAGAACCCTTCCTCAGATCGGACCTGTTCGAAATGCTCTCCCTTCTCCCTGCGCAAGGATTTGAAATCCATCTTCTTACGAACGGAACGCTGATCGACCGCGACAAGGCGCAACGACTGGCAGGCCTCGTCCAGGGCGTACAGGTGAGTATTGAAGGGCCGGAAGCAGTGCATGACGCAATAAGAGGCAAGGGTGCTTTCCGGAAGGCCATGGCCGGGATCGAAGCGATGGTCGGTTGCAACATTGCCGTCAGCCTCAATGCCACCCTCTCGCGGCTCAACGTCAATTGCCTGGGCGGGATCGTTAACCTGGCCGAAGAGCTGGGCGTGCGCCGGGTAGGCTTTTCAAGGCTCGTGCCGAGAGGAAAGGGGGCGGGCCTGGCGGACACGATGCTTGCGCCCGAGGAAGTCCGGGAAGCCTATCGTTACCTCTTCATGCTGGGAGGCGATGCTCTCGATGTGGTCAGCGGGGACCCGCTTGCCGACTGCCTGGATCCCGATTCCGACGACTACGAGGACCGGGGCAAGATCGCCTACGGCGGATGTGCGGCCGGCGTCTCGGGACTCACGCTCATGCCTGACGGCACGATTGCGCCGTGCCGGAGGCTGCCCATTCCCCTCGGGAACGTCATGAAGGATTCTCTCAGAGAGATTTGGGCGGAATCGAGGGTTCTCAACCAACTGAGGAACAGACGAGCCTATGCGGGCAAGTGCGGCAGATGCCCTCGCTGGGCCACATGCAGGGGCTGTCGCGCCATCGCCTATGCGTTTGGAGGCGCCGCGCAACGTGATCCTTTTCTCGGGGACGACCCTCAGTGCTTTGTCGCTCCGGACAGTTCCCGGAAAAACCCCAGCCGCGCGACTCCCGCTTGACGCCCGCTCTCGCCCTATGGTACTCCTAGGCAGCCAGTCAAACTTACACCGCCAAAAGAGAGGTTACGATGCCAATCGATATTGTCGGCATTCATCATTGCGCCATTAGCGTTCCGAACCTCGAAGAAAGCATCCGCTGGTACGAGGAGAAGTTCGGCTTTTCCGTGATCGACCGCTCGGCAATACCCGGCATCAACGTCAAGGTCGCCCACATGCAGGGCGTCGGGTTTATCCTGGAGCTGTTCGAGGCCGAGGGCGCGGCGGCGCTTCCGGAAGACAGGCGATATCCGAATCGCGATTTGCTGACTCACGGGCACAAGCATTTTTCAATAGGCGTAAAAGACGCGAGGAAAGCGGCCGAAGAGCTCAAAGCCATGGGCGTCGAGATCGCCATGGTGGCCGAGGTGGACAACACCTACGGGGTCTTCATACGGGACAACTCCGGCAACCTGATCGAAATATTCCAGCTCTAGAATCGAACGCGACGCTGCACGTCAGAGAAAGACGTGTCGCGCATCGAGCCAGTTGTAGGCAGGCCGCTCAAGGACGAACGTGGAGATAAAATTCCTTCCCGGCGTCACAAAGGGGTAGGAGGCCTGTTCCGCCCACTCCGGCGCAGTGTAGGCCGGCGGATCGTCCAGTATCGATCTCTTCCAGTCGTCAAAAGTCTCGTACCACATTTCCGTTACTCTGTCCCATTGGTGGTCGAGAGGACCCGTGCGCTCGGCCATTCTCTTTGCTTCATCCGGCTTCCACACGCCAGGCACGCCGCCGACGTCGGAAATGGTCTTGAAGCTGAAAAACCGGTACATGCCCGCCTGCGAGCACGCTTCCTTAGCGAAAACGTTCACGTACCACTCTTCCGCCGCTGCCTTATCCGCGCTCTCGGGATATTTAACGAATTGCACCCACCTCAGGACCGCCTTTTCCTCCGGCGAAAACTCGTGCCCTTTGAAATCCTCGGTGGGCTGGGGCGGCATGAAGCAACTATAGGCGTTCGCCCCGACCTTTGGCGATGAAAAGGCAAGTTCCCCTTTTGGGCCGCTTTCCGGCAACTCTCGCCAATAGCCTTGAGTGAGCAGCCAATTCTTGTGGCCGAAGCCTTTCGCATACTCCGGGATCTCCACGGGGCGCCAGCTCTCCAGCCTTTCGAGCCACGGGCCGTACCGGCGCGCTATTTCCGGCCCGTGGAGCTTGTAGTACCACCGCTCCATGAAAGCGACATAATTCATATCGATATGGTGCATTGCCATGCTTCGTATCATGTTTCGCCCCTCTCCCTCCCGTCCAATTTCAGTTCTCCGCGGCTATTGCAGCGCCTATCCGCATCTCCTCCCGAAAACCGTTCCCCTATGCGCGCTATCCCTCGCCTCTCAGCACTTCACGCAACGCCGCCGCGATTTCCCGCTTCGAGATTGGCTTCATCAGATACCGTCTTATGCCAATTTCCTTTGCCGTCTCCGGCGGGACCGTTTCACTGTAGCCCGTGGAGAGGATGACGGGGATCTCCTTCCGTACGCGCATCAGTTCTGCAGCAAGCTCCAGACCCGTTATGTCCGGCATTGTCTGATCGGTAATAACCAAATCGAACCGGGAAGGGTCTTCACGGAACAACTTCAGTGCGTTAAAACCCTGCGTTGCGGCAACAACGCGATACCCGAGGCGTTCGAGCATCTCCTTTGTCATTTCCACGATGGCTGGTTCGTCGTCAACGAGGAGAATGCGTTCCTTCCCCGGGTGAAAGGCCTCTTCTTCCTTCTTTTCCCCGGGGTGAACGCCGGCATAGGGGATAAAAACGGCAAAGGTCGTCCCCTTACCCGGTTCGCTCTCTACACGGATCGTACCGCCGAAGCCTTCCACAATGCCGTGGACGACAGCAAGGCCCATGCCCGTGCCATGCCCTGCTTCTTTCGTCGTAAAGAAAGGCTCAAAGATACGTCCCCGCATCTCAGGGGAAATGCCGACGCCTGTGTCCTCGACGGTGAGTTTCAGGTATGGCGCTGATTTTGCTGGCTGGAAGTCCGACGCGACGGCGTGCGAGAGCCTGACAACAAGTTTCCCTCCTTTTTCCTGCATAGCGTGAGCCGCATTGCTGGCAAGGTTGAGGACTGCCTGCTGGGCCTGGCTCGGTCCGGCAAGAATGGCCGCATCTTCTTCGACCTCGACCACGAGTTCCATATGGATCGTGCTTGGCAGCGATGCCCTGAGCAACCCATAGGTTTCCTTCAAGACCGGAGCCACGTTGACCAATTCCTTCTGCTCGCCCGCCTTTCTGCTGAAGGTCAGAATCTGTTTCACGAGGTCCTTTGACCTCTTTGAGGCCTTGAGTATCTTTTCCAGGTTGTGGCGCGGCGCTTCTTCATGAACGTCGTCCAGGGCAAGTTCCGCATTTCCCATGATCACGCTGAGCATATTGTTGAAATCGTGAGCGATGCCCCCTGCGAGAGTGCCGATGGCTTCCATCTTCCGGGCCTGATGGCGACGTTCCTCCACGGCGATCTGTTCCGTTACGTCGCTGCCGACGCACACACAGTGCGTGATCGTGCCCGCGTCTCCCTTGATGGCGGCGATTGTGGCCCTCTCGTCGAAAAAGGTTCCGTCCTTTCTCCTTTTGGGCAACATCATCGAGCAGGTCTTTCCCGCCTCCAAATCCTCCCGGAGGTCGTCCAGGGACTGCGCGATCGGCTCACGATGCGTGATGTCGATTCGCTTCCCGACGAGTTCCTCCTGCGTGTAGCCCACCATGGCGCAATAGGCCCTGTTGGCGTATTCAACCACGCCGTCGGCATCGAGCACGTAGATGCCTTCCGCGGCCCGCTCGATGGCCGCAACGAGGAGCTTCCGCTCTTCCCCGGCCTTTTTGCGCTCGGTGATATCCCGCACGACCCCCTCGTAGCAGAGAACATCCCCTCCATCGTTCCTTACCGCCTGTCCATTGAAGGAGAGCCAGATCGGGGCGCCGTCCTTCCGGCGAAGCTGCAATTCATAGTCTTCGGCATAGCCCTGCCGTTCGATAACCTCTATCATTCGCAGACGATCTGACGGATCGGCATAGAGTTGATTGCCGACATTTGTGATCGCGGTCTGAATTTCCTCACTCGATTCATAGCCGAAAATCTTTGCGAATGCGGGGTTGACCCGGAGCAAGCGCCCGTCCGGGGCACTCTGAAAAATCCCATCCATGGCGTTTTCAAAGATGTTCCGGTACTTTTCCTCGGCTTGCCGCAACGCCTCTTCCGTCCTCCGCCGGCGCTCTATTTCCACCTTCAGCTCGTCATTGGCTTTCTTCAAGGTCTTCGTCCGCTGCTCCACCCGCGCCTCAAGCTCGTCGCGGGAAGTCCGAAGCACCTCCTCCATCCTGTTTCGCTCGGTGATGTCTTCACAGAAGACGACGATCTGCCCCTCGTCAATGTCGAGATGGGTCGCTCTCAGCGCCACATCAATAAGCGAGCCGTCTTTTCGGCGTTGGCGCGACATAAAGAGCTCTCCCTGCCGCTCCCGCACAGCCGCGATGTGGCGCACAATTTCGGCCGGACTCTCTACCGCTTCCACATCGGCAATTGACATGGAGAGAAGCTCATGACGCGCATAGCCCGACATACGGCAGAACGCGTCGTTGACCTCGAGGAACTTTCCCTTCATGTCGGCAATCCAGAAACCGTCGAGCGCCGTCTCCAGAATTCTGGAGTATTTCATGTCGGTATCCCTGCGCTCGGTGATGTCGCGGCCTACGGCAATGATTAAGCGCTTGTCAGGCAACGGGCTCGCATCCCACGAAATCCATCGGTATGCGCCGTCTTTGCAGAGGCAGCGGGCCTCGAACCGAACCGTCTCCCTGCTTTCTGCGTGAAACCGCAGGTTTCGTGCGACCGCTTCACGGTCATCCGGATGCACAAAGCGAACGAAAGCTCTTGCGCACAACTCTTCCTTACTCCAGCCGAGTACTCTTGTGAACGAGGAACTCACTCTCTTGAAGTACCCGTCAAAACCGGCAATGCACATCATGTCGGACGAGTAGTCGAAAAGCAAGCTCTCCTCTTCAGGAAGCTTGTACGAGGCAAGGTACTCGGCCATCGACGCCTCTCTCTTGTCGCGGCAACTTTAATACAGGAACGTACGCTTTGAAAAACGCTTAACACTTGCAGATATTCTACCACAGCGCCTCTTGGGGGTAAATCGGGTAGGCCGGGCCTCCGCGGTCGTCTCCCTCTCGGCTCCAGAACCCATAGAGAAACAGGTTTCCCAGGCGCTATTTCAGCAATTTTCCCCTGTGCGTCTTTTGTACGTTTTTGTCCTGCAAGGCGTTTCGAACCGTCGCACGGCCTAAAACAGCTCGGCGAACGCACGAGCGGCTGTGTAGACTGCCCCCACCCCGCTTATATACTGGGCCACCCTGATGGTCTCCATAATCTCTTCCTTCGTCGCTCCGGCCTTCAGTGCCTGATCGGCCAGGGACCTGACTCCATCCACGGCTCCATGAGCAGCATCGAGGGCCATGGCAATGAGAAACTTTGCCTTCCTCGGCAGAGCCCCTTCGGCAAGCGCGAAGTCGTTCGTTGACTGGACCAGTCTTCGGAGGTCGGGATCACTCCTCTCGATTACCTTCAGCGGATGTTCGGGCATACGCTTCCTCCTTTATGGGAATGAACAGAGGATAATCGGGACCTGCTCGTCTGTCAATCAGGCCGCCTGCGCCAACGTCGCTCTTCTCTAACAAGTGGGCTTGATGCAAAGGAAGGGCGCCGGGATAGAGGCGCTTGGAAACGGATCATTCCGCTCAAATACGAATGGCCGCCTCAGGAGAAAGGGTATGCTTCATCCCCGAGCCGCGATAGCTCTCGGTCTTCGGACGAGAAAAACCGCATGAAGCAGGGGCCGGGCATTACGGACCCAAATGCAAAAGACGAGAGAATCAGCCTCGATAAGGATTGCGCTGCAGCTTGAGCGTTACGCCGCCAGGAGCGCGCGCCTAAACTCTCCTTGCTCCCGTTCGCCCCCCTCTCCTCGCAATCCGATGATTCATTGAGGCGCCTTCGCGGTCCCGTTGGCTTTTGGCTCCATGGGATACTTCGCCTGCTTCCACGCGTTCCATCCGCCCTTGAGCACGTAAACATTCCTGTAGCCGTTCGTCATGAAGTGGAGCGCCACACCGGCGCTCGTCGCTTCGTTCATTCAGGCACAGTAAAAGACAAGGGTCTTCTCCGGCGAATACTTGGCCATCCAGGAATCGGGGTCTTCGGGGTCTTCGCGGGCGGCCCCCTTGATCTTCGTCGTGCTTTCGTCCCAATCTTCGGGTATTCGAACATCTATGATGATCAGATCGGGATTGTTCATCTGCTTTTTCAACTGTTGAACGCTCATTCTCGGGACATTGTCCGGACTGACCTTCAACGCCTGAGCATTGTGGGCGACTGCCGCACTCGCAACAAGCACGAAAGCGAACATCAACATTTTGCGCATCCTGACCTCCTCAATCGAATCCGGCTCGCAAACGCAAGCCGCATTGAAGACAATTTAAGTACATTCTCTGAAAAAGGCCACCGGGCAGTCCCTTAAGTTCGTTTTGCTTCTCGCGAATATGGCCTCATGGGCTGCACACTGCGCCGTGTGCCGCACCGGAACAACATCGAGGATCTTCAGGCCATGGTGCAGCAGGCTCACAAGATACGATGGTCGCGCCGCCCCGCCCCCTTGCCATTTTTGTTGTTCTCCACTATCATAGCCAAATGGCTCATCGAGAAAGCACGAGCAGCGCGGATCTCATAATCGAGGTCGTCTTCCGCATCCCCCGCGGAAAGGTGGCTACTTACGGGCAGATCGCCCGCGTGGCCGGATATCCGAGGGGGGCGCGCCTTGTGGTGTGGGCGCTGAATAGTCACCGAAAGTATCCGGACCTGCCCTGGTTTCGGCTCGTCAATGCCCGGGGCGGCATTTCTCTTTCTCCCCGGGAACGGCTATGAACTGCAAAAGGAGCTCCTTACCGCTGAAGGCGTCGTTTTCGGCCCCGACGACCGGATCGATTTGTCGCGCTTTCAGTGGCGGCCGGGGGAGGAGCTATGAACCGCTGTCCCTGGCCCGCGAATGACGAACTGATGATTGCCTACCATGATCTGGAGTGGGGCGTTCCGCTTCACGACGACCGCGCCCTCTTTGAATTACTTGTCCTCGAGGGCTTTCAAGCGGGCTTGAGCTGGAGAAGCGTGCTGCGGAAAAGAGAGGCCTTCCGTCGCGATTTTGTCGGGTTCGACCCCGAGCTTGTGGCCCGGTTTTCAGAAGAGGACGTTGCGCGACTGTTGCTGGACGAAGGAATTATCAGGAACCGCGCCAAAGTGCGGGCAAGCATAACCAATGGGCAGGCGTTTCTGAAGGTGCGAGACGAGTTTGGCAGCTTCGACCGGTTCATCTGGCAATTCACCGGCGGCACGTCGCTGGTCAACCACTGGGAAGACTTGTCCGCAGATTCCTGCCCGCTCCGAAGAATCGGACAGCATGTCGCGAGAGCTTGTACGGCGGGGTTTCAAGTTCGTCGGCAGCGTGATCTGTTACGCCTTCATGCAATCCGCAGGCATGGTGAACGACCACCTGGCCACCTGCTTCCGATGGGCGGAAGTGCAGAAGGCGGTCTATTTCTGTTGACACTATTGGGGGGCGACGCCTTATAATACCACAATGCCCGTGCTTGACTGCCATACGCACCTGTTTCCCCCGGAGCTGATTCGGCGGCGGGAGAAGATTGCAGCCGAAGACAAAGGATTCGGCGCGCTCTACGCCGATACGCGCTCCCGGATGGTCGACGCCGAGGGCCTGGCGGCCTATATGGAGCGGGAAGGCGTCGACCGGGTTGCGGCGGGCTGTTTTCCCTTCAGAGACCCCGGGCTCCTTCGTCTTGCCAACGACTACATACTCGACGCCGCAAAGAACGATAGGCGGATCATTCCCTTTATCCTGGTCGACCGGTACGACGAGGCGACGGCTCTGGACGAGGCGCGGCGCTGCTTTGAACTGGGGGCGGCCGGCGTGGGCGAAATGGCCTGGTACGACGAGCGCTTCGGCGCCGCCGAGCGGAAAAGCCTTGACGGCCTCGCCGCCTACATGGAGCAGACGGGCATGGTCCTTTTGATGCACCTGAACGAGCCCGTCGGCCATCGATATCCGGGCAAAACAGACGCCGATTTCGGGGAAGTGGCAGCCTTGGTGGAAGATCACCCTTCCCTGAAAATCATACTCGCCCACCTGGGCGGCGGCATTTGCTTCTACGAGCTGATGCCCGAAATCCGGAAGGCTTTTTCCCTCGTCCACTACGACCTGGCCGCCTCTCCTTTCCTCTACTCGGACGACCTCTATCGCTTCGCGGCAACGTTTCTGCCGGACAAAGTGCTTTTCGGCTCGGACTACCCCCTGCTGGGCTTCAGTCGCTATAAGCCCAAACTGGACGGGCTCGACGAAACCGCGCGGGAGAAGCTTCTCTGGGACAACGGGAGGCGTCTTTTTGGAGACTGATTGGGACAAGCGGTACCGGGAGGGTTTTTACCGGCCGCATTACGAAGCGCACGAGCTCGTGCGGCGGTTCTACCCCCTGATGCCGAACCGAAAACCGGTGATCGACATAGCCATGGGCCAAGGCGCCGACCTTCTGTTTTTGGCAGGGCAGGGGCTGCCCGTTTGCGGCCTCGACAGGTCCTGGGAAGCCATCAGGCTCGCCCGGGAGACCGCCGGCAAGACGCAGACAAACTTCCATGCCGTGCAGGCAGATGCGGCCCGCCTGCCTTTTAAGCCCGGAAAAGCCGGGTGCGTGTTGGTTTTCTACTTCCTTATCAGGGAAATCATGGCCGAATTGACCGGCCTCCTGGCGCCGGGCGGCCTTCTCATTTACGAGACGTTCCTGAAGCGACAGAATAGTATCGACGGCCCGAGAAACCCGGAATACCTGCTCGACGACGGCGAGCTGCTGAAGTTTTTCCCCTCCCTGGAGCTGTTGTTCTATGAAGAGGGAGTCTTCGCAGCGGGCGGGAAGCGGCGGGCATTGGCGCGGTGCGTAGGGAAAAAGCGATGATCATCGAATGGGACCCGGCACGGCCGAAGAAGAAAACAACAACCTTCATCAAGGAGAGCCTGGAGAGCGGGACCATCATCAGCTACCCGACGGACACCTATTACGCCCTGGGGTGCGATTCCTTCGACACGAAGGCGATCAAGACGCTCTACGCAATGCGGGGTTTGAGCGAAAAGCGGCCGTTCAGCATGATTTTCAAAGATATCAAGCAGATAAGCGAGTACGCCGTGCTGACGGATTTCGGGTTTCACATAGTGAAGTCGATGCTGCCCGGCGCTTACACGTTCGTCCTGAGGGCAAAAAGGATAGCGCCGAGGCTCCTCATGACGCCCAAGAAGGAGCTGGGCATCAGGATGCCCGATCATGCGATCCCGCGGGGTCTCGTCGAGCTGCTGGGAAGACCCCTTATCAGCACGACGGCGAAATGGAGCGGAGAGGAGCCGGCCTCCGATCCGAAGGAGATCGAGCGATACTTCAAAAATCAGGTGGCTTTCGTGATCGACGGCGGCATTATCCCGGGCGATCCTTCAACGGTCATCAGCCTCGTGGACGACAAGGTGCAAATCCTGAGAGAAGGCAAGGGACCGCTTACAGATCTGCTTCGGGGCTAGCCTCGCCCCCATCCAGAGCTTCCTGCATTTCTTCTTCAAACCCCTCGCCGAGCTCGTCTCCGAATTCGCTGCCCATTCGCTTCATCAGCTTTTCCACGGAGCGCGGATCGTTCTCGTCGAGATCGCCCAGCTTGCCGGGGTCGAGAAGACTCTCCATCCTTTGCTCTTCACTCCTGATCACCGCAACCCGGGAAATGATGCGCCTCACGTCCTGCGACTTGCAGCGCTTGCAGTAAGGCACAATCTCTTCGTCCGCACGGAGGAAGAGAAAGGAGGAGCTTCTTTTGCAGGCATCGCAGTAATATTCGTAGATAGGCATACTAGAATTTTATTTTTTTCGGTTTGCTTTGTAAAGCCTCCGAGGATATATTCTAATACTATAATTCTACGACAGGGGCGATCATGGCCAAAAAAGATTATTACGAGCTTCTCGGCGTGCAGAAATCGGCATCGGGCGACGACATCAAGAAGGCCTACCGGAAACTGGCCCTTAAGTATCACCCGGACAGAAACCCCGGGAACAAAGAAGCAGAAGAGCATTTCAAACAAATAAACGAGGCCTATGCCGTTCTGAGCGACAAAGACAAGCGGAAAGAATACGATACGTACGGCATGAGCGGGTTCCAGCAGAAGTACACGCAGGAAGACATTTACCGCGGATTCAACATAGGCGATCTCTACAGAGACCTCGGGTTCGGCACCGGGGACATCTTCAGCATGATCTTCGGCCGACAAGCCGGCGCGGGCGCGGGAAGGGCGGGCAGGCGCGGGACCAATTTCGGTGATTTTGCAACCAAGCAACAGACTTCCGCGGGCCAGCTCGACCTGAATTACGAGCTGGAAATACCCTTCATGGATGCCATGAGGGGCGCCGAAAAGGTGCTTTCTTTTACGAGCGAGCGGGGCGCCGAAGAAATCAAGGTGAAGATACCGAAGGGCATCGACACCGGTCAGAAACTGAGACTCCAGGGAAAAGGGAGCAAGGACCCCTACACGGGCAGGACGGGCGACCTGTACGTGACGATAAAGGTTGCGGAACATCCCGTATTCAAACGGGTAGGCAACGACCTCTACGTGAAAGTGGAGGTGAAGATGACCGACGCCTTTTTGGGAGGGACCGTGGAGGTGCCGACCATAGAAGGGCCGAAACAGATCAAGATTCCCGGAGGCGTGCGAAGCACCTCAAAAGTGCGCCTCAAGGGTCTCGGCGTGCCGCAGATAGGCAAGCAGGCAAGCGGCGATGAGTACGTGGAGATTGCCATCGAGCCTCCGAAACGGCTGACGGACAAGCAGAGAGTCCTCCTGGAGGAACTGAGGAAAGAAGGACTGTGAAAGCTTTTCATTGAGGGGGAGGCTCTGCGGACTTCCTTCGTGGAGGGGGCGACGCTAGCCCCAGTAATTGCCGCCTTTGCCCGCCCCCGTTTCTTTTGCGTTCCCCGATGACTATATTAGCCTTGGAAAGCAAGCATCAAACAGGGGGGCGCAATGAGGCACAGGGTTCTCTGTCTATCCGCACTGCTTGTCCTGCTCGGGTTTGCGCTCGTTGCGGAGGCAATCGAACTCTCCGCCGACATGGTCACGAGGGAGGGGGAGCAAAAGCAGACGGGAAAGTTGTACGTAAAAGGCAACAAATACCGCATAGAAACGAAGAGCGGCTCGGAATATGCCATTATCAGGCACGACAAGAACAAGTCCTGGATTGTCATGCCCGAACAGAAGGCCTATATCGAAATGCCCTTCGACCCGAAGAAAAAGCCCGTTATCGAGGAAAAGCAAATCCTTGACGGGAACCGGAAGCTCCTGGGCGACGAAACCATAAACGGCCATGCGACAAAGAAGTATGAGGTCACCGCAGCCGGAGGAGCGCCGGGCGAGTCGGTTTATCAGTGGGTGGCGACCGATATCAACTTTCCCGTCAAAACCATGGCGGTCAACGGGAGCTGGAGCGTCGAATACAGCAACATAAGGATGTCGGCGCCGGACAGCCTCTTTGAAATACCGGAGGCGTATGAGAAAATACCGATGCCTAATGGAATGGAGTTGAGCGATTCCCGATAGGGAGCGTGGAGATATGAGAAGGGGCAGGCTCAAAAAACCTGCCCTCTTGGCTTTAGAGTTTGACCACGTTTGCGGCTTTGGGGCCTTTCGGACTGTCGATTATATCGAAGCTGACCGCTTGGCCCTCAGACAAGGACTTGAAACCCTCATCCTGGATTGCAGAATAATGGACAAAGACGTCGCCTCCCTCCTCCTTCGCAATGAATCCGAAACCTTTCGATGCGTTGAACCACTTCACGGTCCCTTTCGCCATGCCCGAAATACCTCCTCTGCAGAAATGGAAGGCCCGAACTCCGCCAAAAAAACGCCGCAAACGGGTGTTCCACGCGTTGCGGCTTTGGGTCAACACGTCCGAAACTTCAAATGCTATCATGGCACAGAATCTGCGAAAGATCAAACAATTTTCGATGCCTCAGCGGCAAAATCCTTTGTTTTCAAGCCTCGGCCTTTTCTATTGACACAGGGGATGCGAGCGAGTAAACTATACGCTCCACTGCATTGACGGCGGCATAATCCAATCAAGGGGTCGGGATTCTTATGGCAAGAGTTTGCGATATATGCGGGAAAGGGAAACAGATAGGGTACAGCGTGAGCCACGCCCATAACAAGGCAAAGAGAGAATGGCTCCCGAACCTGCAAAGCGTCAGGGTTGTAAAAAACGGCGGCACGAAACGGATGAGCGTCTGCACGAAGTGCATTAAGAAGGGACGCATCCAAAAACCGCTCTAAGAAAATTAGGCGGTCCTCAGCCTCTCGACCGATTTTACCCCTTTCAGCTTCATGATCGATTTCGTTATCTTCTGCACTTGAGGAGCATTTAGGATTTCTATCTCGAAGATGCTTATCGCCGACCGGTCCGGGTAGGTTGTAACGTTGGCATTAATGATGTTTGCCTTGCTCGCTGAGAGAACCGAGGTAATATCGTTCAAAAGCCCCTTTTTGTCCTCCCCCTGCACCCTGAGCTTCACCGAATAAGTATACTCCTTGTCCATCTCCCACGACACTTCCACTTTTCGCTGCTCGTCATAAGCCAGCACGTTCGGACAGTCTTCCAAATGAACGGTGAGCCCTCTCCCCCTGGTGATGAAGCCCAGGACCTTATCCCCCGGTATGGGGTTGCAGCATCGGGCAAACTTGACCACCAGTCCGTCGATGCCCTTGATCCTGATGGCGTCGTCCTTGCTCTTCCTGATTGAGCCAAGCACCTTCCGCAGCTTGCTCACCTTTGGGATCTCGGGAATTATCTTGCCCAGTATCTGCAGGGGCGTATAGAGGCCGTAGCCGACGGCAGCGAGCAGATCGTCGATGGAGTCGAAGGAGAAATCCTTTGCTAACGCCTGCACCTCTCCCGTCTTGAGCATTTTCGACAGGTTGAAGTCGTGCTTGGCCAGCTCTTTTTCGAGGAGGGTACGCCCCAACTCGATGCTGCGCTCTCTCTGTTCTTCCTTGATCCATTGGCGAATCTTGGACTTCGCCTTCGACGTGACGACGAACTTGAGCCAATCTTTGCTCGGTTTGTGGGCGGGGTTCGTCAGGATGGCGACATTGTCGCCGCTGGCGAGCACCGTCTTGAGGGGAACCAGTTTCCCATTCACCTTTGCACCGACGCAACGGTGACCGAGGGTTGAGTGTACCGCATAGGCAAAGTCGACGGGCGTCGCCCCTCTCGGCAGCTCTTTTACATCCCCTTTGGGAGTAAAAACATAAACTTCGTCAGGGAAAAGGTCGATCTTGAAGTTTTCGAGGAATTCCTTGTTGTCCTTTACCTCTTCATGTCGCTCGATGATCTTGCGCAGCCACGAGAAGATCCTGTCCTCTTTGACATCGAAGACTTTGCCTTCCTTGTACTTCCAATGCGCCGCGATGCCCTCTTCCGCCAGCCGGTGCATCTCCCGGGTCCTGATCTGTATCTCGATCCTCTCGCCGTGAGGGCCTATGACGGCGGTGTGGAGCGACTGGTACATGTTGGCCTTGGGCAGAGCGATATAGTCCTTGAATTTGCCGGGGATGGGCTTGAAGAGATCGTGAATGTACCCGAGGCCTTCGTAGCACTCCTTGACGGTGCCCACGATAACCCTGAAGGCGATAATATCGAACATCTGGTCGATGCTCAGCTTTTCCTGCACCATTTTCCGGTAAATGCTGTAAAGCCTCTTCGCCCTGCCCGACACCTCGCACTTCAGCCCAAACTGTTGCAGCCTGGTCTGGAGAAGCTCCTTCACCTCGGCAGTGTAGGCATCGCGCTCCCTTTTTTTCTGGGCGACATTTTCGCTGATGACGCGATACGCGTCCGGCTGAAGATGCTTGAAAGAAAGGTCCTCGAGTTCTCCTTTGAGCCATTCGATGCCCAGCCGGTGGGCCAGCGGGGCGTATATGTCGAGCGTTTCGCGAGCTATCTCGATCTGCTTGTCGGGGGGCATGAACCGAAGGGTCTGCATGTTATGATAACGGTCGGCCAGCTTGATGAGAATGACTCTGACGTCCTTGCTGGTGGCCAGGATCATTTTCCTCAGACTGTCGGCGCGGGCGTCCTCGGAGCCGGACATCTTTATCCGGCTTATTTTTGTCACGCCGTCGACAAGTTCCGCCACTTCTTTCCCGAAATACTGTTCCAACTCTTCCTTGGTGAGGTATGAGTCTTCCAGGGTATCGTGGAGAAGCCCCGAAGCGACGCTCTGCGCGTCGAGGTTCATCTTGCTCAGCACGTAGGCCACTTCGAGCGGATGGATGAGATAGGGCTCGCCGGAAAGCCTGACCGTGCCCTTGTGCGCCTTTGCAGACAGAACGTAAGCGCGTTCCAACATGTCTACATCGGCTTTGGGGTTGTAGCGCAGGACTTCTTCTACGATGTCGTTAAATCGTACCATCCCCTTTTATTCATCCCCTTCGATTCATAGTATACTATAAAATGAGACTCGGCTCAGTTCGCGTCTGCAAAGACATTGAGGGACAACCATACAGACAGGGAGTTGCAAATTGCTATCTCCTCCTGTAGTATTCATTAAGTAAAGAAGGCGCGCGGAGGCGATATATGTCGCTCATGGACGATCTTAAGAAGAAGACTGAGGATGGACTGAAAACCCTCAGGGAAACCGCGGAAGGCATCGCCTTCAACGTCGAAAAACAGGCGAAGATAGCCGGAAGAAAGATGGACCTCCTCAGGTTTCAGAGAAAGCTGCAGAGACTCTACGCGGAGGTGGGAGAATACGCCTACGGAGAGTTTACGGCGGAACGGCCGATACAGGCGGATGATGTTTTCCTGAAGAACAGAGTGGCGCTCATCTCGGCGATGAAGGCTGAAATGCGGCAGATTGAAGCGGAGATAGAAGAAGTGCGGGGAACATATCCGCCCGGCCGCGAAGAGAAAGCCGGCGAAGAGAAGAGCCCGCCGCCCTTCAATGAACCGCCTCCACCGCCCTGAAGGCACGATGAGAAGCGTTGCCGCCCGCGAAACGCGGGTTGGCAGGGCGGGCGCCCATTAAACGACCGCGCCGAAAAGGGGGCAGCTAAGCCCCAATGGTTGCAAAAGCGAGCGTATGCGAAGCGCTGAGCCCCAGTAATCGCAGGCCCGGCAGCAGTAGTTGGCAAAAGGAGGTTTCTGTGCTCGGTCAATACAAGAACAAGCAACTGTACATAGAGCTGAGACCCCGCTGTCCCAAGTGTCAGAAGGAGTTCATGCTCGATCTCAAGAAGTTTACGGCAGGGGGCGCGCACAGTTGCCACGCCTGCGGTACGGTGTCGCAGTTTGACGCAGCTCTTGCAGACCGGGTTCAGAAACTTATCGACGAACTTGAGGAGACGATACGCGACGTCCTCGACAGCTTCGGTAAGAAATAGCAAGAAGTCTTAAAGCTTCTGACAAAAGCGCCGGGACTGGATAGCCCCGGCGCTTTAGAAACTTAATGCGCTGACATCTCGCTCTACAAATACTTTTCCGCTAATATCTCGGCGATTTGGACGGCGTTGAGCGCCGCGCCTTTCCTGATGTTGTCGGCCACAACCCACAGATTCAGGCCGTGCTCGAGCGATTCGTCCTTTCTTATCCGGCCTACGAACGTCTCATCCTTTCCGGCGGCGTAGATCGCCAGAGGGTAAAGGTTCTTCTTCGGATCGTCCGCAACGATCACGCCCGGGGCTTTCGAAAGGATCTTCCGCGCCTGCTCCGGGCTCAGCTCTTTTTCGAACTCCACATTGACCGACTCCGAATGACTGTAAAAAACAGGCACCCTTACGGTTGTCGCCGTCACCCTGATCGTCGGGTCTCCCAGGATCTTCATGGTCTCGTTCGTCATCTTCATTTCTTCCTTGGTGTAGCCGTTTTCCAGGAAGACATCAATGTGGGGAAGGCAGTTGAAGGCGATCTGATGGGGATAGACGCTATGGGTTATTTCCCTGTTGCCGTAGATGGCCGTCACCTGCGACTCCAGCTCCTTGATCGCCCTCTTTCCCGTGCCGGACACCGCCTGGTACGTCGAAACAACCACCCGTTTTATCTTGGCGGCGTCATGAAGCGGCTTGAGGACCACTACCATCTGGATGGTGGAGCAGTTCGGGTTCGCTATGATGCCTTTCTTCTTGTATTGCGCGATGGCGTGAGGGTTCACCTCCGGCACGACAAGGGGTACATCCGGGTCCATCCTGAATGCGCTCGTATTGTCGACCACAACGCAGCCGCTCGCTGCCGCGATAGGGGCAAACTTCTCGCTCACCGAGCCGCCTGCCGAGAAAAGACCTATGTCGACGCCCTTGAAGGAATCTTCTTTCAGGACCTGTACCACGACGTCGTGCCCCAGATAACTCAGTGAAGTGCCCGCGCTCCTCTCGGATGCAAGAAGGGTGAGGTTCCTCACGGGGAATTTTCGTTGCTCGAGCGTCTCTATCATTTCACTGCCGACTGCCCCGGTGGCGCCGACAACAGCTACATTGAATGTCTTCATTTTCTTGCCTCCATCCTCCTTTTTAGGTGGCCTATCAGTCCCCCTTCGTTTATCAGTTCAAGCATGAAGGAAGGAATGGGCAACGCCAGCACCATTCCGCGGGCAGTCTTGATCGAACCCGTTGACAGATCCACCTCGATGCTCTCTCCTTCTTTCACCATATCGCACACATCCGCCTCAAGAAGGGCGAGCCCTTTGTTGAAGGCGTTGCGGTAGAATATGCGCGCGAAGCTCTTCGCGATCACCACGGGTATGCCGAGGGCCACAATGGCAACGGGCGCGTGTTCGCGCGATGAGCCGCAGCCGAAATTCGACCCGGCGACAATGATGTCGCCCTTCTGCGCCTTCTTGGAAAAATCGGGCGTCCAGAGGCTCCATGCAATGCTGCCCGAGCACTGCTGGGTCCGTATATGCCAGGTAACGGGCAGGAATGATGATGTCCGTATCGATGTTGTCGCCAAATTTCCAGACTTTTCCGTTTATCATCACAAAACCTCCCTGGGATGGGCGATCTCCCCTTTTATCGCGCTTGCCGCCGCTGCCGCCGCCCCGGTAAGGCAGACTTCACTTTCGGGGTGGCCCATTCTTCCCACGAAATTCCTGTTCGTCGTCGACACGGCCCGCTCTCCCTTGGCCAAAACGCCCATGTGGCCGCCAAGGCAGGGACCGCACGTCGGAGGCGAGATGATGCAGCCGGCGTCGAGATAGGTCTCAAAATAGCCTCTCTTCAGTGCCGTGTGGTAGATTTGCGGCGTGCCCGGGATGATGATGCATCGCACGTTCTTCGCCACCTTCTTTCCCTGAAAGATCTTTGCGGCAATCTCCAGGTCTTCCAGCCGTCCGTTGGTGCACGAGCCGATCACCGCCTGATCGATGGCGAGGTTCTTCACTTCTTCCACGTTCTTGACATTGGAAGGAAGGAAAGGAAGGGCCACTTTCAACCCCAGGTCGCTCGCATTGATCTCGTAAACCTTGCTGTAGCGGGCGTCAGGATCGCTCTCATACACTTTATAGGGTCTCTTTGCCCGGCCTTTCAGGTATTCCAGCGTTTTGGCGTCGACCTTGAATATGCCGTTCTTCGCGCCTGCCTCGATAGCCATATTTGCGGCCGAAAGCCTGGAGTCGATAGAAAGGGCCTCTATGGCTTCTCCCTCGAACTCCATTGCCTGATAGCGGGCGCCTTCAACGCCGATCATGCCGATGATATGGAGGATCAGGTCCTTGCCCGTAACCCACTGCTGCCATTTGCCCTTGCAGACGAATTTGACGGTCTCGGGCACTTTGAACCAGAGCGAGCCCATCACCATGGCATAGGTAAGGTCCGAGCTGCCCACGCCTGTGGAGAAAGCGCCCAATGCGCCATAGGTACAGGTGTGGCTGTCCGCTCCTACCACGACGTCTCCGGGACCCACGAGGCCCTGCTCAGGCAAAAGCGCGTGCTCGATGCCGCACGCGCCGCCTTCGTAGAAGTGCGTGATGGCGTGCTTTTTCGCAAACTCCCTGATGGTCTTGCAGTTCTGGGCGGAAAGGATGTCCTTGTTTGGCGTGAAATGGTCGAGCACCAGGACGACCCGTTCCGGGTCAAAGACGGACGTGGCGCCCGCTTTCTCGAATTCCTCCAACGACAGAGGAGCGGTAATGTCGTTGGCAAGGGCGAGGTCGACTTTTGCCTCTATGATTTCTCCCGGCGTCACGCTGTCTTTCCCGGCGTGGCTCGCCAGAATCTTCTCCGTTACCGTCATGCCCATGTTACACCCCCGTATTGTTATCTTTCCTCTTCTTGACAAAATCAAGTTTATTCAAAGCGTTGACGTATGCCTTGCCCGAGGCGACGATGACGTCCGTATCGACGCCTTTTCCGATCACCGTCGAGCCTTTTTCCTCGAGTTTGACAAAAACCTCGCCTTGGGCATCCGTCCCGCCCGTAATGGCATTGATGTAGAATTGCAGCAGTCTGCTGTTCGTCTTGATGATTTTCTGAATGGCCTTGAGCGTCGCGTCGACGGGCCCGTCGCCGAAGCCCGCTTCCTGGTGCATCTGGCCGTCGATCTCGATCCTGACGGTAGCCGTGGGAATAGCCATATTGCCGCAGACCACGTTAAGATAGGTCATCCGGTACTTCTCCGGAACGCGAACTACCTCGTCCATGATGATCATCTCGATGTCTTCGTCGTAGACCTCTTTCTTCATGTCCGCCAGGGCCTTGAACCTTTTGAAGACGAGATTGATCTCCTTGTCGTCGAGGGAATAGCCCAGGTTTTCCAGCTTCTCCCGGAAAGCGTGCCTGCCCGAATGCTTGCCCAGGATCAGGGAGCTTTTCGGTATTCCGACGGACTCGGGCGTCATGATCTCGTAGGTAAGCTTTTCCTTGAGCAACCCGTCCTGGTGGATGCCCGACTCATGGGCGAAGGCATTCGTTCCCACGATGGCTTTGTTCGGCTGCACCGGCGCGCCGGTCACGGAGGTGATGAGCCTGCTCGTGGGATAGATCTTTTCGGTCACGATCCCCGTTTCGAAAGAAAAGAGGTCTTTTCGCGTTTTGAGGATCATTGCGACCTCTTCAAGCGCCGCGTTGCCGGAACGCTCGCCGATGCCGTTGATGGTGCACTCCACCTGCCTCGCCCCCGCGTTCACCGCCGCCACCGAGTTCGCCACGGCGAGACCCAAATCGTTGTGGCAGTGGACGCTCAGGACAGCCCGGGAGATATTGGGGACATGCTCCATGATATAGCGGATCAAGGCGGCAAATTCGTCGGGGACGGTATAGCCGACCGTATCGGGTACATTTACCGTGGTCGCCCCGGCGTCGATGGCCGTGGCGAGCACACGACAGAGGTAATCCCGGTCCGTCCTGGTCGCGTCCATGGCAGAAAATTCCACGTCGGTCGCGCACCTGGCCGCCCTCTTCACCGACTCCTCGGCGATCTTGAGCACCTCGTCCCGCGTCTTCCGGATCTGATGTTTGAGGTGTATGTCAGAGGTGGAAATAAATGTATGGATGCGCGGGCTTACGGCGTGTTTCACCGCTTCCCAGGCGCGGTCGATATCATCGAAGTTGGCCCTCGCGAGACCCGCCACCTTGCAGGTCTTCATTGCCTCGGCGATCTGTTTGACGGAGTCGAAGTCCCCCTGAGAAGCGATAGGGAAACCGGCCTCGATGATGTCGACCCCCAGAATCTCGAGCTGTTTCGCAACCCGCAGCTTCTCCTGGGCATTCATCGTGTTGCCCGGAGACTGTTCGCCGTCCCTCAAGGTGGTATCGAAAATTATCACTCGATCCGTCATCTCATAACCTCGATAAATCTGGAAGGGGGACACTCTTCTCGCCGCTTGTCCTTCAAAGGGGCGTCCCCCCAACCGTTTCCCTTGAAGAGGGATACTCCTCTCGCGGAACCGCCTGTCTTAGCGGGGCGCCCGCGCGTTCCCAGACCTTCATTCGCGGGCCGCAACCCCCCAACCGTTTCCCTACGCGGGTTTCACGATCCCGCATAGGTATTCGATCAACTCGTTCTCCCTCTCGATCTCTGCTTCGATAACAAGGGCGAAGAGATTCTCCGGCACTTCCATTCCCTCGATCTTCACCGCATCCTTCTCGGTGGTTACCAGCATTTCCGCGCCCTGAAACGATTCCAGGCGACTCAGGTCTTCTCTCCGGTAGCGGTAGTGGTCGGGAAACTCGCGAGCCATTACCACGTTCGCCCCTATATCGCCAAGGGTCCGGAAGAAAGAGTCGTTGTCCCCCAACCCCGAAAAAGCGAGCACCTTTTTCCCCCGAATAAACCGGCAGTTGACCATTGCCCGGTCTTTCAAACGGCGCAGATAGAGGGGCCGCCAGCGGATGTGAAAAACCGGAGCATCGGACGCGATGGCCTTGACACGGTCGTTCAGCTCGCCCCGGTTCACCAATATTATATCGGCTTTCCTCGCCATTTCAAGAGGTTCCCTCAAAACACCCAAAGGAAATGTATGCAAAGCGGCCCGTGGCGCGGCGCCGTCCATGATCAGCAGCTCCACGTCCTTGCGCACATTGCGCACCTGAAAACCGTCGTCAAAGACAGCCACGTCGATGCCGAAATCACGGACGCCCCTCTCTATGCTTTCATTTCTGTCCTTCCCCACCAGGACGGGGAGCATGGTGTGCCTGGCCAACATGACCGCTTCATCGCCGGCGTTCTCTGCTGTTTCCGTTCTTCTGTCGACAGCGAAAGAACCCTTCTTTTTCTTCCTGTAGCCGAGCGTTACAATTCCGGGGCGCAGGCCCTTCTTCACCAGTTCCTTCGAAAGACGCTCGACCACCGTGGTCTTGCCCGTACCGCCCATCGACAAGTTGCCGACGCTTATCACCGGGATAAGAGGCTCCGCAACCTTCGAGATGCCCCGCGCGTAGCAAAGCTCCCGCGCTGCCAATACTGCCCGGTAAAGGAGGGAGAGGCAAAAAAGAAGAGGAAAGAAAAGCGCCCTCAAAACCGGCGCCTCCCCCTTCCAGATCGTTGTCATAAGCGTGCGCATAGGCCGTACCCGTCCACCCCCGTCGCAAACCGACAGCCGATTTTCAAGCGTTCATCAATTTATCGCAACAATGAAAGGAAAGTCAAAGCCCTGGGGGCGGGGACAAAACCGCAAGGTGTTCAACAGGCGACGAAGAGAGAGGCAGTCTATCAAACGTTGCCTCTATCAGGCGGCCCGTCAGACCTACGGGACCAGTGGCTGCACAAGGAAATAGGTAAGCTAAATAATGTTTGTCTTGCAGAGCCGACAAAGGGCCGATAAGGGCTGGAAAAGCTTGCTTCAGCCCCTATCGGCCCTTTGTCGCGACACGATTTCTCGGCGAAGCCGCGCTTATGATTGAGGCTTGTCCGCCTTAGCCTTCTTTTGCCATACAGGCTTTGGGTATATGGGCGTTACGGCCCCTTTCTTCCCCGGGTCGATGATTTCCCAGGCGCCGTTTTGCCATTGCCCATGCCCCGCCGCCCATAACGCCTTCGACGCCCGCAGCCCCGAACGCATCTCTGTACTGCGTCAGCATAGGTCCAACGGTCAGAAAGAAGACCTTCGGGCTGAAACCTACCTCCATCGCCTGTCCGGTTGCGAGAAACGCCTCGTCAGGATAGAGCATTCCCACAAACGCATCGACATTGGCTGCTTTGGCTTCTTTCAGAAGAGGCGTAAGATCCTGCGTCCCGTGGGGGAACGATTTGGACATCGCCACGTCGATCTTTTTCTTTTTCATCTCACGGATGAAGACATCCCGGTATTCAATGCCGTGAAGGTCCTGGATATAGATCATGGCGACCTTTTTTACGTTGGCTTGAGACAGGATTTGCGCAAGAAGGGGCATTTGGGTGTCCGCCATGTTGAGCACGGAGAACACGTACGGGAGCTTCGGCATCACTTCTTTCAGCTTTATCGCCCCGCCTGCGTTTCCTATGAGGATATACTTGTACTTGTTGGCGACCGGGGCCGCGGCGTACGAAAGGATCTGAACCATGGTATCGGCGCCCTTGCGTCGTGGTTCAAAACAATGTCTTCAATGCGAGCCGCCTCGGCACTACAGTAGTTTGTGCGCTTACCTCCAACTTGGAGAGGGCGAAGGCGCCCGGCAATGTGTTGCTCAAAAAGGGTGAGGGAAACCTGCAAAAAGACAGTGTGGTCAATGTCGCACAGATTGTCACGCTCGACAAAGCGGACCTCGCTGAACGAATAGGATCACTGTCGGACCCGCGAATTATCCAGATCATAGAGGGAATCACATTACTGCTCGTCCCTCGCGCGCTGTAGCGACCCGTCTTTAGCCTCACTTCATAGTTCCATTTTTCGTAAGGTATCACGAGAAACGCCTTGATTGTTTGCGGGCGCCTAATCTCCACCCATCGGCGTTGCTCAGTGCCAGAGGCGTTGCTTTCCTGAACTCGCTATACCCGGAGTTCTTTGTGCGATACCGGACTCCGAATGGTAATCGCGGAGACAAGCATGAAAGACAACAGGGTCCTGCCGTTCGTGCGCGGTGATGGCATACTTCTTCGAGCTTCCTTTCTGACTGCAACAAAACCGAGCAAACCAGGAGCGGTGAGCAGAAGGGTTGCCGAGACGGGCACGGGAACGAGGCGCCAACCAACAGCCCGGTGACAATCGCAGTCCCGACGTCTGTCCAGGCTTAATAGTCGGTAGGTCCGAATTAATAATAGAAACACTCCGGATTGCCGTATTGATCCGGCCGGGATTCACGGTCCCGCCGGCGGCTGGAAAGCGAACACCGTCCAAGAAGGCGAAGTAGTTGAAGGGCATTACTCGACAGTTGGCGTACCAACCCTCTACCGCCGTGCTTAAAATGAAACGATTTGTGATAAAATATGTAAACGGTGAAGGGCTCGAAACTTTCTGGTTCGCAACCCTTGAGTCGCCGCGGCGTGCCTGTCGCCATTCGTCGATATACGAAAGGAGACCGGTATGAAGAATCCCTGCCAGAAAATACTTCTCATAGAGGAGGCCGCGGACGCCGAGCGCATCCGCGACATTGCGGAAAGCAGGGGGACAGAATGCGTCGTTGTCGCTCCCGATCGCCTCTCCTCGGCACGAGGACTCCTGCGCGAGGGCGCATTCGACGCGGTCCTCTTGGGCCTGACTCCCCTTGGCAGCAAAGGCCTCGAAACCCTCCACTGCCTGTTCTCCGAAGGCCCGCTTCTCCCTATCATCGTCCTGACCATCAACCCCGACAAGGATCTTGCCGCACAGGCCATAGCCATGGGAGCTCAGGATTGCCTCATCAAGGAACGTATCGATGCCGATCAGCTCTATCGGTCAATGATTTACGCCATCGAGCGAAAACGAGCCGAGAAGGCATTGCGGGAGAGCGAGGAGAAATACCGCGAATTTGTCCAGAATGCGAACAGCGCCGTTGTCACAACGGATCGTGACGGCGCCATAACCTTTTTCAATGAGTACGCCCAGACTCTTTTCGGCTACCGCCTTGACGAGATCGTCGGGCAGAATTTGAAAATCCTCGTCTCTCCAAAGGAGACCGGCAGCGGGCGGGACCTTAAGGAGATGATAGACAACATTCTGAACGATACCAATCAGTTTCCCGAAAACGTGAACGAGAACGTACGGAAGAACGGAGAGCGGGTGTGGGTCTCGTGGCGCAATAGGGCCCTCAGGGATGTAAGAGGCGACCTCATCGGGAATCTTTCGATCGGACAAGACATCACCGAGCGCAAACGGGCGGAAGAGGCCTTGCAGGAAAGGGACAGACAGATGAGCAGGGCAGAGGAGATTGCCCATCTCGGGAGTTGGGAGCTCGACGTTGTCAATAACCGTCTCTCCTGGTCCGACGAGGTGTATAGGATATTCGGCCTGCGGCCTCAGGAGTTCGGCGCGACATACGAGGCCTTTCTGGACGCGGTGCACCCCGAAGACCGCTCGGCGGTAGATGATGCGTATTCCGGCTCGCTCCGCGAGGGAAGAGACGCCTATGAGATCGAACACCGGGTTGTGCGGAGATCGACCGGCGAAGTCCGGGTTGTCCACGAGAAGTGTGAGCACATCCGGGATGGATCAGGCAGGATTATCCGGTCAGTCGGCATGGTGCACGACATCACCGAGTCCAGGCGGACGCAGGAGGCGCTGCGCGAAAGCGAGCACAAGCTGCGACTCTTCATCGAACACGCCCCTGCGGCCGTCGCGATGTTCGATCGGGAGATGAGATATGTCGCCGTCAGTCGGCGGTGGCTCTCTAACTACAATCTTGTGGGCGCGAACGTCATTGGCCGGAGCCACTACGAGCTCTTCCCCGAGATGCCCGAACGGTGGAAAGAAGTGCATCGGCGCTGCCTCGCCGGTGCGACAGAGAAAGCCGAGAACGATCCCTTTCCCCGGCTGAGCGGCGCCATAGAATGGGTGAACTGGGAGATCCTTCCGTGGTACGAGCAGAACGGAGGAGTGGGAGGGCTCATCCTTTTGGTGGAGGACGTTACGAGACGCAAGAAAACGGAGGACGCCCTGAAAAAAGCCCACGATGAGCTCGAAGAACGGGTTCAGGAACGGACCGGCGAGCTGCAGAGGGCGTACGAGAAGCTAAGGGCGGAAACCGCGCAGCGCGAGCACGCCGAAGCCCGCCTTCGCCAGGGTCAGAAGATGGAGACGATTGGAACGTTTGCCGGCGGCATCGCGCATGATTTCAACAATCTGTTGGCGATCATCATCGGCAATACAGAGCTTGCCCTCGACGAGCTCCCCAAGGACGGCATCCGGCACAACCTCATGCAGATATTCAAGGCTTCCAAAAGAGGCCGTGATTTGGTGAAACAGATCCTAACCTTTAGCCGCAGATCCGATAAGATGCGAAAACCCGTCGAGATCGCGCCGCTTCTGAAAGAGACATTCGAACTCCTCAGATCATCCATCTCGACGAACGTCGAGATGTCCCTCGACATGGAGGTCAGCGATGTCGCAGTCTTCTCCATGCCCTCGGACATTCAACAGATCATCATGAATCTCGCGAGCAACGCGGAGCACGCGATGCGCGGCGGCGGAACGCTTGCCTTTCGCCTCACTGAAAGAACCTATCCTTCAGGCGACGATCTCCCCGAGGCAGATATGGAGCCCGGCGCCTATGTGGCGCTCACCGTGAGCGACACCGGTACGGGCATGACGGCCGGGATGAGGAAAAGGATTTTCGATCCGTTCTTCACGACGAAAGAGGTCGGTGAGGGGACCGGCATGGGGCTTGCCGTCGTCTATGGCATAGTGAAAGACCTCGACGGGGGGATCACGGTATCCAGCAGGCCGGGCAAAGGGACCACATTCCATGTCTTTCTGCCGAAGGCTGTCCCCGGTAGAGAGGAGCAGCACGAGGAGGCGGGGTCGCCGCGGGGTGGAGAAGAGAGGATACTCTTTGTGGACGATGAAGAAGCCATCGCGGAGGCGACCCGGACGATCGCTCGAGCGCCTCGGTTATCGGGTGACGGCGATCACGGACGGCGAAAAGGCCCTGAACCTGTTCCAGTCAGACCCGACGAAGTACGACCTGATAATCACCGATCAGGCCATGCCTCGCATCACCGGCATCAAGCTGGCGGAAAGGATGCTCCAGATTCGCAAAGACATCCCCATAATCCTCTGTACTGGCTACAGTCATTCAGCCTCGCCAGAGAAGACGAAGGCGCTTGGGATCAAGGATTTTCTCATGAAGCCCATCGGGAGGAAGGAATTGGGCGAGACCGTAAGGCGGGTGCTGGACAACAAGTAGTAGTTCTGGTTAACCATAACGGCCTTTTCCGAAACTGCATCTGTACCAAACAAATCTTTCTCATGTGGTTGGCGCTCTCCGCCCTTACCCCTGGACACTTCATCGGGAGGCGTACCCGAGAAGAGTGAAATGTTCAACAGTTATCAACATTTTACGCCTGAGCTGCGCCCTCCTGAACGCAAAGAGAAATATAGGTCCTCTAACATGCGAGAGAAGCATCATCGCCGTCAGAAGTTTACGGCCTGTTGCCCAAATCGTGATTCCGGCGCAAGCAGAAGAACAGACAATTCGTGGTTTGTGTTCGTCATTGCATACAATTATGTGGCCTTCTCCGGTAGCGTATGGTAAGCTTTATGAACGCTCAGGACAAGGAGATGCGGCCCATGATGGGTTACGACCCCCCGCCTAACGACCCCCTCTTTTCTTACCATGTTCAGCTTGAGACGAGAGTCCGCAAGGACCACCCTCTTCGCAAAATCAAGGAACTGATCGACTTCGACTTCATTTACGACGAAGTCAAGAAAACTTATGGGGAGAAGGGCAACGTCTCCGTTCCTCCCCCGGTCATTCTCAAGCTCATGCTTCTCCTCATACTCTACAATGTCCGTTCTGAAAGGGAACTTATGGAGACTCTTCCCGAGCGATTGGATTGGCTCTGGTTTCTCGGGCTCACCATCGAATCGTCCGTACCCGATCACAGCGTTCTGTCGAAGGCGAGAAAGAGATGGGGCGAGGAAGTCTTCAAGCAGTTCTTCGAGCGGATCGTGGTGCAGTGCGTTGAAGCAGGGCTGGTCGATGGCGGCAAGATCTTCATGGACTCAAGCCTTATCGACGCCGACGCCTCCAACAACTCCGTCGTGGATTCCCACGCTCTCAAACGATATCTCAACGGACGCTATCGGGAGCTGGAAAAAAGATTGGATGCCGCAAAAGAAGAAGCCGGCTCAACGAAAGCTCCTGCTGAGACCTCGCAACCTAAAGCCGACGGGGCCGCGGAGGAGAATGCCGAGTCCCCCGAGGAGACCGCAGATGCCCCTAAAACCGCACGACCGAAAAACACTACGGTCAATGCGCGGTATGTTTCCACCACGGATTCCGATGCATCAATCGTCCGCCATGCAGGAGGCAAGGCAAAGCTGCGGTATAAGACCCACCGGGCGGTTGATGGACTCCATGAAGTGATTACGGCGGTGAAGGCGACCCCCGGCGTTGTTGACGACGGGCGCGAAATGGGCGCTCTCATTGAGGAACACGAAAAGAATGCCGATTCGGCGGTAAAAACTGTTGTGGCCGACAGCAAGTACGGCACAAAAGAAAACCTTCTGCTTTGCTGCGATAAAGGCATACAGCCCCACACGCCCGCCGTCAAGGCCGTCACGAGCGGCACGAGTTCACGAGACGGGATTTTCCCGGAAGAGCAGTTTGTCTATCATAAGGAGAACGATGCCTTTACCTGTCCTGCAGGAAAGACGCTGAAGAGAAGGTCAATCCACGAAAACAAGCAGAACGTCGAATATGCGGGATCAAAGAGAGGCTGCGCTGCATGCGCCTTGCGATCTCAGTGCACCAGGGCAAAAGGACCGCGAACGGTGCAGCGTCACGTTCGACAGGAAGAGCTTGACCATATGCTTGCGCTTACTGAAACCCGTGCGGCAAAAAGAGACCTTAAAACGCGTCAACAGCTTATGGAGCGCTCCTTTGCTCGGAGCGCGCGCTTCGGGTTTGATCGGGCTCGCTGGCGTGGACTGTGGAGAGTGGCTATCCAGGAGTACCTGGTGTCGGCCGTTCAGAACATCGAGACATTGATCCGGCATGCAATCAAACCGACGAAGGGGATAAGAACTGCCCCTCTGGAAACGATGGGAAGAGCCAAACGGGCATGCATCGAATTGTACCTTGTCTTTCTTCATGGAGAGATATGGTCGGGTTGTCCGGCGACCCTGCCGTAATCGCAAGCGGCAGGAAACTATCGCCCGCTTCAGAAGAACCGTTTGGGCAACAGGCCGTTTATTCCCGTCGGAGAGGCGCCTCGTGAGCCGCGACCGCCTTTTGGCCTGTTGCCCGATCCGGAAGGCTCTGTTTTGCACTCTCCTATAGAGCCCGCTCCGCATTTTTTCCCATCCGACCAAGTTGCACCGGAGAAATCGGCATCGGAAAGGTTAGCGCCGGAGACATTGACGCCGGACAGATCGGCGCCGGCGAATTTCGCATGAGACAGGTCGGCGCCGGAGAGGTTGGCCTTGGGCAGGCTGGCATTGGAAAAGTTGACGCCGGATAAGTTTGCGTCAGGGAGTTGAGCATCGGGTAAATCCGCACCCGCGAGATCGGCGCCGGAGAGGTTGGCCTTGGGCAGGCTGGCGCGCGACAGATTTGTGTTCCGCAAGTTTGCGCCGGACAGGTTGGCGCCGGACAGGTTGGCGCCGGAGAGTCTCTTGCCGGACAGGTTGGCGGCGGGCTGATCGATGTGAGAGAGGTCGCAGAACGGACATTGTCCTGTTGCTGCGAGCTTGTCGATATCTTCCTGCTTGAACGCATAGGACATGCCGGAAACGAGCAGCAAGGCGCCAAGGGCAAAGCCAAGGATGGGCAGAATTGTCATCGGCATTGTCGACCGAACCCTCATCAATTTCAACAGACTCCAAGAGATTTACGAAAGTTGAAGCCACAGAATTGGACGATGAGCATCCTGCAGGCTTCGCCCATGCTCCCGCCCGTTAATGCCCTTCTCATGGCGCCTCACCTGCTCCAGAGTGAGAATCGCCCGTCGGTTGATCAGTTGAATTGTCAGGCGCCCACGCCTTATGCGGGGGTACCCACGTGTTGCTTACCATCTGGCCCGGCACCTCTACCCACCGGCCTTTGCCCTGGACCTGCGGAGCAGGCGCTGTCTGGGGTGCAGCAGGCGGCGGGCCCGGATAGACGTACGCTTGGTTAGGCGGCGGAGAGGGCGGGCCCGGGTAGGCGTAAGCTGGCGGCGGGCCGTAGACAACCGCGGGCGGCGGATAGGCGTAGGCCGGAGGTGGGTACGCGTAATAGGGAGCGGCGAGAGCGGCGCCTACCATGGCGCCTCCTACGAAAGCGCCCGGACCCCACCAGCCCCAGCCTCCTCTCCATGCATGGCTTGTCGCGGGAAGGGCGAGCGCTGCTCCCAACAAGGTTATGGCAATGATCGGAACTGCTTTGCTTTTCATGATTGGCTCCCTGTTTGTTTTCGTCATAGCTGCATCGGTCTCCCGCCAATGCCCATGTCTCGTCATACCCGCCAAGACTCATGCGCATGGGCTCCCGTTTCCACCAATGCCGCCCGGCTCTCTTGCATGATGCTAAAAAAGTCGCATGATAGCGTGAAAAGGTTACACGGGCTTCACTCTCCCGGAGGAGGAACGAGCGGATTTCGTAAGGATTTGCGTGAGCCCCGGCCGGACTTCTTTTGCGGCTGCCGGCCGGGGCTCGGTTTTGCACTCTCCTACAGAGCCTTCCTTGGGACGGCAACGGCTCATGCATGAGTCTTTTTGCCAAAGGATGTCGACTCGAATTGTCGAAAGGCTTCCGTCGCCCTCGACCCTTTTGTCGCCTATGCGGGGGATAGACTCAGCTTGACTTTGTCGAAAAGCAGCGGCTGACCGGCCCACGGCGAGAAGTCTACAGCTTGGCGCCGGGATTGCTATAATGTTCCTGACTCCCTTTTCTTCATTGAACCAGCCGCCGACATCCTCCTCGTCGGCGGCTGGGCCTCCGTTTGTCTCTGCGGCTGCCCTATTATGCGCCATTTCAAGCGGCAATCACCCGATTTGGTTCTCCATGTGTGATTGGCGGAAGCGAGTGGCCACTCGCACTTTCAAACCATGCGAGGCATGTAAGCTGCGTGCGGAATGGCCGTTAATTGTTGAAATGGTGGAGGCCAGCGATGATACTTACTCATGAGACACGTGGGTGAAGGAGATCCTATGGGTAGATCGGAACAGATGGCGAAATTCGCGAGCGACTGATCAAAAGACGCGATGAAGTCTTCGAGGCCCACATGCTCAGTGATGAAGCGCGGCTTATCTTGTCGGAGCACGACATCGAACCTGAAGAAACAGCTCAGAAGGGGGGCTATCGCTAATGTCCTGGCAATACTGGACGAAAATGAGCAGAAAGAGATGCAGGCCATAAACAGGGCGCTGGCGAGGATCGAACTCGGGGAATTCGGCGCCTGTGAGGTCTGTGGAAAAGAAATCGAGGTGGAGCGCCTTGAGGCAATTCCCTGGACATCTGTCTGCAGCAAACACGCAAGAACGGAATGAAGGACCCGACTGGGCAACTCAACGTTGTAGACTTGCCATTCAAAATCACTGCATGCCTCCTTCACTGCTGCTATTATGTTGCATGCGTCGCAATATCATATAAGGGAGCGTTAGCCATGACAACGACAAGAAAGGAGAGCAAGGTAAGTCAGGAAAAGCTTAAACTGCTAGTAGATAATTGGATGGACAAAAGCATCCCCGAACTAGCCGAAATGTTGGAGATTACCGAGACAACGCTGGGCTTTTGGGTTATGAAGCTTAGAAAATCCATGAAAGCCTTTGGCATGACGCCAGAGCAGATCGCGGAGAAGCTGCCCAGCAAGCGCAGGGCGGCAGCTAGCGTATTCGATATGTTTGTTAAGTCGTTGGCTGACGAATCTGAGCCGGCAAGAACGAAGAAGCATGGAGGCCCTAAGAAAAAGAAAAACGAGGGGTAAGCTTCGCCGGCATCCTTCCACTCTATTGTCACCGTTATCTAGGTGCTGACTCAGTTACTCGATGCTTTCCTGTATTCAAGACTTTCGAGGTCCTCATTGGATCAGGACGATTGGCTTCGCTGGTCGGCGGCGTCTGGCTCGTCATGACCGTCGCCACGCTGCCTGCCCTCCCCTCCCTTTCGGTCGGGCGGGCGCCCGCAACCGCCCGAGCGGACTCGCACGGTGAAAACTCTTACGACGCGGCCTATTTGAGAGCCGCCTTAAGAGGGCGGCTCCATGCCGAAGGCGCGCGTCTTTGCCCCCAAGATTGCGGGGACATTCCTCCGCTTTTGGAGGTGTGTCCCCGTTCCAACTTTAGTAAGACGTTTTCACCCTATTATTTCGCGGGCAGCCTCCGTTCCGCTAAAGCGCTTCCAGGGAACATCCCCCGGCAAGGGCCTGACCTGCGCGGGTGCAGTGCGACGGAACAGGTGCGCGTCCCAAGGCCGATACGCCTGGGGTGTTGTAATCTTCAATCGGTTGCAATGGCCGGCGGCGAAGTTCACTTCCTGAAAGCGCGCCGTTGAATGTTTTTCTTGCAATACAAGATTACATGTGGTTATGATTGACGCATGTGGCGGGAACGGGCGAGGAGAGCATGGACCTAAAACGTAACTCGTCCCCTTCGTCTTGGCGGGGATCAGAGTAATTTATTTATTGAAGGCCAAGAACTTAGTCAGATTCTTGAGGAGGAATTGAACGGGAACCGACGAGGAGACAAATGGAAGAGGGTGCAGTCACTTTCTTGGATGTTCTCGGTTGGAAAGGCATATGGCAAAGGCAGGGGCAGGATGCAATCGAGACATACAAAAGGATCATTATGGAGCTAAGAGTAGCAACAGAGCTCTATCTCGAAGCGCCGATCGGGTCGATGGTGGAGTTTGGAGGCATACAAGCGTCGGTTAGGGGCCTGTCAGATACCATAGTCGTGTCCTCCTTGGGTCCGGTGCAGAAGGCCCTTGCCTATCACTGCGTTCTTGCCGCCCAAGCCACCGCCCTTGCTTTTACTAAGGGCATCCCGCTGAGAGGGGCGATCTCTTACGGGAATTTTCACATCGAGAACGAAAGCAACCTGGATACCACACTCTTAATCGGACCCGCGGTAGATGAAGTCGCATCATGGTATGAAGCTGCCGATTGGATAGGGGTCGTTCTCACACCCAGTGCGTCTTTCCGTTGGTACCAAGAGGACTTGAAGAGATCTTACGTGGTGGAATACCCGGTCCCGATCAAGGGACAGGGAAAGCAGACAATGAAATGCGTGGACTGGCTCCGTTACGTCAACGAGGGACTACTGAGGAAAGGGTTTATCGACATGGCGTCAGTCATAACACCGGATATAGCGGCGAAATATCAGAACACCCTTGATTTTTGCCAATATGTACAAAGAACATCTGCGTCAGAAAAGGGGTAACCGAGGGCCGACCATAAGTATGTAAATAACTTCGACCCCCGGAAGGAAAGACGGGACAAACTATGCTCTTGATCCGTGCTCGACTCGCTTCCTCCACCTCTGAGGGGTGATGTTAGGGACACCCATTGAATTATCAAATTCTTGGGGGTCGGAGATAGCCCGCCAATATCGAAGTTGCCTTCCTGAAAGGCTCCTAGATTTCCCCAGACTGAGGCCGTGTAGAGTGTTATTATTGGTAATGATTGAGGGGTAATGATTGAGGGGTAATGATTGAGGGAATGGGGATTATAATGTACTGGAGAAAGGACAAGGGGCAGGTCCTTAACAGTGTCCCCTTCTCTCTCCATAACTGTTTGTTGGGCGAGGGATAACGAATTGATGCGTACATGAGAGAGCTACTGGACAAAACTAAGGAAGCCATACTGTCTTCCCCAGCATTCAAAACAGCGGCATTTGTGTTTTCCACGATATTGTCAGGTGCTCTCGCAAGTGCACTTATCGTGGAAATATCTGCTCCAAACACATTGAACTGGACCTCATTCTATAAAGCTCGCTCCTTTTACGGTCTACTTGTCCTCGGCGTCACAATTTACTTCTATAATCGCGCCACCTATCTCCACGAAAGAGACATATTGAGGTTCCTGGACAACGAATACTGCATAGCCTACTTGAGAAGTAAATTACTCCCCGAGATGGCTGAGAAGGTTCGAAAGAAGATAAGAGAGGGAACGGGTGGGGAGCTCAAGGAGGCCATGGACGAGTTAAGAAAGGTACTCAAATGAAAGTATTGACGACCACTGAATTTACTAAAAAGTTCCAGGGTCTTGATTCTTCAACCCAGAACAAAATTCTTGCTACAGTTAAGGAGCTGGAGGGGCAAAGTTCTGAGTCCATATCCAAGCGGGTGATGGAGAGTAAGTCACTTTATACTGAGAAGCAAGTCTACGTAATGCGGGTCGGCCCCAATATCCGTCTTTTTTTCACGATGGGCGATGATAAGTCTGTCATATTGCTTGATTTAGTGCTTAGGCTCACCCAAGAGACGTCACAAATCAGTCCGCCGCCCTCGAAAAACCCGCGTACTAACAAAAACGTCGATCCAAGTGTCAATGCCTCTATCAACCCCATTCTGAACGCTTCTCTGAACCCGCTATTGAATGCCTCTATCAACCCAATTCTGAATGCCTCTATCAACCCAATTCTGAATGCCTCTATCAATCCGGTATTGAATGCCTCTATCAATCCGGTATTGAATGCGAGTATCAATCCGCTTCTAAACAGCAGCCTAAACCCAGTGCTCAACTATTCTATTAATCCGCGTCTTAACCCCGCTTATGACGGGCCA
The DNA here is from genome assembly GCA_963816715.1 of uncultured delta proteobacterium. Taxonomy (GTDB): domain Bacteria; phylum Desulfobacterota; class Syntrophorhabdia; order Syntrophorhabdales; family WCHB1-27; genus BOG-1155. The sequence continues at coordinate 361,389 of CAWFMJ010000026.1, forward strand.
TTTTTGTATGACCGTAATCTTTACGAAACGGGATTCGTAGTACGGGCTAACGACGCCGTTATTTTGATTTTCAAATCCGATCTTGATTTTTCCGGTATAGGAGTCCGGAATAGCATTCAAGGGTATACGCTCTTTGACAGGGCCAACAATTGGACTGGGCAGCTGATACCGAATGGAAAAGGGGGCTATAATCAATTTTCTAAAGATAACGAATGGATTGGATTTGCCGTGTAGCGGACTGCTCAGGCTATGTATCCGCTGCACGGAATGCCCGCTGATATTTTCGCTACGTGCATTTCCGGTCGCCCTAATCCTCTCTTGTGAAGAAAACATGTCCGCCGCGTTAAGGTCTGAGCATCACTTGACAATCCTCCTTCGGTGGTTACAAGTGCCTGAGTCCTCTCGAAATGGTAAACCCTCCTCCGATTTGGGTTTGGTGGATTGAGTCACTGCTGTCCAAAATAATCCAAAATCGATCTCGGCCCCCTTGTGCAACAACGGTTTTGGACAAGCAGCTCTCTCAGCCCCGAATGAGGTTGGCTGTTGCCCTGTTTAGCATAGACGCATTTGCTGTCCAATATAACGATAGCGAAAACGCTCCATATGACGGCGCCGGCTCAGTCTGCTGTCCAACACGTCAAAACCCCAGCTCAAGCTGCTCCCCCATGGGAACATGGGGCGGCGTCTCGTAGGGGCTGTCGATCCATGCCCATAAATCGCGGTAGGCGAAGAGGTTGTACCGAAGCATGGCGACGAGATTCGAGACCGACCATCCGAAGCTGGAGCGGAACTTCAGGTATTTCAGAAGGAGGACGGCGATCAATGCCGTCCAAATCTGAGTTTTGAGGGCATTCGCGGACGTTCCGACAAATGTCTTGATCCTCAGGTTCTGTTTGATCGTCTTGAAAAAAATCTCGATCTGCCATCGGTCCTTATACGCCGCGGCGATCGTCGTCGCCCCGAGGGCCAGATGATTGGTCAGAAGGACGATGGTTTCCCCGCTTACAAGGTCCCACGCTTCGATTCTTCTCAAGCGATGGGGATATTTCTTCTTGGCGGCATGGCCGGCCAGAACGATGGTCTCGTCTTTCAGAATGTCGCGGTTTTTGGGGACAGGCCTTTCTTCTACGACTTCATAATAGGCGTTTTCTTTCTGCCTCGTGATGAAATAGACTCCTTCGTCCTTCCATTTGCAAAAGAGAGCGAAGTCCGTGTAGCCCTTGTCGCAGACCACGATCGATCCTTTCGGGAAGGAGAGGCTCCTTGCGATGTTGAGCTCATGGACGCTGCCTTCCGTGATGTTGGCGAACACGGGGAGATAGCCGTCGTGGTCGAGAAGAAGATGGAGTTTGACCGCTCCCTTCGTTCTTCTGAACGTCGCCCAGTCGAAGAGCGTGACGCAGAGGTCGATTATGGAAGCGTCGAGGCTGTAGAGCTTGTTCTTGAAGCGGAACTTCTTGCCGGGGGCGTAAGGACGGCATATGCCGAGGAGCTGATAAAACACCTTCTCGTAGAGCTGTCAGGGACGCTTCTCATTGGCGTAGGACAGGGTGGATCTCTTGGGCGCTGCGCTTATGCCGAGATGCTTCAGCTTGCCAAGGCAGCTTGACAGGCCGCCGCAGATCTCTCTTAAAGACCGGGCCTGGCCTAACTGGCAGAAGAGCATGGCGACGAACTGACCCCAGCAGGCGAAGCCTTTGGCCCCTTTTTCGCTTTCTGTCTCCTTCACCGCCGAGTAGAACTGGGTCTTTGAGAATATCTGTAGAATTTGGCCGAATACGCTGTTAAACTGGTTCACGGGCGCCCTCTCAGGTTTTATTTGGGTCCAACCAATTCAAATTCTACCTGTTCGGGGCGTCCGCTGAAAAGTTATTTTGGACGGGTGTGGGATTGCGTACGAATTAGGGAACGTCTATTCTCAAGCTGGACTATAGAAGGGGTGCTGTTACGATTATCCTAAATCGGTATTGTCCCGGGGATTCCGAGTTTATAACGTTTGAAGAAATTTGCCTGTAAACCTGTATCGTTTTCGAGGTCTGCGAAGTACCTATCTGCGGCAGACTGGAAATCCGAGAAGAAGTCCTCGAAGTTGATGATTTTGTGTCCGCTTGAGCCCGTCGGGTCGTGTATTTCCGGGTGTTCGTGTGTGAGCCTTATTCCGCCGGTAATAGTGTAATTATGTGCTAATCGGCAGCGAATATGCTTGTAAATATCTTCGGGCGCGTATTGAATCATGTATCGGCTAAGGAAGTTCTTATAATTCGTCGCGTTATTTCTGGTGTTCTCGAATGAATCTAATCCACACAGAAATCCTGCGAGGAAATCTATGGCACAGGATGTCAAGATAAAAGCGGCCAGCGGTGTGCTTCCATCAGCCTCTCCCCTGGTCGCCTCGTAGGTTCTTCCTATGCTTCCGAGCACCCAGCCCTTGTACACCTTTAGGACTACCTTTTTGGCGTCCTTGACTTCATTTTGCATAGGTCACCCCCATAGTTTGACGATATCTATTTACCAAAGGTAAGACACATACACGAGAAGGCAAGTCGTTCGATCGGGCGGCCTTCAACGTGGGTCACAGGGACACCCGTGAAGTCATAATTTTGCCCGAAGGAGTCTGCCGGGAAACCGGCCAGCGTGTTATCTCATTGGTTATGCCTGCGGCCTTTCTTTCGGCTGGCATTCCTTATTTGTGGCCGCACCGCCAACCGCTCACTTTGCAGGTGAAAGAAGTAAATGAGACAGCCCGCGGCCGGAGGAAATTTCGATGGATAAGACGGAAGCCGGGGCTGGCCCGGGCCGGAGCGTACTTTCCGTACGCGAGGACCCGGACCCGCCCCGGCGACCGGCTTAGGCGCGAAACTAACCCGGCCGCCCCGCCTCGCCCAGCCATTTGCGTCTGCTGTACCACCGAAACAGCAGCGTCGCCTGGACGAACTGGGATATGTTCATTGACCACCAGACGGAGGCCGCGCCGAGGCCGAAGACAACGACACAGACATAGGCCAGGGGTATTCTGACAACCCAGATGCTCACGGCGACGCGGAGGAGTACGCTTCTCGTATCGCCGGCGCCGCTCAATCCGCCGCCGAGAATCGACCCCCAGGCCATGAAGGGCTCGCTGATCATGGCGATGTAGAGATACCGCACGCTTTCTTTCGCCACGATCGGATTGCTCGAAAGAACCGAGGCGATCCACCGGGCGTTCGTGATAATGATGACCACGAGGCAGGTCACCAGGGCAACGCCGACGAGGGCGGTGACGAGACCGCTTCGATAAGCCTCTTCGCGTTTTTCCTGACCCAGGAGATTCCCCACGATTACCGCGTTGGCCATATTGAAGGCAAAGGCGGGCAGGTAGATTGCCGACTCGATGCGGAGACCGGCGGTGAGCGCCGCCAGAATCTCAACCTTGTGCTTCGGAAGCTCGCTCAAGATCAGAAAGAGGGCGATGCTGCCGAACTGCCAGAGCACCTGGAGCGCTGCCATGGGCCAGCCTATACTCATGATCCGCGCAATCGTGGCCTTCGAGAAAGCCCGAACGCCCGTCATGATCCCCCACACCTGGGAAAGCGCTGCGAGGCTCCCGATGAATGCGGCGGAGGCGGTAGCCAGGGCAATCCCCCGGAAGTTCAAGGGGGTGAAGAAAACAAAAAAAATGTTGAGCCCTATGTTGATGCAGCATACCCCCGCCATGATGACAAGGGAGACTTTGATCCGGTTGCACGACCTGAGAACCCCGTTGCAGTTGATGAGCAAGTATTCAAAGAACAGGCCCGTCGAGTATATTTGAACGAGAGGCATGCAAAAGGGTTTGAGCTGCGCGGGAATATTGAGGAGCTTTATCAGAAGGGGCGCAAATAAAATACCGACGAAAGCGATGAAGACGCCTGCCGCCGCCGTCGTCGTGAGGGACGAAAAAATCGCGCCGCTCAGCCGGTCTCTATCTTCGGAAGCGTAGAGGCGGGAGACGACGGAGACGGCGCCGACGGTAAGCGCGTTGGCAACAATGATGAAGATGAAATAGAGCTGAATGACGAAGCCGTAGGCGGCCTGAACGTCCTTCCCTACCCTGCCCGCCACGTAGACGTCCGTCAAGCCGATGAGGAAGTCGAAGAGCATGATGAGTGTCATCGGCCAGGCTACCTGCCAGCTTCGCGAAACAAAACAGCCGATGTTTGCCGCCCTCAGCCTGCTCAACAAGCGAATGCCCTACCCTTTGGGCCCCATGCACCGGCCTGACGGCCGGTCCGGTAGGTGAAGCTGCAAAAGCAGAGGCCGGCCGGGGAGGAAGAAAGGTGCATCATGACTTTATGGTGAAGCCGTCTTCCCGGACAGCGATAAAGCCCTCGTCTTTCAGCCCGGCGAGGACTTTTTGCAGTCTCTCGCGCGGCTGGCGGAGCATCTCTGCCAATGCCGCCTCCGTCGCGGCGCCTTCGGCAAGGAGGGTTCTCAGCACCGCGCCCCTGACCTGTCTGTCCGACCCTTTGAAGGGCGACTGTTTGTGATAGCCTGCGCTCTTCCGGTGGACCCTTTCTCCCGCGCTCTTCAACATCGAGCCGTAATCCATGAGCGCATAGTACCACTGCCGCGGGTCGGCCCTGTCGAGGGACCTGTCAACGAGGGGAAGGATCTCCCGGTCGCTCACCAGCCCGCTGTCGGAAAAGAAAAAATGGATGAAAACGGTCCGGATATTCGTCTCGATGAAGACTGCCGGCGCGTCGAAGGCAAAGGCCGTTATGGCCGAGGCCGTGGCCCTGCCGATGCCCGGCAGTCCGGCAAGCAGGTCGACGGCAGCGGGGAGCCTCCCCTGAAAGTCCTCGACAACCCTCGTCGCCGCTTCTTTCAGCGCCAAGGCCCTCCGGTTGTAGCCAAGTCCTTGCCAGACCATTAAGACGCGATCGAGGGGCGCGGCGGCCAAAGAAGAAAAACCGGGGAAGGCTTCGACGAAGTCTTCGTACTTTCCGCGCACCCGTTCCACCTGGGTTTGCTGGAGCATCACCTCGGAAATGAGTATCCGGTACGGATCCCGGGTCTCCCGCCAGGGCAGGCGACGCCCGTGTTCCCGGTAGTAGTCGTAAATGAGGTTCCGGAATACTTCCATATCTGGAACGTCCGGGTCGAAAATAACGGCCGACATGGTTCTCCAACGCCTTTCACGTACAGTATAAGGGCCTGCGGGGAATGAATGCAAATCGGGGGAAAACCGTCGCCGGACCGTCAAGGGATTGCCGCCGCTTCAAAGCCGGCCGGGCCGTTTCCGTGCAATATGCACCACCCGCAACAAACGGGGGGCGGGCACGCTTCTTGCTCCGATGCTTTGCAGTCGTAAGGCGCCACACAGAGACTGCCTTGTGCGTCGACCAGTACCGGAAGGAGGAATTGGATGAAGTTGTTTCACCAATTTATTCACGTTTTCTTGCTCTTCTTGAGCGTGCCGCTCTTCTCTCTGACGGCTTACCTGAGGCCGTGCGCGGGCGCGCAGGATCAGCCGGGCGGATATCCCATTGCCTCAGAGGTTTTCACGACGCGAGAGCGGACGGTTGTTCCCGACCCGATGCCGCCGGGGAAAATCCTACTCCATGAGGTAGCGAAATACCGTGAGTACGGTTACGGCGCATGGAAATACGGCAAAGGCGTCGACGACGGAAAGCGCCTCGACCTCATGCCTGCCGGGTATGACGGCGCATCGGCCGGCAGGAAAGCGAAGCTCCTGAATTTCTTTACCATATCGGACATCCACATCACGGACAAGGAATCGCCCTCCCAGTTGATCTATCTGCAGCAATTGTTTTATCCGTCTTTGGGCAAAGCGCCGTGGTCGTTCATGAGGTCGGTCTATTCGCCCGTTATGCTCTATACGACCCACGTGCTCGACGCGGCCGTCCAGACGGTAAACGCCCTGCACAAGCAAGATCCTTTCGATTTCGGCGTCTCTCTCGGCGACACCTGTAACAGCACGCAGTACAACGAGCTCAGATGGTATATCGACGTCCTCGACGGCAAGGTCATCACGCCGAGCTCCGGCGCCCACGCCGGCGCGGACGTCATCGATTATCAGAAGCCTTACCGGGCGGCGGGGCTCGACAAGACGATCCCGTGGTATCAAACAATGGGCAACCACGACCATTTCTGGATCGGCTCGTTCCCCGTGGGCGAGGAGCTGCGAAAGTCATACGTCAGCGACACGGTAATCGCCATGGGAGACGTCCTCGCCGACATCAAGAACGTCAATAAGCACGATTACTACATGGGCGTCCTCGACGGCTCGACCCCCTATGGCGACATCAAAGGGGCGGGACCTGCAAAAGACTTCAAAATTCCGCCGAAGGTGGTCGCCGATCCCGATCGGCGTTCCCTGAAAAGAACGGAATGGATGAAAGAATTCTTCGCTACCTCTTCAAATCCGGTCGGCCACGGCTTCAGCGAAAGCAACGCCGCAAGGGGCTTCGCCTGCTATAGCTTCAAGCCGAAGTCGGCCGTGCCGATCAAGGTCATCGTGCTCGACGACACGCAAAGGGAAGACGACGGCGTCGTCGCCATCCACGGGCATGGCTTTCTTGACGCGGAACGCTGGAATTGGCTCAAGAAAGAACTCGACGACGGCCAGGCTGCGGGTCAGCTCATGATCGTTGCCGCCCATGCGCCGATCGGCGTTGAAAAGCCGACGGCCGAGATGGGCTGGTGGACCGATCCCAGAAACGCCGTGTCCGAGCCCGAGCTGATCAAGGAGCTTCAAAAACACACCAATTTGATCATGTGGATTTCGGGGCACCGTCACCTCAATACGGTCAAGCCGTTTCCCGGCCCGGCGCCCGAGAACGGCTTCTGGCAGGTAGAGACTTCATCGCTGAGGGATTTTCCCCAGGAGTTCCGCACCTTCGAGATTTACGTCAATACGGACGACACGATTTCTGTCCTGATCACGGACGTCAATCCGGCGGTGAAAGACGGAACGCCGGCCGCAGTATCGCGCACGTATGCGGTTGCGACAGAACAAATAATCCCCAAGAACATCGACAGAAACAACCCGACGGGAGATCCGGGCATAAGACCGATGCCGGGGGGTTCCTACAATGCCGAACTAATCAAAAAGCTGACCCCCCAAATGGCGGATAAGATTAAAAGTTCTCTAACGGCGATGAACCAATAAAAGTTTGTGAGGATACAGGGAAAAACGCGACCGCGATGCGTTCGGGAAACAACCAGTACAAGGAGGAACGGATGAACAAAGCAGTACGGATTGCGATGGCGGCGGCAGTAGGGTTGGCAATGCTCGGCCAGGCAGGATTTGCCGCGGATAAGAAATATTCGGGGTTTCTCGGGGACGACGACTATAAGAACCTCCAGCCGGGCGCCAAAGGCGGTGCCAAGGAGGTTTGGCTGAAACCCGGCGTAATGTTCGGCAAATACCATAAGTACATGGTGGACAGCGTCGTCTTCTTCTTTGCCGAAGATTCGGCATACAAAGGCATCGATCCCAACGAGCTGAAGGATCTTTCGGACAGCTTCAACAAGGCGATCGTCGCGGCCTTCAAAGACAAGTACCCGATTGTGGCCGAGCCCGGCCCCGACGTGGCGAGGATCCGTATCGCCATTACGGGCATCAAGGCGAGCAAGCCCGTGGCAGGCGGCATATCGTCGATCCTTCCGTTAGCGCTGACAGTGAGCCTCGTCAAGAAGGGGACGACCGGTTCGTGGACCGGTTCCGGCGCGACAAGCGCCGAGCTTGAGGCCCTCGACTCGCTCTCGAACGAGGTCATTGCGGCCGCTGTCGACGACAAGACCGCGGGGTTTTCCGAGCGGTTCAGCAAATGGGGATCGGCCGAGGAAGCTTTCAAATTCTGGGCGGGACGGATCGTGGGATTCATAGGCAACGCGCAGGACATGAAATAACGCTCCTGTCAAAAGAATCCAGGATAAAAGGAAGCAGGAATGGCGGAAGAACCGCCAGTTCCGATTCCTTTTATCCTGCCCCCTCCTTGCCCTTGCCGCCCATCCATTTCACCTGTCTTGCCGAAGCCTTGCCCCGGAAAGAATTTCCGGACAAGGCTTCGGGTTTCCCATTAGGGCCGGCGACGCCCCTGTTTCCGTCAGTAGTCGCGAATAATGTTCCGGAGTCCCTCCGTATCAGGAAGGCCGGGGAATGAACGCAAATCGAGGGAAAATTGTCGTGCGGCCGTCAAGGGGGCGCCGCCTCGGCCTGAGGCGGCCGGTCAATTGGGGGAAAATGCAGGGGCGGCAACGAACATAAGACAGGCACGCTTATTGCAATATTACTTTGCGGTCAGCGGACGGCGCACGTGGATTGGCTTGTCTGCCGACCTAATCTGGAAGGAGGAGTTTGATGAAGTCGTTCCACCGATTTACGCAGATTTTTCTGCTCTTCTTGATTGTCCCGTTCTTCGCGTTCACGGCTTACTTGCAGCCATGCGCTCGCGATGGGAAGAATGCGTGCGAGTGTCCCATCCCTTCCGGGGCTTCCACGACCCGGGGGCCGACGATTGCTGCCGGACATGACGATGCGACTGCCGGCGGAAAAGCAAAGCTTGTGAATTTCTCTACTCTACCGGATGTCCGCGACGCCGGCAAGGAATCTCCCTCCCCGTCGATCTACCTGCCGCAGGTCGTCCATCCGTCGTTGGAGAAAGCCCCGTCGGCGTTCATGAAGCCGATCTATTCGCCGGTTGTGCTCTGCACGCAGCAAGCGCCCGTCGCGGCAGGGTTCAATAAGGCAATCCCCTGTCGCCAGACAACGGATAAGTGCGATCGTTCCTGATTCGGCTCGGTTCGGCCGGCGCGACGCCTTTTACGCCCTTAACCGTTTTGGCGGTCGGACGCTTTTGCTTTGTCGTCCTTTCCGGCAACAAGTCGCTTCACCTCGTTCACTTCATCGAGAGGGTCCTGAAGCGCCTTCTTGAAGCCTTTCATCGACTTGCCCAGGGAGCCCCCGATATCGGAAAGCTTGCGCGGGCCGAATATGAGAAGGGCGATCACCAGAATGACCAAAAGATGGAAAGGCTGAAAAAGACCTTCGAACATTATCCTTTCTCCTTTAAATGCTGCAAGCATAGCACCGGACGCCTGCGCGGTCATCTCGAAAAGCGCGAGTCGCTCCCCGCCCTCGTCTTATGCTTTTCCGCTGCTCTTAACGGCTCGGCTCTTTTCCAGCCGGGGTAGATAGAAGAATTTGAGCGATAGCCCGATGGCGAGCATGGCGGCGCTCAGCAGTTGCCCCATGCTGAAGACGCCCATGAGATAGCCCACCTGGATGTCGGGCTCCCTGAAGAACTCGCAAAAGATGCGAAAGAGGGCGTAGCAGATGATGAAAAGGGCAAAAACATCGCCGTCCCGTTTTTTCCTTTTCCGGTAAACCCACAGAATCGCGAAGAGGAGAAGTCCTTCCAGCACGCCCTCGTAGAGCTGGGAAGGATGCCTCGGCACGTTTCCCCCGTCGGGAAAAATCATGGCCCACGGGACGCTCGTCGGCCTTCCGTAGAGCTCGCCGTTGATGAAATTCCCCATCCTGCCGAAAAACAACCCGAGGGGGATGGTGGGAATAATAATGTCAGCCGTCTTAAGGAACGAGGCGCCCCGCCGCTTGATGGCCCAGTATCCCATCAGGAAGGCGCCGGCTGCCCCTCCGTGGAAGGACATGCCGCCGTGCCACAGGACGAATACCTCGAGGGGATGGCCCAGGTAGTAGGAGAAATTGTAAAAGAGCACGTACCCCAGACGGGCGCCGGCGAGGAGCCCCACCACCAGGTAAAAGTAGATATCGTCGATCTGCGCCTTGGTTATGCCTTTCGAGCCCTGCCTGATCTGATGCAGCACAAGGAAATAGGACGAGCCGAAGCCCAGGACGTACATCAGGCCGTACCAGCGCACGGCGAAGGGTCCTATCCTGAAAGCTTCCGGCGATATATGCGGATAAGGGATCACAGATGGTTGACCTTGATAGCGGCCCACAAATCTGCCGCCTCTTTGAAAACGAGCCCCTTTATGCCCATCGTTCGCGCGTACTCGACGTACTCCGCTGTATCGTCGATGTAGAACACCTCTTCCTTTTCCACATCCATCTTCTCGAAGATGGCGTCGAATATGCGCTTTTTCGGTTTCTTGGCGCCCACCTCGAAGGAGAGTATCCACTCGTCCATGACGTGGACGATAGGGTAATGCTCGATGACATGGGTAAAATGAAGCTCATTCGTGTTGCTCAGAAGGAAGAGGGGGAAACCTTTCGCTTTGAGATAGACGATTATCTCATTCACCTGGAGGTTCTCGTAGAAGATGTTATTCCATATCTCCCCGAACTCTTCGAAATCGAGCCTCAACTTATAGCGGTCTCTCAGGTCCCGGAAAAACTCGAGGGACGAAGAAAGCCCCTCCTCGTAGGCGTTGATGCTGCCGCATGAGAAATCGAAGAGGTATCGGAAAATGTCGGCGGACGAAAAGATGTCTTTCGCCTCCGATCGGGCGTAGAGCTTGTCGGCGATTTGCCGGTGATTGAAGGGAAGAATAACATTCCCCAAATCAAATACAAAGAGCTTTATCATAAATAAATGCCTTTTTCGGATTGAGGGCGGCGTAGAAGCCGAAGGGATCGGCCAGGTGTTGCCAGCCGCAGACGTGGACCGCCCGGGCGGCTTTGCGGCGCCGCACGAGGCGCCCGATTTTCTTGCTCATAGCGCGGTCCCGCACCCGCATCTCCTCGGTATAGAAGAACGTCTTTATGCCTTCTTCAAAAAAGAGGCGAGCAATCGCCTTCTGGCGGCCTTTAGGCTGTTCGGAGCCTAAGAACATCCGCAAGTTTTCCTTTTCGATCACCTCGTCAATCCTGTTGAGATTCGCCGAAGAGAACCGGTCCACATCGACGAGAAAAAGTTGAGCGCCGCTCCTGTCGCAATATTCGGAGGCGGCGGTAAATTCCAGAGGCAGGTCGATGTAGCCAAAGAGTGCTTCCCGGGCGGACTCGTCGATGCGCAGCCCCTCGTCTCTCAGCTCACCCATTAATTCCCCGGCCCTTTTCCTGAGGGCCTTGCCCTTCGACAACCTGAAATTGAGACCGTAGCGCGAGAATTCAAGGGTAACGATATCGGGAACAGCAGATTCAAGCCACTTATCGAGAAGCGGCTTTCCGTCTTTGTCTCCGTGGATAACGCCGAGCATGTGGAATTCCGCTTCTTTATTCTTTTCGGACCGTTCTTTCATTGAAAACCTAGAGTAACATGGGCTGCCGGGCCGGTCAATGGGCGGGACGGCTGGCGAAAAGGACGAAGGAGCGGCTGGAATCCATCCCCTGTCTGGCGATCACCGAGAGCCTTCCCGTGGAGAGAAGCTCTTTTTCGACCTTGCCGTTTTTGTCCCGTATGACTATATAGGCCGGCTGCCCCCTGCCGAGAGCCGTTTCCAGGTCGGGCAGGCTTTCTATTTCCGTCAGGAACCGCTTGGTGTAAAAGGGCACAACGCCTCTCAGGGTTTCATCGGAGCCGTACCCGTAAAGAGGCGCCTCGGCTGGGACCGCCGCGCCCACGGCAGCACAGAAGGGTGCGAGGCTCTTGTACCGGTCGAGCAGCGGCGTTGCGGCGACGAGAGTAAAGAAAAGCAGAGAAAAAATCGAAGCGGTCGACCAGACCCAGAATCGACCGATATTCCTTGACCGGGTTGACAGCGCGACGGCCGAAAAAAACATGGAGGCAAGAGCGAAGAAGAACGTCAGAGCCGTTTCCCTTGTGGGCAGGCCGAATCCGTATTTTCTCGAAGCATAGAAAAAGAGGGGAATAATGGCGAGGCCGACCAGGAAAAGCAGCCAGCCGAAGAGGCGGTGAAAGATATTGTCGAGGGCGCCGAGTCGCAACCGCGCCAAAGTATCGTCGATGTACGAGCCGGTGAGCAGCGAAATAGGCGCAAGAATGGGCATGAGATAAAGGACGCGCTTCGTGGAAGCGGCGCTCAGGAGAAGAAAGCCGACAATGAACCAGCACAGACCGAAGAGGAGGCCTGTTCTCGATTTGCCGGAAAGGGACCGGAGGCTGCTGAAGCTCCGGACAAGGACCGGGACGACCAGCAGGCTCCAGGGCATGAATGCTCCCCAGAATTGCGTAAGGTAATAATAGAAAGGCTGACTATGACCCGTGGAGCCGCCCGCGAAGCGCTCTACGTGGTTATGGATAAGGAATACCTTCAAATACTCGCTTCCCCCCTGACGCCACAGAGAGAGGAACCACGGCAGGGTCATGGCCAGGAAAATGACGATCCCCAGCCAAAGATGCATCCTGAAGACTTCTTTGAGGCCCCGGTGAAAAATCAGGAACGCCAGGACGGCAAGCGCCGGGATTCCGACGCCGATGAAGCCTTTCGAGTAAAAAGCGAGGGTGCACGAGATATAACAGAGGGCGTAGAGAAGAAACCTTTTCCCTCTGTTGGCGGAAAGATAGGCGGCAAGGAAGAAAGTGAGGGCGCAAATAATGAAACAGGTCAGGGCGCTGTCGACGATCACCCAATGGGCAACGCGGAGATACTCGGCCGAAGCAGCCAGGATAAAAGCCGAAAGAAACCCGCACCGGGGGCCGAAAAGCATAGTTCCGAGGAAAAAGAGAGCTATAACGCCGCCAAAGGCAAAAATGGCCGAGGGAATCCGCACCACCTTGTCCGAAGAGGCCCCCAAAGCCTTGAAAACAGCGGCGACCGAGGCGTAGTAGAGGGGAGGCTCTTCCAGAAAAGGCTTCTGATCGAGCATCGGAACGGCCCAATTGCCATTGAGGCTCATTTCCCTGCCGATCTCCGCCACCCGCGGCTCGTCGGGCGTCCAGACGCCGTGATTCGACAAACCGAAAGAAAAAAGCGCTGCCCCGGCAATGAGGAGCAAAATCAGGTAAAAGCGAAACTCTCTATTCTTGTTCACATCGTCCATCACGTCCAATGGCCCCCTCTTTCGTCTCAATTCGGGCGACTTATACTATCACAAACCCCCGCGCGGATCATCCTTCCATAGGCCCATTTAGCTCTCTTACGCTTTGAACCAAGAGAAACCTGTCCCCCTTGTTCTTCTTAAAGCCCCTGCCCCTCTTTTCTTTCCATAGCCCGGTCAGGACGCGGACAAGGGGGGCATCCTCTTCCAGCGCTGTGCTTCGCTCGTTCCGACCGAGAGAAATCGCACGGTGAAGCTTCAATGCGCGCGGACCCGAAAGCCGCCGAGTCCGGCGGCTTCCCGAACATTGCGGGTCTTGCATCTTCTTTAATTAATGTCTATCGCTGCCCGCGCGCCTTGAAGCTTCCCCCGATTGTTTCGCGGATCGGCTCGCTCCCGCAACGCGCTGGAAGAGGATGCCCCCCTTGTCCGGTGACCTAGGTGAGAGAAGAAGAGACCGTCTATGTATTCTCTATGGCGGGAGATATGACTTCTTGCACCATAGACTAGTCATGCCGACGTCCGTTCCCCCGTCGCGAGATCTTGCACGAGCCGCTTCGGGAACCCTGCAAGGTTGGAAGGAGCGGCGCCCACTTCCACTAGAACCGAAACAATTGCGGCTTTTGGGCGTAGACGAGGTGTCTGAGCGAAACCGGACCTTTGAACGATGACTATACAGGTACGTATGCTTCCGATACTAGGGAGACGAGAAGAGGAAGCGGGGGCGAGTTCCGAGTCCTAAGCGGGGGGAGACCTTTGGCCCGCGCTTCGCGCGGGCTGCAGGGTGAGCGGCGACGCTCAATCTCGCGGCGGGGGAACGGACGGCGGCAGGACGGGGTGCGGAAGTAGGGGTGGGGCAGACCGGGGGTTTACTGTTTGAGATGGCAGCGGCGGCAGGACAGGGCATCGAAGGAGAAGGAAGAGGGGATGGGGCAGACCGGGGTTTTGGCGGTTAAAATGGATGGAGTGGCGGCAGCGGCAGGACGGGGAGAAGACGGTAGGGTGGGAAAGAGGCGCAGGACCACTTGAAAAGGGGCGACGGCGAACCCATGATGTCTAGTGAGTACCTATTAAATCCGTAACCGAACAGGGTGGGGGGACTGTTGATGGAAACCGGAATCGGGCTCGCCGGCGCGGTACGGGAAGGTGTCGCTCACCCTCTATCCAACATTTCCGGCGCCGACCGCCTTCTCTCCCCGGATGCGCCCGGGCCTGCCATGGACGAGCAGAAGATTGTCATGCCCTCTCTGGTGCAGGTCATGCATTCTCTCTCCCATCGGCCCTTCAACCTTTCGACCTTCCTCCGTTCGCGCAGAACCGTCGTGCTTGCCGCAGTCCTCTGCTCTGTTGCGACAGCAATGGTCGGCATGTCAGGCCGCCTTGGCGGCGGCGCCGGGGCCTGGATGGAGAAAGCCGCCGCGGTCCTCTTCGTTGTCAATTTCGCCTGGATCTCCGCCCTTTTCTGGAACGCCGCGGCCGGCTTCTTCAAGCTCTGGTTTGGGTTGAAGACGGAGGGCATCGCGTGGCCGGACGCCGAGGCAGAAAAGCAGCCTCTCGCTTCGCGCAACGTGATCCTGATGCCCATTTACAACGAGGAGCCGGCAAGGGTCTACGCCGGGCTTCAAACAATATACGAATCCCTTGCGCAAACGGGCAATCTCAAGACCTTCGACTTCTTCATCCTCAGCGATACCACGAAACCTTCCATCTGGATGGCCGAAGAGGCGGGATGGAGAAAGCTGTGTCAAACCTTGGGCGAAAACCATCGCATCTTCTACCGGAGACGGCGGAAGAACACCGGGAAAAAGGCCGGCAACATCCGTGATTTCTGCTGTCGTTGGGGCCACTGCTACGACGCAATGATCATACTCGACGCGGACAGCGTCATGGCCGGCAACACACTCGTGACAATGGCGCGCCTCATGGAGCTGAACAAGAGGGTAGGCATCATACAGGCGCCTTCATTTACCGTCAACCACAGCACGCTCTTCGCCAGGATTCAGCAGTTTGCCTCGAGGCTTTATGGGCCCCTCGTCTTCGGCGGCCTCTCCTTCTGGCAGATGGGCGACGGCAACTACTGGGGCCATAATGCCATAATTCGGGTCTCCGCGTTCATGCAAAACTGCGGCTTGCCGAAGCTGACGGGCAAACCTCCCCTCGGCGGGTATATCAAAAGCCACGACTTTGTCGAGGCCGCCTTGATGCGGCGGGGCGGTTGGTCGGTGCTGCTCCTGCCGGAACTGGGCGGCAGCTATGAAGAAGCGCCTCCGACGATGCTCGACTATGTGAAGAGGGACTGGCGCTGGTGCCAGGGGAACATGCAGCACATCCGCATTCTCCCCGCTCAGGGGCTCTACGCCACCAGCAGGGTGCATCTCGCCGTGGGCATCATGTCGTATGCTTCTTCCCTCCTTTGGCTTGCATTTTTGATCACGAGCCTCGCCTGCGCCGCCCAGTATCTCCACCTCCGGACCCTCGCCCTCTCGCTGGCCATCAAGCCGGAAGGTCCCGGTTTGTTCCGGGTCGGTCTCTTTATCGCGATGATCGTCATGCTCATCGGCCCCAGGCTGCTCAGTTTCAGCCTCCTGTTCCGCTACAAGGAATTGGCTCCAAAGTTCGGCGGGTACAGCCGCGCGTTTCTTGGCATGTTCCTCGAGACGATTTTCTCGACGCTCCTCGCCCCGACCATGATGCTCTTTCAGAGCGGCTTCGTCGTCAGCACGCTCCTCGATACGGACATCGGCTGGAGCAGTCAGCAGCGCGACGACAAGGGCATCGCCATCCCGGAAGCCATCGGCAAGCTGTGGCTCCATTGTCTTGTCGGCGTCGCTTTCGCCATTATCGCCTTTCACGTCTCATCCACCCTTTTCTTGCTGTTTCTGCCCGTTGTCGCCGGTCTCGTCCTTTCCATTCCCCTGTCCTGCGTCTCCTCGTGCAACAGCGTCGGCCTCTGGGCCCGTAAACATAAGATGTTCCTTATCCCTGAGGAGTTTTCGCCGCCCACCCTTCTGGTGCGCCTGACCGCCTTGTCCAGGAACTGGCGGTACATGCTCGAAGCGGTTCCGTAATCCCGACCATGTTCAAAGTCCTTGAAACGTATCGAGACCTGAAACGCTACAGCCAGATCGGCTCCGTCTTTGTTCGTTACGGCTTCGGGGACCTTGTCGACCGGGCCGAGCGGAGAAGCCCCTGGGCATGGAGGCGAAAAGGGGAGGCGCCGCACGAACGCCTCTCGGCGCCGGAACGGTTGCGCCTCGCCTTCGAAGAGCTCGGTCCCACGTTCATGAAACTCGGACAACTGCTGTCAACCCGCGCCGATGTACTGCCCGCGCCTTTCATAGAAGAGCTGAGCAAGCTGCAGGACAGCGCTGCTCCCTTCCCCTTCGCCGAGGCGAGGTCCATTATCGAAGACCAGCTTGGCCGGCCCCTCGCGGAGGCTTTCCTCTCCATGGAAGAGCGCCCCGCTGCAGCGGCTTCCCTTTCTCAGGTGCACAAGGCTATCACCATGAGCGGAGACGTGGTGGCGGTAAAAGTGCAGCGGCCGAATATCGAAGCGGTAATCGAAGCGGATATCCGCATTCTCTACGAACTCGCGCGTCTGGCCGAGCGGCGCGTGGCGGAGGCCAGACGATTCCGTCCGGTCAAAATCGTCGATGAGTTTTCCGCGGCCATCCGCAGAGAGCTCGATTTCGGGCGCGAGGAAAGGAGCATAGAGCGTTTCAGACGGTATTTTTCCCGTGACTCGGCGGTCTACATTCCCAGGGTTCATGGAGAGTTAAGCTCATCCAAAGTGCTTACTACGGAGTACATACGGGGGATCAAGGTAACCGACCTGGACCGCATCGAGGAGGCAGGTCTTGACCGAAGCGCCATTGCCCAAAACGGCGCCCATCTCATTCTGAAGGAGATCTTCGATTTCCGTTTCTTCCACGCGGACCCCCATCCGGGGAACCTTTTCGTCCTTCCCGGAAACGTCATAGCCCCCGTGGACTTCGGCATGGCCGGCTCCATCACCGAGGAGACCGCCGAACAGTTGGGCGACGTCTTTGTTGCAGTGGTGCGGGGAGATGAGGGCGCTCTCGTCAGGCTCCTGAAGTCCGTCGGCTGGCTGCCTGAAAGCGCTGACAGCAGGACGCTGAAGATCGAGCTGCACGAGCTGATCGAGCGCTACCACGGTCTTTCGCTCAAACAACTTTCGATGGGCTCGCTCATGGACGAAGCAACAGGCATCATGCGCCGCTATGACATGGCGATTCCACCCGAGCTGGTCCTGATGGCGAGGGCCCTTCTTATCAGCGAAGGCGTCGGCCGCATGGTCGACCCCGACTTCAACATCATGGAATACGCTAAACCATACGCCCGCCGACTAATGCTGCGAAGATACGACCCGGTGAAGCAGATGAGCGAGCTTATGAAGGCGAGCGGCGAGGCGACAATGCTGCTCAAGCGCCTGCCCTCGGAACTGGGGCTGCTCCTTTCGAAGGCCCTCAAAGGGGAGATGTCCATCCGGTTCCTCCACGGCGGTCTCGAAAGGTTCATCGCCGAAGCGGAAAAGATGTCAAACCGGGTCGCTTTCGCCGTGGTGATCGCCGCCCTCATCATCGGCTCGTCCCTCATTTTTCAGAGCGGTCTGGGGACGAAACTGCTGGGCTATCCGGTGCTGGGCCTGGCGGGGTTTGTGCTGGCGAGTGTATTTGGCATATGGCTTATCATAGGCATCATCCGGTCCGGCCGCTTGTGACGGGCGTTCTAGCCGGACGGCCGGCGGTTTTTCCGGGATCCCCATCTTTGGCGCCCTGCTCCGGTCCTGCCCTGCGGCGTTTGCCGACCGCCCATGGCAAGCCTTGAGGGCAGTACCCGGCCTACCGTTCGCCTCCGGTCTACGATCCTCACAGGTCATCCAAACCTGACGATCCCGGAAAAATCACTTGTCCACCCGATCCGGCATGGAGTACGACCATGATCCATGCCGGAGACCAAGCCCAGAGGGAACCAATTTAGCAAGTCTCTAATCGCCGCTCTTTGTAGGTCCCCCCGCCCCATGGGGGAGAGGCCAATTCCAGTACCGACGGCTACAAGGCAAGCGTTGCCGCGATCACCGAGGATGCTGCCGGCGTCGGAACCGGCCGTTTGTCTACTTTATCTTATTCTGTTCCCCCGCAAATTTCACATACAGCTCTTTTGCGAGGACCAAGAATGCCTCATTCGCTTTCGGACCGCTGATATTGGCTGCGATAACCATGGCAAAATCGCGTTTCGGATCGACCCAGACATGCGCCAGATTCATGCCGTTGGAACCGCCATGATAGAGCAAGGGGTGGAGAGCCCAGTCAGGAGCCAATTCACCCCACCCGAGGGCGTATTTTCCGCCCGGCGGCGTACCGGGCGGCGCATCCGTTTTTTCCGGCATGCTAATGACCGGCGTATGGAGCTTGCGCAACGTTTCCGGCTTGACAAGGGCCGGCCCGCGCTTTCCCTCGCCGGCATTCCATCCTGCCCAGCGCGCAAAATCGAGGATGGACATGTGCGCAATGCCGGCAGGACCGACGATCGCCGGGCCGTCGCCGTTAGGTCCGGCCAGCATGGCCTTGGCCTTGCCGTCAACGATGAGATGCGCGAGAGGCGCATCGACCCTGCCCAGGGAAGCAGACGGCCCAAGACCGGCGGTCCGTAATCTCAGCGGCATGAAGATCCGTTCCGTTATCATTTCGTCCCAGGTCTTTTTCTCGATGCGCTCGATCATGGCGCCTATGATTATGTACCCCATGTTCGCGTAGGCGAATGTCGCGCCCGGCTCCGACTGCAGAGGGCGTTTGCTCCACTCCCGAACGAGCCAGTACCGCTGCTCGTCGAGGTTTCCGTCCTGGGTCATCGCTTCCAAATAAGCCTTGAAAATGTCTTCGTTGTCGGTCGGGATGCCGCTCGTGTGCGACAGCAATTGCTCGAGCGTAACGCGCCGCAGTCTCGGGTCCATCGTCTCGACAAGCTCGGGAAAGACCTCGGCTACGGTCGTGTCCCATCGGAGCTTTCCTTTTTCTATGAGCATTGCCGCCAGCAGGGCAGTCATCGCCTTGGTATCGGATCCAAGATGAAAGGGGTCGTTTATCGTCGCCGGAATCGTCGTACCCACCCTGCGCGTACCCACGGCGCCGGCTGAAATGACTTTCCCGCTCCTGACCGCGGCCGCGGCGATGGCCGGCAGGCCGTACCGGACCAGATAGGGACGGAGCATGGGGTCGAGAGAGGTTTGAGCCTTCGCGGTCCCTGAAACGATGAAAATGCCCGATACGATAAGTGCTGCGAACATTACCTTCGGCAGACTCATTTTACCACCTCCGGAGCAGGTCCCCCTCAGTGCATATCCGTCGTCTGTACTTCTGATCGTTGACGGGGGAAATAACGTTAGCCTCTGCCCAATTCATTATCTGTAGGCTGTTCAGCTCCTTCTATCACAATCGCTTGGCACGGCGCAAGCAAATTGTGGCAAGTACGTGCCCTCAGAGAACGCGGCTATTTACGAATTCCGCTCAACTTTGAGCGCGTCGAACCTTCGTGCAAAGCAGGGGTATTGTTACGGTGAATCTCGTCCCGTTTGAGAAAGCGCTGCGTGAAGGAAGGCGATCGGCGCCGGGCAGGCAAAGCTCATGCACTTCTTACGAGCGCTCTTTTGACGACCTCCGCGAGGTCTTGTTTCTTTATCGGCTTCATGAGAAACTCGCGTATTCCGGCCGCCTTGGCGCCTTCCTCGTCGATGGCATCGGTATAGCCCGTGCAAAGGAGGATCGGCATGTCCGGCCTGACCTTCAGGATCTCCCTGGATAGGGCAAGCCCCGTCATGTCAGGCATAGTGTAGTCGGTAACAACGACATCAAAGGCTTGCGGATTGTCGCGGTAACGACGCAGGGCGCTCTCGCCGTCGCCTTCCGTCGTTACCGCGTAGCCGAGACGGGAAAATACGGCTTCGGCAATCTTCCTCAGCCCCTCTTCATCGTCAACGAACAACACCTTCGCGACGCCCTGCGACCGGGTCTTTTCGTTCTTTTGCACGGCCTCGACCTCATCCGCCGCCTTCGGCAGAAACACCCTGAAGGTTGAGCCCGTGCCCGGCTCGCTCTCGACCGTTATGGCGCCCCGGCACGCTTTGACGATCCCGTAGGCCATCGATAGCCCCAGCCCGGCGCCCTTGCCAACCTCCCTTGTGGTAAAGAAGGGCTCGAAGATGCGGCCGATCACTGCCCGGTCCATCCCGCTTCCGGTATCGCGCACCGATAGCTCGATATACTCGCCCGGGTGCAAGTCGGGATCGGGGACGGGGCGAGCAGGGTCGAAGCGGGCGTCAAGCAAGCTTATAACGAGTTCTCCGCCGCCCGGCATGGCCTGTGCGGCGTTCGCGCCCAGGTTTACAACCACCTGCTGCAGTTGCGACGGCTCGACAATCGCCACGTCGTTGCCTGACGTTATCTGCAGGCTCATTTTTATGGTGCTCGGAAGCGAGGCCCTCAGGAAATTGAAGGTCTCGCGAACAAGGGGCGCCAAATGAATTCTTTTCTGCTCCGTCGCCGATTTCGTGCTGAAGGCCAGGATCCCTTTCACGTGGTCGCGCGCCCGAAAGGATGCCCTGATAATCTGGTCGAGGTTTTCCTGCACGGGGCTCGCTTCATCCACTTTCTCGAGCGCCAGCTCGGCATTCCCGACAATAGCGGCAAGGATGTTATTGAAGTTGTGGGCAATGCCGCCGGCTAAGGTCCCCACGGCTTCCAGCTTATGGGCCTGCCGAAGCTTGTCTTCGAGTCTGCGCTCGGCGGTAATGTCGATATTGATTTCCAAAATGCCCACCGGGACGCCTGTTTTGTCCCGCTGAAGGGCCTGCCTGCTAAGGACTGTTATCAACCTTCCGTCCTTTCTCGCGTGAACCAGTTCCCCATCCCAACGCCCCCGTTCCATAAGCGCCGAAGTGTAGTTCTGAAAAGGCAGCGGGAATTCTGTCTTCAGGAAGTTCTGGGCAACCTTCCCCGCAGCATCCGCCTTCGACCACCCATAAGTCTCTTCTGCGCCCCTGCTCCAGAACATTATCCTATTGTCCAGGTCCTTTACCAGGATCGCTTCATGGGAGAGCTCGAGCAGTTCGGCCTGGCGTCGCAGTTCTTCGGTCCTCTCCTGAACGCGTACCTCCAGCTCGTCGCGAGACGTTCGAAGCTCCTCCTCGGCCTTCTTGCGCTCGACGATATCCAGGGAAAGGTCGCCCAATTGTGATGTTATCTCGATATCGTTCCCGTCATAGTCAGTCGGTTTGTTTCCCACGGCGACGATCGCTCTGATGAGGTCGCCTCTGAAGATCGGAACGGCTATCTCTCTCACGAGCGGCAGATGGCCGGGGGGCATTCCCCTGCGATGAGCCAGAGAAGCATAGTCGTTGTGAATAACGGGGCGACGTTCGCGAACGCAGTCCGTCCAGACGCCCGCTTCAGCGATGTCGTAGTGACTGTTTTTGCCCGTGGCCGCGCACCTCTTGAGCGTGTTCGTCGACCAGTTCCCCTTCAATGAGATCGTTCTTTGATCCGATTCGAGAAAGTGGTAAAAACCGACCGAACTGCCGGTCAGCGCTTCAATTTCGTCCAATGTTTTACTGAGAAACTCATCCAATGAGTATGAGGAGGGAAATTGCAACAGACGAAGGCGCGCCTGCATAATCTTCTCGGTCCGCTTGCGTTCGGTGATGTCCCTCAGGATGGCGCCGTACCCGGTTATCGGCCCATCGGCATCTTTAATGGAATAGACAACAATATCGCAGGTAACGAGGACGGCCCTTTGTCGCCAGATCCCATTCCGTTCTGACAAACCCGGCTTGATGGATGACGCCATAGAAAAGGCCGCCGAATCGATCGAAGTCTTCGTCTGACTCATGGAGGATCCTTGTCGACCTGCCTTCGATTTCCCCTTCAGCGTAGCCAAAAAGGCGAAGGAAGGCCTGGTTCGAAGAAAGGATGGTGCGCTTGGAGTCGAGCATGAGGATAGCATCGGAGGTGCTTTCCACGAGCACCCGGTATTTTGCCTCGCTTTCTCGTAAGTCCCGATAGGTCAACAGGTTGGTGAGGACATCGGTCAGCCGTCTGCCGATCTCCTGGAAGAGCCTCTGCTCGTCCGGACGCCAGATTCGAGGGTAGGAACACTGGCTGACTCCGAACATCCAGGCCTTGCCGAGCCTCGGCTGTATTGCCATAGCCAACATGGACTTAAACCCGAAACGGGTCTCTGCCTCTTCAGACAGCGGATGTTCGAGGCCCGGACCGAATGTCTCGGGGCCGGGCGACTGCGCAACTATTTGAAACACTCCGGCGATCTTCGGAGTCACCGGCATGCCTTCTCCCTCAGAAGCAAAGGCGCCGGCATACGGGGGACGGGCGCGCTCCATGGGCACAAGCCATGAGTCGGCCGCCGGGTCGCACGGGTAGAGCAGGTATGCCCGGTCGCTCTCAAATATCGAGAGCACGACGTCGAGGACGTCGCGCATCATCTGATCGAGATCATTTGTCCCCTGCATTGCCCGGTTGATCCTGTCCATGTCCTCGAGGAACCGAAGATGGGCGAGTCGCTCCTCGGCAGCCTGTTTCAGCTCGGCGATGCGTTGCTGAAGCTCCGGATAGTAGCTCTTTCTCATGGACCGCTCGCCTAATCCGATGATCGTCTTCCAGGCGCGCTCGCGGTCTTCTTGCGGATCAAAGCGCTTTTTCATAGATTTCCTCGACATCTTGCCGGGTCAGCCTGCGCGGGTTGGTTATCATGCACACGTCTTGCATCGCCTTTTCGGCAAGCTCCGGGATGTCGCTGCGCCGCACCCCCAACTCCCCGATGGTGCGATCCAGGCGCGCCTCTTTTTGAAGGCGGCCGATCTCTGCAATAATCGCTGACTTTTGCACGTTGCGCAGCCCCAAAACCTCGCCAACCCGAAAATACCGTGGGGCTGCCGAGTCAAAATTGAAGTCGACAACATGGGGCAAAAGAAGTCCATTCGCTTCTCCATGGGGGATGTCCAGAAAGCCTCCCAGACTATGGGCCAGCGCGTGCACCGCGCCAAGGCTGGCATTGGAAAAAGCGAGTCCCGCATGCAGGCTGCCCAGCGTCATTTTGCCGCGTACGACGAGGTCCTTGGGGTTTTCTATGGCCTTGACGAGATTTGTGGATACCAGCCGGATTGCCTCCAGGGCGTGCAGGTCCGTGATGGGCGAACTGGCAGTGGAAACGAAGGCTTCTATGGCATGAACGAGGACGTCCATGCCGGTATCGCCCGTAAGCTCGGCATCCATGGTCGTGGTTGTCTCGGGGTCGATGAAGGCCGTATCGGGAACAACGCCCTTGCTGATTATGGCAATCTTAACCCGCCGTTTCCGGTCGGTTATTATCGCAAACTGAGAAACATCGGCCGAGCTGCCCGCTGTGGTAGGAATGCAGAGCAGAGGCGGACCGGGTACGGAAACTTCATCCACGCCTTCGAAATCGAGTATGCACTTGTTGTTGGAGCTGACAATGCCTATCCCCTTCGCACAGTCCATCGGACTGCCTCCGCCCACCGCCACAATCGCGTTGCACTCTTCCTTCCGGTAGACTTCGGCGCCCCGCATCACCTCTTCTGCTTTAGGATTTGGGGTGACTTCAGAAAAGAGAACGTATTCTATATTCTCAGCTTCAAGGCTCCGTATCACGTCATTTGCCCAGCCCGCTGCTATGACGCCGGGATCGGTGACCACCAAAACCTTGCGAATCTGCAGGTTATCGGCGTAGCGTCCGACGAGATGGCGCGCTCCAACGCCGAAAATAAATTCGGGCGCAACGAATTTGCGCAACTCAAGTTCATCCGGTCCACGCATTGGCTGCATCTCCCCCTTTGTGCCCGGCACAAGAGCTTTCCAAAAGAGAGAAAGTCGAGGATGAGGATTTCCGTTGGATCGGAAGAGCGAGCCGAAGAGAAGAAAACGACGAGACGGCGTGGATACGGCAAATCGCAACAAGCATCGGACCCACCCTGTATTTCATAGTGTACGACTTGGTATGAAACAAATCAATACTGCCAGGGGGCCGCGATGCAGCGCCTGTTCGGCTTACGGAACCTCTGAAACCGGTTTCCGTTCTGCGTCGGATCCTGTTCGGTGGACGGCCCCCGCCTTGTAGACGAGATACGTCAGAAGCGTCGCGAGGAGGAACCTCACAATAACGAGGACAAGCCCGTTTGCGCCGATGACCACGAAGATGAGCGTATCTTCAATGATGGCGTGGCAGATGGACAAATAGAGGAGAATCAAAAAGGCCTCGCCCTTGCCGATGTCCGCCGATCGTATGGAATGGATGATCACGCCCGCTCCGTAGGTAATGCCGATGACGATGCCCGTCACGAGCGGCACGAGTCCTTTGCCCGAGATGCCGATGAATGCCCGTCTCTTGCCCTGGAGCATGCTTTGTTTCGATTTCAGGAACTCGTAGAGGATCGTGAGAGGCACGATGATGAGGAATAACTGGGCGCACAGCAGGAAGGCGCCCTTAAGGGCGCCTAGAAGAGTTTCCATAGTGTGTTGGCCGCGATGCCGACCAGGAGGCCCAGGAAAACTCTCATGACCAGCAACGCCCAGGCGTTGACGCCGGTTTTTTTGGTAACGGGCGTTTCGATGGGCAAACTGTGGGAGATGCCGAGCATGAGGGCGATGATCGTGACGTCCTTTGCCGACAGGTGCAAGGGTTTGATCACGGCGATGGCCGCATAGAGGTTCGAGGCATACCCGGCCATCATGGCGAGGGCTGCTTCGCCGGGCAGCCCGAAGAGTCCCATGAAAGGACGAAAGAAACGGCCCGCGAGGCTGACAAAACCCAAATATCGGGCGATCTCCACGAGCAGATAGAACGGCACGATCACCTTGATCATGTCGAGGGTGAGAGAAAGTCCGTTCAGAAAGCCTTTCCTGAGGGTGTCCGTGAAAGTCAATTTCCCTGCCGCCCTCTATATATATGCAGAAATACGCTTCTTTCACAACTGGCTTCCGGGGATATGCGGCGGGGGGGTAAAACGTCATGCTGAAGAGGTCTACAGAATTGCGGCAAGGAAGGAGAATGTCTACATTAGGTGAAGCGATGCGGGCAATCCCGGGTGTTTAGCCTTATCTTTTGGCCCTTTGAGGCCAACGCAACCGGAACACAACCCCGGAATCCCGCGTCGCCTCCCCTATGCTGCAAGAAAAGCTCAGAGACCCCAAAACTTATGAAGAGACGATCAGGCGCATGGCGGATCGTCTCATTCTGCTGCCCCGAACCCGCACCCAGCTCAGGGACCCGTTGGACCATGTTTTTACCGCAGATGAGGCAGAAGACCTGGGCTTCCGAAGCGCTCGACCCTCTGGGCTCGCGAGCAGGCGCCCCTATTTGCCGAAATGGCTGGCAGACGAAGCCGTTCCTGGCGCCGACGGCGCTCCGCCCGGCTATCGGGTGGTCCTGGCGCCGGGCGCCGTGAACGCTATTAGCCGGATATGCCGGCTGATGCGGCGGGGCGACTACTCGTTTTCCCGGTTAAGAACGGCCGCTTTGCGCAAGCAGCTCGTCGAGCGCTACGGGGAGTCGCCACCCGAGTCGCGGCTCAGTCTGGCCGCGTACCGCAATCTGAGCCCTTGGGAAAAGAGCAATTACCGGCTGATGATGCGGACGACCTTTCCCGACGCCCTCGTCATCGGGTCCTTAAGGGCCTTGATAGGCGAGGCCTTTCCCGACTCCTCCTTCTTGCCGGAATGCTGCGGGTACATCAGCGGGAGGGGATCGAGAACGGCAGTCAGCCAGGTGATGGCAAGGCTGAGGGCCGGTTATGATACGGTGCTTCGCGTCGATATCCAGTCTTTCAACGACACGGTCCCCCAGGGAAGGCTGCTCCTGCTTGTGTCCCGCCGGTTGCGGGAAGCGGGATGGGGCGCGGAAGACATCGCCTTGTTTGACCTCCTCGCGCATCGTTTCTTCGAAAGAGTGGACGAGGTCATCGGAGAACCCGGCGTGGGCATCGGCATGGGGACGAATCTTACTCCCCTGTTCACGAACGTCTATCTGAGCCAACTCGACCACTTCATCAAGGGAGAGAACATACCGTTCACGCGCTTCGGCGACGATCTGGCCCTCTTCTTCAACGACGAAGCCGGGGCGCAGGAAGCCGCCGACAGGACGGCCTCATTCGTTTCGACGTACCTCGGCCAGCGGATAAACAGGGTCAAAGCGACTGTCTCCCGACTCGACCCGTCGCAGGGAGATGCCGGCGGCTTCGATTTCGGCGCCTATCACTATTTTCTGAGAACGAGCGGAACTCCCGGGCTCAGGATCAGGGACGCCACCTTGGCCAAGATACGGCGGCGAATCAAGCTTTTGACCCGCTCTTCTCCCCGAACGGCAACGGCTTGTGAAAGCGGGAATGGAGCGGCCCGCATGGCGGAGCTGATCGAAAAACTGAACGGGCTCATCGGATTTCACACGATTCGACGCGGCGAAGGGAAAAAGCGGATTCATTTCTCCACCCGCGGCTGGCCGGCCGCGTTCCTGAACGACGCCAACAGCGAAGAGATCAAGCGGCAGTTCAAGGAACTGGACCGGTATATCTTCTACCGACTAAGAAGATTTGCGCTGTTTGTCGGGATGAACGCAGGCGACGACAGGCAGTTCGGCAACATGATGCGGGCTAGGGGCCGGCGAACGTTCATGGATGCCTGGTTCCGCCATCCCCGGCCGGAGAACTCACTAGCCCGTCCGCAACCACTCCCTGGTCCAACCGGGAGAACTTTCTCAGAGAAATTTCTTCTTGACAAAGCGTTCCCACAGGTATTGAATGTGTGCTATACGGACCGTTCAGTCTATTGAAAGGGCGAAGCAGGAATGGGCGAAGTAAAAACCACCGACGTAAAGGAAAGGATCATACGGGAGAGCATAAAACTCTTTCTCGCCAACGGCTTCCGGGGCACCTCAGTGAAGGAGATCACCGAGGCAGCCGGCATCGGCAGAGGGACGCTCTACTGGTATTTCAAGAGTAAAGACGACATCCTGGTGAGTATTTTCGAGAAGTGGGAGAAAGCGTTTGTCGACGGGCTGGCGAGCGCGGTGAGCAGCCGCGAAGGCGACTTCATCAGCAAATATAAGGCTTTTCACAAATTTTCTACGGAATTCGCCAGGGATGAGAGGGATCTGGCGATCGTCTTCAATACCCTCATGAATGAAATCGTCGGGACCAGCTCGGCGGCGGAAAAAGCGGTGAAAGCCGTCTACGGGCGGTACCGCCAGGTTCTCGAAAACATGCTGGAAGAGGGGAAGCGGGACGGCTCGGTGAAGAGCGATCTGGATTCGGCTCTGTATGCGCACGTCATCGCCGCAAGTCATGCGGGCATGCTGGTGGAGTGGTTTGTAGACGGCGACGACTTGAACATGCGGCTCTTTGTGAGGACTTTTCGGGACATAATTCTCAAAGGCGTTGGCGCATGATAAAACGTTTCGCCGTGCTTGCGTATAGACTGATCGTTCAGTCGCCAACGTTCGCGCTTTCCGGGCGGGTAACGGCGAGGGAGTGGGGCGAAATGAGCGCCGGCTGAAGCAGCATGACACGGGGTCGAAAACGGCCGCGAGCGGTCTTTGCGGCCTTGCTGGTTGCGTACCAACGGAAAGGCACACAAACAGAAAGGGGGAAGACATGGAACATCGATGGCTTAAGGCGTGGCCGGTATGGGCCCCGAAGACCTTTGACGCGGACAGACCCACTTCGGAGTATGTCAGGGAATGGGCCGAACTTACGCCCAATCGCATCGCCCTCTCCTTCTACGGGCGAGACATCAGCTACAGCGAGTTCAATAGGCAAATCGACAGAGCGGCTTGGGGTCTCCTCGACCTGGGCCTGAAAAAGGGAGATCGCGTGGCTGTCCACATGGAGAACTGCCCGCAGTTCGCCATCGCCTACTTTGCGGCACAAAGGGCCGGCGGCGTGACGGTTCCCGTCAACCCCATGTTCAAAGCGCCCGAGCTCGAGCACGAGCTGAACGATGCGGGCGCCGGGATTCTCATCGGACTGGATTCCCTTTACGGCGAAGTAGAGAAAGTGCGGGCGCGCACCGGGTTGAAACACGCGATCCTCACATCCCTCGAGGATTTCCTGCCGGCCGAGCCGACTTTGCCGTTGCCGGAGGAAGCGAAAGAGAAGCACCTCTTCCCCGATACGATCGACTTTCTCCAATTGATGGAGAAATCTCAGGATAAGCCGGTCTGCAACGTGTCCGATCTAAAAGGCGAGTTGGCCCTCCTCCAATACACGGGCGGCACGACAGGCACCCCGAAAGGGGCCATGATAAGCCATCACGCCCTGGCGAGCGCGGCCCTCGGGGCAGCGTTATGGTACCACCATCGTGAAGACGACGTCTTCCTTGGCGTCACGCCTTTCTTCCACGTGATGGGACAGGTGACCCAACTATGCGACGCCCTGGTGTCCGGCGCTAAGGTCGTCATTCTTTCGCGGTTCGTCCCTGAGGTTACAGCTCAGGCCATTACGCGCTACCGCTGCACCCATTGGGTCGGCGCCACAACCATGATGATCGCCATGCTCAACCTCCGCAACCTGGCCGACTATGATTTCACCAACTTCCGTTGCCTGGTGACCGGAGGGGCCGCCATCTCCGCGGAGCTTCAGAAAAGACTGAAAGAACTGGCGCCCGATGCAGCGATCGTGGAAGGGTATGGCATGTCGGAAACCGCGTCTCAGGGAGGGGCCTGCACACCCCTCTACCGTCACCGCTCGGGATTTGTCGGCATTCCCCAGATCGGCGTCGAAATGAAGATCGTCGACCGTGAGACGGGAAAAGAGATGGGACCGAACGAAGGGGGAGAAATAGCCATTAAAGCCGAAGCCATGATGACCGGCTATTGGAACAAACCGGAGGAAACGGCTCAAATGCTGAGGAATGGCTGGCTCTACACCGGAGATACGGGACTCATGGATGAGATCGGCTACATAAAGTTCCTGGGAAGAACGAGGGAATTGATCAAGTGCTCAGGGTTCAGCGTATTTCCGGCCGAGGTCGAAGATTTGCTTTACCGGCACAAAGCGGTCCGGGAAGTGGCGGTGATCGGCGTCGAAGACGCCTATCGGGGTGAAAGCCCGAAGGCGTTTGTCATCCTGAAAGATGAATACGTGGGCAAGATTACCGAGGCGGAGATACTGGAATGGTGCAAGGACAACATGGCGGCCTATAAACGCCCCCGATTTATCCAGTTCAAGGAAGAATTGCCGAAGAGCAGCGCCGGCAAGATTCTCAAGCGCGTTCTCGTCGAGGAAGAACAGAACAAGGAACACGTCGGGGGGTAAGAATGGAACGCGGCGCGGGCAGCGGTCACAGGCAGGCGGACATCATTGTTATCGGCGCGGGAGGCTGCGGCCTCGCTGCCGCCGCAACAGCAGCCGAGGCCGGCGCGAAAGTAATTGTTTTTGAAAAGCAGCGTTCTCCGGGGGGCACTTCGAACTTTTTTGAGGGCACCTTCGCCGTCGAAAGCGCCATGCAGCGCGAAAGGTACATCACCTACAGCAGGGATGAAGCATTCAGGCGAATGATGGAGTACAGTCATTGGCGCGCCGATGCACGATTAGTGCGCTCTTTTGTGGACGAATCGGCCGCGACAATCGCCTGGCTCCAAAACCTCGGCGTCGAGTTCCTCGATGCGGCCACGAACATGCCCAACGGCCCCCGCACCTACCATATTGTCAAAGGAAGAGGCGCTGCAGTCGTCAAGGCCCTGGCGTTGAAGGCAAAGGAAAAGGGGGTGGAGATCAGGCTCGGAACGCCGGCGACGAGGATCGTGAAGGAAAGAGATCGGATTGCGGGCGTCGTTGCGGAAGAGGACGGCGCCGAGACAATCGTCTCGGCGCCGGCGACAATCATCGCAACCGGCGGCTACGCGAACAACAAAGGATGGATCAAGAAATATTCCGGGTTCGATATCGGACTCAACGTGCTGCCCGTCGGGAACGTGGACAAGGTAGGAGACGGGATACGCATGGCCTGGGAAGCAGGCGCCGCAGAAGAAGGCATGGGAGTCCTTGAAACCTACCGTTTCGGACCCATGGGGCCGGAGTTTCGCACCTACGGTCCGGTGCAGATGGTTGCCCTTCAGCCGGATCTCTGGGTGGATCCCCGAGGGGAACGGTTTTGCGACGAAGGCATCGCATTTTACGACACCTTAGTCGGCAACGTGAATGAACGGTATAAGGAAGGATTCACCTATTGCCTGTTCGACGACGCGATTGTGGCCTACTACATGGAGCACGGCATTCATCGCAACGTGGGCTGGAAGAACATGCCGGGCACAAAGCCCATCGGTTTCGAAAACGAATTGAGCAGCGCCCTCCGGAAAGGGACGACGGAGGCCTTCGCGGCGGACTCCGTAGAGGAACTGGCCGCGAAAATGGGGATCGAGCCGGCCGCATTGAAGACCACCGTGGAGGAGTACAACAGATTCGGCGCCAACGGCCGCGACGATCTGTTTGCCAAAGATATCAGATACCTGAGGCCCTTGCGCGGACCGAGGTACTATGCGGCCAAGGCGCGCACGATCCTTCTGGTCACGCTCGGCGGCGTCAAAATCAATCACAGAATGGAGGTGGTAGACAAGAAAGAGCGTATCATACCGGGCCTGTATGCCGGCGGCATGGATGCAGGCGGAATGTGGGGAGACAGCTATCCCATCCAGGAGGCGACGGGCGCATCTTCCGCTTTTGCCATCACTTCGGGTCGCATTGCAGCGAGGAACGCCCTTTCCTATCTGGGAATGCGCGAGTGCTAAAGTGGCAGGCGACGGTCAATTCGGGGTGGAAGAAGCGCAAACGGCAGACCGGCTGAAAGACAGGGTCGGGCTGTGCGGCAAAGGGAGCTTCAGCGCGACGCACAAGTCTGCGATGCTTCAAAAACTACGAGGAGCAAGGGGGGTAAGTTCATGAACAAAAAGAGACTTTTGAGACGGAGTATTTGGGCAATTTCGCTTGTGCTGGCAGTGGGCGTCATGCTCGCCGGCGGCTGGACAACGGATGCGAAAGCGGCGCCGGCGAAGAAACTGACCATCGGTATGATCGCCTGCCTTACGGGCTTTTTTTCTCCCAACGACGTACCCGGCTCACATGAAGCCCTCATGACGGCCGAGATGATAAACGAGAAGGGCGGCATCACCGTAAAAGGCCAGAAATACCAGGTGGAGGTAGTGATCGAGGACGCGAAGAGTACGCTGGACGGCGTAACGGCCGCGGCCAATAGGCTGGTCTTTGACAAAGGCGCGAAACTGATCCTCGGACCCGCGGGCTTCTTCTCGGCCGCATCTTCTCCTGTAACAACGCCAAACAACGTGCTCAACATAGTAAGTTTCTCGACCGGCCAGCCGGGCGAGATAGACAAAACAACGCCCTACACGTTTCAGGCCTATGACGGGACGGCTGCAAGCTTTATCGCCGGGGTCAACTATGTGAAGCAGCACTATCCAAAAGTGAAGAAAGTTGCCGTCATCACCGCGGACGACGGCTCGGCGCCCTTTTTGAAGCCGATTTTTGCCAAGGCATTGGAGTCGGTCGGCATGTCGATGGCGGGGGAACCCGTTCTTTTTCCGAATGAAACCCAGGATTTCAGCCCCATAGCGGCGAAGCTCAACGCCATTAAAGATGCGGATGCTATCGGGCAGGGGCTGGGCCTTCCCAACCACTTGGGCGCCATAATAAAGAGCCTGAGGGAATTGGGCAACACAAAGCTTTACTTTATGGGCGTCATCTGCCCCTTCTCAGTGGTAGCGAAGATCGCCGGGCCGCAGGCGGCCGAGAATGTCATCATGCACAGCATCACCCCTAACGATCCGGCAAATCCGAAGCTGATGAACGACATAAGCAAGAGGCTGATCGCCAAGTACGGCGAAAGCACTCCCATCTATCTCCAGAGCGCCAACTCGCTGTGGGTCCTCAAGCAAGTGATCGAGGCAGCTCAAAGCATCGAGCCGGACAAGATCAAGGCGAAATGGGAAACTATGGAAAAAGCGGAGACTTTCTTCGGGCCGGGGGTATTCTGCGGAGACGCGACGACGGGACTGAAGCATCACGTGGTCGCTCACCCGGTGCCTTTCCAGACCATGAAAAACGGCAAGATAGTTGCGGCCGGATTTTCGGGCATGACTGTCCTGCCTTAGCCGACGAAGGGGCCGGGCGGGCAAATCAAAGGCCTTTGCGCCGCCCGGCCGGCCCCAAATCCATACCCGAAACGGGAGAGCAACTATGACTATGGCGCAAGCGGCATCGACAATAAGCAACATCTTGATATTGTCCTCCATGTACATACTGGTGGCCCTGGGCTTCGCATTTCTGTTCAATATGCTCGGCTTGCTCAACC
Organism: uncultured delta proteobacterium; assembly: GCA_963816715.1. GTDB lineage: Bacteria > Desulfobacterota > Syntrophorhabdia > Syntrophorhabdales > WCHB1-27 > BOG-1155. The sequence continues at coordinate 393,699 of CAWFMJ010000026.1, forward strand.
TGGCCCATGGCGCTATCTACATGATCGGCGCCTACGTCGCCTTCATCCTCATAGCGGCCCTGGGATTCCCCCTGTGGGCTTCCCTGATCCTGGCGACGGTCCTGGTGGCGCTTTTAGGCGTGTTTCTCGAGAAGGTTTGCTTCCGTCCCTTTGTGGGGGATTTCAACCGCTCGGTGATGATATGCGTTGCCCTCACGGTGCTCTTTCAGACCACGGTGAATATCATGGCAGGCGCAAAGACCCTCGCCCTGCCGCCCATAGCTCAGGGAGTTTTCAGGTACGGACCTGTCTCCCTGAGCTATGAGAGGATCATCACCTTCGCCATCGGGCTTGTCCTCCTGGTCGCCTTCGTCCTGTTCGTGAACAAGACGAAATGGGGCCAACAGATGCAGGCAATCGCGCAAAACATCGACGGCGCTTCCCTGCAAGGCGTCAACGTGCATCACATATCGGCCCTGGCTTCCGCTCTGGGCTGCGGCCTCGCGGCTTTGGCGGGCTGTCTGATGGGCGCTTTCATGGGCATCGGCCCCTTCATGGGCGATCAAATGCTGGTAAAAGCCCTCATGCTCGTCATTTTGGCCGGGGTGGGCAGCATCGGGGGGATTTTCCTGGCGGGCCTCCTCCTGGGCGCTTTGAATGCCGTGCTGCCGCTCTTCACGAACGGCGCCGCGAGCGAAGCCGCCGCGGTAGCGGTTGTGGTCGTTCTGCTCCTGATGAGACCGAAGGGCTTCTTTGGTCACGAGGCGTGAGGAAAGCATGATGATAACCGCCTCCCGGGCACTGACAATCAAGGATTTGATGCCATGAGCGATGAGACTTCTTTAGCTGTTCAAGCCCAAACCGCGCCGACGACAAGAAAATGGGGCGAAGCCGTCTCCTACGGCGTGCTGTTGGCCGTTCTGGCCCTGTGGCCGCTCTTCTATCGTTCCACCTATATGATGCATGTGCTCATTCTCTGTTTCATTTATATGCTGGCCAGCATCAGCCTGCGGACCATAACCGTATCCGGCCAATTTCCCCTGGCTCACGGCGCTTTCATGGGCATCGGCGCCTACTGCGCCGGCATGGCCTCGAAATGGCTGGGCTTGCCGGGATGGATCACCATCCCTGGAGGCGCCCTAGGAGCCATGGTAATCGGGATCATCATAGGCTACCCCTTCGCCAGGCTCCGGGCCTTGTACTACGGTATGGGGAGCCTTTTCTTCGGCATCGGCGTGCTCAATTTCATAGCCGCCTTCGGCAGATATACCGGCGGCTATAGCGGGCTCATGGGCATCCACCCGATCTTTATAGGCTCCAAAGTGCCTTACTACTATTTCTTTCTCGGGCTCACCTTCGTAAGCGCCCTCGCCCTCTACCGATTTGAGTTTTCCCAAATAGGCGACAACCTGAAGGCCATCGCGCAATCGCATCTCGTGGCTTCAAGCGTGGGAATCAACGAAGGCTTCTACCGCATCTTTGCCGTGGCGATCGGCTGTTTCTTCGCGGGCCTGGCAGGGGCCGGCTACGCCCATTACAATTTGGTGATTTCTTCTTCCAGCTTCAATTTCCTCGCGACGCTGTGGCTCGTGATGTATGTGCTTGTGGGGGGAATCGATAGTTTTGCCGGGCCTATCGTGGGAACCTTTATCCTTTTCCTCATACCCGAGGCGGTGCGCGACCTTAAATACTATTCTCCCTATGTCTCCGTCGCGGTCCTGCTCATCGTGGTCTATCTGATGCCCAAGGGACTGGTGGGCCTGCCTCGATTGCTCGCGTCCGTCCGGCGACCGAGAGAACGAGAATAAAGGGGACCAGGCATGTTCTTCGAGATCAAACAACTCACGAAAGCATTCGGCGGTCTGATTGCCGTATCCCACCTCGACATATTCGTCAACGAAGGAGAGGTTGTCGGCCTCATCGGACCAAACGGCGCGGGCAAATCGACGCTCTTCAATTTAATCACCGGGGTATTCCCGCCGACGAGCGGGCAGGTGCTTTTCCAAGGAAAAGAGATTACCGGGATGCAACCTCATCAGGTGGCGGCCTTAGGCGTAGGCCGCACCTTTCAGCTCAACCCGCTCTTCGGAGACTTCACCGTCCTGAAAAATATTACCGCCTCTTTCCACCTACACCCAAAGTCAAGCCTGCTCGGCATCTACTTCAACACGCGCTCGCACCGACGCAACAAGGCGTATATCAGCGAGGAATCTCTCAAAGTGCTGCGCCTCGTGGGACTGGAAGGCGTGAAAGACGAATTGGCGAAGAATTTGCCCCACGGTTATCAGAAGCTGCTGGGGGTGGCCAGGGCATTGGCGACACGCCCGAAGCTGCTCCTCCTGGACGAGCCTCTGGGCGGCATGAATCCCCAGGAGATTGATTTCACGTTGAAGGCGCTCAGGAAGACGCAGGAACAGGGAGTTACGATTCTCATCGTCGAGCACAACATGCAGATACTCGACCTCTGCAACCGCGTCGTCGTCATCAGCTTCGGCCAGAAGATTGCCGAGGGCACGCCCAAGGAAGTGAGGGAAAACAAGCAGGTGATCAAAGCCTATTTCGGCGGGGAACACGCCGCTTTGTGAAATCTCAAGAAAACAAAGGGAGGATGTATGAAAAGAAGCGTCATGACCGTCGCCGGGCCCATTTCCTCAGACCAGCTTGGCGTGACCCTCATGCACGAGCACTTCACCTTTGCCTTTCCCGGCTGGTACGCGGACGACAGCCTTGCGCCCTATGACCGCGAGGCGGCAGAAGCGTTCTGTCTCAGGGTCTTGAAGGGCGTCAGGGAGATGGGAATAAAGACCGTGGTCGATGCAACGCCGGCAGACGTGGGCGGCAGAAACCCCGTTCTCCTGAAAAGCCTTGCTGAAAAGTCGGGCGTCAACATCATTGCGGTTACCGGGATATACACCGAATCCGGCGGGGCCCCGGGCTACTACAAATGGCAATCGACCATGGGCGGCCGCAATCTCGAACAGGACTTCTACGAGCTGTTCATGCAGGAGCTTACCGTGGGCATCGGAAAGTCCGGCGTCAGGGCGGGTCTCATCAAAGTGGCGACAAGCGACCCCGTGATAACGGAATATGAAGAAACCCTCATCAAAGCGGCGGCGCGTGCGGCAAAGGAGACGGGCGTACCCATTATCACGCATACCGACGCCGCTTCCGTTGGCCCGGCCCAGCAGGACCTCTTCCTCAAATACGGCGCGAACCCAAAGGGAGTCATGATCGGCCACCAGAACAATTCGGAAGAACTGGCATACCCCTTGTCGCAGTTAAAAAAACCCGACTTCTCAATCGCCTTTGACAGAACCAATCCCCTCATGTCCCCAAAAGGGGAAGAGAACATCATAACTCTCGTGAAACAGGGGTACGGCGACAGGATCATGCTTTCTCACGACTGCATTCTCTTCTGGCTTGGCCGGCCGATGACCCCTCCCGCCAACTGGGCCGACTGGAACCCGCTTTACGTGCACCGGCGGCTGGTTCCCAAGATGAAAGCTGCCGGCATTGCGGACGAGCAGATCAACGCCATTCTCGTGGAGAACCCCCGCCGATTGTTTGAGCAGGCGTAGCAATTGCAAAGGTGCAGCGGACGGGGAGTTATGGCAGACGAAGTGCTGCTCTACGCAAAGGAAGACGGCATAGGCTTCATTACGATCAATCGTCCCGAGGCCAGGAATCCTCTGAACCTGAGTGTCTTTCGCGCCCTCGATAAAACGCTTGACCTGATAGCGGCCGACGCCGGCGTGAAGGCGGCAGTGATCATGGGCGCCGGCGGTACCTTCGTCTCAGGAGCAGACATCAACGAGCTTCTTGCCCTCAACCTTCAGGGGGGGTGGGCCGCATCGCGCTTTCAGCAGTCGGTCTTTACGAAAATTGAGCGGCTGGGGAAACCGTCCATAGCCGCGATCAACGGCTTCAGCGTGGGGGGCGGCCTCGAGCTTGCCCTCTCGTGCGCCTTTCGCGTCGCCTCAACCAAAGCCAGGCTCGGCTTTCCCGAATTGAACCTCGGCATCGTCACGGCCATGGGAGGGACGGCGCGTCTCGTGAGAGCCGTGGGCTGCGCGAAAGCATCGGAACTGTTCTTCTCGAGAGCGCTGTTGAATGGGGAGGAGGCAAGCGCGATCGGCCTCGTCCACAAGGCGGTCGAGCCGGACCAACTGATGGCAAAGGTGAAAGAGCTGGCCCACGACCTTGCTTCCCTGAGTCCTGTCGCAATGCGGCTGGAGTTGGAGCTCTTTCTCAACACTGCCGGCCGGGGCTTCGCGGAAGGTTTGGCCCTGGAGTCCGCCATTGCCCCGATGGCTGTCGGCTCCGCGGAGACCAAAAGGCTGCTGGAAGCGTTCTTGAAAAGCCGAAAAAGCAAGCAGATGCACTCAGATAAATTGCCGGAGGGAAACGATGTCGTTCGAACAGATCATTTGTGACGTTGCCAATCGTGTGGCAAAGATCACGCTCAACAGACCGGACAGGTTGAATGCCTGGACGCCGGTCATGGCGGAGGAGTTCAGGGACGCGATCTACGCGGCGGCCGTTGATGACGGCGTCCGTGCAATTGTCGTGACAGGGGCAGGAAGGGGCTTCTGCGCAGGGGCCGATATGGCGGAGCTTTCGGATGTCTCGCGTCTGGGCGCCTCAGCCGCGGCCGAAGCGGGAGACCCGGAAGAAGCCGTTACCTTGATGATGGGCACAAAGACGGAAGAACAGCGGAGCGACAAGAACCCCTACGGCGCACGGTCGGATTTCAGAAAGCGATACTCTTACCTTCCTTCGATCCCCAAGCCGATTATTGCCGCAATCAATGGCCCGGCAGCGGGGCTTGGATTGATCCTTGCCCTCTACTGCGATTTGCGCTTTGCCTCGGAGAAGGCCCGTTTCTCGACTGCCTTTGCCCGCCGGGGCCTCATTGCGGAACACGGCATCAGTTGGCTCCTTCCCCGCATCGTGGGCCTGCCGAACGCTTTGGATCTTCTTTTTTCGGCGCGCACCATCGACAGCGACGAGGCGCTGCGTCTCGGTCTTGTAAACCGGCTCTTTCCTGAAAACGCTTTCATGGAAGGCGTCCTCGCGTACGCCGGCGAGCTGGCAAAGGCTGCTTCTCCGCGGTCGCTCAGGGTCATGAAGAAACAGATCTGGGATGCACAGTTCCAAACCCTTTCCGAAGCGGTCCTCGCGGCAGACAGGGAATTGGTCCTCAGCCTGGAATCGGCGGATTTCAAGGAAGGGGTTGCGCACTTTCTCGAAAAACGTCCGCCCGCCTTCACGGGAAAATAAACGCTGCATTGCGGGATGGCGGACGATAAAGCGCTTGACAAGCGAAAACGGCCCATGCAAGACTACTTTTGCTGGCTGCGAAAGCAGAAGCGGTCCCACCAACGACAAGCAGATGGAGGCAACATGAGAAGAACCATCGCCCGCTGTTTTCTCGTTTTGGTCCTCGGGTTAGCTGTTCCCCTAGAGCTATGTGCGCAGGGCGTCGGAGCGCCGGCCGACAGCGGCGGAAGCGGTGCGGCGGGAGTCCCGGACGTCAAAGGAAATCCGGGCGCGGCCGGAGACAGCGGCGTTGGCGCAGCGGGAGCGGCCCAAGCCGGAGCAGCGGCCGGAGCGGGCGCCGCGGCAGGGATTGGGGCCGGGACAATAGCCCTGGGCGCAGGTCTGGCCGTGGCAATCGGCGCACTGGCGGCGGCCGGCGGCCATGGCGGAGGAGGCGGCGGTTCCTCGTCCGGGCAGGCAAGCACGAGCCATCATTAACAAGCGGCCAAAGCAAAAGGCCCTTTCCCGCTGAAACAGCCGGAAAAGGGCCTTTGAAAGTTCCCTGACGTTTTATGAATATTGTTTCCTGACTTTTCTGTTCAGGACACGTGGTCTGGAGGCGGCCTTTATCCCTTGCCGTTGTTATTGGCTTTGGCCTCGATATACGCTTTCAGCTTGCCCCATTTGGGATAGAAGATCTCCTCGGGCATGTTCTTGAGATCCGGCGAAATCTCGGGGCGGAACTCCATTTGGCCCAAAATGTCTCTCTCCAGATCGGCGCCCGGCGCGATCTCAATGAGCGTCATTTTCCCGTTGATAAGCTTGAACACCGCCCGCTCCGTGCAGTAGAGCACCCGCTTGTTCTCCTTGGCCGCATACTTGCCGCTGAAGGTGATCTGCTCCACGTGGTCGAGGAACTTCTTGTTCCTGCCTTCCTGAAGGATGACGAGTTTTCCGTCCTTGGCCGTTACCTTCAGTCCGTTAAGGGTAAAGCTTCCGCAATAAATCACTTCTTTCGAGGCGGTCGTGATGTTGACGAAGCCTCCGCAGCCGATAGGCCGGTTGTTGAATTTACTTACGTTGACGTTGCCGAACTTGTCGACCTCTCCGAGGCCGAGGAAGGCCACGTCAATGCCGCCTCCGTCGTACCAGTCAAACATGCTCGGGTGGTTGATGAAGCATTCCGCGTTGTAGCTCATTCCGAAATTCGGCCAGCCCGCGGGCACGCCGCCGACGCCGCCGACCTCGGTTGTCAGCGTCATAAGATCGGAAACGCCTTCATGGGCGGCGACCGTCGCAAGCCGGTCAGGCATGCCGATGCCGAGGTTTACGACCGAATTCACCGGCAGTTCCATGGCCGCGCGGCGGAGCGTGATGAGCCGCTCGTCGAGGGGCAGCTCGGGCAGGGCGCCCAGGGGGAGCTTGACATCGCCGCTGAAGGACGGCTGGTAATAGACGCCTTCGCTCTGCATATGGAATTCCTGAGGATTACGAGAAACTACGATGTAATCGACCATGACGCTCGGCACCACCACCGATTTCGGATGGAGGGTTCCGGCTTTCGCCAGGTACTCGACCTGCGCTATGACGATGCCGCCCGAATTCTTGGCTGCCTGGGCGACCTGGAGCGCTTCGAGGGCGGCGCCCTCTTTTTCCATGCTCAGATTCCCTTTCTCGTCGGCAGTTGTGCCCCGAATAAGACCGACGTGGATCGGAAAGGGCTTATACCAGATATACTCTTCGCCGTTGAAGTTTACGACTTCGTTCAGGTCAGGCGCAGTCGTGCGCGTCAGTTCGTTCATTTTCCCGCCTTCGACGCGGGGGTCGACGAAGGTTCCGAGCCCGACTTTCGAGAACATGCCTGCCCGTTTCGCGGATATCTCGCGGTAAAGCTGGACCACCACGCCCTGGGGAAAGCAGTAAGCGAGCATCTTGTTGTCCTGGATCAGGGCGCCGATGTTGGGCGAGCCGTGCGTATGGGCGCCGATGAACCTTGTTACCAGTCCTTCTATGCCAAGGACATGAGGACCTTTGTCTTTGTGGTTCCCCATAGCCGAGCCGCAGACGAGGGTGAGGCCTTTCGGATGTCCCGTTTCGACGTACCGTTTGGCGATGGCCCGCGCCACTTCCTCCGACCATCCGGTAAGGCCTATGATAGGAGAGCACAGAGTGATGCCGTCTTCGATGAGTGCTGCCGCCTCATCCGCCGTAATCAACTTGGATGAGCCCGACCGGTTGTAATCCGCAAGTTCTGTTTCGATCATTGGAATCCTTCCATGTTGCAGCAATAGTCAAGAATTTAGAATCGTCGCGTTGCCTTAAACCGATTAATGGTAACACAAGTGACCAGGTGAAAACAAGAAGAAGGCATCTATTAACATCGAGCGCCGCGGGAAGAATCAGCTCTTGGCCACGAGGAAGATGCCTACGTGGGCGAGCAGGTTGGGGAGCGTTCTTATCCTTCTCTTATTGCTGAAATAGAAGGCTTTCTCTATCCCTATCCCCCGTTTCCTGCAATAGCTGACGAAATCGAGAATGCTCAGAAAGTGGAGATTGGGCGTGTCATGCCATTCGTAGGGGAGAGACGGCGTCACGGGGACGTGTCCGCGGATGCCCAATTGAAATCGCGTGGCGAGGGTGGCGAAATTGGGAAAACCGACAATCACCTTGCGGGCCACCCGCAAGGATTCCCTCAGAACTGTATCCGGCTTTTTCACCTGCTGGAACGTCTGATCGAGGATGACGAAGTCGAAAGAGTCGTCCCCGTATTCCGGCAGGCCCCGGTCGATGTCGTCATGGAAAACGTTGAGCCCCTTTGAAACGCACTGGAGTATTGCCTCGTCGTCGATTTCGATGCCCTGCCCTCTCACCTGTTTCTTTTCGATGAGGGTCGCGAGGAGGTCGCCGGCGCCACAGCCGAGGTCGAGAACGGAAGCGCCCGGCGTGACCAGCTCCACAATTGCTTTCTGATCGAGTCTCAATTTCGGGGAATTGGCATTCATACTTTTATGACGACATCGCTTTCTTGAGGAAATGGGTGATCAGGTAGGATTGCTCTTCGACTTCGATAAGAAACGCGTCATGCCCCCAGGTGGAGTTCAACTCCGCGTAGGTCGCCTCAACCCATGCCCGCTTACAGGCGCGGGCGATCTCCTGCGACTGATACGCCGGGTAGAGCCAGTCGGACTTGAAGGCGATGACGAGAAATCTCGCCTTGATGCCCTTCAATGCCTCAGCGAGCCCCTTGCCGTTAGCAAGGTCAAAGTAGTCTATGGCCTTCGTGATGTAGAGATAGGAGTTTGGGTCGAACCGCTTGATGAAGTTCTCGCCCCGATACTGGAGATATCCTTCCACCTCAAAGTTCGGATCGAAGGAAAAATGGGAAAGGCCGTTCTTGCAGCGCCTGCCGAACTTTTCGTTCATCGACACGTCGCTCATGTAGGTGATGTGCCCCAGCATCCTCGCCACGCTCAAGCCCTTCGCAGGCAGCGTGCCGCCATAGTAATTGCCCTCGTTCCAGTTCGGATCGGCCATGATGGCCTGTCTCCCCACTTCATTGAAGGCGATCTGCTGGGGCGAGTGGGTTGCCGTCGTGGCAATGGGTATGACCGAACGGACTTTCTCCGGATAGGAGACGACCCATTGAAGGGCCTGCATGCCCCCCATGGAGCCTCCTACCACCGAGAGGAGCCGGTCGATGCCGAGGTATTCAACGAGCCGGCATTGCGCGTTGACCATGTCTCGTATGGTGACCAGGGGAAAATCGAGACCGTAGGGCGCGTTCGTCTCCGGGTTGATGGAAGCGGGCCCCGTCGATCCCCTGCAGCCGCCGATCACGTTGGAACAGATGACGAAGTACCGGTTCGTGTCAAAAGCCTTGCCCGGCCCGATCATGTTGTCCCACCAGCCGGGGCTCCTCTCTCCTTCGTGAAAACCGGCTGCATGGGCGTCGCCCGTGAGGGCGTGGAGCACGAGGACCGCGTTCGATTTGTCGGCATTGAGGCTGCCGTAGGTTTCATAGGCAAGGGTCGCGGGAGAGAGGCTTTTGCCCCCAACGGTAACGAAAGCCTCCTCCCGGGCAAACGTATAGTAGTGCGTCTCGACGATGCCCAAGCCTTCCCTGCTACCCCCCGTTTTCCTCATGCCTTTTGCTTCTTTCGTCCTTACCCCGCCGCTTTCCTGAGGGCCTGGTCGATGTCTTCCTTAATGTCTTCCACGTCTTCTATGCCGATGGAAAGGCGGATGTAATCCTCCGTCACGCCCGTCTCTTCCTGTTCCGCCCTCGTCAACTGTTGATGCGTGGTAGACGCGGGATGAATAACGAGGCTTTTTGTGTCGCCGATGTTGGCAAGATGGGAGAAAAGGTCCACAGATTCGATGAACTTTTTCCCTGCCTCCAGGCCGCCCTTGATGCCGAAGCCCACGAGGCCGCCGAAACCGTTCCTGAGGTATTTGCTCGCCACGGGGTAGTTCGGGTTGTCCGCAAGTCCCGGATAGACGACCCAGGAGACGAGCGGATGGCCTTTCAGGAACTTGGCGACTTCAAGGGCGTTTTCGGAGTGTTTCTTCTGACGGAGAAAGAGCGTCTCCAACCCCTGGAGGAAGAGCCATGCGTTGAAAGGGCTCATGGCCGCGCCGATGTCGCGGAGAAGCTGGACGCGCACTTTAAAGATGAAGGCCACGTTCCCCATGTCGCCGAAGTTGGCGAAAACCTCCCAGAACTTGAGGCCGTGGTAGGTCGGGTCGGGCTCGGTAAACTCGGGAAACTTGCCGTTGCCCCAGTTGAACTTGCCGCCGTCGACAATGATGCCGCCGATGGACGTGCCGTGGCCGCCTATGTACTTTGTCGCCGAGGTCGTCAGGATGTCGGCGCCGAAATCGAGGGGTCTGACAAGACCGATGCCGACGGTGTTATCGACCACGAGGGGAACACCCGCATCATGGGCGATTTTCGCGAGGACCTCGAAGTCGGGCACGTCGAGCTTCGGGTTGCCGATGGTCTCGGCGTAGACCGCGCGCGTTTTGTCGGTGATCGCTTTCTTGAACTCCTCCGGCTTTCCGGAATCGACGAACTTCACGGTGCGGCCGAGCTTGGGAAAGGTGTAGTGGAGCAGCTCGTAAGTGCCGCCATAGAGGTTGTTTGCCGCCACGATCTCGTCGCCCACCTGCGTTATGGCGAGCAGGGCAAGCGTTTCGGCCGCTTGGCCGGAAGCGACGGCCAACGCGCCCGTTCCTCCTTCGAGTGCGGCTATGCGCCGCTCGAAGATGTCCGTTGTGGGGTTCATGATGCGGGTATAGATGTTGCCCAGCTCTGCCAGGGCGAAAAGATTGGCGGCATGGGCCGTATCCTTGAATACGTAAGAAGTTGTTTGGTAGAGGGGAACTGCCCGCGCCCCCGTTGCCGGGTCGGGCGTTTCCTGTCCCGCGTGGACGGCGACCGTCTCAGGTCTTCTCTTTGCCATGAGTTCTGCTTCCTCCTTCTGTGGAATCAAATTCCGGTCAGATGTAGTACATATCCGTTCCCTTGTCCGATTTGGCCTCCTGCATGACAACGAGCTTTTCGAGGGTAAAGTCGGACAGGAACTCGTCGATCTTGTGACCGAGAAGGCTCCAGACGTCCCTGGTAGCGCAGTTTTCCGATTTGTCGCAGGCTACGGGTTTCGAAACGCAGTCCACCAAAATGCAGGGTCCTTCGAGAACAGCCAGGATGGCGTCGGCCGTGATCTCGGAAGGCGATTTCGTCAGCAGGAAGCCTCCTTTTCTGCCTCTCACCGTGCGCACCAGCCCGGCCGTCCGCAGGGCGGCAAATATGTGCTCCAGATACTTCTCTGAGATGCCCTGCCTGTGGGCAATATCGGCAAGAAATACGGGCACGTCGTCCTTTTGGTGGGATGCCAGGTCCATCATGGCGCGAAGTCCATACCTGCCTTTGGTCGATACTTTCATACGGAACACTCCTCTCGGTAGTAACCGGGGGGACATTCCTCCGCTTTTGGAGGTGTGTCCCCCTTCCAATCTTGATGGGTTGCTGATTATATCGGCTCATCGGACGCTTTGGCATTCTCCAGGCCGGGAAAGAGATTCTGGAAGAGGGGGGCCGAGAGGTAGCGCTCGCCGGCATCGGGGAGGATGACCACGATTGTCTTGCCCTTGTTTTCCGGCTCTTTCGCGATCCGGAGCGCCGCAACGGCGGCTGCGCCGCTCGATATGCCGCAAATGATCCCCTCTTCACGGGCGAGACGCCGAGCCGTGTCTATGGCTTCGTCGCTCGAAACCGTCTCTACCCGGTCCACCAGGTCGAGCTGCAGCACCTTCGGCACAAAACCCGCGCCTATTCCCTGGATCTTGTGGGGGCCGGACTTCAGCTCTTCGCCTTTTCGGGCCTGGGTAAGTATCGGCGATTCGGCGGGCTCGACCGCAACGGAGACGATCTTCTTCCCTCTCTTCACCTTGAAGTAGCGGCTTACGCCGGTGATTGTTCCCCCGGTGCCGACGCCGGAGACGAGAATATCCATTTTCCCGTCCGTATCGTTCCATATCTCCACACCCGTGGTCGCCTCATGAACAGCCGGGTTGGCGGGGTTCTCAAATTGCTGGGGCAGGAAATAGCGGGAAGGATCGCTTTGCACCATCTCGGTCGCTTTGGCGATGGCCCCTTTCATGCCTTTGGGACCCTCGGTGAGGATGAGGCCCGCCCCGAATATCTTCAGCACCTTCCTGCGTTCCAGACTCATCGTTTCCGGCATGGTGAGAAGCAGTTTGTAGCCGCGGGCTGCGGCCACGAAAGCCAGGGAGATGCCGGTGTTGCCGGAGGTCGGCTCGATGATCTCCATGCCCGGCTTGAGCCTGCCCGACTTCTCCGCGTCCCAGATCATGGCGGCGCCGATCCGGTCTTTCACCGAATATGCGGGGTTCCTGCCTTCGGTCTTCGCCAGGATAGTCGCTTCCGGACCCGCCACGCGGTTCAGCTTGATGAGCGGCGTGCCCCCTATCGATTGGCTGTTGTCCTCGTATCTACCCATGGTCTCTTCCTCCTTATTTTCGGCCCGAGGACCGTTTATATTATACTACCAGACAAGTAGGATTACTACAGTTTTATGACGCGCGTTCTCACGTCTGCTTCGCCTTTTCCAGGGCCTGGTCAAAGTCGGCAATGAGGTCGTCCGTCGCCTCCAAGCCCACGGAAAGTCTTACGAGCTTGTCGGTGATTCCCCTGGCGATCCGCTCTTTCCTCGGGATGGAGGCGTGCGACATGGTCGCCGGATAGGAGAGGATGGACTCCACGCCGCCAAGGCTGACCGCAAGAAGCGGGAGCGTTACGGACCTCATGAAGGCGTGCGCCATCTCCGTGGTGGGCAGCTCGAAAGAGACGACCGCCCCCGGTCCCGACGCCTGTCGTTCGTGGACCTCTCTTCCGGGATGATCCGGAAGCCCGGGATAGTACGCCTTCCCGATCAACGGATGGCCTGACAGCCAGGAGGCGATGCGTATCGCGCTGCGCTGCTGGATCTCCATTCTGGCGGCCAGGGTCTTTATCCCCCGCATCAGGAGCCACGAGTCCTGGGGACCCAGAATGGCCCCGAAGGAGTTCTGGATCGCCTTCAGTCTGTTCCCTCTTTCTTCATCCGCGGTCGCCACGGCACCCGCGATCAGGTCGCTGTGCCCTCCGAGAAACTTGGTCGCGCTGTGAATGACGATGTCGAAGCCCAACTCTAAAGGCCGCTGCAGGAAAGGGCTCATGAAGGTGTTGTCGATAATAGTGAGAATGGACCGCTCTTTGCCCACCTCGACGATACCCGCGAGATCGGTGATCTTCAGGGTCGGGTTGGACGGCGTTTCGGCGAAGATTGCCTTCGTCTCCGGCTCGATGACCGCCCATGCTTTTTCGGAAGTCGAGATGTCCGCGAAGGTGTGCCGGAGGCCCCATCGGCTGAAGAGCTGCGTCAGGATGCGGTAGGTCCCCCCATAGACGTCCTCGCTCACCACAATATGGTCTCCCGCGCTCAAGAGAAGCAGGACCGAGGAAATGGCTGCCATGCCGGAAGAAAAGGCAAGGCCGCGGCTGCCGCCTTCAATAACCGCTATGGCATGCTCCAGAGCGTCGCGGGTGGGGTTCCCGCTCCTTGCGTAATCATACTCTCCAAAGACGAGCGGGTCGTCCTGAGCGAAGGTCGACGTCTGATACACGGGAACGCTCGATGCCCCGGTATAGGGGTCTCTGTCCTTTCCCGTGTGAAGAATCTTTGTTCGGTAATCCATCCTTCCTCTTTCTCCTTCCAACGAGCCTTGCCTTCTTTAGGCGCCCAGGGCCGAAGCCAGATCGCCGATGAGGTCTTCCGCCGCCTCGATGCCAACAGATAGGCGAAGGAGGCGGTCGTTTATGCCGAGCCTACATCGGACCCCCTCGTCCATATCGGCGTGGGTCTGGGCTGCCGGGAACGTGATGAGCGATTCGACGCCCCCGAGGCTCTCGGCGAACAGAAAAACCTCCACCGAGGAAAGAATCCGCGGAACCAAAGCGGGGTCGTCAACCTCGAAGGAGATGATAGCCCCGAAGCCCGTAGACTGCCTTTTTAGAAGCTCGTGACCGGTATGGGCTGCAAGACCGGGATAGAGCACTTTGACGACGCGTGGCTGCCGGGTGAGCCACTCGGCGATCGCCTTGGCGTTCTGTTCCTGCCGTTCGAGCCGCAACGAGAGGGTTTTCAAGCCGCGGAGCACGAGCCAGCAGTCCCACGGGGCGAGCACCGCGCCGATAGAATTCTGGTAAAAGCAGAGTTTCTCGCCCAATTCCTTTGTTTTCGTTACGATAACGCCGGCGAGCACGTCATTGTGCCCGGACAGGTATTTCGTGGCGCTGTACACCGTCGCGTCCGCCCCTAGGGCCAGGGGCTTCTGGAACCAGGGTGTGAGAAAGGTATTGTCCACGATGGCGAGGGCGCCTCTTTCCCGGGCCGCCGCGCTGATCGACCGTATATCGGCGATCTTCAGGAGCGGGTTCGTGGGGCTCTCCAGCAGCACCGCCTTGGGCTTCCTTTCGAGCGCCTTTTTCACGGCCCCCAGATGGGAAGTGTCCACAAAAATGACGTCAATCCCGATATCGCGATAGACCTTTTCGAGAAGACGGAAGGTCCCGCCGTAGAGGTCTTCGCTCACCACGAGCGCATCACCGGGCTTAAAGAGTCTCAGGAGACAATCGAGGGCCGCCATTCCGGAGCTGAACGCCAAACCCCGGGCCCCGCCGTCGAGAACAGCCATCGTCTCTTCCAGGACCGTCCGGTTCGGATTGCCACTCCTCGCATAGTCGTAGCCCGTGCTCTTTCCCAGGCCCGGGTGTCGGAAGGCGGCGGTCTGATAGACGGGCATCGAGACAGCCCCCACATTGCGGTCCCGGCACGCGCCCGCGTGGGTGAGTATCGTCTGCGCCGATAATCTTTCCTTCATTCCGTCATCCTCCCCATTTCACTGCAAAACAGTTATACGTCAAACACTATCGGAATACTAGACTATATGATAAAATTCTTGACCGCTTCTGTCAATATAATTCTGCGCAAAGGATAGAAGATGAGTATTCTTTTTCCTCTTCGGCGCAAAAATTTCCGGCAAATGAGAACGCCTCTTGTTAGGAATAGTAGACAATAACTACATCTTGACAAAAGGAGCCTGTAAGACTACTATTTCTCTAGACATGCTGAATATTATAAAAAAGAGCAAATCCGGCTTATTTGATCTATCGCACGTCGTCGATTCGCTCTCCGACAAGAGTTCTTATCTTCCCGTGTACCACGGCATAAACTTTCACGATGTTCCCATGCCTTCGGCAGCGGCCCTCGCGAGGATCGTCGATCTTCTCAAGTCGGCCCTTTTCCCCGGTTTTTTCATGAACACGGAGGTAAAGCCCGAGACCGTGAAGTACTACATCGGCTCGGCCCTCGACGAGGCGGCCCGTCTCCTTTCCGAACAGATCAGGCTGGGCTACTGTTTTTCCTGCAGGGAAGAGGATCGGGCGGCGTGCCTCGGCCATGAGGAAGAGTATCGGGAGATGACGGGGCAATTCATCTCGACGCTGCCGCATATCAGGCATATGCTCTCCCTGGATGCGCAAGCGGCCTACTCGGGAGATCCGGCGGCGACAAGCACGGGAGAGGTGATTTTTTGCTATCCGAGCCTTGCCGCGATCACGAACCACAGAATAGCGCATGAACTCTATAAGCTCCGGGTACCCCTCATACCCCGCATCATATCGGAAATGGCCCATTCGGCCACCGGAATCGACATCAATCCCGGCGCCTCCATAGGCGAAAGGTTCTTCATCGACCATGGCACGGGGACGGTCATCGGTGAAACGAGCATCATCGGCAATAATGTGCGCCTCTACCAGGGAGTCACCCTGGGCGCCAGAAGCTTCGAGGTGGACGGAGCGGGCAACCTCAGGAAAGACATCCCGAGGCACCCTATTGTTGAGGACGACGTGGTCATTTACTCAGGAGCGACCATCCTCGGCAGGATCACCATAGGAAAAGGTTCTCAGATAGGCGGGAACGTGTGGCTTACCGAGAGCGTGCCGCCCAACTCGAAGATCGTCCAGCATAAGCCGCTTCCGGTCATGTTCGAGCACGGATCGGGGATATAGGAAGACCGTGGGCTTTGGCGCCGCTACTGATTGACGATGTTGCGCCAGTCCGTCGTCACCGCGTCGTAGCCTTTGCGCTCCAGCATAGCGCGGATCTCGGCGAGGCTTCGCGAATCGTGGACGCGGAACTGGCCGTCCTCATAGTCGCTCTCCGGGTCCGCGTATCCCCCCACCCGCGTTGAGGAACCCGCGGAGATCTTCGTCACGCCGAGCCCCGTCATGGCGTCCCTGAATTTCGCAGTTTCCCGCGTGGACAACGCGATCCCCGTCCTCGGGAAGAGCAACCGGGCCGCACAGATGACCTTCACCATATCCCGGTCGCTTACCTCGGGGTAAGACCTTGTGTCGTGCGCCACTTGTCTCAGGCGGGGAAAAGAAAAGCCGTACTCCACCCCCGGATAACGTTTTTCGAGGCGGCGGACGTGGCGGAAAAGCTCCGGAACGTCCTTTCGCCAGTCGGCAAGGCCCAGCAGGACGCCCATGGAAATGCGGCGCATCCCTGCCTCGGCGATCCTTTCCGGCGCTCCGACCCGGTAGTCATAATTCTTTTTCGGTCCCGCCAGGTGCAGTTCGTCGTACCGTTTCCGGTCGTAGGTTTCCTGGAACAGGGTCACCCCGTCGGCGCCGGCACAGTACAATTCATGGTATTCCTCGATCGAAAGGGGATAAACCTCCAGGTCGACGGTCGGGAAATGACGTGCCGCAACCGCTATCGCGGCTGCCATGTAGGCGGGCGGCGTGTGGAGGCGCGATTCGCCCGTGAGGAGCAAACAGCTCTGGATGCCTGTTGCGGCCAGGGCGGCGCATTCCCTCTCGATCTCATCCAAAGAGAGCTTTTTCCGCTCCAGGGCCGAGCCCGCCTGAAAGCCGCAGTAGGCGCAACGGTTCTCGCAGTAGTTGCCGAGGTAGAGAGGCGCGAAGAGGCTGACGGCCCGGCCGAAGCAACGCCGCGTGGTCTCCGCGGCAGCATGCGCCAGCTCCTCGAGAAACTCCTTTTGCTCGTTGCGAAAGATCTCGTCGAGTTCGTCGAGCGTCGGCCGGAACGGGGTCCTATTCATCGTAGAGAAACCCCGTGAGGGGAGACGAAGCGCTCGCCCTCCCCGATGCGCCTGCGCCCGCAAGGTAGGAGAGCCTGCCCGCCTCGACTGCCCTTGCAAAACCGACGGCCATGAGAACGGGGTCCCCGGCGACGGCAACCGCCGTGTTGACGAGGACGGCGTCAGCGCCGAGTTCCATCGCCTCGGCGGCATGCGAGGGGCGACCGATGCCGGCGTCTACGATGATGGGGACTTCTTCGATTTCTTCGATCAGCACTTCGATAAGGGTCCGCGTCCGAAGCCCCTGGCTTGAGCCGATCAGAGCGCCCAGCGGCATGACCGCAGCGGCGCCTGCCCGCACAAGGGCCTTTGCCGCGTAAAGATCGGGCTGCATGTAGGGAAGCACGACAAACCCTTCCGAAGAGAGCATTTCCGTCGCTCTTATGGTCTCGCCGTTGTCCGGAAGGAGATAGCGGCTGTCGTTGATCACCTCGATCTTGATCCAGTTCCCGTACCCCGCCTCTTTCGCGATCCGCGCAATACGGCACGCTTCCTGTGCATTTCTCGCGCCGGAAGTGTTCACCATGATTGTTTTTCCCTGGGGGACGTAAGAGAGGATGTTCTCCTCGTTCCGGTCCAAGTCGATGCGCCGCAACGCGACGGTCACCAGATCGGTCCCCGATTCCACGATTGCCCGGCGCATCAGTTCCTTGTTCCGGAACTTTCCCGTCCCCAGGAGAAAACGGCTCGATAGTTTCTTTCCCGCAATGGTAAACGCATCTTCCACGGTCAACCGCCTCCCACCAGAGAGACCAGTTCCAGGCGGTCGCCCTCGCACAGTCTTGTTTCCGCCCATTTGTCTCTCCGCATTACCTGTTCGTTCAACTCGACGATAACCCCTTCCAAGGTCAATCGGTACGACAACAGCAACTCCTGCAAGGTTGTCGTCTCGTCCGTCTCGGCCGCCCTGCCGTTGACCAGGATCTTCACTTCTCTTGCCCCCTGACTTTTTTCAGGAGATCGGCGGTTTGACCGTAGGACCGCACCACGGCAATCGTCCGCGCGCCCGCGGCCAGCACTTCATCGATGTTGCCGAGGTCGATGCCGCCGATTGCGACGAAGGGTATGCCGAGGCTCGCCCCCGCAGCTTCCCTCACATAGTCGAGGCCCACGGGCTTTCTGCCCGGCTTGGTCGGCGTGGCCCAGACCGGCCCCACAGATATATAGTCCGCGCCGTCCGCAACGGCCTGTCTGGCTTGCTCCAGGTTGTGGGTCGTCTTTCCCAGGATCAGGCCCTGGCTGATGATGCTTCGCGTCTCCCCCGTCGGCGTGTCCTGCCCCACGTGAACGCCGTCGGCCCCCACTTCGACGGCCAACTCGGCGTTGTCGTTGAGGATGAAAAGAAACGACCGTTCTTTCTTGAAGCCGAGAATTTCACGAGCCTTGCGGACGATGGCCTGCCGGTCCTCCGACTTGTCCCGGAGCTGCACGATGGAAGCCCCGTCCTCGACGGCTTTCCTCAGTACCGCGACAGAATCCGAAACCACATAGACGTCGTTGCCGAAGGGCGGCCTTCTCATTGCCATCACGCTCCTTACCCCGGAAATGCCTAATTTTACCTTATCAGGGGGAAAATAGAAAATGCTCCCTTTGGAGCGGGGGGCGTCGAGAGAGCTTTTACGCTCAGGTTTTAGAGACGAACGTCTCCGACACCTCGACGATCATTTCGATTTCCACCGGAGCGCCGAGGGGCAGGCTGCTGCATCCTACCGCCGCTCTGGCGTGGATGCCGGCATCGCCGAAGATCTCCAGGAGAAGGTCCGAGGCGCCGTCGATCACCTTTGGCTGCTCCGTGAAGTCATCCGCGCTTCTCACGTAGCCGCCGATCCTGACGATCTTCTTTACCCGGTCCAGGCTGCCGACCACGGCCTTCACGGCGGCCAGACAGTTGAGGGCGGCGATTCTCGCGCATTCCCGCGCCTCCTCGACAGAGACCTCGCGACCGACCGCACCCCCGAACTTCAGCTTGCCGTCGACCGTGGGAAGCTGGCCGGAAACAAAGACGTAGGGGCCCGAGAGGACGGCAGGAACATACGACGCCACGGGCTTCGCCGCCACGGGCAACACGATTCCCAGGTCATTCAGTCTTTCTTCGATCCTCATTCAATCCTCCGCAACTATGTTGACGTTTTCGTCTGCCCGTTGCCCTCTGTCCCTGAGATTGGCCATTAAGTCTATTGACACTATAGGCATACTCAATTATTATATAAATGATGTTGGCGATGCTTGTCAAGCGTATTCTTTTGGAATATTCTTTTTGCATCGCCTCAGATGAAAGGAGAAGACCATGTGGGACTACACGGGCAAAGTTAAAGACCATTTTCTCAACCCCCGGAATGTGGGAGAGGTTGCGGATCCGGACGGCGTCGCCGAAGTCGGATCGATAGCCTGCGGGGACGCTTTGAAGTTCTCCTTCAAACTGGATGAAGACAAGAAAATCAAAGAGGCGAAGTTCAAGACCTTCGGATGCGCCAGTGCCATCGCCTCGGCGTCTGCGTTGACGGAAATGGTAAAGGGCCTCACTCTCGAGGAAGCGCTGAAGATCAGCAACAAAGATATTGCCGATTATCTGGGTGGGCTTCCGGAGGAAAAGATGCACTGTTCCGTCCTCGGTCAGCAGGCCCTCGAGCAGGCGATCCGCGGCGCTCAGGGAGCGCCGACGAAAGAACCGGGCGAGGAGATAATCTGTGAATGCTTTGGCATCACGGACCGGGAAATCGAAAAAGCGGTGAAAGAGAACCGGCTCACGACGGTGGAGGATGTGACGAACTATACGAAGGCCGGAGGCGGGTGCGGGAATTGCCACGATAAGATCCGGGCGATCATCGAACGGGTGCGGGCGTCCATGCAAGCGCCCCTGGCGCCGGAGAAGCCCAGGCTGTCGAACCTCAAGAAAATCAGGATGATCGAAGAAGTCATGGAGCGGGACATCAGGCCGTCGCTCCGGCAGGACGGGGGCGACATCGAGCTCGTCGACGTCGTGGGCAACCGGGTGCTTGTGGCGACCCGCGGCAGTTGCGCTTCCTGCAAAGCAT
Organism: uncultured delta proteobacterium; assembly: GCA_963816715.1. Classification (GTDB taxonomy): domain Bacteria; phylum Desulfobacterota; class Syntrophorhabdia; order Syntrophorhabdales; family WCHB1-27; genus BOG-1155. Next base: position 413,702 of record CAWFMJ010000026.1, read on the forward strand.
CGCAGATCACCTTGAAGAGCTTCGTCGAAGCGAAGCTCAAGGAAATGGTTTCGGATGACCTCGAGGTGGAGGAGGAGCGGCAATGAGAACGGTTTATCTCGACAACAACGCCACGACAAGAATAGCGCCCGAAGTGCTGGAAGCTATGCTTCCCTATCTCAGGGAATTCTACGGGAACCCTTCGAGCATGCATTCCTTCGGGGGCCAGGTGGCGGCGAAGGTGAGGGAAGCCCGCGTGCAGACCGCCAATCTCCTCGGCGCCGATCCCGATGAGATCATATTCACGAGCTGCGGGACGGAAAGCGACAACACCGCGGTATTTTCGGCGCTCCGCACCAGGCCCGACAAACGCACCGTCGTGACGAGCAGGGTGGAACACCCGGCGATCAAGGCCCTTGGGGAGCGGTTGGGGAAACAGGGCTTCACCGTCATCGAGATCCCCGTGGACAGCCAAGGCAACCTCGACATGGATGAGTACCGGAAGAGCCTGACTCCCGACGTCGCCATAGTCAGCCTGATGTGGGCGAACAACGAGACAGGCGCGATCTTTCCCGTCGAAGAGGCGGCCCGGCTGGCGAAGGAACAGGGAATACTTTTTCATACCGACGCGGTGCAGGCGGCGGGAAAGATCCCTATCAACCTGAAAGAGAACAGCATCGACATGCTCTCCATCTCGGGTCATAAGCTGCACGCCCAAAAAGGAATAGGGGCGCTTTACGTGCGCAGGGGGGCCGAGTTTTCCCCCTACCTCATCGGCGGTCACCAGGAAAAAGGGAGGCGCGGCGGTACAGAAAACACGCCGAGCATCATCGGCCTGGGAAAGGCATGCGAGCTGGCTGTCGCCAATCTCCAAAAAGAGAACACGACGGTCCGCGCCCTTCGCGACAAGCTGGAAAGCCGCTTGCTCGAACTGATCCCCAACTCGCGGGTGAACGGAAAGGGCTCTCCCCGTTTGCCGAACACCACGAACATCAGTTTCGAGTTCGTCGAAGGCGAAGGCATCCTCCTCCTGTTGGACGAGTACGGCATCTGCGCTTCTTCAGGCTCCGCATGCACCTCGGGATCCCTCCAGCCGTCCCACGTACTGCGCGCCATGGGCGTCCCCTTCACCATGGCCCACGGGTCGGTGAGATTCAGCCTCAGCATCTACAATACCGAGGAGGAGATCGATCTCGTTATCGAAAAACTTCCTCCCATTATCCAAAAGCTCCGCAGCTATTCCCCTTACTGGAAAGAAGAGATGGCGGTCGCTGCGGCGCGAGCGTGTCAGAGCGCGTGAAACAAACGGGGGAAGGGAGGGGGCGTCTGGTCCTGACCCTCTCCCCCGGAATCGAGTCGGCGGACCAAATCTGTTGACTCAGCGAACCATTTATAGTACGGTCTGGATGGCAGAGTAAAGGAGTTTGAATGAGAGTCGTCCGGGCGCATGAAGGCTGGATCCGCTCTCCTTTCCTCGCAACGACCCTCTAAAACTCTTGGACAAATGCAACAAACCCTTTTCGACAAGACCGAAGGACTGGAAGCAGCGGCTCAGGGCCGAAAAGCGGCTACAGGAACAATGCGGCAAGCAAGATGCAGGAGATGACGGAGAAGAAAGCGATGCAGGAAAAGGCAGCATGCGCCACAGAAGAACTCGCCTCCTACCTGACCTGCCGTCTCGAAGGCGCCTCAAGCCAAAGGGCTGACAGGAAGGGCACAAACGGCAGACCGGCCGTCGCCGACGTACGGGCGGACCTTAAAGCGGAAGAGATCGCAAGACTCGCGCATGAGAAACAGGACCTCGTCAGGCAGGTCATCGCGGATGAGCGATTCCTGAAGGGCAAAGAAGAGTCGATGAGCCAGAACGAACTGCTGGCGGCCCTGGAAAAACCCGATGGCAGGGGAGAGCAGGATTTTCGGGCCCTCGGTCGGTTCGTCGGTTCGGACCAGGGCGTCAAAAGCTCGATTGACAGGGCGAAAAAACGGCTTGCGGCCATCGACGGGGAGATCAAGGAGCTTCTTGGGGACCCTGCCGTTGCGGAAGCCTACCGGCTCAGGCTCTGCGAGAGGATCGCCATTATCCGGCAGGCGCGGAACGCCCAGGGGCTGCGAAGGATCCTGGAAAGAATGGACCTCGCCCGGATGCAGCTTGTGGCCCACAGGAACGGCGCCGATCTGACGCTGTCGGCGGCAGATGAACAGACCCTGAGCGCCTACGATCTCATCGGCGAAAAAGCCCGCGAGAAAATCGAGGAGCTCATGGGCCGGGAGCCGGTCTACTACGAGGTCAAGCGGCGCAATCTCCTCGAATACCGGCGGCAACTGCTGACGGGCGGCTTCGTCAGAACGGAAAGTTTCAAGAACCAGATCGTTCGCATCCTGAGCCACGTGCAGCTCGGCATCCCCGTCTTTCTTCGGGGCCACCTGGGCGTGGGAAAGACGGAGATGGCCCTCCATGTTTCACGGTTCTGCCTTGGCTGCGAGCCTGAGTTCATCTCCGGTTCGGAAGAGGCGACCAAGTACGACATTTACGGCAAAACGCAGATCGGCGCCGGCAGCGACGAAGAGCGACAGAGCGAGTTCAGGAAGCGGATGGAGGAGTACCAGCGGTTTCACCCGGATGGATCGGTCAAAGAGCTGCGCGAGGTGGAGCGGCAGTACTACAACGCCATTGTCGTTCACGGTCAAGCGACGAGCTTCTTCCAGTACGGTCCCCTGGTCCAGGCAATGAGACAGGGCAAGCCCCTGATCATAGACGAGATGGACGGCATCCCCCACTCCATACTCATGCGGATCAATCACGTCCTCACCAGAAGGGCGGGCGAAAGCATCACGGTGCAGGAAAGCGCGGGAGAAGAGATAGCCGTGAACAAAGGCTTTTGCGTGATCGCGACGGGCAACGTGAAGTCCGCCCGGTACAAGCGGGAGGAGCTCGATGCGGCCTTCCTTTCCCGCTGGTGGTCGGAGGATGTTCGCTATCCGCCCCCTGGCGAGACCTACGAAATACTCCTCGCGGGCCTCATCGACAGGAGGGGTTCCCTGCAGGTGAGCGATACGGCCGCCCTCGATAATCTCAGAAGGCTGACCGAGGCGGCTGCCGAGATACAACGAATCTTCACGGGCGCGAAGACCGATTACCTGGGAGAAGGGGCAGACGCGGCCAGAGGGACCCCGGCCGGCCTGAGGAAGACTGTTCTTTCGCTCCGGCACCTGTGGAATATCATCAAGCCGTGGAAAGCGCACAATTACGACAAATCGATCGACGACTATATCCTCGACGAGTTTATCAGGCCCGCGGTAGCGGAGGACCAGATATACCTCATCCAGCTTTTCTGCCGTTTCCGCTTCTTCAAGGAGTGGACCATCGACCGCTTCGACATGCCGGGACTGACAGAGGCGAAATTGCTCGCCTTTCAGGGAAAACAGGCACTTTAAGGCAGGAGGAGCCGACTCGATGTCCGATAAGGCGCCATTCATATCTGCCCGGCGCGTCATTCAGGCCGTCTATGGCGTTCCCGGAGGAGAAAAAGGCAACAAGGGGATAGAAGCGTTCAGGAAGAAGGCAATCCCCAGGCCCGCCGTTTTCATGCCGCCTCTCCTATCCCGCGACGACAACGAATACCGCATAGATCTGTCCCTGTTCGACGTGGTGAACGAGCCGCGGGACGTAGACGGCCGCATCGCCTTCAGGGCGGTCGCGGGCGGCAAGGAGTTCGTCGTCAACGAGAAGGGAGAAAGGGTCGGCGGCGAATACGACGCGGTGAGCGACCCGGAAAACGTGGGCAATCGAATCGCCTTCCGGGCAAAGCGCGGCGAAAAGAGCTACATCGTGAACGCCAAAGGAGAATTCGTCGGCGGCAGGTTCGACGAGACGGGCCTTCCCCGGCACGTGGGCGGCCGCGTCGCCTTCTGGGCGCGTATCGGCGACCGGTATTTCATTGTCGACGAGGAAAGGGGAAGGGTCGGCGGCGAATACGACGGAGTGGGAGATCCCCAGGACATCGGCGGGCGCATCGCGTTCCGCGCCACTAGCAACGGGAAAGCCTTCGTCGTCGAAGACGGACAGAAAAGGGACGACGAATACGACGATGCCGGAGACCCGCAGAATATACGGGGCCGCGTTGCCTTCAGGGCGAAGATAAAAGGCAAACGACTCATCATCGACGACAGGGGGCGAAGGGTAGGCGGCGAGTACGACCACGTGTCCATTCCCCGGGCCGTAGCCGGGCGGATCGCCTTCTGGGCGCGCCAGGGTTCGCGCTGTTTCATCGTCGACGAGACAGGGGAGCAGAAGGGCGAGTACGACGGGGCGGGAGACCCCCAGGACATAGGCGGACGTATGGCCTATCGCGCCATGGAGCGGATGAAATGGTTCGTCATCGACGACAAGGGGCGGAGGATAGGCGGCCTCTACGATTCCGTGCGCGACCCGAGAAACGTCGACGGCAGGATTGCTTTCTGGGCGATGCTGGCGCACCGGTACTTCATCATCGATGAGGACGGCAAAAGGGTGGGCGGCGAGTACGATATCGTGAGCGGCCCCCGGTGGATCGGCAATCAGATCGTTTTCAAGGCCGTCGAGCGCTTCAGGCAGTTTATCGTGAGCGGGGGAGAAGAACGGGTCGGCGGAGAGTATGCCTACGTGTCAACCCCCCGCGATATTCACCGCAAGGTCTTTTTCTGGGCCCGAAAAGGAGAAAAGTACTTCGTTGCCAACGGGGCGGGCAAGAGAATGCGGCGGGAGTACGACGCCATCTATTTTCTGAAAGCCCTCGCCGAAGGCCGCGCCTACGTTGTCGCCAGAAAGAACAATTTCTACGCGAAAGAAACGTTCCATATCGAGCGGGACCTGATAAGTTCCATCGGGACCGAGTGATGAAGGAAAAAGACGGCGACAGCAACGCCGTAAGCCTGGGCGAGGCAGAGCAGTTCTTCGCGGAGAACCACCAGCCCATAAACGACTACGCGGAATCGGCGGGCCTGGTTTTCACGCCGGGGGAGCACTGGACGATAGACCTCTCTACGGGCCGCGGCACGTACGACCTCGGTTTTTTTGTGCGCCGCGGCTTTACGGCAGCAGAGGTCATGTGGGCCGCCTGTCATGAGATCGAACACCTCAGGGATTGGCGCAGGGACCCGGAAGGCTACGGACTGCTCCACGAAAGGCTCGGCAAGGGCAGGCGCAGGCTCGACCTGCTCTACCGTCAAATCAACGACATACTGGCAAACCGCGAAGAAGACAGGAGATTCCCCGCCCACTGGGAGACCCGGGAATACCTCTACCGCAACAAGCTCATGCCTCAGACTGACTATACGCGAAGACCGCGCCATCTCCAATTTGTCGATGCCATCCTGCGGGAGAGGATGCTGCCGGAAGAAGCGGTGGACGTGATGCCCGAGGTGAGGGCGGAGCTCGATAAGCTGAGGAACATAGACGGTGAAGGGACCGACCTGATAGAGCTCGCATCGGACCCTTTCGCCAAGGCAGCCGACCGTTTCGCGCTGGTGAGCGACTACGTCGAGCCGGTCTATGAGAGGTTCTTCTACGAGGACGTGGAGGAACGAAAAAGAGCGAAACGGAAGAAAGGGGACGCGCCCGAGGGAGACGCAGCCGAATTCAGCGTCGAAGGGGGCAAGACGGGTACGGGCAAAACCGGGACGGAGGAGATCGACGCCCTGGAGGCGGAAGAATACTTCGCGGAAGAATACGACAAATCGGAACAGATGCTGCCCCGGGCCTTCTCGGCCGACGAGGTCAAGGAGGCGATCGCGCGGGAGATAGAACGCCGCAAGGAGGAAGAGAAATCTCCCGAGGAAATGGCCAGGCAGCAATTCAGGGCGCTCCATGGCGTCTCTGTGGAAGAGGTGGAAGACTACGCCGATCAGTACGCCAAGGTGAAAGACCAGATTATACCGCTCCGCGCCGTATTCGAACAGGTGATCGCCACGCGCAAAGAGATCAGGCGACGCCTGAAGGAGCGCGCCGACCATGGCGTGATCATCGACCCTTCGCTGCTCGCCCAGGCATACATAGACAGCCGGAGCGGCATCGTCGATTCCCGCACCCAGCTCAACATCAGAAAAGAAGAAAGGGACGAGCATAAGCCCCTCGATTTCGAGTTCACCCTCATTTGCGACGTATCGGGCTCCATGAACGAGAACGTGCCGGGAGGCAAGAGCTACGAGCAGCGTCTCTGCGCCATCCTCATCGCCGAGGCCCTCGATGAATTCGAAAAGAAGCTGAAGATCGAGCGGCAGGAATCGATGGTGGATCTGCGGGTCTTCACCGAAGTGCGCGGCTTCGGCGCCCAGGACGAAGAACTGAAAGGCATGAGCAACGGCATCGACTACCGGACAAGGGTGACTATCGCCAAGCGCCTCGAAGCGTGCACGGGGAAACGAACGGCGGATTACAAGCCCCTGGCCGGGATAGCGGCAAAAATGGGGAACGCAGCAGCCGTGGGAACGGAAGGCCGAGACCTGAAAAAAGCGGTCGTTCTCATTACGGACGGAGGCAGCGACGACCCGGCGCTGACGAAAGAGGCGAAGGCCAGGCTCGACGTGCTCGGCGTCGTCGTCAAGGCAATCCAGATAGGCCAACCTTCCACCGAGGATATCGAGAAGTTCCGCTACGTCTGGGGAGACGACGGCCTGCCCTGCAAAGACGTCTCCCGGCTTGTAAGGGCCATGCAATCCTTGCTGCAGGCGCTGCTCGAAGACCTGTGAGGGCAACGAAATCGTTGTTGCCTTCCATGAGATGTGTTATTCTTGCCGAAAGAGACGTCCTCACAACGTTTTTCGCCTCTGCAAACAAACGGTTCACGAGAACGGAAGGATGGATAAAAATAACCGACAACGGGAGGAAGAAGAATGGCGGAAATGAGAAGACTCGAAAAGAAGGTGGCTATTATCACGGGCGGCGGCACGGGCATCGGCGAAGCCATCGCGAAACGGTTCGTTGAGGAAGGCGCCCGCGTCTGCATCGCCGGGCGGCGCAAGGAGCCCCTCGAGAAGGTGGCCAAGAGCCTTCCCCCCGGCGCCGTAGTCATTTGCCAGTCCGATGTGAGCAAGCAGGCCGACATCGACCGCATCGTCTCCACAGCCCTTGGTCTGAGCGGCGCCATCGACATCGTCGTGAATAATGCCGCCGTTCCCATTCACGGAGGCGTGGCGGAGCTTACACCGGCTGAATGGCAGCAGGCCGTGGACGTTAACCTCACCGGCCCTTTTCTTCTGATGAACAAGATCATACCGATCATGATCAAGGCGGGGGGCGGCGCTATCGTCAACATCGCCTCCCTCGCGGGCCTGAGATGCGTTCCCCACTCCGCCTCCTATTGTTCTACCAAAGCAGGGCTCATCATGCTGACCCAGCAGGCGGCTATCGACTACGGTCCCATGGGAGTGCGGTGCAACGTGGTTTGTCCGGGGCTGACGCGCACGGACATGAACGCCATCCATATGGACCGCGTGGCGAAGGCCCGGAATATCGACCGCGAGGGCGCTTACAAACTGGCGGCCGCCGACCTGGCCGTCCGAAGACCCGCCTATCCCAACGAGATTGCACCGCTGTGCGCTTTTCTCGCCAGCGACGAAGCCGCTTTCATCACCGGAGACGCCATCGCCATAGATGGGGGCATCCACATGCTCGACGCCGGTATGGTAGCCCTGAAAGAGTGAACCGGAAATGAAGCCGGGACTTGCGACAGCGAAAGGGCCTCAGGCTCGTTCGCTGTCCAGGTCCTTCATCATTTCCGCGTTATACCGGTCGCCTGCCACGGAACCGAAGGGCACGGCCGCCTCGATCCGCGCCAGCTCGGAGGCCGTCAATCTCCTCTCGCAGCCCTTCAGCGCGTCTGCAAAGGTCTCGGGCGTATGTGCGCCGATCAGAGGCACGATATCGTTCCCTTGCGCCCTTACCCAGGCAAAGGCGGCTTGCGCCGCACTCAGCCCCATCCCCTCCGCCGCCATCCGAAGGGCTTCCGCCAGGGCAAGGTTGCGCTCCAGGTTCGGCGAGGCAAAGCGCGGGAAGCGTCTTCTGCGTGGGTCCTCAGAGGCCAAAAGCTCCCTGCCCCAGCGGCCGCCGAGAAGACCGCGGGAAAGCACGCCGTAGGCGGTGATCCCGATGCCCAGCTCACGGCAGGCCGGCAGGATGGCCGCTTCGATTCCCCTGGAGAAAAGAGAGTACTCTATTTGCAGATCGCTCACCGGATGGACGGCTGCGGCGCGGCGGATCGTTTCCACGCCCATTTCCGACAAACCGACGTAGCGAACGCAGCCTGCCTTCACCATCTCGCCAATGGCGCCTATCGTATCCTCTATGGGCACGGCCTTATCGATGCGGGCGGGGCGATAAATGTCGATGTAATCGACGCCGAGCCGCCGCAGGGAATAGGCCAGGAAGTTCTTGACCGCCGCCGGCCGGCAGTCCTTGCCGTTCCAGCGGCCGAGAGGGTCTCTCAGCTCGCCGAATTTGACGCTGAGCACCACGTTTTCGCGTCGCGTTCCCCGCAATGCTTCGCGAATCAGCATCTCGTTGTGCCCCATGCCGTAAAAATCGCCGGTGTCGAGGAGCGTGACGCCCGCGTCGAGAGCGTCTCTGATAGTAGCGATGCTTTCCGGCTCGTCAGCGGGGCCGTGGAAGCCCGACATGGCCATGCAGCCTAAACCGGCGGCGGAGACTCTGGGTCCGCCGGAACCAAGCAGTATCGTATCCATGGGATATCTCCTTATTTAGGGTTGCGGGCCGGCTGCGCGAACCTCGGGCGATTACCCCTTGTCCTCCCGATGGATCACGCCCATTGTGCCCTGGTTATAGAGGTTTCGGGCAAAGCATTCGATCGAGACGTCGGCGCCGCTTACCATGTGCATGAACATGCTCTTATTCCCCACGGCGATGCTCCTTCCCGAAAAGGAACCTCCGAAAACGCCGTCCGGGATCGACTTGAAATGTCCGGAGAAGGGATAACGACGCGTCGCTTCCATCGCCTCGCCCGTGTATCGTTGGCCGGAACCGGTCGGGTAATCGAGAAAACGGTGCCTGCCCGAGACGATCGTCAGGTATTGCGCTTCTCCCGGCTCGTAGAAGAACCATTCCACGCCGTTCCGGCACGGCGAGCAGGGCCACGAAAAATCTTCGAGTCCGACGCCCTCCATGACGATCAGGGCGACGTTCCTTTCCGCGATATCCTCCTCGATCGCCTTCCTGACGCCGGTAATGTCTGCTGCCTCGCGCCCCGGCGCGTGCAAGGGGATGGAAAAGTTGAGGGCGGGCAGCATAACGGGCGTTCTCTTGACATCGCTTACGGTCCTGAACGCGTAGCCCTCCGCTGCAAGCATCAGGTATTCGGGCAGACGCGATGTCTCTTCCGGTTTGCCCCGAAAAAGCTTTGCCACTTCCTCCCGCGGCACGATATTCTCGATATGCGGGTTCGCTCGCAACGTTTCCATGTCTTTCCTGCTTGGCCGGTGAAGGCCCGCGTATCGCGTCGACCAGTGCGTGGAGACCGCCAGGCCGTCGAGCCCGGTGGCATCGATAAAATCGACGAGGGGGATCATGTCTCCCGTTCCCACGACGATGGCGTTGAAGCCCGATTTATCGATAAAACGCTCCGTCTCGAGAAAGGCGTCTGCGATCAACTTCGCCCGTTCCTCTGTTGCCATGGCGATGTGGCGGCCGGCAAAGTATTGCGACGCGTAGGCGAGGAGAACGAAGCGGGGTGCGTAGCGGTCGATGAGATCGAGGGCCGCATCGCTGACCCAACGGTTGCTCTTGGCGTCCAGATCGCCCGGATAGGGGTGCTTTTGGAGCACCTCTTTGACCATCGCAACGATGGGTCCGTTCCTTTCGACTTTTTCGCCTGTTTCGAGGTCGAGCGTATTCTGCCATCCCCGGGCATCCACGACGGCCGTGCTCACCGCCGGCCCCCTTCGCTCCGACCCATAGGGTGCATCTCGCCGAGCATTTTGATCTTCCTGCCGCAGTCGAGGCATCGGTTCTCTTTGCAGAGCACCTTGTTCAACTGGTCGCCCCCGCAACCCAGGCTGAAGCGCTCGATCAAAACCCGCCCACATTCGGGGCAAAGGGTGTTTACCCATTCGGAGCCGACGAAATTGTGAAAATAAATGTAGGAGAGCTTCTTTCTTGCCGACCGGAGAGCCTCGTCAATGGACTGTATGCTGGGATAGCCGGCGTCTTTCATCTCATCCTCGGGGAGAAGGCGGAAAACGTGCCAGGGCGTCTCGGGGTCGACCCCGGCCAGGAAATCCGCCATTGCGCCGATCTCGCCGTCGTTTGCCCCCTGAATGACGGGCGTCGTCACTTCCACGTGGCGGTCCCGCGAAAGCCGCCGGATGTTGCGCAACACCGGCTCCGCCGAATCGATGCCGATATACTCTTGGTGAAAAGCCGGGGAAATCCCTTTGAGGCTTACGTTGAAAAAAGAAAACATGGACGCCAGAAGCTCCGTCGCTTCCTCCGTGGCATAGCCGTTCGTCAGGCATCCCATGGAAACGGAAGCCGCTTTGGCCTCTTCTGCTGTTTCAAGCAACGTCGGAAGGCTTACCGTGGGCTCGTTGACGTTGAATACGATGCTGGGGCAGTTGAGTTTCCGGGCCATGCCCACCAACTCCCGCGGCGTCAGACGGTACGCCCGGTCCTGCTGATCCTGCGGATCCTCCTTTGCCACAAAAGAGTTCGAACAGTACCGGCACCGGAAGTTGCAGCCCGCCGTCCCCACAGCGAGACACTGACTTCCCGGGGAGACATGGTAAAAGGGCATCCCTTCCATGAGGGCCGACCCGCAGGAACTCCAGCGGTGCGGAAAACGCTCCTTGAGAACGCCCGCCGAAACAATGTACGCCCGGCAGAATCCCGTACCGCCTTCTTTGATCTCGCACCGTCGCTCACAGTAGCCGCACCGCATGAACTATTATAGACCCGCCTTTTTTTCCTGTAAACGCCTTATATCCGGCGACAGCGGCGGGGGCCGGCACACTCTTACTCCTTTTTCTTCTTTCCGCGAAATTGGGGAGGGATAAGGACAAACGTGAGGACGACGAGAAGCCCGAAGGCGATGTGCGTCACCGTGAATACCCAGTCAGGAAAATTGTAGAAGATAATCAGCCGGGCAAGACGGGCTACAAAAGAGAGGCTTCCTTCCGCCGGAAGGCCGGCGAGCTGACGGAGGTCGTACTCCCATACCGTGAGGGGACAATCAATGCCTAGGGCCGCTTCAATGGCGACGAGGCCGACAGCAGCGAGGTGACCGACGCGAAAGAGCGGATTCCTTATCCCTTTCCATTTGACAACGATCCCGAAGAGAATGAATGCCTGACCGCCGACCGCGAAGACCACGTAGCACAGGTGAAACGCCACGATAACGTCCGCGAGCAGGTCGTAAAGCCCTTTTGCCAATCTACTTCCCCGGTTCCGATGATAATGATTGTGTCTCCCTTTACCTTATCACATACGATCCCTGCTTGCCCGCCCCCCTATTGCTGGGGCTCAGCGCCTACTGGGGCTCAGCGCCCCCTCCGCCGGCAAAGCCGCCCGGGGCTGCGGGTCGTCCGCCCGCTCAGCGCTTCGCGTGCGCTCGCTTTGCGCGCAATTGCTGTACCCTTTTCATTAAAGTAAAAGGGCCGCAGGGCGATAAGATGATATGTTTCCAAAAGCAACAGCCTCACGGGCCGGCGAAGACTCGAGGACGTCCTGCCCTACCGTTCTGATTATCGACGACAACCCCCTGAATATCAAGCTCCTCGAAACCATCTTCAAAGAGAAGGGGCTTCCCACGCTTCGGGCGGAAAACGGGCCGGACGGGAGAAAACTCGCCCACGAACAGTCGCCCGATCTGATCCTCCTCGATATCATGATGCCCGGCGAATCCGGCTTCGACACCTGCGTGCGTCTCAAGCTCGACCCCCTCACCACGAACATACCCGTCATTTTCGTCTCCGCCGTGGCTCAGCCGGAAGAAAGGATTAAGGGCTTTTCTCTCGGCGCCGTCGACTATGTGACGAAGCCCTTCCATCCGTCCGAGCTTCTCGCCAGGGCCATGGTCCACATCAAGCTGAAACAGGCAATCGACAAAGCGGGAGATTTGACGGCGCCTCGTCAGGAGACAGAGCAAAGAACCCGGAAGAGCCAGGAGAGTTTTTCCGGGACGGGCGTCGTCGGCAGTCAGTCCCGGAAGGGTTGCGACGCTCCCTTCAACAAACCGGCCGATGACGACGCGATAGCCGGCGATCTCCCCTCCCGGAAAATCACTTTGAAACCGGGCGAGCATTATGTGTCGAAAGAACGAGTGATCATTCGGACAGTGCTCGGCTCCTGCGTTGCGGCATGCCTCTGGGACGAATCAGCCAGAGTCCTCGGCATGAACCACTTTCTCCTGGTCAATAGGCCTTCCGGGAACACACCTTCGCCCACGCGCGAGGAAGGAGGCAAATACGGGACCTATGCGATGGAGATGCTGGTCGACGACATGTTGAAAACCGGCGCGCGTCTGGAAAACCTGCGGGCTAAAGTATTCGGCGGCGCCGTCATCCTGCCTTCCGATCAAAATGATCGTCTCTTCTGCATCGGCGAGACGAACTCGCGCTTCGCGGTCAACTTTCTCCGGAAGAAACGCATACCCCTCGTAAGCGGCGACCTCGGAGGAAGCTCCGGCCGGGTCATTCTCTTTTCGTCGGAAGACTTTTCAGTTTACGTCAAGACGTTATAAAAACCCGAGAAAAAACGAAAGCCGACGCGGGGATTTGAAAACAGCGCCGAAGCACTCTTATCCTTGCAATTACTTAACATTGTCACCCCTTCTATCGGCTGGGGACGGTTTGGGGAAAAAAACAGATTGGCAGGAAGACGAGGAGGCATAATGGAGAAATTGCTTGTTGCGAAATGCCTTGCTGAAATGGGCGAATGAATTCTGTCCTCAGAAAGGGATCGACAATGCTTCTGATCGTGAAATTAGGAGCACGGAGACCCGGCGATGCAGAAATCCTCACCAAAAACTATGGCCGGCCGGTTCACGGCAAACCCCGGTCGAGTGAATCTGAGGGGTATTGCGATGAAAGGGGAACGGTCGCATAGATATGATTAGCTGCGGAAAAGAAAGCCCGCTGGACCAAAGGGCAACGCACTGGAAAAGACAACTCAACCAGGAGGAAAAACGTGACGACCGCGAACGCAGTATCCCGGGCGCGGCCGTTGATGACTGCCACGCCCGGGATGATCGGACCGAGACGACGATCTAATAGAAAAAACTGGAAGGAGGAATACAAAATGAAAAGACATCTGATAATCATTCTTCTGGCTACTGTCGGTCTGTTTCTTGGGACGAATGGCTTTACTCAAGAGAAAAAAGGGCCTGGGGCAGGAGAAGCAGCGAGCAAAACAGCAGAAGATCAGCGAATTAACGCCTTTATGGCAGAAAGAATCATAGGTTCCAAGGTGATCAATTCGAAAGGCGAGACGCTGGGAAAGATTGACAATTTCGTCGTCGATATCGATACGGGGAGAATCGTATACGCTATCCTTGACTCCGGCGGTTTTTTGGGCATCGGCGAGAAACTCGTTCCCGTCCCCTGGGTCTCCCTTGGAGCGCTGCCATCAGAAGGCATATTCTTCCTCAACGAATCGAAAGAACAAATGGAAAAAGCACCTGCTTTTGAGAGGAAGAATTTGCCCGACATGGGGGATATCCATTGGGGAGCTGACATTTTCAAATATTATGGCGCCCCCTCCGGTTATGTCCAAGAGGAGCTGCCCGGTTATGGCAGCGGCGAATATTACAGTCCTATTTACCCCATCTCTCGTGGTTTAGGGATACATCCCGCCCCAGGGACAGGAGACCCGTACAAAAAACTCTTTGACCCTAAAACAATTAAAACCATCTCAGGACAGGTGATAAAAATAGATCAAGTGCCCGAATTTGGATTTGGCTTGCAAATGAGATTGACCGTTTTTATCGACAAGAAAGAGATATTGCCGGTTTACCTGGGTCCTGCCCACTACATTGTAGGCCCTTGGCAAGCAAGGCATTTTAAGCTAGGGGATAAGGTTACCGTGACCGGCTCACGGGTCACGCTCAAGGACGAGTCTTTAATGATTGCCACAACGGTGAATCTGGGAAATGAAGTCTTGCGGTTGAGAGACAAAAATGGGATTCCAGGATGGATCGGATGGAAAACAACAAATGATTGACCTAGATTTCTCGTACCTCATGCGTCGTTGGGGGGTTACAGTTACCACCGGCATTCGGCTGAACTCATCACTCGGTCATAGATCGTTTCCACCACAACCGGCGTCCCAAAAGAGCCGATTGGTTTCCTTTTCACTTTTGTCTTGAGGGTAAGATGGCATAGACACAAGGTCTTTGACGTTCAGGTTGCGGCTGCATACCTTTCCATAAGGGGGTGCAGCAGTTGGCGCTGTTTCTGGGGCCCAAGGTCAGAACCGGAGCATCGGTCCCATTGGGCCTTTTCGCATGGTCAGTCCTCGTGGGCGCCATCGCCGGCGTCGGTGCGGTCGCCTTCAGAAGCCTCATCGGCCTTATCCACAACCTTTTCTTTCTCGGCAAATTCTCTTTCGCGTACGACGCGAATACCCATACCCCTTTAAGCCCGTGGGGTCCCTTCGTCATCCTTGCGCCGGTCCTCGGGGGCCTGGGCGTGGCGTTCCTCGTGAAGAACTTCGCTCCCGAAGCCAAGGGGCACGGCGTGCCGGAAGTCATGGAAGCGGTCTACTACCAGAAGGGCGTTATCAGGCCCGTGGTAGCCCTGATCAAGTCGCTTGCCTCCGCCCTGTGCATCGGGAGCGGAGGGTCGGTGGGAAGGGAGGGACCTATTGTCCAGATCGGCTCTTCTTTTGGCGCCACCCTGGGTCAGTTACTCCGAATGCCGGTCTGGCAGCGGATCACGCTGATAGGGGCAGGGGCGGGAGGGGGAATTGCAGCCACGTTCAACACCCCCATAGGAGGCATCCTCTTCGCCCTAGAGCTGATACTCAACGAGGTGAGCGTGCGTACGATCGTTCCCGTCGCCATCTCGACCGCGACGGCGACGTATGTGGCACGGCTTTTCTTCGGCCGTCGGCCCTCATTCGTGATCCCTGGCTTCGAGATGCCTTACTTCCATGTGGAAAACCCTCTGGTTCTCCTCTGCTACGCGGGTCTTGGCGTGATCCTGGGCGCCGCCTCCGCGGCATTCATCAAGTCGGTCTATGCCGCGGAGGACTTTTTCGACGAACATTGGAGAAGCTATTATACGCGCCACACCATTGGAATGCTTCTCGTCGGCGTCCTCATCTACCTTTTCGCGCTCCGGGAGGGTCGCTACTACGTCGAGGGGATCGGCTATTCCACGGTGCAGGACGTGCTCACCGGCGTGCTCTCCCATCCCTATTTCCTCCTGCTCCTTTTCCTCTCGAAGATGTTCGCGACTTCCGTGACCATCGGCTCGGGCGGTTCGGGCGGCATATTTTCGCCCGCTCTCTACCTAGGTGCAACGCTCGGAGGGGCGTACGGGTACATCCTTCATTTCTTCTTCCCTGACATCCCGATCCAGGCGCCTGCCTTCGCGGTGGCGGGAATGGCAGGCACAGTTGGAGGTGCGACAGGCGCCTCGGCGACGTCCGTCGTGATGATCTTCGAGATGACTCTCGATTATAATGTCGTGATCCCCATGACCCTTACCGTGGCCTTAAGCTATGCCGTGAGGAAGCTTCTGTCCAGGGAAAGCATCTACTCTGCGAAACTCCTGAGACGGGGTCATCTGGTGCCGGAGGCCATGCACGCCGACTTCCGGCAGCTCAGGAAAGCACGCCAGATTATGGATAGGCGTGTGGTGGTCATGACTGCGAAAACGCCCGTGAGGGAGGCGGTGTCGTTACTTGCTCTTGAGACCGCCGCATCTCTGATCGTGCTTCAGGACCACGAAACAGCTTTATCGGGCATCGTGACTCCGGCCTCACTGCTCCGGGCCTCCTCGGCGCAGACCCTGGACGAGATTTCCCGTGGAGCCTATGGGACAGTCAACCAGGAGGCCACGCTTTTCGATGTCATCAGCAAAATGAGCTCCGAGGGCGTTTCAGTCATTCTCGTGTTGGACGGCGCCGGGGCAACAACGGCCCAAAGCGTAATCGGGTTCATCGGCGAAAAGGAAGTGGGCCGCTCCGTCGTCGAGACTATGGAGCCTTCGCCAGACTAAGAATGGAGTGCGATAAGAAGCACAAATTGCCAGATGCCAACGTATAAGCTCTTTTCCGGAGCGAAGTTCTGGGAAAGAGCGTGAAGAACTATGCCGCTCCGCGGTCTAGATGACGCGTTGTCTCTTATGCGATAAACGATGCGGTAGTTCTTATATATCCTCTCTCTGATGTGGCCTTTTCGTACGCTCTAGTGCGAAAGCACTTTTCGGACTACGTAAGTAGGCGGCAGAACGGGCCTCGATTACTCGTTTCACTACTACATCGTTATGACGTGGATGGTTTCCTGTTGCGCGAAGGGTTTTCCGGATGATATGGCGTGGTTGCTTGAAAAAACGAGAGCCGACGCGGGGATTTGAACCCCGGACCTAGTGATTACGAATCACTTGCTCTACCACTGAGCTACGTCGGCATATGCGGCATCCGCGCTTTCGCGGGACTTCTTATTATACAGGTTTTCGTTTGTTGTTTTCCAGTTTTTCTTTCCCGCGGCTTCGGGAGGACCGGTTTTGCCTGCTATCTCGAGTCGAGCGCCTCTCTCACCTTGCGCAACAGGTCGTTCGGCGCGAGCGGCTTGGGCACATAGTGCCATCCGTCCGGACGAATGCCTTTTTCGAAGACCACCTCGCTTGCATAGCCGCTCATGAAAATAGCTTTCATGTCCTCTCTTATCGCCTTAATTTCCTGATACGCCTCTTTTCCGTTCATCACCGGCATGACCACGTCAAGAATGAGAAGATCTATTGTCTCGCGATGCTTTTTGAACTGTTCGACCGCGTCGGCGCCGTTTGACGCCTCTACTACCGTATATCCTGAAAATCTAAGCAGATCGGAAGCCATGCTGCGGATGTCGGAGTTGTCTTCCGCGAAGAGGATAGTCTCGACCCCGCCCACCGTCCGGGCCTCAACCGGCTTCGAATCGGCCGCCCTTGTTCTTACCGCCGGCAGGTAGAGGTGGAAAGCGCTTCCCATGCCCGGTTCGCTGTACACGTTGATATAGCCGCCGTGTTGCTTGATTATGCCGTAGACTATGGAAAGGCCGAGGCCCGTTCCTTTGCCTACTTCTTTCGTCGTGAAGAAGGGCTCGAAGATTTTCTGTTTTGTATTCTCGTCCATGCCGGCGCCCGTATCCGTCACGGATATGAGGGCGTATTCACCGGGCTCGCCGTAACCATGGAGTCTCTTGAAGTTTCTATCGATTTGCGTGCGCGTCGTCTCGATTCTCAGAACTCCCCCGTTCGGCATGGCGTCGCGCGCATTTGTCGCCAGGTTCATGAGCACCTGGCCGATCTGCGTCATGTCCGCCATGACGGCGACATCGTCGCCAAAAACGAGCTCGAGTCCCATATCTTCCGGCAGCAGCCGCCGGAGCAGCTTCTCCGTATCCTTTACGAGGTCCGAAAGCTTATGCGATTCGAGCGCCATGACGGTCTTTCTTCCGAAGGTGAGAAGGCTTTGAGTGAGATTCGCGGCCTTCCCCGTGGAAGCGAGCATGTGATCGACGTAGACCCGCAAGGGGTCGTTCGGACTCATCTTCATCTGGAGCAAATTGCCGTATCCCATCAGCGCCATCAGGATATTGTTGAAGTCGTGCGCCACGCCGGCCGCGAGGGCGCCGACTGCCTCCATCTTCTGTGCCTGGAGAAGCTGGGCTTCAAGGTTTTTCCGCCCCGTGACGTCCCTGAGATAGGCGAGCGTGACCTGTTCCCCCCGATACGTCGTCGTTGTTGTGGAAACCTCGACGAAGACCGTTTCCCCGTCCGTCCTCACGCCTTTGAGCGGGTAGGAGTCCAGCGTGTCCCCGTTCTGCCCCTTGCGACGGTTGATCTCGGCAAACCTGCGGCGGTCGTTCTTGTGTATCGCGCAACTCCAGCGCTTGCCCAGCACCTCTTCGGGACTGTTAAAACCGAACATCTCGAGGTATTTCCTGTTCGCGTAAAGATGCTTGCGGTCCTTAAAGATAGCGATGCCGTCATTTGAGCTTTCGATCGCGGTTCGGTAGCGCTCTTCCGATTCGGACAGCGCTTTTTCGACGCGTTTGTGCTCGGTAATGTCCCTCCATACTGAAAAAAATACCTCTCTTCCCTGAATGGGAATAAGAGTATTGGTAACAGCCACCCAGAATTCTTCCCCGTCGAAGCTCCGGTGCACCCACTCGAAACGGACTGCGCCTTTCTCAAGGACCGCTTGAGTACTTTCACTGCCCTCTTCGGCCGACAGCCGGCCATCGGGCTGCCGTTCGGGAGAGATGTCGCGGGGCCGCAACCCGATGAAGCGTTCCTTATCGGGACAGTGGAGAAGCTTCAGAGCTGCTTCATTGCAGTCGGTAAAACCGCTCCGGTCCAGGAGGACTATCGGATCTGCCGATTCTTCGAAGAGGCGCCTGAATTTCTCCTCGCTTTCGAGGAGGGCCTCCTGCGCCCGTTTTCGCTCCGTGATCTCCTCGGATATGCCCTCATAGAAGAGGACTTTCCCGTCCTGGTTGCACGCCGCTCGGCCGCTCGTGGAGCACCAGATTTTGCCGCCGTCTTTCCGGTAAAACTGCGCCTCATACCGCTCGATGAATCCATTCTTTTCTATAACGGCTTTGAATTCGTCATGATCTTCGGACTTGACGTACAATTGGTTCCTGATGCTGGAGATCGCTAATTTCATTTCGTCGGGCGATTCATAACCCGCCATCTTTGCGAAAGCAAGGTTGACGCTTAGGAAACGGCTGTCGGGCGTCGACTGGAATACCCCTTGAAGAGCGTTTTCAAAGATATTCCGGTATCTTTCCTCGCTCTCGCGCAATGCCTGCTCCGCCCGTGCGGCTTGAGCCTCCCTCTGTTCCAATTGTACCGCCATGGCGTCAAAGGCTTTCGTCACCTGCCCCAACTCGTCGTTTTTGTGGGTCAAACCGGTGCGGGCGGCGAGATCGCCTTGCCCTAACCTGCGCGAGGCATCCAAAAGCGCATTCAACCCTTTCACGAGGAGCTTTCCGCCGAGAAGCCACGCCGAGGCCATCACGAGGACCATGGCGGAGAAAAGGAGCGACAGGCTACGGAAAAGATTCCTTCTGGCGGAAAAGAGGGCTTTCTGCTCGGGCGTGCTGACTCGGATGAAAAGATAGGGCTCCGGGTCTCCGCTCAGGTACAACCTCTTGTAAGCATAAAGACATTTTATGCCGCTGGTGTTTTTGCCGGTGAATGTTCCCTCCGGAGCATCGGCCCTCATGGGCTCGGCGTTATCCGGCGCCTCTACTTTGCCCACAGTCTGTGAATGACGAGACCGATACAGGCAGACGTAGTTGCGGTCGAGCATCGCCAGTACGGAGTCGCCGGGCAAACTCGTCTTCGTAAACCTCTCGCCGTAACGCTGAAGGTCGAGGCCGGCCACGACAAACCCCCTGAAAACCCCTTTCCGGCCTACTACGGGATATGCAAAAGTTAGGGTCGGACGATGCGATGCCGGGCCGACGAGGTATTCTCCCGCCGAGAATCTCTTGGTTCGCGCAACCTCCTGAAAGAGCTTTTTCTGGCGTACGGGACAGGGGGCGTAGGAGAGACCGCTCGCGAAAACTATCCCTTCCGAATCGGCAGCCCAGATGTTCGCGTAGAGCGGACTTTCCCGAAGCAGCGCGGCAAAGAGCCGGCTGCAGGCCAAGCGGTTTTCATCCTGGACGTCCGGCAGCTTCGCGAGAGTCATGAGCAACTGGCGCGTGCTTTCCACCGCACGTGCGTGCTCGTCCGCCAAATTGCGCGTCACCTTGAGGCAATCGGCTCTTGCCTCGTCCGCATCACGCCGGGAACCTTTTATGCCGGAATAAACGATAAGCGCGAAGGCCGGCAATACGGAAATTGCCACGAGCAAGAGCAGACGCGTCCTGATGGACTTGAAAGGCATGCTGCTCGGCAGACCTCCTAGAAAAGACAACCGCGCTGCATTAGATTTGCACAGTACGGCGCCGCCTTTCAAGCATTATATTGCAGTCAGGCGCCACGAAACCGCATAAGGGTTTGCAAGTGGGCCGGCAACCTCTATATACTATTGCTTATGATCATTTGCGTGGTGGACGGCCAGGGAGGGAAAATAGGCAGCGTCATTATCGCAAAGCTGAAGGAGCGCCTCAAGGAAGACGTGGAGGTAGTAGCGCTGGGAACGAATTCCGCGGCGGTCCAAAACATGATGAAGGCTAGGGCGAACCGGGGCGCTTCGGGAGAAAACGCCATTGTCGTGACTGCCCCGAAAGCCGACATAATTGTGGGCGCCATAAACATGCTTATGGCTAATTCGATGCTGGGGGAGGTAACCCCGCGGATGGCAAAAGCGATTGCCGAGTCTCCGGCGACGAAATACGTGCTCCCCGTCTCGAGAGAAAATGTTATCGTCGTGGGCAAGACCGAGCAATCGATCCCCCAGATGGTCGGCCTTCTGGTCGACATGATTGAGAAGGAGTGCCGATGTGCGAAGTAAGAGTGTTCAAGAAGGAAAAAGATGAAGAGGTCCTGCTGCTGCGGGACGTCTACCTGATTGAAGAAGAAGCCGACGGGTTGAGACTCGAGACGATTTTCGGCGAACAGAAGGTGCTTGACGCGGAGATCGCGTCGGTCTCGCTGTCGGAAAACAAGGTCGTGATCAGGGATAAAAGTTCGCCGACGCCCTAGGCAGCCGATTGTCGCCTTGCGGGGGGAAGAACCTTCCACATGTGGCAGAATTTCCTGAAGTCGTTCATCCCCCTTTTTGTTGCCCTCGACGTTCTGGGCGTCCTTCCCCTCTATGCCCGTTTCGCCCTGGGCCTCGATGAAGCGAAAAGGAACAAGGTCCTCACCGATTCCATCATCACCGCCTTTCTCGTCACCGTCGTTTTCATTACCATCGGCAATAAAGTCATCCTCTACCTGAATATATCGATCCACGACCTCCTGGTCGCCGGAGGCATCATTCTCTTCATCATCTCCACGAAGGACATCGTGGGCGGAGGCCGGAACGATCTGGCAGGGCAGGAAGACCTTTTTGCCGTCGTGCCCCTCGGCGTGCCGCTCCTGGCGGGTCCCGCCGTGCTCACGACGTCCCTCATCATATTCAATACCTTTGGTTTCATCTACGTCTTCCTCTCCCTGCTGCTGAACCTGCTCGTCGCGGGCTTGATCTTCAGATACTCCCTGGTGATTCTCCGGTTCGTGAGTCGCAGGTGGGTCGAGGCGATATCGAAGGTGTTGATGCTGCTCCTCGCGGCCATCGCCATAATGTTTATCCGCACGGGCCTCCAGGGCATGCGGCCCCTTCAATGAAGGCCGGGGCGTTGCAAGAAGCTAATTCGAAGTTATATTCTCTCTAAAAAGAACATTCAAAAAAAGGAGGATCGCCGTGGTCCGACTGGAGATGAGCGAAGAGGAAGCGAGAATACTCCGCAGCGTGATCGATAACTATGCTGCCCATCTTGAGGTCGAAATCCATCGCACGGAGAGACGGGAGTTCAGAGAGGCCCTGGAAAACCGGGGAAAAGCTCTCCACGACCTGATGAACAGGCTCAAATAGGGAGTTTCTTATGGCGGAAGCCGGAAGAATGGAAAGGCTCCGGACAAGGCTGCTCAAAAGGCGCGAAGCCCTTTTCGAGGCGCACCAAAGGAGCGAAGAGGCCCGGCGGGTGTTGCAAGCGCGCGAGGTAGAATACGAAGAGACAGCCCAAAAAGAGACTCTGGCCGACATCGCGGCTTCCGTCGACGAACAGGAGACAAAAGAAATAGAGGCTCTGGATGCCGCGCTGACAAGGCTCGACGCGGGCGAGTATCCGATCTGCGAATCCTGCCGCAGGCACATTTCCTTCAGACGTCTCAAGGCCATGCCCTGGACGAAGCTCTGCGCGCGTTGCGCCCGAAGGGCGGAGCAGCAGGCGTCGGCCGGCACGGCGCCGGAGGAAGAAGAGGGTGAGGAAACTCCCTCCCGCCCCGCGTCATTTCCCGACCCGGACGAAATAGAAGCCATTTTCGACGAACTGAAGGAGGACGGGGGCATCGATACCCAGGAGCTTCGCATCGCGCTTCACGACGATGGGGTCCATCTCGAGGGTTTTCTTCCCAGCGAGGTCGAGCATCAAAAGCTCCTCGACGTGATTGAGGACCACATCGGCCTTCAGGATATCGTCGATGAGCTTCTCATCAGCCCTCTCTCCTGGGAGCGTGGGGACCGGGCGCCGGACGGAAAAACCGAGGAAGATATTGCGGAGGAGCTGGCGCCCCAGAGCGCCGACGGAGAAGGAGGCCTTCCGGTGGAGCCGGCCGATGCCCTCAACCCGGAGGAGAAGTGAGCTTTCCGGGCGCCCTTTGCCTCATGATTTTCCCAGGTCGTAGGCGATCTCCAGGATGCGGTCGATCCTGAAGGCCCGCTCGCTTTTTCGAAGACAACAATAAGCTTTCAGTCCTTCGAAAGACTTTCCGCGGTACTCCATTTCTTCTATCGAGATGGGCCGCACGGTGCGACGAGACTTTGAGTCGTCGGGCTTGAGGTAGACGATTTCCAGGTTGAGGCCCCGCTTGACGGCGTCTTCGATGATCCTTCGTTTCTCATCGGCTCCCATCGACCGCTCCGCCTTTTTGTACTGAAATCGGGTGAGGAAGTTGGCCACCCGCCAGTCCGTCCGGACGTGGGCCTTCGTAATCTTCTGCATGAGCGTGATGCCGGACAGCCTGGTGCAGCGGCTGAGGGCTACGTACAACTGGCCGTGGGCAAAGGTCCCTTTGCCTATGTCGACAACGACCTTGTCGAAGGTCTTGCCCTGGCTTTTGTGAATGGTGACCGCCCAGGCAAGGCGGATCGGATACTGGGTAAAGGTTCCTGTCTTTCTCGCCGAGATCCGCTTCGTCGCCTTGTCGTATTGATATTCGAAAAGCTCCCACGTGTAGGGCAACACGTCGACGGTTGCGCCGTCGCCGAGCGTCACCATAACCACGTCGTCCGCGCCCTTCTCTTTTCTGATGCCTGAGACCATCCCTATGGACCCGTTCACCCACCCGCCTTCCCGGTCGTTGTTCACGAGCATGACCTGGGCGCCTTCCTTGAGTCTCAGGTTCTCGTCGGCCGGCAATGAGGACCGGTCGAAGGCGCCGGTGATCATCGACGGGTATTCCCGCAAGCCCGCAGGCAGGGCTTCGAGCTTCGCGTCGTTGCGCTCGCCGGCGAGGGCGTTGGTGCTTGTCAGGGTGATGCAGAAGGCGTCGTCGGGAGGCACAAATCCGGGGGCATAGCGTTGGTTCAATCGATCCAAATCGGCCTCGGTGCAGGACCGGTTCCGGATTGCGTTGAGGAGGTCGATGAATTCCGGCTCGGTCTGGCGATAGACCTTCTCCAGCTCGATCAGCTCCATGTCGTAGGTCGGCTCCTGAAAAACCTGGGCCGAGAAGAAATAGGGCGTCTCGTACCGATGCGTGAAGATCTCGCGTTCTGAGCCCACAACCACCGGCGGGAGCTGGTAGAGGTCCCCGACGAAGATCATCTGCACGCCGCCGAACCATTTGTTCCGGCGCGGCCCGTTCAAACGCAGGAACTTCTCGACGCAATCGAGAAGGTCGGCGCGTACCATGGAGACCTCGTCGATGACAATCGCGTCAAACTCCCTGTACATGCCGGCGCCGGACGCCTTTTTGATCTTCTCCGGCGTTACGCCGGGTTTGAAATTGAAGAAGGAGTGGACGGTCTGCCCCTGCACATTGAGGGCGGCCACGCCTGTCGGCGCGAGCACCGCGATCTCTTTGCGGGTGTTGCGTCGAAAGAGATCGAGAAGGGTCGACTTGCCCGTGCCCGCCCTCCCCGTAATGAAGACATGGCGGTCCGAGTGCTCCATAAGGTCGAGGGCCTTTGCAAACTCGGCGTTGATATCGATCGGGGTCTTTTTCATCGCTCGTCATTCCGAAGTTCGCTCCCACCCTACCATAAGCGGCCCCGGCGCTGCAAGCAATGAGCGCAAAGCCGCGGGGCGCTCTCCCTTGAGACCGGACTTATAGTGAGGGTTGCTCACGCTCATGATGCCTTGACAGACCCGCAGCTATCTTATAAGATTTTTGAGTTGTTGCAGTTTTGGCAGTTCGTTGTGTTGTGCTCACTTCTTCTTTTTCAGTCTCCTTTCGTACCGCCTGTCGCCAAATTGCCGCAAGCAAATCGCATGAAGAAGTCGCCCTCGCCTGCTTTTCGGGAGCGTAAGGCGCATAGCCGTAAACCGTGCGAAGACCAAACAAGAGCAGAAGGAGCAACAAACAATGGATCAGTTGAAGTTCGAAGAAGGCCTCATATTCAGAAGGAGCTTTGACGACAAGGTCATCAACAACAGCGCCATAACGATCATGCTGGCCGAGAAAAAACGGCAGCAGGCGCTAAAGAAGAGAAGAGCGCAGCCGTCGCGCGTGAAGCACTTTCTGCAGATTCTCCTCTTTCTTACCCGTTGACGATCTCCCCTCCGTTCGGGTGGAGCATCTGCCCGGTCGTGAAAGAAGCATCGCCGGAAGCCGGGAAGACGCAGCAGGACCGACCTTTTTCGGTCAGCCCACGTATGCCCGGCGGCGCGGCTTTCGCCTCCCGACATCGCGGGCGATGGAACTGCCGAACCCGCGCCGCAAGGCCGCCCGCGTCGAGTCGCCTCTCTTGCCCCCGCCTTGGCCCGTGCCTATATTTGACGAAGGGAAGTCCCGCTTTCATCCCGATACACGGGAGCAAGGACCGGGACCGTCAGGAGGGAAAGGATGGCCGACATGATCCACAGACCCCTCGGCCGTACAGGGGCAACGGTATCGGCAATCGGAGTGGGCGGTTATCATATCGGCAAGCAGGAGGACGAGAATGAGTCCATCCGCATCATCCGCTCGGCCATCGAGAACGGCATCACCTTCATGGACAACTCGTGGGACTATCATGAAGGCTTGAGCGAGCGGAGGATGGGCAAGGCCCTGAAGGACGGCTACCGGGAAAAGGTTTTTCTCATGACGAAGATCGACGGGAGGAGCCGTTCCGTCGCCGAAGAACAGATAACCCAGAGCCTGGAACGCCTTCAGACCGACCATATCGATCTTCTCCAGCTCCATGAGGTGATCAGAATTACCGATCCCGAGCGGATATTCGACGAGGGCGGTGCGATGGAGGCGATCCTTGGGGCGCGAAAATCGGGCACGGTCAGGTTTATCGGCTTCACGGGGCACAAAGACCCGCTGATCCACCTGAGGATGCTCGAAGTAGCCAGCCGGCATCACTTTCGCTTCGATACGGTCCAGATGCCGTTGAACCTCCTCGACGCGCATTTCCGCAGCTTCGCGCAACAGGTTCTCCCCGTTCTGGTGAAAGAGCAGATCGGGGCGATCGGCATGAAGCCTCTCGCGATGGGCCGCATTTTCGCGAACGGAAGCGATGTCTCCCCTGTCGATTGCATTCATTATGCGCTCAACCTGCCGACCTCGACGGTCGTCAACGGCATCGACAGCATGGAACGGCTGGAACAGGCGTTGACGGCCGTCCGGACGTTCGTTCCCTTCTCGGCAAAACAACTTTCGGACCTGCTTTCAAGGACGGCCGCAGCGGGAAGCTCGGGGCGTTACGAGCTCTACAAGACATCCGACGATCATGATTCCACGACTCGCAACCCCCTCTGGCTCGGCTGACGGCGGCGGGCGCCGTCGGGAACGCCGTGCGGGGGATGGTCGGAGAAAGCAACAAGGGAGCAACGGCGTATGGAACGGTACGTCTGCATTCACGGCCACTTCTACCAACCGCCCGGGGAGAACCCCTGGCTCGAGGCCATCGAGCTGCAAGACTCCGCCTATCCCTACCATGACTGGAACGAAAGGATCAATGCCGAGTGCTACGCCCCCAATGCCGCTTCCCGCATTGTCAGCGGCGACGGCTACATCCTCGACATCGTCAGCAACTATTCGAAAATGAGCTTTAACTTCGACCTCACGTTGCTCCGCTGGATGGAACTGGCGGCGCCTCTTCGAGCCAGGGTATGAAAGGAGCGTTGTTATGGAAAAGGTGACAATGTACTCGCTCAGCACCTGTCCCTGGTGCAAGAAAGCCAAGCGGTACTTCGATGAGCAAAGCATAGCCTACGACTGCACGGACTACGACCTGACCGACGATCAAACGCAACAGCGCATCGATAAAGACATGCACGAGATCGGGGCCGGCGGTTTTCCCGTAGTGAAGATCGGAAGAGCGATCGTCGTCGGCTATAAGCCCGACCGATACAAAGAGCTTCTCGACCAAAAGAGGGCCGGGTAAGCAATGCGCTATTTCACATGAAGCTTCGTTTTCTTGGAGGGGTGCGACAGGTAACGGGTTCGGCGCACCATCTCGTCCTCGAGAACAGGCAGATTCTTGTGGATTGCGGCATGGAGCAAAGCGAGGGCTTCGGGCGATTTCGCGGTCTTGTGCCGGACGTCGATCCCGCCCGCCTCGACGCCCTTTTCGTCACCCACGCCCATGTCGATCACATCGGCCTCATTCCGAAACTCGTGAAAGACGGTTTCGGCGGGAAGATCATCGCTACCCGGGCCACGGCTGATTTGATGCGGGTGATGCTCTTCGACGTTTTGTCCATTATGGAGCAGGAAGCGGCCCAGACGAAAACGTGGCCGCTTCTCTACAACCGGCAGGACATCGGGAAAACCCTTTCACTCGTCGAGCCTCTCCCTTACGGGAAAACATTGTCTCTGGGAGAGAACGTCAGGATCAGGCTGAGAGACGCGGGGCATATCCTCGGTTCGGCGACCATCGAGGCATGGGCCACGGAAGGCGCCGGGGAGAGAAAAATCGTATTCTCGGGAGACCTGGGAAAGAAGGGGACGCCTATCGTCAACGACCCGGAGGAGCTCGTGGCCGCCGACTACGTGGTCATGGAGTCCACCTACGGCGACAGCTTGCACCCAAGCCTCGACAAAAGCGTCAGGGACCTGCTCGAAGTGATTACGGAGACCTTCGCGAAGGGCGGAAACGTCGTCATGCCGGCCTTCGCTGTCGGGAGAACAGAAGACATCCTCTACACCCTGAATAACCTTGTCCTGGGAGGAAAGCTCCTTCCCGTCGAGGTCTACCTTGATAGTCCTCTGGCAGAAGAGGCCCTCAAGGTATACCTTTCTCACCCGGAAGTTTTTGACGCGGAGGCAAAACTGGACCTGAGGGGCGACCGCAAGAAGGGCATCCGGATCCGCGTGGCGAAAACAACAGCCGAATCAAAAGCCATAAACCAAATCGAATCGGGGATCATCATCGTGGCCGGCAGCGGGATGTGCCAGGGGGGAAGAATACTCCACCATCTGAGGCAGCACCTCTGGAGATCCGAGTCAAGCGTCGTTCTGACAGGCTTTCAGGCAAAAAACACGCTCGGAAGATCGCTCCTGGAAGGAGCGCGGAAGGTGGATATACTGGGGGAAACCGTACCGGTGAGAAGCAGGATACATGCCATGCGCGGCTTTTCCGCCCATGCCGATCAACCGCAGCTTCTCGGCTGGCTTGCGTCATTCGTGGACCGGCCCGTGGTCTTCCTCGTGCACGGGGAGGAAACGGCGATGCTGACCCTGGCGGAACAAATCCGTGAAAAGCTGGGTTTGACGGTGCACGTGCCGTTCCGGGGAGAGGAATATACACTAGCATAAACTGAGGAGGCGACTATGACCGGACGTACGCCGATCGTTGCGTTCCTGACGCTCTTTCTCCTGCTCCACGTCGCCACGGCCCACGGGTTCTCTTTTCTTCCGGTCGAAGAGGCCCCCGGCCCCGTCCCTTACACGCTGGCCTCAAATGACGAACAAGAGCCCGCGCAAAGCGGTGGGGGCTACAGGGTTGAGCCCATCCTCTCTCTGGAGTTCCCAAAGACGCTCCTCCGCGATCTCGCCTGGGCCGTCACGTCTCCCGCGAGGTGGGACGGGAAGGACTGGCTCATCCTGGGAGCCGGCGTCGCCGCCGTGGCGGCCGTCTCCCTGGCCGACACTCACGTTCGGAATCAGGTTCAACATCTGCAGGACAATTCGGCGACCGACGTGGCAAAGCAAATCCGACAATTCGGGGGACCCTACTCGTATGGCGTCCTCGGCCTTTTTCTCGCCAGCGGCGAGGTCTTCGACAACGGTCCCGCGAAGGCGGTTTTTATTGACGGCGCTGCCGCCACCCTCATCTCGGGCGGCATCGCCTTGGGGCTCAAGTATGCCGTGGGTCGCGACCGTCCTCCGGCAGAGCGCGGAAACAACTATTTTCAGCCCTTCTCCAACAGCAGCGCCTCCTTCCCCTCGGGCGAAACCACCCAGGCGTTCGCCGTTGCCTCCGTCATCGCCTCCCATTACGACGAATTCTGGATAAAAGGAGCTTCCTACGGCGTTGCGTCCCTGGTAGGGATGGCCCGCATTTATCAGGATGCCCACTGGACGTCGGACGCTTTTGCCGGCGCCCTCATCGGAACGGCCGTGGGAACGGCCATCACCCACTTTAACGACAAGCGACGAAAGGACCCCGAGCAGAAAAGGACCTATCTGATAACACCCCTGGTGGCTCGCAACTCCTCGGGCATGGGATTGGTCGTCCTTTACTAGAAAGCTCATCTCAGGGATGCCAGAAACTCCCTGAACCTCCCGATGCCGTGTTCCAGCTCGCTGACGGCCTTGGTCCCTATGATGGCGCCGTCCGCAACGCTGTAGGCCAGGGCAACGTCCTGCTTCTCCCGTATCCCGAAGCCAACGTAGACGGGCACGCCCTTTCCCCGTACCTGGCCTATCTTCTCCCTCGTTTCTTTGTCCAGCTCGAAAGCGCCCCCGGTAGTGCCTCTCTTGGAGACGAAATAGATAAAATCACGCGCCTTTTTTAGGGCCAGGGCGATATCCTCCGGCCGGCTCTCGGGGGTGAGAAACCTGATGATGTTCACGGGTGCGCCGTTGGTCTCCTTTTCGAAGAAGGGCAGCTCACGAAGCGGAACGTCGGCGAGAATGAGACCGTTCAACGCTCCGACTCTTTTCATAAATCGGCCCACGCCCCGGCTGTAAACGACATTGGCGTAGGTCATGATGTAGAGGGGGCCGGCGAATATCGCCCGCGCCTCCCTGAAGGCTTCGATGAAATCGGCTATGCCGCCATGCCGAAGCGCTTCGTGGGATGCGCGCTCCAGCGCTTCGCCGTCGGCCACGGGGTCGGAGAAAGGGAACCCTACTTCGAGAAAGTCTACGCCCGCCTCCTGACACGCCCGCACCGCTTCAATGAACGTCTTCCGCGACGGATAATCGGCAACGAGATAGATTCCCAATTTACCCATGATAGCCTCCAACGATCTCCATATCTTTATCGCCCCTTCCCGAAAGGTTGACGACAAGCGTCTTGCCTTTGAACCGGTCCTTTTCCCGGATGATGTAGCCGATGGCGTGGGCGCTTTCCATGGCGGGCAGGATGCCCTCGATGCGGGCGAGCAATCTGAAAGCCTCCAGCGCCTCCCCGTCGTCGCACGCCTCATAACGGGCCCGTCCGTGCTCCTTCAGAAAGGCATGTTCCGGCCCGACTCCGGGGTAGTCGAGCCCCGCGGAGACGGAGTGGACCTCCCCGATCTGGCCGTCGTCGTCCTGCAGGAGATAGCTCAGCGTCCCGTGCAGGATGCCCGGCCTGCCGCGACCCAGCGTTGCGGCATGCTGCCCCGGCCCGGGGCCCTTGCCGCCCGCTTCGACGCCGATAAGGGCCACGTCGGGATCGCTGAGGAAGCCCCTGAAAATGCCCATTGCGTTCGAGCCGCCTCCGACGCAGGCAACGACGTAATCGGGGAGACGCCCCGTCTTGATGAGGATCTGTCTCCTTGCCTCTTTTCCGATCACCGACTGAAAGTGGGCAACGATCGCGGGAAAGGGATGCGGACCCACCACGCTTCCGAGCAGGTAGTGGGTCGTCCTCACGTTGGCGACCCAATCCTTGAATGCTTCATTGATGGCGCTCTTGAGCGTCCCTCCCCCCTTGTCCACCTCGATCACCCGGCTGCCGAGCAGCTCCATGCGCTTGACGTTCACGGCCTGTCGCTCCACGTCGGTTTTTCCCATGTAGACGTCGCATTCCATGCCGAAGAGGCTGCACGCCGTTGCCGACGCCACCCCGTGCTGGCCGGCGCCTGTTTCGGCGATAATGCGTTTCTTGCCCATGAACCTGGCGAGCATGATCTGACCCAGGGTGTTGTTGATCTTGTGCGCCCCCGTATGGAGGAGGTCTTCCCGCTTCAGGTAGACGTTGCAGGAGAGGCGGGCGCTCAGGTTCCGCGCGAAATACAGCGGAGTGGGCCTGCCCGCGAAATCGGCAAGCAAACCTGCCAGCTCTCTCCGATACGATTTATCCTTCCTGAATTCCTGAAACGCCAGCTCCAGCTCGTCCAGGGCCGGCATCAATGTCTCCGGGACAAACTGGCCGCCCCACTTTCCGTAGTAGCTCTTCATGGATGAAACCCCCTCACTTTTTTGACGAATCGTTCCATTTTTCGGTAATCCTTTCTGCCCGGTATTGCCTCGATCGAGCTGACCAGGTCGACGCCGAAGGGCGCCATGCGAAGAACCTCATCGACGTTGCTTTCGCCCACCCCTCCTGCGACAAAGGCCCGGCTTAGAGCTGCATCCCCCTTCAGAAGGGCATGGTCAAAAACCTTGCCCGAGCCGCCCGTGGCGGAGTCGAAGAGGAGAAGGCCCTCTGCGGGCACGTCGGGAAGCGCGTCTCCTACCGGGAACGCCCTGATTGTATTGCTGCACGCCGACGCACGGTAAACTTGTAAGAAATCGAGGCTGCAGAAGGCTGCGGCGCTGCTTATGTCGTCATCGTCTTCTTCCACGAAGACGCCCACGGTCGAGATTTTTCCGTCGAGCTTCTCTATGATCCGCCTCGCCCCGTCGTACGTCATGGCGCGCTTGCTCCCTTTGTAGAAAACGAAGCCCACGAAGTCGACCCCGAGGTCGACGGCCGCCCTACAGTCGTCAAGGTTGGTCATGCCGCAAAACTTGATCTTTGCCATAGAGCAACTCCTCGAAAGTCCGGCTCACGTCCTTCGACCTCATCAGGGTCTCGCCGATAAGAAAGGCGTTGGCGTTCTTCATCCGCTCCATATCCGCTCTCGATCGTATGCCGCTTTCGGCGACCCTCACCGGCGAGTCGAGTTCTTCGAGCAGGCGGGCCGCGGCATCGAGGTCCATTTCGAGGCTGTCCAGGTTCCTCGCGTTGACGCCGATGATAGGAGCGTTCAGTCCCTCGATCTTCGCCAGGTCTTCCGGCCCGTGGATCTCGACGAGACAGGCGAGCCCGAGATCCGCTGCATGGGCATAGAGGGCCTTCAGGTTCTTTTCCGTCAGGATGCGGGCGATGAGAAGGACCAGATCGGCGCCGGCCGCATAGGCCAGATCGATCTGAACGGGGTCGATGATGAAGTCTTTGCAGAGAATGGGGAGGTCCGACTCTTCCGCCACCTCGGCCAGAAACTGAAAGCTTCCGCCGAAATAGGTCGCGTCGGTCAAAACGCTTATTGCCGTCGCATAGCGTCCGTATGTTCTGATCCGCTCGTCGTCGATATCGGCGATGAATCCCGCCGAAGGCGAGCGCCGCTTCAGCTCGGCGATGATGTTGACCGGTTGCGTGCAGAGCAGGGGAATAACCGGTTTTTGCCGCCTGTGCGTCCCCGCCCTGAGGCGGCTTACCTCCTGCCGCTTTGTTTCCAGTATGCGGTCGATCATGAGGCCAGCTCCATCAGCCTTTCGTAAGCCCTTCCGCTACGGATCGCCTCTCTTGCAAGGAGGAAGGCGGGAACGGGCCGCTCTTCGACGCCCGCGGCCATGAGAGCGAAGGCGGCGTTGATGGCAACCACGTTGACGAGGTCGGAATGGCGTCCCAGGAGCGTCTCTTTCATAATGCGCGCGTTCTCGGCGGGCTCGTAACCCCTGATCGCCTCCAGGTCCGCGTGGATGCCGAACTCCTTGGGGTCGAACTCGAAGCGCCGCACGGAAGACCCCCGCTTGTGATAGCAGACCGTCGGCGCAGACAAGCTGATCTCGTCGAGCCCGTCGTCGCTCGACACGAGCATGACGTTGGGAATGCCGAGTATCTCGAGAGCGCCGAGATAGGCCGACATGGCCTCCCTCCTAAAAATGCCGATCATCTGGCAGTCGGGCCGGGCCGGGTTGCACAAAGGTCCGAGGAGATTAAAGACGGTGCGCCTGCCGATCTTTTTGCGCACCCCCGTCACAAATTTCATGGCGGGGAAGAACTTCTGGGCAAAGATGAAGACAAAATTGCGTTCTTTCAGGAAACGCGAGGCGCCTTCGGCATCCAGGTCTATGGGAATGCGGAGCGCTTCGAGCACGTCCGCCGAGCCGGACTTGGAGCTGACCGCCCTGTTCCCGTGTTTCGCCACGGGTAGAAAAAGGCTGCACACGATCGCCGAGGTGGTGGAGATGTTGAAGCTGCCGCTGTTGTCGCCCCCCGTGCCGCAGGTGTCCAGGAGCCGGTCAAAGGTGTGGGGCAGCCTGATGGCGCGTTCGAGGAGCGATTGGGCCGCGCCAGCGATCTCTTCTTTCGTCTCTCCCTTCTGCGCAAGGGAAAGGAGAACTTGCTCGATCTGCCCATCTTCCATGCGGCCGTCGAGCATGGCGTCGAAAACGATGCGTGTTTCGTCGAAGGAAAGGTCGCTCCCCTTTTTCAGCTTTTCAACGAGTTCCATGACATACCTCCACAAAGGTTTGCATGAGCCGCATGCCATCCGGGGTGGCGTACGATTCAGGATGAAACTGAAAACCGAAGATCTTCTCTTCCCCGCGCTCTATCGCCATGACCTCGCCGTCGCTCCGCGAGCGGGCGCAGACGTCCGGGTCGCCCGCATCGTATTCGACCACGAGGGAGTGGTACCGCACCGCTTCGAACCGGGGAGCAATGCCCGAAAACAAGGTCCCTCCGAAATGCTCCATGGAGTCGACCTTGCCATGCATGATGCTCTTCGCCTTCCTGACGGGCTTTCCGAAATAGAGGCCGATCGCCTGCATGCCAAGGCAGATGCCGAGGATGGGGAGACGTCCCTTGAAATAGTCGATAGCCTGGAGGCTCAGCAGCGATTGAGCAGGGTGGGAGGGACCGGGCGAGATCACGACGCCGGCCAAGTCAAGCGACTTGAGGCCGTCGAGGCTGTCCGTGTTCCTGAAGACCCGCACCTCCGTCTGACGGGCCAGGCAGTCGTACACATTGAACGTAAATGAATCGTAATTGTCGATAAGAGCTATCATGCGAGACCTCCTGATTTGAGCAACACGAGGAGCTTGTTCATCACCTCGTCGTATTCCCTCTCCGGCACACTGTCGGCAACGATGCCCGCCCCCGCCTGGAGCCGCGCCCTCAGGCCCTCGAATAGAGCCGTCCTGATCGTGATCGCCATGTCCAGGCTGCCGTCGAAACCGATGTAGCCGATGCACCCCGCGTAGGGTCCCCTGTCATGTTCTTCCATCTCATCGATGATCTCGATGGCCCTTACCTTGGGCGCCCCGCTCACCGTGCCCGCGGGGAAGGTCTGCCTGAGCGCTTCCAGCGCGCCGACGCCCTCGGAAAGCTCGCCCTCCACCTCGGAAACAAGGTGCACTACATGGGAGTACACTTCGGGCTGCATGAAGCTTCTCACGTTGACCGTTCCCACGGCGCAGATCCTCGACAGATCGTTTCTCGCGAGATCGACGAGCATGAGATGCTCGGCCCGCTCTTTTTCGTCGCCGATCAGCGAATTTATGGCCTGCTGCACGTCGGGAAAAGCCGCCCGCGGCTTCGTGCCCGCAATAGGCTTCAGCGTGGCTTTTCGCCCGCGTATCTGCAAATGGATCTCGGGGCTCGACCCGACGATAGCCGCGTCGCCGTCCTTGAGGAAGTACATATAAGGTGAAGGATTGATCTTCCGCAGGTTCCGATAGAACCGGAAGGGGTCGATGCCTTCCGCTTCGAGAAAATCGGAAAGGACAATCTGTATCGCCTCCCCGTCGACGATCATCTCCACCGTCCGTTCCACCTTGTCAATAAAGAGACCGCGCGGAATGCCTCTTGCCAAGCGGGGCTGAAGCTCTTCGTGGTTCTCCTGCGGCACGAGGGACCCTATCTCTTTCTCGATCTTGTCGAACTCGCGCGCTATCTCCCGGAAAACATCCTCCCCGTCGGAGCCGTCGGTCCGCCGCGAGGCGGCAAGGTAAAGCTTATTCGTGTAGTTGTCGTAGACGCAGAACCGCTCGATGAGATAAAAGACCCCCAACTCTTCGCCGCCCCTGGAGAGGTTCTTTCTCAAGACGCCGCAGGAGCCGATGAACTCGAAGTTGAGATAGCCCACGCAGCCGCCGGCAAAGGAGCCGAACTCCTCGTGAGGAGCAGTGCGGACGGGGCGCCACAAATCGCCCAGCAGGGAAGGAGGTCCAAGACGCGCGCCATCCTCGTACAGGCCGTCCCTCCGAAGGGTCAGCTTTCGCTCGGCCCGAAAGGCAAGGAAGGAAAAACGGCTGTACGTCTTGTCCTGCTCCGCACTTTCGAGAAGAATGACCTTCTCGAAAGAGAGGAACTTCGCGAGCATGGAAACAGGAGTATCCATGTCCCCCTCCATTTCGCGGTAGAGCGTGACCCGGTCAAACTCTTTCCAAAGCTTCTTGAATTCCTTGAGGGGTGGATACATAAAACCTCCTGATTAAAATTGGATGGACAACACTCCTCTCGCCGATCGGACCGGTTGCGGGGACATTCCTTTGCTTTTGGAGGTGTGTCCCCGATCCAATCTTGATGGGTGTCGCCCCAACCGTTTGCAAAAAAAACCGCTTTAAGGATTCGGTTCCTTAAAGCGGCGCATAAAAAAAGCCGCTCAAGGCCCGGGACTGGCTGTCCCCGGCGCCTCAAACGGCTGAAAATCACAGGGATAGCCGGTTAGCTATCCCACCACCATGTAAAAGACACGGAAATTGTCCGGCTTGAGAAAATACTCATAATAAATAAAGGGTAGCACTTCGTCGTAAAAGCGTCAAGACAAATTCCAAGGAACTCCATTTCTCGCCCCTTTCTCCGGCCCATGCGACTCCTTGGTCCAACCCGCCATGAAGACGCGGCTCGAATTATGATGTGACGTTCATCGTAGGCGCTCAGGCGCCCATAGAGGCAGATCGAGCGCACGCGAATGATGTTTGCCTAACCTCGTCCGTTTCCTTATATTATGTTGCGAACTATGTTGGAAAAGCAGCAAGGGCTCGAGAGAGCCGATAGAAATCCAAGCCGCCATCCGCCGGCCGTCCGGGGCCTGAAGTTCGACAGCAACGCGGAGTTTCACGCCGAGTTGCGTCGCCGCGTGAACGAGTACTTTCGGACGGTGGGCCGGCCGCAACGCGGCGGTTGGCGAATCTACCTGAAATCCGGAATTATTCTGTCCTGCTTTTTTCTCTCATATCTGGCACTGGTGTTCTGGGCCCAAAACCTGTGGCAGGGCCTGATAACCGCCGTCGTGCTTTCCTTCTCCATGACGGCGATAGGGTTCAATATCATGCATGACGGAGGGCATCGGGCCTTTTCGGAGCGCGGGTGGGTCAACAGACTGGCGGCCATGACGCTCGACCTGATCGGCGCCAGTTCCTATGTGTGGCACTGGAAGCACGCCATGTATCATCACAACTATGTCAATATAGTTGGCTACGATCCCGATATCGATCTGGGCAAGGCCGCCCGGTTTGCGCCGCACCAGAAAAGGCGGTGGTTCCATCGCTGGCAGCATCTCTATGTGTGGGCCCTCTATGCCTTCCTGGTGGTGAAATTCCATCTTTACAGCGATTTTCACCATGCCGTGACCGGCAGGATCCACACACATCCGACGCCCCGGCCGAAAAGTGGGAATCTTGTTGTTTTCGTCAGTGGGAAGGTGTTCTTCTTCACCCTGGCATTCGCGCTGCCCCTATCCCGCCACCCCGTCTCGGCTGTCCTCTTTTATTATGCGGTAGTTGTCCTCATTATGGGCATACCGCTTTCCGTCGTGTTCCAGTTGCCGCACTGCACCGGCCTTTCCGATTTCCCCTTGCCAGACAAAGCCTCCCATAAAATGAAGAACCCATGGGCCGTGCACCAGGCCCAGGTAACGCTCGATTACGACCGGCACAGCCGGGTGCGGACATGGTTCTTCGGCGGCTTGAACTTCCATCTCGAGCATCATCTCTTTCCCTCTATCTGTCACATAAACTACCCCGGAATCGCGAAGGTCGTCGAGGAGACGTGCGGCCAATTCGGCGTAAAATACGCCCAGCACCGTTCTTTCTGGACGGGTCTGGCCGAACACTACCGTTGGCTCCGGAAAATGGGAAAACCCTCCCCGCAACCGGGATAGGCCGCGGAGCATAATCTTCGTCGAAGAGGGTTGTTTGCTCCTCAACGCCTCGCGTCCGGGGCGCCTATCAATTGTGTAAACCTGCTTTTGCGTCTATACTAGTCGCAACATCAGATTTGCTTGCCTCCCACTGCTCCTTTCAGCACTGAGAATGCGGGTCAATAGCAGGCAAATGTGGTGTAAGGAGCATGGGGATGAGCCACGTCGCGGGTATTGACATCGGCACGGCCTCCATCGCGATAGTCTTGCTCGACAGCACAGGGCAACTTACCTACCGGGACTACTCTTTCCACAGGGGCGCTATCTATGCGACACTCGAGGCGATGCTCGGCAAACTGCCGGCGCAGCGGCCGAGTGTCTTCGGGGTCGTCGCGGAGAAAGGGCGGGAATTTTTTCGGGCCGGGGTCGAGGTCAATGAACAGGTAGCACTTATCGCCGGAGTCAGGCACTTCGTCCCCAACCCCGGAGCCATCATCACCATCGGCGGAGAAACCTTCGGTCTCATCCTTTTCGACCGGCAGGGCCGCTACCACAAATACATAACCAACTCTGCCTGCGCAGCGGGCACGGGCTCTTTTCTGGATCAGCAGGCATCCCGGCTCGGTTTTTCCGGCAGCGAGGAGCTGAGCCGCGTCGGCGAGGACTATCAGGGAGACCCACCTCGGATAGCCACCCGCTGCGCGGTATTTGCCCGGACCGACTTAGTCCATATGCAGCAGCAGGGCTATGGCGTGCCGGCAATCGCTGCCGGACTGGCCCGCGGAGTTGCCCAGAATATTTACGATACCCTGTTTCACGGCGTCGAATTATTAGACCCTGTCGTTGTGGCTGGCGGCGTCAGCAAGAACCGGAAGGTTCTTCAGTACCTGCAGGAAGCAGTGGGCCGGCCGCTTCAGGCACTTCCTGACGGCGAATACATGGGGGCAATCGGCGCTGCCTTGATCGCTTTGAAACAACGGAACGAGGGAGAAATACCGGCAGCGGTCCCTGTGCATGCGCTGCTCGAGAGAACCACGACAGCCATCAGGTCCTACGGATACCCGCCCCTATCGAGCGTGGCATCGGAGGTCCCGGATTTTGACGCCTGGGAATCATCGGTGACCGATGACGTGGAAATCGACGTGTATGAGCCTCTGATCCGGGGTGGGGAAATCGAGTGCTATCTTGGAATCGACATTGGCTCTACCAGCACCAAGGCTACCCTTATGAATCGCGAGAAGACTGTCCTCATGGGACTTTATACCCGGACGGGCGGTCAGCCGATCTCAGCGGTTCAGAAACTGACTAGGGCCATCGCCGGACTGGAGCAACGCTTTTCCGTCACTTTTAGGATTCTTGCCGCCGGAACAACCGGGTCCGGTCGTAGGTTTATCCAAAAGGTTGTCCGGGCCGACTATGCAGTCGACGAAATCACCGCCCATGCCCGGGCTGCCTATCATCTGACCCCGGAAACCGACACGATCATCGAAATCGGTGGGCAGGATGCAAAATTCACCGTGCTCAAGGAGGGCAGCGTAACTTTTTCGGTGATGAACTACGTGTGCGCCGCCGGCACGGGAAGCTTTATCGAAGAGCAGGCAACCCGGCTCGGGGTCTCTTTACAGGACTATGCTGCCCTGGCGATAGGGGCCTCTGCCCCTCTGATCAGTGACCGGTGCACCGTGTTCATGGAGAGGGATCTGAATCACCTCCTTAGTCTGCAATACAGCCGCGAGGAACTGCTTGCCGCGGCCCTTCATTCCGTCAGGGACAACTATCTCTCCAAAGTAGCCCACGTCAACAAGATCGGCGATCGGATCACTTTCCAGGGGGCCACGGCGAAGAACCATGCCCTGGTGAAGGCATTCGAACTGAAGCTGCAGAAATCTATCACCGTCTCAAAATTCTGCCATCTCACGGGCGCGTTCGGCGTCTGCCTCAAAATGGCCGATGCCGGCCTTGCCCGGGAGTCCCGTTTCAGAAAAAACCTCCATTCCGAGCAGGTCGTGGTCGACGAATACGTCTGCGACTACTGCAAGAATCACTGCAAAATAAAAAGCATCGACCTCGACGGAGCGACCCTGGGATGGGGGTACCTGTGCGGCCGGGACGAACACGATCCGGGTTTCCGGAAGAAGGGTGCTTCCGGTTTTGATCTGTTGCGCAGCCATCGCAAGGTGTTCGATGTTTCCGCCGCAGCGAATGTGTCCAACCGTGAAGCCCAGGGCAATCCGTTCCGGGAATTCAGGCAGGGGGGAATTCTCTCGGTAGCGAGGCGTCCCGGTTTTTCACTGGCCCGCCTGAGGAATCACGTCCACTTCAATCTGCTTGAGCTGCGGAGGGAGATATTCTCCTCCGGAATTGCCTCTCGCCGGCTTGGGACGGATTCTGCGGTAAAGATAGGATTGCCGGCGACCCTGACCATGGTCGAATACCTGCCGTTATGGGAGCTATTCTTCAAGCGGCTGGGGTTTACGCCCGTCGTCGCCTCCGCCGACCCCTCGCACATCACGAGGGGGAAGGAGATAACCGGCGCGGAATACTGTACCCCCCTCGTGGAATTTCATGGCCATATGAGGGATTTGGCGCCGCAGGTCGATTTCATCTTCTATCCCCAGCTCTTCGAAGACGCCTCCGGAAGAGAAGCCAAAAGCTACTGCTACTATTCCCACTACGCCGTTCCGGTGGTTTACAACATACCGCAACTAGAGCTTGCCGGGAAAGTAATTGCCCCGGTCCTGGCCATGAACGGCAACCTCGACGCGATGATACGGGACATTTACCTGGAATTTCCTGAGGCTATGAAACAACAGGCCCCATTTGACCGGGTTGACGCAGCATTTCGCCTGGCCTGGGACTGGTTTCAGGAACGCAAAAAGGACTTACAGGAGCTGTTTCGGGACCAGATCGGCGCGACCAATGACATAGCGGTTGCCCTGATCGGGCGGCCATACCTGATTCTGAACCAATCTCTCAACAAGGGAATCCCTGACCGCCTGGCAGAAATCGGCATTCAATCGTTCTCTATGGATATGATCCCCATCGATGAGCGCGAAATCGATGCGGCCCGAGATTTTGTCCAACTCAACCACTGGCATTATGGCAATAGGATCATAAGAACTGCGGAAACCGCGGCTAAAACGAAAGGCCTGTTCCCCATCTACCTGACCGCGTTCAAATGCTCACCCGATTCCTTTATCCTCTCCTATTTCAAAGACATCATGGATTACTACCGCAAACCCTATCTGATCCTGCAACTGGACGAGCATGAGGCAGGCGAAGGCTATGATACCCGTCTCGAAGCGGCCATCGAGACCTTCCGCAATTTTCGGGGAGCAGCGACGCAAAAAGTGCGCCCGAGGATAGACCTCAAAAGGTCCTTTGCCGACAAAACCTACCTGCTGTCAGACTACGATCATCTCAACTCACACCTGATGCAGGCAATATTCAATCGCTCCGGCATCAAGGCCGAGCTCATCGAGCAAACCCGGGAGACCATATCGCGCAGCATCCAACTGAATGACGGTCAGTGTCTGCCCATCAGCATTCTCACTCAGGGGATCCTCCGCACGATACAAACCCTTTCTCTCCGTCCGGAGCAAGTCGCCATCTTCTGCAACGCAGATAGCCGGCTTTCATGCAATCTCCCCCAGTATCCGGTCATGTTGAGGCAGACCCTGACAAAGATGGGGCACGGCCTGGAACAGGTGGAAGTGAAGGTCAGCCCCTATCTCCCCACGGATTTGCCTTTGGAACTCCTGGTTGACCTTTACCGGGCCTGGCTTATTTCAGGGCTGCTGCGCAAGATGACGCACCTGGTCAGGCCGCGGGAAAAGAGTGCCGGAGCAACAGACCGGCTGGTCCAAAAAGCGGAAAGGTCTCTGTTTACAGCCTTCAGACAAGGAACATCTAAGGAAGAGATTTTTCAGGAGATCGTAAAAGATCTTGAGGCCGTCGAGAAGGTCGAGGTCAAGTTGCCCCAGGTGGGGATCGTGGGAGACGTATATGTGCGCGACAACGACGTCTTCAACCAAGACCTTATCCGGCGACTGGAGCGGGCCGGCGCCGAAGCTGTCACCATACCCTTTATCGATACGATAGGCCTTCTGGCAAAGACATACTTCAAGAGCCAGTGGCTTGACGGCAGCTATTTGGGTTTGCTTCGGGATAAAGCCCTTTACGGCGCGCTCAGTCTATTCGGCCGGAAGCTGACCAAGATTGCCCGCCCCCTTCTCAAAGACGAAGGGTCCATTCTCAATCATGACTCTTTGACGTACTTGCGGCGCCATGGCTTATCCATCAAGCACGGGGGGGAGACATCGGAGAATCTTCTCAAGGTCTACTACCTGCATGAGAATTACCCCGATTTGAAATTCATCGTTCATGTATACCCTCTCTTCTGCTGCCCCGGGCTGATCAGCGAAGCAATCTATAAGAAGGTGGAAAAAGATCTGGCCATTCCCATCGTCTCCATAGCCTACGACGGAACGCAGGCAGACAAGAACAAGATACTGGAACCCTATCTGCGCATTTCAAGTTCCCCGCAATGAACAACGGGTCAGCCGGAAGGCGTCGGGATAGGAGACAGGAACGCTCGTGAAATGTTGATTCCTGGAAAAGCACGTGGGGTCAGGTCTTTCATTGCGGCATATTTTCGGAAACCGCGGCAAGTACATCGCCCGCAGCTTGGTTCAGCTCGGCCATGCTTTTCCCTTTCAACTCCGAAGCGCCTATCAGACCAAGACGGGCCAGGGAGAGGAAGACGAAGCCCGTGAGGCAGAAAAATTCTTTGCATGAGGGCAGAGCAGGTTCGTCCCCGAGGTCGTGGATGGAGCATCGTCCCTTTTCCTGGAAGATGCAGGGTTTTGCCTTCTGGGTGATCCAGGAGATGGGGCCGTAGTCTATTCCGCGCGGCAGGTCCCGGAAGAGGCGTTTGCCAAGAGTCCCTCTTCCGCGCTTCGGAAAGAAGACGACCTTCCGGCCTTGTTCCTTCATCACGAAATTGGGAGGGATCATCATGGCGTAGTGAGGTTCCTCGTTGAAAGGCAGTCGTTCGAGGAAGTCGTTTTCGTCAATATTCCGCTCCGCCATAAAAAGGCGTATGGCGCGGAGCTTCCAGGGGCCTATGGCAACGCCGTGAATGATGAGGCCGTGGCTGAAGTGACAGCAGAAAGCAGGGCAGGGAAGGATGCAGGAACCGATGGGCCGCTCGTCTTTCCAGACGGTTTTCCGCAGGATCTCCGCGCCTGCCCTGATTTGTTCTATCCGGCGGTAGTTCGGATCGAGCCGGATCGCTTCCCCGATGTCCGCATCGGCCCGCCCCTCTTCCCCTTTGCGCCTCCACAGGGCGCTCCGGCGCCACCGGTACTCGGGCTCCGCCGGGCAAAGCTCCACGGCCCTCGTTACCTGGCTCACCGCCCCGTCGAGGTCGTTCTTCGCCAGCAGCGAGAGCCCGAGGCTGCAACGGGTATAAGCCTGCTCGTCGAGCGACAGGGCCTGCCCGAAAAAGCGGATCGCCTCGTCAAATCTCCCTTCTTCATGGAGCGCCGCAGCCATGCTGTGGCAGTATTTCTCCTGCATCGCCGCGTCAAGGGCAGAGTCGCTCCGGTTCGGACCTTGCCTGTTTGGTCCTCCTTGTAGGGAACGTCGCCTGCGTAGATTGTTCATACCGTGCCATATTTACCACATTCCTTTGTGATGAACAATCAGGACAAGGTCTTCGCCGCTTGACACCTCACCGCCTAAAATGTATATTATAGCTAATATAGCTGATCGTAAGAGGAGTCACCATGAAAGGCGCTGCGGCAACAGAGGTAAAGAACAGGTTCGGCCAGATGCTTGAGACGGTTGCCTCGGAGCCTATAGCGATTGAGAAGAAGGGCAGGCCCGTCGCCGTCATGATGTCGATTGCCGAATACGAGCGGCTTGTGGAGATCGAAGATCGCTATTGGGGCGAAAAAGCGTTGAAAGCGGTCGGGGAAGGCTTCGTGAGCGAAAAGGAAACGAGAGTGCTTATCGAGAGGGAATTTGGCACTGAAACTCCTCGTTAGCAGGCAGGCATATGCGTTCCTCGACAACTTGCCGCCAAAGCAATTCAGACAAGTGGTCAGGAAAGTGCTCGCCCTCCTTGAGGACCCGCGGCCTCACGATACTCGGCAATTGAAGGGATACCCATTCTTGAGGAACGATGGTGGCGAGTACAGGATCGTTTATGACCTGGAGGGCGATACCCTCAGGTTGCTTCTGGTCGGTAAGCGTAACGATGACGAGATATACAGAGGGCTCTGACCCCGCCGCTGCTTAGTCTGTCTCCAGTCGGGAAGAAAGCCCGGCCGTCCGAAACCGTTAGAGAGCAGTAGCAATCCAGATTCAGTGGCGTTAGAATCTATCAGGAGTTGCACGACATGCCCCACAGGCTGCTAAAACGGGTCCTGGATCAGATTCAGAACGTCAACAAGAGGACCCTTCAAGAGGTCATCTGGCTCGCTATCGAGATCGCCCGGGAAGGCAGAGAAGGGCGGAAGGTGGGGACGCTTTTTGTCGTTTCCGATTCCGAAAACATATTGAAGCATTCGAGGCCGTTGATACTCGACCCCCTCTTCGGCCACCCCGACGAAAAGAAACGCATTGATGATCCGAGCCTGCGGGAAACGATCAAAGAGCTCGCCCTGCTTGACGGAGGCTTCGTGGTCTCCGACGGCGGGGTTTGTCTCTCGGCGTGCCGCTACATCGAGGCTTCCGTGGAAGGCATAGATCTGCCGCTCGGCCTCGGCAGCCGCCACCTGGCAGCCGCTTCCATTACCAAGAGAACCGGCTCGGTCGCCGTCGTCGTGTCGGAAAGCTCCATCGTCCGCGTTTTCTACCGGGGCCAGATCATTTCCCGGATCCTTCCGGAAATCTGGCTGCTGAGCCGGCACAACCGCCGGATGAAGGAAGAGGGCCGGGAAGAAAGGGACGGCAATGTCACGGTGGCCATCGAGGCGGACGGAACCCCTTGAACGTACCCGCGGTCCTCGCCGGCCTGCCCACAGAGAACAAGCAAGTTCTCATTGTTGTCCCTCGTGAAGGCGGTCCTGTTTGGGAAGCCCGCGCGGTCGTTACGGAAAAAAACGGCGGGAGCTGGCAAACGGTTCTCGGTCCGTTTCCCGCTGTTGCGGGGAGGAACGGTTTCGCCCTGCCGGGCGAAAAAAGAGAGGGGGACGGCAAAACGCCGTCAGGCATATTCCCGATCGAACACGCCTTCGGCGATGGCCCCTCGATCCCAAGCGCCCTCCCCTACCGACAGATTGAAGACGACGACGTCTGGGTGGACGACCCCCTCTCCGACAATTACAACGCGTGGACAAAAAGAGCAGACGCCCGCGCCCTCTCTTACGAGGAGATGAAGCGTCCCGACGGCCTTTACCGGTACGGGATACTCCTCGGCTATAACCGAAACCCCGCGGCAAAGGCCTTGGGGAGCGCCATTTTCGTGCACCTCTGGAGAGGATGCGACGTCCCTACTTCGGGCTGTGTTGCCCTCGCGGAAAATAGCCTGTTCGCCATTCTCGGACGGCTCAACCCCGCCTTGGGACCCCTCTCGTTGGTCGGGCGGTTTTACCGTTAAAAAGCCCCCTTTCCGGATACAATTTCTGCTATAATACTAGGCGACATCAGAAGACCCTCGGCCCGATGGTTTCCTGATAACTTTGAGCGAGAGAAACGGAAGTTGTCGAAGAGAGCGGAATAAGAGTGGCTTTGCCTCCTCAGGAACGTTTTCTTACCAACTGGGTTTTTTCTCCTGCGAGGGGAATTTCAGCCTAGTTCGTTGCACCAACCTTTACGATGTCGGCTCGCCGTCGCGCTGTTTGCAATGCGTTGCGGCAGGACCGGCGAAGGAAGGTCCGCAAAAGAGGCTGTGATGTTGTCGGGTTGCAACAGGCGTCGAGGGGCAGAATAGATTCATCACTATTTGGAGAAGGAGAACAGGATGCTGCACGCGGAGGAATCGAAACAGAAAAAGGGAATGGACGGGTTTTCAGACTTCAAGGCAAAGCTTGGGGCGTACCGGGGCCAAAAGGGCTCGCTCATACCTTTGCTGCAAATGACTCAGGAAACGTAC
Organism: uncultured delta proteobacterium; assembly: GCA_963816715.1. GTDB lineage: Bacteria > Desulfobacterota > Syntrophorhabdia > Syntrophorhabdales > WCHB1-27 > BOG-1155. The sequence continues at coordinate 458,291 of CAWFMJ010000026.1, forward strand.
GGCTATATTCCGGAACCGGCGATCGGCCAGATCAGCGAGGCGTCCGGAGTCCCGACGGCGGAGATCTACGGGGTAATCACCTTCTATTCCCAGTTCCGCCTGAGACCAACGGGAAAGAACATCATCAAGATATGCGACGGCACGGCGTGTCACGTGAATGCCTCGTCCCTCATGATCAGGACCATTGAGGAGGCGCTGAAGATCACCAACAATGAGACGACGGAAGACGGAGTGTTCACCCTGCAGAAGGTGGCATGCCTCGGCTGCTGCTCCCTTTCGCCCGTGGTGATGATCAACGGGGAAACGCATGGCCGGCTGACGCCGAAAAAAGTTCAACAGCTCCTCAAGGATTACCGGGACCGCTCGCAAACTGCAGAGCAGGCCTAGCGGAAAGGAGAAGCGGAAATGAAGACAATCAAAGTGGGACTCGGGACCTGCGGAGTTTCGGCCGGGGGCGAGAAAACCTATGAGGCCATAAAGCAGGAAATGGAACGGGAGAAAATCCAGGCGGTATTGAAGGAGACCGGCTGCAACGGCATGTGCTACCGGGAGCCTCTGATGGAAGTGATCGACGAAAAAGGGGTTTCTTGCATCTATGGCGAGGTGACGCCCGAGAGAGCCAAAAGGATCCTGACGGAACACGTCGTGGGCGGCGCCCCTGTCAAAGAGTGGATCGTACAGGGCGACGGCGCTGCCGAGACGGACGATCTCTTCTTCAAAAAGCAGAAGAGGATCGTGCTGCGAAACTGCGGCATCATCGATCCCAACTCATTGGAAGAATATGTTGCGGCCGGCGGCTACCGGGCGATCCGGAAGGTTCTCAAGGAGTATACGCCTGAGCAGGTCATCGAGATGGTTACCGCTTCGGGTATGCGAGGCAGAGGGGGAGGCGGCTTCCTCACCGGCGTCAAATGGGGCTTTTGCAGAAAAGCGCGCGGCGACGTCAAGTACATCATCTGCAACGCCGACGAAGGCGACCCCGGCGCATTCATGGACCGGAGCACCCTGGAGGGAGATCCGCACTCGGTGCTGGAAGGCATGATGGTCTGCGCCTACGCCATCGGCGCGGGTGAAGGGTATATTTACGTGCGCGCCGAATATCCGAAAGCGGTTCAACGGCTGAAGGACGCCATTAAACAGCTTCACGCGAAAGGCTATCTGGGCGAGCATATCTTCGGGTCGAACATGAACTTCGTCGTCAAAATAAAGGAAGGGGCCGGGGCCTTTGTTTGCGGTGAGGAGACGGCGCTGATCGCCTCCGTCGAGGGCAGACGCGGCATGCCGCGTTTCAGACCCCCCTTCCCCGCCAATAGCGGCCTGTGGGGCAAGCCGACCAACATCAACAACGTCGAGACCTACGCCAACGTCGCCTGGGTCATCATGAACGGGCCCGAGGCCTTCTCCTCCATGGGCACGGAAAACAGCAAGGGCTCCAAGGTCTTTGCCCTCGCCGGCAAGATAAAGCAGGGAGGGTTGGCCGAAGTGCCCATGGGCATCACGATCAACGAGATCGTCTACGAGATCGGCGGCGGCATCAAGGGAGACAAGAAGTTCAAGGCGGTCCAGATGGGAGGCCCATCGGGAGGCTGTATTCCCGCGTCCATGGGAGATTTGCGGATCGACTATCAGCAGATCAACAAGACCGGGGCCATCATGGGCTCGGGCGGCCTCGTGGTCATGGATGAGACGACCTGCATGGTCGACATGGCAAAATTCTTCCTGCGCTTCACCCAGGATGAGTCCTGCGGCAAGTGCACCTTCTGCCGCATCGGCACCACGCGCATGCTCGAGATACTCGAACGGATCACCGAGGGGAAAGGGGAAGAGGGCGACGTCGCGTTGCTCCAGCGCCTCGCCTCGCAGATCAGGAACAATTCCATCTGCGGCCTGGGACAGACCGCGCCCAATCCCGTATTGACCACGCTTAGATATTTTCCCGAAGAGTATGAGGCCCACATCCGGGACAAGAAATGTCCCGCCCATAGCTGCGCGGCGCTCCTCACCTACTCGATCAGGGAGGACGCCTGCAAGGGCTGCATGGCTTGCGCCAAAGCGTGTCCCGCGGAAGCGATCAGCGGGGAAAAGAAGAAGGTCCACAAGATAAATCCTGAAGCTTGCATCAAATGCGGCAAGTGTTTCGAGACCTGCAAATTCGATGCAGTGGTCAAAGACTAGAGGGGCGACTGACATGGAACAACTGAAAATAAAGATCAACGACCGGGAATATGAGGCAAACCCTGGCGACACCATACTCGACGTTGTCAGGAGATACAACATCGACGACATACCGACCCTTTGCCACGACCCCAAGCTTGCGCCTTACGGTTCGTGCTATCTGTGCGTGGTGGAGGTGGAGGGCCTCGAAAAGCTCGTTCCTTCCTGCCTCGAGCCCGGTCGGGCCCAACATGTCGATTCATACGAACAACGAGCGGATCAGGGAGTCGAGAAAGACCGCCCTGGAGCTTCTCCTCTCGAACCATTACGCCGACTGTCTCGGACCCTGCACACAGACCTGTCCCGCGGGCGTCGACGTCCAGGGCTACATCGCCCTCATTTCTGCCGGCCGCTGCAACGAAGCCATAAAGCTCATCAAGGAAACAAACCCGTTGCCCCTGGTCTGCGGGCGCGTCTGCGTCAGGCCGTGTGAGAACGAGTGCCGGAGGAACCTGGTGGACGAACGGGTCGGCATCGATTACCTGAAGCGCTACGCTTCCGACATCGACATCGAGAACCCCTGGACGCCCGAAACGCCCAAGAAAGACGGCGGCAAAGCGGCCATCGTCGGCGGAGGACCGGCCGGCCTGACGGCTGCCTATTTCCTTACCATGAAGGGTCACAAGGCGACCATCTTCGAGATGTCGCCGAACCTGGGCGGCATGCTGCGCTACGGCATCCCGGAGTACCGCCTTCCCAAGGCCCGGCTCGACAAAGAAATCAAATGGATCACCGACCTCGGGGTAGAAGTCAAAACGGGGATGAAGCTGGGCAGAGATTTCACCCTCCAATCTCTCAAGGACGATGGTTTCGAGACGATCTTCCTCGCCCTGGGCGCCCAAAAAGCGAAAAGGCTCGGCCTTGAAGGCGAAGAGAAGGTAGAGAACATCCTCGGCGGCATCGATTTCCTCCGTCAGATGCAGATGTCCACGCCCCCGAAGCTCCGTGGGACCGTCGTTGTCTCCGGCGGCGGCAACACCGCCATCGACGCTGCCCGGACAGCCCTCCGGACGGGCGCTGAAAAAGTAATCCTCGTCTACCGGAGGACCATGAAAGAGATGCCCGCCCATCAGATGGAGGTCGACGCGGCGGCGGAAGAAGGCGTCGAGATGATGTTCCTCACGACGCCCGTCGGCATCGTCGCCAAAGACGGGAAGCTCGAAGCCATCCGTTGCATCCGCATGGAGCTGGGCGAACCGGATGCATCCGGCCGGAGAAGCCCGGTGGCCGTCAAAGGGTCCGAGTACGACCTCAAGGCCGACTTCGTCATCTCCGCCGTCGGTCAGGATATCGATCTCGGCGGCATCGAAAAGGAGAGCGGCCTTGCGGTTGGCCGCGGCAAATCGATCACCGTGGATAAAACCTTCGCCGCTTCCATCCCCGGCGTCTTCGCTGGCGGAGACGTGGTGACCGGTCCGGCAGTGGCTATCGACGCCATCGCCCACGGGCACGCCGCGGCGCTCGCCATGGACCAATACATGCGGACGGGCAAGACGAGCGAGGCGGTGAAGGGCTTCATTAGCCGCAAGGAAGCCTTCGGCGACGTCCCGCAGAGCGAGTTTGCCGATCTGCCGCATATCGCCAAAGAGAGAATGCACGAGCTTCCCGTTAAGGAACGCATAAAGAGCCAGGTGGAAGTGGAGATAGGGTTTAGCGAGGGCCAGGCGATGAACGAGACGAGCCGGTGTCTCGAGTGTGGCTGCCTCGCCTACTTCGACTGCGATCTCAGAAAACATGCGTCAAACTTCGGCGTCGACATCCGCCCCTTCGTCGGCAGCGCGAGAAAGCAGCCGGTCGATGCGGCCCATCCCTTTATCACGCTCGACCCGAACAAGTGCATCAACTGCGGCCGTTGCGTGAGGACCTGTACCGATGCGATGGGCGTCACGGCCCTCGGCTTCGTCTACCGGGGCTTCAAGTCGATCGTCAAGCCGTCCATGGAAAAGCCTCTCCTCGAGACGCCGTGCATCTCTTGCGGCAACTGCATCGCCGCCTGTCCTACGGGAGCGATCATGGAAAAGCTGCCCTTCCGCAAACCGGGTCCCTGGGCCTTCGAAGAGAAAGAATCGGTCTGCAGCTTCTGCTCCGTCGGCTGCTCCCTGAAGTATCGCATCTTCCAGGACGGCCTCTTCACCGTGTCGAACGTCAACGGCGAGTCGCACAACAAAGGATACCTGTGCGCGAAAGGACGCTTTGGCTATCGGTACATGATGGACGAGAAGCGCGCCCTCAAGCCGATGATCAAGCGCGCAGGCATTTGGGCGGAAGCGAGCTGGGACGAAGCCCTCGGCTTTGCCGCACAAAAGCTCTCCGCCATTGGGGCAGAGTCGGGCGCAGATTCAATCGCCGCTTTCGGTTCGCCGAAATTGACGAACGAAGAGCTCTACCTGCTGCAAAAGTTCGTCAGGGCAGGGCTGAAAACGAACAACATCGGCAGCTTCTCGAACCTCTCGAACGGCGCGGGAAGATACGACCTCGACGACATGTTCGGCCTCACGGTCTCCACGACGACGATGGACGACCTGGAAAAGGCGGACGTGATCGTCCTCATTAACGCCGATCCGTCGAAAGACAACCTCGTCGCGGACGTCAAGATCAAGGCGGCGCTCAAAAGAGGCGCCAAGCTCGTGACCGTGGCCTCTTCGGAAATCCCTCTCGTCAAATTCTCGGATCTCTGGATCGATTCGAAACAGGGAAGCAACACGGCCCTCGTCAACGGGATCAGCAAGGCCGTCATCGAAAAAGGGTCGGAGAACGCCGGCTTTATCAAGAAAAGGACCGAAGGGTATGAGGCATTCAAGGCATCGGTGAACTCGTTCAATCCGGGCCTGGTATCGGAGATGACAGGCGTCGCAAAGGAAAAGTTGGAAGCCTTCTTCGACCTCGTTGCAAACCCCGAGGCGAACGTCATCCTGGTCTACAGCGTTGATTCTACCGAGGACAAATCGAAGAACGACCTGCAGGCCGTCGGGGATCTCATGATGCTGACCGGCCGGGTAGGAAAGCCGGGCAACGGGCTTCTCATCCTTCGTGATTTCGCCAACTCCCAGGGACTGCTCGACATGGGCGTCGACCCGGCCTATCTGCCGGGATACGTCCGGTCCGGCAACGGCGATCGCATCGCCGCGTTGGAAAAGCTCTGGGGAACAAAGCTGGGAGATGTCTTCAAACCGGTGGATCTGAAAGACGCCGTCGAAAAAGGGCGCATCAAGGGGCTGGTTGTCTTTGGCGAAGATCCGATTGCCGCGGGCCTCAAGTTAAAGAAGGGCGCCCAATTCACGGTCGTCGTCGATGCTTTCATGACTGCTACGGCGATGGAAGCGGACGTCTTCCTGCCGGCCGCGCTCCCCATAGAGACGGAAGGCAGTCGCACTGCGTCCGATCGTCGGGTGCAGTCTGCGTCCAGGGTATTCGAGCCGCGGACGGGCATGGATAATTTACAGATCCTCGCCGCCCTGGCTGAAAAGATGCACATTGGCATCGGCCCGAAGGAAGCCGGACAAATCAACGAAGAGATCAGGAAAGCCGTTCCTCTGTATGAAAAACTCGGGCAGGGCGGGTTCTGGGGCGGCAGCCTGCTGGAAGAAGCGTTCATGACGCCTGACGGCAAAGGAAAGTTTGCGGCCCTTGAGGTCGACGCGACCCCCTACGAAGGGGAGAAAACGTGCTGCCTCTTCGACGAAAACTATTTCCAGTCGAACATCAAGGGCAAGCTGACGCCATAAAGAAGACCCGATGCGGTTTTTCGCGTCGAAGATGGTGAGATTGCCAATCAACTGCCTGCCCACGGCTTGACCGGGGCAGGCAGTTCCTTTCTCACCACTTGAGACCCGCAGTAAATCGTGCTGTAATGTATCTATCCTGTAGGACAGGAGGCAGTTCTATGTGTCAGACCGGCGTCTATCTCGTTCACGAGGGCAAAGAAGAGCTGGTGCTCCAGGACGTGGTGAGCATCATCCCTGAAGGCTCCAGCCTCAAGCTGGTCAACCTTTTCGGGGAAGAGAAGGTTGTGGAAGGAAGGATACGCCAAATCGACCTGCTCACGCACCGGATCATGGTCCATGCGCCGGAGCAGGCATAAACCCGACCGACGCCCGGCGGATCCTTGCCGGGCCAGTTCCCCGTAAATCAACACCTCGACAGGACGCTAGTAATTTGCGATTCCTGAGAAGCAAGTCGCTTTTGCGATAGCGCTTCGTCCGATGAAGGCCGGCGGCGTTATCGCCGATCTCCCGCCTTCGCTACGGCGCCTTTCGGGATCGATCATGGTCGAACTCGATCCCGGATCGCTCAGCCCGGCGCCTCCCGCCCGTGCGAAGAAAAGAGAAAAGCAAACAAAAAAGACTTACGGTTGAGAAGACGAGGCTTCGCGCGCTGCTCGGAGATAGACGCGCACCCGGCGCATGTTGCTTTCCCCGATGATGGCCCCCAGTTCCCGCTCGTCCAGCTTCGCCAGATCGCTCACATTCCCCACGCCCTGCGCCTGAAGCTCCTCCGTGTGCCCGACACCCAGCCCCTTCAACTCCACCAGGGCAAGCCCTTCCCTCTCCTTTGGCGAAAGCATCGCCGGATCGATAGCGTACGTCGTCCCCACGCCCCTGGCTTCCAGCGCCGCCTCGGTTTCCGGCGAAAGGAAGGAGAGGTGCTGGACGGGCGCAACGTACGAGAACACCGTGTACCGCTCGATCAAGTTGAAAGAGACTACACAGAACAGCAGGGCCGGCAAAATAACCAGCCAACGCGTCTTCCTGAAAAAGCCTGCGCCCTCCAGCAAATTCACCAACGCAATGACCTCCAAGCCGAAGACCGCAAAACCGACGTACCCGACGGCCGGCATCTCGAAGAGCTTGTACCCTTCGAGGAAAGGAACTGTGTAGACCCATTTCGTGATCGACCAATAGTTCCAAAACTCCCAGAAGAAGCCGCAAACCACGCCGGCAAGGGCCGCAACGACGATGCGCGTAAAGACGCCCCTTTCGAGGTCTCGCATGAAAGAGGCATACCCTTTCCGATAGTTGTACTCGTCGACAATAAACATCAGAAAGACCCAGGCGAGTCCGAAAAAATAGCGAGGCAGCGCCAAACAAAGGATCAGGCAGACGATCCCGAGAGGAATCGGATAGGCGTGCAGACGGTGCAAACGGACGCTGCCGCCTTTTATTTCAGGAAGAAGGACTGCGAGAAGTCGCGTGACGAGCAGAATCGCCGGCACTACCGTGGCGAAGGCGAGAAAATAGCCGCAGTAGCGGACAGTCGTCGAGTCGGGGGAAATGTTACTGTAAAACCAGTTCTGCATCCTCAGGTTCAGAAGCTCGAAGATGCACCAAAAGGCGGCAGAGACCGTCGCGAGAGAGAAAAGACGCCGGTGAAGCGCGAAATGACGCCCCGTCTTCAGGACAAGGGCGCCGTCAAGAAAAATGATGAAGGACCACCAAACGAGGAGGTAGAATTGATACATGAAAGGTTCGGTCCGGTGAAACAGCGTGTAATAAGCAGAAAGTTGCAGAAGAACGGCGAAGGCGACAGATGAAAAAGCGAGCTTTTTCATCTGTCGCGCGTCCCGGTCAGGTGTTGCTTGACGGCTTGATTTGTTCCTGGTCGGCGTCATCGGGAGGAGCGCTTTTTACTCTGACGGCCCCGACAAAAGTCCTCGAGAAATATGCCTCGTTCAGACGGTCCACCTTGACGCCCCTCCCGAACACGGAAGAGGCATGGATGAAACAGTTATCCCCGATGTAGATGCCCACGTGGGTAGGGTAGTGGGCAAAGGGCCTTGTCCGGAAAAAAACAAGGTCGCCGACCACAAGATCTTCTTTGCTCACTTTCGGGTAGGCGCAGAACTGGTCGCGCGCGCTCCGCGGCAATTGAACCTCGAAGATCTCGTACATCTTTTTCACGAAAGCCGAGCAATCAAGGCCTCTGACGCTCGTGCCGCCGTAGCGGTACGGGGCGCCGGCGAAGCTTTTCGCCACCTTTACCAGGATGCCCCGTTCTTCCTCACTCTTCCAAGGCCGCAAGGGGCGATCGTTCAGAGCGATAGGGGAGTCATCCTCAGCCTCTTGGGCCTTGGGTATGAACACCGTGGTTCCCGGTTTGAGTCGCCTGCCTATAACCCCGTTCAGATCGCTAAACTCATCCTTTTCGAAATGGAAAAGGCGGGAGAGCTTTTCAAGGGTATCTCCCTGCTTGATCCGGTATTCCATATATTCGTCGTTCTCGTCATCCCGCGCGGCAGCCCCGTCCGCCCCCGCAGCGGCAAGTTCTTCGCCGGCGGCAAGCCTCGTCCTCTTTGCTCCGGCCCATTGCCGTTCTGTGCGAAACCTGCCCCGCATGGAGGCCCTCAGCCAGGTCCTTCTATTAGAGAAGGAGTGGTGCTTGCGTGAAGCGCCACGGGCTGCCTCGGCGGATCTCAACCCATGCTTGGCAAACGACCGCACCGGACAGCACAACATCATCAGAAACAGGCACGAACACAAAAAGCCGATCGATGCGGTTTTTCCCATCGCTTCCCCTCTCCCGTGATCTTTTATCAAAAGAGGTAAAAACATGTCAAGCAAATTCTTCACTCCGAAAGCGACATTCGGGTCAACCTCTCTACTTCACAGAAGATATTTTTTCTATTGACATTCGGACGTGATCTTGAGATATCTATAGCTGTTCCTACTAAGACAACAAGGAGGTTTTAAGCGATGCCTGCGAAAATTGATGAAGAGACCTGCTCGGCCTGCGGCGGCTGCGCCGAAGTATGTCCGGTGGATGCAATCACCGTTGACGATGTGGCAAAGGTCGATGCCGAGCTGTGTACGGAATGCGGAGCGTGCGCCGAAGAATGCCCGCTGGAAGCTATCACGGTGGAAGAGTAGTTTAAGCCTGTGGAGCGGCCGGGTTGGTTTTGCGCTAGGCCGCCCAAAAGAAAAGCCGCCGGAGAGGATATTTTGCCTCATCCCCTCCGGCGGCTTTTCTTCTCTTGTCTCGGCCCTAAATCCCTTTGGCCACGACTTCCGAAATATCAAGAGCCTTCACGGACTCTGATTTTTCCTTGTCCTTGATCGCGTCCTCCATCATGATGAGGCAGTAAGGACATGCAGTGATCACGGTGTTTGCCTCCACGCTCAGGGCGTCGTCCATACGCACGTGGCATATCCTCCCGTGGTGTTCTTCCATCCAAATCTTGCCGCCTCCGCCGCCGCAGCAGAACCCTTCGTCCCTGTTTCTGGGCAGCTCGACGAAACGGTCCTTCTTCACCTTGTCGACGATCTGGCGAGGCGGATCGAAGATCCTGTTGACCCTGCCGAGATAGCAGGGGTCATGGTACGTAGTGATGCCGTCGAGCGTGGGCTTCAGGGATATCTTCCCCTCTTCGGCGAGCATGTTGATAAATTGCGTATGGTGGTAAACCTCGAAATCGCCGCCGAGCTGCGGGTAGTCGTTTTTCAAGGTGTTGTAGCAATGGGGACACGCCGTTACGATCTTCTTGATCCCGAGCTCTTTCAGGAAATCCACGTTCCCCTGGGCAATCTCCTGGTACTGATATTCGTTTCCCGTCCTGCGCAACGGATCGCCGCAGCATTTCTCGTCAGGACCCAGCACGCCGAAGGAGATGCCCGCCTGGTTCAGAATTTTGGAGAGCGATTTGGCGACCTTTCTGTTTCGGTCGTCAAGGGAGGCAACGCAGCCGACCCAGTACAGCACGTCAACCTGCTCTTCCGTCGCTTTCTTAATATCGAGCCCATCGGCCCATTCCAGCCTCTGGCTCTTGCCCATGCCGTACGGATCGAATCTGGTTTGCAGGTTCTTGTAGAGGAGCTTCAGCTCCGGAGAAACCTTGCTCAGGGTCATGGTCAGATATCTGCGCATCTCCAGATTTTTGTCAAAGGTGGGGATCGAAGCAGGGCAATTAACCTGGCAGGAGAGACAGGCGGTGCACGACCAGAGCGCTTCCTCTTCGATGACGTTGTCGATCAGCCCCTCTTCGTTCTTCACGCCCTTCGCTGCGCGCAGCCATTCCCCTTTGAGGTCCTGGATCAGCTTCTTGGGGGACAGAGGTTTTTGGGTCAGGTGCGCGGGGCATCGGTCCTGGCACCTTCCGCAGCGCGTACACGCGTCGAGGTCAAAGATCTGCCGCCACGTGAAACCTTCTATCTGGTTGACGCCGAACTCCTCTGCCGTCTCGAAATCGGCGATCGGCGCGATCGCGCCCGGGGCGTATCGTCAACGGCCCTGAACATCATGTTGAGCGACGTGGTTACGATATGGAGCAGTCTTCCCGAATAGACGATAAAGGCGATAAGGCCGAAAGAAAGCACCATATGCAGGTAATAGATGATTGCGTGGGTCGTGCCGTCCTTTGCAGGGAAAAGGGAAGAGGCGATCCACCCCACAAAGCTGACGGTCTCGTAGGACGGACGGTTGTAGGCGATGCGGGCAGCCTCGACGAGAAAACCGGTAACGAGCACCACGAGTATCCAAAGGAGCGCGATCATGTCGGTTCTCTGATTGTCGAGCCGCTCCGGTCTCGATGCGTAGCGCCGGATCAGGGCCATCACGATGCCGACAATAGCAGCCAGTCCCGCGAGGTCAAGGATAAACGAGAAGATCAGATAGAAATCGCCGTGCAGGTAGGTAATGCCGAAGATGGGCCTCAGGAAGTCGTCTTCGAGGGCAATGAGAGCAGTTCCTATGGCAAGCAGGAGAAAACCCCAAAAGATGAGCAGATGCATCGTGCCTGCATAGCCTTCGCGCCGGCGCAGGATGCCCCCATGGAAAATGCCGCTCTTGATGTAGGAACCTATTCTCCTCCAGAAGGTCTGCCAAAAAGCTATGGGCTCAGCTTTCCCTATCCGCCACATCAGGTAGCGGGCCCTGATCCCATAAATCAGCAAAACGAACGATACAACCATAAGCGCGTAGGCGATCCAACGAGCCGTCTCACCTACGTTCCAGAAGATCTCTCTCCCGATAGGTTCCATGCTCCTCCCCCTGTTTTTTGAGTTTTCTAAGTCCTAATCTTATGTGAATAAAAGAACAAAAGCAATAGCGAAATTGCTAGAGGGGGCGCTGAGCCGACGATAACCGAGCGCAGCGAGATGAGCGGGGTGGCCGGGGAAAGCCAAAGAACGAGGGACGACCGCTTCGCTAGGACGAAAGAACCTTGTCGTCCATCATCCTAGTCCCCGAAGGAGCGATCGTCCATCTTCCCTCGGATTACTTCCACTTCCAGTCGGACGTTTCCGGCTTGTCAATGCCGTGCTCGTAAGCGTAATTCAGGTTATCGATGATCTGATCCTTGAGCCATTCCTTGAAGTGCGCGGCCTTCACGGCAAGACCCGGAACACGGTCGATGACGTCGATGGCGAGGCTGAAGCGGTCGATCTGATTGCGTATAGCCAATTCCAAGGGCGTGTTCACGTTGCCGTACTCCTTGTAGCCCCGGACGTGCAGGTTTCGGTGGTTCTCCCTTCGGTAGGCAAGACGGTGAATCAGCCAGGGGTAGCCGTGAAAGTTGAAGATAATGGGCTTGTCCCTGGTGAAGAGGATATCGAAATCGGCGTCGGGAAGACCATGCTCGTGCTCGCTGTGCGGCTCCAGTTTGAAGAGGTCCACCACGTTGATGAAGCGGATTTTCAGATCGGGCAGGCGCTCCCGAAGGAGGGCGACGGCCGCAAGGGTCTCCCTGGTGGTAACGTCCCCGGCGCAGGCCATCACGACGTCGGGCTCGCTTCCCTGATCGTTGCTTGCCCAGTCCCATATGCCGATGCCCTTGGTGCAGTGTTCGATGGCATGGTCCATCGAGAGGTATTGAAGGTGCATCTGTTTGTCGGCGACGATCACGTTCACGTAATTCACGCTGCGCAAGCAGTGGTCCGCCACGGAGAGCAGACAATTCGCATCGGGAGGCAGGTAAATTCTGGTGACCCGCGCACTCTTGTTCACCACAAGGTCGAGAAAGCCGGGGTCCTGATGGCTGAAGCCATTGTGGTCCTGTCGCCACACGGTCGAGCTGAGAAGAATGTTGAGCGAAGGAACCGGCGCGCGCCAGGACACGTCCCGGCACTTCTCCAACCACTTGGCGTGTTGGTTGAACATCGAGTCGATCACGTGAATGAAGGCCTCGTAGGAAGCAAACACGCCGTGGCGGCCGGTGAGAACGTACCCTTCGAGCCAACCCTCCATGGTGTGCTCGCTCAACATTTCCATAACCCGTCCGTCGGGAGAGAGAAAACCGCCATCCGCATCGGCTGGCTCCCTTTCGAGCATCCATGTTTTTGAGGTCGCTTCATAGATCCGATCCAAACGGTTCGAGGCCGTCTCGTCGGGGCCGAAGACTCTGAAATTGGTCGGGTTTTGTCGCACTACATCGGTAAGAAAGGCAGCCAGAACCTTGGTGTTCCCCTCCATAACGACGCCGGGAGTTTCCACCTTCACCGCGTAGAGGCGGAAATCTGGCAATTTCAGGGCTTTGCGAACTGCCCCGCCGTTTGTTGCGGGATTAGCGCTCATGCGGCGCGCTCCGGTAGGCGCCAGCTCCTTCAACCGAGGCCGCAATCTGCCGGCCTTATCGAAAAGGTCTTCCGGTCCGTAGCTGTGCATCCACCCTTCCAGGAGGCTCAAGCCGGCTGCGTCGCGCACTTCGAAAGGCACCTGGTGGGCCCGCCAACTGCCCTCTATCTTGTGGCCGCCCACCTCTTTGGGGCCGGTCCAGCCTTTCGGGGTGCGCAGTATAATCACCGGCCACCTGGCGTACTCGACGGCGCCGCTTCTGCGGGCGCTGTCCTGAATGGCCCTGATCTCCGCCAGGACCGTCTCAAGCGTCTCGGCCATCATTTGATGCATCCCGAGCGGCTCGTCGCCTTCCACGAAAAAGGGCGTGTAGCCGTAACCAAAGAAAAGCGTCTCAAGCTCGTCCCTTCCCATCCTGCCAAAGATGGTCGGGTTGGCAATCTTATAGCCGTTCAGGTGGAGAATGGGCAACACGGCGCCGTCCCGCCTGGGGTTGAGAAACTTGTTGGAGTGCCACGACGTGGCGAGCGGTCCCGTTTCAGCCTCTCCATCCCCTACGACAACGGCCGCGATCAGGTCGGGGTTATCGAAGACGGCGCCGTAGCCGTGAGAGAGGCTATAGCCGAGCTCGCCCCCTTCATGTATGGAACCGGGAGTTTCAGGGGTGCAGTGGCTGCCGATGCCGCCGGGAAAAGAGAATTGTCGGAAGAAGTTCTTCAGCCCGTCTTCATCTTGGCTCACCTCCGGATAGACCTCCGAATAGGTCCCTTCCAGGTAGGCATTTGCAAGGACGGCGGGGGCGCCGTGACCGGGTCCTGAAACATAGATCATGTTGAGATCGTGCTCTTTGATAAGACGGTTGAGGTGCACCCAGACGAAGGTCTGACCGGGATCGGTCCCCCAGTGCCCAAGAAGGCGCTTCTTGACGTGCTCCATGGAAAGGGGCGTCCGAAGCAGCGGGTTCTCCTTGAGATAAAGCATTCCCACGCAAAGATAGAGGCTCGCCCGCCAGTAAGCGTCGATCTTCTTCAGCTCTTCATCCGAGAGCAGCGCCATATCCTGCATTTCCCCGCGTTTTTCAATCTAAGCATGCCGTATATGCTTGGCAATCCTCCCATCCCTGCCAATTTGTCATTATTAGTTTGACATTCTCAAAAGCGATTTGTTAGTCTTAGCCGCCCGTAACATTAAAAAGGCAGGTATTATGGACAAGATTTCAGCATTTCTCCTCAGCGCGCTCAATGTTCCCCTATTTCTCTTCTTTTGCCGGTTGTTCCAAAAAAGCTTTTTCAGACACCACCACGACTTCTGGCGGTCCCTTCTCGCTTGGAGCTTCGATCCCCACGCCTTCTTCGACAAGGACTCGCGCCACAACCACCTGGCAGTCCTCTTTGTGGCAGTCTCGCTCGCCTGTTGCGTGCTCTTCGTCTTTCTCGAATACGACCTTGCCTGCAAGGCCGTAGACGCCTTCAAGGCGCACCAACCATCTATTCTGGCATTTCTCAAACTCTGACGCAGCGGCCGCTGCCACCGTCACACCTATGACCTTCTCATTGAAGCCCAGGCGGGCCCCTTTCGCTCTGCCTCACATACCGCACGGGCGCGCCATGAGGGGCGTTAGACGGCCGGTTTGACCGTGAGGTAGTCGAGAAACCTGGTTTTCTTCTTGTAGTCGAGAGACATATCGACGTCAACGAGGCCTTTTTTGATGAGGTGGGCGTTAATAAAGGTTTTGTTCTTCAGATACAGGTAGCAGAAACGAGGAGGTTCATCGACGTGCAGCGGATCGAGTTTCAGAAAGACCCTTTGCTTTTTCGTCAGTTTCTCCAGGAATGCGATTGCTTCCCTGTCGGTCAGGCCGTTTTTCCTCACGCCGAGGAGCTTGACCACCCATCCGTTGCTCAAAGCCACTTCTTCGGGGCTGCAGACTTCCCGCACCGTATAGAGTTCCTGCCGGGAGGGCTTGACTGTCCCTATTTTTGACCCGAAATCTCTTTCCCTGGGGTCCATCTTCTTTTGTATGCGCACGGGCTCCTTGAAGACGTAAGGGAGTCGGGCGAGTCTCTCTTTCAGTGAGAGCGCCGCGCCGCGCCGTTCGACAATCGACACCTGTCCCAAAGGGATAAGTCCGTTGGCGCCCAGTTTTTCCTGTATGAGAGGAAGCGTTTCTCGGTTAATCTCGTAGCCGATCGAATTCCTGTCGCTGTTCCTCGCGGCCAGGCTCGTGGTGCCGCTTCCAAGGAAAGGGTCGAGCACGGTCTCTCCCGGAAAGCTGAACATCCTGACGAGCCGCCGAGCCACTTCTTCCGGAAAAACGGCCAGGTGATTTCGCTGCTTTTCTCCCGGGACGCGCCAGTGACCGGAAAAATAGACGTTCCATTCGTCGTTGGAGAGCTTTGAACGGGCCTTCAGCTCCTTTGAAACGGGAGGCGGCAGGCCC
Organism: uncultured delta proteobacterium; assembly: GCA_963816715.1. Lineage (GTDB taxonomy): Bacteria > Desulfobacterota > Syntrophorhabdia > Syntrophorhabdales > WCHB1-27 > BOG-1155. Next base: position 473,445 of record CAWFMJ010000026.1, read on the forward strand.
GGCTTCTTGAAGAGAAGGATCGATTCATAATCGAGTTTGACGATGCCGTTCCTCGGGTAGGGGTACGAGCCCATCACGGCCCCGCCGCCCGAAGTATTGCAGGTGGTCACCTTCTGCCATATGATCGCCCCCATGTAGTCCAGCCCGATGGTCTCGCAAAAACTGATGATCTGGGCTTTTATGGGGATGATCTTATACCTTCCGTAATAGACGGACCGGGCGAACTGGTCGCCGATGACAACACAGAGCCTGCAGCCGTTGTGGAGGACGCGGGCCGTCTCCATCCAAACCATATTGAGGTTGTTGATATAATCCTCATAGGAGTCGTCGAAGCCGATCTGGCCGTCGGCGCCGTAATCTTTCAGTTGCCAGTAAGGCGGCGAGGTAACGACGAGGTGGACTGACTCGGAAGCCACTTCGCCCATCTCCCGGGAATCGCCGATTACTACGGTATGGGAGGTCACGAGGCGTCTCGCTTCGGTGTTTTCTTGCTGCACGGCTGGTTCTTATGGACAAGCGTCTTCTTTCGCCTGCAGTAAAGGGCGATGAAGGTCCTGCAACTGCCCGATCCGTCGATGTCCGTCTCCTTCGGCATTTCGGCGTAGTCGCAGGCGAGATCGCAGAACTGGAAAAGAACTTTGCCCGCATCCGCTTTCTTCATGTTCTATTTCCCTCGTTGCCGAAAATCGCAATTACTGGAGTTCAGCACCCCCTCGATAGAATTGGAAGAGGGACACACCTCCGTAAGGCAAAAAACGAGAGGAGTGTCCCCCCAACCGTTTCCGATAGGAGCCTCCCCGCTCATCTCGCTTCGCTCGTCGCCTTCCCGCGTTGTCGGAAATATTCACGCCCCATCTCCACATCCTTCGTTATTTGGGCGACTAAGTCTTCGGGGCTGTTGAATTTCTTTTCGTCCCTGATCCTTTCGAGGAAAGCGAGCCGCACTTGCCTGTCGTAAAGATTTCCATTGAAATCGAGAAGGAACGTCTCTATGGATCGCTCCTGCCCGGCGCCGAAAGTCGGATTGTGGCCGATGTTCGTGACGCCGGCGTAGGCGCGTCCTTCGACTTCCGCCTCGCTCACATAGACGCCGTTCTTCGGGAGGAGATGATGCTCCGTCTTCAGGTTGATAGTCGGATACCCTATGGTCCTGCCTCTTCCCATAGCCCTGACCACCGTGCCCTCGATAACAAAAGGCCTCCCCAGCAGCCTCGTGGCCTTTGCCACGTCTCCTGCGCTCAGGAGCCTCCGGATCCGGTTGCTGCCGACCTTCTCGCTTTCGCCGTTCAGGCTGATCGGATCGACAACTTCCACAAAGAAGCCGAACCGCTGTCCCGCTTCCTGAAGGAAGCGCGCGTTCCCCCTGCCCAGGCGGCCGAAGTTGAAGTCGTAACCTATCACCAGACCTTTTATCGCCAACTTCTCAACGAGGATGGATTCGACAAACGCTTCCGGTTCGATGCGCGCAAAATCGGCGGTAAAGGGCACGACGATAAGCACATCGATGCCCGCCTCCCGGATGAGGCGCTTCTTCTCCTCAAGGGGCGTTATCGCCGACAACTCCCGGTCGGGCCCCAGCACCCGCAAGGGGTGGGGCCGAAAAGTCATCAGCATCGAAACACCGGAGACCTGCGCCGCCCTTTCCTTCACCCTCCCGATGATCTGTCTGTGGCCAAGGTGGATTCCGTCATAGTTGCCGATCGTCAACACCGGGTTTTTGAATGTCTCCCGGATATCGAGTGATTCAAAGACCTGCATCTTCACCTCTTGACTTTGGTTCCCTTTTCTCTATAATCTAACAGAGCGCCGAAGTGGCGGAATTGGCAGACGCGCCAGGTTCAGGGTCTGGTAGGCGTAAGCCTGTAGGGGTTCGAGTCCCCCTCTTCGGCACCAATATCATAGCTCGTAGTCGACAGTTCATCCTGCATAGCTCAAAAGGTCCCGCAGCAGCTCATGAGCCTTGCCCCTTTCCCCAAGGCTGCGAGCGACCGGCCCCGAGCTCTTGGAGTATAGCATTTTCGGGCGCTAAAACAAAGAAATGGAGGTCCTGAAAAAGGAATGTTGCCGATGGATAGGCGGATAAAACTCGCTTCGTGGGTCGCAAGGTCGCTTCTGCTCGGATTGAGCCTCCTCGCCGCAGGGTCGTCTCTGGCCGATAGCGGCGCCGACGCCGGTTCGCCAGCGAAGCAGGATAGCGCTCATCGCCAGAATTCACGGGCGCCGGAACAATGGGTCAAAGAAATCGCGCGGCGCGGCAACATGATAGTCGTTCCAGAGTCTCTGGCCAACGAGGTCAGGAAAGATGCAACGTTCGTCTTGTCTACCGTCGCGATCAAAGGGCGCCTCGGCAAGGACGGGCACATCGCTGCCTACGAGCTGGTACAGATCGACAGCGGCAGCATCCCCGAAAAAATGGGCTTCAAGCCGAAGGACCTCATCAGCGAGGTCAACGGAGTGCCGGCGCGCGACTTCATTGAGAAGGAAAAAACGCTTCAATCGGCAAATCGGTTCAACGTGACGCTCTTGAGAAACGGCAAGGTGAGAAAGCTCGTCGTCGCCATCCGGCAGGACAAGCGCAACTAGGGGCTCGCCGTTGCTGGTGGGGCTCCGCGCCCCTTTTTGCGAATTGGCCCACCTCGCGAGCCGGAGCTTACCGTTCCAACCCTTCGTTCATGCTCCCTGTCCGGTAGCCTTTGAGATCGAGCGTGCAACCATGGGGCTCAGCGCCCCCTCCACGAACAAAGTTCGCGGAGCCTCCCCGCTCAGCTCGCTTCGCTCGTGAAAATCCCCTATGCTTGGGCACGGTTTCGGTTCACCGTTCCAACCCTTCGTTCATGCTCCCTGTCCGGTAGCCTTTGAGATCGAGCGTGCAACCATGGGGCTCAGCGCCCCCTCCACGAACAAAGTTCGCGGAGCCTCCCCGCTCAGCTCGCTTCGCTCGTGAAAATCCCCTATGCTTGGGCACGGTTTCGGTTCACCGTTCCAACCCTTCGTTCATGCTCCCTGTCCGGTAGCCTTTGAGATCGAGCGTGACGTAGAGAAAACCCGCTTTGTTGAGAGCGTCGGCGATCTGGTCCCGGAAGGCCATCACCTTCTCGAAGTCTTCTTCCGTCACTTCGATGCGGGCGATCTGCCCGTGGTACCTGACCCTCACCTGCCCTATTCCCAGACCCCGCAAAAACTCCTCGGACCGTGCTATTCGCTGCAATATGTCCGCTTCCACCCTCGTCCCGTAGGGTATCCGGGAGGCGAGACAGGCAAGCGACGGCTTGTCGTGGGTGGGCAATCCCAGGGCTTGCGAGATCTCCCGTATGCGCGCTTTCGTTAAGCCCGCTTCCAGAAGGGGGCTCCGGACGGCCAGTTCTTTGCCTGCGCGACGTCCGGGCCGATAGTCGCTCTGGTCGTCGACGTTCGACCCTTCCGCCACGTGGTCGAAGCCGAGAGACTGCGCGATCTCCCGGGCCCGGTCAAAAAGATGCCGCTTGCAGTAGTAGCATCGCTCGCTCGTGTTGCTCAAGAAACAATCGTCCCCCATTTCGTCCGTCTCTACTACCTTATAAGGGACGTCGACCGACCGGGCAAAAGCGACGGCATCTTCGATCTCGCGTTCGGGATAGGTTTCCGATCTCGCGATAAGGGCCAGGATTCGCTCTTTCCCAAGGGCGTCAAGAGCAGCCCTGAGAAGCAGCGTGCTGTCCACCCCTCCGGAATAGCAGACAACGACACGACCCAGATCCCGCACTATGCTTTTGAGGCGCTCGTATTCCTGTAAAGTATCCACCATGCCTGTACCTTATCCTTTGCATCGCCCATGTCAACCGCCTTCGGCGCCTACATCTCTTTTAAGCGGGCCTCGTTGCAGAGGTCCTGAAGCGTGACGGAGTCAAAATAGGCCGTGAGTCTCTCCGCGGCCTCCGCCCATACGTTGCGCGTCACGCAATGCTCTGCGCGATCGCACGCCTTTCCGCCGTTCCTTCCCGGGTCCTCACATTCGACAAAGTGAACAAATCCCTCGGCGGCCCGGACGACGTCGCCTACGGTAATTTCCTCCGGCTTTCTTGACAGGTAGTAGCCTCCCGAAGGACCCCTCGCGCTCTTGACGATCCCCGCTCGTTTGAGCTTTTGAAAGATCTGCTCAATATAGCGTGGCGATATTGCCTGTCTCGCGGAGATGTCTTTGACCTGAGCGGAGAAGCCCGGGGAATGAGAGGCAATGTCCAAAAGGGCCCTCAGCCCGTATCTGCTTTTCGTCGAGATTTTCATGGGGATAGGTTAGATTGTCCGGCTGTTCTTGTCAACCGGGAGGCGCCGATCCCGCCCTAAGCAGCCTGGTTTATTCCTTCAACAGGCCATACAGCTCTTTGACGTGCTTCACCGGCACGACTTCTATGCCGTCTGCGATGGACTGAGCGCCCAATGGGGGACAAAAGACCTTCTTTACGTGGAGCCGCTCGCATTCCCTGAGCCGCATCTCCATGCTCACGACCCGGCGTATCTCGCCCGTGAGCCCCACTTCCCCAAAAAACGCCGCCTCGCCCCAACTTTGGTCTTTATAGCTCGAAAACATGGAAGCGGCGATTGCAAGGTCAATCCCCGGCTCGCCAACCTTGATGCCCCCCGTGACGTTCACGTAGACGTCGCGGTCAAAAAAGGGCAGGCCGAGCGATTTTTCGAGGACGGCCACGAGGATGAACAGGCGGTTGACGTCGTAGCCGATGGAAAGCTTCTTGGGAAAAGAGAAGCTCGTCTTGGGGCAAAGCGCCTGAATCTCGATCACGAGAGGGCGGGAGCCCGTGACATGGGGGAAAAGGGTGCTCCCCGGTCCCGCTTCCTTGCGCTCGGAAAGGAAATAGAGAGACGGCTCGACGCTCGCCAAGCCATCCTGATTCATCTGAAAAAGACCGATCTCGTCCACGGGTCCGTACCTGTTCTTGATGGCGCGCAGCATCCGGTAGGGCATCGTCTTGTCGCCTTCGAAGTAGAGCACCGTATCCACCATGTGCTCCAGTATCTTCGGTCCCGCAATAGTCCCTTCCTTCGTCACATGGCCGATGAATATGTGGCTGGTCTCCCGCTGCTTCAGCTCCCTGATCAACCGGGAGCTGACGTCCCTGATCTGGCTCGCGCTTCCGGGCAGAAAGGCCAGCCGAGCGTTGTAGATCGATTGAATCGAATCGATGATAACGAGACCGTAATTCTTTTCCTTGACGGCGTCGAGAATATCGGCGAGCTGGTTGGTGACGAGAAGAGAGAAGGCCGATTTGAGGCCCAGGCGTCGTTTTCTTCCCGCAAGCTGCCGGAGCGATTCCTCCCCGGAAATGTAAAGCACATCAACCCCGAGGCCGGAGAGCTTCTCGGCAACGGCAAAGGAAAGGGTCGTCTTGCCGATGCCGGGGTCGCCGCCGAGGAGTATGGAAGAGCCCTTGGTCAGACCGCCGCCAAGGACGCGGTCCATCTCGTCGATGCCAAGGATGATCCGCTCCTCGTAGACCTCGTCGTCTTCGAGGAGCACGGGCCGGGCCCTGTCGCCGTCCCTGTTTTCCTCGGCCGCCTCCTTGATTTCCCGTATGGCGTCCCAACTATCGCATCTCGGGCACTTCCCCATCCACTTGTACGTTTCGTACCCGCACGACTCGCACATGAAAATCGACTTTTGCTTAGTCATCGGCTCTATAGTCTATACGACGACGATGCGGTCGTCCACATCGGAAAGGATGCGATAGCCTGTCTTCTCCATCAGGACGGTATCTTCTATGCCGCAGGCGCCTTTCCGGGGAAAGACCATCTTCGGTTCGATGGCAAAGGTCATCCCCTCTTCGAGGGGGTAGTCTTGCCTCGGGGCAATGAAAGGGGGTTCGCTCAGCTCGACGCCTATGCCGTGTCCGAGAAAATGGACCTTATGGCGTCCGTATCCCAGGTAGTAGGGGCCAAAGCCGGCATCCAGGGCGAGCTGCTCCGAATAGCGGAACAGCTCTGAGGCCGTTGCCCCCTGAAGGGCTCTGTCGAGCACCGCGCGTTGTATCGCTTTGGTCGCGCCGTAGGCCCGGACAAACGGGTCCGGCATGTGATCGAGCGCGTACATCCTTGTGAGGTCCATGTGGTAACCGTGATAATTGACGCCGAAATCGACGAGAATCGGCTCGCCTTTCCGCATTTTTCTCCTGCTCGCCCCCACAGGGAAGGCGGGCGACAGTCCAAGCCCCCCCATCGGGGAATCGGCCTGGCTGACGACGCTGCCCGAAGGGCCGCTCAGTATATGCCAGGTATAGGCCTCGTAGTTGAGGGAGCGCATGCGCAGCAGACCCTCGTGACCGAGGGGTTTGGCGTAGGCTTCGAGGAGGCCGCCCAACTCGATCTCGCTCATGCCTTCACGCAGAATTTCAGGAATCCGGGCGTACACTTTCTTGGCGATCGCCGCTGCCCGCTCCATGAGCCTCACTTCAAAGGCGGACTTCTTCATTCTCGCCGTCCTGACGAGGGGCGAGACGTCCTCAAATTCCATTCCCGGAAGGATGCTTTTGTACTTCATCACCATATTGTAGGGCATGACGTCGAGCTGGAGCCCGATGCGTTTCATGCGCGCCACATAAGGCTTTATCTCTTCAAGTCGCTTGAGCGGCGTTACCTCTCCGAGCGGCGACTCCCGTCGCGCTCTCGCCAAGTCTCTTTTTACAAAAAGCACGGGTTTGCCCTCGAGGGGCACGAGGAGGAAAGCGTCCTGCATGGTGCCGGAAAGATAATAGTAATCGATTTTGTAATGGAAAAAGGCCCCATCGAGGCGGCCTTTTTCCATGAGCAATCTAACCTTCTCCAGTCTCGACTTTACTTCTTCTTCCGGGGTGAAAATCATGGAGGTGGAGCTGTTACTCATCCTTCCACACTGCTTTTCTCTTTTCCAGGAATGCGGTAATGCCTTCCTTTGCGTCCTTCGTTGCCATGCAGCCGTTGAGATAGATGATTTCGGACGCTTCGAGGGCTTGCGCAAAGTCGAGGCTCAAGCCGGCTTTGATTGCCCGCTTTGTCCAGATGCTCACCGGCCTGCTCTTGTTCAACAGCTCGGCGAGGAATTTGTCGACCCCTTCCCTGAACGTCTCGGTGGGCAGCACTGTATTGACCAGACCGATGGCTTCCGCCTCTTTCGCGCCGATCATCTTTCCCGTAAGCAGGAGCTCGTAGGTTTTTTTCAATCCGATGATCTTCGGAAACCAGGCAGCGGCAACGGGCGGAAAAACACCCACGGCGATCTCCGGCTGTCCAATCCTGGAGCGCTCCGAAGCAACCACCATATCGCAGAAGCTGATCAGCTCGCAGCCTCCGCCGAGGGCGACGCCATTCACCACGCCGACGGTGGGTATATCGACTTCGACCATGTTGCGGAACATACGGTGGAACTCCTCGATCATCTCGTCCACCTTGTCTTCCGTATGGTCTTCAACGGCAGCGCCGCTCGAAAAGGCCTTTTCTCCGGCATGGTCGAAGACCAGGACGTGGAGGGACTTGTCCTTCATCGCATCGACGAGTGCTTCGTTGATCTCTTTCATCATGGCGATGGTGAGCCAGTTAAGCGGAGGCGTGTTGAGCGTGACGACAGCCATCTTGTCTTTCTTTTCATACTTGATCAGTTGATAAGCCATGCTATCCTCCTGGAGTATCCCCCCAACCGTTTCCGAGGGAAGATGGACGATCGTCCCTCGGGACTAGGACGATGGACGAAAAGGGTTTTTCGCCCTAGCGAAGCGGTCGTCCCTCGTCTTCGGGGGGGCATCCCCGATCGATGCTTGCCCAAGGGGTGCCCCCCAACCAATCAAAAAAGGGGGGCTTTCGCCCCCCTTGCGCCTGCGCTTTCTACTTCGCCTGCGGTTTCCCCATGACTTCTTCCATGAACTTCTCGTCCACCAGCGTCCCCTGGGCAACGAGCTGACGGTTCTTGATGAAGTCGATGGTGTCGACGCCGGTGATCTTCTTCGTGTTGAAGGCGCCGAAGCCGAGGAAGGCCTCGCCCATCATGTTGGTCGCCAGCCAGTACCGGTGATCGTTCTTCATGGTGTCCCAGAAGAACTTCTTCTTCTGCCTGATCCCGTCGATGGACTTCATGAGACAGCCGGGGAACAGATTCGCGAGAATCCAGACGATCCGGTTGACCTCGGCATCGAGCAGGGCGAAATCATAGTCGTTGTTCTTCAGCTTCTCGTTCACCCAGGCCCGCGCCTGTTTGAACTCGTCCCCGGTCTTGTATTCGCCGTAGACGATCGCTCCGTCTTCAACGAACTTGTCCGTGACGACCTGCGGGTTCCTTACCCAGGCGCCCTTGTCGTCCTTCAGCACCGGCAGAACTTTCGTGAGAAGCCCCTTCCACGCCATCTTGTAGGCGGTCCACATTTCGCAGCTCACGCAGCTCCACATGGCGTCTTCGATGCTGAAATAGGAAGGGAGGAAGTCGGAAGCGCCGCCCACGGGGGCCGAGCCGTGCCGCGGGCCGGCCTGGCCGAAAATAGCGAGGTCCGAAGTGACGGTCAGATCGCACGCCGTGCCGATTTCCTGGCCCCCGGCCACCCTCATGCCGTTCACCCGGCAGATAACCGGCTTTTTGCACATAAGAATGGAGTCGACCATGTTGTTGAAGAGTTCCATGTAGGAGCCGTACTCTTCAGGGCGCATGCTGTAATATTCGGAATATTCCTTGGTGTTGCCGCCCGTGCAGAAGGCGTTCGGGCCGGTTCCGGTGAAAACCACGGCCACGACCTCCCGGTCGGTCGAGGAGTTTTCGAAGCCGGCGATAACCCCTTTCACCATCTCGGTCGTATAGGAGTTATACTGCGACGGGTTATTCAGCCTGATCCAGGCGGTGTAGAGACCGGGCACTACGTTGCCCTTCGGGTCCGTCAAGGGTTTCTTCTCGTACACCGTGCACGGGGCTTCGGTTCCCCAGTTCTCTTTGCCATGCCTGCTATGATCCTTCAATCCATGTTCTCTCGGCATCCAACTTAATGACATAGCGCTCCTCCTAGAATTTGATGGTTTTCTCAGAAATCGGGCTTCAGAACAACCCGCTTCGCCGGCGATCCCGCCTTGTGAATCTCGTCGAAGGTTGCGGCGATCGTGCTTAAGGGCCGCACGTCGACGAAGGGGTCAATGACAAGCTTTTTCTTCAGCACCATGTCGAGGACGATCGGGTAGTATTCGGGCAAACAGCCCCAGGTGCCCACGATCTCCGCGTCGAAGGCCATCAGCTTGGACATCATGTACTCGGTCTTCGCCATGCCGTAGCCCACGAGAACGAGCCGGCCGACAAAGGAAAGGAGATCGAGAGCCAGCTCCTGCCCCGCCTTCGTTCCCGTCACTTCGAAGATCTTCCACCCCGTGTTGGCAAGTCCCTTGCTCTTGCAGAAAGCCCGCCATTCCCCGACAACGTCTTTGTTCGTCTTGTCCAGGGTGCTGATAACCTGATCGCAACCGTACTGCAGGGCCCGCTGCAATTTCTCGGGGTTTCTGGCGATGCCGATCACCGTCCTCGCGCCGAGGGCTTTCGCCATCTGCGCCATGTAGACGCCTACCCCGCCGGTGGCCCCGATGACGACGACATTGTCGCCCGGCTGCAGATCGCCCCTCTTGGAAGCCTGATAAGGGGTGGTCACCGCGTCGGCGATCACGGAAAGCTGTTCGAGGGCGTATCCGGCCCTGTTGGCGACGAGGCAAAGATCGATGGAGGGGACCGGTATGTGGCTCGAGAAGCCGCCGTAATTGCCGAGGCTGTTGCCCGGCATCTTCTGGGCCAGGCAGCGGTTGCCGCGTCCTGTCTTACAGAGAATGCACTGCCGGCAAGGCATGACCGCGGGGATGATGACTTCCTTGCCCAGCCATGCCGGATCGCCCGCCACTACCGTTCCGCTGATCTCGTGGCCGAGGGTCAGTGGGGGCTTGTTTACCGTAGGAACGCCGTCATAAAAATAGCCGAGGTCGGTATGGCAGACGCCGCAGCCGGCAACTTCAACCAAGACCTCTCCTTCCTTCAGTGCAGGTACCGGTATCTCGGTTTTCTCCAGCTTACCCGGCGTCACTTCCCCTGTTTCTTTGTTTTTCGAAGTTGGCGCCGTCATCTGCCATGTTTTAATTGAAGTCGGTACATCAGCCATGCAACACCTCCGGGTAGTTTTAGTCCAACGCCGTTTTGCTTCCCCTATCCACTACGTCATTCCGTAGCCCCCATCGACACAGAGAAGCTGTCCGGTGATATACCGGGCATCGTCGGAAGCGAGGAACACAAACGCGGGCGCCACGTCTTCCGGCTCCGCATACTTGTTGAGCAGTATGCGTCTCAGATATATCTCCTTGAGCTTCTCATCCTTCTGCAAAGTGGTAGTCATTTCTGTGGTGACAATGCCGAGCGAGATCACGTTCGCGGTGACATTGTAACGGGCGAGCTCCCGGGCGGCCGATTTGGTAAGGGTAACCACGCCGCCTTTCGCCGCGGCATAATGGATTTGGCCCGTTGTACCCACAATCCCTGCCACGGAAGTGATATTGATGATTCTTCCGTATTTCTGTTCCATGAAGTACTTGGAGGCGGCCTTGATGCAATGCCACGGCCCCTTCATCTGCACGTCCACGACTTCGTCCCACACTTCGTCCGCAAGCTTGTGCAGCATGGCCGGTTTCGATATCCCGGCGTTATTGACGAGCAGATGGATTGACCCGAAATTCTCCACGCAGGCGTCTACGATCTTCTGCGCGTCCTCCCATTTTGCCACGTCTCCCTGAACGGCAACTGCCTTTCTCCCCAAGGCCTCCACCATCCCCACTACTTCCTTGGCGGCCTTTTCGTTGCCCGCGTAGTTGACGATGACGTTCGCGCCCTCCTTTGCGAAGGCCAGGCAGATGGCGCGCCCCACCCCTCTGCCGCCGCCGGTCACGACCGCATTTTTCCCTTCCAGTTTCATGGGAACCTCTCTTCTATGTTTTCCTTGTGAAAATTATTACAACTATAAAGCAGATTGTAGCTGCAATACAATTTTATGTCAAGTCAAAACCTATGAGACGGGGTAGAACCGATTTGGTTTTGGCAGACGGCGGGTTTAGCCCAGCGCGCGCTCGACAATCTCCGCCAACTGACTGCAGTATTTTTCAGTGATCGCCGTGGACGGCCCCTCGACCATGACGCGGCACATATTCTGCGTGCCGGAGTAACGCACCAGAACGCGTCCCTCATCGCCCAGTTCCTGTTCCACCTGCTTGATCGCCTCAGCAACATCGGGCAGCGTGTCGAGCGGGAGTTTTCTTTTACGTCGACGTTGATGAGCTTTTGCGGAAAAATGTCCATGAGCGTCGCCAATTCGGAAAGCGGCTTGTCTGTTCTCACCATGGAGGCAACGACCTGCATGGCCGTAATAATGCCGTCGCCCGTGGTATGGTGATCGAGAAAAATCGTATGCCCCGATTCCTCGCCTCCGATCACGCCCCCCAGACGTATCATGTCTTCAAGCACGTACCGGTCGCCCACGTTTGCAGCATGCTCGGTAATGCCGTGCTTCTTGCAGGCAACTTTCAGGCCCAGGTTGCTCATGACCGTGCTGACGACGAGGTTGTTCTTCAGTTGACCCTGTTCCTTCAACACCAGGGCGCACATCATGAGAATCTGATCGCCCGTCATCTCCTTCCCCTTTTCGTCGACGGCGATCAAGCGGTCTCCGTCTCCGTCGAAGGCAAGGCCGAGCGCGGCGTTCGTCTCCAGGACCCGCTTCCGCAGGGCTTCCGTATGCTGCGAGCCGCAACCGTCATTGATGTTCAGGCCGTTCGGGGTGTTATGGATGACTTCCACCTGGGCGCCCAATTCTGAAAAAGCAATCGGCGCCACCTTATACGTAGCGCCGTTGGCGACGTCGAGGACTATTTTTATTCCTTCCATGGAGAGATCGCGGGGGAAAGTGTTCTTCAAAAAAACGATGTACCTGCCGTTGACGTCCTCCATCCGATAGGCCTGCCCCATCTCGGAAGCCGCCGGAAGGTACTTTTCCAGCTCTCCGCTCAAAACGAGGTCTTCTATGGCTTTTTCCTGCTGGTCCGACAGCTTGAAGCCACTGTCGTTGAAGATCTTGATGCCGTTATCTTCATAAGGGTTGTGAGAGGCCGAAATGACGATGCCCGCATCAGCTCGCATGCTCTGGGTGATAAAGGCAATGCCCGGCGTAGGGAGCACGCCCACGAGGAGCGGGTGACCGCCCATAGAGGTAATGCCGGCCTCCAGGGAGCTTTCGAGCATATACCCGGAGATGCGCGTATCCTTCCCGATGATGATTCTCGTCCGATGGTGCTTCTTCTTCAGAAGATGCGCAACGGCCTGTCCAACGCCGAAAGCGATCTCCGACCTCATGGGATGACGATTCGCCTCACCCCGTATGCCGTCAGTCCCGAAGAGTTTGCCCATCAGATCCTCCTTATGATGCGACCGAATATTGAAAGAACATGTAACATCTCCATCCCGTCAAGTCAACTAGTAAAGAGCCATATTCCCGTTCCGCCCGGCCCGTCCCCCAGAGCGATATCCCTGGTTCGAAAGTCGGCCTCTTTGGCTGTTTCGTGTTATAATGTGCGCAAGAACCGTGCATTCCGGGTATGAGGAGAACTTGGGATTAGCTGCCTCAAGGCAGCAAGGTCCCGCGTTGCGGATCAGGACTCGAAGGGGGGAGCGATGGGATTTCCCGAATACCGGCCGAGAAGGCTGAGAAGAAACGAGAAGCTGAGGGGTTTGATCCAAGAGCATGAGCTTTCGGCGCAGCACCTGATCTATCCTCTGTTTATACGGGAAGAGGCGCCCGACCGGGTCGCTGTCCCGTCCATGCCAAATGTCTTTCAGCTTTCTATCGATCGGGCTCTCGAGGAGATCGAGGAAATCATTGGTCTCTCCATCCCCGCCGTGCTCCTTTTCGGCATTCCCGCCCACAAGGACGAAACCGGCAGCGGAGCCTACGACGAGAACGGCGTCATTCAAAAAGCCAGCCGGGAGATAAAGAAGCGTTTTGGCGACGACATCCTTATTGTTGCCGATCTCTGCCTCTGCGAGTACACGAGCCACGGCCACTGCGGGGCCCTGAAGGGCGGCGAGGTGGATAATGACGAGAGTCTTAAACTCCTGGCGAAAGCGGGCCTCGCCCAAGCCCGAGCGGGGGCCGATCTTATCGCCCCGTCGGACATGATGGACGGCAGGGTAAAGGCGATACGGGAAATTCTCGACGCGAACGACTTTTCCCATATACCGATCATGAGCTATGCGGCCAAGTACGCCTCCGCCCTCTACAGCCCGTTCAGGGACGCGGCGGAATCGACGCCGCAGTTCGGCGACCGCAGGAGCTACCAGATGGACCCGCCGAACCAGCGGGAGGCCCTCAGAGAGATGGAACTGGACGTGGAGGAAGGCGCCGACGTTATCATGGTGAAGCCCGCCCTCTTCTACCTCGATGTCCTGGCCCTCGCCAGGCAGAAGATTGCAAGGCCGTTGGCAGCCTATTGCGTCAGCGGCGAGTATGCAATGGTGCATGCTGCGGCCGGCCAGGGGCTGCTTGATTATAAGAGGACGGTCATCGAGCTTGCCACTGCCATCAGGCGGGCCGGCGCCGATATCATTATTACCTATTTTGCGAAAGACCTGGCGCGGTGGATGAAAGAAGATGGATAAGGAACATTTCCCCCTGCGCATGGTGGCGTGGGAGCTGACGCGGCGTTGCAACCTCGCCTGCATCCACTGCCGGGCAAGAGCGGGCGCGGAGCCTTCGGACGACGAGCTCTCGACCCGGGAGTGCCGAAGGGTGCTCGACGACATCGCCTCTTTTTCCAGGCCCACTATTATACTCACCGGCGGAGAGCCGCTTCTCAGACCCGATATCGACGAGCTCGTCCTCTATGGCGCCTCCCTGGGGCTTCGTCTCGTGATGGCCGTGAACGGCACGCTCCTTGACGCTAATAGGGCGCGCAACCTTAAGACCGGAGGCATTGTGCGCCTCAGCATGAGCCTCGACGGCAAAGACAGCGCGAGCCACGACTCCTTCAGAGGCGTTCCCGGCGCTTTCGATGCCGTGATGCGAGCGGCGCACACGTGCAGGGACGTCGGTTTGCCTTTTCAGATCAACACCACCGTGACGCGGCTGAACGTCGCCGACCTGGCTGCCATCTACGATCTTGTCAGGAACATGTCCGCCGCCGCCTGGCATATCTTCCTGCTCGTCCCCGTCGGCAGGGCCGAAGGCCTCAAGGGCGAGGAGTTGAACGCGGCGGCCTACGAAAACGTGCTGCATTGGCTTTACGACCGGGAAGAGGAGAACCTCATCGAGATGAAAGTGACCTGCGCCCCCCACTACTACCGGATTGTCAAAGAAAAAGGCGGAACGCCGAAAAGCGCGGGCTGCCTGGCGGGGAAAAGCTTTCTGTTCATCTCGCATACCGGCATCGCCCAGCCCTGCGGCTATCTGGAATGGCCGTGCGGCGACGTGCGCAAAGAGGCCGTACGGAAGGTGTGGGAAGATTCTCCTCAATTCGCCGGTATCCGCGACTTGAGGAATTACAAGGGCAAATGCGGCCAATGCCGCTACCTGCGCATCTGCGGTGGGTGCAGGGCGAGGGCCAAGGAGCTGAAAGGCGATCTCTTCGAGGCCGAGCCGTACTGTTCCTACAACGAGCAAACCCTATGAAACGACTCTTTCTGGTTGACGGCAATTCTTACGTGTACCGCGCGTTCTTCGCGACGCCTTATCTTTCCAACTCCAAAGGCACGCCGACGAACGCGATCTACGCCTTTGTCAACATGCTCAAGAAGCTGATCAACGAGCAGAACCCCGACGGCCTCGTGGTGGTGTGGGATTCAAAAACGCCTTCTTTTCGCGCCCAAATCTCCGCCGAGTACAAGGCGACCAGGCCCCCCATGCCCGGCAACCTGAGTCTTCAATTCCCCTATGTGAAGACCATCGTCGACAAGATGGGCATCGCAACCCTGGAAAAGGAGGGCTTCGAGGCGGATGACGTCATTGCGACCCTGGTGCGAACGCTGCAGCGGGACGATGTGGAGATCTTCATCGTCACGAGCGACAAAGACCTCATGCAGCTCGTGGGAGATTCGACGGCCATAGTCGACACTATGAAGAACCTCGTCATGAGAACAAAGGAAGTGGCCGGGAAATTCGGCATCGACCCCAAACTCATCTCCGACTTTCTTGCCCTTTCGGGCGATTCCTCGGACAACATACCCGGCGTCCCCGGCATCGGCGAGAAGACCGCCCGCGACCTGATCGCTTCATTCGGCGGCCTCGACACCATTTATGCCGACCTGGACCAGGTGAAGAAACCGGCCCTGAAGCAGAAACTCGCCGAAAACAAGGAGAGGGCTTTTCTGAGCAAAGAGCTCGCCACCCTGCGCTTCGACGTCCCCCTCGACATCTCCGTTGAAGCGATGGCAATGCAGCCGCCCGACCTGAACGAGCTGCGCCAAATCTTCAGAGAATTGGAGCTCGTCTCGCTTTATAAGGACATCAAGACGGAGGAGAAGGACGTCCTCCCTCCGCAGGCGGTCGCACTCTTCGAGGTGCTCGCCGAGAAAATCTCGGTCGTCGCCAAAATCCACGGCCGCTGCTCCTTTGACGTGGCCCTCGACGGACTTGCCGTATCGAACGGCTCGGCGATCTTCTATTCCGCGGAGATGGAAGATCTCTTTTCGGCGCTTAATGCAGCCAAAGAGGCCGCCGTCTACGACCTGAAGCCCATTTTTCTGGCTGCCGCCCGTCGCGGCGTCGACCTGAAAACCACGTTCTTCGACGCCATGCTCGCCGTCTACCTCGTCAATCCGGGGAGAAAAGATTACGCCGTCGACAGCGTCCTCAACGAATTCATCGGCATCGACATCAACAGCGACGGAGAAAGGCAGAGACTCTCGGAAAGCGCGCTCCATCTGGGGGAACTGAAAGAGGCGCTCCTTTCAAGGATAGAAGGTCTCGGTCTTCACGACCTGTTCTTCAACATCGAGATGCCGCTCGTCGAAGTCCTCGCCCAAATGGAATGTTACGGGGTAAAAGTGGACAGGAGCGCCCTTCTGGCCCTGTCCAGGGATTTCGATTCCAGGCTGAACGTCATTATCGGGCAGATATACGAAAGCGCCGGGGAAACGTTCAACATCAACTCGTCGCAGCAGCTTGCCCGCATCCTTTTTCAACGGTTCAGCCTTCCCGTCATAAAGAAGACGAAGACCTCTTTCTCAACGGACAATGCCGTGCTCCAGACCCTCTCCGATCTCCATCCCCTGCCCGCGCAGATACTCGAATACCGCATGCTTGCCAAGCTGAAGAGCACCTACGTCGACAGCCTTCAGGCCCTGGTCCATCAGTCGACAGGCCGGATACACGCCTCGTTCAACCAGATGATCGTCGCCACCGGCCGCCTCTCGAGCAACGACCCCAATCTTCAGAACATCCCGGTCAAGGGGGTTGAAGGCAAGAAGATCAGGGAGGCCTTTGTGCCCGAACGCGGTTTTCTCTACCTGTCGTCCGATTATTCCCAGATCGAGCTGCGCGTGCTTGCCCACATTTCGGAAGACGAGCTGCTCGTCGACGCCTTCCGGAACGATCAGGACATCCACACCAAAGTGGCCCGTGAAGTCTTCGGCGTCGATGCGGACGGCGTCACCCCCGACATGCGCAGGACGGCAAAGGTGATCAACTTCGGCATCGTCTACGGCATGAGCGGCTTCGGCCTCGCCAAAGAGCTGGGCGTTGGACCGAAAGAGGCGCAAAGCTACATCGACGCCTATTTCGAGCGCCACAAAGGGATCAGGGCGTACATCGAAAGAACGCTGGCCGAGGCGCATGAGCGGGGCTTCGTCAGGACGCTCTTCGGGAGGATACGCTACATACCGGAGTTGGCAAACAGCGATGCGAACGTGCGGCAGTTCGGCGAGCGAACGGCGGTCAACACGCCCATCCAGGGAACGGCGGCCGACATCATCAAAATGGCCATGGTCAACATCTATCGACGACTGAAGGCCAAGAAGTCCCGGTCGCGCCTCATCATGCAGATCCACGACGAACTGGTCTTCGAAGTGCCGGAGGACGAAGTCGAACAGATGGAAGCCCTGGTCAAGCACGAGATGGAAAACGTCTGCCCGCTGCGGGTGCCGCTGAAGGTATCGATGGGGAGGGGGAGAAGCTGGGCGGAAGCGCATGATTAGGTGAGGCGGCCGGGTCAATTTCGCGCCTAAGCCGGTCGCCGAGGCGGGTCCGGGTCCTCACGCACGACAAGTACGCTCCGGCTCGGACCCGCCTCGGCTTCCGTCTTGTCCATCGAAATCTCCTCCGGCCGCGAGCATTTTATGTAGTGCTTTCACCAAAGGAGGCGCCTCAACCGTTGACGTACGTTTTGACTTCCCGCTCCAATCGCTCCCCCAAGGCCTCAGCAGTTATATCGAGATCGTATTGTGCCTGTAGTCCAAGCCAGAACTCGGCGGAGACCCCAAAGAATCTCCCCAGTCTTAGCGCGGTATCAGCCGATACGCTCCTCTTCCCAAGAACGATTTCATTTATCCTGCGTGCAGGAACGCCCATACTGAGAGCAAGCCTGTTCTGGCTCAAATTCATGGGTTTAAGGAACTCTTCAAGGAGAACTTCGCCGGGATGTACGGGGTGCAATGCCTTGTTCATGATCTTCCCCCTAATGATAATCCGATATTTCAACTTCTCGAGCATCCCCATCTGCCCCTATGAAGCAGATGCGCCATTGGTCGTTAATTCTTATGCTCAGTTGCCCTTCCCGGTTGCCTTTCAGTTTCTCCGGTCGATTGGCCGGCGGGACTCTCAAATCGTTCAAAGTTTTTGAGTTGTTGATCATCCGGAGTTTTCTTAATGCCGCCTGCTGTATGTCCGGGGGGAGTTTGCCTGATCCCTCCCGGTTGTATACTTTTTCAGTCTCTTTGTCCTTGAACGACTGTCGATTGGGCAACCTTCCTCCAGCGGGATGGATTGCAGAGGAATGAAGGGGCCTTTATTTTCCAACTACGAGAACCGCGAAGCTGTCTTTGATCATCACGGGGCGGGGCTTCACACCTGTTGCGGACGCCGCCGGCGGAGCAAACTCCGCTGCCGGCAGATAAATGTTGCCGGTCTTGGGATCGATCGCCATTGTGCGGGACCCGCGCCGGGTGGCGACATTCTCCACCACCTCATATTTGCCGGGAGACGACTGCCGCGCGATGGTGAGCGTGCCGTCACCGTTCGAGCTGAAAGCGAGCCCCGTCTTCTCATCGAAACCTCCCCCGTCGACGCCCTCCCCGATCGGCATGGTGGAAATAACCTCGCCGCTATCAGCGTCGAGAACGGTCATAATCTTGTTGTGGCACCCCGAAAAGACGCGGCGATGTTCCTTGTCGAGCCCTATTCCGCTCGGCTCCTCGCAGGGCTTTAGCGAGTACCTCTTCGTCAGCGAAAGCTTTCGGCTATCTATTTCAACGACTTCGCTTGTGTCCTCTATGTTCGCGTAGATCTTCCCTCTGTCGTCCGTTGCTGCAAACTCCGGTTTACCGCCGAGGGCGACGGCGCCGGCAACCTCGCCCGATTTGGCATCGAACGCCGTGGCGTCCTTGCTGCGACCGTTGAAGGTGAACACCCGGCGGGACGCAGGGTCGTACAGGATAAAATCGGGGTTTTCTCCCGTCTTCACCTGACCGAGTGCCTTCAGCGTCTTCAGGTCGAAAATGGTAGACGTATTTGCCTTTCCATTGCTCGTAAATCCCCGGTTCAACTCCGGCGCTATGGCGATGCCGTGCACGCCTGGAGTATCGGCGATATCGCCGACAACTCTATCCGTATCGATATCGATCACCATAACGTGGGTGGACCTGGAGATATAGAGCCGTCTGGCCTCCCCGTCCACGATGAGACAATCCCAACCCCCGACGCCGCCGACTTGCAGCTTCTTGATGAGGTGATATCCGGGATCGCCGGCATAACAAAGAGAGCTGACGAGGAGACTGCAAAACAGAACGAGTGTTTTCACCATGTTGTCCCCCTTCGGTAAGTTATTCAGGATGCTTACTATAGCAGTTTGTTCCTAGGACGGCAATTATCTGGTCTGCGTCGACGGCTTGCCGCGATTCTCCACAAATCCCGCGCATCGAGAGAAGATCGCGATGCAATCCATTGCGCGGGTCGGCAGGCGGCAAGCATCGTTTAGGGACCTCCGAGCGGCTAATAGATAACGGTTATTCCAATCCCCGTGGTATTCGCTGCCACAATGGGCGTTATAAAGAACTGTGTCTTCTTCTCGGGGTTTGAGGGCCTCCCGTGCGTTCAGCCACTGATCAAGGGGATGAAAGAGGTCGCCGACAGCGTTGCCCATGATTTGAGAACTCCCATAACGAGGATGAGGGGCCTGGCAGAGGTAACCTTGGCGGCCCGAAGGTCGAGCCATGGACAAGGCCGCCAAGCAAATGGGGGAAGGTTTGGAGAAGATACGGCCGGATCAGCAATAGATAATTCCGGCGCGTTGGAATGCTCCCTCAGGTCCTGGTGCTCGCCCTTTTGCATCGACCTGGCGTCTGAATCCGGATGATATGTCTGTGATGGACCGGCGACCCGGCGCTTTTTGGCGTCTACCGGACCCCTCGGGTCAGTTTTGCAAACGCAGTCCGCAGAACCGACCCGAGGCGGCTTCCGAAAGCGGCGTTCCTACTCCTGATGAAGCAGGTCCACTTTTATGTCGAGAGGCATTCCTCCTGCCACGAGCAGCGTTTCCCCGGTGACGTAGGAGCACATATCGGAGCTGAAGAAGAGCGCGACCTTTGCGATCTCGTCAGGGTCTCCGACCCGGCCGAGGGGCGTGGTGACTTTTCCGAAGCCGGTGAAGAAGTCGTCTTTTTCCTTTTCGGTCATTGAGGCCGTGTGGAAATCAAAGAAGGCGGTGCGAATAGG
This sequence comes from uncultured delta proteobacterium, assembly GCA_963816715.1. Taxonomy (GTDB): domain Bacteria; phylum Desulfobacterota; class Syntrophorhabdia; order Syntrophorhabdales; family WCHB1-27; genus BOG-1155. The sequence continues at coordinate 493,379 of CAWFMJ010000026.1, forward strand.
CCCGGGCAGAATGCAATTCACGTTAATGCCGAAAGGGGCGAGGGTAAAAGCAAGGTCCTTGGTTAAGCCCATCACCCCGCCCTTGGCTGCATGATAGTGCGGCAGGTGGTCCGGGGGGTGAACGGCGCCTAACGACGAGAAGTTGACGATCCTCCCGTACTTCTTCGCTTTCATCTGGGGTACGACAAACTTGCAGAAGAGGAATTGGCTCTTGAGATTCAGAGCGATCATGCCGTCCCATTCGTCTTCCGTCATATCCTCTATCGCCGGCTTGTTGAGCAGCGCCCCCGCGTTGTTGACAAGAATGTCGATCTTGCCGAAGGCAGCGAGGACCTTTTCAACCGTTTGTTTGACCTGGTTGATCTTCGTGACGTCGCATTGGATGGCGAGCCCTTTCCTTCCTTTCTTCGACACTTCTTCGATGGTCTCGTTGGCCTCTTTCATGCTGATGTCGGCTATCGCCACCGCGCAGCCTTCCTCGGCGAACCTGAGCGCCATGGCTTTTCCCATTCCTTTTGCGCCCCCTGTAATAAGGGCGACTCTGTCAGCCAGCAGCATCGGTACCTCCCTTTTTCATTTATCTCGCTATTTCGGGCAGCGAGTTCCAGTTAAGGTCATCCGTCAACCGGTCGTCAAGCCTTGCGGCGGCCGGTCGTCATACCCCGACAGCCCGACGTCGGTCATTTCTCGTCTATGGGTCGAGGCTTCCTGGAAACGGGCCATTTTTCCACTTCCCTGATGGCGCCCACCTGAGAAAAGAGGGCGCGGGTGTCGGCAACATCCCAGTGTTCACAGAGCTTCCCGTCCCTAAGACGGAACATGTCGACCACATCATATTTCACTTTGTTGCCTGTGGGCTTATAGCCGAGAAAACCTTCCCCGGTGTGCGTTGCCGTGATCGTGTTGTAGACAAAAACAAGGTCATTCTCCGCAACCAGTCGGTTGATGGACGCGCAGGAATCCGGGAAAGCGCCAAAGAAGCCCTGGTGAAATTCGACAAACCCCGACTTGCCCTGGGCTGCGTCGGGATTGTGCTGAATGTAGTCGTCGTGCATGAATTGATCCACAACAGACAGGTCATGCTTACGAAAGACCTGGTCATAGAAATCTTCAAGAACCTTTTTGTTGTTCTCCGTGCTCATCTCAACAGTTCCTCGTAGAATCAGATTCCTGCAAGCACTCAAGTTCCTGCATGAAAAACCCTTTTCGCCCCATGCGTACCTCATCAATTACCATTCAGAGGCAGGAAAATGCAAGCAAATTCTGAAAAACGACACTTTGGATGCAAGGCGCCCGGTCGGTTAATACCGTGTTAAATCCATGAGCGCCTTTGATTTAGCTTTCCCCCTATGGTATAATCACGGCCATGATTGGTAATTTTCTGAAAAAAATAGTGGGTACAAAAAACGAGCGGGAGTTAAAGGGACTCCAGCCCCTCGTTGAACAGATAAACGGCCTGGAACCGGCAATGCACGGCCTTTCGGACCAGGAACTGAGAAGCGTCACGCCCCGGCTGAAAGAGCGGCTTGAGAAGGGCGAAGAGCTCGACGCGATCCTGCCCGAAGCGTTTGCCGCGGTGCGAGAAGCGGCCCAAAGAACGGTCGGCATGCGCCATTTCGACGTCCAGCTCATCGGCGGGGTAGTGCTCCACGAAGGGAAGATCGCCGAGATGGCGACCGGCGAGGGCAAGACCCTCGTGGCGACCCTTCCGGTGTACCTCAATGCCCTCAGCGGGAAGGGCGTCCATGTGGTCACCGTCAATGACTACCTTGCAAAGCGCGACTCGGAGTGGATGGGGCCCGTTTACTCTTTTCTCGGCATCTCGGTGGGCGTCGTCGTCCACGGCCTGGACGACCCGGAGCGCAAAGACATGTACGGCCGGGACGTCACCTACGGGACGAACAACGAGTTCGGCTTCGATTATCTGCGGGACAACATGAAGTACTCCGTCGACGATTTCGTCCAGCGTGAGTTCAACTACGCCATCGTCGACGAGGTCGACAGCATTCTCATCGACGAGGCGAGGACGCCGCTCATCATATCGGGTCCCGCCGAAGAGTCGACGGACAAATATTACAAGGTCAACAAGCTCATCTATCAACTAAAGAAAGAAGACGATTTCAAGATCGACGAAAAGGCCAAGAGCGCCTATCTCACCGAAGAAGGTGTGGCGAAAATCGAAAAGCTCCTGAAGGTCGAGAACCTTTACGATCCGAAGTACGTCGACTTCCTCCACCACGTCAACCAGGCGCTGAAGGCGCACCACCTCTTCACCAGGGACGTCGACTATATCGTGAAGGAGGGCCAGGTTGTCATCGTCGACGAGTTCACCGGCAGGCTCATGCCGGGCAGGCGCTTCAGCGACGGTCTTCACCAGGCCCTTGAAGCGAAGGAGAACGTCAAGATCGAGCGGGAGAATCAGACCCTCGCGACCGTGACCTTCCAGAACTTTTTCCGAATGTACAAAAAACTGGCAGGCATGACCGGCACGGCCGACACGGAGGCAATGGAGTTCAGGAAGATTTACAACCTGGACGTAGTGGTCATCCCGACGAACAAACCCCTCATCAGGGAAAATTATCCCGATGTGGTCTACCGGACGGAAAAAGAAAAGTTCAAAGCGGTGCTCAAGGAGATCGAAGACCTTTATCAGAGGGGGAAGCCCGTGCTCGTCGGGACCTTCTCCATCGACAAATCGGAACATCTCGCCGAAATGCTCAAGAGGAAAGGCATCCCCCACCACGTCCTGAACGCGAAGATCCACGAACGCGAGGCGGAGATCATTGCCCAGGCGGGAAGGTACAAGGCGGTCACCATCTCGACGAACATGGCCGGAAGAGGAACCGACATCCTTCTGGGCGGCAACCCCGTCTTTTTGGCCAAGGTGCTCGCCAAAGGCAGGGACGACCCGGAAACGCAGGCCAAAGCCCTTGAGGACGCAAAGGGGGTCTGCGAGAAGGAAAAGGCACAGGTGATCGCGCAGGGCGGCCTCCACATCCTCGGCACGGCGCGTCACGAATCGCGACGGATCGACAACCAGTTGCGCGGCCGTTCCGGCAGGCAGGGCGACCCCGGCTCGTCGCGTTTCTATGTCTCCCTGGAAGATGAGATCATGCGCATCTTTGGCTCCGACCGCATTTCGCCCCTGCTCGGCAAGCTGGGCATGGAAGAAGATATGCCCATAGAGCACCGCCTCATCACAAAGGCGATCGAGAATGCGCAAACACGCGTGGAATCGCACAACTTCGACATCAGAAAGTACCTCCTCGAATATGACGACGTGATGAACAAGCAGCGCGAGACCATCTACGGCATGCGCAAGGACGTCATCGAGGACGGCAATATAAAAGAACGTGTGGTGGAAATGGTTGAGGGCGTGGTCGAGGGCTTTGTGGACGAATATGCCCCCGAAAAAGTCTATCCCGAAGAATGGGACCTGACCTCCCTCAAAAACCGTATCTATGAGACGTTCTTCTTCCGCATCGAGTTCGACCGTATCGACTTCAAGTCGATCACGAAGGCGGGTCTTCTCGATACGGTCAAAGGCGCCGTGCTCTCCGTCTATGAAGCGAAGGAGAAGCAATTCGGCGAGGAGACGTTGCGCAACATCGAGCAATTTGTCGCTTTGAACTCCCTCGACAACCACTGGAAGGAGCACCTGCTCTCCCTCGACCACCTCAGGGAAGGGATCGGCCTCAGAGGCTACGGGCAGAAGGACCCCTTGAGGGAGTATCAACGTGAAAGCTTTGATCTCTTCCTCGATATGCTGGAGAGGGTCAACCAGGACACGGTAAGCAAGCTCTTTGCCATACAACCCGCGCAAGAGGAGGAGCTGAAGCCGGAGACGCCCGTGCTCTCCTTCAGTTTTAACAGGGGCGAAGGAGCGGAGGAGCCCTCCAAATCGAAAGGGAAAGTCGGCCGGAACGATCCCTGCCCCTGCGGGAGCGGGAAGAAATATAAAAAGTGTTGCGGCAAAGGTTAAGCTCATGGTGAAGGGCGTGCGGTTCTCGGGCATTGCAACGGGCCTCAAGGCGGAGCGGCCCGATCTGGGCCTTATCGCTTTCGACGACGCCGCGCCCTTCGAAGCGCTCTATACTTCCAATAAGGTCAAGGCCGCCCATATCCTCTACAACCAGCGCAGGGCCGGAACGAAGGTTCGGGCACTCCTCGTCAACAGCGGCTGCGCGAACGCCTGCACGGGAGACGAGGGAATTGCAGATCTAGCAATTCTTGCGAAGAAACTCGCCAAACTGCTCCATATTCGGGAAGACGAAGTCCTCTTCGCCGCTACGGGAGTGATCGGCAAACGCCTTTCGCTCGAACCCATTGTCGCGGCCCTGCCGGGGCTTGTGAAAACCTTGACTGCGGAGCGCCTCGACAATTTTGCCCATGCCATCATGACGACCGATACCCATCCGAAGATCGTGCGTGCGGAGGTTTCGGGCGCGGAGAGTTTCTCTGTCGCCGGCGTGGCGAAGGGCGCCGGGATGATAAACCCCCTGTTCGCGACCATGCTTGCCTTCGTCGTCACCGATTGCCAGGTGGACCCGCTCCGGATGAGCCGCCTCCTTCCCGCACTCGGCCGCGAAACGTTCGGGCGCATCAGCGTTGACGGCGACACAAGCACGAACGACACGCTCCTGCTCTTTTCAACGGGCCGGGCGGGCGCGGGCGTCGAGTCAGGCCGGCTCAAAGAAACGCTCGGCCAGGTCATGAAAGAGCTTGCCCTCATGCTCGTGCGGGATGGAGAAGGCGCCACCAAGGTGGTCCACCTGGTGGTGCAAGGCGCGAAGCAAAAGCGCATCGCCGAAGCAATAGCCCGGCGGATCGCCGGCTCCCCCCTCGTAAAAACGGCCTTTTTCGGCTGCGATCCCAACTGGGGCAGGGTCATCTGCGCCGTCGGGAATGCGAATGTGCCGATCGACCCCGCCAAGGTAGAGATCGCCATCCAGGGAGAGACGCTGGCGTGCGCAGGGGCGGAAGTGCCCTTTTCAGAAGAAAAACTGCATGGTTTGATGTCTGCCGGGGAGGTGGAGCTTCTGGTGGATCTCCATGAAGGCGCCGCGTCTTATGACATGTACATGACCGATCTCACCTACGAGTACATCAAAATCAACGCCTCCTACCGCAGTTAGCCTCTCTTATTAGCGTCCGGCCGGCGTTCGTTCGTCCACCCGATCCGGCATCGAGTCCAACCATGATCCATGCCGGAATTCTCTGTGGGCGGGAAATCCTCTGCGTCTGACCCTTTGCAACCCCACGGCCTCCCTTAGGTTTTCAACCGTCTCATCGAGAGTCTTACCCTGTGTAACGACCGCAATTTCAAGGCATTCTGCGACGTAATATTCCTCACCCTTCGTAATGAATGCTTTGATCGCATTGTGCCAGAGCCCGGGCTCGTTCATACGATTCGCGTTTCCAGCTCCTCGATATCGCTTTCGGCCGGTTCGTTCTTCTCTGCCCATTTTATGGCCTCGTCCACTTTGGACTTCGTTGGTTCCTCGCGAAGCCATATTTCGTTGTCGGGAATGGTTCCTGCGGTCTTAATAGGCGTTCCTTTCTAGAAGGGTCGGCGGGCGCATATGCTCCACGCCAAGCGGCGCCAACAGCTACCCCTTGCCGCGCTTCTTTGCCGCCCTCTGCCGTACCGCCTCGTAAGCTGCGGCGGCGAAGGCGGAGGCGACGTTCAGGGACGGGAATCGGTCGATCGTTGGTATCTTGAGAAGCACGTCGCAGCTTTCCCGGGTCAGCCTTCTCAAGCCCTTCTCTCCGCCGAGCACCAGGCATATGGGACCGGTCAAGTCCGCATCAGGAAGGGTCTTGTCGGCCCGCTCGTCGAAGCCGAAGCAAAAGACATTCTGTTTCTTGAGCGCCTCCAGGTACCGGTGCAGGTTGGCCACGCGGCTTATGGGAACGTGCGCGGCGCCGCCCCGGGCGACGTTGATGACCGTCTCCGTTACTCCACAGGCATTGTCCCGGGGGATAAAGATCGCGTCGAAGCCGAAGCATGCCGCACTTCTCGCGACATTCCCGAGGTTTTGGGGATCGTAGATGCCGTCAAAGGCGACAAATAGAGGTTCTTCAAGGGTCGGGGTCCGTCGGAGAAGCTCATCGGCGTCCGCGTAGGCAAACTCCTCGATCTCGAGACAGACGTGAGACTTGACGCCCTTAAAGCGTTTCGCGAACTGCTCGGGGCCAACCACCCTTACGGAGACGCCGGCGGACCGCGCCGCGCCCATCAACTCGGAGGCGACGCGCTCGTGACCCGCCTCGACCCAGAGTCTGGCCGTGCCCGGCGACGACTGCAGCGCCTCGAGAATGCTATTTCGGTTGTCCAGAGAGAGCATCTTCTATCTGTTTCTCCACCAGGGCAAGCGTCCCTTCCGGATCGGCGGCCGCCAACACAGTCCGCCCGAGGACGAGATACGTCGCCCCGTTGCGGATAGCCTCTCCCGGTCCGGAGGTCCTCTTCTGGTCGTCTTTCGCTTCCGTGACGCGGACGCCCGGCGTGACGACGACAAACTCTTGTCCGCACGCTTCCCTGATCAACTCCAGCTCCTGCCCCGACGCGACGACACCGTCCAGGCCGGCCTCTTTCGTCAGAAGAGCGAGACGGCGGGTCAACTCCTTCGGAGAAAGATCGATGCCCATCCGGCCAAGCTCGGCGCCGTCGATGCTCGTGAGCACCGTAACAGCGATGATCGTCGGCTGGCTCACTCCCCGTTTTTCCGCTTCCTCCCGGACCGCCTGCCTCGTTTGCGCCATCATGGCAAAGCCGCCGGAAGCATGGACATTAAACATATCGACGCCGAGCCTTGACGCCTCGACAGCCGCTTTCGAGACCGTATTGGGAATATCATGATACTTCAGGTCGAGGAAGACCTTTGCGTCCCGGCTTTTCAAAAACTCGACAATCGTCGGGCCGTAGTGCGTAAAGAGCTGCTTGCCCACTTTGAACATGCCCACTCGCCCGCGGAATCTCTCGACCAATTCCCTCGCCTCGTCAAAACTCTCGACGTCCAGCGCGAGAATCATCCGTTCTTTCGCTTCCATGCCCTGCTCCTTTCCCTGTTGAGTCTAAAATCTATCACAAAGTCAGCCGACTAGTCCAAGCTATTCAAAAGCGCGAAGTTTCTCGTTGGCGCTGGCTGCGGCAGCAGCCGAGGGGCGCCGAGCCCCTTGGTTGACAGGGCTCATCCGTTTTGATATGGTTTACACTCGGTTTGTCTCCGCTAAAAGCCGAGAAAAAAGGGGCAATCCTGCAGTCTGCAACGATGGACATAATCGGGATCGACAAGATCGACAGCAATGACCGGTCATTCTGCATCTCCTACCCCCTGGAGGATGACCTTCTCCTTGCTTCCATAGACAGATTCGGCGTCCTTCTGCCCTTGAGCCTGCTGAGCAGAGACAAGCCGATCGTCGTTGCGGGCTTCAAGCGGATCCACACGGCAAAACAACTGGGCATCACGGAGGTCCCTTGCGTTTTCCTCGATGTCGACGAGAGACAGGCGCTGATAGCCGCCATTAACGACAACATAACGAGGACCCTCAACACGGTTGAAAAAGTCTTCTGCCTGAGCAAGATGCTCGCGGCCGGTTTCCCCCGAAAGGAAGTCTGCGACGTTGCAGGCCTGCTCGGCCTCCCTCCCCGCGAGGATACCCTGGAAACGGCCGTTGCGGCCGCGTCCTTGGACGAAGACCTGCTATCGTTCATCGTGAAGCGTCGCCTCCCCCTTCCTCTGGTCGAGCAGTTCCTCTGGTTCGATGGGCCCGAGCAGCGCCGGATCATGCGTCTTGCCGACGGTGTCGGCGGCACTGTCGGCTCTTTCAGGGAGATGCTGCAGCTCATGATGCTCCTGAAGGTGAAGCGAGGCGGCATCGATTTTCGGCAGCTCGACGGCGCAAAGGATGCGGACGAGGCGAGGCAAAGGCTCAAGAGGCAGACCAACCCGCTTCTTGTCGGCCTGGAGCAGAAGCTCGCCTCCCTTCTGTCGGCCGGCGCATTGCCGCCCCACATAAAGGTGCGGGTCGACCCGGCCTTCGAAAAAGAGTCGATCGAGGTTTCTCTACGGGCCGACAATGTCCGGGAAATCGAAGAGGCCCTGACGAAGCTGGAACATTTGGCAGGAGAAGGCCTTTTCAGGAGCATATTTGACCTTACCCACGGTACGCCGCATAGAGTCTGAGGGCAACGCCGTCAGGGACTGCCCGGGGACCGCGAAGCACCTTTGCTGCGGGTATAAGACCATCGACCTCGTCGAGGGTTGCCCCCTTTCCTGCTCGTACTGCATTCTCAGAGGTTATCTGAATAACCCGGGGATTGCAGCGAGGATGGACGTGCAAGGCATCCTCGGCGAGATCGACGGCGCCATAGCGAGCGAAACAAACCATGTGCTCCGCTTCGGCACCGGGGAACTTTCGGACAGCCTGGCCCTCGACAAAAGACTGGGCGTCAACGAGCCGGTCGTCAGGTTCTTCGGAGAGAGGAAGAAGGCCCTTTTGGAACTGAAATCGAAATGGGCCTCCATCGACCACCTCAGGCCCAGTCTCAACCCCTACGTGATCATTTCCTACTCGGTCGCGCCGCAACGCTTCGTGGACGCGGAAGAAAAAAGAACCAGCCCCGTCGCGCAGCGGCTCGAGACGCTCAAAAAAGCGCAGGAATGGGGATGTTTTGTCGGTCTCCACTTCGATCCCGTCGTCATTTATGAAGGGTTCGAAAAGGACTATGCCGACCTGATAGACCAGATTGCGAACACGCTCGACTTGAAAAGGGTCATCTGGGTCAGCATCGGAACTTTGCGCTTCACCCCCCTCCTCATGCGCCTTTTCCTCAGGGAGAAGCGAACGAACCTCCTCTATGGAGAGTTCGTCATGGGCGAAGACGGGAAATTTCGCTATCTCAAGGAAGAGCGGATAAAGATCTACAAAATGCTGTACGGCAAGCTTCTGGAAAAGGAGCCGGCCCTTTTCGTCTATCTTTGCATGGAGAGGCCGGAGGTGTGGCGCCAGGCTGCAGACAAGCAGCCGGAAACGGATGAGGATCTCATCGGGTTTTTCGATGGGAGAATACGCGAGTTTTACGGAGGTTTGCCGACATGAGATGCAACGAAGGGATGCCTTCGGGTAAATGATATGGATATTATCTCTTTCGTCGTTTTTACCCTCAAGGAAGTCCGCTATGTGAAGCGGTGGGTCGCGGCGGGGATCATCTTCTTTATCCCCGTGGCCAATTTCTATTCACTGGGATACCTCTCGCGGTCGTCCGGCCTTACCATGATCGGCGGCATCGGGCTCCCCACGTGGGAGCGAAAAAACGAGCTTTGGAGAGAGGGAATAAAGCTCGTCTACGTCGTCATCCTTTATGAAGCCCTCCCCTGCTTCCTGTTCTCTTTCAGCTTCCTTCTGTCGAGCTTCGGCAACGTCGTTACCGTTTTTATCGGGGCTGTCATGAAATTCGTCGCAGTCCTCGCCTTCATTTTCTGTTCCTTTTTTATCCCCTTTGCCTTCTGCGCCGCCGTGCAGAGCGCCGACGTGAGGGGAGCTTTTGAATTCGAGCGAATAGCGGGCGCCGTCAAAGAGGTCCTTCCCGCCTACCTGGCGGGTTATGTCCTGGCCGCCTTCTGCATGTATGCCGCATACACCCTTCACGTCATTCCTTATCTTCTCGGCTTTGCCCTTTCATCGATCATCATTTACTACGTCCTCCTTATCGCCACGTACTATTTCAGCCAGATCTTCAGAAGAACAAGCCTGTCGGGCAAGAGGCTGCCGTAAACAGAAGGCGCGGCCGACCGCGCCAAGTCTTGCAAAACCCACTTTCGTGTTGCACCTTTGGGTGATATTTTGTAAGATAGTGAAATTCTGCCGGACGTTCTCATCGCTTGACCACACAACGGACGGCTTTGCGCTCACTCACAAGCGGTCGAAAACGAGGATGACAGAGGGCATCATGGCGGTAGCCTGTCGAGAGGCGATCACTGGCCTTCGGCCCCGCTAGGAGACCGAGCATTGACGGGCTTTTGATCATTTCCAGCATTTTCGTTCACCGCGCGTCCCGATGCTTAAGGACCCATTCCTCGTTCCACCGCCCGTCTTTTCTTTGAAAACTCCCGCTTGACTCTGCTTATTATGAACGACTGACCGGCGCCGTTTGAGGCGAAAAGGAGAATCGGATTCCCCATGAAAGGCATTATCCTGGCAGGAGGCAGCGGCACCAGACTCTTTCCGGTTACCCTGGGCGTCTGCAAACAACTGCTGCCCGTGTACGACAAGCCGATGATCTATTTTCCCCTGTCGGTGCTCATGCTTGCCGGCATAAGGGACATCCTCATCATCTCCACGCCTCAGGACCTTGGTCGCTTCAAAGACATTTTTCACGACGGTTCCCATCTGGGTCTCCGTTTCGCCTACAAAGAACAACCTCAGCCGAACGGGCTTGCCGAAGCGTTCATCATTGGCGCCGATTTTGTGGGGGTTGACGACGTCTGCCTCATCTTGGGCGACAACATCTTCTACGGACACGGCCTGACCGATCTTTTGGCAAAGGCGGTTGCCGACGTGCGAGCACACGGCGGGGCAACGGTCTTCGGTTACTACGTGAGCGATCCGGAAAGGTATGGCATCGCGGAGTTCGACGCAAACCAACAAGTCGTGTCAATCGAGGAGAAGCCGACCAGCCCCAAATCAAATTACGCCGTGACGGGCCTCTACTTCTACGATAACGACGTGCTGGAGACAGCAAGGCACATCAAACCGTCGGCGCGGGGAGAACTGGAGATCACGGACGTTAACAGGGAATACCTGAAAAAAGGAAAGCTCCGGGCGGAGTTGCTCGGCAGGGGCTACGCCTGGCTCGATACGGGCACCCACGAAACCCTCCTCGAGGCGGCGGAATTCATGGCAACCGTGGAAAAACGACAGGGCCTCAAGATTGCCTGCATCGAGGAGATCGCCTACAACCTCGGGTACATAGATGAGCAACAACTCATCGCTCTGGCGGAGCCGCTCAAGAAAAACGGTTATGGCGAGTATCTCCTCGCCTTGGCCGATAAATCGAGAAAAAGGAAATAGAAGGGCGACGACCCCGATCCAATGAAACTTCTCATTGCCGGACAAGACGGCCAACTTGGCCGCGAATTCGCCAGGCTCGCGCCGCCGGGATTCACGGTGGAGGCGCCCGACGAGAAGAGCTTCGACATCACCAATCCCGAGGCGATCAGGAACATTATCGCCCAATGCCGGCCGGACGTCCTCATCAACTGCGCGGCCTACAACCAGGTTGACGAAGCGGAGAAAAATACCGGTCCGGCCTTCGCCATCAACACGACGGGCGTCGGCCATCTGGCGGCTGCCTGCAAGCAAGCGGGCGTCAAGCTCATCCACTACGGCACCGATTACGTCTTCGACGGGGAAAAAGGCACGCCCTATACCGAAGAGGACGCCGTTTCTCCAATCAACAAGTACGGGGAGAGCAAGCTCGCAGGGGAACGCCTTGTCCTGCAAGCATCGCCGTCGTTTCTTCTGTTCCGCGCCAGTTGGGTCTTTGGAGAGGGCAAGCAAAACTTCCTCTACAAGCTTCTCCAATGGGCGCAAGGCGGCAACACCGTCCGAGTCGTCGACGATCAGGTCTCGACACCCACATCGACGCGTCAGATCGTGCGCCTTACCCTGCTCGCCCTGCAGGCCGGTCTGTCCGGCCTCTACCACATGACGGCGAGCGGCTATGCCTCCCGGTACGAAATTGCCCGCTATTTTTTTGAGAAGGCAGGGTTGACAAATGAGATCATCCCCGTGCCTACCGACTATTTCCCCTCTCCCGCCAGCCGCCCCCGTTTCTCCGCGCTGTCAAACGCGAAGCTTGCAGCAACCCTCGGCATCGCCATACCAGACTGGAAACAGGACGTGGAGTCGTATGCGAAGCTGATTGTCGCATAATGCGCGGTCTTCCGGGTCGTCGTCGACTCTGCGTTTGCAGGGCCGATCCCGAACAAACCTTGAATTCTCTTTCTCGTTTGCCCTATACTATGCCGATGTTTGTCCATAATCCTGCTTTCCTGAGGTGGTGCATCTCGATTTTTCGCTTCTTGCTCCGGCTCCCGCACATGCTGAAGCATGCGCTATTTGTCCACGATTGCCCGCCTGTTCTCCATTTAGAAGAGGTACTGTCATGAAAGTCGTCATCCTGGCCGGCGGACTCGGCACGCGCCTCAGCGAAGAAACCGGCGTTAAGCCAAAACCCATGGTTGAGATCGGAGGAAAGCCGATCCTCTGGCACATCATGAAGATATTCGGACGCTCGGGGTTTGAGGATTTCGTCGTCTGCCTGGGATACAAGGGCTACATGATCAAGGAGTTCTTCGCGAACTACGTGACGCATGGATCGGACATTACGATCGATCTGAAGACGAACAGCTCTCTGCTTCACAACAATAGCACCGAGCCCTGGAGGATCTCGCTTATCAACACCGGCGACAAGACGATGACGGGAGGCCGCATCCTGCGCATTCGGAAGTACTTGGATAATCAGACCTTCATGCTCACCTATGGCGACGGGGTCGCCGATATCGATATCGAAGCCCTCCTCGCCTTTCACAAAAGTCACGGCAAACTTGCCACCGTCACCGCCGTTCGTCCGCCGTCGCGATTCGGGGGCATGGCAATCGAAAACGGAATTGTGACTGACTTCATCGAAAAGCCGCAAATAGGGGAAGGCTGGATCAACGGCGGGTTCTTTGTGTTGGAACCGGGGGTCCTCGATTATATCAGCGGAGACGAGATGCCCTTCGAACGTGAGCCACTGGAACACTTGGCCCGGGACGGCCAATTGGCCGCGTACAAACACGACAGCTTCTGGCAGTGCATGGACACGATGAGGGATGTAATGTTCCTCAACGAACTCTGGGACTCCGGCGCCGGTCCCTGGAAGGTCTGGTAGCATGGAACATCCAATCGAGCTCCTCCAAGAAACCTACCGGGACCGCCGAGTCCTGGTGACCGGCCACACGGGGTTCAAAGGCTCGTGGCTTGCGCTCTGGTTGACAGAACTTGGCGCGCACGTCGCCGGCTATGCGCTCGATCCTCGTACCCCCCGCGACAACTTTGTCGTCTCGCGCGTCCAGGAGAGGATCACCGACGTCCGCGGGGACGTGCGCGACTTCGACGCGCTCCGAAAGGTCTTCCAGGAATTCAAGCCGGAATTCGTCTTTCATCTCGCGGCCCAGGCGCTTGTCATGAAAGGCTACGAAAGCCCCAAGGAGACCTTCGACACGAATCTGGGAGGAACGGTCAATCTGCTGGAGAACTGCAGGCTTTCCGATTCCGTCAGGATACTGGTCAATGTGACGAGCGACAAGTGTTACGAAAACAAGGAGTGGTCCTGGGGGTACCGGGAATGCGACGCCATGGGCGGTTACGATCCCTATAGCGCAAGCAAGGGCTGCTCGGAGCTTATCACCGCGGCCTACCGGAAATCCTTCTTCAACGGGAATAAGCCGCAGTCATCGGGGAAGGCCCTCGCCACGGTGCGGGCGGGAAATGTGATAGGCGGGGGCGATTGGTCCAAAGACCGCATTGTTCCCGACTGCATCAGATTTCTTGAAGCGGGAGAGACGATAAAAGTCAGGAGCCCCTACGCCATACGGCCATGGCAGTATGTATTGGAGCCACTCGGCGGCTACCTCCTCGTCGGCGCCATGCTGAGCCGCAATCCCGAAGCCTTCAGCGGCCCGTGGAACTTTGGACCCGAAAGATATTCCACCATAACCGTCGGCGAGCTCGTCTCGCTCGTTGTCGCAGCCTACGGATCGGGCGCGTGGGAATCGACGTCAACCGACAACCAGGCACACGAAGACGGTTTGCTCACCCTCGACATCAACAAGGCCCGCTACAAGCTCGGCTGGACGCCGAGCCTCCGCGTAGAAGAAGCGGTCAAAAGAACCGTCGACTGGTACAGGGCTTCCTCTCAAAATGCCGACATGACACAGGCGAATGTGGCGCAGATCAAAGAGTACATGGTGCTCATGGCTGCCCAACTGGAGAAGAGCGCGGGGGCACAGGCTTGGCGGTGAAGATACTTCTCACCGGCGGCAGCGGCTTCATCGGACGCAATATTCTTGAGCAGATGGGCGATCGCTACGCCTTCATCGCCCCCTCCCACAAAGAACTGGACCTCCTTCAAGAAAATGAAGTTGAGCAGTTCATCAGAGACAAGAAAATCGACATAGTGGTCCATTCGGCCGTCAAGCCGGGACACAGAAATGCAAAAGATCTCACCGGTATTTTCTATTCGGATGCGAGAATGTTTTTCAACCTCGCAAGGTGCGCTTCCCGCTATCAAAAGATGATTGTCTTGAGCTCGGGCGCTGCGTATGATATACGCTGCGACCTTCAAAAGGTTTCGGAGGCTTTTTTCGACGTGAGCGTACCGGTGGACGAACACGGATTTTTCCGCTACATCGCCGCAAAATACACCGAAACGGCACGTAATATTGTCGAATTGCGGATCTTCAGCATTTTCGGAAAATACGAAGATTATGCAATACGCTTCATTTCGAACGCTATTTGCAAAACGCTTTATGATCTGCCCATCACGCTGAAGCAGAACAGGCTCTTCGATTATCTGTACATAGACGATTTTATGCCGGTGCTCGATTTCTTCATTCAGAATAATCCCCGACACAAAGCATACAACGTGACTCCCGATCATTCTATTGGGCTTTATGCATTGGCGCAGAAAATCAATTCCATATCCGGAAAGAATCTACCGATAGTCGTCGGGAAGCCCGGCATGGGGCTTGCTTACAGCGGAGACAACGGCCGCCTGAAGGATCAGATGCCCAATCTTCGCTTAACTGCTATCGACGATGCTCTGAGAGAACTTTATGGATGGTATGCGGACAACAAAGATTCGATCAACAGGGAGCTTCTGCTCTTCGACAAATAGGCCCGCCATATGATGCGGTTGTCGCCATCGTTGAAAGAAAGTGGTGCGGGTCTTCAAAATCACAGGTGGCGTGTAGAGTACAGCGGGGAAAACGATGATTAAGACATCGGATTATATGATCAAACGCTTGGTGGAGCATGGGGTAGAGTGCGTCTTCCTCATCCCCGGAGGCGGCGTTATGCACCTCGACGACTCCATAGGAAAGAACAAAGGTCTCGGGTTCGTCGCCAATCACCACGAGCAGGCCTGCGCGATGGCCGCCGAAGGATATGCCCGCGCCTCTGGGAAATTGGGTGTCGCGGTGGTCACCACGGGGCCGGGTGGAACAAACTGTCTTACCGGGGTCATCGGTCAGTGGCTCGACTCTGTCCCGGTACTCTACATTTCCGGCCAGGTCAAATTTGAGACAACCGTAGAATCGTGCCGTGAAGTGGGCCTGAGGCAACTGGGAGACCAGGAGATCAACATCATCGATGTGGTCAGACCCATCACCAAGTTTGCCGCAATGATCACCGACCCGCTGGATGCCGGGCGGTTGATCGACAAGGCGATATCTATCGCAACCCACGGACGTCCCGGACCTGTCTGGCTTGACATTCCTTTGAACGTGCAGGGCGCCGAGGTGGATGAGCGTCTCTTCCGTCAGCACGTTGATGAAGCCCCTGCTGCTTTCGATGCTTCAGAGGCGGACAAGCAGATCTCGGCGGCCATTGAGCGGCTAAAGGCGGCAGAACGACCCGTTTTCCTTGCAGGCCACGGCATCCGCATCGCCGGGGCGAAAGATTTGTTTCTGGACGTTGTCGAGCGCCTGGGAATACCTGTCCTCTCCACTTTCAACGGGTTCGACCTTATCCCCACCGATCATCCCCTTTATATAGGGCGAATCGGCACAATCGGCGGTCGGGCAGCCAATTTCTCTTTACAGAACTCCGACGTGTTTCTCTCCGTCGGTTCGCGAAACAACATACGGCAAATAAGCTATTTCTGGCAGGCTTTCGCCAGGGCTGCAACAAAGATCGTAGTAGATATCGACAGAACGGAGTTGAACAAGCCGACGCTTGCGCCCGACATACCAATACATGCTGATGCCGGCTATTTCCTGGAAAAACTGAGCCGGGCGATCGCGGACGTCGCAATGCCCGACTGGAAGGAATGGCGCAACTGGTGCGAGCAAAGGAAACAACGTTATCCCACCGTGTTGCCCTCGCAAGTAAATGAGGCGCATCGCGTAAATCCTTATCACTTCGTGGATCAACTCTGCAAATCCCTGGGAGAAAAGGCCCTTATGGTGGCCGGCAACGGCTCCGCGTGCGTTGTCCTGTTCCAGGCAGGCGCCGTGAAAAATAAGCAACGCATTTTCTGGAATTCCGGGTGTGCTTCAATGGGTTACGATTTGCCTGCCGCAATCGGCGCCTGCATTGCCAGCGGGGCAAAGAACGTTGTCTGCTTGACCGGGGACGGAAGCATCCAAATGAATATCCAGGAGTTGCAGACAATAGTGCATCATCAATTCCCGGTCAAGATCTTCGTCCTCAATAATAACGGCTATATTTCCATGAAACAAACGCAGGACGCCTACTTTGGAGGACGACATGTGGCATGCGATCCGGAATCGGGCATCAGTTTTCCAGACATACGAAAAGTAGCTGAAGCTTACGGATTAAAAACAAAGCTCATCGAGAGCCGCCAGGGTCTGAGAGAAACGATCGAAGAGGTTCTATCGTCCAAAGGTCCCCTGCTGTGCGAGGTAATGCTCTCCGACTACGCATTCAGCCCGAAGCTCTCGTCCGAGGCGAAACCTGATGGAAGAATTGTGTCCAAGCCCCTGGAAGACATGTATCCGTTCCTCCCCAGGGATGAGTTTCTCGGCAACATGATAATAGAGCCGCTCAAGGAATAGACAGTTCAATCTACTGAATAAGGGGGCTAAATGAACACCCTAGAGCATAAGATGCTGGATGTCCTCAAGGAACTGAAGGAAAAACACGGGGCCCTGAGCGTTCGCGCCGAGTTCGAGCAAGAGGGGACAAAGCTCGAGGAGCTGCTGCGGCTAAAAGAGATCTGCATGGCCGCCGAGCTCGGACTCACCTTGAAAATAGGGGGCTGCGAATCCATAAGGGATATGCTCGAAGCCAGCATAGTTGGCGTCAACTATCTCGTTGCTCCCATGGTCGAATCAGCCTACGCCTTGCGCAAATACCTGCAGGCGGTGAGCAAGCTCTTTCCGAAAAAAGAAGACGGTCAACAAGTGGAAATACTCTGCAACGTGGAGACGGTAACGGCAATAACCAATTTCGATGAGATGTTGGAAATACCGGACATAGGTTTGCTCGATGGCATCGTCATCGAGCGGGTCGATCTGTGTTTTTCTCTCGGAAGGGAAGAGCATTGCATCAATGATGAGGAAATCAACGAGTTGGTGAGCGGAGTAGTCACGAAGGCAAAGAAAAAAGGCTTGAGCTGCACGATCGGCGGGGGCATGTCTGCTCATTCTCTGCCGTTTTTTTCGCGACTCCCGAAGGGCCACATAGACCGTTGCGAAACGCGAAAAGTCTGCTTCGATTATGGAGAAGGCGAAAACGCCAACCTCGGGAAGGGCATTCTCAAAGCCTTGGCGTTCGAGCTTCTGTGGCTTCGGAACAAGCTTGGGTACTACGACAGCATCGCCTCTCTGGATAGGCGGAGAATCGGGATCATCGAAGACCAGTACTGGAAAATAATAGAGGCCTAATGAGCCAATCCTAGTTTCCTTATGGGTGCGATATGAATGCGACAGAGAATAAAATGGTGCAGGTGCTCAGAGAGCTGAAAGGCACTCATGCCGTGGTCGGAGTAAAAGCCGAGTTCGAGGCGGAGGGAACGCGAACCGAAGAACTCATGCGGCTGAAAGAGATCTGCATGATGGCGAAAGTGGCGCTGACGCTCAAGATCGGCGGGTGCGAAGCGGTGCGTGACATGTACGATGCCCGCACTATCGGCGTGAATTGTCTCGTCGCTCCCATGGTCGAGACGCCCTTTTCCCTCCAGAAATATCTGAGCGCAATCGACCTCGTGTTCCCGAAAGACGAACAGGAGAAAATTGAATTCCTTATCAATGTCGAAACGCTCATGGCGGCTCAGAACTTCGGCAATATGGTGAAGATCCCGAATATCGAGAAACTGGGCGGTATAGTGGTCGGCAGAGTAGATCTCGTAGGATCGATGGGCCTCGACAGGAGCGCGTGCGACAGCGAGAAAGTCTTCGCCATTACCAAAGACCTGCTTGCGGCAGCCAAGGAAAAGAAAATGGCGGTGGTTGTAGGAGGCGCCATATCGGCGGAATCGCTGCCTTTTCTGAGACGGCTTTCGGACGGCGTGATGATCGATCGGTACGAAACAAGAAAGATCTGCTTCTCCTGCCCCGATGCGCTCAAAAACGGCGCCGAAAAAGGGATAGAAAAGGCCGTCGAGTTCGAATTGCTGTGGCTGCAAAACAAGAGGAGCTACTA
Organism: uncultured delta proteobacterium; assembly: GCA_963816715.1. Taxonomy (GTDB): domain Bacteria; phylum Desulfobacterota; class Syntrophorhabdia; order Syntrophorhabdales; family WCHB1-27; genus BOG-1155. The sequence continues at coordinate 511,814 of CAWFMJ010000026.1, forward strand.
CAAAACCATCGCGGAAGAAGACGAAAAGCGAATCACCATGCTGGAAGCGCGTCACCGCCAGTCGCAGGCGTAGCAGGAACCCACAATGAACGTGAAGAAGCGAACGGCGCTGATCACGGGAGGGTCGAGAGGCATCGGCTCTGCCATCGCAGAAAAGCTGCGGGCTGACGGCCTTGAGGTGCTGACGCCCACCCGCGCCGAGATGGACCTTTTGTCTACCCCGTCCATAGATACGTACGTCCGCTCGCTGAAGGCGCCTGTCGACATTCTCGTCAATAATGCGGGGATAAACATCATAGCCTCCCTGGCCGAAATAGCGGATCGCGATCTCCAGGACACCATGCAGATCGACCTGCTCGCGCCCTTTCGCCTTGTCAGGGCCCTCGCGCCCGCAATGATGGAACGGCGTTACGGGAGGGTCGTCAACATCAGCTCTATTTGGGCGGTCGTCGCCAAGCCGGGAAGGACGATGTATTCAACGGCCAAGGCAGGTCTGGGAGGGATGACGAGAAGCCTTGCCGTCGAGCTGGCCCCTTACAACGTCCTCGTCAATGCCCTGGCGCCAGGCTTCGTCAACACGGAACTGACGCGCCGCAACAACACTGAGGCGCAAATTGATGCCATCGGGAAAACGATCCCTGTGGGCCGGTTGGCCGAGCCCGAAGAAATTGCCGAAGTAGCGGCCTTTCTTGTTTCGGAAAAGAACTCCTACATCACGGGACAGCTCATCATGGTCGATGGTGGATACGCGTGTCTGTGATCACCGTCACCTCGCACCTGCGCGACTACACGGTGAGCTTCCCCGAATCGTTCGACTTTCTGGAAAAGCTCAAAGAGCATCCGGAGCGGTGCTATGCCGTTGACGAGAACGTATGGCGTCTTTATTCGGAAGGACCCCTGAAGGACCTGCAACATGAAGACGTTGTCGTGCTCCCTATCAGGGAAGAGCTGAAGTCGCTGGAGAGCGTTCAAAGGCTTTACGACCACCTCGTTCAACGAACCGCCAAGCGCAATCTGACGCTCGTCTCCATCGGGGGAGGCATTCTGCAAGATGTCTCCGGTTTTGCCGCATCCACCCTCTACCGGGGCATAAACTGGGTCTTCATTCCGACCACCCTGCTTGCCCAGGCGGACAGTTGCATCGGCGCCAAGACGTCTCTCAACTACAAGAGTTTCAAGAATCTGTTGGGAAGTTTCTACCCGCCCTCGCAGGTGCTGGTCTATACACCCTTTCTTCTCACCCAGCAAGACGTTGATTTTTTCAGCGGCCTCGGCGAGGCAATGAAGCTCCACATCATCGGCGGCAACGAGAGCATGGGCCGGATGGTAGAAATGCTCCCCGCCGTTATTCGAAGGGAGCCGGGGGCATTGCTTGAAAGCGTCCGGAACTCCCTCCTTATCAAGAGAAAGTATATCACGGAAGATGAGTTCGATACGGGCCGGCGCAACATGCTCAATTTCGGTCACTGCTTCGGCCATGCGATAGAATCGGCATCGGGGTACGAGATTCCCCATGGACAAGCAGTAGTTCTCGGGATGCTCCTCGCGAACATGGTAGCCCGGGAAAGGAGACTCCTCTCGGATCGATTCCATCAATTCGTCGAGCGCGAGCTTCTCTTGCCCAGCCTCGTCATTAAGGTAAACCGCAACTGCTTGGATCCCAAAGCAGTGATCGAAGGCATGAAGAAAGACAAGAAGCGGACCGGCGAAGGGTTGGCCCTCGTCATGATGGGCGACGGCAATCAGATGTACCGGGTAAACGACCTTACCGAACAGGAAGCGGCCAAAGCTCTCGGCATTGCATCACATCAGCTCTCTCCGTCATAGTTCTCGCCTATCCGTTCCCTTCCAACTTCCATGACAATCGACAAAACTATCGAGATGCTTGAAAGGCATGTCCACAACCCTCATCACGGACTGCCCGAGCCCGTTTTTCTGTTCGTCAGCAGGATTACGCCGCTCATCAACGTGGACCTGCTGATTCAAGATCAAGCCGGCAAGACGCTGCTGTCGTGGCGCGATGACGGCTATCATGAACCAGGCTGGCACATTCCCGGCGGCATCATCAGGTACAAGGAGACCGCCGCCGATCGCATCAGGGAATGCGCACGGACGGAATTGGGCGCAGAAGTGATTTTCGATTCCCGTCCCCTGACCATCGTTGAGATCATCCATCCGGAGAGAAGAGACAGAGGTCACTCCATTTCGCTCCTCTATCGCTGTACGCTCGCTTCGACGCCTAGAGAGGATTTGCGCTACGCCGGAGGCACGGCGCGGGCATGTCAGTGGATGTGGCATTCCACGTGCCCACACGACATTATCGGTGTTCACGAAGTGTACCGAAAATTCATCGATTCCCGCTCCGCCACGGGGGAAGCGCTATGAGAAAGCTAATAAGCATTGTCGCCTCGGCATTCAATGAGGAGGGCAACATTGAGGAACTTGCGCGCCAGCTCAAGGACGTTTTCAACGAGAACGACCGATATGATTTCGAAGTCATTCTAGTAGAAAATGGGTCGAGTGACCGTACGTTTGAAAAAATGCTCCAGCTCAACGCGGAAGACAAACGCTTCAAAATCATACAGCTCTCAAGGAACTTCAGAATGGACGGAGGCATCACGGCGGGACTAAGTCACGCCTCCGGCGATGCGGCCGTTATCATGACGGCAAATCTCCAGGACAAGCCTGCGGTTATTACCGACTTCATCAAGCGTTGGGAAGAAGGGTACGAGAACGTTTATGGCATTGTGAAGAAAAGGACCGGCAAGGGGCTCTTGCGGCGCATCAACTCGGCGCTCTTTTACAAGATCATAAACAGTATGACTAACGGCCTTATCCCCGAAAACGTGAGCGATTTCAGACTTGTCGATCGAAAAGTCTATACGTGCATAAACGGCATGTCCGAGCGCAACCGATTCCTTCGCGGCATGGTTGCGTGGACCGGTTTCAACTCCATCGGAGTGGAATACGAACGGGCGAAAAGGTTCTCCGGCAAGTCTCACGCCCACTCGTTTCACGTGCTCCAGCTCGCGATACACAGTATATTTGCCTTTTCATACATTCCCATCCGCTTTATTTCGATTTTCGGCGTACTGATATCGGGAATATCGCTTCTCTATCTTCTCCTTACCATAGCTTTGATATTTCTGAAGGGCGTCCCCTTTCACGGGTACGGCACGATTGTCTCTCTCATCGTGCTCATGTTCGGCATCCTGTTTTTTATCCTCGGAATATTAGGCCAGTACATCGCGCAGATATATGAAGAAGTGAAGCAAAGGCCGAACTTTATCGTGAGCAGCACCGTTGGGTTCGAGGATCGTGTGTGATTTCCATATGACGATGAAGATGGCGCGTGACGTTCAGGAAGAGACGCCGGGTACGGCGTTTATGGTTCCCCTATCCTTGCTCGCACTTCTGCTTGCCTTCTCATACAAATTCACTCTTACCTCCGGTATTATAAGAATATTCGCAGACCTGGGTATTATCTACCTTTACCTTTTCTTTGCGGGAATCGGATGGTATTATTTGGTGACTCCCCGATCTCTCATGAGCCCTTTATTGCTTCCCTTTCTGCCGCCATTGTATACAATGTCCGTGTTCTCGATCATTAACGTCTATGTGATGCTCCTCAACAAGAACGCTGCTTACACACTTTACGGCTCTCTCCTTACAGGCGGCGGCAGTATACTGCTCGCTTTGCTGCTCGAACGGATAAACATCGCGGATCACGTCTCAAAAGTGCGGCAAACCGTTTCGACCCTTTTGCCCCTTCTTCTTAGTACTGTTATACTCATAGCCATCATTCTCACTCCAATTCTGCGGGCAGGTTTTCCTACCACCCCCTACCGCCTCAATGTCGATCAGGCAGGGTATGCGCAGACAGCCCAGTTTCTTCTTGAAGGCGGTACGCTCAAGAAAGTGGCTGAGGAAATAAAGCACGAAATTGGCGCCACCAATTTACGGGAGACTGTGAAGGCGGACACGCAAGCCCTCAACCTCAACGTCTTGATAAACGCACTATTCTTCCTGCGTGTCGGCACGAGGACCGGCTACATCTCCATGCTTTCCGCATATGCCCTGATCACAAGGTCGTCTCATGTGCTCCAAGTGCAATTCCTCTCGCTTGCCATAAGTTATGGCCTACTTTTCGGCATACTCTTTTGCTGCCTTTTCCTGCTCCTGGAGTTCAGCGACGTCCTGGCCCTTTCCATCTCCGCAGCCATGGCCTTGAATGCAAACCTCCTCAACGCGTACTATGAGGGGCTTAATGTTACGATCTTTTTCATGCCTTTTTTGGCTGCGTTATTCTTCGAATATGGGCTGATGAGGCAGAGCGGCTCTTTGCGCCAGCCCGGCAAAGGCTTTGCGAACATCCTATCAGACAACGGCATCAAGCCCGTGTTCTTTCTCTCTCTCCTCCTGTCGGTGCCGTTCAGCGCGTACGGTGAAGGCGCGCTGACGATCCTGGCTCTCTTCCTAATATGCCTCGTCCTCGATTGTCTCTTTAAGAAACGGATCGATTTCTCCTCGCTCTTTCTGCCTTTGTCCGCCGCGGTGCTAACCTGCGCACTTATCTCACCCCAGATATACCACCACTTCAAGTGGTCTCTCGCCTTTCTTTCCGAGCGTAACGTACAAGGATTCTGGCACCCGCACTGGGCTTCTCCGGCCGAAATCGTCGGCATATTCAACATGTATGCCTCTCCGTATATTAATGGGATGACAGGATTGATGACGCGTAACAGCATCAATACCTTTATCAACGCGATTGTTTCACTGGTCCTCCTCGCCTTTGTCCTGTCCTATCTTCGGACCAAAAAGAACCTTGACACTGCACTATGGCTAGCCGCGCCCGTTTTCGTCCTCGTAAGTTTCCTGGAGACACGATACGTCAGCATGACTTTCAACTACATCTACACCAAGGCATTTACCATACTGCTGCCTTTCCTTCTAGCCATCACCTTCGGTGCAGTCTCTTTTTTCATGAAGAGCAGGAATCGGGCGATAAGAACTTTATCCGCAGGGCTCATGTATTTCGCATTCTCCTCCATCGCTCTGAACGGCTTCCTCTTCATACAACAGTACTGTGAGACCGGCAAGATAGTGACTAGAGACATGTTTAACCTGCACGAATATAACGTTGCCAACGGAAATGTTTTCGACTCTTACGCGTTCATCACCAATAAAGCAAATACAGTGGAGCTCGCGGCCAGCAGAGCGGACATAACGGAGTTCGCGGCCAGCAGAGCGGACATAACGGAGTTCATGCTGATCCCCCTACTTCCGATGCGGTGGCTAAACCAAGGACCAATAAAGAAAAATATCGTGCCCCACCTCGACAGGACAGTGGCGGTAATCATCCGCAAAGATACCCTTCATGATAAGTCAGCGGTAGAGAACCATAGGAAGGACATCATATACGAAAATTCGTCTTTTGCCTTTCTCAACACAAGAAAGAAGGTGGCGGCCTTCTGTAATCCTGCGAGCGGGACTTGCGATGTCAGCGTTTACGCGGGCGAACATAGAGATCTGTTTCAATAGAGATCGGCTTGATTATGAGTAACTGGCGAACGCCAATTGCGGGGCCAACTGAGATACTCGAATTTGTTTCTTTGCCATAGTGATAGTACTTCTCAACGGCCATAAGAACTGATGCCTACAATCTTCCAATAAAGGATGGCGTGGCTGATGGCATCATCAACGTTTACAACCTCGAGCACATGCCGTATCTCGACCTCGCTCTTGAGGAAATGGCGCGAATCCTCAACCCAGAGGGTGACGTCTTCGTCAGCATTCCAAATGATGGCGGCATCGCGTGGAAAACTGGGAGAGGGTTGACGTCTGCGCGGGCCTTCACGTCGAAGACGTCTGGACTACATAAGGGCACCACGTCAACTGCGTCTGGCAGGTAGAGAAAGCCTTGAAAAGATACTTTCGCATCAAAAAGCAGCATCGCTTCCCTTTCCTAGTGCCCAGCTTTCATCTTAACGCCGTCACGACCTTTCACTATATCAAGAGATAGCACCGTTTCTCGTCAAAACCACGGAAACGATCGAGGCAAGAGAATGCATCGTTGCAGCTGAATGCTATGAGGTTCCGTCGCGAATGCAAGGGAGGAAACGATGCTGTTCGAATTCCAGCAATGGCTGACCGTCCTGAGAATCAGTCGAATCGATTCGAAAGCGTGACTTCCATTGCAGATGTTTTTGGGAAACACCAAGTCAAGGTAAGATTTGTCTTGGTCGGAGCATGGAACACGTTTTTCGGCTACGTTATCTTTCTATTGCTGGACAGTGTGTTTTCTCTCTTGTTTTCCAAAAGATATCTTGCTTATATGTTCGCAATAACAATAGCAAATATTATATCTATCATGAATGCCTTCGTTTTTCACAAGTACGTGACGTTCAGATCGCATGTAAGCGGAATGAGTAGGGTTTCAGAATTCCTGAAATTTTGTACAACGTATTTGTTCAGCCTATTCTTAACCTTGACAGTACTACCCATTCTCGTAGAGTTGCTGCACATTCACCCCAAAGTTGGCGCCGCGCTAACAATCCCCATTGTTACCGTCATAAGTTACCTTGGTCATTCGCGATTCTCTTTCAAAGGAAACAATTAGAAAATGGTTTTACCCAGCTCTCCATATGTCCTTTCGCTCCTGGCCGAAAGCCAATGGCGCCTCTGTCCATGTGCTGAAGGCTATCTTCAGGTCTGTTCTTTTCCAGCATGACCATGGTTGAGGCAAAAGCTAATTCCTGCAACGCACCTTCATCCGAAAACGATGCGCGTCCTTACGTTCAAAACGCTAATCGGCCCGGGTGCCTTGTCGCTGGCGCCGTCGTTTGCCTTGTCGTCGTCGGCATCTACAATTTGCTTTTCTTCTATAGGTTTTTTCCCCTTACAGAGGGATGGTTTTCGGTCTATGCGGATCTCATTCTTCACGGTCGGATGCCCTACCGTGATTTTTACTTCTTTCTTCCACCCCTCTATCCGCTCAAAATAGCTGCTTTCACCTATCTATTCGGCCCAAGCATTTTCGCTCTACGCGTGCTTGGATTCGTGTTGGCCCTGCTTATTACCCTGGCTTTATTCATTATCTACTCCCGCTTCTTTCCCGCATACATCGCCAGCATTTCCGCCATAGCGACAGCGATCTATTACGAATCGAATGTTGCGTATATACCTTATGATTTCCTTCATTTCTGCACGCTGTACGCCCTCGTTTCGGGCTATCTCGTCTGCGTCTACTTCCGAGCAGAAGCACGGGTAACGAATTACGGTCCGTTGCATCATCTTTTGCTCGGGTTGTCTGGGGCGCTTTCTTCATTTGCTTTTCTGACAAAACAGAGCAATGGTTTCTTTATTGTCGCATGTCTGACGTTGGCCGTAGCTCTTAATGGCCTGCCCTTTGGTTTCCGCCGATGTTTTAGAGGAATTGCCTTGTTTGCGGCAGGAGTGTTCGCCCCTATCGTACTTGTGTGCTCATGGCTTCTGAAACGTCATGCGTTGAACCTCTTTCTCCACCAGGCGTTTCTTGGGGGGGCCAAGGCCAAAGGAACAATGGCCGCGATTCTCTTTGGTTGGGCTCCCAGACTCCTGACCTATCCGGACATGTTGTGCCTAGCCGCCGTCGTCGTGTTCGTCCTCGCACTGAGGTATAAGAGCTTCTTGCTGGACAAATTCACTTCCCGGGAAGGAAGAGAGTTCACTTTCGGACTTGCTCAAAATCTTATTCTCTTCTGGTGTTGCGGGATACTTTGTCTCTTGTGCGTGGCTTTGCCTTACGCAAACGTTGGTCTATCCTCCATCGCTGCGAACGCGACTTTCATACATGCTGCATACTATGCCGTCATTATCTCAACCGCCGTGGGGTGTTTTTTGCTCTTCGTAATCTACGCCACCAGGATGGTGTGGGGACGGAGTTTGCTCTTCGCAGATATCGTTACCATCTTGTGCCTCTCCCTTGGCTTGCTTTACGGCACAGGGACGTCAGCTGCTTTCGCCGAGGAGGGTGCTTTTCTGGGCGCAGGGCTGCTTCTTGGCTATTTGTTGCTTGTGCGCTCATCTTATCATTCGGGGAAAATCGTTTTTTTGTGTCTCGTTATGTGTTTACTCGTGTTTATGGTTTCGCGAAAATACGTGCAGCCTTATAACTGGTGGGGAATTACAGAGAATGATGTCAGGGCGGCAACAGAGAGTATAGATGATGTCTATTTGCATGGGATCCAGATGTCAAGAAATACTGCCGATGTTGTTTCGTCTGTCCGGTCGATCATAGAGAGATATTCTCGCCCTGACGAGGCCATTTTCACATTCCCGAACATCCCCATTTTCTATCTTTTGACAGGTAGGCCGTCTACTGCGTTTGCGGTCGTCCATTGGTTCGACGTCCTTCCCGATAAGCCTGCTGCTGATGACGCTCAGAGACTGCTCAGCTTTCCACCGAAAATCATTGTTTCCCTCGAGCTTCCCCAGGATGTTTGGGTGAGCCACGAGAAGGCTTTTCGGGATGGCAAGCCAAGCGGCCAAAGAAAGATATATCAAGCGATCCAATCGTTGACCTCCAGACCTGGGAAATACGTTCTTGCCGGGGTGTTTTACATCCCGGAACACAATTGGGTGAAAGTATGGCGAAGGTTGTAGGGTTGGAGGGCGAGTCAAATCGGACGGCGACCTCGTCTTGCTTGGACGAAAACCGCCCTGCAGCGGGCCGGTCAGCCGTTCGCGTAATGACTCTCTGCAAGGTTTGCGCACTGCTTTTTCTTTGGACTGCTAGCCTTATAGCTTGCCTCCTCCAAGCCGGTCTGATTCCGTCGGTCCGCGAAAGAAACAAAACACTTGAGACACGCATTCTGAAAGAAAGCGTTTACCGAGCACACGGAAAACCAATCCTTTTGGTCCAGGACACACCTAAGGTAATTGACGAGATGGATCTCAGACTCGAATTTTCGGTCGCGGCGTTGAAGCAATGGATGAATGCTTTTCAAACCGCTCCCTACAATCAGGGAGTGAGACTCGAATTCTATCAAGCTCCCGTTAATGGCGGATCGGTGGCGGCATCACTCGTTGTCAGAAACGCAGTGTTGGATAGCACTGCCGCTTTTTCTATCGGAGATGACCTCAAGCTCAACAGAAAGTACTACTTGCGTCTACGGATGCGTCATACCAAAACCGGCTTCCCTTTTCTCGACGTGTTCCTCGATGAGGCCTTTATGGGTACAATCACAGGCATTAAACCCTATATGTCCAGCTTCGTATTGGGCTACGGTTTCGACAAAGACAGGCAGTTCTCTGGAAATGTGGTTTTGAAGGAACTTTCTTTTTCTCTCGGATCGAGCGCGGCAGCTTCCAAACCTGCCTCCATGTTCCTCCTTGCGTGTTTCCTCCTCATAGTTGTCCTGACGAGCGTTTGCCTAATCCAATCCGTTTGGGATACCAATTTCTTGGCGCGTCCGCGCGCAAAAACATGAAGCAGCTTTTTCAATTCAAGAAGGATGTTTGCAACCATCTTCCCGACAATACTATAGGTATTCTGTTCTGTGTAGGAGTAGTTGCGGTGGCTTTGTCCGTCCTTCATCTTTGCAGCCCCTCCATTATCTATAATCCTTTGCGGCCGGTGACAACACGTGCAGTGCATTTCGACAGTCGTGCAAATGGCAAAGCGTTTGTTTTGGTCAAAGACCTTCAGGAGGATTCACGTGCCGCCCTAAAAGAAATTCACATATCCTTTAAGATGAAAGTCTACTCCATTGGCCAATATAACAACGTGTTTCAAACCGGGGCAAGAAACTCGGGTATACGTATGGAACTCCTCAAGCCCGGTCGCTTAGGCCTCGTCATCGGCTCCAAAGGAGAAGATACCTCCACGGGATTTGTGATTACCGAATATCTGAAGTTGGCAAAGGAATACCTTGTTGACCTGCACATCACAAGAACCAGCCGCGTTGTCGTGAGGCTCAACGGTGCCCTAGCCGTCAACGACATTGGCAAGCAACTCACTTTTCAAGTCTCAGATATAGCAGTCGGCACAGGAATGAACAAGTCCAGACCGTTCGATGGCAGCATAGACGATTTCCAGATTCGCTATCAGGGCTTCACGTGTAGCAAACATGCGGCCAAGGCCGTTCGTTTTGCAGAATGGCTCCTTATTGCAATTCTTGTGGTTTTGCTCGTCGTCCTCTATTCGTCGGCTGGGTCACAAAAGAGTCTACGAGAGTTGTGGTTCTCCAGCGGCTCTTCCAAATACCTTTACGGCTCAATTTTCTTTGCATGTCTCTTGGCTTTCTTGACGACAGACCCTCTCGTCCACCTTTTCAAGGCGCGCGCAGTTGAGCCTCTCAGTATCAATAACTACGTCATTTTTCTCATTTTGACCGTCATTTTCTTTACTGCTCTTTTAGTCGCAAGGCGGGTAGTGCTCCAAGATGCGCAGTCCAAATCTCGTTTTGTGGCCCTAATTCTTTTATCCGGGTTTGTCGCTTCTTATCTGGTTCTCTATACAAAGGCCATCGCATACAATGACGACGTATCGATCAAGTCAATACTGCTCGTTGTACATCGGTTTAAAGACTTTTACAACTTGAGATCGTGGCCAATTCATCAGCTTTATAGCGGAGCGCCAGAGCATGGATATGAGATCAGATGGGTTTTCAACTACTTCCCCGCCGCCTATCTCGTGACCAATGTCTTCGTGAGCCAAGGTGACAGCGGGCTCATTCAATATCTCGCGCTCTTTTCTACCTATTTCTTTTTCTATAGTTTCTTCAGCCTAAAAAGAATCAAGCTTTCCTCAAGGATGGGGTATAGTCTCATCTTTCTATGTCTCTCGTTTCCGACGATGTTGACAATCAGTACGGGCAATAACGAAGGAATGCTTTTTATATTCCTCTCCCTGTTTGTCCTACTTTACAAGAGGGGGAGTGGAGTGCTAAGTTCTTTCTGCCTGGGGATGGCAATCGCTATGAAGTTGGCTCCAGGCGTCTTCCTTATTCTCTTGATATCCGACAAACGTTATAAACAGCTAGTCTATGCGCTCCTTTTCGCGGTCCTGTTGACGGTCTTTGCTTTGGCCATATACGACGGAGGTTTCAACGGGGGCCTATTGAATTACTGCCGTCGTATGGGAAGCATATTAGCCTCTTGGAGTGACGTTTCGATTATTAGGGGACTGGCGACAGAAGTTGGGTGTAGTTTGTTCTGTGCTTTGCGCTTGCTCGCAGGACCACATTTCCCACCCGTTGCATCGCTGCTCCGACCGTGGCTGCTTTTTTCCCTTGTAGTGTTTGCGGCTCTTTCTGTTTACGTTGTTGTCTATGAGAGAACGACATGGAAAAAGTTAATGATATTGACTTGCGGGATGACGCTATTGCAGTATGTCTCTTTTGACTATAAATTGATTCATTTTTTTATTCCCATGTTCCTGTTCTTTAATGACGACACGCCTGACAAATACTCTGCGTCCTACCTGCTTCTTTTGGGATTGCTGTTTATTCCCAAACATTACATCGACTTGTGGCTTCCCGCCGTTCTTGATCCGTTTGTGATGATTTTCATGGTCGTGTTTGTTGTTGTCTCACACGGCAGAATTTCGCTTCGTCCGCTTAAAGTGTTTCGTTTGGCGGCGGGGCCCGTCGCCTCCGAACGTGCCACGGAGGACATCTAACAAATGCTGCGTCCGCACGGTCTGGGTCCAGTTCCCTTGTGGACTTTTTTCCAGAAGAATTCGCCGCACGACCGTTTGAATAAAGCTTCTCGCCGATAAGAGAAGCGTCTCTTGTTGAGGGGCGAGGCGCTACGCCGGCCACGCCGGACTGGGTTTGAGAAGCCTCGCCTCTCCAAACACTTCTTTCGCTGTTGCCTGTTGTTCGGTTTTAGTCACGCTTGGTTCTGCTTATATCGCTAGGGCACTGCCTTGCGGCTCGAATTTGTGCTTGTGAGGGGGCTCGTTTGTCCACCCCGAATTCCTCTGCGGTAAGCTCGGGACCGGAATAAGCGGGAGTGTTTAGAACTTGTTCGTCATCGAAGGCCGATGGGTGGATTGACGGCGGCAATGGTGCCTGTTCAGTGCGCGTTACCGAGATATTGCTGATTTGATTCTTTAAGAGGAAGAGTTATCCTAACAATGAGCGCGTGTCGCGTCCTCGTCATGGGTGGTTTCGGTTTCATCGGTAGCCACCTTAGCCGTCTGCTCTTGCGCAACGGGTATGAAGTAAGGATTTTCGATAGGCTGTTTGGTTCCCGAAACCTCATTGCCGATGTAGAGGAGGAAGTTGAAGTGGAGGAGGGCGACGCCGAGAAACCCCAGGATGTGATCCGGGCCATGCGGGATGTGGACATTGCTATCGATTTGATCCATACTACGGTCCCTGGCGCCTCGATGGACGACCCCTCTTACGACATCCTTACTAATGTCGTTGCTCACGCAACTTGGTTATCGCTCTTAAGAGAAACGCGTCTAAAGAGAATAATATACATTTCCTCAGGCGGTACGGTCTACGGTGTTCCCCAACAACTTCCCATCAAAGAGAACCATCCTACTCATCCCATAAGCTCTTACGGTATCACCAAGTTGACGATCGAGAAATACCTAGCGATGTACGCGAATATGTATGAAATAGAGTACCGCATTTGCAGACCTGCCAACGTGTACGGAGAGTGGCAGCGCCTCAATATTGGACAGGGCGTTATCGGGGTATTCTTGGAACGTTGCCTAAAAGGTCAGCCGATTGAAATTTGGGGTGATGGCACCACCAGACGGGATTACATTTACGTGACAGACCTGGCACAGGCTATCGTTCGTTTAATCGCTCACGAAGGGAATAGCAGAGTTTTCAATATCTCCAGTGGTGTGGGGCACTCGTTGAATGACATAATAGACATTATTCGAGATGAGTTGACAATTCCGTTGAGCGTAAGATATCTAGCGGCGAGAAAGTTCGATGTGTCTGTCAATGTCCTCGATAACACGCTTCTTCGACTCGAAACGGGCTGGAAACCCCAGATAAATATTGTGGATGGCATGCGCCGCGTCTGTAAGCAGTTAAGTCGCTTATCCAATGGTTCGGCTTGAACGGTGAAAATGCAAGGACGTTCTCCCAACAACCCGGCCCGAAGTTCTATGATGTCGATATTCACTCTAATGGGGCAAGCGTTATGGTAAATGACAGTCTCTGCAAATTGTCGATCGTCATTCCTGTTTACGGCAGTGAGCGTGTTCTCCCTGAATTGGTAAGGCAACTTCGCAGAATGGCTGACGGCCAGGCTGACATTGGCGAAGACTATGAGATAATCTTGGTCTGTGACCGGTCTCCGGATAATAGTTGGGCGGTGATTCAATCACTTTCCGCAGAGTATCCACAGGTTCACGGAATACTGCTCCGAATGAACGCGGGTCAGCATACCGCCCTCATGGCGGGCTTCGCCTATGCAAGGAGCGGGATCATCGTGACCATGGACGATGATCTTCAGCATTCACCCGATGACATTCCAATGCTAGTTCGCGAGATTCAACGGGGATGCGATGTCGCCTACGCCCGTTTTAAGAAGCGCAAACACCCATTCTGGAAGATCGCGGGAAGCTATGTGAATGATGTAGCTGCTCGACTTCTCATTCACAAACCGAAGAACCTTTACCTGTCGCCTTTTCGTGCTATGAAAGCGGTCATACGTGATGACATCTTGCGCTATCAGGGTCCATACGTTTATATCGACGGCTTAATTCTTTCTGCCACGCAAAACATTGCCAGCGTCGATGTGGCACACCACGAGCGCTACGCGGGAGAGAGCGGGTATAGCTTTGGAAGACTGGTGTCCCTCTGGTTAAAGATGGCAACCAGCTTTTCTCTTATTCCTCTCCGGATAACCTCGATATTAGGCATGTGCTTTTCCGGTTTGGGGTTTGTACTCGCGCTCCTTTTTGTTGTGCAGAAACTGACTCTCGATCGCATGCCCACTGGGTGGTCTTCATTGATCGTTACAATCCTGACCCTCGGTGGGGTTCAGTTGCTTGCCCTCGGTGTGTTGGGCGAGTATCTTGGAAGGGTATTGCTAACTATCAATTCACGGCAACAGTACGCAATCGCCGAAACAGTGGGCTATGGTACATGCGACAACGAGGACACAACCACAAAACGCTAGTACAATTTCTCCTCTATTGCCTGTGCGGCGGCGTCGGCGTCATGACCGACTACTGTGTATATTACGCCGCACTACAATTTGGAGTTTGGTATCAGGCAGCGAATGTCGTTGGATATGCCTCCGGAACAGTGGTAAGTTTTTTTTTGAACAGGAGAATCACCTTCGGTGTTCGAAGCAGAACGATGCAGCGTCTTGCGATGTTCTTTGGCGTGGCTGCGGTTGGCTACGCGGTGTCGGCTCTAATGCTCTGGCTGCTTGTCGATCATGTGCTCATTGACCCCAGAATGTCTAAGCTACTCACGCTCCCTCTGGTGGTAGCGGTTCAATTTCTTCTGAATCGTTATATAACCTTCAGCGAAAGCAGAGCGCAACTTGCGCCAAGATAACGAGTTATTGTATGAGGGCCCTTAACTGCGACCGATTAAAAAGGTATTATTTTGGCAAGCGATAAGTATGATGTCGTAGTCGTCGGTGCCGGCTTCACTGGGCTCACAGCAGCTTACGTCCTTTCCAAGCAGGGCTTCCGCGTACGCATGATCGAATCCGACACCACACCAGGGGGTTTAGCTGGGTTCTTTGAACTTGCGGATGGTGTAAAGCTCGACAAGTTTTACCATCACCTGTTCAACAGCGACGAATTTGTCCCCGATCTTGCTAAGGATCTAGGGATGAAAGATGAATTGATCACTCTGCCGTCGCGGACCGGAATGTACCTTGGCGGACGCCTTTGGAAGCTTTCAACGCCGATGGACTTGTTTCGTTTCACTCCCCTCTCGCTTGTTGACCGCATTAGGCTTGGCTCATTGGTCTTTCGAGTTCGACAAATCAAGGAATGGCGAACTATTGAACACTTGAGCATCCGGGAGTGGCTGGAGCCGCTTTGTGGCAAGAACGTTTACCGTGTGGTGTGGGAGCCGTTGGTTGCTTCTAAGTTTTCTGCCTATGCTGAAGCAGTCAATGCTGTCTGGATGTGGAAAAAATTGGTGCTTCGCGGCAGTACGCGTGACAAGAAAGGCAGCGAGGAACTTGTTTACTTCAAAGGCGGGTTCGGCCGTCTTGCAGAAGCTATAGTCTTGGAAGTTCAACGCCTCGGTGGTGATGTGCGCTTCGGCGAACGGGCAACCGGAGTGCAAGCGGAGGGTAACCGGCTCCTGTCTCTGCATACAAATAGGAGCGACGTTGCAGGCCGACACTTTCTTTTCACTCCTGCTTTACCTGTCATTGCCGATATCTTCAACGGAACGGCGCATCCTGATTGGCATGCGTCCTTGTCTCGAATCCACTATCTTGGCAACATATGCTTGGTGCTTCGTCTCAAACACGCGTTGTCCGACATCTATTGGCTTAATGTGAACGACCCCGGTTTTCCCTTCGTCGGCGTAATCGAACACACCAATTTTGATAAACCGGAAAGCTACAAGGACACGCACATTGTGTTTTTATCCCGTTATCTTTCTGCAGAAGACCCTGTGTGGTCTTATAACGACGACCAGTATTATGAGTTTGCCTTGAAACATCTCAAGCGCATGTTCCCTAAAATCGACTCGCCCAGCGTTCTTGAATACCGAGTTTGGCGAGGCAAATATGCACAGCCGGTAACCGAACGCGGCTATTCACGGCATATACCCGCCATCGAGACCCCATTCTCAAACGCGTCGATTGCAACCATGGCACAGATTTATCCGGAAGACAGGGGCATTAACTACGCTATCCGAGACGGCCGGGCAGTTGCAGCACGCATTTCTCACCTTTTATCCAAATAGAATCTGCGGACAGGGCAGCGATATGACAGCAGCCTGGCCAAAAAAACATTTCTACTCAAGCCTTTTGTCGCCCTTGGTTGTCGTCTCTCCTTGTTGCTTTGACAGGAATCAGGAAAAGCAGGAGAATTTGAGTTGCGGCCGGGATGGATCTAAGGCCCGTGGCATCTGTTCTCGTGATGCCGGGAGGTCTGCTCTTTGACAATTAACGACGCGAGCCGCCGTTTTCGCGAAGCCTATCCCTTCCGGAAGGGATCGCTAATTGATATCGAGCTGTATCTTGATGGCTTCTTCCACCTTGTACATGTCCTCTTGTGAGAGAATGCCGGCGCGTCTGAAAAGTCTCTCCTTGCCTCCCTCTCCCCCCTGAAACCGTGCCATTTTGTGCCATTTTGTACCCCCCCTTGCGTAAGTCATCGGAATAAGCGCATATTATCTAGTCGTGATGTGGGTTGCAAAGACATCAGGAAACAAAAAAGGCCGCCAAACAGATGAGTTGGAATATGGAAGGAGGGTGCTGACCAGGTTGATGAAAATGCTGGCAAAAGGAGATAAGAAGCAACAATCAATGCGGGAATGATGGGTGTGCGGCGAGATGGACGCCAATATCGAACGCGTCTGTCTCCTGAAGGCATCAAAGGTCTTCGGGCAGCTTAAGAAACGGGTTGATTGCGACGACCCCGTCAAAATCCTGGCCGTGCCGCAGGTCCTCGGTGAGAATATAGCGACAGCCCAATAATCGGGCCGCTGCAACGATCAGTGAGTCCCGCCAGGACAGGCGGTAGCGGTCCTGTGCGAGCCACGCTTCTTTGATAACCTCCGCATCGACGGCGAGCGGCATCCAGGCGAATAAATCCTCCAGTTCTTTCCGAACGTCTTCAGCCGGAAGCCGAATCTTGAGCTTTGTAGTTACTGCGCTATAAAACTCTTCAAGAACCTGGAAGCTTGTTCTGGCTGTGTGGGACCGCCAAAGGTAATCCAGTCACTTCGAGGCGGCCTCTTCTTTTGGCGCTTCAGTCGCATCCCTATTGTACACGAGCACGTTGGTGTCGACGAATATCCTGTCACCGTTCATGCAGCTCTTCGCGGCTGGGGTACCTGTCTCCCGACGCCCGCAGCATTACCGGTTTCCTTGCCAGGAATCTCCGCATCGATGTCTCGTACGCTTTTTCCCTGAGCATCTTTTCGCGCAGCATCTCGCCGACGAGTCTCGACACGCTGGTATCGTGCTCGGCAGCCTTGATCCTGGCCCAGCGCGCAACCTCTTCGTCAAGGGTAATGGTTACGTTCTTCATTCTACTATCATAGTGTCACACTGGATTCGCGTCAAGAGCGCGGAATGCATTGCGCTGCGTGCTGCTCCTCGGCCAGGACGCCTTGTTTCCGAAAGACGCTCTCTATCTGCCTCGAAGATCTTCTCAAAAGCGCCTCGTTGACAACCCCCACGGTATGATCTACAGTAATACCTGAGCGGAGGCAACGAATGAGCACAACAAAGGTCGCAATTACCATCGACGAGAAGACGCTGAGTCGGCTGGACAGAATGGTGGCAACGCGGAAGTTCCCGAGCAGAAGCCGGGCGATACAGGACGCGGTCGAGGAAAAACTGAATCGCATGGAAAAACACCGTCTGGCCAGAGAATGCGGCAAGTTGGACGTGGGGTTCGAGAGAGCAATGGCGGAAGAGGGCATGACGGAGATCAATGAATGGCCCGAATACTGAGAGGCGATATCGTTTGGGCAGACCTCAATCCCACCAGAGGAAGGGAACAAGCGGGCATCAGACCGGTAGTCGTGATTAGCCACGACGTGTTCAATGAAAAATCCGGCACTGTCATTGCCCTTGCGCTCACCAGCCAGCCGCAACGTGCGGGCTTCCCCCTTGCCCTTGAGATCAAGAACCCCGGTCTTCCGAAGCCGTCGTGGGTCAAGATCGGTCAGATAAGGACGCTCTCGACCGAACGGGTAGGCAAAAAGATTGCCGCCCTGGCGCCCGAAGATCTCGAGCATATCGTCGAAGGGCTGAACGAAATAGTCGGCTGATCTCCCCTTGATTGGACATTTTCTTTCGAGACTCCTTCACAGAGACGCGTTTTTCACCCAGCTCAACCAGCTCTTCCGCGGGCTGTCGGGGATTTTCACCCTTATCCTGATCCCGCTTTTCCTCACCCGGGAGCAGCAGGGGTACTGGTTTACCATGACGAGCCTGGCAGCGCTGGCCATGTTGGCCGAGCTGGGCTTCTTTCAGGTGACCTTGCAGTTTGCCGCGCACGAGTTTGCCTATCTGCGATTTGAGAACAGAGATATTGTCGGCAGCGAAGACCACCGGAAGAGGCTTGCGAGCCTCTTTGTTTTTTGCACCAAATGGGCTTTCGCTGTTGCCCTCGTTGCTTTCCCCGTCATCCTTCTCGTCGGCTTTCTCTTCCTTGCCCAGCAAAAGACCGGGGTTCGCTGGGGAATGCCGTGGATCATCTATGTTGCCGGCGGCGGCCTCACCTTCTTCAACAGCGCCCTCCTCTATTTCCTCGAGGGGTGCAACCTCGTGGCGGTCATCCAGCGGCTGAGGCTCGCGATCACCGCCCTGACCATGGCGCTCATGTGGCTGTGCCTCGTCTTCCGCTTCGGTCTTTACGCCCTCGCCCTTTCAATGCTCGTCGGCGCCGCCTACGGCATTTATATGGTTTGGCGCCGCTACGGACGCCTTTTCAGCGGCTTTTGCGCCGTCTCACGAGAGGCCAACTACGCGTGGAGGGAGCAGATCTTCGCGCTGCTCTGGCGCTACGCCTTGAGCTGGTCTTCGGGTTATTTCATCTTTCAGGTCTACCCGCCCCTGGCGTTCCAGTTCCGGGGACCTGTTGAAGCAGGACGAGTCGGACTTTCCCTCACCCTCTGGATGGGCGTTTTTGCCGTCTCCAATTCGTGGCTCTATGCGGTGACGCCGCGCCTCAACATGTTCGTGTCGAAGCGCGATTGGAAATCTCTCGATGCGCTCTTCCGGAAAAATCTGCTCCTTTCGGCGGCCACGTTCTTTGCCGGGGCCGTCGTGCTTCTTGCCCTCATGGGGTTTATGAAAGGTCGTTACGCCATAGTGGACCGCTTTTCCGATCCCCTCTCCATGCTCTTTCTCGCGGTGATCTGGTTTCTTCAGATCATCGTCAACGGCCTTGCGACGTATCTGCGCGCCCACAAACGAGAGCCGCTGGTGCTCCTCTCCGTAACCTCTGCCATCTACGTCACGCTGACGACTGTTGTTTGCGCTAAGTATCTTGCCCCGCACTATTTCTTCCTCGGATGGCTTTCGAGCTGCGCCTGGGGCATTCCGTGGATTATCTTCCTCTTCAGGACAAAGAAACAGGCATGGCAGACCGCATGATCGCGAACCCTTCATGTCTTTTGACCATCGCGATCCCGACGTACAACAGGGCATCCTTTCTCGATCTCTGTCTGTCGCAGATCGCCCGTCAGCTAAAAGGCCACGAAGGAGACGTGGAGGTGCTCGTTTCCGACAACTGTTCAAACGACGCAACGGGAGAGGTGGTCAAAAAACATCTCGCCGCGGGCTGCCCCCTCGTCTACGTGAGAAACGACGAGAATGTGGGCCCCGACCGGAACTTTCTCCAGTGCGTCAGGAAAGCGAAGGGTAAGTATCTGCTTCTCCTCGGGGACGACGACGTGCTCCTCGACGGCTGCCTCGACAAGCTCATCCCCCTGCTCAAAAGCGGGGACTACGGGATAGTTTTTCTTAATTCATACGGTTTTACCGGTGATTTCCGCAAAGAGGCGCCGCCTCCGGCGCCGGCCGGATACGTCGTCTACGCGGACACCCTGGCCTTTGTACGCAAGGTAGCCCATTTCTTCACCTTCATGTCCGCCAACATCGTCAACAGAACGCTCGTCGAGGAGCCTTCGGACTGGAAACCCTTTTTCGATTCCAACCTTGTCCAGCTCGCGTGGATATTTTCTGCCCTTTTCAACGGCACAAAGCACGTCTACGTCTCGGAGCATCTGCTGGCCGCCTGCATCTACAACTCGGGGGGCTACGGCGTCTGCCGCGTCTTCGGCCGCAATTTCAATAACATCTTCGACATCTTCAGAAAACGGGGGGTCGACGGCCGCTACTTCCGGGCGATCAACAGAAAGCTTTTAGTCGAGCACTTTCCGTCCATGATCGCCCTGTGCCGGAACGGGATTATCCCCCTAAAACAGGAACGCTACTTTCGCTCCCTCTTTCCCCTTTACCGCGGGTACCTCTATTTCTGGCTCTTCACGTTTCCCGCAATCGTCCTTCCCGCGCCATTCGTTTATTCGCTTTTTCGTTTGGCAGAGCGGTTGCTGAGGCAGCGGAGGCTTGCCCCGGATCGTGCGAACAGACGAGACTGCTCCCAACCTTCCGCAAAAGAAGCTCCCCCTACCCCTTCAGGCCGATCACGGACGAACTGATCCCGTATTTCTTCAGCAGCCCGCGTGTCTCGGCATCGGTAATTTTCCTTCTCTTCCGTATGGTTCTCCGCTTCTTCAAGACGACGGGCAAACTCCGGAAGGCGGAGGCCCAGGCCCGGAGGAGTATCGAAATCAATTCACCCTTCGAACGTTCTTTCGAAAATGCCCCCGCAGCGCCTTTGCCCGAAAAGGCCGCATAGGCCTGGCAGAGATAGCGCGAGGCCGTGAAGAGTTGGCCCCGGCAGAGCAGCAGCAAGGGGAAGTACTTCATCGATACCCAAATCCTGTTCCTCTCCACGAGAAATGCCTTGAGGGGGGAATAGTTCTCGGACGAGGCCGAGTGCAGGTGGTAAGCAACGGCATCCGGCGCATAAATTGACCGCCAGCCGCGCAGAGCCGCCCGCCAGCCGAGGTCGGTATCGTCCGCATACATAAAAAAGCTCTCGTCGAAGTAGTCGTCCCCCGTCTTTATGTCCTCCAGCATCTCCTTCCTGCACATGACGCAGCAGCCGCTTCCGAAAAAGACTTCTTCTTCCCGGTTGTAGCGCTCTCCCCTTTCGAGTCTCCCCCGTCCAATTGAAAGCCCGTCGGGACACACCGCAATCCCCGCCGCGTCCAACAAACCCTCCTCAAATTTCAAATAGATTTTTGAGGCGCAGGCGCCGTATCGCGCGTCTTTCTCGATAGCGCGGCGCATCGCGCTGATCGCGGCGGCATCCAGCTCGGCATCGTTGTTGAGGAGCACCACGTACTCGCCCCGGGCGGTGCGAATTCCGACGTTGTTGCCCGCCGCGTAGCCGAGATTCGCCCCGGTTTGGATCAGCAGCA
The DNA here is from genome assembly GCA_963816715.1 of uncultured delta proteobacterium. GTDB lineage: Bacteria > Desulfobacterota > Syntrophorhabdia > Syntrophorhabdales > WCHB1-27 > BOG-1155. The sequence goes on from CAWFMJ010000026.1 coordinate 532,978, forward strand.
CGTCCGGATAGCTCTGCGCGATCATTGCAGGAGAGCCGTCCGTCGACCCATTGTCGACGACGATGACTTCGAGGTTGTCGTAATTCTGGTCGGCGAAGCTGTCGAGGCAAGACCGCACGTGGCTGCCGCCGTTCCAGTTTAAAATAATCACGGAGACGAGAGGGCTCGCGCTCACAATCGGTAGACCTTCAGAAAGGCGCCGCGACTGCGCGCCTCATATACCGGGACGCGTCCCGACAGATACTCCCGCAAAAAAGGCAGCGCCTCGTCCACTTTCTCGTCAAAGACGAGGTATGCGGCCTTTTGCTCCGCAACGATTTTCTTGAAGTGATCCACGTCTTTCCGGTCCCCCATCTGGGCCAACAAGTCCACCGAGGCGCCATGTTCATAAAAGGCGACAAGGGGAAGACGGGAAGCGACGATGCTGCCTGGATCATGCTGGAGCAGGAACAAGCCGGCTTTCTTGTGGAGCGCCCTCTCGGCGTGGGGAGGCACGTAGGATTGGAACACCGCCGATGCGACGATCACAACAACAAGGGCGGCCTTGACAACCGGAAGCGCGGCATGACGCCCACGCACTTGGAAAAAGCGTCTGAGAACACTTTCCGCGACGTAGAGACCCTCGACGACGAAAACCAGGGAGAGGGGGATGAACTCGACGGAGTACCGCCGTGTTGCGTGGCTCACGAAAGAAAGACTCGCAATGTGGAAGGCCACAAGAAGAAAGGCAAGATTCCGGTACGGCTTTTCCACTCTGAAAATGCCGAGAAGGGCAACAACGAAGAAGACGGGAAAGAGGGCGATGAAAAATTCGTAGGCGACAAAAGGTATGTTTCTCAAACCGGTCGCAAAAGAGACAAAGGGCGACAGGGTCGCTTTCTTGCTCACCATCCACACCCCGGTCTGTGAATGGAGGAGGCAGATATAGAGCAGGCCAAGGACGATGAAAGGCGAGAGGAAGAGGAGGCTGTCCCCCAATCGTTTCTTCACGAGAAGAACAAAGAGGAAGGGTGCATAGAAGGCGATGTACTCCGGCCTCGTCAGGTATGTCAGCGTAAGGCAGAGCCCCGATGCCGCGATGGGCCAAGGCCGCTGCTCCCGCCATCCTCCATAAAAGACAAATGTCGTTGCGCTGAAGAGAAGGATGGCGAACGATTCAGAAAGCGCTGCGCCGGAGTACCGCACCAGATAGGGCTGAAAGGCGACGAGGAAGGCGACCAGCATCGCTTTGGCCCCATGAGGGTACAACCGCTTGGCAAACAGGAACGAGAGATAGATCGTCAGCATGCTTGCCGCGAGAGAGACTAGGCGGCCGGCAAGCTCGAAATCGGGTATGATGAGGTGGAAGGCCGCCACGACCAAGGGATAGACAGGGGGGAAGACCCCGCCCAGCGCCTGGCCGAGATGACCCTTCGCGAACGCGGCGGCCACGGTTGCATAGCCGATGCCGTCGAGCTCGATAGCGGGGGCGGTCAGGAAACCCGGGAGACGAAGCGCGAGACCGACGAGCAAGGCGACGAGCAGCCATAACCTTTCATGCCTCAATGCCTCCTCGGACGGCGCTATGGAAAACGCGAAAATCCGTGATTTTGCCCTGGAGAACAGTGATCCGATCGACGTCAATCTTTTCCCTTAAAAATCGAGCCTTTCCTCTCCCACAACCGACTAGGCGCCGCTTATCTTCAGACCCTCTATGAAAAGGGTCGGCGAACCGTAGGAGCCGTAGAAGGTCAGGTCTTTGCCCACAGTCCTCACCTGGCCCAGCAGGTCGAACAAGTTTCCCGACAGGATCACCCCCTTAAGGGGCGCCTTTTTCCTTCGGAATAGTAGTCTCCTGTTGCGCCGAGGGAAAAATCTCCCGTAATTGCGTTCGCCATGTGGACCCCCATCAACTCCTCCACCACGACGCCCCCGCTTTCGGCGATCGGCGCGTCGCCTCCGGCATCGATAAAAAAGCCGCGGGAATCGCACTTCGGCGGGTCCTTGACGCCCCACCGCACGGAATTGCCCGTGGACGTCTTCTCCATTCGCTTTCCGTAGTAGGCGTCGTACAGAAAGGTCTGAAATACGCCTTCCTTCACGAGTATGTTCTCCTGAGAAGGCACGCCTTCCCCGTCGAAAGGAAAGGCCCCCATCCCCCTTAAACCGGAATCGATGATCGTGAGCGCTTCCGAAAAACAGCGCGTGCCTATCTTGTCCGCCAGACGCGTCTTCTTCTTGTGCAAGTTCTCGGCGAGAAAGGAAGCCGAGAGCACCTCCAGTATCTGGCAGGCGGCAGCGGGGGTCAGAAGACCGGGGTAAACGCCTGTCGGGAGAACCCGGCCGGCAAGACCGGAGACTGCTTTTTCCGCTATCCGCCGGCCGAGCGTTCGTCCGTTCAGGTCGACGTACCGGGTCCCCCACGACCAATCGTACCAGGAAACCTCGTCGCCGCCCTCCTGAGCGACGGCCATGGCGCCCAGGGTGTAGACGGTCTTCTTCGCCTGCGCCTCGACGCCGCGGGAATTAATCATCTCCACGCGCAACTCCGTTTCCTGCAGCTCGCAATTTCTCGTCTGGCTGATGCGCCGGTCGTGCCCTCGGATGATCGACTCCATTTCCATGAGCGCTTCGATTTTCGCGTTGTCGGCGGTTCGCAGGCCTGCCTCATCGTATATATCAAGGTCGGGATATCGCTCATACGCGGCCGGAAAGACGCTATAGGGGTCTGCATCGAGAAAGGGGATCAGAGCGGAGATATTCTCTACGACTGCCTCGGCTGCTTTCTCCCCCTTTTCGAAGGTGTAGGCGAAACTCATCCTCCTATCTTTGACGCCTCGGCAGGAGATCCCCTGCTCCTCATTCAAATCCATTGAAAGGAGCTTGCCCTCGGCGGCTTCGAACTTCTTGGTGCGCTTCTCCAGGCGGCAAACTTCCCAGCCATCGAAGATCGTCTTCAGCCGCCCTGCCCAAAACTCGGTATTCATGACAAACTCCTTACAGGAAATTGCAAAGGCTCTCAAGCGCCCTTTTCCGCAGATTCTTCCGTCTCCAACTTAGCGCAGACGGGCGAGCATTGCGACTTCGTCGCAGAGAGGAAATTTCGCGCACTTCACACAATCGGTCCAGATCTTCTGGGGAAGCTCCTTTTTCTCCACTTCTTCAAAGCCGAACCGCCTGAAGAAGTCGCGTCGATAGGTCAGAAGAAAGACGCGCCCGATGCCGAACCGGCGCGCCTCTTCCATACAGGCGCCCGCCAGTTCCGCGCCCACCCCGCGGCGCCGCAGGCTTTCCACCACGCAGACCGATCTGATCTCAGCCAGATCCTCCCAACATATATGGAGGGCCGCGGCGCCTCCGACCTCGCCCGTTTCCGCATCCTCGTACACAAAATAGTCCCGCATGTTGTCGTACAGCTCGGCGAGAGACCGCGGAAGCATCTCTCCCCGCTCGGCGCACGAGTTCACCAATCGGTGAATGAGCGCGATATCGTTAATGGTTGCTTTCCTGAGCATTCCTCAACATCTCCTCTGCCTGACTCCGGGTCTTATCCGTAATTTGGATGCCCCCGAGCATCCTCGCTATCTCTTCGATCCGTTCGGGTTCCGTCAACTCTTTGATCGACGCGCGGGTCGTCCCTCCTTCCTGATGCTTCTGCACCCGAAAGTGGCGGTCCCCGTAGACGGCGATCTGCGCGAGATGGGTGATGCAGATCGTCTGCTGTTTCCCTGAAAGCTCCCGCAGCCTTTTACCCACCACCTCGGCCACCCTTCCCCCGATGCCGGCGTCAACTTCGTCGAACACGAAGGTCTTCTCTTCGTCGTCCCCGGTGATCTTTTTCACCGCAAGCATGATACGCGAAAGCTCGCCGCCCGAGGCGATCTTCCTCAAAGGCCGCAAAGGCTCGCCGGGGTTTGTGGTAAGAAGGAATTCCACCTCGTCTCTGCCGTCCTCGCCGATCGCGCCCCGCTCTTCGATCACGACCCTGAACTGGGCTCCCTTCATGGAAAGAAGGGCGAGCTCGGCGGTCACGAGATCTTCGATCCCTTTCGCCCCTTCCCTCCTGCGATTTGACAAGGAGGCAGCCATTTCGGCCACCAGGCCAACGAGAGCGCCCTTCTCCGATTCCAGCTCTTCCTGGTCCGTCTTCAGATGAAGGAGCTCGTCGAGACGCTTTCGCGCCCACGCTTCAAACTCGGCAATGCCTCCGTGGGTCTTGGCGTATTTCTCTTTGAGCCTGATGATCCTGGCAAGCCGTTCCCCCAGCGTTTCCAGCTCCCCGGGCTCGTAATCGAGGGACTTCTCTTGCTCCCTCAAGGACGTGGCGATGTCTTCCACGTCAAAGCAGATGCTTTCCATCCGCTTCCTGAGCGCATCAACCCAGGCAATGCCGGAGAAGGGCTTGAGGACGCCCGCAGAGCCCGCGACGATGGCCTGGGCCGATTGCTCGTCTTCATACAGCCCTCTCGCCGCGTTCTCGATGGCGCTCTTTATCCGCTCCGCATCCCTGAGCGCCTTCAGCCTCTCCCTGATGCGCTCCTCCTCGCCCTCGCCGAAGCGCTCCTCCTCTATCTCCTGAAGCTGGTAGGAAAGGAGGTCGATCTCCTTCCCCCGGTCGGCGGCAGCCGATTTCTTCGCTTCCAGGGCCTGGCTCACCTCGCCCAGGCGGCGCACCCGCTCGGCGAGCTTTTGCCGCTCGCCCCCCAGATGGAGAAAACCGTCGACCATGGCCACGTAATTCTCCTTGCCGAGAAGCTGCTGCGACTCGTTCTGACCGTAGATATGGATGAGCAGACAGCCGAGCTCCTCCAGGTTCTTCGCGGCAACGGGGTTGTCGTTGATGAAGGCCCGCGATCTTCCCTGGCTGCCTATGACCCTTCGCAGGATATATTCTTCTCCGTTCTGAAAGCAGTGGCCGATAACTTCCGCGCGGCCCGAGGCGGACCGCACGACGTCGGTCGGCGTCCTCGCGTTGAGCAAGGAAGACAGGGCGTTGATAATGATCGATTTCCCCGCGCCCGTTTCCCCCGTGATCACGTTCAACCCTTCCCCGAACTCCACGTCCATCTCGTCAATAATGGCAAAACCCTTCACCCGCAGAAACGCGAGCATTCGCTACCTCTCGCCCCACTTCAGTTTATTCCGCAGCACTTCAAAATAGCCCCGCGTCGACGATTTTATCAGGGTCACGGTAAAAGCCGATTTCTTCATGGTCACTTCGTCCAGATGCTCCAGGGGCAATCCAATCTGGCCGTCCAGGGTGAGGATCACTTTTTCGTCGGGGGAGGCAAGTTTCGTCCGCACTGCCCCCTCCCGGGGAAGGATGAGGGGACGATTGGTCAGCATGTGCGGGCAAATGGGCGTGAGGATGATCTGCTCCAGGCTTGGATGGAGAATCGGTCCGCCCGCCGCGAGGGAGTAGCCCGTAGAGCCCGTAGGGGTGGAGACGATGAGGCCGTCCCCCTTGAAAGTCGTCAGGTACTCGTCGTCCACGTAGGTTTCGAGATTGATGATGCGTGCCAGGGCGTCCTTGGCAATCACCGCGTCGTTCAGGAGCGAGAGGGCGAAGATCTCCTCCCCCTCTCTGCGCACCGTCACGTCGAGCATGGTCCTGACCGAGGCGCAGTAGTCGCCGGTTGCCACCCGTGGAAGCATATCCGGCAGCTCCTCGAGAGTGATCTCGGTGAGAAAGCCGAGGCCCCCCAAGTTCACTCCGAGGATAGGCACATCCCGTCCCTTCACCTCCCTGGCCACGGAGAGCAAGGTGCCGTCTCCGCCCAGAACCACGACGACGTCTGTGTTGTCCGCCGCGTGCTCCAGCTCGAAGGCCTTCGCGTGTCCGATCTCCATGGCCGATTCTTCATCGAGGGCTATGTCGCAGGAGGAGCCGTACTGGTCGATAATGGATTGCGCGGCCGCCAGGGCCGTCTCCTTTTTTCTCTTGCAGACGATGTTCATGCGCAGCATGCAGCGCTCCTCTCCCAGCCCCGTCACAGCCAGCCCCGTTCTTTGAGACTCGTATAGCCGGTCCGGGTGATGATGATGTGATCGAGCACCTCGATCCCCATGAGCCGCCCGGCGTCCGCGAGCCTCCGGGTCATGGCGAGGTCGTCGTCGGAAGGCTCGGGATCGTCCGATGGGTGATTGTGGACGAGGATGATCGACGAGGCGCTGTGCGTCAGGGCGTCTCTGAAGACCTCGCGGGGATGCACGAGACTGGCGTTCAACGTCCCAACGGAGATGGTGGAAATGCCGATAATCTTGTTTCTCGTGTTGAGGAGGACAAGCTTGAAGTGCTCCTTCGCTTTCTCCTGAATGGACTTCCGCAGGGCCTTCACGAGGCGTTCCGGTTCCTTGATGCTGTACTCGCCCACCTCCGGCACCAGGTCCTGCCGCCTGCCCAGCTCGAAGGCAGCCCTGAGCTGGGCGGCTTTCGCAAGCCCTATGCCCTTCACGGCCGAAAGCTCCTCAAGAGTCGCGAGGCTGACGGCCTGGACGCTGCCGAATTTCGTCAAAAGCTCCTGAGCGATGTGCATGGCCGATCTTCCCGCGACCCCCCGGCCGATGATCAGGGCGAGCAGCTCTAGCGACGAGAGGGCTTCGGCGCCGAGGGCGCTGAGGCGTTCCCGCGGCCTCTCGGCCCTGGGGAGGTCGTGTATGGTAAAGGGGTTCTCCATAGGCGCGTCGCTAAATTATACAGGTTATATCGGCAATTACAACCATGTTGTGCGCGTGGAGCCGATGCGCCGGGCCAGGAGCCGGCGCAGGGAACGCCGCTTCCGCGCCCGGGTGCGCCGAAGACCGAATAAAAAACGAAAACGGGTCCGGGGAAACTGCCGAAAGTCAGCTAATAAAGACCTTTCGGTAGCGGTCTATCTGTTCCAGCGCTTTCCCGCTGCCCATGACGACGCAGGTGAGGGGTTCGTCCGGGACCAGCACCCTGAGGCTCGTTTTTTCAGAGATCCTCTTGTCGAGCCCTTTCAGGAGAGCGCCGCCGCCGGTCAGAGTCACCCCGGATTCCTGTAAATCGGAGACCAGCTCGGGAGGGAGCCTTTCAAGGGCTCGCTTCACGGCGTCGACTATCGCCGCAACGGGCTCCTCGATGGCCTCTCTCACGTCCTCGCTCGTGACCGTCAGGTTCTTCGGTATGCCGTTCAGCATATCCTTGCCGATGACGGAGAGCGTACCGCCATTGACCATCTCGTGGGCAGAGCCTATCTGCATCTTGATCCTCTCCGCCGCGTTCAGACCGATGGCCACCTGGTACTTCCTCTGGAGGTGGCGAACAATTGCTTCGTCAAGCTCGTCGCCGGCCACCCTGAGAGACTCGCTGTAGGCATTTGCGGCAAGACTGATGATCGCCACTTCCGTCGTGCCGCCCCCGATGTCGACGACCATGTTTCCCACGGGCATCTCTATGGGGAGCTCGGCGCCTATCGCGGCCGCCATTGGTTCTTCGATCAAATGGATGTCGTGGATCCCGACCTGCATACAGGCGTCGAAGACCGCCTTTTTCTCCACCTGGGTGATGCCCGACGGCACGCAGACGACCATCTTGGGTCTCGATACCCGCCTCGTTTCTCTCACCACGGTCAGGAAGTGCTTGATCATCGCCTTCGTTACATCGAAATCTGCGATGACCCCATCCTTCATGGGCCGTATGGCTGCCATCTGCTGGGGAGTTTTTCCGATAAACTCCTTTGCCTCCTTGCCCACGGCGATGATCTTCCCCGTGTTTTGCTCTATGGCGACGACGGAGGGCTCGTTGAGCACTATTCCTTCGCCTTTCATATAGATAAGCGTATTCGCGGTTCCGAGGTCCATCGCGAAGTTCGTCGTCAAGCCGGAAAAGAAAGCTCCCATTGTCTTCAGAAAACCCATTCCCTTCGACCCCCTTTTGTCAAAATTCGCTGCTACGTCCTGTTCCTCTTAGCCCTATCTCCGGCAATGCCGATAAGCTCCCACAAGTCCGTGCCGTCTCTCGGAAAATGCGCCGTTCCGATCTCCAGCTCTTTCTTAAGCCCCGACGTCGGGATGGGCAATGCGTTGAGAACGCCTACCTTGAGGATATTGAGGATATTCCTGCTTTCCTCCGATCCGTCCGAGCCGGCCAGGGCCGCGTAGAAATGCGCGCCTCCGCTCCTTGTCGCCATGGCGTTCTTTCCGGCGCCGTATTCGACGGCCTGGCGCATCTTTTTCAAAAGGTCGTCTGCCTGGCGCGCCCCGAGGGTCTTGTTGATGTTGGTAAAACCGGGAAGCTTCACGGATATGAGGGAGAAGCTCTTCCTTTGTTTCGCCATTTTCTCGATGAAGTCGAAGAAAATCGCGAAGCCCATAGCGCCCGTTGCCGGGTCTTTTTGGCTTTGGGCCTCCAGTTCTTCCTGCGCCTGCAGTCGGCTGAAAGAGAGGGATGCGAGTACGGCTGTATCGCGCAGGGCGATTATGGCCCGCTCTCTCAAAGGCCGGGAAAAAAGAGAAACGAAGCCGAGAAAACCGAAGGACCGATCATCCACGGCGAGGGGAAAGCCGAAATACTGTTTGGCCCTTACGCCGTCGTTCGGGAAGAAGAGGGTTTTCTCCCGCAGGTAGCCGCTCTCGTAAGGGAGCAAGAACTCCTTTCCCTCCATGACGGTGGAAGCAACGGTATTCTGCATCGGGCAGACGGCGCCAAGAAGGTTCGCGGCCCCTTCTCCCACCGCTGAAACAATGGAAAGCCTGCCCCTTTTCTCGACGGCCGCCACCGCCATATCACCCCCGGAAACCAGGAGCGCTTCTTTTATCGCCTCTTCCATGCGGTCGCCGGTCATGCGAGGCTGGCGGAAAAACTTGAGTTGCCGCCTGAGAAGAGAAACCTCTTCGCGCTCCTCTTCCATCTCCTTAAGCTGCTTTTCCCTTTCTACTTCTTTTGACGCAACGGCCACAAAATGGGCGAGAAGCTTCTTTTCCTTATCCGTAAAAACCCATTTCTTCTTGCTGTCGACGACGATGACGCCGGGTATTTCGAGGGGATAGGCCATAAAGGATTTTATCTCTTCTCTTTTGCCGTAATAGCCGAGCGTCTCTTCGTCTTTGTCGAAATTGCCGATAATAAGGGGCTCCCGGTGCTTTACAGCCCACCCGGCAAGCGTCCCGTCCAGGCTTAAGAGGCGCGATTTGTCGAAGCTCTTCGCAAAGGTAATTGCCGAAAAGCACGACAGATGATCGCCGCGTCTGAGGAACAAGGCCACCGTGTAGGCCTCGTACACGTTGAAAATGAGCTGAACGAAACCATCAAGACTCATAGCTTGGAAGGATCGTAGACGTCGAAGGAAAAAGGCGCATCATTGCCGAACCGATTCGTCAAGCGGCAGAAGCCGCATTCGTCGCCGTAGGAAGGGTAGCCGCACGTCTTGCAGAGATTCTTCTCTTTTTCCTCCTGCCCGCGCGCGGCCTGTTCCTTGGCCCTCTTGAGATAGCCCTTGAGGAAGGCGATCTTCGTCGCGGGCGATACATCTTCGACGCGATTAAGCAGGCTCTTGTAAAGCAGCGTCTTGGCGCCTTTCGAATAGGGACACTCCTCATACACATAATCGATGCCGTTGAGGAGCGCATAGGCAGCAGCCTCTTTTTCGGAGCAGAGGAAGAAAGGCTTCACCTTTTTTGCAAGACCCTCCTCGCCTTCGAGGAGTGCGCCTTTTTTCCACAGGTATTCTTCCTTCCAGTGAAGAAGGTTCCCCAGGAGCGCCGAAGCCTCGTCGTCCAGGTTGTGACCTGTCGCGAGCGCCGAGTAGCCGTACCGGGTGCAGGCCCTGTTCATCACGTACCTCTTGATCGAACCGCAGAGCGAGCAGGGCGGCCGTTTCACGATCCTCGCAAGCTCTTCGATCCCTTTGCTGAAGGCCGAGGAGAGGGAGAACGAGTAAAGCCTCCTCTGCAGCCTGTCCGCCATCTGTCTGGCTTTCACCAGAGAAACGTGCGAATACTCCTGAATGCCCAGGTCTATATAGATGCCGTCAGCAGAAAAGCCGAGCCTGTGCAGCAGATGCCAGAGCGAGAGGCTGTCCTTGCCGCCCGAGACCGCAACGAGCGTACTGTCGCGGCCGTCCAAAAGCCCATACCTGGCGATCGTGCTCGAAACCCGCTTTTCAAAAAACTCAATAAAATCACGTGCGCACAAGGCGGAATTGTATTGGGGCAATCGAATGTTCGCCGGTTCTCCGCATACCCTGCACTTCATCCGCCCGATATCACCCGCACGATCCTTACCCGATCGTCCCGCTCCAGCATGCGATCCTCTGTCGCCAGCACCCCGTTTGCGGTGACGAGATGGGCTTCTTTGCTCAAGGAAAATAAGTCGAGGAGCCGTGCAACAGTGAGACGCCGGTCGATCTCGTGGGTCTTGCCTTCCCATTCCACTTGCATGAAGAAGTCATAACACAACGGCAATCAGGTTGTCAAAGAAAGCCTTTCCCCCGATATCCCCGGAAACCTTTGAAAAAACATTGAATATGCTCACGTTGTTCCTTACAATATCATCTGTCCGCACCTCCGGAAGGACTGTTTTTGTCGTCCCCGGCATGTTAACCTATCCGCGCCTCGTGGAAGGGCGCGGCAGGGGGCAGCAATCGCGAGAGTGAAAGCAACGCCCCGGCAACTGCAAAAGCGAGCGCATGCGAAGCGCTGCGCTGAGCGGGGGGACGACCCGCAAGCGGGCGCCCCGGACGGCTTTGCCGGCGGAGGGGGTGCTGAACCCCAGTAAAGCGAGCGCATGCGACGCGCTGAGCGGGCAGGCTCTGACGGCTTTGCCGGCGGAGGGGGTGCTGAACCCCAAGATATGTTAAATTATGTCTCTTCTTTATTTCTATGAGGGGGATGATGGGCGATTCCTATGAAGCGATAATTATCGGCGGGGGCCCGGCCGGTTTGACCGCGGGCATTTACCTCATGCGGGCCGGGATCAGGGCCATGCTGCTCGAAAAGCAGATGCTTGGCGGGGCCGCCCTGAACACGGGGCGCATCGACAATTATCCGGGATTTCCCGAAGGCATATCGGGAAGCGAGCTGACGCGCAGGATGGCGGAGCAGGCGCGCAAGCACGGGCTTGTCATCAAGGAGTTCTCCGAGGCGGACGGCCTCCGGCGAACGGACGGACCTTTTGAGATAAAGGTGGACAAGGAATCATACCGTGCTGCCGGCGTCATCGCCGCAATGGGCACTGTGCCGCTCAAGCTGGGCATTCCCGGAGAAGAAGCGCTCCTGGGAAGGGGCGTCTCTTACTGTGCCACGTGCGACGCCATGTTCTTCCGCAACCTGGAAGTGGCGGTGGTCGGCGGCGGGGACTCGGCCCTCTCCGAGGCTCTGTCGCTCGCGAACGTGGTCGGCAAAGTCTCCGTGATCCATCGGCGCGACCGGCTCAGAGGACAGCAAGTTCTGCAGGATGCGGCGGCCCGGAACAACAAGATCGAATTTCTGTTCAACAAGACTCCCCTGAGGGTGAACGGCGTAAGCGAAGTGGAATCGATGACCCTTCGCGATGTCAAAACGGGCGAGGAATCGGAGTTGAAGGTGAGCGGGGTCTTTTTCTACGTCGGGACCCGGCCCGATACCCTTTTCCTCGGCGACCTCGTTGATAGAGATGAAGCAGGTTTTATCGCTACGGGCGAGAACCTTTCGACGAAAACGGCCGGACTCTTTGCCGCCGGCGACGTGCGCAAGAAGTCGCTCAGGCAGATCTCGACCGCGGTAGGCGACGGCGCAACTGCCGCGGTAAACCTTGAAAAGTACCTTTTGGAGAAAAGATAGTGGCGCATGTAGCGAGAGATGCTGTCGTGGGCGCCTTCCTCATCGCGGCGGCTCTTCTTGTCGGCCTCGCTCTCCTCATAGGTCTTTTCATCCTCGGCCTCCTGTTCCGCCTCTTTGCGGTGCTTGGCTCGGCTCTCCTGTTTCTTGTCTTTGTCGGTCTTGCCGTCTGGTTCGTGGGCTTCGCCTACAGGAAGGCAAAAGAGATCGGGAAACCGTGACTTCCTTGATTCAAAAGGCCCTGAAGAAAGGGTCCCGTCGCCCTGGCGGGCGGGCTTCGATGAGGATGGTTCTCGCGATGCTCCTCGTCCTCCTGCTCTCCGTGGAGGCACACGCCGGCCGGCATAGCATCGTCTTCTACCGCATGGGAGAAAGCGGGCAGCAGGCATGGACGCTCCTCAGGGAGTATTTCGAGACCAAGGGCTACAGCGTAGTCGTGGTCCGGGGAGAAACGGTTATCGAAAAGCACGTGGAGAAAATAAGCAAAATCAACCGCGTCCGGGATGGCGTCTTTCTTGCGGTTGAAATGACGCCGGACGAGACGAGCCGCGCGATGGTGGCCGAATCGGATGCTAAAATAGGCGAGGGGCGGTTCCTTACCATAGACGAGACGCCCGCCCGGTTCGCCCGCGAGTCGGACAAACTCGCAGCAAGCATGGCAGCGCAATTCGCCGTCACGGTGAAGCATCTCCCGCTCTATCCCCTGCTCGGCGTAAACATGCCCGGAGCCGTCGTGAAACTGGAGTTTGACCAGGGGAAGACCATAGAAACAATTGCAAAAGTTTACAAAGGCGTGGAAAACTATTTTTCTGAGAGGACAAAAAAGGATGAGAAGTAACGGCAGGCCGAACGACAAGATCAGGGACATCAAGATCAGCAAGAATTTCCTCAAGTTTCCGGACGGTTCGGTGCTTGTCGAAATGGGCGAGACAAAGGTTATCTGCGGCGTTAGCATCGAAGAGAAAGTCCCGCCTTTCCTGAAGAACACAAAGAAGGGATGGCTCACCGCCGAATATTCCATGCTGCCGAGGGCGACGCTCTCCCGCACGACCCGGGAATCCTCCCAGGGCAGGGTGGGAGGCAGAACGCATGAAATTCAACGTCTCATCGGCAGGGCGCTCAGGGCAGTGGTAAACCTCGACGTCATCGGCGAGCGGACTATCTGGGTCGACTGCGACGTGATCCAGGCAGACGGCGGCACGAGGACCGCGAGCATTACCGGCGCTTTCGTCGCCCTCGTGGAAGCCCTATGGAATTTGAAAAAACGGGGCGTCATCCAAAAAATACCGCTGCGCGATTCCGTTGCCGCCGTTAGCTGCGGCATCGTCAATGGGGCGTGTCTGCTCGATCTCGCCTATGAAGAGGACTCGACTGCCGACGTGGACATGAACTTCGTGATGACGGGCAAGGGCATGCTCGTCGAAGTGCAGGGAACTGCGGAAAAGTCGCCTTTTTCCAAAGAACTCTTCGACGCCATGTATGAGTGTTCGGCGCGGGGCATTGCGGAGATCACCCGAGCCCAAAAAGCAGCCCTCGGTCCTCTTTTCCCTCTTCTGTGAGAAGATGGCCGTCCCCCGTCCCGAAAAGATTCTCGCGGCAACAGCCAACAGGGGGAAGTTTGAGGAAATAAGACAACGCCTGGCGGGCGCTGTCCCCATGTGCCTCTCTCTCGCGGATTTCCCTGAAAAAGTGGAAGTGATCGAGGACCGGCCGAGTTATTATGAGAACGCCTGGAAAAAGGCAAGGAAGGTGGGCGACCGCTTCGACCTGCCCACCCTTGCCGATGACTCGGGACTGGAGGTGGAAGCGCTCCAGGGTCGTCCCGGCGTCTTCTCCGCGCGCTATGGCGCCAACGACCGGGAAAGGGTGGACAGGCTGCTCCGGGACCTGCAAGGCGTGCCCCTCGAAAAACGGACGGCCCGCTTCAAAGCGTACCTTGTCTACTATCTCCCTCGCCTCGGATGGACCTTCATGTTTTATGGAGAGCTCAAGGGATACATCGGCTTGGAGCGGCGGGGCGACAAGGGATTCGGGTACGATCCCGTCTTTATGCTGGAGGAATCGGGAAAGTCGCTGGCAGAGCTGAGCATGGAAGAAAAGAACGCCATCAGCCACCGCGGCCGCGCGCTGGCGAAATTCCGAAGCTTTCTGGGAGCCTAGCCGGTTCTTCTATTTGTTCTCCGTTCTCTATTTCTCTTCTTGCATCGGTTTGACAAGCGGAAATGAATCCGGGAAAGGCTATGACTTCCGGCATCGATCATGGTTGTACTCGATGCCGGATCGACTGGGCGCCTAAAACCTGAACAACCCGTTCACCCCGCTCCCGTTCGAGAGCGAATTCTTGATCATTACCTCGCACAGATCGTATATCGTTTTAAACGGCTGAATATCCGTCAGGCTGTCGACGTAGCGCGCCTTGTCCATGGCGATCTTTTCGACCGCCTCTCCCCTGTTCGTCCGCTCCACCGTCTCACGGTAGTATTTCTCCGTCTCCTTCATCGCCTTTTCCAGGTAGCCGCGCACATCCCCATTGATTGCGCCGTTGTGACTCAGCACCGCCCGCTCGGCATCGAGCCCGGCAAGCTTTCTGATGCTGTCGCAGTAGAGGTGAACGGACTGAAAATAATTGGGCCAAAACATATCCTTCTCGGGAACGTAGAACCCGGTCGCGTCGCCCAGGACAAGGATCTTCTCCTTTTCCTCAAGAAGCGACAGGTGACACGGCGAGTGACCCGGCGTCTCATAGACATGCCAGACGGTGCCCCGGCCGAGGTCTATCTTGTCTCCTTCCTGCACGACGGAATCGACGTGAAAAGAATAGTTCTTCACCGGGTCCGGCAGGGCGTCGATCTCCGATTTGGCCTTCATGAGCTGGGCAATGCCGAGGTCGATCAGTTGAAACTGCTTAAACAGCTCGGTCCTCGCGAGAGTCTGCTTCCCTATGTCGCTTGCGAGGAGCTTGATGTGGGGCCAGGCCCGTTTGAAGTGCGGCACTGCGCCGATATGGTCCGCGTGGGTATGGGTAAGAATGATGTACTTTACGGCCTCCGGCTCTATGCCAAGGACCTTGATCTGATCGACGATGATCCCGAAGGTGGCGCCGGTTCCCCCCTCCACGAGCATGCATTCCTCTCCCACCGATAGATAAGCGGGAAAAGCGGGCGTACCCACTTGGAAGAGATGGGGGCTCACTTCGATGGGCTGGTGATTCAGACTGGTCATTTTTCTTCTATTCCTCCTTGTTTCCTGCGTATCAAGATTGGAAGGGGACACTCCTCTCGCCCTTTTGTCTTCGGATGGGTGTCCCCCCAACCGTTCCCGAAACAAAAAAATAGAGGCCATGAGATCGCTTCCCATGGCCTCTATTCAGACTTGGAACCATGGGTTTGCTTAAAAGGGCTCACCCATGGCGCCTGTCGCTATGTCACTGCGTCAGGGGCACGGTTGAGCCCTCCTAAAAAAGAAAAAGAAGAAATTACGCGTCATCGCGCTCCCTTTCAGCAGAGTATTACTGTCTCATATTCTGATCGAAATCATTTGAAATGTCAAGAGTACCAAAATCTTCACCTCAGCACTCGCGGCATTCTTTGCTCCAGGAGCATCAGATCGGCGATCACGAACGCGCATGCGGCCTCGACGACGACCGGGACCCTCAAAGCGAAACAGACGTCGTGACGGCCCGGGAGAGAGAGTTCACGTTGCGCTCCAGTCTCCATATCCAAATAAAGCTGCGGCTTCACGATGGATGCCGTCGGCCTCACCGCCGCTCTGAAGACCAGTTGGTTGCCGTTCGTGATCCCCCCGTTCACGCCGCCCGCGTTGTTCGTCTCGGTGGCGCCCGTCTTCGAGACAATCCGGTCGTTATAGGTGCTCCCCCGCATGCGTGCGCCGGCAAAGCCTGCGCCGAACTCCACGGCCTTGATCCCCGGTATCGAGAAGAGCAGATGGCCCAGGCACGATTCGACGGAATCGAAGAAGGGCTCGCCCAGCCCGGTGGGGAGACCGTCCGCCCTGCACTCGATGATGCCCCCCACGGAGTCGCCCTCCCTTGCGGCCTCGGCAACCGCGCGGTCGACATCGGCAGAGCCTCCCGCTTCCTGCAACACGGCGACAACGGTCACGGGAAAGATGAGCTTTTTCGCCACCACCCCTGCCGCTGTCATGCCAGCCGTCAATCTTCCCGAAAACGTCCCTCCGCCGCGATAATCCTGAAAGCCTCCAAACTTCTCCCCGGCGACGAAGTCCGCCTGGCCGGGCCTTGGCATTCTGGCGATCTGCCCGTAAGCCGTCGAATCGACGTCCCTGTTCGGGAAGAGAATGAGCAGGGCGCCCCGGTTGTTTTTCCGTTAAACAGCCCCGACATCACCGAGGGGACATCCTCTTCCCTTCGCGTCGTGGTCCCCGGCTTTCCCGCTCTTCTGCGGTCAAGATCGGGGAGAAAGTCTTCCTGCGAGAGACGAAGACCGGCGGGACAGCCGTCGATGAGAATGCCCACGCAAGGGCCGTGCGATTCGCCGAATATGCTCATCCTGAAAAGCCTTCCGAAAGAGTTCACGATCTTGCTCCCAGCTTTTCCAGGTCCGAAAAAAACGAAGGGTACGACTTGGAGACGCACTCAGCTCCCTCTATGGCCACTCTCCCCTTTGCCCTTAAAGAAGCTACGGCGCAGGCCATGGCAATGCGGTGATCCTGGTGGGCATCGACGTTTGCCGCCTGCACTCGGCCGCCGCGAACTTCCATGGCGTTCCCCTTCAACCTGACCTGAATGCCCAGGCGCGTGAATTCCTGCCAGAGGGCCTCGGCCCGATTGCTTTCCTTATGGGTCAGCCGGTCGACTCCCTCGATGACGCTCTTTCCGCTGCATGCGCTCGCGAGGGCGACAAGCGGCGGAAAGAGGTCGGGGCAGGACGTTGCATCAAATTCGAAGGACTTCATATTCCCGGCCTCAACCGAAACGTAGCCGGGTCCGGTCGCCACTCTGGCGCCGGCGGCCGGCAAAACCTCGAGTATTGCGCGATCAGCCTGGAGAGAATCGGGGTTCAGGCCGTCGACGCGCACGCTTCCCGCAATCGCTCCCGCAACGAGCAGGAACGACGCTCCGGACCAGTCGCCTTCAATAGGAAAGACCGTCGGTCGGTATGCCTGTCCGCCTGCAATCGCGAATTCCCGGAGGTCCTCGTCATGGTCGATCTTCACCCCGAAAGCACGGAGAAGACCGACGGTCATCCGGACATAGGGCGCGCTCATCAAATCGGAGACGAGGACGGTCGAAGGCGCCTCGCACAGAGGGAGGGTCATGAGAAGACCGCTGAGAAACTGGGAAGTGACCGACGCATCGATCCGGACGCGCCCTCCAACCAGGGGGCCTTTGACCACTAGGGGCGGGAAGCCCTTCTCCGTGGTGCAGGAAACCCCCAGGTCGGCGAGGGACGCAGCCATTCCCACGGGCCTTGTGCGAAGCGTTCCCGAACCGACGAGCGTGGTTTGCACCGCCATAAGAGCCGCAATAGGGGCGAACATGCGCAGGACAAGGCCTGATTCCCCACACCGAAGGACGCCTCCAACACATCTGAGGCCCTCCCTCCCGACGCCGGTCACGAGAAATGCAGGATCGCCGCCCCGGTCTTCGGTGGTCCAGTGCAGATTGATATGGGCGCCCAGCGTTTCAGCCGCCTCGGCCGCGGCAATCCCGTCGTCGGACAGGGAAGGCCGCTCTATCCGCGAGACTCCCGAAGCGAGCAGGGCGGCGGCAAAGGCCCGGCCGGTCATGCTCTTTGAAGGCGGGGAAGCAATCCTCCCCCTAATCGGTGAAGGCGTGATGTACTTCATCCCATATCCTTTCGGCGATCTTTTCAGGACTTTTCCCTTTCGTGTCGATGGTCAGGTCGGCGCAGGCAGCGTAGGCAGGCACGCGCGCCGCAAACAAGGCCTTCAGGTTCCCGGCGTCCCTGCCCATCAAAAGCGGTCGCGTCCGGTCCTCGCCGGTTCTCTGCAATACCGCGGACATATCGACCCAGAGCCAGATGGAAAGGCAATTGTTCCTCAAGACGCGTACGTTCGCTCTTTCCAAGGGGGCCCCGCCCCCGCAGGCGGCGACATGATGCGACACCAGCCGGAGACCCTCGATCTCCTCCTGTTCCATCCTCCTGAACGCCCCCTCGCCCTGCTTCTCGAATATCTCCGCGATTGAAACGCCCGCCTTCTCCTCGATCTGCTTATCGATATCGATAAAAGTCAGCTCCCCCTTCTGCGCAATGAGCGCGCCGATGGTCGATTTTCCCGCGCCCATGAAACCGATCAAAGCGATGTTCCTCCTCGCGTCGAGTCTTCTTTTCCACAAAACTTTCCGCATCAGGGCCGTCGGCGCCGCCTGGCCGGTAAAGAGGCTGAAGGCAGGCGCGGCTTGGGCAAGCAGCCATTCCCGACCGTCGACTACGATGCACCCCCGTTCGGTCGCGTCCCTGGAGAAGGCGTCGGGAGCGGAGTAGAAGGCATCGAGCGCAATGAGACCGGGGCGCAGCACAGAAGGATCGACCACTCTGTCCGGCGAAGAAATGGCGGAGACAAGGAGGCCGGCATCCTCCAGGGCATCGGCAATATTCGCAAGGCCGGCCGCCTGGCAGCCCAGCCTCAGGGCCGCCTCGCGGGCCTTCTCTGTGGTGCGGTTCACTATCGTCACGTGAGCCTTCGCCTTGAGAAAAGCGAAGGCCGCGGCTTTCGCGGCCCCACCTGCGCCGAGGACGACGACCTTTTTCCCGGACGGCTTAAAGCCGGCGCTCTCGGCGGCGCCGAGGGCGCCGGCAATATCCGTGTTCCAGCCGACAAACCCCTCAGGCGTTCTTATGATGGTGTTGACCGCGCCGACTTTGGCGGCATCGGGGTCGATACGGTCGAGATGGCGCATGATGGTCGTCTTGAAAGGCGCCGTGATGTTGAGGCCCTGAAGGTCCATTTCCCGGGCGGAAGCGACGATCTCTTCCGGGTCGGAAGCCGCGAGGCGTAAGTAGATCGCATCGACGGCAAGCTCGCGGAACGCCGCGTTGAACATGACGGGGCTCTTGCTGTGGAAAACGGGGTTGCCGGCAACTGCATAGAGAGACGTCACGGCTCACTCCTCCCCAGTCCCTCACGGGCAAGCAACTCCAGAACCTTCCGAAGGGTCCCATGGTCGATCTGGCCCGAAGCGGTCTCCCTGCCCTGTCCGGCTGAAGCGAAGGTAAAGGGACTTCCCAGAAAAGGCGCAACGATCCTCGTGATTCTGCCCAGTTCGCCCATGCCGACCACCACCAATTGCTTCGACCCGTCAAGCAGCCCGAGGAGCCGGGCGTTGTCGGCGGCGGCGTGGACCATGCAGGCTATTTTAGCAATATCCGCGCGGGCGTCAAAACAGGCGGAAACCGCCGAGCAGAGTTCCTCCCTGGACGGCGTCCTCAAGTAATCGTGAAACGAGACGATGACCTTACAGCCCGTGGACCTCGCGCAAGCCGCGATCTCCTCACGGTAGGCTGCCGGCGCTTCGAGTTCCACGTCGACGAAAGCAGCGCCCGACGCGATAGCCCCGAGAAGCAGCGCCTTTCGCCGATCGTCGGCAAAAGCGCCCGGCCTGCACGTGGCGATGAGGTTGCGGCCGGAAAAAATCGTGGGAACGTCGGATTCAGGCAGGTCCATCGCGTCCATTCTCACTTCGGCGAAGGAGATGCCTTCCAGCGCCGCAAGACAGCCGGCCACGGTCTTTTCAGCCACGCTGACGCAGATCATCGATCGCTCCTCTCAGGCTGCGAATCGCCATGGGGGTTGTTTGCGCATTTCCAATCCCTTCGAGCACAACGAAAAGGATTTCGTCCCCCTTTTTCTTCTTGTCCTTCCACAGGGCTTCCTCCACAGCCTCACCGTCCAGCTCCTCCATGGCGAGAGGAAGACCGAAGGCAGCCAACAGACGTTCGATCCTTTCCAGGTCCCCCTTGGAGAGCAGTCCCATGGCGGCGGAGAGGCGTGAAGCGGCGGACATCCCCAGGCTCACCGCCCTTCCGTGGCTCAAACGGTGAGCTTTCTCTATTGCATGGCCGATGGTGTGGCCGAAATTGAGCTTCCTCCGCTCTCCAGATTCCCGTTCGTCCTGAGAGACGATGGAGACCTTGATCTTCAAACAGGCGTAGACAATCTGTTCGATGACAGGCCGGTCGAGACGAAGGGCCGCGGTCGCGTTGGCTTCGAGGAAAGAGAAGAGCGACGCGTCCCCGATGGCGGCTTGCTTTATTGCTTCCGCAAAACCGTTCTGCCGCTCCTCCGGGGGCAGGGTGGCGAGCAATTCGGCGTCGCAGAGCACAAAGGCGGGCTGGACAAAAGCGCCGACCAGGTTCTTGTAACCGTGGAAATTGACGCCGTTCTTCCCCCCAACGCCCGCGTCCACCTGACTGAGGAGCGTCGTGGGTGCAAAACCGAAATGGAGGCCCCGCAGGTAAGTCGACGCGGCAAATCCCGTCACATCGCACACGATCCCGCCGCCGACCGCCACTACCTGAGAAGAACGGTCGAGACCCAGACGAAGAAATGACCCGTACAGATCCTCCACCGTCTTCAACGTCTTCGACGCTTCTCCGATGCCGATCTCGATCGTCTCGCAGGCGGGAAAGCGCATCCCGTGGAGGTCACGGACCGTGCCGTCGGTGACGATCACGGACGGGGCCGGGTCGCAGTACTGAGTGAGACGGTCGAGGGATTCGCCGATTGCGACAACCGAGGGGCCCGAGTTTGTCTCCAGATAGAGCTGTCTCATAACAAGCCCGCCATAAAGCGGTGAAGGCTGTCGATCTTCCTCGCCAAATCGGCGAACTGATCGGGCGTCAGCGTTTGATCGCCATCGCAGAGAGCCTCACGCGGGTTGATGTCCACCTCGATAATCACGCCGTCGGCGCCGGCCGCTACGGCCGCGAGACTCAAGGCCGGTATCAGCGAGGCCCTTCCGGAGGCGTGAGAGGGATCGACAACGACGGGCAAATGGCTCAACTCCTTGACGGCAGGAATGGCGCTCAGATCGAGCGTGTTCCTCGTATATTTCTCGAACGTCCGTATTCCCCGCTCGCACAAGATGACGTAAGGGTTTCCTTCATTCAAAATATATTCCGCGCAATTCAGCCACTCTTCGATCGTGGAGTTCATGCCCCTTTTGAGAAGGACCGGCCGCTGCGACCTCCCCACTTCTTTCAGGAGGGAAAAGTTCTGCATGTTGCGAGCGCCGATCTGGAGCACATCGGCGTACTCGCTGACCCAAAAGACATCCCGCGAGTCGACCACCTCGGTGACGATGGGCAAACCCGTCTCCGCTTTCGCTTTCCCGAGAATGCGCAAGCCCTTGAGGCCGAGACCCTGAAAAGCATAGGGGGAACTGCGAGGTTTGAAGGCGCCCCCGCGCAGCGCATGGGCGCCGGCTTTCTTCACGGCAATGGCCGTTTCGATGGTTTGTCGCTCGTTCTCGACGGTGCATGGGCCGGCTATTACCGTAAATCCCTCGCCGACTCTTACGGATTCGAAGGGAACAATGCTCCTCGCGTCGTTCTGGCGCGCGGCGAGTCTCAGATTCGTCATTGCAACACCCCTTGATAAATCTGGGGGACACTCCCGTCGCCATCAAGACCGGCTGCAGGGACATTCCTCTGCTTTCAGAGGTGTGTCCTCGATCCAATCTTGATGGGCGCCCCCAACCAGTTATCCAAAAAAACAGAGGCCACGGGGGTTTCCCATGGCCTCTGGCACAAAAAAAGGCCATGGGTTTTTGCACCCATGGCCCTAATACCCCGGCAGGGGGTTAAGGACGCCGTGGGCGCCTGCCCCTAAACCAAAACCCATCATAACCGTAAAAAGCCGCGAGGAAATACATCGCAACAGTATAGCAAGTTTCCCCCCAGTTTGTCAAAACAATTATTCCTCGTTGGCGTTATTGCAAAGAAATCGGGCATGTAGTATAATCGAATGCGTAGTAATACTGTTTGTTGGCCCATGGCTTGGCATGGCCGTGTTTGTATGGAACACGGGAAGAAACTCCCGAAAGAAGGGGGGCGCGTGGGCTCTAAAAGAGCGCGGCGAGAGAAGCTCAACCTTGACAAACAGGCAAAAAGTGCTATATTTAAAGAGGATTGTCAAGTTAAGAAGCGAGAATGCCCTTGATTGCTTGAAGGGCATTTTTTTGCACCTGGAGAAAAGTCAATGACCATAAAGAATTTTGATCAGATCAAGACATTGATCGATATCGGCATGGAGAAGGGGTATCTCACCCCTGACGAGATAAATGACTTTCTGCCGCAGAACATATTCTCTCCCGAGGATATCGAGGACATCTTCGATTTCTTGTCCGAATCCAACATCGATGTGGTCGAAACGATTAAGGACAAGATTGAAACCGGGGAAGAAGAGCAGCGCGAGTGGGAGGAACCCGAACGCTTCCCCGCTGAAAAGACGGATAACATCATCTGGGCTTACCTCAAGGACATCGGGAGGATTTCTCTTCTCTCTTCGGACGAAGAGTACGACATAGCCAAGAAAATAGAGGAAGGGGAGCGCAGGATCAGAAATCTCCTTTTTGAGATGCCCCAGGCGGTGGCAGAGCTGCAGGAGCTGGCGGTCCAGATAAAGAAAGATGCGGTCAACATAATCGATGTGGTGAAGAACATCGATGAGATGAACTATACGAAGAAAGACGAGGAGCAATACAAGAAGAAGACGATCACCCTCGCCAACAGCCTGAAGAGCCTCTACGAGAAAAAGGACGAGGCGAACGGCCTGACAGCGGCAGCCGACGAGTTCACCAAAAAACAGGCCGAAAAAAGGCTCGTGAGTCTGGAGAACAAGATCGAGGAAGTGCTGACGAACCTCAGCCTTCACAAGAAGATTCTTGAAGACATTACGCGGAAGGTAGAGAAACGGGCACGATTCCTCGATGAAAAGGAAGCCAAGGCCATCGAAGCGAACCTCCACGAGATGGATCTGGTCGAACGAGACCTCAAGGTCGTGAAGAACAGGCTCATCAAGGCGAACCTGAGACTCGTCATTAATATCGCCAAGAAGTACCTGAACAGGGGCCTCTCCTTCCTCGACCTCATCCAGGAAGGGAACATGGGGCTGATGAAGGCCGCCGAGAAATACGATTATCAGAAAGGCTACAAATTCTCCACCTACTCCACGTGGTGGATCAGACAGGCCATCACCCGGGCCATTGCAGATTACGCGAGAACGATCAGGGTGCCGGTGCACGTCCTCGAAACCATGAACAAGATCACGAAAGTGACTATTTCCCTTTTTCAGGAGCTGGGAAGAGAGCCGACCCTCGAGGAGATATCGGTAAAAGCCGCGTTGCCTCTTGAAAAAGTGCGGAAGATCATGAAGGTCTCGAACGAACCGATATCGATAGAGACCCCTATCGGCGACGACGATTCGAAGCTCGGCGATTTCATCGCCGATCCCAAGTCCCCTTCCCCTTTCGAGGAACTGGTGAACATCTCATGCAAAGAGGAGATAGACAAGGTCCTCTCCACGCTCACGCCGAGAGAGGAAAAAGTCATACGCATGAGGCTCGGCATAGGGGAGAAAACCGATTACACCCTGGAAGAAGTGGGCGACGTCTTTGGTCTCACCAGGGAGAGAATACGCCAAATTGAGGCAAAAGCACTACGGAAGCTGAAACACCCTTCCAGGCGGAAGAGACTCGAGAGTTTTCTGGAATAATCCTTCTGCGAAAAAATCGTCTGTGACTGCGCAGTCTTATTGGCGACAACCCATCAAAGCCGTCGCCTTTTGCATCGGCCGCTTTGATGGGTCAATCCCGTGCTGCGCTCTTAGGGACCCCGCCTAGTCTCTCCCGGTCAATCCGCCAGGTACTCCTGCAGGGTCCGGTAGCTGCGAAAATCCGTGTCGATCAGTGATGCCCCGATGTCGGTCTGACCGTTGGAACGGACATATCGCGGCGTGCACTGCATGGTAAGCGGCTTTTCGCTCTGAGGCAGGGTGAATACGACAGAGATCTTGGCGTCGTCCCGCATATCCTGTTGAAAGCTGTTGGGGACGGAAAGGTGGAGACCTCCCAGAGAAACATCGTTCACCATTCCAGCGTGAACAACTCCCTCGAGATCGGTCACCAGCGCGGGAGCCGATATCTTCTTCCGCGGATAGCGCCGTTTCTCGTCGTTCACCTCTTTCGGCGACCTTTTCTCGACGTAGTCGTACAGGATGTTCTCAATCACCGATGAAAGAGATCTCCTGTCCGCCTCGGAGACTTTTTCCAACGCTTTACGTAAATCTTCACTCGTACGGAAGCATATCACCGTGTCCCGCATCATCGTCCCCTTTTTGCGTGCCTGTGGAATGAAATCTTTCCATTCTTATACCACAAGACAAAAAGAATTGCTACAATTATTGTATTACTTTGTTCCGAAAAATAAAACAAATTTCTGGGGAAAACTGACAAGAGAGGTCTGAAAGGGTATGATTGCCTCTTTCACGCAGCGAAATAGGGCTTCACTTCTGCGCACAACTGCTCAGGCATGACGGTGTTCACCGGCTCCGCCAGCAGCATTTGGTGGAAACTCAGGTCAGAGGCGAAATCGCGCATGTTGAGGAAAGTGCGCGGAGCTATTCGGAAATGGCACGAAAAGCAGTTCTGCTCCGCAGGGCCAAAGAACAGCGAGGCGTTGAAACTGTAAATCTCCTTTTGCCGGTAGTAGGCAAACACCCGCTGCAAGCCGTCGCTCAACTCCGCGATGTGCCGATCGCCGAAGTCGCCGACGGCGAACGTCTCGGGGAAGACGGCCATGATCTCCCCCAATACGCCAAGGGAGACGAAGGAGGAAAACCAGCGGGATCCGCCTATCGCGCCTATATACCTGCTCTCCGCTCGCTTCTCTTCGGCCGCGTACTCTTCCCAGTAGTTCACCCCGTGGGCGTCATAGAACCTCTTCGATGCGGCAAGCTCGTCGGCATACTGATTGCCCGGGTGCTGCGTCGCCGAGCACTGCACGTGAGGATGAACCAGGCCGCCTCCCGAGGGGGGCATATAGTTCCACGTCACGAAATGATACGGGAGCGATGGCGCCTTCGACGACATTGTTCGCAAAAATTCGGCAGCAACGGAGAAAGCGTCCGAAACCCTTCGGGAGGTCAGTTTTTCGAGGGGGACCAGCGTGGTCATTCGCCATGATGATGACCGCGCTATGGACGTCATAGGGAAAAAGGTTCGGCACGAGGACGGCCTCTCCTTTGATCATCCTCCCTTCCGGCAGGACGCCGCTCGTGAACCTCGGCGTTGCGCGATCGCGGCTATCCGGGCAAAAAGGGCAAAACCCCTTGATCTCGCTTTTCTCGTAATCGGAAAGGACAAGCTTCTGCGGCGCCAGCGCGCCGAAATGAGAAAGATGGCAGGATCTGCCGGTAAGAGGGTCCAGGCGCACCTGAACGGGAAGCGCCGTTTGTTGAAAACCCTTGCGGGGATCCAAAAAAACGGCTTCGCCCTTCATGATCGTAAACGCTATGCGGGACATGCACCCTCCCCTCAACAACTTCCTCGTCCGAACGGATGTCTTTTGCTTGCCCTATTGTACCGCGGTTCTTTCAAAATACGGCGGGATTTTCTCTTTCCCCCTACGACGTTTCAAAGGACTTGCGGAGCAGGGCCCTTGCATCGGCGGCATGTTTCCAGCCTCCAATCCGGCTTTCTTTGCCTCGTTCCAGGCTTTTGTAGGTGGCGAAGAAGTTCTCGATCTCCACGAGCCAATGCGGTTGCAGGTCATCTATGTCGGCAATGCCCTCGAAACGGGGATCGGCAAGCGGCACGGCCAGCAGCTTCTCGTCCGCGCCTTCTTCGTCCTCCATGCAGAGCAGACCGATCATCCGCACCGTGACGCGGCATCCGGGGAAGGTGGGCTCTTCGACGATAACGAGCACGTCGAGCGGATCCCCGTCGCCGCTTTTCGTTCCGGGAACGAAACCGTAGTCGGTCGGATAATGGACCGACGCGAAAAGGACCCGGTCGAGATGAATCTCTTTCGTCGCATCGTCCATCTCATACTTGTTTCGGCTTCCCCGGGGGACTTCGACAACAACCTCCGTCACTCCTTCTTCGACCGGCCGCGCCTTTACCGCCCTTTTTCCCTTTCCTCGCTTTTCCCGGTCACCTCGGGTCATTCCCGGACGCGCCCTTTCCCTGGAGTCTTCCCGAGTCCAAACCCATCGGGAGCAGATTGCATTCAATACGTAGGGTCGGCGCTGCCCCTTGTCAAGGGGGCACGGGCGCTTCTTCGGCTATCCCTTGGCTTTTTCCCCGATCTTCTCTTCGAATTCCTTCCAGAACTTTTCGTCGGGTCTCCGCCAATAGGGGCCCCAGCCTTCGTTAAAGAAACCTTCGATGTCTTTCAGAACCCGTCTCCAGACAGGGCCGTATTCGTTAGACAGTACATCCTCGAGAAAAGGAACCACCGCCCCGAGGTGTTTCTTGGGGAGATAAGCGCGGGCGCCTCTCGAAATCGATTCCTTCAGCACCTCCGGAGACAGGGCCTTGCCGGTGAGCATGACCGTCGGCACCGGATACGGGCGTTCTACGGCAATCCTGAGCAAATCAAGGCCTTTTACGCCCATTATGTCGAGAATCGCCAGATCGTAGCTCCAGGCAACGAAGAGCATCGACGCCTGCTCAAAGGTTGTCGCGGTATCAAGAACGCAGTTCGGCGCCGCCGTCATGATCTCTTCTTTCAGCACGTCCAGCACGTCCTGCTCGTCGTCGACTGCCAATATTCTCTTCTGGTTCAGCACAGATTCCTTGTTCATCGGGTCCTCCTGCCCATTATCAGGGTCGAAAAATGGTAAAACGCCGTTTGCGAAAGGATAACACGGCTTCTTCTAAGATGCTACATTTTTGAGGATAGCGAGCGGATTTACCTTACCGTCACCTTCACGGTCCCCGCCACGCCCTTCTTGAGATCGGCGGCGAGAACAGCTATTTGCTGTCCGGGGGAAAAAACAGCGACAAGCTCCGCCAACGACTCCGCACTGCTCACGGTTTGACCGTCGATCTGGAGAATAATGTCTCCTTGCTCAAAACCCGCTAGGCTCAAAGGGCCCTTCGGCTCTACCGTTACGATCACGACTCCTGCTCTTTCTTCGAGTCCCAGTTTCTGCATCTCCTGAGCGCTAGGGTTGCGGAACGTGCCGCCCAGACGTTGGCCGGCTGCTGTCGAAAGAGCCTTTGCCGCCTCATTCATATCGCCCGCGACGACCGTAAACTCCTGCTGCTTTCCGCCTCGCAGCACGGTCACTTTTACCCGGCTGCCGATCTGCGTCATTGCGACTTCATTCTGGAGCGTTGCCGCGTCGGCCACCGGTTTTCCCTGATAGGCAACGATGACGTCTTCCTTTGCAATGCCTGCCCGCTCCGCCGGCCCTCCCTTCGTCGTGCCGGCCACGATGACGCCCTTGGCGTTTTTCGTGCCCAGGGTCTGAGCCTTCGCGGGCGTGAGGTCTTCTATGGTGACTCCGAGCCAGGCCCGCTCCACTTTGCCATAGGCGATCAGCGTCTTTCCGATATGGAGCGCGATATTGCTCGGCACAGCAAACCCGATGCCCTCAGATCCGCCCGATTCCGTCGCTATGGCCGTGTTGACGCCGATCACTTCGCCTTTAAGATTAAGGAGAGGACCGCCGCTGTTGCCCGGGTTGATAGGCGCGTCCGTCTGCAAGAAATCCTGATAACCCGTCGGATCCACTACGCCGCGCCGGTGCTTTGCGCTCACGATGCCTTGCGTTACCGTCTGGTCGAGACCCCGGGGATGGCCAATCGCGACGACCCATTCGCCTACTTCGAGCTTGTCCGAGTCGCCGAAGACAACGACCGGCAGGGATTCATGGGCTGCAATGCGTATGACGGCCAAATCGGTTTTCGCGTCGCCTCCCACCACCGTGGCGACGTACCTGCTGCCGCTCGAGAGCTGGACTTCTATTTTTGTGGCGCCTCCCGCCACGTGATAGCTCGTGAGAATGTTGCCCTGAGCGTCCAGGATCATGCCGGAACCGAGCCCCTTGATTTCTTGCTGAAACTCTTTCGGCATTTTGCGATTTCCGAAATAACGGCGGAAAAAGGGGTCTTTTTGGAAAGGCAGGAGTGGGTTGGGAACTTCTTTCCGCTCCGTTACCTCGATATGGACCACGGCGGGAATATTCTTCTTGGCTACATCGACTATGGCGGTGGCGAGATCGGGCGATGCGTACCCGGGAGGAACATGGGCCGACCAGAGCAACGCCGACAAAAGAACGGCGGCGAAGGCAGCAGAATATCTCAAAACTCCCCCTTTGCTTGAACGCCTCCGGATGACGCATTCTGCCGCGACGTCCGTCCCTCGAAACGGCGCCGGTTTGCCCGCCCGGAATCTAATGCGCACACTCATTAGATAGATAAGACGGGGATTTCCGGACGTCAAGGCAAAACGGGGGGTATGGACTGCTCTTTCACTTCTTTGGCCGGCTCATCCGGGTCCGGCCGGCCCGCCGCGTTGTCTGTCACCAGGGAATAGAGCGCGGTGAACTCGGCGATGAGCCGGCGCCTTTCCTTCAGGGGCAGGCCGAGATAGAGCGGCGATTCGATAAGGACGTTTACCAGATGTCTCGCCGTAATTGAATTCATGGCGTCCCTCCGGGAAACATGATCGGACTCTGCAATTATTGCAATTCGGGCGCCTCGCCGGTTCCAAACGATTTCTTCCATGCCCGCGCCTTTGCCGTTGCAAAAGAGATACGGCGTCTGTCAGCAAAACCGACATATTGACAAGATTCCGGACAACAGATAGATTATTCCGATGTATACCCTGTTCGTGAGAGAGACATTTGCCGCAGCCCACAGGATCGAGCGGTATCACGGCAAATGTGAGGAGCTGCACGGGCACAACTTCAGGGTAGACGTCCTGTTCGAGGGCGAGCGGGTGGGCGACGATGGAATGCTCGTTGATTTCGCCCTCCTCAAAGGCATGCTGCGGCAAATAACGGCCGAGCTGGACCACAAGTACCTCAACGAGATCCCCTTCTTTAAGGAAACGGCGAGCTCGTCCGAATATGTGGCGCTCTATATTTATCGCCGCCTCAAAGAGTTGGCCGCTCAGGAAAGGGCGGCGGTGAAAGAAGTGCGGGTGTGGGAATCGGACCACGCCTATGCGGCATATAGGGAATAGAGCGGCATGAAAGACGTGCAGAACATGCGTGACCTCCGCAACATCGAGATAGATAAGGTAGGGGTCAAGAACGTCAAGTATCCCATCGTGGTGCTCGACAAGGCAAACGGCATTCAGCATACCGTAGCCGAGATCAGCATGTACGTAAGCCTGCCCCACGAATACAAAGGGACGCACATGTCCAGGTTCGTGGAGGTGCTCCACAGCCACAAGAACGCCCTCGGTCTGAAGGAGATTCCCGGCATCCTGAGGGAAATGAAGGAAAGGCTGAACGCCAGTTCGGCCCATATGGAGATGAGCTTCCCCTACTTTATCAGGAAGGATGCGCCCGTATCGGGCACAGAAGGCTACCTTGAGTACACCTGCGCCATCATCGGCCACATGGATGCTCAGGACAGCATGAAGAAATTCGCCGTCTCCGTTTCCGTGCCCGTCACCACCCTGTGCCCCTGCTCAAAGGAGATAAGCGAGTACGGGGCGCATAACCAGCGAGGCATGGTGACTGTGACCGTGCAGTTCAAACGCTTCTTCTGGATAGAGGACCTCATATCCCTGATCGAAAGCTGTTCGAGCTGCGAAATTTACTCGGTCCTGAAGCGGCAGGACGAAAAGTTCGTGACGGAACGGGCCTTCCAAAATCCGAAGTTTGTGGAAGACGTTGCACGGGAGGTGGCCGAAAAGCTCGGCAGGGAATCGAATTTTACCCATTTCATCATAGAGGCGGAGAACTTCGAGAGCATCCACAATCACAGCGCCTATGCATATCTGGAGAGAGATAACGAGGGAGGAAGGACATGAAGAAGTGGATGGTCGTTCTGGCCGGAGCGCTGCTCTTTGTCGGGGGATGCGCCACATCCCACAAGTCGGTGGTGCAGGAGACGGGCGGATCGCAAAACGAGGCCGCCAACGCAGTTTTTTACACCTTCCCCGATATTCCCGTCCCCAAAGAACTCTCTTTTCAGAGAGGAAAGAGCTTCATCTACGAAACTCCCAACGTAAAGGCGGGCGTGCTCGTATTGACGGGCAACGTGGATGTGGGCGATCTGGAGAATTACTTCAAGATCAACATGGTCAGGAACGGATGGCGTTTCTTGAACAGTTACAAGTATGGCGACATGATTTTGAACTTCACCAAAGAAGACCGGACTTCGAACATCAGGGCGACGAGAGAAGCCTTCACCACTCAGGTGGAGATATGGGTCGGGCCGGTGGACAGGTCAGCCAGGGCCCTTCCGCAGCAGAAGGAAAATGAACTTAAATAAGTGGGTCAAAGTCCACACCGTTGAGAACATTTTCGAGATGGACGTGCTCAAGGCCGCCCTCGAGAAGGAATCGATCGAATATATGATAAAACCGCACAAAGATACAGCCTACGACGGTCTTTTCGTCCTTCAAAAGGGCTATGCGTCCCTTTTTGTAAAGAAAAGAGATGAGGCGCGAACGGAGGAGATTATCAAAAGCATCAAGAATATGCCTTATGTCGTTTCTTGAAAGGATCGACCCCCTTCCCATCCTGACCCGTGAAAAATTCGTCAGCTTCGTTGGCGCGGGCGGAAAGACGTCCCTCGCCGAATACCTCGGGCAAGCGGCTGCCGCAAGGGGAAAACGTGCGGTCATGACCACGACGACAAAGATATGGGCGAGACCCCCTTATGTCTTCTTCGACGACCGAAGCTCCGTGGCAAGAGGGAACGGGGGGCAGTTCGTTCTCATAGGCAAGTCGGTGGATCGCCGAAAACTGGTCGCCCTCTCCCTCGACGAGGTGGAGGTCCTTGGAAATGAGTACGATCTCGTGCTTATCGAGGCGGACGGCGCCAAAAGACTGCCGCTCAAGTATCAAAGGGCTTACGAGCCGGTCATCCCGCCCTGCACGGAGCTGACCGTGGTAGTCGCCGGTCTCGATGCGCTCGGCGGCATGGTTTCGGAACAAGTGTTCAGATATGAGGAGTTCAGCCGCGCAACGGGAATTTCGCCCGAAGCCCGGATTACGCCGGAGGTCTTCGTGAGACTCTTCGAGGGCAACGGGCTCATGAAAGACGTCGACAGGGCGCATGCCGCGGTGCTCCTCAACAAATACGATGCCTGCGTCGATCCCGAATGGGCGGCCCAAACGGCGGCTGCGACGGCGGAGAGGACAGGCGTGCAGGTAATCCTGTCAAGCGTCCAGCGAGGCGACTTCTTCCGCCTGGCCTCCTAGCCGGCCGCCCGATCCGGCATCGAGTGCAACCATGATCGATGCCGGAATTTATCTCTCCAATATAATAGTGGAAGGAGAGCCGTGAAGTCTGCGATGAAGGAGCAGAATCGATAGGAAGCGATTATGCAACGGTGCGGCTAGTATGAAAGACCTGCTGCTCGACATCGCACTAACGTTGAACAGAGCGCAGCCCCACGAGACAGAAGGAGAGATCGACCGGGTTCTGGAGCTTGTGATGAGAGGCTCCGGGCTGGATCTGACCGTTCTCCTCCTTTGGCAGTCCGAAAAAGACGCGGGCGCCGTTATCAAGTGCTATTCCGCGGCTGGATTGGAGCAGGCATCGCTGAAAACCAGCGACACGCCGTGGCTGATCAAGCGATTGCAGGACCGAGAAACGATTGCTCTGTCGCACCTTCCAGACGATCTTCCTGCCTATGCCGCCAGCGACAGACAATATCTGACCGAGCGCGGCTTCAAATCAGTCTTGGCATTGCCCCTCCAGGCCGATACTCTTGCAATGGGCGGGCTACTCGCCTTCTCAAAACAGAAGAAAACGCCATTTTCGGAGGCAACGAGTCAGGAGTTTGCGCATCTCGCCGAGATGCTCGCGAGCGTCGTCTTCCGGAAAAGGGCGGCCCAAAGGACTGACGAAATAGTTGCCTACGAGCACCTGTTGTCCGATATCTCCGCGACTTATATCAATCTGCCAGTAGGCGACATAGACAAGGTCATGAGCAAGGACCTGGGGCGTCTGGCACAGCTGCTTGGCGCCGACAGGTGTATCCTCTACCTGGCAAAAGAGGACGGTGAAACCTTCAGACCCTATCTCCACAGCGGATGGTGGCTGGAAGAAGACAAAGAACGAGTTATCAGGAACGACAAGCTCTGGGAGACACGTAGCCCGTCATTCATGGACGGCTTCCGATACCTCTTCACGCGTTGGCGCAAGGGCGAACACGTGCAGTGGACTCAACTCGACCATCTGCCGCCCGACGGCGAGAAGATGAAGGAGGCTTATCGGGTTTTCCGTTGCAAGTCGCAGCTCTCCGTGCCGGTTTCGGTCTCGGGATCGACCGTAGCGGTGCTCACCGTCTCCGACCACCGCGCGTACAAGACCTGGCCTGAGGACCTGGTCCCGCGGCTTCGCCTCTTCGGGGAAGTTTTTGCGAACGCCTTGGCACGCAAGCGATCGGAGGAAGCGTTGCAAAAGGCTTTCGCAGAAGTTCAACAGCTCAAGGAGCGTTTCGAGTCCGACTACATCTATCTACGGAATTCCCTGGATGTCCAGAATGAGTTTGCAGGAATCATCGGGAAGAGCGACGCTCTGAAACGAATCTTGACCAACGTCAAGCAGGTAGCTCCGACAGACGTGACGGTTCTTTTCCTCGGCGAAACCGGGACAGGAAAAGGTCTGCTCGCGAGGTCGCTCCACAACGGAAGCACGAGGAGGGACAGACCCCTCATGCCGGTGAACTGTGCCGCCTTGACGCCAACCCTCATTGAGAGCGAGCTTTTTGGCCACGAAAAGGGTGCATTTACTGGCGCGACGTCACGGCGAATCGGCCGCTTTGAATCGGCGCGGGGCACAACGCTTTTCCTCGACGAGGTAGGAGAACTGCCTCTGGAGCTTCAGGCCAAGCTCCTTAGGGTCCTCCAGGACGGCGAGTTTGAACGCGTCGGGGGAAACGGGACAATAGCAACCGATGCGCGGGTAATCGCGGCAACAAACAAAAACCTCGAAGAGGAAGTCAGGAACGGGAGATTTCGAAGCGACCTCTGGTATCGTCTCAACGTCTTTCCCATTCATGTGCCGCCCCTCCGCGAACGGCTGGAAGATATCCCTCTTTTCGTTAATTATTTCGTTGATAAATACGCAAAATGGATCGGAAAGGAATTCGACGCGGTCCCGCAGAAGACGATAAGGGCGCTGCAGCGTTATGACTGGCCGGGCAACATCCGGGAACTGGAGAATGTCATTGAAAGGGCAGTAATTACGAGCCAGAGTGGCAAGCTCGAAATTAAACCTCCTTCATCCAGGAAGAAACCTGTCGACTACAATGAGACGCTTGAGACTTTTGAGCGCGAGTTCATCACGAGAGCGCTCGAGGAGAAAGGCTGGAAAGTGAAGGGAGAGTCGGGGGCCGCCAAATCGCTCGGCCTCAAGCCAAGTACCCTCCGCGCTCGCATGGGGAAGCTCGGCATCAAGAGACCGTGAGATGCTTCATTCGGTTTCGCTAGGGGCAATATGGCGTCCCTATGTGCAAACTATCGCACCAACCAACCCGAATCGAAACGGTCCAATCGCAGATCGCGTTTGCAACAATTGCCAGTCACCGTACCGGGTAATGACTCAATCGAGCGACACGAGATGCTTCATTCGGTTTCGCTAGGGGCAATATGGCGCCCATAGGGGCAATATGTTGCACCTATGGGCTCGAATTCTAGCTGGTCCAATCGCAGATCGCGTCACTCTCTGCAACAACTGTCGGTCACAATATCGCGCAGCGACTGACAGTTTCCTCAATAGTCGTTGCGGCCGCCTTTTTGGCGCCGCATTTGCTCCATAACAAATCGAATCTGCGGGCGGAAGACAATCGCACAAGATCCCGGCAGCTCCATGCGCAAGGGATCTTTTTGCTTCACGCCCGCCAAAGACACCAAGGGGAGGCAGGATATGAAAAGAAAAGGGATACTGGCAATCGTACTTGCGGTTTGTGTAGTGTGCGCTCTCGCTTTCAGCCCGGCATACGCCCAAAAAGCAGCCCCGAAGACGATCAAGGTAGGGGCTCTGTTCGAAAAGACCGGGTTTTTGGCGACAACGGGGACGCGATTCTCGTGGGGGTTGCGCAAAGCAGTGGAGAAGATCAACGCGGACGGGGGAATATTCGTTAAGGAATACAACAAGAAAATCCCTATCGAGCTGGTGGAGGCCGATCACCAGGATCAAGAGGACAGGGCCGTAGTCATGGCTGAATACCTGGCCCAAAAAGGAGTAGTCGCCATAATAGGCACCACGTCGGTGTTGCCTACCGCCGCGTCAGTCTACGAAAAAAACCAGATACCTACCCTGGCGACGGTCTCGTCTATGGACGCGCCGTTTATGATGGGCTACAAATACATCTTCAGCAACTTCCCCAAATTTTCGGATCAGGGGAGGTTCGCAGCCGCCTTCTTCAAGAGCCTGTCGCCCAAACCTTCAAAAGTCGCCCTGTTTGAGGTGCAATACGATCCCGGCATCGAGACGTGCAAGTTCGGGGAACAGGAGCTCAAGGCCGTGGGTATCGATACGGTTAAGGTGAAGTTCGGATGGCTGACAAAAGACATGTCCTCGGCAATTCTGGAGGCAAAGAAGGCGGGCGCCGACGCGGTCTACTCCATGGCCGTTTTACCGGACGCCATGCTCATGGTTAAACAGATGAAAGAACTCGATTTCAACCCCAAGGCCATGCTGATCATCGAGGGTCCCACCAACAGGGCGCCGTGGAAAAGCCTGGGCAAAGAAGGAGATTTCGTTTATACGTTCAACGATTTTCACTGGAACCTGAAGTATCCCGGTGTAAAGGAAATTGCCGCGACGTACGAGGCGGAGACGAAGGAGAAGCCTTATGAGACGGTGGGTGCAGGCTGGGCGTCGGTCCAGGTAGTCGCCGACGCGATTGCAAGGGCCGGCTCTCTCGACAGAAAGAAGATTAGGGATGCCATGGCGGCAACAAACATGATGACCGTTACGGGTCCGGTGAAGTTCAAGGCGAACGGCGCCGCGGAGTTTCAGTATATGCCGATCGAGCAGGTACAGAAAGGCGTCGAGGTGCTCGTCTGGCCCGAAAGCGTCAAAGAGACGAACCCCGTTTACCCCGCGCCGACTTGGAAACAGAGGTAACGCAGACCTATGGCCATACTGGAAGTTGAGAAGGTCACCAAATCCTTCGGGGGGCTGACGGCAGTCAATGAGGTCAGTTGCTCTGCAGCGAAAGGCAAGATAACCGGCCTCATCGGCCCGAACGGATCCGGGAAGACGACTCTCTTCAACCTGATTACAGGATTTTTGAAACCGAACGCGGGGACGGTGAGATTCGATGGCAAGGACGTTACCGGGCTCCGGGCCGAACAGATATGCAGGGTAGGCATCGCAAGGACCTTCCAACTGAATAAACCTTTCGGCAGTATGACCGTGACGGAGAACATCATGATGGGCAGGCTTTACGGGAATGAGCCTGTCCGAACACTCAAGGCGGCGAGGGCGGAGGCCGAGGAATTTCTCGTCCTCGCCGGTCTTGAGAATAAACGTGAAGCTCCTGCTCGCGCCCTCGGCATGGTCGATCTGCGGAGGTTGGAAGTCGCGCGAGCGCTGGCCACAAAGCCGAAAATGCTCTTTTTCGATGAGATGATGGCCGGGCTCAACCTGCGGGAAATAGAAGACGCAATGGCGCTCCTCCAAGACCTGAAGAACGCCGGCATGACGATCATGCTGGTCGAGCATATCATGAAGGCTTTGCTCGGCATATCGGACCACGTGATGGTTTTGAACGCGGGGAAGAAGATTGCGGAAGGGACGCCGAAAGAGATCGTCTGCAATCGACAGGTAATTGAGGCTTATTTGGGTGAGGACGACGATGCTGAATAGTGAGGCGCGGGTTTTGAAACGCAGTCTGAATCGCCGTGCATTCAGGCCGCGAAAGCAAGCTTTCTCGGATGGAACATGACGATGCTTGAGATCGATAACATAGACGTTTATCACGGCGACCTGAAGGCGCTCGACGGCGTTTCGCTCAACGTAAAGAAGGGCGAAATCGTAACCCTCGTCGGCTCAAATGGTTCGGGCAAGAGTACCACGTTGAGGGCTATCTGCGGATTCCTGAGGCCGAGAAAAGGGGACATCCGTTTCAAGGGGCAGAGCCTGACCGGCCAGGCAATCCACCGGATCGTGGAAATGGGCGTCTCCATGGTCCCTGAAGAGAAACGTGTTTTTCGAGACATGACAGTCCTCGAGAACCTGCGGATGGGCGCTTTTCTCGGCCGTGCCCGGAAGCGCGGAGACGCGAACCTCGCTTGGGTGCACCAGTTGTTTCCGGTGCTGCAACAACGGAGCAACCAGAAGGCGGGGACCTTGTCCGGCGGTGAGCAACAGATGGTGCTCGTGGGCAGGGCGCTTATGAGCGAACCAGAGTTCCTCCTCCTCGATGAGATTTCCTTCGGTCTGGCCCCCCTGATGGTGAAGAACATGTTCAGGGCAATCAAGGAAATCCATCAATCGACGGGCGTGACGGTGCTGCTCGTGGAACAGAATGTTCGCATGGCCCTCGAGCTCGCCGACAGGTGTTACGTGATCGAAAGCGGGTCGATCGCGGCGGAGGGGAAAGCCGCAGACCTCCTTTCGAGCAAAGAGATCAGGGACGCTTATTTTGGCGTTGTTGCCGACCAGCGCCGGTGAGGTTGGGGTATGATAGCTCAGATAATTACCTATGGCGTGCTCATCGGCATCTTCTACGGACTGGTCGCGGTGGGTCTATCGCTCCTGTTCGGCGTAATGAGATACATGAACATTGCTCACGGCTCCTTCATCGTTATAGGCGGATATATTTCCTTCTGGCTTTTCACTCTCTGGCACGTCGACCCTTTTGCGTCCATACCGGTGGTCCTCGTCCTCATGTTCGCCCTTGGACTCCTCGTGTACGCAGTGGTGTTCTCCCCGCTCAGGAGATTTGCCGAAGAGCAGCGTCTCGGGAACTCCATGCTTATCACCTTTGGCCTCATTCTCGTGATAGACAATCTGGCGTCCTTTGTCTGGACCACGGATGTAAGGACTATAACCGCGCCCTATTCCGGAGATGTCCTGCAATTCCAAGGTGTTAGGGTTCCCATTTCGAGCCTGGGCGTGATAGGCGTCACCATCATCTTGGTCGGCGCGCTCCACCTGTTCATCAGCCGCACCTATGTGGGCCAGTCGATCAAGGCAACGGCCCAGGATTGGGAAGCAGCCAGTCTTCTCGGCATCGACATTAATAGGACCTACATGATCGCTTGCGGCATCAGCATCGCCCTTGCCGGGGCG
Organism: uncultured delta proteobacterium; assembly: GCA_963816715.1. GTDB lineage: Bacteria > Desulfobacterota > Syntrophorhabdia > Syntrophorhabdales > WCHB1-27 > BOG-1155. Next base: position 570,182 of record CAWFMJ010000026.1, read on the forward strand.
GCGGGAACGGCAGTGGCCCTCATGTACAGCATCAGCCCCCATAGCGGTCTCGAATGGATGCTTGTCGCGATGATAGTGTTGGTCCTCGCCGGACTCGGAAACATCAGGGACGTTTTCCTTGCGGGGCTTGTGCTGGGACTCCTCGAGCAAGTGGGGGTTTTTTTGCTCGGCGGTCAGTACCGCGCCGTAGTCGGCCTTGTCTTCTTTGTCCTGATCATGATAATTCGGCCACGGGGGTTATTCACACGATGAGCAATAAACAAGCGGGCAGACAGCGTGTTGCGGGATTAATCGCGGGAGGACTCGCAGTTCTCGTCCTGGTCCTCGCGCCGCTCTCGATGGACGTGGGCCGCTACATCCTGTCGCTCCTCTTCACCTTTTTCATCTATATCGTTCTTTCCCAAAGCTGGAATCTGGTGGGCGGGTATACGGGGCAATTCAATCTGGGACTTGCCGCCTACTTCGGAAGCGGCGCCCTTGCCTGCAGCCTGTTCTACGCTGCGGGCATCGATCCCTTCCTGTCGCTCTTCGCCGCGGGGCTGATATCAATTGTATTGGCGTGCGTCATCGGCATCCCCACGATGCGGCTCAAGGGCGTCTATTTCAGCATTGGGACCCTCGCGCTCGCAGAAGCTTTGAGGATGACGGTGAGCAATGTCTGGCCCACTTCGCTCTACGTGCCTGCCAAACACTTCGAGCGTTTCTCTCTCCTGGACAACTACTATATGGCCTTGGTTCTTGCCGTGCTGACCGTGTTGCTGGTACGTGTTATGACCAACTCCAGAATGGGAATGGCGCTCAAAGCGATCCGCGACGACGAGGACGCGGCGATGTCGACCGGCGTGAGCCCTGCCAGGCACAAAGTTATCGTCTTCATCGTCAGCTCCTTCCTCGCCGGTCTTGCAGGCGGCGTGTTCACGCTCTTCCGCGGTGTTATCACGCCAAGCTTCCAATTCGTGCCGGATTGGACGTTCGGTCCCCTGGTGGCGGCCTGCATCGGCGGTATTGGGACGATTACAGGGCCAATCCTGGGCACGGTTGTTTTTGTCATTCTTCAGGAAGTTTTCAGCCAGACGCTCGGAAAGATGCACTTCATCGTGACCGGCGTCTTTTTCATCGTAGTCATTCTTTTTCTGCCCCGTGGACTCGCGCAGTCCGCTGAATCGATACGCGGGCTCATTCTGCCGAGCCGGAAACGAAACCAGGCGCGGTCGGGGCTGCAGAGCAGTCCTGATTAGCGCGCCAGGTTGGTGCGAGAAAGGTAAAAGAGACAGAACAAAACGCCAAAACTACTTCGGACATCGTCCGGATCAGTAAACTCGGATGGACGAACTCGTGAGAATAATGCTGGCAAGCGTGACAGTGGCGGAAGACAAGAGAAAGAACCGGCGTTTTGTCAAAGACGTCCTCGTCCCGGCGTGGCGCAAGAATCTCAATCTCGTCAAGCAGAAGGACACGGAGATCGTGGCGCGTTTTCCCAAGTGGGGCGTTGCGGGTCTCAACGGCTTTTCGTTCAGTTTCCTCGATGCTCTGGGTGCGCAATCGGTGTTGCATGCGGCGATGCGGGCAGAGGAGGAAGGCTTCGACGCCGTCCTCATCGCCTGCTTCGGCGACCCCCTCCTCTATCAGATACGTCAGGCCGTCAACATCCCCGTCGTTAGCCTCGGCGAGTCGTCGGTGCTCCTCGCCTCGATGATGGGCCACAAGTTCGGGATAGTGGCCATATCCCCCTATGTCATTTTCGAGCAGGAACGCGTTATCGAAAAATACGGCCTCACGCATCGATTTGCGGGTTGCAAGCCGAACCCTGAGCCCACGGATGAGCAGCCCCTGGCGCTGATCGATGCCCGTCACGCCATCGAAGCCTTCAAGAAGGCAGGCCGTACCCTTATTGCCAACGGTGCCGAGATCCTCATTCCCGGATGCGGCTTCCTCTCTCCCGCACTGCGCCTGGCGCCCGGCGCCGAGGCAGAGTATCCCGGCGGCGTAACGGAGATCGACGGGGTACCGGTGATGGACGTCATGGCCGCGGCCCTCAAATTGGCGGAGACGATGGTCGCGTTGAAGAGGGCAGGCTCCCCATGGGTCAGCAGAAAAGGTTTGTTTGCAAAGGCAACGCGGGAGGCCCTCGCAGCAGGGGCCGCGGTATTGAAGGACGACCGAATGGATTATTGGGATGTAGCCGTTTGAGAACGGTTGGGGGGACACGCCATCAAGATTGGAGGAGGGACACTCCTCTCGCGGCTCCGCTTTCGGAGGGGTGTCCCTCCAACCGCTTTGCCGAGAGGAGTGTCCTCCTTCCAGATTTATCATCTATCAGGAGCCGGATATGAGATACGGGATGGTCATCGACCTGAAGAAATGCGTCAGTTGTTACGCCTGCATGATCGCGTGCAAGCAAGAGCACTTCCTGCCCCCCGGAATGTTCTGGAACAGGCTGTTGGTCACGGAAACAGGAGAATATCCCCGCGTGAGGAAGGCAACCTGCCCCGTGCTCTGCAATCACTGCAAAAAGGCCGTCTGCGTGGACGTCTGTCCCACCGGAGCTTCCTCCCGGCGAGAGGACGGCATCGTGACTATCGACGCCGATGCCTGCGTTGGGTGCCAGTACTGCGTGCTCGCCTGTCCCTATCAGCAGCGCACCTACTACGGAAACAGCAAGAAGGAGTACTTCCCCGGACAAGGACTGACTGAAATGGAAACAATCGGAAAGGAGATTTATCCCCTGCAAGCCGGGACAGTCGTCAAATGCACCTTCTGCAAGGAACGGATCGATGCGGGGACCAAACGAGGGCTGAAGCCGGGAGTAGACCGGGAGGCCACGCCTGCCTGCGTCATCACCTGCATGGTAAAAGCGCGCCACTTCGGCGACTTCGACGACCCCGAGAGCAATGTCTCGATGCTCGTGAGGGAGCGAAACGGGCATCCGCTTCGACCGGAGCTAGGCACGGAACCTTCGGTATATTACGTAGAATGACAGGGAGACGGCATGAAACCATATGACTGGATGATCGCGTATACGCCGCAGACGGATTGGATCGCCGGCGGCGGGGCCGTTGTCTGGCTCTCGTTTGTGACGGGCCTTTTCGGCAGCGGCGCTTATCTGGCCTCCCTCTATTTCAACAGCTTCGCGGGAATGGTTGTAAGCTGGTGCATCATCGCGCTGCTGAAGGGAGCGCTCCACGTGGGTCATGCAAAGAAGCCTCTTCGGCTCTGGCGCATGGTTCTCAGGGTGCGCACCTCCTGGATCGCCCGGGGAACCGTCTTCACCGCTTTTGCCGCCCTCTTCGGCGCCGTTCAGATTGTCCTCTCCTATGCGGCCCCCGGCTCTTCCGCGGAAATCGCATTCAAGGTTCTGACCGCTCTCGCCGTCATTGCCGTTATGATCTACGAAGGCTTCACCATCAACTACATCGCGGGCATCCCCTTCTGGAACTCGTCCCTTCTGCCGCCCACCTTGATAGCCTGGGGCCTGCTGGCCGGCCTCGCCCTCCTCTCGGTGGTCGTATTGGGGACCGTTGCGGCCGCACTGACGGCAAGCCGGATAGTCCTCATCGTCGCGCTTGTCCTTACCGCCTTCTACCTCTGGAATGCGCTTTACGCAGGGGATGCGTCGCGCACGTCGATGAAACAAGTCGTGGGCAGCGTCCTGTTCTGGGTCGGCGCCATTGCGGTCGGCATAGGCGTTCCCTTTCTCCTCCTCTTCTCGGGGATCGAATTCGGCATCTCATCGGCCCTGGCGTTTCTGGCCTGCGAGATCATCGGCGCGTTGTCGTTCACCTATTGCGTGTTCAGGGCGGGCGTCTATCGCCCCCTGATATAGCGCCAATGCATTGAACCAAAGACTGCAAAAGAACGGAGGCGACCAATGTCGTTAAAACTGGATCATGTCGGCCACGTGGTTAAGAATCTGGACGAAGCAAGGAAGTTCTACGAGGAGAAGCTCGGTTTGACCCCGAAGCTGATCATGAACCATCCCGAGTTTGGATCGCAGATGGTATTCTACCCCTTCGCCGATACCGAGGTTGAGTTGATACAGCCGGGCACGATGCCGGGAGACTATGCCGCGCGGTGCCTGAAAGAACGGGGCGAGGGAATTTTCCATCTTTCCTTTGTTCCCGACGATTATGACGCGGAAGTGAAGGCATGGAGGGAGAAAGGGTTTACGGTGGAGGAGATCGCGGCACAGGAAACGAGAGGCCCGGTCAGGCTGGCTTTCCTCAAACCCGAAGAAACGCACGGGCTGTGGATTGAATTCGTCGATGCAACGAATCTGTCCGGCCCTCCTTCGAAATGAGCGCGTTTTGTCGGCGCCGTTATTGATTCTGAGAATTTAGGTTCGGAGGCAACCATGAACCATAATGCACGGGACATGAAAAAGACAGACATCCGCGAGGATGTCTGGATCAATACGCAATGTCGGAGGTGCCAGTCCGAATGCGCCATGCGCGCTCACCGGGTGAACGGCGTCGTCGTGAAGCTGGAAGGCAATCCCGACTCGTCTGTCGGTTCCCGCGGCGGCCTGTGCTCCAAGGGGCTTTCCGGGCTGCAGGTGCTCTACGACCCGAACCGCCTCAAGACCCCTCTCAGAAGGACGAATCCGGAAAAAAGGGATCGGCGTCGACCCGAAATGGAAAGAGCTGTCATGGGACGAGGCCCTCGATGAGATAGCCGCCAAGACGAAGGCAGCCATAGAAAAAGACCCGGCGCGGGTCGTGGTGCAGCACGGCATCGTCGGCGGCAACCAGATTCCTCCCCTCTTCCTCGCCCCCATGATGGTCTGCCTCGGCAACGAGAAAGGCGTGCCTACCCATATGAACACCGCCGGGGCGCACTGCGGCAACGCCGGCCACTTCAACAGCGCCCTCAATTACGGCGCTTTCGTCGTTATGCCCGATCTGAAATACTGCAACTACCTGATGGTCTTCGGCACCAATTTCGGCTTCGGCGGCTTCCAGCAGTACGCCAACCAGTTGATGGCGGAGGCCCACAACCGGGGAATGAAGCTCGTTGTCTTCGACCCCGTCTGCAACAACGCGGCGAGTCATGCCGACGAGTGGGTTCCCCTGCTCCCGGCCACGGACGGGGCCGTCGCGATAGCGATGCTTCACGTGATCGTTAACGAACTCGGCATATACGATGCCGACTACCTCAAGCAGAAGACGAACGCCTCTTACCTGGTCGGACCTGACGGTCGGTACGTGCGGGACAAAGAGACGAACAAGCCGATGGTCTGGGACGCATCGGCGTCAGAAGCCAAAGTGTTCGACGATCCCACGATTGGCGACTTCGCCCTGGACGGCGCCTACAACGTACAAGACATCGCCTGTCGTCCCTGCTGGCAAGCATTGAAGGAAAGCTTCAAGGAGATGACGCCGGAGAAGGCCGCCGAAGCGAGCGGAGTCCCGGCCGCAACGATTCGCCGCCTCGCCCGCGAGTATGCCGAAGCCGCACGGGTCGGATCGACGATCGTCATCGACGGAAAACAGCTCCCCTACCGGCCCGTTTCGGTCATGCACATCCGCGCCGCGGGCACCCATCAGAACGGCATGCACGCCCTGTGGGCCATCGATATGCTCCAGCATGTCGTCGGCGCCGTCAACGTGCCCGGAGGAGCGGCCACGGTGAGCGTCGAGTGCCACGGAAAGAGCGACACGGGACGGCCCTATCTCGCGGTGGAAGCCTGTCCGGACGGCTTCGTTCGAACGGCAGGGAAATGGATCTTCCCCGAAGGAGGGCCGTGGCCGCTCAAAGAGCCGAGAAAACCGCATCACGCCGACCTTTCGGACCTCTTCGTGTGCGCCCTCGACACGCCCATAATATCGGCCGCGGACAGGGACGAGGTCTGGAAGAAGTTCGGCATATCGACGGAATACGACGTCGTCATCAACTACGCCTCGAACGCGGCGATGAACGGCGCCAACCCCGAGGACAGGGCGAAGTTCTATAAGCGGGTTCCCTTTATCGTGGACATCGATCTCTTTCCCAATGAGTTCAATGAAGGGTTTGCGGACATCGTGCTTCCCGCCGCCTCGCCGCTCGAAAGTTCCGATTGGTCGGGCATTCAGCATCCTTACCACAACCAGCCTCCGGGCCTCGATCATCCCTGGTGTTTTCATATAACCCAGGCAGTTGTGCCGCCGCAATACAACAGGAGAGACACGCCGGAGATCATCATCGATCTCTTCTACCGAATGGGACTGGGACCCAAGATCAACATGTACTACAACATGATGTTGGGGTTGGACGACAGCCGCAAACTAAAGCCCACGGACAAGATCGTCTGGGAGGAGTTGTGCGACAAGGCGGTTATCCAGCATTTCGGCGCCGAATACAACTGGGAGTGGTTCAAGAAGAACGGCTTCATCTCGTGGCCGAAAAAGGTGGAAGAAGTCTACTGGCGGTGCTTCAAGCAGGTTCGGTCGCAAGTCTATTGGGAGTTCCTCATCGACGTGAAAGAAAAAACGGAGAAAATCACGAGAGAGGCGGGCCTCGACGGCGCCATTGCCTGGCAGTACTTCTCGCCCGTGCCCCGGTGGTATCCGGTCCCCGCGCACCAGGCCGACCGGCAGTTCGATCTCTACGCCTTTTCCTGGGGCGACGCCATGCACGTGAACACGAACACGGCCGAACAGCCCTGGATCGACGAGGCAAGCGCCATGAACCCCTTTACTTATTTCATCAACATGAATGCCGAGACGGCGGCGCGCAAGGGGCTCAAGGCGGGAGACCGCGTGGAAGTCGAATCGTGGAGGGGCCTCAAAGTGAAAGGAGTGTTGCAGGTCCGGAAAGGGCAACACCCGGAGACGCTCACCATCATGGGCGTGGCAGGCCATTGGGCCAAGGGGCAGCCCATAGCGCGGGGCAAGGGGGTCAATTTCAACTCTCTCATTGAGCTGCGGTTCGGCGACCTGGACCCCATCTGCGCCACCCTCGACCCGCTGGTCAAGGTGAAGGTGACGAAGACGCAGTGAAAGAGCTGAACGTCGAGTCAAAGCGGTAGAAGTATCCGAAAAGGGAGTGATTGCGTTGACCCAACAGAAGTCAGCAGGCGAAACGATCATCTACAGCGAGACGGGCGCCAATTGCGCCGATGACGAGATGGCCGTCGAGGAACCTCTGGAAATCTATGTAGATGGAGCGCCGTGCTATGTGACGATGCGGCTGCCCGGCGAGGAAGTGGCGCTGGCGCTGGGCTACTGCTTCAGTGAGGGGATTATCGACACCCTCGACGACGTACTCGTCGCAAGCTATTGCGAGGCCAGCGGTGGAAACCGGGTGGAGATTGCCCTGGACCAGAAGCGGAAAGCGGCAAAAGGCGCCCCCATGAGGAAAAGAAGCACTACGGCCTATTCGAGCTGCGGCATTTGCGGGACGGAGATGGCAGATCTTGCCTGCACGCGCCTTCCGGTGCGGGAGTCTTCTTTTGCAGCGCCTCCTTCGCAACTGGCCGGAATGCTGCAACTGGTCGAGCAACAGCAGCGCGTCTTCCTGGAAACGGGCGGAACCCATGGGGCCGGGATCTTCGACCGCAAGGGAAATCTCATGGCATTCTCCGAGGACGTAGGGCGTCACAATGCCTTGGACAAATGCCTGGGCGAACTCATCCTTCAACGAACCATCGGGCACGAAATGGTGGTTGCGCTCACTTCGAGGGTGAGCTTCGAGATGGCGCAAAAGACGGGCCGCAGCAAAGCGCAGGTGCTGCTCGGCATTTCTGCGGCCACCTCGCTCGCAGTGGAACTTGCCCGGCGAATCAACCTCACCCTCTTAGGATTTGTCAGAGATCGGCGCGGCGTCGTCTATTGCGGGCCTGAAAGGGTAGTCCTTGATGGGGAAATTCTCCGGGATAAGGTGAAGTTCATACCGACGAGAAGAACGGGCGACAGACGCAAGGCAGGACGCATAGACCGATAGGAACAAGGGAGCGATTTGACGCACGGAGGTACCTAATGGGCAACGTCGTATGCGAGAGGCTGGGCATCACTTATCCTATCCTGCAAGGTCCGATGGCCTGGGCGGCAGACAGCGGGCTGGCGGCGGCGGTCTCGAACGCGGGTGGGCTCGGCATTCTGGGGCTCGGTTTTGCCCCTGTCGAGGTGGCGAGGTCGGAGATCAAAAAGACAAAGGAACTGACCGGCCGGCCTTTTGGCTTTAACGTCTACACCTTCGTACCCCACGTGGACGCCGTGTGCGACACGGTCATCGAAGAGCGCGTTCCCGTTGTCGAGATAGGGTCGCTTCCCCACCTCTTCACAAAACTGCAAGGCCACGTGATGAGACTTCGGGACGCCGGCATTGCGGTCATCGGCAAAGTCTCTACGGTTGAAGAAGCCGTTGAATACGAGCGTGCAGGCGTCGACTTTATTTCCGTCAAGGGCGCGGACGGCGGCGGTCATATCTTCGGTTTTACCGGCGCCTTTTCTCTCCTTCCCGAGGTGGTGGACGCCGTCTCCGTGCCCGTCATCAATTCGAGTGGGATCGCAGGCGGGCGGAGCGTAGCCGCCTCTTTCGTGCTCGGGGCAAAGGCAGTGGAAGTGGGCAGCAGGTTCCTGCTGGCCCACGAATGCCCGGTGCATGAAAATTACAAGCAAGCCATCCTCAATGCGAAAGAGGGAAATACCGTGCTGACCGGCGTTGTCTGCGGGGACGCCGTTCGGCAGTTGCCAAACCGTCTGTCGGAAAGGCTCCTGAAGATCGAAAAGGAGTGCAGCATCGAAGAGGCCGCGCAGCGAATACAGGCGATGGCGACTGATTCTCTGCGCAAAGCGGCCGTTGACGGCGACACCGACGAAGGTTGCGTGACCGTGGGGCAGATCGTCGGGATGCTCAGGAAAAGGCAAAGCGCGAAAGAGATCGTGGATGAACTTGTCGACGAATGTGCGAAGATTCTCAAAGGAGCGCCCGAGTTTCTGTAGCCAATGCGCGATGCTCTCGTTTCGATAGAATTGAAGGAGGCAGTCATGACCGAGAAACAACCGTCGGAATCGCGCACTTTCCGGCCTACCCCTGGGTTCCTCGCTCGTGCGAAACGCATGGACGATGCCATGCACCTGAGAAAGCCCGACAGGGTCCCCGTCGCACCGCTGGTGGTCCACTACTATCCGACGCGAATCAAGGGGATCTCTAACAAGGATGCCATGTACGAGCAGGGAAGAATGTTCGAGGCATGGAAGGAGGTCACGATCAAACATGGTTGGGATGCTGCCCCCTCGCCCGGTTCGGTTTTGCCCGCTGGTCCGCTCGATGCCCTGGGCATAACACAAATTAAGTGGCCCGGTGGAGCGCTCGCCGACGACCAGCCTTTCCAGTGGAACGAACAGGAATACATGACTCAGGGCGAGTACGACGAAATGCTTGCCGATGCGAACATCTTTGCACTTACGAAGCTCTGGCCTCGCATCTCGACAACCCTCGCGCCCGTTGCAGAAATGGTCCGGATGACGCCGCCCCTCGTTTCTCTGTCGAACGCCTACGTGCTGCCTGCATTCCTTGGGGGAATGCTCTCACAACCTCCGTTGCGTGAGCTGCTCAAGAAACTGCTGCAATTGGCCGACGAGGTGCAAAAGAACCAGGGGCATGCGATCTCTTATGCCATTGAGATGACGGACCTCGGCTTTCCCATTCCGTGGGGGCCCTGCACTTTCCCCTCCTTCGACTGGGTCTCGGATACCCTAAGGGGGCTCAAAGGCAGCTCTCTCGACATGTACCAGAAACCGGACAAGCTCCTCGCCGCCATAGACTTTTTCACGCCCCTCAATATTGGCGCAGCCGTCATGTGGGCCGAACAGGTTCATAACAAGGGCGTCTTTGTGCCTATGCACCGCGGCGCCGCGGGTTTCATGTCGGACAAGCAATTCGCCAAGTTCTACTGGCCCAGCTTCAAAACCCTGATGATGGGGCTCATCGAAGCAGGTCTGACGCCTATTCCACTATTTGAGGGGGACTACACGCCGAGGCTGGAGTATCTTGCTGAACTCCCTCCAGGCAAAGTGGTAGGTCATTTCGACCGCGTCGACCGGAAGAAGGCGAAGAAACTCCTTGGCGACGTCATGTGTTTTTGGGGCAACGTTCCGGCTTCATTGATGGTAGCCGGGACCCCCCAACAGGTGGAAGACGACGTCAAACAACTGATCGACACCTTTGGCGACAACGGCGGTCTGATCATCGACGGTACAATGGGACTTCCCGATGAGTCGAGGGAGGAGAATGTCCAGGCGTTAACCGAGGCCGTTCATGAGTACGGAGTCAACAGGCGATGTATATGGGCTTGTGAAGCCGCCGACGGCGGGTGAGAACAAAACGCGACGTGAAGCCAGAAAAAGGACGAAAGGGTAAAGGAGAATTGGAGATGCTATGGCTGACAAAATAAGAAAGAAAGAATTCTTTGGCGGCGTGGAGATAGAGACTATCTATAGGGAAGCACGGCGGCCTCCGCCAGAAACAAAAAAGATGGGCAGCGATGAAATGCCGGCAGACCCGATGGCGCGAATGGGTCACGGCTTTTGCCCCCCTTTCAATCAGCGGACGTATGAGCCCGAGCCCGGCATCATTTGCGAGCAGGACGTCGCCGTGACGCTCCGCGACGGCACGGTCATTTATACCGATATCTACCGGCCCGTGGGAAAGGTCGATCTCCCTGCCATCATTTCCTGGAGCTATTTCGGCAAGCGTCCGGGCGACGGGTTTGACGAATGGCAGATCATGGGCGTGCCGCCGGGAACGGTTTCGGCCATGACGAAATTCGAATCGCCCGACCCGGCCTACTGGTGCCGCCATGGCTACGCGGTTGCCAACGTCGACCCGCGCGGGGTAGGTCACTCGCAGGGCGACATCAACATGTTCGGCACTCAGGACGGCCGCGACGGCTATGACTTTATCGAATGGCTCGCCACGCAATACTGGAGCAACGGGAAAGTCGGCATGAGCGGCAATTCGGGCGTTGCCATGACCCAGTGGCGCATCGCCGCCGAACAGCCGCCCCATCTCGCCTGCATCGCCCCCTGGGAAGGCACGGGAGACCTCTACCGGGAATCCCTCTACGAAGGAGGCATTCCCGCCCTGGGTTTCAGCGACTTCATTGTGGGCTCCCTCACCGGCCAGGGCTGCGTGGACGACAACGTGGAAATGGCCAGACAATACCCTTTCATGAACGAATACTGGGAAGACAAGATCCCGAAGTGGGCCAATATCAGGATACCGACCTACACGACGGTCTGCTGGAACCACTTTCACCTTCGGGGATCGATGGAAGGGTTCAGGAAGATACGCACCCAAAAGAAGTGGCTCCGGACGCACCGGGAATTCGAATGGCCCGATACGTATAGCAATGCCGGGTTGGAGGATCTCAGGAAGTTCTTCAACCGCTACCTGAAAGACGTCCGCAACGGCTGGGAGCTCACCGCCAGGGTGCGGCTGGAAGTCATGGACGCCTACGAATACGATTTTCAGACAAACCGGCCGGAAAAGGAATTCCCGCTGGCGAGGACCAGATACGAGAAGCTCTACGTCGATGCCGGAAGGAACGCCCTTTCTTTCGAGCCCGTGAGCGAGGAGTCGAACGTAAGCTACGACGCCGAGACAGGATTCACGACCTTCGACGTCAAATTCACGGAAGACACGGAAATTACCGGCTACATGAGCCTGCGCCTCTGGGTCGAGGCCGAGGGCAACGACGACATGGACCTGTTCATCGCCATCCAGAAACTGGACGAAGCGGGCAATTGGCTTCCGGTGACCATACTGAACGAGCCCCATCCGGGGGCATGGGGGAAGATGAGGGTATCCCACCGGGAACTGGACCCGAAGCTCTCCACCCGTTTTCAGCCGGTGCAGGCCCACAGGAAAGAAGAGAAGTTGAAGCCCGGCGAGATCGTGCCGGCGGACATCGAGATCTGGCCGCACAGCAGAATATGGCACAAGGGACAGCAATTGCGCGTCCTCGTCTCCGGCCACTACATCCGGGAAGGTTGGTTCGAGCCCTTCTTCTGGGATACCAACAACAAGGGCAAACATATTATCCACTCGGGCGGCAAATACGACTCCTATCTCCAGATACCGGTAATTCCGCCAAAGTACGCGGCAGGCGACTATGTCTACCGGTGAGGAGATCGAGTTCGCCCGCAAAATGCCCCAGAAGGTTAATCCTCGCGCTCTTCTTTTGGCAGCGGATAAAAAGGCGGCATCGGGAAAAATGCCTTGATTCTGTCCCTTTTGTGTGCGGGATGTTCGAACTCTGAGGTGATTTTATGAAAAACTGGCGCATTTTTGCCATAAACCCCGGCTCCACGTCGACGAAGATAGCGCTTTTCGAGGACGAGAAGGAAGTGTTTTCCGCGAGCGTCTCTCACGACGCGGGCAAGCTGAAGGAGTTCTGTGAAATCGCCGACCAGTTTCCCTATCGCAAGAAAACCATCCTGGCAGAACTGGCAAAGAACGGCATCTCCCTCGAAGGGACCGACGCCTTCGTAGGAAGGGGCGGCGGTCTCGTCGGCTGCGAGGGGGGCACATACTCAATCAATGAAGCCCTGTTGCATCACGCACGAATAGGCTTCACCGTGAAACACCCGGCCACGCTCGGGAGCCAGTTGGCACGAAATTTCACTGATACATACGGCGGAAAGGCCTTCGTGGTCAATCCACCGGACGTCGATGAGTTCGACGTTCTAGCGCGCGTCACCGGCCTCGCCTGCATTGCCCGCGAAAGCAGGGGACACCCTCTGAATCAGAAGGAAGTGGCCATACGGTACGCGGGGGAAATCGGCGCGCGCTACGAGGACCTCAACCTCGTCATCTCCCACATCGGCGGAGGCGTGTCGGTAACCGCCCACAAGAAAGGACGCATGGTCGATTCGACCGACAACATCAACGGCGACGGCCCTATGGCGCCGACGCGAGCAGGGGCGATACCGGCTGCCGCGATAGTGAAGATGTGTTATTCGGGCACGTACAGCGAAAAGCAGATGTACGACCGGGTCACGAAGACCGGCGGCCTCGTCGATCACCTCGCCACCTCGGAAGTCACTGAAGTGATCAAGCGAATCGAGGAAGGCGATTCCTACGCAAAACTCATCTACGATGCGATGATCTATCAGATCGGCAAATACATCGGCGCCTACGCTGCCGTATTGAAAGGACAGGTGGACGCCATCCTCCTCACGGGCGCCATCGCGCGCGACGCCTACCTCGTGGAAAGCGTTCAAGCAATGGTCGAATTCATCGCTCCGGTCAAGGTCTACGCCGGTGAGTTCGAAATGGGGGCTTTGGCAGCCGGAGCGCTGAGGGTGCTCAGAGGCGAGGAGGAGGCAAAGACATACACCGGGGTTCCGGTGTGGGCGGGGTTCAAAGCATGTTGAAATAGCCAGACGAGAGCGTCTGCATCTTCCTTTTTTAGGAAGGGGATAGTCCTACCTTAGTCAAAACATCAACGGCCAAACAGTACACCAAGCTAGTCCATACTTAAGCAAATCTAAGTAGGGAGGAGTAATTATGGGCTTCACCGTTAAGGCTACCGTTATTGGTTTCGCTGGTGATGAGTCAAAATACCCATGTCACTTCAAGTACAAGAGAGGCGATGAGATTATTTTTGATGGCGAAAGGTGTATTGGCCGGGTGTGTCCCGAGTTTTGGCCGGCGCTTGCCGAGAGGGTCCAGCGAATGCATATTATGGGCCCGAGGTACGTTGAACCGGAATACTATTATCCTATCTGGTATGCACCGGCGAGCGTTGAGGATCCTGAAAAGACAAAATTCGATGGGCTGGGCTACTCTCCCATACTCGAAACCGTTCAAGAAGACCGATTTAGCATGGCCGGTTTACAGCCCCCCAATTCCTTCACCTGGCCTCCCCATCCCGAAAGAACGGTACTGCGTGATATTGTCGTTAAGTGTCCGGATACAAGAACAACTTGCATGCTGAAGCTTGACACAATAGATCTTTCCGACAAAGGCATCGATGTTCCTTATTTCCGCAGACAAATGACAATTATGGCCAGGGTGCTTCCGAAGCAGGGGATTCCCGTGGAAAAGGTTGTGGATGAGTTTACCGAAGAGGAAAAACTCGGCATATATCCTCCCCTGGTCAAAGAAATGCTCATACCACTGGTTGAAGAGCTTGAACTAATGAATTACGTAGAGATGCAAAATGGGAACATTTCAGTTACCCCGAAGGGCGAAAGGCGTTTGCAAGAATTCATTGCAAGCCTTCTTGCGGAGGATAAGGCTGCCTTAAAATTGTAGTTTATGTTCGTGATGAAAGGGGGCATATTTTGAAAGTATTTGTTGTTCTAGGACACCCGACAAAAGGCAGTCTGAATCATGCAATTGCAGAAAGAACCGCCCAAACGCTACGCAACAATGGGCATGAGGTTCTCTACCACGACTTGTATCAGGAGGGATTCGACCCGATTCTCGAAGGCCAGGAGATTTCCAGGGGAGCAGTATTAACGGAACAGATAGAAAAGCACTGTTCCGAACTTGCTGCCGCTGATGGCATCGTAATTGTACACCCTATTTGGTGGGAGATGCCGCCGGCTATTCTCAAAGGCTGGGTCGACAGAGTCGTACGCCCCGGCGTCGCCTATGAATTTAAGGAAGTCGCCGACGGAGAGGGGGCATCCATAGGGCTGCTGAATGTACATACAGTGCTCGTCCTCAACACCTGCAATACACCTCCCGGCCATGAGATCAAAAGCAATCCGTTAAGTGCAATCTGGAACGAAAGTATTTTTGGAAATAGTTCAAAAAAGGGGCTAGCGCACCCGTATCAGTTTCTCCGCAAAACGTACGCGGTGGTAGTTGCAAGCACCCCGGAGGAACGGCAAGAATGGCTGGTAGATGTTCAGGCGACGGTTGACCAGTATTTCCCGCGGGGGAGATGACCAGATTGTTTGTCATCTTGGGTAGAAAAACAATAAAAGGGAGGGAGTCATAGCATGGAAACTACACAAAGCTATTCCAAATTCAGGTGGTTTTGGTTGTGGACCGTTACCTTTAGCTATATAACGGTTGGATTGTCAATAGTATTTCCAGCAACGTTTGTCGGGGAAATGGCAAAAGCAATGGGGCGATCCGTTGCAGGGGTGTCTTTTGCCGCAATGGGCGTGTTCAGCTTGGCGAACGCTGTAGGAACTATTTTAGGCGGACCCCTTCTCGACAGGTTTGGCGTATCGAGGACTATAACAGTTGGGGCTTTAATCACCACTTTGTGTTATGCTTTGACCCCGGTATTTGATAGTTTTGCAGGACTTATGACCCTTCGTATCATCATGGGGCTTTCTACAGGTCCGGTGGTGGGTTGCGTATCCATCATAGCCCTGAGATGGTTTCCCAAAAGCGAGCGCGCGATCTATTCCGGTTTTCAGGGTTCGGGCATAGCAATCGGCATTCTCCTGTGTTTTGCCATTATACCCGGAGTGTTCTACGGCTTAACCGGCATGAACTGGCAAAAAACATTTCTCATCGGCAGTATCGCCCCTTTTATCGCTTTAGCCAGTTGTTTCATCACGAACTTCGTTAAACCAACGACTCAGATAGCGGGACATGGCGGCCAGGCTGATCATTCCGCAGACTTCAAGAATGCCGTGGCATCGCCCTACTTTTACCTGACCATCGCCGTTATTTTCATGTCCCTATGGGCAATGGACGCCTTCAATGACTTGACTCCCGGTTATATGGCTATCCCGGCGCCGATGGGCTTGGGATTCGGTGGGGCAATGGCCGGCAAGAGCATGACGCTGGTTTCAATGGGATGCATTATCGGCTCTTTGCTCAGCGGCTTTTTTGTCAGGTTCTTATTTAACAATAACGTTAAGCCGATTGTCATGATCAGTTTTTTGGGTTGCGCAATCTTCTCGGCAAGCGTTGCCTTCCCCTTCGTTTATGCTAGCAGCGGCATTTTGTTGACGTGCCTGTTTCTTCAGGGCTTTACGCAGTCTTTTGCCGTGCCGCAGATGGCTTTGTACGTAGCCCAATGTTTTCCTGTTACCGTTGCGGGCAGGGTTTATGGAACCGCCATGGGAATCGGGGTCTTTGGATCAGCGGGCATAGCAGTTGGAGCGTATTTGCTGCATTTAACAGGAAATTATCATGCATCTATTTATGCTGTAACCATAGTTTGCCTGGTAGGTCTAGTCGTATCCTGCTTCTTCAATAGTCCGCAGGACCGTGAGACCGCTCAAGCAGGAAGAGGCGCATTGGAAAGCGCAACATGACTGTGTGAATTGCAGAAGAGACAAAAAGGAATGCGCCTCAGGGAAAGAGGCGCCGTCAAGCGTCGATGACGGATTTTCTTTGAGGCGCATTCCGCAACAAGGATGCCCCGGCATCTTGTCCATCCACAAGGTTTGAGCGTATCTCGGCTTGGCTAAAACTCGGTGCGGGTTTTTGGGTTATGCTCCGGACCAAATGGCCGCTCCGGCCCGTTTTAAGGTCCTGAGCCGGCATCTTCTGCTTTTATGCTTTACTGGACTGCGCGAAGCCGCCGGCACTGCCGGCTTTGCACTTGGTTCCGGCCGTTTTGTTTGGCAGTGTAGAGAAGATCGTCGGCGAGTTGAAGCAGATCCGCTGGGGTTTGATCTTCGTGAGGGATCAATGCGGCTGCTCCATAGCTGAGCGTCACGTGGTCCGCGGCCGGCGAAAAATCATGGGGTATGGCGATCTCCCTTATTCCTTCTCTTATTCGATGGGCAAGCGTCTCGGCGCCTCTCGCTTCGGTGGCGGGCAGGACGCATATGAATTCCTCGCCTCCGTAACGCGCCGCCAGGTCTCCCGGGCGCTTGAGGGCTGAGGCCACGACGTTCGCGACTTCCCGCAGACAGTCGTCTCCCGCCAGATGGCCGTAATGGTCGTTGAACTCCTTAAAGCAATCTATGTCCATGAGAACGAGGGACAATGGAGCATGATCCCGGAGACACCGCTGCCACTCACGATCGAGGACTTCGTCGAGGCGGCGCCTGTTCGCGAGTCCCGTCAGGCCGTCGGTCGTGGAAAGGTTTTCCAGCATGTTCCTGTATCGCTTCTGTTCGGTGATGTCCCGGAAGTTCCAGATTCTGCCGTACTGCTCACCGTCCTTGCCTACCACGGGAGACGAGTAGACGTTGAGAATAGCGCCATCGTTCAACTCGATGTCCAAATGGACCATCTCGTCCGCCTCGGCGTAGGTGCGCCCGGTTGCTGCGAAAAACTCCGCGGGATCCTTCATGGCGCGCATGAGGTGGAGGATCATCTCTTCCTCATCCAGACCCCCCTCGGGGATCTTCCACATATCGATCATCTTCCGGTTCATGATCAGCTTCTGCCTGCGCCGATCCAGAACGAGGATGCCCTCCTGGGACGAATCGAGGAGGGTCTGAAGGAAAGTTGTTTCCCAGAGCAGTTCGTTTTCCCGGCGCTTTCGCTCCGTGATGTCCTGGTTCGCGCCGTAGCACCTGATAACGAGACCTGCGGCATTCTTGCTGACGTTCACGCGCGCCAGAACATCCCTCACTTCGCCATCCCCGCGGATAATGCGATGCTCGACGTCGTAGCGGCCTTCAGCTCTCGTGCACGCCTGGAGTTTCTCCTCGGCCCGGACGAACATGAGCCGGTCTTCGGGATGCACGAATCTCGTGCAGTACTCCTCCCCGGACATCCTGTAGCCGCCTTCTCTCTCGGCGGTCGTGCCGTAGAAAGCGTAGAAGGGGTCGTTGAAGATGAATTCTTTCTTTTCCAGGTCGACTTCCCAGTTAACGATGCGGGCGAGGTCCATGGCCTCCGACAGCTTGAGCTGGCTCGCGAGAAGCGCATCCTCCGCCTCTTTTCGGGCGGTGATATCCCCGATTGTCCCCTCGCAGTAAAGACTTTCGTCTTTGGCGTCGCTGACCAAGCGGGCATTCGAAGAGAGCCAGATCTTCTTCCCGTCCTTCCGGAGACCCCGGCATTCAAAGCCCTTCACAACCCCCTTTTCTCCGAGAATCCCGATAAATTCCTCACGGTCCCTTGGGTCGGCGTACAACTGCCTCCCAATGTCCGTGACCTCCGACATCAATTCCCGGCCCGATCGGTAGCCGTATATCTGGGCGTACGCCGGGTTGACCCTGATAAACGTGCCTTCGGGCGTGCTTTGGAAAATTCCTTCGGCGGCGTGGTCGAACATGGACTGGTAGTTTTCCTCGGCGTGCCTGAGCGCCTCTTCGGTTTTCCTGCGCTCCGTCATGTCGGTGAGGAAGGAAAGGGTGGCCGCTTCACCCTCCCATTCTATCAGGACGACGTGCAGCTCGACCCAGCGGACCGCCCCGTCGCGCCGAAGGAGCCTCAAGAGATAGCTGCCCGGCGCATCTTCGCCCTTGATGCGCCGCAGGTAATTGGTCAGGACCATTTGCCGGTCCTCGGGATGAATGAATATCTCGACGGCCGAACCGACGATGTCTTCGTCCGATAGCCCCAGCACCGTGCGCGTGGCGTTGTTGCAGAAGGCAACCCTGCCTTTCGAGGTCACGAAGATTGCCTGACCGGCTTTTTCAAAAAGCTCGCGGTATCTGTTCTCGCCCCTTTTTAGGGCGGCCTTTGCTTGCTTCAGCTCGTTTTCCACTCGTTCGAGGGCGTCAACCCGCCGCCGCAGCCTTTTCAGCTCGTCGAGGAGATCACTATTTGTCCTGCTCTCGTCTTCCATCAACATCCTTTTGACTGGTTATCGCCCGAAATGGACAACACCTTAGTCCTTGGGCGGGAATTATTTTTGCGGAATGGTTTGTATGAGAGAAAGATGTTTTTGTTGAGGCTAACGGATCAAGGAGAGGGGACGGCGCCGTCCCCTCTTTTTTGGGCAATCCAAGGTTGCTACGCGGACGCTCTTTCCTCGTAGTCCACGTCGATAACGTCCTCATCGGCCTTCGAGCCGCCTTGCGCTCTTCCGTCCGCGCTGTTGGCGCCGCCGGTCTCGTGGGCCGCCCCCTGGCCGGCCGCTCGGTAAAGCGCTTCGGCAAGCTGGTGGGAGACTTTCGTCACCTCCTGCTCGACGTCTCTCATCCGACCGGCATCGTTGGTTTTGAGGGTCTCTTTAGCCCGCGCCAGAACGTCTCCTACCGCTTTCACCATTCCGGGGTCGAGTTTGCCGCGGCCTTCGTTCAGGGTCTTTTCCGTCCCGTAAACGAGGTTGTCGAGCCGGTTCCTGGCTTCTATCTCCTCCTTGCGCTTCTTGTCGTCATCGGCGTGCATCTCGGCGTCTTTCACCATCTTCTGGATTTCGGTCTCGCTCATGCCGGTGGACGCGGTGATCGCGATCTTCTGCTCCTTGCCCGTCGCCATGTCCTTCGCCGACACGTGGAGTATGCCGTTGGCGTCAATGTCGAAGACAACCTCGATCTGTGGAACGCCCCTTGGAGCAACGGGCAATCCCTCGAGGTGGAACTTTCCAGGGTCCTGTTGTCTCTTGCCATTTCGCGCTCGCCCTGGAGCACGTGGATCTCGACGGTCGTCTGGTTGTCGTCGGCCGTGGAGAAGATCTGGCTCTTCTTCACGGGAATGGTCGTGTTTCGCTCCACGATCTTCGTCGCCACGCCGCCCAGGGTTTCTATGCCGAGGGAGAGGGGCGTCACATCGAGGAGCACTACGTCCTTTACCTCGCCCGTCAGCACGCCCGCCTGCACCGCCGCCCCGAGGGAAACCACCTCGTCAGGGTTCACGCCCTTGTGGGGCTCCCGGTTGAAGAACTCCTTCACGAGCTTCTGGACGAGGGGTATCCTGGTGGAGCCGCCGACAAGCACTACTTCATCTATTCTGTCGATCGACAGCTTGGCGTCCGCGAGGGCCTTCTTGCACGGCTCCATGGTTCTCTGAAAGAGATCCATGCAGATCTGCTCCAACTTCGACCGCGTGAGCTTCAGGTTAAGGTGTTTCGGCCCCGTCTGATCGGCCGTAATGAAAGGCAGGTTGATCTCCGTCTCCATGGTGGAGGAAAGCTCTATCTTGGCTTTTTCCGCCGCCTCTCGCAGCCTCTGGAGCGCCATCTTGTCGCGCGACAGGTCAATGCCCTGCTCTTTCTTGAACTCGGCGATGAGCCACTCCATCACCCGCTGGTCCACATCGTCGCCGCCCAGGTGGGTATCGCCGTTCGTGGAGAGCACCTCGACCACGTTGTCCGCCACCTCCAGGATCGAGATGTCGAAAGTGCCGCCGCCGAAATCGTAAACGGCGATCTTCTCGTTTTTGTCCTTGTCGAGGCCATAGGCGAGCGCAGACGCAGTCGGCTCGTTCACAATGCGCAGCACGTTGAGGCCGGCGATCCTCCCCGCGTCTTTCGTCGCCTGCCGTTGCGAGTCGTTGAAGTATGCCGGGACGGTGATGACCGCCTCGTCGACGGTCCCGCCCAGATAGGCCTCGGCCGATTTCTTCAGCTTCTGCAGGATGAAGGCCGATATTTCCTGTGGGGTGTACTGTTTGCCCCGCACCTCGACCCGGGCGTTGCCGTTCGAATCAGCCACTACCTTATAGGGGACTTTTTCGTCCCTCACTTCCATATACCGTTTGCCCATGAAACGCTTGATAGAAAAAACCGTATTCTCCGGATTCGTGATTGCCTGCCGCTTCGCCACCTGACCAACGAGAACGTCGCCGTCCTTCGTGAATCCCACGACGCTCGGGGTGGTCCTGCTCCCTTCCTCGTTCACAATCACCTTGGGCTCGCCGCCCTCCATCACTGAAACGACCGAAAAGGTCGTGCCCAGGTCAATGCCGATTACCTGCTTTTTCGCAGCCATATCTAATCATCCTCCTTACCGAAAGGTTATTTGCATTGCATCCAAGGTAAAATAATCGGCGATCCGCCGGTTGTCAAATTCCTGACAAAAGGGTTACGGGGACATTCCTCCGCTTTCGGAGGTGTGTCCCCGTTCCAACTTTACGTTCCAACTTTAGTAAGACGTCTTCACCCTATTGTTTCGCGGGCGGCCTCCGTTTCGCTAAGCGCTTCCGGGGAACATCCCCCCGGCAAGGGCCTGACCTGCGTGGGCGCGACGCGACTGAACCAGTGGGCGCCCCAAGGCCGACGCGCCTGGGTTGTAATCTTCATTCGGTTGCCAACGGCCCGCGGCGAGATGAACTTTCGCTGATGATGTTTTTTTGATACAATTACGATCAAAGTTATCCTCACTCCAAAAGAAAGAACAAAATGGACGATAATTCCAGGGAGCCAAGGGGGACATCCCATAACTTCCTAACATTCTCAACAAACGTCGCAAGCGATCCGGCCATCTCTTTCAGAACCGCTACAAATCCATCCTCTGCGAAGAAGAGCCCTACCTGCTCGAACTGGTCCGCTACATCCATCCCAATCCCCTTCGCGTCCGTCTCCTAAAAGACTTCAATCTCCTCGACTCTTATCCCTATTCGGGCTTACTCCGCCATTATGGGACGGCAAGAGAGGCAGTGGCTGGACTCAGCGTATGTTCCTAAACACTTCAGCGTCAAGGCCGCAACAGCCCGGAGACTCTACCGCTCCTTCGTGGAGTCGGGCGTCTCGCGGGGGCATAGGAAAGATCTGACCGGCGGAGGCTTCATACGGAGCAACCAGGGATGGCGCCCTGGGAAAGATCGGTTGAAGAGCGGCGAGCGAATCCTCGGAAGCAGCGACTTCGTCCTGCTGGCGATATTTTGGTGGACCGGCGCGATATTAAGTGTTTTCATTGGCAATGATTACGATGATTTACGAATGATATTTACGTTCCTAAGAGCCATTTATCCCCAGCTAAACGTCAAAACCTAAGCCCTGGACGTCTTGACATTGATACCAATAGTGATACTATATTTCAATGGCCATCATAGACGACATTCTGGGACGCATGAAGCTGAACCCCAGCGACATTCGGTTCAGCGACTTGTGCCTGGTATGTGATTATTACTTCGGCGAAGCCCGCCAAAGCAAGACGAGTCACAGGGTTTACAAAACGCCGTGGCCCGGAGACGCTCGCGTCAATATTCAGAACCACCGAGGGAAGACCAAGGCGTACCAGGTTAAGCAGGTGTTGTTGGCAATCGAGAAATTGGAGGTGACTCATGGCGCTCAAAGATGATCGGTATACCTATCGAGTTACCTGGTCGGAAGAAGACAACGAACACGTGGGCCTTTGCGCTGAGTTCCCCAGCCTGAGCTGGCTGGCCAAGGATCCGGATACAGCGCTAAGAGGAATTCGCAAGCTCGTTCAGGAAGTAGTTTCTGATATGGAAAAGGAACGGGAATCCATTCCCGAGCCGCTTGCCCTCAAACACTACAGCGGCAAATTCATGGTCCGCGTTCCTCCGCAAGTTCACAAGAAACTGGCGATCGAAGCGGCCGAGTCCGGGGTGAGCCTGAACCGTCTTGCCAGTCTGAAGCTGAGTCAGTAGGCCGGGCGCACAACCCTTGGACGCTGCCGACCGCCTACAGCGGCGGCCGATCCAGTTGTGATCATCTTTTCGCGCTCATGCGTTATTCACACAGCGAGGGTTGCCAGGATAAATGCTGAAGGAGGCGACGGGGCAGCGCGCGTCGAACTTCCTGTAACCCGTAGTCCGGCATTTCCTCGGTTCATAGGTGTTTTTCGTGGCAATCGCGCTGCCGCTCCTTGTGCCTCGTCTTCGTCTCCGTAGGGCCGGTCAGGCCCTTACCGGGAGATGTCCCCTTCCAGCGCAAAACGCTTCTCTCCAGCCGCCCGAGCAGAATAGCACGGTGAAAACTCTTACGACGCGGCCTATCCGAGAGCCGCCTCCGGGAGACGGCGGCCTGGAGGAAGCGGCCGGGCTTATCAATAGCACTCAGAAAAGTCTTAACGGGACAGGCCAAATGGGTGAGCCCGGCGGCTAAATGAGGGCGAACCGTGGCCCTACTCCATGGCTTCGATTGCCCGGCGGACTATTTCTTCGGGCAGGGAGACTTCACGATAGATCCTTTCCACTGTCTCGCCGTCGAGGCGCTCAAAATCGCGTTCGACAGGGGTTACCAGGACGCCGCCCATTTCGACGACGGCGGGGCTGATGGCCAGGCGCTCGTCACCCTCGAGAAAAAAGGCGTCAGGACGGTGTTTTGCCCGTGGAAAGAGAAGCGCCGTGTAGGCGTGACCTTGCCGGAGACAGATGAGATTGATCATCGGCTCTCCCTGAGCAGAGAGCAGACCCCTGAGCGCTTCGAGGAAGTCGAGAAGCGCGTCGCCGACCGCGGCAGGACCATTTCCCTCGAAGATAAGGGCGGATCTTCCCAGGCCCGACGTCTGATGCACTGCTACGCCTCCCGGCCGCTTTGTCGCAAGGCGTCGCGCTGTTTGAATTTCTTTCTCGATCGGCATGGAGCCGGAAGGGATCGTCTGGAAGTGAAGATGGTCGGGCGCGGAGGCGCCGCAGGCCGGTCCGTTGTAGAGAATGAGAAAGTCCGGGCCGAAGTCCGACACGAGCCGGAAGAGCGCGCCCACGGCGCCGGCAAGGCTTTGGGGGCGGTGTTCTGCGTGGGTGATCGTGAAATGGGGAGCGAAGACGGGCATGGGATTGCAAAGGATCAGGTACTCCTTCCGGTAGAGGATGCCCTTCTGTCCTTCAGGACGATTGGCGGAACAAAGAAAACAGGGTCGTCGGGCGATGCTCTTTTCGCCCACGTCGGCGAGGGTGCTCCTGATTCTCCCGGTGTTGTAGTGAACGAGCACGGAGAATCCGGGCAAGACGATCCGCCGTTCCCTCACGCGTTGCAGAGAGTCATACCCGGCAGCCGCCGCCTGCCAGGTCATTTTCTGTTCTTCGAAGAGGTCGAGACAAAGGTCGCCGAGGGCGCCGGCAGGGCGGTCGCCGTCGAACACGTCGTAGAGGGCGCTTTCCATGGCGCGCTTTCAGCCCTCCTTCCGGTTCGCCTTCTGCCGGGCTGCTATTTCGTTCGTTCTGATCCAGTCTTTGAAGGTATTATTCCGGTTTATTGCATCGATGTTCAGGGCGGCGTCGGTGTTGCCCGGCCAGCGGCGGCAGAGGTAAAGGCTGTCGTAGACCCTCCCGATGCGATATTCCCTGCAGACCCGCAGGCCGACCGCATAATCCTCTCCGTAGCTGACGTCGGGAAAGCCTATTTGGCGCACAAGCTCCGTTGCAAAGGCTCGCGGAGCGCCAAGGCCGTTCACTCTCAGGGCGTTATTGTGACCGTTCTCGTCGGACCACTCGCGGTGGTCGATAAGCCCCGGCGACAGCTCCTTGAGGTCGAAATCAACGAGCGTATAGGCGCCGATGACCATCCCGTAAGCGCCATCCCGGAACATGCCGACTATCCGCTGAAGCACGTCGGGGGACCGGTAGAGGTCGTCGGAATCGAGCTGCACCGCGTAGCGGCCGCAAGCTCCATGGTGAAGCGCCTCGTTCCAGCAGCCGCCTATGGCGAGGGTTGTCTTCGACGGCACGACATGATGAAGGGCAGTATTCTCCGCGGCGAGCCTGCTGAGGATTGAGGTCGTCCCATCCGTAGAGTGGTTGTCGACGACGATCATATTGAACGGAAAATCGGTTTTCTGCCCGAGGGCGCTCGCTACGGCATCGGCAATTGTCGCTTCCCTGTCTTTGACGGGAATGATCACGGATGCCTCGACAGGGAAAGGCGCCGGCCCGGCGTTGAAACGCTCCAACCGGGAAGCGTCCACGTAGGCGTCTATCTTCCTGAGGTAGTCGGTGAAAACCCGCTCCATCTCTTTTTGGACGGCCTCATTCCGCGGATCGACGTAGGCGAATCGATCCTCGTCCCCGCACGTCGATTGCCGGGAAACCGAGTAGAGGGCCTCGGGCAGATGCGCGATCGGCCGGTCGATGGAGACCTTGAGCCGAAGATCGTAGAGAGCCCCGAACTTGGCGCCCCGGACCAGGCCGTACCTCCGGCGCGCCTTCAGCGCGTCGGGAACGGAAAAAAGGAGCAGCGGCCCAAAGTCGAAATCATCCCGGACGCTTCCGGACTGATAGGCGCAAAGGGAGTGCAGGACCTTCCCGCTTGTGCTCCTCTCATGATAATCCGCATAGAGCATTCCTGCCTGTCCCGATTGGGCTGCTTCAATCATGCGCTCCAGGGCGCGGGGCTCCATCGACTCGGGCGCGCCGTCAGGCAGAAGGAGGAGATAGGGCGTTTCGGCGGCGTCGAGCACGGCATCGAGCAATTCCTGAGAACGAAGCGAGTCCGCCTCGATGCGGCGGGCGGTGGGCAGACGCGGGTCAAAGCCCGGCGGGCCGCCCAGCAGCAGAGAATCGACAAGGGGAGAGGCGGCCAGGCGGCGCAGGGTCTCTCCCGAGGAAGGCGCAGCCGTCCACCGGGCTACAACGGTGAGAGCTTTCATGCGTGCATCTTATCATATTCCCGTCGGTCTCGGCGAGATGAAAGGCCTCTTCCCTCTGTCGCAGCTCAGTACGGCCTTTGGCCCAGGACATTGCCGGGCGGGTCGTAGTTGCAGACAATAATCACATTGCCCCCGCACTCCACCTTTGCGCAGCCGACTCTCCTGGTGCTTCTCCAGACGAGCTGCGTGTAGTGGCCGTAGGCGCCTATGTTGGATCCTCCGATCGGCCCCCCGTCGTACGCCGATTTCTCTTTCTCCCACATGGCGACGGCGTCGGCGACGCCATAATATCCCGCCGTCCCCATAAAGAGATTTTCTCCATGCACCTGCCTCCACCTCCCCGACTGGGGGCGGTGTTCCATAGTGCGGCTAGTGAGACGCGAGATGGTCGGCCCATTCCTGGGCATACAGGGCAAGCGTATTCGACCACGCGAGGGGCGCGGAACCGACGCCTTCGCGCACTGCATTATGAGACGAAAGCAACTGCCGGACTTCCTGAAAGCTCAGGCGCGACCCGATGCCGCCTTCTTTCGCGTGGGCAGCGCCGTGGCTCTTCGCCGCGTTCTTGCGCGCGGCCGCCTGCGATTCCGCCCATTTCAGCCTCATCGGGCCAGTTCTGCCTTGATTCCTCACGACAGAAACGGGGCCGAGAATTGCCGCAACAAGAATTGCCGCGCAAAGGGACTTGCGCAATGCATCCGATCCGGCTTTCTTTATCATCTCTCCTCCCGGGCATCGGCAGTTTGCCTGCTCTTCCCGCCTGTAAAGCAATATGCATACCGAAGGCGATGTTCCATAACTCGTTGAATATATGACGAACGGGGAGAACATCGCAAAAGGAGACGCCGGGAATGTCGAAGTCAATTCCCGAGAGGCCGACAAAACTGTCGCCTCTGTTTCATTCGAGTAGGCAAGGAGAGATGCCCGTTATCTCATTTGGCTGAGACTGGATGGGACTGCATGCCCGTGACGGACGTATCGATGTTGTATTTCTTGATCCGGCTGTAGAGGCTGGGCCTGCTCACCTTCAAAAGCTTCGCCGCCTTTGAGATGTTGTTGCTGCAGAGCTGGAGGATTTCCTTTACCTTCTGCGCCTCGACGTGGTTTACCTCCTCCTTCAGCGGCACCACGCCCGGAGATTTGGCAGCCTTGCCCGCGTCGAGGCCGAGGTCGGAGACGGTGATCGTCGCGCCGTCCGACATGACGATGGCCCGGCGGATCTTGTTGATCATCTCCCTCACGTTCCCCGGCCAGTTGTAGGATTCTATGGCATCGAGGGCTTTCTTGGTAAAAGCTTTTGTCAATCTCATCTCTGTGGAAAACCGGGCGAGGAAGAATTTGGCGAGGAGCACGATATCTTCTCCCCGCTCCCGCAAAGGCGGAAGCCGAATGGCAAATTCATCCAGACGGTAGTACAGATCGCTCCTGAACCTGCTCTCCTGTATCGCGACGTCAAGATCGCAGTTCGTGGCCGCAATGACCCTGACGTTCGCTTTCTTCCCCGTCGTCGCGCCCACGCGCTCAACAATCCTGTCCTGCAGAAATCGCAGCAACTTAGCTTGAAGGCTCATGGGCATCTCGCCTATTTCGTCGAGAAAAACCGTGCCTCCGTCGGCAGATTCCAACTTTCCCTTCTTTGTTGCGTAAGCGCCGGTAAAAGCGCCTTTCTCGTAGCCGAAAAGTTCCGCTTCGAGGAGGTTTTCCGGTATGGCGGCGCAATTGATCGTGACAAAAGGCTTCGTTTTCCTCGTGCTCCTCTCGTGAATGGCAAGCGCCGTCAGTTCCTTGCCTGTGCCGCTTTCGCCGAGAATCAGCACCGAGAGTTCCGTTTTCGCAACTTTGCGTATCTTTGCGAAGGTCTGGAGCATTTGCGGGCTCGTGCCGACGAAATCCTGTATTTCTTCGTTCGCCCGTATTTTCAGCAGATCGGCATCCACGAAGTTGGCGAGCTTTTGCAACTGTTCCAATTTCAGCTCCTTCACTTTACTCTCGAGTCTTTTGACTACGACCATTTTCTCATGGTATTCAAAGTAACCCGGCTTGTCGATTGCCAGATCCCATCCGCAGTTCTTGCAAATTTCCGGCATCACCGTATACCGTTGTCCACAGAAGAAACACTCGCGGTCCGGCGCCAGGTTGTCGACAATGTGCTGCCAGAGTTTCAGCTTAACCGGCCGGGCGACGTCGTGAAAGGAAAGCGCATAGCCGTTCGCGTCCTTCCTGACGATCGCAACGGCATGCTCCACGACTCCCTGCTGTGGAAGCTCATAGCGCATAATCAATCCGTTGGGCAGAGATCTTCCGTCGAAAGCGGCAATGGAGTTTCTGACAAAGGCGCCGTCGAGGCCGAGGTTTACCATGAGAATGTCCCTCTTTTCGGCGCCTATCTCGATTTCGGCGGGCATCTTCACCACAATTCGGGGGCTGAAACGCACAATTCAACTCCTTTCAGGCATTGTATGAAGGAAGCATAATTGGTCCCCCCAACAGTGTCAACGAATCAGAGGCAGCACCAACGAAGGCTGCTCAGGGGCGCCTTAGGTAGATGGTAGATAGGCATGAACGTTTTAGGCTCTTGGTGCTATAGCCTCCCGCTTTCATCCTGATGTCCGTTTTCTTTCCACCCGGCGCCCCGTTTCCACCGTGGATACACAACAATTCCGGGCCGCCGCGAAGGTGACGATATATTTTACAGCGCGCAATCGCCTTTGCTTGTTTCCGACAGGCGCCCGGAAATCCGCCTGGGCGCGTCGAAAACAAGCCCCTGTTCCGGTGTTGACAGGCCGGCCGGTGTTCGTTTGTTTAACAGTCGTCAGATTCAAGCCCGGCAGCTTTTCCTTGCAATGTCGGTTCATTGCCCTCTGGCACGTCTGTTGCTCTTGACGCGGCAGGGGTCGTTCGGACCCTTCATCCAGCTTTACAAGGGAGGAACTGCTATGAAAAGCTACGGGATAGTCGTGGCCGTGCTGATGGGCCTGCTGCTGGTATGTCTGTCCGTATCTGTCCCGGTTTATGCAGGCGATCAGAACTTTGTGGTCTCTTTCGGGACGGGAGGCATGCCGACGTACAGGGTGGTCGACAACACCTGCTTCGTCTATACCCTCGCCTACCCCAAGGAAGAGAAAGAGATATCGCAGTTGATGAATAACGTCCTGACCGACAGCATCAACCAGGCCCGGAAACAGTTTTCCCAACAAAACGACGGTCTGGTCAACATGAAAATCGCCTGGCAGTTCCTCGGCAAAGAAAAGATCGTCTACCAAGTTTGCGGCGATGTAGTAAAGAAGACGAAGTGATGCCCGTGAACGGTGCGCCGAAAGCGAGCGCATGCGAAGCGCTGAGGGGGGAGACTCCACGGACTTTGTTCGTGGAGGGGGCGCTGAGCCCCAATGGCAGTCTGCGGCGATGTAGTAAAGAAGACGAAGTGATGCCCGTGAACGGTGCGCCGAAAGCGAGCGCATGCGAAGCGCTGAGGGGGGAGACTCCACGGACTTTGTTCGTGGAGGGGGCGCTGAGCCGCAATGGCAGTCTGCGGCGATGTAGTAAAGAAGACGGGCGAGTGATGAAAACCCGCCGCAATTCTTTACAGTCCTTCGAGGCGCCCGCAAAGCGGGCGCATTCCATGTTTTTCCCGGAACCGACGCCAAACCTCACTTTACACCTGTCTGCCGGGTTTTACACCCATGTGTTCGGCTTCAAACATGTCGTTAATAATATCGCCTGGTTATCGTTGGCACACCCCTTGCTGATCCTCGTGTCTGTCGGCATGCTTCCGACAGACACGTTTTCCCGGCAAGGGGGCGGCCACGCAGATGAAAGCGACGATCGGCAGCACTATCCTTTCCCTCCTGCGTCTCCTCGTCGTTGTTCTTCTTTTCCTTGGGCCCCTCGTGCCGCTTCCGGAACGACCGGCGCCGCCCGACGGGGAGGAAAGACCGTCGTCGTTCTACTCCTTGCAGTCTCCTTCCCCGCGGGCCGTGAAACCCGCCGCCGCCCTATCGCCGTCCGGCGCTCAAGGGCCGAACGGGGCAGTCCGCGATCGATCTGGAAAGGTCATCCTGTGGGACGAAGACGCAAGCGAGCCCTGTCAGACATGCTTCGTTCGGAGCGGGCGTCGACAAGCAATGGAACAAGGAGGTGATGACGGACGGAAGATTTAAGAAGGGCCGGACATTTTTCGGGCCGTCTGATGATCCACCAACACTCAAAGGAGGAGGATTATGAAGCAGAACATTCTACGGTTTCTTCTTGTGCTAGGACTCGTCGTTGCACCGCTGGGTCCGGCGTTCGCAGGCTCCAGCGTGACCAGCGACGAAGATCTCGGCGCCGTCAGCGCACGCGGTTTCGGGGCGCTTGCCACGCCGGCTTTAGACGGGCAGCAAAACAGCTTCGCGTCCGTCCAGCTCGGGGGGCAAGCCCAGCAGGGAGCATCCGCCCTGTCCCTTTACAATGCCAGCGTCTCACACGTCAATATTCAGCAGAACATCGCATCGTTTAACGGTGTGCAGGACCTGAGCGCGGTAGCGACAAACGACCAGGAAGCTCAGAACAGCGTCTCTTCCGCGGGCCTCGGCCCGGTCTGGAACACCCTTTCGGTGCAGGATCAGACCAACGGCCAGGCCGCGGTGCAGCTCGACGGCGCCGCACAGAGCGGCGTCAAAACGCTCTCCCTGGTGAACGCCGCGTCTTCCGCCGCGAACGTCTACCAAAGGCTGACCAACGTGAGCCAGGCGCAAAACTTCTTCTTGCCTACCTACAACTCCCAGGCAGTCTCGAACACAGGGTATGAGACGCAGGACATTATGAACGACGGGAGGGTCGTAAACCAGGCAAACGGGAATTCGTCGGTTCAGGCGGCTGGGAGTGCGCAGACGTCGGCCTCCGCGCTCGCTCTCGCCAACGCCGCGGACGCTGCTTTTTCGATCTTCCAGAATATTGCCGCTTTCACGAATTCTGACGGAGTAGCCGCTATCCAGGCCAACGACCAGGACCCGACGAACACCGGCGTCCAGCAGCAGACGGTCGCCAACAGCAGGAGGGTGAAGGGGCAGGTCAACGACAATGCTTCCGTTCGGATGGCGGGAAACGCCCAACAGGGCGTCCATGCATTGCTGGCGAGCAACGCGGCGGCATCCATAGCCAATATGGGGCAGAACGTGGCTTACGCCAACAGCGCCAACAATTTCTCCGCAGAGCAGGCCAACGTACAGGTTGCGACGAACACTGTTGAGGCCGATCAACAGATCGCAAACGCCCGTCGCGTATCGTACCAGAGCAACGGCAACGGCTCCGTGGAGTTGAACGGCCAGGCCCAGTCTTCGTCGAAAGTGCTGTCCATGGTAAACGCGGCCGACAGCGCCCTCAACATGGGGCAGAACATTGCAGCCGGGAGTATGGCGACGAGCGGCTGGAACGCCTTCGACCAGGAAAACCGGCAGACGGCAACGAACGGTGAGATCATACTGCCTGGGGCCTCCGGCAGCGCAACGGCGGACGGCAGCCAGGAAGTAATAAACGCCGGGCGCGTGAGCTATCAGAGCAACAATTCGGGCTCTGTTCAGGTAACCAATGACAAGCAGGGCGGGGCCAGATCCCTGTCTACAACCGATGCGGCGCTCTCCGGGGTCAACGTGGGGCAGAACGTGCTGCGTCTGAATGCTTTGGCCGCCGGACTCGACCAGTCCAACAGTCAGACAGCCACGAACGGGACCTTTCAGACCCAGAGCGTGGAGAACAGCAAGTATGGGGAATTCCAGGGCAATAACCTCACTTCGGTCCAGGTCTCCGACGGCGGCCAGCAATCCGCCTCGTCCCTGCTCCTGACAAACGCCGCGAACAGCGCCGTCAGCGCGGGCCAGAATATCGTTTCTGTCAACAACAGCAGGACGCGGGCCGTGCAGCGGAACGACCAATCTTCCACCGCCTTTGCCGAGAGCGATCAGACCGTGGCGAACGGCGGGAACGTCGCCAACCAGGTCAACAACAACGGCTCGGTGCAACTTGCCAGCGCGCAAAACAATTCGCGCGCCCTCAGCCTCGCCAACCTTGCCGACTCTTCCGCCAACATAGGCCAGAACGTGATAAACCTCAACACTGACCGGGCGAGAATCAGACAGGTCAACAAACAGGATGCGGAAGCGACCGGCACGGTGAGCCAGACAGTCACGAACGACGGCGACGCAGCCTATCAGGTCAACGACAACGCGTCGGTGAGACTTACCGGAGGAGGCTCCCAAAACTCCTCGTCGGCCGTCTCCCTCCTCAATGCTGCAGCGTCGAGTGTGAACGTCGGGCAGAACATCGCCAAGGCGCAAGCGGGAGAGAAGGCGAATTTGCTGCAAAAGAACTATCAGGCCGACTATCTCTCCTTCGCCGCCGACCAAACTACTGCGACCGTTGGAAGCGCTTCCTACCAGGACAACAATGCGGCCTCGCTCCAGATCGCCGATTCGCAGAACTCTGCCAGGGCGCTCTCCATAGCCAATCTTGCCGGCTCTGCGGCCAATATCGGTCAGAACGCGGCAGACGTAAAGGCGGTCGGGGCTAAGATAAAACAGATCAACGTCCAGTATCCGGGGGCCCCGAATATCACCGGAGAGGCGATCGTCGCGGAAACAAATTCGGGCAGCGTCGCGAACCAGAATAATAACATCGGGTCCATCCAGCTCTCCGACTCACAGGATGCCGCTTCGGGACTCTCGATCCTCAATAGCGCGCTCTCCTCGGCCAACGTGGGCCAAAACGTCGTCTCCGTGAACGCGGGCAAATGGGCAAAGGTAAAACAGGCGAACGTGCAGAATTCGGGCATTACGACGAACTTCCAGCAAACGACGACGAACTACGAGGACGTGAGCCAGCAGAGCAACAACAATCTCTCCGTCCAGCTCGCGAATGCGCAGAATAACGCCAGGGGCCTCAGCCTCGCCAACCTGTCCTCTTCTTCAGCCGACATCGGCCAGAACGTCGCTTCCCTCAAAAGCGGCGACGGCATAAGGGTCTCCCAGGTGAACGACCAGACCTCCTGGCCCTATACAAAGGCATATCAGACGGTGATCAACGGAGACAACGTTGACGGTCAGAACAACAACAATGCGTCCGTACAGCTCACTGACTCCCAGAATGGGACGCACGCGCTCTCCCTTCTCAACCTTGCCGGGTCGGCGGCGAATGTCGGTCAGAATATCGCTTCCGTTCAGGCGAACTGGGCTAAGGTCGACCAGATAAACAAGCAGACCGCGACGGCGACGGGATGGGCCGAACAGCTCGTGAACGGCTTCGATGAAGCCCAAAACCAGGTCAGCAACAATGGCGCGGTACAGCTCGCCGGCTCGCAGAACAATGTCTCTGCCCTCTCGATTGTCAATGCGTCGCTCTCGTCGGTGAACATAGGGCAGAACATTCTCAGGGCCACCGGTCAGGACGTGAGCGTAGATCAGGTGAACTGTCAGACGGCTTCCAACAGCACCGTGGCGTATCAAAGCAATATCGGCCCTGGAGCGGCAACGTCTCAGAGCAACAACTTTTCGGTTGTTCTGGACAACTCCCAGATGAACACGCACGCCCTTGTCATCGCCAACCTGGCGGGCGCATCGGTCAATTTCGGTCAGAATATCGCATGCATCAACGGCGCCAGAGGCGTATCGCTGACACAGGTGAATATCCAGAGGGCGTACTAAAGTTTGATCGGGGACACACCTCCAAAAGCAGAGGAATGTCCCCGCAATCTAGGTCGGGCAATGAAAGCGAGGAGGGGAACTCAAGTCTCCTCCTCGCGTGTTTCACGGGAGGATCGGGCGCAAAACCCGATGCGCCCGCGAAACAAGAATCTTCCCGAAAGGAGGAAGCAATGGGCGTAGCAAAGAGATCGGCCTTTCTTTTGCTGTTTCTTCTTTTGATCGCAGCGGGGCCTTCCGCGGGAAAAGACTTCATGGTAGCGGCCGACAGCGAGCTTGACGAGATCCATGCCCAGGGCTTTGATTTTCTGTTCGACACGAACACGCTTCTTGCCAGCGGTTTCGGCGCCGGCGCCTGGACCTCTTCAAATCTGAAAACAATGAACGTGACCCTTACGGGCCAGAACAGCTTCACAAATTCCATCTTTCTTTCCGGCAACGCGCAGCAGAGCGGTCTTGGCGTCGTGAACGCCGTCAATTCCTCTGTCAATATGCCGATCAACATCACCGTCCTGATTAATTCGCAGGTTGCAGGAGGGATTAACATCAACAATTTGCTGTCTGCCATGAGGCATTAGCACGAAGAAGGGGGGCTTCAAGCCCCCCTTGTCCCGGAAAACGCAGTCCGGCAAGAACGACAGACGGGAGGAAGGGGATGAAAACGATGCGTAGGAGAGGGATTAAGGCAGCGTCGATCATGCTGCTCCTGGCGTTCTTGACCCCCCCGGCGGCGCACGCCGGCGGCGACGCCGTCGCCGGGATGAGCATCCCCATAGGCGGCGGTTTCGGCCGTATGGTGATAAGGCCGAAAGTGAAGCCTTCCTCGGCATTCAGGGACGAGAACGTAGTGAAGCAGGGACTCGATTTCAGTTGCGGCGCCGCCTCGACGGCAACCCTGTTCAACTACTACCTCGGCGAACCGGTGACGGAAGCGAATGTGATCGACGCCATGTTCAAAGCGGGCGACGTGGACAAGATCATAGCGCGCAAGGGGTTCTCGCTCCTCGATATCAAGAAGTACGCAGAGTTCATGGGCTATTGCGCCGTGGGGTACAAAACCGATATGCAGGGTCTTGTCCTGCTCGACAGGCCGTCCATCGTGGCGGTCATGGTGCGGGGCTACAAACATTTTGTCGTCTTCAAGGGAATTGAGAGCGGAAGAGTCTTTCTTGCCGACCCGGCCCTCGGCAATACCACGGTTTCTTTGCGCGAATTCGAGCAGATGTGGTGCGGCCAAATTGCGCTCGTCATCGATCCCCGGAACGAGCAGGCGAAGGACGGCCTGAAGATCAGAAAAGAAGAAAGGATATTGGTCGGTTCGTCCGATATCAGAAGGAGCATTTTCTACAACGCCATTCTCTTCACCAGGAGCGCGAACCAGTTCTAGGAGCATTTGCGAGGGGGGCGCTTAAGAAAACGGTTTGAGGGACACTCCTGTCGCCCCCCGTCTTTCGGAAGGCGCTCAAAGAAACCCTTACAAAATGCCCCGCCCTTGATCCCAAGCGCAAATTTCCACCTTGCAACCGAACCCGCCAACCACTATCTTTTATCTTTGTAAAGAATCGCGACACTCTGCTGTAACTTTCCGGAAAACAAAGGAGGAGGACGAGATGGGTAGGAAAGCCCTGATGGGCGCCGCTCTAGCGATGCTCTTGTCGTTGACCTTAGCCCCCGGCTGGCTCTTTTGCCAGGAGAGCGTTACGGAAATGGACAGAGAAAAGGAGGCGGCGGCTCTCACCGCCGCGTCGAAGCAGTATGTCCTGCTGAAGCAAGGGCAATGGGAAGTTGAGAACGACGTTTCCTATGCCTACTATTCCACCAATCAGATTTACCTCCAGAGCTTTGCTATCCTTGATCCGGTGTTTCTCACCCTGGGTGAATTCGGCGTGCAGTCAGCGAAGCGCTCAATCTTTACGTACAATCTTGCAGGCAGGTACGGTATAACAAACAACCTACAGGCAGAGGTCGACGTCCCTTTCGTCTACCGGCACGATCTACTCACCGTTGTCGGGGCTTCCGCCCCTGAGCAAACCCTGAATAGAGGGGACTTGGGAGATGTTTCGGCAATGGTGAGCTACCAGCCTCTCTCGGAGACAGACAAATGGCCTGGGGTAGTGGTTAGCCTCGCCTACAAGTCGACGACGGGGAAGACTCCTTTTTCTGGCAATGCGACGACAAACCTGCCCACGGGTACGGGCTATCAGTCGGTGAAGGGGTGCGTCAATGTGATAAAGAGCATCGACCCCGTCGTGGTCTTCGGGGCTTTCGGCTATGCATACAATCTTCCGGTGGGCGGAATAAACCAGACGGTGACGGCGGCCGACGGGACGACGGGGCTTCTGAGGAGCGTGAATCCGGGGGACACCATGACCCTCAACCTGGGACTCGCCTACGCCCTCTCCTACAAGTTCTCCATGAATTTCCAGTTCCAGGAGGACTACACCTTTAGCTCAAAGACGAACGGAAAGATGGCTGCGAATACGACCCTCAATTCGGCCCTTTTCAAGGTTGGGACCGGATGGAGCATAACGCCCAGGACGTCGCTCAACGTCAACCTGGCCACGGGTCTTACCTCCGACTCTCCCGATTTCGTCCTGGAAGTCAGGGTCCCCATCCTCTTCTGAGCTTTTCGTCCGCAGTATGAGGCCGAACATTGCAAAGTCGCGCAGGGAAACGTTTCATCGCCGCTTGGTCTTCTTCGTCTCACGGTGCGAGAACTGTGACTCATAGAGCGAGACATCTATCTTATCCGGTAAGACAAGGCGAAAGCCGGACTGTGTCCCTCGCGTCTCGCGATGCCGAGACAATGGCCCGAAACGAACCGAAGAAAAAAGGGGGTCGATAGGGATGACGTGGCACGATTATTGTATGCAAATATGACAGTCGTTCACATCTTTGACGCTTTGGCGCAGTTCCTTCTAGCAAACGAGAATACAACCGAGAGCACTTCTTAAAACGGGGAGGCGAATGATGAGGATCAAGCTTGCCATCGTCTCGAGCAATCGCCTGTTCTGCGAGGGCGTGCGAAAACTGGTCGAAGGGGATTCCGAGATAATGATCGTCGGCCAGCCTGATTCCGTCGTTCGGTTCCAGGATTTGACGGACCTTCAAAGCGACGTCGTTCTCATCGATCAGCCGGCGCTCTTTGCCGTGCCCCGCCACGTACTGAAAGAAAGCGGCTTGGGCGCCAAGTTCATCATGGTGGAGAACAGGACGGAGACTTCTTCGATTGATTCCGAACTTATAGAGCTGATTTCAAAGGGTGTAATGGCGGGAATTCTCTCCGCCGACGCGAGTGGGGAGCTGATGAAAAAGGCAGTCAAAGTCGTTGCCTCCGGTGAGCTTTGGCTGGACCACCAGACAATCAAGAGCATTCTGGTCCAGGCGACGTCGGTCAAGACGAACGTGACGCGGCAGGAATCGGAGATCGCAGAGCTGATCATGAAAGGCTACTGCAACAAGGAGATCGCCAAAGAACTCAAGATCGCGGAAGCCACGGTCAAGTCCCACTGCAATAGGCTTTTCAGAAAATACAACGTCTCGGGGAGGCTGCAACTCGGGCTCAAGTTAAAGACGCTTCAAACCGGGCATTATCCGTACCCGCCTCATGGCGCCAACTGACCCTCGGAGGCGGGAATGGTCATGCCCTCACAAAAAACCCCGCTATGGGGTATGGGGGTTCAAAGAGATTGATTCCGGCAGGGGCCGGCCGGTGAGTGGTTGCTGCGCCTCGACGCTCCCCGGAACGGCAATGCCGCCTGCGCCCTGCTGCTCGCAAAAGCGCCTGCTCTTCCCTACCTCTACATTGCCGAGGTAAGCATCGACCTCTCTCAGATGGTTGACCATCGCCGTCTTCGCCTTCCCCGGCTCTTTGGACCTCAGGAGGTTCAGAATGTGGCGGTGGGACTCCGTCGTTTCGATGCAAAATCTCGTTTCCGGCTGGAGCATGTTTTTCTTGAAGTTGAGCACGATGTCGAGCACATAGTCCATGGTAAGAGCAATGACGGGATTATGCGTCGCCTCCGCGAGCAGCCGGTGGAACTCTACATTGCGTTCTTCCACGTACCAGAAATCCTTCTTCGACAGCTCCTGGGACCTTCTCCCGATTCTTTCCTCGCAGACCACTATGTTCTTCTCTATGGCCGCGACCTCGTCAATGGTGATCTCCGATGTGGCGATCTCCGTGGCGGAGGGTTCAATAATGAGGCGCAGTTGGGCAATATCGGAAGAGGTGAGATTCTTCGACTTGAGATAGCTCCCCACCGCATCCTTAAAGGGGTTGATATTGATTTCGGTGACGAATATGCCGCCGTTTTTCCCCTTCCGCTTCTCTACCAGGCCGAGCACCTCGAGACCTCTTACCGCTTCTCGCACAGTCACGATGCTCACGCCGAACTGCCTGCCGATCTCTTCCTCGGTTGGCAGTTTGTTCCCCGGCTGGATATCCCCTTGCAGAATCAACCTTCTGATGTGGTTCTCAACCGTCTCGCTGAGGCGGCTCCTCGGAATAACCTTGAAATTGTATTTATTCAACACTTTTTTTCCTCTTTGCCGTAATTTAAACGTTTTTAACGGTCATGTCAATACTCGCCTTCATTGATGAAGAAGAGCCTTCCGCATGCCTTGAATGTCCTTGTAAGCTACTGATATGACATAGCTTATTTTTTTTCTTGACATCGATAGAGGTATAATATTAGTTTTCATAACGTTATTTCTGCTGCATGAAAAAGGACCCTTTGATCAGGTCGGGGCTCCGGTAAGCGACATAGAGCGAAAAGGGGAATTTCGCTCTGGGGTCATAAACCGGGGGAACCGGCTGGAGGAAGCCTTTTAGGAGGTCCTTCATCGGGGAGCATGGAGGCAGCGAAAGACGGAAACGCCAAGCGCGTTGAATCATTAAGGGGGTCGAAAGACAATGAACCGAATCAAGAATTACATCAACGGAGAATGGATCGGATCCGATACAAAGGAGTACGGAGACGTGCGGTGCCCCGCCACGGCGGAGAAGATCGCGGAAGTGCCTTATTCGACAACTGCCGACGTGGACAAGGCTGTCCGGGCAGCCGCTGAGGCCTACGAGGACTGGAGATGTACGCCTCCCCTCACGAGAGCGCGGTATCTCTTTAAATTAAGGGACTGCTTCGAAAACAGCTTTGAAGACATAGCTCGCACCCTCGTCACCGAAGAGGGGAAAACGCTCGACGAGGCCCGGGGCGAAGTGCGGCGGATGTTGGAGAATGTGGAGCACGCGACAGGCATCACGACCCTGATGACGGGATACAACCTTGAGGACATCGCCTCGGGCATCGACTGTACGGCCGAGCGGCAGCCTATGGGCGTCTTCGGGGCAATTGTTCCCTTCAATTTCCCCGCTATGGTTCCCTGGTGGTTTTTGCCCTACGCGGTTGCCAGCGGCAATACCTTTATCGTGAAGCCGTCCGAGCAGGTTCCGATGACTCAAACGCGCATATTCGAGGCCGTCGACGAGTGCGGCTTCCCGGAAGGCGTCGTGAACATGGTGCACGGCTCAAAAGAAACGGTCAATGCGATGCTCTATCATCCCAACATCAAGGGCATCTCTTTCGTGGGCGCCAGCGCCACTGCGCGCTACATCTACAAAGCGTGCGGCGAGACGGGCAAGAGGGTCCAGGCGCTCGGGGGCGCGAAAAATTTTGTCGTCGTCATGCCCGATGCCGAGCTGGACAAAAGCCTTCCTTCCCTGATCACGTCCTTTTACGGTTGCGCGGGAGAGCGTTGCCTCTCCGGGTCCGTTCTCGTGGCCGTGGGCGACGCGTACGAGCCGTTGAAGGAGAAATTCCTGGCCGCCGCAAAAGCCCTCAAAGTTGGAAACGGTCTTGATGAGAGCGTGCAGATGGGGCCCGTCGCCTCGAAGCCCCATATGCAAAAAATCCTCGGCCTCATCGAGAAGGGAGTCCAGGAGGGGGCAAAGCTGATCCTCGATGGAAGAAACATAAAAGTTCCGGGCTACGAAAACGGCTATTTCATAGGGCCCTGCATTTTTGACAACGTGACTGCCGACATGACCATCGTCAAGGAAGAGATCTTCGGGCCCGTCGTCTCCCTGATGCACGTGAAAGACCTCAACGAGGGCATCGAACTGGCCAGGCAGAGCCGGTACGGCAATGCGGCATGCCTCTACACGACAAACGGCAAGACCGCCAGAGAGTTCAAATACCGGGTGCCGGCGAGCATGATAGGGGTCAACCTCGGCATCGCCGCGCCGATGTCTTTCTTCCCCTTCGGCGGGGCAAGGGACTCCTTCTTCGGCGATATCAAAGGCCACGGCAGGGAGATCGTCCAGTTCTTCACCGACACTAAAGTAGTCATTCAAAGGTGGACCTAAACATGGCCTTGACGAACTTCGGTGCAATCATGGCTTTTGCCGCCGATATGGCCGCAAAAACCGGCGAACATTATAGAGCCCTTGCCCAAGCGGCGAATGATGCAGCGATAAAGGAGCACCTGGAAGATTTGGCCCGGGAGGAAACAAAGAACCGGAGCAGGATAGAAGAATCGCGGAGGATGAACGTCACGGAGATGATCCTCGAGCCGGTCGCGGGTTTGTTCGAGGAAAGCTATACGATCAACGTCAAGATTCCGGACGCGCCTTCAGACGCGGATGTTCTGGGGCAAGCCGCGGCGTTGGAAGAAAGAGAAAAGAAGTTCTTCCAGGACGTTTCGGCGCGGGTGCCCCTTCCCGAAGTGGCAAGGTTCTTCCGGAAGATCGCTGAAAAGAAGGAGCGGAGCCTTTCGCGCATCGAGTCAATGCGGGCCGAAAGGGCTTCACGGCAAGGGGGATAGGTCTCCCATACCGAGTTGTTGCGCATCGTGCGGTAGTATATACTATGCAGAAAGCGTGCCGACCCTTATGAACACCGCGATAGCCGGTCAAAGAAGCCGGAAGAGGAGGCGACAGGTGCGCCTCTTCTCTTCCGGCAGTCCTATCGCCCAAGTTCCCGGGCGCCGGAACAGCGCTGTTCCGGTTTGCCCGCCTGCGCAGACGCAGTCTGTCTGAACGCCCAGACAAAAATCCCGACAATGAAGTCAAAAATGCAGATGCATACGTCCCGGGCAGCTTTGCGCCGAAAAGGCGGAGCAAGCTGAAGCGGGGAGGCTCGACGGGTTATGCCCGGCGAGGGGGGCGCTGAGCCCCGGTCAAAGCTTTTATGAGCAGGGAGGCTCGACGGGTTATGCCCGGCGAGGGGGGCGCTGAGCCCCAATAGAGGCTTTTCCGAATAGGGAGGCTCCGGCGGCCTTGCTGCCGGAGGGGGCATTGAGCCCAGCGGTTTCAGAGCCGACGGTGGTTGACCCGTTTACCGCCTTACAGAGAAGGGGTCTCGTGGGCAGTAAAGGCGCAAAGGGTACAGGACGGAGTAAGGATTCTTATTAAGAAGGGGAGGTTTCCCATGACAGACCAGATGGTCGAGCTACGAGAGAACATATCGCAGAGCAGTCTGTACAACAAAGATCTCGCGCCAACCTTAATCAAACAACGGACATGGAACACCTACAATTTTGCGGCTTTGTGGATCGGCATGGCTCACTGCATACCTACCTACATGCTGGCAGGAGGGCTCATCGCCCTGGGTATGAGCTGGAAGGAAGCGCTTTTCACCATTACCCTCGGCAACCTCATCGTTCTGATTCCCATGCTGCTTAACGCTCATCCGGGGACGAAATACGGCATTCCTTTTCCCATCCTGGCCAGGGCCTCCTTCGGCGTTTTCGGGGCCAACATTCCCGCCCTCCTGCGCGCCGGGGTCGCGTGCGGCTGGTTCGGCATCAACACCTTCGTGGGCGGCAGCGCCCTCAACCTGTTGTGCTCGGCGTTGATCCCCGGCTGGAAAACGATGGGCGGAGGCTTCTCGATCGCGGGCCTCGCCTTGCCGGCGGCAATCACCTTCATGGTCTTCTGGCTGATCCAGATCTACATCATCTTCAAGGGAATGGACCTGATCCGAAGGTTTGAGAACTGGGCGGCTCCCGTGGTCATCATTCTGGCCCTCGGCCTTGTGGTCTGGATGATCAGCGCCGCGCACGGATTCGGCCCCCTGCTCGACCAGCCGAGCAAATTCAAGACCTTCGGCGAGTTCTTCGCGATATTTATTCCATCCCTCACCGGCATGGTCGGTTTCTGGGCGACCCTTGCCCTGAACATTCCCGACTTTACCCGCTTCGGGAAAGGCCAGAAACAGCAAATGATCGGACAATCGATCGGTTTGCCGCCCACAATGCTCGTCTTCTCCGCCATGGGCGTTATCATTACATCGGCCACCGTAGTGCTCTACGGCAAAGCAATGTGGGAACCGGGCGAGGTCATTTCCCGTTTCTCCAACCCCATCGTGCTGCTCCTCGGGTTCTTCGGGATCATCGTGGCCTCTCTCTCGGTGAACATCGCCGCCAATACCGTCTCGCCGGCGAACGACTTCTCCAACGTTCTGCCGAAGTACATCAGCTTTAAGGTAGGCGGTCTGATCACCGGGATTATCGGCATTCTCATTATGCCCTGGAGACTCCTTGCCGACCCGAGCGGCTACATCTTCGGCTGGCTCACCACGTATTCCGGCTTTCTCGGCCCCATCGCAGGCATCATCATCGCCGATTACTGGGTCGTGCGGAAGAGGACCCTCCGCCTCGCCGACCTTTACAGGAAGGAGGGCGCCTACAAGTACGCCGGAGGCTTCAACAGTAAGGCAATCATCGCTCTCGTGCTGGGCATTGTCGTTGCTCTCATAGGCAGATTGGTTCCCGATCTGAAGATACTCTTTGACTATGCCTGGTTCGTCGGGTTCGCGGTCGCCTTTATCGTCTATACGTTGATCATGATTCCCGCGATGCGCGAGGTCGCGGAGACGAAGCCTGCCGTCTAGAACGGTCGGGTTTGCCATTTATTTGAAGGGGAAGCTCCAGCAGGTTTTCTGCTGGAGCGGGGCGACGATAGCCCAATAAGTGAGGTGAAGAACATGAGTCAGAGCGAGTCGAGGTTGAAATTGAAGATCGGCAGCCTGAATCTTGAGAATCCGTTTCTGTTGGCATCGGGGCCTCCGACGGCTGAGGGCGATTTTATCCGCAAAGCCTTCGACCTCGGGTGGGGGGGAGCCGTAACCAAAACGATCAATCCCGATGATCTTGAGATCAGCGACGTCAGTTCCCGTTTCGGAGTCCTGAGAGGCGGGGACGGCGCAATCGTCGGTTTTGAGAACATCGAGCTGGTGAGCAAGAAATCGGT
Source organism: uncultured delta proteobacterium (assembly GCA_963816715.1). Classification (GTDB taxonomy): domain Bacteria; phylum Desulfobacterota; class Syntrophorhabdia; order Syntrophorhabdales; family WCHB1-27; genus BOG-1155. The sequence continues at coordinate 612,403 of CAWFMJ010000026.1, forward strand.
CGCTTACTGGCAGACCGAGATCGAGGGTCTGAAGAAAGATTACCCCCATAAAGTGCTTATCGCCAGCATCATGGCCGACCGGGAAAAGAAGTCGTGGCAAACGCTCGCCACCCAAATGGAAAAAGCCGGGGCAGACGCCTTGGAACTGAATTTCTCCTGTCCCCACGGCATGCCCGAGCAGGGGCTCGGTTCGGCCATCGGTCAGAACGCGGAGGTGACGGGCGTCATCACCGGCTGGGTGAAAGAAGCGGTCAAAATACCGGTCATCGTAAAACTGTCGCCTAATGTCACCGATATTCAGGTCATCGGCCGGGCCGCCGTCGATGCCGGGGCCGATATGCTCGCGGCCATCAATACGGTCCAGTGCCTCATCGGAGTGGATCTGGACTCTCTCAACCCCTTGCCCTCCGTCGACGGTCACTCTACGTTCGGGGGCTATTCGGGCCAGGCGATCAAACCCATCGGCTTGCGTTGCGTGGCTCAGTTGGCCCAGAGCGTAAAGGTCCCCGTCATGGGCATGGGCGGCATCGGCTCCTGGAAGGATGCCGCGGAATACCTCGCCGTCGGCGCAGGCGCCGTACAAGTCTGCACCGAGGTCATGGTAAGGGGAGTGCGCATTATCAGGGCCTTGCAGGAAGGTCTACGGAAGTACCTGGCGCAGAAGGGCCTCGAAAGCCCGGAGTTGCTGGTCGGCGCCGCCCTAAAGAAGATCGGATCTCATGAGGAATTGAGCCGGCGGTACTCTTTAAGGGCGAGCTGGGCAGCGCCGGAAGAATGCACCGAATGCGGCAAGTGCGTCCTTGCCTGCGGCGAATCGGGCTATCAGGCGGTCGCCATGGAAGACCACCAGGTGATAATAGACACGGAGCGGTGCGACGGATGCTCGCTATGCAGCTTTGTGTGCGGGACCGGGGCGATCAAAATGAGGGCGGCATACCTCCATTGAAAAATGGGGTCGTCAAGAAGGAGAAAAGGCAATGAAATATCTCATCAAGAACGGCGTCGTCGTAACACCCGCAAATACGTTTAAGGCTGACGTGCTGGTCGATGGCGGGGTTATCCAGGCGGTCGGCACGCAATTGTCGGGCGCCGACGCGCAGGTCATCGATGCGGCCGGCAAGTATGTCCTTCCCGGGGCCATCGACGTCCATACCCACATGGCCCTGCCCTTCGGCGGAACGGTCTCTTCCGACGATTTCGCCGACGGAACCGTTGCGGCCGCGTTCGGCGGGATCACGACGATCATCGATTTCGCCATTCAGGCCAAGGGCGAAAAGCTCGCCGAGACGGTAGCGAAGCGGAGGGCGCTGGCCGACGGCAGGGTCTACGTCGACTACGGCCTCCACGTCTGCATCACCGATTTTACCCCTGCCGCCCTGGCCGAAATGACGGACATCATCAAGGCGGGGTGCCCCACCTTCAAACTTTTCATGGTGTATCCCGATTGGGCCGCCGACGACTATACGCTGCTCAACTCCATCAAGAAGGCCAGCCAAAACAACGGCATGATCGGCGTCCATGCGGAAAACCTGAACCTTGTCACGCGCAACGTGAACGAGCTGCTCGCCGCCGGTTGCATAGAGCCGAAATACCACGAGACGAGCAGGCCCGACTACGTGGAAGCCGAAGCAATCGGCCGCGCGATCATGTGGGCCCAGGAAGGGGAAGGCAAGCTCTACGTCGTTCACCTTTCGACGGCCAAAGGCCTGGATAAGATCAGGCAAGCCCAACGGCAGGGTTATCCCATCATGTGCGAGACCTGTCCCCAGTATCTCGTCCTGACCAAGGCGAACTATTTGGAGCCCGATTTCGCCGGGGCCAAGTATGTGATGTCGCCGCCGCTGCGGTCAGATGCGGACCGGGAGGCCCTCTGGAAAGGTCTCGCAGCGGGCGAGATCAGCAACGTGGCCTCCGACCACTGTCCGTTCTCTATGGATCAGAAAAAGATGGGGATAGATTCGTTCGCGAAGATCCCCAACGGAGCGCCGGGCGTCGAGACGATCCTCATGCTCCTCCATTCCGAAGGGGTCCGGAAAGGAAAGATCACGCTGGAGAAAATGGTCGAGGTCACTTCGCAGAACCCGGCGAGGATCTTCGGCCTGCAACAAAAAGGGGCCGTTCAGGTCGGAAAGGACGCGGACCTGGTGATCTTCGATCCCAATCAGCGGAAAAAGCTGAGCCATACGACGCTCCACACCAAGAACGACTACTCGCCCTACGAAGGGCTGGAAGTCACCGGCGTTCCAGTTCTTACCATGTCCCGCGGCGCGATCGTCTGCGACAATGGGAAACTCAGCGGATCGCAGGGCTGGGGACGTTTTGTGGAACGTAAGCTTTAGGCCGTCACAGGGCCGCTAAAGATATCAAAAGGCGGCGGACGGGAAATGGTTGGAGGGACGCTCCTTCCGCCCTTGTCTTTCAAAAGGGGTGTTCCTCCACCGGATTTATCGTCCGACCGGTTCCTTTTGAACCGCCGCCCTCCCCTTTTTGGTTGGGCGGATACTATTGTCGCTGCAATGAGGAGGCACGCCAAAATGAGCAATGAGTCGAACAATCCGATGCTGTCCAATGAGGTCTACAAGAACGACCGCGCTCACGTCGTCCATTCGTGGTCGGTTCAGAGCACGCTCAACCCTCTGGTCGTCAACGAAGCCCGGGGAGTCTATTTCTGGGACAGCTCGGGAAAACAGTACCTCGATATGGCTTCCCAGTTGGTCAACTCCAACATCGGGCACCAGCATCCCAAGGTCGTACAGGCCATCAAGGAGCAGGCCGACAAGCTCTGCTACATCGCTCCGTCGATAGCCACCGAAGCGCGAAGCACCCTCGCTGCCCTGCTGGCCACGGTCACCCCTGAGAAGATCGACAGGTTCTTCTTCGTCAACGGCGGCGCGGAAGCCAACGAGAACGCCATCAAGATCGCCCGGTTCGCGACAAAAAGACAGAAGATCATCTCCCGGTACCGCTCTTATCACGGCGCGACGTTCGGGGCCATCACCCTCACCGGAGACCCGCGGCGGCCGCCGGTAGAGCCGGGCATCCCCGGCGTCGTTCGGGTTTTCGACCCCTACTGCTACCGCTGTACCTTCGGTCACGACTATGGGAAATGCCATCTCGAATGCGTCAAGCACATCGAGGAAACGATCCTTTACGAGAACCCGAAGACCGTTGCCGCCATCATCATCGAGCCGATTACGGGCAGCAACGGAATGTTCGTGCCGCCAAAGGAGTACATGACCCAGTTGCGGGCCCTTTGCGACAAATACGGCATCCTCCTCATTGCCGATGAGGTAATGAGCGGCTTCGGCAGGACGGGAGAATGGTTCGCCATGGATTGCTTCGGCGTCCGGCCGGACATCGTGACCATGGCGAAGGGCATCAACTCGGGATACGTGCCCCTCGGCGCGGTGGGCATCTCCGACGACATCTACAACGGCATTAAGGACGAATTCCTCTATTGCGGCCTCACCTACAGCGGTCATCCGCTTGCATGCGCCGCCGCCGTCGCCACCATTAAAGCGTATCAGGAAGAAAAGCTCATAGAAAACGCCAAGAAAATGGGCGTCGTCGTCCTGAAGCTCATGGAGGAAATGAAGGCCAAACACCCCTGCGTCGGCGATGTCCGCACCCAGGGACTCTTCGGCTGCATCGAGCTTGTCAAGAACCGGGCGGACCGCACGCCTCTCGTCCCGTGGAACAGCAGCGGGGAATCGATGACGGCGATCCAAAAGGTATTGGTGGATGACGGCCTCTACATGTATCTCCGGTGGAATTATATGTTCGTCGTCCCGCCGATCATCATCAATGAGGAGCAACTGACGACGGCTTTCAAGAGCATCGACAAGGCGCTCTCGGTGGGAGACCGGTACGTGGCCTAATGCGAATCCGGCTCGAACAGCCGGGAGGAGGAGATGAGATGAGCGGCAATTTGGTTGAAGGCGGAAAGAGAGTGGTAGCCGACCTGCGGGAGCTGGCAGCATTGACCTCCGACGAGCGGGGCGCGCAACGCGTGGCCTGGACCCCGATCTGGCAAAAAGCGCGCGATTGGTTTGCCGCCAAAGCAAAGGAAGCGGGCGCCGAGGTGAGTATCGACGTGGCGGGAAATTCCTGGGCGAAAATCCGGGGCGCCGGCCCGGAGGCGATTGTTTTCGGCAGCCACCTGGACTGCGTCCCGGACGGCGGCTGGTTGGACGGCGCACTCGGGGTCCTCGGCGCGCTCGAGGTCTTGCGCCGTTTCGGCAAGAACGCTTCTGCCAAGCCCGCCAAGACAATTTACGTGGTGAGCTGGGCCGATGAAGAAGGCGCTCGCTTCGGCCGCAGCCTGATAGGCTCCTCGGCTGCCAGCGGTACGATGGACATCGCCGAGATAGTCAACCGGGTAGACAACAACGGCGTGAAATTGGTCGACGCTCTGGCCCAGTACGACGTCAAGGTAAATGAAATGCTGGGCGCCCACAAGCAGTTCAAGGAGAAAAACGTCGCTGCCTACCTGGAGCTGCACATCGAGCAGGGGCCGAGACTCGAGCAAATGGGAAAGCAGGTGGCTTGCGTCTACGGGATCACCGGCGTCGAGCGCCATTACATCGAGTTCAAGGGACAGGCGGCGCACGCCGGCTCCTTTCCCACGAAAATGCGCCAGGACGCGTTTCTCTCGGCGGCCGAGGCATCGCTCGCCTTCAGGGAAATCGCGCTCAAATACGATGCGGTCTGTACGGTCGGCAAAGTGAGCGTCAAACCGGACGTGGTCACCATCGTGCCCGAAACCTGCGTGATCTCCCTGGATCAGCGGTCGGTCGACAAAGACGTGCTCGGGAAGATGTTTGCGGAAGCTCACGAAGCCGTCGACAAGGCGTGCAAAGCGAATTCCGTGACGGCGAGATGGGAGAAAATCTGGACCATCGCGCCCACCATTTTCGACCCCCGCCTCACGGAGCTCTGCAAACAGGCGGTCGCGGAAGAAACCGGCGAGCCGACGACGATCTACTCCGGCCCGTTGCACGATTCGGCGGAAATGGCCAAGCTCGTGCCGTCGATCATGATGTTTTCCGTCTCGGAGAAGGGCCTCTCCCACTGCATCCAGGAAAACACTTCCGACGAAGCCCTGGAGACGACGGTGCATGCGTTCCTGCGGTTGGCCGACAAGGTTGTAGGATAAAGAAAGGGCTCAATAGATCAGAAGGCCGGCGCGTCCCCACCGCTTTTCATAGGTCCTATAAGACTTATAGGACCTATGAAAGACGTCGGGGACGCGCCGGCCCTTTCTTATTTCTTTACTGCTTTCTCCTGGCCCGCCTCGTCAGCACGAAGCGGTCCTCATTGGGACGGTAGTAACCCTTCACGAACTGTTTCTCGGTGAAACCGAACCCCGTGTACAAATTGATGAGTCCTTCGTTCGAAGGATCGACGGTCGTGAAGCAGTCGACCTGCAGTTTGTCGAGATCGTCGAGCAGCGCCAGGCAGAGGGCGGTGGCAATGCCCCGATGCCGGATGTCGGGATCGACAAAAACCTTGTGAGCGCAGTAAATCCCCGACATGCAGGGGAAAGCGACCACGGCGCCCAGCACCTTCTCATCCTCTTTTGTCACATAAACGAGGGCATGCTCGACCCAGAGCCGCCACACGTGCTCCCCGTCAGGCATAAAGTCAGCGTAATACCGCTCTTTCCACGCCTTGCGGTCAAGCTCGGCAATGGCAAGAAAATCGTCTGTTTTGGCCTTTTCCGGCCCTGTCGTCCGCATTGCTCTCCTTCGCTCTCCTGTTTCTTCCTTATCTCTATGTAAGCCACGCCTCCGCGTTACATCGGAAGGGCGCTAAAACGCCGGGACCCGTGGTCGGTCATTTTGAAATGCAGTGCCCTGCCAATGTTTTCGAAATTCGAGTGCCGGGGGATGATGGGCGCTGCTTACCCACCCGCCATAAGCGGAAAAAGAAGAATGGCGTCGCCATTCTGCAACACGCGCGCCTGGTCATTGCAATTCACCCCATTGAGCAGGGTGAGGAGCTTCATCGTCTTGGGGAGATTCAGGATCTCTACCACCTGGCCCAGCGTAGCCCCGTCGGCCGTCTCCCACCCTTCCTCGAGGGCCGGAAGGTCAACGCCGGCCGGAACATACTGGCGCAACGCTGCGTAAAGCTTCAGTTTGATCTTCATCCCTTACTCCCTGGCAGTTCGCTCTTGTCGCTTCGCCGCGCCCGGCTCACCCGCACGCCAGCAAAGCTCTTTTCGCCATGGTTTTCGCAATCTGGACAAGGTACGTGTTGCGACTCATCGGCCTTGCCGCCGCAACCGCCGCTTCCGCGGCCTTCGTGCAATCCTCTTCGCTCAGCGCCTTATCCAGAATAAGCTCTTCTGCCGCCCTCGCCCTGTAGGGCGTGACGTAAACCGCGTTGAGGCATATCCTCGCCTCCGTCACGTGGTCATTCAAGATTACCACGGCGGCGGCGCAGTTGACAATGGGAAAATCGATCGATTTCCGCAGGGCAAATTTAAGAAAGGCGCTCCGGGCGCCGGGCGGCGGCGCGGGGATGGAGACCTCGAGGACAATCTCTTCGGGTGAAAGAACGGTTGTCCTGCTCACGTCGACCCGAAAGAAGTCCTCCATGGGGATCGTCCGCTTCGTGGTCCTCACCGACGCATTGAGGGCAATGAGAGCGGGCGCCGTATCGCTCGGATGGACGGCATAACAGCCCTTTTCCACGCTGCCTCCGAATATGGAGTGAAAACGGTTGTCTCCCTCTATCGCGTAGCATCTTCCGCCGCCTTTTCTCAGGCAGGGGAAACGATTATGCCCGTTCCGGTAATACCAGCACCGAATGTCCTGGCAGATATTGCCGCCGACGGTGCCCATGGCCCGCAAGTGGGGAGAAGCGGTCTTTGCCGCCGCCTGGCCGAGGGCCCGGTACATTTCGCGAACCCTCGCGTCCCGGCCGATATCGTCAAGCCGCGTGAGCGCCCCTATCCGCAAACCCTTATCTCCCATCTCAATAAAGTCGAGGCCGGCGATCTTCTTTATGTCAACAAGGGCCTCCGGACTTTGCGGCAGGATTTCGTCCTTCATCTTCCCGAGCAGGTCCGTGCCTCCCGCGATCACGCTCGCTCCCGTCCCATACCGCTGCAGGACAGCCACGGCCTCGTCGATCGTCTTCGGGCTAAAATGCGCAAAGGTCTTCATTCCGTCCTCCCGCGCCGTCTTTCATAAGTCCAATAAGACCTATGTGTTGCCTTCTCTTAACCTTTCCCCAACGCCTCTAATACCCGCTGGGGCGTTATCGGAAAGTCATCCACCCAAACGCCGAGGGCGTTATGGACTGCCGGGCCGAGGAGGGCGGGAACGACGGTCGCCACGTCCTCGCCGATGCCGATGGCGCCGTACGGACCGTAGCCCATCCCCGTTTCAATGAGTATGGGATCGACTTTTCCGATGTCGAGAATGGTCGCGATCTTGTAGTCGAGAAGGTTGCCGTTGAGCATTACCCCTGTGGGCGGGTCGTAGACTACCTCTTCCGTGCGGGCCCTTCCCACGGCCATGTACGTACCGCCGTACTGCTGCCCTTCCGCGCCTTCCCAGTTGACCACCTTGCCCACGTCGTTCACGTTTACCACGTGGGTTACAATCACCTCGCCCGTCTCCGGGTCCACCTCCACTTCCATGAAGTGGGCCTGTCTGCAGAGGCGCAACCGCACGTCCGCGTAGCATCCCTGCTGCACATGACAGCCGTAGGCAAACAGAGGCTCGGTGAAGTTGCTCCTTTGCGCGCCGTGGCCCATTTCCGGCTCGGCGGTAAAAGGCCCTTCGAGCCCATCGGGACCAACCAGCTCGGCCATGCTCATTCTCACCGACGGGTCGGCCTTCACGTAAACCGCGCCATCCCTGATATCGAGGTCCTCGGGCGCGCAGCCGGGAAAACGGGCGGGAAAGGCGCCGCGTTGGGTGCGGCCCGTCGGGCTTGTGGCGACCTCAAGGATCCTTTGCTTCAGACGACGGGCCGCGTGGCGCACGGCAAAGCCGTTGATGCAGAGGTTTGTCGAGGAATCGGGCGTCATGGCGACAAATCCCGGGTTCTCCATGGGACGGTAAAAGACATCCTCAACGCGGAAGCCCAGCTCGTCGGCGGCTATCTGGCAGTAGGCCGTCTCGGCGTTGACGCCCACGTCGGCCCTCTGGGACAATATCGTGGCCGTCCCGTCGTTTCGCTCGATCCTGATGGCCATTTCGCTCGTGCCCGACGAATCTTCCCATTCGTGGGTCCAGGTAAAGCCCAGGCCGTGCATCCTCCCGTTGGGAAGGCGCTTGGCGCCGGGGGCGTGTTTCTTTTCATCCCACCCAATGGCAGCCTTTCCTTTCGCGACGCACTCCTTGAGACTGTCGCGCACCGCAAAGCCCATGGCGGCTTTCCGTTCGGCGAGCCAGGCCATGTCGCGGCCTCCTGCCCCGTCGTTCTTGAGGGCGACGTCTACGGGATCAAGGCCGAGGGCGTCGGCAATATGATCGAAGGCGAGGGTGAGGGTGTGGCAGTTCGGGTTTTGCTCGCACCGCGTGGGAACGTTCGGCCCATGGTTGATCTGCGCCGCCTCCATTCTCCCGGATACATTGGGAATGGAGGTATTTTCGATAAGGTGCTCCACCACGCCGAACAGAGGGAAGATGGCGTTGCCGAGGACGACCTGCGCGCTGACCGCGGTGATGGCGCCGTCTTTTTTCGCGCCCACCTTGATGTGGTAAACGCCTTCGTCCATCTCGCCGCCGTAAAAATCTTCTCGGCGCGTAAAGAGCCATTTGACCGGTTTACCGGTCCTTTTGGCTGCCACGGCAGCGCAATAGTTCCCGCCCATGTTCCAGCCTACCTGGCTCCATCCCCCGAAGCTTGCCCCCTGATAGGGGCAGTGCATCTGTACTTTGCCCATAGACAGTCCGCCGAACCAGGAGGAAACGACGCGCCTCGCGATATGCGGACGCTGCTGTTTTACCCATACTTCCGGATATTCGCCATTCCACCGGAACACGCCGCAGGGACGCTCCGGCCCGACCCAGGTGTGGAGGCGGCGCTTCGAGTCGAATTCGACCACCACGTCGGCCTCCACGAACCCCTTCTCGACGTCTCCCCGGTTTATTATATCGAAAAGCCCCTGATTGAAGACATTGCCGTCGGGGGATGCCTCGGGGTTCGCCAAAACCGCCCAGGCCGCACCGCCTCGGCCGCCTCAAGGACAAAAGGCCGCACGTTCCATTCCACCTCGATGAGGCGCAACGCCTCTTCGGCAATATTCTCCGTGTCGGCAACCACAAAGGCGCCCACTTCTTCTCCCTGGAAGTGGACTATCCGGGGAATCGGCGCGATCGACGACGGCGGATGGCCGCCGAGATCAACCATCGCCGGCAGCTCGGGATCGTCGTACCTGAGCACGCAGCGAACCCCGGGAAGCCTTTCCGCCTTACCCGTGTCCATGCGAACGATCTCGGCATGGGGATGGGGAGAAGTGAAAAACCGGCCGTACAGCATGCCGGGAACCTGGACGTCCATGGTATAGATCGCCCTGCCGCTCGCCTTCTCGTAGCCGTCAAGCCGCCGAACGCCACGTCTGCCGATCTGGCGGTACGCTTCGAGGGGCGCTTTGTCGAAAGCGAGATTGTCGAAAAACTCTTCTTCGTTGAGGGCTTTCCTCTCATCCATTCTGTCTGCTCCTGTTGGCGCTTCCATGAATTCCTATCCCTTTCCCGGCGCCTTCAACACGCAATTACTGGGGTTCAGCACCCCCTCCGCGAACAAAGTCCGCGGAGCCTCCCCGCTCAGCGCTTCGCATTCGCTCGCTTTTGCAACTACTGCTGCACTGGGGTTCAGCACCCCCTCCGCGAACAAAGTCCGCGGAGCCTCCCCGCTCAGCGCTTCGCATTCGCTCGCTTTTGCAACTACTGCTGCACTGGGGTTCAGCACCCCCTCCGCGAACAAAGTCCGCGGAGCCTCCCCGCTCAGCGCTTCGCATTCGCTCGCTTTTGCAACTACTGCTGCACTGGGGTTCAGCACCCCCTCCGCGAACAAAGTCCGCGGAGCCTCCCCGCTCAGCGCTTCGCATTCGCTCGCTTTTGCAACTACTGCTGCACTGGGGTTCAGCACCCCCTCGGCCCTTCTATCCCTTTCCCAGCGCCTTCAACACCCTGTCGGGCGTCAGCGGGTTGCCCTCTACCCAAACGCCGAGGGCGTTGTAGACGGCAGCGTCGAGCAAATAGCTCGTGACGGTGGCAACGACTTCTCCGATGCCGACGGACCCGTAGGGCCCCCATCCTAATCCGGTCTCCACGATGCACGTATCGACGCGGCCAATGTCGTTTATCGTCGCAAACTTGTAGTCGCAGAGGTTCCCGTTGAGGAGGACGCCCGTTTTCTCGTCCCATATGTACTCTTCGGCGCGGTTCCGCCCAATCCCCATGTAGGTTCCGCCGTACTGCTGCCCTTCCACTCCTTCGGGAGACATGGCCTTACCCACGTCGTTGACGTTGAGCACCCTCGTCACTTCGATCTCCCCCGTCTCGGGGTCGACCTCCACCTCGCAGAAATGAGCCTGCCTGCACAGGCGATGACGTCCCTCCTCGAGGCCGAACCTTCCCTGGCGGTGGTAAGCCCAGACGTAGACCGGAGCATGGGCCGTGTATTGAATGGCCGTGTACTCGAGCTTGTTCCGCATAATGCTGCCGTTCAGGTCTTTGACCACCTCTTCCACGGTCTTCCTGTTCGAGGGGTCCGCCTTCACGAAAACGACGCTCTCCTTCACGTCCAGGTCCTCGGGCGTGCAGCCGGGGAAGGCGGGCGGGACGGTATACTCGATGACGTCAAAGGCAGTCGTAGCCAGCTCAAGGAGCTTCTCTTTCGCCATGCGACCCAGCTTCTGCATGAGGTAGCCGTTCGTGGCGAGGTTGCAGGAGCCGTCGGGCGTCATGAGGGGCAGGTGCGTATCGTCCCCCTGGCGAAAAAAAACGTCCTCCGCCTTCATGCCGAGTTCCTCGGCGACTATCTGGCAGTACGCCGTCTCCGCGTTGACGCCCACATCGGAGCGCAGGCCGATGATGGATGCGCTCCCGTCCGCCTGGATCATCACCGCCGCGGCAGCGGCGCCCCGCGTGTCGTCCCATTCGTGGGTCCAGGTGAAGCCTATCCCGTGCATCCTGCCGTTCGGAAGTTTTCTCGCGCCGGGCGCATGCCAGTTCTCCTCCCATTTGAAGAGCCTCTTCCCTGCGTCGATGCATTCCCTGAGGCTGTCCCTCGCCGGGAAACCGCGGCTTTTCTTGAATTCGTCGAGATAGACCGTGTCGCGCCCTTCGACGCCGTCATTCTTCAGGGCGACCTCCGTCGGGTCCATGCCGAGGGCGGCGGCGACGTGGTTGAAGACGTGGGTCAGGCAGAAGCTCGGCGGCATCTGCTCGCACCGGAGGGCATGGGTCGGTCCTTTGTTCACCTGCACGAGCACCGTTTCCGATTCGAGGTTGGGTATTCTCGTGTTCTCGAAAAGATGGCCCGCGGCTTGGATCGCCATCTGTTCGAAGATGGTACGGAGCCTTACCGCTGTAATGGTTCCGTCCTTTTTGAATCCCACCGTGCATCTCATGCCTATGGCATCCATGGAGCCGAAGGTGAAGTCGTCCCGCCTGTTGAAGAGCCACTTCACGGGCCGGTCGGTCCGCTTCGCCATCATGGCGCTGATGCAGGTGGGGATCATGCTGTAATCGACCCAGTTCCACCCGCCGAACATCGCGCCGTTGTAAGGGGAGTTGATCTTCACCTTGTTCATGGGGATGCCGAACCACTGGTGGGCCACCCACTTGTGCTCGTAGGGGTGCTGGTGGTGCACCCACAGCTCCAGGCAGTCGCCCTCCCATTTCGCCACCCCGGCAAGGGGCTCCGCATCGGCCACGCCATGGTACTTGCGAAAAACCTCGAAGGAGGCGCTCTCGTCGGCTTCCCGGAAGCCCTTTTCCACGTCGCCGAACCTGAAAACGGCGCCCGCGCCGAAAAACAGGGCGAGCTTGTTGCTCGGGCCCAGCCATTCAGGTCTTGCCGGCGGCGCCTCGGGCAGCGCGGCGATCTCGGGATCGAGCACAAAGGGACGTCGTTCCCATTGGACCTTGACGAGCGTGAGGGCGTGGTTGGCGATATCCTCGCTGTCAGCCGCTACCGCAACGCCCAGTTGCTGCCCCTCGAAGTAGGCGCTCTGCGAGAGAATCTCTTCTTCCACGCCGTGGGTGGACGCCGCTCGCTTGCCGAAAATCTCCGGATCGTCGTACCTGAGCACGCAGCGCACGCCCGGCAGGGCTTCCGCCCTGGTCGTGTCCATGCCCCTGATCCGCGCGTTCGGGTAGGGCGACGTCATAATGCGGGCAAACAACATGCCGGGCAGTTGGACGTCCTTCGTGTAGACCGCTTTGCCGCTCGCCTTTCTCTCGCCGTCGATGCGGCGCACCCCGCGCTTTCCCACGACCGTGAAGCTCTCGGGGACATGCTTGTCGTGTTCCATCGGGTTGAGGGGCGGCAGTCTTTCGTCCGTCGTCATGTTATTTCGCTCTCAGCTTCTTCGCCGCGGCAAGTATGGCCTTGGGATGCTGAGGGTAGGTCCCGCACCTGCAGAGATTGCCCGCCAGTTCTTCCCGCACCTCCTCCTCCGTGGGATCGTCGTTCTTGTCAAGGAGGCTCTTCGCCGTCACCACGAAGCCGGGGGTGCAGTAGCCGCACTGCATGCAATGGTTGGCCACGTATTCCTCGATCAGCGGGTGATTCTCCCCCGCAATGCCTTCGACGGTCTGGATGCTCTTGCCGTCGCATTCAATGGCGAGGGTCGTGCAGGAGAGTATGGCCCTTCCGTCCATGATGACGGTGCAGGAGCCGCAAATGCCCCGATCGCACATGAGCTTCGCGCCGGTAAGGCCAAGGCGGTCGTGGATGACGTGGTAAAGGGTCCACTCGGGCTGGACCTGCATCTGGTAGATCTGCCCGTTTATCGTAAGGGCGATGCTCCCCGGCGGCGGCGGAAGCGGCTCTCCGCTGTGGTCCGAGACGAGATGGCTTCGCACCCCTTCAAAATCCGTGAAGCCGGCGTTGCAGTAAGGGCACACGTACGTTGAATCCATCTTTCCTCCGTACCCCTTCCCGGAGTAGTGTTATTGTATCTCACTATCGGCGCGAAGACAGCCCGGAATCGTCAGAATCGATCTGAGAGCTTCCTCGACCGATGCAGGAATAGTACACGGAGCAGAGGCGAATGGGAATAGAGTGTAACCACTACGGCTCAGACTCCATAAACACTAACTTCTTCTTCGCGCGAAAAGACGCGCCGGCTTTGTCGTCCCGGCCCAAAGCCTGCATGATGGCATCGACTGCCTGCCCGATCGAAGGCGGCGACTCCGGGCAGTGCAGGACGAGGCCGCCTCTGGGACGCCAGATAAGGGGATCGGTCTCCTGAAAGAGGGTGACGGGGAGAAGGCCGCATCGGGCAGCGAAGTGTGCCATGCCCGAATCGTTGGAGAAAAAGAGGCCGCCCCCGGCAAAAAAGAGGGCGATGTCGGCCAGAAGATCGAAGGCATGGGAGGGGGCGGCCGGAAGACAGAGCTCCGGGGGGCGCAGGAGCGCCCGCTCAACCTCCAGCTCGCCCAGCCTTTCATAGACCTCCAGAAAACAATCGACGGGCCACTTCTTTTTCCTGTACGACCCTTCGGGGTAGAGAATAACCCGCTTCCCCATCTTCGCCGCGATCTCCTTTCTCACGGGTTCTATGCCATACCGGCTGAGCTGGCCGAGCTGGTACTCTTCCACGGGCGCCGGTCGCTCGTCGGGATACATGTCGATAAAGAGCAGCTCCTCGCAGAGGCGCGAAAGCCGTTCCCTGAAGGCGCCCGTCCGGTCCTTGCCGATGAAGGCCGCCCTTCCCCTGAAAAGGTCCAAGGCGGAATCGGAGAAGAGGTGCATCCATGCCCTGCTGCCCAGGTCGCCAACCCCGGTGAAATACTCGCCGAAGACGTCGAGCACGCGTTTGTTGCCCACGGCCTCGACAGGGCCGAAGGCTTTTTTCAGCGAAAGAAGGGTCGATTCGGAGAGGCAAACGTCGCCGAGGCCTCCTGGGTGGATGAGCAGCGTCTCCCCGTGGTCCCCATTGTCTCGTTCTCGGTCCGGCGTCTTCGGTCTCACAACTATATTCTACACCAACGCCGCCTTCATGGGCGCCCTCTCTTCTGCTTCTGCCGCACCTCCGCATGCCCGGTCAGTTCGTCCAGCGGGACATGCCCGGATAAGCCGCTCCGCTGCCTGCCCTTCCCTCCCCATGGTCGGGCTCACCGCCCGCGCGATCCGAGAGGCGCCGATCAACTGCTGCGACTGACACTCTAAGTTACACGAATTCGCCGACTGTGCCGCCCCGACAGGAGAAATGCGTCAAAGGTTTGGGCTGTGCCGCCCGAAATGGGACATTCCACCCATAATAGCCATGTTCAGCCCTATTCTGACGAGAATCGTTCACCCCGAGAGCGTCGCGACGGCAACTCCATATAGGCAAACAACTAGGTATTGCGCCGGCAAGGGATTGGGAGTTTTGCAAGAGGCTCTATTGCTCATTTTTCTGTACTCTTTTTTTGTCTTGACAATATTATCTATATAATTATACAAATGTCCCACATGGGCTCTGCATCTCTCTTCCTTCAGTACCTCATCTCCGGCATTACCTCGGGAAGTGTGTACGCCATAATAGGCATCTCCTGGAGCATCGTCTTCCTCGTCACGGGTATCCTCAACTTCGCCGCGGGACAATTCGCCATGCTCGGGGGTATGCTCACCTTTCTCCTTATGAATGCCGGCCTCCCGGTCTTCCCCTCTATGGCATGCGCCATCGTCGGGACAGTCATTGTAGGCATGCTCCTTGAGCGACTTGCCCTGCGCCCTGTCCGTTTCCCCTCGGATACGGCCTATATGGTCATCACTATCGCCGCATCTTCCATCATCTCGGGGACGATGCTTCTTATAGTGGATTCAGAAAAACACGAAATACCGCCAATCGTCCAACTTAGCAATATCGCCATGGGCGGGGCAATCATAGAGGGCTCCCGGCTCATCGTTTTTATCGCCCTTATCGTTGTCGCCATCGGGCTCTCCCTCTTCTTCAATAAAACATTAATCGGCAAGGCCTTGAGGGCGACCGCTATCAGCCGTGAAGGAGCCTCCCTGGTCGGCATCAGGACCACCCTGTTTTCTGCCTTCTCCTTTGCCCTCACAGGGGGCTTAGGCGCCCTTGCAGGTATTGTGCTGGCCCCTATTACCTTTACGGACTATGCCACAGGAATGACCTTAGGGGTGAAGGGTTTGGTGGCGGCTCTCGTGGGCGGATGGGGCATAGGCGGGACCGTCATTGCAGGCCTTGCTCTAGGCCTTCTTGAAGGGCTCTTTGGCGGCTTCGTCTCCACGGGGTGGAAGGATGCCATCGCCCTTTGCGCCATGCTTCTCTACCTCATAGTCAGGACCTTCATGCCGTCTCATGGGGTGAAGAAAGGATGAATGTCGCGAGTAGGCTCAAACGGAATATCCCGGGGCTTGTCATTTTTGCAATCCTTTTATTTTTGCCCTTCATCCTCCCTAATCCCTACATAATGAGCACCATGGTTTATGTTGCCATCAACGGCATTCTCGCGCTATCCATGGGAGTTCTCCTCAATTACTCCGGACTCTTTACGATGGTGCAGCCCGTCTTCCTCGGCATCGGCGCCTACACTGCCGCTCTCCTTGCTCTCCACGGGGTGAGCCCGGTGCTCGCAATCATCGCTTCCGGGATCGTTGTGGCGATAGTCGCCTTTATCATCGGCGCTCCGGTCCTCCGTCTCCGCGGCTTCTACCTGGCTCTCTCGAGCTTCGCGATCCTCCTTGCCGGCAATATCTTCTTCATTCAGGCAAAGGGCATTACTGGAGGGCCAAACGGGCTTTCCGATATTCCCCCCCTGTCAGTGGCCGGCTTCGTTCTCAAAGGGGACGCGACCTTTTACTATTTGACAACGGCCCTGTGTATGGCCTGTCTTCTCGTATGCGCGAACATCATTAATTCTCGTCCGGGCCGGGCAATTCAGGCCGCCCGAGATAGTGAGATCGGCGCGGCAAGTCTCGGGGTTAACATTCCCCGATACCGGCTCCAGATATTCGTCGTCACCTCGGTGATGGCAGGCCTCGCCGGTGGTTTCTTCTGTTTCTATCTTCGTTACGTGGCTCCGCCTCTCTACAGCTATGACCTCCTCATCGACATTATGCTCATGACCGTCATTGGGGGCATAGGGAGGGTTTGGGCGCCCCTCCTCGGGTGCCTCGTCATTACGTGGCTCAATGAGTTTTTGAGGGCCTATCTTGGAAACATTCTTCCCATCATGACAGGACAGGTTACGGCTATATTCTACAGCCTCATTATCGTGGTCATCATGATCTTCGCACCCCATGGCCTCGTGGGCATGATAGACGAAACGAAGCGGTTCATTAGGCGCCGCTTCAGGAGCGGTGAGAGTGCATAGCAATGCCATACTCGAGGTTCAAGGCCTCGGCAAGAGCTTCGGCGGAGTCCAGGCCGTCCAGGATGTGACCTTCAGTCTTGCGCCCGGCGGGATTACCTCCATGATTGGCCCCAATGGCGCGGGCAAGAGCACCTTCGTCAATTGCCTTGCCGGTCTCTACGCCCCCAGCAGCGGTCGAGTCTTCTTTCAGGGAGAAGACATAACCGGGCTCCCTGCCCACAAGATCGCCTATCGCGGCGTAGGAAGGACCTTTCAATTAGAGGAACCTTTCCCCAGTCTGACCGTTCTCCAGAACGCCATGGTGGGTTGTCATGCAAGGAGCAGGGCGGGTATGTTCGCCTCTTCCCTGAGGCTCCCCTGGACTGCAAAAGAGGAACGACGCCTGACGGATGAGGCAATGGCCAACCTCGCCATGCTCGGTCTTGAAAGACGCGCCCACGATCTCCCCACCAATCTCCCCCTTGGTGAACGAAAACTTGTGGGCATAGCAAGGGCTCTCGGCATGAAGCCCAAGTTTCTTATGCTCGACGAGCCGGCGGGGGGCCTTGCAACTCATGAGGTCAACAAAGTGGTGACCGTGATCCAAACGTTGGTAGAGCGCGGTCTTACGCTCTTTATCATTGAACATAATATGCCTTTTGTCATGTCCATCTCCCAAAGGGTCATCGCCCTGGAGGGAGGTCGCAAGATTGCCGACGGCACGCCGGACGAGGTGCAAAAGAACGAAGAAGTGATACTTGCCTATCTCGGGAAAGATGAAGGATCTGCAACAGGCAGCGCTCCCGTGAACACAAGCAGGGCTGGGGCCGGCAACGCTGCGCAACTGAGAGTGGAAAGCATTTCTTCATTCTACGGCCCGGCTCAGGCATTGAAAGGCGTGTCGCTTACTGTCGGCGACGGCCAGGTCGTCGCCGTGCTTGGAAGCAACGGAGCAGGGAAGACTACGCTCCTTAGGTCTATCAATGGCATGATCGTCCCCCGGTCGGGTAAAATCGCCTTTAGAGGCGAAGAGATTCGAGGGCTCCATCCGAGCTCGATCATAAGAAAAGGACTCGCCACCGTGGCCGAAGGGGGAAGGTTGTTCGGTCCCATGAGCGTCCAGGACAACCTGCTATTGGGCTCGTACCCCCTCGTCAAAAAGGAACGGCGGGCTATTGTGGCGGGCAGGCTGGAGACTCTTTTTACCGCCTTCCCTGTCCTCAAGATGCGTCAGAAGCAGAAGGCGGAGACTCTTTCGGGGGGTGAACGGCAAATGCTTGCAGTTGCACGGGCGCTCATGAGCAACCCCAGGCTCCTCGTCCTCGACGAGCCCTCTCTGGGTCTGTCTCCATTGCTGGTAACAGAGATGATGAATCTCTTGAAGGGCCTTTCCGAGCAGATGAACCTATCCATCCTGCTCGTGGAACAAAATGCCAAGGCAGCATTGAGGATTGCAGATTACGCCTACGTGCTCGAAAGAGGGGAGGTGGTTCTGGAGGGGAAGAGCAGGGACGTCGCATCCGATAAGGCCATTCGCCGTGCTTACCTGGGAGGGGAATCAGAGACCGAACCCCCATGCGCGGAGGTGTGACAGACTCATGACAGACGGGTCATGCCGGCTTCGATGGATGGTCGCCCCGCTCGGCTCTCAAACCCTGAACTCTCTATGCGTATCGGTGGGTCCCGGAAATAGGCCGACTGGGTGTATGAAAAGGAGGAAGAGATGAAAAATCGGTTATTTGCGGCTTTCTTGGCGTTTGTCGCATTGTCGCTCTTTGTTTCATCAACGGGTTTGTGTGCCGGGCCAGCCCCTTATGTGATTGGTTACCCTCTTGATCTAACGGGTATTTCAGCCCCTGCGGGCATCGCTCAAAAACGCGGCGCCGAGTATACAATCGACAAGATCAACGCAACGGGCGGCATCAACGGCAGGAAGTTGAAAGCAATTTTCATGGACGGCCAGTCAATCGCCGTCAACACAGTGAAGAACGCGAAGAGATTGATCGACGTCGACAAGATTACGGTTCTCGGCGGCTACACGGATATGGTCGCAGTGTTCTCCTCCATACAGATGGTAACCGACAGCAAGACGCCTTTCATTGTCGGGGCGCCCTGTCTGCCGTCCCATGTCCCGCCGCCAAGCCCCTGGGTCTACACCGTTATCCCTGACCAAGGCGTGGGTTCCATTCCCGTCATCGCGCAGAACCTCCTTGACAGGGGTTGCAAGAAGATTGCCCAGATATACGTAGACTTCATCTACGGCCAGAATGGAAACAAATATCTCGTGGCCTACCTGGAAAAGAAGGGCATGAAACTTGTGGCAGTCGAGAAGTACGCCATGGACGCGGTGGAGTTTGATTCACAGGTTGCCCGAATCAAGGCAAGCGGCGCCGATGGCCTCATCATCACCGGCGGCGGACCTGATACCGTCAAAATCATGAAAACTGCCAAGAATCTCGGCTTCACGGGCAAGATCGTTGCAGAATACGGCGTCGTGAGTCCCGAGTTTCTCAAGCTCAGCGGGAAGGATGCGGAGGGTCTCGTGAGCAGCTCATCGCGGTACGTAGTGGCTCCGGAGCTGGCGGCCGATGATCCGCAGAAAAAGGTATGCATGGAGCTCTATGGCTATTACGGCAAGAAGTTCGGCGGGATCAGCCAGTATGCGGCGAACAGCTACGATCAGGTTAATGTCATAGCTGAAGCCCTGAAGAAAGTAGATCCGAAGCTAGACCCGTCCAAGGATGGGGATCTTGCAAAGATCAGGGAACAGGTTAAGGATGCCGTTGAAGGCGTCAAGAACCTTGTCGGCATAAACGCCATATACACCTACAGCGCAACCGACCACGTGGGAGTCAAAGAGGGTTGCTATGTTCCCATCGTCGTGAAAGACGGAAAATGGGCGCTCTATAAGTAAAGACAAAGGAACTGTTGCAGTTTCTTCTCCTCCCTCCACTCTTCCCCCGTTGGGAGAGGTGGAGGGAGTTTTTTTACCCCCTCGCAGTGTTGATTTGTGTCCTTCCGGTAACCCAGCGTGAAATAATCCCCTGATCCGCGGCGCCATCGGTGTGCGCCCACACACATCACAAGGGCGTGACCCCCTCTCTGTGAGCAATATGCTTTTCTTGCAGCGGCTTTCTTCTCGCCGAGAAGGGAGAGTATGAAAAGAGCGTCCTGCCACTGCCTGGTCTTTCTTCCCATGATCGCGCCGTGACCGCACCAGTGAAAGGTCTCAAGTTCTGCCATATCCTTAAACGAGACCGGCGCGGATCGGATTGAGATGGATATAGCGGACCAGCTCGAGAAGATAGGGGTCTTCTTCGCAGAGAAATGATTTGTAGCGATTCTGAAAAAGATGCCCCGAGCGGTTATGCCGTCGGTTGAACTGTTGGGCGCAGCCTGTAAGCAGTCGTCGCATGAGCGGCGACAGCCCGCTTGGGCCACCCATCTGTCAACATTTCAAGAGCCCCCACGATTCCCCCAGGACGTTCCGGACGGAAACTACATGGCAGGTCTATGCGAGAACGCGCTTTACGGCCGCTTCGAGTTCCGCTATCGTGAGGGGCTTGGCGAGAACTTCCTTAACGCCGGCTTCTCTGGCCTCTTCCTCTGATACGGCTCCCTCATGCCCCGTCACGAGTAGAATATTGATGTGCGGGTTGATAGTGAGGGCTTTTTTCGCAAGCTCTGTTCCGACCATCCTGGGCATTATGTGATCGACTATGAGGAGATGAAATGCCTCGGGACTTTCCTCAAACAACCGAAGTGCTTTCTCGGCATCGTTTTCGCCGACGACCTCATAGCCGAGTGCTTGTAGTCTTTCTTCGCAAAGCTCCGCCAACATGATCTCATCATCAACACATAGGATTTTGCCGTTTACGGCGATAGTACCCATGTCTTCTCCTTAACTGGAAGGGTGTGCGATAGTAATTCACATTTACCTGTGGCTTACTCGTCCAGTACTTTCCTGATCGTCCCGGCAATCTCCCTTTTGGTCAAAGGTTTCATCGCAAACGCCCTGATGCCGACCGCCCTTGCCTCGTCGGCATCAACAAGCGCGCTGTACCCTGTGCACATGATGATGGGCATATCGGCTCTCAGGGCAAGGACCTGCCCGGCAAGCTCAATACCCGTCATATCGGGCATGGTTTGGTCCGTAATGATCAGATCGAATCGGGAAGGATCTTCTTTCAGGAGCGACATGGCGTCCATGCTGCTCGTCCGGGACGTCACGTCATAGCCGAGCTCGGCAAGGATATCCTCTCCCATCTCTACGAGGGCCTCTTCGTCATCGACGAAGAGGATGCGCTCGTCGCCGGTAGGGAGCGCGTCGTCACTCGCCGCATCGGTTTCCGGTATTTCGGTGATCTTCGGGAAGTAGACGGTGAAGGTCGAACCATTGCCCGGCTCGCTCTCGACGGTAATGTATCCGTTTGACTGCTTCACGATGCCGAGGACCACCGACAGACCGAGACCGGTTCCTGTCCCGAGACCCTTTGTCGTGAAGAAGGGGTCATATATCCTGTCGATGATGTCGGGCGAGATGCCGGAGCCAGTGTCGCGGACCATGAGTTTCATATAGAGCCCCGACTCTATGCCGTGATCGTTTCCACTGGACGGAGAGACGCTGAAATCGCTCAACTCCACGTCGAGCACGCCGCCTTTCTCCCGCATGGCATAGGCGGCGTTCGTGCAGAGGTTCATGAGGATCTGCTGGATTTGCGTGGGATCGCCGAGGATAAACCCAGACTCGCTCCGGGTGTTGACCTTGATGCTTATTGTCGTCGGTATCGATGCCCGGATAAGTCTGCCCGTCTCCTTCACGACGCTTGAGAGCCGCAAAGGTTTCTTCTCCTGCTCCGTCTTTCTGCTGAACGTGAGCATCTGTTTCACCAATTCCCGACCCCGCAACGAAGCTTCCAGGATTCTTTTCAGGTGGCGCTCGTGCCGGCTCCCTTTGTCGACGTGGCCTTCCAGCAGTTCTGCAAAGCCGATGATCGCGGCGAGGATGTTGTTGAAGTCGTGGGCGATGCCGCCGCTCAACGTGCCGAGCGCCTCCATCTTCTGGGCCTGGCGGAGCTGGGCTTCGACCCGCTCCCGCTCCTTCGTCTCCTGCATTAAGCTGTCATAGGCCTGTTGTAGTTCCAGGGTTCGCTCCTGCACCCGTAGCTCCAGCTCGTCGCGGGCCTTCTTGAGGGCCTCCTCTGCTTTTTTGCGCTCGGTGATGACGTCAAATACGGCCACAAAGTATTCTTTTTGCGGGCTGTATACCGAGATTTCAAACCACATTCCCAGGGCCTGGACAAAGGTCTCAAACCGCTCGGGTCTGCCCGTCAAAGCGACTCTCCCGTAGATTTCGAACAGCTCCGGGTCAGACTCTCGTATGCCGGGGATAACCTCAGACACGTTCTTTCCGATCACATTCTTCAAGCCGGTCAAAGCTTCGAAGGCGGCGTTAACGTTGAGGTAGGTGAAATCCTTTGGACCATGCTCGTCGAAGAGCATCCGGCAATACGCGAATCCATTGAGCATATTGTCGAACAGTGAACGGTAGCGTCCTTCTTTTTCACGCAGGGCCTCCTCGGCCTGCTTGCGTTCGGTAACGTCGTGCACCATCCCGACCGATTTGATGATCCGGCCTGAGGCATCCCGTATGTGTTCGCATCTCTCGTGTACGATGCGGACCTCTCCGCTCGGTTTTCTTACGACCCTGTGCTCGATCTCGTAGGTATCCTTTCCCGCGCGAAGCGAACCCGAATAGGCGGCGTCGACGGCCGCTCGATCTTCGGGATGGACCGATTCGAGGAAGGCGTCGTACGTGGCGCCGAACTCCTGCGGCCTCAGTCCGAAGATCCGGTATACCTCATCCGACCAGGAGAGCCGGTTGTTCAACAGATCGAGCTCCCAGCTTCCGAGATGGGCGATCTCCTGCGCCTTGTTCATCTGTCTGCTGCTTTCCCGCAAGGCCTCTTCCGCCTTTTTACGTTCGGTAATATCATGAGCTACGTGGACCGTGCCGATCATCTGCCGCTGCTCGTCATGCACGGGGGTAGTGCTGACCAGAAAGCAGCCGCCCAGTCTGTCCTCATGCACTTCCTCGATATGCTGGCGGCCGTCCTTGAGGGTCCGGGAATGGGGGCAGAAATCGGGCGGTTCGGACAGTCCGTGCACGGCCTCATAACAGTGAAGTCCGATGCACTCCTCGGAAGGAAGGCCAACCCGTAGCGCCATGGCCTCATTCACCCGCAGAACCCGGTGTTGATTGTCGATGATCGCGATCATGTCCGGTACGCTGGCGAACGTCCGCTCCCATTCTTCCTTGGCCCGGAGGAGCTTCTCCTCGGCCTTCTTGCGCTCGGTGATGTCGAGCGCGTAGATGCGGGCCACGCCGAACCGGGGAATGAGGTGGATCGTCTCCGCAAAGACCCTATTTTTTACCAGTACCTCGCGACGGAGAACTGCTTCATTCTTCTTGTCCCAGTTGTGCAGGATCTCCCTGATGTTCTCGGGCAGGAAGAGTTCGCAATCTTCTTTACCCACCCCTATGTCTTCCAATATCTCAAGCGTGCCGGGATTGCAGAAGGTGATTGTTCCTGCGGCATCGACCTCCATCACAGGATTCGGATTCAACTCCGGAAAAGAGGCGAGATGGTTCGCCTTTTCTTCGGCCCTCCTGCGCTCGGCAATGTCGCGGAAAACAAGCACGACGCCTATGGTATTGCCGTCTCTGTCCTTTATGGGGGCGCCGCTGTCGTCAATGGGGACCTCGGTTCGGTCCTTTCTTACCAGGATGGTGTGGTTGGCCAGCCCGACAACCATCCCTTCCCTGAGCACTCTGGCAACGGGGTTCTCCACTATCTTTCGGGTCTGCTCGTTGACGATATCGAACACCTCGGTGACCGGCTTCGTCTCGGCCTGGCGGAGCGCCCAGCCGGTCAATTCCTCCGCAACGGCGTTCATGAACGTGATCCTGCCGGCATTGTCGGTAGCAATAACCGCATCGCCAATGCTCGAAAGGGTGGTCAACCAGCGCTGCTCGCTTTCCCGCAGCGCATTCTCTGCCCGCTTACGCTCCGTGACGTCGCGAATGATGCTTATGAGGGTCCTGATCCCGCCGATCGTCTCGCCGCGGCTGCTCACTTCCACAGGGAACATGCTACCGTCTTTCCGCATGTGTTGGGCCTCGAAAAGGACACCCCTTTCGTCCGCCTCCGCCATCCGACGGGCTGCCTCGGCCTCGGATTCGGCAGCCCGGAGGTCGTGGATATTTAGCGACAGTAGCTCCTCCCGGGCATACCCGTACGCCATTGCGGCAGCCGTGTTTGCCTCCAGGATGCGACCGTCGTCGCGACGCAGGAAAAGGATGATGTCCCGCGTGTGGCCGGCAATCAACTCGTACCGCTCCAAAATGGACGCCGCCTCAATCTGCTTCAACTGTTTGAGGCCCATTTCGCCAAGCATTTCGGCAAATTCCGAGAAGTACTCAAGAAAAGGCTCTAATTTCTTTTCTTCTATAACTGGTATCTTTTCGACGGCCTTCATGTAGGCAGCTTCGTCGAAGCCGAAGCGTCTCGCTTGTTCTTGAAAGTACTGCATGTCGTGCTGTTCGAACAGAAACTGGCTGGTAATAAAATTGGCGACGTGTTCGCCATCGATGGCGATCGGGCTGGCCGCGACGACCAAACCGTTCTCGCATTCGTAAACGGTGTATTTCTGCCCAGCCGCAACCCGGTTGGCGAGAACGGTGTCGCTCTCGATGCACCGCTGCCTCGCGTCGGGGCTCACGCGGTGAAAATTTGTGCATGCCTCCTGCCACCCTGAACAGGTGACGATGGCGCCTTCGAGGTCGATGACGGAGCTGGGAATGCCGGTTGCGGTATAGAACAGATCGGTCAGTCTCTGAACCTTTGCTACGTCGACAAGATCCGAAAACTTGTATTTCATGGAAAGCCCCCGGCAGAAGCACGCGAGAATTGATGCAGTATCTTATCAAATGTGGTCTAAGAGTTAAAGTCCCCGGCGTCTTGCAGCTTAAGTTCGACGAGAATGGTACAACCAAGGGGCTCTTGACATGTGTCCATATTGCCTCATTCCTTCGTACGGAGCATATCCTGAAGTTCCGTTGCCAGCGGATCGGCCCGGCCTTTGGCAGCCAACTTCGACACGGCGCTTGGCGTCACGTTCAGCAGTCGGCCGATATCGACGCCCTTGATCTGCAAACTGTCGAAGGCGATGTGGGATATGATCGCCCTGGCGCGGGCTATGGGGGATTGCTTGGAAGGACTCTTGAGCATGGCGAGGGTCAGGCCGAGACTGGCACAGACAAGGGCTGCAAGGCTTTCAAGATCGATGTCGGCTCCTCTTCTCCTTTCATAGTCCTCGTGCGCCTGCTTGAGAACGGAGGCGACAAAATCGCTGCTTCCGAGGATGCGCTCGTCGCTGGCAAAGACCTCTTTCGATTTCCTGAGATGTTGCACGGCGACCCAGCCCCCCGCTGAGCGCACGAGACCTCCGCCCACGAGATCGGGTCTCTTGCCGAGAGCGATTCCTTTCTCGACAAAGGAGCAATATGCCTTTGTTGCAATGGCTGGCTCCTCGTCGAAAAGGGACAGCACGAAAAGAGCGTCCTGCCACTGCCTGGTCTTTCTTCCCATGATCGCGCCGTGACCGCACCAGGGAAAGTTCTCAAGTTCTGCCATATCCTTAACGAGACCGGCGCGGATCGGATTAAGATGGATGTAGCGGACCAGCTCAAGAAGATAGGGGTCTTCTTCGCACAGGAATGATTTGTAGCGATTTTGAAAAAGATGCCCCGAACGGTTATGCCGTCGGTTGAACTGTTGGGCGTAGCCTGTAAGCAGTCGTCGCATGAGCGGCGACAGCCCGCTTGGGCCGCTTCTGAGAAGAAGATGCATGTGATTCTTCATCAGCGCCCATGCGTAACAGGATGTGGAGGTCTCGTTCAGAAGGCTGGAGAGACGGGAGAGGAAATTCTCGCGGTCTTTCGAATCCTTGAAGATAGGTGAACGCTCAATTCCCCTGACGACAACATGATGCACGGCGCCCGTCGCATCGATGCGGCGCTTTCTCGGCATAAGCTATTGTGGCATAGAGCGCCCATCGTGTCAACATTTCAAGAGCGTCCCCCATGATCCCCCAAAGTTGACGAAATGGGCGGTGGCAACTACCAAACCATGATCAACGAAGCCCTTTGCGAGTACGTCAAGAAGGAAGGTGAGCCACTGGAAGACACCCTGCGCCGCGTCTTGCGCGAGGAGTTGAAGAAGACCGGCTGAAAATCTTCACGGGGCAACGCACGTTCCCTCCGTTGCGCAGCAAAAGAACCCTTATTTCTTCCGTCCTACTTAGGATGCAATGGCGATAACGCCTTGGCAACGGGGCAGCCGGCAACTCTCTGGTTGTCGGATGCGGTCATCCGTAGGTCCGCTTGGCTCCTATGGTTCTTCCAACGGGGGAGAATAAACTCATTGGAATAACAATAATTTGGTGGGTTTTTTAGTTATTTACCGTCGTCCCTCTGGGCTTTCCTATCGTTCGCCCTCACGGAATCTCGCCGCCTGTTTCTATTGTCGGCCGGTAACAGCGCCTTCTTTAGACGCCGCAGCTCAGGCCGTTCAGTGGTAGATTATAGGCATGAAAAGACGAAGGAGGGCAAGAAGGAAATACTGGCCCATAATAGGAGCGACGATAGGGATGGCATTGCTTCTGTTCGCCCTCCTCGCGAGAATCCTCAGGCAGATGGCAAGGTTCTGAACCTTGCGCGCCGCGTCTGGTCGAGAAAAGGGAGCAGTCGCAGATGTCCCTCCATCCGTTCCTAAGGGAGATATTTCAGTGCGCATGCCTCCTCGTGAAACTGTACCATCTCAGCATCTACGCTCCACAAGACCTCGTAATACAGAGAGGGTGTGTAGTACCCCAAACCTTTCGCCATAAAAAACCCTCTGATCTTCCGGGGGACGACCCCGGTGGGCAGCTTGCAGGTTCCGGTCTCGCCGCTTTTCATGTGCAGCGCACAGTACTCTTTTTCCCCGAGGAAAAAAAACAGGTCCCTGCCGCCAACCCACGCCCAGACATCCCTATCGCATGAATTCTTAACGCTTACCGAGAATGCTCCCGCATCACGGGAGACGAAGAACATGCCACATAGAAGCACTACGCCCATCATTCCGATAATTCGTTTCATGACTGGTCATCCTTAGATTTGATCCATTATCTTATCGGCCGACAATTTTGAGTCTTAAGGAAGAAGGCCGGCGAGAGCGTGGGGGCAAAGGTTGACCCTGGGAGACAGGCCCTGGGGGATGTAGCTGAATAGCGTGACTCATCCTCTCTCCGTCGCATAATGCGGGATACGCCCGATGCGGCAGCAACATCTATGACCCGCTTGTTGAGGCCAGAGTCCTATTATGCCAGTCCAAGGGGATTTGCGACCCACGGGACCTGGGAGGTAGTTGACTAACGCGACCGTCGAACGAACTGTCGTTCTTGTTGCGCTCGCTGGGGTGAGTCAACCTAATCGACTGCGTCCCTGACGTCCTGATCGAGGGGCGGGGAGTGAACAACTTGTTTACTACTCCAAAATACAAAAATACAAAAAGTCGTAAACAACCTTAGTCACACGTCCCCGGCGCCCCAAGGGACAAGCCCACGAGAGGATTTCAGAATCAAGGAGCCCTTGGATCGCCAACCGTAGACCAGTGGACGGCCTCCAAGCCATGGTCAAGCAGAAAATCGACCCACGCCGGCGACAGGTTCACGTCTATGAGTATCTTCATCCGTTCGCGAGGCCGATTTCCCAGTCATCCGCTTCAGCCATGGCCGCTGCGTACAGTGCCGCCTGGAGAATATCCTCGCGTTGGAGGTAGGGGTAGCTCTTCAGTATATCTTCGATATCATGGCCTGCGCCCAACTGCCCGACGATCATCCCCACGGTAACGCGCATCCCCCTGGTGCATGCTTTGCCGCCCATGCCCTCCGGATTTCTTGTAATTCGATCGAAGGTTTCCATCATACGCTCCTCTGACGCAATATGGTCCGTGATCATTGTCTCACTACATAGCCTTGGCGCCAATTTCTCTGGGGAGGCCCGAAGGGGCGCTGTTATTTTGCGACTACGTCAAAAAAGAAGGCGAGCCTCTTGAGGGCGCCTGCGCCGCGTTTTGCGTGAGGAGTTGAAGAAGGCCGGCTGAAAATCCCCACGGGGCAACGCACACTCCCTCCGTTGCGCAGCAAAAGGACCCCTCTTTCTGCCGTCCTATTAGGACGCAATGGCGATAACGCCTTGGCAACGGGCGGTCGGCAACTTTCTGCTTGTTGGATGCGTCCGTGGGTCCACTTGACTCCTATGGTTCTTCCAACGGGGGACAGAATGAACTCTTTGGAATAACAATGATGTGGGGAGTTCTTTGGTTATTGCCGTCGTCCCTCCGGGCATTCCCGCTCACGGGGCAACGCATTCCCCTTCCGTTGCGCGGCAAAGGGTCCCATTTCTGCCGTTCTATTAAGACATTTCCGAAGAATAATCGTGCAAACTACGTGATATTGGGTCTCGATGTGGGGTAGAATTACCGGAATGAAGCGGAAATGGTGAGCAGCCGGTGAAACTTATCAACAACACAGGTGTAGACCGGGTTATTGATGCGTTGCGTCGGGATGCGCTGTCAGGCGCGTCCATAGACATCGCATCTCCCGTCCTGTCGCTGTTTGCTTTCTCTGAACTGCGCGATCTTCTCAACCGAGCGGCAAAATCGCGTCTGATACTCCCTCTCAATATCGAAGGAGACCTGGCATTCCTTGGCTCTGAAGCAGACCGACCGGCCCGCAACCGGCTGCAGGCCCGCTGGCTTGCGCGGGAATGCTCGAAGTGGATTAGCGAAAAAACAGAGGTGCGGTCGCCCTTGTGGGGAGGCAAAGGGGACGTTCTTAAGAAAGTAAATACCTTTCGCAAGTTACCATAATCATTACCAAATGAAAACATTTGACATCATTTCGCCCTGCCTTCCCCTTCGCTGCCCCTGTCACATCCGACGCCGGTTTCTTCCGTCAAACTCTGGAACGGGATTATCTTGGCCTCCGTCATAAGGCCAAGCTTATGAGACAGTAACTCATCACGTTTCTTCCCAAAGTTGGACGCTTGACTTCCTTACTGGTATACATCCTTCCGATGCCTGACTGCCACTATGTCCACAACCTTCCTATCATCCTACACTGCATGGACTATGCGGTAATCACCGATTCTTATCCTCCACAATAATTTGCTTCCTACCGGCTTGGTACAGCCTGACGGCCTCGGCTCCTTTCCCAAACCTTCAATTCGTTGGAATATTCGCTCCACCTGCCTCTGCCCAAGCGCTTCGAGTTCCTTGCGAGCGCTCCGGGCGAAGGTAACGGCATAGTCAGCCATTCAGCTTGCCCTGTTTTCCAAGGCGGTTTCTCACCGATTCCAATGATTCTCGCGGTTCCTTAGCTCTTCTTTTAGCCAGGAGGTTATCGTAGAAATCTTCCCAGACCTCCCCGAATTTCTTGAGGTTGATCTGAACCGCCACTCTTTCTCCCTTTTCGTTAGTAACGTCCATGCCTCGCCAGGCACCCTGACTCATGAAAATGGCCTCTGTGGTATCATGAGGAAGTCTCCTTGAAGGAGGTCGGTATTGTTTGGTGCCGCAAGCCCGTTTAGTAACGTGACCCGGATGCCGTTAAGGCACCCTGAATTGTTGCCCCTCATCCGAGAGGGAGCACGCTGGGTAAACTCTTTCATTGCTCGGCATCCCCTGGAGACACTAAAGATAAGGAGGGGACGATGGAAGTTGTCCATGTGAGGTGTGCGGGTCTCGATGTTCATAAGAAGAGGATTCTCGCCTGTGTCCGTATCATCGGCAAAGGCGGGTCCGTCGAGAAGGATGTGAAGACCTTCGGGACTACAACGGGAGACCTCATGGTTCTCTCCGACTGGCTCCGCTCCAACTCGGTCACTCACGTCGCCATGGAGAGCACCGGCATCTTCTGGAAACCTGTTTACGCGATCCTCGAAGGCTCCTTCACCCTGCTCGTGGTGAATGCCGCTCATATGAAGGCGGTCCCTGGACGGAAGACCGATGTCAGGGACTGCGAGTGGATCGCCGACCTTCTCGCCCATGGCCTCCTCAAGGGTGGATTTGTCCCTCCCGTAGAGGTGTTAGCAGCCACCAGAATGCCCTCATAGACAGCCCGCCCACACCCTCACCCCCCAGAAGGCTTTTCGTAAGTCTCTGTTCCTTGCAGCAATCCGTGATTGGGAGATAGAGTAGGCATTGGCGCCTCGGCGCGCGCCGGCCGCCGCGCCCGTCCTCCGGCAGACTTTTGCTGTTTTCCCCCTGCACGCTTCTCTCCTTTGAGTTTTTGAGCGTCGCGGCCGGAGGACCTCGTGACGGCATTTTGCCGAAAGGGGGGAGCGATGGTCAAGCGGTGCTTTTTCTGCGGACGGTACTTCACGCCGAATCGCCGGGCGAAGGGAACAGTTGCAATGCCGCGTGTAGTCAGGCAGAATGTCGTGAGATGCAAAGCAGTCTCTCTTGCCGAGGAGGTTCTCTATAGCAAGCCGAAGAGCGTGCGGGTAGCGGACGGTCACTTCAGATGAAGAAGTGGGGAAACACCCTTTTCCACACAGGTGAGGTCTGTCAATTGGCCCGATTTGGAGGCAGGTCCGTGGCTGGATATGAGGGCGATTTGATGGCCGCCAACAAGAGGTCCGTGATCTCCGGGATCTCACTCGTTATCGCACCTCTCTCGTCAATGAACGGACCCGTGAGGTGAACCGCCTCCACAAACTTCTTGAGACAGCGAACATCAAGCTCACCTCCGTCGCCACCGATGTCATGGGCGTCTCCGCTCAGGCGATGCTCCAGGCCCTCCTGGGCGGCACCACGGATCCCGACATCCTCGCCGATCTTGCCAAGGGAAAGCTCCGGCAGAAGCTCCCCGAGCTGAAGAAGGCCCTGGAGGGGCGATTCACCCCTCACCACCGCCTCCTTCTCGGGACCATCCTTGCCCATATCGACTTCCTCGATGAGACTATCACTGGCATCGGTAAAGAGATCACCGCCTCCATGGCCCCCTTCCAAAAGGAAGCTGAAATGCTGGACGCGGTCACGGGGATCAGCGTGCGGGTTGCCGAGACCATCATCTCCGAGATAGGGGTCAACATGGACTCCTTCCCTACAGAGAAGCACCTTGCCTCCTGGGCTGCGTTGTGTCCGGGGAACAACGAGAGTGCGGGCAAGCACAAGAGCGGGAAGACGCGAAAGGGCAACGCCTATCTGAAACGCGCCCTCACCGAGGCCGCCCATGCCTGCTGCAACGCGAAAGACTCCTATCTTGGAGCGAGGTATCAGCGGCTCATCAAGAGGAAAGGGAGGAAGAAAACAATCGTCGCCGTCGCGCACACCATTCTCGTCATCGCCTACCACATCCTCAAATACAAGACCCCTTACCGCGACATCGGTTCCGATCACTTTGACAAGCTGAACAAGCAGCATCTCGTCCGGTACCATCAAAAGAGACTTCAGAGCCTCGGTTTCAAGGTGACCATCGAGACTCTTGAGGAGGCGGCATAAGGCCGGCCATTTTCTGGGTAACGTATTGTATGCCCTCCATATCGGCCTACCTCCTGAATACTCCAATTATATCAGATTCCGGCCGTTTTTGAGGGGCAGGGGTTGAAATCTTTATTCTTGACATAAGGCCCCCGCCTCGCCCCACGCCAGACCCTTATCCATTATTGCCACGTGGAAGGAAGTTGTTCAAGAAGAAAGACGAATCCGTGGAGGAAGAAAACCGCAGGCGTGAACCCTTCAGTTTTTTGCTCGAGTCAACTGTTTTCCCGAACGCGTCCGGGAAGAGCCTAACATTTACAAGTCTATTCTTCTGCTTTTTGTCACTCCTGGTTGTCGCCCCTGAATGACACCCCTGGTTGTCACCCCTCGTTGTCACTTTGACAGAAAGCGTGAAAGAGAGGAGAATCTCGTGAGGTCGGGCATAGCCCGGTTTGTTTGTGGCCTGATTCAAGGCCGCAACCATGTTCTTTGACAATTGAGTCGCGGCAGTCTCATTGGCTGTGTGAGGCCCGGCAAGCTTTGAGACTGGGCGCCCGGCTGCCTGTAATCGGCCGGGAACCGACTTCAAGGCTTGCCGGAGTCGGGCAGCATGTGAGGAGTCGCGCCGAGCCGACGATAAACAATAGGCCGGGCGCCCGGTCTGTGCAGCAATAGGGCGGGCGGCACGCAAAGAACCCCCACCCCCTGTCCACGCGTCCACCTTTTCCTAGAACTGTTGCGACAGAAGGACATACGGACGAAATGGAGGTAGACTCTTACTCCACAAAAGGCCAAAAGAGTCCACAAATGTCCACGTTCAGAGCGAGGGCAGAAAGCGAAAAGAGGGCGTTCAGCTTTGGGTTTGTCCCTTGATTATTGCCGCTATGAACAGTGCGCGCCAAGAAGACGTATGTTCGGCCCCCCCTTAAACTGTGCCATATTGTTTCATTTTGTGCCATTCCAAACAGACGCCCTTGCAGGAGAACGGATTCCGAAGATAGAGGGGGCACGGCCAATTTGCAAAACCCCCTTCCCGGATTGAAAACGGCAGTAAAAAGGGGCCGCAAGGCGCCGTTTTGCCCTGCCTGTGCCGGTCGCCGAGTCTCGAAGCTTGCTGGGCTTAGGCGGCAAGGCAGAAAAACTCCTGGCTGCCGGACCCCCCCAAGCCGTGCTGCATGAAGAGGCCTGTCAGGGGAAGAAGGTTCCCCCAATCGTGTTCGGGGCAACAAGGCTCGGGCAGCCTCGAATTTGCGAGATATTTTTGACAGGGGCGGAGGCCTATGATTAAATATGAAATAATGGCCTTGAGAATCTATAACTCCCTGACCCACCAAAAAGAAGATTTTGTCCCTGTGGCAGAAGGCCGCGTGGGGATGTACGTCTGCGGCGTCACTGCATACAACGACTCTCACATCGGCCACGCCCGAAGCGCCATAGTTTTCGACGTCATTTCACGGTACTTGCGTTTCTCGAATTTCGACGTGAAATACGTGAGGAACTTCACCGATATCGACGACAAGATCATCAACAGGGCGAATGCCGAAAAAAGGGACTGGAAGGAAATTTCGGAGACGTACATCGACTCCTTCCGTACGGACATGGCCGCGCTCGGCGCGCTTCCCCCCACTCATGAGCCGAAGGCTACCGAGCACATCGGCGACATGATCGCCCTCATCGAAGACCTGATAGGAAAGAAGTTTGCCTATCCCATCGGCGGCTCCGTCTATTTCTCGGTGAGCAAGGACAAGGGGTACGGGGCCCTGTCGGGGAGGACGCCCGACGAGATGATCGCAGGCGCCCGCATAGAGGTGGACGAGCGGAAAAAGGATCCCCTCGACTTCGCCTTATGGAAGGAGTCGAAGCCGGGCGAGCCGGCATGGGACAGCCCCTTCGGGAAGGGAAGACCGGGTTGGCACATCGAATGCTCCACCATGAGCATCAAATATCTCGGTTGCCCCTTCGACATGCACGGCGGGGGCAAAGACCTGCTCTTTCCTCATCATGAAAACGAGCGGGCCCAGGCCGAGTGCGCCACGGGACGCAAGTTCGTCAACTACTGGGTCCATAACGGCTTCGTCACCATGGACCGGGAGAAAATGTCGAAATCGATCGGCAACATCCTCCTCATCAAGGATTTCCTCAAGGTTTATCATTCCGACGTGCTGCGCCTCTTTTTCCTCTCCGCGCACTACCGCAATCCGGTCGACTACGCGCAAAAGAACGTGGAGAGCGCGGACACCGCGCTGGCGCGGCTCTATGCAACGCTGGAAAGGGTTGCCGGCATAAAAGGCCTGGACGATGCGCCGCAGAAAGGAAATGCCGAGCTGGATGGGCTGGAACAAAAGTTCTTTGCCGCAATGGAGGACGATTTTAACACGGCCCTTGCCCTCGGGGCGGTCTTCGACCTCGCCACTGCCATCAACCGCATGATGGATGAAGGCGTCGAGACGAACCTTCCCTTCATCGCAAAAGGGAAGACGCTCTTTCTCTCCCTCGCCCGCATGCTCGGGCTCCTCGCTCAAGACGAGGATGCGTACGCGCGCGACGAAGCGCGCCGCCGCCTCGATGCCGCCGGCCTTAACGAGTCCCAAATTGAAGACGCGATAACGGCCAGAGTCGAGGCGCGCCGCAACAAGGACTACAAACAGGCGGACGAGATAAGGAACAGACTCCTGGAGAAGGGCGTCGCCTTGCTCGACACTCCTGAAGGAACGAAGTGGAGAATCAAGAAGTGAGGGACCCTCGACGAGGCCCGCTCCTTGTTCGTGAAAGCCCTTCGTCGCGTTGTCCCCGATGCTGAAGAAATGGCGCGTTCTGAACACAAGAATAGACAGGGACTACCGGATATTCAAAGTGAGGGTCGAGCAGGCGCTCTCGCCCAGGACGAGGCAAGCCAACGAGTTTTACGCGCTGGAATGTCGGGACTGGGTCAACATCGTACCCCTCACCGCTGAGGGCAACGTGGTCATGATTCGGCAGTATCGCCACGGCTCCCGAGAAATCACGCTGGAAATACCGGGCGGCGCCGTCGATGAAGCCGACCCGGCGGAAGCGGCGAGAAGAGAGCTTGTC
Source organism: uncultured delta proteobacterium (assembly GCA_963816715.1). GTDB lineage: Bacteria > Desulfobacterota > Syntrophorhabdia > Syntrophorhabdales > WCHB1-27 > BOG-1155. The sequence goes on from CAWFMJ010000026.1 coordinate 646,562, forward strand.
GAAGAGACAGGGTACGAAGGAGGACCCGTGAGCCTTCTCGGCGCGGTCAACCCCAATCCCGCCATTTTCGACAACCACTGCTACACGTACCTGGTCGAAAACGTGAAGGCTTCCCGCCCCCTATCCCTTGATCCGACCGAAGACATCGAGGTCGAACAAGTGCCGCTTGCCCGTATTCCGTCCCTCATCACCTCGGGCGTCATAGACCACGGCCTCGTGGTCGTCGCCTTCCATCTCTATTTTCAGAAATGGGGCATGACGGGCCAGGTATGATACTTTCCCGGATTTTTGATGCAATTGACGGGCAGATCCCCCGGCCGCCGGAGGAGCTCCTTCCGCTCCTTGACGCGCTCGGGCGGGTTTCCGCCCGTTCCCTTTCGGCGGCCCGCAATGTGCCGTCCTTCGACATATCGGCCCTCGACGGCTACGCGGTGAGAGGGCCGGGCAAGGAGTTCCTTCTGAAGGGCGCCTTCGAGCCCCACGGCGGGACGCCTTTCGAGCTCGGGGAAGGAGAGGCTGTCTTTGTCCCCACAGGCGGCCGTTTTCCTCATCATAGCAGGTTTGTGGCCAGGGAGCGCGTTAACGAACGGCCGGACCGCATTGTCGCGGAGGTTGACGGCGACGAGCGAAAGGTCGTGAAGAAGGGAGACTGGATGAAAAAAGGGGAACGGCTCCTGGACCGGGGCGACGTCGTTAGTCCGGGGGACATGGCCCGGCTTGCCCTTGGCGGTCATGAAGTCCTCAGGGTCTTCGGGAAACCACAGGCAGCAATCGTCACGACGGGCAGCGAATTGAAAAAGGGGCGGCTCGTCGATTCAAACAAGTTTCTACTCGCCGGTCTCATCAAGAGGGACGGGGGCGTCATTTCCAGTCTTCATACCGTCGACGACGATGAAGGAGAGATCGGGGAGGCCGTGGTCCGATCGCCGGGCGCGCGGCTGATCATCCTCACGGGCGGCACCTCGAAGGGAAAAAAGGATTTAACCAAGCAGGCTCTCAAACGGTTGCGGTTTCGCTTCCACATCGAGTCTCCCCCGATCGTTCCGGGCAAAACAATGGCCTTCGGGAGGAAAGGGAAGGTCCTTTTCTTCATCCTTCCCGGAAACCCCAACGCCGTCCAAAGCCTCTACGAGCTGTTCGTCAAAAGGGCGCTCCTGTCCATGTCGGGCCGGCCTCCCCGGAATGCGGAGTGTCTGGCGCCGCTGAAGGATGCCGTGAAAAAGCAAAGAAACGTTGCGATGTTCATACCCGTCCGCATCGGCGCTGCTCCTGACCACGTCGAGGAGATGTACCCCCGGGCGCCGAACGGCTTTATCGTGCTGGAGGAAGGGAAGGAGCAGTTCGAGGCGGGAGAGCCGGTAAGAACCCTTCGCGTATGAAGTCCTGCGAACGATGCGCTCCGAGCTTTTTGTCTTCAATTGGGTTATTCTATTGGAAGAGACTTCGTGAAGGAGCAGCGTATGGGCGGCGCCGAGCAACTTTCGGATGCGGAGCTTCTCCAAAAATTCCGCGTCGAGTACGTGCAGGCTTTGGAACTGGAAGACTACCTGCTGATCAATAATACGATCGTTCCGAAGTTTTGGGACCATTTCGCGAAGTACTACCATGAATACGAAGCAAGTTGGAAGGACCTTTCAATCTCTCGCTTGCCCATCCGGATCATGATCGACCCCATGGAGAAGCGACAGGCGGAGATACGGTGGGTAGAGCAGGTGCTCAAGGGCCGCATAGATCTCGGTCTTTGACGCCCCTCCTGCGAGTCGCCGCTCGCTTGAACAACCGCCTTTTTCCCTCGAATGCTTTTGCGGCAAGGAAGGCGCAATTTGACAAAGGCGCCGATTTATTGTATTTATTTGAACACTTACCGGAGCAACAAAAGGATGGGCAGTGGAAGGTTTCTCAGTGCGTAGGACAGAACCTCAGGAACGTGCGGCGGTTCAGGATTTTAGGGAATGCCGCCTTTTTCGGGATGTTCCGGGCGAGGCTCTGAAAGAGTTGGCCGATCAGGCCTATCCGGTTCAGTACAGAAAAGGTTCTTCCATATTTAAAGAAGACGACGACTCGGACTTTTTCTTTGCCGTCCGCGACGGGCTCGTAAAACTCTACAAGGGCACCTCCTCGGGCAAACAGTTCACTTTCACCGTTGCCGGCCGGGGCGACACCCTGAACGCCACCGCAGTCTCCATGGGCAAGTACTTCATGTCCGCCCAGGCCCTGAACGATGTTGTCGTAGTAAGAGTCGCGCGAAAAGGCTACCTCGAATTCGTCTCAAGACACCCGAGCATCGCGTTCGAGCTCGTTACCATGTTGTCGAGCCGGCTGAACAGAGAATGCGAGAGGGTAGTGCATCTCCTCGGCGAGGACGTGGAACACCGACTCTCGATCGCACTGCTTACCCTGGTGCGGAAGTTCGGCGCGAACCTTTCCCTGACCCGTGAAGAACTTGCCAATTGCGCGGGCACAACGACGGAAACCGCCATCAGGGTGCTGAGCAAGCTGAAAAAAGAGGGCATTATCGGCTGCGCTTCAGGCAGGGGCGGAATTCACATCAAGAATATGAGCAAACTTCAAGATCTGGTCGCTGAGGACGAAGGCTGGATCTAGGTCCAGCCTTCGTCCTCACACACTAAAGTTGGAATGGGGACACACCTCCAGGAACGAAGGAATGTCCCCGCAACCTAACAATTAGACTCTTCCGATCAATTGGCCCTTGCTGAAAGCCCAGAAATCGCGCACCGTCATCTCGTAGTCCGCCTTCGTGCTGTCGGCCTTCTCCCGCTGCGCCACCTTTTCGCGGTGGAATTCCTTCACTTCCTCAGGCAGAGGCAGGTTGCCGAACTCCTTGTACCGGATGGCGCCGTTGCAGTCCTTCACGCCGATCACGAGGTCTTTCACGTGTTTGTTCGGGCTGAAGGAAGAATCGATGATCCCCGCGTCGGCCGCCTTGATGCACCCCGCCACGACGTCGCCCTCGCCGAGCTCCAGGACCTTGTCCAGAATAGCCCGTACTTCGATCTCCGTGATCCGCGCCTCTTCATCAATCTCTTTGAGCGGCAGGTCGAGGTGCTGTCCCCTGACGATGTTGAAAAGCCAATTGGCGAAATCGTACGTTGCGGCGTGGCTCTCTTCGGTGGGAACGCCGAGGGCTTCGTCGATTGTCCTGATGAAGGCGGCTTCCACTTTGCCAAGAGCAGAAACGAGGGCCGTGTAGCCCGGGAAAGCAAAAGCGCCGCCCATCTTCTGCGGCATAGGGAAGAGCGGCGTATGCTGGGAAAAGACGCCGGGCAGGACAACGTCCTTGTGACCGAATTTGTTCAGATACTCTCTCATCAGCTTGGGCGCCGTCCTGATCCAGGCGAGGTCTTGCGCCATGTTGCCCAACAGGTGAACCACCGGGATAATTGACTTCACTCCCTGCTCGGCGCCCATGAGGGCCTCGGCGATCAGGCAGGCGAAATTGACGCTCATCGGCTGGACCCCCGTGGGTATCCACCCATGATTATCGGTGGAGATGATCACGCCTCTGTCCGCGTAGTAGCCTATCAACCGGCAAAGATATTGACTGGTGGCAAGCACCTCTTCGAGGGTCGCATTCTTTTCGTAGGCGCCCCAGGAAATGAAGGCGCCGGTAGGCATTGCCGTCATGCCGGCCGCAAAAGCGATCTCGGCGCCGAGACGTTGCGCCTTGTGCGACATTCGTGGGTCGAAGGCGCCGACCTTGACGCTCTCCGTGACCCTTCTCGTCTGCTTCACGCCGTGATTGATAATGGGGTATCCATTCAATATGAGCCTGCCCGTGCGTTTTGTTTCCGCGAGGGCCTCTTCGATTCTGTCAAAGGCAAGCAGACGGGTGTAGCTGTCCGTGGTTACCGGAAGGAAGGGCACTCCCGTTTCCTCCAACTTCCGGTACAGGCTGATGCTGTCCTCCACCAAGGCCGTCCCTGCCCTCGGATAAACCGCCGTCCTGCCTTCCGCATGGAGCTTCTGAGTGATTTTCAGCATGCTTCTGCTGTCGGGCAACGTCTTCTGGTAGGCAACCGCTTCTTCCAGGTCCACTTCTTTACCCGTGGGCCACTGCGCCAGAGTCGGTTCTCTCATCTTCAGGAAGACATCTTCATCTATTCTCTCGTTCTTGAGCTTCGGCGTCATGTAATCCTCCTCTCTTGGGCTTCCGATCAGGGACTTTTCTCCCCTTGTGGGTATTTTTTAGCACAGACGCGGTTTTACGAAAATGATTTGCATCATGTTGGGGCCAAATCGCGCGCCGAAGCCCTTGAAAGCGGAGGGGATTATTTTATTATTCCGATATCGTACCCGAGATCCGCTTCTTTTCGTCGCAGCCGGGCAATGGCTTTGCGAAAGCGGAGGTATCTTTTCCCGGCCTCCAGAATGAGCAGAACGCCGAGGATGATAAAGAAGGCGCCGGCGAGGATATAGAAGGGACCGGCGAGAAATTTCATGATGAGAAGACCCGCGGAGCTGAAGGCGAGACCCGTTTGCATATAGGAATGCATCGTCCGCTCTCTTGAGAGAAGGGTCTGTTCCTGGGCAAGGATAAGAAGGATGTCCTCTTTTCGGTCCATAAACGTTTGCCTCAGCCAAGGAAGTGTACACGAAACGTCCCGCGGCCGTCAATACGAAAGCGGCCGTCTTGACGGACCGCGTCCGCGGGGGTAAAGTAGCACTGAGAACGATAACGACAAACAACAGGGAGCTGACCGCTTTATGAACAGTGAAAAACGGGACTTCGACAAGGAAGCCGCATCCTGGGACGAGCAGCCGCAAAGGGTCAAACTGGCGGAAGATGCGGCCGCCTCAATAATAAAACAGGTCTCGCCAAACGCTGCTATGGACGCGCTGGACTTCGGCTGCGGCACGGGGCTTTTGACCCTCCGGCTCCAGCCGCTCGTCCGCTCCATAGCCGGCGTCGACAGCTCTCAGGGAATGCTCGACATTCTCGATCAAAAGATCGGGCGGATGGGGCTCACCAACGTCAGGTCCCTGCTTGTCGACCTTGATAAGGGAGACGTCCTCTCCGGCGCATACGATCTTATCGTGAGCAGCATGACGCTTCATCACGTGAAGGAAATTCGCCCGCTCATCGATCAATTCTACCGGATCGCCGCGCCTTCGGGATACCTCTCCATAGCCGATCTCGATTTGGACGACGGTCAGTTCCATAAGGACAACACCGGCGTATTCCACTTCGGCTTCGATCGGGCAAAGCTGCGGAAAATCTACGAGCAGGCGGGCTTCCAGGAGGTGCAAGACATCACTGCTGCAGAGATGACAAGACCGACGGCAAGCGGCGAAATAAGAACGTTCACCATCTTCTTGATGACCGGCCGGAAAAAGCCGTGAAAAGCGCATTTCCTTAGAACCAAACACTCACCTTCTTTCTCCTTAACGATTTTCAAAAAAAGCGTTACGCAGCGGTGAACCCCCATCTATCGTGAGCTCTGACCCCGTTACAAATTTACTTTCATCCGAGGCCAGGTAAACAACGTCTTTCCTTAGGGAAATAACCGTCCCTCGCTCCCTGTTCCCGTGCATTTCATAATCATTATCATCTAAATCAGGTACGGCAAGAAGAATCTCTGGGGATGCCAAATCTTAGCCTTGGAGAAAACATTGGTAGGCAAACTCCGGCATATCGCCGGACGGTCAAGAACGAAAGTCTGTACCTATTGAAATAAAAAGTGCCGAGGATCGGAATCGAACCAATGACACGCGGATTTTCAGTCCGCTGCTCTACCGACTGAGCTACCTCGGCACCGTGCTCAATTTTAACCGCAATGGCGGTCCGTAGTCAAGCTTTTCGTCCCGGCGGTTCCCGCGCCTTGCCGCGGAAATCTCCTTGACAGATGCTTCCGGTTCATGGTACAAGAACGCATGCTCGGAATGAACAGCAAGACAATCAGCGGCGCATGGTGGTGCACGGTAAAGTTGTGAAGCCGCCTGCGGGCTTTAGGCCATGAGCGGTTTCACAACTGCTCATGGCCTTTTTTCGTAAAGGGTCATGGGCTGCTTCCATGGCCCTTTTTGTTTCGGGCAAATTCAAAGCGGAAGGCTGGGTATGAAAAGATTCTTTTCGTTCGTGATCGCACTAAGCATTCTTGGTTTTCTCGGACATTTCGGTCCCGTGAGAGCGGAGAACACGATCAGGATCGGCATTGTCGACACCTACACCGGACCTGCCACCACCTATACGGAAGATGTGCTCGACGGCTTCAAGCTGGCAATAAACCAGATCAATGCAAAGGGCGGCGTTCTGGGGAAACGAATCGAGTTTTTGATCAGGGATGACAAGTTCAAACCGGACATCGCCCTCGAAATGACGAAAGACCTCGTCATGCGGGAAAAAGTGGACCTTCTCATGGGGTCGACAAACTCGGGCGGCGCCCTCGCCATGTCCGACTTTGCGCGCAAGGAGAAGATCCCCTTCATCGTCACCGATGCGAAGAGCGATAAGATCACCGGCGAAAAGGGACACCGGTATGTCTTCAACACCAACGAAAATACGGCAATGATCGGGAAGGCCACCGCCCTGGCCCTCGCCAAGAAGCCCTACATCAAGTACTGGATCATGGGAGAAGATTACGAGTTCGGCCACGCTTGCGCCGAAGAGATATGGAACAACCTCAAGGCGATCAGACCCGATGTGCAGCTCCTCGGCCAGTCGTGGAGAAAGGTGGGCGAGACGGACCTTGCCCCGTACATCACCCCGGCTTTGAACGCCAAGCCCGACTGCATCATCAGCGCGGCCGGAGGAGGCGGGGTCGTCAACTTTCTCAAGGCGGTCAAGGCCATCGGCCTGGAAAAGAAGATCCCCATTTACCAACACTATGCCACCGATACGCTTGCCCTTCGACCCCTGGGGCTCGAGGCGCCGGAAGGCATCATGGGGAGTTCCAGCTATCATTTCTACTACCCGAACATTCCCCAAAACAAGAGTTTCGTGAAGGAATTCATGAACGCGTACAAGAGATACCCAGGTTCGACGGCGTTCTATGGCTACGTTGCCGGTCTGCTCATCGAGAAGGGCTATGAGAAGGCGGGAAAGGTGGATTCGGAGAAGTTCATCGACGCTCTCGAAGGCCTCACCGTCGACACGCCTGTCGGCAAGCTTCAGATGCGCGCCTGCGACCACCAGCTCATTCTTCCCATGTATTACGGCATCACGAAGAAGACCTCAAATTACGATTTTCTGATTGGATCGAAGATGGAGACGATCCCCGGAAAAGACTACCTGCCGACGTGTGACGCGACGACGAAGCTGAGGGCGGCCAAGTGAGAGGAATTCAGCGCAGCCAGGGCTTCAGTTGGTCGACGTAGGCCTTCGGCAACCCGCAGCTCTCGGCGGCCGCAATGATTTTTTCGACATAGCCCGGCTTCGGCCGGCCGGGCGCGCTGTCTGCGGCAATGTAGACAAGGGCGGTGACCTTCTTTCCTTGCGGCGTTTCGATCTCCAGGAATGCTTTATGGTAAACGCCCTCTTGAACGCCTTCATAATGGTCGAGGGAGCGTTCGTCTTCCTCGGTAATTCTCCACAGCAGCCCCTGGACATTCGATCCTGAATCGGGAACAACGGTCGCCACGCCGTGCGAGTTGATGATGAACCGGTGGGAAGCGAGTGTGGCGGCGCCCACGGTCGCGGCCCGCTCGCAGCGGTTCTCCATTTGGACGAGGTCCATATTCGAGCCGTAAGCGAAATAGAGGGCCATGAGCAGTCCTAGGAGCCTGGCGAAAGGCCGGTTCATTGAAACCCTTCCGATCTCCCCCTGTCTGCGCAAAACAGCGCTCCAGGGACGGTTAACATGCTTTTTCCCGTTCCTCAAATGTAAGCCGAGGGAAAAGCCCTGTCAACGACGGACCGCCATGCGTGAGTCCTGCGTCCGGTTCTAGTGGACGACTGACGGCCGTTCCTGTGTCGGGCGCTCAATAAAGGAGGAGGGCACGGAGTAGGCTCTCAAAGATGATATGCTCTTGCTGTCTTTAGCCCACTCCGCGCCCTTCGTTGGGGAGGAAAGGAGGAGTCTTTTCCCGGTTTTCCGTTCTTCGTTCACGTGCGCGATCCTTGTCGGAAAGAACACAGGCAAGAGCGCGAAGAACAGAGACTGTCGGAAAAGCCATGCCTGCTGCAGTTGCCAGAGCAGACTGCAGAAGCGTGTGTATTGAGGGGAAGTACGCCACGCGCTAAAAGAACGTGCGGCTCGTCGATATCGCTTCATCAGTGGAAGCATCGCTCTCTCTCCTGTGTACAGAATATAACAAAGCAAGTGCCGTGCCATTCTTCTCAGATACGCGATTGCAGGGGCAATCGGCGCAAAACAGACGAGAAAGACATGAGAAACAACGGCGGCATCGGGGAAAAATGTCGAACGACGGCGCTTCCGTCGACAAAATTGTCGCGACGGCGTCTTCTGTCATGCTTTTTTGCGGGACGTTATTGCAATTCATCCGCGAATGCGATACAAGTACGAAAAAAGACCTAAGAGGCGCGGATGGCGGCAAATGGTTGACTGGAACCCGAAACAGTATCTGAAGTTTGGCAGCGAGAGAACCCAGCCGTCGATCGATCTTGCGTCGAGGATCAACGTCGACAACGTGAAAACGATTCTCGATCTGGGGTGCGGTCCGGGAAACAGCACGCAGGTTTTGCGTTTGCGATGGCCCCGCGCCGAAATCACCGGCCTCGACAGCTCGTCGGAGATGATCGAAGAGGCAAAAAGAAGCTATCCCGAGGGAACGTGGAGAGTGGGAGATGCGTCAAGGCTGGAAGGGGGAAAACGCTACGACATTCTTTTCTCGAATGCCGTATTGCAATGGATTCCGGATCATCGGTCCCTCGTCCCCCATCTTTTTTCCCTTGTAAAGCCGGGGGGCGCCATGGGGGTGCAGGTTCCGGCCAACAGCAATTCCCGGCTGCACCGAACGCTCTTGTCCGTCTCCCGGGATTCCCGTTGGCGTGCGTTCACGGCGCCTTGCCGTCGGTTGTTCCATTACTACAGACCTGAATACTACCACGACCTCCTTCAACCGCTTGCAGCGCGGGTCGACCTTTGGGAAACCACTTACTACCACGTATTGGCAACGCATCAGGAACTCGTCGAGTGGTATAAGGGGTCAGGGATGAGGCCCTTTCTCGAAAGACTTCCCGACGACGGCGCGCGTGTTGCCTTCGAGAAGGAGGTCCTCGAAAAATGCACGCCCTTTTATCGCCTGCGGCAGCAGGGGGGAATTCTCTATCCTTTCAGAAGGCTCTTTTTCATCGCTTACAATCATTGGGGTTCAGCACCCCCTCCCTGAGCAAAGCTCAGTGAGCTTCCCCGCTCAGCGCTTCGCATGCGCTCGCTTTGCAGAGCGCTGCGGTTCAGCACACCGTCCCTGAGCAAAGCTGCGACCGCCAAGCGGCTCCCGGCCTCCCCGCTCGCCTCATTCAGGCATTGGCCAGTATCGGCCGTTCTTTCTCACCAGTGAGAGCGACGCGCCGTAGAGTTGTTCCATGGTGCCGGAAGTCAGAATCTCCCCGGTCGGCCCTTGCTTCATCACCCTGCCCTCCTTAAGGATCAGGGTGCGGGTGAAAATGGGTAAAATCTCTTCGGGATGGTGAGTGACGAAGATAAGCGCCGGAAGAGACCGCTGCTTCCCGAGGGAGAAAAGAGCCGACAAGAAGGTTTCCCTGGCGCCCGGGTCCATGCCCGCGCAGGGCTCGTCGAGTATGAGCAGATAGGGCGCTGCCATAAGAGCCCGGCAGATCAGCACCTTCTGTTGCTCCCCCTGGGAGAGCGTGCCGAAAGTTCTCGCGGCGAGCCAACCACATCCCAGCTCAGCAAGCATTGCTCCGGCCGCAGAAACATCGTCGCCCTCCGGAGCCCCGTCTGAGGGGCGCCAAAGGCCGAGTTGCGCATACTTGCCGGAGATGACCGTGTCGAGAACCGTCTCCCTCCTCGGTATTTCGCGCAATAGCGTCGAGGCCACCCAACCGATGCTCCTGCGGAGCACCCCCAAATCAAGAAGGTCCTCGCCGTTTCGATACACCTCGCCGCCGCGGTTCGGCCAGATGTCGCCGCAAACCATCTTGAGAAGACTCGTCTTCCCGGCGCCGTTCGCGCCAAGGACAGCCCAGTGCTCCCCTTCCCTCACGGACCACGAAACGCGGTCGAGGATAGTTCTTCCGTTCAGCGCGTAGGTGACGTCTCTCAGTTCCAGCAGGGGAACGCTCATGCTCGCTCCATTGACGTACGGCTCATGATTGGTGCGGAAAGAGACCTTACCATAAAGGCGCCTCCCGTTTCAACCGGCCCGGGGGCGCTTTTTGCCCAGCCGCCTTTAAAAGGTTTTGATGGGTGATTAGACTAAAGAATAAATACCATCGAGGCGGCGAAGACCATGCGAAAATTACTGTTTGTCGCTCTTGCTCTGATTGTGCTTTCGTCGTGCACCACCGTGCTGAGGAAGGACCTGATCGAAACGGGGATACGCAACTTCTCGCTTCAGGAGCTGACGGCGAACCCTCAGCAATACCAGGGGAAACGCTTCATCCTCGGTGGACAGGTAGCGAGGACCACCCTCACGGAGAAAGGGTCGCTCGTCGACGCGCTTTACGTTCCCGTCGATTCCTACGGATATTTGAAAAGCATCCAGCCGGACGGCCGTTTTCTCGCCCTTTTCCCCAAAGAAATGGGAATGCTCGACCCTGCCCTCTACACGTCCAACAGGCGAGTCACTATCTCGGGCATATTTACCGGCGTCCAGCAGGGTAGGATCGGGCAGATGGAATACCTGTTCCCCACCTTCCGAATCGAACAGATATACCTGTGGCCGAGAAACGCCTACTATCCTTACGCCTATTGGGGGCCCGAGTGGGGTCCGCCCTGGGGGCCTCCCTGGTCGCCCTACGGGTACCCTTATTATTACTGGTAATAGGCCTGGCGGGTTTATATGGCTGCGGGCAGCTCTTTGAGCAGCTCAAGCGCGCGGTACGCCTCTGCTTCGCTCAACGTACCAAGGCCGCAAGAGGTGGTGACGATGACGGCCTGGTCGGGTTGACGGCCTGCGCCGGCCAAAAGCCTTTCCCAGGAATGCCATAAACGGGCAAGGCTGTCCGCGGTCGCCGCACCCAACGCCTCGCCCGAAGAGGGGACGATGCCGGGAGCGATCGCACCGCCCCTGGCGAGAAATTCTGCAAGCTCCCGCTCGAAATAGAAGAGCGTTTCCATAAAATTGAAGGCATCATAGTTGATTACGTCGATACCGGTGCGCAGCAGGAGGGGCCAATCCGTGTTGCCGCAGACATGGACGCCCACCTTCGCATCGAGTCCCTCCCGCATCTCGTCGAACAGCAGGGAAACCATCTCCGCCGAGACGGAAACGAAGGCAGAGCCAAAAGAAACGAGCGCGGGCTCGTCAAAAAAGAGCAGTACCGCCGTGCCGGGGCAGGCGCGCTTTATTTCCCTGATCATCCAGGCCGCTTTCATGCGAAGCGTCTTCTTCATGATATCGAAGTAGGCGCTGTCGTAGATGATCGGCTTGCCTTTCTCATCCTTCAACCCGATTCCGAGGGTGAAGGGCCCGGTCACTTGACCCTTGACGCACTTGATCCCCTCCGACATCCGGGGCAGTCTTTCGAGAAGCGCATAAAAGCCGGGCGCCGATTCCGTCGATATGGCAAAGGCGTCGACGTTGTCGTTGGCTACGTTCTCATAGAACTCTTCGATGCCGTCGGTCCTTCCCGTGTCGACATAGGCCGAGGCAGAGGGAGGATCGATCACAAGCGCCGGCATCCGCTCCAGGCACTGGACGTACATGCTTTCATAAAAGGAGCGTTTCGGCAACTGCGGCCAGAAAGGAATTTCGGGGCAGTAGGATGCAACCGCATCCATCGCCTGTTCCGCGTCCGTAAAAGGAAGACTGCCGATGCTTGTCGTGAGCATAGGCAATTGTACCGCAGGGGGGGACAGAGAGTCAACGCCTCCGGCCGGGAGAAAGAAGAGGCAATTGTGCCCGTGTGCCTGGTGTGGAATTTTCCTGCTGGCCGGACTATAATGACTGACGATATCATATGAGGCCAAAACGCTCTTTTCAGGTCCTTTTGTTCCCCATTGCTTCGTGCCGTCGCAGTCTTGAGGCGCCATGAGCCCTACAGCGAATAAGGCCGGCGAGGCCAGGGACCCTTCGCGCGCCTCCGGCTCGGGCGGGCTGTTCAAATTCCTGGCGTCAACCAAATTCACCATCTTTCTGCTCGCCCTCATCGCCGTCGCCTGCGTCATCGGCGCTTCCTTGCCGCAGCAGGCCTCGCCCGAAGAGTATTTGCAGCGCTACGCCGAAGCCAGCTATCGGCTCATTGCCTTCCTCGGTCTGACAAACGTGTTTCACAGCCCGTGGTTCATCTGCCTGATAGCGCTCCTGGCGCTGAATCTGCTCCTGTGCACGTACCGGCAGCTCAAGGGCTTCCTCAGGAACAGGCGGACCGAATTCCCCAGTGAAAAGAGCATCTCCGCCATGCCCCACAGGTTCTTTGTCGAAGGCGCAGGGATCGAGGAGGCAGTGCGTCTGTTTCCCGGATACAAGGCGACCGGGGAGGGACCACGCAGGGTGCTCGAAAAGGGGCGCATATCCAGGTATGCGGTTTATTTCGTCCACGCCAGCATTCTCATCATCCTTGCGGGAAGCCTCGTCGGCCTCATGTTCGGCTACCGCGGGTCGGTATCCCTCGGCAAGGGGGAAACAAAAGACGCCGCGGTGAAAGCGGGCAGCGGCGACACAATCCCCCTCGGCTTCGCCGTGCGGCTCGACGATTTCAACATCAGCTTTTATCCCGGCGGAGAGCCGAAAGAGTACGTCAGCCGCATTCAGGTGATCGACCGGGGGAAGGCGGCGGCAAAGGCAGAGGTGCGAGTCAATCATCCCTTTTCCTACAAAGGCACGAGCATCTACCAGGCAACCTACGGGACCGACCCTGTCTTTCTGTTCGACATCGGGGGAGAAAGTGTGAAGCTCTCGCCCGGCAGCGTCTACAAGAAAGGGAACCTGGCGCTCATGGCGGTCCGCTTCGAGCGCTCCCTCCACGATTTCGGTCCCGCCGTGCAGCTCGCCTACCTCGATTCGGGAGAAGAAAAGAGCGAGTGGTTCGCCAAGGGTGTGCCCAGGCTCAGAGAAAAGCAGCTCGGGGGCGTGCGAGTGAGGCTGAACGACGTCAACGAAGAGTTTTATACGGGTCTGGAGGTGACGCGCGACCCGGGCGTATGGGTGGTCTGGACGGGCTTCGCACTCATCCTGTTCGGCCTTTATAGCAACTTCCTTACCTACTACCGACGCATCTATCTGCTGCAGACATCGGCAGGGGTGCTCGTCGCTGGAACGTCTTCAAAGAACAGGGAGGCTTTCAGGGAAGAATTCGAGATCAGGAGGGAAAAGGCGCATGGCATTAAGCGATAAGGCGCTCGGCCTCGTCACGCTGTTCTATCTTGTCCTTTTCTTCATGCACCTCCTCTATTTTGCTTCCCGAAAAGAGTCGGTGCTCCGGGCAGCCCGTCTCTTCCTCTATGTGACCTTCGGCCTCCACACGGCCGGCCTCCTGGCGCGGTGGTTCGAGTCGTACAAGCTCGGAATAGGCCATGCCCCCCTCTCCAACTTCTACGAATCTCTCGTTTTCTATGCCTGGTGCATCTGCCTGGTCCTTGTGTTCATGAAGAAGAGACTCCTGTCGCCGCTCATTTCCATGTTTGCGGGACTCGGCGCTCTCTTCTTCATGGGGTACGCCTCCCTTTCGCCCTCCGTCGACAGGCGCATCCAGCCCCTCATCCCGGCCCTCCAGAGCAACTGGCTCCACGTGCACGTCTTCACCTGCTTCATCGCCTATGCTTCTTTCGCCGTCTCCTTCCTCTGCGGCCTCCTCTACGTCATCAAAGCGAAGAGCCTCCAGGCAGGGAAATTCGAGGAGATCAATTATCAATCCATCATGGTCGGCTTTCCCATGCTGACCGCCGGCATCCTCACGGGCGCGGTTTGGGCCCACTATGCATGGGGCTCGTATTGGAGCTGGGACCCCAAGGAAACGTGGTCCCTCATCACGTGGATCATCTATGCGCTCTTTCTCCACGCCCGCTTGACCAGGGGGTGGAAGGGGCGAAAAATAGCCTTTCTTTCGATCTTCGGTTTTATCAGTGTAATTTTCACCTATCTTGGTGTAAACTTTATCCTCACTGGATTGCACAGTTATGGGTCAGGTTAATAAGAGAACACCCAAAAGCATCGTTGTCTCAGGAAACGGCATCAACTGCGAGCGCGAGACGGCCCACGCAAACCGTCTTGTCGGGTTCGACGTCGAGATCGTCCACATCAGCGAGCTGATGGAGGGGACGAAAAGCATTCACGACTACGACTTCCTCAATCTCCCCGGCGGTTTTCTCGACGGGGACGATCTGGCGCCGGAAAAGCTCAGGCCGCCAGATGGAAGTACCAGCAAATAAAGGATTCAACGAACTATTTCATCGACGAGTTGCTGCGGTTCGTGGATGAAGGGAAGCTCATCATCGGAATCTGCAACGGATTCCAACTCCTCGCAAAAACAGGTCTTCTCCCGGCTTTGAAAGGCGATTCCCGTAAGCAACAGGTAAGCCTCACTTTCAACGATTCGGGCAGATTCGAGAACAGATGGGTGCATCTGAAGGTAAATGCATTTTCTTCTTGCATCTTTACGAAAGATATAGCTAAAATTTACCTCCCTGTGCGACATGGGGAAGGAAAGCTTGTCGTCGGGAACGAGAAGTATGTTGCGGAGCTTGCGGATGGCGGTCACATGGTCATGCAGTATTGTGACGAAAAAGGAGAAATCAGGGCTGATTTCCCTTACAACCCCAACGGGTCGACCATGTCCATAGCGGCTCTTTGCGACCCGACGGGCAGGATATTCGGACTCATGCCTCATCCGGAAGCGTTCGTACACTACACGCAGCATCCGCGGTGGTCGCGAGAAGAGCTCCCCGTCGAGGGAGACGGGCTAAAGATATTCAGGAACGCCTACAGCTATCTCTCGGGTCGAGCATAGCTTCTCTTTCAGGGTTGCCGCCCGCTCGGGGAGGGCCAGGAACACGCCCCTGGGAGGCCGCCCGGCGTCTCGGTCGGATCGCAACCGGCTAAAAACAGGTGAGTCAACGAAAGGGGCGATGGTTGCCCCCGGGACAGAAATTGAGAGGTGGTGAAGGGGGTTTTATGAACAAGATAGACATTGTCAATCAACTTTCGGAACAGATAAACCTCAACCAAAAAGTCGCGAAAGTCGTGGTCGATACGATCATCGACGCCATAAAGACAGCGATCATTAATGGTGAAAGGGTGGAGATACGGGGCTTTGGGAGTTTCTCCCTCAGGTCCTACAAACCCTACAAGGGAAGGAACCCTAAAAACGGACAGATCGTTGACGTGCCGGAAAAAAAGCTGCCCTACTTCAAGGTCGGAAAAGAGCTGAAAGAAACCATCTGGAAAGAACGATAGGAGGCGACCATGGGTCGAAGATCCTGTTTTCTGCTGCCCTTCATATGCTGTCTCGTCCTCTTTCTTGCCGGCTGCAGTTGGACCAAAGCCGCCAAGGCCGATAAGGACGCCAAGCTCGCGGCCGAGGAATCCAAAAACATCGGAGCGGCCGACGCGGTAGATAAAGATGCTGAAGGGGGCAAGTGGGAGCGCTACGGATCCGACCGATACGGCGTCGGCTACTACTACGAAAAGAAGAGCGTCTCCTACCCATCCAAGGGTTTCGTACACGTCCGGCGCAAGAGGGTTTTCCCCGATCGGGCGCCGCAAAAACAATTAGTCGAAATTGACGAGATAGACTGCAAGGAGACCACGTACCGATCGCTGGAGTTAGTGACGGTCTTCAAGGACGACAGTTCCAAGACCTTCAACAAGATTTCGCCCTGGACCTATGTTTTTCCGGGTTCGGCCGATGAAACGCTTATGCTCAACGTTTGTTTGCCGGCAGGAAGCGGAAAATAGCTCGCCGGACTGCCCTTCATTGCTCCTCCAATCCCCCTGACTTATATTAACCTAGCGGACTGCCCGCTACTGTTTGGATGCAGACAAGTCAAGGGGGAGGAGTGTGGAAACCGGCCTGATTCTTCTCGTTTTTGCCCTCCTCGCGCTGTTGGGTCTCATGGAGTCCTTCTTTCACAAGCGGCGGCTCGACAGCATTCCCATTCGCATTCACGTAAACGGCACCCGGGGCAAATCGAGCGTGACGCGCCTTATCGCGGGCGGCTTGCGAGAGGGCGGCCTCGCCGTCTGCGCAAAGACGACGGGCACCCTTGCACGGATGATCCTGCCGGACGCATCCGAATATCCCGTCTTCCGGCCGGCCGGGGCGAACGTTATCGAGCAGGTGCGCATCATTTCAACCGCGGCAGGCTATCGCGCCCAGGCCATCGTTGTTGAGTGCATGGCCCTCCAGCCCCGCCTCCAATGGCTCTGTGAATCCCGGTTCCTCAGATCGACCCACGGCGTCATCACCAATGCCCGGGCCGATCATCTCGATGTGATGGGCCCGACCGAGGAAGCCGTGGCGAATGCCCTCGCGGGAACAACGCCGATAGGCGCAAAGCTTTTTACGGCTGAGAGAAGACATCTGAAAGTCTTTGAAGCATCGGCCCGGGACCGGGGGACTTCGCTTGTTGCCGTCACCGCGGATGATGTGGCCGCCGTCTCGGACGAAGAGATGGCGCGATTCTGCTACGTGGAGCACAAAGAGAATGTCGCCCTCGCCCTGGCGGTGTGTGAAGACCTGGGGATCAATCGCGAAACGGCGCTCAGAGGCATGACGGAGGCGCCCCCGACCCAGGCGTCATGACGGTGTCCCATATCAGGTTCTTCGGCCGGGACATCTATTTCGTCAACGCCTTCGCGGCCAACGATCCGGAATCCACGGAGCAGCTCTGGAATATGGCCATTCGGCAGTTTCCTCAGGCAGAACAACGGATTGCTATTTTCAACTGCAGGGCCGACCGGCCGATGCGGTCCGAGCAGTTCGGCCGCGCCTGCGTCCACTGGCAGGCGGCCGACCATTACCTGTTGATCGGCTCTTCAACCTACCTCTTTCTTAAATCGGCCATGTCCGAGGGCTTGCCCCTCAGACTGATGATCGTCATGGAACATGAAAGCGAGTCCGACATTTTTGAGACGATCCTCGAAAAAATGGGAAGGTCCGCCGTGGTCGTGGGCATGGGGAACGCCAAGGGTCAGGGGCTTGGCCTGGCCCGCTTTTTCCGCAATCGAAGCACCCCCAAGACAACGGGCCGGAAGGAGGCGGCTTGATGGATCTGCTCTCCGTTTCCATCGGCATCGGCCTGGCCGTCAGTCTGCTCCTCTCGGAGTTCCTCGGAATCGCGGGAGGCGGCCTGGTGGTCCCCGGCTACCTCGCGCTCCATCTCACGGAGCCGCTCACGATCGTCGCCACGCTCCTCGCGGGCCTCGCCGCTTTCATTTTCGTCCGGGCCCTCGGCTCGGTCGTCATTATCTTCGGCAGACGCCGGACCGTCTTTATGATACTCGCCGGGTATCTGGCCGGCGTCCTCGCCCGCTACTTCATTCAGGCTCAT
Source organism: uncultured delta proteobacterium (assembly GCA_963816715.1). GTDB lineage: Bacteria > Desulfobacterota > Syntrophorhabdia > Syntrophorhabdales > WCHB1-27 > BOG-1155. The sequence continues at coordinate 664,156 of CAWFMJ010000026.1, forward strand.
GGTGGAGCCGAGTGGGGCGAACATGCCGTCGTCGGCTTCATCATCCCCGGCCTGATCGCCGTTTGGCTCGACAGGCGGGGCGTGGTGGAGTCGTTCTGCGCGCTCATCACTGCTTCCGTCGTGGTACGGCTCCTCCTCATCCTCATGTTCGGCGCGAGGCTCGCCGTATGAAAAAGATCTACTGGAGACCCCAGAGCACGCCGCTTTTCGCTTTCGTGCTTATTGCGCTCTTCTCTCTCGCCGGCGTCGTCGCCGTGGAACACTTCCGGGTAGAGGACAGGAAACCGGAATATCAGAAGAAAATGCGGGCCGCAAGGCTTGCGCTTGAGGCCATGGAGGTGGTGAAGGACGAGAAACTCCGGCGCGGCATCCCCATAGACAAGGAGGCGGACCCGGCCTACTCCGGTCTCATCGGTTCTTTCGTCAGCTCCGTCACGACCGATGCGGGCAGCCTGGAGGCCAAGCAGACGTCCATTAACCCAAACTGGGCAGCAGTAGTCATCGATCTGCTGCAAAAGGCGCACGTCAGGGAGGGCGATCCCGTCGCGGTCAGCTTCTCCGGCTCCTTCCCCGCGCTGAACATTGCGGTGTGCGCGGCGCTCGCTGCCCTCAACCTGCGCCCGACCATCATTTCCTCCGTAAGTTCATCCCAATGGGGGGCAAATCAACCCGGTTTTCTCTGGCTCGACATAGAACGTTTTCTCCAGGAGCGCGGCCTCATCCCCTTCCGCTCGGCAGCCGCGTCGTTCGGAGGCCGCCACGACAGAGGCAGAGAGATGCCGGAAAAGGGGCGCAGGCTCGTCACAGAGGCCGCGGAAAAGAACGGGATCTCGCTCATCCGCGCCAATACGCTCCGGGAAAACATTGACGAGAGGATGGCCGTCTATTTCAGGTCCGGGCCTCCGAAAGCGTATATAAACGTAGGGGGAGGCCGTGCAGCCGTTGGCGAGCGATCATTCAAGGCGCTTTTGAAACCGGGCCTACTCGCCGCTCAAACCGTCCCGAAAACGAGGGCCGATTCGGCCATCCTCAGATTCCTGAAAGAGCAAACGCCGGTGATACAGCTCTACGACATCCGTCATCTTGCCCGAGAATACGGCCTCTCCATCGCTCCCGCAGCGATGCCCGCCATCGGCGAGGGCAGCGTCTATTATGCCACGCACTACAACAAGTGGCTCGCCGCCGCGATCCTCTTCGGGATTGTCTTCGGCCTTTTCGTCTTCTCCCGTTCCGACTGGGGGTTTCGCATCCTCCAATCCTCGTCGAGAAGGGAAGAGATCGGACCGCCGGAGCCCATGGTGTAACTCGCGCCTGTTTTTCATTTTCTTATCGACATATGCGTCTTCAAGAGATAGCATAACAGCAGAAGGAGATTTCGATGGACGTTTATGAGGCAATTGAAAAGAGGAGGAGCATTCCGTCTTTTAAAACAGGCGCCACGGAAGAACAATTGCGACGGATCGTCCTTGCGGGCTCCAGAGCGCCGTCGGGGGGCAACTACCAACCCTGGGAATTCATCATAGTCGACGATCCCGCCATCGTCGGGCAGCTTGGAGAACTCAAGTACCGGCTCGATAAGGGACTCAAACCCGACGACAATAAGACCCCGAAGGATGTCGAGGAGCATGCTTTGAGCCAAAAGCGGGGGTTCGCTCATGCCAGCGTCGTCGCGGTCTGCGCGTCCCTGGGAGAGTTTTCGGCTGGCTGGCTGGCCGTAGAGAATATGTCGCTGGCCGCCGTCGCCGAAGGTTTGGGCAGCGCTATTGCTTACTACTGGGGCGACGGGAAGAGCATGGCTGAAAAACTACTCGGGTTGCCTTCAGGCTACCATCTGACCTGTGTGTTGAAGATCGGCGTACCGGAAGGCGAGGTGGCGCCTCCCGTGCGAAGACCGGATTTCAGTTGGCTCCACAGGAACACCTTCTAGCCGGGCCGGCCTGCTCGACCGATAATCGACAAAAAAACCTTCCGCGCCCCCTTCTCCTCATCCTCGCAGCCGGTTCCCCGGCGCCTCATACGGTCGGGCGATGCACATCCATTCAACCGTTTCCAAACGTGTTTGTCTTTGACAGGTCACTCGCCGTGTGATAACATCAAAAAGTCGGTTTTCGGTTAAGGAGCGACTGTCAGACAAGTGACGGGCATGTTCTTCAACAGTGCAGACCCATCGGCAATTCGCGGCTCTGCCCCGCGGAAAGAAAAGCGGATGGCGGTTTCCCCTCGTGGTCTTCATTCATATAATCATATTCTTCTTGATTAGGACAAAAAAAGGAGGAGCAACATGTCAAAGGACGGCAAAATGAATCGGCGCGATTTCATGAAGAAAACGGTGCTTGGCGGCGCCGCCGTCGCAGCGACGGGCGCGCTTGTTTCGCAGGCAACGCCGGCTAGAGCGGCTGTACCCAAGAAGTGGGATAAAGAGGTAGACGTCGTGGTCGTCGGCTCCGGTTTTGCCGGTTTGTCGGCCGCCGTCACCGCCAAAGAAGCAGGCGCAAAAGTCGTTGTTCTCGAAAAGGCGAAAAAGGAACATGAAGGCGGGAACAGCAAGTGCTCCGGAAACATGTGGTGGGTCCCGACGAACGCCGAGGATGGATTCACCTATGTCAAGGCATTGGCTTACGGGACAACGGATGACGATGCCTTGAGGGCCTTCGAGGCCGAGCACGTCAAACTCAACGAATGGCTCTCGAGCAAATTCGGCATCAAACCCTCTTCCATCGGCGGGTTGTTCCAGCCCGAGCACCCGGAGTTGCCGGGAAAGGACGCCGTCCGGACGTATGGCAACATGGGACGGACGCTCGGCGAGCAGCTCTACAACCCCATCAGGGCCTATGCGGACAAAATCGGGCTCGAGTTCACGTACGAGACCCCGGCAAAAGAGCTGGTCCAGGCCCCGACGGGGGAAATCCTCGGCGTCATGGCCGAGGCGCATGGCAAGCCCATTTTCATCAAAGCCAAGCGGGGCGTCGTGCTCGGCTGCGGCGGCTTTGAATTCGATTTCGACATGGCAAAGCAGTTTCTGCCCGGCTGGCCGGTCTATGGCCGGGGCACACCGTACAATACGGGCGACGGCATCAAAATGTGCCAAAAAGTCGGGGCCGCCCTCTGGCACATGAATAACACCCTCGGCGGCTTCGGCTGTCTGATGGTCCCGGAGTTTGCGCCCGTCCTCATCAACCTCGGCATGCCGGCCGACGGCTTCATCTTTACCGACAAGTTCGGCAAACGTTTCATGAACGAAAAGCGGGACAACCGGCATGGCTTCGGCCACAAGGAATACCAGCTCTTCTTTGACGGCATCCTCGGCGAATTCACCCGCAACCCGTGGTGGACGGTCTTTGACGATGCAACCATCAAGAAGGGTCCGCTCCTCATGGCGCCCGGCTCGAAGTTCACCTGGTTCAACGCGCACTCCGGCTACAAGTGGAGCGATGACAACAGCGCCGAAGTGGCAAAGGGATGGATCCTGTCCGCGGTCGACATGGGCGATCTCGCGTCGAAGATGCACATCAAGGCCGACGATCTGGTCGACACCATCGTCAAGTACAATGAGATGTGCAAGAAGAAAGCGGACGAGGAGTTCGGAAGACCGGCGCCCTCACTGATCCCCCTGGAAAAAGGACCGTTCTATGCCATGAAAACCTACCCTGCAACCTACAATACCCAGGGCGGGCCGAAGCGCAACGGCAAATGCCAGATACTGGATGCATTCGGCAAGCCGATTCCACATTTGTACAGCGCCGGCGAGATGGGGTCCTTCTACGGATGGATGTACAACGGCGGAGGGAACAACGCCGAGGCTCTCGTGACCGGCAAGATCGCCGCAACGAACGTCGTGGCGGAGAAGCCCCTGGCATAGCATTGGGAGAAGCTCCGATGAAGCAGCATTATCTGACGCGTCTCGTGTTCGTATTCATGCTTGTTCTGACGGGGGCGTGCTTTCTTGCTCCCGCAATCTTCGCGGAAGGGCCCCAGCCGTCTTCGGCCGCTTGTCTCAAGTGCCACGGTCCCTTCGACAAGCTCTCTTCGGCGCCGCCCTTCTTTACGGCGCCGAGCGGGGAGAAGATCAACCCTCACCGCTACGTACCCCACGATCTCAAGGAGATCCCGGATTGCACGAGCTGCCACAAGCCGCATCCCGCGAATCCAACCCCGGCCGACATAGCAGCATTGCCCAAGCCGACCGTGACATCCTGTTTTGAGTGCCATCACAAAAAGAACTTCCAGAACTGCCAGGACTGCCACAAGAAGAACTGAAGTGGTTTCGCAGCCGGTCTCCGGCTGAAGATTTTGACGGGCGAAGCAGAGAACATTTCCTCTGCTTCGCCCTTACAATCAAGGTCTCCATTCTCGCTTCCGGCGCGAGGCGATGTTTTTCCTTATCTTTCTTCTTCAGATGTGTTTAGATATGAAAATAGCTTTTTGCTTCGTTAGGACTTTGCCATGCCAATTACGGTTTCAGTCGGGCAAACTTCCCTGTTTGAGGGTTTGCCCCCCAGAAATAACGGAAGCGCCAACAAAATAAATTCCATTGACCAGCCCGTCCACGGTTGGTATCGCTTTGTTCTGTCGTTTCCACCGCACTTAGTCCGCCAATATATTGGACGGTTCGGCCTCTCTAAAGGCTCGGCGCTCCTGGACCCCTTTTGCGGCACGGGTACGACAATCGTCGAAGCCAAGAAACTGGGGGTGAATGGCATAGGGGTTGAGGCTAACCCGATTGCCCACCTCGCAAGTTCCGTCAAGACTGATTGGGGCATCGACCCCGACGGTCTTCGCGCCTGCTGTTCCACTATAGCGAAGAACGCCCTGGCCGAGATGAGCTCTCAAGGCATTGCGGATTGCTTCGGCTCAACCAACCCTGCGGTGAGCGCTGCCTGTCTCCGCTCCCTGGCGCCGGAGGCCGCCGGCCTCCTCCTCACGGATTCCATCAGTCCTCTGCCGTTGCACAAATGCTTGGTATTGCTTGCCCACATAAATCAATTCCCGGATCAGCCGTTCTTTCGCCACGCTTTGTTGGCCTTCGCAAAAACGGCCGTTCTGCACGCCAGCAACCTTAATTTCGGGCCTGAAGTGGGGGTAACCCGGACCAAGAAAGCCGATGCGTGCGTCGTGCCAAACTGGCTGGCGGAAGTAAACGCTTTTGCCAGGGATATCAGAAACCTGCAAGAACTCGATAAAACTCCGTCGGCCGTTCATCTTGCCGACGCCCGTCGGCTCAACGAATTACTGCCCCCTCGTTCCGTGGATGCCGTCTTCACTTCGCCTCCCTACCCCAACGAGAAGGACTACACCCGAACAACGCGGTTGGAAAGCGTCCTCCTGGGTCATATTAAGACCAAAAGCGATCTTCGCTCCCTCAAAAAAGGCCTCTTGCGGTCTAACACGCGCACGGTGTACAAAGACGACGATGACGACCTTTGGATTTCGCACAACCGGGAAATTCAGGAACTGGCGGATCAAATCGAAAACCGGCGTCTGGTTTTGGGCAAGACGTCCGGTTTTGAGCGGCAGTATTCGAGGGTGACAAAACTGTACTTCGGCGGGATGGCCCGCCATCTGTCAGATTTGCGCGAGATATTGAAACCGGGGGCCATGCTCGGGTACGTGGTAGGCGATCAGGCTTCCTACTTCAGGATCATGATCCAGACGGGCCGGCTTTTGGGCGAAATCGCTCAATCTCTCGGCTACGAGCTGGTTTCTACAGACCTGTTCAGAACGAGACTGGCAACGGCCACAAAAACACAGATGAGAGAAGAAGTGATCGTACTTAGGTGGCCCGGGGCAGGGAGATAGCACGTGACGGAGAAAGCGAAGTCCCCCAGCAGATACGAGCGGATAATCGAAAAAGTGTTTTTCCGGCACTACGAACAGGACCGGACGGAAGTGCCGTTTACCAGAGAAGAGATCGTCGAAGCGGCCGCGGAACTTGAAATTGTCCTACCAAAGAACGTAGGCGATCTCCTGTACAGTTATCGCTATCGTTCCAGGCTTCCCGAAAGCATTGAGAGATGCGCTTCTGCCGGCTATTCATGGATAATCCGCCCCCACGGCGCCGCAAAATACCTCTTTGCGCTGACGAAGACGGCAAGAATACTCCCGAACGAGATGTTGAATGAAACGAAAATCCCCGAAGCGACTCCGGGCATCATCGCCAAGTACGCGCTCAGCGACGAGCAGGCGCTTTTGGCAAAACTACGGTACAATCGTCTTATCGATATCTTCACCGGCGTCGCCTGCTATTCGCTTCAGTCCCACTTGAGGACCTTCGTTCCCGACATGGGGCAGGTAGAAACCGATGAGATCTACATCGGCGTCAACCGGTCCGGAGCGCATTACGTCTTTCCCATTCAGGCAAAAGGCGGGCCTAACGACCAGATCGGGATTGTTCAGATCGAGCAGGACATCGCGCTTTGCAAGGCTAAGTTTCCCCTTCTCATTTGCCGGCCCATAGCCGCCCAATTCATGAGCGACAACGTCATAGCCCTTTTCCTGTTTCAGGAAACCGACAAAGGCCCTGGTTTGGACTGCGAAAAACATTACCGCCTCGTCCCGCCCGTTCAAATGACAGAAAAAGACCTTGAGGACTACCGAAACGGGGTAGGATAGCGCGCTTTTTCTCTTCACTCTTGATCGCAACTTGATTCACTTGTAGCAAAGTGCTGCTATTGTTACAGGAGGACAAACCATGAGCATTCCTATCCGCATTGATGAAGAACTTTACGAGGAAGCCAAAAAGAGCGCGGCGGCCGAATGCAGGACGGTTCCACTTCAAATAGCATATTGGGCAAAAATAGGGTGATAACCTATTCTTAGTTGAAAGCCCGAGAGTCTGAAAAGCTTGAAGGGGCGGCTCCCACCGTGGGATAATCCACGGGCCAATATCTCATACGAGAAAGGGAGCCGCGAATGAAAGTAGACACGAAACAGAGGAAAAAGGCAAGGAAGGGTTTCGCCCAGGCGTACGGCGACGAGGAGCTCAAGAACAGAATGGTTCGCATCCTCCAGATAGGGAAGAAGGGATTGGATTCGCTCGTTATGGAGCTCGGGCGCATGCTGGCGGAGACGATCATGGACGTGGAGAGGGAGGAGCGCTCCGGCCCCGAAGGCAAGCCGGCCGAGCCCGGCCTCTACAAGTGGGCCTATCAGAAGGGCTCTATTTACTTGGGGGATCAGAAGATTCGTGTCAATCATCCTCGCCTGAGAGGCCCGGAGGGAGAGGTCGCCCTGTCCGCTTACAAAACCTTGAAGCAGCGGGGCGCATTCTCGGAGGAGCTTCTCGGCAAGGCGCTCCGGGGCATATCAGGCAGAAGATACGGCGAGACCGTCGTCGAAGCCGCATCCGCCTTCGGCGTCTCTTCTTCCTCCGTCTCCCGGCATTTCATCGAGGCGACAGCCGAAAAGCTCAAAGAGTTCAAGGAAAGGGACCTCTCCGATATTTCAGCCTTCGCGGTCTTCATCGATACTGTTCATAGGGGCAAGGACGCCTTCATGGTCGCCCTCGGCATAGACGGGAAGGGCCATAAGCACGCCCTCGGCTTCTGGCAGGGGGCGACGGAGAACCATGAGATCTGCGAGGAACTCCTCGCCGACATGGAGAGAAGAGGTCTTGTTCTATCGAAAAAGATCCTTTTCATTACGGACGGCGGCAAGGGCGTCATAAAGGCCCTAAAGGAACGGTTCGGCCCTAAGCTCCTTCACCAGCGCTGCGTTGTCCACAAGGACCGCAACATCCAGCGTCATCTCCTCAAGAAATACAGGAAAGAGGCGCACCGGCGCTTCGCGGCCGCCCTGGAGCAGAACCTCTACGAGGACGCCAAAGAGATGCTCCTCGATTTCGAGAAATGGCTGAGGGCGATCAACGAGTCCGCAGCGGACTCTCTGAAGGAGGCTCTGGAGGAGATCCTCACGGTCCACCGGCTGCATGTTCGCCTGGAGCTTAGAAAGACGCTCCGTTCGACGAACCCCATTGAGAACATGTTCTCCACGGTCCGGGACTGCGAGATCAACATCAAACGCTACCGGAAAGGCGCCATGTCGCAGAGATGGCTCGCATCGGTCATTTACTACTGTGAGAAAGGCTTCAGGAGGATCAAGGGCTATGAGCAGATCGCCGGTTTAATCGAGACCATTGAACGTGAGCAGGGAGAAGCAGCCTCGGCTGCTGCATGACTGAAAGAAAAATGCAGGGGAGTCGAAAAAGTTTCAACTAAGAATTGACAAACACCAAAAATAGGGAAGGCGTCGCTTAAAAGCGCGTCCACAAATTCCGCGTTCAGGACCAACAATTCCTGCTTGCCTATGAATACGACGAGGACAATCTGTCGCTGCTCGCCCTCGGCATGCACGAGAATTTCTACCGGGACCTCAAGAAAGGCCTTTAGGCCCTCACGAAATCCTCATTCGCCCCCACAATAACGCGCGAATAAACCTTCCTGGGCCTAATTTCCGGCATCGATCATGGTCGTACTCGATGACGGATCGGGTGGACGAACGATTTCTTCGGAATCTCCAGGTTTGGATGCCCTGTGAGGATCGTAGACCGGAGGCGTACTAAATGCACGACGGAGGTCGCGACCGGAGCAGGGCGCCAAAGATGGGGATTCCGAAGAAATCGCCGGCCGGCCGACAAAGACTACGAGCCGATTTTGGCATTGATCGCGAGGATGAGCTGCTTTAGCCGCCCCACCATCTCCATCACCTTTGCCGGCTCCGCCTTGAACCTCCTCGATTTGCTCTCCACGATCCGGTACTTCGCGTTGATCTCGACCTGGGCCGCCTCAATGCCCAGGCTGTTCCTCGCAAAGCAGGTGATCGTCCCCTTGCCGCAGGCGGAGAAGCGCTGGTTAAAGATATGCGGCTCGAAACCCGCAAAGGCCGTCTCTATCGCGTCCCGGTAACTCGGGCAGGAGCAAAGGGCGGGTGAGTCGTCGACGATTCCGACATCGACCTTATAAGGCCTCCACGCATCGGAGCCGTGGAGGTCGAGGACGAACTTGATATGGTTCTCCTTAACCGCCTTTTCGAGGGCCGTTTTGTACTCCGTGCCGGTATCGTTGTTCGGGTCCTCTTCCGTCTTGTTCTTCACGAAAAGCACGTGCGCGCCGGTGAGGCGTCCGAGGACGATGGCAAGGGAGGAGGTGTAGGCGTCGGCGCCCTTCCATGCGCTTTCCGCTTTCCTGTAGTGTTTCGCGCCGTGAGGCGCGGAAATTAGTATGGGTATGGAACCCTTTATGTAGCCGTAGTAGGGGTGGGCTTCCTCGTCGTAGTCGATTTGGGTGAACTCGATTCGTCGCATTTCATCGAGGATCTGCATGGTTGCAACCCGACATTCCGCCTTGCCGGCGTCGAAAGCGAGGAAACAAAGCATTGCAGCAAAGAGCGCTGCCGTCTGGCGAAACAAGCCGAACATTCCTTTTGCTCTTTCCTAAAACCAGGTATAATCATAGAGAAAAAAGGGGGGCAATACAAGGCCCTGCGACAAGAGGAAGGGAGTAGAAGTGGAACGCATCATCGATGTGCATACCCATGTCGGTCACCGGTTCGAATGGACAAAGCGGGCGCAGGAAGTCTGGATGGACACCGGACCCTATGTGCCGAGGCTTTTCGACAAGGAAGAACGCCAACTCCCCGAAATCTACGGGGACACGATCAAGGAAGAGGCCTGGGCAGGCATTCTTATCCCGGAATATTCGCCGGCTTCGGCCGGCCTCATGCCCTTCGAGAGGGCGGAAGAGATCGCCCGTTTTCACCCCGAGCTCGTACCCATAGCCAATCTGAACCCCAATGTCCATAGCGACCTCATGTCGTCCTTTGAACAGCAGCTCGCCAGGGGCGCCAGGGCGTTGAAGATCCATCCCATTCACGGCTCCTTCTTCGCCAACGACCCCCGGCTCTATCCCATTTATGACCGTTGCCAGCGGGAAGGATTGGTGGTCATGTTCCACGCGGGGACGAGTCTTTTTCCCGGTTGCAAAATGCGCTACGCCGACCCCTATTCGTTCGACGACGTCATCAGCGACTTTCCCGACCTTTCCGTCGTCCTGTGCCACGGAGGCCGGCCCTTTTGGTATCACATCGCGGAATTCTTCGCACGAAAGTTCGCGAACGTCTACATCGACGTCTCGGGCCTGCCGCCCGCGAAGCTCCTCGCCTTCTTCCCCGCAATGACAAAACATCCGGAAAAGTTCCTCTTCGGCTCCGATTTTCCCGGCGTGCCGGGCATAAGGAAGAATTATGACGTCCTGGCGAAACTCGTGAAAAACGACGAGGTCCTCGATCGGGTGCGGTTTCAAAATGCCTACGACCTCTTCGGCTTTTGGAAAGAGGGACTCTTCGAGGTGCGCGACGAGAACGAGATATTCAGCGTGGTCAACGACGCCGCCGGGCGCTACAAAGGGGCGATACCGGCGGACCGGTGGCACGAGCCCTACATGCCCGCGGAAGAAGTCCGGTCTGAGATGAAACGGATGCGCTTCTACGGATTCCGAAAGGAGATGGAGCTGCTCGGCGTGATGGGGAAGGAGCAGGTGTTGGATACGACGCTCGTACGCCATGCCTACGTGGGAACGAGACATCAGGGAAAGGGGATCGGATCGAAGCTGCTGGGGTTCATCGAAAAACAGATCGACACGGAATGGGTCCTCATCGGCACATGGCAGGCGGCCTCATGGGCGATAGACTTCTACAGGAAACACGGCTACGAGCCGATGCCGAACAAGGACGACCTGCTGAGGCGGTACTGGGATGTCCCCGACCGGCAGATCGAAACATCCGTGGTCCTGGGGAAAAGGATGCACATTCGTTGAGGAGGTCGTACGGATGGGCGATATCGCAAAAATGTTCAACCCCGGAACAGTTGCCCTCATCGGCGCAACGGACAAGGAAGGCTCCATCGGCAGGGCCCTGTTCGAAAACCTGCTCAAAAGTTCAAAGCTGCGCGTATTCGCCGTAAACCCGAAGAAGAAAAGCGTTTTGGGCGTTCCGGCGCAGGCCTCCTGCGCGGACATCCCCGAAAAGATAGACCTCGCCGTTATTGCAACGCCTGCGCAAACCGTCCCCGCAATACTCGAAGAGTGCGGGAAGGCGGGCGTCGAGGGCGTGGTCATCGTCTCCTCCGGCTTCAGGGAGATCGGGCCGGAGGGCGCCGCCCGGGAAGAAGAAATCCTGGACATCAGAAAGCGCTACGGCATGAGAATCTTGGGCCCCAACAGTCTGGGCTTTATGAGGCCTCATCTGGCGCTGAACGCCACGCCCCTTCCCTTCAGTCCCCTGCCGGGCAACATTGCCTTCATCTCCCAGAGCGGCGGCCTGGGCCGGGCCTTACTTGACTGGGGCGTCGATACGCACCTCGGCTTCAGCATGTTCGCTTCCCTCGGGTCCATGGTCGACGTCGACTTTGGCGAACTGATCGATTTTCTCGGCTACGATCGCTCCACGAGAAGCATCATGCTCTATATGGAAGAGAGCGTGGGCAACGTGAAGAACTTTATCAGCGCCGCGAGGGGCTTTGCGCGGAATAAACCCATCCTGCTGCTCAAGCCGCCGCGAATGGAGGACCAAAGGCAGCCGCGCTCTCACGCGGGGTACCTGGCGACGAGCGATCGGGTCTACGATGCGGTATTCAGGAGAGTCGGCGTGGTGCGGGTAAGAACCGTGCAGGACCTCTTCAATACCGCAGGGGAGCTTCATTCGAGGCGCCTGCCCAAAGGGCCGAAACTGGCCGTCATCACCAATGCCGGCGGCGTCGGAGCGATGGCGATACATGCCCTCCTCACCCAGGACGGCGCCGTTGCCCGGCTGTCAGTGGAGAATCGGTCCGCATTCGACGCACTGCCGCATGTTTCCCGGCTGGAGCGCAATTTTCTCGACCTTCGCCGCGATGCCGACGTCGGGCGCTACGAAGCAGCAGTCAGGATATGTCTCGACGACCGTGGGGTGGATGGCATACTCGTCATTTTTACTCCCCAGGGGGAAGCGCAGGCGAATGATGTGGCGAAAGCTATCGTCGCCCTGGCGGGTGAGGCGCGGAAGCCCCTGGTGGCCGCATGGATGGGCGGCCGGGAAGTGGGTGAGGCCAGAGAGATACTGCTCGCGAACAGAGTTCCCACGTACCGGACGCCCGAAGAAGCGGTGAGGACCTACCTCTACATGTACCGGTACGAGCGAAACCTGGAGGTCCTCCACGAGACGCCCGCAGACGTGCCCGTTGATTCGGCGCCCCCTCTCAATACCCTGAAGGCCTTTGTGAGGAAGCTCCTCATCGAGGGACGGAGCGTACTGACCGAAGAAGAGTCGAAGAGGTTTCTCACCACCTATCGCATACCCACCGTCAAGACGTACGTTGCCGCAAACGTGGAGCGGGCGGCAAGCATCGCCGGGGACCTCGGATATCCCGTTGCAATGAAGATCATCTCCCCGGACATCAGCCACAAGAGCGACGTGGGAGGCGTAGCCCTAGGGATCGGCTCCGAAGAAGATCTGCGGGACGAATATGTCAGGATGATGCGAAGGGTCGTGGCCAACGGCGCAGATGGATCGATTACGGGGGTCACGGTCCAGAAAATGGTGGAGAAAATCGACTACGAGGTGATTCTCGGCGCGAAAAAGAACGAAGATTTCGGCGCCGTCATCCTGTTCGGCATGGGCGGCCTGGGGGTCCAAATCTATCGTGATTTTTCCATCGGCCTGCCGCCCCTGAACCAGGCGCTGGCGAGAAGGCTCATGGAAGAGACGAGAGTCTACAAGCTCCTCCAGGGATACCGGGGGAAACCGCCTGCGGACCTGCACATGCTGGAGCAAATCATCCTCAGTTTCTCTAATCTCATCATTGATTTCCCCGAGATCGAGGAGATGGACATCAATCCTATTGCCTTCTCCAACGGCAGCCCCATGGCCCTTGACGCGCGCATCATTCTCGACCCCCACTATGCGAGCGGCCAGCAGACCCGTCCCCACCTGGTCATCAGTCTCTATCCGACGAAATATGTGACCCACTGGCGGCTGGGCGACAAGGATGTCGTCCTCAGACCCGTCCGCCCTGAAGACGAGCCGCTTGAGCACGAAATGCTCACCAGCCTGTCCGAGAAAACGCTCAAGGAAAGATTCTTCCAGACCATCAAACAGATCACTCATGAAATGCACGTGCGACTGTGCAATATCGATTACGAGCGCGAGATCGCCATCGTCGCCGAGATCAACGAGGACGGCAAGAAGCGCATCATTGGAATAGGGCGGCTCGTCATGGAGGCCGACCGGAAGAGGGGCGAGTTTGCAGTGATCGTCCACGACCGCTTCCAGGGCAAAGGGCTCGGCTACAAGCTGGTCGACATGGTGATCGGCATAGGACACGAGAAAGGTCTGAAAGAGATATACGGTTTTGTCCTGTCGCAAAACCTCAGGATGATCAACATGTGCCGCAGGCTCGGCTGCGTCGTGCAGACTCAGGAAGAAGGAATCACGAGGGTGACGCTCACGCTCTCCTGAGATTCGCCCTGCGACGCATCTTTCCGGGGCCTGGCCGCCGCCTTCCCTTGTTTTCGCCGTCCTTCTTTCACCCGGCTCTCAAAGGGAAAGTTCCTCGATCATCTCTTTGAGACGTTCAATGTCGGGCGCTTCCAGGAGCGGCCTTATTGCGTTGCTCGATCCCCGGTAGAACTGATACCGTCCGGTCACGAGGTTCTTGCGAATATTCCCCTTATGGGAGGAACCTTTTCGCACTTCCATGATCCAGCCGCCGAAGGGCGTCCTGTCTACGTACTCATATTTGCTCACGTGCTCCTCCCCGGCGCCGATAGCGTTCTCATTTTGCCCGCCCGAACAGCGCGGATTCGACGAGCCAACCGGCGCGATGCAACAGCCCGCGCGTCGCCCGGCCGCGTCTCAAAGTTTCCGTCATGTTACAGCCCGAAAGGCGGTCGTATCTCCTCACGAATAAAGCCTTCTCCATTTGGCCCAAGGAAAGTTTTCCCTGTTTCTCCATCTTTTCGGCAAACCGGCCCAGCCGCCGCAGCATCGACTCCATGTCGGCCGGGGTCAGGCTTCTTTTTGCCGCCCGGTCGAAGTCGAGCAACATGAGACTCTTTTCGCGCGTTACCAGGACGTTCCTCAAGTGGAGGTCCCGATGGTAGACCCCTGTCCGCTGGAGGCGCCACAGGAGTTCCGCGAGCCTCACGGCGGTCCTCATCCTTTCCCGCTTTCCGCATGCTTCCAGATAATCCAAAAGAGGCACTGCATCTTCCTCGAAATAAGTGAAAAGATACAGCCTCCTGAAGACGAACACTTTCTCGATTGCCACGGCAAAGGGGACTGCCGTGGGAAAACCGCTCTCCCTGAGGGAGAGCATGACTTCCGCTTCCGAGGCCGCCCTTCCCGGCCGGATGAAAAAAGCGCCGGTGAGAGCCCTGAAGAGGCCGCCGTGACGGTAGGTCCTTACGGCAAGCTTCTGCCCACCCGTCTCGATGATCCTGATTCCGCCCCTTCCCCGGCCGGCAATCAGACTCGATGCCCGCAGGTCCTCAAGGAGCGCCTTCGGCGGCACATACGAAGAATAGTAGAGAATGGTGAATCTTCCGGCCTCTTCTTTTCTCGGGTTCCTTATCATCGGCTGCGTGCTTCCTAAGGGGGCGAGGGGCAAATCAGCCTTTCGGCGACCCGAGGAGATACTCTTCCCGCACCCGCTGGAGGCTGCGGAATATGTTCTTCTTCACGTTCCTGTTGTGGCGCTCCACCTCGGATATCATGCCTTTGACAAGTCTCCTCTTGGAGTTTTCCCCGTTGACGCATTGCGATTTGATCACCGGCAGGTCAAGCCGCGCGGCAAGCCGCTTCAGCTCTTTCTCCTGTACGTAGGCGAGGGGCCGGATAATGGTAAACCTCCCCTTGAACATCTCCTGAGAGGGCTTCATGGTGCTCACTTCTCCGTTAAAGAGCAAGTTGAGAAGCATCGTCTCTATGATATCGTCCATGTGGTGTCCGAGGGCCAGCTTCGAGCACCCCATTTCGCTCGCCAGGCTGAAAAGGACCCTTCGTCTGGTCCAACTGCACCAGAAACAGGTGAAAGGCTTATTCTCCATCCATTCCTTTTCCGGTTTCGCCACGACGTACCTGACGCCTTCCCGTTCAAAGTGGTTTTTCAGGCCCTCGATGTCCACCCAATCGAAACCCATGTCGACATGGCAGGCAATCACCTCGTAGTCGATGGGAACGAACTTCAGCCGCTCCTTCATGACGCGCAGGAGGCTGAGACTGTCTTTCCCGCCGGACACGGCGAGAAGGACCTTGTCCCCCTCTCCGACCATCTTGTAATCCCAGATTGCTTTACCTACCTTTTTGCTGAGAAAGTGGGAGACTGATTCCGCGCTGCTCACAGGACCGACTCTGCTGCCTTTTTCGCCGCCTCCATGGCTGCCGGGTCTACCTTGCCTTTATCCTCGCAGCCCACCGCCTCCACCGCCGCCGCATAGGTCATGCCCAACAGATCGAAGGTCTTTTGAAACATGTCGAGGGTCGGCTGACAGACCTCCCTGCTCTCGTCGGCGCAGGTGATGAGACTTACCGCCTTCTTGCCTTGCAGGCGCGAGCGGTAATCGGCATCCAGGAAAACAAGGGAACGGTCCATAGAGAGCTTCAACTGGCCTGACGGTCCAAACCAGTAAATGGGCGTCGCGTAGACCAGAACGTCGGCCGCCAGCATATCCTCCTTCACCCCGGTCATATCGTCGTTCACCCGGCACTCTCCCTTTTCCTTGCAGGCAAAACATCCCTGGCATGGATGGATATTCAGATCGTTGAGGGAGAGAATCTTCACCTCGTGTTGTTTCGCTCGCAAAGTCCGCGCAAAAACGTCCACCAGGACGCTGGTATTGCCGTTCTTGCGCGGACTTCCAAAAAGCACCACTGCTTTCATCGTCGCCTCCTATAAAATTGGAAGGGGGGATACGCCTCCGTAAGACAAGAGGCGAGAGGAATGTCCGCCCCAACCGTTTTCCGATGCAGTCCCCCCAGCGCTTCACATTCGCTCGCTTTGCAACTGCCGCATCCTTGAAACCTCCTAGTATACGGGCTTCGCTCTCATCAGGTCAATACCGAGTTGGGGGGCCGTCTTGTCTCCCGGTCCGATTGATGCAATACTATAGGCTCAATGCGATCTCACGTTGCGAAAAAGGAGACGAGATGAGCGGGGTCTTTGGATTTGTCGGCAAAGGAAATGCTTTCGTCGAAGTGAGGATGGGGCTGGAGCACCTATCGCACCGGGGGCAGGAGAGCTGGGGCATCGTCTCGGGTCTGAAAGACGGCTCGCTCTCTGAAGTGAGGAGGCTCGGTTCCGTCTTTCAAGGCGCCCCGACCAACCGGCTCCATTACGGCTCCATTGCCGTGGGTCACGTCCGCTACCCGACCGCCGGAGAAGCAACGGAGCGAAATTCCCAACCCATAATCGGCAGCTCCAGGAAAGAGAAGATTGCCGTCGTCCACAACGGCCATGTCCCCCGGTACCGTCAGCTCATGGAGCGAATGGATGGTCTTTTTCAAACGGAGACCGACACCGAGGTGATCCTGCAGATGATCGCCAGGGCCGAAGGCGCCGACCTGTTGCAGAAGGCGAAGAACGCCTTGACGCTCCTCGGACGGGAGGCGGCTTTCAGCCTCATCATTCTCCACCGGGGACGACTCATCGCGGCCAGGGACCCCTTCGGGTTTCGTCCTCTGTCGCTCGGACGGCGGGGCGAGGAGGGAGACTATGAGTGGGCGGTTGCCTCCGAAACCTGCGCCTTCCGCGACAGGTTCGAGTGGATCGCCGATGTCGACCCCGGCCAGATGGTGGTGATCGACGGAGAGGAAGCAAAGACGCTTTCTTTTGCCGAGCCGCATCCCCGGCCCTGCATCCTGGAGTGCCTCGATTTTGCCTCTCCCGCAAGCAACGTCTTTTCTCAGAACATTTACCAATTCCGGGAAAAGCTGGGCGCTGCCATGGGCAGAGGAGAAACCTGCAAAGCCGACATGATCGTCCCTATTCCGAGAGCGGCCGTCCCCGGCGCCCTCGGCTTCCACGGCGTTGCCGGCATCCCTTACAAAGAGGCGTTGAGCACGGTAGGGGAGATCGGGAGGATTTTCATCATCTCGAAGGAAAAGGACAGGCTCGAAAGAGCCGACATGAAGTTTCAGATCAACCGGGAGATGGTGCGAGGAAAAGAGATTATCCTGATCGATACCCTTTTGGTCCGGGGTTCGACAACCCTCGTGCTGATCCCGAAACTGCGCGAGGCCGGCGCCAGGAAGATCCATTTGCGCCTCACCGCGCCGCCTCCCCGTTTTCCCTGCTTTATGGGCATGGCCATGGCCAAACCCGGGGAGTTGCTGGCAGCGCACAGGACCCAGGAAGATCTAAAAAACCTGCTCCGGGTCGATACTTTCGAATATCTCGGGGTCGACGAGCTGAGAAAACTAAGCGGAACGGATTTCTGCGCGGCCTGTCTGGACGGAAAGTACCCGTTTCCCATATAAGCCGAAAAACGGCGAGTCTCGCTTTCCCTCGCTCGCCCCTGCCCCTTTTCTTTCAACCGCAGGAGTGAGGAAACGACTGACCTCGATTATCGCTGCTTATGTTCTACACCTTGTCGAGAGATGCGATGAAGCTCTTCTGCGTGCTGATGATCTCGAACACCGAGTCGATCTGCTCGATCAGCTCGTTTCTGGTAATAGGCTTTGTGATGAAAGGGAAGCCGTGGATGTAGCCGCTTCTCCTCTTTACTTCGTCCTTGTTGAGAAGCCCTGTGATAAAAGCGATGGGAATGTCCCTTGTATCCTCGCGGTGAAGCAATTGGTCGGCGACCTCGGAACCGCTCATTTGCGGCATCCTGATATCGAGGAGAATTAACTCAGGTCTTTCGGCTTCGGCCTGCGTAATCCCCGAGGGACCGTCAGTGGACGTGAGCACTTCGAACCTTCCGGTCTTTTCAAGACTCCACTTAACAAATTCGCAGAAATCGGCTTCGTCGTCGATTACGAGTATTTTCGACTTTTCCGTCATCTCGCCTCCTCCTGATGCGCAACAGTCGTAGACTAGGATAGTGATAAATGGTCTTGGCGTCAAGACCCAACATTGCGATTTAACATTACACGTCGAGAATCACGAGGGCTTTCCAGAGGCCGTCCGTTTTTTGCACGCTGAACCGGTGGAGCGTCACCGCTTTTACGTCTGAGCGCTGCTCGTGGCGCCGGGGGTCGAGCTTTTCGCCGGCAATGCGCGCCCTCAGCCGATAGATCCCGTCCCGCTCGACAATCGTCGCCTCTTTGACGAGGAGCAGAAGCTGTTCCGCATCCTTATAGTAGATCAGCTCCTGAAGCAGAGCGAACAGGAGCATATCGATCTCACGCTCCTGCGCTTCGATGCTCCTTTCGACGCGCGCCTCGATCGATTGCAGTTCTTCGACCATCACGTTCATGGTCGCATCGGCGGCCGCGACAAATACCTGCTCCAGGGTCTCGCCGGTCGCTTCGAAAGCGATGTCGGCGATTGCAAGATCCTCGAGGTAGCGATAACCCACAGGGCCTCCTCACGGCCGGAAAAATACTCTTGAGCGTTTGCCTATCCCTTGATATTGCCGAGGGGAACGAAGCGCACAACCCTCTTCGCGATCCCTGCCAATTCCGCGGCCTCTGCTATTTCGTCGATGTTCTTGTAGGCGCCTCCGGCTTCCTCGGCGAGTCCCGACCAGGAAGCGGTGCGCACGTAAATGCCTCTCTTTTCCATTTGGGCCTGAAGCTCTTTTCCCCGCCACTCTTTTCGCGCCTTCGTACGGCTCATGGTGCGGCCGCTTCCGTGAGGAGCGCTGAAAAACGTCTCTCTGCCTTTTTCGGTCCCTACCAGCAGGTAGGAACCGGTTTCCATGCTTCCCCCGATGATGACCGGCTGGCCGATTTCCTGATATTTCGCGGGTATCTCCGCCATCCCCGGACCGAAGGCGCGCGTAGCGCCTTTTCTATGGACGAGGAGCGACATCTCTGTTCCATTCACGCTGTGCTTCTCGAGCTTCGCCGTGTTGTGCGCGATGTCGTAGATCATATGAACGCCCAGTTTTTCCGCGGGCTGCCCATAGACCCTGGAGAAGACCTCCCTCACCCGATGGAGGATCATCTGCCGGTTCGCGAAGGACATATTGAGGGCGCATTTCATGGCGGCAAAATAATCCTGCCCCTCCTTTGAGCCGAAAGGGGCGGAGGCAAGCTCCCGGTCCAGGATGCGGATATGGTACTTGGTCTCCATGACCTTAAGGAAGAGCTGGAGATAGTCCGTAGCCGCCTGGTGGCCGAAACCCCTGCTGCCGCAATGGAACATGACCACGATCTGCCCCGGGACGAGGCCGAACTTCTCGATGAGCCCCTTGTCGAAGATATGCTCCTCCCGCACCACCTGAATCTCCAGGTAGTGGTTGCCGCTTCCCAGGGTTCCGATCTGATTGAATCCGCGATCTATGGCCCGTTCGCTCACCTTCGACGCGTCGGCGCCCGGCGTGCAGCCCTCATCTTCCGTCAACTCGAGGTCCTCGTTCCACCCGTAGCCGTTCCTCACGCACCACTGAGCCCCCTGCTCCAGGACGTTGCGGAATTCCTGTCTGGTGAGCTTCAGAAAACCGGTGCTTCCCACGCCGCAGGGCACGGCGGAGAAAAGGCTGTCCACCAGCTTCGTGAGCTTTGGCTGTACCTCGTCATAGGTAAGGTTCGTCTTGACAAGGCGCATGCCGCAGTTGATATCGAAGCCAATGCCGCCCGGAGAAATCACCCCGCCCTGTTTGACGTCCATGGCGGCGACGCCGCCGATGGGAAAACCGTAGCCGAAGTGGCCGTCGGGCATACAGAGCGCGTAGTTGACCACTCCCGGCAGGGTAGCCACATTGGTTATCTGGTCGTAGACCGCGTCGTCCATTTCTTTGACGAGTTTTTCCGTTCCGTAGATCCGGGCGGGGACGCGCATCCCTTCCTTGTACGAAACGGGCAGCTCCCAGACGGTCTCCGCCAGGCGGTGCAACGCCTCAGGCATCGGCATGACCGGTCTCCTTCCTTAGAGTATAAACACGAAGAACGCTCTTTTCCCTCCCGGTCTTTCGTTGCTTTTCGCCGCTTCCGTCAAAATGAGCCCGGTGTGCGGGGAGCGGAGGGCGGGTCGGGAAGAGGGGGCGGCGCGGGAGGCGGGACGTTTGCCGGTCCGGCAGGAACGTTGTCCCCGTCAGCGGGAGGCGGATAAACATAGCGCGTCACGGCCGGCTCTTTTTCAGGCGGCTGGAAATCTTCGTTTTGATAAAGAGGGAGCGCCTTCGACATGAACTCCATCCAAATGGGCAGGGCCGTAATGCCCCCCGATTCCCTCTTGCCGAGGAAGGTGGCTTTGTCGTACCCGACCCATACCAGGCAAAGAAGCTGGGGAGAAAAACCAACGAACCATGCGTCTCTGAGGTCGTTGGTCGTCCCTGTCTTGCCTGCGAGGAAGTAGGGCATTCCGGCTGCCTGCTTGCCGGTCCCCCGCTTTATCACGCCCTTCATCATGTCGATGAGCGTATAGGCCGCTTCCGGAGCGACAATGCGCTCCTCCGCGACCTCTTTGTGGATTTCTTCGCCTTGGGTTGTCTGGATATTCGTTATCGTCGTGGGCGCGATATAGACGCCTTCTCGCGCGATGGCGCAATAAGCCGCGGCGAGCTCCAACGGAGAAACCTCGGTCGAGCCGAGGGCGAGGGAGAGATTCGGCGCGAAACTGCTGCTCAGGTGCATCTTCTTCGCGAGATCGATCACCTTCGAGACGCCGACGCGCTCCAGGAGCTTCACTGTCGCGTTGTTGAGCGACAACTCCAGGGCCTTCCTCATCGTCACAGCTCCGTAATATTCATCGTTGTAGTTCCGTGGCGACCAGAGCTGCCCGTTGCCGTCGGGGTAGGAGACGGGGGCGTCCACGAGCGTCATGTCCGGCGCAAACCCCTGCGTAAGAGCGGTCAGATAGATCATCGGCTTGAAGGCGGAACCGGGTTGGCGTTTTGCCTGAGTGGCCCGGTTGTAGGGAGAGGTTGCAAAATCCTTCCCACCGACGAGCACCTTTATCTCCCCTGTTTTGACGTCCATCGCGATAAGCGCTGCTTCGGGAAGCGCCGTCGCCTTCGGGTTCCTCTGCTGGTAGAGCTTCAACCCCTTTTCGATGGCGCTGTAAGCGTAATCCGTCATCTTCAGGTTTATCGTGGTGTGGACGTTCAGCCCGTTGGCCGGCGTTTCTTCCTGGGAAGGCGCATACTCCT
Source organism: uncultured delta proteobacterium (assembly GCA_963816715.1). Lineage (GTDB taxonomy): Bacteria > Desulfobacterota > Syntrophorhabdia > Syntrophorhabdales > WCHB1-27 > BOG-1155. Next base: position 685,437 of record CAWFMJ010000026.1, read on the forward strand.
CGAGAGCCTGTTTGACCTGCTCGATAAAGAATCCTGTCTTCCTCTCGTGCACCCGGAAAGGAGCAAGGACGAGGGGAGCGTTCACTGCCCTCGTATACTCGAGCCGGTTGATGAAGCCGGCCTCCCACATTTTCCTCAGGACCAGATTCCTCCGCTCCAGAGTCTTTGGCTGATTCTTGAAGGGAGAGGAGCGGGACGGCGCTTTTGTCAGGCTCGCGAGAGTGGCGCATTCCGCAAGAGAAAGGTCTTTCGTTTTTTTGTCGAAATAGGTGTGGCTGGCCGCTTCGACCCCGTAGGCGCCCTCGCCCAGATAGATGAGATTCAGATACATTTTGAGTATCTCGTCTTTCGAGTAGTTCCGCTCGATGTTGACGGCGAGAATGATCTCTTCGATCTTTCGCTTCATCGTCTTCTTCGGCGTCAAAAAAAGGTTCCTCGCGAGCTGCTGGGTAATTGTTGAAGCCCCCTCGCTCAGCTCTTGTCTCAGGAGGTTCTTATACAGCGCCCTGGCCATGCCCCGGATATCAAAACCGGAATGTTGGTAGAACCTCACGTCTTCTATGGCGATGAAGGCCTTTCGCAGGCGGTCGGGCATCTCCGAAAGCGGTATGGGGACCCTCTTTTCGACGGTTGTTTCCCCGAAGAGGGCGCCGTCGTCGGCGTACAGCCTGGTCGCCGATCGGGGCCCGTATTGGGCCAGATCCTTAACGTCCGGCACCTCCAGGTAGTTGACCATGCTGTAACCGAAAGCAACGCCTAGGGCGGCAGGGAAAAAGAAGATGATGACCGCGAGCTTTATAGTCCTTGACATATCAGGATTGTAATTATATACCACTATCCTGATGTTGGCAAAAGAACACCGGATAATCTGCATTCTCGGTCCCACGTGCACCGGCAAATCCGATCTGGCCCTATGGCTTGCGCCGAAGATCGGCGCCGAGATCGTCAACGCGGATTCCATGCAGGTGTACAAACATTTCGACATCGGCGCCGCAAAACCGGATGCAGCCGCTCAGGCCGGGACGCGCCACCATGTCATAGACGTGGTCGAACCCGACGAGGCCTTCAACGCGGCGAAGTATCAGAAGATGGCGGACGAGGCCATTCGGGACATCGCGGCACGGGGCAGCGTTCCCCTCGTGGTGGGCGGGACGGGCCTCTACCTGCGCGTCCTTTTTCACGGGATTTTTGAAGCGCCGACGGACCCCTCGCTCAGAGAAAAGCTGAGGGCCCGTTGGGCGGAAGACCCCGGGGCAACCTATCGGGAGCTCGAGCGGATCGATCCGGAGTACGCCCGTTCCGTTAGCCCCAATGACCCGATAAGGGTGGTGAGGGCTCTGGAAATCTTCCACCTCTCCGGCGCGACCATGTCGGAACACCGCAAAACCCACGGTTTTGCCGAAGAACGGTACCGGGTCTGCAAGATCGGCCTCCATGGCGAAAGGGCTGAATTGTACGACCGGATAGACCGGAGGGTCGATGAAATGCTCCGTCGGGGATGGGTAGAAGAGGTGCGCGGCCTCATGGAGCGCTGGAGGCCTTCGGCAAAGCCCTTTCAGGGCATCGGCTACCGGGAGATCGTCCTTTATCTGGGCGGTCGCATAGAATATGAGGAGATGGTCCGACGCATCAAGATCGCCACGCGCCACTACGCGAAGCGACAATTCACCTGGTTCGCGAAAGAAAAGGGGATAACGCGGCATCGCTATCCCGAGGAGCGCTATGCTATTCTCGGGGCGATAGGAGGCTTTCTACGGTGACGGAACTGGAGCGCATCCTTGAAGCCGTCATATTCTCGTCTCCAAGGCCGGTTACGCTGAAAAAACTGCAAAAAAACCTCCCCGAATTCGGCCTCCTGGACTTTCAATCCGCCCTTTCCTCGCTCCTGGCCGCCTATGCGGGGCCGGACCGGGCCGTCGAGATCGTGGAAGTGGCGGGGGCCTACCAGATGAGGACCAGGCTGACATACCGGGACTGGGTAAAACGGTTCGTCAGGGAAAAGGACGTCGGCTTGACGAAGGCGGTCCTCGAAACGCTTGCCGTCATTGCTTACCGGCAGCCGATCGCGAAGCGCGAAATCGACTCGTTGCGGGGCGTCGACTCCATCCGCTGCGTCAAGCAGCTCCTGGACCGGAAGCTGATCGAGATTGCGGGGCGCAATCAGGAAGTGGGGCATCCCATGGTCTTCCGGACCACGAAAAAGTTCCTCGAGCTTTTCGGCCTCCGCGACGCCGGCGACCTGCCCACCTTGAAAGAGCTGGAAACCTTAGAGAAACAATAGCGCGCTTCAGGCCGTCAGCGGAAGGCTCACCCTCGATACGCCCTGGGAGCCGAACTTGATGGTGAACCCCATTTTCCTGCACAGTTCCAGCATCTTGTAGTTCTCGCTCAGCACCTCGCCGTAAATCTCCTCCAGGCGGTTTTCCTGGGCCACGCCTATCAGGACATCGATCAGTTTGACGCCCAGCCCCATCTTCTGGTAGTCGTCATGCACGAGGATGGCGAATTCCGCCCTCTTCGAGTCCGGGCCGAGAATCAGCCTGCACCCGCCGATCATCCTCTTTTTGCCGTCTTTTTCGATCGTTGCGATGATTGCTGTTTCCCTGTCGTAATCGACGTTGCAGAATCGCACGAGGAGGTTATGGGTGATCTCCGGGGCAACGAAGAACCGGGCGCGCAGCGTCTCCGGTGAAAGACCGGCGAACATGTCGCGAACCATCGATTCGTCTTCAGGACGAATGGGCCTTAAAATAACCTCGGTTTCGTCGGGGAGCTTCCACTGCGTAATGTAGTGCGAAGGGTACGGCCTGATAACGAGGTGCGGATAGGGAACCGAATCGCCGTAGTGGCGGGCCAGCGTCACGACCGCATCCGTGGCGAGTACGTCCGCCGCCCCGACGGACAGGAAGAGCTGCATGCGCTCGATTTCCCTGAAATCGACGACAATATCCGAAAAACAGAGAACGACGTCCTCAAGCCTCTCGAGCGCCCGCTGCCCCGCCTCGCCTTCTCCCAGGATGCTGACGATGCCGGCGTCTTCGAGGAAGCGCTTGGCGAGGGTGCTGTTGAGAGGCGGCAGGGCTATGCACACCTCCTGATCTCGCGCGGGGTGGGCGCTCACCGCCAGCACGGCGCCAAACTCGGGGTCTCTTCTCGATTCGAGCTTCAGACCGGGGCTGAGCGGATCGAGCGGCCTTTGCAGGAGCATGGTCGCCTTCTCCCGGTCCCGGGCAGCAACTCCTGCGAACCTGCGCCCGATCTCCTCGCGGGCTTTTGCAACGTCCTCGTCGGTTGCGAGGGCCATGGCCAGTTCTTCTCCGCCGTCCTGGAAACGGCGTATCCTGAAGGACAACGGCAAACCCATGTCCCTGACCCCGTTGCGAAGGTCCTCGGCATCCGTGACGACCGCGGCGGGCGTCGTCGGAATCCGATAGTTCCTGAGAAGGTCCAGGGCGTGGCGGTCGTCCAATATGCGCCGCTGCCCCTCCACGGCCTTCCGCACAACCGACTTGAGGTAATTCTTCAGAGGAGGCGTACGATGCGCCTGTTCCGCCGGCGTTTCATAAAGAAGGTCTATGTTCCGCCGGTAGTGATACATGTAGAGGTACGTCTTGACCGCTTCCTCCGGAGTCTGGTACGCGGGAACGCCGTTGCGGCTGAGCATGCGGCGGCATTCCGCCGCCCGCTCTCCTCCCATCCACACGGCAATGATGGGCTTCGCCGCGCGGTAGGAAATCTCCACGATGGCCCGGGCGATGCCGACTGCATCGGCGCCGGCAAGAGGCGTGTAGATCACCATTATCCCGTCCACGCCGCCATCGGCCAGGCAGGCCTCGACGGTATTTACGTATCTCCCGACGTCCGCGCCCCCCACAAGCTCTATGGGAGGATCCCTTCGCCATTTCGCGGGGGACAACAAATCGGCGTTCTCCGCGTTCCCGATTGCGGCAAGTTTCCCCCCCATTTCAGACAGGGCGTCGGTCGCCATGATTCCCATGTCGCCGGCGCTTGTGATAATGGCGAGCCTCGGTCCTATAGGCATTCTGCGCGAATCGAGGACCCTTGCCATATTGAAAAGGGCCCCGGCTTCTTTGACCCTCACCACGCCTATTCTCTTGAATACCGCGTCATAGACGCCATTGTCCCCGGTAACGCCTCCATTGCGGGCGGCAAGGAATTGCGCCCCCGTTTCAGAGCGTCCGGGCCTCAGCGCCACAATGGGTTTGCGCAAGGCAAAGCCCCGGGCGGCGCTCACGAACCGCCTCGCGTTGCCGGCGGTCTCCATGTGGATCATGATGCTTCGCGTATTGTAGTCGGCGCTGAGAAAGTCGATGACGTCGCCAAAACTGACATCGATCATGGCGCCAAGGGATGCGAACATGCTGAAACCCACGCCGGCATCTTCGCCCCATTCGAGCATTGCATCGCCGAGGGCCCGGGATAGAAGCGCTATCTTGCCCGGTTTCGGCTTTGTCGAGAAAAAGGTGGCGTTAAGACCGACGTAAGGCAAGATGACCCCCAGACAATCAGGGCCGATCGTTCTCATGCCATACGCTCTGCGGGCGTCAAAGATCTCCTTCTGCAACGCCGTGGACTGAGGGTCGGAGTCGAGATAATACGAAGACAGGATGATGACGCCCCGCACGCCTGCTTCTCCACACTCCCGCACGAGGGCCGGGACGACGGGCGCAGGCGCAGCAATGACGGCCAGGCTGACCTGCGAAGGCACGTCTTTGATTGAGGGGAAGCAGGGAACTCCGAGGACTTCTTGTCTGACAGGATTTACGGGAAAGAGCGGGCAATCCGGTTTTGAGCGAAGATTCATAAAGATGGCTCGCCCCACGGAGCCCTCTTTCCCGCTCGCGCCGATGAGCGCCACCGATTTCGGATTAAACATCTCGGCGATGCTGTTCATTCTTCTTCCGGTCTCATTCTTTCTCTCTTATTGTAGCAGCCAATGGCGATCGCTTCAATGAATCGACGGATCGCCCGCCAGCGCTTCGGTTGGCCCGTAGCCACAAATAGGTGAAGCCTCACGGCCAAGGTGGTAGAATAGGGACCAGCTATGCCGCGAGGGGAGGCGCTGAATGAAAGAAGGACCGCACGAAACTCCAGCCGGGGAATTCACGTAACAGTTTAGTCCCTGTCTCGCCCAAAGTTGCCCTTAGCCCAAAGTTGCCCGTACTTTACTGTTCCCTTCTTCTGCTGTATATTATTATACGTGACCAGGGGGGGCAGGGAACCTCCGCATACGGAGGATCTGAGGGACATGATGCTGGGGGGCAGATCTTAGTCACTCCGTCCTTCCCTGGAACAGTCGCGGTTACATGGCCAATGATAGCCTCAACGTCTTGGGCATAAGACTTGCCGCTTCCGTTCCCCCCCACAGCTCTTGATCTCCGCGCGTTGTATACAAACCACCCCCTTTCTCTCCCAGACGCCGGACCGATGGAGTTTTCAATGACTATCCTTTATCTTCCGGCAGTCCTGACACTCTCCAGTCTGATATCTTTTTTTATCTGCGCCTTGTACCTTGTCCTATCGAAAACCAGAACTTCGGAAAAGACCGCCATCACTTATGCATTCTTTGCGACGGCCTATGGCTGTTACAGCCTCCGCCTTGTCTGTCAACTACTGATCGGTCGGGGGTGGATATTCACGGACTACGCAAACGATATCTTCTACATCGGGTGGGTCTGCGCTTTGTGGCTGGGTGTACGCGCTTATGAGAGCAAGAGAACTTCCCATCCAGCCTTGTGGGTTGTGCCGGGACTACTCGTTATGTGGGACGTGATTGCGCATGGTTTCGGCATATCTTCACTATTGTACGCGATACCCCAGCACTTAGCAGGAACCGCATTGTTTGGCATGACCGGTCTTGCCATGTGGCGCCTCTATCGTGAACGACAGAACCCGGGGTCGGCCGCATTGGCTATTTTGTTTTGGCTTCACGGACTCAGCACTGCCACTTACCCGTTTACTCGCAATACCTGGTACGCACCATACGGATTCACCATCTATTCCCTGATTTCTTTCGCTATTGGAATGGGGATGATGTTGACCGCTCTTATCGAGGACCGACAGGAACTGCTGGAGGAGATAACCAATCGCAAAAGGGCCGACGAAGCGCTCCGCCGACTGAATCGCGAACTTCGGGCCGTCACTCTCTGCAATGAGGTACTGCTCCGCGCAAGAGACGAGCAGGCCTTGCTCAAAGACGTCTGCCGTATAGGATGCGGCGAAGCGGGCTACCACGTCGCATGGGTGGGATACGCTGAAGACGACGAAACGAGGACCATACGTCCTGTGGCTTGGGCCGGCGTCGAAAACGGATGCCTCACCGGCACAAACTTCGCCTGGGCCGAAGAAGAACGGGGGGCTGGCCTGGCCGGAGAAGCGATCCGGAGTGGCGAAACGGTCTATGTCCAGGATTCCGAAACACAGGAACGAGTCGCTTCCCGCCGCGAAAGCACCGTGCCGCGTAACTATCGCTCGGGCGCCGCCCTGCCTCTCAAGGAAGAAAGCGGTAAGACCTTCGGCGTCCTCAGCATCTACTCCACCGAGCCCAATGTCTTCACTCAGGACGAAATCCGGCTGCTGGAAGAACTGGCCGGCGATCTGGCCTTCGGCATAAACGTTCTGCGGACCCGGGTGGAGCGCAAGCGAGCCGAGGAAGAACTTCGCCGGTCATATGACGAATTAGAGCTGCGGGTTCAGGAGCGCACCGAGGAGCTTCGCCGACAGGCCGAGCTGCTCGATCTTTCCCACGAAGCGATCCTCGTGAAGGACCTGAACAATAGGATAGTCTTCTGGAGCAGGGGCGCAGAAGAGACCTACGGCTGGTCGAAGACGGAGGCTTTGGGGAATGTTGCGCATAACTTCTTGAAGACGGGATTTCCGCTGTCTTTTGAGGACTACACTTCGGTGCTCATGGAACAGGGGCGTTGGGACGGGGAACTGGTCCACACGACCAGGGACGGCAGACAGATAACGGTCATGAGCAGGCAGGCCCTTCAGCGGGACGAAGCGGGCATCCCGACAGGAATTTTGGAGATCAACATTGACATCACTGCCGAGCGCAGACTCGAGGACCAACTCCGGCAGTCTCAGAAGTTGGAAGCCATCGGAACGTTGGCCGGCGGCATAGCGCACAATTTCAATAACATCCTTGCATCCATTATCGGCAACGCCGAGCTTGCTCTCGACGAGGTTGGCGAAGAGAGCCCGGCGCAGAGCAACCTCGATGCCATTATGAGGGCGTCCCTTCGGGCAAGCGATCACGTGAAGGAGATTTTGGCCTTCGGCAGGAAATCGCCCACAGAGCCAAGATCTGTGCACCTCGCTCCCCTCGTTCAAGAGATATTCAACCTCCTGAGGGCTTCTCTGCCGACCACCATAAGGATGGACATGCACAAAACAACGACCAGCGATTTGGTATTCGCGGACCCATCCCGGTTGCAGCAAGTGCTCATGAATCTCGGCACAAACGCCGCGCATGCGATGCCTGACGGCGGATGCCTCGAAATAGTCTTGTCTGACGCTGTCTTCGAGTCCGGGCAAGTTCTGCCTGATCCCGAGCTGACGCCGGGCAACTATATCGTGTTGTCGATACGGGATACGGGGACCGGGATGGATGAGACCATACGGCGACGAATCTTCGAGCCATTCTTTACCACGAAAGCAGTAGGGAGGGGAACAGGCCTCGGGCTGGCGGTGGCTTACGGGATCGTCAAAAGCTTTGGGGGCGCCATAAGCGTAGAGAGCCGGCCGGGCAGGGGTTCGACGTTCAACGTGTTTCTGCCAAAGGCGACCGATCTCCCTAAAATTGCACCGGGGACCGAGAAAACGGTCTCCGGGGGCAGCGGAAGAATTCTATTTGTTGACGATGAAGAGCAGCTCAGGCTGATAGCTGAAGCTGTGCTTTCACGGTTGGGCTACAAGGTTGCGACCGAGGGCGATCCCGAGAATGCCCTGCGTCGCTTCCGCGAGAACCCGAACGCCTTTGACGTGGTCATCACGGATTATACAATGCCGGGTATGACGGGACTTGTCTTGTCAAGGGAGATCCTGCGGATAGAACCCGATATGCCGATTCTTCTTTTCACCGGCCACAACGATGCTGTTGACGAGGAGAGCGCGAAGGCGGCCGGAGTACGCGAGTTTCTCATGAAGCCGTTTACCAGGCGAGACCTTGCGGAGGTAGTCGGAAAGGTGCTCGCAGGAACGGGATGAGCGTTGCCGAGGTTACCCAGAAAATGGCCGGCCTTATGCCGCCTCCTCAAGAGTCTCGATGGTCACCTTGAAACCGAGGCTCTGAAGTCTCTTTTGATGGTACCGGACGAGATGCTGCTTGTTCAGCTTGTCAAAGTGATCGGAACCGATGTCGCGGTAAGGGGTCTTGTATTTGAGGATGTGGTAGGCGATGACGAGAATGGTGTGCGCGACGGCGACGATTGTTTTCTTCCTCCCTTTCCTCTTGATGAGCCGCTGATACCTCGCTCCAAGATAGGAGTCTTTCGCGTTGCAGCAGGCATGGGCGGCCTCGGTGAGGGCGCGTTTCAGATAGGCGTTGCCCTTTCGCGTCTTCCCGCTCTTGTGCTTGCCCGCACTCTCGTTGTTCCCCGGACACAACGCAGCCCAGGAGGCAAGGTGCTTCTCTGTAGGGAAGGAGTCCATGTTGACCCCTATCTCGGAGATGATGGTCTCGGCAACCCGCACGCTGATCCCCGTGACCGCGTCCAGCATTTCAGCTTCCTTTTGGAAGGGGGCCATGGAGGCGGTGATCTCTTTACCGATGCCAGTGATAGTCTCATCGAGGAAGTCGATATGGGCAAGGATGGTCCCGAGAAGGAGGCGGTGGTGAGGGGTGAATCGCCCCTCCAGGGCCTTCTTCAGCTCGGGGAGCTTCTGCCGGAGCTTTCCCTTGGCAAGATCGGCGAGGATGTCGGGATCCGTGGTGCCGCCCAGGAGGGCCTGGAGCATCGCCTGAGCGGAGACGCCCATGACATCGGTGGCGACGGAGGTGAGCTTGATGTTCGCTGTCTCAAGAAGTTTGTGGAGGCGGTTCACCTCACGGGTCCGTTCATTGACGAGAGAGGTGCGATAACGAGTGAGATCCCGGAGATCACGGACCTCTACGGGAGGGACAAATCCACCCTTGAGGAGGCCATGGGCGAGAAGGTCGGCGATCCACTCGCAGTCCCTGACATCGGTCTTCCGTCCAGGGACCGCCTTCATATGAGCGGCATTCACCACGAGCAGGGTGAAGGAGCCTTCGAGGATCGCGTAAACAGGTTTCCAGAAGATGCCGGTGCTCTCCATGGCGACGTGAGTGACCGAGTTGGAGCGGAGCCAGTCGGAGAGAACCATGAGGTCTCCCGTTGTAGTCCCGAAGGTCTTCACATCCTTCTCGACGGACCCGCCTTTGCCGATGATACGGACACAGGCGAGAATCCTCTTCTTATGAACATCGAGACCCGCACACCTCACATGGACAACTTCCATCGTCCCCTCCTTATCTTTAGTGTCTCCAGGGGATGCCGAGCAATGAAAGAGTTTACCCAGCGTGCTCCCTCTCGGATGAGGGGCAACAATTCAGGGTGCCTTAACGGCATCCGGGTCACGTTACTAAACGGGCTTGCGGCACCAAACAATACCGACCTCCTTCAAGGAGACTTCCTCATGATACCACAGAGGCCATTTTCATGAGTCAGGGTGCCTGGCGAGGCATGGACGTTACTAAGAGCCGGATAAGAAGGCATCCATTAATAAAGAGTTCGGCAGTAATTTACCGTAGTTCCGGCTGCATCACAGCCTCGAAGGCGCCATTCGGGCACACGGCGATGCAGCGTTTGCAGCCGCGGCATTTCTCGGCGTCCCTGACGACCACATGTTTGTGAAACCACAGGTTCAGGGAGCCCAGCGCGCCCTGTTTGCATTCGTCAATACACTTCCAGCAAGCTGTGCATTTGCGGGTGTCTACGCGGACGTATTTCGTGCTTCCTCTTCGAAACCTGCTTGCTTTCATGATATGTTTTCGCCTCCTGTCGGCCGGTTCCCGCTGCGCGGCGCGTCCCGATGGATTGCGCCTGCGCGAGCGGTGACGATGTACCGCCGCCGCCTTATGACATGCTTCCAGTGCCTCTGAATGTGGGCCAGGAAGCAGATGAGAAACCCTATGACCGCCGCCTGATGAATGTCGAGCCAGAATCCCTTGCTGAGTCCGGAAAATTCCGGCCTGTGCGCGCCGTCGCCGACGTGAAACTCGATGAGAAGGACCAGTCCCGTGCCGAAAACCAGGATAGATGCGAGAAGGTTCGTCACGTTGAGCCTGCGATCCGTGGTTGATCTTTTGCCGCCCGTCGCCTTCCCTTCGTGTGGGCCCGAGTGTTTGGATCTGGCGCGTTTCGCTCAAAGAGCCCAATTTCCTCAAAACTGACATGTCAGTTCAGCACAACTCGAAAAAAACTATCCCGTCGGCATCCCGTCATGAACATCTATGCCGGCTATCCTCGACTCTATCATCGTTATGCTTTCGGCCAGCTCCTCCGTTGTCATCTTCTCGTCGCTGTCGAACAGAAAGTACTCGATCGCCTGCATTGTGCCGCCCAGCATGTACACGGCGACGAATTCGAGAAACTTCGAATCGAGCCCTGCCGCAACCGGCTCCGACTGCATTTCGCTCACAAACTCCTTCACTATCGCGCGGTACATTTCCCGCACGATGTCCTCCGTTTCCGCGTTCCTCGCTTTCGCTTCCCTGCAAAAGATCATGAACAGGTCTCGGTTGCGGGAGGCCTCGTTCAACATCCCCAAATGAAGGGAATTCAGGGTTTCCCGCCGCGAAAGGCTTCCGCTGTCCGCGGTCGCCTGCCACGCGTGAATTCTTTCGTGAACTCCGAGCAGACCCTCCTCGAGCATCTCCCTGAAGACTGACCGTTTATCCTTAAAATACTGATAGAGCGTGGGCCGGGCGATGCGCGCCTTCTCGCAGATGATCGCTATGCTCGCGCGCTCGTAGCCGTGCTCCGCAAACGCTTTGAGCGCCGCGTCCAGAATTTGTCTCTTTCTTTCGTCGCCTTTCATGATTCTCTATTCTGAACTGACATGTCAGTATAATAGCTCCGAGCCGATAACCTGTCAAGATGAATCTCATGAGCTAAGGAGCACCATCAGGGGCGCTCTTAAGAACTGATTCCTGAAAAGCAATTCGCTTTTGCCGTGACTGTTCGCAATGCACCATTGGCAACTTGGCGTAATTGTTGCGTTCCCCCCTTTGCCGTCCCCACTTCCGACACAGCCAACCGTTGGTCTTACCACCACCAACGGTGTAGTGCAAAAAACACTCCGCGGCTTGCCTCCAGGACGGCGGGGCCTGTGCAGATGGCGGAGGCGCCAATGGAACGCCTCATCGGTTGCGGTCGTTCCTGCTTTCGATATGAGGCTGAATCGGCGGAGGGGATGGCTATCGGCTGCGGGGTTTGCGGGCAGTAGCTTCGGCCGCGGCAGGGCGCGCCTTGGCCAAGAGCATGGCGACGCAGAACAGCACGAGGAGCAGGTACTGTCCTACGTCGCAGAGAAACAGGTCCACCTGGAAGAGGCTGGTGTAATGCAGGGCCCGCACGAGGGCATTGTCTACCCGGTGAAAGAGGTGGAGCAGGAAGAAGAGGAATATTCCCGGGACAAGCGTTCTGACTTTTCTCGACCATTGCGCCTGAGGCGTTGCGAGAACGAGAGAGGCAAAGACGACGATGCTGAATTTCTCGTAATAGACGGGCGCCAGGGGAGGGAAAAAGAGGCGGCAGCCCTATTGTAGCAGCCAACGCCGGTTTCTTCAACGAACCCTTCGGAATCGCCCCGCCGCCGGTTAGGGTGAGGGCCGTACGCACAAACAGGTGAAGCCTTCCGGCCACGGTGGTACAATTAGCTGCGGGTAGGACCAGTCATGCTGCAAGGAGAGGCGCTGAGTGAAAGAAGAACCGCACGAAACTCCACCGAAAGAATTCATAGACTCAATGCGCGCCCTGGCAGCCCTGTTGAACCAGGGTCGCTACGCCGAGGGAGAAGTCCTCGCAAAGAACCTCACCCGGCTTTTCCCGGAGAATGGGATTTGTTGGAAGGCGCTGGGGGCAATGCTCGCGTCCCAGGGAAAAAACAGGGAAGCGCTCGAATCGATGCGGAAAGCGGCAGAACTTCTGCCGGGGGACGCCGAAGCGCACAACAATCTGGGCAACGCGCTCCGCAGCCAGGGACGACTCGCGGAAGCGGAAAGCTGCCTGCGCCGGGCGCAGGCAATCGTACCCGATTCTCCCGAGACGCATAACAACCTGGGCAACGTACTTCGGGATCAGGGGCGATTCGGGGAAGCGGAAAGCTGCCTGCGGCAAGCCCTGGCGATACGGCCCGACTACTATGAAGCGCACAACAACCTCGGCGTCGTCCTGATGAATCTGGGCAGGCTCGCGGAAGCTGAAGGCTGCTGCCGCGACGCGCTCGCCATCAGACCGGATTCCATCGAGGCGCGAAGCAATCTGGGAGTAATCCTCCAGGAACAACGCCGGTTGCCGGAAGCGGAAAGCTGCTATCGCTGGGCCCTCGTGATCAAGCCGGACTCCATCGAGGCGCACATCAACCTGGGCAACGTGCTCAGGGATCAGGGCCGGCTGTCCGAAGCAGAAGGCGCCTACCGCGAAGCCCTTTCGATCAGGCCGGATTCGATCGAAGCCCTGAACAACCTGGGCGTCGCGCTCCGCGATCAGGGGCGATTCGGGGAAGCGCAAAGCTGTCTGCGGCGGTCTGTGGAGATCCGGTCGGATTCCCCTGAGGGACATAACAATTTGGGCAACCTGCTTCGAGAACAGGGCCTCTTCGCCGAAGCGGAAACGTGCTGCCGTCAGGCTCTGGCCATCAGGCCGAATTACGCCGAGGCGCAGAGCAATCTGGGAAAGGTCCTCCTGGAGCAGGGGCGGCTGCCGGAAGCCGGAGCGTGCTTCAGCCGGGCCCTGGCGATCAGGCCGGATCTTATGGAAGCGTACGACAACCTCAGCACGGTCCTCCTAAATCAGGGGAAGTTATCCGAAGCGGAAACGTGCTGCCGTCACGGCTTGGCAATCAGGCCCGAATCACCGGAAGCACTCTGCAATCTCGGCAACATCCTGCGCGGGCAGGGCCGCCTGGCCGAAGCGGAAACCAGCTATTGCCAAGCCCTTTCGATCAAGCCGGATTATGTCGAAGCGCGCAATAACCTCGGGGTCGCGCTCTGGGAGCAAGGTCGACTCGCGGAAGCGGAAAGCTGTTTGCGCCGGGTCCTGGCTATCATGCCGGAATCGGTTGAAGCACACAACAACCTGGGCAACGTGCTGCGCGATGAGGGCCGGCTCGCGGAAGCGGAAGCGAGCTATCGCCGGGCCCTTTTGATCAGGCCGGACTACGTGGAAGCGCACAGCAACCTGAGCGTCGCCGTCCGGGAACAGGGCCGGCTTTCCGAAGCGGAAAGCTGTTTACGCCGGGCCTTGGAGATCAGGCCGGATTACGCCGAAGCGCACAACAATCTCGGCAACGTGGTCAGGGATCAGGACCGGCTGATTGAAGCCGAGGAGCACTACCGTGAGGCTCTTTCGATCAAACCGGATTATGTCGACGCTCACAGCAACCTCCTGTTTGCTCTGAGCTATATCCCCGGCCGTCATCCTTCGCTTTGTTTTGAAGAAGCCAGGAAATACGGAATAACCGCGGCCGGAAGAGCGAAGGTCTTTTCCTCCTGGCGGTGCGCGCCCCGGCCGCAACGCTTGCGCGTCGGCCTCGTCTCGGGCGACCTTCACAACCACCCCGTCGGCTATGTCCTGGAAAGCGTGCTCGCTCAGGTTGATCCGTCGCGGATCGAGCTGATCGCCTACCCCGCGGACCACAAGGCGGACGAGCTTACATCACGCGTCAGATCGTACTTTTCCGCCTGGAAACCGCTGCTGGGCCTGAACGATAAAGGCGCTGCCGAGCTGATTCACGCGGACGGCGTGCACCTGCTGCTCGATTGTTCCGGTCATACAGGCAAGAACAGATTGCCCATGTTCGCCTGGAAGCCGGCGCCCGTTCAGGCAAGCTGGCCGGGCTACTTTGCCACCACGGGTCTGACGGAGATCGATTACTTGATAGGCGACCCCTACGTGACGCCTCCCGGGGAAGAAATTTATTTCACCGAGACGGTGTGGCGGCTTCCGGAAAGCTATCTCTGCTTCGCCCCGCCGGACGTTCCCGTCGAAGTAGGCCCGCTGCCGGCGCTTTCTTCGGGCGGCGTCACCTTCGGCAGCTTCAACAATCTCGCAAAACTGAACGCCGGCGTGGCAACGGTATGGGCAAAAATCCTCAAGGCGGTTCCTTCCTCGCGCCTGTTCCTGAAAACCAAGCAACTGGACGATCCCGCAGTCAGCGATGAAGTCCGCAAGCGTTTCGCCGCGCTCGGCATAAGCCCCCACCGGCTTTTGCTCGAAGGGAGATCCGCACGGCCGGAAATGCTGGAAGCGTACAATCGCGTCGACATCATTCTGAGTCCTTTTCCCTACCCGGGAGGAACCACGAGTGTTGAAGGGCTGTGGATGGGGGCGCCGGCCATCGTCCGGAAGGGCGATCGGTTTCTCTCTCACCTGGGAGAAAGCATTGCCCAAAACGCGGGGCTGGCCGACTGGATTGCGGAAAACGACGACGATTATGCGACCAAGGCCGCAACGCGGGCGGTGGATCTCGAAGATCTGGCCGGGTTAAGGGCCTCGTTGCGCGAAAGGGTCCTCGCCTCTCCCCTCTTCGATGCCCCCCGTTTCGCCCGGCATCTCGAGGCAGCGCTGTGGGGAATGTGGGAACGATGGGAGAAAACCGCTCGGAACCAAGTCCCTGCGTAGAGCAATTCTAACTGCCGATTGGACTACTGGGCGCACTCCGAGGGATCGCCCTTTACCTTCTCCAGGGCATGGGGCAAGGCGGCTTCGACGAAGGAGAGGCATTCCGCGGCTGCTTTGGGGCTCCCGGGGAGGTTGACGACTATCGATTGCCCCCTGATGCCGCACACCGCCCGGGATATCAATGCAAAAGGCGTCTTGCGGTAACTTTCCATCCTCATCGCCTCGGAAAACCCGGGAAGCTCTTTTTCTATCACCATGCTGGTCGCCTCGGGCGTGACGTCCCGCGGGCCCACTCCGGTTCCGCCCGTGGTGACGACGAGGTCGGCTCCTTTTTCATCGATCTGTTTCCTTATGGTCTCCGCGATCAGGTCGACTTCATCCGGTATGACGATGACTTCGGCAACCTCGTAGGCTTTTTCCAACATCGCCCGAAGCCGGGGGCCGCTCGCATCGGCCCTCTGTCCCGCTGCGCCCTTGTCGCTGATGGTGACGACCACCGCCTTGTACTTCACTGGAGTACCTCTATCTCGTCTCCCACGCCGATTTCTCCGCCCTCCACGACCTCGGTGAAGATACCTTCCTTGGGCATGACGCAGTCGCCCACCTGCTGGAAGATGGCGCACCTTGCGTGGCATTCCTTGCCGATCTGAGTGACCTTCATCAAGACCTTGCCGGCCCGGAGCTTCGTGCCGATGGGAAGGGTTGGAAGCTCTATGCCTTCCGTCGTCAGGTTCTCCGCAAAATCGCCGGGCTTTACGTTGAGCCCCATCTTCCTGATCTTCTCGATGCTTTCGTCGGCGAGGAGACTTACCTGCCGGTGCCATGGGCCTGCATGGGCATCGCTCTCCAAACCGTGACCCTGCCGCAACAGGCAGTGGTCGATGTTATGTTTTTTCTCGCCCTTATTGTCGCTCACGTTGACCGAGATTATTTTCCCTTTCATCTTATCTCCCACGAGGAGGCTCTACGCCCCCGTCGGTTTTTCGTCCGTCTTTCGCCTGAACAGACCGCTCTTGCCCCCGCTTTTCTCTACCAGGTAGAACGGCCCCATTTCGATGGACTTGTCGATGGCCTTGCACATATCGTAAACGGTGAGGGCGGTGGTCATGACGGCCGTGAGGGCCTCCATCTCCACACCGGTAGTTCCTTTAACCTTCACCGTCGACGTAATCTCGATGATTGCGTCTTCATCCCTGAAGAGATATGACGTGTCGACGAAACTGATGGGCAGCGGATGACAGAGGGGTATGAGGTCGGATGTTTTTTTCGCCGCCATGATGCCGGCAATCTTCGCCACCGTAAAGACGTCCCCTTTGGGCCCCTGGCCGCGCCGCACAAGATCGTAAGCTTCCTTCGACATCTTCACCGTGCCGAAAGCGCGGGCTTCGCGGCTGGTCTCCCCCTTTTCGCTGACGTCGACCATCTTTGCTTTGCCGTCGCTGTCGACATGGGTAAATTGCATAGCTCGCTCTCCTATCACTAGGGCTCAGAGTCCAATCGCGAAACTCGGAACCCGAATCGGAAAGAGTTCCTTTTTACTTCCGCGTTCCGCGATTTCTATCCGCCAATGTGCCGCATGCTGCGCTGGCACTTCCTGATGGCGCCCGTTTCCGCCTTTCTTTCGGGCTTTGCCTTTACCGCTGCCCGCACGAATTCCGCTACCGTATGGTCGCTTGCCCCACCGCGCAAAAGGGCCTTCACGTCATGCTCTTCGTCAGAAAAGAGACAGGGTTTGATCTTTCCATCGGGCGTCAGCCTGATCCTGTTGCAGGCACTGCAGATATGGGTGGACATGGGGCTGATGAAGCCCACTTGCCCCCCGGTCCCGTTGATAAGAAACATCTTTGCGGGCCCCTTTTCGGAATTCACGGTGGGATGGAGGTCGTGTACTTTGCGTATCGTCTCTTCCAGAGCTGCCGAGGTCACTATCTTCGAACGGTCCCACAGACCGTTGTCGCCGAAGGGCATGAACTCGATGAAGCGGACCTGCACCTCCAGAGCTTTCGCGAATTCGATGAAATCGAGCACTTCATCGTCGTTGAAGCCTTTGATGATCACCGAGTTGATCTTTACCGGACGGAGCCCGAGAAGCTTTGCCTTTTCTATGCTCTTGATGACCTTGTCGAAAACATCCACGCCGGTTATGTAAGCAAATCGATCAGGCTTGAGCGAGTCGAGGCTGATGTTGACCCGTCGCAGTCCTGCGTCACGCAGTCTTTCCGCGGCATCGCCTAGTTCGACCCCGTTCGTGGTGAGGCTGATGTCGTCGATGGTCCCGATCTCGTTGATCTCCTTGAGAAGAAATGCGAGATCTTTTCTGCGCAACGGCTCCCCGCCCGTCAGTCTCACCTTCTTCACTCCGAGCGAGGCGGCTAGGCGCACAAATCGAACGATCTCCTCGTAGCGCAGGACCTCCTGATGGGGAATGAACGAAAAAGCACTGTCGGTGCAATACTTACATCTCAGATTGCACCTGTCGGTGATGGAAAGTCTCAGGTAGTTGATGACCCGGTTAAAGTTATCCGTTAACATACTTGATTTTCCCGCTGTCCTTCGTGTTGTAGCCGCCCAATTCATTCAACTTGGAGGCGAATTCGGATGAAGCAATAAGGTCCATGAGGAGTGCGAACCTCGGGTCGATGCTGAATTCCTTCGTCACGAGAAGGTCGTATTCCTCTTCCATGAGGGGGATGAAATCGAGAGAAAAGCTCCGGGCGGCCGCATGGATGGCGAGGCTGACATCCGCGATCCCTTCCTTGACCAAAAGCGCCGCCGCCGTGTGCGTCGGCTCTTCCCGGTCGTATCCCCGTATCATGCGGGGGTCGATCTTCCGCTCCTTCAGCATCATGTCGAGCAGTATCCGGGTGCCCGAGCCTGCCTGGCGGTTGACGAATCTCAGCTCGCGCCGTGCAAGGTCCTCTACCCCGGCGATGGACAACGGGTTTCCTTTCGCTACGACCAATCCCTGTATCCTTTTCGTCACGTGGACGAGAATTACCGCTTTGCCGGGCAAATATTTCTTGATTGCCGGTATATTATACACCAATTCCTGCTCGTCCAATACGTGGGTGGTGGCGAGGTCCACAAAGCCTTTCCGCATTGCCGCGATGCCGCTCATGCTGCCCACATGGGCCGACACGAGGTCCATGGCGGGAAAGCGCGTCTTGATCATATCTCTCAATATATCGAGGGAAAGATCGTGGCTCCCCACGATATTGAGCCGGTGCTGCAGTTCTTCCTCAGGCCGCAAAAGCGAGGCCGGCAGCACGGTTCCCTCGTCGTACCCCTCGACGTTCTCCGGTATGGCGAGGAGCGCGTCCGCGCGGGAGAGAGAAGAGTATATCCCGGCGCCGCGCGGGAGAGGATAGGCATAATATTTCCCGCTCTTTGCCACGAGCCTGACCCGCAGCATCTCCTCGACGCCGATGCTTGACGCTAACTTATAGGGAGTGATGCACGGTATCGACCGCTCCGCGGTGGAAAAGCCGCAAAAACCCTCAAAGGCGGCCTTCAGGAATATCTGGAAGCTTATAGCCGCGGAAACGGGATATCCCGGTATGCCGAAGACGGGCTTGCCGTCGATGAGCCCAAATACCGTCGGCTTACCCGGCATCATGGCGACGCCGTGAAAAATGACCTCGCCGAATTCACGGATGACGCCCTCCGTAAAATCCTCGGTTCCGGCGCTCGAGCCTGCATTGATGACAATCGCGTCGTAGGCCGCCCGGTGTTCTTTTACGGCAGTTCGCAGGTCCTCCCGGTCACGAGCGATGTCGGCCTTTGCCGTTTCAAAACCCATCTCCTGAGCAAGGGCCATGAGGGTGTAAGAATTGAAATCGATCAAGCGGTGGGGGACGGCGTCCGGGTCGTCCTCTTCGTAAATATCGACCAGCTCACGCCCCGTCGGAATGACGAGGATTCTCGGTTTTTTTCCGACCCTCAGCGTTTTTACGCCCGCGGCGAGCAGCAGTCCGACGTCGAGGATTCCCAGTCTGAAATTGACAGGGAAAAGCATGTCGCCCTCGATGATGTCTTCTCCCGTCAGCCGCACGTGCTGCCAGAGGGAAGCCGGTTTCCTCACGATGATTTCCCGGTCCTTCTCTTCCACCTCTTCCACGATGATGACGGCGTTCATGTTTCTGGGCAAGGGATCGCCGGTATTGACGAGCACCGCATCGTTCCCCTTCACAAGGGCAATGGGCGTTGTGAGATCCGCTTCGAGGGTTGCTTCGAAGGAAACCGCGTAGCCGTCCATGGCGGCTGAGGTAAAGGGAGGGTTCGAACGCAGCGCGAGGATGGGTCGGGACGTCGCCCGGCCCGGACATGCCGGCGTCGGTATTTCTTCGTCCGCCTCCAGGGGCCGTATCGCGGCCCGCACCCTGCGGACTGCCTCTTCTTTTCCTATCGTGTCGAGATACCGCTTAACCAAGAGGAAGGACCTCCACTTCGACGCCCGCCTCGATGCCTTCCTGCCCCGCGGGCACCACGAAGTAGCCGTCTGCTTGCGAAAGGGTCGAGATCACCGAAGACTTGGCGAAAATGGGCGTCACGAGCGGCATCGTCCCTTCAACCCGCTCGACGCGCACGCGCACGTATTCCTCTATCCCGTAAGAGGAGGGCACGTTGGTTGTCAGTCTTCCGTACAGGCTTCGCAGGGCAGGAGCAAAGACCTCGCCTTTCAGGCGCGCGAGGAGGGGCCGCACAAACCTCAGAACGACCATCGCGCAGGAAACGGGGTGGCCGGGGAGACCGAATACCGGCTTCTCCCCCAGGAGGCCGAAAATCGTCGGTTTGCCCGGCTTGATGCTGATGCCGTGAAAGAGCACTTTGCCGCCGAGTCGTTCGAGGGCGGCGGTCACGAAGTCGCTTTGCCCTTTCGAGCTTCCACCGGAAAGGAGTAGGGCGTCACAATCGCGGAGCGCCAAGAGCTTCGCGGAAATATCGTCAATCGTATCCTTAGCGATGCCGCCGAACCGGACGCGGCAACCTTGCTTTTTCAGGAGATTCGAAATCGTATGCCCATTGATGTCGCGGACCTTGCCCGCCTCCAGCGCCGCATCCACCGGCACGATCTCGTTGCCCGACGAGATCAGGCCGACCAGGGGCCGCTCATATACGGGAACGCTCACGATCCCGAGAGCGGCGAGCACGCCTGCGTCGAAGGACGATATGGTTCGTCCTTTTTCGAGTATCACCTGCCCGTTCCGCACGTCCTCGCCCTTGAAGCAGACATTCTCTCCCCTGCGCACCGCGTGGGTTATCTCAACGGCGCCATCCACCTGCCGGCTATGTTCGATCATTACCACGCCGTCTGCACCCTCCGGCATCATAGCCCCTGTCGCCACGTAGACGGCTTCGCCGTCGCCTACCTGCTTTTCAGCAGCTTCGCCGACCGACACTTCTCCCACGACCCGCAAGAATGCGGGCGTGCCTTCGCGCGCCCCATAGGAATCCTTGGCCTTTACTGCGTAACCATCCACGAGAGAGCGTGGAAACGGCGGTACGTCCTCGCCTGCGGCGATCTCGGCTGCCAGCGCCCTGCCGGCCGCTTTCTCAAGGGAAACTAGTTCTTCGCGCAAGAGACCTGTAGGAACGGAAGCGATGAGGCTAAGGGCTTCCGCCGGCGTGATCGAAGTAAGAAATTCCACGAAGAAACATCACCGACAATCGTACTTGATGGTTAAAATATACAGAATCGACGGGGAACTGTCAACGCAGCGACCCGGACGACCCATAGAGGCGCCTACCCAACTTGTTTCGGCGAAATCAACCCGGAACCGGCCTTAAAACCCCGGCAGCCCGAACGCGAGCCCCCGCGCAAACCCCAGCACCGAAATCGCCGAACCGAGCCCCTCCGGGGTGATGAGCCATTTCACCGTCATTCTCTCTTGCGCGGAAAGCTCGCCGAGCTTCTCCAGGGCGCCCGCATTCAGGAGAAACCGGTACTGCTCGATCTCCCCGTCCTTGCGCCATCCCTCCTCCTCGAGCAGGGCGGCAAGGTGGTCGAAGTTGACGTGATGGGTGATATCCATGCGCCCGAGGGAATCAAAGACGTCTTCGCGCATCCTCCGGTTCCTGTAGCCGAGCATACTGCCCTGAAAGAACCTGCCCGCGGCGACATCCACCTGATGATAGCCGTAGTCGAAGACGAGGAAGCAGCCTTTTCCGGTGAATGCCGACGCGGCTTTCACCAAGCAGGCGGTCGCGGGCGTCGCCTCGAGCTCATGCTGCTCCTGCAAAAAGAGAGGGTGCTCTTCAAGAAAGGATGCCAGGGGCGGGCTCAGGGGACCCCGCTCCTCGAAAAACCCCTGCTCGTGGCCCACATAGATCTCTTCGAGCTTTCCGTCCCGGTTGATCACCCGGTGAAAAGGGAGGGCGTCGAAGAACTCATTTGCCACGATAAAGGTAAGCCCCTCGGACGCTCGGAATTTCCCCAGGTCGTTGATCCAACGAATAGGCCCCGAGGTCCTTTCCTCCCCCTTCTCGAGGATGAAATAAGCATCCAGGGCAACGCGGTCGAAAGCCGCGGCGATGTCGGCGGCCATTTTGCCTGAGGCGCCGCCCAGCTCCAAAACCGTGACCGAAGCGCTGCCCGAACGCCTGCACACCGCTTCTACGTACTTGCCTATCGTGCGGCCGAAGAGTGCATGGATTTCCGGCGCGGTGAAGTAGTCCTGCCCCGGCTGTTTTCCCGCCTTGTAGTAGCCGTATCGCTCGTCGTAGAGCACCGTTTCCAGGAAAGCGTCGTACGTCAGGAGGCGCCCGCCGGCCATCCGTTCTTTAAGACGATCTTCCAGGGGGGAAGGCGCTCTATCGGTTGCCATTGAGGTCTACCCTGAAGCGATAGCCTTGATAGCTGAAGACGACTCCCTGGGGGACAATCTCCTCCAACTTCAGTCCGGGGGAGAGGTCCTGCCCTTCCTGAAGGATCTTCTCATTGATCCTCGTTACCCGCGTCTGCGGCTCGGGGCTGTACGCATGGCCCGATATCCTGAATTCCGGCAAGGCGTTCCGGACGGCGCCCGGCAGTTCGCTTAACTGAAGCACTCTCCCTCCCCTTCTCCTTCCTTCTTCACTTTTTGGGGCCTCGACGCGGGGCCTTTCCGTCTCCATGGCTCGGGCTGCAGACGACATCGGCGTGGGTGCGACAGCCGGAGTTTCTTTTGGCGCGGAAGGCGCCGGCGTTGCCTGCGCGTTCCGGTCGGCTGCCGGCGCCTGACTCATGGAGTCGGCAGCGCCGGGGGGCTTCATCTCTCGCAGCGCCGGGAAGGCTGCCGTTTCCCTCTTCCTCTCCGGCTTGCCCGCAGGCCGGCTCTGTCTCCTGACGGAAGGGGCGGCCGGCGCTGGTTCCGCAATCTCGTGCGGCGGGGAAGCTTTTTCGGCGAGCGCGGCCGTCTTTTCTCCCCGTTTTCCGCCGGCCCACCAGGCCATGACGAAGGCGTTCACCAGGAGCGCCGCCACAATTATGTAGAGCCATAACGGCCGTTTCCACCGTTCTATTTTGGATGGGCGCGAGAAGATGAACATCCGGGGCGCATCTTCCTGCTCCCGCTTCTCTTCGAGTTTCTTGAGCGCCTCAAGGATATAGGACATGCCTATCTGACCTCTTTTCCACTCCCGGACCTCCGGAGGACGGGGTCCCTATTGTCGGGTCTTGCATCGCATAGGCGCATTATCGTTCTGGGCCCCGCGATCCCCAAAGGCGCCATCCCGACCGCTCGTTGAAATTCTTTCACCTGTTTCGTCACCGTTGCATCGAAAACGTCCTGTTCTTCTGTCGGCGCCGGCTTGCCCTGAGCAAGGGCCAATTGCTTTTCGAGCCACGCCACCGCCGGTCCCCGGTCGCCCAACCGCAACCGCCCTTGATATCCGGGCGGCGCCCGCCAGAGGATGAGATAGTCGCCGGACCATTGCTTGGCGACTTCCGCGACGTCGACCGTCTTTTTTTCATCCCCCAGGAGAAGCGTGGCCGTCTTCTCGTCAAGTCCAATCAACAGAGCATAGTAGGAGCCGTTCGACCCGTCCGTGAACCGCAGCACCGCGGGCTTGTTCATCTCTGCCAGATCGCCAACCGAGCCCTGCCCGTACAGACACGTGAGGCCGCCCGATTCAGCCTGTTCGCAGACGGGCCGGCTGTCCGGACCGTAGGGCGCGCGCCATTGGCGAAGAAGGGCGCGGTATGCCATTTCCCTCGTACTCGGGCCGCTCTTGCCGGGCGGGGGGCTCAACGGCGCCTTTTCAACGGGCGCCTCCTTTTGCGGCTCTGCGGCCGCCGGGGTCAATGAAACCTCCCTTTGCGGCTCCACGGCCGCCCGGGTCGGCGGGGGCGGCTTCGTGCTGAGCAGCGTCGCTTTTGAATCGACCAGAGAACGCACGACCGGGGCGCGAGCGCCGGCAAAGAACCATTGCCTCCAGAGGGGCGCATAGGAGAGACCGGCCAAAACAACGCACAAAAGGACGAGCGCACCGGCGGCGGCATAGAAAACCTTTCCCCTTCCCTTGCCCTCTTCCTCGGCAATCACCTCTTGCGCGGCCCTTTTCAACGTCGGGACGTCGACGAACTCCTTCTCCTGAACGAAGGTTCCCAAAAGGGCTCTGTCGCAAATCACGTTGATAAGCCGGGGAATCCCTTTAGTCAGGCCGTAAATCTTCCTCATGGTCGCAGGGGGAAAGAGCCGGTTTCGACCCGCCCCGGCCGCTGCCAGGCGATAGGCGAGGTATTCGGAAACTTCTCCCTTCGACAGCGGGCCCAGATGATAGCGCGCCGTGATCCTTTGCGAAAGCTGCCGAAGCTCCGGTTTGGCCAGCATCTTCTTCAGCTCCGGCTGCCCTATCATAATCACCTGCAGGAGTTTTCGTTGGTTGGTCTCCAGGTTGGTCAGCAGCCGCACCTGCTCCAGCACCTCGGGCGTCAGATTCTGGGCCTCCTCGATGACGAGGACGGCCCTGCGCCCCTTGTGGTGGGCGTCGAGGAGGTAATCGTTGATCCGGGCCACGAGCGTTCGCACGCTCATGGCGCCTTCGGGGCATCCGATTCCAAACTCGTCGCAAATCGTTGCCAGAAGCTCCTCGGAGGTCAGCTTAGGATTGAGAACAAAAGCAACGTCGACGCCTTCGGGCATCAGCTCGAAGAGACGGCGGCAGACGGTGGTCTTCCCCGTCCCGACTTCGCCCGTCAAGAGTATGAAGCCGCCTTCACCGCCGGCGCCGTAGAGCAGGTGAGCAAGCGCTTCCCGATGCTTCCCGCTCAGGTAAAAGCAGGCGGGGTCGGGGACGATGGAAAAAGGCTTTCTCTTCAGCCCGAAGTATTCTTCGTACATTCTATGGAATGATATCCCCCCGGAAGATAAAGATCAATATTTATGCGGCCGAACAGATTGCGCCGCGTCATCGCTTCTTTCTGGCTCTCCTTGCAAAGAGCAGGAAAATAGCCAGAAAGAAACCGACCCCGATGGGGAGAAGCCGGGAGGCGAGGACGCTTTCCCCCACGCCGACAAGGGCGGCAACAACGAGGAAGGCCGCAGACAGGAGGGCGATTTCGGCCAGCCTGCTGTCAATCGCCCGGTCCAGCCGGTTTTGCAGCAGGATCAAGTCCCGGCGGTCGACCCCGAGGCCGGCGCCTTCCTGTACGTCGAGCCGGGTCAACAAGGTGTGGATTCGTTCGGGCAATTCCTTCAGAAAAGAGGCGTAATCAAGAAGATCGTTGGCGAAGGAGCGGCGAAGCCGCGTGGGGTCTACAGCGGATTCAAAGGCTTTCTTCACGAAAGGCGCCAGGTGCTCGTTGAAGTCAAAGTCCGGATAGAGGGCAAGTCCCATCGCCTCCGTGGTGATCAGAGATTTCGAAACGAGAGCCAGGTCGGCCGGAAAACCGATCCGGCGCGTCGCTCCCTTATTGATGAGCCTGAAGAATATCCACGCAACGCTTGGATTCGTCGGCGAAAAGAACAGCTCGCTCAGTATCTCCGAAGCGTCTTTTCTGAAGGCGGGAACATCGCTTGCGTCAGACAGATGGGTGAGATGGAGAAAATGAGCCAGGAAGCTCTCTATGTCCTGACTGGAGAAGGCCACGAGGCAGGACGTCAGCTCCCGGCGCTGCGCTTCGCTCAGGTGTCCGACTATGCCGAAGTCATAGAAGCAAAGCTTGTTTCTCTTGAGAGCGAAGGAGTTCCCGGGGTGTGGGTCCGCATGGAAAAAACCGTCGATAAGGATTTGCTGCAACTGCGCGTCCACTCCGTTCAGGGCAAGCTGCTTGCGGTCGAGCCCTTCCCTCTCGATGCCCGCGAAGTCGTCCGCCCTCACGCCGTGAATGTACTCCATGGTGAGAACCCGGGGACTGGTGAACTCCCAGTAGATCAGGGGGATCTTGATATGGGGGTTCTCCCTGAAGGCAAAGCGGAAGCGCTCGGCGTTGTGGCCCTCGACGGCGAAATTGAGCTCACGACGGGACCAGTCGGCGAACTCGGCAACCACCTGCACCGGATTGTAGGGGCGCACTCGCGGAACAAGCGCCTCCGCCAGCCGGGTCAGCCAGGCGAGAAGACGGATGTCCTTCTCGATAAGCTCCCGGATCTCCGGCCTCTGCACCTTCACCGCGACCTCGGTCCCATCCTCCAGAAAGGCGTGATGGACCTGGGCGAGAGAGGCGGCAGCGGCCGGCTGCGGGTCGAAAGAGCGAAAGATCCGGTCGGGCCGTCCACCCAGTTCCGCCTTGATGATTTTTTCGACCTCTTCGAACGGAAAGGGCGAGACGTCGCTTTGCAGCTTCGACAGTTCCCGGGAAAGCTCTTCCCCGACGAAATCGGGCCGAAGGCTCAGAATCTGCCCGAGCTTCACGAACGTCGGGCCCAGCTTTTCAAAAAGCTCCCGAAGGCCGGCGGGAGAAATGATACGCTCTTCCCGTTCCGGGCACGGGCTTTCCTTTTGCGCCTCTCCGCGGTGAAACAAGGCCCGGAGACGCAACCGCCAGGGAACGAAATAGAGCAGGCGGGCCCTCCGGAGAAGGCAGTTGCCGCCAAAGAGAAGAAACGTGGTGAGAATAACGCGAAGCCGGTTAAGACTCGCGATGCCCATTCTGCGGCCCGGGTCCTTTTCGATCCTACCCTGCCTTGATCTCTACCTTCTTTACCACGGCTTGGGACTTGGGCAGCCTGATAGTGAGGATGCCGTCCTTGAAGCTCGCCCGCGCATTCTCCTTGTCCACTTCCACGGGCAGACGGATCGTCCGGCGAAAGGAGCCATAGGCGCGCTCGCGGCGATGGACGTCGCCCGCCTCGGCCTCTTCCGGCTTCTTTTCACCGCTCACAATGACCGTATCCTCCGTTATGCCGACGGAAAGGTCGTCGACGGTCATTCCGGGGGCTTCTACCTCGATCCGCACATCTTCGTCCTCTTCGATGACGTCGACGCTCGGCTGAAACCGTTGCGCGGGCGCCCGAAAGGGCGGGCTGCTGAGCCGGGAAAGCGGTTCGATAACGGTATCAACCATCCGGTTCATCAAATCCCGCATCGTATCGAAGGGATTTATCGTTTCCCACGGCCTTCCAAAGGAACGGCCTTCTCTTCTCTTTTCCTCCGCCATGACAAACCTCCGGCATTTTTCTTAAACATAGTGCGGTTGGGAGCGGCTTGCAACCGAAAGTTCCGTCCTGCTGCTATTCGAGCAGGCGGCCGTGCTCGATCTTGAGGCACTTATCCATAACGAACATGACGTTGTCCGCCTCGGCAAGCTCCTTTGCTTCCTCGTTGACAATGCCGAGCTGCAGCCAAATAGCCGCGGGACGCAAGCCCAACGCCTCCCGGACAACGGGCAGGACTTTTTCCGACCTCATGAATATGTCGACAATATCGACCTTTTCCTCGATATCAGCGAGAGACTTGTACGACTTCTCCCCAAGTATCGTCTCCTGCCCCGGATTGACCGGAATAATCTTGTACCCCTTTCTCATCAGGTATCGGGCAACGCCATTGCTCGCCTTACTCTCGTCAGCAGAAAGTCCTACCACGGCGATCACCCGACTCTTCCGCAAAAGCTCCCGAATCTCTTTATCGTGGTTAGTATTCATGTCTCTAATCTACGCCCCACCCCCGCGTCGGTCAAGACGTTCTCCGGGTCGCTTTCTTCTCCTCTTCTTTCATTTGTTTGAGGCGGGGGTGCCCGGCGCCTCCCGCCGAAAGAAAAAAATGATGACCGAGACAGGCGGAATTTCAGTTGCCGGGCCAAGTGCCGATAAAAAGGACAGAGCGGCGTTTGTTTTGTTGAGGAAGAACGCCGGGGCACAGCAATGGAACGCCTTGGTAGACGGGTGCCCAGGTATAACTTCCCATCGTTCCGCAACTGTGTTACCTTTAGTGTATGTTCGGCATCGGTTTTTTTGAGCTTATCGTTATCCTCGTCGTCGCCCTCCTCGTCGTCGGCCCTTCCCGACTGCCCGAGGTCGCCAGGGCCGTGGGAAAGGCGCTCGGCGAATTTAAGCGCATGGCAGACGACGTCAAGGATAGCCTTGAGCAGGAGTTGACGAAAGAGGAAGAGGAAAAGAAGGAAGAAACGGCGGAGAAGACTCACGAAGACGAGCAACCACCGGCAGCCCTCAGCCATCACCCCGAAGAAAGTCAGAAGAAGGCATGAAAGACGACAAAAGGCCTTTCATCGCTCACCTCAAAGAGCTGAGAGACAGGCTGTTGATCAGCATTGTCGGCCTCGGCGTCGCCTTCATCATCACTTATGCTTTCAAGGAGCGCATCTTTCATTTCCTCATGCGCCCTTTCATCGTCGTGATGCCGCCCAAAAGCTCTTTCATCTTCACCAGCCTCACCGAAGCGTTCATTACCTATTTCAAGGTAGCCCTCGTC
Source organism: uncultured delta proteobacterium (assembly GCA_963816715.1). Taxonomy (GTDB): domain Bacteria; phylum Desulfobacterota; class Syntrophorhabdia; order Syntrophorhabdales; family WCHB1-27; genus BOG-1155. The sequence continues at coordinate 713,177 of CAWFMJ010000026.1, forward strand.
GCCGCCCTCTTTCTTGCCGCCCCCCTTATCCTCTACGAAGCCTGGATGTTCGTGGCGCCCGGTCTCTACGAGAAAGAAAAGAAATACGTTGCGCCCTTTATCATTTTCGGCAGTATTTGTTTTGTGGGGGGCGCCCTTTTCTGCTACTATGTCACGATGCCGGTGGTCTACCATTTTTTCGTCAGCTATGCGGGAGACATGATCGTTCCCATGCCCTCCCTGAAAGAGTATATGAACCTCACCCTGAAGATGCTCCTTATCTTCGGCCTGGTATTCCAGATGCCGCTCATCGCCTATTACCTGGCGAAGGCGGGCATCCTCAACTACAAAACCCTGGCAAAGAAGAGGCGATACGCCATCCTCGCCATCGTGGTCGTGAGCGCCATCATCACGCCCCCCGAGGTGTCGAGCCAGATCCTCATGGCGGTGCCGATGTACGGTCTCTTCGAACTGAGCATCATGATAGCGAGAGTTTTCGGAAAAAAGGAGAGCACCAATGGAGCGACTTAATTGTGTCATATTGGCGGCAGGCAAAGGCACGCGGATGCGGTCCAAACTGCCCAAGGTCGCCCATCCCATCATGGGCAAACCCATGATCCGCTACGCGGTGGAAACGGCCCGCTCGCTGAACGCCGAAAAGGTTATCGTGACGACGGGCTACGGCAAAGAGATCGTCGAGGGTTGCCTTGAAGGAGCAGACGTCGCCTTTGCCTATCAGGAGGAACAGAAGGGGACGGCCCACGCACTCCTCTCCGCGGCGCCGCTTCTCGGTTCGGGAGACGTTCTCGTGCTCTACGGCGATGTTCCCCTTATCAAGTCCTCCACCCTGACGGCATTCATGGAGTTCTTCGCGGAATCTGAAGGCATCGTCTTCATGACCACCCAGGTGGACGATCCTTCGGGCTACGGCAGGGTCATCACAGACAACCGCGGGGGCATCGTCGACATCGTCGAAGAGAGCGAGGCGGAAGAGGACGTGCGCGCCATAAAAGTGGTCAACACGGGCATTTGCATGATCCGCCGCAATGTTCTCCCCCTGGTGGAGGCAATCACCCCCGACAACAGGAAGGGTGAGTTCTACCTCACGGACATCTGCAAAACCGCCGGCCGGCAGGGCATTCGGGCGCGGGCGTTTCTCTACAAGAACGCCTCGGAAGTCCTCGGCGTCAATACGCGCAAAGACCTGCTCGAAGCCAATGCGATGGTCAGGAACGCAATCCTCGACCGCCACATGGAGAACGGCGTCGCTATCGTCGACCGAAGCGCGTATATTGAGGACGATGTGACCATCGGCGCCGATACGGTCGTCTCCTCCTATTGCTATCTCAAGGGAAAAACCCAGATCGGAGAAGACGTCTTCATCGGCCCCCACACCGTCATCAAAGACTCGATCATCGAAAACGACGTCTCCATCGAAGGCTTCACCTCCCTCGACACCGTCCGGGCGGGCGTGGGCGCCAAGATAGGCCCCTTCTCGCGCATGCGGCCAAAGACGGTCCTCAAGAGCAACGTGAGGATCGGCAACTTCGTCGAATTGAAGAATACGGTCATGGGAGAGGGGTCCAAGGCGCAGCATCTCTCGTATCTCGGCGACGCCGAAGTGGGCTCGGGGGTTAACGTGGGCGCCGGTACAATTACTTGTAATTATGATGGCAAGGTGAAGTCCCGCACCGTCATAGAGGACGGCGCCTTCATCGGCAGCAACACCGAGATTGTCGCGCCTGTCACTATCGGCAAGGACGCATACGTCGGAGCGGGTTCCACCATTACCAAGGACGTCCCGGAGGGCGCCCTCGCGGTGACCCGTGTGAAGCAACATCACGTCGAAGGCTACTCGAGGAGGAAAAAATAATGTGCGGAATAGTCGGCTACCTTGGGGAAGGAGAAGCTTATCCGATACTGATCGATTCGCTGAGAAGACTCGAATACCGGGGATACGACTCCGCCGGCATCGCCGTCTCCTGCGACGGCAAGATCGAGATCGCGCGCCAGAAAGGCAAAGTTGACGAGCTGGCCAGGCTGTGCGCCAAGGGCTTCAAGGGAACGCTCGGCCTTGCCCATACCAGATGGGCCACCCATGGCACGCCTTCCGAGAGAAACGCCCATCCGCACCGGGCGGGCGACGTGGTCGTCGTCCACAACGGCATCGTCGAAAACTACGTCGAGCTGAAAGAGGCGTTGCGCGCTAAGGGGCACAAATTCCTCTCCGACACGGACACGGAAGTCATACCTCACCTCATCTTCGACCACATGAAAGAAGGCGCCAGCTTTGTCGATGCGGTCCGGATGTCTCTGGGAGAGATGAACGGCTCCTACGCCCTCGGCATTATCAGGGAATCGGAGAAAACCCTTATCGCCGCGAAAAAGGAGAGCCCCCTCGTCCTCGGCCTGGGCGAAGGCGAATTCTTCGTCGCCAGCGACGCGCCCGCCCTCATCGGGAAGACAAACCGGTTCATCTTCCTCGAGGACGGCGATATGGCGGTCATGAAAGGCAGCGAGCTCCTCCAGGTCGATGCGGACGGCAACCGCGTAGAGCGGCAGGTGCACACCCTCAACTGGTCGGGCGCCATGGCGGAGAAGGGCGGTTACAAGCACTTCATGCTCAAGGAGATCTTCGAACAGCCTAGGGCAATCTCCGATACGCTCCTCGGCAGGGTGAAGGAAGAGCGGGGCGAAGTGGAGTTCGAAGAGCTGAAACTGCCTCCCGTCAACAAGATCAAACGGATATGGATGATCGCCTGCGGCACCTCGTACCATGCGTGCCTCATCGGCAAACATATGTTTGAGGAAAACCTGCGCATCCCCGTCGACGTCGACATCGCCTCGGAATTCCGCTACCGGAACCCCATCATGAGGCCGAATGACATGCTCGTCCTCGTCTCCCAATCGGGCGAGACAGCGGACACCATTGCGGTCATGAAAGAGGCGAAGAAGAAAGGCATTTTCACCCTCGCCATCTGCAATGTGCTGGGCAGCACCCTCGCCCGCGGCTCGGACGGCGTCATTTTTACCCACGCCGGCCCGGAGATCGGCGTCGCCTCGACGAAAGCCTTTACCACCCAAGTGTCGGTGCTCTTCCTCCTCATGCTCCATCTGGGAAAGAAGCTCGGCGTCATGGACCAGGAGATCCTCCGGCGGAACATCGGCGAGATCAGGAAGATACCCCACAAGCTCCAGCTTACCCTCGACCAGACGGGCAACATGGAAGATTTCGCCCGCAGGTACATGCACTACAAGAATTTCCTCTACCTGGGCAGGGGCATCAGCTTCCCCGTTTCCCTCGAAGGCGCCCTCAAGCTCAAGGAGATATCATACATTCACGCCGAAGCCTACGCCGCAGGAGAGATGAAGCACGGGCCCATCGCCCTCATCGACGAGCAAATGCCCGTCGTCTTCGTCGCCCCGGACGACAGTACGTACAAGAAGACATGCAGCAACGTGGAAGAGGTCGTTTCCCGGAGAGGGAACATCATCCTCTGCACGGACCACGAAAACCACGAAATGGCGCCGAAAGCGTCGAGCATCCTGAAGGTGCCGAGCACGCTCTACGAGCTGCAGCCCATGATCTTCATCGTCCCCCTCCAGCTCTTCGCGTACCACATCGCGAACCTGCTCGGGACGGATGTGGATCAGCCGAGGAACTTGGCCAAAAGTGTTACAGTCGAATAGTATTGGTTTTCTGCGGCATCCCTCCGGATGCCGCAGAAAACCAATACGTCCTATAAGACAGGGGCCGCGTTAATTTCGCGCCATGCACCTGCCTCGAAAGGTCGCAACATCCTCAGCGTGCACCTACAGTCACGCCTCCGGTGTCCTTTCCTCGGACTCCATTTGTTTTCAATGCAAGTCCCTGAGTAATTCTTCAATATCCTATAGCGGCTCGCGCCGTTCTTGGGCGGTGCTAACAATGCGTCATGCTTATTCTTTATGACTTCAGCTATCGTCGGCTGGCTCATGTGGTCCCCCTTGCTCGCAAGCGCAATCCATTGCTGCCTCGGCAGTCAATAGGGTCAGGTCTTGCAATCACACTTTCTCTTTTCTTTCTTCAGCTATCCGTCCGACCGCTCTGCTCGCTGTCGCATAGTGGATGCCGAGATAGTCAGCGATTTGCGCGAACGTGCAGCCGTGCTGGGCGTGGGCCGCATGGATGCGATTGTCCCTTTCGGTCTTAGAGAGCTGTCCGGCTTCGCCGAAAAGTTCCGCAAGAGATAGTCGGCCAGCGTGTTGCTGGCTCTTGGGTATCTCCCCGGCGTGGCCGCCGGGCGCCGTCTTGATGTGCCGTATGAGCTCCTTATTTCCCAGAAAAATGCTCGAATAGGATTAAGGACCACGTACCGTGAGAGCTCAAGGAGATAGCTTCATCCTGGAATTGGCGCCAAGGGAATCATGGCCCGATGGGCGTTGCCAAGGTATGCCTTGGTTGACTGCCGGCGTCCGATAGTATACTATATGCGCTCAATGGAGAATGCAGAAGAAAACGACAAAGAGTTTTGGAAGGACATAGTTCTCAGGATAAAAGAACTAAGGCGCCAACAGCGGCTGAGCATCTACGCCCTGTCCAAGAAGACAGGTTTTACCAAAGGGTATTTGTCGCACATAGAGAACCTCAGAAGGGAGCCGACCGTCGGCACGTTGATGAGAATAGCCCGTGCTTTGGGAGTAAACGCTTCCTTTCTCATCGACGGCGAAAAGTACGCGGAGGAAGAAAACTCCATTGTTGTGGTAAAGCGCAAAGATAGAGAGATTATGGATAGTCCGTCCAGATCCGACGGCACTGTGTATGAACCGATTAATCACAGGATGAAGGACAGGACTATGGATAGCTACATCGTGACCCCTTCCTTTGAGTTCCCCGGGGCGCCTATGGCCCATGAGGGTCAGGAACTGGTTTTTGTGATCGAGGGAACCCAAGAGCTCCTTTACGACGGCAAGACCCGAATCCTGGAAGAGGGAGACGCCTGCTATTTCGATTCGAGCAAACCCCACTGCGCCAGAAGCATCAGGGAGAAACTCTCAAAGGCCCTCGTTGTCTTCACCGCAAAATCTTAATCCGGACGCCGCCACGCTCAAAAGAATAACGCCGCAAATTTCCTGACGTCGGATTTCCACCACGGTCCGCCGGGGTGACGAATAGGCAAAGCGTCACCCTATTTTGTGACCCCCCAAAGATCCCGCCCAGCACGACTTTTTTCTTGACACTTAGGATACTTGTAGTATACCATGACCAAAGATAGAGAAGACACAACCAGACCGGAAAGGACGAGAACGTCCGTCAGGCACGAATGGGCAATTGTGCAACCGCTGCTTTGTGCGCCCGAAGCCGGCTCGGAAACTTGTGGGTGGCTGGTAGTAGCCTATTACGTCCGATACATTCAGGAGAATTCAACTATGAAGAAAACCACGCTCTTGCGAAAGCTAATCTTGGACCCCGAAATCATCGTCATGCCCGGCGCCCACGACGCCTTATCTGCGAGGATCATCGAGCAGGCGGGCTTCAAGGCGATCAGCCTCGGAGGCGCCGCATGCTCGATCTGCTGGCTCGGAAAACCCGACGTGGGCTTGGTGACCCTTACCGAAATGACAACCCATATCAGGAACATCGCCGAGGCGGTCGATATACCGGTCTTCGCAGACGGGGATACCGGACACGGGAACGCCACCAACGTGATCAGGACCACCAGAGAATTCGAAAAGGCCGGGGCCGCGGGCTTCTTCATCGAAGATCAGGTGGCCCCGAAGCGTTGCGGGCATAGAGAGGGGAAAAAGGTGATCCCCACGGGCGAGATGGTCGCAAAGATCAAAGCGGCAACGGATGCGAGGACGGACGACGACCTCGTGATCATGGCCCGGACGGACTCTCTGGCCATTTACGGCATGGAGGAGGCAATCGAGCGGTGCAACAGGTACCGCGAGGCAGGGGCGGACATGATACTCGTCGACGCCCTTACCACAAAGGAAGAGATGCTGCGCCTCAACCGCGCCCTTGACGCCCCGACCATGGCGACCCAGATAGAAGGCGGCCGCACCCCGATTTGCACCACGAAGGAGCTGGAGGAGATAGGCTTCGCCGCGGTCGTCTATCCGGGCAGCAGTTTCTTTGCCGCTGCCTATGGGGTCAAGAAAACGATGGAGGAGATTTACCGCAACGGCAAGACGATGGCCTTCGTCAACCGAATGATCACTTTCGAGGGGATTGACAAGATCGTGGGGCTGGATAAAGTGCGGGAGCGCGAAGCGGACTATTATAAGGACGTGCTGTAGTCGCACAGCAAAAGCCTGCAAGGGACGCGGGGTAAAAAAATGGCCGGGGAAACAGAAATAAAGGCAATCGTAGGCGGCACGCTGATAGATGGAACGGGCGCCAAGCCCACTGCCGGGGCGACCATTCTCATTCAGGGATCGAAAATCGCGGCGGCGGGAAGAGGCATCGAGATCCCCGTCGGCTCGCAAGTCGTCGATGCGACAGACAAGAGCGTCATGCCCGGCCTGATAGACTCGCACATGCACAATTCGGGACTAAAAGAACACCCGAGGATTGACCGGTTGACCCGTCCCTGGGAGCTAAGCCTCGTCAGGTCGATCGGCGATTGTCGGGCTCTTTTGGCGGCGGGCTACACCACGCTCAGGGATTGCGGCGGCACAAACGGCGTATTCCTGAGGAAGGCTGCTGCGGAAGGTTCTCTGGCCGGACTTCCGCGCATTGTCGCGGCCGGACTGTTGCTCGTCCAGACCCGCAACAGCATAGAGGACCCCTTTCTTCCTTCCGAGTGCGTTGATGCGCGCACAAGCCTGCACCGAAGCGCTTCGGGAGCGGAGAGTCTCGTCTGCGACGGCGTCGATGAATGTGTAAAAGCGACCCGCCACGCTTTGCGATTCGGCGCCGATTTCATCAAGACCTTCGTGAGCGGAAACTACCTGGGGGAAAATGAATCCTCAGCAGACCTTCAGTTCCACATGAACGAAATCAAAGCCATCGTTGAAACAGCCGCCCATGCGGGGAGATTTGTAACAGCCCATTCACATAACCCAAGGGCAACGAAAAGGGCAATACTCGGCGGCATAAAGACCATAGATCACGCCTATGGGACGGACGACGAAGGGGTTGCGCTCGCCATGGAGCACGAAGCCGTCTTCGTCTCGTCTCTTGCATGCCTCAGGTTGGTCCTGGAAGGCGACGGCGCGCCCCCGTGGCTTGTGGAAAGGGCCGCGACGGAGTGGGACGACGCGACAGAGGGCTACAAGAGAATGCGGAAGGCGGGCGCGATTTTGGCTGCAGGAAGCGATTTCAACGGCTCCCCCATGGCGCCTCTCGGCAACAACGCGATCGAGCTGGAGCTCCTCGTCAAGCATTGCGGCTTTTCGCCAACGGAGGCCATAACGGCCGCAACAAAGGATGGCGCCATGGCTTGCTTCCTGGGAGACAAAACGGGGACCATAGAGCCGGGCAAGTTTGCGGACGTGCTGATCGTCGATGGCGATCCGCTGTCGGACGTGCGGACGCTGCAGCACCCGGAGAACATAAAGATGGTGATGTTGGAAGGCAGGATCGAGATCGACAGAGGCGTCCCGATTTCGAAGAAGTAGGACGGGGACCCTTTCAATCTAAGGGAGGTTGTGAGCATTATGGCTTCAAACGACAAGATAAGCGAGCAGGAGCTTCTTAAGACGCAACCGTGGTACAAACCGGGCAAGTGGTACGCATCGCCGATGACGTGGCTTCCCGAAGTGAGGGCGACCATGCCCAATCTGCCGGAGAGAGTTCATGTCATAGATCCCACCTTGAGGGAGGCGGAAGACAACGTCGCGGTCTCCTTTACCGTCAATCAGAAAGTGGAGGTTGCTCGTAGACTGAGCGACATTGGCATAGAGGCCGTCGACTGCGGCTACGTGGGCAACCCGGGCCATGAGGAAACCATGGCCAGGATTGTCTCGAGCGGGGTGCTCAGGAAAGGGACGGATTGCTATCTGAACCAGATGATCCTGGACGTCTCCGCCCAGTTGGACGAGCTGAAAAAAGGGGCGGACCGCGTGGTGGAACTTGGGGGCGGCATCGTCGTCGCCTTGTGCATCACCCCGGTACAGGGCGCGGAGAAGCAAGATAAGTTCGTCGAATACATCGGGTACGTCGCGGAGAACCATCCCGGCCTCAAACTCGTACCGGCTTTTGCCCTTGCGTCGGGGGGCTTCCAGTTCATCGGGAAACTCCCGGCCATGCGGGCCAGCTTCGAATGGCAGGTTGAGCTTGCCAGAATTATTACGAGCGCGGGTATCGAGCGGATCTGCGTGGCCGACAGCATGGGCTGCGCCTCGCCGCCCGCCTGGAAATACATAGCGTCCCAGTTCCGGAAGGCCATAGGCCCGAACAAAAGTCTTGCGGTGCACAACCACAACGACTACGGACTGGCTGCGGCGAACGCCCTCGCCGGCGTCGAGGGCGGCGCCGACTGTGTTGAAGTGGTGAGCTGTGGGCTGGGCGCCAGGGCGGGAAACGCGGCGCTGGAAGAGGTCGTCCTCGGGCTGGAGGCCCTCTACGGCATCCCGACCGGCATAAACCTTGAAAAACTCTTCGATTTGGCCACGTACGTGCAAGAAGCGACGGGAGCGAAGGTCCAATCCTGGAAGGCCGTTGTGGGCGACAAACTATGGTTCGAAAGCTCCTGGCACACCGCCGACTATATGCAGGCCAGGAGGGCGGGAAAAGACTTCTTTGAAGCCCGGATATCCGAGCCCTACAATCCGAAGGCCGTCGGACAGACGCACCAAATGGTCTTCGGCTTTGCGGCCCTCAATCCGAGGGTTATCGAGGACTTTCTCACCCATTTGAAACTGAAAAGCGACAAGGAGACGGTCGGAAAGGTCATACAGGCGGGTCTGAAGGAGATCGGCGACCGGGGCGGCCGCGGAGAGAACAGATGGCTCACCGAGGACGAGGTCAATGAGCTGTGCACGAAATTGGCCAAATAAGCGAAATTGCGCGGCGCGCCGAGAAGTTGAGAAATAGGGGAAGGAGGGACGCATCGTGAGTGATCTGAAAGGGAAGATCGCACTGGTAACGGGGGCGGCGACCCGTAAAAGCATGGGCCGCGCCATAGCGCTGCAACTGGCGAGCGAGGGCGCGAATGTAGTGGTTGCCGACAAATTTGGAGTTCCCAAAATTCTCAGGTCCGAAGACGCGAATTGGCGGGGGTTGCGCTCGCTGGTTGAGGAGATGGAAGCGCTCGGCGTGAAAGGGCTGGCCGTTGAAGCGGACGTCAGCAACAGCAAGGACGTCGATGCGCTCGTGGCAAAGACTTTGGAACAATTCGGGAAGATAGACATTCTCGTGCACTGCGTGGGCGTGCGCGGGCCCGTTCCCGTTCCCGTCATCGATCTGGATGAAGCCACGTGGAGGATGCTGATAGACGTCAACCTCCACGGATCATTCCTTGTTGGCAAAGCGGTGGCCAAAGCTATGTTGCCGAACGGGGAAGGGAAAAAGATTGTCATGATATCTTCGGGGGCAGGGATCGAGGCATTCCCGGGGGCCGCGGGTTATTGCGCCGCCAAACACGGCCTGATGGGCCTTATGAAGTGCATGGCCGTTGAATTGGCGCGCTACAAGATTAACGTCAATGCCGTTCTTCCCGTGGCGTTCGACACAAATTTCAGAGATGAGCAAATGAGCAAAGAGGCGGACGAAAAGGGCATCACCGTCGACGAAGTGATTAAGAATCAACCGCAAGGGCCTACGGGGACTATACCCATCGGACGGCTTGGCACGCCCGAAGATGCGGCCGCGGCTGTTTCTTACCTGGTTTCGGACAAATCGAACTTTGCTTCTGGCGCCTCGATACTCCTCGGGGGAGGTTTATCTCTGTAAAAAACGCGCCGAAGGGGAGCACGACAAAGTTGACGACAAGGAGACATCTTGATGGTACTGACCGCCATTTTTCATGCAAAACCGGGGCAGGAGAAACAGTTGGGGGAGACGTTGAAGGCAATGTTCCCCCACGTGGAGAAGGAAACCGGGGCGCTGACCTATAACCTCCATGAAAGCGAGAGCAAATCCGGCATGTTCTTCTTTTATGAGAAATACAAAGACAAGGAGGCTTTTGAGCATCACGGCTCGACGCTGCATTTTAAGGAGCTGGACAAGAACCTTGAGGGACTGTTGACGGAACCACCCGTCGTCGAGTTCTACCGGGAAATCGCATCGATGGAACGGGGAAAATCGGCATAGACGGGTTCGGCCTTTGCCGGGGCGATGCAAGCCCCAAAAATAGTCGTCAAAGGAGGGCATTATGAAGACACGAGGATTGCAACCGGCCGTTTTCTTCCTGCTTCTGGTGATTCTCTTCGTTTCCCTGTTCGCCTCGATAGGGCATGCGGCGGCGCCTGCTCCAAATACGCTGAAGATCGGCGTCATGAATTCGATCACGGGACCCATGGCTGGCGGGTTCAAGGATATCTCGGAGGCGGTAAAGCCGACCGAGAAACTCCTCAATGAGAAAGGAGGCGTTGCCATCGGCGGTCAGAAATATCGTATCGAGCTCGTATCGTACGACGACCAGTCATCGCCTGCCGGCGCCGTCGCGGCCGCCAACAAGGCCGTGCAGGACAAAGTACGCTTCCTCATCGCCCCCATCTTTATGCCGAACAACCTCGCGATCGCATCGGTCGCGGAGCAGGCAAAAATCGTCCGGGTCCAACCGGCCACGATGGGAGCCGAGCAATACGGGCCCAAGAGCCGGTATCTTTTTGCCGCGCGCTTCGGCACTTGCTACGTTCCCACAATCTACGATTACCTGGCGAAGACCTATCCCCAGGTAAAGAAGATAGCGCGGCTCATACCGGACGACCCGGGGGCCAAACACTTCAGCGATTACGACTTGAAAGAAGCCCAGAAGCACGGATTCGACGTCGTCTTCAGCGAATTTTACCGCATAGGCATGGAGGATTTTTATCCGCTCCTGACGAAGGCGTTGGAAAAGAAGCCTGATGCCCTGGATATCGGTTTTGGGATTTTACCGTGGGCAAAGGGTTTGATCAGCCAAGCGAGGGAACTTGGCTTCAACGGTCCTGTGTATGCTCCCGACTTCAGCGGCGACATCAATCTGCTTAACGCCATGCTGGAAGCAAAGGTCGCTCATGATTATTTCCAGTGGGGTCCCGACGTCGTAAGCCCTAAGATGACCCCCATCGTGAAAGACTTGCGCAAGGTCGTCGAAAAAGACCTGGGCGTCAAATTCAACTTCGACCACATTATGGTCCTTCAGGCGGCGTGGCCTCTCCTGAAGGCAATCGAAAAGGCCCAGAGCCTCGACTCCGACAAAGTGGTCGATGCATGGGAAAAGATGCAGACCATCGAGTCCATATGGGGAACAGCTCGCATGGGAGGTCAGAGCATGATCGGCAACAACCACATAGTGTTGGCGCCGGCGATGATCACGAGAATCGTGGATAAAGGCAAGCCCGTAGAATTCGGCTACTATGAGTTGAAAGACTAAGGGAGAGGCAGTCGGGGAGGCAGGGACGGCAGCCTGGGGGGGGCTACCGTAAATAACGACATAATATCGGGTAGTTGCATGGATAGTGATAGCGTGGCATACGCCCCCCCACGCCCAGCTCGACGTTCCCGACGCTCTTCACCACAGACCTGGCCCCACAATGATATGCATGTCCTTGGAACTTTTCTCCTCGATCTCGCCTCTTCACTCATCATCAGATCAACCTGTTGATTCAGGAACGTCGCAGGCGTATGCCTTATTCAGAAAGGATAACTGTGCAACTGGAGTGTTCCATGCTTGTTGGGCGAGGCGGAACATTGGAGCAAAAGGGCATCGCACTGAAAACCATCTCTCGTGGAGCTATCTGTTGACGAAACTAAGAGGAGTTTGCTATAGTTCAGAGTTTAGGAAGTGCGAAGACGCATCAGGCAACAACCACTGCACCAAGGCTTCGCGGCAAGAGAGAATTTTAATCAGTCTTCCGGGAAAGACCTCCGACAGCGCGGAGCCCGATCATATCGCTCACTTTCTCGCAGAACAGACACGATACAGACAAACCGGCCGGCGGATAAAACGGATTCAAAGGTTTAGAGCGCCATGCATGCTGAACAGAGCGCGTTCCCCCATTCGACGCGCAGTATATTTACCCGAGATTTCGTTCTCGCCTTTCTCGCCTTCTTTGCTTTCCTGTTCGCCTTCTTCGCCCTCGTCCCCACCCTCCCTATCTATTTCGCGAGACTGAGGGCGACAGAAAGCCAGATAGGCATTCTCGTGGGGATTTACAGCTTTTCATCCCTGGCTTCCCGGCTCATCGCCGGAGGCGCGCTGCTCAGATGCACGGAAAAGCGCATGATGATCGCTGCCGCGCTCCTGTTTGCCGCGAGCTTCCTTGCATGTATGATCGTTCGTCCCTTTTGGCCCTTTCTTGTCGTGCGCGTGTTTCAGGGCATCGCGTATGCGTTCTTCGATACCGCAACTTTTGCGCTGATCATCAAGATTACGCCGCTCCCCTATCGGGGACGCGCACTCAGCTACTTCCTGCTCGCGTCCGGCATCGCTACCATCATCGGCCCTTCCTTTGGCATGTTCCTTGTCAACCTGTCGGGCTTTACGACTCTTTTTGTTTTGTGCGCGCTCCTTTCATTGTGCGCCTCTTTCTTTCCCGGCATCCTGAAGGGAAAGGTCATCGCAGTTCCCGACACGGACGCCTCCGATCACACTACCTTGTTTGTTGAAAAGAAGATCGTCGTTCCCGCCATAAGCGCTTTCTTTTACTATTTCGCGTCGGGGTCCGTCATGGCGTTTTTCTCGCTCTTCGCCATGCAGCGCGGGATGAAGAATCCGGGCTACTTCTTTTCGGCGGCTGCCGTCACGACCGTAGCCTGCAGGGTTGTGGGAGCAAAGATCATGGACGCCTGGAGCAAGGAAAAGACAATCCTCGCCTTCACTGCAACCTCGATGGTCGCGCTGGTTTTGCTCTCTTTCTCGAGGACCGTTCCCCTGTTTATCTTCGTGGGGCTGCTTTGGGGCGTAGGAGTAGCCTTCATTTTTCCCGCCACCATGGCATATGCGTTCGATTATGCGGGTTCGTCGGACGGAACTGCCGTCGGCACTTTTCGGATCCTTACCGATCTGGGGCAGGCCGTAGGACCGATGGCAATGGGCGCCGTCATTCCCTTCACAAGCTACCCGACGATGTTTCTCTGCCTGGCCTTCATCTGCCTTGTCAATATATGCTATTTTCAGTTTTTCGTGAGAAAAAGGCGCAAAGCAATGCGCACGGCCTAAGACGGCCGGGCCCCTGCAACCGAACAAATTCCATCCCCTCTCCCTTCTTTCAATAGCGGCGAGACTCTTTTCTGCACTGCATCGCGTATTTCCTATCGCAATTCTTCTCGGGAAATTAACACGGCCTTAACCGATACGATTTACATAATAGTAAAACAACGGGATGGCCTGCAATACTTCTTCCACTACTCTTCTACCCATATAAGAAAACGCAGGTTGTGATCTCTGAAAGGCACGGAAGCGACAAGAAGGCTGTCGCGCCATGCCGATCTTTAGAAAATGCGGCACGGGGAGGCAAGCCATGAGACACGCGCAAACGAGCAATAAAAGGAGATGGGCGACGTCTGTATTAAACATGGGGAGATGAAGAGATTGCGATACTGCGCAATCTTCCCTCGTCGACTGCGAAATAGAACGCATTCTTTTGCGATATGTCGCATCGGACGAGGGAATGCATCTGTAAGGGATTGATATTGTTACCCCTTATCGATGGCACGCTTTTCGCTTATAGGTCTTAGGTGAGGCTAACAAGGAGGCTAACGCCATGAAATGCATACATCAGATCAACGGCCTCGGGCACAGGGGAATGAGCCTGGAGATGGTCGAAACAACCGGCCTGGGGCATGTCTCTCAAAAGACGGAACTGCTGCGGTCGAAGGTGCGCGTATGGTCCGCGCAGGCGTCACGCGTTGTGTCGGGGTTGCTGGCGAACCGGTATGTCATTCTTGCACTGAGATGGATTACGGCTGGCGTGTTCATTGCGTCCTCGTGCGGCAAGCTCGTTGACATCGGACGGTATTCGATAGCTCCGATCATGGAGTTCGGCATACTCCCGGCTCCTTTGGCACACCTTTTCGGGACGGTCCTTCCGTTTATCGAGGCCATCTGCGCCCTCGGCCTTCTTTTCGGCGTGTTCACGCGCCTCTCATCGCTCGGCATCCTCGCCATGAGCGCGAGCTTCTTCATCGCAAAAGAGGTAGTCCTCTGGCAGGGCGGCGATATCGCGTGCGGATGCTTCGGCGCGATCGTGACCACCCTCGCGTCTCTCACTGTCTACCTGGACCCTCCCCTCATGCTCATGGCTTTGGCTGTCCTTCTGGCGCCGAGGTCGAGCCGCCACTGGATCTCTCTCGCGGGCCGGCTGCCCGAAAGCCACATGGATTGGGTAGAGCGGGTCTGGTGATGAAGGGCCGTCCGGGGCGTTGCGGCGCCCGGTTTGTCTTGCGTCCGGCGGAAATACCGCTCTTTCTCATCTTCCGTTGCGATATTGTCGCCGGAGTTGTAACGAACGCTACAGACGCGACCGGCTTTCCCCGGGTTATACTGTTTGTCAGCCGTCTGAAAAGATAGGGAGGAAACATAATGGACAGGACGCATCTCTATGTGTTGTGGACTAACGACAACCCCGTTACCGCGGAAAAGATGGTTTTCATGTACGCCATCAATTCGCTCGTCCATGGCTGGTGGGAAAAGGTCACTCTCATAATCTGGGGAGCGCCGGCCCAACTGGTCAGCAAGGATGCCGCTATTCAGGAAAAGATCAAGGAGGCGTTGGATGCGGGCGTTCACATAACTGCCTGCAAAGCCTGCGCAGACCAACTAGGCGTTACGGAAGCTTTGGAAAAACTGCAAATTGAAGTCAAATACTGGGGGCAGCCATTAACCGAGGTTCTGAAGAACAACGAAGCGCTCTTAACGATATAGCAACCGGCCTAAGAGGCTCGACCCTTTGCAGACTTCGGGCAGAGTTGGGAGATGTCCACAGAGGAGCGAAACCATAGCGCAAGCGACCTTCCGGGACCGCTTGCGTTATGCCGCCGAACCCTCTTCCGTCACGCATTCTACGTATGAAGTGTGCTTTTACTCGCTTCTCACGACGAGGCGCCTCTTCTGCTGAACGACGCTGCCTGTCTTCTTCAACTCCTTGAGGGCCCGGGTGACACTGACCCGATGGGCGCCCACGAGAAATGCGAGGTCCTCATGGGTAAGAGGGAACTGTATCACGAGACCGTCCCGGCTCTTCACGCCATGTTCCAGGGCCATGTTGCGAAGTACCTGGTAGAGACGGGCGCCGAGGTGGGTAAGTGACATGCTTTCGATGCGGTTCGTCAAAGACGAGATGCGTTTGCTCAGGTTTCTCATTACCTGGAGTCCTATGCGGGGATGGTCCAGGACCAGTTTCTCGAATCTCTCTTTGGTAAATCCGCAGGTGAGGGTCTCTTCCATACACCACGCGGTCACGGGATAGACCGCCTCTTCGCCCAGCATGTTCTCACCGAGAAAATCCCCGGCTTTCCTGATATCCAGAGTAAATTCGCTGCCGTCCTCGAGCAGCTTGCTCAGCCTTACCCTCCCCGCCTTGATCAGGAACATCCGGTCGGTAGGGTCGGCCTGCACGAAAACCGTCTGGCCCGGCGTATAGACCTTCTTCGTCGCCGCCCCCATCAGCGCCTGCATTTCCGCAGGTTCGAGGCTCTCGAAGAGCCAGAGGTTGCCGAGACACAACCCAGTCACGCTTCCCGACACCGCCATTTCCCTGCACGAGCACAAAGACTTTTTCTCTTTCACCGTTTCCTCGTATCCCATTATAGCATAGGGGTTTGATTTCCACCTCGGGTTCATCACGCCCTGTCCCGTGCTTTCGCGATCGCAACGGTTCCGCCCCGGTGCGGACGTCAGCTCAATCTCCCCTTGTACCACGAAGGCCGGCAGGAATTGGTAGCTTTCGCTACAACGTGCGTGTTTGCTCGGAATGGCCGGCTTTTCCCCTCGAAGGTTTAAAGCAAAGAGCCGGTGGGCGGCGGGACAGTGAGCCAAGAGTTGTACGGGCTGCCATGGCGCGATGCTTCACGCCTGTGCTCAGGAACATGGCATATCTGCGAAGTTGCTGCCCCTTGACCGAAAGAACTGTCGTGACTAGTTACTCATTATCGGGTTATCGAGAGCCGGCCGGCTTGGTAGACCCGCTTCCCCCACAAGACTTGCAAGGGAGAATGAGTTACTTGGGGACGTGGACTAAAGGCTTTATGTTTCCGACAAAAAAGAAAGGAGTCTTCACATGCCCACAATCACCGTGAAAGACGGCACGCAAATCTGCTACAAGGACTGGGGCAACGGACAACCCATCGTCTTCAGCCACGGTTGGCCGCTATCCGCCGACGCCTTCGAGGACCAGATGTTTTTCCTGACCTCAAGAGGCTACCGCTGCATCGCCCATGATCGCCGGGGGCACGGCCGGTCGAGCCAGCCCTGGAACGGTAACGATATGGATACTTACGCCGACGACCTTGCCGCCCTCGTCGAAGCGCTCGACCTGAGGGATGCCATCCATGTGGGCCATTCCACCGGAGGCGGCGAAGTAGTCCGGTATATTGGGCGTTATGGCACGAGACGCGTGGCCAAGGCAGTTCTGATCAGCGCAGTCCCGCCATTGATGTTGAGAACGCCGAACAACCCCGCAGGGACGCCAATGGAAGCGTTCGATCAGATCCGCGCGGCAGTTCTTGCCGACCGTTCACAGTTTTGGAAGGACCTCAGCATGCCCTTCTATGGCTACAATCGACAAGGGGCAAAGATATCGGAAGGCGTACGGGAGTCTTTCTGGCTCCAGGGCATGATGGCCGGATTGCCCGCCTCCTACTTCTGCGTCAAGGCGTTTTCCGAGACGGACCTTACGGAAGACCTCAAGAAGATCGACGTGCCGACGCTCATCCTCCACGGCGACGACGACCAGATCGTGCCCATCGGCGCCTCGGCGTTGCTGTCGGCGAAGATCATCAGGAACGCGACGCTCAAAGTCTATCCGGGTGCGCCCCATGGCATGTGCACGACCCTCAAGGATCGGGTCAACGCCGATCTGCTGGGCTTCATCAGCCAGAAGGAGCAACGGAAAGCGGCGTAGCCGAAGCAGGCGGCGGCGCGGTCCGGAAGGCGGTCTCAGCGCAATGAATGGGCGGCTTTCGACCGCCCGAATGGACTGTGTCAGGCATCCGGACCCAAAGCAGGGTTGTCCGGCACGTCGCCGCGGAAAGTCTATTCCTGAGGTTCCCTGGGGAGGTTCTTCAAGTTCCTGAGGCGCCGTTCCTGATTGTAAAGTTTCTTGTTCTTGACGGCGTCGATCACTTCTATCACGACCGCCCGACCTACGAGCTGTTTTGTCTGAAAATCGGTGTAACCGGTCGGTGCGACACGGTTAGGAGAAGAGAGGAGGGATGCCGTTAGAGAATTGGCGGGGAAGCTCTGAGCGCCCGAGACCATTTCCGCGTGCTTGCGAACATGCATCTCATCTCTTTATTAAGAACCACAGGATGAAAAGGGTGATAGGGATCAAAAAGTCGGGTATCGTCGTTATTGCATTCCCAGGCCTGAAATTCGCCTTCTGAATCATTTCTTTGACGTGGACCACCGCAGCGCCTACGAGAAAAACCGTGGTAAAGACGATTGTCGCCAGCCAAAAGCTATCCTGATGCCAGAAGCACATTACCCCTAACGCGCCCATTCCAAGACAGCAAAAACCGAGTTCCGCTTGAAAGAGAGATCCTGCGGCCCAGCCTATGCTGCGGGCCACCCGGTCCCCAATGAACAAGTGGCCGTACGCGCCCAGGATTCCCGTTAATCCGACGGTGACGGTGAGATGACAAAGCAGGAACGTTTGCGAGGCGCTTGAAACGTCTTTTATCGAGCCGGTCGCAAAAGCTGCGACAAGCCCGACTATCCAACCAATGGCATAGTAGATCAAGAATATCACTTCTCTTCCTCCATTCGAAACAGCCATCGATTCAAGGCGCCGGCCAGGTCATTGACCGACGATGGCACTCCCCGCTCTTTCACCCGATCCTACAGCCTGCCTCGGCTCAGGATAGCCCAAACTTGCTTCTACGTCCACAGTTTTCCGTTCATTCGCAAAAGGGGCCCGTTTGCTCAGACCTCCGGCTTCTCCTGACCTTTCTTCCTGATTAATTTCACTAAAGTCGTTTTTGTCGGGAAGTCGGAGCACTCTCCTTTTCGCTCTTTACGATCGCCGCACTTTTCTCTAACATTAGAGGAACGTGGCGGGATTCGAATTCCTGCACAGACGGAGGACGTCGATGACCGATACCCTTCCCCATAGTTGCCTCCTCTGGTTATTCCATGACCTGCCGCAGTTCTTAGTCCCTGCCGGGGCCGTGATCCCCGTACCCATGGTCTCCCTGCCCGTGATCTTCGTGTTCGAAGGCCCGGCCGTGTTCAGGCCCGCGCCTCTCGTCGGAATGTCCGGGCCCGCCCTCTCGTCTTTCTTCAGGCCGTCCGCGCCCCTCCTGCCAGGCGCGGTCCTTGTCCCAGTAACGGTCGCGCTGCCAGGCGGCCCAGTTCTTCTTGAACTGGCCGTACGGTATTCGCCTTTGCCCGGGCGGCAGGCTGCGATAATTCGGAGGCAACTCGATCACGGCGCGGGGTACCTGGCGATCGGGGCAGTAGCGCCACGGCCCATTGTAGGACGAGCCTCTGAACCATCGCCCTTCGTGGGGGCGGTACCAGGATCCCGAAAAGAAGAAGACATCCATTCCGATCGCCGGGACGGTGTACACATAAGAGCCCGGTATCACGACAACATCAGGCGGGGCGGCGAAGCGGTATGGCGGGGCGCCCCGATGTGAATGTCGAGGCTCACTTGGGCAATGCCGGCGAGCGGGAATGCCCCAAGGCCAAGAAGCACGAGTGAAAGCAACAAGCGACGCCGCAAAAGAAACATCATTTACCTCCTTGTATAGATATCGGCCGCAAAAAGTATAGACCGAAGCGATAACATTCGCAAACAATCGTCTGTACGGGGTCCGTCTCCGTCGCTTGGCCTCATGAGGCTTTGTTGCCGGGTTTTGGCGCTGGAGGGTCGGTCGACGCTTGCGGGAAGATACGCTAAGAAGCTCAATGGTTCGCGGCCGCGTTGAAGGCGGCCGCGAGAAGAGCGGGTTCGCCGATCGGGAATGAACCGTCGATGACGGCTCCCTCATATCTTGAATCTCTGAACCGATCCCTGCAGGTGTCCGGACAATCTCGCCAGACTCTCCGCCGCCGTCGATATCTCATCCGAAGAAGAGACGTTATCGGACTTGTAAGGCAATACTTAAGCTAATACCAGCAAATCTCCACCTATTTTCACTCGTCGCCGGTGCGGTTGACGGCATAGATCTTTTCTTCGTCGTAGCCGAAGTCGAGGAGCGCCTGCAGGCGGCGGGCTCCAAAGGAGGTCAAAGATAGAGGGATAGACGCGGTTGTGGCTGCTTCGACGTACTCGATCTTTACGAGATAGTTGATGTGGTTCACCGTCTTGTAGCTGCCATTCACCCTTGCGCCGATCTTGAGCCCCTTCGCCTTATCGTACTTCTGCATGAACTCCGCATAGTCGTCCAGGAGCGTGAGCTCCCCTTTGGGCGTCTTCACCACCACGCAATGACATAACGGGTCATGGCTCAACACTGTGCCCGTGAACTTCTGCTCCCTGGCTTTCGCCAGTCTCTTCTGGAATTCCGCCTGGTTCCATCCCTGGGGCTCGGACGCCTGCGCGAAAACCTGCCCCGCCGATGCAAAGACGAACAATACCAGGACCACTGCCGCCAAAGCCCGTTTCATATCAGGTCTCCTCGTTATGATTTTCGGACCTCGCGTAGACGAGACATACTCACCAATCAATGTAATTGTGATGGGATGGGTTGACAACAGCGGGGGGCTATTAGTCGGGCTCTTTCCGTTCGCCGGAAGGGGGAGGCTTCCCGTTCCGGCGCCTAACGCGATGTTTCACGTCTTAACCCGCCTTTCGCCGCGTACCTCGGCTCCTGAAAGCGGTCGATCTCGGATACGCACGCGCCGATGGCCGCCACCATAGGCAGGATTACCGCCATCGGACCGAGGCGCTCGAGAAAGGACCATCCCAGCGCCACGGCAGCCAATGAGGAAAAGCAGAGTACGTGCAGAAGCATCCGACGGATAACGGCAAACTTTTGAACGAGCATGGATGTGAATCTTTTCATGTTGCCTCCGGTTTGTCGTTATGCGATTTCCCCGCATTTCAGTTATCGCCCTTCCCGGCGGCAGCTTAAGCGCTTTCTTCTTCGTACATTGCTTTTCAAGCAATCTACAACCCCAGTCACCGAATCAGGACCCCTTCTGTTGAAGTTTTCTTGACTGACCGGCAGCCATTTACTATGATGTGGAAAAATCGAACTTTTGGAGGCGGTCATGGCAGTCAGGAATCCGCAAGGTTGGTACGACATCTCGGTTCCTCTGAAGCAGGGAATGAATCATCACCCGATGGATCCGGCGCCCCCAAATTTTATCGCTGGCTGGACAGAGACCTGGGCGGCCCCGTCACCATGTCAATGATAGAGATGATCTCCCATACCGGCACGCACATCGATTCTCCCTATCACTTCATCGACGGAGGCAGCACGATCTCGGACATGCCCCTCGACGCCACGATCGGCGCCTGCCGCGTCATCGAAATCAGGAACCGGGAAAAGATCACCACGGCGGAGCTGGAAGAACAGAATATCCGGAAGGGCGAACGGCTTCTCTTCAAAACGTGCAATTCGCCGAAGACCTACACAAGCCGGAGATATGTCGAAGATTACGTCTACCTTGGCGCCGACGGCGCCGAATACCTGGCATCCAAAAAGATACTCCTGTTCGGCCTTGACAATATTACCATCGGGGCTTTGGAGGAACCGGAGAACACGCGCGCCCATGAGATTCTTCTTGGCGCGGGAATCTACCTGATGGAAGATTGCGCATTGGCCGACGTGCCGCCGGGCGAGTACGAGCTGCTTTGCCTGCCCCTCCTCATGTGGCATGGCGACGCCGGCCCCTGCCGCGCCATTCTTCGTCCCCTGAAGTGACTTCCTACCCCTCCTGCGGCGCAAGAAGCGACCGGTTGCCGTCGCTTCTTGAAGACTGCCCGTTCTTGTGCTATATTTCTACCTCAAGAACAGAGGAGGGAGTATGCCGTCGAACACCAAGATCACCGAGTTGAAGAGAAAGAGAAAGAGGGCTAACCTCGGCAAGAAGAGAAAGAAGGCCGAGTCGAAGCACTCCACGCCCGCTTTCGAGATCCACCCGCAGAAGGATTGATGCCGGTCGGGATAGAGAAGCGCCGGCAGTGAGGAGAACTCGCCCGGAAAAGGCGTCTTTCGCGTAACCGCGGAGATAACCGCTCTCAGGACGCCATTCCAGGCGTTGCTGAGAACAGGCCATCAGGAAGGGAGTCTTTCGGACGTCCCGGGCGGCGTGAGGCTGCAAGGCGCGTGAGCGAGAACAACTCTGCAACAATTCCGCTTCGTTACGAAATAGGACCCATACGGCCTCCCAGCGAGGCCGATAGCCTTCTTGTCCGCTTCACGCGGAATTGCCCCTGGAACAAGTGCGAGTTTTGCCACCTCTACAAAGGCAGGAAATTCGAGCGTAGGCCCCTCGCCGAAATAAGGCAGGACATCGACGCCGTTAAGGCGATTCACGATGAGATTACAGCTCTCTCATGGCGACGGGGGGCGGGAGGCAACGTCTCGCGCGATCTGATCGAGGAGATTTTCGACGTTCCCCGCTACGGAGACTCCTTCAGAACCGTGGCCGCCTGGATGTATTTCGGCGGGCAAAACGTCTTCATCCAGGACGCCAATTCGCTGGTCATGAAAAAGGATGATCTTGTCGAAGCCTTGCAATATCTTCGACAGAGCCTCCCTACCATTAACCGGGTCACCTGCTACGCCCGTTCGCAGACCATCGCGCAGCTTTACCGGGCCGAAGACCTGCGGCGCCTGAAAGAAGCGGGGCTGAACAGGCTCCACCTCGGCCTGGAAACGGGCGACGATTTCTTGCTGC
This sequence comes from uncultured delta proteobacterium, assembly GCA_963816715.1. Taxonomy (GTDB): domain Bacteria; phylum Desulfobacterota; class Syntrophorhabdia; order Syntrophorhabdales; family WCHB1-27; genus BOG-1155. The sequence goes on from CAWFMJ010000026.1 coordinate 735,301, forward strand.
AGTACATGCGCAAGGGCGTCTCAAAAGAGCAGCACGTCGTCGCGGGGCAGCGAATAAAAGAGGCGGGGATTGAGCTTTCCGAGTATGTTATCGCGGGCCTCGGGGGGAAGGGCAGGTGGAAGGAACACGCCCTCGAGACGGCGGACGCGCTCAACCGGATCGATCCCGACTTTATTCGCATCAGGACCCTCAAAGTCACGAGGAATATGCTCCTTTACAAGAAGGTGGAGAGCGGAGATTTTGTGCTGGAAAACGACGAGGAGATCGTGGCGGAGCTGAGGTTGCTGATAGCTCACATGGAGGGCATCGGCAGTGTGGTGAAGAGCGACCACATACTCAATCTTCTGGAAGAGATAGACGGGAAACTGCCCGAGGAGAAGGAAAAGATCCTTTCGGTCATCGACCGTTATTTCGAACTCAACGATGAGCAACGGCTCATCTATCGCATGGGCAGGAGGGCGGGCGTCTACCGCAGCACGAACGACCTGGCCGATGCGGTCATGTACGGCCGCATCAAAAGGGCCATCGCCGAAATGGAGGGGAAGCAGACCGGCTCGGTCGAGCGTCATCTCTCCCTCCTTCTGGAACGTTATATCTGAGAGCATTCTTCATGTTTTCCCTCGGTCCCCTCAATCTTTCCATGCCCTTCATGCTCGCGCCGCTATCGGGGGTGAGCGATCTGCCTTTTCGCCTCATCGCACGGGAATTCGGCTGTCCTCTTGCCTTCACGGAGATGATCAACGCCCGCGCCCTGGCGATGCGGAATTCCCAGACCCTCAGTTTGCTTCAGTCCTCGGCGCCGGACAGCCCCTTGGGCGTGCAACTGCTCGGCCATGAGCCGGACGCATTTCTCCAGGCGCTTGACGTGCTCGCCAGTCATCCTCACGACGTGCTCGACGTGAACGCCGCCTGTCCTGTTCATAAAGTGGTCCGAAAGGGCGAAGGCGCCGCCTTGATGCGGACGCCGGAAACGCTGGAGCGGATCGTGGCCGTGCTCGTGAGGCGTTCGCTCGTCCCGGTAACCGTGAAAATACGAGCAGGATGGGACCGCCTGTCGGTCAATGCGCCCGAGATCGCGCGGCGCGTCGAGGCGGCCGGAGCGAGCGCCCTTTGTATCCACGGACGGACGCGCGACCAAGCGTACCGGGGCAGCGCTGACGCATCGGTGATCAAGGCGGTGAAGGAGGCGGTGAGCATCCCGGTCTTTGCGAGCGGCGACCTCTTCTCTCCGCAAGCGGCGCTCGGCGTCATGGAGGAGACGGGGTGCGACGGGGCGATGATCGCGCGAGGCGCTCTTGGGAACCCGTGGATATTCAGGGACCTTGCTGGCCTGTCCGAAACGAGCGACAGCGCCGCGTCCAGAGAGCCCCGCGTTTCGCCCGATCTCGCCGAAGTACAGTCCGTCATGGAAAAGCACCTGAACCTCTCCGTCTGGCGGCATGGACCCGAGGTGGGCGTGATCGCCTTTCGCAAGTGTTTCATCTGGTACACAAAAGGGTTGAGGAATGCGCGGGCAATGCGCACCAGGGCGGTGCAGGCGAGTTGCCTTGAAGAGATGAAAGCGCTTATCGATGAGCTCTCCCTCGCGTTGCCGGCTGAAGAACCGCCCCACCTTTCCCGCGCTTCATGGTAGTTTCTTCTTGCAAACCGCCGGCAGCCATTATAATATGACCCTATGCGCTTCTTCGCCGTCGTCCTGGCATTCCTCCTTCTCGGCGCCTGTGCCAAACCGTCCGACGCGCCGGCAATCAAGAGCGGCCAGGACGCCCGCGCCGACGAGCAGTATAAAAAAGAGATCGACGAGATTCGGAAAGACCTCAAGGGGGATCTGAAGATCAAGCTCAAGAGAGACGGCAAAAGCGACTTTTACAGTTGGGAAATCGACGGCAAAGACGCAGGCGAAGTGCTCAGGGCAAACGACGTGCTCATCAAAAAGCTGGGCGCGGCCGCGCCAACGAAACGCGATGAGGAAAGCGCCTCAGCTCCGGGCGCCCGATCGCGGCGCCGTTCTGAAGAGCGAGACAAAACGACAGATTAGGCGCCGGACCTTTGCGGCGACAATCTATGGATGGACAAAAGCACGGGCGGAGGCATGCATGAAAACCCTTGGAATCCTTGGAAGCGCGAGGAAAGGCGGCAATACCGAGATACTCCTCGATGAGGCGTTGCAGGAAGCGCAAAAGGTCGGCGCCGTAACGAAGATCCTTTTGCGGGACAAGAGCATCGCTCCATGCCGGGGGTGCGGCGGATGCATGAAGACGGGAGCATGCGTCCAGAAGGACGATATGCAGGAAATCCACGAAAACCTCCGGGAAGCGGATGCGATTATCTGGGCTTCCCCCGTCTATTTCTGGTCCATGTCGGGCCTGACGAAAAACGCCCTCGACCGGACCTACGCCCTTCTTTTCCCGAAACTCCAACTGGCCGGCAAGATCGGGAGCGCCATATTTGTCGCCGGCGGCCGCGGCTGCGTGAGCGCTTCCAATCCCTTTCACATGTGCTTCAGCTACAACCACATGTTCGCGGCGGAGTTTGTGACGGTCTATGCCAGCGCAAAGGGAGAGATCGGGAAAAACGCGCCGGCCCTCGAGAACGCGCGGATGATGGTGCAACAGATGCACGCCCTCTTCGAGGCGCATCTCACCTACCCGGAAGGATTTCCGAGGCCCGTGCCCCACTTGGTCCGCGAGAAATTCAGCTCCTGAGGTTGTCGCCGGAAGCCGTTTACTCTTTCTTGCCCACGAGCTGCGGATCTATGTTGTCGGGTCCTCCACACTCGGGCGTGTAACAGCTCACATCGATAAAAGCGCACGTCTCCTTACAGGAAGGACACGTCTCGGGCGGCATTTCAGCCTCCATAATGTACCTGCAATTCGAACACTGCCATTTCACCATGCTTTTCCTCCCGACGCTTGGCGGCCCTGTTCTTGGCGATCCTTTTATAGTATAACGGTTGCCATCGGGCTGCGCCAGGTCTATCGGCATCAGCTCCGGCCCTCACCATCTTTTGCTTATAATCCGGTATATACTACGGGTTCGCGGGCTCTATCGCACTCTATCCCTTCCCGCGCTTCGACGGCGGCCGTGAAGACCGGCGTCGAAGCGCCCGCCCCCTTTGCGTCTTGCCGAGCGGCAATGGCTATCGCCGGGCCGGGCATCTTGAACGTAAACTTGTCGCCGGCATCCTTGCTCTTCTGCGGTTCAGCCGCTTTTTCCCTTTTCGGTAAGCAACCGTACGAGAGCCTCGCCTTACCGGTACGCGTCCGGGACGAAATTGATTTTTACAGTTTAAAAATTCAACTGGTATCAATGTTAAACTTAAGCAGTGCTCATTATGAAACTGCGAAACGATTCGTATGGCGTCACTTGACGGCGGAACCCGGCATTCCCCATAGTTCCGCGTCCGAAACATGTGGCAGGATTGTTGCATATCTAAACTCATCGTCGGCGACAGAGCCGGGAACCTCTTTTTGTTTGCGCTCAACGGCCGAGTGGAACGTTGCAGGGTGAATATCCGCGTGGCCGAAGGCTGGGCCCTAAACGGCGGGCCATCGCAAGATGCCGGGGGTCAAGGGCTCGAACGGACGGGTAGTTCCCGAGAATCTTCTGGGCCATGACGGCAGCCGATGAGTGCCGTCGGGAAAAGTCCGCGGGTGGCGCGGCGGAGGCGCGGCAGCCTTCACTTATTATAGAAAGGAGGGTCCATTCCATGTATCAGCTCAAGCCTATTGCCAAACGTGTTGGCAGGTTGCGTGAGAAATACCGGGAAACAAAGCCCGAGATTTGCACGGCAAGATACAGATTGATAACGGATTTCTACCAGCAGAACCCCGATATGACGGGCATATTGAAACGCGCAAAGAACCTCAAAAACATCTGTGAGCACATTCCCGTGCGCATCGACGACGGGGAAGTAATTGTCGGAGCGCAGTCCGCCAAATACCGCGCCTGCGCGCTCTATCCGGAAAACTCTGTCAGATGGCTGAAGGAAGAAGTTGAAAGCAGGTTTATTTCCACCAGGGAGATCGACCCGTACATCCTCTCCGAAGAGGACCGTGGTTACATCCTTTCCACCGTCGATTTTTGGATGAAAGAGTGCATGAGCGCGAAAACCGACGCGCAAATAGTCGACGAATACTTTCCGGTGGCGCTCAACGGCGTTACCATGTTTGGCCCGAAGGGCCAGACGATGTCTCCGGTAGGACATTTCTGCACTGGCTATAATACGGCAATCCGCAAGGGTTTTGCGGCAATCAAGGCTGAGGCTGAACAAAAGAGAGCCGAACTGATCGAACAGGGTCTTCCGGGCAAGACAATCGATCAATATAATTTTTACCGCGCAGTCTCCATCGTCTGCGACGGCATCATTACGCTGACAAAACGTTACGCCAAGCTGACAGCCGAAAAGGCGTCAGTCGAGAGAGATCAAGTCCGAAAGAAGGAACTCCAAACCATGGCTGAAGTTCTCAACTGGACGGTGGAGAAGCCGGCCCGCACGTTCCACGACGCTGTCCAGTGTCTGTTTATGTACCAGACCGTTCTTTGCCTTGACGCTAATATGCACGGAATGAGTTTCGGCCGTATTGACCAGTATCTCGGAGATTTCTACGACGCCGACGTGAAGGCGGGCCGCATCACTCCCGAATACGCGCAAGAGCTCATGGACCTTTTCTATCTGAAAGTTGCTGAAATGAACAAACCATGGAGCTACGGCGCCACGCAGGCCAACCCGGGTTATACAAGCGGGCAACTGATGACCATGGGCGGAGTCGACAAAGACGGCAATGATGCTTCGAACGCCGTTACCTACATGATGCTCCAGACGGCGGGACGTCTTCTGCTTCATGATCCGCCGCAAGCGCTGCGCGTACACAAGAATACCCCACCTGAACTATGGGAGGCGGCAATAGCAACGACAAAACTTGCCGGGGGCGTGCCTTCGTTCGAAAACGATGAAGTCATCATTCCTGCTCTGATGAAAAGAGGATTGTCTCTGGAAGATGCCAGGAACTGTGCGATCATAGGCTGTGTCGAACTCGCAGGATGCGGTACGGAGTGGCCTGCATGCGGAGGAACAGGAACGGAAAGCTACATGAACCTCGCCAACGCCCTGTGGCTTGCAATCAACGACGGATACAATCCGATGCCTCCTATGATGATTGACAGGGCGGTGGGCGCAGAAGCCAAGCCCTTGACAACGCGCGTTGGGTTAAGTACCGGCTATCTCTATGAGATGAGAAATTTCGAGCAGGTAAAAGAGGCCTATAAGAAGCAGGTTGAATACTTTGTCAAGTGGCACCATATGAATATCAATTCGTTTGAATATGTCGCACGCAACGTACTGCCGCTGCCGATAGTCTCAGCTACGATGGAAGGCTGCATGGAAAAAGGCACGGACGTTATGTGGGGCGGCGCAAAATATAACTCTACCGGCAACTCCGGCGTGGGCGTAGGCAACGTAGCGGACAGCCTGAATATCATACGTCATTGCGTATTTGAGAAGAAGATCTGTACGGCGCGCGAAATGCATGATGCGTTGATAAACAACTGGGAAAGACATGAAGGTCTGCACCGCTACATTCTCAACGAGGCCCCTCATTACGGCAATGGGATTCCTGAGATCGACGAGCTCGTTGGCTGGGCGGCAAAAGTGTTTGCCGACGCGGTCAACGCACAGACCGGGCCAAGAGGTCGTTTCAGCCCCGGACTCTACCCCGTTACGACAAACGTGATGTTCGGCACGATTACCGCGGCCACTCCTGACGGACGCCGCACGGGCGAGCCTCTCGCGGACGGAATCGCAGCTCCTCAGCAAATGGACAAAAACGGTCCGACTGCGGTTATTTCGTCGATTTCAAACATCAAGCAAACCGATTTCTCGAACGGCACCCTGATGAATCTCAAATTCAACCCGACGGCTCTGAACGGAGAAGGAAGCTGGAAAAAACTTGCCCAACTGATGCAAACCTACTTTGACATGGGAGGCATGGAGCTTCAGATCAACATAATCAGCACCGATACGTTGAGGGACGCTCAGAAGCATCCGGATAACTATAAGAATCTTATCGTGCGGGTAGCCGGGTTCAGCGCTTACTTCGTCGAGCTGCACATAACCGGCCAGAATGATCTGATACGCAGAACGGAGCTTGCAATGTAAATCACTCGCAAACGTCCCTCTTCTTTTGAGTTCGGCGACCATGTTTCCGCAGTTTTCTGTACAGCGTGCCTTTGCTTATTTGCAGTAATTTCGCGGCGGCCGGAATGTTGTTTGCGGTTTTGCTCAAAGCGCTGCCGATCGCCGCCATTTCGTATTCTTTCATTGAAACCAAATCACGGAGAGCAAATTGCTCGGGTTCGGGACCTTGTTGCTGCGCTAAGTCCTCTGTGTCTCCTACGCCTTCTCGTATCTCCTTTGGAAGGTGTTTCAGGTCAATAATGCCGTCTTCGGCCATATTGACCGCATAAATCATGGCATTTTCCAGTTGTCGGACATTGCCTGGCCAACGGTAGTGAAGAATTCTTCGTTTCGCAGCCGCACTCATCGTTGGCGGAATCAGCCCTGCTCTTTGTGAATACTGCGAAATGAAATGTTCTGCCAGAAACATATCATCGCCTTCCCGGTTGCGGAGGGGCGGGATTTCAAGTTTTATAGCGGAGAGACGATAAAACAAATCGTTGCGGAAGAGTTTTTTCTGGATCATTTCGTACAAATCCCTATTGCTGGCCGCGACGAGCCGGAAATCAACCGATCGATAACGAATTCCTCCCAGCCGCATGGCTTTCTTGCTCTCCAGCACTCTCAGCAAAACCGCCTGGATCTCATACGGCATATCTTCAATCTCATCCAGAAACAAAGTACCGCCATTCGCGAGCTCGATCTTGCCGGGTTTGCCTCCCCTCTCCGCCCCGGTAAAGGCGCCTTTTTCGTAACCGAACAATTCGCTTTCCACCAGGTTTCGCGGTATGGCTGCACAGTTCAATGGGACAAACGGTCCGTTCTGGCGGCTCTGATTGTGAATCGATTGAGCAAAAAGCTCTTTCCCTGTGCCGCTTTCTCCTACAAGCAAGATGTTTTGCGGCAATGGCGCAAACCGCTTCGCTATTGTCTTTGCGTAGTTGATTTCAGCGCTTTGGCCGAGAATGCTCTCAAAAGTATACGCGGCTCCGGTGGCTATGCGTTTATCAGCCAGCCTGTGGACCTTCTCGGCAAGTACGAACCGCATTATAGCGATCGTGACCATTTTGGCCTTCTCGTTGAGGATAGGACTGATGCTGAGAATAACGGCTTTCTCTTGATTGTTTATCAACATGCTTTCTTCCGAGCATTCAACGGCATTCCCTTCAAAAAGCATTTTCAGAACCGGCGACTCCGCCGGAAAATAGTTCAGAATATTTTGGTTTTGAATTGACGTTCTATCCAAATGCAGAATATTCGCCCCTTCCGGGTTGCAATGTATGATTCCTCCGCTCTTGTCGACAATAACAAGCCCTTCGTCAATGTAGGATAAGGCAGTGTTCAGGATATCGTTTACAACTTCCTGATCCTCATTAACGTTTTGAAGCCGTTTATTGATCTTTGTCAGGGCTTTGTTGCTCTGGAGAAGTGCTAGTTGCTTTTCGGCGGCTGTCGCAAGAGAACATAACCAGCCGAGTGAGTGAAACCACAAGTTGTCGTGGAATTCCGTTTTTAACCAGGGGTTTTGGCCCATCCAGTGCACCAGAACGAATGCGCCGACGACATCATGGTTTTCGTCGAAAATCGGGACGGAAGAACTAATCTGACTATGATAATTAACGAGATAATGTTCGGGACCGATTAGCTGTACCGGTTGCCTGTACCGCACTGCCAAATCATGAGTGCAGGTGCCGAACGTAGTTTCGCTGAGTTGATGACCCAGGGCCTCATGGACCCGTTCCGGAACATAGTTATGCCCGACAAGGAACAGGATCACCCGGTTCTTGTCATAAAGCGCTAACACGTTATTTGACCACGTAACAAAGTCGGCGTGGGCTTTCATGAGAGGAACAGCAACTTCTAACAGCAGACTGTTGTCTTTTATTAACCTTGAGAAGTCTTCTCTCGATAATTCGCGGCCGTAGTCGAGAGAGTATGGGTCTACTCCTGCTTGGCGCGAACGCACCCAAGACTCTGCAATTTCCGGCCTTAAGTAAGGGCAATCCCTGGGTATTGACCGACTCAGCAGGAACTCCTGTTTGCACTGCATAATCTCAGTCCACACTTCTTCCGGGTTGCTGCTAAACGTTTCTTCAGTACGGCTCAGTGCCGGGTTTATCGTCTTCAATGGCATAAAGCTTGTTATCTGCATGTTGTTCCTTCCGTACCGCGGCCCGCGCCACGTCCGCTCTAACGAACAGGAGAGGCCGTCGAGATATCCCAGACAGTATGAGGAGCGTCCTGGGCGGTGCGCCCTTCGCTTCGGGCAATTGAGCCGAATGCTGCCGGAGTTCGGCTGCATGTAGGGCGCCCGCCCCGGGGGAAGCTCAAATTTGCCGCGGCGGCGGGAAATAGGGCAAAGCAACGCACGCCAGCCGACCTATCCGCCTTCACGCCCGATAGTACCACCCCACGTCATAGGCGTCGTTCCTGATCCGCTCCCTGATATGCTGTTTCTCCTTGATGACGTACTCCCGGGACTGGTCCGCGATCTCCTTCGGGTAGCGGCCGAGGAGGTACTCCTCCTCGATCATGATGATGCCCGTGCCCTTGAGCCGTTCCCGGAGACGTCCGCTGCCGCCCGGCCTCATCATGAGGAAGTTGGGATAGCAGTACAGCGGTATCGAGGAGAAACAGTGGTGCTCCATGCCCTGCCGGGTGCGGTACATGACAGTGAACCGCTCGATGTAGCCTTTTCCTGCATCTTCATCGAGCACGCCGTTCACTTCTTCACGGGCGAAGCCTTCTATCTCCATAAGCGTCATGAATGTTTCCAGGTGGATCAGAGACGCATTTCGGGTGGCATTGAGAATGCCGCGAAAGAGCAGCCCCCTGTGCGCCGTCCGCTCGACGGCCGCGTAAAAGCGTATGATGCTGTCGACTTTTCGGCTGTTTTCCTCGCCTTCCGCGATGAAGAGGTTGCCGTTTTCTTTTCTGATTACGCCCTGGCGGACCAGCTTGTCTATGGCCGTTTGAGCGCAAGTCCCATCGGGGAGACGCTCAATGACGCACTCTTCCCCGATTCCCTCGGGCGTCTGCAAAAGAAGCCGGAGGACGCGGGGAACAGCGGGCAGATCGAGCAAGAAGCTGAAGCTGGACACCGGTTGACTTGAACCCCTAAGCAATCTATATTAAAGGCGATGTCACAAAGAAAGGCGGCGCCATGATAAACCTTGGAATGCAGGAAAACAGGGAACTTCTGGAACGGTACCGGCCAATACCCATTTCTTACCTATTAAGATACTCCATACTGAAAAAAATTAAAAGCGGAGAAGACGTTCTGGGTGAGATCCACGGTAGGGACCAGGTGAAGGAAGACGTTGTCCGCGCCCTTCTGTCGGGCGCCCAACCTTACCTCGTCTCCGAGGAAGGCACGGGCAAGACCCGACTCGCAAGGTCAATAAGCAAATTACTGCCCCCCGCGCCAAGGATCAAGGGTTGCCCATACAACGACGACCCCAAATGGCCGAGGAGTCGCCTGTGCCCTCGTTGCCGGGAGAGCGCAAACCCGGCCGTCGATTTCGGCGTCGACTGGATAAGCGGGGCCGAAAGGTTCTCGCGGATTCAGGGCAACGAGTATACGAACGAGGCGAAACTGCTCGGTTTGAAGGACATCCAGGCAATAGCGCGGGGCATGAGTCCGAAAGATCCAATGGCTTTTGCGGGAACGGGCGTCTTCAGGGCGAACAGGGGCGTGCTCTTTATCGACGAGTTGCCCGCGATACGAACAAAAGTGCAGGTCCTGCTCCACCCTATCATCGAAGAGAAGAAAGCAATACTCGAGGAGTATAATTGGGAGTATCCCCTCGACCTTCTGGTCGTATCGACGGGGAACCCCGAAGGCTTCTCGCATGTCAACGAGGTGCCCCGCCCGCTCCTCGACAGACTGGAAACGGTCTACATGGACCTGCCCGATGAGAGCGTCGAATTTTCCATCATGATGATGGAGCGTTTCGGTGGAAAAGACGGGTCGACGCCCGAGGAGGTCTTTCCGACGGAGTTTCCGTCCCTTGAAGACGTCAAGCGGAGGGTGCTCGCGCCGTGGTGGATTCTCTCCCTCATCAATAAAGCGGCGAGGCAGAGCAGGACTTGTCGCTGGCTCGATAAGAAGGCAAGCATCAGGGGCACGACCCGCGCCATAGACCACACCTATTCTTCTACCGAAATGGCGCACCGCCGCGTGACGATGCTCCGGGACGTAACGGCAGGGCTGAAGCTCGCCCTGAGAGGCCGCGTCCAGCTCCGTCAGGACCTGGTCGACTTCGAAAATCCGCGCGAGACCATGCGGAAGGTAGACGAGCTGTCGGAGGACCTCGTGCGTAACGCCCTTTTGGATTTGGGCAACGAGGTTTCCGGCAACTGGGACCGGGATCTCATGGAAAGAGAGGTCATGGAGCTGATGGTCCTCCCCAGGAACGAATGGCCCGGTTTTATGAGGGATTCGGCGACTTTGAGGGAACGGTTGCAAGAGATAGAGAAGCTGGGCAAAGAGAAGTTCATGCTCGACCGGTTCGTGGCCGACGATGAAGACGTGCTGAGGGAAGTCGAGAGAAGTCCCAAGGTGCAGGAAGAATATCTCATTTCGGCCTCCGAGTTCATTGTCAACTTGTGCGCGGCCAAGAAATGGGTCTACGTGCCCGAGGGCGGCGATGTTTATACGCCAAAGGAGATTTCGTGGGCGCAGAAAGGCGCATGGAAATAGACGGCCTCTGCGACCGCTGCATGGGGTGCGTTGAAAGCGACGACGACCAGACCTTCTACAACCTTGCCCACACGGACGATCGGACCTTGCAGAGCCTCATTCATGAGAGCCAGTACAACCTGAAGGGGCTGCACGAAAAAGCCTGGGAACATGCACAAAAGAGAATGGAAAAGCGGCGCGGCGCCGTTGAGGCCAAGCGGGGCGAACTGCAGGACTTCAGGGAAGATTTCTCGCACCGGCTCCTGGAGAGCCTGGCGGCAGGAGCTGCCGTCGACCAGCTTCTGGAGGAATATCTGGAGGATGAAACCCGCCGCCGCCTTGAAGATGAGCTGGCCATGATGGATCGCCTGGAAGAGACGGTGGAAACGGAGGACATCAGGGACAGTCTGAAGGAATACGCGGAAAAGGACCTCGTCGAGGTCGAGGGCGATGAAGTTCGCATCACGCCGAAGGGCGCGAGCAACCTGGCAAAGTATGTGCTCAGACGGTTATGGGAGAATCTCGTCTCGGCGCACACGGGCTCCCATGTGGCGAAAGAAGAAGGCTTCGGCATGAGCGACGGCTTTGCCTTCAGAAAGCACGAATACGGCGATGAGTTTTTCAAGATTGACCTGGAGAGGACTTTTCTCTCCGCTCTCGAGAGGGGCAAGACGCGCGCGGGCCGCATAGCATTCGATCAGGAAGACTTGTGGGTGCAGGAAACGGTTGCCGACACCAGATTATGCGTCGGTCTCATCGTGGACGAAAGCGGCAGCATGAGCGGCGAGAAGATCCACGCGGCCATGGATATCTCCCTGGCTCTTTCCGAATTGATAAAGAGAAATGCCCGCGACAAGCTGAGACTCTTTCTCTTTTCCAATCGGGTGCGGGAAATGGCATCCTGGGATATGCTCAACGCGACCTTCTCCGGCGGCACGACGGACATTCGGAGCGCCCTCAGGAAGTTCAGAACGGCAACGGTCGCCGAGCGCGCGGAAAAGCAGGTCTACCTCATTACCGATACGGAACCGAACAGCGAGGACGGAAAGTACATCGGCTTCGAGAAGGCTGCTTTGGGCGTCTTACAGGAGGCGATTGTCTATCAGCGTCAGGGAATAACGCTCAACATCATCATGCTCGACTCGACGTCCCATTTGCGGGAATTCGCCTCGGTGCTGGCAAAGCGGAACTTGGGCAGAGTCTTCTTCGCCGAGCCGAAGAACCTCGGCAAAGTCGTCATTGAAGACTACCTGAGAACCAGAAAGCGGCACAACCGCAGGATGGCAGTCTAAGCCCTCCGCCGCATCTCTTTTTTTCTACGATTTGGTTTTTCGCAGGACCCGGTGCTCTTCGCCCCGAAGCAGCCGTTTAATATTCTCTTTATGCTTCAGGATTATGAGGACGACCACCACTGCGCAGATGAGGACGAAGCCGGGAGGGACATCGAACGCGAGGAGGACGACCGGCATCAAAGCAGCAGCGATAATTGACCCCAGGGAGACATAACCGCCGATGAAGAGCACCGCGAGGAAAACGACGAGGACAACGAGCACCGCGAGCGGCTTTAACGCGAGAAAGACGCCCAGGGCGGTTGCCACGCCCTTACCTCCCCTGAACTTGAGATAGAGGGGAAAGAGGTGCCCCGCAAAAGCGCCAAGGCCGGCGGCGGCGATGACGCCCGTCGGCTGACCCGTATGGATGGCGAACCATGCCGGAATAAACCCTTTCAGCACGTCGCCGAGGAGCGTCGCGATGCCCACGCCTTTGCCGGCCGCTCGCATCACGTTTGTCGCCCCGATGTTGCCGCTCCCGATCTTTCGCGGGTCCCGCCCTTTCGCTTTTGAAAGGAGGAGACCGACGGGGATCGAGCCGAGCAGGTACGCGAGAATTGCCCAGACGACGACCGTTCCCATGTGTTTCCGACCTCCCAATCATGCTTACCGTTTTTTTGCCCTGGTCGTCAATAGAAATGTGGCGTCCTAGCCGTTTTTTGTTCGGCCATGGCTCATTTTGCCCGAAGGCGCGTCAGCCTACAGTTGCAGTCAGGATTATTGTATAATAAGGTGATGTTTTCGAAAATGCGCGAAGATATCCAGTCGATTTTCAAGAGGGACCCAGCAGCCCGGAGCGTCCTCGAGATCTTCTTTTCCTATCCGGGATTTCACGCAATTCGTTTCTACGGCCTCGCCCATTGGCTCTGGCTGCACAAGAGGTACTTTCTGGGACGTTTTGTCTCCCATCTGGGCAGGTTCCTGACAGGCATCGAGATACATCCCGGCGCGAAAATCGGCCGGGCCTTTTTCATCGATCACGGCATGGGGGTGGTCGTCGGCGAGACGGCTGAAGTGGGCGACGACGTCACCATGTACCACGGGGTCACCCTGGGCGGCACGAGTTGGGAAAAGGGGAAAAGACACCCGACAATCGGCAACAACGTGGTGATAGGGGCGGGCGCAAAAATACTGGGCCCCGTCAAGATCGGCGACAACACGCGCATAGGCGCAAATTCAGTGGTAATTCGGGATATTCCTCCCAACTCGGTAGTGGTCGGCATTCCGGGGAAGGTCGTCTTTAGGGTCGAAGGGGAGAAAAGGATAGCCCTCGACCAGGAGTTCATGCCCGATCCCCAGGGCCGCGCCATCGCCTCTTTGCTCGAAAGGGTAAGCCATCTCGAGGAGAGACTCGACCGGACGGATTCGGACCTTTGAGGCGAGAAGGCAATGTATGAAGAGCGCCTCTACCGGCGGGTCTCAAGACCTCATGACTTGATCTGTTATGAAGCGGCATACAAGGAGACGGACCTTTTCTGCTGCACGTCGGCAGACTTGAAGGCTTTCATAGAAGAACGCATCCTCTTTTATCGAAATCAACTGGAGGGCTACATCAGGAGCAGACCGGAGTTCCTTGAGAGCCTGCGCCCTCTCGCGCCCGACACGCTGGCGCCGAAAATCGTCAAAGAGATGCTGGGGGCGTCGGCAGCCGTGGGCGTCGGCCCTATGGCGTGCGTAGCCGGCGCCGTCGCCGAATTTATCGGGAGGGACATCGAGGCGTCCTCAGATGAGTATATAATAGAGAACGGCGGCGATATCTTCCTGCGGTCCCGCAAGGAGCGGAACGTGCTGATTTATGCGAAGGATTCTCCGTACAGCGGGAAGATCGGCCTGAGGGCAAGGCCGAGGGAGACGGCATACGGCGTCTGCACCTCTTCCGCGACGGTAGGCCCCTCTCTCAGTTTCGGCCGCGCCGACGCGGTCTGCGTCATCGGACTTTCGTCGCTTTTCGCGGACGGACTTGCAACAAGGCTGGGAAATATCGTACATAAAGAGAGCGACATACCGGTCGCCCTCGAGGAAGGCCGACAATTTACGGGCGTGATCGCCATCCTGATCATTCTCGGGAAAAAGCTCGGCGTCTGGGGCGACATCGATCTCATAAGAGCATGAGGGAAATATGAAAAAGAGGATCATCCTGAGGTTCAAGAAAAATTCGATAGACAAGCCGATCGTCTACCGGTTGGCAAAGGATTTTAACCTGGTCTACAACATCCTGCGGGCCAACGTCTCCCCGCGGGCCGAATCGATGATGGCCATGGAAGTAGAAGGGGAAGAGGCAGAATTCGCCAAAGGGGTGGAATACCTCTCGAGCTTCGGCATCGACATAAAGCCCCTGGAGCAGGATATCAATCGCAACGAGGAAAAGTGCGTTCACTGCGGCCTCTGCGCCAGCGTCTGCGCCCCCCAGGCCCTCAACATCGAACGCCCCGACATGAAGGTCCGGTTCGACTACGAAAAATGCGTTGCCTGCGAGCTGTGCGTGAAAGTCTGCCCGGTGAAGGCGATGCAGGTGTATTTTACGTGATAGGGCTTTCCCCGGAGGGGGCGCTGAAAGCGAGCGCATGCGTGAAAAAAGTTTACTTCGACAACAATGCAACCACGCCGACCCATCCTGCTGTCGCGGAATTTGTGAGGCCCTTCCTCCACGAGCTTTTCGGGAACCCTTCCAGTCTCCACTGGAGCGGCAGAGAAGCGCGGCCTTACGTTGACGAGGCGCGGGAACAGACTTCCGCCGCCATAAAAGCAAAGCCCGGCGAGATCGTCTTCACGGCGGGCGGCACGGAAGCGGACAATCAAGCCATAAAGGGAGCGGCATACGCCCTATCCTCCAGAGGGCGCCATATCATCACGACGAAGGTGGAGCATCCCGGGGTGCTCAATACCTGCCGTTACCTTGAAAGCAAGGGGTTTTCCGTCACCTATCTCGACGTGGACGGCAATGGCCTGATCGACCCTGTGGACGTGCGACGCGCCATCGTCAAAGAAACGGTGCTTATCTCGATCATGGCCGCAAACAATGAGACGGGGACGCTGCTCCCCTTGAAGGAGATCGGCGCCATCGCAAGAGAATCGGGCGTGCTTTTTCACTCCGATATGGTGCAAGCCCTGGGAAAAGTCGCGATCGACGTCAATGAGATGAACATCGACCTCGCTTCTTTCTCGGGCCATAAAGTGTACGCGCCGAAAGGCATCGGCGTTCTCTACATCAGGGAGGGGTTGGAGATAGACAGCCTCATTCACGGCGGCCATCAGGAGATGGGCAGAAGGGCCGGAACGGAGAATACCCCGGGAATCGCGGCGTTTGGAAAAGCGTGCGAGCTGCTGATGGACGAAATGGAAGAGGAGAACGCCAAGATAGAGTTTCTTCGGGAACGTCTCCTGAGCGGGCTCAGGGAAAGGATAAGCGATATCCGCCTAAACGGAGACCCGAAAAAGCGGCTTCCCAACACCCTGAATCTGAGCTTCGAATTCGTGGAGGCAGAATCGTTGCTCATCGGCCTCGATCTGGCCGGCATTGCGGTTTCGGCGGGGTCGGCCTGCTCGTCGGGAAGCGCGGAACCCTCCCACGTGCTTTTGGGGATGGGCATACCGCCGGAGATCTGCCAGAGCGCCATCAGGATAAGCCTGGGCGGGAAAATTCCGAAGAAGACATCGATTATGCTCTCGAGGCTATTCCGGACGTCGTGCGAAGACTCCGCGATATGTCCCCGTTTTACAGAAAAGGATAGTCTTTTTTGCCTGCAACCTTCTTTGTTTTTACCTCCGGATGCAAAGCGAACCAGTGGGATTCCCATGTGCTCGCCGCCACGCTTGAAAAGGAGGGGCTCCGCCGTGTCCCCGTCGAGCAGGCCGACCTGGTAGTGCTCAATGCGTGTTCCCTGACGCGCAGGGCAGAAACGGATGCGCGACGCTTCGTGAGGAAAGTGCGCGAGGCAAATCCGGCCGCGCTCGTGGCCCTCGTCGGATGCCACCCCCAGGCCTATCCCGAGCGGGACTTTGGGGCGGATCTGGTGCTCGGCCAGGCGGAAAAGTTCGAGATATTCAGGTACTTGCCGAAGAGGGGTCGGTTCGTCGGCGCCGGACGCCAATTCTCCATAGAGAAAAGCAGCGTGAACAGCCAAATAGGCCGCACCAGGTTCTTCTTCAAAATACAGGATGGGTGCAACAAATTCTGCAGCTACTGCGTCGTCCCTTTTGCGCGGGGCGCGCCACGGTCGAGAAGCGCCGAAGAGGCTGCTGCCGCCATGGAAGCCCTGCGGGAAGGGGGAACAAAAGAAGTGGTTCTCACGGGGATCGACCTTGCCGCCTACCGCGACCCGGCCTCCGGCATGGGTTTGAAAGAGCTGCTTCGGCTTTTCGAAGCTCAACCTACGCCTCCCCGGATCCGTCTCAGCTCGATAGACCCCGAGTACATTGACGAAGAGCTCATCGGCCTCATCGCCGCATCGGGAAAGATCGCGAAGAGCATCCACATTCCAGCCCAAAGCGGCGCCGACGGGGTCCTCAAAGCCATGGGGAGAAGGTATAGCGCCGCCTTTATCGGAGACGCAGTTCAGGCGCTGAAACAACACATGCCGGACATGGGCATCGGCATGGACATCATGGCAGGTTTTCCCGGCGAGGACGAGGCGGCGTTCGACGAAACGTGCGAATTCATCGAAGGCCTCGACGTCTCCTACCTCCACGTGTTCCCCTATTCGGACCGGCCGGGCGCCAAATCCTGCTCCTTTGAGGGAAAGGTGGCAGAATCGGTGAAAACAAGGCGCGTCAAAAAGCTCAAGAGCATCGACGCGAGAAAAAGAGAGACATTTTCGCGCCGTCATCTGGGGAAAAGCGTCTGCATCATTCCTGAGGCAAAACTGTACGAAGGAAAATTCATGCGAGGTTTTTCCGACAACTATTTGCCCGTCTATATTCCCTACGAAAAAAGGCTTGAAAATAATCTCGTTAACGTTACAATAACAGACATGAAAAACTCGAAACTACGAGGAGGATAGGTGTTTGTAGCAGGAGATTTCCTTATTGCCGTTGCATCGATCATCGACAAGCTGCTTTCGGCGTATATGTTGATAGTGGTGGTCCGCGCCCTCCTCTCGTGGGTGAGGCCCGATCCTTACAACCCCATCGTGAGGTTCCTCAACCATCTGGTCGACCCGATCACCTACCGGATATCCAGAATCATCCCGACGAGGATAGGCATGATGGATATTTCGCCCCTTATACTGATCGCCCTTATCTGGTTCGTTCAGTCCTTTCTCGTCAGGCTGATTATCGATGTAGGAAGCAGACTCAGGTGAACATTGCGGTAAAGGTAATTGCCGGGGCCAAAAAACGGGAGATGAGGCTTGAAGGCGACCGTTTGAAAGTCAAGGTGCCGGCGAGAGCCGTCGACGGCAAGGCCAACGAAGCGGTGATTGCCTTTATCGCCGAAACATTCGGACTGAAAAAACATCAAGTCGCAATTGTGGCCGGAGAAAAAGAGACGCGAAAACTAGTCTCCATCCCCATTGAAGAACAGGAGTTCAAGCGAGTCGTCCAGACTCTTGGCTGACGACTTTTGAGAGGCGTCATTGCGCGAAGGGATTCTCGATCACGAGCCCGCCGAGAGCGTGCCCTGAGGCAAGATCCTCCGAGAGCAAAAGCCGGCAGCCGGCTTTTTGAGCTGCCGCCGCGATCAGGGAATCCCAGAAAGAGTAGCCGTAGCGCCGGTGAAGGTCGATAGCCTCCATGATCGTGGGCCCTTCAATCACCACGTAGTTCCACTGCAATAGATCGGAGACGATGTCGGCGGCTGCCTCCGACGTCATGGGTTCGGGGAGCTTGCGCGTCACGGTCACAAAGAATTCCTGAATCACCTGGGTGCTGACCACGCCGAGCCGGGGAATTCCAGAGGTCGGCCAGAATCTTTCGGGCCTTCTGTCGTTTCAACCCCGCAGACCTGTCGAATGCATAAACGAAGATGTTCGTATCGACAAACGTTCTATCTCCGCTCATGAATCTCATCTCTCGCAACGGAGACGCTGCCGTTTGTGCCCAGATTGAAGCCCGCATCGAGCATTCTGAGCTGTCGCTCGCGCGCCTTTTCGTATTCGGACGCAGCCTCGACACACTGTTCCAGACATTGGCGCACCAGCTCGTTGAAGGACGTCTCTTGGTGAACTGCGAGCAATTTCGCCCTTTTCAGAAGAGATTTAGGAAGCGACAACGTCACGTTCTGTTTTTCCATGGTGAGTCCTCCCACACAAATATGTGTAACACACTGTTTTGTGTACGTCAACGAAGACAAGGTTGGGACGGAGGGAAAGCATCGGTGAAGAAGCAGCCCGCTAGTCCAGCCCCTTAGCTCCGAACCTGTTGTGATGGACGAAGTCCTTCACATCGCGGCGCACCCGGACATAGTGGGCAGGCCCGACGGGATAGCCCAGGCGCAGGGTTATTCCGATCACGAGATTGTCGGGAGCGTTAAGCATCTGCATGATGCTTTTTTCGACGCCCTTCTCTGACAAAGAGCTAACGATGTGTACCCCAATGCCGAGAGCATGAGCCATGAGCCACATGTTCTCCATGGCGCAGCCGAGACTCATGGCGCCGAGGAAATCGTGTTCCGAAGCCGGCGCCCGGCAAGACGGGTCGTAGAGCACGAAAAGCAACGCCGAGCTCGACGAGATCTGTTCCGCCATGTACGAAATCCGGTCCCCCTTCTCGATGTCTTCCAACTTCGGGTCGGGAGTCAGCCAGGATTTCGGAAATCGGGAGCCCAGGATGCCCACTTTCTTTTGGCGCAGCTCGTCCTCAGAAAAGGAGAGCTGCCCATAATTCTCCCTGATAAAGGTCAGGTTTGGAGCCAATTTGAACTCGCTTATTGCAGCGAGGAGCTTCTTGTCGTCGACGACGACGATCTCGAAGTTCTGCATGTTGTGCGCTGTCGGCGACCAGCGCGCCGCCTCCAGGATTTTCTCCAGATCTTCCCTGGGAATCGACCGCCCGGGATCGAACAGCGCCCGATCCGACTGTCTGGTCTGAATGAGCTTCAGAAGCTCCTCCATATGCGCCCCCTTTTCGTAATGTCGCGAATCTAGATTGGGGCTCAGCGCCCCCTCCATGAGCAAAGCCCATGGAGCCACCCCCCTCAGAACTGCCTAGCTCTATTTTCAGCACCGCCCTGAAGCGCACCTTCGCCGTCAGCATCTTTTCGAAGGCAACCGCCGCTTGTTCGAGGGGAAAGATTTCCACCGTCGGCGCGACGTGGGCCAGTAGGCTGAAATCAACGGCCTCTTCGGTGCTGCCGCCGACCCATCCTCCGATTGAACGGCCGGCCTGCAACAAGAGCGACGGCTGAAGCTGCATTGTTTCCTGCTGCCCCGACACCATGACAATTCGGCCGCCCCTGCCGAGCCCCCCGACGAGACCCGCAATGGCCTGACTGTTAGGGGCCGTGCAAAGGATGATCTGAGCGCCGCCCATTTTCGAAAGCTCTCCGGCCGCATTAACTGCCGAGGCATCGAGATAGGCGTGGGCCCCCAGCTTGAGGGACAGCTCTTTCTTGTCGATTCCCCGAGATATGGCTACGGTCCTGAAGCCGAGCTTATGGGCAAATTGCAGCGCCAGATGCCCCAGCCCGCCGATGCCTTGCACGGCCACCAGGTCGCCTCCCCGCGCGCCGCTGTACTTCAGGGCGCCGAAGACCGTGCGGCCCGCGCAGAGCAGCGGCGCCCCAACGCAAGCGTCAAGCTCTTCAGGGACAGACACGAGGGCTTCGGTGCGGGCGATCATATACTCGGCGTAGCCGCCGTCGACGGTGAGACCCGTGACGACGGAATTCTGACAGGCCCAAAAGTCGCCCCGGCGGCAGGCAGGACACGTGAAGCAATGACCGCCATGCCAGCCCACGCCCACCCGCTGCCCGATCCGCCAGTCATCGACGCCCGGCCCCAGCCCGTCGATCACCCCCATGACTTCGTGCCCCGGTATTCTCGGATACGTCACGCCGGGGAAATGACCTTCCTTTATGGCCGCTTCTCCATGGCAAACGCCGCACGCCTGAACCTTCATCAGGATTTCGCCCGCTTTCGGCTCGGGAATTTTCCGGTTCACCAGCTCAAAATCGCCGCCCCGCGCACTTACCTGAATTGCTCTCATCATCGCCATTGGGTCCTCACACTCTTATTGCATTAGCCTCTTCAACCGCCTTCTTTCTTCGATTTCCGAAAAGGGCGACCACATAGAGCGTTCCACATAATTCATTCCCGTTTGATCAGCCGTGCATTCACCTTCTTCCGTCATTCCGGCGTCCGCCCGGAGAAAGCCGGAATGACGGAAAAATCGCCGACCGGCCGCTTAAGCGTCAGCGGCGGAAGAGCCAAAAGATGAGGCTCACGACGATGCTGATCAGGATGCACGTCCCCAGGGGAAAATAGAAGGAAAAGTTCTCTCTCTTGATAGAGATGTCTCCCGGCAGCCGGCCGAGCCAGGGTATTTTGTCGGTAAAAAGCAGTCCCAAACCGATCAGGATGACGACAACGCCCAGAAGGATGAGCATCTTGCCCAGGCCGGCCGTCATCGTTTCCCGCTTCTCTTTTGGGGCGCCGCAAACCGCTCATACTCGCTGAATATGCAGCCGCAGTAGTTTTGGCGATAAATGCCGAGCTTGCGCGACTCCGTCTGCCCCTCCTTCCACCCGATGCGAAAATCCTTGTAAAGAAAAGGCATCCTGTAGCGGCCGGAAAGCTCTTCTGCAACGGCCGCAATGATTTCGTGCTTCTGGTGGATGCTGTAGAGCAGGGTCGTCGTCACCGCCTCGGCCTGTTCTTCGACTGCCTTGCGGAATGCCGCGTCAAGGCGTATGCGGTAACAGGCCGCGCACCTGTTCTCGCCTGCCTCCAGGGCAGCCGCGAGAAAGGACCGCAGGTCGTACGTCTCGTCGATAATTAAAGGCAGGAGGCTCACCCTGCTGTATGTCAGGAGAGCCTCCCGCCGTTTTTCAAATTCCGTATAGGGGTGGATGTTCGGGTTGAAGAAATAGCCCGTCGGCTCATGCCCCTCGTCGCGCAGCACCCTCAACGGGTAAATGGTGCACGGGGCGCAACAGATATGGAGCAGGAGCTTCATCCGACCCTACCATCGCGACGGAAGATGGACGACCGTCCCTTCGGGACTTGAGCGATGGACGCCAAAACTTTTTCGTCCCAGCGAAGCGGTCCTCCATCTTCCATCGGTCTTTATTAGTCCGCCTCTTTCTTCCCCCTCTTCTCTTCTATTGCCGCCTGGGCTGCGGCAAGGCGGGCAACGGTCACCCGGTACGGCGAACAGCTCACGTAGTTGAGGCCGAGCTTGTGGCAGAATTTGACCGAGTGCGGCTCGCCGCCGTGTTCGCCGCAGATGCCTATCTTAAGGTCCGGCCTCGCTTTCCTGCCCAGCTCTACGCCGGTTCTCATGAGCCTTCCCACGCCATTTTCGTCGAGACGCTGGAAGGGGTCGTATTCGAGCACGTCCTGATCCACATAGAGGCGCAGGAATTTGCCCGCGTCGTCCCTGCTCATGCCGAGCGTGGTCTGGGTCAGGTCGTTGGTGCCGAAGGAGAAGAACTCCGCCACGGTGGCGATTTCCTCGGCCGTGAGAGCGGCCCGGGGTATCTCGATCATGGTGCCTACTTTATAGTCGACGGTCATGCCGGCCGAGGCAAAGACTTCGTGAGCCACCCGGTCGACCACGTCTTTCTGGAGCTTCAGCTCGTTGACGTTCCCCACGAGGGGTATCATGATCTCCGGCTTTACGTCGATTCCCGATTTCTTCACGTCGCACGCAGCTTCGAAGACCGCACGCGCCTGCATCTCGGTGATCTCCGGATAGAGGATGCCCAGCCTGCAACCGCGCAACCCGAGCATGGGGTTCGCCTCCGCGAGGCTCGCCACCTTGGCCGCGAGCGCCTCGTAGGTTATGCCCATCTTCGCGGCCAAATCTTTCAATTCCTTTTCGCCGTGCGGCAGGAATTCGTGGAGGGGCGGATCGAGGGTCCTGATGGTCGCCGGCAGGCCGTTCATCACCTTGAAAAGCCCCGCAAAATCACCCTTTTGCATGGGAAGGAGCTTGGCGAGGGCCTTCTTGCGGCCTTCCAGGTCCTCGGCCACGATCATCTCCCTGATCGAATCGATGCGCGTTCCCTCGAAGAACATGTGCTCGGTGCGGCACAGGCCGATGCCTTCAGCGCCAAAGGCGATGGCGACGGCTGCCTGGTCGGGCTGGTCCGCGTTGGTCCTCACGCCGAGACGCCGCGCCTCGTCAGCCCACTTCATAAGGGACTCGAAGTCCTGGTAGACCTTCGATTCCTCGGGTTTCAAGGTCTTGTCGACGAGAACGCGCAGTACTTCGGACGGCATGGTCTTCACCTCTCCCGCAAAGACTTCGCCGGTGCTCCCGTTTATGGAGATGTAGTCGCCTTCTTTGATCGTCATGCCCTTTATCTTGATCGTTTTTGTCCGGTAGTTGATGTCGAGCTCGCCGCAGCCCGCGACGCAGACCTTGCCCATCTGCCGCGCCACGAGGGCCGCATGGCTCGTCATGCCGCCGCGCGACGTGAGGATGCCCTGGGCCGCGTTCATGCCCCGGATGTCCTCAGGCGACGTCTCAGCCCTCACGAGGATCACTTTCTCTCCCCTGGCCGCCCAGCTTTCCGCATCTTCCGCGTTGTAGACCACCTTGCCCGTCGCCGCGCCCGGCCCCGCGTTCAGGCCCTTGGCCACCTTGACGGCCTTGCTGATCTCTTTGGGGTCGAAAATGGGCCGGAGGATCTGGTTGAGCCCGTCCGGGCTCACCCGCATCAGTGCCTCTTCCTTGTCGATCAGACCCTCTTTGACCATGTCGATGGCGGCCTTGAACTCCGCAAAGGAGGTCCGCTTGCCCGTCCTGGTCTGGAGCATCCAGAGCTTTCCGCGCTGGATGGTGAATTCGACGTCCTGCATGTCCTTAAAGCGGCGCTCCAAGGTAGCGCGGATTTCCAAAAGCTGCTGGTACACCTGCGGCATCTCTTCCTCGAGAGACGGCATGGAGGAGTCTCTCTTTTGCGCCTTGTTGATGGGCAGGGGCGTCCTTGTCCCCGCCACCACGTCCTCGCCCTGTGCATTCAGCAGGTACTCGCCGTAGAAGACGTTCTCCCCCGTCGAGGGGTTTCTCGTGAAGGCGACGCCCGTGCCGGAGTCCTGCCCGATGTTGCCGAAGACCATGCACTGGACGTTG
This sequence comes from uncultured delta proteobacterium, assembly GCA_963816715.1. Classification (GTDB taxonomy): domain Bacteria; phylum Desulfobacterota; class Syntrophorhabdia; order Syntrophorhabdales; family WCHB1-27; genus BOG-1155. The sequence continues at coordinate 758,723 of CAWFMJ010000026.1, forward strand.
ACCGCGGTGCCCCAGGAGGCGGGTATGTTGTTGAGCCTCCGGTACGTTTCGGCCCTCGCGTTGTTCCAGGACTGGAAGACCGCCCCGATGGCGCCCCACAATTGTTCGAGGGGATCCTCGGGGAAGTCGACGTTCAGTTTCTCCTTGATAAGCGATTTAAATGTCTTCACCAGGTCCTTCAGATCGTCAACGGCAAACTCCGTGTCGAGCTTGATGCCCCTGGCTTTCTTCTTTTCGTCGATGGCGTGCTCGAAGGGGTCTTCCTCCTCCTTGCTCTCGGGCTTCAGGCCGAGCACCACGTCGCCGTACATGGCAACGAAGCGGCGGTAGCAGTCCCAGGCGAACCACTCATTCCCCGTCAGCTCCGCGAGGCCCTTCACTGTCTCCGCGTTGAGACCGAGATTGAGGACCGTGTCCATCATGCCCGGCATGCTGGCCCGCGCCCCCGACCTGATAGAAAGAAGGAGCGGGTTTTTCGGGTCGCCGAAGCGCATGGCCATCAGCTCTTCCACGCTTTTTAGGTTCTCGAGGACTTCTTCCCGCAAGCCTTCGGGGAGCTTCATCCCTTGCTGATAAAAAAGCGTGCAGACTTCCGTGGTAATGGTAAAGCCCGGCGGCACGGGTATGCCGAGGTTGACCATTTCGGCAAGACCCGCGCCTTTCCCTCCGAGGAGGTTCCTCAACTGCTCCCCTCCCTCAGCCTTCTTTCCTCCGAAAAAATAGACGTACTTAGCCATTCAGTTCCTCCTGTCAAATAGTAAGAATTATGTGTCCCCGCCGCCGAGGGCGCGACCTGTTTCGCGCCCTGGCCTCCCCCGTCATGGAAAAAAACAAAAAACTCCGATGTGTGACGTTTACGAAAGCTCTTCCACGCGAATTTTCGAAAAATCACCATACTCCAGAAACATCTCCTTGATCTTTGCGAGGAGGTTGAGGCGGTTGTCGCGAAGGGCCTCGTCCTCCACCATAACGAACACTTTGTCAAAATAGTTGTCCACCGTCTCCTTGAAGCCGACCAGCACGCTTATGGCCTCGGGGTAACGCCTGAGCCCCATGAGGTTGCGGAAGTCGTCTTTCTTTGCTTCGTACAGGTCGTAGAGCGCCTTCTCCTCTTGCTGGTCCATCAGGGAAGGGTCCGGGGACGGAACGTCCTGCAAGGCTTTCGTGATATTGTAGACGCGTTTGAAGCCCACCATGAGCCGCCGGAAATCTTCGATAGGCGCTCCCGCTTCCAGGGCTCGGAGCCTCGCGTAGCCGTCGTACACGTCAACGGCGACCGCCGGCATGACGGCGTTGACGAATTCCTGGTTGTGCCCTTCCTCGATCATGAGGAACTTGAACCGGGCGGCAATGAACTCCGAAAGGGTTTCCTTGAGCGTATCGAGGGGAACTTTCCCTTCTACGGCGCGAAGCGCCTCAAATCCCTTCTCCATGAGCTGCGGCAACACCACGCGGCAGCCCTTGTCGATCACGATCTTGATGAAGCCAAGGGCCTGCCGCCTCAGGGCAAAGGGGTCGAGATTCCCCGTAGGCGTGATGCCGACGGAAAAGAAGGCAATGAGCGAGTCCATTTTGTCGGCGAGGGCCATCACGGCGCCAAGGGCGCTCTCCGGCAGCTTTCCGTCCGTGCCTGACGGAAAGTAGTGCTCCTCGATCGACCTTGCCACGTCTTGTTCCTCGCCCTGGTACAGCGCGTAGATCCTGCCCATGGTCCCCTGAAGCTCGGGGAACTCCCCCACCATGTGGGTGAGAAGATCGGCCTTGATCAACCTGGAAGCCCTCGCGATTTTCGCCTGGTCGGTCGCTCCGACGACGGGCGCCAGCCAGGCGGCAAGGATGCCTGTCCGCTCCGCCTTCTCCTTCAGGCTGCCTAGCCGTTTGTGGAATTTCACGGCTTCGAGCTTTTCGTACAGGTCGTCGAGCTTTGTCTTCTTGTCCTCGTCAAAAAAGAACCGGGCGTCGGCGAGGCGCGCCCTGAGCACCTTTTCATTCCCCCTTATCACCTGGGCAGGGTCGGCGGGAATGGTGTTGGCGAAGACGATGAACCGGGGAACGAGAGAGCCGTCCTCATTCTCGAGAGGGATGTAGCGCTGATGGCCCTTCATCACGTTCACGAGGGCGGCGCGGGGCAGTTCAAGGTAGTCTGCGTCATAGGCGCCCACGAGGCCGTGGGGGCATTCGGTGATATAACGGATCTCCTCCAGAAGGTCGGGGTCCGCCACAGCCTTTGCGCCCGTCTTTGCCTCGATGGCGTCGATCGCCGCCTTCATCGCGTTCATTCGTTCTCCATCGTCGACGATGACGCGACGCTCCCTCATCTCATCGACGTAGCGGGAGGCGTCCGCAATGGGCGCAGCGCCCGGAGAGAGAAAGCGATGTCCCATCGATGCGTTCCCGCTCGACACCCCTGCTGCCTCAAAATGGATCACCTCGTCGCCTAAAAGCGCCACGATCCAGTGGATGGGCCGGGCGAATTCAAAGGTCCCCGCCCCCCAGCGCATCTTTTTCTGAAAAGGGATACGGGCCAGGACGTCGGGGAGGAAACCGGCGAGGACTTTCACGGTAGGACTTCCCTTTTCCACCTTCTCCACGCAGAGGAGCTCGGCGGCTTCTTTCTTCCGGACTTTCAGCTCCGACACCTCGACGCCCTGCGATTTGGCGAAGCCCAGGGCTGCGGGCAGGGGTTTGCCTTCCTTGTCAAAGGCCCGGTCTGCGGGTGGGCCGAATTTTACCGTCACGCTCTCCCGCTGCTTCTCCTCCACGTCCTCGATGAGCGCCGCGAGGCGACGGGGCGTGCCGTAGACCCGCGTTGCGCCGAAGCCGATGCGCAGGCCGGCAAAACCTTCTTTCAACGCCTTCGCCAGGCCCTCTTCTGCGGGTCTGATGAAGCGGGCCGGCAGCTCCTCGCAGCCTATCTCAAACAGAAACGGTTTCATAAGGCCCCTCCTTGCTCAGCGGGAAGAGCCTGTTGGGTTTGCTTTTTCACGTACAGTTCCGCCGATTGTTTGGCGAGGTTCCTCACCCGGGCGATGTAGTTCGTCCGCTCGGTCACGCTCAAGGCCCCCCTCGCATCGAGGATGTTGAAAACGTGGGAGCACTTCAGGCAAAAATCGTAGGCGGGAAAAACAAGCTCTCTTCCCTTGATCAGCTTCTCCCCTTCTGTCTCGAAGCTGTCGAAGAGCCGTCGCAGCATGCCTGAGTCCGCTTCCTCGAAGTTATAGGTCGAGTATTCCCGTTCCGGTTCCAGGTAAATGTCCCCATAGAGGACCGAGTCGTTCCATTTGATGTGGTAGACGTTATCCACGTCCTGCAGATACATGGCAAGCCGCTCGATGCCGTAGGTAATCTCGACGCTGATGGGAGAAAGGTTGATGCCGCCCACCTGCTGGAAATAGGTAAACTGGGTGATCTCCATGCCGTCGAGCCAGACCTCCCAGCCGAGGCCCCACGCCCCGAGAGTGGGCGATTCCCAGTCGTCTTCCACGAAGCGTATGTCATGATAAGCGGGGTCGATGCCGAGGCTCACCAGACTCGACAGGTAGATATCCTGGATATCGAGGGGCGAGGGCTTCATGATGACCTGGAACTGGAAGTAGTGCTGAAGCCTGTTCGGGTTCTCGCCGTAGCGGCCGTCCGTCGGTCTCCGCGACGGTTGCACGTAGGCGGTGTTCCAGGCATCCGGCCCGAGCACTTTGAGGAACGTTGCCGGGTGGAAGGTGCCGGCCCCGACTTCCAGGTCGTAGGGCTGCCGTATCACACAACCCCGGCTCGCCCAGAACTTTTGCAGCTCCATAATCAAATCTTGAAAATACATTCGCCTATCCTATGACGCTCTTGAGCAATCTGTACGACTTGAACTCCACATTGAGGTGAAAATGAATAAAAGCCTCCATCAGCTCGCGGGCAGGGCGCCCATAGGCAGCGTTGGCGCCGCTCAGGGCAACAGGATCGGCGAGTCTGGAAAGAAGGCCCTCGGGGTATCTCCTGTGGGGGACCGACGAAGCGCACCCGCCGCAGACCGCGCCCCCTCTCTCGTGAGAAAAGGAGACGGCCCCCGGCCCGCCCACATCCTTGCCGCATTGCACGCACGTTGCAAAATTAGGCATGTAGCCCAGGCGGTCAAGCATTTGCAGCTCATAATATAGTATATCGAAATAGGTGAGCGCAACACCTTTGACCCTGTAAAGCGCCTCTCTGAGGACCTCGAAGAGGTCGGGATGAGGCGCCTTCTCCCTGGTAAGCCTGTCGACGAACTCCGCAAAGAAGCTCGCGATGCACATACTTCTCAAGCTCGACTCGATGCCGCTGTTGCTTTCCCTCAGGTCGGCGTTGTCGATGCGCACCAACCCGGCGCCCGACTTTTCGAAATACTCGATGTTCACGTGATTGAAAAGCTCCAGGGTATTCATGAACCGCTTCTGGCTCTTCTTACCCCCCTTGGCGATGCCGGCGATCTTTCCCGAACCGAGGGTCAGAAAACGGACGATCTTGTCCGATTCGCCGAATACCATGGATGAAAGGATGATGGCCTGATCTTTGTGCAGCATTATTTCATCGGTACGATAGGTCCGATCGGACGGATCGAACCTATCGTTCCTCCGGCGCCGGTTCGGCGCCTGATTCTCTTATTTCTCTGTTGCCCGGCCTGAAAACGAAGAGACTGTCGGGCAGGCTCTTGTTCACGGCTACCTTGGAGAAATCGATCACGTTGACGTTCCCCGTGATCTCGTCGATCTCCACCTTGGCGATGAGGTTCCGGCTGTCCACCCAGATTCGGGCTGCCTGCAACGTCCCCTCCTTCTTTGGCGCCAGCTCGAGGACGTCCATCTCTCCCTGCTTTGTCGTACGGACAAGGGTAAAGAGTCTGTCGAGGCGCGTCACGTCGTCAACGAGGTCGAGGAAATTGCCTTCCATGGCTCGTGAGTCGATCCTTTGCCTCGTGACAAAAGGCGCGCCTTCATCTGCCTGCCATAGGGAAGCGCCGTCGTAGAGAAAGACCTTCTCCTTCGGGGCCGTATATTTCCAGAGGAAGCCCTTCGACCGCTTGTAGTAAAAGTCGCCTTCCATCTCGCGCTCCCTTTTCAGCGCCTTGATAAGGATAGTCTGATGGAAGTGGGCCTCGACGGAGGCGATTTGCCCATACGTTTTTTCCAGGGCGCCGAGCGTTTCCGGCCGGGCCTGGACCGCGATCCCCATCAGCATGAGGATCGCGAAGGTCAGCGCGAGCGGCCAATGGACGATGGACGATGGACGACCGCTCGCGTTGCTCGCTGGGATGAAACAACGGCTGTTTTTCTCGTCCCTCGTCGTAGTCCCGAAGGGACGGTCGTCCCACGTCCGTCGGCTCTCCTGCACTTGTCCCTCGTCCATCCTTACTCCTTTCTCCTCAGCACTTCCCTCGGTTTGATCCCCGTGGAAGGACCGACCAGACCCTCCCGCTCCATCCGCTCCACCATTCTCGCGGAACGGTTATACCCTATCCGGAAACGCCGCTGTATCATGCTGATGGAAGCCTCGCCCTTCTCGGTGACGAAGTTGACGGCCTCCTCGTACTTTTCGTCGTTCATCTCCTCGCCGCTGTCCGCCTCTTCCCGCTCTTCCAGTATCTGCTCGTTGTACTCGGGAGCGCCCTGGTTCTTCAGGAACTCGACGATCCTCTTGATCTCCCCTTCAGAGACGAAAGGTCCGTGAATGCGCTGGATCCTGCTGAGACCGGGGCTCATGAAGAGCATGTCGCCGGCGCCGAGGAGGCTCTCCGCGCCGTTCATGTCGAGAATGGTGCGGGAATCCACTTTGGAGGTTACCTGGAAAGAGACGCGGGCCGGGAAATTTGCCTTGATGATGCCCGTGAGAACGTCGACGGACGGCCGCTGGGTCGCGAGGATCAGGTGTATGCCCGAGGCTCGCGCCATCTGGGCAAGCCTCGCGATGTATTCTTCCACTTCTTTCGACGAGACCATCATGAGGTCCGCCAGTTCGTCGATGACGACCACGATGTAGGGGAGGTTCTCCCCCTCTTCCTTCGCCGCCTTCTGGTTATATTTCTCGATGTTCCGCACGCCTTTCTCGGCCATCACCTGGTAGCGGCGCTCCATCTCGTCGATCAGCCACCGCAGCGCCGTCTTGGCGCTCTTGGCGTTCGTCATGACGGGAAGCAACAGGTGGGGTATGCCGTCATAGAAAGAGAGCTCGAGCATCTTCAGGTCGATCATCATGAAACGGACGTTCATGGGGACCGCCTTGAAGAGGATGCTGCATATCATGGTGTTGAGAGAGACGCTCTTTCCGGAGCCGGTGGAACCCGCAACGAGAAGGTGAGGCATTTTCGTCAGGTCCGCCGTAAAAGGCTCGCCCGCGATGCCCTTGCCCAGGGCAAGGGCGAGCAGGTTCTTCGAGCCGGCAAAAGCTTCCGATTCGATGATCTCCCGCAGGAAGACGGTCTGCCGGATCTTGTTGGGAATCTCTATGCCCACCACCGCCTTGCCCGGAATGGGGGCGATAATCCTGACGGAGACCGCCGAAAGAGCCATTGCCAGATCGTCCGACAGATTCGCGATCCGGCTCACCTTGACGCCCGGCGCCGGCTCGAATTCGAACATGGTGATCACCGGCCCCGGCCTCACCTCGACGACCTTGCCGTCTATCCCGTAGTCCTTGAGCTTCTTTTCGAGGATCCGCGCATTCGCCTGGGCGCTCTCCCTATCGACCTTGACCTCTTTCTTTTCGACAGGATCGAGCAGGGAGACGGGGGGCAACCGGTAGGGACCGATCTCCTTCAGAAACTCGAAGGACTCCTGCACTACCTTCTTTTCCTTCCGCTCTTTTTCCTTCTCCTCCTTCCGCTCCTCCTCTCTCTCCTCGACCACCCTCACGGGTTTCGGCGCCGCGGCGGTCCGTCTTCCAGAGAAGCGGCCCGCCGCGAGAGCGCCGGCAATCGACAGGAGGGGCGCCTGAACAATGAGAAAAAGGGAGATGAGAAAAAAAACCGCGGAGAGCAGGAGGCCGCCGAAGTAGCTGAAGACGTGGAGGAGCGCCCGCCCGAGCAACTCGCCCGTAAGGCCCGAGAAAGGGATCGCTACGCCTTTCATCGGCGTTCGCCCTGCCGTAATCTGGAGCAGCGACGACAGGGACAAAAAGAAGAGCGCGAAGCCGGAGGCGAGCAGGTCCAGATGGCCGGCTGTTCTCTTCCGCAGAAAGAAGACGGAGAAGAAGAGGATGAAGCCGGCCAGGACGTAGCTCATCCAGCCGAAGAGCTGCACGAGAAAGTCCGCAGTGTAGGAGCCGGCCCTCCCGCAAAAGTTCGCAACCGTTTCCGAGGCGGCGCTGTTGATCGACGGGTCGAAGGGGTTGTAGGAGAGAAGGCTCACGAAGACAAAGAGAAAGAGACCGAGCAGCGCGACGCCGATGATCTCCTTCTTCAGCGGGTCCGACATTCCGTCAACTCCTCGATTGCTTCGCGAACCTCGTCCATGAGCATTGCCTTATAGGATAAACCTTTTCCCTCTGTGGGTATAGGTTTTCCGACGTGCACGGCGACGTTTCCTTTCCTGAGGGCCACCTTGGCGCCGGGCGGCTGGAGCCGGTTGGTCCCCACAATGGCAAGGGGCGCGACGGGGACGCCTGCCCGGCTTGCCAGCGAGAAGGCGCCCTTCATGAAGGGGAGAAGCTTGCCGTCCGCGCTTCTCGTACCTTCCGGAAAGATGAGCACCGAGGCGCCGCCTTTCATCTTCGCTGCCGCTTCCTCGATGGCCTTCAGGGCTTCCCGGGGATTTTCCCTGTCGATGCTGATATAGCCCGCCTTCTTGATGGCCCGTCCAAAAACGGGTATGCGGAACAGCTCGCGTTTTGCCACGAACTTGAAGGGGGGCAAGCAAGCGAGGAGCACCGAGATATCGAGGGCGCTCTGATGGTTCGACATGAAAAGATAAGGCGGGCTTGCAATATGCTCCCGGCCCCCGACGGAGACGGAGATCCCCGCCGCCCAAAGCACGCTCCGCGCCCAAAGCCGTGCAATCCGGTGCACCCGTTCGCCTTCCGGGTCGAACGGGGAAATCGCGAAGGCGACGCCCGACAGGAATAAGGTGGCGCAGACAAGGTTCAGAAACGAGAGGATGCGCCTCATCTACGCTGCTTTCTCGAAGGCCGCGATGATCTCCTCCACCTCCGCCCGGATCGCCGGGTCGATATCGTAGGGCGAGACGCCCATTTTGTCTGCCTCGATCACTTTCTCATTGTACCGCATCACGCCGAGGAGCGGGAATTCGGGGAGGTGTTCGCGCACCATCTCGACGTCCGCCTCATTCGCCGCTTTGTTCACCACCACATAGACGCGCTTTATTCCGAGGTCGGCGGCGAGTTCCTTCACCTGCCGGGCCGTCTGGAAGCTGCGCCTGCCCGGCTCGACCACGACGATGAGGGCGTCCATATATGCCGTGGTGCCCCTTCCCAGGTGCTCCAGGCCCGCTTCCATGTCGACGATCAGGTACTCCTCCCGCTCGATGAAAACGTGGGCGAGCAGGCTCTTCAAAACGACGTTCTCCGGGCAGAAGCAGCCGCCGCCGCCCTGGGGGATCGTCCCCAGGAGCATGAGTTTGACGCCGTCCCGGTTGAGGGAAAAACGGTCCGGAAGGTCCTCTACCTGTGGGTTCAGCTTAAAGTAGGCGCCGTAGCTGCCCTTTGTCGCGCCCGTCCGCTCTTCGATGAGATCCCGCATCTGCGCGAGGGGCTTCAGGTTTTTCAGCTCCTCCTGAGGGATGCCGACGGCTGACGCGAGGTTCGCGTCGGGGTCGGCATCGATGGCGAGGACTTTGTGGCCGGCGGCCGCGAGGATGCGGGCCATGACGCCGGCAAGGGTTGTCTTGCCTACGCCGCCTTTACCAGATATCGCTACTTTCATCGTTCTTCCTCTTTATAGTCGTCCGGACGCCGGCTTGGTCGGAATCGCGATCTTTGGCGCCCTGCTCCGGTCGTGAGGCTACGCCGTACATACAGTACGGCTCCGCTCAACGATCCTCACGGGGCATCCAAACCTCGCGATTCCGACCAAGCCAACGCCCACCCGAACCGGGACATACGTCCCGGTGATGAAAACCCAATAAATTTACCCTGTTTCCGCAATGGAAACAAGGATAGGGAAAGTATATGTCATTGGACATTTAACATGCAACATTGTCAAGCCTCGGGTTGCAGGACCGACTGGAGGAGCACCCGCTCTTCCGGCGTGGCGAGCACGATGAGGTGCATCTGCTCGTCGAGCTTCAGGTCGGCGGGCGGGTTGTAGATCCAATCTCCCCGATCGTTTCTCACGGCGAGGAGCAGGACGTTCCCCATGCTCGATAGTTCGAGGTCTTCGACCTTTCGGCCAAGGTAAGGGGAGTTGGGAGGCACGACGACTTCCTCCACCCTCAGGGCCTGTTCCTTGTCCCGAAACATAGACTCCAGGAAATGGGTCGCGTGGGGCCTTGTCATCTCGGCGGCCATCCGCAAGCCCCCGATGTAGTTCAGCGCCACTACCGCGTCCGCGCCCGCCCGTTTTATCTTGTCGATGTTCTTCGTGTCGTTGCAACGGCAGATGACGCGCAGTGATGGGTTCAACTGCTTGGCCGTCAGAGCGATAACGATATTGTCGTTGTCCGAGTTGGTCGTGGCGAACAGGCCCTTCGCTTCTTTCGCCATCGCCTTTTCGAGCACCTCGTTGTCGGTGGCATCCCCCAGGAGCACGGGTACGTCCATATTCCGCTCTTTGAGGACGGCGAACTGGTCCGCATCGGAATCGACGGCGATCTGCTGTCTTTTCGTCTCGTACAGCTCGTGGACGATGTAGAGACCCACCATGCCGATGCCGCAGACAATATAATGGTCCCTCATCTTTTCGATGCGTTTCTCCATGCTTCTCCTCCTGAACACCCTCCTCATCTCGCCCTCGACCATGTACGCCGCGAGCGCCGTGAACAGATAGAAGATAATGCCCACGCTCAAGAATAGGTAGACGATGCCGAAAATCTTTCCCGCCGTGCTGCTCCCCGCGCCCACGTAATCTTGGTAGCCGACGGTGGTAATGGTAATTGCCGTCATGTATAGGGCGTCGAGCCAGGAGGTTCCTTCATTGCCCACGAGCTTGTAGCCCACGGCGCCGGCTGCGATAATAGCGATGATGATGAGAACGATGTGTTTGAGGCGAGAGGCGATGTCCGTTCTCATGGGTGAAACCAGTATAACATAGAGCGGACGCCCACAGCCACGCGGAAAACTAACGGATCGAAAACCTTCCGCGACGGCTGCGGGCGTCCGTCGGCCTCATTACTTCTGTTTCGAGGTGGAAGGGCGACGAAACATGGGGTCAATCACCGACTCGCGCCGGCGCGTCGCTTTGCCCTCTTTCGCCCGCATGACAAGCAGCATGCCGACAAAAAAGCAGGCGAGCATGCCCCACGTGATATAGGTAATTTCCATTTTGTTCTCCTTTGCTTCAAGTGCTGCCGGTTTTCCATGGGCAGCCTTAAGGTTATCAGGGGCATGTTGCGGGACGATGAAGAGGTTGATAAAAAGAGATAAATACTTCAGCCGCCGTTAACGCAGAATTCATGGAATCTTGATAGAACTGCAACGGTCTTTATGGTACTCTTTTTTAATAAAGCTACTCACGAGAGCCCCGAAGGGCGGTAGAAGGAACACGGGAAGGATGTGGCCATGAAGGCCCGGACAGCCGGAAGCGCTGGTCTTTCATGGCCATTTTTGCGCCCCGCCCGGCAGGGAGGCAAGAAATCGAATGGGGCAGTGGGAAATTGTTCGTTGGTTTGCCGTGTTTGTCGCATTCTGGTGCCTGCTCAACCAGGCATTTTCAGTACAAGCCGAGGAGGTGCAGACCCTTCCGGAGGTCGAGGTTGCCGATTCGGCGCAAAACGCGGGCGTCGTTCCGGAAGCGGCGAGTGAAGGCGTCATCGTCCGGCAGGAGGCGCAAGCAACCGTTTCGTACGAGCCGGGAGAGATCCTCGAGGACGTTCCCGGTCTGGTCGTCACCCAGCACAGCGGAGAAGGGAAGGCGAACCAGTATTTTCTCAGGGGGGTGAACCTCGACCATGGCACCGATCTGGCGATCACCGTGAACGGCATGCTCATCAACCAGCGCACCAACGCCCACGGCCAGGGGTATGCGGACCTCAATTTCCTCATACCGGAGCTCGTCAGCGACATAGCATACAAAAAAGGCCCCTATTACGCCGACGAGGGGGACTTCTCCACCGTGGGCGCCGTCAACATCGACTACGTGACGAGCCTCGACCGCGGCATTGCAAACGCGACGGTAGGCCAGGACGGCTACCGCAAGGGACTGCTCGCCGATTCAACGAAGATGGGGTTGGGGACGTTTCTCTACGGTCTCGAGTACGAGCATAACGACGGACCATGGAAGGTCTCCGAGGATTTCAACAAGTACAACAGCGTCTTCCGCTACAGCCTCGCAGAGGGGCAGGACAGCTTCAACCTCACGGCCATGGCTTACACGTGCGCGGGGTACGCGACGAACCAGATTCCGCAGCGGGCCGTTGAGAGCGGGCTCATCTCACGCTTGGGCGCCATCGACCCCACCGACAGCGTCGCCTCGTCCCGGGCAAGCCTGTCCGGCTCATGGCAGCGCGCAACCGGAAACTCCATGACGAAGGCCAATCTTTACGTAATCGGCAGCACGCTCGATCTTTTCTCCGACTTCACCTATTTTCTGAACGACCCCGTCCACGGAGACCAATTCAACCAGACCGACAAACGCGTCACGGCGGCCGGCAACCTCGCCCATACGTGGCTCATGGACCTGTGGGGGCTTCAGGCGTCGAACACCGTAGGGGTGGAAGGGCAGAACGACGTGATCGACGTGGGCCTGAACCAGACGGAGGACCGCCATCTGCTTTCCATCGTGCGCTCAGACCATGTCCTCGAGACCAGCGGCGCCGCCTATTTTGAGAACAGCGTGAAATGGCTCGATAAGTTCCGTACGGTGGAAGGGGTGCGAACCGATTTTTACCGCTTCGACGTGAATAGCGACAACCCCGCCAACTCCGGGGTTGTCTACGATCATATCACGAACCCCAAGCTGAGCCTGATATTCGGTCCCTGGGAAAAGACCGAGTATTTCATCAACGCGGGGGGGGGCTTTCACAGCAACGACGCCCGCGGCACGACGATTGCCGTGACGCCCGGCTCTGGTCCCGACTCGAACCTCCCCACAGAGAAGGTGACGCCTCTGGTCAGGACCGAAGGGTACGAGGTGGGCGCCCGCACCTCTCTTATCCCCGGTCTCCAAAGCTCGCTGACGCTGTACGAGCTGAGATTCGGCTCGGAGCTGATCTTTGACGGCGACTCCGGAACCACCTACCCGGGGCCGCCCAGCCGGCGCATCGGCTTCGAGTTCACCAATGCGTACGCCCCGACGCCGTGGCTCACCATAGGCCTCGATTTCGCCGACGTGGAGGCCCGTCTTACCCGTCCCGACCCGAACGGGGGGCCGGGGCTCCATATACCGGGAGCGGTCGAAGGGGTCGGCGAGCTGAGCATGGCCGTCAATAACCTCGGACCCTTTTTCGGCAGCCTCCAGTTGCGCTACCAGGGCCCCTACCCCCTCGTCGACGACAACACGGTGCGGGCCCCGTCGACCACCCTGCTGAACGGCAAAGTAGGCTACAAAGTGAGGAAGGATTTTGCCGTCACGCTGGAGGGAATCAACCTTCTCAACAGCAAGGTGAGCAATATCGAGTACTATTACGCGTCGAGGCTGCCCGGCGAGCCGGCGGCGGGGGTGAACGACGTCCATTTCCATCCCGTGGCGCCGCTCAGCTTCCGCCTCGGCTTTACGTATTATCTGTAGGGAGCGTTGTTCAGGGAACGCACAAAGGAGCGTCAATATGCACGATCTTCTAGGGACATTCAAGGCATTGGAATTCGGCGGCGCCATGGTCTACCCTCTGGCCCTCCTCGGGTTTGTCGCCCTTGCCGTGATCATCGACAAGGCCTTCGTCTACTGGCGCTATGGGAGGGCGCCGGCCGGGCTCTCCGCCGCGATCGAGGGTTATCATTTCCCCTGGGAGGAGTTGGACGAGCAGATGGCTTCCCTTGCGCCGGGAAGTTATTTCTGCCGTTTTTTCCGCGTCATCCTCGATAACCGCGCCCATCCCCACTGGTGGATAGAGTCGCGCGCCGGGAACGAGTCGCAGGTGATAGAGCAGGCCCTGAACAGGGGGTTATGGGTGCTGGAAACCATCGTGACCGCCGCCCCGCTGCTCGGACTGGTAGGGACCATCGTCGGCATGATGGACTCCTTCAAGCTGATCGGCGGAAGCGGCATCGTCAATCCGACGGGCATCACCGGCGGCGTTGCCCAAGCCCTGATCGCCACCACCCTGGGTCTCATCATCGCCCTCATCGCCCTGTTCGCCTACAACTTTTTCTCGCACCTGCAATCGCGGACCATAGACGAGATGGAGCGCCTCGGCACGAACCTCATCGACCGCATTCGGATGGATCAGATGGAAGCGGCCCGCCTCAGTGGGCGCGTTATCGACCACGTCCGCATGGACCAGGCGGGAGGGGGCGCCTAATGCACCTGCCCAGGGTCCGCAGGTCCCGCCGGGGGAGGATAGAGATTATCCCCATGATCGACGTGATGTTCTTCCTCCTGGCGACCTTCATGCTCGCGTCGCTTTCGCTGCAAAACCTCCATTCCCTGCCGGTCGATCTGCCAAAAGGCAAGGCTTCACCAATCCAGGCAAAGTCTCCCGTGACGCTGACGGTGACGCGGGAGAAGGCGCTTTTTGTCGACAGCACGCCCGTGACCCTCGATACGCTGGCGCAAATGCTGGCGCCCATGATGAAGTCTTCGAACGGCAATGTCATCGTCGCCGCCGACAGCGCCGCGCCGCACGGCATCGTCACGCAGGCGATGATTCAAGCCCGTCGCGCGGGGGCGGCGCATTTCTTGATCGCGGTGCACGCTCATGAATAGCTGCCTCTCCCGGGCGTCCGCTCAATGCGACAGCCCCTGGCGCCGCCTACCCTCGGTGGGACTCACCGCCCTTGTCGTATGGTGCGCCCTTCTCTGCGGTTTGGGACAGCTCGTGCGGCAAATGGCAGCGACGCCGGAGGCCGCGCCGCTCGACGCACAAATCCTTATGGAGGCGCCGAAAGAAAAGGAAGCCGTGGCGCAAGAAGTGTCGAAGCCGGCGCCCGCGCCTCCCAAGCGGGCAAAACCAACGCCCGTGGTGCGCGAGCAGACGAAGACCGGGCCGGCGCTGCAGGAACCGCAAAGGCCAGCGCCCGCGCCCCAGGCCGCTCGGCCGCAGGCGCCGTCCGTGCAGCCTGCAACCTCCGCCCGCGACATCTCCCTTCCCGATGATGCATCAAACGGAGGGACCGGGCCGGCGCTGCCCGCCGCGAACCCTTCCGCGCCGGGAGGCACGGGCAGCCCTTTCGGGCCCCGCCTCGCCTCTCGCGGGCCCGCCCCTTCGGAGAATACGGCCGGGGGAGAGACAAGTCTTCCCGGGTTCGGCGCCGCGTACCTGAACAACCCGAAGCCCGCTTATCCCGCTTTCGCGAAAAAGATGGGGATGGAAGGGAAGGTGATGCTGAAAGTGTTCGTCAGCCGGGAGGGAAGGGTGCTTCAGATCGAGGTCGGCCAGTCGTCGGGCTACGACGTCCTCGACAAGGCGGCCCTCGACGCGGTGAAGATCTGGCGCTTCGTACCCGCCCGTCGAGGGGATGCAGCGATCGACGAGTGGGTACAGGTGCCGATTGCCTTCCGCCTGAGCAGGTGAGAGGCGCTGAGCCAGCGAGAGCCCGAGCGGAGCGAGGCTGAGCGGGGAGACTCCACGGACTTTGTTCGTGGAGGGGGCGCTGAGCCCCAATAAATGCCGAGTGGGTACAGGCGCCGATTGCCTTCCGCCTGAGCAGGTAAAGCGAGGACTTCGTTTATCTGGTTTGTCGAGTTTCTCTGGTTGAGAACTTCGGGTTGAACAACGAATATACTAGCCAGACGCTTTCTTAGAAGTCTTTTGAGAGTCCCGCGTATATGGCTCGCCTCGGAAGATACTGGGGCGCAAAGACCCCTATCCCCTCACCGGTCCGGAGCTGGTACGAGACATCTCCTACATTGGTAATGTCGAGCCTCACTCTCAGGTTCTTTCCGGAGCTGAGCAGGAACTCATGGGTCGCGCCGACGTTGATAATGGTATACGACCCGAGCTCGTATTGGTTTGCGAAGCCGCTATAGAGGCCGCTCCCGAAAAGCCCGTCGGCGTACACCTTGGTAACGCCCCAGCTATTGCGCCACTTATACGATCCTCCGCCCGAGGCCGTCCAATCCTGGTCGTGATCGAGGTGATACCAGTGGCTTTGCATATAGGCGACTTCGTCGGGACTGAACTGCCATTGGCCGGATATCAAGCCAAACGCCAAAGCCCGGCTGCGGGCGACGTTGCCCCAGAGAGCGAACCCTTCTTTCTCGTAGGAAACCGTCATCTCGACGCCTTTCACGATGCCTCTTTCCGCGTTATTCGGCGAAAAGATCATGGCCGGCCCGAACTGCCCCTCGTCGAGGGTACGCTGCTTTTCCTTGTAGTACCCATCGAGTCCGACGTGAAAATGGGGAGTGATGTCCTGATTCACCCCGGCATCAATGTAGGTGTATCGCTCGCTGCGGACCGGGTCGACCGCGGTTCCCTGCAAAGAAGGGTCTACCGCGTTGGTCGTGTTGTTAAATTTCGCCACGTTTTCGGAATTGATCATCTCCAGGGGCGGGGGCGTAAAAAAGCGGCCGTAGCCCGCGTGGAGAGTCGTGGGCTCTACGGGCTTATAGACGATATTCAGGCGCGGGCTGAGCTGAGACTCGGTAATGAAAGCGTTCCACAAATCAGCCCTCAACCCATAGTTGGCCGTCAGCTTCGGCGTGATGTGCCATTCATCCTGCAGATAGACGCCATAGAGCTCTGCCGTTTTCTGATAATTGTCGACGATGCGGTAGGGAAGCCCGCCCGGCGTCTGGACCCACGCGCCGTTTTGGAACGTGGCCGGGAGCACCGTATCCGTCGTATCCACTTCCGCCTGCTGAAGACTGAAAGAGGCGCCGGCCCGCACCGTGTGCCGGTCGTTGACGCGATCGCTCAGGTCGGCCTGGAAATTGTTGGACGTGAGCGCGTGGTCGGTCGCCGAGGCGATTCCGTTGAATATGACGTCGGCGACCGGATCGGGCGAGAATGAGACGTCGCTGTAGCGGGTCGATTGGGTCAATTGCAGATTGACGTCCCCGAAGCTTTTCTGATATCCCACTATTTCGTAATATGCCTGCTCGTACTGGTTTTCGTTCACTTTGGAAGAGTCGAACGCGCTGATCGACCCGTAGGTGAATTGCGGGACCGTGCCGCGCATCGTCGGCAATTGAAAGGAGCCGTAGTCGCCGCTCGCGATAAGCGAGAGGCGGCTGGTGCTGTCGATCAGGTACGACACATTGGCGAATCCCTTGAATTGGTCCGTATCGTCGTGCATCGCCCGGTAGTTGGAGTTCGGATTTGCCATGCCGAGGCTGTCGTGGAGATAGCCGACGAGCCCATAGCCGGAGAATGGGCCGCTCCTGCCGCCGTATTCAAGCGACGGCGTGACCGTTGAATAATTGCCGCCATAAATCGACGCAGTGCCGCAGTTATTCATCTCGTCGCCGGTCTTCGTCTGGATGTCGACGACGGCTGCGGTTCGGTTGCCGTAGTAGGCCGGCAGGATGCCCGTGATGAGCGAGACGGAATTGAGGAACTTCGTTGAAAGCTCCTGTCCGAAACCGGAAAGCCCATCGGGAAGAAGCAGGCCGTTGATGCGATACTGAAGGTTGGCTTCCTCTCCGCGTACGTGGAGACGCTTGTCGAGTTCATCCATCGCCACGCCGGGAAAACGATAGAACGTCTGGTCGAAAGAGGCGAACTCTCCCTGTGATTGCGAATCGATTTGCTCGCTGTCGAGCGTATAGGTCGTCGCCCCAAGACTGGGGGAAATCCCGGCGCGGGCGACGTCCAGGGCCTTTTCCTCAATAACGACCGTGGGAAGAGTGGCGACGCCTGCTTGCGTCCGGCCCGCGCCGCTCGTTTGCCCGGTCGTGCTTTCCCCCGGGTCTTGGGCCAGGACGGGAGCGCTCGCCAGCAGGCATCCGAGTGCCGCCGACAGGCACGCTATCCGGCAGAGGCGAATGCCTGTTCCGCCGGAGCGAACGAACCGCGCGAGGAGAGAGCCTAACGATGATGCTGTTGCGACTGCGGGAACCCCTTTCGATTCCCTTCGAAGATGAAGCATGTCGCCCTCCTGAAATTTAGTAAATCGGCGAGGGCGGCCGTCTCGCTCGTGGGCCTCAGGCGCGCTGCGCCCCGGGCCCTTGGGCTTTCCGTTCCGTCCTTGCGGATATTCCGGCTTTCCGAATGTGTATGCAATAGTAACGTATGCGTGTTGCAGCTCTGTTAAGGAGGAACGAATAACATGTGAAGACAGATTATTACGAAAGGCCGCTAAAACCACAACAGCTTGAAATTGAAGAGCCTCTCCATAAGCCAGGTGAAAGCTATGAGAAAGATGCCCGCCGACGCGCTCACCGTGACGATCCTGAATTGCGTTTGTTTCTTGAGCACATAAAGAATCGGAAACAAAACGAAGAAGATCGATAGTTGCCCCATTTCGACCCCGGCGTTGAAGGAGACCACCGAGAGGAGCAGGCTCGATTTATTGACTAACAGCTCCTGCAGGGCGCTTGCAAAGCCGAACCCGTGAATGAGCCCGAACCCAAAGGTAATAAGCCATCGGTACTGCACTTTTTTCTTGTACAAATTTTCAATGGCGACATAACAGATCGAAAAAGCGATCACCGATTCGACGAACCGTGAGTTCAACTGGATAACTTGCGTGGCCGCCAGCAGCAGCGTGACGCTGTGCGCTATGGTGAAGGCCGTGATGACCTTCAGGACTTCCTTGACCGACAACCCGATGACGATCACCGCGAGCAGGAAGGCGATGTGGTCGTACCCGGTCAAAATATGCTCGATGCCGAGGGGCACGAACTGGCATATGGTAGCCCAGGCATAGCTTTTCACTGCGCTCTGTGGAATTGAAGGACTCGTCCGACCGGGAGAGGGAGTTGGCAGGGCAGGCGTCGGCGAAACAACCGGCTTGCTCCCCGCGGCCTGCTGCTCCGGGACGGCTTTCAGGACTGGAACGGGCGCCGGTTTATCGTGTACCGCGCTTTTCTTTGCCGCCGGGCTCTTTGTGCCTTCTGAACCGGCGCTTGCGACCGGACTCCCGGTTTTAGGCTCTGCGGCAGCCACATTTGCCGGACCTTTGATGGAGAACTCCCACACGTGGTTGCTGGAATCAAAAGTGGTCCGGAACTCGGGCTGGGAGTAGTCAAACACCTTTTGCAGGGCGTCTCCGGCGGCGTCGGTCACATAGCCGTAAGCGAGGTTCACATGTTCGTTGCCCGTCTCGTCGCTCAACAGCGAGTAGGCGATCTTTACCGAATTTTCTGATTTGGCAAAGCTGACGTTATCTGCCGACAACCGTATGGTGAATAGGTTGTTGGCGTTTTTGGCGAGCTTGTTGACCTTTATGGGGTACGTCTTGCCGTCGACCGTTATGGAAAGCTTTTTGTCGATGTAGGGTTGTATTAAGTCCGTTGCAATCTGCTGCAATTGCTCGCTGGAAAGTGCATAAAGGTCGTAATGGCCTTCTTTTATCCCCTTTATCTCCGAGAATAAGTTCGGTTTGAAGTCTATGTACCCCACAATGGAGTTACTGCCGAAAGCCCACCATGAGCTTCCCATTGGCAGGTCGTGAGCCGAAGCAGGGAGAGTTATCGCGAGGAGCAACACTGCGACGACGAATAAAAAGAGTCTTCTGAACAGCATACGAATATCCCTCTTTCTAGTCCCTTGCCTGGCGACCCTCTTTCCCCTCTTCCACGAAGGGGCATTCCGGGTCGGGGGCGTCGAAGTCGCCGGCAACGAACCCGGCCACGGCCCTGCACCCCCCTTTACAGATGTCGAGGTAGTCGCATGACCGGCATGGCTCGGGGGCGCGTGCAGTCCACGCGCGCAGGCCCGATAAGTGCTCGGATGCGCGCCACAAGCGGGGCAGCTCGAACACGGACTCCTCGCCCGATAAGAAAGAGCAGCCGGCAAACCTGCCGTCGGAGCGGACCCCCAGCAGGACGTTGCCCGCCTCGCAGCCGTAAACGGAAAACTGCTCCATCGTTGTCTTGCCCGGCCTATGGCAGCAGAACATAGGGACGAAGGAGCAGTCGATCTTGGCCGGTATGGCGTACTCCTGACAGAGACGTTTGATCGTGGGAATAAATTCCCGGTTTTGCGCAGGCGTGAAGCGTCTTTCGAAATACTCTGCTTTTCCGCGTCCCGACGGCTTCAGCCGCAGGAACTCCACGTCGCTGAGGCCCCGCACGGCAGCGTAAGCGAACACTCCGGCCAGGTTCTCGAAGTTTTGGCGGGTCGCTACGCAGTTCAGGCCGACGTTGACCCCTGCCTCCCGGAGAAGATCGACCCCGCTCACTCGCGCGGCGATCGCATCCGCCCCTTCACCAGCGGCCTCGCTGCAATCGCTCCAGTCGACGCTGACGTTGACCTGACCGAAAATAGTGCACTTCGCAGCGGTCTCTCCCGTCAAGAGCCTCCCGTTCGTTGTCAGGTTCGGGACAATGCCGCGGGAGCGCACATAGGCAGCCAATTCGAAGAAGTCGGGCCGCTCCAGGGCCTCTCCGCCGCCCATGGCGAGGTGAAAGACGCCCATCTCGGCGAGGAGGTCGACGGCCCTGCGGAACGCATCGCTCGTCAACTCGCCGGCATCCTTCTCACCCGAATCCATGTAGCAGTCCCGGCAGCGCAGGGAGCAGGCGTTGGTTACCGAAAAATGGACCTCCAGCGGCGCGGAGAGGAGGCGGCTTTCTTCATCGTCCCACAAGGGGCTCCGCTCGAAGCCCAGGCCGCGCATGAAATCCTTGTCCACGTGCACGAGCATCGGAGGATCTTCCAGGGCCAGGATTCCTCCAAATGACTCCAAGCGGTGCTTCATGCTCATCCTGACTCTCCCTATGCCTGAGCTCTGACGGGCTCTTTCGCCGCTTCAGGCTGCACCTGCTTTTGCGCCTTCGCCGCGCTGACGATTGCAGCAACGACGTTAAAGAGAACGGTTGCCGCTGCGCCGGCGGTGAGGAAGGCTACCATGTCGATGCCGATGCTTGAGGAGTTTGGGTTATAGCCGGTCTTGATCTTCAGGATTCGTCCTTTCATTTACTTTACCTTCCTTCCGTGGTCTTCACCTTTGTTACAGACGCCGTTGCGGCTCCTTTGTCTTGTGCCGCCGCCGGTTCCCTGGTGTGGCGTTCCGCCAGCTCTCTTTTCAGATAGGGCAATTTGTTGGCGCACTCCTGCCCGATATACGGCCCATCGGGGTAATAGACCACGAAGAGATAGAAGACCCCCACTGTCATCAGCAACGCGAGAGCAGGGCTGCACCACCGTAGCGCCTTCTTCCGGGTCAGCCAAAACTCCCCTTTGATCAGAAGGAGCAGCCAGAACAGGACTATCAGGTTGAGCCCTATTAACGTGTAGACCGCAACGGCAGAGATGACGATCGGATAGCCCGTGGTATCCATGGAATAGAAGAAGGGCACGCTCGCGGCGGCCAGCGCCAGCCAGAGAACAGGCCACAGCAGGAATCTTTTCACCGAGGGCCAGGTAAGCTGTTTCCAGGGCTTCGCCAGCAGGACCGCGGCCCAGAGGATCGCTATGATTGCCCAGGCGACCCACGCCCACGTTGTCCTCATCTGCCAATAGCGGTCCGCGGTTTCATAGGCAGCCTGGTTGCTCGCAGAAAGCTGTTTGCCTTCGGAAACTACGGCCTCCTTAAACGCGAGAGCGCTTTTCTTGCGCTCGTCCATGCGGCCGTAAGCATAGCCCAACTCGCTCTCGACCTTGTCCTTCAGGAGAAAATCGGGGTGCTCCTTCAGCAGGGCCTCGAACTTCTTCACCATGACCTCATCGCCCTCATTGGCGAACCGGATCGACTGGTAGGTCTTGAAGGCTTGCTCCTGATTCATAAGCTTTTCGAGAGAGATAAGTTTTTCCTGATAGACGGGGACCTGCCTATAGTCCGCGTAGCTCGCCAGGAACTCCCGGTCCCACTCGATCGCTTTCTTGAGATCCACAACGTTCTCTTCATACAGCCTGCCCAGCATCTGCACGGCATACCGGCGCGCCTCGCTCCCCCGATGCTTTTCGGCAATTTCCAGATTGATGGCAACGGCCTTGACATAGTCGTCTTTGAGATAGGCATTTTGGGCGTCCTGCATGAGTTTCGTCGCCTCCGGCCTGTCTTCCGCCGCAAATCCGCGGGCCGGCAGGAATAGACCCCCAAAGAAGATCAGGGCAAGCAACGGAATGATGATGAGTCCGGCGGCGGTCGCGGCCTTCCGCGGCCGCATATTCGTCATGTGCGACATGGAGTGTCCTCCTTCATCCTGCGAGCGTGCAACACAGTATCACGTTGATGTTAAGGGTGCATGAAGGTGCTGTTAAAAAAGAGGCGCTCAAAGAAAGTGCGGGGGCCCGAAGGCCCCCGCACTAGAGAACTTTACGAGATTGTTACGCGTTCTTTGCCTTTCTGCGGATTCCAAACAGCCCGACGAGGCCTGAACAGAGAAGCCATGCTGCGGCCGGGACGGGAACCGTGGTATGTGCCGCGTCGTAGTTAACTGCTGTTGCCGTTCCATCGGCGGGGTTCAAATTGATGGCAAACAAGGTCCCCGGAACGGAGTTATTAGCTCCGGAGGCGTTGTAGAGCGCGGTCAAGCCGGTTACATCCTGGAACACGCCCAGCGAGAAGGTGCTTCCACTGTAGTCGGGGCCGGTTTGGAGGGCGCCGGTTTGGGTGAGAACGAGCGTAAAAGAGAAGGAGCTGCCGAAGGTGATGGCCTGGTTGTAGTCGTTGACCGGGTTGGTGTTTGCGAACGTCACGGTTGAGGGAAGCACGCCGGAGACCGCCGAGCCGTTCACAATGTAGGTCTTGTCCTGGGCGCCCATCGAGCCGGCGCCGGTAATTGCAAAATTCTCGACGACGGCCGTCGCCGCCGGAGGGGCGACCATGCCGTCAGGATCGAACTGAAGATAGAGATAGCCGCTGGTCCCGGCCAGGGAGCTGGTATTGACATACACATTGTAGGTGTCGCTCGAGGTCGCGAAGGCCGAGCTCGCCGCGAACACGACTAATGCAAGCACGAGCAGTTTGAGTTTAAGAAACTTCATCGTAGTCCTCCTATTCCTGGTACGTTATGGGGTTAAAGGTGATTTTGCTAAAAGCCGGATTGCTGCTGTTCGCCGGAGCGCTGACGGTGAACTGGAGAGGAATCGTCACCGAGCCGTTCTGAGCCAATCCACCAGACGTTGCCCTGATCATCGGCTCGCCGTTGTTTGAGCCGGTGGCGTTCTTCAGCGTGACCGTCGTGAGGAGGGCGGCCGATGCCGGGCTTGAGTAACCATTGGCGGGGTTCGTGGCGATGATCGAGTTTACCGTTGCCGTAGAGGCATAATGATAGTTGTACAGTTGCGCCGTGTTGCTGATGGATGTAGTCACCGGGGTGATCTTCGCGAGGTCGAGGATGCCGTCGAGCACAACGTCGATATTGCCGGAGACGGCCGGTCCGTTATTTTTGATCGTCAGGCTGCCGTTGTAGGTCCCGGTCGCGCGATTGTAGACGAAATCGCTCGTGGTCGCGGTTACCTGAGGGGAGAGGTTATTGGAAAAGTGGTTGAGGACGAGCGTTTCAATGGGCGTATAGGACAACGTTGTCTGGGGATAGGTGCTCGAGCTCGCGTTGTTTACCTGGTACGCGGTCATGGTGAGGGTCTTCCCCTCCACGTCGAAGCTCATGAACTCGACAGCAGGCCAGGCGGTGATGATGTGCGGGAAGCCGCCAGAGGAAGCGTTCGTCCAAATAGGTTGATAGACGGGTGCGCCGCCGCCGCCGCTCGTGATGTGCGGGAGGCCCAGCGTAATCTGGTCGCCGTTCGCCTGAGCGGCGGTATAGGCGCCCGCGCGGGCATAGTTGTGGTTGTGGCCGCAATAGATCAGGTCAACGCCATACTCGGCCCAGATGGGCTCGAGCGCTCTTACGGCGGTGTTGTCGGCATCTGAGCCTGTGCCATAGGCGGGCTCGTGGTAGATCACGATCTTCCACTTGATGTTGGGGTTGGCCGAGGCAGCCTGGAGGTCTGCGACGATCCAGTTGTACTGCTGGCTGCCCGAAGCAAAACTCGAGTACTCGTCAACCATGGTGAAATGGACGGGGCCGTAATCGTAGGACCAGTACAGGTTGCTGTACGCCACGGGATTGGCGGGATTAAAGGCCGGGGTCGTATTCGGGTACGGGAAGGGGAAATACTTCGGGAAGCTCGTGCTGGTCCCGCCGTTATTGTCATGGTTGCCCTTGACGCCGTCGATAGGCGTACTCGCCGTGAACACGGTCCTGTTCTTCGCGTTGGGGGTAAACCACTCGTTCGTCCAGTAGCTTTCGCCGTCGGTCGAAACCCAGTCGCCGTTGTGAATGCAGAGGCGGCTATAATCGCTCCTGCTCTTGCCGTTGGCGTCGGTTCCGTTATAAAAGGTCATCATCGCCTGCATGAGGGCGTCCATGTAGGTCGGGTTGGACCGGGAATCGCCCATGCCGAGGAACCTCACCGAGGCGTCAGTGGCATTGGGCGCGGTGATGAAAGACCCGGCGCCGTAAACGGTGGCGCCGGCAGCCACCTGATAGTAATACGTCGTGTTCGGCTGCAGCCCGGTAATCGTATACTTGTGCTGATGGGAGCTTGCGTTGTACTCCGCGTCCGTCTCGCTCCCCATGCTGTACGTCGTGTCCGTGCCCCAGCTCAGCACGTTGTTCGTCTCGGTGACGGTGTCCTGCCAGAGCACTTCCATTGTCGCGTTGTTCCCCGGATAAATCAGGTACGGGGTCTTCTGTACGGCGGCGTGACCCGTTGCGCCGCACACGGTAAAGATCGCCGCGACGGACAGGCCGGTCAATGCTTTTTTCAGCGTCTTATTCATAGGTTCTCCTCTTTGTCAAAAATCTGTGCCTTGTTGGTGATGTTTTTCGCTATTGCGCGCATGCGTCCATCGACCCGGGCTGACAGGGATCGCCGTTCATCCAGGACGCGTTATCCAGCTTCGCCCCGTTAAAATTCGTCCCGGAGGGGTCCACCCCCGAGAGGTCCGCCCCGGAGAGGTCCGCCCCGGAGAGGTCTGTCCCCGAGAGGACCGCCCCGTTCAGGTTCGCCCCGTTCAGGTTCGCCCCGTCCACGTCGGCCCCGGAGAGGTTCGCCCCGGAGAGGTTCGCCCCGGAGAGGTTCGCCCCTTCCAAGTCTTTGCCGTTCAGCTCGACCCCGGAGAGATTCGCGCCGCTCAAGTCGCAATGCGGACATTGGCCGGTTGCAATCAGGGTATTCAAATCTTCCTGACTGAAGCCGTACGCGACGCTGCCCATCAAAAGCACGCAAAACATCGTCATCCAAAACGCTGCCAACTTCCTTTCCTTCATTTCCCTTCCTCTCAAATTACGGAAACGCCTCATGGTCTGCTCCTTTGTCGGTCAGGCTCGGTGCTGTTCGCTTCGCCGACGGTTCTGCTCTGCCCGCGCGCCCCGACGGCCCTTCTTTTGAGAGCAAGGCCCCGCGACATGCAGTCATGGGCAAGGAGAAACCACGGCGTCCTCAGCCCTTCCAGGATTCCGGCTGCGTCACCCCCTTTTGCCCGATGCCGGCGCCCACGCCTCCGTATGGCCCTTACCGTGACCGCCCGGCGGGTCCCCGGCATCTTGCAACGTTTTACTTGATAGGCGATGTTTTACCATGGCAGTGTTGCGAGACTGTGGAGAACCGATGAAAAGGTGTGGAGAATCAATGAAGAGATTGTTAAGGGCGGTTACTTGTCGATTAATCAGCCAGGGGCGTGCTTCTGCGTCCCCTCCGCAAACTTCTTGACTCCGTTCTTGCCCGGGAATATAGTTTGCCGGGTTTGGTGGTGATGAGCTGGCCGGCCGGTAAAATCCTCTTCTTCTTCGTCCAGAATCTCCCGTCAATGCGG
This sequence comes from uncultured delta proteobacterium, assembly GCA_963816715.1. Classification (GTDB taxonomy): domain Bacteria; phylum Desulfobacterota; class Syntrophorhabdia; order Syntrophorhabdales; family WCHB1-27; genus BOG-1155. The sequence continues at coordinate 783,881 of CAWFMJ010000026.1, forward strand.
GAGCTCGCGTATGGAACGCCGATCGCGCTGGCGTGGTCCTTCGGGGGCTTGTGGCTTGCCGGCAGCTTAAAACGAAGAGGCCTCAGGACGGGATACACCAGGAAGATCTTTCATTTTCTCATTTTCGGCGCCGTCGCCGTCCTCCAGTGGCGTCTCGGGACCCGCGCCGTCTGCCTCTTCGGGGCGGTCTGCACGTTGGTGGTTTTCTTTGCGGTATGGCGCGGGCGCGGGAACATGCTCTTCGAAGCCCTGGCCCGGGAGAAAGATGCGCCTCACCGTGCCTTTTTCATTCTCCTCCCCTATTTCACCACCCTCGTCGGCGGACTGGCGAGCAACCTGCTCTTCGGCCCCTTTGCCGTCGCCGGTTATCTCGCCACGGGCTTAGGCGACGCCGTGGGCGAGCCCGTGGGGACGATGATCGGCAGGCATGTCTACAAGGCGCCTTCCCTGCGTTCCGTGCCCGCCACCAGGAGCGTTGAGGGCTCGCTTGCCGTGTTCATTGCCTCGGCCGTCGCCATCCGCCTCGCCGTCGCCATCTCCCCGCAGATGGCCTGTCCGCCCTTCGCCTGGGGCAAGGTTGTCCTCATCGCGGCGGCGTGCGCCGTCTCCGAGGCCCTTTCGCCCCACGGTTGGGACAATGCAACCATGCAGATTCTCCCTTCGGCGCTTGCTTGCCTGTGGATGGGCGTCTAAAGCGCCCGTCGCGAATTTCTCTCTTTCTACGCAAGGCGTCTTGTCTGCCGTTACTTTAGCCTTTACCGGTCGTCCGACAGCCGTCGGACGTCAAGCTCCGGCCGTTTTTCGTTGCCTGCAAGAACGACCCTCACTTTCTCGATATTCTTCTGCGCCCTGGAATAGTACGAGGGGTTGGCCGCTATGGCCCTTTGCAGCGCGGCGAAGGCGTTCTCGTACCGCTTATCCTTCATCTGCAGGTACCCGATGTTGTTGTATGCGGCCGCTTCACTGCCGCCTCTGGTAAAGGCTTCGAGGGCGTCTTCGGTATTTCCCAGCCTGTAGAGGGCCAGCCCGAGATTGTTGCAGATGCGAGGGTTCTCCGGATCGATGTTGAAGGCTTTGAGGAAGGCGTGCGCCGCTTCATCGAATTTGCCCGTGAGATAGCGACACACCCCCAGGTCGTTGTAAACGGTGGCGGAATCGGGCTGGATCGCCAGGGCCTTGAGATACGCCTCCTCCGCCTCGGGGTGATGCTGCTCGGTGTCGCAAATGACCCCGAAGAGCGTGTGGGCCTGCCAGAGTCTGTCATGCAACTTCAGGGCCTCCCTCAGGTCGGCCTTCGCGAGTTCCGGCTTTCCCTGAAAAAAACGCACCCGTGCCCTGCCGTAATAGGCGGAGGCATTCCGCGCGTCCTTCGCAAGGATCTGCTCAAACTCTTTGAGCGCCTCTTCAGCCATCCCTCGGCTGAGAAAAAGCATGCCGGTCTTGTACCTCGCGGTGGTTCTGAGCGGGTCTTTCTCGAGGCTTCGCTCGTATTCGGTGAAGGCGGCGACGGCATTCCCCTGCCTCAGGCAGTCGTCTCCCAACTGCTCATGGGTTTCCGCGGTTGCCTCGTACCCCGGCGGCAAAGGCTGCTCTTTCGCGGGAGGCGCCGAAGCCTTCTGCTGCTGCAGGACGAGCATCTTCTTGTAATCGCCCGACATCGCCCCGGGTCCTGTCCCGGAGGCGCAGCCGTGGCACGCAACCAAAACGAGTACGAGGAGACTTGCCGCGATACTCTCTATTTTGCTCATTTCAGCTCCTTCCCCCGATGAATTCTTTCCTGTAGCGAACCATATCCGCGCCCAGGACGAGCTTCAGCTTTACCCGGCTCACATCAAGGGCCGGGACTGCCCTGATTTTGCTGACGACCGGAATCTGCCCGGCCAGCAGGTTCGCGGCCTGGGCATGATTTTTCTCGTAATAAATGCATGTTCCGGCCACATCGAACTTCTCCGCGTTGGTTACCCTGGTCACGCGGAAGCCCTTTTTTCTCAGGTAGCCTCCCACATTCTCCGCCAGGTGGTTGATCCCGTTGCCGTTTGAGACCTCGACGCAGATGGCAGCGACGTTTTCGGTTTTCGGCGCTGTGGCCGCCGTGCTTGTTTCCCGGCTCGCTTCGCCGCCAGACCGTTCCTGCAGGCGCCTCGCGACGCGCGCAGCGAATCCCTTCGCTCCATCTTCCTCCGCCGCGGCCGTCGTCTCCTTTGACGGAGGCTGCCCTTCGGCCTCGCGCAGCACCCTGGACAGGGCAGCTTCGGCCGAGATGCCCTTGCCGCCCTGCTCGAACTCGGCTATGGCAAGGTCGCAGCGTCCCGCCAGGGCGTGCGCCCTGCCGAGGTTGTTGTGGATGCGGGGGTTTGCGCCGTCAAGGGCCGCTGCCCTTTTGAAGGCCTCGACGGCAGAGACGTAGCTCCCCTGGAGGAGCAGCGACTGTCCCATATTGTTATAGACGCCGGCGGCGTTCGGATCGATCCTCAGCGCGGCCCGGTAGCACTCGGAGGCGCGCTGGAACTCTTTGAGATAATCGTACGAGACGCCCATTGCGCCGAGCGCCTTCGCGCATCCCGGGTCCATGGCGAGGGTCTTCTCAAACTCGGCGAGCGCCTCCCGATGCTTTCCCCTGTCCTGATAATAGCGGGCCAGGCAAAGGTGGGAGTCGGGGTTGCCCGGGACCGGCCGCATCCCACGAGCAAAGGTTGCGTAGTCCACCCCGGTCGCAGGTTTCTGGCTCGCCTGATTCAAGCCGAGAAAACCGGCGATGCGCTCCGCCGAGGAGCAGGCGGAAAGAATGAAAAGAAGAGGACCGCAGCCGATCAAGCAGGTAAGTATCCTTCGTCTCATCGCGCCTCCATTGGTCTTTTTCAATTCACTACGCACCGGACCATATTCTCCAGACCCGTAGTAAAGCGGGCCCCATAATCACGAGAAAGAGCGAGGGGAGGATGCACATGATCGTGGGGAAGAGCAGCTTCACGGGGAGCTTGGCCGCCCCCTCTTCAACCCGCAGCGACCGCTTCGTCCTCATCGAATCCGAGTGCACCCGGAGGGCCTGGGCAATGCCGGTGCCGAACCTGTCGGTCTGGATCAGCAGGGTCACCCAGTTGTTCACCTCATCGAGGCCTATCCTGTCCGCCAGGCTTTTCATCGCTTCCCGGCGCTCCTTGCCCGCCCGCATCTCCAGATTGAGGAGCCCGAATTCATCGCTCAGGACTTTGCTGCTGAGCCGCATCTCGTCCCCCACTCTCTTCAGCGCCGCGTCGAGCCCCATGCCGGCTTCCGCGCAGACGACGAGGAGGTCCAGGGCATCAGGGAAGCTCCGCAAGAACGCGTCCTGTCTCCGGGAGGTTCTCAAAGAGAGCCACACATTCGGGGCGTAGAAGCCGGCCAGGGTAAGCCCGATCACGAGCGCCATGGCGTGAAGCACGGCGACGTGCAGCCGGAAGAGCGCCATGGCGGTCATGAACGCAACGAACAGACAGAAGGCGCAGAGGGCTTTGGCGCCAAAGAAGGTGACGAGGGTGGACCGGGACCGGAGGCCTGCCCTCAGGAACCTCTTCTGGAGGAGGAATAGCTCTTCCTTTTTTTGCGGCTTGACGAGGTTGCCGAGGCAGGTCGTGATGCGGGCGAGCAGTCCCGGCGCCTCTGCCGACGATGATCCGGCGCCCGCCTGCGCTGCGCCGGCTGCCGCTATCCCGGAAAAATCCCTTACCTTTGCCGCAAGCACCGCCTGCTGCTCCCTTTGACGCAAGAACACATACGCGACAAAGGAAATGACCATCACCACGAAAGAGGCGCCTAGGGCGGTAGCAAAGACCACGATCTCCTCCTTTGAACGTCTATACCTGACGTCTTCTTAACGACGCAATAACCGATTCGCGATCCGACTTTCGAGTTTCGCGTCGCTTCTAAACTCTTATGTCTATCGTCTTCTTTATGACCCCCATGCCGACACCCATCATCGCAACCGCGAGGATGATGAGCGCCCGGCCCAATGAATCACCCGTGAGGGTGTCGAGGTATGCCGGGTTGAGCCCGAGCAGGGCCGCCGCGACGACGAATGGCAAGGCGACCAGGATGATGGCCGAGAGCTTCCCCTCCGCGGAGAGGGCCCGGATCTTTCCCTTAAGTTTGTGCCGCTCGCGGATGAGGCTCGCGATGTTCGCGAGTATTTCCGCGAGGTTGCCCCCGCTCTCCCGCTGGATGATGATGGAGACGGCGAGGAACTTGAGATCGGGGCAATCCATGCGGTGCGTCAGGTTCCGGAGCGCCTGTTCCACGCCGACGCCGAACATTATCTGGCTGACCGTTTTGGTGAATTCGGGGCCGAGGGGCTCGGGGAATTCCTGTCCCGCCAAATCGAGCCCGGTAGTCAGCGCATGCCCCGACCTGAGGGAGCGGGCCATCATGTCGAGGGCATCGGGCAGTTGGGACTCGAATTTCCTTATTCGCCGCGTCTTCATCACGCGGAGAAACGGAATTGGCGCAAGCCCCAGGGCCAGCCCAGGAACGGAAAGCAGTCCGCCCCGCAAAATCAGCGATAAAAGGAGCAAGCCGACAAGGGCGAGCACCGCGCACAGGAGCGCAAACACCCCGAGCGGGTAAGGGACGCCTGCCTGAAGGAGAAAATCGTCCATCCTCCTGGCCAGGGGGAATCGGCCGAGCAACCTGTTCAGCCACGGCGCCGAGCTCAGGGGCCGCGATTGGCCGAGGAGGGACACCTCGGCGGCGTTCGCGCTCGAGAGCTCCTCGAGCCGCTTCCTGACGCGCCTCGTCCCAGGGGTCGATCTGCTCGCCAGAACGAGAAAGGCCCCTTCAACGATACAGAGCATTGCGATAGAGACTATAGCGGCTATGAAGAGATTCATCGTCCTCTCCGGCGCCTGGCGAGACTGGCACGGGTCACCTCGGACATATCGCAGGGAATGGCGACGCCGTGGACCTTGAATTTCTCGAAAAACTTGGGCATCACGTCCTGCATGCCAAAACTGCCCTCAATCCTGCCGTTCTCATCGACGCCCGTCTGTTCGAAGGAGAAGATCTCCTGCATGGTGATCGTGTTCTCCTCCATGCCGGTGATCTCCTGCAAGGAGACGAGCTTCCTGCTGCCGTCCACCATACGGGCAACCTGGATGACCACGTCGAGGGCCGAGCTCACGTATTTCCGTACCGCCTCGTTCGGGATGCTCAAGCCCGACATGGCCATGAGGGTCTCCAGCCTGAGAAGCGCGTCTCTGGGCGAATTGGCATGGACGGTAGTGAGCGAGCCGTCATGGCCCGTGTTCATGGCCTGGAGCATATCGAGCACTTCGCTGCCTCTCACCTCCCCCACGATGATCCTGTCGGGGCGCATGCGAAGGCTGTTCCTCACGAGGTCCCGCTGGGCGATCTCGCCGGCGCCCTCGATGTTCGCAGGGCGCGTCTCGAGGCGCACCACGTGCTCCTGCTTGAGCTGAAGCTCGGCCGAATCCTCGATGGTGACGATGCGCTCGTCGTTCGGGATGAAGCGCGACAGCACGTTGAGGAGCGTCGTCTTTCCCGTCCCGGTGCCGCCCGAAATCAGCACGTTGAGCTTTGCTTTCACGATGCCTTTGAGGAACTCGGCCATCTCCGCGTTGACAGTTCCCAGGGTAATAAGGTCTTCCATCTCCAGGGGGTCTGCCGAGAAGCGCCTGATCGAGAGGATCGGGCCGTCTATGGCCAAAGGCGGCACAATAGCGTTCACCCTCGACCCGTCGGCGAGTCTGGCGTCCACCATCGGGCAGGACTCGTCGATCCTGCGCCCCACCGCCGATACGATGCGGTCGATGATCTTCTTCAGGTGGGCGTCATCCTTGAAACGGGCGCCCGTGCGGTGGAGCTTCCCGGCGCGCTCCACGTAAATCTGCTTGTAGGTGTTCACCAGCACGTCGGTAACCGTCGGGTCTTGCATAAAAGGCTCTATGGGACCGAGGCCGAGCACTTCGTCCTGTACCTCCCGGTAGAACTGCTCTCTCTCCTGGGCGTTCAACGGGAACGTGAACTCTCCCTGGGAGAAGAGGTATTCGACCGCCTTTCGTATCTCCCGCTGAAGAGTCGCTTTGTCGAGAGAATCGATAAGGGAGAGGTCGAGGAGGTCGAGGAGTCGCTCGTGGAGCCTCACCTTCATCTCGTTATACTCATTCGTCTGGGTAAGAACCTGTGCGGTCTCGCGTGGTTTCACATCTTCCTCCTCTCGTGCAAAGTCTCTTCCTAAAAGAGTCCGAGAAAGGGCCGCTTCCCTTTGTTCGCGCCGTCCTTTCTGCCGGAAAGACTCGCTGCCATCTCCAGGATTTTTTTTGTCGCGTCCGCATTCGGCGCCGTCACGGTCAGCGGCTCGCCGCTGTTGATGGCGCTCATGGTGTTCCTATAGTCGTTCGGTATGTTCCACCCTATATCGCTCTTGATCATCTCCCGCACCTCGGCCGGGGAGACGCTCGATTTCTGGTTGTACCGGTTGAGCACCGCGACCACGTCTTTGCGCGGGCAACCGAGATCGCTGAAGGCTTCGATCAGTCTCTTGAGGTTTATTACGGCCGGGAGGCTCGGTACGGCAACGAGAAGCACTTTGTCCGATATACCCATAAGATACTCAGATATGCTCCCCAACGATTGGCCGCCGTCGACGACGATAAAGTCGAACATCGAGTGCATAAGCTTGAGCACTTTCGCGATCTCGGGCGCCGCGCCGATCTCTCCCGCCGGTCTGACCGGCGACGGGAGCACGTGGACGCCGCTCGCGTGACGTTGCAAGAGGCTCATCAGGTACTCGCGTCCAGCCGTGAGATGTTTCGGGCAATCTCCGCCCAGTTGAAGGCGGGTTTCACGTTGAGGAAAAGGGGGACTTCGCCCGAAAGGAGGTTCATGTCCAGGAGGGCGACCAAAAGCTTGCTGTCGAGGCGCGCGAGACCCGTTGCGAGATTGACCGCGATCGTCGTCGTCCCGACCCCGCCCTTGACGCCAAAGACAGTGAAAACGCTTCCTTCCTCGCCCTTTGTCCCGGCCTCCTTCGCCCCCCGTCCATTCCTGCCGACCTTCAGGAGCGCCTTCACTACCTCTTCCCTCTTGAGGGGCTGAGGAAGGAACTCTCTTACCCCGGCGCGGAGGGCGCGGATCAGGACCTCGGGGTCGGGTTGTCGCGCGGTGAGAAAAATCTCTCCGTTCTCTTCCGATGCCCGGGCCTGGCTTATGCGCCGGAAATCACTCTCCTGGTCGCGACCCGCCTCGAGGATCAAAAGGTTGTAAGGACCCGATTCAACGAGGTCCCAACCTTCGACCGAACGAATAATCTCCGCAAGCTCTTCCTTCGTAGCGGAATCAATAACCTCAAGCCGCACGGTCATGGCGTCGGTTCTCATTCCTTCTTCTCCATGGGGTTTTCTCTCATTGCACCGGTCCTTAAGATGCTGCCCAATGATCCGAAACCGATAGTCAAGAGTGCCTTTTTACTGCACGAGCCGCAACGTAATATCCTTCGCGATCAGATTGAAGATTGCCTGAAGCTGGCTTGAATCGGGCGCCACATAGGCGAAATTTGTCCCGCTCGAAAGATTGCTGAGGAAAGTCGTATCAATGCCGCCGTCGCCCTCGAGCCCGATCGTGTAGATCATCACCCCGCGCGCCTTCAGCGACGCGGCGTTGTTCAGGGCCATCTGCTCGCCGGCATTGTGAATGTATGTCGCGAGCGTCGTGCGGGGGTTGTTGACGTTGTTCACCGGTATCGAGCTGTCGCAGTATGACGAACTGTAAGGACTGGGCGGCGCATCTTCGGAGAAGGCCGTGCTCCAGCTCGTGGAGTAGAGCGTGGGATTGCCCGATATCTTGCATGACGAGTTTTCTGCGCCGTTTCCCGTGGGGATCGCGTTGACCGACAAGTCGTTGCCCGTCGTCGGACTGGCCAGGTACGTCCCGACGTTGTACCATTGGTTTTCAATGTTTCCGTGACTATCTACCAATGAGGTCGCATAGGTTACCGCGTCGTAAGACTTGCCGCCATTGACGAAGGTGTCCCTGAAGGCGGTCGGCTCGCCGTCCGTGAAAAAGACGATGAACTGCTGATACCGGTCCGCGGCGGCCACGCCCGTCTGATCGGGGAGCTGCGCGCCGGCCTGGGCGATCGCATCCTCCGCGTTGGTCGCGCCGCCCGCGGAAATCGAGTTGATGACCGCTTGTATGTCGCCCACGAAGCTCGTCTTCAGTGGGACCTTGACGGCAGCCGCCGTCGAGAAGGTCACGAGACCCATCATGTCCTCGGTCTGGTCGGCTTGCGAGAAGAAGGAGAGGAAGCCGCTTTGGTCCCCCGCCGCCGTCTTCAGGTTCGCGATGGGCGTACCCTGCATGGAGCCGGAGCAGTCGAGGACCATCATGATCTGGGCTTTGTTCTTTTGCGCAACCCCCGTCGCCGAGACGGGGACGCTCGCGACACCGAACAGCCGGCTGATAAGCCCAATTGCACTGACCCTTCCCGTCACTGTCATCTGGGTGGCGGTCGAGCTCGCGGCGTAAGCGGCGGTCCCGCTGCCGGAGGACGGCGTTCCCAGGTACCCGGCCCTGAAATTCTCATCCGCGAAGTCCTGCGCGAGGGCGGCCAGGTTGACGTTCGGGGAAGCGATGTTCACGGCGCCGGCAAGGGCTGCGGCGTCGACCGCTTTTGACATCTCGGCCCTCATGAGGTACCACGTGCCCACCTCCATCCCGAGGGCGACGAAGCCCAGGAGCGCCGTGAGGAGAAGGGCGAAAACGATAATCACGCCGCCTTTTTGGTTTCCCGCCATACCTTTGCCCATTATGTGCCTCCGGACAGGCAGAACACGGCCTTGCTGCCGATGACGGTCCCGGCTGCAGTCAGGAGACCCGGCACAAACTGCGCCAGGGGCGTTATCGGCATATACTGGTAGTAGACCTCCACGACGCTCACGCCGAGGATGTCGGCGACCTGATTCGCCGGGTTGTAAACCAGATGGCCGTACAGGGCGGCGGTGAGCCCCAAGTCAGTCGCGCTTGAGCTTATTGCGCTTGAAGCAGCCAGGTTTCCCGTGCTTATCTGTGAGGCAATGGCCGGATCGGGCGAGGCCGCCGACGTGCCCGCCGTGATCGTTGTTACGTAGATTCTCCCGGAGTTGACCAGGTCTATAGGAGATGACGAGTCCGAGAGGTAGGTGAGCAGGTCCGCCCCGGACTTCAGGTCGCGCGAGGCGAGGTTGGCGCCTTCCCGGCTCACGTTCGTGACGACGAGTCTCGCCTCTACGAGCCGGCCGATGTCAATTATGCCGAAGATCATGAGGCAAAGGAGCGGCAGGAGGATGGCGAATTCAAGGGCCGCAGCCCCCCTGGCATTTGTCGGCAAAACGTTTCTATTCATCGGCCGCCTCGCTTTCGGTCTCAAAAGAGCTCGTTTTTGTAAGTCGCCTGGGCCGTGATCGTCGAAACCCCATTGGGAAAGAATTGCCCCATGTAGGGGGTAAAGAAGTGATAGCTATAGCTGGCCACCACCCTCATATAGTCCCCGGGGTTCCCCGCGTTCTGCTCTCCCGTCCAGCCGGTCGGATCGCCATACGTAGAGGTAATCGGGAAGATGCTGATCTGGATGCTTGAGGCAGATATGCCGGCGAGGGCCGCCTCGTTCTCTATCTCCTGGACGATCGAGGCTGCCCTGCTCAGGGGACTTCCGTTCGCGCCGTTGAGCGTCCCGCCTACCATCGCAAGCCTCACGCCTTCCCTCGTGGCGAACTGGAGCGTGTGCTCGGTAAACAGGTAGTAGCCCATGTCGATGATGCCGAAGATGAAGAAGGCGAAGACGGGCAGGATAAGGGCAAACTCGACGGCAGTCACGCCGCGGTTGTTCCCAAGATCCCTGCCCCTCTTTCGATTGTTTCCCCTTTCTTGCTCTGCCATGTCGTCCTCTGTCAAGGGCTGACCCCGCTGCCGGCGCGCTGCCGGCGTCCGACCTCTTCATTTAGTACTGCCCCATTTGTCCGGTGGGGATACTGCCGATCGGGATCGTGTAGGTCGGCGCCGCGGTCTTCGGCGCTTCAAAACCCTTGTTGTACTTCTCCATCACGTTCCCGGCCGCAATCCCGCTCATGCCGTAGACAGGCGCCAGGTTCCTCTCCGCATCGGGGTGGAGCATCTGGTTGACCTTCGCCAGTTTATACGATGTGCCGTAATCCGCATCGAGCCTCTCCATCCCCGCGGTGCATGAGCCCATGACTGCCATGATCGTCACGCAGGCAAACACACAGAGTAACCGTATCATCCGCGCCTCCTTATGGTAGGATGTACCCGAAATCGCCATCGAGTCCTCCCCCTTTGGCGAAAGTGGAGGAAGGACCTGCGCCCGTCAATGCCTGCGAGCTTCCCCCATGCGCTACTTTGCCGAGCAGATAGAAGTCCAAATCGTCGGGTTCCAGGAATTGGTCGGTCGGCAGCGTTTGGCGCGCCATGTCGACAGGCTTCACCAGGTGAGGCGTTACGATGATGACCAGCTCCGTTTCGTCCTTCTGGAACTGGGAACTCCTGAAGAGCGCGCCGAGGATAGGGATGTCTCCCAGGAGGGGAAAACTCTTCGCCGTTTCCCGCACCTCATCTCTAAGAAGGCCCGCGACGGCAAAGCTCTGGCCGTCGACGAGTTCCACGGTCGTCGAGACGCGCCTCGTCGTGAGACTCGGTACAATATAGCCTTGCAGGCTCACGGCGTTCGTAAAGTCAAGCTCCGAGACTTCCGGCGCCACCTCCATGTTGATCTTTCCATTGCCGAGGACCGTGGGGGTGAAGTTGAGACCGACCCCAAAAGTCTTGTACTCGATGGTGATGATCACCCCGCCCGTGCCCGCTGCCTGCGGGACCGGAATGGGGTATTCGCCGCCCGCGAGGAAATTGGCCCGTTTGCCGCTCAGGGTGATGAGCGTCGGCTCCGCGAGTACCTTGACGAGGTCATGCTCCTTCAAGGCATCCATGAAGACGGTCCATGTAGCGCCGTTCTGGAGGAAGCGCAGGATTCCGTTCACGTTGCTGGAGACGCCGAGAGGGTTCGCGGGGAAGCCGTTCGTCGGCAGGGTCGTGAGGCTGTCGAGAAGGGAGAGCCCGAATTGCCGGCCGCTCGCGCTGACGACGCTGAAATTGATGCCCAGCCTCCTCGCAAGGGTTTTGTCCATCTCGGAGACCCTGACCTCGAGCATCACCTGCTGGACGCCTCCCACTTCCAGGAGGTTGATTACCTTCGTCTTGTTCTGTTCGCTTTCCTTGCTTCGGGGCGCGTACGCCTCTGCCACGGAGATCACCTGGGGGAGGTTCGCGGCGTTCGAGACGACGCCCGAAAGGGTGATGCTGTCGCGCGTCGATGTGACGCGGATATCCTTTTCGTTGGGGAAGAACTTATGGAGTTTCTCCTTGAGGGAAGCCAGATCGGGCGTCACCTCCACGTCAAAGACCGTGGAGAGCTTGTCTCCCTCCCCCCAGAGGCTTAAAGATGTCGCACCCGGCGTCTTTCCCGTGAGGTAGACCTGGTGGGGCGTCAACACGAGGGCGTCGGCTACTTCCGGCGCCGCAATAGAAAACCTCTTGATCGGCGTACCGCTTTCGAGAATCACCGACTTTCCGGCGGTCACCGTGAGATTTTCCGGGTTCTCCGGATTGATCGCGACCCGTTCCGGACCCGCAGCCGCGCCGGCGATCGGGAAGAACAGACAGAAGGTGAACGGTATCAGAAAAAGAGCTGTACGCGTTCTCGCGTTCATGGGCCTCATCATTCCCCCTTTTCGAACTGGTATTCGCTCGTCGCGGTCCCTCTGATCCCCTGGATCAGGAGCATCGGCCTTGGCGCATCAGCCACGGCCGCCAGTTTCATTACCGTCGGCTTCACTTCCCGTCTTGCAACCGTAGGAGCGGAACGGCGGACAGGCGCCGCGACGCCGAGGCTGCCGAGGAGCGCGGGAACCGTAACGCCTTTCGTCGATACTTCGCCCGTGTCGGTGGGGTTGCGAAGGGTAAGGAGCACCTTGCCTTCGGTGGCCGCCAGGGCCAGCTTCTCCCCTTCTTCGGGCGTCACTTCCAGGGTGATCACATCCGCCGGGGCGGGCTTCTCCTGCTTGCCGGTCTTTTCGATCTCCGACCCCACGGTGAGGACAAGCACGTTCTCAAGGACAGTCTTGGCGACAGAAGACTGTTTTTCTCCGGTTTGCTGGGGGTTGACGGTCACGAGTACGTCGACGCGGTTCCCCGGGTTAATGTAGCCGGACACCCCGATCACTTTGTCCACCCTGACGGCCATGGCCCGCTTCTTCGGAGAAACGAGGGCGCTCACGCCTCCCGCCTTCACGGAGATCGGGGCAAGCTGCGACTCGAACAGGGGCTCTCCCTTCTTGACGGGGTAGAGGAGCGTCCTTCCCGCTACCTCCGAGGGCTGAGAGAAGCAGCCTGGAGGCAGGCTCGCTTTCAGAAAAGGAGCTGTTTTCACCTGGACCGCATCCAACACCCTGCCCCAAGCCAAATCGACGGCCGCGACGACCGCCGGCTGGGTGGCTTCCGTCCGGGTTTGGACGGTTGTCCGCTTCTGGAGCCATCCGAAGGTAATGACGCCGGCCAGAAGGGCCACGACTATTCCCGCTATCAGTACCGCGAAAGACGCGCCTTTTTTCATTGCTTCACTCCTCCCATCAATATTTGATGGACAACACCCCTCTCGCCGATCAGCCTTCGGAGGGGTGTCGCCCCAGCCATTACCGATGCGGGGACATTCTTCTGTCTTCGAAGGCGCATCCCTGCTCCAATCTTGATCGCGTTGCTTCCTACCACGGCCATACCCCTTCCAATATCACTGCGCCAATGGTCCCCACGGCGATCGCCGCTCCGTAGCAGAGCTTGGGGGGTCGATCGCCAAGTGAAGGACTGTCGTAGTGCAAACTGTGGAAAGTAAAAAAACTCGTCAACGTCGCCATGACCGCGGTTCTTGTCGCTCTCGCTCGAGGGTGAACGGCGATGACGGCGAGGGCGTAGATGCCGCCGGCAAGGGCGGTGCAGAGAGCAGCGACAAACGCCATTTTTGGGCCCAGCATCGCGCCAACGGCGCCCATGTGCTTCACATCTCCGGCGCCCATGCCGCCCATGCTATAAAGGATCATGAAAAGACCCATTCCAACCAAAAGCCCCTCAATGCCGAACAGAAGGCCGGGAGCGCCGGCGGGCACGGCGTTGAGCCCGAGCCCCGCAATTGCGGCCGGCAGGGTGAGCCAGTTCGGTATGCGATGGCGCCGGATGTCGGTTATCGAACCGAAAACGACTACACAAAAGAGGACTATCAGGACTTCTTCTCTCATAACTCTCGTACGCTCCATCCGGCTTTTTGGCCGTTTATCTTGGCTGATCCTTAAGGGAACGCGGAAGCGATGCCCCGATAAAGCAAGAGAAGACCGGACGCCGGTTTCTCGAAGGGGCTGCTGACCCCAGGAAAAGGCGGGGTCAGCAGCCTTGGCTGCAGATGGCTAAGCGTTGCCCACGGCGGTCCCGATCGTTTGGAACCCCTTCTGCAAACCGGCAGTGACGTAGCCGACAGCCACAACCAGAGCGGCTGCCATCAGTGCCGCCATCAACCCGTACTCGATCGCCGTCACGCCTTCCTCGTCCTTGAAAAACCTTCTCAGCTTCTCCATTTTTGCTGCCTCCTTGTCTTAAAATTTGCTGTGCACTCACGTCACAGCGTGCAACGCCGGCGACTCCCGTCCACGTACTCTGTGCCGTCAGCGCATTTGCCCGTCCGGTTTCCTGGTTCGAGCTTGTCACCATTTGTTCTCATCTGTTCTTGTTTGTCCATTGTTGTTTTGAACGCTAAGCAATAGGAATGCCACAGCCGTAACTACTGGATATATCAGGTATATCCACAATAAGACATGTTTAGACGCTGTAAAAGAATGCGTCAATCGGCAGGACGTCGCCTGAAAAAGCGCTGGAACGACGCGCGTTTTTTTGGGGCTTTGGCGGATTAACGGCTGACCGCCTGCCCTGTAAAGCAACTGAACACCAGGCAATTGCCTTGAAATTGCAGGGTTTCCACGAGAACAAGGAATGGAGGTATCGGAAATAGGACAGCAGTGGTAAAAGAAACCGACACCGGGCAAGCGTTTTCGCGTGGAGCGTCCTTTCCACGCCGCTCGTGCGGCCGTGACCGGACTCGAAGAGGTCCCTGACGGTTGGGGCGGCCGCGCCTCTTCTATTCCAGCAATGCCGTGGGACAGAGCCAGCAGAGAGAACCGGTGGCGATGTAGAAAAGCAGATGGAGTGAAAAGGTGTAAACGAGGCCCCGCCGGCAGCGGATAAGGAGATACGGGAAGAGAAGGCCCGCGGCAATGGCGGCAACGAGAAAATAACCGCCCATGGCGAGGCCGTTCCGCCTGATCAGATAGAGATGGGCCGCCCCGAAGACCGCGCAGCAGATCGCGCAAATGCGCGCGACGGAGAATTCCCTGCGGCGGAGGAGAAAGACAAGGAGGAAAAGGAGCACTTGCTGGAAGAGGATGTCGAAAAGCTTCGAGAAGAGGTACCTGAGGTCGAGATAGAGGAAAAACATGTCGGGGTTTTTCCTGATCAACGCGGTTGGCGGGGGAAGAAAGGCGGGAAAAAGGAGGTAGACCGCGGCGCCCAGGGAAACGACGAGACCCGCGAGGAGAGGCGGCGCAAACCCGAGACCGCGAAGGCGGCCGGCAAGCAGGTCCTTATGGAGCGCCAGCACGACACAGGTTGCCGCGGTGAAATAGGCCGTGGTAAAAATAGGGTCCGTGATGTAATTGATGCCGTGGGCGAGCAGCACGTAGAACAAGCCCCAGCAACAGCACCACAAAAAGAGCCAGGCGCCGATATCTCTTCGCATGCTCGTTATCAATGGAGGCCTCGAAAAAAGGGCAGAGTATTGTAAAGAGTGTAGACATTGACGCTCTTGCCGTCAAGCTGTTCGCCAGCCCGCATGCAATTAACCGATAATTCATCGACCCTTCGCATCCAATTAAAGAATTGGCGGTAAAGTCTTCCCAGCACGGTTCGGATGGTTTTCGTTCGAAGCGACAAAAGGAGGACCCCCCTGAAAACGCCAAAGGTTCACCCCGGCAAGATGCGGATCGATTTGCACGTTCACTCCAGACATTCGGCGCCGCCGACCGATTGGTTCATGGATCGATGGCACATCGCCGAGTCGTACACCGACCCCCTCGCGGTCTACGATCGCGCCCTCGAAGCGGGCATGTCCCTCGTTGCCCTCACGGATCACAACAGCATAGACGGCGCTCTGCTCCTCAAGGAGCGTTACGGCGATCGGGTGATCGCGGGCGTCGAGGCAACGGTCAGTTTCCCGGAAGACCGGTGCAAGATACATCTCCTCGTTTACGGCATCACGGAAAAAGAGTTTGCCGACATCCAGTATCTGCGGAAGGACATTTATGAGCTGCGGGAGTATCTGAGGGAAAAAGGCCTGGCTCATTCCGTCGCTCACGCCACCTACTCCGTGCATGCCGGCAAGCTGACGGCCACGCACCTCGAAAAGCTCCTCGTCCTCTTCAACACCTTCGAGGTCATCAACGGAGGCAGGAACAGGTCGGATAACGTTGCCTGGCAGTACATTCTCGAGCACCTGACGCCCGGCTGTCTCGACGACCTGTGCAGGAAACACTCCCTTGAACCCTTTGACGCGGAACCGTGGAAGAAGGGGGTCACGGCCGGTTCCGACGACCACGGCGGCATATTTATCGGGCAGACCTATACGGAAGCGGACGGCGCCGACGCCGAGGACGTGCTGGCGGCGTTGCGGGAAAAAAGAACGTGCGCCCGTGGGCGCCACAGCGATTATCAGACCCTCGCCTTTTCCGTCTACAAGGTGGTCCACGATTTCTCAGCAAGCATTTCCAAGGGGAAGGCGTCCGATCTCCTCGGCCAGCTCTCGGATATGCTTTTCGAAGGCAAGAAGGCAGGTTTCGCCGGAAGGCTGCGCATCAGGGGCCTCAAGAAACAGGCAGGAAAAAACGGAAACGGCATATACGCCCCTTTCCATGGTCTCATCGAAGATCTGCAGGAAAAGCGGTTCCCGACCCTCGAAGAGGCGATCCACGGCGTTTGCGGCCGGATAGCCGATTTCTCGGACCGGTCCCTGGGCGTTCTCTTCGATTCCCTCTCAAAAGATATGGGCAGGACAGACTTTTTCAACGTGGTCAGGCACGTCCAGGCCTCCCTGCCGGGCCTCTTTCTGCTCTTCCCCTTCTTTCTTACCCTCAGGCACCTGAACGACCATAAGGGCGTCATAGGCCGGCTCATGTCGTCGCTGGAAATCGAGAAGGCGGCCGAGGGTCAGAAGGTCCTCTGGTTCACCGACACGCTGACCGATCTGAACGGCGTATCCGTGACGCTTCGGGAAGTGGGCCGTCTTGCTCTCGAGAGGGGCATTGATCTCAAGATCGTCGTCTCCATGAAGCCCTCCGATGTGCCCCCGGACCTCCCGAATGTCCTCAATCTGCCCTTCGTCCACGAGTTTGCGCTCCCTTACTATGAGTCCTATCGCCTGAAAGTCCCCTCGGCGCTCAGCTCGCTCAGGGAGCTGTACCTCTTCGAGCCCGACCGCATCCACATATCGACGCCCGGACCGGTGGGCCTTCTCGGTCTGCTCGCCGCAAAACTGATGAACGTGAAAACCGTCGGCTTCTACCATACGGACTTCGCGCTTCAGGCAAAGGAGATCGTCGAGGACGATTCCGTCTCCCGCATGCTCGAAACCTATACGCGCTGGTTCTATGCGGCCATGGATGAGATCATGGCGCCCACGGCGCAATATATGACAATCCTTGAAGCAAGGGGGTTCGAGCCGAAGAAACTGAAGCAGTTCACCAGAGGGATAGATGTAGAGCTTTTCAAGCCCCAGTTCTCCGCCGGGAGAGCATTTCTCAAGAGACGTTTCGGCATAGACAAAGAAATCACCCTACTCTACGCTGGCCGGATTTCTCAGGATAAGCACCTCGATTTTCTCCTCGAAGCCTTCGGCCTTGTTGCTGCCGAAAGGGACGACGTGCGCCTCGTGGTTGCGGGAGACGGTCCCTATCTCGGAGAACTGCGGAAGAAAGCTTCCCCGCGCGTCGCCTTCGCCGGACGAATGGCCCACGAACAGATGCCTGCGGCGTACGCGGGCGCTCACCTTTTTGTCTTCCCGAGCATCACCGACACCTTCGGCAAAGTGGTGCTTGAAGCGCAAGCCTGTGGCTGCCCTGCTCTCGTCTCCGATGTGGGCGGACCTCAGGAGCTGGTCCTCAGGGGTAGGACGGGGTTTGTCGCAAAAGCGGGGAACCTTGCCGACTGGAAAGAAAAGATCGATGAGGCGCTCGACTCCATCAGCCTCGCTCCCGGCGTCTACGAAAGGATGAGAGAAGACGCGCGAAGATGGGCAGTTGAGAGCTTCGATTGGGATAGCGCCCTTGCTTCGATGTTCGGGGAAGCGCCCGCCGAGGAGATATCCGTCGAGAAGAAGATTGCCTAGATTATGAAACTCAGTTTTGTCATCCCCGCCTACAACGAAGAAGCCTATCTCGGCTGCTGCCTCGACTCCATTCTGAAACAGGCCCGAGGCAGCAGCCGAGATATGGAGGTCATTGTCGTCAATAACGCGAGCAGCGACAGGACGAAAGAGATCGCTCTCTCCTATGCCCCCGGCGTGACGGTCGTCGACGAGCCCCGAAAAGGCATCGTCCGGGCCAGGCAGGCCGGGTATCGTGCGGCAACGGGGGACCTTATCGCCAATATCGACGCCGACAACATGCTCCCTTCCGGATGGGTCGACCGGGTGTTCCGTGAATTTTCCAACAACGGACGTCTGGTCGCCCTGTCCGGCCCCCTTGTCTACTACGATCTCTCCTGGGGCCGGAACCTTGAGACGCGTTTCTTTTACGCCCTCGGCTACTGCATTTATCTGCTCAGCCATTTCGTCTTCAAAAGGGGCGGCATGCTCCAGGGCGGCAATTTCGTCCTCAGGAAATCGGCGCTGGACTTAATCGGCGGCTTCGACACGAATATCGACTTTTACGGCGAGGACACGGATGTTGCCCGGCGCATGCAAGCGGCAGGAAGGATAAAATTCACCTTCCGTCTCCGTATGTACAGCTCCGGCCGGCGTATGGAAAAGGAAGGCTTTTTCAGGACGGGCTTACGCTACTCCCTCAACTATCTCTGGATACTGCTCTTCAAGAGGCCCTTCAACATGACGTCGACGGACGTCAGGGCGACGCCAACGGAACAGTCGTGAGGTCCGCCGGGCCGAAGGGCCCCGGCGCCGCCGAAACTCAACAGGCGGACCCGCTCCTTCGGAGACGTTTGCCGAGCGGACCCGCGAGACGTCCGATTTGCCTGCCCCGGTCGCGGGCCTCACGCAGGCCAAACAGGCCGGCCGCCAGGGCGAGCGGCAAAAGGTAATAAATGGCGCGATAGGCGACAAAGCTCGCGACGAGTCCCCGGGCCGGCGCAAAGGGCAGGAGGAACACCATTGCGACGGATTCCTGCACGCCTATCCCTCCTGGCGCCTGGCTCAATATGCCCGCGGTCTGGGCCAGAAGGAAGACGGTCAGGAACTGGAAGTAGGCAATCGTCGAGTGCGCGGGCAGGAGCGCGTACAGAACGCCGCCCGCAAGCGCCCAATCGATACAGGAGGTGAGGATTTGGCCCACCGAGAGCGGCAAAGAGGGAAGCGCGAAATTCCATCTCCGAAAAGAGTACGATCTTCTATGGAAGACGCAGAGAAGAAGATAGGCGGCGGCGAAGCAAAGAAGGCAGGCGCCCCCGATCCGGGTTGCAAAGAGGGAGGCAAAGCCTTGCGAGGCGATGAGCCGCGGCCGGGTAATGAAAGAAACGCCGGCGGCGGCCGCAAGGCCGAGCCAGACGGTTACGTTGCAGAACGAGACGATTTTCGCGATTTCAACCCCACTGAAACCCCAGTTCGAATAGAGGCGGAAACGAAGGGAACCGGCTGTGATGGCGGCAAACCCCAGGCTGTTGCTGAACGCACAGGTGACAAAAGCGGCGAAGAAGCACCGTGCGTATCTGATGGGTCTGTTGATGTATTTCACGGCGAGCCAATCGTAGCCGGTCAATACAAGATAGTCGGTCCCCGTGAGCAAGAGCGCCTTTACAAAAGCGCCCCGGGGAAGGTCGCGCAGCACCAGGGCGATCTTGTCGAAACGGAAGCCGCTCACGGCCCGGTGAAGGAATCGGAGGGCGGCAAGAAACAGGAATATGCCGATGAGTCCCGCGACGCGCGAAGCGGCGCTTTTTCCCGGGAGCCCCTTCATTCAGGAGACTCGAAAAGCTTTGATTTCTGGAGCCAAATGGACATGAGCGATTCCGTCCAACTGCAAGCTCTTGCACACTCAGGCGTCGCCCCGAAAACGAATGAAGATGCAGGCTGCCCGCGGTCGCGATCTTTCAGTTTGACATTCTATAACTCCGCCATTAAGGCCGAATTAATTTATCGTGAAAACGGGCAGCATGAGAACGCCGCATCAACGGAACGCCTGGTGGAGGCTTCCCGTCGATGAACAAGCCAGCAGCCCTCACTTTCCTCAGATACGCTAAGACCCTTGCGGCAGGCCGCTGTCCTGGGCAACTCGTCCTCCAATATACTGACCGGTGCAATGCCCGATGTCCGCAATGCGGCATGAGAGCGACCGAGGAGTTTCAACGCTCCAAGCTTTCACTCGACGAAGCCAGGAAAACGATCGATGCCGCCGCCGCCCGTGGGATGGAAAGTCTCTCCATCACCGGCGGCGAACCCCTGCTGTACGGGGAAGAAGTGATCCAACTCCTGCGCTATGCCCGAAAAGCCGGCATCCGCTACACGCGCACCGGCACCAATGGTTTCCTCTTCGCAAACCACAGCCAACCGGGGTTCGAGAAGAAGGTCTCGAGCCTTGCCGAGAAACTGGTCGACGCGGACGTCTACTCCTTTTGGATCAGCATCGACTCGGCGGATCCCCTCGTCCACGAGCAAATGCGGGGGCTGAAGGGCGTTTGGAAAGGCATCGAGAAAGCCCTCCCCATATTTCACCGGCACGGGGTCTACCCGACCGCGAACCTCGGCATCAACAGGAGAACGGGAGGTCATGCGACCTCCCCTTCCTTTTCGTCCCTCTATGACGCATTTCGGGATTCTTTCGCCCGATTTTTCTCGACAGTGATCGATCTCGGCTTCACCATCGCCAACTGCTGCTATCCCATGGACGATTCCCGGGATGAAGCGGTTTACCGGGCCGCCGCATCTGACGACATCGTCCGCTTCACGTCCGCGGAGCGGGCAGAGGTCTACCGGGCGCTTTTCGACGCCATCGTCCGGTACCGAAGCAAAATCCGCATTTTCGCGCCCCTCTCTTCGCTTTACGCTCTTATCGCGCAACACGTCTCCGGCCGTCTCGACGGCCTCTATCCATGCAGAGGCGGCATCGATTATTTCTTCGTCAGCGCCGTCGACGGCAACGTCTACCCTTGCGGGTACCGAGGCGGAGAGAATCTTGGAAAATTGTGGGACCTCGCCCGCAAGAGCCATGACCCCCATTGCGCCGAGTGCGACTGGGAATGTTTCCGGGATCCTTCAGAGCTGATCGGCCCCCTCGCCGAGATTGCGACGAAGCCGTGGAGGCTTCTCGCCAAATGGCTGCGCGACCCGAACTCCCGCCGCATCTGGGCGACGGACCTCCGCTACTATTACGTGTGCGATTTCTTCAACAGCCGCGTCCCTCCGGACTACGTCAAGCTCTCGAAACGCCGATGGGACCCGGCCGCGGGCCGCAGAGCGACGTCGCCGTCCCTGGCAAAAGAACTGCGAGCAGGAACGTGATGGTACAGGGAGCGCAGCACGGGCGTTCTCATCACGGCCCCCGCAATAACCAGGGAGTAGCCGAGCCGGAAGGTCGACAGGGTCAGCCGGTTGGAATAGACCGCGTGAAACAGAGGCAGCTTGTTCCAGAGGAAGTACCGCTCATCCATCATATGGAAGCAGAGTATCAGCAAAGAGGCCTTTCCGAGGGTGGAGAGAACGCGGGTGAGCGACGGCGCCCGACTGAGAAGGACGGAAAGCCTGATCAGCAGCACGCTCCCGGCAACGGCGCCCGGCATCGAAACGAAAAGGCAATGGTAATTTCGGTTGTTGATGCGGATTCCACCCAGGTAAACATCGAAGAGCCAGAGGCAGAGCAATGCGACGAGCTGCCAGGAAGGCATCTTCTTTTTGAAACTTCCCCTGACGCCCGACCGGTAGCCGAAAAACATGAAGACCTGCGCCGCCAGGGAAATGTCGACGCTCCAGGGCAGGGTCGCCGCTTGTCCTATCCCGTATCCCACGAGGGTGAGGGCAATCATGAAAAGCCATTGCTGAAAAACACTCCATCTCTCGATGAGTCGAAGGGCAAAATAGAAGAACAGGGTTGCGGCAAACATGGACGGCAGAAACCACAGGGGTCCGACGGAAGCGATGTCCGGAAACCGGGGAACGGCCTGCCCCGCGCCGAAAAGAAAGCTCTTCCCGAGTGCAACGACGACGTCAATGGGCGACTTCACATCCTGCGTTCCCACGAAAGACGTCTGATGGAGCACAAGGAGCCAGTAAAGATAGGCGCCAGCGCCGGTTGCGAAATAGGGCGACATGAGGCTTTTGAAGCGGGCAGAGAGCAAGGCAGCCGGTCGTTTTGCCGCCATTCCCGTTTTCCGGGCGAGAAAACCGGAGACGATGAAAAAGAAGGGCATGTGAAAGGAATAGATCGCCGTGGTCAGCAAGGAAAAAGGGTTGCCGGTGTGGCCGATGACGACGAGTATGATGGCGATGCCTTTCGAGACATCGACCCAGCCAATCCTCTCTGCCCCATGTGCAGCGTGTTCGTTCATTCCGTCCCTGTTTCCTCTTCGCGGCGCTATTCCTCAAAGCGCCCTTTTCGGCGACATGCATTCCCCGCCTATCGACAAGACGACCGCACGCCATCATGTCCTCTCGACAACTTTAAGGAGCCAGAAACATACCTTATTGGTTCGGGCGAGTCAAATCTCGGTGCGTACGGGGACTTACTTCCAGCCGCTCGCCACGATGCCGCTCGAGCGCCGGTAGGGATATTTCCTTACCAGGTCGGAGCACGCCATTTTCTCGTCCCCTTCGCGCATGAAGTGGATGAGCGTTACCGAGGCCCAATAGTCGTTGTAATAGTCGGCGCCCTGAAGCTGGACGGGGACGCCTTTGCCGTTCACCGTGTGGCATGCGGCGCACGAGACCGGATCGACCGGGACATCCAGCTCGTATCGCTTCCCGTTTACCTTCAAGGAAATCATGGGGCGTCTCCTTTGCGCCTTCTTGTCGGCAGAACTGCTCCGATCCAACCCGTACGGAGACTTTGGCAGGGTTCTACATCAGAACATGGTCATTATCGGAAAGCGTGCCAAAGGTATTTCTGCTTTCTTCGCTGGTCCTGCCCCGTCTTCCGCCACGACCGACGGTGAGGTATACTCTAGGGATGGAAGAGAAGTATTTGTCGCTTTTGGAACATTGCGAGCTGTGTCCGAGAAAGTGCGGCGTGAACCGGCTGACGGGAGAGCGGGGTTTCTGCACAGCCGGGGCAGACTGCATCGTCGCCCATTACGGCCCGCATCACGGCGAAGAGCCCCCCATATCGGGGAAGCGCGGGTCGGGCACGGTCTTTTTCTCGCCCTGCAACATGCGATGCGTCTTTTGCCAGAATTATCAGATCAGTCAGGTTACGACGGGCGAGAGGGTCTCAATTGCGAGGTTGGCGGAAATCTTCCTTGAGCTCGAACGCCTGGGCTGTCACAACGTCAACCTGGTAAGCCCCACCCCCTATGCGCCCCAGATAGCCGCCGCCATCGAGCTGGCCCGGACGCGGGGCGTTTCCGTCCCTTTCGTCTACAATACGAACGCCTACGAAAATAGCGAAACCATTCGGCTGCTGGATGGGCTCATCGATATTTACCTGCCCGACCTCAAGTACGCGGGCAACGCCGTCGCCGCCGCGCTTTCCGCGGGAGCGGGCTACCCTGCCGCTGCCATGGAGGCGATCATCGAGATGAAGTCCCAGGTTGGAGACCTCGTCATCGAGCACGGAGCGGCAAAACGCGGCCTGCTGATCAGGCACCTCGTGCTCCCCGCCGGCCTCGCCGGAACGCGCGTCCTCATCCCGTGGGTCAAGGCGAACCTCGGCGTTGCAACGGCGATCAGCCTCATGTCGCAGTACTACCCCGCCTACCGCGCGGGCGCCCACAAGCTGATCAACCGGAGGATCAGGAACGATGAGTACGACTCTCTTGTAGCGCTTATCGAAGAGGAAGGCTTCGAGAACGTCTTTATTCAGGAAATGGAAAGCGCTGCTTCATACCGGCCGGATTTCGGAAAAAAGAAGCCCTTTCAGGGTTAGGCGAGAAACGAGGCGCGTCCGCTTCTACGGCTCGAGCAGCCACTGTTCCTTGACGGCCCCCGCCTCGGTAAAGAGCACCGGCTTCCCCCGGTAGTAGGCCGCGTCGGAAGCCTCGTACGCCAGGACCTCCCCTTCGACCACATCGTTGGGCTGAAGCCACCCTTTCCGGACCAATTCCTCATCGATCGGCCTTTTCACCATCGGCCCGTACTCGTAAAATTTCTTTATTCGATCAACTTCTTCTTTCGTCAGTTTTTGAAGACGCTTCTCCATCCTGCCCCTCTTTCTTTCCTAAATTAGGCGTACAAGGCTCTCTCTCGATACTCGATGATAAAAAGTATACCATACCTGCGGTTCCGGCGCGCTTAACGTGCGGCAGCGCTGCTTCCCCCTTTTTTGCGAAACCCTCGCGACATCGAGTTCGATCAGCGCCGGGCAGAAAACAAAAGGCTTGCCGGAGGCGAAAGTCGTGGAGTCCCGCGAGTCTGACCCGGTATTAAAAAGAAGACCGGCCTAGGACGGGTCGCGCTCACCTGCGCGCCCCCATCCGCCGGTTGCTCCACTGCAGTTCTTTTGTTGCGCCTATCTGATCTTCTTCACGTTAGAGGCGCTCGGACCCTTCGGCCCATTCGCTACCTCAAAGTCAACCCTTTCTCCTTCGGACAAAGACTTGAAGCCATCGCCTTGAATCGCTGAATGATGGACAAAGACATCTCCTCCATCGTCCTGCGTGATAAAGCCAAAGCCTTTCGAGTTGTTAAACCACTTCACTGTTCCTTGCGCCATGCTCGCTCGTTCCTCCATTGTAAGTTTATGCGTGCGTCGTGTGATGACCTTATATCATTCAGATAACGCAAGTCAACAATTATTCTCCGGTCTTTTTGACAAAACAACGCGAAAAGCAGAAACTATGGGGGCGAAAGCGCCCGATTTTTTTCCCGTGGGAAGAGTGGACGGGAAAGAAGCGGGCGAGGGATGGAAGGGGGGCGACGTGGCGGGCATCAGGATCACCGGCGGAATGCACAAGGGCAGGCGGATCGCCATCAGCAGAGACGGCAGGACGCGTTACACCCCGGCCAAGGTGAGACAGGCCGTCTTCGATCTCGTGGGCGATGTTGCCGGTCTCGACGTCCTCGATCTCTTCGCCGGAGCCGGTTCTTTTACCCTCGAAGCCCTCAGCCGCGGCGCGGCCTCCGCGACAGCCGTCGAGAAAGAGAAGCAGTCCGCCGCTCTGCTCAGGCAGAATCTGCGCGACCTCGCCTTAGATAAAGATTGCCATGTGTTGAATATGGATGTAAGATATGCCGTGCCCATGCTTCACAAACGCAAAAAGAGGTTCGACCTGATCTTTGCCGACCCTCCTTATGACATGGGCTACATCGCAGCCGGTTTGGAACTGCTCGAAACGCATCCCCTCTGTCGCAGCACTACCATCCTCATATTCGAGCATTCAAAGCGGGAGGCGCTGGCGGCTTCGGCGCAACAAACGCATGAGGTGCGCGTGCACAGCTACGGCGACACCATGCTCACGACGGTCGCGTGCGGATAAGCGCGGGCATGCAATCTGCGTCCGAACACAAGGATTTGCGAGTGAAAGAAAAAATTGCCATTTATCCCGGTTCTTTCGACCCCATCACGAACGGACATCTCGATATCGTCGAAAGAGGACTTGCCCTTTTCGAAACCGTGATCGTTACCGTTGCCTACAACATCCAGAAGCAGGGCCTTTTTGGGATCGAGGAGCGCAAAGAGCTGATCAGGAAATCGCTGAAGGGCAACAGCAACGTCATCGTTGACAGCTTTGAGGGTCTGCTGGTCGATTATGCGACGAAAGTGAATGCCAAGTTCGTCATCCGGGGCTTGCGGGCCATGAGCGATTTTGAGTTTGAGTTTCAGTTGGCCTCCATGAACAGGACGCTGAACGACAAGGTCGATACGATCTTCATGATGACAAGCAAAGATCAATTCTTCGTCAGTTCGTCGGCGGTAAGAGAAATCGCGAGTTTCGGCGGCCCTGTCGCCCAGTTTGTGCCGGAGGTTGTTGTGGAGGCATTGAAGAAGAAATTCAGCCACCGATGAAACGGCTTCTTCCCCTCTTTCTGTGGGCGGTTCTTACGGCGCTTGCAACAACGCCGGGGTACGCTGCACGGCCGGAAGTCTACGAGATCAAAGTGCAGGGGGCCATAGGCCCTCCCGTCGCGCAATTCATCATCGAATCGATAAAACACGCGGACAATGCAAAGGCGTCGGCCCTGCTCGTGCTGCTCGATACGCCGGGCGGCCTCGACTCCTCCATGCGGGACATCGTCAAAGCCGTCATGGACGCTCCCGTCCCGGTGATTGTTTACGTTTTTCCGCCGGGATCAAGGGCAGCGTCCGCGGGCACGATTATCCTCATTTCCGCTCATGTCGCCGCAATGGCGCCGGGAACCAACGTGGGCGCGGCGCATCCGGTCAGCATCGGCAGCGGGAAGATGGACAAGGAGATGATGTCCAAGGTTGTGCAGGACGCGGAGGCCTATGCGAGGAGCCTGGCGGCGAAGCGGGGGCGCAACGCGGAGTGGGCGGCGAGGGCGGTGACCAAGAGCGTCTCGATTACGGCGGATGAGGCCCTCAAGAACCACGTGATCGATGTAGTGGCGGGAAGCGTAAGCGACTTGCTGTCGCAGGCGAACGGGAAATCGGTGGAGGTCCGGGGCCACACGATAAAGCTCGAGACAAAAGACGCCAAAATAGTGGAAGTCGAGACGCCTTTCAAGTACAAGCTCCTCGGTTACCTCACCGATCCCAATGTCGCGTACATTCTCATGATGATCGGCTTTTACGGCATACTCTTCGAGATATACTCGCCCGGCGCGATTTTTCCCGGCGTCGTCGGCGGCATCTGTCTGATCCTCGCCTTCTACGCCTTCCAGACTATTCCGATAAGCTATGCAGGCCTTTCCCTGATCGTCCTGGGCATCATCTTCTTCGTCCTCGAGTTGAAGATCGCGAGCTACGGCCTGCTCAGCGTTGCCGGCGTCGTCTCCATTGTGATAGGCTCTATCATGCTCATCAACCTGCCTTCTGCCTGGTTTTCCCTGTCCTGGGAGGCAATAGCGGCTGTCGCTGCCTTCTCTATGATATTTTTCCTCGGCGTGTTATCATATGCCGTCCGAGCCCAGTTTTTGAAGGTGCGGACCGGACGGGAAGGCCTTACAGGAGAGACCGGGTCGGCGAGGACCGACATCTCCCCCTCCGGGAAAGTGTTCGTACACGGAGAGCTCTGGGAAGCCTTGAGCGACGAGCCTGTCCGCGCCGGCGAAAAGGTGAAAGTGATCGCGGTCGAAGGCATGACTTTAAAAGTCAAAAAGGAAGGGGGAGCATGATGCCAATCTATTTTCTGATCGTGGTCGTGGTCATCATTTTTCTTGCAATGGCCATCAAGATACTCAACGAGTACGAAAGAGGCGTCATTTTTCGCCTCGGCCGCGTGTTGGGCAAACCGAAGGGACCGGGCCTCATTATCCTGATCCCCGTTATCGACAGAATGGTGAAGGTAAGTCTTCGTACCGTCGTTCACGACGTGCCCGCCCAGGACGTCATCACCAAGGACAATGTCTCCATCAAGGTGAACGCGGTCGTCTATTTCCGCGTCATCGACCCCATGAAGGCCATCATCGACGTGGAGAACTTCCTCTACGCGACGAGCCAGCTCTCCCAGACCACGCTGCGGAGCGTGCTCGGCCAGGCGGAGCTCGACGAATTGCTCTCCCACCGGGAGAAGATCAACGAACGGCTCCAGGAGATCCTCGACATGCACACCGAGCCGTGGGGCATCAAGGTGTCCAACGTCGAGGTGAAGAACGTCGACCTGCCGCAGGAAATGCAGCGCGCCATTGCGCGCCAGGCCGAGGCGGAACGCGAGAGGCGGGCAAAGGTCATCAGCGCCGAGGGTGAGTTCCAGGCGTCGACGAGGCTGTCGGATGCCTCCGAGATACTCTCCAAAAACCCTATGGCGCTTCAGCTCCGCTATCTGGCGACCCTCGTGGAAATCGCCACGGAGAAGAACTCAACGATCATATTCCCGTTGCCGATCGATCTGTTGAAGGTTTTTACGGATAAACTGACAGAGAATAAATAGGCAAAAGGGTTGGAGAAGTAAGTCGCATACGTTTCGCTCAAAGGGAGGGCAAGTCCCGGCAACTTGCAACAAGTAAGGTAAGAATATGAGAAAACATCGGGTCACGCGTCTTGTCATTTTCTTTGTTCTGTTCTGTTTCTTTGTCGCATCGGGCGGCGCCTTCGCAACAACAGCGCACGCAAAGGCGAGGAAACCGCACGGCAGCCGGCGGCCGGCTGCTGCAGCGGCGGAAAAAGCCGCCGATGCGCCCTGCCAGGCGTACGTGGTGACGGAAGGCTGGACAGGCAAAGTTCTGGAAGAGCAGAACATGCATGAACGGCGGGCGCCCGCAAGCATGGTCAAGCTGATGCTCGCCTGCATCATCTGCGACAAGGTCGCAAAGGGAGAACTTCACCTGACCGACAAGGTGACGACGTCGGCAGAGGCCTCCCATATGGGGGGCAGTCGTGTGTACCTGAAGGAAGGGGAGGTCTTTACCCTCGAACAAATGATGCAGGCGGTCATGGTCGCCTCCGCCAACGATGCGGCCTACGCGGTCGCCGAATTTGCGTCCGGTTCGACGCAAGATTTCATCGACCTGATGAACGACAAGGCGAAGTCTCTGGGGATGAACGACACCCAATACTACTCGGTCCACGGCTTGCCGCCGGGGAAGGCCCAGCGGCAGGAAGACGTTACGTCGTGCTATGATATGGCGCTCCTTGCTCGGGAAGCCGTGAAATACCCGAAGCTGATGGAATGGGCGTCGACAAAAATGGGCGACTTCAGAAATGGGCTCTTCATTTTAAACAATCACAACAAGCTTCTTTCGAGGATGGCCGAAATAGACGGTCTCAAGACTGGTTACTACACAAGCACGGGCTACAATGTGACGGCAACGGCGAAGAAGGGCGATATGAGGTTCATCACCGTCGTCATGGGAGGTCCCACGGCAAAAGCCCGGGATGGACTCGTGCTGGAGAAGATGAGGAAGTGTTTTGCCGACTACACGCTGCTCAACGTCGCCAAGAAAGGCGACGTTGTGGACAAGGAGATCGTCCTCGCGGACGGAAGGTACCGGAAGATAAAAGGCGTGATCGCTGCGGATGTGAATATTCCGTGCCTACGGGCAAAGAGGAAAGAAGTGACTCGCGTCGTTTCGACGCCGGGCGCCGTATCGGGTGAAGTGAAGCAAGGGCAGAAGCTCGGCGAACTGGTCTTCAAGATGGAAAACGAGGTCGTCGGCAAGGCGGACATCGTATCGCCCAAAGACGTGCCCCTGGCGAACTTCTTTACGAGAATGGTGAGAAAAACGGGCCTGAACATATAGTCCGAAAGCGAGCCCCTGCGAAGCGCTGAGCGGGGAGGCCGGGCGCCGCCAGGCGGTCGATGGCTTTGCCCGACGAGGGGGCGCTGAGCCCACGGACAACCGAGCGCAGCGAGGAAAGCGAGCCCCTGCGAAGCGCTGAGCGGAGAGGCTCGTCGGGCTTTGCCCGACGAGGGGGCGCTGAGCCCCAATAATAGAAGGAACGCGGCAACCATGTTTACTGCTTTGCAAAAGAGAGAGATCATCGTCGGCGTTTCGGGAGGAATTGCCGCTTACAAGATTACCGAGCTGGTGCGCGCTTTGACCAAACTGGGGGCGAACGTCCATGTGGTGATGACAAAAAACGCCATGGAATTCATTACGCCTCTCACCTTCCAGACCATTTCCGGAAATCCCGTGACCTGCGAGATGTTCCAACTCATTACGGGCGGGAAGATAGGCCACATAGCCCTGTCGGACATCGCCGACCAAATGGTGATCGCCCCGGCGACCGCCAACATCATCGGGAAAATCGCAAACGGCATCGCCGACGATTTTCTCACCACCTTGGCGATGGCGACGAGGGTGCCGGTCCTCTTCGTCCCCTCTATGAATACGAAGATGTGGGAGAGCAGCATCGTCCAGGGGAACATAGAGAAGCTGCGAGACAACGGGTATGAGTTCATGGACCCGGCAGAGGGCGACCTCGCCTGCGGGTGGCAGGGAAAGGGCAGACTGCCCGCCATCGAAGACATCGTGGAGAAGATGGAAGACATCTTCACCGAGAAAGACTACGTCGACCGGAGGGTCCTGGTCACGGCCGGTCCCACCATCGAGTATATCGATCCGGTGCGCTGCATCACCAATCGTTCCTCAGGGAAGATGGGATACGCCATCGCCAAGATCGCACGGAGAAGGGGCGCCGAAGTAACCCTTATTTCAGGCGTCACGTCCCTTCCCCCGCCGAGGGGCGATATCAAGATCATTAACGTCATGACGGCCGAACAAATGAGGGCCGCGGTGCTGAAGGAAGAGCGGCGGGCCTCCTTGATCATCATGGCGGCGGCCGTGGCGGACTACCGATGCAAAGAGGAAAGCTGCGAGAAGATCAAGAAGAAGGCAGGGCTGGACGAGGTCTCCCTGACCCTCCGGAAAAACCCTGACATCATCGAAGAGCTCGGGCGCTCCATGGACGACCGCGTGCTGGTCGGCTTTGCCGCGGAAACGGATAACGTGCTCGAAAACGCCCAGTCCAAGCTGGAACGAAAGCACCTCGATCTCATCGTGGCGAACGACGTGTCGAAAAGCGGCATAGGCTTCGGGGCCGACGACAACGAGGTGACCATCATCGATATCGGCGGAGGGGCAGTACACGTGCCCAGGCTGTCAAAGGACGAGATTGCGCACATCATACTCGACGAGGCGCTTAAAGCGTGCACAAAGAAAAAAAAACAGGAAGAGGACTGGTACTGACCTTTTTCCATTCCCGGAACGCCCTATGAAGAGATTTCTCGTCTTCGCAGCAATGCTCCTTCTTTTTTGGCCGGCCCTTCTCCGTGCAAAAGACGACGACCTGGTCCGCGTCGTCGATGTTGCGAGCAAGGCAATCGTCAACATAAAGACGGAAGAGGCGGCCAAGGAACGGTACGAGGAGAAGAGCGCAAGTCTCTTCAAACGCTTTTTCGGCTCCGATGCGGACGAAGAAACAGACAGCGTTGAGAACATCGGTTCCGGCGTGGTGCTCGACCCCAAGGGCGTCATCGTCACGAACGAACACCTTATCTCCAAAGCAATGACCATCCGCGTCAAATTCACGAACCGCCGGGAATACGAGGCCCACGTGATCGCCGCCGACCCTGAGCTCGACATAGCGCTCCTGAAGATCGAGGGCGGCAAGACAACGGATTTCCCCTTTCTGAAAATGACGAGGGGAAGGGCGCGCGTGGGAGAGCGAGCCGTCGTCATCGGCAACCCCTACGACCTACCCACCTCGGTCACTGCGGGCGTGGTGAGCGCCCTCCGGAGAAGCGTGAAGATCAACGACCGGGTCTATACCACGCTCATCCAAACGGACGCAGCCATCAACCCGGGGAATTCCGGCGGGGCCCTGCTCGACGGAGAGGGGAACCTCCTGGGGATTGTAACTGCCGTCTATGAAGAGGGCAAGGGGATAGGCTTCGCTATCCCTATCGAAGACGTCATGAACATGCTTCAGGAGTTTCTCGCGCGGGCGGACAAACGCCCCATATTCGGTCTCTTTGTGGGAATGCGGGAAGACGAGAACGGCCAGTCCCTCTTTGTGGACGGAGTAATGCCGGGCAGCCCGGCGGAAGAGTGCCGCATCAGGGTGGGCGACAGGATCGCCGAGCTCAACGGCGTGAAGATCCGGGAGGGCATGAAGTTTCAAAACCTCTTCAGAAAAGCCGGTTTGACGGGTCAAAGCGAACTGAAAATAGCAAGAGGAAATGGGACTTTCACGGTTCGAACCGGCGAAAAGAGCGCGGCCTATGTGCCCACGCCCCTGGACGAGCGTTTGTGTGGAGTGCGTCTCTCCGATATCGAAGGCTACGCGAGGCTCAAGTTCAAGCTGCGGCAGCAAAAGGGCGTGGTGGTGACGAAGGTGATGAAAGGCGGTCTGGGCGAGCGCTACGGTTTGAAGCCGGGCGACGTCATCATCAGGATCAACAGCGTAGAGGTGGCCAACAAGGAGGCATTCACGGCGCTTATGGTGGAAGGTCTGAGAAGGAACTATATTCTCTACCAGGTGAAGAGAAACGACGGCGTGTTTTTCCTGCCCATGAAGCTCGACACCTTACTCTAGGAGGAATGATGGAAGCGGAAAAGGAGACGCCTGCGGGCAAAGCCAAAAGGGGGAAAGCGAAGCCCGATGCAAGCGAGGCGGCAAAAGAGTGGGCGCAAACGAACCCCAACGAGAGCGACCTTCTCTACGAATTTGGCTTTTCCACGTTTATTCTTTCCCTCTCAACTTCGGCCCTTGTCCATCTTGGGGAACTGCCCGACCCCATCAGCAATGCGAAAGAGGTGAACCTGCAGCTCGCAAAGCAGACGATCAGCATCATCGAGATGCTGAAAGAGAAGACTAAGGGGAACCTGACGAAAGAAGAAGAAAGCCTCATCGAAAGCGTGCTCTATGATGTGAGGCTCAAGTTCGTCCATTCGTCGAAATAGCTTTCGGCCGGTGCGCCGGGGTTTGAGGAGAATTTCCTATCGCTTCACGCGTCGCGAGAGCGACGCGGCATAGTGAGGGCGGCTTCCTTCTCGTACACTTTGGCTATGGCCGGCTCTCCCAATTTCAGATAAATTTGAGACAATTGCAAGAGAGCATCCGCCTCGAGGCGTTTGTCCCCGGTGAGCCTGCAAACTTCGGCGCATCTCGTTTGGCGGGCGATCGCCTGTTGGCAGTCGGCCCGTTGCGTGAGGAGCACGCCCTCGACGTAGAGCACGTAGGTCAGCTCCTCAATGTCGGCCACGTTCTCCCTGGCCTGACGGATGAAATCCAGGGCCCGCTTTGCCTTTCCGCGGTTCATCTCGAGGACCGCGTAAAGAAAGGAGCGGCACGAGGGCGTTGCCCGATCGATAGGCAAGTCGATCATGCGGGCGACGTCGAGCGACAAGCGTTCCCGGCCTACAAATTCGTAGCAGGCCCTGATGTCTGACAAGCATTCCATACTGTTGATATTGTCGTCTTTTCCTCGGTTCTCTTAAGGCATGGTCGTCCAAAAAAATGTTGATCGGGACGCGGCTTCAAGGTACCATATGGCCGGCCCATCATAATAAAATCGTTCTTGCAAGGGAGATGACATGAAGAAGATCGAAGCCATCATCAGGTCCTATAAGCTGGACGACGTCAAGGACGGTCTCACCGCGATAGGGGTAAAGGGCATGACGGTGACCGAGGTGAGAGGGTTCGGCAGGCAAAAAGGGCATACCGAGCTTTACCGGGGCGCCGAGTACCAAGTGCTCTTCGTGGAAAAGACGAAGGTCGAAGTGGTCGTCTCCGATGATCTGGTTCAGAAAGCAGTCGCCGTCATCCAGGAAAAAGCAAAGACGGATGCTTTCGGGGACGGGAAGATATTCGTCTTCTCCCTGGAAGAGGTAATCAGGATAAGGACCGGCGAAAAAGGCGTCGCTGCTATCTAAAGTTTGATGGACAACACTCCTCTCGCCGATTAACCTTCGGAGGGGTGTCGCCCCAGCCATTATCGATAT
Organism: uncultured delta proteobacterium; assembly: GCA_963816715.1. Taxonomy (GTDB): domain Bacteria; phylum Desulfobacterota; class Syntrophorhabdia; order Syntrophorhabdales; family WCHB1-27; genus BOG-1155. The sequence goes on from CAWFMJ010000026.1 coordinate 816,948, forward strand.
GGACAACACTCCTCTCGCCGAACAAGACCGGCTGGGGGGACATTCGATAACGATTGCGGGGACATTCCTCTGCTTTTGGAGGTGTGTCCCCGATCCCTAGAAAAGACGTTTGTATATCGTCTCCACGTGTTCGAAATAGTGTTTGTCGTCCATGAGGCGTGTGAGTTCTTCGTCGCTGAGATGTTTCCTGAGCTCCGGATCGTTCTTGCAGCATTCGACGAAGTCGAGGCCCTCCCGAAAACAGGCCATGGCGATCGACTGGGTAATCTTGTAAGCCTCCTGCCTGGTGAGACCCTTCTTGACCAGGCCGAGCATCACCGCCTCGGAATGGTAGAGCCCTCCGGTGATGGCCATGTTCCTTTGCATGCGCTCAGGGTAAACGATCAGGTTCCGGAAGAGGTTCGTCAGGCGCGCCAGCATGTAATCGAGCAGTATCGTGCCGTCCGGAGCGATCACCCGCTCCACGGAGGAATGGCTGATGTCCCTCTCATGCCAAAGAGGAATGTTTTCCAGCGCTGAAACAGCGTAGCCCCGAAGCAGACGCGCCAGTCCCGAGATGTTTTCGGCGCCGATGGGGTTCCGCTTATGCGGCATTGCGGAAGAACCCGTCTGACCCGCCTGAAAAAACTCTTCCGCCTCGCCGACCTCCGTCCTTTGCAGATGCCTGATCTCCGTGGCCATCTTTTCCAGGGAAGCGCCGGCGACGGCGAGGGCCGTAAAGAACTCCGCGTAATAGTCGCGGGGGATGATCTGCGTGGAGATCGGGGCGGGTTTCAGGCCGAGTTTCCCGCAGACGTACTCCTCCACAAAAGGCGGCACGTGCGCATAGGCGCCGACCGCGCCTGAGATCTTGCCGTGGGAGATGCGTTCTTTGGCGGTTTCCAGTCTCTCCCGGTTCCTCCTCATCTCGTCGTGGAAATGAGCCATCTTCAGACCGAAGGTGATCGGCTCGGCATGGATGCCGTGCGTCCTGCCCATCATCGGCGTGAACTTGTACTTTTCCGCCTTCTCCCGCAAGACCGCCATCAGCCCTTTCACATCTTCTATCAGGATGGCGGCGGCTTCTTTCAAAAGAAGGGAGAACGAAGTATCGAGGATGTCGGAGGAAGTGACCCCCATGTGGATCCATTTCGAAGCGGGGCCGACCTTCTCCGAGACAGCCTGGATGAAAGCGACGACGTCGTGTCTCGTCTCTCTTTCTATTTCGAGCACCCTTGCCGGGTCAACGGAAGCCCGCTCCCTGATGACCGCAAGGTCCGAAGCCGGGATCACGCCGAGCTGCCCGTAGGCCTCGCATATGGTTATTTCTATGTCGAGCCAGGTATGGAGCTTCCGCTCTTCCGTCCACACCGCAGCCATCTCTTTTCGCGTATACCGTTCAATCATCGCGTCTCCAGGGGAGTTTTCTATATCGTAACTGAGGGGGCGGGGCAATGTCAATCCGGACGCGCGGGCGCGCGAATCGCTCTTGACTCAGCCCAGGACCCCTTCGATATTCTTTTATTCTTGCCCCGAGGTCTATGGCGTTGTAATCTCTTGCGGGCTGATCGATAAACTTGTGGATGGCAGACAGGTAGGAGATGGAGGGCCGAGCTCGATGCATCTCCCGGTTACGCACCGTGTCGGTCGACGCCTTTAATCGGTTGGCAACGGCCGCGCGGGACCGGCAGAAAGAACGGCTCGAGGGCAAATCGGTTCGCGCCAACGGCCGGATGACGGTGGGCATGGTAAAGAGACATTGTGCCGTAAGCGGCGCAGCAAAGGGGTTGTCTGAACAGGCTGCCGAGAAGTTCGCGCTTTCCGCACGCTTGCCGCGGAATACTCAAAGTCTCGAGGACGATCGCCGATATCGGCGAAAGCCATACGGCAGAGGCGATACAGCACCGCGCGCTTGACAAGAAAACGGTTTGATAGGACGGATCAATGGTGGCCTCCCCCTCCGTGGCCGCCGTGGAAGCCATGATGGCCGCCGTGCCCATGAAAGCCGTGAAAGTGATAGTGCGGGCCGACGCCTCCGTAAAAGCCGAAGTAGCCGTACGGATAGCCATAGTAGTACGGACCGGGATAACCATTATAGTATGGTCCGTAGTAGTATGGGCCGTAATCGTAAGGGCCAGGCCCGGGCGCAGGGACCGCGACGCAGCTTGCGAGGAACAGCAAAAAGAGAAGGGGTAACAACAGCTTGGTCATATTCCCAATATAAGCACGGTCTTTTGAAGCACGGTCTTTTGATTGCCGTCCTGTTATGGCCGGCCCCGGTCAGGGAGAAAGCATTATGAACTACGTGGCATGGCTTATTTTCATCGGCGCCGCACTGCTTGAAGTGGGGGGCGACGCCGTCGTTCGCCGGGGCTTGAGAGGAAGCGGCCTCGCCGTCATTCTACTCGGCTGCGCAACATTGGGGGCCTACGGCGTGGTCGTGAACATGGTGAAATGGGATTTTTCGAAGTTGCTCGGGGTCTATGTGGCGGTCTTCGCCGTCGTCAGCGTTGCCTTCGGCCGGTTGGTCTTTAAAGAACACGTGCCCACCGCCACATGGATCGGTCTTGTGATAATCATCTGCGGGGCCCTGCTGATCCAGTTCGGCAACAGGGTGTGAACGGCGGCGGGGAGAACGCGAAACTCGGAACGCGGAACGGACAATGGGGGCGGGGAACAGCGGTAGAAAAATCCTGTGAGGAAAAACCGCCTTACGGCAGGGGCGGCCGGCCGGGTGCATCTAGAGCGTTCCGCTCTAAATGCATTATAATACAAAGCTCCCAAAAGAACGATTGCGGCCGGCCGGAGTAGTCCCCGACAGACGCGATCCCTTCGCCGCGGTTGCCGCGCAAATTTTTTCTTGACAACGCCCCTCCTGAAAGACGAGAATGTACCAACGATCAGATACCACAATATATGGTATCGACATCGAACATCAACACAATATATAGTATTATTGCAGTCTTAGTACTTCTGGGTGGTTAGACAACGAGGGGAGAACCGATGGAGACGACCGACCTGAATCTTTTCGTACGCACCTCCGAAGAGACCATTTCCGATTGGGACCGCTCAAGGATCGTCGACGCTCTCATGCGAGAGACGATGATCGACCGGGATACTGCTTTTTCCATCAGCAGCGGGGTGGAGGACTTGATCAAGAGGTCGGGCATCAAGGTGGCGACGGCGCCGCTCATCAGGGAGCTCGTCAACGCAAAGCTCATCGAGAAAGGCCTCGAGTCCGCCCGGAGGATGCATACGAGGCTCGGCATGCCGATCTACGACGTGGAAAGCCTCATCGTCCATCAGAACAAGGAAAATGCGAACGTCCCCCACGGACCGGAGGCGACCAACCTCACCTTGGCGGAAAGAATAAAAAAGGAATACGCTCTCCTCTCCGTTTTCTCCCAGGACGTCTCCGACGGACACATGAACGGCGACATCCATCTCCACGATCTCGGCTTCATCGACCGACCTTACTGCAGCGGCCAATCCCTTGAATATATCAAGAAATTCGGGCTCAACCTCCCCCACTCCCTTTCCATGGCAAAACCGGCGAAGCACGCGGAAGTGCTCCTCGCCCACCTGGTGAAGTTCGCGGCGGCCCTGCAGTCCAATTTCGCCGGCGCCATAGGCTGGGACGCCATCAACATCTTCTTCGCGCCCTACCTTGAGGGGATGAGCGACAACGAGGTGAAACAGCTCGCCCAGATGCTCATTTTCGAGTTTTCCCAGCAGGCGGTGGCCAGAGGCGGCCAAGCGATTTTCACCGACATCAACCTTTACTGGGAGATACCGAAGCACTTCGTGGGGGTCCCTGCCATAGGACCGGGCGGGGTCTTTACCGGCAAGACGTACGGCGAGTACGAGAAAGAGGCGCAACGCTTCGTCTGGAAGCTCTTCGAGGTTTTTAAGGATGGGGACGGCGCGGAGCGTCCTTTCTTCTTCCCGAAGCCCCTCGTTCATATCACGGAGAAATTCTTCAAGACCGAGGGCTGGAAAGACTTCCTGAACCACATCTGCGACGTTGCAGCGGACAAGGGGAATACCTATTTCGTCTTCGACCGGGGCGAAACGGCCAAAATATCGGAGTGCTGCCGGTTGAGCTTCAAGCTGGACGAGTTCGACCTCCTCGACGCAAAAGAACCGTGGCGGATGCGTTACTCGGCCTTGCAGAACGTCTCCCTCAATCTTCCCCGCATTGCCCATCAGGCCAAAGGCGACGACGCCCATCTTTTCAACCTGCTCACGGAGCGGTTCCTCCTCGCCGTGAAGGCCCACAAAGAGAAACGCGCTTTCATAGAAAAGCTCCTCTCCTCGGGCGAGGACGGACCGCTGTCGCTCCTTACCATGAACCGCGACGGCATGCCGTACCTGAGGATGAACCGGGCTTCTCACCTGGTGGGCATGGTGGGCCTCAACGAGATGGTCCAGATCCACGCGGGCGAGGAGATGCATGAGTCGAAGAAGGCCCTCAAATTCGGCCTGAAGATCATCGCCCATCTGAAGCTCCTCGCCGACAAGATGAAGCGGCAGGAGAACATGCGTCTCGTCCTTGAGCAAACCCCCGCGGAGAGCACCAGCTACCGTTTCGCGAAGCTCGACCTGCACTATTTTTCTCCTGCCTCGGGAAGAAGCGTCAAGGGCGATATCTCTTCCGGCGAGGTCTACTACACGAACTCCACCCACCTGAACGTCTCCGTCCCGATGAACCCGATCGAACGGGTCACCAACGAGGGGCTGTTCCATCCTCTCATCGAGGCGGGCTCGATCTCTCACGTCTGGATCGGCGAATCGATGCCGACGAAAGAAGCGATCGCCGATTTCGTCACCAAGACCTTCAGGCTTACGTCGAGCGACCAGATCGCTTTTTCGCCGGAGTTCACCATGTGCAACGCATGCAACCACACGTCGCGCGGATTGTCCGACACGTGCCCTCACTGCCGCTCTCACGAAGTGGACGGCATCACGAGGATAACCGGTTATTTCACCAAAATATCGAGCTGGAACAAAGGCAAGCTGGGAGAGCTGAAGGATCGCTACCGCAACAACGAGTTCTTTTCCGGGAAGCCTCAGAAGAAGGCTATTTGATTTTTCAATTCTTGAGGAGGAGCGCGAAGGATGGGAACGGTAAAGATTTTCTACAAAGATGATTGCCCCAAATGCCCCTTGGCCAAGCAACTGCGAGACAATCTGATGGAAAAAGAGGTCAACGTGGTCGCCTACAACGTGGGAACGGCGGATGGCCTCGCCGAGGCCAGCTTCTACAGCGTCATGTCGCTCCCCACGGTGCTCGTGGAGGACACCATGGAAAACGGCATTGGGGAGTGGAGGGGCGACGTTCCCAAAATGGAAGAGGTGCTCACTGTTGTCCATTCTGCCTGATTTTCCCATCAAAGGTTTTATCGAGACGAGCTTTATCGACTGGAAGAAACAGCTCGCCTCGGTGCTTTTTTCGGGAGGCTGCAACTTCAGATGTCCTTTTTGCCACAACCGACAACTGGTGGTCTCTCCCGAGTGCATGGAGGACATACCTTTTGACTATGTTCTCGGCCGGTTAGGAAAATTCCGGGAATGGGTGGAACGAGCCGTCGTCACCGGGGGCGAGCCCACCATTCACAACGGCCTGGCCGGCGTGCTGGAGGCCATCAAGAAACAGGGCTTGAAGGTAAAGCTCGATACCAACGGGTCGCGGCCCGAGGTCGTCAAAGAGCTTGTCGGCAGCGGGCTGGTCGATTATATCGCCATGGATGTGAAGGGCCCCCTCGAGGGCTATGACCGATGGTGCGGACGCAAAGTCGACAAAAGAAAAATCAGGGAAAGCATCGATTTTATCCTGGAGGGCGCCGTTGATTACGAATTCAGAATGACCCTTGTGCCTTTCCTGCACCATGAAGAGGATGCCTGCCGGGCGGCAAGAGAGCTGGGGCCGGCGCGCCGCTTTTTCGTCCAGCAGTTTGTCCCCCGCGAGACCCTCAACGAGAAATTCTCACGCATACAGCCCTTTTCTTCGGAAAGAATGAAAGCCGTGGAGGAAAAGGTCGCCGCCATTCTGGAAGAGCATGCCCCTGTCCGCCGTCGTCTACACGAGTAGCGAATCATTTTCCCGCCTCGTTGAGTCAGTCCGCCGGAGATGCGAAGGCGCCTCCATAAGACCCTACACCTTCTCTTTTGCTCACAAGATAGAAAGCGGTATCCGCGTACGGCTGACCGAATTGGTAAAAAACGCGGTAATGCCGCTCGTGCGAGACATGGCGGCCGCGGGGGAAGCGAGGCTCGCCTCTGGCGCAGACAGAGAGGTGCGGGAGACCGCTTATGAAGAGCTTTTCGCGGACGCGGATCGCAGCATGAGGGTCGCGACCTTGCAGTTCGTCTCTCCCGCCGTCGTCGACGTCCGGGGGGAGGCAGTCCCCTTTCCCGTGATCGGTTCGATCTTTGCCCGGTATCGCGAAATCTGGGACGCCTTCTCGCCCGTGCCCCTTCCCCCAATAGATGAGGTGGTGCGCCGCCTGTCCGTGACGGATTTCAAGATTTCCTGCAAAACCGCTCTTTCTGGGGTGGGCGCGGAAGGATGGGTCAGCCTGGAGCTGGAGAGAGGGCGAACCGAGCAGGAGATTGCCCTTTTCAATGCCCTCGTTGACTTCGCCTTCTACTGCGGCTCCGGCCTCCACACGGACCGGGGCCTGGGCCAAACACGGAGGATGGAAGACCGGCGATAATGCTCTTATCGTAACGGGAAGCGCGCAAAAAAGGGAGAAGACTCCTCCCTTTTTTGCGCGCTCTTCCCGCCCGGCGTCCCGGATTACTTTGCGTAGGCAACGGTCGTCAGGTAGTGGATATGGTTGACCGTCTTGTAAGTGCCGGTAATTTGGGAGTTCATTTTCAGGCCCTTTGCCTGATCGTACTCATCCATGAACTTGGCGTAGTCGTCCAAAAGGGTCAACTCGCCCTTTGCCGTTTTTACCACAAGGCAGTGGCACATAGGATCATGGCTGACGACCTGGCCGCTGAAATGGAGGGATTTGGCTGCGTCAAGCGCCTTGTTAAAAACCTCTTTGTCGTACCCGGATCCGGGCCCGCCGCCTCCCGCTCCCTGGGCCATGACCTGACCGACCAGGAACAATGAAAGAATCATCAACGCGACCACATACAACCCTCTTCTCATGTCTACCTCCTCGTTTAATTTTTGAAATCGGTGGCGATAGTAAATGCCCACGAGGTTAATGTAATTGTCGAAAAAGGGGTTGACAAGGGTCGTTTCGAGATTTGTCCGGAAATTTGAAAGGTCGCTGAAATCACCCTTCCGAAAGGCGGAACGCCCGCGAACGAAGGGAACTTCCCCTGCGATTCACGGGGAAGATGTCGAGCCGGGCCCGAGGGTGATTCGGCGGAAACCTTTAAGGATTATTGCTCCCGTAAAATTGTTTGCGGATACTTCCGGCTAAGCCGCCGACCCCTATTCAGGGCTCATGGCCGGCCTCTGTTTCACCCACAGCTTTCCCGCAGCAACGACGCCCAGAGTGAAAACGGCCTGCACGGCCCAATTGACGTAGACGCTCGGATGCAGGGTTCGCACGATGAACGCATCGCTGATAATCAGGTCGCCGGCCACCCTTCCCAGCACGGCCGCTCCCACGGTAATGATAATCGGATATTTCTCCATCAGCCGCAAAAGCAGACCGCTGCCGAAGATCACCAGAGGGATGCTGCTTCCGAGGCCGAAAACAAGCAACAACGTATCGCCCTTGCAGGCGCCGGCCACGGCAAGAACGTTATCCGCGCTCATGGCGAGGTCGGCTATCAGTATCGTCGCCACGGCTTTCCGCAGCGTATGAACCTCTTTATGATTGCGTTCCTCTCCCATGCCCTCCACCAACAGCTTGACGGCAATCCAGGCGATGAGCGCTCCGCCCACAGCTTTCAGGAAACTGACTTCAAGGAGCTTCGCGCAAAAGAAGGTAAGACCGATCCGGAGCAGCACGGCCAGCCCGACGCCCAGCAGCATTCCCTGAAATCGTTGCTTGCCCGAGAGAAAGCGAACGGCGAGGGCGATGCCGATCGCGTTGTCGCCCGACATGATAATGTTGACAACTATGATGCTCAGCAGGGCGAACCAGAAATCGGCGCCAAAAGACGGGCGACAGAGAGCTCCCCAGTCCATGGCTTCCTACGCTTCCCTTGTTTTGTCGCTGCGGTCGTGTGGATGCAAATGTGCGAGACGTTTCCCTTTCATTGCGGCTCACGAATCCACAGTATAACACATTTGGGACCAACCGCGAGGGACGCTCGCCTCCGAGCCGGCAGCGTCGGGGAGCGGCGGCGTTCAGCATCTCTCGACCGCCGCGCCGGTTTTTGCCGAATGCCGCCCGGCGCCCCAAAAGGGCGCAAAGGAGTGACGGCATGCCTTTTTTGTGCTATATTTATCAGGCAAATATTGACAAAATGTTGATTGACCGGCGAGGTCGGGCGGCCTTCGGCGCGGAGTTGCAGCATGGGTAAGGAAAAACTGAGAATACTCTCTTCGACTCTGGCAGAGATATATATGCGCCAGGGACACTTCGATAAGGCGAGAGAGGTCTACGAGCAACTTCTCCAAAGAGACAGCGAAAACGAGGTCTACAAAAAGAGGTTTTCCCTTCTTTCCCGGGAAACAAAAGACATGAGGAAACTCAAATTGCTCTCCCGGATATTGAGAAAGGTTGAAGAAAAGCGTGATGAAAGAGAAGCGGGTAAGTAGGGCGGTTGAGATTCTGGAACGCCAGGGTCTTCATGCCTGCATTATCAAGGGCATGGACAATATCTTCTATCTCACCGGCTTTCGCGGTTCCGAGGGGACAGCCCTCATTACCAGAGGCGACGTCGTCCTTCTCGTAGACAGCAGATACATTACCCACGCCCGCGATGTTGCCGCCGGCTGCATCGTGATTGAGACAAAGGGAAAAGATGCGACATTAGACGCTCTTTTCAAGAGATACGACATTTCGCGAACGGGTTTCGACAGTTATCACACCACCTTCGAGACCTATCGGTCCTGGAAGGAAGGCAGCCCATCGGTCGAGTTCGTCCCCCTCGCGAATGAACTTGAGTCTCTGCGGCAGTGCAAGGAGCCTGAAGAGATTGCCGCGGTGCAAAAAGCCATACGCGTCGCGACGGAAGCCTTTACGGCAATCTTCGACAGAATCGTGCCGGGAAGAACGGAAAAGGAGATCGCGGGCGACCTCGAACACGCGATGCGGCAGCACGGCGCAGAGGGACCCTCCTTCGAAACCATCGTCGCATCGGGACCACGGTCTGCCCTGCCCCACGGCCAGCCGACGGACAAAGTCCTGCAACAAGGCGAAGTGGTGATCCTCGATTTCGGCTGCCGGGTGGACGGGTATTGTTCCGATGAAACATGCACCGTCTCTTTGGGACAAACAACGGGGCAGTTGCAGGAGATTTACGAGGTAGTGCGCGATGCGCAACGGAAAGGACTGAACGCGGTGAAGGCCGGCATGCCCATCCGCGATCTGGACATGATCGTCCGGGGCTGCATCGAGGAGAAGGGCTATGGAGAGTTCTTCGGCCACGGTACCGGCCATGGCGTAGGGATCGCGGTCCATGAGCCGCCAGCGATAACGAACAGAGGAGAAGGGCTTTTGGAAGAATCGATGATCGTTACCGTCGAGCCCGGCATCTACCTCCCTCACGTGGGCGGAGTGCGCCTGGAAGACATGGTGCTTGTGAAGGAAAACGGGGGAGAGGTACTGACCCGTTTGCGTAAAGATCTATTTGAGAGACAGGGGGGTTTGCAATGATCGCAGTGACTAGTGAATTCAGGAAAGGCCTGAAAGTGCTTGTGGACAACGAACCTTTCACCATAGTCGACTTTCAGCACGTCAAGCCGGGAAAAGGCGGCGCTTTCGTGAGGACGCGGCTCAAGAGCCTGGTGACGGGAAATGTGCTCGACAGGACGTTCCGGTCGGGCGACAAGCTCGAAATTCCCGAAATGGAAGAAAAAGAGATGCAGTACATGTACAAAGAGGGCGTAAACTACTACTTCATGGACGTGAACACTTACGACCAGCTCTTTGTCGAAGAGGAAAACCTCGGGGACGCGAAGAACTATCTCAAAGAGGGGTTGGTCATAAACGTCTCCTTTTACAAGGGAAAGGCTATCGGAGTGGATCTTCCCAATTTCGTCGATCTCGCGGTCGTCAAAACAGAGCCCGGAATGAAAGGGGATACCGCGCAGAACGCGACGAAACCCGCGGAGCTGGAATCGGGTTTCGTGCTCCAGGTGCCCCTCTTCCTGGAACAGGGAGAAATGATAAAGATCGACACCAGGACGGGCGAATACATCACGCGCGTCTCCTCCAAGTAGGCGGCCCGGCATGCTGGTAACGTTCGAAGGGGGCGAAGGGAGCGGAAAAACCACGCAGGTTGGGCTTCTTTGTAAGTACCTTCAGGAAAAGGGCCGTGAGGTGATAAGAACTCGGGAGCCGGGCGGCACGGCGCTCGGCGAGGCGCTGAGAAAAGTCCTGCTGCAAAAAGATCTCCACGTGCTTCCTCTCTCCGAATTGCTCATCTTCATGGCCCTCAGATCGCAGCATATCGAGGAAGTGATCACACCCGCACTCAACAGGGGAGCGATCGTCGTCTGCCGATCGGTTCGCCGATGCCACTTATGCCTACCAGGGATACGGCAGAGGCGTCGATCTCGGGATTATTTCGACCCTCAACCGCCTGGTCACGAAGGGCGTCACGCCGAACCTCACTATCCTTCTCGACTGTGAAGTGCGGGAAGGCCTCAGAAGGAAACTGTCTCGCGGCGACCAGTCGGACCGATTCGAGCAGGAAGAAGCGGCCTTTCACGAGCAAATCAGGCAAGGCTACCTGAAGCTGGCGAAAGAGGACGAGAAGAGGTTTTTTATCGTCGACGCGAAGCAGAATATCGATGCGGCCTATTCGGCAATAAGGGAAAGAGTGGAGAGGCTGCTGGAGAGTCATGGAGTTTAGCGCCGTCGGACACGACCGTCAGAAGCACGTGCTTTCATCGCTCGTGCAAAAGGGGAAGCTCCCCCATGCGTTGCTCTTTGCCGGGCCGGGGGGCGTGGGAAAACGGACGATCGCCGTCGAGCTGGTGAGGAATCTTTTTTGTGCGAAAGGCAACGCATGCGGCTCGTGTCACCCCTGCCGGAGCCTCGAATCATCCACGCATCCCGATTTCATGATCGTCTCCGGTGAGGGATCGATCAAAATCGATGAGATGCGGGCGATAGTAAAAGAGGTCTACGAGCCTCCCTTCGAGGCGCCGGTGAGGGCCGTTCTTATCGACAATGCGGATCTCATGACGAATGAGGCGGCAAACGCCCTTTTGAAAACACTGGAAGAGCCTCCGCCCTCCAACCTTTTTCTCCTCGTCGCATCAAGGGAGCGGGAGGTGCCGCTCACGGTAAGGTCCCGCTGCATGCGTCTCGGGTTCGGTCCGCTTTCCACCCTGACCGTCCGGGCATACTTTGAGCGGTCATTGAAGCTGGAGGGGCAGAAAGCGCAGACACTCGCCGCAATGAGCAACGGCAGCATCGCTTCCGGCCTCTTTTGGCTGGAAGAGGAGCACCGGCAAATGAGGCAAAGGATTGCGGAACTTCTGACGGGGCGCAAACAGCCCGCCCTTCATGCAAGCCTTTTGGCGGAGCGGATGACGGCAAAGGAAAACGAGATGGAATACCTCTCCTTCCTCCTCTCCTTTTTCAGGGATATCTGGCGGCTCTGCCGTGTCGGGCACGGCGACGACGCGGACCTTCTCAATCAAGACCTGGCGGAAATCATGAATGCGGCGGCTCCACGCGGCGCCGCATGGGCGGAATCGTCCATAAAGAGGATTCAAGAAATGCTGCGAAACCTTCGCTATAACATAAATAGACGGCTTGCAATGGAAACGTTGATGTTGCGGCTCGTGAGGCCGTCATGAAATCGTGCAGGGTGAGATTTGACTGCGCGACGGGAACCATCGAGCTGGAGGCCCAGGAAGACCTTAAAGCAGGCGACCAGGTAGTATGCGATCTCGAGAAAGGCGAATGCCTCGGGGCCGTGGCGACGGAACCGGCGGAAACGACGAAAGAGGGTCTACGAAAGGTGACAAGAAAGGCAACTCCCGAGGAGGTTGCCGACTATCAGGTCCTGAAAGGCAAGGAGGGGTACGCTTTCGATCTGTGCAAGCGGAAGATCGAGGAAATGAAGCTGCCCATGAAGCTCCTGCGCGCGGAGTATCTGCTCAAGTCAGCCAAACTGCTCTTCTACTTCTTTTCCGAGGACAGGGTCGATTTCCGGGAGCTGGTCAAGGAGTTGGCGAAAGAGTTCAAGGTGCGGATCGAGATGCGGCAGGTGGGCGTCAGGGACGAGGCAAGGATGATCGGCGGCGTCGGGAACTGCGGAAATGTGGTTTGCTGCAAACGTTTTCTGAATAGTTTCTCGATAGTCTCCGTGAAAATGATGAAAGAGCAGAACCTTCTGCTCAACCCGTCCAAGATCTCCGGCGTTTGTGGAAGACTCATGTGTTGCCTCGGCTATGAATACGGCATGTACGTGGACCTGAAGAAGGACTTTCCCAAGGTCGGCAAAAGAGTGACGACGCCGGCGGGCGAGGCCAAAGTGATAAAGAACAACGTGCTGGTCCGGACCGTTATCGTCGAGACCGCCGACGGGAAAGAGACGACGTTCCCCGTCGAAAGCGTGAAACAGGTGAAGAGCGGAGAGACATAAGTGAGCGAACCCTACTACATTACCACGCCGATCTACTACATCAACGACGTGCCGCACATAGGCCATGCCTACACTACCTGCGCAGCGGACGTGATGGCGCGTTACAAGAGAATCTGCGGATACGACGTCTTCTTTCTCACCGGGGTCGACGAGCACGGTCAGAAGGCCCAGAAGAGCGCGCTGGAGCAGGGCATCACGCCGCAGGAGCTGGCGGACAAGATGCTTCCCGCCTTCACGGACCTATGGAAGCTCCTCAATATCACCAACACCGGTTTCATCAGAACCACCGATGCCGCCCACAAGAAGACGGTCCAGCACCTCTTCGAGAAGATCTACGAAAAAGGCGACATCTACCTGGGAGAGTACGAGGACTGGTATTGCGTCCCCTGCGAAAGTTATTTTACCGAGCTCCAGCTCAAAGACGGCAAATGCCCCGATTGCGGCCGGGATGTGGAACGGCTCAAAGAGGAGACGTACTTCTTCAGGATGTCGCGCTACGGCGAGCCTCTACTCCGGCATCTCGAAGAGCGCAAGAACTTCGTCATGCCGGAAGTGCGGTACAACGAGGTGGCAAGCTTCGTAAAGGGGGGCCTTCGCGACCTCTCCATCACCAGGACCACTTTCAACTGGGGCGTCCCGGTTCCCGGCAACCCCGCCCATGTCGTTTACGTCTGGTTCGACGCCCTGGCAAATTACCTGACCGGCGCGGGGTACCTTGCCGATAGGGAGCGCTTCGAGCGCTTCTGGCCGGCCGACGCCCACCTTATCGGCAAAGACATTCTCAGGTTCCACGCCGTCTACTGGCCTTCCTTTCTCATGGCTGCCGCTCTTCCGCTGCCAAAGCACGTCTTTGCCCATGGCTGGTGGACGGTCGACGGTCAGAAGATGTCCAAATCGGTGGGCAATGTGGTAAACCCCGTCGAAGTGGCGAATGAATACGGCGTCGATGAGTTCAGATTTTTCCTCTTCAGGGAGGTCCCTTTCGGTCTGGATGGAGATTTTTCGAAGGACGCCATTGTGGGCCGCATTAACGGGGACCTCGCGAACGACTACGGCAACCTGGTATCGAGAAGCTCGAACATGATCGGGAAGTTCCTTGCCGGAAAGCTCACAAAGCCCGGAGACTCGGGGGGCACGGACGCCACGATGAGAGAACGCGCGGAGAAGCTGATCGCCGAATACCAAAAAGAGATGAACGATTTCGGCTTCTACAAGGCGCTCAACGCCGTTTTCGAGCTGACCTCGCTGTTGAACCGCTATATCGATACGGAAGCGCCCTGGAAGCTGGCCAAGGAGAACCCGTCCCGTCTTCCCACCGTGCTCTACAACGTCTGGAACGGCGTCAGGATCAGCACCCTCCTCCTCTACCCCTTCATGCCGTCAAAAACCGCTCATGCGTGGAAGGCCCTGGGGATCAATAAAGCTATCGAAAAGGCCTCCTTTGACGAAGAAAAGGATTTCTACCACACCGAAGCCCTCTCCCCCATCGACAAAATAACCCCGATCTTTCCGAGGAGAGAGGCGTAAATGAGTTTTGTTCGGACCTCCCGGACCTTTTTTGCAATGAAATGGTTGAAGAGGGTTCCGGTAACTGTTTCTACTCCGGCGTCTGTCGCTGACGGACGCCGGTCGGGTGGGTCGTTTTAGAGAGAAGAGAAGATGGCGTTTACGATACTTAACCAGATTTTAGAGAGAGTACTCCGCGCCCAGGACTTCAAGGGCGACATCCAGGCCTACCGCGTCTTCTCGGAATGGCCCGCAATCATGGGCCAAAAGCTGGCGGAGCATACCCGGCCGGCGCGCATGGCCGAAAGCCGCCTCTACGTGGAAGTCGACGACCACGTCTGGCTTGCCCAACTAAAGTACATGAAAGCGGATATGCTGCGAAAAATAGACCGGGCGATCAAGCCGGGGCTTTTCAACGACCTAAAGTTCTTTCTTAAGAGCGTCCAATAGACTGCGGTACGGCGCGCCCTGCTCGTCGGCAATCCGTTTTACCTCTTCGAACTCGATGTGGGTCTTCACGAGCCTTCCCGACCGGTCGTACCCTTTCTTCACCTTTACGGGGCCGAAGGACGTCGACGCCGTTTCTTCCGATCGCGCAAGAACCGTTCGAAACTCGGGTCTGATGCGCAGCCCGAAGGTCGACGTTTCCTGAAAAACGGCCTCCGCAAGCGCGTCGATGCGGGATGCCGAAGCAAGGATCGCCAGACGTATGCCGGACCTGCCTTTTTTCATCTGGACCGGGAAGTAGAGCACGTCCAGGGCGCCTTTGCCTCTGATCCTCTCCGCGACAGCGCCGATGTACTCGCTCTCCATGTCGTCCATATCGGCTTCCATGACCCAGACCTCTTCGTCGAGACCGGGTGAGTCCGTCTCGCCGACGAAGACCCGCAACACGTTCGGCCTCTCTGTTTCAAAGGTGCCGAAGCCGCAGCCGGTGCGCGTGATCCGAAAAGGCGGCTTCGTCTGGCTCTTCGCGTAGTGTCTTACTATGGCGGCGCCGGTGGGGGTAGTTAGCTCGAGCTCCTCTTCCAAAAAGACCACTTTGAAACCCGTAAGGAGCTCGGTGGTTGCGGGCGGCGGATTCGGCATGATGCCGTGGGCTGTCTTGACAAAACCCCTCCCGACCGGCACGGGCCCGCAATAGACGCGGTCTATGGCAAAATAGGCGATCGCCCGGGCCACGGACAATACGTCGATAATGGTGTCGATGTGGGACAATTCATGAAAATGAATTTCATCCCTCGGTACGCCGTGCACCTTCGATTCGGCGTCGACGATGATGTCGAGTATGGCCAGAGCATCTGATTTGACGCGCTCTTCAACGTCGAGACCCGCCATCATCTCCCGCATTTGCGTTACCGACAAGTGAACATGGCTTGGGCCGACGAGCAGGTGCGTGCCTCTCATGGCGTTGTGGCGCTTCTCTTCTATTGCCACGGAAGGCATGTCGACGGGAAGCTGCCTGAGCAGGTCCGTCAGGACGGACAAGGGGCATCCCGCGTCGATGAGGGCGCTGATGGTCATGTCGCCGCTTATGCCAAGGACAGGATCTAAGTAGAGGATATTCATAGGCGATTGATAAGGGTAGCGAAGTAGGCCGCGCCAAAGCCGTTGTCGATATTGAAAGTGGCGACGGTCGAACAGGAGTTGAGCATCGCGAGGAGGGCCGAAATGCCCCCGAAGCTCGCGCCGTAGCCGACGCTCGTCGGCACCGCGATAACGGGCGCGGACACGAGGCCCGCCACGATGGACGGAAGAGCGCCTTCCATGCCGGCGGCGACGATGACAACCCGGGCTTTTTTGAGCAGCTCCATATTCCCGAAAAGACGGTGAATGCCGGCAACGCCCACGTCATAGAGCTTTTCCGTCGGATTAGCCAGAAAAGCGGAGGTTACAAAGGCTTCTTCCGCAACGGGAATGTCGCTCGTGCCGGCAGAGACGACAAGGATAGTCCCCTTCCCTTTCACGGAGGTCTCTTTTCTTATGGTGAAACAGCGCGCCGCCTCATGGTAGATCGCTTCGGGAAACGATTCGAGGAGTTTTGCCGCTTTCTCCCGATCGACCCTCGTGGCGAGCACGTCGATCCCCTTCTCAGTCATGGAACGGACAATCTCCGAAATCTGCCCGAGCGTCTTTCCTTCGCCGAAAATGACTTCCTGGACGCCCTTCCGGAGCTGCCGGTGAAGGTCGATCTTGGTGTGCGTCAAGTCCTGAAACGGCATGTCCTTCAACGCTTCGAAGGCTGCCTCAACGGAAGTGGCGCCGTTGGCTACTTCGGAAAGGAGCGTGAGAATGCGCTCATCCATGCTCTTCCACCAGAAAGGCATTCTTTACGAGCTTGATCCGGTCGTTGTCGATGCCGATGACGTCGAAACGAACGCTTCTATTCGTGCAGCGATGCTGTTTCATATAAAAAAGAGCCGCCTTGACGAGATGGCGCTTCTTCCGTTCGTCGATGGCGCAGACCGCCTCCCCGAAAAACGGCGTGTTCCGCTTCTTCACCTCGATGAAAACCAGGCAGTCCCCCTCTTCGGCGACGACATCGATCTCGCCCAGCATGTTGCTGTAGTTTCTCTCAACTATGCGGTAACCGCTGCGCTTCAGGGTCTTGATCGCTATGTCCTCGCCGCGGGCGCCCTCTTCCCGGCTACTCACCGCAATACTCCCTGACGCCCCGGAACGTCTTCCTGTGGAGCGGCGTCAGACCGAATTGCTCGATGGCAAGCCGGTGCTGCTCCGTGGGATACCCTTTGTTTTGCTTCCAATTGTAATGAGGATAGACTTCATCGTAAGAGACCATCAGACGATCCCTGAAGACTTTCGCGACGATTGATGCACAGGCGATGAAGAAACATTTGCGGTCGCCTTTGACAACCGGCTTCGATCGATCCGTCCCCTTGAGCGGGAAAAGCCCGTCCACGAGCAGGAGGCGGGGCTTAAGGGCCGTCTCAGTCACCGCCCGCTCCATGGAAAGGAGCGACGCATGGTGGATATTGAGTTCTTCGATCTCTCGCGGGCTTGCCTGTCCGACGCCCACTTTGTGCGCGTGCTCCAGGATCCACCCGTAAAGATATTCTCTTCTTTTTTCGCTGAGCAGCTTCGAGTCGTTGACCTGTTCCCGCAAGGCAGGCAGGTCCTCCCATATGACGCAGGCAGAAACCACGGGGCCCGCGAGAGGCGCCCGGCCTGCCTCATCGAGGCCGGCAACAAGTTCTGAAGAGGGACACTCCTCTCGCTCAATGGCCTTCGGATGGGTGTCCCTCCAACCATTCCCGAAGGGGGGAAACACCTCGCGTCGATTGTCTTTCGGAGGAATGTCCCCCCAACCATTTTCGCAGGAGGGACACTCCTTCCGCCGCTTGTTTTTCGCCGGGGCTTTCCCCCAACGTTCTACAAGCGGGCAGCGGAACATTCTAGTCCCTTTTTTCTTTTAGCTTGGCCGCTTTTCCTTTGAGGCCCCTCAAATAGTAGAGCTTGCCCCTGCGTATCTTGGCCTTGCTCGTCACCTCGATATGTTCTATCAAAGGGGAATGCTTCGGGAAGGTCTTTTCGATGCCGACGCCGTAGGAGACCTTGCGAACGGTAAACGTGGCCCGCGTGTTGCCGCCCCTTTTTCCGATCACCACGCCCTCGAAGACCTGCACCCGTTCCTTGTCGCCCTCGTAGATCTTGGTGAAAACCTTGACGCTGTCGCCCACGGCCACATCAATGAGGTCCAACCTCATATGTTCTTTTTCAATCAGGTCAATCGTCTCGTTCATCTTCTCCCTCCTGCTATTACTGGGGCTCAGCGCCCCCTCCCCCGGCAAAGCCGTGGGAGCCTCCCTGCTCAGCGCTTCGCATGCGCTCGCTTTTGCACAACTATTGGGGCTCAGCGCCCCCTCCCCCGGCAAAGCCGTGGGAGCCTCCCTGCTCAGCGCTTCGCATGCGCTCGCTTTTGCACAACTATTGGGGCTCAGCGCCCCCTAATCTTCGCAATGGTCGCCGAACAGCCTGTCAAGAATAATGCCGATGGCGACGCGCAACGACAGGTGATTATACTCGCCTTGCCCTCTAATCGGCAACAACGTTCTTTCGCAGCTTCCTACCAGGTCGGGCGGCAACCCCCACCCGGTGCCGAAGAGCAGCAGAAAAGGTCTGGGGTCGGTTTCGATCCATCTTCTCAATTGGCCGTAGCCGGTCGAGTTGTCCCTCTTCATTGAAGAGGTGCCGATGAGTATCGGCTTGAGCCCCTGAAAATCGGCCATTACATCGCTGACGGCCTTTTTTATGCAAACCCGCTCCAAGGCTTGCGCCCTGTGCGGATTATACTGCCGCCCGAAGCCCGTCTTCCAGTGGTCGACGAGCTGCTCCGCTATACCCCTCTGTTTTTCAAGAGGAGTAACAATATAGCATAAGTCGACGCCGAATGTCATGCAACTTCTCGCCGTATCGTGGAGCTCCAGGTTGGTAAGGCTCGTCGCAACGATCGCGCCTTGTTTGTCGAGCACCGGATAATGGACAATGGCGAGAGAGACGCGGCCCATGCCTACTCCATCTCTTCCATAATCTCCCGCAACATGAGCTCGTCCTCCCTGCTGGGCTGAAAACGCTCCATCAGGTCAGGCCTTCGCAAGATAGTCCTCTTGAGCGACTCTTTTCTTCTCCACTTGCGAATCTCCTCGTGATTCCCCGACAAGAGGACTTCCGGCGCCTCCATCCCGATGAACTCGCGTGGCCGCGTGTATTGGGGGTATTCCAGAAGACCCTGGATAAAGCTCTCGTCCGCTGGCGATTCCTCGTTCCCGAGGACGCCGGGGACCAGGCGGGAAACGGCGTCGACGACAACGAGAGCCGCCGATTCTCCGCCCGACAGGACAAAATCGCCTATCGACAGCTCCTCGTCGACGAGGAAATGGATGCGCTCATCGACACCCTCGTACCGCCCGCAGATCAAGGCGAGATGGGGGATCAGCGAGAGGCGCGCGGCGAGTTTCTGATCGAAACGCCTGCCGTGAGGCGTCAGAAGAACGAAACGGGCCTTTGCGTCCTGCCGCCTCACGTGCTCGATCGCGTCATGGACGGGCGGAGCCTTCATCACCATGCCGGCGCCGCCGCCGAAGGGCGCATCATCGCAGGTATGGTGAATATCGGATGCGAAGTCCCTTATGTTGACGATATTGAATTCGAGAAGGCCTTTCTCCCGCGCCTTTTTTATGAGACTTTCATTAAGAGGGGATTCAAATATGCCGGGAAACAGCGTCAGGATCGTGAAAATCATTCAACGAGCCCATCCTCGCTGATCCGCACGAGCCCTTCTTCCACATTGATTTGCAAAATATAGTCTCCTGTCATCGGCACGAGCGCTTCCCTTGCGCCGACGACGAGGACATCATTGGCCTTGGTGTGCATCACGTCGATTACTTTCCCTACGACACGGTCTCCGGCCATTACAGTCAAACCGACAAGCTGGTAGTCATAATACTCGTCCTGTTCAAGGGGCGCGAGCTGCTCGACGTTGACAAAAAGCTCCTTGCCCACAAGAAAGCGCACCGCGTCGGCACTTTCCAGGCCCTCGAATTTTATGAGGAAAACGCTTCCCTGGAGACGGCTGCGCGAAGCCTTCAACTCTCGCTTCGCGCCATTCTCCTCGATAAAAAATGAGTGATACTGCGGGGAAGCCGTGACGTCTTCGTTATAGTACCGGAGCTTGATTTCTCCTTTTATTCCATGGGCGGCGACGACCCGCCCTACCGGAATGAAGTCCATTACTCAATGATTTCGAGTACGGCCCTCTTCTTTGCTTTGGTTGAAGCTGCGCTGAGTATCGTCCTCATGGCCCGTGCGGTCCGCCCCTGTTTGCCGATAACCTTTCCCAAATCGTCCTTGGCTACGCTGAGCTCGATGACCGACGTCCTTTCCCCTTCGATTTCGGAAACCCTTACCTGATCCGGGTTGTCTACCAATGCTCTCGCGATGTACTCGATCAGTTCTTTCAGCACAGCTCCACCTCCGAAGGATTAGTGTGATGCTTAGCCCAGAACCCCTTCCCGCTTGAAGAGTTTTTCGACTGTCTTCGTCGGTCTTACGCCTTTCTGATACCAGGCGGTGATTTTGTCCTTGTCAAGGGTTACCTCGAAAGGGTCCGCCAAGCAGTTGTAGGTGCCCACCATCTCGATAAATCTGCCGTCTCTCGGGAACCTTTCGTCGGCCACCACGATCCGATAAAAAGGTCTCTTCTTCGATCCTTTTCGCG
This sequence comes from uncultured delta proteobacterium, assembly GCA_963816715.1. Classification (GTDB taxonomy): domain Bacteria; phylum Desulfobacterota; class Syntrophorhabdia; order Syntrophorhabdales; family WCHB1-27; genus BOG-1155. Next base: position 837,409 of record CAWFMJ010000026.1, read on the forward strand.
TGAGTCTGAATTTTACCGCCAATCTTGCCTCCTCATCTGAATAAGTGTTTGGGGAGGCCCTTCAAGCCCCCCTTGGTAAATCTCTTAATCATTTTCTTCGTTTCCAGGTAGCGTTTCAATAACTCGTTCACGTCCTGAACGCGATGACCGCTCCCTTTCGCGATGCGTATCCTCCGCGAGCCGTCAAGGAGGTGCGGATAGAGCCGTTCCTTGGGAGTCATCGAATTGATGATCGCCTCGGTGCGCTTTATCTCCTTTTCCGCCTCGGAGAAGTCGATCGCTCCTTTCATCTTGCTCAGCCCCGGGATCATGCCGATGACCGATTCCATGCTCCCGAGCTTCTTCATCTGTTTGATCTGTTCCTTGAAATCCTCGAGCGTAAACTCGTCTTTTCTCAGCTTCCGCTCGAACTCCTGCGCCTTCTTCTCGTCGAAGACCTCCTGGGCTTTCTCGACCAGCGAGACGACGTCGCCCATGCCGAGAATGCGGGAGGCCATCCTGTCCGGGTGGAACACCTCCAGGGCATCGAGCTTCTCTCCAATCCCGACGAACTTGATGTGTTTGCCCGTTGTCGCGCGGATGGAAAGGGCTGCGCCGCCCCTCGCGTCTCCGTCGAGCTTGGTGAGAATGACGCCGTCAATCGCCACCTTCTCATCGAAGGCTTTCGCCATGTTGACCGCGTCCTGCCCAGTCATGGCATCGACAACGAGGAGCGTCTCCCGCGGATTGAGCAGCTTCTTCTGCCGCACGAGTTCCTGCACCATATCTTCATCGATGTGGAGCCGGCCGGCCGTGTCGATGATAAGCGTGTCGAACCCATGCTTCATCGCGTAGGCCTTGGCGTCGCGGCATATCTCGATCGGGTCCGCCCCTTCGGGAGTAGGGTAAGTTTCGATAGAAAGCTGCCGCCCTATGGTGGCGAGCTGCTGGATGGCGGCGGGTCTATAGACGTCGGTTGGCACAAGAAGGGGCTTTCGCCCTTTTTTTCTCAGGTACAGCGCGAGCTTTCCGGCGGTGGTTGTTTTACCCGAGCCTTGCAGACCGAGAAGCATGACGGGCACGGGCGGCGAACCGGCGACGTCCAGGGGTTTGCTCGTCTCCCCCAGAAGGTCGCGCATTTCGTCGTAGACGATCTTGATGAACTTCTGGCCCGGCGTGATGCTTGTCATCACTTCTTCGCCCAGGGCCTTCTCCTTCACTCTTTCCAGGAAGTCCTTCGCCACTTTGTAGTTGACGTCGGCCTCGAGGAGCGCTACGCGCACTTCGCGCAAAGAGTCTTTGACGTTGCTCTCGCTGAGCTTGCCGTAACCCTTTACCTTCTTGAATATAACGTCCAGTCTTTCCTGTAATTTCTCGAACATATGTCAATAAGATAATAGATCAAGGGCGAATAGTCAACGACAAAGGCCCGCGACCGTTCGCAATGAAAAACAGTGTTAACGTCCTCTTCTCTGTAATTTGCTTTCTCCCGAAAGCACTTAAGCGACGCAGGGACTTCCTGCCGCGCTTATCCCTTGAGCGTCTCGTAGTCTTTCAGGAACCGCTCGATCCCGATGCCAATTATTGGGGCTCAGCGCCCCCTCTATGAGCAAAGCTCATAGAGACTTCCCCCTCAGCGCTTCGCATGCGCTCGCTTTGGACATACGCGGCTCAGCGCCCCGATCGCCCTGTTTTATCTCCCCAGCGTCTCGTAGTCTTTCAGGAACCGCTCGATCCCGATGTCGGTCAATGGGTGGCTCATCAGTTGTTTGAGCACATTAAACGGGATAGTGGCGATGTCGGCGCCGACCATCGCCGCCTGTTGCACGTGCAGGGGGTTACGCACGCTCGCGACGATCACTTCCGTCTCGAAGCCGTAATTTGTGTAGATGGTCACGATCTGCTCTACCAGTTCCATGCCGGGCGTGGAGACATCGTCAAGCCGTCCGATGAAAGGGCTCACGTAGGCGGCGCCCGCCTTTGCGGCGATCAGGGCCTGGACAGGTTGGAAAACGAGGGTCACATTGGTCTTGATCCTTTCCTCCGCCAGCCGCTTCACTGCTTTCATGCCTTCGGCGGTCATGGGAATCTTCACCACCACCTGCTCCCCCAGAGCCGCAAGACGACGCCCCTCCTCGACCATCTCCGGCGCTTGTGTCGCAAGCACCTCAAGGCTTACGGGACCGGGAACAAGCGAGAGTATTTCTTTGATCGTTTCCTGGGGGTTTCTCTTTTCCTTCGCAAGCAGGCTAGGATTTGTGGTCACGCCGTCCACCAGGCCCATCTCGCTTGCCTTCTTTATTTCCTCCACATTGGCCGTATCGATAAAGAACTTCATTCGCTCCCCCTGCAATTATTGGGGTTCAACGCCCCTTCTTGTGCAAATAGCCTTTGAGAATAGCACTAGTTTACGGGAGATGCAAGCAAGGCGTCGCCCATCAGCGGGCGTGCCGGCCCGAGCCCGGAGTCCCTAACCGTTGTGCCGGAATTCTTCCAAAAAGGTCGATGTGCTGCTCATCCCCTATTCGCCCCAGGTATTCGGCAAGAGGCCGCTTGAAGCGGGGATGGACCAGGTCGGGGTCCAGCTCCAGACAGGGAACGATGGCGAACTTTCTCTCGTGGGCTCTGGGATGAGGGATCGTGAGACCGGGCTCGTCACGGAGGAGATCGCCGAAAAACAGGATGTCCAGATCGAGCGTTCTCGGCCCGAACCTGATTTCCCTTGTCCTGCCGAGACGTGCTTCCACTTGCATGAGAAAGGCGAGCAACTCTTTCGGACCGTCCCACCATGTTATTTTCAGGACGCAATTCAGGAAATCGTTCTGGGTAACAGGAGAGACCGGAGAAGTGCGATATAAAGACGAGAGGGCAACAAAAGTCGCCCTCTCGTCGCTGATTGTCGCTTTCACGCCCTGGACGCAATTTTCGAAGGCATCGCCGACATTCGACCCCACGCCGATATACGCGATGTCCGCCATGCACCGGCTCTAAGACGACTTCGGCCCGTCTTTGGGGGTAATGTCGATCTCGTTTGTCTCTTTCATCGATTTCTTGAAGTTCTTTATCCCCTTGCCGACGGCGCCGCCCACCTCGGAGAGCTTGCCCGCGCCAAAGATGATCAGCACGATGACCAAGAGGACGAGCAGTTTAGGAAAACCCATAAATGTTTCCTCCTTGGGCTGCGTCGACAGGGCTGAGAGGCTCGAAGGCGTACCTATCGGCGGGCGCGGTTGTTGAAAAGGAGTATAGCATCAAAAGGGAAGCGGTGCAACGCGGCTCCTCCTGTTCTCTCCCTTGACGTCCTGCTCGCAATTACGGTCATTTTCTTGAGATGGAGCATTCTCAATATCTGGACTGCGGCGCCGCGAACCCGGTATGCGACTATGAAGGGCGTGCCGGACACGACCAATTCGCGGGCGCCCGGAGAGTCTGCGATTGATGTCATTGGTTTTGCGCATGAGTCCAGGGATCTTGCTTCACGCGAAACTGTGGCATCGAGGGTGAAATCTCAAGGGTTTTGTATAAGGTCTTGCTATATTTTAACAGGCGTTGGCATGTGGACCGCATTGCGAGCAGCGTCCTAATCGTACTCCTTCTGCAGCATCAGCGTGATCATATAGAAGATTCTGCCCTCCTCGAAGTCGCGGTACCAGATGGGACCGTGGACGAGCCCTTTCGGGGCGTAGACGATGGTTGTCTTGTCGAAGGCGTGGCGTTCCCCTTCCTCTCCCATCTCTATCTCCACCGTTGCGCCGAGTTTCCCATCCGGCGTGGTGGCAAGAAACATGATCAGTTCGTCGACCGAATGCTTGTGGGCATCGAGGAAGGGTTGCGGGTCGGGCACGCCGAGCTGTCTCGCCACGACGCAGCGCATTTGACATTCCGGCAGGTCGTCCTGAGGAAGGAATTTCCCTTCGCCCGGACGCATCCATGATTCCAAGTACCCTTTGTCGCGCCGCTGCACGTGGTGGGCGAGAGACTGCTGAATCTTCGGGTGAGGGATCGGGTTGGTGATTACGTATTTTCCGTACTTGGAATCCATCCTGTCATCCTTTCTCATTGTCGACAATCGGCGCTTATGGCCGCAAATGGCGTGGGGACGCGCGAGCCGGCAGCCCGCACGTCCCCTATTTTGCTTTCTACGCTTCAATCCAGGGAGAATCGTGATCGCCGCTGAGACAGATCACGAAGAACCCATAGGGCTTATCGACCCACCGCGTGATGAGGGGCAGATGAGGGAAACCCTGCGGACAGATCGCGATGGTCGGTTTGTTGAAGATATGCCGCTCGTGGTTGGGGCCCATGCCGAGCTCCAGCTCCGCGCCAAGGAAATCGGGGTTGTCGGGGTCGAGGCCGACATAGACGAGGACTTCTTCTTCCGGATGCGTGTGCGCCTCCCCGCCCCGGTGCCACTTGCCGCACTGGGTATAGAAACCCCAGGTGAAATTGATTGCCATGCCCTCCAGATTCGGTCCGAAGAGCCAGACGAGTTGATCGGCGTTCCCCGGTCCTATCTCCCCCACCTGTTCCCGGTTGATCAGCGGGTTGGCGGTCCGCCGTTTGGCTCTCTGCGTCGGCCGCATGATGCCTTCACTGTCGACCCTTTCCTCGTATCCCATGCCGGAGCCTCCCGACCCCCCTACCTGGGTAACGAGAGGTTTCACCAGGTGGCCGTAGATCGACCCCGTTGATTTCGGCGGCAATGACGAAGCCGCGATAGTTTGCGCCTTGTAGTCGGGCGCAAGGCCGACAGTGTAATGAACGAAAGGCTTTTCCAAGTTCCTTACGGTCGCCGGTCCGTGGGGAGTGCCTTTGGGCGCCAGCACAACGGTCGGTTTGGTGAAAACATGCTCTTCCCGTTCCTCGCCCATCTCGATCGATATCTCGGCGCCCAGGTAGCGAATATCGTTGTTGTCGATGCCGGCAAAGATGAGACATTCGTCATAAGGGTGGACGAGGGCGCCTTCCTTCGGATGGAATGGGCCGGTTTCCTTAATAAAGCCATAAGAAATGTGGGCGTTGAACCCCTCCAGGTCCTTGCCCTCCATCCATACGCGCGGCTCCTTGTAGAGACCGGCAGGCGCATCCTGCACCAGCAGGGGTTTTACCAGATGTCCGTATTCCAATTTCGGGCTCATTGCTACTCCTCCTTTCGGGATTGGTCAAACAAAGAAGAAACGGTAAATCAAGGACAGTCTTTTACCTCTCCATCGGCAGGTCCGATCCTGCAGCCGCATCGGTCTCCATGAGACGGAAGGGTCAGAATGGAAGACCCGTCAGACCCCGATGGAGTAGATATAGACCTGCTCGTAATGTTCTCTCAGCCGGTTCAACGCGTCGCGCAGCCGTCTTTTCATTTGACCGACGGCTTTGCCGATCTCTGTATCGGAAGGCAGGCTTCCGTGCCGTCCCCACGCTCCATCCATCTCGTCAGTCAGCTCATAGGTTTCCCACTTGCCATCTTCCTTCAGCAAGGCGGCGCCGAGGACGGCGACAACCGCTCCCCGGTACGACCCGTCGACGCGGCGCCTCACGGTGACGAAAGGCTCGATCTCCTTCGAGGTGAATTTCCTTACCCGCTTCCTGACTCGTTCCGCATCCCGCCGCCTGCAAAAAAAACATGCCACCTTTTTCGGACCTCCTGACGCCTCAGCCGAAACATTGCCGGCCGATCGCTGTTTTGTGGCCCGAACGGGCCCGCCGTTGGTACTTGCCTGACGCACACTGCCCGGATGCGAAGGGGAATGCGAAGCCTTTTTCGCCTGCCCTCCAGTTTACGAACTGCCTTCGCCCGTGTCAAGGCGCCCCCTTGAAGCACAGGAGGAGGCCGCCGAATCCTCGCGCTTTGCGAACCTGCGGGCAAGCCCCAGTTGACAAAATGTCTCCGATATGGTTAAAAACACTATCGTTAAGCGTCCGGAAAAAGCAACAATACGGGCAAAGAGGGAATATACGTGAGTCTTATTTACTCCATCTGTCCTCCCGGAGTATTGAGCCAAATATTTGTCGGCTTGAGCCGCACGGTCATTCTGTTTATCGTGTCGTCAGGTTTAACGCTTATACTCGGCGTGCTCCGCATCCCCAACATCGCCCACGGCTCCCTCTACATGATCGGCGCCTTTCTGGCTTTCAGCATTGCAAAGGCGACGGGAGGCGGCAGCCTCGGGTTCTGGCTGGCCCTCGCAGGAGCGCCCCTGGGCGTGGCCTTTTTGAGCCTGCTCTGCGAGCGCGGCCTGTTCCGGTATCTCTACGAGCGGGAACATCTGATGCTCCTCCTCCTCACCTTCGCATTCTCCCTCGTTTTTGGCGACCTCGTGAAGCTCGTCTGGGGAGGAGAATACAAGTCCCTCGGCGTGCCCCCGGTCTTCCGGGGTTTTCTTCCCCTCTTCGGGGGACTGCCCTTTCCCGTCTACAATATCTTCCTGTTGATCCTCGGCCCCGTCGTTGCCGTCGCCCTCTGGTTTCTGGTCAACAAAACGCGGGTGGGGAAAATTGCGAGAGCGGCAGCGGTCGACCGGGAGATGGTCGGTGCCGTCGGCATCAATGTAAACTGGGTTTTTGCCTCCGTATTCGTGATCGGCTGCCTCCTTGCCGGGCTCGGCGGCGCTCTTGTCGCCCCGACGGTGAGCATCACTCTCGGCATGGATGCCACGCTCATCATGGAAGCCTTTCTCATCGTGATCATGGGCGGACTCGGCAACGTCTGGGGCGCCTTGCTCGGCGCGCTCATTTTCGGCCTCACCCAGTCCCTCGGCATCCTCGTCTGGCCCCAGTTCGGCATCATCTTCCCGTACATGGCCGTGGTTGTCGTGCTTGTCTTCCGGCCGACGGGGCTTCTCAGGTCGACGTGGTGATGGGGCCTGTGGGACGGACATCACGCACAAAGCAACTAATTTTGCTCGCCGCTTTGGTCCTTCTCTTTCTCTTTCCCGCGATACTGCCTCGGTTCTATGTCTACATGGCCGCCATCATCCTGGTTTACGGTCTTGCAGCCACCAGCCTCAATCTGGCACTCGGGTTCGGAGGCCTCTACCAGTTTCATCATGCCGTCTTTTACGGCGTGGGCGCGTACGGAGCAGCCCTGATGATGATGAAATCGGGTCTCTCTCCCTGGCTGGGCTTCGTGGTGGGACCCCTGATCTCGGCCGCCCTGGGATTTGTCATGGGCCTCGTCTGCATTCGCCTTTCAAAGCTCTATTTCGGCATGCTCCAAATCTCCCTCGGCTCCCTTGTCTGGGCCATCGTCTACCGGTGGTACTCTTTTACGGGGGGAGACGACGGCCTTCACGGCATTCCTGTCCCGGACCTGATTTCCTCCGGTTCGGCCGCTTATTGGTTCACCCTCATTGTCACCCTCGTCTGTTTGTACATCGTTTACAGGATCCTGCATGCGCCTTTCGGCAGCGTTCTCCAGGCGACGCGGGACAACAGGGTGAGAAGCGAGATGATCGGGGTGAACGTGAAGCGGCACCAACTCCTGGCGCTGGTCCTCGCCGCTTTCTTCGCGGGCGTCGCCGGCAGTCTTTTCGTGGCCGTCGACACCACCGCCTTCCCCGATATGCTCTTCTGGACCCTCTCCATGGAAATGGTCATCATGTGTCTCCTGGGCGGCTGGCTCACTTTCCTGGGTCCCCTGCTCGGCGCCGCGGTCATTGTTGCGCTGCGCACGCTGGTGTCGACCTACACGGTATACTGGGCGCTTGTGCTCGGCATCATCATGATGCTCGTCATATTCTTTCTCCCCGAGGGCATACTCGGCTGGCTCACGCAGCTAACCGCCCGGAAGGGAATATCCGGCAGCGTTGACGAGAGCGAAGAGACCGCCGCCATCCAGGATCGCTAGATGCTGAAAGTTGAAGGCCTCCATAAATCATTTTCGGGATTCCAAGCCGTCAACGGGGCAAACCTCGACGTCCGAAAAGGGGAGATCGTGGCCGTGATCGGACCGAACGGCGCGGGCAAAACAACGCTTTTCAACCTCATCTCCGGCGTTCTGAAACCCGATGGCGGCAGGGTCAGCTTCAAAGGGGAGGACGTTACGGGCATGCCGCCCCACCAAATCTGCAGGAGGGGTCTTTCACGCTCTTTTCAGGTGGTCAACGTATTTCCCCGGCTCACGGTTTTCGAGAACATCCGCGTCTCCGTCCTCGCGAGGACGCGCAGGACGTGGAACATGTTCACCCCCTCACGGAAGTTGGTTAGCGCGGAGACGGCGCAGGTTATTGAGAACGTGGGGCTCCAGGGCCGGGAGAGCCGGCTCAGCGCAGCCCTCTCGCATGGCGAAAGCAAGGCGCTGGAAATCGCCATAGCCCTCGGCTGCAATCCGGAGTTCCTCATCCTCGACGAGCCTACCGCGGGGATGTCCTCGGAAGAGACGGGCCAGTGCATCGACCTCATGCGAAAGCTCTCGAAGGAATTCGGTCTCACCATGCTCTTCTGCGAGCATGATATGGAGCTTGTCTTCGCCATAGCGAACCGGATCATGGTAATGGCGCGGGGGGCCACGATCGTGCAGGGCACATGCGCGGAGGTGCGGGCAAATAAGGCCGTTCAGGATGCCTACCTCGGCGGGGGCGACGCATGCTGAGCGTCAGGGGCATCCATACGTACTACGGCCTCAGCCATATCCTCTATGACGTCTCCCTCGACGTGTCGCAAGGGGAGATCGTCGGCCTTCTCGGAAGGAACGGGGCCGGCAAGAGCACGACCATGAGGAGCATCGCGGGGCTCACGCCGCCAAAACAGGGGAACATCGCCTTTCTCGGGGCTTCCACGGCCGGCAAGCACGCCTACGAGCTGGTACGGCAAGGCATCGCCTATGTCCCCGATGACCGGAGGGTTTTTGCGGACCTCTCGGTCGACGACAACCTTGAGATCACGTATAAAAGAGGCGATCGTTGGACGAAAGAGCGCGTATACGGCTTGTTTCCCGCCCTCAAAGAGATCAAGGACCGTCGTTCGGGCAATCTGAGCGGCGGTGAGCAACAGATGCTGGCCATAGGCCGCTCCCTCATGACGAGTCCCGATTTGCTCTTGTTGGACGAGCCGACGGAAGGGCTTGCGCCCCTCATCGTGCGCGATCTGGAAGAACAGATCCTGCGTTTGCGAGACTCGGGAATCAGCATCCTTCTCTCCGAACAAAATATAAAGTCGGCGCTGCGATTGATCGGAAGGGCCTACGTCATCGACAACGGCAGGATACGATATGAGGGGACGGTGACGGAGTTGGAGGCAAACGATGAGATCAAGAAGCGCTACCTGATGGTGTAGCGACGCTCTTCTTTTACCGGACCCGCAAAAACCTTCATTGCCGGGGTTGCGGAAATGCGCGCACCCATAGTGCCAAAAAGGCCGGCTAGGCTGAATAGTGCAACAAGCTGATGATTGTCTGCTATGATTGTCTTGGCAGCGGCAATGGTTTACACTATAGGATGTCGTTCTTTCCGGCATTTGTTGAATGGATTCGGAGGTTTGCAACGACTTCTTTTGCTCGGTCCGGATTCGATTACGCCACTGATGGCGTCCTATGACAGGCGGCGCCGGCTCGACGAAAATAACGCCTCCCCGGCTTCGGGACGTTGTCGCGCGGACCCGCCTCTTCTCTCTCCTCGATGAGATGGGCGAGGCCCCGGTCGTTTGGGTTTCCTCTCCGGCGGGTTCGGGCAAGACTACCCTCATTGCAAGTTATCTGGAGAGCAGAGGCATCCCTTTCCTCTGGTACCGCATAGATGAAGCGGATCACGATGTGGCGAACTTCTTCTACTACATGTCGGAGGGCGCCAAAAGTCTTAAAGGCAAGCGCAGCGAGCGCCTTCCCCTTTTTACGCCCGAATATCGTTCAGGCATGTCCGCTTTCGTGCGCCAATATTTCGAATCGTTCTTTAGCCGCATGACCCTTCCCTACGCGGTGGTCTTCGATAATTATCAGGATGTCCGCGAGCAGTCCCCCTTCCACGAAGTCATGAAGAACGGCCTCGCCATTGTCCCTGAGGGCGTCCGCATTTTTATCGCCAGCAGAGAGGATTATCCTCCTCCCTTCGTCTCCCTCAAGGTCGGCAGCGTCCTTGCCGCCCTTGGCTGGGAACATATTCGTTTCACCCTTGACGAAGCAAGGGCGATGATGTTCCACCGCAAGAAGGGACCGGTGCCGGAAGAGGTGGTGCAGAACATTTACCGGCAAACCAAGGGTTGGGCCGCGGCCACGATCCTCCTGTCGGAATGCGAACCCGCGTACCTTGATCATCGGCCCGTCTTCGACTATCTCGCCGTGGAGGTTTTTCAAAAGCTCCCCGATCGACTCAGGACCTTCCTCCTCAAGACCTCGCTTCTACCCACGTTGTCGGTGGAGATGGTTGAAAAAGTCACCGGTATGGAGGAATGCGAAGAGATCCTGTCGGGACTGCGAGGGCATTATTTCACCGAGAGCTACGGAACGGTCTATTCCTACCATCCGCTCTTCAGGGAATTCCTCATGTCGGAGGCGAAGAAGACATACCGCGACGAATTTGCCTCCCTCGTCCGGAAGGCCGGCGCTGTGCTCGCTGAAGCGGGCCAAATCGAAGAGGCCATAAAGCTCCTCCTTGACGCGAAAGCCTATGCCGATGCCCTGCCTCTTATCATCGACAAAGCCCCGGAACTGCTCAAACAGGGGAGAGGCGCCACCCTTGAGGAATGGACGGCGAAGATGCCCTGCGAGATTGCAGACAGCGCCCCCCCGCTCTCCTACTGGTTGGGGATGGGACGGCTCATCACGGACCCGACCTTTGCGAAGAAATGCTTCACAAAGGCCTTCAGGATTTTTGAGGGTCAGGGGAATGAAACGGGCTGCCTGCTCGCGGCTTCCGCCGTCATCAATGCCATTGTTCTGGAATGGGATGACGCGAGGGCTCTCGATCCCTGGATCGAGTGGATCGGCAAAAAGGCCGGACCTACGGCGAGCCTGCCTTCCGCAGACGTAGAGGCCAAGGTCGCCTCGGCGATGGTAGCCGCGCTTTGGAGAAGGGTGCACCGGCATCCCGATATGGATGCGTGGATCGAGCGGACCCTTCGGGCAAGCGAAAAGGTCGAGGACGTGCACGTACGATTCACCGCGCGGGCCAGCGTCATGGAATATTACGGCGTTTACGGCCATTTCGAAGAAATGCGTCACGTAGCAACCGAGTTCAGGAAGACGGCGTTTCTCCAGAACATGTCTCCCCTCGCCCACCTCATGTACATGGTTCGGATCAAGGATCTCGCCGATTGGCTGACCGGTTCCTGGGAGGAGACAATAGAATTGGTCCGAAAAGCCCTGCATACGGCCGAGGAATGGGGGGCATTCTCGCATCTGGGGGCAATTTATGTAACAGGCGTGCTTGCTGCGTTCGAAATGGACGACCTCGACACGGCCGCCGATTTTATGCGCAAAATGGATCAGGCCGTTCCTGATCAGAAGAGCGCGATCCGGCTGCGCTCGTCCCTGCGAAAAACCTTCTATCTCTTCCGAAAAGAGCGACTTTCCGAGGCCCGGTCGGAGGCGGGCGTCTGCCTGGAAATGGCTGCGAGAACCGGCGTGCCGCGCTATGAGGCTTTGGCGAGAATGGTCACTGCCTACGTGCTTCGCCTTATGGGCGACTCTGTCGAGGCGCTCCGCCAACTCGAGCTCGTCAAGAAGATCGCCGGTCCCCCTCGGCCTCCCGACATAATCCATTACCTGATCTCTCTCACCGATTCCATTTTCGCTTTTGACAATAACGATAGGGCCGCCGGTCTCAACGCCCTCAGGGAAGCCTTCTGCATCGGCCGGACAAAGGGATATGCCGCCACCTTTTATTTCTGGTGGCAGCCCGACGAGATGGCCCGTCTCTGTACCGAGGCGCTGGCGGCCGGCATCGAAGTGGAGTATGCAAGAGAGGTCATCAGGGTGCATAAGCTCACCCCTCACGGCTCCCTGGAAGCGCTGGCGCAGTGGCCCTGGCCGGTGCGGATCTTCACTCTCGGCCGGTTCGGCATAGAAGTGAACGAGAAGGCGCTGGTCTCCACAGGGAAGGGCAGAAAGCCGCTCGAGCTGCTCAAGGCGCTCATCTCTTTTGGCGGAAAAGAAGTGTCGGAAGAACGACTGACCGACGCGCTGTGGCCCGATGTCGACGGCGATCTTGCCCACCGTTCCTTCGACACCACCCTGCATCGTCTTCGCAGGCTGATCGGGAACAGCGCGGTTCTCCAAGTTCGGGCAGGCAAGTTGTCGTTGGACTTCAGGCAGTGTTGGGTTGACAGTCAGGCTTTTGAAGAAGTTTGCGGAAAAATAGAAACGGTGGTGAAAAACGGGAGGTCGGAAACGGCGCTGACGCAGCTCTTCGAAGCACTCCTCAATTTGTACGGCGGCGATTTCCTTGCGAATGACGAGGAGCGGCCGTGGAAAGAACGGCGGAGAAGCCAGCTCAGGAGCATGCATCTGTCGGCTCTCAACAGGGCAGGCAGCTATTGGATGGAACGAAAGCAATGGCAAAGAGCGACAGAATGGTACCGGCGGGCAGTCGAAGCGGACGCGCTCGCCGAAGAGCCGTACCAGCGCCTGATGAAGTGCTACCGGGAACAGGGAAAGGTTGCGGAGGCGGAAAAAGCGTACCGTATGTGTTGTTCGGCGCTTTCCGACAAGCTTCACGCGTCGCCGTCGATGAAAACCCGGGAGATCTACGAGTCTGTCGTTCGCCGGGAGCAGAAGGCCGCATCATAGATTCTTTCCTCTTCCGGCTTACACGGCAGGAAAGCTGTCCGGCGCGCGGCGCGCGGGTAAATGCGAAAGAGATTGATGACGCGGAAGGGTGACTTTGCTCTACTGAGCTGCTGAATGTTTCTGCTTGGAAACGAAGGAGAAGGCATAGAGGTGCATAGATGACGACCCTGAAAAGAGTTTTCGATCCATCGGTCGTGGCGGTTATTGGCGCAACTGAGAAACAGGATAGTCCGGGCCGGGCCGTTCTCGAAAACCTGCTGCAGTTAAAAGACCGGAAAGTATTCCCGGTCAATCCCTCCAGGGAGACGATCCTCGGCATTCCTTGCGTCAAGAATGTAAAGGATATCGGCGAGCCGATCGATCTGGCGGTAATAGTCACGCCGGCGGCCACGGTTCCCCAGATAGTGGAAGAATGCGGACAAGCGGGCGTGCAGGGCGCCCTGATTATTTCGAGCGGTTTCCGGGAGACGGGGGAGGAGGGGAAGGCTCTGGAGGGACTCATCGAGGAGTCCAGGAAGAAATACGGCATGCGCATCGTCGGACCCAACTGCCTCGGTCTGATAAGGCCGTCCATAGGCTTGAACGCGACATTCCTCAAATTGATGCCCGAACCGGGCAAAATAGCGTTCATCTCCCATAGCAGCGCCCTCGCCAGTGCAATACTCGATTGGGCAATAGAAGCGCGGATAGGATTCAGTATGTTGGCCTCCCTCGGCTGCATGATCGACGTTGACTTCGGCGACCTCATCGATTATCTGGGCGATGATCCGCAGACCAAGAGCATCATGATCTACATGGAAGACGTAGGGCACGCAAAGAAGTTCATGAGCGCGGCGAGGGGCTTCGCCAGGGCCAAGCCCATAATCGTTCTCAAGCCCGGAAGGTACCGGGAGCCGGCAGGCGGCTTTTTCTCCGCCAAGGGCGCCGTGACCGGCGAAGATGAGGTTTACGACGCAGCGTTCAAGCGGGCAGGGGTTGTGAGAGTCGAAGGCATCGACGACCTCTTCAACTGCGCCGCCGTTCTCGATTCGAAACATCTGCCGGCCGGCAACCGGCTTGCCGTCATTACCAATGCCCGCGGACCCGACGCAATCACCACGGACTGGCTCTTCACTTTGGGAGGAGAGCTCGCGAACCTTTCCGGGGAGACTTCGGAGAAGCTCGATGGGTTGCTGCCGAAATCCTGGAGTCATGAGAATCCCATCAACGTGCTCGGAGACGCGGACATCGAACGTTACACGAAGACCCTGACGATCTGTCTCAACGACCCGAATGTGGACGGCGCTCTGCTCATCTATACCCCTCAGGGCGAGATGGACGCGACGGCGTTGGCCAAAGCCGTCGTCGCGGCGGTACGGCGCGCGCCGAAACCTGTGGTGACGACGTTTATGGGAGGGAAGACCGTCGCAAAGGCCCGTGAAGTCTTTCTCCAGAATAACATACCAACCTATGCCACTCCCGAGGAAGCTGTCCGGACCTACCTCTACATGTACATGTACCAGCGCAACCTTGAATCGCTCTATGAAACGCCGGCCGAACTGCCCGTCGAGCAATCGCCTCCGAAGAACAGCCTCAAGGTCCTCATCAGGAATACCGCCAAAGAGGGCCGCCGAACCCTTACCGAGGAGGAGTCGAAACGATTCCTCGTCTCCTACAAAATCCCGTCCACCCTGGCATACGCGGCCCACAATGTTGAAGAGGCCCTCAAGATTGCAAGGCGCATCGGTTTTCCCGTAGTCCTGAAGATCGCTTCGCCGGACATAGCGCACAAAACAGACGTTGGCGGGGTGGCTCTTGATGTTGGCTCCGAGAAACAGCTCGAAGAGAAGTACGGGGAGATCCTGAGGCGCGTGGGCGAGGCGGCGCCGTCCGCGAGAATCGAGGGAATAAGCGTGCAACGAATGGTGGAGCGCGTGGACTACGAATTGATCCTCGGGACCCGCAAGGACAAAGACTTCGGCTCGGTCATACTCTTCGGCATGGGCGGCGTGGCAACGGAAGTATTTAGAGATTTCTCCATTGGTTTGCCCCCGCTGAATCAGACGCTCGCCATGCGGTTGGTGGATAAGATCAGGGCGAGCGCGGTGATGACCGGCTTGAGGGGCAAAAAACCCGTGAATCTCATGAAGCTCGAGCAGCTCATTGTCAGCTATGCGAACCTCGTCGCCGATTTTCCCGAAATCGAGGAGATGGATGTAAATCCCATCGCCGTTGCGCAAGGGAACCCAATCGCCTTAGACGCTCGAATCGCCATCGATCCGAGCTATCTGGATGGGAACGATCAGCCGCTCTACCCCCACCTTGTCATCACGCCCTACCCCACCAGATACATTACGCCCTACAACCTGTCAGACGGCGTCCAGGTCCTGCTTCGGCCAATCAGGCCGGAGGACGAGCCCCTTGAATACGAGATGCTTGCGAGCCTCTCTCCCGAATCCGTCCGGGGTCGCTTCTTTCAATCCATAAAAAGTCTGGGCCATTCCGAATTGACGCGCTTCTGCAATATCGACTACGAGAGAGAGATAGCCTTTGTCGCCGAACTCCGTGAAGCGAGCGTCAGGAAGATGATAGGGGTTGGCAGGATTATCATGGAATCGGACATGAAATCCGGTGAGTTCGCCCTGCTCACCCATGACGACTACCAGGGCAAGGGGCTTGGCTACAAGCTGCTGGACATGCTCATCGGCGTGGCTCAGGAGAAAAAGCTGGAGATGCTGTACGGCGTCATCCTGAGCGACAATCACCGCATGCTTAGTCTCTGCCGGAACACGGGGTTCAGGTCGGAACCCAGAGAAGAGGGGTTGACCCGCGTCGAGCTGCTTCTCCGCTAATTGCGGGGACATTCCTCGCCTGAGGCGTGTCCCCCTTCAAGGCTCGCCAGGCGTGTCCCCGATCCAACTTTAGTCGGAAGGAGATGGAAAGGCGGCCGGGAGGTTCTCCCGGCCGCCGTACAATCGATCCCCTGCTTCAACGATCAAGCGGCTTTGAGCGCCACTGAAGACTGCGAAGCGGCGACGTTCCCTATGGGAAGGACTTGCCTGCCCAGACTCTCGTTGATCAGTTCCGCCATTGAGAGATAGAAGGCAGCCGCCCCGCAGACAATGCCGATCCAGCCCGCAACGTGGCCTATCGTCTCGTTTCCATACCAATCACGGATGGCGAGGAGCCAAAAAAGCACGGTAAGGCTCAAAAACACGAATTGTATCACCCGGTTCTTCCCAAAGGTGCCGAACCACATAAAGAAGGTGAAAACGCCCCACAGGAAGAGGTACCATCCCACGAAGGCGGGAGTGACTTCCGGGAAACTCTTGAGCGTCAGGATGCACACGAGGGTGAGCCAAAAAGAGCCGTAAGATATAAAGGCGGTGGTCCCGAAGGTATTGCCTCTCTTGAATTCCATGATGCCCGCGATGATCTGGGCGATCCCCCCATAGCACAGACCCATTGCCAAAATGGGCGAGGCCAGGGGGAAAAACCCTGCATTATGGATATTCAACATGATGGTGGTCATTCCAAAACCGGCCAGGCCCAGGGGGCCCGGATTTGCAAATTTGTTGCTTTCCATTCTTCTTCTGCGCCTCCTTGCTCTGATGGAATACGGGCAAGGCTGCCCGTTTGCGTATGATAGACCTCTAAGAAATGATTGTCAATTCCTGCTTCAGAACGACCGGACAATCACTTCTGTAGGTGACCCTAAAGCCGGTCCGTCACGATCTCGTCCACGACCGAAGGATCGGCGAGGGTTGTCGTGTCGCCGAGCTGATCGATCTGACCGGATGCAACCTTTCTCAGGATCCTTCTCATGATCTTTCCTGATCTCGTTTTCGGCAGACCGGGCACGAACTGAAGCTTCCCGGGGGAAGCAATGGGGCCTATTTCTTTTCTCACGTGCGCAACGAGCTGCTTTTTCAGGTCGTCGGTGCCTGCCTGTCCAACCTTCAAAATAACGTAGGCATACAGGTCCTCGCCCTTGACGTCGTGAGGGAAGCCGACGACGGCGGCCTCGGCCACCGCCGGGTGAGAGGCAAGCGCACTCTCCACTTCGGCCGTGCCGATCCTGTGTCCCGAAACATTGACGACGTCGTCGATGCGGCCGAGAAGCCAGAAGTATCCGTCCTCGTCCCGCCGCGCGCCGTCTCCGGAAAAGTAGAAGCCGGGCTGCTGGATAAAATAGGTATTGTAGAAGCGCTCCGGGTCCTTATAGACTCCTCTCATCATGCCGGGCCACGATCTCCTGATGCAGAGCTCGCCGCTCTCGTTCACTCCCGCCTCGACTGCATCGTCAAGATGACTGTTTCTCGGCCTCAAGACCACGGGGTCAACGCCGAAGAAGGGCAGCGTCGCCGCGCCGGGCTTTGTTGGCCAGGCGCCCGGAAGGGGCGTGATCAATATGCCGCCCGTTTCGGTCTGCCACCACGTATCGACGATCGGGCAATTCTCCCTGCCGATGTTCTTATGGTACCACATCCATGCCTCGGGATTGATCGGCTCGCCCACGGACCCGAGGAGCCTCAGCGAAGAAAGGTCCCTCTTGGCAGGCCACTGATCGCCTTCCCGCGCGATGGCCCTGATTGCCGTAGGAGCCGTGTAAAATATGCTCACCTTGAACTTCTCGATGATCTGCCAGAAGCGATCGGGCTGCGGGTAGGTGGGAACGGACTCGAACATCACTGACGTCGCCCCGTTCGAGAGCGGACCATACACGATATAGGAATGGCCCGTGACCCAGCCGATATCCGCGGTGCAGAAGAAGATGTCTTTGTCTTTATAGTCGAAGATGTACTTGAAGGTGCTGTACACGTAGACCATGTAGCCGGCCGTCGTGTGCAGGACGCCCTTTGGCTTGCCCGTAGAGCCCGAGGTATAAAGGATGAACAGCGGGTCTTCCGCATCCATCTGCTCGGCCGGACAGGTGCTGCTTATATCGGGCGCAGTCATCTCTTCGTGCCAAAAAGTGTCTCTTCCCGGCTTCATCGGCACGTCGAGACCGTCCAGCCGCTTTACGACAACGACGTCCTTGACCGCATGCCCCTGTTTCTCGCACAGATCGCACGCAGTGTCGGCGCTTGCCTTCGAGCTCACATGCTTGCCCGATCGCCAGTACCCATTGGCCGTCACGAGGAGCGTGGCACCGGCGTCGAGAATCCTGTCCCTCAGGGCCTCAGCCGAGAAACCGCCGAAAACGATCGTATGAATCGCTCCTATGCGGGCGCAGGCGAGCATGGCCATCGGCAGCTCGGGAATCATAGGCAAGTAGATAACAACCCGGTCGCCTTTCTTGACGCCCTTCTTTTTGAGTACGTTGGCGAATCGGGAGACTTCCCCGAGCATCTGACGGTACGTGTAAGCCCTGACGTCATCCTCCGGCTCGCCCTGGAAGAGGATGGCAATTTTGTCGCCTTTTCCCTTTTCGACCTGATAATCGAGGCAGTTGTAAGATAAGTTCGTCTTTGCGCCAAGGAACCACTTAATGTCGGCCTTGGCAAAATTCTCCTGATTCACCTTGTCCCACTTCTTGAACCAGAAAAGCTCGTCGGCAACCACCGGCCAGAACTTCTCCGGATTCTCGACCGATTCTTTCCACATTTGCTCGTATTCTTTCCTGCTTTTGATGTACGCCTCTTCCACGAACTTCGCTGGCGGCTGAAAATGCTCGATTTCCTCGACCGTGGCGCCAATGCTCGATTGCTCGTTAGCCATGTGGACCCCCCCTATTCTCTAGTCTGTGAGCTTGTTAGTTCACTCTTTGTCTGCTTTTGACGGCTTAGTCCCTCTCGACAGGAACTCAACGTAGTTTAAGGCAAAGTTGCTTACAGATAACTTACAGATAGAGAGAAAGTGATGGTTTTCACAAAAAACGAGGCGACCGAAATATTCCGGCCGCCTCGCACGAGACTACGGGCGCGTTCGAAAATAGTCCATGGCCATATCCGTCAGTGCCTTCTCTCTGCATTCACTCCACAACTTGTACATAGGGTCCATTTCGCCGGGCGAGCTCGATTGCGTCCAATACTCTATTGCCTTGATTTTCAGGTCTTTGTTCTCGTCGAGCGCAAAATGGTAGTGAGCGCTGCACTGCTTGGGAGGAAACGAGACGCCGGAAGCCTCGTGCACAAATTGTATCTCGAACTTCACGACGGCCATCAACCGGTCAACGTCTATCACATAGTATCCCAGTCGAAACGCTTCGTGCAGACCGGGGTGCACAAAGAGCATCAGAAATTTCTCCCGGGACAGGGGCGGTTGGAAGAAAGGCGGTGGGGTATACATCCAGAACTGAAAGTCAGGAGTAAAGTATTTCTTCAAATTAACCGCTCGCTCTATGGAACCCTGGCTTCCGTTCACCTGCTCGAAGTAGGCGTCAAACCACTTTTCCATGTTCTCGCGACTCAATTCCATCGACATAGCCCCCTCTTATTTTTTTGCCGCCCTGGCGTCGGGGCAGGCGACGTTGCTTTGCCCGAACGCCCGCCTTCTTCGCCCTTTTCGTTGCCGGGTCGTTGGCCCGGCCCTATCCACTTATCCATTATGGCAAAGATAAGTGAGAATGCAAGCAGAATCCTCATCACGCCGCATTGTAAAAGGAAGCCGGGCAAGGACCGCAACCCCTTGGCCGCATGATTCCGGAGAAACATTCAAAAAAGGGCGGCCGGAATGTCCCGGCCGCCCCGCAAATCGTTTTGAAGACGTGGTTGTTTACGCCGGACAGATAGCTCTTTTTACCAGCGTTTTCGCTATTTCCACCCGGTACTCGTTCATTTCGAGCGGTTTGGCCTCAGCGAGGGCCGCCGCGGCCGCTTCCTGCGCCGTTTTCTCGTCGAAAGGCCGCCCCTTCATGATTTCCTCGGCTTTCCGCGCCCTCAAAGGCTCCGGAGCGACCGCCCCGAGGACAATTCGCGCATCGGCGCAGACGCCGTCTTTTGAGGTGAACAGCGAGGCAACGCTGACCACGGCAAAATCGACGGGCTTCCGCAGGGTAAATTTGTCGTATCGCTGAACCACTCCGGCCGATGGTTTCGGAATCTGCACTTCCTTAATCAATTCATCGGGCTCGAGAAGCGTGGAGCGATTGACGCCGGCGCTGAAAAACTCCTCGGCGCTCACATTCCTCTTTGTCGTGACAATGCGGGCATCGAGGGCGACGAGGGCGATGGCGACGTCCGACGGCCCCACCGCGAGGCAACCGCAATTGAAGCAACGGCCTGCCTCGGTCTCTGCCTCGTTCATGCTTATGGACGGCCTATCCTCTTTGTCGATGCTCTTGACGCGCGCCTCTGCGGGCCGTTCGCGCACGACAACGCGCGGAATCGTCGAATATTGCGAGGCCACAAAGCTTTCGCGGGCCTTTGCCGTTTCAGCAGCCTCCAAACTGACGCCCAGTTTCGACGCGATGGCTTGCGCCGCCTTTTTGCCCGAGGCGATCGCCTCAATCACGGTCGAGGGACCGGACGCCATATCGCCCCCCGTGAAGATTGCATCTCCCAACTTCTTCGCGGCCTCGGAGAGCGCCGGGTCAAGGACCTGTCCGATGGCGAGAATGACGCTCTCCGCCTGCATCGGCGCCGTGCTGCACGTCATGTCGTACTGTGGATTGAATTTGCCGTCCGGTTCGCGCACGGAGGTGCATTTCATCGTCTCGACGCCTGCCGCCTTGCCGTTCTTGACAATAATCTTTTGCACTGCCAGCGAGGGGTTGATGACGATGCCTTCTTCCTCCGCTTCCCGGACCTCCGCCTCCTGGGCAAGCAGGCTGTCCTTAAGGCCGGGCTCGCGACATTCGAGACAGATAACGCTCACCTCTTCGGCGCCGAGCCTTCTCGCGGTCCTCGCCGCATCCATGGCCACGCTGCCGCCGCCGACAACAATGACCTTCTTGCCAAGAGGGACTTGCTCGCCGGAGTTCACTTTCTTGAGATACTCCAGAGCAAGATGGACGCCTTTGGCGTCAACGCCTGCGACACCAAGGGTGAGGCTTCGCCACGTCCCGCCGGCCACAAAGACGGCGTTGAAATCCTCAAGGTCCTTCGCGGCTAGGTCTTTTCCCAGCTCAACGCCCGTCCTGATCTCGACGCCCATGCCGGCCAGGGCCTTCACTTGGGCCCGCACGATGTCTTTCGGCAGCCGGTAGGGCGGTATGCTGTAAAAAAGCATGCCTCCCGCTTCCTTCATCTTCTCGAAGACAGTCACGCCAAGACCTGCTTTTCTCAGGTAGAATGCCGCGGCGAGACCGGCCGGACCTGACCCGACTACAGCCACCTTCTTCGTCGATTTCGTTTTTGGCGCCGCATAGAATTCGCCGGTATGCCCGAGAACGTAGTCGCCGAGGGTACGCTCCACACAGTTGATCGCTACCGGTTCATCGAGCCCGCCCCGGTTGCACTCAGACTCGCAAAAGACCGGGCAGACGCGGCCGGTTATCGCGGGCAGGGGGTTGACATCCATCACTATGCGCGCCGCGCCCCCGACGTCGCCCGTTCTCACCCGGCTCATGGAGGAGGGTATGTCGGTATTGGCCGGACAATGACCGGCGCAGGGATAGTCGCCGAGCGGCGCCGCGCCGAAAAGCGAATGATAGCGATTGTCGCCGGCGAGGGCATTGCAAATCTTGCCTCCCTTCCGCAAGCAGACGATGGGGCCTCCGATCTGACGTGGGTACCGGTAGTACCAGCAGCGTACGTCCTGCGCCAGGTTCCCGCCCAGGGTCGCCATGTTCCGGATGTGGGGACTGGCGACGGAATAAGCGGCTTCGGCGAGAACGGCGTATTCTTTCTTCACCTCGGCGGACTTGCAGATATCGCCGAGTTTGGTGAGAGCGCCTATCTTGATGCCGTTTTTATCCTTCTTGATGTAATCGAGGCCGTCGATAGACTTTATGTTGATCACCGCCTCGGGGTACTCCGGAATGCACTTGTCTCTCATCGCGCCGAGAAGGTCGGTGCCTCCCGCGTTTACCTTCGCCTTGCCGTCGTATTTTTTGAGAAGGCTTGTCGCCTCCCTGATCGATTCCGCATTGTAGTGTACAAATGACTTCATTTCGCCCCTCCCTGTTTCCCTACCTTGCCCAAGGCTTTGAGCACTTTGTTCGGCGTGACCGGGTAATCATGGATCCACGCTCCCACGGCATTCGATACGGCCATGAGCACGGCTGAAGGACCGGGAGACGTCGATATCTCGCCCACCCCGACCGCGTGAAAACGGTGGCTGGGGAAAGGAGTTTCGCAGACGGCGTTCTCAACAACCGGGAGTTCGGCAAAAGTCCGCCACTTGTAGTCGATCATGTTCGCGTTGACGATGTGGCCGGTGCGACGGTCGAGGATCGTCTCCTCGAAGACAGCGCTGTCGATGCCCGCGGAACCCAAGCAGCCGTTGAGCTGACCTTCGAGACCGGGGGGATCGATGATCTGGCCCACGTCGGTGGCGTTCACCACCCGGACCACGTCCACCTTCCCGGTTTCCGTATCGACCTCGACCTCCACAAAGCTCATCATGATGTTGCACATGGTAAAATCCGGATCGAATCGGCCATAGCCGAGAATGGTCCGGTCGTTGCCCATGGCGCTCCACTTTATTTTCTTCGCCGGATTATCTTTCACAAAGACGACGCCGTCCAGGGTATCGAGCTCTTCAGGCGACACCCCGAGTTTCTTCCCGGCAAATTCGAGGAGTTTCTTCCGGGCGTCTTCCGCCGCGTTGATCACCGCGCTGCCGATGGCGTAGGTGCCTCTGGAGCCCACCGGTCCGAACTCAAAGGGGGTCACCAGCGAGTCGGCGGGCGTCATGAAGACGTTTTCGAGGGGTATCTGAAGCACTTCGGCGACCAGTTTCGGGTAGTTGCTCTTCTGGCCGGTTCCGTGTTCCGATACGCACAGGAAGATCGTGGCCTTGCCCGTATAGCTGAGCTGGACATAAGCCTCCGCCGAATCTTCGCCGATGTCGGCGTTGCCGTGGACTGCCACGCCGATCCCTCTGCGTTTTACGCCGTTTACGGCGATCGGTTGCAGCCAGCCTTTCCATTTTTCCTTCCAGCCGAACTTCTCGGCGCCCTTATCCATACAGGTGGTGAAATCGACGCCCCTGAAGGTGTACCATTCACCGTCCCGCCAGTAGTAGCCGCCGCCCGGCTTGACGAAATTCTTCCTCACGAAGTCAAAGGGATCGACTCCGGCTTTCTCCATGGCGAGACAAAGCAGCGGGATAAAGGAAGCCTTCAGTTCCTGGCCGCCGAAGCCCCTGGTCGCTCCCGAAGCGTTCCGGTTGGTCGTCACAATCGTGTTCTTCAGGTCCCAGTTCGGACACTGGGCCATGATCATCAGCTCTCCCGAACCGATGGCGACCTGGGCCTGAGTGGTAAATGAGAAATACCCGGTGTCCACATACCAGGTGCCCGCGATGGCAGTGATCGTCCCGTCTTTCTTCATGCCTACTTTCGCATGGATGCGCGAGCTGACCCGCAGGACGAAGGTAGCCAGATGCTCCTCTTTCGTGATCGCCACTCTCACCGGGCAGTGCGTGGCTTTGGCCAGGAGTATCGCATAGCTCTGGACCTGCCAGCACGTAAACTTCGTACCGAAGCCGCCCCCGCAGGGCGACCCGACGCTCCTGATCTCCAGTTGCCTGTTGAAAACGTGGTAGAGTGTGACCTTGTCCATGTAAGGCGCCTGGCTCGTCCCGTAGATGGTCGCCAGGTTTGGTTCTTCAAAGGTGGCAACAGCGGCGACCGACTCCGGAGGCATGGCGTTCGGAATGTTCTCATAGCCGAACGTTCCTTCCGTGATAACGTCCGCCTCGGCAAACCCTAATCCCACGTCTCCCCTTACCACGCCTTTGAGACAGTTTGGTCCGTAGATGATGGTGCCGCCCGGCAATATGTTGTTCGGGTATTCGTCCCACACCGCGGGCGCGCCTTCTGCCGTGGCGGAATCGATGTCAAAGACCGCGGGCAGGACTTCGTATTCCACTTCGATGAGATCGAGCGCTTCCTCAGCGATCTCCTCCGTGACAGCGGCAACGAGCGCAACCGCGTCGGCCACGCACCGGACCTTCTTGTCGAGAACGCGGACATTCCGGGGAGTGCCGCCCCGGTAGTCGGGGATGTCCTCCCAGGTGACGACGGCCTTCACCCCCGGCAGGGCTTCCGCCTTGCTCTTGTCGATCCGTTTGATCACCGCGTGGGCGTACGGGCTTCGCAGCACCTTCCCATGGAGAAGGTTCTGAAACTGGCGATCGCCGAGATATTGCGCCGTCCCCGTGACGATCTCTACGGCATCCCGTCGCGGCAACGTTTTTCCTATATATCGGTATGCAGCGCCCATTCTCTACCTCCCTTTGTCCGCGACAGACATGACCGCCCTGAGCACCTGGTAGTGGCTGATGCACCGGCAGAAATTGCCGGAAAGAGCTTCTTTCACTTCTTCTTCCGTCGGATGAGGATTTTCGTTCAGGAGCGCTTTCGACGTCACGATCATGCCCGGGGTGCAAAAACCGCACTGAAAAGCGGTATGATCGATGAAAGCCTGTTGCAGGGGATCGAGCGCCCCGGTCACCGGGTCTCTCAGTCCTTCAATCGTGGTAATTTCACTGCCGTCGCACTCGACCGTGAGCATTTTGCAGGAGAGCACGGCCTTTCCGTTCATGATCACCGTGCACGCGCCGCAGGCCCCGTTGTCGCAAACGACCTTCGTTCCCGTCAGCCCGAGGGTCTCTCTCAGCGTTTTGGAGAGTGTGTGATTGACCTCAACCTGTCCGATCCTGCCCCCGACGTCCAGCACGTGCACCTTTCCGTTCACTTTGAGCGTGACGGTCTGTTGAACGTGCGCCGGTCGCCTCTTTGCCCGACCCACTGTTTTCTCATCCATGGTCTTTACCTCGCCTCTTTTTTATATTCCGTCTTTAAAAGCCGGCATCCGGATTTCGGGCTGCCCCCTCCGTCCGGGAATACGTGCGGTATGTTATTCGAATTCAGCGCCCTTTCTCCCGTAATGCCTTCGGTCTATATGCTCGCGCCTAGCTGTCTCGACAGGTTCCTTGCCGCCTCGGCGACGAGGGGACCGCAGCGGTGGGCTGCCTCGGCCGATGTGAGACCGACAACGGCAATATAGCCGATAGGCTGTCTCCGGTGGCCGAGGACGGGCGCGGCCACGGCGTTGAGCCCCAGGTCCGTCTCCTCTGTGTCTTCAGCGAACCAGTCACGGCGACACCGCTCCAGATCGGCCATCGTTTTTTCTTTGTCGAATTTCGCCGGTTTTCCCTGGAAGTAGAGCTTCTTGTCGCGCATCAGCTCATCCAGCTCTTCTTTCGAAAGAAACGCGGCGATGGCCTTACCGTGGCAGCCGTAGGTGAGCGGAAAACGGTGTCCGACACGCATGGTCCAGACAATCGCCCTTCCGCCCTCGTGCTTTGCCGCCACGAATACGTTCTTCTCGGCGATCAGACCCAGCGTCGCGGTGGTCCCTGTTTTTCTTGCCAGGTCCTCAAGGAGGGGCTCCGCAAGTCGCGGCGCGCTCAGGTTGTCGAGGAACCTCCGTGAGAGGCCGATGAGACCCGGACCAAGGGAATAGCCTTTCCCTTCAGAATTCCTCTGCACAAGCCCTGCCTTCTGCAACGTGTGAAGAATAGAAAAAGCCTTGCTTTTGTGAATTCGGACCTTTGCGCAAATCTCTGTCAGGGTCACGTACGTCGATTGGGCCTCGGCAAGGCAAAAGAGCGTCCTCGCGGCCTGCTCGACAGCCGGCACGATGTAGCGGTCGCCCGGTTTTTCTTCCTTTCCCGTCTTCAGCTCTTTATCGGACAAATCGTACCCCTCCCCTCGCCGCCGTTCGTCCATTCCGGCCTCGGCGGCGCCCCCTTCTTTTGCTGGCGGGCTATCGTTGTTGGTTTGTGTAATAGAACCATGCTTCTCCATATAGAAATATTTACCATCTGGAGGGCAAAAGGTCAAGCAGAAACTGGTCGCCTGTGAAATGGTTTTACTTGCGCAACGATCGATCCGTACATGAGTTCCTTTCCGTTGAGTCGCGCAATCTTATCTGCAACGCCTTCCTCCACGCGATCCTTCCGGGCTTCGAAAGGAAGCTCGCCGAAGGGAAGCAGTAGATGGAGAGGATGGTGACGGACGCCGTTTCGCGGCCTCGACAGCGTCACCCGGCTCATTGGCGCCTTGACGGATAAGGCGCCAATGAGCATAACAAAATCATGGCAATTGAAGCGGTCAGGAGGGCCGTCGACATTCCCGTGGAATCGGTTGTCCTTGCCGGCGACCTTGCCATTCCACCGGTGACGACGGCGCTCGCGATATTCGCCCACGGCAGCGGAAGCAGCCGCCGGAGCCCGAGAAACAGCTATGTTGCATCGGTGCTGCAAAGCGCCTCCATGGCCACGCTTCTTTTCGACCTTCTTACCGAAGCAGAGGACATGGATTATGAAATGCGCTTCGACGTCGAGCTTCTGACGGGTCGTCTTGAGGAAGTCACGCTTTGGACCCAGGCGCAGTCCGATTTCTCGGGCCTTCCTGTCGGCTATTTCGGGGCAAGCACCGGTGCTGCCGCCGCCCTGGGCGCTGCAGCCGATCTGCCCGACAGGATCGGCGCCGTCGTCTCCCGGGGCGGTCGCCCCGACCTTACCCCGAGAGATCTCGCCCTCGTCAAGGCGCCCACGCTCCTTATCGTGGGAGGTTTTGACGAGGGCGAGATTGCGCTCAACGAAAAAGCCTATTCGGCAATCACGGCGGAAAGAGAGCTGCAGATCGTCCCGGGGGCTACGCACCTCTTCGAGGAACCGGGGGCCCTGGAAGAGGTGGCGCGCCTGGCCTCCGAATGGTTCGCAAAACACCTTGCGGGTCCGGTCATATAAACCTCGATGGTACTTCAGCGTCCGGCAGCCTCGATCATTCCCTCGCGGCGCGTAGGGACAAACCCTTGGAGATAAAACTCTTCCTCTGCGGGGACGTGATGACTGGCAGGGGCATCGACCAGATCCTCCCCTATCCGGGCGATCCGCTCCTCCACGAACCGTGCCTCAGGGATGCGAGAGGGTATGTGGAGCTTGCGGAGAAGGTGAACGGCCCTATTCGCAAGCCCGCGGATTTCTCCTACGTGTGGGGCGATGTCCTGACCGAGTTGGAGGCCTCATCTCCCGACGCACGCATTATCAACCTCGAAACGAGCGTCACGGCAAGTGATGATTACTGGAAGGGCAAAGGCATCAACTACCGGATGAACCCGAAGAACGCCCCCTGCCTTTGGATGGCAAAAATAGATGTCTCCTGCCTCGCCAACAACCACATCCTCGACTGGGGACGCCGGGGACTTCTGGAAACCATCAATACGCTGAAAAAGGCGGGCATAAAGACGGCGGGCGCCGGCAAGGATCGCGACGAAGCTCAAAGGCCCGCAATCAAGGAGTTGCGAGAAGGCAGAAGGGCCCTCGTCTTTGCCTTCGCCCACCAGTCGAGCGGCGTCCCGCCCGACTGGTGGGCATCGAGACGGAAACCGGGCGTCAGCGCGCTCCCCGACTTATCGGAAAAGACCGCGGAATCGATCGGGAAAAGCGTCCGAGGGGAGAAGCGAAGCGGGGACGTGGCAGTAGCCTCTCTTCACTGGGGACCGAACTGGGGTTATGAAATCCCCGACGAACAGCGCCGCTTCGCGCACGCTCTGATCGATCTCGCAGCGGTGGACGTCGTCCACGGTCATTCCTCCCACCACGCCAAGGGCATCGAGGTGTACAGCGACAAGCTCATCCTCTATAGCTGCGGCGATCTGCTCAACGACTATGAGGGCATCACCGGATACGAGGAGTTCAGGGGCAACCTCGGGCTTCTCTACTTTCCCGTCCTGGAGCCCGAGGCGGGTCGCCTTCTCGCCCTTTCCATGGTCGTCATGACCGTGAAACGGTTCCGGCTGGAGAGGACGGAGAAAGACGATATTCGCTGGATCGCGGGCATCCTGAACCGGGAAGGAAAGAGGTTCGGGACGAGCGTCTCGATCGGAGACGATAGAAGTCTGGCTCTCAGATGGAAATGATTGCTTTGACGATCTCGCCGGCCTGCCACGGAAGCTCTTCTCTCTCATAGAACACTTGCGCACGCCACAGCGGCTAGACGTCCTCTTCATAAAGGTCCGGATGGGGACCTGTTCGCCTGTCATGGTTCAGGGCGTCTATGGCCGCTTTGTCCTCCGCCTCCAGCTCGAAATCGAAGACTTTGCCGTTCTCGATGATGCGTCCCGGATCTTTGGATTTGGGGATAGGGATAATACCCGATTGAACATGCCACCGGAGAATGATCTGTGCAACCGTTTTTCTGTATTTCGCGGCCAAGTCAGCCAGAACCGGATCTCTCAGCAGTACTTTCTTCCCGAGGTTCGCCGCTCTGAACTTCGCGAGTACGACCTGTATGGGATCTGACTCATCGACTGCGCCTGGAGGAGGGGGCTCGATGGTTCCAATCGGACCTCCAAGGGGGAACCAGGCAATAGTCCGCACGTCGTGTTCATCGAGGAACTTACGCTCCGCTGTGCAGGAAAGGTAAGGGTTGCACTCTAGCTGATCTGCCATGGGCTTGATTTCGCACGTCTCGAACAGCTTTTCGAGATGGCGCGGCAGAAAATTGGACACCCCGATAACTCTGACGAGGCCGTCCTTGTAGAGTTTTTCCAGGGCCCGCCATGCCTCGGCGTATCTGTTTTGCTTGGGGCAGGGAAAATGAATGAGGAACATATCGAAATAATCCAGACCCATTCTCCTGAGACTGCCGTCAAAGGACTGAAGCGCATCTTCGAAGGCGTGGCAGCCGTTAGGGAGTTTCGTGCTGATGAAGAGCTCGCTTCGGTTGATCCCGCTGGCTCGCAGCGCTTCCCCGACTCCGGCCTCCGTAAGATAAAACGGAGCATTGTCGAAAAAGCGGTACCCGGCAACGAGTGCGGCTGCCACCGCCTTGCGCAGGGCGGGAGTCTCCGGAAAATCGGCGCATCCGAAGCCCAATTGCGGCATCTCGACCCCATTGGATAGGGTGAGCGTTGGAAATAGATTGCTATCCATGTTTAGCTCCTTCTTTGTTGGTTTCGTCAGGCAGGCGTCTTCGACGGGCGTCGCCTCCGTTCTCGATCAGCCGCCGGTTCATGACAACATATCCTTGCTGCATAGGAACGCCCGGCCCCGCGTTCTCCGGACCGGGCGTTCGGCAGACAAACAGCGGTTCGCTCTCCTACGAAGGTTCTTTTCTCGATTTCTTCCTGGCAGCCCGTAGATAAGCGGTGTAGCCCGGAGGAACGCTGCTTATGCGGCCGCCGCTCGGAAAAATGATCTCACCGGTGAGGTAGGAGGAACACGGCGACGCGAGGAAGAGCGCCACAGCCGCCATCTCCTCAGGTTTGGCAAATCGCCCCATCGAGATGTTTCCCAACCTCGCCTCCCTCAATCCGGGATCTTCTGCAAAGTCTTTTGCCGTCAAAGGAGTCTCGGTGACTCCGGGGGCGAGAGAGTTGACGCGGATGTTGTACGGCGCCCATTCGAAAGCCAGGGTCTTCGTGAAGTTTATGACGCCCGCCCTTGCTGCGGCAGCAGCGCCGAATCCCGGAAAAGGGCCAAGTCCCATTCCCGAGCTGATATTGATAATATTGCCGGAGGTCCTCTGGACCATTGCTTCCCCAATAATTTTGCAGCAATAGAATATGCTGTTGAGATTCAATTCTATTTCTGCCTTCCAATCCTCGATCGGAAGGTTCAGGACATAGCCGTGATTGAAGCTGGGGGTTACATTATCGGGAAGCCCGCCCGCATTGTTGACCAAAATATCGACCTTGCCGAAAGCATGGATCGTTTTGCTCAGCAGCGCCTGTATCCGGCCGATGTCGAGGACATCCACGGGAATGGCCAACGCCTTGCCGCCTTCGGCCCGGATCAGGGCAGCCGTTTCCTCGATTTCCGAAACAGTTCTCGAAGCCGCGACCACTTCTGCACCGGCGCGGGCGAATTCAACGCATATGGCCCTTCCTATCCCTCTACCCGCTCCGGTCACCATGGCCACTTTGCCGGTCAAATCGAGCAGTGACGAACTCATGTGAACTGCCTCCGTGTCTTCTTCGTACCGGGTTCGTCTGCATCTTCATGAGCTATTCTCAGGCCAATGCCACTTTCGACGTCTCCTTAAGCCCTTTCGAGAATAGCGGCAACGCCCATTCCGCCGCCTCCGCACATGGCTATCAGCCCGTAGCGGGCACGCCGCCTCCGCATCTCATGCGTCAATGTAGTAACGATCCTGGCGCCCGTAGCCCCCAGAGGATGGCCCAGAGCGACACAGGAACCGTTGACGTTTATCCTGTCGTAATCCTTTTCGGTCAAGCCGATCTCGCGGAAGTTCGCCAGCGCCTGTGCAGCAAATGCTTCGTGCACTTCGATAAGGTCCATGTCCTTGAGGGACAAACCCGTTTTTTGAAGCACTTTGTTTACCGCAGCCGTCGCCGCTTTCCAGGCGTAACGAGGATCAGAACCGGTGAATGCAAACCCTTTGAGGTAGGCGAGCGGTTGCAGGTTCAATTCTTCCGCCTTCTCCCCCGACATGATGACGCAGACCGACGCGCCGTCGTTCTCACCGCACGAGTTGCCCGCGGTACAAACGCCGCCCATCACGGGTTTGAGCTTTGCCAATCCCTCCAGGGTCGTGTCGGATCGCGGACGCTCGTCCTGGCTGAACAGCAAGGGTTCACCTTTGGGCCGAGGCACCGGCACCGGGATAATCTCCTCTTTGAACTTGCCCGACTCCATGGCCGCCGATGCCCTGAGGTTGCTGAGCAAAGCCCACTTGTCCACTTCCTCCCGGGGAATCCCATGCTCTTTGGCAGCCGTCTCCGCCCATGCCATCATGCTCGGAAGTATTCCGAACCTTTTGTCCGGCTGATTCATGACCCTGCCGCGCAACGCTCTGTCATAGAGAGGAAGGCCCCAGGTGCTCAGACTGCCGTGCCCCTTCGGCATGTCCCCGACTCCGCCCAACCCCCACCTGATGTCGCCCTTGAGGTAGAGCTCCGTGGTGCTCATGCTTTCGACGCCTCCAGCCACGGCGATTGTTGCGTTGCCCGTTCCGATGGCCATGGAGGCCAAACAGATGGCATCCAGGCCGCTGGGGCATCTCCGATCGTTCGTCAGGCCGACAATTTCCACCGGCCATCCTGCGGTGAGCAGGCCCATCCGGGCGATGTTCACATATTCACCGTTTTGGTAGTTCTGCCCCATGATGACGCAGTCGACCGATTCCGGTTCGACACCGGCTCTTCTGACTGCTTCGTTCAGAACAACGGCGGCGAGGTCGTAGGCCGGAACAGTCCGCAGGCTGCCTCCAAAGTTTCCAATGGCTGTCCGTACCGAACTGACAATAGCGAATTTCATCTGTAATCCCCTTTCCTCTTTTAATGGCATCTCACGAGCCGCCGCAATCGTTCGTCGAAAGGACAACCCGCATCCTTATCCTACCGTGAAACTTCTCGTCATTCAAAGGATTCGCTGCATTCCGCCGCCCATACCGCCCAGGAAGGCGCGGGGCCCGTGGGTTTTGGGGCGCCCGTCGCCTTTTAGGGCGGCCGGCTTATACCGTTCGCTTCAGTCAAACCACCCGTCGAGAAACTTGATCAGCTTGAGGAGCTTAACGTCCCTCTCTTTTGAGATCTCCGCCTCCGTTCTTCCTCCGTAATCATAAAAGCCGGCGCCCGACTTAACGCCGAGGCGCCCTTCTGCTACAAGCTCAAAGATTTTTTTCGGCACGTAGTCGGCCGGAGTGGGTGAAAAAGAGGGATTCTTAAGATTGCGCGCCGCAAGATCGAGACCGGTAAAATCGACGCGCTGGCAGAGACCCAGAATCAGCATCCGCAGACCAAGGCCCCAGCGAACAGCTTCGTCAAGCTCTTCCGGGGAAAGGCAGTCATTATCGAGGAGACAGAAGGCTTCACGAATCAAGGCGAGTTGAAGCCGGCTCACCGCATAACCCGCAACGGGCTTTCTAAAAACAACAGGCCTTTTTCCCATGCCTTTCAAAACGCCCACCATGAGGTCAACCGAGGCATCGCTTGTTTGGGGACCCTTCACGACATCCACGAGAGGGATAATCTGTGGAGGAGCATACCAGTGCGACAGAAGCACTTTGTCCGGCCGCGACGTTTCAACGAAATCGAAGATGTTCAGGAGAGTCGTATTGCTCGCCAACAACGTCCTTGGCGGACACGAAGCATCCAATTGCGCAAACACGGCTTTCTTTACCTGCGCGTCCTCCACGACCGACTCGATTGCCATGTCGGCCTCTTCTGCGGCTTCCTCGATCTCGGTAGTGAAAACGATCCTTTCCATGACAGCAGGAATGGACGCTGAATCGACGATCCCCTCTTCGGCCAATACGGTCAGACTCGACTCCATCAGCCTGCGGGCCCCGCTCGAGGGACTTCGGCTGGGTGTCCATGAGGGATGTCTCGTATCCTGCCTGGGCAAAGAATTGCGCTATGCCGTGACCCATCGTCCCCGCCCCTATGACAGCAACCTTTTTGATAGCCTCGCCCATCTTTTCCACCATTTCATCATTCCCCGAAGAACTCAACCCACCGCCGTGAGCCCCCCGTCAACATAAAGGATTTGGCCGGTAACGAAATCGGACGCGGGGGACGCCAGGTAGACGCAGGCGGCAGCAACATCCTCCACGGCTGCAAATCTCTTCAAGGGAGACCTCGCGAGGAACATCTCGCGCCTCTCCGGCGCCACGTTCTTCAGGACCATTTCGGTCATAATGAGAGAAGGGCCGATGGCGTTGACGTTGATGCCAAAGGGGGCCCATTCCGCAGCGAGCATTCGGGTGATCATATCGACCGCGCCTTTGCTCGCGCCGTAGATGACGTTGCCTCCGTCAGTCCCCCTGATGCCGCGGACGGACGAAAGGCTGATGATTTTGCCTTTCTTCTTTTCCAGCATGATCTTGCCGAAGGCCTTGCAGCTCAGCATCGTTCCCTTCACGTTCACGGCGAAAAGGGAGTCCCAACCGTTAGCGGAGACATCGACGGCAGGCGCCTTCAGGTTGATTCCATGGGCGTTAACCAGAATATCGACCGTTCCGCACTTCTCCACCACCTGGGCGGCGAGGTTCGCGGTACTCTCCTCGGAAGTCACGTCCACCGTAAAGGCAGAGGCCCGCGGTCCTGTTTCCTCTGCGATCCTTCGACAAACAGCATCAAGTTTTGAACCGGCTGCGGCAAGGTCTGCGACCGCCACCTGCGCTCCATGGCTCGCCAACGCCACGGCGCAGCTCTCTCCTATGCCGCCCGCCCCACCGACCACAACTGCAACTTTGCCGTCTAACCGAAACATGTCCTTCATAGAACAACACCCCTTGAATTAGTGGGAAGCCCGGACAAAAGTTAAAAAGAGCCTTCTTCCCAGGCAACCAGTCGTACAAAACCGCCGTCGGCCATTTCGCAACGGAACGGGAATGCCGCTATGATCATTCGTTTACCGACAATCTCGTCGACCTCGCCGCCCGCGTTCTCAATAGTACAAACCCCGGCTTGGGTGAACATGCGATGGCAGGGCTCATAATCGCCAAAGAGCTTCGTCGGGTCGTTGCCTGTTGCCTTGCGGTACGCCTTGTCAAGCCACGGCATTTCCTGACTCAGCGGATCATGCCATAAAGGGGCGTCCGTTGCACCCCACGTGCCCGCAATGCCCTTGATCTTCTTTTCGTGAATGAGCCATTTCGCGACTTCCGGGCCCATGCCCGCGTAGTAATTGAAGTACTTGTCGTTGTTCTTTCGCCAATAATGCTGCCAGCCCGTGTCGACCACTACCCAGTCGTTCGCACGTATATCGAGCCCGTCCTTCTTGCATGCGGCTTCGAAATCCGCGGGCTTCAGCTCTTTCCACAAATCGCCGTTAAAACCGTCGCCGAACTTTGCTTCAAACTCGTCCCTGAGATGACGCATATCGAGTATGACGCCTGTCCCCACGCAATACTCCAACGGTATCTCGTTCAACGAATAACCGTTCCGCTCGCGGTCCACTTCTTCCTCGTGGAGAACATGATTGGGTGCGTCCATGTGGGTACCGGCGTGGAGCGTACCCGTGTAGGTCATAGTTCTCTTATGAAAGCGCTCAAGGTACTGTCCCCGCGGAAAGAGACAATCCTGACGCGGACCCGGGAACGGCCACAGCGGGGTGTCTACGCCCCACGGCAGCGAAAGGTCATAGATGCGCGTCATCTTCTTTCTATCAAGGTACATCTTGCTCTTGTTAAGCGGCATATAGGCCATGATGGTATCCTCCTCGAATCAGTTTTTTGTTTGGTTACACAATTCCCGGCTTTCGGGTTGTTCCAAAGCACATTCGATGCTTCCCGCAGCTTGAAGCGCAAAGGGCAAAGCCTCAGCGCGCATCGACTTTCTCCAGTCCCAAAATCTCCCTTGCTTCCGCCGGCGTCGCCGGTTCCACGTTCAGTTCGCGAGCTATCCGGACTGTCCTCGCAACGAGTTCCGCGTTGCTCTTAGCCGGTTGTCCCTTGCGATAATAGAGATTGTCCTCCAGTCCCACTCTGACGCAACCGCCAAGGATCATAGCCATCGTGGTCACGGGCGTCTGCGCGGCTCCCACAGCGGTGACGTTGACAAGGGCGTCCTCGGGAAGAAAGTCGATAAGCGAACCCAGATACTTCGGGGTCGCGTCAACCGCGCCCTGGTAGGTCATGCCCATCACAAGATTGATGTAGTAAGGCTTCTTGAGGAGACCCTTCTTGATCAGTCTCTCGACCTCTCTAAACATGGCGTGACTGTATACCTCCATTTCCGGTTTGATCCCCGCCTCCATCATCCGCGTCACGTAGGTCTCGATATCCTCGGGCATGTTTGACCAGGCAATGCCTTTGTATGGGCCCGAAAGCCGCATCATGCTTCCCATGTTCAACGATGCCATGTCAGGTCTGGCCTGGAGACATTCGATGCGTCCTTCCGGGGTGAGGTTCGGTCCGCCTCCCGTCGAATCCTGAAGGATTATGTCGCACTTTGACCGGATGCGGTCGTGGATCTCTTGAAACACCTCTTTGGCGCCCGTGCTCTTCCCTTCTGCGTCGCGGGCATGAATATGGCATATGGCGGCCCCCTCCTGATAACAGGCAAAGGCTGATTCGGCAATCTCCTCCGGCTGCTCCGGCACAGCGGGATTCAGGGCTTTCGTCACCAATGGCCAGGCGCCGGTTTGGGCCACAGTGATAATTACTTTGTTGCGGGGCAATTTGATCATATCCGATTTCCTCCCTGCTCCGGCGATTCCAAAAGACTTCTTGGGACTTAAGTTTTGGTCAGCTCTATCTGATACCTGAAACGGTCGGTCCGGAAATAGTTCCTCGCCACATACATAAGAAAGCCCTTTCTCGTATAATACTCGCGCTGAATCATCAGAAGCGGCGTGTTCAGGGCAACGTCGAGTTGTTTGGAGAGCAGTTGATCGGCGATGCCCACGTCGATGATCTGGCTTGCCCGGTAGGCTTTATGCCGCAGTTTTTCCTCGACAAAGGAAATGATTTCAGTGCTCTCGGTCAGCTCGTCAGGGGAAACGGTCCTGCCCAGATCAGGCGGAAAGTAGATAAGTGAGTAGGCCTGCGGGCCTTCGGGGATGGAGCGGACGCACTCGAGCCGAAACACCTTCCCGGACTCGTCCGGTCGGAACGCGTCGGAAAGGCTTTGAGGGACGGGGATTTCCTTGTAGGATAGGATCTTGAGTTTGATCCCTTTTCCCGCGATAATGAGGTCCTGAAGCGACCCTTTGAGCACGGGGTTGATCAGCCGGGCGCCCTGAGCCACGAAGGTGCCTCTCCCCCGGTCGCTATAGATCAAGCCGACCCTGAGGAGGCCTTCGAGGGCTCGCAGCACTGTTGCCCGGCTGACGCGGAATTGCTCGCACAACTCCACCTCGGTAGGGAAGCGCTCATTCTCTTTGAATTCCTGAGAGAGAATCTTCGCCTCCAGGATGCTCCTGAGCTGCAGATAGAGCGGCGTCGGACCAGGATCGAGCATTAT
This sequence comes from uncultured delta proteobacterium, assembly GCA_963816715.1. Taxonomy (GTDB): domain Bacteria; phylum Desulfobacterota; class Syntrophorhabdia; order Syntrophorhabdales; family WCHB1-27; genus BOG-1155. The sequence goes on from CAWFMJ010000026.1 coordinate 873,136, forward strand.
GGTTTCTTTGTCAGGCATAATACAGAACATATTATCCTAATGTCATGATAAATGCAACTTCTTTTTTATGGTCTCCTTGCCTCGGATCATATGTCTCGCAATCAACTTTTCGATTTGTCCGGCGTTCCTTGCCCTCATCGAAGCGACTATCTCTTTGTGGTCTTTCACCGATCGATGGCGACTGACGCGGGAGCGAAAGATGATTGTGCGATATCGATCCGTCATGTCTCTCAGGCTTTGCACCAGTTCGCAAAGCCTGCCGTTTTTTGCGGCCCTATGGATCGCGGCGTGGAATTCGCCGTCGAGACGCACGAACTCCTGAGCATCCGCGTTCGCGACGGAATCTTCCTGTCGCTCGATGAGCCGATCGAGGGCGCGCAACTCCCCCTCTGTAATCCTCGATATGGCAAGACGCCCGGCGTAACCCTCCAGCGTGCATTGGAGGCCCACAATATCTTCAACCTCTTCTTCAACCACTCCTTTAACCGCAAAGCCGGCCCTGGAGTGCCTGACAATCAAGCCCTCTATCTCCAGCTTCTGTAGAGCCTCCCTGATCGGCGTTCGGCTGGCGCCGATCTCGGCAGCCATCGTTTCCTCCACGATTCTTCGATTCGGTTCCAGTTTCGCGGTAACGATGGCATTCTTGATTGCTGCATAGGCCTTATCTCTCAGAGGCGCGTTCTTCTTACTAAATTCACTCCGATCGGCCATCTCTTCCCTCCTGGATTCCAAGATGCCGGGCGATCCAGCCTCGCCCCCCAAAGAGCATCTGAGCGTCGCACCCCTTTGAAATGCCTTCTCCCGCAAACACCCTAGGGCAAGTCAACTTCACCTGCCTGAACGTCATCACCCCCCTATAGGGAAAGGAAGCAAGACGATATGGTCCGAACTTTGGATTCGGATTTTGCTATCGTTCATGTGAAAACGACCGTTGATGTTGAATACGTAATATTTCGTCAGTTTGTTTTCTCCCCGAACAAATACACTGCCTTCCAATGCAGGCGCTTTCTGTCTGAGCTCGGCAATGAGATCGCTCAAGGTTGTCCCCTGATCCAGGTCCACTTCGATGCTTCCCAGATCGGTTGTGCCGCTGTGCAGGCCGAAAAGCTCAATCTTGCAATGAACCATGGCGAGGGCGCTCCTGGTTTCAGGCCATCTTCTCCAGTCCCAGATATTCGAGTTTCTGTCGACTCGGTCTGGTAGTCTCCCGGTCCCAATCCATGGCCTCCAGGAACTCACGGTTTACCGTCTCTTCATCTATGGTGATACCGGCCAGAGGCCCCTGCTTCATGGGAGGCTTGCCGGTCAGTCTGCCTGAGACCCTGTAGGTTAGGGGGTTGAAGCCTTCGCGGAGATTAAACAAGTGGCGCAACGTGCCTATTCTTTCACCTGCCTTGAGTATCTCTTCAACGGTCATGTCCCAGCCGGTGGCAGCCTTCAGGAAATCCAGCAGGGCTTCCACGTGCGGATAGGATGCAAGAACGAATAAACAGAGTCCGAAACCTTCCACGGCATGGTTGAACATTACGTTTACTTTTTGGGCTTCACCCCTCCCGGTCCAGGCGCCGGGCTCATATTGGGGCACGGGCACGCCTTTGGGGACAAATACTGCATGCCAGCGAGCATGACGGGCGGGAGTGGCGTCCATCCGAAACACCGACGCAAACCCATATTCGAGTTTCGGGTTATGGGCCGGGGGCTCCTGTCCATGATAATGAACGGCGCATTCTTCGGCGCCACGGCCTATTTTCATGGCGGCTGCCCGGGTTCCATCAGCCAGAACGTCGCCGAAGCCTTCCCGCTTTGCTAATCTTTCCAGCATGGCGATGATGGACCGATGGTTGCCCCAGGTCATTTCGATCCCGCCGGTATCTTCTTTTGTAATGATCCGGTTTTCATACAAATCTATGGCAAAAGATATGCAGTTCCCCGCAGAGATGGTATCAAGGCCGTAACGGTTGCAGATGTCGTTGGCCTTGATGATTGATTCCATGTTGTCGTTCAGGCAATTGGCGCCAAAGAGAGTGATCGTTTCATACTCGGGTTTGTGAACCCCGGCCTGATAGTGATGCTCTCCGCTGCTTTCTTTCATCAGCCCCCCGCACGCGACCACGCACCGATAACAGCCGTATTTCTTTTGCACTCTGTCCATGACGGCATCTATGCCCAGGTTTTCTATTTGGGGGAAATCGATGTCGCAAACCCCGCCCCAGTTCTTGACCGGAGCATCTCCTATCTTCGCGAAAGGCACAACGACGGCCGGGGTGCCATAGGTGTGGAACTCTTCATACAATCCGCCCAGTTGAGCCCGGTATTCCTTCCTCAGGCTGGACATTCCGGCATCGTCTGCGACGGGCGCCTTCATAGAGCCTCTTGCCACGACGGCCTTCAGTTTCTTCGATCCCATTACGGCGCCCAACCCTGAACGGCCGGCCGCTCTGCCTTTGTCGGTCATGATCGCCGCGATGAGAGACACTTTCTCACCGGAGGGACCTATAGAAGCCACTTCGACCTGATTGCCCAGTTCTTGCTTGAGAATATCTTCAGTTTCATGGGTGTCCTTTCCCCATAGGTGGGCGGCGTCCCGTATCTCTGCTTTCCCATTGTCAACGAGCAAATAAACTGGCTTTTCAGATATGCCGGTAAAAAAGACGCCATCGTACCCGGCAAATTTAAGGTAGGGACCAAAATTCCCACCCGAACTGGAATCGCCCCAGGTGCCGGTCAAAGGAGACTTGCCCACGGCCGAATATCTTGATCCTCCCAGGGCTTGGGTGCCGGTCAGAAGACCGGGCACGAGTCCGAGTATGTTTTCCGGACCTAGTGGGTCGACCCCGGCCCTTTGATTGTCGTAAAGCATCTTTACGCCCAGACCGTAACCGCCGTAGTAGTCGCGGTACAGGCTTTCATTCGGGCGCTCTTCCCTGATCGTGCCTTTCGATAGATCTACCCATAAGACTTTTCCCATATAGCCGTGCGTCATCGCTGCCCCCGCAATCCTGCGTCCCGCTCGGCGAGCTTTTCGGCCGGGCGGTCGGTTAGTTCCGGAAATAGCAGTTTTCCCTCATATCCGCTTTTCATGAACTCGCACTCCTCGTCTCACCGCGCACTGTCCCGAGACTCTTTTAGAATAAGAGAATCCCACTTCCTTACCGCCTCTTCTTCTCCACCCGGGCTTGCACAGCCCTTACCGCGGCAATTCGGACAAACCCGACATATCTGGTCCACGCCCTCGATTGCTTCGATGAGGGTATTGTCCTGTGCCCCGGTGATCTCGATGACCCGCTGCCTCCTGTCCGCAAATTCTCCGCCCCGTTCAGGGAACTCGAGCCTGAGGAACCTCTCGCACAAACTATGGTGCGGTCAAAATTTCTCGGTCGCCGGAGTCCTCGCGAAACAGCTATAGCCTGTCGATTCCCGCCAGTCGCCTGGCAGCCTTTTTCTTGTTCTCGAGGTCCGTTTCCCTGAAGATAGCGACCCGGTGGGCTTCCGGCGAGCCGCCCCCGTGAATGTCGGAAACGGTGTCCGCGCTCTCGAGCGCCATCTTCTCGACCAATCTGTACATCTTCACCCGGTCTTCGACGGGAACGCCCTCAACGCCCTTCAGGTACTTCTTGAGCAGTCCGCCCACCTCCGGGTTTTCAAAATCCCTGTCAGAAGGAAGGTCCGCGACGAAACCGCCCGAGATGTCGACCATGAGGCGTATGGCCTCGGCAAGCTCCTTACCCTCATGCAACTTCGACGCGTTCGCGAGCACCGCATCGATAAAGTAGGTCCCGGAAGGCTGCTTCTTTCCTTCGTAGGAGGCGGCCAGGCAACAGCCATAGAGCGTTTCCGCTCTATGGATCATGTCGATGATCTTCTGTTTTTGGTGTCCGGCGTTGCTGGTGCCGTTATAGTCCATCATGGTGAGCGCAGCGCCGATCATGCAGTCGATTTTGCCGGACTTGCATCCGCCGTGGCTTTGCCGATGAAAGGCGGAGAATCGTCCGACGAGGTCTGCGGCAAAGTCGGTTTCGCCGCACATGAAAACGCGATCCCAGGGGACAAAGACATCGTCGAAAATCAGGGTTGGGCAATATTTGGAGTAAAGCGTATTGCCGACGTCGCACCCTTCCAGCTCTCGCATGTCGAGGGTGGAACGACCGATCACGTGGATCACCCCTTTGCTGTCTGACGGAATCGCAAAGGCAACAGCGTAATCCGCGTCTTCTTTCCTCAATGCGCGAGTGGGAATCACTATGATCTCGTGGCACGAGAGGGACCCTGTTTGGTGAACCTTCGCCCCGCGGACTACTATCCCGTCCTTCCTCTTCTCAACAATGCGAAGATACATGTCCTTGTCAGGCTGGTCGTGGGGCGCCAGGGAGCGATCTCCCTTCACATCCGTAACCCCCGCGTTTGCGGTCAGGTCATTCTTCTGCATGTATTTGAGGAATTCCGTGAAACGATCATAGTAGCTCGTTCCGTATTTCTTGTCGATGTTGTAGGAGACGATCGAGAGAGCAGACAGGCAGTCGAGACCCGTGCACCGTTGGTGGCACGTGCCGACGTAGTTTCCCAATTTTCGGTTCACCTTTACTCGCGCCACGAGGTCCTCAATAGTCGAGGGCGGCAGCGTGAATCGGTTGACCAACTCTCCGGTCAGCGGACTCCTGGTCACGATGAGGTCCCGGTACTCGACCTTTTCCGCCACTTCATACGTGGTCGCCGTCGCTTCGACGCCTGCGCGGATACGGGGGTTGTCCAACACGCTTGTGAGCCGTTTGCCAAACATGTAGGCAGTCGGCGCGAGGGCTCGAATTGATTCGATATATTCTGCCTTTGTCTTCAAACCCATAAACTGCCTCCTTCTCGGAAAAATAAACCATGATCGCATGTTAACCTAATGTCATGATAAAGTCAATCAAAAAAACAATAGGGAATTTCTGGTTTACGGCCCCGGATTTGGGTCGATAAATTGGGGTTGGGGGGAGGCTCTCGGCGCTTCCGGAGAGGAGTTCTTTGGAACTTACGTTCGGGTCAGCTCTATCTGATACCTGAAACGGTCGGTCCGGAAATAGTTCCTCGCCACATACATAAGAAAGCCCTTTCTCGTATAGTACTCGCGCTGAATCATTAGAAGCGGGGTGTTCAGAGCGATGTCGAGGTGCTTGGCGAGCAGTTGGTCGGCGACGGCCACGTCGATGATCTGGCTTGCCCGGTAGGCGTTATGTCTCAGCTTTTCCTCGACAAAGGAAATCATTTCAGTGGTCTCGGTCAGCTCGTCGGGGGAAACGGCCCTGCCCAGATCGGGGGGAAAGTAGATAAGCGAGTAAGCCTGAGGGCCTTCGGGGACGGAGCGGACGCACTCGAGGCAGGAAAACCTTCCCGGACTCCCCCGGCCGGAACGTGTCGGAAAGGCTTTGAGGAACGGGGACCTCTTTGTAGGACAACACTTTGAGCCGGATTCCCTTTCCTGCCATGATGAGATCGTGAATCGACCCTTTCAGCGCGGGGTTCATGAGCCCGGCGCCCTGGGCCACGAAGGTGCCTCTCCCCCGGTCGCTATAGATCAAGCCGACCCTGAGGAGGCCTTCGAGGGCTCGCAGCACTGTTGCCCGGCTGACGCGGAATTGCTCGCACAACTCCGCCTCGGTAGGGAAGCGCTCATTCTCTTTGAATTCCTGAGAGAGAATCTTCGCCTCCAGGATGCTCCTGAGCTGCAGATAGAGCGGCGTCGGACCAGGATCGAGCATTATGGTTTCTTTCTTGTTCATCATAGGGAACATAATCTCATAATGATATGACAAGGGTCAATAGAAAAATATGGGGCACACCGCCGTCAAAGCGTCGAAGCGGCGCTGAAGGCGCTCCGCAGAGCTTTCTGCACATTGCCGACGACACTGCAGTCTCCGATCATGAAGAACCGGTCTGCTGCGCCATAAAACTTCAGCGCCAGATCGCTCTCGGACTTCATGCCCGCGGCGATCACCACGCTGCCCGCTTCGACGACATGCTCCATGCCTTCGGCATCGACATAGATCGCCCCATTCGCTCCGATGCCGGTGCAGCGCGCCTTCGTCCGGCAGATGAGATTCGGCTGACCTTCCCAAGCCTCACGGAACAAGTTGTAGAAATGGCGGGGCGGGGCGTCAGGGGCGAGCTTATCTCCCATCTCCAACAGGGTGACTTTGTGACGTTGTTGCGCCAGGTGCATGCCCGTTTCAATCCCGACTTCTCCGCCGCCGATCACCACAACCTTTTCGGCGAGGGCGCCCTCCTTCCCGTAGACGTCCGCGGCGAAGACGACATTCCTGCCGCCAACACCCGGAATGCCGGGAACAACGGGCGTCGAGCCGACGGCGGCGAGGACCGCGTCATACCTCTCTTTCATGAGCATTTCGGCTGTCGCCTCCGTGTTCAGCAATACCTTCACCTTTGCCTTCGCAAGCTGTCGGATGAGATACTCTCTGAAATCCCTCTGCGGCCACTTAAAGGAAACGTTGGCGGTCGTCTTGAGGAGGCCGCCCAGGGCATCGCTTTTCTCATAGAGCGCGACCTGATAGCCTCTGGCGGCCGCAACCAGGGCTGCCTTCATGCCCGCGGGACCGCCGCCCACGACAGCCACTTTCTTCTTGTCGGCGGGAGGCTGGATCATTCTTCCGATCTTGTACTCCAGTCCCCAGACGGGATTGACGGAGCAGACGCTGACGAAGGGATCGGCATGGCTGCTCCTGATGCAGGCGTTGCACCTGAGACAGGGAACCACGTCCTCGCCCCTGCCCTCGTATGCCAGGCGGCCATAATCCGGGTTGCTTATCCAACCTCTCGCCATGGCGATAAAATCGGCTTTTCCCGAAGCAATGACCTCCTCGGAGGCATCGAGGTCCAGATATCCGCCAACCGTAACCACGGCGATATTGGCGCTGCTTTTCTTCACTGCCTCGGCCATCTGGAGAAACGGCCGTCGCTCCGGATTGAAGCCGGTGGGATGGGCCGGGTCGATCGAACCCGCGCGTATTTGGAGCAGATCGATGTGTCCGGAAAAGAGCCTGGCCAACTCGATCGCTTCCCCGGGCACAAGTCCGCCCGGCGGTTCGCACCCGCTCATGCTGGCCTCGATGAGAAAGTCCCGGCCACATTCCTGTTTGATCCGGTCGGCGACCAATAGTGCGAAACGGGCTCGATTCCTGAGGCTGCCCCCGTATTGGTCGGTCCTTTTGTTGGTGAGAGGCGACAAAAACCTTCCCAATATGGTGAGCCGGTAGGCCATGTGCAGATATACCATGTCGAAGCCGACCCGCTTCATGATAGCGGCCTGGCGTACAAAATCTTCGGCGACTTTCACAAGCAACTCGGCGGGTATCTCTTCCCCTGTTCGCAGGGCGCCTCCGAAGGGGGATTCAAAGGGAATCCCGGAACTGACGTCGTATTTTACGGGCACATACCCGCCGATCTGCATCGACGCTTTGGCGCCGTAAAAATGGATGGCCTCCGTCAGTTCCGAAAGCTGATGCTGGCAATCGACGCTGTCTATGTCCCAACTGCCCGGGATGGCTGAGAGCATACGCTCCGAAGAAAACAGAGCCAGCTCTTCCACGGCTATGACGTGTGGCATGCCGACGCCGCCACAAGTGACCAGGGCTGCGCCGTTCCTTGCCTTATCGGCATAATGGGTTATCATCGCCTCGGTGGGATACGGCTCTGAGCCCTGAATATGGCGCGGGGAGCTCCGCGACGCAGTCAACCTGTTTCTGAACACAATGCTGCCTACTTTTATCGGGGACAACAGATTGCGATACGGCCCGGGCATGGCGGTTTCTCCCTGATCTCTTTGCAGCCGGCAGGTTCTATTCGAGCACATAAGCAATTGCCCTTGCAGGCGCTCCATCTCCCATCATCAGCCGCAGGGGCAGGCAGAACAGATAAATCCTCCTGCCCACAAGGCATCGCGCCTCAGCGCCGATCTCCTCTATGATGGGAATGCCGGCGGCTAGCAGGAGGCTATGGGCGGGGCTTTCCTCGCTGCCGAACCGATCGACGCTGAAAACGTCTGTTCCCACGGACTTGACCTTTTTCCTGATGAGCCATTCCACGGCGCTCTTCTCGAGGTAGGTGTAATTCGACCGTACCCCTTCCTCCCCGAGGCGTCCGGAACAGCCGGTATAGAAGATAACGATCTCTCCTGGGTGTACGACTTCGGAATGCTTCTCCAGATCGTCCGCAACAATGCCGGAACCCGTCTCTTTGTGGGAAAAGTCCAGAACAACGCCTTCGCCGATGAACTTATTCAGGTCGATCTCGTCGAGAATCCTGCCGTCCGCGTAGCGATGCCGGGGCGCGTCGACATGGGTCCCATGATGGGTGCTCATCGTTATTTTGTGCAGATTAAACCCGCCCGCGTCGACGCTCGCGACCTGTTCGACCTCAGTGGGAAAATTAAGCGGAAAAAAGGGCATACCCTGGTAGACCGGAACGGAAAGGTCGTAGTACTTCTCTCCCAGCTTGGGAAGGTTCCCCATCTTAGCCTCCGCGTTGTTATGGAATAGAGTCTGCAGGCACTCTGCAGCAATTTCGATCTATCGTTTGTTCCAGGGCGGAGCGACTTCCACCTTGGAGGCGCCTTTCACGAAGGGCCAGACGAGCTTGAGCTGTCCATCGATCCACTGATTAGCCGTCGGAGACGACATCGCGGTCGCGTCAGCCTCGTATTTTATGTCGCGCATAACGGCGCCTTTGAAAGGAGTGTTCATGACCGCTTCACGCACCTTCGCGCTATCCACCGAGCCCGCCTTCTCGATCGACGCAAAGAGGGTCTGGGCCATCATGTAGTAGAAGCCGATGCTCACGGAATGTTTGTTGAACTGCTTGAAATACCTCTCTCCCAGCTCCTTGGCTATAGGGTACGGATAACTCTCGGGCCAGAAGCTGTCCGCGTGGACGTATTGGGCGTCTTTGCCGAAGGCTTTCCAAAATTCGGTACCCCATGTCCCTTTGATCCCGCTACCGCTGTGGGCATTGTGTACGTCGAAAGCATGAAATCGACTTTATCGACCTTGACCGACCTTTCCACGGCTGAGAAGCCTCGTGAAAGTCCCGATGTCGAATTGTGGTACGGCGAAGCTATATTCCTTCCGTGGTCTTATTCCTTCTCCACAATCCGACAAGATAAACAGCAATCCCGCCTCGCAGGAACATGACCGCAAATATGAAGGTCAGACCAAGAAGCAACGGCCATCTCGTGGGAAGGTAGATGCTGGCGAAGTATTCCAGAAGAACAATCAAGATTGCGCCGAGCACGGGTCCAAAAAACATGCTGGAACCGCCCACTATGAGCATGAGAATTGCCATGGTGGACGTCTTAATGTCCACTTGGGGCGGACAGACGAGACCCAAAAAATAACTGAATAAAACGCCCGCTACTGCCGCGAACACTGCTGAAGCAATAAAGCCGATATATTTCATCAGCCAGGTATTGAATCCGAGGGCTTTCATCTTTGTTTCATCGCTCCGTATCCCGCGCATGGCGTAGCCGAATGTCGAATAGTGGAGCCTGTGCATCAGAAAGAAGCATATGGCCGAGATGATCAGCACCAGGAAATAAAAAAGCGTCTTGTTCCATTCAAGGTGGGCGAAACCCAGATTGGGCATGGAAATCCCGTAAATGCCGTTTATCCCTCCTGTGATGGGACGCAGTGCGATCGATGCAAAATAGACCAACTCACTCAGCGCCATGGTGACCATCATAAAATAGACGCCTTGCACACGCAGGGCTATGACGCCGAAAATGGCAGAGAGAACTATGGCTGACACGATTGCAGTTCCCAAAATGATCCAGAAATTGTCGATTCCCAATCGCACGATCAAGATGGCGGAGACATATGCTCCCCATCCGAAATAAGTGGCGTGCCCGAGAGAAGTCAGTCCGGCATCCCAGATAATGTTCAAGCTCACCGCAAAAACGGAGAGAATAACTATCCTGGTGAGTATCCCCAGGAGATAAGAGGGCACGAATTCAGGCATCAGTACCAACAGGATGCCGGCGAAGAGTAAAGCGATAAGATAACGCCGTTTATTTCCCTGTAAGCTGCTCAGCGCCGTACCAGCAAAAGGCTCCCTTTTGGACATCATCTAAATTCCTTTCCTCCCCATCAGGCCCGTCGGTTTTACCAGGAGCATTAGAATAAAAACCAAATATACGGTAAACATCGCAAAACCGGGTAGATAAATCTTTCCGAAATTGTCGATGATGCCGATAGCAAGCGCGCCGATCAGGGTGCCCGACACAGAGCCCGGCCCGCCCACAATGATGACAGCTATGGCATAGAGCAGGACATTCATGGACATGAATGGCAGGAGGCCGAGCACCGGCCCGCCGAGGCCTCCCGCAAAGCCGGCGAGAAAGGCCCCGAGGGCGAAAACGATTATACAGATCCGCGTATAGTTCAGGCCAAGCGTGAGGGTTATCTCTTTGTCGTCCATGCCGGCGCGGACGATGGACCCTAATTTGGTCTTTTCAATGAGCCACCAGAGAAACACAAACGATAGTCCCCCTATTGCGATGAGCGCCAAGCGGTAAGAAGGAAAACTGAAATCGCCGACTGTCATGGGGGCTTGCAACCTTTCCGGAATCGGAACGATTTTCGCAGTCCCGCCGTAAATCCAGAGCGTAATGTTCTCGACTACGTACACTATGCCTATGGTTAGCAGCACCTGGTCATCCATCCTCCGGTAGAGCCTTGTAAAAAATAGTCGCTCCATGATGATCCCGACCACTCCAGCGCAGAGACCGCCAATCAAGAGGGCCAGCCAGAAATTCCCTCCAGTAAGGAGAATGCTCAACAAGGTGAAGCCCCCGATCATAAACAAAGACCCATGCGCCAGGTTAAGAATTCCCATGACCCCGAATGTGATGGACATACCCATGGCAAGCATAAACAGGACCATGCCAAAGGAAAGGCCGTTCAGTAGATTCATGATAAATGAAAACATCAAAATCTCCTTACCAAGAGGGAGAGATCATTAGACGTCGGGAAATATCGATCCGGCAAAGAAATACTTGAACCTGTTTACCCTGCATACGCGACCATGGGGCGTCTGAAATAGATCTTCACGCAGTGTGGCCTCTCGACCGGCATTCTCATGAAAAACCATCCGTCACGGGCATAGGCGAGAGCATTTATGACAAGTGCTTTCCTCCTACAGAATCGTTCCGATTGCATCTATTTTTTCTTCTGTCCTACCGCGCCCGGCCCGATGCCTTGGGCCGGGCGCATTGACGTAGTTACATTTTTGGCGCCTTGTTTGCGACCTCGGCGGGTTCTATTTTCGGGAGTTGTTCATATGCTTTCAGTACCTGCAGCTTATAATGTCCCCCGTCATTGACGACTTTCGTCACGTACGAGTTCCCGACAGGGATGCCCCTGTCGTTAAATGACATTTTCCCCCAGGGCGTCTCCAGTTTCATTGCCCGGATGGCGTCATTGAGCTTTTTCGGCGAGGTGTCGCCATTTGTCGCCTTCAAAGCTTCGAGGGCGACGAGGGCCTCAACATAGTAGTTGCAGGGTTCGACAAATCCGGGCATGCTGAGCTTTTTATCGTTTCCATAGAGGGCTTTCCATTCGTTCAGCCATTTCTTCACTCCAGGACCCTCGACATCCTGATAATTCGTGACCGATGCATACATGCCAACGACCTTGTCTTTCAGTTGGTTCAACATCGGGTCTCCCAAACACTCGATGCCGGCCATCATCAGAGGCATTTTCAAACCATAGTCTGCGTAGTGATTGATGAAGTTCATGGCATTTGGCGGAATGAGCCAGAAAAAGACGACATCCGCTTTTTTCATGTTGGAAAGGTAGGGGGCGTAGTCCATGGTGTTTATCGGGGTGCGCTGTCTCTGAATAATTTTCCCCCCAGCGGCAACGAAAGCGTCCATGGCGCCCTGGGTAAACTGCTCGCCGTCGACCATGTCGTCATGGATTACCACGGCCGTTTTATAATGCAGCACCTCGGCCGCGTATTTGCCCATGATGTATCCGTCAAATCCATTGGTCCCGTGGATTGAAAACAAATTGCCGTTTTTCTTGGCATGCATGCTTTCCGGCATTATCATGGCGATATGCGGTATACCGGAGTTTTGCAAATAAGCATGCACGGCTATTGTGCTCGGTTCGTGCAGGGGACCGACCACGATGCTGGCGCCGTCCCTTTCCACCAGCTTTTTGGCCTTGTCCACCGACTGGGTCTCATCAGAGGCCGAGTCCTCATGGATTATCTTGACCGGCCTGCCTGCGATCTCGCCATGGAATTGATGAACGGCGAGTTCCATGGCCGCGACCTGTTGAGGGGCGCATGCCGAAGTAGGACCCGTAAAATCGTTGTCGTCCCCTATAATGATAGGTTTCATTTCAGCTTGGGCGACTCGTGACGCGTCTATGCCCTGAAAAGCGAAAAACATCAGCACCGAAACTATTCCGACTCCTAAGCCCAACAACAACCATCTTTTGCTCAACATCTCGCCATCCTCCCCTCTTTTTTATTCGTTAAAGCTCCAGTTCCGCCAATGCCAAAGAAATTCAGAGTCATTGAGAAGCAACTATCCGTCTACCCTCCTTTCCCTTCCTTGGTCTTTGTGGGATCGTACTCTGACGTACCGGATACGCCGATATACTTCTCCTTTATCTGTTCATTTTTGGCCAGTTCGGCCGCCTTTGAAGAGTGCACTATTCGGCCGGCGGCTATGATATAGGCTTCATCGGCCACCTTGAGCGCCAGGGGCAAATTCTGCTCAACAATCACAATCGACAGGCCGGACTTCTTTAACTCGACCAACGTCTTTCCGAGTTCCTTAACGACGAGGGGGAAAGACCCTCTGAAGGTTCGTCCATCAAGAGTAGGTCCGGATTTGCCATGAGCGCCCGTGCGATCGCCAGCATTTGCTGTTCTCCGCCGCTCAAAAGCGTACCCTTGATCGCAGACCTTCGCTCTAAAACGGGAAACATGCTATAGATTTTGTCCAGGGTCCACGGATTCGACTTACCCCGTGTCCTCGCAGCGATCACGATATTTTCCTTTACGGTAAGCGATGGGAAAATTCGTCGCCCTTGAGGAACCAATCCGATTCCCATCAACGATATGTGATTGGGCGACGTCCTGGTAATATCGATGTCTTTAAAAGTAATGGCGCCCTTTCTAGCCGGCGTTAAGCCGGTAATGGATCGGATGGTGGTGGTCTTGCCCATGCCGTTGCGTCCCAAAAGCGCCACGGCAGCGTGCTCGGGCACCTGCAGCGAGACCCCCTTGAGAACATAGGCTTTCTGATAACTGGTGTGGATATTGTCCAGAGAAAGGATGTTCTTATTCATCTTCTATTCCCATATAGCATTCCTTAACTCTGGCGTCTTTCATTATAGCCTCAGGCTTGCCCTTAGCGATTATCTCTCCGTAATGGAGCACAAGGATTTCATCGGCAAGATTGAAAACGAGGTCCATATCGTGGGCTACAATAAGGGCGGCCATATTCGATCCTTCCTTCTTAATGATCTGCACAATTTCAGCACTTTCCTCGGAAGTCAAACCAGCACTGGGCTCGTCGAGCAGGAGAAGCTTGGGGTTTGATGCGAAGCTCGTGACAATTTCCAACTTTTTTTTCTCCCCGTGAGACAGAAATTCAACCTGCTCAAGACTCTTGTGCCAGAGGTTGACCGCCTTCAGCAGTTTTTCCGCCTCGGCGTGACTCTCCCGATATGAGTAGAAGGACTTAAACATGCTGTAACGGGAAGCTTTCATGCCGTGAAAGGCAAGAAACACGTTGTCGATGACGCGCATCTCGGGGAAAAGGGAGCTGGATTGAAATGAACGGGCCATCCCCAATTGAGTGCGATGATGCGCCGGATAGTGCGTGACATCCTGCCCGAACAAAAAGATCTTCCCACGGGTGAGCGGCATGAGACCGTTGAGAACGTTCATGAGCGTCGTCTTGCCCGCCCCGTTCGGACCTATGATGGCCAGCTTTTCTCCTGGTTCCACACTGAAGGATACATTGTGCAGAGCCCATACGCCGCCGAAACTCTTGGATACCCCTTCAGTCTTAAGTATTGTTTCCAAGTTGATGCGTTATTCCTTTCCCAGCATTCAGATTGAGATCAAGCAACACTCGATTGCTATAAACCAGGTTATTCTAATATCATGACAAATGTCAAGCAAAAAAATGCTCTCTTTTTGGGCAGCCGGCGCGAAGCATCGGCGATGCAGCGGGCGGTGAGGTTGCGGCGTTTTCAGCCTGTCGCCCTCGCTTTTTGAGCCGACGGCGACGCGGGCAGAGGCGGAAGCCGCGACTGCCCGCAGGTTCAACCTCCATCCACGGGCAACGCTGCCCCCGTTATCACAGATGCAAGGTTGGCCTTCCACCTCTCATCGCCTCCGAAGGACGTCAGCAGCGTTAGAGAGTTTTCCGTCAAAACGTTCGTCGATGAGCGATTTTCTGGGTATAATTGACAGATGATCGGATTCCAGCGTGAAATAAGGCAGGCCAAAGCGGTGGAACAGGCAGACGCGCCGGACTCAAATCCGGTGGGGCAGGGGACAAGGCTGCGCCCCTACCCCAACAACTCCCTGCAATTGAGGAGATCAGAGCAAATCGCAAAATAAACCGACGATTTGCATCGTCGTCGCCCTGACAAGAGCCGGGGTCCAGATAGTTTCCAAGGTCATGAAAAGAGTGGATGTCCCGCGCGCGGGATAACTGCGCGCTTCGTTCTACCGGTCTTCACCGGAATGACGCAAGGAAAGGAGCGCGGGGCTAGCGTCGCCCCCTCGGCGAACAAGTCCGCCGAGCCTCCCCGCTCATAAAAGCCTATGCTTCCCCTATCCCAGAAACGCCCTTCTCACCGAATCGTTCGCCATGAGCTCTTCGATCTGACCTTCGAGGACTACCCGGCCGACCTCGATGACGTAGCACTTCTTCGAGACCCTGGTGACCAAACCGGCGTTCTGCTCTACCAGAAGGACGGTGATGCCGCTTTTGTTGATGTCGATGATCGCCTCGGCAACGGCGTCGATGACGACGGGCGCCAGACCGAGGGAAGGCTCGTCCATCATGAGCAGACGGGGCTTCGCCATGAGGGCGCGGGCGATGGCGAGCATCTGCTGCTCCCCGCCGGAGAGGCTTCCGGCCCGCTGGTTCTTTCTTTCCTTGAGCCGGGGGAACAGGGAGAAGACGTGCTCCAGGTCGGAAGAAACGTTGTCTTTCCTCAGATAGGCGCCCAGCTTGATGTTCGCCATGACGGACATGTAGGGAAAGAGCTTCCTTCCTTCGGGAACCTGGGCGAGGCCGAGCTTCACGATCTCGTTCACCGGGCTGCGGTCGATGGGACGGCCGTCGAACTCGATGCTCCCGGAGGTGGCGCGGATCAGGCCGGAGACGGCGCGGAGGATGGTGCTCTTTCCTGCGCCGTTGGCGCCGATGACGCTCACGACGGCGCCTTTTTCGATCTCTAAAGAAATGTCGCGAACGGCTTCCGCCGTGCCGTAGTGGACGGTCACGTTGCTAAGCTTGAGCATGGCTGCCTCCCAGGTACGCGCGGATCACTTCCGGGTTCGACTGGATCTCGGAAGGGACCCCTTCGGCGATTTTCCTGCCGAAGTTGAGCACGGTGATTCGATGGCACAGGTTCATGGTCGCCCGCATGTTGTGCTCGATGAGGAGTATGGTGATCCCCTGCTTCCAGAGGCGGCGGACAAGGTCCATGGTTTGGGAGACTTCCTCGCCGTTCATCCCGCCCAGGGGCTCGTCGAGCATCAAAAGGGCCGGCTTCGCGGCCAGCGCGCAGGCGATGCCTAAGGTCCTCTTGTAGCCGTGGGCGAGATTTTTCGAGACGGTTCCGGCGAAGCGGGACAGGCCGACGAGCTCCAGGATGGCCTCCGAACGCTCGCGCATCTCCCCTTCTTTCTTTCTGGCCGACATGGTGCGAAAGACCGTCTCGAAGAACCTGACCCGGGGCGAGAGGTGGCAGGAGAGGAAGACGTTCTCCAAGACGGTGAAGTCGGGAAAGATGTTGTCTCCCTGCCAGGTCCTGACGATCCCCATCTTGGCGATGGCGTGGGTGGATGCGCCGGTGATGTCCTTGCCCTCGAAGGTCACCTTCCCTGAGGTAGGGCGCAGGATGCCGGAGACGAGGTTGAAAAAGGTGGTCTTTCCCGCCCCGTTGGGACCGATGAGGCCCACGATTTCGTTCTTGTTGACGGTCATGTCGACCTGACCGACCGCCTGAAGGCCGCCGAAGGTTTTGGTGAGATTCTCAATAGTCAGCATTTATCGCCTCACTGCGTTCTTGATGCGGGCAGGTATGCCGGCCAGGCCGTCGGGCATGAAGAAGATTACCACGATGAGGACCGCGGCAACGATGAAGGGGACGTACTCCTTGAAAGCGCGGGTCGCTTCCGGCAGGAGGGTGAGCACGACCGCGCCGAGGATGGGGCCGATGAACGTCTGCTGGCCGCCGACGACCACGTAGATGAGGACGTAGATGGTGAAGAGGAAGGCGAAGCCGTCAGGGCTGATGGCCGAGATGTACTGGCTGTGGAAGGCGCCCGCGAGGCCCGCGAAAAAGCAGCCCGCCGCAAAGATCATGACCTTGTACCAGGCGGTGTTGACGCCGATGCTCTCCGACATGGTGTCCGATTGCTTGATCGCCTTCAGGGTGAGGCCGACCCGGGATTTTTCGATGGCGTAGATGACGACCAGGGATACGACCATGAGAAGGAGGGCCAGGAAGTAGAAGTCCCGCTTGGAAGCGAAGTCGAAGAAGGGCACGGGGTGCGGCCGGGGGATGTTGTAGATGCCGCCGCTGCCGCCGGTGAGGCTCTCCCATTGCTGGGCGGTCAGGACGATCATCTCGCTGAGGAAAATGGTCGACAGCGCGAAGTAGACCCCTTTGAGGCGCATGAAGGGGATGCCGATGAGCATCGCGAAGACCCCGGCGAAGATGCCGCCGCAGAGGAAGGCGACCCAGGAGTCGAAGCCCAGCTTGAGCATGAGCAGCGCGGAGGTGTAGGCGCCGATGGTGACCATGCCGCCGTGGGCCAGCGACATCTGACCCGAGAGGCTGATCAGGCGCATCGACGAGGCGAGCACGACGTTGACCATGGTGAGGATCAGGGTGTGGACGTAGAAGGGCCCCGAAAGAACAAAGGGCAGGACGATCAGACAGATCAAAAGGATAGGGTACAAAAGCAGGGACATTGTTTTTACACCTCCGTTATCTAAAAGCAGGGACGCTTTGCTTATCCCTCGTGCCCCCATATGCCCTGGGGTCTGAAAATAAGAATGATGATGATCGTCGCGAAGCCGCAGAGGCCGGCAATGTGGGTGGTGGCGTAAGCGGGCACGATCCCGTCGATGAGGCCGAGGATCAGGCCGCCCGCGATGGCGCCGGAGATGCTCCCGAGACCTCCCAGGATGATGACGGCGATCGCCTTCAAGAGGGCAAAGCTTCCCATGGTGGGGCTGATGCTGAACAAAGAGCCGATGAGGCCTCCGGCGATGGCGGCCAGACCGCAGCCCATGAACATGGCCACGGCGGATACGACGTCGATGTTGATGCCCTGGAGGGCCGCGCCGTCCCGCTCCTGGGAGATGGCGAGCATGGCCTGGCCCTTTTTCGTATACCGGATAAAAAAGAAGAGGACCATGAGGAGGCCGAAGCCCACCAGGACGATGGTGAGGCGCTTCCAGGCGATGGCGATGCCCGCGATGTGGAGGACGCCGGTAATGGGGCTCGAGAAGCTCCGGGGGTTGCCGCCCGCGATAAACAGGACCAGGTTCTGGAGAATGAAGGTGAGGCTCATGGCAATGATCATGCACCGGTCGCCGTCGCCGCGGAAGGGACGGAAGCAGACCCGTTCGAGGAAGATGCCGATGATCCCGACGAAGACCGTGGTAATGACGATGCTGGCGAAAAAGTTTATCTTGAGGATGGAGACTAAGAAGAAGACGGAGTAGGCCCCGATCATGTAGATCTCTCCGTGGGAGATCTGGACAATGTTCATGATCGACAGCACCAGGGTAAGCCCCAGGGCGACAAGGATGTAAATCCCCGCCAGGGCAAGGCCGTTCAGGATGCTTTGTGCAAGCGCGATTGAGATCATCAACAACCTCCAAAAACTTATTTTGATCGCCCTACGCCGGCTGGCGCCATGCCGTTGGGGACAGAACAGCCGGGCAAAAAGAGGCTCCCTCTCCAGCCGGCGTCAACACTGCCCGAGAGAATCCGGCTCGCCATGAAGACCGGGAGCTTTGCGAACATCCGCCCGCAGGAACAAAGCCGCCTCGATGGAAAGGGCCGCCTGGCGCTCCTTGCGAGTCGATGGACAACCCGACGAAAGCGGCCGCCGGGGCGACCCCACTCGTGAATTGCTTATGCGGAACCTATAGTTGTGTATGTTTGTTCTCGAGGGGCAAATCAGGAAGGCCCTTCCCTTTTTTACCTTTCCTCCGGTTCCCGCTCCATTTTCAACCCTGTGAAAACCCGGAGAAAGCGGCAGGCTTTCTCTCCCGCCGCTTTCTCCATGGCTTCGTTCGCTTCTTGGTGTCCCTGTTCAGCTTCTCGTGGCGATCGTGACGTCTTTCTCTTTGGGCGCCGCGTACGTCGGGTCGGATGCTCCCTGTTTCACGATCGCTTTCTTCCTTTCACAGGATTCTCACTCGCAATCCTCATTTGTCGAAGAAATCGCACTCTACCTTGCCGTTCATAATGCGGGAAATCGGGGTAGCCCTCCGTATCACGTGGTTGATGCCGAAGACCTCCTGCCCTCCCATTCTGCCCGGTCCGTATATCGTATCAACGCTCTTCATGTTCTCAAGCGTCGTCGCTACTACCGTAGTGTCGAAGCTCTGGGCTTCCTGAATGGCCTGCAGCAACGGATAGAGCGCTTCGATGACCAGCGTATGGTCCAGGTTGAAGGGGGTCGCCTTGACCTCCTTCTCTACGAGGGTGCGGTACTCTTTCATGATGGGCTTCATCTTGGGGCTCCGAACGTCTGCCTGAGAGTGGAAGATGTCGTAGGCATACTTGGGGGTCAACATACCGGTAAGCACGTTCGTGTCGGCGAAAATGGTCGCGAAAAAGGGTCCGGTAAAACCAAGCTCGCGCGATTGATTGATCATTCCCGCGCTCCACGGCGCAATGGAAAGGACCATGTCGATGGCGTCCGGCTTCTTTGCCAACGCTCTGGTGAGGATGGGATAGAAATCCTCGGAGCCCATCTTGAACGCCTCTTCAAAGACGATTTCGAGTCCGCGTTTTTTGCACTCTTTCTCGGTGGCCTCCCTCACGCTCTTGGCTCCCGGATCATCCGGGCTGATGATGGCGATTTTCTTTGCCTTGGGATAATGCGAAGCGAGGTAAGAGTAGTTGATGGGAATGTGGTCGATATTCGCGCTGGCGTAGAAGCTGTAGCGAATTTTTGGTCCAACTTCTTCGGTGCCGACGCCCAGTGCCTTGATGCGAAGGATTTTCGCCTCTTCGGCGATAGGCGCAACGGCCAGGTTGGTGACCATGAACTGAGGCGCGTAAACGAATTTAATGCCCTCCTGCATCAGCCGGTTCATAGCCGCTATGCCGCCGGTCGGCGTCGACTGATCGTCCTGGGGGACGATCTTGATGCTGTACTTTTGACCCTTGACCGTGATTCCTCCCCTTTGATTGAAGAGCATTTCGGCCGGCTTTGCCCCTTCAAAGAGGGACCTGAAGCCCGCCGCCATCTGACCCGTCATCGAGGTGACCATTCCGAACTTGAAAACGTTGGCGTCAGCCGCAAAAGACTTCGAGAGGGGCAGCAAAGCGAACATCGATGCCACTAAACAAATGACCAATACGGACGTCGGTTTTCTCTTTTGAGTCATGACACTCCTCCTCCTTAAGGATTCGAGTCTGCCTATTAGTACTTAAACGTCTTCGGGGCCGGGGTCGGTGTGAACTGCGATCCCTCGGCAAACTTGGCGTTGTCCGTCATGGCAAGCACTATCATGTAGTAGGGTCGATCTACCCGCTTGTAGTAACTGGGGTTGTGCGGCACCCCTCCCGGCACGTAGATGGCTGTCGGCTTCGTAAACGGGTTGCCTTCCTCGCCCAGATATTCCACAGCCTCTCCGCCCAGGTTCAGAGTGTCGTGCGGATCGGTGGGGAGGTAGAGAAACACCTCGTCGAAAGCCTGGTGGTGCTGCATCCCCTGGGAGAAATCCCAGGATGCCATATGGTCGTGCTTGGGGACGTCCCCCAGAGTCGGGACCCCAACTCCGGTTCCACCGGCATAGACAAGGAAGAATTCCGCCCATATCGGCGCACGGTAAACCCTATGGTCAAACATCAGGTTCGGCGTGCAGACCCTGCCGAGAAGGAAGGCTATGTACATTTCTTGTGACAACGTTATCCTGTTGACCAATTCCGTGTATTTTCCCTTCCCCGGCTGCTCCGCCCCCGAGCCGACCTTATCCATGGTGAACATCGGCGGATAGGGGTAATTTGTCGTAGCTTCGGGCGCCAAGGTGTAATTCTTGGTAAGGGCGATGGTCGTTATCATGATGGGGTGCTTGGGATCGAGGACCTTCGTGATGATCCATGGATTATGGGCCAATCCCTTGGGCACCCACACCGCCGTCGGCTCTTTGATGATGAATTTCTGGGCATCTTCTCCGTGTCCCAGCCACATTTCGAGCTCCCCGCCCAAGCGGGTGTTGTCCGCGGGGTCGGTCCCGTAGAAGAAATAGAGCTCATCGAAATTCTTGTGGGCGTGCTGCCCGACGTTCCTCAACTCTTCGGCTGGCTTGCCGTCCAGGATGGGGACAAACTCACTGGGGGCAAACATGCCGGTTCCAGGCGCATAAGCATGGAACGTCTCTATCCAAATAGGACAATCGGGCTGTAGCTTTTCATCGTGCACCAAAGCGAAATCGGAGATCTTGCCGCGAAACGAGGGGTATATCGCTTCCGTCCGCAGCCTCAGGGATTTAACGTACTTTGCGTATTTTGTGTCGGCCATTCCTTTCCTCCTTCCGTTGAAATGATGTGCTGATGCGTTGTGCAACGTTCCATTCTTCGATACATGATTTGGTCTTCCGCCCCCGCATGTCGGAACGGATCCAATCGGCAGTGCTGCTGAAGCCCCTGCCGGTCTTGGCTGAAACCTGAAACGCGGAGATCTGCTGATCGAGCTTTATCACTCACTCCCTGCGCCCTGCTCGTCGACATCAAAGCAGCCAAGACAATCGATTTGTTGATGAGCCCACCCCCCAGCGGGATCCTCGCGAGTCGCGCTTGTCAACTCCACAAAGGGCAACTCATTGCCGTATCCGCTAACGCGTCTCCTTTCTACTAATGTTCCATCTGTCCTCCTTCGTCGATGCCGTACCTTCTGGATTAGCCCTTTCGTTTGGGCTCGGCCGTCGCCGAACCTTACTCGCTGTCATAGCGTCAATAGAGAAATCATGCCGCGCACATCCCCCACCAACTCCAAGTGATCGATTTCATGGAGAAGGCGCTCCGCCTTTTCTTCCGGAAGGGGCTTTCCCGCGAAGCCCATGCAGTCCTGAAAGCGGGTTCGATGCTCCTCGTCGGTGAGAGGTTTCTCCGGAAAGCCGGGAGCGAAGTCTATCTTTCTCAAGTGCTCTTTTCCGTTCTTTGTCATCACTCTCATGTCCAGGGGCGTATGTCCGCGCCGTTCCATGGCGGGATCGGGGATTACCTCGATTCTTTTCGCAAGCTCGATGATCTCCGGATTTCTTACTGACGACTCCTGGAAATGAGCGAGTTTCGATCCCCCTCGAACGAGAGCGTTGGCCACACAATAACGGATGCTGAACTGTGCGTTGACCTTAGGGTTGGCGCCGATTTGGAAGGGATGGCCGACGAGCTTATAGGTATAGGGGGGCACGACGATCTCTATCCGTTCGACATTCTTGGCTTCCAGGCCTTCGTCGTGCATAAGCGCCAGGATGACTTCGGTGCTCCCCTGGGTAGCCCCGCAACTCGGATATTTCTTGAACACGAGTTTCCGGAGTTCGTAGGCGGCGCCGAGCCCTGACAGCATCTTCTCGCCGGTCACTCTGTCTCTGCCGAAAAGGTGAAAGTAGCCGTAGATGCCTTCGAGGAAATTTGCCGGTCCCGTTATGCCGAGCGATGCGAGCCGGGCGCACGTGACGCCGGTTTCTGCAACCCAGCCCTGGATCACCCTTACCGCGAGAGATCCATCCACGTTGGCCTGAAAGCTCGCTCCGCACTTATTGAAGGCAAGGGCGAGGGCGTTCCGTGTCTGTTTTTCTGAAAGACCGAGTATCTTTGCGGCTGCGGCTGTCGAAGCGAAAGGCACGCAGACGCCCGTCGGATCGAAGCCGTCGTATTCGGATTCGCCAAGGTTCAGCCTGACCGCCAATTCCGTCCCGGCCGCTAGTGCCGTCAGGAAGTCCGCCCCGCTGCAGCCTCCGACCAACTCCGCCGCCGCAAGCGCAGCAGGTATGGCAGCAGAACCGATGTGCGCGCCGGGGGCGAGAGCGTCGCAAAAGTCGACTGCCCGGGCCATGACCCCGTTCACGAAGGCCGCGTGCTGGGCCGGCGCCTTGCCTCCGTGAATGAGAACCGACGCTTCGGGCTTGCCCCCCAGTTCCTTCGCCATTGCCACGACTGTCTCGCAGCCCTCCTCGCATGACCCGGCGATCGTCGCGCCGAAAACTGCAAGCACCTGGCGCTTGACCAGCTCTATAGCCGTTGCCGGGATGTTCGTCAGCCTGGCACTCCGCACGAATTCGACAACTTTTTGTTCAGCGTTCATCGGTCATCTTCCTGTCCCGCCGTGTCTTCGATCGTTGGCGCTTGCCGGGCTTCCTCATCTTCTATCCCCCCATTAATCGAGCGACGTCTGCGTCAGGTACTTCTTCGCGATCCTCAATGCCTGAACCGGGAAGCGCTGGGACAGAAGGCCGATGCCGTAGAGCATATACTGGCCATCGATGTACGCTCTCGGGGCCTTCGGTTTCAGGCTCCATGGAGTTTCCTCGCTAAATAGCGCCGATCTGAGCACCCTTTCGGGCTTCAGGCCGTATTTGAATATTCCTCCCGTTCCTATCACGTTCTCCACGGTAAGGAGGTTCTTGCCGTACTGGACCGCGACTTCGCCGACCGCCGTGAATTCCTGCTTCAGCATGCCTGCATGACGCTCCACGGCAATGAAAGCGGCCGATTCCGCGAGAACAATATCCGTGTTGAGGCCGAGTTCTGTGGTCGGGACATGCCCCACGTTGCGGGACAAGTAGGCGATATGGTCGGCGGGCGTGCATTCCTTGCCGTCTGCGGGGGGAAATGCGCGACGCAGCTTGGCAAGAAACAGGTCGGCGCCGATGAAATCATAGATCGTATGGGCGTTGTACCTGATTCCGAGATCTCCCTCTACGGTTCTCTTGATCCGTTGTTCGGGCAAACCCCGAACGACGGTCTGCGGGGTCGCCGGCAACGAGTCTCCTACGGAATGGATATTCGTCGTGGCGCCGCCCACCTCGACAATGACGAGACTGCCTATGCCCCGTTCCTCCGGCGTCCCGTCGGCGAGCAGCGCCGCGGCCTGCAGCGTTGCCTTGGGAGTAGGGATGATGGGAGAGCCGATAAACTCCTGCGCCTTCTGGAGTCCCTTTGCCTTGGTGATGTGGGCGATGAAGATTTCGCGAATCAGCTCCTGGGCAGGCTCCACCTCAACGGCATCGATCGTCGGGAGCACGTTCTTTGCGGCGTAAACCGATTTGCCCGCCTCTTCCAGGATGGTTTTTGCCCTATCGTTAACGACGCGGTTGCCGGCAACCAGCATGGGGCAGTTGATCGCCGATTTTGCGAGCATGCGGGCATTGTGAAGGATGGTGTTCTTGTCCCCGCCGTCCGTGCCGCCGCACAACAGCACGATGTCGCACTTGGCAGCTTCGAGGTCGTGGACGGTCGCCTCGTCGATCTCAAAGCCATGGCCGCTGACAACCTTCGCCCCTGCGCCGAGGCAAGCCCTGCGCGCAGCCTCCACAGTCAGTTGAGGGACGAGCCCGATGGCGGCCATCTTGAGCCCACCTGCGGCACTGCTGCTCGCGTACTTTCCTTCTATCCGGCTCTCGTCGATCTTGAAGGTTCTCAGGAGCTCTTCAAGGGCCTGATTGAGACCGATGGCGATGTCCGTCGTGACCGTTGTCGGGGCCTGAGCCCTGCCGATAATGACTTCGGCCGCCAGATCAACGGCTAGAACTTTCGTATAGGTGCTTCCGAAATCCACCAAAAGATGTATGCTCATGCCTTCGCTCCGGTCATTCCTCCAGGCCCAGATCCGCTTTGAGCGCCCGGACGGCTTCGTCGGCGGTACAGGTGTTCGGGAATGCGCGGTTGAAGCCGATCTCCTTGAAGCGATGTTCAATCTCGGGCCAGTTCTTTTCGAGTTCCAGAGGCGCCGCCACGGTGCCGCCCACGTAAAGGATGATGTCTCTCAGGCCCGCTTCGATGCACTTGTCTCTGAGCCCTTCGCAGTCGAGAAGGCCCATGCCGTACATGGAAGAAACCAGGATGGCGTCAGCGTCAATCTCGATGGCCGCATTGATGAACTCCTCCTGGGGCACCACCGCGCCGAGAAAGGCAACGGTGAATCCCGCTGCCTCAAATGCCTTTTGGAGCACCCATCCCCCAATCATATGACTGTCGGACCCGATCGTTCCGATTACTATGCTCTTGTTGACCTGCCTCTTCTCCATCTTGCTCCTCCAGAACAGCCCGCACGGTCGGCTGTTGCAACAATTTTCTTCATTTCTTCTTCTTTATGAGAGATGCGAACTGCAGGTCCTGCACCACCATGTCAAGACCCGCTTTTCGACCTTCTTTTTTCTCTCTTTCCGCTATCTTTTCCCGGTGATATTCCTTTACCTCCGGAGGCGCCGGCACGTTGCCTGTGTCGAGGTATCGCATTGCGTTCTCGGCATCGCGCATGACCAGGACTTTTCCCTTGTTGTGCTTCCACGGGGTCAGCATTGTGTCAGCCCACCCCGCTTCAACCCCTTTGCAAATGCCTATGGCGATGTCGCCGTCCCCGGCTTCCAGGCACTTCTCCATAACCGCTCTCACTTCCATTTCTATCATCGCCTCTTCGAGTTTCAGCTTCTCGCTCTCGGCGATCCTCTGGGTCCCCATCAGGGTCAGCAGATGTTTCGCGATCCTGACCGAACTGGTCATCCCTTCCTTCGTCGGCGTTGCAAACGCCTCATCCTGGCATTTCAGAATGACTCCGGTGACGCCGCCCATGATGTCAATTATCGCATTCCAGGCGATCATCGCGTTCGCCTCTTCGGCCCGGGCCGGCCATGCGCCGAGAAATGGAAAACCTCCCGTTATGAAGGTGATGTCTTTGTAGCCGAAGCGCTCTGTGTACTCACGACAAAGCCTTTCGGTCACCCTGACCATCGCTATGTCCTGTATCATATTCATGCCGAGCCCGTGCTCGAGAAACGAGTATTTTAGTCCCTGCTCGGCAGCGAGCAGCGACTCGGAGACGCAGGTGAAAGTGCGGGAACCAGGAGTGTCGTATCCGCTCATATTGCATGAATTGTGCGGGCAGATGGGGACGCCGTTTTCCGTGTAGATGGCGGCAAGCCGCATTTCATACTGGTTTATTCTGATCTCTTCCGCAAGGGGTATTTCCCTGCAGTGAGCGATGCATTCCTGAATAGACCGTGAATTGGCTGCATTCCAGCCGGCGGCGAGGGCGATTTCGGAAGAGAGCCGGCCGTCTTCGTCCGTCGAGTTAAGGGTGAAGGGGCATTGGCAGGCTCGCCGTATCTTCCGCGCCTCTTCGACGCCGAAGTTCACGATCGGCCAGCCGTTCAGCATGGACATGCCTTCCTTGCGGCTTCGCTCGATGCCGGCGGCTGCACTTTTGTAATCCAGCTTTCGGGTATAGGAGTCGGAGTAGAGGTTCCAGATGCCGTTGGGGGGCAGATCGCCTTCTTCCTCCACGTATTGGATGCCTTCGATCATGTGCTCGGTGAGGGCGCGGCCAAACTGAGGGATAAGCACATGCGTTCCCGCTTCTTTTGCCGCTTTGAGCGTCAGTGCGTGGCTCTTGCCCTGGGACAGCTCCTTCGCGATCTCTATGCATTCATTCAGGTTCTCGAGCTGTTTTCCGGTTTCCCATTGCGAGAGCACCTCTTCCTTTCGGATCTTGAAGAACTGATCGTCGGAGAGCCTCTTGTTTCTAATCGGCTCGGCCATCTTGCCCTTCCTCCTTCCTGTTTGCCAGAAGTCATGGTTGCGAAAGGAGCGTTAAGTTTCGTCGGATCGGCGCTTGGTTCGCGTCAGCGATCCTCATCCCCAAAAGCGGGCCTTCACGCAATGCTGTCCGACTCAGCTATCGTTATCTCGCCTTCCGGCGCAGCCTCTCAATGCCCGCTATGTTACCGACGCCCCTGATACGTCCACAATGGTCGCGCCTCCGTCGACGACAAGGACGGCGCCGGTCATGAAAGACGAATCCTCGCTGGCGAGGAACATGCAGGCGGCGGCAACCTCCGCGGGCATGGATATCCTTCTCAGCGGCACGTGCGACGAGAATTTCGCGAATAGCTCCTCGGTGTTCATCTTCATGTCTTTCGCCATCTCGCCGACTGTATCCACCAACATCTCCGTCCTCGTCGCGCCGGGACAGACGACATTGCACCGGATCTTTGAAGGACCGTATTCCAAAGCCGCCTGCCGCGAAAGATGAATGAGACCCGCCTTGGACGCGGCGTAAGCCGGAGAACCGGGCATACAGCGCAACGCGCCGATCGAGGCAACATTTATCACCGACCCGCCTCCGTCCCGCAGCATGTGAATCATCGCTTCTCTCATGAGCATGAATGGGCCGGTGAGGTTAACCTCCAGAACTTTGCGAAAATCCTCAGGAAGCAGTTCCGTGATAGGGCCCATGACGTCCGATGCGGCGTTATTCACCAGTATGTCTATCCGACCCCCGAAACCAACGGTGGTCGCCACCATTCTCTTTACGTCTTCATAGTGCGACACGTCCCCCGGGCAACCTATCACGGAACCCTTCGGGAATGCCGCGGCCTGTTTCTCCAACTTGTCCGCACGACGACCGGTGATGCACACCTTGGCGCCTTCGTCGACGAACACCTTTGTGACAGCCGCGCCGATGCCCGACCCTCCCCCGGTGACAAGGGCTACTTTGTCTTTCAGTTTCATCACATTACCTCCTTCTCAAGGTCTTCCCCGCAGCATTTCCATTAGTGACGCGACGGTCCCCTGCGCGGTCCGCCATCGACGTTCGCGAATAGCGCGCCGTTCATATAACTGTTTTGCCGTTGGCGGCTCCTACCATGCACGGGGCGAAGTCCTCCCCGACGCGGATTGCGCCTCTTTGATGCACTGCTCCTCATAGTAGGCCTGGCCGCTGCAACCCCGGCATAGCACCCTGCCCTCGACGATTTCCTCCCTGCCGTTCATAATCTCTTCTCCGCACAACTCACAGAGAACTCGCAGGCCGTGCCTGCTGATAATCTTTTCCAGGGACACCGTCAGGCTGACTGGTGTAACGGTGAAGAGATCTGACGGAGGCATTATCTGATAGGCTCCAAGCTGGGCTTCCCGAGCGTTCGACGCCCCGGGCGCGTACTCCCTGGCCAGACTGCGAGACTGCCCACTCGGCACTATTCGGATCGCCAACAGACTGGCGGCATCGACGAAGGTCGCTGCCATTTTGCCGAAATCCAGCACCCGCATGTTCCTCCGTCCAACGGTGCAGCCGGTGGCCGCCGAAATGCCATCGCACCCGCAGCCATCGGTTTCGACGAAAGTGAACAGGCGCTTCTCAGGACTTGGAAGCCCGATGCCGAGAAGGTCTCCGGCCAGAAGCCCCATGCGCACGCCCAATACCTGCCGTGGACAAAGGCAGCGTCGCTCCGTCGCCGACCGGGCCAGTAGCGCCTCCAAATCCCTCATCGCCCTATGTCCCCTTTCTTCTGCCGCAGGCAGCGTTGCGCATCTCCCCTAACGCCGCCTTTCGCTTCGCCTAGTGATCTAAAGCAAGGGCCATCGCCTTGCCTGCTTCGTAAGCGCGAATCTTCAAGTCCACGTTCTTTCCCGCTCTTTCAGGATCATTGGCGCCGGTGCAAATGATATTGTCCATCAGGTCAAAGCCTAAGGCGGGGAAGATCGAAGCCGTGTAGGCAAAATATGAGTCAAACAAATGGGCCTCTTCCATGCCCTGGGAATAGACCGCGAGCATTTTCTTCGTGCCGAATCTGGGCCTGTATAGGTTGTCGGTGAGCGGAAAGAATCGGTCGTACATGTTCTTCACCGGGCCCGTGATCTGCATCATGTAGATCGGCGAGCCAACGACAATTCCCTGCGCCGTCTTTACCATTTGCAGCGCCTCGCGAAGCTCGTCGTTGATGACGCAGTCATTATTCGCCCTGCAATAGAAGCAGCCCTGACAAGCCATAAATTTCATTCTCAGGAGCGTATACGATTTCACCCGCGCCCCATGAGCCTGCGCCCCGTCGGCAACAGCCTCCAGCAGCGTGGCAATGTTTCCATCCCTTCGAGGGCTGCCGTTGAAGATGACGATTTCTTTCAAACAGGACATCCTTATCTTCGCCGAATAGCGCCCCAACCTCCTGGCGCCGGCGTTCTAGAGCCTGACGAAGCCCAGATTTCGCGACTCATCGGCGATCACGACTGTCAGGGAAGCCTTTTTCCCCGCAGCGTCGATCTCGACGGCATACTCCCCATTGTCGAGGCCGTCGAACTTAAAGTCCCCGAAGAAGTTGGTCTTTTGGCTGGCCACAACCCCATCTTTGTTCTTGAGCACAGCCGTTGCGTTCTCGAAGCAATCCTCTCCGACCAATACGCCGGCGGCAATGAAGTTCTTGCCGTACTTGGAGAGGTTCTTATAGAGGACGTGGGGTTTTGTGTTCAGTTCCGCCTTGTATGCGGACAAGCCTTCCGCGGCAACGATCTTCTCCATCTCTGCCGCATCCACATTGTACGTCTTCAGAGCGCCGGTAGGGCAAACGTGCGCGCAGCGAGGCATCCGCGGCCCCCACGACGCGTCGTCCAGCAAATGCGCGCACAGCGTACACTTCTGCGGAACGGCTGCCTCCTCGTTCCAGTAGATCGCGCCGTAGGGACAAAATTTGGCGAGAGCCTCGTTCCCCTTTGCCTTCTCCATGTCAATCATGATGATGCCGTCCTCGCGACGCGTCACCGAGCCGTTGCCGGCCTTGATGCAGGGCGCGTTTTCGCAGTGCTGACACGGCATGGGAAGATAGGCCACGTCATTTCTCGAATACTGCCCCCGTTCGCGGCGCAGTATGTTGAGCCAGCGATGGCCGTGGCGCGGCTGAGCGGCGGTGTAGCCGGGCCATTCGTTGCCGACATGCTCATCCTTGCACGCCATGAAACAGTTATTGCAATCATGGCATTTGGCTACGTCTATGACCATATACCATTGTTTCGTCATGGTAGGCTCCTTTCTTCTCTCCGTTGGAAAACTTTCATCTCAGTAGATCTCGTAGATGTCGCCGTTCCATTTCTCAACCTCGAGCTGGGCGGCATTTGGCGCCATTCCGCAGGAATATTTGGACATAAAGCGGTCCGGGGTAAGGATGTTGACGCAACCGGCCCGGTCGGCGGACTTGCCCGGCTTGCCGAGGGGATTGTATTCGGCGCATGACTCGTAGGAGTGCACGACGCCCGGCTGAACGCGTTCGCCGACCTGGGCGCAGAGAATGACCGAACCCCGGTCGTTATAAGCGCGAATGAGGTCTCCGTCCTTGATGCCCCGCGCCGCTGCGTCGACGCTGTTGAGTCGCATGATCCAATAGTAGTGTCCGTCAATGAGAACCCGGTGGTCCTTGATGTCGTTCATGAAGCTGTCCTTGCCGTCGCCCATGGTATGCATGGAAAAGCGGGGATGCGGCGACAGCATCGTCAAAGGGTACTTCTGTGCGAGCGCGCAGTGTTGTCCTTCCCAGGCGGGGACGTAGGTGTGCATGGCCGGTCGATGCTCGTCGACATACCCTTGTGATTCGAACCGCTGGATGCTTGTGGCGACAAACTCGATCTTGCCGGTAGTCGTTTGCAGTCCTTTGCGGTTGACCATGTTGTTGAGCCTTGGTCCCCAGTCCGGAGTGTCTTTTTCGCGGTCTTCGGCGAACCAGCGCAACGCCGGGGTCTTCTTCCGGTTCGGGTTATCCGGCACAACGAAGTAGCCCTTCTTTTTGAATTCTTCAAAGGTCATATGCTTCGGCATATCGGTGGCGTTGTAGTACTGCTCTATCCATCCGAGCTCATCTTTTCCCTCGGTAAACATCGGGCCGATGCCCAGCTTCTCGGCGATCATTGCGTAGATGTCGTAGTCGGACTTGCTCATCCCGAGCGGCTCGATGCACTTCATTTGCATCGAGATGACCCGGTGGTTGCAAAGCTGGTAGTTGTCGGGAATGTATCCGGAACAGTTGGCGAATTCGGAGATGTCCCAACGCTCGAAATTGGTGCACGCCGGGAGAATGAGGTCGGCGAAGGGGACCTCGCCTTCGAACCATATCGACTGGCTGACCACGAAATCGAGGTTCTCGGCGTGGTACATCTTGGCATAGCGATTGGTTGCGGTCATGGTGCCTATATGAGGGCCCCCGTACTTCCAGAGCATCCTGATCGGCGAATAGCCCGGCGCCGGGTAGCTGTATTGGTGCATCTGATGGGGGATGTCGCCGCCGCAGAAGCCTTTTCCGCTCCATTCGAGTTTGCCGTCCATGATGCACTCGGGAATCCTGAGGCGCGGGATATGCTGTCCCGCCGAGGTGTTGATGTTGGAGGGCGCCGGAAAGGTCGTCTTGCCGTCGAACATCCTCCAGGCAAACTTGAAGCCTGCGGCCGAATTTTCACAGTCGCCCGAAATGCCTCCCTCGGCATAGCCGGGAAAGTAGAATTCGTTGTCGAGGGGAACGCCTTGCGTTGTGGACCAGATGTTTGAGCCGGGTTTGCCCATGCCCTGCATGGCGGCCAGCGCGATCATGCCGCGGGCAAACTCGATGCCGTGGGGAGCGCGGCAGGCGCCGCCCCAACCGCCGAGGCCCCCGGCCGCGAGGTAGGTGTTCTTCTTGGCCCATTCGCGCGCCAGGGCTCGAATATCGCATGCGGGGATCCCTGTTTCCTTCTCCGCCCATTCGCACGTCTTGGGCGCACCGTCGGTCTTGCCGAGAACATAGTCCGCCCACTCTTCGAAGCCATGCGTGTGCGTTGCAACGTATTCCTTGTCGTAGGTCCCCTCTTTCAACCACGTGTACGCAATGGCAAAAGAAAGGGCATGGTCCGTGCCGACCTTGTGGCCGAACCATTTGTCGGCGTACATCCCGGCCGTATGGTTATAGAAGGGGTCGATGAACACCATCTTGACGCCCAGATCCTTGAGCCACTGCCGGCGAACCGTGGACTCGAACGCGGCGTAGATGCCGCTCGTGGTCTCCGGGTCGGAGGACCAAAAGACGATCATCTCCGCATTCTTTAGGCCGTCTTCGAGCAGATCGTACTGCTCGGGGTTGCCTAACCGCCAACTGAAGCCCCACATGTGCATGCCGCCCCAGTGCCAGCCTTCCCAACTATCCGGGTTGTGATCGGCGTAGGTGAAGCCCATCATGTTCATGAACCGGAAGAACGTGCTGTGCCGGTAGCCGACGTTGCCCCACAGGTGGTGGGAGCTCGGCTCGGCGAGTATGGCGGAAGGGCCGTAATTCCGCTTGATCCGGTTGATTTCCTTGACGAGAATGTCGGTTGCTTCTTCCCAACTGATTCTCACATATCCGGAAGTTCCCCGGTTCTGGATGTTTCTGGCGCCGTCGGGATCGAAGTCCACGCGCTTCATCGGATAGAGGTTCCTCTTGTCCGAGTAGATCATCGACTTGAAGCCCGCCGTGAAAGGCGCCACTGTTGTTTTGCGGGGAGGGGTGAACGTCCGTCCCCTCGCTTCAATCTTCCAGGAAGGGGCATCCGTTTCGTCGAAGTCCATAGGGGTCATTCTGATGATCTTCCCATCCTTCACGTATACGAAGACGGGACCCCCTGTCGATGAATTGGTCATGCGGACTGTTTTTGCCATTCTAATACCTCCTCTGCCCATTAGGTATAAGCATATACGATGTCAGCAAGAGCTTGATTTATGCCGCAAACCAAGCAACCCGGGATGTCGATCGCGGCCCGGGATTCAACTCCTGCATGCAGCCCCCATAGCTCAATTCTTTCCCGTCCTTGGTCCGCAGCCTGCTGCTTCCCGCCCTGTCCTTGTCGAGGATCGGCAGAAGACCTTTTCGGCCAGGACAACATATAAGCAATCCTTATTGACAAATCGCAATTACTAATATGGAGCGATGGTAGCACAGATTATTCTGCTTCGTCAACAAGTTTTTTGAGGCCGTTTTTGTTGAGTTTTTTGAATGGAGCGTTTCGGCTTTGTCGGAGGATTTGATGTTATGACGACGAATGCGCCGGGCAGCGGGTTGCGGCGGTGTTCCACTTTGTGACCAACGAATGCTCTCCCGCGCGTCGGCGGCGGGACCGCGCTTTTCCGTAGACCGGGAATAGTCCTTTACTTCCGACTGATGACTGACCGGGAAACAAGTCAGTGAATCAGCGCGCTTGCTTCAACTCGTTATCCCTATCATCTGTTCGAGAAAACTCGCGTTTACCCATGGACGAGGCCGATGTTGCTGCCCATGGATGTTGTGGACCTGAGCGACTCCAGTTTTTGGACGAACACCTCAATAGAAGGATTCAGCGTACGTTTATTCCACGCTACCTTGACGCTGAAATATTTGTCTTTATGATCGATTTCAATAAGACGCACGTCGCGTCCCGCCAGATAGGGGATGGTCCCCGGAAGAATGGTCACGCCGAGCCCTGATTCCACGTTGAAGAGAACGACATCGATGTGCCAGCACAACGTGATTCTTCTCGGAGTGAAACCGCTTTCGTTGCAGAGTTGCACCGTCTGGTCGTAGAGGAGAAAGTCGGTCCTCGGATCGAGCGTAATAAAGTACTCCTCTTTGAGGCTGGACACTTTTACCGAGTTTTCCGACGCGAGCTTGTGGTTGCGCTGCATCACCACGCACAGAACGTCGGTGAACAAATCTTTTGAGATGAGTTGCGGAAAACGGTCAAAGCCATAGCTCATCGTAAATCCAACATCTATCTCTTCGCGCACAAGCGCCTTATTGAGCTCGCCCCAGTTGTACTGATGCAGACTCAGATCGATCTTTGGATAAACGTCGCGGAATTCTCTGATTACGCGCGGCAGGAAACTCCGCTCGATCCCTCCGAGGAAGCCGACCTTGAGAAAACCAACATAACCCTTGGCGGCCTGATGCGTCTTGTTGAGAGCCTCGTCAGCCTTTGCAACCAGCGAGTAGGATTCTTTCAGCAATACTTTGCCGGCTGACGTGAGTTGGAGCGGGCGTTTCTTCCGAATTATCAGTTGAGTTTTCACCTGCCTTTCCAACTCCGCTATCTGCTGACTCATCGCAGATTGCGATATGCCGACGTTCGAGGCAGCCTCTGAAAAACTGAGAGATTCCGCGACGGCAATAAGATACTTCAGTTTCTGGATATCCATTTCCACTCCAGAGTCGACAATAATGTGCATATGCCCCTGCCCCACCCATAACTACTATACCGCATCTTCTGACCGCTGTACAGATTCTCATACGCGGGCAGGACAGTTTAAGGGCGAAACGCGTATCAAAACCCCTTGCGACGCCTCCATTTCGCTTGCGGGTTCGCTCACGGCGACTTTTAAGCTGACCGACTTTTTCGCATCCTCTCCTTCTCGTTCGCTCCTTACGGCCAAAGCACTTTCGCCACGTCGTCCATGCCCAGCTCCATCAACTTCCCGGCGCTCGGCTTTGCCGTCGCGAGATCCCAGTCCATAGCCGCGAGGAACTCCCTTCCGAGACCTTCTTCGTCAATGGTTACTCCATCGAGGGGGCCCCCTTTCTGGGGCGGATTGCCCGACATTCTGCCCGGCATTTTGAACCGGGGAGACTTTATGCCCTCCCGGCTGTTGAAGGCCTGCCTGATGTTGGCGATCCTCTCGCCGATCTTCATGATCTCGTCCATGCCGAAATTCCAGCCCGTCACGGCGTCGAGAAACTCGACGAACGCGTTGACGTGGGGAAAGCTCGCCCACAAGAACATGCACATACCCACGCTGTTCATCACGTGGGAAAAACAGGTCCCTATCTTGTGCGGCACGCCTCTGCCCACGACGCACTTCGGGTCGTACTCCGGCAAGACTCCGGCACAGTGGGGCCCCTCGCCCGACTGCGTATGACGGGCGGGGGTGGCGTCCAGTCTGTACGAAATCCCCCAGGACCAGTCAAATTTGGGATCGTGAGCGCCCGGCTCCTGACCTCCAACGTGGATGGCATATTCATGAGCGCCGTTCCCGATCCGCTCCGCCGCTATCTTCACGCCGTCGGCGAGGATGTCTCCGAAGCCTTCCCTCCTCACGAGTTTCTCCAGCATGGCGACAATCGATTTGTCGTTGCCCCACGTCATTTCTATCCCGTCGGTCTCTCTGTTCGAGATGATCCCCCTCTCGTAGCACTCGATGGCAAAAGCGATGCAGTGGCCGGCAGAAATCGTATCGACGCCGTACCGGTTGCAAATATCGTTCGCCATGATGATCGACTCGATGTTCTTATTGAGACACAAAGGACCGAAAGTGCCGAGAGTCTCGTATTCAGGCTTGTGGGCGCCCGCCGCATACTTGTATTCCCCCGTCCCTTCCAACATGAGCCCGCCGCACCCTATCGGACAGCGGTAGCAGGCGTATTTCCTTGATTGGCGATCCATTACAGGCCCGACGCCGACTTGGGCAAAATCGGGAAAATCGATTGCGGACGTCCCGGCCCAATTCTTCGTCGGCGTGTCGCCGGCCGGCGCGAGGATATCGAGGAGCCCCGGCGTTCCCACATCTTTCATCAAGCCGAAGGGTCCAGTCAATTCGCCCAGGTATTTCTTGCGGAGCTCCTTGACTCTCTCCTCGTCCGCTTGGGGCACCTTCAGCTTGCCCTTTACGGCAATGGCTTTCAGTCTCTTCGAACCCATCACCGCCCCAAGACCCGAGCGGGCGGCGCTTCTCCCTTTGTTGTTCATGACGCCCGCGATGAGCGCCATTTTCTCCCCTGCCGGGCCGATGCACGCCGCCTCGACGTCTTTGCCCAGCTCCGACCGGAGCTTGTCTTCGGTGTCGGCTGTATCCTTACCCCACAAATGGGCAGCGCTTCTCAGTTCCGCTTTGCCGCTGTCAATGAAGAGGTAGACCGGCTCTTCTGAAATATCGGTGAAGAACACAGCATCGTAACCGGCGTATTTGAGATTGGGTCCAAACTGCCCGCCCGAATTGGCGTCGCCCCACCCTCCCGTGAGGGGAGACTTCGCTGCCACCACGTACCGGGAGCCGCCAAGGGCCTGAGTGCCGTCAAAAGGACCCGTCAGGAAGCCCAGGATATTGTGCGGACCGAGCGGATCCACCCCGCCCGGCTGGCGGTCGAACAATAGCTTCGCGCCCAGTCCGTAGCCTCCGATATAGAGGCGGCACAATTCCTCGTCGAGCGCCTCTTCCCTCAGCTCCTTCTTCGCGAGGTCCACCCATAATGTTTTTCCCATGTAGCCGTATCCCATCGGCAACCTCCGGATATTTTCTTTGCTGTTTGGGCGCCGGCGGTCCGCGCAGCCTCTCTGCCGCTTCTCTTCCTTTCGTCGCCTTCGGTCTTCAGCGATTCCCTTTGCCCGCTACTGGGGAATCAGCTTGAGCTTCCAACTCTTGGAAGGCGGATAAACGGGCATCCGCTGTCCGTCCCACCATTGCAAGGCAACGGGCGGGATCGCACACAGGCCCTTCTCGTTGAATTTGAGCTCGCCCATGACCGTTCCTTTGAATTCGCCTCCGAACATCACGTCCCGCACCTTGGCGGAGTTGGTCGTTCCGGCCTTTTCGACAGCCATTGCGAGAACCTGTGGATTGGCATAGTAAAGGCCGGCGTTGACCGAGTCCCTTCCAAACTGTTTGCGGAACCTGGCGCCGAGCTCTTTGGCGCCCGGATTGCCGGAGTTTTCTGACCAGAAGCCATCGTGAATGATATAGTTGGCGTTCTTGCCCATTGCCTGGGCGAAATCCGATGGCCAGAAGCCTTTCCATCCCTGTATGTACCGAAGCTTCAGCTCCTGCTCTTTCGCCTGTCGCAAAAAGGTGATCGCGTCGGTGGGAGCGCCGAAATAGAGGACGGCATCTGCCTTCGCCGCCTTCATCTTGAGGATTTGCGATGAAAAGTCCTTCGCCCCGACAGGGTAAGGATCGTTGACCGAAAAAGTGTAGCCATACTTGTCAGCCCAGTACTTGAAGCGCTCCCCGAAGCCCTGCCCGTTCATGTCGTCTTCCAGCAGGAGTGCCGGTCGTTTGATCCTTTCGTTTTCAGGCAGCGTCTTCCAGATCAGGAAGGGCACCTCGGCCGCGGCAAGGCCGGTGAAGAAAAAGTCCGTCACCCAAGTGTAGTGCTGCTTTTCCACCTCGTCCAGCCACGTGCAGGCCATGGCGAAATAAACCTTGTACTTTTCACACACCGTTGCCGCGGCAAGATTGTAGGGGAGCACGTTGCTCGACATGGCAAGGTCGATCTTCTCGAACTTGATGAGCCGTTCCATCGATGCCGCCGCCTGATCAGGCAGGCTCTTGTCGTCGGCGAAAACGAGCGTCATGGGAAGTTTCTTGCCCGCCTCCTTGACATAGACCCCGCCGTTCTTGTTGATGTCCGCCACAGCCTGCTCGTACGCCCATTTCTGCTCGGCGCCCGTCATCGCGTTGGCGCCCGTCATCGAGTTGATGGCGCCGATGCGAATCTCCTTCAGGTCCCCCGCAAATGCGGGCCGGAAAGCGATCACGCAGAGAGAGAGCACAATCAGGACCAACGGGCGCCTTGCGAAACTTCCTTTCATCGAAAACCCCCTTTTTAGCCGGGCTGTCTCTTTTTCGCCTACTCGAAGGAGCAGACCCATCGACCCCGGATTTGCCGCTTTACCATCTTTTCCGCCACGTCGTTAATGTCTTCCAGCTTGAATTGTGACAGTACCCGGTGTAGAGGTACCGCACCAGAACCTCCTTTTCCTTCGGAGGGTCGAGCTCTAGTTCGTCGATCGCACAAAAGGCAAGCAGCGCCGGATCAACGACGGTCATAACGGAAACCTCTGTCGTCCGACCGACGCCCCTATCGTTATTCTACCTCACCGGCGTGCTTTTGGCGATGGCCTGTCCGGCGCAACGCTCTTTTGTCCGAAACCTTTCGCTAGGCGTTCCCTCCGCCCGTCAGAAACTGAACGAGCAGTCTGACGTCTGCTGCCCCTTCGAGGTCGTCTACAAGCAAGCCGATGCTCTTCGCTGTTTCCTTGCTTATCGGTTTTTTGGCAAAGGAGAGGCAGTCCTGAAAACGTTTCTGGTGGTCCTCCTTGCCCAGGGGGTTGCCCGGGAAGCCCGGGCCGATGTCGAGCTGTCTCAAGAATTCTCTCCCGTCCTTTACCCGTACTCGCATGTCCACAGCGGTATGGCCTCTCTCATTGAGGGCCTTGTCGGGCATGACCTTCACCCGCCGCGACAGTTCCGCGGTCTTGCCTTCCCGAATCAGCTCCTCTTCGAAGTGCTCCAGCTTCGAGCTTCCCCTGAGGAGGGCGTTCGCGACGCAATAGCGTATGTTAAACTGAGCATTGACTCTCGGATTCGTTCCGAGCGCAAACTCGTGGCCGACCAGTTTGTGGGCGTAGGGGGGCACGGTGAACTCGATGCTGTCTATGTCTCCGGCGGAAACCGACTCTTCCTTCATGAGCTTCAGCGCCAAATCGGTAGGGCCCTGCGTGAGGGCGCAACTGGGGTATTTCTTGAAGACCATCCGCTCCAACCGGTATTCCTCTCCCAGTCCGGCAACAATCTCATCGCCTTTAATGAGGTCTTTTCCATAGAGATGGAGGTAGCCGTAGATGCCTTCGATGAAATTCTTCGGACCCGTGATGCCCCTTGACGCGAGACGCGCGCAGAGGAGGCCGTTTTGGGCAACCCATGCCTGCACGAACCGGACGCCCAGGGAACCGTCTATGTGGCTCTGGAAACTGCCGCCGCACCGGTTAAACGCCAGGGCAAGGGCGTTCCACGTCTGCTCGCTGCTCAAACGGAGTATTCTTGACGCCGATGCGACGACGCCAAAAATGACGCAGATGCCCGTGGGGTCGAAGCCGTCATAGGCGCCTTCAGACAAATTCATCCTCGCCGCCGCTTCGTTGCCCACCGTCACGGCCGTCAGGAACTCCTTGCCGCTCAGTCCTCCAACGAGCTCGGAAGCCGCTAGAGTCGCGGTTATGAGGGCAGCGCCCACATGAGGACCGGGCGCCATGGAATCGCACAGGTCGAGGGCCCTTGCCATTGCCGCGTTGACAAACGCGGCGTCGTGGGCAGGGACTTTGCCGCCATAAACGAGGATGGTTGCTTCTTCCTTCCCTCCCATCTCACGGTAGAAGCGTACCGCTTCTTCGCAGCCGTCGTCCGCCGCGCCCGCCACGACTGTTCCGACGATGCCGAGCACCTGTTCCTTTACGATGTCGACCGTCCTTTTGGGGACGTCCTCCAACCGGGCCTTAGCAACCCAGTCGACAAGCCTCTCCTCAGCTCCCATCTTGCGGGCCCTCCTTCGAACCCGGACATCGGGCGACTCCGCCCCCCCCGGATTTCCAGCCGCTGCCATCGAGGAGTACAGACCGCCCGGACACCGATGTCTTTCATTTATGAGCAGAAAGCCGGCATCTATCTGGTCGGCAATCCGGATTCCCCTGGCTGCAATGTCCGGTCCATGCCGGGGCGCACAAGCCAAAAGCGTTATCGTTGGCCCGTTCCACGACCTCGGCGTCGCTTGAGAATTTCCCGAGACTATCCCAGGAACGCCCGACGCACTGCTTCATTGGTCATCATTTCCTTTATGTTGCCTTCGAGAACGACAGCGCCGACTTCCAGAACGTAGACGAAGTTGGTGAGCTTTGAGGCGAGGCCTGCGTTTTGTTCCACGAGGAGCACCGTGATGTCTTCCTTGCTGATGCCCGCGATGATATCGGCGACCTCTTCCACGACGAGGGGGGCCAGCCCCAGCGAAGGCTCGTCCATGAGGAGCAGTTTCGGCTTGGCCATCAGCGCCCGGCCGATGGCGACCATCTGCTGCTCGCCGCCGCTCAATGTCCCCGTCCGTTGGCTGCGCCTCTCATGCAGCCGGGGAAATCGCTGCCAGACTCTGTCGAGGTCTTCCCTGACGCCGGCTCTGTCTCTTCTCAGGTAGGCGCCAATCATGACGTTGTCTAAAACGCTCATGCGGGGGAAAAGCCTTCGACCCTCAGGAACCTGAACGATGCCGAGCCGAACGATTTCGTGACTTTCCATCCCGTCTATTCTTTTGTCCCCGAACCACATCTCGCCCGAGCTTATCCGAAGCAGGCCGGATACGGCTTTCAGGATGGTGCTTTTCCCGGCCCCGTTGTTTCCGACAAGACCCGTGACGGCGCCTTCCGCCACATTGATCGTGACGCCCTTGACGGCTTCTGCCTTGTGGTAGTGGATTCTGACGTCTTTCAACTTAAGCAGCATGTCTGGCGGCCCCCAGGTACGCCTTGATTACTTCTTCGTTTTTCTTCACCTCTTCCGGCAACCCCCGCGCGATCTCCGTACCGAAACTGATCACGAACAGACGGTCGCAAATGGACATGACCGCTCTCATGTTGTGCTCTATCAACAGGATCGCCGTCCCTCTTCTCCTGATTTCCGCAATAATCTGCAGGGTGGAATCCACCTCAGCGTTGTTCATCCCTCCGAGGCATTCATCCAGGAGCAGCAGCTTCGGCTTTGCCGCAAGAGCCATAGCGATGCCGAGCACCTTCTGGTGGCCGTGAGGCAGATTGCGGGCCGCTACCTCCTCCACGCCCGTCAGACCGACGAAGTTGATAATCTCCCGGATGCTTTCCGAGATCTCCCGCTCCTTCTGGCGGTACCGCGCGGTGTTGAATATTGCCTCGAGAAAGCCGACTCCGGGGTAGAGATGCGTTGCCGCAACCATATTTTGAAGCACGGTGAAATCTGGCAGCAGCTTCACCAACTGAAAGGTCCGAACCAATCCGAGACGCGCAATCGTATGCGGCTTCAGACCTGCGATTTCCTTCCCCTCAAAGGTTATGCTGCCCTCTGTCGGAGGAATGAATCCCGTCAACAGGTTGAACAGGGTCGTCTTCCCGGCCCCGTTCGGACCTATCAGGCCGACTATCTCGCCTGCCCCAACATTCACGCTGACCTCGTTGATGGCGCGCAATCCGCCGAAGTACTTCGTGAGATTCTTCGTCTCAAGCATTGGCTCCACTCCTTTCCCTCGTCCCCTTCAGGCCGGCCCAGATCTTCCCCGGCAGCGCGACAAGACCGTCGCGCATGAAGAAAAGGACAAAGAAGAGCACCGCAACGAAAATCATGGGCTGGTATTGCTTCAGCACCCGGGATGCCTCCGGAACGACGGTCAGAATGACGGCGCCGACGATCGGGCCGACAAATTTCTTGCGGCCGCCGCTCACGGCGTATATCAGAATGTAGATGCTCGGAAACAGAGCGAACGTGTCAGGGTTGAGCACCTTCAGGTGGTGCGCATAGAGACCGCCGGCCACGCCGGTAAAGAAGGTGCCCAGACAGAACGTCGCCACCTTGTATCCGATCACGTTTATGCCCACGCTCGACGACACGTCCTCGTCCCGCTCGATCGCCGGCAGCATCGTACCGAGGTGCGAGCGATCGATGCGATAGAGGATCAGCAACGTGATGAACATGATCGCAAAGACCAAATAGCAATAGGGCACCAAGTGGCCGAAGTCTATCGTTGCTCCCCAAAAGGAAAGGACGCCTGCCGAGGGAATGCCGAGCAAGCCGGTGACGCCTCCCGTCATTGAGCTCCACTCGCACATGATGAGCCGAACAATCTCGCCGAAGAACATGGTAAGCATGGAAAAGTATATGCCGGTCACCCTAACGAAGGGAAAGGCCACGGCCGCGGCAACCGCAGTCGCGCCGAGACCGCCCAGAGGAAGAGCCGCCCAAAACGGAAGACCGGCCTTCATCATGAACAGGGCGCACGCATACCCTCCTATGCCCGCGAAGGCCATGCTTCCCATGCTCATCTGGCCCACGCTCGCGATCAGGCGAAAACTTGTTGCCAGCATGACGTTGACGGCGCAGAGGATAAGGACAATAACATAATAGTCCCTGCTCTGCAGAACGAGCGGCAGCAGAAAAACGGCGATTACCACGGCGATGAGCCCGAGCGTCCGGCCAAGGCCGGTCTGCTCTCCCCGCGCCGCGTCCTGAAGCTCCTTTTTGTCTAAAACGATGTCTCTAGTCATGGCCAAGAAGCCCTTTCGGTTTTACCAACAAGATCAGGACAATCACGGAAAAGCCGATGATCGCCGCGATAGTGCCGCTTGAATAGAGAGGCGCCAAACCGTCCACCAGGCCGAGAATAAGGCCTCCGATGATCGAGCCCCCAACGCTCCCTATTCCGCCCAGGATTATCACCGCAATTCCCTTGGTCATGGCCAACGTTCCCATGTGCGGGGCCAACTGCAGCAGCGAACCCATCAATCCGCCCGCAACGGCGGCAAGGGCGCACCCGATGCCCATGCTTATCATGGAAATCCGGTTGACGTTGATTCCCTGCAAAGCGGCAGCCTCGGCGTCGTGAGAAATCGCGAGCATGGCCTTGCCGACCTTGGTCTTGCCGATCACGAAAAGGAGGGCGAACGTGAAGACCAGGGCAATTCCCATGACGAGGAGCCTGTCCTTCGAAAGTCTTAACGCTCCCAGTTTCACGATGCCGGGAAATACGGACGGGATGTACTTCAGATAGGTGCCAAAAGCGATGATCGCGCCGGTCTGCAGGGCCACCGAGAGTCCGATGCAAGCGAGGACGGCGGGCTCCATGTCGCCGCGAATGCGGCGAAAGACGACCTTCTCCAACAGGGCGCCGAAAATGCCCAAGACAATCGCAGACAATAGGAGGGACAAGAAGAAGTTGATGTGAGCGACGACGCACGCGTAGTAAACGACGTACGCGCCGAGCATGTAGATCTCGCCGTGGGCAAAGTTAAGGATGCCCATAATGCTGAACAAAAGAGTTAGGCCCAGGGCCACAAGAATATAGATCAGACCCGAGGACAATCCGTTAAATATGCCTTGGTAGAGTCCATGCAGCATAACAAACCTTCTTGGCCTTTCAGGCGCGGCCGGGCTTTTGCTCATGTCCGGCCGCGCCTAGTATGCTTTTCAAAAAAAACGTCCTCCCCCTCTGTCGGGTCAGGAGCGACGTCTTAAGGAATGGGCACCGGTTTCCATCCGACGAAGATCACCTGGCCGTTCTGAATGCGCGTCACCGGGACCGGCTGCGCGACCATGTTGTTGATGCCGTAGGTCTTGAGACCTCCCATCTTGGCTGTTCCGACCGAGCACTTGATGGATTTCATGTTCTGGAAGGCTTTGACCACGTCCGCGGGCTCGAGGCTCTGGGCCGCTTCTATGGCCTGTGCCAGCTCGTAGATGGGATCCCAACCGTGGAGCGAATCGGAGATGAAGGGCACTTTATACGTATCGGTCCACATTTGGATAATGCTCTTCAGCATGGGCGGCAACTGCGCCGCAGCCGAGATGGGATCGAAGCCGGGGTTCGCGAAATCCGTCGCGTACTCTTTCGAGCCGATCTTGTCCCTTACAAAGACCGGGTCCCACGGGGAGTTGCCGATAATCGGACCGGTAAAGCCCAGCTCGCGGACTTGCTTCACGATGGCGGCTGCGCCGCCGGGGAACTCCATGTTGATGTCGAGGGCGTCGGCATTGAACGTCATGACCTTGTTTAATACCCCGTAGTAGTCCTGCGTCCCAAAGGGGTACTTGACGGAGCCCGCCTCCGTCATGCCGTATTTCTTCATTTCCACGCGCGCCGCATCGGCGGCCTTGGCCACGGCCGGCTCGTCGATCTCGGTGAAGGCGACCTTTTTAACCGAAGGGTACGTCTTATGCAGGTAGTCGTACATCGCGATCTTGGGGCACGCGTAGGCATACATGGCCGACGCCGTGTAGGGGGTTTTTGGCGACATGTTGTCGTGAATGGAGGCAAGGTAGAAAACCTTGTTCGGCTCCGTGACCGATGCCACCGCGTCGACCTGGAAAGGCGCGGCCAAGCCCACCATATACTTCACCTTGTCCTGGTGCACGAGCTTGTTCGCGGCGGTCACCGCGCCCTCAGCCGTGGCTTTGATATCTTCGCTGATGAGCTCAATCTGATATTTCTGCCCCTTGACCGTGATCCCGCCGTGTGAATTCAGGTAGTTCACGCACAGCATCTCGCCTCGGTGAGCGAGAATGCCGAATTCGGAGCCTTGACCGGTCATGCCCCAGACGGAGCCGATTTTGACCGTCTTCGCTGCCGCCGCCGATTCGTTAATGAAACCCGATCCGAAGACGGACGCGGCTATTGCCGCTGCCAGGAAAAACATCCACGCCTTTGCCGATCTCTTCTTCATCTTCCCTCCCTGTTATTGAGCGTTTTTTCGCGCTTCATACAATCTCGAAGAAACAACGCTGCTTCTTCGCAGTGATCCGGAAATCAGAAGGTACTCTATTTCTTCGGCCCTCGGTCCTCGGCTCAAGCGGCAAGCCGTCTCGCCGCATGCCCTTCGGCCGGGCGCCGGCTGAAAGGCGCCGCAATCCATTATAAGCATACCTTATTTATAGATTATCATTGCTAATCTGAATAGCATAGGACCATTCTTTTCGTCAACACATTTTTTGGTACTACGGCTGCGCGAGACGGCCGTCCTAATCATCTTGAATTTCTGGAGAAAAGAAGAAGACAAACGCCGTCATTGCCGTTTCCTGTTCGACCGGGCGCAATCGTTAAATCGATCCCGGAAAGAAGGAGACGTGCGCGTAGCTGCTACACGGACTACCTGGGTCCCTTACAGCGCTACCGGCTCGAGGACCAGTGCGATCCGC
Source organism: uncultured delta proteobacterium (assembly GCA_963816715.1). Classification (GTDB taxonomy): domain Bacteria; phylum Desulfobacterota; class Syntrophorhabdia; order Syntrophorhabdales; family WCHB1-27; genus BOG-1155. The sequence goes on from CAWFMJ010000026.1 coordinate 917,284, forward strand.
GACTGCTGATGATGTCTTCCTTCCTCGTAGATTACCCGTTTGGCGACCGGCTGTACCCGGGCGCGCTCGATGTCCTTGAACACGCAGGCGCCTGGGGGAAAACGGTCATCCTGTCCGATGGGGACGCGGTCTTCCAGCCACGCAAAGTGGAACGGTCAGGGCTACGGGAAGCGGCTAGGGACGACGGAAGCCCTGGAGCAGGACGTTCGCCGCGTTCCGGACGCCGCCCTCTGGCAACTTCGCACCGCAGCCACCAGGTCTCTCGTTGACTACACCCGCGAGCGATTGTCCCGACAACTGGCCGCCTCAGGCGCGCCGCCCGAGGCGGTTGACGGCGCGAAGCATCTGTTCGATCCCGACGCTCTGACGCTGGGCTTTGCGCGCCGCTTCGCCACCTACAAGAGACCGAACTTGCTGCTCCACGACCCCGAGCGACTGCTTCGCCTGTTGACTAATCCCGAGCGGCCCGTACAGCTCATCCTTGCCGGCAAGGCCCATCCGGCGGACCAGGCGGGGCAGGCCCTGATCCAGGAATAGACCCGTTTCATCCGGCGGCCCGAGGCGCGCCCCCACGTGATATTCCTCAGCGATTACGACATGCATCTGACCGGGTGCCTGGTGCAGGGGGTGGATGTCTGGATGAACACGCCACGGCGCCCATGGGAGGCAAGCGGAACGAGCGGCATGAAGGTGCTGGTCAACGGAGGCATCAACCTGTCGGAACTGGACGGCTGGTGGGCGGAAGCCTACGCGCCCGAGGTGGGGTGGGCGCTGGGGGACGGCCAGGAACACGATGATGACCCGGCCTGGGACGCTGTGGAAGCCGACGCGCTCTACGGCCTGCTTGAGCAGAAGATAGTCCCCGATTTTTATACCCGCGACAAGGAGGGTATCCCCGTTGCCTGGGTCGCGCGTATGCGTGAAAGCATGGCGCGGTTGACTCCGCGCTTTTCCGCGAACCGCACTGTGCGCGAATACACCGAACAACACTACATCCCCGCGGCCGCGGCCTACCGCCGGCGTACTGCCGATAAGGGCGCAATGGGCGTGCAGGTGATGAATTGGCAGCGCGCCGTGGAACAGCACTGGTCGAAACTGCGTTTCGGCGAAGTGAAGATTGAGACTCGTGGGGAGCAGCATGTATTCGAGGTTCAGGTTTATCTCGGCGGTCTCGACCCGGATGCCGTGCGCGTGGAGCTTTATGCCGACGGTGTGAGCGGCGAAGAGCCGGTCAGGCAGAAGATGGAGCTCAAACAGGAACCTGGGGGCGCGTCGGGCAGCTACGTTTACAATGCGGCTGTGTCTGCGACCCGCCCCGTGGCGGACTATGCGGCGCGCGTGATACCGCACTGCGGCGGCGCTGCGATTCCCCTGGAAACCGCTCAAATCCTATGGCAGCGGTGATTATACTTTGAATGAAGAGTGGGAATGGGTGCAGGTGCCTTCAAGAAAAACAACTCACGGTCATCACAATCACGCGCCTAAATCATGGAGGTGATCGAAATGAGAAAAAGCAGCTCTTTTGCAACATTGATCTTCCGTAATTTTCGGCATAGGCATAGGATTAACCTATGCCATGTACAACGCTTCAGCGAACGTGCAAACCGCGTGGATTGGAGTCATTGCCTTTTTTGTCGCCCTCTTTGTCTCTCTCGCGATCAAGGTCGCGGATCAGTGGGACAAGGCGGTGATATTGCGGTTAGGTAAATTCCGTTCCCTTCAGGGGCCGGGGCTGTTCTTCATTATCCCGGTCATCGACTCGATAGCGTACTGGATTGACACCCGCGTGATCACGGCTTCTTTCAAGGCAGAAAAGACCCTTACCAAGGACACGGTGCCGGTGGATGTAGAGGCAGTGCTGTTTTGGAAAGTCCTGGACCCCAAAAAGGCGGCCCTGGATGTAGCCGACTATAGAGGCGCTATAGGTTGGGCTTCCCAAACGGCCCTGCGTGACGTCATAGGCAAGACTGTGCTTGCGGACATGCTGGAAGGAAGGGAGAAGATTAGTAAGGAGCTGCAGACGATCATTGATGAGCGCACCGAGCCATGGGGCATTAATGTTATTTCCGTGGAGATCAAGGATGTACTGATCCCCCAGGCCTTGGAGAATGCGATGTCGCTGCAGGCCCAGGCGGAAAGAGAACGACAGGCTCGGGTGATTCTGGGAGATTCGGAGCGACAGGTGGCCGAGAAGTTTGGGGAAGCGGCCAAAACGTATGACAACGACCCTATCGCTCTTCATTTGAGGGCCATGAACATGCTTTATGAGGGCTTGAAGCAGAACGCCACGATCGTCATCGTCCCCAGCACGGCCGTGGAAAGCATGCAACTGGGCGGCCTTGCCGGGATGACGGCCTTAACCATGGGAATCGGCCAGGAG
>CAWFMJ010000027.1:0-463761 GCA_963816715.1 uncultured delta proteobacterium
TACCCAGAAAATGGCCGGCCTTATGCCGCCTCCTCAAGAGTCTCGATGGTCACCTTGAAACCGAGGCTCTGAAGTCTCTTTTGATGGTACCGGACGAGATGCTGCTTGTTCAGCTTGTCAAAGTGATCGGAACCGATGTCGCGGTAAGGGGTCTTGTATTTGAGGATGTGGTAGGCGATGACGAGAATGGTGTGCGCGACGGCGACGATTGTTTTCTTCCTCCCTTTCCTCTTGATGAGCCGCTGATACCTCGCTCCAAGATAGGAGTCTTTCGCGTTGCAGCAGGCATGGGCGGCCTCGGTGAGGGCGCGTTTCAGATAGGCGTTGCCCTTTCGCGTCTTCCCGCTCTTGTGCTTGCCCGCACTCTCGTTGTTCCCCGGACACAACGCAGCCCAGGAGGCAAGGTGCTTCTCTGTAGGGAAGGAGTCCATGTTGACCCCTATCTCGGAGATGATGGTCTCGGCAACCCGCACGCTGATCCCCGTGACCGCGTCCAGCATTTCAGCTTCCTTTTGGAAGGGGGCCATGGAGGCGGTGATCTCTTTACCGATGCCAGTGATAGTCTCATCGAGGAAGTCGATATGGGCAAGGATGGTCCCGAGAAGGAGGCGGTGGTGAGGGGTGAATCGCCCCTCCAGGGCCTTCTTCAGCTCGGGGAGCTTCTGCCGGAGCTTTCCCTTGGCAAGATCGGCGAGGATGTCGGGATCCGTGGTGCCGCCCAGGAGGGCCTGGAGCATCGCCTGAGCGGAGACGCCCATGACATCGGTGGCGACGGAGGTGAGCTTGATGTTCGCTGTCTCAAGAAGTTTGTGGAGGCGGTTCACCTCACGGGTCCGTTCATTGACGAGAGAGGTGCGATAACGAGTGAGATCCCGGAGATCACGGACCTCTACGGGAGGGACAAATCCTCCTCTCAGGAGGCCATGGGCGAGAAGGTCGGCGATCCACTCGCAGTCCCTGACATCGGTCTTCCGTCCAGGGACTGCCTTCATATGAGCGGCATTCACCACGAGCAGGGTGAAGGAGCCTTCGAGGATCGCGTAAACAGGTTTCCAGAAGATGCCGGTGCTCTCCATGGCGACGTGAGTGACCGAGTTGGAGCGGAGCCAGTCGGAGAGAACCATGAGGTCTCCCGTTGTAGTCCCGAAGGTCTTCACATCCTTCTCGACGGACCCGCCTTTGCCGATGATACGGACACAGGCGAGAATCCTCTTCTTATGAACATCGAGACCCGCACACCTCACATGGACAACTTCCATCGTCCCCTCCTTATCTTTAGTGTCTCCAGGGGATGCCGAGCAATGAAAGAGTTTACCCAGCGTGCTCCCTCTCGGATGAGGGGCAACAATTCAGGGTGCCTTAACGGCATCCGGGTCACGTTACTAAACGGGCTTGCGGCACCAAACAATACCGACCTCCTTCAAGGAGACTTCCTCATGATACCACAGAGGCCATTTTCATGAGTCAGGGTGCCTGGCGAGGCATGGACGTTACTAACCAGAATATAGTCAGGAGAAAAGGCGTTCTCAACGACCTGAATTGTCGATTACCGGGTCTATGGTTGGATAGTGCTTTGGAGCAATGGGTTCTAAGGTTTCAGGAAGTTCGTCTTGGCCGCACATGTTTGACCAGCCGTCTGGATTACACCCGAGGAACCGCGGGTCCCGGATATCCGCACTTGTCTCGGCAATCTTCGTAGAATTGTTTATACGAAGAACTCAGGCCTCCACTTAAGTCCACGCTCAGTTGTTCGCCTGCGCCTTGCCGGGCGGGCACAGCCCGTCCTGTTTGACCGGTTTCTCTTAGACCGGCACACCTCTTTGACAACTGAGCAGCGGCAGCATGATCGCCAACTTTATCAGATTTCGGGGGGGCCCGGCCCACCCCCTTCAAACCGTGCACTTTCGTGCACCCGCCTCAACGATGCGTTGCGGCAGAATGGATTTCGAAGATAGGGGGGTACACGGCGCGTGCACGGACACGCAGGCGGGCAATGGGGACGGGCGCGAACGTGCGGCGCTCAACAAACCCAATTACTTTTAGTACTTATCGTCAACGTTAACCTCTCGCTTACCGCTCGTATCACAGAGGCGAGCGAGGCCTGATCGTCTCTCCGCACAGATAGGTAGTGCATCGTGCTGCTTTACGGAATCCTCGAGAATCCATACTGCTGAAAGCGGTCGTCGAAGGCGAAAGCCGATCTGATCCCCAAATCTCGCATTACTTCGAAACTGATGCAATCGACAAGGCTCAGATTTCTTCGTGACGCTGTCTTTGGAAAGAAGTGCGACAAGGTCCGGCACGCAAAAGGTCTATTCAGTCCTTTTCTTAGCCAGTTTTTTCTTGACATTTCTGGCCCTTGGCATCTAAACTGACATTTGAATTCAGATTTGAATTCACAACGGCGAGTGGATATGGTTAAAGTCAGGAAAGGGGCGATTCGATCCCCGCGAAAGCCTAAGAAAACAGACGAAGACCTGACGCAAAAAGCCCACGCGGCTATTCGCAAGATGATGCTCTTCAATGAGCTTGCGATCGGCCAGAAAATCCACTATCAGGACATCGCCGAAAAGCTCGGCATGAGCCCTACCCCCGTTATCCAGGCTCTCAAATGGTTACAATTTCAAGGACTTGTTCGCCACGAGACCAACCGGGGCTTCTATCTTGAGGACATCAGCATTGAGGAAGTCGAGCAGCTCTACCAGGTCCGGAAGTCCCTGGAGTTGACCTTCCTCGATGGGGCCATAGACCGGCGCGACGATGCGGGCTTGGGACAACTGAAGACGGCGCTCGACGACCTGCTGGACGCAATTCACAGAAAACTCCCTATGCTCAGAATCGTCAAAGATATGGAGTTTCATCTGGCGTTGGCTTCTCTTTCCGGAGGCCGGCCGGGGCGTCTTCTCTTGCAGCACGTATTCGACCTGCTGTATCTCAAGTATCGGACGTATATGCTTATGCCGCAAGCCGACGAAGAAGGCCACAAACGCATTTTCGAGTGTGTGGCGACGCGCGACAGGGAAGGCGGCAGAGCAATTCTCACCCTGCATATCTCGGGAGTGGCGCGGGACATACTCCAGCAGTTGCGGTCTCATCTGGAGGAAAAAGAGGCGCTGGACCTGACATAGTTGTTCCGTACCAGCGGATAGGGAGCCTCGCTCATCATATGCTCACATTTGGAAGACTGATCAAAGGAGGTTCGTCGTGAAGATTGTCAGTGTGGAGATATATCGTTTCGAAGTTACGCTGCTCAAGGTTCCTGGCCAAAGAACGTGGACTGACAAGCCCATCGTGTGCAGGATCAATACCGATGAAGGGATCAGCGGGCTCGGCGAAGCCGGGGTGTCCCTCGGCGTCGGCGGAACAGCAGGCTTCGGCATGGTAAAGGACCTTTCTCAGCTTGTCCTCGGGGCCGACCCCATAAATACCGAAGGAATATGGGACACAATGCAGAAGAAAACGTTTTGGGGGGCAGGCGGCGGCACTATGGTTTCGGCCGGCATGAGCGCAATCGATACCGCTTTGTGGGACATCAAGGCAAAGGCGTTCGGCGTTCCCCTCTACAAGCTGCTCGGAGGAAAAACCAGGGACAACCTGAGGTGTTATGCGTCACAGATTCAATTCGGATGGGGCGAACGGTGGACTCCGCTGGCAACGCCCGAAGAATATGCCGAGTGCGCGCTACGGGCCGTGGGGGAAGGCTACGACTGCGTCAAGGTAGATCCCGCCTTCTTTGATGAGAAACGCATGGGCGGCGCGGACTTCACGAAAATCCTTTCCCACAAGCAGGTAGCCATGTGCCATGACAGACTGGCCGCCATAAGAAACGCTGTGGGTCCTGACGTCGACATCATCGTCGAGATGCACTGCGGAACAGATGTTTCCGCAGCCGTGCAAATCGGCCGGGCTATCGAAGAACTGGGTATTTTCCTCTATGAAGAACCCGTGATGCCCCTCAACCCGCTGATGATGAAAGAGGTCAGGGACAGCGTCAACTTCCCTCTCGCCGCCGGCGAACGGATCTACACGCGGTGGGGCTACCGTCCCTTTCTGGAAATGAGGGCCCTCGACGTCATTCAGCCCGATTTGGGCAACTGCGGCGGTGTTTCGGAAGGAAAGAAGATCTGCGATATGGCGCATATCTATGATGTCAGCGTCCAGGCGCATGTCTGTGGAAGTCCGATTTCGAAGGCCGTGGCCCTTCATCTCGAGACTGCCATTCCCAACTTCATCATCCATGAGCACCATATCAATTCCTTGAATCCGGAAAACAGAGCAATCGGCGTATACGACTATCAGCCGGTGAAGGGGCGGTACACCGTGCCGGAGCTTCCGGGCATCGGTCAGGAGCTTTCCGAAGAAGCAGTGAAAAGGGCCATTATGAAAGAAATCGTTAAATAAAGAATGCGCCGCGCAGGAAAAGACAAGGGAGGAAAGCTGATGGATTCGACGGATGCGATCGGTAAAAGAACCGTATCAAAAATCAAGTGGCGTCTGATGCCTTTCGTCTTTCTGCTCTATGTGGTGAACGTCATCGACCGCGGCAACCTTGCTTACGCCGCCCTGGAAATGAACAAAGCCCTGCGCATTACGGGAGCGGCTTTCGGCTTGCTGATGTCGGTCTTCTTCATATCCTATTTCTTCGCTGAAGTGCCGAGCAACATGGGGCTCAATCGTTTCGGGGCGAGACGTTGGATGAGCCGCATCATGGTGAGCTGGGGCCTCGTCACCTGCCTGATGTTCTTTGTCCGGAGCTTCGCCCAGATGGGCGTCCTGCGATTTCTCCTCGGCGCCGCCGAAGCCGGTTTTTTCCCCGGCATGATGTTCTATTTTACCTTCTGGTTTCCGGCCAAACAACGCGCCTGGGCCGTCTCCGTGTTCATGCTGGCCATTCCCGTATCGATGATTCTTTCCGGACCCATGTCAACGTGGATACTTGACCATGTCCACTGGTTCAACCAAAGCGGGTGGAGATGGCTCTTCATGCTGGAAGGCATCGTTTCCATCTTTGTCGGTTTGGCGGCGTTCTTCTATCTGACGGACAAGCCGGAAGACGCGCCATGGCTAAATGTGGAAGAAAAGGAGTGGCTGAGCATCGAGATGGCCAAGGAAGCCCCGTCCAAGGAGGCCTCACGCCGCCTCTCCCTGAAAAGGACCCTCGCCCATCCTAGGATTTGGAGATTGGCCGTTGTCTACATGACCATGCAGATGACGACGCAAATCGCCGGTTTCTGGCTGCCTCAGTTGATCAAGGAATTCTCCGGGTCAGTTTCAAATATGACCGTCGGGTGGCTCGGCATGGCCATGAGCATTGTGGCCGCGATTGCCATGGTCCTCTGGGGCTGGCACTCCGACGCCAAGAATGAAAGAAAGTACCACGCCTCGATTCCAATGCTCCTTTCCGTGGTGGGGCTTCTGATGGCCGCTTTCTCCGACAGCCTGCCGGTCAAGATCATCGGCCTGACGATCAACGGCGCAGGAAATGTGATGTATTCCGGACCTTTCTGGACGCTTCCGGCCATTTTCCTTACCGCCGAGGCGGCCGCGGTAGGCATGGCGATGATCAACTCCATGTCCAGCCTGGGCGGGTTCGTCGGCAGCACCGTTACGGGTCTCTTAAAGGATTCCGCCTGGGGTGCATCAGGTTTGTTGGCATTTCAGGCGCTCTGCTGCCTCGTCGCTTTTGTTCTCACCATCACCCTGCGTAAAAGGGATCTCGGCGCCGTCAAGAACGCCGACGACAAAAGCGTTGCCTTGGCGACATAGCGACGGTTTCAGCAGCGGCACGCTCGGGCAAAAACGGACGGTTGGGGGCCGCCTTGATCGGCCGTGGAGGCAATGATAATATCTTCTTGATGGATCTGCTGCTCGACATTTCTCTGCGATTGAACAGGGCTCAGCCCCACGAGACGGATGGAGAGATCGACGAGGTTCTGGAGCTTGTGACGCAGAAGCTCGGGCTGTATCAATCGGTTCTCCTTCTCTGGCCGACCGAAAGCGGTGCGAGCGCGGTCGTCAAATGTTATCCCCGCAGCGGATCGCGGCAGGCGCCTCCGCCGCTGGGAATCGACGACGCGCCCTGGCTGATCGAGCGACTGCAAAACCGGGAAATCATCTCCCTGTCGCGCCTTCCGGACGACCTTCCCGCCTCTGCGGAGCGAGACAGGCAGTACGTGACGAAGGCGAATATCCGATCGGTCTCGGCCGCACCAATCCAAACCGCCGCCCTCGCCTTGGGCGGACTAGTCGCCTTTTCACAACAAGAAGGAGACCCGTTTTCGGAAGGATCAGGCCAGGACATCGTTCGCCTGGCCGAAATGCTCGCCGGCGTGCTGTCCCGAAAGCGGGAAGCCGAAAGGATGGACGATATACTTGCTTACGAGCATCTTCTGTCCGACATTTCGGCGACCTATATCAATTTGCCCACGGCCCATCTGGACAAGACCATGAGCAAAGACCTCGGCCGGTTGGCGAGACTGCTCGGGGCGGACCGATGCATCCTTTATCTGGCCGAAGACGACGGGGAAACATTCAGGCCCTATCTCCACAGCGGGTGGTGGCCGGAGGAAGACAGGGAGCAGGTCATCAAGCACAACAGGCTCTGGGTAAAACACGACCCGGAATTCATCAAGAGTTTTCGCTACCTCTTCAAGCGGTGGCGGAAGGGCGAGCATGTGCAATGGAGCCAGCTCGACCATCTGCCGCCCGACGGCCAAAAGATGAAGGAGGCCTATCGCCTCTTCCATTGCAAGTCGCAGCTCTCCGTGCCTGTTTCGGTCTCCGGGTCGACGGCAGCAGTGCTTACCGTCTCAAACCATCGCGTATTCAAGACCTGGTCGGAAGATTTGGTTCCGCGGCTTCGCCTCTTCGGCGAGGTCTTCGCCAACGCCCTGTCCCGAAAAAGATCGGAAGAAGCTCTGCAAAAAGCCTTTGCCGAGGTACGCGGGCTGAAGGAGCGTTTTGAAGCAGACTATATCTACCTTAGGGACTCCCTCGAAGTTCAGAACGACTTCAAGGGGATCATCGGGAAAAGCGATGCTTTGAGGCGAATCCTGACAAAGGTGAAACAGGTCGCCCCAACAGATGTAACAGTTCTCCTTCTCGGCGAGACCGGAACGGGAAAAGGGCTGATTGCCCGGACGCTCCACAACGAAAGCAAGAGGAGGGCCCGCCCTCTCATGCAGGTCAATTGCGCTGCCCTCTCCCCCAATCTCATAGAGAGCGAGCTCTTCGGCCACGAGAAGGGGGCTTTTACCGGGGCCGCGTCGAGGCGCATCGGTCGCTTTGAATCGGCCCGCGGGACTTCCCTCTTTCTGGATGAGGTCGCCGAGCTTCCCCTGGAACTCCAGGCCAAATTGCTGAGGGTTCTTCAGGACGGCGAGTTCGAGCGCATCGGCGGAAGCGCAACCATCAGGACAGACGCGCGCATCGTTGCCGCAACTAACCGGAACCTTGAGGAAGAAGTGAAGGCGGGGAGATTCCGCCGGGACCTCTATTATCGCCTCAATATCTTCCCCATCCACATTCCGCCTCTCCGGGAGCGGGTGGACGACATTCCTCTCTTCGTCAGTTTTTTCGTCGAGAAGTACGGGAAGTGGATGGGCAAGAAGTTCGACGTTGTCCCCCAGAAGGCCCTCCGCGTACTCGAACAACACCACTGGCCAGGCAATATCCGGGAACTGGAGAACCTCATCGAAAGGGCAGTGATTTCGAGCCCGGAAGGCGATCTCCGGATCGACCTCCCCCCGGCTAAGGTAAACCCCCTTTTAGACCGGAACCGGACGCTCGAGGCTTTCGAGCGGGAGTATATCGCCGGCGTGCTGCAGGAGAAGAGCTGGAAGGTCAAGGGCGAATCCGGAGCGGCGGAATCTCTTGGCCTCAAACCAAGCACCCTTCGGACGCGAATGGAGAAGTTGGGCATCAAAAGACCCAACAAGTAATCGCTATCGACTCTTCCCCAAGGTGCGGCACTCCGCCCCTGGGACGGTATTTCGCACCTAGCGGCGCCTTTTTGCGTGGCCCTTCACTTCCACCACTCGGCCAATTCGATTATGCCCCAAGCAAAAAGCAGCCATCGACGCCTTTCATCGTCAGGTCGCCCTTCGGCATCGTCTTTGCAGTGAGAATAATTGCGTTCTGAAAAGGTTGGGGGGGACACCCCTCCGAAAAGACTAAGGCGAGAGGAGTGTCCTCCTTCCAGATTTATCATCTATCAGGAGCCGGATATGAGATACGGGATGGTCATCGACCTGAAGAAATGCGTCAGTTGCTACGCCTGCATGATCGCGTGCAAGCAAGAGCACTTCCTGCCCCCCGGAATGTTCTGGAACAGGCTGTTGGTCACGGAAACAGGAGAATATCCCCGCGTGAGGAAGGCAACCTGCCCCGTGCTCTGCAATCACTGCAAAAAGGCCGTCTGCGTGGACGTCTGTCCCACCGGAGCTTCCTCCCGGCGAGAGGACGGCATCGTGACTATCGACGCCGATGCCTGCGTTGGGTGCCAGTACTGCGTGCTCGCCTGTCCCTATCAGCAGCGCACCTACTACGGAAACAGCAAGAAGGAGTACTTCCCCGGACAAGGACTGACTGAAATGGAAACAATCGGAAAGGAGATTTATCCCCTGCAAGCCGGGACAGTCGTCAAATGCACCTTCTGCAAGGAACGGATCGATGCGGGGACCAAACGAGGGCTGAAGCCGGGAGTAGACCGGGAGGCCACGCCTGCCTGCGTCATCACCTGCATGGTAAAAGCGCGCCACTTCGGCGACTTCGACGACCCCGAGAGCAATGTCTCGATGCTCGTGAGGGAGCGAAACGGGCATCCGCTTCGACCGGAGCTAGGCACGGAACCTTCGGTATATTACGTAGAATGACAGGGAGACGGCATGAAACCATATGACTGGATGATCGCGTATACGCCGCAGACGGATTGGATCGCCGGCGGCGGGGCCGTTGTCTGGCTCTCGTTTGTGACGGGCCTTTTCGGCAGCGGCGCTTATCTGGCCTCCCTCTATTTCAACAGCTTCGCGGGAATGGTTGTAAGCTGGTGCATCATCGCGCTGCTGAAGGGAGCGCTCCACGTGGGTCATGCAAAGAAGCCTCTTCGGCTCTGGCGCATGGTTCTCAGGGTGCGCACCTCCTGGATCGCCCGGGGAACCGTCTTCACCGCTTTTGCCGCCCTCTTCGGCGCCGTTCAGATTGTCCTCTCCTATGCGGCCCCCGGCTCTTCCGCGGAAATCGCATTCAAGGTTCTGACCGCTCTCGCCGTCATTGCCGTTATGATCTACGAAGGCTTCACCATCAACTACATCGCGGGCATCCCCTTCTGGAACTCGTCCCTTCTGCCGCCCACCTTGATAGCCTGGGGCCTGCTGGCCGGCCTCGCCCTCCTCTCGGTGGTCGTATTGGGGACCGTTGCGGCCGCACTGACGGCAAGCCGGATAGTCCTCATCGTCGCGCTTGTCCTTACCGCCTTCTACCTCTGGAATGCGCTTTACGCAGGGGATGCGTCGCGCACGTCGATGAAACAAGTCGTGGGCAGCGTCCTGTTCTGGGTCGGCGCCATTGCGGTCGGCATAGGCGTTCCCTTTCTCCTCCTCTTCTCGGGGATCGAATTCGGCATCTCATCGGCCCTGGCGTTTCTGGCCTGCGAGATCATCGGCGCGTTGTCGTTCACCTATTGCGTGTTCAGGGCGGGCGTCTATCGCCCCCTGATATAGCGCCAATGCATTGAACCAAAGACTGCAAAAGAACGGAGGCGACCAATGTCGTTAAAACTGGATCATGTCGGCCACGTGGTTAAGAATCTGGACGAAGCAAGGAAGTTCTACGAGGAGAAGCTCGGTTTGACCCCGAAGCTGATCATGAACCATCCCGAGTTTGGATCGCAGATGGTATTCTACCCCTTCGCCGATACCGAGGTTGAGTTGATACAGCCGGGCACGATGCCGGGAGACTATGCCGCGCGGTGCCTGAAAGAACGGGGCGAGGGAATTTTCCATCTTTCCTTTGTTCCCGACGATTATGACGCGGAAGTGAAGGCATGGAGGGAGAAAGGGTTTACGGTGGAGGAGATCGCGGCACAGGAAACGAGAGGCCCGGTCAGGCTGGCTTTCCTCAAACCCGAAGAAACGCACGGGCTGTGGATTGAATTCGTCGATGCAACGAATCTGTCCGGCCCTCCTTCGAAATGAGCGCGTTTTGTCGGCGCCGTTATTGATTCTGAGAATTTAGGTTCGGAGGCAACCATGAACCATAATGCACGGGACATGAAAAAGACAGACATCCGCGAGGATGTCTGGATCAATACGCAATGTCGGAGGTGCCAGTCCGAATGCGCCATGCGCGCTCACCGGGTGAACGGCGTCGTCGTGAAGCTGGAAGGCAATCCCGACTCGTCTGTCGGTTCCCGCGGCGGCCTGTGCTCCAAGGGGCTTTCCGGGCTGCAGGTGCTCTACGACCCGAACCGCCTCAAGACCCCTCTCAGAAGGACGAATCCGGAAAAAGGGATCGGCGTCGACCCGAAATGGAAAGAGCTGTCATGGGACGAGGCCCTCGATGAGATAGCCGCCAAGACGAAGGCAGCCATAGAAAAAGACCCGGCGCGGGTCGTGGTGCAGCACGGCATCGTCGGCGGCAACCAGATTCCTCCCCTCTTCCTCGCCCCCATGATGGTCTGCCTCGGCAACGAGAAAGGCGTGCCTACCCATATGAACACCGCCGGGGCGCACTGCGGCAACGCCGGCCACTTCAACAGCGCCCTCAATTACGGCGCTTTCGTCGTTATGCCCGATCTGAAATACTGCAACTACCTGATGGTCTTCGGCACCAATTTCGGCTTCGGCGGCTTCCAGCAGTACGCCAACCAGTTGATGGCGGAGGCCCACAACCGGGGAATGAAGCTCGTTGTCTTCGACCCCGTCTGCAACAACGCGGCGAGTCATGCCGACGAGTGGGTTCCCCTGCTCCCGGCCACGGACGGGGCCGTCGCGATAGCGATGCTTCACGTGATCGTTAACGAACTCGGCATATACGATGCCGACTACCTCAAGCAGAAGACGAACGCCTCTTACCTGGTCGGACCTGACGGTCGGTACGTGCGGGACAAAGAGACGAACAAGCCGATGGTCTGGGACGCATCGGCGTCAGAAGCCAAAGTGTTCGACGATCCCACGATTGGCGACTTCGCCCTGGACGGCGCCTACAACGTACAAGACATCGCCTGTCGTCCCTGCTGGCAAGCATTGAAGGAAAGCTTCAAGGAGATGACGCCGGAGAAGGCCGCCGAAGCGAGCGGAGTCCCGGCCGCAACGATTCGCCGCCTCGCCCGCGAGTATGCCGAAGCCGCACGGGTCGGATCGACGATCGTCATCGACGGAAAACAGCTCCCCTACCGGCCCGTTTCGGTCATGCACATCCGCGCCGCGGGCACCCATCAGAACGGCATGCACGCCCTGTGGGCCATCGATATGCTCCAGCATGTCGTCGGCGCCGTCAACGTGCCCGGAGGAGCGGCCACGGTGAGCGTCGAGTGCCACGGAAAGAGCGACACGGGACGGCCCTATCTCGCGGTGGAAGCCTGTCCGGACGGCTTCGTTCGAACGGCAGGGAAATGGATCTTCCCCGAAGGAGGGCCGTGGCCGCTCAAAGAGCCGAGAAAACCGCATCACGCCGACCTTTCGGACCTCTTCGTGTGCGCCCTCGACACGCCCATAATATCGGCCGCGGACAGGGACGAGGTCTGGAAGAAGTTCGGCATATCGACGGAATACGACGTCGTCATCAACTACGCCTCGAACGCGGCGATGAACGGCGCCAACCCCGAGGACAGGGCGAAGTTCTATAAGCGGGTTCCCTTTATCGTGGACATCGATCTCTTTCCCAATGAGTTCAATGAAGGGTTTGCGGACATCGTGCTTCCCGCCGCCTCGCCGCTCGAAAGTTCCGATTGGTCGGGCATTCAGCATCCTTACCACAACCAGCCTCCGGGCCTCGATCATCCCTGGTGTTTTCATATAACCCAGGCAGTTGTGCCGCCGCAATACAACAGGAGAGACACGCCGGAGATCATCATCGATCTCTTCTACCGAATGGGACTGGGACCCAAGATCAACATGTACTACAACATGATGTTGGGGTTGGACGACAGCCGCAAACTAAAGCCCACGGACAAGATCGTCTGGGAGGAGTTGTGCGACAAGGCGGTTATCCAGCATTTCGGCGCCGAATACAACTGGGAGTGGTTCAAGAAGAACGGCTTCATCTCGTGGCCGAAAAAGGTGGAAGAAGTCTACTGGCGGTGCTTCAAGCAGGTTCGGTCGCAAGTCTATTGGGAGTTCCTCATCGACGTGAAAGAAAAAACGGAGAAAATCACGAGAGAGGCGGGCCTCGACGGCGCCATTGCCTGGCAGTACTTCTCGCCCGTGCCCCGGTGGTATCCGGTCCCCGCGCACCAGGCCGACCGGCAGTTCGATCTCTACGCCTTTTCCTGGGGCGACGCCATGCACGTGAACACGAACACGGCCGAACAGCCCTGGATCGACGAGGCAAGCGCCATGAACCCCTTTACTTATTTCATCAACATGAATGCCGAGACGGCGGCGCGCAAGGGGCTCAAGGCGGGAGACCGCGTGGAAGTCGAATCGTGGAGGGGCCTCAAAGTGAAAGGAGTGTTGCAGGTCCGGAAAGGGCAACACCCGGAGACGCTCACCATCATGGGCGTGGCAGGCCATTGGGCCAAGGGGCAGCCCATAGCGCGGGGCAAGGGGGTCAATTTCAACTCTCTCATTGAGCTGCGGTTCGGCGACCTGGACCCCATCTGCGCCACCCTCGACCCGCTGGTCAAGGTGAAGGTGACGAAGGTAAGATGAACGGCTCGACGATTACGTTGGGGGAAGGCGAGGCAGCGAATGGGCAACGTCGTATGTGAGAGACTGGGCATCAACTATCCCATCCTGCAGGGGCCCATGGCCTGGGCTTCAAACAGCTCCCTGGCGGCAGCCGTATCGAACGCAGGCGGGCTGGGGATTCTGGGAATGGGGTTTGCCCCGATAGAGGCGGCCAGGACTGAGATCAGAAAGACGAGGGAGCTGACCGATCGTCCCTTCGGCTTTAACGTCTACACTTTCGTCCCCCACGTCGATGCACTCTGCGACACGGTCATCGAGGCGCGGGTTCCCGTTGTCGAGATAGGATCGCTCCCCCACCTCTTCGAAGCATTGCAGGACTGCGTGAGCAGGTTCAGGGATGCGGGGATTGCGGTCATCGGCAAGGCGTCCTCGGTGGAAGAAGCCCTTGCCTACGAGCGCGCGGGAGTTGATTTCATCTCCCTCAAGGGCGCGGACGGCGGCGGTCATATCTTCGGTCTTACCGGAACCTTCTCCCTCCTTCCTGAGGTGGTCGACGCCGTCTCCGTGCCTGTTGTCAATTCGAGTGGGATCGCGGACGGGCGGAGCGTAGCCGCCTCTTTCATGCTCGGCGCAAAGGCGGTGGAAGCAGGCAGCAGGTTCCTGCTGGCCCACGAATGTCCGGTTCATGAAAACTACAAACAGGCCATCCTTAACGCAAAAGAGGGGGGCACCGTACTGACGGGCGTTATCTGCGGCGATGCCGTTCGACAGTTGCCAAACGGTCTCTCTGAAAGGCTCCTGAAGATCGAAAAGGAATGCAGCGTGGAAGAGGCCACACAGCGAATACAGGCGATGGCCGCCGATTCTCTGCGGAAAGCAGCCGTTGATGGCGACATCGAAGGAGGCTGCGTGACCGTGGGACAGATCGTTGGGATGCTCAGGAAAAGACAAAGTGTAAAAGAGATCATGGACGAGCTTGTGGCGGAATACACGGCAATGCTCAAAAGCGCCGCGAATCTGCTCTAACCGAGCGAGGGTTGGGGGAACTGATGATCAAATTGATGATCCTGGCGCCGCGGCGCCGGGGGATGACTCATTCGGAGTTTCGTCGTTACGTTGCGGAGATCCACGGGCCGCTCGTCAGGAGCGTCGAAGAGGTTGCGGCCGACATTCACCATTATCACTACAACTTCCCCATAGCCGGCGCTTCCGACCCTCTTTTCGGGCATCCGATTGACGGCCATCTCGATATTGTTACGGAAGCCTGGTTTGACAGCGTCGAAGCGCAACTGCGGAACATGGAACATCCGCGGTACCTGCAGATAATAAGACCCGACGAACACCGTTTTGCGGACGGTGAAGCCGCCGTGATGCACTACACCCACGAAATGCCCGTGCTCGTTGGAGAGCGTTCCCGATTCAAGTTGTTCCATTTACGCCGGCGGAGACCCGGTCTCAGCAGGCAGGACTTTCAACGACAATGGCTGGAAAGGTTCCCGCGGGTCCTCCTGGCGAATTCCGAAATCAACGGCGTGATCGCCGGCTACGTCCAGAATCATTCGGTCAGCGAGGCTGAACACCCGAACGGCGAAGACCCGAAGTATTTCGACGTGATCGATGAATTCTTCATCCCCGATTTGCAAAAGCTTGCGGCCCTGAAGAAACATGAACAATCGATCGCCGAAGTGCGTCGGCTGGAGGATGAGCTCCTCGATCCCTCCAGGACCCGGGCTTTTGTGGCAGAAACGGTGGTGAATATTCCGTGACGCTTCCACATTCCGCGCTGTCATCCTGGTCGTCAAACGCTCCCCCGCCGTATGTTGTGGAGACGATGGGTCCGGAACACCTACGGTGCCGGGCGGCCCTCGATGCGAAACAACCCTATCTGGACCACCACCGCCCCGGCGGTAGGCCGCTCCTCGGCACGGTCATGGGCATCGAGACCATGGCGAGGGCCGCCAGACTCTTGCATCCGAATGGGACGCTCACGCGCATCAGCAACGTGCGTGTCGGCCCGCCCATCATCCTTGAGGACGACCAAGCGGCGGCGTGCATCAGCGTCAGCGCCCGCGTCGAGCAAACCGGCAGCGATGGGACGGATGTCTTTTGCGAAGTCAGGCCGGAAGCGGCGGGAAACGCGGCAGAACCCTGCTTCTCCGGACGTTTCCACATCTCCAAAAGCGCGCCGGCCCCCCCTGACCGAGCGCTGGCGCCTTCCATAGAGCAATCGGCACCGTTAACAAAAGAGGACGTCTACGGCGCCTTTTTCCATGGTCCATGGTTCCAGGTGGTCTCCCGCCTCCTGGTGCATCGAGACGCCCTGACTGCCGCCTATGCCGCGGCTCCTCCGGAGCCGTCCGGATGTGATCGCTACGAAGCATCGCCCCGTGAAATCGAATTCTGCCTGCAAACGGCCGGTTTGTTCGAACTTGCAGAAACCGGCCGAATGATGATCCCACGCGCCATTCGCCGCATCGAGCTATGGAACGCCGCGCCCGTAGAGCGGGCGGGCGGCTTGATCGCGACCGCGCGGCGTTCTAAAGAGCCGGCGTTGGGATCGAGTCAACATTCGCCTGAGGTTCATATCGAGGCAAGTGATGCCGAAGGCCGTCTCTTCATACGCGTCACCGGCTACGAAACGGAGCCGCTGCCGTTCAGCGCCGACGAGGCATCTATTGCCCGACTGCGGGACCTGCTCAGAGACACGCAGATCTTTTCCGTTGTTCCAGCCGATTCGATCTGAACAGCCTTTGGTGACCCCTGGCGTGCAGAGTTTTGAGGAGACTTCTCGGTGCCCGGCGGCAGATTCGTCTTATATTGAGAAAAGAACATTCAGATTGCGTGCGGGAGGCGACTTTCGCCATGAGCCGATTGAAGGAGCTGAAGACGCCCATCTTCTGGGCCGAGGGGCATCCGGGTCGTCTCGGCCGGGAGAACTGGCGGCTGGAAGTAAGCGGCCTCTGCGAGAATCCACAAACGTTCACGTGGCAGGATTTGACCGGCATGCCCAAGAGCGTTGCCGACGCCCGACTCACGAGCGTGACCAGGTTCTCCGTAAGGGGTCTCTGGGGAGGCGTCAGGGTTGCGGACGTCATGGAAGCGGTAGGCGCCGACCCACGCGTAAGATACGTGCGCTTCCGGTCCTACCGGCAGATCTATGATACGACAATCTCCGTCGAGATCGCCCGCAGAGAGAAGACGCTCCTCGCCTACGAGTTTGACGGGGAACATCTGGAGGAAGACTACGGCGGCCCCGTCCGGGGCTTGTGTCCTTACCTGTGGGGATATAAGTCGGCCAAGAGCGTGGTGATGATGGAATTGACGAACACATATGCGTCCGGCTTCTGGGAGATCCGCGGCTATCCCGACGAGGCGCATATCGAAGCCGGCATGGTGAGAGACCTGAATTCCGGCAGAATGCGCCCCATCCCCGACGGGGAAGTCGTCCGGTTCCTGGACGAATAATGGCGCCTCATTTTGCCAATCGCCGTGCCGAATAGTTAAAAGCGACGACTTGCCACATGATGAGGATCAGGATTACTACCGGTGTAGAAAGCGGCAGGCCTTCGTAAACAAAAAGGTTCTTTCGACCGGAGTCGACGGCTTTGTCGGTCCCCGAGTGCTCGAAAAAGTCGAAGCCGGCGCCCAAGGCAACAACTCCGGTTTTGCCGCCGACGGCCTTCTCCGGCGGCACCCGATAAACAGAGACATGAAAGCAGGAGAGGCAGAAGAGAAGAATCAGAATGGCAAGTGAACTAAGGAAGGCAAATTTCGTGGCTCTGCCCGTTATCATAGCCTCCCGTTCGTCGCGTTCCCGCATGCATGCCAACCGGGCCAATGTCCGATCGCGAAAGGGCCCGGAGACTATGAGTCGAATGCTGAAGTAGATGCAAATCAGCATACAAAGCGCGAAAACGAGACCGTCTATGCCATTGATAACGGTGAGATATACATTGCGGTCCACCCGCTCCATCCCGTAGAAGCGACAAAAGACGGCAAAGCCGCCGGCCAGTGGAAGCCCACAGAGAAAGACTCTCAACAAAACGGAATCACTCTTCCTCATCCTTATCCTCCCCGATTGAGAAAATCGTGTTAATGTCGGCCTTGAAGTAGCGGGCCAGGCGAAATGCCAATTCGAGCGAAGGATTGTAGCCTCCGCCCTCGATTGCCACAATGGTGGCCCGCGTCACGCCTACTTCTTTCGCCAGTTGTTCCTGCGTTATACCCTGTTCCGCCCGCATCACGTGCAGCCGGTTCAGTATCTTTAACTGCGGAGCGGACTTAGCCATCTACTCCTCCTGTCTCGTCTGGACCAGACAATAGTATAGTTTATTATACTTAATGTCAAGTTTATTATTCCTAGTTTTCGCCGCGAAAGCCTCCTCTCGACGCCCCTTGTTATCGTCTGGCGCGACATTTTCACAGTCCAGTTAAGGGGTGACATAATGGTATAGCAGGAACAGACTCGCACTTTTTTCTTGACGCACGTTTCTATTTCAGCTACAAAGGTCTACGTACGCTAAGAAAGTCGAACGATAGGCGGGTGTGGGACGGGAAGCAAGCGGTTCTCAGAGATCTGTACTTTGCGATCATGAACCAACCAACAGCCGGGCCGGCGCATAAGAGACGAGTCCAACGAGGCCGGCGCGCGCTGGCAGTCGGGGGACCATAAAGAACATACGAGAAGGCAGGGAGAAGGAATTCAGGCCCGTTCGAAGATAAGGTTCAGAGGGATCCTAGTCTCGCAAAAAAGGAGGAGGAACTATGAACAGGAAGAGCAGCGCCGTGTTCCGTTTGAGTTTTGTCATCTTTTTTTGTCTGCTGATGTTTCAAACCAGCCTCTATGCCGGCCAGGCACATAAGGCAGGCAAGGCGCCTGGCCCCGCTGCCGCAGTCGCCGGTGTCCCGCAGCCTTATCTTACCACCGGCTTCCCTCAGGTGGTGGTGGTCTGCGGCAGCAACTACGAAATGGGAGTGCAGTACGGGGAACAGACTGCTCAGGCCATCGTCCACAATGTAGCGCTGTTCAAGAGCCGCCTCTACGACAAATTCGGCCCTGAGAAGACCGACAGGGATATGCAGGTATGGGACTACTACCTGAAAAAACATGATCCGGCCTATAAGGACTGGCTGCGGGGAATAGCAGATGGTTGCAGGAACAAGGGCTACGCGGTCACCTATCCGGACCTCGTTATGCTCATGGTCTATCCTACGGAGTTCTGGGCGAGACCGAAAGCGCCTTATCCCGCGGAGACGCACGTCGCGTCGATTCGGGGACCCCAAATAGCGTCGTCTTCCGTGGGCGGATACCATGGCTGTAATACCTTTGCCGCGGCGGGCGGGAAAACGGCGGAGGGTAAGCCGATCCACGCGATAACTTCCATGTCCCCCGTGGAAACGATGGATAACGTCATTCTGTTGGCATTCCCGAAAGAAGGCGCCAGTTTTGTGTCTCAGACCTACGCAGGGAGGGTGAACGGCAATTCCGCCATGAACAGCAAGGGCTTTTCCTGGACCATGACGGCCATTATGTCCGACGCGCCTTCGTGGGGGGTTACGCCTGAGGTATACTTTCACTACTTGGCCCAAATGGCCGGGTCGTCCGCCGATGCCCTCGAATTCCTGAAATCCACCCCAAAGGGCGGAGTCGCGGGCGGCTTTATCCTTACCGACGCGTCCGGTGAAATCTCCGTCTTCGAGGGTGTTTCCGACAAGTTCCATCTGAGCAAACCGGGAGAAAGGGGCGAATCGGATAAGTTCGTTGTGCAGACGAACCATCTTATCGATCCTTCCTTAAAATCGCTGAACCCGCCCTGGCTGCCGGTCATCGGCACCTATGCCCGCTATGACACGGTTTTCAAACTGCTTCAGGAGGCGGCGCCCGGCTCTGTTAACTTTGCCTTCGGGAAGAAACTTTTCGCCTCGGACGATTGGTATGATGCAGCAAAAAGCGAGTGGCATCGGAATGAACCTGGAGTCAGCCAGGTTTCCAACAACCAGTCGTCTGTCAGCCAAAGCATCTTTTTCCCGGCAGAGCTGACCGCGTACCTTGCAACGGGCACCCCGTGCGGTCTGGGAATCCCTGCCTACGCCACGGGAGAATACGTGAAGATCAAATTGGCGGCCGGCCCGAAGAAGGCGACCGATCAGGCAGATGCTGATGCGCAGGCCCTCTACTGGGATGCCCGCAATGCTTTTCAACACGATCTGAACGAGAAGGCGCCGTACCTCACCGCAGACGTCATCGGCGACATCAGAAGTAAGCTTGACCAGGCATTCGTCGCCTACTCCCTCGGCATCGACAGGGCTTCCTTTGCGGCTCTGACAAAGGATGCGAAGAGACAGACCAGCCTGTGGGGCGAGGCGATGACCCATTACGCAAGGGCGCAGCTTTATGCCCAAATGGCGAAAACAAACCTGCTCGATGCGAGAGCAGAGGTGAAATGAGCTGATCATTTGCGGGCGGCATGAGTAAATGCGCCCGACTGTTGTTACAGAAGGGGCCTCGCTTTCCGGCAAGGCCCCTTTCCTTTGGATAAGCCGGCCCCCTTCTTGTTGCTTTTCAGCAATTCTTCGTGATACTGTCTCAAAAATACCAAAAGGCGTCCTGAAAGAGCAGGGAGTGTGCGCTATGCTTCTGTTGACTCGCGATTATTTTTTCGGCCTTTCCGTCACTCACCTGTTCCGGACAACTTGTCTGGCTTTCGTTGCCGTACTGCTCTTTGTATTCCTCCCGGCGTTAACATCCTTCGGAGAGGACGATACGCGCGATCCTACGATGCGTCCCGAGGCGCCGATGAATGAGCGGGTCCTGCGGGTCCCCGGCGACCCGGAACGTCCTGTCATGCTCGAGGTCACCCTGTACACTCCCCACGGCGCCGGTCCTTTCCCGCTGGCCGTGATGAATCACGGCGCTTTCGGAGACAAGTCGCCGAGACTCAATCCGCGATACCGCTTCACCTACTCAGCTTATTATTTCCTTTCCCGGGGCTATGCCGTCGCTCTGCCAATGATGCGTGGTTTTGCCGGTTCAGGGGGAAACGTCGAGCATCACGGTTGCGATCTGACAGCGCTCGGCGTAGGAAACGCCAAAGACATCAGGGCTGTCATCGAGTATCTGCGCGCCCAGCCGTACATTGACGGAGATCGGGTTGTCATGGCCGGCCAAAGCTTTGGCGGTTGGAACACCCTCGCTTTCGGCACGCTCAATTATCCCAGGGTGAAGGGCTTGGTAAATTTTGTGGGCGGCGTAAAGCCTTCCGATTGCACAGCGCCTGAAAGGGCCATGGCGTTTGCCGCAGAGTACTTCGGATCGCACACCAGAACGCCCTCCATCTGGTTCTACGGTGATAACGACAAAGTCTTTTCCGTTTCGGCCTGGCGCACCCTCTACGATCGCTATACCGCCTCAGAAGGAAAAGCAGAGTTGGTGGCGATCGGTAAGTTCATGGATGATTCCCACAACATGCTCGGTTTTCCGGAAAGCTTGGCAATCTGGGGACCGAAAGTCGACGCGTTTCTGGAGAAAGTGGGCTTGCCGAACAAGGTGGTCTATCCGGAGTACTTGCCGACTCCTTTTCCGCCATCGAGCAACTACGCCAAGATCGACGACATCGATGCGGTTCCCTACCTGAGCGATCAGGGGCGGCAACTCTATCAAAGATTTCTGAAAAAAGCCATGCCGCGGGTGCTAGTCCTTGCACCCAACGGGGGATGGACGTCGAGCGGCGGTTTGGACCCTGTCGGCAAAGCTCTCGCCGATTGCCACAAGCAGTCCAGCATCTGTCAGCTCTATGCCGTGGACGATTACGTCGTCTGGACCCGTCCGACCCCTGCCCCAGCGCCGACTCATTTCGCCTCTCTTCAGGACCAAACGGCGATACCGTTCATCAACGAGGTCGCGCGACGGACTTACCAGGAAAGATTTCTCACGGCGCGGAAGCCGCGCGCCTTCGTCATTGCCCCGGACGGCGCCTGGAGCCTGTCAGCCGGAGGAGCCGATCCCCTCGCCACGGCGATGGAAACGTGCAGCAAGACTCACACGAGATGTCAGTTCTACGCGGTCGACAACGACATTGTCTGGCCGGAACAACAACAGTAGGCAAAACACCGCTTGGCGGGGGCGCGGCGATTTTTGATGCATGGCGCGAAATCGAAACGGTTCCTGACCGGAGCATACTTTTGTATGTGAGGATCAGGGGCCGGTTCGATGACAAAGCCAGGCGCAAAAAGCGCCCGCACCCCGCGCCCGCCCTCACCGCTTCTCTACCGTTTCCCCATCCCCCAGTTCCACAGATTGAAAATCTTTTTCTTCGACGTCGGGGTAGATAATGCAGTTCGTGCCGACCCTCGCGCCTTGGGGGATGACGGCGTGCTTTCCGAGGACGGTCAGGCCGGAGTAAATATGGTCGGGAAATTTCATGTTGGCCTTTCCGTCGCCGCTCTCACCGACAATCGCGCCCTCTCCGACAGCAGCTCCCTTGTCGATTATCGATCGCTCGACCCTGGCCCCGCGCCTCACGACCGAATCGTGCATGATGATGGAATCCTTCACGTAAGCGCCCTGTTCAATCACGACGCCGGGGGAAAGGATCGAGTTTTCGATGCCGCCCGAGATGACGCAGCCGGGGGAAATGGCCGAATTGACCGCGCAGGCGCCGGCGCCCACTCTGGCCGGGGGGCGGTCGTAGGGAAGCGCATCGGCCGCCTGGTTCGTCCGGATGTCGCACTTTTCGGGGCTGAGCCCCGAATCCGGCTTGAGCAGATCCATGTTGGCGTCCCAGTACGCCTGAATCGTGCCCGCATCGCGCCAGTAGCTGTCGAAGCGGTACCCGTACACCTTGCCCTCTTTCAGCGCCCGCGGGATGATCTGCTTGCCGAAGTCCTCTTCTTTGGTTTCCGTGAGGGTCCGGACCAGATACTCTCGATCGAACGCGTAGATGCCCATGGATGCGAGGTTTGACCGGGCCTTTCGGGCTTTTTCCTGCCAATCGACAATTCGGCTCTGTTCGTCAAGAGAGCCGGTGCCGAAGTGGCGCGTTTCTTCCCACGGTACCGGTATCATGCCTATGGTCACCTGGGCCTTTCGTTCTCTATGGTATTGGATGAGCGGCCGGTAATCCATGCAATAGATATGATCGCCCGAGAGAATCAAGACTTCGCTGTATGCATCGGAAGAGATAAAACCGAGATTCTGACGAACCGCATCGGCGGTGCCTTTGTACCAGTCCCAATCTTTCTCGCCCGTCTTCGGCGGCAGTATGCTGATGCCGCGCATCCTGCCTGCCAGATCCCAGGCGGACCCGTCGCCTATGTGGTCCATCAAAGAGAGGGGTTTGTACTGGGTGAGAACCGCCACGCGCGTCAAACCGGCATTCGCGATATTGCTCAAGGTAAAATCGATGATCCGATAGATGCCGCCGAAGGGCACCGCGGGTTTTGCCCGGTACTGGACGAGCACGTTGAGACGGCTCCCCACGCCGCCGGCAAGGAGAAGGGCAACCACTTTCCTCATTTGATTATCTCGCCGCTCCTATATTCAGTGCGCGAGAAATGACTAGCCTCCACATTGGGATAGACGGCGACGCCCGGCTGGATCGTCACCTCGTCGGGGAGAACGCTTCCCATCCCGATCACCGCCAGTTCGCCGCCTGCAGCCCCGACTTTCGCCCGTGCGCCTATCTGCACTTCAATGTCGGCAATAGTTCGCGACACGTGCGCCTCCCTGCCGACGTGAGTATCGAAGAAGAGTATCGAGTTTTCGACAACGGCGCCTTCCTCGACCCGCACGCCCGGAAAAAGCAGAGAGTGGGAAACCTTCCCTTTGATATCGCAACCCGAATAAAACAGCGAGTCTTCAAGCGCGGCGGAAGGACCCAGGATGGCCGGCTGCCGGTCCCTGATTTCCCTGTGCGCGAGGTTCGTTCTTATCTGCCACGCCTTCAGGTCGATGCGCGCATCGTCGCCGAGGAGGTCCATACTCGTCCGCCAATATTCTTCCAAGGTGCGCGTGTACCCCCAGTAGCCATGGTGCTTGTAACCGTAAACCCTGAAATTGTCGAGGAGGGAAGGGATGATGTCCTTGCCGAACTCGTGGGAATCCTTCTTCGCATTCTCGTTCAGCGCCTCAAGGAGGAGGTTCGTGTTGAACACGTAAATGGTCAGGGACGCCCACTCAGAAAGCGCCTTTTCCGGTTTCTCCGCGTACTTTGAGAGCTTGCCTCCCTGCGGCGTCTCTTCCTCGATGAAACCCTGGCCGAAGCGGTGCGCTCCTTCCTCGGGAACGCGGGTGAAAGCGACGGTGAGGTCGGCGTTCTTTTCGAGGTGAAAATTGACCACGTCGTGGTAGTCCATTTTGTAGATATGATCGCCCGAAAGGATCAGGACGAGGTCGGGGTTGTACAGCTTGATGAAGTCGATATTCTGGTAAACGGCATCGGCCGTGCCCTTGTACCAGTCGGACGCCTCCCTCCCCTGAAAGGGGGGGAGGATAACAGCAAAGCGGTTCCTTCCCGCCATGTCCCAGGGCTGACCGTTGGCGAGGTGATTAATGAGGTAGAACGGCCGATACTGCGAAAGGATACCGACTCTTTCAATGCCCGAGTGCATCAGATTGCTCATGGGAAAATCGATGATGCGGTAAAGGGCGCCGAAGGGCATGACGGATTTTGGGCGCAAAAAGGTGAGGACGTCCAGCTCGTCCACCCGGCCCCCCGCGAGGATCATTGCAAGAATGTTCTTCATAGTTCCTTCCAGCCGCAACAGCTACAACACAAAAGTAACGCCTTAGAGCCTGAAAATCAACAACAAGCCAAAAAAGCGCCTTCGGCGCCGCCCATCCTGACAATCTCTTTCGCATGGATTACTAAATGGATAAAGGAGAGCGCGCTGGAACCGAATACCCCCGGCAGACATTCCGAGTGGTTCGTACCGAATTTCGGCTCTGCCCGGTTCAGGTCCTTCGTCGGCCTCCTTTTCCTGCCCTACACGGGCATGGTCCTCGCTTTTTCGGTGATCGGCGCTATCCTCGCCGGTCCCAGGGACTGGAACAGAGTAGCCGCCATCGCGATCATCTATTTCCTCGGCCTCGGCATCGGCGCCCATGCCCTCGACGCTCTCGGCAGCAAGGAAAAGAAACCATGGGGAGCGGTTTTTACGAAATTGCAGCTCTGGGTCATAGCCGCTGCCGCCTTGTGCTGCGCCTATGCAATCGCCGTCTATTACATGGTCAAAGCGGTCCCCCTCCTCGGCGCCGTCGCCATCGCGGAAGGCTTCTTCGTTTTTGCTTACAACCTCGAGTGGTTCCAGGGGAGATTTCACGCGGACGCGTGGTTTGCCTTCTCCTGGGGGCTGCTGCCCGTGATCGCGGGGTTCATCATGCAGACAAACAGCATCTCTGCCGCGGCCTGCGTGGTGGCCGCATCCATGGGACTGTTGAGCCTCGTGGAGATAAAAGCATCCCGACCCTACAAGGAACTGAAGCGCCGGTCCGGCCCCCTGCCGGAGGATGCACAATTGGCGCTCAAAACGTATGAAACGATCCTGAAGTGCATCAGCATCGGCGTTATATTTCTTGCAGGGGGGATGATGATTTGGCGCCTCGCCGCATGAAGCATTTCAGCGACTTCCATGAATACCTGGAATGGAGAAGACCGCCCCTGGAAGACGCCTACCGCCGGTCGCTGTCACAGGTTCTCGAAGGCGCCCCGGTCGGGGAGACGGCGCCTCTCATGGAAGCCCTGGGGGCGGGAAAGAAAATCAGGGGCTGCCTCTCCTGTCTGGTCTGCGAGAGTCTGGGCGGCGATCCCGAGCCGGCTGTCGCGAGGGCCGTGGCAGTGGAGATGATCCAGGCGGCGACGCTAATCCACGACGATTTCGTGGATCAGGACGCGGAACGGGGCGAGCAGCCGGCGGTCTGGACAATCGTTGGACCGCGACGGGCCGTGCTGATCGGCGATGTGATCTTTGCATCGGCCATCAAGATGATGAGCGATATAAGCGCAGGCGACGGCCGCGCCGTAGCCGAGGCTATCGCGCACGTCTCCCGGGGCGCGCTGCACGAACCACTCGATCCGCTCCTGCTGGCCGCAGAGATAGAATCGAACGCCGCCGAGCAACCCTACGACAAGATCGTCCACCTCAAGACAGGCGCACTTTTCGGAGTCGCGTGCCTGCTGGGCGCTCTGGCGGCAGAGGGCGACGAAAAAGCGACGGAGGCGTGCCGGCGATACGGAACGGCCATCGGAGAGGCGTATCAGATAGCCGACGACATGAAGGACGTACGGGGCTGCCTATCCGCCTGCCTGGTCACGCCGCGGAGGATGGCCGCCCTCGCTCCCGCCCTGCTCCACTTTGTCTCCGAAACACGGTCCCTCGTCGTCGACAGCCTCAGGCAAAATCGAACCGTCCTCCACAACCGGGCCGCAACGCTTCTTAACCGGGCCCTGCAGCTCATGGCAACCGAAGTCCGCCGCCGTTTGCTCATGGCGATGTCGGCGATAGAAAGCAGTTTTCCGAAAAACGGCTTCGCAGCCCTCGCCCGGAAAGCGCCGGGAGAGATAATCGCCATTTTCAACGAATCGCCGTAAACCCGTTTCTCCGCAACGGACCGGCGCTAAAGAGCGGCCGCAAAAGAGAAGGCGAATTGATTCGAAGTCTTCTCGGAACTCGCGTTTTCTATCTTCAACAGGGCGGCTTTTTTATCCAGCCCGCCGGCGTAGCCTGTCAGCCTTCCATCAAAACCGACGACTCTGTGGCAAGGAATCAGTATGGAAATCCGATTATGCCCGACGGCGCCGCCCACGGCTTGAGCGGACATTCGAGAAACGCCTCCGGTCCGGCCGAGCTGCTTCGCAATTTGTCCATACGTAGCCACCCGGCCCATCGGTATTTTCAAAAGAATGTCCCATACCGCCTTTTGAAAGGCCGAACCCGGAGGGTCGAGGGGAACGCCCAGGTCGCCGGCAACACCCGAAAAGTAACGCTCCAGATAAGTGCGGAGCAGCGCAAAAACGGAATAGTCGGGTTCGCGGATCCAACTGTCCGTCAGTGAGGGGTAGTATTTTTGGCCGACAAACCACAAACCGATGAGGGATCCGTCTTTTGCCGCGGCAGTCATAGGCCCCAGCGGCGTATCTATCGTAGACGTGTAAATCATTAAGCTCTCCTTCTTTGCATCATGCTTTTTTGCTGTCCTAAGACAATAGTATACCAGTTGAGGGGAAAGAATTCCGGCCCTCTATCGAGGCAAAGAAGGAGAGCCGAGGGCCTCGGCCGCAGCGAGGCCCTCATACTGGAATATCCCGGACGGTTCCGTCTATGTGCCCATTTTCGGCTGAAACAGCGCAAAGGCCGCGCCGGTCGGGTCGAGAAACATACTGAACTGCCCTACGTCGGGGATGTCCGTGACATCCACGAGAACCTTCGCGCCGAGGGAACGGGCCTTCTCCGTGGAGGCGTCGATAGCATCCACCAACATGTAGGGCACCCACTGAGGAAGCGAATCGGGCATGGGGCTTTTCATGATGCCTCCGCCAACGCCCTCCCCTACTTTTATGATCGTATAGTTCATTTCCGGCACATCTTCAAGCTGCCAGTCGAACAACCCCTTGTAGAACTTCTTTGCCGTCTCCGGGTCTTGCGTATGCAATTCAACGTGCACGAACGGATTGCCCATGGGTCTTTCCTCCTCCACTACTCTTCTAAGACGGCCGGCGCGGCTCTGTCAAGCGGTCTTTTCTCGGCGAGCCGGTCTTGACGCCGCGTCTTCCGTGAGCATGGCCCCGCATGCCCACCGGCCCGGGCGAATTGACTGACGCCGGGATTTCAAATATAATCAAAAATCCATATTGTCGGTTAACCGCAGACAAACCTGGGGAGGACTCGCCTTGTCTCGTAAGTACAAACATCTGTTGTCGCCAACAAAAATAGGCAACGTCGTTTTTCGGAACAGGTTGATCGCATCGCGCAGCTCTCCCCGCTTTAGCCAGGGTTCCGAGCCCTACCCTACCGAGGCGCTGATCACCCACTATGCCAATAAGGCCAGGAACGGCGCTGCCCTGGTCACTTGCGGAGGGGTCGGCATGCCCCACATCCTGCCGGACACGAACTGGTCGCTCTTTTCTCCCGACCAGATGATGAAGCGTATTCCAGGGGCCTGGGACATAGACAGTGCCGATTGCCTGCGCGCCCTCTCCGACCTCACGGAAGCCATTCATTTCTACGGCGCCAAGACGTCGATGCAGATCGGCGGCTACGTGCCGGTAAAATACGACGTCAGCTCCGGGGTCCCTTCCGAGTCCCCCTTTGCGGCAAGCAGCCCGAGAACGGGCGAAGAGATCCCCGCCGACTTGCTCGAGGAGGTCGCCGAAGATTTTGTGCGCCAGGCCGTTCTCATGAAAAAGGCCGGCTTCGACATGGTCTATCTGCACATGGCCTACCGGCTCACCCTGTTAGGAAGGTTTTTGTCCCCCCTCACGAACAAAAGGACCGACCAATACGGCGGCAACGCTGAGAACCGAGCGCGCTTTGCCGTGATGGTCGCCGATCGGATCAAGCAAAAATGCGGCAAAGACTTTCTCATCGAGGCCAGCATGAGCGGGTCCGAACCGTCGGGCGGGCTAACCGTGGAAGGGGCCATAGCGCTGGCCAGGGAATTTTCCGGCCACATCGACATACTCCAGATACGGACGGGATCGATAGACCCGGCCCACCCCACTGGCTTCAACCCCGAGCGGACGCCCTTTCTCGCTATGGCGGAAGCCGTGAAGAAAAGCGGAGTCCACATCGCGATAGCTACGGTTGGCGGATACCTGGACCCCGATATTTCGGAGGACGTCATCGCGTCCGGAAAAGCGGATTTCATCGCCATGGCCAGGGGCTGGATCAGCAATCCCGACTATGGTCGCCTGGTTTATGAGAGCAGAGGCGAGGACGTGGTCCCTTGTCTCAGGTGCAACGTCTGCTTGCGCAGCAGCCATGCCGACCCGTTCGTCAGCGTTTGCTCCGTCAATCCCGTCTGGGGGTTGGAGCATAAGATCGAAAGAATGATCCGGCCTCCGGCCGGCAAGAAGAAGGTGGCCGTCGTAGGCGGCGGTCCGGCGGGCCTGAAGGCAGCACTGGTTGCCGCCGCCAGGGGGCACGAGGTCGCGCTCTATGAAAAAAGCGATGCCCTCGGGGGTCTTCTGAAGACAACGAACCATGTTTCTTTCAAATGGCCTCAGCGGGAGTTCCTCGACTACCTCGTTCGCCAGCTCGCACAAACAAAGGCGTCGGTCTTCCTCAACACCGACGCAACAGTCGACATGCTTCAAAAAGAAGGCTACGACGCCCTTTTCGCCGCCATTGGCTCCACGCCCTTTGTTCCCGGCATTCCGGGCGTGGACGGCAAGAATGTCGTCTTCGCCCCTGACGTTTACGGAAACGAGGGCGGCCTCGCGGAAAAGGTTGTGGTGATCGGCGGTGGAGAAGTCGGGATAGAGACCGGCATGCACCTGGCGCAGAAATCTCGCCGGGTCACCTTGTTGGAGATGGGAGATAAGCTCGCCCCCGATGCTCCGCCTCACCATTTCTACAACCTGTTCCGTGACGCGTGGGAAAAACAGCCGGGTCTCATCTGCTTGACGAAGGCGCGCTGCACCGGCATTGGGGCGAATGAGGTCGTCTATGTCGATGCCGAAGGCGCCGAACATGCCATTGAAGCGGGCAGCGTGGTGATCGCCGCGGGCCTGAAGTCGGAGAACGATTTAGCACTGAAGTTCTATGGCGCAGCGGACCGGTTCTTCATGATCGGCGACTGCAACGTTGTCGGCAACGTGCAGAAAGCCCTGCGAAGCGCCTTCAGCGCCGCGTCGATGCTCTGACATCGCGAGAGCGGGTCCGAAGAACCGTTAATGCTGGCGGGATGGTCTGGATGATGCCTTCCGGTATGTTGACTGCGTCCTCGACGCAAAACCCGCAGGTGCGGTTCAAATTACCGGCACACACCGAGCAGCGCACCCAACTGCAGCGTCTCCTGCATGAGGCCCTCCTATCGAGAGCTTAACCCTCTCCGGCGGATGATCGCCCCGCAAATCCAGACCAGATTGCTTCCCCCGAAAAGAACGAGGAGAAAAACGGCGATCCGCGGGAGCGTCAGGGGCTCCAGGTGAAAGCCATCTCTAAAGAACATTTCCGGAACGGTAAGAATCGCGGAGAGGGTGAGACCGTATAGGGTGAAAAGCATGCAGGCGGCAATCAGTTCGACGAAAAGAAAAGAAAGGAGGGTAATCGAGGACCTCCTCCGGGCGGCGAAGAAAATGAAGCAAGCTACGGCAAGCGGCAGGACGTGCGCCGTATTTACCCGAATTTCCAGCCAGTGGAAGCGGCCGAGAAGGAAGGCGAAACAGTAGCCGACAACCAGGCCCATTATGGCGCCTTTGAGGCATCGCAACGCGATGAGCAATGACAGGTCCGGCCTCCTGTCGACTGTCTCAGACATTCGTTGGAATCCCCCTCTTTCTTCGCCGGGCAAACAAGGGCCGCTTCTTCATACGACTCCTCCTAACAAGTAAAGTAGACCGTAAAATGCTGCTTCACAAGCAGATCACAGCGGATCTTCTCCTCCCCTCCTCGCTTTCCACCGTCGGTAGAGAAACGGCGCCAGCGACACAAGAACGACGAGGAGAAGGCCGACCACAAAGGCAGGCGAGATCCTCCCGCGTATGACGTCGAGGAGAGAGCTTGAAAAGACAACGAAGGCGATGCAGCCGGGCAGTATGAACACGAAGGTGGCCGCCGCATACTGCGGGAACCCTATCTTCGTGAGACCGAAGGCATAGTTGAGGAGATTGAAAGGAAAAAGAGGAATGAGGCGCGTGAAGGCGACTATTTTCCAGCCTTGTTTCTCCACGCCCTCGTCGAGCCGCCGCCATCGGGGGCTCCTCAACCGGCCCTCGATCCATTCCCGGGCGAGGTAGCGGGAAACGAGAAAAGCAACGCAGGCGCCCGCAGTTGCGCCGATTGCGGTGTAAACAACGCCCCAAAAGGGACCGAAGAGGATGCCGCCGGCAATTGTGATGGGGAGAGCCGGAAGAAACAGGGCCGGGGCAATGGCGTAAAAGCAGATGTAGACGACCGGCGCCGCGCCGCCGTATCCGGCGATCCACGCCCTGAGCGTCTCCTGGTTCACGAAACGGGATACGCCGGAGGCCTTGACCGCCGCGATGACTGCTGCCAGAAAGAGCAGGAAAATGAGGAATTTCGCCGATCTGCCCATGGAAAGGCATTCTTCCTTTTACTGCGGCGAAGCGCTCCGCGCCTTCATGGAGAGGGCTATTCTCTTTCTCTTCACGTCCACGTCAAGGACCGTCACCATCACTTTTTGATGCACCTTGACCACGTCGGAGGCGTTCTTGACGTATCGGTCGGACAGCTCGCTTATATGCACAAGACCGTCCTGGTGAACGCCTATGTCGACAAAGGCGCCGAAACCCGTCACGTTTGTCACGATCCCCGAGAGCCGCATGCCCGGCCTCACGTCTTCGATCTTGTCGACGCCTTCCGTAAAGTCCGCGGTCTCGAAAGAGTGTCGCGGGTCCCTGCCCGGTTTTGCGAGTTCGGCAAGGATGTCCCGCAGGGTGGGAAGGCCCGTCTTGTCCGTCACGTACCTATTTGCGTCGATGCGGGCCTGCAGGTCTTTGTTCTCAATAAGATCGGGCACGGAGACGCCGAGGTCGCCCGCCATTTTCTCCACCACATGGTAACTTTCCGGATGGACCGCCGTTCGGTCGAGGGGCTGCTCGCCCCGCGCGATCCGCAGAAAACCGGCCGCCTGTTCAAAAGCCTTGGGGCCCAGCTTTGGCACCTTCTTCAGGTTCGCCCTTGTTTTAAACGGTCCTTGCTCGTCCCGGTAAGCAACGATATTTTGGGCAAGCTGAGGCCCAAGGCCCGAGACGTAGGAGAGAAGCTGCTTGCTGGCCGTGTTCGCCTCAACGCCCACGGAGTTGACGCAACTTTCCACCGCGTCGTCGAGACTTCGCTTCAGCATCTTTTGGTCCACATCATGCTGGTACTGTCCCACCCCTATGGATTTCGGATCGATCTTCACCAGTTCCGCGAGAGGGTCGACAAGACGCCTCCCTATCGATACCGCCCCCCGGACGGTCAGGTCCTTGTCGGGAAACTCCTCCCTTGCGGCTTCCGACGCAGAGTAGATGGAGGCGCCGCTTTCATTTACCATAACCACAATAATCTCTTTCGGCAGGCCCAGCCTCTTGATGAAGCTTTCCGTTTCCCTGCCCGCCGTTCCGTTGCCGATGGCAATGGCCTCTATCTCGAATTGCTTGCAGAGCTTCGCGATTGTCTCTCCCGCTGCCGCGTCGTTTGCAGAGGTGTGGGGAAAGATGGTTTCCGTATGGAGGAGCTTTCCCTGTGCGTCGAGGCAAACTATCTTGCATCCCGTTCTGAAACCCGGATCGATCGCCAACACCCTCTTCTGACCGAGGGGCGGCGCCAGAAGGAGGTGGCGCAGGTTCTCATTGAATAATCTGATCGCTTCCTCGTCGGCCCTTCTCTTCGTTTCCTGCACCATCTCGGTTTCCATGGAAGGCGCGAGGAGCCTCCGGTAGGCATCGTGAAGGGCAGTTTTCACCTGCTCCGAGGCCTCGCAGTTTCCTTTGAGGAAAATCGATTCGAGCAGGACGAGGGCGTCCGCCTCGGGCGGCAACAGGTGCACCACGAGCATGCCTTCCTTCTCTCCCCGAAGCAAAGCCAAAACCCGATGGGAAGGCGCCGACGCCGCTTGTTCCTCCCATTCGAAGTAGTCCCTGAACTTCTCGCCTTCCTCCGCTTTTCCCGCTGCCGCCTTCGATCTCAATATCCCCTTTGAGGCGAACAGCGACCTGATCCGGGTCCGCGCCTTCTCGTCCTCGGCGATCCATTCCGCAATAATATCCCTGGCGCCCGCAAGGGCCTCGTCGGCCGAGGCAACGCCCTTCTCGGCAGCGACAAAAGCGCCTGCCTCACGAAAGAGGTCGAATGCCGTCTGGGAAAAGAGCTTCGCGGCAAGGGGCTCGAGACCCTTTTCTTTCGCTATCAGGGCGCGGGTGCGTCGTTTTGGCCGGTAAGGCAGGTAGACGTCTTCCAGGACCGAGAGCGTCTCTGCTGCGGCAACTTTCGCTTGAAGCTCGGCCGTCAGCTTTCCGCTTTCCTGAAGCGACTTGAGGATGCTCTCTCGCCGCTTGTCGAGCTGCCGTTGATTCTCCAGACTGTCACGGATAGCCGTAACCGCCACTTCATCAAGCCCGCCCGTGGCCTCCTTCCGGTACCGCGCAATAAAAGGCACCGTCGCCCCTTCATCAAGCAACGCCGCAGTCGCAACCACCTGATTCACCCGAACGCCAAGACTCTGCGCGATCCGTATCACGTATCTCTCTTCCACCATTCCTACCCGCCTTCCCTTTTTTTACTATTGCACGCTAAATTGAATGGCAAGCCGACGTTCTTGTCAAGCCGGCAGTCTTCTTGTTCTCTTCTTCTTTCCTTTTAGGGTTTCTTTTCGTGGGCCAGTCCTGGCAGCCATTCTGTGCGTCCGACCGACGCCCCCATGTTTTCCCCAGTATATTCAGAATCTTTCTCACGGGGGCAGAAAGACACTGCTGCTGGATAGAGGCCGGAAAACTCCTCGAGTTTGTTGTGACCGAAACAAAGAAATGTTGTTTCCCTTCTCTCTGCCCAACGAATAGAATTTCGGGGGAGCAACTGCGCAAGTACCGTTGCCGAAGCACTTGGCGCCACTGATGAGATTGGCAATCTTGATCACCACATTGCGGAAGGCGCATTTGTATGAGTTGCCGCACACGCAGCGCATATGAATAGGTACGCACATTCTGCTGCTGCTACGGGAATATTGCCGGCACTTTTTATTAATTTGATTTACGTCAAAACATGAGAATTTGATTTTCGACGCAGACCAACCATAAACGCGTGAGCCACAAGTAGCTTAAACGATATAAGGGCTTGATATGAGGGCCGACCCGTTGACTGTTCAATCCGCAACTCAAACCGAAGTTCAACCTGTTGTCAAAACCAGGTTTTGGTCCGGAAATTATGTTTTGCTTTTACTGGGAAACTTTTGTATTTACGTTGGTTTTCAGATGCTCGTACCAACTTTTACCGCCTACATAAAACAACTCGGTGGCAGCAATTTGAGCGCCAGCCTGGTTTACAGCCTGGCAACCGCTTGCGCGCTGATTGTACGCTCGGTTTCCGGAAGCGCGATGGACAGCATTGGCAGGAAACCGTTTCTTATCGCTGGGATGGGCGTACTTGTTTTCATTAACGGAGCATTTTTCTTTACTTTCAATATTCCTGCCATTCTTGCCTTGCGTCTTATTCATGGCGCCGGGTGGGGTGTGGCGGGAACCGCTCTAGCCACCATAACGGCAGATATCGTTCCTGCCGACAGACGTGGAGAAGGAATCGGATATTATGCCCTGTCAACTGCCCTGGCAACTTCTTTTTCCATCATTTTGGGAATCTGGCTGATGAATTATTCAGGTTTTCGCCTGGCCCTTCTTGCTTCTACGGGGTTTTTCTCGGTCGGTCTGTTGCTGTGTCAAAGAGTCAAGATTTCGCCCGTGTTACAAAAAAAGGAGCTCTTAGCGAGCAAGGAGCCTTCGTGGTCCACGGTGTTTGAAAAAACCGCCTTGTTGCCTACATTTCTCTGTTTTTTGCATTCTATCGCTTTTAGCGGGATAATGGCGTTCATTATGTTGTTCGGTGCGGAAAGCAGAATACCAAATGTCTGGGTATTTTTCGCCGGGCACCTTGCAATGGTTGTCATTAGCAGGCCATTTGCAGGCAAATTGTTTGACCGCAAGGGCCATGCCGCGGTGATTTTGCCCGGCGCTTCTTGCTTGATGGCCGGACTCATTCTGATGTCCTACGCCCACACCGGCGTTTCGTTGTTTGTCGCTTCTTTGTTCTACGGTTCGGGGTTTGGCACTGTTCAGCCGTCGCTGCAGGCTTGGGCGATTAATCGCGCCCCTGCCGAC
Source organism: uncultured delta proteobacterium (assembly GCA_963816715.1). Taxonomy (GTDB): domain Bacteria; phylum Desulfobacterota; class Syntrophorhabdia; order Syntrophorhabdales; family WCHB1-27; genus BOG-1155. The sequence continues at coordinate 33,881 of CAWFMJ010000027.1, forward strand.
CGTAAGGGAGCCGCGAGTGGAACCTTCTTGTCGTCGTACGATCTCGGCTACACGATTGGGACGGTGCTGATGGGCCTCATCGCCTCCTGGACGAGTTACGCCTTTATGTACAGGATATCTTCTTTGCTTCTTGTGTTCTTTCTGGTGGTATATTGTTATACCACCAACGTTAAAAAGTCTTTCTTTTCACGCCGCCCTTCTCGATGATCCCCGCGATCGCTCGATTCCTTCCCCGCTAAAGCAAGAGGGCAGAGAGCCGGTCGTTCTATTAGAGTAGGTCCGACAGGTCGTTTGCGAGCCGTTCGAGGACTTCCCTCGGCATGGCTGCAGGCCCCTTCCCACGCACACCGGTGACGCGGTCGTAGAGCACCTGGCTGACAGTGATGCCAGCGGCGGGATCGACCACTATCTCAAAAAAGGCTATTTTTGTGCCTGCCATCCTCGGTGTCGCGGTCCTCAGCACTATCCTTTTCTCGTCGCCCCCGCCGCTCTCGATTACCAGCAGGCCTCCCTCGAGGTACATCAAAGTCTTCTGGAGATGCCATGCATGGATCGGCCGAATCGCGAAACGCTCTGCGTTCGAAGGCTTGATTTCGAGTCCGTCCAAGAGGCAGCGTATGCGGTCGCAATCCGACAGCCTAATGGTGTAGCGAAACTCTCCAGACTGCGTGCAGATCAGCCCTTGTGCGGTAGCAGACCCGCGAATCGTCTCCGGTATGAATCGTCTGTTCCTGCTCATTCATTGACCTCAGTGCTCTTGCATAAATTATCGACTTTGATCGCGCAGACATAACCCATCTCTTCATCCTTTTCCTTTCCTACCGTCGACCTGCCCGTAAGGAGCCCTCAACCTGCCGCCTCGCTTTCCGCATGGATTCATTCGCTGCAATCATTCTCGACCTCTGCGATAAGATGCCTCATGTCGACGAATTTCTCAAGAAGCATCTGCAAGGCAAGACGTATATGGTCGATTGAGGAAGAATCTTCGAGGTATTGCAACCTATCCCTTCGCTTTCCTGTGTGCCCGGAAGCGGCGGCATCCGACGCCAATACCGGACGCGAAGGGTTCTCTCATGCTGCAGCCCTCCGAATTCGTCCGTAAGGCAGTTTCCGTTGTCGCCCGCCCGAAGTTCGAAAAAGACGGCGTCCAGTACCTCCTCCTCTTGCTATTCGATCTAAGATCATATATAGTTACCTCGGGTAACTATATATGAGGAGATGATGATTTCCAGAGAGATATTTCGCCAGTTTGTCCTCATGGACAGACCGGTTGCGAGCAGCCTTGACAAAGTTCTTCGTGGTTTTGATCTTACCCTGTCCCAATGGAAAGTCATTGATTTTATCGAAGAGTCCGGAACGTGCACCTTGGTCGCTATTTCTCGCCATTTTTCTATAGAAAAGCCTTTTGTAACAAGGACGATTAATCGCCTGGAAGAGAACCGGCTTGTCGAAACAACCAGCGGGAGAGATAAACGGGAAAAAAGAATCCGGTTGACTGGCGCAGGAAAAGAAGTGTGCACAGCATGCCGCAACGCCCTTGACGACATAGAGCTTTTTCTCCTGGGCGGCGTTTCTGAGGATGAACAAAGGAACTTATTACGGCTGTTAGTCGCGATTCGAGGTAATATGAAAAACTGTGGAAACGTCGATGAATAAACCCGGATTATGGACTGAGGAATTTGTAGTCATTGGTTTCGCAAACTTTTTCGTTTCTATGAACTTCTAGCTGCTGATGGAAGTTAAGCTTTAAGGACAAATATTGGTAGAAGTATGGATAAGACCGTGGACGCCGAAAAAGTAAATAGAAACAGATGGCTCATCCTGATCAACGTCTCGTTCGTCGCATTCATGGTTCCTCTGGATGCCAGCGTGGTGAACGTGGCTCTCCCGGTGATGACGCAAAAACTGTCAGTGTCTTCCGAGGCTATCTCCTGGGTGATCACCTCGTATTTGATCGCCATCGCAGCAACCGTGCTGATATTCGGCAGACTGGCGGACATAAGGGGGAAGTCGGCGGTCTTCAGCTACGGGGTGCTCGTGTTTGCTCTCGGCTCTCTTTTGTGCGGGATATCGGACTCCTTCGGTTCTCTGATAGCCGCCAGGGTCGTGCAGGCTCTGGGAGGCGGGGCGGCTATGGCGACAACCCAAGGCATCGTCACCCAGGTGTTCCCCGCACACGAGAGAGGCCGGGCTCTCGGCATTTCCATCTGCGCCGTGGCGCTGGGCGCGCTCGTGGGGCCGCCGCTCGGGGGCCTTATCGTGAGCATTCTGAGCTGGAAATTCATTTTCTTCATGAACGTCCCGATCGGAGTTGCCGCTTATGCGATGGGCGTGAAGACCCTCCCCAAAAGCGATCGGGCCGGTCGCGAAAAAATGGATGTCAAGGGAGCGCTTTTGCTTTCGTTAGCCGTAGTGTCGCTCTTTGGATCGTTGATGTCCGAAGAAGACCGTGGACTCGTCAACCCGCTCGTAATCGCCGGTTTCGCGACGGCGGCAATCCTCATCGCAATCTTCGTGCGGGTAGAGAAAAGATGCGCGACGCCTCTTTTGCAGCTCGACATATTTAAAAATTCGCTGTATTCGCTGAGCATCTTCTGCTCCTTCATATCTTTTGTTTCCATGAGCGCGACGATGCTCGTCCAGCCTTTCTACCTCGAAGATACGCTGAGATTGTCTCCGGCTTTAACGGGTCTCGTCATGATGGCGTCTCCGGTAGTCCTGTCCGTCGTCTCCCCTCTCGGCGGCTACCTGTCCGACAGAATGGGTTCCGAATTTCTCACGTTTCTCGGTCTCATGCTGACGAGCGTGGGGCTATTTCTCATGTCGACGCTTGACAAGCACTCCTCCGTATCCCTGCTGATCTGCTTTGTGGGGATCATGGCGGTCGGGAACGGCATATTCCAGTCCCCCAACAATTCGCTGGTTATGTCTCTCGTCCCCAGAGACATGCTCGGCGTCGCGGGCAGCATAAATGTGCTCGTGCGGACCCTGGGCATGGTCTTTGGAGTGTCGGCGTCGGCAATGCTCCTGTACAACCGCATGAGCGGCAAGCTGGGCGTCCGCGTTACCAACTATGCGCCGGGGATGGACGATGCCTTCACCTACGGGATGAAGGCGGTATACATCGCAGCAGGCGTTATGTGCACGATTGGCGCGGTGCTGACAATGTACCGACTGTACGGCAAGAAGACCCGAACACAGGCAGTTGCGCTGCAATAGTCCACAAGAGCGCCTGCACCGGATTTCGCCCGACCAAACCTGTCGCGACTGCGGCGGCAGCTCGCATAGTTTCTCCTTGGCTTTGAGGCTTCGAACATAAAAGCGTTGCCGGAGTCGGCGACGCAATAATGTGCTTGACCCGACCATGGCTTCACAGTTTAAGTATTTCGGGAGAGCGGAGAGATGACGGCAATCGCGTTCGACGCAGTGCAATTGCCCAAGTACAAAATGAGATTCCGCGTGAAACAGCCAGTTCCCATAGTGCACATTGATGCCTGCCGGACAAATCCATCTATGGATGCACCGGTCGGGGACGTCCCTGACGTCGCCCCTGTCCAGTTTTTCCGAACCGGCTCTTCCTCCGATTTCTTTTCTGTTTGTTCTTGACAAACAAAAAACGAATGGCCTATAGTGGACCAATGGTTAGTCCATTACGTCGTCAGCAACGGCGGATGAGCCCCTATTCACCCATTTTGAGGAGGGACCGTGGTGATGAACAGGAAAGTCAGCGTAGCCGAAGTCTTTGACACGAGCGGATTCACATTGTACCAGTTTTTGGTATGCAGCATGTGCTTTCTTGTCACGTTTCTTGATGGTTTCGATATCAGCACCATCGCGTTGGCGGCGCCCAAGATGGCGGAGTACCTGCACGCGAAGCCGAGCGCTCTTGGCATAGCCATGTCGGCCGGCCAGTTCGGACCCCTGATCGGCGCCATCGTCCTGGGTACGCTTGCAGACCGTTTCGGACGGAAGTGGATGTTGGCGATCTCCGCCCTTATTTTCGGCATATTTACCTGGATGACGGCATCTATCACCAGCGTGGAACAGTTAGCGCTCTACCGCTTCCTGGCCGGACTCGGATTGGGCGGGGCCGTCCCGAACGCTCTTGCCTTCGGCAGCGAATACGCACCGGCACGTTCCAGGTCCACTTTCGTCACGACAATGTACGCGGGCATGCCCGGCGGCGGCGTGTTGTGCGGGTTTGCCAGCATGTGGTTCATTCCCCATTTGGGCTGGCAGTCGGTTTTTGTTCTGGGAGGCGTCATACCCGTGGCCATCGCCATTCTGGTCGGGCTGGCTCTCCCCGAGTCGCTCGACTTCCTGGTTCGGCAGGGCAAAGCCGAGAAACGTATTCGCAAGATCGTCGGAAGGATCGCGCCGCAATTGGCAAATGACCCGGGGATAGAGCTGGTCTCGTCGGAGAAGAAGCTTCCGAGCGTTCCCGTTAAGTCCCTCTTTACGGAAGGGCGCGCCTTCACTACCGTGCTGTTGTGGATAGGCCTCACCGCAAGCCTCTACACGCTCTGGGTTATGACGTCGTGGGCGCCCATGCTGCTCAAGATGGCCGGCGCCGCTTCCGTACAGCAATACCTCTTCGAGAGTACGGCCGTAGGCTTCGGCGCTATTGCGTCTGCCCTGTTCGTCGGCCGTTTGATGGACAGGGTCAACCAGTACAGAGTCCTTGCCATCGGGTACGTTGTGGGATTCCTATGCCTCTCGGCTTTCGGAATGTGCGCCTCCTGTTCTTTTCTGGTCGTCGTCACGACTGCCATTTTGTGCGGCATCTTCCTGAACGGCAGCCATACGGGCTTTTTGGCACTGGTCACCACTTCCTATCCGCCCTCCATGAGGGGCACGGGGACCGGTTGGGCTTACGCGATCGCAAAAATCGGCGCCATGGCGGCGCCGGCAGTGGGAGGCATTCTTCTGAGCCGCAACTGGAGCGCCGGCTGGATATGCACGACGAACGCCGCGGCGTGCCTCGTGGCCGCGATGGTTGCCCTGATCCTCGGAGGACGGGCGTTCACTGCAGTCGCAAAGAAGAAGCCCGAGATCGCCCTCGATGTGAAGGCTTGAAAGGACGCCGTGTTGCTCCCGGATGGATCGTCCCGGCCGCATTCATCTCGGCATGTAACCGGATTGCCGCCGCGGGCGCCTATTTTTGATCGTAATGTGCGCCTGACGTTGTCGGCACACGCACATCGAGAAGGAACCGCAAGGATTTTGTTCCGAAAGCAAGAATAGTTTTGACAGAATGAGAAGGAGGGAAACCTGATGAAGAACGAGGCTCATTTAGTGCCAAACCCGGCCACGCCGAATCGGCCGGTGCTCTTTGATTCCAACCTTTGCAACGGGTGCAACTCGTGCGTGGAAGTTTGCAGAATGGGCGTGCTGATGCCTCATCCCGAAAAAGGCAAACCGCCTATTGTCGTGTATCCCGATGAATGCTGGTATTGCGGCTGCTGCGTGGAGCATTGCCTCAGGAAAGCCAACCGGTTGGAACATCCGCTCAATCAGCGCATGGCCTGGAAACGTAAGCTGACCGGCGAGTACTTTCGAGTTGGGATCGGGAACCCCCGGATTTTTGATATGGCGCCGGAAAGGTCTGAAACCGGACACGGCCGGAAAAGGGAATGGCCGTATCCCGTGCAGTATGGCAAGGAAAACGAAGTAGAGGCTGACGTGCTGATTATCGGCGGCGGCATGGCTGGCTGCCATGCGGCGATAAATGCCGCTAAACAGGGCGCAAGCGTTGTCGTGGTGGACAAAGGACCGGTAATAAGAAGCGGTTCTGCGGGGGCAGGCATTGACCACTGGCTCAAAGCGTGTACCAATCCATGCTCGAAGGTCAGCCCTGAAGAGCTCACGGAAGCGCAAACCAAAGGCGACGTACCGGGCGAAGAGGGAGAGTACATCATGGCTCATTCCTACTATATCGAAGCCAAGGAAAGCTACGGCGCCCTTCTCGATGTACAGGCGATGGGTCTGGAGTTCAGGGACGTCGACGACGAATTTGCGGGCGCCGAGTTCAGGGATGAACGAACGAAGATCATGTTTGCGTACGATTATGAAAGCAAGTGCGACATCAGACTCAGGGGTGGAAAGAACCTGAAGCCTATCCTGTATAAGGAACTCAAGCGCCTTGGAATAAGAATCGAGGATCGCATAATGACCACCAGCCTCCTCACGGAAGGAGGCAGGCAGGGAGGCAGAGTCGTTGGGGCAACCGGGGTACATGCGCGCACCGGCGAGTTTTACGTCTTCAAGGCAAAGGCGACGGTGCTTTGTTGCGGGCAGCCGCAGGGACTCTGGATATTCTCTACGGAATTGACAGGATCGGCAGCGAGATTCATGGATCCGAACAATGTGGGAGACGGCTATGCGATGGGCTGGAACGCGGGTGCAATCTTCACGATGATGGAGAGAAGCGAGCTTCATGCGGGGACTGGCGGTTTTACCTATCCGGCCTATGGAACCGGCGCCGCCCACAACACGTATTTTGCCTGCTCGCTCGTCGATGACAATGGCAAGGCAGTTCCATGGGTGAATAGAGATGGAAAGATCCTGGAGACGGTGTCGGAAAGATACCGCCCCGCGACCGGACAGAAATTCTTCATGGGCAACAATCTCACCTACAAAGTCGGCTGTCCCAGAATTATTCCGGATCTCCCTGAACGTATAAGAAAAGGTGAGTTCGTTCTTCCTCTTTATGCCGATCTGCCAGGTATGCCGGAGCTCGAGCGAAAAGCCCTATTTGGCCTCATGATCGGCAATGAAGGCAAGACGCACGTCCCCGTGTATCAGAATTACCTGGCTGCCGGCTTTGACCCGGACAAGGACATGCTCCAGGTAAGCGTTATGCCTCCGGACGCGTATGTGTTTCAGCCGTGGTGGCAATCGATCGGCACGCGCCAGTGGCGAGAAAACTCATTTGCCCCCGGCGCCATGGTAACGGATTGGGATCTCCGGAGCAACATTGAAGGCCTCTATGCGGCAGGTTACCTAGGAGGACGAGGAGGCTGTTCCGGCGCTTCAGCGACGGGGAGATATGCAGGCCGAAACGCAGCCGAGTATGCGCGGAGCGCCGGGGCGCCTGTTATCGACAGGGAACAGGTGGAGAAGGAGAAGACGCGCGTCTATGCACCGGTTAACCGAAAGGATGGAATAGGCTGGAAGGAGCTGAAAGCGGGTCTGTGCAGAATCATGCAGGACTACTGCGGGGAATACAGAAGCGAGGAAGTACTCAACAAAGGGCTCTGGTGGTTGAATAGCATCAGGGAGAGCGAGGCATCCATGCTTTGCGCGAGGAACCCGCACGAGTTAGTGCGCGCTCTCGAATGTCTCACGCACATTACCGTGGGAGAAATGGTTATTCATGCTTCTTTGGCGCGAAGGGCAAGCAGCGTTAAGTTGCTATTCAAGAGAATAGACTATCCTGAGCAACTCAAGGAGTGGAATAGGTTGGTTACGATCCAACTGGAGAACGGAGTGGTCAAAACGGGCAGTCTGCCCTTGGACTATTGTCTTTTGTCGCCCAATGCGCCGACTTATGCTGAAAACTATAATCTTCACAACAAGCTTCAGAAGGAAAACCTGAAAGCGCTGTCGTGAAGGACAGAGGGAAAAACGGAAATGGAAGCGCGCGACCATGGGGCCGGCTTAACGGAGCACAAAGTCCTTTTCATGAGCTTCTTTCATCAACTGCTCGCAGCGGTCGGCCTCGCGTCTTTCGAGCGCGTCTATGATCTCCTCGTGACGCCGGTGGACTTCTTTGAGGAGCTTCACGGGATAGCGCCTCTTCGAAGAGATAATGTCGTGCATCTTGAAAAGCGACTGCATCGTCAGGGTGATGAGCGGATTACCCGACGCCTCCGCCACCACCAGATGAAAATCCCTGACGGCTTGACACGTCGCCTCCGGATTTTTCCTGCTCTCCATTAATCTCTCATTGAGGGCCCGTAACCGCTCCACATCCTGATCGGAGACGTTTCGGGTCGCCATCCGGGCGCCCACGCCTTCTATCGCTTCTCCGAATTCCCAGAAATGGGGAGTGGTGAGCTTGCCTGCCCTCATAAGGTCATATACCGCATAAAAGAAAGGGATGTGGAGATCGGAAACCACGAAGGCGCCCCCCGCCGCTCCGGTGCGTATCTCCACCAGCCCTGACTGCTCCAGGGACTTCAGCGCTTCTCTCACAATCACTCTGCTCACCTTAAACTGGCCGGAAAGCACGCGCTCCGAAGGCAGCTTTTGCCCCACCCGGATCTTCTTCGAAAACATGAGGGTCTTGATCTGGGAGACGATTCGGTCTTTCAGACTGTCCCGGCTAATCGGGGCAAGCGTTTCTTTGAAATCGGTCATTGAATCAACTATTGGGAAGCGACATGGCGATGTTTCGGCATCGTGGGATGTTTTTGTGCAATTCGATTCGCCGCGCAATCGATTCCGGCTTATCTGCGTATCCTGCGTTTACACCTTCCAAACGCATTCCATTATAGCCCACAGCGCGCGCAAGTGCAATCTTCTCATGCCTTGCCCAGAATTCCCGGCGAACTGCTTTTTATGCGCTCAGACGTTAAATGCGCGCGGAGTTGCCGTTTCCTGCCCGCTGATCCATCCCTGCGGGCTTTCTTGCGAAGAGCTTTGACAGGTTCGTTTTCAAAAGGGCGGCAAATAAGGGCGGCTTAAGGGCGCGCTTCTTCCGATGTCCTCTGGCGCCGTCGGCATGGAGGGGGGTCTTCGCAAGTCTCCCTTTTCAGGTGAACTCGCGGGGATCGAGCATCCTTTTAAAATAACTGTCGATGTCGGGGAACGAGAGAATGTGGAAGGTCGCCCTGAGATGGTCCCAGAGGTTTCTCTTGCTCCCGAACTTCGTCCGGAGCTGCTGATAGACGACATAAGTCAGCTCGAAAATCTGATGCATGAAGAAGGCGAGGAGGTTCAGAAGGAAGAAGTTGAAGGAAAGATGCGGTGGCGCCCCGGCGCCTCTGCGCCTCTTTACTGTCCGGAGGCAGTCTGCTACACTATGCGTTCATATTCGAGTTAACTATTCCTACAATTTGACATGGAGTATGCGGGACCCGTTCCCTTTATCAAAGTCGGTCCCCCGAACAGAGCCGGAGCGTGCGATGACGATGGTCGCGTATCCGCCTCGCCAACGCCGTCCGGGAAGTCATGCATGAGCGCCTGAGCTAAAAGGCTCTAGCGCAAGGGAGGACGTCGAGATGACACATAAGGGTATGCCATCCCGCGAGCATAACGTGCAAGACCCGGAGCTGGCCGACATCATCGATGTGGCGGCGACCCAATCGCTCATGAACGACTTCTACGCACTCGCCCGTGTTCCCATGAGCATCACCGACGTGAGAGGAAAGGTGCTCGTCGGCGTCGGATGGCAGGACATCTGCACCCTCTTTCACCGCGTCCACCCGGAGACCCGGAGGCGATGCTTCGAGAGCGACACCGCGCTCACCGAGGGCATTCGCGCCGGTGAGTTTCGCTTCTACAAGTGCGGGAACAACATGTGGGACGTCGCGACACCCATCATCGTGGACGGCAAACGCATGGGCAACATCTTTTCGGGCCAGTTCTTCTTCGAGGGCGAACCGCTCGACTACGACCTCTTCCGCGCCCAGGCAAAGCAACATGGTTTCGATGAAAAAGCGTATATGGCCGCCCTCGAAGCCGTCCCCCGGCTCGGCAGGGAATCCGTCAACGCGGCCATGTCATTTTTCGTGAAGCTCGCCCGGATGCTCTCGGAAGCAGGCCACAGCAACCTGAAGATTGCCCGGTCGCTGGCCGAGCGCGATGCGCTCATGCGTTCCTTGCGCGAACAGGAGGAACAGCTCGCCCTCTTCGTCGAGCACGCGCCGGCTGCCATTGCCATGTTCGATAGAGAGATGCGGTATATTGCCGCCAGCAACAGGTGGCTTTCCGACCTGGGTATCGAGGGACGGGACATCCGCGGTTTGAATCACTATGAGGTGTTGCCCGGATTGCCGGAACTGTACAGGGAGGCCGACAGCCGCGGCCTGTCGGGGGAGGTGGTGCGACTGGAAGAGAGCCCGTTCACCTGGCCCGACGGAAGGGCCGGCTGGATCAGATGTGAAATGTACCCCTGGAGAAGAGCCGCGGGGGATGTGGGGGGCATCCTCTCATCCGTGGAGGACATCACCGGGCCCAAGCAGGAGCAGGACGTGCAAAGGAGCGCACGCCAAGAGCTGGAGAGACGGGTCGGGGAGCGAACGAAAGAGCTGCGCAGGCAGGCACTCATAGCGGAAAGCGAGAGAGACCGGCTGATGACGCTCCTCGACAGTATGACGGAAGGCGTGTGGCTTCTCGATAGGGACTACAAGGTCATGCTTGCCAACCCCGTCGCGAAGGAACAAACGATGGAGGTCGGGCTCGATCCGGACGAGCCGGACGGAGCCCTCCTCTTGTCGGGGCTGGAGATAGCCACAGCCAACGGGAAAACTCTTGGCGTCGAACCATTCACCGACGTGCTCTCGGGCACGCCCATCTGCTCGCTGAAGTGCAGGGTCCGCAACAGAAAGGGCGGCGAGTTCTTCTACAGAAGAATTTCGGCGAACCCTATTGTCGACGCCGGGAAGAGAACCGTGGGCATGGTGCTGGCCGTACAGGACATTACCGCGGAGGTCCGGGCGGGACAGGAGAAGGCTTATCTGGAGGAGCAGCTCCATCAGTCTCAGAAAATGGAGGCTATCGGCACCCTTGCGGGCGGGATAGCCCACGACTTCAATAACATGCTTGCCGTGATCGTCGGCAACGCCGAATTGGCTCTTGACGGGCTCGACAATGCCCCCGGCACGAGAAGAAACGTCGAGCAGATAGTCAGCGCCTCCAAACGGGCTGCGGACCTGGTCAAGCAGATTCTCGCCTTTAGCAGGAAAGCAGAAGCGGGACGTAAGCCGCTCCGGTTGACGCCCCTCCTCGAGGAGACCTACAGGCTGCTCCGCTGCAGCCTGCCGAGCACCGTACACATGCGCCTGGACGTGCACACCGAGTGGGACACCGTTATCGGCAACCCTTCCCAGATCCAGCAGGTGCTGATGAACCTGGCTACAAACGCGGCAGACGCGATGCAGGAGAAGGGCGGGAATCTATCGATCAGTCTCTCCGGCGCGAGGTTCACCGCGGCCGACCGGTTGCCGAACGCGGACGTCAAGCCCGGCGCGTATTTGAGACTGAGCGTCAAGGACACGGGCGCCGGCATGACGCGGGACGTGCAGGAGAGGATCTTCGAACCCTTCTTCACCACCAAAGAGCCGGGCAAGGGAACGGGGATGGGCCTCGCCGTCGTTTATGGCGCGGTCAAGGACCACGACGGCGCAATCACTGTGAAAAGCAAGCCGGGCAAGGGAACGACGTTCCATGTCTTCCTGCCCCGTGCCGTCGAACGGGTCGTGGAGGAGCGGGAAGACATGGTTGAGACGCCCGGCGGGAGGGAGCGCATACTCCTCGTTGACGACGAGCCCGTACTCCTCGACACGATGTCGCTCATGCTCGCGCGTTTGGGGTACCAGGTGACGACCGCGCAGAGCGGAACCGAGGCGTGGGACATCTTCAGGGGAGAACCGGATGCCTTCGACCTTGTCGTCACGGACCAGACCATGCCCGATCTCACCGGCATGAGCCTAGCCGAAAACATGCGAGGGGTGAGAAAGGACCTGCCCGTCCTCTTGATTACGGGCTACAGCGAGTCCGTCTCTCCGGAAAAAGTAAAGGCGGCGGGCATTGGCGAATTCATCATGAAGCCCGTCGTGAAGCAGGAGATGGCGCGGGCCGTCCGGAGGATGCTGAAGAAGAGCGACGGGAGGGAATAACGCCGGATAGGCCGGGTCATCATGGCAACGAACGCCCAACGCCTCCCGCCCCCGAGAAAGAAAAAAGAAACGAGAGAGCTACAGCCTGAGAAAGCCGTCGGGGAAGACGCTCGTGGCGAGCATTACCATGTTGATATCTCGATGGGCCCCCCACCCCTCTCCCTGCCGATGCTCAGGCTCAACCCAAAACCCCTCGATCGTCTCCGCCAGCGCCTCGTACGGCCGCAGCGCCGCAATGCGGACCTCTACGTCGTCTTCCCCCTGAAACAAGCCCGGGTTCCTCGCGACCACGTCCGACAGCCGGCTGAGCGCATGCAGTCCGATGGATAAACCCAATTCGCGGAAGGCCAGGCGATCGTCGGCCGGCAATTTCAACAAACCCCGGTCAAGCGCCTCGAGACCGATGAAAGAACCTTCCAGCATGCCGGCAAGCAGGCCGGGTTGCGACAAGTCCCCCGACGCCGTCAACTGGGCCGCGCGATAGGCGTCGGACAGCAGCCCGCCTATGCCGAGAGGATCGTCGGTTATCCAGCTCCTCCCTTTGCACATGGCCGCCATATCGGCGATTTCCGTTTCCAGACCCCTCTGCCCTTCCGGGTTTTTCGCCGCCGTGGCGGCCAATTGCGCATAGGTGATCAAACCGTCGAGAGGGTCATGGAGGCCCATGGAACGGACCAGGGGGTAAGAAAGGTCCGTGCTCATCTTCCAGTACATCCGCTTCTCCCTGCCGCCGCCCGGCTCGTAGACGAACCGAGCGTGGATAGCACGCGCCAGTTCCACGGCCCAGCGGTTGTAGGCCAGCTCTCCGGTTGCCCGCGCGACGCGGTTCAGGGCGTGCATCCATTTTGTCAGGTAATGAAAATACTGGCCGTCCCTGTCCCATTCTATGCGCTCGTCGAGGGGCTCGGTGGCTTTTCGCTCCCTCAACTGTTTGCCTATCCTTAGGCCCCCCGCCGTCGGATGAAGCCTGGCTTCCGCTTCCTCGAGCCCGCTGATCCAGCCGGTTCTCGTCTCGCCCTTTCGGTAGCGTCCGAGCGTCTCATGCACCTGGGAGACGAGCTGCAGCGCCAGTTCCTTGCACTTCTCATCGCCGCTTTCCTCGTAAAGGCCCAGGAAGTTACAGGCGGCGAAAGCGTCAGTCCACAGGTATCGTTGAGGCGCGCCGCTTCCCGGCGCAAGACCGGTAAGACCGGCAAACTCCTTCATGATCTCGCTGGCAAACAAACCGTCCTCTCTCACCTTAGCCCCTCTCTCCCTCGATCTTGTTTACTTTAGCCGCCAATGACGTCCGTCGTCAATCTGTTTGTTGCGGCGCGCCGTCTTTCCGCCCGCTGATTCACTCTATTTCATGAAAATACCAAAGGGAAGAAAAAAATGCAAAGATCCGCGCATGCTCGGGCAGGCCCACAGAATGTGCTCCCCTAGCCCGCTAAGAAGACCTTCAGAAGAAAACAAAGAACGAGAATTCTGTTGACCTTCACCGGGGCAGGGTGTCAGAATAGGTTGAGCATCCAGTAAGAGAAACCCTGCTAAACATGACAAAAACGAAGGAAGACCCATAAATGTTGATCTTAAATAGCCGGGGCGAAGAGCCTACAACTTCGCTCTATGGCAATTGGAGGAGACGAGATGGATCGCAAGCCTATCGATTTGAAGGATGGAAAACGCACCCTGAAGTCCGCCAGCCTCATGGGGCCTTTGAGCGGGCCGCCCGTTGCCGTCTATTCGGACGGCAAAAAGATCACCCGCATACGGCCCTATCATTACGACGAGGACGGTCGCAACCTGGAGGCGCTGAACCCGTGGAAGATCGAGGCGCGGGGAAAGACGTTCTCTGCCCCCACGCACACGGTGCCCTCGCCGTTCTTTCTTGCCTACAAAGGGCGCGTCTACTCGAAGAACCGGGTATCCTACCCCCTCAAAAGGGTCGACTGGGACCCTAAAGGCGAGAGAAATCCGCAGAACCGCGGCAAGAGCGGCTATGTCCGCATCTCCTGGGACGAAGCGGCCCAGCTCATCGCTGACGAGTTGCTTCGGGTCAAAGAGCAATACGGCATGTCTGCGGTCCTCTCCGAAGCCGACATGCACGGCGAAGGCAAGCATATTGCGCCTTCCCACGGCGCAGCCAACCGTCTTTTCTCCCTTCTCGGCGGCTACACCATACAGATGCGCAACATGGACAGTTGGGAAGGCTATTCCTGGGGTTCCAAAAACGTCTGGGGCGGCGAGCCGGTCGGCGAAATGCAGCCCTCGGGCAACCTCTATCCCGATATTGCCAAGAACTCCGAGCTGTTGCTCTTCTGGGGCTGCGACCCCGAGACGACGCCCCTCGGGGTGGACGGCATGATGGCAAGCCGCCTGTGCTACTGGCTCACTGAGCTGGGAATCAAATGCGTCTACGTGGACCCCGCCCTCAACTACGGCGCCGCCGTCCACGGGGACAAGTGGATACCGGTGAAGCCCAATACCGATGCCGCCCTCTACCTTGCCATCGCGTACACGTGGCTCAGCGAAGGGACGTACGACAAGGAGTACGTCAAAACGCACGTCGTCGGCGCAGAGCCCTTCTTCGACTACGTGCTCGGCAAAGAAGACGGCGTGCCCAAAACGCCGGCGTGGGCTACCGAAAAATGCGGCGTTCCCGAATGGACCATCAAAGCCCTGGCCAGGGACTGGGCCAACAAGGTCACGAGCATCTGCATCGGCAACGGCGGACCCGGCCTGCGAGGTCCCTACGGCACGGAGCCGGCCCGTCTCCAGTCTATCCTGTTGGGCATGCAGGGCCTGGGCAAACCGGGCAGGCACCAAGCCAAGATGCTCGAATGGAACTGTCATTCCGCCATATTCCCTCTGCCTTACCAAGGCAAGGGCGTCCCCATTTTCCCGAACAGGGGCGAGATCGTGCGCCCGCCGAAGGCATACCAGCGCTGCGGCTTCGAGGTCATGGCAGATGCGATGGCGATACCGGAAATCGCCAAACTGCTCGAATGGAAGGAGCCGCCGGCGCAGTCGATACCCAAGTGCCGCATTCACGACGCCATCCTCAACGATTCCATCACCTGGTGGGGCCTTCGCTCGTTCTGCGGCCCCGCTCACGAGCAGTGGGTGGAGCATAAGTTCCCCGACGACGGCTGCTCGCGCATCCACATGGTCTGGTCCGACTCTCCCTGCATGACCACCTGTTGGAACGACGGCTTCCGCTTCGTCGAAGCCATGCAGAGCCCCGATATCGAATGCTTCGTGGTGCAACACCCGTGGCTGGAGAACGACTGCTACCTGGCCGACATCATCCTGCCCGTCGCAACGAAGCATGAGCTGAGCGACATCTCGGACGACACGAACGGCGGCATTTTCACCTCGGTCTACCGGGAGACTCCTGCCTGCCCGCCCGTTGGAGAGTCGGTTTCCGACTATGAAGCAGTGGCGAGGGTCTGCAAGAAGATCGGCGAAAAGCTCGGCGATGAGATCTACCAGCAATTCACCGGCAACGACATGTCCGACGAGAAGTGCATTGATCTGTTCTGGCAGGGCTGCGGCGTGACGCACCTCGACACGGAGAAGCACTTCGAAAAGGAAGGCATTTTCGTCATCCCCTGCGACCCCGACATCCAGAAGCACCCGCCCGGATTGAGCGAATTCGCCAACGATCCGGAGAAACATCCCCTCTCCACGCCGACGGGGAAACTCGAATTCACGGCCACGGGCATTCTGGAGCATTTCCCGAACGATCCCGAGCGCCCGCCCTATCCCAAGTGGGTAGAGCAGGGCGAATCGCACGACGAGCGGGTGAGCGGCGACCGGGCCGGCAAGTATCCGCTGCTTTGCATGTCAAACCACGGCAGATGGCGCATGCACGCACAGTGCGACGATATCGTCTGGAACCGCGAACTTGGCGCCATGAAAGTCCGCGGCAAAGACGGCTATCAGTACGAGCCAATCTGGATGCACGCATCCACGGCTGCCGAGCGCGGCATCAAACACGGCGACATCGTCAAGATCTTCAACGACCGGGGTACTGTCCTCGGCGGCGCCTACGTCACCGAGCGGGTCATTCCCGGCGTCGCTTACATGGACCACGGCTCGCGCTTCGACCCCATCGATACCAAGGCCATCGACCGGGGCGGCGCCATCAACCTGATCACCCCTCATTCGAACACCTCGAAGCACGTCACCGGCATGGCCGTTTCGGGCTTCCTGGTGGAGGTGCAGAAGGTAACGGACGAAGAGATGGACGGCTGGAAGAAGCAATACCCCGAGGCCTTCGCGCGCAAGATAGACAAAGCCTGCGGCGTCTGTCTCGACGGCTGGCTCATCAACAACTAGGCACGGGAGGACGGCCAACGTCCTCCCGTCTTTCTTTTTCTTTCGGCGGGAGGCGCCGGGCTAGGCGATCCGGGATCGAGTTCAACCATGATCGATCCCGGAAGTGGGCCATCATGGGTAAATTGTTCCGTTGGTCTTACCCGATGCCTGTATGTTCCGTCTACCGGGTAGGAACGGGACCTTCTTATGGCGCTAAAAGCTCCTGGGATTCCGGTTCCCCTATTGCAAGCTTCGCAGGCGCGGCGGCCGGGGCTCAACGCGCCCGTCGGCGAAACCACAACCGAGCACCCCTCTGACTCTCATCCGATGAAGGCCGGCGGCGCTATCGCCGGCCTCCCGCTGACAAACTGGTACATTCCGGGATCGATCATGGTAGAACTCGATCCCGGACGTCCCGGACTGCGGCTTGGTTGAAATCGTGAGGTCGGGATGCAATCTGAGCCTCGTAGCCCGCAGGCGTACTGAATGTACGACGGAGGGCACGGGGCGAAGAGGGCGCCCGAGATCGCGATTTCAACCAAGCCGCAGTCCATCCGACCACACGCCGAACAAAAGAAAAAAAGAGAAGAGAAAAGGAGGAACGCTTGATTACGGGCGGTACTGTTCCAGATAGTCTTCGATATACTCCCTGACCCGTTCTTTCGTCCGATAGACCCCGAAGTGGCCTTCGCACAGGATGTCGGCCTCCAGGTCGATCAGCGTTTCCATGGAGCGCCGCCAGATGCCGAGGTCCGCGCCGAATTGGGGAAGAAAGGGGCCATGGATGTCTTGGCCGAAAAGCACCCGCTCTTCGCCCCGGTCTCCGTAAACGGAGAGAGAGCCGGGGGTGTGGCCGGGCGTGTGGAGGCAAACGAGACTCCATCCGTCGCGGAAGCTCAGCGTCTCTTTCGCCGCCTCGAGCTTCACGTCCACGGATACCGGCGCCAGATGCAACCCATACAAGGAAGCGCCCGTTTTCACCGGATCAGCCATCTCAACAGCGGCGGCATCGAGGGCGTGCATGATGACCCTGACCCCGAACCGTTCCTTCAGATAACTCGCCCCTCCTACGTGGTCGATGTGGCAATGGGTAAGGATGAGCGTGGAAAGGCGGGCCGGATCGAGGCCGAGAAGCTCGATGTTCATCACGATCCGGGCCGTATTCGCGCCGGCCCCGCTGTCGACGAGGATGAGCTCTCCCGCGTCCACAAGGTAGACGGAACAGTCCTTCTCGTCGGTCAAATCGGAGCTGCCGACCAGATAAACGCCGTTTGCTACTTTTTCGGGATGCAGAGCATGGCGCATGCCTCATCCTACCACGCTGCCCTTCGCTGAAGCAACTGAAGTCGTTCAAAAGACATGCCCGGAAAACCGGCCCGCGCTATCCTGGCCGCTCAGGTTGGATTTGACGCGTCATTTTCCCATCGCTCCCACATCCCCCATAGCGCCGTCTCGAGATGGCGGGCAAAGCGTGGGGCGTCGAAGAGAGGGGAGGCGAGAACCCGGGCGCGCATCGATGACCTCAGCTCGGCCAAACGAGTCAGGTCATCGATGCAGGAAACGGCTTTCCTCACATACTCCTCGTCGCTGTCCGCTATCCATTCCGAAAGTCCCGCATTGTGGGCGATGCTTTCGCCTAGGTGCGAAAGAAAGCGGTCCCCCCGCCGAACAACGGCAGGAATTCCCATCCACAGCCCTTCGACGCTCGTGGTCCCGCCGGGATAGGGAAAGGGACTCAGGATGACGTCAACGCGATGGTAGGCTTCGAGCATCTGCGGCCGCAGCGAGTAACCTTCGAGGAGAAGCCGGTCGACGGAGACGCCGCAGGCTGCAAAGCGCTCGACCAGGGCGTCGCGGACGGTGAAATCGTTAAGCTGTTTGGCCTTCAGAAAGAGCCGCGAACGGGGCGTCGCCTCGAGAATCTTCGCCCACAGCGAGATAAGTGGGGCGTTGATCTTGGCGAGGTTGTTGAAGCTGCCGAAGGTGAAGACACCCGAAGAAAGCGCAGGCAGCGGTCCGACATCAGGAGAAACATCGGGCGGGGCGAAGCAAAGGTACGTTTCCGGCAAACGCCATACTGCCTCCGTGAAATGGCCCTCTTCTCCGGGGGGCGTCACCCGGGGATCGCCGAGAATGTAGTCCATCGCCGCAAGGCCCGTAGAGGCGAAGTAGCCGGGCCAGGTCGCCTGGACGGGCGCCGGTCTTCGGACAAACAAAGGCAATCTGTTCTTGGCGGTGTGGCCGGAGCAGTCGAGGAGCAGATGGACGCCGTCCGCGTGGATCGTCCCCGCAGCCTCTTTATCGTTCAAGCCGCCGAGCAATTTCCAGGAGGAGAAATACGGTTTTATGCGGGCGGTCAGCTCATCCTCCAGCGGGTCGACGGGATAGGCGATCAGTTCCATGCGCGACCGGTCAATCTCGGCGAGAGCCCTTTCAAGGATGTAGCCGACGGGATGACTGTGGAAGTCTCCCGAGACGAGTCCCACACGGAGGCGTTTCGGCCGTCGGGCGCACAGCCAGGAGGAAAAAGGCGTCGTTTTCTTCCCCGCAACCTCTCCGTACCTTCTCGCTTCATTCAAATACTCCCGAGGCGGTAGGTCCGGAACGTAGCCCAGGGCGAACAGCAGATTGCTGCGACAGTCGAGGTAATCCGGCTTGATGGAGAGAGCGCGGCGGTAGCTGGCCACCGCTTCATCGAACCGGCCCTGTTCCCTGAGCGCATTGCCCAGATTGCTGTGGGCCCCGGCAAAATCCGGCTTGATGGAGAGAGCTTGCCGGTAGCAGCTTTCGGCCTCGGACAAACGACCCTGGTCCCAGAGGTCGACGCCCAGATTGTTGTACGTTCCGGCGGAATCGGGTTTGATGGAGAGGACGCGGCGATGGCACGCTTCGGCTTCGGGCAAGCGACCGCAGCTCCATAAGATGACCCCCAGGCTGTTGAGCGCTTCGACGTATTCCGGTTTGACGGCAAGAGCGCGGCGAAGGCAGGCCTCGGCTTCGACCGGCCGGCCGCGTTCCATGAAAAGGCTTCCCAGATTGTTGTACGCCTCGGCGAAATCCGGCTTAATCGAAAGGGCCTGCGTCAAAGAGGCTGCGGCCTCGGATAAACGGCCTTGACCGCGAAGAACCACGCCCAGGTTGTTATATGCTTCAGCATAGTCCGGCTTGATCGAAAGCGCCTGCCGGTAATAGCCTTCCGCTTCCGGCGCACGGCCTTGCCTTTGAAGAACCATGCCGAGGTTCGTCAGTGTTTCGACATGATCCGGTTTGATCAAAAGAAACCGGCGGCAAACCTCTTCCGCCTCCACGAGTCGTCCCTGGTCGCGGAGGACGATTCCTAAATTGCTGAACGCTTCGATGTATTCCGGCTGAAGCAAAAGCGCTCGGCGCAGACATGCTTCGGCTTCGGACAACTGACCCCGGTCTCGCAGAACAACGCTCAGGTTGTTGTACGCTTCCCCGAAATCAGGCCTGATCGCAACCGCGCGGCTCAGGCAGGCCTCGGCCTCCGTGAGACGGCCGAGATCCCGGAGGATGACGCCGAGGTTGTTGTGCGCCTGGGCATAATCGGGCTTGATCGAGAGTGCCTGACGTTGACAGGCCTCTGCTTCCGTCAGGCGGCCTAAATCCCGCAACAGACTCCCCAAGTTGCTGTGCGCTTCAGCATAATCAGGCCTGATCGCGACGGCTTCACGATAGCAGCTTTCCGCTTCCGCACGACGGCCCTGCTCCCTCAACGCGTTGCCCAAATTGTTCCGCGCTTCCGGCGAGTCCGGTCTGATGGCGAGAGCCCGGCGAAAGCAGGCCTCGGCCTCGGCGAACCGGTGTTGGTTCCGCAAAACGACAGCCAAGTCGTTGCACGCCTCGAAACAATCCGGATCGATGTCGAGGAGTTGACGTAAACCCGCTTCAGCCTGAGAAAACCGGCTGGTTCTCCCGGAAACGTCTTGGGAGTCGTGCTTCGTCCCGTCGGGCGCCTGCTTCTCCAAATGCCGCTGTTTCATTCGGCCTGCCGAATTGGAGAGGGTGATGTGGAACTGGACCTTATCGTCGTAACAAAGTCTCTCGAGGGACTGCGCCAGGGGGGGTCCCCATGAAGTCCTGGGCGTTGCCCCTGGCGGCCGATACTATCTCAATGTTTTCCGTACCGCACACTGCCTTCATCCTCGCCGGTCCGACAGTCTTGCTGACGGAAAACCGCCCTTGCTGCTGTCGTCGCCGAGTGGCCCTCTCGGCTTACCAAACCGGCGTTCCCTCTGCCGTTCATTATCGGAGAAATCTCACGGGATTACAACAACTATTTTCACAGCTATTTTCATAAAACCCGCTTTCGTTTGTTGATAAAGCGGCGTAACGTTGTGTAATTCATCGAACAATTGCAAGAATTGTGGGATGTCGTTTCGCCGTTCACGCTTTTCCCGATTTGTGCGATAATAGGGAGCGTCAAATTACCCGCGAAGGCAATCGGCAGTGAAAATAGGGTTCCATATCCCCATCGGAAAAGGCTTTGCCCATGCCCATCGGGAGGCAATGCATCTTGGCTGCGAGGCAGTCCAGATATTCCTGAAGAATCCCCGGTCATGGTCCGAAAAATCGTGGAGAGACGGAGACCGCGAAGTCTTCGGCCGCCTCTTCCGGGACATTCCGGCGGTCGCCCACCTCACTTACCTGCCCAACATCGCGCGCTCAGATGAAGAGCCGAAGAACCTCGCCGGCTTTTTGCATGAGGCGAAGCTTTGTGCCGAGCTGGGGATAAAAAGCGTGGTGGTCCACTGCGGGTCGAGACAGGACGTTGAAAAAGGCCTCGACGTGGCGGCGGGGAGCGTGGAGCAGGTTCTGGCCGCATATCCCGTTTCCGTGCTTTTGGAAAATGCGGCCGGCCAGGGCAACGCCCTGGGGAAAACGCTGCGGGAGCTGACGGCATTGCGGGAGCGCGCGGGCAATCCGGAGCGGGTCGGCTTTTGTCTCGACACGGCCCATCTGTTCGCAGCAGGCTACGACGTCAGGAAGCCTGCGACATGGGACGAGATCGTGGGCGAGTTGGAAGAACGATCGGGTCCCGGCTGCATCCGGTTCTTTCACCTCAACGATTCGAAAACCGCGCTTGGGAGCCTGGTGGACAGGCACTGGCATATCGGCAAGGGGGAGATCGGCGACGAGTGCTTCCGTTTTCTCGTGAACGACAAAAGGTTTGCCCACCTTGGGGGCGTCATGGAAACCCCAAAGGTGGGCAAAATGGACGAAGAAAATATGAGAAAGATGAGGTCCCTACTTTCTCCGCTGGTGCCTCGTCCTTCTTCTTAGCTTCCGGTACTTATGCTTCCGCATTTTCTTCTTTCTCCACTTTACGACGCTGCCCATCCTTCACCTCATTATTTGAATGGAAAAATGACCCTTAAATACGATTGGGAGTCACGGACTCCTATAACATACCGTTCATCCGCCTTTTTTTCAAGAAGATAATGAATATACCCTCTTCGCAACGCCTCTCAGGCCTCCTCCTCAGCGACAAACAAGCGCTAAATGGATAGCGAAGAGAACAGGTCCAGGACGGCCCTGTTCCAGCCCGCCGGCCCGACGCCCGTCGCCTCGGCGAACCCCCTGCCTTCCAGGCGAGGGTCGTAAGTTCCGTCGGGTCTTCGAACGACGATGGGATAGTCGACGCTCTCCAGCATGGAAAGATCGTTCGGACCGTCGCCCAGGGCGGCAAAAACGACCCTCTCGCCGGCGCTCGCTTTCTCGAAGAGGTCTTTGAAGACGGCGACCGCCCTTCCCTTGTTGTTGTCGCTCATGAGGTGGGATAAGACCCTGCCCTCGGACACGGCAAAGCCCATCTCTTCAATGGCCCTCACAATCTCTTTTCGGCGGTCCGCGTCCTTTTCCATGAGGAACGGCTCATCGAATTCCCGTTCTTTCGCCATCACTGCCTCGTTGAGCGGAAGAGCCGTCAGCCCGGCAACCTCCTCCGCCGACATATCGCCGAAACCGGTGACGGCGAAGCCCCGTGAGCGCAACGAGAGAATCACTTCCCGAAGCCGCCCATAGGGCGCGCCGAGGCTGATGACCTCGAACCGGCATGCCAAGGAGGCATCCGATGAAAACCGACCGCCCGAAGCGTCGAAATACCCTTTCGGCACAAAGACGCCCCCGCCGTTCTCGGAAGAGAAGGGATCGTCGTTGCGGAGCTTTTTCCTGTAGTAGCCTATTTCACGACGGGTTTTGCTCGAGCAGATCACGCAGGGAACCCGCGCTCGGGCCACCCGGTCGAGGGCAGGCAGCGCCGCCTCAAAAGAATAAGCTCCGTCAAGCAGAGTACCGTCAAGGTCGGTGAAGATGACGAGGGGCATCAGGAATAAGAATAAGGCAGCCCACATCAGCGAGCAAGGTTAAAGGCTGCTGAAAAACACCTTCAACGTGGTGCGATCCGGTGAGACGAAGACCTCTTTTCCCTCCGGGTTGACAACAATTTGTGCGGACCTATGTTATTACAAGTGAAGAAGGGCTTTCCCTGGTGGTTGCCCTTGCAGGGTGGCAAAGGCGATAAAAGGAGGAAATCGTGGCAAGAGAAACAATCGGGGATGAAGGGAAGAGAGTGAGTCCGGCCGAGACGGCTCTGGCCGGCCGCATCGGTAGCGAGCCCGAGGCCCGGGAGGCGGTGGGGCCGTTCAAAGGCGTCGGGCCGAAGGGCTACGCGCGCAGCGACGCCGGGATACGGGATGAGGTTTCCGAGCGACTCATGGAGAACGGCAACATTGATGCAAGCGACATCGAGGTGAGTGTCCTGAATGCAGATGTTATCCTGACGGGCAGCGTAAGGACTGATGACGAGAGGCGCTCCGCCGAGAGGATGGCTTTGCTGGTCCGCGGCGTCCAAAACGTGACGAATAGGCTCCAGGTAAAGCGAGACCGGGCGGCCGGAGAAACCGCGGCAACAGCGCCGGCCGGGGCAACGCCGGCCGGGGCAGTGGGACAACCGGAACGGCGAGGCCGGGCGGAAGGAACGCGGAAGGTGGGGAGGGCAAATATCGCGGTCTTCGGTATTTACCGGGACCGGTCGGCGGCGGAAGGAGCAGTCGAAGCCCTCAAGACAGCCGGCTTCCGCAACACGGACCTATCGATCCTCTTTTCGGAAAACGCCGGGACAAAGGACTTTGCCTTCGACAAGGCGACGAAGGCGCCCGAAGGAGTGGTTGTCGGCGCGGGATCGGGAATAGTCGTCGGCGGTATCCTCGGCTGGCTCGCAAGTATCGGCCTCCTTGCCGTGCCCGGCATAGGGCCTTTCCTGGCAGCGGGACCTATCGTTTCGGTTCTGGCGGGAATGGGCCTGGCTGGCACGGTCGGCGGCATTGCCGGAGCCCTCGCCGGCATGGGCATGCCCGAATACGAGGCAAAGAGATATGAAGGGCGGGTAAAGAGAGGACACGTGCTGATCTCGGTCCACGCGGACGATAGGATATGGGCCGACAGGGCGGAAAAGGTCCTCGACCGTACGGGTGGCGAGGACATCTCCAGGACTGGCGAGAAATCGGCCGACTTCGGGGCCACGAACAAGCCGCTGCCGAGGGGGGAAGAGTACCGAGAGGACTAAAGGCAGCCTGAGTCGCCAGACCCTGCGGGTCATCGATTGCGAACTGCCGCTCCCGAGTCTCTCGCCTATTTTTTGCTTCCCTCCGTTCCTCCCGATTGGCGGCCCATCTTGCTCAAGTCCAGAAATGGGACGGCGCCGCCGGAGACTTGGGGCAAGGCGCCGTTCCATTTCTCTATGCCTTTGTACTGCACGAGGATGGGGCTGATCGAGTGCGACAGGGCATCATTGGCCTTCGCCTGCCCCTGGGCTACCACGAGAATTGATTCGGCCTCGCCTTTTGCCGTGGCAACCTTTTGCTGGGCCTCGACATCGCGCTGGGCCAGGACCTGTTTCTGGGTTTCCACCTGCTGTTGGGCCACCTGTTTGGCCTCGATAGCGCCTTCATATTCGGGAGAGAAACGGATGCTGGCAAAGTAAATGTCGTCGACGATGATGTGGTATCTCGACAGGTTATCCCCTAATTTTGTCATCGCCCTTCTCCGGATCTCCTCCCTCTTGGGAAGAATCTCCCCGATCGGGTAGGTCGGCACTACTTCCTTGACGAAGTCGTTGAAGGCCGGGTCGATCACCTTGTCCGCGAAGTCGAGTCCGACTTTCTGGTAAAGATCGTTGACATACGACGGATCGATGTGAAAGTTCATCATTCCCGTCATTTTCACCATCTGGTACTCTTTGGAAGAGGCATCGATTTCCTTGAAGGGATGCGGCTGCACCTTTACATCGACCTTGATGACGCTTTCGGCAAGGGGCGTTTTGAAGTTGAGGCCCTCTCCCATGATCCTCCTCTCTACGCTCCCCCACAAAAGCACCACGCCCCTGTGGCCGGCCGGAACGATCACAAACGTACCCCAAGCAATGATCAGGATGATGAGGACCACAACCAGCATTCCAATAGTGCGCAGGTTCGGGAATCTGAATTCAGCGACATCTTCGTCTTTTTCCGGCATCGTTCGTTCTCCTTGTCGGGCATCCTGCCCGAAATGACGCAACTGCCTCAGAGCTAAAAAGCCGGGCTTCCCAAAGGGCTATCCTTAGGCATCTCGGCCCTCTTCTCAGAGGGTTTGCCCTTTTCTGACTCACCGTTCACCCTGAGTCTATCAAATACGGCGCCCTTGTCAAGCATCTCATTAAAGTCATTCGGGTATAAATGCCTTGACGGCGGTAGAGTCTTCGTGGGGCGCGCCAGGCAAGCCTACCGACACAGCGCATGGATTCTGAACAACAGAAGGTGCTACAATGAAGCGGTCTGGCTTCATTGGCCTTCCCGAAACCCGCGGAGGAGTTTTTGACACGACGCAGTTTTATGATGAACCTGCTCGCCTGGGCCAAAATGATCGCTTTGGCGGGTCTTTTCCCAGGCGCCTTTCTCCGGGTTGTCCGCGCGTCGGAGAGGTCGGAGCCAGTCAGCGCCGGGGCCGAAGGTCTGAGTCTCCGGGAGATCGCGCGACAGAAGATTCATCATGGGCACGGCCGTTTCAAGAACCCCTTCGGCAAAACCGCCTCCGGGAGCCCTTGGGAACTGATAAAGTGGAAAGTTCTTTCGGTGAATCGGTTCAAGTCTCAATACGTTCAAGAGCGCGTTTCACCCGTTTCTCCGGATTGGAAAGCCATCGACGGCAACAGGGGACTCTCCGCGACGTTTCTCAAACACGCCGGCGTCCTGATCAAGGACCTGGACGACCACATCCTGGTCGATCCCATCTTCTGGAGCGTCTCACGGTACGTCAAGGACTTCACGCCCCTTGCCTTCGACGTCAAGAAACTGCCCGCGCCGCAGCACATCCTCGTGACCCATGGTCACTACGATCACCTGGACGTTCCGACCCTTTCTTCCTTCAGGAAAGACACCCACGTGATAACGCCCCTTGGATACGATGGCGTCTTTGGCAGCCTTGGAATGAACCGACGCACCCGGCTCGACTGGTTCGATTCTTTTAAAGAGGATGGACGGGAAATCATGCTGCTTCCGTGCAACCACTGGACCATGAGAAACCCGCTGGAAGGGCCTAACCGGTCTCTCTGGGGATCATACCTGATAAAGACCGCTGCCGGCCCCACGATCTATGTCTCCGGCGACACGGCCTGCTTTCATGGGTTTTACGAAATCGGAAAGGAATTCGCCATAGATCTGGCGATCATCAATCTGGGAGCCTATGAGCCCCGTTGGATGATGGCTGCTCATCACATGAATCCGGCCGAGACGGTGAGGGCTTTCAAAGAACTAGGCGCCAAGAGACTCATGATTGTTCATTGGGGGACATTTCGCCTTGGGGACGAACCCGTCTATCTGCCGCCGATCGAGCTACAACGGGAACTAAAAAAAGAAGGCCTTTTGTCCCGCTTCGTGTCGCTCGAACACGGAAGAACCCTCTTTCTGAAGTGACGCTTCGCCGGTCGGCATCGTCGTCGCGCACCGTTGGGCCTCCCGGTCTTTCGATTCTCCTTAGTCGCAGCCCGGACCTTTTTGCGCCATTTGGCTTGTTTTTTGCAAAATTTAGTGCTATAGTACTGTATACAGTTAGCGTATACGAGAAAGAGCATCGCCGTCGTCGATTTGCGCATAGGAAGCGGGCCGTCTTCGAGTAAAAACCTGTTGATTTTCTGATTCCCCCTCGCTCAGTCAAAGCTCCGTTTTCCGTTACCATTCGCGACTCGACACTGTCTTTCAAAGCGATATTGCAGCCGGATGGACGCACAACCAACGGAGCGCGAAATCGCCGCTTTGGGGGCCGGCGCCGTGAGGTCGATGACGGCCAGGAAAGGGAGGAACCTTCTATGGCAGAGAAGCTTGGCATCAAAAGAACGCTCCTCAAAAAAGACGTCGAAGAGTTACAGGAAGAACTGGACATCGCAACGGCGTTCGGGGAAGCTGAGAACGTGAGAAAATTCAGGATTCGACTTCTCTATCTCGGCGTAAAAGGTCGCGTTGACGCGAAAACGCTGGTCAAATAAGTCAGTCGAAACTTACAATTCAAGGCTCCTTTTCGAGGCGCTCGATACCCGGGCGACACTCAGACGCTTTTTCCGGGACGCGCGAGGGTACCCGCTACCCGAGCAAAAACTGGAAGCCTGATTCATCCCGGGGGCGATGGCTGCTGCCTTCAGGGTGTGTTACGACTATTTCCAGTGCGTGCCCGAGTACTTCCGCGCCGGCCCTGCGGTGAAGACCAGCGTGGGCTTCTTTATGCCGAGGAATTTCCACGGGCAGTGTTTCACGCCTCCCGGCACGCATATAAAACTGCTTTCGGTAATAGTGTGAATCTCGCCATCGAGGGCGATGCTCATCGGACCGCCGAGGTCGCGCGGATGCTTGGGGTCGGAGCCAACCATGCCGATCAGTTCTTCCCAGTCGTGGCTGTGCTCCGGCTCCGGCACAGTGCCTGAACCTTCGTAAATCCAGAGGAATTCCGTATAGAAAGCGCCCTCCACGACGTCCTCGTCAAGGTAGAAAACGCGGGTGGACTTTATGGTATTGTCAGGAGACCGCGGCGGGGGCGGAGCGTCGCTGTCTCCGGGGTGAACGTAGAAATTCTGCTTGAACTCGGTAATGATCGTATAGTCAGACAACTTGCTAGTGCTCGGCCCGGGTTCGTCTGCCTCCCCCCGTAAATTCGTCCGGGTGTACGTCGCGTTCGGAGCCATCGTAATCAGGAATATCGGCCTATCTATCCGGCTCAGCAGGATGGGGCAGTGCTTCGTGCCCGCCCGTACGAATATCAGGCTGCTGTTGGTAAGGACTTCCTCTTTATCATCCAGCCAGATGCTGACTTTGCCCCCCAGGTCGTACGGGTCTTCGGGGTTGGAGCCCATGAACGCGATTACCTCGTCGAAGTCGTGGAAGTGGGACTCCTCCATGGGATATTGCGACTCCCCGCTCCAAAACCAGACGCAATCCGCGTAAAAGAAGTCTTTTACTATTTCGTCGTTCACGGAGAGTAAGTGGGTCGACTGAATAGCAGACATCTCCCTAGCGTGTTCCGCCATGCGTTGCTCATCGATTCCCGGCGGGAGCTTGCTCGGTTTGGTAATGATATATTTTGAAGTCTTCAGGTCAGCCATTTTTTTACCCCCTTTCTTGAACTAGCGGGAAAGACCGCCAACTTGAGATCGGTTTACCTGCGCCGGTATGACCGAAAAAGAGACATGAACCGTTTTTCACGGGTCCTATGCTTTCCCTATATCTTTTTCCGACATTTTCCAGAAGATTTCTTCCATTTCGGAAGTCAGTTGAGGCATCCCCTCTGTTTGGGCCTCCCTGATCCGTAGGTCATATGCTCTTTCGAGCTCCGGCAGGAGGGCTTTCACCGCCGGGGAATCCTCTACCTTTTCGCCGATGAGCTTGCGCTGTTCCAGAGCCTTTTCAAAATCTTCCTTGCCCAGAGGAATATCATAAAGCAGGTTAAGCGCTTCCATGAGCCTGACCTTTCCCTGGTAATCTTCCTCCAGGGCGACGTAGTGCGGCAGAGAAACAATGAGGACAACGGACGCGATCCCTGCTTCCCCAGCTTTCTCCGTGATCAGGTGCGTCATGCTCGATGGACCGTGATACTTGCTCCGCAGGGCGCCTGCCTTTCTTACATCCTGGCGCGCTTCTTTTCCTATTCCGGATCCGCTGACAAGCAATGGTTTCGTATGGGGCGTCATGTCGTGCATGCTCCCTATCAGTATATATTTCCTTGCCTGCACGGCCTTGAGGAACTTTAAGACGGAATCGGTGTACAACTCCGAATTTGCGTGAGGCTCCAGGAGATGGAGCAGAATGATATCGTTGCGCCCCTCCCGTTTGGCGTAGTGAATCGATGTATTAGGAATGGAGAAACCGCGGATGCCGCCTTCGAGATGAATGACGGGCCGGTACCGTGTGAAGTCATAAAAGCGGCCCGGCGTGGACAGTTGCCCCAATTCAGCGGCGCCCAATCGGGCCTCCACCTCGTTCAGGACCATACTTCCAACGCTGTTCACATCGATCCAGGGTTTCAGGCAAGCCAGAACGTAGGGCTCGTTGAACTCCGGAACGGGGTCGTGCAATTGGAAACAACCTATCCTCATGATGTACCCCCTGTCGCGTTAGCTCACTCGGCGCTGAGAACGCGACACTCATAATTCTATCATTCCACGACCGGCTCGACAACAACAAGCGACTGCCGGAAAAGCCCTTCGGATAATTATCCCCATACCAGATGGTTCTCGTAAAAGGAAATGCTCACGGGAAAGAACGATATGTGGCATAAAAGACAATAATTCGTTTCGTATCTCGAAGGTGCTGCCGGAACATGGCCCGGAAATTGACTTCCCGGCCCTCCGGTAGCGGTACGATAGTTGCATGGAAGCAGTCGGATGGATTAAGCCTCGTTCGCAAAAAGAGGCTGGAAAACGAGCAAACAATACTGCGCGTACTCAAGAACAGGGAGGACAAAACATGGGAATAGGAACTTATCAGGCGTACAAAGAGCGGCTATTGAAGATGAAGCCGAACGTGTATATCAACGGCAAGAAGGTCGACCGATCGGGCGACTGGATCGACGGCGGCTGCTATGTGATGAAGCAAACCTACGATTATGCCAATGATCCCGAATACCAGGATGTCTGTACGGCCGTATCTCATCTGACCGGCGAGAAGATCAACCGTTTCACCCACGTTCACCGGTCGAAGGAAGACCTGCTCAACAAGCAGATGATGACGAGGCTGCTCTGTCATCGCGTCGGCGGCTGCACCCAGCGTTGCATGGGCACGGACGCAATCAATGCCCTCGACGTTGTCACCTATGACATAGACCAGGCGTGCGGCACCAAATACCACGAACGTTTCGAAAAGTATCTCCTGTATTCTCAAAAATATGACCTTGTCGCAAACTGCGCACAGACAGACGTCAAAGGGTCCCGCAACCCCAAGTACAAGAGAGCCCATATGCAGCCCGATCCGGACCAGTTTGTCCACATAGTGAAGACAAACGTCGACGGCATCGGCCTCGATGGAAAACCATGCAAGGGCATCATCGTCCGCGGCGCGAAGATCTGCAACTCCAACGCCCCCTATGTCGATGAAATAATCGTTAACCCGACCAAGCTCATGGGCAGAGGCGACGAGGGCTACGCCGTATCCTTTGCGTTGCCGGCCGACTGGGACGGCTTGAAGCTGATGGCCCTTCCGGGGAAACATCACAAGAGGACGCACATCACGGCCCCCTTTTCCAATGTCGGCGACGTGGAATCCCTGACTATCTTCGACGATGTATTCGTGCCCGAGGAAAGGGTCTTCATGAATGGTTACGATCATCCCGACGTGGTTCAGTACGCAGGCTATCTTGCCCTCATGTTTGCCCATTTTCACCGTCATTCCTATACCGGCTGCAAGACCGCCGTCTCCGAGGTTATCGCGGCCCAGGCAGCCCTCGTTGCCGACGTGAACGACATCGCGCAGGAACACCACGTCCGTGAAAAACTCTGCGAGATCATCAGCACCGCGGAACTGGTGTTCGCTGCCGGGCAGGCCTCAGCTTTTCGTGCGGTGGAGTTTCCCAATGGTTCATGGGTGCCGGACGAGGTGCTCACTAACGCGGGACGAAGGCTTGCCGGCCACAAGATCTACGAGGAATATGCAACACTGGCAGACCTGACGGGCGGCATTTGCGCGTCGCTTCCCACGGAAGAAAGCTACTACGCTCCGGAAACGGCCGAGCTGTGCAACAAGTACATCATACGAAACCCCGCATATACCGCCGAAGAGACCCACAGAGTCATGCGCATGATGGAAAACAAGCTCTGCGATCCTTTTGAGGGCGCTCAGGCGGTCGCAGGCATGCACGGCGGCGGCTCTCCCCTCATGGAGACCATCACCATGATGAGCCGGTATGACCTCGAGCCGCTGAAGAACATCGCGAAGTTCCTCGCCGGTTTCAAGGATGCGAAGCTCCCCCGGTACGAACGTCCCACCGCGACGCCGAGGGCTATGCTCGACAAGTTTAAGAAGCTGGAAAAGAAGGACTAACCGCTTCATAGACCCTTCGGCCTTCGGAAAATTCAAAATCTTGGTCCAAATCGGACCCATCGGGTAAACTCCGAATGGGTCCGATTTACGTTGTCCGGTGACGCCATTGAGGATTCTTCTTTGATGCTTCACTAGAGTCCAACACGCACAAAGGGAGCCTAGAGTCGTGGTTTGCAGATGATTTCTCTGATTTTTGTGTTGAAGAATGTATGCGTATTGGCGGCTGTCAAGACCAAGGCGGCGTCCGCTCCTCCCGCAGAGCCTGCGATCGCGACGACGTCCTCATTTGTTCTGATTAAACCTGCATCCGCGGCCATACAGGTGATTTCACAGGAGACTTTCACGCCTTGTCCGAATAGTCTGAGGACATGGGCGATAATCTCGTCAACCTGAATTGTGTTGAATCTGTTGTTTACGGCCCTGCCCAGACCGCCGAAGGAGTGGGCCGCGTGGAGTATCCTGCCGCCGTTCCGCTCGATCGCAGTGCGGTTTTCAGCCAGAAGCATGGTTGTGTTCGGTTCCTTGAATCCGACCACCCCAGCCACTACGATCAGGTTGACGCCTTTGAACATTTCTGAGGCTTTAGCCCCGGTAAGACCGCTGTAGGAGGCTACGATGATATTCTTGACGCCCAGTTGTTCGGCTCTCTCCTTCGCGAGTTTAAGGGTCGCGTCGGTGTTCCTGCTTCCGGGATGCTCGAAATAAGTGGTTTTACACGCTACATCCATGTGTTGATCCTTCTGATGTTCTGTATGGCCTCCATCGACTTCTGTGTGCTTCCCGCGACGTAGAGGCGCGGCACGCAGCGCTGCCGGCCGCTGAGTTTCGCCGCCTTCTCGAACTCTTTGCCGCTTTCTTTCATGCCGTCCCCTTGCCCTTCACGCGCAGGTCGAGTCCCACCAGGACGCGCTCCGTGTTCGACAGATCGCCGATGATCTTGCGCACCGGCTCGGGGAGCTTCCTCACGAGGGTGGGAATGGCGAGGATCTGGTCGCCCTTGGCGAGGGTGGGGTTTTCTAAAAGGTCGATCACCTCGATGCGATACTTCCCTTTCAGGTGCTCCTCGCAGAGCTTCTTCAGGTTAGAAAAGGCAACGAGGGACTTCGGCGTTTGACCGGCGACGTAGAGGCGAAGCTCCCAGAACTCTTCGCCTGAGGCTGCTTTCCTGATCACGCGCTCCTCCTTCATGTCGTCCCGTCAGCCTGCCGGCGGCGAGCCATCTCCTTGCGCTGCTCGTTGAGCGCTGATCGGCGGCGCTCCACCTGCTGGGCGAGTTTGCGCATCTCTTCCTCGTCCGCCTCGATGCCTGCCCGTATCGCGGCGATCTGCGCTTCCGCCAAAAGCCGCTTCCGCTCCAGCTCCCGCTTCCTGCGGTCCGTTTCTTCTTTCAGGTCCTCCTCTGCCATGCGCTCTTTCGCCTCCTGGGCGGCGCGGGCAGAACCGGTAAGCACGCCTGAAGGGCCGAGGTAGACGTCCTGGAGCTCGATGCCAGAATCGGTGAGGAGGAACTCGCGTATCTGGTTGGAGTGCGCAATGCCGCGGGCTTTCAGGATCATGAGGCCCCGGTTGCGCTCGCCGCTCGACTCCAGGTCGCGCAGCACCATCCACGCGTCCATGAGCGAGGAGATGCCCACCTCTGTTCGTTCGAGACTTTCGCCTCCGGCAGTGAGGCTCGTGAACAGGGCGGTTATGCGCTCCGCTTTTAAGTAATCGATGAGACGAGTGAGCATCGATTTCACTTCCTGCTCGTTGCCGACGCTGATCAGGTTGGTGATGGGATCGAGGATGACGACGCTCGGCTTGAAGGCCTCGACGGTCCGGTGAATGTGGGCGAGGTGCGTCTCGAGCCCGAAGACCGTCGGGCGGGAGGCTTCAAAAAGAAGAAGGCCTTTGTCGATGCAGGGCTGGAGGTCGATGCCGATCGACCGCATGTTGCGGACGATCTGGCTTTGGGATTCCTCGAAGGCGAAGTAGACGGTCTTCTCTTTGCGCTCGCAGGCCGATTTCGCGAAGGCGGCGGCGACGCTCGATTTGCCCGTGCCCGCCGTGCCGGACAGGAGGATGGTGCTTCCCCGGTAGTGCCCCGCGCCTGCGAACATTGCATCGAGCCGGGGGATGCCGGTGGAGATGCGTTCTTTCGAGGCCGTGTGTTTCAGGCCGAGCGAGGTGATAGGCAGCACGCTGATGCCGCGTTCCCCGATGAGGAAAGGGTACTCGTTGGCGCCGTGGGAGGAGCCGCGGTATTTCATGACGCGCAGGCGCCGGGTCGAGAGCTGCTCGGCGACGCGGTGGTCGAGGATGATCACGCAGTCGGCGACGTACTCTTCGAGACCGTGGCGGGTTACCTTATCGACGCCCCGCTCGCCGGTGATGACGGCAGTGACCCCTTTCTGCTTCAGCCAGCGGAAGAGGCGCCGCAGCTCGGCCCGCAGGATCGCCTCGTTGGGGAGGCTGGCGAAGAGCACTTCGATGGTGTCGAGGACGACGCGCTTTGCCTTGATCGAATCGATGGCGTGGCCGAGCCTGACGAAGAGGCCTTCCAGGTCGTATTCGCCCGTCTCCTCAATCTCGCTCCGCTCGATGTAGACGTAGTCGATGGAAATCTTCTTCTCTTTGGTCAGCTTCGCCAGATCGAACCCTAAGGACTTGACGTTCTTGGTCAAGTCTTCGGCGGTCTCCTCGAAGGCCATGAAGACGCCCGGCTCATTGAAGGCTTCGGCGCCGTGGACGAGGAACTCCATCGCCAAAAGCGTCTTGCCCGCGCCCGGTCCGCCGGCCACGAGGGTGGGGCGGCCTTTCGGCAGACCGCCGCCGGTGATCTCGTCAAGGCCTTTGACGCCTGTGGGCGCCTTCGGCAGCGCGCCGGGGTCTGAGAGCTTCCTTGCCATGCCTCAACTCCTCCTTGCCGCGGCGATGTCGACCGGAAAGAAATGGCGCGCTTGCCTGTTTCTGCGGACCGGTCTCGAAGGTTCGTTCACCTCGTCCTTCCCGGAAAAGCAATTAAGCATGAAGATGGATGCAATAACCGACACTCATTATTCTACGACTGTTGATTTTGGCTGTAAAGCGATAAAAGCTGCGCGCGCGTCTTCAGACGCCCTCTCGGGCGTCCTTCAGCGCTCCGGCCTGGGGCTTCGGCTGCAGATCGAGCCCTATGAGGATGGTCTCGATATCGGTCATACCGCCGATGAACCGGCGCAAAGGCGGCGGCAGCTTCTTTATCAGCGTAGGCACGGCAACGATTTGTTCCCCCCTGGCGAGGACCGGCTGCTGATAAATGTCGATCACCTGCAGTTTGTAGCGTCCCTTCAGGTGCTCCTCGCAGATGCGCTTTATGTTGGTGATCGCCTGGTTCGATTTCGCCGACGTCCCCGCAATGTACAGCTTGAGCACATAGTTTTGCTCCTTGACCCCCTTGGCGGCCCGTTCGGACAGCTCTGGCCCGTTCCCCGGTCCTTCCGTCGCGGACTTCGGATCAACGCTGTCTTTTCGGCTTCGCTTTGTCATTCGTCACTTCCAGGGTTAATGGCCGGGGTTTCAGATCGAGACCCACGAGCACGCGCTCCGTGTTCGACAGGTCTCCTATGACCTTTCTTATGGGGGTCGGCAACTTTCGTACAAGGGTCGGGATGGCGACGATCTGATCGCCCTTCGCCAGAAGCGGCTTTGCCAGGAGATCGACTACCTCGATGCGGTATCGACCGGCAAGGTTTTCCTCGCAGATCCTCTTGAGGTTCTCGAGTGCGGTCCACGATTTCGGCATCGATCCCGTCACGTAAAGGCGAAGCTCATAGATCGGGGCCGGCTGTTCCTCTTTTTTTGCGGCCCTCATGCTTCTGCCTTCGCATCCGCCTGACGGCGGCGCGCCATCCCCTCCTGTTGCTCCTGGATCGCTCTCGCGCGGTTCTCATCCTGCCGGGCTATCCTCCTCATCTCCTCAACGTCGGCCTCGATGTTTGCCCGTATCGCTGCTATCTGCGATTCGGCCACGGCCCGTTTCCGCTCTAAATCCCGCCGCTTGCAATCGAGATCATCCTTCGACGCCGCCTCGGCCGCCCTCTCTTTCGCCTCTTGCTGTGACCGGGCCGAGCCTGTCAGGACCCCTGACGGGCCGAGGTAGACATCCTGGAGCGCAATGCCCTGGTCGGTGAGGATGAACTCCCTGATCTGATTCGAGTGGGCCATGCCGCGAGACTTCAGGATCCACAAACCCCGGTTTCGTTCGCCGCTTGACTCGATGTCGCGGAGGACCATCCAGGTATCCATGAGCGAGGAGATGCCCGCCTCCGTCTGCTCGAGGCTGTCGCCTCCCCGTGTGAGGCTCGTGAAGAGCGTCGTGATGTGCTCGGTCTTCAGGTAATCGATGAGGCGCGTCAGCATCGACTTCACCTCGTGCTCGCTGCCTACGGTGATGAAATTGGTGATCGGATCGATGAGGACGACGCTCGGTTTGAAGTCTTCGATGGCCCGGTGTATGCTGGTAAGGTGCGTCTCGAGACCGAACGCCGTTGGGCGGGACGCGTCGAAGCGCAGCAGGCCTTTCCCGACGGAAGGCTTGAGATCGACGCCGATCGATTCCATGTTGCGGACGATCTGGCTCTGAGACTCCTCGAAGGCGAAGTAAAGCGTTTTTTCTCCCCGGTCGCACGCCGATTTGGCAAAGGTCGCCGCCACGCTCGATTTTCCCGTACCTGCCGTCCCCGAAAGGAGTATGGTGCTTCCCCGGTAAAACCCGTCGCCTGCAAACATCGCATCGAGGCGGGGGATGCCCGTCGATATTCGTTCACGTGAGGCCACGTGCTTCAGACCGAGGGAGGTAACGGGCAGGACGCTGATGCCCTTGTCGCCGATAAGGAAGGGATACTCGTTCGTGCCGTGGGACGACCCCCGGTACTTGACGATCCGGAGCCGCCTCGTGGAAAGTTGCTCGGTGACGCGATGGTCGAGGACGATCACGCAGTCGGCGACGTATTCCTCCAGACCCTGGCGGGTCAGCGTCTCCGTCCCCCGCTCGCCGGTAATGACCGTTGTGACCCCCTTATCCTTGAGCCAGCGAAAGAGGCGCCGCAATTCGGCCCTCAGGATCGCTTCGTTGCGCAAACTCGAGAAGAGTACCTCTATCGTGTCGAGGGCCACCCGCTTTGCCTTGATGGAATCGATGGCGTGACCGAGCCTCACGAAAAGTCCGTCGAGGTTGTATTCCCCCGTCTCCTCGATCTCGCTCCGCTCGATGTAGACGTAATCGACCGACATTTTTTTTTCGCGGCCGAGCTTCTCAAGATCGAAGCCGAGGGACCTGACGTTCCTGGTCAGCTCCTCTGCCGTCTCTTCGAAGGCTATGAAAACGCCCGGCTCGTTGTAGTCCTGCGCGCCGTGAACGATAAATTCCATAGCCATAAGAGTCTTGCCCGAGCCCGCTCCGCCGGCGACGAGCGTAGGCCGGCCCTTCGGCAACCCCCCGTTCGTGATCTCGTCGAGACCCCTGACGCCCGTCAATGCTTTCTCAAGAGCTCTTGAATCGCTTGACGCCTGTCGTGCCGCCATTGCGCAACCTCCTTTTTGCAAACCGCGCAAGATGGTTTAGAGCTCAATGCTTTCGCGGCCCCATAGCCGCACACCGCCGCAACGCCGGGACGGTTTCATCCACGAACAGAGAATTCCTGAGAGGTCTATCCCGATCGGTTTGGCCGGCCCGCCGCCATGATACGCCGCAAAGCGGCGGGAGAAGCATTTTGGCGTGCGAAATCCATACTCTTGACATGGATTTCGCACGCCATGGCTTCCTACTAGATCATCCTCGTAATCACCATTGTACAGCCTCAATAGAGACGAGTCAATAGGATAATAAGGACAAACAGGATTTTCAGGTTATGGATATGAGGTGGCTGCGCAGATTTGTCTTGTGGTCAAGGACCAATTTCTTTCGGATGTTGTAACGGTGATACTCTACCGCTCTCAGGGATACGCCCAAAAGCTCTGCAATCTCGGCGGTAGCCCGGCCCTCCTTCAACAGCAAGGCCACCGCGAGCTCCCTTGCCGTAAGGCCAAGGGTCTGCATCTTTCGCATGACGGGGGACATTATATCCTTCAGACCGGACTCGAGCATGTCGACGGCGCTCGCCTGCTCGCGAGACAGCCGGCTCTTCTTCAACTTCTCCAGATAGGGAAGGACGCGTTCTTTCATATTGGCGGTGATATCTTCCTCGAGCTGGCTTCTTTCATTTTCCTTTTTTCCCGGGGCTGCTCGCGGCGGCGTACCGACCTTCTCCGGAAAGCGGGAGCCGATGGCCCGTCCCTTCTGAGGCGTCGCATCGGCGAGCCCTTGCACGACCGTGCCGCCCAGGTCGGCAAGAAGCGAGAAACATTGGAGAAATGCGCGGACTTTTGATTCATCCACTACGGCGGCCTTCGATAGCGCTTCGGCAAGGGCCGACTCGCTGAGGCCGAATCGCCCCTCCTTGTGTTTGAATGAACCCATATCGGGAGGATCCGTGAAAAACGGGCCGGCCACCAGGGCGCCGACGCGCTCCCCGAGGACGGCAACGGGCGCCGACGCACAGGCCAGGCCGTGCCCGCATTTTTCAATCGAGTACTTTGGGCGGGCTTTCTTCTTGAGGGCAACGCCCCCATCGCCTCGTTCGCACTTTTGCACCGCCTGCCGGTCCGGCCCGCAAAGGCGACGAATATCCGGCCCATCCGATTTCGCGAGGATCGAGCCCTCGGGGTCAACAATGGAAAGCGGAATGCCGGTCGCCTTATAGAAAGTGTTCGCGAACGTCTTTAGCCTGGCGGCGTCGACGAGGTGGGAAAGCTTGTGTTCCATAGCAAAGGGTTCTCTGCCTCTTCCCTATAAGATTATCCTCATTGCGAGGCATTTTCCTTCTATAAATATACACTCATACTACTATGCTTTTACACGTATGTTTTATCGTATGGACGACAGGTGGGATCGCAGATTCATCTTCTTCCGGTTCAGTCCGAGTTTCTTTCTGATCTTGTATCGGTGGGTCTCGACCGCCCGTGGGGAAACGCCCAGCAATTCCGCGATCTGCTTCGTGGTTTTGCCGGCTTTCAAATAGGCCACGACTTCGATCTCCTTGGGAGTGAGATCGAAAGCTTGTATTCGCCTGATGATAGGCGACGTTATCTCCTTCAGGTTAGCCTCGATGATCTCGACGCTGCTGGCCTGGGCAGTATCCAGCCGGCTCTTTTTCAACCTCTCCACGTAGGGGAGGATCAGCTCCTTCACGTTTGAAAGGATATTCTCTTCAAGCTCGCTCTTGTCCGCCTCCCTCTGCTTCAGCAGGACGCGGAGCGCCGTATTGGTCTCTTCGAGGGTCCGCGACTTTATATCGAGGGTTTCCTCTGCCCATTTTCTCGCTGAAATGTCGGTCGCCACGATGCAACTGTTGCGCGCGTCGTGAAGCTCGCACCCGCCCGCAAGGTGGATATAAAGTTCTTTGCCGGACGCCGTCTTGAGAGGGATCTCCTGCAAGGATTTCTCTACGTGGCTTCGGTTTATAAACGCGGTAAAGGTGTCCCGACAGCCGGCGGGCACGAGGTCCAGGAACGAGGAGCCGACGAGCTGTTCCATGGGAACGCCGATCATCTCTGAAAAAAAAGCGTTGCAGTACAAGATGATATACTCGCCGTTCAGGGTCACCGCGCCGGAGGCCATCGTCTCGACGATGCTGCGGTAAGGAAAATCAGGGCCCTCCAGGGTGTATACCTGAGGCCTTTCGCCCTCGATGACCAGTGCATCGACATCGCCGTTCCGGATCGCTCCGATGGTCTGCTCCGCCTCTTCGAGCCGCGCCCGTAACTCCTTATTCTGCTCCAGAAGACGTTCCAGGCCGACATCGCTGCTCGTCGTGGTCTCCTTATTCACCGCGCACCCCCCGCCGTCCTTGGCATGCATCTAAGCCAGATTATAGCATCATCTTTACCGGAACCGCCATGAAACCCCTAGGCCGGTGGGCGAAAACCGGGCCATTTCACTGCCCCTTGGAAAACGCGGCATTCACGCAGTCCGGTCACGGCGAAGGCGCCTTGATTCGTCCCCGCTGACGTTGGGCGCCGCTGCCCGCCGTGAAGGCCCTGCAATGGGCTTATCGGGATCGTCCCCTCGTGTTCCTTAAATGCGACCGCATTGACTATGATCTTGCCTTTCTTGCGCGGTCGGGCAGGGTTTGCTTCAATCACCCTGCCCTTTTTTGGACCCTGAGAACCTGTCGAGGCGTAAGTTTCGGTAATCATAGGGTAAACAGAGTCATACTAATCATAGACTTTCAGCTTAAAACTTGGTTATACTCGTCTCGCTCGTGAGGAGCGCCCAAGGAAAGGGGCAGGGATGCAACGGCGGTCAACAAGATTTTGGGAAGGTGATTTATGAGAAAAATGGCGTTTGTTCTGATTTCGCTACTTTTGTCAGGCCTGGCCTGCAGCATTGGTCATGCCGCCCCGCCGGGCTATTACGGCTCCTGCGTTGCAATGGACGCGCTGGCAAATCTCACGATCGGTCCTGACGGGCAGATAGACGTGAGGTTTCTGTGCGAGCACAGCGGAAGCATAGACAAGATCGTCCAGCAGTACCAGAACGTGACGCCCGGCTACATGGGCGGCACGGGCGGCCAGATTAAGTGGGAGCTGAGGACCGATGATGGAACCGCGAACCATTTCCCTTCGACAAAGGTTTTATGGACGGCCACCGACACGAATCCGACGAAGACCGCGAGCGGCACGGTGATACAGTATTTCTCCGTCGCTCCCGCCGTTCCGGTAACGGCCGGCACACTCTATCACCTCGTCTACACCAACGTCGATCCCAACCCTACGGTCAACTACGTCTCCTTCGACGGCATTTATACGTCAAAGAACAGTTCTCCGGTCCAGCCGTGCTACAGCGATGACAACCTCATGACCCTCTGGAGCGGGCCGAACTGGCAAAAGAACCTGCACATCACGCCCGACTTCAACGTGCACTACACGGACGGCTACGCCCAGGGGACCGGCTATGTCGATTCTACGAGCATAAGCGGTCCCGCCACGGAGACTTTCACGGTAAGCGGCGGCAACAAGGTCGTCACCAGCGTTTCAGCGGCGGGCAGCAACCTTTCGTTTAAGTTGAGCGCCGGCGCAACTCTCCTGGCGTCCGGATCGGGTTCCGCAGCAGTCTATCCGGGATGGCAAACCTACCAGTTTCCCTCCCCCATAACGCTGACTAACGGGCAAACCTACAGTCTCGTCATCGGCGGGTCCGTTGGACGCGCGGTACAGAAGGGCAACCCCTACGGGATGTACACGTCCTTCCCCGACGGCCGCTATACCGGCAACAGCGCCTATGACCTACAGTTTTATTTCTCCATGAACCAGCTCCCCGCGCCGACGAATCTCGCCATTCTCTCAAGCACGAGCAGCCAGGCGACGCTTGGCTGGAGCGCGCCCACAGGCTTCGCTCCGTCGGGATACAAGATCTACTGGGGGACGTCGAGCGGCAGCTACACCCAGAACGTCAACGCCGGCAATGTGACCCAATATACGGTGTCCGGCGTGACAGCCCCTTTATACTTCGTTGTGACCGCGTACGACAGCGCCGGCGACGAGAGCCCCTATTCCAACCAGGTCTCATGGACAACAACGTCGCCGTCTTCGGCATGCACGTATACGATATCGCCCACGAGCCAATCGTTCGGCTCGGGCGGCGGCAGCGGCAGCGTATCCGTTGTCGCGAACGGCAGCAGTTGCTCGTGGACCGTGTCCGGAATGCCCTCCTGGATTGCCGTCCTTTCGGGCAACAAGGGCGCCGGCAACGGAATTGTGACCTATTCGGTGACAAGTAACCGCACTGGAAGCTCAAGGACTGCCGGTTTGACTATCGCCGGCCGGACGTTCACCATCGACCAATCAAGCTCGTACGGAGGCCGCTGGTAAGCTTCAAGGGTTCGGGGCAGGCATCCTGCCCCGAACCCGAAAGAGAAAACGGTCAGGGTTGGGCCGCTTTTCTTACCCATAGACTGGTAGTGCCCGGGTGCCCCTTTAGCGTGGGGGCCGTTAGGAGCTTCGGCATCAATTCCCGAAGCATTCCCGAATGGTACAGTGCCATATAGGAGGTGAAATAGAGAATTTCGAATTCAACGCTGTTTTGCAAAAGAGCGCGTAAGAAATAGGTTTCATTCCAGGCTCGTCCCAGCCGAAACCAGCTTGCCGGGTACTCGAAGGGCCATAAAACATCATGAAAATGAATTATGACTCCTTTCCTGAGAAGGGGAAGGATATGGAAAATTATGTGCAGCACGTCGCTCCCGCACTTTGCCGTATGGCTGGAATCAACGAAGAGGATGTCGTTTGCCTCGAGGGAACCAAACATGTTTAGCTCTGTTTCTTGCACCGGCTTTGTTTCAAGCCTGATCCTGTTTTTGTCGCTGTCCGTCAAAAGGGCCCGCAGTCGGTCGGGAAAGGGTTCAATGAAGGTAAAGTCAATCGCACTGTTCAGGAACAGATCGTTTGTGTCGAGCATCAAGGCAGAGGAATAGCCGGAGCCTATTTCGATTATCCGCCTCGGAGCGAAGCTTCTCAAGAAGCAGTAAAGGATTATCCCGTCCCCGTAGCTGAAGTACCCATTATCCAGAAAGTAGCGCAAACCTTCCGTCTTTTCATCCGTGAAGGGCAAGTCGTGGTAAAGGCTGGAAAACTTTCGTGCAAGCTGGATCTGTTTGTCCTCGTTCAGTTTTATCCCTGGAAGTTCTTTTGGCGGGTTTTCGAAAACGGCATTTGTCTTGGGCTGTATGTCGTCCAGATCGGGGATAGGAGAGTAGTAATGGCCTGGGGCTGAAAATCTGATAAAAGCGACGTTTCCCGATTCCAGCAATTCTCGGATAGCGCCCTTGTCCCTGTAAAGGTTTAATAGAAACTTGAGATTCCGCAGTAGTTGGTGTATTGCAAGACGCAGCCGGACCAGTCCCGGCATTCTTAAGGTTGTAACCGATGTGCC
This sequence comes from uncultured delta proteobacterium, assembly GCA_963816715.1. Taxonomy (GTDB): domain Bacteria; phylum Desulfobacterota; class Syntrophorhabdia; order Syntrophorhabdales; family WCHB1-27; genus BOG-1155. Next base: position 75,592 of record CAWFMJ010000027.1, read on the forward strand.
GTCCGGATTCATGACATTGCCCTTTCGCAGACGGCTTAGCCCGGCAACCTCCACCCCATCCGCTCCCGGGCGGGTTCGGCGTCCTCGCCCGGGATAGCTTCTCGTATCTCTCGGTTTCCCAGCTCTCCCCTGCTGCTCTTGCCTCAGGCGTCGCCGCTGCTTCGTAGAGAACTTTTACATCTACCCTAGGTCCTGTACGTTTCGTTGTCAACAAGCGGCTTGTGTCTCAATTTAAGGCACTGGGGAGGGGCTGGATGGAATGGGAGAGTTGGAAAGGGGGCGCCGGACCCCTTTGTCGCAATTCATGAACCGAGAAGATCGAACAGAGGGTCCCGCTGCCGGACCTTTTTTGCGCTTAAAGAATTGGGGACCGTCGGACGATAATATTTTCGGAACCACAGGCCGCACGCTTGGGAAGAAGCGGCAGGGAAATCACCGCGCTTCCTTCGGGCTGCGGTTATTTCCCGCAGTTGCTCTGAACATACGCAATCGAAGGGCGGAGCCGCTTTTTTGAACTAGTGGAGAGGGTTGAAATATGTTGGAAGGACTCTGGACGGTTGAGTTTCGGTCGAGCATCGGAAACACCGGGTACGGCACGGTTGTTTTCGACGGTAAAAAGGCATTGGGCGGAACGGCGGGCTACTACTTCTCGGGCGATTATGAGATTGAGGGAGGCGCTTTGAACGCTTCCTTGCGGGTGTTCAGATTTAACGACGCGATGCCGTCCGTCTTTGGGCCCCTGGAGACTTTCGAGCTCGATCTGTCCGGCACGGTGTCCGAACCGAGAATGATAATGTCCGGGCGCATGGTCGATCATCCCGCGCACAAGATCGCCATAATCTGCACGAGGCGGATAGACTCTCAGGCCCAGGACGAGGAAACAGCGCGAGCCGCTGAAGCGGCGCAGTGAGAGCAGCAGGACTTCGCCCGGGAGGTCGGGTGCGCCAAGCTCTCTTGACTCTCCTTGGTACGCCGGGCGAGTCGATAAGGCGGCAGCTTGCCTCCTGCCGCGTCGCGGAAGCAAAAAAACTGGGACGCATGTGACATTCGTGACGTTTTGAACCGCTGGTAGGGCCAATTAACGATGGTCCTCTCTTGTCGCCCCGTCCGGTCGCATAGTATCATCTCTCACGATACGGAGACTGTCGGCCGTCAATGACCTTCCCCCACTACCCGGGGTTTGGCTGGAATAGCATTTCAATCATGGGAAAGGAGACTGACATGAGCAGAATGGCAAAAGCGGTTGCAGCAGCGGCATTGTTTCTCGCACTAGGCATTTGGGGAGTTTCTCCCGTGGCAGCCCAGGAAGCGTGCAAGCGGGTAAAGGAATACCGGGGTGGAACCCTCTACGAGTGCAATGGGATGAAGATGGTTGTCCTCCGGGGAAACTACCGGGAGATGGGCAGGCAATACGGCGGACTCCTGAAGAATGAGATCCAGGCTTTCTATGACGGCATGATCAACAAATTCGTTCTGAAGTCCGGCGCGTTCAATGAGGCTGACCTCCAGGAACTGCTCGTCCAGCCCGCGATCAAAACACTGGCAAAGCGACAGAGCGAGATGCTCAAGGGGATGGCAGAAGAGACGGGCCTCTCCTTTGAAAAGCATGCGCTTCTCAACTCGAATATCCTGGTGCTGATGTACATGAGAAAGATCGGGGCGGGGAACGCCGCTGCCTGCACGTCGATCGCGGCCTGGGGAGACTATACGGTCAAGGGCCGCACCTACACCGCCCGCAACTTCGATTTTCCGAACATATACAGGGAACTCCTGAAATCGTTCGGCCTCGTGATGGTCCTGAAGCCCAATGACGGAAGCAATTCTATCGCGGGCGTCAACATTGCGGGAATGGTCGGCTTCTTTGATGGCATGAACGACAAGGGGCTCTATATCGAAGGCAACAATGCGGCCGATTCCGAAGGGCTGGTCATCTATGCGGATCGCTCGCTCATTTTCGGCGAAGTGGTGAACATGCTTATGGACGCCGACAACATCGACGCTTTTGAAGGCAGATTGCGGACGACCCGGGCCAGCTACCCCCTCATCCTGATGGCCGCCGGACCCGACTCCGCGTGCTATTTCGAAAACGGGACCACGGATACCAAGAAAAGGACCGCAAAGGAAGAAGGTCTCATATCGGCTGCCAACCAGTTTCTGGAGCCATCGTGGCACATTATTCCGATGAAAGACCCGGGCGCCTGGTATTCGCCGACGCGACAGGGCAGGCTGGAAGCCCTGGCAAAAGCGAACAAAGGGAAAATCGATGAAAAGGCGATGATGACCATGCTGGACGAGAGGCTGTTCAACAAGGACGGTTCTCCCGGCAAAGGCGCTTCGGTGATCGAAAGACTCCCGAACGACGACGAGGTAACCGCAAGCCAGGTGGTAACATGCCCGTCGGAACGGAAAATGTGGGTGAGGATCCCCACCTATACCGGCTGGGCGTTCTTCGACCTCGCCAAGGTTTTCGGGAATTGAAGAGATTGAAGAGCAGGCGGCCCCGCCCTAGAGCAAGGCGGGGCCGCCTGCTTTATATTTACTCATAGCACATCGGCAATTACCCGGTCGTCACCCTGGTGCTCACCACTAAAGTTCTAAAGTTGGAACGGGGACACACTAGGCAAGCCTTGAAGGGGGACACGCCTCTATCGAGGAATGTCCCCGCAACCTTGGGGGCTAATGATGGGCGATTTTCACCAGACCGGCGTAATTGCAACCTTACACAAAATAGGAAAGCCAGCTCTGCGCTCTCTCGAAGGGCAGATGGAAGCATATACGGCAGAGCGGCCCATTGCGCTTGTGCTCCCTTGCCTTTATTCGGAACTGCAGGGGGAAGCCCTGCAAAGGATCGTTCGGGAGCTGAAAGAGGCGCGGTATGTAAGGAAGATCGTCGTGAGCCTTGGCCCCGCTTACGAAGATGAATTCAGGCGAGCGAAAGATTATTTTTCCGTCCTTCCCCAGGAAACGAGCATCATCTGGAACGACGGTCCGGCAATAACCGAACTGTGCAGGACCATGGAATCGTCGGGTCTCAACACGGGCGCGCCCGGCAAGGGGAAGTCCGTCTGGATGGCCTTCGGCTACATCCTCTCCGATCCCGCGATACACGCCATTGCCCTCCAGGATTCCGACATCGTCAACTACGAGAGAAGTCTCCTTGCCCGCCTCTGTTACCCGGTGGTCAATCCGAACCTGGACTACGACTTTTGCAAAGGCTTTTATGCGAGAGTCACGGACCGCATGCACGGCAGGGTAAGCCGCCTTCTCATGACCCCCCTGATCAGGAGTCTGCAAAAAATGCTCGGCCACCTGCCGATACTCGTCTTCTTCGACAGTTTCAGATATATCCTCGCCGGCGAATTCTCCATGGACGCAAACCTCGCCCGGCTAAACAGAGTGCCCGGAGATTGGGGGCTCGAGGTGGAAGTGCTCGCGGAGGTGTACCGAAACACGGCGCTACGACGGATATGCCAGGTAGACATCGCCGATTGTTACGAGCATAAGCACCAGGATCTCTCCCGCGACGATCCCGGCAAGGGTCTGCACAAAATGGCCGTCGACATCTGCAAATCGATCCTCCGCACCCTTCGGTCGGAAGGGATCATTCTTCCCGGAAGATTTTTCAAGACCCTCATTGCCACCTACGTGAGGACGGCTCAGGATATAATGAAACGGTACGAGGATGACGCGGCGGTGAACTCCCTGGCCTTCGACCGGCATCAGGAGGAACTGGCGGTCGAGACCTTCACCGTTGCAATAGGAGAGGCTTCCGACGTTATTCTTGAGGACCCCGTCGGTTCGCCCCTGATCGAAAGCTGGGACCGGGCCGCGGCGGCAATACCGGACGTCTTCGAAAAAGTGAGAACCGTGGTGGATGAAGAGAACAAATAGCGAAGGCGTCCGCGGCGCCGATGGGGTTGGGTCTTGACGAAAGGTCAGCCGCTGCCGGAATGAAACCGATTCTCCTGAAAGAAGAGGTTCAGGCCAAAATAGAACAAATAGGTCGTGCGGACATCCTGGTCGGCATTCCGAGCTACAACAATGCCCGCACCATCGCGCATGTGGTGCGGGCCGTACAAGCGGGCCTTGTCAAATATTTCCCCGATGCAAGATCGGTCATCGTCAATTCCGACGGCGGCTCCAGGGACGGCACCATGGATCTGGTCAATACGGCAAGCCTGGGAGACTTTCGCACGATCCTCGTCTCAAACCGGGTTGATTCCGTCTTCAGGATCGTCACCCCCTATCACGGTATGCCGGGCAAGGGGAGCGCCTTCAGGACCATAATCGAGATTGCCGACGCGTTGGAGGCGTCCGCCTGCGCAGTAGTCGACGCCGATCTCAGGAGCATCACGCCCGAGTGGATGGAGCTTCTCCTCAAACCCCTTCTCGGAGATTACGACTATGTGGCGCCCCTCTACCAGCGACACAAATACGACGGCACCATCACCAACAGCATCGTTTACCCCCTGACCCGCGCTCTTTACGGGAAACGGGTGCGCCAGCCCATAGGAGGCGATTTCGGTTTTTCAGGACGCATGGCGCGGTATTATCTGTCGAAGGGGATTTGGGACAGCGACGTGGCGCAGTTCGGCATCGATGTCTGGATGACGACGACGGCCATCGCGAATGGCTTTCGAATCTGTCAGGCATTCCTCGGGGCCAAAATTCACGACCCGAAAGACCCCGGCGCCGATCTCGGCTCGATGCTCTATCAGGTCGTCGGAGCGACCTTCGATCTCATGAACGCCTACCAGGAAAAGTGGAAATCGGTCACGGGTTCTGAAAAAGTCTTCACTTTCGGTTTCCCTCACGATGTCGGTCTGGAGCCCGTCCGGGTCAACGTGCGGAGCATGATCGACATTTTCCGGCTTGGCGTGAGGGAATTGGCCGATCTATGGCAGGCTTTGCTCGGCGTGGAGATTGTCTCATTCCTTAAGGGGCTCGCCGCAGCAAAGGAAACGGACTTCCGGATGCCTGACGATGTATGGACTGAGATCGTCTATCGGTTCGCGATCGCTGCCCACCTTGAGACCATCAACAAAGGGCACCTGCTAAGGTCCCTTACCCCGCTCTACATGGGTAGGACTGCTTCTTTTGTCCTTGAGACTGAGGAAAGCGATGTGGCGAAAGTGGAGCAAAAGATTGAAGACCTTTGCCGAACCTTTGAAGGAAAGAAATCTTTCCTTGTCAACGCCTGGAGCTGAAAGGGAGGTATTGCCATGCAAGACGTAAATGAAGGAGCAGGGCAAATGCTTCACGTCTTCTTCCGGAGGCTTCTCGACTTTCTCCCGAGTTTTTTTCTCGCCTTGATCCTGCTCATTGTCGGCCTCATTCTTGGGAAAGTGCTGCGTGCAATTTCCTTGAGGATCTTCAAAGCGCTCAATGTCGACAGGTTCTGGGACCGCGCCGGCGTTCGCGAAGTGCTGATCCGCGGAGGCATAAGAAGGCCTATTTCCATCGAGATGTCGAGAATTGTCTACTGGCTAACGGTGCTGATCTTTATCGTCATCGCCCTGAACGCCCTCCAGATTGCCGTGATAGAAGCGGTGCTGGCGCGGTTCTTTCTCTATCTCCCGAATGTGTTCGTGGCGCTCATCATCCTCTTCGCGGGCTATCTCCTGAGCAATTTCTTCGCAAGGGCCATTCTGATCGGTCTCGTCAACAGCGGAGTGCGCGAGGCAGGTCTCATCGCCCGCGCCGTCCGATTCGCCGTTTTCGTCTTTGCGGTTACCATGGCCCTGGAGCAGCTCGACATCGGCAAAGTATCCGTCCTCATTGCCTTCACCATCATGTTCGGAGGGGTCGTCCTCGCCTTTGCCCTGGCCTTCGGCCTCGGAGGTCAGCATTACGTGAGAGACTACCTGGAACAAAGGATGAAGAGGAATGAAGACGACAATGAGCATATCGATCATGTCTGAAGACGGATTTTGTTGTAGGCTGAGGCTTCCTGTATTATACTCTCTTAGCCAATTCTCGGGTGCGTGTACGGTGAGTGCTAACAGATTTCCTTTCTTTCTCACGTTGGCCGTTCTTCTGGCGCTTGGGTATCTCAGTTACCTTGTTTTGCGCCCCTTTCTGGCGCCTCTGGCCTGGGCTGCCGTCTTTTCCATCGTTTTCTTTCCTGTTTACAACTTCATAATCAGATACGTCAAATGGCGTTCCCTGGCGGCGGTTCTAACCACGGGGCTTGTCTGCGTGCTCATTCTCGGTCCTTTCTCCTATTTTGCTTACCTTTTGACCATGGAATTGAGCAACGTATCGCCCCAGGCCTTCGACTTCAGGGGCGTCTCCCGCCTGCTCAGCAGTCCGTCGCTTGCTCCGTTGACAGACAAGCTGCTCTCATTTTTCAGCATCAGCCAAGCCGAGTTCCAGACTTCCGCGGTGAAAGCCCTGACCGACCTCGGGAGGTCCCTGGTGCAATACCTGCCGGGCCGCCTGAGCGACGCGGCGACAGCCGTGATCCACTTCGTTTTCATGGCCTTCGCCCTCTTCTTCTTTTTCAGGGACGGACCCCACTTGCTCGCGAGAATAAGCCAGTATGTGCCCTTTTCCGGTCCGCAAAGGGACAGGCTGACGCGGCAGATCAAAGACATCGTCATTTCGACGATCTACGGCGGCATCATTGTGGCTCTGGCTCAGGGCTTTGTCGCCTCGCTCCTCTTTACGCTCCTGAGCATCCACTCGCCGATTCTCTGGGGCCTCGCTATCTCGATCTCATCCTTTATCCCTCTGGTGGGTTCCGCGATCGTCTGGATCCCGGCTGCGTTTTGGCTTTTCCTGAGCGGTTCCATCGCCCGGGGGTTCGTGGTGCTCATCGTGGGACTCATCGCCATGGTCCTCATAGACAACGTCCTGCGGCCCGTCATCATTCGCGGCCGGCTGAGAATGCCTCTTCCCGCCATATTTTTCAGCGTCCTCGGCGGCATCGAGTTTTTCGGCCTCATCGGCCTCGTCATGGGGCCGCTCGTGTTGGGCATTTTTCTTTCCGTCCTCGACATATTCCAGGATGTGGAGCAGGAATATGAATAATTCGCGGACTGAGAATTTGACTAAGCGGGACATGACGACCCCAACAATCCGCAGAGCGAGCGCACGCGAAGCGCTGAGCGGGGAGGCTCGTCGGGCTCTGCTCGACGAGGGGGCGCTGAGCCCCAATAATTGGCAGGAATATGAATAGCGTCGCCCGGATCATAGCCGTGCCCGTCGGGGCCGCCGCAGCCTGCGCGATTGCGCTGCTCTTCGTGAGGGGCGTCCTGTTGCGGTATTTCAGGTTATGGGCGGACAGTCGGGAACGGACCTTGCGCGTTTACGAGGCTATCCGGCAGCCTTTGGCGACGCCTTCCCTCTATTGGTGCATAGCCGCAGGCCTCTATCTCGGCATGGCAGTCTCAGACCTCCCCGGGAAGTATGTTTCCTATTGCGATACGATCATCCATGTGATCCTGGTCTTTTCGGCGAGCATCGCGGCGGCCAATGCGGCCGAGCGGATCTTCGCCGCCCAGACGGCAAAGTCGGCGATACCGGTCTCCTCAACGGGCCTCGTGGGCGGGGTGTTGAAAGGCGCGATCATCGCCATTGGCGTGCTGATTATTTTCGACATCCTTGGAATATCGATAGCCCCTCTCATTACGGCCCTTGGCGTCGGCGGCCTCGCCGTCGCCCTGGCTTTGCAGGATACGCTGGCGAACCTTTTTGCAGGCTTCCATCTCCTCATCGAAAAGTCGATACGGGTGGGCGATTTCGTCAGGCTGGAATCGGGCCATGAGGGATACGTCAATGACATTACCTGGAGGACGTCGAGGATAAAAACACTGTCCAACAACACCGTCATGATCCCCAACAAGAAGCTGGCCCAGAGCGAGGTAGTCAATTATTCGCTGCCGCAGCCCGAAATGTTCATCTCGGCGCCGTTCCGGGTTTCCTTTGCGACCGATTACGATCTGGTTGAAAATGTGCTCATGGACGAGGCGCGCAGGGCTGTGCTGGAGCTGCCCGGCCTTGTGGAGGACCAGGCGCCGTCGGTCGGCTTCAACCAGGGCGACAGTTGGATGGAAGTATCTCTTAATTTCGAAGTAAAGCGGTTTGTCGATCAGTACTCCGTTCAGAACGAGGTGCGAAAGCGCGTCTTCAAGAGATTCGCGCGGGAAGGGATCGAAGTCCCATTCGCCACGAGAACCATCTACGTGAAGGAGGCGCCCGATGGAAAAGGAGACACCCCCCTTTGACTTTCAGGATGCGATCAGTCTCCTGAAGGCAACCGGAAAAAAAGCCGAGAACCTGCACGAGTTGCGAGACGGCATTGCCATCGTCAGCGAACAATCGATCTTGCACCATACCTACCAGTATTTTCTCAAAGGCCACACCCTCGAATACACCAACGATTTTGCCCAGTGGGCCGGCAAGAGCCTTGAAGAATCCATATTATCGGAGCATCTTTCAAATATCGACCCGTATCGTTTCCGCTCGGTGGACGGTCTGAGGAACGAGTTATTGCGCGTTATCGACCGCTACCTGAGAGAATTCCCCGAACCAAGGTCGGTGGTGCCCGGCGAGGAATTCTATTTCAACGAATCGGTGACCCTCGTCTTTCCCGAAGGGGTGAGGGTCGTCAACCTCGCGGAGTTTCTGATGGCGCTCAAGTATGTGGACCATGGGTGCATCTATTTTCACTTCTACGCGGCCCGAAGCAGGATAAACGCCGAGACGGACGATTTTTCGCAGTGGTTCGAGGAAGGTCTCGGCAAGGCGGAGCTCGCCCATAAAGTGAGAGCCATCGATCCGTTCATGCACAGTGCGGAAGGCATCCGGACGCTTATCGCCGAATTGGTGGAGCAGGAACTGCGACGCGACATGGAGGGCGGCTACCTATGATCTCGCGTTACGCCGGCATAGCGCCGAAAGGCGATTTACTGCTGATAGAAAGGCTCTGCGAAAAATTCCGGGGCAAGAGGTTTCTCCACGTGAACTCAACGCGCGAAGGAGGCGGCGTCGCGGAAATACTCCAGAGATTGCTGCCGCTCCTCTCAGGCATGGGGATCGAGGCAAAATGGGAGATCATCATAGGAGATTCCTTTTTCTTCGAGATCACCAAGAAGATCCACAACGCCCTCCAGGGCAACAACGAGTATATCAGCGAAGGCATGTGGGAGCACTACTTCGAGGTGAACAAGCGAAATGCGGAAAACCTCGACCTCGAAGCAGACGCGGTGCTCATACACGACCCACAGCCGGCGCCGCTGGTCGAGTTCAAAAAGAAGGGCAGATGGATGTGGCGCTGTCACATCGATGTGTCGACGCCGCAAAAGGTCATTTTCGATTTCCTGAGCTTTTATGCCCGAAAGTATGAAAGCGCTATCTTTTCCATCCCCCGCTTCGCAAAAGCGCTCGGCATAGAGGAGTTTGTCATCCCCCCGTCAATCGACCCACTCAGCGAAAAGAACAGAGAACTGAGCCGCGAGGAGATCGACGAAACGCTGAACAAGTTCGGCATCGACACGGACAGGCCGATCCTGCTTCAGGTGTCGAGATTCGACCGCTTCAAGGACCCCACGGGAGTCATTGAAGCCTACCGCATGGTGAAGCAATATAACGATTGCGTCCTCATCCTGGCGGGCAGCCCTGCGACGGACGACCCGGAAGGGGAACAGGTGCTCAACGAGGTGAGGGAATTTGCCACAGGAGACCCCGACGTGCGCATCCTCCTGCTGCCGGCGTTCAGCGACAAGGAGATCAATGCGCTGCAGCGGGTGGCGGACGTGGTGCTGCAGAAGTCTCTGAAAGAAGGGTTCGGGCTGACGGTGTCCGAAGCCATGTGGAAGGGAAAGCCCGTGGTGGGGGGAGCGGCGGGGGGCATACCGTTGCAGATCATTCACGGGGTTACCGGGTTCCTCGTCCATTCCGTCGAAGGCGCCGCTTTCCGCATCCGCCAACTGCTGAGCGATCCGGAGATGGGCAGGAACATCGGCGGCGCGGCGAAAGAGCACGTGAGGAACAATTTCCTCATTACCAGGCAGATGAGGGACTACCTGTCCGTCTGGTACTTTCTGGATCAGGGCGGGCGGAACATGCTGACGGTGTAGCTATCACGCACTCGTTGAATAGATTGTCAAAAGGCGTGCCGGGCTCGCGCGCCTTAAGCAATTCCCCGAAGGACCGAAAATACTAGTTGGCGACGGCCCGCAGGGACGGGAAACCATTGTCGACCGATCCGGGAGGATTTGCGAGTGGTAGAGAATCTGAGGGGAAAGATCGAGGAAACGATCAGTTTTCTGCCGCCGTTGCCGTCCATCATGACGGACCTCATCGCAGCGCTCAACAGCGATGAGACGGATTTTCGCACCCTGGGAAAAATCATATCGAGAGATCCGGCCATGACCCTCGATGTGCTCAAGATTGCCAATTCCGTCTTTTACGGCCTCCAGAATAAGGTGACGAGCGTCGAGCAGGCGGTGAGAATGCTCGGGGTCGGCGAGATAACCTCTTTGTGCATCTCATGCGGCGCAAGCGGATCGCTGAAGGCCCCGAAGGGCGTCGAAACGCTGAACATGAAGCGCTTCTGGGGACACTCCGTCGCCACCGGCGTCATTGCCAAAATCCTCTGCGCCAAATTCAAGCTGGGACGATGGGACAGTCTCTACCTTTCCGGTCTGATTCACGATGTGGGGGTGGTGATCCTCGACCGGTTCAAACACGACGTGTATGAAGAGATCCTCGATCTTACCGGCAAAGAGAACATATCCGTCCTTGAGGCCGAGCAGCGGATCATTGGGGCGTCCCATGACGCCGTTGGCGGATGGCTCATCGCAAAGTGGAAACTGCCTCAGGTATTTGTGGAGGCAGCCTCGTACCACCACACGGTAACCCCCGCATCGGAGCGGTGCCGCACGCCCGTGGCCATCGTTTCCCTCGCCAATATCCTCGCTCGCCTCTCACAGCACAGCTTCGACGGCAACATGGGCGGCGTGATCGTCTCCGAGACCGAAGCGTTCAAAGTGCTGGAGCAGAAGAACCCTTCCCTGAAAGACGTCGATCTGGTGAAGTTGATCTGGGACCTCGACAACGTAAACGAAGAGATTGATCAGATGCAAAAGCTCCTCGCTGCCTGACGACTGTGAGGGGGGAGACTTTCGGAAATGGTTGGGGGGATACCCCTCCGAAAGACAAGGGGCGAGAGGAGTGTCCCCCTTCCGATTTTATGACCTTTGGAATTTTTCGTTGAGAAGCCGCTTGAATCGCGGCGCGTAGACAATGTCGAAGGTCTCTTCCTTATCGGGAAAGAGGCCGAGAGCGAACCGCTTCACCCCCTCCACGACGAGCAACGCCTGGTCGTGGTCGAGTTTTTGGGTGCGTATATATTCGAGGCTGAAGTCGACCATGAACCGCAACCGTCTTACTTTCTTTTGTTCTTCTGCCGCCTCATCTTCATACATATGCCTTCCCCCCACCTACAAGACGCCCCCGCGCAACAGTCGCCCGCGTCGCGGCGTCGATCCTGGCGACTTTCCTAGAGCCGCGCCTCCTTTATGAAAAGCTGCGTATAGAGCCACAAGCCGATGCCGAAAGTGATGGACATATCGGCCACGTTGAAGGCCGGCCAGTAGTAGCTTTTGTAGAAAGCCAGCAGGAAATCGAGGACGGAACCGTCAAAGATCCGGTCGTACATATTGCCCAGGGCGCCGGCGAGCACGAAACTCAGGGAAAAGCGGCTCCAGGCGGACGCTCTGGCCGCAACGAGATAACAGGCGAGAGCCGCAATGATGACGAGTGGGATCAGCAAGAAAACATAGCGTCCCGCCGGGTTTTGCGACATCAGCCCGAAGAGGCCGCCTCTGTTCTGCCAATGGACGATGGACAACCACGAAAAGACGGGATGCTGTTCCCCGAGGGGCAGATCCCGCCGCACCAGAAACTTCGTCCACCTGTCCAGGAAAAAGATAGGCGGAATTATAAAGAGATGAGCGTATCTCTGCATCGTTTGCAAATATTCGGGTAAGCTCCGTCCGTTTCCACGTCCGTCTTATACTGCCAGCACCGCTCACACTTGAGACCTTCCGCTTTCAACACCTCTGCTTCCGGCTCGTCCCCGGCAACCACCTCCACCTGGGAGACAATGAGCACGTCCTTCAGCTCATCGCCGAGCTTCCGCAGTATGACGGCGTCTTCGGGCAGGGCGGTGATGACGACTTTGGCGTCCAGCGCATGTCCGATGACCTTTAGCACCCTCTTTTCCTCGATCTTCTTGTTGACCGCTTCCCTGATTCTCCAGATCGTTTCCCACTCCGCCTCAATCTCGGGACTGACAAAAGCGGGATTTACTTCCGGCAAGGTCGCAAAATGGACCGATTCTTCGGGAACCAGAGGTCGTATGAACGACCAGATCTCTTCTGACGTAAAGGCGAGGATCGGCGCGGTCAGCTTGGCGAGGGCGACAAGGCTCTCGAAAACCACCGTCTGGGAAGCCTTGCGCTTTACCGAATCCTTCTTTTCCACGTACATTCTGTCTTTGATGATGTCGAGATAGAGGGCGCTCAGATCGACGGTGCAGAAGTTGTGGATGGCATGGTAGATCGTATTGAAGGCATAGGTCTCGTAGCCTTCCCGCACCCGCTTGATCACTCGCTGAAGTCTCGACAGGAGCCACTTGTCGAGCGAGGAAAGCTGTTCGTAAGGGACTTTTTCCGTCTCCGGGTTGAAGTCGCTGACGTTCGCGTGGAGGAACCTGAAGGTGTTCCTGATCCTCCTGTAGGTCTCGATAATCCGGTCGACGATCTCCTTGGAGATCTTTATGTCGTCCCTGTAGTCCTCATAGGTGACCCAAAGGCGCAATATCTCCGCCCCGTATTTGTCGATGATCTCCGAGGGCGAATTGACGTTCCCCAGGGTCTTCGACTGCTTCCTGCCCTTGCCGTCCACGACGAAACCGTGGGTCAGGACCGAGCGGTAGGGCGCTTTGCCCTCGTTGCCCAGAGAAATGAGCAGCGAGCTGTGGAACCAACCCCGGTGCTGGTCGCTGCCTTCGAGGTACATATCCGCGGGGAATCGCAGTTCCTTTCGCTTTTTCAACACTGCCGCAAAACTCGAGCCGGAGTCGAACCAAACGTCCAGAATGTCCTCTTCCTTGGTAAACGTCTTGTTGCCGCACCTGCACCGGGCCCCTTCCGGAAGGAAATAGGCCGCATCCTTCTCGAACCATATATCGGCGCTATGCGTCGAAACCTCGCTGACGATCCTGGCGAAGGTCTCCGGACTCCAGTACGGCTCGCGGCAGGCCTCGCAGTAGAAAATGGTGATGGGCACGCCCCAGGTTCTCTGGCGGGAGATGCACCAATCCGGACGGACGGAAAGCATGTTGTAAATGCGGTCCCTTCCCCACGCAGGTATCCATTTGACGCGGTCGATCTCTTCGAGACCGCGGCTGCGCAAGCCGTCTTTATCCAGGGAGATGAACCACTGCTCGGTTGCCCTGAAAATAACCGGTTTTTTGCATCTCCAGCAATGGGGGTAGGAATGTTCGATCTCTTCGGAGAAGAGCAGGACATGCAACTCTTTGAGCTTCTCAATGATCACGGGGTTGGCCGCGAAGACATTCATCCCCTTGAAGAAGGGGACGTCCTGCATCAGCTCGCCCTTTTCATTCACGGGCGAATAGACGTCGAGGCCGTATTCGAGGCCGGTCACATAGTCTTCTTCCCCGTGGCCCGGCGCGATGTGGACGGCGCCCGTGCCGATCGTCCCCGGCCACATAGTCGGCGAAGACCACCACCGATTTTCTGTCGATGAAAGGGTGCCTGAAGGAAAGCCCTTTCAGGGTCTGGGGAGAAACATCGCCGATGATGCGCCAATCGCCGATGCCTGCTTTCGCCATGAGGTCCGGAATCAGGCCCTTCAGAGCGATGTAGGTTTCCTTCGGCGTCTCGACGGCGGCATAAGTAAATTCCGGGTTGACGGCCATCGCCAGGTTCGCTGGCAGCGTCCAGGGCGTCGTGGTCCAGATAAGCATGAAGATCGGCTTGTCGGGATAGCCCTTGACCGCCTCGGTCCGCTCGATGAGGGGAAACTTCACGTAAATGGAAGTGGACTTGTCCGTCTCGTACTCGATCTCCGCTTCGGCCAGAGCGGTCCGGCAATGAATGCACCAGTAAACCGGCTTCTTCTTCCGGTAGGCGTCGCCCCGCTCGAAGAATTTCGCCATCTCGCCGATAATCGTCGCCTGATAATCGCAATCCATGGTGAGGTATGGGTGGTCCCAGTCCCCCAGGCCGCCCAGGCGCTTGAATTCCTCGCGCTGGATATCGAGGAAACGCGACGCATATTTCCGGCAATAGGCCCGCACTTCCATCTTGGTCATGGCCGTTTGGCGCGCCTTCATCTCTTTCTCTGCCTGATGTTCGATGGGCAGACCGTGACAATCCCAGCCCGGCACGTAGTCGGCGCGGAAGCCGGACATGAACTTTGACCTGACGATAATGTCCTTCAGAATTTTGTTGAGGGCGGTGCCGAGGTGGATATGGCCGTTTGCATAAGGGGGTCCGTCGTGGAGCACAAACTGCGGCGCATCGGCGCGAAGGCGCGTCAGCTTTCCGTAGAGGTCCATCTCCTCCCAGCGCAGGAGCATCTCTTTCTCTTTCACCGGGAGATTGCCCCTCATGGGAAAAGGGGTATTCGGCAGATTAAGCGTCGATTTATAGTCCATCCTCAGTCCTTTCTTTGAACCATTCCAAGTTTATCGCATCAAAAAGGGCGTCCTGCTCCTCAAGCAGCCGGAGCCTCTGTTGGTCCCTGTCGCTCAGCGTCCCCCTTTTGCCATACCGGTCGAGCATATCCTTCAAACCCCGAAAAGCGCGGCAATGACCGTCAAACCTCGAACGCCCGTAGTCGCCCGCCGTCTTCGTGGAGATAAGAAACTGCCAGTCCGACGACTGCATGAGAAGAAGCTCCCTCGCCATTTGCTTCAGCAGCCGGTCAGAAACCTCGTCGTTCCCGGCTTTTTGGGCCGCCCGCTCCATATGCGCTTCAGCCCCGTGGAGATATCGCCACGTGAAGGCTGTTTCCTCGTTGTGCCAGATAAAATGGCGGCCGCCTTCTCCCCATGACCCTTCGGGGAGGCCGACGGGGCCGAGAGGAACAATCCGATTCAGGGCAGATGAAGCCTTTTCTATTGTAACATAATTTGCGTCGAAAGCAGAAACCAGAGCGCCCAACCAGGTCATTCCCTCGAACCACCAGTGGCCGAAAAGCTCGGCGTCGAAGGGGATGGTGAGCACGCCGCTCCTTCCCGTCTGTTCATGGTAGGCTTGGAGTTTTCTCTGCACAACGCCTGCGAAATGGCGGGCATGTTCCTCTATCCTTCCGGCTGCCTTCTTCGGCTCGTAAACCTGCTTGGCGCCGAGGTCCGCCTGACGGTCCGTGACCCGCCAGTACCTTAAGCCCCCCGGCGTATGTTTCTTATGGAATTCCAGGTAAAAGGGATCTCCGGGGTAACCCCGGTCGGCGCTCCACACCTGTTGGCTCGTGGCGCCGTCGCGAATGAAAAAAGCAGCATCCTCACCCGGCCGGCCTGTTTTGTAAATCTCGTAGACAGAAAGGTCCTCTTCGGGAAAGAGTAGCGCCCGATCGTCATCCGCGCCGGCGAGCGCAGTTTTCGAGCCCGCCGGCCCGCTCCCCAGCGCGATGTCGCGGGAAATGTAAGGACCGCGCACCCCCTTCATCTCAAGGCCGCTCTCTACATACACCGCGTAGCCGCTCCGGTCTTCGGATTGCCGGCATACGCAGCGCCCGTCCACAAAGAAGTATTTCAACCCCTGGGCCGCAAGGAAGGCTTCCAGGCCGGGACGGACTCTGCCGTCGGGGCCGTGCGATTCCGGCCGGTAGGCGCATTCGGGAAGCCACATGCCCCTCGGCGCTCTCAGAAAGTGCTTCTTGTAACTGGCAACCCCTTCGGCAATCTGGGCATTGATGGCGCTGTCCAGGTCCAAGAGGGGCAGGTAGGCGTGGGTGGCCGCCGAGGTGATGATCTCGACCTGCCCGTCGTCCTGAAATTGTCTGAAAGCGGCAGGCAGGTCTTCCTTGTAGAGGTCGGTAAAATCGGTCAGGCGCGATTCGTAGAAGCTTTGCCATCCCTCCGCCAGGGCCGCCATCACGACATCGCCCTTATCGACAAAGGACTGCCGGTCGAAAGCGGCGGCCCGAATCTTCTCCCCCAGATACTCCTTGAACGTCGGTGGGAAAAGCGGGGAAGCCAGCATCTCGCAAAGGACGGGCGTAATGCCCACGGTAAAACGGGCGGAAAGCCCCCGGCCTTGGAGGCCGCCGATCAGGTTGAGCAGAGGAAGGTACGTTTCCGAGGCCGCCTCACAGAGCCAATCGCTGCCATGAGGCCATTTGCCGTGAGAGAGGACATACGGCAGGTGGCAGTGAAGCACTAAGACGACATATCCCTCGGGCATGGATATCCTTATGGTTTTTGGTTTACTACAGTAGCATAAGGGGCGAGAGGCGCGCAAGCAAAAATGGAGGTTGGGAGGTGGGCGGCCGGGTTAATTTCGCGCCTAAGCCGGTCGCCGGGGTGGTTCCAGGTCCTCACTTGCCACCCGACTCTGGCAAGCCCGGAAGCCGGGTTCCCGGCCTGCCGGGAGTATGCTCCGGTCTGGACCCACCCCGACTTCCATCTTATCCATCAAACTTTCATCCGGCCGCGAACAAGCTCATGCTGCCGCCTTCACTACAAGTGGCGCGTTCTATTTAACCTGTATTTCTAAGCATTACCACAATAATTGGGAACGGAGCGTATTGAGACATGAGTCCAGCGGTCTGTCTCGCCCTTCTTGTGCAAGAAGCCTTTGAACTGCGGAACTGCTACTCGTTCCTAAGGGGCTGAGGCTGTAGCCCCTCCATCTGACGGGCCTTATATGGCTGCCTTTCGTCTGCCTCCGCACTTTTTTTGCAGCCCGCACAAATAGCGAGCACGGTCCGATCCATAGAGCATTGACACCCGATAATGTTCTGACGATGTTACATAAATAAGCGAGGCGGCGCCATGAAGAGATACGACGCAATCATCATCGGGACCGGACAAGCGGGGCCGTCGCTTGCTGGCCGTCTTACGGATAGCGGGATGGAAGCAGCCGTTATCGAGCGTAAGCTCTTCGGCGGCGCCTGCGTCAATACGGGGTGCATACCGACGAAGACCCTGATAGCGTCGGCCCATGCCGCGCACCTGGCGAGACGGGCCGCGGACTTCGGCGTGGCCGTCGCGGGCGGCGTGACCGTGGACATGAAGCGAACGAAGGCCCGCAAGGATCACGTGTCGGCGCTGTCGAGGGATGGCCTGGAAGCGTGGCTCACTAACATGAAAAAGTGCACCGTTTACAAGAATCATGCACGCTTCGAGTCGGCCCATGAGGTGCGGCTCGGAACGGAGCTGATCGGGGCAGACAGGATATTCATCAATGTTGGCGCCCGCGCTTCCATTCCGCTGATATCGGGGCTCGACAAAGTCCCCTATCTCACGAACTCCTCCATGATGGAGGTAGACTTTCTTCCCCGCCGTCTCCTCGTAGTGGGGGGCGGCTACATCGGCATAGAGTTCGCCCAGATGTACCGCCGCTTCGGAAGCGAGGTAACGATCATCGAGATGGGTCCCCGTCTCATGGGGAAGGAAGACGAGGATGTCTCGCAGGGGGTGAAAGGAATACTGGAAGCCGAGGACATAGAGGTGCGCGTGGGCGCGCAATGCATCGCCGTCGAAAAGCAGGGCAACGATGTAAAGGTAAGTGTGGACTGCCCCGACAATCCGGCCGAGAGCATTGGCTCGCACCTTCTCGTCGCGGTTGGACGCCGCCCCAACACGGATGATCTTGGACTTGAAAAGGCCGGCGTGCTCATGGATAAGCGCGGATATATCACGGTTGACGACGAGCTGCGCACGAACGTCACGGGCGTCTGGGCGCTGGGCGACTGCAACGGCAGAGGGGCGTTCACCCATACCTCGTACAACGATTACGAGATCGTTGCCGCAAACCTCCTCGACGGGGAGAAACGGCGCGTGAGCGACCGCATCACGGCCTACGCCCTGTACACCGACCCTCCCCTGGGGAGGGCGGGTCTCACGGAGACTGAGGTGCGGGCCTCCGGCAGGTCCGCCCTTATCGCGAAACGGCCCATGACGCGCGTGGGCAGGGCCGTGGAAAAGGGCGAAACGCAGGGGTTCATGAAGGTAATCGTCGATGCAGAGACAAAACTGATCCTCGGCGCGGCGATACTGGGGACAGGCGGAGACGAGGTCATTCACTCCATCCTTGACGTGATGTACGCGAATGCGCCTTACACCGTGGTGGAGCGGGCGATGCACATCCATCCGACCGTTTCCGAGCTCATCCCCACCATGCTCGAAGAGCTCAAACCCCTCTAGACCTGCCTCCTTGACCTAACGGCATCGTGCCTTATATTGACGACAGACGAGGCAAGCGAACGGGCCACGTCCAAGACACACTGTCGGAACCCCCACCCCGCTTCGGGAGGCGACCGGGAGTATACGCGTCTTTTCGAGCGGGTCATGGGCGTGGAGGAGATATGTCGGCCAAGGAGACCGTAATCGTCACGGGCGCATCGGGAGGCATCGGCACGGGTTTGGTCGAGGCCTTTCTGAAGGAGGATTATAAAGTCGTCGCAACGGCACTCGAGGCGAGCCGGTCGTTGACTGCTTCACCGGGCCTCATTCTCGTCGACGGCGATATCGGTAAGCAGGAGACGGCTGCCAAAACCGTGGGTACGGCGATCAAGAACTTCGGGACAGTTGATGTCCTCGTGACCAACGCCGGGATATACTACGTCAAGTCCTTCACGGACTTCACCGAAGAGGACATCGACGCCCTTGTCTCGGTCAACCTGCGGGGATTCATTTACATCACCCAACTCGCGGTGAAACAGATGCTCAAGCAGAAATCGGGGAGTGTGGTGAGCATCACCGCGGCCCTTGCCGATAACCCGATCTCCGGAGTAAATGCCTCGGTATCGATGATTACGAAGGGGGGCCTGAATACAGTGATCCGGAGTCTCGCAATCGAGTATGCAAAAGAAGGCATCCGCTTCAACGCCGTAGCTCCGGGCGTCGTGGACACACCACTCCACAAGGATGATCCCAAAGACTCTCTTAAGAAGTTGCAGCCAATGGGAAGAATCGCGGCCGTTAAGGATATTGTCGACGCTGTTCTCTACTTGGCGCACGCGGGTCAGGTGACCGGGGAAATACTTCACGTGGATGGCGGCGCTCACGCGGGCAAATGGTGAGTTCGTGAAGGAAAGGAAGGTCCCATGGATAGCAAGAGATTTCCGGACAGCGGTGGATAGGGATACGCCCTGTTTAACTATAACGCCGCGTCTGACGTGTTCACGCCCGATGGGAGCGGCAACAACTGCGGGTGTCAGTGTCATACGGTAGTAAAGGCAAAAGATTACATTTTTCACCCGTACCAGAAGCGGTGAAGGGGGATCCGCTGGGCACGGCCAATATCCCGGCTGCCTTAAGTACGGGAAGAGGAAAAACTGATAAGAAAGGAGGGTAAAACAATGAAGCTTGTGATGGTACTAACGTCGCACGACCAACTTGGCAACACCGGCCGCCCAACGGGTTTTTGGCTGGAGGAATTTGCGGCCCCCTACTTTGTTTTCAGAGACGCCGGGGTCGAATTAACACTCGCCTCACCGAAGGGTGGGCAGCCACCGCTCGATCCAAAGAGCGATCTGCCGGAAAATCAGACCGAGGCCATGGCCCGCTTCAAGAAGGATGCGGCCGCGCAAAAGGCTCTCGCCAACACGGTCAAACTTGCGGACGTGTTGGCGGAAGACTTCGACGCCGTTTTCTATCCTGGCGGCCACGGCCCGATGTGGGATCTCGCGGAGAGCCCGACGTCGATCGCTCTTCTGGAGGCCTTCTACAATTCGGGCAAGCCAATCGCATTGGTGTGCCATTCGCCCGGGGTGCTTCGCCACGTTACTTACCAGGGCGCTCCGATAGTCAAGGGAAAACACGTCACCGGTTTCACGAACGGCGAGGAAGAGGAGATGCAGCTCACGAAGGTTGTGCCCTTCCTGGTCGAAGATGAACTGCTGCGGCTCGGCGCCATATTCGAGAAGAAGGCGGACTGGCAGCCTTTCGTGATCACTGACGGCCGTCTCATCACTGGCCAGAACCCCGCGTCATCGACGTCCGCGGCTCAAGCGCTTCTGAAGGTCATGACTGTATCGGAGTCGTCAACGAACGCCGTACAAATCGAACAGAAGAGCTATGAAATGCCCCCTCGGGAGGGGATCAGCATCGCGCATTTTCTCACCGTGAAGGACATCGAGCGATCGGCTCGCTATTATGAGAAGGTGTTCGGCGCTCGCATTCTGAGCCTAGGCGACGGCAACGCACCTGCGTACCTTCAGCTCGCGAACATATGGATGATTTTGAACGTGGGGGGCGGGCCGACGCCGGACAAGCCTAAGGTAACGCTCAGCGTCCCCGACCCGGGCCACATAAGCAGCTTTCTGAATCTCCGCGTTGCGGATATTCAAGCATGCTATGAATTATGGAGAAGTCGAGGAGCCGAGTTCATCACGGAACCGATCCCCAAGTACGGCGAGACGCGTTGCTACATCCGCGATCCTGACGGTTATATTATCGAGGTCGGGCAGAGCACCGCGCTCAAGTACGGTTAACACTCGGAGGGCAACATGGGGCAACATGGGGACGCTCGGGGGCAACATGGGAACATGGGGACGTTCTTGAAATGTGATTCCTGAGAAGCAACGGCCTTTTTTGAACGATCTCAGCCTTCAAGGCTGCAAGCGGGCGCAAAAGGTCATTCCTTCGAAAAAGGGACCCTCTGGCGGAGCAAACGGCCGCAAGCGGATGGAAATAGGCAACATAAAGTCCCGCAACAGCCTTCTCAGGGCCCGATAGGCCCTGGCCCACCTCTTGATGTTGCAGGCCGTCAGCTTGCAGGCGACGGCAAAGCAGACCTTTGTCCATCGGCGCACCCGAAGCTTCCCGATCCCATGGGCTCGCTTCAATTCGGAGTTCGTCGCTTCGATCCCTGCTCTGATTTTGTAGCGGTCCTTCCATTCAGTCGTCTGCTGGATCGAATACATGCGGTCTCTGAGGCGAAGCTCGGGCGTGATCTCCAATCGAAAGTTTCCGACCGTGTCGCGGGCTTGGCAGCCCTTGTCGCGGTGGTTCGGAGCCCGTACCGGACAGCGGTCGAGCATGGCGCAGGATCGGCAGGTCTTTCCGTCGAAGACTGCATGGAGCGAACGGCGAGTCGTGTTGTTGCCGCTCATGATGCGATGAGCTATGGGCTTATGGCCCATGGGACATTTGGTCGCAAAGCCTTTTGAGTCGAAGGCAAAAAGGTCTCTTCCCACAACGTCGTCGGCTAGTCTGACGCGGTTGACGGGCGCCATGAATTCTATGCCCTGCTCTATGACCTTTAACGCA
Source organism: uncultured delta proteobacterium (assembly GCA_963816715.1). Taxonomy (GTDB): domain Bacteria; phylum Desulfobacterota; class Syntrophorhabdia; order Syntrophorhabdales; family WCHB1-27; genus BOG-1155. Next base: position 97,073 of record CAWFMJ010000027.1, read on the forward strand.
GAAGGACCGGAAGGATAGCCGCCGTCGGCGAAGAGGACTTCCGGCTTACGCCCGGCTGCCTCTAAGCGTTCAACGACGGAGACGGCTTTGCCCTTGTCGGAGCGAGCGGCGCCGTGCACTTCATAGTCGGTGATCATCTCCATCTTGGAGTTGTTGCACGTCTCGGAAATATGGAGGCTGTAACCGCCTCCTTTATGTCCGTACGAGGCATCCGGGTCGTAGGGAGATTGGAGCGTAGGCCCTTCGCTCTTCTTTTTGACGTGGACCTGCTCGTCTGAAGAGATCTCGCATTGTTCGGAAAAAAGGCGCTTCAGCAGTTGATAAGGCTCAAGCGCTGTAAGCTCCTCGTCTTTCTTGAACAGGACAATAAGATCATAAACGCAGTGCGCCAGTTCCTGCGCTTTGACCTTCTGCTCGGCCAGGCCGAGTCCGAACCAGCCTTCTGGTTCTGCCGTATGCCAGTCCTGCAGTGATTGGGGGACCCGTGAAAACTGCTCCTCATTCAGGCTTTTGAGAAAGAAATCGAGGGTATTTGAGAACAGGGCCAGTCTGCCGCGCATTCGTATGTTTGAGATGATATGAGTGGAATCAAGCCGCTGGTTGGCGGAAGAGAGGCCGAGCTTCTTTATTGCCGCATCCCTGACGCTGTCGAAGATGTTGCGGATCAACTTCATCTCGGGGTCCTTAGAAGCCAATCGTCTGCGGAACTCGACTAAAGACCGACGGGACAGATAATCTTCTTCTTCGCTTACGTCCAAAGCATACCGCCATCGGATGTCGAAGCTGAAGGCGTCGAGGGCTTCCTGGTCGCTCAGGTCGTTCCACTCCTGGAGGAGACACAGGCCCAAAAGACGGGCGACGCTGAAATTGGGGCGGCCCGTTGTCCCGTAGAGCATCGCATACTGGTCTTCGTTCTTCAGCAATAGTGGAAGAACTTCCAGTCGGAACAGATGAGCCCATGAGGACTCGAGGCGGCTGCGCAAGGAGGACGTCAATTGGGTTTCTACGCCGAATAGTTTTCCTTGAGGAGAGGTTCTTTTATACATGCAAGAGTATAGCATTGTATGCAATTAAATACAATTGATAGTTGAGGACCGAGGCGATACTTGGGAGTTGCTTCTCAGGGATCACATTTCAAGAGCGTCCCGCAAGTCCCACTATACTCATTGTAAAACATGATTGCAATCAAAAAAGCCATGGCGCTCACGGAATAACCCGCGGCGAGAGTCTTCAAAGCGCCGCCTTTTGAAAGGAAATGCTTCTTGAGTATTAGATGCATGGGCTCTTTAGCTTGTGCCCGGTTCCGCTCACACCCTCAACGGTATGCCCACTGCCCCGGCCAGGTGCTCCTGGAATGAGTCCCAATCGGGGCCGGTTCGGCCGAGGATTTCTGCGGCATCGAACCACATGGTTGTGGTTTGAGATTCATTTTGCAGCTTCGTCAAGGAAAGACCTTTCTTTGAGATGATCGTCCAGAAGTCCCGATATCCTTTGCTTTTGGCTTTCAGATGGGACTTTTCGGCCTCGCCGGCCCGGTTGTGGGCGTTGCTCACATCCGTGCCGCCCTTGACCTCAACAGCTACTTTCTTGTGCTCTGCGCCTCCTACCATCTCCACGATGCTGACGTCAGGGTCGCTCGATAGAGCCACCACCACCGTTCTCCCTGACGCATTCTTCACGGTAATCTTGCGGGTTTCTTCCTTTACGATGTGTTTCCTGACGATTTCTTTGACGGCAATGAAAACCTCGGCCATCGCTTTCTTGCCGATTGCCGTGTTGTTCGAACCCTGCAACTGGGCGCCAAACGTGAGTAAAGGCAGCTCCCGGATGTCCCGCTCGGTTATCTCCTCGATTTGCAAAACAAGTTCGGACAGAACCACCGCCATCGCCTTACAAAAAGCGGGCAGACGCTGCCTTTGTCTCTCGCTGATCACGTCGAGTTCTTCCATGGCTTTGAACGGCGCCATGCCGGTTGAGCCTTTGTAAAAACTCTTTTGCGGCGCGCCGAGCAACATCCGGTAGTATCCAACCAAAGAAGGCTTGGCCATTAGCACGCTGGGAACCGGAAAAACGTATTCATCGCGAAGACCGGCTCCTGCTAACAAACGTTGTGCATCAGCGCAAACGTATTCGCGTATTTCATTTTTCACGATTGTCTGGTCCAACGACTTGAGGGCTTCGCTCAGCGCGTCGATAAACCACTGCTTCCTTGCAGCGACCAGCAGTTGATAAAAGGCGACTTGGCGGCTCGGGCCGGGAGGATTGAGCATACGATCCTCGGGCGGCTTCTCGACTTTTGGCGGATGTTTGCCTTTCTCGTTGGTTACGGACATCTATGTCTCTATTCGCATTTTTTCGATTTTCTAAACACCAGCCAATAGCAATGCTGGCGTCTCGAATGATGGGCGGTTTTCCATTTTGGGTCTATTATCGGTCCCTTCCGCACTTTGATAATGCAGTCGCACGCCCGAAAGCCGACCGTTGTGGCTGCGTTGACAAGCTCGATATGAGCCCACTGATATCGGTGGTGATGGACGTAATCCGCGATCTTCGCCAGCAAAATCCCTTCCGGCTCCAGGACGCGATACGCTTCTTCAAGAAACGGCGGGAATGTGTGAGAAAAGGTGTACTGATTCTCCTTTGTCGAGCGCTGAACGAGGCCGAAACGGTTGTTAAAGTCTTTCAGCTTGTCTTTCCCTTGATTCGGGATATGCGGAGGGTCGTAAACGACGACGTCGAATGAGGAGGTCTTGAAAGGCATTGCCGTATTATCGGCGACAAAGGTGGGCTTGTGGCTTGCGTCCACATCGATGCCTACCACCTCGCGTTCGCTGTGTCTCCAGAATCTGCCCGCGTTGATGGTCGCGTCGAGGATTCTCTTCGGCGCCTCCCGGGGATAAAAAAGAAGCATCTTTTCGAGAAGTTCGCTATCTTCACCGAACCAGATGGAAGGGAGAGGCTCGTACTGACCGGAGGAGTCAGGAGTTTCAGACGTGAAAAGCGAGTCGGCTCTCATCGGTTCCGATACGATCCCTGCTCCTCCTTCATACGATTCACCCATATACAATTCACCCATAGGTCATCCTTCGAGCACGTCTTCGTCGCAAATTGTCCACTATCATACGAAGCCCATAGGAAAAACACAACAAGAAACAGCCTACGCGGCTTCTTCCTTTTCGCGCGGTGCGCGGGCGTCCTGCAACAAGCCTCGAGCGGCGAGGTCTTCATCGGGGTCCGGCCAATGTATTCCGTACCCGGCGCCGGCTATGCGCCAGTTCGGCCGCTGCTCGGCGGAGGCATGCAGCAGCCGGGGATGCCATGACAAGGGGACCGTTATGGTTCGTCCGTCAAAGAGATCAGCACTGAGCGTGTCCTCTGAGACATACACGTTTTTTACATGCTCTCCCGTTTTACGTTCCGAAGCAATCATTCCGGGCCTCCAGCAGCTCTTTTCTCGCGTTCCCAGACCCGGCCCCGGTCACCGCATCAGAATAGTGAACTCCTCGATGTCCTTCTCTTCGCCATATTGTTTCGTCAAATTGCCAGAGAAATAGAGGTTCGGGGAAAGAGCTGAATTCCGGGCGTCTTGCATCCATTGAAATCGGATGTTTCGATGATCAAGAATAGTTCTGCTCGACAGCAACAGGCTTATCGTCTTGTTTTCCGGGATTTCAAGATCGGCGTCCTCCACGACTTTGTAAAAACAACCCTCTTTGATGAAATCGAGATAGTGGTTTCTCACTTCAAGCAAGGGGAGCATTCTCTTGTCTTTGTTGATTTCGATAAACTGTTCGATTGAAGGCCATTCCAAAAGAGCAAAACTCCTAGGCAGGGAACTTCTTCGCAACCGAATCTTGAATGGTCCCGCTTATCAGGAATCGACCGCCATATTCAGCCATGATCGGAAGAACATTGGGGATGTACTGTGTCATAAAATCGTTGATGTGTCGCTCCTTGACGGAAGAAAGAGCCAACTCGTAGGCCTTGGATTTAGATACGAGCATATCGGTCTCCTTTCGAGTCAACGGAACCTGCGTGGGACCTCTATTCTCTCATTGCGGTTTTGAGGACTCGTCTATACCTTCCCTTTTCACCCGCACCCCGCACAAATACTCTCCCCATCATACGAAGCTCGTAGGAAAAACGCAACAGGAAGCGTCCTGCCGGACGGGAAAGGTAAAGAAAGGCGAGAGGCCGACGGTTCTTTTCTCTTGTCTCCCGCTCAGCGGAACAAAATCAGGCAGGCAGAAGAAGTCCTCCAGGCCCTGGCCGGACCTTAGCCCTATTTGTCCTCCAGAATCGCTTCCGCTTCGGCCATCTTGCCTGAGGCCGCCTCCTCCGTCACCAGGACCATGCCGCAGCCGGGACAAGTCGGAAGATCGATGGAGAAAACGCTTCCGAGATAGGCGATCCGCACCTTGCGCAGTTCCAGCGCCGCCCCGCATCTGCCGCAGCGCCACTCCCTTTTGACCGGCCCTTCGCTATCCGTCGCCGCCTCGCTATCCCGACCTCGACGTCGTCACTACTTCCATCCGGTGGCTATAAGCGTTGTGAACCCTAAAGGCCCCTCCCTCGCGACTGTACTCGACCCAATAGGTCACCTGCGCCGGCCTGAAGGAGGCGAGCGACCGGCCCGTTCCGGGATCGATGAAGCGTTCCCCTTGCGCCTCCGCGTGGTGGATCGCCTTTTGCACGTCTTCCCGGAGGATGCGCCGTTCTTCCAGGCGCCGGGAAACGTCGTCGGACACCTGAAGGAGAATGCGCTCGTACTCTTCCAGGGACCTTTCACTTTCTTTCCCGAGCATCCCGATCAGATTTTTTTTGAGGCGATATCTGTTCTCGCGCCGTTCCGACCAGCCACAGGCCTTCCGGGCGGCCGGCTCTTCTTCAGCGCTGGCGAAGAGAAAGTCGAGGACGTGCGAAATTCTTTTGCCTTCTGCCGCAAGGGCGTTCCGGCACATCGCGCAGTAGGCGACAAAATCGGAAGCGCTCGAAGCGGCCCGTCTCCTGGCCGCCTCTTTGCCAAGAGGCGGGTTTGCGGTCGACAAAAGCCCTCCATAGCCGCAACACTCCGTTGCCCCGCCGGAAAGGGGCAGTTCCTCGACAATGCGGCCTGTTTTTTTGAGAAGAAAGCGAACCGCCTCCTGCATCGATTTCTCGTGTCTCGCCGTGCAGGCATCGTGAACCGCCACCTTCCGGCCGCTCCCCGGCGCGGCAACGGCCCACCGATCCGCCGTTTCCGCCAGCGTTTCCCACAACGAGACAAGATCGACGCCGGGCAGCCCCTCTTTGAAGGTGCGATAACAGGTCGGACAGGCGACGATCATGGTCGGTCTTCCCAGGCTCTTCCAATCCTGTTCCACGCGTTCCAGCGCTTCTTTGAAAAGCGCGTCCCTGGCGGCCCATTTTGCCGGCACGCCGCAACAGCGCACCATGAGGCCTACCCCGCCCTGGAGATGACTTCTGAGATGAGCGTAGACGGAAAGAACATGCTCCGGGTAGATGCCGGCCAACTGGCAGCCGGGAAAGAAGAGAAACCGCGAAGCCTCCTTCCCGGGCTCCGGGCAGACCAGGGCTGCTTTTGCGCTGTTGGCGGAAGCCATATCTTCCAGGGCGAAATCATGCGCCGAAAGGGGCATCTTTTCCTTTTCCACCAGGTTCTTTCTCCCCTCCATGCAGACGCGGGCCATGGGTATGTCGTTTGGGCAAAGAACCGTGCAAAGATCGCAGAGGCTGCACGAATTGACGAGCTTTCGCGTGGGTCCGCGGGCGCCGAGCACCATCGTGGCATCATTGCTCACCTGGCGTATGTGCCGCTTTGGATAGCCCTTGAAGCGTTCCAGAAAGATACACTGCTTCACGCACTCCATGCATTCGCATTGGATGCACCGCCCGGCCTCCGCCCGCGCCTCTTCCTCCGTATAGCCGCCTTCGGGGTCCTTCACGGGTGCGGCGGCGCGAGACTCAACGCCCTCCAGACTCACGTGCAGCCGGCTTTCGTAAGGACCTTCCCGGTCGCGAGCCGCCGTGAGGGAGACTCTCTGAAGGAACCGGTCGATGGAAATTGCCGCTCGCCTGCCTTCGGCGACGGCGGAGACAGGCGAATACCGCTGACCTTCCGGGTTGACTCCGCCCACAAACACGCCTTGTCGGTTCGTCGCCGCCGTCGAGGGATCGGGGCAAAGGGTCTCGGCGAGATGGGCCAAGAGCGCAACGCCGCCGTCGAAACCCAGGTAGACGGCATCGAACCGGGAGCGCAGCTCATCCGGCGACCATGTCTGATCGAGACCGGTCGACAGTATCACGTCTACCTGCAACTCCTTCAGAACGGCCGCTTCTTCTTCGATAATCTCTCTCGGCAGCAAGCACTCCGGCATCTCCCGGAGGTTCCCGCCCAGTCGCTCTCCCGGCTCGAGGAGCGCAACCCCATAGCCTTTGCGGGCGAGGTCGAATGCAACGGTAAGGCTGCTCAGCCCGCTTTCCACCACGCCCACGCGCTGGGTTTTCTTTTGCAAAGGAGCGGGCCGCCGGGCGAACTTTCCGCGCCTCACCGCCGTCCTTTCGAGCTCGCCTATGGAGAGAGGGCCTCCCGCCTCCCGCCGTTTGCACGCCTCCTCACACGGGTGATCGCAGATCAAGGCCAACAAGCGGGGGAAGGGCATGACTGCGGCAAGGACCTGCAGCGCCTCATCCCATCGGCCCGCGCCGGCCTCTCTGAGGAAGCTCCTGGCATCGACGTGGATGGGACAGCGGGCGCTGCAGGGAGGCGCCTCCTCCTGGGTGCACCTGTTTTCGATTTCCCGCCAGGCTTTCTGATCCATTGTCACCCGCAAATCAGCGTTGTTCTAACCTGCCGCGCCTTTCTCCCGAAGGGCGGCCAACACCTTTTCCGGCAGCGCCGGCAGCCGGGTGACGCGCGCCCCGCAGGCCTGGTAAATGGCATTGATGATTGCCGCATGAGGACTCGAAAGGGGCATTTCCCCGCAGCCTGCCGCCCCGTAAGTGCCGTGGGGCCGCGGCGTCTCCTGGTAGAGCAGCTCGATATCGTCGGGGATATCCTTGATGAAGGGGAAGCCGGCGCCCGTCATGGTCGAGTGTTTCTTGATGTCTTCAAAATCCTCGCTCAGGGCCAGGCCGATTCCCTGGGCGATGCCGCCATACAACTGACCGTCCACGGCCAGGCGACTCGCCACCTTGCCCACGTCTGCGGCGAGGGTCATCTTGACCACCCTCGTCTTGCCGGTCTCGACGTCGACCTCTACCTCGGCCAGAAAGAGGCCGTACTGGTAGACCGAGAAAGGATTGCCCTGGCTCGTCTCGAGGTCGGGCGGCGTCGCGGGCGCAGTATACTGGCCGACATATTTCGTGGGGATATTCGCGGCCGCCATCTCGTCGTAGGTCCGGAAAGCGCCGTCCGTTCGCATGGCTTCCAGCAACTGCTCGCAGGCGTTTTGGATGGCCTGCCCCGTCAGAACCTGCTGTCTGCTGGCGCCCGACGGGCCGCTGTTCGGCGCAAGGCTCGTGTCGTTCATCACGAGCTTGATCTTCCGCGCGTCCAGCCCTAAGGGCCGCAGGGCTTCGTGAGCCGTTATCAGCGTCCCCACGTCGCCGCCCTGACCGGGGTCTTCCCAGCAGGTGTAGATGGTGACGCCATCCCTCGTCAGCTCCGCCCACGCTTCCGACGTGTCGGGACCGTCAGTCCCACAGCCGTAGATGCCTATCGAAACCCCCACGCCCCGTTTCACCCGGTCGGTAGATTCCTTTTTCGCCCGTTCGAGGGCCGTCTTGTACCTGGGCCTGATCAGGTCGATCAGACCGGGAAGAGCTAAGACATCCGGCGGGCAACCTGTCGGCGTGGTGCAACCTTCCCGATAGACGTTCTTGTACCGAAATTCCAACGGGTCCATCCCGGCTTTCTCGGCAAGCTCGTCTATGAGGACTTCCGAGGCAAATTCACTCTGGGGGGCGCCATAGGCCCTGAAGGCGGCGCCCCAGGAGTGGTTCGTACAGACCGTCCGCCCCTCGCCCCGTATGGCAGGCCAATGGTAGCCCGCGCCGATGAATTCCGCGCCGCGCAGGGTGACGCCGTCGCCGAACTCCGCGTACGGGCCGTGGTCGACCGTCCAATCGCCTTCCATTGCAAGGAGCTTTCCGTCCCTGTCGGCGGCCATCTTGAGATTGATGAAGAAGGGCGAGCGTTTCCCCGTGTAGGTTTGCTGCTGGTGGTAGTCGTACTTCAGGACGACCGGCCGTCCTGTGGCGAGACAGGCGACGCCGAGGATTGCCTCCGTGGTCGGGCTTAGCTTGTAGCCGAACATGCCCCCTACTCCCGGCGGATTTGCCAGGGCGAGCTTGTTGGGGGCGATGCCGATGCCTTGCTGGATCATCGCGAAATGAAGGTGAAGGGCCGTCGATTTGCTGTATATGGTGAGAAGACCGTCATCGTTCATATAGGCAAGGCCCACGTCCGGCTCGAGAGGCATGTGAGGCTGCCGCTGCACGTAAAAACTGTCTTCGGCCACGTAGGGAGCGTTTGCCATGACGGGTTTTGTATCTCCGCCCTTGATGTTCCTGATGGTAAAATAGACATTCGGCGTGCCGGGGTGTATATCGATGGCATCGGGCGCCATCGCGGCCGGAGCGCTCATATACGCCGGCAGCTCCTCGATCTGCACTTTTACCATTTTTGCCGCGGCCCTGGCCTCAGCCTCCGTCTCGGCGCAGACCACCGCAATGGCGTCGCCGTATTGGAAGATCTTGTCTTCCGCGAGGATGGGCCGGTCCAAACCGTCGCCCCTATTGGTCGGCATATTGACGATGCCGAGAATGCGGTTGTTGCCTTTCACATCCTTGCGGGTGAGGACCTTCGCTACGCCGGGCATCTTTTCCGCGTCCGAGACGTCGACGGAGAGGATATTCGCGTGCGAGACCTCTGCCTGAGCGAGAGCGAGATAGAGCGGCTTCCCCGGCAGCTTGAGAGCCAGGTCTGCCCCATAGTCGAGACTTCCCGTCACCCGTGCGACCGCCGTGGGACGCGGATGTCTGGTGCCCCAGATCTTCCCGTCGGAAGGGACTTTGAAGGCCAGTTCCTCCATCTTCAGCTCGCCCCGGATCACTCGGGCGGCATCCATCACCGCGTCGACGCAGGGCTTGTACCCGGTGCAGCGGCAGGCGTTGTGGTGCTTTTGAAACCAGTCTCTGGTCTCCTCGCGCGTCGGCTTCTTGTTCTCGTCGAGGAGCGCCTTCGCGGAGACGATGAATCCGGGCGTGCAGAAACCGCACTGGGCGCCGTTATGAGCGATCCAGGCAACCTGCAGCGCGTGAAGATTCTCCGGACTTCCCACGCCCTCGATGGTGGTTACTGCAGCCCCGTCGGGGACGTTCTTCATTTTCGTGATGCACGAACGGATCACCCTGCCGTTGACGATCACCGAACAGGCGCCGCATTCTCCTTTCGCGCAGCCGATCTTGGTTCCCGTCAGATGGGCGTTCTCCCGCAACGCTTCGGCCAAACTCGCGCCGGCTTCGACAATCAGCACCTTTTCCACGCCGTTGATAGTGAGTACTTTTCTGACCATCTGCCCCCCCCTTTTTTTTACTGATCTTTTTTTGCTGCCCCTTTTTTACCTCTCTCAGTAGAGCGACATAGCCCCCACGCGTCCGCAGAAAACGGGCCTTCCCCCGGGCGACGGACGGATGCCTTCGTAAAGGCCGAAGTGCCTCACGCCGACCGCCGTAGACCGCCGGGACGGCTCGTACCCGTCGGCGTTTGAAATAGAATTCAATCCAATATAGTCTTGTTGCATGAACGAAAGTTTTTTGCAACAAAAAAAAATCGGGACGCGCAATAGCTCCAAGCCCGGCTCTTTTCGCCCCCGCCCTTGCGGTCATGTTCTTCACAAAGAAGCGACGCGATCGACTCTCGCCGACCGCGTCGCTTTCATCTGCTTTTGAGACTGCTAACTGGACGATCTCTTCGTTATTGAATCGGCATCAGCTTCAGCTTCCAAATATCGGGGTGAGCCGGCCAAATCGGCATCCGTTCGCCGTTCCACCACTGCATGGCAACGCTTTCCGTATAGCAAACGCCCTTTTCGTTGAATTTGAGGTCGCCCTGCGTGGTCCCCTTGAACTCGGCATTCGTATATGCCGCCCTTACCTTCGTCGAATCGAGCGACCCTGCCTTCTCGATGGCCATCTTCAGCATCTGCAGGTTGGCGTAGTACTGCCCTACGCTGACCGAGTCGCGGCCGTGCTCCTTCGTGAAACGGTCGCCGATCTCTTTCGACAGGGGAGCGCCGTTCTTCGCCGACCAGTGACCGTCGTGAATGACATAGTTGGCGTCCTTACCCATGGCCTTGGCGAATTCCGTCGGCCACATACCTCTATATCCATGGACGTACCGCACCTTCGTCCCCAACTGCTTCATTTCCCGAATGAGGGTAATCCCATCCGTGGCATTCCCCAGCCAGAGAATGGCGTCGCCGCCCAATGACTTTATTTTCAGCACCTGGGAAGAATAGTCTTTCGCCCCAACGGGATAGGGATCGTCCATGACGAAAGTGTATCCATGTTTCTTGGCCATCGCCTTGAAAGCTTCGCCAAAGGCCTGGCCGTCCTGGTCGTCTTCCATGAAAAGCACGGGTTTCTTGATCCTCTCCGATTCCGGGAGCTGATCCCAGATCTTGAAAGGCACTTCAGCGGCTCCCACAGGAGAGAAGAAATAGCTCGTGGCCCACTTGTAATTCTGCTTCTCTACCTCTTCAGGCCAGGCACAGGGAATGCACAGGAACATATGGTACTTTTCCGTCACCGTGGCAGTCGCCAGGTTTTTCGGCGTCGTATCGCTGCCCAGGGCAAAGTCTATTTTCTCGACCTTGATGAGCCTTTCCATTGCCGCCGACGCTCCGTCAGGCACGCTCGCATCATCGGCAAGCACGAGCTTTATGGGCAGTTTCTTGTTGAGCTCCTTGACGAAAATGCCGCCTTTCTTGTTGATGTCGGCTGCCGACTGTTTGTAAGCCCAAATTTCCTCTGCGGCAGGCATTGCGCCCGCGCCGGTCAGAGAGACGGGTGCGCCTACGCGGATTTCCTTCTTATCCGCCGCGAACCCTTGCGTCGCGGTGATGAGAAATACCCCCGCGAAAAGAACAATCAAGACGAGCCCCAACGTCAGATGCTTCTTCATTACGAACCCCCTTTTGTGTTGCCTACGCTATTGCGCCTTGGCACAGCTCGGCAAAGTTCCAAAGAAAGCATTGTTGTCCCTCCCCAGTTGTCCCTGTCTTATATGCCGACTGTCCTTCACCTCCTTTCGACGTCCTTTCACACCGGGAATGCTCTTGCTCCCGGTTCGCGGGTGAGCCTATTGCGCGGTCCAACCGCCGTCGATGACAAGCTCCGCGCCGGTCAGGTAGCTCGCCTCGTCTGAGGCCAGATAGAGGACGCCATAGGCCACGTCGTCCGGCCCGCCGAACCTGCCCAGGGGAATCCAGCCGCGCATCGCCTGCCCCGCCGCGTTGATGAGCGGCGCCGTCATCGCCGTTTCGATGACGCCGGGATGAACGGAGTTTACCCTGATGTTGCAATCGTAACACGCCTTCGAAAACTCGATGGCCGCCGCTTTGGTGAGGAGCCTGACGCCCCCTTTGCTCGCGGAGTAGGCCGCCGAATTCGCCGTGCCGACAATGCCGCCGGCCGACGAAAGGTTGACGATGGCCCCGCCTCCGTTTTTCTTCATCGCTTCCGCCCCGTACTTCGTGCCCAGAAAAACTCCGTCCAGATTGACGCTCAACACCCAACGCCATTTCTCGAGGGTCGTGTCGGCAATGGACGAATCGAGAAAGACCCCGGCACAGTTGACTAAGACGTCCAGCCTGCCGAAGCGCTCCAGGGTTGTCCGCATCACTTCTTTCCAATCGTTCTCGCTGCTCGAATCATGCCGGACAAAAACAGCAACTCCTGCGGCTTTGCCGATGGCGTCGGCCGCCGCCCTGCCGTCGGGCTCGTTGATGTCCGTCAGCACGACCTTCGCCCCTTCTTTTGCCAGAAGGGAAGCTATCGCCCTGCCGAGGCCGCTTGCCGCTCCGGTCACTACGGCGACTTTTCCCGAGACTCTTCCCATCCTGCCCTCCTTGTTGCGGCTTCTCTTCGGGCCGCATTGCCCCTCGGTTGAGGGGCAATGCCGGTTCTTCGCGCGGCCGCTGCCCGCGATTCTCTTATCCTGCTAGTTGGCAGGAATCATCTTCAGCTTCCATACGCTTGGAACGGCAGGCCAAACAGGCATGCGTTCTCCGTTCCACCACTGCAGCGCAAGGCACTCGGTTCTCGCCACTCCCTTGGCGTTGAACTTGATCTCGCCCAGAGCGGTTCCCTTGAAGTCGCCGTTATAAACAACGTCTCTCACCTTCTCGGATTTGATCGATCCGGCTCTCTCTATTGCCATGGCGAGGACTTGCGGCGAGGCATAATGATGGCCGACGCTCACCGAGTCTCTGCCGAATTGCTTCACGTAGCGCTGCCCGAGTTCTTTCGACATCGGCTGACCGTTGTTCTCCGTCCAGAAACCGTCATGAAGCAGATAGTTCGACTTGCTTTGCAGCGCCTTATAGAACTCGGTAGGCCAGAACCCCTGCCATCCGTGGACGTATCTCAGCTTGAGACCCTGCTCGCCCATCTGGCGGACGATGGTCACGCCGGCGTTGGCATCGCCGTGAAAAAGCAACGCATCGGCATTGGCGGCTTTCATTTTGAGGATGTAGGAAGCGAAGTCCCTGTTCCCCTGCGGGGCGGGGTTGTCTACGACGAAGGGTAGATTGTATTCCTTGGACCAGTGCTGGAACATCTCCCTGAAAGCCTGTCCATCCTGATTGTCTTCCGTTATGAGAACCGGCTTCTTGATCTTGTCAGCCTGAGGAAGGGATTCCCAGATTTGAAACGGAACCCGCGCAGCGCCTGAAGGAGAGAAGAAATAGGCCGCCGTCCATTTGTAGTTTTGCTGCTCCACCATCTCCGGCCAGGCGAGGTCGATAAGGAAGAACATCTTATACTTTTCGGCAACCGTGGCAGCGGCGAGGTTCTTCGGCGTCGTGTCGCTCGACAGGGCAAGGTCTATCTTGTTGGCCTTGATCAGCCTTTCCATGGCCGCCGCGGCCTGGTCGGGCACACTGGCATCATCGGCAAAGATAAGCTTTATGGGAAGCTTCTTCCCCAGCTCCTTCACCATGACCCCGCCCTTTTTGTTGATGTCGGCGATGGCCTGTTCGTAAGCCCATTTTTGCTCAGCCCCGGTCATCGCGTCCGGACCGGTAAGGGAATTGACCGCGCCGACAATGATCTCCTTCTTCTCTGCGGCGGAAACCCCGGTCGACCACACGAAACAGGTCGCTATCAGAACCATGAGGCATGCCAACCATACAAAACGTTTTCCAGCCATTATTACGTACCCTCCCTTTTGATTTGCTCTTTGTGAAAAGAGCGTTGTATCCTAAAGTCACGTGCGATGCGTTTTGCCGTCACTTCCCCTGTACGGCCAACTCGGGCTGGGGGCCGATAGGCTTCCTCTGCGCCCGGCGGTGGAAGAGTCCGATCAATCCTCCCGGCATGAACTTCATCACGAGGATGATGAGGACGCCCGCCAGGATAGGGTGGAGTTGGACCAGGTAAATATCGGCAACGGAGAAGACGGCGCTCATGAAGAAGGCGCCGATGACGGGACCGAGAACCGATCCCGTGCCACCGATGACGACCATGAGGATGGGGTAGAGGGTCCAGTCGAGCTTCAGCACCGAATCGGGGTTGATGTGGAAGAGGTTAATGCCATAGAGACTTCCGCAGATGCCGCAGATAAAGGCGCTCACCGCCAGGGCGAGAATCTTGTACTTGAGCACGTGGACGCCGTGGGAGGCGGCGGAAGTCTCGTCCTCCCTGATCGCCTTCAGGGCCAGCCCGACCCTCGACCGGGTCATGAAGTAGACGATCCCGCAAGCGATCGCGGCCAGCAACAGACCCGTCCAATAGTAGGGCTTCATGGAGGTGTAAATGGACGACGGCAGGTGCAGGCCGTCGGAGGCTCCCGTGAATTTGCCCCCTTTGACGAAGATCACCTTGACTATCTCCCCGACGCCCAGGGTTCCGAGGGCGAAATAGTCACCCCTCAGCCGGGAAAGCAAGGGGATGCCGATGATGATCGCGAGCACGACGGGGACGAGCCCGGAAAGCGCCATGGTTACCGGGTCGAAGTAGTAGCCCGTGTGCGTGAGGTTGTGGACCCAGATGAGGCCGGTGGTATAAGCGCCCAGACCGAAGAAGGCGTGCTGCCCCATGCTGATCTGTCCCGTGTATCCCGCCACCAAGTTCCACGCCTGGGCGATGCCCACATAGATGAAAGACATAAAGAGAAAGTAGACGAAATAGGACCTTTCCGTGTCGAACACAAAGGGGACCACGGCGAAGGCCGCAAGCACCACAAGAAGACCGACGATGACGAGTGTTTTATCTTTCATAATTTACGCCTTCCTCACCGATCTTACTAACAAGCCCTCAGGCCTCCACATAAGGATGATCAGGAACACCGCATAGGATATGGCGTCGGTCCACCCCCCGGGGACGAAGAAGGACGACATGCTTTCGAGAAGTCCGAGGACGATGCCCCCGAGAAGGGCGCCGGTCACGCTCCCTATGCCGCCGATTGCAAGGGCGATCATCGCTTTAAGCACAAAGATAAAGCCGTAAAAAGGGTCGAAGGCATAGATAGTGGCAAGGTCGACCCCCGCGACGCCGGCAAGGCCAATGGCCATGGCGAAGGCGAAGGCGTTGACGCGGTGGGGGCTGATCCCCATGAGGCTTGTAGAAGTCATATCTTCCGATGCCGCCCGGACCGCCAGGCCGATGAGCGTCCTTTTCAGGAACAGCACCACCGCCGCGGTGGCAAGCACCGCCATGAAGAACCCCATCAGGCGCGTGAAGGTGATGCTGACCCCGAAAAGATGGACCACGGAGGACGTGTAGGGAGTCGTGATCGACCTCGGATTCGCCGTCCACACGACGGTCATCAGGTTCTCCAGGAAGTACATGATGCCTACAGCGATAAGGAGGGTGATGTTCCTGTCCTCCAGGGCCGCGGCCCCTCTGAAAAGGCCCTGGTAGAGGCAGACGCCCAGCGCAACCGCAAGGAAAACGACGATGATGAGAGACAGGTAGGGGTCAATGCCGAGAAGCGTAAAGACCCAGTAGCAAAGGTACGCGAAAAAGATGATCACCGTCCCTTGCGCGAGAAACATGATCCGCATGGTCCCGAAGACCAGGCTCAAGCCAATCGCGGCAATGCCGTAAATGCTCCCGAAAAGGATGCCATTCACCACAAGCTGACCGATGAGCTGTAAGTTTAGCATTATTTCTTCCTCCAGCGCTCCCCGATATAGGCTCTCTGCACCTCCGGGTCGGCCAGAAGGTCCTCACCGCGGCCGGAGAGCACGATCCTGCCGTTCTTCAGCACGTAAGCCGCATCGGCAATCTTCAAGGCCTGACGGACGTTCTGCTCGACGAGGAGCATCGTAACGCCCTGTTTGTTGAGGGCGACCACAAGATCGAACATGGTCTTCACCAGGATGGGAGAGAGGCCCAGCGACGGCTCGTCGAGCATAAGGATGAGAGGTTCGCTCATCATGGCCCGCCCGATGGCGAGCATCTGCTGTTCGCCGCCGCTTAAAGAGCCTGCTTTCTGACCCTGCCGCGACTTCAGCACCGGAAAGAGCTCGAAGACGCGCTTCAACGAGTCAGGCGTGCGGGCCCGCACCCTCGGCAGGTACGCGCCCAGCTTAAGGTTCTCGAGAACGGACAGGTTCGCAAAAAGCCTCCGTCCCTCCGGAACATGCGATATGCCCGCTTCTACCACCTCCTGGGGCTTAAGGCCCCCGATCGGTTTGCCCGCCAGCAGCATCTCTCCCTTCGCCGCGCGGTTTATGCCGGAAATAGTCTTCAGCAGCGTCGATTTCCCGGCGCCGTTCGCCCCGACGAGGGAGACGATCGTTCCCTTCCCCACGGCGAGCGACACGTCCCAGAGAGCCTGGACGTCGCCATAGGAAACACTAATCTCTTTTACCTCAAGCACGCTATTCTCCAAGGTATGCCTCGATCACTTTAGGATTGTTCGCCACCTCGTCCGGAGTCCCGTCGGCAATCATGGCGCCGTAATCAAGGACCGCCACCCGGTCGCAAAAGTCGAGGACGGCGTCTACTTTGTGCTCGATCCAAAGTATCGCCATCTTCCGTTCCTCCCTCGCCTTCCTGATCACGTCGAGGAGGTTGCTGATTTCGAAGGGGTTCAAACCCGCCATCGGCTCGTCAAGAAGGGTAATGCACGGCGATGAGGCAAGGGCCATGGCAATCTCCAGAAGACGCCGATCGGAAAGGGTCGCGTGGGCGGTGAGCCAGTCTTTCTTTCCAGTGAGACCCACGAGGTCGAGGGCGTCCAGTGCTCTTTTTCGGGCGCCTCCGCCCTGCCCCTGCTGCCCGTAGACGGCGCCCACCATGGCGTTCTCGTAGAGGCTCATTTTCAGAAAGGCCCTGACGAGTTGAAAGGTCCTCGCCACGCCCATATGGCAGACTTTGTGGGGCGGCAATCCGGTGATCCTCTCTCCCCGCAGAAAAACATTGCCGGAATCGCAGCCAT
This sequence comes from uncultured delta proteobacterium, assembly GCA_963816715.1. Classification (GTDB taxonomy): domain Bacteria; phylum Desulfobacterota; class Syntrophorhabdia; order Syntrophorhabdales; family WCHB1-27; genus BOG-1155. The sequence goes on from CAWFMJ010000027.1 coordinate 113,745, forward strand.
AAAAGGAAGTAACCACGTTAAACAGTGTCGACTTCCCCGCGCCGTTCGGTCCGATGAGACCCACGATCTCCTCTTCCTCCACGCGCAGGTTGACGTCCGAGAGTACGTTCAGCCCTCCGAAGCTCTTGAAGACTTTTTCTAAGCGAAGAACAGGGGTATTAGCCAACTTCCACCCTCCATAATTGCATTACGTTCGCCCGCTGCTTCCCCAAAATCGGCCCGCGTTTTAAACGGACGTAAAACCTCCGTCTATCACGAGCTCTGCCCCGGTCATATACTTGCTCTCGTCGGAAGCGAGATACAAAATAACGTAGGCGACGTCGTTCGGCTCGCCGATGTGTCCCAGCACCGTCATGTCGTCCAACTCTTTCCTATAGCGTTTGGCCTCCTCCGGGTCCTTCGGCGTAAGGTCTTCCACGATGGCCGTCAGAATGTAGCCGGGATGCACCGAATTCACCCGTATATGCTGTTTCCCATAATACCATGCATCGGACTTTGTGAGAAGCCTCACCGCACCCTTCGCCGCATGATAGGGGGGATCCTCGCCGCCGACCAAACCGTAGATGGAGGAGAGATTGATGATGCTGCCGCCGCCGGCTTTCATCATGTAAGGAGCGGCATACTTGGTGCAGACGAAGACGCCTTTCAAATCGATCTGAATGATCCGGTCAAACTCTTCTTCGCCTATTTCGTGACTGGGCTTCGCGATGCCGTGTACTCCCGCGTTATTCACCAGAACGTCGATCTTGCCGAATTTCTCAGCTATCTCCGCAAACGACGCCGCGACCTCCTTGCCCTTGCTGACGTCCACGCGCCAGTACGCCGCCGTGCCCCCCTGCTTCACGATCTCGGCAACAGTCTCCCTGCCCGCTCCATCGGCGATATCGAGGACGGCCACTTTGGCGCCTTCCTTTGCGAGCATAAGGCACGTTGCCCTCCCTATTCCCGCCGCTCCGCCGGTGACGATTGCTGTCTTACCTTCCACCCTTCCCATAGCAGTCTCAAGACCTCCGTGTTTTGCTCTTCAAACCCTCGAATTTCAACCTAACCTCTCAACAAACTCTAAAGTTATGCCGTCGGGACCGTGCAGGTAGGAGACGGCCCACTTGCCGGTTCCGTCGTTGCCGACAGCCCAGACGGGCGGACTGATGAAATCGACGCCCTTGGCGGACAGGTCCTCATAGAACTTCTCAATGCCTTCCACCAAAAACGCGATGTGCGCAACGCCCACGTTGCACGTACTCAAGTCAATCGTTTTCCCTTCCGGTTTCACGTATTCGATCAGCTCTATGTTCCTGTTGTCCGGAAGCTGGACGAGGGCTATGCGCAAGTGCGCGTCGGGCATGCCGATGATCTTTCTCACGTCTTCGCTGTCGACGTCCATCACGGGCGTCGCGCTCAGCCCCAGCAGATCGCAAAAGAAATGGAGCGTCTTTTCGATATTGCTCACGGTGAAACTGAAATGCTCTGCGGACTTAATCATGTCCTTTCCCCCCGCTTCCGGCCTTTTTCCAAGCCCGGTCTTTCCTAAAAATGCAGCCCCTTGCCTTCTCCGTTCAAGCCGGCCTCCGCCATCGCTTCCGACAACGTCGGATGGGCATGAATGGTGGTCGCAATTTCCTCCATGGTGGCCTCTAACCTGATAGCCAAACCGGCTTCGGCGATCAACTCGGTGGCGTGGGGCGCTGCTATCTGCACGCCGAGCACCTGTTTGTACTTCGGATCCGCCACCATCTTCACCATGCCCGACGTTTCGTCCGTGATGACGCCTTTGCTGTTCCCGACAAGCGGGAATTTGCCTACCTTCACGCTCCCGTATTTCGCCTTGACTTCCGCCTCGGTCAACCCGACGCCCGCCACTTCAGGGGACGAATAGACGCATCTCGGGACGACGCTGTAGTCCATCTTCTTCTTCATGCCCAAGGCGTTTTCCGCGGCGCATATGCCTTCCGCCATGGCAACGTGGGCAAGCATGCTTCCGCCCAGCACGTCCCCGATTGCGTACACCCCGCCGACCTTCGTTTCCATGCAATCGTTGACGACAAGTCTCCCTCCCTTTTCGGGAAGAATGCCGATCTTGTCGATGCCCGAGTCCTTCAGGTAGGGCCGCCGGCCCACCGCCATGAGGACCTTCTCCGCGCTTGCTTCCTTTTTCCCGCCATCGCTCTCAAAGAAAACCGTCGTCATTCCGGCGCCGTCAGTCTTTATGGCGTTCACCCTGGCGCCCATGAACATCGCAATGGACTCTTTCTTCAGGGCTTCCTGGAGCACGCCGCTTATTTCCGCGTCTTCCGAGGGCAGTATGCGAGGCATCATTTCGACGATCGTCACCTTCACGCCGAGACGGCTGAGCACCTGTGCAAACTCAACGCCCACCACGCCTCCCCCGATGACGAGTATGCTCTTCGGATACGCCGTCGCCGCAAGGAGGTCGTCGCTCGTGATCACCGCCTTTGTGTATGCGCCGTCCACGGGGATCGAAGAAGGCTCCGAACCCGTCGCGATGATGATCTTGTCCGCTTCTATGGTTTTCTGCTGAGCGCCGCTCACGGAGACCTTTCCCCGGCCCGCGATGCTTCCGACGCCGCGCACGATTTCTATCTTGTTTTTCCCCATGAGGTACTCAACACCGGACCTGAGTCTGGCCACCACGGCGCCTTTCTGCTTCATCATCTGGGCGAGATCGACGGAAATTCCTTCGAATCCAAGGCCATAGGCCTTTGCGTGGCGGGCCTGCCACAAAATGTTGGTGGCGTGGATCAAAAACTTCGTGGGCACGCAGCCCCGGTTAAGGCAGGTTCCACCCATTGCATCCTTCTCTATCATCGTGACCCGACCGCCAAGTTGAGCAGCCCGGATTGCCGCCACATAACCTCCCGGGCCTCCGCCTATGATGACCACTCTCGTTCCCTCAGCCATACTATCTCCCTCGCAATTGTTTGGGCTCAATGGACCTTCCCCGCGCAGCCCGCAGATTTTGCATTCTCGTACATGGCGGCAGCCTCAAAAGAGCTTCTCACCAGCGGCGCCGACGCAACGCCGGCAAAACCCATCTCCTCGCCTATGCTTTGGTACTCCGCAAACTCCTCAGGCGGAACGTATCGTACCACGGGATGGTGCTTCGGCGACGGCTGCAAATACTGGCCAATGGTGACGAGGTCGCAGCCCGCCTCCCTCAGGTCGGCGAGAACGGCGAGAACCTCTTTTCGCGTTTCGCCAAGCCCCAACATCAACCCCGATTTGGCAATGGTTTCCGGACGCGTGCCCTTTACCCGGGAAAGCAGCTCCTTCGAACGCCCGTACCCTGCCATGGGCCGTACCTCAGGATAAAGACGCGGCACTGTCTCCACGTTATGGTTCAGCACTTCCGGGCCGGCATCCATAACCATTTTCAACGGTTCAAGGTCTCCGGCAAAGTCGGGGATCAGCGCCTCGACGAGCGTCCTATTCTTTTTGTGCAGCAAGGCTATGGTTCGCGCAAATTGGTGCGCGCCGCCGTCCTTCAGATCATCCCGGGTGACGGAAGTGATCACGGCATACGTGATCTTCAGCCGATCGACGGCATCACAAACCCGCTCCGGCTCCTGCCCATCCAGGGCCAACGGAGGAGCGCCCTTCCCGACTGCGCAAAAAGTGCAGTTTCTCGTGCAAACATTCCCCAAGATAAGGAATGTTGCCGTCCCTTTCGAGAAGCACTTCCCGAGGTTGGGGCAAAGGGCGCTGCTGCAAATCGTATGCAGTCCCAGCCCGCTCACGAGACCCTCCATCTCCCCGATGGCCTGCGGCGCAGGGGGTTTTTGGGAGAGCCAGGCGGGCAAGCGACCGGCCGTCATCCGACGGCCTCCGTCGACAGGCTGGAACCCCACTCCATTTCCACCTGGAAGGCTTCAGCAAAGCGGTCGACGAATTTGTGCATCATTTCTTCCATCGGTATCTCATTGCCCAGAATGGCTGCCATGGACGTCGCTTTCCGGTCGGAAAAACCGCAGGGGTTTATCAGCGAAAAATGCTCCATGTTCGGGTTGACGTTGATTGCGACCCCATGCATAGTAATCCAACTCTTGACGCTCAACCCTATTGCGGCAATCTCCTCGCCCTGAACCCAAACGCCCGGATGGCTCTTGTCCCGGCAGCCTTCTATGCCGTAATCCCCGAGCGTCCTGATAATCGCCTCCTCAAGATCGAAGACGTAGCGATGAAGGTCTTTGTCCCGGTCCCTCAAATCCATGATCGGATAAGCAACCAGTTGGCCCGGCCCGTGATAAGTGACGTCGCCGCCCCGATCGGTGAAGAACAGAGAAATGCCGTTCTCTGCCAGTCTTTCCTGCGAAACAAGCACATTCTCCTGCTTCCCCGCCTTCCCGACGGTAAAGACGGGCAAATGTTCCAGCAGCAGGATGGCGTCGGGCATATCTCCTCTCAACCGGGACATCATTGCCCGCTTCTGCAGATCGTAGGCTTCACGATACTCAATAGAACCGAGCCAATAGGCAACGCACTGCATGAAAGGCCTCCGAAGCGGCGTAATTCTTCTCTCGTCCGGAATAACCTGGGCCCTTTTGCTTCTCCCTTAGAGCGTAAAAAGCGCCGGGTTCTCCAACAGCTCAATCACCCTCGCCATGAACTGGACAGCGACCGCGCCGTCTATCACCCGGTGATCATAAGTAAAACCGTAGGTCATAATCGGCCGGATCACGATTTCCCCGTCCCTCGCCACGACCCTGTCCGTAATCCCCCCGATGCCGAAAATGGCAGATTCCGGTGGATTGATTATCGAAGTCTCGAATCTCCAGCCTGCGCCGGCAGCGCCCAGGTTGGTGATGGTAAACGTCCCGCCGGAGATCTGATCGGGGGTCAATCTCCCCTCTCTCGCTGCCTGGCCGAGTTCCTTGCTGATCCTGCTGATTTCGGAGATCGATTTCCGGTCCGCGTTTTTTATGACCGGAACGATCAACCCTTCATCTATGGCAACGGCCACGCCGATATTTATGTCGTCCCACACCTTGATCTCGTCGCCAATGATGCTCGAGTTGACCACCGGCTTCTCTCTCAAGACCTTGGCGAGGACGAAGACAAAGATGTCGTTGTACGTGACCCTCACACCGACCGCTGCTTCACGGGCCACGAATTCTTTCCGCAGCTCTATCAGTTTCGAGACGTCTATCTCGCCCATGGCCGTCAGTTGGGCGCCGTCGGTCAGACTCTGGTGAAGCCGCTCGGCAATGGCCCGCCGCATCCCCCTGAGGGGAATGACGTACTTCACCTTCTTATCTTCGAACGTCTCGCCTTCCGGGGCCCTGGCCGCGGGCTTCGGGGCAGGCGCGAGCGCCGCCGCTTTTGCGGCGATGGCCTTCTCGATGTCTTCCCGCACGATCCTTCCGTCCGGTCCCGTTCCTGTGACGGCGGTGATGTCGATCATATGTTCCTCGGCCATCTTCCTCGCCACCGGCGATATCCTGATATTGCCGCGGTCCTGGGCCCTCGCGCGATCGCCCGCTGCCGGGCCGGCGCCTGGGGCCGGCGATGCCTCGTTTTCCGGCCCCGCGGCGGCCGCGGTTGCCGAAGGCATCTCTTTCTGCACTTTGTCAAACTCTTCTTTCGATTCAGCAATCACGCCCACTACGGTTCCTATCGCGCAGGTAGCGCCGACGTCCATGAGAATATGCAGGAGACCCGATACTGCAGCCTCCATGTCAAACTTGATTTTCTGCGTTTCTATACGGAGAACCACTTCCCCCTCGGTCACCTGGCCGCCTTCCGGCGCAGTCCATTCGACAAGAGTAGCATCCCCTCCGACCGTCCCTAATTTGGGTATTGAAATATTGACCGCCATGGCGCCTCCAGCTATTATTGGGGTTCAGCACCCCCTCCATGAGCTAAGCTCATGGAGCCTCCCCGCTCAGCGCTTCGCATGCGCCTCGCTTTAGTGTCCGCTTCCCGTCACATGATCTCATTTATGGCTTTTATCAGATCCGCTTCCTTGGGCATCCAGTATTTCGCCATTATTGGGGTTCAGCACCCCCTCCATGAGCTAAGCTCATGGAGCCTCCCCGCTCAGCGCTTCGCATGCGCCTCGCTTTAGTGTCCGCTTCCCGTCACATGATCTCATTTATGGCTTTTATCAGATCCGCTTCCTTGGGCATCCAGTATTTCGCCATTATTGGGGTTCAGCACCCCCTCCATGAGCTAAGCTCATGGAGCCTCCCCGCTCAGCGCTTCGCATGCGCCTCGCTTTAGTGTCCGCTTCCCGTCACATGATCTCATTTATGGCTTTTATCAGATCCGCTTCCTTGGGCATCCAGTATTTCGCCATTATTGGGGTTCAGCACCCCCTCCATGAGCTAAGCTCATGGAGCCTCCCCGCTCAGCGCTTCGCATGCGCCTCGCTTTAGTGTCCGCTTCCCGTCACATGATCTCATTTATGGCTTTTATCAGATCCGCTTCCTTGGGCATCCAGTATTGTTCGAGGGGCGGGCTGAAGGGAATGGGCGTGTCGGGAGCGCATACCCTCTTGATGGGAGCATCGAGATAATCGAACGCCTCATCGGCAACGAGGGCGGCTATCTCCGCGGCAGCACTTCCCGTCTTCGGCTCCTCATCCATGATCACGAGCCGGCCCGTCTTCTTGACCGACTCGAAAATAGTCTCTTTATCGAGGGGCACGAGGCAACGGGGATCTACCACCTCCACGCTGATGCCGCGCTCTTTCTGGAGCGTTTCCGCGGCGGCGAAAGCGCGATGCATCATCGTGCCGAACGCCACGACGGTGACGTCCTTTCCTTCCCTCTTGATATCCGCCTTACCGAGGGGAATGGTGTATTCCTCTTCCGGCACGGGGCCCTTTATCCCTCCGAGAAGGAGGAACTTGTTGATGAAGAAGACCGTCGGGTTGTCGTCTCGGATGGCTGACTTAAGCAAGCCCTTGGCGTCGTAGGGGGTTGACGGGGAGATGATCTTCAGGCCGGGGATGCTCATCAGCAATCCTTCTGCCGATTTCGAGTGCTGAGCGGCGTTGAGGATGCCCGCGCCGCTGTAAGCGGTAATGGTAACGGGCAGTTTTAGCTTCCCGCCGAACATGTACCTCGTGGGCGTGAGCTGGTTCCATATCTCATCCCCGCAGACGCCGAAGAAATCCGCGAAGAACAGGAAGGCGACGGGTCTCATGCCCGTGGCGGCGCAGCCTATGGCCGCACCCAGGATCGCCGTCTCCGATATCGGCGTTTCTCTTATTCTCTTCGATCCGTACTTGTCCCACAGACCCTGCATTTCGCCAAAAGCCGCCCCCCAGTACTGACCTATGTCTTCCCCCATGATGAAGACGGCCGGGTCCCGGGCCAGTTCCTCGTCGTAGGCCTCATTTATCGCTTTCGAATAGGTTATCTCTCTCATGAAGTTCCTCCTTACGCGTAGACGTCTTCAAGCGTTTCTTCAGGGGCAGGGAACGGACTTTCCATGGCGAACTTCACCGCCAGATCGATCTCGTCGGCAATTTCCTTATCGATCTTGTCCGCGCCCTCCTGCGTAAGAACGCGCGTCTTGACGAGCTTGTTCCTGAACCGGGGGATGGGGTCCTTCTTCAGCCACTGCTCGACTTCTTCCTTATTCTTGTAGGTTTGCGGGTCTCCGCAGAAGTGGCCGTGCTGTCTGTACGTCTTGCACTCGACCATGGACGGGCCTTCGCCCTTTCTCGCTCGGGCGACCGCCTTTCCCACTTCGCCGTACACCGCTTCGACGTCGTTGCCGTCGATGGTTGTCCCCGGAATCCCGTACGAAACCGATCGTTGGCTCAGGTCCGTGAGTCTGCACACCGCTGAGAGCGACGTCGATTCGCCGTAGAGATTATTTTCGATCACATAGACGACCGGAAGGTCCCAGCAAGAAGCGAGGTTTACCGACTCATGGAAGCGACCGGAATTCGTGGAACCATCCCCCAGGAAGCAGATGGTCACCTGGTCCGTTTCTCTCATTTTGGCCGAGAGACCGACGCCGGCGGCAACGGGGATCATGCCCGCTACGATCCCGCTCGCTCCCATGATCCCGAGATCGGGGGCGGTGATGTGCATGGAGCCTCCCTTGCCCTTGTTGTAGCCTGTCTTTCTGCCGTATATCTCGGCCATCATCAGGTCCGTCCTGGCGCCTTTGGCGATCAGATGTCCGTGACCCCGGTGTGTGCTTGTGATGAAGTCGTCAGGGCGCAACGTTGCGCATGCCCCGACTGCAACAGCCTCCTGCCCTGAGTACAGGTGAGCCGCGCCGGGGATGGTCCCCGCAGCGAATTCCTTGAGAACTCTTTCGTCAAAAGTCCTTATACGGACCATCAACCGGTACATCTGCCTGAGCAGTTCCTTATCCATAGAGCAACATCCTCCTTGCTTCTCTGAGATTTCCTGTTCGCTTCTTTCTCTGGTGCTTAGCCTATTCCGTTTGGCGACACAAAAAAATAGCGTGATGATTCTAACGTCCTAGGGTGAAACACACTAGAGGGACCGTAAAAAGAACCTACCCGGGAATGCCTGCCCGGCAGTTGCCGATCAATGAGCCCTATCGGATTCTTCACTCACGCAGCCGGCAACTGCCGCGTGCGACTGAGTTTCTGCTTCCCGCAGGCATACGCAACTGTGTGCGCGAGGCGTACAGGAAAAGAGAGGGGCCGGCGACCCGGCGAATAATCTCTGGACATCTACGGCGACATGTAGTATCACAGTCTTTTCTGAAGCATCCAGTCAGGTGGGCAGATGATGTAGTGGCTCAATGGACATCGACGACGCCTCTCCGACAAAGACAGCATCCGATAACGAGCTTATCTGGACCAAACTGCAGATACCTCCTTTGAGGTCCAGGACGGTCTATCGAAAACATCTGGTTGACTTATTGAATGGGGGAAAGGACCGATCCCTCATCGTCGTGTCCGGTCCGCCCGGTTCGGGCAAAACATCCCTTGTTTGCCAATGGATCAAAGAGACAGGTCTGCGGGCTATTTGGTATTCTCTTGATGAGTCCGACAATGACGGCGACCTGTTTTTCCGATACTTGATCACTGCCCTTGGCCGGGCTGACAGCCGATTCGCATCGGCATTGGGGCCGCTGCTTTCCCTTAACGCGAAACTTGCGGGGCAGGCAGTGTTTTCGGCCGTCATCGCGCAGTGTTTCGATCTTCCGGATCATGCGTATCTTGTTCTGGACGACTACCACCTCATTGCTTCCGGTGCAATCCATGAGGATCTTATCTGGTTCCTCAAACGCATTCCGCCAAAACTGCATCTCGTTATCATTAGCCGACGCACTCTTCCCTTTTCAGTCTCTCATTTCGGGCTAAGGAATCAGATTACCGAGATCTCGGCCGAGGCGTTGAAGTTCAGCCGGGAGGAGACCGCCAGGTTCTTTACGGAGATATTTCCAATTGAGCTTTCTTCCGATCAAGTGGACGCAGTGGCCGAACGCATGGAAGGATGGGTAGGAGGCCTTCAGCTTTTTGGGTTGTCTCTTGAGGGAAGAGAGGTCCCCGATACTCTCAGCAACCTCATGGCGAGGGCATATCATGAGGCGGCGGGCTGTCTGATCGAACAGATAATTAGCAGACAGCCCCGAAAAATGAGACGCTTTCTCCTCGCAACCGCTCTACTCGATAGATTCAGCGTTGAATTGTGCAGGGAAATAACGGATATGAACGACGCCGGGGCGATGCTGGAAAAGGCCTATCGAGACAACCTCTTTCTGGCGCCCCTGGACCAGAGAAGGAAGTGGTACCGCTATCATCACCTCCTCGCGGAGGCTATCAGGGAGCAGGTCTCGGGAGCATCGCCGGCGGAGTTTGCTCTCGTTCACCGAAAGGCCGCCGTTTGGTTTGCGCGGAATGGTTGCCTGGAAGATGCTTTTCGCCACGCTTTTGCGTCCGGAGACCTCGAATTCGCGGCGGACATGCTGGAAGACTACCTCATGGATCTTTTCGATCGCTACGAAATCGCCTCTTTTCGAAGATGGCTCTCAAAGTTGCCCAACCGCGTCTTTTTGGAACGTCCGCTGCTCAGACTGCTCGCGTGTCGTTTCGACATCGAATTTCTGCACCTGGCGCAGGTAAATGCCGTGCTCGACGAATTGGACAAACACCGGCTTGAGGCGTTCGCGCGGTATAATGACTTCAAGAGACAGTTGTGCGAAGACCAGCTTCTTGTGTTCAAATCCATTCTCCCCTTCTGGTTCGAACCTCTCAGGGTCGACATAGGGGAATTGCAAAAGGCGCTCGACCGCATCTCGCCTCGGAAAACATTCTTGCCCGGCATGATCAAAGTTATTATCGGGTCGTGCTATCTCTTTCGGGGCGATATCATTCAAGCCGCCGAGACCGCGATTGAGGCGACAACGACCGTCCTTTCTTCCGACAGTCTTTTTGTTAAAATGGTGTGGTTCAGGCTCATGGGGCGCGTGGAAACGTGGCGGGGGCGGTTGCGCCGCGCCGAAGCGGTTCTGGAGAGGGGTTTTTCCTTTCTTGAACAACAAGGCCTGTCGGATTCTTCCTGCGCGTTTTTTTTCCGGTTTGACATGGCCTGGATATATTACTTCCGCAACGATCTGAAGGAGGCCTATGACCACGCAAGCACGGCCTTGAGATATCTCGATCAGTCGGGACTCGCCATGGACGTCGTGACGGGCGATTTCCTCCTGGGCCTTATACTTCTGGCGCTGGGCGACAGTGAAGGCGCCAATGGTTGCGCGCAACGGTTGGAATTGATGTCGCTCTCGTCCGATCAATCCTGCGCCGTGGCTTTTGCCGATGTCTTTTGCGCGCGGCTCCGGCTGGCGCTGGGAGACCTCGAAAGAGCTGAAATCTGGGCGGCCCGCAGAAAACTGACGCTGGGGGAACCCTTCTCTTATCGCTATGCCCACGAATGTCTCGCTTCCGCAGAGCTGTTCTACGCCCGGAGGGACTTTCAAAAAGCGGTTCAGGCGCTGGAGGCGCTACGAACCAATTGTGAAAGCCGGAATATGGGAGAACTGCTGCTGGAAGCGAACCTGTTCCGTTGCGTGGTCCTCGACCGGATAGGAGAGCGGGACAAAGCAAAAGCAATCCTGGAAGAGTCGGTCTTTGTCTCGCAGACAGGCGGATACGTGAGGCCCTTTGTGAACCGTGCGGAACAGTTAATGCCGATGCTGCTCGAAGTTCTTCGGGAACGTTATCCCAACGATCGAACGGCGCCGCACCTGGAGAAGATTGTCAGAGCGTGCGGCGCTGGAAGGAACGCAGAGAATGATGCGTCCGGCAGCAGGGGCAGCAGAGGCCTCACGTTGCGTGAGACCGAAATATTGCGGCTTCTCGCTCGGGGTCGCAAGTACCGGGAAATCGCCGACGAGTGTTTCATTTCCCTTGACACCGTCAGAACGCATGTGAAACACGTTTTTCAAAAACTAGGCGTGGAAACCAGAGCTCAGGCAATCTATCGTGCGACAAGCATAGGTATTCTCAACAACCGTCGCGACGTATAGAGGCGCGCGCCTCTATCCTTCAAGAAATCCCCAATGGATCACATCAAGATGTGATGGCGCCGTCGGCGTCTCTGAGATAGTCTATGAACCAGACGCGACATTCGGGACCGCATGCCCGATGAGTCGATGCGGCGGCTGTTCCCGGGGTTGGGATTCAACCGGGAGCAGGCATGCCAACAGGGATATCGACCGGCAAGGAGAGAATCGTGATAGACAACATCCTCGGAGTGGATCACGTGGGCATTTCAGTGAGGAACGTGGGGCTCATGAAATCGTTTTACCGGGACGTTCTCGGCTTCAGCAAGATTTTCGCCGAGATGCCCGAGGGCGATCATGAGGCGATGCACGGCTTTCTCCGCCAACCCAGGACAGTCCATTCCGCCGTGACGCTCGTCCACGAAGCCGGAGGCCTGACAGTCTCGGTTTTTCACACAACCGAGCCCGTACCGCGCCCGATACGCAGGGATTTCAGGTACGGCGACATCGGGGTTGGCAAGATCACGGTATCAGTCCGCGATCTTGCCGCCTTCTGTGGGCAAAATACAGCGTCTGCCCATCTGTGTTCCACCCCAAAAACCACTGCGGTAGAAGGCTGGGGCGATTATCGCTTCGTCTATGGAAGAGACCCGGAAGGCAATCTCATCGAATTCGTCGCTGAAGGCATGGCCGGCATCCGCTCCGCCGGCATTGCGGTCACCGACTTGGAAAGATCTTTGACATTCTATAGAGACGTCTTGGGATTCGACAAAATGATAATGGCGCCGCACGACTCGTTTTCCGGCCTCGTAGACGAGGTTTCGGGCGGGAACGGGACACGGGTCCGATCGTGTCTTCTCGCAAACAGCAAGGGCAAGGGGTTGTTGGAGCTGTTCGAGGTGATGAAGCCCAGGGGAAGGTCCATACCCTTCGACGCTCAATGGGGGGATTTTGGCTATCTTCAGATCTGCCTCTACGGCGCCGACAGCAAGGCGCTGGCAGCTCAGATCGAGGCGGAGCGCCTGGATATCACGCTTCCCCTTCAGCGCGTCGACGATCCTGAGTACCCGGCGTCGTTCATGTATGTGAGAGATCCCGACGGCATTCCGGTGGAAATGGTGATCTTTGGGAAGTAGATCAACGGACTGCGACAGTAAGGAATTCCAACGAGAGGAGGATTATATGAAAGTGTTCAAATCGGGGTTGGTTCGAGTCGTTTCCTCTTTGTTCCTCGTAGCTGTAGTTGTTCTTGTTGCCGGTTCCCTCGGGCATGCGGCGCCGCCCGCCCCGAAGACGCTCAGGATCGGCGTGATTTCCTCGCTCACCGGCGTCATGTCGGCGGGATACAGGGACATATCCGAGGCAGTGAAGCCGACGGAGAAATACCTCAACGAGAAAGGCGGCATCACGATCAACGGTCAGCGATACCGCATCGAGCTTGTGACCTACGACGATCAGTCGTCCCCGTCCGGAGCGGTGAGTGCCGTCAACAAGGCCGTGCAGGACGGCATCAAATTCCTCCTCGCTCCCGTATTTGCACCGAGCAACCTCGCGATTGCTCCGATCACGGAATCAAACAAGGTCTTGCGGGTGCAGTCTACAACAAGCGGCGCAGAGCAGTACGGCCCCAAGAACCGCTACTTGTTCGCCGCCAGTATTTCCCTGTGCACCATTCCCGCAATCTATGATTACCTGGCGAAAACGTATCCGAAGGCGAAGAAGATAGCCCGGCTCTATCCTGATGATCCGGCCACCAAGGCGTTCGTCAGCCTCGATGCGAGAGAGGCGCAGAAACACGGTCTGGAAATCGTATTCGACGAGCCATTCAAGATCGGAGTCGAGGATTTTTATCCACTCCTTACCAAGACTTTAGAGAAGAAGCCAGATGCCATCGACATGGGCTTTTCCATACTTCCCTGGGCCCGAGGCCTCATCACGCAGGCACGGGAGCTCGGCTTCAACGGTCCTCTCTATGCAGGCTGCTTTGTCGGAGACATCAATCTGCTCAACGGAATACTCGACGCGAAGAGCGCCCACGATTTCTTTCAAGGCGCCGCGGACGTCCGGAGTCCCAAAATGACGCCCCTCATCAAGGGTCTTCGAGAGGTTGTCGAGAAGGATCTGGGCGTCAAATTCAACATGGACCACACGATAGCCTTTGAGGGCGCCTGGCCCCTCCTAAAGGCCATCGAGAAAGCGCAAAGCCTCGATACCGACAAGGTGGTCCGTACCTGGGAAAACATGCAGAGCATCGAGTCCATATACGGAAAGGCCCGCATGGGAGGCCAGGAGATGGTTGGAATCAATCACATCGTAGTGAGACCAGCGCTGATATCGCGGATCGTAGAGAAGGACAAGCCCATAGAGTTTGATTACTACGAGGGCAAGGACTAGGCCCAAGACGTGCCGGTTGAAAGCAGGCTGAGCTGTGCCGGTGAGTGAAAGGGACGGGAGAATGAGGAAAAAGTGTTTGATAATATATTCTTCTCACACGAACAACACGGAAAAAGTCGCGTTGCGGTTTAAAGGCACTTTTGAGAAGAACGGTTGGGTTTGCGATATGTTCAAGGTTCGCAGAAACGCAGAGGATATTCTGCGCCCACCGGTAAAACTCGATGACTATGATTTCTTGTGCGTAGGTTCAGGCATAATCGCACATCTTCCCTACAACGAAATAATATATCTGCTGAAGACGCTCATATACGGCGCGGATCCAAGGTTAGTCATGAGAAGCAGGGATCAGGAGATTCCCTATATCGGAGAGCCCGTAACAGGTGAACTGCCGCCCATCTCCGACGTTCACCGAGCAATAAGGCTGGCCCCTGATTCTAAGAAGGCCGTCGCATTTGTCACCCATGCAGGGCTCGAACTCGGGCCGAAAGAAGCCGAACCGTCGTTGCAATTGCTCGCCGTCGAAGTTGAACACCTGGAATACCAGTGCATCGGCACGTTCTGCTGCCCCGGGAAATATCTCAGCAATCCTCTGCCAAAAACATATTATGGAGACATAAGGAACAGACCCAATGAAAGGGATTTGTTGAAAGCCGAAATGTTCATTCAAGAAAAAATAGAAGAGACAAATTGGTTGTATGCGGGATGAAGGCATTGGTCGTCGGGGGCACTGGTCCCACGGGACCTTCGGTAGTCAAAGGCCTTATGCAACGGGGGTACAGGGTTGCGATTCTGCACAGCGGCAGGCATGAGGCGGATCTCCCGGAGACCGTGGAGCACATCCACGGCGACGCCCAATTCTTAGAGCCGCTAAAGGAAGCCTTGGGGGGCCGGACTTTCGACCTCGTTGTCGGCATGTACGGCCGGCTCCGTCACCTCGTCGAGGCCGTCAAGGGCAAAACGGACCGCCTTGTCGCTGCCACCGGCATGCCCTACGCCGCCTTCGTCGAGGGGGAAGGAGAAGGAGTATCGGTCCCTCTCCTCATCAAAGAGGACGCAGCCCTCTTCCGGGACGAAAAGAAGAACAAGTTTACCTATCTGATGACCTTGACGGAAGAAGCGGTCATGGCCGCCCATTCCGAGGGCGCATACCGCGCGACCCTCCTGCGGTTCCCCATGATTTATGGTCCGCGCCAGGTTGCGCCGAGAGAGTGGTGCATCATGCGCCGGATTCTCGACGGACGAAGTCAGTTGATCGTCCCCGACGGAGGTCTCAAACTTGAGAGAAGGGGATATGCGGACAACGTGGCCGCGGCCGTCCTCCTCGTCGTGGACAAGCCTTCGGAATCGGCGGGACAGATTTATAATGTCGGCGACGAGCGCGTCTGGAGCCTCAAGGAATGGGTTGATGCGGTCGCCGGGATCATGGGTCGCCGATGGGAGCTCGTGAGCATGCCGTTCTCCTTAGCCCGACCGGCGCGGCCCTACGGGGGCAGGAATTTCCACTGGGTTCCGGATATTGAGAAGATAAGGACTCGGCTGGGGTACAGGGATGAGACGCCGGCAGAAGAAGGCCTGAGGCGGACTGTGAGATGGTATCTCCAACACCCTCCGGAACCGGGGGGCGAGATCGAGAGAGTCTTGCAGGACCCGTTCGACTACGAAACCGAGGACAAACTCATCGCTGCGTACCAAGCCGGCGTCGAAGGCATCAGGGATCTCTGCGGCGGCAGCTTCCGGTTCCTCCACGGCTACGCCCATCCAAAGGCGGAGTGAGGGCAGAAGCGCTTATCCTGCTGCAGCAGCGGCTGCGATCTCTCCCGCAGTCCCTCGTCTAATGGCGGCGGCGAGCGCCGCAGTACAGAGCAACATCACTGCCAGGCGCGAGAAAGCAACGCCCAACGAGCCTCCCGCCACGTGGCCAATAAGCCGATCAAACGGGGCGCCGCTGCCCCGGCAATCTGCCCGGCGACGTTCATGAACGCCGACCCTGACCCCATGCCTTTGGGGGCACGAGGGTCATCTGAAAACCCGTTATTGCCGCATTCTCCAAGTTGAGGACGAACCCCGTCAGGATCATGACTCCTGGTTGTCGCTTTGACAAAAAGCGGGAAAGCGTTCCGCGATGTCGTATTTCCTTGCTCAAAAATGTCTTGACAAAAGAGTGGCCGGGGCGTATCAAAGACCAACGGCGACCAACGCCAAACGGTCACGGAGTGGAAGGGTTGTCCATTTAGCGGAACTGTGGTAAAATCGGCTATCGCTTCGTGCATCCGGGTGACGAGATAATGAAATACCAGTTCTCGGAACTTATCGACTTGCGTTCCCTATCAGCCCTCTTTGAGGACTTTTATCTGACCGCGGGCCTTCGGTGCGAGATCTTCTCGCTGAAGGGCAATCCCCTCACATCGTCTTCTCACGCGTGGGAAAACGTCTGCCTCCTGTTCCACCGCGTCAATCCTCAAACAAGCCGGCGCTGCCTCCAAAGCGATACGAGAATTTGCAACAGTCTGCTGCGCGACCGGGAATACGGCATCTACCGGTGTATGAACGGCATGATCGATGCGGCAAGCCGCATCATCGTGCGCGGAGAACACGTCGCGAATATTTTCAGCGGTCAACTCTTCTGCGAAAAACCCGATCTCGAATGGTTCAGGAAACAGGCGCACAAATTCGGCTTCGAGGAGTCCGAATATCTGGCGGCGATACAAAGAGTTCAGGTGGTGCCAAGGGCGAAGTTGGAGATTGCCCTCAAGTACTTGTCGCGACTTGCGGGGTTTATCGGGGAGCTCGGCCTGCGCCATCTCATGGAACTTGAGGCGCAGGAGTCCTCCAGGGCCAGCGAAGCCGCGATGCGGACGGCCCAGAAGAGACTTCAAGCCTTGTCCCGGAGCTTGCTCAGGAAAATGGAAGTGGAACGCCATCATGTGGCTCACGAGTTGCACGACGAGGTCGGCCAGGCATTGACGGTCGTGAAAATGGGCCTCGAGTCGATCAAGAAACAGGCAGGGACATCTCCCTTCGCCCCGAAGCTGGATGAAAACATCGCGACGGTCAAGAGCGCCATTGCCCAGGTACGCCACATTTCAGTGAATTTGCGGCCCGCTGTGCTGGACGATCTGGGGCTTGTCGCAGCCCTGCGCTGGTTCGCAGGGTACATCAAAATGAAGGCCGGATTGGAGATCCGCGTGGATGCGGATGAAGAGATAGAGTCTCACCTGTCCCGGGGAATGATGACGGCTTGCTTCAGGGTCGCCCAGGAAGCAGTGACAAACGTGTTGCGCCACGCAAAGGCGTCCGTTGTGACTGTTGGCCTGGCCCGGTGCGGGCAGGAAGCGGAATTGACGGTGAACGACGACGGCATTGGCTTCAATGTGGAGGCGGTGCAGGCGGGGGCCGCCCATGGAAAACAGTTTGGCCTCCTTGCCATGCAGGAACGAGTGAATCTCTCGGGCGGCGTGCTTGAAGTTGCATCAACCTTAGGGGAAGGAACCCGCATCACGGCTCGCTTTCCCCTAAAGAAAGGGTAGAGGTAAAAGTGATTCACGTCCTGATCGTCGATGACCATGCGCTGTTGCGCGCCGGTATCAAGTCGCTCCTCGAGAGTTCCAACGACATTCGCGTGGTTGGTGAAACGGGAGACGGCCGCAAGGCGTTGGAGTTGATGAAAAGCGTCAATCCCGACGTGGTTTTGATGGACATCAGCATGCCCGGCCTCAACGGGCTCGAGGTGGCGGCCAAGGCGAGGAAAGAAAACCCCAAGATCAAAATAGTCTTTCTCTCCATGCATTGCAGCGAGGAATACATACTGCGCGCCCTCAAGGCGGGGGCCGTGGGCTACGTATCGAAAGACGCCGAGACCTGCGAGCTGGAGCTGGCTATAAGGTCCGCCGCGAAGGGAGGAACTTTCCTGAGCCCCTCAGTTTCGAGCAAAGTGATCGAAAATTGTCTGATGCGGCCTGAAGGATTCGACAAGGGCGGCGTCGGGCCGTACGACCAGTTGACCACGCGTCAACGCGAAATCGTCCAGCTCATCGCCGAGGGCCATACGACAAAGGAAATCGCGGTAAAAACGAAACTGAGCATCAACACCGTGGAGGCACACCGGACGAATATCATGAACCGTCTCCAGATACACGATGTCGCCGGACTGGTACGCTACGCCATCTCGAAAGGAATAATCTCAATTCAACCGGACTAACCGGAAGCAGGGATATCACCCCTGCTTCGAATAGCCTCCGTCCACGGGTATCCCAACGCCGGTCAGGAAATTGGAGGCAGGACTGGCGAGAAATATGGCCGTCCCCGCCAGGTCTATCGGCTCGCCCCAACGCCCCATAGGCGTGCGGGCTTCGACCGCCGGTCCCATTGCCGGGACGTCCCTTCTTCCCGCTGCCGACAGGCCTGAATCGATAAAGCCGGGCATTATGCAGTTTACCTGGATATTGTCTCTGGCCCAGGCCGTCGCCAGGCTGTAGGTAAGCGACAGGATGCCGCCTTTGCTCGCGCCGTAGGAGGGAAGGAAAGGGATGCCGAAAATGGAGGTCATGGAGCCAAGGGTGATGATCTTGCCGCCTCCCGCTGCTTTCATATAGGGATAGACAGCCTTGGCGATGACGAAGGTGTGGCGCAGGTTGATCTCGATGTTCTCATCCCATTCGTCGAGCGTCAGCTCCGTGGGAGGTTTGTGAAAACCGATCCCGGCGTTGGCCACGACGATATCGATGCGCCCGAACTTTTCCGCCGTTTGCCGAACCAGGGTTTCAATCTCGGCGGGTTTGCGCATATCCACGGACAGACCGGCGGCTTCCACCCCGAAATCTTTCTCGATCTCCGCGACGGCCTCGTCCGTTTTCGCCGTGTTGCGCGCCGCGATCATTACATTCGCCCCGACCGAAGCAAGGCCTCTCACGATGCCCTTCCCGATGCCGCCGTTTCCGCCCGTCACGATGGCGGTCTTGCCCTTCAGGCTAAAAAAATTCTCCAGCGATTCTTTCATCAGACTCTCCTCCGCCTTTTGCCCTATGTTCGGAAAATTTCATTCCCTTTGACAGTTCCATGGTGCGTCTTCTTCCGTCATTCCGGCGGAAGCCGGAATCCATGTCTTTCTGTTGCTTGTGAAGCCCCTGGACCCCGGCTTTCGCCGGGGTGACAGCATAGGCGATTGTGAACCCAATTCCATTGGCTCAGACGTTTAGCCCTTTCTCAGCAACGCCTCTCCGTCCCCGATCATCTCCTTCACGACGCGCGCCGATGCTTCCAGCGCTTCCTTTTCCGAAGGGTCCAGATCGAGCTCGACGATTTCCTTGATCTTTCCCGACCTCAATCTGACCGGGACGCCCAGGCTTACGTCTCTCAACCCGTATTTCCCATCCAGACATGCCGAGCAAGGCCAGAGACGTCCGTCGTCCAGGGCCATGCTTGCAAGGATGTCCCCGATCGATTCCGCGCTCGTCCAGCCCGCGGTGCGGCCGGGCATCAACTGGTTCCATTTGACGAAAAAGGCCGCCATCTCCTCCGTTACCCGCTCCTTCTCTTCCTGTTTCAGCGCAACGGGCCTGCCCTCGATCTTTATGCTGCTGAACAGCGGGACCTGGCTGTCTCCGTGCTCTCCGAGGACAAAAGCCTCGACAGCGGTGAAGGGGACCGCGAGGACTTTCGCGATTGCCCAGCGGAAGCGGGCAGTATCGTTGCGGTTCAAACCGATTGTCTTGTCGCGGGGAACGCCGCAGGCGCGGTGCAACAGGTACACGAGAGGGTCGACGGGCGAGCTGGCAAGCATGAAAAGCGCCGACGGCGCGAGCGTACGGAGCGGCCTGACCGTGTCGAGGATGAGGGGCAGGTTCACCGAGAGGTAGTCCCGCCGGGAGATCTCGACCTCGGGCCGGGGCGCGCTCGCGGTAAGGATGATCACGTCGGAGGCGGCCGCGTCCTCCAAGTCCCCTCCCCGCACGTTCGCGGTCGTTCTGAATGCCATGGCCTGCTCGATGTCCAGGGCGTGCGCTTCCGCCAGGTTGCGCCTGATGTCGACGAGAACGATCTCGCTGCAGTGCCCGTCCTGGGCAAGCCGGTATGCGGCGCTCGAACCCACGACGCCTGATCCGCCTACTATGCTCACTTTCATGCCGTCACCCATCTCCCTTCACTTCACTCTTCCTCTCACACGCCGCATCCCTTCGTCTGTGCCACGAGTTGTTCCCAGTCCTCATCCACTTCCCGCTGGAGACGGGCGATGTCGTCGGCCTTGAAATGGCGGTAGCGGCCCTGGAGCTTCACGTAGTCCGCGACGGGGATGCCTTTTGGCTGGTGGGTAATCCGGTATTCCTTGCCGTCTATGATCTCGTAGAGGGGAAAGAGCTTCGATTCAACGGCGAGCTGCGCCGCCTTGGCGGTCAGGTCTTCGGCCATTCTCCAGCCTGTGGCGCAGGGAGTGAGGGTGTGGATGAACTTCGTGCCCTTAATCTCCTTCGCCTTGCGTATCTTCTCCATGAGGTCCTGCGGGTGGCCAAGCGAGGCGGTCGCCGCATAGGGGATGCGGTGGGCGGCGATGATCTGCATGAACTTCTTCTTCCTGCCTTTGCGGCCTCCGGGCGTAGTCATGGTCCACGCATTCTGCGGGGTTGCCGAGCTGGATTGAATGCCCGTGTTCATGTAAGCCTCGTTGTCGAGACAGAGGTAAATAAAGTTGTCGTTCCTGTCGGCCGCGCCCGAGAGAGACTGGAGGCCGATGTCGAAGGTGCCGCCGTCGCCCGCCAGGGCAAGGACCGTCACGTCCTCGCGTCCCTGTATCTTAAGGGCATGGGCGATGCCGGAAGCGGTAGGGGCGGCGATCTCGAAAGCGGAGTGAAAGCAGGGAACGGAGAAAGCGCTCACCGGGTAGTTGCCGCTGATCACCCCCACGCAGGAAGGGAGAATGACCATAATGGTCTTCTCTCCGAGAACTTTGAGAGCAAGGCGTATGGTCGTCGCCTCGCCGCAGCCGGGACACGCCATATGGCCGCAGCGCATATATTCGCCAGTCATGCTTCCCTCCTCAGCCACAGTGGCAGATCGTCGGGCCGTTCTGCTTTGAGGACCCGGAGCGCCAGATCCTCGATCATGTCAGGGGAGACGTCGGCGCCGCAAATGCCGGCAATGCAGCCGAAAAC
Source organism: uncultured delta proteobacterium (assembly GCA_963816715.1). Classification (GTDB taxonomy): domain Bacteria; phylum Desulfobacterota; class Syntrophorhabdia; order Syntrophorhabdales; family WCHB1-27; genus BOG-1155. The sequence continues at coordinate 134,741 of CAWFMJ010000027.1, forward strand.
TGCCGGTCTATTCTTGAGGGGATAGAGGGCAGACTTTAATTCCTGGCACCAGATGCCTTCCTTGCCGATGGATATATTCCGGTCGATGACGAGAACTTTGGAGACGCTCTTGAGAGCCTCCTGTACTTCCTGACGGGGGAAGGGCCTGAAAGCCTTGAATTTGAGAAGTCCAGCTTTCACGCCTTTCTCGCGGAGGGCGGAGACGGCAACCCGCGCCGTGCTCGTCATCGCCCCGCTCGTTGCCAGGACGAAATCGGCGTCGGCCGTATCGATTGCCTCGATCATCCCGTAGCCCCGGCCCACCAGTTTCTGGTACTCTTCGTTCACCTGACGTATGATGGGCTTCGTCTTCTCCATGTCGTCGAAGCTTCTCTTGCGGAAACCCATGTATGCTTCGCCGCTGACCACGTCGTTCGTCACGTAGGCGGGATTTGCAACATCGAAGCGGGTAGGCAGGTTGAAGGGGGGAAGAAATGCGTCGATCGTTGCCTGGTCGGGGATATCGATGGGCTCGATGAAATGAGAGGTGAAAAAGCCGTCCATGGCGACGATGATGGGAAAAAGGACCTGTTCCGCTATTTTATAGGCCTGGATCACCGTGTCGAAAGCTTCCTGACCGTCTTCGCAGTAAAATTGCATCCATCCCGTATCGCGTTGGGACAGGCTGTCCGTCTGGTCGCTCTGGAAGCCCCAGGGGGCAGAAATGACGCGGTTGACGTTGCACATGACGATGGGGACCCTGTTGCCTGCGGCAAAGTGGAGCATCTCGTGCATGAGGGCCAGGCCCTGCGAGGCGGTGGCGGTGAAGGTGCGAACCCCTGTCAATGAAGCGGCGATGAGAGCGGCCATGGTTGAGTGCTCCGACTCGGTGCGCATCATGATGCCGGGAAGGATGCCCTCATTCTCCATGTCGGAGAGCTTTTCGTAAATAGGGGTCTGGGGGGTGATGGGATAGGCGGCCACAAGCTGCACCCTGGCAAGGCGCACCGCTTCGGCCACCGCATAGTTTCCCTGAAGGAGCATTCTCATTTGTCGCCTCCCCTCATGTCGATCACGCTGCGGGGGCAGGTCGTTGCGCAGACGCCGCAGCCCTTGCAGTAATCGGCGTTGACTGCATAGCCGTCTTCTTCTTTCTTAAGCGAGATATCGGGACAGAGAAGGAAGCAGAGATCGCATTGCGTGCACGTGCCGCACTTGAAGCAGCGCTCTACCTCCGAAGACATTTTTGACGCGCTTAAACCCCGGGCTGTCTCCTGAAAGGAGTCGATCTTCGATGCCGTCGCGCTATCCTTGCGGGGCGCCGCTGGAACGCAGATCGTGTTGAGCTGGTCGAGCGTAACAACGCGCTTCAGATCGGACGGACAGCTCAGGGGATCGAGGAGGTGCTGAAAGGAGAAGGACGAACCCCCGCCGATGCGGTGGCGGGAAAACTCCTCTTTCAGGTCCTTTCCTTCGAGACGGCAATGAATGGCAAGGGCGCCTTGTTTGCCGCTGGCGATGGCGTCGGCGACGAAAGCCTTGGCGCCCGCGCAGTCGCCGCCTACAAAGACTCCGGGGGAGTTTTCGATCAGGCCCCGTTCGTTCCGGTTCAATCCGGGGATGTCCGATTCAGGGACCTGTCCCACGGCGGCAATGACGGAGTCGACCTTGAGGGTGAACAGGGAACCCTCGATGGGGACGGGACGCGCTCTGCCGCTCCCATCAGGGGCGCCGAGCTCCATCTCCATGCACTCGAGGTTGATGGCGCCCTTATCCGCGGTCAGTCGTTTCGGGGCAGTCAGGAAGTGGAGCGCAATGCCTTCTGCCCTGGCCGCCTGGACGTCTTCCGCAAGGGCCGGCATCTCGGAAGGGGAGCGGCGGTAGACGATGGAGACGTCTTTGGCGCCCAGGCGTCGTGCGGTACGGGCGCAGTCGATAGCCGTGTTGCCCCCACCGATGATTGCCGTTCTCGCGCCGATTTTCACCGTTTCACCAAGGGCGACGGAGCGGAGGAAGGCTATGCCCTGGAGTGCCAGGCCGTCGCCTTCTACGCCGAGGGTCATCCCCTTATGGCTGCCGACGGCGACGAAAAGGGCGTGATAATCTTTTTCCAGGAGAGAGAGGGGGATGTCCTTGCCGACCCTCACGCCGGTGGCGATTTCTACCCCCAAGGCCCGGATGAAACCGATCTCTTTGCGAAGCACGCGCTTCGGGAGGCGGTATTCGGGAATGCCGTACCTGAGCATGCCGCCCGCCTCGGGCAGGGCCTCGAAGATATGGACGTTGTAGCCGAGTCTCGCGAGGTGGTACGCCGCGCTCAGACCGGCTGGTCCCGAGCCGATAACGGCCGCCTTCTCTTTTCGTTTCAGCAGAGGCCGCTCAGGCCGCACCTTGCCGTGGTCCGCGAGGAAACGCTCGAAACCCCGGACGTTGAGGGCTTCGTCGAAGTCCTTCCGGTTGCAGCTTAATTCGCAGGGGTGGTAGCAAACCCTGCCGCAGACGCCGGGCAGCGGGTTCTCCTGCCGGTAGATCCGCAAAGCTTCGTCGTAATCGCCCTTTTCGGCATAGGCAAAGGCCCGGGAGATGTCGTTGCCGATGGGACAGGCTTCGCGGCAGGGAGACGTCTTATTTGCATAAACGGGCTTCTTGCTGCTCCAGTGTCCCGTGAGAAAGATCTCCGTAGTGCCTCGGGAAAAGGGAAGAAGAGGCTCTATCTCTTTGATGTCGATCATACAGCGCGCTCCTTCCCGAGGCAGGTTGCCTCGAATGCTTTTCTTGCCGCGGCAACATTCTCCTCTACCTTTGCGGGCACGGTCTCTCTGATGGCCTGTTCAAGGTATTCCATGGGCACTGCGCCGCTCGCCTTTGCATAAGCGCCGAGGATGGCCGTGTTGATGGTGCTGCCCATGCCGAGACTCTCGGAGATGGAGAGAGCGTCGACGAGGGCAAGGCGGAATTTGCTCAGGGACGGAAATTTGTTGTCCGTAAGGGCGTTGTTGATGAGGATGAGGCCGTGTTCCTTGACGGAGGCGGCGACCTCTTTTTCGTCGACCAGGTCGGGGGCCATGAAGATCATCTCGTCGGGCCGCCTGATCTCGCATTTCAGGTAGATCTTCTTGTCGTCGACCCGCAGATAGCTCGCGACCGGGGCGCCCCGCCGTTCTCCGCCAAAGATGGAAAAGCACTGCGGGTACTTCCCCATGAGGAAGAAGACCTTGGCGAGAATCTGGGAGGCAATGACGGCGCCCTGCCCTCCCCTTCCGATGAACTTGATTTCAGTCATAATGTCTGTTCACTCCCTTGGTTTTGCTCAACCTCTACCGGGACAAATCGGCTCCTGACTCTTGACTCTTTATCCTCCCGGCGCTGGGGAAAAAATAGTGATCTCGTCCTTCTCCTGAAGCGCGCTGCTCCGCCCCGCCATCTTCCCGTTTATCATCGCAAGGACAGGCAAATCGTCAGGGATGGCGAGGTCTTTTATCAAACGGTCCAAAGTTGCGCCTGCCTCCACGACTCGCCTGAAAGACAATTTGTCGGCGCCCTCGGGCCGGTAGCGTTCCATGTTTCCGAACAACTGCACCGCTACTTCCATCCGCTTGTCCTCTGCCGGAGATTCGCCGTCCGGGCCTTCAGCGCCCGAACTTCCGGCCGTACATATCGGCCGTCTTCATCGCCGATGCGATTTCCAGGTGATCGTAAAAACGGCCCTGCTCGTCGCGCTCGCTTCGGGCGCCGGCAAGCGACCTGATGAGTATGTCCTTTGAGGCCACCAGCGCTGCGATCTCCAGCGCCTGGTCCGTCAGATTCCGGAGAGTCAGCTCCTCAAAGGTCGTCGGCAGCCCGACGCCCCTGCAAAATGCAAAGATCTTCTTCAGATACTCGGGCGTCCTCGCTTCGAGGACAAGCTGGGTAAGAGTCCCGAAGGCCACCAGCTCGCCGTGATAGCGCGGGCTTTCGAAATATTCGGCAATATGGAGCAGGGAATGGCCGACCGCATGGGCCGCGCAGATCCCCACGCTCTCGAAACCCAGCCCGCTCAGCAGCACGTTCGCCTCGGCCACAGCCTCGAGTGCCGGACCGGTCACCTGCGCTTCCACCTCCGCTTTGGCCTGCACCCCGTACTCCATGAGCAGGTCGAAGCAGAGCCTTCCCAGGGCCAGGGCGGAGCGGGTGCCCAAAGCGCCCGTCTGCAATGAAGGCGTGAGGGTCCGGCGGCACATATCCGCCTCGAAATATGTTGCAAGGGCATCGCCCATGCCCGAAACAAAAAGGCGTACCGGAGACCTGGCAATCACCGCGGTGTCGACAAAGACCATAGTGGGATTGGCCGGGAAGACCATCGTCGCCTCGAGGGTATGCTTTTCGGAATAAACGAGTGAGACGGCCGAGGTAGAGGCGTCCGTGGCAGCCACGGTGGGCACGTTGATGCAGGGGACGCCAGCGCCGAATTTCGGAAAGACCTCGGGGGGGTTCTTTTCGACGTTCATGGCCCGCCCTGTGGCCGCGCAGCGCCCCGCGTCGAGGACCTGGCCGCCCCCGCAATTGATGATGGCGTCATGGCCGCCCTCGATGCACGCATCCCTCACACGGTAAATCTCTTTCCAGGTGCAGGACCCGCCAAAATCGACGTAGGCGTAACTAATGCCGCAAGCGCCGAGGGATTGGTCGATCGCCGGCCCCACCGCTTTCTTCGCGCTGGGCGAAACAAGAATTAGTGGGTTCTTGATGCCGAGCACGACGAGTTGCGCCCCAAGCTGCAGGAGGGCATTCGGGCCTTGCACGTAACGCAGCGGAGCCACCAGTATTTTCAGTGCCATGAAGTTCCTCCCCTATGCCGCAACTATATCGTCAAGCGTCTCTCCAGCCTCTTCTTTCCTCACACACATCCCAGAATTGCTCTCTTGATCATGACCTTCGCGAGGACGGCCATATAGGCATTATGGGAAAGAGGCCTGGCGTCGGGGAGTATCGCCGCCCCGGCGTTTTCCGCGCTGGCCTCGTCGATGCTCTTTCCCCTGATAGCCTTTTCTGCCTTGAAAGCCCGGTAAGGCTTTACATAGACGGCGTTGAGGCAGATTCTCGCCGCTGTTACCTTGTTTTGGCCGACATCGATCATGGCCGCACAGTTGACGATGGGGAAGTCGATGGCTTTTCGCAGCGCGAACTTTACAAAAGCGCTCTTGCCCGATGGCGGGGGAAGCTCGATTTCCGTCACGATCTCATCGTCGTCCAGAATGGTTGTCCTGACCGGCGCCGCCTGAAAAAAGTCTTCCGCCCTGACGATTCTTTTCGTGGTCCTGATCCTTGCATCCAGGGCAATGAGGGCAGGCGCGGCATCGCTCGGGTGCACGGCGTAGCAACCCTGTTCCACGCTGCCGCCAAAAACGGAATGGTAGCGGTTCTCCCCGTTAATGGCGTAGCATCTCCCCCCACCCTTGCGCAGGCAGGGGAACCGGTTGTTCTGGAGGCGGTAGTACCAGCAGCGGATATCCTGGCAAATGTTGCCGCCCAGGGTACCCATCTCCCTGATGTGCGTCGAAGCCGTCCTCCGGGCTGCCTCTGCCAGGGCGGGATACCTCTCATTAACGGCGCTGCTCACGGCAATCTCCTCCAACTTCGTCAGACTGCCGATCGTCAGCGATTCGCCTCGCGAATCGATGAATTCGAGGCCAGAAATGGTTTTCAGATTGACGAGGGCTTCCGGATACGTCGGCAGTATCTCGTCCTTCATTTTGCCGAGCAGGTCCGTGCCTCCCGCGATGAGGACGGCCTTCTTTCCGTACCGCCTCAGAGCCTCAACCGCTTCATCGAGGCTGGCTGCATTCACATGAGCAAAGTTTCTCATCGCTCCTCCTGTACCTTTCCCAGAGCCTTCAGCACCTTATCCGGAGTAATGGGGAAATCGTCCACGGCAACCCCGATGGCATTGTGCAGCGCCGGTCCCAAAAGGGAGGCGGCGTGGTCAGCCACGTCTTCGCCGATGCCGTTTGCGCCGTAAGGGCCGTAACCCATCGCCGTTTCAACGATAATCGGATCGATGCGTCCGCAATCGAGTATGGTTGCAATCTTGTAGTCGAGGAGATTGCCGTTGAGCATGACTCCCGTATTGAGATCCCAGATCAGTTCCTCGGTCTGCGCCCTGCTCGCCGCCATGAAGGCGCCGCCATACTGCTGCCCTTCGACCGCCTCGGGGTTGATCGCTTTCCCCACGTCGTTGACGACGGCCATCTTGATGATGTCGATCTCTCCGGTCTCCGTGTCGACTTCAATTTCCATAAAATGGGCCTGCCGGCAAAAATGGGGGCGGTCGGTGTAATCGACCAGCTCTTCCGCGGCAGCGCCCGTCGCATCAGTCCAGGCCCCGGCCTGTTTCCACGCATAGGTATAAATCTGCGGGTGTTTCCACCACTGAACGCACTGCACTTCCCGAACCACGTCCCTCACGGTCTTTCGGACCGAGGGATCCGCTTTCACGAAAATGACGCTGTCCCTGATCTCGAGGTCTTCCGGTTTGTAACCGGGAAAAGCCGGCGGCGTGGAGGAGTCTCCTCCATCGTAGCCGTTGACCGCAAATTCCAAAAGGGCCTGCTTCGCCTTGCGCGCTGCCCGGCGCACCACGTGGCCGTTAGTGCAGAGGTTGCAGGAGCCGTCAGGGGTCATCATGGCGAAGCCGGTGTCCTTCTGCTGTCGCAGGGTGACGTCTTCATAACGCATTCCCAGCTCGTCCGCGGCAATCTGACAATAGGCGGTCTCGGAGACGACGCCGACGTCGGCGCGCTGCCCGAGGATGCTCACCGACCCGTCGGGCTCGATGAGCAAACCGGCGCTGCCCGCCCCGCGCTTGCTGTTCCATTCGTGGGTCCAAACGAACCCCATGCCGTGCATCTTGCCGTTCGGAAGCCTTTTCGCACCCGGCAAATGCCACTTCTTATCCCAGCCTATCGCCTTTTTGCCTGCCTCGATGCATTCGGCGAGACTGTCCCGCTCGGGCTTACCCCAGTGCCGTTTGGAGCCCATCAGCCACTCCGAGTCGTGTCCCTCGTACCCGTCGTTTTTCAGGGCAACGACCGTGGGATCAAGTCCCAGCTCGTTGGCTACATGGCCGAAAGTCGTGTTGAAGCAGAACGTATTCGACAACTGCTCGCACCTGACGGCGTTGACCGGCCCCTTGTTGACGATGCCCGATATGTTCTCTTTCAGGAGGTTGGGGATCCTCGAATTTTCAAGGAAATGGCCTATGCCCATGTTGGGCTCCGGAGCCTTCGGCCCGTTGCTGAATATCGACTTTACGGCAACGGCGGTGATTGTCCCGTCATTCTTGACGCCGACCTTGAAGTTGTGCACCGCGATGTCCATCGAACCGCCGTAAAAGTCGTCCCTTCTGTTAAAAAAGAGCTTCACCGGCCGGCTGGTTCTCCTGCTCAGCACTGCGGTAATGTAGTGGATCACCGTGCTCCAGTTCATCCAGTTCCAGCCGCCGAACATGCCGCCCTGGTATGGCGCGTAGGTGGTGATCCTGCTTATCGGCATGTCGAACCAATAGGCCATGGCCTGTTTGTGTTCGAAAACGTGCTGGTGATGGATCCACAGCTCGGGGTAGCCCCCGTTCCATCGGGTGAGGGCGCTCGGAAGCTCCGGCTCGGCCCAGGTGTGCCACCGCCTCCTCCCTTTGAATTCGAGCACCCTGTCAGCCTGCGCAAAGCCTTCCTCGATGTTTCCGTGCTCGTACCGGTGCTCCCCGGCGGCGATGCGAAAAACCCCGGAAAAGACGTTGGCATAAGGGTTAAGGGCGTTTGCGGCGTTGAATTTCTCGGGCGTCAGTTGGCCTTCGGCCACCAGCTTGACGTCGTCCCTTCTCACCGCGTCCTCTTCGTCGATGACGTGCGGATATATCTCCCAATCGACATGAACGAGCTTGAGCGCCTCGTCAGCGATCTGTTTGGTGTCGGCCGCGATTACAACCCCTACGGGCTCCCCTTCCCAGACGGCGTAGTCGGGCAGCACGTACCATGGCGCCCCGTAGCTTCCCGGCACGATCCTATCCTTGATCTCCGGGTCGTCGTACCGGAGGATGGCCCTCACGCCGGGATAGCTTTCGGCCCGGCTCGTGTCCATGCCCGATATCAGCGCGTGGGGATGGGGCGACGCAAGGGCGCGGGCCGACAACATGGCCGGCAGAGAGACATCGGCCGCATAGATGGCCGCGCCGCTCGCTTTTTCGTACGCGTCGCTTCGACGTATGCCGCGCTTGCCTATCGCGGTAAACTCCTGTCTCTCGATTTCATAATCCCAGTCAACTTCTTTCATCGGACGCCTCTCCTCGCAACATCTTCGCCGCCTCAAGCACAGCCTTCGGGTGCTGCGGGTAGGTCCCGCAACGGCACAGGTTGCCGGCAAGCGCCTGCCGTATCTCCTCTTCGCTGGGATCAGGATTCCTGTCGAGCAGCGCCTTGGCGGTGACAACAAAGCCCGGCGTGCAATAGCCGCACTGCATGCAATGATGTTTCACATACGTTTCGATAAGAGGGTGTTTCGCGGCGGCAACCCCCTCGGACGTCTCGATGCTCTTCCCGTCGCATTCAATGGCAAGGGTCATGCACGAGAGAATGGGTCTTCCGTTCATGATTACCGTGCACGATCCGCACGCGCCCCTATCGCAGAACATCTTGACCCCGGTGAGTCCCATGCGGTCGTGGATAAGACTATAGAGCGTCGTGTTCGGCTCCACGATGAACTCGTGGCGCTGGCCGTTTACGGTGAGGTTTATCAGCCCGTGGGGCTTTGGCAGGGGGTCTGTGCCGTGTTCGGCGACCACGTGGGCCTTAAGCGCTTCGTAGTCCTCGAAACGCACCGAACAATAGGGACAGAGGCTTCGCGAGGTGAGCATGGTGTATTTCCTCCTTCAGAAAAACTAACGCAGAGTCCTCAAGAAGACCGACTGTTTGATTCTGTTCTCGTAGTCGTTCCGAAAATACTTGAGGGTGTCAAGCACCGGGACCGGCGCTGCCTGGCCGAGGCCGCACAGAGACGATTGCATCATCAGCCTCGACAGCTTCTCCAGCGCGTCGACGTCCTCCGGCTCTCCATCGCCTGCCGCGAGCCTCGAGTAAATCTCCTTCATGACCTCCGTCCCCTCCCTGCAGGGGGTGCATTCGCCGCAGGACTCCTCGTTCAGAAACTCAACGGTCCGGCAGACGAAGTCGATGACGTCTCTGGCGCTGTTGAGCACCAGGATCGCCCCGGAGCCGAGAACGGTCTCGTAAGAGAGGGGCGTCTCGACCATGGAGGCTGGGACGACGCCGCCCGTTGCGCCGCCGATCTGGACCATTTTGACGTCCGTCGCGCCCGCCAGCTCCAGCAGCTCCGAAAGGGCGCCGCCGAGGACAAGCTCGTAGACGCCGGGTCTGGCTACGTCTCCGCTCACGGAGAAGACCTTGGTGCCGGCGCTTTGCGGCGTCCCTATCAGGGAGAACCAGGAAGCTCCCTTTGCGATGATAGGAGCGACGTTCATCAGGGTCTCGACGTTATTGATGACGGTCGGCTTGCCGAAAAGACCGCTCACAGGAGGAAAAGGAGGCCGGAATCTCACCTCGCCCCGCCTGCCTTCAATGGAATTCATGAGGGCCGATTCCTCGCCGCAGACGTAGGCGCCGGCGCCTTCCCGAATTTCTATGTCAAGGTCGATGAAGCCCTTTCCCCTCGCCTCTTCGACGGCCTTTTTCAGCCCGTCCAACAGCCAGCGGTATTCCTGGCGCAAATAGATGTACGCTTTTGAGGCCCCTATCGCATACGCGGCGATCGCGATGCCCTCGACGAGGGAAAAAGGGTCGTGCTGGATGATGTACCGGTCCTTGAACGTCCCGACCTCGCCTTCATCGGCGTTGCAGATGAGGTATTTTTCACTGCCCTCGCTCTTCCTTGCCAGCTCCCACTTCACGCCCGTGGGGAAGCCGGCGCCGCCGCGGCCTCGCAGATTCGAGGCTTTTACTTCGGCGATGGTCATTTCCGGGCCCATTTGTCTGGCTTTCGCCAACGCCTGAAATCCGCCACGGGCCGCAAAGGCGGCAATGTCTGTCGGGTATATCGCGTCGCAATGCTGCAGTATGATTTTCTCTGCCATCGGCCGCCTCCCTAAAACTGCCCTAGGTATGTCGGCTATCTTCCCCGGGTTCAGGTTTCCGTAGACCTTGTCGTCAACGAGCATGGCCGGAGCTTGATCGCAGGCCCCGATGCAGTTGGTCAGCTCGAAGGAAAACTTTCCGTCCGGCGTGGTCTCTCCGGGCTTGATGCCGACAGCCCTGGCCGTTGCTTCAATGATCATGGACCCGTGCTTCAAATAACAAGGCAGACTCTTGCATATCCTGATGACGTGCTTCCCTTGAGGTTTCGTGGAGAGAAAAGAGTAAAAGCTGGCGACGCCGTAAACCTCGCTCAAGGGCAGGCAAAGGTCGGCGGCAATGGCCGTCATCGCTTTTTCCGAGACAAAACCCTCGGTCCGCTGCGTCGCTTTGAGCAGCTTGAGGAGGTTGTCTCTTTGGCCGCCCTTGTCTTCCGAAACCGGCGCCCTCTTCCCTCTTCCCTCTTCTCTCTTCCTCTTCTTCACCCCCTCGGGCCACATGAGGGCGCTCGTGGGGCAGTAGTCGATGCAGATCCCGCAATCTTTGCAGACTTCCTTGTTAAGGGGAACATCGAAGTCGACCACCACTTTGGAGCCGAACCCCCGATAGCCCATGCTGTAGACGTTCTTGCCTGCTATCTCCGTGCAGGCCCGGATGCACTTGCGGCAGAGGATGCACCTCGACATATCGCGAAGGATGTAAGCGCTCTGTTCGGGGCCGTAGAAGCGCGGCTGCTTTACGTGAAACCGCGGAGGGCCCGCTTCCAGGTCGGAAGCCAGATTATGGAGCCTGCACTCGCGCGCCTCAACATCGGTCACGCAACTCCCGGTGTGCCCCGTCAGAAGCAGTTCAATCGTTGCGCGGCGGGCCTCGAGCACTCTCTCCGAGCAGGTCTTCACGACCATGCCCTCGGCCACGGGGGTGTGACAGGAGCCTACCAGAGTGCGGCTTCCTTCCACCTCTACCACGCAGATACGGCAATTGCCCGAAATCGTTATCCCCTGCTCGTAACAAAGCCGGGGGATCTCGATGCCCACCGTCTCGGCAGCTTCGAGGATGGTCGTCCCCGCGGGGCTGCTTACGCTTTTGCCGTCAATGGTCAGCGAAATGTTTTTCATGGTCTTCCTCGCCTGTCAGGCAGAACATCCTTCTCCCGAAAACATCCGGATTTCTGACCCAATTTGGTCGCCGTCAGCCACTGGTCGCCTTGTTCGGCGCTTCGTCGAACATCCAGCATTGACCTCAAGTTTTCGTCCGGAGATCATTCTATTATGTCGACAGAAAGATGAGAATAGAGCAAAACCACTAACGGGGGCGAAAAAAGCGACTAGGAGAAACTCGGCAGTGCAGCGAAGAAACATAGGGCCTGCCGGGGCGCATCCCCCTAGCGGTTGAAAATCGGTTTTTTGTCGCGCAGGCCTGCCTCTCTTGAGGCGCTGCGGTTTTCCTGACGGGATCCGCGATCCTTGAGGTCGCTGACGTTTAGGCCCTCGTCAGCTCTATTTCATACTTGAAGCGATCGGGCCTGAAATAACTCTTTGCAAAAAACAAGAGCGAGCCTTTTCCTGTATAGTACTGTCGCCGGATAACAAGCAGCGGCGTCTGCGGTTTCACGGCAAGGCTTTTGGCGATAAATTCGCCGGCCACGGCGACGTCGATCGATTGGTGCGCTCCCAGAGCCTTAACTCCCAGCTTCTCTTCGACAAAGGAAATGATTTCGGTATCCTCTTTAATGTCGTCCCGGGAAATAATCCTGCCCAGATCCGTCGGGAAATAGATGAGGGAGTACCCTTGGGGACCGACAGACATCAACCGCACCAGCTCGAGGCGATGCACTTTTTCGGACCTCCCCATTTTCAAGGCCTTCGAGAACTCGGGGGGGACAGAGACCTCCTCGTAGGAGAGAACCTCGATCCGCGTCCCCTGGCCTGCCGACATGAGGTTCTCGATCGATCCTTTCAGCACCGGTTTCTTCCACCCGGCGCCCTCGGTGATGAACGTCCCCTTTCCGCGCTCACGATAGATCAAACCAGCCTTGAGAAGCTCGGAAAGGGCTTGGCGGACCGTTGTTCGGCTGACCTTGAATTGCTGGCATAATTCCGCCTCGGACGGAAGACGGTCTTTCTCCTTCAATTCCTGAGAACGGATCTTCCCTTCCAGGATGCTCCTCATCTGATGATAAAGCGGCATTGGACTTTCATCAAGCAACATAGCAGCCCTCTCGAAAGCGTTGTTCGCGACACGGTGCAAGGTCGTTACAGAGTCCCAATCTGTAAGGGTGTCGACAGGCTGGGCCTCAGTCGCGACCCACCCTACTCATTGTAGCATGGTTGGCGTCAGAGTTCACTAACGGCAGAGGGCAAAATTGCTTCGGCGCTGCACGTTCGGGCCACAGGCCGCGGACCCGGAGGGGATGACCTTTTCCCGACTCTTTTCGAATTCTTTACGAACAGGGCGTAAAGAGGGGCTCGCCCCGGCAGCCGAGGCATATCTCGCCGTCGTCGGCAGGAAATGCCTCTCCGCAACTTGGGCAGACGGCAAAAGCGCCCCTGTGCCCCTTGTTTCTGATCCGATCAGCCACGCAGACCTCCCGGACGCTGCAGTAGGCGGCTCCCGCTCTGGCGATCTCATCACGGAGCAGGCGGTCGTCCTGATCCGCTTTCTTGACGAGCTTGAAATACCAGTCTCTTATGACGGGCCATTCCTTGATTTTCAGTGCATCGACAAACACCCTCACCCCGCGGCCCGTGGTTTTATCGTACATGGTGAGGGCATAACGCCCGAGGTTGATGACGGTAAGCCAGCCGTTTCCGGCAGTGCAGGGCGTGAGGAGCTGTACCGCGTCGGGCAGGCACTTGGACGTCTCGCAAAGGGCGTCGAATAGCCCCTCTTTTGGAAGGTGCTGATACGCAAGGTCAACCATGAAGCCGCCGATAATGACCCCCGGCGCCGCATATCCATGAAATGCCGTTATACGCTCTACATATTCTTCAAACGTGTATGAACGAATCTTCACCATACTCTCTCTCCAGTCAGTTCGCCCCCGCACCCGGATGCCCCATTCAACAGTCCTCGTAATGCAACTCGAAAGGCTCGGCAGAACGGCCGGGGGGCGGTATTTCGGCAACTGCCTCAATGACGCTCCGGATTTCCTCCTCGGTGGTAAAATAGCCGGGACTGATCCTTACTGCCCCCGTGGGGAACGTCGAGAGCATCCGATGCGTCCCCGGCGAACAGTGCAAGCCGGCCCTTGCCTTGATATCGTGCGATTTCTCCAGCAATTGACCCACGTCGCGGGGCAGATAACCGAACAGGTTGAAGGAGAACACCGGCGCCTGTCTCGACGCGTCGGACGCCGCGTAGAGCTTGACGCCCTTTATTTCCGACAGGCCCTCGATGAGGCGTCTCGTCAAATCTTCTTCGTGCTTTCGTATGTTCTCCATGCCCACTTCGGCGATGAACCTCAACCCTGCCCCCAAACCGCAGATGCCGACGCTGTTCGCCGTCCCGCTCTCGAATTTGTCGGGCAGCGCCTCGGGCTGCACGTCCATTTCCGAATACGAGCCTGTGCCGCCCTCGCGCAATGTGTCGAGGTCCGCTCTTTCACCGACAAACAACACTCCCGTACCCGGCGGCCCGAACAGGCCTTTATGCCCGGAAAACGCCAACAAGTCGATATTGCAGGCCCGGGTGTCGATAGGATAAACTCCCGCTGTCTGAGCGGCGTCGACCATATAAAGTATACCATGCTTTTGTGCAATTTCCCCGTACCGTTCGATGGGCTGAATGAGTCCGGTTACGTTCGAAGCGTGGGTAACCAGGATAAGCTTCGTCTCCTTCGTGATCGCCGCCTCCACGTCATCCGGGGAGGCGCAGCCGGTTTCCCGGCAGGGCGCAACGGTGGCGATGCTTATGCCCTGCTTTTCCAGCTTTCGAAGGGGACGCATGACGGAATTATGGCCGATCGAATCGGTGACAACATGGTCTCCCGGCTTCAACAGCCCTTTCAACCCGATGTTCAGCGAGTCCGTGCAGTTGAGGGTAAAGAAGACACGATAGAGTTCCGGCTCATTGATGAGCCGTGCCACAAGCGCCCTCGTTTCCTGTATAATCTCGTTGGCCGCCGCTGCCATACCGTGACCGCCTCTGCCCGGATTTCCGGCCTTGTTCCTGAAAAACCGGTCTGCGGCGGTATAAACGCTCTCCGGCTTGGGCCATGAAGTGGCGGCGTTGTCAACATAGATCATTGGTGCTGCTCAGCCTTTGAGCTTCCGCAGTTTTACCCGCGGAGACAACTCCATCCCGCCGCTGACGGCATCGAGGGTCCTCTCGTCCAGCGAATAGAGCACGTTGATGTTCGTCCCCTCGCGGTTCAACGGATTCGATTGGATCGTTCCCAACCCATGGCTCCCCGGTATGCCGACGGCATCGGGATGGATCAGTTCCGTTATTCTTACCCTTCCCGTTGTCTTTCCGTAGCGCGATTCTATCGCTACGACGTCTCCTTCTTTCAGCTCCTTGCGTTTCGCCGTCGCCGAATTGAGGAAAACGCCGGCGTCGAAGGGGTCTTCTTGCGATACCTCGGCAAGCCAGGGGTTTCCCTTCACATTATCGGGATCGTGGGCGTAGTAAGGCGTCTTCCAGTTTATCACCCAGAGATCGTATTCGGGAGGCGCCGCTATTTCGCTATTCTCGATCCAAAAGGGTATGGCCCGGTATTGCTCGAAAATAGGGTCTTCGTCGTCGACGCCCGGAAAAGCGATCTGGTATTTCCTTAAGTTTGCCCGCAACGTATCCCCGGTCTTCTTTAGGTGCTCGAAATAGAATGGATGCCTCGTTTTGTCGTCCGGGAAGAAATAGTAAGCGTACCAGTGTTTCTTGGGGGCCGTCCGTTTGAGGAATCCCGTTTTCTTGAGCTCTTCCAGGCCGCGGCCGTCTCCGTGACGCCAGCTCTTGAGCTGTCGGTCATAGATCTCTTCGAGGGTGTGCTTCTCATTGATATCCAGCTTCTGCTCGGTATCTTCGAGATAAAAACCGTCCTCGGCCACCAGATGGTCTCTGGTCTTGTTCAGCCGGTCATAGAGCCCGTCTTTGCCGTAGAGGATTCCCGTTCTTTCCGCCAGGTCGGCCAGAATGTCGTCGGTATGTCGCGTGTCGAAGACGGGCGGCGCCGGCTGGCGCAGGTACGCCATGTGCATCCCCGCGACTTCTGCGCCCGTCGCCTGATGGGGCGGCAGGAATACGACGCACGAGGACCTTTCCAGGGAAGAATGGACCGGAAACACCACGTCCGACATGATGGTCGGCTCGTCGAAATGGTACGCAAAAGATACGACAAAGGGGACCTTCCGAAGAGCTTTGACGTGGAGATCCGGCTGGCCGTTCTTTCTTATGAGGTTCGAGCCGATATTCATCCAAACGTCGATATGGTAATTGATGTGATATTTGTCGGGTTCCAGAATTGCCTTGGCGGCGAGGTGCGGCGACGTATGCCTGTTCGGGTAGAACTCATGGAGATCGATGCAGTCCGGAGGAAACTTGAAGGGGTAAGGTTTTGCTTCGTGCTGCGGCGTGACCACGCCATCGGCGTCAGGGTACAGCCGCGGACCGCGCTGGCCGTCCCCGACGCACCCCCCGGGGACCTCTATGTTGCCCACCATCATGTTGATGATCTTGCCCACCAGATCGGCATAAGTGCCGCCCCGGTGATTGTTGACCCCCCGGTGCGTATTCACCGAGGCGGGGCGGAAAGGAAACGTAAAATCATCGATGCGGATGGTGCTGCCGATTCTGGCATGTTTCACGAATTCCCCGGCAATGCGACGAGTTGTGGCCGCCGGTATGGTGCAGATCCGTTCGGCCCACTCCGGGGTGTATCGGGCGTATTCCTCCCTGATCAGATCGAAGCCGGTCCTGCACGGCACGCCCTCCAGGTCGAACTTGCCGAAAAGCGCTCTATCATTGAAGGGCGCGTCGAAGGTCTTCGCGCATTTTTCTGCCGGGTCCCACATCATCGGCTTTCCCGACGACGGCTCACGGTGGTAGTTGCCGTCCGGCCCGATGAGATAGGGGGCGTTCGTCCGGTTCTTCAGGAACCACTCGTCCATCTGAAGCCCCTCGTGCATCATGACGTGCGCCATCGCCAACAGGAAGGCCAGGTCCGAACCGGGACGAATGGGAATCCACTCGCCTTTTGACGCTTCAATCGAACATCGTGGATCGATGACAACCAGTTCCATCCCTCTCGCCATGGCTTGAGCGAAACGGCGGGTTGCCCCGGTCGTCGCGAAATTGGGGCCGACCGAGCGCCCCAGACTGACCAGATATTCGCAATATTCCATCTCGGCGATGGCTTCGGGCATGGCGGCATGGACGAGGTTCGACGCGTAGTGTATGGTGCAGAGCGGACCATGGGAGCCGATAAGGTTCGGCGTTCCGAAAGCAGCCGCGAAGGGCGCGCGCAGGATCGTTTCCCGGTCGCCGAAGCCCTCGCAGATCACGAGCCTTCTCGGATCTTTGCTGCGGGCTTGCCGCAGCTTTTCGGCGACAAGGTCGAGCGCTTCATCCCAGCTTACTTCCTTCCACAGAGGGTCCACATCGAGTCCCTTTTCGGGATTGGTGCGGACGAGCGGCGTCTTGACCCGGTAGGGGTTGTAGAGCCCCATAATTTGCGCGTTGCCCCGGGGGCAGAGAGAGCCGTAGTTCGGAGGCATTGCGGGATTGCCCTCGACGCCGACGACGACGCCGTCTTCCATGTGGACGAGGGTTGCGCAATCGTGCTGCATGCATTGGCCGCATATCCCGAACAGGGTCTTCCGGGTTCCCTTTTCTGCCGGATCGACGCTCTTCCGGGGATAACCGGAGCCGGTCCTCTTGCGGCATCGGGACTTCAATTCTGTCAGCAAGAAATGTTTGGTCGCCTTTTGTGTCATTTCTGTCTCCACTCCCGCTATTTCACCGGGAGCCGCACCCCTGACGCTACCACGCTGTATCGCAACAACAGGCCCCCGAGGAGAATAAAGACTCCTGCAAAGCCTTCTATGGCAAGGACCGCGGCAAGGTTGGACGAAAAGGCGCTCGCGATCAGGAGCGCAAGGGGCAGAAGCATTCCGCAGAGAATCACCCCCACGATGAAGAACGGCCGCTTCAGGAGGCGAACCGACTCTGCGGCCGTCACTCCGCTTTGTCGCACGATTTCCAAGTAGGCAAAAAGGGCTATGAGGAGCAACACGATGAGGACGATATCGCCTGCCGCGAGCAAATGAAAACCCCCGAGACCGACGACTGCAGGAAAAGCGAGCGAGACGAGGGCCAGTACGGCAACTCCGGCATCCAACCCCGACAGAAAAAACAGCGGGGGAAGAGCGGGCGTATTCCACAGGGGAACGCTTCTGATGACGCCGAGCAGAAAGCCCGGATAGAGAGGGACGACAATTGAGAGGAGAGCCGCCGCGATGCCGATGATCATCCCCGGCGTCGTCGACTGGTTCCAGGGCAGCCATGCGAAGAGCCTGAACGAAGGCAGCGCATAGGCGAGTCCGAGGATAATAAAGGCAGTGAGAATCCACGACCCCCGGACCATCCAGGAGGAGACGAGGGTAGCCGGCGTGGTGAACAGCCGGTAGCAGCGGGCGGGCGAGCCGAGGTCGAATATGAGCAGCAGAGAGCCGAAAGCGACGAGGAAGGGACCGATGAGGAGGCCTATTCTCGCAGCCGGCCCATGCCGGTCGAGAAGGGCCAGAATGTAGCTGAAGAAGAAGGTTCCACCGCCGCACCCCGCCAGAAAGACATAGATCACGACCAACCAGCCCCAGCTTTTTTGTCCTTCCGGCTTGTCCATCCTTAACTCCTCTATCCGTTGATGTAGTACACCGAAGGTTTGGTGCCGAGCTCCTTTTTGAGCACCGTTCCTCTATTCCTGACGATCAGCGCCGAAACTTCGCTCCCCGGATCGTCGAGATCGCCAAAGGTCCGGGCCTGGGCGGGGCACGTGACGACGCAGGCGGGCAGAAGCCCCGCTTCCAATCGGTCCACGCAAAAATCGCATTTCACCACCGTCCCCTTGTCGAGGTCTGCATGTTTCATCGCTTCATAGGGCGTGACTCCGGATCGGCCGAAGTAATGCTCAACTTTTCCGACCGATTGGCGCACTTCATACGGACAGGCCAGGACACAGTAGCGGCAGCCGATGCACTTGTTCTGATCGATGAGCACCAGCCCGTCGCTCCGTTTATAGGTGGCGCCCGTGGGGCAAACGGCCAGGCAGGCGGGCTCCTGACAATGCATGCACGGGATGGGCCTGAACTCCATCCGTGCGGCAGGATATTTGCCTACCTCGTGCTTTTCGACCCGGTGATGCCGGATCCCCGCAGACGTGCCGTTCTTTGCCCTGCAGGCTATCGTGCACGCGTTGCAGCCTACGCACCTTTTCAAGTCGATTGCCATGCCGTATCTCATCGCCCCTCGCTCCGGCCCAACGTTCCCATCTTTCTCATTCGCGCTCGCAGCATGACGACATGATATGATGATGTCATTACATCTGTCAAGAAATAATTTTCCCGCGGCGCAGGCGCCGGATTCAAAATCCCTTGATGCTAGTCAATCATTAACGTATGTTATTAACACTATGTTCACGCTCTTAAGAGGAGGAGCCATCAAAAATAATTTTCCGGAATATTGGAAGACGGTTGTAGACACCATGATGGACGGAGTGGTGGTCGTCGACAGAGAAGGCATCATGCTCTCGGTGAATAAGGGTCTCGAGACAATAACGGGATATGATGCCGCCGAGCTCGTCGGGCGGGAATGCATGATCCTCGACTGCGACACCTGTCTGGCTCACCGCAACAAAGGCGAAAAGGAAAAGAAGTGCCCCCTCTTCAGGAGAGGGTCCGTCGTGAGGCATCGATGCCGGCTCACAAGGAAGGACGGTACGCCCGTTCACGTGCTGAAGAACGGCGCCGTGTTGAGAAATGCGGAGGGACTTATGGTAGGGGCAGTGGAAACCCTCACCGACATAACCGACCTTGTCGCCAAAGAGCAGACCATCAGGGAGTTGAAAGACCTTTTATCGCCCGGCGACGGATTTGCGGGGATTATCGGCAGAAGTTCCAGGATGCTCGACCTCTACGCCCTCATCCGCAATGCGGCCGCATCAAGCGCCCCTATCATCATTTACGGAGAGAGCGGCACGGGAAAAGAGCTCGTGGCCAACGCCATACATGCCCTCGGCAGGAGACGGCAGGGGCCTTACATCAAGGTCAGTTGCGCTGCTTTGAACGAATCGTTGCTCGAGAGCGAACTTTTCGGCCACGTGAAAGGGGCCTTTACCGGCGCTGACAAAGACCGCAAAGGGCGGTTCGAATCCGCGGGCAAGGGAGACCTCTTCCTCGACGAAATAGGCGATATCCCCCTCTCCACACAGGTCAAGCTGCTCCGCGTCCTCCAGGAAAAAGAGGTGGAGCGCGTGGGAGACCACAAGCCCATACCCATGGATGCCCGCATCATCGCGGCGACGCACCGCGATATCGAGGCTATGTGCGGGGAAGGCTCTTTTCGCGAAGATCTCTACTACCGCCTGAACGTCATTCCCGTGCGGGTGCCGCCGCTCAGGGAACGGCGCGACGACATACCCCTTCTCGTGGATCATTTCGTCAAAACCATTCGCCTGAGGAGCGAGAAAGACATTCGCGGCGCGACCGAGGAGGCGATGGAGCGGTTAATGGGCTATGGGTGGCCCGGCAATGTCCGGGAGCTGATCAACGTGCTCGAATATGCTTTTGTCGTCTGTCGCGAGGACGTCATTTCCGTGCAGCACCTGCCCATGCTGGCCGATAAGCAATCGCGGACTGCTTCTTGCCGCGAGAGAAGCGGCGCGGAGGAAGGGGAAAGGAAACGGCTCGTCCGCGTTCTGGAAGAGACGCGAGGCAACAGGCAGAAAGCGGCGGACCTTCTCGGAATAAGCCGCGTCACCCTCTGGAAGCTCCTCAAGAAACACGACCTCAAGCCCGAAGTGAAGTTCGCCTCGTCTTGAAGTATTGCCCCGGCGCCGAACACCGCGTTGCGCGGAAGGCTCATCTTGTTTGTGGGAGTTCACGACTCCCTAACAAGCGCTTCAGCTATGGCCCGGCGCCGAATGCATCGGGGCGCTTATTCCTGCCGCGCTTTTCGAACCGCCTGCCGAACAGAACGTGGAGAGGACCCGCTCCGGTTCGTCGGCGCCGCACTTCGGACACTGCAGCCCTTTATTGTCTTCGTTGACCTTTTGGATTACTTCGAAAGTCTCACAACACTTCTTGCATCGATATTCATAAATTGGCATTTTTACGCCTCCTTTGCGGTGCGGCTATCCCTGCAACGGCTGTGCCGTCACTTGTCCTCGTTTTCAGGCCGATTCCTTCTCCGCCACGATCTCATTCTTGATAACGGCAATGAGGGACTCGAATGCGGGGAACACATCCGTCCTGAACCTGCCTGCAACGAGAACCGCCATTATCTCGTCGCCCACTTTCAACTCCCCGCTGTTGATCCAAACGCGAATGTCCGCGATGCCGTCCCTTTTTCTGTAGTCCGCTATCGTCTTCTCCAACTTTTCTTTGTCGTAGGAAAGGTTCATGCCGACCACCGGCTTCCCGCCCTTCGACGTGCCCCTGACGATCCCATTGTGGACGAGGATCATTCCCAATGCCTCGGGCGCGACGCTCTTCTTAACCTCCTGCAGCCACTCTTCGATCATGCCCTCTCCTTTTCGTCTTTTTCCCTCCGGTTGAGCCGCTATGGTGAAACGTTTTTCCGCCAGGAGACCCCCTTCCTGACATGCGACGCGGACCAGCCGACGGGCTTGTCAAACAGGCACTCGATTCTCCGCTCCGTTTCTGAGCCGGACGTCAGGGGCTCGTGCTGCCAGAGCACCTTATGGTACATGAAGTACTTTGAAAAGAGGTGGGCCATGTGTGTGAAGGGCATGTAAGCCAGAAAGACGGACAGGCAGACTCCGCCGGCGATCATGAACCCGTTCGCGTTTTCGAGAGCGCCAAAGCCGATCAGAGCGTTCAAATAATTCGTTGCTCCCGCAAAACTCCGGTCGTAAAGAACGCACGACAGAAGCGAGCACAAGAGCGTAGCCAGGATTAAAAAAAGGCCGAAAAAACCGTCCCGCGACGTGAGAGATCGTAAAACGGGATCGAAGAGGCGCTTGAGAAGGAGACCTGTGCAACCGTACGCCGCGAGAATGAGGCCGACGACGGCAAGAGGGGCCGCAAGCAGGACCGATCGATGGACGAAGTGCGGACTGTAGCCCAGGCCCTTGAGAAGGAAGATTGAACCGATGCCGACAAACTGGATGACCAGCCAGCCCGTGAGCAGGAAAAGGCCCCAGTGAAAAGGGAGGGTAAAACGCCAGATCCCCCTGTTGTTTACCTGGCACCGATGAAAAAGAAGAATTTCCTTCGCCATGAATCGAAGCTCGGCGACGCGGTTGTTTCGCCGGGGCTTGGTCCACCAGTCATACTGTTCCAAATATGAACCTTCGCTTCCTTCATTCCCCGAGCCGATGGGGTAAAGCTCCCAGCGAAGGTGGGGAGGCATCCTTACGTCCTTGACTATCCTCATCGCGCAACCGCAAAGAAACAAAAAGAGTCCGATGCACAAAATCGCCGAGAGCAGCATTCCCTTATTTCCTCCGTCGTTCTCCCAACTGCCGCAACCGCATCTCTTATCGCGGCAAAAGAACCGAACATCATCGTCGCCGATAGGTATATAAAGTACGCGCGATTGTGTCAATAGCAAAACGCCGCAGGGCCGCCGCCCTTCATCCGGATCGCAGTGATCGGCGCCCGGCTATCCCTTCTCGTGTTCCGGCGCCGGGATCGTCGCGATCATTTTCATTCCCTGTTCCAGGTATTTATGGGCCAAGTCGATATAAAGCTGCACCGCCCAATCCTGATGCTCCTTTTCCTTTTGCGTCGTTTCCCTGATCTTTCGCGCAGGGTTCCCCGCGGCCACTATAGAACCCGGTATTTTCTGCATCTGTTTGACGATCGTGCCTTCACCCACAATGGAACCGCTTCCGACCTCCGACCGGATGCTCAGGATAGCGCCCATGCCTATGGTGACTCTATCGCCTATGGCCTTCGCATGGACGATAGCGCCGTGACCTACGGTGACCATTTTACCTATTATGCAGGAGTCTCCGGGCGGGGCGTGCACGATGACGCCCTCCTCGACGGCTGTCCCGTCGCCTACCTCGATGGTCCCGTAATCGCCCCGCAGGATCGCGCCGTGGCCGATGTAGCAGTCGTTCCCCATCCGCACATCCCCGATCACTATTGCCGTCTCGCTCACGTACGTGCCAGACCCTGCAACAGGTTTTTTCCCATCAAACGCATAAAGCATCAAGCGCCCCTTAAAATTCACGTCCGAAACAGATTTTTGTCCCCTGGCCCGCAAAGTCGGGCCGCCGACATCCAAAGAGTATGCCACGACCCCGGAAACGAGTCCAGGGAAACCACGAGAAGAAGCCTCCCCTTTGAAATGCCCTAAAGAGCAAAACATTGACGGACATACGTTTTGCTAAGCACCCTATCGTCTTTCTCCTCACCCTCTGCCGTGATGCGAATTTTGCAATCGTCCCGACGTGAATGAATGGTTAACTTATGTTGTTAACATTTGTTCATAGATGCAACCGGAGGGACAGTGCAGGAGGGTCTTGCATATGGACCGAAAGAAAAAAAGAGCTATGAAAAGTTTCTACTTGACAAGAAACAGTTATTATGAATATTTATTCATAATAACGCCGGGTCGCAAACAATTCTGTCGGGAGGTAGAAGAGAGTGGCGAGACCGACTTTTCCCCGAAACGTGGGTTTTCTTCCGGGGGTGACCCACTTCAAGCCCGCCGGCGTTCGTATGCTCGGGCTGGAAGAGGTGGTCCTGGGTCACGACGAGATCGAGGCCGTTCGGCTCAAACACCTGCTGGCTCTTTCTCAGGACGAAGCGGCCGGCCGGATGAATATCTCCCAGCCCACCTTCCATCGTCTCCTCTCCGCTGCCTGGGAAAAAATCGCGGATGCCATTGTCAACGGGAAAATGCTCAGAATTGAAGGCGGCAATATCACCATGCCCGAAAGTTCGTGGCCTTCCTGCGGAAGAGGCGGGATGTGCCGGCAGGAGCAGGCAAAGGAATCGAAGAGCGCATCGCGATGCCAAGGGCGCCCCTCGAGAGTCGCGATCACAAGCGTAAACGGCGCGCTTGACGGGATGGTGGACGAGCGCTTTGGCCGCGCAAAAAAGTTCATCGTCTACGACATGGAGACCGGGGCCTTCGAACTTGCGGAGAACTCCAAACAGATGAACCTTGCCCAGGGGGCGGGAATCCGAACGGCGCAGAACCTGATCGGTCTCGGCGTCTACGCTGTCATCAGCGGCCATTTCGGCCCCAAGGCCTTTCATAAGATCCGATCCGCGGGAATTGGCGCCTATAATGCAGTCGATATGACAGTCGCCGAGGCTATAAGACGCTACCGCGAAGGCAGTCTCAGCGAACTGGCGGAAGCCGACGTCGAAGGACGCTGGTAGATAAAGCACAGAAAGCAATAGAAATGGAGGTACTATGAGCGAACATGCATGTGAACATTCCTTGCCCGGCGATGATGGGGCGATCAAGGAGAGAGTTTCAAGGATCGGCCATACCTTTGTCGTGCTCTCCGGCAAAGGCGGCGTAGGAAAAAGCACGGTCGCCGTCAATCTGGCTTTGAGCCTTTCGGGCCGGAATTTTTCCACCGGTCTGCTCGATACGGATGTCCACGGTCCGAGCGTCCCGAAACTCCTGGGCCTTTCAGGACAAAAACTGACGGGAAGCAACGAAGGGATCGTCCCGCTGACCTGTTTCGACAAGCTCAAGGTGGTCTCGATCGGTCTTCTCATCGACGGCAACGAGAAAGCAGTTATCTGGCGGGGGCCGATGAAGGCCAACGTCATACGGCAGTTCTTCAGCGAAGTGGCCTGGGGAGACCTGGACTATCTGGTCGTCGATTCTCCTCCCGGAACCGGCGACGAACCCCTCTCGGTGGCGCAGGTCCTGCCTCTTGACAAGAGCAGCGCCGTCATCGTCACGACGCCCCAGCAAGTGGCCACCATTGACGTAGAGAAATCGATCACCTTCTGCCGTCAGGTCGGTTTGCCCATTGCGGGCATCATAGAGAACATGAGCGGCTTTGTCTGCCCCCACTGTGGACAGGGAGCGGACATCTTCTCCTCGGGAGGCGGCAAAAGACTGGCTGAAAGTTTCGGCATCCCCTTCCTGGGCGCCATCCCCCTCGACCCGGAGATCGCCAGAAGCGGAGACGCAGAAAAGCCCTACGTAAAGCATTATGCCAAAACGCAGACGGCGCGCACGTTCGATGAGATCGTGGAGCGACTGGTGAAATGATGCGCGAAGTGGAGAGGCTCTCCATTACCGTCGTCGCCGACAACTACTACGACGCCCTGAGGCCGGACGCGGGTCCGGCCGCACGGTATCGCACCTCGCCCGGCGCATCGATCCGTGCGGAACACGGTCTCTCCTATTTCGTGCAGACAACGGGCGAAGGAGCAACCCACTCCTTCATGTTCGACTACGGCGTGGACGGCGAAGACGTCCTCAACAACATGAGCCTCCTCGATGTCAAAGCCGGCGCGGTGGATGCGCTGGCGCTCAGCCACGGGCACTTCGACCACTGGGGTGGCTTGCCGGCCCTGCTTGCGCAGAACCGCTCGGCAATGAAGAAAGATATGCCCCTTTACGTGGGGGAAGAGGCTTTTGCCCAGAGATATTCGCGGCGCGCTTCCGGCGATCTGGCCGACATCGGAAGGCTCGACCGGGCGGAAATAGAAGAGGCCTGGAACATAAGGATCGTCGAGGTCGGGAAACCGGTCGAGATGTTGCCGGGGGTCTATCTTTCGGGTCCTATTGAAAGGACAACGGGGTATGAGCATCCTCAATCGTACCTGCTTCTGGAAAGGGACGGGGAGCTTGTGCAGGACCGGTTTCCGGGAGAACAAGCGCTTTTCTTTGACGTAAAGGACAAAGGGCTGGTCGTGCTCTCCGGTTGCGCTCACGCCGGCATCGTCAACACGGTCAGACACGTGCAAAAAGTTGCGGGAATGAGCCGACTCCATGCGCTCCTCGGGGGCTTCCACCTGATCAATGCCCACGAGGACGTCATCGAGGCGACCGTTGCCGACATCAAAGCGATGGCGCCCGATTATCTCGTCCCCACTCACTGCACCGGCTTCGAGGCGACCGTCCGCTTCCGCGAGGAAATGGCCGAACGGTTCATCCTCAACACGGCGGGGACGAGGTATTTTTTTGAGGATAGCAGCAGGACTATCTTCAGCCGCTGACCGGCGGAACTTTTATTTCACGAGCAGCGCGCCGACCCAAAAGAAACCGTTCGCGCGATCGTTGCACCATCCCTTCAGCCTTTAAGACAGATGGTTTCGAAGTCCATGTGCGGCTTCAGGATCATCGTTCCGCCGCCCTCCGAAACGATCTTCTCCACAGCCCCGGCATTGCGGATTCTGGCCCCGGCGAGGTGAGTCGCCGGCGTATCGGCAAAAACCTCCGGACGCATGAACGTCGACGGCCCCAGAATTATGACGGCGCGAGGGTTTCCAAGACCGGACAACAGTCTCGGCTGATATTGACATAATTATGGACATATGCCTACAATTGATATTGCAGAACCCGACGGCTTATGCTCAGACAAGGAAGCATACGGATCATCAATCGACGGGTTGTAAATTGAGCTTGGCGCCGGGGCGATTAAGGATAGGACACGCCAGACAAGGAGGTTTGTAATGGAGAGCGGCAAGAAGCAGAGTGGGCTGTCCCCGGAAAGCCGCAGCTTCGTCGACGCGAGCCGGTTCTCAGGCGGCCTGTCTTCCGAATCCTTTGGCCTCGAAGAGGCGGAGGCTGCCGCTGCCAAAGCGGGAGAGAACGTTGTACCGACGTTCTGCGCCATGTGCGGACCCGCGGGGCACTGCGGCGTCTACGCGTTTGTCAAAGACGGGCGCTTTACGAAGGTTGCCGGCATGAAGGAATCGCCCGCGAACTTAGGGGCCGTCTGCCCCAAGGGTCAGGCAGCGCCTCAATGGGTTTACTCCTCCGAAAGACTGAAATATCCGATGAGACGGGTCGGCGCGAAAGGAGAGGGGAAATTCCAGCAGATCTCCTGGGACGAGGCGATCGGCATCATCGCCGACACGCTCAAGAAACAGAAAGCCAAATACGGGCCGGAGTCGCTCGGCATCCTCTCCCCCGCCAAGAGGACCTACAGTGATTACCTCTTCCGTTTCCTCATAGCGCATGGAAGTCCCAATTATGGACATAGCGGCATATGCGCGATGCAGATGGCCTTTGCCTTTTCCTACACTGTAGGGGATTGGCCGAAGCCCGTCGACTACCAAAACAGCGACCTCGTTCTCGTGTGGGGCAAGCAGCCCGTCTATTCGGGGCCCGCCCTCGAAGGCGCGAGGGCCTACGTCAATGCGAAGATGCGGGGCGTGAAGCTCGTCGCCATAAAGCCCTCGGTGGAACCCGACGTGGGACTCGCCGACGAATGGCTGCCGATCAGGCCCGGAACGGATGCAGCCCTTGCCCTGGCGATGCTCCATGTGGTAGTGAAGGAAAACTTGGTCGACAAGCCTTTCGTCGAGCAATGGTGCTACGGCTACAACCAATTAAGGGAGCACATACAGAAGTATCCTCCCCTCTGGGCAGAGAAGATCACCGGGATCCCGGCGGATCGGATAGCGGAAATCGCCCGTCTCTACGCGACCACGAAGCGGGCGGGCATCGACCTAGGCAACGGCGTGGAGCACGCGCCTTCTGCAAATGATGCGATTCGGGCCATCGCGATTCTCATTGCTATTACCGGCCATTTGGACCGGCCGGGAGGCAATGTTTTCGGCTTTGCCAGCACAATGCCGCGGCCAAAGGGCGTTCACCTGAGGGAGCGCTATACGCAGGAATGGGTCGACAAGCTCGTCTATCCCGAGTTTCCCAAGGCGTTCCAGCCGGCCCTCGAAGGAACCTCTTCCGCCTACTATGGACTCTTCGACAGCGTCCTTACCGAAAAGCCTTATCCGATAAGGACCATCATCGCCCCCGGCACGCAGGCGCTCGCAAGCACGCGGGGATCGAAAAGAGTAGCAGAGGCTTTAAAGAAACTGGACTTCTACGTGGTGGCCGACGTAAGCCGGACAACGGACGTCCCCTACGCCGACATCGTCATCCCCCTCGCAACCCCTTACGAGATCGACCATCCCTTTGAGGTGCGGGGGAACTGGATCATGGCGCGGAACAGGGTTATCGAGCCGCTCTACTCGTCCAAGTCGATGTTTGATTTTCTTTGCGATCTGGCTGTCGAGATGGATTACGCCGACGACTTCTGGAGCGGCAGCATGGAAGCGTCCCAGAACGACCAGCTCGCACCCCTCGGCATGGCCCTCGACGAGCTGAGAAAGCATCCAACGGGAATCGTCTACGAAATGCTTCCGAGAAAATACGAGAAGTATGAGGAGACCTTCAAACGAAAGAGTCCCAGGATCTCCGGAGCGCCGTTTCTCGACCAGGAAAAAGTGGCCATTTACAATACGGCGTTCGAACGGGCAGGCTACAATCCGCTGCCTGAATGGAGGGAGCCTCCCGAGAGCATTACCGGCACGCCCGAGCTGACCGAGAAGTACCCCCTCATTCTCTCCGACTACCATACTTCGAACGTCTATACGGCCTCCTGGCAACGAAACGTCCCGCTCCTGCGGGAAATTCACCCGTATCCGACGCTCCACATACATCCGGATGCAGCCTCCGCGCGCGGGATAGAGAACGGCGACTGGGTGCGCGTGGAATCGCCCCATGGCTGCATCAAGGTCAAAGCCGAGATCTATCCGGGCATACGTCCCGACACGGTCATGCTGCTCCATGGCTGGTGGCAGGGCTGCAAGGAACTTGGTTTTAAGGATTTTCCGCTCCTCGACGGAGGCGCGAATGTGAACATTATGTACAACGTCGATCCGGCAAAAGCATTTGATCCCGTTGTCACTGCCATGAGCAGCCAGACGCTCGTGCAAGTGAACAGGGCGTAGCCCCGGTCGCGGTGGGAAGTTGACGCAGGGAGAACAGTTTATGTCAATGCAGTACGGATTCTCTTTTGACAAGGGCAAGTGCGTTCAGTGCTATGGATGCGAGGTTGCGTGCAAGATCTGGAGGAGAGGCGAGAAGAACGTCAGATGGAGGAGGGTCTCGAACATCTGGCATGGCCTCTACCCGGAGGTGAGGAATTCCTCTCTGTCCGTCTCCTGTATGCACTGCGTCGATCCGGAGTGCGTAAAGACGTGCCCCGTTGATGCGATCAGCAAACGCGCAGAGGACGGAATCGTCGTGGTCGACAATGACAAATGCATCGGATGCAAGGCCTGCCTGGAGAGTTGCCCCTTTGGCGCCCCGCAATTTGGCGACGATGGGAAAATGCAGAAATGCGACATGTGCCTGGGGCAGACGGACCTGAGTACGACGGCGCCGCCCTGTGTCGCGACGTGCCCCACCAAGGCGCTCGTCCTGTGTGAGATGGATGAGGGAGAGAAGCTCTCCGCAGAGCAGGACGTCAGGAAGATGCTTGCCGGATGAACGGTTCCTGTTCACGGGATCACAGTCTGCGTTTCGGTGGTTTGATGTGGAGGTGTCAACGATGCGCGACTTTAGCGACAAAGACCGTACGAAGAAACGGCCGAGGATACAGCTCGGAGAAAATCCGGCCAATCTCTCCTCCGAGATGCTCGCTCTGCTCGAATCTGCCGTCAAGGACGCCCTGAAAGACGGCTGCCTCCCCTGCCCCGTCGGCTGGAAAACTGCCGACGATCTTGGCGTCCCGAGGATAGCGATCGGGCCGATCGTGGACAGGCTCGGCGTGCGCATTGCCAACTGTCAGATGGGGTTCTTCAGGGTAGAAAAGACGCCCTGCCAGGCGGAACAGCACGATGCATCGCCTGAACTTGTCGCCGGGCTGCGAGAGCTGGATGCCGGGAGCAGCCTGACCTGCCGGGCCGCTGCCGAGCTTGCCCGTCGCCTCAAAACAACGCCGATGAACGTCTCGAAAGCGGCCGGTGTTCTTGGGTTGAAAATACGGGAGTGCCAGCTCGGCTGTTTCTAAAACGCACGGCGGTGGAGCTATGCTGTTCCTTGCTCGAAGGCCCCATGCAGGACGCCGGAGGACGAGACAGCCGCAAGGGGCGTGAACGCTACCCCCTCGGCCTCATCATTGTCTTGAACGTCTCCAGCATCGTCTTGAATTGTTCGTGGTTGTAGACCCGGGGGTCGAAGTTCTCCCATTCAAGCAGAAGCGCGGGCAATCCCAGTTCTCTTGAGACAGCCTCTTTAATGACGAAGGCATCCCCGGCAACCGTGCGGCAGCCCACGTGGAACCGGTCGAGGACCCCATCGACCCTGAGTCTCTTGCACGCGTCCAGAATAATCGCGATCCTGCCTCCGACATGATAAAGCATCGAAGAGTGCAGGTTCTGCGACATGGCGATATACGGGTCTTCCGGCCCGCTCCCGCCCGCGCTCTGCGCCCCCTGGCCGGCGGAAAACTCTCCGTCGGTCCCCACGATTGCGATGCCCACTTCATTAATCAGGTGTTCCAGCCTCGGGTCCGTGTGATGGGGAGGAAGAACGGCAAGCACTCTGGGCGCTCCTTTTTCCACAACCCCCACGCCTTTCTCGACCCTTTCCCGCAGCTCTTCGTAGAGCGTCTCCAGGGCCCCGATGGACGCAAGGAGATCGTCCGCAGGAAGGGGCAACTGGCTCCCCCACATGATAAGATTGTCCACCGTCGGGCTGATCGGCAGGGGATCGCTCCATTGGACAAGTTCCCGGATCTTTTTCAGGCCTGAAGCGAATTTGCGCTTAATTCCGAGAATTTCCCTAACCATATCGTCCGTTATCTCGACCCCTGCCTCCTCCCCCATCCTCACGGCGAGTCTCCTCATCGTCTTCGCCGACAGATCGATCGCCCTGGCTGCGTCGGGGTACTCCCTCAACTCCCGGTCATGACACGTGTCGTAGCAGTAAGTCGGAATGTCGTAAAGCTCGTGGAGCAGGTCGTTCGTTTTCGGGCTCGTGTCGCACATGGAACCTGAAGTGATCAGAAGATCGGGCTTTGGGACAAAGCCCAGGGCAAATAGTCCCAGCCGGGTTTTGACCATGGCGCAATGCGCCACGACGCCGTCCCTCAGCCAGAGGTTTTCCGCTGCTTCGAGGATAGGGACAAATTTGCCGAGGATGCAGCCGAAAACGATCATGAACGGCGGGTTGGGGACAGAGGCGCAAATTTCCTTCGAAGAGGACGACAATGCCGAGGCAAGCACCTCGAAGTTGGGCGCCATGCAACCGTGGATCACCTTGGTCCTGCCCTCGTCCGGCGCCAGAGTGATCCTCACGAGTTCCCTGACGAACAGGCCGAGCAGTTTCCGCACGCCCTTCAAATCGATGTCATAGTACGTCCGGAGCCTTCCCTTGCCCCGCTCGACATCCTCATCAGTGACGCCCAATCGGCTGAATGCCTTTCTCACCCGGACCAGTTCCGATTCCATCTCGGACGATTCGTAACCGCAAAGCGAGAGCAGCTCACGCATGATTGGCGCCTCCTTCCAGCAGCTCCATAAACGCCTGAACCCTCGTCCGGAGTTGACCGGTGTCCGAAGTATCGTAGTTCGATTCAACGACGAGCATCGGAATATTCCGTTCCTGCAGTCTCTGCTGCAAAAAGAACGATTCCTGATCATAGGTCTCGCAGCACTGCAGCTCGTACCAGATGACCCCCGCTACGTTGAAATCAGCGATGAGTTTCACGATAAAATCGAACCGCTTTTTCGTCGACGATCGCATGAAGGCGCAAGGGACTCTCTCCCTCAGGTATCCTCTTGCGAGCGATTCGAGCAGGTTCCCGGCGTCAGCTATGCGGTTCCAGTAGTATCTCACGCATTCGCTGATCTCTTCGATAACGATCTCGCCGCCCGCTTCCTCCGCCATGTCGAGTATTTTGTAGTCGCTTCGGGCAAGATTGGGGCCGGCGAGAAGGAGTCTCGGCCTTCCGGCTTTCCCGGCAGGGCGGGTCGTCTTCAATTCCTCGAAAATCCTGCTGAGGGCGTCCACCATAAAAACGGGGTCGGCGTAGAAAGAGGCGTGGTTCAACTTAATGAAATCTGCCGCGGTCAAGGGCGGAGAGGGCGCCCGGCGCAAAAGGCTGATGCCCGTCAGGAGTTCCCTCATTCTGTTGTAGAGGCCGATTAGCGTCGCGAAGGCGTTCATCCGTTATTTCCACGCCGGTGAATTCCTGCAGCCTTTCCTTGAAAAACCCGATTCTCCCCGTGTAATACTCCAGCTCTATATCCCCGTCGTATTGGTGGGGGACGCCAAGCTTTACTATTTTTATATTGCCGTAGTATTCGAGTATCTCGGCCGCCTTTTTCAGGTGCTGACACGTGATCGGCGCCACAAGCATATCGAGTGCGACATACTGCTCGTTCGTTTTCAGGAGTCGTTCCCCCACCTGACCTCGGGCGAAAGGGCAAATGATGCGGGGAACAAGCGTGAGGCCGGCCTCGGCGGCGCGTGCGCTCGATCCGTCAATCAGGCAAATGGGGATGGCGCCCGAGGCGTAAATCATCTCCTCGGGCACGTAGCCGCCCGGAAAGTACCCGATTGCTTTGACCCCTTTCTCCTTTGCTTCCCTGATCCCGGCGGGTCTGTTGATCAGGTGTTCCGACAGCCCTTGCTGGTTCATGAACCCCCCTTCCGCTTTGTTGGCCTTCATGCGGGGCGCTCCCATTTCCTACGCCTCACCTGTTCCGGCGCTCCCTGAGGTACATCGCTACCCATTTCTGACATGTTATAGTACTCTTTGATTGCGGTCAAGCATGCCGTCTCCACAACATTTGACGCTGCGGCGAAGAAAGGGCGCTGCTGGCAACAAAGGACTTTGCGAAGAAAATCGTCTATGAAAAATTCAGGAGGTGCGATGTGAAGAAAAAGGTTCGCTCGGAGTGCGCAAGCTGCACGGTGTCGCCGGAGAAAAAAGCGTGTATGATCCCGGGGGGCTCAGGCGCCAGGGGATGCCCCACGCTGACT
This sequence comes from uncultured delta proteobacterium, assembly GCA_963816715.1. Taxonomy (GTDB): domain Bacteria; phylum Desulfobacterota; class Syntrophorhabdia; order Syntrophorhabdales; family WCHB1-27; genus BOG-1155. The sequence continues at coordinate 167,005 of CAWFMJ010000027.1, forward strand.
GAAAAGACCAACAGGCAGAAAGCGCTAGACGAATACCGGAAGGAAGACGTAGCGGAATTTGCCCGCCAGGCAACAATCCAGGAGGGGGAATGCTACGCCGGAAGGGAGAAGAAACCCTACGTCATGCATGCTGTCAAGCCGAGGATGCAGGAAATCTGTGAATTCGCCCAAAAGATGGGCTATTCCAGGCTGGGGCTTGCCTTTTGCGGGGGTTTGACAAAGGAAGGGGCCGTGGTGAACGAGATACTAAAAAACCACGGCTTCGAGGTAATTTCCGTTATGTGCAAAGCAGGCGGAGTCCCGAAAGAGGAGATCGGCGTGCGGGACGATCAAAAGATCTATATCGGAGAATTCGAGCCGATGTGCAACCCGATCCTCCAAGCGACGCTGCTCAACGAGGCGGAGACCCAGTTCAATGTCGTGCTCGGACTCTGCGTGGGCCATGACTCGCTCTTCTTCAAATATGCAAAGGCGCCGAGCACGGTGCTTGCCGTAAAGGACCGGGCGATGGGCCACAACCCCCTTGCCTGCATCTACACAACGGCGAACTACGCCGCGTGGGTCAGAAAACCGTGAGGCCATCAGCGCACGTTCCTAAAAAGGCATAAGAACCGCCGGTGGACTACAGATAAAGCCGTTCGTCGGAGCGGACATGTTTCGCGCAGTGCCGAGCTACAACCGCGAAGCGAGCAGCTTCGCCTGCCCTTCTATTCGTTTCAGGTCCTCCGCCGCGGGAAGGCCTCTGGTATCGCCCATCCTTCCTAAGGTGCTCATCTCTTCGGACCCGTGGAATTCGCTGAGGACGTACCATTCGTCTATCACCACGAAGCCGAGATGCTCGAAGAACTGCCCGATGTACTTGCCCACCGGAGTCGCTTCCCGTATGCCTGTATGCGGCCCCGAGTAGGTGCAGAATATGAGTGCATTCTTGCCCGGTATCGTCGGAGCGCCGACCCGGATCTTTCCGTCGGTCCTGTAGCGGCCGAACTTCGCTTTCAGGTAGTCGTCCGCGGGCTTGGGCGGATGCCAGCTATAGGAGGGGGCGCCGAAGCAGACCAGATCATAGTCGTAAAAGTCTATGTCGGCCGCTTCCTGCACTTTCCTGATGGTCACGTCAAAACCGCCGTCCGCCAGGCCCCTCTGAATGCTGATCGCCACTTTCTCGGTGTTGCCGGAGTGGCTCCAGTACAATACGACGGCCTTTCCCATTCATGCCTCCTTTGATCCTTCCCTAGGAGCAACCTCCATGCTTCTTCGGCGGCATGGCGACCGCAGCCGGGGCGCCGCTCGGTTCGGGGGGCGCTTCGACCTTTGCACCGGTGAAAAAGGCGTGGAGGGATGTTCTCGTTTGCCTATCCCCGACGCCGTTCGAGGCGGCCTCGTTTAGCTCTCCCGGCTCTCCAACGATCTCCGCTTTCCAGGCTTCGTACCCGCCGGCCAAAATCGCAACCTTTCCCTTGTACTTGAGAAGCTCGGCCGGCAGCTCGCAATTCCCCTTCTGTGAATATACCACCATGGTCCGGTCCTTGGCCATGGCTTCCATGTTTCCTTTCATGTCGTCAAAGCTTACCGACTCACGTATGGCCGATTCACGAAGCCCGATCAAGGGGCCTTCATTTCACTGATTCGCGGCAAGATCGGGCCGACACAGAGGACAGGAAAACAGGAGCTTCCTCAGCCTGTCTCTTGAGCTCGCTGTCCGGCCGTTTTAGACTGTAAAGACATTTAAGGCGGCTTGGAGGGAACCAGCTCAAGTCAGCGACGAGGAGATCATCTCTGTTCGATACATGATCTCTCAAAGCAAGGGGCAATCCCTTATAAGACAGGAGGCAAATGAATGACAACGGTTCATGAATTCGACCGCTATGGCGAAGAGCTCGAACGATTGCTGAGACTCCGGACTTCCCCCATTCTTCCCTCCCTCGTGCGTCTACTGCGTCGTGTCCGTCATGGAGACCGGGAACTGTATGATTGCCCTGCCCCACTTCGGGGAATGCGAGCGCGCCCTAGCCTCCCACGATGAGATTTCCTGTCCGTGCCGAAAACCCGGATGGAAGAATTCATGTCCGGAATAGTCGAATGGAAACAGGGTAAGTTCGGTGGTTCCCACGCCGATTACAAAATGCTCTACGACTTCCCCAGCCGCCGTTTTACCAAAGGCTTTTTGCCCGGTGGGGCCTCGGAGGCCGTCAGAAAAAACCATAAGCGACACTCGCAAGCATGAGTTTGGAGTTCATGCGCCCATGCCGAAAAGAAGGAGGGAAAGGACCCCTCCGCACAGAATAACGCAGGGGAGACCGACCTTTTTCCTCAGAGCGATGAAAGCGGCGCCCGCAAGGAGCATGGGCAGGGCGCCGGTGAGGACCGTTCTTCCGAAACCGTAGAGGACAAGCCCGAGCATGCCGACAAAGGATGCGAGGATGCCGCGTTCCGCGATACGAAGGGCCTGCGCGTTCCTCAGCCAGTCGTGATAGGGGAGCAAAAGCAACAGGATGAAAAGCGAGGGCGACATAAGCGCGATCGTGGCTGCCACAGCCCCAAAAAGGCCCGAATGGGCGTTTCCGATAAAGGCGGTAATCATCATCGGACCGGGGGTCAGTTGGCCGAGCGCAATGCCGTCCAGGAACTCCTTTGTGCCGATCCAGTGGAATTGATCGACCACTTCGTACTGTATCAGCGGAATCACCGTAAAGCCGCCGCCGAACATCAGCGCCCCGATCTTCGCCAACCTCAGGCTCAGGTAGGTAAGTTGCGGATCGACAAGATAGGATGCGGCAAAGACCGAGCAGACGACGAGGAAGACCACTCCAAGCAGGCACAACTCTTCCTTTCCCATCCCCGGCCGGGTCCCTTCAAAGCCGCCGGGCGCCGCCCCGGTTTTTTCTTTCTTATAAAGCAGCAGCGCCATGAAACCGGCTCCGATAAGGATCACGAGAATATTGAGTCGAACAAAGAGCCCGGCGAACGACAGAACCGCTATCAGCACAGCCTGCCAATCGCGCAGTATTGGTTTGCCAAGGGTGAGGCACGCGTCCAGCACAATGGCCGCCGCTATTGCTGAAAGCCCCGTGAAGAGCGGGTTCGTGAACCACAGATTCCGGGTCTTGAAGTACGCGACTGAAAGAACAACGAGCGTGAAGAATGGAGGGATGAGATAGGCCGCCATCGATGTGACGGCGCCGGCGACTCCTCTCAACCGGTACCCCGCGTAGGCCGCCATCTGCGGCACGCTGCCGCCCGGAATGGTTTGGATGAAGGCAAGGCCTTGCAGGAAGTCTTCCTCCTTCAGCCAACCGTACTCATTGACGACGACCCGCCTGATCTGTCCGATCATCGCCGGACCACCGTATGCGGTAGCGCCGAGTTTCAGAAATCTTACAAAAAGAGTGGACAACGAGGGTGTCGCGTTCATCGTGCCCTCCATTGAAGAACGGGCATATAGTTAGCAGACTAACCATATGCCGAAAAAAAAAGTTATGCCCCCAGGTTCTTTCGCACTTTTTCGAGCACGAGCTTTACCGTTTCGATCTCCGCCGGGTGGATTCCCCGATAGGCCTGCTCCAGCACCTCTCGACCCGCCTGAGAAAGCTTCTCCCAGGCCTGAATCGCCTTCTCCGTCGGCGCTACCCGCTTTATGCGGCCGTCCTGAGGATCGCTCTGCCGGACCACCCACCCGTCGCGCTCCATCCGGTCCACGAGCCTCACGCCCGTGGCCTTTGTTATGGAAAGCCGGTCGACCAGTTCCGTCTGAGAGAGGGGGCCGAGGGCGACGAGGTGCGCGAGGGCCAGAAACTGGGCCGAGGTTGCCCCCGTTCCCTTGAGCCTTCCCTCGACTGAGGCAACGAAGGCCTTAAACGTGAGGCCGCAGTGAAAACCGAGACTTTCGTATGGATCGAGACACGGCATGCTGCACCCCCCATCAATGTAGTTAGCATACGAACTATAGTTATTCTTACCAAGAGCTATTCTCGGGAAGACATGTGGCTGAAATTGCCGTTCGGGACACTGGGCGCTTATGGCGTCAGGAAGAGGGTCCCTTCAATCCCTGATAGAGACGCCCGATGCCTGGGTTTCGGCAATAGCGGCCGAGGTCGACGAGATCATTCTCTCCCCAGTCGACGAGGCACGTCAATAGAAGCAAAGAGACGCTCGATCGCCGGTATGAGCAAGCGCCTTCTAAGTCCTCATAATATCCCCGTCTAAGCGGCTCGGGACGGGCCGGCAGCCTTTGACGACCTGTCCTAAACCCGTCGAGCCAGCCTTAATCAGACTGGTTTTCGCTGAACTGCGCGCCCAGATCTTTCGCCGTCACGAGTTTCTTGTCTTTGAAGCCGACCAGTCTTTCGATTTGCGACAAGGAGCTCAGGTGAGAATAAATAACGGGAGTATATTTCTTGGAACGCATCTCGAGGAAGGTTTCGTCCGACAGGGAATTCAGCCTTTCCTCGTTGACGATATACGCTCCCGTGATGTTCCGCTGTTGGTTTCCGACTCTTACTCTCATATTGAGGGGAGTGAACATATTTTTCTCTGCCATGAACGCACAAAAATCTTCGGTGAATTTATCCATTTGCTGCAACTCCGACAGATATTGTTTGACCCGCTCCATCACTTCCGCCGGCGTTCCGTCATTGTTGAATAGCTTTTGTCCCTCGTCTTCATTCACGAGATTGCTTTCTTCGTCGATACAGACTGCAAAACGGCCTTCTTCTCCGGTCTTGGCGAGCGCAAAAGGGTATCGGCGGATAATGGCCGGCACATAGGACGCCTCCCACTTGTCGCCCTGGACGAACAGGTTCTCGCCCTCTTCCAAACCCAGGAGAACAACTGGCCTGAACTGGTCTTTTGTCTTGTCTTCCACAAAAACGATGGGATAAATGGCTGCTGCCCGCGAGAACTCGTGAACCATGATGGAAGCCATGTTCACATTCTTCACAAAATCAAAGCTCTCGATGGCCTTGACCTTCGTCTTTTGGTGCCTCTCCAGCGTAATTGGAAACATACTTTTAAACATGTTGTTCCTCCCTGTTTATAGACCTTTAGAGCCTCTACAAACGACAGTTGTTTCGCCGCCTTCTTCTTAAGCCCCAGGCATTCCGCTATTCTGCCCGAACCCTTTCGAGGGCTGCCCACAACGCGGCGAGTTCTTACGATTCACTTCATCCGGCAGACTATTTTTGTTCTTCCGCATTTCTCTTCGTTGCCGCAGCCAGTGCTCCGGCAACGTCAGACAATGCATGCCCAAATGTTATAGCATACTTAGCGGTGGGAAATGCAAGGAAATTCATCACATAGTGAAGCGAATGCGGCGGTCGTGGTTCGTCTTGTCTCCGTTGGCGCCAAGAATATGCTCCTCTGCTAGTTCGCGCGCGTTTTCACGTGCCGTTTGCTTAATGTTCCAGGAAGTAGTAAACTTAGTGGTCTTCGCATCGACAATCGGCGACAGATCACACACCGGCTGGAAACAGCGCTCTTCCCAACCGCTCCGGTCTCCCGATTGGGCCATTTTACGGTTTGCCGGACATTGTTTCTGAACTATGAGGTCGAAAGGCGAAATCGTTTCGCCCCGGACCGTCCTTCCGTATTTGCCTTTCCAGGGAATAGGCTGCCATTGAGCCTCTAAGGCGTAGCCCGAGAAAACAGCGCGTGGTTTTAAAGTGGGATACCCACAGCAAGGAGCTCGTGATGGAACAGACAGCCGTGCAGTCCCGAATGGTGGCCGTCCAACTGAGCACCGACGAAGGCGCCTTTATCTGCAATGTAAAAGAGTCCGATCTGCCGAAGATCGAGGCCGGGGAAACGGGCACACTCATCGTCATGCACTCTGTAATACGGCTGGATGCCATGATTGACGGGCGATATGAACTCCATGAAACAAAGGTCATAAGAACGAGTGCAGTTGACTTTTATCAGTCGTTGGAAAGAAAAGTCCGACATATCGTTCGGAAAGGACAACCAAGATTGTACGTAAAAAAGGGGACGCCGAATGGGTAAACGGATACTTTTTGTGGACGGCGATCAGACGATCGTCGAAATGGTGCATGCCATGCTCGAAGAGATGGGTCACCAGGTTCGCATGGAAACGACGGGTGCTGACGCCCTGGAGGCTTTTTCCGGCAATCCGGGAGGATATGACCTCGTCATTACCGACCTGAGCGTGCCGGACATCTCGGGATTGCTCCTTGCACAGCGCCTTCTCAAAATACGGGGCGACATCCCTATTGTTCTTCTCGCAAATAAAGATGGCGAGAAAGTATTCAGGGAGCGGGAAACAGGGATCCGCTGGTTTGGCGCAAAACCGATATCCGTGACCGATCTTGCCGAGACGGTGAGATGCGCGTTGGCGCAAGAGACCGAACCGATATGCTCCGAAGAAGCCCTGGCGTCCTAATAGAAGGAAAACAATGAATATTCTTCTGATCTATCCGAAATATCCGGACACCTTCTGGAGCTTCAAGCATGCCCTCAAGTTCATTTCGAAGAAGGCGCTCCACCCCCCGCTCGGCCTGCTGACGGTCGCCGCCATGCTTCCCGCCGAGTGGCACAAGCGACTGATCGACATGAATACGGACAGCGTCAGGGATCGGGACCTCGTGTGGGCGGACTACGCGTTTATCGGCGCAATGGCAGTGCAGAGGCAGTCAGCCGCCGAGTTGATCGCACGGTGCAAGGCGGCTGGCGTCAGGACGGTCGCGGGCGGCCCCCTCTTTACTGCCTCTCCTGAAGAGTTTTCTGACGTTGACCACCTCGTCCTCGATGAGGCCGAGAATAGCCTTCCTCAATTCCTCGATGATCTGGGCCAGGGAAGAGCGCGGCGCCTCTACCGGTCCGACAGTTATCCCGAACTCGACAAGACCCCCGCCCCGCTCTGGAACCTCATCAAGATGAAGCGGTACTTCTCCATGAACCTCCAGTATTCCCGAGGGTGTCCCTTTAGCTGCGAGTTCTGCGACATCACGACCCTCTACGGCAACCGTACGCGGACCAAGGGCGCGTCCCAGATTGTTCACGAACTGGAGGCGCTCTACAAAGCAGGTTGGAGGGGCAGCGTCTTTTTCGTCGACGACAACTTCATCGGCAACAAGAAAAAGCTGAAGGACGTCGTTCTGCCCGCCGTGATTGAATGGATGAAGAAAAGAAGACATCCCTTCGATTTCTCCACGGAGGCTTCCATCAACCTCGCCGACGATGAGCCTTTGATGAGGCAGATGATACGCGCAGGCTTCGATTCCGTATTCATCGGCATCGAAACGCCCGACGACAAGTCCCTCAAGGAATGCAACAAGGTTCAGAACACCAACAGGGACCTCGTGGCAAGCGTCAAACGGATACAGGAGATCGGCCTGCGGGTCAGAGCCGGATTCATTGTGGGATTCGACAGCGATTCTCCCGACATATTCGACCGGCAGATCAAGTTCGTCCAGGAGAGCCGGATCGTCACAGCCATGGTGGGCATGCTCAATGCGCCCGGCGGCAGCCGCCTCTACCAGCGTCTCCAGAAAGAAGGCCGGTTGGGAAAGCAGATCTCCGGCGACAATACTGACTTCACCACTAATGTCGTTCCGCTGATGGGCTACGAAAAGCTCTTCGACGGCTACAAACGGATCGTCAACGGCATTTATTCTCCGCGCATGTACTACGAGCGGGTGAAGGCGTTCATCAAGGAGTACAAGCCCCTCGAAAAACGGCATTCCCGTTTTCATTTTCGCTCCGTCCGCTTCAACCTCCGTTATCTTGACGCCCCCTTTAAGACGCTCGTGGTGCTGGGCATCAAGGATCGCGCCAGATTGTATTATTGGAAACTTCTCCTGTGGTCATTGATCACGCGGCCCCGGCTCTTGCCGCTGGCCATGACGTATCATGTCTACGGGTTTCATTTTCGCAGGGTCCTTGCGGTAGACCGGGTAATCGCTGGCCGAAGGACCTAGCCGGCCTTTCGGGGAAGCGTATCGCAACTAGGAGGTTTTTATGCTCATCGGGAAGATCGATGTGAGATCAAGGCAAAAGATACTCGTAACAATTCGTGATGTGAAGAACATCAAGATGATAGACGTGCGCGTTCACAACACCGGTGAGGATGGGGAAATGGTCGCCACCCCTGCCGGGATATCGCTGTCGGGAGAGCAGGTGGATCTGGCTATCGAATTGCTGAAAGAAGCCAAACTGAGGGTTGCGGCGCCGAAGTAGGAGCAGCAGCGCCTCTAGGGACGTGAGCGCGACGATCCACTCAGGATGTCGTCGCGCGACGGTAAATATCAAGAAAAAGGAGTCGGACGCATGGCAAAAGGCACAGTGAAGTGGTTCAACGATTCGAAGGGCTTTGGCTTCATCACGCAGGACGAGGGCGACGATGTCTTCGTCCACCATTCAGCGATTGTCGGCCAGGGTTTCAAGTCGCTCTCCGAAGGCGACAGAGTCGAGTTCGAGGTGGTCAAGGGTCAAAAAGGACCGGCCGCGGCGAACGTGCGGAAGGATGGCTGAGCGACGTATCGCCATCTCAACTATTATCAATCATAAGGAGAACAGATGAATATTTACGTGGGCAACCTGGCTTTCACCGTCACCGAGGACGATCTGCGGAAGGCTTTTGAGGCTTTCGGCGAGGTCGCATCGGCAAACGTGATTAAGGATCAGTACAGCAACCAGTCGAAAGGCTTCGGTTTCGTGGAAATGCCGGATAACGCCGCGGCTCAGACGGCCATAAGCGCCCTCAACGGCAAAGAACTTAACGGCCGCACGCTTAATGTAAACGAGGCCAGGCCGAAAACCGACAGGAACCGCAGCGGCGGGTTCGGCGGCGGAGGCGGAGGCGGAAGACGCGGCGGAGGCGGAGGCGGATTCGGCGGCGGTCGGGGTCGCTACTAACCCCACCGAACGGCGTATCGTCAAGTCAGGGTGCGAAGAGGAGGGGCGTCATTCAGACGCCCTTCGCCGTGCCGAACCGGCAGCGCGCCTGCCAGGTTTGGCCGTTCTCCCTGCGCGGTCGACCTGCGGGCGCCGGGTTGCCGGATTGCGAGGCGGACGGGCGAATTCCGTATCCCGTACCGGCGCCTCTTTCGTATAATCGAAACCCTTTACCGTCCGGCGCTCGATCTTTGCGCCGAGCACCCGCTCGATGCTTCGGATCAGGGGCTCGTCCTCCCTGGTGACGAAGGTAAATGCATTGCCCGTCTTCGTAGCGCGACCGGTGCGCCCGATGCGATGGGTGTATGCGTCGACCGTATCGGGCATATCGTAGTTGATGACGTGGGATATGCTTGAGACGTCGATGCCGCGGGCGGCGATATCCGTCGCGACTAAGACCCGATACGAGCCGTTGCGAAAGCCGTCGAGAGCATCCAGGCGTTTGTTCTGCGACAGGTTTCCCTGAAGGGAGGCGGCCTTGTACCCTGCCCTCTCCAATTGCTGCCCAATTCGTTTGGCCCGATGCTTCGTCCGGGTGAAGATCAGGACGGATTCGGCATCGATCTCCTTCAGCAGCTCCAGGAGCAAGGCGGTCTTCAAATGCTGCTCTACCGGATAGAGGGAATGGGACACGGTCTGCGCCGGGGCAGTGTGGCCGATCTTTACCGTCACCGGGTCCTGCAATACCTCATCGGTCAGCTTCCGAATGTCGTCCGGCATGGTCGCGGAGAACATCAGCGTCTGCCGCTTTCGCGGCAATAGCTTGACGATCCGGCGGATGTCGGAGAGAAACCCCATATCGAACATCCTGTCTGCCTCGTCAATAACGAGAACTTCAACATTCGTCACGTCAATCGTCTTCTGGCCCAGATGGTCGAGCAAACGGCCGGGACAGGCGACGACGATGTCCACGCCAGCGCGCAGCCTCTTGATTTGCGGGTTTACCGGCACTCCGCCATAGATTGCGCAGCTCGTAAGCCGCGTGCTGCCCGCTAGTTCTCCGATGGACGCGTGGATCTGCTCCGCCAATTCCCGCGTTGGCGCAACAATGAGGCTCCGGACCCTGCCGCGGGGGCCGGGAACCAGGCGTTGAAGGATGGGCAGTACGAAGGCTGCCGTCTTTCCGGTGCCGGTTTGAGCGAGGCCCATAACGTCTTTACCGGCAAGGACGGGCGGGATCGCCTGTGTTTGTATGGGAGTTGGTCTTTCGTAGCCAAGTGATTTGACAGTGTCGACTATTTTCGGATGAAGCCCGGTTGAAATGAAACTCATAGCACCTACTTTATTACAGAGATTAGTAGCTGAAGCGACCAGCTACGGCGCGGGAAGGGAAAGCTTTCCCTTCTCCTGTCAGCCGCTTAAAGGCAATCACGGTAGAACCGGAAGACGTTTGCGGACTGGATATGCGCCGGTTGAAAGGGTCAGACTAAAAAAAGAGGCCCCAAGGGGCCTCCTTCTTTGCATGCTTAGGCAGTTACGACATTGGTGGCCCTGAGGCCCTTCGGCGTCTTTTCGACGTCAAAGGTAACCGTCTGACCTTCGGACAGAGACTTGAAGCCGCTGCCGCTGATCGAGGTGTGGTGGACAAAAACGTCTTCGCCGTCTTCCCGGGCGATAAAACCAAAGCCCTTGGACTCATTGAACCATTTTACTGTTCCCTTTGCCATGTGCAGATACCTCCTTTCATAGATTGAAAGGTTACGAAACGCGATAAAAAAAGCCACAAAGCTCAGGAGTCTTTGCGGCCTTCAGTACGGCAAAAACGTAAACTTCTAAGGTAGTATCTCATAGAGCCCGGTCAAAGTCAAGGAGTTCCCCAAATCCACCAGCAATTCCCGACGAACCCCTTTCTTCTATCCGGTCATGCCGGGTATTCTGCTTTTGACTGCTGTCCGCGATGCGCTTGTCGGTCACATGACTGCAACTCCTCTCAGGCAGGAGAGGACGAGGCGAAGAGTTGGCCCGCGATGGCGCCCAAACGCGCACCTCCCCCTCGAACAATGGGACGGCAGAGCGCTATGCAGAGGGATGGTCGCGGCCGTCGTGGTCAGCCGTACCCGTAATCGCGCGCAATCCGGAGGAGCAGGTCGTCCCAGTCCGGGAAGACGTCCATCTGGTAGACGCCGGCCGCGTGGGCGCCTGCTGATTGGAAGAGCCAAAAGGCGGCGATGAGAATGAGTGGCGTTTTCTTCACGATTCTTCTCCGGCAGAGCCTTCTTCTTTTTCCTGGGTGCTCTTGAGGTATCCCGGAAAGCCCTTCCGGCTCGACGAAGCGCAGATTGGCAATGGCGGCGAAGTCGGACGTGAGTTCGCGAAACTCCCGCACGATCCCTTTCATCGTGTCGATCGCCTCCCCGAGCTTGCTTATGTCTCGGAGGGGCGATTTGATCTTGAACTCGAACCTCCGCAAGCTAATTGCGGCTCTTGAACAGGCCGGCTCAAATTCGGACAATAGACAAACGGGGTGGACCTCCGCCGTCAAGAGCCCTGTCTTGCGTAGTAGTCACGTCGCCTTTTTCGAGGTCATCGAGAAAGTTCAACAAAGCAGCGGGGGTCGGAAAAACCTGGGTGATCGATGAACTTTCGATAGCAGGGAAGACGTCCTCTTTGTGAAACGCGCTTAGGGTACAGGGAAACGGGGGTCGGCGCAAATGCCTTCGGGAAGAGCCATCGTTTCGGCGATCCCGTCCGGCCGGAGGTCAAGGGGAAAGGTGCGGACCGATTCTTTCATCGCCATAAGACCTCCGTTCGAGCCGAACATCTGACACGACGACGTGAACGGTTGCAATGCGGCTCTAATGTTGCCGGGATGCTTCATGGCAACCTCCTATTGGTATGTTTGGGGCGACCCGTACACGTCGGGAACGTGTACCCCCTTGCACGTCGGGAACGTGCGCCCCCCACGCATGCGCATCCCTCCTCGTGTCCCGTCGGCTCGCTTCGCCGGCAGACAGGACGACATCCACTCTTTCCGGCCGGGTCTCCATTCCCTAGCAGAGGTGTGGCGGACGCTCGGCGCATGAAAAGGTCGAGGAAGAGAATCCGTGCAATATCGAAAAGCTGATCGACGAGGACATGAAGGAAGCGAGCAAGCTCCGGCCGGCCAGGAAGGGGCGAAAGACTCGTGCAGATGTCGGGGCTTTCAAAGGCGCGTCCGGCCCCATGGGCAGCGAGATGGCGCCGGTCACAATCGTTATGTTTATGTTGGGGCGGGTCGGGACCGTGTTTGGAGGGAAACGGGAAGCCTGGCTGCCCAAGACCTTTGCCCGAGATCATCGAACCGTCCGGCAACGGCCGCGGCCCGACCCCGGACTCCCCCCCTACTGTTTATCGATCTCACTCAACTGAACCGCACGACAGCTCTTCCGCGCCCTACGGGACATACGGGACATACGGGACATCCGGCGAAGCCTTACCTTCCCCGCCTCCCTTGGCGGCTACGGCCTCCTCCGACTCCTGCAGGGAGACCGTTTCTTTCTTATGGGCCTTTACTTGTTTCACCAACTTCTCCAGGAGATCGCCGATGGAGGCTCGGTACCGCTCCACTGTTTTCAAGGCCTCGGCGTCCCACTTGTGACACCCGGAGAACCGGACCAGAGACTCGACGAACTCGGAGATCACCTGGAGCTGGATTTCGATCAGGGCAGGATTCGAATAATAGGCGATGTTCTTGTCGTACTTCTCGGCCACCCTGGCGATTTCGTGCCTCCAGAGGGCGGCTTGCGCCTCGTAGCCGTACACCTTGTTCTTCAGGGTCTCGATCTGCCCGTTGAGCTCCGCTATCTCGTCCTGTTTGGCCTTGACGGCCGCCTCGCGCGTTTCCCTTTCCTTGGCGAGCTCCTTGAGTTCGGTTTCGAACTCCTTCGTCACTTCCTCGGTGATCTGTTCTTTGTCTTTCTCGTACCTGGCCAGGGTGTCTTCGGCCTTTTCCTTTATTTCCTCCAACCTTTTCCCGTTCTCTCTGAGCGCTTCCTGCGCTTTCCTCCTTTCGGCCTCCGCCTTGGCCAGCTTTTTCCGCTCGGCCTCGATGTCTTCCTTGTGCCGGGCCTCTATCGAGGCTATTTCGCGCTCGTGTTTTTCGAGCAATTCCTCGGGGACCACCTCCCGCTCGACGGAGAGGCAATAAAGGATGCTCCTCTGGACATCGGGGGACGCGTTGAGGAACTCATCGGTCGATTTCCTGTCGATCTTCCCTTCCTTGTAGAGGGCATAGATCTCCGGTATGAGGCGCTCCTCGAAGAAGCGGTCCTGAACCCCGTCCTTTTCCTGAATCTTCGCCTTCCGCTCCGCCTCCGTCATCTGGCGGCGGCTTGCGTTGTCGAAGAGAGCCTCCACGATTTCCTCCGGCGTTTCCGCCAGGGAGCACGGCACCTCCTCTATCCCCAGCTCTTCCGCCACCGTCTTCCGGTGATGGCCCGAGAGGATAACGTACCCGTCGCTGCCTCTCTCCACGATCAGGTCGTTGACGATGCCCCCGTTACGGATGCTCTGGCGTAGGTCGGCGTATTCGGATTCCGAGAGAGGGCTGAACAGTTCTTTGTACTCCTGACGTTCCTTGAGCATGTTGACTTTGATGCTGCCGAGATACTTCATGGGAACCTCCTTTTGATTGGTATCGTCATGGGCGTACACGTCGGGAACGTGTACCCCGTGCACGTCGGAACGTGTCATTGACACGTCGGAACGTGTACCCCCTTGCACGTCGCAACGTGTACCCCTGTATTGAATGGGCCTCCTACGCGTCTTCTTGGTTCGCCTCGCCGGCCGACAGGACGTTCCCGCTCTCCACCCAGAACCTCCATTCCCGGCGAGCCCACTCCTCGACCATGTCCGGGATGCTTTTGCCGGCCCTCCCGCTGAGCGCCACCAGTTGTTTGTACGTTTCACGGCTCACGCTGATGGAATCGGAAGGCCTGCCGCTCCTCCCCGATATGAGTCTTCTGGCGCGGTCCGCGTATTCGTCCTTGAGGCTCTCCACCGGAATCCGGTACTCGACGGAAACCGCGCCGTGACCCCTGCCTTGAAAGACCCGGACAATCACCCCTTGGCGGAAGCACTTCGTCAGGTAGCCGGGGGCGCGATCCGCTTCATCGTCCCTCGTGCATGTCAGGCTCAGGTGGCGCAACGTCCGGCGGTATCTTCGCCCCTTGCCCTTGATGCCGATGAGGGAGAGGAACTCCCTGGCCGTCAGTTGCTGCGCAGACACGGGCGTCCACGGGCGGGCTTGTTTCAGTCTTTCCTCTCGTAGAAGCTCGGCTATTTCTCCGGGACGCACGGGGCACCTCCTTCGCTCGGCGGGTTTTGTCTTTTTCGAAGGGCCTCAAGGGACCTCTTTATCTGCACCCGAAGAAACAGGGAAAACGGGATGTGGGGAACGGCGCCGTCGTCGTGACGGCCGAGTCCGCGCGCAATGGCGGTCAGCACTGCTCTTTCCTCGTCGTTGCCGACAGAGGCGCCGTTGTTTCCGGAAGGCAAAGAGAAGGCCTCGCTCTCCTGCCTGCAAAGATCGTAGATGCGAAGAACCAGGGAATTGCTCTCGCTCGCCTCGGGCCGGCTCCGGGCCCATTGACGGTAGAGCCCGTCGATTGTCCGAAGGTTGAGCCCGTTGCGCGATCGCGAGCCGCTTGCCCGCGTCGATATCCGGCGTTCCTCCTCGGGCTCCTCCTCTCCCGGCTCCTCGCCCGTCCTTGTCTCCCGCATCTCGGCGAGTTTATCCGGAGTTTCTGCAAGGTATTCATAAGGGGCGAGGCCGGCCTGGTTGAGTTTCGCCTCCAGGTCCTCGCCCCACGGGACCTCCGAGAGGTAACAGAAGCGTTTCTTGGTCGTGTACGTGCAGCCCGCATCTTCCAGGGCCTTCTTCTGCTCGACGAATTTGCCGTATCCCATGGTCTTCTCGAACGCCCCGTCCGGGGAATATATCTCCACGTACTTGTCCCTGCTCCCGATGGCCCGCTGGAATATGTTCCTGATCGACCATTCGAGGTAGGTCGAAAATTTCATCTGGATGTCGGGGCTGTGCCTATACTTCCGCAGGGCCTGCAGGATAGCGATGAGCGCTTCCTGCTGAAGGTCCTCCTCTCCGAATATCGGGTTTAAGGAGCGGTATTTTCTCGCAATCTTGACGATCCTCGCCTTGTAGATCGCATACATCCCGAAGGCTGCTTTTTCATAGACCCCTGCCTCCCCCCGTTGAAGAGAGTCGGCGTGCTTTCGATAGAGCTCTTCGACGGCCCGGCTGGCATCGTATTTCCTTGCTTTGGAAGGCATCGCGGCTTTTACGGCAAGGGCAAGGGAGGAGGCGGTGACCGCGATTGCCGGCTTCACCCCTTGAAAGGGAATGGCGACCATAGAGACCGGTACGTCCATGTCTTCCGGGTTCATATGTGCCTACCATACAAACAAACGTTGGCCTACCGATCCTGCGGGATTCGGAAGGCGCGATACAGCGAAAGCGTGCAGGCGGCTGCCACGCGGCCTAATCGAAGCATGGCCCAGCGTAACAACTTGTAGTACACATACCACTGCTCGAAGCGCTTGTCACCTGCCCGTTCGGACAGGGGTATCGTCCCGTTTGGTCCCGATACCACGTTATGTATTACTTGACTTCGCCATCCCCAACGGGGACATCTGGGCACAAAAAAGGGGAAGGCGGTGTGCCTTCCCCTGAATGTGTCGGGCCAGCCGGCAGACCGGCTTACAACGGCGCCGGGAGGAACCTCGAAATGTCCCCCCTGTCGAGCTCGCCTATCACCTTTGCCGCTTCGTCATAGGAGTTCACGCCCGCAAGCACCCTATCGAGCGTTTCCGCCTGTATCTGGTACCTGGCCGCCATCTTTGCAATGGCTGCCTTCTGGTCCCGGTCCATTTCTTTTCTGCCGTTCCCGTTCTTCGGGGTTTCGGGACTTGGCTGCCTTTCGGGCCTCCCATCGGCATAGCCGGTCTGAGGCGGCGTTTCCTGCTTTTCAGGTTTTCGTTCGCCAGGCGTGAGTTCCGGTCCAGCCTGCTTCTCGAGCCGATTTTCGCCAAACGAAGGGGAATCGGCATCAGCCCTGCCTGCATCCGCGGAGACGCCGTCGGTACTGCCAACACCCGCCCCAAGCATGGCCATCGCCCTCGCCCCTTTCCGGAGGACCTTTTCGACTGAGTATTCTCTTGCAACCTCCAGGGGGTCTACCACCACGTCGAGATCAATCAGGTATTGCTGCCTCATCTTCGTCTCGCCCTTCTCCCAGTCGATGCAGGGGATGGTAGCCCTTACCTTCCGAAGCACGAAGATCGTCTCCCCCTTGTGGAGAAGATAGGCGATCCTTCCGTTGGTGAGCTGGTACGTGTCCCGAAGCGTCTTTTTCAGCCACTCCATGGAATAGAATGACTTCGTCGGGATCACAAACGAGCCCATCCCCTTAATGCCCGGGATCATGAAATAGATCCTGCCGGAGAACCTGCATTCTTCCTTCTGGTATTCGAGGCAGGACTCGGGATCGCAGGGCTTCTTCATCCACGGCCGGCCGCCGAACAGTTTCTTCCCCGCCTCGAGGTCTTCCGGAGTCTCGCAGACCATCCTGTAATCCGTTATCCTTCCCCGATCGTCCCTTTCGTACTCGAAGCCGCTCCGATGTTTGAGGCCCTTTGTGAGGCCGTAGCAGCAGAGCCGGTGAGGGATGATGTTCCACCATTCGTTCATGGGGAAGTAGACGGGGATCGACCTTATCCTGCCGTCAGGGTCCGCGTAGAGCTGCTTTATGAGGTCGGCGTTCGCCGGGTTCATGCAGTCGTGCCTATTTGCGGTGAAGTAGTCGACGATCTGGGGGATGAGCTTATCGCCGAATTCCCTTGCCATGTCGACCCAGATCATGCCCTGAGCGAGCAGTCGGTCGTACTTTTCGACATCGGCTTGTTCGCAGTTCTTCTTGAGCACCATGATGCCTGGCCTTATGACGCCCAGGGTCTTGACGTTGTCGTCATCTCCCAGAAGTGGCCTGAAGAATTCTTCGTTGTCGTAGTCGCCGTTGGGGATGGCGCGTGCTGTCGATGGTTTTTTCATATAGGTGGGCTCCTTTCAGTTGTTGACGGTTATGGTGATGCCGCCCGGCTTGAGAGTGATGACGGCGCTGGCCATGGCGAGCAATTCGGGGGTATGAGTGATGCAATAACTCCCACGAATGCCGTCGGACGAACTCCGACCAATGCCGCTCTATTCGCCCCCGGAGCAACCCACCTCGGGAATCCTCTTGCCGTTCCTAAAGGTTCAAATACCGTAAGAAATCCGAATTCCGTGTACGCCCCTGGAACTGTTGGCGGCCATCAAATCGCCCTCATATCCAGCCACGGACCTGCCTCCAAATCGGGCCAATTGACAGACCTCACCTGTGTGGAAAAGGGTGTTTCCCCACTTCTTCATCTGAAGTGACCGTCCGCTACCCGCACGCTCTTCGGCTTGCTATAGAGAACCTCCTCGGCAAGAGAGACTGCTTTGCATCTCACGACATTCTGCCTGACTACACGCGGCATTGCAACTGTTCCCTTCGCCCGGCGATTCGGCGTGAAGTACCGTCCGCAGAAAAAGCACCGCTTGACCATCGCTCCCCCCTTTCGGCAAAATGCCGTCACGAGGTCCTCCGGCCGCGACGCTCAAAAACTCAAAGGAGAGAAGCGTGCAGGGGGAAAACAGCAAAAGTCTGCCGGAGGACGGGCGCGGCGGCCGGCGCGCGCCGAGGCGCCAATGCCTACTCTATCTCCCAATCACGGATTGCTGCAAGGAACAGAGACTTACGAAAAGCCTTCTGGGGGGTGAGGGTGTGGGCGGGCTGTCTATGAGGGCATTCTGGTGGCTGCTAACAGGAACAACCTCACTCGGGAATCCCCTGTCCCTACCTGCTCAAAGCCCCGTGCACTATATACTTACCCCCGAAACCTGAACATTCCGCCATCGAAATCTTCCCTGTGCAGCGCCATCGCCTCCGAGGGTCTCCGGAGATGGTACTTCAACCGCCAGAAGATAGTCTGGTGCTCGATCGGTATGGCCTCGATTATTTTCCGCTGTCGCTCTTCCGGCAGCCATTGGATAACCGATTGCACGATCTGATAGTCCTTTTCCCTCGGGAAAGCAGGCATGGCGGGTATACGTCCGGACCGCCACGCGTGGTCGAGGCAGACGTGGAGACAGTACATCACGTTCTTTTTGCCCTTGCCTTCTCTCTTGATGTGCCCGAGGAACTGCGTGAGCGTATCAAGCCGGATCTCGTGCAACTGGACGGTCTTCGTTTCGAAGAAAGGCACGAGATGTCTTTCGACGCTGTTCCTGTAGCCCTTATAGGTGGCCGGGCTAAGGGTATTTTTGATCGACTCCAGCCAGGCCGCGAAGGTAGGAGATCACCTCGCAATCCTGTATGGTGAATTTCTCGATCCGGAATATGCCGTTTCCATAGTCTCCGCGCATGACAGAGAGGAGCTGTTCCGCCATTTCGCGGCCCTGTTTCCCCTTTTGCATGTAGAGGCCCTTGTATTTCCAGATCTTGTATGTTTTTCGGTCGGGCTCGTGGTACCAAGACAACCGTTCGCGTCTATCCGCTTTTTGCATCTTCATCCCGACGGCGCACAGCCAAGCTCCATGATTCTCCGACGAGCGGAGAGCAAGACGTCGAACGAGGGATGATCCCCGGACAAGCGGACGATCAGTTCCCGCGCATGTTCCATAACCCGTCCGGGGAGATTGATCAGGCGAAAGCGGACGGCCTTCATCCTTTTGGCGATCCAGGCGCCCTGAAGGACCGGGCTCTTCATGGCGGCGTTGAGATTGTGGGCAAGGATCATGATCCACCACCAGGCCGCATTCTCGCCGAACTTCCCTGAAGGGAGCCTCCCCCCCCGGCAAGATACTCTTTCATGATTCTTCGGACTTGCCGCACCGTTCGTGATGCCAGTCGATGAGCTTATCCCCTTCCCAGCGCATGTTCGAGACCATGCCGAAGAGCTTGTATTGGGTCTCATCAAAGGAGACGGTCTGGAAGGGGAGATAATCCATCCCGGGCAGGAGAGGCTGCTTCAGCCGCTCCCGGATGGCGAGATAGCGGTAAGGCTCTCCTTTCTTCGTCGCGCTCTTGTTCGGCACGAAGCACGACCCGCTTCGCGGGTGCCCGCGCCCACTCCGCGGACATCTCCTTTTTTGTCCAAGAGAGGACGCCATTCCTTTGTCTCGGAGACTGCTTTTTTAAACTCAGGCGTCACATCCGCGCTTATGGCGAACTCGATCCTGCTGAAGCGTTTGTCGCCCCTGTCGCAATAGGCCATGAGGTCGTGCTGCCTGCCGTATCGGAGCGAAGCCTTACGGTCTTCACTCCTTCGGGGAGCAAAGAGAGAGCACGGACAAAGACCCGGAGTTGCTCATGTCCCGCCGGGACGTTGCCGTCCCTGAACTCCGTATGAAGGATGAGGCCCTTTTCCGCCCAGTACACATTTAACGGCTGGTAGGCTTTGAAGCCCTTATAGGAGAAGAGGGCGTCTTTCTTCTGTGTTTCAACGAGCGTGGCGTCCATGTCGAAGGTGGCCTGATCTGCGGGGTTTTGCTTGTCGACGGCAGCGATAAGATCGGCATTGATGCGCTCAAGGCCGGAGAGGAGTTCAGTCAAAGGGGGAATGACGGCCCTGCCCTCGGCGCGGGCATAGTCTTCGTGGAAGGCGGCAAGGTATCTGAAGACGGCGGAGGGGGAAGGGACGCAGCGATGCTTTTCCTTGCGCCATCGTTTCTCCGTTTCCCGTCGAGATTGAGGAGGATGAGGGACACGACGATTTGTTCGTCCGTCCAGCCCTGGGCTTTCGCATGGAGATGGGTTGCGATGCTTTTCCCCAGGTTGAGGACGGAGGCGAGGTCGAGGTAGACGGGAAGACCAGCCAGAGAAGTCATGCCGCTTGTTGTTTTCTCTTTCTCGTAGTTGTAGGGGGGCGGGCCTTGTGAGATAATAGTCGCACCTCGTTGGTGATGGAATTGGCGTCGAGACCTTATTCTATCATCCCTGTTTGCCAGGGCCAACGAGGTTTTCCATTATTTTAGGCGGCGGATCAAGGAGTTGCGCCTTTTATCTCTCCTTGAAAATATCTTTTAAGAACCTCCCCGGACGGGACGACCAGCGGAAAGAACCCAAGAAGGTCGCCTCTTCAGCCTTGCCCTCGCGCCGACGGGCTCGGCATCAACAATCCTTTCCAACGAACCCCTTCCTGAAGGCTTTCGTATACCTGCGACAAAAGGGGTCACGGCCGAGCAACATTTCGGTGATGAGCAAGGACTGAACGAGGTCGCGGCTGGTAGGGTCAAGGATGGCGGAATCCAGACCGGCTTCCATGGCGAGGGTTAGAAAGGTCCGGTTGATCTCCGGTCTTCCCGGAAGGCCGAAAGATATGTTGCTCAACCCGCTTGTGATGTGGGCATCGGGGTAGTTCTTCTTGAGCTCCCGCATCGACTCGAGGGCGACGAGGGCCGCGCCGGCATCGGTGGCGACGGTCATGATCAAGGGATCGACATAGACCAATTCGTCGGGCAGGCCCGCGTCGCGCGTTGCACGAAATATCTTTTCAGCCGCCGCCAGCCTCTCGTCGACGTCCTTTGGGAGCGTAGACTCGTCCATGGCCAAAGCGATGACGGAGCACTTCCGGCTCGCCACGATGGGAAGTATGGCCTTGAGACGCTCCGGCTCGCCGCTTATAGAGTTGATCATGGGCAGCCGGACAACCGACTTGAGCGCCTCAGAGAGAGCGACGGGGTTCGAGCTGTCGAGGCACAAAGGCGTTTCGACGACCTCCTGGACGAGGCGAACCAGCCATACGAGATCGTCTGCTTCCCGGTCCGGCGTGGTGCCGGCATTGACGTCCAGGAAGTCGGCGCCCGCCTCGGTCTGCTCGCGCGCCAGATTCCTGATAAAGTCGGCATCCCGCGCGAGAATGGCTTCATTGACCCGTTTTCGCGTCCCGTTGATCTTCTCGCCGATGATTTGCACGAAAATTCCTCCAAGAAAAAAAGCGTTTCTTTAGTTTCTCTGGTTTCTTTGGTTTTCAGCCAGATAAACCAGAGAAACCAAAGAAACCTCTTTAAAAGACTATGTCCCATAGGACCTATGCTAAAAGTGCGTTTTCAGGCCCCCTTGCCGAATTCCTTGCCGGCGGCGACGAAAGCCTCCATGTTCTCCGGCTTCGCGTTGATGGGCGCATCGCAGCCGGGGCAAAGGAGCAGACCCGTCGGCCCGATGTCGCGCACCAGGTCCCTCACATAATTGCGAATATCGCCAGGCGTCCCAACGGCAAGGAGCGCGGGCGGCACGTCGCCCATGAGGGCCATCCGGTCGCCCACCAACTCCTTGAACTTGCGGACGTCCGTCATGCCGTCGGGGTTGAGGACGCACTTCTTCGCCGGCAGCTCCGTCAAACGTCCCAAGTCGCGCGTCCAGTCCTGGTCCCAGTGGAGTATTGGCGTCAGGCCGGCATCTATCACAGCATGTGCGAACTTGACGAAGTACGGCCAGACAAAGCGGTTCCACAACTTGGGTGCAAGGAGGGCGCTTGCAGAACGCCAACCTCCAAGCCAGACGCCCGGCAAGCCGGTCGTTTTGGCGATGCCGATGGTCATACCCACTATCTCGGGGAAAGCAACATCCATGGCCGCTTGCACTTTATCCGGCATCCGATAGAGATCGAGGAAGAACTTTTCCATGGAACGACCGCCACAGAGGTACTCGAACGGTATGGTGCCCATCCCGCCCGTTATCACGGCATAGCCGTGTTCACGGTATCTCTGAAGCAAGGATATGGTCCTCGTCTGAGACCAGGTCATAAATTCCTGGAATTCCGCCATGTCGATTACTTTTGGCATGTAGCCCATTACAAAGGCTTGCCAGCCCTTTTCGATAATAACGTCATAGTCGGCCTGGGTCATGATCTCCTCTTCGCGCACCTGCCAGAGGCTGTCTGGAGGGAGATCGCGTCCAGGCACGCCAATGCGGGAGAGCCAGACAGTCGTAAGACCCGGAGTGATGCGGCCGGTGGCCGGCGCATTGATCCCGTCCAGCCCTCCGAGCCGGTCCATTGCGGCAATAGTGACGTCGCAAGCAGCCTCGCCGTCCTCGCAGAATTTGGCAATGCTCATGCCCATATAGCGAGGAGAAAAAGCGAGGCCCATGTAGACGACCGGTATGCGGTCGACGGGTTCGCATCTCATTGCTCTTTCGATCCGCGCGCGACGTTCCTGATACAGGGCATCATTACTCATGGGTCGCCTCCTTGGTCCATTGATCGCAGAACGTCACGGCGGCCTGGGCGTTCGTTCCCCAGGCGTCAGCGCCGGTGTAATCTTTGACGACGGCCGTCACAGGACCGCCTCCGATCATTACCTTTACCTTCGGCCGCAGACCTGCGCCGTGCAGCGCGTCTATCGTCTCTTTCATAGAATCGAATGCGATGGTCAGCAAGCCGGACAGGCCGACGACCTTCGCGCCCGTCTGTTTGACGGCATCGACGAACTTCTGGGACGGCACATCGACGCCGAGATCGTGGACGTCGTACCCTGACGCTTTGAGAAGACTCACGGCGATGTCTTTGCCGATGTTGTGAATGTCGCCTTTCACGGTGCCGAAGACCACCGGAGCGCCGCCGCCCGCTTGTTCCGTCGTCAAATGGGGGGCCAGCATCTCCGTCGCCTTTTTGAGGATCTCGCCCGACATCATCAGGTCGGAAATAAAGTATTCCCCCGCCTCGAACCGTTCCCCCACCAGCTTCATTCCTTCCTGGCAGCTCGAAAGGACCGCCATGGCATCCTCGCCCCGTTGAAGCCGCATCTTCACCAGCTCCAAAACCTCCGATTCCTCCAGGTCCGAAATCTTCATCGCTAATTCATCGGCCATAAATTCCCCCTTTTGGTCACATCGCTGCGTCTTTCGTTCATCGCATCCCGGGTCTCATGCTTCCTCGATCATGACGTCTCCTTTCCCTTTGCCGGTTACTTCGGCTATTGCTTCGCGGACGAAGCGGGCAAGCACGTTCTGCCTGATTCCGTACACAATGACGTTGAGCACAACGGTCAGCTCTTTGCAGCCCGGAGGAACGGTTCCATCCCTCGTTGTCGGGGCCCCTCCGCCTACCGCGCTGACCCGCAGATAGCCGCCGTCGGGAAGGAGCGCCAGAGCTTTGAGGTGTCCGACGACCGCCGCTTTTTCGTTCTCGCAGCGGCGCGCTATCGCTTCCAGATACTCGCCGATGAGAGCGCCCCATTCGACCTTGCGCCCTTCGACGCTCCACCGCTGTTCCACCGAATAGGGCTCGAGGATCAGGTCGGCCATGGCAAAAGCCTCGACGCAACGTCCGTTTCCAGTGAGCCCGACCGCTCCGGAACGAGAACGGGAGCGTGGGGGTTGACCTCGCGGACGGTTGTGCGGGAAAAGTCGATTTCTTCTTCCGTTGCCATGTCGGCCTTGCTGATGACGATGATGTCGGCGTGTTGGATCTGTGAAACGATCAAGGGGGTCATGACCTCCATCAACATGGAAAGGCGCAACGGGTCGACCACGACGGCGGTGCGAACAGACAGGAGAGGTTTGCCGCGGTAGTGGGGCAGCATGGCCAGGACGCGCTCGGGATCGGCAGCCCCGGAAGCCTCGACTAGGACAAGGTCGGGCGCGTAACCGGCATCCAGCTTCTCCAGCGTTCCAATGAGATCCCCCGACAAGGTGCAGCATATGCAGCCGGCAACCAGCTCCCACACATTGAGACCCAGTTGCCGCAGAAGTTGATTATCTATGCCGATCTCGCCGATCTCGTTCACGAGGACCGCGACTTTCCGCCCGGACGCGGCTGCTGCCCTGGCAAGCGGGATAAGGAGCGTCGTCTTTCCCGAGCCGAGAAAACCGGAAAACAAGAGCAGATGCACTTCGCTCACCTCCAACCTTGTTGGTTGTCCGTCTGTGGTGAAGTTTTATACTTATCTATATAACTTGTCAAGATGAAATTTGTATGGTTAGATAATAAGGTCAAATGATGAAAACCCGTGCGGTAAAAACTTCCGGCCCAAAGCCCCGGACCATCGACCGGGACTCCTATGAGCCCGCGTATGTGCAAATAGTGCGAATCCTGAGCGAAGAGATCGCAACGGGCGTTCTCCAGCAGGGAGATCAGCTTCCCTCCGAGGCCCAGCTTCGCGCCAGATTCGCCCTGAGTCCCATGACGATCAGAAGAGCCGTCAACATCCTGGTCGAAAGAGGGCTCGTCACGGCCGAACAGGGGAAAGGCACGTTCGTGAAATCTCTAGATATCGGCGAGGCGGTCTTCCGGCTTCAGGAGCTGAAAGAGCGATGGACCGATGGAGACGAGACGAGCGTTCGCCTGCTCGAAGCGTCCGTTCTCTCCCTGAACAAAGAAGAGGCGAAGAGATTAGCTGTCCGGGCCGGCCGGCGGGCCATCTATATCAGGCGTCTCGTGTTCCAGAAGGACGTGCCGGCCCTGTATCACCGTGAATACCTCATTTATGATCCGCTCCGGCCGGTCGTGGAAGCGCAACTCCGGATCACCTCTTTGACCGGCTTGCTTCAAGGGAAGGGCGGGGAGGGTTTGAGACGGGGCAACTTGACCATGAAGGC
The DNA here is from genome assembly GCA_963816715.1 of uncultured delta proteobacterium. GTDB lineage: Bacteria > Desulfobacterota > Syntrophorhabdia > Syntrophorhabdales > WCHB1-27 > BOG-1155. The sequence continues at coordinate 191,523 of CAWFMJ010000027.1, forward strand.
GGTCAACCTCGACGAGGAAGAAGCCCTTGCCCTTCAGGTTCCAGTCAATGCGGCGGCCTTCTCCCTTGAGCACACGTTCTACGATTTCGAGGACCGGCCCGTCAGTTGGGGCAGGTTCATCTGCAGGGCCGAGTCTTTTGTGCTCACGGCGCGCATCGGCGCCGAGGCGAGCCTGCAGGGGACGCGGTGATGGAAAGGAAAGGAGCGCGCAGCTTCGTTGACAGTCTTGCCGACCTCGACGAATCCTACGTCCTCAGAACGGTGCGCCGCCGCCTGAACGCGGGTCAGGACCCCATGGTGATCGTTAGGGATTGCGAGCAGGCGATGAACCTTGTGGGCAAGCGCTACGAAAAGCAGGAGTATTACCTTTCGGGCCTTATCATGGCGGGGGAAATATTTCGGGAAGTGATGTCGATGGTGCGGCCCTTGATGGAAGAACGGTTGACCGGCACGGTTTCCGCGCGAATTCTTCTGGGCACGGTTCAGGGCGACATCCACACCATCGGCAAAGGAATCGTCGCTCATGCCCTGCGGTGCAACGGGTTTACCGTGGAAGACCTGGGCGTGGACGTGCCGCCGCAGCGTTTTGTTGAAAGCGCCAGGGCGAATCGCTCCGATATCCTCGGACTCTCGGGCCTGGTTACCGTCGCTTACGACAGCATGAAAGAAACGATCCGGTTGTTTAAAGAGCAAAGAGAGAATTCTTCTATTCCCGTAATCATAGGAGGAAGTCTGTTGAATCAAAAATTATGCGATTTCATCGGCGCAGATTTTTGGACAAAAGACGCCATGGAAGGCGTACGCATTTGCCAGAGCATTGTGGAGGAGAGGCGGAAATGAAAGTAGTAATAGCGTGCGCGACCGTCATCGAAGAGATGCTTCCGCTTCTGCCGCCGGGCGTCGGCCACCGGGTGCTCGACTTCGGCCTTCACACCGACCCCGCAAAGCTCAAGAAAGCCCTCCAGGACGCGATAGACGACGCCGAGTCGGACCCGGCAGTCGACACGATCATTCTCGGCTACGGGCTCTGTTCCCAGGGCGTCGTGGGACTCAAAAGCTCCCGCGCCACCCTCGTCGTCCCCAAAGTGGACGACTGTATAGCGATTTTCCTGGGATCGGGCTCGAACTATAAGGCACAGGCAAAGTCGGAGCCCGGAACGTACTACCTGACCAAAGGCTGGATCGAGGTTGGCGAGAGCCCCTTCTCGGAGTATGAAAAAACGGTACAGAAATACGGACAGAAAAGAGCCGAGCGGATCTATCAACTGATGCTGAAGAACTACAAAAGGCTCGCCCTCATCAACACGGGGCAATACGACCTGGAGCGGTACCGCGACTACGCGCGGCGCACGGCGGAACGGTTTGCGCTGAGATACGAGGAGATTGAGGGGTCGACGGAGCTGGTGATGAAAATGATCAACGGCCCGTGGGATGGGGATTTCGTCGTGGCGAAACCGGGGGAGAGCCTCGAACTAGAGTGCTTTCTCTCAAAGCCGCAGTGCTGAGCCGCTCCGACCTTTTTCCACTATTGTCAGCGCCTACGGACAAATGACAGCCGGATTCGGGAGGCCAGAAAGCCGCGATAGCGGGCGTCAAGAGCTAAATGGCGGAAGTGCACCAGCGCCCCGGTGCACCCATTAGTGTACGATTTCTGCCGGTCGATAATAGTAAATAATTTCATCCGCTTACCTTACCGATAAACCTATCAAACGTCGCTCATCGGGGGGCCAGTAGCTGCTCAATTTCTAAGCAATATGCCTGCGCCTCTTTCAGCAAATGTGGGGGCAAACAAGATTCGCGTGAGTGCGCAAGTGGTGTCCGCACTTTGCTGAGGGTACTGTCAACCTAATTGTGTAAATTTCTTGTAGAAGGGCAAATTGGGACGCACCTTCCCTATTTTGCTTTTCCTCCAGTTCAACTCCATCTTCAGCGAGATGAAACTCAGAAGGAGATAGCAGGCGTTCTCGCCCGCGACAATCTCCATGGGCTTCGTCCTTCGTTTGAACTCTTTGTTCAGCCGCTCGATAATGTTGGTCGTCCTCAAGGATATCCATTCCTCTTCCGGGAAGGAGAAGAAGGTCAGGCAGGCGTCGAGAGAGTTGGCCAGGCACTTGACCGCCGAGGGAATCTCTTTCTCCCATCTTGCCGCAAAAGCGACGGCAAACTCCTCGGCCTTCTTTCTGGAGGACGCATAGAAGATAGAGCGCAGATCGTCGGCAACCTGCCGCTTCAGCTTCCGGGGAACTTTCGCAAGCACGTTCCTGGCAACATGGACCTGACAGCGCTGAATCTTTGCATGGGGAAACTCTTCCTGGAAAACTTTCTCCAGACCGGAGAGGCCGTCCATGACGCCGAGCGTTACGATTGATCCGTCGAGTCCTCTTTTCTTGAGGTCCTTGAAGAACTCCCTCCATGCCGCGGCCGATTCCTTGTCGCCCATCTGGAAGCCCAAAACCAGCTTGGCTCCATCTTCCCTGACCCCTACGACAACGAGGACGGGCACGAGCTCGACGCTTCCGTCGATCCTCATCCGGAAATTGACGCCGTCGACAAAGGCGCATTTAATCTTTTCCCCGGAAAGATCGCGCGTCCTCCACGTCTCTACGGCCTTCTTGAGTTCGGAGGCGGCGTTGCACACTTCCGTCGCAGAAAGGGATCGGCCGATCAGCCTTTTGGTCAGGAGCGAAAGGGTCCTTGCGCTGACGCCGGCAAGGTACATCGCGGCGACGTCTTCGGCAATGCGCGAATCATAGCGCTGAGCGCGGGGGAGCACCTGGGAGTGGAAGTCGCCGTCCCGGTCCCGGGGCACTCTCACTTCCACATCGCCGATTCCCTTGACGCAGAAGGTGCGGCAATAGCCGCCGTTGCGATAATCTGCGGAATCGTCTTTGCGCTCGTACTTCTCTCTTCCTATATGGTCGGTCAACTCTTTTGCCATGAGGTTCGAAAGAAAGGTCCTCCGCCGCGGGAAGGCCTCTGGTATCGCCCATCCTTCCTAAGGTGCTCATCTCTTCGGACCCGTGGAATTCGCTGAGGACGTACCATTCGTCTATCACCACGAAGCCGAGATGCTCGAAGAACTGCCCGATGTACTTGCCCACCGGAGTCGCTTCCCGTATGCCTGTATGCGGCCCCGAGTAGGTGCAGAATATGAGTGCATTCTTGCCCGGTATCGTCGGAGCGCCGACCCGGATCTTTCCGTCGGTCCTGTAGCGGCCGAACTTCGCTTTCAGGTAGTCGTCCGCGGGCTTGGGCGGATGCCAGCTATAGGAGGGGGCGCCGAAGCAGACCAGATCATAGTCGTAAAAGTCTATGTCGGCCGCTTCCTGCACTTTCCTGATGGTCACGTCAAAACCGCCGTCCGCCAGGCCCCTCTGAATGCTGATCGCCACTTTCTCGGTGTTGCCGGAGTGGCTCCAGTACAATACGACGGCCTTTCCCATTCATGCCTCCTTTGATCCTTCCCTAGGAGCAACCTCCATGCTTCTTCGGCGGCATGGCGACCGCAGCCGGGGCGCCGCTCGGTTCGGGGGGCGCTTCGACCTTTGCACCGGTGAAAAAGGCGTGGAGGGATGTTCTCGTTTGCCTATCCCCGACGCCGTTCGAGGCGGCCTCGTTTAGCTCTCCCGGCTCTCCAACGATCTCCGCTTTCCAGGCTTCGTACCCGCCGGCCAAAATCGCAACCTTTCCCTTGTACTTGAGAAGCTCGGCCGGCAGCTCGCAATTCCCCTTCTGTGAATATACCACCATGGTCCGGTCCTTGGCCATGGCTTCCATGTTTCCTTTCATGTCGTCAAAACGGACCGAGTGGGGGATGCCCTCCTTGTTCCCAGCCGGAATGCCTTTTCTCAGATCAATCACGTAGAGCGATCGCGGCTGCTCGACGAGCATCTGCGCCAGCTCCACCGTGTTGATCGCTGCGATCTGCCTCGATGCTGCGGTTGAAGAGACCGTTGCCGCCGCATAGTGGGAAACGATGGCGACGATAGAGACCGCGAAGACTGCGCCGAGGGCCTTCTTTCCGCCGCCGGTCATTTTCTCGCCCCGGGGCATGGCGATTCTCTTGGCAAAGACTCCCTCGAATTTGTCGGCGCCAAGGAAGGCAATAAAAGCGACAGCGACGAGCAGCGCGACAAGAACGGAAAAAGGCACGCCGAGAAGTTGGGGAAAGGTCAGGACGCCTTTGGCGGTGCTTTCATAGAAACCATGGATAAGCGGATAGATCTCGCCAAAAACGACCGAGCCGAGAATGACCCCAACGACGGTGACGAGGCCGTCCAGCTTTCCCGAAGCCGCCCCGACGATGCTCGTGCCGGGACAATACGCCGAGATCATGAAACCGGCGCCGAGGACGAAGCCGCCTACTATGTGGGGGATCAGAAAGGTGTCGGGCACGTAGAGCAATTCCATCCCGAGAAGGCCCACGGCGTTGAGTATCGCGACGCCCACCGCGGCGGTGATGATGGCGGTAAACATCACCTTGAAGACGCGCATGTCGTGGAAATAGAACTGGCCGGCGAGGTTCTTCGCGTTGCCGAAGCCCGCGACTTCGAGGGCCGCCCCGAACAGGATGCCGACGATCAGGGCGGGGACGAACTCGAACGAGGGAGGATAAGCGCCCTGGAGAAAAGGCAGCAGCGTGTTCATAACCATTCCCTCCTTACAAAATAGGCCAGGGAATAAGCCCCGGCAAAGACGGCCATCATGAAGATCCAACTGCCCACGGAGAGCAAAGCGCCGCCGCTCAGGGCCTGCCCCGAAGTGCAGCCGCGGCCTATGCGTGCGCCGACGCCCATGATCACTCCTCCCACAAGAGCGAGGAGCAATCGTTTTCTCCCGGTCGTATGGACGCCCCTCACGATTTCCGCTTTGTACCTCCCCGCCAGGAGGGATGAGACGAGACCGCCGACGAACGTGCCGATCGACATGTAGATGATCCAGTCGTTCAATGCGTTCTGGCCATTAGCAAAGTAGTGGGCGAAATACCCGCCCTGGGCGGTTGCGTGGGCCGGAAAGACCGATTTCAAGGCCACCGCGCCGAGAATCGATGCCGTTCCCGACGCCCCGATGCCGTGCCCCAGCCAGATGTAGGCGAGGAGGAGCACCAGTCCGAGGGCGATGCCTGCCAGATAAGGGTTCCATGGCTTCTTCATCTGTGCCTCCTGATTAAAATTTGATGGGGGACACTCCTCTCGCCGTCAGGATTTGTTGGAGGACACCCCTCTCACATTTTGTCCTTCGGAGGAGTGTCCCTCCTCCAGGTTTACCCAAGGGATATCCCCCAACCGGTCTAAACTCCTTGTCCTGCAAAAACAATGATGCATCGCAACGCCAGGCCGCCGATAAGACCGAGTGCGGGCGCCAGCAGTGGCGCCTTTGCTTTCTTGGCCAGATGGGCCCAGCCGATGACGAGCGGCGCAAGGATGCCCCCGAAAACCACCAGGCCAAAGAATGCGCCCGAATAGGGACCGGAGAAAAAGAGGGCCGCGGCAGCTTTATGGGATTCCGTGCCGGTCGACTGGTCGAGAAGAAACAGGGCAAGAAACGCCGACTCGGCAACGAGGGCGGCTATGTCCCATTTGATGAAGCTTCTTGCGAGGTCGTGATGGACGCTGAACAGCCCCAGAAGGGCGGCGGCCGTCGATATGCCCGAGATGAGGAAGAGGGGCGGCAAAGTCCCCGAATGCCACAGAGGACGGGCCGCCATGCCGCTCAGAAAGACGCCCGTATAGGCGCCGAGACAGGTCCCCACAAGGATGTTGAGCATGAGGAGGCGCGTTCTCATCCGGACCGCCCACTCGCCGGCGGGAATCAGGAACCGCGTGACACGGCGCTTCGAGGCAAAACGGGCGAGACCGGAAGGGGAGAGGCCGCCAAAGAACCAAAGGGCAAGACAAGGGTACGCGATGAGCAGGATCCAGGCGCCCCATGAGATGACCGAGGAGGGTCTGAAGGTCATATAGAGCCGCAGCACGTTCAGCTTCAGTCCCCTTATGTCGAGATCGAGATAAAGGGAAAGCATTCCGAGAGCAAGGAAGAGCATGGCGAGCAGGGGGAGCGTCCTCGCAAGGCGGCTTTCCCATTTCTCGGGGAACCTCCATTCCTGAATGGAGGCGACGATCATTATCCCTGCCGTGAGACCGGCGAGAAAAAGATAGACCGGTATCTGCCACCCCCAGACGCTCAAAACGGGGTCGATCCCCTCGTTGGCCCTCGTCGTCATGAATTCCGTGCCGTTCATCTCCTTGTCCCCCTTTTACAGCAAGAAATAGAGATTAGGCTTGCAGCCGCTGTCAGGCCGGTTCACCTTGTACTTTCTCGATCTCAGGATTTTTGATAGCTCGCCGTCGCCGTCGTCCATGTCGCCGAAGATAAGGCTCGACGTGGGACACGTGGCGACGCAGGCAGGCGGAAGGGACTTTCTCACCAAATGGATGCAGAACGTGCACTTGTCGACGTACCCCTTGGGATGGACGTATCGCGCATTGTAGGGACATGCCGCAATGCACGCCTTGCACCCGATGCATTTCCGTCTGTCGACGAGTACGATCCCGCCGTCCGAGACCCGGCTGGCGCCAGTAGGGCAGACGTTCACGCACGCCGGTTTCGAGCACTGGTTGCAGCGCTGCGAGCGGATCTCCATAAAGAGGTTCGGGTATTCCCCGCTCAGCTCTTCTTCGACCCAGTCCCTGAAGTGGCGCGACGGCACCGCATTCTCGGTCTTGCAGGCGATGACGCAGGCGTTGCACCCGACGCATTTCTTCGTATCCACTGCCATTGCGTATCGTGTTTTGCCCATGATCATGCCCCTTGTTCAATCCTGACAAAGGCGATGTTGAGCGCCTTCGATCCGATGAGGGGATCGGTTTTCTCCCCAACCATGAGGTCCGTATCGCTCGCGCCTTTATTGTAGGCATAGTGCAGCTTCTGCTGGCGACTGCCAAAGCCGTGAACGAGAAAAACGCAGTCCGGCCTGATTCTCCGAGTCTTCTTCACCTTCACCGGATTGCTCCTCACGCCCTCCCGGTTCACGAGGACTACCTTTTGTTTATCCGTGATGCCGAGCTCGTCGCAGATTCTATCGTTCACCCACACTTCATTCTCGGGAAAGCAATCGCCCAGGAGCCGGTTGTTGATGGTCCTGCCGAACGAGTGAAGCGGCGCCCTGCCCGAGAGAAGCCTGAACAGGCCGTCGGGCGGCTCTTCGGGCGGCCTGAACTGGGGCATGGGGTCGAACCCCGCGGCTTTCAACCGCGCCGAATAAAGCTCGATCTTTTTGGATGGCGTGTCGAAAGATGCCGCCATTCCGTCTTCGATGTAGATTGGCTGCGTTTTCCCCCTGACGACGCCCTTCTTTGTCAGCACGTCCCAATCGAGGGAGGCCGCCTTCGCCCTCGTCTTGAGGTATTCCTCCACGTCCTTCCAGGGGAAACAGTCATCCATCCCCAGCCTCTTCGACAACTCCCTGGCGATCCACGATGCCGGCTTGGAATCGCGCAAGGGCTCGACGGCCTTCTGCCGCAGCGCCGCAAAAGGCGTCCTAAGGGGGGGGCTTACAAAGTCGTCGTCGCGCTCCAGGTAGGTGCATTCCGGAAGGACCACGTCGGACCAACCGGCCATCTCTATGGGAAGGTTGGCGACGGTGACTATGAAATCGAGATGTTGTATGGCCTCGATGGTTTTCTTTGGCTGCGGAAACGAATTGAGCGGGTTGGAGCCGTAGACCATCCAACCGCGAATGTCGTAGGCCCCAGTTCCGGGAATGGAAGCGTCCCTCAACCCGGTTGCAAGGACCGATTCCGCAAAGGGGTAGCCTCCCGTTTTCGGCTGGTCGACAGGAGCTTTCGGCTTGTAGGCCGGTTTTGCGTAGGGATATTCCGGCACATCCATTTCCGCCGGCAGGTAGTAGCCCCCTTTCCGGCCCCAGGCGCCGAGCAGGGCGTTGAGGATCGCCACCGCGCGGAGCCGTTGCGTGTCGTCGCCATACCAGGTAACGCGGCGGCCGCAATGGATGAGGCTTGCCGGTCTGGAAGATCCGATAACCCGCGCTGTTTCCCGAATGAGATCGGGTTTGAGGCCCGTCCACGGGTAGGCCCATTCGGGCGTCTTATCCGAAACGTGCTTTTTCAGTTCCTCGAAGCCCGCGGCGTAGGCCGCCAGGTAGTCGGCGTCGTAGAGCTTCTCCCGGATAATGACGTTCATCCAGGCCAGAAGCAAGGCTAAGTCGGTTCCCGGCTTGATGGGAAGCCAGTACTGCGCCTTCGATGCCGCGACGGAGAAGCGGGGGTCGACGACGATCAGCCGGGCGCCTTTCTCGAGGCCTTTCGAGAAGTCCTGCACCTGGGTATTGTGCATGTTCTCGCCCAGGTGCGAGCCGATCAGCGTGATGCACCTGCTGTTGGCCATGTCGGTGTTTTCCACTTCCGGAGGGCTGGCGCCGAAGGTGAGGGAGAAGCCCGTTTCGACCGGCCCCCTGCAGAGGGCGTAGCTCGGCACGCCGATGTTCGCCGTCCCGAAGCGCGTCACCAACCGCCTGAGCCACTTCCCATCAACGCCGTGGGTGAGAAAAGCGAAGGCCTCCGGTCCGTACTTTCGCTTGATGTCGAGCATCTTAGCGGCTGTGAAGTCGAGGGCTTCGGGCCAATCGACTTCCCTGAAAACCTGTTTTGACCGGTCGGCGGTGCGTATGAGCGGTTTCAAGAGACGGTCGGGGTCGTAGAGGAGTCCCATGCCGCCCGCGCCCCTTGGGCAAAGCTTGCCGTTGGAGAGTGGGTGGTCGGGATTGCCGGTGATCTTCACCACCTTCTCGTCCTTCACGTGGGCGAGGATGCCGCAATTCCAGAAGCAGAGTCCGCAATAACTAGACACGATGCGGTCGGCGGTTGTTTCCGGATCGGCTGTCGTGCCGGCCCGAAGCCCACGGGGCCCGAAGAGTAAACCGGACCCTGCCATGCCAAGCAACGCCCCGCCAGAGATCTTAATGAAGTCTCTTCTTGTCAGATTTGCCATGGTCGCTCCTCCCTGCCGCAACTTCTTTTCCTGTTTCCTTCCCAATATCGTTAACAGTGTGAACCATATAGGAAAAAAAGTTCTCCTGAACGGCTTAACCCGTTAGGTCAAGAACTTCTTCTTCACCACCTCCATAGCCGACCGCAATGTCCCGAGCTGGGAGAGCACGTCTTTTCTCTCCTGCTCCTCGAACTGGAGAAGTATCTCCAGATAGAGGAGCTCCTGGAATTTGTCGATCTCCTCCGCCAGCGCCTTCCCCTTGGAAGTGAGACTAACGAGGGTGATCCTTCCGTCGGCCGGGTCGTCGATCCTGCCGACCAACCCTTTCTTGCAGAGGCCGTCGATCAGCTTCGTCACCCTGCTCTTCGCCACGTCCAGTTTCAGGGCAATGCCTTTGACGGTGAGATACTTTTCGCCCTTAAAAAGGGTGAGACATTTCAGCTCGGCGTAGGGGAGGGAGAACCGTTTCCTTTCGAGGAGATTACGGTCCTGGCAGCAACGGACCATTTCGGTGATGAGATCCCGAAGGTTTTCGGTCTGGCGAGTGATAAATTCCGAATGATCATTCATACTATTAACGAAAATATCACTCGCCGCATCCCCTGTCAAGAGATTTCCTCGAAGGTCGCGCTCCTTGAGTTTGCCTGCGGTCCGTTTTAGACTATGAGAGCGCTCAAGACCGGAACATGAGAGTGGCGCAGGAGGTCGCTATATGGTTCTTTCCTGCGAGAAATGCGGTAAGCAAATAAGCGAGGGGCGGCGCTACGAACATCTGGGAAAAGGCTATTGTGAGGATTGCTATATGGATATCCTTTCTCCTCCGAAAGCGTGCGATCCCTGGGCGGTCTACGCTGCCAAATGCTCCCTCCGGAACAGCGACAAATTCTCGACGCTGACGCCAGCGCAACAACGGATCGTCGACTATATCAATGCCAGGGGACAGGTCGCGCTTGAGGAACTGACCGGCAGCCTGAATTTGACGGAGGCGGAATTCAAGAGAGAGTTTGCAGTGCTCCGGCACATGGAAGTGCTGCGGGGAACGAAAAAGGGAACGACAGTCATGTATACTTTGTTCGATCCATGACCTCTGGTCAAAAAAGAACGACGTGCACAAACGCGATAAAGGAAGCAATAGCGAAACCCGACGACAACCTAAAGCTCCTGCCCGATGCCAAGTTAGACGCCCCCTGGAAGCTTTCCGCCGACGTCCCGGGGATGCCGATCTTTTTGCAAGAATCTACGGCGTGGTTATCCACTTCTCGGAAGTCGCTTTCATGAGGGGCCCGGCAGAAGCAGCGGAACTTCCTCTATTCACGCTCGGTCTTGGAAAGCTTGATTATGACATCCTTGGGCAACGCCAGCTTCGCCTCCACCTCGACGGCCTTGATGATGCCCACCGGTACAGGACAAGCTGCGTGTATGCAGTGTTTCAGGCCCATCTCGAGAGTCCGGGGAGTGGACCGCCGGGATGAAATCTCCTGCAAAGGATTGACTTCAGTGAGCTCTTCCGCCAGTTTCCGTATAGCCTTGCAGCCGCTGGCGATCACGAGTTTGCAGACCTTGCCGTCCATCGACGCCTCGACAGTAGTGGAAAAACCGCAAATCCCCGAATCTATCTCCCCTTTTGACATATCCTTCTCCTTAGCCTTTCTTGAAGCATAATAGCCGATTCCCAGAACTCGATCAAGGAGGCTTCATCCACGAATCAGGGCAGGCAGACGTCCCTTTGTCTTCCTCCCTATTCGCCGGGCTTCAGTCCCGTTGATAGAGTCCGGCTCGTCACGTAAGGTTGTCCAGCGGCGATGTCTATCGTGGATCAATCGAGAGAAACAGTGCATTCGGTTCACCTGAGCCCCACAAAGATGATCAACCCGCTTCCGACCAGAAACAGCGTAGCCACAAGAGACTGCCCGGCCACTGCAGCCAACGCATTCCAGGCAGGAAGGAAGCGGGGAGACGGGCTGCGCAGCGTTGCCGCGGCGATGAAACCGATGATGAACAGAGGGGCCTGAATCCTCTTCTTAGAACCCCTGAGCCATGCAACCGCAAGAACAGCGGGCGTTATCCAGAGCGTCCTCGTGAGCTTGACCGTAGCGCCCACGTCGAGTGCCTGTTTGCCAAAGGCCGCCGATGCGCCGACAACGCTGCTCATGTCGTGGATCGCAAGCCCGGCCCACCTGCCAATAGACTCTGCGAAAGATTCGGGCTCAGCCTCGGCAGGGTCATTGAAACGGGGAAGAATTCTCTCGTTTACACTGCCGTCGGAATCTGGGTAGGTTTCTGGGTAGGTTTTACCCCAGACTCCTTTCCGGCCTCCTCGGCGCCGGGGGGGCTTCTTTCATGGCAAACTCTGGCGACCGTTGAAATGTTGCGCGAAAGAACGCATCGCTCGCGAAGGTCGGTTCGCGCAAGCCCGCCGCGACCATGGCTTCCTTCATCTTCCGGATCCCCATGCCTATGCGCTCGACCTTGTGCAGGCGGAAGAAGAGGTCAGCAATCAACTCGTTCCGCCGGATTGAAACCGTGCCGAGGTCCCTGACCGACAAGCCTTTCAACAGGCCGCCGGGGTTCACGATCTCCACCCGGTCATCATAGACCTCCACGCTGACCTGCGTCCCGGTAATGCTGTAGTCGCGGTGCATGAGGGCGTTCACCAGCGCCTCGCGTAAAACCTCGAGCGGGATCTCGTAAATATCCTCCCGGTTGAGGCCACGGATTTCGCTGCGGACGTTCAGGTGTTTCCCAAGGAAGGCAACAGCCTCATTTAATTGGGTGAGCAGATCGTCCCGCACGTCGCGACGATCATAGATATGGAGCCTTTCCGTTCCTTTGAACGCCAGGAGCGTCATCTGTGCCTGATGAAGGTGGCCGTAGACGTCCTTGGCAAAGAAGAGAATGCCCGCGTTCTTCACCCGCGCCTCATCTGCCACTCTGAGGCTGCGCAGGAAGTCCGGCACGGGGGTGGAGCCAATGCGAATGCCCGCTTCATCAACGAAGGCTCGTATCTTGGCCTTGGAGACATCGTCAAAGGTAAATCCCTTGACCGCTTTCTCCTCAAACGGCAGGGGCTCATTCTCCGCAAACATGATGCGCAGCTCGTCGTGGCCCTCATCATCTACGGCTACGAAAAGGACCCGCGATACGAGGAACCGGCCAAGAGTATCGAACACTATATCACCAAACACAGAGTCGACGAAGAAGGTAGGCTACTCGAAGGTGCTCCACTGACCAGGGAAATGCTTCATAAGATCTGTTCCCTTGTTATCCCCTCTCTCCAGACAATGGAGTACATTCCCGAGAAGGTCGTCGCCTATTCTCCGGGCACGGCGATCATCTGGTGGACGCCTGGCATCTCAAGGCGAGTCTTCTTCACGAGGGAAACAGGGTTGAGATCGGGCGGCCTATCCGTTGCCGGCGACGCTGTTCCTTGTCGTCAACCGGACGCTCCACACGTGGGCCCTTGCCTCGACAGCAAGACCCGAGCCTGGCGCTGCTATCTATCACAGCCCCTTTTTCAACGTCTACGAAGGCGGCACCTGCTGTATGGGGAACATCGAGCTTCCCCGAAACGCATCGTTGGGAGACATCGACGACTGGGAAAAGACATTCTTCGACGGCGCCTGCAATGGCCACATCGCGCCGAAGCTGCAAGGAATAGAGCCTTACGAGTTATGGAAGGCCATCGAGGGAAAGACCGAATTCCCCACAGAGCATCTCGTCACCTGCGGCGCCGTGCGAGACGTTATTCAATCAGCGGTGGAAAGGAGGCCGCCATGGACGCAAATCTGAAACATCGCCTCATCCAGGAACGGTTCCCCACGATTATGGCGCCCAGGTATGAGAATCTCCCACCTTGCCCGCCACATCAAACCCGCCTCCTGATGGCCTGCGGTGGACTGTATATCGACACCCTGCAGCCCTTCGGGGCATTCCGGAGGTGCCTGTGGTTCGCCGACAGAGACCTGCCCTATGGGGAGGTTACAGAGGTGGACGAATTCTCGGGGATTCTCAGGGACCGCGGGGTTACGGCGATCTTCGAGAGCTGCATCCTGCCGCAGGCGGCAGCTTATGCCGACGATAACCGGGAATGGGCCGGCTGGATCGTCCGGGCAAAGGAGGAAGGATACTCATATTTGCCGCTCGATTTCGAAGCTTCCGCGGCGAGCGTATTCATCAGGCAGAGGCCGGTCCTTCCGGAGGATACCCATCTCGTTATCGATGTCCACAGCCATGGCGCAATGAAAGCCTTATTCTCTTCGACCGATGACCTTGACGACTCAGGTGGGGTAAGGTTGTCGGTGGTGCTGGGCAGCTATACCAAGAGCGTGGGGCGGCACAACTTTCTGTATAAATGCCGAGCAATCGTGGAGGGGTTTTTCTTTGATTGGAGGTAAACCCATGACCCCGCTGAGGCACTACGTACATCCCTCCATCGTCTCCAGCCGCCGACCGATTGATATCGCCTTGATCGGGGCTGGAGGAACGGGCAGCCAGGTACTGTCCGGGCTTGCGAGAATGAACCAGGCTCTGAAAGCCCTCGGCAGCCCCGGTCTCCAAGTCCGTGTATTCGACGGCGACAGTGTGAGCCTGTCGAACGTGGGGCGTCAGCTCTTCTCTCCTTCGGATGTCGGGAAAAACAAGGCGGTCGTCCTCGTCACCAGGCTTAATATGTTTTTCGGGACGAACTGGGAAGCCTACGTGTTCAACATCTCGAAGGGCTTGCGTCTTCCGGGCGGCATGATGATATCCGCCGTCGACAATGTGGAGGCGCGATACCTCGTCAGAGATATCGGGAAGAACAGTGGGATCGTCTACTGGTGCGATATCGGAAACACTGTCGACACCGGTCAGGTCGTACTCGGGACGTTCGACAAGGTGGACCAGCCGGCAAAAACCTGCCCGCCCTATCTCCCCAATGTCCTCGATCTCTACCGGAGTATTATGGAGGAGGAATCCCAAAAACTCTACCAGGGCCCAAGTTGTTCGCTCCAGGAGTCACTGACAAGGCAGGACCTCTTCGTCAACCAGTGGGTGGCCCCCTGCGCGCTGGAGATCATCTGGAAGATGTTTAGATATGGGCAGGTAAAGACACACGGCGCCTTCATCAACCTCAACACCATGACCGTCCGGTCCCTTCCCGTGAATCCCACCGTCTGGGAATCGATGGGGTGGAAACCCGCGAAACGAAGGAAGGAACCTCGCCGAAAAGCGGCGTGACGAATATCATGACTCTAAGGGTGGCCCCGGCCACCCTTTTTTTACCCTAGGCCCAAACCGGCAGGGAAAGCGTTGGCAAACGCCTTCATTCGTTCCTTTCGCCCGCCGTGGTCCTCTCGAAGCGCTGGATGCCAGGGCGATGGCTCGGTACGTATAATCACGTTGCATGCCGTATCATTCGTGTCTTTAACGCTTGACGTTAAACGCAGTCAGGTATAAGCTTATCAATGGATGATCAAGTCTTTCAAAGATAAGGAAACTGAAAAGGTCTACAGCCGGGAAGGCTCACGGAAACTGCCGGTTGATATTCAACAGATCGCTTTGCGGAAGCTACGCATGATCAACAACGCCAAGAACGTGAACGATTTGAGAATTCCACCTGCGAACAACCTTGAAAAGCTGAAAGGGGATCGTGAAGGGCAGCTTAGCATCAGGATCAACGACCAGTGGCGTGTCTGCTTCAAGTGGAAAGATGGAGATGCCCATGAAGTGGAGATAGCGGACTACCATTAGGGAGGAAGACATTATGAAGAAAACATTGCATCCGGTACACCCGGGCGAAGTTCTATCCGAGGAATTCCTCAAACCCATGAACCTCAGTCAGAACAGGCTCGCCCTCAGCATCAGCGTGCCTGCTCGGAGAATCAACGAGATTGTCCTCGGAAAGCGGAGCATTACCGCTGATACCGCGCTCCGGCTGGCGAAGTATTTCGGTACATCAGCCGAGTTCTGGCTGGGGCTGCAAGCTCAGTATGACCTCGACATCACCGCCGAGGCTCTCGGCGACCGGCTTGATAAAGAGGTTAAGAATTACGCAAATGCGGGGTGAAGACGAAAGGCCAATTGGCAGGATGGCCGCGCCTGGCGCTAAAGAAACGGCACGGAGAAATCCGAACACGCCGCGCATGCCCTGTTCCCTATATGCGCCGGGTCGACGGGCTCTTCCCAGAACACGTCGAGGCCGGCGCCCGCAATGCGGCCGCTGACGAGCGCCTCGAGCAAGGCATCGGGGTCAATCAGGCCGCCGCGGGCCACGTTGATCAGGAAGGAACCGGGTTTTGCGGCAGACAGCAGGCCGCGGTCGAAAAGGTGGTGGAAAGCCGCGTGGTAGTTGATGCAAAGCACGGTGTAATCCGCCTCGGCTATCGCCTTCGGCAAATCAGGCAGGGTAAAGGAACGTTCGATGCGGACGTCGGGCGGCAATCTCCACGCCTGGCGGTCGCGGTCGTCTGCCGCCAAGAGACGCATCCCGCAGGCATCGAGACGTAACGCCAGGGCGGAGCCGATATTTCCCATACCCACGATGCAGGCGGTCTTGCCGAGGAGCGCCAAGCCCAGAGGTTCGCCGACAAGACGCCCCGCGAATGCCTGTTGCGCCTCGGACATTCGGGCGCGAGAGCATGAGCATGAGGAGCAAGGCATGCTCCGCCACTGATGCCGCGTTGCCCGACAATGAGCCGGGCAACGCGCGCTACCCAGACACCGCAACGCGTAGTGGCCTCGATATCTACGGTGTCGAGCCCGACGCCGAATTGTTGTATCAAACCGAATCGTCCACGCTCGATGATATCCGCGCCGACGCGGGCTATGGCCGGGATAATCACGTCGACGTCATCCAGGTATTTGTCGATCTCCTGCTCGGCGCACACGATAAGTTCATATCGGGATTCGGACAGATGACGCGCCAACCTACGACTGGCTTCGGGAAAGCTTTTACCGCATAGAAGCACTTTCATTACAGTTTGACCCAGCTCATTATGGCCCCACCGGCAGGCAATATCAACAAACCTGCCTACCGGGCCGGGCTGCGGTCCGGTCCGAGCCTTTTTCTTTTCTTGGAAGATAGCGCCAAATTACCTTCACCGCAATCGTCGCGTCGGGTGGTTGCCTCCAGGACCCGGTAGACCTTGTCGGCGTGTACCGCCCCCTTATCTTTAGAAAAAGCGTTATAGCAGCCGACCGCGGTCCAGGTATACCCGTATCTCTGAACACACCGGCTCAGTATCCAGGCTCCTACCTGCACGTTGTAGCACGCGTCGCCCAGGCGCATCCATCTCTCGCGGCCTGACTCCGCGTACCAGGAAGAGTTTACCTGCATGAGACCGTAGGTTTAGTCCACAAAAGTGCACAAATGTGTAAGATATGTCCACTTTATGTCCATGAATGTCGGCCGTTCTCCCCTTCTATCGAGATCTTGCACGAGAAGCGGCGGGCGTGGATCGCTATGTGGTTGAAAAACTCTTTTCCCATTTTCTGGCTGTTAAGCCACCCGACAGAAAAGAACTGTGAACTGAGGAAGCCCTTTACGGACTGGTTGGTCGCCGCGCCACAATTCACTTGGAATCGCCGCCACGCCATTGTAGATTATAGGCGCACACGATGCGTAAATTCGAACAGAGAGGACATGGTGAGGAAATCTGACGCTGAGCTGACGGGGGTAAGGGGATGGCTGTTGCTCTTCTGCTTCGCCCTCACTATCCTCGACCCCTCGGCCGTAGTCATCAACCTTTTCACGGCCGCTGATGCGGCAAAGCCCTACTTCGCCCACGACCCAGGTCTCTTTCGGCTCATTTTGACCAACGGCGTTATCGGAATAGCCCTCTCCGTCTTCAGCCTGTATGCGGGCATATCAATGTGGAAACGCCTTCCCGGGGCTCCCGCGGTTGCCCGCAAGTACCTGCTTGCCGTTGTTGCTTACTCGCTCGTCGCGCCCTTTCTCCCCTTGCTGCTGGGCCCGACGAAGTTGGGGGGCTCGCAGGAGTCATTCTCTCTCACTTGCCTCAACTCAATCTTCACCATCATGTACGCCGCCGCCTGGTATCTCTACCTCAAGAGGTCCCGAAGGGTGAGGGCCGTCTACGGCGGCAACCGCTAGGAAGAACGCCGGGGACGACGTTTGCGCTCGTTAGCCGGACCGCGAAAATGGTGGTTGTCCCACTCGTCGAGGAGCGCTCCGTCGCCCGAAAGTTTCTTCTGCTCCCAGGGGCTTATCTCCCAATCGGCCCGCTCTCCCGGAGACGGGACCCAAGGCGGCGGCGAAAGGCGAAAGTAGCTACCAAGGGCCTCTATGTAGGGCTCGTAGGAATCTCGAATATACTGAAGCCTGCGCTCCGACTCAGGATCGTGCACCAATCGCAACTTTGCCCCTTCAAGCATCTGCTTGAGTCGGGCCATCTGCTCTTCATTCAGCCGGTCCTTCCCGGGTTTTACCGGCGGCCGATGAAAGACGGCGGCGAGGTCGACGATTGCGTGGCGCGCCATTGCGAAGGTCAGTTCCGCTTGGCGCGAGCACTTCACCTCCAGTGCGGCCAGTAAAAGGGCTGAGGAATCGAGAACGACGGTCAGCGCGGCAAGCCATGACTGGTTGTCATGCTGGGATCGATAGTAGCCAAGCACCGGATAGGAAAGATGGCTCTCAAGCAACTCGGCCGACCAGCGTTCCCAAAGGGACAACTGCTCCCGGAGCTCCTCCATGCCCCCTTCATGTCCGTGTCTCGCCAGCATGCGGCCGGCGGTGGGCGGAGAGCCCGCACGAGCGTCCAGCATCGAGATAGCTGCCTCGCGACGCGAGAAAGACTGGTTGAGGGCAGGCAAGTAGGCAATGACAAGCGCCAGAAAGCCGAAACCCATGCCTGCCTCCACGACCGTGATCACTCTCGCGCCCAAACCGACGGGCCTCACGTCGCCTATGCCAAGGGTAAAGAAGGTCGTGCCGCTCATATAGAGATCTGCCGCAAAACCATTGATCCGTGGAGGGACGATCAAGGAAGAGCCGAGCGCAAAGTAGAGCAGACCGAAACCGAAAATGAAAACAACGGCCCAGACGCTGATGAGGAGGAGCAATGAGAGGGGGCCGAAAAAACCAAGCATGTTGTCCAGCCTGCCTCCGGAAAAGAGGGTATGGGAGACAAAGGACCAGGGGGGCCACGTGAGACGGTAAAAGAAACGGGCGAGCCTGAAGCGGCGCATGACGCGGCGGGGAAGGACAATCGTCTCGAAACCGTCCAGCAGAATGACCAGAATAATGAAAACGCCGACGATCCCCGTGAGAATTCTCAAATCCATTGCGCCCTCGCGCCTTGCAACCTTGCAGGAAAGGTAATTCCCGTCACTGGATGAGTCAAGCCGCGGGTTTCTCTGGTTTCTCTGGTTGATCTGGTTGATCTGGTTTGTCTGGTTGGTCTTGCTGCGGCGGAACCAAATAAACCAGATCAACCCAAAATGACGTATGAGCCGTTCTGTGCTATACTCCTCACTAGAATCCTTGCTTCGCCGGAAGGAGGTTTGCCATGCAGACGACCCACATTACAGGAAGAGACTGCGGCCCCGTAAAACTCTTTACCCTGAGCACGTGCGTTTGGTGCAAAAAGACCAAAGCGCTCCTCAAAGATATGGACGTCGCCTACGAATACGTGGACGTGGATCTCCTCCAGGGACCCGAGAGGGAGACCGTCCTCGATGAGTTGAAAACGTTTAATCCGCGCTGTTCGTTCCCTTCTCTCGTCCTCAAAGATGCCTGCATCGTTGGCTATCAGGAAGAAAGAATCAGGGAGGCTTTGCAACATCCGTGAAAGCAAACGAGCGGGCCGACGAAGCCGGCGAACTCTGCCTGAAGCTGCGGTCGGAGGCATCGGAATCGGGATATTTCCTCAACCCGGATGAATCATTTGTGAGAGACCTGGCCGACGGTCTTCTCGCCAACCGGGAGCGGTACGGGTACCAGGCGTGTCCTTGCAGACTTGCCTCGGGAAATGCTGAAGCCGACCGCGATATCGTCTGCCCCTGCGATTATCGGGACGCCGACCTGGAAGAGCACGGGGCCTGCTATTGCGCCCTCTATGTTTCAGAAGACGTGGCTGCGGGCCGCAAAGAGGCGCGCACCGTGCCGGAAAGGAGACCCCTTGCCGGGGAGACCGGCAAGCAGGATAATCCGCGGCCCGGACCGGCAACGCCCCTTGCCTATCCCGTCTGGCGGTGCCGCGTGTGCGGATATCTCTGCGCAAGAGAAGAACCTCCCGGCGTTTGCCCTGTGTGCAAGGCCAAGAAAGACCGGTTCGAAAGATTCATGTAGCGCCCTTCCCGAAAAGGCACGCTTACAGGAAACCATAATGCTTCGAAAGTCGGCTCCAGAAAAAGGATCAGGAGAGAAGATTTATCGCTCTGTCAGGGAAGTGACCGATGCCGAGCGCATCGGCATGGTCAAGGAGATATTCTCCACCGTCACCGGCCGGTACGATTTCCTCAACCACTTCCTGAGCCTCAGGCGGGATATAGCATGGCGACGCTACGCCGTGAAGAAGATGGCCTTTGCCTCCACCTGCCGCTTCCTCGATATCGCGACGGGGACGGCCGACCTCGCCATAGGCGCGGCCCTCAGGCATCCCGGAATTACCGTCGTGGGTCTCGACTTCATGGAGGAGATGCTGCAGGCGGGACGACCCAAAATAGCCGGGGTGGGCCTCTCCGGGAGGGTGCAACTGCTTCGCGGCGACGCCCTCGCCCTACCCTTCCCCGACGATTCTTTCGACGTGGCCGGCATAGCCTTCGGCATCAGGAACATCCCCGACAGGCTGCAGGCCCTCCGCGAGATGAGGCGCGTCGTGATTCCGGGCGGCAGGGTCATGGTGCTCGAGATGGCGTTCACGCCGAACTGGTTCTCCAACCTCGTTTACCACGCCTATCTCAATCGTGTATTGCCGCGCCTCGCCAAAAGGTTCTCCCTCAACCCGGCCGCATACGGCTATCTTGCCGATTCAATCATGAACTTCCCTCCCCCCCGAGAATTCTCAGCCCTGATGCGCGAGGCGGGCATGGTCGACACGGAAACCCACAAGCTGACCTTCGGGGCAACATACCTCTACATCGCGAAAAAATAGGCGCCAAGCGTTCAGGATGTGTAAAGAACTGCAATCGAACGTAAAGATATCTTAACGATCCTGCCCTCCGTTGCTTAAGCCGGCGCCGCCCGAGCCGATAATTGGTCTTGAGAGTATTTGATATCGAGAGTCTCACAGTTCGATCCTGGCAATAACGGCCTGCGTAGCTGCTTTTGGGAAGGAGAGGTGGCCCATGGTTATTTTCCGATTCGACAACCTTGACGACAACCCGTCCGTTCCCGACGCCGCAAGGAACGCGGCCATACCGTAGCAGACGTAGAGAAACGCGTCTAGTTCCAAGATAAGGGGGGAAAATCGTGAAACTGAAAGATGTCGGCATCGGTAAACGTCTTGGACTATCCTTCGGCATTTTCGTTGGCATCATTGCAGTGCTCGTCGTCACCGGCGTTCTCGGCGCCACTCTGATGAACAATAGGTTCACGCACTTCGCCCGGGTCGACATGGCGAAGATAGGATGCGCCGTTACAATCAGGCAGAGCATCACAGAAATCGTCAAGGACGTGCTCTCAGTAATCGCCGTGACGGACCCGGCGGCCAAACAGGACGCGTTGGCGAAAATAGACGCCGCGCGGACGAAGTACCGGGAGGCTGTCGGGGAACTGGAGAAAATCGAGGACCAGCCGGAGGGGCGTCGACTGTTGACCTCGATCGAAGAGGCGCTCGCCTCGGGGAAGGAGACGAACAACCAGGCCATCGATCTCGGCAAGGCGGGGAAAACCGAGGAAGCCGTCACTCTCTACATGGGCAAAGCGACTCCCGGCATCGAGAAGGCGGTTGAGCAATGCGAAGAGCTCTACAAATTCTACGAGAAAGGGGTCGATGCAAGTCTCGGGAATGTGCGGGGGTCGTACCGCGGAACGCTTGCCGTTCTCATCGTAATGGGCCTTCTCTCGGTTGCTCTTGCCATAATCATGACAGCCAGACTCTCTTCCGGCATCGTCACGCAAATCGGTCGCGGCGTCGCCGTTGCCCGAATGCTCGCCCAGGGCAAGCTCAATTTTAACGTTGTCGTGGACCGCAAGGACGAGTTCGGCGAAGAGGCGACAGCCATCAGGGTTTTTGTGGAAAAATGGAGAGAACTCATAGGAGATGTGAAGAAAGCGTCAAACAGCGTCGCCGCCGCGGGCGCCCAGCTCACCGGGAGCGCCGGGCAACTCTCGCAAGGGGCAAATGAGCAGGCCGAGAAGTCCCGCCAGGTGGCCGCCGCTTCGGAAGAGATGTCCCAGACAGTGGAAGACATCGCCCGCAGTGCCGCCAGTATTGCCTTATCTGCCGCAGCAGCGTCGTCCACGGCAAAAAGCGGAGGCGAGACCGTAGGCGAAGCGGTGAGAGAAGTGAGAGAGATCGCGGCTACAGTGAGCGAGTCGACGCGCCACATCACCTCTCTGGCGGAGCTTTCTCAAAAGATCGGCGACATCATCGCCATCATCAACGAGATCGCCGATCAGACAAATCTCCTTGCCCTGAACGCGGCCATAGAGGCGGCCCGCGCCGGCGAGCACGGAAGAGGCTTTGCCGTGGTGGCCGACGAGGTGCGGAAACTGGCGGAACGAACGACGAGCGCTACATCCGAGGTAAGCGGCATCATCCTCGAGATCCAGGGCAAGGTGACGAGCGCCGTTTCATCGATCGACCGGGTGAGCGCCAAAGTCGACCGCGGCGTGGACCTGTCGAGCAAAGCGGGAGAAGAGCTGGGCAACATCGTAACGACCGTTGAGGACCTGCAACAGATGGTGCAGCAGATCGCCACGGCCATAGAAGAGATGTCGGCAACGTCCGAAGAGATCAACAAGGACATAGAATCGATTTCCGGGATATCGGGCGACACATCCAAGTCGTCAAATGAAGTGCTTGCGGCGTCGAAGGAACTGTCGGGGCTGGGCGAGAGGTTGCAACATGCAGCGGGGCAATTCGAAGTGTAGGCCCAACGGGCGGGCGTTTCGGTCCGGAGCGTTTCCGCTGTTAGCCCGGGCCTCGATCCCGCCTGACCAAGCACCCGCTATTCGAAAAATAGCGATTATGGTCTGCCCATGTCGTCAGTAACGACAACGGAAGAGTCTTACCCGACAACCCTCTGCGCCAAACCGGCCTTTCGTCAAGGTTGATGTCTCAGCAGCGGTTTTTCGGCATCGCCGAAAATGGGGCTTCAAGCAAACCATCTGAAACTTTCCCGCCACTGCATAGGAACGCCGACGCTATCTGAATGTAACTTCCACGGCGCCTTTATGTAACTCACTTGCTAGAAATACTCCTAGGTAAAGTGTAGTGATATCACGACGATAATATTAGGGGCGGCACACCGATCCGCATCATGTTGGTCACTAAAATAGGCAGCCGCGAAACGAGATCAATATGAAGCTATTCAGGGATGTAAAAATCGGTCGCGGGCTCGCTGCTTGCGTTTGGCGTCATCGTATCGCTGACGGCAATCGTCGTCCTGGCCGGGTTCGAGCAGCCAACGCGCTGTTGGAACTGCCAACAAAACCGGAAACAACCGTTTCGGGACTTCAAGCCATAGAGGGAGGAGGAAGCACATGGATCTGAGAGAATCAGACGACGACGTTCAGGCTTATGTCAGGCTCGCTCTCCCGCTCATGTCCAGGCACTGCGTGCCGATGACGCCGAAGAACTATACCGTGTGGTATCGGTATGTCTCGGGCGTCGACAGCGAGCTCCGCAAGGCCCTCGATACAATCATCGAGAAAGACGGGGCCTTTTCCGAGGAAAGAAACGCGGAGCTCTACCGGCAATTTTGCGCGGAGACCGACAAAGACGGACTGAGAAAGATAGAGGAGGACCTCCGGCAGATACTCTTGACCGTTCTCCACCAGGTCACGGAACTCACGGGCCAGACAGGGGAGTACGAATCGTTTGTTTCCGGTCTGGTCGGCACTCTGCCCGAAGACGCTTCGGTCGCCGACGTGAAGAGCATTATCGCGGCGATCATAAACAAAACAAAGGCCCTCGGGAAATTCGGAAAAGCCGTTCAACATAAGTTGAGAGAGACGACCGAGACGTTGGATGCGCTCAAGAAGGAATTCGAGCAGGTCAAGGCTGAAGTATTTCACGATTTCCTCACGGGTGTTTCCAACCGGAAAGCCTTCCAGGAGACTCTCGCCAACTGGGCCGGAGACGCCGCGTTCTTCGGCAAAGGTCTCTGTCTCCTCTTTATCGACATAGACCGTTTCAAGACTTTCAATGACGAGCACGGTCACCTTCTCGGCGATCAGGTGCTCAAGTTCGTCGCCCGGAGCATCAAAAACCTCGTGAGAGGCGCCGATTTCGTGGGCCGGTTCGGCGGAGAGGAATTTGCCGTGCTCCTCCCGAACACCCCGTTGAACGGGGCGGAGGTCGTTGCCGAAAGCATCAGGAGCTTCTTTGCCGGCACGTCGCTCCGGGCCGTGAAAACTTCGAAGAAGCTGGGGATGCTGACCGTCTCGCTGGGCGTCGCGTCCTATCGGCCGGGAGAGCCGACGGAGCAGTTTCTATCCCGGGCCGATCAGGCCCTCTACTGCGCCAAGAAAGCCGGAAGAAATCGGGTGGCAACAGAACTCGACGGCCCTCTTGCCAAGCGTGAAGGAACGAGCAAAAGACATGAAACTCTTTATGCAATGCCCGTGCGCTTGTGAAACAAAAACGAACGGACCTGCCAGCCCATATTCGATGCCGGGCAAAAGCTGTTCGGCTACGAATTGCTCTACAGAAGCTCCCTCGATAACTCCCACCGGAAATCGGTGGAGTGGTCGGAACAGGTATTAAATCAGGGTCAGTCCCGCGAATAGGGAGCGCTTTCGTCAAATCGGCAGGACCCCCCTTTACGCCCTGACAACGGTTTGCTACACTCTTCTCATGCCAATCCACAAATTGCCGCAAAGTGCCGACAACGCCGCTTCGGTCACGGGTCAAGGCGCCGGGAAGCCTGCGCTTCCAAGCGAGGAAAGGTTCAGACTCCTTTTTGAAAGGTCGACGGACCCTATACTCCTTCTCGACGAAAAGGGCTTCATCGACTGCAATCAGGCCGCTTTGAAGTGCATGAGCTGCAGCAGGAGCCAGTTGATCGGGCTGCTGCCCTGGGACATATCCCCGGAATATCAACCCGATGGCCGCCTCTCATCGGAGAAGGCGGCTGAAATATTGGAAGATACGCTGAAGAAAGGCGCCGACCACTTCGATTGGCTTCTCCGGACCTTTGATGGCGAAGAGCGGTGGATGGACGTTTCCCTCGCTCTGGTCCGTTCCAAGGGAAGAAAGGTCTTCCATACCGTGTGGCGGGATGTCACGGAGCGTAAGAGGGCGGAGGAGAGACTCTTGATCAGCCAGGCCAAGCTGCTAGAGACAATGGATCTCGCCCGCATCGTTCACTGGGAGGTCGATCTCAAGACAGGGGACTTCATTTTCAATGACGCCTTCTACGCCTTCTATGGGACAAGCGCCGAACGGGAAGGCGGCTACCGGATGTTGCCGGCGGAGTATGCAAAAAGATTCGTGCATCCCGACGACGTCCCGCTTTTCGACCGGGCCCGGGAAAGACGCATGGCAAGCCGGGAACGCAACTTCGTTCACGATTTCGAGCACCGCATCATCCGGAGAGACGGAATGGTGCGCAACGTCCTCGCGCGCGTTCGGGCGGACAAGGACGTGGCCGGCAACGTTATCACGCACTACGGCGCAAACCAGGATATCACCGAGCGCAGTCAGACGGCGGCTGCGCTTTTCGAGTCGGAGGAGCGTTACCGGACGGCTATCGAAAACTCGAACGACGGAGTCACGATCGTCAAAGGGGAACGGTATGTTTACGTGAACCCGAGATTCCTCGCCATGTTCGGCTACGACGACCCCGAGGAGATCCTCGGGGCAGATGTCTACGTCACGATCCACCCTGACGATCGTGAAACGGTCGCCAGAATAAACCGGGAAAGGCAGCGAGGCGAGAACGTCCCTTCCCGATACGAGTTCAGAGGCCTGCGCAGAGACGGGACCCTGATCAATATAGAGGCTTCGTCGGCCAGGATAGTCTATCGGGGAGAACCTGCCGCCCTGGCGTACCTCAGAGACACCACCGAGCGCACGCGCACCCAGGAGCAGATGCGCCAATCTCAAAAAATGGAGGCCATCGGCACGCTCGCCGGCGGCATCGCGCACGATTTCAACAACGTCCTGGCCGTCATCATCGGGAATGCGGAGCTCGCGCTCGACGACCTCGGCGAAAATCCCGGCGTATTGGGAAATATCGAACAAATCGTGAAGGCATCGAAGAGGGCCCGGGACCTGATCAAACAAATCCTCACCTTCAGCAGAAAGAGCGACGCCGGGAAGAATGGCGTCAACCTGATCCCTCTCGTCAAGGAGACGTTCAAGTTCCTGCGCGGCAGCCTCCCGACCACCATACACATGGACCTCAGGATAAGAACAAGAAAGGACACCGTCGTTGCCGACCCGTCCCAGATTCAACAGGTGCTCCTCAATCTCGCCACCAACGCCGCCTATGCCATGCGCGAGCGTGGCGGCGTCCTCACGATAGGCGTCGGCGCCGTTACGGTGAAAGAGGAAGCCTTGCCTGACGCGGAGATGCGGCCGGGGACCTGGGTGAAACTTACCGTGAAGGATACCGGCGTGGGCATGACCGAAGACGTCCTGGGCAGGATATTCGATCCTTTCTTTACCACCAAGGAGGTGGGCCAGGGAACCGGCATGGGATTGGCCGTGGTCTACGGGGTGGCAAGGAGTCACGGCGGAACGGTGACCGTAGAGAGCGCGCCGGGGAGAGGCTCAACCTTTCGCGTCTTCCTGCCTTACGCCGACGTGAGGCCCCAGGAAAAACACGAAGAGACCGCGCTCCCCCCTCGCGGAACCGAGCGCATACTCCTCGCCGACGACGAGCCGGAGCTTGTCCGGGCGACATCGCTGACGCTCGAAAGGCTCGGGTATCGCGTCACGGCCGCCTTCAGCGGCGCCGAGGCGTGGCGTCTGTTTGAAAACGACCGGAACGCTTTCGATCTCGTTATCACGGACCAGACCATGCCCGACCTTACCGGAATCGACCTCGCCCAAAAGATGCTGACGGCGAGAGCAGACCTGCCGGTCGTCCTTATCACCGGTCACAGCGAAACGGTGTCTCCGGAAAAAGCACGATCCGCAGGCATCAGCGAATTCGCTATGAAGCCCGTCGACAAGCGGGCAATTGCAGAAATAGTGCGCCGGGCACTGGATGGGAAAATCAAGACCTGAGTCCGCTGAAACCTACGGGCCCTACACATAAACGATATCGAGGGAATCTCCGGTGACCCTCTCAAGGCAATCCCGCTTCACGATGAAGTCCACCTCGATGCCTATTGCCCCGTGAGGAGGCAAAACGAACTTCGGCTCCAGGGCGAACACCATGCCTTCCTTGAGCGTCCGGCTGTGCCGCGCTGTGATGACGGGCAGTTCGTTGATCTCGAGGCCCAGTCCATGGCCGACGAACTGGACCCGTCCATCCCCGTATCCCTGGAAATGATCGAGAAGGCCCGCCTTTTTCACGACTGCCTCCGCCCGCAAAAATATCTCGGTGCAGTTCACGCCCTCCCTCGCAAAAGCTGCCGTCTCCTCTATAATGGTGCGTGCAATCTCGTAGGGCTTCTTGAAGCGTTCCTGCAGGTTGCCTGCTGCGAACACCCTCGTCTCGTCCGTCGTGTAGCCGTTGTACCCGCCGCCATAATCGATCGTCACCGGGATCCCCCGCTCTACTTTCTTGAATGAGGAACCGTGGGGCATGCCCGGCGTTATGCCCGATCCGGTAATCGGTCCGTCGCAGAATGTGGGGATCGTTCCCGTATATCCCGACTGAACCGTTATGGTCGTCATTTCCTGGTTGAGCCCTCGCATGCGCAGATATCCCTGGTGGCCGAGCCTCCTGCCTTCTGCGACGAGGGCAGCGTCGATCTCGATTTCCGTGACGCCCTCCCGGACCACCTCTTTCGCCATCGCGAACACACGGGACATTATGGCCCCCGACTTCCCGATCTGTTTCAGCTCGAAGGGGCTTTTCACCGCCCTCAGCTCCTTGATTGCAGGCGTTATGTCCACATGCCGCTCAAAATGGATCAGGCGTTTGAGCCTCTCGAACAGAGATACCGGGACCACGTCGAGCTCGAAACCTGCGGCGCCCTTCGAGATGCCCCTGCTGCTGAGGATCGCGGCGATCTCCTTGTCGTTCCGCACGGGCGCCAGAGCCAGGGTCGTCTCCGCCCGGGCCCTTTCGGCGCCTTTCGTGATAAAGAGGACAGGATCGTCCTCGAGCGGCACGACGAGCATGCCCGACTGCATGGTGCCCGTGAAATAGTACCTGTCCACGTTCTCCAGGATTACCGCAAAATCGATCCCGGCTTCCGCCATGGCCCTTTTCAGTCCCTCGATTCTTCTGTGCAGATCCCCTTCCGGGACTGTGTCGAATGCTCCCACGCGTTTGATCATCTTTCCCTTAAGCCTCCCAGCCCTGTAATGTTACCAAAAATCGAGCCGGAACGGTACGACTTCCTTCGTTGCCGGGAACGCACTCTCGTCCGGTTCGGTCGGCAGCCTCCCTTGGCCGAGTATGATAGCGCGTCTTATACTCCCGACTGAAAGCCTGAAAACAGGCCGAAGGCGCAACGGGCCCGGCGCCGCCGGGCAAGCGCGAGGGGCCATCGATAGGCTTGCAGGAGGGACAGATGGCGAGCCAGAGGAAAATCAGGAAGGTAATGAAAAGCAAACCGACTATCGAGGGGGCCGGCGTTCACCTGAGAAGGGCTTTCGGGGGCAGCGAAATTCCCGAATTCGACCCCTTCCTGCTCCTCGACGACTTTCGCCCCGACGACCCGAGCCGCTACCTCAAAGGCTTTCCGTGGCATCCTCACCGAGGCATCGAAACAATCACCTACGTGCTGCGCGGCAGAGTGGAGCACGGGGACAGCATGGGGAATGAAGGCGTCATCGGCGACGGCGACGTGCAATGGATGACGTCGGGTAGCGGCATTATTCACCAGGAAATGCCGAAGGGCGACGGGTCGGGTCGCATGGAGGGCTTCCAGCTCTGGGCAAACCTTCCTGCGTCCCGCAAGATGATGAACCCCCGCTACCGGGGACTGACGCACGACGAGATACCCGAAGTCTCCGTCGCAAAAGGTGTGAAGATCAAGGTCGTGTGCGGAGAAATCAACGGCATGAAAGGGCCCGTGCGTGATATCGTCACCGGCCCGGAATACTTGGACGTGACCGTGCCTCCTCACGCAGACTTCGCCCATGCAACGACGCCGGGCCACACTGTTTTTGCCTATGTTATCGGTGGAGAGGGCTGTTTCGCCCACGAGAATGACCCTTTCGCTTACGAGGCGATGGGAGCGAACTACTTCGATATGGAGCGGAAGGCCTCCATAGGCAACAACAGCCTCATCTCGGCAGGCGACAAGGGGGTCCGTTTTCTCCTCATTTCAGGCAAACCGATAGGCGAACCCGTTGCGTGGTACGGACCGATTGTCATGAACACGCAGAAGGAGTTAGAGACAGCCTTTGACGAGTATCGCAGGGGCGATTTCATCAAACATCGCATCGGGGCATAGGCGCATGAAGCCGGGCCGGCAACCACGAAGAGAAGGTTAAGACAGGGAAGAAACCTTTCCTTGTGAATAGGTGCGGAGAAAGTCGGCCATGCGATCGGCCACGGCCTTTATCTCCTCCACGGAAGGCAGGAATACCAGGCGAAAATGGTCCGGATCGGGCCAATTGAACCCTGTCCCCTGCACAAGCAGCACGTGCTTCTCCAGGAGGAAGTCGAGAAGGAACTTCTGATCGTCGGTGATCGAATATCTCTTTACGTCTACTTTCGGAAAAAGGTAGAGCGCGCCCTTGGGCTTCATGCACGTGATGCCGGGGACCGCGCTGAAGGCCTCATATGCAGCGTTTCTCTGCTCATACAATCTCCCGCCTGGAGCAATCAGCGGGTTCACGCTCTGAAAACCGTTCACCGCCGTCGGTATCGCGAGCTGTCCTACCATGTTGCCGCACATCCGCATGTTGGAGAGGACGTCGAGACCCTCGATCATGTAATCCGCGGCGATCGATTTTTTTCCGCTCACTACCATCCACCCGACGCGCATACCGGGAATGCGATGCGATTTTGACAGCCCGTTGAACGTCGCGAAGAGGACCTTCTTCGAAAGCGAAGCAAGGGGAACGTGCCGGTTCCCATCGTAGATGATCTGATCGTAGATCTCGTCCGAAAAGAGGATCAGCGAGCGCTGCTCGGCGAGCTCCACGATCTTCAACAGGACCTCTTCCGAATAGACAGCGCCTGTCGGGTTGTTCGGGTTGATGACCACAATCCCTCTGGTCTTCAGAGTAATCTTCGACTCCATGTCTTTCAGATCGGGGTTCCAGTCAGACTCTTCGTCACACCGGTAGTGGACGGCCTTCCCGCCCGCAAGGTTCACCGCAGCGGTCCAGAGGGGGTAGTCCGGCGCCGGCACGAGCATTTCGTCGCCGTCGTTCAAGAGCCCCTGCATGGCCATCATGATCATCTCGCTCACGCCGTTGCCGACGTAAATGTCTTCGATCTCGACATTTTCGATGCCTTTCAGTTGGCACCGCTGCATGATTGCCTTACGGCCGGCAAAAATGCCCTTCGAATCGCCGTAGCCTTGAGCAGACCTGATATTGAGTATCAGGTCGCGGATGATCTCGTCCGGCGACATAATGCCAAAAGCGGGCGGATTGCCGCTGTTCAGCTTCAGAATCGTGTGGCCTTCTTCTTCGAGCCTCTTCGCTTCCTTCAGCAGAGGGCCGCGGATCTCGTAGCAGACGTTGTTCAGTTTGTTCGATTTAAGAATCTCATTCATGATAGCGCCCTGAAAGTTCAGGCTCGGCGAGCGAAAGACGCTCACCGAAGAACCCTTTTCTTAGTAATAAGGGGATAGCATACCTTGTTGTGCGAGGAAAAGCAATTTCAGTTTAGACAGCCTTCGTCATCCAAACCTCCCATTCTCTTCATTCGCGTAAGCCGTCATGCCGACTGTCCTGAGCAACTTCAGCCCTCCCCTTCGGGTTTTCTGCGCTCACCGGAGCGTGGACTTTTGTGGACTTCCATAGACTTTTATGCGCTCTCCGTGGACACCCCAGTCACCGCCCATTTCGTTCTCTATCAACGGAATTAAGAAAGGGGGCGGACAAAAGTGGACGGTTGGGGGGAGGGGGCGCCGGCCGGGCTAATTCGCGTCTTTCGCCTGTCTCATCGGCATCGCCAATCCTCACGTACGAGCGTACGCTCCGGCTCTCGATGCCTTGATCACGGCGAAATCCATCAAAATTCCCTCCGGCCGCGAATCCAAAAGCTCGCGTTCCCGGAGGTGCGGCCGGGGGCCGCTTGAAAAGCGGGCGCCAATGCGGCTGTTGCTACTCAATTGTCAAAGAACCGGTTGAGGCGGTGAATCCGGCCTCAACCGACCGGGCCGAGCCCGGTCTCGTTGAATTCTCCTCCATTTCTCGCTTCTTGTCAAAGTGACAACCAGGGATGACAACCGGGAGTGACAAAGGGCAGAAAAAAGAACTTTCCCGCAAATGTTACCCTCTTCCCGAACACTTTCTATGAAAGGGATACTTGAAAATGGAGCATAACCACACAACATCAGAAGAGAAAGTAGGATACGGTACGTATAGGTTCCTCCTACCATCAATTCATGTATAAGTAAGATGTGAGAAGCAGTAAGATTAGCCCCAAGGAAGGCAGGGGGACTTGTAGCTTCCCGGGTCATCGAACCCTCATTTCAGTCTGTCCCCTGCCTCTTGGAGCCATGATAAGTTGATTGGGCCTTTGAGCCCTCGTGACCGAGGAGGATTGGCCTGGAGGCGGTCCCTGCTTTTCTGCTACCTTTCTGGAGGTGTGTGAATGGCGCTCTTTGTCGGGATCGATGTGTCGAAAGAGAAGTTCGATACATGCGGCGTCGGGGATGAGGGGAAGAAGATGTTCTCCCTCTCCTGTTCAATGAACAGAGAAGGGTTTAACAAGCTGATTCTCCAGTTGCCGCCACCCGACGCCGCGTGTGTGCTTCTTGGCATGGAATCAACAGCCAGCTATCACATAGCCCTGCTTTCGTACCTCATGGGAAAAGGCTACCGCGTCGCCCTCATTAATCCGTTGCTTATCGCCAACTTCGCGAAGTTGTCCTTACGAAAAACAAAGACGGACAGAAAGGACGCCTTCACGATCGCTCAGTTCCTGTTCCTCAAGAGGGAGTCTGCCGTGGGGAGGGTTGAGTCGCCTCACCTTACCGAGCTCAAGGAGCTATCCCGAAGACGGGAAACGCTTATCGACGAGATGACGTCTTTGAAGAATGATATGAAGCGGATACTATCCGTCACGTTCCCGGAGTTGGAGACCGTCACCGGCGTCTTCACCAAGACTACCCTTCGCATTCTTGCGCAGTTCCCTTCGGCGCGTGCCTTACAAAATGCAGGGGTTGACGCTGTCACGGAAATCAGCACCGGGCGCTCTAGAGGAAGAAAACCGGCCGCGTCGGTCCAGGCCCTTGTGGATGCAGCAGCAGCATCGGTGGGAGTGGCGAGCCCGGCAAAGGAACTGGTCTTGAAACAGGAGGCCTCTCTTCTCCTTCATCTCGAAGAACAGGTGGAAGAGGCAACACGACTCATGCGTCGCCTGGTCGACGAGAAGATAAAGAAGGGCATGGAGATATTGATGTCCATGAAAGGCATCGGAGAGAAGACAGCCCTCAGCTTTCTCATCGAAATGGGCGGCGATATCGGCGCCTTCGAGAACGACAAAAAGCTGATTGCCGCGGCGGGGCTTGACCCGACGACCTACGAATCAGGCAAGTACAAGGGGAAGAGCAAGATCTCGAAGCGGGGGAACGCGCATCTGCGGAGAGTGATATGGGTCATGGCGGTGAGGGTCATCATCGCCAACGACCTCTTTCGGGCCTACTTCCTCAAAAGAAGAAAGGAAGGCCTCATCTACAAGATGGCGGTCCTCGCCACTGCCCACAAGCTCGTTCGGGTGATGTTCACGATGCTCGGCAACGAAAGGTACTTTGAAATGGAGAGGGGGAAATAAATATAGTTGACTGTACTCGATAATGTTCAACATTCTCTTGCATTGCCTGAATACGAGTGATAAAGTGGGAGCAAAGCGGTCGGCTTGGTGAGCGAAGGGAGCGAAAACGCGCCTTCGGAGAACGAGTACGGGTGATAACGTTAAGCGACAAAATAACAACGTCCCCTTCGGTTATTCAACGTTCCCTTCGGTTATTCTATATCGAAGTACCGCAAGAGGAATCTCTAAATACTCCACTACAGGAAGCAGTCTGGGGAGCGCCTCGAGACTCTTTCAAAACACGTCCTTTCGTAGTAATATGAACTCGCGCCGAAATGGATCATTGCCCGATTCGTTTTGGAATTCGGGAAGAGCTAAGGAGAAGACATGGTACGGAGACGGCCTATTAGCCTTGGGCGCCAAGCGCCCTGTGTGGTGGATCGCGTGCAATATACTATGCGTCTTGCCGGTTCTCGCTCCTGCGTGTGGGCATCCCTGACAGGTCGCCGAGAAGTCTCTTGCGTAACCGGCGTCAATAGGCGATGAAATAATCTGAACTCAGCTTTTGGACGCACGTTGAGTAAATTGACATCAAAAGAAGGCAGGCTCAAAAGTGAATGAATATCCGAATTTATTCAGTCCGATCAAACTGGGCGACGTTACTTTGAGAAACAGGATCATCCAAGCGCCGATGGGCGCCCGCGATGTGACGCGCGAGGGACACTTCACCGCCGACACCGTCGCTTTCTTCGAGGCGATTGCGGCAGGCGGAGCGGCGGCAGTAACGCTAGGGGAATCCGTTGTTCACACGAAAACGGGTGTAAGCCGCAGCCCCCGCGTCTATGTTGTATCGCTCGATGATCCGCTGATGTTCCCCTCCCTGGGGAGAGCCGCCCGCGCCATAAAACGTCACGGAGCGGTCCCTTCCATCGAGCTTCAGCATGCCGGCAAGTTCGGCGGCGTCGGCGTGAACGCTTCAGACCCTTGCGTCGCGTATGGACCAAGCCCCGAGATGTCTCCGGAGGGGCGCGAGATACTGGAAATGCCGGAAGAGATGATACTGGAGATAGTGGATGCTTTCGGCATGGCGGCTGCCAAACTGAAAAGCGTCGGCTTCGAGATGCTGACCCTCCACGGCGGCCACGGCTGGCTGCAGCACCAGTTCCTTTCCCCTTTGGATAATAGGAGAAAAGACAAGTACGGCGGCAGTCTGGAGAATCGGGCGCGTGTTCCTCTCATGATCATCGATAGCGTGCGGAAAGCGGTCGGTCCGGGTTTCCCCATCGAATACCGTATGAGCGGCGATGAGTTCAGGGAGGGCGGATATACGCTGGAAGAGGGTATAGAGTTTGCCAAGCTGATCGACGGCAAGGTCGACCTGATACATGTTTCAGCGGCTTATCACTATGTTCCCCCCAGGGAGTTGTTCGTGAGAA
The DNA here is from genome assembly GCA_963816715.1 of uncultured delta proteobacterium. GTDB lineage: Bacteria > Desulfobacterota > Syntrophorhabdia > Syntrophorhabdales > WCHB1-27 > BOG-1155. Next base: position 225,140 of record CAWFMJ010000027.1, read on the forward strand.
TCCACCCCACATATTTCCTGGAACACGGCTGCAACGTGTATTTGGCGGCGGCAGTCAAGAAGACAGTGAAAACGCCGGTGGCAACCGTGGGAGGCATCTCGGACCCGGAAGAGATGGAAAGGATTATTGCCTCCGGCCAGGCAGACGTTGTGGCCATGGCGAGGGCGCTGATAGCCGACCATGAGCTGCCAAAGAAGGCCGCTGCCGGCAGAGCGGAAGAGATAAGGCCGTGCATCCGTTGCCTGACCTGCATGGTGAGTGATTTGTCAGCAGGCGGCCGTACGTATAAATGCGCCGTCAGCCCAAAGGTAGGCAGAGAGTATGAAAACAAGTTTATGGCGCCTCCTCCGGCAAAACGGAAGAAGGTGCTCATCGCCGGAGGCGGACCCGGCGGCATGCAGGCGGCGATTACCGCCTCTGAACGTGGACACCAGGCAATCCTGTGCGAAAAGAGCTCTTCTCTGGGCGGCCAGCTTAAGTCCGTCGAAAATGTCCCGTTCAAGCAAGATGTAGTCGAGTTGAGAAAACACCTCGAATATATGGTAAATGCCTCAGGCGCGGTGGTTTTGCTCAACACGGAGGTGACCCAGGAATTCGTTGCTTCCCAGCATCCCGATGCGTTGATCGCGGCGGTGGGGGCGGAATCGATTGTTCCAAACATACCGGGCATTAGAGGCAAGAACGTGATCATGGCCGATGATGTCCGCAAGCCCGGCGTCGAGATAGGGGAAAAAGTCGTCATCCTGGGAGGAGGTTTGGTTGGATGCGAAGAAGCAGTTTACCTGGCGATGCAGGGGAAAGACGTGACCGTCATTGAAATGCTCGGCGATTATGCGCGGGATGCGAACCAGTTCATCAAGATGGCCCTGGCGGCAGAATTTCGCAACCGCAGGGTAAAGATGATGACGAACACCAAAGGCAAGGCGGTCGAGGCGGGAGGCCTGCTTTGCACGAACGCCGAAGGCAAGGAAGTGCTCTACGAGGCGGATACTATTGTGTGCGCCGTAGGCCAAAGGGCCTTGACGCATGTCGTCGACCGGCTTCGCGGCGCGGCGCCGGAGTTCTATTTCATCGGGGACTGCGAAAAACCGCGGAAGATCATGGAGGCTGTGACGGCCGGCCATGATGCTGCAATGGACCTTTAGCTGACTGTGCATACTTAGGACTGGGCATAGCTGCCAATAGAGAAATTCGGATGCATGCCGGGCGTGACTTTGTTAGCTGTATCCATCAGGATTTTCCTTTCCCCACATCATTAGGATGATGTCTCCGCCCGCTGTCGGAGCCACAAGAGCTGATTCCGATGTCCGATAGGGCAGCCGTGGGGACGGCCATAAACAGGCAAATAACTCTGATCCCCGGCAAAAAAAGGGACAAGCTACGTTTTCGGCCCGTCTTCGCCCTGTCCTCTCCCACCACATACGTTAATCATAGCCACGAGTAATGCCTTGGGCTGTTTTGTTCCCACATAGGTCAGGCCCGGAGGGGGGATATTCCCTGGAAAGCGCCTCGCGAGAACGAAGCGACCCGCGGAACAATGGGGTGAAAACGTCCCCCGCTAAGGGGGCAAAGACGCGCGCCTTCGTCATAGAGCCGCCCTCTTAAGGCGGCTCTCGGATAGGCCGCGTCTTAAGAGTTTTCACCGTGCTATTTCGCTCGGGTCGCGATAGTGAAGCGGAGCGCTTGGAAGGGGATGTCCCCCCGGAGGGACTGGCCGGTCGGATTGGGAGCAGCAGAGGGAAGAGGGAAGAAAAGGCCGGAGACTTGGCTTGGGTTGCTTTGTGAGGCGCAGGCGCTTGGAAGGGAACATGCCCCTGGAGGGGCTCTGGCCGGGCATGCGAAGATACAGCAGGGGCAGGAAAGTTAGGTCTATCGGAAGGGTTTGTACTTCCTCCAGACGGGCTCCGGCGTCTCAAAGTACGAAGGTTCTTTGCGCGGTTTGAACTTCCCGTAGAGAAGCTTTTCGGCCCGGCTCATCCACCAGCCCGTTTTCCCTTTCCGCGTCGCCAGCGAGACGGCCAGGCGGTGAAACGTCGTTCGCGGCTTTGTCCAGGGGCAGGAGGCGAGACAAACGCCGCAATCGGTTCCCGTTTCCTTCCAGATTCTGAAACAAGCCTGCGAGTTTATGGCCCATTTCCTCACTCCGCGAACGACTTTCTTGTCGCCGAAGGGGATGGCGCCGCTTGGGCAGCTTACCGCACAAATCTTGCAGTCCCTGCAGAATTCATCGGCGCCGATATCGACGGGAGGATCGAAGACCAGGGGGAGGTCGGTCGTGACCGTTGCCATCTTGAGAGCGCTCCCCAGTTCCTTCGTCAGCATCACGCCGTGACGGCCCAACTCGCCCATGCCGGCGTCGATGGCGATGGGCACGCAGAGAACCTGGTAGTTGCTCACTATGTGGGCCCGCGCGGGATAGCCGAGCGAACGGATATAACCCGCCAGCACTTTCGCCGTCATGGCGAGCTTGTTATAGACCTTCATGACTTCAATGGCCATGGGGAGAACGGGGCCGCACTTCATGAGAAGCGGATCGAGGCCTAGTGCGATGGTGATGGCGCGCTGGTGCGTCAGCCCGATCGGGGCGCCGTAGATCCTCATCGGATCGCCCTGGGTCTTTCCGATATTCGTATAGACAAAGGCAGGGTTCAGGGGACCGACGCGCACGAGGTCCGCGCCGAGAAAATGGGCAAACCCCTTCACCTTCTCCGTCGCCCTTTCAGCGGATATAGGGACTTTAACCGGCGCCAGAAGACCGTCTACCAGGTCCTCGGCGCCGCCCCTCATGACCGTCGTTATTTCCTGGAGAAAGAAAGAATGATCGAGCGCGTTGCCGGCATAGTCGGCGACGGCCCGAATCTCGTTGTCGCCGGTCTCCCATTCGGGCCGGCGCTTGTAGAAGCCGATGAAGTCTTCCGAGGCCGGCTGCAAATGCATGCGCGCCTGGATGTTGTCCCTTTCGTCGAAACGCTCGATTTCGCCACTGACCTCATAGCGCGGTCTCGAAAGCATGTCGTCGCCTCACTTTCCCACTAGTCTTACCACTTGAAAGCGTTGGATGCAAGGGAATGCGAAAGGGGCGCAAACAATGGCGCGCCTCCGACAGAACAGCCGGTTCGGTAAAGGAAGCGCTGAGCGCCGATGATTGCAAAAGCGCTATCGGGAGACTACCCAGGCGAGGATGTTCTTTCCCTCCGACCCGTCTCTTCTATACTCGACGTCCCTGATGAACCGCTTCATCTTGTTCGTCGAAGGCGCCCGGGAAACGTCCACTTCCAGCATTTCCGGGAAGGCGCTCATCACGAGCATGTTGAAGGGCGTTCCATTATCGATGATATTCAGTATGATTGCGCCCATCTCGTGATCGCGCACGGTGATCCTGATCTCCTCGCTGCCTTTGGTGCAGGAAAAGCGAATAATATTGCCGAGGGCCTCTTCGAGGGCAAGGCGAATCTCTCCGATCCTTTTTTCGTCGAAGAGCATCTCGTCGGCATGGGCGGCAACGAAATCCACCAGCTTCGGCACCGATTCTTCTCTGGCACGCGCCACGATCTCTCCGTTCACGTCCTCATCAAGCGGCTTTTTCATAGACTACCCCCTGGTAAACTTTGAAGGGGGACACTCCTCTCGCCGTTCGGCCTTCGGAGGGGTATCCCCCCAATCGTTTTCGGCCTAGGCCGCCGACTTCGCTCTTCGCCGTTCCAGGTCCGCGAGGATCTGTTTCCGGAGCCTTATGGAGAGCGGGGTGATCTCCACCAATTCGTCATCATTGATGTACGAGATGCACTCCTCGAGGCTCATCCTTATGGGCGGCGTCAGGATAACCGCGTCGTCGGAGCCCGAGGCCCGCATGTTGGTCAGCTTTTTCCCTTTTGCCGGATTAACCACGAGGTCCGAGTCGCGCGAATGCTCCCCGATAATCTGCCCCTCGTAGACCTTTTCTCCGGGGCCCAAAAAGAGGCGTCCCCGATCCTGAAGGTTAAAGAGCGCGTAAGCAACGGTGATGCACTCATTCATGGCGACGAGCACGCCCTTCGTTCTGTTCTTGATCTCGCCGGCGTATTCGCCGAATTCGAGGAAGACATAGTTCATGACGCCCATGCCGCGGGTGTCGGTGAGGAATTCCGACCGGAAACCGAGGAGGCCCCTGGTCGGGATTTTGTACTTGAGCCGGGCCATGCCGTTCTTCTGGGTCATCTCCAGGAGCGTTCCGCGCCTGCCGCCCAGATTCTCGATGACCTTGCCCATGAAATTCTCATCCACGTCGATGATCAGCTCTTCGTAGGGCTCCAGCTTCCTTCCGTCAATCTCACGGAAGATAACCTGCGGTCTCGTCACCTGGAACTCGTAGCCTTCCCGCCGCATCTTTTCGATAAGGATCGAGAGGTGGAGTTCTCCCCGTCCCGAGACCTTATAGCCCTGCGCATCGGCAAGTTCCTCCACGCCAAGGGCCACATCCGAAAGGGTCTCCTTGAAGAGTCTCTCTCTCAGGTGGCGGGAGGTGACAAACCTGCCTTCTTTTCCGTAGAACGGCGAGTCGTTCGCGACGAATTTCATGGAGACCGTCGGCGGGTCCACCGTAATGCCGGCGAGCGGTCTCGGGTCTTGCGGGTCCGTGAGCGTCTCGCCTATGGTGATCGATTCCATACCGGCCACCGCAACGATCTCGCCGACGCCCGCCTCCGGCGTCTCGGTTTTCTCGCTGCCCTTGAACCGGTAGATCTTGGTGATCCTCGCCGCCCGGGGAGTCGTCCCCGGCGTTGCCACGACCACTTCCTTGTCGATGCTGATCCGGCCCGAAGTGATCTTGCCGATGGCGAGCCTGCCCAAAAAGGGAGAGTAGTTGAGCGAGCTGACGAGCATCTGGAGGGGCCCGTTGTCGTTCCCTTGCGGCGCCGGAATCGCGTCGATGATCATATCGAAGAGGGGCATCATGGAACCGGACCTGACTCTGTGGTCCAGGGTCGCGTAGCCCTCCTTCGCGGAAGCAAAGATCGACCGGAAGTCGAGTATGCGGTCGGGCGCGTCGAGCTTGACGAAGAGATCGAATACTTCATCAACCACGGAGTCGCATCGGGCCGCGGGTTTGTCGATCTTGTTTATGACGACAATGACCGGCAGGTCCAGAGCGAGGGCTTTCTTGAGGACAAAATAGGTCTGCGGCATCGGCCCTTCGGCTGCGTCGACGAGCAGCAAGGCGCCGTCCGCCATTTTGAGCACCCTTTCGACCTGGCCGCCGAAATCGGCGTGGCCCGGAGTGTCGATGATGTTGATCAAATAGCCCTTATAGAAAAAAGAACCGTTCTTCGAGGTGATGGTAATGCCGCGTTCTCTCTCAAGGTCCATTGAGTCCATGAGACGCTCTTCGACGACCTGGTTTTCCCGAAAAAGGCCGCTCTGCTTGAACAGTTGATCGACGAGCGTCGTTTTGCCGTGGTCAACGTGAGCGATGATTGCAATATTCCGTATTTTCTGCTGTTCCATTTTTCCCATCCATTTTGCTTAAAGGAAGGCGTGCGAGTGACTATTGTACACGAAATTACGGGTTAAATCAAGGCGCTCCTTCTTGCTTCTCGGAGCGCTTTGCTCTAAAATGAAACATAGCAGGCAGCATTGCAGAACTTTTCTTCGAAAAGGAGAGTGAGCCATGTCCTATTCCGCAGACTTCGAAAAAGCGCTTCAATTGCGTCCCCCCAACATCCGCGAGCTTTTTCCCAATTCCAGGGCGCTCATCGTCAGCGGCAAAGCCGTAGATCGGGCCATGGTCGCCAAGGGCCACGCTATTGCCCTCGCCGCCAACGGAAGGAACTACTTCGCCATCCGCGGCGCCCTCAAGGCCGCCCAGAAAGCAAGGGCCGCCATCATTATCGAGATCGCCAAGTCGGAAGGCGGTCAGAAGGCATACTGCGCGGTGAGCTACTGGAACATCGCGCGCATCGTGGACGCGCTCTGCAACGAGTTGGGGATCACGGTCCCCGTCGCCATTCATGCGGACCATTACGGCATCAAGAGCGACAAAGACCTCGCCGCGGCGAAGGTGGAGGTGCCGACCATGTTCGACGCGGGCTTGACGTCCATCGCCGTCGACGCTTCTCATTTGCCTGACGATCAGAACCTGCTCGCCAATATTGAGTTAAATGCTTTCATTCCAAAATGGGCGGGCCTCGAAACTGAGGTGGGCGAAATCAAGGGCAAAGAGGGACTTTCCACGGTTCCTGAAGCGAAATTCCTGATCCAGGGATTGAACGCCTACAAAATCTTCCCCGATTGGATCGCCCTCAACAACGGCACCACCCACGGCATTGAAGCAAGCGATGCGGGCATCCAGGTGGAGCTGACTTCCGAGATCCATCGCGCCCTCGCTCCCTACAAAATAAGCGGCGCCCAGCACGGCACCTCAGGCAACAGTTCGGAACGGCTGCGGCAAATTGCGACGAAAACAGCGACTACCAAGGCGAACGTCGCCACGGCGCTGCAAATGATCTCCTGGGGGTTGGAGGTAAACGACTACGGCAACGCTCAGCTCGACAGCAGCGGCAATTTCATCAAACGCCAGGGCGAAGGCGTCTCCGAAGAGCTCTGGGCCGAAATGGTTGCGTATGCGGAAAGCAAGGGCTGGAAGAAAGGGGATTACAAAAACCTGAACCTGCCCTTCGAAAACAAGCTGCTTGCGCAGCCGGCCACCGTCAGGGAACGGATGACGAAAAGGGTCGAAGAGTTCTCCTACAGAATGATCATGGAAGTTCTGAACTCAGGCGACACGGACCAACTCGCCGTTGACGCAATTCTCAAGGCCGGTTCGTACGATCTCGGTCCGAAAGGAAGCATGCTCGAGGATCAGGCGCACTGGAGCAAAGAGCAGATTATCGAAAGGGCGAAAACCCTGAAATCCGACAAGGGTCCAAAAGGGAATTACGAGGACTAGACTTTTTCGGCGTCGGATGAGTTCTTTTGCGTGATTTGTACAGGACCGCCGGAAGGGCGGTCCTGTACAAATCACGCATCTTACCTAATTCCCCTATCCGCATCGACCTTCCATTTCTTCCCTGATGCTTTAATAAGGGCATCCGGGCGCATTGAAGGCGCCATTCATTTCGCCATACATTCCTGACGTCGGCCAAATGCTTGACTTATTTTCTTTTTTGTCTTACACTGTGTCATCACTACAGCGCCCAATTATTTTTGAAGTCCGTTTAGGGCGCACCTTCGAACGCTTCAAGGGGGGATGGAAACTATGGAGAAAGATGCGACGGTAACGATACGCATCAATAGCGGCCTGAGGAAATTCTTGTCCACGTTTGCCGAAGAAGACGGGAAATCGCTCTCGGCATTGATCGAGACAACGCTTGCCCGCTATGCCGAAGAGAGAAAATCCCGTCCCAGGGAAGAGAAACGTCGCCATCCCCGGCGGCCTGTCACCATTCCGGCCATTGTGCTCCTGCCCGGCTCCCGGGAATTCTTTTCGGGCATGATTCTCGACGTCTCTTACGGGGGCCTGAAGATTTCCCTCCCGAAGGGCGCTCAGGTCGAGACACAGGAAGATGGCAGCGTGCACCTCGATGTTCACTTCCCCCTGCCCGGGGAAAGGCTCCCGGTAGGAGTGAGATGCCGAACCGAAAGAGTCGAGAATGCTGACGAGACGACGGATGTCGGGGCATCTTTTTCCGACTGTAAGTTTGACGAATACCTTCGCCTCACCAACTATCTCTCGAACGGCAAAGAGTAGTTTTACCTCTCCACAAGTTTCGGGCCGGTGCTTGAATTGCGTATTGTAAGACCACTATAGGCGTGTCCGCAATGTATGTCTTACATCACCGTCTGCCGGCGACGTCAACCATCCCTCGCAAACCTATCCTTCGGCCCCCTCCAGGAGTCGCCTGAGCGCCGAGAGTTGCTCATCGCTCAGCGTTCCTCTCTCGCCTGCCATTTCAAGCGCGGCCAGGGACAACTCCCGATAGATCCGTTCGTGGAGCGGCATGTCCCGCAGGGCCTCCAGGTGGGACTCCACGGTGCCCGAGTCCCCGCGTACCACCGGACCGGTGAGCGAGAGGAGCGGCCCTTTAGCCTCGATGTTCGCCAGCGTCGCCCTGATGATCGGATAAAAGGGCTTCAGGTCGATGCCGATGCGCTTCATAACGCCTTCCCCGGTATAGAACAGGGCGGCAAGCAGGTTGCAAACAAATACGGCCGAAAGATGGTAAAAGACTTTCTGGCTGCTCTCTATCGCCACGACTTCTGCGCCGATGCGCGAAGCGATCGTTCTCAGGGTGGGAAGCGCCCTCTCTTCGCCTTCAATAAAGATATAGGTTCCGGGCAAATCCCTGATGCCCGCATCGATATCCGGAAAGGTCTGAAGCGGGTGGAGCGAGCCCAGGAGGGCGCCCCGTTCATTCAAAGGGAAAAGCTCCGATGCGGCATGGGCGCCGCTTGTGTGAAAAAACAGCTTCCCCTCGAGACTTCCCGAAACGGCGGCAATCTGCGCGGCAGCGTTCCTTATTTCCCTATCCTGGGTGGTCACGGCAACGACCTCGGCCGCCTGCACCGCCTGGTCGTTATCGAGGGTGTAGAGACAGTCCGGACCGATATACGGCTTTGCCGCAACGAGTGAGGAGTGTCGTCTTGAAGCGACGGCAACCACGTCAAAACCTTTCGTTTTCAGGACATACCCGAGAGCGATGCCCACTTTCCCGGCGCCGATAATACCAATTTTCATCGCTGCCGCTCCTTCTGAAAGCTGTCCCACAGGCCTTTGGGCAATTCGACGGCGTTGCGCAGGAGATAGAAAATTCTGGCGCCCACGCTCCGGACGTAGCTCGATTCCACCTCGGGGTCGTCCAGCGGCCCCTTAAGGTGGTAGCCAAAGAAGAGGAAGCCGCTTTTCCCCTCGCGGACGATCCTGCGCACAATAGGGATCACGTTAATGATCCGGTCCAAAGTAACCAGCGGCGATATGATCAGCTCTCCGTCCATCTCCTTCGCTGCGGCGTCGACGTCTCCCGTTCCGGTAATCAGCATTGACGGGCTGTCTATGAGGAGGTTGTCGGTGTGAAAAACGCCGTCGCGGCCGTGGAAAGAGGCATTGAACCGCCGGTACACAAGACCCTGACGCGTCAGGTCGACCCGCCCCCGAACGAGGTCTGAGAGGTTGGTAAAAGCTAAAATCTTCGAGAGGATAACCCATTTTCTGATCACCCCGTCCCTGCTTGCAAGGTTCACCGTCCCGCTGGCGCTTCTCGCAAGCTGGTCGCCGTCGTTGCCGGCAAAGGAAAGGTCGGCCGAGATCGATCCGACGCCCTCGACGATGCCGTGCTTTTCGCCTAGGAAAGCCAGGAACTCCTGGGCGGTGGCGTGCGACAGACGAGCCCTTGCGTGTATTGTTGCGACCGGACCGAGATAGGCGTCTCCCTGAAGCGTCAGATTGCCCCTGCCCACGGCGGCTCCTCCCTCGTGCACCGCAAGCGTCCGGCCCCCGAAAGAGCCGCGCACCAGTACGTCTTTCAAATCGACGTTCGTTGCGCGCACGCTCTTTGATTCCAGCAGAAACTCCCCCGTCGTCCTGTCGGCCAGACTTCCCGGCAAAATCACGGGCAACCTGAGCTGCTTTCGGAAGATTCCGGAAAAATCGCCGGGATCGAAGGAATCCATGTCGACCGCGAGCGTGAAATGGGGGGCGCTGAGGCCGTCGACGGTGAGATGCCCCTCCGACAAAACGCTCGATCCCATGCGCAGATTGGACAGATCGACGGCGTACCTGTCTCCTTCAAAGATCGCCGCAAGGTTGATGTTGGTCAGGGGTAAAGCAAGCGCGGCCGGATGAAGGACGCCTTCCCGGAACGTCACATATCCCCGCATCGCGGGAAGCTTTGTCACAGGGTATGGCAGTTCGTCCACAAAGACGTCTGCCTTGAGTTCCCCTTTTACCCCGTTTTCCCTAAAAAAAAAGAGCTGAGGCAGCTCTTCGGTTTTCGGAAGGTCCAGGGCCAGATGGACGTGAGAGATCTTGCCCTCCCCGATCGTGCCGCTGAAAGCCGCTTCGAGGGGCCCAAGGGTGTACGTGAGGCTGTCCACTCCAAGCTCGCCGCCCCTCTTTCCGTGGAGCGACACCAGAGCAACGCTCTTTACGCTGCGTCCTTTCTTCATGACGTTGGGCGCCTCGAAGGAAAGATCGGTCATGACGATCCGTCCCTCGGCCCGAAAAGCATCGTCCTTAAGATTGATCTTTCCCTCTACGCCGACCGGTCCACGAAGTCGATAGGGCAGTTCCGCGAGGCGGACTATCTGACGGCCGTCTATTCTTCCCCGCAGCGACAGGTCCGCCTGCTCCGCCTTCGCGGTTCCCGTCACCACGAGCCTCGTCCTGACCGCCGTGACGATGAGGGGAGCGAAGGCGACGGTTCGGTTGCCGAAGGTGTATTTCCCCGACGCGCCGAAGGCCGTGCGCCGCCAAACGAAGCCGCCGTTCGTGAGGCGTCCCGCCCCTTCGGCGCTAAAGCCCGTATCTTCCCTTCCGTGCAGCTCGATAGTTCCTTCGGTGGTCCCCCCGGTAACTTCTACGCTCTCTGTCCCCGTCAGACGCGTCAGTTCCTTCAGGCCCACCGCGTAATGCGCCTTCAGACGAACATCCCGATCAAGCGTCAGGGGGACAAAACCCGCCGCTTCGGAAAGCAGCCCCTGCCCTAACCGCCCGCTGAAGCCGGAGAGAGAAAGCGCATTGTCGTGCACCCGCAACAAGCCGCTGATGCCGCCGAAGGCGAAGGGCCCGACGTCCGCCTCAACGTCTCGCACTTCCAGCTCAGCGACAATCGGTCGCCCCCGCCTGAAGACGAAACTTCCGATGCGCAAGCGTCCATTCTTGACGAAAGAGAGCGGTCCCCAATCTCCGTGTGCGAAGAGGTCGGGATCTATGACGTCCACCACGTCGTCGACGCCCAGGAAACCGGTTTTCAGCTCAAGGGAGGAAAGCTTCTTCCCCACGGACGAGAAGCTCAGCGCAAGGGGCGTCCCTTTGTACGAGAGACCCTCCAGCGAGACGTCCGTTTCAACGCCTGCCCTTTTCACATGGATGCGGCAACTATTCTTCACCGAGACGATCGGGTGCTTCAGGAAGTCTTCAACCATCGAAAAGTAGTCGGCCCGTACCTCGCCGTCCATCACCAGGACGCCGTCTTTGAAGCGGAAAAGCCCGCGTGAGTCGGCCAATCCCTTGTAGTCCTTCAAAATCCTGGCAATGTCGACCCCCGCAAGCTCGTACTCGCCTTTGAGATCGGAACGCTTTTCTCCGAAGATCCCCTCCCCTTTCGTCTTCAGGTTGCCCAGCCCTTCGATCCCTCCGTCTATGCTGAATTCCATCTTGCCGCCCGTGTTGAAGTTCGTCACTCTCAGCTCGCGCAACGTGTACGTGTGGCCTTCATATTCGACCGTGCCTTTTCTGATGAGCGCCAACTCGACCGGAACCGGGAAAAAGGCGATATGGCCCTTCCGGCTTCCGATTTTGAGAGCGAAATCCGAAATGACCAAGTATTTGACGTAAAGACCCTTGGACGGCCTCGCCCGAAGCTCGCAGGTCCCGACAGCGCCTTCGACGGTCTTGCCCTTTATGCGCATCCCCTCCAGCTTCAACACGATCAGTCCGTCACTGAAGGAAATGGACGATTTGGAGGCCTCCACCGTGCCGTCTATCGCCTTCCCCAACATGCGGCAGGCAAGGGTGGGCAGATACGAGCGGACCGCGAGCGCCATCCCTGCAAGGACGAGGAGCGCGGCAACGAAAATGATCAATCCTTTTTTCATCAGGGCGTTCGCGCAAGGGCGAAGAAGAGGACCTCTTTCGCTTTTGCCCCCAACAACACCCGGCTCGCCTCGGCGGCGGTATTGCCCGTGGTGTAGAGATCGTCCACCAGGAGCAGCCGTTTCCCTGCGAGGGAGCGACCGTCTTTCACGGAGAAGACTCCCCGTATGTTCCGTTTTCTTTCTTCTTTCGACAGCATGTACTGATCTTCACTCTCCTTCGTTTTCACGAGGGTGCGGCAGTCAATCGGGACCCCGGTGCAGCGCGAGATCTCCTCGGCCATGATGAATGTTTGGTTGAAGCCGCGTCTCCTGAGCCTTTTTTCGGTCACGGGAAGCGGAATCGCCAGGTCGAAGGCGTCCGCGAAAGAGGCGATTCTTTCCCTGCACAACCCCATCAGGGCTCTTCCCACGTCGATCCTGCCCCGGAACTTGAAGGCGTGGATCGCTTCCCGCATCGGCCCTTCGAAGGAAAAAGCGTAAAATCCGCGCGTGAATCGAGGAGGATGGGCCATGCATTCGCCGCAGACGGCATCGCTTCCCGTCCATCTGCCGCAACGGGGACAGACGAAAAAGCCGTCCAGCGCCACAAAGGAATCCCTGCATGCGGAGCAAAGCGCTTCCCCTTCCCTTCCGCATCCTCCGCAATAAACCGGGTAAATAAGTTCCAGAACCGACTTGAGGATCGGGCGAAGCAGGCTCGGCATCAGGCGCCGAATTTGTCGAGCTTCATCCCGTACGCCATCGCCAGGGTCATCAGTTCTTTCGCGTAGATCGTCCCGATGCTGCCCGTTAGACAGTTTCTTTCGTGGAAGGACATACTGTCTGCCTCGCCCGTGTCGCCGACAATCAAAAGCGGCACAGGGTGCCAACTATGGCCTTTCAGCGGGCAGGGAGTGGAATGATCGCCCGTGACGACCAGTACTTTCGGATTGAGCTCGGTGATGTCGGGAATGATCCGGTCGACGAATTCTATCGCTCGCGCCTTCTCCTTGAAGTTGCCGTCTTCCCCTGCTACGTCCGTTTCCTTCACGTGCAGGAAAAAGAACTGGTACCGTTCGTAGTACTCTTTGAGAATGGCCGTCATTTCCCAATAGTCGGCAGGAGTCTTTTCAACGCTCATGCCCAGCAGTTTGGCAATCCCCCGATACATGGGATAGGTGGTGATGGCAAGGGCGTCCATGCGGTACTTTTCGGAAAACCGGGGGATGTCGGGGTGTTTCGAGAAGCCTCTCAGGAGGATGCCGTTCGCCGCCTTCTCTTCCTTCAAGACCTCCATGGCTTTTTTCATGAAGTTGTTGACGGCCTCGGCCGTCCTTTCGGCTTCGGCTGTTTTTGCCGCCGCCCAGGCGAAGGGTTTCCCCTCTTTGTGCGGGTCCGCGTCTTCCAATCCATCAGACAAACCCTCTCCCCTGAGAACGATGGCGAACCGATGGGAAACGCCCGCCTTGATGAGCACCCGGACTCCATCTATCGAAGGGATCTCCTGAGAAAGACGGTCAACAAGGCGCCTTCCAACGGCGGTGTCTATCCTGCCCGCCCTCCGGTCGATTACCACGCCGTCCTTCACCGTGCAGAAGTTGCCTCTTGCCGCCACATCGCTCGGCTCGATGTCCATGTTGAGCCCCAGCGCTTCCAGAATGCCTCTGCCTATTTCATAACGCTCCGGATCGTAGCCGAAAAGGCTCAAGTGGCCGGGACCGCTGCCCGGCGTCACGCCCATGCCCACGGGTATGGTTCTGCCGAGCGCGCCCCGCTCCACCGCCAGACAATCCATGTTCGGTTTCTTTGCGGCTTCGAGGGGAGTCGTGTAAGCATGCTCCGGGTCCGGGATATCCCCGAGTCCATCAAGGATGAGGAAGATAATCTTGTTGTCGTTTTTCAGAATAAGATGGTCTCTCATGTCGTCTCCCAGTTCTCCTCATAGAGAACGCGCAGGTTCTCGGCCTCCTGAAAAAAGAGGCTTTCCTGGCGGATATTGATGGTGTTCCAGCTCGAACAGATCTCGCAAAAGTCGATCCATTCGTCTTTGGCGGCAAGACACTTCCCGCAATAGAAGGGAAGATGGGCCTGGTTCATGGGAAAGGCGCGGGAAAACTCCTTCGCGGCCGCCTCAAACTCGCCCCGGTGAATATACGCCTCCGCCAGTGCCCGGTGAAGGCCCCTGAATTCTTTTTCATCAGCAAGCAGAGTCTTCAAAAGGTCGATCGCTTCGTCAACCATTTCCAGCCTCAGGCAGAGCCGGGCATAAAAGAACATAAGCAGTTGATTCCCTGGCGCCACATCGAGGAGACGACGGTAGATCTTCAAAACAACGCCGGGCTCGCCCCTTTCGACATAGAAATCTTCCATCTGCCGGAGGAAGACAACGTGGCCCGTCTTCGCAAAGCCCCGGCCGTACATCTTGCCGACGTCATTCGCTTTGCCCATCTTCTTATAGACCTCGGCGGAAAGCGTATAGGCGGGAATGAACCGTTTGTCCTCGTCGCAGATTTCTTTCAGATCCTTCAACACCTGATCGTAGACTCTCGCGTCGTCCTTTCGAAAGCGCTCCTTTGCGCTCTCATACCTGAGTCCCACGAAGCGCTGCGTCTCTTCGGGGGTCCGTATCTCCTTGCGAACCTTCTCTTCCATCTCCAGGGCCTTCGCCCATGCCTTGCGGCCGATGTAGATGTCCCTCAAGCCGCAAGCGGCCTCGAGGCTCGATTCCCTCATCCTTGCCACTTCCGCGAGCGCCCGCTCCTGAGCGTCCGCGTCCTTCAAGGCGCCGTAGATCCGCGCCTTCTTCAGCAGTATCGCCTCTTTCTTGCCGAAAAACCCTTCGCCGCGGTCGAGGACCTTGATCGCCTTATCCGACGCGCCCCTTGTTGCAAGCATGTCGGCGAGAAGCAGGTAGGGCTCCTCCACATCGGGCATCAGGTTTATGGCCCGGTCGAAATATTCCTCTGCCTTTTCCGGATCGCCCTTCCTCTCGTAGGCCTTCGCCCTTTCGACCAGATCGGTCGCCTCGCTCTTTCGCCTCTCCTTCCTTTGGCCGCGCCATTTTGCCAGTCCCCTGTGGGCGTCGGTAAAAAAGCCCACGATCAGGGAGACCAGAATACCGAGTACGAAAGCGGCGGCGACGTAATTCACCACCGATGTCTCGGGGAGCAGACCGAAGCCCACGTCTACCTGAGTTCTCGCCCCGTTAAGACTGGAAAGCAGCACATAGGCGACAAAGAAAAGAAGAAGGATGAGGAAGGAGATTTTATATTTCATCGCCTGAGATTATGCACCCTTTTCCTCGATCATCCTCTTGCAGGCTATGCAGTAGCGAGCCACCGGGTTCGCTTCAAGCCGCTTCTCAATGATCGGCTCCTCGCACTCCTCGCATATCCCGTAGGTCCCGTTCGCGATTTTGTCGAGGGCGGAATCGATCTCCCGCACCATGTTCCTGTCGTTATCGCTCAGGCTCATCAGGATATCGGCGTTATAAGCGTTGCTTGCGGCATCCGCCATATCCTGGATGCCGTCCGTGCCGAGGTTATATGAATCTTCCTTGAGTTTCTTCGATTTATTCAGGATCGCCTCGCGCTGCTTCAGCAGTTTCTTCCTGAAGTATTCGAGTCTTTCTTGCTCCATGTCACACCCCGCCCTATTGATTTCTGTTCTATTCCATCACGTGTCTCTTCGCTTCTATCCACAGGCTCTCGAGATCGTACAGCTCCCTGACCGATTCGAGAAACACATGAATAACCACGTCGCCGTAATCGATGATGACCCACCGCCCCTCTTCCTGGCCTTCCCTTGAGAGGGGCAGCATTCCTCTCCCCTTCATGTCGTGCTCCACGGCCTCGGATATGGTTTTCACGTGCCGCTCGCTTCCACCGCTCGCAAGCACGAAGAAATCCGCGATATCCGTAATACCGACGAGGTCGAGGGCCACGACGTCCCTCGCCTGCTTTTCTAAGGCCGACCGTGCTGCCGCGTCTGCTTTTTCTCGCGCTTCCACTTAGTTCCTGTATAATCCTTTCTTGGTAATGTATTGTTCGACCGATCGGGGAACCAGATACTTTATCGATTTCCCCGTCCCCGCCAAGCCTCGTATCCGCGTTGATGAAATGTCGATCTGCGTGATGTGAAGAAAGTGAATCTTCTTTCCCAACGCATGCTCGAATGTTGAGGGGTCGAGCTGCCGCGTCGCCCCGGTCAGACTCTCGGGAAGTCGCGCCTCGGCTTTGCCCGGCCTCACCATGACGACAAAATTGGCGTAGCGGAACAGCTCTTCGTGCGCCTTCCACAAACCTACGTCAGAGAAAGCATCAACCCCCATGAGGAAATAGATGTCCCCAAACCTTCCTGAAAAATGCTTCAGCGTGTCGATCGAGTACGAAATCCCCCCTCTCCTGATTTCCACCGGCGATGTCCGAAAATAAACATTGTCCCGCGTCGCCATCCGGAGCATGCGGACTCTGTCCTCGGGTGCGGCTCCCTGGATCTCCCTCTTGAAAGGCTGGATGCTGGCAGGGACAAAATAAATCCTCTCCATGCCAAAGGCCTCGCGCGCCTCTTCGGCTACCCTCAAATGGCCCACGTGCACCGGGTTGAAGGTCCCGCCAAACACGCCTATGGCCATCAGCTTCTCTGCTGCCCTTCGCCGAAGGCGATGAACTTGGTCACCGTCAGCTCCTCGAGCCCCATGGGGCCGAAGGCGTGCAGCCTGGTAGTGCTGATTCCCATTTCGGCGCCGAGTCCCAACTGGAACCCGTCGTTCAACCTGGTGGAGGCGTTCACCAGGACAAGGGAAGAATTGACCTCCCTGACAAAGCGCCACGCATTGTTGTAGTCGCGGGTCATGATGGCGTCCGTATGCTGGGAGCCGTAGGTCCTGATATGGGCTATTGCCTCATCCATATCGGCCACGACCTTCACCGAGAGGATGAGATCAAGATACTCCTCCGACCAGTCCCGTTCCGTGGCCTCTTCGAGGCCGGCGACGATGGCGCGACTCTTTTCGCAGCCTTTTACCGTCACTCCGGCATCCTGCAATGAGGCGATCACTGCCGGCAAAAAACTCGGGGCTATCGCCTCGTGCACCAGAAGCGTCTCCATGGCGTTGCACGTGGCCGGCTTCTGGACTTTTGCGTTGAGGCACACACTTCGGGCCATCTCCTCGTCGGCCCCTTCATCCACATAAACGGCGCAGATGCCTTTGTAGTGCTTCAGCACGGGAATCCTGGAGCGCTCCGCCACGCTTCGGATCAGCGCCTCTCCGCCCCGCGGAATGACCAGATCAATATAATCATTGAGCGTCAAAAGTTCATAGAGATAGTCGCGGTCGCTCGTTTCTATGAGCTGGGCGGTAGAGGCCGGCGCGCCGCAGTCGGTGAGGGCCTCACGAATAAGGCTGAAGAGCGCCCGGTTCGAGTGGAGCGCCTCCTTGCCCCCTTTGAGTATCACGACGTTCCCACTTTTCAGACAGAGCGAAAAGGCGTCGACGGTCACATTCGGGCGGGATTCATAGATTATGGCGATCACGCCCACGGGAATGCGCATTCTTCCCACCAGCAAACCCGAAGGCCGCGTCCAGGTCTTCACGATCTCGCCGACGGGGTCGGGCAACCGGACCACGTCCCTTAAGCCCGCGGCCATCTCATCGATGACTTTTGCGTCCAATTTCAGCCGCTCGACGAGGCTGGCAGGCATTCCCTCGCTTCTCGCTTTTTCCAGGTCCTTCCCGTTCTCCTCGAAAAGGAAATCGCGCCGTTCCTGAAGCAGCCGTTCGAGGCTTGCCAAAACCCGGTTCTTTGTCTCGGTGGTAAGATGGGCCGCCCCGTCCGCTGCCCCATGCGCCGCTTTCGCTACGTCGATCGCCTTCATAAGACCACCATGTTGTCCCTGTGAATTATCTCTTCCGTATATTTATAGCCGAGCTTCTTTTCTATCTCAACACTTTTCGCGCCTTTTATCTTGCTTATGTCTGAGGACGAGTAGTTGACGATGCCCCGGCCGATCACGCCGTTGGTCCCGGCGCAAATCTCGACGCATTCGCCCCTCGAAAACTCGCCCTCCACTAAAACGACTCCCGAAGGCAGAAGGCTTTTTCCGCCGTGAAGCAGCGCCTCCCGGGCGCCGGCATCAATCCCGATCTTCCCTCTCGTCTTAAAAGCAAAGGCAATCCAGCATTTCTTCCTGGAAAGCCGCTTGCGCGCCATAAAAAGGGTGCCCAACTCCTCGCCCAGGATTGCCCGTTTGACGACGTCCCTTACGCTGCCTCCCACGAGCCTTGTCGGTATCCCATAGTTCCCCGCCTTCTTCGCCGCCTCCAGTTTGCTCTTCATGCCGCCGACGCTCTTTTCGCTCCTCGTCCCCTGAGCAAGCGCCTCGACCCGTTCGTCAATCTTCCTGACCGCCGCGATCAGTTTCGCATCGGGGTGCTCCTTCGGGTCCTTTTCATAGAGACCCTCCACGTCGGAGAGGAGCACGAGCAGGTCGGCGTTGCCGATCTGAGCGATGAGGGCCGAAAGGTTGTCGTTGTCCCCAAACATGATCTCTTTGAAGGAGAGCGCATCATTCTCGTTAATGACCGGCACGACGCCCATGGCAAGGAGGGTGTCGAGCGTATTCATGAGGTTGATGCACCTGCCCCTCGACTTCGTGTCTTCGTGCGTGAGGAGGATCTGGCTTGCCGTAAGGCCCACTTCGGCAAAGGCCTCCATGTACAGGCGCATCAGCACGATCTGCCCCACCGAGGCAAGGGCCTGTTTCCTCGCCATCTCCCTGGGTTTCCTCTTCAAACCAACCGCTTCCATGCCGCAAGCGATGGCGCCGCTGGAGACGACGATCACCTCCACCGACTGCTCCTTCACGGCCTTTATCTGACGGGCGAAGTCGAGAGCCTTGGCTTTGCAGATCCTGCCGTCCTCGCCCAGAAGCACCGAGGTGCCCACTTTAAGCACTACTCTTTTATAGTCAGCCATTCGGACGGTCTCCGTCCCTTTTTGCGAGGAGTTCTTTCAATCCCTCTATTCCAAAACCGGAAAGAGCGCTCACGACGACCGTCGTCTCCCCTTTCGCGCGAAAAAACGCCTCCTGCTCCGCCGCCTGCTTCGGGTCCACGAGATCGACTTTATTGATGACAAGGAGACGCTCCCGCGAGACCAGTTCTTCTTTGTAGAGACGCAACTCCGTCGCCAGGGTCTCGTAGTCTTTTGAGACATCCGGGGATGAGGCGTCAATGACCCAGACGAGCATGCGCGTCCTTTCGATATGACGGAGGAACGTGAGGCCCAGGCCCTTCCCTCTTGAGGCGCCTTCGATGATGCCGGGCATATCGGCAAGTACGAGGCGGTCATCGTTTTCCGTAAGCACTCCCAGCGAAGGGGTCAGCGTGGTAAAGGGGTAATCGCCCACTTCAGGGCTTGCGGCAGTGAGACGGGAAAGGAGGGTCGATTTGCCCACGTTGGGCAGGCCGATGATGCCGATCCGCGCCAGCAGCTTCAATTCCAGCTTGAGCACGACGCGCTCTTCCCCTTTTTCGCCCTCATCGAACTGGGTCGGCGCCCGATGAACCGGAGTGACAAAACGGGCATTCCCCCTGCCTCCCCGTCCGCCGCGGGCCGCTATATAGGTCTGCCCCTCCTCCACGATATCCGCGAGAAGCCGGCCGTCCTCGTCGCGCACCTCCGTGCCCGCGGGCACGTAGATCACGGCATCGGCCCCGTTCCTTCCGGTCCGGTTCTGGCCGCCGCCGCGTTTTCCATTTTCCGCTTTGTATATTCGCTTGTAGGTGAAATCGAGCAGGCTGATGAGCCGCCCCTTCCCAACGATGACGACATCTCCGCCTTTGCCGCCATCGCCGCCGTTGGGTCCGCCCCGGGGGACATATGGTTCTCTTCTAAAACTGACGCAACCTCGTCCGCCGTCTCCGGCTTTTACAGAAAGAGTTGCCTCATCAACAAATTTCATTCCACAGGATGAACGCTCACCCTTTTTTTCTCTCCCTTGTCCTCAAAGGAGACGTGGCCTTCAATGAGTGCAAAGAGGGTGTTGTCACGACCCATTCCCACATTCGCGCCCGGATAGATCTTCGTGCCGTGCTGCCGCACGATAATGGCGCCCGCTTTCGCAAGCTGGCCTCCGAAAATCTTTACGCCCAATCTCTGGCCGCTTGAGTCCCTGCCGTTTCTCGAGCTTCCACCGGCTTTCTTATGCGCCATGAGCAGCCTCCAGTTCTATCTTTTCTATGAGGACTTCCGTGTACGCCTGCCGGTGTCCCTTTTTCTTCTTGCTGTCTTTCCTGCGTTTGTACTTGAAAACAGTAACCTTTCTCGCTTTGCCCTGGGCAACTATTTTCCCCGTTGCCAACGCGCCCGGCACATAAGGCGTTCCCACCAGCATGCGCTCACCGTCATTGACCGCCAGCACTTGACCCAACGACACCTGATCGTCGGCGCTCCCCGGCACTCTTTCAATCCGAACCTTTGTCCCTTCCGCTATCCGGTACTGCTTGCCGCCGCTCTCTATGATGGCATACATCAGGATCACCTCGTTTTTCCCTCAAATTTGAGACAAAATAGTAATGGAAATCCGCCACAAAGTCAAGAAGCACTCTCTTCTTTAGCCGGCCGGCCGATCCGTCATCGAGTGCAACCATGATCGATGCCGGAAATCTATGCATTATGAAGGAGTTTTTCTATCCCTATTTTTGCCCCATGGCGTCAAGCCTTCTTCTGCCCGTGCCTGATCACCGTCAGCAGCCTTCTTCCGCGCCTTTTCCCCAAGACCCACAGAGGTCGAATGCTGCGTCATGGTCATCTGCTCGCAAAACCGTTTGCATACTTGACTCGGAAGAAGGATCGACGTAACGTAAGATACGGTTCCTACCGAGGCGGTCGTCTTCGTCATGCTCTATAGGTGGGGCCATTTGGGAGCAGGCGGCCGGTTTGCACTGCGGCGTGGGGCCGACCTTGAGGAGAAGCGAAGAAAAGGAGGGGTTGCGTGAAGATATCCGTGATCAAAGGAAAGCTTGAGGAGACTGAAGGCGAGGCTGTTGTCCTTGCATTGTTCCAAGGCGAAAAGCTCGTTGGACAGGCGCTGCAAATCGATACAAAATCCAATGGATTAGTCGGCGAACTGATTGGCAGTCGTGATTTTGAGGCAAAACCGTCGCAAATATCGGTAATTTATACCAGAGGGTCGCTGCCTGCAAAAAGGATCGTCCTTCTCGGCCTGGGTAAGCGCGGCGAATTCAACCTGGAAAAACTCCGCGCGGCCTTCGCCAAAGCTCTGCAGCATTTGCGGACCTTAAACATCAAAGAGGCGGCAACTTCCATCGATTTCGGCCTTCTTCCCGGCTCGAAAGACAGCCTTGCACAAGCTGTGGCGGAAGGAGCACTTTTGGGGCTTTATCAATACGCTCCCTTCAAAACAGTTGACCGCGAAAATCTCAAGGACGTGGAACAATTGACTGTTGTAGCCGGAGAAAACGACTTCTCCGAAATCAACGTCGCGGTTGAAAAAGCGCAGGCGATAGCGCGTGCGGTATATTTCACCCGCGATCTGGTTTCGGCCCCTTCGAACCAGATGACCCCCGCAATTCTGGCAAAGGAGGCTGACCGGATCGCTGCCCGAAAAACCGTTTCCTGTACCGTGCTGGATAGGGTCAAGCTGAACGAGCTTGGGATGAATTCATTACTGGGCGTTGCCTCCGGGAGCAATGAAGAACCGAAATTTATCATACTGGAATATAGGGGCGGCGAGCCAGACGCGGCGCCGATCGTGCTTGTAGGCAAAGGAGTGACGTTTGACAGCGGGGGAATTTGCATCAAGCCATCGGAAAAGATGGATGAAATGAAATCGGACATGGCCGGCGGCGCCGTGGTAATGGGCGCAATCATGGCCTCCGCCGAGCTGCGGTTGCCGCTCGACATTGTCGGGCTGATTCCTGCCGTAGAGAACATGCCCAGCGGCACTGCCCTTAAACCGGGCGACGTCCTTACCTCATATTCCGGAAAAACCATCGAGATCATCAATACCGATGCCGAAGGAAGGCTGATTCTGGCCGACGCGCTCGCTTACGCGTCCAACTATAAACCTGCTGCCATTATCGACGTTGCCACGCTTACCGGCGCCTGCGTCGTAGCGCTGGGCGAAGAGGTTATCGGCATGCTCGGAACGGACGATAAACTGAAGGGCGAGCTGCAGGAGGCCGCCCGGCTGACGGGCGAGCTTGTTTGGGAATTGCCGTTGTGGGAAAACTACCATGAACAGATAAAGAGCGATATCGCGGACTACAAGAACCACGGGGGACGCGCGGCCGGCGCCATCACCGCTGCGGCATTCCTCAGCAAATTTGCGGGAGAGTTCCCCTGGGTGCACTTGGATATTGCCGGCCCTGCCCTGACCGACAAGGATAGGACTTACATCCCTAAAGGGGCGTCGGGCATCGGCGTCCGATTGCTGGTTGAGTTCCTGCGCAATCGCGTGAAGCAATAGGTCTGAGCCGCGCATCTCACGACAATCCCCGTGAATCCGTCATAGGTTCGAGAATGGTGTCGCTGATGGGCGGAAAGCGCCAGGCGTTCCTTTTCCACGGGTCATAAGGTCATGACCCTACGGGCAAGGTCGAGTCGTTTAACCAGAGCGATCATACTTTAGAGTAGATTACCGAAACATCGGAAAAGAAATACGTAACGTATAACAATTCAAAAGCCCCGTAAGACGCGGTAATCCGGGGGTTGTGAAAATCTTCTTGACAAAGTGTATGACATAGTATAATATTGTCTCACTGATTGTGCCAAACCATCCGCGAGGGTGGGACGGAAAGCCAAGGATCTCTCCGAGACAGCCTGGTTGCCAGTTAAAAAATCCGTAGGAGGCAACCATGAAGAAATTATCCAAAGGCGTACGGTTTTTTTCGATTCTGGCATCTCTCGCCATTCTCAGTCTCGGCAGCGTCGGCTTCGCCCACGCCGACACTCTGACGCTCCTGGACAGCGTCTCCGGCAATCCGGTCTACAACGGCGTCTATGTTGGCCCTTATCCGATACAGGTGGGAACCAACGGCCCGACCATGGACCTCATCTGCGACGACTACGGCACCGAGATCAGCCAAGGATACTCCTGGAGCGCCACCGCCTATTCGGGGAGCCTGATTGGGAATTTGAAGTTCGCCGGGGCTCTGGGCAGCAATGCAACCACAGCATACGAAGAAGTATTCTTCCTTGCCGCGGAGATGCTGGCGCCTTCAAACTCGTCCTACACCGGCGCCATTCATTATGCCCTCTGGTCCTTCCTGGATAGCGCCACGCCGAGCGTCGGCAGCGACCCCAACTCCCCTGCCTCAAGCGCGTACTGGGTAGCCCTAGCCCAAAAAGATTACTCTATGGTAGCAAGCCACCTCGATGATTTCACTGTCTATACTCCGGATGTTCTGAGCGGCCCGGGAACCTCGCAGGAATTCATCGGCGTGCACGGCTCTCCCGTCCCCATCTCTCCTTCCTTCCTGCTTCTCGGCTCCGGTCTTTTCGGCCTCATCGGACTGAGGAAAAGAACGACGAAGTAGAGCTATCGTTGGGGAAGCGGCATGTCCCTCCCCTCCTTTGTTCGCTGCCAAAGGCAACGAGCGGATGAGGGGAGGCGGCGCAACCCCGTGCGCGGTGAGTGATCTTCAAGCCTGAACCGAGGGGGACATTCATGAAAGACGCGGTAATATGTTTTCGCATAAACAAGGATTTGCGTTCGGCGCTCGAGAAAATCTCGGAGAGAAACAGACGATCTCTCTCCTCAACGATCGAGTACATCCTCCATGAGCACATTTCGAAAGGCAAGTTGGAAAACGCCGGTGAAGAGAGAAGACGTTATGCCCGTAAAACGATCTCTGAACCCGCACTTCTCAGAGATTCAGGCGGCCTTCTTTATCCGGGTATGACGTGCGACCTTTCAGAGAAAGGAATTCGCGTGTCCGCTCCGGCCGACTTTCCCTGCAACGGGGGAAAAGATACAAAGATATCGGTGGTTTTTGCCCTGCCCGGGGCAACAATGCCCCTGACGGTGCAGTGCGCGCTCAGGCACGTCAACTCCGAAAGCGGCCGGGTGCACGTGGGCGCCTCCTTTATTGATGATGGAAGCCCTGCCTATGACGCAATTCGCCGATGCGTGGTGAATTGATGGAGAACCGGGACGTTCTTTCAGTTCCACTCCGGACCGCTATCAATGGTTGGGGCGACACCCCTCCGAAGACCCGTCAGCGAGAGGAGTGTTGTCCATCAAATCTCGATGGTTGGGGCGACACCCCTCCGAAATGGTCGACCGGGGACATTCCTCCCTTGGGAGGTGTGTCCCCGGACAGGACTTCGTCAGAGGAGTGCTGTCCATCAAATCCTGAAAGCGGCCCGGAGCGGAAAGCTCTTTCAGACTAATCGATTTTCTTGAACATTGTTTTCGGTGCGCCGCAGATTGGGCACTTGTCGGGCGCCTCGCCTTCCACCGTGTTTCCGCAACCCTGGCACACATAGTACTCGGTCTGTTCGTTCCTTCCCAGGACTCCCGCAGCCTTGCGGTAGAGTTCCGCGTGAATCTTCTCTACCTCATTTGCAAAGTGGAAGGTCGTTTCCGCGGCTTTAACCCCTTCGCTCTTTGCCTCCTCGATCATCGCCGGGTACATCTTCTGGAATTCGAACACTTCGCCGTTCAGCGCCTCCTCCAGGTTCTCCTTGGTGCTCCTTATCCCGCCCATCGCCCGCAGGTGGTTATGGGCATGGACGGTCTCCGCTTCCGCAGCGGCGCGGAAGAGCTTCCCGACCTGCGCGAACCCTTCCTCATCCGCTTTCTTCGCAAAGGCGAGGTACTTTCTGTTGGCCTGTGATTCTCCAGCAAACGCTTCCTTCAGGTTGTCCTGGCTTTTCGACATCGCTCCCTCCGTGCTCCTAGAATTTCCCGTGGTATTCCCGTACCTTTTCCGCAAAAGCCGCTCCGAACTCATAGCATCTCTGTTCGTCTTCCAGGCTCGGCCGGTACATCACCTCGACGCCCGGCTCGTAGACCTCCAGCCCCATCTGTTTAATGGTTTCATAGATTTCCCTCACCGCCCCGCCGCTCCATCCGAAGCTCCCGTAAGCCCCGACGATCCGGTTCTTTGCTCTCAGCCCTCTGAGGTACGTGAGAAACTGCGTGGTAGTAGGGAAAGGTATGTTGTTCAGGGTGGGCGAGCCGATAAGAGCGCCCCGGGCCTTCCAGAATTCCTTTACCGCAACGCTCATGGGCGTGGCCCTCAGTTTGATCGCCTTGCACTCCATCCCCGCGTCCCTGATGCCCCTCACGATGGCCTGGGTCATATACTCGGTGCTCTGCCACATCGTGTCGTAGATCACCGCAACGGACTGTCTGGCCTTCCCTTCCGCCATGTCGAGATACATTTGCACGATCCGTTCGGGGCCGTGACGCCAGATTATGCCGTGGTCCGGCGCAATGACCTGAAGCTCCAGCTTCATCTTTGTCAGCTCCGCGATCTTGGCCTTGATGAGAGCGCCAAAGGGCATAAGTATGTTGGCATAGTAGTCGATGACCGCATCGTCAAGCTCGGCAAGCGAAGCGGAGGCAACGAACTCGTCGTCGAAGTGCGCCGAGGAGGCGATATGCTGGCCGAAGGCGTCCTGGCTGAAGAGTACGCCGTCTCCCTCGACATAGGAAACCATCGAATCGGGCCAATGGAGCATGGGGGTCTCGACAAAAAGTATCGTCTTCTTCCCTATCTTCAGCTCGTCGCCCGTTTTGACCGTCTTGATGCGCCAGCCGGAGAGGTCGAAGAACCTTGCCAGTCCTTTCTTTCCCCGTTCCGTTATGTAGATGGTCGCTGCCGGCGCTGCCGCCATGATCCGGTCGATGCTCGTGACGTGGTCGTTCTCGATGTGGTTGATGACAACGTGCCGTATCGCAGCCGGGTCGATAAGACCCCTGATGTTCTTGAGCATAATGTCGCCAAAATCATGTTTTACCGTATCGACCAGGGTGGGCTCTTCATCCAGGATCAAATAATTGTTGTAGCTCGTCCCCCGGGGCGTCTCATAGCCGTGAAAGTCACGGATGGCCCAGTCAACGGCCCCAACCAGAAAAATATTGTTCTTCACCTCAACCGCTTTCATCCGTTCTCGCCTCTTTATCTGTTTTTTTGCGCCGGCTTCGCCATCTTCCGGGGCCGACCCTTAGCCGCTTCAGTCGCCCGGAGCCGTCTCCCCGTTCAACCAGGCCTCATAGGCCGGAAGCACGGAGAGAATCTCCACCGCTTCTATCTGAGGCACTTCATAGGGATGGAGCGCCCTGATTTCCCGTTCGACCGCTTCGTAGAGCTCGCGCCTGGTCTTCATGACCCCGATCCATTCCTCCGTCTCTTCAAGCCGTCCTTTCCACCAGTAGACGCTCTTGACCGGTCCCACAATCTGGAGACAAGCTACCAGCTTTCTTTCCAGAAGAAGCCGTCCTATCCTCTCAAGCGCCGCTTTGTCGTCGACGGAGGTAATCACATTTATCATCATAAACCATCAAAATTATTATAAGACCCTGGGGGAAACGCCGCATCTGCGGCTTCTCGCTTCTCCTTCATATATTTAACTTGAATTCGAAGAAAATTCATATTACTTTCTAAGGGCTATGTTTCATGTCAATGATAAAAACGCTATAGTGCTTGCGAGCGAATCGACGCGAAGGGTCGATATCCTGAGAACCCTCGGCGTCTCCTTCTCCATAATGCCGCCCGGCATTGACGAGCGGCGGAGGGCCTACGAGTCTCCGAAAGACTATGTTCTGAGGATGTCATACGAAAAAGCCCAAAAGGTGGGAGATCTTTTCCCCGACAAATGGATCATCGGCGCCGATACCGTCGTCGTCCACAAGGGGAAGCTGCTGGGCAAACCAAAAACAGACGAAGAGGCCGTCGCCATGCTCCAGAGGCTTCGGGCGACCTGGCACAAAGTCTATACGGGGTACTGCATTTCCAACGCGTCAAAGCAGATCGTCTACCAGGATGTGGCTGAAACAAAGGTCTTCATCAAGGACCTGACGGACGACGAAATAGCGAAATACGTCGGCACGTCCGAACCCCTTGATAAGGCCGGCTCCTACGCAGTGCAGGGAAAAGGCGGCTATATGGTGAAGGAGATAAAAGGCTCCTACACCAACGTGGTCGGTCTTCCCATCTGCGAGATCACGGACGCCCTTCTCTCCTTGGGCATCCTTTCGTGAGCGATATCCGGGAAGCACTCGAGGGCATTCAGAATAAAATTGCCGATGCCTGCGGGAGAGCAGGGCGCCGACCGTCGGAGGTGCGCCTTGTCGCGGTCGCCAAAAGGGTGGACGCGGAGCGGATACGTGCGGCGGCGGCCCTGGGGTTGACGGATTTCGGAGAGAACTACGTGCAGGAAGCGCGCGCCAAAATAGAGACCCTCGGATTCGGCCCCGGCGTCGCCTGGCACATGATAGGCCACGTGCAGGCAAATAAGGCAAAATATATCCCGAAGCTCTTCACTTGGATCCATTCCGTGGACCGCGTGGAGCTGCTTCAGGACCTAGACCGCTACGAAAAGGAGCTCTCCGTCCTTTTTGAGGTCAATCTCTCGGGAGAGCCGCAAAAGCACGGCGCCTCGGAGGACGGCTTGAGGTCTGTGCTGGAAAAAACGGCTACCCTGCGCCATGTAAAGCCCCTCGGTCTGATGACCGTGCCCCCCTTCAGCGACAACCCCGAAGAAAGCCGCTCCTATTTCATCCGGCTTCGGGAACTGCTGCATGCGGTGAATAAGGAGTTCGGTTTGAGCATGCCGGAGCTTTCCATGGGCATGTCCGCCGATTTCGAGGTCGCCATCGAAGAAGGGGCGACTATGATCCGTGTCGGAACCGCTATTTTCGGAGAACGCGCATGAAACCGTGGGAAGGAAGGTTCAGCGGGGCGACGGACGCGCTCATGGAGGCTTTTAGCTCTTCCATTGCCGTCGATTGCCGCCTCTTCCGCTACGACATAGAAGGCAGCATCGCCTACGCCGAGATGCTTGCAAGAATCGGCATCCTTCGGGCCGACGAGGCATCGGCGATTGCAGCAGCATTGTCGGAGATCGCCGTCGAGATCGAGCAGGGCTCGCTCCCTTTCAGGGACGAGCTTGAAGATATCCATATGCACGTCGAGCAGCGTCTCATCGAAAAAGTGGGAGAGGTGGGCAAGAAACTCCATACCGGCAGGAGCAGGAACGAGCAGGTCTCCCTCGACATGCGCATGTACGCAAAAGAAGAGCTTGCGGGGCTCGACAGCGGTCTCAAGGGCCTCATGGAAGCGCTCGCGCGGAAGGCGCAAGACGAAAAAACGGCCATCATGCCGGGCTATACCCATACGAGAAGGGCGCAGGTGGTTCCCTTTGCCCACTTTCTCATGGCCCACTACTACGCCTTCAAAAGGGACAGAGAAAGAATCGCCCATGCGCGCCTTTGCGCCGATGCCATGCCCCTCGGCTGCGGCGCCCTGGCCGGCTCCACGCTCCCCATGGACCGGGAATTCCTGCGGCAGCGGCTCGGCTTTGCCCGTATTACCGAAAACAGCATGGACACGGCCGGAGATCGTGACTTCGTGCTGGATGCCCTTTACGCCGCCGCAACCATTATGCTCCATCTCAGCAGGCTGTCCGAAGACCTCATTGTCTATTCGACGGAGGAGTTTTCCTTCCTCTCCCTGCCCGATGGCCTGTGCACCGGCAGCAGCCTCATGCCCCACAAGAAAAATCCCGACGCCATGGAGCTGATCAGGGGCAAGTCTGCCCGCTCCATAGGCGGTCTTTTTGCCCTATTTACCCTCATCAAAGGTCTTCCCTCCACGTACAACAGGGACCTGCAGGAAGACAAGGCGTCCCTCTTCGACAGCCTGTCTTCCACCCGCCAATCCCTGGCGATCATGGCCCTTGCCGTGAGCGGCCTTTCCGTCAACCGTGAGGAGATGGAGCACGCCGTGCGAGGGAGCTTCATGCCGGCGGTCGAGATGACCGAATATCTTGCGGCCAAAGGCGTTCCCTTCAGGGAGGCCCACCATATCGTGGGCAGAATGGTCAAGGAGTGCGAGGAGAAGAAGAAGTTCCTCTGGGAGATGGACCTCGACGAGGTGCGCCGCCACTCTACTGCCTTCGACGAGACGGTCTTCGGGTATATCGAGCCCCGGCACGTCGTCGAAAGCAGGAAGACCGAGGGCGGAGCGAGCCTGCGGGAAGCGGAGAAGCAAATTGAGAAAGAATTGGCGTACCTTCGCAACTCTTAGTCTCGCGTTCCTCGCGCTCGTCGCTTGCGGCAAGAAGGCCCCCCCTGTTCCCAAGGGGCTCCCCGTGCCGACGACCATAAGCGACCTGAGGGGCGACGTAAAAGACGGCGTCCTCTTCGTCTCTTTCACTATACCCACGAAGAACAGGGACGGGACGCCAGTGAAGGACCTCGCGGGCTTCCGCATCGTGAAGAGCTGCGGCGCCTGCGGCGGCAAATTTGCGGCGTGGAAGGACATCCGTCTTTCTGACAAGAAGGGCTACACCATCAGGGACGGCAGGCTCTACACCTACGACAACGATCTGATCCCCGGCGTGGCGTACGGCTACCGGGTCTACCCGTACACAACCAAGGGCATCCAGATGGACGGCTCGAACGTCTTTTCCCTCACGTGGCGAGAGCCGCCCGCCAAGCCCACAGGATTGGCCGCCAGGGGAGAAGACGCCAAGATCGTTCTCTCCTGGGAGAGAAGCGACGAGCTCTCCTATAACGTTTACCGCTGGGAGGGCGACGTCTATCCCCTTTTCCCTCTGAACCCCGCGCCTTTGGCCGCCTCTGAGTTCGCCAACGAGGGTCTCGAGAACGGGAAAACGTACAAGTACGAAGTGCGGGCCGTGAAGATGGAGGAGGGCGTGCCCTTCGAGGGGGAAAGCGCCTCTATTTCCGCCGTCCCGAGAAAATTGGCTCCGCCGGCGCCGCCGACGGGGCTCCAGCTCAAGAAGGAGGACGGCGGCGTGCTCCTATCATGGACCCCAAACGCGGAAAGCGACGTGGCAGGGTACAACGTCTACCGGCTTGTCGGCGGAAAAACGGAGAAGATCAACAGAGCGCCGGTGGTCGAGCCCCGCTTCCTTGACAGGAACCCCGGCGCCAACGTGCGGTACCTCTCCTATTACGTAACGGCGGTGGGTCAAAACAGCGCCGAAAGCGACCCATCCAAGGAAGAGATCATCATACTGCAGGAGTGACACTTTTCGCAGAGGCGGAAGAACAGGGCGTTTCTATTGGTCCTATAAGATCTATCGGATCTATAAGACCAATGAAAAACATAGAGCCAAAAATAGAAGGCGCCGAGCAATGCAGTTGTAGTATAATGTCTCTTCATCTGCTGAAAGACCGGGGACAGAGGATCCGACATGAACCATTTCGCTTATAAATTCGGCATGCTTTACGCCGAAGACGTTCCCGTCGCGCAGATTGCAGAGGCAATCGGCACGCCGGTATACATCTACAGCTATGCGACGCTGGAGCGTCATTTCCTCGCATTCGACCGCGCCTTTGCGCGGACGCCGCACATCACCTGTTACTCCTGCAAGGCAAACACGAATATTGCCCACCTCAGGCTGATGGCAAACCTGGGCGGCGGCGCAGACATCGTCTCCGGAGGCGAGCTCTATGCAGCGCTTGCCGCATCGTTTCCTCCCGAAAAAATAGTCTATTCCGGCGTGGGCAAGTCGGCCGAAGAGATCGAGTACGCCATCCGGTCCGGCATTGCCATGATCAACATAGAATCGGCAGGGGAGATGAAAGTCATTGCCGAGTGCGCGAAGAGAATCGGCAAAGACGTGCCCGTCTCGATAAGGGTAAATCCGGAGATCGACGCAAAGACCCACCCCTATATCACGACGGGTCTGAAAAAGAACAAGTTCGGCATACTCTGGCCGGAAGCGCGACGCCTCTATAAGGAAATAAAGGAGACGGAGCGTCTTGTTCCTGTCGGCATCTCCGCACACATCGGCTCCCAGATCGTCGAGATACCGCCCTTCGTCGACGCCGTGAGGTCCCTGAAGCAGATGGTCTCCGAGCTTGCCGCTTTCGGCATCGCCCTGAAATATATGGACATTGGCGGAGGTCTCGGCATTACTTACAAGGACGAGGAGCCGCCTCATCCGGAAAGCTACGCGGCAGCCGTGGAAGCAGAGCTCGAGGGCACGGGGCTGACGCTGATCCTGGAGCCCGGCAGAGTGCTTGTAGGCAACAGCGGCATTTTCGTGACAAAGCTCCTCTACGTAAAAGCGACTTCCGAGAAGACTTTCTATATTGTCGACGGGGCCATGAACGACCTCGTGCGGCCCGCCTTCTACGACGCGTATCACGAGATTCTCCCTATAGCCGAGACGAAAGGGGAAAACATCGTGGCCGATGTCGTGGGTCCCATTTGCGAGTCGGGAGACTTCTTTGCGAAAGATCGGAGGGTTCCTCTCCTTCAGCCGGGCGCTCTTATCGGTCTCATGAGCGCGGGCGCTTATGGTTTCTCTATGTCCTCCAACTATAATTCGAGACCGAGGGCAGCAGAGGCATTGGTAAAGGGAGACCAGTTTTCGGTGATCAGGGAAAGAGAGAGCTACGCAGACCTGATCAGAGGCGAACGTATCCCGGGGTTCTTAAAGGAGTAGTCATGAAGTCTCTTCAGTTCTTCAAAATGAGCGCAAGCGGGAATGATTTCATCATCATCGACAACCGGGACGGATCTGTCGATGCCATGTTCCCCAATATGGCAGACTTCGTGAAAAAAGTCTGCAGACGGGCCCTCTCCGTCGGAGCCGACGGCCTCATCCTCATCGAAAAGTCGGAGGGCGTCGATTTCAGTTGGCGTTTCTACAACGCCGACAGCTCGGAAGCGGAGATGTGCGGAAATGGCGGCAGGTGCGCGGCCAGGTTCGCGCACGTTCGGGGAATTGCGGGCGAACGGATCACTTTCGGGACCCTGGCGGGCACAATGAAGGCCGAAGTGCGGCCCGATGGAAAAGTGAAGCTGCAACTGACGCGGCCGGCGGACCTGAAACTGGACTACCCCATTCAGCTCGATACGAAGGAATTGTTTATCAGCAGCGTCGATACGGGAGTCCCTCACGCCGTGCTGCTCACCGATCATGTAGATATCACCCCGGTGGTAGACCTGGGCAACATGATCCGTTTTCACAAAATATTCTCGCCGAAGGGCACGAACGTTGATTTCGTGGAAGTTGTCGATAAAGAAAACGTGCGGATCAGGACCTACGAGCGGGGCGTCGAAGGCGAGACACTGGCGTGCGGCACGGGTTGCGTGGCAGCGGGCGTGATTCTGCGGGCCAAAGGGCTCGCGGGCGATACGATCAATATCGCGACCAGGGGCGGAGAAGTAGTGCGCGTCTACCTGGGCGAGGATGTTTATCTGGAGGGAAGCGCGAGGGTGATATATGAGGGGACCCTGTGGCCCGAAGCATTGGACTGAGCGGGCGGCCGGGTTAATTTCGCGCCTTTCGCCTGTCTCTTTGGCGCCGCGAGTCCTCACATACGGCAAAGTATGCTCCGGCTCGCGACGCCTCGATCACGGCGAAATCCATCGAAATTCCCTCCGGCCGCGTCCAAGGTTGCGTGTCTGCTCGGTTCGCCCTCTGCATCAAAAATCGCCTCGGCCGCGACGCTGTTGTTTAGCGGAAGAGAAACAAGCTGAAAAAGAAATTGAGAATAATATTACCAGTAGTGAGCATGATATTGGAGGAGCGCCAGCTATGAACTTGCGAGGAACTTATACCGCCCTTATTACTCCTTTTCGGGATGACGTTGTTGATGAAGAGGCGTTCAAGAAGTTCCTCGAGTTTCAGGTTCGGGAAGGCATAGACGGCGTGGTCCCCTGCGGCACTACCGGCGAGGCCTCTACGCTTTCCTGGGAGGAGCACGAGCGGGTGATCGAGCTGACCGTGAAACTGGTGGGCGACAAAACAACGGTCATCGCGGGAACGGGCTCCAACAGCACCAGAGAAACCATCGAACTGACGCAGATCGCCAAAAATCTGGGCGCCCATGCGGCCCTCGTGGTCGCTCCCTACTACAACCGGCCCACCCAGGCCGGCCTCTACAACCATTTCAAGCAGATCGCGGAGGCCGTGGACATCCCCCTGGTCCTCTACAACATACAATCCCGAACGGGCGTCAACATGACCGCCGAACTGATCGCCCGGTTGGCGCAAATCCCGAACATTGCCGGCATCAAGGAAGCGTCGGGGTCGCTGCAGCAGACGGCCGACATCTATCGGCTCACGAAGGGTCGGTTCCCCATACTCTCGGGGGACGACAACCTCTTCCTCCCCATGATGTCCGTCGGCGCGGTCGGCGTTATTTCCGTTGTCTCAAACATCTTGCCCATGAGGGTAAAAGCACTGAGCAACGCATTTCTCGAAGAAAAGGACCCCGGGAAGGCTCTCGGCCTGCACGTCGAGTTGATGCCCTTCTTTCATGGCCTCTTCGTCGAGACCAATCCGGCGCCAGTGAAGGAAGCCCTCTATCACATGGGCATGATCGAAAAAGGGATACGTCCGCCGCTGTGCAATCTGACGAAGGAAAGCAACAGCCTGCTGAAAGAGTTGCTGAAAGAGCGCGGACTGCTGCGCAGGGACTAGGAAAGGATTTTCTCATGATAAAGCTCATCATCGCCGGGGCCGCCGGTCGCGTGGGAACCGCTATTCTTAAGGTCGCCGCAGCCGATCCCGGCTTTGTCGTCACCCATCTGCTCGAAATAGCTACCCATCCCCTCTCCGGCTCTGCCATGGACGTTCCCGGTCTCCCCGGAACGTCATTAGTGTTGGAGAGCAATCTCGCCGAGGTCATCGACGACTGCGACGTCATTATCGATTTCACCTATGCCGAGGCTTCGCTCGAGCATTTTCGTCTCGCTGCGGAAAATGGGAAAGCCATCGTCATCGGCACGACGGGCATTTCCCCGGAATCCCTCTGTCAGATGAAAGCCTCACCGGGCGCAAGAGCGGTGATCTCTCCGAACATGAGCATCGGTGTGAACGTCCTGTTCGCCCTTGTCGATCAAGCCGCCCGTCTCATCGGCCGCGATTACGATGCGGAGATCGTCGAGATGCACCACAAGTGGAAAAAGGACGCGCCGAGCGGAACAGCCCTGAAACTTCGCGACATCATCACGGCTGCGGGACCGGACCGCCGGTGGATCGAGACGACCGGCAGGCGCGGCATTGTGGGTGAGCGCAAGCCGGACGAAATCGGCGTTATGGCCGTCAGGGCCGGGGACATCGTCGGCGAGCACACGGTCCTCTTCGCGGGCATCGGCGAGCGTCTCGAGATCACACACCGGGCTTACTCGCGAGACAACTTCGCAGCAGGCGCTCTCACTGCGGCAAAGTGGCTCGTCGGGCGGGAAAACGGCGTATACGACATGAAGGACGTGCTGGGCATATAAGGGAATTTCCCACCCCTTTTTTCCGCTTGATAAAATTTTCTCATAATTCTATACTACGCGTGTCCCGACAAGGAGAATTTTGCGGAATGGTGTTTTCAGATGGTAAAGTATGCGAAAATTCCTGAAGCGACGGTGAGAAGACTTTCGAGCTATTCGAAATGCCTCGAAGACCTGGAACAGAAGGGAGAAGCGGTCGCGTCGAGCGCCAGCATCGCAACCATCTGCCACGTCAACGCAGCCCAGGTGCGGAAAGACTTCGCGTACTTCGGCGAGTTCGGCACCCGCGGCATGGGCTACAGCATCCCGGAATTGCGCTATCACATCAGAGAGATCCTCGGCACGAACCGCGAATGGAGGATTGGCGTTGTCGGCGTCGGAAATCTGGGAAGCGCCCTGCTCATGTACAAAGATTTTCTGCGGCAAAGCTTTAAGATCGTCGCAGCCTTCGATTTGGAGCCGATGAAAGTGATCGGCCATCTCTCGGAAAAAATCGGCAAACCGGTCGAGATCCTCCACTTGGACCGGCTGAAAGAAGTCGTAAAAGCGCGCGATGTGGAGATCGGCGTCATTACCACGCCGCCGTCGGAGGCGCAGAAAATCGCGGATCTCTTCGTTGACGCCGACGTCAAGGGCATCTTGAATTTCGCCCCCGTCCAACTTCGGGTACCCCCGCACGTGGTCCTCCGGAACGTGTTCTTCACGGCCGCCCTGGACAACCTTGTCTATCACCTCTCCAACTAAAGGCAGGACTTTTTTCTCACGGCTTCTGGTTCTTTGGCTATCCGGATTCTGTTTGCGCGCAACCGTCCTGGCAGCGCCGCCCCTCCTCCCCCTGATCCATCGCAGTCTTCACCTGACGCAGTCCGGGGTGGGCGTGCTTACCGCCTTGCCACCCCTCATGTTCGCCCTCGCCGCGATACCCGGCTCGCTCCTCGTCGCCAGGATGGGTCCCTTCCGAACGCTCGCGGTGGGTCTCCTCGTGACGGCCGTCGCCGCCACGCTCCGGGGCGCATCCGGTACGATGGTCCTCTACGCCGCCACCATTGCCATGTCCGCGGGCATCGCGGTCATGCAGCCGGCCCTTCCCACCATCGTCCGGGAATGGATGCCCGAGCGGGTAGGCTTCGGCGCCGCCCTGTACTCCAACGGGCTGCTCGTCGGCGAACTCCTCGTGGTCTGGCTGACGGTCCCTTTCGTTCTTCCGCTGACATCGGGCAGATGGGGGCTTGCCCTCGCGGCCTCGGCACTGCCGGTTTTTGTCGCCTTTTTTCTTGTTGCGGGCTGGTTCCGTAAACGTGAGCCGCCGAAAGGCTCGATTGTGCGGCCCGAGTGGCGGCCGAATTGGAGAGACCCGCTCGTCTGGCAGCTCGGCTTCATTTTCGGCGGCATCAACACCATCTATTTGGGCACGAACTTCTTTCTTCCCGACTACCTCGCCCACACGAACCGAGTCGGTCTGGCCGTTAAGTGCCTCACGGCGCTCAACCTCTGTCAGTTGCCCGCTTCTCTCCTTCTGTTGCCGGTGACGGGCCGGCTCTCACGTCTCCGGACGCCCTACGTCGCCTGCGGCGTTCTCCTCATGGTTGCACTGGCCGGCCTCGCTTACGCGCCCGGACAATGGGTTGTCCCGGTGTCGGGATTCCTCGGCTTTCTTACCGCGTCGTTGCTCATCCTCACCTTTGCCCTTCCCCCTGCCCTCGCCCGCCGTGAAGAGGTGCACCTCCTCTCTGCCGGCATGTTCACCATCAGCTATGCCTGCTCCGTCGTCGTCCCGATCCTGACCGGCATGCTATGGGACCTCACCGGCGTCCCGTCTTCCGCCTTCCTCCTGTTGGGGCTGTGCGCTCTGCTGATAGCGGCGCTGAGCTGCAGCCTCAAGTTGGGCGGTGCGAGCGGGCGGCCGGGTTAATTCCGCGCCTAAGACGCGGGCGCGAAGGGTTATGTTACGCGATTCACTTGCTAATCGCGACGATTAACGTTCTTTGCCCGCCTGTTTGTCTGATGGTGTACGACAAATAGGCGGACGGCAAGGGGGTTTATCCCGCCGAGTCCCACCTCCCAAGGTTACTCTTTTGTAAGCACATCAGATCAACACTTCCCACACAAAGAACCATAATCTCCTTACAGACACGTCAAGAGCCCCGGTGGTAAATATTGTGTATGGCTGGAGGAAGACAAACAGCCAGGTCCCTCAAAACTGTACCGGAGGCGGTAATCACACCCGAGCATCATTTCTCTATGCGCTGACTATGAACGCGGAGCAGGCGGCGAAGCCGCTCGGCCGCGGCTGTAATAGGGCACGGAACAGGTCTCAGGAAAGTGATCGCACAGGTAGTTCGTTTGCTTTGGCTCGTCAAAACGCCAAAAAGGGGGGACAAATGAAGACAACCGGATCAAAAGTACTCGCGGCCTCGTTAGCATGGACCGTCTTGTTCATGCTCTTTTCGACAGTTCTCATCCATGATGCGACAGCTCAGACAAAGACGATCAAAATAGGGTTGATCAGCTCCGTGACGGGCCCCATGGCGCCCGGCTTCAGGCCTATGGTAGAAGCAGCAAAGCCCGCGGAGGATCTGATAAACCAAAGGGGCGGGGTTACCGTCAAGGGCGAGAAATACCGGGTAGAGATTCTCACCACGGATGACCAATCATCGCCTTCCGGTACAGTTTCCGCCACCAACAAACTGCTGCAGGCGGGCGTCAGGTTCATCATTGCCCCGACCTTCATCCCGAACTTCATGGCAGCCGCGCCCATCTCGGAGGAGGCAAAGGTTCTCCGCGTCCTTCCCGCCAGCATAGATCCATTGCTGTTCGGCCCTCCAAATCACTACAGCTTCAATGCAGAGCCGACCCATTACGGCGCCCCGTACGTCTATGACAAGTTGAAGACCATCTTTCCCAAGATAAAGCGGGTGGCTATCATCCGGCCGGACGATCCGGGGTTCAAGTTCCCCGCGGAGTACACGATAAAGGAGATCGAGAAACGGGGAATGGAAGTGGTCGCCCATGAAGCGTTCAAGCAGGGCACTGAGGATTTCTATCCCGTACTCACCAAGGCTCTGGGGCAAAAACCCGATTCCATCGAAATGATGTCAAGCATTCTGCCGTGGGCCAAGGGCGTCATCGAGCAGGCTCGCGAGCTTGGTTTCACCGGACCCATCACGTCAATCGCCCATGTCGCCGACGTCAACCAGCTCAAAAACGCCCTCACTCCGAAATATGCGTACGACATATTTATGGCCAGCCCCGATGTCATGAGTCCCAAGATGCCGCCCATGATCCGGGAATACCAGAAGCTGGTGGAAAAGGTCAGCAAAGACAAAATGGACTTTGTCCACGTTCTCGCCCTGCAAGCGCTCTGGATCATCACGCAGGGCATCGAGAAGGCCCAGAGTCTCGACACCGACCAGGTAGCCGCTGCGCTCGAAAGCATGCCGAAAGTGGAAACCCCTTATGGACCGGGGAAAATGATCGGCCAGGATCTCATCGGCGCGAACAGACTGCTGCTCAAAGACATCCCCTTTACCCGCATCGTGAAAGGGGGAAAGATAGAGTTTGAGTTTCTGCCGGTCAAGTAGAACGATGCTCTCCGAAAGAGGCAGGGTCAGAAATTGCCGTTACGCGGCCGACTTTGGCGGCGTGAATGGTTCGTTCACGGCCTCAGGAACGTCCTCCCGTTCGTTGGCGATAAACGAACGGCAACGGGGCCACCCGGAGGAAACGGGCACGCCGAAGACATAGCGGGCGTTTTGCCGTACCGCATTCATACCAGGAGGACACCTATTTATGGACTCAGTGCACAAAGAGTATGAGCAGATTATCTATGACAAGGAAGGGCAGATCGTCTACATCACGTTGAATCGTCCGGACAAGATGAACACGTTGACTCCCCAGATGTTTCACAGTTGGGGGGATGCCATCGCCGAGGCGGAACGGGACGATGACGTAAAAGTCGTCATCTTCAGGGGCGCCGGAAGGTGCTACAGCGCAGGGGCTCCGCTCGATCAGGTCGGCTACGTATACGGGATGAAGGAACCGAAGCCGGGCGAGAAACCGGGCAAAATCCCGATGCGGGTAAAGATAGACTTCGACCACAGTCTCTTCCTGGAATTCTTCAGGAAGGTTCTGTTGTGCAAAAAGATAACGATCGTGCAAATGCACAAATACTGCCTGGGCGTTGCCTTCAGCGTCGCCATGCATGCCGATCTTCTCGTCGCGGACGAGGAGTGCCAGGTGGGCCACGTGGAAGAAAGACTCGGCCTGGCGGGTTTGACGCTCATGCCCATAATGGTAGAGCGATGCGGACTGACAAAGGCCATGGACCTCTGTCTCACGGGAAAAATGATCAACGCCCGACAGGCGTTGGAGTGGGACCTGATCAATAGGGTCGTGCCAACGGACAAACTCGAGTCAGAGGTTCGGGAGCTTGCGGAAGGCCTCGCGCTGTATCCAAGGGACGGCATTGCCATAGCCAAAGTCGCCAGAGAGTTGGTGTACGAAAGCAGGGGAATCATAAGAGGCATGATGGACCACGCCATAATGCACACCTTCCAGGTAAGCAGAACCTACGAAGCGGACGAATACAACGCCTTCCGGCAGAGAAGGGACAAAGGCGTGAAAGGCATGGCGCATGAGAAGCACGAGTTGTTTAAGGCGCTGGACAAATAAAGGGGGGACCGGGGGGCGGGCGGGTTAATTGGAAGGCATGGCCGGCAGCCAGGCTTCCCGAATGTGACCCTCCCCTTCCTTCCGGCCGGAAAATTTCCTCCGGCCGCAGGGGCCTCGTGTTCCGTGCTGCACCCGCAAAGGCGCAACGCCCTTACTCGCCCAGTACCTTTCTGATCGTACTCGCAATTTCCCTTTTTGTGACGGGCTTCATCGCAAAGCCTTTGATGCCTGCCGCCTCGGCCTTATTCGCATCGACTGCATAGCTGAAACCCGTGCACATAATGATGGGCGTATCTGCCCTGATAGCGAGGATTTCTTTTGCAAGCTCGACACCCGTCATCTCGGGCATAGTCTGGTCGGTAATGACAAGATCAAACCGGTATGGGTCCGCCTTGAAGAGCGTAAGGGCCGCCTTTCCGTTCATCCGGGATGTAACCTCGTAGCCAAGCTCCGCGAGGATGTCTTCGCCCATCTCGACGAGGGCTTCTTCGTCATCGACGAAGAGAATGCGCTCGGAGCCGGTGGGAAGCTCGTCGTCGCTGATCGCCTTATCGGCCACGATCTCTCCTGTAATCTGAGGGAAATATAAGGTGAAGGCGGACCCTCTGCCGGGTTTGCTCTCGACGGCAATATGCCCGTTGGATTGTGTCACGATGCCGTGGACGACCGAGAGACCCAGCCCGGTTCCCTCTCCGAGCTTCTTGGTCGTGAAGAAAGGATCGAATATCTTATCCATGATGTCGGGAGACATGCCAACGCCGGTATCGCTAATAGTCAGCCTTGTATAAAGGCCGGGCTTCATTCCGTCCGGGTCTCCATCTGATGGGGAAACGCTGTGGCTGCCCACGTGGATGTCGAGAGTCCCGCCGTTCTCCCGCATGGCATGGGCGGCGTTCGTACAGAGATTCATGATGATCTGTTGTATCTGTGTTGGGTCTGCGAGGATCAGCCCCGATTCGCTGGGGGCGTCGACCTTGATGCTGATCGTTGTCGGCGTGGTCGCCCGGATGAGCTTAACGGTCTCCTTGACAATACTGCTCAAGCTTAAAGGCGTCTTCTCCTGCTCGGCCTTTCTCACGTACGCGAGCATCTGCTTCACCAGGTCCCGGCCCCGCAAGGAAGACTCCATGATCCTCTTAAGGTGACGCGCCTCCCGGCTCTCTTTAGGGACGCGGTCTTCCAGAAGTTCTGTGAAACCGATGATGGCCGCCAACATGTTGTTGAAATCGTGGGCAACGCCTCCGGTGAGCGTGCCGAGGGCCTCCATCTTCTGCGCCTGGCGGAGTTGTGCTTCAGTCTTTCTGTGTTCATCCATCTCACGCTGAAGCTGCTCCTCCGCCTGTTTGCGCTCGGTGATGTCCCGGAAAATAAGAACTACGCCTGCAATCTTGCCCTCTCTGTCCCGTATGGGAGCGCCGCTGTCATCGATGGGGATTTCTGCGCCGTCCTTCTTCACTAGAATAGTATGGTTGGCGAGGCCGACGATTACGCCCTCCCGGAGTACCGTGGCAATGGGGTTTGCGACTTCCCGACGCGTCTGCTCGTTAATGATGTGGAAGACGTCCGTTATCGGCTTTTGTGAGGCGTCGCCGCGCGTCCAGCCGGTCAATCCTTCCGCCGCGGCGTTCATGAACATGACTCGGCCTGACGTGTCGGTGGCGATGACCGCATCGCCGATGCTCGCCAGGGTGGTGGCCCAGCGCTCTTCGCTCGCCTGTAAATCGATTTCCGCCCGCTTCCGCTCGGTGATATCGATGTTGATCTCCATGACGGCTATCGGTGTGCCCCTCTCATCGCGCTGGAGTACCTGCCTGCTGAGGACGGCAACCTCGGACCCATCCTTCCTTGTATGGATGAGTTCCCCCTCCCAACGGCCTTCTCGGGTCAGAGCCTCCATATACTTCTCGAAGGGTACGGGAAACCGCGTCTTAAGGAAGGAGTGGATGATATTGCCCTCGGCCTCGTTCTTTGTCCAGCCGTAGGCTTCCTCGGCGCCGCGATTCCAGAAGAGAATCCTGTTTTCAAGGTCCCTGACGATGATGGCCTCATGGGAAAGTTCGATCAAATCGGCCTGCCGCCGGACGGCCTCGGTCCTCTCCTCAACGCGCAATTCCAGTTCGTCATTGGCTTTTTGAAGGGCTTCCTGGGCCTTCTTAATGCTGGTGATATCCGCTCCCGTAGTGATGAAGTAATCGCCCAAGGGAACGCTGGTGAAGCAAAAATGCTTGTCCAGGTTGGGAAAGTAGTCCTCAAAAGAATACGGAACACCTTCGGTCACGATCTTCCGCACAATAGGCATATAGTGATCCGTCGCTCCCGGACCGAAGATTTCGTCGGTTGTCTTGCCCTTGATCTCATCGAGCGTCTTACCCCATGTTCTCAACGTCGGCGGGTTGGCGTCCACCAGTCTCCACGTCTTGACACGGCCGTCCTCGTCGCGGACCACCTTCCAGAAGTGCACCTCCTCGGTCATGTTCTGAAACAGGTTGCGATATTTGGCTTCGCTGTCCCGCAGCATCTCCCCAGCCCGTGTATGTTCGATCATGTCGGCAGCCTGCCGGGCGAGTAAGTCGACTCGCCACAGGTCGTGCTCGTCGGGCACATAGGGAACGCCCCAGTGCGTCGTGAGGATGCCGAGCAACTTGCCCTCGCGGCAGATGAGGGGCGTGGATTGGACCGCGCGCACTCCGGCGGCCCGGAGAACCGGCAGCGACGGCGTCCCGGCGAACAGCGGGCTTGCCTCCACGTCTTCGACGACCACGCGCTCTCCGCGCCTCGTCGCCTCCCCGCATACGGAAGCCACGTCCTCGGCTGCGGCAAAGAAGTCGAGGAATGGACGCTCGTGACCGTGATGGGCGACGATGCGAAGCGAATCGCCTTCCACCAGTTGCAGGGTGCCTTTTTCGGCCGACACAATGGCGACGGCCGCCTCCATGATCTCCTGCAACAATGCTTCGAGTCCCCCTGTGTCCAGGACTCTGGTGCTCAACTCGTGCATCCGGGTGAGGGCGGTCAGGTGTGCGGCCAGGCGATTCTCGGCCTGCCTGCGCTCCGCTACCTCCCGTTCCAGTTCGCCGGTCCGGTTTTTAACCAACTCCTCCAGATGATCCTGGTGGAGGAGCAGGCCGACCCTGGCCTTGTGCATCGCCTCGATTGCGAAGGAGATCATCGTGCACGCCAGGAGAAAGAACAGCATGGTCAGCCAATCAGTCGGACTCTCGATAGCGAATTGCCTGGCCGGCTCCAACCAAAAATAGTCTGCAATAAGCGCCGAGAGGACGGTGGTCAGCAGGCCCGCCCGCAGGCCCCCGTAGAGGGCAGCCAGTATCACGGCGGGATAGAAGGTCAGGAAAGGGGATCTCATTCCAAGAGCCGGCGAGAGCGCAAATCGCACGGCTGTGGCGGTAATGACAATCGCTAGGGCGACCCCGTAGCCGTAGCGCTCCGGAAGCGGCTTTCTTCCCGGCGAAAAAAGCGGCAGATTGGACTCGCGCAGTGCGGCGGCGGCGGCGAAGAGCAGATAGAGCCCGCCGAGCCACTGCGCCGTGCGGGCCAGCCAGTTCACGACGCTGCCGAACGACAACTGGATCATTATGCCGAACAATCCCACCGAGAGCGAAAGCATGGCCGGGGCGTACCACGCAGTAAACGGGGCGCGCGCCTCGCCCTGGCCGGCGAGCATCAGACAGGCGGAGAGCACGAACGTCGCGATGGCCGAGATCAGCACGCAGTAGCGCACCAGCGTGCCTCCCTGTCCGGGGATGAAGAAGACCGGCAGCCAACCGGCCAGCGCCGCGTGCGCGACCAGCCACAAGGCGCCTAAGGCGAGCGCGGAAGCCCCAACCAGCCACACGGGCGGAGCGGGGAGCGCCCGCCGCGGCCGCAGCGAGAGGACGGCGCCGGCGAGATGGCACAGTCCCGACAGAAAGATGACCGTATTGAAGATAGTGGCATTGGCATTGGCATTGGTTGGGGCAACAACGTCCCCGACAGTGCCGGCCAGGCTCCACAGGATTACCCCGCACTCCAAAAGCAGCAGACCTGGCTTGCCCGACGCAAGAAAACTGCGTCCGATGAGAAAGAGGGCGCCCAGCGAGACCAGCGTATAGAAGGCGAAGCTCAAGACGAGCCTCAGGGGCTCGGACATAGAGGATTCGCTAAGGCCGGCCGCCCTTGCAACGATGATGGCCGCCGCCAGTAGCGGAATGGGCAGCCAGGCAAGGCGTGCAAACCTTCCTGAGCTTAACCCTCGCGCTCGTTTACACCCGACCCCGGAATCGGGACCAATTTTGGCGTTCTGATCGTTCATGGACGCTCCTTCGCGTCGGGCTCTCGAGAGGCTATCCGATATCGTCCGAGTGGACCGACGCAAGCGCAAAGCTCGTTGAATTCATCGGTGGACGATTGGCGTTCCGCCGTACATCCTCCCTTGGCCTAGTGCGGCCAATGACTGCGAGCAAACCATAGTTGAGATCGGTAGATTATACCAGAACGCTAAACCAATATGCACGGGTCCTGCGTAGGCTCAGGGCTACGCACAAGAACCACGTGCGGAGCCAGGACTTCATGACGGCGAGGAGCTCCTGAACGGCGAGATATTACCACCCTTCTTGAGGCCAAGGCATTGATAGAGAACTGAGGAGGCATTACAACACGGGTCAGGCCGCGCAGCGCCCTCAGTTGCAGGCCACGGGGCGCCAGAGGCGGTCATGCCTTCTCCCACAGGAAGGTCTCACTCTGAAAGTGGCGCGATGACTGGGGGCGAATGAATCTATTGTATTATGGTCGGGCGTTCACCCTCAACGCGTCGCATTCCAGGTCTGCTTCGCGCGGCCCGGCACAGGCAACACCCTTCAGCTCGTTCATCAGCTCCTTGACCGAAAGCACCCTGTCAACCCGGTAACCGTTTACTCCCACCGTGTAGAGAGGCTCTTCCTCGTAGGGATTGTAGCCAGCCGAGCTGAGAAGGCCATTGCATATGCAGAAACAGTCACTGCCTTCGCTGTCGGCGCGGCAGGTTCCCTGACCTTTCGGAAGCAGGTACCCCTTGTCGCAACGCGGACGGCGCCGGCCCTCCCCCGCGCTCACAAACATCGGGGAATGACGCAGGAGCCTGAAAGGCATGCCGCAGGGGGACCCCCCTTGCGAAACGATGATATCCTCTCTACCCGCATCGACTACAGCCTGTTTGTACGCGACAGACGCGCTGCACTCCTTCGTCGCGAGAAAACGCGTGCCCATCTGGACCCCGTCCGCGCCGAGACCCAAAAAGCGGATAATATCGTCATGGGAATAGATGCCCCCGGCAACGATGACCGGGAAGTCGCCGAATTTCATCGCCGTTTCCTTGACGGGCGGAAACA
The DNA here is from genome assembly GCA_963816715.1 of uncultured delta proteobacterium. Classification (GTDB taxonomy): domain Bacteria; phylum Desulfobacterota; class Syntrophorhabdia; order Syntrophorhabdales; family WCHB1-27; genus BOG-1155. Next base: position 269,411 of record CAWFMJ010000027.1, read on the forward strand.
GGTTCTCCAGCCTGTTCGATTCCAGGGATATGTCGTCGAACCGGAACCCGAGGTGTCCGCCGGCGAGCGGTCCTTCGAGCACCACCGCATCGGGCCTGTAGCCGTGCCTTTCCCATTTCTTACAAATGAGGGTGAGGGCGCGGGCCGAAGAGACAATGGGAACAAGCGCCGTCTCTCCCGGCGGCTGGATCCCCGGAAGGGCCAGCGGGAGACCACCGCCCGATATGATCACGTCGGCGCCGGCGTCTATGGCCCCCTTCACGGAGTCCTCGTAGTCCCTGACAATGGCCGCCATTATGTTGATGCCGGAAACCCCGCCATGCTCTTTGGCGAGCGACATCTCTTCACGCACCGCTGCATAGGCGCCAATCTTTTTTTTCATCCGCCGGGACAGCAGCTTGTCGAGACAGGCGCTGGAGACGATGCCAAGCCCCCCTTCCCGGGCGACGCTTGCGGCAAGAGGAGAAAGCGAAACGCCTATGCCCATTCCTCCCTGGATGATGGGCACACGAATGTGTTTCTCCTTTATGGTCAAAGACGGAAAACTCGGATATACCAAAAAAAACTCCGTAGGGGGCAGGTAACTTAGCTTCGAGAGGGAAATCTTCCGGAAAAGATAAAGGGAAATCCAGCCGAGGCCCCTTAGCATCACATTTTATCCGGCGAATTTCAAGAAAAAACTGCATGGACTAATGAAAGGGCGGCGAAGCGGACGAAGGGACTCCTTGAGACAGCGCCTCCGCACCCCACGGCGTTCGCCGCATCCATAGCGGTTCGGGAGAAGCGCCTCAGCGCAGCAACGAACGCCCCCGTTGACATCGGGCGCATTATGGAGCTTCAGATTCTCCTGTCCAGAGCCCGCCTCACCGTTTCCGCCAGTTCTTTCTTCGCGACAGGCTTTATCAAAAGCGCACTGATGCCCGCTTCTCTCGCCTTCGCCGGAGATACTGTTTCTCCGTACCCGGTAATGAGGACTATGGGAAGCCCCTTTCTCACCTCCAGCATCCTTTCGGCCAGCCTCATACCAGTGATTTCAGGCATGACGTGATCGGTAAGGACAAGGTCGAAGCGGCGGGGGTCGTCCTCGAATTTATTCCATCCTTCGCCCCCGCTCCTGGCTATCGTTACGTCATAGCCGAGGTGTTTGAGCGTCTCTGACTCGATCTCCGCTACTGCGGGTTCGTCATCCACTATGAGGACGCGCTCTTTGCCTGTGGGAAGCGAGCCTCCTTCATCTGATTCTGCCTCGGCAGCTTCGGATGCGGGAAAGAATACATTGAAGGTCGAGCCTTTGCCCGGCTTGCTGTCCACCGTAATTGCAGCCCCGTGGCTCCTGACGATGCCGTAGACGACCGCAAGGCCCATCCCCGTTCCCTGGCCCGACTCTTTCGTGGTGAAAAAGGGATCGAATATCTTGTCGCGGATTTTCTTCGGTATGCCCGTCCCCGTGTCATGTACGGAGAGCTTCACGTATCGTCCGGGACGCATATCTTTGTCGGGCGTTGGGTCGCCCTCCCTGAACAGTATCTCCGAGAGGCTGATAGTTAGGGCGCCGCCTTCACTCATCGCGTGGGCTGCATTGGCCGCGAGATTCAGAAGGATTTGCTGAATCTGCGACGGATCGGCAAGGACCGTAGCCGATTCTGCGTTTGAATCGAGCCGGATAGTGATGGTGCTCGGCAGAGAGCCCCGGAGGAACTTGATCGTTTCCGTTACGAGCGGAGCGAGTTCGAGCGCCTTCTTTTGTCGTTCGCTTTTCCTGCTGAACATGAGAATCTGCCGAACCAGGTCCCTGGCGCGTTTGGACGCCTTGACTATTTGTTCGATCCGATGGGCTGCTCCGTTCGCACCCTTCGTTGCCTCATCCAACGCCAACTCCGCATTGCCGAGGATCACGGCAAGCATGTTGTTGAAATCATGAGCTATGCCGCCTGCCAGTGTTCCGATGGCCTCGAGCTTCTCCGCCTGACGAAGTTGCTCTTCCAGGCTTCGCTTCTCCTCCTCTGCCTTGCGGGATGCGGTCAGGTCTATGACAACGCCCCGAAAACCGACGGGCCTGCCGGCGCGCTCGATGCGGGTGGCGCGTATGAGGATTGGGAACTCGCTCCCGTCCTTCCGCCTCCCCGTATATTCATGTCCCTCCGAACGCTCTCCGCGTGCAATCCTGGCGGCATTATCGAGGAGCCGGGCGTGATCCGCGGGGGCAATCACCTCCAGGTTGTTCATGCCTCTTTCGAGATCTTCCCTTGAGTAACCGAATGTCTCCAGCGCCCGACGGTTCGCATAGGTGAATTGACCGTCTTCGTCTGCCTCGTAGACCATTTCCGGCAAAAGCTCTGCAAGGTCGCGGTGCCTTTCGTTCGATTGCTCCAACTGCGCCGTTCGTTCCTTCACCTTCCGTTCCAGTTGATCGTAGGACTTACGCAGCGCTTCCTCCGTCTTCCTTCGTTTAATGGCAAGGGCTGCCTGGTTTACCAAAGCCTCGACGACTTCCTGATTGTTTAACTCTTCCGTCCGTTCGGCGCCGATTACAACGGCGCCCAGGAAGTCCTCCCCCAGAACAAAGGACATTGCGTAGATTTTTCCCACCTCGAGGCGTTCCTCGATTGCCCTGCACAGCTCCGAAGGCAACTGCCCGAAGGCCAGCCGATAGACGCCGCCTTCGATAGGGACGAGGCGTCCTTTTGACATGTGCTCTCGTATGTCTTCGGTCATGGTGAAGGCGAGGTCCACAGGGTCTCTTTGAAGAAGGGCGTATAACTTCTCAATTCTGTCATCAGGGCCCACCGCTGCCCGGACTACGATTTGGTTCGTTTCCGTCTGATATTCGGTAACAATCGTTATCGCCCGCCCGGTCACTTCCCTCAAGCGGTCTGCCAGGTAGGTGAAAAGCTCTCGCCGCGGCATGGGATCGAGTAATCGCGTCGCTGAAGAAGAGAGGAATTGCACAGCTTTCAGTTGTTCGGCGATCATCGCCTCGATCCGCTTCCGCTCGGAGATGTCCCGAGTCACACCCAAGACCCCTAGGGGCCGCCCCTCCTCGTTCCGGATGAAACTCGTTGTAGCCTCGGCCCATTTGTAAGAACCATCCTTGCAGCGCTGCTGGATTTCGACGGTCCTATTCCTGTTTGGATTCTGACCTGCCTCGTTGTCTCTCGACAATTCCTCCCTCAGAACGTTCATCACCGCTTCTGCGGAATCTGCCGATAGGATCTCCTCAAGGCTTCGCTGCATGACCTCCTCGGGAGTGAACCCGAAGATCTTTTCCACCGAGGGGCTGGCATAGGTAAAGCGCATGGTATCGAGGGTGAATGTCCAGATGATGTCTGAAACGTTGTCGGCCAGGAAGCGGTATCTCTCCTCCGACGCGCGCAACTCGGCCGTATTCGATTCGAGTTGTCCTTGAGACTCCTGCAACCGTCTATTCGCAGTCTCGAGATCCAACGCTAGTTTCTCAGCCTCGTCGTATTTGTCCTGAAGTTTCGCGTTTGCTTCCTGCAGATCCCCTATGACCTCCGTTACAGCGCTTCGGCTAAGAAAGCGCCTCTTTCTCGCGGCCCATCGCACTTTGTAGAGGCATCCGGCGGCCCCCTGTCGCGGTGAGTCCGGCCACGCCCTTCTGCCATAGGCGTCAAAAGCCACCTGACATTCGATCTCCTCCACAAAGGCAGGCGGCAGGCCGAATATTGTCGGCATTGCAGTAAGAACGCCTCTCGTGTAATCACAATCGTAGCGGGTCTTTTGAGCGCTGTCGTGATACCGGTCCTCTATGACGGCCGATGATCCGCTTAGTTCGCGAACGTATACATCGCCGTTGAGTTTTAACAGCTTGTTGTACCGAGGGGCCTGGGAATAGAGGAGCTTTGGGTTTCCCAGAAGCCGCGCGATCCCGTCCAGGAGCCCGAGCGATCCGAGGCGGCCCGAGGCAAGTGCGAACTTGTAAACGCTATTCTCGTCGCCGAGAATAGCAATCATCCGGTGATAGAGAACGTGCAGGAAAGCGTGAGAGACCCAGTTATTAGTGTCCAGCAGATACTGCTCATTCAGATCGAGGCCCTCCACAAGGGGGCCAAGCGATCCGCTGTTCTGTTCCCTCATGTACATGAGCAGGGTTCGCGTCACGCGGCAACTGATCTCTCTGTCAGCAGATGGCATAGACTCTAACCCCTTCAAAATATTAATATACGAGTCTCAGAGAACCGTGTAAACGGGGGGTCAGGGTCGTACAAGACCTTGCTTGCGGCTCGCAAGTGAAGTGCGTGTTGAGATCATTGTTTATACTCAAGTGCATCGGCTAGCGAGCCGGCGGGCCAAAGCGTCAGCAAAGTCCCCTTTCCCGGACCAACGTGCATGGCGCCGCCGGTTTCGTCCCTCTGCTGAGGCGGCCTTTTATCCTTTTCCCTCTGCCTGCTGCTGGAGCTTCATCATCTGGAGAAGGCCCGCAAAGCCTTTCTGCTTTATGGCTCGCGAGAAGGCGCTCCGATAGTTGCCTACCATGCTCACGCCGTCGGTGAATACGTCGCTGACGCTATATTTTCCCCCTGTCTGTACGAGGGCATACTCGACCGGAATATTTTCGTCGGCGCGCTTCATAACCGTCTTCACCGTAACCTGATTATGCTTCTCGTACTCCCCGGAGTAAGCGATCTTCTCCTCTTTCACGAAATTCAGGACGAGGCCGGCGTATGAATTAAGAAAGAGCTCCCGGAAAACGGACTTGAACTCGTCCTGCTTTGCCTTGCCCAAGCCGTCATAATATTGGCCGAGCGCTGCCCGCACCATCTCGTCCAAATTGAAATTCTTGAGGATGACCTGCTTGACCGCATCCTTCTTCGCGGCCAGCATATTCTGGCCCTGAAGGCCGGGATCGTTCTGAATCGCCACTACTTCCCTGATCATTCCACGCACCGCATCGGTGGCCGGCCCTGAGCTGGCAATGACGCTGCCGACGATCATGCAGACCGCCGCAAAAGAGAGCAGCAAAATAACTCTGATCTTCATATTGTATCCTTTTGGTCGTTAGAATCGCCTCTGTATTCCGGTCCTTTTGGGGGCGGCTTAGCGTGCGACCTACAAAAGCGTTCAAGACTATACATTGAGAAAAGCAGCGCTTCAAGACCCCCTGCTCGCCCACCGCGTTCCTGACTTTTCGATCTTGTCCTGCCTTTCGGGGCTTAGCTTCTTGACCAGCCCTGCATTGTGCGAACAGGTCGGCATTGCCTTTATGCTCGGATCTCCCGTCGGATTCGTAGCGTATCAAGAAAAGTGCAAGGCCCGAAGGGAGATGGGGCGCCCGGATTGGGGATTGCGTTTCTCGCTCTCAGTTCGGGCGGCCTCTTCCTAACGGAAGGCGGAGAATGCGCCGATTCCGCCGCCCCTCGGGGTTCCCACAGGATATGCCCCCAGGGGCAATCTTTCGGTGCTCGCCAACCTCGTAGCCGTTGTCTTGTCCTGGATGTACCCGACCCACGACCACGCTGAGTAGTTTTCATACCCCGGAGACGGCTGGCTCTGGATGTCGACGTTAGCGATATAGGCGTGTCCCGCTTGGGCAGTGAACGGAACAGCAGCCGTGACGGGGGAATAGAACATCCAGTCCGGATAAGGCTGCCCCTGATAGGCGGCCTCGTTCTGCTCGTACGGCATCATCACAATCGTATGTTCCCCGGGCAAAAGGGCCACGCTCAGCGCCCGAACCTTGTGGCCGTCTACGGCCGCGATACGGGTGTAAAAGCCGCTCTCCACCACAGCCGTCTGACTGGCGGGCAATTCCGGTCCCTGGTATGCTTTCATGGGGGCATGAGCGCACGCGGCGATGAGAAGAAGCGCTGCGACTGCCGCCATCATTTTCGTGCTCCGGCAAATCTGGTTCTTCATCTTGCCCTCCTCGATCCATGATAACCTCAAAATACCTGCAATCAATACTAATTCCTTCTCGCTCCCTTGTCACCGCCCCTGGCGTGCCCGCTTTCCTTGGGACGGGCTGGCAGACGGATCTAGGAGGGCTCGACGGACACGCAAGGACTGGCAACTCCCCCGGTTCGAGATCAATCACGAAACTGCGTTCTCTTCTGTTGCGCCCGCACGTCCGGCGGCAGCAGGCGTTTTTTGTATTGGATATGCGAGAAATGGCAATTCGCCATTCCACCGTGTGCGCTTCCCCTGTTTCGACACGGCTGGCGAGAGAGACATTCTTCTAGGGCAGAGAGTTTCCCCCTCACGGTCTCACCCCGGTTCTACTTGATCGCATAGAAGCCGCCCTGCATGTGGGACAGCCAAAACATCTCGACCGTCGAGAAGCCGGCTGCCCGCAAAAGGTCGAGATGGTCGCTCACGGCAATCGGGAAGTAGTTTCTCCCGTACCGGGAACGATGTTCCTCCACGGCCTGTTCCGATCTGCCCGCCTCCCTTTGAAAATAACCCCACCGGTCCAGAGCCGTCTCTATGCCTCGATCAGTGCGGGGCCGGATATTTTCAAAAGTGACGTAAATGCCTCCCTTTTCCAGAAGCCGGAAGCAACTGTCCGTCGCTCTCCGTCTTGCCTCCTCTCCCCCGTAGTGGTGACATTGAATGGCGGTGATCGCCTGGGGCGTCTCCGATACCGACCCGGCGAGCTCCTCGCTGGAGAGGGCGCCGAGGAAACGGACGCGGTCGGAGTGATAGCGGGAAAGTCTGGCCCGGGCCCGATCGAGCATGGCAGGAGCGGGATCCGCCAGGAGAAAGCGCGTCTTTGGCATCAGCCGCAAGGCCTGCTCCGCCAGGTAGCCCGTGCCGCAGCCTGTATCGAGCCAAAGCGACACGTCGGGCCGAACAGTTGTGACCAGGTCGATTGTTTCACTATGGAATTGATGATAGAAAGGGATCGTCCTGAATATTTCCCTGTCGTAATCCGAAGCGCTATGGGGAGTGCTGTTGTCGCTCATCGCTCGACGACCCTCCGGTTTTATTGCTGACCGTTTTCAGACGTACTGTAGCATGTACCGCTGATGCGTTGCAACCTGGACGTTTCTGGAAAATAGCCCGGGCCTGCCCGCCGGCCTCACTCAATCGGGTGATTTTGCGGCGACCGGCTTTTCTTCTGTTGGTTTTTCTTGAAACGCCTCCTGGCTGGTGCTACAGTGGACTGAGAACCTCTGGCACCTAATACCGAACGTGGTTCGACATCCTCGACTGCTGATTTGAGACAACATCAAGCGAAGGAGGCAACACGACAATGGCAAGGAAGTTTCAGTACGATCATCTTGTGAAGCCGTTGCGTCCACGCGAGACGCCGCCCGGCTTGTACCCTCAGCCCCGTATCTGGATGGAAGGCAAGGATTTGGAGGGGTTCCAGGCCAACTTCACCTATGGGATCTTCAAGGAGCCCTGCGTTTGTCACCCGCAAGAGGGCGCAGTGGTACATCCCTATGACGAATGCCTGGTCTTCGCCGGAACGGCTGCCCCGGACATACGCTACTTGGGGGCTGAAATCTCGATAGAGCTGGGCGAAGAACGAGAGGAACACGTATTCGACGCTCCCAAAGCAATTGCTATTCCCAAAGGCACGCCCCATGGTCCCGTAACGATAAGACGGCTCGACAAGCCCGTCATGCATTGGGGTTTCGGTCTTTCGGCGGAGTATAGGGCCGAGGCGCTTCCAAAGAAGCCGAAGACAACGGGGTCCCGGTACGGCCATCTCATCAAGGAGCTGCTCACGCAGCCGACAGCGAATTGGCTGGGCACCGGATTGGGATATCAGACCATAGTCGACCCGGACGGAGTCCTTCGACCGTCCGTGAAAGGGGTGGGACAGGGAAACGCAGACCAGCTCATCTGGCTGTTCGGCAGAGACCTTGAGGGAATGGAGGCAAACTTTGCCTTCGGCTTCTACAGCAAATGCGGCAAATGGCACCGGCTGGGCGAATCGCACACGCACCCCTGGGCGGAAATACTCGTTGAGGTCGGCCTCGACCCCGACAGGCCGGACTACCTGGGAGCGGAGCTTGAGATGGGGATGCATGGCGAAAGACATATCTACAATACGCCGAGCGTCTCCATCGTTCACCAGGGCTTTCCGCATTTGCCTCAGATAACGAGGTGGTGCGACTCGCCCTACGCGTTTTTCGTCATCAATCTGAGCGCCGAAAACAATGCTAACTGGGAAAAGGAAGAGCAGTAGTGGGTCCCGGAGCTTCCGGCCGAGACGGGCATGGAGGAGAATTGCACAATAACTAAGGAGTATGGAAGATGATGAACAAGAAGACGAGCCTCAACTTCCTGACCTTGACCGCAACAATCATCGCAATTGCCGTCCTTTCGCTGTCGCTCTTGACCGCCGGCGCCAGCCGGGCTGCGGCGCCTGAGAAAAAGGTGTTGAAAATCGGATCGATCATACCCTTAAACCAAAAGGAAGGCATCGAGATCGAGAAATGGATGAAGCTCTTTGTCAAAATGTACAACGAGCAGGGCGGCTGGCTCATAGGCGGCCAGAGGTACCAGGTCGACTACAAGGTGTACGACGGCGGCTTCCAGGATGCGCCGAAGGCCCGGGCCGCGGTGGAACGGGCAGTCCTCCAGGACGGCGTCAAAATACTTGTCAGCAACTGGGGCGATCCGGAAACGCAGACCACGACGATCACGGAGCCCAACAAGGTGCTGGTTATGGGCGCCGGCTTCAATGACGAGGCAATCGGTCCGGCCAACAATTACTTCATCAGAGCCAACGGGGTCTACTTTACCCGGGGGATCACGTATATCATTCAGAAAGATTACATGGCGAGGGGCGCGAAGACCGACGTCGTCATCAACCCCGACACCCAGGCGGGCAAGTTCGGCGGCATGCTCTGGTCTTCCACCGCAAAAATGGCTGGCCTGAAGGTGCTCGACAACATGTACTTCAACAGCAGCCAGCTCGACTTCGGTCCCGTCGCGAGCAAGATCGTGAGCCTCAAGCCGGACATGATCGACACCGCCTTTACCACCGGAAATCAGATCATCAACCTTATCGCGGCCTTGAAAGATGCCGGGTATAAGGGCCTCATCTATCCGGGCAACATGACCCCCTTCGTGTTCGACGGCTGCGTGGGGAGGGTCGGCAAGGAGTACCTGGAAGGAACGGAAAGCCTCTACTTCGATCCGCGGGGAGTAACGAAGAACCCCAAAATGCTTGCGCTGGTCGATGCCTACGTCAAAGAGTACGGCAAGTTCGAAATAGAAGGAGTAGGTTGGCTGTGGAGCTGGTTTCCCTTCAAAGACGCCGTTGAGACGACCGGAAGCGTAGACCCGGAGGTCCTCCGGAAGTATCTTCAGAACTCAAAGAAAGCGGTCGAGGGCTTGCTTGGCTACGTCCAGCTCTTCGCGAGACCGGACAAAGGGAACTTTAAGACTATCGACGCCGCGCCCACCACCCCTATATGCATCGTGAAAAACGGAAAACTGACGGGCCTCAAAGTAGCCTCCGTGAAAGACCAGTATCTGGTTTCCATCAAGAGCTACAATACCGTGGATGCCTATCAGAAATACTGGGATGCTCGCGGTTATCCCAAGTTTCCTGACGAACCGTCCATTTTTGACTACAAGGACCTCAAGAAATAGCGGAGCGGGAAACCGTTCTTCTGAAGACTGAAAGGGTCTGTCTTCGATCGGGACGCACGATCGAAGACAGACCCTCATTGTCACGGGAAAGGAGGGAGACACCCCGAAACCTTGCGGGGAAACGTCCCCCGTCTAGTATGAGCCGTTGACGAGAGCTGCGAGGGCCTCATACGGCTGAAAGCCCACAAGCCTCTTGCTGCCGGCAATGAACGTCGGAACTGCGCTTATCCCCAAGGCCCGGGATCGCTCCCAATCGTCATCCACCGCGCGCCGGAACTCTCTCGACAAGACGACGCGCCTGGCTTCCTCAGCCGGAAGCCCCGCCGATTCGGCCAACGCCGCAAGCTCGTCCACCAGGGCGATGTTCCTACCCTCCGCGAAATAGGCCCTGAAAACCGCGTGATGGAACTTTTCCCCTTTCCCTTTGGATTCCGCCCACTTCGAAAGCTCTTGGGCCAGCCTGCTGTTGTACGTCTTTGCGCGGGCCCCAAGAGGCAGGGAGAGAGAGTCCGCCACCGCCTGGAGGCGCTTCTCGATAGCGGCGATGTCCACATCCCGGCCCGCAAAGAGCTCCTTGAGGGTCAAACCCTCTTCGGGCGTGTCGGGGTGGAGGGGAAAAGCGAGCCATCTGATTTCAATGTCACGTTCGTTCTTCAACCGGTCAGTACGGACCGTACTGAAATAACACCACGGTCAGGCATAGTCGGAGAATACTTCGAGGATCGGTCGTGAATCCATGCGCTGCCTCCTTTCGATAGTTTTGCTCGGCGTCGCCGCCTTCGTCCACGATATTGCGGACGCTATCGGACCATCTGGGCGAGAAGCGGCTCCCTGCCGCTGAAAACCATTTCCTCCCTGCCCGCCATTCTCTCAGGAAGAGAGCGTCGGCACAAGAGAAACCGCATCACGAATGCTATCTCACGGGCCGTTATTTCCTTGACCGATTCAAAGGCGTCCGCGGCCGAGGCTCTCGCGCGAAGGGAATGGACTTCGTTGAAATCGTAATCGGGTTGGAACTTGTCAAGCAGCATGAGATGCCTACTTAATTACCACCGCCCACCATGCATTTCAAGAAGAAGGCGTCCCGGCTAACCTCAATGTTCCGCACCTTGTATTCCGCGACACACATGACCCGCGTGTCTTTAATGTCGTAAATGTCTAATATTATTATCGTTTATGACAATAAGGCGTTGACAGCTCCTTTCAACCTTGTTTAACTGTTGACGCTCGATGCATCATAACATTCGCATTTCCGGCCGCCTCCGCAAGTGGACGGACTATCCTCTGCGAAAAGCATTTTGGAACCCTTGCGCCGGACGAGAATTCCCGAAGGAGGAGCGTCGCATGAAAGAAGAGCCCAAAACACCGTTGCTCAGGGTGTTGATGATTGTTCTTTTGTTTTCGTTGGCATCATGCGGCGGGGGTTCGTCCGGCTCATCCTCGGGAAGCGCCGCCCCCCGCGCCGTGACCACCGTTGGCGCCGGCAGCGTGACCGGTACCGGGGCCGCAGGGTCGGCGATAGCGAACGCCACGGTGAGCCTGATCGACAGCAAAGGCGCCACGGCCACAGGGGCGACCGACGCCAACGGCAACTTCACCATCTCCGGCACGAGCGGCTTAACGCCGCCCTTCCTCCTCAGCATCACGTCGGGAACCACCACGTTCTACAGCATCAGCGCGGACGGCAATACGACGACCACCATCAACATAAACCCTCTCACGGATCTGATCATCCGGTCGTGGTACATCGCGCAAGGCACAACCGTCGAGGCTGCCTTCGCGAATCCCGCGGCTAACCCCCCTCCGGCGCCGAGCCTGGTGAACACCATATGCTCTCTGACCGTAGATATCGTAGCCGACTGGCTTCGACAGCAAAGCGTCAACACCGCCGGCTTCAACCCGATATCGACGCCATTCACTGCCAACCATACGGGATTTGACAAGGTTCTCGACATGATTGGGAGTTCGTATGCCGTCGATCAGTCAGGGAGAACAATCAGTCTCACCATCACGGACAGCGCTGCGAACATCTCCAAAACCTCTACCATCACTATCACGCCCGCCGGCGGCTCCACGAACGGTTCCATCACTGTCTCGACCACGTCGAACACGGGCGACTCGAGCCCTCAGACGATGGCCACCCTCGTACCGACAGCGGCGCAAGCGGCCGTTCTTTCCGGCATCATCACGACCTTCAGCAACCTCGCGAATACGGCGAATCAGAAAGGCGCATCCATCACGGCAAGCGACCTGACGCCTTATGTGGACCCCGATTTCCAGTACAATGGCTGGACCGCCGACCAGTATAAAACGTCGCTGGCTGCAAATATCGCAGGGATGGGGGCCAGTTATTCCTTCAACGGCCTGGTCCAGCTCAATTCCTGGGACGCCGCCAACGCCATCGCTGACGTCACCGCCTACCTCGCCACGACGAAAGACGGCGTGACGGCCATGCAGCCCATGGAAGACTACTTTAAGCAGGTAAACGGAACGTGGCTGATGACGGGCAATCATCGCGTGGCAGCCGCGTACGCGCTGGCGGAGGCCGACTACATTCCTCCCGGCCAGGTCGGCGGCGAGTATACCTATGCAAACCGCCTCACCCTCGAAGTCGACGACCCGACAGGAAACACGCAATCGGCAACGGTAACCGGACCGGGACTCGCTGCGGGCGGCTTCGCTCTTTCCGTCTCGTGCAGCGCTGTCGCCGCAGATTGCAATGGCGGCGCCTGCCCCTCCTGCGATGACGGGTATACGCAGAAGTCATTTGTACTGGACTTCGGGAGTTGGCCGACGCTGCCCGCAACCTATGTCTTTACGCTCAACACTGCGAACAGCGGATCGTACACGTATCAGTCCACCGTCGGCCCCGCTTACGGGTATAACGCAGCGGGCACTACGCCGATACCAGCGGATTATCCCATCATGACCCTCACGCCCACGCCGACCTGGAACGAGATTCTCAACGGCACAACCATCACCGGGACAGTCTATGTTCCCATCTGGGAAAGCAATCCCAAAGCTCCTCAATTCGCTTACGGAGGACCTTCGGGCACACTGAGCGGCACAAAGATCGAAGGCGTCTGGAACTCGGTTTTTCCCGTGCCAGGGCAGACAAACACGTTCACGATCACGGCGCCCGCGGCAACGGTCACCGCCAATTCCGGCGGCGTTTACACCATAAACTTCGGGGGTCAGAACGGCCTGCAAGTCTCGAGCGCCCGTTTCAGCTACTACGCAAACTACGGCAACGCAGACATGGACAACGACGCGGGAGAAGACGCGGGCAGCACCGGCGGCACGGTGACAGTGACGCCGGTTGCGGAGTAGCAGAGAAGCTGCTCATCTCTTTGTCGTCAGGTCGCACTATGCCCGTCGGCCGACTGAAGCCATTGGAACCTGACGAAGCGAGCATCGAAGGTCATTAAGACGCAGGGCGATGGCATGTTGCCATCGCCCTGCGTCTCTCCTAAGCCTCTATCCACGGAGAATCGTGCTCCCCGCTCAGGCAAACGACGAAGAAGCTGTAAGGCATATCGACCCACCTTGTAATGAGCGGCAAATGAGCGAAACCCGGGGGACAAATAGCCACGGTCGGTTTGTTGAATATGTGTCGTTCATAGTCCGGACCCATGCCGATCTCCAGTTCTGCGCCCAGGAAGCTGATATCATCGGGATCAAGGCCCACATAGCAGAGTATCTCTGCCTCCGGATGGGTGTGCGCCTCGCCGCCCCGGTGCCATTTCCCGGCCTGGCTGTAAAACCCCCAGGTGAAGTTGAGTTCCATGCCCTCCAGACCATCACCAAACAGCCACACGAGTTGATCGGCGTTCCCCGGCCCCATTTCGGCTTCCTTTGGCGCACGCTTGGTATATAACACTCCTCCGCCCATGGTGGCCATGTAGCCATTCCGCTCTTGTCGTCTTTGCTAACCATTGTCAAAAGCGGTTTGACGAGGTGCGCGTGCTTTGACCCTCCGGATATCGGCGAGAGAGCGCCCGGTGCAATCGAGGAGGCCTTGTAGTCGGGGGCAAGACCGACATTGAAGTGCACGATAGGCTTGTCAATAGCTTTCACCGTCACCGGACCGTGGGGCATTCCTTTGGGAATCAGGACGACCGAGGGTTTGTTGAAAACATGGACCTCCCGTTCCTCTCCGATCTCCACCGACACTTCTGCCCCGAGGTACTTGATGTCCGTGTTGTCGATCCCTGCGAATACGAGGACTTCATCATAAGGATGGGCCACCGCGCCCTCGACAGGGTGAATCGGCCCGGTCTTCTTGATGAATCCAAAAGAAAAGTTTGCGTTGAACCCCTCCATATCTTTGCCTTCCATCCATATTCTCGGCTCGTCAGAGTAGAGTCCGGAGGGGATCGGCTTTCCTGCTTCAAGACTCTTGACCAGATGTGCGTATTCCAGTTTCCTTGCCATGGTAAAACCTCCTTTTCAGTTAGTAGATGCGGCCATTGCCCCGAGCATATCGTGATGGGACGACCGTCGCGAAGGACATCCCATTCTAGAAGCCTTCTCCTTGAGTCGCCGGCAATGAAGACGCACTTTTTCCCTTAGCTGCCGCCATAATAGCCAGAACGACGAACATTCCGGCCATCACAAAGCCTGAGGCGTAGAACAACGCCCGCGATAGGCTGGTATTGATGATGGCCGAAATCAGCGCGATATAGAAGACCGAGCAGAATTGGCCCAAGTAGGCGGAGCTCGTGATGACTGCGATGATCAGCGTCCGGGAGGACGTCATTCTTGCCGCTATCTCTGAGGCGGACACTACCAGGTACGGGAAGATGACAGTCACGGCGAGACCGTAGATGAACATGGCGATAATCGACGTCAATTTCCCGTGGGAAAAGGAGAAGATGAAGTAAGTAATCGCGCAGAGGAGCACGCCAAACCCGAGGGTGTAGTTTCTCAGAAGAACATACACTTTCTTGAACAGCATTCCCGAAATGACAATGCCGGCGATCATGATCGCGCCGCTTATTCCCGTAAAAGCCGCATCTCCGATGTTCTCCTCCATGAAGAAGACAGCGGCCTTAATGGTAACCACCGGATGAACGGCAAAGATCAGGAATGCCGTCGCGGCCAGAGAAACCAGCGGCCCGCCGATCGCCGCCTCTTCGATGCCCGGAGAGGAAGCGTCTCGCGCGTTCTTTCGATCTGCTGAGGTTTTTGGGATTCCGAAGAACGCTACGAGTGTGAGAACGGCGCCGATCAGGAACGTCAGATAGATGTAATGCCAATTGAGGACCGTCAAAAATCCTCCAAGCAGTGCGATGAAGACCATCAATAAGGCCGCTGCCGTGGCGCTCAGGCCCATCACCTGGGCCTTCTCGTCGCCTTCGAAGAACTCGGCGATGAGGCTGCCATAGGTTGGCAGGACGAACCCTGCGCCAATGCCGCACACCAGCCTCATGAGGAGTACATAGTAGATGTTGTCGGAAAGGATCGGAGCAACGCCTCCAAGCGTAAACAGGATGAGTCCCCAGACCAGAACGGCTTTCTTGCTGAAAAAGGCGCAGAGTCTCCCTGCGATCAGGCCGAAGACAACCATGGAAAGCACGGGGATCGTCATGATCGAATTGACCAGGATAGGATTCTCGTGGCTGTAGGCCTTGGTAATCTCACCCATTGCCGGGGTCAGACCGGCAATGTCCGCCATTGTCACTGCGTTGGAAGAAGCGATGGCAATCTTCAGAAAGGTCCTTTTCTTCATTTTCCGTATTCTCTGTAGTTTTCGACCTCGACCATTTGGACAATCCCCTTGGTCTTTTCCCGCCCTGCGGACCGCGACGGGCTCTTTTCGTCCGAGCACAACCATCCGCCGGGCCCGAAAGCCACTGCTTTCTCAGGGAAATTTCTCCACCTTGAGCGAGCATTGTCGGTTAATTGTCGGGTCCTTGACAACCTGCCACAACCGGTACAAATCAGGTAGGAAGCTCGGGAACGTCGCTACCTCGGATCTATCATGGGCCTTCCAGATCTCCGGCACCGCCGGGGGAACGGGTCCGAAGAAACGCATGGTGGAGTGCATTCTGGCGCCGCGAGGACTCTTCTCCCATTGATGGAGAATCATCGCCAGCACCTTCCCTTCGGGACTGATGCCGGATGCCACTATCGCATGTTCGTATATGAGAGGAATGGGGCAGCTTTTCGGATCGTCCCACCTGATGCGGAGCTTCATCGCCGGCGTCTGGCCCATCTTCTCTTCCGCTATCTGGATCGCGCCCAAATAGCCGCCTACGGGCGGAGGAACCTCCCAGACGAAGGACTTATGGTCGTTCGGTTCCCACAGGGGGTATCCCTTTTCCATGTTTACCCACCACCAGTCGATCATCTCGGGCGTTACACCGACGAGTTCCCCGTGATCGACCACGGCGTCGGGCACGGCCGCCGACTGGCCCGGCTTGATCTTGTAGCTATCAAGGGGAATGGCTTCCGTGGAAACCACCATCTCCTTCTCGCCTTTCTTGATAATGACCCATTTGAGCCAGTTCTCGTCGTCGCGCTCAGGATAGTCTTCCCTGTAGTGCCAGCCCCTGCTTTCGGTGCGGGCCAAGGCGGCTCTGAAACCGATTTCGGCGCACAGCGCCATACAGGACGCTTCATGGCACTTGCCAAGACCATGCGGATCCTCGGCATAGAGTTCTGGCAGCCTTTCCCGGACCATCGCCACCCTGGACAGCGCTTCTTCGAGCCTCTCCTTGCTCCTGCGCACGCTGTACTTGACCGGGACCGCCACTTCCTGGATGCTCCGTATGGCGTCGGCGGCAGAGTAGCCGTTGCGGCGAGTCAAGGGCGCGAAGATCGCCTCTTTCGACCGCGCTAACTCGCACTTGTCGGCCATGGGCGGCGCAACTGCCGCTGCATATCGGGATACGGACGGACCTGCCATCAAAGCGGCAAGAACGGCATTCATCAACCCGGAGCCTCTCAGCCTGCCGGGCGGGGCCTCCGTCGCGCCTGCCCATGCCGAACCTGCGTAGCTTGCGTCGCCAATTGCCCATAGCCCCGGAACAGTCGTCCTCATTTCATGGTCGACCCTGACCGCCGAAAGCTCGCCGGTAAAACCGAGAGAAACCTCCGTTCGCTTTGCCGGCGGAGGACCATATTGACGTTCCTTGGCAATCTCACGCTCCATGAGCGCCTTCGAAAAGGGTCTATCCCAACGGGAGAAGCTGCCGTCCTCGAAAGACTTCATCCACTCCGCCATGTCGATGTAGATGGGTCCCCTCCCTTCTCTGATTTCCTTCTCCATGCCGAGGATGATGGAGATGGGGATATCCGGCTGAGGACCTTCTATGTATTTTCGGCTTATGTTCTCCCCTTGGGCGTTGTAGAGAAAACCGAAGCCAAAAACGACAGGTATGCCTGTGCTCTTGTTGACGACGTCGTAGAAGTCGGCGAACTCGGCATTCCTCATCTCGGCGCCGGCATTGTAGGCTGCGGCAATGCCGTCTCCGCAGGCGCTGGCCCACATTCTCATGACGCCGAAATCGCAGTCGCCGTTTGCCAGTATGACAGCTTTTGCATTGAAGACGGAGGGGCGGCCGTCGAGGAGATTGAAACCGACTGCCCCTGTCGCCCGCCCCTCCTCTTTCAACAGTTCGACCACCTGAGTCTTGTCCACCGTCTTGACCCCGGCCTTCACCGCCTTTGCCCTCAAGTGGCGCATCATGTCCAGGTCTGCCGCTGCCATGGACCAACCGAAGGGCATATGATTGACATCCACCGCTCCCGTTGGGGTCTTCAAGACCTTCACCCCCCAGTCCGCGAGCTTTTGCGCCGCGCCGTATGACTCCCGGGCCATGGCGT
Organism: uncultured delta proteobacterium; assembly: GCA_963816715.1. GTDB lineage: Bacteria > Desulfobacterota > Syntrophorhabdia > Syntrophorhabdales > WCHB1-27 > BOG-1155. The sequence goes on from CAWFMJ010000027.1 coordinate 286,814, forward strand.
AGAGAAGATCCTGGTCGTTCAGGTAGACCCCGATGTTTCTCACGTGAAAGTCGACGAAGGCATCGATGTCGTCACCGGGCGCAAGTACCCACAGCACTCCGGCGCCCTTGTTTGCTTTTCCTCCCCAACCGATAGTCTGCTTGTCTACGAGCAGCACGCTTGTGTCCGAGCATAGTTCCTTGATTTTGATGGCTGCTGCGAGACCCCCGATGCCGCCGCCTATGACGAGCACGTCGGCGTCGAACGTCGTTCCTGTTTCCTCCATTCTCTCAGTCATGCTCGACTCCTTTTCCTGTTCTTCAGACGTTGACCGCTCAGTAAGGACTTACCGGCTGCCCCGGCAGGCGAGGTATGACGTTAATGCACTGAGCGGGACAATTGATCTCACACGTGTAGCACCAAACGCAGTCCTGCTGATAGGCGGCAAAGGGCTTCCCCTCCGCCTCATCCCAGCGCATCACGTCCACAAAACAGGCCTTGACGCAGGTTTTGCAGCCCGTACATGCTTCCTTGTCGATTTCGATCTTCGCGCTCATGTTGCCTCCAGAGATTTCATTCGGTTTTGCGAGCCCACCTTCATTCTGCGTTCATTGACCTGCTCAACGTCCCCTTTCAAAACGTGTGCCTGCACGTCTGGAGCGACCGGTCGACGCCAACGTCCTGTAAATTAGCCGATTTATGGAGAAGAGCGAGTGTCGCAGGGGAAGCAGGACCTGAGCAATGGCCGTGATATATCAAGGGCTCCGCAGAATAGACTTCCTGGAGGCAGGGGCAGGCGGCGAAGCCCGCCGGTTCAAAATGCCAAAACACAGGCGTGTGAACCGAATGAAAGGTCACAGAACCGAGCTTGGGGGGCAAACCAGCGGTCAGGCTGCCCGCGAAATGTCACGGCCGTCTATGAGAGGGGAGATTGTGGGCAAGCCGGAGTGGAAGGACCCGAACAAGCACGGTGTCACGATTTTCCCGGCTGGCGGCAACTCGGTTCGCTTCTCGGGCTTTCACGAACCATTTGCCGACCGTCTCGTACTGTTGCCGTCCGGTCGGGCGATGTTCAGCTTTCGCATGCGCGACCTGAGAGTAGCGGGGTTAAGGCCGAGACGGCAGGCGCATCCTCTCGGACCTTCTATTACCCAATTCGTAGAATCGAGCGCGCGGAGGATGTGGCTGCGTTCCACCTCCCGGAGATTGTACCCGTCTCGCCAGATGGACCGACCATCTTCCGGCGTCTCAATTCTCAACCGGCCTTCAGGACTTGCAATAACGGCTCTTTCAATGACATTTTCCAATTCCCTCACGTTGCCCGGCCACGGGTAAGTCTGCAAGGCTCTCAGGGTTTTGAGGGGAACCGATTCGAATTTCTTGCCGACAGCTCTTCCATGCTTGCCTATAAGCCAACCTACAAGAGGGGGGATGTCATCGGTACGTTCGCGAAGTGGGGGGATACGGATGGGAAACACCGAGAGTCGATACCAAAGGTCCTTTCTGAACTTCCCCATTTCTATTTCTTTTTCTAACTCTTTGTTCGTAGCGGCAATAACCCTCGCGTCGCTTTTGAGCGTTTCCGTGCCGCCGACCCGTTCGAATTCCCCTTCTTGCAGCACCCGAAGCAGTTTGGCCTGCAGATCAAGAGGAAGGTCGCCGATCTCGTCAAGAAAGAGCGTCGTTCCCCGCGCAAGCTCGAAACGCCCCTGTCGTCTGCTGGTTGCACCGGTGAATGCGCCTCTTTCATGTCCGTACAGTTCGCTTTCGATGAGATGAGGGGAAAGGGCAGCGCAGTTCACATGGATGAGCGGCCTGTCGGCCCGACCGCTCAAATGGTGAATCGTCCTCGCAATAAGCCCCTTTCCCGTCCCTGTTTCTCCGAGAAGAAGAATAGTTGCATTGGTGGGAGCAACCTGCCTGGCTTGGGCAAGTACCTGCTTCATCGCCGCGCTCCTGCCCACAACATCGCTGAAGCCCTGTTCGAAAGCCATTTCCTCCCGAAGATAGCGGTAGTCGGACTCAAATCGATCCTTGAGGTCCTTGATCTCAGAGAAAGCCTTGTTGAGCGCTTCCTCCGATTGCTTTCGCGCAAGGGCGTTTCCAAATATCTCCCCGCACAGGCGGAGTCGGGGAATCAATTCCCGGGGCCATCGGCGAGTTTTGCGCGTATCGGTGATCACCAGGGCGGCCACGGGCGCACCCCCCAACCGGAACGGTATAGAGAGGGCAGACTTGACGCCGAACCTCTCGTAGAACATCTTCATCTTCTCCGCTTCGGGAGGAAGTGCATCGAGGGAAGTTATCTCCTGCGGTTCTCCTCTGCGCCATTTGTCAAAGTAGTAATTGAAGTGCGCATGCATGTCAGGCTGGCCTTGGAACCACTCCTTCAGACGCGCAAGGAAGTCATTATCCTCTTCGGGCCACCATATGAGAGGAGTATCTGTCCTGAACAAATCGCTCCCCTTGTCAAAAACATAGAGGGCGCAGCGATTTGTTCCGAAAAATCGTGCCAGGCGGCCCAAATGGTCCCTGATGACTTTCTCCACCTCGGACGGAGCGATATTGACGTAGGCCGCAGAGATGTCAGACAGCAGCATTTCGAATTGGAGAAGATCGCTAATCTGATTCCCTGACCTCCTCCTTTCTAGGGCGCCGGCAAACATCTCGCCCAAGCTCCTGAGCACCGGCTCCAGATCAGACAGGTCGGTTCCCGATTCGACGCTCCGCAAAACGGCTATGCATCCCTGCACAGCGCTCTCCACTTTCAAAGGTATAGCAATACCCGATCTGAGGAGGGGCCTCCTGCGCCTTTCAGCTCCGCCGGTATTGTCCCGCTCAGTTTCGCGGGTAAAGTCGAGACTGCTCAGCGGTTTTCCGTGAGGCATCCGCTGGAGACTCCATTCAAGAAAAAGCGAGTCCCGATGCGACGGCGCGTTTTGAACACCGGGTTTCAGATAGGAGTGTGAGAGACTGGGCGCGGACTGATCCGCCGCCAACTCGTAGAGGAAGACTCCATCGAAAGACCAGAAGGACGTTGCGTACGCGAGAAACTCATCAATCTCGTCCTGTAAATCACCAAGCGGGGAGGCTATCAGTCGATTTGAGACTTCAAGGAGATAATGCTCAAACTCCGCTACCTTCCCTGCAAAATCGGAACTGGGCGGCTCAGCCATAGCGTCTCCACGAGTATTGTATCATAGGCCGACCGGCTGTCTCTATAAGCGAAACCTCACAAAACCGGGCGTGACTGCCGAGGCCTCTTCAGATTTACAGCCTTGCCGGTCTGAACTTGGGCAGGCTCACATCCGTCGATACGTCGTCAAAGACGACCTCCACCGCCATGCCTATCTTCAAATCTTCGTTCGGACATTCGACGACGGCGCTCATCATCCTGACGCCTTCTTCCAGGTCTATGAGGGCTAAGTTGTAGGGGACATCGTCCTCGAACCCCGGCGCGGGGCGATGGCAGACGGTAAAGGAATAAAGGGAGCCCCGGCCGTTCGTTTTTACCCATTCCACATCAAAGGAAAAGCACGACGGGCAAAAATCGCGGGGATAGAAGTGGGGTTGGCCACAGCTTCGGCACCTTCGTATGAGAAGCTCGTTCCGCTTCGCGCCCTCCCAATAGTCTGCCGTTTCGGTATGTATGTAGGGCAATGGCTTCTTGTAGTCGTTCGTCATGTCAGTCAACCCCCAGGATTACCGTTCCGCTCGATGCGAGCGACCCTCCGATGCCGTTGCAGAGCGAGGTATTTGCTCCCCGTACCTGCCTGTCGCCGGCCTCGCCGCGAAGCTGTCTGGCTGCCTCGATGAGAAGAAAAATGCCGAACATGCCGGTGTGAAGGCACGAAAGTCCCCCGCCGCCCGTGTTCGTTGGCAGGGCGCCGCCGGGCGCCAGCCGCTGACCTTCCACGAATCGTCCCCCCTCGCCTTTCGGGCAGAAACCGAGGTCTTCCAGTTGGAGCAGGACGGTGATCGTGAAGGAGTCGTAAAGCTCGAGAACATCGATGTCGGAAGGGGCGAGTCCGGCCATGCGGTACGCCCTTTCACCCGAAAGCTTTGCCGGCGTGACGGTGAGATCGTCCATGCCGGTGATGCTGCGATGGGTGTGCGATTCGCCGCAACCAAGCACCCACACCGGTTTTTTCCGGAGGTCCTTTGCCCGTTCGGCTGTCGTAATAATGACTGCCCCGCCGCCGTCGCTGACAAGGCAGCAATCTCGCAAATGCAAGGGCGTGCACGTCATGGGCGAGGCCAGAACATCGTCAATGGTCAGGGGACCGCGCATTGCGGCAACGGGATTGAGGCTTGCCCAGCTCCGCGCGGCCACGGCGATTTCGGCGAGTTGCTCGCTCGTCGTGCCGTATTGATACATATGCCGTTGCGCTGCGAGGGCGTATGTCGGGATGGGAACCCAGCAGCCGTAGGGCGTTTCGAACTGCGCTTCCGGTTCCTGCGGGGCGCCTGCGGCAAAATTCATGGGCACGCCCTTCCTGCGGTCCGACAGCCTTGTTTCCGCATAGCAGATGAGAGCCGTCTCGCACAACCCGGCCGAGATGGCCGCCGCCGCATGTTGAACATGAAACTCGAACGCGGACCCTCCGGGCATGGTGCTGTCCGAATACTTCGGCTTGATGCCGAGGTACTCGGCGACCATGATCGATTCCATCGTCAGCCACCCGGCGCAGAAGAAGCCGTCTATATCATCCTTGGCCAGCCCCGCGTCTTCCAACGCCCGACCAGTCGCCTGAGCGATGAGCTGTAGGAAGGTCTTGTCCGGAACAAATCCGAGATCCGATTCGGCCGCGCCCACGATAGCCGTCTTCTTTGTCAGCGTACCCATGTCTCCAGCGCCTCCTGTTTTCTTTGCTCCCGGCGCCATCAAAGCAATGTCGATTAAAGCCGGACCGCATTTATTTAACTCAGAACGCCGGGGCAAAATCCAGAGATTGGCGAAGCGCTTCGACGAAGGGAGCGATAGGCGTCGGTGGAGGCGGAGGTTGGCGTTGTAATACGTCCGGGGAACGTCAATTGCCGGGCAGGCAAACCTGGCCGGTTCCGCCTGCCCGGACGACTATTCTTCCGACAGGCGGAACCAGCCCACCATGGTTTGCAGCTCTTTTGACAGATTCGCCAACTGAGACGAGGCGTTCGAGTTTTCCTGGATCTTCTTCGCGGTTTCCTGCGCCAGGGAGGAGATCCGCTGGATAGTTGCGGCAATCTCATTGGTGGTTGCCGTTTCCTCTTCAGAGGCAACGGCGATCTGGTTGATCTCTCCGGTCACCTTATTGATGTGAAGCGTGATATCTTTCAGGGCTTCCCCCGACTTTACCACCTCTGAGGCGCCCGTTCTGACTTCGCCGACCCCTTCCTCCATGGAGGATACCGCTTTCTTCGTTTCCACCTGCATCTCGTGGATGGTATTCGTGATCTCGAGCGTCGCATTGGCCGTCCGTTCCGCCAGCTTCCTCACCTCGTCGGCGACGACTGCGAAGCCCCTTCCGTGCTCGCCGGCCCTTGCCGCCTCGATGGCGGCGTTCAAAGCGAGCAGGTTCGTCTGGTCGGCAACGTCATTGATCAGGCCCACAATCTCGCCTATCTGGTCCGATCGGGCGCCGAGGCGTCTTATGATGTCGGCCAACTCTCCAACGCGGTTGCTGATGCGGTCCATGACCTCTATAGCGCCGCTGATGATGGCTTCGCCCTTATTCGCCGAACCCCCGGCAATCTCCGCGCTCCTGACTGCCGCAACGCAGTTCTGGGCAATCTCGGAAGAAGTCTTCGACATCTCTTCACTCGCGGCGGCAACGGCATCGATCTGCGCCGCCGCTTCCCTCACGCCCGCCGCCATGTGTTCCGTGGCGCCATCGAGGGTATTGGCCGCCGAGGAGACTTCGTTGCTGCTGTGCGACACCTGGGTGATCGCTCCATGGAGTTTCTCTACAAACCTATTTAGATGGCCGGCCATTTCCCCGATCTCGTCACGGGTGGCGACGTTGATGCGCCGGGTAAGATCGCCCGCCGCTACCGCCTCGATTACCTCGACCGTCCTCGTTATCGGTGAGAGGATAACGCTCTTCATCGTCATGCTGACGACGACGGAAAGCACGACGGCCACAACCAGCACGAGCGCCATGACGCCGAGCACAATCCTGTATGCAGTGCCCGCCGAACCGTATTTTACATCGCTCAGTCTTTGCTCTAAGTGGAAGAGGTCGTAATAGTCCTGGCTCAACGCTCTGGAGGCCATCTCTGACCGGCCCAGCTCGCCCGCCGCATCCGAAGCATTCCCCGCGCCAAGCTTCTCAAAGAAGGCTTGCAAGGTAGTCGCATACTGATCCGAATCTTCCTTCACGCGCAGAAAACTCGCCTTTTCTTCCTTGGTCGCGCCTCCTGACTTGCCCGCCTGCTCTGCCGAGGCTGCAAGGCTCTGAAGCGACGTGACAATCTGATTCCTTTCCTCCTGCTGGGTCGAATTCGCCGAGGCAGAACCGACGGAGGGAGTATCCGAAGCAGCTTCGTTATCCTTATTCATCACCTTCGTCATCAACTCAAGTTCCCTGGCCGAGCTGTACAATTTGGCGACTTTGGCGTGTATGAGGGTGACATCGGATATTGCGGAGGCAACGATTTGGCTCCGCTTCAACCGGTTCTTGTAAATGTCGTCCAGGGCGGACTGCTGCTTCGAGACGCTGATGTATGACACGACGCTGAAGATTATCAGGAGCAGAAGCACCGTAAAAGGAGCCACAAGAAGTTTCTGCGTGAGTCGCATGTTGCGAATACGTTCGCTCGACATTGCATTTTCCTCCCTGATTTTCAAACCCTCAATATCCTTGTTATTATCGGTCGAGGGGCCAAAAACTTAATAACGCTCCAAAGCGCCGGAAGGACGGCCAAAGGACGCCAACAAAAAGCACGATGAAGCGGTACGGCTCGTCCTTTTTGCCTCCATAGCGTCTTGTCTGGAAAACGTGGACATTCTCCCTCTATCCGCGCACCGAAGCCAAAACAACAACGGGGGAAAGGCGGGCGCCATCGAAGATGGAAATGGCCGCGAGTTTCGGTAAACGGGGCCTACTGCGCGACATCGGCCTAGGCGCGGGAAAAGTTCCCTATTCCCCGGCCGTGCTCAGCACATCGCGAAGCGCGCGGGCGATCTCGCCTCTTGTCAGCGGCTTCATGAGGAATGCCTTTATCCCGGCCCTGCGCGCCCTCTTTTCGTCGACAAGGTGGCTGAAGCCGGTCGTCAGGAAAATCGGGATATCGGCCCTGGCCTCTATCAACTGCCTTGCCAGGTCGATACCGCTCAGCTCGGGCATGGTCTGGTCCGTAATCACCGCGTCGAAGGAATCGGGCGCATTCAGGAAGAGGGCGAGGGCCCTCGTGCTCGTTGTGGTCGCCGTCACCTCGTACCCCAGGCCCTCGAGCATATCGCGGCCGAGGTCGACGAGGCTCTCCTCGTCGTCGACGAACAGTATGTGCCCTTTTCCCCTCGGCGCCTCCTCTTCGGCCCATGCCTCTTCGGCGTGTCCCGCGGCAGATGCGGGAAGATAGACGTTAAAGGTAGAGCCGGCGCCGGGGCTTGAGTCAACGGTAATCACCCCTTCATGGGCCTGGACGATGCCGAGGACGGTGGAAAGGCCGAGACCCGTCCCTTGTCCCGGCCCTTTCGTCGTGAAGAAGGGATCGAAGATGCGATTTTTCGTCTCTTCGCTCATGCCGGCGCCCGTATCCTGCACCCACATCTTTACGTATTTCCCCGGCTGGAGCTGGGCGCCAGCCCCTCCATTCGTCACGTCCAAGGCGGCGAGGCCTATCGTGAGGACGCCGCCTTTCTCGTTCATCGCGTCTGCGGCGTTCGTTGCCAGGTTCATGAGGACCTGCTGGACCTGGACAGCATCGGCCGTGACAAACGCCCCGTCGGCCTCCACGTCGAGCTCGATCGTTATGGTGGTCGGGATCGAGGCGCGCAGGAGCTTTACCGTCTCCTTTACGAGACTCGCCAGGGAGATGCGCCTTTTCTCGTGCTCCATCTGCCTGGAAAAGGCGAGGAGCTGCTTCACCACCTCCCTGCCGCGTATGGCCCCCTCGAACACACGCTCCGCGTAGCGCTTTTCCTTGACGTGCCCCTCGAGCGCCTCCCTGAGAAGGTCGGCAAAGCCGACGATGGCCGCGAGGATGTTGTTGAAGTCGTGGGCAATGCCGCCCGCGAGCGTTCCCACGGCTTCCATCTTCTGCGCCTGCCGGAGCTGTTCCTCGAGCTTCTCCTGCGAGGTAAGGTCGATCACGACGAGGCAGACGACCTCCTGCTCCTCGAGCTGGAGCCTGACCGCGGAGACATAGACCGGCACCTGCGACCCGTCCGCAGCCATGAGCCTCATTTCCTGCCGGGTCTTCTTCGGGTCGACCATGAGCCCTTCAAGCAAATGCCTGTCCTTGGGGACGACGAACACGGAGAAATGCTTGCCCGTCACGCTTCCCGGCGGATGGCCTATCATCTCGGCAAGACGGCGGTTGCTGTAGACTATCGTCCCGTCCTCTATTATCGTGACGGCCCCCTCGGCCATCTGTTCCACGATGACGCGGTAAGGATAGTCCGCCCCCTGTAAGGCATAGACCCTGTCGCCCTCAGGCCCGGACACAAGCAGCGCGTCGACCTCGCCCCGGCGGATGGCGTCGAGTGTCTCCTCCGCCTCCGCGAGCCGCAGTTCAAGCTCCTTTATGCGTTCTTTGTCGTCCATCCCGTCTCCCGTTTTTTTGTTTCCAGCAAAATGATATTATTGGCCGCCCTTCGGCTCTTTCTCCTCCGGTGCGCCCCGGTCTTTCTCGACCAGCTCCAGCCCCATCAGCACCTTCTCCGTATCGGAAAGGTCTCCGATAAACCTCCTGAGGGGCAGGGGCAGCTCCTTGACCAGTGTCGGCGCAGCGATCACTTGCTCGCCCTTCGCACGCTCGGGCTGCTTATAGATATCCACCACATCGAGCTCGTAGCGGCCTTTCAGGTGCTTCTCGCAAAGGCGCGTGATGTTGGCAATGGCCCGGGTCGATCTCGCCGTGGCCCCGCTGACGTAGAGACGGAGGATATACTTTTTCTCTTTGCGGCTCTCCGCCTGGCTCAATGCAGCCTCGAACTCCGCACTGCGGTCCCTCACGTCGTCTTTGCCGCTCATTCTATCTGCCTTTCGGCCTGAGGTCGAGCCCCACGAGCACCTTGTCCTTGTCGGAAAGGTCGCCGATGATCTTCCGCATCGGCTCGGGGAGTTTTCGCACAAGGGTGGGGATGGCGAGGATCTGGTCCCCTTTAGCGAGTTGCGGGTTCTCGATCAGGTCGATCACCTCTATCGTGTACTTGCCCTTCAAGTGCTCCTCGCAGATCCTCTTAAGGTTTGCAAAGGCGGTGATCGACTTCGGCGTCTGCCCTGCCACGTAGAGTCGGAGCTCCCATGTCTCTTTCACGTTGTCGTCCGCAGTTCCCCGGTCTTTGGCCGAATGCCGGCGTCCCTCGTTTGTCATCGTTCCCTCTTTTGTTTTTTGGCGTGATCGGACTGACCGTTGCTTCGACGCACTCACTGCTCCTTGCTTATCGTGCGGACGTCATGCCGAAAGGCGGCCTGCAAGAACGGCCGGATACGTGACTATTCTAGAACCCGAACCGCAACAAATCAAGGCGAGAGGGCTACTTGGGGGCTCGTGAACATTTCAAGCAGCGTCCCTAAGGCCCCCTTCGCGATCCATCATAACCGGCTCAGTCCCTCCAGAGGGCCGTCTCCCGGGGAAGCGCGCCGCTTCACTCCCGCTCGTACCTTTTTGAATTGAAGGCGATGAGGTTTTCGGACAGCTCCTGCCCTATTCTCATCAGATCGGCAAAGGCAACCGTCGCTTGCGGGCTGCTTTTTTTCCTGCTGGATGTAAATTCTCGGTGCGGGTGTAATCTTCCCCTGTCGGCTCTGCTGCCTGTCAGTACGTATAGCTTCCTCCTACCATCAATTCATGTATAAGTAAGATGTGAGAAGCAGTAAGATTAGCCCCAAGGAAGGCAGGGGGACTTGTAGCTTCCCGGGTCATCGAACCCTCATTTCAGTCTGTCCCCTGCCTCTTGGAGCCATGATAAGTTGATTGGGCCTTTGAGCCCTCGTGACCGAGGAGGATTGGCCTGGAGGCGGTCCCTGCTTTTCTGCTACCTTTCTGGAGGTGTGTGAATGGCGCTCTTTGTCGGGATCGATGTGTCGAAAGAGAAGTTCGATACATGCGGCGTCGGGGATGAGGGGAAGAAGATGTTCTCCCTCTCCTGTTCAATGAACAGAGAAGGGTTTAACAAGCTGATTCTCCAGTTGCCGCCACCCGACGCCGCGTGTGTGCTTCTTGGCATGGAATCAACAGCCAGCTATCACATAGCCCTGCTTTCGTACCTCATGGGAAAAGGCTACCGCGTCGCCCTCATTAATCCGTTGCTTATCGCCAACTTCGCGAAGTTGTCCTTACGAAAAACAAAGACGGACAGAAAGGACGCCTTCACGATCGCTCAGTTCCTGTTCCTCAAGAGGGAGTCTGCCGTGGGGAGGGTTGAGTCGCCTCACCTTACCGAGCTCAAGGAGCTATCCCGAAGACGGGAAACGCTTATCGACGAGATGACGTCTTTGAAGAATGATATGAAGCGGATACTATCCGTCACGTTCCCGGAGTTGGAGACCGTCACCGGCGTCTTCACCAAGACTACCCTTCGCATTCTTGCGCAGTTCCCTTCGGCGCGTGCCTTACAAAATGCAGGGGTTGACGCTGTCACGGAAATCAGCACCGGGCGCTCTATGAGGAAGAAAACCGGCCGCGTCGGTCCAGGCCCTTGTGGATGCAGCAGCAGCATCGGTGGGAGTGGCGAGCCCGGCAAAGGAACTGGTCTTGAAACAGGAGGCCTCTCTTCTCCTTCATCTCGAAGAACAGGTGGAAGAGGCAACACGACTCATGCGTCGCCTGGTCGACGAGAAGATAAAGAAGGGCATGGAGATATTGATGTCCATGAAAGGCATCGGAGAGAAGACAGCCCTCAGCTTTCTCATCGAAATGGGCGGCGATATCGGCGCCTTCGAGAACGACAAAAAGCTGATTGCCGCGGCGGGGCTTGACCCGACGACCTACGAATCAGGCAAGTACAAGGGGAAGAGCAAGATCTCGAAGCGGGGGAACGCGCATCTGCGGAGAGTGATATGGGTCATGGCGGTGAGGGTCATCATCGCCAACGACCTCTTTCGGGCCTACTTCCTCAAAAGAAGAAAGGAAGGCCTCATCTACAAGATGGCGGTCCTCGCCACTGCCCACAAGCTCGTTCGGGTGATGTTCACGATGCTCGGCAACGAAAGGTACTTTGAAATGGAGAGGGGGAAATAAATATAGTTGACTGAAAAAATGGTTGCCCGCTGACTTTTCTGCTCGATGCAACAGTTGAGGCGGCAACCGTGAAAAAGGGCAGGAACCCTGATTGATTCCTGCCCATGTCCGACGTTGACGTCCCTATCTTCTGAATCTCCTCCTCACCGCCGCAAGACCGACAAGGCCGGGACCTAGCAACAGAAGACCGCCGGGGAGAGGCGTCGGAGTTGGCGCGTCGCTGAGAGGTTCGTAGATAGCGTTGGCGAGGTCAAGCCCTGTTATGGGACCAGGATTGGCTCCGTTCTGATCGAATAGGGTTTCGACAGTGAGAATGCCTCCCGTGACAGCGAAGCTTACCCCCTGCACGAGGGCCAGCCCGGTCAGGGTCGTATTGCCATTGAGGCTGATGTTGACGTTTCCAGGTTGCAGGAATTCGTATGTGTCCCCTTGAGACGGGGTGATGGTGCCAGTGCCGGAGTAACTCCCCTCGAAGATTATGACGGACGGGTCGCTTATCAAAGTGCCGTTGTTAGTGAAGCCGCCTGTGAAGACAGCCGTTGTCTGCGTAACGTGGACGATGCCGTTGTTCATGACGCTGCCGTGCACGGTCAGCGTGCTGCCGGGCGCAGTCGCCTGAATGTTGAATTGGCCCGCAGTATTGTTGAGAATATTCCCTGTAATGCTGCCGCCGGCGTAGTTGAGCGTCCCGCTGTTGGCAATATTGTATGCGCCGGCTGTGCCGGTCGCGGTCAGGCTGCCCGCCCGCTGGTTGAAAGTCCCGCCCTGGATGGCGATGGTTGCCTGGCTGAAAGTCCCGGTATTCGTGGTGAGGCCCGCCGTCTGGGTGTAGACCCCTAATAAGCCGGTGACTGTTCCATAGTTATATACTTTGCCGGAATTGTTGATCTGCTGGTCGTTTTCCAGGGCGGCTCCCGCGATGTTTGTCAGCGTGCCTCCGGCGTAATTGTTGATTACGCCCACATTGGTCAGCGCGCCGTAATGCGTTGTTCCCGAGCTGTCCGTGTAGCTTCCGTTGACGATGGCGCCGTAGTTCTCCAGGTCGGCGCTCGCGCCGCTGCCGGCGACATTCGCCATCCGGCCGTAATTGCTCAGGGAGGCGCCGGCGTAATTGATCACCACGCCGCCGCCTGAATAGTTGTTCAATATGTTGTAATTGACCAGACTGCTCCCTGGGTTGTTGATCAACGCGCCATAGTTGTCCACCTGGTAGTAGTTGTTCAGGACGCCGGGATTATAGGAGGAAGTCCCGATCTGGGCGCCGTTGTTCAGAACGCCCCCCGCATTGTTCTCCAGATAACCCCCCTGATTGTGCGCGACGTTCGTGAGATTGTTGTTCAACGCGCCGGCGTTGTTCAACGTGCCGGAGTTATTCAGCCAGCCGGCGCCGTTGTTATTGAGCGTCCCGGAATTATTCAGCGTGGCGGAATTGTTCAACGTTCCGGAGTTATACAGATAGGACATGGAATCATTGAACAGCGTGCCGGAGTTGTTCAGGGCGCTGCCCTGGTTGTTGTAAAGGCTGCTCCCCCAGATGTTCAGCAGCGTGCCGCTGTTGTCCAGCTCGCCTGCGACCCAGGACGTTCCGATGTAGCAGCCGTTGTTCAGAGTCTGTTCTTCGCTTTGGATGGTGGTGGAGTTAGATATTTGACCCGTGTTATTCAGCGTGCCCAGGTTAAGCAGCCAGCCGCTGCCGTTGTTGGTCAGCGCGCCGCCTGTGGTGTTGTTCACCACGCCGAAGTTCTCCAGCCCTCCGGAGTTGCTCAGTTTGGCGGAGTTGTTGATCGTGCCCCAGTTATCCAGGATGCCTGAGTTGTTCAACGCTCCATAGAATGTGCCCGAGAAAATGGCGGCGGTAACGTTGTTCAGCGTGCCATTGTTGGCCAGCGTGGCCCCGTTGTTCATGGTGCCCTGGTTCGTCAGAGCGTAGTTATTCGTCAATGTTCCTGAGTTGTTGTTGAATATGCCCCCGGAACCATCCATGAGCGTGCTGTTAACCATCTGTCCGTTGTTCGTGAGCGAGGCGCTGTAGTTGTAGAATGTGCCGTAGTTTGCCAGCTCTCCGGTCCAGCCCGGCGCGCCTCCGTAGTTGGTCAATGTCGATCCCGCGCCGCTATAGAGCGTTCCGCTGTTGGTTAGCTGCCCACCCTGGTTTATGGTCAGCGTGCCGCCGGAATCGAGGGTCAGCTGGCCGCTGTGGTTAACCCCGTAACCATACATGTCGACGGTCAGCGTGGAGTACGTATCCCAAATGTAAGCCGTGCCGATGCTCAACCCATCGAGCAGGTATGGACTGAGGTTGTTGCTATTGGCGTTGTCGATCACAAGCTGCGCGCGCGCCGCCGGCGCTGGCATCGTCATTGTGCATATTGCCGCTGTCAGAAAGATAAAGAACAAGCTCCGCTTCATCATCATCGCTACCTCCTGTCTATTCTCACTCCTGCACGATCCTGGCCGCACGGCTGCCTCGCCATCACTGCTTTTCCGGCCCCTGAGGCTTCTTGCTGTCCGCTTCTTTGATCAGCTGCGCCACGCGGGAGCCTGCGGCCACAGGCTCGATGATCACGACATGCTGCCCGCTGACATACATATAGTCCGGCTGGTGCCATTCGTTGCCGCGCTTGATGAGGTGCTCCTTACCTCTTTGCTGTCCTGGGACTGCTGCCTGCCTATATAATAGACATCGCGAAGGAGAGGATAAGCCGCGCCTGCGTTCTTCGGTTTGCCGAAAAAGACCTGGCCGTTGTCCAGGAAGACTGCCTGGTACTCGGCGGTGAAGCCGGGGTTCCCTTCACCGCATCCCTGAACAGAGAGAAACGGCAGGACTGCGAGGACGATCAAAAGCACAAATAGGAGGGGACGGCTCTTGTTGTGCATCACGCGGGCCTCCAAAACAACCTGGTTCGTTACTTCAATATGGCGGCTCGGCTGTCTTACTGCTGAGAATCGAGGACGAAGATCAGAGACCCGCTCGCTTTCCGTCCCATCCTTGCGGGTGGTTTGGCTTTTTCAGATCGAATGTATGGTAAAGCATTGTTTTACCAATGTCAAGAAAAACCCGCGAGACGAAAAAATTGTTGCATCAGGCTTGTAATCTTCCGAGTGGTATTATTCGCTTTTGATAGAAAAGGCTCCGGCGCGGAGTTGTAGGTGGCAGCAGTGGCCAAACATGCCAAGCACGCAAGGAAGTTTCTGGGTCTTTCAGGAGTACTCAAGAGCAATCCGACCGGGATCAAGCCAGTCGCGACGTCGTCCGTTCTCCCCTTAGCGCGAGATGTTGCACGAGACGCTCGGGCTACCCTGCAAGGTCGGAAGGAACGGCGCCCATTCCACTAGTGGTTGATTAATAGCAGTTCTTGGGCGCGCCTGAGGTGTCTGAGCAGAACCGGACCTCTTTACGATGATGAGGCATACGTTTCTAAGCTTCCGCGCGGCGTGTGAGACGAGACGAAACTTAGGTGCGAGTTCCGAGGGCGAGAGGGAGGAGACCTTTTAGCGCCTCCTTTCAGGGGCGCTTACAGGGTGAGCGTCGACGCCCTTCTCGCGCTGAGGAGAGAACGGACGGCGGCGCGACGGGCCTACAGAGAAGAAGACGTGGCAGACCGAGGTCGTTGTGTCGGGTCTTTTATCTCTTAAGTCGTTTTACTCCCCCTTCCCTCCCACTACGATTTCCGGAATTCTGATCGTCGGCTGAGCGCAGCATTGGGGCTCAGCGCCCCCTCCAAGAGCTAAGCTCATGGAGCCTCCCCGCTCGGCTCGCTCTCGCTCGGGGCGGACGCTTGAGTTGCTATTCCCCCTTCCCTCCCACTACGATTTCCGGAATTCTGATCGTCGGCTGAGCGCAGCATTGGGGCTCAGCGCCCCCTCCAAGAGCTAAGCTCATGGAGCCTCCCCGCTCGGCTCGCTCTCGCTCGGGGCGGACGCTTGAGTTGCTATTCCCCCTTCCCTCCCACTACGATTTCCGGAATTCTGATCGTCGGCTGAGCGTCCGCCACGGGTACGCCCTGGCCGTCCTTGCCGCAGGTGCCGATGCCGAAGCCGAGGTCGTTGCCCACCATGTCGATATCTTTCAATGCTTTGGGTCCATTCCCCATCATCGTGGCGTTTCTGATCATCGGTCCGATTTTTCCCTTTTCAATCAGGTAGCCTTCCTGTATCTCAAAAACGAAATCGCCGCGGACCGTGTCGACCTGACCGCCGCCCATCTTTCTCACCAGTACGCCGCTGTCGACGGACGCAATGATCGCGTTCGGGTCCTCGGCGCCGGGGAGAATAATCGTGTTGCTCATCCTGGGAATGGGCTTGTAGCGAAAGGATTCGCGCCTTCCATTGGCCGTCGATTTCATGTTGTACTTCATCGCATGGAAACGGTCGAAAAGGTAATTTTTCAGCACGCCCTTTTCGATGAGCACCGTCCGCTCCGATGCCGTTCCTTCATCATCGAAAGCGTAGGCCCCTCGTTTGAAAGGAACCGTCTTGTCGTCGACAACGTCGATGAGAGGGTTGGCAATCGTCTGGCCGAGCATGCCTTTGTAGCAGGAAAGCCCTTCCATGGCGAGGTCCGCTTCCAATCCGTGGCCGACGGCTTCGTGAATCATGGTGCCTCCCGCCTCGGACGCAAGCACCACCGTCTTCGTGCCCATTGGAGCTTCCATGGCGCTCAATAGACCCGTCAGCCTCTCCACGGTCGACCTCACGAAGGTCTCCACCCGTTCCCCGGTAAAAAACTCAAAGCCGCAAAAACCGCCTATCGCTTCGTACGCCGTTTGCAGTTCTCCGGCTTCTTCCCCGACGACGAGGAGGGTTAGGACGAGCTGCGTCCTCCTGTCTTCCACTCTCGTCCCGTCGCTTCCGGCAATCCTGATATGCTGGCTTGCATCCCGGTAGGCCACCTTCACCTGTCTGATCCGCTTCTCCAGCTTGCGGGCCGTCGACTCAACGGAGCGGACAAGTTCGAGCTTCTTCTGCACTTCCACATCATAGGGCGGTACGGCGATGGCAAAGGGGTAGCGGGCCAATTGAAACTGGCCGCCGGCCACGCCATTGCCCGCCGATGTTCTGACCAGTTCTTTCGCGAGATCGACCAGGCGCCCTTCGTCGCGGGAGTTGGTAGAGGCAAAAAACGTCTGCCACGGTTTTATTGCCCTTAAGCCGACGCCGCTGTCGACGCCTTTCTCCAGTTTCTCTATCTTCTCGGATTCGAGCTGGATCTGGGTCGATGCCGTCTCTTCTTCGAAAGTCTCCGCGTAGAGCACATCCTCTGCCTTAAGAGCCGAGAGCACCTTCGTCTCGTCAAACATTTCCTGCCTCCCTGAATACGATGCCGAACCTGCGCATGTCTTCCATTATGGCGTTCACCGTCTGGTGCGCTGTTGTTGGATACGTTACCTCCACCTGGCCGGTCTTGCCATCAAGCACCGTCAGGAGGGCCACCTCTTCGTAGGATTCGAGGATCGCCTTGAAAAAGCCGATACCTTCTCTGTTCATTATAAGACGTCTAGCCGTTTCCAGTTTTCTCCTCCAGCATCTCCACGAACGCTTCGAGGCGCAGTTTTGTTCGCGCGTCGAGCGGCTTCGGCAGGTCGCCTTCTATGGCAATCACCGGCACGCCCAGGCTCTCCTTGAGGATCACGTCTTCTATTGCCCGATAGCAGAAGGCCTGCACGTAGTGAATGACGCCCACGATCCCCCTTCGCGCTATCTCCTGCTTCATATCCTTAATGCGGGCGAATATGCCGTAGGGGTACGTATAGCGCAGGTAGCGGTCCACCATGTCTCCCTCATAGGGCAGGGAGAACTGACGCTGGACTTCATTGTAGACCACCCGGCAGCCGAGCCCTTCGACATAGGCATAGAAGTCGGGGTTGATGGGAGGCACGCCCACGTACCCTATCGGCAACCCCGTAAGCGGCGTTCTCTGTTTTGCTTCCTCGATGAACGTTTTGGCGCGCTTCCCGTACTGCTCGTAGTCTCCTTCCATGTCGGAAGCGCAGAGTTGCCAGAGATGATTCTCCCCTCCCGTGACCAACCGCTCTTCCCAGGTCATGCGGTCGATCAGGCGAAGGCTTTCCCGCACCGCTCGCAGCGCCTCGTCAACGGCCTTCAACCTCTCCCGGTCGGCGCCCAGAGCGTCGGCGAGCTTCTCCAATTCCCGCCTCAGCACTTCCCTGTCCCTGTCGGAAGGGAAGGAGAAAGGGATGATCCGCACTCCCCGGTAGCTCAAAATCTCGGCGAGGGCCCTGGTATTGCTGCAATCGCCCTCCATGACCGCGATCACGACGTCTATGCCCGTCTCCTGCACCACGCCGTAGAGTCCCTTTATCCAGTTGCACATATTCTTCGGAAACCCGTCTCTCTCGGCGGCGGCCACGTAATGGACCGGGTCCTCGTGGGTGACGAACAGGTTGTTCAGATCGCAGGGGGTGACGCCCGCGGCAAAGAGAATCTCGACGGGGATGGTAGTGGTGAAGCCTACGGTATCGTTCATGCTGCCCTTATTTCCCTCAAAACTGCATACATCTCCACGAAGCATCCCGGTTCTATCTCTTCCGCCCTTACGGAAGCCGGGAACCCGCACCGGGCGTAAAGCGCCTCTATCTCCTCCCGCCCCAGGGCTTCGGCGAGGGAATGATGAAGCAGCTTCCTCTTGTATCGGAAGCACTGCTTGATGAAAGCGATGAGGTCGCGGTCCGCCTCCTCCATATCATTAAAGATGATCGAGATGAAGGCGCTGTCGACCTTCGGCGGCGGGATGAAAAGCGATGGCTTCAGCAAAAAAAGCAGCTTCACTTTGGCGTAGAGCTGAAAGATTACGGAAAGGGCCCCGTAGCTTCTCGAGTGCGAGGCGCTCACTATCCTTTGGGCGACCTCTTTCTGCATGGTAAGGAAGCCGGCTTTTGCCGAACTCTTTTCAAAAAGGAGCTTGAACAGCAGCTCGCCGGTGAGATAATAAGGTATATTCCCCATGACTGTTACGGCCCCGCCTGAGGCAAAATCGGCGAATCGCACGCGCAGGACGTCGGAAAAAACCAACCGCACCCGCGGCTGCTCCCCCTCCAGCCGACCCAGGATCTCTCTGAAAGACTCATCGAGCTCGACGGCATAGACCACCGCTGCTTTTGCCGCGAGGCGCCGGGTCAAATCTCCCTCACCCGGCCCTATTTCCACCACCACATCCCGGTCGCCGATGCCTGCCAGTCTCACCATCTTTTCCAGCAGGTTTCCGTCTTTCAGAAGGTGCTGGCCCAGGCCCTTTTTCAGCACGTGCCGTTGCCCCAGCGCATTCGGGAAAAAGCCTTCATGTCGAGGCTGGAAAAAACTCCTTTTTCCGCGTAGAAGCGAGCGGTCGCGGCAACCATGGCGGCATTGTCGGTGCAGAGCCCGGGCGACGGAATGAAGACGGAAACACCTTCAGCCGCGCATCGTTCGACGAGCATCTCCCGCAATCTCCCGTTGCAAGCCACGCCGCCGCCCACAACCACCCGCTTTACGCCCTCATCGCGGGCCGCTCTTGCCGTCTTGGCCGCAAGCACAACGCAAGCCGCTTGTTGGAAAGATGCGAGCATATCGAAGCAATTATCCTTACTTATGCCACATTTCTTCACATAGGTTATGAATGATGTCTTCAAACCGCTGAAGGAGAAATCGTAATTCTTCTCGTCCATCATC
Organism: uncultured delta proteobacterium; assembly: GCA_963816715.1. Taxonomy (GTDB): domain Bacteria; phylum Desulfobacterota; class Syntrophorhabdia; order Syntrophorhabdales; family WCHB1-27; genus BOG-1155. Next base: position 305,849 of record CAWFMJ010000027.1, read on the forward strand.
GGCCGGGGCAAAGGGATCGCATCCGGCCTGCCCTGCCGTGCAAGCTCTTCGACGATCCGGCCGCCGGGATAACCCAGGTCGAGATATTTGGCCACCTTGTCAAACGCCTCTCCCGCCGCGTCGTCCCTCGTACTGCCGATCATACGGAACCGGCCCGGCCCGGAAAAGAGAAGGAGCACCGTGTGGCCTCCCGACACGATAAGCGACACAAAGGGAAACTCCACCTCTTGTTCGAGGAAGATAGCCAGGGCGTGGGCCTCGACATGGTTGACGCCGATCAGCGGTTTCCCCGTTGCAAGGGCAAGCCCTTTCACAAAACAGAGCCCTGCAAGCACGGAGCCGATGAGGCCGGGACCCTGCGTCACGGCAAGCGCATCGATGTCGGCAAGGGAGAGACCCGCTTCCTTGAGCGCCTGCCCAAATATCTTGTCGATCAACTCCACGTGCTTGCGCGAAGCGATCTCCGGCACCACGCCGCCGAAAAGCGCGTGCAATGGCGCCTGGCTCGACACGATATTCGACAGCGCCCGCAAACCGTCGAGAATTGCGACAGACGTATCGTCACAAGAGGTATCGACGCCAAGAATTATCATCGCAGAAATAACAGGAGACTTTTATTCATTACCGGAGTTTTTCCGTTTCATTCAGCCAGGATGAAGGTTTCCGTGCCTCGCTTCGTCCACGCTCCGTTGGTCGGATTTATCGCACAGGGACCAAAAAAAGCGGAAATTGCAATCACCACATCGCTCATAACGGCTTTGAAATGAAAGAAAACATCAGCCTCTGAGCGTTGCTCGGGCGGCGCGGCGGCCAGGGCGATTTTTCATGGATGGCACGGAAGCCGGGGCGCGGTTAGGCCGGAGCATGCTCTGTAGTATGTGAGGACCTGACCGCGCCCCGGCGACCGCGCCAGGCGCAAAAAGCGCCCGGCCCCCGCGCCGCCCCGCTCTAAATTTCGTTCCAGTAGACCCTGATCTTCAGGCCCTTCTTCATCCCCTCTTTAAAAGCCGCCAGGAAGACGTCTCGCGTCATTCCCTCGACGGCGCGCTTGAAGCTCTCTTTGTCCTTCTGCCACTGGGCGTCGTCCGGCTGCTTCTCGTCAATGCAGGAAAAGATGTAATACTTGCCGGCGATCTCAACGGGTCTGTCAAACGTCTTTCCCTTGTCCAGGGCCAATACGCCCGCGGCATCCCTCGGCAGTTGGCCTATCCCGGGAATGACCGGATTGTTCTTCTGGAGAAAATCCGTTTCCTTGACGAACTTCGCGCCGCCTTTTATCGCATCCTGTGCAGCTATCCGGGCCGCTGTCTTCGCCTTCTCGTCGACCACGCGCGCCCCTATCGCCTTGAGGGCTTCGCCCTTTTCCAGGGGCTTTCCGTCTTGTTTCTCGACCATCTGGAAAATGTAGGATTCGCTCCCGTCTCTCACGGGAAGGGATACTTCTCCCTTTGCCAGGCCCTTAAGCCATTCCTGGGCCGAAGTCTCGCAAACCGGGCAACCAGCTCGCTTTCCTTCATCATGCCTGTGTCGGCCACGGGTATGCCCTTTGCGGCGCCGTAGGCCGAAATGTCTTTCGATTTCAGGAGCTCCATGTATGCCACGTCGTCCTTGACGCCGCTCTTTTCGCCAATCTCCATATATTTAAGGTGGTACATATTTTCGGAGCGCTGCGTGTCTTTCTCCCGTTCGTAAAGCGCGTCCAGCTCTTTGGGGTCGACTTTCACCTTGTCCCGGTACGCAGCCGGGTCAAAAACCGCCGCGGCCAGCTTTGTCGTGCCCCGTTCCTTCAGATACGCGTCGTGGATGGCCTTTTCGTCTATCGAACTGCCGTTGTCGAGGATGATCCTCATCGTTTTCTCGATCAGCATGGTTTCTCTTTGCTGGTCTTCAAAGGTCTTGGGTTCCAGATTGTTTCTCCGCAGGATTGCCTCGTAGGCCTCTTGACTGAACGCGCCGTTCCTCTTGAAAGCGTCGACGCTTGCAAGGAAGTCGGCAAACTCCCTATTCGTGACCTTCAACCCCATGTCCGACGCTTTTTTCAGGTAGAGGTACTTGTCGACAAGCTGGGCCACCGCCATCTCTTTCAGCCGCTGTTCGCCTCCCATCGCCTCTTCGAATTTGTCCCCGTAGAGGTTCCGGTAAACCTTCTCCATATTGGTCCGCGTCTTGTAATACTCGGCGACCGAGATCTTGTAAGGACCAACCTGGGCAATCGTTTTATCGTACCCACCCTGTTTAAAACCGAACGTAAACACAAATACTACGGCAATAACGGCGCAGATGATCCCCAGGACCCACCTGCTCGCGTGTTTCCGCATGAATCTTAGCATTGTCTCTCCATCCTTGTGCAGATATTAGGCTTTTTGACGCTTTTGTGTTGCTTGCTTTTGATCCTTTAAAATAGTATATTAGCTCTTGCTTTTCAAGACCTTAATCAAGAAGGAGATAAACAGGCCACATGCTTGATTCCATATTTGGTTTCATTTCAAAGGACCTTGCCATCGACCTCGGTACCGCGAACACGCTTGTCTACCTCAAAGGAAAGGGCATCGTCACGAATGAGCCTTCGGTTGTCGCCGTCCATCAGGACCAGCGCGGCGCGAAGAGAGTCATAGCCGTCGGCGAAGAGGCGAAAAGGATGCTTGGCAAGACGCCGGGCAGCATCGTCGCCATAAGACCTTTGAAAGACGGGGTCATCGCCGATTTCGAAGTAACCGAAGCAATGCTCAAGTACTTCATTCAGAAGATACATAACAAGAAATCGTACGCCCGCCCGAGGATCGTCATCTCCATCCCCTCGGGAATTACCCCGGTCGAGAAGAGAGCGGTGAAGGAATCGGCGGAATCGGCAGGCGCCCGCGAAGTGTACCTTATAGAGGAGCCGATGGCCGCGGCCATCGGGGTCGGGCTGCCCATTACGGAGCCGAGCGGCAACATGATCGTCGATATAGGCGGCGGCACCACCGAGGTTGCGGTCATCAGTCTATCGGGCATTGTCTACTGCAATTCCGTGAGGATCGCCGGCGACCGGATCGACGAAGCGATCATCCAGTACATCAAAAGAAAATACAACCTGCTCATCGGAGAACGGACGGCGGAATTCGTCAAGATCAGCATCGGCTCCGCTTATCCCGTGGACAACGAGCAGGAGATCGATCTGGAGATAAAAGGACGCGACCTCGTGGGCGGAATTCCCAAAACGCTTGAAATCTCCTCAACGGATATCCGGGAGGCTATCGCGGAGCCGGTCAATGCGATAGTAGACTCGGTCAGGCTCGCCCTCGAAAGAACCCCGCCGGAACTCGCAGCGGACATCGTGGACAAAGGCATCGTCCTCTCCGGCGGCGGCGCCATGCTGAAGAATCTGGACCTCCTCATTAAAGAAGTGACTCGGCTTCCCGTGATCGTGACGGACAATCCTCTCACTGCCGTTGTCGAAGGCGCGGGCAGAGTGCTTGATGAAATGAACCTCCTTAAGGAAATTGCGGCGAAGTTTTAGGCGCTGGAACGTGCCTTGCTTTTCTGGGGGAGCAAACAGCACAAGCGCGCATTAGCATGAGCCGGGCGGGGAGGCTCGACAGATCGCCGGCAGGAAAGCAGGCTTGGTCCGGGCTGACGTTCGCAGTCCAAAGCCCTGCACCCAAAGGGGCGTGTTCCTGCGGTGGGCGAAGCGGCTCCGAGCCCCAGCATTGAGGATCGTGAAAAGTACTTTTGTCGTCATAATATCCATACTGCTGCTTCTGGTATTCTTCCTTCTCTTCACCAATATACCCGTCTTTGAAAGAGGATACGGCGGGGCGAGATACTATTTGGCTGACGGTGTCGGACCCGTGCTGCAAGTGCTGAAAGCGCCCTCGCGTTCGCTCGGTTGGGTCTTTGAGAATTATATCGATCTGATCGACGCAAAGCGGCAAAATCAAGAGTTGAAGAAGAAGATCGAGACCCTCGAGCTGGAAGCCCAGAAGATCCCCGAGATGGAAAAGGAAAATGAAAGGCTGAAAGGGTTGCTCGACCTGACGGAACAGGAGCCGAACCAACTGATCGCGGCCAGGATCGTCGGGGAAGATGTCATGAACTGGTTCAAATGCATCATCATCGACAAGGGACGCTACGCGGGCATAAAGCCGAAAATGCCTGTTATCACGCCCTTTGGCGTTGTCGGGCAAGCCGTTGAAGTGCACAACTGGCATACGAAAGTGATGGTCGTGAACGATACGAATTCGGCGGTCGATGTGTACGTGTCGGGCAAAGACTCCAGGGGAATCGTGGAGGGCACGAGCCAAACGACGCTGAAGCTCAAGTACGTCACGAAAAACGATGCGATCGAAGTAGGCGACAAGCTGATCACCTCCGGCAAAGACGCCATATTCCCGAAAGGCCTTGCCGTCGGCATCGTCATCAGCGTCGACAAGAACAAACCCGGACTTTTCGCGGACGTCGACGTGATGCCCTTCAACAACTTCAAGAAGCTCGATGAAGTCCTGGTCGTCAAGCAATGATAAGAAAAATCATATGCCTCGCCATTGGCGTTTTCCTCATGATTTTCGTATCTTCCCTCTCATCCTTCCTGCCCGTTGAGATTGCGAAGCCCGACCTCGCCGTGCCTTTCATCGTCTACGGGGCCTTTTTCCTTACGCCCCTCGAGGGCCTGCTGGCGGCCATCCTCTTCGGATTCACCGCCGAGATACTCTCCAACAGCCCTCCCGGCGCCCTGCTGTTTACCAACGTCGCGCTTCTTCTCGCGTACATCGTCCTTAAAAATAGGCTGTTCATCGAGTCGAGGTACACCTTTTCCCTCGTCTGCGGCGCATCCGTCTTTGCCGAGTCGCTCATTTTTCTCGCCCTTTCCCTTCTCTCCAAGGGAGAGACGAAGAATGTCTATAATGTCATACTCTTCTCTGTCCCGGACGCGATCATCACGGCTTTCGTCTCGCTCTTCCTGTTCCGCTTCTTCGAGCATTTCAAAATTCGCTATGTGAGCAGGGTGTAACAGTGCCTCGTCAACCGGAAGTCGAAGCCCGCGAGAAAAAGTACAAATGGTGCGAATGGATCCTCGTGCTCACCATGATCGTCCTCTTTATGCGTCTTTTCGACCTTCAGATTCTCAAGGGCGACGAGATGAAAAAGCTTTCCGAGCAAAACCGGGTGCGAATCAAGAAAATCCTCGCCCCCCGGGGCGTCATCTTCGACAGGACGGGGAAAATACTGGCGAGTACCCGCCCTTCCTTCAACCTCTACCTTATCCCCGAAGACATCAAGGACTTCAGCCAAACCGTTGACGGCATTTCGCAGCTCCTCTCGGTGAGCCGGGACGAGATCATCGAAAAGCTGAAGGAAGCGCGCGATTTCCCTTCGTCCTTCCCGGTCAAGATAGCGTCGGACATGTCCATGGACGAGGTTGCCAAGGTAGAAGCCAACAAGTTCTACCTGCCGGGGATTGCCATACGGATTGAGCCAAAGCGCAGCTATCCTTACAACACCATGCTTTCCCATGCGCTCGGCTACGTGTCGGAAATCAGCACCGACGAGCTGAAGCTGCCTGAATACAAGAATTACACCATAGGGGACGCCATTGGCAAATTCGGGCTGGAAAGGATGTACGAAAAGTACCTCAGGGGCGTCGACGGAGAAGAACGGGTGGAGGTGGACGCGTCCGGCAAAGAGGTGAGGACTCTCGACACCAGAGAACCGGTGTCGGGCAACAGTCTCTATCTCAATATCGACATGGACGTGCAAACGACGGTCGAAAAGGCGCTGGAAGACAAAAAAGGCGGCGCCATAATCTCCGACCCCAGGACAGGCGGCGTTATCGCCCTCGTCAGCCATCCCGCCTTCGACCCCAATCAGCTCACTTCCGGCTCCAGGGAATACTGGAAGACCATTGCCACCGATGAGTCTCACCCGCTCCAAAACAGGGTAACGCAAGGCAGGTTCCCGCCGGGGTCCACCTTCAAGCCCCTCGTGGCCCTCGCTGCCCTCGAGAAAGGCGTCATCAACGAGACTACCACCTTCGGCTGTGGAGGACACTTCGGCTTTGGCGGACACGTTTTCAAATGCTGGCAGAAAAGGGGGCACGGCTCGGTCGCCGTCCACAAGGGCATCGTTCAGTCCTGCGACGTCTTTTTCTACAATGTGGGGTTGAGAACGGGGGTGGACAGCATCCACGACATGGCGCAGCAAATCGGCATCACCAAGCCGACGGGCATCGACCTGCCGGGGGAAAAGAGCGGTCTCGTTCCCTCGACGGAATGGAAGAAGCGCACCACCGGCCAGAAATGGTACGAGGGGGAGACGGTTTCCGTGGCGATCGGTCAGGGCGCTGTCTGGCTCACGCCTATCGACGTCATGCAGCTCGCCTCTTTCGTCGGCAACGAAGGCGTCACATTCAAGCCCCAACTCGTGAACCGGATAGTCTCCCCGGAGGGGAAAGTGGTAAGGAAGTTCGACCCGGTGATGACCGCCAACGTGAAGCTCAACAAACAGAACATAACGATAGTCAAAGAAGGGATGAAGGGCGTTGTCAACGAGCCCGGCGGCACTGCTTACAGCAATGCGCGCCTCGACGCGGTAAGCATTAGCGGAAAAACGGGGTCTGCCCAGTCGGGCACCGGAGGCGCCGACCATGCATGGTTTATCGCCTATGCTCCGAGCGACGCGCCTGAAGTCTCGATGGGCATACTCGTGGAACACGGGCTCCACGGCGCATCAGCGGCATCTCCTATCGCCAAGCAGGTAGCGGAAACCATGTTTGTCAAGAAACCCCAGGAAGTAAAATCGGCGGCTATCGATGCGCATTGACAAAAGACGGCTCTATCACCTCGACTGGTTCCTGATCGTTAACGGCTTGATCCTCCTTGCCATCGGACTGATGAACCTGGTAAGCGCGGCACGATCGGTAGAGAGCGGCCCCTACGGCCTTCTGCTGAAACAGATGGTCGCGCTTTGCGTCGGCGTCGCGATCGTCTTTCTCATCCTCTCCTACGATTATCGCCTCATTGCCAGTTATGCCCGCCACTTCTATTGGGCTACCCTCTTCTTTGTCCTCTTCGTTCTGATCATCGGCACCATCGCGGGCGGCGCGAAGCGGTGGCTCTCCATCGCCGGAATCGCCTTTCAGCCCTCGGAACTGATGAAGCCCGTCATGGTCCTCATGCTCGCGAACATGCTTTTTCAAAGGAAAAGAGAGAGCGAACACCTCAACATGAAGGACATCCTTCTGCCCCTGATCTATGTCTTTCTCCCTGTCATCCTCATCCTGAAACAACCCGATCTCGGGACCGCCGTCGTCCTTCTCCTTTCCTGCTTTACCATTTTCTGGTTTGTGGGCCTCACCAAGCCGACGTACGTTTTTCTCGGCATCGTCGCCTGCGCGGCGGCCCCCGCGCTCTGGTCGTTCGTTATGAAGCCCTACCAGAAAATGCGCATCCTCAGCCTCTTCAACCCGGAGGCAGACCCTTCGGGGTACGGCTACCACTCCATACAGGCGAAAATCGCCGTCGGATCAGGCGGACTCTTCGGCAAGGGCTACCTGAACGGCACCCAGCACAAACTCCATTTCATCCCCGAGCACCACACCGACTTCATATTCACGGTTTTCGGCGAAGAATGGGGATTTATCGGGTCCATCATTCTCTTTCTGCTCTTCATCTCCTTTATCTACCGGTGTTTGAAGATATCGAAGAACACGTCCGAGCCCCTCGGCGCCATCATCACCTTCGGCGTCGCCTCGATCATTTTCATTCAGTTTACGATCAATATCCTCATGGCCATCAACCTCGCGCCGGTCGTGGGCATCCCCCTACCCTTCATCAGCTACGGCGGCTCATCGCTGATATCGACGCTGATAGGGGTGGGGTTGCTGCTCAACGTGAATATGCGGCGCTACATGTTTTAGGCGCGGCCGGGTTAATTTCGCGCCTTTCGCCTGTCTCATCGGGGCCGCGAGCCGGAGCATACTCTGCCGTATGTGAGGACTCGCGACCCCGATGAGACAGGCGAAATCCATCGAAATTTCCTCCGGCCGCAGAGGTGCCGCGTATGTCAGGAAATGCGAGAAGAGCGAGCGAGCAGCTACGCGCTCTTTTTGTAGTGCGAGGCGTACCGGTCCACAACCTCTCTGATCATCTTCTGATAAGACGTCTTATTCTTTCTTGCCTGTTCCTTGAAAAACGCTATGCTGGATTTCTTTAAGGAGATGGTCACTTTGACATTCTCCTCCTTCAAGGCCAACTGATCCGGCGGCGGCAGGAAGTCTTCGACAATTCTTACATCCCCCATGGATTCGTCAGTGTATTTTATTCTGCTCTTCATAGATTATCCTTCCCTTTCCCCAATACCCCGCCCCGTAGATTCGGACGGTATTGCCTCTGTAGGTAAATCTCACAGTCAAAATGCCCTCGCCCACCCGGCCGATGCAATAGAACCTGTCTTCGTCCGAGCTGTGCTTGATATCCTCGGCTATGATACGTCTCGGGTCGAGAAACGCCTGCTGGGCTTCGACAAAAGAAACGCGATGTTTCTCCCGATTCTCCTTGTCTTTTTCCTCGTCCCATTCAAACGTAACTCTCTTTCCCGGCACTAGGGTCTCCCCGGCCTGATGGCAATATAAAAGTATTGCATATTATACGGATTAGTCAAGAGAAAATCTTCTCCGAACGCCCTAACTCGCTCTCTTGGCCGCTTGAGTATTTAGAGCCAAGAACAAGTCTACGACTGCAACATCATAAGAGATCTCGACCTGCACGCCGTGGACGACGCACTCGGGATAGGCCAACCGGCCGACGGCATCGCACCGGCGCAGGGCAAGGATCGCTGGGCGAACGGGGTTTGAACTGACCAAACAAAGAGTGGTAATCTAAACGTCTCGTCCGCACAGCTGTTCAGGCGGTCGAAGGGACGGGGACTCGGCGGCTCGGCCGGCTTCTGCCCCGATCATTGCAAAAGGAGGGTGTTCGATACATGGGAGAGTTGATGAGGCTAATCGCGATAGGAGCGGTAGGTGGAGTAGCGGCGGGCTTCTTTGGCATAGGGGGCGGGCTGATCGTTGTTCCTGCGCTGGTCCTTTTTGCCGGGTTTTCGCAGCACCGGGCCACGGGCACAAGCCTTGCCGTCCTACTCCCTCCGATAGGCCTGGCGGCCGCGCTGGAATATTACCGACATGGCAATGTCGACGTTCGCGCCGCGGCCATCCTTGTTGTCACCATGTTTTCCGGTTCATGGCTCGGCGCCGTCGCAGCAAGTCGCTTAAACGGCCCCCAACTCCGCCTCGTGTTTGGCATCTTTGCCTGTTGCGTTGGCGTTTACCTGGTGTATGGCGCCTGCCAGCGCCTGGGCTGGTTTTAGAAGGCAACCGCCGAGCCTGTACCCGGTCCGTTTTAGAGACTGGCTCGGCTATGTCTTCAAAGATCCGCGCTTGCTATGAGCTGGATTCTCTCCATTTCAGATCATTCAACGGATTCCTCCGCCCCGAGCCTGCCATAAAGAAATTGTTCGCAGGCGATCCAGGATTTGAATGCATTTCTTCACGGGCTCGTCCTCCAAGGTATTGCGCCCAGTTGCCGAGGCTCCGCGCCTCTTTCCCTCAAGTCCGCCGCTGACCGACAATCTATCTGTTAATCATTACCTTCGCCACAGTGTATGTCAAGAAGAACGTGCAGCCGGGGCCGTTCCAGGAAGCAGGCGAGGACTGCGGGCTTCAATGCGTGCATAACTCTCTCGGAAGATCCGATTACTGCCGACAATGAGGCAGAAGATGGTCGGGAGGCGAGGAGAAGCTTATATTGTAGGGGTTGTCCTTGTTGTAATTTCAAGCTATGAAAGGCGCGAAAATGAGGCATCGAGCAACTCTCCTTCCCGGCGACGGCATCGGTCCCGAAGTCTCGGCGGCCGTCCTCCGCATCCTTGCTGCAGCCGGGGTCGACATCGAATGGGAAAGCTTCGTCGTCGGAGCCCGCGCAGAGGAGACGTTGGGATCTTCGCTGCCGGAAAACGTGATCGAGTCCATCAGGCAAAACGGCGTCGCCTTGAAAGGCCCGGTCGCCACGGGAATTGGAACCGGTTTTGAGAGCGTTGCCGTGCGATTGCGCAAGGTCCTCGGCCTTTATGCCAATCTCCGTCCCGTGCGGAAGCTTCCGGGCGTCGAATCGCGCTTTGGCGAAGTGGATCTCATCATCGTGAGAGAAAACACCGAAGACCTCTACGCCGGCATTGAGCATGAAGTGGTGCCGGGAGTCGTCGAATCGTTGAAGATCATCACGGAAAAGGCGAGCAGCCGCATTGCGGCCTTTGCGTTCGACTACGCCAGGGCTTTCGGCCGGAAGAAGGTCACCGCCGTTCACAAAGCGAACATCATGAAAAAATCGGATGGGCTGTTCTTGGAATGCTTCCGTCGCGCGGCGGCCAATTATCCAACCATCGGGCGCGACGAAATGATCGTGGATAACGTGTGCATCCAGCTCGTCATGAATCCGCATCAGTTCGACGTGCTGGTGACGGAGAACCTGTACGGCGACATCATTTCAGATCTTGCGGCCGGTCTGGTGGGAGGGCTCGGCCTCGTTCCCAGCGCCAACCTGGGGGAAAAAACGGCGCTCTTTGAAGCCATACACGGCACGGCCCCGGACATTGCCGGAAAGAACCTTGCGAATCCCACGGCGCTCCTCTTGTCTGCCGTCATGATGTTGCGGCATCTCGGGGAACTCTCTGCGGCACAGCGCATTGAAGCCGCGTTGAATAAGGTTCTGCAGGGACCGGAGAAGACCGCCACCCGGGATATTGGAGGCAAGGCCTCCACAACCGAATTCACGGACGCAATCATCGCCGCCCTCTGAGCTCCTGAGTAAATTCACACGTCGCCCAGGCATATCCGAACCCTTTCTTCTGTTTCAGACGAGCAAAAGCCCGCCCCGCCCGAATGCCAACCGAAAGCGGAAACAACTTACATAGTTCCGTCGATTCCCCGGCAGTCCCTATCGGCCGAACGCGGGCCGGACGCGGAGCCGTCTAGTCTTCGGCGAGAAGCCTCTTCAACAATTCCTTTGTTTTGTTGATCCCGTCATACTCTACCATCCCGGACGAGAAGTATCTTACGATGCCCTTTTTGTCTATAATCAGCACGTTGCTTGCCCCATGTTTCATGTTCCAATCGGCCTCCATTTTGCCCTTCCAGTCCCCGTAGATTGTGATTCCCTCTTTCTTCGAATTTTCTCTGAGCTTGCTTTTCCATATGCCGGTGAAGGGAAAAGACGCCTCCGCACAGTTTATTACGGGCAATCGGACAACGCGTTCTTTGTCGGCCTCTGTCTGCTCCTCATAGAATCTTTTCAACTCGTTCTTCAAGTTTCGATTCTCCAGGATGACATCCTTTGTTTCATAGAACATGACCACTACTTTTCCTCTTACCATATCAAGGTTGACTATCTTGTCGTCTCCGGATCGAACCTCGAAGAAGACGGCCCTGCTGCCTATCGCCGCACCCTCTGCCAAAGAAAACGCCAAGAGCGATGCTGAGAAAAAAGTCATGGCTGCCATGACAAGCAAAGCCTTCTTGCCCATTTTGCACTCCTTCCTTTCCTGGGACTCATGTACAGGGGGTTATCCCTAAGTGGGAAGCGGACCTCATCGACATTGTGAGAACTGCAAAGAAAAGGATCGGCGTTCTCGCCTTCGTTGGCCCTACTATCTCCCAATACCGATTATAACATTGCATCAAGCAAGGGGCCAGGAAAACCACAATTTCAATAAGACGGCGCCGGTCGCCCGAGGTCGGGGCGCTCGTTTCATGGAGTCTTCTGTGGATGCGCACTGCGTCTGACGTTTTGCTTCGGATGAGGCTGCCCACGCTTTCCAGGAGTCCTCCTCGGGAAGGGCGCTCCCGCCTTCCCTGTTCGGCGCCCGCCTTCACACGAGGAACGCCTTTGCCTCATCTTTGGCGGCGACAAAGAAACGCAGCGTAGAGTCAAAGTGCACTCCTTATTGGAATAACCTAGAGAAAACCTCTACAACACTTATACATAAAAGCAACGCAGGCCAGCGCCATTTTCGTCCTGTGATGTGCTATACATACTATAGAACGACCTTTTACGATTCGTTATACCTTACGGAAAGGAGAAAATCCGATGCGAGAGACGACAATATGTTTTCGAACGAGTGATGATTTGCGCAAGGGGCTGGAAAAGATATCCAAAGACCAGAGAAGGTCTCTCTCGTCCCTCGTGGAGGGGGTTCTCTACGCCTACGTAAAAAAGAGACCGCCGCAAGAAGGGGAGCAGGAGAAGCGGCGTGACCCCCGGAAGACGCTCTCCGTTCCCGGCATCGCGACAATCCGGGACGGCGTCCAACACGCCATTGTCGTGCAGGACGTTTCCGCGGGGGGCATATTCGTTTCGGCCCCCAGGGACTTTTGCGAGGAGGCTGCCGATTCGGAGATGTTGGTCCTTTTTGCCTTACCCGATACCGACAAGCCCCTCGCCATGCGTTACAGAGCCGGCAGCATCCGCTCCAACGGGCATGGAACGGGCATCGGGGCGACCCTTGTTGAAGCCGATTTTCCAAGCTGCCAGCGTCTTCAGAACTACCTCACGACATGACATGCAAAGAGACAATTGGTACTGGCGTTCTCACTTTGAAACGGCGTCAGATCCACGATGAGGCAACCCGTAGGCCATACTGCGGGATTATATGTTGTAGACTTCCTTGCCCAAGGTCCTCACCCAGTTCTGCTGGAGCACCTTCTGAGCGTCTTCGGTCCGGTCGACGCCGAGGATGACGATCGCCTGACCGCCTGCCCTGCCCAAATGGGGATAGAGATAGTGGACGTTGATCCCTGCCTCGCGCAAGGGGCGCAGAACGGCGTTCATGCCCCCCGGATGGTCGGGGGTTTCTACGGCAAGAACATCCGTTTCTCTTGTCCGGAAACCACGGGCTTTAAGAATGTTGAGCGCTTTGGTGGGGTCGTCCGCAACAAAACGGACGGTGCTCAGATCGGACGTGTCGGCAACCGAAATGGCCCTTATGTTGACGCCCTCCCTGCCGAGAATCTCGCTTACGTTGGAGAGAGCTCCGGGCACGTTGTCGAGTATGATGGAAATCTGCGTTATGAGCATGGTTGCGCTTCCTCCGTCATGGTTCCGATCCTTTTCCCCCTACTCTTTTACATAGCTGAAGCCCCGTTCCAGGGCCTTTCGATTAAGTTTCATCATCTGCGCCTTTCCCTCTCCGAGGATCTCGGGCAGATGGTCGAGCAGAAAGTCGAAAGAGATGATATCGCTGGCCCCGATCAGAGCCCCGAGCATCACCATGTTGGCCACCTTCGGAGTCCCCAGCTCGTCGCCGATCTGGAGGATGGGAACTGCCACAACCTCGATGTCGTTTCGGGCGGAAGAAACATCGACGATTGAGGAATTGACGCAAATAAGGCCGCCCGAGGGGATGACGCTCTGGAATCTGACAAAAGAAGGTTGGTTCATGGCGACGACGAACTCGGGATCGGAGGCTACGGGAGAGGCGATCTCCTCATCCGACACGACGACGGTGCAGTTGCACGTTCCTCCCCGGACTTCGACGCCGTAGGAGGGCAGGTAGGTCACGTATTTTCCTTCGAGCATCCCGGTGTGTGCGATGGTATGGCCCATCGACAGGACGCCCTGTCCGCCGAAGCCTGAAAGGATCGTTCTGATCAGCATGCGACCTCTTTGACCACTCCCAGAGGAAACTCCTTCACCATCACTTCGTCTATCCATTTGCAGGCGTCGATAGCGCTCATCTTCCAGTTTGTGGGGCAGGGCGACAGGACCTCCACCATGGAGAAGCCCGTTCCTTTCAGCTGATGGCTGAACGCCTTGGCAATGGCTTTCTTCGTCTTCACAACGCCGGCCGGGCTGGTAACCGCGACCCTTTCGAGATACGACGTTCCCTGAAGGACTGCCAGGACCTCGCACATGCGCACGGGGTAGCCGTCCCTCGCGGGCGTCCTGCCAAAGGGCGACGTGGTTGTTACCTGATCGAGGAGGGTCGTGGGCGCCATCTGGCCCCCCGTCATGCCGTACACCCCGTTATTGACAAAAACCACGGAGATGGGCTCGCCCCGGTTGGCGGCGTGAAAGCTCTCCGCCGTGCCGATGGCTGCCAGATCGCCATCTCCCTGGTAGGAGAAGACGAGGTTTTGCGGTCTCACGCGCTTGATGCCCGTTGCAACGGCAGCGCCCCGCCCATGGGCAGACTCGAGGGTGTCGAAGTCGAAATAATTGTAGACGAGCATGGCGCAACCGGCAGGCGCCACGCAGACAGCCTTGCCCCGCAGCTCCATTTCCTCGATGACTTCAGCGACCAACCGGGTCACGATGCTGTGTCCGCACCCCGCGCAGTAGTGAAAATGGGTCTCCTTGAGAGTTCTGGGCCTCGCGTAAACCTTCTTCACTGCTTTTTCCCCCTTGCGGAGTGGTAGTAGTGGCGTGAGATGATCCGGAACAGCTCGACGGGCGTCGGTATGACGCCGCCCGGTCTTCCGTAGAAGTGGACGCGTCCCTTCCCTTCGAGAGCCAGACGAACATCCTCTATCATCTGGCCCATATTCATTTCGAACACGAAGAAGTCGTTCACGAGCTTGGCCGCTTCCTGGATGGCTTTCTTCGGAAAGGGCCAGAGCGTGATGGGGCGGATGAGGCCGACTTTCAGGTGCTCCTGCCTGAGTCTCCTGACGGCGCCTTTCGCGACCCTCGCCCCCGTGCCGTAGGCAACGACGATCATTTCGGCGTCATCGACAAGAAACGTCTCGACGCGGGTTTCGCTCTGCTCCATACGCTGGAACTTCCGGAAAAGCTTCCAGTTGTGCTCTTCCTCTTCCTTCACGTCGAAGAGCAACGAGCGTATCATGCGCGATGGCCGGCCGTCGGCGCCGGTGAGGGTGTAGTCCTTGACGTATTCCTTGCCCCTCGAGATATGGTCGAAGGTCACCGGCTCCATCATTTGCCCGAGCATGCCGTCCCCCAGCACGACGACGGGGTTCCTGTAGGAATCGGCGAGGTCGAAAGCGAGCGGCATGAGATCCGCGATCTCCTGAACCGACGAGGGGGCGAGCACGATCGTCCGGTAGTCCCCGTGGCCACCGCCCCTGGTTGCCTGGAAGTAGTCCGATTGGGCGGGAGAGATGTTGCCCATGCCCGGACCTCCCCGGGACATATTGACGATAACGGCGGGCAGCTCGTCCGCGGCCAGATAGGAGATGCCCTCCTGTTTCAGGCTCACGCCGGGGCTGCTCGACGATGTCATCGCCCGGGCGCCGGCAACGCTGGCGCCGAGGACCATATTGATCGCCGCGATCTCGCTTTCGGACTGGATGAAGACGCCCCCTTCCACCTGCGCGAGCCTTTTGGCCATGTACTCGCCGAGCTCGTTCTGAGGGGTGATAGGATAGCCGAAGTAGCAGGTGCATCCGGAGAGCACCGCCGATTCGGCGCAGGCGCTGTTTCCGTTCATGAGTTTCTTCACGCCCTGTATACCTCTATTGCCACGTCCGGGCATATCAGGCTGCAGGAGGCGCAGCCGGTGCATTCGCTCTCCTCATTGAAAACGGCGGCAAAATAGCCCTTCGAGTTGAGTTTGTTGGACAGAGAAATAGCCTTCTTGGGGCAGAACTCGATGCAAAGAAGACATGCTTTGCAACGTTCGGAATCGATCTCGATACGACCTTTCACCATAGCCACCCAAAAGAGTAATGGTAGGTAATCTACCTTATGTCGGCAAAGGCTGTCAAAATAATTATTTGGCGCCCCCTTTTTCCTCCCCGTCGCCGTGATGCCGCGTTCGTCGTTTTTTCGTTCGGGCGGGAGGCGCCGGGCGCTCGGCCTTTTGGTCGGAATCGCGATATTTGGCGCCCTGCTCCGGTCGCGACCTCCGTCGTACATTGAGTACGCCTCCGGTCAACGATCCTCACAGGTCATCCAAACCTCGCGATTCCGACCAAAAGGACGACCTAGGCGATCCGGGATCGAGTTCAACCATGATCGATCCCGGAAGTGGGCTGATCCTGCTAACTATTCTGTGGGTCTGGCCCAATGCTCACAAGTTTTGTCTTGCGGGTTCGAACCTCTTTCACAGCGCTAAAGGGATACCGGGCTAACCCATGGATGCCGGGATATATGGACGGTTAACGTGCGGGAGCGATATAATCTCTTATCCGGCAGAGCGTTAGAGACCGGGTGGAAGTTTTGCGGCCATCATTTTCTTTCGGTTCAACTTCCTCCCGTCCACTATGAACGTTCCATCGCCGACCGCGTGAACAGTTCGCTTCTCTTTTCCCGCGCTGTCAAAGTACGCCGCAACGCCTTCGAGGACCACGATATTGTGCTTCTTGACGATGTCGACGACTTCACACTCGATATTGGCCAGGCATTCTCT
Organism: uncultured delta proteobacterium; assembly: GCA_963816715.1. GTDB lineage: Bacteria > Desulfobacterota > Syntrophorhabdia > Syntrophorhabdales > WCHB1-27 > BOG-1155. The sequence continues at coordinate 322,244 of CAWFMJ010000027.1, forward strand.
TATCAAGGGCGCTTTGACATGCTTTCCTTTCACGGGGGTGAGCATGAACTTTTCAAATTTGTCCGTATCGGCGCCGGAACACGTTCCCACTCCAACAACTTTATCGAGCATGTCGACAGTGGGAATCGAAATAACGCACTCTTTCGTTTTTTGAAGAGCGGCAAAGGAATAGTTCCAGGGCCCGGTAGTCATGGCAAACATCGGGGTAAAGTCCATTACCATGGTCCACGAGATCGTCATTATGTTGTTCTTATTTCCGTCATTTGTCGTAACGAGAACGACGGGGCCAGATTCCATCAGCGTGAATGCTTTGCTCATCTCCATTTCTTCCATGCGTCACCTGTCGGGAACGACTCCTACACGAGGAAATCCAACTGTACTCCTACCGCTCGAGCCCGTTAAAGATTCTATCCGTTCTCTGTGGCGGGTCGACGAAAACCGACGTATCAAAGATGACGAGACCGCTCACTCAAGGCCCTCGAACGTGAGTTTCCCCGCGTGTTTTTCCATCAGGTTCTCGAATTTCCTGAGCGCAACATGCACCGCCTCGGTCCTGCTTTTTACTCCCAATATCTTTGGGGCTTCGTCCGCCAGGTGAGCATCCAGCCTGATTGGACATCGTCGCTTTCGCCATCGTGCGCCTCTTTCTTATACATACATGCTACCACGCTTGCATATATTCAACAAGCACGCGGCTCAACGATTTGCTTCGCGCGAACCTTTGCCATCGAGGGCGACATTTTTAGGGTTATTGGCGCCTTTCAAGGCCATGTTTGACGTGGGGGGCTGTTCGAAGGAAAGGGTGAAGATTTCTCGGTAATCTGTATGAACGATTACGCTGCCTTACGAGCCAGTCCCCTCGCTTGAACGTGGACATTTGTGGACGCTTCTATCGTCCGTTTCCAAAATGAGCTTACCGAGGGGGCTTCAACACAAGCATGCATACAACCGTTGCAACTGATGCCGATAGTGCAAGCAAGAGTGGCAGCGTGTAGCTCTTCGTCAGATCGAATATGACGCCGGCAACGGGGGCCCCAAGCCAGCCGGGCATGGCGCAAACCATAGCAACGCCGGCAATTTTTGAATAGTTGCTTCGCCCGAAAAACGCAGGCGTAAAGGCCATCCCCGTCGCTATAGCCGATCCACCGCCGAGTCCGAACAATAGCGGAAACACGTAGGACAGCAACGGCATAGACGGAGCGAGCAAACTCACGGCTAGACCCAGACACATGACCATAGTCGCGGCGAGAGCAACCCATTTTAGTTTGACTTTCAGTGCCAGAGCGCCCGTCAGAAGTGTTCCAATAGTACTCGCCGCGGCAAAAATAACCATTGTCCCCGCGGCTCTGGCAGTACCGATTATGCCTTCCAGAAACTTCACTTGATGGGCCATAACTATGCTGTTCGGAAAAAACACCATAATCGAGAAAAGAACCAATATCCAAAACGTCTTTGTTCTGATTGCCTCTCCCAGGCTGAAGTCCGCGGATGTCGAGTGCTGGCCGTGCCGGTCTTGACCGCTTGGCTCGGCTTCGGGGGCTTCTCCCGCCTCGCCGTCAGGAATCTGGCCCAGGTCTTCCGGCCTGTTTCTGACGAGCGTGCCCGCAATTACTATTCCGACAAGGAAGACAAGCCCGGACAGCGCCACGTATGCCAGGCGCCACCCGAAATAATCAATGGTGCTGTTGACAACAGGACTTAGGACGGCGCCTAGGCCAGACGCCGTCATGATAATACTAATGGCGAGAGGGATTCTTCGTATGAACCAGTTCGATGCGACTGTATTCGCTGCAAGCATTCCGCCGATTCCGGTTCCTAATCCCAGGCAGACCCCGTAAGCAATGTAGAAGTGCCACAACTTTGTATGCGAGGCGAGTAGAAGCAGTCCTATCACACAGAGGCCATTGCCACATACCATAGCCGTTCTTGGGCCAAAGGCGCCAATGAACCATCCGGCCAGCGGACCGCTGAGCATCATGACGATCATCATCATTGCCAATGCGGCGGACAACGAACCTGCCCCGGCGCCATAAGGCGCCCCGTCAACACGGCAGAGATGGCTCAGGAAAACGCCAAAGGAACCAAGTATTGCGCCATACGAGACAAACAGAACAGCTGATGACGTTCCCAGGGCGATCCAGCCGTAGAATTTGTTTCTGCTTCTTGAAGCTGCGAACATAGCCGGTCATGCCTCCGTAGTTTCTGAGTGCAGTGGCGGCCAGGATGGCGGCAGCACGGCCAATTCCACCCTGGCGACGCCGAATTACTGATTTAGTCTTCTGATCTTTTCAAAATCCAGTTTGGCCATCACCTCTTCCATTGTCTCATTGCCCTTGGCCTCAAAAAAGACGAACTTCTCTCTTTCGGCTTCCGGTATGAGATTTCTGCACGGCGTTTCTGTAAGGCTGTTTGAATACACCAGAGAAACCATGATAATCGGTCGATTGCCGGGCCTGTAGAATATGGGGCAATGTATCATCTTCGGCGGTATAAAGACAATTGTCGACTTTCGCATGATATGTTTCTCTAGCTCCGGCCCCATACATAGTTCCACCTCGCCGCCGAGGTCATGCGGATCGTTCATGTCGCTGCTCACACACGCCAACACCTCCGCATGTTTGTGGAAATGAGGCCCATGCGGCACATGAGGATTCTCTTTCGATACTTGCCAGATCCCGAAGCGCTGTGCCCCCTCCACTATGTCGCCATCGATATGCAATATGGCCCCCGGTGCTGCTGCCAGGCCTTTTTTCTCTTTCGGCTCAACGACGAAGTACTTTCCGTATTTTGTCTCAGTTCCTTCAGACATTAGTATTCCTCCGAGTTATTTTCTTTGGCAGCTCAGCTTCCTGCGTCTGTCCTTTACCGACTTTTCAAGAAGAGGATCAGTTCCGGTTTTGAACATGCCTGATGTTGCCCTTTTTCACAGAAAGGCTTCCCCTATGCCTTCTTCGCCTCGCTAGCCTTCTTCTTCATCCTCTCTACGATCGCTTCGATTTCTTCACGGGATTGGTCGTACGGAAAAATTACCGTATCTCTATGTTCCTCAGGCACCCTAGGCAAAAGATCCTTCCGGGACGTCTCTTTGAGCGTCGATTGCGGCAAAGTGTAGAGGAAAAGATAAGGTCTGTCTATGTTCACCGTAATAACCGGAGCATGAACCAGTCCGGCCGGAATAAAAAGCACTGTCGACTGTGTAAAAACGTGCTTTTCCATCTCCTCGCCCATGTAGAATACAACTTCCCCTCCCAAGTCGAACTGATCATCCGGATTGGAGCCTATCCACGCCAGCATCTCAGGATACGGATGTACGTGAGGCCCGTGGGACGGAATGATCTGCCCCGGGTGGGTCCAGGTAACCATAAAATAGAAGCTTTCCTTAATGACGCTGTTATCAACGAGAGCGACAACCTCGTTGAATAATGGTATCTTTTCGTCGGGTCTGGGGCCTCGGTGGAAATACTTGCCATACTTTGTGCCGTCATTAGCGCTCATTTGCTGCCTCCTGGAAGTTTTATTTACTGCACGCCGAAATCCACAATGCTCATACACCAAATCCTACTGGACTTTAATGGTCCCTATCGTCTTCAGAGGACCTTCTCCGCCGAGTCCGCCGCCGACGCCGAATTCAATCTCGTAGTCATATATTCCCTCAACGGAAAAAACCAGACTCGAGGTGTCTCCGGCGGTGAGGTAGCCGGAAACATAGCGTTTCGCCGTATCCAAGCTAAAATCTCTGTGCGATTTCGTGTTGTCCCGGCATCTCTCCCCGTCTCTGAAAGTAATCCGCGCCTTATCACTCCAGTTTGTCCATACCACGCAGTCTCCCCTGCCAATCGTCAGGCTCACCGGGTCAATCGTTCTGCTGCTGGAAATGGTAACACTATGACATTTCTCTTCGGCATGAACCGCAGCATGACTTTGGATAAGAAAAATGGAGACTGCTGCCAACGAAATGATGGTCCCTCTCAGCGCCTTTGCCGCTCTGTTCATATTGTTCACCTCCTTTTTCATCCTTTATGGAATTGCCCTTATTTTCCTTTCCTGTAGAGAGTTTCCATACTGACGTCTTCCCGCCTGAAATTAGCCGGATAAGCCCAGTTCGGTCCGCCGTAACCGCTATGTTTGTCTATATGATCGATGGTGACGAGGGTTACGCCGCCGTCCTGGCTCATAGTGCCCATATCCGGATGCCAGCTGAAGGTGGTCCATGACGTCCGATAGAGGCGGCCTTTCTGATCGTATGTCGCCATGTGCATGAGGAGAAAGGTTTCTTTGTCGATATACAGAATTCGTTTGCTATATACATAGTTGCGGTCGAGCTGTGTCAATTGCAGCACGTACATAGGCCGGCGTTCGAGTCTTACATTTCGTAACTCGAGGCCTTTTGACGCAACGTATTCCGCCCCATCTTCGGAAAGTGCCGGCATAAGAAATTCCCGTTCCTCGATTATTTCGTACTTGTACGGGTAACGGTCGGGCGTCAGTTTTTGCATAAACCCCTGGTTGTCCTCCATGATCGTGTCCTGACCCTGCAAGGGGTCCTGCGTATCTGTTGAACCCATCAACCTGACCCTCCTCAGAGCCGGGAGATACATCATCGTGACGTTGTTCACGGAAGGACTGAAATATGAGATTCCACCAAAGGCAGAGCCGGCCGAGTCCCGAGGAGATAGCGTCATCACGACATATTCTCCTAGTTCTCCCCTTGCCTTGGCCCGCTCGTCGGTATAGCCGAAGGGCGGCAGAAGGACGCGCCCCGACAGATTCATCCCTCTGCCGATGTTTGTAGATGTGTAATCGTTGTTCAGATGGCTGTCGTATCCGCGTACCTGACCGACGAAGCCGTAAGATTGGTTCCAGTGAGCTCCTCCCCCTGTTTGATACGTGAAGATGATTTGCTGGGCCTTGAACTGACCGGAGGGCCTGGGGAACAAGAGGCCGCCATAGTATTCCTGGCCGACAAGGTAGCCCTTGCTGTCGAGCTTTGCCTTCCCCATGTTTTCTTTTGTTGCCTTGGAAACCGGCAGAGAATAGTAGTACTGTCTGGTCGGAATTATCTCAAACTCAGGTATATTGCAGCAGAAGGGCGGCCCCCCGGGCTTGATCCGTTCATACAACAGGGGAGGCATTAATGTTTTCAGCCCGGGGTATTTCTCCAGATCGCGATAGGTATATTTACCGGGTTTGATCTCCGGTGCGATCTTGCCGACCAGATCCGGTGCGCTAAACCCCACCGCATCGGCCCACGCCGTTTTCATTGCGTCAATGTCAAAAGCTACTCGTTGGTACACCGCTTTGGGCACAAGGCTATTTACCGGATGATCCTTGAGAAAGGGTCTGGGATCGTCGAAAGGCTTCTTATATTGCTCAAGGCTCGCAATAACAGGTTCATACGTCGTGGGCCTCGGAAGATCGGCAGCCCATAGAGAGAAAGCCGAACACAATACTATGGGCGCAACCCCCATCCAGCGGCACCGTAGAAAAAGTCGCTTCGTATTCATTTGCTATATCCTCCGCTCTGTTTTATCAGCCCCATTTGTAGGCTATTTTGAAAAACACCTGATCCTTATGCTCAAATCCTTCAAAGCTTACCGCCGGCAGCACCGCTGACCTATCCCCTATCTTGCTCCCTGACAGTGTCAGGGCGCCCAGCGTAAAATGCCACTTATTGCTGTAGTCATAGGCCAGCTCATATCTCCAATAATCTCCGCGATAGTCCCAGTTCCTCATCCAGAAAATGGAAGGTGTAAGTTTGGCGTTCAAGTAGGATGTGTTCACCATTAGGACTGTTGTATAGTTATTCTTCTTCAGTCCCGAAATATATTCATTTGCGCCTGTTGGGTCTAAGGTCGGATAGTTCGGGATCCTCTCGTACTCAAATCCCGGCCAGATCGTGATATTGGCCCTGGGGTTCAACCAGGGGATCTTTGCCTTCAAGTCAATGGTAGTGGCCATGCGGAAATCGTCGGAGTGTATGAACCGGTTGGATGTCGTCCCATACGTGCTGTCGAATGCATAGAACGTTTCAAAATGGAGCAGGGGCGCAACGCCTCCCAGGGCGGATAGGTTCAGCGGAGTAAGCTCTTTCGAAAACGTACCTCCGACGTACCGCATGATAGGGTACTCGCCGAGAAGCACCGGGTGAAGGATGGTTCCGCTGGGGGTGTTGAAATCGAGCGTGGCGTATGGAGGAACGGCGATCGTTTGAGGGTTTTTGTCGATCCCGTAGAAACCGTTCAACGTGACGAGCGTGTTGTCAATGTTTCCTTTTATCCTGAGCCCGACTTCGTTTCCCTCGCTCCAATCCTTAGGCTCCACGTACGTTGAAGCCACCGAGTTCGATCCCACGAGGGTATTCACCGTCGTCCCTTGGGGTGGGGGGAAGGGAATCCGAACCGGTTGTTCAATATAGGGCGCCCATATGCCGCCGACATCATTGCCTGTCATGATTGTCTGATCGGGAACGAACTGGGCGTTTGGGTCATAGATGACCTCGATGCCAAGATCCTGGAGCCAATCGGATTGCAATTTTGGATAGAACTCAGCTCTCGCGAGCCAAATAGGGATGACCGAGTTTTCATACTCAACGTCTTCAAATCCCCGGCGCTGATCGAGGGGATTGAACTGGTCCATCACCCGGAAGCCTATCGTTTCACCCCAGGACACGATCTGCTTTCCTACCCGCAGCATAAGGTAGTCAGGATTCCAGGTCACATGGGCTTCGTTCAGGGTCTGCCAGTCGTGACTGTCTATATTTAGGTAGCGGCTTGACGATGGAAATCCTCTGTCGATCCAATCAGCCCGATCACGGTTGATTTGATAAGCCCAATCAATCGAAAACCTTCCCGATGCTACAAACTTCAGTGTGTCAGTGGGACTGTAGTCTGTCTCGACTAGAAGAGTCGTGAGGGCGGACTGCAGGCCTTTGGCAGTGTCAGGATACTGCTGATTGTTTATGCCGAAGGCCGCAGCCTGCGTCAAGTAACCATACACGTTAAGCGGACGTCCCCCCAGGCAGAATTCCTCGGCATACGCTGTGCACCACCCTAATGCAACCGATACGAGACTCATCAGAAGTATGACTCTAACCACGGTCTTCAAAGATATATCCTCCCCTTCGTTGATATGTACGTCTACCCCCGAAAATCAGTCTCACCTCCTTCTTTTGCCTCTTTCCGGCTACCCTATTGGAAGCGTCCCTACAACGGCAGGCCTCTTTTCGCCTGCAAAAGAACCTTTTGCCCTGCTGACAAACTTCGGCTTGATTACAGAGAGGAGCAACGGGTGGAGGGTCATACAAAGGATCACGTTCACCGCCATAACGAGAGAGAGAAAGAACCCGACGTCCGCCTGGAATCGCATATCCGAGAAGAAATACCAAGTGAGGATCGGAAGAATTACAGTTATGCCCGTGTAAATTACCGCCTTGCCGCACGTACAGACGCACTGCATTACGGTTTCTGTCCAATCACCATTTTGCAAGGGAAATTCCTCGATTGCACGACTGTAAAGGTAAATGGCGAAATCAACGCCAAGTCCCGCGCCGATCGCCGCGATAGGAAGCGTATTGATCGAGAGCCCAATGCCGCGCAGCGCCATATAGGCCCCGCACATAGCGTTTGCAAAGACAAGGGGAACAGTGAGCATGAGACCTGCGACAATCGACTTGTAGCAGAGCGCACACAGAAGAAAAATCGCCGCATAGACTGCAAGGTCAATGAGTAGATGAGATCGCCTCATCTCCTCATTGAGAGCGAGCTCCATGCCGATGCTTCCTCCCGCAAGCTCAAATGCCCCCTGGCCTTCGATATTCATGGCATGGTTTTTGAAGAAACCGTAGGCGGCATCTCTGATGCGGAGTAAGTTGTCGGAACTGTGATCTGCAAAGAAGACCAGTATCTGTGCCTTCGAAACATCGCCGTCGACGAACAGCCTCAGATTGGCCGTGCCAATGCTTTGGCGGAGAAGACCAAGGAGAGCGGTCGATTGCGCGGGGTCCCTTGGGAGCATCGACCACACCTGGTCGCCATCATGATAAGTGAGATTAAACATCTTCCCCGCATCGATGATTGATGCGGAAGATTTGTAAATGTCAGGCAACTGATCGGCTATATGTCGATCAAACCCCTCAAACGTCTCAAGCACGGCCGGGTTGTAAACTGATCCGGGCCCGCCGTTCCAGTAGAGGGATAGCATGTCCGAGGAGTTCCTGAACCGGGAGTTGATAAGGGCAGTGTCTTTGTTGTAGGGATGATTGGCATAAAAGATGTTCGTGCCGGGGGTTGGATCCCCGACCTTAAGTTTAGTCATCTCATAGAAGCATCCCGCGGCGACAAGGATAATGATTGCCCCTGTAATGCAGCGGGTACGGGGTGCGATTGAAAACCGCGAAATTTTCATTATCAGGGCGGCTTTCCAGTCCATCTGGCACGTTTCTTTCTTCCATTCGCCCGTCTTAACGCGGAAGGGAAAAACACTGCACAGGACGGGCACGAGAAACCCCGTCATGAGAATCGTCGCCATCCAAAAGGTCATAATGACAGCAAGATGCTGCATGAGGACGATTCTTGCGAGAAAGAGGACTGCAAAACCTGCTACGTCCGCGCCAACTGCTGCAAAATTAGGAACCCACATCGTTCGCATAGTCTCAAAGCAAGCTTTTTCTCTGTCTCCTCCGCTCGAGTCCAACTCTTCGAAGTAACGGTAAGCAATCTGGTGAGAATTCCCGATCATCCGGGCGCCGACCAGGAAGGCAAGGACATAGAGCATGGGGCTGAAGTTGATGCCTGTTAAACCAACAAAACCCAGTCCCCATATGGTGAGGATGCCGGCATTCGCCACAGGAGAGAACATGCCCTGAAAGTTGCGAAAGATGAGGAACAGGACAACAATGATGGCCAGAATGCTGATCGCAAACACTGCAAACGTCTGCGTACGCAAACTGTAGATATAGCCCATAAGCATGGGAAATCCGACTATATGAACAGACGTGTCGTTGTCGGTATATGCCTTTCTGAGCCCTTGGAGAAGCCGATAGCACTCCCTGTAGGAAACATCCTCTTTGAACACGGTACGCAGAAAAGCGGCCGAGCCGTCTTCAGAGACGAGTATCCCTCTCTTTCCCGGGTCGGAAAAGATGTTCCTTTTGAGGAGGTTCATTTCTTCCGGCGTCTCAGGAATATGATTGCCAAGCAGGGTCTCGACGGCGATCTCGCCCCTAGCCTTGGTTCTTACTACTTTCGTACTGTTGCTCGCCATCGAAACAGTGAGGAGACGATAGACCTCATCCCAGAGTTCGACCTCGGTTGTCATCGCTCTGATTTTAGTAAGCGTTTTCCTATTGAAAATATCACCGTGCTTGGCCTGGATCACGATGCTGACTCCCGAGCCGCCGCCGCCAAAGATCTCTTGAAACTGGCCCATGAGCTTGAGGTAGGGGTGGTTGTATGGAAACTGTTCGAAGAGCACGGTTTCGCTTCGGATATGAAAAGCGCCGTAAAGGAATACGATCGTCACGCACAGGACGGTCGCTAGCGCGGCAATTCGGTGCTTCGTAAGAAATCCGCACATTCTGTCGAGTTTCGTCTTGCTTGCCCTTGCTGCCTTCACTTCGCGCCTCCCTGATGAACCACCCTAGCCCAGTCGCTTCCGTTATCCGTCAGGTAGACGATGCCTGCAGCGCCGACCGCAACCATTCCCATTGTCCCCCGTGTCGAAATGCCGTAAAGCCACCCATAGTCGATGGAAGAATCGCCTTCCCGTTTTCGCCACGTCCTCCCTCCGTCCGCGGATGACATCAAAACACCTTTGCCGACGATGGCAATGCCTCCCGATTTGTCGACCGCTATTCCGAACAGATGGGCTTTAGGAGCGCCGGTTACGACATCGTGCCACGTCTTGCCGTCGGTGGTCATAGTCACACAGCCATCAATGCCGACCGCATAAGCGGTCTTCCGATCGACTGCAGCAAGACCAAAAAGGTACTTTCCTCCCTCGACCAGACCGGTCTGCTCGGAGAATCCGAACTTGCCGGCCTCACGCTTCCAAGTCCTGCCGCCATCAGTTGTATGATAGATGTAGCCATACTCGCCTACCGCCCAACCGTTACGCTCGTCCGAGAATGAGACGCTCTTGAGCACAAAATCCTCGTCCTTGAATTGCACCTTCCACGTGAGGCCGCCATCCTCGGTGGCCAGAATCGTCGTCCTCTCGCCGACCGCCCATCCCTTTAGGCGGTTCACGAAGGTGACGCCCATAAGAAACAGGGCGACCGGGCTCTTCTGAAGAAACCATCGTCTTCCGCCATCCCTAGTCGCCAGAATGGTCCCTTGATCGCCCACCGCCCATCCATACTGGTCATCAACGAAATGAATTGAGGTGAGCGTGCAGTTAGTGCCGCTACTCTGCTGTGTCCAACTTCTACCGCCATCGCCCGAATGGAGAATCGTTCCCCAATAGCCGGAAGCCCAGCCTTCTTTAGCGCCGGCAAAGGCGACCGAGAAGAGATCATCATGTCTTTGCTCGGCCGCCTGAGCGATCGAAAACGCAAACAAGAAGACCAATGCGAGAATCCCAGCACGGAAGAAACTGCGAGGCGACAAAGTTTTTCGAACCTGCATCGTTAACATCCTGGACCGCCGCCCGAGCGCCACACTTGTTCCATAGGGCGCACAGGCAGTAATTTTGATAATTCATTCAAACGTTGCTTGGCTATGGCATTGAAAGCAAGCGATGTGCCAATAGAAACAACTATTTGTTATCACTTAAGTTGAGAGTTTTGGAAAAAATATCACCTGGAATTGCCAACGCTATGTCGTCTGCCTGTCCGATATCTCGTCGCCATCTCATCTTAATTGAGCGGCTCCGGCGAACCGTCAAACGGAAGGTCTATCTCAAAGATTAGGCGAACGTCGCAGAAACAACACGAGACCAATGAGACTTCTCTCGCCGGTACAACAAGGAGCTGCCGCACTCGGTCCTCGGCGGCATGAATCCGAACGAGGTCTCCCGTGGAGCGGCTGTCGCTCCAGAACCAACGCTGCAGACGGAGGAGGGAGTCCGCCTTGAGCGCCGCCCCATAATTGTCTTGACAACGGGAGGAGGCTTATCATATGAACTCTAACGAGGTTGACGTGAAAATAGAAAAATTTTGGAATACGTTGAGCGAGGGCGAGAAAGAGATTATCTGCTATCTTGCCTACATGCCGTCGCCCGTTTCCATCGATGCTTTGCTTCCCTTGAGCGAGACCTCGTCCGTTGCCGAAATTCTTAGTTTTATAGAGAATTTAAAGAAATACGGTATTCTGCATGAACGAAAGTCATCCGGGAGGGGTTTCTATTTCCGCAGCGATCTCGATTTAGTCGCTATCATTGAGAAACATACAACCGAGGATGAGAGGAAAAGGCTGATCAATAGACTAATCGGCCAGATAGCCCCTTCTTCAGACAAAGCTGATCAGGCGAACATGGCGTTAGCAAATATATTTCTGAGAACAGGCAATATCGATGAAGGGTTGCCCACCATAAAAAGGGCGGCCCGGATCCTCCTCCGACTAGACCGGAAGGAAGAAGCGTCTTACTACCATGACCGTATCTTACAGTATTTTGAGAAAAATGGTGTGACTGCGGGCAACGTGGGGTACTACCTCAGCGGAGTCCTGGGAAAGTTTGCGAGCAGCATGAGCACGGCGCCCATACCCAGCCAGCTCGCCCTCCTGACAAAGGCCGAAGAAGTCGCTCGTCAGTACAAGAAGTGGGCGTCCCTGATACGGGTCAAACTGATCCTATCTCAGGTTCTGCGCGTAGCCGGCCAAGACCGGCTGGCTTCGCAATATATGGATGATGCAATAAAGCTGCTTCAAACAAAAGGAAAGCGTCTGATTCCAAGAAAACTGACGTTCATAGTCTGCCAGCTCCTTTTTATGAAGGGTTCTATTCAAGAGGCAATCCGACAATATGAAGAAAGAGTGGGAAGTCTCGAGCAATTCGGAGACGACGAAACCACCTTATGGGGCAATATTCGTGTAGGATTCTGTTATGTGATCAACGGAAGAATTGCGCGTGGCATCGGAATGATCGAAGCGGTACAGGCTAAGGCGGATGTGAAAAAACTTCTCGACATACAAATACTCGCCCTGATTTTCACTGTCTTGTCTTTACTTGAGATACGGAAGGTCGATGAAGCGGACGTCTGTCTCGGCAAAGTCTCAAGTGTCTGTAAGGAGTCTCAACCATTCCATATGCAAGTAATAGCTGCATGCAAAGCTTACATACTCGTGACGAGAGAGGATTACGCAGAGGCTTTTGAATGCCTCAAGAGGGCGGCCGATTATCGGCGCCGCACCGGCTTGGTGGATACTGCCTCTTCATGGTTCCTGGAGTTGCTCAGCATCCTCGAATTAAGAGGTTACTCTGACGAACAATTGAATCTGGATACGGAAATAGAGAGGGCTCTTTCCTCCGACAGCATCCACATGAAGGGGTGCGCGCTTCGCTACAGGGCCGTACGAAGCATCGAAAGGAAGATGCCGTCGGAAAAGATCCTCCGTGATTTAAAAGACAGCGAGAAATACCTCAAACAGGCTGGAGCGGTAATCGATTTGGCCCGCACGCACATCGCCCTGGGAAACTATTTTTTCAAACAAGGGGAGCACAAGCTCGGCCAGGCTTTATTCGGAAAAGCCTGGCTGCTATTTTCTAAAGTTGACGGAAACCTTTTCCCCAAAGATCTGCTCGCCTTCGTCTCTCAAGATAAGAAGGTCGAATTCATGATAAGCAGCGTTGTTCAGATTAATCAGTCATTAGGGAGATTAGAGGACAGCTCCGGGTTCCTTCAGACAATGATCGATCTATCCATGGATTTTACCGCTGCTACCAGGGGGGCCTTTCTGATGCGCGACCCCAAGCACGGGATGAGACTAATCGTCAGCCGTAACCTTGATCCTCGTTTCTTCGATTCGTATAACATAAGGAGACTCCTCGATGATGCAGTCAAGAAGGAGAAAGAGCTTATATTGCTCGAACCGAGTAATTCGAATGTTACCCCGAAGGCTCTTCAAGGCACTGGGATCAATTCCCTATTTTTCATACCAATCAAGTTAATTGATCACACGGAGGGATACCTCTATCTTGATAATTGCCTGGACGGCCCCCACTTCCCGACGAATCTCCTGCCCTACTTAACGCTATTAGGAACGCAAATCTCCCTTGGCCTTTCGAACATCAAAATGTATGAAAAACTGAGAGAAAGCAAAGACCGACTTCAGGATGAAGCACTCTTTTATAAGCGAGAAATGGGTATTACTGCACCCCTGCAAAGGATCGTCGGAAAATCACAAGGAATCCGGAGGGTTCTTGAGCAGGTTCGCCAGGTTGCAACCACAGACAGTTTCGTTCTCATTACCGGAGAGACCGGGGTCGGCAAAGAACTTGTTGCAAAGGCGGTTCATTTCTTGAGCAAACGCAAAGATGGACCCTTCATACCCGTCAATCTTGCCACTTTGCCTTCCGACCTGGTAGGGAGCGATCTGTTTGGTTACGAGAAAGGGGCTTTCACCGGAGCCGCCGAAACGCGAAAGGGCAGACTCGAACTTGCCGACGGCGGCACGCTTTTTCTCGATGAGATAGGGGATCTTCCTCTCAACATACAAGTGAAGCTTCTAAGGGTTCTTCAGGAAAAAACCTTTGAACGGGTAGGCAGCCAGAAAGAAATTCACTCCGATTTCAGGATCGTAGCCGCGACCAACAAAGATCTTCGTGTTGCCGTGAAGAACGGCGCTTTCAGGCAGGATCTCTACTACCGGTTGAGTGTATTTCCAATCTTTGTCCCCCCGCTAAGGGAAAGGCAGGGCGATATCCCCCTGCTGGCAAATTACTTCTTCGAGAAATGCAGCAAGAAGCTGGGCAAGAAGCTGGGAAGAATATCAGCGGCAGAGATCGCGAAGATGAAGCAGTATCCATGGCCCGGAAATATAAGGGAATTGGAACATTTTATCGAGCGCACCGTCATTCTCTCCAATGAAGGCAATATTGCTTTCCCGGATCTCAGCAGGCATGCGGACGACCAGATATCCGCCGATAATCCTGATTTCACAACTCTGGCCGATATGGAACGCCAATACCTAAAGACAGTGCTTGCAAGAACAAACTGGAAGATAAGAGGTCAAAATGGTTCAGCAAAGATTCTCGGCCTCAAACCGACGACCCTCGCTTCGCGAATGAAAAAGCTGGGGATCAAGAGATCCTCTGCAAGTTAATGGGCGCCTCTATCGTCTCCAGTTTCGTCCGCTCCCTTATCTCTGATAACGATGTGCTCCGGAAACTGGACGCAGGAATCGGGGTAGGAGAGAAGCGCCCGCAGCATCGATCCAGGGCCCTTGTAGGCTTTAACGGCGTCTTTCAAACGTTCCTGCAAATCACCGTATGCCTCGGCCTGTCTTTCCTCCATGGTGTAGGAGAGCACGTTCTCCTCGTAGGGCGGCAGGCCCTCGATCACGTCCGCGAGGCAGATGAAGACTGTCTTGCCGAGCGGTATTTCCCGATGACAACGGGCGATACGCCTGGTCTCCTCCGGATTATCTCCGCCTTTTTCTTCCCCCTGTCATAGACGTTGTCCACCTCGTCCAGTTTCCTGGCCACTTCGATGGTCCCATAGGTCGAGAGGACGTAAGGGGACGAGGGACGCAAGGGTCCTTCACTCCTTTCACTTTATACTTACCCCCAGAATCTAGACACTCCATTAGGGTGGACAAACCCTCCTCTCTCTGAGTGAAATATCTCAAGGAGGAGGAAGGAAGCGAATGACGGATCACAGGAAGCGGTACGACGGAACATTCAAGGCGAGGGTCGTGCTCGAATCTCTCAAGAACGAAAAGACCGTCGCCGAGCTGGCAAGCGAATACCACGTCCATCCCAACCAGATCGCCCAGTGGAGGAAGCAGGCCGTGGAGAACCTCCCCAGTCTCTTCGATTCAAAGCAGGCAAAAGAGGAGAAGGCCGCCGAGGAGGAAAAAGACGAGCTTTTAAGACAAATCGGCCAGCTCAAAGTAGAGACGGACTGGCTTAAAAAAAAGTGGGGGATTCTCCACTCCCGGAGAAAAGGGGGCTCGTCGACGTGAACAGCAAGATTATTCCCATTTTCCGGCAGTGCGAGCTTTTGAGCCTGTGCCGGTCGAGCTTCTATTACAGGCCCGTCCCGGTCTCCGATTTCAACCTCCGTCTCATGAAGCTCATCGACCGGCAGTACACGGCCAACCCCTCCTGGGGAGCTCCCCGGATAACGACCTGGCTTAGGAGACAGGGCTTCAAAGTCAACCGGAAACGAATCGCCCGTCTCATGAGGAGAATGGGCCTCCAAGGCGTCGTTCCCAAAAGGAAGCTGACCCGGCCGAACAAGGAGCATAAGGTCTATCCCTATCTTCTCAAAGGCTTGGACGTCTCAAGGCCCAACCAGGTCTTCTGCTCGGACATCACCTACATCCCCATGAGGAAGGGCTTTATCTATCTTACGGCAGTGATGGACTGGGCGAGCCGCTATGTCTTGTCCTGGAAGGTTTCTCTGACCCTCGACGCCGCCTTCTGCGTGGAAGCCCTGGAAGACGCCCTCGCCGTAGGCGTCCCCGAGATCTTCAACACCGACCAGGGATCGCAATTCACAAGCAAGGATTTCACCGACGTCCTGAAGAACAACAACATCGCCATCAGCATGGACGGCAAGGGCCGGGTCTTCGACAACATTTTCATCGAGCGGCTCTGGCGGACCGTCAAGTGGGAAGAGGTTTATCTCAAAGATTATGCCAACGTCGCAGAGGCGATACGGGGCCTAAGAGACTTCTTTCGCCGGTACAACGAGGAGCGGCCCCATTCGGCCCTCGGCTACAGGACCCCCAGCGAGGTCTACCATGAAGCTGCTGCTCCGGAACCAACGCTCCAGGCAGAGGAGGGAGTCCACCTTAAGCATGCCTCATAATTGTCTTGACAACGGGGGGAGGCTTACTTGTCTATTTCTCGCCTGCTTGATAAAATCCCTCACGCCTCGTCATGCCCGTTAAGATGCGCCGGGAACGCTTCACCGCGTAATGGCCCGCGGAATAGATCGAACAATTATATTTCTCGACGATGCAGACAGGGCCAAGTTCTTTGAGATTGTCGAAGAGTCGGTCGGCAAGACCGGAACGAAAGTTCCCGCTTGGTCGATCATGGGCAATCACTTCCATCTGCTCGTCCTCAGCGGGCCTCCGGGCCTGCCCGCGTTCATGCGGAAATTGATGACCCGCTACGGGGAAGGACTGGAAGGGAAGGACTGGGGTCAGCCATTGACCGAGGACAGGATGAGGCCGGAGGACTATGAAATGTGGCGGTAAAATGATCTTTGGAGCAGCAAAAGAATCGGTTGTCCCTTGTCCCGCCTGACCCCGTTGTCCCGCTATATTCAAGACCGAAAGGTCCCACGGCGCCCGTAGTCTACTCTACAGGAGTGACAAAAAGCAGAAATATAGATTCCTTGCAAATGTCAGGCTCTTTTGGGACGCATCCGGGGAAACAGTTGACTCAGACCGGCAAAACTGAGGGCTCCCGTTAACTCAAGGAATGCACGCTCGGCCTGACGCCGTGAAACCGCATGCCGCAGTCTTTGGATCGGGCCCTGCCGCGCCAGAGCTTTCTCGGCATAAGAGCCTCAGAAAGAATGCCGAGAGCAGTTGAAAGACTTGCAATGCCGGACCGCGGGTCTAATCTTGAGCCGTTGGCGAGAAGAAGCGCACAGAGGCGAACTTCCTGGAAGCCTTGCGCATGCGCCCCTCTTTCCTTATGGCGTAATTCAACTGGTAATCTCGACCACTAGGGCAAGAAAAAGTCAGGCCCGGCAAACGACCCCGCCGGCAAGTGTACTTTGGGCATGGGAATCCTTTTCTATTGTGTGAGCATGTAGTCGATACTTTCAGATAGACCACCTCCGTCCACACCTACGATGAAAATCGCGTCACGACTGGGATCGTCCCTTTGCCCGGTTGTGCAAGAGATAAATGATCCAGACTAGGGCGCCGGCACAAAGCACGCCGGGAATGATCCAGTGTTCGTATGTCTTCACGTCGACCAGGACCGCCTTTGCCACGGCCCCGAAAAGGTAGCCCACCAAAGCCACTGCTGTCGACCAGGCGGCTGCCCCGATCGCGTTAAGGATAAAGAAGCGAATCCTGCTGATGCCGCTTAAACCGAATGCGAAAGGCGTCACCGAGCGAAGACCGTACATGAAACGAAATCCCAGGATCAAGAGCATCCGGTAGTGGGCAAAGAGCGCCCACACCCTTTCAACCTTTCCCTCCCAACCGGGCCGCTTCCGTAAGAAGGCCCTGCCCTTGATCCGACCGAGCAAGAAGTAGGACTGATCGCCCGCCAGGCTTCCCGCAAAGGCGATCAGTATAACCCAGGTGAGATTCAATTCTCCCAGGTGAGCCGCAATGCCGGCCAATATCAAAATGGTTTCTCCTTCGAGAAACACGCCAATGAACAGAGCTGCATACCCATAGTGCGAGACCAGATATTCAAAAGTCACAGGCTTCTTCCCATCCTACAGCGGCTAAAACCGGATCGCCTCGCGCAATCTCCTTGAATGTTTGTTTTGCTTGGGTGTTCCTGCTTAAATGGACGCAAGGCTTCAAAGAAAACGTCGGGATTACCGTAATGAAAAATAATGCCGATTCTTAACCAAGGCAAACCGGGGGCATTCCCCGCCACCTATCAGAGTACTTGTCCTTGCGGGACGACGTGCAGAGCCGGGCAGGCATTTCGTTGACAGATGACGAAGACAAACCTATTTTAGAAATATCTTATCGGTCACGCCCGGATATCGGTCTATGGTTGCCTTATGAATCGCAGGTTCAGCATCGGAATGCTTATTGTCCTCGTTGCATTCCTCAGCTACCTTGCCTACCTCGTCATCGCTCCCTTTTTCCTTCCTCTCACGTGGGCTGCGGTATTCGCGATCGTCTTCTATCCGGTATACGGTTTCATCCTTCGCCATATACGACGCCAGGCTCTGGCCTCCATGACGACGGTCGCTGTCGTCCTGATCGTGATCCTCGGCCCTCTTTCTTACCTCTCCTATCTCCTGGTGGGGGAGCTCCAGGACCTTGCGACTGCCGGTTTGACCGTAAAAGGGGTGCGGTCGGCATACGAGAATTCTTTCATCCACGGCCTTGCGAACCGGGTGTTGCCCGTCTTCCGCCTTAATGAACAACAGGCGCTCGCCTACGTGGCGGGCGCCCTTTCGAATCTTTCGAAAGAGGTGCTCCGGCGCGTTCCCGCCGGGTTGGGAAGCGTCGCGCACGCTTTTGCGACCTTCGTTATCATGGCCCTCATTCTCTTCTTCTTTTTCAAGGACGGCAGGACGTACGTCGCGACAATCCTCGATTACCTGCCCTTTTCTAAGCGGAACAAAGAGCACCTGTCGCAGCAGGCAAAGGACGTGGTCGTTTCGACCATTTACGGCGGAGTAGCCGTCGCCCTGGCGCAGGGAATGCTGGGGGCGATAGGGTATGTTTCGGTCGGAATGCCTTCGCCCGTGCTGTGGGGTCTGGCGACCGCCATCACTTCGTTCATCCCTTTTATCGGATGCCATATCGTGTGGGCGCCCATGTGTCTCTACCTTCTCGCCACCGGATACATAGCAAAGACCGCCATTCTTGCTGCTTTCGGCATCTTCGGCATAGGCGTGGTAGACCATGCGGTGCGTCCCCTCTTCCTCAGGGGGCGGGCAAGGATGTCCTTCCTCCTCACCTTCCTTTCGGTGCTCGGAGGGATCGAGGCGTTCGGCCTTATCGGCGTTATCGTCGGACCTCTCATCATGGCGCTCTACATCTCGCTCATTGCCATTCTCAAAGAGTCCGGGGGAGAGGGACCATGCGTCGCCGGCGCCCCATCGGACGATGACGCTTCGCCACCTGCCGAGAGGAACAGTGAGGTCACGTGAAAGCCGGCTTTCTTAAGAAAAAGATCATTATCGTCTCTGCGGTAATCGTGGTTCTTCTTGCCGCGACTTTTATTTCGCTTCTCTATTTCTCAAACAGGATCATCAAGGCCGAGATCGAGAAAACCCTCGGGGAGAGAGGCAAAATAGAGAGGATATCTCTCGGCTGGAACAAGGTCGACGTTTACGGCGTCGACCTTTCGAAAGACGGGCAAAGCTTCTTCCGTGCGAGAAGGGTAGAGGTAAAGGCCAGCTTCCTTACCCTTTTCGGCAGCCGCTACGCGATTTCCGATCTCGCTATCGAGCAGCCCGCCCTTGTCCTGCAAATCGATGCTGTTGGAAATGTAGTCAATCCGTTGGATGGTGGCCGGGATGAGGCAAAAGAGAAAGGGACGCCGGCGATGTCGCACCCCATTGACCTGGGACATGTGGTCGTTTCGGACGGCGCCGTCACGATCAACGACGAACAGCTCAAAGGCGCCGGGCCGATCGGGTTGACCGGGGTCGAGGCCAAGGTCGACAATGTCTCCTTTCCCATCGGCGACTCGTCTTCAAAGGTTTCGCTCCGGATGAATGTGAAAGGCAAGACCGTCTCCGGGACCGTGATGTGCAACGGAAACGTCAACCCGAAAACGCTCGCAGGGGAGCTTGCGGTGGAGGCAACAAACATTAAGGGCCTGACCGACAGCCGGGGGGCGGCGGTGAGGGCCGGGGCGCTCCGGTTTGTCGCTTCGTCAAAAGGCCAGGATCAGGAAAGCCGGAACGTTCTTCTCTCCGGTGTGATCCTATCCAAACCATTCATCCGGATCGAGGAGGACAGGGCGGGTCACCTGGTGAGTCCGCTCCCTGAGAAGCCGACGAAGGGGCAGAAACCGGAAAAGACAGCGGTTTCTGTCATGGTAAACGACCTCAGCGTGACGAACGGCGAGGTCCTCTACCTCGATGGGAAAATATCCCATCCGCCTCACCCTATCAGGATCACGGACATTTCCCTGAAAACAGACTCGTTCTCCCTCCCCGCAACGGACAAGTGGACCACCTGGCAGTTGACGGCCCATATACCGGGAAAGGCGTCAACCGGACAATTCGGCGGCACAGGCAGGACGAACCTCCGCAACTTCGACACGAGCGCCAAACTGACCCTTCGCAGCCTCGATATGCTGGCATTTAAACCCTATCTGCAGAAGAAAGGCGAGGCGGACTTGAGAGGCGGGACCTTCGATATGGATATGGACCTTACCATTAAGGCTAGGTACATTCATGCGCCAACTCACACGGTCATAAAAAACCTGCAGTTCGCCCCCGGCGGCGGCACAGATCGGTTTCTCGGCATACCCAGATCGCTCATCATAAAGCTCCTCGAGACGTCAAAAAACGAAATCCCCCTCGATTTCGTTGTTGAGGGACGGCTTGACGATCCGAAGTTCAACCTCAGCGAGGACCTTGTCCGGAAGTTCGCCGTTTCGATCGGCCAGAAGCTCGGCCTTAACGTGATAGGCACGGGTGAGAACGTCGTCACGCAGGGGGGCAAGGTCCTGAAGGGCATAGGGAAGGGCCTTCGGGGGATCTTCAAATAGAGGCAGCCTTTTCGTCGGAGGGTCCGTGAGGAGTCGCACAACTCCATAGTGCCGGAGAAGTCCCCGAACAACACCCAAAAGGCGGCGGAGGGGATAAAGGGAAGGGAGTTGGCCGAAGGGAAGATGCTTGAGCAGACACGCCCCGGACGCAGGGCCGGGAAGGCGCGCCAAGTGGGCTCGAGCGGATACGGGAAGCGGCGAAGGACAAGAAACAGCGATTCACTGTGCTCTTGCACCATGTCTACTCTCCAGAGACATTGAGGAAGAGTTATTTCGGTCTGAAACATGATGCCTCCCCGGGGATAGACGGCGAAACATGGCGTCACTATGGAGAGAGGCTGGAAGAGCATCTCCGGCACCTTTCCGGGCGGCTGAAGAAAGGGGCGTACCGGGCACAACCTGGGGGACTGGGGTCAGCCATTGACCGAGGACAGGATGAGGCCGGAGGACTATGAAATGTGGCGGTAAAATGATTTTTGGAGCAGCAAAAGAGTCGGTTGTCCCTTATCCCGCCTGACCCCGTTGTCCCGCTATATTCAACAAGCACGCGAGTCAACCGTCTGCTTCGCGCGAAGCTTTGCCTTCGAGGGTGTTGAAGGCTATTGGCGCCTTTCGGGGTTATGTTCGATGTAGGGGCCCGTTCGAAGGAAAGGGTGTTTCTCTTTCAACAAAGACAAGCCGCGACGAGTTAATGAAAGGGAGCTGATGCCGCAGTTCCTCACATCAAATTACTTTTGCTGCCTCCTGCTGTAGTATTCGCTACAGACAACATCGACATAAGCGCTATATTATCCACATGTATAAGTCATTACGCTCAAAGGAGGAACCCATGTCGCAAGACCTGAAAGAGTATTTCAACAAGATGCCGCGTTTGGGCGTCCTTGCCACATCAGGCAGGGACGGGAAAGTGGACGTTGCCTATTTCGGATCGGTCCAGATGATCGACGAAAAGACTATCTTCATGGGCTGCGGCAAGAACCGCACTTTCGCCTACCTCCAGGAGAACCCTTACGCCGTCTTCGCGATTATGGAGCCGGGACAGACTCTCCCGGAATGGAAAGGGGTGCGGGTCTACCTCAAGATGGCGGCGTGCCAGACCTCGGGGGAGAAGCTCGACTCTCTGAAGGCCCAACTTAGGGCGAAAGCCGGAGATGCAGCAGCGAACATGATGCACGCGGCAATCACGTTTGATGTCCTAGAGGTCAGACCTTTCGCGGACTTCGGGCAGGGCTGGGAGAAGTCCATATAGGCGCATGCTGCCGAAAGAGAAACGGCGCCGAAGACGATGGTCGTGACGTCCGGATGGGTCTACCCGTGGGCGCAGGCCCAATGTTATAATGGTAAGAAGAGACCATGAAAGAGAAAAGGGCCTTATGTCCATGTTCCGAATTTCGAACGTCTCGAACGGACCCATGAAGACCTTGCGTTTCTCGTCGGCGCCCATCGCATCAGCGTCACAAGAGCGCTCAAGGAGTTGAAATGAACAGGGAGCGTGGTCCAACAGAAAAAGCGACTAGAGAAGGAGATCGAGGAGAAGCTTGTCCTCGATCGAACCTGGCTCTGCTCGCTCTCTCACGAGCGTCAGTGAGAACGCCCGGTCTTAAACCGGCAAAATAAGGAGGTCTGTGTATGAACGATGTTGCTCCGTACGATGTGTTCCTGGAGATCGCAAAAAGGAGGCGGACAATACGACGGTTCAAGACAGACCCCGTCCCCGCCGATTGCATTGACAAGATTATCGATGTAGCGCGCTGGGCCCCTTCCGGGTTTCATACCCAGCCGTGGGAGTTCGTGGTAATCACCGAAAAGGAGCTCAAGGAGAAGATCGTCTTTGTCTTGGAGCAGTACGGGCCGGCTATCCGTAACCCCAACGAGGAGCCGACCCGCTCTCAAGGTCGGTTCGACGCGGCCCCCGTCTTTATCATTTTGTTTGGCGACTGGAGGGCCAGAGTGGGGCTCCCCGAAGCAGCCCAGTCTTCTGATGCGCGCGTGGACAATATCATGCGTACGAGCCTGGCCTGTGCATTTCTCTCGATGCAGCTTGCCGCCGCCTCTCTGGGGCTGGCTTCGCAGTGGTATTCAGCCGTCTCCGGCGAGCGTGCGCAGAGCGGCATCAAGACCCTCATCGGCATTCCGGAAGGATTGCGCATATTCGATATGATGGTTCTCGGTTATCCGGCCGAAGAGCCTATGCCCAAGGAAGTGAGAAAGACGGCCGAGATGATACACTATAATGCTTGCGGGGCGAAGGATTTTCGAACCGACGAGGAGGTCGCGGCCTACGCCAAAAAAACCAAAGCATGGTGTCTTGCGGCGCATTAGAAGAGTGCAGGCAGTGATCGGAGGGCGACGACGAGCGGCTGTCACGCGAAATCGGAGACTTTGAGGAGAATGAGCCCCATGACGTCAGAAATGATTCCGAGTCAGGAACAAGCCGCTTGGATGCACCGGTGCATTGAGGACTTCGCAACGTCCGGGGAAAACAGACTCAACGAAAGCAATCAGGAGCCGGCCTGGGCCCGACCCCTCGTCGGGTTCTCTCGCGGCGACGATCCGCCGTACAAGAAAATCAAGAACGGCATAGGGGCCTTCTATTGGACGCCCAGGGAACATGCGGAAAATGCATCGAGCGATGCCCGGCGGGAGCGATCACGAGAGCGGGGCACGACAAGAAAAAATGTCTAGCGTACGAGGATAACGTGACGACTCCTTATGTGCAATCGCACTTCGGCATCGCTGCCTACGGCTGCGGTCTTTGTCAAACAGGCGTTCCGTGCGAATCGCGAATACCGGTTCGCCGATAGCACATGAGGCAATTTGTCCTGACACGGACGTACTAAAGCGAGGCATGTGGAAGGAGACGTCCTCCCTTGGAGGAGCTAACCTGACACGGACGGCCCTGTTTGGAATTCCTGTCCCGGAAGCGTATGAAGGGCGCGCGAGGGCCGGGCATGCCCCCGCCGCTCCCACTTTCGATATCCGCCTTTTGAGGCGACCTATTCCTGGTCCCTCCACCTGACGATGGCGCCTTCGTCCGCCGAGGACGCCAGGTGCGAGTAGATGGACAGCCAGCCTTTCTTGACCTTGGGCTCGGGCGGGCGCCATGCCTTCAGCCTGCTTTGGATCTCCTCGTCGGACAACTCCAGATTGATGGTGCAGTTGATCACGTCGATGCCGATCTTGTCGCCATCCCTGACGATTGCGAGAGGCCCGCCTTCTGCGGCCTCCGGAGAGATGTGCCCCACGAAGCAACCGTTGTTCGTGCCGGAAAAGCGCCCGTCCGTCACCACCGCCGTCGATTTGGCGAGGCCCATGCCGGCCAGGTATTTCAGGGCCCGGTACATCTCGACCATGCCGGGGCCGCCTTTCGGCCCCTCGTACCTGATGACGACGATGTCTCCGGCCTTGATCTTTCCCTCTATGATGGCATTGTTCGCTTCTTTCTCGGAGTCGAAGACAACAGCATTTCCCGTAAACTGCCTGACCGCCGGATCGATTGCGGCCGGTTTGCTGATGCCCGTCCTCGGCGCCAGGTTGCCTTTCATGACCGCCAGACCCCCGGAAAAACCGAAGGGTTCTTCCAGCGTCTTGATGACTTCTCTGTTCTCCGGAAACCGGTACCTGAACCCGTCCAGGTTTTCCTGCATGGTCTTGCCCGTGCAGGTCATGACATCGGTATGGAGCATGGGTCGCATTGTGTCCATGACGCGGGGAATTCCGCCGGCCTTCCAGAAATCCTCCATGTCGTAATTGCTGGACGGGTAGGTTTTCGCGATGGTCGGCGTGCTCTTGCTGAACTGGGCAAAGGCATCGAGGACGTCCATCTCTATTTCCCCCTCATAGGCCAGGGCGATGAGATGGAGCACGGCGTTGGTCGATCCCCCTATGGCAAGGCAGACTTTTATGGCGTTCTCGATTGACTCGCGCGTAATGACCTTCCTCGCCGTAATCCCTTGTTTCACCAGGTTGCATACGACCTCGCCCGACTGCGCGGCCGACCTTAGCCTGTCCGCATAGACAGCCGGGATGGCGGCGCCGTCCGTAAGGGTCATGCCCAGGGCTTCCGACAGGCAGCACATCGTATTGGCGGTCCCCATGAAGGAGCAGGAGCCGCAGGTCGGACAGGAGAGGTCTTCCACGTTCCGGTACTCTTCGAGGGAAATCTTGCCGGTCTTGTACATGCCGTAGGCCTCGGAGACGGAGGTGGAATCGGCCTTGCGCGTCCCGAAGACCGGTCCGCCGAGCATCGGTCCCGCGGGGACGAGAACAGCCGGAATGTCCAGCCTGGCAACGGCCATGAGCATGCCGGGAACGATCTTGTCGCAGGAAGCCAAAAGGACGAGGCCGTCGATGGGGTTGCCTCCCGCCATGGTTTCCACGGAGTCGCAGATAAGCTCCCTCGACGGGAGCACATAGTTGAAATTGTTCTTGGCCACGGCGTCGCAGAGCCCTATCACGCCGAACTCCACGACGGTTCCGCCAGCCCGGTGGATGCCCTTCTTGACCTGCTCGCTCACTTGATTGAAGCTGATATGACCGGGGATAAGCGTGTTCCACGAGTTGGCGATGCCGATGACGGGCCTTTCCGCGGCAAGATCATCCTCGGAATACCCCATGCCCTTGAGGACGTTCCGGATGTCCGCATTCTCTTCCCCACACAACGATTCCATGCTCCGCAACTTCCGATCTTCCTTCATCTGTCTCCCTCCTGAAGCCTACGTTCACCAGGACCCATGAACCGCCAAATGCAGATCCGCCTTCTCCCCTGCCTTGCGCGCTCTTCTCACAGATAATCGATATCTCGAAATCATTATATCACGGGCCATATGATAGGCGGCCATACTATTTTTCTTGAGGCCCGTTACACGCCAAAACGCGGCGCTGTTTGGTTCAAGTCAGAACAACATCCGGGTGAACTCAGGAAACCCGCACGTTAAGGAGGGAAAGAGCAGTGATTCGGGAGCGCGGAGGGGAGAGCCGGACTAGTTCTTTCCTGGCGCAGAGAGGCCTCGCGCGGTCTCTTTTCGGCCAAAAGGTATGCCCAGCTTTCTCATTCTGGCTCTGAGGGTCCCGGGATTTAACCGGAGCAGCTCGGCGGCGCCTCCCCTGCCGTTGATCTTTCCTCCGGCCCTATGGAGAACTTCTCTTATGTGGTTGGCCTCCAGGTCTCTGAGACATAACATTTCATCGCGCGTCGTCCTGCTGGCCGGGTATCCGGAAGAAGCCGCGCCTGCGTCAACGATGCCGGGAAAAACAAGATCTTTGCCTCGGGACAGAATGATCGCTCTTTCTATGATATTTTCCAGCTCTCTGACATTTCCGGGCCAGTTGTAGAGCAGCAACTGCTCCACGGCGCCCGGCGCCAGGCCCGGAGTATTTTGCAGCCCCATCTCCCGGCATTTCTTCCCCACGAAGTGCTGGACCAGGGCAGGTATGTCCGCTTTGCGATCCCTGAGGGGCGGTATGAAAATAGGAAACACATTGAGGCGGAAATAGAGGTCCTCGCGAAAGAGACCCTTTGCGATAAGCTCTTCCAGGTTCTTGCTGGAGGCAGACAAAACCCGGACATCGACCTTTATGGGCGTCGTCCCTCCCACCCGTTCAAATTCCCGTTCCTGCAGCACGCGCAAAAACCTTACTTGAGCCTGTAAGGGAAGCTCTGAGACTTCATCGAGGAAAATCGTCCCTCCATCGGCCCGTTCGAAACGGCCTCGCTTTTCATTCGTCGCCCCCGTGAAAGCCCCTTTTTCGTGGCCGAAAAGTTCACTATCCACCAATGTCTCGGGAATCGCGCCGCAATTCATTTTTATGAAGGGCCCATTGCACCGGTTCGAGCTGTCGTGAATAGCATTGGCAATGACTTCCTTCCCGGCACCCGTTTCTCCGGTCAGCAAAACGGGACTATTCATGGTCGCGACCATGTGTACCTTTTCCATCACCCCTCTGAGCCCAAAGTCAGCGCCGATCACTTTCCCGCCGTAGTTCGTTCGCAATTCCTTTTCCAGATATGATTTGTCATCGATGAGCAAATCTTTCAGCCCCAGTACCTCCCGGTACCGCTGGCTGTTGGCCAACGCGATGGCAGCGGGTTCGTTGACCAGTTCCCACAGTCTCAAATGTTCCTCGGTGTACTTGTTCCTTTCAAAGACTCTCGCGATGAGGGAGCCTATATACGCTCCCTCAACGGTAAGACGATTGATCAGTACGGAAGAATCTCTGATCCCCCATGTCTGATCGACGAAACGGGAAAAAGGGTCCTCGGAGCTGTGGGCCCAGCGGACTTTGTGGCGCCGCGTCACATCCTCGAATTCCCTGCGCAGATGCGCAGGGAGCCGGACATTGTACGAGATCAGTCTTCCCCCTGATAGGTCCGCCATTGCAACCAGCCGCATCGAACCCGATTGACGGTCGTAGGTATCCATTTGCAGTTCGTCGATAGGGATGACGCCCTTCAGGAACTGAAGGCACGACCAAAGGGCCTTCTCGATTTCGAGGCTTCCGCATATCCGGATGGTCACCTCTCTGAAGAAGTGGTCCTGGTTAATGATCACAATCTATCCTTTATCATATTTGTCACTCTGCCGTATATTTAACAAATAATACAATACTTTTATCATATTTATCAACTGCGTCACCCCTCTGTTCTCTAATGTATTGTTACGTAAGGTGTTTTCATTTGGCATCAAATGTGCTATAGAAAGTGCAGGCTAAGGGGCAAGAGTGGTCTGACGCACAAGAAGCGATACGAACCGTGCCGGGAGCGGGAAAAGCGGGCGCCCGACCGCATGGTCGAAAGAACCAAACTTATCGCGGTTTCTTTTTAATTCTCTTCCGCCGAACGCTCGGGTGCGATTCCCGCGCTGTTCCTCTTCCTTTTCCCGAAAGTCGCCGACTCCCGAAGATTGTGAGGAGAAAAACAAATGATAGACGTCGCAAAAACAGGCGGGGAAGCGTCTGACAGGGCAATTCGTATATGGGCCGCAAGAAATAGTTGCAGCAAGGAGGAATCGTCGATGAGCGTCGAATATGATCGCGTACTCACTTCTACCGTTTGGTCGCCGGGCCCGGGATGTCACGGGGGCTGCGGCTGCAAGATCTACGTAAAGGATGACAAGGTGGTCAAGGTCGAGGGCGACGAATGCCACCCCTGGAACCAGGGGCGCGGCTGTTCGAGGCTTTTGGCCATGACCCAGTTTATGTACCATAAGGATCGCATCATTTATCCCCAGAAGCGCGTCGGAGCGCGCGGCGACGGCCGCTTTGAGCGGATTAGCTGGGATGAAGCGTACGACGTCATCGAGGAAAAATTCAACAAGATCAAAGAAGACTACGGCGCCAACGCCGTCATCTTTATCCAGGGCACCGGCCGCGACATCGGCGGCCCGATGTCCATTGTCGCTTACAACTACGGCAGCGCCAACTGGTCTCAGCTCGGTTTGGGCGGACAGGCCTGTTACGGTCCGCGCCTTGGCGCTATGTCGGCCGTGCAGGGCGACAACGCCATCGCCGACTGCTCCCAGTTCCTCGAGAAGAGATTTGACGATCCCCGTTACAAACTGCCGAAATACATCATTGTCTGGGCTCAGGACCCCACCAGGGGATGCCCGGACGGTTTCTACGGCAACTGGATTGTTGATTGCATGAAACGGGGAAGCAAAATCATCGTCGTTGACCCCCGGGAGAACTTCCTGACGTCCCGTTC
The DNA here is from genome assembly GCA_963816715.1 of uncultured delta proteobacterium. Classification (GTDB taxonomy): domain Bacteria; phylum Desulfobacterota; class Syntrophorhabdia; order Syntrophorhabdales; family WCHB1-27; genus BOG-1155. Next base: position 350,490 of record CAWFMJ010000027.1, read on the forward strand.
GGAGCATCACGTACAGCTCCGCCCGGGCACGGACGGCGCAGTTGCGCTGGGCATGCTCAACCTGATTATTTCGAACAATTGGTACGACAGGGAATTCGTTGAGAAGTGGTGCTCCGGATTCAAGGAGCTGGCCGAGCGCGCCGGCGAGTGGACCCCCGAAAGAGTGGAAGCAGTTGCCTGGGTGCCCAAACAAGTGCTGTACGATGCCACAAAAGCCTACGCAACGAATTCACCCGGCTGCGCCATCCAATGGGGATTGCCTATCGACCAGGCGCCGGATGGCGTCCATGTTGCTCAGGCGATTAACGACATCTGGGCCATCACCGGAAATATCGATGTGCCCGGCGGACAGGTAATCGCGAGAAACGCTTATCACGTATCCGCTTATCCCTTCGACAACTATCAGCTTGCCGATATGTTCGGCGAGGAATTTGTCGAGCAGGTCGTCCAGAAACGCATCGGAAGCGAGGAATACGGCTGGCTCCGCAAGTGGCGCTGTTATATTCAGCCTGATGTGGCCGTTCAGCAGATGCTGACGCAAAACCCCTACCCCATCCGCGCCACATGGATACAGACCGCAAATCCGGTAGCCAACGCAGCGGACCAGAAACTCCATTATGAGGCGCTCAAGGCCATGGACTTCAACGTCGTCGTCGACTTGTTCCATAACCCGACGACGATGGCTTGCGCGGACATTATCCTTCCGGCTGCAACCTTTGCGGAACGCACCGGCTTCCGCGCCTGGTTTGAACCCGTTCAGGTCATCCAGCCCGCGGTACAGATCGGCGAGTGCAAGAACGACTGGGACATCGCCTGCGACATGGCTGCGCGCTTCAATCCCGATTTCAAGAAGCGCTTTCCTAACGGTTTTTCGGACTATATGGACTGGCGGCTTAAGCCGTCGGGCGAGACCTATGAGAGCCTAGTCGGAAAGGGCGGCTGGAAATGGGCTGATGACGACGGAGAATTGGAATCCAAAACTCCGTGGCTGCCCTATTACCGCTACAAGACCGGTGGGCTGCGCGCCGACGGCAAGCCCGGGTTCCGTACCCCTTCCGGCAAAATTGAGCTATGGTCGACCCAGAATGCCGAATGGGGCGCCACCGGCGCTACAATGGTCGATCCGCTCCCGCATTATCAGGAACCGGCAGAGAGCCCGCTGGCTACTCCTGAAGTATTCAAGAAATACCCGCTGATCATGATCACCGGCCGTCGCAGCCCCGTGTTCTTCCATTCGGAGCACCGCAATATTCCCTGGCTGCGCGAGTGTGATCCATGGCCGGATGTTGAGATACACCCCTCTGTCGCCCGCGACTTGAAAGTCGAAGAGGGCGAATGGGTTTGGATCGAAAATGAACGCGGCCGCATCCGCCGTAAGGTCAAGATCAATGCCGGCATTCATCCGAAAACTGTCTCCTGCCAGCATGGTTGGTGGCTGCCCGAGACGGACGGCCGCTCGCCGAACCTGTTCGGCGCCTTTGACGTCGGCGTTAACAATCTGATACCGATCGGATTGCAGGCACGCACCGGTTACGGCGGAAACGGCTATAAAACCACGCTTGTCCGTATCGTCAAGATGGGTGGAAGCGAGACCGGCACCCCATGCAATCCGCCCTTGGACGTTTGGGGCAAGTGAGGAAGGAGGGAGAGAACATGTCCAAGAAAGGCATTATGGCTGATATGAACTACTGCACGGGCTGCCATGCCTGTGAGGTGGCATGCAAACAGGAGAACCGGTATCCTGTCGGAATTTGCGGGATCAAGATCACCGAAGTCATTATGGAAGATGCCGCCGCCAAGCGCGTCCATTTCGATTATATTCCCTATTTTTCCAAGAATTGTAACCTTTGCGCCGCGCGTATTGCCTCGGGCGTCGACACGAAGCCCGCATGCGTGAAGCATTGCGGTACGGCAAGCCTCCATTATGGGGATATTGAGGAATTGGCGAAGAAGATGCTGACCATGCCCCGCAGCGTCCTCTATTCGCCGAAATAAGAAAGGAGTCGGGAAAATGGCGCAATACACTTTTTCATTTGTGAGAAGCGAATATGACCGGATCCCTTACGCCTTCAAAAAGGAAATGGAAGAAATCCTTAAGAACTCGAAAGCAGACCTGGAGACAAAGAAGCTCGTGGAAGATGTCTGTGCAAAGATAAACAAGGCAATCGCCGACATCTGCAAATACGCACAGGACCAGCTTCAGGTGAGATAGTTTTTCTTTATAGGAGGCAGAAGTCATCAGTGAAGAGCAAAGAAACGGAGGTTAACCGGCTTTGCTCTTCTGACTCCTGACTTCTGACTCCGGTTGTCAAACTCCGACGGCTCTTTTCTTCGGGCCAAATTCGACGGCCGATCTCTGGTGAAAGAAGAGTTTCGACATTGTTCCCTCTCCCAGGATTTCCCTCAATTCCCTCATGGCGAAAAAGGGTATAAAGGCGAAGAGCACCACGAGGGCGCCTGCCAGCCATTCGTAGTCGAATCGGCCCACGACGCCGGCGAGGGCCGCTGTCAGAACCTTCCCGTGGGCAAGGCTGCGAATTATGGACTCAACAACGCCGAAGAGGGCCACGCAAAGCCCGAAGAGAAACGACTTGTACAGGGTTGCGACAATGAGGGGCTTCTCTTTGAACCCGCGACCGAGGCCCAGGCTCTCTGCAATCCGGATGACTTTGGCAAGGACGAGCGCTTTCGCAAGGCTGATTCCGCACGCCACGTAGCTGATCTGGTAATGGGCGAGCAGCAATCTCCGATATCCGGCAAAAACGCTGAAGAAGAGGGCCAGGTAGAGGACGGTTGACCAATACTCCGCCATTTCATGGCGCAGCTTCTGCTTCCAGCCCGTTTTTTTCCTAGTCGTCCAAGGTGTTCATTGCGCCCATAGCCTTCCTTCCGACGTCTGCCAGCGACTTGTTTGCTGCGAGAGTCCGCGTGAGGCGGGCCTCCCTTCCTCCAAGTTTGTCGGCTGTTCTTCCGAGATCATAAGGAATCTCGAAGATGGGCGATATATCCGCACCGAAGACCTCCCAACCAAATCCTTCACGCTCGTCTTTTGTTTCTTTGGGGTGGCCCCGGCGAACACATCGGGAAGACCGGCTTGACCCTCCTCCCGCTTCTTTACTTCGGCCGTTTGTCCTTATTCGCTTGGCTGAAGTAGTCGCCGAGGACGCCTCTGCTATGCTCGTCGTCGTGGCAGTAAACGCAGAGGTTTTCCCAGTTGGAGCCATCAGGCGGGTTATTGGCGGAATTGCCGTCCTTGTGATGGACCGTGAGAAGATGGCTGTCTTTGGCATCGAATTCGCGGCCGCACTTGGCGCAAATCGGTCCATGAATAAGGAGGGATTGCGTGCGATAGTCGCTCTTGGCCGTCTGCCTCGCCTCCCTGATGATCTGCTCGGCGGATTTTTCGCCGGCTGCATGGTGGACAGCCCTTTTGGCGACGTGATAACCCTTTTTCCTCATGACCCACCTCCGTCGGCCGTCTTTCGCTTCGGCCGCAAAACACCCCGCAATTGCCTCGCCCGCAAGGCGTGAGAACCACCCCGGACAGGAACTGTAACTATTATACCTCAGAATTGCTTCGCCTTCCCTCGTTCTCAGCTTTGCCTATCGCGAAGAGAAACGCATCGTCGCATCCACGCGTCGTACGTCGGGCGCCGTGATCCCGGTCACGCCCGCTTACGGAGAATTGCACGCAATATTTCGGATACGGCATCTTTGTGTTCCGCCATTGCGAGTTTTATCTGCCGGTCTTTGCCGGTAAGAAGCTTGCCCAGAATAGCGCTGTCGGCATCGAGAACGCATCCCAGCAACCGGGGGGCATGCGACGCCAAGAGCTGTTCGACGTGGCGATAAAAGCGTTCGGCGCCATCGTTGGAAAGAAGCACGAGCCGTGAAACCCGCTCCCCATGGGGAGCGTCGCTTCGTTCCCTGACGTTCTCAATCCCCGCTTTTTCGTTTTTCAGTTTGTTTGAAACCACTTCAAATCCGTACCGCAGGTTGCCTTTGAGCATGGCCGCCTGAAGCGTCTTCACCAGCGACTCGTCAACGCTCACAAGCGGGACGTAAAGATCCCCGCCCGGCCACAGCTTTACGGTGCGCTCCGCCAGCGCCGATCGAATGACGTCCGGGCCGTACTCGGCCTCCAACTGCCTGGGGAATCGCATAACAGAAAGATTCATGCAATACTCTCCTTAAGCGCCATTCACTCGCTGTCGTCAAAAAAGATAGTTTGGCGGGCGTTTCCATGGCAAGCTACGTAAGTCATAAGCGAAAGAGGTTAAAACGTTTCGCGGCTTTAGGCCAAACACGTCATGGCTGGCTCAACGTTCAATTTCTCTCGCCCGGTATTCCTTTTGATGAAATCGAGGATCGTGCGGGCGTACTCTTCCGGACGTTGCTCGTAGGTATTGTGCCCGCATTTGGGGAAGACCGCAAGCTCGCCCTTGGGAAGGGAGCGGTAAAAGGCTACCGATTGTTCCACGTCGAAGATAGAGCTGCGGTCGGGATAGAGCACCAGGGCGGGACAGGCGACCGACGCGAGGACCGGCCGCAGATCGAACAAACCCAAGCCGTAGGCGCCGCCGCATTTTGCGAACTGATCGTACCGGCCTTCCGCGTCCTTTCCGTGCCAATCGACCAGTTTCGCCTGCAGCCGGGGTTCGAGGAGGGCAAACTTGTTTACCAGCCGCGCGGCGTTCAACTCCGTCATGGGGACTTCGCTGTAGCACTGGGTGCTCCCTGCGACAAGGGTTATGACGTCGTCGGGATACTTGACGGAATAGTCGGCGCCGATCACGCCGCCTTCGCACTGCCCAATGATATGGCACTTTCCGATGCCGAGGATTTCTTTCACCAGACGCAGCTCTTCCACGCTTTCCGGCCGATAGCGGTCGCTTTCATAGAATTCCCGGAAATCGTCCCCGCTTTCCGAGCGCCCGAAACCGCGCCGGTCGAACATCGCCGTCTTGAAGCCTTCGGCAACGAATCGCGGATAAATGGCCGCCCAAATTTTTGCCGATCCAAAACCGTGATGAAGCAGCATTATCGCTTCCCCATCCCCATGGACCTCATAATAGACCCGCCGACCGTTCACTTTTTCAAAGGGCATGCGTTGTTCCTTGCGTGTTTTTCGAATCCTGCCGGTATGGCCCTGGCAGTCCCTCTATTCTTACCATTTGAAAGAACGGCGCGCAAGGAGAAAAACCAGGAGACGGCCGGAGGAGACCGGCTGCCCGGGAAGCGACGTCGGAGCAAACAAAGCGCAGGAGACGAACAAATGTTTCTTGATCTGTGAGAACGGGTCTGCTATAATCCATGGAACTAAGTCTAAAACTAAAGTATCACACAAAGTAATCCTTACGTATTAGGAGACCTCTATGTCACACGATGCAACGGCCGCCGCAGCATCTCGCGCCCTCAAGGAAAAGACGGAGGAACTGCTGACAAGGAGCTGCGTAGAGCCGGCCCCCTTTCAGAACGAGATGGTGGAGCATATGCGGCTGCTTCACCTGCACCAGACCCGGCTCGAAATGGAGAACGAGGAGCTTCGAGAAACCAGGCGCGGCGCCGAAGAAGCCATGGCAAGATACGCCGACCTGTACGACAACCTCCCTGCCGGCTGTCTGACCCTCGACGCCCAGGGGCATATCCTCGAGTTGAACGCCTACGCCGCAAAGCTCTTTCAGGCGGAAATAGAGGCGCTTGTCGGCAGCCCCCTATCGCTCTCCATTCATTCCGACTTTCAGGACCTCTTTCGCCTCCATCTGCAAAACGCCTTGCAATCGTCCACCATTCAGACCTGCGAGCTTCTCGCAGCACGAAAGGATGGCGCGTTCTTTAGCGCCCAGCTTGAAAGCATCGCGTCGCAAAAGGACGGAGAGCCCATTGTGCGAAGCGTTCTTATCGACGTCTCTGCCCGCGCCCGGTCGGAACAAGAGGTGAAAGAGGACCTCGAATTCCTGCGGGCATTGATCGAAGGGACATCCGACGCAATTTACGTGAAGGATGGGCAGGGCCGGTACATCCTTTTTAACCCTGTAGCCGAACAAGCGACGGGACTGAAAGCTGCCGAAGCAATAGGCAAAGATGATTCTTCCATCTTCCCGCCCGACGAGGCCGAGCGAAGAAGGGCGGCAGATCGGGCGGCATTGGCGTCGGGCAAAGCGGAGACTTCCGAAGAAACTATCGTCGCGGCCGGAACAGAAAGGGTCTTTCTCTCGACCAGAGGCCCCATCAGGGACGGCCACGGCACTATGAAGGGGCTTTTCTGGATCGGCAGAGACATCAGCAGGGTCAAGAAGACCCAGAAAGCTCTTATAGACAGCGAAACACGACTGGGAGCCGCGCTCAGGGACACGGAAAAACTCAACCGGGATCTCCAGCATAGGATCGAGGAACTCGATGCCGTTTTTACTACCGCTCCCATCGGAATAGCAATCAGCCACGACCCGCAATGCCTCCAGATCAAGGGCAATCCCGCTCTAGCCGCAATGTTGCGCCTTGGGCTTGACGACAACCTATCGAAAACCGCGCCTCCCGGGCAGCGACCGCACAACTTCAAAGAAATGCAGGACGGGCGCGAGCTGGCCCCCAGGGAGCTTCCCATGCAGGTCGCGGCGGCCAGAGGGCTCAGGGTCGACAACGCAGAGATCGATCTCATCCACAACGACGGCCGGGTGGCCAAACTGCTCGTAAGCGCCGCTCCGCTCCTGAACGAGCATGGAAAACCCAGAGGCGCCGTCGGCGCATTCCTCGATATTTCCGAACTGAATAAAACTCAGGAGAAATTGTCCAAAGCTCACCGGAAGATAGCGACCATCCTGGAAAGCATCACGGACGCTTTCGTCTCTTTCGACAGGCACTGGCGCTATACGTACGTGAATGATACGGCTTGCAAACTCCTCATGCGATCCCGGGAAGAGCTTCTGGGGCAAAGGGTCATCGATGCCTTTCCTGAAGCCATCCGCGACCGCTTCCAGACGGATTTCGTCCGGGCCGTACGCGACAACGCCCCTATACATTTCGAGGAGTTCTTTCCTCTGCTCAACGCCTGGTATGAGTGCCATTGCTATCCCTCCTCAGACGGTCTTTCCGTTTACTTTCACGATGTAACCGAACGAAGAAGGGCCGAGGAGGCCCGAAAGCAGTACGTCGCCAAACTCGATGCCCTTCTCGACGTTTCGCGTGACGTGCTGGCTGCCGGCTCACTTGAAGACATGCTCCATAGAGCGGCGGATGGCGCAAAAGCCCTCACGGGCACGAGGGTTTCGATTTCCGGACTGAGCGAAAGGCAGGAAGGCGTCGGGATATTGCCGAGCAAAGGAGAAAAATGGCGGCAGGACGAGCTTTTCCCCCTCGAAGGAGTCGCTCATGCCGCCGGCGCCGGAGCTGTTGAGCCAAGAATGGATGAAGAGCGGGTCCATCCTGCCTGGCGAATGATTATCCAACAAAGCACGGAGTCTCCGGAACCATCGAAAGCGGAAAGCGGCGTCGTCAATACGGCCCGAGTGGGGCAACAAACGAACTCCCGCAGCCGATCCGATTTCACCCCTGAGGACGAAACCGTTCTCTCGAGACTCGCCGCCGTCGCTTCCCTCGGGTTGCATCATATAGAGGCAAGAAACGAGGTGGAGCATCTCGTGGAGGAAAAGACAACCGAACTGCGAAAGGCCTACGAAAGCCTCAAACTGGAAATGGAACAACGAAAGAAAGCGGAACAGCAGCTTCGGAAATCGCAGAAGCTGGAGGCGCTGGGAACCATGGCAGGGGGGATAGGCCATGACTTCAACAACGTCCTGGCCGCCGTTATCGGCTTCACGGAACTGGCCTACGACCATCTTCCTTCTGAAAGTCCTGAGCGGCGCCGTCTGAAACGAGTGCTGGAGGCGGGGCTGCGAGGAAGAGAGCTGGTCAATCAGATGCTCACGTTCAGCAGCCGCGGCGAGCAGCAAAAGGTCCCTCTTCTGGTGAGCAATGTCGTCAAAGAGGCCATGAAGTTCGTTCGTCCCTCTTTACCGTCGACCATTGACATCAATGTCAGTCTGCGGAGGGAGCCGGGGCCGGTGATGGCAGACCCCGGCCAAATCCAGCAGGTCATCGTGAATCTTTGCAATAATGCCGCCCACGCGATGAGGCAGAAAGGAGGGATTCTCGACGTGGAGCTGAGCGACTTTAACGCCGGAGAGTCCGGTGAAGGCCCCGCAGCCATGAAACCGGGAAGCTACGTGAGACTCGCCGTGCTTGACACGGGCGCCGGAATACCGCCCGAAAACATCGACAAAGTCTTTGACCCGTTCTTCACCACGAAAAACGAGGAAGGCGCCGGCCTCGGTCTCTCGGTGGTGCACGGCATCGTCGAACAGACCGGCGGCTATATCACTGTTGCAAGCGAACCGGGAAAGGGCACACGCTTCAATGTCTACCTGCCGACCGTGCAGGACAGCCCGCAGGAAGGCCCTGTCGCGAGCGACGCCGTTCCGACGGGCCACGAGCGGGTACTTTTCGTGGACGATGAGAAGGCGCTCTGCGAAATGGCCCGGGAGATGCTCGAAAAACTGGGTTATCAGGTGACAACGGAGACGAGCAGCATCGCTGCGTTGAAGCTGTTTATCGCCGATCCGGGCCGGTTCGACGTGGTGCTGACAGACCAAACCATGCCGAACCTGACGGGACTCGAGCTGGCCCGGCAGTTCATCTCTCTCAGACCCGACATTCCCGTGGTTCTTATCACGGGCTTCAGCTATCTTGTCGATGAGGCCGCGGCAAAAGCAACCGGCATAAAGGAATTCGCCCTCAAGCCGCTCACCAAAGGGGAGATAGCGCGCACCGTCCGAAAGGCCCTGGGCGAGGCGAGGTGAAGCGAGACAACGCCTCCGGCAGCCGCCGCCGCATCTTCAGCAGTTCATGCTTCCTTCACCTCGCGGCCCGTCGCCGTAGGCGCCTGACAGTGGAGCGGCCTTCGGCCGGTCCTTCTTTTTCGGCATACTCGAGGACAAACCGGCGTCTGCGACCCGCGTAGAAGAGGCATTCTTCCCCCTCTTCGGTCAAGCGGACCATGCCGTCCCTGCTTTCCAGGATCGACTTCCTCAGCATTTCTCCGATAAGGTCGTCGACGGTGCGCTTCTCAAGGAGAATGCCCGATGCCGCTATCTCGCGATGGAGCAGGTCCATGGCTATTTCGCGGCCATCGTTCAGGAGGTCGTGGACAACGCCGCCCACGGACCCGGGAAGGCTGCGAATGAGCGCATCGCGAATCCGCTCGCCCAATTCCACCGGGTCGTTCTGCTCGCCTTTTCTCAGGACAAGAGAATCGCCGACGTTGAGATAGCAGCCGAGACGCGCGCCGCGCAGGAGGCGAAAAAGATGGATGAGGACGTACCTGAAAGAGACGGGCTCTTCCTCATTCCCCCTAAGAAAAGCAAGGGCCTCCGGGTGCATGTCGTAGTTGATCCCCACGGGCACGATTTCCATGGTTTCGTATTCGTCGACCTTGTTAAACTGAGTCAGGATCAGGCCCAGCAGTCCGGGACGCGCGGGAAGCACTTCTCCGGTCCGCGACCTCTTGCCCTCGATGCTGTAGACGAGGGAGACGTTTTTGTTGACGAGGGTTCCCACATAGTAGTTAAGAAGCGCAAGATAGGCGGCCTTCTCTCTTTTCGGGAGATGGCGGTAAGACCTTTTGATAAAGAAAGCCCGCGCCCGGAGGAATATGCCCAGAGGAAAGAAATTGAGGTTCTCTCCCGCCACGTATTGCACGTCCCGCCTGTTTTTCAGCAGCAACTCGTTAACCAGCATCGCATCCATCTGAGACTGGTGGGTGACCGCATACAACAGGTATCGCTTTCCGTCGGGAAAATGACGATGGCGATCATGGACAATCCTATGGCGGAACGCGAGGCGCACGACGGCGGAGAAAGCCCGATCCACGAGCCACTGCGTCATCCGGCTCTCGTGACAACGCATCGCGTCAAATTCTTCAAACAGCGACACGTGCGCCCTCCGGTGTTCCATCTGCCCGGTTTTCCTCTTCCGAATACCGGAGCCCTCCGCCAACGCGGCTCCTCGTCGATCTGATCTTATGGAAATCAAGGAATTCCACAACCTTGTCCGCCGACTCGGGGCTCAGGCAATAGCAGAAGAGATTCGGTCCGGTGTTCATGGAGAAGAAAACAGGGTAGCCGCCGGCCCGGAGTCGCCTCACCTCCTTCATCATCGAGATCGTCTCGGGAGCCCAAAGGATGTTCTCCGTCTTTCCCGTATGAAGCACGGCGTAGTTCATGATGTTGTGAGACTCCACCAGATGGGCAAGCTTTTCCACGTCCCGGCCGCGAAGCGCGTCAATCGTCTCGCGCGGCGTCGTTCTCGACGACTCCACTGCCGACCCGTAAAATCTCGAGGTTATCGCGTCCCGGTGAACATCCTGGGTATCCCGTTTGATGTCGCAGCGGCCGACGACGACAATGAGGTCGGCAAGCTCCTCCGGGGAAAAAACCTGCTCCGCGCCGGGGTTTTCATCGGCATAGCCGTTGGGGATCAATGCCAGTCCTCCCACCACGGATGCCGCGGCGGAGATCGAGCCCTGTCTCGCCAGTCGCGCGACCTCGGGCAACTCCTCATTCATGCCAGCCAATTTGACTATGGCGCCGGTCAGCGCGGCATACCCGGACGCCGAAGAGGCAAGGCCTGCCGCCATCTCGAAATCGTTATGCGAATCGACGAAAAAACCCTGCTGAAAAAACCTCCCCACGTGGGCGCGAAGTCTCTTGAGCGTTGTCTCGTCGGGCTCTGCGCCGTTTATTCGTATCCTTTGCTCGGTCCCGCCCACCGTCAGCCCGGTCCGCGTGCTCAAAGACGCCAGGCTCAGATAGAGCACGTCGATGGGCATGGTCTTTTTCTCCCCGTTCAGGTAGCCGTGAAATACGATCAAGCCCGAAACGGGATGTGCTACAGCAATACTCCCCCTGCTGGCGTTCCTCACAGAATCACCGTGGTTTGTCCGCTTTGTTTCAGTTTCGCCAGGTGTTCCTCGATATCGTATACGTCGTGGACCCCCCGTACCCTGATTCCCTTCATACCGACGGCGACGGCCGGGTCGATGTCGCTGTCCCGGTCGCCGATGGAGATGCACTTCTTCGGGTCCGTCGACAAACGCCGCGCGGCCCGGAAGAAAAAGTCCAGGGAGGGCTTCATGCAGAAAACGAGGTCGGGGGCGATAATCTCGGCTTCAATGCCGAGAAGGCCTGCCGCTCTCCGAACAAACCCCGACGTGCTGTTTGAACCGATCGCCAGCCGATAGCCGGATGCTCTCAACGTTTCGAACAGACCCACGAGCCTTTCATCCGGCTCGATAAACCCATCGGGCGAGAGATGCTCGTCCCGGTATTCGTTCCATCCAACCAGGCTTGCGTAAAAGACAGGGACTACTCCCGACATCGAGATTTCGCCTCCAACTAAAGCGGCGACAGCCGATCGGCTGAGGGCAAACCGCTCTTTGGCTTCCCGGTTCGAAAGCCCCGATTTGAGGGCGACAAAAGCGTAAATCGCCTCCGTCTGCAAGCGATTCAGCTCCTCGTTGTCGTAGAGGGTCCGGTCAAGGTCCAGGATCAGGCTCTCACTCAACGGCGAGCCCCCCGCCGATCTTGGAAACCATGTATCCTACTCCATTCTTCTCCAGGCTATCCCGAATGCCTGAAACGGCCGCTTCCGAGAAACAGTAAACAAAGACGTTGGCCCCCGTGTTCATGGAGAAGAACATGGGCAACCCCTCTTTCCTCATTCTCCTGACCTCGTTCATTATGATGATGCTTTCGGGTCTCCACAGGAGAAGCCGGTGCTCGCCCGTCTGGAGGACCGCATAGTTCAACATCGTGTGCATTTCGGAGATATCGGCCATCTTATCGATGTCGCGCTCTTCGAAAGCTCTGATCAGGTCCTTGGCGTCGTTTCGACAGTAGTCTGTGCACAACTTGAAAAGGGGAGAGGTATCGCATTCGCGGTAGAAGTCGATCCCCCTTTTTTTGTATGCGGCGAGTCCGATGACGAGCGTGACGTCGCGAAGCTGGGATGGATGGAATACCTGCTCGCCGTATGTTTCCTGGCCGTTTTTACCCGCCCTGGTAAGGCTGATCCCTCCCGTAACGGACGCGTTGGCTGAAAAAGAACCGATTCTCGCTCTCTTGGAAATTTCCTTACTGTCCAGCGGCAGGTCCAAGGCCTTGCTCACGGCGCCGGCCAGACAGGCGAAGCCCGAGGCGCTCGAAGCGAGCCCGACGGCAGAAGTGAAGTTGCTGCTCGTCTTCACCTGGAAGTTTCGATCCGTAAATTTGCGGACATACGAAGTGATCCTCTGCTCGATATCCGGATCGTCGGGTTCCCGGTCATGGCACACCTCAGTCGTCTCGGTGTCCAGCGTCAGCTCCGTCACCGTCTCGAGCGCCTCCATGCTTGTATAGAGCATATCAATGCTCAAGGTTTTCAAATCGCGATCCTTATAGTTGTGAAAACACGTCAAGCCTTGTACCGGGTGCACTTTTGCTCTGGTCGCCGTGTTCATGGCCTCTCCTCCCAGTGTAGGTTGTATTTATGACGCCTCCTGCCGGCAAAGGCTCTGCCCGACAGGGAGTTTTCTCTTGTCAGATGATGTGCCGCGATCCTGGGTATCGTTCTCATTCCGCACGGCTCTCGCGCCTACATTCTCGGGATGTCCCGACATAAGGTAATTCGACCAAAACCGGAGAAAACTTAACTGAAAAATCCGCTGACGAGCTAGACTTCGCTGAAACAGCAGGGAATTTCACTTTGATTTGGCGAGCCGCAAAAAGCAAAGCAAGGTCATGAAAGGACTGGATGTCGGAAAAAGGGAAGATCAAAAAAGAGAGGCTTGATGTAAAAGAACGAGGCCAGGGGTTGTGAGAATCCTGGAGACGCTTGCTTCAGGCTGCCGGACCGGGGGGCCGCATTTCCCGCCCGGCGCGGCCCACCGGAATGAGGAGTCCCGGGCGAGCGGCTCCTCATTCGAAGATCGGCAGTCACGCGGCAGCTATTGCCGGCTTACGGATGAGCGTGAAGGTAGCTGGACGGGTCGCCTTTCTGAAAGACCGTCACCTCTTGTTCCCCTACCGTGATCGCCCCTATCCTCTCATCGGAGGCAGGCGCAATAGTGAGCCGAACGATGCCGCTTCCCTTGAGATTTGCCGGCGAGACAGTTATCCAGTCCGAACGGCTCTCAACTTTCAACGGGCATGCGGGGTCGGATGAGATGACCGTCACTTCTGCAGACCTATTATTGTAAACGCTCACCGCGGACGGCGAGACCTGCAGCACGCACCCGCTTTCCTGAGCGTACCCGACCGATGCCGCCCCAAGGGCGGCCAACGCTGCAACGCACAAACTTATGGTTCTCATTCTTTTCATGTAGTCTCCTTTCTTCTTGCTCGTTCCTTGTCAACAATCCAAACTGCTTTTATTGGCGACCTGTTCGTCCCGGCGTCGCCGCTTTCCGTATTTGCCATGGCTCGTCAGTCTTCATTGTTTTGCTTCCGTTCATCGTACATCCTCAACGATATCGTTGATACATTTTATCCCCGGAAAGGTTGTTTGTCAAGGAAAAGATGTACAGTCTATCCTGTATAGTAATATCTGATAAGGTATTAATATCACTTAATATATAAAACACTAATAGTAAAGACTACTTATGGTGGAGGCAGCGGGTCGTTCAGGAGTGAGTCGCGAAAACCAGACGGGCGCCGGTCTCGCCTGCCGTGCAGAGGAATCCGACGCAGACGACAGGCGGCGACGAAAGGCCGGGCGCCGCGCAAAGCGTCGCTCCGCCATCATTGCGGGTAAGAAGTTCCTTTGGCTCGATCCCGGATAGAACCCGCGGTCGCGGCTGTTTCCCGGCAAGCCATGTCGTTACAAAACGAAGGGGCCTAAGGTCTTTCTCGCTTCCCAGTAATCGAGACGCTGTCCCTCCCCGACGTCGAGGGAGGCAACCCGGATGATTTCGTATCCGAGGGATTCATAAAATCCTCTGGAAGGAAGGGAAACATCGAGAGTTACCTCAATGCAACCTCTTTGTCCGGCCCTTCTTTCAAGCTCGCACATGATGGCCGTTCCATAGCCTTTGCCCTGGTCCGCCCGTCGCACGAAGACCCCCAGCGCTTCGCCGTTCACCAGAGCGCCCGTCGCCGCTATGCCGTCCGCTTCCATAATGGCGATTTCTCCTTTTCGGCTTCTGTCGAAAATCCTTTCCTCGGAATGAAATGTCTTAAAGAAACGGACGGCCCGGTCAGGGTAAACTCCCGCGTACGAGGCGTCTATGACGTCATGGATCATCCGGCGAAGCGCGCCCAAATCTGAAGGGACGAAATTTCTGACAACCGGCATGCTCATCGTTCGATTTACGGTCTCAACGCTCTTTCAGCACCAGGCGCATCTCATTCGTCGGCTTGAAGCCCAACGCCTCATAGACTCCCTTGCCGGCGTCGCTTGCGTGAAGCGACACCCACGCATACCCCTGCCCCCGTGACCAACCGATTATGGTCTCGACGATGGCTCTGGCGAAGCCGTGACGACGATGCTCCGGCGCAGTGTACACGTTGATAATCCAAGCCCGGCGAGGATTCGGGTTGTGAGGGGCGGGCGGGTATGACAGGATCAGGAGGCCGCCGCCTGAAATCACCCTTCCCTCCATTTCCATGAGCCAGCCGCGGTATGTGCCATCTTCGAGACCTCTTTTGATGAGCGGTGCAGACGCGGTTTCCATGGCATCGAGCGCCTTGCCGTCGCAAAAACCCATATCGTGGAACATGCCGCGGCGATGGCTCATGATCACGTCCAGGTCCGCGACGGTCGCTTCCCGCACCGTCGCCTCACCCTTTCCCATGTCCGTCCTCCTCAAATCAAGAGACGCGCCCGGTCGGCAGAAAACCGACAGAACACAAGAGAGTATCATTCGAGTTTCTCCATGACAAGAAGGAGACAAAAACACGCTCCCTTCGCGCCGTCCCCAAAGTGAAAGGTTCTGCCGCAACGGGCAGGCGGTGATTTGAGTCGCTTGTCACTCCTGCCGATAAACAAAGCACGTATCGATCCAGGGAGCACGGAGGCCGACGCAGTGAAAAAATACGCCGTCATATCCTTTGCCGTTCTTTGTTTTCTCGTCATTCAACCGGGCATTCCGTCGGCTGAGGCGAGCGGTTCGGTCTCGCAGATCGTCAATTCCTTTTACACGAACAATGGGCCGGCAGGGTTGTCCGTGAGCGTCCGCCAAAATGGTCGAACCCTCACTTATTGCCGGGGGTACGCAAATCTCGAAACAAAGGACAGGGTCACCAAGGAAAGCGTTTTCCGGATCGCCTCCGTGTCGAAGCTCTTCACCGCTCTCGCCATCCTCAAGCTGAAAGAACAGGGCAAACTCTCACTCGACGACGCCATTTCGCGGTACGTTCCGGGATTTCCGTATGGCGACCTCATCACTATCAGAAACATGCTGCAACATACTTCAGGCATACCGAATTTTGCCGACTTCGAGCAATTTTCCGCAAACCAGGCCAAGGAATGGAAACCGGCCGAACTGATAGACCTCCTCAGGGTCCATCTCAGCGCTCAGCCGCTCGATTTCGAGCCGGGAACAAAAGCGGCCTACAGCAACAGCAACTTCATGCTCCTCGCCGCTGTTGTGGAAGCGGCGTCGAGCGTGCCGTTCAAGGATTTCGTGGACAAACAGGTCACGGCGCCCCTCGGCATGACGGCCACCGGCGTTGGGAGCGATGCAGAGATCGTCCCGCACCGGGCCGCGGGTTACATCGTGGAAAAAGGAGAGATTGCCAATGCGGCGTTCGTCAGCGTCGTCGCGCCCTTCGGCACGGGGGACTTCATGTCCCGGCCGAACGACCTCATTAAAGTGTCTCGCGCGTTCAAACCCGGCGTCTTGCTGAGCCAGGCGACAATCGATGA
Organism: uncultured delta proteobacterium; assembly: GCA_963816715.1. Classification (GTDB taxonomy): domain Bacteria; phylum Desulfobacterota; class Syntrophorhabdia; order Syntrophorhabdales; family WCHB1-27; genus BOG-1155. The sequence continues at coordinate 366,444 of CAWFMJ010000027.1, forward strand.
AATGTCCCGACCCGTCGTCCTGAAAGATGGAACGACATGGATCGGGAGCAGGGAGAAGATCGATTATTCCTTCGGCTATTGCTGGGAGCTCGTGAAACCCGAGGGAGCGAAGGACTGGATTTACACCAAAGGCGGCGCTATTTCAGGGTTTTTCGCCCACGTCCTCTATTTCAGGAAACCCGATCTGGCAATTGCCATTTCTTCCAATGCTCAAGGAAACTTCAAGCTCCTTGACCTCGGGCTCCAAATCGGCCGGGCCCTGGGCGCGCTCAGGTGAAAGACCCCATAAAGTTCTCCGTTGTTCTTCTCTGCTGTTCCCTTCTGGCTTGATCACGGCGACGAAGGCGTAACGACCATTTGTCATCCTGAGTCTATTCTCTCACGGTAAAAAGTTAATTCGTTTCACGCTTCCGTCGGTTTGATCATCTTGGCCGGATCGACGATGCGGTCGAACTCGGCCCCGTCGATAAAGCCGAGCTTTAGCGCCGCCGCCTTCAGAGTGAGGTCGTTCTTTATGGCGTAGTGCGCGACTTTCGAGGCCTTGTCGTAGCCGATGACCGGCACAAGAGCCGTCGCGAGCATAAGGGAACGCTCCACGTACTCGCCGATCTTTTTGAGGTTCGGCTTCGCGCCCTCGATGAGGAACTTCCGGAAGTTGGCGCAGCCGTCGCTCAATATGACGATCGAATGAATAATGTTGAAGATCATCAGCGGCTTATAGACATTCATCTCAAGATTGCCGCCGGCGCCCCCGAAGCCCACCGACACGTCGTTTGCCATCACTTGAACGGCAATCATTGTCAGCGCTTCGACCTGGGTCGGGTTCACTTTGCCCGGCATGATGGAGGAGCCGGGCTCATTCTCCGGTACCTGCAGCTCGGCGAAGCCCGCGCGCGGGCCGCAGGACATCAACCGAATGTCGTTCGCGATTTTGTAGAGCGATACAGCCAGTGTGCGCATTGTCCCGGAAAACTGAACCAGAGCGTCGTGGGCGCCCTGCACGGCGAACTTGTTCGGCGCCGTGACGAAGGGCAAGCCCGTGGCCCTGGCGATTTCCGCCGTCGCGGTCTCGGCAAAGCTCGGCGCCGCAGTAATGCCCGTGCCCACCGCGGTGCCCCCCAGCGCCAGTTGATAGACCCCCCGCAGGGCGCCATCGATCCGTTCAAGATCGTCGGCGAGCATCCCTGCGTAGCCCGACCATTCCTGACCGAGCGTCAGCGGCGTTGCATCCTGCATGTGCGTTCTGCCGATCTTAATAATGTCTCTCCACTCCTCGGCTTTCTCGGCAATCGCGTCGCGCAGCGCTTGCACCGCCGGCGTCAGCCGCTGTTTCACGTTGAGTGCCGTGGCGATGTGCATGGCAGAGGGAAAGGTGTCATTCGTCGACTGCGACATGTTGACGTGATCGTTGGGGTGAACCGGGGTTTTGCTTCCCAGGGGCGTTCCGGCGAGTTGGCAACACCGGTTGGAGATCACTTCATTCATGTTCATGTTGAGCTGCGTGCCGCTGCCCGACACCCAGACGTGCAACGGAAACATATCGCGATGCCTGCCGGACACGATTTCATCGCACGCCTGAACTATCATCCGATAGGGCTGATCGGCGAGCCGGGCGGCGTCATGATTGGCGATGGCGGCGGCCTTCTTGAGAATGGCGTACGAAAAGATCATCTCCGGGGGCATAAGGTCGGCGCCGATGCTAAAGTATTGGAGCGCGCGCTGCGTCTGGGCGCCCCAAAGCTTGTCGGCCGGAACATCGACTTCGCCGAGGCTGTCGGTTTCTTTACGGGTATCGGCCATAGGTCTACCAAAGTTGGATCGGGGACACACCTCCAAAAGCAGAGGAATGTCCCCGCAACCATTATCGTCTATCGGAGACACACCAGGCAAGCCCTGAAGGGGGACACACCTCTGGCGAGGAATGTCCCCCCAGTCGCTGCCGACGGAATGTCCCCGCAATCTATACTAGCTAGGTAATCGCGCCGGCCGCCTCACGCAACCTTCCTCTTGAGACCGCGTGCGGACGAGATCGCGTTTCCCGTCGACCATGCCGCCGACGACCGATTCGTGTTTCCTTCTTTTGTCTTATTCATTCGATGCTCAATTTGCGCAGGCGGATCACGACAGGAGATGATGCGTTATGAGTCGTGTGACTTTAGGGCCTTTTGCAGGAGGCCCGGCACATGGACGAAGGGCGTCTCCTTGGTGGCGTGCCGCTGCTGCAAATACTCCGGGCTGTTCGTACTCACCAACACTTGCCCGTCCGCGTCTTCCCACACAAGCGCCTTGAGCGGCAGGTCGATGGCCAGCGTCGGATATGCCTGCATCAACGGCGTTCCCGCCCTTGGATTGCCGAACAGCACCAACACCATGGGGCGCATCGTCATCCCGGCTGTCTGTGCCGCGGCCTTCTGGTCGATACGGGCAAAAATCGTCATGCCCGCTTCCCCCAGCGCCTGCTCCAGTCGCCGCAACGTGTCCTCAAAAGCATGAGGACTCGTCAAATTGATAACGCCGCTCCCGACCGGCGCCAGCATACGCCCTCCTCCGCCATCCCTTTTGTGCCCGCACATAAAATAACGTTACGCATCGAACCGTTGTCAATCGGACCGTCCGTTCAAAAGAAACGGCCTGCTTCTCTTTTCCTTCTGCTTGCCCGTCATGCCGACGTCCGTTCCCCCCTCCGCGAGATCGGGCGTCGCCGCTCACCCTGCCGTCCGCGCAACATCTCGGGGGAACAGACGTCGTTATAATTATGTAGAGAAAAAGTAAAAGGAATACTTTGGGGACATCCCCAAAGCGCCCCGTATTAATCACGGGCGAACGGCGTTTTCCTCGGTGTTTGTCGGAACGATAGCGGCGTCTTTAAAAACATGAAGCGCTCTGCTTCAGGCATCAAATGGCTTCCCGGGCCATGGAAACAAAGCGCTTCAGGGTGAACGGCTCCTGGGCACTCCCTCGGCAAGAGTACCAACACCGGCTGCAGTCGGTCCGATTGTACAAACCGGGAGACCATTTGCTGAAATGCATGGTCGCCGGCTCGTCAGGGCACCGCTTTATCATCCCATCAGGGGTCACCTGGAGCCAGTTCAGCCCCGCTGAGCAACCCGGTATGCCGCCCCTTTCAAAGAACGGGGCAATCCGCTCCAAGTAATACTCAGTCGCTACGATATTGCCCAGATGAATTCTGAGCCGAGCAATTTCTCCGATGGTCTTCCTCAAGTCTCTCAATTCCTCTGCGCGGACCTTATGGGCGTCATTCCCGGTCTTAAAAGGGTTGTAGGTGCTGAACGATACTTTGACGCCCAGGCTCGCCGCTGCCTCGACCATTTGGGGGAGCTCTCGGTAGTTCCCGCTCTTTATGACAACGAGGAAGCGGAGATTGACGCCTGCGGTTTGCAACGCCGGGGCAATCGAAAGAACGTGGGACGCGAGGCCGGGCAAACGGCGCTCCCTGTCGTGTCTTTCGTCCGGATAGTCGAGGGAGATCGACAGCTCGTCGAGGCCCGCGCGCCATAGCTCGACGCCCTTCTCCAGGGTGAGGAGCGAACCGTTCGTCACAAGAGCTATGTGGAGGAATCCGGAATTTCTCCTCAGGGACGCGATCACGGAAAGCAGATCCTTCCTAAGAAGAGGCTCGCCTCCTGTGAGAGTCACCGATAGAGGCTGCAGTTTTCGTACGGCCGGTCCATAGTCTTCCAACTCCGGAGGCGACTTTTCTCTCCAGTAGTCGCAGAAGTCGCAGCGGGCGTTGCATCTTTTGGTCACCTCGATATTGATGTTGAGGAGTCCCCCTCTGAGCAAATATCTCAAAAACTTGAATCCGCCGAGGACCATCTCAGAGGGGGTCAATTTACGTGACATACATGCCGAATATAATGATTAGGCAACGCTTCTTCAAGCGTAGGCCGGCTGCGTTGAAGGAGGCTATTCGGTGTTATGAGCGAAAGCGCCCTGATCGCCGTCCCTATCCGATCGCGCGCCTGAAGGATTGCCGCGTTTATTGCCGTTAGGAAGACTCGATTCTTAGCGAAGGATGCTATTTTCTGCGCGGCTTTGGCCCTTTTCTCAGTGGATCACAACCATTCCGATACCGGCGGTCTTTTTGAGACGCAATGATTCCCCTGAAGCGATCATCGACGCCGTATTGACAATTTCAGCATTCATACCTACAAACGAATAAGGTGATCTTGCGAAATAGGGCATGTGATCGACAATGATCGGCATTTAATTTTATGCCTGTGGCAAATTATGACTTCACTAACCCCGGCGACCGCCCCGCCCAGCGCAAACGCTCTTCGTGATCGCTCCTTTATGCCCGCCGTATGCGATGTATCGGTTACGGATGCCTGCAACGCGAGTTGTCCTTTCTGCTCCTTCGCGCGAGACAAAACGCACGATCGCCGGCCGGCACGGATCGACGCGAAAAGATTTGCGGATGCGCTTCCCATCATGTACCGTCGCGGCATACGACATCTGACCTTCCAAGGGGGAGAGCCCCTTCTTCACCCCGACATTGAGGTCCTCACCTCGGAGGCCCGGTCCGCGGGCATGCAGGTGGGCCTCATCACCAACGGCTGGCTTCTGCCGCAGCATGTCGAATCTATGGCCAAGGCAGAGCTCGGCCTCCTTTTCGTCTCAATAGACAGCCACTCTCTGGATGAACACGAACGCAACCGAGGACTGCCTGGCCTCGGGACGCGGATTCGTGAAGGCGTCTCCGGAGCTCGCCGGTTCGGCATTACAACTCTGGCCTCTGTGGCGGTGAACCGCCTTGTGGACTTCGAACGCCTGCCCTCTTTGCTTCTTGGCCTGGGCTTCGAGGGCGTCAACTTCTCGTATGCGCGGCGAAAGGAGGGGCCCTCCCCGCTTGCGTTCGGCGCCGAATCTCCCTTGACCGACTATGATGATGCCGGGCTAATAGCAGTCTTCGAAGCGATCAAGACATTGAAGCGAAGACTGCCTGTCGTCAATCCCAGGGCGGGCGTCGAAGAGATGGAGCGGCGCGTGCGCGGTGAAGAAGAGCGCTTCCCCTGCGTCGGCGGTCATAAGTACTTCTGCCTTGACTGGAACCTGGACATCTGGCGCTGCGAGGCATGGCCTCAGCCGATGGGCTCTATCTTCGACCTCGACCGCATCGCTGATCAGCGCGACCCCTGCACGGCCTGCACGATTTCCTGTTATCGCGACGGCAGCGTGCTGATGCACGCGGGTATTGCAGTGGACGATGCGGCCGCGGCTCTTGCGAAAGGCCAGGCAGGTCGGGCAATACTGCTTCTTTTCCGGCGGACCTTCTTCATCTCCCTCGTCGCAGACGCCGAGCAACTCTGGTTAATCGCACGGCTTCGGCGCAGGACAATTCGATCCAATCCTCTGCCGTTGGCATCGTGTTCGGCGAAGAGCGCTGTGTCAGCCTGCATCATCCTCGTCCTGGGCGAGGAGGGTCTGACGCCAATATACGGCATTCCCGCTGTGCGCAGACTGGTGATGCTGACCCGGAGAGCAGGAATCGAATCTGTCCGCCTCGTAGGCAGCGTCGAGCTGGTGCGTCCGGCAGTCTCGGATCTCGTTGCTCCCGAGGCATTCCTCCGGATAGAGGACGTTGCCGAGGTGGAGCGGACGGTAGGGGAATTTAGGTTCACCGCGGATACGAAGGTCCTGGTAATGAAAGCGAATCATGTGGTCGACCAGTCCCTGCTGCCAAACCCTTTAGAAGAGGGGCTGTTCTGCCGGACCGGAGAAAATAAGGAGACGGCGGACGGCTTCTATATCTCGGATGCCGATGATCTCATTCCTTTGCTCTCCACGCTCTGGGTTGAGACTTCGTCCGCGCCGTCGGCCTTGTCGAGCGTCAAACGACTGAGAGGGCCTACCGGTCTTCCCTGCGCCGTCGGTGACGATGGGCAGGACGCAAAGACCTGTGAAGCCAAATTGTTCGCTTCTCTCGCCTCACACGCCAAGTCGGACGACAGCTTCCTGTCCCGCCACGTCAACCGGCACGTCTCGCGCTTCGCGAGCAAGAGGATTGTCCGTACCCCTCTCACTGCCAACCACATTACCCTCATCAACGGCGCAATAGGATTGGCGGGCGCATTCTTGTTTTGCTTCACCGCATACTGGCAGCATCTTTTCGGAGCGTTGTTCTTTCTTCTTTGCGTCATCATGGACGGGGCGGACGGCGAGGTGGCGCGGCTGAAGCTTCAGGAATCTTCTTTTGGGCAATCTCTCGACTATACCGTGGACAACGTGGTCCACGTTGCAATCTTCGTAGGAGTGGCCGTCGGTCTTTATCGTGAGACCGAGAACGAGGGGTATCTCTTCGCGCTGGCGCTCCTCCTTGCGGGGTTCGGATTGTGCGCGCTCGTTGTCTACCTCTATATTCTTAAGAAGACAGCCGAAGAGCTTGAAAGGGCGCCACGGATAATCCGGCTCATGGCGACCCTGTTCACCAACCGGGATTTTGCCTATCTCGTCCTGGCTTTCGCCGTAGCAGGCCGTCTCAACTGGTTTCTGTGGGCAACGGCTTTGGGCACTTATCTATTCGCCGGGGTCCTGTGGCTCGCGGCGCTCTTCGAAGGGAAGGCCGTGAGCGAAAGACCGCTGCAGAAAAATGTTTTAGGATGAACGAAATGCGATGCAACCCGGGCGGCATTGTGTTGTTCCGCGCCAGAGGCGCAAGTCTTTTTTCCGTGCAGCACAGCATGACGGGAGTAGAGGGGTAAAGAATTCGGAAAAGCGCGTCTTTCTTTGGGAATACTTTGGGGGATATCCCCAAAGCGCCCCTATCGCAGGGGATCGGATATTCTTGGCATCGTGAGTCACGTTTATCGGGTTATACAAGGCCGGACCATCAACCGACATCCGCGTGAGGCCGCCAGATAGGACTGTTGATTCCCCCCCCCCACTGTTGTAATATTATTTACTGGACGGAACTGATGGAAAGCTTTTCGGAACCTGGGCTTTCCCCGGTGTTTTCATACCAGTATCCCGGCGCCCGTCACTGATTGAAAGCACGGATTCACAGATCATCATATAATCACACTTGGAAGACACGGGAGGAGCAACGGGCCATGGCAAAGAAGCAGGCAGCGGTTGAGTCCAGCATTTTCGAGAAAGCACCGACGGGCATCAAAGGTCTCGATGAGATCACGGGCGGCGGTCTGCCTAAGGGAAGACCAACCCTCGTCGCCGGGGCAGCAGGCTCCGGCAAGACGCTTTTGGCCATGGAGTTCCTCGTCCACGGCGCCGCCGACTACAACGAGCCCGGCGTCTTCATGGCCTTCGAGGAGACGGGTGAGGAACTGACGAAAAATGTCCGGTCCTTGGGCTTCGACCTCAAGAAGTTATCTGACGAAAAGCGGATCTCCCTCGATTACGTCTACGTCGAGCGCTCGGAGATCGAGGAGACGGGCGAGTACGACCTCGACGGCCTCTTCGTCCGCCTGGGCTACGCGATCGATTCCATCGGCGCGAAGCGCGTCGTCCTCGACACCATAGAGGCGCTCTTCGCAGGCTTGCCGAACGAGGCCATCCTCAGGGCGGAGCTGCGCAGGCTCTTTCGTTGGCTCAAGCACAAGGGGGTGACAACGGTCATCACCGGAGAGCGGGGAACGGACGCGCTTACGCGCCACGGTCTCGAAGAGTATGTCGCCGACTGCGTGATCCTCCTCGACCATCGCATCACCGAACAGGTCTCGACGAGACGCCTTCGGGTTGTCAAATACAGGGGTAGTGCCCACGGCACGAACGAATACCCCTTTCTTATCGGGGACCGGGGCATCAGCGTGCTGCCCGTCACCTCCCTGGGGTTGAAGCACCTCGCATCGAAAGACCGCATCCCCACCGGCATCCCCCGGCTCGACGCCATGCTGGCGGGCAAGGGATATTTTCGCGGCAGCACCGTACTCATCTCGGGGACGGCCGGCACGGGTAAATCGAGCATCGCGGCCACCTTCGCACAATCGGTCTGCGAGCGGGGTGAGCGCTGCCTCTACTTCGCCTTCGAGGAATCGGAAAGCCAGATCGTCCGCAACATGGGGTCGATCGGCATCCGCCTCCAGCCCTGCATCGACAAGGGCCTCTTGCGGTTCGTGGCATCCCGCCCCACCCTGTTCGGCCTCGAAACCCACCTGGCAACGATCCACCGGGCGGTCGAGGAATTCAAACCCGTCGTCGTCATCGCCGATCCCATCACCAACCTTATCAGCGTGGGACGGCAAGCCGAGGTGCGCTCCATGCTGACCCGCCTCATCGATTTCCTGAAAGACGAGCAGATCACGGCGCTCTTCACAAGCCTCACCTCGGGAGGCGATAGCCTCGAACAGTCGGAGGTGGGCATCTCGTCGCTCATGGATACCTGGATGGTCCTCCGTGACATGGAGAGCGACGGCGAGCGCAATAGGGGGATCATGATCCTCAAGTCGAGGGGGATGGCGCACTCCAACCAGATCCGTGAATTCCTCCTCACCGACCATGGGATTGCTCTGGAGGACGTCTACCTCGGTCCCTCGGGCGTGCTGACCGGCTCGGCCAGGGCCGCCCAGGAGGCAAGAGAAAGAATGGCGCAGGCGCAAGCCGCCGACGAGCTTGAGCGGAAGCGCCGGAAGATCGAGCGCGAGCGGCTTATCGCCGAGGCGCAAATCGCGGCGCTGCGTGCGGGGATGGAGGCAGACGCGGAAGAGATAAAGAAGATCGCCCAGCAGCAAAAGAACCGGGACAAGGCGCTCGCCATCCAGCGCGAAGAAATGGCGGCGCGCCGCCGGGCCGACACGCGTGAGTAACCGCGGAACCCGGCGGGACTATTCTGAGAATAAGAAGGGGCGGATCGGGCGCATCCTTATAGGTCTAGGCGTAAAGCCGGTGTGCAGCCGGACAAAAAAGGGAGCCAAATCGTGGGTAAGAAAAAAACGAAAGAGTGGGTCCTGCGGCTCTACGTGACCGACAGGACGACGAAATCCATGGCCGCACTGCGCAACCTCAAGGCGATCTGCGACGACTGCGTGGAGGGCCCGTACGATCTCGAGGTGATCGACCTGCTCGCACATCCGGAGCGGGCCACGGCCGACAACATTGTCGCCGTGCCGACACTCGTCAAGATGGGCCCGGAACCGCCGAGACGCACGATTGGCGATCTTTCGGACCGCTGCCGGACCCTTGCATGGCTCGGGCTTCATGAGCCCGCATCAGGCGGGCGACGCCGGGCCGTAAGAGGGGTCGCATAAGAGAAATCAAAACTCGACTGCATGGAGCGCATTGTACCGGTGAACCGGCGCCCCGAAGGGGCAGAAGGGAGGTTTGAGTATGGCGACGAAGAAGAGTAAGGCGACGGAAGAGGCAAAAGAGAAGAGCGATCTCTGGGAACTCAGGCTTTACGTTGCGGGACAGACCCCGAAATCGCTTGCCGCCTTTGCAAACCTGAAACGGATCTGCGAGGAACACATGAAGGGCTATTATAGGATCGAGATAGTAGACCTTCTCGAAAATCCTCAGCTTGCAAAGGGCGACCAGATCCTCGCCATCCCGACGCTCGTCAGGAAGCTCCCGGAGCCGGTCAGAAAGATCATAGGGGACCTCTCCAATGCCGAGCGGGTGCTCGTCGGTCTCGACCTTCGATCTGCCGTTCAGGCCGAGAGGAGGAAGGCATGACAAAGAAAGTCCGGGACCAGGTGGAAGTCTTTGAGGAGGCGATAAAGGGCTCAAAAGACAAGAAGTACGTTCTGCGTCTTTACATCACCGGCGCCACCCCGAAGTCAACGGAAGCCATGATGAATATCAAAAGAATCTGCGAGGAACACCTTGCGGGCCGCTATGAGCTGGAGGTGATAGACATCTACCAGCAGCCCGACCTCGCCAAAGGCGCGCAGGTTATCGCGGCCCCCACGCTCGTGAAGAAGCTTCCGCCGCCCCTTCGCAAGTTCATCGGAAACATGCGGGACGTGGACCGTATCCTCGTGGGTCTCGATCTCAAGCCCAAAGATGAGGTTAAGCCCGATCCTGAAAGGAAGTAGCCATGGAGAACGGCAAGACGAACCGGCAGCTTGCGGCCGAAGTGGAGGCATTGCGATCACGCCTCGAGGAGGCCGAAGAGACCCTCCGGGCGATCACGAACAACGAGGTCGATGCCCTTGTCGTCCAGGGAGCCGAAGGACAGCAGATCTTCACCCTCCAGGGTGCTGAGCAACCTTACCGCACCCTTATGGAAACGATGTCCGAGGGCGCCCTCACCGTGACGACCGACGGCACGATCCTTTACTGCAACAGCCGTCTCTCGGAAATGATCGGGAGGTCCCTCAACAATCTGCTGGGAGTGCCCTTTAACGATTTCGTCACATCGCGAGACGGGCAATCCTTCGAATCGATGCTGCATGCGTGTGGAATAAAGGGCTGTAGGGCAGAATTCTTTCTCAAAACGGATGACGGGGGCAAAGTACCCGTCTCCCTTTCGGTCCGTCCACTCATGCTCAACGAAGTGGAAGCCTTCTGCATAGTGGCCACCGACCTGACCGATCAAATGCGAGCCCAGGAGGCATTGGAGAAGACCCGGGACCATCTGGAAGAGAGGGTTGCCGAACGCACCACCGAATTGTCCCAAGAGATCAGTGATCGCAAGCGGATGGAGGACGCCCTTCGCAGGTCGCGCGACGAATTGGAGCAACGGGTCAAGGAGAGGACAGCCGAGGTGTTTCGTCAGGCTAATCTCCTTGAACTTACCCACGATGCGATTTTTGTCCGTAACGCCGAATCCCGCATTACCTATTGGAACAAGGGCGCGCAGGAGATGTACGGATGGAGCAGGGATGAGGCCCTCGGAAGGATATCCCAGGACCTTCTGAAAACAAAGTTCCCGAAACCCGTCGAAACGATAGAGGCCGAAGCCTACACGAAGGGACGGTGGGAGGGAGAGCTCGTTCAAACGGCACGCGACGGCAGTCTTGTCACGGTTGCCAGCCGCTGGACCGTCCAGACGGACAACGGGACACCGGTAGGCATTCTGGAAACCAACAACAACATCACGGAACAGAAGAACACAGAGCAACAGTTGCGCCAGGCGCAAAAGCTTGAGGCGCTGGGTACGTTGAGCGGCGGGATCGCCCATGATTTCAACAACCTCCTCGCCGCCATCATCGGATTCACGGAGCTCGTGCATGACCATCTGCCCAAAGAGAGCAGGGAGCGACATCATACAAGGAGGGTGCTGGAGGCGAGCATGCGCGGCAGGGAACTGGTCAGGCAGATGTTGACGTTCAGCCGCCGGACCGAGGGGGAGAAGAAGCCCCTCCGCCTGAGCGCTATCGTCAAGGAGACCGGCCAGTTGCTCCGGTCATCGATACCGAGTACCATCGACCTGCGCATCAATGTGATCAGGGAATCAGGCGTCATCCTCGGCACGCCCGTCGAGATCCAGCAGGTGGTGATGAACCTTGCGACGAACGCGGCCTTTGCCATGCGGGAGAAGGGAGGGACCCTGGATATAGAGCTGAGTGATTTCAGCGTCTCCACACACAATGGGAACGCCGACGGCATGGAGCCCGGGCTCTATATGAGGCTCGTCGTGCGCGACACCGGAACGGGGATCCCGGCCGAAGTCATGGACCGGATATTCGACCCATTTTTTACGACAAAAGGACAGGGTGAAGGAACCGGATTGGGGCTCTCCGTTGTCATGGGGATCGTCACGCAATGCCATGGGTACATCAAGGTGGAGAGTATGCCGGGCAAGGGGTCGACATTTTCCGTTTATTTCCCGAAAGTGGAACAGGAGCCGGCGAACTGGCCGGTGGCCGGCCAGGAGGCCATCTCAACAGGGGACGAAACGATCCTCTTTGTTGACGACGAGGAGGCCCTGGTCGAAATGGGAGAAGAAATTCTCGCGGAACTTGGCTATGAGGTGATATGCCGGACGAGCAGCGGGGAGGCCCTCGCCCTGTTCAAGCAGGACCCATCGCGCATCGATCTTGTCATTACCGATCAGACGATGCCGGATATGACGGGGGTAGAGGTTGCCAGGGAGATGCTCTCCATCCGCCCCGATCTTCCCATCATATTGGCGACGGGTTTCAGCCATATCGTGGACGCGAAGTCCGCGCAGACTGAGGGGATAAAGGGATTTGTGATGAAGCCGCTGACACGTAGGGAAATTGCAAAGACCATCAGGAAGGTGCTGGATGAACAGAAGCAGGAGTGAAATTACCTGTTGGCGAACAGAAATTCAAGGGTTGCTGCGGGATCGATAAAAGCGACCCGCGGAACATCATTGTCCTTCCGACATTTTGCAACACGAGAGCCGAAAAGCCGCAAAAGGAAGGCCGCGGTTCGCACGGGCTTAGCCGAAGCGTGCAGCCAAGGTGGGTACGACGAGGGCGCGAAAGATTGCGTCGATCTCCGACGGCGGCAGCGGCTTCTCCGAATCGAGCCACCAGGACATGACGGAGGAAAAGGCAGAGGCGATGAAATGAACAAAGAGATCGAGAGGAATAGCCGGACTTTTCTCTGGCAGCCTGCGAAATTCCGGCCCGACCTTCTTCCTGATCAGCCCGGCGATCATGGGGGGAAAGTATTGCAGCGCCAGTCCCCCGGCCTGCGACTGCACCAGGACTTTGTAGACCTCGCGGAAGGCATAGGCGTGCTCGAACATGGCGCCGCTGAAGGCGATGATGTCCTCGTAGGTTTTCTCTGAAGGACCGGCGGTCCGCTCTCTCGCGTCTTCAAGCGTGTCCCTCAGGTCGTGCAATCCGGAGATCAGCAGGTCGTCCTTATCGTCAAAATGGGTGTAGAAGGTAGACCGGCCGACGTTGGCTTCGTCAATGATCTCCCGGGTGGTTATCGACCGGTATTCCTTTTTTGCCATCAACGAAATCAGCGCGTGGTGCAAAGCTTTCCGCGTCTTTTCAGTACGGCGGTCTTTGGCTTTCGTCTTCGTCGGCTCGTGCGGATCTTTCATCTCTCTCCCGTTCGCTTATTTGGGCGCCCGGTTTTCACCGCTCGCGTCCATGCCTTACCGGACAGTCGCAAGGCTTTTGTTCATTACCGGACAAACCGCGTCCGATCCCGACAAGGGGCACGGGAGCTTCGTAATGCTCGGCTTGCCGCCCTCGACGAAGCTCGTCGACTTCCCTGTCCTACAGGGGCGATGGCTCAACAGGGACGGCACGGACGACGTGGTGCTCAACCATATGGCTTTGGCCCAGGCGCCTTATCTCAGGGTGGGCGACCGGATAGCTCTTTCCGTCGACCATCGCCCTTCCACGTGGCGCATTGCGGGGTTTGTGGAAGACATCGGGTCGCCGGCGACGGCCTATGTGTCCCTCGTGTCGTACAACCGCTTGATGCGCACCGAAGAGATGACCGATGCCGTCCTCGTCTCCCTCTCGGATCGCGACGCCGGGCGGGCCTTGCTGAAGACCCGCGAAATCGACAAGATTCTGGAGGCGGCGGGCGCTTCCGTCAACACGACCGTGCCTGTTTCCCTGCTGAGAAACGCCATCGCGGAGCACATGGCGGTGCTTGTAAGCGCCCTGCCTTATTGACGGCCTTGGTCGGAACGCTGGGCCTCATGTCGACCATGAGCATGAACCTCCTCGAACGCACCCGCGAGTTGGGCGTCATGAGGGCCATGGGGGCAACGCCGGGTTCCATACGCCGCCTGGCGGTTACGGAAGCGCTGGTTGTCGCGATTCTGAGCCTTGCCTTCGCTTTTGTCCTGTCCCTACCGACTTCTGCTTTCCTGGGACATTTGTTAGGCAACATGGCGTTTCGAACTCCCCTGCCCCTCTCCATTCCCCCTTTGGCTTTTGTTTCGTGGACAGGCCTCATGCTTGCCGGCGCCGTCCTTGCCAGTCTTTACCCGGCAGTGAGGGCAAGCCGTCTGAGCGTCAGAGAGGCTTTGTCTTACGAGTAACGAAGGCTGGTTGAAAAGAGACGAACACGGGGGCCGAATACCGAACTTCCCTATAGGTAAGACTTTTATTATAGAAATGTAAGATAGTAATAAATATTTAGCTTGACAAGTATCTCAACATTGTATTACAATAGTTTTGCTGATAAGGCCAAACCATCCGCGAGGGTGGGACGGAAAGCCTACGGGTCTCACGCCAGACAGCCGGGCTGCCAGACGCCAACTATGGAGGGCAACCATGAGGACGAAAATGGCAGCGGTTCTACTGGCGCTGTGCGTAGGCTTTGGCGCCCCGGCGCTCATATCGTCAGCTTCCGCCGACAGCATCACCTTTGACGCAGCCATCCCGAGCCAATTGACGGATTGGCGCGACATCCCCCTCTCCTTTCTCCAGTTCGATCCGTCTCTCGGGAAACTGACGGAAGTAGATCTTTCTCTCACGGCCACGGCTGACACCTCGTTCACGTTCCTCACCTCGGGCAACTCCGGCACTGCTTCCTTCAGGGCCTATTACGTCACGTTGTCGCTCAGCGTCGCCGACAGCGGCGGCTTTATCTCGAACGGGTCCCTGATTTCCGATGTATCGTTGCTGCCGGCGGCGAACGGTCACAACATCAACGGTTCCTATTTCGCGTGGAGCAGCCCGATAACAACGGGAGTCCCCGTAACGGCCGGACCTTACTCTACCACGGCGACCGGCTCCGCCTCCTACACCGACGCCGGCCTCCTTGCGCTGCTGACCGGCACGGGAACCACATCGCTTTTTGTCTCAACCGAAACCGGCACATTCATCAGTTTTAGCGTCAACAGCCCCGGCACAATGTCCGAAGCGACCTATGCCGGCCTGAATGCCTCCATCACCTACGACTATACCCCCGTGCCCCTGCCGGCCGCTTCTCTCCTGTTTGCTCCCGGCCTCCTTGGCCTTGCGGCCGTGAGGAAACGGTTCAAGGCGTGTCCGCGGCGCTTATGAAACGCTCCGCTTAAGTTCATTCACCTCCTTTGCATCCCCGGGCGCCCTTCCCTGACGCCCGGGGATGTTGCGCTTGCGGAATCGTTCCTCCCCTCCGTTGCTTGACAACTCCCGAAGCGACGACAATACTAAGGAAAAGCGCGCAAGAAGGGAGGTTCCATGGAACGAAAAGGAGAGATAACCTTTGCGGGAAAACCGCTTACCCTGCTGGGGAAACTGGCGCAGGCGGGCAGCGAGGCGCCTGGGTTTGTCGTCCTGGATAAGGACCTGAAAGAGGTCTGCCTCTCCGATTTCAAGGGGAAAGTGAAGATCATCAGCGTAACCCCTTCCCTCGATACTCCCGTATGCGATCTTCAGGCGAGAACGTTCAACGAACGGGCCGCGGCATTACCGGAGCAGGCATCGGTGCTCAATATCAGCATGGACCTGCCCTTTGCCATCGCCCGTTTCTGCACGGCCGCGGGCATCGACAAGATCACGACCCTCTCAGATCACCGGGACGCTTCCTTCGGCATGGCGTACGGCGTGCTCATCAAGGAGCTGCGCCTTTTGGCCCGCTCCATCTTTGTCGTCGATGCAGCCGATGTCGTCAGATACGTCGAGCTGGTTCCGGATATTGCCAACCCGCCGGATTACGACAGGGCCCTCGCCGAAGCGCGAAAGCTCCTGGGCTAAAGGGAGGGTCTTCCCCGCTCTCGCCTCCCTATTTGGAAGACGAGAGGAAGACCCTGTAGACCCACCCCTGGTAGATGATCACGATCGGCACAAAGATAAGCGCCACGACCAGCATGATCGCCAGAGCCGGATGGCTCGATGCCCCGTTATAGATCGAGATGCTCGCGGCGCTATCGAGGGTCGACGGAAGCAGATCCGGATAGAGACCGATCACGCCGAAGAGCACCGCGAAGAGGATCGTGCCGAGGGACGCGAGGAATGAAGCGGACCACCTTCCCTTCCGCATGAAAAACCGCATCGACAGGATCGCAACCACCGCAAGAAGCGGCACGACGAGCAGCGCCGGGAATACAAAGTACTTGTCCCAGAGCCGCGTGGAGATCGCACTCGCCAGAAGAAAAACCACCGCAAGAAGCGTCGCGATGGGCCACAGCAGCCGCGCTGCCCTCCGCGCCCGCTCGGCAACTGCTCCATCCCCCCGTATCGCCATCCACCCTGCTCCGTGCAGCGTGAACAGGGCAAGGAAGAAGAGACCTCCGGCAAGGCCGTAGGGATTGAGCAGCGTCAGCAGACTTCCCTCATAGACCCCGTCGGCATCGATAGGTATTCCCTTGAATATGTTGGCAAAGGCAACGCCGAAAAGCAGGCTCGGGAGGAAACTGCCGATGAAGACGCCTGCGTCGCACAGCCGTCGCCACCCGGCGCCATCCCGCTTGTCCCTGAACTCTATGGAAACGGCCCGGATAATCAGGGCAAAAAGAACGAGCATCAGAGGCGTGTAGAGGGCGCTGAAAAGGACGGCATAGGCAGCCGGGAAGGCGGCAAAGGTCACGCCCCCGGCGGTGATCAGCCACACCTCGTTGCCGTCCCAGAACGGGCCGATGGCGCCCAGCAGCTTTTCTTTTTCACCGTCTGTCTTCGCCAAAACGGGGGCGAGAACGCCCGCGCCGAGGTCGAAACCGCCGAGCATGAAATAGACGGCCCAGAGTATGCCCCAAAGAAGAAACCATATCGTTTCGAGCATGTCGACGCCTCCTCTACGACTCGTATCCGTCGGCCGTCACGGGCCCTCGCGCTGCCGAGCGCGCGATGAGCCGGAAAGCGACGATGCCGATCAGCAGGTAGATTACCAGAAAGGCCGCAAGCGAGACAGCCACCTGGACGCCCGCCACGGGCGAGACAGCGGCCGAGGTTCTCATGAGGCCGTAGACGATCCACGGCTGCCTGCCCATTTCAGCAACGGTCCATCCAAGACCGCACGCGATGTAGGGAAGAGGAATAAGGTAGGGAAACAACCGCAGGAGGGATCGGCTCGATTCGATGCGTCGTCGCCGCAGCCATGCAACGATGAGGAGAAGGAGCAGCACGACGCCCAGACCGGTCATCAACCGGAAGGAGAAAAAGATAGCAGGAACAAAAGGCCGGTCCCGGGGCGGTATATCCCGGAGGCCGGTGACTGTCGCCCCCGCGGAATGAAAAGCGAGCAGGCTGAGGGCAGACGGCAGCGGACCGATTGCGATGCGGTTTTCCGCTTTTGCCTGGTCCGGAAGCGCAAAAAGGTACATCGGCGCATGGTCGCGGGTCTCCCAGTGCGATTCCAGGGCGGCAAGCTTGGCGGGCTGCACGTGGGGCAGGAACGTTCCGTAAAAATGGCCTTGCACGACCACGAGAAAGCTAAAGATGATCGCCATGGAAAGGCCCGTGCGAAAGGACGGGCTAAAGATGTTCAGAAACTGCTTTCGCAGGAGATGGTAGGCGCTCACGCCCATGACGAAGAAGCCCGTGACAGCGTAAGCGGCGGAAAGGGTGTGGGCGATAGTGAGGAGGGCATAGCCCTGAGTGACCACGGCAACGAGGTCTGACAGGACGGGCCTTCCCCCGCGCATCACGTAGCCTACGGGGTGCTGCATCCATGCATTCGCAATCAGAATCCAGACCGCCGAAAGGTTGGATGCAATCGCCACGAGCCAGATCGCGACTGCATGAGCCCTTCGCGAAAGACGTTCCCAGCCGAAGGCCCAGACGGCTATAAAGGTGGACTCGAGAAAAAACGCGACCGTGGCCTCGATGGCGAGGAGGGGTCCGAAAATATCCCCCACGTAACGCGAGTAGCGAGACCAGTTTGTACCGAACTGAAATTCGAGCGTGATGCCGGTGGCAAGGCCGACGACGAAATTGATGAGAAAGAGACGGCCCCAAAACTTCGTCATGGCCTTATATTCCTCTTTGCCCGTCCTCACGTATCGCGTCTCCATTATGGCAAGCAAGATGGAGAGTCCCAACGTGAGGGGCACAAAAAGAAAGTGAAAGTAGGTGGCAACCGCGAACTGCAAGCGCGACAGCATTGCGACATCCATCTCAACCTCCCCGGCTCGTCTCTGCCTCTCGTTCCCTAACCGCTCAAGCGAGCAAAGTCATCCTTTTCACTTCTAATCTTTTTAAAAGGATTAAACAACTTTTTTTGGCCTTGGCGCAAGAAAGGCGCCGGCGGACCCCGCATCGAACAGCGTCAGGGTCCGCCGGCCCTTCCCCGTCATTGACAGGACCGGGCGGTCCATCTACAATGATAGTAAGGCAGCCTCTGTATGACATCGACAAGATCGGTGCAGCATCCCGCCGGAGACCCAAAAGACCCGAAAAACCAAAGCGAGGCAAAAGTGGACAAGTCGGCCGCAAAGAGGCAGCATAAGGAGGCTCAACAGCCGATGGGCTTCTCCAGGATCGAGAATACGCAGAAGCGGCGCATCCTCTGACGGCTTCAGCCTCGATCTGCCCGGCAGAATCAACCGGCACAAAGCGGAGCTGAAATTCGGAAGCGACAGAAACAGAAGGTTGCAGGAAGCGTGGAAGTCTTTCGGAGGAATCGGCTTTTCGCTTTGAAGTGCCCGACGAACTGAAGCAGAAAGAAGACTCAGGGGGCGACCCCCGCCGAAAAGCCGCGGGTTCTTGCCGAGATGCCGGTTGGCAAACTTGAAAAGGCGGGCTGGATGGTCGTGAGCCTTTAGCGTGAGCGACTTAAGGAGGCAACCATGGACGTCTTTGAGGCGATAAGCGGGAGAAGAAGCATCAGGGCTTACAAAAATACGACAATCGAGGAAGAAAAGCTGAGAAAAGTGCTCGAGGCAGGGCGGCTTGCCCCGTCCGCGAGCAACCGGCAGGAATGGAGGTTTATCGCAGTGAGGGACGCGGAGACCAGAGCGAAGCTGGCGGACGCGACGTACGGTCAGCGGTGGGTAGAACAGGCGCCCGCGATCATCGTGGCCTGCGCGACGGAAGGCAAAGCAATGATGACGTGCGGCCAGCCGACTCATACCGTCGATCTGTCGATCGCCTGCGCCATGATGATGCTCGAGGCGTGGGAACAGGGACTGGGAACATGCTGGCTCGGCACCTTCAACGAGAGCGACGTCAAGAAGCTCCTTGATATTCCGCCCCGCATGCGGGTCGTGACGGTGATGCCCCTCGGTTATCCGAACGAATCTCCCGAACCGAGACCCCGGAAGGCTTTTAAGGACATCGTGAGCTTCGACCGATATTAATGGGTTGATGCAACAGCGGAAGAGAGATCGGCATCGGAATACGGATCGGCATGAAGTACGCCAGAGGGTAGAAGAATGTCGTTATGGCGAGCCGAAGAAATCGAGCCCGGGCAGCATTGAAAATGGGGTTCGGCGGTCTTAAGAAGTATCTGAGAGGCACACAAAACCCGCATGCATCAAAGACGCTTCCCTATCCCTACCGCTCGACCTATTCTGATCACTCTGCCCTGTCTGCTTTTCCTGCTCCACTGTCTCATCGGGTTCTGCCATTCCCTGGATGCGACAGACCTTGCGAGAATCCAATCAGGACACAGGGATTGCGCGAAGTGCGATCTCAAGGACGCGAACCTCACGGGATTCCTTCTCTCCCATGCGGATCTTCGCGGCGCTGCTTTCGAACGGGCAAATCTTTTCGGCGCCAACCTCGCTTCGGCCGACCTTACCGGCGCTAACCTTGCCGCGTCCGACCTTTCCTACGCAAACCTCGCATACTCGCGGCTCGGAGAAGCAAATCTCTCAAACGCGAACCTGCGCGGCGCCAATCTGACCAGCGCCGAGGTAAGCGGCGCCGATCTGGCAGGCGCCGACCTTTCCGGTGCCACGTGGATAAACGGAGAGGAGTGCAGGGAGGGATCGATCGGCTCCTGCCGCTGGCGATAGCCTCCTTTGCGCTCCTTCCCGGCGCCCTAGTCGCCTTCTTTCTGCTACAGCGTGCATTCCATGGGCGAATATCGAGCGGCCCTTGTCGCAGCATGCTATAATTTTCCATCCATCGCGAGGCGAAAAACTGAAGGGAGGTTTCACTATGACAACCGAGCGGGTCTACGAAACCGATGTATTGGTCATAGGCGGGGGGATAGCAGGCTGTTTTGCCGCCATAAAGGCCAGGGAAGAAGGCGTCGACGTCATCATGGTCGATAAAGGCTACTCCGGGAACGCGGGCGCAAGCCCCATGGCATCGCTGGGATACCTGGTCTACAACAAAGAGTGGGGCACAGATCTGGACGCCTGCATGGACGCGGTCACGGTGAAAGGAGAGTACGTTAACAACCGCGAATGGACCGAGGCCGTTTTTCGCGACTCCTTGTCAACCTATGAGGACCTTCGCTCCTGGGGGGCGAACTTCCCTATCGAGAACCCCGATGGGGCTCCCTACTTCAAAGGGTATTCGCCGTTCACCATCATACCCGTAGGCACTCCCACCACAGCCATGCCCGCAAGACGGCACGCGGAGAAAGTGGGCGTAAAGATCATGGACAAGATCGTGATTGCCGACCTGCTGAAAATAGACGGCCGGATCGTCGGCGCCCTGGGCTATGAATTGTTGGGCGAGGACATCTGTCTCTTTCTCGCCAAAGCGACGGTGCTCGCCGCGGGGTTTACTTCGGTGCTCAAAGGAGACGGCGACGGGATGGCCTATCGGGCGGGGGCAGAATTGACGACCAAGGAGTACTCCTACACGTGGCCTGCCGCGGGGAAGCTCCCCGGCGGTCGTCGGGCTGTCGCGGCTCACAACGTGTTCATGAAGTACAAAGATTCCCAAGGAAACGATATCGATGTATCGAATACCTACGAGATGGACATGACCATGGAGTTTCTTGTCCATGCCGGCAAGGCGCCCATTTTCTGGGACCTCGGCGCCGCCGGCCCGGACGATAGAGAGCGGATGAGACAACGGCAGGAAGCGGCATACCCGTGGGAGCCGTGGGACTTCGAACCTGCCCGGGGCGGTGCAATCGAGATGAACGGCGGGGACGGCGGTATGAACTCCAGCCCGCAAACCGGCGGCGTCTGGCCGGTGAACATGAAATGCGCGTCTACTCTTCCGGGTTTGTTCGCGGCCGGCGAGTGTTGCGGCACGAGATGCATCGGCGCCTACCACCCCGCCCCCGGTTTCGGTCTCACCCCGTCGGCCGTTACGGGCATGCGGGCCGGAAGGGGGGCTGCCGAGTTTGCCAAAGAAAACGGCAAGCCCGGTGCGGACAAAGAAGAGACTGCGCGGCTGAGGAAAATTCTGTTTGCGCCCCTCGAGCGAAAAGGGGGCTTCAGCCCCAGGTGGACGGCCCAAATGCTCCAGAACGCCATCACCCCGTACTTCATCAAGTATATCAAGCACGCGGACCGCTTGCGGTCGGCCCTGACGATAGTGGAATTCCTCAGAGACCACGTCTCGCCCATGCTCTACGCAAAAGACCGCCATGAGCTATGGCTCTGTCACGAAACGAAAAACATGATCGTGAGCGCCGAAATGGTCCTGAAGACATCGCTTTTCAGAACTGAGAGCAGGGGCAACCACTACAGGGAGGATTATCCCCGAAGAAACGACCCCGACTGGCTCGCATGGGTGAAGCTGCGCCTGGAAGACGGTGAAATGAAACTATGGAAGGAACCGATTCCAAAGGAATGGCAGCCCGACCTGTCGCGAACCTACGAGGAGCGATACCCGAGAAGGTTTCCGGGAGAGTGATCGCGAGGCGAACCTGACGATAATCCGAAGGAGAAAGGAATGGCCATAGAGAGGATCGATTCTGAATTGTGCATCGGCTGCGGCGCCTGCGTGAACAGTTGCTCGACGGATGTCATACGGATGGACGAGCACAGCGGCAAGGCGTTCATAAGATACCCCGAAGAGTGCGTGCTGTGCGGTTTTTGCGAACGCGACTGCCCGACGAAGGCGATATCGCTCTCGCCCGTCATGTGCGCGCCCCCCGTTGTGGCATGGTAGACCCTGATCTTTGGCAGTTGCTGTCGTTCCGGGCCGGTTTAACCGGCCCGGAACGACAGCAGAAAGGATTGTCCGGCCGTTATGCCGCAGCCCTCGCGTTGCGCCCGACAGAAGATTTTACGTGTTGGTGGAGCACGATGATGATGACCGTGACGAATAGGGCCGCCAGTGCGTCTACCCCGCAGATCAGCGTCACGCTCCAGCTAAGGCTCAAGAGAAAGCCGCCCACGACGGGCGCGACGAGCGAGCCGATCTTGCCGATTGCATAGGCCCAACCGATCCCCGAGCTTCGGATGTCCGAAGGGTAGGAAATTGTCGCGAGCCCCATGAGCCCCGAATTTCCGGCGAATACGAAGAACCCGGTGACAACGGAAATGATCGCGATTATCGTGAACGGGCTGGTCGAAAGCATCCCGAAGGCCAAGACGCTCAAGAAAGCAAGAATAAAAGCGCCTTTCAGCAAATTGAAGGGGTTGGCCTTATCCATGAGACGGCCGATGAGAAGCGTCGCGATGATCGAGCCTATGTTGATGCATGAGAAGGCGATGCTGAACTGCTTCACGGAAGCGCCGCTCTTCTTCAACAAGGTAGGGGACCAAGTCATGAGGAACCAAACGAGGTAGAAGCTCCCGAAAAAGAGCAACCATAACATAATAGTGGTGAAAGCCCGCCCTTCCTTGAAAAGGTGTTTCACGGGTACGCCGGGCAGCTTCTTCTCGGAGGAATAGAACTCAACCCCCGCATCCTGCGATACCGCCGGGGCGACCCTCCGGACAATGTGAAGAATCCGTTCCTTGCTCTTTCCTCTCCTGACCAGGAAATCCAGGGTCTCGGGAAGAAGAAACATTAAGAACACAGCAAGAATGATCGGCAATATTCCGCCCAGTGAGAAGAGAGACTGCCATCCGTAGATGGGGAGCAGAAAGGCTGCGGCAAAACCGGCTACGGTGGAGCCGACGGCTACGCCTGCGTACATGGTTGTGGCCAGGGTCGCCCGCATCCTCGTCGGTGCATACTCGGAGCCGAAAGCAAGGGCGTTCGGAACGGCGCCGCCCAAACCGATGCCCGCGAGAAAACGAAACAGCGCCAGTTGCTCCAGACTGGCGATGTGGGCGGTCATTGCCGTAAAGATGCCGAAAATGATGGCAGAAACGATCAGTGTCCACTTCCTTCCGAAACGGTCGGCCAACATGCCCAGGACAATGGCGCCAACGAGGGGGCCGACCTGCCCGGCGCTCACCGCCAAACCGAGCGCGCCCGGCTTGGAGTGCAAAAAAGCCGCGATGGCCGGCATGGTGACGCCGATGACCATCAGATCAAACCCTTCGATGAAGGTGATGCAGAAGCAAAGGAAACAAACCCATACCTGATACGGCGAAAACGGATTTGCGTCAAAAATCTCTCGTACACTTACTCTCTGGTTCATACAATAGCCTCCATTACCAAAAATATGGATCAAACGGAGCCGTCGCACGGCTCGCTAAGGCGCCTTCGTCGAACAAAACAACGCCTGCCCCAAAAGGAGAGCGGGTCCGGAAAAGAGAAAGGGGCAAAATAAATAGATGTTACCAACCCGGAGAAAGGCAATGATATCGTCCTGGAACGATTCTGTTGTAGAATTTGGCACTACTGTTTGTAGTCCTTCGACTACAGGTAAAAAGGCAGCGCTTCAGTTCGGTTCATAACACGAGATTGTGCTCTAGGGCATAGCGGACCAGCTCCGCATTGGTCCTGATGTTGAGTTTGAGCAATATCCTGGCTCGATAGCTGCTGATAGTCGTACGGGCCAGGGAAAGGTCGCTCGCTATCTCCTTGACGCTCTTCCCGGAGGCCATCATCTGAAAAACCTGGTATTCCTTGCTCGAAAGGGTCTCGTGCGGTTGTTTTCCCTTCTCGCCGATGACGCGCCCGGCCAGTCGTTCTCCGAGGGTGTCGCTTACGTATCGGCCCCCCCTGGGCGGCCCTCCTGATCGCGCGAATCAGGTCGCTCGGCACGCTCTCCTTCGTCAAGTATCCGGCCGCGCCTTCCCTGAGCACCCTTACGGCATATTGCTCCTCGGGATAAATACTGAGCACGAGCACGGGAAGGCTGACCTTTCTGTCTTTCACGGTCCGCAGGACGTCAAGCCCCTGCATGCCGGGCAAGGCCAGGTCAAGCAGCACCACATCGTAGGCATTCTCCATGATCAGGCGCAACGCCTCGCAACCATCTCCGGACTCGCCCGCCACCTCCACGTCGGAAGTGGTGGAAAGCACCTTCTTCAGCCCCTCTCTGAAAATGGTATGATCGTCAACGATGAGCACTCTGATCATCTTTCTTCCTGCTTCGCCCCCGCGTAAGGATAATCGCCCTCTTCCGCCGGGTCTCCATTGGCAGCGAGAGGGATCGATACGGTCACGGCAGTGCCCTTGTTGCGGACGCTCCGGAACAACAATTCTCCGTTCCAGTAGCGCACCCGCTCCCGCATGCCGATGATTCCAAGAGAACCCGGGCTGAACAACTCTTTTTTGGAAATGCCCTTGCCGTTGTCCCTCACCCGGAGGACAACGTTGTCGCCCTCCCTCTTGAGGCTCACCCTCACCATCGTCGCCCGGGCGTGGCGCACAATGTTCGTCACGGTTTCCTGAAAAATCCGAAAGAGGATTAGGGCAAGCCTTTTGTCCATTCCAGGAATGGTCGGCGTCATTCGCGTCGCGAACCGAATGCCGGTCCGCTTCTGGAAATCCTCCGCGTGCCACTCGATTGCCGCGGGAAGTCCGAAATCTTCGAGGATGGAGGGTCTCAAGTCGGAGCAGATCTTCCTGACCGTATGCACCCCTGTGTCTATCTTCGACGCCATCGCCTCTATTTGTTCCAGCACCCCGGCCCGCTCCCCGTCGAGCCCATGACCGAGACACAGGAGGTCGATCTTCAAGGCGGAGAGAAATTGGCCAAGCTCGTCGTGCACCTGCCGGGCAATGCGAGTCCGTTCTCTCTCGCGTACGCGCTGCAGGTGTTCCGAGAGGTCCCTCAGCTCCTCCCGCGACCGTTCGAGTGCCTTTTCTCTCTTGAGTTGCGCCTCTTTGAGCAATCGCTCCCTTTCAAGCTGCTCCTCGGCCTTCTTCCGCTCCGTAATGTCTTGATTTGCGCCGTAACATCTGAGGGTTTGACCCATCGGGGTTAGATCGGCGTGGATGCGCGCGAGCACGTGGCGTTCCTGCCCATCACGGCGGATGACGCGGTGCTCGAACTCATGAAAAAAATCTCTACTCTGGTGGGACAGGCGTTTTTCCGAAGCCTGGTGAAAAAGCTGCATATCCTCGGGATGGATAAATCTGGCGGCATATTCCGCCCTGGTCATCAAGTAACCGCCTTCCCGCTCTGCCGAGGTTCCGTAAAAGGCGTAGAAGGGATCGTTGAAAATAAACGTATCGGTCTCCGGGTCGAGCTGCCAGTACACGATCTTGGCCAGCTCCATGGCTTCCGACAGTTGGCGGCGGCTCGTCGACAGGGCGGCCGTCTGGGCGTCCTCCAGCCCGGAGATCTGTCTGCGAAGCATCCGAATCTCTTCAAGGAGTTCCGATTTTGTCTTCTGATCGTCCCCCACGCTCAGCCCTGCCCGGTTTGCAGCATTGTTACGAGTATACCACCTTTCGCCGATTGTTGGGCAATGCCCGGCATTGACCCAAGAACCGATAAAGGATTTCTTCCGGGCCGCTCTCTTTCCGCGGACCGTTGCGCTTGCCCCAAATCGCCCATTATGGTACAGTATATCCGGTTTTACACCCTTTTCGGACGAGTCCCGCATCCGTCGGTTCCTTCAGCCTCCCGGGGCGTCTTGCGAAGCTGGGCGGGCGGGGAGCAAGTAAAACAGTCAGCACTTTTAGCAAGGAGAGTTAATGCCCACAGCGACGATCATACCTATTGAAGACGAAATGCGGCGGTCCTATCTGGACTATGCCATGAGCACCATCATCGGCAGGGCCCTTCCCAACGTCCGGGACGGCCTGAAACCGGTCCACCAGAGAATCCTCTACACCATGTACGAGCTGAACAATACCCACGACAAGCCGTACAAGAAATCGGCCCGCGTGGTCGGCGACGTGATGGGCAAATACCATCCTCACGGCGACGCGTCCATCTATGACGCGATCGCGAGGATGGCGCAGGATTTCTCCATGAGGTACCCCCTGGTCGACGGGCAGGGCAACTTCGGCTCGATAGACGGGGATTCCCCTGCCGCCATGAGATACACGGAGGTCAGGCTTTCGAAGATCGCCGAGGAGATACTCAGAGACATCGAGAAGGATACGGTCGATTTCAAGCTCAACTACGACGAATCGTTGAAAGAGCCTGTCGTCCTTCCCTCCAGAATACCCAACCTGCTGGTAAACGGCTCCTCGGGCATCGCGGTCGGTATGGCGACCAATATCCCGCCCCACAACATGACCGAGGTGGTCAACGGCATCATTGCCTATATCGATAATCCGTCGATTACCATCGACGAATTGATGACGCACATCAGCGGGCCGGACTTCCCGACCCAGGCGCTTATCTACGGCAGAAAAGGCATCAGGGACGCGTATCGGACCGGAAGGGGCCACATACTGCTGCGGGCGACCACAAATATAGAGAAGAACAAGAAAGACGGCCGGGAATCGATCATCATCACGCAGATTCCCTATCAGGTTAACAAGGCGCGCCTCATCGAGAGCATTGTCGAACTGGTAAACGACAAAAAGATCGAAGGCATCGCGACGATACGCGACGAATCGAACCGGGAAGGCATCCGGGTCGTGATCGAGCTGAAGAGGAACGAGATCGCCCTTCCCATCCTCAATAAGCTCTACAAACAGACGCAGCTCCAGACTACCTTCGGCATCATCTTCCTTACCATCGTCAACAATCAGCCGAAGTATCTCAATCTGAAGGAGCTGATCGCCGAGTTCGTCAACTTCCGGAAAGAGGTGGTGACCAGGAGATCTACCTTCGAGCTGAACAAGGCGAAGGACCGCCTCCACATCCTGGAAGGTTTAAAGATCGCCCTGGACAACATTGACCAGGTCGTGGCCATCATACGAGCCGCGAAGAACACCGAAGAAGCCAGAATAGGCCTCATGGGCGCCTTCCAGCTTTCGGAGAAGCAAGCTCAGTCCATCCTCGACATGCGCCTTGCCCGACTCACGTCCCTCGAACGCACGAAGATCCTCGACGAACTGGCTGCCCTGCAGGAAGAGATCAAGCGCCTGACGGCCATTCTTCAAAACGAAGCGCTCCTCATGGGCGTCATTAAGACGGAGCTTGAGGAAGTCCGCGAGAAATACGGCGATGACCGGCTCACGGAGATCGTCGACGAGCTGCCGGAGATCACCATAGAAGACATGATCAAGGAAGAAGAAGTAGTGGTGACGATCACCTACGGCGGCTACATCAAGAGGACGCCCCTCGATCAGTACAAGCAGCAGCTCCGGGGCGGCAAGGGGAAGATCGGCATTTCCGTCAGAGAAGACGACTTCGTTAACCAGCTCTACATCGCCTCGACCCACTCCTACATCATTCTCTTCACTTCTGCCGGCAGAGCGCACATCAGGAAGGTTCACACCATCCCCGAATCGCAGCTCTCTTCCAAGGGCAGGCCGGTGATCAACCTGATCAAAGCGGAAAAGGGCGAAAAGATCACCGCGGTGACGCACGTCAAGGATTTCACCGAGGACAAATTCCTCTTCCTCGCGACGCGCAAGGGACAGGTGAAAAAGATGAGCCTGGACCTGTTCAAGAATGTGAGATCGATGGGTATAAAGGCAATCGAGCTGCCTGAGGACGACAGTCTCATGGACGTGCTCCCCATCGATCCGGGGGCCGAAGTATTGCTCGCCTCAAAAAACGGCATGGCCATCAGGTTTAAGGAAGAGGATATCAGGTCGATGAGCCGGATAGCCTACGGCGTCAGGGGCATACGTCTTAGAAAAAACGACGAGCTTGTCTCGCTTGACGTCGTGAACGAGGGCTGCTCTCTGTTCACGGTAACGGAAAAAGGCTTCGGCAAGCGCGTCGACTGCGCGGAATACAAAGTCCAGGCTCGCGGCGGCATGGGCGTGATTAACGTGAAGTGCGAGAAGAAAAACGGCGAGGTAGTCGGCGTCAAGAGAATCAGCGGCAACGACGAGATCATCCTGGTGACGAACACCGGCAGAACGATCAGGTTCAACGCGACGAGCATCCCCGTCCATCTCCGCGGCGGTCTTGGGGTCAAGCTGATGGGCCTCAAAGACGAGGAAGAAAAAATAAGCGGCGTGGGCGTGATAAGCGAGGAGTAAAAAGCAAAGGCTTTTCATCATTGGTCCTCTAAGACTTAGAGGACCAATGATGAAAAGGCAAAAGGGGCGGAGAACAGCGAATGCAGATCACCGTCGTCGGCGCAGGCGCGTGGGGAACCGCCTTCTCCATGCAGCTCGCGGCAAGGGGTCATAAGGTCGTCCTCTGGGCTTACGAACCGGAACTTGTGCGTCTTCTCAGGGAGAGCAGAGAAAACAGCTACTACCTCCCCGGATTCCGGCTGCCGCAATCGATGGAGTTCGCCGACGACCTGCACACGGCCGTCGGCGCCTCTTCCGACATCGTCATTGCCACGCCGTCCTTTGCCCTGAGACCTACCCTCGAAACCGTCTCGTCCGAAAACCTTGCCGGCAAGCGCATGCTTGTCCTCACCAAAGGCATCGAGACGGAAACGCTCCTGCGC
Organism: uncultured delta proteobacterium; assembly: GCA_963816715.1. Classification (GTDB taxonomy): domain Bacteria; phylum Desulfobacterota; class Syntrophorhabdia; order Syntrophorhabdales; family WCHB1-27; genus BOG-1155. Next base: position 394,969 of record CAWFMJ010000027.1, read on the forward strand.
ATGACGCAGGTCATTGGCGACCTTACCGGCAGCGAAGCTTCCTGCGCCGTCTTGTCCGGTCCTTCTTTCGCCGTGGAAGTAGCGGGAAGGCAGTTTACTTGTGTCGTGATCGCTGCTTCCGACAAGAACCTTGCCCATCACTTTCAGAAGATGAGCCACTGCGAGCAATTCCGCGTCTATACGAGCCGGGACGTGGCGGGCGTGGAATTGGGCGGTTCCCTCAAGAACGTGATGGCCATCGGGGCGGGGATTATCCAGGGATTAGGCCTGGGCCACAATACCCTTGCCGCCTATCTTACCCGGGCCCTCGCGGAGATCAAGAGACTCGGCAAAAAGCTCGGGGCTCGGGAGACCACGTTCATGGGCCTCTCGGGCATGGGCGACCTCCTCCTCACCTGCACCGGCCCCCTGAGCAGAAACAGAATGTTCGGGATCGAGCTGGCCAAGGGCGGAAATCCCCGCGAGGTCATTGCCTCGCAGAAAACGGTTGTCGAAGGCTATTATACCATTGAGGCCGCTTACCGGTTTTCCCAAAGCCTTGGCGTCGAGATGCCCATTTCGGAAGAGCTTTACCGCATCGTGTACGACGGCAAGGACGTAAGGACGTCCCTCGAGGACCTTATCAAACGGGACACAAAAGAAGAAGACGCTTAGAACGAGAACATCCGTATCGCCCCATCAGGTATGACAAAGACGTCGGGGAACCCCCCCTTGTAATCCTCTTCCAGCTCCCTGACAAGCTCACCGAGGTCGCTCCGCCACTTGAGGTCTTCCAGCGCTCAAGAAAGCTCCCAGATCTCATCCAGAAAAGGTAAGGAGAGCATGTCGAACCTTCAAAGCAGCGCAAATGGGCTTCCCGCCAGCCGGTTCAGTGAATTCATCGTACGAGAGAACCAACTTGATCGGTGCGGCTTTCGGGGCTGGGCCTTTGTGCCGGGTATGTTGTTCAACCGGTCGGAAAAATGGTGGGGCGACGGGGGACAACGCGCTCTCCCCCATGAAGGGGTCGATTTCTGCCTCTTCAGGGACGGATTGGGTGCGCTTCTTCGCCTTGACGCAGGCACGCTCATTCCTGCCATGTACGATGGCGTCGTCGTGGCCCTCATCGACGATTTCCTCGGAACAACAATCGTCCTCGAACATAGGCGGCGGGGCGCCGGCGCCGCTTTCCTGACCGTATACGGCCATACCGACCCACGGAAGACCCTTCAGCCCGGGAGCAGAGTAACGGAAGCGGAGATCATCGGAAGAATAGCCGCTCCCGGCAAGTCGAACGCGAGCGCCCTTCCCCATTTGCACGTTTCTGTTGTCCTGCCCTTGGCAGAGGCCTTCCACGACCGCCTTACCTGGCATAACCTCGTCGATCCAACGCTCTTTACCCTGATTGACCCCCTCGATGTCATAACCGGGCCTCATTTTATCCTCAATGAAAGAGGAGACAGCCCCGAACCTTTCACAGGTCGACGGTGACGGTGACGCCGCACCGGCCCCTCGGCGAACATCGGTTCTTTGGCGCCCGTATCCATCGGGCGGCTCTCCCGATCCTCCAGGGCTCCCCGTCGCCTCCAGTGGCGCCTCCTGTTGCCGAGCGTATCTTCCCTACACTGCCTCCAATGCGCTTCGCGTCGTCTTCAGGAATCGAAGGAGGGCGATGAAAATGGCAAGGACCAGTGGGCCCAGGACGAATCCCAGAAAGCCGAAGAACTCAATGCCCCCGAGTATGCCGAAGAGGACGACGAGAAATGGCGTTTTTGCCCGGCCTTTTGAGATCAGGGGCTTCAATAGCTGTTCGATGAGCTGGGCGCCCACCAAACCCGCCAATGCAACGACAATAAGGGCGAGCATGCGTCCTTTTGCGAAGAGATAAATCACGACCCCCAACCAAACCAGAGCGGAACCAAAAAAGGGGATGAGCGAGGTGAAGCCGGCGGTGAGACCCAAAAGCACCGGGGACGGCACGCGGCAGATGAAGAAGATGATGAAGGCAAAGAGGCCATGCGCAAAAGCGCTGAAGAGGGTGCCGTAGACCGTGGAAATGATGATGTCCCTTACCAGTTCCTTGAACCGTTCCCTGTTTCCACGGGGAAAGGGTATCTGTTCGAGACCGGCGGCGACCAGACGAGGCCCTTTCTGAGGTAAGAAAAGGAGTACGATCAGGGTGAGAACGAGATTGAGCGCCGAGCCGATGAGGGTTAGGGCGTGACCGGGTATCTGGCCCGCAAGCTTTTGACCTGATTTGATGATGTAGTCGGCGGTTGCGGCGCCGAGCTGGCTGTTGCTGAGACCCAGACTCGAAAGAATAGGATCGAGAAAACGAGTGATGAACCATCGCGGCGAACCGGTGGAAAGCAGATTCTGCTTTTGAAAATAGGAAACAGCTTGGCCCAGCTCGTTCACGAGAAGGTACATGAAGTAAGAAATGGGACCGACGACCAACAAGAGGATGATCACGACGTTGATAAGCGCGGCAAGGCCTTCGTACCGCACGTAGCGATGGAGCAAGGAATACAACGGATAGGAAACGATCGCGAGAATTATTGCCCAAAGAATCGCAGTGAGATAGGGTTTGATGATCTCGTAGGAAAGAAAGCCGAAAAGGAACAGGAGCAACCCGAGCACGATGAATTGAGCCCAGGCGCTTTGGGCATTCTTTCTCTCCGCGCTCCTCTTCCCGACCTTATCTCTTGCTCCCGCCCGGTCTTCTCGCCCGGCGTCGCCCCCTGAAGCCATAGGTTAACAATAATGACGGGCACATGGGCAATCAAGTGGGCAAAAGTCAAAGGCGGTACGAGCGGCAGTGAGGGCTGTGGTTCGACGGTTTACAACCCGGCGGCAATGACGTTCCGAAGACAGAACACCACGTACGCCCCGATCAGGGCCGTGCCCGTCAGGAGATGGATCTTTATCATCGCCAGGTTCGCCGGGCTCATCTTTATTCGGTCCAGATAGTTCCGTCCGAGGATGACCACGGAGCTTATGGCAAGAGGCACGCTCACAAAACCGACCAGCGTGAACCAGGTCGCCTTTCCGGCGGCCACCGTCGCCACGAGGATGAGATAGGCCGCGACGAGACCGGCAACATAGAGCACAATGCCCTTCCTCCTGCCGAATCGCGCTACCAGGTTCCATTTGCCGCCGTGTCTGTCCTCCTCGTAGTCGGGTATCTCGTTAATGATGATCATGGACCACATCATCATGCCGAGCACGAGCGACATGAGGAGCGGTTCCAGGGCGAGGGTCCGGGCCTGAACGTAGTAGGCGCCCAGCCCGATGACAGGACCGAAATTGACCAGCAAGCCGAACTCGCCGAGACCTCGGTAGCCAAACTTCACGGGAGGCATCGTGTAGAATACGGAGCAAAAGACGCCGAACAGGCCGAGGGCCATAACGGGCCAACCGCGCGTGATTGCCAGGTAGACGCCGATGCAGGCAGTCGCGAGAAAACAGAAGATCGCGCCTGTCGCAACCTGCCTTGGCGTGAGCAGCCCGTCAGTGAGCACGCCGCTGCCGCCTGTGTAGGGGTTCCTCTCGGTGTAAGCATGAGTGTCGACGGCGTGCAGGTAGTCGCACACATCGTCGAGCATATTGAGGCCGAAGTGATTGATGGTGACGCCAGCCACGACGAGGACAAAGCCGACAACGTCGGCCCGATAATGGGAGGACCAGGCGATCACGCTGCAGAGGATTGCGGGCAAGAAGCTGGGGGCCACGTAATGGAAGCGAACTGCTTTGAACCATACGGCCAATGCGTTGCCCGGCGTCATCTCGAGAATGTCGCTGCCTGTTCTCAGTCTCATGCGCACCTCTTTTCTAAATATAAGCGGGTTTCGCTACCGATTCAGCCCTTGATAACCTACTTTGCCGTTGTCGGATTAAGTGAAAGACATTTCGGCGAACGGCGGTTTCGCCGCGGTGGCGACAGAGGAGGTTCAATAATGGCCAAGACAGGCGGCGACGTAATGGTGGAAACGCTTCTTTCCGGCCGAGCGACAACCGTCAACGAGTGGCGTCGAAGCGGGTTGAGGACATTCTGAGGGCGTTTCCCGTCACGGTGAGGCTGCTCCCCACCATGGCGATTACGGCGATAAGGGGATTGAGCAGACCGGCGGCAGCGACGGGGATGGCGACAAGGTTGTACAAAAACGCAAAAAAGAGATTTTGACGGATCGTCCTGCCCGTCAGCGCCGAGAGTTTCATTGCCTTGAGGAGCGTCCGGATATCCGGGGAGAGAAAGGCGACGTCGGAGATGGATTGTATGAGATCGACTCCCGCCCCGAAGGCGCAGCCCACCTCCGCGCAGGCGAGCGCCGGGCCGTCGTTGATCCCGTCCCCGATCATCGCCACCCGTCGCCCGCGGCCCTGAAGCGTCTTGATCAGGGCGGCCTTGCCTTCCGGCAAAGCACGACCGACCCAATGCGCAATGCCGACCGACTGCGCCACCGCCCTGGTAGTCGATTCGCCGTCCCCGGAAACGAGCCAGACCTCTCGCCCCTTTTCCTGAAGACGAGCAACGGTTTCCGCGGCGTGCTCCCTGAGGCGGTCGCCGAAGACGAGCAGGCCCCGCGTCCGGCCTTCCCAGCCGAAGAATACGCAGGTGTTCCCCTCTCCTTCCGAATCTTCGGCCTTCCGGTCAAAGTCCTGCTCCGGCGCCATCCCGTGAAGCATCATGAGTTCACGGTTGCCAATGCAGATGTCTCTTCCCGCCACCGCTCCCTTCACGCCCAGCCCCGCATATTGCCGGAAGGCTTGCGCCGGCTCGAAGGCCACGCCCCTTCCGGCTGCTTGTTTGACAATCTCCTTGCCGATGAAATGGCGTGACCGGACTTCCACGGAGGCAAGCAAGGAGAAGAGCTGTTTCTCGTCCGCTTCGTGGTGGCTAACCGCCCGGAGCGAAAAATTCCCCTCCGTCAGCGAGCCTGTTTTGTCGAAAACGATGGCATCGATCGTTCTCAACCGCTCGAAAGCCTCCGCGTTTCTGACGAGGACTCCGATTCTGGCGGCCAGGCCGATGGCGACAACCTTGACCAGAGGGATCGCGATGCCGAGCGTGCAGGGGCAGGCAATGAGCAGCACCGTCAGCGTCCTGAGGAGCGCCTGGCCCGCCGAGCTTCCCGAGAAGAGAACGACCAGGCCCGTGCAGACCCCGGCGGCGAGCACAAGAGGGACGAAAAAGCGGCTGATCCTGTCCGCAAGAACCTCGTGGGCATCTTTCTTTTCGAGCGCTTCTTCCATGGCGGCGATGATCCGTCCGATGAGGCTCCCCGCGGCCGTCGCCGTCGCTTCGACGGTCGCGCTCCCGTCCCGGACGGCGCTTCCTCCCGATACGCGGTCGCCGACGTTCTTCATTCGCGGCGCTGCCTCCCCCGTGAGAAAGGATTCATCCACGGCGACAGCGCCGGTCAGCACCACCCCGTCGAGCGGCGCTGTTTCACCCGTTTCCAGAGTGAACCGCTCTCCCGGTTCGAGCGAGTCCGCCTGAACCCAGGTCCCGCGCACCGTCCTCACTTTATTCCGCGCGATTCGCCGCAGCTCTGCCACTCCGTCCCGGATGGACCGACGCGCCCTCGTTTCCACGTACCTTCCGAGGAGAACGAAGACGACGAGCATTGACGCCGTGTCGAAGTAGAGGCGTACATCGCCTCTCATTACCTGGATGAAGCTGTAGCTGTATGCGGAAAGGGCGCCGAAGGAGACCAGGGCGTCCATGGAGGGGGCGCCGTAGCGAAGCGAGGCAAAGCCGCGCTTCAGGATAGGCAACCCCGCGACGAAGACGACGAAGGAGGTCAGGACGAGCACCGGGTACGAGAAAAACCGCGTCACGTTCTCCGGCAGGGCGACAAGCCCATAGAAAACGGCGGAAGCCATCATGATGTTGCAGGTCAGGAGAGCAGCAAGGGCGAGCAGGATCTGCTCCTTCTTCCCCTGATCGGTCCCGGCGCTTCCCGGTTCGGTCAACCGATATCCGAGGCGTGCGATCCGCGACACGATCTCATCGGGAGAAACCAGATGAGGAAGGTAGGCGAGATGCAAACGGTCGGACACAAAAGAGACGTTCGGATCGATGACGCCCCTGGTGCGCCGCAGTACCTCCTCGATGAGCCACGCGCACGAGGGACACCACATCCCCTCAACGCTGAGGGAGAGTTCCAGCGGAGGCGGCGCGGCGTTCCCTGACTGAGGCGGCGGGGCGGACGCGGTCGAAGCCGATGGAACAATGCCTGATTCGACGCAAAGCCGGTAAAGCTCGGTCTGCCGGAAGTTGTCCGGAAGCACGCCGGAAACCGCGGAAAGGAGGAGAAATACCTGCCGGCATCCGTGACAGCAAAAGGAAACATCGTCCGGGCCGTCCGCGTCGGCGGCATGGCCTTCCCTCGTCGACGGCAGGGGCAAGCCGCACAGGGCGCATGCCTCAGCCTCGCTATTTTTTGCCGCCTGGCCTGCCCGTTTATTCACCTTGCGCTTCCGCTTTCGGATCCCTCCCGTGCACCGTCCGTACTTCCAAAAACTATACGTCGGAGCGGCCTCTTGCAAGGAAATGACCTATATCGCGGGCTTTTTAACGAAGCGGCGCGGATTCCACCCGGCCCCCGGCGGTCTTCCAGGTATTTCCGGTTGACCAAAAGTCCTGTATCCCGGCCGTCCAGTTGGGATCGGACCAGTTCGGACTGCTGTCTTTCGGATAGTTCGGCGCGGAGAGGATCAATCCATGGCCCACGTCGAGCACAAGCTGCTTCGCGGGCGTCAGCAGGAAAGCGGCGTAAGGCACGGGAATGAGTCTGTCCTTCGTGCCCGGCATCACGACGAGGTACCCGATGCTTCCCGTTGTAAGATCAAGCTCGACGCTCTTTACCCTTCCTAGTTCCAGACCCTGCGGGTCGACAACTTTGGCGTCATGAAGCGATTCGAGGGTTACAAAGAACCGCGAATCGGGGCTGCCCGCACCGTGAATTCCGGCGCCCGGCGTCACCTGACCCGACGCCTTCAACAAGGGACAAAGAAAGCAAACAACAAGCAGCGACAGTGCGAGGAAAAATCTCTTTTTCATTTGGATTGCCCGTTCCCCGCCGTCGCCTGCCTCTCGAAACCGGGAAGGATCGCATGGAGGAAGGCATTCTGGACGAGGTTGACGATGGCTTGCCCTGTATTCACGCCGGCGCGACCCGGCAAGGGGCCGTGCAACCGGGTCACCGTCGCTACCTGCTTCGTCGAGGGGTTCTTCAGAAGTTTACTCAGTCCTTTCACGACCCCTACGTAAAGCTTGTGGAATACCCCTTTTTCCTGCCTGGTGCGCATGTCGACCACCAACACATCCGCGAAGAGAGGTTTGATATAGCCGTTCATGGCGTCGTTGTGAACGGCGATCTGCGCGTACAGCGAAAAAAGACCCTTTTGGATGTCGAACTTCCCGTAAGCCCGGAACAAGTCGTTCATGGAGGGCAATTGGGTATTCACGATAGAAAGGTTGATGGTGAAGTCGGCGCCTTTCGTCTCGGACCGAAAAGCGCCTGTCGCCTTCGTCTCCCCCGACCCCATGAAGAGGCCGTGTATGTCCACGCTTGCCGGTCCTTCGGCGAATTTGTTGCTGAAGTTCTTCACCGTGGCCGAAATCTTCGAGGTGAAGATCCGGTAGTTCGGTTTGGTCGCCTTGTTCACGAAGCCCAAGACGCTGTCGGCGATGGTGAGGAGATCGATGCGCAGCTTCATTCCCGGCTTATTCTGCGCCTCTTTGGCCGTCTCCTTCGCCTTTTCGGCCGTTTGCTTCTCTCTCTCGGCGGTGGCGGCGAGGTGGACATAGTCCGCATCGAGGCCTTTTATCTCAACCTGAGCGAGATGGGCTACCATCATCGCGGGGGCGTATTCAAAATCCCCTTTGGCCGACATGGTCCCCTTCCGCAAGTCGATATTCCTGAGATTCGTGATGGGCCGGAGGTAGCCGAGGTCGAGGTCGGAGAGGGAAATGTTCCCTTTTGCTCCGGGGGTCGGCTGAAGGAGGAAATTCGCATGGCCGTCGACGATAATCTTCCCCTTGCCGAAGAGCACGCCCTCGAAATGCACGGGCGAAGGATAGGCGCCCTTGGGCGAGACGACGTTGCGGATATCTTCCGCCCAAACATATAGATGGGTCATGTGGAGGGGCTCATAGGGCGACTGGGGCACGAACGTCAAATCGCCCTCGTCGATCCTCAATACATTGATCTTCAACGGATAGACTGCCTCTATCGCCTGCTGCCATCCCTTTTTGCTCAGCGGCGTCTTACTCTTCTCCTCAGCCTCGATCTGCTTCAGATTAATGTAAGCCTTCGGATGGTCGATGAATATGTCCCCCACCACGGCGAGCCGCACGAGGGCCCGCCATTGAAGGCTCGCATGGAGTTTTCCGATGACGACCAGGGGCGGTTTGGGGTTGGCGTTCTGCGAGAGACTGACGCCGGTTGCATCGACGGCAAAGGTGAAGGGGTGGAAATAGACCCTGCGGATATGGAGGGTGTAGCCCGACAAGCGCTTGTTCGCCCTGTTGGCGGCATACCGCGCGACCGTGGAACTGCCCACCAGATAGGAGAGGGCCGTCACGACGAGGATCACGGCAATGATGACGGCAACCACCCGGGCAAGGGTACTGCGATAGATCCTATCCGGAAGGGCCATGAAGCAGACGCCTCCTCAATCACGCGATAAGCGGCCTAAAGGTAAACCTAATACCGGCAAAGGCGCTGTCAACGGCTCCGACAAGCCTGTCCGGGAAAGCTCAAAAAAACACATCCCCTGCCCCTGGCGCCGTTCCCGGAGCATAGGGGCCGTCTCCTCGTCCGTTAAGTTCCCGCTCTCGTATCCGACAACACACATACAGCGCGTGCGAGGCTTTTGCTTCCCCCGTTGCTGCCGGGAACCAACGCACTCTCTATACAGGAAGGGCACAAGGGGGGAGCCTATGAGCACAGCCACATCAAGTATCCTTCTCGAGACAGGGACGAATGAGGTTGAGATTTTGGAGCTCTTCATCGATGAGGCCGATTATAGGGGACATTACGGCGTAAATGTGGCCAAAGTCCTCGAAATCATTCCGATGCCGGAGAAAGTCATGCGCCCTCCCCATCTGACAGGGTCTTTTGCGGTGGGAATGTTCAACCACCGGGGCGTGATTATCGCCCTCCTCGACCTGGCGAAGTGGCTCGGAAGGACGCGCGTCGAACGGGTGCAGCCCAAGGTCCTGATCACGGAGTTCAACAACACGCTCACTGCTTTTCTCGTATCGGGCGTCACGAGGATACACCGGGCAACGTGGAACGACATCAAGCCTCTGGACGGATACGCGGAGGACATGGGCGACTCGGTGACCGGCATAATAAGGCTGGACGAAAGACTCGTCCTCCTTCTCGACCTGGAAAAAGCCATTGGCGACCTCAATCCCCGGCTGGCAATATCGACTTCCCCTGACGCTCTGGAGACCGCTTCCGACGGCTACAAACCCATAAAAGTCCTTCACGTGGACGATTCTGTGGTCATCCGCAAAACAGTCAAACGCCGCCTCGAGGAGAACGGCGCCTTCTCGTTGGAATCGATGACGAACGGGGCCGAAGCCTGGTCGCATCTGACGGAATTGAAAGAACGATGCAAAGCCGACGGGAGGCCTCTGAGCGCTTTCGTCGACGTGGTGCTCACGGACATCGAAATGCCGGCGATGGACGGCTATCATCTCTGCAAACGGATAAAAGACGATCCCGACTTGAGGTCCCTGCCGGTTGTCCTCTTCTCTTCTTTGATCAGCGATAAGCTCCTTCACAAGGGAACGGCAGTGGGCGCGGACGGGCAGTTCTCCAAACCTGACCTGGCGTTGATGCGGTTCATCAAGGAGTTGATCGACAACAAGAGGGCCCAGGCGTAAACCTGCAGCCCGACGACCGTGCTTATCCTACTTGCCCGGGCCCCGGCTTTACCGGGGTCCGGGCAAGTCATTCTCTCCTCTTACCGCTTCGCTCCGGCGGCCGACTTCTGTTTCACCGCCTCCATCTTTACCTTCTTTACGAGGGGCCACTTGTCGAAGAACGTGTTGTAGTAGAGCAGAACCATGAGGAAGGCAAACTGCCCGGCCAGTATGCCCATGGTGGGGATTCCCCTGCCGAGGTCGTTTGCGCCGAAGGACAGCAGCTTGAACGTCTTCACCCAGGCAGTGCCGAGGCCGAGGCCGAGAACCAGCCAGATCCCGATGCGGATGAGCACCCGCGCGGCTTGATTAGGGACCATCTGTACCGTGGGGAAATCATCGAACACGTGATGCCAGAGCAGCGTGCAGACGATTACGCTGAGCATGAGCGAAGCGATCACGAGGTCCACAGGGACGCCCGGCAAGAGATTGAGGGAACCGACGATGGGCCTGAGGATTGCGCGGATAAGAAAGCCCATGATGAGGGCGATGGCGAAACCGAAGAAGGCCATATAAGGCTGCTTCTTGGCGAACAGGCGCATCGGGTACTGCTCTCCCCCCTCGGCTGGAATGAGGCATGTCCATATGAAGCACTGGCAAAAGGCGACAAAAGAGGGCCAGGAGCCCATCGGCTTGATCGTTGCCGCGTGCTCTCCGATGTTGAGAGGCATGAGGCTCGGAATGACAGTGCCAAACCAAACCAGCAGCGCGGCAACCGTGCTCATCATCATGACGCCGAAGCCGTCCCAGGGCGCTTTGATATTGCCCGCGAAAGGCCATTTCTGAAAGACCGAAACGAAGGGGATCTGGACCATGATAACGGTGAGCGCGTAGAAGTTGCTCGCCTCCCACCCCTCGATGGCCAGGTGAACATCCTCTGCCGTCCGGGGGGTGAAGAGGACTCCGAGGTTAAAGGGTCTCCACCAGACGCCGAGAAAGCCCACGATAACGAAGAAACCCACCGCGCCCGAAACCAACCCGACCAGACTGTACCATATGCCTGCCCCCGGTTGCCGCTCGGTAAGGCGGGTCTTGCCGTATCCCCCGAATATCAGGGTATGCCAAATCCAGACATTGATAACGAGCCAGAAAAACGTTCCTTCGGCAAAGCAGGATATGTACTTGGCCGCCGTTTTCGGATCCGTTTGCTGAAGCCCGACTGCTGCGAACCGGGTGATTATGGCTTTTGCCAGCGTTCCCCAGAGAGGCCAATAGATGAGGGCGACGACGAAACACATGACTGCCGCAACCGTGCCGGTGAGGATGAGACTTTGGAATCTGCGCTTCATGGCGTATTGACTCATTCGTTCCTCCGAGTGTAATTTGGGTTTGCGTATTTTAGGGAGATAAATCGACCCGGCGCTGATTGTCTTGCCGCTTATCTCTTACCGACCAGGGCTGCAAAGCAAAGCCACAGTTCATATCATAGTTCGCGTTTTCCCGTCAATGAGATTCCTGTAATCCTTGGCCTCGCCAAACTGTCGGCCCTTTCAATGATGTTTACACTGGGTGTTGGCGGAACTCTTCCAAAATTGTTTATCTGAGATGCGGCAGATTTCTTGAGCGGCAGACCGAGTCGTCGGAAGGAGCGCGAGGTATTTCGATGCCTGCCCCCTACTTGAATACCGAGACTACAAATAATATAATCTGACCACGAACAGGAAGGCGGTATGACTTTGAAAACCGCAGCATCAGGGAATTGAAAGCGGGCCATTAGCAACTGCGTGAGAGACGCACGGTCCGGAAAGAGATTCTGGTTGCCGATCGCAAGAAACCCCTCGCCATTAGCTCGTGCAACCAAAGTCAGGTTCGGATGCCTAAGCAGAGAAGAATTGTGGAGATGCCTTTCGAGATGAAATCATCGACAGAGGAAATGAGAGATCGGTTCGATCACGACGTCGAACGATTTTCGAATCTGGAGACCGGGCAGAGCGCGACAATCGATGCGCCGTTGGCAATGGAGCTGATTACACGAGCCGCCTACAAATCGACCGCTCCCATCCGAAGAGTGTTGGATATCGGCTGTGGGGCCGGCAATAATACGATGAAACTGTCGGAATATGTTTCCCCCTTCGACTGCGATCTCGTTGACCTGAGCTTGCCGATGCTGGAGCGGGCAGCCAAACGGATCCCGAAGGTCAACGCGGGGAAAATAAGAACGCTTCAGGGTGATTTCCGGAAGATCGACCTGCCTGCCGAAGGATATGACGTCATTCTCGCCGCGGCTGTTTTGCATCACTTGAGAGACGATCTCGATTGGGAGACGACTTTCGCGAAGATTTTCCGGCTGACCGCCCCCGGAGGGAGCGTCTGGATCACCGACCTGGTGTTTCACGAAACCGAGCCCGTTCAAGCCCTCCTGTGGGAGCGATACGACGAATACCTCTGCTCTCTGGGCGGAGAAACTTGCAGGGACAAGGTGTTTGCCTTCATCGAAAAGGAAGATTCACCGAGACCGGTCACCTACCAATTGGACCTTCTCAGGAAAGTGGGGTTCGACCGGGTCGAGCTCCTGCACAAGAATTCCTGCTTCGCGGCATTCGGCGCCATCAAGGCTGCTCCTTCCCGGACCACGTTATAAGCCTTCTGTTTTTGTCGCGCACGCTTTCGCCCGAGATCTTCTTCTGCAGCTCCAGAAGCGCGGCAAAGAGCGCTTCCGGCCGCGGGGGGGCAGCCGGAAGGCAGCGGCTTTCCAGCTTCAAGACCCTCGATCAGATGCGCTCAAGCTTCCTTGGCATGGTGAACCTCCTTTGTAGTGCAGGAAGACCCCGGCCAGAACTCCGCCTGCCTGAGAGGGATTCAGCCTTGCCCGCGCGACAGGCGTCCATCTGTTCGCTAGCTGATTTTCTGGGTTTTTACCGCCGTTCCGAAACAGAGGACTTCTGTGCCATTGCCGACGTCAGAAGCGTCATACTGGACTCCAACTATTGCGTCGGCTTCCACTTGTTTCGCGTGCGCTACCATGTCTTCATACGCCTGAGCTCTTGTCGTTTCACACATTTCGGTGAACGCCCGTATTTTCCCGCCCACAATGTTCTGGATGCCCCCGAGGATTCCCTGACCGATCGTGGGGGTTCGGACCACTATGCCCCTGACTATGCCCAGATACTGGATGATTTTGTACCCTTCAAGCTGAAAAGTCGTCGTGACAATCATGTCCCTTTCCTTTTCGTAGACAGCCCGCGTCACCGATGTACCCGGAATTGTGCAAATGCCCGACAGAGCCTGTCATAAAGTAGTCGCCCCGGAGGGCGCGACGAGACGTCGTTTCCATTGTATAGTCGCTCATACTATTCGGTCAAGCAATATCTCGCATCATATAACACTGGGCCCCCTCGTTCCCACGGCCGTGCGCAGGGGCAACCGTTACTCCCGAAGACCGCCCCCTGCTGACGCCTCGTTTCAATCGACGCCCCGGTGCGGGGGGCGACGCAGCCCCAATAGCCCCAATCGTGGATGATGATGCGTTTCAATCCACGCCCCCCGGACTAAGCCCATCAGGAGGTGGGCAGGGTTTCAATCCACGCCCCCGCGCGGGGGGCGACCGTCCACCCTACCTATGACGGCACGACGCTGCTCGTTTCAATCCACGCCCCCGCGCGGGGGGCGACCGAGACAACCGCCAAAGAGATCATGGCGCGGCACGTTTCAATCCACGCCCCCGCGCGGGGGGCGACCGAGCTTATATCGTACGAGACGGCGACGCTTACCGGTTTCAATCCACGCCCCCGCGCGGGGGGCGACCTTGCATCTTTTCTTCCGTCGCTGGTACTGAGCAAGTTTCAATCCACGCCCCCGCGCGGGGGGCGACTTGCAGGCGAACATGATAGCAAAAGCAATAGTAAGTTTCAATCCACGCCCCCGCGCGGGGGGCGACTTTGTTCCAGACGTCCACATATCTCTGCAAGCACATGTTTCAATCCACGCCCCCGCGCGGGGGGCGACGAAAAACTGGCAGACAACCCATCAGGAACCGGCCGTTTCAATCCACGCCCCCGCGCGGGGGGCGACATCATCCATGTCCCGCTGCCAGTCCGAAGGGTAGTTTCAATCCACGCCCCCGCGCGGGGGGCGACCCCCCTAATTTCGTTGCAGCCAGACAGACGCCCTGTTTCAATCCACGCCCCCGCGCGGGGGGCGACGATGCTTGGGTCGGTGGTGCTGAGGTTCAGCGTGGTTTCAATCCACGCCCCCGCGCGGGGGGCGACTGAGGGCGTGAGCGAGGGATGGCTGATAGGGTGGTTTCAATCCACGCCCCCGCGCGGGGGGCGACAAGGTTCCCCCGCGGCAAGATCACCCCCGACGACGTTTCAATCCACGCCCCCGCGCGGGGGGCGACCCCTGCCGGGTTCAACGGAAGAAGGCGCCGGAGAGTTTCAATCCACGCCTCAATCCACGCCCCCGCGCGGGGGGCGACGATGCAAAGATCAAATAAAACTGGAGGATGAGATGTTTCAATCCACGCCCCCGCGCGGGGGGCGACACCGCATACTCCATCTTCGCCAGATAACCGGCGTCGTTTCAATCCACGCCCCCGCGCGGGGGGCGACACCAAGCACGATCTACTGGTACAGCCGCTTTCTCGGTTTCAATCCACGCCCCCGCGCGGGGGGCGACGCGTTGCCCGATACAATGCCGAGGCCGGTAAGCGTGTTTCAATCCACGCCCCCGCGCGGGGGGCGACTTCTGGTACTGCCTGAGGGCCATTTTCAGGTTTTGTTTCAATCCACGCCCCCGCGCGGGGGGCGACAGGCGCAACGCGGACGCTGGCTGAGATTCTCGGCATGTTTCAATCCACGCCCCCGCGCGGGGGGCGACGAAAGCACCACAACGTCCAACAACAGCTATAACGCGTTTCAATCCACGCCCCCGCGCGGGGGGCGACACTTGTCTGACAACTAATGTAGAGGCCAGAAAAGTTTCAATCCACGCCCCCGCGCGGGGGGCGACGCGTCTGGAGTCGGCATGCCAAGAGGGGCAAGCGGTTTCAATCCACGCCCCCGCGCGGGGGGCGACATGGACTATCAGAAAGGCCAGGCGGCTAAAACAGTTTCAATCCACGCCCCCGCGCGGGGGGCGACTCGGGGATGTTTGTCACGATTGCGCTTGCTGCCGTGTTTCAATCCACGCCCCCGCGCGGGGGGCGACGCGAAAGGCGGAAAAGTGGAGGAGGCCAAGCCATGTTTCAATCCACGCCCCCGCGCGGGGGGCGACGCTGAGAGGCAGGGGGCCGCAAGAGCCAAAGTCAGTTTCAATCCACGCCCCCGCGCGGGGGGCGACGGCCCGCGTGACGTACGAACCCCTCGTCCTGGAGGTTTCAATCCACGCCCCCGCGCGGGGGGCGACGGCAGACTCCGGCTTCGTCGTGGTTGAGAGCGAGCGTTTCAATCCACGCCCCCGCGCGGGGGGCGACATGGTCGATGAGAAAAGTAGCTTCACAAGAGGGGTTTCAATCCACGCCCCCGCGCGGGGGGCGACGTGAGTCAGGATGCACTTGACGGTGTAGGCGATGTTTCAATCCACGCCCCCGCGCGGGGGGCGACTCACAATGTGCAAAAACGATGTCTGCAAGATGAGGTTTCAATCCACGCCCCCGCGCGGGGGGCGACAGACTTGTTATCGCTTTACGGCGATGCCTGATAAGTTTCAATCCACGCCCCCGCGCGGGGGGCGACGGAGCGGTGGACCAGGCCGACGACCTGGGCCGTTATGTTTCAATCCACGCCCCCTGAGAAGCAAATGCGCATCATTACTAGGATTTCGCAGAGTCTCGACATTCTGGGGGCGACGTTGGGGCGACTGCCCTCTTTTGGAGTTTTTGATTCTCGCGGATTTTTCATCAACGGGGGCCTTCGCTCGCGTGTTGGGTAACGTGGAGTTGCAATGGGATGGGCGGCATGTGTCACATGCGCGTGGAAGAACCCATATCAAGCCGTGTTTATTTCTCTCCGTTGTAGATCGTGCACTTGTGTATCTTTTTGCGCTTTGCGACGGCCCGCAGAAGCTCACGCTTCTCCTCCATGTCAATTTCTTGGTCGATCTGACCGTAATGCCTTCTGATCATGACCTCCGAAACGCAGAGCAGACGGGCAATTTTGTCAGTCTTGTATCCCAGCGACATCAGGATCGACGCCACGCTGTGGCGCGTAACGTCGTAAAGCCGAACGCTCCTCTTTATGCTCAGTTCTTTGCGCGCCCGTGCCCAGAGTTTGCCAATGGACTTTTCGCTGTAGGGACCGCCAGTTCGCGGGTTCAAAAACAGAAACTGCTCCGGTTTGGCGGCGCGGACGCGATTGAGGATGTAAACCGCGAGCCGGGGGAACTCTTCTTGCAAGATAGGCAGTTCACCGATCTCGCCATTCTTGGCCGGACCTTCCACAAGCGTGTCAGCCGAGAAACGTCGTCGGTTGACAGCGATAACCATTCTGTCAACGTCGACGTCGCCGACCATGAGCGCGCGCGCCATGCAGGGCCTATGGCCGTAGGTGGAAACATACTCTATGATCGGGTGATCCGCAAGCGCCAGCGTGATCCGCTCCTGGTCGCTGCTGTCTATCCACTCTGGCCTTTCCGATCTCTGTATCTTAATTCTAGGGATGGCGGGGCGAGGAAACCCGAGCTTTTTTGAGCAATAGCCTAGGAAGACCGAGAAATCTGCAAGGCAATGGGCCAGAGTTGCATCCTTCCATTTCTGGGGCTTCTTGCCGGCCTGTCCGGCCCCTGTCTCCTGGCGGCCCTGTGTCTCCTGCTGACGACGGGCGAAACTAGAAACTGTCCCCAACACCTTTGCGCCGATCATCCCATGCTTTCTTTTGAGGTGCCGTATAAGATCTTCAATGAGGCCGCCAACCTGCTGCACAGGCGTATCCGCGAAAAAGTCGGCCGCCTCCAGGATGTGCCCGCGGAATGATCTTTCGGTTGACGGGGCGTGCTCATGCTCCTCCATAAACCTCTCCAGCAGGCATGGGATGGTTTCGGTCAGCGCGGTGCGCTGCTTGTAGCGCCACGATTGGTATTGACTCGATCTGACGAGCCCATCGATTTCGCGCTGGGTGTTGTAGGCCTGCTCCCACGATGTGAGCGTCTGCCCGTGGCTATCCGAGTATATCTTCTCTTTTTTTTGTTTCCGCGACAGCTCAATGTAGTACCTTTTCGGCCTCACTTCCGGATGGTCGGGGCATACGAGGCCATACCTGTTGCCTTTCGGCTTCCCCGTGGCTGTCAGGGCCCGAAATTTGCTGCCGCAAATTGGGCAGCGCTCCTTCGTGTAGATGTTGCCTATCATGCTGTATTCCTCCCTCAACGCCAAGGCAGCGTTCAGCATCCCATACAGCTCTCCCATGGTCATGAGGACCTCCCTCGCTTCCGCAATGGACGCCCCCGCTATCAGGGCACCTTGTTTGTTCCGTCTGGTATGTGAGCGGCCACTAGAATGCCTTCATAGATAGCACACCCTCGCCTACACCCCCTGCCGCCAGCCTTTACTGGGTTTCTTGTCCTTGCAGCACTCCATGATTGGAAGAGGGCATGGCATTGGCGCCTCGCGCGCGCCGACCGCCGCGTCCACCCCCCTGCCGTCTCTTGCTGTTTTCCTCTCTCCTTTGAGTTTTTGAGCATCGCAGCCGAATGACCTTCTGAAGCGGCAAACTTTGCCGCAAAAGGGGGAGCGATGGCTAAGCGGTGCCTTTTCTGCGGACGATACTTCACGCCGGATCGCCGGGTAAAAGATCGGCAGAAGTCGTGCCGCCGCCCCGGGTGCAAGAAAGCGAGAAAGAAAAATGCCCAGGAGGCCTGGCTGGAGAAGAACCCGGATTACTTCCAGGGGCGCTACCCCTATGTGAAGTCGTGGAGGCAAAAGCGGAGAGCGATGATACAAGACGAGAGACCCAGGAAAAAGCCTTGCGTGGAGCTTGTCATCCGTATCCCGGCAAAGAAGAAAAACATGATGCAAGACGAGATCGTTCTAAAAAGGGTTGGCGCGCGGACGTTTGCGGCCGCTGGCTATGGATAGGGCATGATACAAGACGAGATGGACCAACTCGGCGCCTCCCCGGTAAGCTGTAGACGCGCGAAGAAAGGAGGCTCTATGAACCCGTCCAGAATAAGCCAAGTGAAGCATCTCTTCGAGGTGGAGCATCTGACCCGCCGGCAGATCGCGAAAGAGCTCCATATGTGCACCAAGACCGTCGCCCGCATCCTCGACGGCGCCGAGGCGAAGCATCAGCCGCGGGCCTCCGAGCTCGATCCCTTCGCCCGGCTCATCGAGGAGTGGTATCGGCGCTATCCCTCCCTGCGGGCTTCCCAGATCGGACAACGCCTTGCCTCCTACGGCTTCAGGGGCAGCTATCGCAACCTCTGCCGCTACACGGAGAAGCACCGGAAGAAGAGACGCAAGGCTTACCACGAACTGGAGTTCCTGCCGGCCGAAGTCGCCCAGGTAGACTGGATGGAGGCGCGCCTCCCCTTCGGCAGGGCCTGCGGCTTCGCCTTCATCCTCGCCTGGTCGAGATACCTCTTCGTCAGGTTCTATCCCCGCTCCTCCATGGAGTTCTTTCTCGACGGCCACATCAACGCCTACAACGAGATCGGCGGCGCGGCCCGATGCAACTGGTACGACAATCTATCGAGCGTCGTCGTCAAAAGAAAGCCGGAACTCGTCTTCAACGCCCAGTTCATGGACTATATGTCCCACATGGGCGTCGCGATCCATGCCTGCAATCCCGGCAAGGGAAACGAGAAGGGACGGATCGAAAGAGCTCTAAGGGATCTTCGGGCCTTCGTCGAGACCAACGAGTTCGCCGACATCGCCGATCTCAACGCAAAGACGGACCGGTGGAGAAAGGAGAAGAACGAGCGCATCCACCGAGCCACGGGAAAGGCGCCGACGTCGGCGCTCCCGGAGGAGCCCCTTCTGCCCCTGCCGGCAATACCCTACAAGCCGTACCGAGTGGTCCAGGCCGCCGTAAGCAAGACCGCCTTCGTCGAGTTCGAGACGAACCGCTACTCCGTCCCCACGGACTGCGTCGGCATGACCGCAGCCGTCTTCGCCTATCCCGATCACATCGAGATCATGGCGAACGACAGAAAAATCGCCCATCACGCGAGGTCCTTCGAAAGGCATCAGAAGATAGAGCATCCCTTCCACCGGGCAAAGCTCCTCGACAGGACGCCCCACGGCAAGTACGAGCGGATCTATCACCTCATGCGCCGCATGGGGAAAGAAATCGACTCTTTTCTCGCCGCGGCGGAATCGGAGGGAGAAGACAGACTCGCGGTCGCCCACGGCCTGTTCCGCCTGCTCCGGGGTTCCTCCAAGGAGATGCTCCTCTCGGCCGTGAGGGAGGCAAACGCCCTCGGCATCCACAAGCTGAGATACATCGAGGGCCTCTTGGGGCCCAAAGGGCCGGAAGGGGCGGCCGTCTATCCGCAGAACGCATCCTTGCTCGACATCTCTTACCAAAGGAGGGATCTTGCCGACTACGATGGACTTGTATGAGCTGTGGAAGCGCTTCAGGCTGTTGTCGGACATTGACGGTTATGCTCCAAACGAGCGGGAGTTCCTGGAGAAGTTCCTGTCCCGTGAGCACGCCCTGAGGGAGCAAAAGAAGCGGGAGCATCTCCTGCGCATGTCGGGCATCAAACGGATCAAGCTCCTTGCCGACTTCGACTGGGCCTTCAATCCCAAGATCCCGAAAGAGAAGGTCATGGAGTTCATGAACATGGACTGGCTGAAAAAGCCCTGTAATCTCGTCCTCATTGGCCCGAGCGGCATAGGGAAGTCGCACATTGCGGCCGCGCTCTGCTACGACGCGGTGACGAAGGGAAAGCAGACCCTCTTTCTCAGCCTCTTCGATCTCACCGCGAAGCTGGCGAAAGCGAGAAGCGTCTACAATCTCATCGACTACTACGCGAAGGTTCCCATCCTCTGCCTCGACGAGATCGGCTACGTCATGCCGACGAGGGAGCAGGCCGATTATCTCTTCCAGATCGTCTCCAAAAGGGCTGAGACCGGCACGACGATAGTGACCACAAACCTCGTTCCCTCCCAGTGGGGCAAGGTCTTCGACTCCGTGACCGCCTCGGCTATTTTGGACAGACTCAGCATGAACGGCACGTTCCTCGCCTTCGAGGGGAGGTCCTATCGGAACAGAAAAGGCGTGAAAGAAGAGTAGGAGGCTCTATCGAGAAGACAAACCGCAGTCGGCCGGCAAAGGCGGAAACTTCGTCCATGCCATAGGGGGAATCTCTGTGCAGGGTTCAAGCCGCCGACAGGGCGAGGTCTATCAAACGGCCGGTTTTGAGGGTCGATAGATGGCTGATTTTGAGGGCGTTTGAATGGCCGCCCACATGGTATGCGATACACTTCCCTTTCTTATCGTTGGCCCTCATGCCGCCTTGCGGTCTCGCTCAGGGGAGGACAGATCCCTTATCGCGCACCTTCTTTGCGCTACCGCCGCAGCCTTCTCCTACCGCCCCGCCTGTGCCTGGGGCAACTCCGTCAGCCTTGGCCCCGTTTATCCGCCCTGTAATAATAGCTGACATCAGCGACCGTAGCCCATCGCCCGGCCGCAAATCCATTAGGACCACCTTGTGTGCGGTGTCGCCCAGCTCGCGCAGGACATCGGTTTTCCTCAAGAGAGGAGATGTGAGGTCTACGATATCCTCGGGATACAGCCCTCTCGCTACCGTCCGCAAGACACAGCTCTTGCCCACGAGGTCCATCCCGGCGAGGATGACTGAGATGGGCTGCACCAGCCGGGATACGGTGGCGAGCAAGAGGAGCGTAAGCTCCCCAAGCAATTCAAGCCGTAGACTGCCAGGATGCGCTGCACGAGGTTCGGGGCTCGCCGGAACAAAGGCTACCGCCCAAAACATTTTGCGCGCCAACGCTCGCTATCTGTCATATCCCCATCCCCGCCCCTTTCTAAGACAAAAAGTAATATCGCATTTCCAAACAATCAAGTGCGATATTACTTTTTGTCTCCGACCCTTTCTCTGGTCCTTTCCACTTTTTATCCGTCCTGACATGCAGGAAAACGAGACGAATAAGGTATTTACTAACGAACGTAGTTAGCGTTATGTTTGTTATATCGCATATATGAATCTTTTCCTCCCGATGCGAGGGGCGTCACGCGTTCCATCACTCCCCTGAGCGGCGCAACCAATTCCCGAAAAGGCAGTATCTCCCGTCTTTTCCACGACTCCACTGTCAGCGGCATGTTTCATCCGTAATATTACGTACTTACAGAGGCGTCGCCTGGCTAAAATCTGCTAAATGTCAAGACAATAATGCGCACTCCTGAAAAATTCTTTTATCCTCACAAGATCTCGCCACATCCGCCACCGTGTTCGAGTTTCGCTCTGTACAAGTTTGGAACCGGACAACGCTGGGTCGTTTCCAGAATAAGAAGGCTGCGTTTCTTGGCAAAACCCGTATTCTTGACCCATTGCCTTTTGAGAATGCAAGGGTCTGTATCTGGCTTTCCGGAAGGGCACAAGTTAAGAAAGGCGTATTTCAGGCACGCGTAGCTCCACTGTTAGCGCGCCCCCGCTATTTCCAGCAAACGTGCGTAAGTGCCGGGTCGATCACGGAACTCCTGTATCGGGAGCGAACAGCCTCCCGAAGTCGATGTCTGCTCGCTCCCCTGGTTCCGTCTCCGCCATCCGCACTGGGCATGCCGGGAGGGAAGGCGATCCCTGCCGCGGCGAACATATAGAGACCCGAGCAGGCACCGTCTACGCCCTCGTCACCTTATACGCATCCGGCCAGAGAGGCTGTTATTCTCCAATGGGCCTGGATCGACAGTCCTCTACGAGACGGCCGTCTTTCCCGCCGGGGAATAGCTTGAACTGGGGTTTGACATATCGGGCAAGCAGACTGAGCCGGTCCGGCTCATTCGGACAGCAAACGTGCCACGTTGAATAGAGAGAGACCTCACTCGCGACTGAGGGATTTATCAGTCCAAAAGCGTCGGCGCAAATGGCCTGAGCCGGGGTTTTGGATTTGAGACAGGAGAAAAACTTACTTATACTATATTATTATAAGGTAAGTTTTTATGTAAAAGCTTTTTCGGGCACGGTGTTCTTCTCTAACGAAGAAAGATGCGTAATTTAAAGAAGTTAAGGAAATTTAAGCTCCATCCCATGACTCGCGTTTCCGCGGCGGCAACCCATCCCATAGGTGAAGTTTGCTGAGTCGGAAGAATGGGGAGGACACTCGATTATGACCGAGTTTCACAAATCGGACGGCATAGAAAGCGCAAGCCCTGCGTCGTGGAGCGATGTTTTACACCGCATCCGGCAAATCATGAACTCTCGCGCCTACTCTCCGCGAACACAGAGATACTACGAGATGTGGGTTCGCCGGTTCAAGCAATACGTGTCCCGTGAGCCGCTGACGATCGTTTTGGGCGACATCGAGGCATATTTCAAACATATTCAAACTCAAGCCTCACCTTCAGTGCAGAATCAGGCGTGGAATGTCCTCCTTTTGATGTCCAAGGCGCTAGGAATCCGAGCCGACAAATCCAGGTCCAGGCCGGCGACGCGTAAAAACAAGGCACCCCTCTTATTGAGCCGGAATCAGGTAGAAGAACTTTTTCGTCATTTGTCGGGTCAGGATTTGCTTGTCGGAATGCTGCAATACGGGTGCGGACTCCGGCTCGAGGAATGTCTTCGCCTCAGGTTAAGAGAAGTCGATCTCGAAAAGGGTCTCCTCTATATTCGCCCCGAGAAGTGGCCATCCAGGATGTTGCACATGTCGGACACCCTGAGGAGGCATCTGTCGATGCAAATTGCCTATGTCCGCAATCTTTACGAAAAAGATGGAGACGCTGCCGTGCATGCCTTCTCGATGGATTTCGACGATTATTGGTTGTTCCCCGCCAGACGGTTCACCGAGGATGCCGCAACCGGCAAAACGTTGCGCCTGAGCCGTCCGGCCTACCAAGTCCTGAGAGCGATAAAGAAGGCTGCGAAAGCATCGGAGCTTTCCGATAAGATCACCTGCCGCACCCTTCGGCACTGCTACGCTGCTCATTCATTATCGGCAGGCGTTGACGCAGGTACTATACGGACCTGTATGGGTCATCAACATCCCGTCACGACGGCTCGTTATCTTCGCTCGATCAAGCCCTCGTCCACCCCAGACCTCCTTGCCGGCCTTTTTTGCTCGGGCCAAAAAGCGTCATCCGAGAAATAGGGGCGCTTTGCGCTGACGGACTGTGCGAGTTATCTGCTCGTCCTGAACGTTTCGCCTTGGCTGCTCAGGACTTTGACGAGTTGGTCAGCTATTGCGCGACGAACGGTTCTGAACAGATAACCGTCGGCGCCATCCTTTTCGCGTCAGTCTTCGATCGTCCCGCCTTTCTGCCTGTCGCCCCCAGCCAAACGCCTCTGTGAAACCCCCCGCCGTCACGTCCGCCGGACGATCCGACTACGCTGCCCGCTTCCCCATTTCGAGGAGACGCGCGAGCACCTTCTCAAAATCATCGTAGCGGGCAAGGCTGCAGCGGTTCAACGAGCCCGTCCAGCCGGGAGACGTCCAGACCGCCTCGGCGCCCGGATGAAACCCGGGACCGTTTAGGAGCGCGTGGCAGCATCTGCCGCTGGTTGCCTCGAGGTCGGTCTTTTTGAAAAAGCCGCGGATGGTGTAGATCAACGAAAGCGCCGCGGCGGCCTGGCAGACGGCCTTATGGAGCTTCTGGAACACGTCTTCAGATCCGAACGTTTCAGCCTGTCCCGATTCAACGATCTCCTGGACCTGGCGCTTGGTCAGTTTCTCAACGCTGCCGTCCTCCCAGACGAGGCAGTATTCGCTGTCCGGAAAGCTCGCGGTTCCGCAACGGTAGATGCCGGGCTCCGGGACGGTGAACCTGACCGTTCCGTTCGGTCCGTTGAAGTCCCGGGTCAATCGAACGTGAGGAGAGCCCATCTTGGTCGTGCATAGGCCTAGGGTTTCCGCTTCTTCCTTTGCAACGACGATTTCTTTCACCTTGTATCCTCCAGTCTCAAAGATCATCCGGGTCGGCTCCCGGATGGGCGCCCCTTCGGGGGCGTATACATATCCAAATAGCAACCGCAGTCATGATTTTTTCGGCACGGGAGAGATTCTCAGATGTTGAGCAACAGTTCTAGCGGAACGCAAAGCGAGCATACTTATTATAAGGTTTCCGACAACGCGCTTCATGGCCTTTCGCGGCTCACGGCGGCGGGGAAGAGAAGACGCTCTGAACCACATGATCCTTCATATCTGGCGAGACCTATTCCCCCGTCAAAACAAAGCCGTTCGCAAAACTCTTCAGCCGTCAACGCTATTGATAAAGACAGAGCCTTTCATAGGAAGCCGTCCCGGACGGACAGGGCATACCCCATGACGATCATAAGGGGCGACCAATTGAAACGGCAAATCGCGCGGGAAGCTCGACCGGAAAAGAGGCGCCGTGAGAAAAAACCAAAAAGGACGCCGCAAGGGCCTCATCCAAAAAACGTTGTTGTCTTCCTCGCCGGAACCGTGGATAATCAGGAGGGCGGCTATGACATGAAAGACTTCATCCATATCGATCCTCGCCTCGGCGAACAGAAGAAGGACTTCCTGCTCTTCTGCAGGCAGCTGTCCGACATCCCCGCCATCAAAAGCAACGGGATCTTGAGAGCCCTCCGGGAAAGCGCAACCCCCAGTGAAAAAGCGTTCTCTCTGGAGGAGAACCGATTCTGCCTCGCGGCGAACATCATGCTTGACTTGGCTCTCCAGGGATGGACGATTCGCATCGCCGGCAACTCCGTAGAAATCTCCCCGCCATCGAATGAAAACTGCACTTCCGCCGAGGCAAAAGACATAGTCAGGAGAGGGCATTTAATTGAACGGGACGAGCAGCTGCGGGAGCCTTCAGTGGCCGCTTTCATCAAAAAGATGGAGCGCGGACCCCACTCCATCTTTTTGCTCATGCGCGACGGCAGGGAACTGGCCGAGGTTCTGAAGCACTCCAACGAAGAGAAGTTGACAAGCGCGATAGCGCCCTACCTTCAGTTCGTCGAACCGGAGAAGAGGTGCAACCATACGGGCCTGCTGCTCCGCGACGTCTGGCGGTACTTCAGACACACCTGGGTCAACGCCTATAGATCGCTCCCGGGCAGATCGGTCCAGATCCTCGTTCGCGACGCCGCCGCTCCGAATCACCCGGTCATCGGCATAGCCGCTCTCGGCAGTTCCGTCGTTCAGCAATCGGTGAGGGACCAGTGGATCGGATGGGACGCCCGGACCTTCATCGAAGAACTGACGAGGACCCCCACGGCCGAGAAGGCCCGATGGCTGCTCTCGACGTTGGACGGCCTCATCGAATCCATATGCTCCGAGGACCTCGTAGCAGAGGGGATCCTTCAGGACGTCTCCAATCCCACATCAGCAGCAATCGAGAGACTGAAGAAGGAAGCCGCAGAATCGAGGCGCCGGCACCGGAGGGACCCGAACGCGGCCGCCCACCGGCAGTCAGACTGGGAGAAAATAACCCGACTCAGCCTCTTCCGGTCGAAACGATGCGAGGCCCTCGCCCGTTTTCTGTCGATGCGCAAGGCGTTTCTGGACGCCGGCCTTGTAGGCAACGAGACCGCCTTGGGAAAGGCCCTGGAATCGAAGCCGGTCCGCGATGCGGCAGGACAGCTGATTCGCTCCGTAAAAGCCGATCACGTCGGCGTTCATATGATGGACGTCATCGTCTGCGGATCCGTCGCCCCCTACAATCTGATCCTCGGCGGCAAGCTCGTCTCGATGCTCATGTGCAGCCCCGAGGCAGCGGCATTCTACAAGAAACGGTACGCTAACCAGGAGAGCGTCATCGCCTCGTCCATGAAAGGCTCCCCGGTCGTCAAGACTCCCGAATTGGTCCTTCTGGGCACGACCAGCCTGTACGGGACCGGCTCCAGCCAGTACAACAGGATAAGGATCCCTGCGTCCGAGATCGGAGGAGATCGCGGCGTGATCGAGTACAGGAAGCTGGGCCTGAGCGAAGGCTTCGGCTCCTATCACTTCAGCAAGCAAACAATGTCTCTTATCGACAGCCTTCTCGAGAAGACCGAGGGCGGACGGAAAGTGAACTTCATCTTCGGCGAAGGCGTCAATCCCCGGATGAGGCAGATCCGGGACGCGCTGGGCGACGTCGGTCTGCCCGACGTGATTCTGAAGCACGGAACGCGGCGAGTCGTGTACGCCGTCCAGCTGGCGGAGAACTTCCGGGAGGTCCTCCTCGGCGTGGACAAGACGCCGAACTACCTGCTTCCCCTGTCGGACTCGCGCGTCTCCACCGAGTTGATATGTTCCTATTGGCAAAGACGCTGGCTTTCAAAACGGATCGGCAACGAGGAGATCCTGACGAAAATGTCGCAGCACGCGCTGCCCCGTCACGGGGCGAGAGTGCGGCCGGGCGAAGACGATTCGCTTTGTTGAAACAGCCGATCAAGGGCGGCTTCAGTGAGCAAGGCCTTGATGTCTGTGTTGTCGCATCGAAACGTTTGCCGATTCTGTCAAGGGACCACGTCAGGAAGGCGCCCAAATTTGGGCGCCGACAGCTTAAAGTGTTGATGGATTTCAGGAAGGCAGCCTCAGGTGCAAAATGTTGATCCCGGAAGCTGTGAAAAAATGTAGTCATAGGGGGGCGATGTTTCGTGGCTTTGATAAGCGCGGTTCGTCGTCAGTCGAAAAGTCGGCCTATGGCCCGGGCATGGCGCCTCCTCCCTTGGGGCTTGCAGCCTCGGTTGTCCTTGTTCATCCTCCTCTCTTTTCCCTCTTCATCTCTTATCCCTGTTCCAGCCTCGGCCTCCAGCGGAGCCTTATCCACTGCTGCACGTTGTAGGTCAGACACGCCCACAAGGACTCCATGCCTACTTTCAGGAGTCCCCTGAGGCGGAAGGCCCTGAGGGCGATCTTCGATTTTATCCAGGCGTTCGCGAACTCAGGCGACAAGGCCCCCGAGTCTTGTACGCCTCCTTGGCCTTGTCGGTCTTCATCTTTTCGAGGAAAGCGGCTACGGCGGGATGATCGACGACCCTGACGACGGAGCGGCTTTTTGCCTTCGGGCAGCACTTCGCCTTGAAGGGGCAGGACAGGCAGTCTCCGGGCTTTGCCCGGTAAATGTAGTTCTCCTTCCCGATCCCCCTGCCGCTCCCCCGGTAAGAAAGGGCCTTGCCGCAGGGGCAAAGATATGCGTCGTTTTCGGAACCATAGATGAACTTGTCGCGATGGAAGTCGTGCATCGGTTTCTTTTTGCCCCGTCCCTCGTAAGAACCGATGAAGTCCGTCTCTTTGTCGTCCATGGCCATGATGTTCTCTCTCGTCGTATAGCCTCCGTCGGCAATGAGCTGAGCAGGCGCCTTTCCGAAATTCTCCTCGATTCTTTGCAGGGCGGGCAGAAGTTCATTGCAGTCTTCGGGACGCTGGCTTACCGCCTGGGCGACGATCACGCCGAAGGCGGCGTCCGTCGAGACTTGAAGATTGTAGGAGGGAGCGTATCCGTGGTCCGATTTGCTTCATGATCCTTGCGTCGGGGTCCGTTATGCTCGCCCGGGCCTCCAAGGCCTCCTCTTTCGTTTTCCCCTCCCTGATCTTCGCAAGCTCGGAAAGGGCGCGCTCCATCCGCTCCTTTTTCTCCCTGGCCGAGCGCTCCTGCGCCTTTCGACGGCGAAGGCTTGTCTCTTCTTCGGACGTTTCCCGAAGGAGCTTTATCTGCTCCTCGGCTGCCTCCAAGTGCTGTTTTATCCGCTTTTCTCTTCTGAAGCCGTCGTCGCTGGCGCAGGCTTTTATCTTGGTCCCGTCGTGCGCGACCCGCTCGAGGGTCACGAGGCCTTCGGCGCTCATGATTCCGAGGGTCTGAACGAAAAGCCGATCGAGGCGCTCCTTGTGAGCCGTCCTGAAGTCCGAGAGGGTGTGATAGTTGATGATCTCCATTCCCGCGATCCATTGAAAGGCGGGATCGTATTCCGTGCGCCTCGCGATCTCCCGGGCCGAGCCTACGCCTTTGCTTAACGCATAGAGCCAGAGGCTGACGAGGACCCTCGGATCGTACGCGGGACGGCCGGATTCGCCTTCGAGAGAGGCGATACCGTTGTAATAGAGAGAAAGGTCGAGCATTCCGACGAAGTCCCAGATCGCCCTCGCCTCGTGGTCGTCCGGGATGAGCCTCTCCACATCCACGGGGACGATCCTCATCTGCTTTCGGTCCACGGGAATGAGCCTCGGCTTCGCCTCCATTCGAGGGGGCGGCTCCTCCGTTTTCTTCCCGCAGACGTTTTCGAAGCCCGGGAGGTTGTTGCCCGGTCTGTTCTGCCCAGCTTGATCCTCTCTCATTTTTTTTCGACCCCCTTAAATGCCTTGCAATTGCACGAAAAATCTAACATTTCTCAGGGGTGCAATCCATGAAAAAGGGGCTGTTTATGCATGGATGGGGGGATTTTTTCACAGCTTCTTGGGTGATGATCACGCCCTCCGCGACTGCACCTGATAATCATTTGAGCGGGGCACCTCGCCATGGTAATTGAAACGTTGCACCATGGTGAAAAGACGCTCAAATCTTCTCGAGGAGGTGCCCTAATGGAAGTGTATGCCGGTTTGGATTTACACTCAACAAATACGTTCGTGGCGATGATCGACGGGGAAAACAAGGTGCTCTACAAACAGCGACACAGGAACGAACTGCCCGCTATCCTCTCTGCCCTCGACCCTTTCAAGAAGGATGTCAGGGGCGTGGTCGTGGAGTCGACGTACAACTGGTACTGGCTGGTGGACGGACTGATGGACGCAGGCTACGCGGTTCATCTCGCCAACGTGTCTGCCATCAAGCAGTACGAAGGACTCAAAGCGATCGATGACAAGAGGAGCTCCCTGGCTCGCCAACCTCCTGAGGCTGAACATTCTGCCCACGGGATATATCTATCCGAAAGAAGAGCGGCCGACAAGGGACCTCTTGAGGAAACGGCTCCAGCTCGTTCGCCACCGGACATCCCATATCTTGAGCGTCAAGAACATCCTCGCGAGAAACCTCGGGGTCAGGATGAAAAGCGACGAGGTCAAGAAGCTTACGGCTCCCGAGGTAGCGGCGCTCTTTCCCGATAAGGAGATGCGCACCGCGATCATGGCCAGCGTCGGTCTCATCGGCCATCTGGAAGAAGCAATCGACAGGATCGAGAAGCTGACGATGAAGAAGCTCAAGATCAGAGAGGAGTTCGTGAAGCTCCTCACCATGCCCGGCATAGGCCAGATCCTCGGCCTCACGATCATGCTCGAGGTGGGCCATGTCGATCGCTTCCCCACGGTAGGCGATTACTCTTCGTACTGCCGGTGCGTGAAGAGCACCCGGACGTCCAACGGGAAGGTGACGGGATACGGCAACAGGAGGAACGGCAACAAGTATCTCTCGTGGGCCTACGTCGAGGCTGCCCAGTTTGCCCGGAGGTTCCATGAGACAGTACGGAGCTACTACGAACGAAAGATGTCCAGGACGAACAGGATCGTGGCCGTCAAGGCGGTGAGCCATAAGCTCGCCCGGGCATCCTACTATGTGATGCGGGACCGGGTGGACTATGATCCCCGCCTGTTCTCGGAATGACAGGGAGGAGAGGCGAACCAGAACCACTTGTTGGCCCATAACCAGACACCTGATTGGGAGCCTCTCCTTTCAATGCTAAGCGTCGCCGGGGTCTGCTCCGACACAGGGGGATTCATGTGAGACGATAGACAGGAAACGACCATAATCGCGGGGGAGGTCAACCAGAACGTATAGGTGGCCTATAACCAACATCCTGATTGGGAGCCTCCCCCGCATAACGATCACCGGGAAAGGAAGTCTTCTTCCGGGGAGGTCGATCACAGCGGGGGCGTTGTGTGATACGCCACCCGATAAGGAGGTGCTCCGGGAAAGAATGACAGGGAGGTCGACGTACTGCCCTCTCTGTCCCATATGAGCCGGATAGACCGTCCGGCGTCTCGGTCCGCCCCTGTCATGAGCTAAAACATGAGTGGCTGACAACCATGGGTCCTGTGAGACCGTTTAGACTGGCAGGGAACAGATGGATTTTCTGGAAACCGACGAAGGTCGGCGATACCGATGGGTGCGTGGTGCGGAAGAGACCGCTAACCAAAAAAGAGAAAAAACAAAAGGACGGAGGAGTCGAGACAGGTGGTTCGGTACATGGGCTCGTACCTGCAAGAAAGCCGATCTTTCTTGTTGGGGGAAAATTATTCTCTTGACAGGTGCCCTTCAATGGGTGCCCTTCAATGGGTGCCCTTCAATGGGTACAAGTGGTTGAACTGGGTGGATAGTCTCCAAAGCGATGATTGCCACAAGAAAGCGTAATCCTGCAACGTTAGCGCAATGTATGAAACAACGTACCTACCGCCCTTTATCGAGTTAATTTAATTACTTTATTACGGTCGTCCCCTATTCCTCTCTTAACGGAGAATACCTTGTGAAAGCACCAAGAAGGGTATCTCCAGAGGATCGTGAATTCTCTTGACAGTCCTTATGTCTGTCATTAGAATGACTTTCGCTACCGTAGACGACCACGGGACGGAATGGCATAGGGCTCAAATGGTCTTTTGAGGCTTCTCCTGACTACAACAGAGAGTCCGGCCATCAACAGAAAATTTTTTGGGGGAGAGAGATACCATGGAAGTTTTCCCATTGCTCTCCCTAAAAACCAGGAAGAGCATGGCTTCGGCCGACGCGCCATGGACCGCATCTTGTTCATGACAGATGGCCGTAAGCCAAACCTGATGGAACCGGTGATTGAGTCATGGCCAAGCCAAGCCACCCCGTGCACAGGGGCACATGCTTAAGGTATCGCTTGTTTGAACAACTCGACCGCATGCGCGCCGTTCCCACGATATGGGTTTCCGCACCCGCAGGATCGGGCAAGACCACCCTGATCAGCAGCTATATGGAGCACAGCGGGGCTGCCTGCCTGTGGTACGACCTTAATGAAGGCGATGCGGACATAGCCACGTTCTTCCATCATTTGAGTCAGACAGCACAAAGGGCGGCTTCCCGTGGGCAGAAACCGCTGCCCCTTCTTACCCCGGAGTATCTCCAGGGCGTCCCCACCTTCACGCGAGGGTATTTCGAACGGCTCTTCGGCATGTTTAAGCCCCCTTTCTTCCTTGTTCTTGACGACTATCATGAGGTTCCCCTCGATTCGGCTTTCCACGAAGTGATGGGCATTGCGTTGGCCATGATCCCTGAAGGTGCCAATACGGTAATTATCAGTCGTCGCGATCCACCTGCCCAGTTGATGCGCATGAAGGCCAATCGTCACATGGACATGCTCGGCTGGCGTGAGATCCGGCTGACCGCAGAGGAAACTCGCGACATCGTCGTTCTTCGCGCGAAAGAACTGGACACGAAGGAGATGATCCGAAGTCTCCATGGCTTGTCGGACGGTTGGGCGGCCGGTCTCATACTCATGTCGGAAGCAGTGAAACGGGACCGTATCGAGCCTCACCTCATAGGGGAGCACACGTCAGACGAGGTATTTGTGTATTTCGCTCATGAGGTGTTCGAGCGTTTGGACGCCAAGACGCAAGAGTTTCTTCTCCTTACGTCATTCTTGCCGGAGATGACGGCTCCCATGGCAGAAGAGCTCACGGGCAATACATCGGCCGCATCCATCTTGCGTGGCATGAATCGGGACAATTACTTCGTCACGGCCCGTTTTTCTCCAAAGCCCGTCTACAAGTACCATCCCCTGTATAGAGACTTCCTCCGTTCCTGCGCTCGAAAAGGGCTTTCCAATGAAACCCTGGTCTCCCTTAGACGCAAAGCTGCGAGGATTCTTGAAGAGGCGGAGCAGTCGGATGCAGCCCTTGCCCTCCTCTTTCCCAATGACGACTGGGAAGGCATGGCGGCTATCGTCATCACTCACGCTCCACAAATGCTGAAGCAGGGCAGGCATCTCCCTCTCCGGGAATGGTTGGACAAGTTGCCTTCTGAAGTCGTGGGGGCCAATCCCCGGCTCCTGTACTGGAAAGCGATGAGCATGTTTCCCTTTGCCCCCCGCGCTGCCCGGCAGTTCTTCGAAGAGGCCTTTGCCAGGTTTCAGGCTGCGAAGGATCAGATCGGGTCCATCATGGCGGCCTCCGGCGCCGTCAATGCTATTGTCTACGGGTGGGATGATTTTGCCCCCCTGGACCACTGGTATGAGGTGCTGAGTGACTTTGCGGCGAGGATAGATCCCTTTCCCGATGCGGCAACGGAGGCATCTGTCGTCGCGAGCATACTCATGGCCATAGCGATGCGGGATATGCATCGTGTCGAGATAGGGACATGGGAGCAGCGAGCGCTGTGCATCCCCGAGACACCTTCGACGATAGATGCCAAGTTCCATGCCTTGCATTTTGCTTTCTGGTATCGCCTCATGACTGGGAACATGGTGGATTCAGTGTTCTTTCTCGAGGAATTGCGCCGCCTTTCCCGCGTACCCGAAGCGCAGCCCCTGACTTTCATAGCCGCATGGCTGTTGGAACTGATTTACCATCTCTACACGGGTCTCCACGACGAAGTGATGAATGCAGCGAGGAAAGGGCTCAATGCGGCCAAGAAGACCGGCATTCACGTGCAGGACACCTGGTTCTATGCCAACGGGATCGTGAGCCTCCTCAGCCGAATGGACCTGAAGAAAGCGGAGGCATGGTTCGATAAGGTTCGCGCGGACGTCAGCGACTGGCCCAACTATTCAAAATCTCTCTATCGTATTCAGTTGATGCGCATGGCACTTATCAGAAAAGAGCCGCGTCAGGCCCTTTATGAGGGGCAAATGGCCCTCGAGTCCGTGAAGAAGGCTGGAAATCCGCTTGCGATGGCGGTGGCACAAAGTTTTCTATCGGAAGCCTGCCACATGCTCGGAATGCATGAAGAGGCAACGCGTCAGCTCGAACAGGTACGCCTCTACGCACGGCAAAGGAACTCCAATGCCTTCCGTCTCGTCGCGTTGATGAACGAGGCGAAATTTGCGTTTGACCGAAATGATGACGCGGAAGGGCTCGTCCTGTTAGGCGAGTCGTTCAGACTGGCCCGCGAACAGGGTTCTCTATTCGCGCCCAACGACAATCCCGCGGTGACGGTGCGCATGTGTGAAAAGGCCCTGGAGGCAGGGATAGAGGTCGAGTACGTCCGGGAAATCGTCCGCAGGCGCAAGCTCACGCCCGAAAGGCCGCCTGTCCATATCGAGAACTGGCCCTGGCCAGTGAAGGTGTACTCGTTCGGTCGATTCCAAATCGTGCAGGAAAGCGACTCCCCGGAGATACGTAACAGGGTGCAGCGAATGCCCCTGCTTCTGCTCAAGGCGCTGATCGCCTCCGGGGGCATGGAGGTCGATAAGGATAGGCTCACCAACCTTCTGTGGCCCGATACCGAAGGCGATCTTGCGTACCGGTCCTTCGTGACCACCGTGCACCGTTTGCGCAAACTCCTTGGCGATCCGGAAGCCCTCAGGCTCGTCAATGGAAAGCTTACCCTCGACAATCGGCACTGTTGGGTCGATCTCTGGGCCTTCGAGAGTCTTCTTGGGCAAGCCGACGGATGTCGACAGCAGGGAAGAGCAGAAGCCGCCCTGGGGTTCACAAGAAAAGCGCTTGCCCTCTATGGCGGCAGGTTTCTTGACGGTGAGCCGGAGGAACCCTGGGCAGCCTCTACCGCCGAGCGTCTGAGGGGCAGGTTCGTGAAGAATGCGTCCTGGCTGGGCCGATATCTGGAAGACGCAGGGGATTGGGCCTCCGCCGCCGATCACTATGAGCAATGCCTTCAGACCGATGACTCGATCGAGGAAATGCACCGGCGTCTCATGGTCTGCTTCCGCAACCTTGGAAGAAAGAGCGAGGCCTTTGCGGTGTATGAGCGCTGCCGTAAGATGCTCGTTTCCGTCCTCGGCGCCGACCCCTCTGCCGAAACCGAAGCCGTTCGCGCTTCGCTCTCAGAAAAGATTTCATAATTCTTCTTTTTTTCTCAATTTTTTCTCAATCTGTTACCAATCTGTTACCAAACACATGCTACCTTTGTCTCACATTGTCGAAATCTAGGAAGTGACTGAGCGCCCGCAGGGCCATGGCGGGAGCCGGGAATTTAGTCACAGGGCTCTCTTCAGCCTCATCGAAGATTGGAAGAACCGGAAGCCTCGGGCTTCACCGCAGCAGTAAGTGGTCCACGGGCCGGCCGCCTGTAAGCAGGGCGGACGGTGAGGAGAACGCATCAGGATTGAACATGGAAGAATTGCACAAGGGGGGTAAGCACATGCGTGGACAGGTTGGAAAAGTCGGGCGGTTAGCCGGTTTTGCGGCAATACTCTTTTTCCTGATAGTAAGCGCGCCCTATCCGGCACGGGCCGGCTCTGCCATGCCCGTCACCTACTGGGTAGGCGGGGACGGGGACTGGAACCCGGGAAGTTGGAGTAATGGATTGCCCCAGGCGGGATACACCGCCTACATCCTGACCAACAACACCGTGACCGTCGACAGCTATGACCAATCGCAGAATCTCGCCGTCGGGGGAGGCTCGACCCTTCTTGTCACGGATGGCGGCAACCTGCAGCTCGCATCGGCTTCGGGCCAATTTGGCGCTCTCGGGGTCGGCGCCTCCGACAGTTCCGGCAACGCCATGGCGACGGTGAACCAGACAGGTGGAACCGTGAGGGCAGGCCTCGTTCTCAATCTATACGGCGCCCAGGGTACCTCCTACAACCTTTACGACGGCAGCCTCTATGCAGGTAGTGAATCCGTTTACGGGGGAAACACCTTCAATCAGTCGGGCGGGACTCACCATGTGGGCGGCCCCGAGACGATCGGCACTTCGGGATACGCCACCGCGCCCGCGACCTATAACCTGTCAGGCGGCAGCCACACCGTGGATGGCGACCTCACCGTCAACTACGGGAGTACCTACAACCTGAGCGGCAGCGGCAGTCTCACGGTGTGGGGGAACGAAAACCTGTCGGCCGGCAACCTCATCCAGACAGGCGGATCGAACACGATCGGTCTTTCCCTCTTCCTCGGGACCTACGAGCTCCAAGGCGGCACGCTCAGCATAACCGGCTATGTCTCAGGGCCTTCGGGCAACATCAATATCGACGGCGGCACTCTCGTCGACGGCTGGCAGTCCATCGGCGAGCCTGAGTCGGGGTACATCTACCCCATAGGCGCTTTCAACGTAGGGTGGGTGGCAGGCACCACCGGGACCTACACCCTGGATGTGACAAACCTTTTCACGGCATCGAACGAATCTATCGGCTACCAGGGCACGGGCACCTTCAACCAAACCGCAGGGACGAACACGGTGACCAACACCCTCTATCTCGGCTCCACCACGGGAAGCTCGGGCACCTACAACCTCACAGGCGGCACCCTCGATGTGCAGGGCTACATCACCGGCGGGGCAGGAACGAATGCCCTCAACATAGACGGCGGAACCCTCACGGACAACTGGAAGGGCATCAGCGTGGGCAACTTCAACGTGGGCTATGAGGCGGGTACCTTCGGGAATTTTACCCAGTCGAGCAAGGTGATTCAGGCGACTACCGAAAGCATCGGCTATTACGGGACAGGCACCTTCAACCAGACAGGCGGCATGAACTACGCAGGCAGCCTCTATTTGGGCGGTGGGCCCGATTGGGCGGGTACGGGCAGTCCAGGGACAGGCTCCGGCACCTACAACCTCTCGGGCGGCACGCTCGTGGTCTACAACAACGCCTCCGTGGGCTATAACGGCTCGGCCGCCTTCTACCAGACAGGCGGCACGGCGGCAATAGGCGGCAACCTCTATCTGGGCGGCGGGCCCGACCCCACGGGCTATGACAATCCCGGAGGCGGCTCAGGTATCTATGTTCTCTCGAACGGCACCCTGGCCGTGGGCACGAGTTCCTACAACCCTTACGGCACGGGTTCGATCTACGTGGGCTATAACGGGAACGGCATCTTCAGCCAGACAGGCGGCACTCTCACGACAAACAACCTCTTCGTGGGCGGCAGCGATGACGGGATCTCGGGCACGGGCACCTATGACCTTCAAGGCGGCACGGTGGTGGCTTCGCCCAATATCTACGGCGCGGGCGGCAACACCTATGTGGGCTACAACGGCACCTTCGGCTCAGCCCTCAACCAGTCGGGCGGCACGCTCACGACGAGCACGCTCTATGTGGGCGGCGGCATGGCTCCCTATCAGAACGGCTTCGGCTCAGGCTCGGGCACCTATAATCTCTCGGGCGGCACGCTTATCGTGACGCCCGACAGCAGGGGCAACGGCGGCTCGACCTACGTGGGCTACGCCTACGGCTCGGGAACCTTCAACCAGTCGGGCGGCGCCTTCACCACGGGCAGCCTTTACGTGGGCTACGCATGGCAGGGCCAGGGCACCTACAACCTTCGGGACGGAACGCTCAACGTGTCGGGCAGCACCTACGTCGGTGATAATTACAGCACGGGCACCTTCAACCAGGGAGCGCCCGTGAGCGACGGGGCGGGCGGCTGGATCGCGACACCGGGCGGCAGCCATACGACGACGAACCTCTATATAGGCGGCAGCCCCGACGGGACTCCCGGCACAGGCGCCTACACCATCGTGAACGGGACGCTCAACGTGAACCCCGATTCCTCGGGCAAAGGCGGCAACATCTACGTCGGCTATAACGACCTCTCCTGGTCGGGCTCGACCTTCACCCAGGGCTATGACTCTGTATCGCGCCGGATGGGCGACGGCTACAATCAGGTCAACTTAGGGGGCAACCTCTATTTGGGCGCCAACAACGGCCAGCCCTATACGACGGACACTTACAACCTCTATACGGGAACGCTCGCCGTCGCGGGCAACAGCTATGTGGGCTATTCAAGCGGAGGCGTCTTCAACCAGGGCCTGTTCGTTCAGGATGCAGACGGCTTCTGGGACCAGACAAGCGGAGGCACGCACACGACGGGCAACCTCTATTTAGGCGGCAGCCCCGATGGGGCGAGCGGCTCAGGCACCTACAACCTCGTCAACGGCACGCTCACGGTAAAGGGCAGCGCCTCTATCGGCTTCAACGACCAATCATCGCAAGGCTCGACCTTCAACGAAGGCTACGACTATAACGCATATTTGCCCGGGCAGAGCTCAGTAATCAGCTTGGCAGTCCGGGGTAACCTCTATTTAGGCGGCGGCTTTGATGGGGCAAGCGGGAACACGGGCTCGGGCACGGGCACCTACAACCTCTCACGGGGCGAGCTCCTCGTGTCAGGCTCAACCTACGTGGGCTATGAAGGCACGGGTTATTTCAACCAGGGCACACCCGTTCCCGCCGACGCACAGGGCGATCTGGTCCCAACAGATGGCGGAAGCGTCGAGACCAGTGACCTCTACCTCGGCGGCAGCCCCGATAACGGCGGGACCTATGGTACAGGCACTTATACCTTAGAAAACGGGAACCTCACCGTCGATCGCAATGCCTATATAGGATATAACGGCTCGGGTACCTTCAACCAGGGTTATGACCCGATATCGGGCCAGATGGGCGACGGCTATAATACGGTCAATGTGTGGGGCAACCTCTATATCGGCGGAGGACCCGACACGACAGGCGGAAGCAATCCCGGCTCGGGTTCAGGCACCTATAACCTCGCAACCGGCACCCTTACGGTGACGGGCGCCACCTACGTGGGCTATAGCGGGGTAGGCTATTTCAACCAGACAGGCGGGATTAACTACGCGGGCAACCTTTATATCGGCGGAGGACCCGACACGACAGGCCACAAGAATCCCGGAAGCGGCACGGGCACCTATAATCTTGCCACCGGTACCCTCACCGCAGGCGCCACCTACGTCGGCTATTACGGCACGGGCTTTTTCAACCAGGGCGTAAACGGATCCGACGGAGGCACCTATATGACGGGCAACCTCTATGTGGGCGGCGGACCCGATCTGACGGGCCTCTACTCTGCCGGCAAGGGCACGGGCACCTATAATCTCGCGAGGGGCCGCCTTACGGTCTATGGCATCGGCTCTATCGGCAACGGCGGCACAGGCACCTTCAACCAGTCGGGAGGCAGTGTATCCGTCGGCAGCGGCCTTACCATAGGCGAAAATGGCGGCACAGGCACCTATAGCCAAACGGGCGGCAGCGTCACCCTCACCGGAGTCACAGGAGACCTCACCATAGGCGCAAGCGGCGGCACAGGCACCTATAGCCTCACAGGCGGCACTCTGAACGTAGGCGGCACCATCTATGTCGGCTATGACGGCACGGGCGCCCTCAACCAGTCAACGGGAAACCTCACGACTGTTGTCAGTGTGGGTGACCAGGCAAGCGGCCTCGGCACCTATACCATGACCGGCGGTCAGGTGGGCGCAGTCACCGTGGGCAACGCTGCCACGGGCAGGATGGTGAGTAGTTCTTTCCAGGAAGGCGGCAGGTTCTATCAAAGCGGCGGCACAGTCTTGTGGGGCGCCGACGTGGGCGCTCAGACGGGAAGCACGGGCCATTATGAGATGACGGGCGGCACCATCAGCGGAGGCGACGTCACCGTCGGCGACTCGGGCACGGGTACCTTCAACCAGTCAGGCTCCGCCGCCGTCTACCTCGAGGCCCTGTGGGTCGGCTACGGCTCGGGAAGCTCGGGCACCTACAACCTGTCGGGTAATACCGTCCTCGCGGTCAACCCCTTCGGCAACGGCATAGAACGGATCGGCAGGCAAGGCACGGCCGTATTCAACCAGTCGGGCGGCACCCACACGGTGTATGCTCATACCGACTCCTCATCCGGAATAGCAGCGGGCGATGCCCTCGAACTCGGCTCTATGGCGGGCGGCTCGGGTACCTATAATCTGAGCGGAGGCACGCTCAACGTCTCGGCGGTGACACCCGCAGGCGGCCCGACAGTCAAGGGCAGCCTCATCGTCGGCGGCAACGGCTACACCACGGCCACCCCGGCAGGCACGGGCGTTTTTAACCAGACGGGCGGCGCCGCAAACATCAGCGGCGATCTCATCATCGGGAACAATGGCGGCACGGGCACCTACAACCTGACCGGCGGATCGCTCAGCGCCGCAAATATCGTCAACAACGGCACTTTCAGCTACTCGGGCGGCTCGGTTACGGGCAACTTCCAGAATAACGGCCACGTGACGGTGACGGGCGGCACGGCACTTACTCCCAATGATTTCGCCGGTCCGGTGACGAATTACGCGGGCAGCATGTTCACCATAAGCGGCGGCGCCAACGTGCTCTTCGACAACACGCTCACGAACAACCTGGGCGCCACCTTTACCGTGAGCCAGTCTACGGTAACCTTCATGGGCAACGTCACGAACAACGGGACCTGGATCACCGACCCCTCCACCATCGTCTTCAACGGCAATTTCACCAACACCGGCTCCCTTTCCATGTCGAGCGACGACACCTATGAGTTCACGGGCTTCTACGGGGCGCAGACCATCGACCTAGGCGGCAAGACTATCACCATCGGAACCCTCGAGCTCCTCGCAGGGGCGCACCTCTGCATCACCGATGGAACACTCATCTACACCAACCTGGACGAGGGCTCAGGCGCTGGCATCACGACCGGCCCGAGCACCGTCCCCGCACCTGCGTCTATCCTTATTTTCGCCCCCTGCTTAGCAGGCCTCGCGGCACTCAGGAGAAGGTTCAAAAAGTAGGTATATTCACCAAACATCGCGGGCAGGGTCAGCAAATGGCCCTGCCCTTTTTGCCTCTCCTGCTCTCACGATAACCATTTCAACTCTTGCATTATGCTAAGAGACTCAACCGCAACGACTACAGGAAGTTCACCTGGCCGCCGGCCGTTCGCAACTGATTGAAGATTACGCTCCCTGGGGCAGTGGTTCTCGAAAGCCAATATTCATCGTGGCATTCCTCGGCAGAACGCTCAGGGCGCCAACGATGACGCCACCTGGTAAGTGGTTGATTTGGCGGGACTATCAGGGGCGAGGGTTGCCACAAAAAGCGGCTATCCTGGTCAGCAACGTAACGTATGAACCAACGTTCCCTATCCCCCCCGCCATTCCCGACCGCGCGGCGCCGTGCACCCTGAAGGAAAGCCATGAGGGACTGTGAGGCGAGTGACGGTTTCCGTCTCTTTTCCTTACCCTATGCCGCATTGACGCGGGCGAACAATTGTCCGAGGACGAGATGCTCCCCCGGGGGGCATTGTGCGGTTTTGATGGTCATGGGAATGGGGCGATTCACGGCAACGCTCCGTTCCAGTTCGGCCGCTTCCGTCTCCCCCGCACTGTCCGAGAGGACCGCGAATTCGACCCCTCCCGTGCGCCCGACCACGCCCTTGCTTTGAAACGTCTCTCTCAGCGTATCTCCGACTTCGCGTATAATCGCGTCACCCTGGTTTTGGCCCAGCGTATCGTTCGCCCGCTTCATGTCGTCCAGCTTGAGCACGAAGAGGGTACTGGCCTCTTGCTTCTTGAAGGCCAGATTCAACCGCTCCTGGGCGTGCTCGAAGAAACCCCGCCTGTTTAAGAGACCCGTGAGTTCGTCGGTTATCAACGCCGCCTGCAACTTTTCTTCACACAGTTTCTTCTCCGTGATGTCCTCGACCTGGCTCACGAAATAGAGCGGACAGCCCCAGGCGTCACGGACCAGGGAGACGCTCAAGGCGCCCCACACGATATAGCCGTCCCGGTGGTAGTAGCGCTTCTCCATCCGGTAATAGGGTATCTGGTCGTCGATCAGTCTTCGGACGTCCTCGAGGTCTTCTTCTAGATCGTCGGGATGAGTGAGGTCCTGGAAGGTTTTCGCGAGAAGCTCCTGCTCCGGATAGCCGAATATATCACAGACAGACTGGTTGACCTCCAGCCAGCGGCCGTCGAGGCCCACCAGGGCCATGCCGATCGCGGAGGCTTCGAAGGCGCCCCTGAAGCGGCGTTCTTTTTCCCCGAGGGCTTCCTCCATTCTTTTCAGTTCGGTGATGTCCATGCCCGAGAAGACGATTCTCTTCGTGCCGGGGATTCTTTCTACCCTGATGAGCGCGTTCCCGGTCGTGCCGTCTTTTCTCTGTATCTTGCATTCATGCTGTATCGGCGCCGTATCCGGTGCCACGCGACGGTCCTGGTCGAACCCCTCCATTTCTTTCAGGTCTTCCGGAGGAACGAACGTCCTCCAGTTCATCCTGCCTTCGATTTCTTCCCTCGAATACCCGACGTCCTTCGCGTAGCAGGCGTTGGCCAGACAGATAGTCCCGTCTTCTTCCGCAACGGCCAGGGCGGAAGAAGAGTAATCGAAAACCGCGCGGTGCATGTCCTCTGACAGTGTTTCAGAGCACTCTATTTTGCGTGAAGGCATGAGCGGGCCCCCTTTTGGTAGCGTTATAGTGTTCCGGGTACGTCTTTATTGTCGGATGGAATGTTCATATATTAAGCCTTTCGCATACACGAGCCGACATGGAGAATGACGGACGTATTTTGCAAGGAAGCCCGTGCGCGCCGCTTTTCAGGACATCTCGGCATTCGACACGCCGGATTGCCAGCCGAAAGAGTGGAGGGTGTCAGGGCAGAGGGGATCACGGACTCCAGGAAGATGTCCCGTGCCATTCTCGTCAGTCAGTTCTCGCAGATTACACCACCCCAAGGGGCTGGATCTTCCCGCACATGGAACGGGGGGAAACCAGGGGTTTGATATTGGAAGCTTTGCCGAGGTTGACGCAACGCGCATGGTTGATCGTCATACGGCGCAAGGATTGGGCTTAGAGCCGTTGCATCGAACGTCAGAACATAAAATGATGAAGAACGTCTTGGAAGCAATTTACAACTTTTCCGCTTTTGCCATTTTCAAGTCGCAAACAAGTTGCTCGCCATGCTTTACCTTACAGCGCCCGGCTGATATGCTTGTCGAACGATGAACATCAAGGCCGTCATCTTCGATCTGTTCGAGACCCTCATCACTGTGGAGAACCCAATCAGCCCTTACAGGAGAGTCTTCGAACTCGCCCAAAGGTCAGGCTATGAATTTGCCGAGATCAGAAGGATCCTCCTCACGACGGACCTTCCCCGACCTGCCGATATCGCGAGCGCCTTCGGTCTGGAAGGCTTCGAAAATGAGAGGTTTCTCCTCGATATCGAGGCCGAGTTGCAGAGCGTCCGCCTGTTCCCCGAGGCGCCGGATGTCCTCAAGCGGCTCAAGTCGGAAGGATACGTGATCGGGCTCATATCGAACCTTGCCTCCCCGTACAAAGAGGCATTCTACCGCACGGGCCTCGACGGCTTCATCGATAGCCCTGTCTTTTCCTGCGATGTCGGCTTTATCAAGCCCGATCCGCAGATCTACGAGGCGGCCAGGACTCGTCTATATGTACAATTCAATGAGATGCTCATGGTAGGGGACAACCTGATACCCGACGTCGACGGACCCCGCGCCGTCGGCATGCACGCTCTTCAGGTTCAGAGAGCCAAGCCGACTGACGGAAGCATACGGTCGCTCGACGAACTGCGTCGTATTCTTCAATGAATAGTGCCAATCGAAACGAAGCCTGGCATTATTGCCCGACGCTCCGCCATTTTCACTATGTTTGGAGGCTCTTGTGAGAATAATCCTCGGTTCTCGATCGAAAGGGAGGGCGGAGGTCCTGACAAAGATGGGGCGTCGGTTCGAGACCATGACCCCGGACATCGACGAAAAGGCCATCCGTGACAGTGATCCCCGGAGGGCTCGCCTCCTGCTCGCCCACGCCAAAGCCGGACGCCCTCGTACCCCGCATACGCACTGGTCTCCTCATCGCCTCGGACCAGGTGGCGGCGTGCAACGGCGCGATACTGGAGAGACCGGAAAACAGCGACGAGGCCCGAAGATACCTGGAAGGTTATGCCCAATACCCGGCGGAAACGGTCACCGCGGTGGTCGTCGCCAACGTCGCGATCCATACGTGGGCAGAAGGCGTGGATGTCGCCAAGGTCGTGTTCCGGCGCATTCCACCTGACGCGATCGACAGGGTTGTGCAATCCGGCGACGTCCTCCATCATGCAGGCGCCTTTTCCCTCGAAGACCCCCTGCTCAAAGACTACATCGTGCGCGTCGAGGGCGGGCCCGAGAGCGTGATGGGATTGCCGGCGAAGATGACGAAGCAGCTGCTCAAAGAAGTGCAGCGACAAAGGTCCGCTTTCTTTTGAGATGCCCGGATCAGTGTTGCAGTATCCCTTGATGGTTGCCGGCAGGAAAGGGCTTCGCGGGGAGATGACGCCAAGGGTCAACGAGAGCTGAATGGCTGCCCATATCATACCTATCGAGAGACTCAGCCGGGAGGCCTTGCAGGGCGTCATTGAGGAATTCATTTCAAGAGACGGCACTGATTACGGTGAAAAAGAGGCTTCGCGGGAAACAAGCTTCCGGCAGGTGCAGCACAAGCTGGAAAAAGGACTGGCGGTTCTCGTCTATGATGAAGAGACTGAAACGACGAACATGCTGCCGGCCGACCACCCGACCATACGAAGGATTGCGGCGCCGGGCGGGAGATAATGGAAAGCCGCTGACGGGGACATGGTCCTGTCAATTGGTGCAGCTTTGAGGAGAAGGTCAGCTATCGGCAGAGATGAGAGCAGGAAGACCCATTGCGCGCAGCATGCCCTTTGCTCCGGGCCCCTCAAAGCTGGCTATGGCGAAGGTTCGGCTTTCTTCGTGGTCCACGG
The DNA here is from genome assembly GCA_963816715.1 of uncultured delta proteobacterium. Taxonomy (GTDB): domain Bacteria; phylum Desulfobacterota; class Syntrophorhabdia; order Syntrophorhabdales; family WCHB1-27; genus BOG-1155. The sequence goes on from CAWFMJ010000027.1 coordinate 438,538, forward strand.
CGCCCAAATTTGGGCGCCGCCCCTTGCGTCAAGCGGGGTCGCTCCTTGATCTTCCTCCCGTCGTCGAGACAGAAGCATGTTCAAACGGGCGTGTCAGCCACGCGGCGCCTGCCTCGGGGCCTCGTCGCGCAGCTGCCTCCTTTTCATCATCCTGGCATGGCCGCATTCCTCAAATCAGCATGGGGGTCCCCTTGTTCAGTTGCCTCCACGTTTCTCGGCAACCGTTACCCATTGGTCGACGCTCGTGAAATAGATGCCTGCTTCTTTCACCTTCTGGCCGGCAATCTCGTCCCAGCTTTTCCTGTATATGTTCACCTGCGGAGAATAGTACTCGACGAGCTTATCCAGGTTCCCGTCGATCCTGTCGCTCTTGTAGTCGACGATGACCCATCCGTCATGCTCCAGGAAGACAAGGTCGATGATCCCCGAAAGAGTGCGCGGCAGCGGACCGTCTGCTTGTATGGCAAATGGCGCCTCGCACAGCCGTTTCTTTGCGTTTGCTATCCTTTTCCAGAAGCCTGACGAGACCACGGCTTCGAGGTGGGCGACCATCCCGTCCTTCTCTCCCGCCGGGATCCCGTTCTGTCTCAGGAGGCCCTCGGCGAGGACGTCGAGGTCGACCGACTCGTTAGTCAGCAATATCCGAAGGGCCTTGTGGATCATCTCTCCCCACTTCATCCCCATGCCGCCTTCGCCCGAAAAAGGTTTTTCGATCGCCTGCTCTTCCACGATCCCGGTCGCCGTCTGCACATCATAGGAGGCGGACTTGCTTTTGGAGAGCACGTCGTCGATGCGCGCCCTGGCTTTCATAAACTCTTCCCGGGAGACGACGCCCGGCGCCTTTTCAACGATTTCACCAAAGCGCTCCTCGAGCTCCTCTCTCTGCGTCAGATGCGGCTCCAGATCTTTCCATGCCCCCTTGTCGGGCTTCGACGGATACCGGCTCACCACAAGGAGCTGTTTGGCCCTGGTCGTCGCCACATAGAGCAGCCTGTCCTCTTCGGCCTCGGCGTATCGTTCTTCGACGGCCTCCTTCTCCTCCCACCTGGGCGGAATGCCGATCGCCTTGCTCCCGCCGTGATTGCCCGGGACGGTCGCGAGGAAGTACCCTGTCGCGACGCCGGCGATCCGGTCTATGTGGAGTTCGGGGCCGTGATCCGAGTCCTTCAGGGGGTCAGCCAGAAAGACGACGGCAGCCTCGAGACCCTTCGCCTTGTGGAGGTTCATCACCCTCACGACGTCTTTTCTGCCCGGCTCCGCCGGCATCTCCTCCGTCTCGATCTCCTCGCGATACTGATGAAGCACGTCGATTATCTCCGAGAAGGACCAGGCCCCCCTTCGGGTGGCGGCCAAAGCCAGTTCTGCCGTCTTCAGGATATTGCCCGCCCGGGTCCCGCCCATCTCCCGGGAGGCGGCGTAGGGGATAACGCCGAGCGTGTCCAGGATGAGATTAAGGGCGGCGACGGGAGGATGCGTTTTTGTCCAGCGGTGGAACTGGCGAAGGGCCGCAAGGGCATTCCCGACGGCCGCTTCTTCGTCGGTCGAGCGGGCTTGTTCCTGCAGGTAGTTAAACCGCCCGCCCGCGCTCCTGTAACGGTAGAGAAGGTCGTCGCTCGTCCCGAAGAACGGGCCCCGTAGCGCGCCTAGGCAGGGAGACTTGGTCGTCAGGCTCGGCGACGGCGTCGAGGAGCGTGAGAATATGCCCAACTTCCTCCGACTGGCCAAATCCCGCCCCGCCGGCGACTTCGTAGGGAATGCATCGTGCCTCCAGCGAGCGGGCATAGAGGGAGACGTGCTTCTTGTAGCGGAGGAGAATCATGAAGTCCTCGGGCCTGGCCGGCCTCTGGACCTGCCCCTCGATTACGGCGAAGTTGCCCTGAAGGGCCCACGCGATCCATGAGGCTATCCGTTCGGCGTCCACGCCGGCAACCGCCGCCTGGTTGTCGTAGCGCTGCTTCTCCACGGTTATGCGCCTGACGCCCCCGTCCGGTCGTGACGAATGCGCCTCCAGCTTCTCGAAAGCGGGCCGGAACCGATCGGCCTCGGGCGGGAACTTTTTGGCGAAGATCGGGTTGATCCAATCGCAGAGGGCAGGAACGGAGCGGAAGTTGACGGTGAGGGGGATGATTTTTCCTCCGGAGCGCTCGACGATTTCCCTTACCTCGTTGTAGATGTCGATGTCGGCCCGACGAAAACGGTAGATCGACTGCTTGGGGTCGCCCACGACGAAGAGGGCGCCGGGCCTCGCTTTTACGTTTCGCCACGACGTTTCCTCGGGGTCGTCGGCGGTCAGATAGAGGACGACCTCCGCCTGGATGGGATCCGTGTCCTGGAACTCGTCGACGAGGACGTGGGTGAACCTTTTCTGGAAATGCCTGCGCACCTCCGGGTTGCTCCGGAGCAGGGAGGCAGCCTTCATGAGAAGGTCCTGATAGTTCATCTGGGAGTTTTCGCGGCGCACGTCGTCAAAGTAACGGACCGCGGGAATGACGAGCTCCATGATGAAGAAGTGGCAGTAGCGGCGCCATCTCTGGACGGTGGGAGCGGCGATCTGGTCCCGAAACCTCTGGTAGGCGGCCGCCTGCTCCTTCGCGGTCGCGGCGTCCGGCCATTTTTTCTGCACGATCCCGGAGGACCCGCCCAATGCGTCGAGGACGCGCATGAGGTTTTTGTCTTCCGAAAGGTCGAGGGTGCGGCAGAGGCGCTGGATGCGCCTAAGCAGGCTCTGCAGGGCGTCCCAATCGCCGAGCGGCGCCGATTCCGGGAGGGCCGCCCAGGCCTGCCGGAGATAATCGTCCAGAAGTTCTCTTTCCTGGCTGAAATCGGGCCTCTCCATCTGTTCCCGCGCGATCGCGACGTCGGGGTAGGCGCACACGGCGTTGTACGTGGCGGCGAGCTTTGCGGGGTCTATCCCCAAATCGGAGAGCGCGGCGAGAACGGCGCTCCCCGACGCATGGAGATTCTCGATGTACTCCGTCCAGCGCCGGGACCGCAGGAGGCTGTTCTCGTCCTCTTCCAGTTCGACAAAGTCGGGATCGATCCCGGCCTCCACCGGCCGCTCCCTGAGGAGACGGCCGCAGAAGGAGTGTATGGTGCCGGCGAAGAGGAGATCCAGGTCGAGGAGGGCATTGAGATACCGCTCCCTCGCCTCTCCGGGTTTTTCCTCCCGCGCGGCTCTCTCCAGGGCTATCTGGAACCGCCCCTTCAGCTCGGCGGCAGCCTTTCTCGTGAAGGTCACGGCCGCCATCGTCTCGACACGACATTTCCCCGACCCGATGAGGGCGATCATGCGTTTGACGAGGCTCGTCGTCTTGCCCGATCCGGCGCCCGCCTCCACGAGCATGGAGCTGTCGAGGTCCGTTATGATCGCTTCTCGGCATTGCTCATCGGAAGGGCGCCTCATCGTTCTGCCAGCCTCCTCAGCGGCTCCAGCAGCGGTTCCGGTCCCTGGAGCAGGCTCCTGCACCGGGCGACCGCGGAGGCCGCCCCTCCGCAGGCGGGGACGTAGGGACAGTACGTGCAGGCGTCGGCGTCGTAGGCGGGAGGGAAGACCCCCGCGGCGAGAAGGGCGAAAAGATTGTCGAGGATTTCGAAGGCCTTCTCCCTTTCCTGTTCGTTTCTCTCGATCCGGAGGCCCTCGCCTTTGGGTCCGGGGAAATAGTACCCGCCGCGGATTACCGACGCCTCCGGATCGCACTGCTGTCTCAGAAGCCTCTCGGCGGCCGCGGAATAGAGAAAGTGCTGGATCTGGCGTCCGTTCCGGTAGTAGTCGGTCTCCTTGTATCCCCATGAACTTCCGGTCTTGTAATCCCACACCTCATAGACATGGCGCCCGCACCGGTCGATCCGGTCGATCCTGCCCCTCAAAAGAAAGCTGCCCTTCTGTCCGACGGGGATCTCCACGCCGTCGCCTCCGTCCTCCTTCATCCCGAAGGAAAGCTCGAAGAGGCAGGGCTCCGCCGTCCCACACCGCTCTGCCTCGTCCCGCAGGAAAGTCTCGCACGTCTGCAGGATTTCTGATATCTCCCTCTCGAGGGCGAAACTCGAAGGAGGAGGCATGAGCTCTTTCCACTTCTCGACCTCCTTCATGGCCAGGTCCTTGAGAAAGCCTGCATGGGCCTGGTTTGGTCTCTCGCCTTTTCCCGCGATCTCCTCCATGAACCGGCGGAACACGTCGTGAAGGAGGCTGCCGCGCTCGTTGGGCTTCAACCACTGGTTAGGATCCTTCTCCAGATCCTCGAGCGGCTCTATGTGAAGGAGATTGGCAGCAAAGAATTTGAAGGGACACGCGGCAAGGCCCTCCAGCCGGGAGGCGGAGAGGATCTGGTTCTTTGCGTACGGGTCAAAGGCGCCCTTTGCGGAGGGTATGTACCCGTCGTAGACGGTGATCGTCTCTCCCATGCGCGCGTCTGCCGCAACCTTGCCCTGCATGAGGGCCGAATAGCGCTGGAGGATCGAAGGCGCGCAGGGAGCTTTCTTTGCCTGCGCCAGCCACCATTCGCTCTCCGAGAGGAAGGCGTCAGTGGGTATGAACCCGGCAGGATCTCCGAGGGCGGCGGCCAGGTCGCTGTAGTCGGCGGAGCGGTTGCCGGAGATCAGACGGTAGGCGTTGAGAACAATAGACGAGGGCAAAAGTTCCCGGTCGTCGAGCAGGTCGCGGCAGGGATAGCTGATGACGACATGGCCGGAGACGGAGGCGAAGAGCTTCGCCATGAGGCAGACCTTCTCGCGCAAAAGCTCGCCCGACCGAATCATGCCGGAGCCTATCTTTTCGCGCTCGTCGTCGAGCAGCACGGGGTCCTGCAGCGCCGGACCGGGGAAGCGCCCCTGGTCGAGGCCCAGAAAACAGGTCCATCCCCTGTTGCTCCAGCCTGCCGAACGGTAATCGGCCACATGGACGTGTCCGGGCTTCGGTCCCGAATAGCCCACGAAAACGGCGCCGATCGAGTCGATGAGCCGGGCGGCCAGCGCCACAAGGGGGTCCGACAGGGAAGGCCCGTCCTGAAGGGACCGGAGCGTATCGATCAGCGCCGTTTTCGCCGCGGCGTCGCGCTCGCCCGCGATGCGGCAGTTCTTTTCGAGGAAAGATGTACAGCCGGCGTAGACCGCCCCCCTCGGCACAAGACCTGTCTCGTCGGTTCTTGGCGCCGTTTCGAGGAGGCCTTCGATCCAGGCCGAGAGGCGCCGGATCCTTTTTTCCTTCTCTTCGGCCCGGTGCGTTTTCTCCTCATCGCCCTGTGCGCGATGCTCCTCGGCGTCCATGGCGCAGCTGTCCGCAAGAGCCTTGAGCCGCGGAAGGTATCTCTCACGGCCCCAGCCTATCTGGGCCTCCCTGAGAAGGGCGATTGCCAGTCTCGGGGAAAGAGGATCGCGGCCGAGGGGCGCGATCTCGACGCATCCGTCCGCGAGGAGGCGGCGAAGCGGCGTCTCGGCAAAATCTTCGGCCTGCCACTTCAGATAAAGCGCCAGGGCTGAGCCGGGTCCCGTCATGGTTGCCGGGATGCCGGAACCGAAGGTCGCGGGCAGATCGAGGCTGGCCGCGATGTCCCTGATGAGTGGACCGTACGCATCCATGGCCGGCACAACCAGTTCGATGTCGTCGAGGGGGATCCCCGAGGCCAGGACGCGCCGGAAGACTTCGCGCACCTCGTTCGACTCCCCGAGAGCGTGGAAGAGAGAGACCGTCCCGTCCTGCAGAGGTTGAGGGGCGGCGACAGGGTCGAGGATCCACTTGAGGAGCCCAGCATCGCTCTGAGGCTCTTCTTTGCCAGCCGTTTCTCCGCCTCTCATGCAGAAGAACCTGGTCGGCTGCGTCGACGAGACGGGGGCTTCATGGGGTATGACGACAAGGCCCTCTCTTCCGGCTGCCTCGATAAGCCTCCTCTCCAAAGGGGAGGCGGGGAAGTCGGAGAGCGTCATAACCGTTCTCTCCCCATGCTTCTGTCCCTCGGCCATCCCTATTGCCAGGGACAGGAGACCTGCGTGGTCGATTAGGTTCTTCTCCTTCAGTTCGGCCTCGTAGGCGGCAAGAAGAGCGATGATTTCTTCTCCCTTGCTTCGCACGAGAAACGACGAGGGGTCGAGCATCCGGGAGGCGAGGTCCGCCATGCGCAATTCGTGGAGGGCGCTGCTCAGGGCCTTCAAGAGGCCGTGGACGGTCGAGACGTTCTCGAAGTAGCGGGCGCCGTTCTTCCGGAGGGCGCCCTTCCGGCAGAGGTCCTCCACGATCGCGAGGCGCTCGTCGCGCCCGATGAGCCGGAGTCCTCCTCTTGTGAGCTCCAGGAAGGCGACTTCGGCGGCGAACGTGAAGGTCGTTGGGAAATTCAGGTTCATCCAGGGCGTCCCCGATGCGGCAAGACAGCGGCCGATCTGGCGGCCTACCGAGCGGGATGGGACGAAGAGAAGCTTTTCCGCCAGAGGATGGCTTCGGCATATCCGGGCTATTTCTGCGATTGTTCTGTTCATGGCTTTCCGCCTGTTTAGACAATATCAAAAATCCGGCTGCCCCTGGTAGTCCTTTTTTGTAGTACCGGCGAGGGAACGACCCTATTGCCCGCCGTCCGTGATCGACGAGAGGAGCGTCAACGCGCGCTTCTCGCACAACCACAGGAGGCAGACGCCCAAAACGAGATGTTCGCTCTCGGCCTCAAGTTCGCGACGCCGCTCGCAGATCTGCCTCTCGCTCATCCCGTTGTCATCGCCCTTGCAAGCGTCCGCATTTCTCCTTCTCACGATCTTCGCCATAGAGGTGGGTTCGTCGCAAGCTCAGCGAATCTGGAGAAACATCCAGGCATAGCCGCACCCGACCCCGAACAGAGCGCTCCAGAGGCAGGCAGCCATGACCTGCTTTGTTGTCCACCTTGCCGCCTCCTGAGGCCGGAGGCCTCCCTCGTCCCGTTGGGCGTCCATGCCCGTTTCGTCGCTCTTGGGCCCCTTGACCAGACAAATGGCGTTCATAATGTCCCCCTGCTTTGGTTCTTAAGGCTCTCCTCGCCGCGGACCTGCCATCGGGTCTATCCCAGCAGGTCGATAGCCGGGACCACCGTTTTGAGGCGGAGAAACGTGGGCGCGACAGGTATGCGATCCGCGTTTTTTCTATGGAGTCTTCAGAAAGGCCGTTTCCGCTCCATTGCTCTTCAGTATAGGGGAGGAGGGTGACAGGGGTATGTCAGGGGCTTTCAGAAATGTTTTTTTGCGGATTCGGCGAGTTCCGAAGCGGCTTGTTCCCGGAGCCAGGCGGGTTCGAGGATCTCGACGTTCGGAAGCCAGGAGTAGATCCAGTGTTTGATCTCTTCGGCGCCGGCCACTCTATAGGTCATTTCTACGTCGCCGTCCGGCAGGATCTTCCGCTCTTCGGATGGATGCCACTTCTTGCGCAGCACGTAGTCCGCGGCCTTTGCATTGAACCGCAGCCTGATCCGGACCTCCTTGTCTTCGACGATGCCCCAGCTGCGGGAAAGGTACTGCTCGAAGCTGAAGTCCTCCCTCGGCTCGAAGTAGAGGTTTCTCTCCTTCAATTCGATGATCCTGTCGAAGGCGAAGCTGCGGATGTCCTTCCTCAAATGACAGTACCCTATAACGGTCCACACGCCCTCGTAGAAGACCATCCCGTAAGGGTCCGCCACGCGGGTGGTCACCTCCTTGGAACGCTGCGCCTTGTAGACCATCTCGACAGAGCGCCGCTCGTTGAGGCAGGCGGATATTACGTTGAAATAGCCGGTCATCTTCTGATTGTCGGCGGCTTCGGGCATTTTGACGATAATGGGAATCTTCTCTTTGGCGCCGCGTTTGGAGACGGCGGCCACCCGGTCCATCAATTCTTGAAAGCTCTGCCCGAGGGGCTTGCCGAGATGAGAAACGGCTTCGCTTGCGGCGAAGAGGACAAGGAGCTCGTTGTCGGACAGCATGAGCTTCTTTATCCGGTCGCCGCTCGTGAACCCGTAGCCTCTCCGCTCCTGGTCGTACTCGATGCCGTCGATCATATTGACGATCTCCAGGTACCGGTAGACGCTGCGCTCCGAGACGTGAAAATGCTCCTTGAGAAAGGGCACGGAAGGGAACTGCTTCTGGGCAATCATGGTGTACATTTCGAGGAGGCGGATCACTTTTTCCGAGATGCCGGCGGGTTTAGGTTTGGGCATTGGGCAGTCCTGCGCAATTCTACCAAATCTGCGCTGATTTGCGAACATAAAACGACCCAGGAACGTACCTATGTGAGGGAGAGGGGCGGTCATCGCCTTCTGGCGCCCAAATTTGGGCGCCGCGTGCTTGGCGTGAGCGGCGCCTTCATTGCGGCATTTCATAGTCAAACATCGGCTGTTCCCGTCCTTTCCAGCCCTGCACAGTGAATTCGACGGACTCCATAATCGAGTCCGCTCGGCTGGCCGATGCCGGAACCAGTTCTGCTCCCTTGGGATAGTAAGGGGACAGAGTGCCCAAGGGGTCATCACAAATAACGGGGCCCCTTGTTATTTTCCAAGACTTGCGTCTTCTTGCCCTATAGTGCCGCGCAGCGGCGCTGATCGGGCCGAAAGTCTTTCCGCAATCCACCGCCAAAAATAATGAAAAACCTCGTTGGCCCTGATAAACAGGGATGATAGAATAGGTTTGCGGAACCAAAACTATCACCAACGAGGTGCTTCGATTATGCCACAAGGCGTCCTGCCGTACAAGTATGAAGAAGAGAAAACGAATACGGGCATGACTGCCCTTGCCGGCCTCCCCGTCTACCTCGACCTCGCCTCCGTCCTCGGCCTCCGGGATCACATCCGTGTCCACATGCACGTGAAGACCCAGGGGTGGACGGATGCACAGATCGTAACGGCCCTGGTCCTGCTCAACCTCGCGGGAGGAGACGTCGTCGACGACATAAAGATTTTCCACAAGGACGATGGTTTCTGCAAAGTGCTCGGCCGGGCAGAGACCAAGGGACTCTCCCGCCCGCAGCGAAGGGCTCAAGAACGACGGTGGAAGAAGGAACAGCACCGTTCGGTTCCTTCCCCTTCCGTCATCTTCCGGTACCTTGCAGCCTTTCACGACCCGGAGGAAGAGAAGAAGCGCGTGAAGGGTACGGCATTCATCCCTGCGCCGAACGGGCACCTCCAGGGGCTTACCAGGGTAAACCGGGACCTCATCGCCTCCGTCCAGAAGCATCGTTCGAAGACGGAAGCGACCCTCGATACCGATGCCACCCTCGCGGAAACGCAGAAAGAGGACGCCTTCTTTTCCTACAAGGGATATAAAGCCTATCAGCCGCTCAATGTGTACTGGGCCGAGCAGGAACTCGTCCTCCACTCGGAGTTCAGGGACGGGAACGTCCCCGCAGGCTATGAGCAGCTCCGGGTATTCATCGAAGCCCTCGACATGCTCCCCGAGGGAGTGGAGAAGGTCTACCTCCGTTCCGATACCGCCGGCTATCAGCATGATCTCCTCAAATACTGTGAGAAGGGGGAGAACAAGCGTTTCGGCAGGATCGAGTTCGCCATCGGCGCCGATGTGACGAAGGAGTTTAAGAAGGCGGTCGCCGAAGCGGAAGACTGGAAGCCGGTGATGAAAGAGGTCAACGGCGAGATGAGAGTCACGGGGAAGGAATGGGCCGAGGTCTGCTTTATCCCCAACGAGATTGCCTTTACGAAGAACGCCCCGGTCTACCGGTACATCGCAACTCGCGAACTTTTGAGACAGCCCGAGCTTCCCGGAATGGAGGGCCAGCTCCCCTTTCCCGCGATGACGATGGAGAAGAAGCGCTACAAGATCTTCGGCATCGTCACGAACAGGGACATAGATGGCAGCGAGATCGTCGACTGGCTCCACAAACGGTGTGGCAAGAGCGAAGAGGCCCATTCCATAATGAAAGAAGACCTTGCCGGCGGGAAGTTCCCTTCTGCCGACTTCGGAGAGAACGCCGCGTGGTGGGGGATCATGATCCTCGCCTTCAACCTCGCATCGGCGATGAAGCAGTTAGCCCTCGGGGAATCATGGATTGCCAAACGGATGAAGGCGCTCAGATTCTCCCTCATCAATCTGCCGGGGCGCATCCTCGATCATGCACGGGAACTCGTGATAAGACTCGCCAAGGGTCATCCATCCTTCGAGGCACTCATCTTGGCCCGGCAGCGGATCATGGAGCTTGGCTATGCATCGGGGTAGGCCACAACTCCTCCAGGAGCTTCGATCAGTTATTCCACAAGAGTGCGAAGGAGAGGACTACCTAAAATTACCCCCCGGGAGGGCTTCAGACAATGCCTGGATGACAAAATCGACCCGAAGGTCTTTTCATGATACCTTTTTTTGGGTAGTTTTGTTCAACCCTGGCCTCTCAGGGCTCCGAGGGGGCCCGGACAGGGAGAGGGTGGTGGATTTAGGCCTATGTTCTTGCGGTGGCACCTTTCATGTGGTAAGAAACAGAGGAGCCTTCTACGCTAAATCGCGTGATCAAGAACAGGAGAAGAATGAGGACCGACAAAAGGATAATCGATATACTCGATCGTGCCCGGGAAGGCATCGCGCCCACAAAGGAGGAGTACGTCGAGCTTCTCAGTTTTCCTCCCACCTCGATTGAAGCTTCCCTCACACGGGCGGTGGCAGACAACATAACGCGGCAGCGCTTCGGCAACCAGGCGGTCATCCTCGGGCAGATAGGCATCGAGATCAACGCCTGTCCGGCCCGCTGCAAGTTCTGCAGCTTCGGGAAAGGCCACACCGATTTCGAGGCGAGCACGATGTCGTTCGACGATATTCTCGCAGCCGCGAGGAACTTCACCGCCTCCGGCGATCTTCACGCGCTCTTTCTCATGACGATGCATATTTTCGATTTCGAACGGCTCATCGATGTAGTCAGGAGAATCCGCGCAGAAAAACCCGCAAAACCCACACAAATCGTCGTGAACATCGGCGACTTCGACAGGACGCAGGCAGAGAGATTGAAAGAAGTAGGTGTCAACGGCGCGTATCACGTTTGCCGTCTTCGTGAGGGCTCGGATACCTCCCTCGATCCGGAACGAAGGAAGAGGACCATCAGGACCGTCAAGGAGGCGGGGCTCGACTGGTACTACTGCTGTGAGCCGGTGGGACCGGAGCACACGCCGGAGGAACTCGCAGAGCAGTTATTCCTCGGCATAGAATATGGCTGCGCGCAGCATGCGGCCATGCGTCGCGTCTATCTCCCGAGCTCACCTCTCGCCCCTCACGGACAGATCACCGAGCTGCGATCGGGCCAGGTGACCGCGGTCGTTGCCCTCGCGAGCATGGCGTGTCCCGACACGAGGATGATCGCCGTCCACGAGCCCAACCTCATAGGGTTAACGTCGGGAGCGAATGCCATCTATGCCGAGACCGGGGCCAACCCACGGGACACCGAGGAGAACACGACGGGTTACCGTGGCCGCGACATCCGGGCATGCAAGGTCATGCTCTACGAGGCGGGATTCGATGCTCTCGTGACCTCATCGGGAGAACGGCGAACGCTCATAGACGTACACAAGGAATAGGTGACATCTGGTTTTACAAACAGTTATCCGGGAAAGGTAATCTTCACCATCGCAAAGTACGCCCTGCCCTCCCTCATTGTCACTCTCTTTCGAGACGCGATCAATACGGGGTGGCAACCCTTTTAACCGCCTGTGGTCTTTGTTGAAGGATGAGAAGAAGGGGTCATGCCTTCACCGTCACTCATACGGCAGATCCGCCGAAATAAAGGGCTTCGATTTGAGGGCGAGCATGGGGGCTTGTGGTTTATTGCCGCGACGGCTCCCCGTCTTGCCGGATGTAAAGATGGTCGCGCACATCTCCGCTGCTGAGCAGGGTACGTCTCGTTATTGCCTTGCCATCTTCGCTTATTGTGAAAACATACGTCACAGGAAAGGCCTTCCCCCAGGTGCGGCGAGCCTGTACGGTGGTCTCACGCCCGGTGATTCTGCACCGCAGGAATTCCTTATAGACGTGCTTGCTGTCTGTAACTCCTCACGTGAGAATATCCTTGTTCACCTGTAATTCGTCCGTGTCATGGTTTTCGACCGATGACACGTACTTTGTCTCATCGAGTTTCTTCAACAACTCCTCCAACCTGCAATTCTTCCCCGCACCTGCCCTGGCATCGATTGAAAAGCAGATAAGGACCAGAGCGACGGAGAAGACCGCGTGCACACCCATTGTTTTACATCTCATGATGAAGACCCCTCGTTTTCGCCCCAGTCGGGCGTGCTTTTTTCGATTCTCCTCCTCTGTCTTCCGGAGGAAAGCAACTCCTGGTTCTTTTCGCCTCTCTCGCCCCCATGGAGCCGTCATTCTCGTACCTCGGGAGATGGACAGTCCTTCACATTACCGATGACCATCGTGCGCAAGTACAATATCAGAGCCGCCTCCCTCTCTTCTTTCGTCTGAAACCCAGTCCGACAAGTCCGATACAGATTACAAAGCCAATGAGGAACAGATATGGGATAGGGGCTGACGACCCCGCTGGGCCTGAAGAGTTCGCTTCCTCCATGACATAGCCGGAGACGCTCTGAGGGGCATTGCCGGTCTTACCGCCTTTGCCGACACGAACCGGGCCGGGCGCCCCGGCCGTCATGGCTGCCCTGCCGCTCCCCGCCGTGCGTGGCGTAGCTTTTTGAGACTTCTCACCCTTCATGGACGCCAGGGCACCAACGAAACCTTGTGTCAGGCCTCTTAACCCGGGTACCGAAAGAAGAACTCCCGTTGTATGGGCCGTAAGGGCTGGGTTGTTGCACGTGTGGTCGCAGCAGGCAAGGCCGACTTCGATAGCCGTGAGGGCGTATTCCTTCGCCAGATTTTCAATCACCTGTCTGTCCGGTTTCCAGTACTCCTTCCGGGTCGTTTCGAGCATCCGCGCCACCAGGGCCTGATAGGCAAAGAGGTTGCCCGCCTCGCGGAACATCTCCTTGATGCCGAGATTGTTCTTGTCTACGACGTAGGTCTCATACATCTCATTCCACTTGGCGCTGTCTACGGCTTCCGGCACGGTGACCTGCCAGCCCCAGAGATTTTCGGTAACACCGTCGATGAACTTCGCGCCGGCATAGCCCTCCTTCATCATGGCCTTGATCCATTCCGGGTTGAGGTAGCGACTCCTCATCTCACGGCCCATGTATTTCTCGATGGTCTCTTGCTTGGGCTCCTTCGGGTTGGCAAGGCTCGTCACATAAACCTCGGGACTTTTACCGTCCACAGCCCGCACGGCCATTGTCAGACCTCCCAGATACTGGAAGACATCGTCATTGTCGAGGGTGCCGAAGAGATTACTCGACCTTCCGTGAACGGCGATCTTGGTCCCCGAAAGGGCGTTCTTGAAGAGTAGAAGGCCAAGGTCCGCTTCGCTGCCTTTGCCTGCTTCACCGCTTTCGGCAATTCTTCCTTCGCCCCAAAACCCCTGGCCGAAGAGGTATCCCGTCTTGCGAAAGAACACATCTGCTACTTCTTTTTCTCCTTTCCATGAATCGGATTTGGTGATGACCGGTACAATGCCGTTTCCATAAGCGCCGGAAGGTTCTCCGAAGATCCTCACCGTAGCCATGCGTTCGGCCATTTCGGGGTCAATGCCTCGTGTAAGGAGCATTTCTTTCGTCTTCGCCGTATTGGCCCGCAGAGTGTTGTCCTCTTCCTCGGCCTCCTTCGCTTTAGTAACCGCCTTGTCGAGGAGATCCATCAGATTGGGGAAGACATCGCGGTAGAGGCCGGAAGTGAGGATGGTGACGTCGATCCTCGGTCTGCCGAGGGTAGCCCGCGGAATAACCTCCACGCCCCTTACCTTACCCCTTTCGTCCCACTTCGGGGTAACCCCTAGGAGACGCAAAATCTGGGATTCCATGACGCCCTCGTTGGTGATAGTTTCAACGGCCCAGAGAGTAATGGCGAGCTTGTCCGGAAGAACACCGTGTTTCGCCCTGTAGGTTTCCACCAGTTTTTCGGCGAGGCCGGCCCCTGTCTCGTAGGTGGTTTTTGACGGTATCCGCGAGGCATCAAAGGAATAAAAGTTCTTGCCCGTGGGGAGAGAATCGGGGTTTCTGATGGGGTCGTTGCCCTGGCCCGCGGAAATATACCTGCCATCAAGGGCGGCGACGAAGTCGAGCTCCCGCTGTCCTGACTGTACCATCCTCTCTTCGAGGTCGGCAAGGCGTTTTTGCCGTTCTTCAGGGCTGAGGTTCTTCTCGATGGAAAGGATGGCCTCCGCCGTGCTTTTCCTGTACTTCTCCTCCGGCGCTCTGCCGAAGGTGTGGAGGCCGAAAGGCGTTTGCAGTTCCGCTGTCTCTCTGAGGTGATGCTCGATCGCATCTATTTCCTCATCCGCGAGCACGCCCCCTTCTGCCTTCAGGCCAAGATCCTTCATGATCCCAGCCTTCTGGGCGCGCGCAAGGATCTCAACCCCCTTTGATTCCGCAAGGGCCGCGCTTTTGTTCTGCGCCGCCTCGTAGTCGTTGATGAGGGCAAGGAGCTCCCTTGATTCCTTGTTCAGTCCTGCCCGGTCAAAGGGGGGGTCATGTGATCTATGATGACGGCCATGCCCCGCCTTTTTGCCTGAATGCCCTCGCCCACGTCATCAACCAGGTAGGGATAGATCTGGGGGATATCCTGAAGAAGGGCTTCCGGTGGATCTTCATCGGTGAACCCCACCTCCTTTCCCGACAGCCACTCGTGGGTGCCGTGGGTGCCGATGTGGGCCATGGCGTCGGCCTGGAAAGAGTGTTTTAGCCAAAGGTAGAAGGCAATATATTGATGATGGGGCGGGGCAGTTACGTCGTGGTACATCTTCTCCGGGTCCTGCTCCCATCCCCGGGAGGGTTGGGGGGCGAGGACCACATTCCCGTACTGGAGGGCCGGGATCACGATGAACCGGTTTCCCTGGCCGTCCTTCCAGATCATAATGTTGCTCTTCTCAACCGGTCCCCATCTCTTGAGAATCGATTGCTTCAAACCTTCGGGCAGCTCGGCAAACCACCCCTCGTAGAGGGACAGGGGTATGAGCAACGGCCTCCCCGACTTCGCAAGCCTGTCGACCTCGCCGGGCGCCCAGTTTCCGATGTTCCTCCCGTAGTCGCTGACTTCCCGAAAGAGATATTCCTTCGTCAGCTCCCCCGCTGCGCTCTCCGGCCCGTTCTTTTCCACAGAGTATCCTTCCCCTTTGAGCCTCTGCAGGATCTCCCACAGGCTGCCGGGGAGCACGTTCAGATAGCTCGCGCCGATGTTCTGCTTCCCGGGCGGGTAGTTGTAATAAATGAGGGCCACCCGCTTCTCTTTGTTCGGCTTCTCCTGGAGGTTGACCCAGCCCTTCACCCGGTCGCAAAGCCGCCCTATCCGTTCCGGAATGGGCTCCTCTTCTACATAGTCGATGCCGGTTTCCTCGTCGACCCCCTTCTCCTTGGAGGCGATGATCGTGGGTTGAATGATGCCCGCCATTTCAGGATTTCCCACCTGCCATGTCCTTTCGAAGATGTCGAGGCCCGACGGAGACGATCGCCACTCTTCTTCCGATTGCCTGTAGAGGCTTATGGCGTCGATGACGGGAACACCGATCTTTTCAAGGAGAGGCACCACCTCCGCCGCGTTGATGGCCATCTTGGCCCCGAGGGCGACGATGGATCTTACCTTCGGCACGTCAGGGGAGAGGAAGTAGCTTTCAAGAACAGACTCCGTGGGGAATCCGAAGACGGGCAGGACGTTGAAGCCGCGCTCTTCCAGGGCGGCCGTGAGAGCCTCGAGGGTCTTCGTCTCCCCCGTCTCCAGGCTTATCCGGTTAAAATAGACGCCTATCCACGGCCGATCGCCGCTGCCCGCGCGAGATGGGTAGGCGGTCCGGAAGGCGTCGAAGTCCTTGTATATCGCCCTTCCGTGAGGTTCGTAAAACCCCGATTCGGGCAGAGACACCGGTGCGCCTACGGGCAGATCCAGGGAAAAATGCCTGTTCAGGGCGAAGAAGATCATGTTCTCAATATTTTCCCTTATCGCCGTCTTGAAGTAGCCGTCCATTTCCCCGTCGTAAAGGATCCCCATAGCCTTCTGATTGTCGTTGTAGGACCCCCCTACCGCGTAGACCCTTCCGCCTTTCTTGATGACCTCTTCCAGCTCCGGCTTCACGGCATCGACGAGCTGATAGTCCATGGTAAAGACGATGACGAGCCGTGATTCTCTGAGGTAGGCAAGGTCGCTCTTTTGCAGGCCCTTCTGGGGATAAATTCTTACAACCACCTCTTCAGCTTCCTTCCCTGCCCCGGATGGGTTCCTTCGGCTCGCGAGGGTCTTGTTCACCGCCTTGACCGCTTCCACGGCGGCCTTCGAGTGGGAATCACCGAGGAGAAGGCTCACCTTGAAGGTCTCGGCCCAGGACGGACCGGCGTACAGGAGTGAGGCTATGAAGGCAAGGCAGAGGAGTTCCACAGGCCTCCTTGCCGTCGCATGGTTGCGCCCTCTAGTCCCCGTCGGGTACATAGATCATCCTCCCGTCTTTTAGCTGGTATGCCGTACCAAGCCGTTTCCCCTCGCCGCTGAGGCGCTTGTCCGTTACTTTTCGCGCCTTGATGTCTTTTCCTTTTTTGGTGATAATCTCCATTCTCCCGTCGGCGCCCTTTTTGGTGATGGTCATCTCCGACCGGGGGTCGAGAAAATCGAGCATGTGATAAGCCGCAAACAGGGCGATCATCATGCTCACGATAAAAACGACGCTCGCATCGAAGAGATTGGCTACACCGGCGATAGGGTCTTCCAGGGGTTCGTTATACCGGTCGAATCGACTATGTCTTCTAAGGTAGCGCATCGCCGGGCTCCTCCTCGCGGGGGACTTCTTGTGAAATCTTCCTTTCCTGGAGCGCGCACTCCGTAAGGTATTCCATCTCCCGTATATCCGCCCTGACCCACTTCTCCCGCACCAGGGACATCACATAGGCGCTCACGGAGAGGGCAAGGCCGACCACTACCGTGGTGAAGGCTGTCACCATGTTGCCCGCCATCTTCGGCATATCGCCCTGGGCCAGGGCCGAGAGGGATATGCCCATTGGTATAAGGGTTCCCATGAGACCAAGGGCCGGAGCAACGCGGATGATGAAGCGTATCTTGTCGAGCGATTTGACCAGGCCCAGTTCGGCCTCTTGAAGACGCCGTTCCACCGCTGCTTCAAGAATCGGGCTCTTCTCTCGATCCTGGATTTCCTTCCTGACTACCTGGCTGTATCGTTCCACGGTATACATGGAGAGGCGCCGTCGGTCGAGCCACTCCCTCAAGAATGCCCCGAAGGAGACGACCACCCAGACGCAGAGGAAGACGAGACCGGCCACCACAGGAAACAAGAGGATTGAGGAGACGATGTAAAGAACCGTCTCCAGAGTAGCAAGAGGATTCATTCCTTGACCTCCTTATGGCTTGCTGAAAAAAAACCGACGGCACCCGCGGCGACGAGTACGGCGGCTGTCAGACCGGCATGATAGGGATTCAAATGCTGAGTGTTCCCGGCCATAGATGCATACATCCTTTTTGCCTCCTCAATCTTGGCGGGAAGGAAGAGGGAGAGGACAAAATAGAGGCCTATTGTCACCATGGTCAGGCCGAGGGCGGCATCAGGATGGTCCAGCCGGCTCAGGGCTGAAAGAGCCATCACGACTAAGGTAAGGAACGCAAAGGCAAGACCGAGGAGCATCCCGACAACGGGCCCGGGCAGTTTGATAACGCCGATTGCCGCCCAAGTGGAGAAGAGCATGGCCGAAAGGCAAACCGGGCAGGGAATTATGAGGACCAAGGTGGAGAGGCGGTGTCTGTCCGTCTTTTTTGGTTCGCACGGGCGGTTGTCTTCCCGCGCCCGGACAAGGGAAAGGCCCCAGATCATGAGCGCCGCCGACATGAAAAGGTGAAGATAGGGGCCTTTGTTCAAAATCGGCGCCGCCCAGATCATGACGGGCCGAGACAGGGTCGCAAGAAGGGCGAACAGGAGAAGATAGGCCACAAGAACGCAGGCTACCCCTTTTGCTTTTGTCCGGCCGTATCGGAGACCGAGACCGACCTTGACGGCGAATACGCCGAGACTGAAGAGCATGCCACCAATCCAGAGAAGGATGTCGATGTTCACCGGCCACCTCCCTGACCCGTAGGGGACTTATGAAACCCGTTCTGTTTTTCCAGCGCCTCCACGACCGCCTCGTAGACAGCCTTCCCCATGAGCTCTCCGATCCTGCTGTGGCCTCCCGTATAGGTCACGAGCGGCGCCGAAACGCCGGAGACTATTATCATGCTATCCGTTCCCGTACCGGTTGCCTGAACGCCTTTCGTGTAAGTGCTCTGCACGCGGAGGTCCTCGAGGGCAGCGGTTTTTGCCTCGGTGGCGGTGATGACGGCCCTCGCCAGACCTCCGTCCGTGACTCGGGCATTGGTGAGGACCATGATGTTGATGGTCCCGACCTTTGGTTCCTTGTGTGCCAAGGGTGTTGCCGCGGCAGGATCGGGTTCGATGTACGCTCCTTCGTCAACACCGGTCCTGATGGCGTTGTCCCTGGCCCCGGCCGTCACAAGGGCGGTAACCACGAAAGGTCCGAAAGTCTTGGTGACGACCGCCAGGTTATCCATATCGGCGGCGGTCCCCATTATGGAGACGTCTTCCGCCCGAAGCCCCAGCCTTTGGGCCGTCCGCTCCCGGGTCATCCTCATATAGACTTTGCCGCCCTCTTCATGGCTCGTCTTCATGGTGTCGCCGACGGAGGTCCACAGTTCCGGTTGGGCGGCATGGTTTGCCACGGCCATCACGTCGACCTCCCCGTCGTTTGTGGAAAGAACCCTTCTCCGCTGGGGAAATTGGACGACGAGCGTCTTCTCCCATTTTCCGTCCCTGTCGGCCCTGACCACCGAGGCTTTCGCGGCGAGAACCTTTGGCAGATCCATATCTCCGGCCACGACAACAACCGGGAGTAGAGCCGCCAACAAAGCCAGAAGGGCGCAAAGCGCCGAACTATTCCTTTTCATAGGTCACTTCTCCTATAGAAAAGCCACTTAACCCCGCCCATGATCGTTCTTCCGGGCATGGGGAAGCCCAGGTTGTACTGATAGAACCTGTCGAGCAGGTTTTGCACCGACAAGGTAAGCTCCAAATACTTCACCGGTCTGTAACTGGCCTTCAAGCTTAATGTCGTGAAACCGCTCTTGGTTATGGTCTCGCCGTAGGTCGGCAGGAAATAGTCGAATTGCGTGACTTTCTCAGGCCCTATGTAGTTGCCGATGAGCCGTGCATCCCATTTCTCCTGTCCTACCTTAAGGCCAAAGGCACCCGACCACCTGGGGACATTGAGGAGTGTCGTCGACGTGCCCTCCGATTCTTCGAAGTACCGCGTCTTGTACGTGACGTTCGTGAAAGGTACGAGGAATATATTGAGACCGAGGGCCGGTCCGAGATCGTAAGAGGAGTTGAACTCGATACCCTGAATGGTCGAATGGCCGAGGTTCTCGTAAGCCTCCGCATTGAGAGATGTATTGAAGTACTGTACGATTTCGTCCCTGAAGTCTGTGTTGAAGAATGTGAGATCGCCGCTGAAGGGGCCCTTTGAGTAGTTTATCCCGGCATCGTACGTGGTGCTCTGCTCGGGCTTCAGGTTGGGATTTCCCAAATAGAGTGTCCCCTCGTACGTATAATCCGCCGCAAGCTCCAGGGGTGCGGGCGCCCGGAATGCCGTACCAATGTTGCCCTTCAGAGCGAAGCTGTCGGTGAGCTTGTAGACGACGCCGCTGCGGGCGGTCAAATGGTTCAAATCCTCCGTTCGCGTCACAACGCCCGGGAGCTCTGTGGTTGAGAGTATCGAATCCTGGAAATAGTCGTAGCGAAGGCCACCGCTTATCAGAAGCTTTTTGTTAAGTAGGCTCAGCCTCCCCTCGGAAAAGACAGCATAGTTGTCGTACTGGGAATTCGGCTGGTAGACGCCACCGGTGAAGTTGCTCCTGCTCGTGTCTCCTATCTCGTCCCACTGGCCGCCAACGATGATCCGGTGATCACCGAATAAGAATGTCTTCTGCAGAGTTGCGCCTGGGTAATCTCGTCGCTCACGCCGATATTGGACGGATCCGTGGTCATTCCTCCATAGGATGTTTCCCTGACCCTCACGAGGTAGTACTTTGCAAGGAGGGTATCGGTCGTATAAGTGAGGTCGCCGGCATCCCGTTGCTTGTCGTCATAATTGCCGTAAGCGGGGGCGTACGTCGCTCCGGGATCGCCTATATCGAATCCGTGCCAGTGTTGATAGCCGACGGATACGTGACCGTCATTGAAGAGCGAGTACCCCAGACGGGCTGACGCGGTTTCGGCGTTGTAGCCGCTATCGTTCCTCCGCCCCATGCCGGGCACTCCATAATCGTCCTCAGACGTGCGGGCGGCAGTGGCGAAATAGTCGAAGCTGCCCGCCGTGCCGCCAACGCCGGAACTGATCTTCCAATAATCAAAGGACCCTGCCTGGCCGCCGGCAAAGCCACTGAAGCCGCCCACGCCCTGCTTCGTGATGATATTGATGACCCCGCCCATGGCGGAGGAGCCGTAGAGGACGGAGGCCGGTCCCTTCACGATCTCGATCCTCTCGATATCGTCGGCAGGTATCTCCGCAAGGTTTACCGTCCCCGCCCTGCTGCCGTTGACGAGAATGAGCACCCTGCTCTGAAGCGCGCTGAAGGGGTCTGTTTCCAGCCCCCTTATCTCGATTTGGCTGATGAAATCGGGGCCGTAATCGGTGATGTGGCCCAGTCCGGCCTCGGCAATAAGTCCGCCGGCATCCTTGGCGACTGAACCTTTGATATCTTCCTGAGTAATTACCTGTACGGAAGCGGGCACGTCCTTCTTGGGCTCCGCTATCTTGGTGGCCGTCACCACCGTCTCGTCCATTGTCGGAATGCCTCCGTTGTCACCTGCCGGCGCAGCCTGTGCGAAGGCGATAGCAGGCGCGAGCGCTATCGTTAACAACAAGAAGCATGTTATGTCCCTGATAAGTGCCGAAAAACGTTTTCCTTTCATCTTTTCCTTCCTTCCCTCGGGAAATATTTTAGTCTTTATTGCGAATGAGACAGGTCTTCCGGCTCAAGGGCGCTCGCTGTTTCGAACACCTACTCGCCCGCCTTCCCATCCCGCTATGGCGCGGGACAGTGACTTATCGTTCGTGGGCTTTCGTTCCCTAATACGGCTGCGGGGCAGCGGGAGATTCTCACTCCTCTTCCCTGACGTCTCTTCGCTAAATCAGCTTACGGGTCGCCTTTCCGTGACGGCGTGTTTATTAATGCGCCTCTCACCTCCTGATCAGTTTTTCTGCACGTCCCTGGGCTTGGCCGCAATGGCAATCCTGGCTACCCCTGCCTGCCTCACCGAATCGAGAAGCTCGACCACCCGGCCATGTTCGACGATCCTATCCGCGTTGATCACCACAGAGACTTCTGCTCCCGTTGCCTTCTGTCGGGCCAGGCGTAGAGCTGCCTCTTCCGGAGAGGCAATCTCCTCCTTGTCCATGAAGAGTCTGCCCTCCTTCGTGAGCGTCAATGAAACCACCTGGCGCAGGTCATCCGTGGCCGTGGCCGCATGTGGGAGGTTGACCGGTATGCCCCGCTCCGCGGTCATGGACAGGGTCGCCACCATGAAGAAGACAAGGAGAAAGAACATGGTGTCGATCATGGGAATAATTTCTATTCGGGCTTTTTTTCGCGATCTCCTGCCGAGCCTCATCGCTTCTCACCACGGTTGCAGCCGATCATGGCAAGCTCCAGGCGCGTCGCGTAAGTCTCTATGACGTCGGTCCCCCGTTCGACCCGGGCGAGAAAATAGTTGTACGGTATGAGGGTCACGACTGCGACGCTGATTCCGGCCGCGGTGCAGACGAGCGCTTCGGCAACCCCGCCCGTCACGGCGTGGGGCTGGCCCAGACCGGCCGCGGCCATGACGTTGAAGGCGTTGATCATGCCGACGATTGTCCCCAGGAGGCCGAGAAGGGGAGAAAGAGTGATGGTAGTGTCCAAGGCTGCAAGGTTTCGCTTCATCGAGGAGACTTCGGCAGCGCCTGCGGCCTGCATGGCGTCGGCAGGACTGAGGGGATGATCAAGACCCGCGGAGAGTATCCGCATAACCGCCGGCGAGGCACTCTTGTTTGCCTCATCGATTATGCGATGAGTGAGGCCCGCGGCCTCTTCGATGCGACCTTTGCGAGCCAACGCGATCACCTCTTCGGCACGGTCGGGGGTGCCGATGCGTCTGAAGAAGCAAAGTCTCTCGATTATGACAGCGACCGCCACGAATGAACAGAGGGCGATGGGAATCATCATCCAGCCCCCCCTTACGAGTATGTGCAACATGCTGGCTCCTTTCCGTTACTGCACTTCACTTTAACGCAATCCTTTCCTCTCGCGTCCTCTTCAGCGTTCGCTTTTATCCTCCCGCAAGGAAAAACGCATGGGCAGAATGGCGGCACAGGTTACGGGCTCGCCGTTTTTTCTCGCAGGCAGAAAAGTTGATTTTTTTACCGCCTGCACTGAAGGCTCGACAAACATCTTGTCGGAAGCCTGGACCACATCGACTTTTGACAGGTTGCCTGTTGCATCGATCGTGACCATGAGGACTACCGTCCCTTCTTTTCCACGTCTTCTCGCCAGCATGGGATACTCTGGGATCTCCCGGTGGAGGAATTTTGGCCCTCCCGGTGCGCCGAACCCTGTACCACCCAAGCCGCCACCGTCGCCTTGACCGCCGCTTCCCCCCGTGCCCGTCCCGCCGCCGATGCCATTGGCGGATCCGCCCGATCCGCTTCCACCCGGTGTTCCGGGCCCTGAGATCCCGCTGCCTCCCATTGCAACTCCATCCTCGGGGCCGGATGACGCAGAGGTGCGGGTACTTGCGACAACCTCATCGTGGGGCGGACTTACCGGTGCAGGTGGAAGCGGGTCCGCCTTGTGCTCCGGAGGTCCGCTGACCGGTTCCTTCGGCCGGAAAGCGACGCGTTCTTTCACCTTCGGCCCCGGTCCACCCCGGGGCGGCTTATGCGCCTTGTTCGCCATCTTGCCGACCTGGCCTATCACGGAAGGCGAGGAACTCTGATCCACCACGAAGACGTCGACCGGATCAGAGCGGCGGGGGATATTCGTAGGCACATAGACCGAAAGAACTGCCGTGTGGATCAGCACCGACGCGATACCATACTTTATCCACGTGCCTTTGCCGGACAACGCCGCGTCGCCTCCCTTCGTTAAATCCCGTCTGAACGCCCGTTACGAATCACGGTGTGGCTCCGCCGCATCAAAGCTGAATGCGCCGCCGGTCATTGCCGTTCGTCGCCTCTCCCAAAACAATACCGGACAGAAAAACAGGCATCATCAACATGAGCAGCAAAGTCGGTCGGGCAAAAAAATCCCCGGACCTGGGAAACCCAGATCCGGGGATGCCGTTTTTCGTCCACGGAGCGTCCGTGACCACTCCCTTTACCATCGGGGTGAGTCACATATATCTTCTGAGAAGGTCTTCCGGCTTCCGGATCGTCTTATTCACCGCGTCTTCCCATCCCGCTTCAGCGGAAAAGTGACACTGGTGCGGCTTTCATCCCCGGTTACGGCGGCGGGTCCGCGACGGAATTTCACCGTCTTCCCTTTTATGGCCTATTCGGCCTCTCAGATTATTACTATGTATAAACTAGGCTCCGAGCGAAGTCAAGCTTTTTCGCGACCAGCCAGTTATGCGAGAACCAGGGATAGGAGGCAGTGCCAAAGGGACGAAATCTACCTCACGATCCCCGGCAAGTCCGCCGAGATTTTCTTGAAAACCTTCCGCTGAAACTTCTGGTCATTCGATCCCTGCTTTACGGCGTGCATGTTATCTTACGGTTTCTTGTGGCAATCGATAACAGTCGTTGACTTTCGTGTTCTATCCTTCGTAGGTGGAGCCGCTGATGACGTATTCTTCATCCGATATCAACATTTCACACCCGAGGCCCACTTCCTGTAATGCGCACATTTCAAATGTCGTTTGAAGTGCGCTGTTGCGAGTCGTAATCCTTGCGGCGACAAAAAAACGGCAGGAGCATCTCTGACCCTGCCGTGATACTCAGGAAACCAGAATCTACTTCTTGAACCTTCTCCTTATTGCCGCAAGACCCACAAGGCCGGGACCGAAGAGCAGGAGCGCGCCTGGGACAGGAACAGGGGTAGAAGGGCTAAATAGGAAGTAGGTGAACTGTGCACCATCTAAGGTTGCCGGCTGGCCAAGCGTGGTAACGATGAGATCGGCAGTGAAAGAATCGAAAGTGATTGACGCGGTGGTCGGAAAGGCAAAAGACAAGGCGAGTTGACTTGAAGTGGTGCAGTCCTCGGGTCCAATGCTGAGAAGGTTTGTGCCGGACGTGCCGCCGCTGAAGAGGGATATCGTTCCATGTACTCCCGTATTTTCGGTTGGGAACGAGGACCCTTGCAGGTAAAAGGCAAAAGATGTCGATGTGCCCGATGCCGGTATCGTGTAGGGCGCATCGAGGGTGACGGTCGCGTTGATCGTATCACCCAGCTGAACCGTGATCGGATTGGAGTCAAGTCCGCTTAACCACAAATACCTGTAGACGTAACCGGGTCCACTGCCGCTCCCCGCGTTGCTCACCGTTCCCGAAAGGGCGAGATCGAAGACAGTCGCGTGCGCGGGCAGACAGAAAGTGATTAATGCTGCAAATATGAACAATCCCACCGCCAGAGCCTTTGACTTCATGACAAACCTCCCATTAAATAGTTTGCGTATCTGGTAGCCCGGCTGCCTGACTTGAGATGATAGACAATGTGGACCCGAGGCCCTTTGGCTTTCCGTGCCATCCTCGTGGATAGTTTGGCTTTTTCAGATCGTTTTATCAATGTTATACCGAGCATTACAAAGATGTCAAGAAAAAAGTGGAGGTTTTGGAAAAGCAAATTCTCTCGCTGTCGACTGGCATTCTTCACTCGCCGGAGAAGCCCGAGCGCGATGAGTAGTGTGGAGGCGCGGAGGGCGTAATCTGCATCAACTATCAACATCGCGCGCCTGAGGTTGCCTTCCTGTAAGGATGTTTTCTCTATTCCCATGTAGACGTTGCTTACATGCGGAAAGCGAGATAGGGCATTCCGGAACGCTGCTTTCCTGACAACCTTGCGCCTCGTCCTATTTGCACACCTTTCCAGCGGCAGCCTGTGCCCCGTCGTTTTCTGCGTCCTCGTGACGCATTATAATCGTCGACTGCGCCAAGAGTCGGCTCATCAATAACAACTACTCCG
>CAWFMJ010000028.1:0-220401 GCA_963816715.1 uncultured delta proteobacterium
ACCGAAGGAGGAAGAGCATGTTTGTCGCTAATTGCTTGAGGGCCGAAAACGGGTTAATCGTGTTCGTGCCCCCGCCTTATGGACATGATTACTTTAAGACCGTGTCGGAGAAGGACGTATTGGTATCTGTGGCGGATTACGGCCTAGAGATACGGATTAAGGATATCGTTATCCCGGCGCCCGAATTTATGATGGATTATTTGGCCGAGAACCGGACCATCACTGTCTATTTGGCTGATCCCTCCCAATACATGTGGGGGCCCGAGTTCACAGCAGAGCTGTCCAAGGACGCGGTCGTGGAGGCAAGGGGGGTTTACAAGCATATGCGGAAGGTGACTACAGCCGACGCGGCGGGAGACGGGCTGTAGCCACCGTACCAGCCGTATTTGTACCCTTACCGGTGCCCGGCGGTTCCCTCGTGGTAGACGTTACACTCCAGATTCTTGAACGCGGGATTCGTTACGATGTCGAGACACATCGGAAATTCTTCCTCATCATTTCTAGAACCGGAGGAAAAAGCCGCAATGCACGATAAAACCTCTGCCACCAATGCAAAAGTCAAAAGTATGATTCCTCGACAGGCATCGGGTCTATAGTCCCCGAATAAGTGACGAAAAGAAGCCAATTCGAAGTAGCAAACAATGGCAGTAACGGTAAGTGCCGTCGCGGCGAGCAATATCTTCGGGAAGATGCGGAACTTCGTTTTGCGATCAAACCACATCCAGAGGCGGTTCCTTCTCTTCGCCATGTTCAGGCCGTAGCGGTCCGCATGAAGAATTTCTTCCGCTTTGCGTTCATACTCCTCCCTGAGGCGGCCGAGGTTCTTGTCTAAGTCGGCGTTCAGCTTTTGAAATTCGCACTCGTTTGCCGGGTTCTTCATGTCTGCGGTAATATTTTCGCTCTCCTCGGTTTTCATGTCAACTTTTTCGGGAGTCAAGACCGCCGAAACTTTTTGCCCATGGCCAATCACATCCCATTCGACAGGAGGCTGCTGATACCTCACTGTTCCGCCAATGTCCGACAGGTCCTGACGAAAGAGGCATCTTGTTATTGACATATTACTACCGGCTATCTTGGAGGCGAACAATGAGGGCGGTTTCGAAAGGCCGGCGACGGTTCCGCAGGACATCGTGTGAGTGAACGAGCTATCGACAGGTTCTGCAATGAAGTTCGAAATGATGCTCCATCGGAAGGCGTGCCCTGCAGCAGCGGACAACCGAAGCGGGCCCCTATCGTCGCAAGAAAGACGAAGGAGCAGGCCACCGTCCGGATGAGGACTGAAATCAAGATGAGGGGATCGTTGGGGCGCCCTTTGGGGACCGACCCTCTATCGTTGTCTTCCTGAATGTCTCAATCCGCTTGCTTACATAAGCGTTGAAAATTGCTGATGGCATTTAAGACTTCATCCCGTGCTCGCTGGTCCATGGAAATCGAAGAAGCTTACTCGACCGGCTCTATGGCAAGTGGTAGAATAGTTGAATTAGGGCGTGGAGGTATCGGTCGGTATGTGTGAGATTACGACTTAATTTGGGGTCTTGTGCAGGCAGTGACGCGCTGGTATCACTTTATCGCTTACTTCTTCGGTGGGGCCCTCCTCGCAAACATGATCCCGCATCTGGTGAACGGCATTTCGGGTAGGCGGCCCAGAGCCCGTTCGCATCACCACCCGGACAGGGCTTGTCATCGTCGACGGTCAACGTCCTGTGGGGAATGTTCAACTTGGTTGCGGCTTACGTACTGGTGGGTCGCATTGGCCGGTTCGAGCTGCGCAAGACGAGGCACTGTATTGTTCTGGGCCTCGGGGCACTGCTCATGGCACTTATGCTGGCACGGGGATTTGGAAGGTTCCATGGGGGCAACCTCTGACCCAAGAGCCCAGGAAGACCGACCTATCGAGTTCATCGAGTTCCAGCATCGTCGCGTTACTGTCGGAAGATAGCTCTTCCTCGCGGTAATCCTCGTTTCGGACCATAGAGCCAACTCAACCATTTGTGTGTGGTGACTATGTGAATCAGTCATTCTTGACGATTATTGAGCGGCGGACCGCCAGTTGAGAAACCCAGGCAGCCGACAAGCGGGCACAGGTGCAAGCCGATGAAGCCTAGTCCTCCTGTGACCAGTATCATCTTCGGATGGTTATACG
This sequence comes from uncultured delta proteobacterium, assembly GCA_963816715.1. Lineage (GTDB taxonomy): Bacteria > Desulfobacterota > Syntrophorhabdia > Syntrophorhabdales > WCHB1-27 > BOG-1155. The sequence goes on from CAWFMJ010000028.1 coordinate 2,144, forward strand.
TGTACATTCGGTCTCCCTATGCAAACGTAATGGAAACCCATTCTTTCCATCGTCTTCGGATTGTACTGGTTCCTGCCGTCGAAAATCACCGGAACTCGCATCAGCGATTTGATCCGCTCAAAATCCGGCTCCCTGAAGGAAAGCCATTCAGTGAGAAGAACAAGGCAATCGGCGCCCTCCAATACTTCGTACTGGTGCTTTCCGAAGCTCACGCCGTCGTTCGTACCCAGGATGTGCATTGCGTTCCCCATGGATTTTGGGTCGTAGGTACAACATCGGGCGCCGAATCGGGTAAGCCCTTTGATAATGTCGATCGCCGGCGCGTCGCGCATGTCGTCCGTGTTCGGTTTAAAGGAGAGCCCCCAGACGGCAAAGACCTTGCCGCTCAAGTCGTTTCCATAGAAGGACCTGATCTTCTCCAGGAATAAGCCCCTCTGCTGCTCATTTGCCTCCATTACCTGTTCGAGGATCGAGAACGAGTACCCTGCTTCCTGGGAGGTGCGTATGAGGGCGCGCACATCTTTGGGAAAACAGGAACCGCCAAAGCCGACGCCGGGAAAGAGGAACTTGGGTCCTATCCGGGAATCAGTCCCTATGCCCCTCATGACCTTCATGATATCGGCGCCAACGCACTCGCAGACGTTGGCAATCTGGTTCATGAATGATATGCGCGTGGCCAGCATGGCATTCGCCGCGTACTTGGTCATCTCGCTCGATCGGATGTCCATGGTGAGCAGCGGCGCACCCGTTCGTACAAAGGGCGCGTACAACTCGGAGAGTATCTCCTCGACTCTGCTGTTGTCGGCGCCGATCACGACGCGCTCCGGCCGCATGCAATCGTCGACTGCGGTGCCTTCTTTCAGGAACTCGGGGTTAGAAGCGATGTCGAAAGGCACATCAAGCTCGCGCTTCTCCAGCTCTCTCCGTATAACAGCCTGCACCTTTTCGCAAGTGCCCACGGGGACGGTCGATTTCACCACGATAACCCGGTATTTCTCGATGGCCTTCCCAATGTCCGCGGCGACCTGGAGCACGTACCGTAGGTCCGCCGAACCATCCCCGTCCTGTGGCGTGTTGACGGCGGTAAAAACAATCAGCCCATGGCCCACTGCTTCTTTGACACTGTCCGTAAACTCCAACCGGCCTTCCTTCAGGTTATTCTTGACGATCTCCTCGACGTGCGGCTCATAAATGGAAACCTGCCCCTTTTTCAGCTTTTCGATCTTTTCGCGGTTGATATCCATACAGACGACGTGGTTCCCGGTCTCCGCAAAACACGCGCCGGTCACGAGGCCCACGTATCCAACACCAATAACGGAAATGCGCATGCCTATTTCCTCGGTCCTTCCGGCTGTTCTATATGGTCATGAATGTTACGGTTATGAGTTCCTCCCGTCCCTCTTGCCGATCTCACTTTGGACCCTATTTGTCGTCAGTTTTAACGACAAGGACTAGCTCGTCGCAAAGTCGGTTTTTGGATAATTTGACTATGGGCCATTCGTCCCGATCTATGAGTTTCAACGACAAGACGAACATTCTCGCTTCCTCCTGACATTTGGCTTTTGCACTGCCTCATCACGGGATCCACCCCGTCTTCAGGGAGGATTTCGTGTCACACCTGTGAGAGCAGGTGCTGAATGAATAACGAAGACTCGTTTCCCCGCCCTGGATATATCGTTCCGCGCCTGGCCCTGACTGCCCCCCCCACTCGTCTTGTCGCTTGATCGCGCTCCGTGCAAGGCCAAAAACGGGCGGTAGGTCTTCATCGCCGTCCGCCATAGAAGCAAAGGGGTGCTGAGTCTTGTTGGGAACAGCTAGCTTGCCTGCCCATTGACGGAGACCGCGTTGTCGCAGTTCGCCCTTGCCTCATTCGTCTACAGAACATGTTCGCTACATCTCCGTCAGAGGGCGCCCTCCAGTCACTTTCCGGATCTTCCGGCGCACCTTTTTCGCCTTCATTTCTTGGAAACTCGCAGACGCTCCATTGCCCTGCCCGCTTGTGGATGCCCATGGCCCGGAAAAATGCGCGTAGTTCCTTCTGCACCAAATGCCCCAAGGCCGTCTTGTCCAGATTGCGGACGCTGGATAGCCATACGGAGATTTCCACCATCTGGTTGAGGTCGGAACCATAGCCCATCTCCTCCACGACGCGGAAGAGAAATTTCGGATACCACCGAAACTGTCGCCAAGCAAAGCCTATCCTCCAATTCTCCTCTGAAGGCAACCACGAATAATGTCTTCTCGAGGCCAACGGCGCCAGCCGATTACGAAATATCATCCGCCCCTCGCTGAACACAGAGTTTGTACGAAGATGCTATCGCTTTTAGTTCGGCAACCCACACGTCGTCCGGCAAAGACTGATCTTACAAGACCATGGCGCAAAGATTTCCGGGGGGTCGACTGCAAGGAAAGACAAAGCGGAAAAAGCTCAATCGGGATCAAAGAGCCCAAATGGTCCCTTTTGCACCGGTCTGCTTTCTTCTACACAAATCCGTCCAGGTAAGGAAACCGGTCTACGCACAGAACAAAAGGGGACAGGCCGATTTTTTCAACCACCCATAGCAGCCGAGGCACGACTCTATGCGCATGGGTAACATAATAAATCAGGGGATAAGAAGGCTGCTGCACGACTTTGCGTCGCCTGCATGCGCCCGCCCGAAGCTATCCGGTCCGATAACGGCCTCATCTTTGAAAGGAACGGCGTCTTGCGCCACTTTGGGGCCTTGAGGGTTCGAGCAATAAGGGATTGCTTCCCAGGAATCAAAAGTCAATTGCGTGCCTGGCTCGTCGCCGCTCGATTTGCCCGAACGGCGATCCATGGTGAACAAATCTGCAGTCAGTATGGCAGCCCTTCATCAAGGGTCGCCGGCAGGTGGCAGAGACTTCGTGGCCGAGAAGGTGTATTCTGAGGAGACGAATAAAGAAAAGACCGTTACCGAGGATGTATCTGCCGAACAGTTTAAGAGGATGCTGACTGTACCTCGCTAACCACTCAAAACCATGGTCTGTCACAAAGCGTGGCGCACGTTTCTCTACCCCAGAGTACCACCTGAATGCGGCTCCCACCGGTAGGAATATTTTGGCGTTTAGTGCATTTATGTTCTCGTCAATCCAGAATTCTTGCACTGGCATGCCCATTCCCACCAAAAGAATATCGGGGGCTGCCCTGTTGATTTCTGATAGCACATAATCGTTTTCTAAGCCTTTCCTGTTAAAGAACCCGTGATGGGCGCCAGCGACACGTAAACCTGGGTGTTTTTCGACCATAATTTCGGCGGCCCTCGCAGCAATACCTTCTTCGTCACCGAGAAAGTAGAGGGCGATGCCCTCAGAATTGGACGCCGCCGCAAGGTCATCGAGCCAGTCAGGAGGTGTATTTCGATAGAAGAGTTTTTGGCCAACAAGAGCAGCGCCGAGCCGTACGCCGAAGCCGTCGCAAAACGATAAGCTGGCTTTTCTTAAGGATTTTCGGAAGCGAGGGCATGTAAATGCGAGGTTAAGGCCGTGCAAATTGACGTAGCAGATCTTCTCCTTTCGGTTGCTCTTTGCCGTCTCTATAACTGAATTGACTAGATCTGTTCGAGCAATATCCGTAATGCAAACCCCAAGCAACTGAACCGATGGCTGGCAACGGTTCTTCACATCAGACGGCGGCGAGTTCATCTTCGGCTATCTCCCTTGGTCGCGACGGCTAGTGGAATTGTCAGGTCTATCGATATAGAATCCGAGGCCCGCGCGGGGCTAGACGGGCGACCAATGTTGCCGGCCTCGGCAATCGGTGGTTTCCGGGTCAGAACTGTAGGGCATGACGAGTTTCTCTGTGCGGCATGCAAACCGGTCTTTCAAGCTAAGAGCTCGCTGCTCCAAAAAGTGCCAGGAGACAACGGCGCAGAAAGCGGTCACTACGAACGAAACTGCCATCATTTGGAGTATTGATACTCCTGGAACCAACGCGGCGATGGTTTGTTGCACCGGAAACGCGTAGATGTAACAGCCATATGAATAGTCGCCTAAACGGTTGTAGTTTCGAATGCCTCGGGATGGGATGTAAGCCGCATAGGACAGAATGTAGGCAATGGTGCAAAGGTAAACGACAAAGAAGACATGCGTGTGAAAGGCTGCAATTAGGAGAGCAATTCCAAATAAAGAGCAAAGCCAATTGGAGAGGAGAATGTGATGCCTCAGAACATAGACCGTTGCTCCGAGGAAAAACATAAAGGAAAGCCTCGAAAGATTGCTTGTTCGCGGAGAATAGAAGCGACCTATGAAAATGAAGGCTGCAACAAAAGCAAACATGACAACAGTTGCCTTGAAAGCCCGTAAACGCGACCTACCCGCTATTTTGGCGACAAACCAAATGATGGCTAACATGGCATACATACGAACTTCGTAGGGGAGGCTCCATAGCGAGCCATTAACAACGTCCTAAGCCTCCCCCCGTTGTCAAGACAATTATGAGGCATGCTTAAGGTGGACTCCCTCCTCTGCCTGGAGCGTTGGTTCCGGAGCAGCAGCTTCATGGTAGACCTCGCTGGGGGTCCTGTAGCCGAGGGCCGAATGGGGCCGCTCCTCGTTGTACCGATGAAAGAAGTCTCTTAGGCCCCGTATCGCCTCTGCGACGTTGGCGTAATCTTTGAGATAAACCTCTTCCCACTTGACGGTCCGCCAGAGCCGCTCGATGAAAATGTTGTCGAAGACCCGGCCCTTGCCGTCCATGCTGATGGCGATGTTGTTGTTCTTCAGGACGTCGGTGAAATTCTTGCTTGTGAATTGCGATCCCTGGTCGGTGTTGAAGATCTCGGGGACGCCTACGGCGAGGGCGTCTTCCAGGGCTTCCACGCAGAAGGCGGCGTCGAGGGTCAGAGAAACCTTCCAGGACAAGACATAGCGGCTCGCCCAGTCCATCACTGCCGTAAGATAGATAAAGCCCTTCCTCATGGGGATGTAGGTGATGTCCGAGCAGAAGACCTGGTTGGGCCTTGAGACGTCCAAGCCTTTGAGAAGATAGGGATAGACCTTATGCTCCTTGTTCGGCCGGGTCAGCTTCTTTTTGGGAACGACGCCTTGGAGGCCCATTCTCCTCATGAGACGGGCGATTCGTTTCCGGTTGACTTTGAAGCCCTGTCTCCTAAGCCAGGTCGTTATCCGGGGAGCTCCCCAGGAGGGGTTGGCCGTGTACTGCCGGTCGATGAGCTTCATGAGACGGAGGTTGAAATCGGAGACCGGGACGGGCCTGTAATAGAAGCTCGACCGGCACAGGCTCAAAAGCTCGCACTGCCGGAAAATGGGAATAATCTTGCTGTTCACGTCGACGAGCCCCCTTTTCTCCGGGAGTGGAGAATCCCCCACTTTTTTTTAAGCCAGTCCGTCTCTACTTTGAGCTGGCCGATTTGTCTTAAAAGCTCGTCTTTTTCCTCCTCGGCGGCCTTCTCCTCTTTTGCCTGCTTTGAATCGAAGAGACTGGGGAGGTTCTCCACGGCCTGCTTCCTCCACTGGGCGATCTGGTTGGGATGGACGTGGTATTCGCTTGCCAGCTCGGCGACGGTCTTTTCGTTCTTGAGAGATTCGAGCACGACCCTCGCCTTGAATGTTCCGTCGTACCGCTTCCTGTGATCCGTCATTCGCTTCCTTCCTCCTCCTTGAGATATTTCACTCAGAGAGAGGAGGGTTTGTCCACCTTAATGGAGTGTCTAGATTCTGGGGGTAAGTATATCCTTGTAGGGGTTGCTCTTGAATACCCCGGGTAAATTGTAGCCCGCGCCGGCAATTAGGATTGAACATTTGGCAAGGTAGACATAAGTTTCTCCTTTTGCAAAGTAGCTTGATACCGGCAATGATGTGACAATCACACCAAGAACAAATACGGTCAAGAACGAGGTCGCTAATAGGGCCGGAAAAATTCTTAGCGCTCTTGACAAAAGAAATTCTGTAAGACGTTGTCTGTTTAGTAAGCTGGATGTAACGAGAAACCCACTGGTTATAAAGAAAACATCAACGGCTATTGTACCCAGGGAAATGCCGACGGTGTTTCGAAGCGGGTCGGCATTGGTATTCCCCGTTGCCAATGCGAAACTATGGTAAACCAACACGGCAAGGGCCGCGACGATGCGGATGAGGTTGAAATTGTTGTCCCGGCCTTGCGTATACTCGGATAGTTTCATCAGACTGCACCAAACCAAACTCGTACATCAGCCGCAGGCTCGCGTAGGACTTGGCCCGCCGCCCTCCCGGTTCTGCTTTCGGCCCTCTAGCGCTCGTCGCCTAATTCGTTCGATTCTGATGTTTCGTAACAACGAAGACCTTGCGATCGGTGAACTTCAGAATGCCGCCCTTGTAGACACTTAGGTGCAGTTCGATCTTCTTTTCCGGTCGCACCACTGGGGCAACAAATGATATAACCTGTTCCTCATGAAATCCAGGCTCTATCTCCTTGGTGAAGTTCCCCGAAACAATAGTATTGCCGCCCGCCACGGCTTGCCATCGTACAACCAGTTCCCTCCCAAAAAACTCGTCATTGTAGACAACCAATGTGCGCGATATGGGGCTGCCTTCTTCATACGCTGGCTGGGGAGGCTCAAAATAGCCGTCCGGACCTTCGACTAATTTCTGGTCGTCGTATGCCTTGTCGAAGGCCGCCACGGGCGACATAGAGGAGCGGAACCAGTACTTGATTCTTTCAGGGTACGTGGATTCCCATATCCAAAACGGCCTGATGTCGAAGAAATCGCAATAGCGAAATCCCCTTAGCATTAACGCTCTTTTGGGCGACCACTCTTTGTCCCATGGATGTGCCATGTCGAATTCGCCGACTCCTATTGGAACGTCCCATGATGCATTTCGCCACATGTAGATGCTGTAGCCGTTATCGGGCGGGAACCAGTGCGGATAGGAGCTGTGTCGACCATTGCCGCCGACAAATTCCTTCGAGGAGACGCGGGCCAGGTCATCGCCCGGGTAATGTACGTTTCGAAGCTCTGACAACCCTCCAATCTGATTATCGCCATCATAATTCACCGGACGTGTGGGATCCTCCGACTTGATCACTTGCCCCAGCGCCGCCAGTTGCGCGGAGCTTGCTTTGTTCCTACCGTGGTAGAAATAGCCCATATAGGCGACCTCATTCTCGGCGTTCCAGAAAATGATGCAGGGATGGTTCCGGTCGCGTTTCACCATTCGGCGCAGATGGTCGGCCATGTTTTTCCAGAACGCGGGATTCGCGTAGTCCCCGTACTGTCCGCGAAGGCCGGATTCTTGGATAATCAGCAGGCCTTTCTCGTCTGCTGCGTCCAGGAACTCGGGATAGCCAGGGCCCATGTGAAACCGCAGGACTCTGGCATTGATGCTCTTGAAAGAATCAATCACTTCTTCAAAATATCGCTTGGTGGCAAAACGATGATCCTCGCGTAGCCACCAAGGCTGGATCGTCTGAATATGGTCTCCCCACATGTTCAACCTCACCCCATTCATCCTCAAATACGTCCCATCAATCCAGAACTCGCGAAACCCGAACCGCGTTAGGAGCGAATCAAATATCACGCCGCTCTTTGCGTCTCTTAACGTAGTCGAAAGCTGGTAAAGATTCGGATCAGTAGGCCACCAAAGCTTGGGGTTGTCCCAGTGCTCCTCCAAGGCTATTGTCTTTGATGCATTGGCCTCGATCCTATCGATTTTACTCGGAAGCAGTTTGACAACAGTGTTTCCCTTGTCCAGTACGCAATTGCTTACCTCGATTTCACGTGGCGCAGAGCTCTCGTTTCGAATCGAAATCTCGACCCGAATCTTTTTGTTACGGCAGGACGTCTGAACAAATACGTCTTCGATGTGCGTCGCCGCAACCGCCTCGACCCAAACGCTCTGCCAGATGCCGCCAGGCTTTCCGTTGAAAATGTGATCGTTTCCGCCTACCGGGTAAAGGGTCCTGGCCGGGTCTGTGGGCGACCGGGCAGCCTGCCAGCTTTCTTGCCTGACTTCAACTGTATTGCCGGTCGAAGGCACGCTCACGAGATCGGTGATATCCCGTTCAAATGGTAGGTATCCATCCATGTTGGGACCGCCGGCTTGTCGGCCGTTCACAAAGACTGTAGACTTGAAATAGACCGCTGCGAAGTGAAGGATGATTCTTTTGTTGGCCATTGATGCGGGTAATGCAAACTGTCGTCGGTAAATTGAATAACGAGCGCCGTTCAGAGGCATGCTTGGGACTTGAATTGTCGTCCAGGGGTTTTCTTCGATCTTGACTTGCCAGGCGCCGTTTAGCGAGTCCCGACACCGGTGTTCAGGCGCGTCCCGGGAGTCGGCAGACAAAGGGGCGTTGCCCGTGGCGCTAAGGACTATCAGGAGGAGCAGAAGAGTAAGCGCAGCCTTGCTTCTCTTCTTCGCGCACGGATTTGTCACGGTCTCCCCGGATGAGATCTAGCCATCAATGTCGCGACCAGCCCCATCAATAGTACGTGTTTTCTCAGGTCCAGAAGGAACCCCCTTCGTCCTCTCGACCGAGGGATGGAAAGCAATCCATTAAGCAAGATCCTCACAACCGCGCTTACCCCAAGCGTAAAAGCTAGCGTCCACGTCTTGATCGGTCCGTAGTGTTTAGAAAAGAAGAGGAATATTCCTCTATACCAATGCAGAAACAACCCGACGTCATCAAAGCTGTCCACGTTCTTGCTTCCACCGTAATGAACGGCGCTCGCCTCGGGATAGAAAATAACCTTCCATCCGTCCGATTTGAAGCGGTAAAACAGTTCACGTTCTTCATTGTACATGAAAAAGCGCTCATCGAACCCGCCGCACTCCCGAATCGCCTTCTCTTTTATCATTACGCAGGCTCCGGTAAGGCCATCAACCTCAACGAGTTTGTCGTGTTCCCAGTACGGACCGAAACTCTTCGGAAAACACCTTCTGAATAGGCTCAAGCGCTTACTCGGGCCCTTTCCGTGCAGGCACAGCAGGCGGCGGCCGCCCATTATGTGAAACAATTCTTTCGAAATGGTCGGGTAGCTGAAAGTCGATCTTTGCACTGTGTGGTCAGCGTTAAGTAGTTGGCAACCCACTGCCGCCGTATTCTCCGATTTTCTCAAGAACCTTAGCATTGACGGTATTGCGTCTCCAAGAATGACAACATCGGGATTCACTAACAAAACAGCCTCACCTCGGGAAATTTCCAAGCCTTGGTTGTTAGCTCTGGCAAAACCGCGGTTCTCAGGATTTGATACGAGACGCGTATCCGGAAAATGTCTATGAACTAGCGCCAAAGTGTGGTCCGTAGAATGGTTATCGACCACAACAAGTTCAAAGTCGAGGCCGCGGGCGCTTTGTGTTATCGAACAAAGGCATTCAACAATATACTTTGATGAGTTGTACGTAACAACAATTACGGATAACTCGGGCTCTTTTACCATTGTCTCGGCAAGCCTCCAGTTCAAGCTATAGTTCTCTTAACCCTCGGATTACCTTCTTCATGAGTCGTCTCCAAGATCGTTGCTTAATGTCGTTAGAAATCGTTTTTGTAATCCTCGCGATACGTCCTGGGGGGGTGTATTTGTCTACAGCTTTTGCAACATAAACATCCTGATGTCCCCACCAATATCCTTCGCGAAAATACTGTAACGGCAAGTTTGTCATTTGAGCCAATCTACCAATTACATATTGCGGGGTGACAAATGTCGATCCATATTCCTTTGCGCTTAGATCCATTTGCTCACTTGTCGATCTAAAATAAAAGCCCTCCTCATCAAACTTAAAGTTCATGCGAAAACTCCGTAAGCTTCGCAGCCCATGTGTTGTGAAAATTAGATAACCCTCTGGCTTAACAAACGAAGCCAATTGCTCCAGCCATCGGGAGAAAGTATCTTTAGGCATATGTGAGAAGAACGACAGTGCGAAAACAACATCAAAGGTCTTATCAAGAAAGATATCTTCTGGTTTCGATGCAGACAGAACTGCCTCGGTAGCCAGTTTTTCCCGAATGAACTGAACGGCCTGTGGATGTATATCGCAAGAAGTAGTTGAACAGCGTGGCATGACATTTCTGATATGTCGAGTTACCATTCCATATCCTGATGCAAATTCCAAAAGCTGCACTTGGCGATCCCCATAACCACAGACATCGCTCAAGATGCTGCCCAGTTTCCGGGCAGAATTTGCGCCATCTTCAAAATATTCTTCAGTGGCCTTCTCATCGGTATCGAGTCTGACGCTTCCACGTATATATTGAAACAAAAAGTCTTGTGGATGGATCTCTGGGCACACGTTGTATCGCCGAGCTACGCTTTCGCGTATTGACTCTAATGCATGCACAAATATACCTCCCTCCAGAGAGAGATCGGCTACACAGCCTTCACTGCCATGAGCTGCGGAATTGATTACCTACGGTCTCAAGTTTAACCCTGCGGAACATGGCCCCTGCTGGCCATTTCAGTTCACCGTTTCTCGTGGAGGTTTGCATGTTGGAACGGTCATTTAATTTCACTCGCGTTCGCGAGATATGAGATGGGTCGGCCGTAGAAAATGGTTGTTAACAAGGCCTTGCAGTCTATCCGCGAATTCTTGTCCCTTGCCCTTGATAGAGAAGGAGGTCTCCAAATACTTTCTACCAGCGTCCGCCATGCGTTCGCGAAGCTCCCGATTTTGGAGCAGCTCATCAAGTTTTTGTCCAAATTGCTGTGTGTTCCCGTTTTCAATCGCGTAGCCAACTATCCCGTCGGAAAGCCATTCTTCGATGGCGCCGCAACGAAAGGCCACCAAGGGCTTTCCCCACATCAGAGCCTCAATGCCGGAGAAGCAAAATGCTTCCGGCATGCGAGAAGGAACAGCGATGACGGCTGCATTGCCGTACTCGTTTTCGACGTCTTCGCCATGCAGTCGGCCCAAGAACTTGGTGTTTTCCGCAAGGCCGCTCTCTTGAACGATTCGTTTATACTTGTCGAGATCCTTTCCAGCCCCAACGATACGGAGTCTGTGTTCCTGCCTTACGTGGCGAACCGCTTCTAACAGCATGTCAATCCCCTTGCCCCTGTCTATGCGGCCGCAGAATAGAATGGTTTTACCGTCATCCGAGCCATTCTGCGTCCGGGGCGCACTTCCTAACAGAGGTGGAAAAACATGCACGCGGCCGGCATCAACTCCATTCTTTACGAGCTGAGTCTTCATGTACTGGCTCGGGGTCAGAAAGAAACTGAAGTTGTTCAGAAGCCTTAGCTCCTGTTTCCTTCGGGCCAGGCGATGGAATCGCATCCGACCATCCTGGTCTCTTCCCAGTCCTCCGCAACGAATCAGACACTGAGCCCCTAATCGCCGATAACAACTCTTTCCTGTAAGAAGCTCAAAACCATGCCCACGCAAGCAGAGAAAATAGTTATCGTGAATGACCTTCGCGGAAGCAACTCCATTCCTGATGACTTCCTGTTCAACTTGTTTGTAGAAATTGTGAAATACTGTAAGGTCGGGGTCGAATTCAGCAATGGCCTTCAACGTCGCGTTCGCTTTTTCGGCTCGGTCCGCGCCGGTGCATAATTTAAGAGCCTGTTCGGAAAAAAAACTCAGAAGGTATTCGGAAGAGCTTTGATCGGGAGGCACAAACTCAACGATCTGATTTGTGATGCCAAATTCCCTCCCCCACTCATCCCAGCATTTCAAGTACTTCTCGATACCCGATATCACGCCATAGTTCTCGTTGATGTGCAGCACCTTCATTTGAGCCCACCGCCTGGAGTCCCGCCGATGCCGATCACGTATTGAATGTTCTTCAAATATGTCACGCCTGCCCTGTGTTTCTTACGAGCACTCTGCCTTAATTCCTGTTTTCCTGCGATCAAGGAGTATACGAGAGGAAAATCATGTTAGTTGCTTTCCGGAATGTTTTTGCTGGGACATACTATATGAAGGATAAGGCTGCCAAAAAGACTATCCCTTATTCCTAAAGAAATCACGGGCTACATAAGCCATTCTGCACACAAAGTAAAACGCCAGATTTCTCGATGCACAATATCTAAGCCATTCTTTCCAAGTGAATGACCTTTGCCTGTTTCGCACCTCTGCCGCCAATTTCGCACTTCTTCTATGAAAAGCAAACCACAACGAATGATTGCACCATGTCGCTTCCATTTCATTTCTCACATTGAACGGAACGTTGTACTTGTTACAAAGATAGTGGAGCAGTTCTAGGTCTGCAATTTTTAAACGCTCCATTTTCGTGATGTCCTTGCTCCTGGTGGCAGATTCCTCCGTCTCGTTGTAGGTTGCCAATGACTCAGGAATATAATGCAGTCGAGACACGGCCGATATCTCTGCCCAGAGTTGCGTGTCGCCTCTCGGAAACCTGTCGCTTTGGTGAAGGCAAGGATCCGATTCGATAATCTGCTCATAGAGATCTCTCCGGATCATGACAGTACAAGTTCGGATCGCGTACGTCTTTCCCAGAATGAAGTCAACTATGCCAGGGTTCTCCGGGGTTTCCCACTTACGATACTGTACGAAATCACTAATCCTTTTCTTGGACTTGACTTGGTATACGTCAAAATCCGAGTAGACCAACCCGCATTCCGGGTGGCTTTCCATATGATCCGCCTGTTTTTGAAGCTTGTCCGGACTATGCCAGTAATCGTCCCCTTCGCAAAAGGCAATGTACTTTCCGCGGCAGGCTTTCATGGTTCGATAGCCATTCGGGTTCATTCCAACATTCTTGTTCGAAGCGATTACCCGGATCACATCCGGGTACTTTTCCTGGTATTCAAAAACAATTTGTCGCGTTCCATCGGTGGAGCAATCCTCCCCTATCACGAGCTCGAACGGAAAGGCCGTCTTTTGCCGCAAGACCCCTTCTATCGCCTGAGCGATATAGGATGCATGGTTGTATGTGATCATTTTGACGCTGACCAACGGCTCTGTCACCTAACGCAACTCCTATGGCGATAGAACACTTGCTCGACAATCGGCAAAGCTGTTAGTCCGGAACGTCTTCGGAAATGAATTGCTCCTACATCGCGCCTCGAACCTGTTTTCCGCGCAATGCTATCACGGTGGCTAACCCGTTGTTCCGGTGCTGGCAAACGGGATCCTGTTCCGAACTTCTTTCCGCATGTCCATAAAGGCTTCCAGTCTAAACAGGCGACACGAGCCGGCATATGTAACCACTCCCACCAGCGCCTGTGTCAGAAGGGCGGAGTAATCGTTGGGAAACGGCAGGAGTCCGACTAAGTATACCGACGCTCCCATTAGCATGGATGCTATAAGGTAAGGGAAGAAATCGCGGATCTGGTCCCAGACCGGGTAACCGATTAGAGCACCCGCGTAATAGCTGTTCAAGCCGTAGTTGACAATTGTTAGCGCAATAATTCCGCAGATCATTGCGGATACGCCCCATCGCCAGGTAATGGCGACATTGATGACAATAAGGATTTTCTTGATAATTTCCAAGCGAAGAAAGAGGGTCGACCTGCCCAGGGCCTGCAGCAGGCTCAGGTTGATGACTTGGGCCGGATACAACCACATTGTCAGGGAAATCAACTGAAGATAGAGTATGGCCCCGGACCATTTTTCTGTTAGTAGTACTATTACCAACGGACGCGCAATTGCGGCCAATCCGATCGCGATGGGAAAATTCACCATAGCAAGGGTGGTCAGGGCCTTTTTCATCCCCCTCTTCAATCGCACCTCATCTCCCTGAATGACGGAGAAGACAGGAAAAGCAACTTTCCCCACCGCTGAACATAATAATTGGGATGGGAGTTCTCCCATGCTCTTGGCGCGCGCAAAAAATCCCAGTTCGCCTAACGCAAAAGCCCTTCCGATCACCACCGAATAGATGTTGTCAAATATCTGGTTCAGCAACCCCGAGGCCAATAATCGTGTGCCAAAGCGCGACATCTCCCGCAACGACTTGAAGCTGAAGATGACCGACGGCCGCCAAGTATTGAAGAGCCAGAGACAGGCCGTCTGGGAAAATGCCGCCAATACCTGTTGAACGACAAGACTCCATACGCCAAAACCCTGAAAGGCCAGAATGACTGCGATGGCGCCGGAGAGCACATTGGCTGTCAGACTAATCTTCGTCTGCGTCTTAAAATCCATTCGTTTGATGCGGATGACACTCTGTATCAGACCAAGAGAATTAACCACGATCGTGAGCGACATCGCTCGCACCACGGACGTCAGGACCGGCTGGTTGTAAAAGGCTGCAATCCAGGGCGCGGCGAGGCACAATAGTCCGGCGGCGGCGAGACCTGCCAGGATATTGAAGTAAAAAATTGAACACATGTCGGCCTGCGTGGCATCGCTTTTCTGAATCAACGCTGCCCCGAATCCGCTGTCCAGTAACGACTGCGCAACTGCCGTAAAGATCGTCAACATACCGACCAGACCGAACTGCTCCGGGAACAGCAGTCGCGCCAAGACCATTCCGACGATGAATCTCACGCCTTGCAGTCCGGCAGACTCGACAAGACTCCAGGAAAGAGCACGGATGGCTCTGGACTTCAGCGAGTCAGCCGCCGGTGCCGATGTCATTCTGCCATTTCTCCGATACACATCAGCCTCTCGAACTTGTCAAGACTCTGGTAGCGGCCATAAAGCCGGTGCATCCAACGAGCTGTGTTCAGCCCCAGGCCAAGCCCGACAAGACGGTCCGTGATACCGCCGTTGACAGGCAAAACAGTTACATTACGGCAAAAATGCCTCATCAGGCTCGTAATCTCGTTGGCGTAAAAGAAACGAATGCGGTACAAAGGGTCTCTCTTTGCCAAACTTACGAACCTTTCCTTATATGCCTGGTTATGCGCGTTGTGGACTGTCGCAATCATGCGCAATCTGGTCACCCTCGCTTGCCCCGCTGCCAACTCTGAAATCCGGGCATCGTCAAAATAACTCCAAAACCCGTTATGGTAGGTGAGATCGAAGGCTTTGTCGGGATAATCCAAACAAACCGCGTCCATCTTCTTGATTCTGTCCGAAAGGGCAGGAAGGAGTTCTCGTGCCTTCCGGACAGACTCCGTCGAAAAGTCAACGCCTTCGCAAGAGAACCCCCAGCGATTCAATATAGCCATGTCGCGAAAACTGCCCGCGCCAATTTCCAATATATTGCGCTCTTTCCGCCGTCGTACTGAGGCTATATAGTAAGCATGGCGGCAGTCCCCCTGATATTCGTTGAAATACTTCCGCCAAAGGACGTCCCAAGCTTCCGGCTCTGCCAACGCATCGTCCGTGCGCAGGTCGTTGTTCATAGAGCACCCCTCATTTCCCGATTCGGCTTATTACTTTCGAAAGGGCGATTCAGGTTTCTATGATCTATAACGAGGGCAAAGTCCTTGAAAGACCTCACCCCGGCTCTTACACGAAGCCATAGAGGGTCGGGCTGTATCCCCAGCGCCCAGGCAACATACACAGCAGGCAAATTCGCCCCCGCCATATGCGCAAATGGGTAACAGCCGCCAAATCTGGGATTAAATTCCAGAACGTACAAGATTCCGTCTTGTTCAAGGACATCGATGTCAAGTACCCCAATATGACCGATCCCGGACCCGATCTGACGCCCAAGGTCGGTTAACCGCTCCTCCTCAACGGTCTCAGCCAGTTCACACTCGCCTGCTCGCGAGGCAAGCTTCTTCTTGGCCAGAACACTGATACAATGTCCGTTAAGGTCGTTAACCACTTCCAAGTCGTAATCGGTCCCCGAGAGGAATTGCTGAATCAATAACGGTTCAGCTTCAGACAGGATCCCATTGCTCTCGGTTCTGCTCATTTTTGCCAAAAGCAGTCTGTAATAACCTTCCAGCTCGTCCCAATCATGCACTACTTCAATGCCGATCGAGCCCTGACCACGGCGGGGTTTCAGGATGACCGGGTACCGGAGAAGCCCTGCTTTCAGGGCGTCCTTTGCTGCCGCCAGAGACACAAACGATTCCGGCGTATTCCACCCCGCCCGTCTCACGAACTGAAAAGTGGCCCACTTATCAAGACAGATTTCCTGGATGCGGGGGCCTGCAACGACAGGAATCGTTCCGACATCCTTGAAGCGGTCAAGTTGCGCGGCAATGAAGGGGGCTTCCCAATCGTGGAGCGACATCAAGAGCTTGACGTGGTATCTGGAACAAATATCCAACAAGGCGTCTATGAATGTCGGGTCGTCTGCCTGGGGTACCACGCAAGCTACATCGGCCGCCAGCATGCCCGTGGTGTCGGGCCGACTGTTGGTAGCAATCACCTTGCCTCCGTCCCCTAACGCTTCCTTGAAATAGTTCACCAGGTAAGCCCTGCGTCCGACGCTGGTTAACATCACGTTAATTTTGGCTTTCCTGACGGAGTTTGCCAAATGACTTGTAGACATCGTTTGATCTCCTAACCTGTGTATTTGCCGTAGCTATACCAGATTAATCGAATTAAATGAGGCACCCGGCGAGAATCCACTCCGCGCCTTCAGACCTTCGTTCTTCCTGTTTTGAAGAGAGATAATAATCGTAGAGATTTTCTCGACATCGGATGCTTCGAGACTATCGTAAATCGGTAACGTCAATATACGGTTGGCTACCCGACGGGCCACCGGCAAAGAACCGTTTACCGAAATGTGCCGATAACACGCATAATCGCAGACGAGCGGATAAAAGTAACGGCGAGCGTATATGTTGTATTTCTTTAGCTCCTCGTACAACCTGTCACGGCTGATCCCAAACTCTTCTTCGTCCACCTCGACCGGCATGTAGGCATAGTTCCGTCGTGTGTCTGGAGATAGAGCCGGCACGAAACGAATGCCCGGAACTTTGTCCAGGTATTCCCGGTACAGGGCATCAATCATTGCGCGCTTATCCAGTATTTCGTCAAAGTAAGCTAAAACCTGAGCCCCCATCAATGCTTGTATCTCATTCATCTTCGCGTTAGTCCCCGGCATGACAACCTCAATCTCATTCTTGAAACCAAAATTCTTGAGATAATCGAAGGCGCTCTTCAGCCCGGCCTCTTGGAATACCAACATTCCTCCCTCGAGAGAGTGGAATGTCTTGGTAGCGTGGAAACTGAACATGCTCAGGTCGCCGAAGTGTGCGATAGACGTGCCATTTATCTTGACGCCGAAAGCGTGTGCAGCATCATAGATGAGTTTCAACCTGTGCCGCCGGGCAATGTCGGCTAATGCACCGAGGCTGCAAGGATGGCCATAGACGTGAACTGCCAGGATGGCCGTTGTCCATGGGGTGATTGCTTCCTCTACTTTTTCAGGGTCAAGGGTGTAATGCTCAGGCTCTATATCCACAAATACCGGTCGGATCTTGTTCCAAAAGAGGGCGTGGGTTGTGGCAGCGAATGTGAAGGGGGTGGTTATGACCTCGCCCGAAATTTCCATTCCCTGCAGCGCGATTTGAAGGGCGAGAGTACCATTGGCGAAGAGGCAAAGATTATTCGTTTTGAAAAATCCGCAAAGTGCCTCGAGCAAACCGTTTGAGTATAGGGCCGTCATTCGTTAGCCATCTGCTTTCCCAAATCTCTTCCAGCCCTTTCCTGAACTCTTCCAGTGGAGGTAAGAAAGGCCTTGTTACATAAATGGGTTTTTCAAAGGGTTTTAGCATGTCCCTTTCACCTCTATGTTCGTAACGACAATGTCCTGTGAAACGTAGCGGTGATCAGTTTTGATGATACACGGTGCTTTCACTCCAGCAACCTTTCTTTAATGCATGCATATCGTTCTTGCCAGCCGTTGGCCCGGCCGAACTGCAGGTATTCAGCATGGCCGCGTCCATAGTTGCAAGCTTCCTTGAGCGCGTCACTAAATTCACCTGGGGTCTTGGTTATCAATGCCGGTGAATGTAGTTGTTCCACTTCATACATATTTGTTGAGACCACGGGCAGACCGGAGGCAAAGTACTCAAATATCTTGACCGGGTTCGTGCTGTCGGTCGCCGGTGTTTTGAGGAATGGGATGACCCCGACATCGCAATGATGCAAATAGGGGGGAAGCTGAGCGTAAGGACGTGCCCCTAAAATATGAATATTGGGCGCCGCCGCGGCCCTTTCGATGTTCATATGCGGCCCGACGAGAAGAAAGGAAAAATTGGGCAGACTCTTGGCGGCATGAATGATCAGGTTAAGATCGAACCATTCCTGAATCGTACCAACATAAAGGACTCGTGGGTGTGGAATAGCAGCAATGTCCATAGGTTCGACAGGTGTTGAAATATCGAAGTGCGGCAAATCGACGCCGTTTGGCAGGTAAAGCACTTTATCACCACCATTTGCGCGGACATTTTCATAAAGTTTGCGAGAGGTGACAAAGACCATATCGGCAAGCTCGATAATCTCCGCTTCTGCTTTCTCCATGTTGGAAGGAATGCCCTTAAATTGCAGATAATCGTCAGACATGCGGTAAATTAACCTTTCATATCGGACATATCTCGCTAATGATAGGGAGTGAAGCGATTGGCCTAGCCACAGCACTTCAACGCGTTCAAAACCGCACCGCTTGAGAATTTCACGCACCGGCGGCAGTGTGAACTGCAGGGTATGTTCCTGTGCGAACTTACTCGATAGAAAGGGAAAGTCCCGGTACGGCAGTAGTGTGAGTGGATGATAAGTCCAGAAGTTATCACGAACCTTGGTCCCGCCGGCCTGCCAAGAAGCGATTAGGTTCTTATGCAGGCGACTTCTCATGGAGGCCCGGACGATATTCAGGGGATGAACCGTGCGGCCAAGCCAGAAAACTTCGTGTCCATCCTGTACAAACAAATCCGCATAATTCTGTGCGCCAACATGAATAGGGCTGCTGTATTGAAGTTCCTCGCTCATGAGTATTTTCATAGTAATTGCGCCATGTATCCTTTTTCAGTCCTTCCGAAGCCTACTTTGTCAAAGTGATATCTCTTCAGGTCCGTGAAGGGCGAATGAAACGGCGTCCGGTACAGGATTTCATGTCCGGTCTCGTGATCGTGTAGGGAATGATCGTACACCGTCCAATAGCCATTTCGAACCGTCAAGCTCGCGAAGGAAATAGACAGCGCCTCCCTTTGTGAGGCTCATTGGTTCAGCACCATATTGTACTGGTCAACTATGCGCTCCGCGACCCGATCCCAGGAGTACTTCAGACCAGCCTCGCGAATGGCGGCCATGTCCCAGCCCTTGTTCAACGCATAGTCCAACTTGGTTGCCAGGTCGGCGGCGTCGCCCGGCTCGAACAACAGTCCAAACTTTTCAGAAGTTACAATGTCCGTAATCCCACCGGTTCTGGCGCCGATGACTGGCACACCAGACGCCAGAGCCTCAATCAAGACAACTCCAAACCCCTCCTCTCTGCTCGGCAGGCAGAAGAGCCGCGCTTTCGCCATAGCCCCGGGTATCTCCGAGTTTGGTCTTTGCGGCAGGAATTCCACACGGTCTGCTACGCCGAAGCGAAGCGTCTGTTCCCTGAGATGCTCCCGGGCCGGTCCGTCGCCAAGGAGTCTCAACCGAAACCCAGGATGCTTTGGAGCGACCCTCTTGAATGCCTCGATCAGCAGATCTATCCCTTTCCGCTCGATCAGATTTCCCACATAGAGGACGCAGTTGTCAGTACTGCCTTCGGGCGCCGGAGAAAACTTCGCGGTATCCAGACCGTTGGGAATAACCATGGTTCTACTGGAAGGAACACCCAGTCTCACTACACCATCTCTGAGGCTGTTGCTCACACCGATTACCCTATGAGCCCTTCGCAGCCCGAAATCCCTGTGGCGTCGCCTTCTCCTTACTGTCTCAGGTTCAACGAAAGCTTCAAAAACATCCGAGCCGTGTACGGTCAGAACATAAGGTCTTCGAAACAGTCTCGAAACCTCAGCAGCGACAAACCCTGCAGGGTGCGCGAAGTGGCCGTGCACTATATCGAACCGTATCCCATGACGCCTTATCGTATAGAGGGTGGCCCAAACAGCCAGGTGATCTGCCAAGTACTTGTTGAGGCCTGGAAGATATCGATAAACGCGCGGGAAGTACACATCGTAATCGTCAGTTCGTAATACGGCCGGAAATTTCTCACTGAACTTCAAATGCGAAGCGTGTTTCGCGATAGGAATATGTCTTTCCGTCGGTATTATAACCGTAGGATGTACTCTTTCTGAAAGGGCTTTTGCCTGCTCAGCTATAAAGGTGTAGAAATGAGGCGCCTGCGGGCACGGATGCCCGTTGGAAATGATCAAGACGCGTAATCTGGTCGAACCCCTATTTTGTGTCACTCATGCACTTCGCTCATGATTCCAAGACGGCCTCTCTCGGTCCACTCCTTCAAGACAACCGCCATGGCGAACAGAATCCAAAAAGCGGTCCATATTTGATCGGTGTCGATTAAGACATCGACAAACCCGTGAATACACAGCCCGATCGCGCTTCCTGCAACACCTAAAGCTACGGCTTTCTGGAAACTGAGAGTCGATAGCTGGAAACTTCGAATACTGTTGCAGATTATCCGTCCCCATAAGTAGACCAGCAACAGTAGCGCGGGGACCCCGTACTTAACGGCAAAGAACAAATACAGGTTGTGAGGCGTCTTGCCCCATTCGGCTTTATCTTCTTCCGGATCATCAAGGCTTGCTTCCCCCGTTCCCAAGAGTGGATTTGCTCTCGCGATAGCTAGGAATGACTCCCAGCGCTGTTCCCTGAACATCAATTCTCCCACCTGCGAGCCCCCCCTCAAGCTCGCAGCGCGCGAAACGAGTGCTCTCGCAGAAGGCATTGCCATGGCAAGGCCTAAAAGGAGAAAGACGGCCCCTCCTATCATTACCACCCGCTGTTTTCTTGCCAATGCACACATGATCAGGAAGGAGCTTGTGAATGCAATCCATCCACCGCGCGACATCGTACAAACAAGAGCAACGATTTGAAATGCCCCTGAAATTAATGCGGCATACCATAGCAAATCTTTTTGTCCGACCAGAACAATGCCTAGGCTAATCGAGGCAACGACCACCAGAAAACCCGCCAGCCCGTTTGGATGCGCGAAGGAGCCAAAGGCGCGCAACAGCCCGACTGTCGACTCGGATTGCAGGGTGTCCATGCGATCAGTGAGCATCTTGAGCCCGATGCCGAAATGTAATGGATGCCACGGAGCGTTGAGAACAGTTTGCCCAATTCCGACTAGTGCCATGAGGCCTGTGGAAACCAGAACGGCCAGGATAACATTCCTCACCGTGGCTTCGCCTTCAATCCTGAACACAATCAACAGCAAAGGATAGATGAAGAGCCACCGAAGCACCGCCCGATACAAATGCCACGGCGTCTTCGCCGCATCAGGGACAAAGTAGGGCCCATGGATATAGGCTGCGCACATAAGACCGGAGAGCAGCATCCAAGGCGCAAGATGGGGAATCCGAGGCAGTCTGTTCTTATGATGCAAGAAAAAGTATATCGAAACGCCTATGAAAGTGCTTGCAACCAAGAGGGAGGTGGCGCCGACTTTCATGCCGGAAGGGCTCTGCATATCCCATTCGAGATAAAATGGAAGAAAAAGAGCAATCATCACGGCGAACAACCCTGGCGTTGAACACCCGAGAAGCATGAGCAGTCCAAGAAGGCAAACGCCTAACGCCAATCCAATCGAGAATATCGCAAATACCCCAATCAATACCCCTGCAAGAAGGAACGCCACTACGGCTAGAAATGACTGCTTTCGCACCATTTTCGAGTTCCTGTGGGACGGCAAGGCAAAGTCGCCTTCCTACTCTGCTCCCGAGCCTCTCAGGACCGCTGGTATCGTTTGGAAGAGTATCTTTAAATCAAGACCCAACGACCACTTGTCGATATACTCCATATCCAGCTTCATCCATCGATCGAAAGAGACGTTGCTTCGGCCATTGCATTGCCACAGGCACGTGACCCCCGGCTTTACGCTGAACCGGCGGCGGTGCCAGTCTTCGTCAAACCCCGCATAGTCGCGCACCGGCAACGGCCGCGGGCCAACTAGGCTCATATCGCCCTTCAGGACATTAAAAAGCTGCGGCAGCTCGTCGATGCTCGTTTTCCGCAGCAGGCGGCCGATAGGCGTGATCCGAGGGTCGTCCTTGATCTTGAAAGTCGGGCCTTTCACTTCGTTGAGGGGCTCGAGTTCGCAGATGTGCCTCTCGGCATCCGCCACCATGGTCCTGAACTTGTAAAGTCTGAAGAGCCGCTTGTTAACGCCGAGCCGCTTCTGTACAAAGAATGCAGGACCGGGCGAAGTGAGTTTGATGAGCGTGGCGACGACTGCGAAAACGGGTAGGGCGGCGAGAAGGAGGAGAGCCGAAGCAAACGCGTCCTCCAGCCGTTTCACAAAGACGGTCGGCTTATTCATGTTGCCTGCGGCGATGGTAGTGATCGGCTGCCCGTCAATGTGTTCGGCCCTGGTCTGCGCTATGCGGACGTCGAACAGGTCCGAGAGAAATCGAACCAGGATGCCCTGATTTTCACACATTGTCACGATGCCTGCGGCCCGTACATAGAACGATTTCACGGGTAGAGCAATGATCACTTCGTCCACCACGTTCTGCCGGAGGAATTCCTGTAAACCCTCCAGATTGCCCACTAACGGGTACCTTACCGTCCCTATTTCATTGCTCACGGCCGTATCGTCCACAAATCCCTTGAGGACATACCCCAGCTCCGGTCTCGATTCTATCTTTTTCGCGTATGCGAGGGCCCGGTTGTTGGCGCCGACTATTAACATGTTGCGCAGGTTCCTGCCCCGTCTCCGCAACTGCGTGACTGCTGAACGGATTGCCATGCGGCTAATGATCGCGCCCAGGGTCGTCGACGCCCAAAAGAAGGCAAGGAAATCCGGTGTCGCGAGCCGGACGTTGAAAACAAAAGAACCGACCAACAGGAGCACAGATCCCGCGAACGTTGCCCTTGTAATATCTATCGTTTCCTGGTGCACCGATGAGAGGCGGTGGGAATGGTACAGCCCGAAAAATGAGAAAATCGCATGCCAGGAGATCATGAAACCAAGAAAAATGGCGAAGTTCGAGAGCTTGAAGCGCATGGCGAGGAGTTCCTGAAAGGCGCCTAGCTTCCGCCCGGAGGAGACCACGAGCATTGATGAAACGAAGCTCCCGGCCATAAGAACGAAATCGCACAACTTGATGGTGTCGAGAAGTAATCTCCTTCTGTACATGTTGCGTCCTCGTCTTTTTCTGAATTGACAGGAGAAACAGTTCTTTCTTCACGAACCGTTTTCCATGCTGAGAGTCGAAGAAGAACCGAAGCCATGAAAATCTTATTGATGTCTGGTGCAGTTCAGAACTCAAACAAACGCCATGCGCGACCGGTGCTACAGCCTTCTGTACATCCACGCGGGTATATGGAGTTTCCGGTCGTTGAGAACGACGCCGAGGACATTGGCCTTCCCGCTCTCAAGCCTCTGGCGGGCATTCTTGGCCACTTCCCACCGGGTCTTCTCCGCCTGTACGACGAGGGCGACCCCGTCCGTTTTTGCGCCAAGGGAAACGGCATCGTTGAAGACGTTGACGGCAGGGGCGTCAAAAATTACCCAGTCGGCTTCCCCCTTCATCTGTCGAATGGCGGAATCGGCCTTTCCGTTTCCGAAGAGTGGGAACGGATTCTGGGGCAGACCCCCAGCCGTGACAAGGAGCAGGTTACGGAAATGGGTCGGCCTTATCACCTGCCTCAGCGTTGCCTCGCCGGAAAGAAGCTCCGCCAGGCCCGGGTTCTTCCCGATTGCGAAGAAGCCGTGTAGCGCAGGACTTCTCAGGTTGGCGTCCACCAGGAGCAGCCTCTCCCCGGACGACGCAAGGACCATGCTGAAATTCGTGGCCACCCTGGAGCTGCCATCGCCGGGGCCGGCTCCGGCGAAGAGAAGGACCCTCTGTTTCTCTTCTGGCAGGAGATTGACGATGCTCTGCTTGAGGCGGTTGTATTCCTCCATGGCCCCGACCGATATAGAATACTGGCCGTTGCCCTGGACGTTGGCAAACTCGCTCTCCATGCTCACCCGCTGCGCAGCCTTCGTGTTGAAGAGCCGTAGTTCTTCAGGGCTCAGGAGCCTCTCCTTTTCTGCCTTTCTTATCGCATCCAGGGTCCTGCTCATGGTGCCTCCACAGGGTGCGGCCGCACCCTTGCAGTCATTGCACAAAGCAACTTTTGCAGTAGTGCAATCTTGCGGTTGCGGCGGTCCTCCCGTTCCCGGCGCGCCGCCGGCAGTCCGACAGGGGGCGCGCTGTTTGTGGGCGCGGAGCTGCTCATGTCCCCGATCACTTCCCGGATCATCTCCTCGCCGATCTTCCTGTGGCCCGCGCCATAGCCCATAGTGAGAGCGTTGTCGCAAACAACGTTGATCAACCGAGGAATCCCTTGGGCGTGGCTGCAAACCAACGAAAGGGCCTCGCGCGAGAACATCTTCGCGCTGCCGCCCGCGATGCGCAACCGGTGGTCGATATACTCCCTGGATTCAGCCTGGCTCAACGGCCTGATCCGCCGCCTGATCACTATCCTCTGCCTGAGTTGTCTCAACTCCTCGGAATCGAGCTTGGCGTCCAGTTCCGGCTGGCCCACAAGGACGATCTGCAGCAGTTTCTCCCGCCGGGTCTCGAGGTTGGAGAGCATCCGGAGGTCTTCCAGCGTCTCCACCGGCAGGTTCTGGGCTTCGTCTATGAAGAGGGTCACAATCTCATCGTGCATCAGTCTATCAAGGAGATAGGCACTAAGTCGGTGTATGAGCATGTACCTCTCTTCGTCCCCTACGGGCGCCCTCAACTCCAAGAGAATGTTCTTGAGAATCTGGTCGAAGGTGGTGCTTGTATGGTAGATGAAGGCGTTCTTTACCCTGTCGGGCAAGCTGTCGATGAGGCGGTAGATGAGGGTTGTTTTCCCGGTGCCTACCTCCCCCGTGATGGAGATAAACCCTTTCTTCTCCTTGATCCCGTAGAACAGGGAAGCAAGGGCCTCCTCGTGCCCCTCCGTAAGGAAGAGAAAGCGTGGATCAGGCGTCATGTTGAAGGGCTTTTCCGAGAATCCGTAGAAGCGGGTGTACATAGCAACTGGTCCCTAGCCCGGCTCATGCCCCCGATTCGGTGATGGAGGTGAGAACAGGCAGGTCGATCTGCCGCTCCACGTCCTGGGCCGTGTTGAACGTGTGGGCGAGACTCTCCGAGCAAAAAACGGCACCCGTGGCCGCTACGACGCCGAGCACGATCGAAAGGGCGATGTTCCGCGTCTTCTTGGGCCTGACCGGCCTGATCGGAACCGTGGCCGCTTGTATAATGCTCACGTTTGCCATCTTTTTCCGGTTCATGTCGTCCGAGATGCGGGCCTCTTCATATTTCTGGACGTAGACCTGATAGCTCGCATCGTTGATCGCTGTCTCCCGCTTCAGGTCCTGGAACTCTTTCTCCTGCCGATCCAGGTCCTTGAGCTCGGCATTGACTCTGGCGGTCTGGGGGGCGAGGGAGGCGAGTTTTGCCTCCTGCGCGCGGAGGTCCGCTTCCGTGTGGATGCATTCCTTCTCTGTCTCCTGATACACTAGGTTGCCGGTCTTAATTTTCGAGGTAACGTCCTTTTCCTGGGCGGCGAGAAAATCGCGCGTCATCCGGATCTGTTCGCGCACGTCCTTGACTGGCGGGCCGTCTTCCTTGTACCTGATCAGGAGTTCCTGCTCCTTCAACTGAAGATCGAGCAGTTTTGATTTCGCGTCGGTGATGATGTTTCCCTGCTCCGAGAGTGCGAAGGCATTCCCTCCGTGCATTATCGCGCTGGCTTGCGCTTTCAGAGAGCGCAGTTTCTCTCGCAGCTCCCGGATGTTGGTCTGCGTCTCTTTGTAGGCGGTGTCTAATTTCATGCGCTGTTCGAGCATGAGCCTTCTCTGCTCGTCGAGAGAGTAAACAGCCTGCCTCTGCTTGAAGGTCTGAAGCGCGTCCTCCGAGTTTTCTAGCTTCTGGCGATACTCGGCGAGCTGCTCTTCGAGGAAGGACGACTTAGGGTCGCTGTAAACCTGGAGGTGTTTCTCCTTGAAGTAGTCGACGAGAAGGTTTACCACACGGGCTGCCAAGCGTGGGTCCTTATGTTGAAAGCTGACATCGATGACATGTGATTTCTTGACGCCTTCCACTTTGAGCTTTTTGCTGAACTGAATTATCGCGACCTCTTTCGGCGTCACCCCGTCGGAATATCGCTTTTCTGCCAGTTCGGGATAGAGCTTTTCTACCCCTATAGTCATGATCACCTTCTCCGCAAGGTCGCGGTTAGTGAGGATCTCTATCTCCGAGTTGATGGTTTCTTCCTGACCCTGCTGATCGAAAGAGATGACCTGGCTTTTGTCTGTGCCGACCTCCGGCCGGTAGAGGTACTCCCTCCCCAATTTCACCAGTACGCTCGATTTTGCTTCATAGGTAGGGGGAAGGACGGATGAGAGAACGGTCACGGTGACGACTATGCCGAAAAAGACGGCGAGTATCTTCGCCTTGTGTTTGAAGAGGATGGTCAGGAAGTCCCTGAGCGTTCTCTCTTGTGCTCCCGCGTCCCGTCTCTGGTCCATCATGAAGAGCCTCCTACTGCGCGATGGAAAAGTAATAGCCGAAGCCGGGAGTGATGGGCAGGTTGTTCTTGATATAGAGCATAACCCACTTGTTTACATCGGCAATCGGAGATTTCGGCAGATAGACGACGTCGTAGGGGAGGAGAAGGATGTCCTGGCTCATGTTCTTGTTGTCGATGATCTCCTTCACGTTTATCGGAATGGCCATCGGCTCGTTCTTGGGACCGCGGCGGATCAGGATTATTTCGTTGAGACGCGCGGTATCTTTACAGCCCCCTGCCAGGGCGATGGCCTGCAGCACGGTCACCTGGCCCGTAAGCGGGAAAAGGCCAGGTTTATTCACCTCGCCGTCCACGTAAAATCTCTGCGCGGCGAACCCGCGAACGGCGACCGTTATGGCAGTCCGCTGTATGATTGGCTCGTAGCGCTGCTGTAGTAGCGAGGTGAGCTCGCCGGGGGTCATATTGAGGATCATCTGGTCCCCGATCAACTGAAGCGTTATGTAGCCGTCCGGACGGACGATGACTCGATCGTTCAGTTCGGGATTGTAGAAGAACCGGATATCGAGATCGTCGCCTACCTGGATGCGATACGCCGGCTGGGGAAAAACATTCGCCTGGACCCGCGGATCGGTCAGCGAGACCGGGTTTTGGACCACAGCGCCGCAGGACGCGAGCAACAGCGCGGTAACAATCATTGAAAATACACGCATTATCGATCGCTTCTGGTAGACGCGCAGAAGTTCCGCCATCTTATTGCGTCGCCACGTCTTTCGCATATCAAAGCTGCTGTGGGGGAACTTCGTTGCGCAGTGGGAGGCCTCTCTGTTCTTCGGCCGCTTTTTCGCGCATTACGCATAGTTGCCGAACCTGACGGCCATGAAATGAAACCCTGCCCACGAGAACAAACAGGCAAAGACTGTCGGTAAGGAAGATTGTCCGGGATATCGTTGGAACTGGGCATAAGGATGCCGCGAAAAGTGCGCTACCGCTTTTCGCCTTTGGGCAGTTTCGCCGGGGTGAAGAATGACTATAAATATACCTTGTGATAGGGACCGCTATGAACGGGCAGGACGTACGATAGATCAAGAGCAGCCTTGAGAAATAATGTCTCTCGATGTCCTTTCTTGGGTGCCCTTAATCCTTGAAAATAATCTGGCAACGCCCCTACCTTTTGTCAACCAGCAAGGGTGCGATTTTTGCAGAGAAAGGCTGATTCTTGTCACAATTTCTGGCCATCTTCAGAAAAGGCCAAAGAAGAGTCTCGCGACATGCTTTGCCTGGGCAGTACTTGTTTGGTGTGGAGATTTACGAGAGCAGCAGCCGGAAGCTTTGCGCGTTGCGCATTCGCTCCGACTGGACTAATTCTGGAAAAGTATTATGTTGAAGCAAAGTCTGCCGCTGGGAGGGCTGCAGTAAGACATACAAAAACGATCTATGAACAATCGTTGGCGATAACCGACAGGATTGTTCGGCCGGAACGAACGGGACAATCTTCGCTGAAATTGAGAGTCGGCCAAGTTGATTGAGGACGCAGGAATTGAAGCGGACGCGGCCTAAGCCGGAAGATTTGAGAGGGGAACAATCGGGGCCGCCTTCACCCATGAAGCGAACCGTCGCGAGGCTCTCTTTGGGAACACTCTGGATTCTTCGAACGCTTCTGAGGATGGCGCGGACAGAACGGAGCTTCAAGATCTGCCCGACAAAACCCTCCTGAAACCGGGCGAGGTGGCCTCGTTCTTCAGCGTCTCCTCAAAGACGGTTTACCGGTGGTATAACCAGGGGGTAATCGGAGGAACAAAGATCAAGGGAACGTTAAGGATTTCCGCGGGGTCCGTCAAGATGCTGGTGAGAGGAATCCAGCCCTTCAGATCGTAGTTTTGTCTTTGCCGGGATTGTCGCAGTCAAGAAACGGTTTGCCGGAAGGCAATGGATCAATCCCTTTTTTCGGGGCAGGCTCACCGAGGCGCCCGTTACGGCGGACCGTTGCCGGAATCAGTGTTTGGCCTCGTTGTCGGTTATTCACAAGTTGTCGCTATTCGAACTATCTCTGCCTTCCAGTACCCGCCGTATGGTCTTTGCCGCCTCCCATCCAGGGGCTTCATGACGGTGCTTGAGATGACTGAACCTTGACCGGTAAGCGTGGAGTATGTGGGTGCAGACCTTAGCTGGATAGACCGTTTGTCCAGGCGTGGCCATTCCTGTTCCGGTGCACCTGGTACCATTGGGAATTGAATCTCGCCGCCGCAGGCGATGACATCTATACACGAGGGTGTTCTGCTGGCGCCGAAACTCCCAACCCCCAACGCCTCGCTTCCTTACAAGAAGTAATATCAAAGATGCAGGAGCCACAGACGTCTCGGGAGGGAACAAATGCCTTACCTTTTGCATGTGCTCAAGGGCAAAGAAAAGCGAGTGGTAGAAGTTTTCGGCCTCCATGGGGTAGTGGCCAAGAAAGCCCTCATCGGCGAGTATGTGGTCGCATACGACCCCAAGTCGGAGGAGCTGCGCTATCTCGATTCCGTCGCCGGCTACATCAGGAACATATCCCCCATAGAAGACGTGGAGGTGGGCAGGTTCCTGGGGCTGAGCGAGACGGTTGTTCCCAAATCGGGCATCGAGACCGGTTCCATAGTCCGCATCCTCTCGGGAGAATACCAGGACTTCAGGGGGATAGTCCGTCGCCTGGCAAACGGCAAAGTGGAGGTGGACGTGATCGTCTTCGGGAGGATGAGGCCCGTGAGCCTGAACTGGGACGATGTTGCGCCCGACGCTCTTCCGGAGGGGTTCAAATCATGAAAGGGAACGGAAAGATAGTAGGTTACGCGGTGAACAAAAAGACCATCTCGGTGCAGGTTGAATTGTCGGGAGCGACGGCCGTCGAGGAGCTGGAACGCTGCAAGGGCAGGATGAAGACCATCAGGCTCGACGCCTTCCAGGTGGTGGGAAAGATCGAATCGATCACCATAAGAAGAAGCGTCGGCCTTCTTATCCACATAGGCAGGCTCGATTTCATCAATCGAGGGCTCTTCAGATTAATCGAGAAAGACTCTCTCACCATAGAGGTGAGCACGCCACAACAGGACAAGCTGCTTTACCTCCTCGACACGGTTGCCGGGAAGCGGAGTCAGAAGCCGCAAGACCTCCTGCTCGAGCTGACTTCTTTCAAAAAGAAGGATGCAGACGGACCGGAAAAGACAATTCCCGGCAAGAGGTCGGTCTTCGATCTCTCGGAGGCCCAGTCGAGCGTAGTCTTTGATAAGATCAGAAGACTATCGGCCACCAAATAGGGCGGACCATGTTCGAGACGGTGAGGACGATAATCGCGATTCTCCGGGAAAAGCAGCCTCCCGCCGAAAAAATCATCCTGTCTCTCGATGACCTCTGCCCCATCTGGATCAAATACAACAGCTCATTCAAGCCGGCAGCCATTGTCAAAGAAACTGCGAAAGCAGTTTCAGGACCGGAAGAGGCCGCCGTTCCTGCCCCGTTCAGCGAAAGCGCGCCCGTCGTGGAAAACCGGCCCGCAGCCGGCAGGACCATTATGGCGGTCCAGACGTTCTATAGCGAGGTGATCGAGCCCCATAAGGAATGCCTCTCCGGCATGCTGGAGGGGATCATCAGGATCGTGGAGATTCTCGAACAGTACGGAGATTGTCCCTCTGTCGTCGATACGATCGCCGATCCGGAAAAAAAGGCGGCAAGCCGCGTAGGCGACATCCTTTCAAAGGTCACCCTCCGCGACCACACTTTCAATGTCGCCCGCATCACCCTCCGGCTTCTCATGGACGCCTATGATGACCCGGTAGGATACATCCCTGTCGTGATCATAGCTGCCCTCGGCCACGACCTGGGAAAGATCCCTCAGTTCAGGAGCCAGGGCAGATACGTGAAGGCGGATCATCCCCTGACGGGCGTCTCCATCATGGAAGAGATATTCCAAAAAGACAAGGACGCTCACTGGCTCAAGATGGTCACGAAGGCCATAGGCGAGCACCATCAATCGGCGACCGACCGGTTGTCCGGGCTGCTCAAGGAGGCGGACGGTAAGGCGCGTCAGATGGAGATCGAGCAGGCCGAGAAGTGGGCTTCCCTCGCTTGGGAGGAGTGGTTCGACTGTAGGGAGTTGCTCCGCAAGGTAGGCGCGACCGTTAACGTGACGCAGACTGGAAGCGCCTTCCGGGCCTTCTCCGTCGATGACGCGGTCTACTGCGATCCGACGTTCCTTTACGAGACAGCGGGCGCCATGGCGGCCGAGAGAAACATCATCGACATCACACTGCTCAGAGACACGGACAAGGACAAAGCGCTGAGGAGGATCGTCGAGAGCTTGAGGAAATCGGATGTACTCACGTCCGAACTGGGAAAAGCCTATACGACCCGCCGATACGAGATCCAGATAGAACAGGGAAAGCCCAAGAGGGCGTTCCTCGTTCCGGTCAAGGCGAGCGCCTTCGAGAACAGGGCCGAGTTCGAAGCGATCAAAGGAAACGGCCCGCCGCTCATCAAGGGGATCATCCCGCTATGACGGCAGCCCACTTCATCGACTACCTGAGCCCCCTCACGTACATGTCCCATGCCCAGTACATGTCCTTGTGGCGCGTGCTTTTCCAGGCGGTGCTCCAGGGTTTCTGGGCGAAGTTCTTCGCTTCGTTCGCCCTTTTCCTCGCCTTCTTCCTTGGCGTCTACAGGCAGAGGATCGTGGCGGGCGTCCTGCTGTTCTTCCTCTCCGTCGCGATAGCCTACGGCGGATGCATACTGAAATTCGTGCTGGGACTATGAGCCAGAAAGACGGCGACAAATCGAACGACATCACGCCGATAGGGATCGGCGGCTCCATTCGGCCGAAGAGCTTCATCGACGTGGTCTCCATCGTGCAGAACTACTTCCTCGCGGAGAAGCACGGCAACGACCTGCCGGAGAACCTCTTGACCCTGAAGGGCAAGATCGTGATCTCCGAGGTGGGATTCAAGGGCGCCTTCATCTCCGGCCTTGTCAGCATCCTCCTGACACCCTTCTTTGTGGGCGTCATCGAGAGGTGCGTCCCCATCTTCGGCTCCTACGAGTTCACCCTGTTCGACCAGGCCTTCGCCGTGGCCCTGGCACTCAGCTTCGCCATGGGCTACAGCCTCATCCTTGCCTCCGTAGGCAGGTACTATATAGGCAAGCTGTCGAAAAGGGCTATCAATTGGCTCATGGCCGGGTTGACCGTCGCCGGGGTCCTGAAAATCGTCATCGCCTTCGTCTTCTACAATACCTTGTATGCCTCGGTGCTCGATGAAGGCCGCATCTCCCGGTTTCTCCTGTGGTTCTATCCTCAGGTAAGCTACCGGGCACTCAACAGGGTCTACCTATTTCTCATGGGCGTGAAACCGGTGCTTCTCACCTCGGCGAGCTTCGTGGTTCTCACCACCTTCCTCATGATTACGACCCCCTGGCTGTTCATCTTCACAGCATCAAGGAAGACGCGGAGGATGATCGAACGGGAAAGGATCTGGAGGTGAAGGTAATATATCAATATGTCTGCGTAAGATCTTGGATTGACGCGGAAAGGCCTTCAATCTGATGAGCAAGGAGGAGCCCCATGGCGATTGATTGCATAGGGATAGATATCGGGTACGGCTTCACCAAGACATGCCGGTCGGACGATAAGAAGATGTTTCCCACGGCAGTCACTCCTATGACCAAGGAAAGCACGTTTACGGAGATGAGCCCCGTTGTGGTTAACGGCCGGAGGTACCTGGTGGGAGAAGACGCGGAGAGGGAAGGCAACACCTTTGACACGTGCCAATCCGGCTTCGTGACCTCTGATTCCTGGCTTGCAGTCCTCGCCCACTGTCTGAAGATCAACAACTTCGTAAAGGGCGAGATCGTGATGGGCGTACCTCCCGGCCTCTATTCGAGCAAGTATTGCATTGGCATCCTCGAAGCCATAAGGGCATCGGATATGAGAATAAATGAGAAGATTTACCGTGTGAGCGGCAACGTCAGGATCATTCCCCAGGGTGCGGGCATATACTTCCGCCACGTCGAGGACCACCAGGAGGATGGCGAAAAAAACGTGGCAGTGATCGATATCGGTCACAACACCATGGACATGGTCTTTTTCGCGGGAGGGAAGTATGTGGAAAGCGCCTATCAAAGCCGGGAGATCGGCGTGTCGATCGTGCTCGACAGCATCATGAATGCCTTCTACCGGCAACACCGGCGTCCCATCGGCTTCAGGGCCGCCCTCGCTATCCTTCAGGGCACGCAGGTCGCTTACCTGGGAGATACCTGCGAGATAGACGTCCAGGAAGAGATCGACGCCTACGCAAAGCGTATCCGCTCCGTCATGGACCACTATTTCGAGAAGCTGCCCGCTCATCCCGACATGGGCATCATCGGAGGGGGCGGCGCGGTAATAAAGGACCTTGCGAACGGGCGCAATCTGCTTGTAGTGAACGACCCGGTCATGGCGAACGCGATAGGCTACTGCCGCTACGGCAGCATTCCAAGATAGGAGGCGGCTGTGGCAAAGGATTTCGCCATCTACAGGGTGCACATCCATAAGGCAAAACAGGCTGAGCTTTACGAGTTGCTCGAAAGCATGCCGAAATCGATCCGGGGGGTCTACATCAGGGAAGCTCTGGAGCACTATCGGCGCGCGAAAGAGCTGGCAGCCGAGAAACCGGACAAGCAGGCGCTTTCCCTGCAAGGGGCCTTCAACCACGAGTTCGGAGGAGCGGTGTGAACATGGCTTTGTCGGTACAGTTTTTACGGAAAAATTTGTCGAAGTCGACGCTACCGGAGAAGGGAAATCCTAAGATCGAAAGAGGAGCGCAAGTGATGAACAAACGGCTGTTGCGACTACCAGAGGTTCTTGAACGCATTCCTGTGTCGAAGTCCACGTGGTGGGCAGGTATCAGGCAGGGCCGGTTTCCGAAGGGGGTCAAGTTATCTCCCCGGACAACCGTATGGAGAGAGGCCGATATCGATGCACTCTGCAACCTCGATGAGTGTGGGCGGGCTGAGGACCAGACGTAACCGCCGAGGGTGCCAGTTTCTCGGCCTCGTAATCATGCTTTGCCGTTACCTTGCATCCTTGTGCAACGGCAATACATGCGCGCCCCGCTTCAACCCGTCAAGGTAATCCGCCCACAATTGCATCATCTCCCGGCGCCCGGCAAGGTGCGCCGTCCGGTTGTAAGCCCTGCCGTTGGGGTCCCTCACGGCATGGGCAAGCTGGTGTTCTATGTAATCTGGCCTTACCTGCAATACTTCGTCAAGGATGGTTCGGGCCATTGCCCTGAACCCATGGCCGGTCATAGTCTCCTTGTCGTATCCCATGCGCCTTAGCGCCGCATTCACGGTGTTGTTAGACATCGGCCTTGCGAAGGACCTACCTGAAGGAAAGACGTATCTGCTCGCGCCGGTCAGATGTTTCAGTTCCGTCAATATCGCCACGGCCTGAGTACTGAGCGGTACGATATGCGCCTGTTTCATCTTCATCTTTTCCGCCGGGATGTTCCAGACCCTTTCATCGAGGTCCATCTCCGCCCATTCCGCGCTCCTAAGTTCCCCGGGGCGCACAAAGAACATGGGGGCAAGCTTTAGGGAGCACTTCACAACAAAATGTCCCTCGTAGCCGTCGATGGTCCTCAAAAGGAATGCAACCTCTTTCGGATCCGTAATCGCCGCATGGTGATGTTCTCCCGGCTGAGGCAGGGCACCCTTCAAGTCCCCGGAGCAATCACGCTCCGCCCGGCCCGTGGCAACAGCGTACCGAAGCACTTGCCCCGCGATGGTCCTGATTCGGTGTGCGGTCTCCAGAGCACCGCGGCTCTCTACCCGGCGAAGGACCGCCAAGAGCTCAGGCGCCTTGATCTCTTTGATGGGCCGCGCCCCCATCCACGGGAAGAGGTCGCGTTCCATCCGGGCCATCATGGTAACGGCATGCGTCGCCGACCACGTAGGGGTGAATTTCGTATACCATTCGCGAGCGACTACCTCGAAAGTTTCTGTTTCTGCCGTCTTCGCCTGCTTCATGGCTTTCTTTACAGCCCCCGGATCTATGCCGTTTGCGACCTGCCTTCTGGCCCCATTTCTCCGCTCTCTTGCGTCAACAAGGGAAATTTCAGGGTACGTTCCGAAAGCGAGACTCTTTTCCTTGCCATCGAAACGATACTTGAATCTCCACCACTTATGGCCCTTTTCGGTTACCAGTAAGTAGAGACCATCACCATCAAAAAGCTTGTACGGTTTTTCCTTCGGCTTCGCGGTTTGAACCTTCAGATTGTTTAGTGGCATAGATCACCTCATTATGCTGTTCAGCAGTCCTGCTACAAATCGTGCCTCGTCCGCAGTAAGACGCATTATGTTGTTCCCCTTCCACAGTTCTATTATCCCGTCCATAGTGATCCGGACCGAGGGCGTTCTTTCCGATTCAAGACGTTCCGCCTTCCTTCGAGCTTTCTCTTCCTTGCGGAGCGCTCCCGGATCAACCCCTTGTCTCAGTAATTCGCGCGCAGCGTCTCTTTGGGATCGTGCATCCTCTAAGCCGATTTCAGGGTAGACGCCAAAGCTGATCCCACTTTCCATCCCATCGAAGCGGTATTTGAAGCGCCAGTATTTATCCCCAGAAGGTATAGTCCTCCACCATCGAAAAGCTTATACTCCTTCGGCCGAGCCTTGGCGTTCTTCACCCTGGTAACCGATAGCTGGATAGCCGCTTTGGACATGGCTTTTTGCCTCCTTTGTGGGGTAACCGTTTCCTGTGTTTCAGCAGTTACCCCACAAAACGCACCCCACAATCCCCACATTTCAATAGACAATATAGCACTCTCCTGCATTGTGGACAACAAAAAACCCGCTATTTCTAACGGGTTTTTGTACTGCGTCGAATTTTGTTGTATTAACAAATGGTGGAGGCGGCGGGAATCGAACCCGCGTCCAGAGAACAAGAACCTAAGGCGACTACGTGCGTAGTCAGCGTTTTGGGTCTCGGAATCGAGGACACCCGCTGACCGGTTTCCTTTCATCCCAGCCTGCTAATTTTCGCCTTCCCCCACAGGTATCGAGAAAGGCTATCCCACTGAAATGACGCCCGGTTGGACCTAAAGCGGGAGGAAAGTCCAGCGGACGGGCGGCTCTAGGCCGCCAGTGCTAGTTCAGGTTCTGCGTTTGTGTTTATTTCCACCTGATAACGGGCAGATGAAACCCCGGCACGCCTCCTTGACCCTTCTTTCCCTGTCGAGACCATTCGCCCCCATAAATTATCTGAGTCGTCCTTCCCGCTCGTTGATGCGCTTGTCGTCCCTCGCCTTGATGTCGTGACGCTTGTCGACTGACGTCTTTCCCTTGGCCAGGCCGATCTCCAGTTTCACCGTATTCTTGTCGTTGAAGTACAAACTCAGCGGAATAAGCGTATATCCCCGTTCCTTCACCTTCCCGTAAAGCCGGTTCAACTCGAATCGGTGCATGAGGAGCTTCCTGTCGCGCTTCGGCTCATGGTTATTGATGTTGCCGCACGAATAAGGACTGATGTGCGCATTCACCAAAAACAGCTCGCCGTTCTTCACCTTGGCGAAAGCATCGTTGAGGTTCGCTTTTCCCTCCCTGAGCGACTTCACCTCGGTCCCCAAGAGGGCGACGCCCACCTCGAACTTATCTTCGATCGAGAAGTTGTGATACGCCTTCCTATTGCTGCTGACGATTTTCACACGAATAGTATAGCACATTTGAAGGCGCTTGAGCACTTGGGCCGGGGGCCGGATGCGTAGGCAGAATGTCCTGCGCCTGCGCGGCGATTTTTGATGCAGAGCGCGAAATCGGCCGGGTCGCGAGCCGGAGCTCGATAGAGGTTGGGGGGACACTCCTCTCGCCCCTTGCCTTTCGGAGGGGTGTCCCCCCTCCAATCTTGATAGGACTCGCGGCCCGGCCGATGACAAAGCTATGCGCGAAAAGCGCCCGCAGGCACAGGACATTCTACGTTTCGAAGACGGGAATCTCCATCACCATCTTGGTCCCCCTCGGCGTGTTGTCTTCCGCGTTGATCCTGCCGCCGAGCTCGAGGACGATGGAATTGACGATGGCGAGACCGAGGCCGGTGCCGTCGGGGTTCTTGGTGAAATACGGGTCGAAGACCCGCGACTTGTCCTCATCCCTGATGCCGGGTCCCGTGTCCCCCAGCTCTATGCGCACGGCGCCCCTGTCTTTGTCGTAGCGCGTCTCAACGCTGATCGTGCCGGGCTCTGCCCCGATGGCCCTGATGGAGTTGGTGATCAGATTGATCAAGGCCCTCTTCATCTTGTCCCTGTCCATTCTGAGGGGCGGCACGTTCGCCGCGTTGAACTCAAAGGAAATTGCCGGGTAGAGGTTTTTGTAAATGGCCAGCGTCTCCTCGACGATCGGGTTCACCTGCTCCGGCGCCAATTGCGCTGACGACGTATGGGTAAACCTCGTCAGCTCGTTCACCATTGACGTAATGTCGTTGGAGGAGCTTAAGATCACGGAGGTCGTCTCGTCGAGCACTTCCTTCTCCCGGCCCTCGACGCGCGGCAGCAGGCGTCTCCGAAGCCTTTCCGCCGACAGCTTTATGGGCGTCAGGGGGTTCTTTATCTCGTGGGTGAGCCTTTTGGCGATCTCCCGCCACGTGGCGAGCTTCTCGGCTCTTACGATATGGGTGATGTCGTCAAAGGCCACTATGTACCCCTCGGTCTTGCCCGCTTCATCATGGAGCGTGGTGAGGGAAACGCGCAGGAAAAGCGTGTCGTTCTGCAACGAGAGGGTCGTCTCTTTCACGTGGCTGTCGCGACCCTCTTTCAGGCCCTTGAGGAAGGGCCTGATGATGGGCCTGAAGTCTCCGTCCGCAAAACGCCACAAGGGAGAGCCCATCCAGTCGTCGGACTTTGCCCTCATGATGTCTTTTGCCGCCCGGTTAACGAGGAGCATGCGCCCTTTCGCGTCGGTGCTGATGATGCCGGTCGCCACGTTGTCGAGGATTGCCTCCATGTATCTTCTTTTCTCCTCGATCTCCTCTTTCGCCCTCTTCAGCTCTCTCGCCATCCTGTTGAAGGCGCTCACGAGCGTCCCGATTTCGTCTTTGCCCCGCTCCTCGAGGCTGACGTCAAACCTGCCCTGGGCAATGATGGCCGCCCCCTCCTTCACCCGCTCGAGGGGCTCGGTGATTTCCGTCGCCATCTTCACCCCTATCCAGATAGCCACGAAAATGCTGAGGATCGTGATGAAAAAGAGGGGGATGACGAAGCTGTATTTCAGTATTTTCTTGAAGGGCCTGGCCTCTTTGAATTCCCTGTAGGTAGACGATATCTGCTTCATGCTCTGGGCGCCGTGGATCCTGATTTTCTCGCCCAGAAAAAGGAGGGCTCTCGGTTGGCCCGCATTATCGGGGACCGTCGTGAGAAAGAGGAGGAGCTCTCCGTCCTTTAACGGGACAATTTGTCTCCCTTCCCTGGTTTTTCTGAGCGTTTTCGATCGTTCCACGAGGACGCGCGTCATCTCCTCGTCAAGCGCATTATAGCTCATGACCGGCTGACCGGCGAGGTCGAGGACCGCGAGGTAGCTAAAGAAATTCGACCGCCCCGCTTTCTTTATGAAGGCCGCCAGCTCTTCATTGTTGTCAAGGACCCCGTTTTCTCGGATCGTGAGCGCAAGCATCTTCCCCATTTTCTCATAGCGGCCGAAAAGGTCCTCATAGTAAAACGTCGAGAGATCGCGCGCATTCTCCAGCGTATCTTCCACCTTCTGGCTGAACCACTTGTCCATGCTGTTGTAGAAGAACCACGTGGTCACAAAAAAGAGCATGAAGGACGAGATGATGGAGACGGAGAAGACCGTCAGCGTCAGCCGCGTCTTGAGGCCCGCGCCCCAGATGCCCTGCTTGTTTTCGATATACGTCTTGAGCAGGATGCGGCTGGCAATAAAAATAAGGAGCATGATCAGGAGGAAGTTGAGGTTGAGTATGCCGATGAGGAACTTGTTGTCCAGGACCGGCATGAACTTCCGGAAGAAGGGGAGGCTGGTCTCCAGATAGACGAGTAAGGCGCAGACCCCGAGTATCGCCAACACGTAAAAAAGACTGTTCCGATGCTTCTTCATGAAGCCGGCTTCGTCGGGCCGCGGGATAGCCTGTTCCGATTGTTTTTCCGATCCGGAAATCTGCGCCATAAGGCGGTTCCCCCTGTTTTAAGCGTTGATGAGGGCGAACGTGATCTGCCTGCCCGGCTGACCCTCGCGCCTCGCTGAGAAGAAGAGGTCGTTGCTGCAGGAGGTGCAGAGGCTCACGTCGTCGATGTCGCTCACGCCCTCGCCCATCAGGATCTCCCGGTTTGCTTTCTTCAGGTCGAGAAACAAAGCTCCTTCTCTTCTTTCGAACACGTCGTCGCTGATGCCGACAGCATTGAAAGCCGCGGCAACGTCTTCACCCACATTATAACAGCACGGCCCGATGCCGGGGCCGATGAGCGCGCGTATCGAGCGGGCTTGCACCCCCAGGCGAACCATGGCGGCTGCGGCCTTCCCGCTGATAAGGCGGGCTGTTCCGCGCCACCCCGCGTGAACGACGGCGCAAATGCGAGAATCGGGCGCGCAGAGAATAATGGGAAGGCAGTCCGCGGTTTTGATGACGCCGATGATGCCCGGCTCGACCAGGACAAGACCGTCGCCCGCCCGGGGCCGCTCGCCCGACGCAACTACATGCACCGCGTCGCCATGCTCCTGGTCCATCACTACCATCGCTTTGGCGGAAAAAGCCTCTACGAAAGCCTTCCGCTGGGCGGGGTCATCAAGGAGGGCATTCGAATTCCGCGTCATGAAGCCATGGCCGATGCCCGCTTTTTCCAGCTCGGGCGAACGAAGGCAGGACCAGGCGTTCCCGCCGGAATGCATCGTCGCCCACTCACATCGCATGTTCCCTCACAAACGCCTCCATGTCGTCGGCCACGGCCGCCTCGACGCGCATCCTTGCATCCGTGGCGGGATGATCAAAGACGATCCTCAGCGCGTGGAGGAGCGGCCTGTCCGCCAGCTTTTTTGCCCGCTTTCCGTAAAGCTCGTCGCCCACGATCGGGTGGCCCAGATGGCTCAGGTGGACGCGTATCTGGTGGGTCCTCCCCGTCTTCGGATAGACCTCGACGTAAGTATACCCCTTCAGGCGCTCCAGCACCTTGAACTGAGAAAAGGAAGTTCTCCCGCCTTTAGCCACGAATCCCATTCGCTTTCTATCGTTCGGACGCCTGCCGATCATGCCTTCCACCACGCCCTCGTTTTCCCTCATGCTCCCTTCGACAACCGCCCGATAGACTTTCTCCACGTTGCGGTCGTGAAATTGCCGCGAGAGCGCTTCCCGGGTCTTCCAGTCCTTAGCGATAATTATCACCCCGGTGGTGCCCTTGTCGAGCCGGTGGACGATGCCCGGCCGCTCGTCGCCATTCTCCACCTCTTTGAGGTGATTGAGGACGGCGTTGACGAGGGTGCCCCGGCGGTGACCCGCTGAAGGATGGACCACCATATCCTTCGGCTTATCGATCACCAGAAGAAACTCGTCCTCATAGAGTACGGCAATCGGAATATCTTCGGCAACGAGCAAGCTCGGCGCCTCCGCGGGGACCTCGCCTTCGATCTCGATGTCTTTCCGGACCTTGAAAGAAGCTTTCATGATCTTCCCGCAAACCCGGACGTGCCCCTCCTCGATCAACCGTTGCACCCGCGACCTCGGCAAAGAGAGCCGCTCCGAGAGATAGACGTCAATTCTTACGTTGTCTTTGTCCGAAGTAACGCGAAACTTATCTTCCATCCCCGAGGGCCGTCTGTATGGCGGCGATCAAGCAGGCTTCGTCCCCTTGCCGGACCGTGCGCATATCGATAAGGAAACGTCCTTTCTCTATTCTGCCGACGACCGGGATGTCGAGCGATCTCATGCGCTGCTCGATCTTCTCGGCGGGGAGATTAGACGACGACACGGAAAGCCCGTAGGAAGGGATGGCGACCTCCGGCAAACTTCCCCCGCCCATCTCGGAATCGAGCTTCACCACCTCGATGCCCGCTGCCGGGGCGCTTCTTCGCATCGCGGCGGCAACCTTCGAGGCTCTCCGCTTCAGTTCCGTCGGGCTCTGATAGAGCATGTGGAGGACGGGAATTTCCCGCCGCGCCTTCTCCCTGTCGAGGTAGAGTTGAAGGGTGGCTTCCAACGCGGCTAAAGTGAACTTGTCCGGCCTGAGCGCCCTGGTAAGAGGGTTCTTCTTCATGGCCGAAATGAGGGACGCCCTGCCGAGCAGGATGCCCGCCTGGGGGCCTCCCAGGAGCTTATCGCCGCTGAAAGAGACGACGTCGGCGATGCGCGTCTCTTCCAAAACGAGGGGTTCGTCGGCGGCATAGCTGCCCGAGCCGGCCAGAAGACCGCTGCCCGCGTCAAAATAGAAAGGAACGTTCGCGGCGGCGGCAAGGCCGGCAAGTTCGCCGCTCGTTGTCTCGTGCACAAACCCCCTGATCCTGTAATTGCTCGTATGGGCCTTCATGATCAGACCGGTTCTCTCGCTCACGTTCCGCTCGTAGTCTTCCTTGAAGGTCCTGTTGGTCGTGCCCACTTCCTTCAGGATGGCGCCGCTCTTCGCCATGATCTCCGGGATGCGAAAAGAGCCGCCTATCTCTATCAGCTCTCCCCGGCTGATCACCACCTCCCTGCCTTCCGCGAGAGTGTTGAGCGCGAGAAGCACGGCAGCCGCGTTGTTGTTGACCACAAGCGCGCCTTCCGCGCCCGTCAACCTCTTAAGGAGAGCGAGACAATGCTCGTGGCGGTCGCCCCTCTTACCCTCCGCAAGCCGGTATTCCAGGTTGGAATAGCCCGCCGCAACGGCGAGGAGTCGCTCGATGGCGGAAGCAGCCAGCGGGGCCCTGCCCAGATTCGTGTGAATGATAACGCCCGTGCCATTGATGACTTTTTTGAGCGTCGGCTGAAGCGATTGCTCGGTCCGCGCCTTCGTCTCCGCAATGATAGCCGCAAGCGACGGCCCCTCGGAAGCCTTGCCTTCCCTAATCGAGGCCCTCAAGCCCGCAAGGACGTCCCGCAAGTGGCTTTTTGCCACTTCCGCCGGATAGGCCGCCAATTCCGCCCAGCGGGGATCTTTCAGGATATCGTCTACCTTCGGTATCGTTCGCAGCAGATTGTTCATCGTCTCGCCAGGCTCTTCAGAATGTTGAAGAAATTCATCCGCAATATGCCCGTCGGCCACTCAAGCTCCTTCTTTTCCAGGGTCGAGCCGACATTCTTCGCCACGTCGATGCGAAGCTCCGCAAGCTCGCGCGGCCTGTCGGCGGGGTCCATCCCCATGATGCGGTCGATGGCCTTCACCGTGTCGAGGGCAAAGGCGATTTTCTTCTCCAGCTCCCGGTAAACATCGCTCGAAATCAGCCCGTGGGCCATCTTCACCCTATTCAGGGCAAGGGAAGCATGGTAGGTGCTGTCCACGATCTCGTCGCGGTTCATCCACTGCGTCTCATAATTGAGGAAGTACTTCCAGCCCGGTTGCTGCATTGCCTGCCGGTGCGACTCGACGTCCCTGAAGAAGAGCTTGTAGCCGTGCTCCTCGGGCGACTCGAAGACCATGCTGCCGGGATCGACGAAGGGGGCCAGGGGCGAGATGAAAGGCGTCGTCACGCGGGATTTTCCGAGGCGCGTCAGAAGACCGTCGCAATACTCCGCCGTTTTCATGACCGATTGGTAGTCCTGATGGGGCAGGCCCACCATGAAGAATAAGTCGATCCGCTTGCAGCCGTGCGCCAGCAGCGTTTCGATGAGGCGTTCCATGGCCGCATTCGAATAGGGCCGCCCGAAGGCATGCCTCACCTTCTCGTCATGCGACTCGGGAGAAAGCTCCACGTTGAAGTTCTCCGCAGCCTCGCTGATCATCTTCACGTGGGCCGGGTCGGGGGGATTGAAAAACTCAAAGACGAAGTTGTTCCTGATCCGTTCTTTCTTCAAAAGAAACAGCAGCTCTTCCCCATATTCCGGCCCGTTCTGAAAGAGGTCCCCTATGAGAAATATGGGACCTTTGAGATGAAGGGCAACTTCCTTGATCTCCCTGGCGAGGATCTCAGGAGATTTAAAGGCTGCCCTTTTCCGCCCCGTCATGTTCGCGAAAGCAAAACGGGAACCACCGCAGGTCTTGCAGTTGTAAGTGCATCCCCGGCAGGTAAAAATCGCGGTAATCGGATACTTCGGCCAGTTGATGAAAGGCACATAGCCGGCGAAATCGCGGTACCTCGCCACTTTCTTCATGATGTGGAGATAAT
Source organism: uncultured delta proteobacterium (assembly GCA_963816715.1). Classification (GTDB taxonomy): domain Bacteria; phylum Desulfobacterota; class Syntrophorhabdia; order Syntrophorhabdales; family WCHB1-27; genus BOG-1155. The sequence continues at coordinate 44,894 of CAWFMJ010000028.1, forward strand.
CGGTCCGGCTATGGTCAAGGTCGTCGGGCACGTACGTGAGCGGGTTAACCGTCACATCGCCGTTGTTTCTGAAAGAGAGGTTGGGAACGGCGTGAGGGTCTCCCTTATCGCGGATCGCCTCCATGAGCATCCGAAGGGGCTCTTCGGTCGAATCGCCCCGAACCACGAAATCGACCGATGGGTAGCGCTCCAGTAGTTCCTGATGAAAATAGGTGGACGAAAGACCGCCAAGGATGACGGGTGTCTTCGGATGATGCTTCTTCACCAGCTCGGAGACGGCTATCGTCCCCTGTATGTGGGGCATCCAATGGAGGTCGATGCCAAACGCCCTCGTCTTGATGTTCTTTATCTCTTCTTCGGGATCATACTTCCTGTTCCTAAGCATTTTGTACGCAAGGTTGATGATCCTCACGTTGATGCCGAAGCGCCCCAAATATTCCGAAAGACTCGCGAAGCCGATGGGATACATTTCGAAAATCGGCGTGGAAGGGATGACGTCGCTGATAGGTCCGTGGAGCACCGAGACTTTGCGGAAATCATAGACGCTCGGCGGGTGGAGCAAAACAAGATCCAGCATCGTAATTTGTACCATATCGGGCTAAGGGAATCAATTCGGGCCGGTCCGCCGGAACACGCCCCAACCACTGCGGGGCAAAGGCATACGTTCATTGGAAGTCTTGCGCTGACGGAGAACCCGTTCTGCCCTCGGGTCCCTTTAAACGATGAAGCAAAGAGATGACGGCTTCAGGCCGGCGCTACTCAGGTTCCTTGACCCTGGTCCAGGTCTTGTCCGGATCGAAGGCGTTCATCACGAGGGCGGCCTCTCTCGTCTCCCTGCCCAAGTCTTTCTCGTAGACGACCCCGTCCTGATTCACCATAAAGGTCATGACGCCGGAAGAGCCGTATTTCGCCGGGTAAGCGACCATGGCGAACCCTCCGATCATCTTGTCCCCGACCATATAGTCCCGGACGCCACCCGGCGCGTCCTTGTCCTGGCTTTTTAGAATCCTGTAGAAGTAACCATGATAAGGCGCCGATTCGCCCCCGAACGGCTCATCCCCGTAGCCTCTCTCCTTCGCCGCGGCGAACAAAGGTCCCATAGGGCTCTGCTCTTCGCCTTTCTTGGCCTGCCAATAGAGACCGTCGTGCGCGCCGGGGGAACTGACAAACTTTTGTGCGTACTCAAGGAGGCCGTTGCCCTCGCGGCCCTTCTCCATAGCATACTCTTTCTGAGCGTCGACGTAGGCGAGGCAGACCTGGATCGTATTCAGCTCATTCCTCCCGACTCTCCGCGCCAGTATCTCTTCCCTGCCCGACTTCGCATCGAACCTCCAGCGATTGCCGGCCTTCAGTATCGGGATGGGGAAAGGCCATTCGTCGTTGCCCGTGTAGAGTGTGGCCCTGCCGGCGGCCTCCTCCAGCCGGTGCTTCTCTTCATAGCGCTTGACGAACCGCTGGCGGCCCTCTTTATCTTCCACGGGGTCGCCTGAAAGGACGATACGCTTGCTTCCAGGGCCGAATATCCTGAGGAGCTCCTTCGTGTCGTCGGCTTTAACCGCCGCGGCCATTGCCTTGACTGCGTCCTGGGGTGAGGAAAAGCTCTTCTGATGGTGCGAAGATTTCGCGTGAGCGCTCCCGCATGCGAGAATAAGGACGAGAACGCCCGCTATGACGAAGGGCCACTTTTCTCTGGCAACTCTAGAGAGCGACATTGCGATATCCTCCATAGCGAATTGTCTCTTTAAGATCTGAGCGCTCATCTGCGTCCGCCGCGCGAAGGGCCTCCCGATGGGGCTCTGCTGACGGGAGGGGCGAAGCTGCGGGCGCTCGACAGGCTTTCATGGCCTCGGATACTCGCCTGCCGCGCTTCATTGCCGGTATTGCCGCTGCCGAACATCGTCGGACTCCGCATCCCCTGGACTTCCTGAGGCCGGAAACTGGAGATCTGCGGCCTTGTCTGTGCAGGGGCCGATGGCCCGATCTGAGCGGGCGCAGATGCAACCCTGGGCTGAACGGGCGACGGCCTGCCGGGCGCCTGGGCGCCTGGCCTTCCCGCTCCGGGCTGGAATCCCCTGAACTCCTGGCGGGCGGATGCGCCGGGGAGAGGCCCCCGGCCGAACTGCTGTGCAACGGACGGGGTGCGGTAGGCGACTCCAGCCCTATGGGCCGGCTCGTGCCTCCACGCCCCCTGGCGGCTGCCTCCCGAGGTCACGTGGCCCGCATACCGGTCCCTGTCTATGCGGTTATTGAAGTGGACGTTCCTCTCGACATTGATCGAAACAACGTGACGATGCCAGTCGAAGCCGCCCCATGCGTAGCCCCAGGCGACGCCGCAGGGTACGCCGAAGGTGATGAACCCACCCGTAAAGATTCCCCCCTGCGGATAAAAGTAGTAAGGCGGGTATGCCGGCCACCACCACGGGCCGTAAACGACCGAAGGATCGTACTCGGGCACGTATATCTCGTCGGGAGAGGCAGGCTCGACGTCGATTGCCTGGGTCTGGGGATCCACCGCGACCGACTCCTGGGCCGTACTCTGAAGGTAGCCTTGTGCCCGCGCCCTTTGCCTGAGCTTCTGAACCGTATCCATTACCTGGTCTTTCTGGGCGAGGAAAGCATCCCCAAGCCTTTGCGTCCAGTCGAGCCTGTCGTTGAGCATCTGCAAGACCGAGGGGAAGTTCACGAGCGATTTGACGCTCGGGTCCCAGTTCTGCTGCTCCAGGGCAGGGGTAAGCCGGTCTCCGGTCAGGCCGGGGTTCGCCTGCAGCCAACGGGCCGCCTCGACTATTTCAAGAGGATAGGTGGCCGCCATGAGGATCTGCACCAGAAGATCGTCCGGATAGAGCGCAATGGGCGCAAGCATTTGGTCGAGTTCCTCCTGCCTGAAAGTCGGTTGTCCTTTCTGGTCCTGGCCCTGCGCTACGAACCCTCCGGCCGGCAAGGCCAAAAGCAGCACAAGCGACCACAGCAACAGATGGACGCATAGACCTCTCTTGCTTTTCATAGCTCTTCTCCTCGGCGCTCCTCTCTATGCCTTTCCGGGCACGAACGTCTCCCCTGTCGTCCGAACGTTATTATATTCCGTTTCGGGCGCCTTGTCAGTCGGAGTCTTCTTTCGCTGCCTGCCGCGCGTTAACCGGGCGCGGTCGGAAATCATGCGCCGTCTCTAAGAGCCCTCATAGGAGGCCCTCCGGGCTGGCGGAGGCTGGCATGCGGCATTTTCACTTCCTCGGCATCTGTCCGTCCCCGCATGGGCGGGAACGCCTGAGGCTGTTGAGCGTAATCTACAGGCTCGGGCGAGGGGGACGACGTCCTGACTCTTCCCGTTTTAGGACGCATTGTGTTTTTAGCGCCATGAGAAGATCCTGTTCCTACCCAGTAGACAGAACATGTAGGCATCGGGCAAGACCAACGGAATGATTTACAAGTGTTGGCCCACTTCCGGGATCGATCGTGGTTGAACTCGATCCCGGATTGCCTAGGTCGGCCCTTTGGGCGGAATCGTGAGGTCGGGATGCAATCTGAGCCTCGTCGCCCGGAGGCGAACGGTGGGCCGGGTACTGCCCTCAAGGCTTGCCATGGGCGGTCGGCAAACGACGGAGGGCACGTGGCGAAGAGGGCGCCCGACCTCACGATTCCGCCCAAAGGGCCGAGCGTCCGGAGCGAAGCGACCTGAAGAGGGGAGGCCGGGCGCCGCCAAGCGGTCGCGACTTCGTTCGCGGAGGGGGTGCTGAGCCCCATGGTTGCCCGCTGAACCCCGGTAATTGTGTCCGAAGGCTTGACAATTGGGCGCATTCCTCCTATTTTAACTAGATCTGCACCCAATCAGGATCGCCGTGATCGGCGTGGGAAACTGTTGCAGTTCCTTCGTTCAGGGGATAAGCCACTACGGAAAAGCCGGGAAACAGGAAACTGACGGTCTGATGCACTGGGACCTCGGCGGCTACCGGCCCCAGGACATGAGGATTGTCGCGGCCTTCGATGTCGACAAGCGCAAAGTGGGCAAGGATGTTGCGGAGGCAATTTTCGAGAAGCCAAACTGTACGATGGTCTTTTGCGAGGACGTCGCGCCGACGGGAGCCAAGGTGAGGATGGGACGCGTCCTGGACAGTTGCTCTCCACACATGAAGAGCTATCCGGACTCGTGCAGGTTTCTCGTGTCCGAAGAGGTCCAGCCCGGCAAAGAAGAAGTGACGGCAGCTCTCAGAGAAACAGGCGCTGAAATCCTCGTGAACTACCTTCCCGTCGGCTCCGAGGAAGCGACGCGTTTCTACGCCGAATGCGCATTGGACGCGGGCGTGGCTGTCGTCAACAATATCCCTGTGTTTATCGCGAGCGACCCCCGGTGGGCGGCCCGTTTCGAGGAGAAAGGGCTTCCCTTGATAGGGGACGACATCAAATCGCAGTTCGGCGCAACGATCGTCCACCGCGCCCTCGTCGACCTCTGCAAAAAGCGGGGCGTCAAACTGAAGCGCACCTATCAGATCAACACGGGCGGCAATACGGATTTTCTCAACATGCTCAACCGCGACCGGCTTTTGTCGAAGAAAACGTCAAAAACGGAAGCCGTGCAGTCGATGGCGGCCCAGCGGCTCGACGACGCGGACATCCACGTCGGACCGAGCGACTACGTACCGTGGCAGAAGGATAACAAAGTCTGTTTTATTCGCCTGGAAGGAAAGCTGTTCGGAGGAGCGCCGCTCGAAGTTGAGCTGCGACTTTCCGTAGAGGATTCTCCCAATTCCGCCGGCATAGTCATCGATGCCGTCAGGTGCTGCAAACTGGCCCTCGACCGGGGCCTGGCCGGCGTGCTGCAGGCGCCGGCGGCTTTTTTCATGAAACACCCGCCCGTGCAACTGACGGATGCTGAGGCTTATCGTCTCACCGAGGCCTTCATTCAAGGGGCGCAAGAAGAAAAACTGACGGGCAGGTCCCTCCGCCTGGAAAAACAGGGAATGCGCGGGACGGGGGGATAGCGGCGCCCGCTCGCAATCGGCACAACAACACGGGGGCGCCATGGACCGGAATAAGTTCCGTGAGTGCAAAGCCCTTCTGTTCGATTTTGGGGGGACTATTGACTCTGACGGAGAACATTGGCTGGATCGTTTCTTTGAGCTGTACGAGGGCGCGGGACTTGGTTTCCCGAGAGAGGAAATCAAGGCGGCCTTCTATCGCGCGGACGGTCTTTGCCATGCCGACCCCCTTGTCCCCTCGATCGGATTTCGGCCCCTCGTGGATCGTCACGTTTCCTGGCAATTTGAGGCATTGAACTTCGACAATCCGGAGATGCGAAAGAAGCTGGCCGATCTGTTCTGCAGCCGGGCCGAGCGTTTTTTTCTGGAGCGGACGAGCTTGCTCGCCCATCTCAGGACGCACTTTCGGGTCGGCGTTGTTTCTAATTTCTTCGGCAATCTGAGCGTGGTCTTCAAAGACGCGGGACTAGCCGGATCGGTTGACGTGACGATAGATTCCGGCCGCGTCGGGGTGGCCAAGCCCGATCCCCGCATCTTCGAACTCGCGCTCGAGCAGCTTCGTCTGGCGCCGGAACAGGCGGCATTTATTGGAGACTCCTACGAGCGGGACATGATGCCAAGCGTGCAATTGGGCTTGAAAACCATCTGGCTCAAAGGACCGAATCCCCGGATGCCCGCGATCGCGCCGCCGGTCGATGCGGTCATTGCCCGGTTGTCCGAACTCGAGGCGCTCCTGTCATGAAAGCCGGGATTATTGCGGCAGGAAAAGGAGAGCGTCTGGGAGCAGGGGGAAGTCCGATCCCGAAACCCCTGGTCTCAATCGGCGGGGAACCGATGATCGGGCGTTTGATCCGCCTGGTCGCGTCAGCCGGCATAGCCTCGCTCTGCTGCATCATCAATGAGGAATCGCCTGCCGTCGAGGAATACCTCCTTGCCGGGAACTGGCCGATTCCCCTGCAATTGGTGAAAAAAACGACCGATAATTCCATGGAAAGCCTATTTGCCCTGGCCCCTCTCCTTGAGGGGGCGCCTTTCGCACTGTTCACGGTGGACACCGTCTTTCGGGCCCTCACGCTGAAAAGGTTCCTTGCGGCGGCTGCGGCCATCCCTTCCGCCCAAGGCGTGCTCGCCCTCACCCGTTTCTGCGATGACGAAAAACCGCTGCGCGTGGCAATCGACCACAACCGCAGGGTAGTGCGAATGGGAGAAACAAGCGACATCGGTCGTCGCGTCACTGCCGGCTTTTACCGGTTCGAACCTTCTGTCTTCGATTTTGTCGGAAGGGCTCGCTCAAGAGGCTTGTCGGCCCTCCGGCAGTTTCTCTGTTTTCTTCTTGAAACGGACTACGGGTTGTACGGGATCTCAGCAGCGAAGACCATCGACGTGGACCGGCCTGAAGATATTGTCGAGGCCGAAAACTATCTCAAAACATGATGAGGGCGCCTGATGATCGTGCTCGGTATTTACAGAGAGAAAAAGTATTCTCCCGGCAGGGTTGACGACGATGCTAAGATTCTGGAGATGACCATAGCCGAACTGTCGGCCAAGGGTCATTCAGTGAGCGCGCTGCGGGGAGAGATGCTCGACGGCCAGGCCATGGAAGCAGATTGCATCCTTTCCATGGCGGAATCGCAGCAAAACCTCGACCGGCTGGAACAGCGGCAGGGGATCAAGGCAAAGGTCATCAACTCGGCGCCGTCGGTGCGGAATTGTCTTCGCAGCAATCTTTTCCGGCTCCTTCCGGAAGCCGGCCTCCCCGTTCCCGAGGGGGGGCTGCTCCCCGTCGGCCAGGTGGAGGCTGCCTGCTCGTTCCACGGCGGCAGGCAATACTGGCTCAAGCGGGGGGACGTCCACTCCGTCAACCCCGGAGACGTGACGAAGGTCTCGAATCAGGATCAGGTCCTCGCGGCCCTCGACCACTTCAGAGGGAGCGGGATAGAGCAGGTACTCGTACAGGAGCACGTGGACGGAGAGTCCGTAAAGTTTTATGCTATCGCCGGCGGACGCTTTTTCAGGGCCTTCTGTTTTTCCCGAAACAGGGAGGAGATCACCGAGCGGATGCAGCGGCTGAAAGGTCTGGCCGACCGGGCAGGGTGCGCGGCGGGGCTCGAAGTATTTGGGGGCGACGCGATCGCGCGACCGGATGGCGAGCTTTTCCTTATTGATTTGAACGATTGGCCGAGCTTTGCCTCATGCCGGGATAACGCAGCTCGAAGCATCGCGTCTTACGTCGCGGAGCTCTTGGAGTAATCATGGATTGTGGTTCATCTGCCCCCGTCGAAGCCGCCGCTCTCCCTGAGGCGCGCCGGAAGCGGACGCCGATCGCGAGCGAGTGGGGGATGGGGGCAGGACAGTGAAGAAGTTCCATTTGTTTTCGATCATCCTCGGGGTGATTCTTTTTGCTGCTCTCATCTACGCCGTCGGTCCGGCGCTCCTCTGGCGAAAGCTGGCGATCCTCGGATGGAGGCTTTTGCCCCTCACGCTGCTCGAAGGGGCGGCGGAACTCTTCCACACGCAAGCCTGGCGCCACTGTTTCTCCGGCTCGCAACGCTCCCTGTCGTTCTTCCGGGTCTTCTCCATCAGGTTGGCCGGTTCCTCGATCAATCACCTGACGCCTACCGCGGGTTTCGGGGGCGAAGTGACCAAGGGCGTTCTCCTCGCGTCGCCGCAGATGGGTCCCGAGGCGGCGGCGGCGGTAATAGTGGACAAACTTTCCCTCGCGCTGTCGCAGCTCTTCTTTGTCACGGCCGGCGCGGCGTTCGTGCTCTGGAAGGTCGCCCTGCCCCGCAGCCTCTGGATTGCGCTGATCATCGGCACATCTCTGCTCTTCGTGGGCGTGATCGGCTTTTTTGTCGTCCAGAAATACGGCAAGCTGGGCGCTTTCGTACGATGGGCAGCGGCCCGCCGCATTGGAGGCGCGGCGCTGAAAAACGCCGCGCTCCGCATGACCGAGGTAGACGCGGCGCTTCGGCTGTATTACCGGCGTCGTCCGCTCGGCCTCCCCGTCTCCATCGCCTGGCACTTCATGGCCTTCGTCTGGGCCATTCTGCCTGCCTACTGTTTCCTGGCCTTTCTTACCGATTCGGCCACCCTGCCGCACGCCGCCGCAATCGTCTGCCTCGGGACGTGGTTCAATTTGGCGACCTTTGCGCTCCCCACCGATATCGGCGTCCAGGAAACGGCCAGGTTGCTCATATTCACGCTCCTCGGCTTTCACTCGGCGCTGGGACTCACCTACGGCGTTACGCTTCGCTTCGAGCAGCTTTTCTGGGCAGGCGTGGGCCTGGCTCTGTACGGCGTTCTCCTGCTGGAGATGAGGCGAAGAAAAGTGTTTCCCGCACAAGAAGAAACGGTCGTCGACAAAAGGCCGGAAAAGAGGGAGGCCGCATGGGAACGGATATAACCGTTTATGGGGTGGAATCGGACAAGAGGAAGGGCGCCTTTGCGCGCGCCATCCTGATCGCCCTGATGGTTTTTCTGTTCAGGGGAATGGGATGGGGACAGGCGACGGGAGGGAAACTGGTGATCGGCCTCCCCGAGGCGATCAGGATGGCGGTGAATGCGAGTCCTGAAATGGCGCAAAGGCGCAGCGAGACAGCCGCGGCGAAGAGCGATCTGGCCCAGGCGAAAGCCGGCTACTATCCCCAACTCGACGCCACGGCAGTAGTGGGGCCGATAAACAACGCTCGCCGGCCCGAGGTCGTCGGCAATCGCATCATCGATCCCTCGCCCAGTTGGTGGGACGTCGGCCTTTTCGGCAAATTGAATCTCACGATGACCCAGCCTCTCTACACCTTCGGAAAGATATCGAACCGGCGGGATGCCGCGGCCCACGGCGTTGTTGCACAGGAAGCTCAAGCTGCGAGCACGGCCAACGAGATTGCCCTCAGGGTCAAGCAGCTTTACTACGGGCTTGTCCTTTCGAAGGCCGGGATCGAGGCCGCGAAGGAAGCGGGCGGCTATTTTGACGAGGCGAGAACGCGCATGGATCGTCTCCTGAAACTCGGCTCCCCCAATGTGATCGAAAGCGATCTTTACCGGGTCGACGCGTACCGCGCCGACGTCATCAGAGGGAAAGCGGAGGCGGAGAATGGGGCGGCAATCGCTTATTTCGGCCTCAAAGCGCTGATCGGCCTGCCGTCGGATAGAGATTTCGAGCCGGCAGACAAAACCCTTGCCTTCAAAAAAGAAGCGATAGAGCGGCAGGAATCGTACATACAAAAAGCGCTTGCCGACCGTCCCGAGTTCAAGCAACTCGAACAGGGCCTGGCGGCGCAGAAATCGCTGGTCGAAGCGAGCCGGGCCGACCGATACCCGTCGTTTTTCGCTGCGGGCGTGGGCGACTTCGCCGGAGCGCCCGGCCGGGAGGCGCTGCACAACCCCTATATCACCGACGACTTTAATCACGCGGGCGGCACGGTCCTCACGGGGGTGAACTGGCACTTCGATTTCGGCATACTGAAAGCCAAGGAGGAGAAAGAAGCGGCACAGTATGAGCGCCTCGTCCACACCCAGGCAAATGCGAAGCTCAATATCCCGATTCAGGTGGTAAAATCCTACGAAGATGCAAAGCAATGGATGGTCGCCGTCGATGCCTATCATACGGCAGTGGCTGCGTCGCGAAAATGGGTCGTCTCCTCCATGACCGAGTTCGACATGGGTACGAGCAGCGCCGACGACCTGTTGAGAGGCATTGAGCGGTACGGTCAAAACCAGGGACACTACCTTGAAGCCCTCTTCAATTACAACATGTCCCTGGCCCAACTCGATTATGCAATGGGGGTGCCGGCCCGGTGAAGAAAAACAGGCGCCGCAGCGCCAGGCGATGCCTGCAGACGCTCGTAGCGGTGCAGTTATCCCACCCCAAAGTAGTGGTCGTCTTTTGGGTCGTCCTCGCTGCGATTTCGGTGTTTCTTACCGTCCGTCATCTCGGCTTCGAGACGAGTCAGCGTTCGCTCATCTCCCCGAGCAACCGGCTGATGCAGCTTCTCGAAATGGCTGACCGATTTTCGAGGCTTGAAGCCTTCGTTGTCGCAATAGAGAACCCCGACACGCGCAGGACCCTGGAATTCGCACGGCGGCTCGGGCCGAAGCTGGAGGAGGATCATCAGCACTATTCCCAGGTCTTTTACCGGGTCGATCCTGCGGCCCTGCGCCGTTGGGCCCTGCTCTACCTGTCGACAAAGGATCTCTCGGCGTTGCGAAATAACCTGGCCGAGCACGCGTCCCTGATCCGGGACATCGACCGTTCTCCCAGCCTGCCGACCTTTTTCGAGGCAATCAACAACCAGATGGCGAGCACTATGGTGGGGGAGCTTTTCACGGGGTTTCTGAACGCCGATGAAAAGGGAGGGCAGGCGAACCCCGCAGACCTCGGCTTCCTGGTCGGCATCCTTCGTCAGACGAAGAAATCGATAGAGGGGACTTCTTCGGTCTTTGTCTCCCCCTGGCGAACGCTGTTCAATGTGACAAGCGAGGAGGAGCAGGGCTATTTCTGGACCGAAGGCAAGAAGTATCTGCTCCTTTTCGTCACCCCCGGAAAAAGGACCGGTGAAGGGGAATCGCTGGCGGCGCTGAGAAGCGAAGTCTCCTCCATGGCTGCAAACTTCGGCGACATCAGTGCGGGCGTCACCGGTCAAAAAGCCCTGGACGAAGATGAAAAGAGTCTCGCCGCCAAGGATATCGGTTTGGCCACGGTCCTCTCCCTTCTGGGGCTCGCCGCCCTGCTTCTCCTCTTTTGGCGAGGCATCAGGCGAGCCATCCTCGCCGTTATTGTGCTCGTCGTCGCTCTTTGCATCACCTTCGGCCTCACCACGCTTTTCATCGGCCATCTCAACCTGCTCTCGGTGACCTTTGCGCCCATGCTTCTCGGCCTCGGGATCGACTACGGCATCCATTGGTTCGCCCGCTACAGCGAAGTGCGGCGCCGCCTGTTCACCTCGACAGAGCAGGCGCTGGCGGTGACAATGGATATGGTGGGCCCGGCCATCATCCTCGCCGGCCTGTGCGCCTCCCTTTCGTTCTTCCCCCTCGTCCTTACCGGCTTCAAGGGGTTGTCGGAGCTTGGGCTTATTTGCAGCATGGGTCTTGCGGTCACCACGGCCCTCACCCTTTGCCTCCTGCCGGCGCTCATCGCCCTGTTCGGCCGCTTCCGGATGGGGCGGATCCCCGGCGCAAAGACGGACGAGTCGAGGCCTCTCATAAGAATGACGAGACGATCGGCTTTTATCCTCGTCGGCGTTGCCGTGTGCGCTTCCGGCCTCTCGCTCTGGGGCGCCTTCAAAGTGGACTTCGATCTCAATATGCTTCATCTTCAGTCGAAGAACGCCGAATCGGTAATCTGGGAGACTAAACTCATAGAGGGTTCCCGGTATGCAAGCATCTACGGCGTGATTTTCGCCCATTCCTTTAAAGAGATTGACGAGAAGACCAAAGCCCTTGAATGCCTTTCCACGGTGTCGGGGGTTAACAGCATCATGGACGTGCTCCCGAAGAATCAGGACCGCAAACTTGCCATCCTCCGGGAAATGAAACCCCTTCTCGGCGACATCGAGGCCGTCCGGGCGCCCGAGGGCCCCGTGGACATCGGCCGATTGCAGGCGGTCTTATCGCGCATTCGTTTCAAAATGATCGGCCCGGAGTCTCCCGATCAGGCCCTTCCGAAACAACTTAAAACGCAAATGGAGGAGGCGGGGAAGCTGATCGACGGCATCAGGGACGACTTCGAGACAATCCCGCGGCATCTGCTGCTCGCCCGCCTGAAACGCTTCGAAACCAGGATGTTCTTCGATTTGAACGATAAGCTTTCTTTGCTCCATGAGAACATAGAAACGAGACCCCTCACCGTTCAGGATCTGCCGACGCTTTTGCGCGAGCGGTTCGTCGGCCCCGGGAACCTCTACGTGCTCCGCATCTTTCCTGCCGGCAACGTGTGGGACCCCAAGTTCCTCGGGAAATTCGTTCGCGGCATCAGGTCGATCGACCCCGACGCGACGGGCGATCCCGTAACCCTTTATGTATTCACCAAAGCATTCCGCGATGCGGTGCTCAAGGCGGCCATCTACGCCGTTCTTTTCATCATCGCCTTTCTTGCCGTTACCCTGCGCAGCCCGATCTCCGTCCTCGCCGCCCTTGCACCGTTGGTGGCGGGGACCCTGTGGACCCTGGGCCTGATGCACGTCTTCGGAATCGACCTGAACTTGGCCAACACCATTTTCATGCCCCTTGTCGTGGGCGCAGGCGTCGAGTACGGCATCATTGTCGTCCAACGATGGCGGCAGAGCCGCAGCCTCGCTGCATTCGCCCTTCCCGTCAGCACGGGCATGGGCGTGATCCTCGCCGGACTTTCGACAACGGTCGGCTTCTGCAGCCTGACCATATCGAGCCACCGGGGCATACATTCTCTCGGAGTGCTGACTACCATAGGCAGCCTCTGCGTTCTCGCGGCCGCAGTCCTTTTTATGCCTGCCCTGCTCTATGCGGCAGCAGGCACAGCCGCGAGAGAAAAAAAGCGGGACGGAAGGAACCACACCGATCGACGCGCAATCTCCAACAAATCGCTCTAAGGAGAAAACCATGAGATCAAGGAACATCGTCCTGCTCCTTCTGATTGCCGGCCTTGCTGTAGTCTTCGGCCGGTCTCCCGCTTTGGCGGGAGCGGCGACCGACGTCGTCCGGGGAATGCTCGAAAAGGCAATAAGCATTCAGACTGACCCCGGCTTGCAAGGACCCCAATCGCGCACCGCACGAAGGTCTGAGATCAAGAAGGTCATCCTCGGCAGCTTCAATTTTGACGAGATGGCGCCGGCGACCCTGGGCGCCTCCTGGAACAGTCTGGACAAGGCGAAGCAGGCTGAATTCCGTTCGGTTTTCCAGGACCTTTTTCTCGACTCGTATTCCCGGATGGTGCTCGATTTCCTGGGAAAGGAAAAGATCACGTACGCGGGGGAGGACGGCGGTCCAAACGGAACAACGGTAAAGACCGTCATACAGCGGACTAATGAAGAGATACCGGTCGACTATTATCTCAATCAGGCGGAAGGCGGATTGAAGGTGAAGGACGTGTCGATCGACGGCGTCAGCATCGTGGGAAATTACCGGAACAGCTTTTCACGGATCATAAAGCAGGAATCTTTCGACAGTCTCCTGAAAAAGATGAAGCTCCAGCGACAGGTCATGGAAAAAACTTAGATTAATCATATGGTAAAGATTGCCCTCATCCTCAGCCCGGATCGAATTGGCCTTCGCCCTGTATTCGGCGTTCCGGCCGCGCGCCGGCTCGCGATCATTGCGGCCGGCCTCGGCCTCGACGCCATTCATGTCCTGAGCCGGGATGAATCGCTCCGCCCCGCGCTCTCCGACCTCATACCGGCCGACGCCTTCCACACGATTTCGGATAGTGGGGAATTCGGCCGGATAGCGAAAAAGCTGCCCATTTCTGACGGAGACCGGGTGCTCGTCATGCAAGCCGGATGCGTAACCGACGGGTGGTCGGTCCGAAAGCTACTCGCAAGCGCCAATAGGAGCAACGGCCCGTCCTGCAGCGAGGGAACAGCGGAGGGAGCGGCCCCGATCTGCATCTCAACGGCCGATGAGCTTCCTCTCCTTTTCCGCGCCCTTTGGTCCTCTCACGAAGAGGCTGCAGGGGACGGCTCACCACCGACGGCGTTGGAGTGGAGGAAGACCGCGGAGGCTGATCTCCTCGATGCCCTCGGCCGCTCCACGAAAGCGACGGACAGCTTCTGTTCCCGCCACATCCACCGGCCTATCTCACGTTTTATAACGAAGCGCCTTGTAAGGACCCCGGCAACGCCCAACATGGTCACAATTTTCAATATCGTCGTCGGGCTTGCAGGCGCCTTTTTCCTCGCAACGGGGACCTATGCGCTGCAAGTGCTCGGGAGCCTCCTTTTTCTCTTCTCAACGATCCTGGACGGCGTGGACGGAGAGCTGGCCAGACTCAAGCTCAAGGAAACGGTTCTCGGTCACTATCTCGATATCGTGAGCGACAACGCAATTCATGTCGCGATTTTCCTGGGAATTGCTCTCGGCCTCTATCAAAACACGGAGCGCCCGATATATCTCTATGCCCTGGGGTTCCTCCTCTGCGGCTTCGTGCTTTGCGCCCTTGGCGTGCAGCGGCTGATGGGGCACGGACCGGAAAAAAGCGGCGCCGAGCAGGCCCCATGGCTTGCGGGACTCCTCGTCAACCGGGATTTCGCCTATATCGTGCTCTTCCTCGCTCTCCTCCACCGCCTGAGCTGGTTTCTTTTCGGCGCGGCCGGCGGCGTCTATGTCGTTGCCGTCGTCTTCTTCATCATGAGCTTCAAAAGACAGCCTGCTCCTGTCTGAAGGTTGTTCAGCCATCCCGTTCTTTTGCACTGAATTCTTCCAGGCGAATAAAAACGACAAAGGGGACGCGCCGAGGGTGTGGTGGTTATTGCAGACAGAACCGTGAAGAAAGCGAAAAAACCCACCGGCGGAAATTTCACTTTTCCCGTCAGAGCGGCTCGCGACGCCTCCTATTGATGTTGCCCGAAGTGCTACTTGGTCCGTTCCTTGGCAGCGGGTTTTTCTGCCCGACCCGGCGATGCCGGAGTGGCGCTTTTCGGCGCCGCCTCTTTCTGCTTGGCTGGTTCCGGCGTCTTTGCGGCTGCCGGCTTTGGCTTCGCCGGCGCAGGCGTCGCTTTCCGCGGCGCCGCTTTTTTCTCTTCCGCCGTCTGCCTTGCTTTCACAATCGCTTCGGCCTCGGCCCAATGCTCTTTGTCTTTCCCGTGCTTCTTTCCATCTCTCTCATAAAGCTCATAGGCGACTTTTGCAATCTCTTCATTCAAGTCCATATAACCCCCTGCAAGCGTTTTCCGTCCAAAGTTCCGGAGAGAGCCACCCTTCCCCCGACGAGGATGTTAAAATTTAAACCTTCTTTTTTCATTTGTCCAACTCACGGCACACAAGCCGGGGGCCATTCCTGCTTACGGCTCGTTTTTCAGACGGCTTTCGTCTGTACAAAGGCGACGCACGATTGTATAATATCAGGGCCAACGATCGCGGCATCGGGCATGCCGGGGGCGAGCGGGTCACGGGCGGGAAAGTTTTTTTGTTGACAACATCCGCCTGACGTGAAAATACTTTTACCTGCACGACTTTCCCTCGGGCGGATGCGGTCTCGGGACTTAAGTTTGCCCAATCGGGTAAGGGAACCAAACGGGAACAGGAAAAAGGAGATCGCAATGCTGCTTGAGATCAAAGGTCTCACGAAACAGTTCGGCGGTCTGACTGCTGTCCATTCCTTCGACATGCACGTCAAGGAAGGAGAGATAGTCGGCCTGATCGGTCCGAACGGCGCCGGAAAATCGACGCTCTTCAATCTGATTACCGGCGTCTTTAAGCCGACGTCGGGGCGAGTCACCTACGACGGAAAGGACATTACCGGCAAGAAGCCTCATGAAGTGGCGGCCCTCGGCATTGGGCGGACCTTTCAGTTGAACCCGCTCTTCGGCGACTTCACCGTGCTGGAAAACGTCTCTGCCTCGTTTCACCTCAGGCCGAAATCGAGCCTCATTGCGACCTACTTCAATACGAGCTCCTACCGGAAAAATGAAGCCTACATCAAGGACGCGTCGCTGGAGATCCTGAAAGTGGTCGGGCTGGAGAAGGTGAAGGACGAGTTCGCGAAAAACCTCCCCCATGGGTATCAGAAGATGCTCGGCGTGGCCCGCGCGCTTGCGACGAGGCCGAAGCTCCTCCTCCTCGACGAGCCCCTGGGCGGCATGAACCCCTCGGAGATCGAATTTACCCTGAACTCGGTAAAAAAAACGAGAGACCAGGGCGCTACCTTCCTCATCGTCGAACACAACATGCAAATCCTCAATCTGTGCGACCGCGTCGTCGTCATTAGCTTCGGTCAGAAGATCTGCGAAGGCTTGCCCGAAGAAGTCAGGGAAGACAAGCAGGTGATTCGGGCCTATTTTGGTGGTGAACATGCTGCTTGAAATGAAAAATATCACCGTCCACTACGGGAAATCTCTCGCTATCGAGGATGTTTCCCTCTCTGTGCCCGAAGGCTCGGTGGTGAGCGTCATCGGGGCCAACGGCTCAGGGAAAAGCACGGTCTTAAAGGCGCTCGTCGGGCTGGTCTCCTTAAGCTCGGGGGAGATCCATTTTAAGGGGAAAAGGATCGACGGCATGCCCACGACGGATATCGTCAAACAGGGCGTCGTCGTCGTTCCCGAAGGAAGGCAGCTTTTCCCCTATCTGAGCGTCCTCTCTAACCTCAAATTGGGAGCGAGCCTCAGAAAAGACAACGACGGCATCGCCCGCGATCTGGAAGACGTCTATCGCCTCTTCCCCCGCCTACGGGAACGGGCGAGCCAAAAGGCAGGCACCCTCTCCGGCGGCGAGCAGCAGATGCTGGCCATCGGCAGAGGCATGATGGCTAAGCCGACCCTCCTGTGCATGGACGAGCCTTCGCTTGGACTTGCCCCTATCGTCATCGAACAGTTGGGAGAGGTCATCAAGGACATCAACAAGCGGGGCGTCACGGTGCTCCTCGTCGAGCAGAACGTCCACCTTGCCTTAGGCGTTGCTCAGGCCGCCTGCGCCTTCCAGGTAGGAAGGGTAGTCCTCCAGGGCGACATCGAGACGGTGAGATCGAGCGACATCGTCAGAAGGGCGTATCTGGGCGGGTAAAAGAGAAGCCTGCAAGGAGATTTTCGCCCTCGCGTTTCGCGCAACCCCCAGGTGAAAAGGTTCTGGCCATAGTCGGCGCAGTCCACGGTGAGCGGTTGACGCTTGCCGTGGACTGGCTGCTTATTGTGCGCAGTGGGATGAGAGGGCGTTTGACAGGGAACTAAAGAGGAGAACATGTCGGATAATGGAGTGCGATTTCTCATAGATTTCGGCAGCACTTTTACCAAACTGGTTGTCGTCGACCTCGATCAAGAACGGATCATGGGAAGATACCAGGCGCCGTCCACCGTGTCGACAGATGTCACGGCGGCCCTGCGACAGCTTCTGGAGACGGTGAAGAATGAACTGGGCGTCGTGCCGCAGGGTAAAAGTTCCCTGATTGCGTGCAGCAGCGCCGCGGGAGGCCTGAGGATGGTGACGGTCGGCCTCGTCCCCGCCCTTTCCTCGGAAGCAGGAGTGAGGGCTGCCCTGGGCGCTGGCGCGAAGGTCATCAAGAGTTTCTCCTTCAATTTGAGCCTTTCCGACGTGAAAGAGATCGATGCGATCGCCCCCGACGTCATCCTCCTCATAGGAGGCACGGACGGGGGAGACAGAAAGGTCATCATTCACAACGCCCACATGCTCTCCGACCTTCCCTGTCTCTGCCCGATCGTCGTCGCCGGGAACCATGACGCAGTCGATGAGATCGAGGCCATTTTTGCGGGATCGGGGCGCACCATTGCCTTTGCCGGCAACGTCATGCCCGAGATCGGGAAGTTGGACGTCGATTCGTGCCGCGAGGCCATACGACAGATTTTCGTGGGACACATCATCAAGGCGAAGGGCATAGACCGGGCCTTTGCCCTCGTCGACGACGCCATCATACCCACTCCTTCCGCCGTGCTCAAGGCCGCTTCCCTCCTTTCCGAGGGACTGCCGGGCGAAGAAGGACTCGGCGAGCTGATGGTCGTCGATATCGGCGGCGCAACAACGGACGTCTACTCGATTGCAAAGGGTCATCCCTCCCGGGCAGACGCAATAACCCACGGCCTGCCGGAGCCTTATGCAAAAAGGACGGTAGAGGGCGATTTGGGCGTCCGCCATAACATCGATACCCTTCTGGAGATGGGTGAAGCGAGGGGCATATTCCGGGATAGCCAGCCGGAAGCAGTCAGAGCCTGTTTTGCCGTCCCTTCCAAGCTGCCGGGGAATGATTTCGAGTTCAACTGCGACGCCCTTCTCGCTGCGGTTTGCGTCGACGTGGCCGGCGAGCGCCACTGCGGAAAGATCAAGATTGTCTTTGGCCCGATGGGCGAGGTGGCGCTCCAGGAGGGCAAGGACCTCTCAGGCGTGCGATGCGTGGTGGGAACGGGAGGCCCCTTGGTCTTCGCCCGGGACCCGGCTGCCATTCTGAGCAAGATCCTTTTCAGGGCAAACGCTTCTCACGTGCTCAGACCGAAGGAGGCAGCCTTGAGGCTCGATGCAGGTTACGTGCTCTACGCCATGGGACTCCTTTCGGCAAGCGAGCCCAACAGCGCCCTCAGGCTGATGAAACAAGCGGTAAAACCTCTCTAGAACGCCGCGAGAACCGGCGGGCGACCCGGGGAAGAACAAAAGAAATGCAAACCCTCGTTAAGGCGGCGCTCAGCCTATTCGTTATTTTCTCCGCCGTGGCTTTTGCAAAAAAATTTCCTTCCGCGGCAGGTCTCGTCGCCGTCATGCCCCTCGCCGGAGCGCTCGTCCTCGTCTGGGTCTACATCGACAATAAGGGCAACAACGACATTATGCGGGCCTTTTCGAAAGGCGCCCTCTGGGGCATTCTCCCCAGCATCCTCTTCTATGTAGTCGCCTTCGTTTGCTTCAAACGGCAGCTTTCGCTTACCGTTACCCTTCTCGCAAGCTTTTGCGCCTGGCTGGCGGCCGCACTCCTCCACCAACTGCTCCTGGGCTGAAGGCCCCGCGCCTTCAGCAGAACGAAAGGGTGTTCACCTCGGCTTCGTCTCCTTCGGCGAAGGGACCGAAAACGATCTTCTCCGGCGTTCCCTGAACGCGGACGTAGTACGAGGAGTCGCCAGGCAGACGGTTCTGCGCCGCCCAGGCGTTGAATTCGTCGTCGCCGAGCCGGAGCTTCATACCTTTCAGGGCGTATTCGAGGACGGTCCTTTCCGGGATGCCGTCGGCCGGCCCCACGCCGTGAAAATCGATCTCCGCGCCGCGGACGCCGAACATGGCCCCCGGCCATTCGAGCCCATCTTTTGCGGGTCCTACCTCGAACCAGAGGCCAATGCCGTGCAACGCGTGGATGTTCAGCCGGTAACCTGCGCCAATGGAAGGAACGGGCCTGTTGACAAGGGCGACAACCTTGGGACCGAAGCCCGCAAGCGATGAAGGCAGGATGTCCGCGCCCTTGAAAGGCGTGGGAAGCTTCGTCGCATCGAGCTGGCCCTCCGTGGGAACGAGCAGCATCGGAAAACCGACGCCGCGGCGGTGTTGCACAGAGAGTGCGAGCAGGGATAAACCTTGGCGGATGGTGGGCGTCGCGAACCGACCGGCCTTTCCCATGACAATCCACAAAGCGACGTCCTTGGGCAACAGCATTTCGAGGGCGCTGTCCCAGGCCATCCGGGGGAGGTCATCCACCCAGAAATGGCCCTCGGCGCCGAGGCCGTATTTCTTCAGGAGAAGCATCAGCTTTTGCACCTCCTCCTGCTCTTTGTCCAACGCGGTGATCCAGACTCTTTTCATGACCGGCTCCTTATTCTACTATTCTCCATCGCTTTCTGCGCTCTATCCCAGCGTCAACACGGTCACCTGGCTGGGGCACATACAAACGCCGGGTGCATTGGGAAGCATGACCAGGCTGTTCTGGCCGGTAACGCTCGTCAGTCGCTGGGCGGGCGCCCATCGACAAATATCGTCGCGCATCCCACCAGGTATTCTGTTTGGCCGTCCTCCAAATGAGAGACAACGCCGCCGAGGACCCCCGTACAGTCGCCGAAGCTCACCAAACCCATGGAGAGCTGATTGATCGAGGGCATACAATCGGTAAGGATGTTGTAGGCTGCCGGCGCCGTCGCGGCAGACATGTTGATGTCGGGATAGGGGATGGGGGTCGGGATGGGACCCACCGGGGTGATGCAGACGTCGGGGAAACCCATATTCATCCCCGCGCCCTGTGAAAGCATGAACATATAACGACCTCCTTTTCTTAACCCAAATGCACCTGTTCGGGCAATTATCGGGGCTCAGCGCCCCCTCCATTCCTTTCCGCGGGAAGATGGACGACCGTCCCTTCGGGACTAGGACGATGGACGAAAAGGGTCTTTCGTCCTATCGAAGCGGTCGTCCCTCGTCCCTCGGCCTTCCCACTCATCCCAAATGGACCTGCTCGGCATTGATCGTCACTATTTCCTCGGCCACGTGCATGGCGTTTTTCGAATGCATCGTGAGGTTCGTGTCGACGAGGTAGCGCGTGGAGCCGGTCTGGACTTCTTCATGGTCTTTCACGAACCTGAAGGCGTCGACCAGCTTCTCCGTGAGCCGTTCGAAGACATGCTCCACCTTCCCGGCCACCGTCCGGATGCTTCCGACCTGGGCGGCCAGCGACGCGCCGAGGAAAGAAAAACCCTCGAAAGCCGCGTGGCCGGTCTTCGCCACAACCGATACCTCGTCGGAGATGACCGATACCTCGTCGTCGGCAGAGATGGTCAGCCCTCCCTGGCGGACGCGCAAACGGGCGTCTCCGTCGAGGACGATCTCATTGGCCTGCTCCGTCGCTTGCCGGATGAGGACGGAGAGAATAAAGCAATTTTCCTCCTCATCCATTGCGGTAAGGACGTAATCCCCCTGTTTCGGCATGAGGAGGCAGCTCGCCGCCCTCAGCGCCGCGCAGGCGCCGGAAGACGTCTCGACCCACAGCCTGTCTCCCTCTTCCCGTATGGTTCCGTACTCCAGATAGGGCTGGCTATACTGCCGCGCCCTCAAAAGTCCGTGCTGCATGATGTTTCCTCCACTCGGCGCGCTTCTTTACGCTTGCTTTTCCGCAGGCGGCTGCCATTCTTCGGCCTCCGCCATCTCTTTGTCCGTTCTCTTTACGAGGAGCATGCTTGCTCCGTCCCATCTCGTGCGCTCTTCCACGATGCGGTGGAGCTTTGCCCCGTACAGGTTGGCGCGCGAAAAGTCGCATCCCCTCAGGTCGGCGCGCGAAAAGTCCGCGTAAGCGCAATAGGCGTCTTTAAACATTGCTCCCGCACATTTTGCATCCGGAAAAAGGGCGTTGAGGAGGGTCGCCTGCGTGAAGTCGGCCCCCGTCGCATCGGCTTCCCCGAAGAAGGCATGGGACAGCCCGCCGCCCCTGAAGACGGCCTTTTTCAGGATTGCCCCCTTGAACAGAGCGCTTTGGGCGCGAATAGAAGTCAGATTGGCGCCCGTCAGATCTGCTTCCATAAACGTTGAATATTTCAGATCGGCGCCCGAAAAGTCGGCGCCCGTCAGATCCGCCTGGGCAGCGTTCACCTGGGTGAAGCGTGCGCCCTTGAAATCCTGCCCGGCGAGCTTACACCCCTGAAAGAGGATCTTGCAGAAGTGGGCGCCCTTGAACAGAGCGCCGGTCAGGTCGGAGCCGTTGAACATGACCTTCAAAAGGTCCGCGCCGGTGAAATCGGCCCCGATCAGCTTCGAATGCTGGAGGAGTGCTTTCTCGAAGCGCGTCCCTTTGAAGTTCGCCCCCGTGAGGTCGGCGTTTTGCATGAGGGTCCAGCAGACGTTGCAGCCGGAGAAATCGCACCCGCTCAGGTTGGCGTTCGTGAGGAGCGTCTGGTAAAGGGTTGCCCCCGTGAAAGAGGCGCCGGCAAAGCTCATGTCCATGAGGTTCGCCTTCGTGAGGTCGGTTCCGTGGAACCTCGCGCCCGAAAAGTCGCACCGTCTGAAGCCGGTCTTGAGAATATGCGCGCCCGAAAGGTCGGCGTCTTTCAGACAACAGTCTTCGAACCGACCGCCCGTGAGGTCGAGGCCGGAAAGGTCTATCCCTGAGAGGTCGGCCTCTTCCAGCGTCTCGTTGGCTGCTATGGCTTCGAGCACGTCGCGGCGCGTCATGCGATCCCCTGTTCGCCTCTCAAAGCGTCCATCCGCTTGAAGAGCAGCGATTGTTTCACGTTGGCGTCTTCCATCCGCGTCTCGCCGAAGACGGCCTTGTAAAAGTCGACGGCGTAAAGGTTTGCCCCCCGCAGATCGGCGTTGACCAACCTCGATTTTCTCAGTGAGCCGCAATAGAGGTTGACAAAGCGCATGTCGGCCCCCTCCAGGTTCGACTTTGAAAAGCGGCACGTCTTGGCGCATGTGCCGTACAAATCGGCGCCGTGGAGGTCGCACTTCTCGATGAGGGCGCCATCGAGGCGCGTTCCCGTCAACTTGCTCCCCGACAGGTCTGTTTCACGCAGGGAACCAAGGGTGAAGGTCACGTTTCGCAAGTCGGCGCCGGCGAGCTGCGAGCCGTTGCCCATGCGCGTCTTGTGCATGTTGGCGCCGAAAAAGACGACCTCCCGCCCCGCAACCTCCATGAACGTGGTCGAGGGCAGAATCGAGTGGGAAAAGTCGGCCTTGTCGAGGGCGAGCCTGCGGAGCAGACAGCGATCCATCCGGGCGGCCTTGAATTGGGCCTCGGAAGCGTCTCCGTCGGAAAGAATGCTCAGGTGGGCCTTGATGTTGTTCAGCCTCGCTTTCTTCAGGGAGGTCCCCATGATGGTGACCATGAAGAGGTCCGCATCGGTCAGGTCGGCATCGGTCAGGTCCGCGTCTTTGATGGTGACCTGCTTCATCCCGGCGCCGCGGAAATTCGCCTTCCCGAGCTTTGCCTTGATGAGCATCGACTTGTCGAGCGTCGCCCCTTTGAGGGAAGCGCCCGTGAAGTCGGCTTCGGTCGCAATGACCTGCGCAAGGTCGGCGCCGTCGAGGATCGATCCGGCGAAACTGGTCTTCATGCACTGGGCCTGGTTGAGGTCGATGCCTCTCAGGTCGAGACCGGAAAGGTCGACGCCGGAAAGGCGCGCGAAGGCGAGGCTCTCTCCCCGGCCGTGCATCTCGATGACCTCTTCCCGCGTCCTCGGGACCATGCGGTCGATATCCATGCCGTGTTTGGCGAAGATCGCCTTTGCTTCCGGGGGCATCGCGAGGGCCGCCGCTTTCGCCTGACTCGCTGCGGCAATCTTTTTCGCCGCCTCGATCCTTGCCATGCCCGCGTCGTAGCCGCTCTGTCCCTCCTGGCTCAGTTTCCTGACAACGGCCGCCATCGCATCGAACTTCTTCTCGATCTCGGGGGAAAAGACCCCCCGTTTCTTCATGGCCGCGGCAACCAGGTCGAGCTTCGCGAGCATGGAGTCGCCGGCCGCGCTGATGCTCACGGGTGCGGGGTCCGGGTTGGCCTTCATGATCTCATCGGGGTCGAGGCCGGCTTTCTTTATGGCCTCCCGGGCCCGGGAGAGGAGTTGTGCCTCGGCCTGTTCATTTTTCGCCGCGAACTCGCCCCTCTTCCTGTCCAAAACAGCGCGGATATCCTTGCCCGACTTCTCGACGAGGGCTTTGACGTCGATGGCGGGTATGGGCACTTTCAGGCCCTCGACGGTGGGATAGCCACCCTGCTCCGGCAGGGCCGGAGCGATCTTATGCTTTTTTACGAACGGCCCGGGCATGACCTCCATGATCCATGCCCTGATATCGACGCCTAACCTTCGGGCCGCGAAAAGGTTATCGCCCCTGGGGAGGGCGCGGGGCAGGCAGTTGGGCCACGCCTTGGTCCATGCGTCCCACTCCTTTGTCCCCGCTGCCGCCTTCTCCGGCATGACCACGAGGAGGATTTGAGCCGTCTTGATCTGGGCGCCGCCCTCCTTGGAGGGCTTCTCGTCCGGCCGCCCGAGGACGACGATCGAACAAGCGTCGCCTATCTCCTGGTCGGCGAGGAGCGCCTGAAGCTCATCCGCCACCGCCACGACCGGCGCCCCGTCCTCGGCTAGGAGAAAGAGCGGCGTTTCGTCGGAACCCTCTGCAAGGCCGCATCCGGCAACAGACCCATCGGGCCAGCCTTCGGGCAGGATGAGTATCCTGTTGAGGGCAGGGCCGTCGAAACGGGGCATGACGAGGCCACGGGGTAGGGCAAGGTCGTCCCCGGCCGCGTCGCCTTTCGGGTTTTCCCCCGAGGGCGCAAGGCCCCAGGCAGTCCTGGGTTCGGTCATTTGCGCGGGGTTGATGCCGATCCACGCCCGCTTGATCGTATCTCTCTCGATGCCGAGCCGATGGAGAGCGTCCTGGGCGTCCCGGTCGGCCTCGAGGTTCCGCCGCCATTGCACGACCAGGGGAAAGCCCCTGTCGTGCCAGGGGTTGACCTTTTTCGTGCGGTCGAGGAGCGCTTCAGGGTCAAAGGGAATGCCCTTCGCGAGGACGGAAGCGGGGACCGTCTTCTTTATCTTGTCGGCCAGGGCTTTGAGCTCTGTTGCCGCATTCTGGAGCGCCTTGGCCTTGGCCCCTTCCACGCGGGTCGCGCCGTCGCCGATCACGCCCGAGGCTTTGCGCAGGCTTTCCCTCATGCGGTCGAACATGGACAGGTCGATGTGCCCAAGGTGGCCGTGTTTCGCCCGCAGCTCCCGGGCCTGGGCCTCCAGCCGGTCGAGGAGGGCGAGGTTGTCGGCGATCACCTTCTGGCCGACGGCCGCCGTCTCCGTCGGGGTCCGGGGCATAACCGGCGCCATCCCCGTCGCTTCCTTGATGGAGCGGTCAATCTCCTTCGGAATCTTCTTAACCTTCTTCATGGCGTCGGCGACTTTCTTGGCGGCCTCCTGAAAGGGCGCCATATCGACGGGCACGGTCAAATCGGCCGCTTTCTTCTGCTCCTCCAGGTAGTGTTCGAGGGGAAGGGGCGCATCGGCAAGACGTTCCGTCGCAACGAGTATTCTAAGAACATCCTCGTATTCTTCGTCCCAGATCTCCGTTGTGCCCCGGTATATGGCCACCCCGCGCAGGATGGAAGGGAAAAGCCACAGGGTATCGACGTGGGTCGCGACCTCCTGAAAAAGCTCGATGTCCGACTTGGGCGCTTCCTTTTTCGTGACGAAGCAGCGGATGCGCAGCTCCGGAACGTGGGATTGGATGAGTTGCACGTCGGGGTGCATGTTGAGGACCTCGATGCTTTCCCCGCCCTTAAAGAAGCCGCCCATGTACTGGTCCGGGGGCGCGCAGTTGAAGTATTCGTAGTCCATGTCGTCGGGAAAGTAAGGCCACCGTTCTTTCAGCCACTTGTCGTCGTAGGTGCCGGTCTTTTTCTGCCGCACCGGGTTCATCATGTCGAGGACGCCGAACCCGGCGGGTTCGGGCCTGTCGGAAATGGCGCCGATGATCGAGCGCCTGCATTCGATGTTCGGAAGCGGCGTGAGTGTCTGGCCGTCGCCCCCCATTACGGGCACCATGCCCTTGCCGATGGGGTTGGCCGGGAAATCGGGTCCGCCGAAGGCGTTGCGCCAGGCGACGGGCATCTCGGAAAAAGAAACGGGATCGGAAATGACGCTCACGACGCCCCCATTCCGCTTCCAGAAGCGGTCGCCGAAGACGGCCAGTTCCTTACCGAGGCCGCCGACCCGGAAGGAAACCGTGGAAACCGTCCGCCGCGTGCCGCGCGGGGAGAAGCAGGACCCTGTGACGAGTGCCTCTCCCCGAGGTTTGGGCATGCCCACATCGAGGACGGGCACGGGCTTCAACTGGTCGGGTATGGTCTTCCACAACTCTTGCTCGCCGAGGGGGTCGTCGGGTGCAGCGAGGTCGAAGTAAATGAAGACCGTAAGGGCCAGGTAAAGTTTGCCTTGAACCCCAAAAGGTCTCGGGAACAGGGAGTGCTCTTTTTTCTTGTAGACTTTCATCGTTTCCTTGCCTGTTGCACCGCGGTCCCGCTCCGTCGGCCTCCCGTCGCCCTATCCTGCGTCCTAAAGCTTGTTGATGACGGCCGACAGCGTCGTTTCTTCGGCGACCAGGTGCGTCGCCGCCGCGATGTTCTTGGTCTGCTCGAGGGCCGTCTTCACGTGGGACGCGAGGGTTTGCGTTTTTGCCGCGACGTTCTGCGTATCCTGCCCCACCACCAACGCCTTGTCGCCAAGGGTCTCGGTCTGTTCGGCAAGCGCCCTGTTCACCTCGGCCGCGACCTGCTGCTTCGCGCCGTCCACTTCGTTTTTTGTGGCGCAGAGTTTCGATTTCTCCACCACCGCGTTATAATGCTGGTCGTGCGCCTTCCATGCGTCGGCGGCGACTTTTACGTTCCCTTCGGCGGCCTTGACCTCCGCGTCCACGGCCTTCATCTTCGCCCCAATAACGATCTCGTTGAGTTTGGCGGCGACCTTTTCTTTGAGCTCTTTCACTTCGTGTTCCTCGGTGCTGAAGTTAAACTTGCAGTCGTTCGACAACACCTGGCGGAAACCCAGGGTGATCTCCAGCAGCTCAAGAAGAAACACATCCACGGATCCCCCGACTTCGGCAGTGCCCGATGCCCCGGCGACAAGCTCCGATGATTCACCCATAATGATCGTATTTTGCGCCGCCCCCGTGATGTCGAGATTGTATTCCGTGTTCCAGGTAATGCCGTAATTCCCATTGTTTTCGCCGTCTTCGCTGTTCTCGTTATTCTGCGCCATCCTTTGAGCTCCTTGACCTCGTCAAACCGGCCCGCGCGTCGTGATGGCTCCGGTCTTTCGACTCACATATAGCTGACGAGGGCCGCCAACGTCGTTTCTTCCGCATGGCAATTTGTGCTGGCCGCGATATTCTTGGTCTGAGCGGCGGCGGTTTTGACCTGCGACGCAAGCACTTTCACCTTGCTCGCGGCCGCGGTGGTTTGCTCGCCGAGGGCTTTTATTTGCTCGCCGAGAGCCTCCGTCTGTTGGCCGATGGCCGTGGTCGCGGCGGCCGCGGCATCGCTTTTCGCGGTCGCCAGTTCCGCTTTCGTGGCGCATGCATCGGTGTCGATACCCAAATCCTGAACTTCCCATGACCGCGCCGCCACCTTTTTGTTGGTGAGATTGACGTCGTCGCGGGCAGCCTGGACTTTCGTCGTCGCGGCCTCGAGCCATGCGTCGTCGATTTGGGTTTTGGCCCCCTCTATCTGGGCGTCGATGGCGCGTATCTGTGAATGGATGCCGCCGTAATTGCCGTGTGCGGTCCTCAGGACCGCATACACGCCCTCAACCCGTTCACAGCGCTCTCCCGCGTAGGCCACCACGCCGGCCCCCACCGTGGCGCCCACGGCCAGCCCGACGACGAGTTGGGCCGATTCACCGAGAATGACCGAGTTCCGCGCGCCCCCCACGGTCTCGATGTTCGCTTCCGTCGACCATGAAAACCCGTCTTCGCCCGTTCCGTCTGACATTCTTTTTCTCCTTTGCACTGCCCGTGCGGGCCGCCGGTTTCAGATCATGGTCATGAGGGTCGTCAGCTTTGTTTCCTCGGCGGCGCAGTTCGTCGCGGCGGCGATACTCCTGGTCTGATCAGCGGCAATTAACACCTCGGCGCCCAGGACCTGCACCTGGTCGGCCGCCATCTTGGCCTTGTTTCCGATGACGTCCAACTTTGCGCCCATGGCCGTCGTCTTGGAGGCAATTGCCTTGGTCGCATCCCCGACGGCCTTGTTCTTTGCGGCAGTCACCTCGTCTTTCGTCGCGCAGAGCTCCACCTTGTCCGCTATTGCCTTGGTGTCCGTTGCGAGGACCTTCGTGTCTCTCACGGCATACTTTGCGGAAGTGTTGATGCCCTCGATCTTGTCCCCGAGGGCCTGGAGCTTTTCCGTGGTAAACTGGGCTGTCGCCTCCGCGATCTGGGTCTTGAGCCCCTGCACTTCCGTGTGGATGTTCTCTTTGTCCCATCGTGCAACCGAAATTTCCTGGCAGAGAGCGGCAACGCCCTCAAAACTCCCACCGAGGCAGAAATCGGCGGCCGCGCCAAGGACGGCCTCGATCGACGCCCCCAGAACGAGATCGGTGGATTCCCCGAGAATGATCGAATTCTCCGCTGCTGCCGTCACGCTCAGGTTGCCTTCGGTGTGAAAGGTGACTCCGTCCTTGTATTCTTCGCTCATTCCTCTCCTCCTTGCCCGTCAGAAGCTCCCTGCGCTTCCCTATTTCGAACCGATGCGGATGAAGCTCTTCCCGTTCGGCGAGGCGATATGGACGTATTCGCTCCCCGGCTGGTCCCCCATGACGATCTGATTCTGGCCCGCCGTCTGGATGACCGACGTGGACTGGTTGTCGGCGTTGACCGGGCTCGGCGTTTCCGGGTTGGGCACGGCCGCCGCAATGAAGGGCCGGTCCGGGTCGCCGTCGAGGAACGTGAGCATGACCTCCGTGCCCTTGTGGAGGGGGAAATGCATGCCGTGGTTGCCTCCCGCGTAGGGCTGCGCCATGCGCACCCAGCATGATGCCTTGCCGTCCTGGCGGCCGGAGAGATCGAAGGGCAGGATCACCTTGTAGCGCCCCTGGTCGTCGAGCTCCGCCGTCTGGCCGGAACCGGCCGCGTCGATCTTCGCCATGAGGCTCCCCGAGATGGAAGGCCTGTCCGTCTTCTGCTCCGGCCGGAACTGCACCGAGGCCTTGATCGCCGTGAAACTGTTCCGGTAGGCGGGGGCGGCGTCATCCTTGCCCTCTCCCGCGGTCAAACCCGCCAGCCCGTACATGGCCTGGCTCCCCTCGTGGCGAACTTCCACACAGAGGTATTTCTGGTTGTAGTTGTCCCGGTAGTGGTTTTCCAGACTAAAGGTGAAGCCGGGCAGCATGAAGGGGACCGTGCTTTCTCCCCGGTATTCTTCCTGACGGCAGGCGAGGGCTTGGGCGCGGATCTTGGCGAGCCTGTTCCCCTCTTCGGGCGTGCGGAAATGCTCGTTGTACGTGTAGACCCTGCCCCTGCCGTTTTGCGAGACCGTTGCGCTTCCCGTCAGATCGAGGGAAGGCTTCCGGTAGTTGTAGTCCTTCAGATAGACGTCGGCGGGCGTCATCCGCCGCCGGCAGCCGAGACTCTGGATTATCTCCGTTTTGCGGCCCGTTTCCAGACCGGAGGGCGGGCTGTAGCGAAGGGTCTGCCCGAGCGGAAGGTCGACATGGGCAATCTGGGTGTCGGTAAAGACGATCTTCTCCGCGCTTCCCGTCTGGTCGAAGAAATAGTAAATGCCCTCCCGCTCGATCCAGCGGGAGATAAAATCGAAGTGAGATTCGTTGTATTGGCAGACATACTCGTTGGAAGGGTAGCTGCCCTGCAGGCGAAACTCGTAGTCCTGGTCCGTGAGGCCGCCGTCCTTCAGACAGGCTTCGACGATCTCCTGAACGTTCTTGTCGAGAAATATCTGGTTGTGGCGGGTGATGGAGAGCCACCAGAGCTTCGGCGTCATGCGGGCCCGGTAGAGCCCTTTGCCGTCGACCGCCCCCTGCTGCTCGAACGACGCGAGGATGCCGTGATACGTCGCATCCTTTTGCCCCTGCCGGCGAATGACCAGCCGGGCCGGGTTCTGGAGGACCTTTTCCAGATCGACCTCCAGATTGTCCGAGACCAGAAGTATCTCGAAGACATAGGTCTGCGAGATCCCTTCCGAACCCTCGAAGGAGACGACGCTCAAGGCATCCTCCTTGAGGGCGTTGGAGACAAAGCCGAATTTCAGTTCTTCATTGTTGCCCATGCGTGCCTCGTTTCCTCACATCAGTCACTGAAGTCGAAGGCGAAGGCGCCGTCTGCGTCGACGTCGAGAACAACCCGCGCCGGCATGCCGCCCTCGCTCATGTGGAGGAGGATCGTCTCCGAGAGGCGCGGCAGAACATTCCCGTTCAGGATGTACTCGATGTTCCTCGCCCCCGTTTCCACTTCCGTGCACCGGGCCGTGATGGCGTCAACCACCGCCTCCGTGTAGGTCATGGCCATCTTGTTGTTCTCCATGAGGCTCTTCTTGATCTTGTCCAGTTTGAGCGTGACGATGAGACGCATTGCCTCGGCGTTGAGGCTGCGGTAAGGGATGACCGTCATCCTGGCGAGGAGGGCCGGCTTGAAATGGGCGGAGAGGATGGGCCGCACCGCGCCGAGGACTGCGTCGACAGGGACCGGATCGGGGCCGGCCGTCATCTCCTGGATGACGTCGGAAGCGAGGTTGCTCGTGAGGATGATGATCGTGTTCCGGAAGTTGATCTCCTTGCCCTCGCCGTCGTTGGCGATGCCCTTGTCGAAGATCTGGTAGAAGAGGTTCATCACATCGATGTGCGCCTTTTCCGACTCGTCGAGGAGGACCACCGAATAAGGCCGCTGCCGGACCGCCTCGGTGAGCATGCCCCCTTCGCCATAGCCGACGTAGCCGGGAGGCGAGCCGATGAGGCGGCTCACCGTATGCCGCTCCTGGAATTCGCTCATGTTGATGGTGACGATATTCTTTTCGCTGCCAAACAAAAGGTCAGCCAGCGCCAAACCGGTCTCCGTCTTCCCCGTGCCGCTCGGGCCTGCGAAGAGAAAAACGCCGAGGGGCTGGGTAGGGTTCTTGATGCCCGATTTGGCCGCCCTGATGACTTCCGCCAATGCGGACATGGCCGCGTCCTGCCCCTTGATCCGCTCTTGCAACCGCTCTTCCAGGCGGATGATCGTCTCCGCTTCGTCCTTGAGCATCTTCCCCAACGGAATGCCCGTCCAGTCGGAGACGACCTGAGCCACGGCGTCGGGGTCCACCTCGATCCGGATCAGGGGATCGTCCCCCTGAAGGGCCTTCAGGGCCTCGTCTGCCTCCGCTAGCTGCGTCAACAATTCGCCCTTCTTTTCCTTATCTTCTTCTGCCAGTGCGTTGATCTGCTCCCTGAGGGTGACAACCAGCGCCGCCGCTTCTTTCTCTTTCTGCCAGCGCTCGCGCAGGGCATCGCCTTCGTCGTCGATCGTTTTTCTTTTCTCCACCGTTGCCGCGTATTTCGTTTCGTCGATGGCGGCGCCGTTGGTCCGGTCCCTGTCGGAGGCGGCGATCTCCCGGTCGAGAGCCTGGACCGCGCGCTCTTTGCCTTCCAGCGCGGCAGGCTTGCCCGTCAGGTTGACCTTGACCCGGGCGCAGCTCGTATCCATGAGGTCGATCGCCTTGTCGGGAAGGAAGCGGCCCGTAATGTAGCGGTTGGAAAACTCCGCTGCCGCCTCGACGGCGTCGTCCCTGACGACGACTTTGTGGGCCTTCTCGTAACTCGCTTTCAAGCCCCTGAGCATGAGGATCGTCGTCTCGACGCTCGGCTCTTCGAGCTTGACGAGCTGGAAACGACGCGCAAGGGCCGGGTCTTTTTCGAAGTACTTTTTGTACTCGCTCCACGTCGTGGCGGCGATGGTCCGCAGTTCCCCACGGGCAAGGGCCGGCTTCAGGAGGTTGGCCGCGTCGCCGCCTCCGCCCGCGCCTCCCGCCCCGACGAGGGTGTGGGCCTCGTCGATGAAGAGAATGATGGGCTTCTCCGACGCCTTGATCTCGTTGATGACGCCCTTGAGACGGTTCTCGAACTCCCCTTTCATGCCCGCCCCGGCTTCCAGGGCTCCCATGTCGAGCCCCAAAAGGGCGACGCCTTTGAGCATGTCGGGAACATCGCCCTCGACGATGCGCAGGGCCATGCCCTCGACCACGGCCGTTTTCCCCACACCGGGCTCTCCCACGCAGATGGGGTTGTTCTTCCGCCGCCGGGCCAGGATGTCGACCATCTGACGGATCTCATTGTCCCTCCCGAAGACGGGGTCGATATCGCCAGCGGCCGCCCGTTCCGTGAAGTCCATGCAGAAGCGGCTCAGGAAAGAACCGTCGCCCCCTGCCCTGACGGGCTCGCCCGAGCTGCTGCCGCTTGCGGCGGCCTGCGTCGTCTCGATCGAGGGCCTCGTCAAGGCATAGAACTCTTTCGTCAGGGCTTCCCGGCCGATGCCCTTGATCAGCTCGGCGTAGCGTCCCGAGGCGAAAAGGGCCGGTTTGGCGAGGAAGGCGAGGAGGATGGCGCCGGAACGCACTTTCCGCTCCTCCAGGTCGATGGAGGCGATGAGCCAGGCATCCTGGACCAGGTCGAGGAGTTGGGGAGAAAAGACGGGCTTGGCCGCATTTCCCGTTTTGTAGTCTTCCAGGGTCTGCTCCAGGGCCTTCTGGACCTGCCCGACCTCGAGGCCGAAGCGCGGGAAAACCAGGGGCCAGTCGGAGCGGGGCTCTTCCATGAGCTTCACGATAAGGTGCTCCACGGTGATCTCGTAGTGCGTCCGGGAGACGCACAGGCCGGCAGCGTTTTGCAGGGCTGTCGCGCAGAGGGTGTTCAGATGCTGCAAGAGGGACCTGATATCGACGTTAACCATGGGTGATTCTCTCCTCCTAGCCTTTCATGGGCAGTCGCCGTGGACCGCCCCCTTTCTCGTCATGCGCCGCACCGCAGCCCGCATGCTGCATCCTCCGGCGCCGATCCTGAATAAATCCACGTGTTGAAGCCGAGCTGCGACCACGAACCCGTTCCCAGGCGCGCCACGTCAAGGTCCGCCCGGTCAAGGAGAATATCGGCGTCCCAGATGAGGGGTTGGTCTGTGTAGCAGCGGATAAGGTTGCACATTTTCTTGTAAAGCGGCTTGTCCGGCAGGAGCCTTTCAAAGGAGTCCGCCGGCAAAGGGCCGATATGGACGCGAAATTTCCCCATCCGGTCGGCGATTTCGCTGCCCAAATAGGCGGTGCGTCCCAGAATGTTCCCATGCGTGCCGAGGAAACAACGCTGGCTTTTGGAAATCGACGCCAGGCGCTCGACCGCCTGTTCGATCTCGACCGGCGCGCCGAGGCAGTCGGACAGGAGGGCGCGCAGCCCCTCCGCCGACCGCGGAAACTGGTTGAACAGGCCCGCGTACCGAAGAAGCCCGTAGGCGTCGTCAAGGCCCTCCCGGAGGATGGGTCCTTCAAAGCCGAGGAGGCAATAGAGCCGGTGGAGTGTTTCCCGGTCCTTTGACTCCCCTATCTCATAGAAGAGCCGATAGTGGCGCCATACCGCAAAGTAGAGGGAATAGAGCCGGGAATTGATAATGTCCACAAAATCCCGGCTGACCGAGCCGTCCTGGACCTGCTCCTGGAGCAGGTCCTCGGTATAGAACGTCGGAAGCGGCGAGCCGGCGCCGTAGAGCCCCAGGAACGTGGCGGTAATCGAGAAGCGGGTCGGCGAGTCGGGAAGCTGGCTGACCGACATTACGTCCGCCTCGGGAAAAGAGAGGGAAAGCTCCGGCCGGGTCCTGATGCGCCTCAGGAGGTCGTCGGCATCCTTGCCCGAGCCGTCTTCACGGCCCAACAAATAGAGTAAGAAACGAACAACCTGAATGAAGGAGAAACGGTTCCCCTCTTTCAGGAGTTGTTCTTTCAGATGAGCGGTCTGTCTCCCAGCTTCGCCGGCCATGAGAATGATTCTCCCGAAAGTTGTTCTTTGAGCTCAAACTTCGTAAAGGTGTTGATGCTGCTGTAGACGCCAAGAAAGGCATCCATGACGGCGCCGAACAGGTACAAGTCTCCCAGCCCGGCAAAGTGGTCCTGCCGGGCTGACAGAGTAAGCTCTTGCCCCCTGAGCACCATGCCGCGGACTAACCGATCGGCAGGGGCAGTCTGAAAACCGGTGATTCCCTCGATGCGCTTGATGTTTGCGGCCACCTTGGTCTTATCCCTGGCTTCCGGGAACAGGTAGAGCTGCAAAAGCTCGCGCAGGTTTTCCACATTTGCCAGAGGCAGGTAGTTCAGGGAAAGATGGGCGAGAAAGCGCCAGGCCGCATTGTTGCCGAGAGGGGGGTCGATTGACGACGTCGGCGGCAGGACGTTCTTGAAGGTGAGAAGTCCCGGCGAGTCGGACGTCGGAACAGAGATGTCCCCGAGCTGCAGCCGTTCGGGCAACTCCCCGTTCGTGCAGGTCAGATCGATGGAAAGGGTCTCTTTCACCGGCTCGGCGCCGTCGGCAGGATAGGCAAAGGAAACGTGAACTTCAGGGGCATCAGTGATAGGCGACCGGGCGTAGCTCACCTCGTAGGCGGCCGATCGGCCGTTCTGGTGCTGGAAGAGCTCCAGGGGCGCATACTGCTTTTGGGCCACTGAGCCCTGCGCATAGCCCGTAACGCTGTCGACGCTGAAAACCTGATAGTGACGGGAGTTCTTCCCGGCCGGCTGAACGCGTATTTTTTCGAGGCGGTGGTCGAATACGAAGGGGTCTGCCTCGTGCGGGAACAGGTTGACCACCGGGGTGGCGTTGAGGATAAAGTGGTCTCTCGTGACCTTGGGCGGCGCAACCGGCGCCTGCCGCAGCTCGAAAATAATGTCGAACTGCTTCCCCTTCCCCCGGTCAATCCACTCGTCCCAACCGTGAAGCTCAAAAAAGGTAAACTTGCGCGGAAGAACGAAATACTCATGGAGAATCCGGTACCCTGCAAAGGCTTGGGTCGGATAGGAGAGCAGGTTGTTCTTCATATCGAAGCCGGAAAGCGTGAGGGCCGAGGCAGGCAGCGTACAGGATTGCCCCCCGTCCGCTGGGGTCAGGACGATCCTGTCGAGGTAGTGGGCAAGGAGCATGAATAGGTCCGTTGCTTCCGTATGGCTTCCGCCCAGGAAGAAGCCGAGACGCTTCGGACGCCACCGGGAGAGGTCGGGCCCGGTCAACTCCATTTGAAGGCGGATGCGGCTCGACTGTCCCGTTTGCGTCAGCTCCACCGCGGCGAGACGCAGGGGATGGACGTCTATGTCGAAGGCTGTTCGAAACAGGCAGGGCGTGCCGTCCACAGGGACCGACGCAAGGGAAGTCCCCTTTTTCACCGCCGTTGTTTCGGGCAAATTGTCCTTTGGGTAGAAGACGACGATAGACGTGGACGGGATGGGCCTGAGGTAATGGGGGAAAATAACGTTCAACAGGGCATGAATGACTTCCGGAAAATCATCCCGCGTCTTTTGGTGGAGCAGCCCCGTCAGAAAGGCGACCCCTTCGAGAAGCCGCTCCGCGTCCGGGTCTGCGGTAGGGCCGCTCAGCATGGGCGCCGTGGCCGGGTGCGCCTTGGAGAACTCCACCGCCAGTTGGCGGAGGTTCTGAAGTTCCTGCTCGTAGAACTTGTTAAACATGCGCGCTGTTCACCTATTCTTCTACTCTGACCGCCCCGTCGGCGGTGATCACCGTTTCGAGCACCACGGGAAGGCTGCCGCTGCGGTCGTCCGTCGTGCTCCCTTCCAGTTTGAATCGCAACAAGGACGTCTCTCCGGGCCTCGGCTCGAAGAGAATATGCACCTTTTCCAGGCGCGGCTCATACTTGTGAATGACTTTCTTGATGATTTCCTGCAACTCGTCGGCGGCCGCCGTGAGGTCTTCTCCGGGGAAATTCGTCATGTCGGGCATGCCGTAATCGTCCGCGATGGGCGCGCTTCCCTGACGGGTGTTCAACATTTTCTCGAGATGCTTCATTACCGAGCGGACGCCGAGCGACAGGTCCTGTGTTCCGCGGGAAACCGTGCTTTTTTCCAGCCGTCTGAGCCTCTCGAGAAGCGTTTCTGCTATCATGAA
Organism: uncultured delta proteobacterium; assembly: GCA_963816715.1. GTDB lineage: Bacteria > Desulfobacterota > Syntrophorhabdia > Syntrophorhabdales > WCHB1-27 > BOG-1155. The sequence continues at coordinate 80,073 of CAWFMJ010000028.1, forward strand.
CTCACAATCCTTATCATTCGGGCAAAGCCCGGGCGAGTCCTCGCAAGGACCCGCCCGGCAATCCCGTCTATTGACGCCGTCGTCTACGCCTTGGGCGCCTTCCAGTTATCCTCCGCCTCGATGCCGTCGACTGTATAGGTCCAGATGATGTCTTCGTAGGTGAAGGAAATCTCCTGCATATGTTTGAAGGCCTTGTTCTCCTCAACGAAGGTATAGGGGAAGAACTCGCGGGAGTTGACGATGATGGCCTCTTTCAGCTTAATAGTGAAATACTTCTCCTCCAGCCCTTTTTCGCTGATCCGGAAGAAGGTCATCTCCACGTCGCAGTGCTCTCCCGTGCAGCACGCCTGAAACAGCTTCGGCGTGTGTTTGCCCATATGGGTCGTCATGGTGATAGGTTTATGGATTCTCTGGCCCGTGGGCAGTCCCGTGTGGGTGTCCCGGGGAATCTCGACGAGGTGGTCCATCTCGTAGCAGATGATCGTCTTCTCCCGGCCCTGTTGGGTGCAATCGCCGTCGATGTCGCCCTGGTTCTTCCCCTTTACTTTCATGTACACTGTCATTGCCATGGTTCGTTCTCCTTTCGTTGATCCTTATAATCTACAGAGACTCGCGCTGCGCCTTACTTCTTGTCCAGCTTGCCAGCCAGGGACAGAGTGAACGAGGCGCCCATGTATTTGAAATGGGGCTGCACGGTCAGGCCCACCCGATACCAACCGGGATCGCCTTCCACGTCGCTCACTATGATCTCCGCTTTCCTCAAGGGGCGGCGGCTCCTCACGCCGGGCGAAACGGAATCCTGATCGGCAATGTACTGGCGGATCCAGTTGTTCAGCTCCGTTTCCAGATCGCCTCTTTCCTTCCAGGTGCCGATGTTCTCCCGCTGGATGACCTTCAGGTAATGCGCCAGGCGGCTGATGACGAAGGTGTAGGGGAGCTGCGTTCCCAGCTTGTAGTTCGTCTCCGCCTGCTTCCCTTCCGGCGTATTGGGAAAAACTTTCGGCTTCTGAACCGAGTTGGCCGAGAAGAAGGCTGCGTTGTCGCTGCCTTTTCTCATGGTGAGGCCGATAAAGCCTTCCTCCGCCAGCTCGAACTCACGCCGCTCCGAGATGAGGATCTCCGTGGGTATCTTCGACTGCAGCTCGCCCATGGCCTCATACTGGTAGACGGGCAGGTCTTCCACGGCCCCGCCGCCCTGGGGACCGATAATATTGGCGCACCAACGGTACTGGGCGAAGCTGTCGCTGACCCGGGAAGCGAAGGCGAAGGCGGCGTTGCCCCAGAGGAAATCTTTATTCCCTCCGGAAACATTCTCCTTGTAGTTAAAGCCTTTGGCCGGCACCGTATCGGGTCCGAAAGGAAGCCTCAGGAGAAAATGGGGCAGGGCCAGCCCGATATTTCGGGAATCCTCGGACTCACGGAAACTCTGCCATTTTATGTACTGGGGCATTTCGAATATTGATTTGAGGTCCTTCAGATTCGGCAGACCCGAAAAATCATCCAAACCGAAAAATCCCGGTCCGGCCGCCGCAATGAAGGGCGCATGGGCCATGGTGGCAACGCTGGCGAGGGACTGAAGAAGCTTGATGTCCTGGGGATTGGGGCCGAACTCAAAGTCGCCCACCATCATGCCGTAGGGTTTGCCGCCGAACTGTCCGTATTCGGCCGTGTAGGCGGTTTTGTAGAGACCCGACTTCGTGATTTCCGGCGCATCCTCGAAATCGTCGAGCAGGTCCTGTTTGCTAACGTTGACCATCTCGATCTTGATGTTCTCGCGGAAATTGGTCTTGTCCACGAGGAATTTCATCGAGCGCCACGCGGACTCCAGCTTCTGGAACTGTTCGTTGTGGAGGATCATATCCACCTGACCGGACAGCTTTTCGTCGAGATTGGCGATCATCTGGTCGACCATGGACGGCACGACCTTCTGGCCTTCCTTCTCCGGCTTCAGCATCTCGTCAAGGAAGGCCTGAAGCCCCCGTTTGGTCATGCTGTAGCCTTCATCCGTCGGTTTCAGCCGCGTTGCCTGAATGATCTCGTCGATCAGGGAGCCCTCTCCGGCGGCTTCCCGGCTTTCGGCTTCTTGAATTTTCGCTGCAACATCTCCCATATTCTTCTCCTTCCTTATTCTTCGATCTTCAGCTCTTTGAGGAGCCGGTCTCGCGCGGACTCGTCCTTGACGATGTCCTGGACCTTTTTGCGGAATTCGGGGACATTCCCCAGGGGACCTTTCAGCGCCTTCAGGGCTTCCCGCAATTCGATCAGTTGCTTCAGCTCGGGAACCTTCTGAATGATCGTATCGGGATCGAAATCCTTGATCCGTTTGAAATCGAGCTCTACCGTCATCTGGGCGTCGGGGACCGACGACAGCACGTTGGGAACGGACGCCTGCATCTTGACGTTCGATGCGGCAAGAACATCGTCGAAGTTGTCTTTATCGATATTGATCGGCTTGCGGTCTTCGACGGGCCTGTCGTCCCGAGCCCCGGTAAAGTCTCCCATGACGAGGAGCTTCAGGGGCAGCTCAACTTCCTCTTTCGCATCTCCCGTCGCCGGCCGGTACACTATGTTGACGCGTTCTTTTGGTGCAACAGATGCTTCCTTTGCCATGCCTTACCTCCGTTATTCGTTAGTTGGTCGCCTTCCTGAAATCAACTGCCCTGGCTGAACCGATCACCTGGTACAATCAGAGGAATCCTCCTTTCCTTCGCTGACCTTCTCCTTGAGCCGCGCCGTCGGACATAAACGCTCACGTGAAATCGAGCGCCCTCACCGGGTCGAGCCTTGCCAGACGGTCGAGTACCCGTCCCACTTGGTCCTGGTCTATTTCGGGCTGCATGCGCAGTCCCGTTGCGATGACGGCCAGGGCCTCCGTGGCGAGGTCCGGCTCCCATCGCTCGATGCCGTGAGCGTCGATGACGGCGAGCATGTCCTGCATTTGCGGAACGGCAAGACGGGGTTGTTGCAATTCGAAGAAAAGGCGGCACAACCCTTGCTGCCAAAGGAATTTTTCCTTTACCGACGACGGCCGGCACAAACCTTCGTTGACAAGACGCAGGGCCTCCGTCGTCTTGTGATCGCCGATCAACCTGCGCGCCTGCGTCAGCGCCTCTTCAACGGCGCTCCGTATGTCGCGTGCGCCGGGAAGACCGTTTCCCGCCCCGTTGTCGCCTTGCTTCTCTTGCAGCGAGTTCAGCCAGTTCTTCGTCGTCTCGTCCGCAAAGGGCGTCCCGTCCTCAAAAGAGAGTTGTTCGATCCCGGAAATCCGCTTCACGTAAAGCAGGGTCTCGTCGCATACCACGTCGGCGCCTTCCTGATGTCCCAGGCCCTGAAGGGATTCGGCGACGTAGCGGCTCAAATCGAGCCAGAACAGGAATTGCCTGACGTGAGATTCGGCGGTCTGAAGCAGATCCTTCCAGTAGCGCGATTGATAGAGGGTCTGCAGGGCGACGACAATCTGGCTCTCGGGACCCGGAATCAACGTTTTGCTTCCCGTTGCCGGAGGCAACTCGTTTATCTGCATCCAGGCTGCGATGCGGTTCAGCCTGAACGCGAGGGGATGAGGCGGGTCGAGCGTGCCCAGAAGCACTGAGACGCGACCCAGAACGTCGAAAGTCTGGTCGAGCGCTTTTTCCGCGTCCATGTCGGCCGGACCGAATTCAGGGACGGAGGGCCGGCCGGAAACGGGCGCCGACGGGGCGGGAGGAGGCGTTTCGGGGGTCGGGGCAGACTTCTCTTCTGCCGCCACCTTCGCCGAAACTTCATTAACCAGGGGAATCAATATGGGCGCATCTTCCATGTTCTCCGAGAGGAACCGGTCGAGGGCGTCGAAGTCTTCCAGGAACCGCTCGCGGTCGGCGGCGCTCCACTGTTCCGCCTGAAGGGAGGGAAGGTCGTCGCGAATGCGGTCCGTCAGCCACTCGACGGCGTTCTTTCGGCCCCGCATCCGCTTCTTTGCAGGAAACATATCTTCCCAGAAGGTCTCAACGCCTTCCCGGAGGATATGGATGCCTTTGGCGAGGCCGCCCAAACCCTCGCATTTCTCGAGGGCGATGCAGAGGTAGGCCATGACCAGGAGGTCCTTCGATTTTTCGTCGAGAATGGTCGCCGCGGCGGCGGCAGCCTTCTTCCAGTCGATGCCGCCCGTGAGGGTCGCAGACGACAGCTTCTCAATTTCGGCGGTCACGATCTCAAACGCGGGATCGTTTCTCGCGTCCTGCCCTGCCGGCGACAGGCCGGGGATAGGTTTTTTTCCCAGTTCCGTGTAATCCATAGCGGCGCCTCTCAAACCTCGCTGTCCTTAGTCACTGTTCATTGCCACGATGTTCTGAGGAACCTCGGCAGGCGCCCTGTTGAGTAATTGCAGAATCGGCTTGCTCCCGCTTATCTTATACGAGACGGTGACGGAAAAAATGCCGAGGCGAGTCAACTGCGCGCCCGCTTCGGGAAAGTCGTTGACCGTAAAGGTATGGCTGCCGTCTTTGAAGTCCGCGAGAAAATTGGCAAAACCCATGCGGCCCTTGTAGGCCTTATCGAGGGTGAAGTCGGGAAATTGAATTTGAAGGTTCGTATCGGCGCACTTGTCGGGGCTCCACTTGAAGACGGTTTTCTGGGGATAGTTAAAGTTCTTGAGCTGGAGCTGGCCGTCGGTGCATTGGAGCGTCAGGGAGTCGCCGTAAGGGTCGGGAGAAACGTGATGGTTGGTGGTGATGGGAAGCGTTTCCATCTGCACCTGATATTCGGGTTGATAATTGATTATGCTTTCGGCGCCGCTGTTGAGGAATTGAAGGAAATTTGCGGTGAAGGGGATGTACGATCCCTCGCCTTCGTTGACGGCGACCCGCCGGACGATGTATCCCGATTTGTTCTTCCCGATGAATGGCTTCGCGGGACCGTTCAGGAATTTCCAGACAAGGCCGGCCGCGGGATCGAAAAGCAGTTGAGGGATTCTTTCTTTTGAAGCGCCCTGGAGGCCCCCGATAACCTGGCCGTCCCACTGCAACTGAAGATAGGACGCCGCCTCTCCTATGCAGAATCGAAGGAGGTAATCGAGCGGACCCGAGACGATGTTCCATACGTCCGACACGTCTCCCTTCATCTGGACCATGCTCTTCATTTTGAGAAAATCATCATAAGCAACGAGGATCATCGAGCTGCTCTGCTGCGTCATCTCCGCCGGCAGCGTAAAAAAGTCGGAGGCCATGCGGAAGCCCACTTCCTTCGATATGGCCAGCGGTGTGACCTTGTCCAGGGAACCCACGTAATCCTGCCACGCCTTGAGCATCTTTTCCCTTTCGTTAAGGGCATCAAGGCTCTTTTGGTCCACTTGGGTTTTGAACTCTTCGGTGATTTTCTGCTTCTGTCCGGCAATCTTCTCGCGCAAAGTTCCCCGGGATTTCTCCGACTCTTTTCTTGCCATTTTCTGAACGTCGTTGAACTCCGTCATCAGAGCGAGCCAGGGCGGCGCCTGATCGGAGCGAATCCAGGCGGTTTCGTCGGCGACACGCTCGAAGAGACGGAAATAAGGGTTGTGGTCGGTAGTCATCAGCACTGCCGTATCCCGCCGGCTTCCCGGGGTCTTCAGGGTAAGCTCCCCGTCGTCGAAATGACGGGTGAATTCGGACCAGCTTTTCAGGTATTCCTCTTGATACCAACTCCAGAAATCGGCCTTTTTCTTCGCGAATACGTTTTTGTCAGGCGACGCCGACTCAATCATGGCAATGAAGGATTCTATATGCTTCCGTCCCGAATTCGTAAAGGCGCCCGGAACTTCGACTTGCTCCCGCAGGGTCCTGCTCACCGGGGTCCCCCAGAATTCCTTGATCGTGACCGACGGGGCGTCGGGAATCCATTTCTTCACCAGCCATTTCAGGTCGACGGTGTTGCGTTGCAGATCGAGCAGCGCGTCGAGAAAGACCTTCAGCTTGGCCTCCCCATTCTCTTTATCGCCTCTCCACGCGAGATAGGCGTAGTAGTCTTCGGCATAAAGAGCGGCAATGTCCTGCGGCATTGTAGGATAAAGAGCGACGAGGAGATCGGCGGCGCTTCGCTTGAATACCTCCGCCGGGGAAGTTTTGCCGCTTCTTTCGTATTCGCTGAGCACATTGATGCGCGCAACGGCAAAGGTGATGTATTGGGCCACCTCGTCCTCAGGGGTATTAACCGTGATTCTTGATACATGGCTGAGGGTCTCGGCATCGAAGCGCGTCTCGACGTTGTCGTGAAACAAGTCGACGTACTTTCTCTTCATGGCCGCCTCGAGTTCCCTGCTTTCCGTCAGTCCGAGGCGGGGAATGAACCAGTAGTTGTTCGCCCTTTCCATATCGGAGCATTCGATTCTCAATTTCTCGAGGAAATAGAGATCGGCGCCTATCTCGTTCGACCAGGCGGGCAGGCGTTGGAACTCGGTTTTAAATCGATTGACGACCATGCGGTTGTCGACAAAGGACATGGTGAGGAGGCCGCAAAAAAACAAGCAGATCAGGAGCCAGGCCATGAGGGCGGCGCTGTTCGTCACGCGGCGCCAGCGGACGAATTCCCGGATAGGGCGGAACAGGGAACGGTCGCCGGGCAGAATATTCTTGAAGAAATCTATCAGGAACAGGCACTTGTGCTTCCTTTCGGGCTCTTCGCTCCCGATCGCCGAATGAATGTAATCGAGGAGATCGGACTGAGGGGAGCCGACCTGGAGGGCGCTGGAGAAATAGAGGCCGCGGAACAGAGGAGTCTCCTGGTAAGGGTTCTCCTCGAAGACAGCCTGAGAGAACTGGGTCAAGCCCTGCTTCAGGTTGTCAAATTCGGCCGGGAACATAAGCGACGGCGGACTTCCGGCCTGGCGGCGGGAGACGAAGGTGAACCGCAAATCGCGCAGGCGCTTCGCTATCTCCTCCCACGCGCCGTTCAGGAACTCGTTCCAGTAGGGGTTGAACGATTGATTGACGCAGCCCATGGCTTGGGACAGTTCGCTTTCGGGCAAGGCGTCGAAGAATTCAGTGAAGCCATAAACCAGATCCATTTTGGTAACCAGAACGTAAACGGGGAACTTGGCGCCCACCACGCGCATGAGCTGGTCGATCCGTTTGCGGATGTTCTGGCCGTCCTGCCGCAGCTTGTCGGCGTTCGCTGCCTTCAGGTCCTCGGCGCAGACGGAAACAATGAGGCCGTTCAGCGGCTCCCGCCTGCGGTACTTCGCGAGAAGGGCGAGGAATCTCTCCCATTCGTCCCTGTCTCTGGCTTCATCGACGGGAATCGTGTAACGACCGGCGGAATCGAGAATGATGGCTTCCTTGAAGAACCACCAATCACAATTCCGCGTGGCGGCAATCTGCCCCTTTCGGCCCGTTTCCGTCAGCGTCGTCCGGCCCATCTCGGTGAGCGGCGAGCTGAGCCTGGCGTTGTTGATGGCGGTTGTTTTGCCCGCTCCCGACTCGCCGATGATGAGATACCAGGGCAAAACGTAAAGGGGATTGCCTTTCTTCCTCAGGTAGGAATCGTGCAGCACCTCCACCGATTCCTTCCAGTGTTGCTGAAGGTCGACGAGCTGCTGTCTTTCGTAAACAGGAGAATTCTTGATGGCCGCTTCGTCCAGTTCCACAATGCGGCGAACGAACTTCTTCTCCCGACGCCGCATGTAGTATCGCTTCACAAAGAAGAGTCCCGTGACGAGGGCCAGGATGCCCGCCATTATCGTGGCGCCGATCCACCAGGGCCAGCCCCGGTAGTAGACCGGGAGCGCAATCAGGCCTGCCAGAACGGCCACCCCAAGAATGATCAAAAGAATCTTTACTGTTTTCTTTAACACGGCGCCATTTCCTCGCTACCTTGGTTCCGCGGCGAATGATTCCCCACCTACCCTCATCGGCCTCATGCTTTCAGGAGATAATCCTGGATCAAATGACCCAGGTTGTTCTTCAGGGAAACAAAGAAAGAGATCAGAAAGAAAAGCGACGCCGCCATGACAATCAAATGAAAGAAGGAGAGCCCGCGAAACCAGATTCGCCGCTTTTTTCCTTTGGAGCCCGCGTCATAGGCTTGAGGAAAAAGCATCTCCTCATGGCCGGACAGCGGCGGACGGCGGCGAAGCACCAGATGGCCGTTCGTTTCCGAGAGATCGTGAAACGGCAAATCGTCGGCGGCAAAGTCGCCGGAAAGCAACGAAAGATTTCTTTGGCGGATCCCGTCAAGCTCTTCTTCATCTTCGGGAGAAAAAAACCGACCCTTGAAACCCAAGGCAAGGCAATAGAGGTACAGCTCGCGAACTTCTTTTTTTTCCGGGGCAAGGGCGGACAGATGGGAAAAAAATTCCTCTCCTGCCTTTGTTGTCTGAAAATAGATCCCCTGGAGTTGGCTGCTTTCCCACTTGTCCTTTTCCTGCCAGTTCGAGCAGAGAAGCGCCTCATCGATCCAGGCGCAGACGGCAAACCAGGCTTCCCGCCAGTCTTCCTCCGGGCATTCCTCGGCGCGACCTTGATCGCGAGCGCGCTGATACAACTCGTCATATCGACGGCGCACCGTGTCGTAATCTTCCGCCTCACCCATCTTGAACTCTTGCAAAAGATGGGCAGTGTAGCTCATCAATTCCATGAAAGAGTCGCTCAGTCTCATCGAATCACCTGTTGCGTCGCCCTGAAGATGCAGGCCATCGCATTCCCTGCCGGGGGCGTCTGCCTATCGCCTCATAATAATGATCTCGCCCGTTGTATCCTCCGGCGCGCCGTTCCAGTAGAGGCAAATGTTTCCATGCTTCTGGATGTCCGTCCAATCGACGCTGCCCCGGTCCAATTTGAAGTACAAGGAGTCGCCCCGCCGCGGGAGCCCGGGCGGCAAAACAGTCAGTTGATCGAGCGGCATGCCGGACAAAGCCCTCTTTACGAGAAGCGGCATCCTCTCCCCGCTGCTGACCTTCACCTTGCGTTCGATCATCTCCGCTACCACCGCATTGTCGCCGCTCGTTCGCAACATGAGATAGAACGCGTTGCGGTTGTCGAAGGTCTCGGCGGAAATCGAGGCGGTGAAATAATCCGCCTCACGACGCAGATAAATGATGTTTTCGGCTCCGATCATGATTTGACTAAGCAATTCCTCGACCAGCATCTGGGCGTCGGTAAAGCATCTCCCGATATCCTCATGATCGTAAGCGGGAAGCAGGTCCGTCTCATCCTTCAGTTTCCCGAGAAAATCAATGCGATCGGTGAAGGTGGAGAGCTCGCCCACGAGTTGACGGATGAGGGAATAGGCATTCCAGGGATGAATGTCGGGGGTCTCGGTAATCTGATAAAGCAGCGGGGCATATCTGCTCAGGGACCGCAGGAACAGAAGGTAGGTAAGCCCGTTCGAGTCTCCCTCCTGTATCTGCATTCCCTTGGGTTGTTTGTATTCCTCGAGCAGACGGCAGCGGGAAACCACTTGCTCGCGAATGCTTTTGACCGCGCCAAGAACAATGTCAGAGCACGATATGGTCAATGACGGCGGCGCGAACTGCCGGGAGAGGATAGTGTCGTGACCGTCAAATTCCAACCGGGCGACGGGAACCAGATCGTAGTCCCCGGCATCGTCAATCTCGCTCTCCCAAAAGATTCTCAGGAGATGATAAAGGTACTTGACCTTCGCCTCCGGACCATGCTGATAGAGATCGTCGACGTTTTCCGGGTCGGCCGGAGAAACGTAACGGCTGTTGGCCGACTGAAGGTCCTCCGGTCGCGCGAGCACCGTCACATTGCTCTGGCTGCCATCCCATCTTCGCAATCCGAGGTAAACCGTCAGGGGCTTGTCGGATTCGACCCACGATCCCTTAAAAGAGCGCGACTGGAGCATGCTGTTCCCGGGCCAGGTTACCCAGGCGCCGTCGCGAAAAACCAGGCTGGCGCCGGTAATCTCCAGCACCTGGTTCTTCAGGGCCGATTCCAGTATGCGGATCTCGCACACTCCCCAGAAGTAGGGCTGAATGAACGTCTGGAACGGAAAAAGGAGGGAACGGGCATAAAGGTCCTCCTGCTGGAAGTGCTGCGGCTGCAGGAAAAGGCCTTGATGCCAGAAAAGGGGCTTCATCGCTACGGTCATTAGCTTACCTTCTGAATAGAGTTGCTTCCCATGAGCAAAATCGTATTGAGCTGACCCAAACCGGAATAGGTCTTCCTGAATCCATAAATGCCTTTGAGCTGGACGATGACCGGAATCTCGAAGACCCGGTCGACCTGGCCGGGCTGCAGATCGTAGTAGCCGGCAACCACGGCAACGTATTGGGCGTTCTCCGCCCTGTCGATGGCAAGGATCTTCTTTTCATGGGGTTCCACGAAAAACCGGTCCGTACCGACGACGCTCGGGTCGAACCGCTCCGCCTGCAGGAGCCGGAGCAGCCCCTCGGGGGTTTTGGCAAGAGCATTGTATGCATTCAGGCTGCTCAGTTGGTAGACCGCGAGCAGCACCGTATGGGCGTTGTTTTCGTAGAGATTGAGATCGTCCGTGGAAGCGTATTGGATGTGGATTCCTTTCGGGCAAAAACCCCTGGCCGGGACCTTCCCTTCCGTCATGGGTCCCGCCGGCGTCGACGCTGCTTCTTTAGGCGACTGCATGGTTTCTCCACCGGCTTGCAAGGGAGGGGGAGTCTTCTTGGCACACCCGGGAAGAACCGCAAGGAACGATAGCAAAAGAAGGAAGGGGACGACCGCGCCGGAAGACCGCTTATCGAAGGCCGGGCCGCGCTTTTTCATCCCTGTGCTCTTGTGTCCTGACGACATTTGACGACCTCTCCTCCCTCCTGCCTACTCGGGGAAGCAATCTCGTTTCCCCGGGCCGGTTTTCTCATCCCCGGCGCTCACTACGGGTTGGATGCAAAAAGAATGCCGAGGGGTGAATTGATCTTTCGATCCCCGTCTATGATAAAAAGAGCGCCGCCCATGGCCGGTTGAATAGCGAATGGAGCGTCAACCGGACGGTTCGGGAGCCGTCACATAATTGACGAACGCGGGCCGCATCACAAAAGATGCCCTTCTCTCTTAAGGCGTCCAGGAACAGTGCGATAAGATCAACAGCGAATCGCTCTCCCGACACGCGAAGGCCGGCTCGGCGAGGCGTTTGGGAACCACGGAAGACCATGCTGACGAACGATATTCACGCTTCATTTGCCGGTCACGGACAGGCCGCTCTCAGGATTCTCACGGTTATCTCGAGGAACGACAAAAACGTCCGGACAGCCCCTCACGGAACCATCGTGCGGCCTTTGCCGCCCAAACAAAAGGAAGGTACTACTGATCGGAAGGAGGACGTTTCATGATGTTCACTGGAAGAATGCGTCGGCTTTTGCTGGAAGAAGTCCGCAAAATGAGCGATATGCAAAGAACGGGCAACACGGAGTGGTGCATCCCCGCCGACAGGTTCCAGGGAGAGTACCGGGAGATAGTCTCAACCTTTAACGACATCGTCAGAGGCCAGGCTGCAAACTTGTTCGCCGTTATCGGCGCTCTGGGCTCTTACGCGGAGGGCGATTTCTCTCGCGTCCCGGATGAATTGCCGGGCAAAGCGAGAGTCGCGAACGAGAAGATGGGTCTGTTGAGAAGCAACATGCTGAACCTTGTTTCCGACGCGAATACGCTCTCCGGCGCGGCTGCCGACGGCAAGCTTTCCACCCGCGCCGATGCCGCCAGGCATCAGGGCGACTTCAGGAAGATCGTAGAAGGCATGAATGCCACCCTCGAGGCCGGCATCGGCCCCTTGCGCATGGCGGCCGACTATATCGGCAGAATCGGCAAAGGAGAGATCCCGCCAAAGATCACCGACGCCTATCGTGGGGAGTACGACGAGATCAAGAACAGCCTGAACCAGTGCATCGACGGCCTGGGCGGCCTCGCGGAGGCCAATGAAGCCCTGCAACGGATGGCCGCGAGCGATTATACGAAGAAGGTCGCTGGGAACTATGTCGGGATATACGCGCAGGTGGGCGGCGCTATAAACCAGGTGATCGACCGCATCGGTCATGTCATCGACGTTCTGGGCAATGTGGCCAAAGGCGATCTCCATGAGATTTCCGAACTCCGCGCGCTCGGCAACGGCACGGGTAAGCGTAGCGAGAACGACAGGCTGGCGCCTGCCGTGAGACATATGATGGAGGCGATCCAGGACCTTGTCAATGACGCGCACAGCCTGTCCGGAGCAGCCGTGGAAGGCAGGCTCGAGGTGCGGGCAGACGCCGCAAAGCACCGCGGAGACTACCGGAAGATCGTGGAAGGCATGAACAACACGCTCGATGCCGTCGTCGGCCCGCTGCACATGACGGCCGAATACCTGTCCAGAATCGGCAAAGGCGACATCCCGCCAAAAATCGCCGACACCTACAACGGGGAGTTCGACGAGATCAAGAACAGCGTGAACCAGTGCATCGACGGCTTGGGCGGCCTCGTGGAGGCTAACGATGTCCTGCAGAAAATGGCGATGAACGACTATACGAAAAGGATCTCGAGCAAATACGTGGGGATATACGAGAACGTCGCCGAAGCCATCAACCAGGTTGCCGGCCAGATAAGCAACGTTACCGACGTCCTGAACCAGGTAGCGGACGGCGATCTCGCCTACCTTCCCAAGCTCCGCGCCCTCGGCAACGGCACGGGCAGACGCTGCGAGAACGACCGACTGGCGCCCTCGGTGATACGCATGATGGAGGCGATCCAGGACCTTATCAACGATGCGCATAACCTTTCCAAAGCGGCCGTGGAAGGAAAGCTCGACGCGCGGTCGGACGTCTCGAAGCACCAGGGCGACTACCGAAAGATCATGGAAGGCGTGAACGAGACCCTCGACGCGGTTGTCGGCCCCCTGAACATGGCGGCTGAATACGTGGAAAAAATCAGCAAGGGAGAGCTTCCCTCCGTTATAACCGACAGCTACAAGGGGGACTTCAACGCCATCAAGAACAACCTCAACGTCCTCATCAACGCGATGAACGAGATCACCAGGACGGCAAAGGAAATTGCCGAGGGCAATCTGGCAATCGCCGTCAAAGAGCGTTCGTCGAAAGATGAATTAATGAGGACGCTAGCGACGATGGTAGAGAAACTGACCACTATTGTGGGCGAGGTGAGGATTGCGGCGGACAACGTGGCCGCGGGCAGCCACCAGCTCAGCTCTACTTCTCAGGAGATGTCCCAGGGGGCCAGCGAACAGGCGGCTTCCGCGGAAGAGGTTTCCTCATCCATGGAGCAGATGGCGTCGAACATCAAGCAGAATGCCGACAACGCCCAGCAAACGGAAAAAATCTCGCTGAAAGCCGCCCAGGACGCCAAAGAAGGAGGCAAAGCGGTAACCGAGACGGTAGTCGCCATGAAAGAGATCGCCAGCAAGATCTCCATTATCGAGGAGATCGCCCGTCAGACCAATCTCCTGGCCCTCAACGCCGCCATAGAAGCGGCCCGGGCAGGAGAGCACGGCAAAGGCTTCGCGGTAGTCGCCTCAGAAGTGAGAAAGCTTGCGGAGCGAAGCCAGGTCGCGGCGGGGGAGATCAACAGGCTCTCCGCGACGAGCGTCGACGTTGCCGAGAAGGCGGGGGAGATGCTCGCGAAAATCGTCCCCGACATCCAGAAGACCGCAGAGCTCGTCAGCGAGATCAACGCCTCCAGCAACGAGCAGAACTCGGGGGCCGAGCAGATCAATAAGGCGATCCAGCAGCTCGACCAGGTGATCCAGCAGAACGCCTCGGCAACGGAAGAGATGTCTTCCACCTCCGAAGAGCTCTCGAGCCAGGCGGAGCAGTTGCAGGAAACCATAGCCTTTTTCAGGACGGCCGAGGAGTATGCCGCTGCGAACAGACACGCCGGGAAAGCAGCGCACAAACAATTCCGCGGGGCCGGAGGAAAAAGCGGCGCGAACCATGGCGTCAAGGCAAAAGATACGGGCAATCAACCCGGAATAATCCTGAACCTCGGGGTCTCCGCGGATAAGATCGACGACGAGTTCGAGCAATTCTGAAAAAGTCGGCTCCACGACATCCGTCGTGATGCAGCCCCAAGGTTTGCGAAAGGAAGCCGGTTTGGTTATACTGAAAGGGCCGATGCCGGGCAAGAACCCGAGGCCGGAATTCAGGACGCGTAAGGAGAATGGATGGGAGGACAGGGGTTGGACGAGAAGACCTTCGAGCGCTACAAAGCGCTCTTCGAACCGAAAAGCATGGTCGTCGTCGGTGTTTCTACCCGTAACGACAGACACCCCGCCAATGTGATCTTCAATAAGAACAGGCTCCACTACCGGCTCAAAGTCTATGCAGTCAATCCTTCCCGAGGGAAACTGCAGGGAGAGACCGTGTATGGCAGCGTCCGGGAGCTGCCCGAGAGAGTGGACCTGGCGGTCATCGTGGTCCGCGCCGATCAGGTGCGCGAGGTCCTGACGGAGTGCATCGAAATGGGTGTGGGCGCAGGCGTCATCATTTCCGGAGGCTTCGCCGAAGTCGGCAGGGACGATCTGCAGGAAGAGATCGCCGCCATCGCCAGGGAAGCCGGCTTCCCCTTTCTGGGACCCAACTGCATCGGCATGTTCTCCCCCCTTTCGTCGATACCAACTTCATCGCCAATGAACGCATGATCAGGCCGAATCCGGGGAATATCGCCCTCGTGAGCCAAAGCGGCGGCATCCTCCTCGATTTGATAATCAAGCTGACGGGGGAAGGGGCAGGTCTTTCGCGGGCCGTCAGCATAGGGAACAAGGCCCTGATAAGAGAGCCGAACCTCCTCGACTACTTTGCCCGCGACGATCGGACGAGGGTCGTCGCCTTCTACATCGAAGGCTTTGGCAGGGGCGAAGGCAGGACCTTTCTCGAGGCCGCGGCCAAATACCCGAAACCAATTATCGCGCTCAAGTCCGGCAAGAGTCCCCTGGGAACGAGAGCGGTATCGAGCCACACGGCATCGCTTGCGGGCGACTATCGCGTCTTTTCCGAGGCCCTTGCCCAGTATGGCGTGGTGGAGGCGAACAATGAAACGGAGCTTATCAACTTCTGCGAGTCCCTGAGCGTGTATCGGGCGCCGATAAAGGGCAATGTGGCCATAGTCACCGGCAGCGGCGGACACGGGGTGCGGGCGGTTGACCTCTGCTCCGACCTCGGCCTTTCCGTGCCGACCCTCCCCGTGGAAGCGCAGGAGGAGCTGAGATCGCAGATCTCGCCGGCGGTCCGGGCGATCGCCTCTCTCAAGAACCCCTTTGACCTGACCGGCAGCGCGACCGACGAGGACTTCGCCGCGACAGCGGCCTACCTTTGGTCGAGGCCCGAGATCGACTGCGTCATTGCCCTCCTCCTGCCCTACCTGCCGGGCCTTTCCATGGATCTCGGGGCGCGGCTCAGCTTCATCGCCAAACAGATGGACAAGATGCTCGTCGCCTACGTGCCCCACGTCGAAAAGTATCGAATTCTCACCGAGGGCTTCGAACTGAACGGCGTTCCGGTCGCCCATTCGGTGGAAGGAGCGGTCTTGATGGCGGAGGCCATGAGGAGGCGGGATCGATGATGAGGCAAGAAACGCGGACATGTCTTGAGGCTTCAAAAGCGCGCGGCTGGGTTCTTGAACCCGACGCAAAAACCCTGCTGAGAGAAGAGGGACTTCCTGTTCCCCGTTTTGGGACGGCGACGAACAGGGAAGAAGCGCTGGCAAGGGCGCACGATATAGGCTATCCGGTGGTCGCAAAAGTCGTCTCCCCCCTGGTGATCCACAAGTCGGATGTGGGCGGCGTGGCCGTCAACATCCGCTCCGACGAGCAACTCGACGCGGCTTTCTCGCGGTTCGCGCGCCTTGACGGCTTCGAGGCAATGCTCGTCGAGGAAATGATGCCGGGATGCGTCGAACTGATCGTCGGAGCGACCATCGACCTTCAGTTCGGGCCCGTGATCCTCCTGGGCCTCGGCGGCACATCCGTTGAGATTTACAAAGACACCGCCCTGCGGCTCGCGCCGCTTCAAGAAAAGGACGTCCTCGCCATGGTGAGGCAATTGAAGGCGCATCCCCTGCTCGAAGGCTATCGGGGAGGAGAGCCGATCGACATGACCGAGCTTACCCGCCTGCTGGTGCGCTTTTCCCAGCTCGTCATGGAGCTGGAGGAATTGATCGAGTCGATCGACTTGAATCCGGTCCTCTGCAAGGGCAGTCAATGCGTGATAGCCGACGCGAGGATCATGCTGGCAAAGTAAGGAACTCTCCGGCGGCGAAGTAAAACAGGACGACCCAAAAGATCAGGGGGTACGAAACTCGTACCCCCTTGAACGATGAGAGGCAGAGAAAAGCTGCCCGTCGGGACGCTCGGCGGACTTTTTCGCCCTTGCCTTCCCATTTCTCTTAACGCCGACAGAACCAAACAATTCATGAATTGCCGCGGTTCTCGTTTGGTCGCCAGCCTCCCCTTCTCTCACCCGATGCCTTCCTCTTGGTTGGAACCATTGACCGGTTGAAGCGATGCACCGGGACATTCTTCCACGTCATGGGAAGGATGGCAAAATGCGCAAAAGCGGGTCGGAATGGTTGTGGACGGCCTTGGTGAGCTTGACAGGCATGGACAGCGTTCGCAAGTTAAAGCAAGCCATGGAGACGGCGGCCGGATGGTTCGTCGTCGCGCGAACGGCAGATAGCGAAAGGAGGACGCATATGAAGCGGGCAGCGGGAGTTTTTCTGGCAGCGGTTTTGGTGATGTCCTGTTTTGCCGCGGCATGGGCCGTCGAGCAAGTGCAGCGGTCGTCGCTTCTTACGACCAGGGCCACCGTCGAAGCGGTCGATCAAGCCAATCGCATGGTGACCCTGAAAGGCCCGGAAGGCAACACCTTTGAAATCAACGCGGGAGATAACGTGCGGAACCTGGAACAGATAAAACCGGGCGATCAGGTGATGGTCAGGTATTATGAATCGCTCCTCGTCCAGATGGCAAAGCCGGGCGGGCAACCGACGTCTTCCGCAACGGGAAGCGTCGAAAGGGCGATGCCCGGTGAAAAACCCGGCGGGAGCGCCGTCAGGCAAATCACGACGACCGCGACGGTTGTGGGCGTCGACCGAGGAAATTCGGAAGTCATGCTCCAGGGGCCTCGCGGGAACGTCGTGACGGTCAAGGCTGCGGACCCTGCGAATATCGAGAATCTGAAGAAAGGCGATCAGATCAACATCACCTATACCCAGGCCATGGCGATCTCTGTGGAGGAGGCAAAAGGCTAACCAAGCAGTAAACGGCTTCTCCGGTGCCATGCAATAGGGAACAAAGGGGGGCGGGCCATGGTGGGATCGCTATGCCGCGTGATTGCCCTAACCGTTATGGCGGCCTCAGCTTTTCTGCCTGTTTCCGCGCTCGCAGGAAGCGCGACAAGCCTCTGGGACCTCAGCCTGGAAGGGATGGTAAAGCTCGATTATGGGTACGCGAGCCAGGAGGTCGGGCCCGATGCGGACCTTGCGCAGAGGAAGAGCGGGCCGGGCGCGGAAAATGCGCTGGACGAGACGGGAAACCAGTTCTGGGCGGCCGGAGAGACGAGGCTTAATTTTCTGGCAAAGGGACCTGCTGTAGGAACGGCTCGTTCCTCGGCCTTTGTCGAGGGCGACTTCAGGGGGCAATACTCCAATTCGAGCTACGGCACATTCACTCTCCGCCATGCCTACATGAAGCTCGACTGGCCGGGGACCAGCCTCCTGGTAGGCCAGACCTGGCAGCCCTGGGGCATCTTCCCCTATCTGTGGATCCTGAAATACGATGAGGACGGTCCCTGGAACAGGGGCGTCAGGATCCCACAGATCGTCGTGAGCCACCAATTATCGAAGGAGTTTTCTCTGACCGGCGGCATCGCGAGCCCTGCGAACGTCCTCGGCAGCCAACAGGTTAACAACACGGCGAACAGCAACACCACCAGCAATTGGCCGGATTTCACGGGAGAACTGCGCTGGAAGGCAGAGCGGTACGGAAGGATAGGAGAATGGCCGCTTGAGGTGGGGGCGGGCGGATTCATCGGAAGCCGGAAAATCGAATACAACAGGGCCACCGGCGTTCCCGTGCCGGACCAGATAACCTTTAATGCGGCCGGCGTGCCGGGAAGCTCATTCGACGATAAGAACGTTTTAGCGTGGGCCCTGTCGCTGCGCTGCTTCATTCCGATTATCCCCGAGAAAGAGCAGGGCAAGCAGGACGGCGCCCTGGCCTTTGTCTTCGCCGGTTTTACCGGGCAAAACATGACCAACTATATCACCCTCGGCACAAGCCCCTATAACCGGGACGGCGTCCCGACCGATTTCAACGCGGCCGTCGTCTCGGGAGGGTGGGCCCAGCTCATTTATTACATCACCGACCGGCTCTCCGTCAGCGGCCAGATTGCGCATGCCGTCTCGAACATGAGCCGGACGCTTCGGAACGGACAGCCTGACGCCGTATACGAAGCAGACCGATACCTGGCGAACGTGATCTACGACCTGAACGCCGCGATCCGGCTCGGCATCGAGGGAAGCTACGTCCGGACCACCTACGGCGCTCCGGTCAACGGCCTGGCGGGCTGGGGGGCCTTCTACTCAGCAAGGGTCGCAGCATACTACTTTTTCTAGCCTTGGGAACCGTATGACCTCGCCAAGGACCGGACCCAGTTCGAGAATATCTGTGCGAAGGATACAGGAAATTCTTTCTCCCTATTCGAAAATACTGTCGCGTCATGACCCAATTGCTGGAAAACGGGCTTCCCGCCTCTTCCGATCATGGACGCCATGAAGGGGCCGCTGGCAATAAGGGCGAAAGCATCCTCGTAATGATGAACGGCTTATGGTGCGGCGTGCTCTTTTTGCTCAGAGGGCGGCGTCGGAACTACCTGCGTCCACCCGCCGCGGCAGCTCGTCACGTACGGGTAGTAAGCTTTCGCATCCTGGCAGTAGTACCAGTAATATTGCTGCGGTTGACTCGGGACGGGAAGCGTCGCCGACGGGTATGCAGGATATGCCGGGTAGGCGGGATACGCATACGCGTAAGGACTGGGGTAGGGGTAGCCATAATAAGGGTAAGCGTAAGGATAGCCCCACGGGCCGAATCCGTACCAACCCCCGTAAAAGCCTCCGTGCCAGCCTCCGTGATAACCGCCATAGTACCCGCCGTGATAACCGCCGTGGTAGCCGCCTCCGTGATAACCGCCGCCGCCGGAATGGCCGCCGCCTCCGTGTCCGCCATCAGCGGTACAGACGCCTCCGGAGAAAACGCTCAAGGCGAGCAAGAGGCTGAGGATAACGATGGCGATACTCTTATTCATGCGAAGCGCCTCTTCCTGTATAAAGGATAGTCACCCAAACCTTCCGCGTCAATACCGTTCCAGGGGCCTTGCGGGAATATCGCGACCGTCGAGGCCGCGGGCCCGCGAATATCATGGATCTGAAGAAAGGCGATCAGATCCCTATCGCCTCCACTCAGGTCATGCCGATTTCGGTGGGGGAGCCGAAAGGTTACCAGGCAGATAACGGCTTTCAGGGGGCCAAAAGGAACACGGAACAGAGCGGGGGGCGGGTCGTGAACGAAAACCGGCCCTCCTTCAAGAGTTCGTCAGAAGCGGAATCCGAGGTTCAGCGTACCCTGCACCCCCTCAATTTTCACGTCAGCATTGAAGCGAACTCCGTCTACCGTCCCTTTCACGTGGGTATTGGTTGTCCAGAGATACTTGCTTTCGAGACCAAGAAAGAACCCTCCTGCGAAATTGTAAGTTGCCCCGGCGCCAAGGAAGCCCCCCGCAACCGCCGTGTCTTCACTTCCCGAAACTCTTCCGGCCGCAACGATGAGTGTGCCTTTTGAATGGACGTAGTAGCCGCCGCCGCCCGCCAGGCCATACATTTCAAACTGGCTGCTGAACGGGGCAATGGCCCTGATCGAGAAGGTCAAAGGGATGGCGTAGACGTCCCCTTGCAACGAAGAACCAGACCCCGATAACGACGGATGAACCGTGCTGCCGGCGTCAAAATAACCGCTGCCTATTTCCAATGCGGCATACTTGCTCAAGCGAAATCCGTACGCAAGTTCCCCATTAAAGCCGGTGTCCAGGTTCTTGAGGTCGCCCTGGGGATAGAAAATGCCTCCCTTGAGCACAAGATAGTTGCTGTAATCGGGCCGGGAATTCGGAAACGCTTGACGGGCGGCAGGTTGCTGAGCATGAGCTTCGGACGACAACGTGAACGCCAGCAGAAAAAGAAGAGCGCCAACCGTTCCCGATTTCATGAGAGCCTCCTTTGTGCGAAAAATGTCGTGGCGCTCCCGGACATAGGCGTCCTCACCGCCGAGTGCCGTCATCGTCTGTTGCTTCCCCGGCTTCGTCCCGGGTCACCCAGACTTTCAGGAGAGTGTAGGCGACTGCGAGCACCACCGGCCCGATGAACAGACCCATGATGCCGAAGCCGACAAGGCCGCCGATAACGCCGAGAATGATCAGGACCAGCGACAGGTCTACCCCTTTCCTGATGAGAACGGGCCGGATAAAGTTATCGATCGCCTGGGCTACGACCGCAAAGAAAAGGAGGACGCTTCCCCATAAAGCCCCGTGCGCCCAGTAGAGCCAAATCACCGTGGGAATCATCACCAGGGCCGGCCCTATCTGAGCCAGACAAAGCACGAACATCACCGCCGTCAGCAGGGCCGGCAAGGGAACGCCGGTCACGATCAGCCCGAGACCGGCGATGAAGGACTGTATGATCGCCGTGACGACGACCCCAAGAGCCACGCCCCTGACCGCTTTGCCCGCAAGGATCGCGGCTTCCTCGCCGTGTCTTCCGGCAAGGCGTAAGGCAAAACTGCGGACGCCCGCAGATGCGGTCTCACCCTTGGCGTAGAGGATCGCAGAAATGATCACGATCAGGAGGAACTGGACAATCATCATCGCGACGCTGCCCGCCTGGCTCACGAACCAGCGTATCCCTGTCCGCGCAAAGGGCGCCAGTTTCGTGGCCAGTTCCTCTTGACTGAGGGCGATGAAGCGCTGCCACGCGTCGGCAATCTTATGACCTGCCAACGGAATTTTTGCCACCCAGTCAGGGGGCGGCGGCAATCTTAAGTCCGCCAGCGCCCTGATCCCCCGGGCGATGTCGTCTCCCTTCGCGATTATGGTGAGCACGGCCAACAGGGCAGGCACGATGACCACCATCAGGATCAGAACGCACATCACCGCCACGGCAGCCCCACGGCTGTTCCCCAGTCGCGCCTGGAACCACAGCAAAACCGGCCACGTGGCCACAACGATCATGACAGACCATATAAAAGAAGTGAGGAACGGCCGGATTATCCAGAAACTGGCGATCAGAAGCAGGGCGATAAAGAGTACCGCCAGCGTCGTCCTGACGACATCAGGAGTGCGGGGATTGGTCATAGGACCGTCACCATCCGTCTACCTTGAACCTATTCCCATAACAGCAGAGAAGAATATTCCGAACAGATGCGTCACTTTGGGCTTCGGCCGCTTCCCTCGCCAACCTCCTCTATTTTGGAAAGCCAATCGATTGCATCTTCAAAACTCGTGAAGATCTCATACCTGGATGGATCGATATCCAGGTGCAGGAGATCCTTGAACCGCCTCGCCAGGGAAATTCTGTCTTCGTCGTCCGGTATGACATTCGCTATTTTTCCCCGAAAGGCTGATTGGTAAAGGGCAAACTCGGCGGCAATCTCAAGCATGCCGCTCATGCTCGCGTTCACGATTGTCGTGTCTCTCATATCGATGAGAATGCTGTCATCAGCCCTGAACGCTGCGACCAGGGCGAGTTGGCGAATGAGCTCCTTTGAGCGTTCGACGTCAATAATTCCCGTCTCGTTGATCCGAATAAATTCCTTCAGGCGATAAATTCGAACCAGGGAAGGCATGCGCCTACCGCCTTGTCGTTTTTTTGCCCTGGAGACCCAGGCGCATCGGAGAGAAAAAGAAGACGGGCAAAGTAAACTGCCCGCCCTCTTCTATCATCGGTTCGGCTCCCGGAGGCCGCTTATCCGTACCTAGTTTGTTCGCCCCTGGATCCCGCCGCCGGCGCGGTTCTCATACATCTTCTGGACTTGCTCGTGGGTGTACGGGATCCGGTACTTTTTCAACTCGTCCGGCGACATGTTAACCATCCGTTTCATCCACTCCGACTGCAGGTCCATGTCATTCGCGTGGTCGGGATCCTGTTTCATCTGGTACAACTGGTCGGTCGACATCTTGCTGTAGTCCGTCGACTGAGCCATTAGGGGCGCAGCCAGAGCCATGCCAACTAATATTGCCGCCGCTGCCACGATTACGAGAACTGTTTTCATGCCCTCTACCCTCCTTCTTTGCGGACAGTCTCATCCGATTTCTTCTGCGATTCCTCATTCCCGGCGTCCTGGCCTTGGCCGAAAACCGATGCGTCTATAGGGTTGATTAAGCACTCGTCGAGGGCTTGTAAAGCCTCATGCGCTGAAGTTTCTCGGTTCCACTCGCCGGAACCTTTCACTGGCGCCCGGAAACCGCGGGGACTTTATTTGTGAAGCGATAGGCACTAGATTTTATTGCAGGGATTGAAACCATCTTCTTTTCCGGAAGCGCCGCTATAGAAGCTCGCTCGAACAAATCTGATCCCTGATGGTTGATGTTCCCGCACAGCCGTTGCGCGACAACCGGGCAGGCAACATGAACGGCAACAAGAGCACGAGAACCCAGGCAAGCGCCTTCGCGGGCACGAGCGTGACGGATACCGGCGAGCCGCGGGAGCTGAAAGAACGGATAGCCTTCGAACAACTGCTCACCGGCCTCTCCACGAGGTTCATCAACTTGCCCTGGGAGCGGATCGATGCGGAAATCAAAGAGGCATTGCAGCAGGTTTTGCGCTTCTTTAAAGGAGATCGGTGCGGCCTGCTGGAGGTCCGCCGGGACGGCGGGTCGGTTCGGGTTATCCACGCGGCCTACGCCGAAGGCGTCGAGCCGATACCGTCCGATGTCAACCTCGCCGCTCTCTTTCCGTGGCACTACGACAGGGTCGTGAGGCGGGGGGAGATTGTCTGCGTAGCCCGTCTCGATGAGCTTCCTCCCGACGCACAGAAAGATCGGCGCGCTTTAGGCCAAATGAGAGTTCGATCCAGGTTGGTTATTCCTCTCCGGCTTGGCGAGGAGATCACTCACCTGGCCGTCGTCGCGAGTATTCGTGAGGAGCGCGGATGGAACCACGATTACATTCCGTGGCTGCGCATCCTGGGAGAGATCTTTGTGAACGGCCTGGAGCGGAAGCGAAGAGAACTGGAACTGAAAGAGCTCAGGCAGCAACTGGAGAGGGAGAACATATATCTTCGTCGGGAAACCAAGAATTTTTTCGAGCACGAGAACATTATCGGCAGAAGCGATGCGCTCAAACGCGTGCTGGTACAGGCGGAACAGGTGGCCCCTACGGGTTCTACGGTCCTCATCCTCGGCGAAACGGGCACGGGCAAGGAATTGATTGCCCGGTGCATTCACAGGCTGAGCAAGCAGAGGGACCGGGCGATGGTGAAAGTCAATTGCGCCTCTTTGCCGGCCGCGCTGGTGGAAAGCGAGCTTTTCGGGAGGGAAAAAGGCGCTTATACGGGCGCCCTTACCAGGCAGGTCGGGCGGTTCGAGATCGCGAACGGCTCGACGCTCTTCCTCGATGAGATGGCCGACTTGCCGCAGGAACTGCAGGCCAAGCTGCTGAGGGTGCTGCAGGACGGGGAATTTGAGCGGCTCGGCAGTCCCCAGACGATCCGCGTCAACGTTCGCGTGATTGCCGCCACCAACCGCAACCTGACTGAGGCCGTGCGCAGCGGCGCGTTCCGGGAAGACCTGTACTATCGTCTGAACGTCTTCCCCATCCACGTACCCCCGCTTCGCGAAAGGCCCGAGGACATCCCGCTGCTCGTGATGGCGTTTCTCAAGGAATTCTCGATGAAAATGGGGAAGAAGTTCCAAACGGTGGACAGAAAAACCATGGAAGCCCTTCACCGCTACAAATGGCCCGGCAATATCCGGGAGCTGAGGAACGTGATCGAGCAGGCCGTCATTATCAGCGCCGGCGACAAACTCAAAGTGAACGTGCCCCAGTCCTCGGCCGATCCGCGCCCCTTCGAACGCAACCTGAGAGACTTGCAGTACCGGCACATTATGGAAGTTCTCGAAACGACCCGATGGAGGATCAAAGGAGAAGGCGGCGCAGCCGAAGTGCTGGGATTAAAACCCTCGACCCTCTATACAAAGATGGAAAGCCTGAGCATCCCCACGCGCCGGGAGAAGCTCGGCGTCGTGACCCGCAAGGCGTAAGCGCGACCTCCCACGCGCCGGGTCGCCGACTTTTCTCCGGACCGATTATTTCTGTCTTTGCTCATTTGCCGAAAAATCGACTGCTCTTTCGTTTCCTCGCGGCATCGAGCCGATGCCGCGAGGACAGGCATAGATGATAGGAGGGAAATGCAAGTGGACCAAGATCGACAACCAACGGCTCGTGTTTTTCAAGCTTCCCTGATACTGCTAAGCGGATTGCTGACCCTAGGTTTTCTGCTCATCGGTTTCAGTGCACGTCTGGAGGGGGCGGAAAACGCATTCCTCCACAGGCTGGCCTCAGTTGCAGTTCTTTTTCTCGCCTCGGGATGCCTTTCCCATGCCTCCAGGAAGGCGGCGACAATAACGCGTTTCTACGAAATAACCGCCCAATCTGTTTTTGTCGTCGCGGTGCTGCTTCTCGGCTTTGTCCTGTCGGTCGCCATTGTCGAGTAGGTCGGCATGGCGACCTTAAGGCGTCATTCCGACCTTTGTTGCTCGCCGGCGTTTGCTCCCCTATCCTGCCCGCAGGGGCGGATATCCGCCTGCTGTAGGAGAATGCGGCTTCATCGATGCTCGAGCCCCCGACTGGCATCAATCTTGATACACAGTGCTCTTGCTATGATGATTTCGCTCCTTCAACTGGTGCCGACGGCGAGGAAACGGGAAGCTGTCCTCGACATCCTCGCCTCGGTTGAAACCCTGACGCGCGCGAAGATGGGGTGCATCAACTGCGGCGTCTATGAAGCAAGAAGCGACGAACGGGAGATTCTCTATATCGAAGAGTGGCGGACGAAGGAGGAACTCTACCGGCATATCCGGTCGGACCTGTATTTCCGGGTTCTGGCCGCGATGGAACTGGCGCTGAAGACGCCGGAGCTCCGCTTCCACGAGGTGTCGGGACCTATGGGCATGGAGCTGATCAAAAGCTTACGAAGTGAAGAAGCGAAGGAGTAAGGGCGGCGGGCATCGTCGCATCGGGCAACTTAGCCCACAAATTTCCGAAGAGAAGGAGGCTGTCATGAAGTCGAAACTGGTAGCGGTTTTTGTTCTTTTGCTCGGCGCGGCCCTTATGGCGGGGTGCTCGAGCACTCCTACGCAAACTGAGGCAGTGCCGAACACGTCGCAAATGCAGGCCGCTCAGTGGAACCCACAAGTAATGACGTACCGGAACCCCGACGTCAACATGGCACAGTACAAGAAAGTGTTGCTCCTGCCGGTCGAGATCTACACGGGCCCGGACGCCGAGTTTAAAGGCGCATCCGATGAGGAAAAGCAGGAGATGGCAAGTCATCTCCACACCCAGGTGGAAAAAGTGCTCCAGGAGAAGGATTTGCTCGCAACCCAGCCGGGGCCCGGCGTCGCTCGTCTTAAGCTGGTTCTTGCCGGCCTGGAGAAGACGAGACCCGTCGCTTCCACGATCAGCCATGCGCTTCCTATCGGCCTTGCTTTGAACCTCGGCAAAGGGGCAATGGGAAAGAACGGCTCGTTCATGGGGACAGCCACCGTGGGCGGGGAATTCGCGGACTCCCAAAATGGCGCGCTGATCGCATCGTTCCTGGCCAAAGAGGGGCCAAACGCCATGGATATCCCCAAGGTCGTTTCTGAATGGGGGGCCTCGGAAAAGGCCATCGACAAGATCGCGGAGCAGATCGGGGACCGCCTCGAGAAGATACAGGTCGGTCAGGGATAAAAGAGGCGCGCGTCGTGGCGGAATTGCACATACAGCACGCGGGAGAAGCAATGATCCTGGGGCTTTCCGGCGACTGGAAGCTGGGCGGTCCGCTCCCGTCATCCAGCGTTGTCGAGAGCGAGATCGCCACAAAACGGGCGCCCGGCCGGATCGCCTTTGACGCCGGGAAGCTCGGCGGCTGGGACAGCGCCCTTTTGACGTTCCTCGTCGATGTTGCGGACATTTGCCTGAAAAGGCGTATCAGGATTGAAAGAGAGGGCCTCCCGCAAGGCGTGCAGAGACTCCTCCGCCTCGCCTCGGCCGTTCCGGAAGCGAAAGGGGCCCGACGAGAAGCCGCGCGACTCTCCTTTCTGGCACGGCTGGGCGATAAAGCGGCAAGCGCCGGGAGCGGCCTTCTCGACACAGTCACGTTCCTCGGGGAGATAACCGAGAGCCTCGTCCGGATGCTCGCGGGCAAAGCGCGCTTCCGTCCCTCCGATCTGTGGCTCACCATACAGGAATCGGGGAGCCAGGCCCTTCCCATTGTCTCTCTGATAAGTCTGCTCGTCGGCCTCATTCTGGCTTTCGTCGGCTCGATTCAGCTCAAGGTCTTCGGCGCCCAGATCTATGTGGCCGACCTCGTGGGCGTCGCCATGGTGCGGGCAATGGGCGCCATCATGGCCGGGATCATTATGGCGGGCCGCACCGGCGCCTCTTTTGCGGCGCAGATCGGCACGATGCAGGTCAATGAGGAGATCGACGCGCTGAAGACCGCGGGCATCCCGCCCATCGATTTCCTTGTGCTCCCGCGAGTGATCGCCCTTGCGCTCATGATGCCCCTTCTCACCCTTTACGCCGATTTCATGGGGATGATAGGCGGGCTGGTCGTGGGGGTTACGGGTCTTCATCTCGATGTGATGCAGTACTACAACCAGACAAGGCATGCGGTAGGTCTGACGAATCTGGGAATCGGCCTTTTCTCCGGCTTTGTCTTCGGCATCGTCATCGCCATTGCCGGATGCCTGAGGGGCATGCAGTGCGGAAGAAGCGCGTCCGCAGTGGGCGACGCAACAAGGTCGGCGGTGGTCACGAGCATCGTGAGCATCATCGTTGCGACGGCGATCATTACGGTGGCGTGCGACATATTGGGGATGTAACCGGAAATGGCGGCGCCTCACATAACCGTTCAGGACCTTACGATGGCCTATGGAAGCTTCGTCCTGCAGCGCGATCTTACCTTTACGGTAAACCGGGGCGACATCTTTATCATCATGGGCGGAAGCGGGTGCGGGAAGAGCACGCTCCTGAGGCACCTTGTGGGACTGCAAAAACCGGCCGGAGGAAAAGTAGTGTACGGCGACGTGAGTTTCTGGGACGCCGACGAGGAAGCGAGGGAGAAAATCACGAGGCGCTTCGGCATCCTGTACCAGAGCGGCGCCCTGTGGAGCTCCATGACCCTGGCGGAAAACATCGCCACGCTGCTCGAGGGATACGCGAATCTCGACCCGGCGCTGATCGGGAAAATCGTCTCACTGAAGCTGGCGCTCGTCGGTCTGGCCGGTTTCGAAGGCTACTACCCTTCGGAAATCAGCGGCGGCATGAAGAAGCGCGCGGGCCTCGCCCGGGCAATGGCCCTCGACCCCGAGATACTCTTCTTCGACGAGCCTTCCGCAGGCCTCGATCCCATCAGCGCGCATCTTCTGGACGAGTTGATCCTCGAGCTTCGAGACAGCCTCGGGGCAACCGTCGTGATCGTGACCCATGAGCTGGCAAGCATCTTTGCCATCGGCAACAACTCCGTCTTCCTGGATGCCGAATCGAAAACCATGCTTGCCGCCGGCGATCCCAAAAAGCTCCTGAAGGAGTGTGCGAACCGTACGGTTCGCAGCTTTCTCACCCGCGGGGAGACTGACGCAACAGTGAAGCCGGGGGAGACCGCCGGCCCCTAAGGCCGGCCGGAAAGAACGCGCGAGGAGATGCGCATGAGTAAAGCAGCCAACAAGACAATGATCGGCGGTTTCGTCCTCGGCGCTGTCGCTCTCGCGGTCGTCGCGGTGCTCATCTTCGGCTCGGGGAAGTTCTTTACGAAGAAGCAGTTCTACGAGTTGTACTTCGATGGATCGGTTCAGGGGCTGGAAGTGGGCTCTCCCGTTATGTTCCATGGCGTGAAGATCGGCTCTGTCGACGACATCGGCCTGGTGTTCGATCCGAGAGAACTCGTCTTTCATATCCCCGTCATCGTTGAGGTGGAGCCTGAAAAGGCAATCGTTCTCGGTCCGCGTCCAAAACGGGCCAATCAGTTCCTCCAGCCCCTTATCGAGAAAGGCCTGAGGGCCCAGCTCCAGACAATGAGCTTCGTGACGGGCCAACTCGCCATCGCGGTCGATTTCTTTCCCGACAAACCCGCAAAATACGTCGGCCTGGACAAAAGGTATCCGGAGGTCCCCACCGTGCCCTCCACGATCGCCCAATTGACGAAAACTGTGCAGGAATTGCCCATCCAGGAGCTCTTCGCAAAGCTCGATTCCACGGTGACGGCCATTCATTCACTGGCAAGCTCGGAGGCGGCGCAGACCAGCGCGCAATCCCTGAAACAGGCGCTCAAGCAGGCGACCGCCGTCATGAAGACGATCGACGCCCGCATCGGCCCCCTGGTCGCCAGCCTGCAGAACACGTCGGAGGGGATAAACAAGGTCGCGGGAAGAGTGAACGACTCCCTGTCGGGAGATCAGGGGATCCCCTTACAGGTTCGGGCGGCGCTTGAGGCTGCGCGGAAAACCCTGGCGCAGGCCGAAGAGACGCTTGCCTCGGTGCACGCAATGACGCAGGAGAATTCGACGATGGGATACGAGCTCGGCAACGCCCTGGCGGAAATGAGCAAATCGCTGCGCTCCCTGCGCGTGATGAGCGATTACCTGGAGCGTCACCCCGAGGCCCTGCTGATGGGCAAGAAAAGCCAGTGAGGAGAAGACAATGGGAAGACATTTGCCGTCCAAGGCGACCGTGCTCGGGCTTGTCCTGCTTCCGCTGCTTCTGGGAGGCTGCGCCAGCAAGTCTTCCCGGTTCTACACCCTCAACCCGGCAATTCCGGCGCCTTCTCCCGGCCCGGTCCAAAGCACCCCGCCAGCAGGTCCTCCTGCTGCAAGCATCGGCATCGTTTTGGTCGAGATCCCCGATTACCTCGACCGGCCTCAGATCGTGACGAGAAACGAAAACAACGAGCTGAAACTCGCCGAATTCGACCGGTGGGCCGGCGAGTTGGACAACGACGTAGCCCGTGTTTTGGCCGAGAAGCTGTCGGCCTCACTTCCGGATAACGAGGTCCTCGTGCTGACGGGAAGGCGCGCCGTTCCGGCAGATTACCGGATCGCGGTCCATTTGACGCGGTTCGATGCCATGCCGGGCAACGTCGTCTGGCTGAATGCGTTGTGGACCGTCCTGGGAAAGGAAGGCCGTCACATTGCCATCCGTAGCGAGTCGAATTTTGCGGAGCCCATACAGGGGACCGGCTATGAAGCGACCGTAGCGGCCATGAGCCGCGCAATTGACAAACTCGGCGCCGAGATCGCAGGGGCCGTAAAGTCGATGCTCGCTGAAAGCGCCAAAGCACGCCAAGCCGAGGCGCGGCAGCAGCAGGCTGCCGTGGAGGGCGCCCGCTGAGGACCTCATCGGTGGAACCGGACTCTTCAAGGAGGTCGATGGGGAGCCTACGCCTCATGTTCGCCGAGGAAGGATAAAGAGTTGGAAATCATCGTAAGACTGGACCGGTTTTTGGCCTTGCTCCTTGTCGCAAGCGTGGTGGCCATGCTCGCGCGGCGACTCAAGGTTCCCTATACGGTAGGATTGGTCTTCGCCGGAATTGTCTTGTCTCTTTTGCCCTTTTTCGCCGATATTCCATTTACGAAAGATCTGATATTCAACGTCTTCCTGCCGCCGCTCATCTTTGAGGCCGCGATTCAGATCCGTTGGAAAAAATTGCGAAAGAATCTTCCGGTGATCCTGACGTTGGCAACCCTAGGGGTCTGTCTGTCCGCCGCTATAACCGCGTTGGGGATGCGATATCTTGTGGGTTGGGGGTGGGTGGGCGCGCTGCTCTTTGGGGCGCTCATTGCGGCTACCGATCCCGTTTCCGTGATAGCCACCTTCAAGGAAGCAGGAGTTCACGGCAGGCTTCGGCTGTTGGTCGAAGCGGAAAGTCTCTTCAATGACGGCACGGCTGCCGTCATTTTTGGCGTTATACTCGCCGCCGGCGCAGGCAACGTCCCTACCATCGGCGGCATCGTGAAGACACTGGCGCTTACGGTCGGGGGCGGAGTGCTCTGCGGGGGGTTGGCAAGCGGCGTTATTTTGCTGCTTGCGGGCAGAACGGAGGACTATCTCGTCGAATTCACCTTTACCACGATCGCCGCATACGGTTCTTTTCTTCTCGCAGAGCACTTTCATTTCTCGGGTATCCTCGCCGCTCTGACAGCCGGGCTTCTTGTCGGCAACCTGGGACCGCTCGGGACTATTTCTCCTCGTGGGAGAGAGGCGCTTGAAGGGTATTGGGACTACCTCTGCTTTCTCGCCAATTCTTTGATATTCATCGGCATCGGGATACACCAGTCCCACCAGCATTTCGCCAGTGTCCTGCTGCCGGCGATCGTCGCTATTCTGCTCGTGCTGCTGGGCCGGGCAGTCGCCGTCTATCCGTGTTGCGGGTTATTCGGCCGCTCGCAATTGCGCGTGAAGGGCGCGCACCAGGCCATCTTGTTCTGGGGAGGCCTGCGCGGCGCGCTGGCGCTTGCGCTGGCAGTGGGGCTGCCGCCCTGGGCGCCCGGCCGGGAAGCGATCATCTCGGTCACCTTTGCCGTAGTGGCCTTTTCCATCTTCGTACAGGGATTGTCCATGACCCCGCTCTTGCGAACCCTGGGGGAGATAGCTCCGACCAGCGCAGCCGTGGACCAAAAAGGGGCCATCCCTGAGTCAGTGGACAGCGATGACTGAAATACCCGAGCCGATCGGTGCCCTGCTCATCGAAAGCGTTGAAGGGGTGAACTAGTCGCGCCCGGGCCGGTTTGCTATCGGCAAAGCAAAGAGGAGCGATTCAAACGTGGCGGAGGACCTCGATTTCACCATAGCGAAGCTTGGCGAGTGCCGCATCTGCTCTCCGATGGCAGAGGTTCGCTTCATTCGCGATGACGAGCGTCTCCTCTATCACACCCGGCTCGATGACATGAAAACGTGGATCGAAAGAGGCCTGGACCCTCCCGGCATGGAGATCGCCGGGCCCAGGAAAAAGATCTTCTTCGAGCCGTCGCATCTCGCGTGCGGCATCGTGACGTGCGGCGGCCTCTGTCCCGGTGTAAACGATGTGATCCGGGCTATCGTCCTGAGTTTGCGGCATCACTATGGCGTGCGGAAGGTTTACGGCTTCCGCTTCGGCTACGCGGGCCTCGTGCAGAGGCACGGGCACAAGCCCGTCGAGCTGACGCCCGATGCGGTGAACCGGATCCACGAAATGGGCGGCACGGTCCTGGGTTCGTCCCGCGGACCCCAGGACCCCGGAGAGATGGTCAAAACCCTCGAGGACCTGAAGATCGGCATCCTTTTCACCATCGGCGGCGACGGGACCCTCCGCGGCGCCCGGAAGATCGTCGAAGAAGCAAAACGTCGCCGCCTCTCGCTCAGCGTCATCGGCATCCCGAAGACAATCGACAACGACATCTCCTTCGTTCAAACGACCTTCGGGTTCGAGACAGCGGTAGCCGAGGCGCGGCGGGCCACCTATGCAGCCAATTCCGAGGCGGAGGCGGCGCGCAACGGCATCGGACTGGTAAAGCTCATGGGACGGGACTCCGGGTTCATCGCCGCCTTTTCGGTCCTTGTCGACAATCACGTGAACTTTTGCCTCATCCCCGAGGTTCCTTTTGCTCTCGAAAGGTTTCTCCATCTCCTCACTGCACGCCTCGAACGCCGGGGTCATGCGGTGGTCGTCGTGGCGGAGGGCGCGGGCCAGGACCTCATGGAGAAGCCCACGGAAGAGGATGCTTCCGGCAACGTCAAATACGCCGACGTAGGCATCTTCCTGAGGGATGCCGTCAAGGAGCATTTTCGCCGGGCCGGCGTCGAGATTACGCTGAAATACATCGATCCCGGCTACACGATCAGGAGTATGCCGGCGAACCCCCACGATTCGGCCTTTTGTCTTCTCCTCGGCCACAGCGCCGTCCACGCCGGGATGAGCGAGCGGACCGATATGCTCGTCGGATTCTGGAACCACCAGTTCACCCACGTGCCCATATCCCTGGCAGTCTCGGAGCGCAAGAAGATAGATCCCGAGAGTATGCTCTGGAGCATCGTCATCGCGTCAACGGGACAGCCGAAGGATCTGGGCGGCGGCCGCGCCTGCTGACGCCGTCTTCGCCGGGCCATGGGGACGTTATGGCGACCTTTAGACGCTATTACGACCTGTCGAGAAGCGACCCGTTTGTCGCTTTCGAGTATGCCAATGGCAAATTTCCCTTGTCGCAAAAGGGGACGGTTCGGTGAAGGCTGCCCCGTTGAGGCTGGCATTGTTATTGATAGGTCGGTTGTAACGATTCGCATGATCGATTCCCTATCCGCGCTTCAACGGGAATCCACTTCCGGGAAGCACTCGAGACAGGGACTCGCCGAAGAGGTTTCGAACAGAATGAAAGGGATCAGAGCCGCATATGAGGAGGACTTCGATATGACCCGTTCAAAATCATTCCTCCATCTTTCGACGGGAGCGCTCCGGAGCCTCACTGTGCTTGCAGCGGCGGCCCTATTAGCCCTCGTGACGCTTTGCGGCTGCAAGAAAGAGGCGGCGCGACAGGAACGTCCGCCGGCGCAGGTGTCGGTTGTCAAGATCGAACCGAGAAATACCCCCGTGGTTGTCGAGTTTGTCGGCCAGACCCAGGGCTCGCATCAAGTCGAGATCAGGGCCCGCGTCAATGGATTCCTCGATAAACGCGCCTATTCCGAAGGCAGTGCGGTCAAAGCAGGCCAAACCATGTTCATGATGGACCCGAAACCTTTCCAGGCGCAGTTGGACGCCGCCGAGGGGGCGCTGGGGCAGCAGCAGGCCCGCCTCCGGACGGCCCGGGCCAACCTTGCGCGGGTGAAGCCCCTTGTCGAGCAGGACGCGCTCTCCCAAAAGGACCTCGATGATGCGATAGGCCAGGAGCAGGCCGCCGCCGCAGCGGTGGAATCGGCGAAGGCCGACGTGGAGCAGGCACGGCTCAACCTCGGCTACACCACAATCCAGACCCCGGTGACCGGACTTTCGAGCTACGCCCGCGTCCAGGAAGGCGCTTACGTGAACCCGCAGAACAGCCTCCTGACATACGTCGTGCAGGCGGATCCCATATGGGTCAACTTCAGCTTGTCGGAGAATGACGTGCTCAAGTATCGGGGTCAGGCGGAGCAGGGGCAGCTCCGCGTGCCGAAGAACGGGGCCTATGAGGTGGAGGTCGTGCTGAGCGATGGGTCGATATTCCCCCAGAAGGGCCGCATTACGTTCGCCGACGCCGAGTACAATTCCCAAACGGGCACATTTCTGCTCCGGGCAACCCTTCCCAACCCAAAAGTCGTCCTGCGGCCGGGCCAATTCGTCCGCGTGCGCCTCCACGGCGCCCTGCGCCCCAATGCGGTTACCGTTCCCCAACGCGCAGTGCAGCAGGGGGCCAAGGGGCACTTCGTGTGGGCGGTGGACAAGGAAAGTAAAGTCGAGCCCCGGCCGGTGACGGTGGGCGACTGGATCGGGAACGACTGGTTCGTGACCACCGGCCTTCAGGCCGGCGACCGGATCGTCGTCGACGGCGGCCTGGCGCTCCGGCCCGGCGAGCCGGTGACGGTCAGGGCTGAGGCGAGCCCCGAGGAACCGCCGACGGCCCGCGTTGCCCCAAGAATGAAAACCGCGAAAGCCGACCCCGACAAGGGCCAAGAGGCGGGGAGGTAAGGCGCCATGTTCTCCAGGTTCTTTATAGAACGGCCCATCTTCGCGACGGTCGTCTCGCTCGTCGTCGTGATTGCGGGACTGGTGGCGATGAAGGCTCTGCCGGTGGCCATGTACCCGACGATAACGCCGGTGCAGGTCCAGGTAACGACCACGTATCCCGGCGCAGACTCGAAGACCGTCGGCGACTCCGTGGCGGCGCCTATCGAGGCCCAGATCAACGGCGTCGACAATATGCTCTATATGACCTCTACGAGCTCCAATACGGGCCAGATGACGATAACGGTCTTTTTCACCCTCGACACGAACCCTGACATCGCCCAGGTGCAGGTGCAGAACCGGGTGAACCTGGCCATGCCCCAGCTCCCCGACGCCGTGGCGCAGTATGGAGTGTCGGTGCAGAAAAAATCGGCCACTCCCCTGATGATCATTTCCGTATTCAACAGGGACGGCCGGTACACGCCCGATTATGTCACCAACTATACGAACGTCTATATCCTCGACGCCATCAAGCGCGTGAACGGCGCGGGTCAGGCCCAGATCTTCGGCGTGCCCGACCAGGCGATGCGCATATGGATGAACCCCAACCGCATGGCGGCCATGTCGATCTCGACGACCGAAATCGAGACCGCGGTGGCCAAACAGAATGCACTCTTCGGGGCAGGCCAGGTGGGCCAGCAGCCGAACGACAAGAACGTACAAATGACGTTCCCTGTGGTGACGCAAGCCCCCTTTGTCAACCCCTCGGACTACGACAACATCATCCTGCGCGCGAACCCCGACGGCAGCGCCATCGTCCGGATAAAGGACGTCGCCCGCGCCGAAGTAGGCCGCAGGCAGTACATCGACGACAACAGGCTGAACGGTTTCCCTGCGACCCCTATTATCGTTTACCAGCAGCCGGGCGCCAACGGGCTCGACGTTTCCAAACAGGTCCGCAAGGTGATGGAGGACCTGAAGTCGACGATGCCCGAAGGCATCGAGTATGTCATCGCCCTGGACACCACGGACTTCGTGCGGATCTCCATCGACGAGGTGATCCACACGTTGATTGAGGCGGTCATACTGGTGATCCTGGTCGTCTACTTCTTCCTGCAAAACTTCCGTTCGACCATCATCTGCATCGCCGCCGTCTTTGTCTCCCTGATCGGCGCCTTCGGCGGCATGCTCGCCCTCGGGTTCTCGCTGAACCTCCTCACGCTCTTCGGCATTGTCCTCGCCATCGGCATGGTGGTGGACGACGCTATTGTCGTGGTGGAGAACGTGGAGCGAAACATGACCGCGCATCACCTCTCTCCCAGGGATGCTACAATCCGGGCCATGGGGGAGATCAGCGGCGCCCTGATCGCCGTCGTGCTCGTCATGGCGTCGGTCTTCATTCCGGCCGCATTCCTCCCGGGCACGACCGGCCAGCTCTACAAGCAATTCGCCATCACCATCGTCATCTCCGTGACGATCTCGGGGTTTGTGGCGCTCACCCTCAGCCCGGCCATGTGCGGGGTGCTCCTGAAGCATTCCACGCCTTCCCAACGAGGCGTCTTCGGCTGGATCAACCGCTTCTTTGCCTGGTTCAACCGGGGGTTCCATCGTTTCACCCTGGGCTTCGGCGATGCGGTAGTGCTCATGATCAAGCGGATGTCCATCGCCTTCATACTCCTTGCCTTTCTCATCTATGCGCTCCTGCACCTTTTCCGCACGACTCCGACGGCCTTCGTGCCGAACGAGGACCAGGGCTACGTGATGGGCCAGCTCATCATGCCCGACGCCGCCAGTCTGAACCGCACGGTCGAGACCTCGAGCCGCATCGACGGGCTTTTCGCGAAGAGCCCGGCGGTGGCGGAACGGACGGTCGTCAACGGCTATAGCCTCCTCGACGGCCAGTACAAGCCTAACGTGTCGACCTTTTTCGTCACCTTTAAGGACTTCAAGGAGCGCTACGGCTCGAAAGAGACCGCTCGCAAGGAGAACGCCCAAGCCGTGTTGCAAGAGGTAGCCGGCAAAGCGCGGGCCATCCAAACGGGACTTTTCATCCCTATCGCGCCGCCAGCCATACCCGGCATCGGCACAACGGGAGGCTTCGAGTTCTGGATTCAGGACAAGGGCGGCGGCGACCCGGCGCGCCTGAACGACGTTATCCAGCAATTCCTGGCTAAGGCCCGCGCACGTCCCGAGCTCGCCGGCCTGAACACCACGTTTCGCGCCGCGTCGCAACAAATGCGCGCTGAAGTCGACCGCTCCAAAGCGGTGCTGCTGGGCGTGCCGGTGTCCGATGTCTACAGCGCGCTGCAAGCGCAATTCGGCTCCATCGCCGTCAGCCAATACAACCAGTACAGCCGCGTCTGGAACGTTATTCTGCAATCCGACGCTCCATACCGCCGGAAGCCTTCCGACATCACCAGTCTCTATACGAAATCCATCGAAGGCAAGATGGTCCCCCTTGCCGCCCTGGTGACCACCAGGTACTCGACCGGCCCTGACCTGGCGCCACATTTCAATGGGTTCCCCGCGGCCCAGATTACCGGCAACGCCGCGCCGGGATACAGCTCGGGCGCGGCAATCAAGACGATGGAAGAGGTGGCAAGAGAGGTTCTCCCCTCCGGGTACGGTTTTGCGTGGTCGGGCATGGCGTTCGAGGAAAAGAAATCAGGGGGGACTTCAGCGAACGCGTTCGTATTCGGGATCATCATTGTTTTCCTCGTGCTGGCCGCCCAGTTCGAGTCCTGGATCCTGCCCGGTTCCGTCCTGACAGCGGTGCCCTTTGGCATCCTCGGGGCCCTGACCTTCAACTGGCTGCGCGGCCTTGACAACGACGTCTACTTTCAGATCGGCCTCCTGGTCCTCATCGGCCTCGGGGCAAAGAACGCGGTCCTGAGGGTCGCCTTCGCGGTCGACCTGCGCAAGCAGGGACTGTCGCTCATGGATGCGACCATACAGGCCGGTGAAGAACGGCTGCGGCCCATCGTCATGACTTCCCTCGCCTTTATCTTCGGCGTGCTTCCGCTGGCGATCGCCACCGGCGCCGGCGCCAACGCGCGACACTCCATCGGCACGGGCATCATAGGCGGAATGCTCGGCGAGACAACGCTCGCCATGCTCTACGTACCACTCTTCTTCTATATCTTTGAGAGACTCGCCGAGCGCTCCGCAAAAAAGAAGGCTCCGTCTCCCGCAACGCCGCCCCCGGAGCTTCGCCCTCCGGGAAGCCTGCCGACGCCGGCGGCCCACTCTGTCGAGGGAGGGCACTAACATGCGCCTATGGCTGATCGTCGTTCTCCTCATCGTGACGCTTGCCGGGTGTATGGTGGGGCCGGACTACAAACGCCCTCCGATTGATGCGCCCCCGTCCTTTCACTACGAGACGACGAACGCCGAGGATACCGTTAATACGCGCTGGTGGACGCAGTTCGGCGACCCCGTCCTGGACCGGCTCATCGCCGAAGCCCTCGCGAACAACAGGAACGTGAAGATTGCCGCCGCGAACGTCGAGCAGGCGGCAGCGGTTCTGATGGTAACCCGCTCGGCCTTCTTCCCTCAGATCACCTATAACGGCATTGCGGAACGCGACAGGCTTTCCCGGAACAACCCGATTCCCCCTCCTAATCCCAATCCGTTCAACACCTTTCAGGTATTCGCGGGAGCGAACTGGGAGATCGATCTCTGGGGCCGCATCCGGCGGCTCACCGAGGCCGGGAGGGCCGCTCTGTTCGCTGCCGTCGAAGCCCGGCGCGGGATCATCCTTTCCCTCGTGGCCGAGGTGGCTGCCACCTACATGCAATTGCGCGCTCTCGACGAACAGCTCGCTATTTCCGGGAGGACCCTTAAGGTCTATAGCGATTCCGTGGCGCTCTTCGAAAAGCAGCACCAATACGGTCAGGTGAGCGCGATGACCGTCGAGCAGGCACGGTCGCAGTATGAAAACGCCGCGGTCGCCATACCCCAGATAAAGAACCAGATCGTTCAGACGGAGAACGGACTCTCCATCCTGTTGGGCCGCAACCCCGGCCCCATCAGCCGGGGCAAGACAGTCTATGAATTCATTATGCCGCCGATCCCGACAGGTCTGCCGTCGCAGCTTTTGGAACGCCGCCCCGACATCCTTCAGGCCGAGCAGGGCCTCGTAGCTGCCAACGCCCAAATTGGGGCCGCTAAGGCCCTCTATTTTCCGACCATCTCGCTTACCGGGTTTTTCGGCCAGTCGAGCGCAGATCTCTCCAATCTCTTTAGCGGACCCAGCCGAACCTGGAACTACGCCGGATCCTTCATCGGCCCCATATTCACCGGGGGCGCGATAAGAGGACAGGTAAAAGAGGCGGAAGCGGGCCGCAATGCCGCCCTTTGGACCTACATTCTGACAATTCAAAACGCTTTTGCCGACGTCGAGAACACGCTGGAGGCCCGCCAGATGCTGGAAGAACAGCTCGCGGCCGAAAAGAAGCGAGTTACCGCATTCAGTGAGTACGATCGCCTCGCGTGGCTCCAGTACAACGGCGGTTATGCTCCCTATCTCACCGTGCTTTACGCGGAGGCGCAGTTGTTCCCCGCGGAATTGAGCGCGATACAGACCCGGGCCGCAACCTTCATCAGCCTCATCAACGTTTACCGGGCCATGGGAGGCGGCTGGGTGGTTGAAGCGGAACGGTCAACCAACTCCGCTGCCCACGGAGGTCCCTGAAATGGCGCCGCAAGGGGTGGCGCCCGATGACGGAACGGGGTCCGGGAGAGTCGGCCGCTTCTCCGCGGTTCAGTTGCTCCTGGCACTTTTCTTGCTCATTGTGGCCATGCCCTTGGTGGGCATCCTCCCCTACGATGAACTCATCCAGGCAGTGCTTTTGACGTTCGTGCTCCTGTTCGCAGTGATTGTTGTCGCCGAAAGCCGGAAAATGTTGCTCGTCGCCGTTATCCTCGCAACCCCCGCTTTTGTGGGAAAGTGGCTCAACGAAGTGCGGCCGGACGTCGTGCCGGCGGAAGTTTTTCTCACAGCCGCCATGGTATTTGTCGCCTTCGTCGTGCTGAATCTCTTTCGCTTCATCTTGAAAACGCAGCACGTCGACTTGCAGGCGCTCTCGGCCGCCGCCGCGAATTACCTGATGATAGGACTATTCTGGATGTTTGCCTATGCGCTCCTGGCGCAACTGCTGCCCGGTTCTTTTGCGGTAGCGACGGGGGATTCGTCCGACGGTTCGATGGACGGATTCAACGCCCTGTACTTCAGCTTCGTCACCCTGAGCACGGTAGGGTACGGAGACATCACGCCCGTATCGAGGCCGGCGCGGATGCTCTCAATCCTTGAGGCGACGACCGGCATCTTCTACGTGACCATTTTGATCGCCCGCCTGGTCGCCGTCTATTCTTCGGAGGGCGTGGCAAAAGGCAAACGCGACGCATGAGCGACCCTTGATTTCGCAGCCCTTACACTATCCGTGTGCGGGCATAGAAGGAGGTTCCCCTATGAAGCGCGGGAGTACGGCGCCGGATGGCGTTCAGGCGAGCGAGAAAACTGAAGCCGCCCCTTCCAGCCGGCCGGAGTCCGACAGGCTGTCAAAACTCCTCGAGCAATACGGGTGCGGTCCGGTTCAATTTACCGGAACGGACGGGCTCTACGAGCGGCATCTCGTTTTCGACGGCGTCAACGATGCGGCAGCCGCCGGACCACGTGAGCGTTTTGAGGCCCTTGCCCGCTCCGTGCGCGACGTCCTCTCCCAGCGCTGGGTGCACACGGAGCGCACGTACGAGCGCGAAAACCCGAAACGCATCTACTATCTGTCCATGGAGTTCCTCCTTGGCCGCTCTCTCGCCAACAATGCGATAAATCTTCTGCTGGACCCTTTGACCAAACGGTTCACGGAGCGAAGGGACATCGACTGGATCGACACGCTGGAGCAGGAGCCCGACGCCGGTCTCGGCAACGGCGGCCTCGGCCGCCTGGCTGCGTGTTTCCTCGATTCGATGGCGACCATGCAGCTTCCGGCCATGGGCTATGGCCTGAGGTACGAGTATGGCATGTTCAAGCAGTCCCTGGAAGACGGCTGGCAGCAGGAACGGCCGGACAACTGGATCCGGCGCCCCGACCCCTGGGAGGTAGAACGCCTGGAAGAGGCTGTGGAAGTACGCCTCGACTGTTCCTTCGAGCTGGCAAGCGGCAGGCTGCGCGTGATCCCGGGCCGGCCTTCCTGCTCTTTGGGCATACCCTTTGATCGCCCGGTGGTCGGCTACGGTGGAAAGAATATCAACACCCTTCGGCTCTGGGCTGCGGCTGCGCCCAATTATTTCGACTTCCAGACATTCAGCAGCGGCGATTTCGTCGCTGCCCTCACCGGGACGCTCGCGTGCGAATCATTGACCCGGGTGCTCTACCCTGACGACTCGACGAGCATGGGGCAGGGGCTTCGCTTTATCCAGCAGTATTTCCTTGTGGCCTGCTCGTTGGCCGATCTCATGCGCCGGTTCCGGCGCAATAACGCTGACTGGAGCAGCCTCCCGGAGAAGGCGGCCATTCAACTCAACGACACGCACCCGTCCATGGCCGTCCCGGAATTGATGCGCATCCTCCTCGACGAAGCGGGCCTGGGATGGGACGAGGCCTGGGACATTACCCAGCGGACCCTGGCGTATACGAACCACACCCTCCTGCCCGAGGCCCTGGAGAAGTGGCCTGTCGCCTGGTTTGAGACGATAAAGCCCCGGTTGGTGGAGATTATTTACGAGATCAATTGCCGTCTTCTCGATGCCGGCCGGGTCCGCTTCCCCGGCGATGGGGAGCGCCTGGCTCGCATCAGCCTGATCGAGGAAGGCCCCCAGCGGAAGGTTCGCATGGCCAACCTGGCCGTCACAGGCTCTCACAACACCAACGGCGTGGCCGCCCTCCATTCCGAGTTGCTGCGGACGACAACCATGAAGGACCTGGCCGAGATGTTCCCCGAGCGTTTCGATAACAAGACGAACGGCGTTACGCCCCGGCGCTGGTTGCTGCTGGCGAATCCCGCGTTGTCCCGAACGATCGCCGATGCCATCGGCGATGGGTGGATCACCAACCTTGACGAGTTGCACCGGCTGAAGGCGCTCGCCGAGGACGCCGCGTTCCAGGAGAAGTTCCTGAAGGCCAAGCGTGAAGCTAAATTGCAATTCGCTTCATGGCTCAAGTCGGCAGCCGGTCTGATCGTTGATCCCGATACCATTTTCGATTGCCAGATCAAGCGCATACACGAGTACAAACGGCAGTTGTTGAACGCACTGCGCATCGTCGTATTCTACAACCGCCTGAGGGAAAACCCGGGCGTCGAGATTGCGCCGCGCACCTTCTTCTTCGCCGGAAAAGCGGCGCCCGCCTACCGGTTCGCCAAGCTCATCATCAAGTTCATCAACAACCTGGCCGGAACTATCGACGGCGACCCAACAGCGGCCGGCAGGCTGAAAGTCCTTTTCCTGCCCGACTATCGCGTCTCCGTTGCGGAGCGGCTGATCCCCGCGAGCGACGTTTCGAACCAAATTTCGACCGCGGGCTACGAAGCAAGCGGCACGAGCAATATGAAATTCATGATGAACGGGGCATTGACCATCGGCACCCGCGACGGGGCGACGATCGAAATGGCGCGGGAGGCAGGAGAAGAAAACTTTTTTCTTTTCGGTCTGACGGCGGAACAGGTGATTGCAACCAGGGGCTGGTACGACCCCGGGTGGCACTACGACCATGAGACCGAGACCCGGGCGGCTCTAGATCTGATCTCTTCCGACTACTTCAGCCGCTATGAACCCGGCGTCTTCGCCCCGTTGTGCGACGCGCTCCTCAAAGGCGACCACTACATGCACCTTGCGGACCTTAAGTCCTATCTTGAGGCAGACCGGAGTCTCTGCGAGTTGCATGCGGATCCTCACGAGTGGGCCCGCAAGGCCATCCTCAACGTGGCCGGA
The DNA here is from genome assembly GCA_963816715.1 of uncultured delta proteobacterium. Classification (GTDB taxonomy): domain Bacteria; phylum Desulfobacterota; class Syntrophorhabdia; order Syntrophorhabdales; family WCHB1-27; genus BOG-1155. Next base: position 121,836 of record CAWFMJ010000028.1, read on the forward strand.
TCAGGCAAGTTCTCGAGCGACCGCACCATCGCGGAGTACGCGGCCGACATCTGGAAGGCAAAACCATGTCCGGCGCCGTAATGGTTCCCCCCTATTCCTCATAAGACGCGGGCCCTTCGCGGCTATGACGAAGGGTTCGTCGCTTCGAAATTTCCGTCTCTTGATAACGGAGCGACCGCCCGGCGATTGCCTGATGCAGCGGAAAGGCTCGCAACTACGATTCGGCTGCATGGAGCGGATATTGGCTCCCATATTATGGTAACATTATCAAGAGCAGATTGCTTTCGTGTCGGCTTTCCTCTCGATGAAACCGGGAACAATCGCTCCGCAGGCAGCATTTCGCGTCTATAAAGGGGGAGAGTATGCCGTCCGATGGCAAAAAGTCTCAGGAGAGCCTGACAGGCAGGTTTCGCTCGTTGTTCAGTCGGCAGAGTCCGCAAAAGAAGGGCGGCCTGCCCCCGAAGACCCATTTCAGCATCTGGTATTTCCTGGCGGCCATCCTTCTGGTGATGTTTGTGCAGCAGCATTTCCTTTCTTCGAAGGTGGAGACCATTCCCTACAGTCAGTTCAAGCAGGGTCTGACCCAGGGCCTCGTGAGCGGGCTGACCATAGCTCCCGAGAGCATTTCCGGAACGCTGAAAGGGAAGGAGGGCAAGCCGGACCAGCAGTTTGCGACGGTTCGGGTCGATGACCCCAATCTGGTCAAGGAACTCGACGAGCGCAAGGTGGATTATTCCGGGCGCTACGACAGCAAGCTCCTCGGCAGCATACTGACCTGGGTCCTCCCCCTGGCATTCATGTTCCTCATCTGGCGGTTTGCCATGAAAAGAATGGGCCCGGGCCAGGGAGTCATGTCGTTCGGCAAAAGCAAGGCCAAGCTCTTCGCGGAGAGCGAGACGAAAGTCTCTTTTGCCGACGTTGCGGGGATCGACGAGGCCAAGGAAGAACTGGCCGAAGTGGTTGAGTTCCTGAAGACCCCCGATAAGTTCCAGAAGCTCGGCGGGAGGATTCCCAAGGGAGTGCTTCTCGTGGGACCGCCGGGCACCGGAAAGACCCTCCTCGCGAAAGCCGTCGCAGGGGAGGCAAAAGTGCCCTTTTTCAGCATCAGCGGGTCGGAGTTCGTGGAGATGTTCGTGGGCGTGGGCGCTTCCCGCGTGCGCGACCTCTTCTCCCAGGCGACCGGCCAAGCTCCCTGCATCATCTTCGTCGACGAGTTGGACGCGTTGGGGAAGGCCAGGGGGATGAACGTCTTTGGGGGCAACGACGAACGCGAGCAGACCTTGAACCAGCTCCTCGTGGAGATGGATGGGTTCGAATCGAACAAGGGCGTGATCATCATGGCCGCCACGAACCGGCCCGAGATCCTGGACCCCGCGCTCTTGCGTCCCGGAAGGTTCGACCGGCAGGTGCTCGTCGATCGTCCCGATATAAACGGCCGGGAAGCCATCCTGAAGATCCATTCCAGGAACGTGCTCCTCGGTCCTGACGTCGACCTCCGCAAGATCGCAAGCCTCACCCCGGGTTTTGTGGGTTCCGACCTGGCGAACCTCGTGAACGAGGCAGCGCTCCTGGCTGCGCGTATGAATAAGGAAATGGTCGGGTCCGCGGAATTCGACGAGGCCGTCGACCGGGTCGTGGGAGGCCTGGAGAAAAAGAACAGGGTCATGAACGCGCAGGAGAAGGAGATTGTCGCCTTCCACGAGTCCGGGCACGCGATCGTGGCGGAATCCGTGGAGCACGCCGACCGGGTGCACAAGATCTCGATTATCCCCCGCGGGATCGCGGCCCTCGGCTATACCCAGCAGCAGCCGACGGAGGACCGCTACCTCCTCACGCGCCTTGAACTGCTCGACCGCCTCGCCGTACTCTTAGGGGGCAGAGTCGCGGAGGAGCTTGTGTTCGGGGACGTCTCGACAGGGGCACAGAACGACCTGCAGCGAGCCACCGACATCGCCCGGTCGATGGTTGCGGAATACGGCATGAGCGACCGCCTTGGCCTGGTCGCTTACGAATCGTCCCGCCAGCCCATGTTTCCGCCCGAGGGGTATGCTCCCAATAAAACGTACAGCGAGACGAAGGCGACCCAGATCGATGAGGAGATCGCCTCAGCAATGGAACTGGCCCACCAAAGGGTGCGGAATATCCTGACCGAGCGGCGGACGGTGCTCGACGATCTCGCGCGCCTCCTCTCGGAGAAGGAAATCGTGCAGGGGGAGGAGCTGAGGGAGATGCTGGCCGGGCCAAAGGCGACAGCGGCAGCCGGGAACGGAGGATGAAGGACAGGCTCGGCGGCGAGGCAGTCTCGATGGCCTTCGCACGGCGTTCCCCGCCCTACGACTGCGCCACGGATTATCAGGAATAGAGGCGTTTTTCGCGAGCCCCTGTTTACTGAAAATTGCGCAATCCCCGGATTGCGCGTATACTGTCAGAGGAACCTATCGCATTTCCCACCCGGATCGTGTCGCATTTCGTGGGACGATCCAACCCAACCCGTGGTGATGCCGTCATTTGCATCGCTTCTTGTGCTCCGGTGATCTTCAGCGGTCATTAATTGCTATCCCAGCCTTCGGCTGCATAGCGGTTCCTTCTCGAAGGAGCCCCTTTTGCAAATTCTCCTTCCGGGAGAACAGGGGGACCTTCCCCGACAGGACCAAGGCGACCGCCCGGCAATCTCGCAACGGTTTGCCGCGCCGGCGGGACAACGGAACACCAGCAAAGGAGATAATGATCATGCTGCGAGAAGTATCGCGCGAAGAACATTCAGACCCGGGCGTCGAGATGTATTTTGTCGCGACCTACCCGCCCCGGAACTGCGGCATCGCCACGTTCACCTACGATCTCGCACACGCGGTCGGGGGAGAGATAGGAGAGTCGGCGTTTCATATTGTGGCTATGAACAATCCCATCCAGGACCGGAGCTACCCCCAGGAGGTTGCTTTCGAGATCGCGCAGAATCAGATTCATGACTATCGCCTTGCGGCCGACTATATCAATGTGTCGCGGGAAGGGGTGGTCAGCCTGCAGCACGAGTTCGGCATCTTCGGGGGGCCGGAAGGGACTTACATCAATCATTTCATGGGCAACCTAAAAAGGCCCATCGTCACCACCCTTCATACCGTCTTGAGGGAGCCGGACGAGGGATACCAAAAGGCGCTCTCCGACGTGGCGGAACTCTCCCATGCCCTCGTGGTGATGAGCCGCCAATCCGCGGATGTTCTGCACAAGGTCTACCGCGTGCCCCGGCGCAAGATCCGGTTTATCCATCACGGGACGCCCGATGTCGGCTTCATAGACCCCAACTTCTATAAGGACCGGTTCGATGTCGAAGGCAGGACGGTGCTTCTCACCTTCGGACTCTTAAACCCCAACAAGGGGATAGAGAATGTAATCGAAGCGTTGGCCGTCGTGGTAAAGCGCTTTCCAAGAGTGGCCTACATAATTCTCGGGGCTACCCATCCGGAGGTCAAAAAGCAGCATGGGGAAGCCTATCGCCTCTCCCTCCAGCGCATGACTGTGCAACTCGGCCTGGAGCAGAACGTCATTTTTCACAACCGGTTCGTTTCCCTCGATGAGCTGACGCAGTTCATCGGCGCAACAGATATCTATATCACGCCCTATCTCTCGAAGGAGCAGAGCACAAGCGGACCCCTCGCTTACGCGCTGGGCATGGGGAAGGCGGTGATCTCCACGCCCTACTACTATGCCGAGGAGATGCTCGCCGGCGGCAGGGGCAGGCTGGCCGAATTCAGGGATTCCAAGAACATGGCCGAGATTATCATCGACCTGATGGAGAATGAAGCGGATCGCCACCGCATGCGCAAGAAGGCCTACGAAATGGGCCGGCAGATGACATGGAAGCACGTGGCGCGACAATATGTAGAAGTCTTTCACGAGGTCCTCGGGTCATTCCACGCAAGGCCGGACACCCGGACCATCAAGACGAGTTTTATGCCCCAGGATTCCATACCCGAGATCAAGCTCGACCACCTCTTCCGGCTGAGCGATGAGACCGGGATCATTCAGCACTCCGTGTACGGGGTCCCCGACCGGCGCTTCGGATATTCGACGGACGATGTCGCCCGGGCCCTCGTGGTAACCCTCGGCGCCTATCACCAGGTGAAAGAAGACCATTTCTTGACATTGGCCAACACCTATATGGCCTTTTTGAGGCACGCCCAACTCCCCGACGGCCGTTTCCGGAATTTCATGGATTACTCACGTCATTTCAACGATGGGCCCGAAACGGAAGACACCTGGGGAAGGGCTATCTGGGGACTCGGGTGCGGCGTGCAGCTCGGTCCCACCGAGTTGTTCCGCACCCTTTCAAGGGAACTATTGGAAAGGGCAACGGCAGATCTTGACATGCACTATCCCATGGCAAGGGCGTACGCCATGGTAGGCCTCTACCATTTTCTCCAGCGCTACAGCAGCGCGACGGCTACAAGGAAATTGCTCCAGAATCTGGCCGACGCCCAAATTGAACAATACCAAAGAACCAAGAGCGACGAATGGCGCTGGTTCAGCGATTCCGTGACCTACGGAAGCACGAAAATACCTCAGGCCCTGCTCCTCGCCTACAAAGTGCTGAAGAGCGAGACATATCTCAGCGTTGCTCTCGAGAGCCTCGACTTCCTCACCCGCGCCACCTATACGGGAGAGCGCTTCGATTTTGTCGGCAACGCGGGCTGGTACGAAAGGGGCAAAGAAAAGAGCCTCTTCGATCAACAGCCGCTGGATGCAGGTTATGCAGTTGAAACCTACGTCCTGGCCCATGAGATCACACAGGACCCCCGTTGGCTCGAGCTCGCCCAGGCCGCCTTCGACTGGTTTTTCGGCCGCAACTGCATGGGGGTCTCCCTCTATGACTTTGCCCAAGGGGCCTGTTATGACGGTCTTACCCCGCACGGCCCCAACCTGAACCAGGGGGCCGAGTCGACCATTGCCTTTCTGCTCGGGAACCTCGCCATGTTTCAGCAAGGGTTCCTTACCTCGACTGCTACTTCGGATGACGTGAACCGGCTGTGGTATCAGGATGCCGGAGCCTCAATCGCCAAGGATATTGCCTGATTTATGAAAGCAACAAGAAAAAAAGCGCCAATCGTCATGATCTCCAGCTACCCCCCGCGGCTCTGCGGCATCGGGACCTTTTGCGAAGAAGCCCGGGAGTTCATCAAAAAGCGGAATCCCGACCGGGATGTGCTGGTCATCAGTCATACAGATGGGGCCGGCGTCGGCGTCTTTCCCCTCATTGACATGTCGCGTCACGATTGGTGGAAGCCCGTGGCCGAGAAGGTAAATGAGCTGAAGCCGTACGCAGTCCACGTCGAGCATGAATACGGGCTCTACGAATTTTACGATGACCGTGGACATGGGGACGAAAACGAGGGTTTTATCGATCTTGTGGTGGCGCTGGGAGACTGGCCCGTGGTCGTCGAGCCCCACACCGTCCACGGACGCATGAGGGAGAGGGAAGCCAACTTTATTTACCGGCTGTGCGAAGCCGCAGACGTGGTGCTCTTTAAGTGCCACTATCAGAAGTGGCGCCTCAACTGGTCGTTTCACGGAGAGGGGTGGAAAACGCCCCTCAACATCATGGTGGTCCCCCATGGGGCGCGGCCGGACAAGCGATGGGGCCTCCATGAGATCCCCCGGTTGCGCGCCGAGATCGGATTGGACGAACTCCCCCATATCGGAAAGCACCTCGTCGGCCTTATCGGATGGATCCAGTCGAACAAGCGATGGGACATCCTCACCTCCATGTGGGAAGGAATGGAGCGGGAAATCAAGGAACGAACGGGCGAGCACTGGGACATCCTCGCTGCCGGCGCCATGCGCGACCCTAACGACCTTGACGAGTACGAGAAATACAAGATGGAGCTTGGGTCTCTGGCAGAGAAGGGGCTGGCCCATTACTACGAGTTCATTCCCCGGGGCGACGCTTATTACCGGGTGATGGCCATATGCGATTTTATCGTCATCCCGTCCCTGGACGAGACCCAGTCGGGCACGCTCGCCCGCGTCATCGCCCTGAACAAGCCCTTCGTGACGACGGCGCCCATGGAAGGGCTCACGGCGCAGACCCTCGAAAGCGAGGGCGGGCTCCTCTTTACGAACAAGGAGATGCTCCGGTCAAAAGTGATCCGCCTTGCGTGCGACGAAGAGCTGCGGCTGGAGCTGGGGGAGAACCTCAGGCGGTATCTGGAGAACGTGGTCTCCTGGGACAAAGTGGCCGCCCAATACGACGAGGCCTACAAACTTGCCCGTGAAGCGAACAAGACAGGAAAGCGTGTGGAGCTCCCTCTGGAGTTCTGACATAAGGAGACGGCAACAAATGCAGGCAGACCCTCGCGCCCTTATCTCCCGTCATCAGGATAACCCCATCCTTCAGGCATCCATCTGGCCTTACGCCGCGGCTTCCGTCTTCAATCCGGCGGCTGCGGACCTGGGTCGGGAGACCCTTCTCCTTGTGCGCGTGGAGGATTGCAACGGGGTGTCGCACCTGTGCGCGGCCCGAAGCACTGACGGCGTCACGGACTGGCGGATCGACCCGGAACCTACGTTCGCCCCCGCCCCCCAGCATCACCCCGAGGAGGTCTGGGGCATCGAGGACGCACGGATCACCAGGCTGGAAGAAAGGGGAGAATGGGTCGTGGCCTACACCGCGTATTCAAGAGGCGGTCCTCTGGTCTCCCTTGCTTGCACCAATGATTTCAGCGCCTTCCGCCGCCTCGGGCCGGTCATGCCCCCGGAAGACAAGGACGCGGCCCTTTTCCCCAGACGTTTCAAGGGAAGGTGGGCCATGATCCATCGGCCCGCCACCGCATTTATGCAGGGAAAAGCCGATATATGGCTCTCCTTTTCTTCCGACCTGCTGCACTGGGGCGATCACCGCACCCTTATGACAGCCAGGGATGGGGCCTGGTGGGACGCGAACAAGATCGGGTTGGGTCCTCCGCCGCTCGAGACAGAAGAAGGATGGCTGATACTCTATCACGGGGTTAAACAGACCGCAGCGGGATGCATCTACCGGCTTGGCCTGGCGCTTCTCGACCTCGAAGATCCCGGCCGCCTCATCGGAAGGAGCGACCCGTGGGTTTTTGCCCCTCAAGAACCGTACGAGCGGATCGGAGACGTCGGCAATGTCGTCTTTTCGTGCGGGTGGACCCGCGACGAAGAGAGCGACGTCGTACGAATCTATTACGGGGCCGCCGACACGTCGACCTGCCTTGCCACGGCAAATGTGAGAGATCTGCTCGCCGTAATGAAGGATCTTACAGGCCCTCGATAGTTGCCAAAGGCCGCCCTGAAAGGGCAAGCTCCGGTTCGCCGCCGGCTATTCTTTGAAGGGATGGCGATCGGGCGCTTGTTTTGAAGAGGGAAGCACGGCCAGGATACTCGGGACCGCGAGGTTGAGAACCGAGCTCCGGTGCCGCACGTACTCGTACATCGCTTGGGGCCTGGCGCCGATCTGGGCCTTCGGTCCCAGGGCCGTGCGGCCCAGGACAACGCGCGACGCCCGCATCTCGATCGCCTGCGCCACGCATGCATAGACCAGAGACACGTACAGTGGAAGGCCTCCGGCCGCAGCGGCCTTGTCGAAGCCCATGTAGTAGCCAATGGCGTTGCCCCCGTCCCGGACGAGCGTGACGAAGCCGAGGATCCTGCCGCCCTCCTTCCGGCGGGCCGCCACGGTACGAAAATCGTTCTGATAATGGCGTGCAAGGGCGGGGATCCACTTTTCCCCGATAGTCGCCAGACGCAGCTTCTTGCGGTCGTGCACTTGGTGGTAGAGCGCGTAGATTTCGGCGGCAGCGGCCTCAACCTGCTCCGGACTGAGGCGCTCGAGCACGATTCCCGATTCATCCAGGCTTTGCAAGGTCTTCTTTATCCTGGTCCGATAGGCCGACTTCATGTCACTGAGGCAATCGTCGAAACTGGTCCAGGAGGCTTTTAGTTCGAGCACCATGTTCGGCTCTGTTTCGAAGCGCCGGAAATTGGCATTCCGCAGGGCCGCCCCTGCCCCGGCCTGCTCGTCCGTCAGGTCCTTTATCATCACCATATCCGATGCACCGAAGATTGTGCTGGACCTCCTTATGCGGTTGAGCGCCTCCACCGCCGCCGGCCAGAGCCTCGCGGGGTCTTCGTCCTCGGCAAAGGCAACGCCGTGCGGACCCGTCGAAAACAGGTTCCCGCAGACCAAGAAACGCAAATGAACCCACGCAACCGGGAATTCTGCCGCACGCTCCGCCGCCTTCAGTAGACGCCGGAAGCGGCGCCAAAGGCCCAAAGCCACGTCGGGCCATAACTCCTCAGGCGGGGCCGGCGGCGCTGTTTCCTCGCGCAAGGGCCACAGCAGGGGGTTGTCGTAGAGAAGGACCCGCTTGCGAACGCGCGTGATGGAGCGTTGTGAAGCTTCTCCCAGGGAATGCCAAAAACCGGGCGCCGTTTCGGGAAGACGCCGAGGGGATAGGTCCGCAACCCGAATCTCAAGACTCTGCGCAACCACTGCGGCGACGGGCCGGTCGCCGGCATATATGAGGGCATAGTGCGTGGACAGATTGCCGGGGAGGTGCTGTTCCAAAAGCCGGAGGAAGGGACGCGAGAGGAACAGACCGGAGCGGACCGCCACGTGGTCCCAGTCGCCGGGGTTCAGAAACGCGATGGAGTCGGCAAGGGCGAAACGGAATTCCGGAGGGGCCGCGAAATAGGACTTAAACATAAAGTTCCCTTCCTGTCGTGTGATTCAGAAGCGGGATGGGCTGGACGTCAACTACGTAGAAGTCTACCCTAGTTGGCTCTAGAAAACGACAATTCCTTTCGGGAATCGGGACAGCAAAGAGAATAGATTCGTTTTTGCAGCTTGTATCGTGCAAGAACGTGAAGAAAGACATATAATAATATCAGGCATTGCGATAGATGGAGACAATAGCCTGGATTTGTCTCTTCTCCTCCTCTAATCCCCACTATTATCAATATCTGGAGTACATCGCGCTGCTGCGACGCGGCCAAGGATTGTAAGCAGTACAAACCGGGAGAAAATGCCATGAGCAACCACACCGGTGGCGGAGGAGACTGCGCCCCATGGGTCAGGCACGAGATTTGAGGCGGAGTTGTTCAAGGAGGACACATGCCGACATGCGTGAAATGCGGTTCTCAGGCAGCATACTGGGCCATCGTCGATAAGGAAAACAATCTCAGAGAGTACTGCGACGATTGCTTCAAGAAATACGATCTGGCAAACGACAAGAAAGAAATGGATGAGTACCACAGGAAACAAAGAGCGGAGGGATCGCAACGCTGACAGCGGCGGGAGAAACATTGCCGGCTTTTTTGCGTGATGCCGAGGATCCGACGCAAGTCCGGGAACCTCCGGCACTACCGCCTTAACCCACGAAAGAGGAGGGTCATTATGCACGTCGAACGACAGCTCCACGTCTTGTTTGTCGATGACGACGAGACGATAGTGCATGCTTCCACCACGATGCTCGAAAACCTTGGTCACAAGGTAAGCGGTCACAACGGCAGCCTGAAGGCGTTAAGGGCCTTTTCCGAGGAGCCCGACGAATTTGACCTTGCCATTGTCGATCACGATATGCCCGATATGACCGGATTGGAGCTTGGCGAGCGACTCAGGCGCATACGCCCCGGTTTCCCGGTGATGCTTTACTCGGGTCATCTGGACGGTCCTGCCACGAAAACGATAGGCGCTGCCGGACTTGAGCATGTGATCATGGAACCCATGACGGTGAAGGAACTGGAGCGGATAGTAAGGGCCGCTCTATAAGGCGCCGGCGAACCAGGGCTTTCAGACCCGCAGCAGTTCAGCGGCTTTTCCTGATCTTGACAATATGCCAAGGCTCGCCGGCCTTTCCGGTTGCGCCCGGATGGCCGGCGATTTAGATTGTCTTTATCACGCCCAATCAGGGAGGTCGCTATGGAAAACCTCGCGGTCTGGTTCGAAATCCCGGTGACGAACATGGAACGGGCGAAGAAGTTCTATTCCTATGTCTTCCAGCTCGACATAGAAGTTCAAGACCTCGGCGACACACCCTACGGCTTTTTCCCCATGCGCGGCTACGGCAACAGCGGCGCCCTGGTGAAACACATCGATTTTGAGCCTTCCGCGAAGGCGGCCACAATTTACCTGAATGGCGGCCGGGATCTGTCGGACCCCCTGAGCCGGGTCGAGGCTGCCGGCGGCAAGATACTGGTGCCCAAAACGATGATAAGCAATGAAATGGGATACTACGCCTTGTTTCTCGACAGCGAGGGAAACAGGGTGGGACTCCACTCGATGAAGTAGCGTGAAAAAAGGGGGACCTATGGTCCCCCTTCGCCGGTTCTCTCAATCTATCGGGTCCGCCGGTTAGTACATGCCGCCCATACCGCCCATGCCGCCTCCCGGAGGCATCGCAGGCCCGGCGTTTTCCTTCGGCTTCTCGGCGATCATGGCTTCTGTAGTCAAAAGCAGAGATGCGACGGAAGACGCGTTCTGAAGCGCGGTCCGGGCAACCTTCGTCGGGTCGATGATGCCCGCCCCCTGCATGTCCTCGACGTAGACCTCTTTTGCCGCGTCGAAACCGAAACCGCCCTTGCCGTTCTTCACTCTTTCAACGACGATAGAGCCGTCATGGCCCGCATTAAGCGCGATCCAGCGCATCGGCTCTTCGAGGGCCTTTTTCACGATCTGCACGCCGAACTGCCGCTCCCCTTCGAGCTTCAGAGTGTTGAGCTTCTCGATGGCCCTGATAAAGGCGACGCCGCCGCCGGGGATAATGCCCTCCTCGACCGCCGCCTTCGTCGCGTTGAGGGCGTCCTCGACGCGGGCCTTTTTTTCCTTCATTTCCGACTCGGTCGTAGCGCCCACATTGATAACGGCCACGCCGCCTACCAGTTTCGCGAGCCTTTCCTGGAGCTTCTCACGGTCATAGTCGGAGGTGGTCTCGTCGATCTGGGCCCGTATCTGTTTTACCCGCGCCTCGATAGCTTTCTTGTCGCCGGCGCCGTCCACGATAGTCGTGTTGTCTTTATCGATGGTGATCCTTTTCGCGGAACCGAGGTCCTTTATACCGATGCTCTCGAGCTTGATGCCGAGCTCCTCCGATACTACCTGGCCGCCGGTGAGGACCGCGATATCGTCGAGCATGGCCTTTCTTCTGTCGCCAAACCCCGGCGCCTTGACCGCGGCAATCTTGAGGGTTCCCCTCAGCTTATTCACCACGAGGGTTGCCAGCGCTTCGCCTTCCACATCTTCCGATATGATCAGTAGGCTCTTTCCCATCTTGGCAACCTGCTCCAGAACGGGTAGAAGGTCTTTCATGCTGCTGATCTTCTTTTCGTTAATGAGGATAGCCGGCTCTTCCAGGACTACCTCCATCTTGTCGGGGTTGGTCACGAAGTAGGGGGAAATATAGCCCTTATCGAACTGCATGCCCTCGACGATGTCCAGGGTGGTTTCCATGCTTCTGGCTTCTTCCACCGTGATGACGCCCTCTTTCCCTACCTTGCCCATGGCCTCGGCGATGATGTTGCCGATCGTCTCGTCGTTATTTGCCGATATGGTTCCAACCTGAGCGATCTCTTTCTCATCCCTTGTTGGCTTCGAGAGCCTCTTCAACTCCCCGATCACCACCTCGACCGCCTTTTCTATACCCCGCTTCAACTCCATGGGGCTGTTCCCCGCGGCTACCAGTTTTGCCCCTTCCCGGTAAATGGCCTGGGCAAGCACCGTAGCAGTGGTGGTGCCGTCGCCGGCGACATCAGAAGTCTTGCTCGCCACCTCTTTCACCATCTGGGCGCCCATATTCTGGAACTTGTCTTCCAGCTCGATCTCCTTGGCCACCGTCACACCGTCTTTCGTGATGGTGGGAGACCCGAACGATTTCTCCAATATGACGTTTCTTCCTCTGGGCCCCAACGTGACTTTTACCGCATCGGCGAGGGAGTTTACCCCTTTCAGGAGCGATTCTCTTGCTTTCTGGTCGTATTGAATGTCTTTGGCCATGGTATCACCTTTCCCTTCAGTCTTCGATTATGGCGAGAATATCATCTTCCCGCAAGATCAAATGCTCCTCGTCGTCAATTTTGATATCCGTTCCCGAATATTTGCCAAAAAGGATTTTGTCGCCCGCCTTCACCTCAGGCGCCACTCTCTGCCCCTTCTCCGTCATCTTGCCGATGCCGACGGCAACGACGCGGCCCTCCTGGGGTTTCTCCTTCGCGGCATCGGGAATGATGATCCCCCCTTTCGTCTTCTCTGATTCCTCAAGCCTCTTGATGATCACTCTGTCCTGTAACGGTGTAAACTTCATCGTCTCACGCTCCTTATCCTCAGTTTGAGGGATCTCCACTATGGCGCCCTGGTTGCTCGCGCGAGATCCGCCCGCGCCTACTGGCAGCCTCCATAGTCACACATTCTTTGCCCGACCCGTTCCTCCTCGAAGCGTCTGCGGTCAGTCCTCGCCCGCAACGCATCAGCGGCGCGCTCGCCGTCCTGCGGTCGGGCCGGCTCGCCTTTTTCTTTTCAGCCCGCCCGCGTCAATTAACGGCAACCCACGTTCAGATAGTGATAATAAAAGGGATTTGAGGTGAGGAGACAAATCCGAATTATTGCCTCCATCTATTCCACCATCCACATTAATATAAGCCCTATTATCGCGGCACGCAACAAGGCTTCGCCCTTTCACGGTCTTTCTTTGCGCACACCGGCAACTTCTGAGATTTCGGTTTGATCAAGAGCTTCTTGAGCAGGTTCCGAAAGATGTTTCACCCTGCTAAAATGGCGGAAGTCGTGGCGGCGCCGTGCGGAGACGGTCCAAAGACGCAAAAATAGGGGGCACGAGAACCGTAACCCCCATCGACTGCAACTAAAAGTAGAACTCCCCGGGCAGGACTCGAACCTGCAACCTACTGGTTAACAGCCAGCCGCTACTGCCGATTGAGCTACCGGGGAATATTGAGTAAGAGTAAACACGAAAATCGGCGCAAAGTCAAGTTCAGTCTTCAAAAATGACGGTCTTGAACTTCTTCTTGCCCACCTTGAAAGTGAGCTGCGGGCTTTGGATCAAAAGCTTTTCCGCGGCTACTTTCACGAGATCGTCGTTTTCTGCAACATAAAGGCCTCCCTGCTCTATCACGCGTTTTCCTTCCGAGGTGGAAGCAACCATGCCAATATCTTTGAGGAGTCCGGGCAGCCAAATGGGCTCGCTCTCCCTTTTCCGGTAGACTTTTTCAGTCCCCTCCGGCAGCTCCCCTTGCCGATGCACCCTCTTCCACTCTTCCTCCGCTTGAGCCCCGGCGCCCGGTTCGTGGAAACGGTCGGCGATTTCCCGGGCAAGCTTCATCTTCGCCTGCATGGGATGGATACTCCCCTTTTCGATGCCCGCTTTCATTTCCCGCAGCTCATCGAGGGATATGTCGCTCAGAAGCTCGTAGTATCGCAGCATGAGGTCGTCGGAGATGGCCATGAGCTTGCCGAATATAACATCCGGCGCCTCGTCTATGCCCACGTAGTTGCCGTAGCTCTTGCTCATCTTGTGGATGCCGTCCGTGCCCTCGACGAGGGGCACCGTGACAACAGCCTGAGGCTCCTGACCGTACGATTTCTGTATCTCCCTCCCGACCAGGAGGTTGAAGATCTGGTCATGGCCTCCAAGCTCCACATCCGCCTGGAGCGCGACTGAATCGTAACCCTGGACGAGAGGATAGAGAAATTCGTGGACGCTGATGGATCGATTGCTCTGATAACGGCTTCTGAAATCCTCGCGCTCCAGCATGCGCGCCACGGTGTACTGAGCGCAGAGCCTGATCATGTCGCCCGCGTTCATGGCCTCCATCCACTCGCTGTTGAACCGCACCTCGGTTCTTTCGGGATCGAGGATCTTGAACACCTGTCGTTTATAGGTCTCCGCGTTCTCGAGGATCTGTTCCTTGGTGAGCACCGGCCTCGTCTCGATCCTTCCCGTCGGGTCGCCTATCATGCCGGTAAAATCGCCGATGAGAAATATCGCCGTATGGCCCAACTCCTGGAACTGCTTCAACTTTTGCAAAACCACGGTGTGGCCCAAGTGCAAGTCCGGGGCGGTGGGGTCCATGCCCAGCTTTATCCGCAAAGGGCGTTTGTCTGCTTTCGCTTTCGCGAGCTTGCTTCTTATGTCCGCGGCATTGATCACGTCAACGGCGCCGCGCTCGATGATCTCCATCTCTTTATCGAGATCCATGATCAGACTACATCCTCTCTCTTATCCGTTCTATGCGCAGGCAATGCTTTGTTTTCGCGTCCAGGGCGACGAACACGCCCTGCACCTGGGGGTCGCTCTTTGCCACCTCATATTTTTGCGGCAATGCGGTGAGGAACCGCTCGAGCACCGGCCCTTTGTCCATGCCGATAACCGAATGCGCCGGCCCCGTCATGCCAAGGTCCGTAATATACCCGGTTCCCTGGGGCAGTATGGTCTCATCGGCCGTCTGCACATGGGTATGGGTGCCGACCACGCAAGCGACCCTCCCGTCCAGGAACCACCCCATGGCGATTTTCTCCGATGTCGCTTCGGCATGGAAGTCGACCACGATTGGCGCCTGATCGCCGTTTGTCGCGAGGAATTCTTCCATGGCGCGGAAAGGGCAATCGAGGCTTTGCATGAATGTCCGCCCCTCGATGTTCGCAACACAGAGGGCCTTGCCGTTCTTGCGGATAATGGTAGAGCCGAACCCGGGCGCCCCGGGCGGATAGTTCATCGGCCTGATGACGCGCTTCTCGGCCATGAGGTAGGGGATAATCTCCTTCTTTTTCCACACATGGTTGCCCGTAGTGATCGCGTCGGCGCCTTCTTCGAGCATCTCCATGGCCAGGGCAGGGGTGATGCCCAACCCCCCGGCCATGTTCTCGCCATTGATGATTTTGAAATCCGCCCGGTTTTCTTTCAGAAACGCGGCTGCAGCCAGTCTGCCCGGCTTTCCGACCACATCCCCGAGAAGGAGGACGGTGATAAGGTCATCGGGCATATTCTACCGCTCTTGTCTCCCGTATAACCACGATCTTAATCTGGCCCGGGTAGGAGAGCTCCGTCTCCACTTTCTTTGCGATGTCTTTGGAGAGAAGGAAAATACTCTCATCATTCATTTTCTCGCTGCTCACCACGATCCTGATCTCCCTGCCCGCCTGGATAGCGTAGGACTTCTCCACGCCGTGGAAACTCGACGCGATGCGCTCCAACTCGTCCAACCTTTTGATGTACGATTCGAGCATTTCCCTCCTCGCGCCGGGCCTCGCCCCCGAAAGGGCGTCCGCAGCCTGCACGATCACATCGAGGAGGTTGGTTACGGGCACTTCCTCATGGTGCGCGAGCACCGCATGGATGATATCTTCGTGCTCCCCATATTTCCGCATGAGGTCCGCTCCGATGGCGGAATGGGAGCCTTCCACCTCGTGGTCGACGGCCTTGCCGATATCATGGAGCAAACCCGCCCGCCTCGCCTCCTGCACGTTGAGCCTCAGCTCCGCGGCGAGGATGCCGCTGATGAAAGCCACTTCGAGGGAGTGCTGATAGACGTTCTGGGAATAACTGCTGCGAAACTTCAATCTGCCGAGGAGCTTCACCAACTCCGGGTGAACGTTGTGCACCCCCGCATCGAAGACAGCCTGCTCGCCGGTGGTTTTCAGCTTCTCTTCCAGCTCTTCCGCCACCTTCGTCACGATTTCCTCTATCCGCGCGGGGTGTATCCTCCCATCGCTCACAAGCCGCTCTATGGCGATGCGCGCGACCTCTCTGCGTATGGGATTAAAGCATGAAAGAATGACCGCTTCGGGGGTGTCGTCGATGATGATGTCGACGCCCGTTGCCGCCTCGAGAGCTCTGATGTTCCGTCCCTCCCGACCAATGATGCGCCCCTTCATCTCTTCGTTCGGCAAAGAAACAACGGAAACGGCGTCTTCCGCCACATATTCGCCCGCATACCGCTGGATGGCCACGGCAAGTATCTCTTTTGCCTTTTTGTCCGCTTTTTCCCGCGCTTCTTCTTCTATCTTGCGGGCGATCTTCGTGGCCTCGTACCGCGCCTCGTCCTCCATGGCCTGCATGAGCATTTTCTTCGCGTCTTCGGCCGTCACTCCGGCAATTTCTTCCAGCTTTTCCCGTTGCCGTTTGACCGTCTGCTCGGCCTCGTCTATCTTGCCCTCCAGGTACGTCTCCCGGTTGCCAATCTGCTTCTCTTTCCTCGCGAGATCCTCTTCCTTTTTGTCGAGGGTCTCCATTTTCTTGTCGAGGTTGGCTTCCTTCTGGGACAATCGTCGTTCAGTGTTCTGGAACTCGGCTTTTCTGCTCTTCGCCTCCTGCTCCAGCTCGCTCCGGGCCTGAAGGACGATGTCCTTCGCCTGGATAGACGCTTCCCGTTTGGCGACGTCGGCTTCCTTCTTCGCATCGTCAAGGATCTTGCGCCCTATCGCCTGATATTCGCCGGTCTTCTTTTTTTGGATGTAACGCGCCGTCAGGTATCCTGCAACGATGCCTGCGATGCAGAGTGCGAGAGAAATTATTATAATCAAGGTCCCCCCTTCAGTGAACCTAAGGGGGACAGCACGAGGGTAAAATTTTCTAAGTCACGGACGACAAACTTTGTCTAAACCTCCGAAAGATCAGAAAATTATTTATTTGAACTGCTGCTTCCCCGTTGCTGCCCCTAAAAAAAGGACCCCGCGATGCCGTGTAGACAGTAAAGCTCGAACCTCTCAAGGTAAGTGGGCGCCTTTTTCTTGCTTCGCGCTCTCGCCCGAGGGCGAGCATGCAGCCTGCAATAAGAGAAGGCCCCCCACAAAGAGGTGTTGGCTCTAAGTTTACCATTTATCACGTACACCGCAGGGACTCTCTATGTTTTCAACCTTTCTCAAAAGCCGCAGCGTCTTATCTTCGACTTTCTCGAACTTTTCCTTCAAATCCAAATAAGCATCGGCGATTTTCATCATGGCCATAATCATCGTATTCAACGTATTGACAATTCCAATATCCGCCGCCGCCCTTATTTCCTCGTCCACAAACTGTGCGGCCCTTTTTATCCGCTCCTCATCGTCACCCACGAAAGTAAATGACTGATTGAGTATCGTAACTTCTACTTTGCCCAAAGTCAGGCTTCTATCTTTTGAATCTTCTCGAGAATGCCTTTCACTTTTTGCATAACCAGGTTTTTCTCCTCTTCAGCCTTGAGCACCTGCTCCCGCAAGCCTTTGTTCTCCGCTTCGAGTGACTCGACCCTGGCTGCAAGGCCGTTCTTCTCCCCTCGCAACCCCGTGTACGTTTGGAGGAGGACGTCGATTTTCTCCTCTAATTCTCCTATCTTATTCTCGCCAAATAGCTCTTCCATACCCAATACTTAATCGCTTTTCTTCTCGAAAGTCAAGTACAAAAGGCAGGCCTTGATGAACTGGTCGAGGTCCCCGTCAAGCACGCTTTCGGCGTTGTGCACTTCCAGTTTTGTGCGGTGATCTTTGATGAGCTTGTAAGGATGAAGCGTGTAGGAGCGAATCTGGCTGCCCCACGAAATGTCCTTCTTCTCCTTGTTCAACTGACTCATCTTTTCTTCCTGTTTCTTCTTCTCCAGCGCATAGATCCTGGATTTCAAAATGGCCATCGCAATCGCTCTGTTCTTGTGCTGCGACCGTTCGTTCTGGCACTGAACAACAATGCCCGTGGGAAGGTGGGTAATGCGTATGGCCGACTCCGTCCTGTTGACGTGCTGCCCTCCCGGTCCGCTGGCCCGAAAAGTATCGATCTTCAGGTCTTCATCCCGGATGTCGATCGGGACGCTCTCCGGAACCTCCGGGTAGGCATAGACCGATGCAAAAGAGGTGTGTCTCCTCGCGTTCGCATCGAATGGCGAGATGCGCACCAGGCGATGGATCCCGTTTTCACACTTGAGATACCCGTAGGCATAGGCGCCCTTGACCATGAATGCGACGTTCTTGACGCCCGCCTCTTCGCCGGGCAGGAGGTCGACAACCTGCGACTCGAATCCCTTCCTCTCCGCCCACTTGAGGTACATGCGCAGAAGCATTTCCGCCCAGTCCTGGGCCTCTGTTCCTCCAGCCCCGGCGTTGATGTACATGATGGCGTTTTCCCGGTCGTTTTCTTCGGCGAGCATCCGCTCTATCTCGAAGCTGTTGAGATCGTTGTCGAGCTTCTCCACCCGGCGCTCCAACTCGCCGAGGTCCTCAGGGTCCTGGGTCTCCTTTGCAAAGTCGCTCAGGATCAGGATCTCTTCCAGCTCTTTTTCCTTCTCCTCCCAGCGCTGCACTTCGTCCTGGAGGCCGGCCCGTTCCCGGAGCATCTTCTGTGCCTTTTCCTGGTCTTCCCAAAAGTTTTTTTGAGCTAAAGCCTGATCGTACTCGCCGATGCGGGTTTTAAGGGCAGGGACGTCAAAGATAACCTCTGAGGGATTGCATTCGTTCGACAAGAACGTCCGTTCTCGATTTAATATCTTCAATCATGTTTTCATCCTATCAAGATTGGATCGTGGACACACCTCCAAAAGCCGAGGAATGTCCCCGCAACCGTTATCGTCTATCGTGGACACACCTCCAAAAGCCGAGGAATGTCCCCGCAACCGTTATCGTCTATTCCTCGGCTTTCGTCAGGTCTTCAAACCTGACATCTAACCCGAGGACCGCCACGATCTCTCCTGCTTCGTCATGTATCGGTCCCGAGACGGTAATGCACAGGGCGCCGGTTATGCGCGAGGAATAGAGGTCCGTCACCGATACCTTGCCGCTCTTTATGGGCCGGGCAAACCAGTCCCTGTCCGAGAAATCTTCGTGCAGGTCTATTTTCGCGTACTTTGCCCTGTCAACCGCCTGGGTGATGTTCCTGGTGATCTTGACGCCTTCCGCGTTAACCACATAGGCAAACTGTATGTAAGGATATTCGGCCACCAGGCCTTTGAGCACCTCTTCCTGCCGCTCCGAGTCCATGCTCTTGACGGCTTCCTCCTCGATGTACCGCTCGATGAGGTGGGCGGCCATATCGTAGGCGCGCTTCTTCAGCAAGTCGAATTCCGACGGGAAGACCTCCGGCATGTACCGGCGGACCATATGCTCCATCTCCTCGTCGGACATGGCCGTCACCCTGCCCTCTTCGTAAGCTTTCAGGATGCGTTTGTTGATCCTCGCGACTCCCGGATGGGTTTTCTCGATCGCCTCCTGTCCGATCAAGGCGAAATGGGAGTTAATCCAGTGCGCGATGCCGGCGAGCCCCGATTTGTCGGTGATGTTTATCGTTACCGGCCTATCGAGTATCCGCTTCGTATCGAAGGCCGAGTAAATCTCCTCATTTTTCGAGATCCCGTCGATGTGCACCCCCGCCGAGGTGGCGTTGAAGTCGGAGCCGACAAAGGGTTGATTCCGCGGTATGTGCACTCCCACTTCCTTTTCGAAATAGTTCTTCATCTCCGTGACGGCCTTGGTGTCGATGCCGTTCTCGTCGCCCACCAGGGAGATATACTCCATGAGAAGCGCTTCAATCGGCGTGTTGCCGGTCCTTTCCCCTAAACCGAGAAGAGCGCCGTTGACAAAGGTGCATCCGTAGAGCCACGCGCTCACCGCCCCGACGACTCCCCGGTAAAAATCGTTGTGCCCGTGCCATTCCAGGCAATCGGAAGGCACTCCGGCATCATCGATCATGGCCCTGATGATTTTTCCCACGGACCGGGGCAAGGCCGCGCCGGGGTAGGTAACGCCGAGACCGAGGGTATCGCACAACCGGATTTTTACGGGTATTTTCGCCTCTTCGGACAAGGACATCAACTCTTGTGCAAAAGGCACGCAAAAGCCGTAAATATCCGCCCTGGTGATATCTTCAAAATGGCAGCGCGGCACGATTCCCGCATCCAGAGCTGCCTCGACGACTTTCAGATAACTCTTGAGCACCTCGGCTCTCGATTTCTTGAACTTGTAGAAGATATGATAATCTGAGGCGCTCGTGAGCATGCCCGTTTCCTTCAGGCCAAACTCCTTGACGAGCTGAAGGTCGTCCTTGTTCGCCCGGATCCATCCCGTGACTTCCGGATAGCGGTATCCCTTTTCGAGACATTTTCCTAGCGCTTCCTTATCCTTCTCGGTATAGAGGAAAAACTCCGACTGGCGTATCACGCCGTTCGGCCCGCCGAGCCGGTGGAGCAGATTAAAAATATCCTCGATCTGTTTTACCGAGAAAGGGGGCCTCGATTGCTGGCCGTCCCTGAACGTCGTATCGGTAATAAAGATCTCGTCCGGCGGATCGATCGCCTCGATCTTGTGGTCGAAGCTGACCCTCACGATGTCCGTATAGGGAAAAACGTTCCGAAACAGCTCGGGCTGTTCGACGTCGATCAGGGGATACCTCTGACCGCCCGGCGTATTCTTGAATATGAACCCTTTTCGTTTCTTCGGCATTGCTATTCCTGGGGCTCAGCGCCCCCTCCGGCAGCAAAGCTGCCGGAGCCTTCCCCCTCACAAAAACCTTCGCCTACTCCTTCGCAATCCGCAGCTTCAGCTCGTTCAACTGCTTCTGCTTGACCGCGGCAGGGGCGCCAGACATCAGGCATGTGCCCTTCTGCGTTTTCGGGAAGGCGATGACGTCTCTTATGCTTTCCAGGTCAAGGAGCATCATCAGGATGCGGTCGATGCCGAAGGCGATGCCGCCGTGAGGCGGCGCGCCCATCTCCAGCGCCTCAAGGAGAAAGCCGAACTGTTCTACCGCTTCTTCTTCCCTGTGGCCGAGGAGCTTGAGCATCTCCATCTGCTCTTCTTTTTTGTGAATCCTGATGCTGCCGCCGCCGATCTCCACACCGTTGAGCACGAGATCGTACGCTTTCGCCTCCAGGGACTCATAGTCGCCGCCGAAGTCCTTAATACTGCCTGCCGGCGACGTGAACGGGTGATGGCGGGCGACGTATCGCTTCTCTTCTTCGCTATATTCGAAAAGCGGGAACTTGACGACCCAGAGGAAACATTCCTCGCCCTTTCTTATCAGATCGTATTTTTCGCCCAGATAGAGGCGAAACCGCCCCATGATGTCGTCCACTCTCGAACGGGCGTCGGCCATAATGAAGAGCACATCGCCGTTCTCGAGTCCAAACTGCGCATCCAGACCTGCCGTCTCTTCCTCTTTGAGAAACTTGACAATGGGAGAGACAAGCTTCCCCTCTTCCTTGCGCATCCAGATAAGGCCGCCGGCGCCGAGACCCTTCGCCGTGTCCACGGCCGTGTCGAGGTCTTTCCGGGAAAGCGTCTTTCCCTTCAGCACCATGCCCTTTATGGCCCCTCCGCCATCAGAGACCTTCCTGAACACGCCGAACCCGGTCGACTTGAACAAAGGGGTAAGCTCTTCCATGGAGAGATCGAATCTGAGGTCCGGCTTGTCCGTGCCGTAGCGCCCCATTGCTTCGGCGTAGCACATCCGCCGGAAAGGGCCGGCAAGAGGCTTCTTCTTTATTGATTCGTAAAGCGCGCTCATGAGGCCTTCGCTGACGGCAATGACGTCTTCCACGTCGACAAAGCTCATCTCCAGATCGATCTGGGTGAACTCCGGCTGCCGGTCCGCCCGCAGGTCTTCATCCCTGAAACACCGCGCGAGCTGGAAGTATTTCTCGAAACCCGCCACCATCAGAATCTGCTTAAAGAGCTGGGGAGATTGGGGAAGCGCATAGAACTGGCCCAGGTTCAGCCTGCTCGGCACAAGAAAGTCCCTCGCCCCTTCCGGCGTGCTTTTTCCCAGAAAAGGCGTCTCGATCTCGAAAAACCCCTGCAAGGTGAGATAGTTGCGCGCTGCCTGCGTCGCCGCGCTCCGGGCGATAAAGGTTTCCCGAACTTTCGGCCGGCGCATGTCCAGGTACCGGTACTTCAGCCTCAAGGCCTCGTTGGGCGCCTCTTCCTCGTCGAGCTGGAAGGGCAGAGGTTTGCAGGTATTGAGCACCGTGAGGGACGAAACGTACAGTTCGATCTGGCCCGTCGGAATATTCGGATTTTCCGTGCCTTCGGGCCTCACGCTGACCTTGCCCTCGACGCGGATCACGTATTCCTGTTTGATGTCGTGCGCTTCCTCATGGACGGCGGGAGCAATCTCGGGGGAGAAAACGACCTGCACAATGCCGCTGATGTCCCGCAGATCGACGAAGATCAAACCGCCGTGATCGCGTCTTCTGTATACCCACCCCGCCAGCTCCACGCTTTTGCCAATATCGGCCGGCGAGAGCGAGCCACAGTACCGGTTTCTCACAATGGACCTCCTGAAAAGTGCTTAATTATAGCCGAATTGGGGGTAGGGGTCAAGCAGGGCCGAGGTTGCGCGGCCATGCCTATTTGAACCAACCGGCGTTCCATGATATCTTCACGTCGTACAAACGCAGCTTTCGAGGAGCAACAGGCATGAAAAGAGTTTTGTTTGTCGCCGGTTTGGCTGTCTGCCTCAGTTTGGTTGCCGCCTTTCCCGGCAACGCCGTCATCCTTGTCGTCTCTCCCCATCCGGACGACGACGTGCTCATGGCCTCCGGCGTGACCTATGAGGCAGCAGAAAGGGGAGAGCCGGTGATTGTAGCCTATATGACCAACGGCGATTTTGAAGGGTCAGGCAAGGGCTGTCTCCGGCAGCAGGAGGCGGTGCGCGCGCAAGTGGACTACCTGAAGAACACGGAAGACCGTCTTATCTTTCTCGGCTATCCCGACGGCCATTTAAGGGAGTTCTTCACGGACTGCCCGCGTGCCTCCGACCGGTGCTCCTCGCCGTCCTCAGGCCGATCGGCTACCTACGGAAGCCGCGGCTTGGGTCGGGCCGATTACCATACGTACCGGTTCGGCAGCCCGGCGCCGTACAATCTACCCAACGCGCTCATGGACCTCGGACAGATCATTACGGACTTCCGGCCGGACGACATCATCGTCACTTCCGAGTTCGACGTCCACCCCGACCATTCGACCACGTACGCGATGCTGTCCCTGGCCCTGGAAGATGTCCGTGAGCGCCTGCCCCGCTACGCGCCGATAGTGCATAAGACGGTCGTTCATTGGGACTATCCCAAATGGCCCCTGCCGGCCAACCCTTCGGAACGCATGAGCGAGCCGGCCGGGCTCGGCGGGGCTGCCTCCCTCGACTGGAATCGCCGCGAGAGCATCGAGTCGCCCGGCGCGATGCAGTCCCTCGATTATCCCCGCAATCCGAAGTATATGGCTATTTCGTGTCACGGCAGCCAGGGGGGCGCAACCGGTTTCTTGGCCTGGTTCCTCCACAAGGATGAGGTTTTCTGGATCGATACGCCCACGGGAGGCGCGGCCTCCCTCCAATCCCGGCTGACTCGCTTGGGCCATAAACCGGTCTCATAGAGCGGGTGGTCGGATACGTGCGCTTCCGAGGTTCTCTTCGTCGCGCTTGTCGGCCGCGATCAGCCACAGAAAGAGAAGGGAAATGCCGAACCTCGTCACGCCTGAGGCAAAGAAAAGGTCCTTTATCGGAAACATGGTGACCACGATGCCGCCGAGCACGGGACCGATGAACGAGGCGATCGAGACAACCGACTGGTAGACTGCCACAAAGCGGGACCTGTCCGTATCGGGCGACATCCGGAGGAGCAGGTTGAAATTCGCAAGCCAGTAGCCGGACCAGAGAAAACTGCTGACGGCCTCGACCGCCGGGAGGTACCACCAACTCGGGATCACTGCCCATGCCAAGGATATGCCGGGAATAACGAGACCGGTGACGCGCATCACCCAGACGGCGCCCCTGCGGTCGTTCTGAACGCCCCAGATCCTTTGCCCCACCATGCCCGTGAAAGCCCCTATCGAGCTGAGAGCGCCGATGTGAAAAACGTTGGCGCCCAAATTGCGCATCTGGTAGACGGCGAAAAAGGGACCGGCGGCCTGCAGCGACAGGGACCAGAGAAAGGCAAGGCCCGTAAAAGCGGCGAAGCGGGGATGTTGGGTGAGTATGGAAACAATCGGCATGGGCTCTCTTTTCGCCACGTCTCGCAGGTGCGCTTTCCGCGGCTCCTCGATCATGCCGAAAACCGCTGTTGCGATGAGGCCGACGATCACGGCTATCCCGAAACCAATCTGATAGCCCAAAAGAGAGCCCCCGCGTTTTATGAGATATCCGGCAAGGGGAGTGCATATCAGAGCGGCAAGGCCGACGCCGATGTTGCGTGCGCCGAAGTAGCGGCCCCGAATGGGCTCCGGGACAAGATCGTTGAGCAAGGCGGACCACGCCGGATAGGCGAGCCGGTCCAGGAAGGAACGGAAGGCGATGATGCCGAGGAGGCCGTAAAAGATCATTGAGGCGTGAAACAGGAAGGGCAGAAAAACCAGGCCGAGGAGGAGGAGCCGGCCAAAAACGCCGGTGCAGAGCATAAATATGCGTTTCCGGCAGCCAAACCGTTCTTCCAGTTTGGCGCCGGGAAGAAGACCGAGGGCGGCCGCGACATTCGTCGCCGAATTCAAGGTTCCGATCTGGCCGTTCGTCGCCCCGAAGGCAAGGGCAAAAGGGGTGATGAAATTGGTGATAAAAGATTCGGAGGCGTTCGAGAGCATTCCCTCGAACCAAAGAAACCTCCTTGCCCTCCTGGGCCGAGCGCCGATGTCTGTTGACGGGCAATGAGGGCCGGCCACGAAGAGATCGGCCCGACGCAAAAGGGATGGGTGTGAAGTGGACTGTGAGGGAAGAACGCACTCCGGAGCGCGCTCGGTTTCGGCTGTGCTCATGATGTTTCTCCTGGATGTAGTAGCCGCTTCCGGCGCGCCTAATATACTTGCTTCAAAAAAGAGAAGTCAAGAATGACCAGCGGCCGGCGCGCCTTTTGCTTGTGCGTTTTTCCTTTGTATTCCTGTTGCTTTACCGTGTCGGTTGTGCTATTCCATAAAGTGAGCGCAAGGTTCGGAAATAGGGGTTCCAAAGAAGCTTATCCTGGGCTGATGAAGCGGTCGTCGCGAAGGGGCGCGCGAACGCGCCGGACCGGCGAAGAAGACGCACGTAGGGGGGGCTTTATGGGGCAGGTCGCATTATCCATCGATAACCGTAAGGTGCAGGTAGAGGAAGGAACAACCGTTCTCCGGGCCGCAAGAGTTGCGGGCATCGAGATTCCCTATCTTTGCGACGAGGAGGAGCTGAGCCACGCGGCGGGGTGCCGCCTTTGCGTCGTCGAGGTGGAAGGCGCACGCAATCTCGTTGCCTCATGCGCTTATCCCGTGACGCCGAACATGGCGGTCCGAACCCGGACAGACCGCGTTCTGACCGCGCGAAGGCTGACGGTGGAACTGCTTTTGTCAGATCACCCGACAGACTGCATGACCTGCGAAAAGAACGGCGACTGCAAGCTGCAGAACCTCGCTTACTCCATGGGAATAAGCGCGACGCGGTTCGATGGCGAGCGGCATCATTACCCCATTGACGACGCCAACCCTTTCATCGTCCGCGACTACAACAAATGCGTCCTCTGTCAGCGTTGCGTCAGGGCCTGCGAAGAAATCCAGGGACACTCGGCCATCGATTACGCCCATCGGGGGTTCCACACCAAGGTGAGCATCCCCTTTGACCGGGGTCTGGAAGGGAGCGACTGCGTCTTTTGCGGCCAGTGCGCCGACGTCTGTCCGACCGGCGCCCTCACCGAGAAAAAGGCCCGCCGGATGGCGCAATCCTGGGAAACGGAGAAAGTGAGAACCACCTGCCCTTACTGCGGCGTGGGCTGTCAGTTGTGGCTCCACGTGAAAGACGGCCGGATCGTCAAAACGACTGCCGTAAAGGACGCCCAGCCCAACAGGGGGCGCCTTTGCGTGAAAGGCCGCTTTGGCTACGACTTCATCTATTCTGAACAGCGGCTGAAGACGCCCCTGATCAGGAGTGAATCGGGCGAGTTCCGCGAAGCCTCCTGGGAGGAGGCCCTCGATTTGGTAGCATCGAAGTTCAAGGAGACTATCGCCAGGCACGGCCCCGACGCCATCGGCGGGGTAAGCTGCGCGAGGAGCATCAACGAAGATTCCTATCAGATGCAGAAGCTCTTCCGCGCATGTCTCGGCACCAACAATATCGACCATTGCGCCCGTACCTGACACGCTCCTACCGTCGCCGGGCTGGCGACGACATTCGGTTCCGGCGCAATGACCAATTCTTTTTCGGAATTCGATAAAGCGCGCATGTTCCTCATTATCGGCTCGAACATGACGGAGGCCCATCCCGTTGCTTCCACTTTTGTCAAGAACGCGGTGAGAAAGGGCGCGGAGATGTATGTCATCGATCCGCGCCGCACGGAGCTTGCGAGTCTCGCCAAGGAGCACTTGCAGATCAAGGTGGGGAGCGATATCGCCCTCTTGAATGCGCTTATGAACGTGCTCATCGTGGAAGACCGCTACGACAAACAGTATGTCGATTCCTGCTGCACCGGCTTCGAGGAGCTCAAGGCGAAGGTCCTGGAATATCCGCCGGAAAGTGCGTCTGAAATATGCGGCGTCGACCCGGAAACCATCCGCCGGGTCGCGAGGCGGCTTGCCGCGGTGAGACCCGTCATGCTTATCTACACCCTCGGCATTACGGAGCACACGAGCGGCGTGAACAATGTGATGAGTTGCGCCAATCTCCAGATGCTCCTGGGGAATGTGGGCTTCCAGTACGGCGGAGTGAACCCCCTGAGGGGGCAGAACAACGTTCAGGGGGCCTGCGACATGGGCGCCCTGCCGAACGTCTTTCCCGGCTACCAGCGCATCGACGACCCGGAAGCTCAAGGCCGGTTCAGAGCGGCCTGGGGCGTGGAAAAGCTGCCGGAGAAGCCAGGCATGGCGCTGCCCGACATGATGGAAGGTCTCCTGAGCGGAAAGATCAAAGCATTCTATGTTTTCGGCGAGAACCTTGCCAACACCGAGCCCGACATCCGTCACGTGGAGAAATGCCTCTCGTCAGCGGAGTTTCTTGTCTGCCAGGACAACTTTCCCACGGAGACGACCCGTTTCGCCCATGTCGTCTTTCCCGCCGCGGCATGGAGCGAAGACGACGGGACCTACACCAACAGCGAACGGCGCGTGAGCAGGGTCCGGGCGGTGAGCAAAGCGCCGGGAGTC
Organism: uncultured delta proteobacterium; assembly: GCA_963816715.1. Lineage (GTDB taxonomy): Bacteria > Desulfobacterota > Syntrophorhabdia > Syntrophorhabdales > WCHB1-27 > BOG-1155. The sequence continues at coordinate 148,894 of CAWFMJ010000028.1, forward strand.
GCGAAGCCGAACTGGTGGATATTCAAACAGATTGCAAAGCGCATGGGGCATGAATGGGCTTCTGACAGCAGCCGGGAGTTGTGGGATAACGAAATATCCTTGCTCACACCGTCGCTGGCAGGCATCAAGTACTCCCGTCTCGATGGGGACGGCCTGCAGTGGCCGGCGCCGACAGAGGATCATGCGGGTACGCAATTCCTGCACAAGGAGGGGCATTTTACGTGTGGCCTCGGACGGTTTATGCCCGTCGACTGGACGCCCCCTGCCGAGACGACGGATGAAGAGTACCCCTTTGTTCTGAGCACGGGACGGAGACTCTACCACTATCACACGCGCACCCAAACCGGACGCGCCGCCGGTCTGAACGACATCCTCGGCGAAGAGACGGCGGATATCTCGCCCGAGGACGCGCAAGGCAAGGCAATTGCGGACGGCGAGACAATCCGGGTGAAGTCGCGCCGCGGCGAGGTAGAGGTCAAGGCGAGAATAACTGAAGAAATCCCGCCGGGAATGGTCTGGATGGCCTTTCATTTCCGTGAGGCCTGCGCCAACTGGCTGACCAACCAGGCGTTCGACCCGGTGAGCAAGACCGCTGAGTACAAAGCCTGCGCGGTGCAGATCGAAAAGCTGTAAAGAGAAGCGCCTAGGCCCCGAAGACGATAATGGCTGCGGGGACATTCCTCTGCTTTTGGAGGTGTGTCCCCGATCCAACTTTAGTACCAATTTATCCCCTTGAAAATACGAGGCTTCATATGATATCGTCGAAATGCGCCGGGCTTGCCAATATCGGCAAGGCGGCGCCGCATTGCTTTCCTTGAGGTCCTATGGGCAGATGGGTAGGAAAGACCAAAAACGACTCGTCCCTTGAGGGCAGTCTTCTCCCCGACTATCGGGCCGTCTTTGACGCGCTCGATGCCGCCATTCTCATCATCGACCCTGAAACGGGCGCGATTGTCGACGTAAACCAGAAAACGTGCGCCCTGTATGGCTGCGTGCGGGACGAAGCCATCGGGATGGGGTGGCTCGACCTCGTCGACCCGGTCTTCCCGCCTCAGTGTCAGGAGGAAGCAAGCTTCCGGACCCTGAAAGTCATGAACGAGGGACCGCAACTGGTTGAATGGCTTACCGCCGACAGGTCCGGCAGGACATTCTGGGCAGAGGTAAGCCTGAAGCTCGTTGGAATGGGAGAGAATCGCTTTATGGCGGCCGCTATCCGCGATATCAGCGAGCGCAAGCAAGCGGAGCGTGAGCTTGCCGGCGCGAGGGACTACCTGAAAACGGTTTTCAACAACATCCATGACGCGGTCTTCATCCATGACGCGAATGGGACGGTAATCGACGTCAACAAGAAAATGCTCGATATGTACCAGGTCTCCCACGAAGAGGCGCTCCGCTTCTCCATCGCCGAAGACTATACCGCGCCCGAGGGACGCCCCGACATGTTCTCCGTTTGGAAAAGCGTCCTCGCGGGCAACGACGAGTTCCTCGAATGCAGAGGCAGGCGGCCGAAGGACGGCTACGAGTTCGAAGGGGAAGTTTACATGACGAGGCTGTCCCTGCCCGAGGGCGACTATGTTCTTGCGAGCATCCGGGACATTACCGACCGCAAACGCGTCGAACGCGAGCTCACCGCTGCAAAAGACTATCTGCGGGCCGTCTTCAACAACATCCACGACGCCGTCCTCCTTCATGACGCGAGCGGAAGAGTGGTCGACGTCAATGAAACGATGCTTCGCCTTTACCGGATCAGCCGGGAAGAGGCCATCGGTCTCTCTATCGTCGACGACTATTCGGCGCCCGACGAACCCGAGTTGCTGCTACATCAGCCGGCTCTCTGGCAAAAGGTCATGAATGGCGAACCGCAGTTTTTTGAATGGAAAGCGAGGCGGCCGGAGGACGGCTCCGTGTTCGACGTGGAGGTTTCGCTCACGAAGCTCTCGCTGCCCGACGGCGATTATGTCCTCGCCTGCGACCGGGACATCACCGAGCGCAACGCCGAAAAACTGAAGTTCCAAAAGTTGTCCGAACGTTCTCCCGTCGCCATGGTGATGATGGAAGGGGACGAACGCTTGAGGTTCAAATACGTCAACCCCAAGTTCGAGGACCTCTTCGGTTCGGGCATCAGCGACATGCATGAATGGGCGACCCGAGCCTACCCCGGCCCGGTTTTCCGCCGTCGGGCCGGATCGAGATTGATCAATGCGCTGAAAGCGCTCAAGCCCGGCGCCGACAAATCGTTCATCAGGAAAGTGAGCGCCAAGAGCGGCGTTCAAAAGGACGTTAAGTTTACCCCGGTCCGTCTCCAGACCGGCGAAATCCTGATGACCTGCTTGGATATCACGAAGAACAGGGAGGTTGAACGACGCATCAGGGAGCGCAACCTGGCGCTTGAGATCCTGAACGACATAATGGCGTCCACCACCAGGTCCCTTCACTCGCCTGAGATTTTGCAAGCCCTGAAGCGGGTCCTTGTGGAAAAAATGCGGGTTGAGGCAGGCGGCATTCTTTTTTATTCCGATGCAGAGGGCAGGATGGGCCTGGAAGTCTGCTGGGGCGTCCCCGAATCCGCAAAGCGCGAATTTGAAGCCTTTGCGCTCGCCTGCTACCGTGAGGGAACGATCATCCACGAAGACGACGTAACGCTTGTCCGCCACCGGCCGGATTGGTACGAATCGCGGTTTGCCGCGCCGTTCAGGGATTGCGGGTGGCGCGCCTATCTGTGCATTTCTCTCTTCTTAAAGGGTGAAATGAGCGGCATGATATTTCTCACGGGCAAGAACAGCGACAGCTTCAGCGACGATCAGGGGGCATTCTACAAGACATTGGGACAGCAGATACGCGTTGCCGTGCAAAACGCGCGTCTCTTCGAAGCGCTCCAGGATTCCCATGCGGGAATGAAAGCTCTTTCGCTTCGATTGGTGCGCGTGCAGGAAGCGGAGCGCAGGCACGTGGCCCGGGAGCTTCATGACGAGATCGGTCAGCTTCTGACCGGGCTCAAGCTCTCGCTCGAAATGGCTTCGCAGGAGTCGGAAACGCAGAGCTCGAACCTATCCCGGGCAAAAGCGCTGGCCAACACCATCACGGGCCTGGTTCGCGAGCTCTCTCGCAGGCTTCGGCCGTCAATGCTCGACGATTTGGGCCTCCTCCCCACGCTTCCCTGGCTTTTCGAACGCTTCTCCAGCCAGACAAATATTCAGGTCGCCTTCGAGCACTCACATGTGGAGAATAAGCGCTTCCTCCGCGAACTGGAAACAGCGGTCTACCGCATCGCCCAGGAAGCCTTAACGAATGTCGCCCGCCATGCAAAAGTGGATCGGGTTACAGTGCGCCTCTGGCATCACGACAAGACCCTGGGGCTGCAAATTGAAGATCGGGGCGTCGGCTTCGACAGCCGCGCCGTGTCAAAAGCGGCGTCAAACGGCCTTAACGGAATGCGTGAAAGGGTAATGCTTTTAGGCGGGCAATTTGCCCTTGAGACGAGTCCGGGCTCGGGAGTTTGCCTGACCGTCGAGTTGCCCACGGATCCAGAGAAGCAAGAGGGCTGAAGATGATCAGCATCATTCTCGCGGACGATCACCATATCGTCCGGCAGGGTTTCAAGTCTCTCCTGGAAAGCGAGGAGGGCTTTTCCGTGATTGCCGAGGCCGGCGACGGCCACGAGGCGGTGAAGGCCACGACCCGGCTCAAGCCGGACGTGCTCGTTGCAGATCTCATGATGCCGGGGCTCAACGGGCTCGAAGTGACGCGGCAAGTGAAAAAGGTCTCGCCGCAAACAAAGGTTATCCTTCTCTCGATGTATATGGACGAGCCCTATGTGATCGAAGCGCTGCAAAACGGCGCATGCGGGTACGTCCTGAAGGAGTGCGACATATCCGATCTCGTTAAGGCGATCCGCGAGGTGACGGCCGGTCGCCACTACCTCAGCTCTCCCCTTTCAGAGCTTGCCATAGTGGCTTACAAGGAAAAAACGAAGGGGGCTTCCCTCGATCTCTACCACACGCTGACGACGCGGGAAAGGGAAGTTCTCCAACTCGTCATCGAAGGCTACACCAGCGCCGAGGTTGCGGCGAAGCTGTTCATCAGCGCGCGCACTGTTGAGTCTCACCGGGCGAATATGATGCAGAAGCTCTCCATTACTTCACGGGCCGACCTTATGAGGTACGCCATGAAAAAGGGTCTCTACCGGAACTGAGAATGAGGGCAAGGAGGAAAAGATCGTGAAGATGAAAGCAGCGGTATGTAGGGAATTCGGCAAGCCGATCGCTATCGAGGAAGTGAATCTGGCGCCGCCAAAGGCAAATGAAGTCCTCGTGAAAACCAAATTTACCGGGTACTGCCATTCTGATTTTGCCGCCGTAGAAGGATGGCATGGGTTTCCCATGCCCGTGGTGATCGGCCACGAGGCGGCAGGCATCGTCGAAGAGGTAGGACACGGCGTGACCACGCTCAAAAAAGGAGACCGGGTAGCTGCCACCTGGATGGTTCCCTGCGGCAGGTGCGAGATGTGCGTCAGCGGTCGCCCCTACATCTGCTCCCATTGCCACACCGTGCAACCCCAGGGAAATCTGCCGGACGGGACTTCCCGGCTTACCGACGCGAAAGGCGAAAGGCTGAACCACCATATCTACGTGTCCGGCTTCGCAGAATACATGGTGCTTCCGGAGGGAGGGGCCATTAAGATACCGGACGCCCTGCCCCTCGACCAGGCCTGTTTCCTGGGCTGCTGCATGCCGACCGGGTACGGTGCGGTCTTTAATGTCGCCCAGGTAAAGCCGGGGGATTCCGTGGCCATTTTTGGCGCGGGCGGCGTCGGTCTCAACACAATCCAGGGGGCCAAGCTGAGAGGCGCCTATCCGATCATCGCCGTCGACCTCAAAGGCAGTAAGGAAGCCTCGGCAAGGGAGTTCGGCGCCACTCATTTTATCGACAGCAGCGCGGAAGACCCCGTACCGAAAGTCCAACAGCTCACCGGCGGCGGGGCGAAATTCTGTTTTGACGTTACCGGAGACCCGGGCGCCATAGTGCAGGCTTACTGGTGCATGACCATCGGGAGCGCGCTCATCCAAATCGGGATTCCTCCCATGGAGACGAGGACGCCCTTGCCCCTCACCCTGACGCCGCCCCACAACAGAAACATTCTCGGGACCCTCTACGGCAATGTGAGGCCGAGCCAGGACCTGCCAAGGTTCATGGACATGATCCTGAGGGGCGAGTATATCAGCATGGCCAAGCTAGTCGGTCGGAAATTCAGGCTCGAAGAGATCAACGACGTACATCGGGCAATGGCCGATCATGAAATCATCGGCCGGTGGGTTTGCGAATTCGATTAGAATTCCGGAAAGCGATTCATGATACCCCTCGTCTACCGACTGAGAAATGGGGTGCGCGTCGAACAGGAAGGGAACACGTTCCTGGTCGTTTCGGAGAGGCCTCTCGCGGTGATCCGCATCCGGCCCCGGGCAGCCGGCATCCTCCGGCTGTGCGACGGGCAAAGAACGGCCACCCAGGTGGCCGACGAAGTCCGGGGGATCGAAGAAGAACAGGCGACCGCGATCTGCGAGTATTTCAGAAAGAAAGGCGTCCTGGAAATGGCAGCCGCCAAAAGGGGCGAATATCTCCCCTTCGTCACCGTGGTCATCCCCACCAGGGACCGCAGGGCCGATCTGGCCGATTGTCTCGCCTCGGTCTTCTCGCAATGCTACCCGGCTGAGCTGATGGAGGTGATCGTCGTCGATGACGGATCGACGGACGGAAGCCCTGACGTCGCCGCCCAATTTCCCTGCAGACTCTTTTCTCACGCGCAAAGCCGGGGCCAATCCTACTGCCGTAACCTGGGGGCGCGGGAGGCGAGCGGGGAGATCCTCGCTTTTCTCGACAGCGATTGTGTCGCGGAAAAGCGGTGGTTGGAGGAGATGGTCGGCTACTTTCAGTGGAAACGAGTTGGAGCGGTGGGCGGGTACGTCGACGGATACTTCGAGCAGTCTTCGCTGGATCGCTACGAGAAGACCTTTTCTTCCCTCAACATGGGAAAATACCCGTTCTGCGCCGGCGCCGGGGACTCCACCCTCTACGCGCCCACCTGCAACCTCCTGGTCCGCAAGACCGTCTTTGAGGAGATCGATGGCATCGCCGGCGACATGCGCGTGGGCGAGGACGTTGATTTTTGCTGGAGAATGCGCGCCAAGGGCTATCTCCTGCTCTACGTCCCTTTCGGGAGAGTAAACCACAAACATAGAAACAGGCTCGTGAGCATGCTGAAAAGGCGCGCGGACTACGGGACGTCGGAAGCCTTGCTCTACAAACGCCACCCCGGCAAAAGAAAAGTGTTCGAAGTCGCGCCCCTGCCTGCCGTTGCAGTTCTGGCGGTCTGCGCTGCCGCGCTCTTTTTGTCGCCTCTGCCGCTTTTGCTGGCGGCACTTTGTTTTGGGAGCGAGGTTTGCGCAAAGGGAAGAAAAATGGCCGGGCTGTCCATAGGCGTACCCTGCCGGAGCGTTCTTGCTTCTGTGGCCAGGGGCTATCTCTCCTGCGCCTATTTTGTCTCGTTCCACCTCGTGCGATACTATCTGGCGCCCCTCTTTCTCATCGGTCTTCTCTTCCATCGGGCCTGGCTTCTGTGCGGCGTCGCGCTGGCGATATCATCGTCCGTCGACTACGCGGCAAAACGCCCCCGGCTCTCTTTTTTCGCTTTCCTCTTCTACTACGTCCTGGAGCACCTTTCTTATCAGGCGGGCGTCTTTGCGGGGTGCGTGCGGGAGCGGAACTTTGGATCGTACCGGGTGCGCCTGGCAAAAAAGTAGAAAAGACGGAGGAGAGTTGCCTTCAACGCCACCCTATATATATAGAGTTAAGCTCTAATGATAGAAAAAAGTGTTGTATTGCGGAGCCGTTTCTCCCATAATTAAAGGCATGGAGAAATGAGCAGCCGAAAAAAGCGGCGCAGGGGGAATTCGAGGCATGAATGAGGATGTTGGTCGTATCCCGTGAAGGGTACTTACTACTTACACGAAGGGGGTTTGACAATGGCAGGAGAACTGGTCGGATTGCTGTCTGATTTGAAGGAAGAGGAAGCCGTAGACTTCGTGGACAAAGCCCTCGCCAGGGGCGTTGATCCCATGGGCCTCCTGAATGACGCGAAGGAGGCGATGCGCGCCGTCGGAGAGCGCTTCGCGAGCTGCGAGTACTTCATTCCGGACCTCATCTTTTCCGGTGAGATCCTGAAAAGCGTCGTGCAAAAGCTGGAGCCCCACCTGAAAAAGGGCGGAGAGACGAAAAAACTCGGAAAGGTAATCGTCGGCACCGTGGCGGGCGATATTCACGACATCGGAAAGGACCTTGTGGTCTTTATGCTCGACGTCAACGGCTTCGAGGTTTTTGACCTCGGCATCGACGTGCCGGTCCAGAAATTTGTAGACTCGATCAAGGAGACCGGAAGCCCCGTTGTCGCAATGAGCGGATTTCTCACCCTGGCTTTTGAGAATATGAAAGCCACCGTGGAGGCTATCAAGGCGGCCGGCCTGAGGGACAAGGTAAAGATCATGGTCGGAGGCGGGCAGATCGACGAAGAGGTGAGGGCGTTTACCGGTGCCGATGCCTATGGGAAAGATGCGGTGGAAGCCGTCAAACTGGCCAAAGGCTGGATAGGAGGATAATGCGATGGAGAAAACCATGACGTCGGCAGAAAAGAGGGAAGCGAGATTTAAAGCGTGGAGCGCGGCGGAGGGCGTGCAGTTCGAGGGCCCGGATGCCGAGGCCAGATACAAGAAAGCAATCGAACGTTTCCGTAATATCGCCTTTCTGGAAAAAGTTCCGGACCGGGTGCCCGTGATGGCTGTCGCCACGTTCATGCAGCCTGTTCTCTACGGCCTGACGCCGTACGAGGCCATGTACGACGTGGACAAGATGCTGGATGCCCAGATGCGGTTCCTCAAGGAGTTTCAACCCGACTACGGCGGAGCGCCCGCGCTGATCGGCTCAGGGAAGGTCCTTGAGATCCTAGATTATAAGCAATACAAGTGGCCGGGCCACGGCCTGCCCAAAGAAGCCGCTTACCAGTATGTTGAAGGCGAGTATATGATGGCCGACGAGTATGATGCCTTCATCAACGATCCATCCGACTTTTGGTTCAGGACGTTCATGCCCAGGATGTGCGGCGCCCTGGACGGTTTGAAGATGGTCTCCCCCTGGACCGATATGTGGGAAGTGGTAACGGTCTCTCCGCAGATGATCCCCCTCGGCATCCCCCCCGTCCAGGCGGCGCTCAAGGCGTTGCTCGACGCAGGGAATGAGGCGATGGCCTGGATACAGAAATTTGGCGGGTTCGACGTAAAGCAAAAAGCGATGGGCTTCCCCGGCATCTGGGGCGGCGCGTCGAAAGCGCCGTTCGACATCCTGGCCGACACCATGAGGGGCACCAGGGCCATCATGCTCGACATGTACCGTCAGCCGGAAAAACTGGAGAAGGCCCTGGAACGGCTTGTCCCCCTCGCCATTAGCCAGGGCCTCCGCGGGGCAAACATGAGCGGCGTGCCTACCGTCTTCATGCCCCTCCACAAGGGCGCCGACGGCTTCATGTCCGACGCCCAGTTCAAGCGCTTCTACTGGCCTTCGTTCAAGGCGGTAATCCTCGGACTGGCCGAGGAAGGCGTTGTTGCTTTTCCGTTCTGCGAAGGCAGCTACAACACCCGCCTCGAGTACCTGAAAGAGCTGCCGAAGTATTCGAGCTTCTGGCTCTTCGACCGTACCGACATGGTGAAGGTCAAGGAAGCGATAGGAGACAAAATCGGCATCGCCGGAAACGTTCCCGCCGGTCTCATCGTGACGGGCACTCCGGACGGCGTGAAGGCTTACTGCAAGAATCTCATCGACACGGTAGGGAAAGGCGGCGGCTACATGATGTCGTGGGGAACCGCTCTCGACGAGGGCAAGGCCGACACGATGCATGCGATGATTGATTTCACGAAGGAATACGGCGTCTATAAGTGATTTGAAATAAAGGCAGGGGCGCGACGGTTTCCGCTTGCCCCTGCCCCCTCTTCCCCAGCGATCAAAACCGTCTGTTTACACCTCCCGTCCGTCATTGTATAATTCGCGAATCAAATGGCAAACGCCTAGGGGGAATGATGCAACCAGTCCTGATAGAAGCGCGCGACCTCCCGGATGCCTGGTTTCAGTGCATCTACAAGATTTTCGAAGAGAGCGGCGTTCACGAATACGAAGTGGAAAGGGGCTCTTTTGAGGGGACAAGAAGGAAAGAGTTCGACCTTGCCGTGGTGAATATCAAGTACCCCGGAACGAGGCCGCTGATCCCTGACATTCCCGTCGAACTGGGCGTTCCCCAGCCTACAAGCATGGAGTACGTGGAAGATTACCTGCAATACCTGATGACCGACAGAAAGAAGGAAAACGAGGTCTACACGTACGGCGAGAGGCTGACCAACCCCAAGGCATTGATAAACGGGTCTGAAATCGCTTTCGGCGTCAATCCCGTTCAGGAAGTCATCGAGATGTACCGAAAGAAGAAGCTCGGGACCAATCAGGCGATCATGGAAATCGGCATGCCGCCGGATATTCTGCTTGACGACCCCCCCTGTTTGCGGCTGATCGATACGCGCATCGCAGACAACCGGCTCCACTTCGTGCTCTATTTCCGCAGTTGGGACCTTTGGGCCGGTTTTCCCTCAAACCTCGCCGCCATCCAGCTCCTCAAGGAATATATGTGCCAGGAGATCGGCGTTGAGGACGGCACTATCGCGGCGGTGAGCAAAGGGCTCCATCTTTACGACTACACCTTTGCCCTGGCGCTGAAACGCCTCAGACGCACCTAAGTCGGGGCCGATTTCGCGCCATCCATCAAAAATCGCCGCACCCCTGGCTGCCGCCCGGCTGAGGTCGAATTCGGGGCGGTTTGCGAGCGTTTAAAGACATGGACTACGGCTTTCGTCGAAGTCATGAAAGAGGGCGGAGCCGACAGTAAGAGCTAGAATTCCCCGTCGAGATTCGAGAGCGTGAGAAAGAGGTCTTTTGATTTCATCCAGGTTGAGGCGGGATCGAGGGAGAAGGGTACGGTGCGGCAAGCTTCAAGGAGATAGGTCCTGGCCTGCGCCGCATCTCCTTTCTTTGAATAGGCAAAGCCCAAGCTATAGGCCGCCTCTCCTCTTATTTTCGCATAACCGCCGGACAACGTCGAAATGCGCTGCAACCTCAGGTAAAGCGATTCTTTTTGGTTTTGCGCCAGGCTGGGATTTGTTTGCACCTTTTCGTAGGCCTCGCGGACGCATGCCATGAGCTTCAGCGTATCGCCGGTGTAGCTGTAAATCGCATGGAAGGTCCTCAGGGCTTCGTCGGTTCGTCCCTTTTTCAATTGGTCCTCGCCCGCCTTGACGTAGTCCGGCAGGTTCAGATCGTTCACCTGAACGGAAGGCAGGGAGGAGGGAGCAGACGCCTCCGCCTGATGTCGAGCCTTTCGCTCGGCGCCTTGTGCGGAGTGCGGCCCCATGAGCACGGCCAGAAGTACGATGAGGAAAGGGACGAAAAACGCCCCTTTCCTCCATGAAGTTCTTATTTCAACGCCTCCCTGAGCTTGTTGCCCGGTTTGAATTTCGGCACGCTGCAAGACGGTATTTTGATCTCCTGCCCCGTTCTCGGGTTCCTCCCTGTCCGGGAAGCCCTTTCGCTGCACTGAAATGTGCCGAAACCCGTCAAGGTGATCTTGTCTCCGCTTTTCAGAGCTTTTTCAATGTTTTCCATGAAAGAGTTGAGGACTTTCTCCGCGACCGATTTCTTGAGACCAGCATCGGATGCTACACTGGCAATCAAATCTGCTTTCGTCATCACCTTCACCTCTCCTCAAGATTTAACAACCCAATCAGGAACCGTGAACGTCTATGAATATGGCGGTGCAGGGAATTGAACCCCGGACACTGCGGATATGAGCCGCATGCTCTAACCATCTGAGCTACACCGCCTTACCCCTTTCATATAAGCTATAATCCCAGTATTGTCAACAATAATTTACGGTTTTGCCACTTTTCCGGCGCCTTGCTGCGGCGCGTATTGGCGATGGCAGGGAGCCTTGAAGGCGCATAGTTTATCGGACGAGCTTCGGCCTTGTCATCGACGGCTATGGACCAATATCTTGTATTGGCGAGGCTTAAACGCGAGTCTTTCGCCCCATGAAACGGGTGAAACGGCGTTGTGGCGTCTGAAACCGTGCCTTCCTATTCCCGGTTTCGTTGTGCTATAACTACCAATAGGGAACGAATCGGCCGAGGTTGCGCTCCGTAGTCACTGCCGGCGTCAAACGGCAGCAGGGAAACTAAAAGGAGGATGAGGGAAATGGGCGAGGCGCTTAAAGGAAAATCGGCAATAGTGACCGGGTCGGGACAGGGGATCGGAAGAGCCATCGCTTTAGGCCTCGCCCGGGAAGGGGCAAAGGTGGTGACCAATAACCGCAAGCGCGGCTCCACAGGCAACGCCCTTCTCACCGACGCCATGGTGGAGGCCCTGGACAAAGCGAAGAAGGAATGGTTTCTGAAGGAAACGCAGGAAATCAGCGGGGACGCGGAAACGACGGCGGAAGCCGTCAAGAAAGCGGGTGGCGAAGCTGCTCCTTTCTTCGGCGACATATCGGACTTTGATACCGCTGCCAGGCTCGTCGAGTTCACGGTCAAAACGTACGGAGGGGTCGACATCGTCGTGAATGTGGCGGGCGCTTTCGGCTTCGGCGACATTTGGGATATTTCAGAGGAACAATGGGACAGGGTCAACAATATCAAGCCGAAGGGGTACTTCAATACCATGCGCTTCGCCATTCCGCACATGCTGAAACAAAAATGGGGCCGCATTCTCAACTGTACGTCAAGGGCCTTCAACGGCGACCTGATCAAGCACGCCGAATATTGCGCGGCAAATGCGGGCGTTGTCGGTCTCACCAAAGCAGCGGCAATAGAACTCTATGCCTCCGGAATCACCTGCAACGCTTTTTCTCCCTTTGCAAAGACCCGGGCCGCCTTCGGCCTCGACACGTACGATCTTGTTTCAAAGAAAGAGCAAAGTGTTTGGATAGACGAAAAGTTCTCCTTTCCCCTTGAGCTGACTCCCGAACCTGAGCGGCTGGTCCCCTTTCTCATTTATCTCTGCACGGACAAAGCCGCAAAAGTAAGCGGTTCGGTGTTCACTGTCGCCGGGAACAGCATCAACCTCTACTCGGAACCGACGCCCGAAAAAACCCTCGTGAAGTTCGGCGATCCCTGGACTCTGGACGAACTCATGGAACAAGCGCCGAGAGGACTTTTCGCGGGGTACAAGAGTCCCGCCGACGTCCTCTGAGGAAATGCCGAAGGCGCCGGGCAGCGGCAAGCGACGATAGTGACAACGGAGACGGTTATTTGCTACACTAAAGGATGCAACGAGGACTGAACAGCGGCATCCTGCTGTGCCTGACGGCTTTTCTGATTTTCGGATGCGCCGCCGGGGGGGTGCTCGCGCCGATCCCCGACGTGAGCGCCGAGCAGCTCAATGAGATGATCGCGCGAAAGGCGCCTCTCCTTCTTGTCGATACAAGGACCGAGTACGAATACAAGAAAGCTCATCTTCCCGGCGCAATCTGCATAGCGCCCTACCGCTTCAACGACTTGAACACGCTCTTGCCCGCCGACAAGAGCGTGCCAATTATTTTTTACTGCCGGGGAGTCGGCTGCGAGCGGAGCAAGGAAGCCGCTGCCGCGGCATTGAAATTGGGATACGTGCGCGTCAGCACGTTCACCGGCGGCTACCCCGCGTGGATTGCCAAAGGCTATAGCCTGGAAAGGTAGAGAGGCAACAATGCTATTCTCGCAGATGTTTATTCCCACCATGAAGGAAGAGCCGAAAGAGGCAGAGGTAGTGAGCCATCGCCTGATGCTTCGGGCAGGCTTCATCAAAAGACTCTCCTCAGGCATCTATACCTGGCTTCCCCTGGGTTTGCGCTCCCTTCGAAAGGTTGAGCGCATCGTCAGGGAAGAGATGGACAAGAAAGGGGCCAGGAGATTCTCATGCCCTTCGTACAGCCGAAGGAGCTGTGGGTCGAGAGCGGACGCTGGGAGATTTACGGCAAGGAGTTGCTCCGCGTCAGGGACCGGAACGACAGAGAGCTCTGTCTCGCCCCCACGCACGAAGAGGTCATTACCGACCTTGTGAGGCGGGAAGTTCGCTCGTACCGGGAACTGCCCCTCATCCTCTACCAGATACAGACGAAATTCCGCGACGAGATCCGGCCAAGGTTCGGCGTCATGCGCTCACGAGAATTCCTCATGAAAGATGGATATAGTTTCGATGTGGACGAACAGGGGGCCGAAAAGAGCTACATGGCGATGTTCGAAGCCTACGAGAGCATCTTCAGGCGGTGCGGCCTCCGGTTCAGGGCGGTAGAAGCGGATACGGGCGAGATAGGCGGAAAATTCTCCCATGAGTTCATGGTGCTCGCCGATACGGGCGAGGATGTGATTATTTCTTGCGACACGTGCGGTTACGCGGCGAACCTGGAGCGTGCCGAGGTCGGGAATGCCGCAATCCCTGCCGGAAAAAAGAGCGGTTCATATCGACGCGTACAGACGCCGGGCAAGAAACGGGTGGAGGAAGTGGCCGAATTCTTAAGCGTGCCCGCTCACAAGCTGGTAAAAACGATGATCTTCGCCACCGACAGAGGAAATATCGGCGTCCTCGCGGCGGGCGACAGGGAGATCAACCCGGTTAAACTGAAAAACGCGCTCTCTCTGAAGTCCGTGGAACTCGCCGATGAACGGACAATCGAAGAAACGACGAGAGGTCCCATGGGTTTCTCGGGGCCCATAGGACTCGACATTCCGCTCTACGCGGACGTCGACCTCCTTGCCATGGAAGATTTTGTTGTCGGCGGAAACGAAAAAGACACGCACATAATAGGCGCAAATACCGGGGACTTCGCGGTCGAGGGGTACCACGATCTGAAAGTGGCCAGAGCGGGAGACGTCTGTCCGCGCTGCAGCGGCCGCCTTACCGCCACACGGGGCATTGAAGTAGGCCACATATTCAAGCTGGGGACCAAATACAGCGAAGCGATGAATGCCTCCTTCCTCGATACTGAGGGGCAGGAGAAGCTCATGATCATGGGTTGCTACGGCATAGGGGTGGGCAGAACGGTTGCGGCCGCGATCGAGCAAAACCATGACGAGAACGGCATGGCCCTTCCTTTCGCTATCGCTCCTTTTCAAGTGGAGGTCCTGCCGGTCAACATTTCCCACGGTGAAAGCATGGAGATTGCGCAGAATCTCTACAGATCGCTTCTCGACAGGGGCGTCGAGACGATCCTCGACGACAGGGACGAAAGGCCGGGCGTCAAATTCAAGGATTGCGATCTCATCGGCTTTCCTCTTCGCCTCACTATCGGGGAGAGGGCGTTGAAAGAGGGGATGGTGGAGATCAAGCCCCGCACCGAAAAGACGCCGATCAGGGTAAAAAAAGAAGAGGCCCTCGAGAGGGTCATGGAACAGGTGGCCGCAGCAAAGAACGGTTAGCTCAACCGACCGGCCGTTACAAAGCGAGCGCATGCGAAGCGCTGAGCAGGGAGGCTCGTCGGGCTTTGCTCGACGAGGGGGCGCTGAGCCGCAATAATGATATCCGTCATCATCACCACGTATGACAGACGCGCCTTTCTTGAAGAAGCCCTTCAATCCGTGCTGCATCAGGACTACGGGGACAAGGAGATCATCGTCGTCGACGATGGTTCCGACGACGGCTCGTGGGAGGCTGTGAAAGGGCTGCCCGTCAGGTACGAGTGGAAGAAAAACGGGGGCATCAGTTCGGCCCGCAACTTCGGCATCACCCTTGCCCGGGGAGAATACATCGCCTTTCTCGACGCGGACGACCTGTGGAAAAAAGGGAAGCTGCGCGTCCAGATAGACGCCATGGAGGCGGAAGGGGCAGTTTTGAGCTACACCGATGAGCTGTGGCTCAAGAACGGTCGGCCCTTCAACCAAAAGAAACGGCATCGCAAGTATTCCGGCTTCATTTACGAGCGGTGCCTTCCCCTCTGCATCATCAGCCCTTCTTCCGCTGTCATGCGGAAGGAGTTGTTTGACGAGACAGGCCTCTTCGACGAAGCCCTCCCCGTGTGCGAGGACTATGATATGTGGTTGCGCATTTGTTGCCGGCATCCAGTCCTCTTTATTCCCCGTCCCCTTATCGTCAAAAGAGGCGGCCACGCGGACCAGTTATCGAGAAGCGTTGAGGCCATGGACAAATACCGCATTCAAAGCCTCGTAAAGATCCTCGAATCAGGCGCGCTACGGGAAGATCTGCGGCGAGCCACGCTGGACGAACTGCGACGCAAATGCGCGATCGTGGCGCAAGGCGCGGCAAAAAGAGGAAAAACCGAAGACGCCGCGCACTACCTCTCCCTTCCGGAAGCCATCGCCCTGCCCCTCCCCTGAGGAATGTCGCCCTTTTCGCCGAATCGCCCTCCTGCTTTACAATTCTTCACTTTCAACTGCTTGACATGAAAATTGAATCCGTTTTATAGTGAGGATATGATTTAACGGTTTCGTTAATTGGTAGAGGTGTGTGCAGGCCTGGCGCGTTATTGCAGAAAATGCGCGGCCCGGAAGGTAGGATCGGCATGGCGGGCAATCTCGAAAAACAGCGGAGTGAAGCAGACCCGCAACTGGCGGGAGAGAACGTTTTCCGCCTCGAAAAGTACCGGATTCCCTATCCTCCGCCCGCCCCCGGGACCGAGGTAGCATTCGAGGCGCCCTGGCATCTGGGCGGTGAAGTCCTTCACATCGGTCTGCAACTGGAGCAGGAAAAAGCAAGGCAATTGATTCCTCTGCCTCTTGAGCCGGGCCCCAATCTCGGCGAGGCGGCAATCTGGTTCGCCGAATGGGTTTCCGTCAGCGAGGGCTGGCCCGACCTTGCTTTTCTATTCCCCGAGAAAGCCGTCTACCGGGAGTGCATGGTCCTCGTGGCGTGCCAGTACAGAGGCGTCCCCGGCTTCTTTGTTCCTTATGCATGGGTCGACGGCGCCTTCGATCAGGCGCGGGGGTTGGCCCAGGGGGTTCCGCGACGGGCCGATAGAATTTCCCTTACCAGGTTGAACTCGCTGAACCCCAAGATTGGCGGAAGAAGGGCGGGCGCAAAGGTACGGGGCGTTTGCGACTCCAACGGTCGCAGGCTTCTTGAAGGCAGCATCGTCTTCACCGGGGAATCCGAGCCGACCGCCGTACCCGGCTTTAAGCTTTTTCTCCTCAACCGGGTTCAGATGATCGAAGACCCGGGACGGGCGGCCGTCCACGAACTGACCACGGGGAGGCTGTCGGACGTGAGAGTTGCCGACGTGTGGGCCGGCGTGGCAGATGTCACATTTCTTCCTTCTCCCTTCGAAGATTTCTCGCGCCTCGGGCCGCCGAAAGTCTGCGCCGGTCTTCACTTCAGCATGGGCGCCACCATCGCCGGGGCAGAGATGGTCTACAAGTATGTCTAAGCGAAAGGCGCATCGAAGCGCGAGGCGAAAGCGACCTATCGCTATTCTCCTATTGCCGATCGCATGAGCAGGACGTGGTTTGCGTTGACAAGACGATGGAGACAGTTGTAAATTAGCATATACAGGATGGACTGTATATCACTGCGGCTGTTCGGGACGGGGAAAAGCTGCACGGGGCGCTGATCCATCGAACTAAAAACACCGTTGCTGAGAAGCTGGTGAAGTCGCAGGGGATTACGACATGGATGCAACAGAGGGCCGGAAAAGACTCCTTTCCGCGGCGATTGAGGTTTTTGCGGAAAGAGGCAAATACCAGGCAAGAATAGAAGATATAGCGACCAAGGCGGGCGTCAGCAGGTCTTTTCTCTACCGCAATTACCCCACCAAGAATGATCTTTTCAGAGGGATGTTGAGAGTGGTCGTGGAAGAACTTTTTCAAGAGCTCGATTCCGCCGTCGGGCCTTGGAAAGAAGACGCCCTTTCGAGTCCGGCCTCGCGCCGGCTCTTCGACGCCTCCCTGGAGATACTCTCTCGCAAGCCCCTTCTTGGCAAAGTGGCGATGCATGCAATGGTAAGCGACTCGGAAGAATTCGTATCGGCAATAAGAAACGCAAAAGGGACCCCTGGCAAAGCTCGGGCTAAAGCTTTCGCGACGATGGTCGAAGAGTCCGCCGATGAGGCCTCGAAAGGGAGTCTCCAAGGGTCCGATGCGGATGATCTGCTCGCCGTCGTCATAGGCATAAGCCTGACCTACCTGCTGGGAAAGCCAATGGCTGAGAGCCTTCTCGGGTCGACCATAGCGGACGAAGCAACATTCCTGAGCGAGACAAAACGAAATGTGATCGATCTCTGGACGCACGGAATTTGCGTTTCCGCGCCGCCCCACAGCACATCGCCCTGAAAGTGCTCGCCGCGCCGAGTCTCGAACGATCGACTTGATTTGCGCGGCGCCTTGCCCCTTGTTGCGGTTCAGGCCAAGGATGCTCTCGCCGACTCCGGTTTTCCTTCTAAAACGGATGTTGCTGATTTACGGCAGCTTGTGTTAAAATGCTCACATGCGGCGTAAAACGGAAGACGGTGTAGACAGCAAGAACCGGATCATCAGGGCGGCGATCGAGACGTTTGCCCAAAAGGGCAAGCACGGGGCTCGAATGGAAGAGATAGCAGCCAAAGCCGATGTCAACAAGGCGATGGTCTACTACTATTACTCGGGCAAAGACTCTTTGTTTCGGGCTGTCCTTGTCGCCATTCTGCGACGCGTGTACGATCGCGTCTTTGACATACTCGGGTCGGAAGAGACCAACGGCGCAAATCGGGCTGAAAAGGTGGCCCGTCTCGTGAGTGCTCATTTCACAGCGTTTTCGGAAAATATGAGCTTCGCAAAGATCCTGCTGCAGGCGCTTTCCAATGAACCGGGAGACCTTAAGGCGGCAATACGCACCGTCAGAGACGATGATGAAGCGCCCAATCCTCGCTTGCCCGAAGCCTTGCTTGCAACGGTCGAAGAGGGAATTCTCCAAAGAGAGATTCGAGAGCTTGACCCTCAGCAGATACTTATCAGCATCATCGGGATGAGCCTGATCTACTTCATCGGCAAGCCCATTTCCGAAACGCTTCTGAACCGGAAGGTCGAGAGCGATGAAACATTTCTTAAGGAACGCGCAAAAAGCATCGTCGACATGGTGCTCCACGGAGTCAGGAGAGAGTCGGTCGCGTCCTGAACGATCCCGCATGGCTCCATCTCCCTGTTCTCTTCCCCCTGACCTTCGTCCTGCATTCCCGGGCAGATTCATTTTCCCGGCGTCTTCGCTGTCTTGCGGGAATTTCGCCGTTCGTTTATACTAAACTGGACAACGCTGACGCAGCAAGCGCCCAGGAGGGGGAAGATGGCCCGCCACGCACGAAACGCTCGGGAAGCAATACTCGACGCAGCAGAAGATGTCGTTGTCGAGCTTGGCGCGCGACACCTCACGCTCGATGCCGTTGCCGCCAGAGCGGGCATAAGCAGAGGAGGCTTCCTCTACCACTTCCCCGGCAAAGTGGCTTTGCTCGAAGCCATGCTGGAGCGCCATATAGCCCGCTTTTCTGAAGCCCTTGAAAAACGTCGGGCCAATCTCCCCGATAGCGCCGAAGGCGCAGTCACGGCTCTCGTGCTCACGCTCCTGGAACGCAACAAAAGAGCTTTCAGGGTGACGAGCGCCATTATCGCTGCCGCGGCTCACGATCCAAAGCTTCTCTCCGAAGTGCCTCGAAAGCAGTACCGCGCCCTCCTGGACCATCTCGTCTCGTGCGGGCTGCCCTTCGAGCGAGCAGCGCTCATCACCGTGACAATTCAGGGACTTATGTTAGGAGAACTCCTTTCCATGTCCGTCTTCAACAATACGGACGAAAAGAAAGCTCTGATGAAAGAGATTATCTCTCTCGCAAAGAAAGAAGGCGAATAATTTCCCCGCGTCCGTCCCCTGACCGGGGGGTGGCGGCTTCTCCCGAAAACCCTCTTCCGCAGAAAGCTTCAAACCTCCTCTCCTGCCTCGCCAAGGGCCTTTCTTAAGGATTTTTTAACTTTTTTTAATATTTTCCTTGACAACCGCAAGCCCTTATTTTACGATACCGATTAACGATATCGTTGGACGGTATAGTTAGTTTTATCAGCCAGCGGACGCTCAGGCAAAAGGAGGTGAAACGTGAGCGGGCGTCCAAAAAAACCAAGTAGGAGGAAGGAATGAAGAAACTTCTCATACTCACCATTGCATTACTCTTGGCCATACCGGCCGTCAGCTTCGCAGGAAGCGCCACGAGCATGTGGGATCTGACGATCGGCGGCAACGTGAAATTCGATACGGGCTGGACAACGGGCGGCGCCGCGGGCGCGCTCTGGAGCGGCATTCCCGAATACCGGCCGACAGTCCCCCAGAACCAGGACACCAAGTACGGCAACCAGATATGGGGCTCCGGCGAATCAGCCTTAAACTTCTTTATCAAAGGTCCTGACACGTGGGGCGCCAAGACCCATGCCTTCTTGATGGGCGACTTCACCGGCGCGTGGAGCGGGTCGGGCTATGGCACTTTCGACCTGGTAGCGGCCAATATGGTTTTTGACTGGCCGAAGACGAGCCTCACGATCGGACAGGCCAGCACGGTCTATGGCTGCTATCCGACGGCCTTCCAGCAACTCGAGTGGAACCCGCAGGGGTGGGGCGGAAGGGCTCCGGCGCCAGTCACGCCCGAGATACTCCTGACCCAGAAGCTCGGCAAGGAGTTTAACGTCCAGTTCGGCATCTTCGACCCGGAGGACGTCGGCTCGAGCAGCAACTCCTTCCCGAATTTCAACGGTTCGAACGTCAAAAGTGGCTATCTCCCCTTCGGCGGACCGCCTATGGTGAATTACAACCAGAACTTCTACACCCGCAGCCCGATTCCCGGAATCCAGGGCGCTGTTAACTACGGAAGCGATGCATGCGGCAGGATCGGACCGTGGAACCTGCAGTTCGGCCTTGACGGCGTCTACGGCCAGCAGAAGTTCACCCAGGGCTCCGCGGCGACCACGCCTTCCGGCACCGTGGCCGGCCAGACCGTTGGGTCCAGCCCTGATATCACCCCTATCCCCGGTCCCGCCAACGCGGCCGGAACGCTTTCCGACCATTCCATCAACATTTGGGCAGCTATGTTCAAGTGGATGGTCCCCATCATTCCTGAGAAGAACCAGAACAAGACCGGAGCTCTCCTGTTTGACGGCGATTTCTGGGCCACGCAGGGTTGGGGCAACGGCTTCATAGCGAGCGCCGGCGACATGTTCGCAGGAAACATACCTTCTGCTCTGGCATACGTAAGGCCTGATCTCACCATCGTGGCCCCGTTGATCGAAGGCGTGTTCCTGCACGGTCAGTACTGGCTCACCGACAAGGTCTCGTTCAACACCTGGTACTCCTACAGCACGTTGAACGCCACGAGCTACCAGAGGTCGATTGCGCCTCTGAGCGAAAATGCCGCAACGGCGAACATTTCCAACATCGTGCAGGATCTGACCCTCAACCTGCTCTACGACGTGAACCCTGCGATCAGGCTCGGCGTCGAGTTCAGCGACTGCCGTCAGCATTTTGCCAACCAGGCAGTGGGGTTTGCGAACGAGGCGGTGGTCGACAGCTATCGTTTCAGCGCATACTACTTCTTCTAAGAAACCCCGACAACGCACAAACCGAGGGAAGGGGTTAACTCCCCTTCCCTTCTTTTTTCCCGCGTCGTCTCTTTTCACGGCCGCTTTTCGGCTGTTTCTCACCCCAAACAACAGCTTCGCTCCTGCTTCTTCTTTATCTGGAGAAGTTTTTGCTTGAACACGAGTAAATGCTCGTGTTAAGATAATTATAATGCAAGCGATAACTTGCATTATAGGAATGAAGCGATCGTGATCGATACCTCCGACCAACAATCCCACCGAAGGCAGCAGCGGGGAGAACGCCGAATCGACTCGCTGATCGAGGCCGCCGAAGCGGTATTCGCGGAAATCGGGTACGAGCGGGCAACGACGAATCTCATCGCTGAGCGGGCATCCGCCTCGCCGGGCACGCTTTATCAGTTCTTTCCCAACAAACAGGCCCTGGCCGAGTCATTGGCGAAACGATACACCGACCGGCTTTCGGAGATGTTCCGGGAGTCTTTCGGGGCCGATAAGGCCAAGGTCCCTCTCCGCCAGCTCATCGATTCGCTGGTCGCCTATTTCTTTTCTTTTCATCTCAAAGCGCCTGCCTTTTACAATCTCCTCCTCGCATCTGCCATCTCCGGGGATCTGAGGCAACGGTTGAACGCGTTTCTCGATGTTGCCGCCGATCGGATCGCGGGGCTGATGCGGACGAGGACGTCCGCTCTATCCGAAGACGACGCCGCGCTCGTCGCCAGGGTATGCGTTGCCATATGGGAAGGCGTAGCGCCGCTTTTCACGAGCGCTGGGCACCGTCGGCAAAAAGAACGGGTGATCGAGCAATTGAAAATCGTTTTCGAAAGATATCTGGCGCCTCTGGAGGCGCCAGACGCGTCGTTGAAGGAGCAATGATGAAGGTGTCAAGAATTCTTTTGTTGGCCGCCCTCGCCCTCATGGCCGTTGAAGCCGGATTGAGCCGGGGCCTGAGCGCTGCTGAGGGCCAGCCGCCCGTTCTCACCCTGGACGACGCAATAGCGACTGCTTCCAAGGAAAGCAGGCAAATCCGGATCGACGCCCTGGAAACAAAGAAGGCGGAAGAGGCCGTCGCCCAGGGCCGGACGGCCTATCTACCCAAGCTCACCACCTTTGCCGTCGGCGGACGCTCCCTCAACCCCATAGATCTTACCGTCCCCCAAGGGACGCTGGGAAGCTTCCCGATCCTGGGGCCCCTTCCCGCGACCGATTCCACCATCACGACGCCTCAAAGGAATGTGGGCGCTCTTTTCGGCTCCGTAGCGCAACCCTTGTCGCAACTCTACAAGGTCCATCTCGGGGTAAGCGCCTTGGAACTGCAGGAGCAATTGTCGCGGGAAGCGCTGAGCGGCAAAAAAGCCGAGATCACGAAGCGCGTCAAAGAGACCTACGCGGGGATCGCCCAGGTCCAAAGCCAGATTGTGGGCGCCGAATCGATGCTGGCCTACCTCGTTGAGCTGGCGGCTCTCACCGATCGCAACCTCGCGGAAAAAACGGTCCTGAAGTCCGACAGCCTTGCCGTGCACGCCCGCGTAAGCCAGCTCCGCCAGCAAATCCTCACCCTTCGCAACGCGCTGTCGACGCAACAGGAAGAGCTTAACCGGCTTCTGGGACGAGATTTGCACGCGCCCTTCGCCGTCGAGGCCCAGCCTATGCCGTCTTTTGAAGAAATAGATCTCGACGCCGCACAGGCAAGGGCCCTGCGCGGGCGTTTCGAAATGCGCCAGGCCCGCGTTCGCGATGAACTGGCGGAAGTGAACGTGGCCAGGGGCAGGGCGGACTATCTGCCCGACGTCAGTCTCCAGTTTCTCTATCTGGGTCTCTACAATATCGACTTTCTGCCCAAAAATATGTCGTTGGTGGGCCTCTCCTTTCAATGGGAGCCCTTCGATTGGGGGAGGAAATCGCACGTGTTGCAAGAACGGCACGCCGCTGCCCAGCAGGCCAAAATCGCCATAAAGGAAGCGGAAGAACAGATCAGGATGGAGGTGGCCATGAAATACCGGAAGCTGAATGAGGCCCGCGCCCTGATTGACGTGCAGAAGGCGTTTCAGGAAGCAGAACGAGAAAAGCTGCGCGTTGTCACCGACCAGTACCGTCAGAAATCCGTCCTCCTGTCAGACCTCCTTTCACAACAGGGGACGGTCATGCAGACCGACAGCCAATACCAGCAGGCGCTTTCAGGATTCTGGGCGGCTAAGGCAGCCTTTGATCAGGCAATCGGAGAGGAGTGAGACCACATGAAAAAGAGATGGCCAGCCGTCGCAACCCTCGTTGTTCTGTCGCTGCTGGGCGGCGCCTGCAACCGGGCAAAAGTTCCCGAGGCCGCTGTTCAGGCGGTGCAGGAAGGAAAGGCGGCAATTTACCGCCCTGACGAGGGCGCCCGCTATTCCGCCGGCCTCCTTCCCGCGAGTCAAGTAGACCTTACTTTTAAGTCTCCGGGAATCGTCCAGAGCATCTGCGAAGTGCGCGGCGCCGACGGCCGGCTTCGCGAAATCCAGACGGGGGACAAAGTAACCCGAGGGATGCTGCTTGCGCAGGTACGGCCCATCGACTACGAACAGCAGACGGCAAAAGCCTCCGCGGCGCTCCAGGCCGCACAGGCCCAGTTGGCGCAGGCCCGCGCCAATCAGGACGAAGCCGCCCTGACCTATGAAAGGGCGTCCAGCCTCTACAACTCCGAAAGTCTCCCCAAACCCCAATACGATCAGGCAAAAGCCAGGAATGACGCGGCTGCGGCGGGCGTGGCCGCAGCAGTGGCGAACGTCGAAGCAGCGAGAACCACCCTCAAGCAGGCGGAGCTCGCCCTCCAGGATACCTATCTCAGGGCGCCCATCACCGGTTGGGTCCTTGGAAGAAGCTTGGAAGTGGGGGGCCTGGCAGGCAACGCGGGGCCCGGCATCAGTCTCATCGACACCAGCGAGGTGAAGGCCGTCTTCGGAATGCCGGACACGGCACTTAAACTGGTAAAAAAAGGACAGGTGCAACAGATCACGATAGACGCCCTTTCCCACCCCGTGAAGGGAGTGGTTACGGCGATCTCTCCTCAGGCGGATCCGAAAAGCAGAGTCTTCTCGGTTGAGGTAACCATTGCCAATCCCGGCGATGAAATGAAACCGGGAATGATAGGCAATCTGACGCTCGCCCGGGAAGAGGACCCGCCTTCCTGCCTCGTCGCGCCCCTCAGCGCAGTCGTCCGTTCTCCCGACAAGCCCGGAGGATACGCAGTTTTCCGCCTCGAAAGAAAAGGGGGAAAATTTATGCAACGGCCAAAGACGTCACGATCGGCGCGATGCGCGGGAATTCTCTTGAAATCGTGGAAGGCGTTGCCGCCGGCGATCCGATTGTCGTGATGGGCGCGTCGACGATCAGGAACGGAGAGGAAGTCCGGGTCATAGGAGCGGAGCAGGAGACAGGCAATGGCGCACAAAAGTGACGAAGAACTGATCAAAAGCGCGCACAACACGGCCAGGTTCTTCGTCACTCAGCGGCAGATCGCTTGGGCGGCTCTCATTCTCGTCATCGCGTGGGGGATCTACGGGTTCTACTCCATGCCCCAGAGAAAGGACCCGGAAATCCAGATGCGCATGGCCGTCGCTGCCTGTCAGTGGCCCGGGGCTACCGCCCAGCAGGTCGACCAGCTCATCACCAGACCCATCGAACAGGCCATAGCGCAAAACCAGCAGATCCACCCGCCTGCGCCGGATGCCGTCAGCCTGCGTTCCATCTCCCTGCCGAACGTCTCTTTCGTCTATGTCGAACTGGCGGAGAACGCGAAAAGCCGGGAGCAGTACAGCGACATCGACCTTCGGCTTCGGGCGCTCAACGACAAGCTGCCTCGCGGCGCCTACCCCATTCAATTCTTCAGCGACTTTAGCGACACGACGGCGTTGATGCTCACCGTCGCAAGCCCGCCCGTGGATGAGATCGAGCTGGAAATGCGGGCAAAGACCGTGGAGAAGTCGATCCGTTCGTGCCGGGCCGGCGCGACCCCTTCGGGCGCGCCGCGAACATCCATTATCCATGCCTTTCCGCTCTCCGTGTCGCCCGACGCCTCAAAAGAGGCGGTGGAGGACCTGAAGCGGCAGGCGGAGAGGCAGGGAGGCTTTCGAGACCTCTGCATCATCTCCGGTCCGGGTTTTGCCGGCATCGACGGGCTCACTTCCTATGACCGCCCACGGCTGGAACGGTTTCTTGCCGACTACGTGGAAACGCGGCGAAGCCGTTTCGAATCGGACCCGGATATCTGGGCTCCGGCAATTATCCGGGACCCGGGCGAGGCGAAGGCCGCACTTGCCGCCGTTTCGGGTTCGAAATACTCCTACGCCCAGTTGGACGACTATACCAACCTCCTCGCCCGGAGCCTTATGGGGGTCCCCGAGGCCTCGCGCGTCGAGCGGAAAGGAGTGTTGCCCCAAAGGATTTACCTCGATTACTCGCAGGAACGGTTGGCCTCGAACGGCTTCAAGCCCGCGGATCTGGCCCGCATACTCAACGCCCGCAATATTACGCTTCCCGCCGGAACCCTGGAAACGGGGAAAAATTCCGTGCTCCTCGATCCGTCAGGACGTTTTGACAACGCGGCCGCCCTGGGCAACGTCATTGTCGGCGCCTCCCCCATGGGCGTTCCCGTCTACCTGCGAGACCTGGTCCGGATCGACTCCGGCTACGAGAGCCCGGCGCGGTACCTCAACTACTACACCTGGACGGACGCCTCGGGGCAATCGCGCCGGGGCCGCGCGGTCACCATCGGGCTCTATATGCGCTCGGGCGAACAGATTTCCACGTTCGGCAAGAAGGTCGACGAAAAACTCGACGAAGCGCGCCGGCTGCTGCCCTCCGACCTGATCATCGCCCGCACCTCGGACCAGCCCCTCCAGGTGGAGCAGAACGTCGGGCTCTTTATGGAAGCGCTCGCCGAGGCCATCATCCTCATCATCATCATTTCGGCAATCGGTTTCTGGGAATGGCGTTCCGCATTGCTCATGGCCCTTTCCATCCCCATCACCCTCGCCATGACGGCAGGGATTTCGGCGGTGGTGCGCATCGACGTCCAACAGGTCTCCATTGCCACGCTCATCATCGCCCTGGGCCTGCTCGTCGATAATCCCGTCGTCGCCAATGACGCCATCAAGCGCGAACTGGCCGCAGGCACATCGCGGCTCGATTCGAGCTGGCTAGGGCCGACAAAGCTCGCCCGCGCCATCTTCTACGCCACGGTGACGAACATCGTGGCCTACCTGCCTTTCCTGCTGGTAACCGGTCGCGTCGGCGAGTTCCTCTACAGTCTTCCCATCGTCATGACGGCTGCCCTCGTTGCTTCCCGGATCGTCTCGATGACCTTTGTGCCCCTGTTGGGCTACTACTTGCTGCGGCCGGCCAAAAGAACCGCACGTTCCGAGGAGGACCGGCGCAACCACGGCTTTTACGGCGCCTACTACCGGATTACCGGACAGCTCATCCATCGCCGTTGGTCCGTTCTTGCCGCCTCGACCGTTTTCCTTGCTCTGGGTCTGCTGATGGCCTGGGGGCTCAAAACGCAATTCTTTCCTGAAGACGTCGAGTACTGGTCGTACGTCGACGTCTGGCTGCCGAATGACGTCCCCCTCTTCCTGACCAACGAAAAAGCCGAACAAGCGGAACGCATCATCAGGCGGGTGGTGAGCGACTACGAAAAGGCGCATCGGAGCGGGACGAAGGGACATTCTCTCCTTCAATCCCTTACCACCTTTGTAGGCGGGGGCGGCCCCCGGTTCTGGTTTACCGTCGCGCCGCAACAGCAGCAGCCGAACTATGCCCAGATCATCATTCAACTACGGGAAAAGGAGGCAACTCCGCAGATTGCCGGGCCGCTGCAAGCGGCGCTCACCGCCGAGATCCCCGGGGCCTCCGCGGTGGTCCGTCAGTTGGAAATTAACCCGGTGGAGTTCCCCTTGGAAGTCCGTGTCTACGGCACATCGGATGTGGACTCGCGCGACGATGCAACTGAATTCGAAGCGCTTCGCCGTCTTGCAGGCGTTGTGGAGGACATCCTGCGGCCGATTCCCGGCATTGCCGTCGTGCAGAATGACTGGATGTCGGAGAGTCTCCAGGCAAAAATGCTGATAGACGCAGACCGTGCGAATGCGGCGGGTCTCACCAACTACGACGTGGCTGCTTCCACCCTCGCCGAGGCCAACGGAACGCCGGTAACGGTGCTTCAGCAAGGCAACCGGCAGATACCGGTCATGGCGCGCCTGAGGCCGGACGAGCGCGTCGATCTCGGCAGCCTGAGAAACTTCTACGCCTACGCCTCTCAGGGGTCTCAGAAGGTCCCTCTCACCGCCGTCTCGCACATCGAGACGGGCCTGGAGACGCAGAGGATCCGGCGGCAGAACCACTTTCCCATGATAGGGGTGCACGGTTACCCGCAGCCGGGCGTGCTTTCATCGGTCATTCTCAAAGCAGCGATGCCGAAGCTGAAAGCCTTCGAGGCCCGTCTGCCTCTCGGCTACAGGATGGAGATCGGGGGAGAAAAAGCGAAGCAGGACTCCGGCTTTCGCCAGATTGCCGTGGTCCTGATCGTCTCGGTGCTCGGAATTTACGCTGCCCTCTTCCTCCAGTTCAGAAACGCCGTCAAACCGCTCCTTGTCTTTGCCGCCGCCCCCTACGGCGTAGCCGGCGCGCTCATCGCCCTGAGGGTGATGGGAAGCCCCTTCGGTTTCATGGCCTTTCTCGGAATCGTAAGCCTCATCGGCGTTATAGTCAGCCACGTCATTGTGCTCTTTGACTTTGTCGAAGTCATGCAGGAACGGGGAGAACCCTTCGAAGAAGCGATCCGCAACGCCGGGATTGAGCGGCTGCGTCCCGTCCTCGTGACGGTGGCGGCTACGGTAATCGCCCTTTTCCCGCTGGTGAAGAACGGGGGACCCCTCTGGCAACCGCTCTGCTATGCGCAAATCGGAGGTCTCGCCGTGGCGACCTTCATCACTCTGCTGCTTGTGCCGGTGCTCTACAGCATTTGCGTGCTCGATCTCAAAGTGCTGAAATGGAAGAATTAAAGCAAACCGCAAAATAGAATATCGATTCACACACCGTTCGCCCCCACCTGCGAAGTCTGCCCCGGAGATTCCTAATCCGGGACCGGACTCCGGTCGGTTTGCAATCCGGCGCTCCGACCCCCGGGCTTGGCTTGGGCATCTCGCAGGCATGCAGTTACGATTAAGGGCAGAAAACCGGACAGTGTGGAGTCGTTTTGCCCTGCCCCGTTAGAGGCAAGACGCGGCGCCACGGGCAGCGCAAGAACCGGACAGCGTTCTTGTCGACTTCCGTCATTCTTGGATGAATTTTATCCGCGAGCCGTCTTCAAGAGATCATAGGGACCGTTAACGACGCCGTAAAGCATCATGTTGACAATGCTCTTCCCCCGCTCCCTGAGAAATGCTTCGTCGCTCTCAACTTGCCGGTTCAAGAACATTTCAGCAATCGGCTTGCCGATAAGGAATGTCAAACTCATTTCTGTAATCGTAATAAGGAACTGTTGTGCGTCAACCTCTTGTATCCCGTTCTTGCGAATCTCCTCCTGGATGGCTGAAAGCAGGACTTCCGGCAAGTGCCCGTTTGTCGGTTCTTCTTGATTCCTGGCCGTGCGCAGTGCCATCCTGAGGTCCTTCGGTTCATTTGCGAGCGCATGTAAAAGGGTCTTTGCAAAATTGACGTTTTCTGAAAACGCCGTCAAATGGGCGCTCACGAGCCGCGTCATCTTTTCAGACGGAGGGGAAGCATCGCCAGCGTCAAAGTCGAGAATGTCAAACACGCGATCATAGACATGTTTGAGAATGGCCACCAGAGCTGTCTGAAATAAGGAGTCTTTGTTAGAATAGTAATAATAGACCATCGCCTTGTTGATCTGAGCCTTGTCGGCTATCTCTTGCATTTTCGCTCCAGACTTGCCCTTTTCGGCGAAAACGTCGATGGCTGCTCGCATGATTTGTTCTTTGCTGCCCGCGCCGTCCTCAACGTTGCGTTTCATCCTTGTAATCATCAACAACCCCCTCTGTTCAGGAAACACGTTTGGCAATGATTCTTCTCCGACAATATAGAGGCCGCCAGGCAAGATACGTTGCCGCAATCTCCCTTTGCCTCCACCTCTCTGCTTACAAAAACCTCGTTTGCCGGCGCTGCCCTGACGGGCAGATAATTGACCCGCGTCGACGAGGTGAGCCTTCACGGCTGCAACCGGGGCGGCGAAGTCGATTTCGTCCTAGGCGTACTTGTAAATTACCTCTCCGCCGGCAACAGTGGCGCCCATGCTAAAATACAAGCCTCCTGTAACTTTTATCGAACCCAGGCGGGAGAAATCCTCAAAGGGCGAATCAAGAAGTTCCAGGTTTCCCACGCCGGCCCATACGTCCGCGACTCTTACTTCGGAGATTCTTCCCGTAGTCAGTTCGCAGACCGCCGCTCGGCTCGGGTCTTCGATTGTCTGAAACCGGTTGAGCAAAAAGAGTTTGAGACCAGGTAAGGCGGAGGGCTCAGATTCATTGACAAAAACGAGAGAACCTTCGAGAATCCTACGACCGTTTGCGTCGCAAACGCCTTTCACTTTCGCCCCGGCTCTTCTTCCCCCGATCCTCGGATTCAAGGAGTGCAGCCTCGTGAGAGAAATCCGGTCGGCCTTTCTACGAAAGCCCTGGACTATTCCTCGCACCTGGTCAAGATTGCTGTCAACCCATGCATACGGAACGAAAAAACCCCGAATCCCCCTATGCTGACACTTGACGAGGATCATACACTCCCGATAGACAGCTATCTCCGGGAATTGAAATGCAAGATCCGGCCAGCCTTCGCTCACAGAAACCCATTCTGCAAACCAGACGGCTCCCTCGCCCGGGCCCGGCCCCACTTCAAGCGGCTCGGGAATGAGCTGTCTTGTTTTTTCTTCTTCTATCTCGAAACCAATATGAAGAACTTCCCCACCCAAATGCCAGGGCGCCTCGAAAACTACCTCGAAGCCATTGTTTGGAGTAGGGTAAGGAACGCGGTATTTTCCGAGACGCAGGACATTTTCCCCGATCAACCGGGGCTCAACTTCCGTCCCCTGCTCTCCGACGGCGCCCGCCATATCTGATTCCTCCTCCTGAGTCGATCAGACCTTCCGTGCGGAACCCTACTCCTCTTTGCGGCCTTTCCGCTGCTGTCCTCATCAAGTATCGCTTCCAGCCGTTCCGAAACGCCCTTTCAACAACCCATTATGATCTCACGGTTACCGGTGACAATACCATTTCGTTAAGTATAATACTTAACGAAATGGTTAAAGTATGTGATCAGTATAGAACGGCGTTCTTCCGGTTGTCAAGAACAATTGCGGGGGTGTGGTTGCCACATTCAGCGGTATCGCGCTCGCCGCCGCGGAGCCAACGTGCGATTGGGCAAAGATTTATGGAAGGTTGGTGTGAAGGCCGGCTCGTCAGAGGGAAGCGGAGGAATAAATCATCAGCGATCGTTCAGGATGCGAAGGTTTTCACTCTGACCGCATCGAGCACCATGTCGACAATGCTCTTTGCGCGTTCTCTGAGGAATGCTTCATCGCTCTCTACCTTCCGGTTGAGAAGCGTTTCGGAAATCGGCTTGCCGATAAAGCAGATCAGGCACATTCCGATGATGCTGATGAGGACCTGCTGCGGGTCGAGCTCCCGAATCTCCTTCTTGAGAATTTCCTCTTCGACCATTGCGAGCAAGGCTTCGGGCAGGTGGGGATTGGGCGCTTCGTCATCGTCCCGGAGGACGCGCATTGCCGCTTTGAGGTCGCCCGGTTCGTTGGAAAGCGCGTGAAGCAGGATTTTTGCGACACTGGTGTTCTCTGAAAAAGCGGTGAGATGAGCGCTCACCAGGCGGGCCAACTTCTCCGTGTGGTTTGCGGCGCCGCCCTCCTCGGAGCCCAGTACGTCGAATACACGATCATACACGCGCCTGAGAATCTCAACAAGGACGGCCCGGAACAAAAAGTCCTTGCTGGAGTAATAGTAGTAAACCATCGCCTGGTTAACATCGGCTTTGGCTGCTATCTCTTCCATCCGCGCCCCGTGCTTGCCCTTTTGGGCAAAACTCTCGACTGCCGCCCTGATGATCCTGTTTCTGCTGTCCAGCCCGTCTGCAGTTTTGCGCCGCATACGCCATTTTAGCACAGGGCGGCAGACTCATCAACGCTTTAGTTAAACGTCGACGAGGAACGCTTTCTGCACGGTTGGCAAGGACGCGCCAGGCAACGCCAATCTGTCAGGCAATTTGGCCGGCTGTTCCGGGTTTGAGGCGCCCGAAAAAAAAGAGAGGGGGCTGAGCCCCCCTTCTTTTTTGAAAATAGCCAGCGTTATTAGAAGAAGTAGTACGCGGCGAACCGGTAGTAGTCGACCACCGCTTCGTTAGCCCATCCGGGCGCCAGGTTTACGAAATGCTGCCTCGTGTCGTTGAACTCGACGCCGAGCCGGACGGCAGGATTGACGTCATAGAGGATGTTGCACGTCAGATTTTGCAAGATGTTGGCCATGTTCCCGGTAGCAGCGTTTTCGGTAAGGGGCCTGCCGCTGGCGGGCGACCGTATCCACGAGCTAAAGTTCCCCGTGGTGTAGGAATACCACGCGTTGAACGAGACCTTGTCGGTGAACCAGTACTGACCGTGCAGGAACACGCCCTCGAAGAGCGGCGCCACGATGGTCAGATCGGGTCTCGCGTAGAACTGGGCGCCCGGGATGTTGCCCGCAAAGAGCTGGGCCGCGCTCTCGTTGAAACCATTGCCAACTCCCTGGCCCGCCCAGACGTCGCCGTCAAAGAGGAGGGCTCCGGTCTTGTTCAGGTTCTTTTCAGGAATGATGGGGATCATCCACTTGAACTGAGAGTACCACATATCGACGCTTTTGTCGCGGAGAGACCCGGCAGCCGCGGCGGGGCCGGGGCCGGGAACGACGTCCGGGTCGGTTCCGACGGCCTGGTTGGGGCTGGTGCCGTTATTGCCGAGAGATGCGTGATCGCCGATCGTGAACTTCTGCTGACCGTAGGTGCCCGCCCAACCCGCCTGCAGATTCCAGGGGCCGATCTTGCCGCAGGCGTCGCTCGAGAAGTTGATAGCGCCCTGAATTCCGGGAAGATTGGAACGGCTGTACGAATCCTGGGCGTTGTTCGGCATGGGCGGTCCGCCGTAGATAGCGCCCGTCGTACCATCGGCGAACGTACCCGCGGTGGAGTTGAGCGACTTGAAATTAGCGAAAGAGTTGGCGTTCATGGTGCCGACGTCGTTGGTATCGAAGATGCCGAACTGGGCGTTAAACTCCTTGCCGAGCTTCTGGGTAAGGAGTATCTCAGGCGTGATCGGCGCTGGGGCCCTTCCGCCCCACCCTTGCGGGTTCCAACCGATTTGCTGAAAAGCAGTGGGGTAGGCGCCAATCACGGTGCTGGCCTGCCCGAGGGTGACGCTCGTCTTCGCCCAGTCAAAGGTCATGTTGGCCGCTATGAGGTCAAAGGTGCCGGAGCCTCCCGAGGCGGACCATGCGCCGGTAAAGTCGCCCAGCACGAAAGCGTGGGTCTTGGCGCCCCACGTGTCGGGACCTTTGACAAAGAAGCTCAAAGCCGTCTCGCCGGAGCCCCATACCTGATTGCCATACTTGGTGTCCACATTCTGGGGGACTGTCGGCCGGAATTCGGGAACGCCGTCCCAGACCGTACCCGCCGCGCCGCCGGTCGTCCAGCCCGTATCAAATTTCACCGTACCGCCGATCGTCAGGTCCCACATGCTCGTGGCGCTGCCTGCGAAGCTGACGGCCGGCGCTGCCAAAAGCAGCGCAACAGCGACTATAAGAAGTTTCTTCATTCCTTCCTCCTACTTGGTTTTGTTAGGGCGCCGGAACGCTGTTTTCACCTCCTTTTGTTCGGGCGTCACCGATAATTCCTTTTACACTATTTGACATAATCATTTAATTAACCACTTTATCTATATCATTTAAGCATAACCTTAAAATAGAGCCGCCATTGTTGTCAAGGAAAATTTAAAGAAATCTTAAAAATATTTAAGATGTGGAGAAACAGGTCGTTCCGTTGCGAGGCGTTGCGAAGACCACCGCGTTGGGCCGGCGAAAGTCAGCTACGAGGAACTGGTGAAGCTATGCAGGCGCTTCCGAGGGGGAAGTTCTTGTCCATGTCGCCCATGGCAGAGGAGGCGCCATGAAAGTTTTCGTTGCGCTCCGGGCGGAACGGAACCTATCGGTGCTATGCGCACCGCTCGCAAGCTATAAGGAGGTATGCGTTTGTCGCGTACCGCCAGAGCATTCGATGACCGTTGAAGAACGATCCGTTGAACGCAATAACGTCCACGAAGCCCGGACGCTCCTCATAGAACAAAGGCGGGATTAGCTTTTCCAGTTTATGGTAAACGGAGGCGGCGACACTCGGGAAGGAATCGTAGTTCTCTCGCCGGGCGCGCGTTACAATTGCATGTTTTATAAAGCATAACCTGCGCTATTCGTTCCCGTCCGGGCGCAGGTTCTTGACGAGGTTCTTCCATATCTTTGCCTGTATCTGCCTGACCCTTTCCCTCGACGTCTTGAAGCGCTCGCCGATTTCCCGCAAGGTGAGCGGTTCTTCGGCCATAATGCGGTGGTCGAGGATGAATCGCTCTTTCTTGTTCAGCATCTTCTTAAAGGCCGTGAGGTTCTTGTGAAGCATTTCTTCGATATCCTTCTGGATAAGGATCTCCTCTATATCTTCCCCGCTCCCCAGCGTGTCCATGAG
The DNA here is from genome assembly GCA_963816715.1 of uncultured delta proteobacterium. Classification (GTDB taxonomy): domain Bacteria; phylum Desulfobacterota; class Syntrophorhabdia; order Syntrophorhabdales; family WCHB1-27; genus BOG-1155. The sequence goes on from CAWFMJ010000028.1 coordinate 182,313, forward strand.
CGGATCGCCGTCGCCGTAAAGGGGGGGCCTCGAGGGAAACGTCCCCGTGATGAAGGCGACGTTCCGTGTCTTCGATGTCCTCGGGACGCGCATCGAGATTATGCGACAGGACCCGTGAAGCCGGCGTTGCCCCGGCCCTTTCCAACTGCCTTTGTTCTCTGCTCAGGCTCCAGAAGAGCCTCCTCTGGCTGTCCTTCCTGCCGGCCATACCATGCTCCACGTGTCCATGATGAATTGCAGTATGAAATAACGTATCCAGAAGGAGGCGTAGCTGGTAAACCTGGCGCCCCGATCAGGATCGTACTTCCAGACCGCGCGCACGAGTCCGATGTTTCCTTCCTGTATGAGGTCGAGGAGATTGAAATGGTTGTTGTAGTTGAGGGCAATCTTGACCACAAGCCTGAGGTTTGCAAGGACCATCTTTTCGGCGGCCGCCTTGTCTCGCCCGATACGCACCCGCAAAGCGGTCTCTCTCCTCCTCCTTTGTCAGAAGAGGGTATTTCGACGCCTCGCGAAGGTATGCCTTGAAGGAATCATGGACATCGGACGTCTCTGATTCAGGCTTTGAAATTGCCTCCCCTACCAAATCGACGAAATTCATGCACGGTCCCCTTAAAGCGCAAAGTATCCCGAGGGAAAGCTTTGCCGGTTTCCCGGGTCTTCGCCGAGGGCGGCAGCCGGCCTCGACGCCATCAGGGTCCGCGACGAGGCTCATTTTCCCCTCCCTTCACCGGGGTTTTCATCAGTTGCTTTCACATCAAAAGGAAAGTCGCGACGCAATCCGATACGAGGATCGCCGTGCATGAAACAACCGCAGCGGCCCGGGTTGCGAGACCCTCGTTCTTCGCGCCAGAGCTCTCCTTGCGCATGTGGCAGAAGTAGCCCTCGAAGCAGCAGATCAGCGAGACGAACACGGCGAAGACGATTGCCTTGATGAAACCTCCCCGTACGTCCCTGAGCATGACGGATGCTTGCACCCTATAGAGGTAAGAACCGGCGTTTGCCCCCATGAGAAGGACCCCGGAGAGGTAGCCGCCGATAATGCCGGCGAGATCGAAAAAAGCGGTGAGGACCGGGAAACCGATAATGGATGCGGCGAGCCTGGGACTGACGAGGTAACGGACCGGGTCGATGCCCATCGCGTCAAGGGCGTCGATTTGTTCGGACGTGCGCATGAAGCCTATCTCTGCGGCCATGCCGGAGCCTGCCCTGGCAGCGACCATGATCGCCGTAAGCACGGGACCGAGCTCTCTCACGAGCGAAAGCGCAACGACTGTGCCGAGGCCGTTGACTGAACCGAACTGAACGAGGGCATGAAAGAGCTGTAATCCGAGAACCATGCCGGCAAAGAGCCCGACAAGAACGACAATGCCGCTCGACGCGACGCTCACGTAGTAAAGTTGCAACGCCGTCTCCCTGAGTTGCTTGCGGGAAAAAATGCCGAACAGAGAGACGATGAAGAAGATGAGGAGCGTGCCCAGATCGTCCGCTATGGCAAGGATTGCCCTTCCCGTTGCGGCAAAGGGACAAAAAAGGGCGCGCCTGTTCTCTTCCCTTTCAGCGCTTACCGTTTCCATGCCCATTTCGCCCTTGACCGTCATCGTAACATCCTCTGCCGTCCTGACCGAGGCGCCAACCCTTTCCTTAACCCCCTCCATCGGGCGCCTTGTCCGTTACTCTCCTCAATCCTCTTCCCACCTCTTTTTCGCCATTCCCGTATGCCGTAAATGACAATCAACAGCAAAAGACCCACGTACAGCGCCATCCAGCAAATCACAACAACCATTGCGTTGTGCCCCTATTGCAAGTACTCTCCGCCTGCTTCAGAGGAGTACGCACTCATCAGGCACTGTTGCACTATCCGGTTCGTGTTGAAGAAAGAGCCGTTCAGGGCGATACAGTGACGCATGATGTCTATGAATCGGGCATTGTCGTTGTAGAAAAGGGGAATGATCGTTTCCTCGAGCTTCTCGTAAAGAGAGACTGCATCCTTGGAGGAGTCGGCCCGGGCCTGTGCGTGCCGCCGGTCTTCTCCGATGGACCACCCGGTGACCCCCTCGATCCACCCTTCAGCCCACCAGCCCTCGAGCACGCTGAAGTTCGGTACGCCGTTGAGGGCCGCCTTCATCCCGCTCGCGCCCGACGCTTCGGGCGGGTTGAGCCAAAGATCGACGCCCGAAGTGATGATTCGCTCCAGCGCCATACCGTAATGAGGGAGATGGGCGATTTGGACGTTCCCTCTCAGGGCTCCCCTTATTTGCCCAATCGGAGTAAACGCAGCTTTGCCTGCCTCATGATGCGGATGCGCCCTGCCCGCGTGAATCACCTGAATCTTTCCGACCCGGTCGGCTATCTCCTTGAGCCGCATCGGGTCGTAGAACAGCAGGTCGGCCCGGTCGCCGGCTGCCGTCGGTCGGGCAAAACCGATGGTGAACACGCCCGGGCTCATCCCGGCGTTGGTCTCGCCATTCACGTATTCGATCAGGCCCTTTTTTGCCTCCATATGGGCAGCCCACACCTCGTCGGCGGGAATCGAAAAGGCGCGGCGAAGGCTGGAAGCGTCCTGCCGCCAGCCAGGGATGTAGTGATCGTACAACCACTGGAAAGGAAGGGACGCCCACGTTGTCCCGTGAACGCCGCTGGCGATGGAGCGAATGGCGTTATCCGCAAACACTAGACGAGCAGTCTCGCTGTGCCTTTTCGCCATCCCATTCACGTAGTAACTGAGACTGCGAGCAAGGCAAGTCATGTTCAAGGTCTTGCCCTCGCGTCGCAATCCCACCACGTCGGCCAACTCCTCGTCGGATGCCAGAACCTGATGAAGGACATCGAGAATCTCGCCGTCCTTCGGGTCGGAAGGCTGTTGCTTTTTGCCGAGGACTCGCGACACAAGATCGATGGGGAATTGATCGTGTGACCCGTGAGCCGGCAGATGGGTGGTGAAGGTGCACAGCCGCTTTACGGCCTCGACGTCAGCTCCGCCAATGGATGTTTTGCCGGATCTTTTGGCTTCCCGCCGGAGGAGCTCGAGCGTGAGAAGCGCGGAATGACCCTCGTTCATGTGAAAGCGGAGGATGCGGTGGTACCCGAGCGCCTCAAGCATCCGCATGCCTCCTATGCCGAGGATTATTTCCTGGCAAAGCCTATGCCGCTGATCGCCGCCATAGAGGCTGTCGGTCCAGTTCCGGTCTTCTTCAGCGTTCTCACAAAGGTCGGTGTCCAGAAGGTAGACGGCAACCTGGAAACCGGTCACGCCCTCAACACAGTAGCGCCAGGGACGGATGTAGACGCGCCTTCCCTCTATCGTCACCATTGCGCGCTCCGGCAGTTCCTCCAGATAGTCTTCGACGACCCAAGGCGCCGGCTCTTCACTCTGCCCGTGATCCTGGTCGAGCCTCTGATAGAAATAACCTTTTCTGTACAAAAGGCTTACCGACGCCATGGGTACGCCCAGGTCGGCTGCGGAACGAATCATATCTCCGGCTAATACGCCCAAACCGCCGCCGTAGGTTGGCATTTCCGGCTCCAACGCTATCTCCATGGAAAAGTATGCTACGACCGGCTTACCGTTCATTATGCCCTCCTGGAACTCCGCTTGACAAACGTTCCGTTGATCTGTTTCACTGCTTCGATGTGCCTTCGCCTACTTGATCAGTTCCTTAATCGGCGTTCCCCATACGGTAAATATGATCGCGGGCACGACGAAGAAGAATGACGTCGCCGGCGCCTGGCGCTATCTCTTCGACACGGTAACAATGGTCGCAACGACCGTGAATTGCCACCTGAACCCCTACTGCAGTCGTCCTCCCCCCATCACCTTATACAGGGTTACCAGGTTGGTCGCCTTTGCCAGCCTCAGGCTAATCAGCCCCTGCTGCCCGCTGTAGAGCGAGCGTTGCGCGTCGAGCACCGCCAGGTACGTATCGACGCCCTTCAGATACCTCGCGCTTGACAGACGGTAACTGGCCGTCGACGCTTCCACGAGGGCTTCCTGCGCTTTGATCTGACCTCCCAGCGTCCCCCTTTGAGCAAGCGCGTCCGCCATTTCCCTGAAGGCCGATTGGATTGCCTTCTCGTATTGGGCTATCGCGATGTCCCGATCGTTTTCCGACACTTTGAGACTCGCCCATCGCGACCCGGCATCGAAAATCGGCAGGGTAATCTGCGGGGCCAAGGTCCAGATGCTGGAACCGGACCCGAACAGACCGGAAAGCTGCAGGCTGGCCGTGCCGACGTTGGTGGTGAGGGCGATGCGGGGAAAGAAGGCCGCCCGCGCGGCGCCGATGTTGGCGTTGTAAGACTTGAGCTGGTTCTCCGCCTCCAGAATGTCCGGCCTTTTCAGGAGCGGCTCGGAGGTGAGGCCGGGCGAAAAATCCTCGAAGGGGGCGACGTTGTTCAACTCCTGAGGCAGCAACTCCGCCGGCACGATGGCGCCGACCAGGAGGTTGAGCGCATTTTCGTCGAGCGCCACAGCGCGGGTGTACCCCACGACGTCGACCTCGGCGGAGTCCATCGCGGTCTCCGCCTGGCGGAGGTCAATGGCTGCCGAGGCGCCCACTTCGAAGCGGCGGCGCACCAACTCGACCGTCTTTTTGCGCGCCTCGAAGGTCAATTGCGACAGTTTCAGGTTCTCCCGGTCCGCGCCGATAGTCAGATAAGCGGAGGCCACTTCCGCCATCAGGGATAATTGCGCGCTTCTGAGAGCCTGCCACGTGGCAAGGTACTGCTGGAGCGCGCTCTCTTTCAGGCTTCTGATCCTACCGAAGAAATCGATCTCCCAAGACGTGATGCCAAGGTTGACTTCATAGTCCGTGGCAGTAACTGCCTTACCCGTCGGCGAGAGGAAGAACGGCAGGTTCTCCCGGGTGACGCTGCCGGAGGCGTCGACTTCCGGGAACAGCTCGGCCCGCTGGATCCTATACAAGTTGCGGGCTTTTTCGATGTTCAGGGCCGTCGCCCGGAGGTCCCGGTTGTTGGCGAGGGCAAGCTCGATGACGTTTTGCAGCCGCTCGTCCAGATAGAAGCTGCGCCATTGGACCGGCGCCGCGCCGCCTCCGCTCTCGTAGGCCGCATCGTACGCGGGGCCCTTCGGGAGTTGCTGCGGGATCGGCGGCGCCGGGCGGGAATACTTGGGGATCATGGTGCAGCCGGCAAGGCAGACGGCGGCGAGGATGAATAACAGCGCGAATTTTCTCATGACTGGTTCCCTTCCAAAGAAGCGGTCGCAGCCCGACGCTTCACCTTGAATGCTTTCGTCACAAGGACAAAGAACAGGGGGATGTAAAAGAGGTCGATGAACGTTGCGGAGAGCATTCCTCCCGTCACGGCGGTGCCGATGGCCTTCATGGCGCCGGCGCCCGCTCCCGTCGCCAGGGCGAGGGGCAGCACGCCGAAGAAAAAGGCCAGGGACGTCATGATGACGGGCCGCAGCCTTACCCGCGCGGCGCCGAGGGTCGCTTCGACTACTCCCTCCCCGGCGTCCATGCGCTGCCGGGCGAACTGAATGATGAGGATGGCGTTCTTCGTCGTCAGGCCCAGGGTCGTAAGAAAGCCGATCTGGAAGTAGACGTCGTTCGCCATGCCGCGGAACCAGGTCAACGCCGCGGCGCCGAATATGCCGAGGGGCAGCATGAGCAGGTTCGCCAGCGGTATCGGCCAACTCTCATAGAGCGCCGCGACGCACAGGAAGATGACGATGACGGAGAAGGCGTAGAGCAGCCCCGTCTGGGAGCTTGCCATCCGCTCCTGGTAAGAAAGGCCGGTCCACTCATAACCGATTCCCTGCGGCAATTTCGCCGTCATCTCTTCCATTGCCTTCATGGCTTCGCCCGAACTCCTTCCCGGCGCCGGCTCGCCCCAGATGTTCACGGAGGAGAACGCGTTGAAGCGCTCCAGCCGGGGAGAGCCGTAGGCCCAGCGACTCGAAGAAAACGCGGAAAAGGGGACCATCTTGCCAGCGTTGTTGCGGACGTAGAGATTCTCGATATCCTCGGGCGCCATGCGGTAGGGGGCGTCGGCCTGAACGAAGACGCGCTTCACCCTGCCCGCCTGGACAAAGTTGTTGACGTAGGCGCTTCCGAAGGCCTCGGAGATGGTATCATTTATTGACGTAATCGGCACGCCGAGAGCTCCCGCCTTTGCCCAGTCCACGTCCACCCGATACTGGGAGACGTCTTCGAGGCCGTTCGGCCGGATCTTCGTCAACCGTTTGTCGGCCATCGCCATGCCAAGGAGCATGTTGCGCGCTTCCATGAGCTTGGCGTGACCGAGGCCGCCCCGGTCCACCAGCTCGAAATCGATTCCTCCAGAGTTGCCAAGTTCCGTCACGGCGGGCGGCGGAAAAACGAAAGCCAGGGCGCTTCGCAAACGGGAAAGGAACATCATTCCGCGCCCCGCCACGGCGGCGGCCCTCAAGTCAGGCCGGTCGCGCAGCGCCCAGTCCTTGAGCTTGATGAAGACCATGCCGTTGTTTTGCGTCCGGCCCGAAAAACCATAGCCAGCAAGGGCCATGGCCGATTCTACAGCATCTTTTTCACGCTCCCGGAAATAATTCTGGATGTCGCCCACGACTTTTTTGGTCTGCTCCAGGGTTGAACCGGTGGGCAGCATGACCTGGGCCATGAGCACGCCCTGGTCTTCATCGGGGACGTAAGAGGTCGGCATGCGCCAGAAGAGAAATCCCACGGCCACGACGATCAGCACGTAGATGCCGATGTAGCGGAGCTTCCGCGTAAAGGAGCGCTCCACCGTGCGCACGTAACCGTCCCTGAGCCGGAAGAATATGCGGTCGAAGAGCCGAAAAAAGGGACGGAGGAACCAGACGGCGTTCTCCGCCGGCTCGTGTCCCTTAGGCACCGGCTTCAGCAGCGTAGCGCAGAGGACCGGGGTCAGAATGAGGGCCACTACCACCGACAAAAGCATGGAGGCAATAATGGTGAGAGAAAATTGGCGGTAAATGACGCCCGTGGAGCCTCTGAAGAAGGCCATGGGGCCGAAGACCGCGGCGAGCACGAGGCCGATGCCGATGAGGGCGCTCGTGATCTGGCCCATCGACTTGGCCGTGGCCTCCCTCGGCGACAGTCCCTCCTCGCTCATGATGCGCTCCACGTTCTCCACGACGACGATGGCGTCGTCCACCAGCAACCCGATGGAGAGCACCATGGCGAACATGGTGAGCATATTGATCGAAAAGCCGAAGAGCGAAAGCACGCCGAAGGTCCCGAGGAGCACGACGGGAACGGCGATGGTGGGGATCAGCGTGGCCCTCAGGCTCCCCATGAAGAGCCACATGATGAGGAAGACGAGGAGGATGGCTTCAAGGAGCGTCTTCACCACTTCCCTGATGGCCACCTTGATGAAAGGGGTGGTGTCGTAAGGATAGACAACCTTCATGCCGTGAGGGAAGAAGGGGCTCATCTCCTGCAATTTCGCCTTGACGGCGTTGGCGGTATCGAGAGCGTTGGCGCCCGCCACCTGCCGAATCGCCATGGCCGCGCAGGGTTTGCCGTTGTAGACAGCCTCGACGTCATACGCTTCGGTTCCCAGCTCCGCCCGTCCCACATCGCTGATCCGGACGACGGAGCCGTCTGGATTGGTGCGAACGGGGATGGAGGCGAACTCCTCGGGGGTCTTGAGGAGACTCTGGACGGTAATAGAGACGTTGAGACGCTGACCGGCCACGGCAGGGGCGCCGCCGAACTGACCCGCCGACACTTCCACATTGTACGACTGGAGCGCGGCAACCACGTCGTCCACGGTGAGGGAATAATCGGTAAGCCGGTTCGGGTTGAGCCAGATGCGCATGGCGTACTGGGAGCCGAACTCCTCGACCTCGCCCACGCCGGGGACGCGCGAGACAACCTTCTCCAGGTTCGACTGGGCGTAGTCCGTCAGGTCGTGGTTGTCCATGCTGCCGTCTTCGGAGATGAGCCCCACCACCATGAGGTAGTTTGTCGTGGCTTTGCCGACCGATACGCCCTGTTGCTGGACCACCTGGGGCAGGCTGGCCATGGCGAGCTGAAGCTTGTTCTGGACCTTTGCCCAGGCGAGGTCGGGGTCCATTCCCGGCTCAAAGGTCAGCTCGATGCGGGAAGAACCGGAGGAGTCGCTCGTCGCCGTGAAGTAGATCATCTTGTCGATGCCGGTCATCTTCTGCTCGATGATCTGGGTCACGCTGTTCTCGGCGGTCTCCGCCGAAGCGCCGGGGTACGACGTCTGAATGTAGATCGACGGCGGCGCGATAGAGGGATACTGCGATACGGGCAGATTGTGAATGGCCAGAAGGCCGGCCAGTATGATGACGATCGCGATCACCCAGGCAAAAACCGGGCGATCCAGGAAGAATTTCGATAGCATCAGGCGCCTCCGCTCTGTGCGGCTTTGCCGTCGGGAAGGACAATCTTTACGGGAACGCCCGGCCGAACTTTCTGGAGACCTTCCACGATCACTCTATCTCCGGGCGCAACACCGGAAGAGACGAGCCATTTGTCGCCCATGGCCCGATCGATGGTGAGCATTCTTGGCGCAACCTTGCCCGAACCATCCACGATCATAGCGACGGCGTTCCCCTTCGGGTCCCGGGAAACGGCCTGCTGAGGAACTAGAATGGCTTGTTCCGCCACCCCCTCCTGGACAACGGCCCTGACGTACATGCCGGGCAAAAGGATGCGCTGCGGATTCGGAAAAACAACCCGAAGGACAAAGGAACCGGTGGTCTGGTCCACGGCGACTTCTGAAAACTTGAGCGTCCCTTCCGGTGGATAGGGCGTTCCATCTTCCAGGAGCAGCTTTACCCTGGTCTGCCCCGGCCCGTCATTCCTGACGCGGCCTGCGGCAATCTTCCCTTTGAGCTGCAGCCAGTTCGCACTCGACTCGGTCACGTCGACGAAAATCGGATCGAGCTGGTGAATCGTCGAGAAGGCGATGAGCTGATTCACCGAGGCAAGAGCGCCGACGGTGACATTCGACCTGCCGATGCGGCCGGAGATGGGCGCCGTAACGCGGGTATAGGCGAGATTAATGCGCGCTGCTTCCAACGCCGCCTTGTTCGCCTCGATATCGGCCAGGGCCTGCTGGAGGGCCGCACTGGCGTCGTCCAAGTCCTGCCTGCTGACCGCGTCGATAGGCGCAAGCTCTTTGTAGCGCTCTACCTTCGAACGGATCGAGGTCACGTTTGCCTCGGCCCTGGCGAGCCCGGCTTTCGCGCTTGCGTAGGCGGCCCTGTAGGGATCGGGGTCGATCTCATAAAGCACGTCTCCCGCCTTCACGTCGGCCCCCTCAACGAAGAAGCGTTTCTTGACTATCCCGCCCACCTGAGGCCGTACCTCTGCCACCAGACAGGGAGAGGTCCGACCCGGCAACTCCTGCGTGAGGACGACGGGCGTCGGCTGCACGACTGTTATGGCCACTTCAGGGGGACCCATCATGGGCGGGCTGGCGGCCCGCGGCGCCTTTCCGCAGGCCGCCAGTGTGAGGAGGGTGATAAAAAGGACAATAAGAACAATGCCCTTGCTCGTGCAGATTCTTGACATTCCGTATACCTCTCTCAAAGAAATCCTCGGGCGGGCGATCGGCCCGCCGGGTTCATTTCCATTCCTCAACAACCGGGTACGCCCGACTCCGTCTGTTTGAATCATGTTGTTGACGCCTCCCTGACATTCAGCACGCGGCGCCCCGAAACCGCGCGAATGCCTCCCAGAGAAAACTCCACCACATGCGCGGCATATGCCGCGATATCATCGACCCTTCCCGGAAAAGGCTCTTCGTCGCTCCCGTCAGATCGGCGTGAGCTTCTTGCAAGCAGCGGATTCGCGCATTGATTCATAATGCTGACAACACAAAACTGCACCTGCGCGCGCGAACAATGCGGACCAAGAAGCTCGCTTACGATGGCCTGCATTCTCCGGTGCAGCGGCGCCACTTCCATTTCAATGACTTCGGCGAGCAGCTTGCTCGGGGCGGCAACCTCCCCGAGCGTAATAGCAGCGCACGCCTTGTTGCTCGCATCCGCAATTCGGGCCACGGCACTCATGATCATTCCCTGAAGACGTCGTTCCGGAGGCGCCTCGCTGTCCACGCCGCCGTCCATAGGGTGAGCCCGCACGGACGCAAGAAAAGAGCGGCGCCACGTTTCCCGGTAAAGCGTCTCTTTGTCGCCGAAATGGTAGTTTACGGCTGCGATGTTTGTTCGGGCCTGTTCGCAGATTTCGGCAACTGTGGCTGCGCTGTAGTTCTTTCTTGCAAAGACGTCGCCTGCGGCCGCAATCAGTCGGTCTCGGGTCCTCGTGCAACCGTCTCTTCGCATTTTTGTTCCCTTCGCGCCAGTCGCGAACAGCCTTGGAGGACATTCCCGGGATCTCATCGGTCGGTCAACATGCCCGATTCCCCACCCGTTCCAGGCGCCGAAACCGTATCCGAGAGATATTCCATTCTCTGCGGGGCAGGCATCGATGAAAACAACGCACAAAAAGAGCGAGCAGACTGCAAGAACAAAAAAACGCATGGAAAGACTCCAAGCGACCGGGCGGCAGCCAACGATAAATCTCTTCTCTCGTTACCCATGATGGCGTTCAAATTTAACCCTCTTCCGGAGAGCGAAACGGATCGCATTGGCTGCGCGCTCGCCTTCGTTGCAGAATCTTTTCGCCGCAAGAACCCTCCGACCCATGCCCGTACTCAGGCGCGAGTCTCACAACTCGTCTTGCGAATGGGTGTATTGACTTTGCGGGAAATTCGCGAAGCCTCATTCATAATGCGGCTAGTCGCGTCCGTTAGTCATGACCGCGGGCAAAACCGGGGGCTTGCCGTTTGGCTGCTCCTCAAAGGGGTCTCATCCGCAAACGGAAAAACAAAAACCTGAAATTCGCATCATTCGTCGCATCCATGGGGAAAGCACAATTCCGCAACTCCCAAACACCGGCAACCCCCCGGCAAAGCCGGGGGGTTGCCGTAGTGCTAATTACGAACGCCACGATTGTAGACAACCGGGTCGCCTTTCTGGAAGACCGTCACCTCCTGCCCACCCACAGTGATCGCTCCCACCCTTTCTTTGGCGGAAGGCACTATGGCGAGACGAACGACGCCGCTTCCCTTCAGATTCGCCGGGGTCGCCGTTATCCAATCGGAGCGGCTCTCGACTTTGAGCGGACACGCCGGGTCGGACGAGATGACCGCCAGCTCTGCAGTTGGATTATTATAGACGGTTACAGCGGCCGGCGAGGTCTGCACGACGCACGCGCTTTCCTGAGCGTACCCGACCGACGCCGTGAGCATCCCCACAGCAACCACCGCCGCAATCCAAAAACCTATAGTTCTGTTCCTTTTCATAGAATCTCCTTTTTTTTCGTTCGCTCTCTGTCAACAATCAAAAGCGCTTTCCTCACGACTATTTTGTCCCGGCGCGTCGCCTCCTTTCCGTATATGCGATGGCTGGTTCGCGCTCGCTTGTTGCTTCCGTTCATCTTACGCTTTCAACGAAAGCGTCGCGCAGGGGTCCGCATGCACCTGGCGCATTTTGTATCCAGGGCGTCATATGCGGAAACCATGCCACACGAATAAACTCTTTAAGTATGATGTCTTAGACGTCGACGCGGTTGCCGGGCGCGGAATAAGACAGAAAATGAGCTGTCTTATTCCGCGGAAGTCTGCCATACTGTTTAATAACGCACCTATCTGGTCAGCAAAAAGGAGAGCCGCGGATGGTCGACGAAAAAGATTTCTTTCGGGAGGTGACGCTCAGGATATGCGGAAACCCGGAGATCGAGAAAGCGTTGTGGAATTGTCTCGTCTATATTCGCGGCTATATCCCTGCGGATGAAATATTCCTGAGCGCCTACGACCCTGGTACCGGTATAAGCGAGACTATCGTGCGCGCCGATATGAACGGGGGAGAGACGGTCTCCATCAAAGCAGCCTTCCCCTCCGAGGCTGTCCGGTTTGGCGATGAGCAACTTCCGGACGCTGACAGGCCCACGCAGGTTCTGGTGGCGGATCGTGTGGGCCAACACCCGATAATGGCCCCCTTTGCAGACATCATGAAGGACCCGAACGCAGCGATCATGGCTCTCGGGCCCAACTTGGAGTGGAGGCAGTTCGGCGGAATCATGATAGCGCATCATGGGAACGCAAAGTACACGGAAGAGCATGTCCGCCTTTTTTCCCTGCTCAAGGAGCCCTTCGGCATCGCCTTCGTCAACTATATGCGCTACCTGGAGGTTTTGCGGCTGAAGGACATCCTTGCAGACGACAACCGCTATTTGCAGGAAGAACTCCGGAGGGAGACCGGCGAAGAGGTCGTGGGAAGCGACTACGGTCTGAAGCACGTTATGGACCTGGCTCGCCAGGTTGCGCCCCTGTCCAGCGCTGTTCTCCTGCTCGGCGAGACAGGGACGGGCAAGGAAGTCGTGGCAAATGCCATCCATAACCTTTCCCAGCGTCAGACCGGACCGCTTATCAAGGTGAACTGCGGCGCCATCCCGGAATCGCTCATGGACAGCGAGCTCTTCGGCCACGAAAAGGGGGCGTTCACCGGGGCGGTTTTTCAGAAACGGGGCCGCTTCGAGCGCGCTGATGGCGGCACCATCTTCCTGGACGAGATCGGCGAGCTCACCCCCGGAGCGCAGGTAAGGCTGCTGAGGGTCATCCAGGAGAAGAAGATCGAGCGGGTCGGGGGAACAAAGGAGATACCGCTCGATATCCGCGTAATCGCGGCGACCAATCGCGACCTTGAAGCAATGATGAAGGAGGGGAGGTTTCGGGAAGACCTCTATTTTCGGCTCCGGGTCTTTCCCATTGTCATTCCACCCCTAAGGGAACGCCGGGGCGATATTCCCGTCCTCGTCCAACACTTCATCACGAAGAAGGCGCGAGAGATGGGCCTCGTCGAAATCCCGACGCTCGCGCCCGGCGCCCTCGACAGGTTGATGGCCTATTCGTGGCCGGGGAATGTCAGGGAGCTGCAGAACGTCGTTGAAAGGGGACTCATCCTTTCCCGAGGCAAGCCCCTGATCTTTGAAGACCTCGGGAGACCGCTAAACGAAGCCCTGGCTGCCGCTTCATCCGGATCAAACGAAAGCAGCGGAGAGATCGTGAGTTTCGATGAGGCAATGATCAATCACATCCGGAAGGCGTTAGAGATGGCCGAAGGCCGCGTCGAGGGCAAGCGTGGAGCGGCGAAGCTGCTCAAGATGAATGCCTCCACCCTCAGGACGAAGATGAGGAAGCTCGATATTCCTTTCGGAAAAAAGGGGGTGGATAGAACGAGGACTGATTCCGCTTAGGGCTTACCCGCAGCACTTCGCCCGGCGCGTTCCGTCTCTCAAGTTCCGGCCCGAGAGAATGCGTCTTTTTTGCGTTACTTTTCCCGGTGGTTGTTGCCTCCCTTCGGGGAAAGGAAGGGAGAGAGGCTGATGCTGATCTCCTCGGCCGTGTTCTTCACGTGGGCGATGACGTTCGGCAGCTTGTCGTCCGTCAGAGAGCTTGCCAAACCGACAGCGCAGATGCCTGCGACAGCGTAACGGCCTGAATAGACGCAGGCGCCCACGGCCCGTACGCCCTTCATGTACTCTTCGAGATCCACCGCGTATCCCCGCGTCCGGCTCAGCTCGATTTCCCGGAGGTACTGCTCTTTATCGACGATGCTGTTTTCCGTGTATTTGCGCAAACCCTTCTGGGAGAGCAGTTCCGCTGCCTCTTTGTCGCTCATGGCAGAGAGGAAGATCTTGCCCATCACGCCCGCGACGAGCGACATGTGGGAGCCCAACGATGAGGATATCTTGAACTCTTTCCGGGGCTCCACGATGTCGATCAGCTTGACCGCTTCATCTTCCCTGATGGCGAGGAATATCGTCTCATCCACGGCTTCCACGAGGAGCTTCAGGTACGGTCGGGCAACGACGACCACGTCGGTGGTCCTCAATATCTTCTTTGACAGTTCAAAGAGCGTGCTCCCCGTGCTATACTTTTTGCTCGAATGGTCTTTCATGAGAAAGCCTTCCTCTTCGAGCGATTTGAGTATGCCGAAGGCGGTGCTCTTGCTGATGGAAAGAGACCGGGCGATGTCCGTCACCCCGAGAGGCTTTTGTTCCTTCACGATGAGCTTGAGAATCTCGACGGCCTTTTTGAGGATGGGGGCATTATACATAAATTCACTATACCGAATTACAATAGGTATGATGATACCGTGAGACATACCGGCTGTCAATAGGATTATGAAACCGGATGCGGCCTTGACAGCATAGTGAGAGATGCTATAATGAGGGCAATCCGGTTTAGAATAGTGAACAATCGGCGCCCGAAGGGCATTGGGCATTCGGTAGGGGGGACATCGAGGATGAGCGACTACAGAGTAAAATTCCTGCCCATCGATAAAACGTTTCCCGTCGAGGAGAACGAGACGATCCTCGAAGCGGCCATGAGGTCGGGCATCCACATCAATGCAAGCTGTGGAGGAAACGGGGCGTGCGGAAAGTGCCGGATAAAGATACTGGAGGGGCAAACAGACTCGCCGACGCACCCGAAGATCGCGCAATGGGAATATGACGAGGGGATGCGCCTGGCCTGCATGACGCGCCCGCGCGGCGATCTGACCGTGGAGATCCCCTTTGAGTCCCAAATCGACAGGGCGGCGCTCAGGAAGAAGAGAGAGCCTTCGCACATCCTCTCGCCCGCAGCCGTGGATCGCCTCGTCCAGGGCTGGACGGTCGACCCCACGGTTTTCAAGAAGTACGTCGAGCTTCCGCCGCCGACTCCGGAAGACAACATAAACGACCTTGCGAGATTGACCAGGGAGCTGAAAAAGACGCATTCCATGGAAAACGTCTCCGTCGATTTCAGGATGCTCAAGAAACTGGCCGGCACGCTCAGGAAGGCGGACTGGAAGATCACCATCACCAGCGCGCTCACGAGGAGAGGGTATGCGCTGATCAATGTAGAGCCGGGCAACACCGAGGAGAAGAATTATTCGATTGTCATCGATATCGGCACCACGACGGTCTGCGGCCAACTCCTGGATCTTGCGAACTGCCAGGTGTATCAGTGCACGGAAGGCCTGCAGAACGGGACGCAAGCCTGCACCCTGGCGGAGTCGGCTGACTACAACGGTCAGATCAGCTACGGCGAGGATGTCATTTCGCGGATTCTCTTTGCGCAGAAGCCCGGAGGGCTGAAAAGGCTCCAGGAAGTGGTCGTTTCCACCATAAACGGGGTAATCAGGGAACTCCTCGAGATGAGCGGCGTCGACGTGGATTTCGTCTCCCAACTGGTACTCGCGGGCAATACCACCATGACCCATCTGGTCCTCGGCCTCGACCCGAAGTACATCATGCTGAGCCCCTACACGCCTACCTCGAATTTTATCTCCCCGATACGGGCCATCAACATCGGGCTGAACGTGAAGGATTACGTCTTCGCTTACATTTTTCCGGGCGTCGCTTCCTACGTCGGCGGCGACATCGTAGCGGGCGTGCTCGGTTCAGGCATTTTTCAGCGCGACGAGGTGGCGCTCTTCATCGACGTGGGCACAAACGGCGAGATCGTCATCGGCAATAAGGATTGGCTCACCTGTACCTCCTGCTCCGCGGGTCCCGCCTTCGAAGGGGGCGGCATCAAATTCGGCATGAGGGCGGGAAAGGGGGCCATAGAGCAGGTGAAAATCAATCCCTCGACCTTCGAGCCGATGATTTTGACAATAGGCAGGAGCAAACCATCGGGCATTTGCGGGTCGGGGCTGATCGACTGCGTGGCGGAGCTTTTTGAAGCAGGCGTCGTCGACCGGAATGCCAAGTTTAACCGGACCCTGCCGACAACAAGGGTAAGGGCCGGGGAAAGCGGCTGGGAATACGTGCTCAGCTATGCGGCCGAAAGCCAGATCGGACGGGACATAGTCCTCACCGAGGTCGACCTCGACAACCTCATGCGGGCAAAGGCGGCCATCTATGCAGGGTGCAAAACCCTCCTCGACAGCGTCGGCCTTCGGTTTGACGACCTGGACAGGGTCATCATCGCCGGGGGCTTCGGCCACTCGATAGACCTCGAAAAAGCCCAGATGATCGGTCTGTTGCCCGATGTGCCGGTAGAGAAGTTCCTCTTCGTCGGCAACGGCTCCCTTTTGGGCGCCCGCCTGCTTTCTTTCTCGCGGGACCTGCTCAAAGAGACGGAACGGATCGCAAAGAGCATGACAAACATCGAGCTCTCCAGCAACGCGTCGTTTATGGATGAATTTATCGCGGCCCTCTTTATCCCCCACACGGATGAGGCCGCTTTCCCGCGGGTGATGGAACAAATTCGGAACAGAAAGGAGCAGGTGGAAAACCATGTCTGAAGTTTTTGCCTTTGCCGGCAAAGGCGGGGTGGGAAAGACGACGATCAGCGGCATGCTCGTTCGCTACCTCATCGAGAAGGGGATGAAAGGCCCCATACTTGCCGTCGACGCCGACCCGAACGCGAACCTGAACGAAGTGCTGGGAGTCGAATCGTACGCGACCATAGGCGACGCGCGGGAGACGATGAAAGAGGTCGTTCCTGCGGGGATGACGAAAGAGACATGGATGGAGCTGAAGATCCATGAATCCCTGGTGGAAAGCAAGGGCTTCGATCTTCTCGTCATGGGCAGACCCGAGGGACAGGGCTGCTACTGCGCCGCGAACAGCCTCGTCAAGAAGCATATCGAGGTGCTCAGGGAAAACTACGCCTCCGTGGTCGTCGACAATGAAGCGGGGATGGAGCACATGAGCAGGCTCGTCACGCAGGACGTCGACCACCTCTTCGTCGTCTCCGATGCTACCTCCAGAGGTCTCATGACAGCGGCCAGGATCCTGGAGCTTGCCGAAGAGCTGAAGCTTCGCATCGGAAACGCCCGGGTGATCGTCAATCGGGTCAGGCCGGAACAGGACCAGGTGCTCGCCGAACTGGCAGCGCAGCGCGGCATCAAAGCATACGAGGCCGTGCACGACGATCCGGCGCTTTTTGCTATGGATGCGGGAAGCGCAAACGTCTTTACGCTCAACGGGAGCAGGGCGATAGCGGAGGCGTTTGCGATCTTCGACAAAGTCCTGGCGCGTCAAGGTTAATTTCGCGCTATGACAGGTGCAGAAATCATCTTACGCACCGCGGCGGATGCGGGCGCCGACATCTGCTTCGCCAATGCAGGCACAACCGAATTGTCCTTCGTCGCAGCCCTCGACGCAATCGGGACCATCCGTCCCGTGATGGGCCTTTTTGAAGGCGTGTGCACGGCAGCGGCGGACGGCTATGCGCGGATGAAGCAGAAACCCGCCCTGACGTTGCTGCACCTCGGCCCCGGCTTCGCCAACGGCATCGCCAATCTCCACAACGCCAGGCGCGCCCGGTCTCCCGTGTTCAACATCGTGGGCCAGCACGCCTCATGGCACAGAGCAGCCGATCCTCTTCTCAACATGGATATAGCGTCCCTTGCGCAAACCGTATCCGGCTGGCACAGAGAGAGCGCGTCGATGGAAGACTTGTCGCGCGACGCGGCCGAAGGGCTGGCCGCGTGCCTCTCCGGTCAAGTGTCGACATTGATTGTTCCCGCAGACCTCCAATGGACCGACGGGAAACCGCAGAAGGTCGCGCCCCCGCAGTTCGCTTTTGACGCAATCGATACGACGGCGGTCTCCGATGCCTCCAAGCTTCTCAGGCAGGCAAGGAAACCGGCGCTTATCCTGGGCGGTCGGGCCCTGCGCACTGCGGGTCTCATGGCGGCGGCGCATATTCAGGCGAGAACCGGGTGCGATCTTTTCAGGATTACCTTTCCGGCCTACGCAGACTGCGGCGAGGGCCTTCCTGTAGTGAAGCCGATCCCCTACGTACCGGCAGAGGCGCGGGCGCTCCTTGCCTCCCATGATGCAGTGGTTCTGGCAGGGACCGACCAACCCGCGGCTTTTTTCGGCTACCGCAACGGAATAAGCTTTCTGCTTACGCCCGGGCAGCGCCGGTTGAGAATCGACACGGACAGGCAGGACGGCGCAGCCGCCCTCGAAGAAGTGGCTGCATTGCTCCATGCTTCGACCGCCGGGCACAAGATCGCCCCTGCGCTTGCAACGTATGCTCCGCCGGAGTTGCCTTCGGGCCGATTGAATGCGGGAAAAATGTGCGCCACGATCGCCTGCCTCCAGCCGGAGCACTGCATCGTAGTGGAAGAAGGCATTTCGTCGATCTACTCCTACCATGCCTACGCCCCTTTCTTGAGACGCCACAGCCTGCTCTGTCTCACCGGGGGAGCTATCGGTCAGGGCATGCCTCTGGCCCTCGGCGCGAGCCTCGCTTGCCCCGACCGGGTGGTCATAAACATCGAAGCCGACGGAAGCGCCATGTACACAGTTCAGGCACTCTGGTCCGAGGCCCGGGAGAAAGCGAACGTCATAACGATTATCTGCTCGAACCGTAAGTACGGCATCATCGAGCGCGAATGCCTGACGGCAGGCTATAATGCCCTGGGAGCCGAAGCCAAAGGGCTCATGACGCTGACCAACCCTGCGCTCGACTGGGTCAGTCTGAGCCGAAGCCTTGGAGTCCCCGCTGCCTCGGCTGCAACTGCAGAGCAGTTGGCCGCAGAACTCAAGGCCGCCCTGAATGAGCCGGGACCGTATCTGATCGAGGCGGTCCTGGAATAGGCGTCGGATTCCTCGAAAATCCCAATGACGACAGCCAGCAAAGAATGCTCAAGATTCCATTGACAGAGAACCCGAAAAGGGGTAGAGTCAAACATAATGCCATCGCTGCTAAATCTAAGGAAACACTGATGCATCGGGGATTCTATTTCAAGGCCGTTGTCGCGACAGGCGGCGCCGGTCTGTTCATTGCAACGAACAGCGGCGCCCTTCAGTCCCACCCCTATGCCGGGAAGCAGAAAGAGGCGGGCGCGGAAATTGTCACCGCCGGCCGATAAATCGTCGAAAAAGAACGACTGCCGGGTTCTTCCGGCAACCGTTTGAATCACCAGAAACAAGACAACGCTATCAAGGAGGAGAAGATAAGGATGGGGAAAACCTTACAGAAAAAACATCCAAGCGAATCGGCCCCCGACCATGAACAGATGCTCGCCCAGGTGGTCCTCACGCCCGCCGAATCGAAAAAGTTGATCGCAAAAGCGGTGGCGAAACTGGACGTGGTGCAGCAGGCGATGAAGAATGGCATCGTTGCGCTGCATCCGAGCAGCAGCACCTACTTCATCGTGGAGGAATTAACCGGAAGGAAGCCAAGAACCAATTACTGGGTGTGCGGGACCGTTGCGCCGAGGGGGATGTGCGTCGAAATGGCCATGGTCCTCGGCGACGGCTATACGCCCAAGGACGCATCGGCGAAACCGGGCGACCTTCGGGCCACGTGGATCATCGAGAAGGGAAAATTGGCCCCGGAGGAAAGCCTCGACAGCCTCTTCGGTCGCATGACCGCTGCCGACGTCTACATAAAAGGCGTCAACGCCGTGGATGCGGAAGACAACGTCGGCGTGCTCTTCGGCCATAAGGGATCTATGGGATACATCCAGTCCGCGCGCAAAAGGAAGGGCTTCAGCATCGTCTATCCGGCCGGGCTTGAAAAACTGATACCCATACCAATAAAGGACGCGGCCAGGGAGGCGAAATTTGCCAAGTGCGAGTATGGGATGGGAATGCCTGTCGGTCTCTTCCCCTGCCCTGCCGCTTGCACCGTCACTGAATTGCGCGCCATCGACCTATTGAGCGGCGCCAAAGCAATACCCATAGCGTCGGGCGGACTGGGGGGAGCTGAAGGCGCGCTCACGCTCATGATCAAAGGAGAACGCCATCGGGTAAGAAAGGCGCTCGAATTTATCGAGCGGTCTAAAGGCGCCAGGCTTCCCCAACTGCGCCTCTGCAACTGCGAAGATTGCACTGTTCCCGATTGCAAGTTTTCCCCCAAGAATAAGCCGTGGACCGCATAGAAGCTTAAAAAGACACGCCGGTTTTGAGGGAAACTTAAGCCCTGATGGATCTGTTGAGACATATGACCGGACACCATGAAAAACGAGGAGACCTAATGAAGAGATTCAAGACAATTCCATTCGTGCTGATGCTGTTCTCCGGAGTAGCGCTGTTTGCGATGATAGCGCCCGTTGGTCACGCCGCGGAGCAACAAACGGTGAAAATAGGCATGATAGCTTCCCTTACCGGTCCAATGGCGCCGGCTTTCAAGGATCTGGCAGACGCGGCGAAGCCTACCGCCGAATTTTTCAACAAACGAGGCGGAGTGACCATTCAGGGCAAGAAACATTCCGTCGAGGTCATCACCGAAGACGACCAATCGTCGCCTGCAGGGGCAGTGACCGCGATGAACCGGCTGATTCAACAAGGAGTATCCTTTTTGCTGCCGCCCCTGTTCATTCCGAGCAATCTCGCGGTGACGCCGCTTGCGGAAAAGGCAAAGATATTGTCGATGAAGTCGATGGGCGCAACGCGCGATCAGGTCAATCCCAACCTCCGCTACAGCTTCGCCGCCTACACTTTTGTGTATAATGCGCCTTTCAGCTACGATTACATGCAAAAGAGTTATCCGAAAGCAAAGAAGATCGCCCTCCTCACCCCCGATGATCCGGTCGGTAAGATTTACCGGGATATCGCCGTCAAAGAGCTGCAGAACCGAAACCTCGATATCGTCTTTGACGAACGCTTCAAGATCGGCAGCGAGGACTTTTATCCCATCCTGACCAGGGTCCTTCAAAAGAAGCCGGACGTGATAGACGTCGTCTTCTGCATAGAACCCTGGAGCGCGGCCATCGTCAACCAATCGCGAGAGCTCGGCTACACCGGTCCGGTCTGTGCTTCGGTGGGCATGATGGGCGACATCAACATCCTGAGAGGGATGATCGAGCCCAAGAGCGCTCACGATCTCTTTCAATCGGGGGCGAACGTACAGAGCCCGAATATGCCGGCCATCGTGAAAGAATACCGGAGCGTCCTCGAGCGGACGGTCAAGTCTCCTTTCGACACTTCACACGTCGCCGTTCTCGATCCTGTCTATATTATCGTGCAGGCCGTCCAAAAAGCGCAGAGTCTCGATGTCGACAAGGTGGCGCAGACCCTGGAGGGCATGAACGCCATCGACACCGTTTACGGTCCGGGCAAGATGGGAGGCGAAGATTACTTCGGGGTGAAACGCGTAGTCAGAAGACCGCTCGCCATTACCGGAATCTCCGACGGCAAGGTTTTCACGGAATTCTCGCACTAAGACCGAGAAGCGCTGTTCAGGGGAGGCTTTGCGGCCTCCCCTGAGGTTCCCATCGCGGCGCCGGCAATGTTCCTAGAATCTGTTGACCCTGTCCATCTCCTCGGCAGGAACGTCAAAAACCGGGCCTCCCTGCATGATGGGCTCCTCGGAAAAGAACCGGGGCAGTCGGTCGTCGTTGGCCGTGAAGCCTGCGGCATCATTGAATCTCCGCTCTGTCCTCAGCACGGATTCGCCCAGAACCCAGGGGTAATTGTCGTCCAGGTCCCGTCCGTAGAGCGCGGAAAGAGCGTTGACCAGATGGACGTGCAGGCCGGGCGTCTCGACCAGCGCGAGCCCTGCCATCATGCACATCCCGAGGGTGTCGATGGCGGCCATGTAGTTCTGCATGAGCTGCGATCTTGGCCCCTGACCGGTGCACGCCATGGGATTGTAGTCGGGAAAGTGCGGGCCGGGAAGCACGATGCCGGTAGTATGATCCGCTCCTTGGGGAGACGTGGCAAAGGTCACTCCCGTGCCTTTGAGGATTCTCGGATCATACCCCGAAAGGCATTGGCCTTTCACGGTAGGCACCCTTTTTGCGGCCATCTTTTCTCCCGTGAAATGGCAGCCGTTGCCGATCATTCTGCCCCGCTCCGTTCTTGCCCCAATTTCCTTCACCAGCTCCAGGGCCGCCTCGCCGTCGCCCCATTTGAGCAGACCATTCTCCATGGCTACCGCAATTGCGCCTCCCACGTCCATGGTATCGACGCCGACGTCGTTGCAAACGCGGTTGATCCGGGCGACGGTATCAAAATCGCCGATCATGCAATTGGAGCCGACAAGGGCGAGCGTCTCATACTCGATGCCGGAAACGATCAGCTCGCCGTTCTGGTCGGTGCAGACGTTGGAGCAGCCGATGATGCAGCCGTCCATGCAGCGGTGCGTCGCCTGCGAGTTCGGCCGCGTCTTCATCAGCTCCGCCATGTGCTCGCCGGAAATCTGTTCCGCCTTTTCAAACTTGCCCGTGGAGTAGTTCTTCGTCGGCAGCGCCCCTACACCGTTGGTGACGCCAACTATCTGGGGGGTGCCGAGCGTTTTGAGTCCCTGAGAAAAAGGGTTTTCGAGCATCCCTTTCGACATCAAGGCAATAGCTTCCTTCAACCGTTTCTTGTCCTTCGGCTCCACCCGATCGCGGCCGTCGCTTTCGATGACGATCGCTTTCAGGCGCTTGGACCCCATGACTGCGCCGAGCCCGCCCCGCGCGGCCATCCGGATATGGAAATCGGGGCTGGAGACGGCGATGCCCGAGGCCGTCAGTTTCATCTCCCCGGCCTGCCCGATAGAGATCACGGAAACTCCGGTCCCGTGTTCATGCTTCATCCGCTCCATGAGAGCGTAGTTGCCGAGCCCCGTAAGGGTGGAAGCGGAAGCGAACCGGACGCCCTTTGCGTCAATCCTGACGGCAGTCCACTCCTTCGCCTGTCCCTCGAAAACGACCGCCTGGAAACCGAGGCCGGCAAGCTTGTGCGCCGCGGACCCACCGGAATTGGCCTCTTTGATGCCCTTCGTCAACGGGCTCTTGGCGCCCACCGAAAGTCTGCCCGTATTGGGGACAGCGGTGCCTGCCAGGACCCCGGCCGCAAAGACGAGCTTGTTTTCGGGTCCCAGCGGGTCGCAGCGGGGAGGGACTTCCCGCTCCACGATGCCGGAGGTAAGACCCCTGCCCCCCAGCCCCCGCAGGCTTTCGGGAATCTCCTCGGACGTCGCGGTCTGGTTCGTCATGTTGATTCGCAGTATTTTTGTCACGGAGCCCTCCTCTCTGCAAAATCCTGTAACATTCATCTTTCCTTTGGCCTATCTGACAATCGCTTCAGGGCGATCTTGGTCGGAAGGACGCCGCTTTAATCTTTAATCATAGTTCTATCACTGCTTCGGAGTTCCTTCCGCTTTCCCCCTTCCCGGATGGAGGTTTTATTAGCTAGCTGCCATGAGATATATATTAGCGCATAACGATATGTCAAGATGATTACAGCTTGGAGAACCGGACACGCTGGACGCTTCATTGACTTTCTTGAAGTATGTTATCTGAATTTGTTATTGTTTGTAAGTAATAGTCAGCTTTTGTGTGCCTTGCGTTGGTGGCCGAGTTTCTGCTTTTTATTGCCTTGACGCGAAGAATGCGACTTTGATATGCTGTCGATAATAACGGAAACTTGGGTTATAATTTACCCTATCAACGCAGCAGCCTCTAGCGGCTGCAACCATGATCGCAAGGGGGGCATCATGAGATACGCGGAGACCGGCTACAATTTGGAAATCGATTTATCACGGGGAAACGTGGAGCGGGTGGGGACCGATCCGAAGTTGACGGCGCTGCATCTTGGGGGTCTGGGAACGAACGCCAAGATTTTGTGGGATAGGGTTCCCCCGGAAACGGACCCTTTTTCGCCGGACAACGTTCTCATATTCAGTGCCGGCCTCTTGGGCGGCACCCCGGCGCCGGGCGCCAATCGCACCATCATCACGACCTATTCTCCTCAGACTTTGCTCATGGCGTATTCAATGATGGGGGGATTCTTTGCGCCCGAATTGAAGCACGCCGGTTACGACAAAATAATCCTTCGCGGCAAGTCGCCCAGCCTCGTTTACATCTGGATACACAACGACAAAGTGGAGCTGCGCGATGCAACTCATCTGGCCGGCAAAGGCGCCGTTGAGACCCAAAGGCTGATACAGAACGAGCTGAACGAGCCGGATGCCCAGGTGGCCGCTATTGGTCTGGCCGGCGAAAACAGAGTGTATACGGCTTCCATCGAGCAGGCCCGGTCCAGTGCGAGCCGCCTCGGCGTAGGCGCCGTAATGGGAAGCAAAGGGGTAAAAGCAATCGCCGTTCGAGGGACAAAAGACCTCAACATTGCCCGCCCTGCGGAATTTCGGGAACTTTGCAACGACGTGCTTAACTACATAAAATTTCGGAACGAACATCCTGTCCCGAACGTGATGACCATTTTGCAGGGGCTGGGCTCGCCACAAGAAATGTTGCACGTCGACGAGAAATGGCACACCGAGAATTTCATGTGGGGAAACGCCCGCGTGCGGAGAAGGGAGTTCTGGAACAAGGAAATCGAGCAAAAATGGAAAGAGACGCAATTGAGCGTGCGCAGGCGCTTGATTAGCTGCTACAACTGTCCCATGCAGTGCGGCGCCGTGATCACCGTCCCCGGAGTTTCCGCCTATATGATGAAATGCTTCTCGAAGCTCACCTATACCATGGCCGCTTTTGTGGACGACCTCGACTTCGGCTTCAGAATTGCCCAACGCGCGACGGAATACGGAGTTGACGGCTTTTCGACCCCTCAAATTATGGCTTTCGCCTTCGAGCTCAAAGAGGCCGGCATCCTGACCGACGCGGACTTTGAAGGGTGCCCGTCCGACAATGAAGGGAGATTCTACTGGCTGCTCGATAGGATTGTCCGGCGGGAAGGGATCGGCAATATCCTGGCCGACGGCACCTATTGGGCCGCCCAACGGATCGGCAAGGGGGCCGATGCTTACGCTCACAACAACATCAAGAAACACGAGCAGCTTCCTCTCAAGCTCGGAATGCTGAATCCAGTCTATTTCCTTATGTACGCGACCGGTGAGAAAGCAAACATCACACAGATTGAAGGCCAGTTCCCCCAGGCGCCCTTCATGACCATGGAGGAGAGAGAGGAATTCATACGGGACTGGATACAGGTTCCCGACGAGAAGTTCAAGCAATACGTTCTGGACTGGGAACCGCGCGGGGAACGGTCGAACCCTTACTACCCTACCGTCGATATGTCGGTCGACATCGTCGATTGGCAGGAAATGATGCACTACACCGACGATGCTCTCGGCATCTGCGCCGGTTTGTCCTCCTTCCCTCTGAAGCCGCCCTACCACATTCACAATTACCCGAAATTGATCTCGGCGGCGACCGGCATCGACATGGATGAGACCGCCCTCAGGGAGGCATATCAAAGGAACCGGAGTCTGATCAGGGCCGTCAATGTAAGGAGGGGCCTGCGGAGATCTGATGAGAAGCCGCCGGAAGATCATTGGAAGAAAAGATTCCCCGAGCTCGAGGAGAAACTCCTGGACGCATATTACCAATTCAAGGGATGGGATAACCAGGGCGTACCCTTGAAGGAATCGCTGGGGAAGCTGGATCTGGGCTACGTTGCTGAAGACCTGGAAAAAAGAGGGATCATAGGCAGCGAGCAGCAGGGGAAGGAAAATCAACAATAGGCGGGGATAAGACCTGCTACGGCGCCCGGATCATGGGCGCCGTAGCTTTATGCTCGGCATGTGAAGGTTCGCCGGCGCCGGTTTACTCAAAAAGGGGCACAGCCCCCTTCCCCATCTCTTCCACGAGCCCGAGGGCGGCCCTGATCCGGTCGATTCCCGGCATATCCTTCCCGGAGAAATTGCGCACCGGCAATATCCCGCATGGTGAGGGATTATCACTGCCGCAGGAGCCCCCACTTTTCGCAATTCGTGACTCGAGGCGCCTCCGCCTTTCGGTCCTTTCGAAAGAGACGGACGTCGGGATCGCAACCGTAGCCGTCGCCCAGTTTCTCGGGCTCTCCTTTATCCCCATCACAACGGAGAGATTCGATATGGTCCTCGATCAGCACACCTTCTTTCACAAAGGCGTGCAAACTCTGATCGAGACGCTCAAGTCGGACAGTTTCCGGGCAGCGGCTGCGAGGTTCGGCGCCTACGACTTCAAGGATTCGGGCAAAATCCTCTACACGCCCCAAGCCGGCCGTCGGGGGAGCCTAGGCGGCATCCGGGATGGCTGTTGGCGGCCCCTAGAGCATATTCTTTACCCGAAGCTGCAATTCGAGAATGTCCGCTCGCGAAAGCTTCAGGGAGCCGTCTTTGTTCGCCCTGTCGGGTTTCGTCCTCCTCACCGCTTCGGTTACCGCGTCGGAAATGGTAAGGTTGCTTCTCATGAAATAGCTGAAGGCCCAACTGGTGATCTCGTACTTCTCTTTATCGGACAGCCTGCGGGACCTTATCCATCCGAGTGTCCATTTGCCCAATGCCTTGAGTCCTCGCTTGCGCGCTCTTTCAGCCCCGAGAAACGTCGCCGTAAAGAAGGGTCTGCGAAAAACAGAAAAGAATGGCCGTGCCGAAGCCTGCCCAAAACAAATCCCCTATACCACAAGATATAGGGGATGATAGGTCGTGCATGTAGTGCGCGCGGTGAAGCGCTGCTATGATTTCTTTACCGCTTTTTTCAGGAGAAGGTAGCCGTTGCGCGGTCCCGGCACGGCGCCCTCGATCATGACGATGTACGTGTCGCCCCGCACATCCACCACTTTGAGGCTCTGAACCGTCACCTTCTTCGCCCCCATACGGCCTGCCATCTTCTTACCCTTGAGCGTCCTTCCCGGCGTGGTGTTGTTGCCTATCGAACCGCCGTGGCGGAAAAACTCGTGGGTGCCGTGGCCGCCCGGCGCGCCGCTGAACTTGTGCCGTTTTATCACGCCGGCGGTGCCTTTTCCAATGGAGACCCCGGTAACGTCCACGAAATCACCCGGCTTGAACAGATCGAGCGGCACTTCATTGCCCGTCTCGTAGCTGCCCAGCTCGTCTCCGTCAAGCCGAAACTCTTTCAGCTTCGCCATGGGAGCAACTTCAGCCTTCTTGAAATGGCCCGTGAGCGGTTTGTTGACTCTGGAGGCCTTCACGACCTCGTCAAAACCGATCTGGACCGCATTATAGCCGTCATGCTCGGCGGTTTTTTTCTGGACTACAAAACACGGTCCCGTTTTTACGATGGTCACAGGGACGACAACTCCGTTCTCCCCGAATATTTGCGTCATCCCAAGTTTCTTGCCGATAAGTCCGATGCCCATTTTACCTCACCTCCAGAGACTCTTATTATAGTCAAAAAAAGAATAAAGTCAAGCTTCTCGACCTTCGTCATCCCATCGCCATCGCCCCTCGGAACACACCCCCGCTCTCATGAACATCCCCGTCGGCCCCTTTTTTTGACCCCATCCATCAAACCGCCGTCCGTTTCAAAAAAAGCAGGTATGCCATTTCTTTTCCTAGTACGCGTCCGTCAGGACGGCGGCCTGACTCTGCCTAGTTTCAGAAGGCAGTCTTTTTAGCGCTATGATAGAGGTCCCGAACCAGAAGGGATAGAGATAGGCATCGGTCAGGCCCACAGCGTGGGCTGCGATATGGCCCACTTCCGGGATCGATCATGCTTGAACTCGATCCCGGATCGCATAGGTCGGCCTTTTGGGCGGAATCGCGAGCCTCTATACTATAAAAGCGGGTTGTGCGCGAGGCAGTAAAAAGGCTACCCTCTTTCTCAAACCGAAGCGGCGATTCAGGCGCCGCAATCAAAAGAAGGAGGGCAGCCGATGGAGATTCATAAAGTGCAGAATTTTGTGGTGAAAGGCAAAGAGGTTTTTGTGGGGCTCGAGGATTCGAAGAAGACTTGGAAAATTGCGGTGCGGTGCGGCAGAATGGTGATCCACCAGACCTCGATGCCGGCCGATCATCGGATACTGATCCAATATCTTCGGAACAAGTTCCCCGAGTGTGCGATCCATCTGATCTACGAAGCAGGCTTCAGGGGCTTCAACCTCTGCGACCGGCTCAGCGAGGAGGAGATAGACTGCGTCGTGATCCCTCCCCATCTCGTGACGGAGCCGAAGGTGAACAGGGTAAAGACCGATAAGAGAGACGCCAATCGTTTGGCTGTTATGCTGGAGAATCACGACTTCAAATACTCCTGTTTTGTCCCCGACAAGGAGAGGAGAGAGGACCGCCAGATAAGCCGCACCCTATGGGCCATACAGAAAGACATCATCCGGACCCGCAACAGGATCCGCAAGTTCCTCCACTTCAACGGCATTGAGGTTCCCTTCGGGGAGAAATGGAGGGAAGAGGAGTTCCAAGCATTGAAGGAGCTGCCCCTCGGGGATTCTTTAAAGAAGAGTCTCATGACGCTTATTGCTCTTCTGGAGCAGCTCTGGACCCATAAAGAATCGCTCCAAGCAGCCTTGCGGGCCCTCTGTTCAAAGGAGCGCTACAAGAAAGCCTTCGAGATCGCGATGAGTCTCCCAGGCATTGGCTGGTACACCGCAATCAGGCTGGTGCTGGAATTAGGAGAGGACCTTTCCCGCTTCACGAGCGGAAAGAAAATCGCCAGCTTCATCGGGCTCGCTTGCAGCGAGCACTCTACAGGGGAGACGGAACGGAAAGGACGCATCACCGGCATGGGATCAGGGTTCATCAGAGCGGCGCTCGTCGAAAACTCGTGGATGGCGATACGGAAGGACCCCGCCCTCCTCGCGAAATTTACCAGGATATGGAAGGGGAAAGGCTCAAAGAAGAAAGCGATCGTTGCTGTCGCGCGGACGCTGATTGTCCGCCTGAGGGCATGCTTAATCTCGGGCGTCCCTTATGCGACAGGAACGGTGAAATAGGAAGGCTCAAGGAAGATAAAGCTATGCGGCTTGCGGAACGACGGCGTACAACGGAATCCAAAGTGCGGGCAGCCGAGCGCGCAACGTGAGAATGTTTGACGTCGGTTCCTTCTTTTCGCAGCTAGAAGATTGTGGGAAAGCACGAATAGCAGATTGTAAAGAACTTTATCTTTCTAATGCCTCGCGCTTTCGGCCGCTGACCGTGGAAGGTCCCGGCCTCAAGCATCGGGCAAGATAGTCGACCAGGGTGAATTATGACGTAAGGCGATTAAAAAAAGAAAGCGGGTAGACGAAGGCGCCAAACATTAAACTTGACTTTTATCATAGCAGATTTGGATGGCCTGTGAGGATCGTAGCCCGTAGGCGAACGGTGGGCCGGGTACTGCCCTCAAGGCTTGCCGTGGGCGGTCGGCAAACGACGGAGGTCACGGGGTGAAGAGGGCGCCACGGGGCACCCAGGCGGCCAATCGGTGGGTCGCACGATTCCGCCCAAAAGGCCGAGCGCCCGGAGCGAAGCGACCAAAAGGGGAAGGGTCCGCGAACTTTGTTCGTGGAGGGGGCGTTGCGCCCCGGGAACTGCGCGCTTAGTTTTGACCTTGCTCTTCTCCTCGGGTCCCGATAGCAAAGCAGAAGCGTCTGGGGAGGGGATGTCCCGCCTGGAGGGACGGACCGGACGTGCGCCAGGCACGGCAAAGGCGAATCAGGGGCTTTCGCTCACCGGCCGCCTTCGCCTACCGCTTTCGTCGCAGGTAAAGGCGGAGGAGTTTCACGAAGTAGTCGATTTTGAGCAGCGTACGGGGATCGACGACGACAGCCTTTGTCAGGCACTGGCGCGCCTCCCGTCTCCTTCCCGCCCGATAAAACCGCCTGAAAAACTCCAGGCGGCGGCGCGCGGCGAATTGTCTCTTCAGGTCCTCGAGGGCGCCCTCATAGTAGGGGTCGTCAAAAATCGCTTCCACGAGCGCATCGCCCTGCCGCTCTATCTCTTCCATCCGGTGGCGCAGGCTGTCGGGGTGGCTGTAGGTTACCGCAGTAGGCCGCGCGAGAAAGACGCCTTTCCTCCGGAAGAAAACTTTGGCAAAGTAGACCAGGTCTTCCCCGTTCGACAGGTGAAGGGGAAAACTGAACCGCACCGCCGCCTCCCGTCTCATGAGGACGGCGCACGTCGCGAAGGAAAGACGCCGCAAGAGAAGCGCCCGCGTCATGCTGTCCGAGACGAAGTCTTTGCCCTTATCGTCCGCAAAAGCCTTTTTGCCCTCTTTGAGGGAATAGGCGTTCGTCAGGACAAACTCGGCGTCGGGCCATTCCTGAAGCGCTTTCAGCCTGACCTCGATCGCGTCATTCTCAAGGCAGTCGTCAGCGTCGAGAAAGATGATGAAGTCTCCCCGGGCGCGCGCGAGCCCGGCATTTCTCGCCGACGAGACGCCGCTGTTCTCCTGGAAGAGATAAACAACCCCGGGGCCCATTTCACGGGCGACCAGCGCAGTGTCGTCGGTGGAGCCGTCGTCGACAACGATAATCTCGACGTTTCCGTACGTTTGGTCAAGACAGCTCCCGATGGCCCTGGACAGATAGGAGGCGTAATTATAGGCAGGGATGATGATCGAGACTAAGGGGTTCGGGGCGGCGTCAAATGCCGCCCGTCGGTTCTCGCCCATAAAACGTGGGCTTTTTCGCCCATTTCCTCCTTGGAAGGCGGCGCGTATACTCTCAAGACTCAACGGAAGGGCGAGTCACGAAAAGAAATGGCTACGGAGCCGGCCGCCAGGCCTTCGCATGACGGCGATGCTCATTTGTCCTTAAAGACGTTGCTGAAGTAGCTTCTCAGGTCTCTTCTGAAATCGACCGCCTTCAGCTTGTTTTCGTCGATGACAGGTTTGCCGATCAAAGTCTTCGGTCCCGAAGCTTCGATGAGCCAATCGTCAATCACCAGGTAATCCATCTCGGTGGACATAAAGCATTTCAGCGCATCTGCCGGTGTTTCCACGATAGGCGCCCCGGCTATGTTGAAGGACGTATTGAGGATTACGGGGACGCCCGTAATCTTGAAGAACGCCTCGACCAGGTCAAAGAATCTTCCGTTGTCTTCACGAGTTACGGTTTGTACTCGCGCCGTCCCATCGACATGGGTCACAGCCGGAATGATCTCCTGCTTATCTTCCTTCACTTTGGCAATAAGCAGCATATACGGGCTCTCGCAGTCGAGATCGAAGTAATCGGCAACATATTCCTTGAGGACCGCCGGTGCAAATGGCCTGAACCCTTCCCGGTGCTTCACCCTGGCGTTAAGGATGTCTTTCATGCCCGGCTTTCCCGGATGGCAGATAATGCTCCGGTGGCCCAGAGCACGGGGGCCTATCTCGCTTCCCCCCTCGAACCACCCCAAAATCTTCCCTTCCGCCAGCAACTCCGCGGCTCTTTCTACAACGCGAGGCTCTTTCCAGAACGTTATATTGGGGGTATTCCGGAGCGCTGCGGCCACCTCTGCTTCCCTATAGGGTCTCCCCAGGTAGGCGTTCCTAAACCGGTGCTTCTTTGGGTCCTCGCCGTTCAGCATGTGGGCGCCATAGAGAGCGCACCCGAGGGCGATGCCCGTGTCGCAGGCGGCAGGCTGTACGAAAATATTCTCAAAGGGACTGTTGTCAAGGATCTTCTTGTTTGCGACGCTGTTGAGTCCCACCCCTCCTGCGTAACAGAGGTTCTTGGCAGGACTGAGGCGGTAGAGATGGTTGGCCATCTCTATCAGGGCTTCCTCAAGAGCGTCTTGAACCTCATAGGCGATCTCCGTATAAACCTCGTCCGGAAGCGCGCCATTTTCCCTCTTCGGGATATCGGGATAATAGGCCTTTTGGAAATGATCGATGTGTCTGACGAAATTCTTTTCGCTCGGTATCAGCACGGTCCCATCGACGATCTCGTAGAAGTCCCTCCGGAAAGGTCGGCTCGCAACGCGGCCTCCATAGGGCGCAAGCCCCATGACCTTGCCCGACCCAAAGTCCCCGAAGCCAATGAAAACGGAGGCGCCCATATAGAGAAGACCCAAACCGTTGGCCAAGCCCGGCATGGCGTAATCTTTCCTGATAGCATAAAGCCTGCCGTCCGTTGCCCGGTAGAAGGATTGAACCTCTTCAAATTGCCTTTGCATCCTCCTGTCCAAGA
The DNA here is from genome assembly GCA_963816715.1 of uncultured delta proteobacterium. Lineage (GTDB taxonomy): Bacteria > Desulfobacterota > Syntrophorhabdia > Syntrophorhabdales > WCHB1-27 > BOG-1155. The sequence goes on from CAWFMJ010000028.1 coordinate 214,130, forward strand.
CGCGGAAGATAAAAGGCTTCCGGGCGCCGTCATCGAGATCGGCGGCGTTGCTGCCAATCCCGTCGACCACCATCACCGTTGCTTCGTCAAAGGGCGACGGATAGAAAGCGCTCGCGGCATGGGCCATGTGATGGGATATGGTGTGTATTTTGCCTTCGTATCCCAACTCAGACCGAATCATGGCGATTTCTCTGTTCGTCCCGTCCCGCCCTATCTTGGTCACGCCCACAATCAGCTCCACGTCGCCGAGGCTGCCCAGTCCGGCAGCCTCAAGGAGGTACCGAACGGACTGTTGAGGAAAGAGACCCGAATGTTTCAATCCGTTCAGCCTCTCCTCGCCGATTGCGAGCAACCGCCCTTCCGAAATCAAGGCGGCGCCGGTATCGTGTCCGAATGAGTGAATGCCCAGGATATTCATAAGCAGGTTCTTATTATAGTGAAACCGGGATAAGCAGTCAATTAAGATCGAACGGGGCTTTACATTTTTCAGCAGCACAACTAAGATTAGAAGAAAGTTGATGGCGCATAGCTAAGAGAGAAGGAGGCAGCGGGATGGAGAAAGTGAGACTGGGCAGGACGGGACTAACCCTGACACGGTTGGGCTGGGGCGGCATCCCCATCCAACGGGTGACCGAGGAGGAAGCCGTTTCCGTGGTCCGGGCGGTGGTCGACATGGGGGTGGAACTGCTCGATACCGCACGGGCCTACACCACCAGCGAGCGCCGGATAGGGCTGGCGCTCCAGGGGATCGGCAAACCTGTCGTCCTCTCGTCCAAGTCACAGACGCGAACGGCGAAGATCTACGATGACGTGCAGGAAAGCCTGCGGCAACTGAAGGTGAAGAAGATCAATATCTATCACCTGCACGGCGTTTCCAGCATGCCGGACTATGAGAAAGTCATGGCGCCGGGCGGCGCGTACGAAGGGCTGGAGCGGGCGAGGGATGAGGGGTTGATCGACCACATCGGTCTGACGAGCCACAACCTGGATGTCCTGGCGAGGACCGCGGAGGAGGGCCGTGTTTCCGTCATCATGGTCTGCTACGGCTTCCTCGAGCCGAACGCCGAGGCGAAAGTCTTTCCGAGAGCCAGGGCCAACGATATCGGCATCCTGGCCATGAAGCCTTTCTCCGGAGGAGTGGTGGAAAAGGCAGGTCCGGCCCTCAGGTACGTTCTTGCTGCCGAGGGCGTCCTGCCGATACCGGGCTCGGAGACAATCGAGAAGGCGCGGGAGAATTGGAGGATCTTCACCGAAGGAGGCCCGCTGGCGGAAGCCGACAAAGCGTGGATCGAGACCCTGCGCAGGGAGTTCGACCGCCAATTCTGCAGACGTTGCGATTACTGCCAGCCCTGCACGGAGCAGATCGCCATCCAGTTCGTTCTCGGCGTGAAATCGTTCATCAAACGATTGGGCTCCCAGGTGCAACACTCGGCCATGCTGAAAGACGCGATGGAGAAGGCCCGCAATTGCTCGGAATGCGGCGAGTGCCTCAAGCGCTGTCCCTATCAATTGCCCATCCCCGACCTGATAAAGGAAAACCTTTCCCTCTACGACAGCTTCGTGGGCAGCCTCGGGAAACCAGCGACATAGGAAAGGATGTTGCCAGTTCTGAAAGTCTAACCCGATCACGGGTACGCTCTGGTGAGCGAGGGCGGCGCCTTCTTTCCCTGCCGACGTTGACACCGGTCGGCGCGGGACATACCTTTACAGAATGGAAGGCGTGGGGGACCGGCTTTCTCAGAAGAACAAAAACGAGACAAGGAGGTTGTGATGCCCAGTTGCGAAGAGATGAAGAAGGGACAGGTTTTCGAGTGCGTCGAGTGCGGGCTTCAATTGCAGGTAGTGAGCGAATGCAAGACATGCAGCAGCGAGTCTTCATCGTGCGGTTGTCCCTGTACGTTCACCTGTTGCGAAAAAGAGCTGACGCTGAAGCAATAGAAGCGCTTTGCTTCAGCCTCTTTGAGAGCGACAAACAATGCGGCTGCCAGGCTGATCGGGGGAACGGACCTCCGCCCGCGGGCGAGGGAGGGAGGTTCGTTCCCAAGGGAGCTAAAAGGCTATGCCACGGTATGACAGACTGATTCGGGAACACGTTCACGATCCCTATTTCATAAAAGAAAAATACCATGACCCGTCGGTTTGCGTCACTTGCAAGGTGGTTTTCAGGGACGGCATATTCGAGTGGGCCGATCAGAAGCCGGAAAACGCCGAAACCATGGTCTGCCCCGCCTGCCGGAGGATTGCGGACAACTATGCGGGAGGCTATGTCTCCCTGGAGGGGACTTTCCTTGCAAACCACAAAGATGAAGTGCTCAACATCGTCAAGAAAACGGAGCAGCTCGAGAAATCCCAACGGCCGACTCGAGCGGATCATGAGTACCAAGGTCGACGACGACAGGATCGAAGTGTCTACCACGTACGAACATCTGGCGAGAAGGATCGGCGAGGCCGTCAACAGCGCCTACAAGGGAGAGATCACGCTCCAGTACGCGGAAGGCGAAAAGCTCGTCCGCGTCCACTGGAGACGGGACTGAAGAAGAGCGAGCCTGCCCCTCTACTCCCCGTATCCGTCCCCGGCCGTCTTTCCTCTGAAAACCCAATAACTGTAGGCAGTGTAGGCAAGGACGATGGGGAGAACGATGCACGCGCCCCAAAGGGTGAACCGGAGCGTCTCGGGCCTGGATGCGGCGCTCCATAGAGGCGTCGCGGGCGGGATTGCGTAGGGGTAGAGCGATGCGGCCAGACCGAGGTACCCTGAAAGGAAAAGCACGACGGCCCAGATAAGTGGGGGGAACTCCCGCCGCTCCCTCACGCCCTTCGTCAGTCTGTAGACGGCAAACAAACCGAGGAGGGGAAAAGTCCAGATATAGTAGATGCGGGGCGGACCGAACCAGGCCGAGAGCACCCGCGGGTAATGATAGGGCGTCCAAATGGTGACGAGGGCCATAAAAGCGAGGACGATGAGCGTCGAAACGTACGCAATAGAGTACGCCTTCTCCTGAACGGCGCCCGTCGTTTTGATGATGAGATAGGTTGAAGCCAGCATGAGGTAGCCGGGAATGAGGGCGATGCCGACCATCACGGAAAAGGGGTTCAGCCAGTCGACTCCCTCTTCGTCCTCAAGGCGTTTGCCGATGGTGCGGATGGGGTCCTCCTCTCCGGGTGTCACTTCGGAGACTGCCACTATCTTGAAGGTAACTACAAGGCGGCTAAGAGAATGTTCATGGTCAAGAGGCTCATGAAGAGCATCGGCCTCGACGACCGCCGGTTCCGGATGACGTTTGTCTCAGCATCGGAAGGTGCAAAATGGGCAAAAGTCGTGACAAACGTCGTTGATACCATCAAAGAACTCGGGCCGAGCCCGCTTGTGGAAAACAAGTAGAACCCTGTCATGGATCCCTCACCATGACCCTGTCACAACCCATTATTTTTTATAACAAGCGCACCGGAAAACAGGTAATTTTTTTATTTAGTATAAGAGATGCATAATACTTTTTTAGAGAATTCGTAATACTGCGTAAAACAATGAAAGGGCAGATATATGTAATATTTGAACATTCCTTCAATCTTATGTAATATTTTTAAAGTTTTATAAAATATTCTTTCGAGATAAAATAGGAACGCTTATAAGGGGAAATTGGGAATTATTCAATGTCCCAATCTAGGGGACGTGCAATAGCGACTTTCAGTCATTACCAGTGTTCCGTTATCCACCACCAGTGTTCAGTTACCGTACCGTATTGCGTAAAATTCAGATTTGGAGGAATTTACATGAAACAGAAAGACTCAATCGATCTCTACGACGATGAGGGTAAGCTCTTAAAGAGCAATGTATCTCTTGACAAGATCAGCCCGCTGGTCAACAAGGGTGCACTCAATGTCATCGACCTCACCAAGAGGACCGTAGCCGTCAACCTCGCCGGTATCGAGGAAGCACTCAAGACCGGTAAGATGGGCGGCAAATCGAACCAGATCCTCGGCCGCGGCATGAGCTGCAGCGTAGTCAAGGACTGTTGACGCACTTTCAGCCAAGATCAAGGAGATGGTCCAGGTCACTGACGGTGACAACACCAAGATCACCAAGGTCGGCGGCGGGAAGATGATCCTCGTCGAGGTCCCGAGTGCCCGTCTGGATGCAGCAGCAACTTACGATGCAGCATCAACAGCGGTTGCAGCAGCCACGACCTACGCACTGGTTGACCAGTACAAGGTCAGCATGTTCGACGGTTCCTACGTCAAGAGTGCAGTCTGGGGTACCTACCCGCAGACGATGAGCATGGACGGCGGCAACATCGTCACTATCATGTCCATCCCGCAGAACAACGAAGGCCTCGGCTATGCACTCAGGAACATCCCGGCAAACCATGCGGCAATGATGACCCACCGGAATGCCATGCAGGGTGCAGCACTCTGTGCCACCTTTGAGCAGGCCGGCGAATTCGAGATGGGCGCAGCAATCGGCCCGTTCGAGCGTGCCCAGCTCCTGCTCTACGCATACCAGGGACTCAACGCAAACAACATTGTCTACGACCTCGTCAAGGCAAACGGCAAGAGCGGTACCATCGGGTACTGTCGTTCAGAGCCTCGTCGAGCGTGCCATTGAGGACAAAGTCATCAAGGCAGGCAAGAAGGGCAAGAGCGGCTACATCTTCTACGACACCAAGGACCCGATGCTCTGGAATGCCTATGCATCCGCAGGCACCCTCGCGGCAACCATGGTCAACTGTGGTGCCGGACGGTTCGCACAGGCAGTCTCCGCAACCCTGCTCTACTTCAACGACCTGCTCGAGCACGAGACCGGCCTCCCAGGCTCCGACTTCGGTCGTACCATGGGTGTCGCAGTCGGGTTCTCGTTCTTCAGCCACTCGATCTACGGTGGCGGCGGCCCCGGCGGATTCAACGGTAACCACGTCGTTACCCGTCACGCAGCCGGTGTCGGTATGCCCTGTATCGTTGCAGCATGCTGCCTTGATGCAGGTACCCAGATGTTCGGCCCCGAACAGACCTCGAAGATCTACCAGGACACGTTCGGCCAGCTCGACGCATTCAAGAAGCCGATCCAGGCAGTTGCAAAGGGTATTTAAACACCCCAAAAGGATACCAAATGACCGAAGCCACGTTCCCCCAGTGCAGGATTGTCACCGCACGACTGCTTAACCCCGAGACTACGGAGCGCCTGCTGAACAAAGTTGTCAGTGTTGCAGGAGTACGACGGATGGTTCTTAACGGACCCCGCCTTCCCGCAACCATTACCTACGGACCCGCCAAAGGACTCGCCAATCCTCATGTGATGAGGAAGACGATCCATGTCGGCGACCAGGAAGTGGACCTGCAGGTTCATGTAGGCACTGTCGTGCTCGAACTCGAGAGCCGTGATGTGATCCCCGCACTGAAGGCCGCGATCGAACCGGTCTTTACCGACTTTTCTTTCTATATCCAGGAAGGCAGGTACATGAAGACCGAGCCATCGCTTGTCGATTACTGCAAGTATGGCCCGAACGCGGACAAATCGATCCTCGGACTGGCTGATCCAAACAGCAAGTCCAGACCCATAATCATCCAGGGAAATAAATAATGCCGATAGGACGAGTAACCCAGGTTGTTGACTGCCGCGAGGCGTTGGGCATGGGTAAAGGAGGCGGTATTGCCCAGCGGGGCACCATCTCCGAATGCCGGTACCCGGACGTGATCGTGGTCGGAATGTCCCCGGGACGCCGCCACGTCACCAAGCCGGTGTGCGATATCACCTCGGGGCTGCGACAGCAGGGCGTCGAATACAGCATCAGTACCCTTGTACTGAACGCCGGCAGCGGCGTCCCCCCGGACGCCCCCAATATTGCCGGCGGTGTTATCGGCGCCTACTTCGGGCTTACTGACAAGGAGGTTGCGCAGATTGAGAAACACAAGCTCGCCATACTTCACCATGGGAATGTCCGATCCCATGTGGTGCACAAGGTCCGGTTTATTCTCGAGGCCTGTGACGTGAAGGCGATTGTCGTTTCCCAGTCCCCGATTGATTATGAGGATCTCGCAAAGGTGGGAGTGAAGACTGCCGTGGTAATGCCCCCAGCCGACCAGATCCGTACGAAAGGCACGGTGATGGCGATCGTGAGCGGCGTAACCCGTGGTCAGACCCCTACGCGCGAGAAGATGGCGGAAGTCATTTCGTCAGTGATGAGAATCGTGAAAAAAAAGTAACATTGGAGTGATAAAACAATGGCATACAAACCCCAGTTTGGTCCCGGCCAGACGCATATCGCCGAGAACAGGCG
>CAWFMJ010000029.1:0-15076 GCA_963816715.1 uncultured delta proteobacterium
GTCAACACGATCATTTTCTAGATTTTCATAAACATTCTTGACGCTGTCGAAGTAATCCACGCGGTCCTCCTTGGGGCAGTTGATAAGGTACCCCTGGAGTATTATCTGAAAGTGTCCACGAATATTGCAGGGACGCGGTCGGCTCTCATTTCGCTTTTCTTTGGAGACAACACTGCTTATACTTTTTATTGGGTGATAACCTACCTGGAGTGCGATAGTGGCAAAGACTATGACATCGCAGCAATTGTTAGCAGCCACCAGAATGCCCTCATAGACAGCCCGCCCACACCCTCACCCCCCAGAAGGCTTTTCGTAAGTCTCTGTTCCTTGCAGCAATCCGTGATTGGGAGATAGAGTAGGCATTGGCGCCTCGGCGCGCGCCGGCCGCCGCGCCCGTCCTCCGGCAGACTTTTGCTGTTTTCCCCCTGCACGCTTCTCTCCTTTGAGTTTTTGAGCGTCGCGGCCGGAGGACCTCGTGACGGCATTTTGCCGAAAGGGGGGAGCGATGGTCAAGCGGTGCTTTTTCTGCGGACGGTACTTCACGCCGAATCGCCGGGCGAAGGGAACAGTTGCAATGCCGCGTGTAGTCAGGCAGAATGTCGTGAGATGCAAAGCAGTCTCTCTTGCCGAGGAGGTTCTCTATAGCAAGCCGAAGAGCGTGCGGGTAGCGGACGGTCACTTCAGATGAAGAAGTGGGGAAACACCCTTTTCCACACAGGTGAGGTCTGTCAATTGGCCCGATTTGGAGGCAGGTCCGTGGCTGGATATGAGGGCGATTTGATGGCCGCCAACAGCAATTTCCCAAATCCTCACGTTCTATCTTGTTTAGTGGTCGTAGATCTAAGTTCCTCTCGTATGAGCATACTGTTATTGTCTGAATTGGTTGCCCAGCGTTATCAACGTAAGAGTTGAAATACTTTTCGAGATACGATCGCATCTCCGCATCATGAACCCTTTCGGCCATCTGGTCAGGGTACGGCCAAAATGTTACGGGTCCAATAGTGATCGTTGTTCTCAACTCCGCCCACGGCATGAAAGATATCTGGTGGACCTCACTCAAACCTCAGCCTCCGCACAAGGGGGTATGCAGAATTTCATTGGGAGGAAGCTGTTCATCAGCCGATCTGGAGAAACAGCTCGTAGCCGTGGTGCCTGTATCTACCTCAAGGCCATCCATCTTTCATTGATGTCTATCGGAAGATCCTTTCAAATAGCCACTTCAGGACGGCACTCCCTGTGGCACCCAGAGCTCCCCCGACCAATCCGCCATAGAAACCAAGCTTCGCAATCCTCCATTGCAGCTTCTCTTTCCGCCCTTCGATCTGATGTTCTAGGTGTTGTTCGGGCGTAAATCCGGCTTCATAGGCAGCAAATCCCGTACACTCGCTCCTGTCAGTTTCCACCTCCGCCATCACACCCCGAAAATCACCTCTCACATATGTGAGATCATAGTCAACCCAGAGTGTTCTTGAAGCAGCGAGTTTGTTCGGGATTGGCTGGCATAACGGCCGCCCGTCCGCCCGTCCCTATCATTACTCTTTCCGGTGCAAAAAGTTCGCGTCCTTGGATCGTAAGGAAGCCACAGTCTAAGCAAGTACGCTTCACAGCCATCGGAGTATCTCTCTATCAATCAGGATCACGTTGTTAAATTGCCAGCGGGTACCCTGTGCTTGCCTATGATGAGCACTCAAATGAACTGCGCCAAAAGGGCCCGAAACAGGCAGACAACCGCATAGGCAACAAGCCGAAAGAATTCAATATCCTATTCATTTACCATTCGCCAGCCTGTATTTCAAGAAAAACGAAGGCTTACAGCAAGGGGGCGGATAAGCCCGCAAAGAAGCCCATGCAAGGACATGGGCTGGACCTGGGCGTAGGATGCTTGAATCGCGAGAGACAAAGGATCCAAACAAGGATGGCGGGAAGAGAACGCGTGAGCAGTTCCCGCAGTTCCGGGATGCTCTTAGGAGCTTAAGATAGACCTGGGACAGCTGGACATAACCAGTACTGCCGATGTATCGCCGATCCATACGGAACTCCAGGGGACAAAGGTGCAAGGGCTCGCTCTGATGCGGGACTCATTCCCGCGCTCCTTTCGGTTTCTTGTCTAGGATAGTGCCCTTTCCTGCCTTGAGGGAACGGACCGAATCATAGCTAAGGTCTTAAGACTCCAACGTTCAGCGCCATAGTTTCTTCTTAGCCGCGTGATCAAAGTAAAAATCCTGACTTCCAGTCCAGGCATGACGGGTGCTCCACAATGCATTTCTAAAATCATCATTGCTATTTACTGAATCGAGCAGCACCAGAATCTGAGGAAGACTCAAGAACCAACAATGAAAAAATGGATGTTGTTTCACATTGCTGTCATTCGGCTGGAGATTGACAAGTTGGCGAACCTGATCCTTAAGAGACGCTATTTTGACGTTAAGCGCGGCGAACTTCTTTCGGGTTTCGCCATCGACGGCAGCGGAGTATCTCCCGATATCCAAATTAGCCCCTAAAAACTCTTGAAGTAGGATTCGATCCTGGAAGCTTCCGTAATCAAAAAGAGTCACAGCGATCCGCTCCACACCACGTCCATTCAGGGATAGTCGCTCCGCCTGCCCATTTCCATCGAGGAGATCGACAAAGCCTTGTCTTCTGAGTCTGACTTCATGCCAACCGGCTTGAAGTTGGGCATCAAGAAGACTTTCTGCAAGGTCCAGAAGTATGGCGACATCCGAACCTGCACGAGCTTTTCTAGTGAAGGGCTTCTTCTTAACCTCAACAAAGATCACCGTATTGGAAGTCTCAACCACTATATCGCACTCCCCATCTTCGCCCCCTACCCTGTACTTTCCCCCGCACGTCTTTACACGCCTTTGCTGTAATTCATGACGGAGGAAGCTTTCCATAGCTTCCCCTACACGTTTATCGAATTCTTGATGAAACTTTCGCAATTGAGAAAACAGGGCTTCTATCACAGCTGGTGCACAAACCGAGGCGTCCAGAAGACAATATCCTCCGTGGCCATCTTGGAAGAGCGGGCGCAGAAAAAAATCAGGACCCGGGACGTCGGTTGGCCTTGTAAAACTCTGATTTGCGCCCGATAGCGGGTGGCTCAGGACGTCTTTAAGTATCTTGGAGACTTTCCTGCGGTACATGCCCTTGTAAGGCATAACGACATCGCATGCCTTTATGAATGCGGGCTTTCTAAGCGATCGAGCTTCGTTGAGCACCCGCTCGGCCACCGTCAGTACTTCGCTAATAGACCAGGCCCCGTCGTATTCCTGTTTTATGTCGAGCCAACTAAGCACGCCGCGTGCTATTTTGATTGCATCTCCCGGCCTCATTTGTTGAATCCTAAAAAGGTTGTCATAAACTGCAAGTTCTTGAAGAAAAGGCACTATGAAGAGAGCGCCTTTGAACATCGATTCGAAATGGGTATATGGCTGAACATCAAAAAGGGCGGCGTAATCTGTGCTCAGCTGGACGAGTTCCCGCCAATCCTGATCGGGGTACGGCGGTTCAACCTGCAGGGCCGGGTATTTGACTGCCAAAAGGAGGAGATACCCGAAAGGCGGATAAGGGCTACTGTTGCTTCCATCTAAAGCGACCCTCCGCACCAGGTGGTATCGTTGCTGGACTGAATCATAGAACGGTTGCAGCTTATCGAGAATTTGTGCGGCGGTGTTGATTCCTCCCAGAGTCCTTATCAGAGTTTCCAGCTTTTCTACGATTTTCTGTTCCGATACCGCTTCCAGTCGTGGCCGGCCATTTTCCACCGTAAGTTGAAAGCCACGTTCCCGTAAACGAAGTGCTGCACGAGCTACTGCAAATTTTCTAACATTGGCCCGGGCATAAACACTGTCGTCGCCCCAAGGCTGTAATCTTTCGTAATCACAAGCGATTGCTATGGCTGTTTCCCAGTCATCCCGATTCGAAGTGCCTTTAGGTGTTTGACGCGCAGCATCTCTAATGCGCCCTAGAACGTAAGCGTAGGGGCGAAAAGGTTTACCATCTAAAATATGGTCCAAAATAAATTCCCTCTCCAATTGTTCACAGAATGCGAGAGTACCTCTTGTGTCAGTAGCAAAACACGCCCTTATTTTGTTGTACATTTCATTCAACACAACATTCCGAGAATAAGAGGAAGAGTGCGGGAGGCCGTAATAATCGTAAAGGTTGTGCAGGTCGTTTTGTAGATCAGAAATGTTATCTGGAGCACCGTTAACTATTCTTCGAAATTCGACGCTATCTATCATGGCCAATAAACCGTAAGTGCTTTTTTACAGGCCGCTCTCATCCGGTGATCTTGCTCACGAATTTCTTGAATTGGTCCAGTTCGTATCGCCCTGGGGAAGTAAAATCGAACGTCGCCATGGCTTCGATCTCGCGAAACGGGTCATGCGCGACCCCCTCCTCCGACGCCGAAACCAGGATCTTGACGATCCTCTTATGTCTGACGCGCGGGTCGTTCAGAAAGTATGACATGTCGCTGTCCTTCGCGCCTGATTCGTGGTCCAGGCAGACGACGAGTCCCGGCGAGGCGAGTACGTTCGGGTGAGGTTCCTGTTTCTGGGCCCTTACGTTTGAGCTTCGAACGCTCATTTCCTTTAGGGCTCCCTCAAGGGCCATTATCAAGGCCCCGTATTTGTCTATGTCGGGCACTACGACGAATACCGTCCCTATGTCCTTCCAGGCCCTCTCTCCTATCGCCTCGGGGGTCAGTTGGTCTTTCGTGTACAGGGTAGTCACCATGGTCTCCATGAGAGCCGTAAACTGTGCCATCAAGTCCTTCTCTGGGGACGTTAGAAACCCGAGCCTGACGAAAGTCTGGATTGAGGAGGCCCTCAGGGGGTCCTTCGTCACGATGATTGCCCTTATCAGTTCGCTTCTGCCCTGTCTGTTCACGAAGTCGTGCCTGGAGGTTATGTAGATTCTCCGGAGGAGTTCCAGGTCCGAGGCCGTCAGCTCCTTTAGGGACTTTATCAGGTGGACCCTGTATTCCTCAGGGACGGACCCCTCGACTAGGGCCCTGAAAAAGCTGCCGTAGAACGGCGCCTTTGCGTCTTCCTGGTCGTGCAGGGCGGCGTCCAGAAGGGCGTGGTAGTCCTCCATCGACAACGGCTTGCCGAGGAGCTCCTTCACCCCGTCCGCCTCCTTCCCAGCGATCAGGGCTTCGTGAAAGTCCAAAAACCGGCCCTCAGTTCTGTCCCGGTAAAAATCGCTGGCATGGGTAACGAGGACCTTGCCTACCCTGTAAGCTAGTCCGGCGCCGGGAACGATCGCGTTGAGGATTTCGGGGCCGAAGATGTCGATCATGCTGTATACGGATTTCTTGCTCCGGCTGAGGCTCTTCCTCTTTTCCCTGTCATCCGTCATCCTGTCCTCCTATCGCTGCTTCTCGGTCGGAAAAACCTTTCTCTCCTTTCTTCCGCCGGCCGATTCCTATTATAACCCCCGCCTGCTCGTCCCCGCTACGCTTTCGTTTCTTGCATGGTGCCCGGATCAATTCTCCTTGAATTGCATCCATCAGTGGTAGTAAGAATACAAGGACAGGTCGACAAATGACACAAGGTCTTTTGACGGACGCCGAAATTGCTCTGCTTGAGAACCTACCTGGTCCTCCGCCTATAGCGCGTATCCGGACAACGACCGTGCGGATAGTCGAGTGGCTATTCGCCCGCGACGGGAAGACTGGCCGGCTCCTTCACGATTGGATCCAAGAGCGGCGGCCAGGTTGGTCGGCGTATTCGTCCTGTAACAGCAAGGCGGACGTGCTGGCGGCGATCGAACGGGCAGCCGAAGAAGCTAGGCGATCGGGGATGATCCCGGTACTTCACATCGAGGCCCACGGCGACGAGACCGGCCTCCAGGGCCCGGAGGGCAGCGGCAATTCTGTCCTCATCACATGGGACGATCTGACGCGCCCCTCCAGCGCTTGAACATGGCGACAGGCTGCAACCTGGTCGTATTTGTGGCAGCATGCACGGGATTTGCTGCGATAAAGACGTTCACGGGTGGACCCCGGGCACCGGCCGTTCTTCTGGTGGGACCCGATGATCGCGTGACGGAGAGCACTCTCCTCGCAGGGACGAAAGAATTCTACAGGGGTTTGATGGGCGGCACTCCTGCAGTCAGTGCTATTGTGGCGAACGTGTCCAGAGAAACAGAGCCCGTAACCTTCGAACCGGAACCCTTTGCCCTCCTCGCCTTCGAAAGCCTGGCCCAATCCCTGATAATATTTGCACGGCCGGAGGAGCTTCGTTGACGCGCGGAGCGCATTCGCCCGTACGTGCGTAACACAGGTGTGAGAAAGGGGAAGAGCCGTAGCCTGCGGTCCATTTTTGCCACCGATTTGCAGAGACGATGGGACAGGTTGTTCTTTATCGATCGCTGGCCGAAAAACAGGGACCGATTCGGCGTCGATATGGCGAAAGTCGTGGACATGGTTTTCACCCACCAGGAGGCGTCCTGCCGAGGTTAACATGAGGCGGCCGCGCAATCCCCACTGCGCGAGCCGGCAACCTCATCATCACATTTCGATGAAGACGACCTTCCGCAATGTCGCTATTGCGGTCGCCTCGACCACAAAGGTTCTTCCCCTGCCTATGCCTTTCAGGAGGAGTGAGCCGTCGGCCCGCCATTCAGTCTCCTTGATGCTGTCCGGCTCTTGCCCGTCCCCATAAACGACGAGATTATAGTCACGGACGTCCGAAGCCGATACCTTGGCGATATACAAGCGCGAGCCCCCACGAAGGTGCGGATGGATCGCGTCTGTGGCAACTGTAAGGCAAAAGCCTTCTTCTCTACAGGGTCCCGTCAGCGGCGGCATGTATTCCGTCTTCTCCTCCGCTTTAGACCTCACAACTACCGCCTTTTCCACGATCGCCCCCACCACCGGTGTCCCGGCGTTCAGTTTCGTTAGAAACTCTGTTCTGTCCACCCCGAAGAGTTTCGACCATTTCTGCTGCGCCCGTGTGCCGAAGCTGACCGCCGCAGTCTCAACCTTTCCCACATAACCCGTGGTTACGCCCCCGAGCTCTGCCGTCCCCTCTTGGGTCAACCCCAGGTTTTGCCGGATCCGGCGGAAGTTTCGGGCTATCACTTCGCCGTCTGGGGCCGAGGAAAGACTCTCCGTGACGGCCTTTCCCTTCCTCCGCGCTCCGCCCCCCGTTCTCATCGCATGTCCCCTATCATCAACGTCTCTCCCACCCGCAAACCGTCTCTACAGGATAACAACGCGGCATAGCTCCGTCATGGTCCCCTTCGGAAAGACGAACGCCCGAGCGGGAATGTCCCCCTGGTTTTCCAGTCCGACAAGCAGCATGATCGGCTCCAGGCAGCTATAGTTGGCAGATCGCGAGATCTCCCGCATCTGGTCTATGTCTCTGCCGCTCGGAGCGAGCCGCGCCACCGGATGGTAGTGCCACTCGCCAAGATAGTATTGCCGGTCTCTCTGATCCCAGAGACGTGCGAGCAAAATCCTTAGCCCTGCTACTCCTCTATGGAACCAGTTGAAGCCGCCCTTCGAGTCTCCAGGCGGCGCCGTGGCCCGGCGCACAATGGCGGTGTGGCTGTCCGCATAACATCCTATGAGGATGCCGCCTGTCTCCTTGCCCGTTTTCTTCCTCGTCTCCGCAACAATGCATCGCCAGGTTTCCTCCTGGACTGATACGGTGTAGTTTCCGTCAGGCGATGCCCATCGGAGATCGTCCATCCTTATGAACCCACCCGTTTGAAGCCCTCGAAAACTCCGTCCCCCCAGGCTTGCTCGTAAACGACAAGCTCACTTCGTATTCCCCTGGTGCCGCTTGCCCGTTCGATGATCTTGACTGCCGCCGCGGCGGCCATCGTTACGTCGTCGAAGCGGGCGGGGAAGAGCGGAGACCAGCATCCCGCTCCTTCGAGAATCTCCGGGTGGGACGCCCAGGCCTTTTCTTCGCTCTCGCGCCATGGCTCCATGTTGTGCTTCATCTGATCTATACGAAAACGATTGCCATCGCAAATGAAGACGAAAAGGCGCCTGCCGAAGAGCCCGAGGGACGCCGAACAGAAAAGCTTCGGCGCCGGCCACCACCCGATGGCCATGGCCTCAAGCACCTCGTCCGATCCCGTGCAGTCCACTATCAGGTCATACGGATCGAGTAGGTTCTGGACTTCGGCGGCAGTTCGGGGAAACGGCTTGGATGCGGCCTCGATGCGTACATAGGGGTTGACGAGGCCAAGCCGGTCCGCCAGCGCCCTGGCTTTGTCTGAGTCTATCTCTCTCAGAGTGAGTTCATGCCGGACGATGTTGCCCGCCTCAAGGCTCTCCTTATCGAGAAGGAAGCCCTCTTCCATCCCGCCCCTGGCCATCAGCTCCGCCAGGACCGACCCCAGGGCGCCCGCTCCTACAAACATTGTTTTGAGGCTGCGCAGTGAGGAAGAGAGGCGGCCACGCGATTGAAGGCGATTCGGATGCCAGTTCTCCGTGGGGCAGTACATTATCTTCGCGCCGTCGCTGAACACGGTGCCGCGCTCCAGCCGCCACCAGTAGTAATCGTTGTTGCGGAAGCCGTGGGGCTGCTTTTCCGTCCTCTGCAGAACCGGAAACTCTATCGCGCGCCAGGTCATCTCGCAACGGTCGCCGCCTTGTCTTAAAGGGATAGGGTAGCCGAGGAGAAGAACGTCGCAGTTCTTTCCACGAACGTGGTTTGCTATCCTGGACAGGCGGTCGTCTACGTCGACGCCAATCTCTCTTCCGGCCTGACGGAGCTCTCCCCAGGTGGCAGGCACCTGCCACGGTTTCACCACAATGGGCGCTGGCCACCGCCACCACACTCCTGCACTTTTTTCTTCACCACCTTTGCCGCTCGCCTCCAGGAAGGACCATCGCGACCCCCGGATTTTCTCTCCTCCGAAGGAGGTGAAAGCAACAGCCGCTAGCGTTTTCTGGCGGTAGCTGAGGGCGTCAAGGGCCACATAGCCCGCGGCGTCGCCCCGTGCCTGCCATAGGCCGTACACGTCCGGGCCCTCATCATGGACGAAACGCCTGTTCCCTCCCGGCGGGTACTGCGGCAGCTCGAACGGCTCCCCGGCTGCCACAAGTTCCCCTTTCACGGCCGCTGAAAGCCACTGCAAGGCTCGCCAAATGTACCACGGCAGCCGGGACTCTGCTTCCCCCACCGGGTCCAGGCGCTCGAACCTGACGCCGAGGTCCCTGTAAACGCTGTCTACGCATATCTTTCCCGTTCGCCACGGCTTTTCACTCGTTCCCGGCACGTTCCTTTCCTGATGGGGGAATGTTGCCGTGATCCCGCCTTCCTCCGCCGGATAGATGTTGATAGGGCCGAGAGGGTACCCTTCGTCGATGAGGACGGCCCAGGCGGTCGTCGACGGGACGTGTTCCGACGAAGTCCTGATGGATAGGCGTATCCCCAGGAGCCAGCTCTTATCCGCAGGCAAGAACTCGGGGTCGGCTGTGACCTCACATCCTTCGAGGCCCGCAAGTGCCCGAAGGCCGGACAGCAGATGTGGAGTAGGCTTACGGCTCACGCTCATGCAAAACGGGTTACCCCCGGCGCAGCGGATTTCTTCGGTTCCGTAAAGCCCTTCTTTCCGCCGTTGTCCGGTGGCTTCGGGAATTTGCTTCCCAGGAGTTCGTGCCAGAGGTTACCGCTCTCAGTCCGGTCATCCGAATCGAGGGCCTTTCGAGCCGCTGCCGCGCCCTCTTTCACCTGCTCATAAAAGGATGCGAAATCCTCTTCCTTGACACGCTTGAACACGTCGTGCTCTGGAACGCCGTAGTCAGGCAAAGTGGGCTTTAGCCCCGCTGCCACATGCGCCGAATATGCTGTCACTATGCCTTCCAACGTCCTTGTGATGCCCTCGGCCACGGAACTAATGCCGTCCGGGCAGTGCTCCCCTATGAGGCGCTCCAGGGGGAAGCCCTTCGGATGCTTCTGCTCCGTGTACTTCTCCAGCCTCCACCACTTCAAGGCCTTTACGACGTTCACGAAATGGCCGCTGCAGCGGGCGTTCTTGTCTCTCGTCCACCTGATCTGCTCGAGCGGATGGGTCGTCTCCCATTTATTAGCGTCCCGGTCAGGTATCCTGAGAGGCTGCGTCCGCCACTCCTCCTCCGTTTTCGCCTTTGCCAACATCTCTTTCATGCCCGCTTTATAACGGCGCTCAAGCCCCACCCAGGACTTGTTCAGCCTCCAGTCGCGTGCCTCCTCTATGTCCTCGTCCGCTCTTACCGATTCGGACTCAAATAGCTCTTTCTCGGACTCCGTGGGTGCCGACGTTATGACCAGGTCGAGCTCGACGTAAGAAAGCTCGATGCCTATCGACCTTCCCTGCATGTGGTACTTGCCCCCGTAGTACTTCTTCACGAAGGGTCTGAAAAGCTCCAGAGCTTCGGAGGGGGTATACTCCCCCTCGCTCAGGTTCGTGACCACGATGATGTCCACGTCCGCCTTCTTGTCGCCGTTCGGGCGGACCGCCGTCGCCCGCCTGTAGCTGCCCTGCAGGAAATCGCTTATGATGTGAGGAGATAGGTCCCCGTATTCCCGCAGCCGTTCGCGAAGGGTTTCGTGCCCCGTCTTCATATCTTCTCTCTGGCTCTCCGTCGGCCGGATCCCGTTAAGAAACGTTTCGAAATCATTCTTCAACTCCATATACACCCCCTTTTCCTTACGGCAGGCAAAAGCTGGCGCTGTAGGCGCCGTTCTTTTCGCCGTCAAAATCGAATTCGTATAGCTGGACTCGCTTGAGGGCGGAGCCGTATTGGCCAAGAAAGAACATCAGGCCGTTCGGGGCCGCGGCGAAGACATGCGTGGTACCCCCGGCTTCGTTCGCTTTCCTTATGATCCCCATGGCTTCTCCGGCCAGGCAGTACGCATGATCTGCCCCGCGCACCGCCGTGGGACCGACGCCGGCGAGAGGCCGCAGGTGGACGATCTTGCCCACCTTGAGATCTGTCGACTTCATGAAGCGGCGCACGTCCTCGCCGACGTCGTGCGTCGCTGACAACAGGAGAGCGATATCGGGGTCCGCGCCCGGCATCAGGCTCTCTTCCACGGTCCACTTCCATTCATCCCTCGCCGGGGCGCACGAGGGTTTCCATAACTCTTTTTCCCTGCCCTTTTGGAGCGGGTAGACCGTGATCCCCGATTTCCTCTCCATGCTATAGCCCGCTAGGAAAGCGAGAGAGCTGTGGCAGTCGAGGAGAAGGTGTATTTCGGTGTCGCGGCCCCATGGCGGAGCAGACAGGTAGGATGCGATCCTGGGTACGACCTTCTCCTTCCACAGGTTGGAATGCCTGATGTACCTCCCCTCAAAGTTTTCTACGACACAGACGAAGTCGTCCGTCTCGTACTCCATGCGCTCGGCGAACCTCATGAAGCTCCTGACGCCTATGACCTTCGCCACCTGTGTTTCGGGCCGACCGAGGACAAGGCCTTCCGCCTGGCATATCTCCAGAAGCCGCTCACGGTCGAACTCGTTCTGCTTTGTCAGCAGGAAGCTCGTGTACAGGCTGTCGTAGGGGTTCACTAGCTGGTCGGCGGATATGGGCTTCAAACCGGCGATCTCAAGGAGGTTGTTCAGGTTCTTCATGAACCATTGCCGGCCGAAATGGTTCAGGCCGAACCGGAGCGTTCGGGCGAAAGCGAGAAATCCCTTCTCATCGGCGCGCAGATGTTGCCGCCACAATTCCCTCACCGCGCCCAGCGCGGCGGCCGGAGACTGCCGGAAGAAGGCCTCCGGCAACGAGCCGTCTCCCTCGGATACGCTTATTGCCAGGGGGTCGTCCGGTTTCCAGATCCAGTTTGAGATGAAGTGCAGCCGGAAGTACCCGTATTCCCGCCGCAGTTTTTCGTATGCGCCGTACAGCCGCTGCAGCAGGGACGATCTCGATTGGGACGAAATGAAGCCAGGGTCGATGAAGGCCTCTGAAGAATAGCAATTTCTCTGGTCTACATGATACTTGCATTGGAAGAAATCGGCTTCGCTATAGCCGATCCCATCTCGCACGCCTGGTGGCTCATAAAAGACCGCTATGTCATCCGCGCCCGATGCCTCGTCACGCTCGAAGGCGACCTTGATTACCTTCTCCCGAGGCAGGAGCAACCCACATGCCTCGTGCCAGAAAAACCTTCCTTGGAAAACGTCTCCATCCGTGCGGGCAGCGACCTGTTTGAGCGCCACGCGGTCCCTCCTTCACACCGGCAATCCTGCCCGGTGCCGCTTCATTCGGACCGCCAATACTATATAGAATATCAGAGACTTAGTCCACTTCGGATATGCGTGAATTTGAGACCTTTCTTCCGGAAGGCTGACATGGTGCGGATGCGGTCTTCCTCGAAAGCCCATAGTTTTCCTGCGATGTTGCGGAGACGCTGACTCTTGCCATCCTCTGGGTTTCCCTTTATTGAACGACGGGCATGATAGCGGGCAGGTCAATTATGAAATAGCCATTTTCCGTACAAGAAAAATGTGCAGTGAATGTAGCGTCTAAACGTACGTTTTATGCGTACGGGGGGAAAGATGGCAGTGGTAGCGCGAAGAGGCCTAGGGTGCCACGGAGAGCAATACAGCGATTCTTCCTCTCCCAGGCGCGAACGAGAGCGTTACCCACTGAGCGGTCGGTAACGCTCTCTTTCAAGGGGCCAGCACCGTACATCGCGAAAAGCGTTTTTGTCCTTTCTCTTTCAAGTCGGATGCAGTAGAATACAGCCCATGCAAGCCTTGGCCAGCGAAAACACGCCCAAGGAGAAACTCGTCCAGATCATCCAAAAACTCCTTCGTTCCGATCTTGACCTGACTTTTCTCATGAAGCTTGAACAGCGAGAGATAGAGCAGCTTATCGCCGCCATACGGGAAGGAGCAGACGCAAACCGATGAAGCGGCGAGGGCTTTGCAGCCACTGAGGTCGATGGCCCCGTTACGGGTCGCTCTTCCTCACACCGGATGGACCCCACGCCGGGAAGATGACCTTACGACCTTTTTCTCGCTGGCGCAAACGTAATCGAATGGTGCCGGACTTGTCGTTGACAGTGTCCATGGCCTTCGTATGGCCGCCCATTTCTCCCGTTCAGCGTCTCTAAAGAGGGTCATCAGGTCGTTGTCTTTCCCGAGCGCCTAAAGCGAAACGCGGAAGGGCCGCCTGCTTTTGCAGTCGCGTATCCGCTCGAGGATGGCGACTGTGGAGTGGTACATCTCGTTCATGTGGACGCAGACGGCCATTCTTGCCTTGTACGATTACGCACGCTCGCGGTTGGCGGATAACCCCGGACGCCGGCCCGAAGAAGACCGTGCCGACAGAAGGAAACTAAAGCCATATTCGTGCATCAGATAGAACTGCCTCCCATACTTCCGTCCATTACCCTCCTACTACCTGCAATACACAGAAATACTCCATGTAATTCTGTGCCATCCATGGTTCTCTTTTGTTGGAAAACACTTCATATTAGAGGCCATAGGCGGTGACCATGAGCGTGAAGGAATTGATAGGAAAACGGATCAAGGAAGCAAGGCAGGCGAAAGGGCTTTCTCAAGAGGCGCTGTCGGAGAAGATAGGCATGAGCGCGAAGTATTTGAGCAGCGTCGAGAGAGGCAAGGAGAATCCCACCCTTGATACGTTGATAAAACTGGCCGACGCGCTTGAGGTCGAAGCGTCGGAGCTTTTCAATTATCAGCACGAAAGGTCGCCCGAGGAATTGAGGCAACTCATTTCGCACATGATGGACAAGGGCCACGACGAAAAGCTGAGATTGATGGCAAAGATCATCACCGCCATTTATCGATAGCACGGTTCTTTGCCAGCTATCAGCCATTCAGGCGCCCTTATTCCCCGCCTGCGGTTCCTGATTCAGCGGCCATATTCATGAATAATCGGCCCCTCGGCACCTCCTTTTGTAAAGCCCTGCCGCAGTCACCACTGAAATTCGCTTTGTGAGTCCCCTCAATCGTCCGATTCTCCGCGACAGTCGTATACCGTGCAACACACGGATATCGTCCTGTTGACTCCATGCATCAGATGCCATATACTTGCTACACACAGAACTAGTGCCACATTATCTATTTGTAGGAAGGAACAGGATACGCGGAATCAAACTATCAAGGCAAGCAGAAGGACAGAAAAATGAGATTCCCTGCCCGGTCTATATCAGGGAAACATTGGGAAGATCGTCATGGATTACGAGAACATGTCCGATGAGGAGCTTTACTCCCTTTTGAAAGAAAGGATGCCGGCCGTGGCCGAGACCGCCGGGGAGGTAGGAGATTCCAATAGACAGACAGTCGTCGCGTTCCTAAAGCTGCTTTCGGACGGGCCATGGTATGCCGCCTGATGCGCTGGCCCGGCGCCATTGCCGGCGTTCCCGGCGGGCCGCCCATTTGCGGCCGCCCATTTATGGGTAAAGATGAGGGCGGCTGTCTGAAAAGACGCATGGCGGTCTTTATATAAGAAAAGGAGGAGTCTCATTGTGGCCGGCATTCCACCCGGATGGAAAAATGGTGACCGTGAATGAATGCGTCACAATGTCCGATCAGGAACTCTACCTGTTTCTGGAAGAGAACCTGCCGGCGGTCGCGGAAATTGTAGGCGCGGTGAACGACGCCAACCGGGAGAGTATACTTGCCCTTCTGAAGCATTTTTCGGAGGAAGAAGATAATGGTATGCGCGAACGTTATGAGCCGTCTCATTCATGACGGTGCTTGTCCGCGAAAAGGTCTTCACCTGTGGTCCTTCATGGTCATGTGTTTTCCTCTTGCTGGCATCTGTCGTAACCGTACTACTTGACTTGGCTGCGGCTCACGTCAAAATCAGAGAGGTCCCACACGCAGGGGCTTCACACATCGCCTCTTCTGAACCCCGGAGGGCCATGTGCCACCGGATCCTCTCCATGGCATCGAATGTTTCCGGAACTATCGGCAAATGGCGTTCAACACCTTGGCTGCGAGCCGTAGCTTTATCTCGTCGCCCTCGGCGATGAGCCCGGCGACGAGTTGCGCCAGTTCTTTCGGTTCAAGCTCGTAGTTGAAGAGGTCGGGAACCCCAACCTTTAATGAATAGCAATACGTGTTTAACGAGTTGCAGCGGCAAAAA
>CAWFMJ010000030.1:0-5639 GCA_963816715.1 uncultured delta proteobacterium
GACGCATTGTGACCGAAGCAAGATGTTTTAATCACGGCATACATGGACAATGATACAATGATCAAGCCGATAATCCGAAAGATCATTTTCTGACATCGAAAAGTGAAAAAGCAGGCGATGAGAAAGAGTGCGGCGATCATGATATATTTTATTGCTTCCCGGTTGAATGAAAGGAGACCGCCAGCCGCGTGCCCCGGGGTCGAGAGCATAAGCTGAAGTGAAGACAGAACGTTCCGGATAAATGCCATATTATAGATTGCCAGGAATACTGACCAGATTACAATAAACGGCGCCAGGACAAGACATAAATCCTTAAAGGAAAATTTAATATCATCCGTATTGAGCCTGCGGATGATGATAAATAGCGCGATGGGTGAGATGACGATAAGACTCATGTGCAGCAGGCTGAAACTGATGAGCCATAAGAAAATGCCTGACAGGATAAAGAATACCTTTTTAAAGAGAGGGGATTTCTGATAGATACCTAAAATGAAGGCCGCAAGGTGCAGGGTGATGAACAGATTAGGGTATGTCTGATAATACAGGTTTTTTATCATGCCCAGGGGATCCAGTCCGGTGAAGGCAAAAACGGAAAATATGAGCGGCTGATACCAGTAATCCCTGTTCACGTAAAACAGCGCATAACTCAAAAGCAACAGGGAAAAGATCGTTAAAACAAATTGCAGTTCCCTGAATCCGAGCAATGTAATGTCAGGACAGGCTCTAAAAATGACGGCATTGATGAGTGTTGACGATCTCAGGGCGCCGGTAAATTTGTCCTTGAAGAAATCGTCACCCGCTGTCAGCCGCCATGCTTCTGTCATATGGTAGCCTTCATCGATGAAATTGAATCCATATTGAAGCTTTTGCCAGCCGATGAAGGCTGCGACGCAAAAGACCGCGATGGCGATGCCGAATATTACAGATTGTCTGTAAATGCCGCGCGTTATTATGTTTTTCATATGTGATCCGGATCCTTGTGCTAAGAGTGAAAATACGGTTCTATGTTTTTAATAGAATGATCAAGGTTCCACAGATAATGGTTAATTTGGCTTTCATCATTATCTCCATTATGGCTGTTCTTTATTGATTGCTTGCTTGTTTATTTTCAATCGAATATCTTTTCAATAATGTAGGGTTGCCTGTTGCGAATCTGGTCGAGGGCCCGCCATAAATACTCGCCGATGATTCCCAGCATGAGCATTTGGATTCCGGACAGGACGAGGATCATGATCATCAAAGGCGCCCATCCTTGAATGGGTATACCTCCCAGTATCTTATCTATAAAAATTACCAGGGCATATGCAAAACCGAGCAACGCGACAACAAGCCCCGTGATCGACATGACCCGCAAGGGGAAGTAAGAATAACTCATTACACCGTCGATCAGATATTTCATCTTTTTACTGAAAGTCCACCTGGATACACCCACGGAACGGCTCTGTCGTTTATAAGGAATAAATTTAATATCGAATCCTGTCCAGAGAATCTGCCCCTGAAAAAAGGCATTTGTCTCCTGATTATCCAGAATAATATTCTTTACTCTGTCACTCAGGAGCACGTAATCAAATCCCTTTGACGGCATGTTAGAGAAGCTTAATCGTTTCATCAGATAATAGAAAAACTCGGATGTTCCCCGCCGGAAAAGGGATTCATCCCGTGAGTCGCGGCTGCATATAACGATGTTGTAATCTTCGCTGAAATGATAATGAAGCATTTCGTTAATCAACTCCGGTGGGTCTTGAAGGTCAGCCGATATGGAGATGACGCATTTCCCTGAGGCCTGCTTGTATCCCGCCATCATCGCCTGAAGTTGGCCGAAGTTGCGCACGAACTTGATGACCTTCACAATCCGGGGATGTTCGGTTCTGATTTCCATCAATTCCCGAAATGACCCGTCACCAGACCCGTCATCCACGAAGATGACCTCACAGGTCTTTTCAGGATTCTTTTTAATCACTTTTTCATCTATGGCCTGATAGATCAACTTGAGACTTCCCTCATTAAAATAGACGGGTATGACAATTGAGAAGTCAACATGATTTTCATTCATCTGATAGCATCTCCCTGATTTTTTTTCTGTGACTTACGATATAGCGCATTAATGCGCATATGACATCGATATCGTCATGGGTTACGGCCGTCCCCGTGGGAAGAACGATAACTCTGGACAGGACCTTATCCGTATTAGGCAGTAGCAATCCGGCATGAGGGAAAAATGAACTGTAGGGCTCCATCCGGTGGCATCCGGGATAGAAATAGCGTCGCGCCAAAATATTTTCTCCATGAAGAATTCTGACGAACTGATCCCGGGACAACTTAAGCTGCTGCTCATCGAGTTCAAGGATAATATACTGGTAGTTGGGATGGTTATCTTCATTGTATGAGATACAGGATATGCCGGGAATGGATTTGAGATTGTCTCTATATTGTATATAATGGTCTCTGTTCAAGGAGATAATCTCTTCGAGCTTATCCAGAGACGATATGCCCATGGCTGCCGATAATTCGTTCATTTTGCCGTTTGTGCCGATATAAATGACATTGTCGTATCCCTTGAAACCGAAATTCTTCATGAGACGTATCCTGTCGGCAAGGACATCATTATTAGTGACGACAGCCCCTCCTTCAAACGTATTGAGGAATTTGGTCGCGTGAAAACTGAAAACCTCCGCATCACCGAAATTACCGATCATTGTCCCGCTGTGACTGGCAGCAAAAGCATGGGCTGCATCGTAGAGGACCTTCAAATGATGTCTCTGCGCGATCTCCCCAATGGCTTCTGTGTCGCATGGCCGCCCCCAAAGGTGGACACCGACTATTCCCGTTGTCCGGGGAGTTATCATCTGTTCTATCTGTTTTGGGTCGATGGTATGTGTCTTTTCATCAATATCGCAGAAGACAGGGGTAATGGCCTGCCACTGCAGGGCGTGTGCCGTTGCGATGAAAGTCGCCGAGGGAATGATTACTTCTCCGGTCATTTCAAGGGCACGGATGGCGATTTCGAGGGCTATAGTGCCGTTACACATGGCAATGCAGTGTTTTACGCCGATAAGGCCGGAGATTCGTTTCTCGAATTCCTGAACGAAGGGACCATTGTTGGTTAGCCATTGGTTATCGAGAATCGTATTCACACGATCAAGAAAACCTTTTCTGTTTACGATATTCGGGCGGCCAACGTGGATTTTTTCAGGAAAGGCCGGTTTCCCGCTAAATATACCAAGGTCCGATATCTTTTGTTTTTTACCGTTTATTCTGGTGATAGGTTCTTCCTTCATTGTTTTTGAAATATAAGGAAGTTCCGTTTGTATGTCAATTTTTTTTTCCCACAAGATGCCAGACATGGAGGCATCCGCAAAATATTTCTCGTTCGTTTTGCAAAGAGTAACCGTAATTTTATTAAGTGCGCTTCCTGCTTCTAATATTGGATTGTTTGTCAGATAATTTTTTTGGCTCTAAGTGGTGCCGGAGAAAAAAGGCATTAACTACTGCCGGCTGGGGTTTTCAGGCCGACAAATTTTGGATTGATTTTGCCGCCGAATGTATATAATAGTTGCTCTCATTATCATGGAGGGGGGGCTGTTTAAAAATGCTCAGGTGCAAGGCGCGCAAAAAACCGAACCGCGAGGCGTATATAGATATACGTTGAACGGTGCGGTTTGCAGCGCAACACAGCAAATGAGCGTTTTTCAACAGCCCTCTATGGAGATAATTTCAGGGAATGAATAAAAAATACACATATCTGATCATCGTTTTATTGGTTATTGCTTGTTTGGCGGCATACGGCCGGATAGTGGGCAATGATTTTGTTAATTATGATGATTACAGATTAATTACTGAAAACAATTATGTCCAAACAGGATTTGATGCCCAAAGCGTTAAATGGGCATTTACCAATGCAAGCCTTGAGTATTGGCATCCCCTGACCTGGCTATCCATCATGCTGGAGTGGCGCTTGTTCGGGACGAATGCTTCCTTTTATCATCTGGTCAGCCTGCTTTTGCATATTGGCGCAGCGCTCTTTTTATTCCTCTTTCTGAACAAAGCAACGAAACGTCTTTGGCCTTCGGCCTTTGTGGCGGCTCTTTTTGCTTTGCATCCGTTGCGGGTCGAGTCTGTCGCCTGGGCCTCCGAGCATAAAGATGTTTTAAGCATGTTTTTCGGTATGGCAACGCTCTATGCCTATGCTCAGTATGTGGAAAAATCCCGTCTATCAAAGTACATCATTTGTTTAATATTGTTCACTTTGAGCATTATGTCCAAACCCACGCTGCTTACCCTGCCCTGTGTCCTGCTGTTGCTTGATTATTGGCCGTTTGAGCGTTGGCAAAAACCGTTCACGCCAGTGAATATTTCAGCAATAGAGAAAAAGATAGACGCGCCCGCAAAAAGCCGCTCTCAAGTGATCGCTCATCTTCTGTGGGAAAAGGCGCCATTCTTTCTTTTATCAATGCTTTTTGGCATTATGCTTATTGGGCAATTACAAGCCAATGATTCTATTTCTTCCACTGCAACGGCTCTCGTTTTCCGATCGCATTATGAATACCATCGTATCTTACGTTTCTTATCTTGGCAAAACACTCTGGCCGGTTGACCTGGCTTGTTTCTATCCTTATTCATTTCTTCAACGGTGGCAAGTTATAGGCGCTGCTTCTGTTCTATTGGCAATAAGCGTTGCTGTCGTTTTCTTAGTGAAGAGAACCCCTTTCCTTGCGGTGGGCTGGTTTTGGTATTTAGGCGCTCTGTTTCCTGTCAGTGGATTGATGCAGGCGGGGGAGCAGGCAATGGCTGACCGTTATACTTATTTCCCTTTTATCGGTATAGCTATTATGGCGGCATGGGGCATTCCGCTTTTGATTAAGCCTGAAGTCATACGCAAAAAGATTTTATTTCCGGCGGCAATAGCCGCTCTTGCCATCATGGCATTTTTTACCTGGCAGCAGTGCGGCTACTGGAAAAACAGTATCAATCTCTTTAGCCATACTTTGCAGGTAACAAAGGATAACTATCTGGCGCATAAAGTTTTGCTGCTGCTCTGATTGATAAAGGAAATATCGAAGAGGCTATTGAGCATTATAACATGGCTATCAGCACTTGCAATCCAGGACAGATGGCTATATGCCTACAACAACAGGGGAATTGCTTACGCCAAACTCGGCCAGTATCAAATGGCCATTAGAGGACTACAATAAAACCATCAGTCTTGAGCCGAATTATTCCCAATGCCTACAACAACAGGGGAGTATTTACGCTAAATTCGGCCAGTATCAAATGGCCATCGAGGACTACAACAGAGCTATCGCATCTTGATCCGGATAACGCCGATGCCTACAACAACAGAGGGACTATTTACACTAAATTCGGTCAGTATCAGATCGCCATTGAAGACTTCAATAATGCCATTCGCCTGAAACCGGACGATGCCGATACCTATTTCAACAGGGGATTTGTTTATTTTAATCAAGGCAACATCATTTCCGGCTGTGAGGACGCAAAAAAGGCCTGTGAATTAGGAAACTGTAAAATACTGGAAGCGGTTACCGGTAAAGGATTATGCCGGCGTTAACGCTGATCTTTTCACTTGAATCAGGAATAACAGTCTTTAGCATTACGACACATTCTCCGTGTGGGTGATGACA
>CAWFMJ010000031.1:0-8871 GCA_963816715.1 uncultured delta proteobacterium
CTCGACCGGCCCGAACGCATTAGGCAGAGCCTTGAGGGTTCTCTCAAGCGGCTCAAGGTCGATGCCATTGATCTTTACTATCAACACCGCGTTGACCCGGACGTGCCGATCGAAGACGTGGCAGGAACGGTGAAGGATCTGATTCGGCAAGGCAAAGTGAAGCACTTTGGCCTTTCCGAAGCAGGAGTGAAGACCATACGTCGCGCGCATGCGATACAGCCGCTCACCGCGCTTCAGAGCGAATACTCGCTGTGGTGGAGACGCCCCGAAGAGGAAGTGTTGCGCACGCTCGAAGAGCTTGGAATCGGGTTCGTTCCCTTCAGCCCTCTTGGAAAAGGTTTTCTCACGGGAAAGATCAATGAGAACACGACGTTTGCCAAGTCCGACTTCCGTAACATCGTGCCTCGCTTTACGCCGGAGAATAGAAAGGCGAATCAATCTCTTGTTGATCTGCTCGGGACAATTGCAGAACGGAAAAAGGCGACGTCCGCTCAACTAGCCCTCGCCTGGCTCCTTGCGCGAAAGCCTGGATCGTTCCGATTCCGGGAACAACAAAACTCTCCCGCCTGGAAGAGAATATCGGAGCAACTGCAATCGAACTTACACCCGACGATCTGAGTGGGATCGACAGCGCCGCCTCGAAGATTACGATAGAAGGGGCCCGGTACCCCGAAACCCTGGAAAAAAGGACCGGCCTCTAACCGCGAAAAAGAAGGAGAGCAAATCATCGGCGCCACGATCTTAGCATAGCGTGATCTTTCCCATTGGAGAGAAATTCAAGAGCGATCATTTCAAGGGAACGGGATGGCTCAAACACCTTGCCGTCGAGGTCAATCCCGAAAAAGGTCCGGCAACATGGCTGGAGCCGGTATCGGACGAAGACTACAACAAGTTGAAATAAGGGGGCATTCCAATGCCTATAAGTGAAACAGCCCGGAAAAACCACGAGGAACTTTTCCCGAACCACGAATCGAAGCTCCAGGTCACCGATCCTGAATTCATCGAAGTGTTCGACAATTTTGCCTTCGATGAAGTGCTTTCGTACGGGAACCTTGATACAAAAACAAGGCTTATGGTGATTTTAGCTTCACTTATCGCCCAGCAGACATTAAGCGAGTACAAGATCATGCTCGGCGGCGCGCTGAACATTGGCGTCACACCTATTGAAGCGAAAGAGATTGTTTATCAGTCCGTGCCTTATGTGGGCATCGCAAAAGCCTTTGATTTTATTCATGCCACAAACGAAATACTGGAGAGCCGCGGCGTAAAACTGCCCCTCGAAGGTCAATCCACCACCACTGCCGAAACACGATTTGAAAAGGGATTGGCCCTTTCAAAGTCGATTTTCGGACAATGATTGATGATATGTATGAACAGTCTCCCGAAAATCAAATCCATATTCAGAAATATCTGTCGGCAAACTGTTTTGGCGACTACTACACCAGAACAGGACTTGATATTAAAATGAGAGAGCTTCTCACTTTCTCGATGCTCTTGTCGCTCGGCGGATGTGAGCCGCAGTTGAAAGGGCATATAAAGGGCAATCTGAATGTCGGAAATGACAAAGAAGTATTACTTAGTACTGTCACTCAATTATTGCCTTACGTGGGATATCCAAGAGCGTTAAATGCAATAAGATGTATAAATGAAGTGGAGTGACGCGAAGCAGATGAGGATGCATGATTACCATAGAAGGGAATTTTCGACTGGCCGGAAGTCGGCCGGGGCAAGCTGTTAGGAGACTTTCCCGGGGAGGGCGTTACAATGAAGTCCATTACGAGAAACCCGCATCCACTGAGTGCGAATACCTTCGCAGGTCAAGCGAGCCGGACCTGGCCAGGTTGGCCGGCTTGATTCGCGCCCATACCCCTTACGACGGCTCCTTCGAGTTACGCATTCCCGGGGTGCACGTTACTCGCGCCTCCCGAACGAACACGGAGTTGGTGCATGCCGTGGCAAAACCGTCCTTGTGCATCATCGCGCAAGGTGCGAAGAGCGTAATGCTGGGGCAGGAAATCTACGAGTACGACGCGTCGCGTATGCTCGTTTTCTCCGTTGATGTGCCGGTGGCCGGCCTGGTCACGCGAGCGAGCCACGCTGAACCCTACCTCTCTTTCAAGCTGGACTTCGATCCGCACAAGATCGCAGAATTGGTCCTGAAGGTGTATCCACACGGTCTGCCTCGGGTTCAACAGAGCCGCGCCGTGTGCGTCACTCCGGCCGACCCGAACATCTTAAACGCCGCAACAAGGCTGATCGACTTGGTGGCGCAGCTTGAGGACGTGGAACTCATCGCCCCGCTCGTAATCGATGAGATTCTGATCCGTCTGCTCCGCAGCCCGGCCGGTATCCGGGTGGCCCAAATCGGCCTTGAGGATTCCGGCGTCAATGGCGTCGCGAAAGCGATATCCTGGTTGCGTGACAACTACTCCCAGCCCATGAAAGTCGAAGAGTTGGCCGAGTTGGCCCACATGAGCGTCTCCTCTTTTCACCAGCACTTCAAGTCCGTCACCTCAATGAGCCCTTTGCAGTACCAAAAGGTACTGCGCCTCCAGGAGGCGAGACGTCTCATGTTATCGACGATGACGGACGCGAGTGCCGCGTGCTCGCACGTGGGATACTTGAGCGCCTCGCAGTTCAGCAGGGAATACGGCCGCTTCTTCGGGAGTGCGCCCACCAAGGACATCGCCCGGTTACGTGAACAAGGCCTCACGGCCGCGGACGTATCCCGGTAGACCGTCTGCGATGCCTCAGTCTGAGTGACCCGCGTGGCGCGAGGCGGGCAGCGTCCGACGTCAATAAATTAGGAGAATTAGGCGCTGTCGCACGAAGGAGGGGGAGGATGGCAGAGGACGGAGAAAAGAGTTACGCGACGTCAATCCGCCGCCTCATCGACGTAACGAAACGCCGGGCGCCTTGTCGGCCCTTTCACACCATTATTCATGGCATTCGTTGAGAATCGCGAAACATCGAAAGTCGCCGTTTGTAGGTGGCGCCATGGAGCGGAAAGAATCCTTTCCTTTTGAAGATTACTCTCACTAGGACCGCGGCGTCAGCCAAGGAGGGTACGTAATCCTTCCGTCTTTTGCGCGGGGGGAGGGTGGCTATGTACGAGGGTATTCCGGTTGCTGCCAACACCCCCTCCCGTCGGGATAAGACAACGGGGCCTGCTTCAAGGGCAATGGTCATGTCTTGGGCATCGGGTGGACCAACCGTGTCTTTCCGGCGAGCCTGCGTAAATTAGAAAGCCGTCAATAGGCCCGGCCTTTTAAGGCGGCGATAATCCCGTTACAGCAGCTTCGTAATTCCAGGGCAGCCATTCGTGGGGGCGCCTGAACGCCTCATGGGAGTATTTCTGCAGAGCCACCAGGTAATCGAAGGGATTGGTGTTTGACAGGCGACACGTGTGGATCAGGCTCATGAACAAATCCCCTATATAGGCGCCGTGCAGGGTGCGATAGAAGAGGGAGTTTTTGCGATGAAGTATCGCCCTCTTGAGCGCCTGTTCGCAAAGGTTGTTATCAAGCGGGCCCCCTTCGACCCTGAGAAAAAGGGTGAGGGGATCCCAGTGTTTGAACATGTAGGCGAAGGCCTTCCCCAACCCCGAGTTCGGCTCCACCTTTCTTTCCTCGAACTGCGCGGTCATCCAGCTACGAAGGCGGCTCATGACGGGCCCGCTCTCCGCCTGATGGTGCATGAGCCGTTCATGAGAGGTCATGCGGCGCTCCCTGGCAGATGAATCGTTTTTATATACTTCGCCCAGTGCCTCGATCACATGCCGGCACTCATCCGGGAAGCTCTCCGCCACGTCCACGAAGTTCCTGCGGGCATGGGCTAGGCAATGGGCCAATATAACGGCAAACTCCTTCGACGTGTTCCGGGTGAGCGCATCGCACATCTGGATGGGTGGATCGAGTCCCGGGCGCCGCTTCGCAAGCAGGTCGGCAATGTTCTCTCCCGCGTGTTTATGCCCGGTGAAGAAGAGCGCGATCTTCTTCTCGCCCGTCATAGACAGCATGCCTGTCGTAAAGGTTCCGCTCCGTCCGTTTTCGTTGATGGCTGCCGTTATTTTCATCGCCGTGTCGTCGTTATGGATGATCTCACCCTGGGCGGCCTGCCGGATCAGCTCCTCATACGCGGGATGGATGCGATCCGCGGTTTTTTCGACGATGTCCCACTGGGTGGAGGCGGGCAGCGGGATGCCCATGCTCTCTTGCAACTGCTCCAGCCGGTTAAAGGGAAGACCGCTGCCGTACTTCAAAAGAGAGATCATGGCGCCGGCGGCGGCATCGTACTTTTCAGACCCTGTTTCATCAGGCAGCGTTGCGGTGAACGCCTCGCCGCAGAGGTTGCAGCGGAGCTTCTCGCATTCAAAGGATATCGCCCTAAGGGGAGCGTTTCCCGTTATCCGCACGACCACGGAAGGTTGACTCGGGTAGACGCGGCCCTTATGACATTCGGGACACGGATCTCCGCTTTTCAATGTCGTATGTACGATGACTTTCTCGCCTCCGGTATAGGCGGCCGCGCTCTTCCTCCCGTGTCCCCGGGGATGAGCCTTTTCGCCTTTGGGTTTAACGGGCATGTCGAACACGACGTGCGCCTTCTCGGTTTTGGCCCCGAAGATCATCTTGAGCAGTTTCCGGATTGTTCCGCTCTTCTCCTTCACGGCCCCGTCGAGAAGCAGGTGGCTGTCGAGGATCACCGTAAGGGCGGCCCTGTCATCCTCGGTCAACGAATTCGAGACAAGCCGTTCACGGAGCGCTTTCAGTTCCTCGATCTTCATCCTTTGAGCCACGAGCGAAATCTCTTGTCCAGGGGGTAGAGCCATACGCTTTTGACCGGCAGCTTGCACTCGTTGTGGACGTCGAGCTTCCCCCGTCCTTTTGTATCGCCCACGGGGATCCAATTTGCGGCTTTGTAGCAGGCCCCGGTGAAACGCTCCTTCTCGACGAAGGTCTCGAGGAGCACCGGTTCATAGTGGTAGCGCTCCTGCCAGTCGGACGCGATCCGTCTCGCCGCCGCCGAGAGGATCCTTGATGCGAGGTTGTATGAACGGATCCAGGGCAGGATGAGGAACCGGGCGTTATTGACGACGAGGTGGAGATTCTTCTTTCTCGTCTCTGCATCCCAGCCTATGTAACCGTCACGGGGCGCACACGTCCACGCCGCTGCGGAGAAGCCCACAAGAGCCAGGATTTGATCATCGGCCTTGACGAAGTACCGGAGTTGCGCACCCGGCAGGGGCGTATAGCCGAGGTAGTGGTACCGGTCGATGTATTCGTTCCAAAGAGCGCTCGTCGTTCTGCCGACTATCTCCAGGCGAAGGGCGTATGCCCCTGCCTTTGCGAAGACCTCCGGGCCCGGCAGGGCCAGAAGCGTTGCCTTCGGCTTCTTCAAGCTGTTGTTGGCCGGCCGCTGCGGGTCAGGCAGAACAATATGGCCGTCCCGGTGCATTCGAAGAAGGGCGACCCGGCAGCTCATCTCCTTTAAGCCGCCATCGGGTTTGCGCCAGTTGATTTCTTCGCAAAACCTCCGGGAGAGGCGGTGCCGGTTGGCGCCGCCAGCGATGAGACGCTCAATAAGCTTGATCTCGCATGCGGTAAATTCCCGCCCGCAGTATCTCATGCAGGTGAGTATACAGAAGACGTCTTTCCGTGTCCAGTGCTATTTTAAGGGTTTCCACAGGGGAACGGCCGTATCGGGATCGCCGTTCCATAAAAGTGCCTGCAATTGATGTGCGGCGAGATCCTTTCCTTGAGGCCACCAACGGAACCGCCCTTTCGACAGCCTCTTCTGGCACAACCAGAAGCCCTGGCCGTCATACATGAGCACTTTGAGGGAAGTCCTCTTGCGGTTGCGGAACAAGAAGAGACAGCCGCTGAAAGGATCGGTCTGCAGCACCGCTTTGCACATCCCGGCAAGGCCGTCTATCCCTTTTCGGAAGTCGACCGGATCGACCGCCACCAGGATCCGCATCTGGGGCGTGACCTGGATCATCTCCTCCAGAACTCCCGGACAAGCTCCATGACGTTGCAGCTGCCTGTGATCTTCATCCGCTCGCCGAGCCGCTCCATCTCGATGATGCACTGGACGCCCGCAAACTCAATAAAGGCTGCAGCGTCAGGGACGTGATGATGGCCTTTGGCTCGCGCCTTCAGATCGTTATAGTTCAACCGCAGCTGCTTGGATATCTCGTTGATCGAATGCTTCGCTGAAAGCAATACGGCCGCTTCCCACAGAGCATCGGGGATGGGATCACGGCCTCTCTTATCCTTACGCCATCTGTCGAAAAGTTCTTGAACTGCTTCGAGGGTGGGTCGAACGTTTCTTCTCTTTGCCGGCACCATGGGCAAGCCTCCTTTGGCTTATTGGGTGTAAAACCGATGGTACCGCATCTGGGGTCATTATTTCACGCAGGCTTGCCGGAAAGACACCATGATGATGGGCATGTTTGCTCTGATGGCGAGGATCTCACGGGCGAGTTCAATGCCCGTCATCTCGGGCATGGTCTGGTCGGTGACAACAAGGTCGAAGCGATGTGGGTCTATTTAAGGAGTTCGAGGGCATCCCGGCTGCTGGTTTTCGTCATTACCTCGTATCCGAGTCTTCCGAGAATCTCCTCTCCCATCTCGACGAGGGCCTCCTCGTCATCGATATAGAGTATCCTTTCCTTTCCGGTTGGGACATCCTCGTCTTCCCCGAGGGTTTCAGCACGGGCTTCGACGGCTCTTGGCAAATATAGGGAGAAGACAGATCCCTTTCGGGCTCGCTTCTTACCGTGATCGCCCCCCCATGGCTCTCGACGATGCCGAGGACCACGGAGAGGCCGAGACCGGTGCCCTCACCCTGCTTCTTTGTCGTGAAGAAGGGGTCGAAGATGCCATGAAGAACATCCCCGCTTATTCCTTCCCCGGTATCCTTCACCGAAAGTTTGAGATAGGCGCCGGGGTTCAGCAAGGAGTGCGGGGCTTCTCCCGGAGCAAAGAAACTAAAGTCGGACAGGTCGATGGCGATGGCGCCGCCCCTTTCCCTCATCGAATAGGCGGCGTTGGTGCACAGATTCAGGATCACCTGCTGTATTTGGCCAATGTCCGCGAGGACGAGCCCCGATTGGCCCGTCACGGTGAACCGAATATCGATGGTTGAAGGGAGAGAGGCCCGAAGAAGCCCTATCGTTTCGTCGACGACGAGGCTGAGCCGCAGAGGCTTCTTCTCCTGTTCCGATTGCCGTGAAAAAGCGAGGATCTGCTTGATGAGATTTCTCCCCCGAATGCCCGCCTCAAATATCCTCTTCAGGCTGCCTTGCACGTGGGAATCCGCAGGCGCTCTAGCCGCAGCAATTTCCGAGAAGCCGATGATCGCGGCAAGGATGTTGTTGAAGTCATGGGCGATGCCGCCCGCCAGAGTGCCGATGGCCTCCATTTTTTGCGCCTGGCGCAACTGGCGTTCAAGGCGCTTACGCTCGATGGCATACCTGATGGAACGTTCAAGAAGATCGGAGCTTATCTGCCCCTTCACGAGGTAGTCCGATGCCCCTGCACGCATGGCCTTGATGTCCACTCCGTAGTCGGCGTGGCCTGTGATAAAGATCACCGGGACAGCCGAACCCTTCCCATTCATTTCATGCAAGAGATCGAGCCCCGTGCGGTCGCCGAGCTGATAGTCGAGGAGATAAACGTCATGATGATCCCTGCCCATGGCTTCCAGGGCCGCCCGTAAGTCGCCGCCCACTGGAGTTCGTAGCTTACCGCCGTTATTCGGGACGAGTAGGTTCCGGACCAGGATATAGTCGTCTTCATCGTCCTCGATAAGGAGGACCCTTATGCTTGAGTTCTCCATGTCACCCTCCTTTGATGGTGGATTCGCCCTTCGCTTCGCACGGCAGCTCCACTATTTCGAACCAGTACTTGCCGAGGGACTTCATCACGTCCACGAGTCCTTCAAAGGTTACCGGCTTCGTGATGTATGAGTTCGCCCCCAGGTTATAACTGCGGAGGATATCCTCTTCATCCTTCGACGTGGTCAGCACCACGACGGGGATCTCCCTGATCCCCGGGTCGTCCTTGATTTCCTTCAGAGCCTCTCGCCCATCCTTTCGAGGCATATTCAGATCGAGAAGGATGAGTCCGGGCCGCGGAGCGGCCTGCGCGTCCGTGTACTTACCCCGGCGGTAGCAGGTAATCCATCAGCTCCTCGCCATCCTCGACGAAGCGCAGATCGTTCGCGAGCCTGCTTGCCTCGAATGCCTTGCTCACGAGCAGGCAGTCGTCCTGGTCGTCATCGGCCATGAGAATAGTGATCGATTTTTTCAAAGTGTCTTTCACTTAAGCTCCTCCCTTCGCTTGTCTTACGGCAGCGATGACGATAAAGGTCGTTCCCTTTCCGGGCGTGCTCTCGGCCGTGATGCTTCCCCCGTGACGATCCACTATTTTTCGGCATATGGCAAGGCCGATGCCGGTTCCTTCGTAAGTCCCCCGCCCATGAAGACGCTGAAAGGGGGTAAATATGCGGTCGAGGTACTTCTCGTCGAAGCCTATGCCGTTGTCTTCGACGAAGATCAGATATTGTCCATCGCCGCGATCGGTCCATGGGCCGCGGACCGGCCGTGGACCTTCACCACGGGTTTTTCGTCTCCGTGGAACTTGAGGGCGTTGCCGACGAGGTTCTGGATGAGTTGTCCCATCTGGATCGGATCGGCTTCGATCTCGCCAGATCTGCCGATCTCCACGGTCCGCCCGTCTCCGATTATGCGCGCTTCGAGATCGCCGACCGCACCTACGGGCAACCACCGCGAGGTCGGCGGGAGAGAAGGGACGAGCCTTCGTCGTCACTCGGGAATAGTTGAGCAGGGCCTGGATAGCAATACAT
>CAWFMJ010000032.1:0-6258 GCA_963816715.1 uncultured delta proteobacterium
ATTGGCCTTGTGCAGTCTGCCGCCCCGGCCAAATCTCGGAGAGTCGTGCCTATTGCCTGTGTCTGAACTGCGCCTATGCCATTGTGGCAGCGGCGAGTGCGGGCGAGCAGGGGGCGCGTGCCTTGCTGGACGAAATCTCCGACGCCTTGAGCTTGCTGGAAGCGCAACAACCGGAGCCGCGTCTGCCCGCCAACTGATTCCCCTCACAGGCTAACGCTTAAAGAAAAATTAATTCCCAGAGGGCTGGTATATCGTCCCTAGTCACGGTAATATCTACCCAACGAACTGCCACCCACGGAGGACATCGATGGCATATCTTCACCGCCGGCGTAGCTGCCGAGTGGCGCTGTGGGCGCCTATTCGCGTTTTTGGAGTTGATTATCGTGGCATGGATTTTACCGAGGAATCTTTCACCCTCATTGTAAACTTGCACGGTGCCAAGATCCGAATGACCCATCAACTACTGCCTGATTCGGAAATCCGCGTGATATGCCACCCTACAGGGCGGGACTCGGTTTTTCGGGTCGTATCCAAACTGCAAAGTCCTTAACTGAAGTTTACTTACTGGGGCATCGAGAATCTGGACCCGGGGAAAGACATGTGGGGAGTAGATATTCCTGATATCCAGGAAGGGGACCAACTTAAAGTGCGGGTCTTGTTCCAGTGCCCAAACTGCTCCGCACGCGAGGCCTTGCAGGCAGATGAAATGCTGCTGGCGTCGCTCCAGGAAAAAGGCGGGGTGGAACGGGCCTGCGGAATCTGCACGACCTCCGGACTTTGGAAAATGCAACCCTACCAGGAAGTTTAGAGCCAATGGGGCGCAAACCTGTTCTGTGGGACCGCAGCTCGTTTCCTATGGGAAGAAAAACCGGGGAGCTATAAAGTCAGGTCCCCCAGTGTTGTTCTACTGCTCACGATAGCCTAGTATTTCCGCCACCACTCCCCGAAGCACCCTGCCTTTCTCCGGCGCATTCCTATCGATTCGTGAGGCGTACTCTATGCGCTGGATCATCAAACGGTACTTTTGAAATTCACATTCCTCGGGCAAAATCAGGTCATCGCTGCGATTGATCTCGCCAAAGTGAATTTCCCGGGAGGCCCAGTGCACTTCCGGTTCCACGACCCGGGCCACGACCTTGTGATCCTGGTAAATCGCATCCGCTTGGTAACTCACCGTCCCTCCTGTTGGGGTTGTTCTTGATGCTGGGAATTGGCTTCTTTACTCACATGTCCATGGTGCGCCCTATAAGACAATTGTTTAAGAAACTTGGTCTGAGGTCAAGACTTTTGACGGACTCAAGAATCGCGGTTGATCGATTGAAGAGCCCTGCCGACCGTTGGAAGCGTTGACCGGCGCGACCCGAAACTACTCAGCCGGAGTTCCGGCCCGGTTCGGTGTGGGTCTCAGCCGCCCAGGGAGGATCAAGGTGGTTTTGGGCACGCCGGAGTCGACACTCCCGCCCGCTTTTGCCGCTTGGGTTGTCTTTTCATCGCGCTCCTCCGTTTCAGGTCCGCAGGTACGCGCATCGCAGGCGCGCGGATTGCAGCAGCCGCCACTTTTCCGTATCCGCTTTGATCTGCAGGATCAGCCCGCGCGCGTGCCGAACCAGTTTGCCCGCCAGCCGATACACTTTCCAGCGCAGCGTGGCCAGCGTCGCGGTGCGATACGATTCCGGCAGCACCTGGCGCTTGAGCAATTGCGCCAGGTTGTAAGCCAGCACCCCGATGCCGAAGTACATCGCATTGGCCTCCAACTGCCCGCAGGGCATTTGCTCCATCCCCATGCCGAGCTTCACTTCCTTGTGCCAGTTCTCGCTCTGCCCCCGCCCGTTGTGTTTCCAGATGACCTCCGCCGCGCTTTCCTCACGATTCGAGGCCACGGCGTGATAGCAGTGCCGCTCCGATTCAAACAAGCTGGGCTGCGGATTGAGCCAGCGCAGCACGATCAGCCGGAACGCCTGCTTCGTCTCGTTCATCGTGTGCACCGTCTCGGCGATTTCCCGGTCCGTGGCCAGTCCCTCCGCCGTCCGGTAGGGTTGCCACGCGCTCTCCGGCAGGTTCTCGGATTTCGCGTTTCACCGCCGCGTCCAAGTCCGCCGTGATGGTGAAAGTGCGCCCCGGCTGGCTGTAGTGGTTGATCACGTCCGCCTGGTAGGCCGCGCTGTCGCTGCGAAAATAGATCCGTTTCCCTGCCGGCAACACCGCCTCACACTTCTTCGCGAAGGGTAAAATCCCCGCCCCCGGACTCACGTTGCCATCGCGAAATTCCTGCCCCACGCAGATCCCGTTCACGTACCCCACCAGCGGCATGTAGCCCTGCACGTGGTGATACGTCCACTGCGCTTCCTGCTTCTCCGCCTCGATCTCGGTGGCATCGACGTCCAGAGTCAACTCCTCGCCTTCCGGCTCCAGCGCACCCTGGATCAACTCCGGTTCACCCGCTCCATACCCGCTACCCCGCCCTCGCCTTGCCGCCGCAACCAGTCCCCCACCGTACCTGCATCCGGCACCGCTCGCAGCCCCAAGTTCTCCAACACCTCTTGCTCGGCCCGCAACTCCCGCAGGTCTTCCAGCCGCCGCCCGCCGGCGTGCAGCATCCACACCAGCGGCTGCACAAATTCGCTGGGCCGATACCCTCGCCCCGAGCCCGGAACCGCCAACTGCTCGTCCACGCGCTTCCACACTTTCAGCGCTTGCGCCATCTCCTCCAACACCATCAGCCCGCCCAAACTCGTCAGGCGCTCTGCGCTCTTTTCCAGCTTGATGGGCAGAATCAATTGCAGGTAAGCTCGACCTGCATCGTTCACCCTCCCGGTGTGGGCATTGAGATTCTCGCAAAATCTCTATACCACACATCCCGCGAGGGTGAGCGTGTTTATGGCCCCTTTTTCACAAAATCAATCGCGATTGTCGGGTATAAGCTCGCCACGATATGCATGAAAAGTAAGGAGCTTGGCGCAAACAACAGGTCGGAAATAGAGCGGGGAGCATAGGCCAAAAAAAACTTGGATTTTGTTCACTCGGTGGCTTCAACCTTCCCGGAGAAGGCTAGCAGCCCGTGGTGGAAACGATCTTTTTCGCGATGCAGAGGAAATCCGCGTTTGAGAACGTACGGGGCGCGTAAGGCGGTTGGCGAGGTTCAAGAGAGTCGGAAGGGTCCCTTCCCTGCTCGGTTTTGAGTCCTGACCTCGCAGAGCAGCCGCAAAAGGGTCAAAAAGAGGGCGCGATCATAGCTCTGCAGGCCCCGTGGTGTCCCGCGGCCCAAAATCTTGCGCATCACCAGTCCCAAGTTGAACGCCGCCACGTGCACCAGCAGACGTTTGAGAATATTCCAGTGATGCCGCAGATGCAGGCGTCGCATCCCGCCCGTTTCATAGCAGTGGGCCAAGCTCCGTTCCACCTTCTCGCCCCGCTGTCGCAACAACCGCTTCCCGCGTTCGCCCCGAATCCGCCGCCGGTTGGCGTATACCGCGGCCTGTTCTTCCCGCTTTCCTTCCCAGTCCCGGCGCCCTCGGTCGGGCTCCGAACAATAGCTGCGCACCTGCCCGTCGGCCAACTCCACCAGCACTTCGTTGCTGTGATATCCCTTGTCCAGGACGACTTCCTTCGGCCCTTCCGGATTCACGGCCTCGCCCTTCTCCCCGCCCGCTACCGTCGCGATCTGCTCGCCGGCTTCGCATACCGTCTCGCGCCCCGTCGCTGTGTCCCCCGCGTCCGCCGGCTGCACCGTGACCGCCACCACTGCGCCACTGCTGAAATCTACCGCGTGCTCGACCTTGTGCGCCAAGTGCGTCCGCCCATCCTTCATCTTGGCGATGCGCGCATCCGGATCGTGCGGGTGTTCCCAATCCTCATTCGAGCCCTTGTGGGCGCGCTTCCGATCCAGCCGCGCCAACGGTTCGCGCGTCGGCGTCTTGATCCCCGAGGCCTGCGCCAGGCGCGTTAGGAATTCCTGGTAACCTTCTCCCGTGTCCCGTCGCACAATCGTCCGCAGCGCTGCGTTCGCTTCCAGCGTGGTGGCGTCCACCCCCAGCGTCTGCCCCTTCAGCAGTCCTTGCGCCGCCAACACTTCCAGCACCCACGTGAACACTTCCCGGTGCGTTTCCACGTCGATACGCCGCCGCGTGCGCGAGATCGTGGAATGATCCGGCGGCGTCTCGTCCAGTCCCACCCGCAGAAAGCGCCGCAGCGCCAGCGAATCGTTCGCCCGCCAGGCGATCCCACGCTCGGAGTCGATGCCCTCGAAATAGCCCAGCAGCAGCCGGAAGTACCTTCCCGGCGCCAGACTCGGCCGTCCCCGCTTTTCTGCATAAAACTGCCGGCACCGCCCCTCCACGAACTCGTCGAAGTGGCTCTCCTCCAGCAGTTGGTTCAAGCGCTGATAGAAAGGATGGCTCGCCCCCTTCGCCAGCGCCGCCTGCGGAATCCACATCTCTTCCTGTTGCACTTGATCCTTCCGTGGGCCCATCGCCATGTCAGCATTATAGAATAAGTCCACGTAGTTGCAATACGTATTCGCGGATTACCGTACTTGTGCTGACAACCAGCCCCCTAACCTGGGATCCTCGGTCGGCTGACTTTTACCACGGGCTGCTAGCGCGTTCTTTGGTTTTGCTCCAAATGTCGGGGTCGCGAATATCTTCCAAGAACTCATGGCCCTGCCAAGTCAACTTACTAATCGGAGGTATGATTTCCGTTCCTACGACACCTCTTACAAAACCTTCTTCGACCAGTAAACCAAGATGGTACCCGACCTCTTCGGCGGAGCGGTCCGAGACGCCCAGTTCCTTTGGCGTATATTGTATCCATCGGGTTCCGTTAAGTTTCTGGTCGGACTCTAGTTTAATGAGTAACTCTCTAACTAAATCCATATCTCGATGCATGAGCGGAGTCCTGATTTGGTAGCGGAATGTTGCGCGGGGGATTATCTGTTTGATGGTTTTGAATCGCCAGAGAATTAAGGGTATCGGATTGCATCGGGCACACTCCTAGCTACCTTTTGGATTGTGCCCAAAGAGTGGGGTGCCCCGGGAGGCGGCCTTTTCTTTTTATGGTAGAACTTATTTGCAGACCTCTGCTTCTACTTCGGGCGTAAGTTTCCCGTTTCCGCACAAGGCCGTGGCATTCGTGCGGGGCGCGTTGTTAGTGGGAGTAAAACTGCCCGTCGTGGTCATGGTCTTGCCGGGCTTCGCCGGGTTCGGCACTTTGAAGAAACAGGTCCGTCCCTGCCGGTAGCACTCGACCGAGAACAAAACCTTGTCGCCGGATTGCAGGCTATTCATAAACCAGCCGTTCGATCCGGGTGGCGGGTTGATGCTGTAAACGCCGTCGGCTGTTCTCACCAGGGAATTCACTTGCGACACTGGCTTGGTCGTGACGCTCTCGTTGCCGAAGATGTCCCGGTGCGGTTGGGAAACGATGCGTTTGTCGATGACAATTGACTGCTGAAAGACTCCTACCTGATACGGCTTATCCTTCGCCAGTGCTGCAC
Organism: uncultured delta proteobacterium; assembly: GCA_963816715.1. Classification (GTDB taxonomy): domain Bacteria; phylum Desulfobacterota; class Syntrophorhabdia; order Syntrophorhabdales; family WCHB1-27; genus BOG-1155. The sequence goes on from CAWFMJ010000032.1 coordinate 5,492, forward strand.
AAGTAAAGACAGCGATGCAAAAAAAAACGACATGATCTTGCTCATTCTCACAGACAGCCTCCTGCGGTACGCATCATACTGGGGTTGTCCCCTGGGGTGAGACAAACAGTTAAGGCACTCCTTACCGTTCGCTGGAATTGCATTGTACCTCGAAAGCCCTTTCTTGCAAGATGGGCGCCGGCTGGTGAAGCGGCGGCAGGCTCTGCGGGAGCGCAACCTGCCAAGGAATAGCCAGCTGGAAACTCATCGTTTCGATGAGCGAGGGCGTGGTCCGGAGGGATCGCGCCCTCATCGAAATGATAGATTTCCCCATGCCTGAAAAAACTCATAAGGGAAGCTGCCGCGCAGCGGCCTCCTTTGTGGTTTTGAGCCCGCAGCCCGCGCTCGAACTCCGCCGGGGGCAAGTAACCGAGCGCCGAGTGCAGGCGCTTTTGGTTGTAGACCTTCTCCAGGAACACCCCCACGCTCGCCTGGGCCTCGGCCAGATCGCGATATTCCGTGCGGTAGACCTCTTCGTACTTCAGGGTTTTCATAAACGATTCGCACGCGGCATTGTCCCAGGGGTTGGCTTTCCGCGACATACTGATGCGGATGCCGTGGTCCTTGAGCAATTGCGTGTAATCGGCGCTGGCGTATTGCACGCCGCGATCGGAGTGATGCACCAGTCCCGCACTACGGGCTCGCCGCCTCGCCAACGCCATGTGCAACGCCTCAAGCGTCAGCGCGGCTTCCAGGGTACGGTCCAGCGCCCAGCCGATCACGCGCCG
>CAWFMJ010000033.1:0-646621 GCA_963816715.1 uncultured delta proteobacterium
GTTTCCTTCGTGGGAGGCATCGCCGTGGCGCCCGGTATGTTGTTGCTGGTCAATAAGCCCACCTGCGACGCGGGGGTGGGCATCGGCGGCGCGAGAATCGTCGGTGCGAATCAAATTGGCATCACCTACTTCAACAACACCTCGTCGGCCGTGACCCCCACCGCGCAGACCTATGCCATTTACGCGGGGTACGGGATAGCGACGGCCTCCAAGATCAATATGTTCGGCGTCAACGTGGGAACGGTGGCAGCGGTGACCGGCACGACGAGCGTGGAGGTAAACAACACCGTGAACGGTCTTGTCGCGACGGACGTCTGTGCGGGCATCCAGAAACCCACGCTCCAGGCGGGTCTTGTCACCGGCGCCGGCCGGGTGTCGGCGGCAAACGCGCTGAAGATCAATTACGCGAACGTGACCGGGAGCCCCGTCACGCCGACCGCCTCAGAAGTCTACATCGCGGAGATCGTCTCGCAGATCCCCTCAGCGCCCATGGCGCTCTACGCTCCGATGCTCACGCCCGCGAGCGTGGCGGCCAATACCACTGCCGAGCAAACGTTCGCTGTTGCGGGTCTCGTTTACACGAACTCCAGCGCCTCGACCGTTGCGGCGAGCAAGCCGTCCGGTCAGAGCGGTCTATCGATTGTAGGGGCGAGGGTCAGTGCTGCCGGCGCCTTGAGCATAACCTACCAGAACAACACGGCGTCCGCCGTCGTACCGGCGGCCGAAGTCTACACGATAGGCAATTTTCAGGCAGTGGGGACGGCCGGGGGTTTTGTGGCACAGCCTGCCTCCCCGACGATCAACCAGATGATCAACCTCGAAAATGAGATGCAGCAACTGGAAGCAGCGCTGGGCCTGATGAAAGGAGCGTAGGAAACCGCAGGCAATCACCGGGGTCGCCGGCTAAAAAAAACCGGCGACCCCTTCGGGAGGAACGAAATGTACAAGGAATATCCGCGAATGGTCTATCACCTCGTCCATTCGCCCAGGGTCGTTCAAGACTCGGGGGAGATGGCGAGAGCGAAGGAGGAAGGGTGGTCCGAGCAGCCTGTCGAGGCGACCGAGGCGTCAATGCTTGATGCAAAGATCGCCGAGACGGAAACGATGCTGAAGGAACTGAAGAGGAAACGGAAAGAAGTAAAGTAGGACCCGACCTATAAAGGTGGGCCAGGGCAAAAAAGGAACAGACAGGGGTGTACATATGCTGGTTCAGGTGCAGCAGCTTATCAGGACGGCGCTTCAGGACATCGGGGCCGTCGCGAAATCGGAGTCGCCGACGTCCGACGAGATGGCGGACGGTCTCATGAAGCTCAACTTCATGATCGACGCCTGGTCGGTCCGCTCCCTCATGGTGCTCGGCGCGGTGCTCGAGGGCTTCCCGCTTGTTGCCGGCAGCTATGTTTACACCATCGGCCCCGGCGGCAATTTCAACACGTCAAGACCGTCGGCGATCACCGATGCGTACATCCGGGATGGCAACAATCAGGATACGCCCGTCGACATCCTGACCGCGGATGAATACTACGCCATTGAAGACAAAGCGATAGGAACGGGTAGGCCCCGGGGTCTTTTCTTCGACCCCGGGCAGACGGAGTCGGCCTCACCTGTCGGGATCGTCTATCTTTATCCGGCGCCCGACGCCTCCGCTCCCTACACGGTGTACCTGGGCGAGCAAAAGCCGCTCACGGAATTCGCGAGCCTGACCGACAGCGTGCTCTTCCAACCCGCTTATTACGAGGCGCTCGAATACAATCTTGCGGTCAGGCTGTGGCCCCAGTACCACGAAGACGGCAAGCCGATATCGGCCCGGCTCGACAAGTTCGCCATCGACTCCGTGCGCATCCTGGAGATGGCGAACGGACGCCGGGTCACCGCAACCATTGAGGTCCCCGGCGCCAAACGAACGGGATACAACATCTACACGGAGCAGTCGGCATGAAGGGCGGCCGGGTTAATTTCGCGCCTTTCGCCTGTCTCTTCGGGTCCGCGAGTCCTCACGTACAACAGAGTACGCTCCGGCTCGCGACCCCTCGATCACGGCGAAATCCATCGAAATTTCCTCCGGCCGCACATAGAGGTCAAATGATGGGGGAATCAGCATGAACATTCCGTTTGTCGGGCCTACCTATGACAGCCGCTCATCGAACATCGATGCGTCGCGGTCCGTCAACTTCTACCCGGAGGGAAACCCCTCCGGGGCCAAATCCGTCGTCGCCCTCATCGGCACGCCGGGGACGTCGCTCTGGGCGCAGGTCGGCCCTTCTCCCGTCAGGGGCATGCACGTTTTCATGGGCCCAGACGGCGCCCCCCTCCTTTACGCAGTGGCGGGCGGCAAGCTCTATTCCGTGGACAGCAGCGCGACCGTCTCGGGAGCCCTTGGAACACTGGCAAGTTCGACCGGCAGAGTGGCAATGGCCGACAACGGCGTTGCGACGGCGGGCGTAGGGGGCAACCAATTGATGATCGTGGACGGGGCAAACGGCTACATTTACAACCCGAGCACGTCCGCCTTCAGTATGATCTCGGGCGGAGGATGGCCATCAGCCGGTGCAGGGACACTCACCTACATCGACGGCTATTTCGTTATCGGCCATACAAACAGCATGTCCGCCTCGTCTTCCAATCTCTACGACGGCACGACGTGGAGCGCCCTTGCGACGTCGCCCATTTCCGCCGCTCCGGACCTGATCCAGGCGGTCATCAACGTGCACCAGCAGCTCTGGGTCATCAAACAGTACACCTCAGAGGTCTGGTACGACGCAGGCACTGCCGCGAGTCAGGGATTTCCCTTCAGCAGGATATCGGGGGCAGTCGTCGACTACGGGACTCCGGCCCCAACTTCGGTGGCGCGGGGCGACAACTCATTCTTTTTCCTCGCCAACCAACGGAACAACGACGGCGGAGAGTTCGTCGGCGTCGTTGAACTGTCCGGCTACGTGCCGCAGATCGTCACGCCGCCTGCCATTGCCTACCGAATGAGCCAATACGATGAGATCGACGATGCCTTTGCCTACTGCTACAGCAGCGAGGGGCACACCTTTTATGTCCTCACCTTCCCTTCCGGGGACGCCACGTGGGTCTATGACGCCTCGACGCAGATGTGGCACGAGCGGTCGACGTGGACGGGGAGCCCCTACGAGATCGGCCGCCACATCAGCAACTGCTACGCGGGCTTCAACGGCATGCACCTCGTGGGCGACTGGCAGAACGGCAACATCTACGAGATGCGGTCGGACGTCTATGTTGACAATGGCTCGCCTCTCGTCAGCATGAGGACGAGCCAACACCTCCTCGACAAAAAGAGCATGGAGAACTTGTTCATCCGCCGGCTCGCCCTGGATATGGAAACGGGCGTCGGCGACGGCGGATTTACCCTGCAGACCGGAATAGACCCACAGGCGGCGCTCCTCTGGAGCGACGACGGCGGCCACACGTGGTCGAACGAGCATCTGGCGTCGATGGGCCCGGCGGGGCGCTACCGGACAAGGGTAGTCTGGCGGAGGCTGGGCGTGAGCCGGGATCGCATCTTCAAGCTCGCGATCTCAGACCCCGTCAAGAGAGTGTTGATCAACGCGTACGCGGAATGATTGGGCGGGACATTCCTCCGCAGGAGGTGTGTCCCCCTTCCAATCTTGATAGGCGGGACATTCGTCATAGGATCGGGGACGCGCCTCCAAAAGCAGAAGAATGTCCCCGCAACCGTTATCGAAAAGCGTGTCCCCCTTCCAATCTTGATAGGAGCGAGAAGCATGATCAAACAGGCCCCGAGCGGTTCCCTTCCCCTGACCGATCCCCAATGGCAGCAGTGGCTCCAGGAGACGTCGGCAACGGGGAACGCCCTGAAATGGATCGACCCGACCAATCCGCAATTCGGAAATACGGAGCCCTCGGTCGCCCGAGGAGTGCTTGCTTACGCGAACGGGACGGATTGGAACCCCGGGAACGGCGAGGGGTACTACTGGTGGACGGGAACGGCATGGAAACACCTGGGATGAACGTCGCTGTCCGAAAGGCTACGGAAGGAGATCTGCACAAGGCCGGGCGCCTCTGGCTCGCCATGGTGAAAGAGCTGGCGCCCCAGTTCACGCCGAACGTCGTCCGGTGGCGCGCCCTGGCCCGCACCCACATGAGGAGCGGCGGCTACGTCATGTTCGTGGCCGAGGGCGGCCAAAAGCTTGCCGGCTTCCTCGATCTTTTCCTTTACCCGGAGCCGAGCACGGGCAAGGTGCACGCGGTGGGACAGCATTTCTACCTGGGCCCGGAGTACAGGAGCGGAAAAACGGCCTGGCGGCTCTACGACGAGGCGGTGGGCTACGCGGTTTCGAAAAAGGCGCAGGTGATGGAGCTTTTTTGCTTTGACGGCGAAAAGGCCATGTGGGCAAGAAAAGGGTACGTCCCTTTAAGGACCTTAATGAGAAAGGAGATTTCACATGTTTGATCCGGTAAGTGCACTAGTGAGCGGCGTCGTCACGGGAGGTCTCGACCTTCTCGGCGCATCGCAATCGGCGGACGCGCAGGAAAGCGCCGCCCAGACGACCGCGGATGCGAATACTGCGGCAGCACAGCTTCAGTATCAGGAATGGCTGCAACAACAGGCAAATATGCAGCCCTGGCTTACGGCGGGCACGAGCGCCATCAACACCCTTTCCTCTGATCTGTCGTCGGGGGGCAAATTCTCGAGTATTCCCTCCTTTTCCTTTGACGCCACTCAGATCGCGAACAACCCGGACTATCAGTTTGTCAAGCAGCAATCTATTGACGCAGCGAACGCGCAAAACGCGGCGACGGGCAACTACGGGTCGGGAACAGCGGCTTCGGCCCTCGCAACCCTTGGCGCAGGGCTTGCGAGCGAATATGAGAACCAGTATTACAACCAAGCCCTCAACACGTACAACGCAAACCTCAACTCCCAGTATACCATGCCCTACAACATGCTCGCGGGAGTGGCGGGAACGGGCCAGACGGCAGCCAACAGCCTCGTAAGCACCGGTTCGTCGGCGGCATCGAACATCGGCAACTACGGCGTCAGCTCGGCGAACGCGCTTGCGTCGGGCACGACGGGCGCCGCCAATGCGTACACAAGCGCCTTAAACGATCTGACAAACAACATCATGAGCGGCTATAGCTCGTACCTGAGCAACCAAAATCAGCAGGATCTTTTCAACGCCCTTGCCAGCCAGAACGGGTACGGCTGGGTGTGAGGAAAGGCAGCCGGCAATTTTGCAGGACTTGCCTTGATAGGTCGAATAGGTCATAGAGCACCGATAGGACCTGGAGAGACCGGGCAATAGGCAAGAAAAGAAACCAGATCGCGCATAACTGCGCGGCAGCGCGGAGGAAAACCATGGCTGATCGAACAAACTACTTGATGCCGGAGGGGCCGGCGCGAAATGTGAACGCCCTATCCGCCTCCTGGTGCGGCCCTTCTTTGCAGGATGTCATTGCGGCGGCCGCATACGGAGATGCGCGGCAAAACGCAACGATCAGGAAGAAGATCGACGAGATGCGGCTGCAAGACGCGATGGCGAGGTTGCGACGCACCGCCCGAGGGCGGACTTTGCGGCCCGAAAGTCCGCGGCGCGTGGTTTTGCCGGCGCCCGAGAAGATCGAACGGAGCGCGGGAAAGGGGAATGGGAGGACAACAAGCGATGAACCTCAAAAGTAAATCCGCCCTGGTCTACGACCTCGGCCTCTTCACCGAAAACGCCCTCCGCCTTCTGCGCGACTGCGCCTCGGTCAAATACTTCGTCCCGTGGGCCGACGCTTTCCCCGAGCCCTTCAAGGCCAAGATCGGCGAGGGCTTGGACGGCATGGAGCGGGTGAGCAGCTTTGAGGAACACCTTGACGGGGCCGATTTCATCTTTGTCCCCGACACCCTCTGCGCCGGGCTCGTTGAGTGGCTCAAAAAACATGAGTACCCCGTGGCCGGCGCGGGCGCCGCCGAAAAGCTCGAGTTGGACCGCTGGCACGGCCGAATCAGGCAAAGGGAAAACGGCCTGCCCGTTCAGGAAACGCATCGCGTCAAGGGCGTTACGGCCCTGCGCGAGTTCACAAGGGAGCACAAGAACTATTTCATTAAGATTGACGCCTACCGGGGGCTGGAGGAAAGCTTCAAGCACATCGACGAGCGCCAGACAGAGTGGACGATCGACAGGATGGCCTACAAGCTCGGCCCCTACAAGGAAGATGTGGTCTTCATCTGCGAGGAGCTGCTTGAAGGGGTGGAACCCGGAATCGACGCGATAACCTGGGAAGGAGAGCTGCTCTTTCCGACGACTTTGGGCTATGAGGGAAAGGGTGGGATGATCGAGCGCGTCTACCGGACGCGCGCCGAGCTGCCGGATGCCGCGGCGTGGATCGACCAGGGGCTCGCGCCCGAATTCGAGAAGGCAAAGACGCGCTTCTTCTACTCCGCCGAGTTTCGAATCGGGCCGTCCCGCACCCCCTATTTGATCGATCCCACCATCAGGCTCGCAGCCCCCGGTGTGGCGGCTATTCAATCGGAGCTTTTCGAAAACTATTCCGAAGTGGTCTACGGCCTCGCCACGGGAAAGAGCGTTACCCCCGTTATCAGACACAAGTATGCGGCCGCCGTGACGCTGGAGTCGGCAGAGGCGCGCGAAACATGGGTCAACGTGGGGTTCCCGGCGGAGCTTCGCCGGTGGCTGAAACTCCGTATGGCGGTGCGCAAAGGGCGGGACTACTATTGCGTGCCCGGCTTCGAATCCGTCGGAACGGTTATCGCCTTCGGGGAAACGGTCAGGGAGGCCGCGAATCTCGCACGGGAGCGGGCGAAGCAGGTGAAGGGCAAGAGGCTCGCCATGGACGAAAAGGGTTTGGACGCAATTGCGGAAGACATCAATAAAGGCAAGCAGTATGGAGTGAATTTCTAAAGCGAGGTGACCGATGAGCGTAAGTCTTGCGCCCCCTGTGAGATTCAAGGCATTTTATCCGGGTTCCGGAAATCCCCTTGCCGGCGGACGGCTCTGGACCCTACAGCCGGGAACCGTTGGATACGGTTACCTGAAGGCGACATATACCGATTCTGCGGGCCAAACCGTGAACAGCAACCCCGTGATCCTCGATGGATCAGGCGAGGCGGATGTCTGGCTTTCAGGCTATACGAAGCTGGTGCTTCAGGACGGATCCGGGAACGTCATCTGGTCGAAAGACAACGTCTCCTCCTCGGCGGCGGCCGGCTCGGGGACAGGCCAATGGGTCCCCCAGTCAGGGCTGGTTTTCACCTACGTGAATGCGACGCAGTTTTCCACGCCGGGGGACCAAACCGGCCTTTTTCAAACCCGGATGAGGGTCCAGGCCATCGTGTCGGCGGGGACGATCTACGGGACCGTCACGGCGGCAGCATCATCGGGCTCACCCTTAGTGACCACGGTGACGGTCAGTTGGGATTCAGGCGTCCTCGATCAGGGGCTCTCCGCCATCGCAACGGGCATCCTCACCCCCCTGCAATCCGCCCTGCCTGAATTCATCGGTGCTGGAACGGGCGCTGTCGCCCGGACCATCTTTGCCAAACTTTCGGATACTGTTTCCGTGAAGGATTTCGGCGCAACAGGTCTCGGCGTTTCGGATGACAGCGCCGCGATCAATGCGGCCATAGCGAGCCTGACCCGCGGCGGCACGGTTTTTGTGCCCAATGGGACATACCTTTTGACCTCTCAGGTATTGGCGCCCTACTCCGCGGGCATCGCGCTTATCAGGATTGTGGGTGAATCACGGGCAGCTTGCTTCAAGGCCGGCGCTGCCAACATCGCCCTGATCCGGTTTTCCGACAGCTACGGCGGCGTCGAGAACCTCACCCTCAACGGCAACGGGCAAACGGGGATCACGGGCCTGCGGGTAGCTCCCCAGGATGAGGCGCAGACCAGCTCGGCCGTCTATCAGAGCTACAATAAATTCGACAACATAGAAGTCACCGACTGCACCGAGGGCATAATACTTGTGTGCGGTCCCTATGTCTCCTCCACCGGCGCGAGCGGCGCCTACTACAACACCTTTTCGACAATCCATATCCTCGACTGCGTGAGGGGGGTCTGGCTCAAATCGGCCGTCAACGCCTCATCCTCGCCGCCCAATGCGAACAGGTTTTTCAATGTCCGGATTGGGTCGACGTCCGACGCCGCGAACACGGGGTTCCAGATCGACTCGGGCGCCTCAAACCAGTTTTTTGGGTGCGCGACTGAAGGCATCGCCTATGGAACGAGCCCCAGCACGACTCCCACGGCCGTGAAGATCGCCAACCTCGACGCCTGGAGCAACAGCAACAACGATAATTCGTTTTTCGGCTGCGGGTGGGAGAACAACACGTGCGATATCGATAATGCCAACCCCTACACGCAGATATACGCGGGAACCCCTTTCGCCTCAAAAACGACAGGAAGCGCTCAGCCTGGCGTCAGCATAGGGAGCGACCCTTCCAATATGCCCCTCATCCTGCCGGGTCTCATGCATGGAGAAGGGCTGTCCGGCTATCCAAGCGGGATAATCGGCATCACCAAGGAGATCGCCGACTGGGACGGGACCAAACAGTACAATTGGCTTCCCTATGCCTTGTCTACCAGCAACGTGACGAACGTTACCGCGCTGACAAGCAGCAGATCGAGTTTCAGCAAGATGAACGGCATGGTCGCCTGGCACTTCGCCTTCGCCTTTCAGGCAAGCGCCTCCGGCGGCAGAATCGAGGTCGTCCCCCCGGTCGCCGTTCCTTCCTTCTACAACAGCCTGTCCGGCTTCGATCCCTATTTGGGCCTCTGGGTGAACAACGGGTATGGCTTTACGCCAACCTATGGAGGCTTCGACAGCGCGACCGGCAACCTCTACGTCGCCGCCCCATCGGACCACGGGGGCTGGCTCACCTCGGGCAGCAGCAACCAGGTTTTCGTGATGGTGCACTATCACCAATAGCATGGAGCGTGACTTGTGGCTGAAGTAGTCATTCACGGACAAGATCCTTCCTTTTTGCCGGGCGCGGTCAATGTCGTCACTGTCGACCCCTCGGGCAACCTTCGCGTTGCCGCCGGCGCCAGTTTTCCGGTGAACAACTTTATTTGGGATGCGGAGTCCCTTGCATGGGTCGCGGCCACCGGCGGCCTGACTTCGGGCGACAGCGTTACCGTGCTCAATTGGCCGGCGTCCTGGACGGTGAGCGGCACGGTGAGCGTGGGCAACTTTCCCGCAAGCTGGCCGGTTTCGGGCACGGTGGCCCTCTCCAACGCCTCCCCTCTCGCGACCTATGAGTTTTCCGAGATGGACACAACGTCGGCCAGGGTGAACTATTTCGGCTTCCTCGACGGGACGGGCAACTGGTATATTCTGCAGCTCAACCTCCCCGCGGGCCAGGCGAGGTATGCAAAGGGGCCGAGCAACTATGCGGCCAACTGGACGAACCGGGCCTCGTTGGCCTACGACTATTTCAGCAATGTGTTCTAAAAGCGTTTGTTTGGTTTGTCCAGTTTGTTCAATTTCTTTGGTTGTCAACCAGAGAAACAAGAGAAACCGGAGAAACCGGAGAAACGTCCTTTGAGGATGGGATAGATGGCGATCTCGGTAACCTATGCCCCTTCGACAAACATTCTCTCCGTCACCGGGGGGACGTCAGCCGCTCCCGCCTCGTTCGCGAGCTTGTACTCCGCCGATCTCGCGGGGACGTACACGCTCCAGTCGAGAACGGGGATAGCCGCCACGGATGGGGCCGGCGTGAACTTTACCTACCCCTTGCGTCCTGCCGACTCCGTCGTTCTCGGGGGGAATTCCAACAACTTCTCTGTTACGGTGAGCGCCTGGAGCGGCCTTACCGGAGCAACGGTCAAGATCACGGGGACAGACCTTTCCGGGGCTGCACAGACAGAAAACATAGCCGTGACCGGCAACGGCACGTACTACGCGGCCAACCGCTACAAGACGGCGACGTCTTCCCAGGTCACGGCATTCACCGGGACCGGCTCGTTTGCCTACAGCGTCGTACAGGCCCGATGGGGCGTCGTCTGGAGCAGCGGAGACTGGTATCGCCTCGACTGTCAATTGATCGTCGGGGACGACTCGACCACGACCTGTCTCACCGACACGGCGAAAGAAATTTACATCTCGAACATCCAGGCGGAAGTCGCCACGGGGGCGCGGGTCATCGACGTGAAGAAGGCGGCGACGCTCACGTTGGGGAACCTCGTCTCCGGCACGACGACCGCCAACGGCTGCATGATCTACTCGGACACCTACATCGGCACATACTACTACTACATCCTGATCGGGGCCTCGTCGAGCAATTCCTCGGCGGCAATCAACCTCTATTCCTGTTCCCTCCAGACAAACTCCGGCCTCGGCTATCTGGCGGCCGACGGAAACCTGACGGTCTACAACTGCACCCTTCACAATATACGGGGGCTGTACCAGGCGTACAATAACGTCTCCCTCAACATGAGCAACATCTACTTCGTCTCCAGCCCGGCGATCACCGGGGTGGCGTTCAACTCGATACAGGCGAACGTCTCGGGCATCTCGCTCGGCGGCTATGACACGGGGTGGCGGTCCGCCTCGGCTTACACGCTGTCGAACTGCACCTTTAGCACGATGACCACTGCCGACATCGACTTCAGGAGCGGGGCAAACGGCGCGCTTGTCATCGACTGCGCCTTCGCGGCGGCGGACCCTGTGATCGAGTGGGAGACGGCGTTCTACAACGCGGCAGGCTACGTGGGGCTGAAGAACACCTACGGCCTGAACGTCAAAGACGGGGGCTCCAACAATCTCCAGGGCGTGCAGTGCCTCATGACCGACAACACGGGGGCGACCGCGATAAGCGGAGCTACCGACGCAAGCGGGAACCTCCCGGCAACGGCGGTCCTCCAGGCGAAATATGTGACGACCGACCCAACGAATAACGTCTATACCTCGACAAAGACGAGCTACAACCCCTTCACCCTGAAAATCAGGAAATACGGGTATGTCTTCCAAACCCTCGCCAAGACGGTCGCCGCCAAGACCTCGGACAATGCATCACTGGCGACGAACACATACGTTGCCCTCTCGGAGGCTGCGGCCGGGGCGCTCACGGGCATCTCGATCAATGCCGGTACAACCACCATCACCGTCTCATCAAATCATAGCTGGCAGGACGTCTACGACTACTCCCAGTGGTGGGCGGAACAGTCGGCGAACATAGGGTCTCCCGAACCGATTACGACTATGGACGGGAACAACTACGCCCTGGCGGCAGGGTGGAACCTGACGATCAGCGGTGCAACCGTCACGGGAGCGGGCAAGACGGTGACGACGACGGGGACCTACACGCAAACCTCGGGCGGCTACTTCACCGGGACGGTCACCGCGAGCAACGGGACGACGACGCAGCTTCAGTTGACTGGATTGAGCGGCCATACGGTCTATCTGGCGGATGGAAGCGGGACGCAGCAGGACTTCCAGGCGACCTACACCGGGACTTACGCGTTCTACCTGCCTATCACCGCGACAGGAACGTGGACATGGGTCGTCAAGAAGCCGGGCTATAAGGGGGCAACGGGGAGCTTCGGCGCGGCGGCGGGCGGCATCGTCGCCGTGCAGCCCGTCACGCCGCAGGACTTCCAACCCTCCGGCGCCGCCATGTACCAGGGGACCTCAGACGCCAACTGCACGGTGAGCTTCACCGGGACGACGGAAGCGGACATCGTCATCGGGAATGCGACCGTCGCGGCCCAGGCCTGCTACGACACCGTTGAGCGGACGCTCGTCACCCTGGTCGGAATGCAGTGGCTCGCCGGATCGAAGAGCGACACGTCGATTGCCCTCTTGTTCAGCGGCAACTGGCTCTTCATGACGAGCGGGTGGCGGCTCATGGCACTTAACACGAGTTGCCCGAACGCAGCGGTTGGAGCCTTTGTCGTGAGCACGGACGGGACGCCGGTTGACGGGACGAACGGGCCGGTGGCCTTTCTGTCGAGCGCGCAGTTGACGCAAGCCCAGGTGACGGCAGCGGTGTTGCCGTACCTCGTGGCGCTGAGATAGGGGGAAAGCATGTCGGACAAGCAATTCGTGACGATCAGCCGCAAGTGGCACAACCCGCAGATCGAGATCACGCTGACGAACGAGGCGATCAGTCTCGAGATGCAGATGGATGATTTTGTTGAAGCGCTCAAAAAGGAACTGGACACGGAAAAGTTCGTCGCGGCCATCAAAGAGTCCATCGGGTCAATCACGTGGGTGGTCAAAAAAGAGACATTCGGCAAGATGATGGATGCGGCGGCGACAGAGGCCAAAGACGCCCTTCATGGCGCCCTCGAGGCGGCGATAGAGCGAATAGTGAGCGGCGTAAAGCGGGAGAGCGCCAAAGTGATGGGGAAGCAAAGACAACGCAAAACTCGGAACACGGAATGAAAAAAGGGCTTTCTGCACTTTCTCGATCCGAGATTCGCGTTTCGCGATTAAGAGGAGCGATCATGATCTCAGAACTCATGCAGCAGATAGATCCCTATGCCTATCTGGCAATCGTCGTCATCGGCTGGTTCATTGTGAGAACCCTCCGCCAGATCGATAGGAACCAGACGGAATTGTGGGGACACATGGACGATCATGAAAAGAGGCTGTCGGAGATCGAGGGCGAACATCGAGTATTTACGGGACAGGGAGGGCATAAGACACCATGAAACCGGCTGAGAAGGCGCTGTTCGGGCGGCTGACGCGGCTGCAAATCGTCGCGTTGACGATCTTCGGCGAGGCTGAAGGCGAGAAGTTCGTGGGGAAATTGGCCGTGGGGTTCGTGATACGGAACAGGGCGGAGCTTTGGAATAGGACGGTCGAGAACGTGTGCTTGGCGGCAAACCAGTTCGAGTGCTACAACAACGGGAATGCCAGGCTGCCGCTATTGCTAAAGATCGCCGCCGACTTCGAAGGAAGCGAGGAGGGACAACTGAGCTATTGCGTCGCCGCCGCGCAAGGAGCGCTGTCAGAAACGGTAGGGTCGAACGTGGGCAAGGCGACATTCTACAAGACCGTGGAATGTGAAAGCCCGTGGTTCGACAAGGCAAGGAAGGCGGGGACGATTGTCAAGATGGCGGAAATAGGGAAGCACGAGTTTTTTGAGGAGACGAAGTACAGGGCGGTTTAGGACCCACTAAAACAAGGAGGAGCAGCATGGACGGATTTATTGTGGGAGCGGTAGTGGTGATCGGTCTGGTGATTTACGCGGTTGAGCGGATGGCCTACCTGAAAAGGAAAGAAGCCGCGGCGAAGGCGGCGGTGAGCGTAGCAGTCGACAAGGGAGTGGTTAAGGCGACGACCGCCATCGGCAAGACCATAGACAGCGCCGCGCAGAGCGTACAGGATGCGGTAAAGAAGGCGTGATGAAAAGCTGGTTGAAGAAGCTCTTTTCGGAAGGCGACACAGAAGTCTCGGTAGGGTCCGTTTCCGTGGTGTTGGTCGTTGTGACCTGGGTGTTCACGCTGATCTGGGCACAGGTGAGGGGCGTGGCGCTTGTAGTGACGCCCACGGGACTCGCCGCGCTGGCGGCGGCCCTCTATGGGTTGAAGAAGGTCCCGGATATCGTCGGGGCTATCAAGGGGGTGCGCGGTGAAATTCAGAGCGATCGCTGAGGCGGCGGCGGTGCTGGTCCTTCTCGCCATGGCCACATCTATGGCCTGGAACATAATCCATAAGCCGGCCGGAGCGCCGTCCCCACAGTTCACGCCTGCGCCTTCCATCCCGCAGGCCGCCCAGGTCAAAGTCGTGGCGGTCCCGGGCCCGCCTCAAATCCTAACCGTTGAAAAGGAAAGAATTGTTCACGATCTCAAGCTGTCCGACTCGATCGCAAAAGATCCGGACAAGCAGGTGGTTGCGACAGCACAAACGCCAGGCCCGGACGGGACAAAAACCGACGCCCTCGCGATAATCGACACCAAAACCGGCGCGACCGACATCGAGACAAAAGAGGAGCGCCCCTGGTTCAGCTTCCTGAATGAAAAGGAAATCGGCATGCGTGCGGGCGCGACCCTCAACGGTCTTCAAGGAGCACTCTATGCCCGGTGGACCTTCGCCCGCACCTGGAACGTGCACTATGCAATCTACGCCGAGGCGACAAGCCCCCCGTTTGCGGGAACGCCGGTGATCAACCGAACAACAGCCGCACAGGGGGATGGAAAGGTGATGCTGGACATGAGCTACCGATGGTGAAGGGGCAGCCGGGCGCTTTTTGCGCCTGGCACGGTCGCTGGGGCCTGTCCAGGTCTTCACATACAAAAGTATGCTCCGGCCCGAACAGGCCTCAGCTTCCGCACCATTCATCAAAAATCGCCTCAGCCGTCGAGAGTTCCTTCATGTTGACATCCCGTCGTAAAGACCTTAAGCTTCTCTACTGCTTGGCTGTTCCATTGTCGGCTGTGCAGAGAACGACTCTCAGAAAGGCGATTAAGATGAGTTATCCCCCGTTGAAAGCAACCATCCGCACCGGAAAAGGCGACATACGGCTCAATCTGTTTCCCGACCAGGCCCCCTTAACTGTCCTCAACTTCGTGAACCTCTCGAAGAGGGGTTACTATGACGGGCTCAATTTTCACCGGGTCATCGCCGACTTCATGATCCAGGGTGGCTGTCCCGTCGGAGACGGCAGGGGCGGACCCGGTTATCGCTTCAAGGACGAGTTTTCCAAGGACTTGCGTCACAGCAAGCCCGGCAAGCTTTCCATGGCCAACGCGGGACCGGGCACGAACGGAAGCCAGTTCTTCATCACTCATGTGCCTACGCCCTGGCTCGACGATCACCATACGATCTTCGGTGAAGTTGTGGACGAACAGGACCAAAAAGTAGTCAACAGCATCGCCCAGGGCGACAAGATCGAGTCGGTAGCCATAGAGGGCGATTATTCCCAGCTCGCCGAAGCCTACAAAGACCAGCTCGACAAGTGGAACGAAACGCTGAGCGAGCGGGGGAAGTAGAGCGAGCCGCAACATTAGGTAACGAATGTGGTCGTCACCCCAGTGAGAACCGGGATCCATGCAGTCTAAGTCTTGGAAATCCCGGATTCCGGCTTTCGCCGGAATGACGGAAGAGCATGAGCGTCTGGCGATCAAACGGGAATGAATTAGGGGTAATGCCATAGCTTCAGGCATCGATCATGGTTGCACTCGTTGCCGGATCGGCTAGACGAACGGCGCGGAGGAATCGCAAGGTTTGGATGTCCTGCGAGGATCGTTGAGCGGAGCCGTACAACGGTAGCCGGGTACCCGCCTCAAAGCTTGCCCGGGCGCGCGGCAAACGGCGTAGTCTCACGACCGGGAGCAGGGCGCCAAAGATCGTGATTTCTCCACGCCGTTCTGTCCGGCCGGATAGAAAGAGCTATGCGGCTAGGGTGCGGGTCAGTTCGAGGATGAATGCCATCTGCCCCGGCTGAATCTTCTCCCTTGCCTCCTCCAGACCAAACCATTCGGCCCGGTCCGCCTCGGGAAACTCCTGCTCCTTGCCCAGATGAGGAGGCCATTCCATGGCAAAAGTGATGCTCTTCATGTTCCTTGGGTCGCAGTCGCCCTCGAAGGCCCAGGCGTAGACGGTCTTGCGGCTTTTCAGGGAAACCGGATCCAGGGGACGAAAGTCCCCATCCGGGTGAAACCCCGTTTCCTCCTCGAACTCTCGCGTCGCAGCCGTAAGAGCGTCCTCTCCCTGCTCGATCTCGCCTTTCGGGATCGTCCAAGCCCCCTTGTCTTTCTTCGCCCAGTAGGGGCCGCCCGGATGCACCAGCAGCACTTGGATCTCGCCCTGCCTCCGCCGGTACATGAGCAAACCAGCACTTTGTTTCGCCATTAAGTTGCACCCCGTAGAATTGAGCGTCGATGTTGCCGGCTCCGCCGGCCGCCGCAACGCCGACGTCCTTACGCTGATCACCCTTTAAATGTAAGAGGAAACAAGAGGAGTTTCACGAATTTAGCGGCAGAAGACTACCGCCGGTCGTCTCCAGGGGGCTCTACCGTGCGGAGGCAGGGTTGACGGAAACCTGAATCGTGGCAGTTTTCACGGGGAACCGCGTCTTCTCCCACGGACGGACGTACTCCATGGTAATTTCGGCGCTCCCCTTCCCGGTCGCCTGGAAAGTCCATATCTCCTCCCCGCCGCCGCCCGTCAGGTTCCCCTCGAAAGGCATATATTCGCATTTCACAATTCTGACCACATGTTCGTCGGGAGGGGATGCAGGCCGCCACTGATAGCCAGTGGTCCTGTTCGCATCCAATCGTACGGTAAATTCCTTTCCCTCCTCCGCCATTACCACGAAACGGATCTCTTCGTTCTCCCGGCGCATCTCGCTCTTCGGCAGCTTTTTCGCCGCCGTCTCGACGCGGAGGAAACGGATCGAGGTCAATCTGCCTCCTTTATCGAAATCAAAGGCAAAAAAAGCCGACCCGAGAACCTCACAGGAATGGCAGAAGTTGCGGAGCGTATAGGGAATGACAAAAGACTGCCCTCCCCCCGGCAGGGTTTCGACCACGGGCGGTTGCTTCAACGACCTGTCGCCGGGCCACAAGGCGACCTTCGGGTAGCTTTTCTTGATCGCACTGTAGGTCTTGCTTTCCTGTTCCATCGCTTCCTTCGGGAGGAGGGCAATGTCGTCCACGTCGACTATGGGCGGATCGCCGTTCACCAGGAGGAGGCCGTTATTCTCGTTGGCCCTGAACGGATAGATCACGTGGACAACGTCGACGCGGCCCGTCTCGCGGAACCTGCGCACAAACGTTCCGCCCCCAAAAGATCGGGTAAACGCAACGGCTTCGGGCGAGGCCCCGAAACTTTGCATGGCCTCTGCAAAGCACTCCTCCAACTCCTTGCCTCCGGCGTCAACGCACCGCTGTTTCGCCTCCTGTACCGTCTGTTTATCGGCATTCCATACGGCATCGGGCGTCACCGCATCCGTCGCCTGGGCGGTCGTCTTCTCGCCGATCATGTCGGCCGGCGCTGCGGCCAGGCAAAAAAAGGCGAAAAGGGTCACGAACAGGGTTGCGCCAAAACGCATGCTTCCTCCCAAATTAAAAGAACGCCTGCGCGACATCCAAGAAAAGGGTCGACGGCGTCCCACATTTGCGACATCTATTTGTGCCACAGAATAACCTTTTTTTCAAGGGAAACTTAATCCCTCGGCCGGCTTTCCAGACCGTCGCAAGGTGGGAATCGGGCATGTTGACTTTCCGGACGGTCAGATAACAAATTTAGAACAGAGACCGAAGAACGGGCAAAAGGAGGCGGTCATGCTCTATTGGGCAGTAGTTTTTCTCATCATATCCATTATCGCGGGCATCCTCGGTTTCTCCGGCGTCGCCGGGGCCGCCGCTTTCATCGCGAAAATACTCTTCGTCCTGTTCCTGGCCGCCTTTATCCTGACGGCGGTCTTCGGCGCCTGGATCACATCTCGCATTTTCGGGCGACGGTAGGAAACAAACCGGGTCGCGCTGCTATTTCACCACGACCTGCACCGCGCCCGAATTTCCGGTATGATGATCGACCGCCAGCAGGCTTGCCCGCTGGCGTGGTTGCAGACCGGCCACGACTTCAACAAATACGTCCAACCCGGTAATCGCCTGCCCGTTAATCTCCAGGATGACATCGCCCACTTCAAAACCGGCCGCCCCCAGGGGTCCTTTCGGATCGACCCAGGAGACAATCACGCCCTGATTGGCGCCTATTCCGAATTTATCCGCTTCTTTCGCCCCTATGGCCCGCACCTCGGCCCCCAGACGCTCCTTGACGGCGACGATCGCGTGTTTGGTTGCCTCCTGGAGATTTCCCACCCTCAGGACGAGATCGTACTTTTTGCCCTGCCGCACGACGGTTACCTTGACATCCTGTCCCACTGTCGCTCCCGCGGCCAAGTTGCGCACCTCAGCGGCGTCCAGGGCTTCTTGTCCCAGAAAGGAGACAATCACGTCATTCTTCTTTATTCCCGCAGCGTCAGCGGGGCCCCCGCGCGCCACTTCGGCAACAAACGCGCCTTTTGTTGCGGACAAACCGAGGGACTTGGCCAGTTCAGGCGTGACGTCCCGAAGGCCCACGCCCAACCAGCCGCGTTCCACCTTTCCGTGGGCAATCAACATCTTCGCGGTGTGTACGGCCATATTGCTCGGTATGGCAAATCCGATTCCCTCCGAACCGCCCGACTGCGAGGCAATGGCGGTGTTGACGCCTATCACTTCGCCATACAGGTTGAGAAGAGGGCCTCCGCTGTTTCCCGGATTGATGGCCGCATCGGTTTGCAGAAAATCCTGGTAGCCCGTCGGATCCGTAATCCCCCGCCGGTGTTTTGCGCTGATAATGCCTTGGGTGACGGTTTGGTCGAGTCCCCTCGGGTGGCCTATGGCGACAACCCATTCGCCGACTTCCATCTTATCCGAATCCCCGAAGGCGATGTGCGGCAACGATTCCTTCGTATTGATGCGTACCACGGCCAGATCCGTTTTTGGGTCGCTTCCCACGAGTTTTGCAGGGAATTTCCGCCCGTCCGACAAGGAAACCTCGATTCTCGTGGCGCCGCCCGCGACGTGATGGTTCGTCAAAATATGACCCTGACTGTCTATGATCATTCCCGTTCCCAGCCCCCTCAATTCCCGCTGGAATTTTCTGGGACCGCCGGGATTGCCGAAAAAATATCGGAAGAAAGGATCGTTCTGGAAATCGAAAAAGGGGTTGGCCACTTCCTGTCTCTCGATAACGTCGATATGGACGACGGCGGGAATGTTTTGCTTTGCCACCTGCACTATGGCGGTCGACAGGTCTGCCGGAACTTTCCGGTTTCCCACTTCCGCCGAAAGGGAAAGACTGGTCAGGAGCAGCACCATTGCCGCCGGCGCCGCAACGCCCCAATGGCCGATTCGTCTGCGCCGGCGACTTGTAACGGACATAGATATCCTCCTTCAACGCGCTTCTTTCACAAACGCCAGTATAATAACCCGCGCTTCCCGTTTTCGCAAACGAGAAGCGCGCGTCCCTTCATGTCGACTGTGGGCCTTATTCCTTCACGAACTCCTTTCTTTCGCTGTCCCAATCGTAGCGCACGAGCCCCTTCCGGAGCCGCTTGCCGTCCTTTGACAGGGTATAGGGAGCAAGTATCCCAACAATATTCCCCTTCATGTCCTTTTTGAAAATGACGCTCGCGTTGTAAGCGGCTTTCTCGTCGTCATCGGGAGCTGCGTACGGGTCCCGCGCTTTCAGAACCCATCCGGCCGGCTTTACCCCGTTTTCCTGCATCAGATAGAAATAGACTCGCTCTTCCTTTAGGGGCGACGAAACGGTGCAGCAGGGATTTTCGTTCGTCTTGAGGAAGTTGAGCCCGATGAGACACTTGCCGCCGATACGGATTTCCTTTTCCGGCCGTATTCTTGTAAGGAGCTGGCAATCGCCGCAGTCGGCATCATCAGGCATCATGGAGAGACGGGACGATCTGCCTTCGAGCGTCAATGCCGCCAGTCGCTCGTCGAGAAACCGGCTCCCGTACTCCTCGGCCCTTGAGAAGCAGGCGTAGGCGAGCAGCGCCTGAGTTGGTCTGACTCCGCCGCCGTCCACGTGCAGCACCCGGACCGACATGGCTTCCGTCCCATCAGCGGAAGGACCCCAGTGTCCCACCATGTCGGCGCATCCGTTCCTGTAGATTTCGGGAAGCGCCTGAAGCAGGATGCGCTTCACCTCTCCCCCGGGCGATTGTTGCATTCCTTCCTGCGCGGCGTGGCCGAAAAAGTCCCTCAGGATCTGCTGGTCCTGCCCTTGGATCACTGTTTGCCCCTGGACCTCGGGCAGGTTCTGCCGACACAGGGCGAAACGCGGAAACAGAAAAACGAAGACGATAAAGGAAGCGACCGGAAGGACGGAAACGAAACTTCGTCTGATCATTGCTGCATTCTCCTTCTCCTGGCTTTGCTGCCTGCTCGGTTATTGTATGAGACTTTGCCGCAAATATGCCATACAAAAAGTATCAGCCGAAGGTTGGCGAGTGGCAGTCTCGCCCGGCAACCGGGCGAGACTGCCAGGAGGAGGGATGATGTGCGGGGTTAAGAAAAGTAGGGACAAAACAGCATTGGCATTGCCGGATCTTCTACTCCTTTGGTTGCTGACATTATTATCGGAAGGCATTCGAAACGCTTAAGGGGAAGGTAAAAGAATGAAAGAACTATTTGATGCCAATCGACACCGGCGTCGGCGCGAGGAGACGCACTAGGTCTTCCGGAACCATGCTCACAAGCAATCCCCGTCTCCCGCCATTGATATATGCTCGCGGCATCGAGAGAATGGATTCTTCCAGGTACACGGGCATGCTCTTCCTGGTCCCGAAGGGAGAAATGCCTCCCACGAGATAACCCGTGTGTCGCTGCGCCGTCTCGGGCGTACACGGACTAACCCGTTTTACCCCCGCCCGGCGCGCCAGCTCCTTGGTCGATACCTCCATGTCCCCGTGCATCAACACAAGAAATGGACGCTTCGTTTCATCTTCCATGACGAGGGTCTTGATCACGCTATGCTCGTCCACGTGAAGCTCCCTGGCGCAGACGGCCGTTCCTCCCTTATCCTCGTAACGGTAAGGATGCTCGGCGAACGCAACCCCTTTCTCGCGCAGCAGCCGAATTGCCGGCGTGACGGGCAACTTGTCTTTAGACATACGCGGTCCCGGCTTTCACAG
This sequence comes from uncultured delta proteobacterium, assembly GCA_963816715.1. Classification (GTDB taxonomy): domain Bacteria; phylum Desulfobacterota; class Syntrophorhabdia; order Syntrophorhabdales; family WCHB1-27; genus BOG-1155. The sequence goes on from CAWFMJ010000033.1 coordinate 20,648, forward strand.
CTTCAAAAACTGCCTCATCTTTTTGAGCAGGGGACGCCTGATCTCGATCTTCAGATAAAGATCTCCCCGGACCTCCCTGCCCTCCCCCATCCCTCTCAGTCGGATCATCTGGCCCTCTTTCACGCCCGCGGGAACGGTAATCTTGAGGCGTCTCGATCTTTTTTCGTCCAGGTAGATGAACTTTCCGCCTTGCATTGCCTCGCCCTCGTCCAGGACGAGCGTGTCGTGAACGTCTCTCGCCCCGTTTCCCAGGCTTCCCAGCACCTTGCGGAGGGCATACCGGCCGAGCCTGGCCGCCATTCGCCCCATGACGCCCTGCTGCCCCGAGACGTTCGGCCGACGCGGCCCGCCGCCGCTTTGGCCGGGGCCGAAGATTATGACCCTTCCGAACATGCCCGGTCTGCGAAATTCCGTGGTGCGGTATGAGCCGTGGAGGTCGCGAAAAACCTCGTCGAAGCCCCTAAATCCGAAAGCCTTCGCCATTTCCTCGAAGACCTGGTTGATATCGGACCCGCCAAAAATATCCTGTTCCGAATAGCGTTGCCTGAACCGATCATGCGCCCCCGTTCCATACTGCTGCTGCAGCAAATCGTATCCGCGCCGCTTTTCGGGGTCCGACAACACAGCGTACGCCTCGTTGATCTCCTTCATCTTTTCAACGGCGGCCGCTTCGCCCGCGTTTCTATCCGGATGATACTGAAAAGCAAGCCTTCGGTAGGCCTCCTTGATTTCCGCCTGACCGGCGGCCTTCGCCACGCCTAATACCTGGTAGTAATCCTTGTGGTTCGTCATACTTCCCTTTTCATAAAACATAGGTCCAATAGGACATATAAGGCATATTTTAACATTCTAACATGGAACTTTCCGAGCATCAAAATCTCCAATTGCCTTTTGCTCGCTCCCGCTTAACTTCTCCGCCTTTTGGCCGATAACAAGAGAAGGCAAAAAACCCTTCGCTGAAAGGAGAAAGGCAACGGCATCGATAGCGATCATCATGTGCCTGATAGGAGTGCTGATCATCCTTTTTGCAGGAAGGTTGGCCGAGGTTCTTGCGGCAAAGGCAAGCATGCGGCGCTTGTTGCATCCGGCGCCTGTGCCGGCCGTCCGACCCCATGAGCGCCAAAAGCGAGTCGCAATCGAACAAGAGCAGACTTAGCGCCAGTCGTCGGTCTGCGGCTGGGGCAGTTGGTACGACTTGAGGACGTCGATGTACCGGTCAATCCCGTCTTCCCCGTCTTTTTCCCGCCTCTCCAGCTCAGGCAAGGCTTGTCTGAGAACATCGGGATCCTTTACCACATCGAGGGGATGACGGAAATATCCGGAGCGCTGCACCAGCATGTAGACCTGCCTTTCCCTTTTTGAGAGCGCAAGAAAGGCATCGATCTCGGCCAGCATGACCGCCTTCTTCTCGTCCAGGAAGCCGTCCACCTGCATAAGCAGATTCAAGCTGAAATCGTTCGAGGAGAAGTAGCTGTGCATTTCGTCGAGATCTGCGACCAGGCGCCTGATCTCGACAACGATCTCGTCGTCCGTCATAGGCTTGTAAGTCCCCTCGCGAACCATTTTCTGCATGGGCGAAAGAGGGTGCATGGCAAAAGTCCTGACCCTGATGAAATGGGGGCGAACCTGGTTCAAAACCCGCGCTGTCTCGGCGGCGTGTTCTTCGCTCAGGTCTCTGCCGCCGATGCCGGGCATGATATATTCCGACAATTCGAGCCCCGCATCCATTACGTGTCTGCCTCCCTCTACGATCTCCTCGGGGGTCAATCCTTTTTTTATCAGATCAAGAACCCGGGCCGCGCCGCTCTCCATGCCGGCGTGCACCCTGGTAAGCCCGGCCTCCTTAAGGCGCTTCAGGTCGTCGACGCTTTTCCGTTTCAAGGTCCTCGCTCGCGCATAGGTCGTGATCCTGTTGATCTTCGGGAATTTCTCCCGCAGATAGTGGAGGATGGCGAGGAGGTCGTCAACAGGCAGCACAAGGCTGTCCGCGTCCTGCAGGAAGACCGAGCTAATGCGGACGGCGCCCCCATACTCGGCCGCCATGGCGTCGATGTCCTTTTTTACTTCCTCGACCGTCCGCCTGGAAAACTTCGTTCCCTTGTAGGCAGGGCAGAAAAGACACTGGTTCCATGGGCAATTGCGGGTCACTCTTACGAGAAGGCTCGACGCCTCGCTCGGCGGTCTTATTACTCCCTGTTCGAACACGCTCTTCTCCTTCTTCAACAATAGGTCCTATCAGTCACATAAGACTTATAGGACCTATGAGACCCGATTTTCCTTTAGGTCCTTCTGGCCGCGCTTTTCGATGTTCCCGCCGTTGCCGCGCTGCCGACCAGATACTTCGAAACTTTGCCGGAAAGGACTTTTTCGATCTGCCTCGCCCTCTCCCTGGATATATTGAAATGGTCTCCTATCTCCTGCAGCGTTATAGGCTCGTCCGTCATGATGCGGTTCTCGAATATGTAGAGCTCCCGGTCGTTCAGTCTCTCCCTAAACTCCTCTATCTTCCGGGCCGCAATTCTTTGTTTCTCCCTCTCCTCGACGACCTCTTCGATGTCCTCATCGGCCTTTACCGCATCCATCATCGTTTCAGAGCCATCCTCGTAGAGAGGCTGATCGAGAGAGACATCGGTGAGGGTAAGTCTTTTCTCCATGTCCGTCACATCTTCCTCGGTGACGTCCAGGTTGGCCGCGAGAAGTTGGGGCGCGGGGAGGATGCCTTTTGCCTCGAGCCTCTTCTTCTCCTTTTCCAAGCCGTAGAACAGCTTCTTCTGACTTTCGGTCGTCCCCACCTTCACCAGACTCCAATTATTGCGAATGTACTTCAAAATGTAGGCCCTGATCCAGAAAGAGGCATAGGTAGAAAACTTGGTTCCTTTGTACGGATTATACTTCCTCACGGCCTGCATAAGGCCGATGTTGCCCTCCTGGATAAGGTCGCGAACATTCAGATAGGCATTGTAGTAACCGAGGGCTATTTTCACGACAAGCTTGAGGTTCGATATGATGAGCCGACGCGCCGCTGCTTTGTCGTTGTGTTGGTAAACCTTTTCGGCCAGGCTCTTCTCCTCGGCGCGGGTAAGCAGCGGGTATCGCGATATCTCCGCAAGATACTGCTTGAGCGGGTCGAAACTGGCGGGAACAGAACTCCGTTCCGCCAAGGGTTCCGTTTCCCTCTCTTCTTCTCTGTCCTCCACTTCCGTTAATTCTCCTTTATCGTTCACGGGCATAAATTTAACATGTCGCGACGCTCCGGGCAAGAGGGGGAGAAACATGTTTTGACTTATGTAAGCATGTTTCAGGCACTGTCAAGTGCAGCGGAACGGGGAACAGACGCTTGGCGGCCGACAGGCCCGGCCGGGCGCATTATATTGTCCTTATCACAGCCAAAGGAGGCACGATATGCTGAAGGTGAAGACTTTCATGTCGCCCTTGAAGATCTTCCATACCGTCGAAGAATTATCCTCCCTCGACGATCAGGTGAACCGATTCATCACAGAGGAAGAAGTAAAACGGATCATCTCGGTGAGCGATGCCTGCACGACAGACAATACCGGCGCCACAATCGGCATGATCCGGGTCCTCTCGTACGAGGCATGACGGAGACAGTCATCAGCCAGGAGTGAAGAGGAAACAGGCGCGACTTTTCTGTCTTCTCTCTTGACTCCTGACTTTTGACTGGCCTATTCTTCAGGAAAGCAAATGTCCGCCCCCTCCGGCACGGAGCAGTACGTTCCCGGGGTCCGCGCGGCTGATTCCAGCCCCCTCTTACGGACTTTGGACATAAGGAGCGCCACTCCTGCCGCAATCGCGCTTCCGGCAAGAAACAAAACAAAGAACTTCCCCGAATTCCCGCCCGCGTTCATCTCGCCTGCCATGGCAGCCTCCCCTTTCTTTGTCGCTTCACAATCTCGAACTCACTAATGTAAGATAAGAGGGTTTCACCGGTCTGGCAACAAGGCGGCCTTGACAAATGTCACGCTCGGAATGACGTTCATTGTGGAGTTCTTAGCCCCAGCGGCAATGGAGAGGCCGGAGGATAGCATATGGAGTCCGAGACAGAATCACGGAGAATCGGGTTCTTTGAGTTGTTCGGGCTCGGTCAGCCTCGCCTCGACGTAGGCTGGGAGCCCAGTCCGCGCGACGTGGTCGACAAGATGATCGCACTGGCGAAGGTGCGGGCTTCCGACATCGTCTACGATCTCGGCTGCGGCGACGGAAGGTGCGTCATCGCCGCCGCAAAACAAACCGGCGCTCGCGCCGTAGGCATAGACCTCGACCCCCGGCGCATCAGGGAATGCGACGAAAACGCGTTTCGCGAGCGGGTGATCGATCTGGTCCGTTTCATAAACGTCGATCTCTTCAACGCCGACATTGCCGATGCCACGGTGCTCTTCCTGTTCCTCTTTCCCCACGTCAACCGGCGACTGCGGCCGAAGCTTCTCGCGGAATTGAGGCCCGGCGCCCGCATAGTCTCCTATTGTCACGACATGGAGCGATGGGCGCCCGACGAGCGCGTTCACGTCCGCGCGAATTGCCTCTATCTCTGGACTGCCCCTGCAAATATCAGCGGCCGGTGGGAGGGCGCCATACGTTCAAAAGGTCAACGCCTGCCGCTTCATCTTGATCTGCAACAGGAATTTCAAGAAGTATCCGGCTCCGCCAGCGTGGGCGATGACGTCTTCTCTCTGAGAAACGGTTCGTTGCAAGGGAATGAGTTCCGGTGCGAGGGCATTGGGAGCGAAGGCGGCAAGCGTCTCCTCCTGATCGGCAACGTCAGGGGAGATCTGATGGAAGGAGCAGTTCAGCGAAACGGGCTTCGGGGAGACGCCGGGGCGTGGAGTTCGTGGCGCGATCCCTCCACGCGGGTCCCTCTGGACTGAGCCAAAGAGATCGTCACGGAGGTGCTTGTATGAACGGTCTGAAAGAATACTTCGACAAAACCGAGGGCACGGGCGTTCTGGCGACAGCGGATTTTGGCGGCAGAGTGGATGCCGCGATTTACGAGCGACCCAATTTCATGGACGATGAAACCCTCGCCTTCATCATGACGGACCACCTTTCACACAAGGACGTCGCCACGAATCCCCACGCAGCCTATCTCTTCATGGAATCGACAACCCACGGCCGGGGCAAAAGGCTCTATCTCACCAAGGTCCGGGAAGAACGGGACAGCGAGGCCATCCGTAGGCTCCTCGAGCAAAAGCACTATGTCGTGCCGGGCCAGGAGAACAAATCTCTGTTCCTTGTCTACTTCCACGTCGACAGCGTAAGGGCGTTGGTGGAGGCCGGCGAGCAGCCCGAGCCTCAAAGAGCATAGGTTGCGGGGACATTCCTCCGCTTTTTGGAGGTGTGTCCCCGATCCAACTTTAGTTTGCGGGGAGGACTTCGGGGTTTGTCAGCGGGGCCACATCCCGCATCGGCCCGAATGCGATTTCCTGCGACAAGAGCCGTTGCGCCTCTCTCCCGATCTTCCTGGTGAGGGACCGGGAGAACCAGCCGAAAAGCGGCGCGGTGACCATCGGCAGCCAGCGGCCGGTCGCCTTTTCCGCTGCCGTCTCTATCATGCGGGCGCCGATCTTTCGGGCAACGCCCCTGGCGACGCCCGAGTTCATCGATCTCAAGAGGAGGGCGCTCCCCGCTTTCCTGACCAGTCCCTCCCCCACGGCAACGCCCAAAGCATTCCCGAGGATCAGGAGCACCAGCTCTTTCCCGAGCTGCTCCTGTTTCCCGTAATGGGCGGCAATGTGATGAATCAGACCGAGTTGAAGCCTGGTGAGGACCGCTATTTCGGGCAGGATGACCGCGATTCCGAGAGGGCCCGGAATGAGTCCGAGGGCAGTCCCGATCTTGAACGCCCTTCGGCCGGCTTCGTCAATCATCTCTTCCGGCGTTCCGGCGGCCGCGCCGTCTTCTCTATAGGAAAAGATGATGTTGATGGTCTTGTCGATCCAGTCGGCTTTTTCGGACGTCGCGCTTTCCATTGTCGGCCTTTAGTAAGTTTACCCATTGCCTTCGGCCGCGTCAAGGATGTCGGAATAGAGGCTCCTGTTTTCCTTGCCCCGGGGGGACAAACGACGTAGATTATGAAGGGAACAGGAATGCGGAGGCAGTAATGAGAAAACCTTTGCAACGCCCGGGAATGTTCGCGACGCTTCTCGTCGCTTTCTGCATCGCCGCCTGGCTGCCGCCCGTCGTCTCTGCCGACAACGCCTTCAGCATCGCCGTCATCCCCGACACGCAGAACTACGTCGACGAACTGAAGGCGCAACCGGAGAGCTTCAACGACTTCCTCGCCGAAACAAGGCATCTCGCGAACAACAAGGCGACCCTTGATCTTGCCTTCGTCACTCACGTGGGCGATGTGGTCCAACACGGCGACCGTTATGCGAGCGAATGGACAAGAGCCTACCAGGCCATGGAGGTCCTCTCAAAGGCGGACGTGCCCTTCGGCATGACCCCCGGAAACCATGACTACGACAACATGGCCCATTCCACGAACAACCGGCCCCTTCGCGGTGGGGTAATGTGGAATCGCTATTTCGGGGCAACGTCGGCGTTCTTCGCGGGAAAACCATGGTATGGCGGCGCCGACGTCCGTTTGCTCGACAGCGCAGGCGCCCCTTCAGCAAACGCGGGCATGTCGAGCTGCCAGACCTTCAGCGCGGGAGGCAAGAAGTTCCTCAATATCTCGCTGCAGATGGAAGCCGGGGACAACGCCCTCGCATGGGCGCAAAGCATGATCGATGGCCACCCCGGCTACGACGTGATCATCACCACCCACTCTTACCTCAGCCCCCCTGCCCCGCATGACAACAGCGAGCCGCTGGCGATTCCCGCCACGCGCAACCAGCCGGGATACCTCGTCAATTCTCCCGACGGTTGGAACGGCGCCCGACAGATGTGGGACAAACTCATCAGCAAGAACGACCGGGTCTTCATGGTTCTGTGCGGCCACATGTGGAATCCTCCGGTCGACGGGGTTTCTCAGGGAGAGAATATCCGTGTGGATGCAAACAGTTTCGGTCACCCCGTGTATCAACTGCTTACTGATTTTCAAGGCAACACAGTGGGCATCGACGGCATCCCCGGGCACGAACCGGGCGGAGCGGGCTGGCTTCGCTTCATGACCTTCGATATGGTCGCCAAAACGATCCACTTCCGGACTTACTCTCCCGTTCTGAACAAGTTTGCCGGCGCAAACGGGGAAAATACCTTCGGCCAACCCGCCGCATTCTCCGATTTCACCCTGCCCATGCCCCGCTAAAACAGAAGACGAGCCCGGCTTCGGCGGACTTGCCGAAGCTCTCTCCTTCCGTCTGCCCTTGTTTCATGACCACGTCAAGGACCGCCGGGAGGGAAGCGTGTGAAAGACTGACAATTCGCGTCGCCTGGAGGTTCGCCCGCCCTGATTTCATATTGTTTACACAATACGGCCATTCTTGTATAATATCGTATACGGGGAAGCGTTCCGTTTTCCCGTATCTTGCGTGACAAAGGGTAATTTGCCCGACAGAATAGGGGTTCATCGTGAGCAAAGGCCGGCCGGCAACATCGCCTGAGCAAAAATCATCGTCGGAGAAAGAGGTTCTCCTGCTTGCCGTGGAAGCCGCAAGAATGGGGATCTGGGACTGGAACATCGAAACCGGAGAGCTTGTCTGGTCCGACCGCTGCAAGGAGCTTTTCGGCCTTCCGCCCGAAACGCGGATGTCGTACAAGACGTTCCTCGAGGCAGTCCACCCCGACGACCGCAGCCGCATTCATCAGGACGTATTAGCGGCTCTGGAAACGCATCAAGACTACAACGTGGAGATGCGGTCGCCTCTTCCCGACGGCGGGAGATGGTGGATAGCGTCCACGGGGCATACTTTTTATGCCGAGGACGGCCGTCCCCTACGGATGGTTGGCGTTGCCAGGGACATTACGGAACGCAAACAGGCTGAGGCGGCCCTCCAGCAAAGCGAGCACAACCTGCGCTTGTTCATCGAACATGCGCCCGCCGCAATCGCCATGTTCGACCGGTCGATGAGATACATCGCGGTAAGCCGTCGTTGGATTGCCGACTACAACCTGGACGATGCCATCATTATCGGCAAGAGCCACTACGAAATCTTCCCCGAAATCCCGGACAGATGGAAGGAAATACACAAACGCTCCCTCGCCGGCGTCACTGAACGCGGTGAAGAAGACCTTTTTGTTCGGCTTGACGGCAGCACCGATTGGGTGCGGTGGATATGCCTTCCGTGGTACGCGCGCACCGGAGAGATCGGCGGCATCATCATCTTCTCGGAAGTCATCACGGAACAAAAACGCCTCGAGGAAGAATTGCGGGAGCAGACAAAGTTCCTCAAGACGATTCACGATCTGAATCCGGCAGGAATAGCGCTTGCCTCGCCCGACGGTCGTCTCATCGCCGTAAACCCCCGATACAGTGAAATAACAGGATACTCCAGTGAGGAATTGATAGGCCGCACTACAGTCGATCTCGGCATCTGGCCTTCAGAAAGCGAACGGGCCCGGGCGCTGGAAGGCGTCGACAAATCGGGCTCCCTGCGCGATCAGGAGACGGTTCTGTTTACAAAAACGGGAGAGTTGCGTCACGTCACACTTTCTGTTGACGTAATCATCAACCGCCATGCCAAGTGCTATCTGCATTTCATTCAGGACGTCACGGAGCGGAAACAAGCCGAAGAGGCCTTGAAAAAGTCATATGACGAATTGGAGGAGCGGGTCGCGAAACGGACCGAACAGTTGAGCAACGCCTACGAAGAACTGAGGATAGAGGTAGAAGCGAGAAAGAGAGCTGAGGAAGATTGGAAGAAGCTCGTTGTGGCGACGGAAAACGCGGCCGAGGCCATTATTCTGATAGATGCCCGGTTTCGCGTCACCTATGTCAATCCCGCCTTTACCGAAATGACCGGCTATGCGCGGGACGAGATCGTGGGGATGGACATGAAAGCCCTTCGGACCGAACAGGAAGACAAAGGGATTTACCTGGCGATACGCCAGGCTCTCTCCAGCGGTCAAAAGTGGCGCGGCATCTACCGGATTCGAAGCAAGGACGGCAACACGCGCATACAAAGGGCGCACATTTCCCCCGTAGTAGACCGTACGGGGGTTCCAACCCATTTCGTTATTGTCGCTCATGACATTACCGATCAAATGAGACTCGAAGAACGGTTGCGCCAAGGGCAGAAGCTACAGGCCATAGGCACCCTCGCCGGCGGCGTCGCTCACGATTTCAATAATATTCTTTCTATTATCCTCGGCAACGCCGAGCTGGCCCTGGAAGAGACCGCGGATGAAGGGGTGAAGCAGAACGCCCAGCGAATAGTCCAGGCGTCCGAGAGAGGAAGAGATCTGGTCAAGCAGATCTTGGCTTTTAGCCGCAAAACCGTGCCGGTGAAGAAAAACATCCGTCTCGGACGGCTCGTCCGGGAGACCTACAAACTGCTGAGGGCGTCCCTTCCCAGCACGGTACGGATCTCTCTCGATATAAGGACCGAGGACGACGTCGTGCTCGCCGACGAAACCCAGGTGCAACAGATACTTCTCAATCTCCTCACAAACGCAGTCCAGGCTATGAGCGAGGCGGGGGGGAAAGTAGAGGTATCTCTCTCCTCCATTTTTTTCCCGCCCGACGGTATGCTTCCCGATTCCGAGATGCAGCCGGGTCCCTATTTGATCATGACGGTGAAGGACACCGGGAAAGGCATACCTGAGGCATTGCTGAAGCGTATTTTTGAGCCTTTCTTCACGACCAAAGAGGTGGGAAGAGGGAGCGGGATGGGGCTGGCGGCGGCCTATGGCATCACCAAAAGCCACGGAGGAGCTATTACCGTGGACAGCGCGGTAGACAAGGGTTCGACCTTTCACGTCTACTTTCCGAAGAGCCAGGGAAAACCGGCCGAAGAAAAAGCTGAAAGCGTCCCTTTGTCCGTGGGCGGCGAACACATCCTTTTCGTGGACGACGAGCGGCCTGTTGTGGAGATTACGGGCAAAATGCTCGAAAGCCTGGGCTACACGGTCACCCTCGCCCCGTGCGGGGAGGAGGCATTTGCCGTTTTTTCCAAGGACCCCTCGCGTTTCAACCTCGTCATAACAGACCAGACCATGCCCGACCTGACGGGCCTGGTCCTGGCCCGGAGGATGCTCGAGGTTCGCCCGGACCTCCCCGTCATCATCTGCACGGGGTACAGCGAAACGGTCTCCGCCGAAGTCGCCGAGGAAGCCGGAATCCAGGCTTTCGCCATGAAGCCGCTTACCAAGGGGGAGCTTGCTCGGACGGTCAGGAAGGTCCTCGATCGCCGAAGGTCAACTTCCTAAAAGCCGAACCGCGCCCACCGCCTACAAGCACGACGAGCGGCATTTTCCGACTCCGCAATCAAACCGATCGAAGAAAACCCATCAGGCATAGTCGTTGAATCCTGCGGCTTTCCAGGGGAAATACCCTTTACATAGAGCGGGCGATCCTGTAAAATAATGATAACGATGTGATCACCCGGTTCATACTCCATGCATTCTGCGCACGCCTAAAGGGCAGCCTTCAAAGATCTTCGTGAAGGCGCGCCTGCCTGCCGAGAACTACTGAAGTATTTTGAGCCGCCGTGTTCGGTTAACAACGCCGACGATGCGAAGTTAATGATTATAAAAGGATCGGAGGATCTATAGCTATGGAAAAACTTTTCTATCCAAAATCAATCGCGATTATCGGCCTTTCGTCCAAGAGCAACAACATTCCGAAGCTCGTTCTGGAGAACAGTCTGAGATGGGGCTACCGGGGACGTATTTTCGGAGTGAATCCGAGGAGCGAAGAGTCGAACGTCAGCGGGATCAAAATGTTCAAGGAAATCAAGGACCTTCCGGAAATTCCTGATCTCGCGGTCTGCCTGATACCTGCCCGCTTTGTTGCCGACTCGGTTGAGGAGTGCGGCAAATTCGGCATCAAGAGAGTAGCTGTTCTGTCGGGAGGGTTTTCGGAATTCGGAGAAGACGGGAAAAAGTATTCCGAAGTTCTCCTCGATATCGCCCGGAAATATGACATCCGTTTCGTTGGACCGAACGCCCTAGCAACGGCCAATACGGCGAATGGCCTCTGCCTTCCCTTTATTCCGGCCAATGCGCCGATGAGGGGAGGAATGTCCATGATCACCCAGAGCGGCGGAGTAGGCCTCATGCTCTGGAACTTGCTCGCCGAAGAGAACGTGGGCATGGCGAAGTTCGCCAGCATCGGAAACAAGCTCGATCTCAACGAAGTCGACTTCCTCGAGTACTATGACCGGGATCCCGAAACGAAGATCATTTGCATGTATCTCGAAAGCATGAGCGACGGAAAGCGCCTCGTCGAGGCCGCGAGGAAAGTCAAAAAACCGATAGTGATATACAAGTCAAACACCACGTCGGCCGGAGGAAGGGCCGCGATGAGCCATACCGCCTCCCTGAGCAGCGATGAGGATGTGATCGACGCCGCATTTGAAGAAGCGGGAATTATCAGGGTCCACAACTACAGCGATCTCGTTGCCGTCATGAAGGCCTTCGAGCTTCCGCCCCTACGCGGGAACCGGATCATGGTGATGAGTCCGGCGGGCGGATTTGCCGTCATTACCGCGGACCTGTGTGAAAAAGCCGGTTTCGAGTTCAGCCGGCTCGGCGCGGACTTTTATCAGGGTCTGAGCAAGTTTGCCAGCGCCGGGGTAATCAGGTTTTCAAACCCCATCGATATGGGCGACATTTACGATCCCCAAATGGTAGCCCACCTCTTTTACGAGGTGATGCACAACGAAAACGTCGATGCCGCGATATATGTCGGTCAAAAACCGGAGATGCCCGAAGGGCAGAATATTTTCCGGAGTATGTTCCTCACCGACCTGTCGAAGGAAGTTTACGGGGCCATGGTGTCATCCGGAAAGCCTCTCGGAGTTTGTCTTTACGGGCTTTCCGGCTCCCTCCATCGGGTAAAAGAGTATTCTAACTACCCGATATTCAATAACCCCGAAGAGACGGTGCGAGCCTTCGCCTTTCAGAGAGACTGGTACGCGAAGAAGCGCAACGGACAGGGAACCCGCAAACGTCCGGACTTCAAACAGCAAGCGCTGAAGAATTGGATTGACGCCCACGGAGAAATAATAGGCGAGGATGCTCTTGAGCTTCTTTCTCTCTTAGGCGTTCCCACGGCGCCTTCCGGCGTGGCAAGGAATGAGGAAGAGGCGGTCAGGCTGGCGAAAGAGACAGGATACCCGGTAGTGATGAAGGTGGTATCGCCCGACGCCCTTCACAAGACCGATGCCGGCGGAGTTGTCGTCGGCGTCGCGAATGCGGATGAGGTCAAAAAGACCTTCGGGCAAATACGAAGCAATCTTGAAGCATATAAGAAGGGCGCCCGCTTTGAGGGAATACGGATCCAGAAAATGGCCGACGACGGCTACGATATGTTCATCGGAGGCAAATCCGACAAGTCATTCGGTCCCGCGGTTGTTTTTGGCTTCGGCGGCATATATGTGGAAGTTTTTAAGGACGTGGCGACATCCCTCTGCCCCGTCGATCCCGATTCTGTCAGGAAAAAGGTCGAGTCCCTCAAATCTTACGCGATCCTGAAGGGCGCCCGGGGAATGAAGCCTGCCGACCTTGACGGATACGTCGGCGCTATTGTAAAAGTATCGTGGCTGCTTGCGGAATTCCCGGAGATCACGGAATTGGACATCAACCCCTTGCGGCTGCTCAAGGATGGATCGGGCGTCTACGCCCTCGATGCCCGCATGGCGGTAAAAAAAGGATGATTGCCTGCGGGTGAGCCAGACGGAAGAATACCGATAAAAGGAGAGAGTTATGTCGAACGGCGAGAGCGTTGCCCCTGTACCGAGCTACGAAAGCAAGGTCATTCTCAAGGATGGATCGGCTATCCTTTTTAGACCAATAGCAAAGGATGACGTCATGAACTGGCTCAAGTTCTACGACGGTCTGAGCGAAAGAACGAGGTTTCTTCGTCTTCACTATCTGCCCAAGCAGATGGGGGTTGAAGACGCGCTCCGCTTTTGCACGGTCGACTACGTCAACAGCTTCGCTTTCGTGGCAGAGGCGATTGAGAATGGTCAAAAACGCATTGTGGCCGAGGGGCGCTACAGTCGTCTCCCCTCCGAGACAACCGCCGAGATCGCCTTCGTCATCGAAGACGCATACCAGGAAAAGGGCATCGGCACAAAGCTCATAGAATGGCTGGCAACAGTCGGAAGAAAGAACGCCATCGATACCTTCGAGGCATTTGTGCTCCCCGAAAATACCATGATGATGTCGGTTTTTCAGGACTACGGCTTTCACATGAAGCGGGAGAACATGGGCGACGAAATCCATATCTCCTTTCCCCTCACCAAAACTCCTGAAGTGGTGAAGAAGAAGGAGGAAAGGGCTCTCGCCGCAACGAACAACTCCCTGCGTTCCATACTGAGACCGAGATCCGTCGCCGTGATCGGGGCCTCAAACAAGAAAGGGTCCATAGGACAACTGGTTTTTCAGTCGATGATCAGCAGCGGCTTTTCCGGCGTCGTCTACCCCGTCACGCCGACTTCCAATTCGGTGATGGCGGTAAAAGCTTACCCTTCGATACTTGACGTTCCCGACAGCATCGATCTCGCCATAATCGCCGTTCCCAATACCCAGGTGCTCAAGGTGGCCGAACAATGCGGAAGGAAAAAGGTCAAAGGGCTGGTCGTAATTTCAGATGGTTTTAGAGAGCGGGGCGGAGAAGGAATTCTGTTGGAGAGAGAACTGCGCGAAACAGCATTCGGATACGGCATGCGCATTATCGGCCCCAACTGCATGGGCTTCATCAACACCGATCCCCGCATCCGGCTCAACGCGTCGTTCGCGCTCGTCTTCCCTCCCCATGGAAAGCTTGCCTTCATCACCCAGAGCGGCGCCCTGGGTCTGGGCATTTTGAAATACGCGAAGAATGCCGGCATCGGCTTCTCCACTTACATCAGTGTGGGCAACAGGGCCGACATCGCAGCAACGGACATGCTCCAGTACTGGGAGAAAGACCCCCAGACCGATGTCATTCTCCTCTATCTGGAATCCTTTGACAACCCTGACACCTTCACCCGTGTTTCCCGGAGGGTCTCAGCGACCAAGCCGATACTGGCGATTAAGGGCGGAAGCACGGCGGCGGGATCGCGGGCGGCCATGTCGCACACGGGCGCCCTTGCCACGCCCGACCTTGTATCGGACGCGCTCTTTCGCCAGGCAGGCATTGTCAGGGCGAACACGATCGAGGAGCTCTTCCGTACGGCTGTGCTCCTCGCCAACCAGCCTATGCCTGAGGGAAGGCGGGTGGCGATACTGACCAACGGCGGGGGCCCGGGCACGCTTGCCGCCGACGCCTGCGTCAGAAGCGGGCTGATCGTGCCCGAGCTGTCCGCGGAAACGACGGAAAGACTGAAGACCGTCATCTTGCGGGACATCGCGATAGCCAATCCCATCGACCTTACCGCGGCCGTCACGCCGGGAGAGTTCGAAGACTGTTTGAAGATACTGGCCGAGGATCCCGGCAACGACGCCATCCTCGCCATGTACGTCCCCCCCGCCGGCCTCAGGATAGACGAGATCGAGAACGCGATAGATCGCACATCTCCTTTGATCGCCGAGAAAGGAAAACCTATCCTTGCCTGCTTTGTCGGGCAGACGGAATCGACCGGGAAACTCATGAGCAACAACAGGCTGGTACCCTATTATCTCTTCCCGGAAGATGCGGCCCAGGCTCTCTCGAACGCGTCAAAGTGCAATGTGATCAGGGGAAAAAGGCCGGGCGTCATTCCTGTTTTCGGCGATGTCGACACGCCGAAAGGTCGCGAGATCGTGCAGGGCGTCTTGACGCGCGATACGAAGCGGCCCGTCTGGACCACCCCCGACGAAATGAACGCCCTCCTCGCTTCCCACGGCGTGCGCCTGGTAACCACAGAGACGGCGGCGACCGCGGAGGAGGCCGCTGCCATAGCCGCGCGGCTTGACTGCCCGATCGCCGTCAAACTGCACTCGTCCACCCTTACCCACAAAACCGATGTGGGCGGCGTTATTCTTAACGTTGCCTCGCCGGAAGAGACCATAGAGGCCTTCAACACCATCAAGTCCCGATTGGCGGCGCTCGGTCTTGAAGCGCAAATGCAGGGCGTTATGGTGCAGCCGATGATCGACGAGGGCGTCGAGGCGATCGTCGGCGTGACGCAGGACGCTGCGCTCGGTCATGTGATCATGTTCGGCCTTGGCGGCGTCTATGCCGAGCTTCTCGAGGATACAACTGCGAGGCTGCTCCCCATTACCGATCAGGACGCAAGAGAAATGGTCGGTATGGTAAAAATGTCGAAGATACTGACGGGCTATAGGGGTTCCGCACCGCTGGACACCGCTTCCATTGAAGACCTCCTGCTCAGGATTTCGGCCCTCGTCGAGGCCATTCCCCAGATTTCGGAAATGGACCTCAACCCCGTGAAAGTACTGCCCAAGGGGCAGGGATATCGGGTCGTGGACTCGCGAATTGCAATTGAATAAAGCAGCGACTCAGGAAACAACGGGGGGCCCGGCGTCGAGGGCCTCCCGAACCTTTGTCAAAAGCGCCGAGAGCGAAACAGGCTTTTGGAGGAAGTTGACCTTCCCATCCTCCACCCCCTTGTCGAGAAAAACATCCCTCGTATAACCGCTGGTAAAAATGACTTTGACGTCCGGCTTGATGGCCCGTATCGCCTCGTAGGCTTCCGGACCGTTCTTCTTCGGCATCACTGTGTCAAAGATGAGGAGGTCGATCTTGCCTGCTTTGCTGAACTGCTCAACCGCATCTCCTCCGTCGATTGCCTCCACGGTTGTATACCCGTATTGCCGGAGCAAATGGCTTACCAAGCCGCGAACCGTCTCGTTGTCTTCCGCGACGAGTATGGTTTCGCTGCCCCCCCTGAGAGGCGACGGAACGGATTGTTCTTCTTTGCCGATTTCATCCACCGCGGGGAGATATATCCGGAACGCAGCGCCTCTGTTCGGTTCGCTGTAGACCGTAATATACCCGT
This sequence comes from uncultured delta proteobacterium, assembly GCA_963816715.1. GTDB lineage: Bacteria > Desulfobacterota > Syntrophorhabdia > Syntrophorhabdales > WCHB1-27 > BOG-1155. The sequence continues at coordinate 36,694 of CAWFMJ010000033.1, forward strand.
TGTGCTGTTTGACGATGCCGTAGACCGTCGAAAGTCCCAGGCCCGTGCCTTTCCCTATTTCCTTCGTAGTGAAGAAGGGATCGAAGATTCTTTCCCGCGTAGCCTCGTCCATGCCGACGCCGGTGTCTGAAACTGCAAGAAGAGCGTACCTTCCCGGTTCCCCGTACCCATGGAGACGATGGAACTCTTCGCTCAACTCCACCGCTTGGGTCTCTATGAGAAGGGTTCCGCCCTGCGGCATTGCATCCCTGGCATTTGTGGCGAGGTTGAAGAGAATCTGGTCTATTTGACTCCGGTCCGCCATAACCGTGATATCCTCTGCCGCCAGGTTTGTTTTTATGGCGATATCCTCGGTGAGGAGCCGTTTCAGAAGCTTTTCCGTCCCTTTGATGAGAGCGCGTATGCTCATGGGCCTCGGTCTGATGGGTTGTTGCTTGCTGAAAGCCAGGAGGCTTTGCACGAGGTCCGTTGCTTTCTGCGAAGCAATGAGAATCTGGTCCACGTAGGCAAGTTGGCTCGCCTCCCTTACCTTCATTTTTAGGAGAGCCGCGTAGCCGACAAGAGCCGTAAGGATGTTGTTGAAATCGTGGGCGATGCCTCCCGCCAGCGTGCCTATGGCTTCCATCTTCTGGGACTGGTGAAGTTGCGATTCCAGACGCTTCCGTTCGGTGACGTCCTGGTTGGACCCATACACCTTCACGACGAGGCCTTCAACGTTCTTGACCATTCGCACCCGCACCAGAATATGACGCACCTCACCGTCGCGGCGAACAATGCGGTGCTCAAGGTCCAGGACGGATGGGGCGTCTGCTTTTGCAAGGGTTCGGTCGGCGGATTGACGGAAGATCGGCAGATCGTCGGGGTGTACGAACCGTTCGGCGTATTCTTCCGACGTCATGAAGTACCCCCCCTCCCGCTCGGCCGTCGTGCCGTACAGCGCATAGAAGGGGTCGTTGAAGATAAATCTATCATCGATGGGATCTGATTCCCAGTAAGCAATTTTCGCGAGGTCCATCGCATCGGACAATCGAAGCTGGCTGGCGCGCAAGGCTTCTTCCGATCTTTTGCGTGCGGTGATGTCGCGAAATGTCCAGATCCTGCCGTAGCCTTTCAAATCTTCGTCCGCAACGGGACCGGAATATCGATCGAGAATAGTGCCGTCCTTCAGCTCGAGCTCATCCCTGATGGTTTCATTCGGATAGGCCGAAACATGCGCAATCATCCTGTCAAATTGCTCGGGGTCCTTCACCTGGCTCCTGATCCAGACGATCTGCTCCTCGTCGTCATCGCCCTCAGCGATTCGCCTGGGAATCTTGAACAAGTCGTTGACCCGCTGATTTTGAAGCGTCTTTTTTCCTCTGTCTCCCACGATGATGCCGTCCAGGGATGCGTTCATCTGGGCGCGAAGAAGCGCGCTCTTCTCGCGCAGCTCCTCCTGCGCCTTTTCATATTCGGTCATGTCGTAAACGGTCCCCGAGGCTGCCCACCGGCCTCGGTACGTCATAGGGCTTCCAAGAACATCCACAATGATTGTTGTCCCGTCTTTTCGGATACACCGGTGCACAGACCTGACGTCCTCGCCTTCCCCGGCCCGACGCTCTGCCATATTTTCCTCGACGATGCGTCTGTCTTCGGGATGCGTCACGTCCAGAGGCCCCAGAATATCGACCACTTCTTCTTCTGAATACCCGTATATCTCACACCACCTTTTGTTCACGAAACGAAACAGATTGTCCTGATGAATGTACACGCCCGCGCGGGAGTTCTCCACCAGGGTGCGATACTTCGCCTCCGATTCAAAAAAGGCCTCTTCCGCTCTCTTGCGCTCGGTAATATCTCGCATGGCCGCGACAATATACTTTTCGCCCGCTTTGTCGGTGTACAGGGTTTTCGTCGTGACCAGCGTGCGGAATCCCCCTTGTCCGTCGTCGATCCGTTCCTCATTGACGTCCTTTTCCCCTGTTTCCAGGACCCGTTCGTCATGAGTTCTAAAAACGTCCGCCTGTTCTTTGGCAACGAGGTCGTAATCGGTTTTTCCGAGCCACCTCTCGCGGCTCTCGCGGGGAATGGATAACATCTCACATGCCGCGTCATTCATAAACCGTAACCGGCGGCGGCAGTCTTTCACGATAATAGGATCCCCAACGCAGTCGATGATCGCCACGTAATCCTCAAGGGACATCATGATTGCCCTCCCTGTCGTTCGCGACCTGTCTGATCTTATTTTTTTTCGTGATTCGACGCGTCCGGCTTTGATAAGCGGAGAAAAACGGGAAGCTTCTTGTCTGATTTCGCCTGCCATGCGGCACACTTCCTTTCAAGCGCAGCCCATGCAAGGTTTATCGGTTAAATTATACAATATTTTACAACAATCCTGATACAAATTTTTTTTGGGATCGCCGGAGGTCCGGGGGTTTGTTCTTTTGCGAAGTCAGCAAACGTTAGTTTACGTTCTATAGAACGCCGCTGGAAACAAAATCGAAGAACTTTGTCAGAATGACTTCATCGATTGACAGCGTAAGAACTTGCCGACAAATTATCCGCCGGGCGTCTTTTCGATAGCCTCTACGATTTCGCCTTTGTTGGAATAGGGGCGGTCAAAGCGGGCCAGGGCGGGAAAGAGTTTGGCCCAAAGCGCCGCCACGACGATCGTGCCGATGCCGCCTATCAGCACGGCCGGGACCGTTCCGAACCACGTTGCGGTGACGCCCGACTCGAACTCGCCCAACTGGTTCGATGTCCCGACAAACATCGAATTGACGGCGCTCACCCTGCCCCTCATGTCATCGGGCGTTTCTGTCTGGACCAGGGTCTGCCGAATGACGACGCTCACCACATCGGCCCCGCCCAAAACGAAGAGCGCAGCGAGGGACAGCGCGACGCTGGAAGAAAGGGCAAAGACGATAGTGCCGAGACCGAAAACCACGACAGCGAGGAACATGCTCCTGCCCATGCGCCCCTTTAGGGGAAAACGGGCGAGAAAGAGGGACATGAGCAATGCGCCCACGGCGGGCGCAGCCCGCAAAGCGCCGAGCCCGGCCGGTCCGACGGCGAGAATCTCGCGCGCGTAGACGGGCAACAGGGCCGTGGCGCCGCCGAGGAGGACGGCAAAAAGGTCGAGGGAGATGGCGCCGAAAACCGCAGGGCGACGCCGAATGAAGGCAACGCCGGCAAACACCGATTCCAGACTGGTCGCCTCCGGTTTGGCGATCTTCCGTTCTACCGGCAGACGGAACAGAACAAGGGCCGAAGCGAGAAAAAGAGCGCCGACGATCGAATAGACGAGGGCGACGTCCGCGGCGTAGAGGAGTCCGCCGAGGGCGGGTCCGATGATCGAGGCCGTCTGCGTGAGAGACGACGACCAGGCGACCGCCTGCGGGAAGAAACTCTCCCTCGCCAGGGCGGGCAGCAGCGCCTGCGATGTGGGCATCTGGAAAGAACGCGCGGCGCCGAGGACAAAGACAATGGCAAGAATAGCTTCCTTGCCTATGGTTCCTGAATAGGTCTCTATTGCGAGGGCAATGCATCCGGCGGCCTCGACGAACAGGCAGACGAGGAGGATTGTCAGGCGGTTGTATCGGTCCGCCACGTGGCCGACCACAAGGGTAAGGAGGAACTGGGGCAAAAACTGCGCAAGCCCGACCAGACCCAGGAAGAAGGGGCTGCCGGTCAGGGCGTATGCCTGCCAGCCCACGGCGACCGACAGCATCTGATAGGCGACGGTGAAGGACGCGCGGGAGCTAAGAAACCGCAGCAGGTTCGGATTGCGCCGGAGCGACCCGGCCTCGTCAGGATAGCGCTTTTCTTCGGACATAAGCAAACATAGCAAGTTTAACTCAAAGGTCACGGAGAATAGCAGCAATTTTTCTTGTTCTCACCTCCCTTTCCGCTTACAATGATGCCTTGGGGCCGCCACGCCATGGTCTGCTGCTTGACGAGCTTACCATCGCCGCCGGAAAGACGATTGGCCTTCCCACAACGCTCTATCTGATCCAAAGGGTGTGAGGCCCCGGACATCCCGGCAAAAAGAAATCGCTTTTTTTCAAAAAAAATCCCACCGGCCCTTAAGTAATCTTCCGCCCTGCCGATAACAGGCTCAGAGGAGGAAAAAGACCCATGTCCAGCGTCAGCAGTCTCAGCAGCTCTCTTGTTTCGTCTCTTCTCAGCAGCCTGAGCTCATCCGGTACGACTTCGTCGACCAGCTCGAGTTCAACCTCTTCGAGCACGACTGCCGACATCGTCAGTCTCCTGAGCGGCTCTTCCTCGGGACTCGAGCAGCTCTCTTTACAGCGCCCTCACCGGCTCTTCAGGGTCGACCTCATCGGATTCCATGTACAATCTGCTCCTCTCGGCGGGAAACGCCAGCATCTGGAAGGCCAGTCCCGACCTGGTCAATGAGATCATTGCCGCCAACCAAACGTCCTCAACGGGCAGCTCTTCTTCCAGCTCGACGACCAGTACGGAGAGCCTCATGAACAAGCTGGAGAACATGAACCTGATCACCGTCAGTTCCGACACCCTCTTATCCCTCGTCAAGGGGACTTCGTCAAGCAGCACCGCGAGCGACTCGACCGTAAGCACGACGGTCTGAAAGAGCGCTGCTCGCACCTCAAACCACCCGCCTTCCCGATCCCACGGCCGCCTCCAAGATCGTTGTTTAAGTCCCCCGGGGGTTCTGCTATAATCAAGAGAAACAGCTCGCTTTCCACCCGTCGCGCGTAGCGTACAAGGAAGGAATCCTCATGGACACTGGGGGTCATCGCTCCCGGCGCCGACAAAGGAGCGCATTTTCGAAGGAAGAGACAGGAGATAGAATGAAACGCCGAACAACAGCCCTCGTACTGCATCCCGCCGACAACGTCGCCACCGCCCTCTTCCCTCTTGCCGCAGGCGCCGTCGTGGCCCTGGAGGCGCAAGGACGTCTCCTCGCCGTGACTCTCATTTCCGATGTGCCCGCGGGGCATAAGTTCGCCCTCGCCGATCTCAGGGAAGAAGAGCCAATAATCAAATACGGCGAGTGCATCGGCAGGAGCACGAAAAGAATCGCAAAAGGGGAACACGTGCACATTCAGAATGTGACGAGCGGACCGCGAGGCGGAGCATGATGCACTTCGAAGGCTATCGGAGACCGGACGGTCAGGTCGGCACGCGAAACTACGTGCTGGTTATCCCCAGCGTCGGCTGTTCCCAGGCAGCAGCCCAGGCAATGGTGCGAGGCCTCAAGGGCGCCGTCTGCCTCCCTAACATCATGGGCTGCGGGCAGATGGGGGACGACCGGGTCATGATCAAGCGGACCCTCGTCGGCTTCGGCGTCAACCCCAATGTTTCTTCCGTCCTCGTGGTGGGCAACGGGTGTGAGGAACTTTCCGCCGAGACAGTAGCCGAAGGGATCAGGCCCTCGGGCAAGCGCGTGGAGTCCATGACCATACAGGAAGTGGGAGGCACGAGAAAGACGGTGATCCTCGGCAGGTGCATGGTGAAGGAGATGCTCCGCGAGGCGACGTGGCTCGAGAAGACGTCTATCCCCATGAGCGAGCTGATCCTCGGAACGGAGTGTGGCGGGTCGGACTTTACCTCCGGCCTCGCATCGAACCCGACCCTCGGCGCTGCCGCCGACGCGCTCTGCCGGGAAGGGGGAACGGTGATTCTCTCCGAGACCCCCGAGCTGATCGGCGCCGAGCATATTCTGGCCAGAAGGGCGCGGACGCCGGAAATAGGCAAACAGGTGCTCGACGCAACAGCGTGGTGGGAGAACAGATGCATCGAGGCAGATCAGGACATCCGTGACAGCAACCCCTCTCCGGGCAATAAAGAGGGGGGAATTACGACGTTGGAAGAGAAGTCCCTCGGGTGCATCTACAAGGCAGGCGCGGGCCCGCTCGAAGAGGCCGTCCCCTGCGCGTGTCGCCCCACAAAGAAAGGCCTCGTCTTCATGGACACGCCGGCCCACGACATCGAGCAGCTCACCGCCATGGTCGCCGGGGGCGCGCAAATCGTGGTCTTCACCACCGGCAGAGGAACCCCGGTAGGTTCGCCTATCGTTCCGGTCATCAAGATGACGGCGAACAGGGAGACGTTCCTCAGGATGAGGGACAACATGGACCTCGATGTGAGCAAAGTGCTCCAGGGAAAAGAAACGGTCAAGGCAGCAGGGGAAAGACTCCTCGCCGAATTGGCAGCCGTCGCTTCCGGCAAGCCGACCAAAGCGGAACGGCTCGGCCAGCGCGACTTCGCGGTGGCGAAAATGAATCCGAACATCTAAAGGCAGTCAGGAGTCATCAGTCGGGAGTGAAGCACGGCAAGACGGTCAGGAGCCTCCGTTTAGGCGATCATTTGCTTGAATTGTTCGAAATGTTTTTCGAGTTTTGGCATTGTTGCCCTGAGCCTGTCAATGTCTCCAGCCCGGCCTGCCTTTTCCATTTCAAAGGCGACGGCCCGCAGCGCCTCGCCGCCTACGTTGGCAGCCGCGCCTTTCAAAGCATGGGCCTGTTCTCCGGCGCCTGTCGCGTCGCCGGTCGCCACGTTCTCTCTCATGGCCCGGATACGGCTTGAGGCGTCATCGAGAAAGACCCCGAGTATCTCTCTCACGAGCTCTTCGTCGCCCCCGAGATTGTCGTGAAGAGCCTTCCTGTTAAATACCGAAGTGTCTGGCGGGACGCCAGTTTCGGCCGAGGCGGCCGCGTCGATCGCGGGAGGCTCGGGCCTCCCCGTCCACCGTTCGAGAACGCGCGCCAAAGCAGCCAAATTAACGGGTTTGCTCAGATAGTCGTTCATCCCCGCTTCCAGACACTTCTCCCGGTCGCCCTGCATGGCCCGGGCCGTCATGGCAATGACCGGAGTCGATGCTCGTCCGGGGCCCGCTTCACCCCGGCGTATGCGCTTCGTCGCCTCGAAGCCGTCCATCTCGGGCATCTGGCAATCCATGAAAATGAGGGCATAGGGAATGCTCGCAAGGGCCGTGAGCGCCTCGTGACCATTGGCCGCGACGTCGGAGCGGCAGCCGAGCTTTTCCAGAAGCTTCATCGCCACAAGCTGGTTCGTGATATTATCCTCCACTATGAGGACCCGCTCACGGCGAACTGAGGCCTCCCCAACCGAATGGGCCGTCAAAGGCCTGTCTTCGGGAGAAAGCGCGTCGTGCGAAGCGCGGTCGAAGGTGAGAGCGAGCAAATCGCGAAGCTGATTGGCCCGAACCGGCTTGGCGAGCCAACCGGCAAAGCCGGCAGCCTCGACCCGTCTACCGTCGCCCCGTTGTCCGAGAGAAGCGATCAGGATGAGGAACGTTGGTTTCAGGGCAGGATCGGCTTCGATGCGGGCGCCAAGCGTCTCTCCGTCTTTCCCCGTGAGAAGCGCGACCTGATAGGGCGCCTGATTCCGAACCGCCTCTTTCAGCTCGAAAAAGGCCTTTGTTCCATCCTCCGCCTCGCCGGTTTCGCATTCCCATGAACGGAGCAGGGAAACCAGGAAATTGCGGTTTGTCTGGCGGTCATCGACAACGAGGACCTTCTTGCCTTTGAGAACGCCCGCCTGAGGCGCCGCGTCCCGCGCCTCTTCAGGCAAGTCCTCAAAGACCGCAGTGAACCAGAAGGTCGAGCCTTCGCCCTCTTGGCTCTCGACGCCTATCTCTCCCCCCATCATCCGGGCGAGTCGCTTCGAGATAGAAAGGCCGAGACCGGTGCCGCCGTACTTCCTCGTCGTCGAGCTGTCCACTTGCGTGAAAGGCGAAAAGAGCATGCCGAGTTTATCGGCGGGGATGCCGATGCCTGTGTCCCGCACCTCAAACCGCAGAACGACCTGCGTGCCGGCTTTTGCCGCCGCCGAGACGTGTACGACGACTTCGCCCTCCTGGGTGAACCTGACGGCGTTATTTCCCAGATTTCCAAGGATCTGTTGCAAACGTCCCGGATCACCCCGGACGCGAGAAGGCACGCCGTCGTCGATAAGGCATATGAGCTCAACCTGTTTTTCTTCCGCTTTCAAAGCGAGCATTTCCACGGTATCTTCAACCGCCGACCTGAGATCGAAGTTGAGAACCTCGAGGTCGAGCTTGCCGGCCTCGATCTTCGAGAAGTCGAGAATGCCGTTGATCAGCGACAGCAGCGCCTCGCCGCTTTTTCGGACAATCTCAGCGTACTCGCGCTGATCGTCGTTGAGGTCCGTATCGAGGAGCAGTCCCGTCATGCCGAGCACGCCGTTGAGCGGCGTCCTGATCTCATGGCTCATATTGGCGAGAAATTCGCTCTTCGCAAGGCTCGCGGCTTCCGCCCGGGCGGTTGCCTCGGCGAGCTGGAGGTTCGTCTGGCGGATTTTCGCCTCTACTTCCTTGCGCTTGCTGATATCGCGAAGAACGCCCGCGACTCCCGCGAAACGCCCCCCTTCGTCGAAGAGGAGCTGCGCGCCGACGGACATGGGAACGACGCTGCCGTCCTTCCTTTTCAGGAGGACTTCATAATCCTTCACATACCGCTTTTCCTTCAAAAGCGCAAGCAAGGATTCGCGGTCCGACAGGTCGTTGTAGACGTCCGTGACCGGTCTTCCAATCAACTCCTCCGGGGTCCAGCCGCCGATCCACTGAAGCGAGGGCGAGAGGATCCGAATGATGCCTTGTTCGTCAGTTTGGTAGTAGAGGTCCTCGAGAGATTCGAAGATTCGCCTGTACTTGAGCTCGTTTTCCCGGAGCGCCTGCTCGGCCTGCTTCCGTTCGGCCGCCTCATTCAACAGAAGCTCGTTTGCCCTTTTGATCTCGGCCGCCATGGATTCTTGCTTCAGCCTGGACGACATGTTCTCGATGACAATCTTCGAGATCCGGCCCGAATTAACCACAATGATCCCCATAAAGATCAATGTCGCAAATCCGACCAATGCATAATCGAAGGATCCGAGGCAAATCAAACGAACGGCAAAGGGCAAAACGGCGGGAAGAACAAACGAGACGAACATGGGACGAACCGTCCCCAGCGTTGAAAGACCGACTGCGCCCACGCCCAGGATCACCGTCGCTGCGAGAAGTTGAAGCTCGGGATGATCGACGGGAAAAAGGAAGCTGCCGGCATAGCCCCAGAGAAGTCCATAAACAAACGTTCCCGCGAAGAATATCCTGCCCCAAAAACGCGCTCCGTTGGAAGCCGTTTTCGATCTCCCATACAAACGGATAAGGAAGAACCGCGCAACCATCGTTACGAGGATGGCAATGAGCCATTCGTTTGATCTTACAGGATAAACGCGATGGGCTTGCCGCCAGAAGAAGAGTACCGGGACAATGAAGGCTACGACCGTGGGGGCCATAAGGCGGTAGATGAGCGCCACGCGTTCATGGAGCACGAGGTCATCGATGCCCGGGTCGCCGGGGCCCTCTCGTGCTCTGTCTTCCTCGATCGTTGAAATGGCGTCTCGCGTTGTTTTCATCATCACTTCAAGGGCCCGAGGGCGGTCGATGCACGAGCAGAGGAGCGATTCCTTTATTTATCGGATAAAAGAGAGAATAAATTAAGGGAGGGCGTTGCGATGAAGAGCTCTAAGGGCTTTCATCGCCCTTTTTCGTTGGGGTTATCTTCGCCGCGACCTTGCCGCTGAAGGCATCATAACACCAGAGCTCCAGGAGCCGAACGTGCAGATAATGGTGCTGCGCAATATACTCCCGAGGCTTCTCGGGCGTGCCCGCGATGTGCACCGTTTCAGTCGTTGCATAGGGCCGGGTGAGCGTACAGACGGCGAGCAGCCTGACATTCAGCCGAAGTCCCTTCGCTTCTTCCTTCGGCGCCGCGATTTTGACAACGATGGTTCCCCTTCTCAATTGTTCGTCCAGACTGCTGAGGGAGGCATTTTTTGTCTGTCCCGCATTGAGAAGCGGGCCCTTTTCGATAGGGAAATCGTCGAGGTTGTCAAAAACAATCGTGTACTCCCGGAACTTGACCTCTTCAATCTCGACTTTCCTGCCGTCGCCGTCGGTATAGGAAAGGGCGTTATCCACCTGCGGAACATAGGCGATCCTCAGACCGTTCTTTGTCTCGTCGACTGTTCCATTCTCCAGTATCTTCCACAAGGGGAATTGGACCCGCATTGTCCGCTCGTGTTTGTTATAGAGAATCTCCCCCGGCATAGCCTGAAATGCATAGGTCCATGACAGAGGCGGCCCGTCGACGGCAACTCCGGCCGCCGCTCTTGTCGCGACGCTTTGGATCGCGTTGTACGTCGTCTCAATGTTATGGCCGCCGTAGGCGCGAGGCAACCGCTCCCGGGAAACGTCAAAAGAGGCTTTGTCATACTCCGCTGAAATCGACCTTTCCATGCCAAAGCCCGGGCCGCCGCCCGGTGGGCCGTCTCCCCCCTCCTGGGCAAGAAGCACGGAGGCGGCCCAAAAAACGACGACAAACGCGAGCAGCAGGGCGGCCGACGCATTCCTTCTCCATACTTTCAACAGGTTCCCCTCCACCTTTATCGCGTCACAAGCCGTTGCCGCCGGTCTGCAACCGGCGTCGAGACACTGTCATGCTCTTCGCCCGGACTCAAGGGGAAAGAGCGCGCGGCCACAGCTTCAGTACCATAACATATTGAGTCTGACAGAGCCAACCGTCCGACCGGGAGCGAAGCGAGCGTATGCAGGGTGCGGTGAAAGCGCCTTCACGGCGTCCACTTGTATTCCACCATCTCGTCGGTGAGAGGAGACTTGACCAGAAAATCGGAATCTCCCTTCGGCTGCAGCGCGTTGACGGGGAGCAGGACTTTGCCTTTTCCACCCGGGATGTCGAGCGCCAACCTGGGGATGAGATACCCCGGAAGCCTGCCCTGCAGCGCCCGAACCAGCCGGATTGCCTCATTGACGGGAATCCGGAAATGGGAGATGCCGGCGGCCAGATCGGGATAGTGGAGATAATAAGGGAGAATGCCGGCGGCCCCGAGAGAAGAAAACAGTCCGACAAGCTCCTCTACCGAATCGTTGACGCCCTTCAACAACACACATTGGTTCAGGAGAAACTTTGCCGGGCGCAAGGCCCTTGCTGCCTCAAGAAATTCCGGCGTAATTTCCCGGCGATGAGCAACGTGGACGACAATGGCGTCCAGTTGCGCTGCCACTTCTCCGAAGCCGGCGCACCTGGATGGATCGTACACAGGGTATCTGGTGTGCAAACGGATAGAGCGGACCCCCGTCGTCCTCAGGGCGCTCATAATCTCCAACAAACGGTTGTCGGCCAATGAAAGCGGATCGCCGCCCGAAAGTATAACTTCCCTGACCTCTTTGCGCCCGGCGATGTACCGGAGCGTCTCGTCGAGCTCGGCCGCCGTGATGTCCGAGTCGCACGTGCTCAATCTCCCCCGTCGGCAGCAGAACCGGCAATGGGCCGCGCAGCGGTCGGTAAGCAGCAGCAGGACCCGGTCGGCGTAACGATGGATGAGCCTTCCGTTAGCGCAACGCTGGCAACGAACGTCGCCGATGGGGTCAGTCAGCTCCTCCGCTTTGACATCGTTCTCCTTTTCCGAGAAATAGACCAGCCTGGCCAAGGGGTCGTCGCGCTTTCCTTTTTCTATGAGCTCGCGGTAGTAGTCCGTGATTTTCTCGGCAAACATTCTAAAAGCAAACTTCCTTTCCCTTTTGCTGGGTTGGGGTTCAGCACCCCCTCGGTAAACCTGGAAGGGGGACACTCCTCTCGCCCTTTGTTCTTCGGAGGGGTGTCCCCCCAACCATTATCGTTTGGAGCCTCTCCGCTCAGCGCTTCGTGTGCCCTCGCTTTCGGTCGTGTTACCTATTCTCCGTCATATCACCAAGAAAATCCACCAAATTCGGGAGCTACGGAGGGTCGTGGTCGACCGCGAACAACGGGCCGGGAAAGTTCTCAGTCTCACTCATACTTGGCGGCCCCACGGCCTCGGCATGTGCCGAGGCCGTGGGGCCGCCAAGTATCGATGTCCGCTGGATACTCGCTGTACCCTTATTTGCGTTAAAAGCGCTCGAATTCCCGATCGGTCGCGTCCATCGCCACCGAAAACCCCTCGGCCGGCTTTACCGCCGACTTTGTCTTTAGAGTCGGCCCGGACACTTTTCGCGCCTTGGCAGTCGTTTTCTTTTCCACTTCGCTCTTCAGCTTGAAGAACGCGATTGAGCCCTGGAGTTGCTCCGCCTGGGAAGTAAACTCTTCGGTCATGGAGGACATTTGCTCGGCTGCCCCCGCATTCTGCTGGATCACCTGATCGAGCTGTTGGATCGCTTTGTTGACCTGGTCGGCTCCCGCGCTCTGCTCTGCGCTTGCAGCACTGATCTCCTGCACCAATTCAGCCGTCTTCTTGATGTCGGGGACCAGTTTTTCAAGCAGTTCCCCGGCCTTCTCCGCTACCTCCACGCTCGATGCCGACAGTTTGCTTATCTCGCCCGCCGCTGTCTGGCTCCGCTCCGCCAGCTTGCGCACCTCGGAAGCCACGACCGCAAAGCCCTTGCCGTGCTCGCCTGCGCGGGCTGCCTCAATAGCCGCGTTGAGGGCCAGGAGATTGGTCTGTCGAGCAATCTCCTCGATGATCGATATCTTGCCCGCTATGTCCCGCATCGCGGAGACGGTCTCATGGACCGCCTTTCCGCTGGATATGGCGTCTTGTGCGGATTTCAGCGCGATCTTCTCCGTCTGTAGCGCATTATCGCTGTTCTGCTTGATGGTAGAGGCCATCTCCTCTATGGAAGAAGAGGCTTCTTCGGCAGCCGAAGCCTGCTCCGTCGCGCCTTGCGATATCTGCTCGGCCGTGGAGCTCATCTGCTCGCTGCCGCTCGCGACCTGGTTGGTTGCCTCCCCGATATTCCCCATCGTGTCCGTAAGGCCCTGAACCATTGTTGCCAACGCCTGCATGAGCCTGTCCCCGCCCGAACGCTCCTTCACCGTCACCGTGAGATCGCCCGCGGCGATCCGTCCTGCAACGGACGCGACTTCGTTCATGGCGTCAATCAGCGCGTTCACGTTGTTCTTGATCTCATTGAAGTCGCCCTTGTAGTTATCCGCGATCTTCTGGGGAACATCGCCCTTAGAAATGGAGTCTATGTATGAGGCGGTCATCTCGATAGGCTTCGCGAAGGCGTCGATCAGCTCGTTGATGCCCCCGACGAGCTTTGCCCAGTCGCCCTCGAAGACCGATGCGTCGCCTCTGGCTTTGAGCCTGCCCTCCCGGATTGCCTCCGCGAGGGACGCGATCTCCTTTATTACCTTCAAAAGGTTCTCGCGCAAGAGGTTCATACTCTGCCCCAAGACGTCTTCGTCCGAGCGCATTTCTATTTCCACTTCGAGGTTCCCCTGGGCAACGTTCGCCACTGCCAGAGCAGACGACCGGGTGTTTTGGACCATATCCCGAAAAGCATCCGCCAACATGCCTATTTCGTCGCGGCCCGTCAGATCGAGGGTTATATCCACGTCTCCCGCTGCCAGCCTCTTCGTGGCGACGATCAACTTGTCCAGGGGTCCGCGGATGCTCCTCGTGATCAACACGGCGGTGGCGCCGGCTATGAGCAACGCGACGATTCCGACCAGGATGAGGAGGTTGCGGGTCCAGGCATATGCCGAGATCGCCTCCCTGTACATCTTTGCCGTCTCTTCCTCCTGGTACTTGGCCAGTTGGGCAAACGACTCCTGAACCTTCATGGACGCCGGTCTCGATTCGCGGAAGAAGAGTTCTGCCGCCTCTTTCTTGTTGCCCGCCTGGATGAGTTGCGTAAGATGATCGTTTATCGTCCGGCCGGCCGCAAGATCGCTCTTCCCCTTTTCCATCAGCTCCTTTCCACGGGCGGACTCGTCCAACTTCGCCAACGCTTCCATGGAACTTTTCAACACCCCTCTGGCCTTGGGCAGATCATCCTTTGCGTTCTGCAGGACCGGGTCGTAGTGCGACGCGGAAAGGGCCGCGACGCTTAACAAAACATCGTCTATGGCTTTGTTTATTCGCTCTGCAAGTCTGACTTTCTCGTTCCCCTGATTGACGATCACGTCCAGCCTGCCGCTGATCGACTTCATCGTCGTAATGCCGAAAATAGCGAGCACTGCCAACAGCGCCACGAGAATGCCAAAACCGGCGCCCAGCTTCGTACCGATTTTCATGTTTCCGAGATTCATGCAGTTGCCTCCCTGGTGTAGTTTTTGCGGCTAGGGGCCGCCTCACTGAGCTGCTCAATCTTCGACAACAAACCGTTCGCCTGCTCCATTGCGGCCTTCGTTGATGCTGGCCGCAACTGTCGGAAGTCCGGCTTTCTTCAAGAAAAAGATGAGAATCACGGGGGACGCTTCGGAAAGGCGCCGCCGAGGGTTGAAGCGCTCTTTCCAAAAGGAGCACATCTGGTTCTAAACATATCTCTGCAGAACATGTCTATTCATGCAAACAAAAGCCCGGAGCAAAATTCTCACTGTCCAGATTTATCGCGTGCCCTCGGAAATACTTTAAGTTGCGGACGACGCAACAAAAGACAATGCGTAAGGTTGCGAACGGACGAACGAGGTGCACGCCTCCCCGTTGCCGGGCCTGCCGTCGCGTGCTTAAATTTGTGTTGAAAAACTGAGCTTGACGGACGGTCAGATGATCCGGCGGCTCCCCACAGACGGGAAGCAGTTCTCCCAAAAAACGGTAAAAAAACGACCGCCTCCGCGGAATCCCTGAGGAAGGATGGGCTCCGCGACAGGCGGCCGCTCGTCGACGAACTCCTATCGATTCGGCTTATCAGTAAGGACCGTCGTAGGCATACCCCTCATAATTGAAGGCGACCTGCGTCGTGTCGGAACCCACCGAAGAAGCGATCCTATACCCATTCACCTCGCTGTACGCCACGGTAACGAATTGATTAAGCTGAGGCATGCTGCTCATCCCCGCTTGCGACACGTCGAAGATCTTGCTGCCGTCATTGCCGCTCACCATTAGTCTCTGAGTAGCCGGGTCCGTCCAGACAACCTGCCCCGTATAGACGCCGCCCGGTCCGCATGCCTGACCCTGCAGGCCCGCATTACGGTCCATTCCGGTTACGCCTGCCGTGTTCTCATCGTACGCGAAGCCAAGGGCGGATAAACCAAGCATCATGAACACCGCCGTCAATGCAACCAATGCTTTTTTCATCTTAGTCACTTCCTTTCTCAGGGAAACCTAGCTCCAGCCTTCGCCGCAACCTTGCCGGAGCAGATTAGAGCATATACTCATAACCCAAAGCTAATGTAATCGCGCGCCCAAAGGGTGTCAAGGGGTGGCAGAGGTGCAAAAGAGCGCGCAAAAGGGGAGCCGGCGGCCTTGCGCTTCGAGAATGCCGCTTGGGCGCCGAACTGTCTGAAGGGGCCTGTGGGCTGTGAAAAAACGAATAGCGGCTCGAGCGCTCTCAGAACACCTTCTTGTACTCGGGGTCGTTCGCCGCTTCAAACATGAAAATGGGCGTATCGATCCTCTTGATCAGAATGGGGCAGTGGTTTACCCCTTTGGGTACGAAAATAAGGGACGTCTTGGTCACGGTATGCCTCTCTCCTCCCATGAGGAATTCGAGCTCCCCGCCCAGCTCACGGGGGTAATTCCTGTTCGTGCCGGCAAAGCCTATGACTTCGTCAAAATCGTGGACGTGGGGGATTTCAATCTCCACGGGTTTCCCGCCGGGCAGCCCCCAGAGTATCTCGCAACCCGCAAAAAGCGAACAGCCGGGAACTATTGAATTCATGATGCCCAGCAACATGGTCCTGTCGAGTATCTTCCCTTCTTTTTCCTGATCCTTCATGGCCTTCACCCACTGCCCGGGCGGCTCCGGCATGAGGTCTTCCGTCACGAAATACTTTCCATACTCTGTTTCTGCCATTATTCCCTCCCTGCTCGTTTACTCTGCTCCTTGTTCTCTCCTCCATCTGCTCGCATTCGTTCTCACCTGAATAAGATAGAGGGCGGGGGGCAACCCCCGCCCAAGGGTGTACTGTGTGGTCAGATGGACCCCGGCCCGTTAGGGGATCGGGGCAGCGGGCACCCATCCCTTGAACGTCACCTCGCCGTTCATCCCTTTCTGGTAGGCGGTGGCAACGCCCAGGGCGTGATGCTTGATCCCGTAGCTTTCGTCTCCGCTGACGATTGCCTTGCCGTAGAGGCTGTCAACGGTATCCATCTTCTCCCATTTTGCTTTTACTGCGTCCGGATCGACGCTGTCGGCCGCTTTGATCACGCTGATGAGGGAGATGAGGGCGCTGGGGCCGAAAGCCGTGTACATCTGCTTCGGTCCCGTCCTCAGGTTGTACACCTGGTCAAATATAGGCGGATTGCCCGGCGCGTTCGCCTTGTTGATCAACGTGATGACGTTCGTAACCGCCGGCTTGCCCGCGATGGTAATCAGGTCCGGGCCCTCGATAACCGTCGCTCCTATCCAGGGCTTGGTGTTGCCCAACTCCCGCACGCCTTTGAGAGTGTTGGCGAAAGCAGGACCGACCATGTTGATGCTGAATATCGCATCCGCGTCCTTCGATGCCGTATTCAGCTTTGCCGCGATAGGGCTCATATCTTGCAGCTCGTTGGAATAGGTGATCACGTCGCCGGCCATGACGTATCCATCGCGGGCGAGCACTTTCTTTACGCCCTTCATCAAATAGGGCACGGAGCCGTCATCCGATGTGACGCAGACGAGCTTCTTCGCATTCGGATATTCTTTCTTCGCCGCGCCGAGAATAAGCATGGCGTCGGTTATGCTGCTGATGCCGCCCATGAAGCCGTAAGGACCCAATTCGCCAGGTTGACCGGTAGAGAACTCCAGAACGTACAGAACCTTATTGGGGTTGAAGACTGAGCCGGCAGCCGGACCGAACCAGCCGGCCGGACCCACCACAAATTTGACCTTTTTGTCGAAGGCCAGCTTCGTTGCGGCGGCGGTGGTGCCTTCAAGGGTGCTCTTGATGTCTTCTTCAACGATTTCGAGGTTGTATTTCTCGCCCCTGATGGTGAGGCCGCCCTTGTCGTTGATCATTTTGGCCACATTTCTGATATCCATCGCGTCGGCGCCGTCGTAGAAGGAATAAAAACCCGTCAAAGCCTTGAGAGAACCGATTTTGAGCGTTTTCGCCTGGGCCTGGGCCTGCGCCGCTGTGCACAGGCCGACCATAAACACAAGAACCAAACCGATGCAAATACCGACTGCTAACAGTCTCTTCATTTTGCCCCCTGTTTCTTTTTGTTTAATGCAGCTCATTCCACCCATCTAAAACGTTTTTCCACCTCGGCCCACCTACAACCGCCACACGCAACCCTTGAAAACCACCTCCTTCAGCTCCTACTCATTTCCTTTGATTTCGTCTTCCTCTCGCCAGCAAGTCCTGAAAAGCCTCTCGGTCCAGTCGCGGTCGTTCAGATACTCGCCCTTTCGGTTCACGGCCTCGACGCATGCGCCGAAGTCTCAGCCCGCTCAACCGCCTTTGCCATCACGCGCGAGCCAGGCTTCAGGTTCCATCAATAGAACTTAGGTTCTATTCAGATACGTAGTATGCTACGATATTTCGCCGCCCTTTTTCCACTAAAAACATCTCTTTCTCAATGAGGCGTCCGAGCGGAACCGGACGTTTGTTCGATGAGCGAAGCATACGTTGCTATGCTTCCGGGGACGCTTGCCATAAGACGAAGAAGCTCGTGCAGTTACGAACTCTGAGCGGGAGGAGACCTTTGGCCCGCGTAGAGGGCCTAAAGGGTGAGGGGCGACGCCCACTCTCGCGGCAGGGGAAACGGGCGACGACATGACGGGGATGTTAGGCGGGAGGAAGGGGCATAGGTGGGGTCTTTTTGCCGCATGACGGGCGATAACCGCCCTTGTTCCCGGTACTTGACCTTCAGGAACTTCCGCCCAGGAAGCGATAATGAATGAATTGCCGGATTACGGTCATTCGTAGTATTCCGGCGCGATCTTCAGGCGCTCGAAGGACGCGAGGTCGTGTCCCAGGATGATTTGCATGCCCTCCCGCTCCATGTGCTGCAGCTTCTCGATGGACCTCACCGCCATTTCGCTGTTCCAGCAAATGCCCGGCAAATACCCCTTGGTCAAATTCTCGCCCACCTGCACGGCATCGCCCGCCAGAACCATGCGGCCCGACTTCGGAAGATCGACGATCAGCGATTGATGGCCCCGCGAATGGCCTCTCGTGTCGACGAGAATAAGTGACCTGTCGAAGAAAACGTCGACCTCCTCTTCGTCCCTGGGCTGGATGTATTTGTAGCCCCTCGTGTCCTTATAGTCAACAAAAGAGTAGCCCCCTTCGTAGGTCTCCGGCCACCACGCCATCCGAAGTTCCTCTTTGCGCACGATGAAGGTTGCGTGGGGGAACAGAACCATGCCTCCCACGTGATCGACGTGCATATGGGAAAGAATGACGTACTTCACCTCTTCCGGCCTGTAGCCGAGCCGGACCATCTGCCGGTCGATGCGCTGCTCGGGCACGCTGCTGATGTCCTTCTTCATGAAGTCCGGAACAGTGTCCAGATTCAGGCCGGTGTCGAAGACCACCAGTCCCTTCGGATGATCGATGAGCGCCATGGAAAGAGGTATGGTGACGGGAACGCCGATATTCCGCTCCGGCGTGAAGTGGTTCATGTCGGGGATAAAGACGCGCCCCGCATCGAGAATATAGAGCTTCATGGGTCTACTCCTTATCTTGGGGCTCGAAGCAACCCGCGCAAGTTAAGATGGGCCGCCCGCCGCGAGCATCGACGGGCGGCCCTTTTCACTGGTCCGTCTTTTATCCTCTCATCTCCTTGATGATGTTTCGACACATCTCCGCCCAGAAATGGGTATCGGGGAAGAAGAGCAGGATCTTCGTGCCGCCGGCGATGACCGCCTTTGCGCTGGCGAAGTCGGCCTTGGGCCACGCCATGCCCATCACGGGTATATTCATTTTTTTTGCGAGGCCCATCACCTTCGCTCCCGCCTCTGCGAGGTAGGGGTGCTGCCACTGAACTTTCTCACCTTTTTTCGCAAGGAGCGAATTGGCGATGTCCCCGAGGCCGAGACCGACCGCGTCGGTACCCGGTTTGAGAAGCGACAAGATTTCCTCGGCATTGTCCACGCCCTCTACGTCCTCTATGAGCGGAATGAACATGACGTTCTCGTTCGAGTAGGCCATGTACTCTTCCCAGGCTTCCTGCGAGTAATAGGAACCCCGGACAGCCGGGCACATCCCGCACTTCCCTTCCGGAGGATAGCGCAGAGAGTCGAGCGCCTTTCGCGCTTCTTCGGCGGTCTTGATATGCGGCACCACTACCCCCTTGGCGCCCGATTCAACGCAGGACCTGATGAGCAGCGGGTTGTTCTCCCCTACCCTGACGAGCGGGGTAAGGCCGGAGGCCTCGGCGCACCTGATGAGGTTCACCATGGTCTCGGGGTTCACCCGTGAGTGCTCCATGTCGATTTTCACGTAGTCGAACCCGGCATAGCCGACAATCTCGATGAGGTCGGGGTCGTGGCTGTACATCTGCATGCCGAGAGGGACCTCGTTCCTTTTCAACGCTTCGAGCACTCTGTTCGGTTTGTGAATGAAGGTTCCCATGATCTTTTGTCCTCCTTATGTTGAGATGCAGTTTCTACCGACCTCTGTTGTCGATGACCGGTTTGACCGCCTTCCCCGACTGCATGTCGGCGAAAGCCTCGTTGATCTGCTCCAGTTTGTATTTGTGACTGACGATGTCCGCAAAAGGATACTTGGTCCGCCTGTTCTCGATGAACTGGAGGGCCCGATAGAAATGCTGGGCCGCAGCCGAGACGCTGCCTATGAGGGTAAGGCCCTTCCCGGTGATGATGCCGGGCGCCACGGGAATCGTCGTTGCCGAGCTTTGGCCGAGAACGAGGTAGCGACCCCCTTTTTGGATCATGTCGAGTCCTTCGTTGAAGGCGGCGGGAACTCCGGAGCCTTCCACGACAAGCTCCGGTCCCCTGCCGTTCGTCAAGGCAAGAACCTTTTCCTTTCTTGCGGACGAGTCTTTCACCTCGTCGAGATTGATCACCTCGGCGGCGCCCCACTTCTTCGCGAGCTCCAACCTGTTGGCGGGCGCCCCCACTACGATGACTTTCGCTGCGCCGCCTTCTGCCGCCATGAGGCAGGAGTAAAGGCCGATGGGGCCTGCGCCCTGGATCACGACGTTCTCCTGGAAGCGGACGCCTCCAAGCCTTTCATAGCCCGCCACGACGCTCCTGAAAGCGCAGCCCACGCCGACCGCCTCTTCCTCGGTCAGTTCTTCGGGGACCTTCACGACCTTCGTCAGCGGGGTTACGTACTCGTATTCGGCAAAGCCGCCTCTCAGCGCGACGGGAGGCGCGAAACCATAGCCCTGCCGCTTCGCGCAGTGTACCTGCTCCCTCGCGACTTCGCACCAGTAGCACTCCCCGCAATCCGCATGGGCCCACATGATCCGGTCGCCAATTTTGAGCGGCTCTCCGGCGATGTCCATGACGCGGCCCTCGCCCAACTTCACGATCCGGCCGATGGTCTCGTGACCCTGAATGTTGGGCAGAGGCGGCTTGATAGTCAGCGTTCCGTGAGACTGATGGATGTCCGTGCCGCAAATGCCCGCCATCTCCACCTTGACCAGAATGCCCCTCGGCTCGACTTCAGGGATCGCCACCTCCCTGATTTGCACCGGTTTATTGTACTCCTCCAAAACTGCCGCCTTACACGTTTTCGGAATTTTCGCCATGGCGCTCTCCTCCTTGTCTGGTTCTCATTGCGACTGCTTTCTTCGTACCTATCTCCTCGGCGCTTAGTAAACTATTCGCTAACCCTATAACCACAACGCGAGTGTTGATTCTCGGTAGAAAAACAACCATGATGCTATTTTTCTGTCATTTTACGCTTAGTTGCCGTAACGCTCCAATACTTCCGTTCAATAATTGATGGTACACTTTGCGTTAACCAAAGTCAAGAAAAGGCGTGGGGGCGCTTCACCGTTCTCCCTTCATGGTAAAAACAACGAGTATCTTCGACTGCTTCTCCCCAATGCTTCTGCCGTAGTGGGGCGTCGACGCATCATAGCAACAGCAATCGCCTTGTTCGAGAATATAGCTCTTGCCGTTGTAGGCGATTTCCTCTCTTCCCTCCAGCACGAAGAGCAGTTCCTGCCCTTCGTGGGCCATGGGCTTGTCGGCAAATTCGGAGGCGGGAGTGAGAATATAGGCATCCATTGTTCGATCTTTCTTCCGGTAATTGATCGATTCGTACACGGTGTCGGCAGCGGCCGAGGGGATAAAAACGGTCCTGCGATCGGCCGCCCTCACGATAGATGGAGCTTCTTCCTCTTCGGGAAGTTTTTCACCGCCTATGATGGAGAAGATGCTTACGCCGAGGGCATGGGCGATGGTCACGAGGGTGCCGATGGTCGGCTCCCGTTTAAGGCTCTCTATCTGGGAAACATAGCTCTTGGTAAAGCCGGCCTTCTTCGCCAGGGCCGCCATGCTCAATCCCTGTTGGAGCCGCGTCTGTTTTATCCTCTCGGAGATCTCCGCCAGGACGGATTTTCTCTTTTCCTCAGGGCCGTCTATCCGATCGTTCATAGCTTCCTCGCCTTTATCAAAGTCAGAGTCCTTTTCCTGTTTCTCTTCTCGTCGGCGCCCCCGATCTCTTTGCCAAGGGTGCAGAGATGCCTCTCCACGCTTTTTCCGCCCATCCTATATCATCCCCCCGTCGACGTTGAGGGCAGCGCCCGAAATGTAGGAGGCGTCGTCCGAGGCCAGGAATACGGCGGAGCCGGCGATTTCTTCCGGCATGGCGTATCTCTTCATGGGAGCTTTTTCTACAATCCCGTAAAAGATCGGGTCGTCTTTGGTCATTTCGCTGTAGGTGAGGCCCGGAGACAAGGAGTTGCAGCGAATGCCGTAGGGCACATACTCGTTATTCAAGCATCTCGTCAGGTGTTCCATACCCGCTTTGACAAAGCAATAAAAGGGCGTGATCTCGGACGGTCTCGTAGCCGATCTGGAGCTCATGTTGATGATGCACCCGCTTCTTTGGTCTTTCATGATGGGAAGAACTTCCCACAGGCAGTGCAAGCATCCCAACCCGTCCACCGTCATGATTTCCAACCAGTCTTCAGGAGTGCACTGCTCGAATCTCTTCGGCATGAGTATGCCGGCGTTGTTCACCAAAATGTCAACACGCCCGTATCCCGCCAGTGCGGCAGCGACCATTCGCTTGACGTCCTCTCTTTTTGTGACGTCCGTTTTCACGAAGAGCGCATCGCTGCCTTCGTCGATTATCCTTTGCGCATTTTGCCTGCCGAGGGTTTCCCTTCGCGCCGCAAGAACGACTTTCGCGCCTTCTTTCGCAAACCGATAGGCAATGGCCTCGCCTATTCCCGACGTGGCGCCGGTGACGATCGCAACTTTTCCTTCCAACCTACCCGCCATGATCACCTTCTCCCCGAGGCTATTCCTCCCAACATCGGGCGATTATCGGCCCCACCGCCACATCAGGCCGCGACGAGACCGTGGGTCGAACCTTCATCTATGACAACTGTCAGCTAACGACACAGACACAACGCTCAACCCTAATTCGTACTGCCAGTTTACGCAAAGCCGGTTTTCCACGCATGGTATGGTTTAGCTTGCCAATTGTCGATAGCGCGATAATCGCAGCCCTCACCGAGTCCATAAGATGAATCGTATACCCACAGTTAACCTTAGTCAAGAAAAAACTCCCATCGCTCCCTCCTCCAGCCCCTGCTGCATCTTCCGCATGACCGGTCGGGACCGGAGAAGGAGGACATCCCCTTCCAGCGCTTCAGCTCCGCTCGTTGCGCCCGAGAGAATTAGCACGGTGAAAACTAAGCCCGCGCTTAGGTCCGACAGCCGCCGAGCACGGCGGCTGTCGGACATTGGATGAGATCTGGGATCTATTTTGAGCGCTTCATCCGAGGGCGCGCGGGCTTGCCCTCACCGGGCCGTTTTCGCCCTATTGTTCCGCGGTCGGCTCGCTCCCGCAACGCGCTTCCAGGGGACGCTCCCCCTTATCCGGTCCCGACCTCTGTGGGATATAGAAGCCCAAAGAGAATGAGGCCCCTCAATTTGATGGGGCAGAGTCGGGATGGCGCGCGAGCCGCTTTCGGGTTTCTTCTCGAAACGGGCCCGGCCTAAAAAGGGGTAGAAGGACGGAGGGTCCGGGGCTTGACCCAGTCTGAGCTATCGAAGTATCCTAGTTCATCGAGACAGCGATTAGCGAGGTGCAATGAAGGGCAAAGATGCTTTCCATCCTCAAAAACATTCCCACGGCTTTGTAGAGACTTTCGACGACATCGTGGCATTCGGTCTGGACAGAAAGACTGACGAGAATGCCGTACGATTCTACTTGCAGAAGTTCTCCGACGATACGCTGATGGAGACGATTCTCCCGCGCATGACCGACGACGATTTGATTGAAATATTCGATACTATCGGCAAAATGCTCAGAAAATACCTGAAGGAACCGGAATACCACCGGTTGTTTCTGAAAGAGACGCCATGAGAGAAGACCGACCAAGTCTGACCGCGCAGCGCGTTGCGATGCGGCGAGCTGCACATCAACTCCTCGACGATCCGAAGGTGCTTGACGACCCTCTCGCTCTGCCTATCCTCGGCAAGGAGATTGAGGCGGCCTTGCGGGCCGATCCCAGTCGGTCGGAAAGGGCGCCGTTCGCGTCGTACCTGCGAGCTTTCGTTGCCGCCCGCAGCCGTTGGGCCGAAGACGAGCTTGCCCTCGCCGTCGGAGGCGGCGTAGGCCAGTACGTCGTTCTCGGGGCGGGATTGGACACCTTCGCCTACCGAAACCCCTACCCTTGGGGCATGCTCCGCGTCTTTGAAGTGGACCACCCGGCAACGCAAGCGTGGAAACGGACGCTTCTCCAAGAAGCGTCCATAGCCCTGCCGGCCGATCTTACCTTCGCACCTGTCGATTTCGACCGGCAGACCCTCGACGAAGGCCTGCGAAGTTCGGGCTTCGATGCGGCCAGGCCAACCTTCTTTTCGTGGCTCGGCGTGACCGAATACCTGATGCCCGAGGCGGTAAGGGCCACCTTGCGGCTGATTGCCGCCTCGCCGGCGGGAACCGGCGTCGTTTTCGACTACATAATCTCCCCGGAGGTCCTCACGCCTCTCCAACGCGAACGTTTCGAGGCTTTTGCGAAGCGGGTGGCGTCCGTCGGAGAACCGTTGCAGGCCCTCTTCGACCCGGAACGGCTGACGAAAGAGTTGCGGGAGATGGGCTTCACTCATGCCGAGGACAAGGGGCCGCAAGAGATAAACGAGAAGTATTTCAGGAACAGAAAAGACGGCCTTTGCGCCGGCAGCCTGTCGCATCTGATGATTGCCCGCGTCTGAATCATTGCGTTCCCACTTTTTCCCGGCCCGCTGCCGATCCGGGTGGTACAATCGGCTGCTCGTTATTATTCGTAAGGCGAGTTTGACATGAACGCGGAAGAGGGTCGTTTATCGCGCAAAGGCATATTCCATCTGTGCCTGGTCTACGTGCTCTGGAGCACCACTTACGGCGCCATGCGGATCGGCGTCAGCGGCGCCCATGGTTTCCCGCCGTTCTTTTTCGCCATGCTGCGCATGCCCGCGGCTGCCATCATCCTCCTGACGATAGGCCGCCTTCGCGGTCTTCGCATGAAACCCCACCGAGGGGAGCTGCTCCGTCTTGCAATCTCGGGAAATCTCATGTGGGTGGGTGGGCACGGCCTGATCCTCTGGGCCGAACAATACGCTTCCTCCGGATTCTCTTGCCTGATGGCCTCTTCCGCGCCTATCTGGGCAACTATCATCGAGCTGCTCTTCTACCGCAAGCGGCCTTCCCTTTCGCTGATCTTCGCGCTCCTCGTGGGGTTCGTCGGCGTCGGCGTCCTGAGCGCATCCTCTCTGGGCACGAAGGAGTCGAGCCATTTCCTGGTAATTCCTGCGTTGATCGGCGGACCCGTCTGCTTTGCCCTGGGTTCGGTGCTGCAGTCGCGCAGGCCCATCGACCTGTCGCCCCACGTTCTGTCCGGATACCAGCACCTTATGGCGTTCTTCGGCTTTTTTATCCTCTCTTCAGTGTTGGGAGAAAAGGTCGGCCACCCGGGCCTGCCGGCCTGCCTTGCCTGGGGCTATCTGGTTATCTTCGGCTCCGTCGTTGCCTTCACTTCCTACATGACCAGTCTGCGCCTGTTGCCGATCAGCATCGCCATGACCTTTGCCTACGTCAACCCTTTGCTGGCCCTGTTCCTCGGCTCGCTGTTCCTCGGAGAATCGGTTGCCTTGCCCACCATGTTGGGCGCCGGACTCATCATAATCGGCGTATTCGGCGTATTCAAAGCCAAGCAGGAGCACGGACTGAGTTCAAAAACGGAAAAACATCCGGAAGTCGTGAAAGATTTTTAGCCTCCGGTTTGCTCATCTTTCAAGAACTCCGATACCAGTCTTCCCAGTTTAGCCGGCTGCTGATACAGCGCGCCGTGTCCTCCCCCTTTCAACTGAATAACCGATGCGCCCGCTATTCTCTCGGCCAGAATGAAAGCATTGCGCGAAGGGATTACCGCGTCGTGCGTCCCCGTAATCGCCAGCGTCGGCTGGCCGACCCCCCGCAGCCGGTCGCATGCTCCCGTCCAGCGGCTCATCGCCCTTGCCTGGCGCACGATGGACACATCTTTCACGGGCTCGGTGAAGGGCGGGAAGTAGGAGGACCTGTCGGGGTGTTCCCGCAGCCACGACGCCGGAAAAAGGAGGCCGAACATCCTTGCTATGCGTTCTTCTATCGTCCCCGACGTGTCGGTGAGGCTCCTCCACGTGTTTTCATCGATAGCAGCCCTGCCGTTGCAGGACGTGGCGCAGAGAATGAGGCTGGCGACGTTTTCGGGATGGCGGAGGGCGGCTTCCTGGGCGATGAAGCCCCCCATGGACCATCCGAGCAGATGGGCTCGCTGCACGCCGATCTTTCGAAGGAACGCAACCGTGTCGTCGGCGAGATCCTCGATACTGAAGTCCTTGCCGTCGTCCGACGACAACCCCATGCCCCTGCTGTCGAATACAATGACCCGCCATTGGGTCGCCAGTTCTTCCAGCATCCGCGGGGGCCAGATATCCATGGTGCAGCCATACCCCATGAGAAGCGCGATTGGAATGCCGCTGTGTCCTTCTCCATACTCCCGGTGCGCAATGTCGACGTCGCCCACTCTCACCGCCTCCACCCCCGGATTCTTTCCGTTGCCTGCAAAAGCGCCGGGCGGACATGCAAAAGCCGCAATGATTCCCGCTACGGCGCAAAGCAACGCGAGCAGCCCTATTTTCATGACGCTCATACCTTCTCCTAACCGGTCTGTCTCTCTATTCTCGCCATATCCGGAGATTTCCTTAACGGCGCCGCCGCTCCTGTCAAAATAAACATTGCGCCATACCTTCCTTTCAGGAGGATATGGCGCAAGCGGCATGGGACAACGATAAGGCGAGCGTTCTTTCAGGAATGAGGCGCGAGCGCCGATCTCTCCTCTTTCTCCTTGCTGCTCCGGACGAGGCGACTCTTTATGATCCGTGGCAGGCTGACGATGCCGCCCGGCAGCAGATAGACGACTACCAGCAATATCCCCGCGGAGATGAAGGGCTGGTACATTTTGAGATCGCTGAAGAACTCCGGGATAAGAAAGAGGATAAAGGTTCCAATGACAGGTCCGGCGAAACTTTCTATGCCTCCAACGAGGGTGTAGATGATAAACCACATTGTCCCCATCAGGCCGAAGTTG
The DNA here is from genome assembly GCA_963816715.1 of uncultured delta proteobacterium. Classification (GTDB taxonomy): domain Bacteria; phylum Desulfobacterota; class Syntrophorhabdia; order Syntrophorhabdales; family WCHB1-27; genus BOG-1155. The sequence goes on from CAWFMJ010000033.1 coordinate 63,376, forward strand.
GAAGTTCCGATAACCATGTTGTAGTGGGCATAGCCGGCGCCGGCGAGGCCGACGAAAAAACACCCTGCGCCGACCACGAAAATCCGGTACCAAGCCTCATTGATGCCGACGCTCGAAGCGACGAGGTGAGACTGAGCGATGGCCTTCAAGTTCGCGCCGATCCGCGAGAATTCGAGCCGGTGAAGGGCAAGAAGACAAGCCGCCGCCATCGCAAGGAAGAAATAGTAGCACGTTGTCTTGTTCGCCTCAAAGATGGGCGGGATGCCGTAAAGACCCGAGTAACCTCCCGTCCAGTAGCCCAAGGCGTAAATGATCTGTGTCACCCCTATTCCGAAGAAAAGGCTGCCCATGGCATAGTAGAGCGCCCTCAGCCGGGCGAAGGGATAACCGACAAGGATGCCGAGAAACATCGTCACTATTCCGGCGCCGGGAATCGTGATCCAGGCGGGCACGCCCAGCCAGCGGGCGGCAAGCCCGGCACAGTATGCGCCGATGCCCATGTACGCGCCGTGAGCCATTGGAAACTGACCGGAAATGGTAATCGTCCGGAGACTTGACGAGGCGATCGTGTAAATGAACGTGAGGGTGAGAATGTGCAGCACATAGGGAGAGTCGACGGCAAAGGGCAGTATACACAGCAGCAAAAGGAATCCGATCCAGATCGAGCTCTCGCTCCATTTTCCGGCACGGCTCGCCGCCGGCGCGCCGGGCGCCGATGCCTGGCTGTCGCCGCCCGAATCCTCATGACCGAAAAACCCCTGGGGCCGTACGAGCAGCAAAAGGGTAACTACCACGACGGCAATCGCATCGCTCGATGCCCCGGCTATGAACGTCGGCAGCACGGCGTCCAGACAGCCAAGGACCAGACCGGTCACAAAAATGCCGCCTATGCTCCCCACTCCGGCGAGGACCACGAGGATAAGCACTTTCGTCAGCATCGAGTCGCCCATGAAAGGCGTTAATTGCAGATAAGCCCCCATAAGGCATCCGGCCAGGCCCGCGAGTCCGCAGCCCAATGCAACGGCAAGGCTGGAAATCCGGTGTACCTTGATGCCCTGCAGCAAAGCGCCGTTCATGTTTTGCGCGATTGCCTGCATCTGGTTGCCCCATTTTGTTTTCGTCACGAACCACGATACCAGGCCGAGGAGAATGACGCCGAGAGCAAAAGTAACCAGCCTTTGATAACTGACCGAAATCGGGCCGGCCTTGAAAATGCCGTCAATAAAAGTGGGCAGCGACTGTATCTTGCCCCCTTCCAGGATGTTGATGCTTGTTTGCGCCACTATCGTGATCGCAATGCACACCATGACCGTCCTGTTGAAGTTGCCGACGAAGGGACGGAAAAACCATTTTTCCAGGATCATTCCCAAGCCGCCCATGGCGAGCACCGAGAACAGCGTGGCCAACCAGGGATTCAGACCAAGTCTTACCGACAGTTCGAAGCCGATATACCCGCCGATCATGTAGATCGCGCCATGGGCAAAGTTGAGTATGCCCAACATGCTAAAAACAAGACCGAAGCCAACAGCGGTCAGGATGTACATCGAAGAGAGTATGAATACGTTAATCGTCGTTGCGACAATTACCTGTTCCATGGAACACCACGCTCCTCAAAATTCTGGCTGCGCATCTTCTTTCACCAGGCCTTTGCTGCCCCGTGATCGATGTGTTCGGCAGCCTTGATAACTTGTCTCAGTGTGCATGAAATGCGCGCCGCCGCACGAGTCTGCGCTCAGTCGGTTGTTTCGCTGCGCACTCCATCAGATTGTGCCTGACATTGCCCGCCGAATTTGCCCTACGGAGTCGCCGCTGCGCTGTTACGCTTCATCTTGCTCTCCTTTTCTTGGCCGAAGCCCACTTCTCACGCGATTCGAGCCTCTTTTCTTCTGCCCTATCGCTCTAAATCTTCACTTCTTTATGAACCATACCCGTTGGGCCGCCCTCATCAACCTACGGGGGTTGCTATCATAAGACCGCCGACCATGAATCACCGGCGATTGCCTCGATTTGAGTTCCGATCTTTCAGACTGGCAACTTCAGCGCCGGGATCCTTGCCCCAAGACGCCCACAATCGCACGAAAGCCCCTGAAACGACAAAATCCTAAGCTTTTCACCTTCTCTGAACCACGGCTCCCCGGCTCGCTTGCGCTCGCCGATGATGCACAGCAGATTTTCACCGCTCCGGACGTCTTTTGTCAACAAAATTCAGTCCGTCGGCTGTCCTTTTTTACCATGCGGGAGGAGGATAGATCAACGCTTCATGAATCCGAGCGCGCTTCTCCCTGCAATCCGCCCTGAATTCAAGGCAAATCCCGAAGACAGCCCCGAAGAATCGTGAATCGAGTAGCTGTCCCCGTAAACGCCGCCCGCATCATAACCACCCGCATAAAGGCCCGGAATAACTTCTCCCTTTTTGTCGATGACCTGCATGCGGCTGTCGATCCTGATCCCTCCCATGGTTCCCAGACAGATCGTCCGGGACTTGACCGCGTAGAAGGTCGGACCGACCAACGGCCTGAGGTATTTCGGGTTCTTGGCGAAGAGATCGTCGCGACCCTTCGCGCAGTATCCGTTGTATTCGTCAACCGTGGCTTTCAATGTCGCTTCGTCCACCCCGATCTTTCCGGCCAGTTCCGCTACGGAGCTCGCCGCGAACGCCTCGCTCGTTCCGTTTGCGAGCGCGGTCTGAAACTCTTTGTCAAAGTTGAGCGGCCGCGTTCCGGGCGGATAGTCTTCCCCCACGCCTCTATCTATGCCCCTGTCGAAAAGAAGCCGCTTGATGGACTCGTCAAAGAGGCTAAAAGTGTACTCGTCCTTGCATCTCGAATTCGCATTGCCGGCCGATGTTTCGGAAAAGGCGATGGACTCGTCGCAGAATCTCTCCCCCCTTCGATCGACCCAGAGGTCGGGCTGCGCGGGGATAAACTCGATTTGGCCCATCATGGGGAATTCCGGTCCCACCGGACCGACTCTGAACAGCTCCAGAACGCCGAGACCATCCTGAGCCGCGCCGATCTCCCACGCTATCCGGATGCCGTCGCCCGTCTTTCCCGTGTTCCCGACGGGGAAGAGATTTACCCCGAGGTCGAATCCCGTGTATTTCCTGATCCATTCCTTGTTTTCTGCGTAGCCGCCGCTCGCGATGACCACGGCCCGGCAAGCCGTCTCAACAGCCTGCCCGTCTTCCTCGGCGACAACGCCGGAGATGCGGCCGCTCTTTCGCACTATCTCCTTCGCCGGAGCCGCGGTCCTTAACTGCACTCCCTTCTCCTTTGCTCTTTGCGCCAGCGCTTTTACGACCGCTGCCCCTTGCCCTTTCATAACGTGGTAGGTCATGGGCGCATTGGGAAAATTGTTCCTTGCGTCGATAAACTCGACGCCTCGCTGCGTGAGCCACGCGATGCTGTTCGCCGATTCGTCGACAATGGTCCTCACGAGACGCGCATTTGCCCGCCAGTGGCTGTATTCCATGATGTTCCTGAACGCTTCGTCGCGGCTATAGGTAATGTATCGTTGGCGTTGCAGTTCGCTCTCGACCGCAAAGGTCCCATAAAAGAAGTTGGAGCTTCCTCCCAGGGACTGTTGTTTCTCAAAAAGGACGACCTTGGCGCCGCCCTCGGCGCACGTCAACGCTGCCGCCAGACCGGAAACGCCCGACCCTACCACCACGACGTCTGCTTCACGGGGAAATCCACTCATCGTCGGCCTCCATGCGATTTTTCGCTCACGGTACGAATCAAAAAAGTAGCAGGAGAAACGACTTCCGGTCAAGAAAGAAATGCGGAAACGATACGCCGGGGGCGAGAAAAATTTTCTTGCCTTGCCTGCAGAAATGGTCGAGAATATTATCGAATAGATCGGTGTTTTGCGGGCAACGGCGTTCGACGGCAGCTACGCCGAGTTTTTCGCCCTAAATTCTGAGGAGGAACTAGATGGTTGAAGCGGTAAAAGAAGTGGATCTTGTCGTTGTCGGCTCCGGCTCTGCGGGTCTTGCCGCCGCCGTCACTGCGGCCGATGGCGGCGCCAGGGTGGTCGTCTTCGAGAAGGAGCGCTCCCTTGGGGGCACCTCCAACTTTTTCGAAGGCACCTTTGCCGTTGAGAGCGCAATGCAGCGCGAAAGGTACATTACCTATAGTCGCGACGAAGCATTCAAAGGCATCATCGAGTACAGCCATTGGCGTGCAAACCCCCTTCTGGTTCGCGCCATAGTGAATGAATCGGGCCCGACGATCGGGTGGCTGCAAAAGCAGGGCGTAGAATTCGCCGACGCAACCATCAATATGCCTGAGGCCCCCCGGACGTATCACGTGGTTAAGGGAGGCGGCGCAGCTTTAGTGAGAGCTCTCGCGGCAACGGCAAAGGAAAAGGGCGTCGAGCTCAAGACCGGAACCCCGGTGAAGAAGCTCCTTAAGGAAGGGGGCCAGATAACGGGCGTGATCGTCGAACAGGATGGGGAAGAGGTAAGAATCGCGGCCAAAGCAGTCGTCATTGCGAGCGGAGGCTTCGCGAACAACAAGGAGTGGATCAGGAAATACACGGGATTCGACCTCGACGTCAATCTCTTTCCCGTGGGAAATGTGGACAAGACGGGCGACGGCATCCGCATGGCTTTCGAGGCGGGCGCGGCGGACGAGGCAATGGGCGTCCTCGAGCTCTTCAGCGCCGGCCCGATTGCTCCCGACTTTGCCATGAGAAACGCCATCGAGATGCTGGCGGCCCAGCCGGACCTCTGGGTTAGCCCTCAGGGCGAGCGTTTCTGCGATGAGAGCGTGACCTTCTACGACAGCGCCATAGGAAATGTGAGTGCAAAGTACAAAGAAGGATACCATTACCGCTTGTTTGACGAATCGATCAAACAGATCGTGGTGGAAAGGGGGATCGACAAGAGCCTGGGGGTGGAATTCCCGCCCGGCATGCGTCCTCTCGATTTCGATAAAGAAGTAGCCTCCGCCCTCGCGCGCGGAACAACGGAGCTCTTTGTCGCCGATTCCGTTGAGGAGCTTGCGGAGAAGATGGGCGTGGACAAAGGGGCCCTGAAAGCCACGGTTGACGAATACAACGGATACTGTGCGAAGGGTCACGACGAGCTCTTTGCCAAGGAGCAGAAATACCTCCGGCCCCTGAAAGGCCCCCGGTTCTACGCCGTCAAAGCCCGAACGGTTTTTCTGGGAACTCTCGGAGGCGTCAAGATCAACCACAAGATCGAGGTCATCGATAAAAAAGGCAAACCCATTCCGGGGCTCTACGCGTGCGGGTACGACGCGGGAGGCATGTGGGGAGACAGCTATTGCATCAGGGCGTCTTCGGGCCTGTCGTCGGCATTTGCCATGAACTCCGGGCGCATCGCAGGGAAAAGCGCCCTGCGTTACCTGGACAAAGAGGAGTAAAAGAGAAGATGCTTTACAGAAACCTCTGGAAGAATGGACCGTCAGCGTCGGTTCTTGGTTTTGGGGCCATGCGTCTGCCCGTTGTTCCCGCGCCGGGAGCCTCCGGCTTCGATTTCGGCGGCCCCGTCGATGAGGCCGAGGCGTCAAGAATGATGGTCTACGCCTTCGAGCACGGGGTTAACTATTTCGACACGGCCTACATGTACCATGGCGGAAAAAGCGAGCTGATCCTCGGGAAGACGATGAAGCCCTTTCGGGATAAGGTGATGCTGGCGACGAAGCTGCCTCCGTCGTTCGTGAAAGGAGCCGACGATTTCGACCGCATCCTGAATGACCAGTTGCAGAAGTTGCAAACCAGCTACATCGATGTCTATCTGATCCACGGCGTCGACCGCGCCAGTTGGGCGAAGGTGCGCGACTTGGGCGTACTGCCCTTCCTTGAACGGGCCGTCGCCGACGGCCGTATCCGCTATCCGGGTTTCTCTTTTCACGACGATGCGTCGGCCTTCAAGGATATCCTCGACGCCTACCCCTGGAAGGTTTGCCAGATCCAGTACAATTACTATGACGAGCATGACCAGGCGGGCAAGGAAGGTCTGCGTTATGCCGCTTCAAAAGGCGTCGGCGTCATCGTGATGGAGCCCGTCCGGGGCGGAAAACTGGCAGAACCGGTACCCGAAGCCGTGCAAGACATCTGGAACAAGTCGTCGCTAAAACGAACTCCGGCCGAGTGGGCCCTTCGTTGGGTCTGGAACCACCCGGAAGTGGCGACGGTCCTGAGCGGCATGAGCAGCATGGCCCAAGTCGAGGAGAATATACGGATCGCCGCCGAGGCCCGGCCAAACTCGCTCTCCGACGCGGATCTGTCGCTCATTGCCGCGGTAAAGGAAACGTACCGCTCCATGGTAAAAGTCAACTGCACGGGGTGCGGCTATTGCATGCCGTGTCCTCAGGGCCTCAACATTCCCATCCTCCTTTCTGCCTACAACGACGTCTTTGTCTTCCCCGACAAAGCAGAGCACGTAGCCGGTCTGTACAACGTCTTTGTGCCGCCGGAAGCCAGGGCGTCGGCTTGCGTCGAATGCGGCGAGTGCGAGGAGAAATGCCCCCAACACATCGACATCAAGGACCAGATGAAGAAAGTCCACGAAACGCTCAACAGGCCCGCGCAACAAAAGTAAGCTAAGAAGAACAAAAAGCGATCGCCCCATTCTCCCGAAAATGGAGAATGGGGCGATATTGTTTGGGGGGGTCTGCGCCTTTAGTCCTTCGATTCGTAGTACTCGAACTCTACGGGCTTGCTCTTATCCAGGATACGCGAGATGAGCGCCGGCCTCATCACCATGTGATTGTTGCCGATGATCTTCTGGCCTCCCATGCGCGATTTTCCATAGATAGAGTCGATGCTCTGCATGTTTTCCCACGTCGTGACCACTTTGTCCACGTCGAAGCTTTGTGCTTTTTGGATTACCTGTAGCAGCGGCCAAACGGCCTCAATCACTATGGTGTGGTCCATGTTGAACTTCGTGTTCAGGTCCTTCTCGACCACTTTTCGGAGGCCTTTGATAACCGGCGTCATCTTGGGGCTCAGGACGTCGGCGGCGCCCTGAAAGACGTCGTGGGCGCTCTTTGCATCAAGCAGACCGCTAAGGAGGTTGATGTCCCCCACAAAAGCGGGTGCATAGAGGGGGCCCGTGAAGCCAAGCTCCCGCGCCTGGGTGATAAGGCCCCTGGCCCACGGCAGTATGGAAAAGCCCATGTCGATGGCGTCCGGTTTCTTCTGGAGCGCCTTCGTCAGGAGCGGGTAGAAGTCCTCGACGCCTATCTTGAAAGGCTCGTCGAAGACCACCTCCATACCGTGTTTTTGCGCCTCTTTCATGTCGTATTCCATGAAGTGTTTCGCGCCCGGATCGTCAGGCATCAGCCGCGCTATCTTCTTCGCCTTCGGGTAATTTTTCGCCAAATAGTCGTAGGTTGCAGGTATGGTGCAAATAGTGAAGCTGGCGGCGAAAAGGTAGCGATTTTGCGGGCCGTATTGCTCTACCCCGCTCGTCGTGGCCTGTACCCGCAAGATCTTGGCCTGCTCCGTAATCGGGGCGATGGCGAGGTTGCTGGGCATGAACATCGGCGCAGAAACGAATTTTACACCGTCCTGTATGATCTTGTTCACGGCCGTCACGGCGCCGGGGGGGGACGACTGATCGTCGTACGTTACCAGTTGGATGCGATAGTGCTGGCCGTTCACCGTTATCCCACCCTTCTCGTTGAGGAATTTCTCCGTCGGCTTCACCGACTCGGAAATATCCTTATATCCCCCCGCCATCGGGCCGGTGATCGAGGACATCACCGCGATCTTGAGTGTCTTTGAGCCGCCCTGGGCATACGCGCCGGGGCTAGCGACAAACGTGAACGCGACGGCGAGAAGCAAAGAAATGAAGATCGCAATAGTTGAAATTCTCTCGGTTCTCATAATTCTCCTCCCTTTTGTCGTTCGTGACGCCAAGCCTTTCTGAGATGTAATGGCGTCCTTTTTCTCAAGCCTTCACCCTGATCTTCCCTTAGGCCTGTTTTTTCACATATTTGGAAGCTAGAGTACAGTGAACCAGCAACAACGGTTTGTCAACCCTGACGAATTCGAAGGGGCAGTGCACCAATCCGGCGGGGATGAAGATGGTCGAGGGCGTGGTAATGACGTGTTTCTCCATCTCCTCGCCGAAGCAGATCGTCACTTCCGCGCCCAACTCCTCCAGCCCTTTCCGATCGAGTCCGATCAGCGTCAGATACATGTCGAAGTCGTGAACGTGCGGAGGGGCGGGCTCCATGAGCACCGGCTCATAGACAGGCAGAAGGACGAGGCTGAAATCGGATTTGAAGTCTCGCTCGCCCACGAAATCGATGGCTTCCCAGTTCGGTTTCGAGGGGTCAATCGGGTGCGGCAGGCTGAGCAAAGGGTGGTTCTTTACTAGGTGTGCGTATTTTGTTGCCATAAATATCTCCTCCTTATTGATGCAGCTCTTAATGCAAAAATCCGCCTTTCCCGGTCGCTTCCCGCCCCTTCGCATGGTCGGCCGCGCTCTCTCCCGCGATGCGTCCGGAGTTGAGCGCAAAAGACAGGGCAGTGCCTGTCAGATGATAGGGATACGTGTCGTGAAACCACCCGCCCGTGTCGTTGCCGAGGGCAAATAGTCCGGGAATGGAAAAACCCGAGTCGTTGAGGACTTCCATGCGGTGGTTGATCCTGATGCCCCCTATCGTGCCGTGAAATGCCTGGCAGCACCGCAGCGCATAGAAGGGAGGCGTTTGAAGGGGGCGAAGAAACTTCGGGTCCTTGTAGAACGTCCCGTCCTGTCTCCGAACGCAATAACCATTGTACTCGCTTATCGCGCTCTTCAGGATGTCGCACTGTGCGCCGATCCAGACGGCGATCTCCTCCCACGACATGGAAATCACGGCCTTTCCGTTCTCCACTTCTTTTCGCAGATATTCGTCCAGTTGCGTCATCTTCATGCCGATGGGGTAGTGGCTGTCGACCGCCCTCACCAGCCCTTCCTCCATGAAGCTCCGCTTGATCGACTCGTCAAAAAGGGCATAACAGACCTTTCCCGGCTGCCGGTTGAGAGCGTTCGCCGTCTCCGAAGGGACTTCGTGGGCTTCGTTCGCAAACCGCTGACCCGCGTTGTTTACCCAGATCATCGAGCCTTCCTGTGAGATCTGATGAACGTACAACGATCCTTCGAAGAAAGGGCCCATATGGAGTATGGTTCCCAGTCCTTCAGTGCCGGCGCCCGCCTCCGTCGCCATCCTGAGCCCGTCCCCCATATTGGGCAGGCCATAGAGCCGAATATTCTCCGTATAGTGGGCGTAATGCTTCTTCAGCAACTCTCTGTTTCCGGAGTAACCGCCCGTCCCGATGACGACGCTTTTCGCCTCAGCCCTGATCGCCGAGCCGTTCGTCTCCGCTTCCACCCCGACAACTCCGCCCTTCTTATCGGTAAGGACCTTCGTCGCCTTTGTTCCGTAGAGTATCTGCACGCCCAGGTCCCCGCATCTGCCGAGCAAAGCCTTGACAAGCCGGGGGCCATGCCCGTCGGGAATGTGGTAGATCCTCGGGAACTGGTTAAAATAGGAGTGGGGAACATCGCCGAAGACCACGCCCATCTCTTCGAGCCACCCCACCGTATCGCCCGACTTGTCTATCACGGCCTTGATAATCAGCGGGTCGACCTGCCAGTGCGCATAGCTCATGGACGTATTGAACAGGTCCTCCTTCCTCGCCATGATCTTGAGCCGCTTTTGAACGGGGCTGTCGGCGGCGAGAAAACCCCTTGCCATGGTGATGTTTCCGCCGGCCTTTTTGCGTCCCTCGAGGACCAGAACTTTTGCGCCCTTCTCGGCCGCCGCGACCGCCGCGGCGAGCCCCCCGCCGGCGCCCACAATAACGACATCCACCTTTTCCGTTCTGGTTCCCGAACTCTGTGCGCGGGCCATGCATCCACCTCCTGCTCAGATCGTCTTTTCTCTATGATATCCCAATGATTTGTCAACCCTCATCACATTTTCATGTGATTTGAAGGGTGATTTTGCTTCACGCCCTATGCGGTGGAGTGCACAAAGAACAAAACAAAACCCGTAGAGACTGGTTAGGCCCGGGAGAATCACGATTCCCCGCAGCCCACTTCCGGCATCGATCATGGTTGTGCTCGATGCGGCCGACAAGAAGAGAACAAAAGAAAGAAGAACGAACCAAAGAAGGAGAAAGAAAGAGAAAGAGAAAAGGATGACGATTAGACGCGAGATTGACGACTTTGATTTTTCCCCCACACCCCCAGACTCTCCGCCCTCCGCACCGCCTGCGTCCGCGTCTTCACCCCCAGCTTCTCGAACACATGCTTCACATGCGTCCTCACCGTATCAAGCGAAATGAAGCACGCCTCGGCGATTTCTCTGTATTTTCGCCCCTCGCCGAGCAGACCAAGAATCTCGATTTCCCGCGTCGTAAGAACTCCATTCTGTCGCCCCCTGCTTCGGAGGCGGCACGTTTCCTCTTTCGTACGGGCAAGGCAGGCCTTCATGACACTTTCAACAAGCCCCGCGGTCCTGTCGTCATCAGGAAGATCCGACGCTATTTCTGCAAGCATTGGCGACAGGGCGGCTGCGCGGTTGACAAAGGGTCTCACGTATCCTTCCGACAGGGAAAGAGACAGACAACGCTCCAGAATCCCCTTCGCCTTTTTTCCTTCGCCCATGCGGTCGTATGCGGCGCAAAGCAATAGATCCCCTTCAAGCAGCAGCTCTCTCATACTCCGGCTCTCGCACATATTCCGCAAGGCCTCAAGCACGCGGACGGCCTCCCCGAAATCTCCCTTGGCGTAGGACAACGTGGCGACGGCGAGACAATCCCGGGCGAAACGAAAGGAAAAAGCCTCGGTCAAGTCAAGCTTTCTTCGGTCTGCCCAGATTTGAGCGCCTTCCAGGTCTCCCCGCATGAGGCTCAAATGGGCGCAGAAGACGTCAGCCAGGGCAACCAGGTAGGATTCTCCGGAAGATGTCGAGATCGCTTCTATCATCTGCCCGCTTTTCTCCGCTTCCTCGCTTTCATCCCGAGCGAGATGAATGAGGGACAGGAGGAAATAGCCCGTCACCATTTCGTTCGCAAATCCAGCCTGATCGAGGTATTTCAAAGCGATGCCTGCGTAGTCCAAGGCTTTCTCCAACTCGTTTCGCTGATAGCTGATCCATGCCATTTCAAAGCAGAGAATCGATCTGAGAGGAGAATCGGATAATCCTTTCTGTTGGAGCAAAGAAAAACCCTGATCCAGAACCGCTTCCGCGCGAGCCAGCCGCCCCTGCCACCGCTCGGCCCCTGCTCTCAGCCTGAACCAGAGCATTTTCACAAAGAGGCTGTCGGAAGAAAGAACCGTTGTTGTCGCCTCGGCGGCGGTTTTGCCCGCCTGTACGATATCGCCCCGAAACAGGTAGCTCGAGCCGATAACCACTTCGATCATCCCGGGCAGGAAGGTCTTTCGCAAAGAAATGCGGCCGAGGACTTTTCCGAGCTCGCCTACATCGACCTTCACCGGTTCGAGCCAAAATGGGAGAATCGACTTGAACGCAAGAAGCTGGTCCTCGCACAGTTGCCTTTTGAATCCTTCGTATCGCGCGAACGCTTCCGATTGGCGCTTGTCCAGGTCGTCCAGCAAGGCTCTTACCTGCGCAAGGTGCACTGATTCGATATCGAAGCGACAGGCGAGCAGCCGCAGAAGCGGCCGCTCCATAAATACCTGCTCGGGCAACGTAGAGAGCCACCTCCGAAAAGAGGCAATCTCGTAGCGGTCGTACAGGTCCATCAAGTAATTCTCCAGCATGTCGGCGGCAAATTCGAGATCTCCCGATGCAAAGGCATGCCGGAAGGCGTCCTCCAGATAACCCCTTTCCGCAAACCAGAGGGCAGCTTTCCGGCAGGTCAGGGAAAAGCTTTCGGGCGAAGACCTCGCAACCTGTTCCCGTACGGCTTCTGAAAGAAGACGGTGGTAGCGGTACCAACTCCTCTCCGCATCCAGAGGCGCCACGAACAGGCCGTTCCTGCAGACCCACTCCAGCAATTCGGCCGCCTCGGCACTCCCTGTTACCGCCCGGCAAAGGTCAACGTTAAACCGGTCGAGGAGCGCGGTCTGGAGAAGAAACTTCTTCACCTTCGCCTGCTGGTTGTTGATCACCTCGTCAATCAGGTACTCTGCCGCCTCCGGACACGGCCTGCTTCTCAGGTAGTTCAGGCTCTCCGGGATTTTCTTCCCCTTGAGGGACAAACCGAAAAGCTGAAGGCCGCCCACCCATCCTTCCATGCCCTCGACGAGCTCATCCATCTGCCCGGAAGAAAGCTGCAAGGGAAATATGTCCGTAAAGAACCTTTCCGTTTCTTCCCGGCTGAACTTCATGTCTTCAGCGGAGATTTCGGTCATCTGGTTCCTGACGCGGAGATGAGAGACCGAAAAAGGAAGAGCGTGGCGGCATATGAGCACAAGGTGAAGCCTCGGCGGCATATGGTTGAGAAAAGAAAGCAGATCGTCATGGAGGCTCGGAGAGACGATCAGATGATAGTCGTCGAGAACAATATAGACATCTTCGGGAAGATCCGAGGATTCCGCGATAAGGACCGGGAAAACGTCTTTTCCCGAGAGGCTTGACTGCACGTGAAGCGCCGGCTGAAGGCCGCTTGCCAGAGTTTCGTCTGCCCGGATCAGGGAAGCCAGGAAGTAGCGATAAAACAGGTCCGGATCGTTATCGGCCTCGTCGAGGGAGTACCACGAAGCCCGGAGCCCCATCTCCTTGATCCATTGGCAAACCAGAGAAGTCTTCCCCGACCCGGCAACGCCGGAGACGAGAATAAGGCGCTTCTCTTTTCCTGTCTCCAACTGCTCGACCAGATGCTGCCGGTAGATTGCTTTTGGCCGCAAAGGAGGGGTATGGAGCTTCGTCCAGATGAGTCTGTGGCCTGCAATGGTTTTTTTATGACGGGTAGGATCGCCGTCGACCATAACGCAACTGTCCTTCTCCGGTATGGAACAACCCCTTCAGTCTACCACGTATCCCTGGATTTGTAACGCGAATCGTGGCGTTGGCGATGGCCTTCCCTCAAGACTAATCGCCCCATTCTCTGCCCCGATGCAGAGAATGGGGCGATTAGTCGACGAAACTCGTTTTCAGCCCGGAAGCAGCCCTTAGGCCGTACGCCAGTCCTTCACCTTCCCGAGTTGGCTGAACAGGGAGAGCGTGTCGGCGACATCCCAGTGTTCTGCAATTTTCCCGTCTCGGACACGGAACAGGTCGATGACGTCGAAGCAGAGTTCTCTTCCTGACGGCTGCTCATCGAGCCACACCCCGCCCGTATGTGTTGCCTTCGTGGTGCTCCATGCCCAGACATTATCTCCCTCTGCCAGCAAGCGCTTGATCTCATAGCGGAAATCAGGCATGGCCTTGAAGGTCACTTTGAAAAACTCCACGAAACCCGGCATGCCCTGGGCCACATCAGCGTTGTGCTGAATATAGTCGTCTCTCAAAAAGCGACCGACCTTCGTCAAATCGTGGTTGACAAAAACTGCTTCCAAGAAATCCCTGACGAGTTTTTTGTTGCTTTGCGCGTCCTCCATGCTTCTCCTCCTTCTTTCTTTCCTGAAGATGTGCCTGTGCTCGTTCCGCGGAAGTATAGCACGACTTCCGCAACAGGTCACGACGGCTTTTCAATCGCGAAAATCCTCCGCCAAATCACATCAAGATGTGATTGACTCGCGGCGGTCTTTGTATAAAGATTCATATCGTCTATGCAGACTGCTATTGTCAGCAACATTCAGGGGTATTCCATCCATGACGGACCGGGCATCAGGACGGCGGTGTTCCTGAAGGGTTGTCCGCTTTCCTGCAGATGGTGCTCGAACCCTGAAAACCTGTCAGGAAAGATACAGATGGGTTTCATCGAAAGCCTTTGCGCCAATTGCGGAAAGTGCCCGGAGGTCTGTCCGAATGACGCCATTCGCCCGGGAGTCGGCGAATACAGGATCGACCATACGCGCTGCCTGGCCTGCGGCGCCTGCCGGGACAATTGTTACTACAACGCCCTGGTTCGTTATGGCGAGGTTATGACGGTCGAGGAGGTGTGGGACGCGGTCAGGCGCGACAAGATGTTCTACGATGCGTCCGGCGGCGGCGTGACGGTATCGGGCGGAGAGCCTTTGCTCCGGGCGCGCTTCGTACGGGAACTGTTTGAGCTATGCCGGCAGGAACAAATAGGCGCCTGCGTCGAGACGTGCGGGTTTGTAAGCTCAGAGGCCCTTCTTGAGGTGATGCCTGTTGCCGATTCCTTTCTTTTTGATCTGAAGCACATGGATGCAGACGCCCACCGGAAGCATACCGGGCAGACCAACAGGCGGATACTGGACAATGCCGCGCTGCTCATAGAGCACGATGCCGACGTGCTCTTTCGCCAGCCCCTTGTCGCCGGGGTCAACGATTCCCGCGCCAATATCGAGGCGACTGCCGAATTCCTGCGCAGCCTCGGAGAAAAGGCCTCAAGACTCCAGCTTATGCCGTATCACAGGATGGGCCAGGGCAAGTATAAGGCGCTCGACCTGACCTATCATATGGACGGGACCGCAGTTATGGACGATGCGGAAATCGATGCAATCATGAACGCCTATATCGATTGCGGCGTAGATTGTACAATCTCGCGGTAGTGTCGGTATTTATGAAATGAGGTGAAAAATGGACGACGTGAACAGGCAACTCCTGGGTCGGATCGACGAGCTCAAGCTCGGCGAACGGAATCAACGATGGAGAAAGGCAATGAAGGCATCGGGGTGGAGGCTTTTTGCGGACCGCGAGAAGTGGACTGTGGCCTCGTGGCGCGAGACAGAAGGCGAAGACATCCAGATCCGCCGTGCGAAGCTCTTCAAGAAGGTCGCCGAGAATATCGAAATCAGTATTCACGACTATGATGTGATAGTAGGCCGCCCTACGCCCGGCGTCATAGGCTGCGCCACCTCCTTCGACGTCTGCGGCGACTATATCGCCGATATCTGGAAAGACGCCAGCGATCTTCACATCACTATGGATGCAAGTGTGGGCGTCGACCCTGAGAGCATCGAGATCCTGCGGAACAGCGCCCGTGTGTTTGGCGGTAAGACGGCCCCGGAGAGGACTTATAAGGCGTGGGAAGCCATTGTCGGTTCCTGGGCAAAGGACGTTGAACAGGCAAAGCTGAAAGACCCGACGCTGGATACCGGGATATTCGGCCAAACCACATCGGTCGTCATGTGGAAAAAGATCCTGGCCAGGGGGCTCAGAGGTTTCATAGATGAGGCCCGGGGTCACATTGACGAGTTCATTGCGAATCGGGGGACCGAAGTGGACAAGCTCTATTTCTGGCGGTCTGCCATAATCGTATGCGAGGCAGCGATCAACCATTCTCGCCGATACGCAGCCCTCGCGACGGAGATGGCCGAGAAGGAGACGCGCCCGGAACGGAGGGCGGAGTTGCTGGAGATCGCGCGCGTGTGCGGGTACGTGCCCGAGAACGCCGCGAGGACCTTCCACGAAGCTCTTCAGTCGATGGCCATCGTCGGCGTGTGCAAGATCCTCGAGCACCCGATGCACAACAATCCCCAGTGGGGGCGGGGAGATCAGTACCTCTATCCCTACTTCATGAATGACATCGGCAACGGCACGATCACCTTGGAAAGGGCGGCCGAGCTTCTGGCGGAGCTTGTCGGCCGTTGGGGCACGCAAACCTTTGTTGCCTCTGAGAGCTTGAGGGAGTCTCATCAGATCAATTTCGGGATCAACAACATAATGGTCGGTGGTATTGACAGGAACGGGGTCGACTCCTCGAACGAACTGAGCTATCTTTTTCTGCACATTGTGGGACTCCTACAGTTGTCGTCTCCCACTGTAGGGTTGCGTTGGAACAAGAACACTCCTTATTGGCTTATGAGCAAGGCCATTCGAACGAATATGGTCACTAAGGGCGGCATTCCTCTCTTTGAGAATGACGAAGTGGTCGTCTCTCATTTCGTGGACGATGGGATACCCGCGGAGGAAGCTTCGGAGTGGTGCGGGTTGGGGTGCGTCTATCCTTGCCTGCCTTCCAGGGCGGAGCACTACGGCGCCGAAGGCGTAGCTGCCTGCAATATGGCCGCCATGCTCCATCTTGTGCTCCACAACGGCATCGACGTAAACGGCAGGCGGACCGGGTTGGAAACCGGTGATCCCAGAGGGTTCAAAACTTTCGACAAGTTTTATGATGCTTTGATGAAGCAGCACCGGTTCATCACCCACCGAACCTTCTGGCTGGCCGCGGTCGCCCGGACGGAGCAGTCCAAGTACATGCGCCAACCGTTTCTGTCAACGATGGGCATTCAAGCCTGCATGGATCTGGGACAGGATCTGCTTGTTCCGCACCCGGACTACTCTGCCTTCGGCATCTCCGACAGGGCTATCATCGATGTCGCCGATTCCCTCATCGCCTTGAGGAACCTCGTATTTGACGGCGCCGTCCTTACGATGGACGAGCTTCTCGGCGCCCTGGACAGCAACTTCGAGGGCGTACGGGGTGAGGAGATCCGGCAGATGTGCCTTGCCCAGCCCAAGTATGGCAACGACATAGACGAGGTCGACCTGCTCGCCCGAAAGATAAGCGAAGACTCCCGGAAGATCATCGCCAGCTATGATAACGCCCCGTTCCGCAGATACATGGTTGCCAGGGAAGGTCTTGCGTGGCACTATTTCGGCGGACTCGGAGCCGGAGCTTTGCCCAATGGAAGAAAGGCCTTCGAGCCCCTGAACGACGGGGCAATGTCTCCGATGCGAGGGGCCGACAAAAAGGGACCCACCGCCGTACTCCGCTCAGCTATTAAAACGGGGTTTAAGGAATCCTACGCCTCGGTCCTCAACCAGAAGTTTTCCGCTGCCGTTCTCAGGAGCGACGAGAGCATCGACAAGCTCGTCGCCTACACGAATGCCTTTATGCTCAGTGGCGGTTCTCACATTCAATACAACATGCTGGACACGAATGAATTGAGGGACGCCAAGGTTCACCCCGAGAATCACCGCGATCTTATCGTTCGCATCGGAGGTTTCAGCGCCTACTTCACCCAACTGTCTCCCGGCATTCAGGACGATGTGATCGACAGAAACGAGCACACTCTATGATCATATAACCGAGTCCGCCTCGAAGCGGCGCCGCCCTCACTCCACCACGCAAATCGCCAGGCCCGCGCCGTGGTTGACGATTCTGCTCGTCGTACTGCCGAGGAAAACTTCGCCGAACCGGGAGCCGCATCTTCCTATTACGAGGGTGAGGTACTTGCCGTCCCTGGCTTCCTCGAGTATACTCCCCGCCGTGTCGGTGGAATCGGATTTTAACTTCCTCTCCACCTGTTCAGGGCCAAAACCGGCCGTTCTCAGCATGGCAGCCGCCCTGTCAAACATTCCTTCCGATGCGGCGCGCCGGTCCTCGAGCCACGCTTCCACAAGGCGGGCCTGCGCCTTTTCTTCTTCCTCGCTCAGGATATGGCCGATATCCCAAATCCGTGGCGGCAGGTAGGGCAACACGTGAAACAGCGTGAAAGAGAGATCGCCAAGACCGGAAAACTGAAGGCCGCAATATGCAACGGCCCTAAAGGAGCAGTCGGAACCGTCGATCGCAACGAGTATTCGTCTCATGGCCCCTCGCGTTCGAAAAGGCTTGCCTTGACCGAAAGCCGGCATCTCTAAGCTAAGCATGCGGGGCGAACGGTGCAATTGCCTCTTTTAATCATGGGAAGCGTGCAACAGGGAGAAGCTATCGGGAATGGGGCGTTGAGGGGGGGGAAGGGAGGAACCTTCCCCCGCAAAAAGGTCGAGTCGTCAGCCGCCCGTCTCCGCCCAGGGCGAGTCGTGTTCCTCATCGAGGCACAAAACGATAAAGCCGTAAGGTTCGTCCGCCCATCTGGTTATCTGCGGCAAGTGGGGAAAACCTTTGGGGCAGATCAAGACGGTAGGCACGTTGAATACCGCCCTTTCTCCTCCCATTCCCATCTCCAGCTCGGCGCCGAGATGGTCGATATTGTCCGGGTCCAGGCCCACAAGCACGAGTATCTCCTCTTCGGGATGGGTATGCGTCTCGCCTTCCCGGTGCCACTTGCCGTTCTTACTGTAGAAGCCCCAAGTGAAGTTGACGTTGACGCCTTCGAGGTCCTTGCCGAATATCCAGACGAGCTGGTCGGCATTTCCCGGCCCCACGACGCCGTTTGGATGCATAACCCCTTCCGTGTCGCAGATTCGCTCGTATCCCATTCCGGTGCCCACTTTGTTCGGGTCTACGTGGGTAATGAGCTTCTTGATGAGGTGGGCGTGCATCAAGCCTGTTGTTTTTCCTTTTGCCGGCAGAACCTCTGCCTTGTACTCGGGAGACAGGCCGAAGCCGTAGTGGACGAAGGGCCGGTCGACGCGCTTCACGGTCACGGGTCCGTGGGGAATGCCCGCAGGAATGACGACTATGGAAGGTTCAGTGAAAGTGTGCTCCTCCCGCTCTTCGCCAAGGCATACGGAAATTTCGGCGTGAAGTTTCTTGATGTCCCTCCTGTCGAGCCCCGCGAAGATCAGACACTCGTTGTAGGGGTGTACGACCATGCCTTCCAAGGGGTGGAAGGTCGTCGGCTTCTTGACAAACCCATAGGTAAAATAGGCGTTAAAGCCTTCGAGATCTTTACCCTCCATCCAGACGCGCGGTTCTGCGTCATAGAGCCCGGCAGGGGGTGTCTGAACGCGCAACGGTTTTACCAGATGTCCATACTGTTTCATTGGCAACATTTCGTCAAACCTCCTTTTTTGGTCCTCTTTTTCCCCCTGTGTGAAAGGGGGATTTCGCTCGTTTCGGGCGTAACTCTCAGGCTTGCCGGCCTTTAGTCTATGATTGCACCGGGACTGACGAAATGCAACACAATTTCAACGGAGGGCGGATCAAGGAGGCCGGAAGGGCAGCGGATTTAGATCATGAACCGGCAGTGAATCGATGGCACTGACCGCAGAAGCCGGGGGCATGGTGCTCTTTTTTGTCCTCATGACAGGAGAGGCAGGTCTCGCGCTTCGTCGCCGTCCATGCATGGGGCGAGTGGCAGGCGGTACACTCCGTTGCGGAATGCGTGCCGGCCTTATGCAAGCCTCCCAGTGCTTTGTGACAGGAGGCACATTTCGTCAGAGGCTTGACTTCCCCCTGCTTGACGTGGCAAATGTCGCAGGGCTGCGACATCATGGGCGCCGATTCGGGCAGCTTGTGACAGGAAATGCAATTCACCGGCGGCCGGTAGCCGGCCCGATGGCAAACGTTGCAGAGGATCCTTCCATGAGCGCCTTCCAGCGGCCAGGGGTGCCATGGTTCCTGGCTCGTGAGCGCCGTGACGCTTCCCAGGGGCAGGAGCGGACCCCTCCGCGGCTCGGTGTGGCAAACCGAGCACGATTTGGTGAGCGTCTTGCCCGACGCGTCTTGGTGAAAATCGTCGTGGCATCTGAAGCAGCCGGGCCAGTTGCGGTGGCCGATGTTGTTCGGGTAGGTGATCCAGTTGACGTTCATCGATGGAAAAACGTTCTGGTCGTAAATATTCGCCACCGTGTCGGCAGCCTGTCCGACCAACGCCGCTCGATTTCGCAGATCCGGGTACTTCTTCGCGTAATATTGCTCCAGGGACTCCCTAAGGACCCGACCGACGTTCTTCTCATTGCGGTAATCCCTGGTCAGGGCGTCTACCGCAAGCAGCTTGATCCAGGGAAGGTCAGGCGAGATATTGCCCCCCTCCATGGCCTGATCCACGGCTGTTTCGGGAGGGAGAAAAACATGCGAAGGCCGGTTGTGACAGTCCATGCAGTCCATCAGACGCACCGGCGGCTTCTCCACCTCCGCAGCGGTTTCCTTGACGCGTGAATCCTTGTAGACCGTGACGGAGCCGTCCGAACGGACCACCCTGATCCATGGGATCTTCTGCTGCTGGGCGTCGATCGCTTTGAAGTAGACCTGCTTGTTGATGATCATGTGCCAGTGAATGCCTGCCTTCTCGCCAAGGTTCGGGGTCCCTCCCCCCGTTCTCAAAAGAAGACTGATCTGCTCCGCGCTGTTCTTCTCGTCGTAACGAAAATGCGGGTTCTGCATCAACTGAGCTCCGTAGAACTTCTGCGGCCAGTGGCATTCCTCGCAAATCACCCGCGCCGGTCGCAGATTCTTTACGGGAACCGGGATAGGCCTCGAATAGGTATGAAAGACGGTGGCGAAAACCTGGGGGACTCCCGAGATCTTCGATTTCACGTACCAAGGCACACCCCGTCCCACGTGGCAGTCAACGCACACTACCCGGGCGTGCGGCCCGTTCGAGTAGGCCGTATATTCCGGCTTCATTACCTGGTGACAAAGTCTCCCGCAAAAGGTGGTGGAATCGGTGAAAAGGTAGGCGTTATAGCCGGCAAAAGCGAGAAGGATTATCAGCAGGCTGCTGCCCGCCAAGACAATAGTAAATTCCCTTCGCTGGCGGTCGTCGTTCAGGTCGAGTTTCGGATAGGGCAACGCTTCAGCGCTCCCGACCTGCCGCCTCCTCCGGCTTTCCCGCCGCGTCCCGTACAGAAATATGAGGATGCCCAAAGTGATAAAACCGGGGATGATGAGGTAGGTAATAATGCCGATGTACGGGCTTGGCCTGCTCAAGCCGAAATTGAGCAGAAACATCAGCAGCATCAGCAGGACGCCAATGATGACGATCAGGCCGCCGAAATAGCTGACGCTGTTGCGATGAAGTTTGGCTTCGTCCACCTTTTTAGCCTAGACTGCTCTCCCCTTGGGGGCGCCGCCTGCGACGAGACGGGCGCCGCTATCTTTTATTGTAGCCTTTCCGTCGCCTGGATGCCGGACATTTAAGCCGCCGGTCAGAACCTGTAGTAGAGTTTCACGTAGTAGACGTTCGCGTTGTAATTCTGGTCCGTATAGGCGCCCGTGAGATAGACGGGACCGGGCGCGATGTACTGGTAGCCGTTAAGCTGGCCGTCGTTGAGCCTGAACTGGCTGTACAGGTACCCGAAGCTCAAGCTCACGTTCTTGCTGTACGCATAATTGACCATGGCCGAGATATTCTGTCTCGTGTAGTCGTCCCAGGGCGCGATGTCTATGTTGCCGTTGTTGATGCCCGCGGCCGTCTGGGCGGCGGTGAACGCCTGAGACGTAAAGTCTGCGTAGCCCTGATTCTTTTCGAAGTCGTACTGGAGCTTGAACTCGACCTTGTCCTTGACGATGGGGATGGCTGTCCCTACGCCGTAAGCATAGTTGTCATTGCGCAGGTCAGAATTCCAGTTGAAGGCTGCGGGGCTCGGGGCCGCATTTGGGTTGCCGTTGCTGGTGGCGCTGCTGAGATACCTTTCCGTTTGATCGGTATAGGAGATGTCGTAGTCGAAGAAGAGGAAGAACTTGATGCCTTTCCAGAGGTAGTTCGCGTCGAGGATAAACTCGTTCTCCTCCGCCTTGGTGAGGCCGAGGACAGTATCATTGTAGTCGTCGAGCTTGTACGCGTACTCCAGAGAGACATCGAGGGTCTCGAGAGGCGTGATGTCTGCGGTAAATCTCCACATATCCTGCGTCTTGTTCCCTACGTCGAAGCGGGTGACGTTGTTTGCGAGCAAAGTCGTGGCGGCGGTTCCCGGCTCGAGCTCGGTGTTGGTATTCCTGAAAAGCTTCTGGTACTTGAGGCGCCCCCCGAGCCAGTCGAAGGGATTGTACACGATCTCCCCTCTGAACGTGTTGTCCTCCGTATCGAGGACGTTGTCGATGCCGGGGAAGGCCTGGACGACCTCGTCTCCCCCCTCGCGCCTCGTGTCGGAGAAGTCGTAGCCGCCTATCAACTTGAGGTTCTTCAGAAACCGGTAGCTCGCTTCCGCGCCGGCGTCTGTCTTGTCGTAACTGAACAGGGAGTTCATCACCGAGCCGGATGAGAGACTCGCGGGATTGATGAAGATCACCTGGTCCGAATCGTCCCTTCTGTCGAGGTATTTATAGTAGAGCTTCGTCGTCAGGTCTTTCACCGGGTTCGAGGTGAGGTTCGCCCCCAGGCTCAAGTACTCCACGTCGCCGTTGAACGAGGGTTGGCTCAACAGGAGACGAGTGACGGCGGGCGACGCCGCCGTGCCGGTCTCGATCGTGTCGAGGAGCGTCGTACGGGACGTGTTTTCCGTATAGCCTGCGTTCAGGGCAAACTTCGAGTAGAGGGGGAGCTTCGCGGTCCCGGTGAAATTGACGTTCCATGAGTGGTTGTCGGGAGGGCCGACGATGGTCCCATATGCCTGCGTTGCGCCCGTGGCGAAGGGGTCCTGAAAGCGGGTATACTCCGCCGAGTCGCCGTACTCGCTAAAAGCCGCGCCGAGGGCCGCGTAGAATTGCTTGTTCTTCCATCCCAAAAGGGCGTTCGTGTTGGTCGTGTGATCGTCGATAGGGAGCGGCAGCTCCACGGTGTCCGAAAACCCATACGCGCTATGTCCGGACCATGGCATATCGCCTTCCCGCTCCAGATGATTCGCCGTTATGTTGAAGAAGAAGGGCGATATGGCGGTCACATCGACGCTGCCGCCCACGTCCTTTCTCTCGATCTTGTAATCGAAGGATGTGCTCGGCCACAGGGCGGAATTTGTCGGGGTGGCCGAGGCCGCGCCGGGCAGGGTGAGGTTCTGGGACCCCGGGCTCGTGTAGATGGTCCGGTCCTCGAAGGAATAGTTGTGGGGAAACTCCGTGTAGAAGAAGGAGAACTTGAAGCTGCCCCACTTGCCTCCCTTCATCTTGAGGTACATGTCGTCGTCGCCGAGATAGACCGCATCCACGTCGAGGTGGTACTTGTCGTTGTCGTAGCTCCCATTGCCGCCGCCAAAGAGGCCGGGAGCTATCTCATTGTATTGGTTGAAGTTGGCGCTTGGATGATCGATGCTGAGTGCCCTGCCACCGAGGAAGACGCCGCCGGAGAAGAGATTATCGTCGGCATAGACAGGGGACGCGAGGAAACAACCACATAGGCACGCAAGGACGAGCCATTTTTTCATGTCACCCCCCTATCTCATAAAGAAGTTGCCGCCGTTGAATCCGCTCGCCGGGTTCGCAGGGGCGTTGCTCCCGTGTACATTGATGTGGCAGTTCAGGCACGCGCGGCCAAAGGACTGGCTGGCCGGGAATTTTCCCGTAAAGAGCGTCTCTCTGCTATACCTCGTGCCCACGTGGGTCGTTGAGTCGTGACAATTCTGGCAGAGATTCGGGACCTTCTCCACGAGGAGCCACTGGTAAACGCTCCCATGAACCCCATGGCACGTGGTGCACTTCTCATCGACGGGGGGATGCTCAAACATATAGGGACCCCTCTTCTCCGCATGGCACTGGTAACAGAGCTGGTTCACACTATCTGCCTTGATCATCGACGGGCCCATCGAGCCGTGGGGATTATGGCAATCGGAGCAGGCGATCCTTCCTTCGATAAGAGGATGGTGAGACCTTCTATTGAACTGGGCTTTTTTGTCGAGATGGCACCTGCCGCATACCCCATACTCCCATGCGGGCGAATAGCCGAGGCCGGCAAGGGTCGTGCCGTATCCCGCCGGCGTCTTCGGGGACCCGTGGATCGTGTGGCAGTCGCTGCACGCCACGTCTTTCATCTTATGGATGCCGGAGTCCCACAGGGCGAGCTTGGGGGTGTTTTCGTGGCAGTTGAGGCAGACAGCCGCCTTGGCGTCGGCCCTCTCTTTCTTCGAGAAGGTGGTCAGCCCGCCGACGCCGTGTCCGCCCCCTGCCGCCACGTGGGCGGCGCCCGGTCCGTGACATGACTCGCAGCCTTCCTGGTTGATCGGCGAGCCGGGGACCGCCTTCTTCCAGTGCGGGCTCTTCGCCATGAGCTTGGCGCGGTCCTGATGGCAGCCAAGGCATGCGTCGGAACCGGCGTAGCCTCCCGGAGCGGCCGTCCATGCCCTCGAGGAAAGAAAAAGGACAGAAAACACCAGCAGACAGACCATTGTCAATCTCATGTTCCCCCCTTCTTTTCTTGTTCGCCTGCTGCTTGCTTTGCTAAGCTTGAATAGTAGGAATAAGGCGGCCCCTTGCCCGTGGATGGTCGACACGACGCGCTCGGAAAAGGGGCTTTGGTTCACATGCCGTACACATGGGCTGTCCTCCCTTCAGAAGAATACGATCCTTCCGGAGCCGAACCTTCCCTGCCACGGCTTTCTGTCGTTCATCCCCGGCTTCAGCCCATTGCAGACACAACCGGCGATGAACGTTTGTCTTCTTGTTAATCAGGAACGCTTCACAAAAACTGCGAAACCTGCTTCTGTTGCGACACGCAATTCGCTCCCCAAGGTCCTCTCAAGGAGGCTATTTCTTGTGGCACTCCGCGCACTTTGTCGGTGCTTTCACTCCCTTTGCCGCCATATCCTTGTGGCAGCCCTGGCATTTGTCATGGAAGGCGGTTTTTGCCGGCGGCGCCCCGTTTTTTGCCTCGCTTCCATGGCAGGTCGTGCAGGCTTTCGGATTCTTGGGATCCGAGTGATGGCACGTGACGCAGGCGATCTTCTGCTTCTCCACGTGAGCATCGTGGGAAAAAGTCACGGGGGGCATCTTTGCGCCCTCGAGCTTGATGGTAATAGGTTGCTTGGGATAGTCTGCGGCCCTGACGGCTGGAGCGAGGCAGAAAACCAACAACAGAAGGAGAGAGAGGAACCCGACGGCCGATCGGGATTTCATGAAATGCACCTCCTACAAATTTTACACCTTAGAAATATTCTACGGCTGGCATTGATAGTCAAGCTAATTTCTTTTCGGAAAGCGTCAATTGTTAATTTTCTTTTATAATTGTCAATTTCTTTTGGAATCGGCGCCCGGCGGTCGGCAGAGGAAACGGTTTGCGGCAAAAACCCTTTAGCTCTTCGGTCGATGACGTTGCCTTCCTGCGGGTAAGCCACTATATTTTCATGAGAAACCAACTTCCAAACGGAGGGCTGCATGAGTGCGGCAATAAGCAAATGCTTAACCATTGCCTTGGTTGCGCTATTCTTCCTGCCCGTCGCTATTGCAGCCGCCCAGGGCGCCCACGAGCGGGGAAAGACGCTCTACAGCCAGAAATGCGCCGTCTGCCATGGCCAAAAAGGGGACGGCCACGGACCGGCCGCTGCCTCTATGCCGGTTAAACCCACCAATTTTAAGGACGGTAGGTTCTGGCAGGGGGACGCCGCAACGCGCATCGGCAACTCGATACAAAAGGGGAAAGGCAAGATGCCGCCCATCGCCATGACGCCGGACGAGATCAAGGACGTGACGGATTACATGACCAAAACGTTCGGACCCGGTTCGAAGTAGCCGCAAGGCATATGGTGAAAGAAACGAAGGAGGACCATGGCCAGGCGCCATGCGAAGCTCTAAGTGGATTAGTCCCTGTCTCTTCGGGCTTGCCCTTCTCGCTCTTGTCCTGCCCGTCGCGCCCCTTTGGTCGTCGGAGGAGTTTCCCGTTTCGCCGCCCCCGCTGACGCCCGGCATCTTCCCCTGCAGCTCCTGTCACGCGGCAATGAAGCCCAATACGACGCAGAGGGAGCTGGCGTTTCACACGGAGGTCAAGATCAAGCACGCGCCGGGGGTGATCGAGTGGTGCTTCGCCTGCCATGACGTAAAGAACAGAGACAAGCTCCATCTCGTCAACGGAGATCTCATCGATTTCACCGAGTCCTACCGCCTCTGTGGGCAGTGTCATGGGACCAATTACCGGGACTGGAAGGCAGGGCTCCACGGCAAGAGGGTCGGCTATTTCTCCGGCGGCGCGCGTACCTATTACCTTTGCGTAAACTGCCACAACCAGCACGAACCAAAATTCAAGCCGATTAAGCCGGAACCGCCGCCGTTCAGGCCCCTGGATAAGCAAAATGGCCCCTAGGCGTTTTACGCGCAGAGAATTCCTTGGAGCCCTGGTCGCCGCAAGCGCCTCCGGCGCCGCCTTCTCCCTGGCCTCGTGCACCAAAGCCGAGAGGGAACAATTCTTCCAAACGCATTTCCTCGAGATGACGGACGCTGAAAAGAAGCAGACGATCAGCAGGCTGGAAGAGGGGTACCGGAAAAAGTACGGACTGAAATTCGACGTCAGCGTTCAAGGGGCAAAGCCGAACACGCTGTGGGGATACGGCCTGGACCTCTCGCGCTGTATCGGGTGCAGGCGATGCGTCTACGCCTGCGTGAGGGAGAACAACCTGTCGCGCCATAATCCCCAGGTCCAATGGATCAGGGTGCTCCGCCTGAAGAACGGGAATCTCGCCAATCTGCTGGACGCTGAGGATTATTACAATCCTCCTGAAGTGCCCGAGGAAGGCTATTTCTACATGCCGGTTCAATGCCAGCATTGCGAGAATCCGCCCTGCGTCAAGGTGTGCCCGGTCCATGCCACGTGGAAGGAGCCGGACGGGCTTGTCGTCGTCGATTATAACTGGTGCATCGGCTGTAGATACTGTATGGCCGCCTGCCCTTACCGCGGGAGGACGTTCAACTGGTCCGAACCGAAGCTGCAGAAAGAGGAATGGAACACAAAGGTCCACTACCTGGGGAATCGGCCGCGATTCAGGAACGTCGTGGACAAGTGCACCTTCTGCATTCAGCGCGTGAGGAACGGCAGATACCCGGCGTGCGTCGAGGCCTGTCCGACAGGCACGAGAAAATTCGGGAACCTGCTCGACGCCGAGAGCGAAATTCGCTATATGATCGATCACAAGAGGGTGTTCCGACTCAAAGAGGATCTGAATACGGAGCCGAAATTTTACTACTTTTTTTCTTTGTGAAACAGTTGGGGGTGCGGTGGAGGCGTGGCGCTTCTTCAAGAAAACGTTGAGGCTCGTGGCAACGGGGGGACCTCTCTATTACGCCTGGTGTCTCTTGCTGATCGGCTTCATCGTTTTAGGTTTCACCTACTACCTCCGTCAGATGGATCAGGGGCTGATCGTCACGCACCTGCGCGATCAGGTATCGTGGGGCATGTATATCGCTAATTTCACCTACCTTGTCGGGGTGGCGGCAGCGGCTGTCCTGCTCGTCATACCGGCGTACGTCTATCACTTCAGACCGATCAAAGAGATCGTCGTCCTCGGCGAGCTCTGGGCCGCGTCATCCATCGTCATGGCCCTCCTGTTCATCTTCGTCGACCTGGGCCGGCCCGACCGGTTCTGGCATCTGATCCCTTACGTGGGGTGGCTTAGTTTTCCCCGGTCCCTCCTCGCGTGGGACGTGCTTGTCCTCAACGGGTACCTGCTCCTCAACACGTTTATTCCCGTATACATGCTCGTGAAGCTCTACTATGAAAAGGAACCGGACAGAAAATTCGTGATTCCCCTCATCCTGGTCTCCATCCCGTGGGCCGTGGGCATCCATACCGTGACGGCCTTCCTCTACAACGGACTCGAAGCACGGCCGTTCTGGAACGCGTCGATCCTTGCGCCCCGTTTTCTGGCCTCCGCCTTCTGCTCAGGCCCGGCCATGGTCATCATCATGTTCCAGGTTGTCAGGCGAATCTCCTACATCAAGATCGAGGATACGGCCCTGTTCAAGATCGCCGAGCTCATTGCCTATGCCATGTTCCTCAACCTGTTCCTCCTCTCCGCGGAAGTCTTCAAGGAATATTACTCGGATACCATCGATCTTTATTCTCTCAAGTACCTGTACCAAGGGTTGAACGGTCACCGGGTGCTCGTTCCCTGGATGTGGACCTCTCTCGGCTTCAACGTGGTTGCCTTTTTCCTTTTCCTTATAAGGCAGACAAGGAAATGGCGCCCCACGCTTAACCTGGGCTGCCTGCTCATCATCGTGGGCGTCTGGATCGAAAAAGGGCCCGGTTTTGTCCTGCCCGGTTTTGTGCCGGGCCCCCTCGGAGAGATCTACGATTACGTGCCCAACCAGTTGGAGCTCTTTGTCTCCTTTGGCGTCTGGGCCACGGGACTGCTTATTTTCACGCTCTTCATGAAGGTGGCCATACCCATCGAGCGAGGCGATTTCGTCCACAGGAAATTTCGTCCGGAAGAGCAAGCGCCAACCCCCATACACCCCTGAGTTGCCCTTCCATCCCGCGGAGTTCCCGCTTCGCGTGGAGGCGGGCGTAAGGGCAGACGAACCCGCATCGATGCTCAGGCGAATCGTTCGCGCATCTCTTGCGGCAGACAGTCGTTTTCGGCTAGAAGAAACGGTTTTTTACTTTCGTGGCAAGTGCAAGAAGACGGTCGTTTTTGCCGATGTAGTTGTCTCTTAGCTCTGATAGACAGCGGCGCATCCATATGCCGGCGGAGTTCCGTCGCCCCTTGGTGAAACAGGGGGACGGAGAGACATCGGGGTAAATCAGGCTAATCGATTCCCGGCTGTGAGGCTCGAGAGCGAGGGTTATGAAGACTTCTCCCTCCCGGTGCTCGCAGGCCGCCTCTCTTCCGCTTCCCAGCACCACCGTCGACGGCCGTTTCGACTCCCTCTTGGTCACGATACAGCGTTTTCGGAGGGACGTCGCGTTTTCCACGATGAGCTCGGAGACATAGCTCTTGATCCTGATCGCGCCCCCGGGTTCCTCGCGACAGAGGTGCGACCGCCTTATGATGTCTCCGAGACTGCCCCACTCGACGCCCCCTTCTATTGCGTTTATGCTCTTCGCCGTCTCAGCGACTCTCTGGCAACCGTCCCTGAAAAAATCGTGGTGGGCCATGATGAGGGCCGGCCTTCCCCAAAAGAGGTCCATGGCAATTTCGGCCGTCTGATCGGGGTTCCTCCTCAAAAAGAGCGGAAAATCACCGAAGGCGCCGATGGCGGGCTCAAGAAAGGCCGCCATTTCGAGGGGGCCGTCGAAATCAACGGGAAACACATCGAAGTTGACTGCGGCGAGATAATGGTGCGATTTGAGGGCGTTCATGGCGCAAGTGGAGAAAACGCCCTGTGGGAAAACCATCACGTTGTCAAAGGCAAGCCCGGTCGCCTGTCCGTGACGTCTCATCCTGTTGGAGGCAATGCCAATGGCTTCCTCCAGACCGTCCTGATTAAGGCCGCCGAACTCGTTTTGCGTGTGGTCGCACCCGTGCACGCAGAGCGAGAGCCTATCCTGCCTTTCCCGGAAAAGGAGTGAGATCTTCGGGCTTGTCCGCTTGTAGTTCCAGGGGATAAAGCCTATCGACGTGGTGAAATCGAGGGAATCCATCAATCCGACGAGGGTTTTGAAGTTCAGAAAGCCGTACCGCTCTTTCAAAAGAGGGTCGTCAACTATCAGGCAGGCCCTGCGCCGCTCCTGATGCCATGCTGCTGGTCCGAAAGCGGCCTTGAGATACATGGCGGCAGGAAGAAGACCGGAGAAAACGTCTTTCGCCTCCAATTGATTTACCGCCGGCGCGTGCACGTTGATCACCTTTGAAGCGCCCGACAGGAAAATAGGCAACTCCTTCCGCTCAATCAGCACAAAGAAGGGCGCCCCGCCTGCAGAAACCAGTATTCGTGCGGCCCCACGGCCGTCTTCAAGAAGCACGACGCGGTCGCCGCCGTTTCCTCCCGGCCCGATCGCCAGGCCCGACAGCTCTCTGCATATTTCCGGCGCCGTTCGTGCAACCTCGTAAGCGCCCCTGACCCCCGCCGACGCCCGCACCGCCTTCACCAACCCTCCCGTCAGGCAGCTCAAGCCCTCAGCGCTCAAAGGATCGACGGCGTACACAAACAGATGGGAAACATGTTTCGCGAGAAACTCGTGAAGGGGCGGGATGAGACCGCCTCGCACCGCGCGGGCGACCGCTTCCCCGCTGATCGCCGCGGGCGTCCTCTCCTGCCCCACGGCGAGGTCGCCTGACAAAAGAGGTCCCAGGCCGAGAAATCGTGCTGCCAGGCCGAGAAAGTCGGCAAGCGCCCCGAGGGCGACGTCGCTTTCCGAAGGTCCGTCCCCATGAACGATCAGCAACTCTCGTGAAACGGCTGACACGTCGCCACCTCAAATAGGCTGAAATGCCGCTGACCTCCGCCCCCGGTTTGCAAAAGGAGCAGCCGCGCACCTGCATAAATATCCCCTCCCCCTTGGGGGTCTTCGAGAAGTCGAAAGCGAGGAGAGGAAGTTCTCTCTTCGTCCGCTATGGGGCGCCCGTGGACACGGGCGAATCCCCTTCGCTTGACCCATTGTTGCTTTGTACAACATTCTCAGAGACCGGCGTAAGTCCGCCTTGAAAATCCTCATATCGGGTAGTCAGCGTCATAGGGACCCGCGCAAACGCGAGAGGCCGTGCGGGCACACCGCCCACGAGCGTGTGCGGTGGGACGTCCTTCGTCACCACGCACCCCGCCGCGACCACGGCGCCCTCCCCTAGGGTCAGAATCTGACCCGGCCGCGATGCGGTGATAATGCTATGCGGCCCGATCCATACATTCTTTCCTATCACCACCCTTCCCGTCCCACGAAAATGGGCGATAACCGTGGCCCTGAGAGCGATCTGGGCGCCATCGTTAATCTCCACGCATTCGGGATACTCGTTTTCGAGATAAACCTCCTCCCCTATGAAAACGCGCCCCCTAATCACTACCCCCCGCAGCTTGTGCAGGAAAGGCCGAAGCGTGACGCAGCCCGGCAGAAAACGGGCGCCGAGATGCAGAACGCGATTGAAACCCCTCCTGAAGAGTGATTTTTCCATGGTTCTAAACTAGTGCCGCTTCCCGCCCGATACAAGTGGAACGCGCATCCCCTTGGCAGGCTTTCCCTGCATGCTTTTATTGAAGAGAGAATGCTCGGCGAAATTCTTGCCGATTCACCTGGCGGATTGGTATAAGTGGCTAACCTCGATTTCGACATCGTCATCGCGACGCGCAACAGGAGAGACGCCCTTCGGCTGTCCCTCCCCCTCATGCTGGGGCAGGACCGGCTGCCGCGCCGGCTCGTTCTTGTCGATTCAAGCGACGACCACGGAGAAATAGTCAGACTCGTCGAAGGCATTGTTGCGAAGGCGAGCCCGCGGGTCGGCGTTGAGATAGCCCGGTCCGCCCCCGGTTCTTCCTTGCAGCGCAATATGGGCCTGAAAATGGCTGTCTCTCCGGTCGTGCTGCTTCCCGACGACGACGCCCTCTGGTTCCCGGGATTCTCAGAAGCCGTGATGCGACTCTACGAGAGAGATGAAGAGGGCCTTATCGGCGGCGTGGGCGGGACCGAGTCGCCTGTGCCGCCTCCCGGCGTCCTGGACGATGGCGCTCCCGGTTATCGGATGGCGAAGCGGGACGTGCTCCAGCTCTCCCTGGGCCGGTTCCTCGACGCTCTTGAATATCGGTTCTTCCCCGATCCCTTTTTTCTGGAAGCGGACAGCCGCGCAGCGAAGATGGCGCCGCCTTTATGGCTCTCGAAGGAGGAGGCCTCCATCGCGACAACCGTGCCCGGCTTCAGGATGTCCTTCAGAACCGGGTTGATCCGCGAAGGCGGTTTCGATGAGGACCTGGGCGTATACTCCCTCTTCGAAGACTACGATGCGAGCCTCTCGGTCCTCGAGAACCACCTGCTAATCGAAGCCCGAAAGGCGAAGGTGTTCCACTGGCGGGCGCCGCAGGCGCGGGTGAGCGGCGTCGAATGGGGCGTCATGCAGGTGCTCAACAGGGCCTACGTAATCTGCAAGCACTCCGCTCCCGCCTCTCCCGCACGGAAACGCCTCCTGGCCTATTCCTGGTACAAGCTCGCCCGCTACGTTGCCCAGGCGCAGAAGGGCTACGGGAGACAGAGGGTCAGGGGCGCGGCAAAAGCGCTTCGCCTCATTCCGGCGCTCATCTCGGCGCCGCGTTCCCAACTGCCTACGGCCTACGCCGCCTTACGGGAGCAGTGCCTGGGACCGGTGGTTCGGCTATTTCCCCATTAACTTCCCTACCAGCTCGATGATGCTGGCAATTGCTGGGGCTCAGCGCCCCCTCTATGAGCAAAGCTCATAGAGGCTCCCCCCTCAGCGCTTCGCGTTCGCTCGCTTTCAGCACGCTGTGCCTCTCGGGCTCGCGTTCGGCTATTTCCCCATTAACTTCCCTACCAGCTCGATGATGCTGCCGCCGGGAAAGGGGGCGGGCACAAAAGAAAAGATAAAGATGAGGAGCATGACTACGGACAAAATCTTTCGTTTTCTGTCCAGGGGGGTAAAATTGTCGAGGGGCGAGGGATGGCGTATGCCGAAGACCGAAAGAAGCGCCGTCAAGACGAGCCATCCGAGGCTGTAGAAGACCGCGAGGAGTATAAGGAGAGCCATAAGGCCGCGGTATACCCATATGCTCTTCTTGCCCAGAACGGCATAGGCGATATGACCGCCGTCGAGTTGGCCGACGGGCATCAGGTTCAGGGCGGTCACGAAAAGGCCGACCCAGGCTGCATACGCGACAGGATGAAGCACCAGCTCGTAGTGAGGGGGCAGGTTCCTCACGATCGCCCATTCCAACGCCTTGAAGAGCAAAGGGTCGCCGAGTTGTACAAAACCGGCGCCTGCCGCGGTTATTTTCACCGCCGCCGACAGCTTTATACCAATGCAGGCGCAGACAAGGGAAAAGATGAAGCCGACCAGCGGTCCCGCCGCGCCGATATCGAAAAGCGAACGCTTGTCGGAAATCGGCCCGCTCATCTTGATGACCGCTCCGAAGGTCCCAAACGGGAAATAGGGAAAGGGTATAAAAAAGGGCAGCGTGGAAGCGACGCCATAACGCCTGCTCGTGAGATAGTGCCCCATCTCGTGAGACAGGAGTATCGTCATGATCGCGAGACTGTAGAGTCTGCCTCCCACCCAAATGGTGGAGAGGATCGTCAGACAGAAGAGGAGGAGGTGCAGGAAGAATCGTTTGGGCATCACACCTCCAGAAGCCCTGCCTCGAAGTTTATGCGGTCGTGCTTGCTGCCCCTCTTCATCCGGGTGTCGAAACGGACGAGCATCTCGAGGAAGGAAAGCAAATCCGCCCTCGAGTATTTCTTACTTGCCCGGAAAAGATTGTAGGCATAAAAAGGCTTCTGGAAAGCCAGACAGTGTTTCTTGTCCAAAGGCCCGACATCGACGTCTTCCTTCAATTTGCCAAAAACCTTGGAAAAGGCGCGGAAATCGGACCCCGCACCCAGGATGTCCTCCCGGTCTTTTGCCTGAAGCAAAAGTCCCATGTAGCGCGTCATGAAGCCGTGTATCGCCAGTAGGTTCATGCCTTGTCCCAGAAGGGCCTCAAGGATGCCGAGCATTTCTCTGCGGTCTCTCCGGGCGAGCGCCTCTGAAAGGGCAATGAGATCGCGCTCGGGCGCCTCTTCCGTCGTTATCGCAGCCACGTCCTTGGCCTCAATAACTCCCTTATCTCCCACGTAGCTGATCAGCTTTCCCAATTCGCTTTCCATGAGCGCTTCATCGCGCACGCGCTCCTTCAAAAGGGCAAAGGCCTTGTCGGACATCTTTTTGCCTTCCGCCCTCACCGCTGCCAGGACGCGCTCCCTGATCCGCTTCTGGCTTTCCTGCTCCAAATCTACTCTGACGGCGCCGAGAGACGGGGGGAGGCCCGGGTCGTCCGACGTAGAGTAAATGATTACTCCCGCCCGCTCGCCGAGCGCCCGCAAGGGCGCCTCAATCTGCCGAATCACCTCTTTTGAAGGATCGAGCAATGCGAGAACGAGACCCTCTTCGATGAACAAGGCGGAAGCCTTCTCCGTCACCGTTGGTTTGATCGCCGCGCCCGTAAGAAAAAGCAAGCGCGGCTCGCGCGTCCACCTTAACGCGAGAAGGTTGGCATCCTCGAGAAAGTTC
The DNA here is from genome assembly GCA_963816715.1 of uncultured delta proteobacterium. Taxonomy (GTDB): domain Bacteria; phylum Desulfobacterota; class Syntrophorhabdia; order Syntrophorhabdales; family WCHB1-27; genus BOG-1155. The sequence continues at coordinate 97,053 of CAWFMJ010000033.1, forward strand.
TCTTTCAGTCCGACCGTATAGACAAGCTTCACCACAGGTTATGATACTTTGAAATGCATGCCTTTTTCAACCTTCCTGGCCCGATTCCGAATTCATCTTCGCGAGGTACTTCCGAAGCTCTCCCGCCTGCGCGTCGGGGATCCTGGCCGAAGGGAATGGCGGCATCACGCCCCTGGACCCATTGTCAAGTCTGGGGTCGCGTATCCATCGAACAAAAATCTCGTCGTTTTTCAATGCAGGCGATCCCCGGAGCGGTTCGTCGGCGTCGACCATGTTGCCGCCGTAGGGGTGGCATCCGCTGCAATTGTAGAGAAACAACTTCTCCCCCGGTCGCAATGCCCGCAAGGTCGGCGGGACTCTCCCCCCGTAAACGAGGCGCCCTCCGAACCAACCGAGACCAATAACAAGAAACAGGCACAACAGCGACAGTCCCGCCCCACGGCCAGATGTCCTTTCTCCGCGCCTTCCGGCTATCACCGCCATGAAACTCGCGACCAGAAGCACCGCCGCGAGGGCAAGCTTCATTTTGATCTGGAAGAGCCAACCGCCGGCGAAAAAACGCTGCCAGTCCTCAAAGCCGAAGAATATCGTCGGGAAGATCGAAACAAAGGAGACAATCAGCGTGTACCAGGCGGCCCTTCCCAGCCCCGGCCGGCGCAGACCAAGGGAAAGAATGCCGAGAACGAAGGCGCACGTAAAGGCGCCTATCGGGATGTGGACAATCGCCGGATGGATCGGCTCGCGATAACCCACGTTATAAAGGAACTCGTAGAGATGTTCCATAATTGTTTTGGGAATCTGACCTGAAAGATAGTCGCCGGGAAGGGCAAGCGCAAGAAAAAAGAAATCTTGATGCTTATGTCGCACGCTGATATACTCAACGCAATACTTTGCTCAAACGGCGCCCAAGCGTTGTGGGATGATGGAGCAAGGGGTTTGGAGGGGAAACAAGATGACCGTAACGCAAAGCGTTCTTATCGGCGCCATGCAGGGCGTGACCGAGTTCATCCCCATAAGCAGCAGTGCGCACCTCCTTGCAGTGCCCTGGCTCTTCAAAATCGATGCAGGGAGCGTGGACAAGCTCATTTATGACGTCGTGGTCCACTTCGGGACCGTCTTTGCGCTCCTCGCCGTCTATACCGGAAGGATCGTCACCATGTGCCGCATCGATTTCGCCAAGATGCGCCGCGGTTCTTTCGACGATTCCATGCTGCTCAAAATAGCTGTCGGCACCATACCTGCCGTGGTCCTCGGGCTTCTTTTCAAGAACCGCATCGAGTACTACCTGAGAACCCCGTATATTTCGGTCTTCACACTCGTCGGCATTTCTCTTCTGATGCTCTTCGCCGAGCGGATGCACCTGAGCGAAAGGCCCATCACCTTCACTCTTGCTCTGCTTATCGGCGTTGCCCAGGCCATGGCCCTTGTTCCGGGCGTATCTCGCAGCGGCATCACCATTACCATGGGCATACTCTTAGGCCTGAGGAGAAAAGAAGCCGTCGATTTCGCATTTCTTCTGTCCATTCCCGTCGTCGTGGGGGCCTCCCTTCTTGAAGCGCGACACGTGCCCCTTTTTGAAGGCTCCGATGCCACCATCTACATGGCCGGCGCCTTCGCGGCCTTCATGTGCGGCATCCTGAGCCTGACGTTCCTCATCCAGTATCTCAAGCGGCATACCCTCGATGTGTTCGCCTATTACAGGGTCGCCTTGGCCGTGCTCATCCTGTCGTTCATTGCCATCCGTTCCTAGTCGTCTTTCCCTCCAAGCCCGGTGAACAGTCGGTTTGTCCAAAGGACCGAAAACCGTCGATCTGCTTCTTTCTCCGCATGAAACGACTTCGCACTTAAGTTATTCGATAAAAGTAACGACAACCTGAATGAGAGAGTGGCGTTTTGAGACTCCATAGTCCGGCGTTTCCGCGGCCGGTCTGGCGTCTGTGCTTTGAGGGGCATAGCACGGCAATTCGACGTATAAGGAGGATAAGGTGAGCAACGAATCCCTTCAACTCGTCACGTTCCGTCTGGGGAACGAAGAGTTCGGCGCCGACATCAGGAAAGTTCAGGAAATCAACAGAATGATCGATATCACGAAGATACCGAACGCTCCCCCCTACGTGGAAGGAGTGGTCAACCTGCGAGGCAAAATCGTCCCCATCGTCAGTCTCAGAACCAAGATGGGCCTCGGCCCCGCCGAATACGACAAGCTGACGCGAATTATGGTCGTGGAGATCGACGACAAAGTGTTGGGCTTCATCGTCGATGCCGTGTCAGAGGTGCTCAGGATCGAGGACCCGAAGATAGAACCGGCCCCCAGCATCACCGGAGGAAGCGACGCCGCCTACATCCAGGGCGTGATCAACCTCGCCGACCGGATACTGATACTCCTCGACCTGAACATCCTCTTCGGCGAAGAGACGAAACTGGCGGCGTAGGAGCGAAAGAGCATGAGTGAAGAGTGAAACGAGAAGAGGGGAGCGAGCAGCAAGAAAAGGCAGACCCTCTTCTCACTTCACTCTTCACTCCTTCAGGCTCATATACTTTTCAAACTCCGCCAGATGTCCTTCCAGCGTTTTGACCTGTTCATACAGATGGGTCGCATTATCGGCGAGGGCCGTATCTTTCGCCAGTTGGGCGACCCGCTGTGCAAAACCCCCGATCACGGCTATACTGTTGCGAAAATTGTGGGCAGTCTCCATGAGTATGTCTTCCTGCCGTCGGCAGGTCGTATTGAGCTGCCTGGTCAACTCTGCCCGGCCGAGGATAGCGCCGATCAATTCGCCTATCACCTGAAGGTACTCAAAGTCCTCCGCCGGAATCGGCTCCTTTGCGGCTCCCGAATCGACAATCAGAGCGCCGAGCTTCTTCGGCCGGCCCGTGAGCGGGTCGTTATGCAGCAAAGGGATCACGGATTTGATTTTGATCGGCCGGGGCAGGCTGTGGGGATATCCGTTCGTCTGTCGCTCGTCCGTCAGGTTCAAGGGGACGCCCCTTCGGACTGCGTCCCAAACAATGCTGTCGCTCGCAACTTTGACGCCCTCTAGTGGGCAATCGTGTTCACCCGCCCAATAACGGATCCTCAAATCGTCCCCTTCAAGCAGGACGCAACGGGCCCTCTTGCCCAGCCGCGAGCACAGGCGTGAGAGCACGCCCTCAATCATTTTTTCAGAAACGCTGGTCCCGCCGAGCAAATGGGCAACCTCAAGGACGTCGTGAAAGCGACCGCCGTCGCCCCGCCTTATTTTCCGGCTTTTCAGACGCGCTGTTTCAGGCATTTTTGCCACACTCCTTCCATAGTATTGTCTGTTCCCCGGAAAATGGCAAGAATGAACGCACTGCCGCCTCGGTCTTAAGCTGCCGATTCCGTATGATATCTTGCGCCGGCCGCCGCTGGAGCGCTATAATGTGCCGAAAGCGCGCTCGACCATGCATCCTGGACCCGGCATAATGAACTGCAGACGTTCGACCCTTCGAAGCTCTTTCCTTTTCCTGGCGGCCTTTTTCCTTCCCCTGCTCGCCGCACTGTCCGCACGGGCCGAGCCGCCGATCCGCATCGTGTTTCAGGACGATGAGGTTGGAAAAGCGCCTCATGGCTGGATGTGCAGACTAAAGGACCCCGGAAAGAGTTATTTCGTCCAGGAAGAGGCAGGAAAAAAATACCTTCGGGCCGACGTCTTCGACGCGCCGGCAGAGGCCTTCGGGTACGAAAAGGCGTGGCCCCTCGGAGCCTATCCGATGCTCCAGTGGCGGTGGCGGGCCGTACAATTTCCCACAAACAGCGACGAGCGCCTCAAGTCGGGCAGCGACAGCGCCGTCGGGGTCTTTGTCGTCTTCGGCCATTGGCCTTTCTTGAAGTGTCTCAAATACATCTGGAGCGACGTCGTACCCGCAGGAACATCCTTCGTTTCCCCCCATTCCTCCAGAACCTCGATAATCGTGCTTCAAAGCGGGAGAAACCTTGCAGGGACGTGGGTCTCTGAAAAACGCGACGTCCTCGCCGACTATCGCCGCTTCTTCAATCCCCGGGAGACGCCGACAGCGAGAGGCATTGCCGTTCTTACGGATGCCGACAGCACCCATTCTCACGCCGTCGGCGATTATGCGGATTTCGAAACGCTTCCCGCGCCATAGAGCCTTTCGAGGGACGACCGCTCCCTCCGCTCGCTATGACGATGGAGGACCGCTCCGCTAGGACGCAAAGGCGTTTTGCCTCTCTCGCCCCTCGCCCATCGGTCTTCTACCCCTTCTGCCCTACCCTCTTCTTAAGCGTATCGATCAGCGCCTGGGGAGGTTGGTTGACCAGGATCTCCCTGAACTGGGTTCGATAGTTCGAAATGAGGCTCACCCCTTCTATCACGACGTCGTAGACCTTCCACTGAGCGTTTTCCTTAATGACCCGATAGTAGATGGGCACCCGGCCGCTTTGGGTGAGCACTTCGCTCCGCACTTCGGCTGTGTTGGGGCCTAGGGGGATAGTTCCGACAAATTCAACTTTCTCGTTTGAATACTGAGTGATCCTGTCGATATAGGTGTCCTGGAGAAGGGTTTTGTACAGGCTCACCAACTCCTTGCGCTGGTCGATGCTCAATTTGTTCCAGTCGAGACCGAGGGTCCGCTTAGAAAGCTCCACGAAATCGAAAAGTTTGTCCGCCTCGGCGGTGATTTCCGCTTTCTTTTCCTTTTGTCCCTTCTCCCCTTTCAGCGCCGGGTTGCGCAGGACGTTGAGGACGTCGTTCACATGAGCTTGCACCGCCGCCTGGGCATCCTGTCCCTGCGTCCGCCCGATTGCAGGAAAGAGAAGGGCCAACGCGAGCGCCGCGAAGAAAATTCTTTTCATTTTTGACTCCTTGTCTGATCGCTTCCCGGCTGGCTTTTTACCTGCCCGAAGACGTACTGCCCGACGAGGTCCTCAATTGAGGGCTGGACAGCGGTGCTCATGATCCTGGCTCCCGGTTTCAACGGCGGTTCGGCGCCTCCCGGGTCGATCTTCATGAACTTATCCCCGATGAGACCCTGGGTCTTTATCGAGGCCGTCGCATCCCCGTAGATGGTGACTCCCTTGTTGAGAGACATGCCTACCACTGCCGCCTGACGTTCATTGTCCAGGCCAATGTAGCTTACCTTGCCCACTTCAATGCCGAACACCTGGACCGAGTTGCCCACCAGCAAGCCCTCGACTGTTGAAAAACGTGCATACAACGTGTAGGTGTTCTGGTGAAAAAAGGACACATTGCCGAGTTTGACGGCAACATATCCCACGCAGATGAGGCCCGCCAGCACAAAGATGCCGACTATCGTTTCCATTGAATATTTTTTCATTGCCTGACCCCTTCGCCGTTCCTGAAAACGGTCAAAATGCGTTGTGAGGACGCAATTTTCGCGACCGTCGCATCGATATCGTCCTTGGGGGACACTTCACCGGCGGCGCCCTTTATACGGATCTCAAAGGGACGATTCATTTCATCCGTAAGTCCCTCCAGGCGCTTCACCGCACCCTCTGTCTGCTCCTTCAAATCCTCCGCGTAGCGTTCCATGATATGCTCCGCCTCACGGATGTTCGTGTGCGGAAAGACAATGAAGATGCCGTTATCGCCGCGCATCGTCGTAAATGCTCCAACCGTTCGGCAACGACTCGACGTCTGCTCTCCCAGGATCTCCATTATCCTCGCCCGGACCTCGGGGGTTAGATGTACTCCCGCGGCATCGATCTCGATAGTAAAGAGTATCGCGGAAGTAGCGGGCGCCAGCGCCCTTTGGGAAAACACCGAGCTATAAGAAGAGCGAAAACCCTCTTTGGAAAGGAGGCCCGTCACTTCCTCCTGAAGGCTCTCCAGACTGCTGAAAAATTCTTCGAGCATAGGATGGTTCAAACGCGTCACCTCTTCGTAGGAGCCTTCGAACCCTACCGTGCCTTCCCAGAGAAGCACCACGCGGTCGGAAACAAAGAATATCTCGGGAATATCGTGGCTGATCAGCACTGCCGTGAAGCCCAATTGCTTCCTGTACCGCGCAATCATGCTGAGAATGACGTTCTTGCGAATGGGATCCTGGCCGGTGGTCGGCTCGTCGAAAAGCACCACGCCCGGATCGGTGACGAGCGCGCGGGCCAGGGCAGCCCTCTTTTGCATGCCGCCGGACAGTTCCGCAGGATACTTGTCTTTCGCGTCGGTCAGTTCCGTCTGCTCGATGCGCCTCATCACCTTCATCGCTATCTCTTCCTCGCTCAGCGAGGTGGTCTGCACGAGAGGGAGCGCAACGTTCTCGAAGACCGTCATGGAATCGAAGAGAGCGTTGTGCTGGAAGAGGTAGCTGACATGGTGCTTATATTCCCTCCATTCGCTCTTCTTCATCTCGTTGAGGGGCTTGCCGCCAAAAAGTATGACCCCCTCGTCCGGCTTTAGAAGACCGATGATATGCTTCAACAACACCGTCTTCCCCGTGCCGCTTTTGCCGATAATGGTGGTGATCTCGTTTTCGAATATCTTCAGGTTCACGCGGTCCAGCACCGTTCTTTCGCCAAACCGCTTCGTCACGTTCCGGAATTCGATAAGAGGAGTCTTCGCCATTCCTTTTATGCCTTCAGGTGAGGAAAGAGGTCACCACGTAATCCGCGACAAGAATGAGCGTGCATGAAAGGACGACGGCTGCCCGCGTTGCGAGACCGACGTTCTTCACCCCCGAGCTCTCGGTCCGCAAATGGCAAAAGTAGCCTTCAAAACAGCAAACAATCGATACGACGACGCCGAAGACGATTGCCTTGATAAACCCCCCGCGGACGTCCTGGGCCGTCATCGAGGCATGGATGCGGTAGAAATATGCCCCCGAATTGGCGCCCATCAGCAGGACGCCCGTGAGGTAGGCCCCGATGATCCCGACCAAATCGAAGAACGCCGTGAGGATAGGCATCCCGATGATCGACGCCGCCAACCTGGGGCTGACGAGATACCGTACCGAATCGACCCCCATGGTGTCGAGAGCGTCGATCTGCTCGGACGTGCGAAGCACGCCTATTTCAGCCGCCATGCCCGAGCCTGCCCGGGCGGTCACCATGATCGCCGTCAGAACCGGCCCAAGCTCCCGTACCAGGGTAAGCGATACGGCGCTTCCGAGCAGGCTGGCCGAACCGAACTCCACGAGAGTGTAATACAACTGGAGTCCCAGCACCATGCCCGTAAAGAGGCCGACAAGCAGCACGATGCCCGATGACGTCGCACTGACGTAGTAAAGCTGCCAAGCCATCTCGGTCCACTGTTTGCGCGAAAAAATACCATACAGGGAGATCAGGAAGAATAGGAAGATGCCGCCGAGGTATCGCAGGAAGGCGATGGCCTTTCTCCCGATAGCGGCAAAAAACCTCAGGATCGGGTTCTTTCTTTCTCGCACGCCGGCGCCCGGCAATCCTATTCCTAGCTCTCCCCTGGCCATAGCACTGATAATGTATCAACTTTTTGGGAAAAAACAAGTTTTCTGCGCGCAGCGTCGTCACGCCTGCCTTCTGATCCGCCATAAAACAAAAGCGCTGGCCGCCAATGGAATGGCCCACAGGAGGGCTTTTTTGAAGTTTCCACGCTTCGCCCACGCGACAGCCCTGCTGGCCGCGATGGTTGCGCCGGCCTCCGGCAATTTCTCCGCGAATCTCATCATCTTACGCCTCCGGTAGATCAGGTGTGCTTTGCTCATACTCAAACCTAGTGTCTCTCTGCGGCCTGTCAACTCTTTCTTCTTTTCCGCGCCCGACGGGGAAGCCCCAACAATTGCGCAAAGCGAGCGCACGCGAAGCGCTGAAGGGGGGAGGCCGGGCGCCGCCAAGCGGTCGCGACTTCGTTCGCGGAGGGGGCGCTGAGCCCCATGGTGGCGAGCGGGGTGGACTTCTACCGGGGAATGCAGTAGATTCACCTGATGGAATGGGTAAAGGTCGCGGCAGCGGTGATCGAAGGCGAAAAAGGCATCCTCATCGGCAGGAGGAAAGCGTTCAGGTTCGCCGGGCTGTGGGAGTTCCCCGGAGGAAAGGTGGAACCGGCAGAAACGGCAGAGGAGTGCCTCAGGAGGGAGTTGCGCGAGGAGCTTGATATCGAAGCCGAGATCGGAGAATTTTTCCTGTCGAGCAAGTACGTTTACAGCCACGCCCCGATTGAGCTGCTCGTCTATAAGGCAAAGATCGTCCGTGGACGGCCGCGCCTTAACGACCATTCAGAACTGCGATGGGTATCCCCCGAAGACCTTCCGTCTTACGAGTTTCCCCCGGCAGACCTTCCCGTCATCGAAAAACTCATTCAGGAAGACCGGGGAATGCATTAGCGGCCCCGGCCATCAGAATAAGGCTGACCACCGGCACTCAAATTGGTCTCCCGCCTTATTTTGCGTTATTTTGTCATTGACACCCGCTGCACCTCCTGCTACCATCGAACCAGACACACTGGATCAAGACCATCCCGCAGGCGAATGAGGGTCCATTGTTATGAGTTTCGTTACCGTGGAGCAAATGAATCTGGTGAAGGAGATCGCCGCGATCCTGACGAGGGCCAATGAAACATTGTCCGTCGCGGAGTCCAGCGCCGGCGGTCTGATATCCGCCTGCCTCTTATCAATACCGGGTGCATCTTCATTCTTTGTCGGCGGCTCCGTATTATACAGTTATCAAATACGGAAAGAAATCGTGGGTATGGGCAAGGAAGAGCATACGGTTTACGGAGGCTCGACTCCGGAGTTGATTCTGGAAATCGCGCGTAGATTCAGAGAAAAAATCGGAACGGACTGGGCGATCGCTGAAGGCGGAGCGGCAGGACCTTCGAAAAGTCCTTATGGTCACAATGCCGGGTACACAGCGCTTGCGATAGCAGGACCGATAATCCGGGCTAAGTCAATCGAAACCGGACAAGCTGACAGAATTGAAAATATGTCTGAATTTACCAATGCTCTGTTACGTTTCTTTTTAGATGTTCTTAAAGAAAGAGAAGCAACAAAGTCCTGAAAACAGGGAATAGGGTGGGCAGTTCTCTACTTCCCCTCGTCGAACCGGGCCGATCGCTTCTCCATGGAGGATAATCGTCATGCCAGCAAGAAATTATGACCATCTCGTGAAACCACTGAGCCTAGCAGCGACGCCTTCGCCTAAGGCGCAGGAGGGTGATCAGGCCCAGTTGCCGCCGGGCGTGAAGAACTTCAGAGGGCCCGGAAATGCCGACTCCATCGTATGGCCTAATGGAAGAGATCACTTAGAAGGTTTGATGCTCAATTTCTCGTGGGGCTTCTATACCGGAGTGGGCCTGTGGCATCCCGGCATGGACCCTCATACGCACCCGTACCCCGAATGCCTGGTATATGTGGGCCTCGATCCCAATAACATCGACTATTTGGGCGCCGAAATGGAGTACTGTTTCGGCAAAGAGCTGGAAGCGCATTCTTTTGATAAACCGACGGTAGTCATTGCTCCTCGCGGCGTTCCCCATTGTCCGGCCATAACAAAGAACGTGACGAACCCCAAAGGCTACAGCTTCTTCATTATCTCCCTGGGCGCAGAACCGACCTCAACGTGGATGGGAGACGGAATAACAGAAGCGGATCTCGAGGCGATGGCGGAAGCGGCGGCCAAGGCCGGCAGGAAAGTTCCCATGAAATCGAAAGTGACGAAGAACAAAATCAGCTTCTCTGAAGAGAAGATTACGCGGGGGGATAAATACTCCCGTTTTGTAAAACCCCTCAAATCGCCGACCAATGCTCCTGGGCCGGGCAATGCAGACCAGTCGGTCTGGCTGTACGGCAAGGATCTCGAGGGCATGAATCTCAATTTTTCATGGGGATGCTACAGCAAGCCGGGTGCCTGGAATCCCGGGCTCGGCCTGCATTCCCATCCCGCCGATGAAGTCCTGGCATTTGTCGGACTCGATCCGGCGAACATTGACTACCTGGGGGCGGAAGTTGAAATAGAGCTGGGCGAAGATCGGGAAAAACATGTCATTGACAGGCCAAGCGCCGTTATCCTGCCGGCAGGAACGCCGCACAACTCAATCGTCGTCAGGCAGGTAGAGAAGCCTTATGCCGTATACCTGATGAGCCTGGGAGCCGAACACATAACCACCAGAATTCAGTGAGCCCGTCGCGCCCGTAGGGTTCATCGGGAGCGTGCGGGACCAATAATTTGCATGAAAGATAACAGGCGCGTTTCTCCAACAGCCCTGGAATCCGAATAATAAAAAGCGAGGCCGCCATGGCGCGAAAAATGAAAAGGGGGATAGTTGCTCTCGTTTGTTCTCTCGCGATTGTGCCGATGTTCTCTCTCGTTGCTCACGCCCAATTGTCTCCAAAGGCGAAAGCGGAGATTTCGCACCTTCTCGACTACGTCCAGAACTCAGGCTGCGAGTTCTATCGAAACGGCGTCTGGTATAAAGACCCGAAAGTGGCGCGAGGGCACCTGGAGGACAAATACCACTTGTATGAGCTGCGGATAAATTCGGCCGAAGATTTCATTAAGTGGGCGGGGACAAAGAGCGAAGAAAGCGGAAAACCCTATATGGTCAGATGCGGAAACGAGGCGCCGATCCTTACGTCGAAGTGGCTCGCGATGGAGCTGAAACGCTACCGTCGGCAAAAGCGACATGCACCCAGTCGACCCAGGTAGCCGTCCGGTCACGAGAAACGTCAGAGGGCGCGCCTCCGCCTCCCTCTTCGCCGCCGGCATCATCCAGCCTGCGCTCAAATTCGCCTTCGGCCGGAACCCTCCGAGCGCCGAGGAAGGGGCGTACTCGTTCCGGCCGTTCACCTACGATCTCAAGTTCTCGGGGGGCGCCCAATCGTTCCCTTCCGGTCACGCGACCGAGAGCTTCGCAATAGCCTCGGTAATCGCCGAGCACTACGACGAGGCGTGGGTCAAGGCGACCGTCTACAGCCTTGCTTCGCTTGTTGGAGTCGCCCGGCTCTACCAGGGGGTCCACTTTGTTTCCGACTTCGCCGCAGGCGCGGCCATCGGCGCCCTCGTCGGAAAAGAGACCGTCCGTTTCAACGAAGAGAGGCGCAAAAAGAAGAAAGAACAACAAGTCTTTGTGACGCCCCTCATGGCTCCGGGCGCCGCAGGCGTGCAATTGAACCTGATCAGGTAAAGGAGTTCTAAAACCAATACGAGAATATCCCGGCAATCTGCGACAGAATGCGTTCGGCAAGAGGCCGGGACCGCCACGCTCTAAGGGTGATCTCCTTCGAATGCTCTACTTGTGAAGGTGAAGGCCCTCAGCCGTGCCTGCCTGACTGTGCGATTTTCACTCCTTCCGTAAATCGCCACACCTTTCGATGGAAACCGTGAAACGGACCTTGAGGGCATGAACCTCAATTTTTCATGGGGATACTACAGCAAACCGGGCGCCTGGAATCCCGGGCTCGGCCTGCATTCCCATCCCGCCGATGAAGTCCTGGCATTTGTCGGACTCGATCCGGCAGACATCGACTACCTGGGGGCGGAAGTTGAAATAGAGCTGGGCGAGAATCGGGAAAAACATGTCTTTGACAGGCCAAGCGCCGTTATCCTGCCGGCAGGAACGCCGCACAACTCAATCGTCGTCAGGCAGGTAGAGAAGCCTTATGCCGTATACCTGATGAGCCTGGGAGCCGAACACATAACCACCAGAATTCAGTGAGCCCGTCGCGCCCGTAGGGTTCGTCGGGAATGTGCGATGCGAGTCGATGGGTTTTCTTCTATTCGGGAAAAACATGTGCCCCTCGGCAAACACTTCCAATGCCAAACGCCTACTTTCTTCGTCCCGGTCCATATCCGTGGGAACCAAGGTCTTGGGGTATAATCTGCAAGATCTGACCGATGAGGATGCTGATGGGCTCCTTCCTGAAATGCGGCACGGCTTCGGCTCTTGATCGGCTGAGGAATACGAGTGGAAAGCACAAGGCCCTTACCGTTCTGGCAGAAGAGAGCGAGACGAAGCCTATCCCAACAACTGTCGCTCCGGCCTCCAAGAACTGGAGCCGAAAGACGGATGGAAGTCCCCCCCAAGCCTACATCTGTTGTTTGAGCCAGTGGCACATCTCCTCGGCATCGAATATCTTGAAGAAGTTCATGCCGGGTATTCCGTGCTGGGCCCCCGTGACGAGGGCGAAGTCCACCATGTTTCCCTTGGCCTTGAGAGCTTCGGCAAGGTCAACTGACTGGAGAAAAGGGATGTTCTCATCGGCGCTTCCATGGCGGATGAAGAAAGGCGGTTCCTTTGAACCGATGTAGGTCAGAGCGCTAACCTTGGCGGTCATCGGATTGCTTTCCTCCAAAGGACCGCCGAGCATCTTGTACTCCATGGCCTCAGGCGAGTTGAAAGCGGCGGGTTTCTTGTCGAGGAAGAATTTCCTTGCCTCCGCGTAGGCGGGGAGATACTTGGCGTCAAATGCGGCGTTGCTCCCACCGACCAACCATTCCGACTGCGCCTGGAGCTTCGTGAAGTCGTACAGACCGAACAGGCAGATGACCGCATTGACGTTTGCAGGCCCTTTGACCGCATTGATGGCGTCAAGCTCGGCGTCAAAGGCTTTGGAATCCGCCGAGGTCGCCGCCGCAGCGGCGATTGAAGCACCTGCAGAGACGCCCATGAGGGCGACCTTGTCGGGATTGAACCCATAGGCGGCTACATTTGCCTTGAGAAAACGCACCGCAGCCTTCACGTCGACTACCTGGGCGGGGGCCTTATCGGTCCCGCTGAGACGGTAATTGACGGAGGCGACCGCGTAGCCCTTATCCAGAACCTTGATGGCAGTCTTGAAATCATCTCCCACGGGGCTGTACTTGTCCCCCCTCGCAAAACCGCCGCCGTGCACATAGATGAGCAATGGATAGCCGCCCTCCGGTTTGGGGGTGGCGGGCGTGTAGATATCCAGCTTGTGCATCGGCTCCCGGCTGCCGGAAACGTACACAACGTTGGGATGAAAAGGGGTGAAGGCGGGAGGTAGTCCGCCTGCAGCCGGCCCCGCCGGAGAGTCGGCCGCTTGAGCACCTGTGGCCATGAATAAACAGACAGCGGCGAATAGGCACAATATCGCGACGTCTGTTCTCATCGCTTTCCTCCTTGGGGACATCGCATCGGTCTTCTGAGCAGACCTACGCACAGAATAGGGGAGTCAGCCTCGTGTGTCAACAGATTCTCGCATTTGTTCAAGATCCGAAAGGTCGTGGAGAACACGTGGCCTGCCGACGCAGTCACGCGGCTACCTTCACTCGGGGTCTAAGCGAGCTGGTGCGGACAGGCGCAGGCCTCACATTATTGGCGGGAGCGTAATCTTCGGTGATCGGCGTTACTTCGCGCTGGTGGGCTCCTTCCTTACTCGATAATTCCGTTTTTCTTTTCAAACAGCTATGATAGAAGTGGCATTGTTGGAAGGGAGAGAATGAGATAAGGTACAGCCGTACGCGGAAGCGCCGAGAGCTATTGAAATATTGATTCAATGGGCGCCCCTGGCGGCTCTACTCTTAGGGGGGCGCGCCGCAGCCAGAATGGCCTCGTGCGACCCCCCTTCGTGACTATGCCGCTATGTATTTCTTCCTGAGGCCGGCAAGCCCCGCAAGACCCGGGACGAGGAGCAGGATGCCCGCTGGTATGGGGACCGTTGCCCCTTCTTGTGTCCATGTCCCTGCGGACGTGCTGTATACTGATGCGCCAATGAAGGCAGAAGCAATGAAATCGTTATAGGTGAAACCGTTGGTTACCGCCGGACTGAATATGCCGAACATCTCCGACGAGGAGCTCATGCCCTCAATCGACCATCCTATAATATTATGAGTACCGCTATTCTCATAGATATAGTTTTCTATCAAGCCCCAGTTGGAAGAAGAGTTGGATGCACTGAATGTCGAACCGCAGGAGAAAGACCAAGCGGTAATCGGGATAGTAAGAGTGCTGCCGACGACGGAGGCGGCTGTGGTGTCGACCGTGACCCACCCGGTTATCTCCTTGCCTAGCCAGTCGGGCACGGACCCCAGATAAGAGTAGCTTAATGGCGCTCCCTGATAGTCGTAGGCGACGAGAGTGGCGTGCGCCGAGCCAAAGCCCAAGAAGGTTGCAAAGACGAACATTGCCGCTGCGAGAGTTTTCCGCATATATACCTCACTGATTGGATTTTCCTTATCCGGCGGCGCGGCTGTCTGGCTGGCGTATTCCGTAAGAAAGCAGTCTCGAGACCCATGCGCTTTCCGTCCCATGGTCACCCATGGTTTGGCTTTATCAATCCAAGGATAAGCTAATCTTGCTACATTGTATAACATAAGTCAAGTAAAATATCGTGAACCTTCTTTTCCCTCCCTTTCGCAACCCCACTTTGGAAAGTATTAGTCCGATCAAATCTGAGGAGTTGGTGGCGCCCTGCGTTTCAATAGGAACGGCCCACCGAGGAATCCCAAGGCAAATGGCGAAGCGGGGCTGTCGCTGCCCATGGGTGGCAATCCGCTGGTTTGGTCGGCCACGGTCAGCAGAGGACGACTTCCTTGTTCGGCCTGGGATGTATCAAGGCGTTTTTTCTCCCGGTTATTATTTCGTCCACTTTTGGCACTTTCCCCTGACCGCAGGAGAAGAATTTTCTGGCCGCTCCCAAGCGAATCCCGGACCTTATGGCACATTTCGACTAGAGAATGCCAACCCGTGAATCGGTGCACTGCCACGGCCGCTTTTTTGCTTTGAGACCTCTAAGATAAGGATGCCCCTTCCCCCTATTGTTTTCGCGATCCCTCTGTTATAATCTTTAGACAGTCGCCCGACACGTTTTTGATGCCTTCAACGCCCTGGCGCCGTAGGAGGCGGTCATGTCGAGAAAGACGGATCGTAAAGCGCTGAAACAATCCTCGGGAGCTTTCGCCAAGGCTTTCTATAACAGCCCGGTCCTCTTCGCCATCACCAGTCTTCGGGACGGGTCGTTCGTTGAGGTGAATGAAAGTTTCCTGCGTCTCTTCGAGTATTCCCGCGATGAGGTGATCGGTTCCACGCCCCTTGAGCTAAACCTTTATGACATTTCAGAAGACCGCGCAGCGGTCCTTCGGCTTCTCAAAGAGCGCGGCGCGGTGAGAAACTTCGAGGCGATCGGACGAACCAAAGCAGGAAGGCCTGTTGCGCTCCTCTTTTCTGCCGATGTCGTGAGCATTGATGGCAAGGAACGCGTCGTCGGCTCGGCCATTGACATCACGGAGCGCAAGGCCGCCGAGGAGCGGCTGCGGGAGAGCGAGGCAAAATACCGCTCGCTTTTCGAGAACAGCCTCGACGGCGTTTTTCTCACTGTGCCGGAGACCGGCGAGGTCCTCGCCGCCAACCCTGCCGCCTGCTCGATGTTGGGGATGACGCAGGAAGAAATCTGCAAGGCCGGACGTGCAGGCATTGTCGTGCAAGACGAGAGCGCGGCAAGAGGGTTGGAAGAACGGTCCAGGCTGGGGAGGTGGCTCGGAGAGCTGACCTATAGGAGAAAAGACGGCTCCACCTTCTTGGGGGAGCTCTCTTGCCGTTTCTTTACGGGTTCTCATGGAACAACGATGTCGAGCATGAGCTTCAGGGACATCGCCGAGCGCAAAGAAGCGGAAAAAAAGCTTCAGGAAAGCGAAGCCATGTTGGCCCGGGCTCAGCAGATGGCGCATGTGGGCCACTGGGACCGCGACCTTTCCACCGGAATACTGCGCTGGTCCGACGAAACCTACCGCATTTTCGGCGTCACGCCTGTGGAAGGCGACTTGGACATGTTGTCCTTCTTGCAGGTCATCCATCCCGAAGACCGGCCATACGTTGAAAAGGCGCTTCTTGATGCTATTGAAGGCGTGAGACCCTATGACGCCGTATTCCGGGTTGTCCATCCCGACGGCAGCGTCCGTTACGTGCACGGCAAGGGCGAAGTGACCCGCAATGCGGATGGCAAGCCATTGCGTATATTCGGCACCACCCTCGACATCACCGAGCGCAAGCAGATGGAGGAGGAGCTGCGCAAGTCTCGGGACGAGCTGGAACAGCGAGTGCAGGAAAGAACAGAAGCACTGCGCGAGAGCGAAAGAATCGCACGAATGCAGTTAGCGGAAATAGAGGCGTATTACAACATGGCCCCCGTCGGCCTGGCCATTCTTGATCGTGATCTCCGGTACGTCAGGATTAACGAAAGACTGGCAGAAATGCACGGGATCTCTGTCGAGGCCCACCTCGGCAGAACCGTGCGCGAGGCGATGCCCGAGATTGCCGATCGCGTAGAGGAAGCGGCCCGTCGCATATTCAAATCAGGCGAACCCGTCAGAGGCATTGACGTAATCCCGGAGACTCACACAAGGACAGGGACCGAGAGAACTTGGCGGGCAACGTATTTCCCCTTGAGGAACGCTGCCGGGCAGATCGAAGGCATTGGCGGCATCGCCGAAGAAATCACCGAACAGAAGCGGCTTGAGGAGCAACTGCATCAGTCTGACAAGATGGCGGCAATCGGAGTGCTCGCGGGGGGCATAGCCCACGATTTCAACAACATGCTTGCCGTAATAATCGGCAACGCGGAGCTGGCTTTGGATGAAATGCACGATGGCTCCAACGAAAGCGGTTATCATATTGAGCAGATATTGAAGGCGTCCAAACGTGCGACAGACCTCGTAAGGCATATTCTTACCTTCAGCAGAAAAAGCGAACGGCAACAAAAACCTTTGAAGCTCGGTCCCCTTCTCAAAGAGACGGCGAAGCTCCTTCGCGGTTCCCTGCTCAGCACTGTTCGCATCAAGCTTAACATTGATACAGACGAGGATGCGATCCTTGCCGATCCGGCACAGGTGCAGCAGGTGCTCATGAATCTGGCAACGAACGCGGCCCAGGCGATGGGCGAAGACGGCGGCACGCTCACCATCGGACTTGCGAAGGCAGAGCTGGGGGAGGGCGATCCGACGCTTTCAGACAACATGGAGCCAGGCCACTATGTAAGGCTCACGATGCACGATACCGGCATCGGTATACCCCGCGAACTCCGTGAGAGAATATTTGAACCCTTCTTCACCACGAAGGAGCCGGGACAAGGCACGGGCATGGGTCTCGCGGTGGTCTACGGGATCATCAAGAGCCACGGAGGCGCCATTACTGTTGACAGCAAGGCAGGCAAAGGCTCGACTTTCGGTGTTTATTTCCCCGCGATTGAAGGTATTGCCGAAGAAACGACACGAAAAAGGGACCGGGTTCCGACGGGCGCCGAGAGGGTGCTTGTGGTCGACGATGAATCTTCGGTCCTGCGAACGGCGTCGGAAACGCTGAAACGGCTCGGCTATCGGGTGACGACAGCGGGAAGCGGGGCTGAAGGATGGAAGACGTTCGAGTCTGATCCTCAAGCATTCGATCTTGTCATGACCGATCAGGTGATGCCGGAAATGACCGGCATGAGATTCGCTCAAAGAATGCTTGAGGTAAGAGCCGATGTTCCGATAATTCTCTTTACCGGTTACGCCGAAGTGTCCTCAGAGCAGGCAAGGGCGGCGGGCATTAGCGAATTTCTCATGAAGCCTTTTTCAAAACAGCGCCTCGCGGAAACGGTGCGCAGGGTGCTGGATGGACGAACTATTGACTGCCCTTTTTAGACGGTCAAACTTCTCAGCTCATAGGAAAATGCCATCCTTTTAAAAGAGAAGCCCCTCACCGCCTCGGACAGATTCACGCGAATACAAAGAAACGATATACAGCCTGGGGCCTGCTCACGAAACGAAAACAATCGTACGCTAAGCCCCCCTTCCTGCTTCTGCGCCCTGCCTCTGCTATACCCCCACTGGTTCCGATGTCCTTAAACCACGTCCATATGTCCTACAGTACGTCGTTGTTGTACACTCAGTACAGGGTCCGGGTTTTTGTCAGGAATGCGGTAAGGCTGGTGTCGTGGACGCGATTGCCGGAGACTATGATTTTACCGCACAAGAGCTGACTTGGCACATTCTTGATGCAGCAACGGTTGTGCAGGAGGAAGGCAACGGAGCAAGGCTCCGGGGTCGCCCATTAGAGGGCCCCTGTCAAGAGATAATTCTCCCCCGCAACAAAAAACTTCCGTCTTTTGCAGGGTGGGCATGTCCAATACCCGGTACGTCTTTCCGGCTCCTTTATCCGCACCCACTCTTTCTTGTATCTATGGCTACACATCATCTCCGATCTGTTCCAGTCACCCATCTGGATTCAAGGTCTTTGTATGACCTCGTGCCGCATGCGACCCAGAAAATCGTCGGCGCCGCGCCGTGTCCAAACGTGCGTCTCGCGCCTGTGGTTATGAACCAACCCTCATAGGGCTCGCGGCATGGGCAGATCAGTATCAGCCAGGAGTGCGTACCATGGCTCAACTTCTAAAGGAGGGAAAGCCTTCCAATCAGCCCTTCCGGTTGCCGACCAACCCCTTTGCCGGTTCCGCTCTCCCGCCGAATAGTTTGATCTCGTCGTAGGCAGCCTGATCTCTCAATAGGTAATAGGATGCCCGCGCCAGCTTATTGCTGATCGCCTTTATGGCGACTGCCTCATTGGTCTGCGCCAGTTTCTTCTGATAGTACCGGTTGATGATCGGGTAGTATCGTTTGACTATGTTCGTCTTCCTCAAGGATCCCCTCGTCGCAAACGACGTGTTCCTCAAAACGCCTCGACGGATTGAGGCCATGGGGCTCGTCCTCGTGCTCTCGCTTCTAGTCTGGCGCCTCATGGAGAGGACGATGAGACGGAAGGCGAAGGAAGAGCGCATCTCGCTCAGGGGCTGGAACAACGCCGAGACGCTTAAACCCGCCTCTTTCACGATGGCGTCCAAGTTCTCGCCCGTCTTTATTGGACTGAAGGGAGGCAGACGATTTCTTATCTCCCCCTTGGACAAGGCGCAGCTCGATCTGAGGACTCTGGATGTTCACCCATCCGTTTTCACGGAGCTCGCTTCGGCAAACAAGGGCGCTCATTACATGGCGCCGTCGTGAAGGGACGGATGAAAAATAGGGTCTTGGGAGCGTTGGAAAGTGCGAAATGTGGGCACTAGAATTGCGAATCCACCATTTGACGGTATGCTCTTTCCCCTTACAGTCCCGCAACATCCAGCCCCTTCCCCGGTTCTATCACCCGTTTTGCAATTCCCTTCTATCCATGAGCATAGCGGGGTAAGGTCGGTCGGAGTGCTCGTGGACATGCTTGCCTTAAAAAACGTGTCCGGTCGATGCCGTGGGCAAAGAAGCAGAGCTTTCGCTGGCAGACAGGATGGTAGCTGAATTCCGTTCCGGTGACGTCTTCCATATCAGGCTATGCCGCCGAATAGATATCTGCCGGCAGTCTCTTGAGGCTCAGTCCTTTCAGTTGAACCTTTTTGCTGGCATTGTCGATGTCAATGCCTACGAGATTGCCCTCCGCATCATAATCGAGCACGACCCCCTCGGAAATCTCCCGGCTTTCCGCGCTTGGCTTCTCGGAAAGATCTATGTAAAGGGAATCGGTCTCCGGGTAGTAATTCAATTTCATGGTTTAAACCCCCTGTCTGGAAAAGCATTGTGAACGGTCTTCCTGTCGCTCAGAGTGACGACCCGTACAATTCGATCCCCAAGTTCAGCGACAGCGCCCCAGAACCGAAAGCGATTATGCTCTTGGGGCTCCACTTTTAACGGATTCTCGATTATGCGGATACACCATTCTTTCCTCAGGTAAGGCCGTTTTCCAAGGACCTCTCTCAAAATAGTCGGTAAACTTGTAGCCCTCAGACATCAGTCATCCTAATTATATGACATTTCACCGCATAACCCCGATTCTACCTCGATTAATGAAGGACGCGCAAGCGAATGTTGGCGTCCTTGAGGTTCATCCCATTCATCTATTGACAACCATCCTCGCCGTGTCGTAGCCTTAGAATGCTTATTCTCGGGGCGGGGTGAAAGTCCCCACCGGCGGTATCCCGGCTTGCACCGGGGAGCCCGCGAACGCTCCTTTCGCCATGAGAGGAGGTCAGTAGATCTGGTGAGATGCCAGAGCCGACGGTAACAGTCCGGACGGAAGAGGATAAGACAGCACGCGCAGCCCGCCGTGGACGCTCTTTGACGAGCGGCCCTTGAGCTTCTTGGAAGCTGTCTTCCCTACGCCCTGATTCGGGTAAGCCGACCAAACTGGAGGAGATTTGCCATGAATCAGTCCCCTTTATCGGTATTCGGAGGAGGCCCTTTTGACCGCGTCAGGAACGCCCTTGCGGCATTGCGCAAGGGACGAGGCGTCCTGGTAACGGACGACGAAGACAGGGAGAATGAAGGCGATATCTTTTTCGCCGCCGAATCGCTCACGGAAGCGCAAATGGCCACGCTCATCAGGGAAGGCAGCGGCATCGTCTGCTTGTGTCTTCCCCAGGAAAAAGTGGAGGCCCTGGGCCTGCCCATGATGGTAGAAAACAACACGAGCGCCTTTCAAACGCCTTTCACCGTCTCCATCGAGGCCGCGAGTGGGGTAACCACCGGGGTGTCTGCGGCCGATCGCGTGACAACGGTCAAAGCGGCTATCGCCGACAACGCGAAGGCGGAACATTTGCGCTTTCCCGGCCACGTCTTTCCCCTGAAAGCGCGGCGTGGAGGAGTGTTGGAGCGCGCCGGCCACACGGAGGCGAACGTCGATTTGATGCGCCTGGCCGGTCTGAAGCCCTATGGCGTGCTCTGCGAGCTCACGAACCCGGACGGGACCATGGCGCGCATGCCCCGGATCGTTGCTTTTGCGAGGCAAAATAACATGACCGTCGTTTCCGTTGAGGACATCATACGGTACAGGAAGTCGGCAACCCAAAGGGAATATGAGTGCGCTTAGGCTGCCGGCCCCGAACGTTCCGATTGCACGGCGCCCGCGTCTTTGTTACTATTAAAGGAACGACAAAAAAGGAGGCGTGGACCATGGACATGGGGGTGAAGGAAAAGTTTGAGGGCCTTTGGAAAAAGTATTTCAACGGCGCCGATCTGCCGATCGTGTTCTTCTATGCTGATGAGGCGCCCAAGGGATCGGAGATGCCGAAGCCTGCAAAGGACCACCGGTGCGTCATAGGAGACCTCGGCAAAGCGAGACGGGGGAAAAACGTCGCGCTGAAACCGGAGGTGATCGGCTGTGTGGGGGGCAAGCGATACCTCGGCTTCGCCACGGAGCTGATGCCCGAGTTTGAATACTTTCTGTCCTACGGCATACCAGGCAAGCTGGAAGGCGAGCGGTACAAGAAATCGCCCGAACTAGTAAGAGAGACCATGAAGAAGCTGCCCGCCTTCAAGGCGCCCGGCCCTTTCATCGTCTTCAAGCGGTGGGACAACCTCGTGGAATCGGATAATCCCGAAGCGGTTATCTTCTTTGCCCAGCCGGACGTCCTCTCAGGGCTGTTTACCCTTGCCGGTTTCGACGAGCCGGGGAACGACGCCGTCTTCTCGCCCTTTGGCGCGGGTTGCGCTACCATCGTCCAGTATCCTCTCTTCGAGAAAGACTCGAAGAGGCCGAGGGCAGTCATTGGCATGCTCGACGTCTCGGCGCGGCCCTGCGTGACGCCCGACGTCGTCACCTTTACGGCGCCGATGAAGAAATTTCTGCGCATGGTGGACAACATGGAGGAAAGCTTCCTCGTTACCGACTCGTGGAAGAAGGTGCGCAGGAGAATAGCCGCGGAGTCAAAGAAAGAAAACTAGCGAGAGCCGCTATTCGGCGGCCATTCCCGGTTTCTGCATTGCGGTCCGGAGAATTTCGGCCGCCTCGCGGTTTTTGCCGACTTTTTCGAGGATCTCGCAAACCATCCGAATGGCGGCGGCAAATCTCTTTCTTTCCGTTTGTCGCCGCCGGTCGACCCAGGGCGCATCGTCCCCGGCCAGAAAATCTCCCTCATAGAGCGTCAAAAGCTCGCGGCCGAGCGTCGAAGCATCGTCCGGGTTTTGCACGTGCTCCGCGCGGTTCGTCTCGGCCGCCTTCCAGCAGAGCCGTTCGAACAATTGCACGTCCAGCCAGACGCGGTTTTCCGCGAGGGTCACTCTGCCCTCTTTCACTTCAATGAGGTTTTCCTGCCCCAAAAGGCGACGCAGCCTGCCGAGGTTGGTTTTGAAAGCGATGCGCGCCGCATCTCCTTCGGCCTCCGGCCAGAGGAAGTCTTCGATGGACTCCTGCTGAACCTGACGACCTCCCAGCGCGATCAATGCCTTGAGAAGCGCCAGGGGGCGTTTCTGAATCTTGCGGGAAGAACTCGGGGGTTTGCCGTCGGCCACAACGCGAAGCCCCCCAAAGGTATGAATGCGAAGCCGCCATGGCCACTCGCGTATCAATTCGTAGCCGTCCGGCGCGCTGAGCCCGTGTCTTCCGATGATCTCGCGCGCGTACTCGACCTCGATGTTCGACGTCAGCGCCTCGGCGCAGAGACGGGCCATCTGCTCACGCTGCCACCACATATAGAGGGTCACTCCGAACCGCCTCCTGCGCCCCATGCTGAAAGCCTCGGCAAGAACGCTCCTGGCCTCTGTCGTCTCTCCCCGGTTGAACAAGAGGCTCGCCCTGGCGAGACGCAAAACGTAGTGGCCATGCGTCTCCTCGAGACCGCAAAGCACCCTTTCGGCCAGGTCGAGCTGCGTCGAGGCATCCTGGTCCTTCCTTGCTCTGAGAAGGACGCAGGCAAAGCAGACGCGGCCGTAGGCCTCGGGAACGCAGGCGCCGCTTCCGACAATCGCTCGCAGCCCCTGCTCTGCTGTGCGAGAGGCTTCGGCCAGCTCGTTTCGCGCCAAATGGTAGAAGGCCCGAAGAGTAGCGCCGAGGGATTCCATGACCCGTTTGTTCGCAAAGTTGAGCGTACCGATTCGACCAATGAGCTCCCTCGCACGGTCGAGATCGTTCGTTTCGAGAGCGGCGATCGTGGCATGGGCGTATATCGTGCAGAGATAAAAGTCGGAACCGAGTTCCGTCGCCAGATCGATCGCTTTGTTGATGAAGCCCATGGTTTCATCCCACGAGCCTTTCATCCAGTCATGAAACTCGGCCGCTCTGACGATGAACGCAAGCTGGACCAGGGGAGGCGCCTCCGGCGAGATCCGCAAACGCCTGAATTCCTCCGCAACGCTGAACATCTCCATGATGTTTCCCAATTGCGTGTGGCATTCTATGACGGTGCTCCGCGCCATGAGCCGGAGCTCGGCGTCTTCCACCTTTTCGCTGGCAGCGAGGGCCCTTTCGACCCATGTCGCGATCCGGGGGTGCGACGGCCTCCTCCAGGTCAGGGCGCAGACCATCGCTGCCGTGACGTTCACTTCCACCTCCGCCGACGGGAGCGGCGTTTCGGGGTCTATGTTTTCATCGATCCATTCGATCCATCGGTCCAGGGGATGGTAATCGTTCCATTCCAGGATGATGCTGTTCATGATCCCTGAAACCGAAAGCAGAGTTCCCACCACGTCCGCGTTCGTTTGAAACAAAGCAAACGCTTTTTCGAGGTAACGCCTTGCCTCCGGGGGGTCTGTGGCCAGGCAACCGATGCCGAGCCAGTAGAAAAGCCAGGGCGCATTGTTCGCTACGTCTGCCGGCATGCTGCCGGCCCACTCTTTCAGCGTCGCGTAGCGTCCTGTACGAAGCAGCGCCCGGGCGTGCTCGACGGCAAGCGCAAGAGCCTCGCCGTAAGCGCCCGTGTCCAGAAACAGCCTGACGGCCTCGTCGATGCGGCCCGATTTTGCCAGGAGCCTGCCGCCCGTCGCGCAGAGCGCCGCGAATTGCCGGTCGTCATACGTCTTCCTCGCCCTATCCAAAAGAAACTCCCGAAAAAGCGGATGAAATCGATAGACGCCGCCGTAGCGGTCCGTGAAGTAATGGTTGCGGTGCAGGTAGGTGAGAAAATCGTTGCTTTCCCTGACTCCCGTCAGCTCGCCCGCCATCTCCGCCGACATATTGTTGAGCGGCGCTGCCTTCAACAGGAATTCCCTCAGGCGCGCATCGAATTTCCGGAAGACTTCCATGGCAAAATAACTGAAGACCGAAGAGCGGCCGACAGACCCCGGCTCAATGGCTGCTATCTGCTTATCGGCGAGCATCATGATGATTGCCGAAATCCAGCCTTGACTCTCCCGGTGAAGGCTTTGCAGCGTTTCTTCTTCGAGCGCGCTTTTCTCGCGAAGGCGTACGATTTCCCGGACTTCTCCGATGGTAAAACGGATCTCCTCCCAGCCGACGGAAGCGACGACGCTCTCCGCTTCGAGGACGGAGAACTGAGGCGGAAACCCCTCCCGGCTGACGATAAAAATGCGCACGGATTCAGGCAAACGCCTGAGCGCGATCCTCATCGCGTTGTGAATGGCCGAACCCTTAGGGGCATCCTGATAGTTGTCGAAGATGATCGCCAGGGGAGCGTTGATCTTCGAGAAAAAGGCGTCAAAGTAGCGTTGCGTGAAGGTCGACAGGGAGGGCCGAAGCTCCGGGCTGAATTGGGGCAGCGACTCCTTCGCTCCGTCCCCCAGCATCTTGGCGCCTTCGGCGAAATAGTAAAAGAAGCTCGCGATATCGCTGTCGGACTCGTCGACGCTATACCAAAGCGCGGGAATGCCCCGCTCTTCGAGGTAACTGGCCACGAGCGTCGTCTTTCCCGCTCCTGCGGGCGACGATATCCAGGTAACCGGATAGTCCGCTATCTCGTCGAGGATCGCAAAGAGGCGCTCCCTTTTCACGGCTCTGATAAGCCGCGGCGAAGCAATCTTCGCCACATGAGGCCGTTTTTTCTCCACCGGTCACCAAAAAAGGATGCTTCGTTTCTCATTTGTATCCAATCTGTCACCTGTAGCGTACTACAGTGTATCGCAAAAGGCAATCCGAATCCTCTTGCGAGGCTATGGAAGAAGTTCATTATTGGAGGTCTGCATCATGCGTCATGCAACTCGCGTCGTTCTACCCGTGCTCTTTCTCGCCCTTTCAATCGTTTCTTTCCTTTCCCTTCAGGGCTGCTCGGAGGAAAAACCAAGCTTCAGTACGGCGTACCAGGCCGTTTTTATGGATAACGGCCAGGTCTTTTTTGGCAAAATGGAAAATGCAGGCGGCAGCTATCCCCTTCTCAGGGACGTTCACTATATCGGAAGGCAGGCGTCGCCGGACGGCAAAGAGGTGAAGAATATCCTCATCAAACGCGGCAACGAATGGCACGGGCCCGAATACATGTACATCAACAAACAGCATATCGTGGTAATAGAGCCCGTTGCGGCCAATTCCAGGGTGGCGCAGCTCATCAAGGAGGCGAAGACCCAAAAGCCTCAGCCAAGTCAGCAGCAGTGAGACTTTCGACAACGCAGTGTGTTCCATTATACCTAAACCTCGGAATGAAGGAGGCAACCTCTTGAATAAAAAAAGGATATTGTCCATCTTGCTGGCGGCGGTGATTTTCGCGGGCCCTCCCTTTGTCGTCCATGCCCAGCAAATTCCCCGAGGCGAAAACCTCACCCTGAGCACGCTCGGTTGGTATAACGCGCTGCCCGGCAGTCAACCCCCGGCTTATGGGTTTTTTAACCTGGGGACCACAATAACTATCACCGCCGCCGGCTCCCTGGAAAACCTGGCCGGCGGCGTTCTATGGAACGGGGGAGACGCGGGCGCCGGTTTTTATGCCGGCACGTTGAATAACTATGGCACGCTGATCAACGATGCCGCCAACTCGACGTATTCCGCGGGCGCGCTGATGAATTACAGCGCCCTGAATAACTACGGCACACTGGAAAACTACGGCACACTGGAAAACGACGCCCCCAGCCCGGTCGGCGCCGTGCTGACCAATTACGGCACGCTGACCAACGAGTCCGGCGGCAACTTCGTCGTCTACGGGGCCATCACCAACGCCGCCGGCGGCTCTCTGTACAACTACGGCACGATGGGCACCGCCTCCTTCGGCGGCCTCACGCAGACCAACAACGGCTATTTCGAAAACGACGATAGTCTGACCCTCGGCAACTCAAACTATTTCAAGAACTACGGCACGCTGAACAACAACGCAGGGACGCTGACCAGCGGCGCCCTGATAACCACTTACTCCGGCGCAACGCTGAGCAACGGCGCCGCCGCGACGCTGAGCAACTTCGGCACGGTAGCCGTCAAGTCCGGCGGGCAGTTGAACAACTATGGCGCACTGAAAAACGACACCGGCGTGGCTAACCCCGCCGGCGGCCCCAACGGGCTGGTCAACAACGGCATGATAAACAACTGGTCCGGCGGCGCGATCACCAACTACGGCGGCGCCATCGTGACGAACGACGGCACGCTGACAAACAACTTGGGCGGCCAGTTGAACAACACCGGCGAGTACGACTGCGGCGCGGGCTGCGGTTCCTCTCCCTCGACGATCAACAACAACGCTGACGGATTTCTCTACAATTACGGCACGCTGAACAACCTCTCCGGCGCCATGATCAACAACTACGGCACGCTGACAAACTATTCCGGCGGCACCCTCTATAACGGCACGGCCACGACGGGCGGCGGCACCATCGTGAACTCGGGCACATCCGCCATGCTGACCAACAACTCCGGCGCTTCTATCGAGAACTACGGCGCGATTACGACCTGGAAGGGGGCCCTTTTAGCCAACTACGGCGCGCTGGACAACTACGCCACCATTACCAACGGCTACGCCCTGGGAGGCGCCGACGCGGGCACCACGCTGACCAACGGCTTCGGCGCCACGCTCACCAATTACTCCGGCGCGGCCATAGACAACTACTCCTATCTCATCAACAACGGCACATTGACAAATAACTCCCTTACCTCGTGGACGAACTACGGAATCAGGAACCAGTCCAACGCCACGCTTGCCAACTACAACAACCTCAATAATAACGGGAGCATCCTCAATAATCCCGGCGCACTTATCGCCAACTACGCCGGCGCCACGCTGACCAACGGCTCGCCCACCAACTCCGTCGCCACGCTGACCAACTACGGCACAATTATCAACAAGGCAGGCGTCATAAACGAAAATGGCACGCCTATCCTCGCCGGCGTCATTAACAACTACGGCACGCTGAACACCGAGCAGTCCGGGTTGCTCGACAACTACGGGACCGTCGCCAACTACGCGGGCGCCACCCTGGCCGACGCCTTTTCCGGCGGCACGATAGTCAATGAGTCCGGCGCTACGCTCGACAACTACGGGACCATTACTAACGTCTTCGGCGGCCCATACTCTGTCGCCGGCGTTCTCACCAACTCCGGCACGCTCACCAACCATGCGGGCGGCTATCTGTATAACTACGGCACGATGACCAACACCGACGGCGGCACACTTGCCAACAACGGCTGGCTGGAAAGCGACGGCAACCTGACCAACTCCGGCAGCCTGACGAACGCCTCCGGCGCCACGCTGACCATCGACCACTACGGCTCGCTGACGAACTCCGGCGCCTCCGCCGTGCTAGCCAATTCCGGCGCGCTGGCGAACGCCGGAACGTTTACCAACAACGCCTCATTCACCAATAGCGGCACGGTGACCAATAACATCGGCGGCACGATTGCCAACAACTCCTCCGGCACGATTGCCAACTCCGGCACAATCACCAACTCCGGCGGCACATTTACCAACGCCGGCATCATCAACGGCCTCGGCTTCTACGTGCAGACGTCCGGCGAGACGGACAACTCGGGGAGCATGAGCCAGGCGTCGGTCGCCATCCAGGGCAGCTACAGTACGTTCAATCAGTTGGCCGGCAGCCTGACGGCGCCCCTCATTACGAATAGCGGGACTTTCAACTATTCCGGCGGCACGGTAAGCGGCAACATCCAGAACAGCGGCTCGCTCACGGTGGTCCCCGCCACCGGCACAAGCCCTACCTTTGACGCCTCTATAACGAACAACACGGGCGGGACGGTCGCCGTGAACGGCAACGTAACATTCACCGGCGCCATCGTAAACAACAGCGCGGTCCAAGGCGTCGGATCCGGGGGGTTCGCCATAAACGGGGGAAACGTGACCTTCACCGGCGGCGTGACGAACAACGCGGGCGGCAAAATTACCGATGCCTCGGGCAACGTCTGTGGCGCCTTCTCTGTCAACAACGCGACGGCAACCTTTAACGGCGCTTTCACGAACGCCTCGGGGGCGACATTCTCGGGCATCAATGCGACAG
Organism: uncultured delta proteobacterium; assembly: GCA_963816715.1. Taxonomy (GTDB): domain Bacteria; phylum Desulfobacterota; class Syntrophorhabdia; order Syntrophorhabdales; family WCHB1-27; genus BOG-1155. The sequence continues at coordinate 125,092 of CAWFMJ010000033.1, forward strand.
TCACCATCGCGGGCAACGCGACCAACCAGGGAACGTGGTTCCTCGACCCGACCACGATTATCTTTGAGGGCAATTTTACCAACAGCGGCACGGTCACGGCCACGGCGGGAGACGCCTTCGAGTTCATGGGCGCCGGGACGCAGGTTCTCGACCTCGGGAGCAGCAACCTATCCATAGGGACTCTCGTCATCGGCAGCGGCGTTACCCTTGACATTGCGGGCAGCGGCGCCCTCACGGCCGGAACCATCCGACAGGCCGACGCCTCGGCAACCCTCGTCAACACCACAACGTTCACCAATACCGGCAGCCTGAGCAATACCGGCAGTTTCACCAATACCGGCAGTTTCACCAACGCCTCCGGCGCCGCCCTGACGAACGCCGGAACGCTGACGAACGCCGGAACGCTGACGAATTACGGCGGCATTGCCGGCACCGGCAACTACGCGCAGGCTGCCGGACAAACCGCCAACAACGGCAGTCTGAGCCAATCGTCCATCAGCATCCAGAGCGGCGTCTTCAACCAGGGCTATGATCCCGCTACCGGCAAACAGGTCACGGGCAACACCGTCGCCACATCGGGCAACCTCTCTATCGGCGGCAGCGACGGGACGCCGGGTGCAGCCGCCTACAACCTCTACACCGGCAAGCTGAACGTCGGCGGCAACGCCTATGTCGGCTACAACGGCACGGGCACATTCACCCAGACGGGCGGAACAAACACGATCTCCGGGGACCTCGTCCTTGCCTTCAATCCGGGAAGCTCCGGCACGTACGTCCTCCAGGCCGGGACCCTCGACGTTCACGGGAACATCACAACCGGTGGGGGGACAAGCACGCTCACTCTCGACGGGGGCGCCTTCACGAACAACTGGCAGTCCATTAACGTGGGCAACTTCAACATAGCCTACGACACAGGGACCTACGAGACTTTCAGCCTCGGCAGCAAAACCCTCACGGCCCAGAACGAAAACATCGGCGGGAGCGGCACGGGCACATTCACCCAGACGGCCGGGACAAACACGGTTTCCCGGAACCTCGTCCTCGCCGCCAACTCGGGGAGCTACGGCACGTACAACCTCGAGGGCGGAACCCTCGACGTTCACGGGAACATTACAAGCGGTCGAGGCACGACCACGCTCAATGTCGACGGCGGCACGCTCACGAACAACTGGCAGTCGATCACCGTCGGCAGCCTCAATGTGGGCTATAGCCAGTGGGCAAACGGCAATCTTACCATCTCCGGCGGCCAAACCCTTGCGGCTCAGACTGAAACCCTCGGCTACTACTACAGCACGGGCGCAATAACCCAGACGGGCGGCACGAACACCGTCTCCCAAGACCTCGTCCTCGGCGTTTACTCGGGAAGCTCCGGCACGTACAACCTTTCAAACGGCACGTTGCAGGTATCGGGCAACGAGTGGATCGGCAACTCCCCTTCCGCGCAGAGCAGCTTCACCCAGACCGGGGGCAGCCACACGGTCGGCGGCGATCTCAATATCGCCAATAATTACGTTGGCTGGGGCGCAGGCGCGGGCGCCTATACGTTAAGCGGCGGCTCTCTCGCCGTGATCGGCGCGGAGCGCATCGGCGCCCAGGGGAACGGCAGCTTCACCCAGACCGGAGGCAGCCACACGGTCGGCGGCCAACTTGTTCTCGGCAACGATCAAGGCAGTCAGGGCGTCTACACCCTGGGCCAGCCAGACCCTTCCAACCCCGCAACGCTCAGCTCCGGCGGCGCCCTTATCGGGAATAGCGGGACGGGCGCCTTTGTCCAAGACGGCGGAACATACACCATCACCGGGGCCGCCCAGCTCAATATCGGGCAGACCTCGACCGGAATCGGCTCCTATCAAATGAACGGCGGCGTCCTTTCCGTGGGCAGCCACGAACATGTCGGCCTCTCCGGAACAGGCACGTTCACCCAGACGGGCGGCGCCCATAACGTCGGCGGCGACCTCGTTCTCGGCAATGATCAGAGCGGCCAAGGGACCTACGCCCTCAGCCAATCAGACCCTTCCAACCCTGCCGCGCTTACGGTCCAGGGAAATGAAATAATCGGGTACAACGGTACGGGCGCGTTCACCCAGACGGGCGGCACGAACACGACCTCCAGAGACCTCGTCCTCGGCGTCTATTCAGGAAGCTCCGGCGCCTACGCCCTCCAAGGCGGGACCCTCGACGTCCACGGGAACATCACCGGCGGTCTGGGCGCAAGCGCTCTCACCATCGACGGAGGCACGCTCACGGACAACTGGCAGTCCATTAACGTGGGCGACTTCAACGTCGGCTACAACGCCGGGATGAACGGCAGCTTCACCCTCGACAACGGCAAGACCGTTACAGCGCAGAACCAAAACATCGGCTGCAACGGCATGGGCGTGTTTAACCAGACCGGCGGAACCAACACGGTAAACGGCACAATGACTGTGGGCGCCAACCCGGGAAGCTCCGGCGCCTACAACCTGGCCGGGGGAACGGTGGCGGTAGGGAATCTCGCCGTGGGCGCAACGGGTTATCTCACTGCCGCCCCGGGCGGCATTTACCAGGTGCAGCAGACTTTCACGAATAACAGCACCCAATACGGCGCGTGGAACACCTGGGGAGGCACGCTCTCCTTCGCAGGCTCAAATGCGGACTACACATCAAGCGGAAGCTTCGGGTGGGGCGCCCTCAACCTTGGAGGCGCCACGACCCTCAATCTCAGCGGAGGAGGTTCTCTCTACCTCTTGAATGCCTCCGGTCTCAACTGGACCACCATCAACGTCGACTCTGCCACAGGTTTTCAGCTCTACTACGACCCCGTAACGAACGGCGATCAGGGCGTCATCTACACCGCAAACGGCACGCCGGTCAACCCGTCCTATCCTCTCTACATCGGTACGTCGGACGGCTATGTCCCCTCCGGCGCGACGTTCTACAATAACTCCCTTGTCATGAATAACCCCAACTACGTGAACTTCTATGCGTACGTAGGCTACAATGGACCCGGAACGCTCAGCCAGACGGGCGGATCGGTCAGCTTGCACGACCTCTATGTAGGCGGAAGTCCATCGACCGGGATCGACCCCTGGGGCACATCCGGCACGGGAAGCTACAACCTCGCGATGGGGAGCCTGACCCTGGGCGGCAATGCCTACATCGGGTACAACGACCCCTACGGCAGCACGTTTAACCAGGGCTACGACCCCACCACGAACACATGCGGCGACGGGAGCAACACGGTCAGCATCTCGAAGAACCTTTATATCGGCGGCAGTCCAGACTGGACAACGGGAACCGGCACATACAACCTTTACAACGGCAACCTCAAGGTCGCCGGCACTACCTACGTCGGCTACAACGACGGGTCGTGGTACGGCAGCACGTTCAATCAGTACGGCGGCAGCCACGCCACGGGCAACCTTTACCTCGGCGGCAGCCCTGACGGAACGTCCGGGACCGGCGCGTACAACCTCTATGACGGCACTCTCACGGTGACCGGTACAACATACGTCGGCTACAACGACCCGGGTTATTCCGGCAGCACGTTCAATCAGTACGGCGGCGTCCACAATGCCGCAGCTATCGTTGTCGGACCTCGCGGGACATACAACTATTCCGGCGGCGTCATCACCGGCGCTCTCACCAATAACGGCACGGCGAACGTCTCCGGCGGGGCAGCCGGATCGCCCAACGTCTTCGGCGCCTCCGTGTCAAATAACGGTTCCTTCAACCTGAACCAGGCGATGGTCGTCTTCGCGAGCAACGTGACGAACAACGCGGGCGGGATATTCGCGATCAACGGTTCAACCGTCGAGTTCAGCGGCCTGTTCACCAACAACGGCACGCTTCAAACAGACCCCTCCACACTAATTTTCGACGCGGGCTTTACGAACGGCGGGACGGTGGCGACTTCTTCGGGAGACATTTGGGAGTTTGAGGGCGCCGGGATGCAGGTCCTGAACCTCGGCGGCGCCGACATAAGCATCTTCCAGCTCATCATCGGCAACGGCGCGGTTCTCGACATTACGGGCGCCGGCTTGCTGACGATCAACGGCGTCAATTTCGCGGCGGGTGACTACATCGAGAATAGCAACGGCCAGATTGTCCCGAGCGCCGTCCCCGCCCCTGGGGCCGCTTGGCTCTTCGCGGCAGGGCTGCTCGGATTGCTTGCAATACGGAGAAGGCGGGCAAACAACGAGGCTCGCAACTAGGCAGGCCGATCTAAGAAAGAAAAGTGAGGCAGAGCGTGCGAGCGCCCTGCCTCACTTTATTTCCTCTCCGTCGAGGGGCTTTGCGTCCCAGATGCGGCGCGCGTACTCCTCGACGGACCTGTCGCTCGAGAACTTCCCTGACCGGGCAACGTTGACGATCGCTTTTCTCGTCCATTCCTCGCGGTCCCGGTAGGCCACCGAAACAACCTCCTGGCAGCGCACATAGTCCGCGTAGTCGGCGAGCACGCAAAACCGGTCGCCGTGGAGCAGACTGTCGAGGATGGGCTGGAACAGACCGGGGTTCTCGGCGCAAAAGAAGCCGTTGCCGAGTTGGCCGATGATGCGCTTCAGCTCGTCGTTCTCCTCGATGAACCGCTGCGGATCGTACGTCGGCCGGAGGGCCTCGACTTCGTCGCTGTCGAGGCCGAAGCGGAAGAAATTCTCCTCCCCTGCCTCCTGCCGGATCTCGATGTTCGCCCCATCCAACGTCCCGATGGTCAGAGCGCCGTTGAGCATGAACTTCATGTTGCCCGTGCCTGACGCCTCGTACCCCGCGGTCGATATTTGTTCCGACAGCTCCGCGGCGGGGATGATATACTGCGCCCTGGTGACGCCAAAATTCGGCACGAAAACCACTTGGAGCTTCTCCCGGGCCAGGGGATGGGCGGCGATCACGTCGGCTACGTTGTGGATCAGCTTGATCACGAGCTTGCACAAAAGGTATCCCGGCGCGGATTTGCCGGAGAAGAGGATCGTCCTCGGGACGAAAGAATCTTTCTCCTTTCCTTCAATGAGCCTGTTGTAAAGGGTAACGGCGTGAAAAACGTTGAGGAGCTGCCGCTTGTATTCATGGAACCGTTTTGCCTGGCAGTCCAGAAGGCGGGACGGCTCCAGGAATATCTTATTCTGCATTTCCAGGTATGCGGCCAGCCTCTTCTTGTTCTCCTGCTTTATCTCGTCGAAGACCTTGCAAAAGCCGTCGTCGTTCGCGAAGGGCTCCAGGTCGGCCAACCGCTGCAGATCGTGGGTCCACTCGTCGCCGATTGCCTCCGTAATCAGTGCCGAAAGGGCCGGATTCGCCTCCATGAGCCATCTCCTGTAGGTAATGCCGTTCGTGACGTTATGGAAACGCTCCGGGTACATGAGGTAGAAGTCGTTGAAAATGCGGTTTTTGAGAATGTCCGAGTGAAGCTTCGAGACGCCGTTGGTCGCATGGCTGCCGACGATGGCGAGTCTCGCCATATGGATGACGCCGCCCGAGACAATGCCGGTCTTCTCCTTCCGGCCCGGCTCGCCGGGAAAGCGTCTCGTCACCTGAATCATGAACCGTCTGTCGATTTCCCGGACGATCTGGAGGTGGCGGGGCAGCAGATGCCCTACCAGGTCCTCCGACCACGTTTCCAGGGCCTCGGGGAGTATGGTGTGGTTCGTGTAGCCGATAGTGCGGGTGGTGATTGCCCAGGCGTCTTCCCATTCCAGGCCTTCCTCGTCCACGAAGATGCGCATCAGCTCGGGGATAGCAATGGTCGGGTGGGTGTCGTTCAACTGGATCGCAACCTTGTCGGGGAACTCCTCATAAGTGTCGTGGAACTTCTTGTACCTCCGAAGCACGTCGCTCAGGGTGGCGGCCACAAAAAAGTATTGTTGCTTCAAACGCAGCTCCTTGCCCGCCAGGGAGCTGTCATTCGGATAGAGAACCTTGGAGACGTTCTCGCTTGAGTTCTTGTCCTCCACGGCTTTCACGTAGTCGCCGCTGTTAAAAAACTCCAGGTTAAAATCCCGCGTCGATTTCGCGGCCCAGAGACGAAGTGTGTTGACGATGTCGTTTCTGTAGCCCGGCACGGGATAGTCATAGGCCATGGCCAGTATGTCGTCGGTTTCGAGCCAGGCCGATCTGGTGCGGCCATTGCCGTTGCAGTTATTCTGCACATGACCGTAGAAGCGAACGGGATACTGCAGCTCGGCACGGGGAAATTCCCAGAAATTGCCGTACTGGAGCCAGTGATCGGGCGCCTCCGTCTGGTTGCCGTCCTTGATCCTTTGGGAAAAAATGCCGTATTCGTAACGTATGCCGTATCCATAGCAGGGGTATCGCAGCGTCGCCATGGAATCGAGATAACAGGCGGCAAGCCTTCCGAGCCCGCCGTTGCCGAGACCCGCGTCCGGCTCGTGTTCCAGGACGTCCTCCAGGGAGATGTCGAGAACGCCGACGGCCTCCCGGTACCCCTCCAGGAGATCGAGGTTGATGAGGTAGGAATTGAGCAACCGGCCGAGAAGAAACTCAAGAGAGAGATAGTAGACGCGCTTCGCGTCCGACCGGTAGTACTGCTGCTGCGTATTGATCCAGTTTCTCATCATAGCCACTCGCACGGAAAGCACCACCGACTCGAACTTGTCCCTCGAGGTGGCTGAATACATATCCTTAGCCAGGGCGAGGGTGAGGTGGTTGATCAGAGACTCGCGATAGGTTTCGTCTTCCGGCCGAATGGGTCGCGGCAAAAGGGTCGCTGCTGTTTCCGATTGCTGCTTTGGGGTCATTGAAAACTCCTTCAAATAACTACCGGCTACGTGTGAAGATTATCGGCGAAAAAAGCGGAAAAATAAGGGAAGCGCCTTGACCGGTCGCCTGACCGGCTCTCGGCCGGCTCGACCGGATACGCTCCTCGATACCCGGACGGGTGACCTGCTTGCCCTGGAGAACAAGCTGAGCCCGGAGGAGTATGCTTCATCCGGACGGACCTTCGGCACGGTCCTCACGGTCTCGATCGTCGTATTCCTGGCAGCCATAGCCCTTCTTTCGTCATTGGCCTTGTCATGAAGGGCCTCATCCTCTCGCCGACGACGAGGACCGTCGAATTCATGGAGGCAGTATCCCGCGGGGCGGGTGGGCCCCACACAATTTCGCCTTCACCAGTCGTACGCTTCGACGCGGAGATCAAGACGAAGCCGGGGACACGGGCTGCTCTGGCACGTCATTTGCTATGCCTTAGAGGTGATGGCGGCAGATCAAACCCTCCAACGCGCTGTCGACCACTATCGGTCGGGAGATCTGGCAGAAGCCGAACACTTTTGCCGTCAGGCGCTTGACAGGAATTCCGCAAACGCCGACGCCCTCCACCTTCTCGGACTGATGCGCCTTGGCGCGGCGGACTACCTTTCGGCAAAAGATCTTTTGAGGCAGGCTGCAAGCGCCGCGCCGGACAACGCCGCCTGTTGGTACAACCTGGGCGAGGCCTACCGCAGTCTCGGTCTCTTCAAAGAAGCCGCGGAAAGCTACAAACAGGCGCTGGCGCTGCGGCCCTCTTTCGGCGAGGCCCGAAACAACCTCGGCATCGTCTTGGCAGAAATGGGGCTCTTCGACGAGGCAATACAGACCTACGAACAGGCCCTTCTGGCCAACCCTGACTCCCTGAGAACCCTCATGAACCTGGGGAACGCGCTCACTGAGACCGGCCGGCTTCCTGAAGCCCTTCCCTGCTTCGAACGCGCCCTCGTCGTCGATGGCGACTTTATGGAAGCCTACGACGGGTTCTGCCGGGCCTCCGGCGCCGCGGAGAAGCCGGGCGAAGAATCGACGCGTCTGGCATCGGTCCTGGAAGAGCGGCCCAATGCCGCGCACGCACTCGACAACCTGAGCGCGGCTCTGGAGGACCTGAACCGGCTCGATGAGGCGCTGAGCGTCACCGACCGGGCTCTCCGCATCGATCCCCGCTCCGCCTCTATTCACCGAAGGAGGGGCCTGCTTCTGAAACGTCTCGGCAGCATCGATGAAGCTTATCGGTCTCTCAAGAATGCGGTTGATCTGGCGCCGGATTGCGCCGAGGCGCACAACGACCTGGGCCGGTTCTTCTATGAACAGGGGCTTCTCGACGAGGCAAAGAGGCACTTTCAAAAAACCCTTCAGCGGAACGACGGCTTCGCCGCGGCCCATTCCCATCTCGGCGCAATACTGGCGCGGGAGGGTCTTCTCGACGCTGCCGCCGATCATTACACGAAGGCAGAGAACCTCAACTGCGGCGACAGTGCCTACAAGGTCATAAAAGCAACTCTCGCCCCGGTGATCCCCGGATCCATGGAAGAAATACGCTCCTTTCGAAGCGCCATGGAAGGAAAGCTGGATGAGCTGCTCGGCCAGGGATTGTCCATCGACGACCCTTTCCGCGCCATCGGCAAGGTAAACTTCTTCCTCGCCTATCAGGGGCTGGAGGATGACCGGGCCATCCAGACAAAGCTCGCCCGGTTCCATGAGGCTATCTCTCCGGATCTCACTTTTGTCGCCCCGCACTGCATGCGCATGCGCCCGGCGGGTCCGGGGAAAATAAAGATTGGCTTTGTTTCCCGGCACTTCAGGAACCATACCATAGGAAATTACATAAGAGGCGTCATTGGCCATCTCGACCGCGATGTCTTCGAGGTGCACCTATTCCCCGTCCCCCGCAAGAGAGACGACCTATCGGCGTCCATCGAGGAGTCTGCCGACAGCGTCACTGCGGCGCCCGAAACGCTCTTCCTGGCAAGAAGAGTCATCGCGGCAAAGGAACTGGACATCCTTTTCTATCCCGAAATAGGGATGGACCCGTTCACCTATTTCCTGGCCTTCAGCCGCCTTGCTCCCGTTCAGTGCGCCTTCTACGGCCACCCCATCACTACCGGAATGAAAAGCATCGACTATTTCATCTCACACGAAGACTGCGAGCTCGCGGGGGCGGAGACGCACTACAGCGAAAAGCTCCTCAAGCTGTCGGAAAAGGTTGCCTACGCATACTACTGCCGGCCCCGGGCCTCGACAAGCAGAAGAGAACGGTGCGACTTTCACCTCCCCGACGGCGCCCGCATCTACCTCTGCGCTCAGTCGCTCTTCAAGGTCCATCCCGATTTCGACTCCATCCTCGGCTCTATCATGAACAAGGATAAAATAGGGATCATCGTCTTTTTTGAAGGAGAGCACGCAACCTGGACCCATTCATTGAGGGAACGGCTCAAGAAGAGCGTCGGAAACAACATTGACAGAGTGTGGTTCGTACCCCGGCAGATCTACGACGACTACCTGCGCCTCATCGGCCTCTCCGACGCAGTTCTCGACACCCCCCACTTCAGCGGGGGCGCCACCAGCTTCGACGCCCTGTCGCTCGGCGTGCCCATCGTCGCCCTCCCCGGCGCCTTCCTGCGCGGTCGCCAGACCTACGCCCTTTATAAACGGATGGGGGTCATGGACTGCGTCGCCGCGACGCCCGAGGAATACGTCGACATAGCCCTGCGCCTCGCGGCGGACGCTCCCTACCGTGAAGCAGTGCGGCAAAAGATCCTGGAGAAAAACCATCTCATATTCGAGGATCTGGGCATGGTAAGGGAATTGGAGAAGCATCTCGTGGCGATGGTAAAAACGGAATAATATTCCCGGGCCGGAATTTCTTTCTGCCCGCACCCTCTCGCGACGCTCATTCCCGGTCGCCGTCCGGCCCTTCTTTCCCCGTCCCGATGTTCTCCCTGAGCCTGCGGAAGAATTCCGTTGCCTCTTCCTTGTCTTTTGCCATGATGATGTGCTTGAGGAATTCGAGGCGGGAGGTGATCTTCGCAATTTCGGCCAGAGAATAAGGGTTGAAGAGTATTTCCGAGAGCAGGTTGTCGTCTTCGGTGAGGAGCTTCCGGGCGAGGTCCATGTGGCGCGTGAAGGTCGTTCCGGGCACGGCTTTGGCGTCGACGCAGGAGGCAAAGACGAGGGAGGCGATGAAGGGCGTCGAAAGCGAGTAGGCCATCATCCGGTCGTGCTCGTCGAAGGAGTACTCGAAGATGCGGACGCCCGCGGCGCGGAAAAGCTCCTCGAAGAGGCGGCGGCCTTCGGCGCACGATTCCGAGATGATGACCGCATTCTCCCCCGCCAGTTTGTTCAGATCGGCATGGGTCGGGCCGAACATGGGGTGGACGGAGGCGAACCGGAAAGGCGTCTTCCGGTAGTAGTCGGCGACCTTCCCCTTGACCGAGGCGACGTCGCAGAGGATGCAGTCGCGGGGAAGGTAGGGCTCGACGCTGGCGAAAGCGTCGACCGCGTGACCAAGGGTGACGGCGTTGAGCAGCAGGTCGGGTGCGAAGGGACCCACGTCTTCGAGACTCGATAGGCGCTCAAGGGGCGCCGGTACGGTTATGGCCCGCTCCTTCTCGTAAACAGCCACCCGGTGGCTCTCAGAGAAGACCCGGCCAAACCAGGCGCCCATGCGGCCGAAACCGAGAATGGCGATCTTCATGGTCTGTCCGCCTTGTAGCAGCCGAGGAAGGCAAAGCTCGTCGACTGCTTCTTTATCCCGGCGAGCGCGGACTTCACCTTCTCGTCGGCGTCGGAGCCCTCGAAATCGACGAAGAAGGCGTAGCTGCCAGGGTCTTTGCGGAGAGGCCTCGATTCTATGCGCGTCATGTTGATGCCGGCGTCGGAAAGCGCCTTGAGGGCGGAGAAGAGGCCGCCCGGCCGGTGGGCCACGGAAAGGACAATAGAGCATTTGTCGCCCTCGCTCTGGCTCGGCGTCTTCGAAAGGACCAGGAACCTCGTGGCATTCGCATCGTTGTCCTCGATGGACTCGCTCAGAATCTCCAGATTGTACAGCTCGGCGCAGAGCCTGCTCGCTATCACGGCCGCCCCGGCCGGCCGCTGCTCGCGCAGCATGACCGCGGCGCCGGCCGTGTCGTAGAAGGGACGGGCCTCCAGCTTGTGTCGTTCGAGCCACCCGCGGCATTGCCCGAGGGCCTGGGGATGGGAGTACACCGTCCTCAGATCGCGGTAATCCTGCTCGGGAAGGGCGAGGAGGCAGTGGTGGACGGGTATCGACACTTCGCCGACGACGCACAGCTTCGTCTCGGCGAGGAGGTCGTTCACCTCCGTTACCGCCCCTTCGATGGAGTTCTCCACGGGGACGATGCCGAGGTCGAGTTGGCCCGATTCCACGAGACTGAAGACCTCATGGAAGGAGGCGCAGGGGATGGGCGCAAGCGCCGGGTCGAACTTCCGGGCGGCCACCTCGCTGTAGGCCCCATGTTCGCCCTGAAAGCCCATGAGCTTCTGTTCCTCTTTTTGGACGCGCTTTGCCTCCTCCATGATCATACGGTAGAGGCGCTCGACGAAATCGGGGCTGGCGGCGTGGCGGGAGAAACCCCGGACGTGCTCGATCACCTGAGCCTCGCGGCCCGGTTCGCAGATTTGATCCTTCAGCTTCTTGACGCGCAGGGCGTGTTCCATCCGCCTGCCCAAAAGCTTCACGATCTCGTAATCGATCGTGTCGATAGCGGTGCGTATCTTTTCCTTATCCATTGCTTGCCTCTCGTTGTTCCGTCATGAAGCGGTGCAGACCGTTTATCTTTCGGACCACGTCGCCGAACTCCCCGGTGGTGAGCGTCTGATCGCCGTCGCAAAGCGCCTTCTGAGGGTCTATGTCCACTTCGAGGAGAACGCCGTCGGCGCCGACAGCCACGGCGGCAAGACAGAGAGGCGGAATCAGGGAAACTCTGCCCGTCCCATGCGAAGGGTCCACGAGGATCGGCAGGTGGGAAAGCTCTTTCACTGCTGGCACGGAGCTTAAATCGAGGGTGTTCCTCGTATATTTTTCGAAGGTGCGGATGCCCCTCTCGCAGAGGATCACCTGCTCATTCCCCTCGTTGAGTATGTACTCCGCGCAGTTGAGCCATTCTTCGATGGTGGAGTTCAGGCCCCTTTTCAGGAGGACCGGCCTGTCGGATCTGCCGACCTCTTTGAGCAGGGAGAAATTCTGCATGTTCCGGGCGCCGATCTGGAGGACATCGGCATATTCGCTCACCCAGAAGACGTCCCTGGAGTCCATTACCTCGGTCACGATGGGCAGGCCGGTCTCCGCCTTCGCCTTCTTGAGGATCTGCAGGCCCTTCAAGCCGAGACCCTGAAACGCATAGGGCGAGCTTCGCGGCTTGAAAGCGCCGCCGCGAAGGGCATGAGCGCCCGCCTTCTTCACGGCGATGGCCGTCTCTATCGTCTGTTTCTCGCTCTCCACGGTGCAGGGGCCGGCAACCACGACGAACCCCTCCCCGATCTTTGCCGAACCGACGGGCACAACCGTCCTGCCGCTCTCCTTTGCCATCGCCAGTCTAAGGTTCGTCATCCTTCTCCTCCCTCTCGTGCAGCATAAAACAAAAGGCCATGGGTTCTTCCATGGCCTTCAAAAGAAAAGGGCCATGGGTTTGCACCCATGGCCCCGTATAAGCCTGCCGGCTTCAGGACGCTATGGGCGCCTCTTCCTGAAGTAGAAATAATAGCCGCAAAAATAAGTCCGGTTTTCCATAACCCTTAGTTTAGTCGCTTGCGCGGCTCTTGTCAAGAATTGAACGATCGCTCACGCTATCGCTCATTATCGAGGCGAAATCGTATCCTGACGTCGTGAAAGCTTTCCACGGGTTCTTTCCCCCTTCTTGCCGGAGAAAACCGCCACTTCTTCACGGCCGTCACTGCGGCGTTGTCGAAATCGTCGTAGCCGCTCGTCTTGAGGACGGTCACCGACGCCGGTTTCCCGTCCACGCCGACGAGCGCGCGGACCGTCACGACGCCTTCGCGGCCGGTCCGTTTTGCTGAAGAAGGGTACGCGGGAAGGTCTCCGGCCCGATAGCCGGAGCCGGAGCAGCCTCCTCCCCCCTCCCCGCTTCCTTCTCCCGAAGCCCCTCCTGTCCCGCTGCCTCCGCCGCCTTTGCCTCCTCCCGCGGCGCCGCTTCCGGCCCCCGCCGCGACGCCCACGCCATCGCCGGCCGCCTCATTGCCTCCGAGGAAGGAAAGTCCCATGGAAGCAGTATTTGCTTCAACCATCTCAGGGCGAGGCGCTTCTTCAATACTTGTAGACAGAGGCGCTATGGGCTTGGGCGCCTCCTGCTTCGCCGGCGCAGGCTTGGCTGCCGCCGTTCGCATTTTTGGCTTTGCCGGGGTTTTCGGTCCCGGAGAGGGCGAACCGGCAGGGGCGACATGGAGCACGCCGCTCCCCATGCTGATTAGTCTGGAGGGCTGGAGCTCTACTACGATGGATGAAGGCGGGGGCGGCAAGAGCGTCTGCGTCATCCGCCCCGTCAGGAACGCTGCAAGACAGAACAAGGCGAGGTGGCCGACCAGGGATATTCCGAAAGCCTTTGCGAAAGCACCCTTTGTCCCCGTGCCCAGAGTAAGGTCGTTCCACGCTTTCATCGGGTCGTCCCGGATTTGGGAAGCCGCCGTCGCCCGGCCCCTACTCAACACGCCGGACAACAATCCTTTCCGCCCCTTTTCCAAAGAAGTGATACCCCGAGCCGGCCTCGGCGATTACGTCGAGAATCCTGTCCGGTTCGGTCACGACCACGCCCCCGAGAAGGTCGACGCCCCGTTTGAAAAAGGCGCCGGGAAGCATGCTTGCCGTCGGGCCCATGACGACCACCCGGGAACCCGGCTTCCTCAGCCGGAGAAGCTCCTCGAGCGTATCGTTGATAAGCGTTGTTCCCGTAATAATCAGCATGTCCGCCTGCGCGACCTTTTCCGGGGCAAGTGCGGGAGGAACGTGGTATTGCATCTCCTCCGCCTTCAGCGTCGACGTATCAAGCTCCAAAATGCCGAAGGGTTTGTTTCGCTGCTTGAGGGCCTTCAAAACCGGTATGAGAGCGCCCACCACAACGACATAGCCTTCATCCGGAATAGGCGCTTCGTCAATGGCATCCACGCCGGTCTTGATGGAATAGCCGAGGGGGGGCGCTTTTTTCCAGCACATCACGGAAAGCGCGTTGAGCACTGCAATGCCCATCGTTTTCTTCAAAGGATTTCCCTTTGCCATTTCGTCGAGAAACTCGACGGCCTTTCTGCCTCGCAGATTGCCGGAAGCAGGCATGACGCGGGCCGAGCTCGGGCAGCATACCGCCTCGGGCACGGCTTTGATCGGGGTAAAACACAAGCCCCCCGCGCCGCTGCTGAGTTTAAGCCCCGTGAAGAAGAGACCAACAACAATTCTCTCGATCGTCACCTTTTCGAGGTCATACCGGAGAATTTCCCGAATCTCGTCTGCCGCCTCTCTGAGGATATCGCCAGGCCGGTAGGTTGTTGATTCCACTTTTGCCCCCCCTTGAGCGTCGCTTAAGCGAGAAAACTCCTGCTCACCATTTGCCGAAGCAAAGAAATGGCCCGGGTCAAAGCGCTCATCGCTTCACGCCGGGAGTCTTTGTGATCGTGAGGCCCATCCCCCGGGCGTAACGTTCCTGAATCTCGGTGCGATCCACAACCCTCATGTTGTCGCTCACCTCGATGACCTTGGTTCCCGGCTGATCGGGCGCCTTCCTCCCGACCGAAGCGCCTGCGCCAAGAAGCTGGTTGCCTCCTCCGGCCAGGAACCAGAGCGGCATGTCGTCATTGCTGTTCCCAGCCGCGAGACCAAGCTGAGCGTCGGGCATAACCAAACGCGCCACGGCGACTATCCGGGCAAGCTCCCAGGGCGAGCAACGCGGGCGATCGCGGAAACTCGTCGAGGGAAAGGGAAAGAAACGCGAAAAACGGAGCGTTTGAAAACCATTCAAATGGCTCAGATAGAAGAGCTGGCGGATGCGATCGGCATTGCTCTCGCCCAGGCCCACCAGCATCATGCTTCGCGTGGCCACGCCCTCGGCCTCGCACATCTCCAGAAGCGCCTTGCGTTTGTCGAGGCTGTCGCCCGGCTTTGCCGTCCTGAAAAGTTCGTCGTTAATGGTCTCCAGGGAGCTTGTGACGCTGCACACGCCAAGGTCTTTCAGCTTCCTGACGGTCTCCCGGCTCAGGGAAGGGCCGAGGTTCACCTCTATTTCGACGTCGGAAACGGCTCGCATGGCCTGCACCATGGCGAGCACTTGTTCATCGTAGCCGTCGAGGTTCGTTCCTCCGCTCAGATGAAGATGCCTGAATCCCAACCCCTCCAACGCGCTGAGGGCTTTGAGCAACAGTTCTTCGCTGATGATGCCGCGGTCGACATAGGTGCAATAGGAGCAGGGAGGCGAAAGCCTGCAGGGGGTAATGCCTTCGATGGCGGCCGTCCACCACAAATCGCGGCCGATATGCTCGTCCCTGACCGCCGACGCAGCCTGAAAAAGCTTAAGAGCGTTCTCGGGACGGCGCGACTCTTCCAGGATGCACAGGGCCTTGTCCGGCGTCAGGTTGCCGCCGCGGCCGATTTCCAAAAATTCCTCAAACATGACAGACTCCTTTTTTGTGTCCCGATGCCCTTCAGGGTGCGCCGGCCAGGATTTGCCGGGCCTCTGTGTCGGACATCCGGTAATGGAAGAACCGGCTGTAGAAATATCCCATCTCTTTCTCCAAATTAAGGTTCTTGAACAGGTCCGGGTAGAAAATCTTGGCGGCCCAAAGCACCGTGAGGGGCTGTTCGGCTGTCCTGTTCGCCCAGAGATGGGCAACGCAAGGCGCAACATAGATCCTGCGGGACTTCACCGCGGTAATTGTGCTGAAACGCCGGTCCTTGTAGATCTCTTTCACATCTTCACGTCCGGGAACAAGCAGCACGTCGGGATTCCAAGCGAGCATCTGCTCCGGAGAAAAGGTGAAGCTTTCCATTTTTCGTCCGTCGTTCGTCACACTGATCCCTCCGGCCGCCTCAATCCACCATTCAGCGATGAGGTGCGGTTGGGTCAGGCTCCTCACATTGCAGAAGAGCACTCTGGGTCGCTCTTTCCGCGGAATCGCGGACGTCGTCTCTGCGACTCGTTTCACCGTGTCGTCAAAGTACTTTACGTAGTCAGCCGCCGCATCGTCCCGACCGAGAACTTGCCCAATCAGCCGAATGAGCGCTTTCGCGTCCTCCGGCCGTCGCCATGAAAGAAAAATCGCGGGAAAGCCGTTTCTTTCCAGCGCGTCCGTTGTCACCCGTTCCATGGTAAATACGACGTCAGGACGCAGCTTGAGCAATTCCTCCAGGTTGAATCGTCCTCCGGCAGCCCCCTGGAGATCCGGTGCACGGGCCAGCGTGGGCGCAAAAAGGGTTTGATACTTGTACCGCGGCGATCTCGCAAAAGCGTAGGGCAGACCGTTGACGATCTTCCCTCCCTCTCCCAGGGCGAAGATGAAGCTATTGAGCACCGGGACCGGACCGAGGGTGACAATGCGGTTCACCTGGCCGGGAAGCGCCACCCGCCTTCCGGCCATGTCGATCACGTAGCGCTTGGCTTCAACCTTCGGGGCTGATTCCTCGCCTCCTGCGGCAACGCATGGCCCAAAAAGGACAAGGAGCATTGCCGCCGAGACAAATGCAATCGTGGGCCACACCCAACTGCGTGGCGCACGATCCCCTCCTGCCGACCTGCCTCTATGGCGAGACATCGTTTCCGCGCCAGCTCAACGGGAGAACCTCAATCTCCTCTCCTGCTTCGATGGTCCTATTCTCCGGAATAATAGCGAGCGAGTTGGCGGCGGCGATGGAGGCAAGGTTCCCTGCCCTTTCGGCAACATTCAGCTCAACCCGATAGTCGCCTTCTTTCCCCGTGAGATTCGTCCACTTCACGAAAGCTATGGGCTTCCGGTCGGAAACGGAGTCCACGGCCGCGGCGCGAACAGCGGGATGGTCAAGACTCTCAAAACCGCGCATCTTGAGGAGAGCCGGTCGTACCAGCGTCTCGAAATTGATAAGGCAGCCGGAAGGAGGCCCGGCGAGGGCAAACACCGGCAAAGAAGAAGCGAGGCCGTTCCCTGCCCGTCGCGGGATCAGGCCGAAGGCCACGGCCGCTCCCGGTCCCATCTTGATTCTCGAGAAAACTACCTTTCCAAGCTTGCCGAGGGTGAGCCGGACCAGATCGAAGTCCCCCATGGAAACGCCGCCAGTAGTGACGACGGCATCCAGAGTCATGGCCTTATCGATCCTGGCGCGAACAGAAGGTTCATTGTCGCGCGCCATTCCCAGCACCTTCGGCACACCCCCGTAGTACGAGACCATCGACGCCATTCCGAGGGTATTGCAGTCGTAAGTCTTTCCCGGATGAAGAGGCTTCCCCGCGCTGACCAGCTCGTCTCCCGTGGCTATCACTCCGACCACCGGGCGGCGAACAACCTTGACCTTCCTTCGGCCCAATGCGGCAAGCGCCGACACCTGGGCCGGGCCGATGACCAGGCCCTTGCGCACTATGAGACTGCCCACCCGCGCATTGCTCCCCGCGGGTCGTATGTTCGCACCCGGACCAGGCGAGACGTAAATCCTGACCTCCCGATTCGCCAGACGGCTCGGACCGTTCTTGTCTCCCGGCTCGTCCGTGTCTTCGAACCTGACGACGCAGTCGGCGCCTTCAGGCACAACGGATCCCGTCATGATTCGGACAGCCGTGCCCGGCTTCAACGGGCTTCGCGGCAGACGGCCGGCCCTCACCGTCTCCGCGACGGTCAGGACGGCGGGTCTCTCCCGGGAGGCCCCTTTCAGATCGTCGGATCTCACCGCGTATCCGTCCGGTCCCGAAATGCGCGACGCGGGCAGATTGAACCCGGCGTAAGCATCTTCAGCCAGCACCTGACCGAGGGCGCCGAGGAGGGGCTTCTCCTCCGCGCCCAGAACGGCGATATAGGCGAGCAGTTTTTCCAGAGCTTCCCGGTAGGTCGTCATTTTCCTCCCTAAAACTTTGCCATGAGGCTGAAGGCAAACGCCCTCGGGGCGCCGACCATGTACGAGCCGCTCTGGGAATAGTCAAAGGCCGTGATCGCCGAGATGTATCGCTCGTTGAAGAGGTTGAGGATGCTGAGGGAGGCAACGGCCTCTTGCAAGACCGGCTTGAGGAAAGGCGGCAGTTTGTAGCTCACATTGAGGTCCGTAACCCAGTAGGGCGAGACCCTTTGGATGTTCAGCACGTCGCCGTACCGTGCATCCACGTACCGTTCAACCGGCGTTATCTCCACACCGCACAAGCTGTAAGCAGCGCCGATCTTGGCGAGAATCGGCGGGACGTCCGGCGCCTCTTTTCCGCTGGCGTTGACAAACGTAGTCGCTCCGGTTTGGATGTTTGAATCGATCTCCGACTTGTTGTATGAAATGGAGCCGAAAGCCCTCAGGTGATCGAGGATGTTGAGACCCAGCTCAAGCTCGGCCCCGTAAACTTTTTCCGATCCGACGGCCTGCGGGATGCTTTGACCCGAGGCGGGGTCGTATATGCTGAAAAGCTTGTTCGAGTAGTTGGAATAGAACACATCGGGAGTGACGGAGAAACGCTGGTTGTTGTAACGAACGCCGAGTTCGTAGTTGTCCGACGTCCCCATCTTTATCTGATTTGCGAGGTACTGGATATTTTGCCCAGCCCGTAAGTACGACGCTTGTGAAGTGATGAAGTTGGAAAGCAGGTTCGGCCAGCTCTGGGGAAAAGCGTAATTCCTTCCGTAGTTGCCGTAAACCGTCGTCTCTGAATTGAGCGAATAGCTCGCGCCGGCGTAAGGCAGCCAGGCCGTGTGAGATATGCTGTCGTAGTTGAGATTGACATTGTTGCTCGCGTAGGACAGGATTGCTGTCTCGCCCGGCGTCTTCAGATCGATGTAGCGCACGCCCGCATCGATGTGGAGGTCCTTGAAGAAATCTCTCTGCACCCTGAAGTAAGGACTGTTGATCGCTCCTCTTCCGTCGGGAGATGGATCGAGCGTCCGGTTATAGACCAATCCCCCGTTCTGGAGCGTATAGTAATTGTCGATCGTGGTCAGATTGAAACTCTCAAACCAGTATCCGGCCTTCACCGTGGCGCCGTAGAGCAGGGTCTTATACTCCAGGACGGCGCCGTAACGGTTGAACTTGTTTTCCCAGTCCTGAACGCCGTTGCTTGTGCCTGAAATTCCCGGAATGGACGTGATCCCCGACCATGCCGGCTTATCCTCATACCAATAGTACGGCCTGAACGTGACGGTCGACGTTTCAGAGGGCGTTATGGTAAGGGCGCCTATAACGTTGAAGTCTTTCTGCTGTGTGTAATTGTAACCGTAATAATTGACGTCTGTAGCGGATCTACCGGTGAGGGCGCCGTTGTAATCGAACCTATCGTAGACCGAGAGGTCCTTGGCTTGGGCGTAGGTGAGCGCTCTGTAAGAGTAAAGGTTTTGGTTGTTGTAATCAGCAAAGAGCTCTGCTTTGACAATTGGAGAGAATTCCTGGGCTATGCCGAAGGAAAGGTGGTCCCGGTACTCCGGAGCGTCCCCCTCGCCTTTCCACTTATCCGCGGAGGTCGTCGACCCGGAAAGAAAGAAAGCCGTGCCCGTGGCCAGTTTTCCGGAATCGACGCGGGCATAGGTTCTCCAGAAATCGAAGGAGCCGCCGGTTTGTTTCACAATCGCGTCGAACTTGTCCGACGGCTTCGCTATTCCGATGTCGATGGCGCCGGCCGTATCCATTCCGCCCAGTCCCTTGTCGGGCGGCGCAGCGCCGCGAATGAGCGATATATACTGAAAGTTCTCAAGATCGAAGGTGTCGAGGCGTGGTCCCGGCTGCTGTATCGCCCAGACGGGTACGCCTTCGATCATCGTGCCCAGGCTGATGGCCTGCTGTCCCCTTATTCGCATAGAGATGGGCGAGAAGACGAAACCGTAAGGATCGGAGGTCTCGAAGTTCACCGATGGCAGCAGCTCGAGCGCCTTCAAGACGTTTGTCTGGGCGGGACCGCCAGATCGTGGTTATCGCTTCTTTGGTCACCGTATCCACGGTGTCGGTCTCGTTCTGCTTGCGCTCAACGAACCCGTTTCCGGGCAGGGAGCTCACTTCGACCGCCTTTTTCTCCTTCTGTGCCTTAACCGTCACCTCCGTCATCGGCACCGCCCCTGTATCTGAGGGCGCCGTAGACTGCGTCGCTTCTGTTTGTCCACTGGATGAAGCTCCCGCGGCCGGGCCCGGCTCGTCCCCCCATGAGGCGCCGCCCCCAACCAAGCCTGCCCCAAGGACAAGCATCGTCGCAGTCAAAAACAGCCTTTCCTTCCCTTTCACTTTCCCTTCCTCCTTATTCTACCCTTCTTCATCGGCAATTCACCGATGGTCGTATGTTGTCTCCTCACCTAGGCAGCCCAACCGTGATGCCTTTCGTCTTCGGAGGTTGATGAACGGGCACGGCGGCCAGCGAAAGTTGCGCCTGCGGGCTGAATTTCCTTAGGTACTGTCGTATATATCGGTCGCTTGTTATATACTACCGGTCATAACAACCTGTCAAGGGTTTTCTCAAGTGAACGCTCTTCATCGGGCTATCTTCTTGACCCCTGGAGGGTTGCCGTATTACCATCAAGGTAAGCCGTTTCTTCAAGGCAGCGTCTTCTCCAAACAAGGGGGATTCTATGGACAGGAAAGTGAGCCGAAGGGATTTCTTACGGGCCTCTATTGCCGCGTCCGCCGCCGTCACGGCGGGCAGTCTGGCCTTTCGTGGAAACGCTTTCGCCAAGGACGCCTCACCCGTACAGCTTTCAAAGCCGGAAAGTCCGAAGGCCGATGCATTGCTCAAAATTTTGCAGAAGCGGTCTTCTTCGCGGGAGTTCGCCCGCACGCCGCTTCCCGCGCCTGTTCTGTCGAACCTGCTCTGGGCGGCCTTCGGCATCAACCGCCCCGACGGCAAGCGCACCGCCCCGTCCGCCAACAACAAACAGGAGATCGACATCTACGTGGCGGCGCCCGACGGCCTCTACCTCTATGACCCGAAGGCCCCGGCGCTGAAGCCTATTCTTGGCGAAGACATCAGAGCCCTCACGGGCAAACAGCCCTATGTCGCAACCGCCGCGGTCAACCTCGTCTACGTCGCCGACATGGCGAAGCGAAGCGAGGGGACGGCAGAGGAAAAAATGCTGATCGTCGGCGTCGACACGGGCGTCATAGTGGAAAACGTTTACCTCTACTGCGCGGCCGAGGGTCTATCGACGGTCGTGCGCGCCTTCATCGACAAGCCCGCGCTGGCAAAGACGATGAAGCTGCGGCCCGACCAGATGATCGTCGCGGCCCAGTGCGTCGGCTATCCGAAATAACGGACGCGGCAGGTTCGAACGCCCCCTCCCTGCCAAAGCCGGCCTTGACCGAGACGGTTCAAGAGGCCCCTCGCCCCGCCTCGCGCGCGCCGGAGCCTGAGAAAAATAGTCTCGAAAGATTGACACGAAGGGTGCCGCTGTATACAATAGCAATGGACATGAGGTTTTTTTGCCATACCGGCCGGAAGAGGGCCGGCTTTTTACTGTGCGCCGTAGGTTTGCTTCTCCTATTCCTGTCGCCGGCTTTTTCGGCCGACGGCGAGCCCCCCACCGAGGAAGACTTCAGCAAGACTGTACACGGACAAAACGGCGTGACGTGCGGCGATTGCCATGGAGCGGAAAAGAAAGGCGCTGTACCGCAAGCGGTCGATTCCACGGTCTGTGTGAAATGCCATCAGGAAGTGGCGGAGGTGTACGGGCGTTCGGTGCATGCGCAGAAAGGCGCAGCCCAGTGCGTCGATTGCCACGATCCTCACCATATAAAATCCTACCGCGACCGCCCCGCTCACGAGCGGGTGGCGGTCTGCGCCCGATGCCACGACGATTACCTGAAGAAACACTCCTGGCTGCCGAACACCACGCTCCACTTCAACTACCTGGAGTGCGCGACGTGCCACAGCCCCCGCTCCCGGAAAAGCATGGTCTACTACTTCGCGGAGCGGAGCGACAGCCGAAAAGCGCCCCTTTCCTACGACCGGCTCGCGACGCTGTCGGGGACAGATCCCGCCGCTTTGGCAAAAAAGGCTGAGGAGCAGGACCCGGACATGGCCATAGGCAGTCTGTTCACTGCCCTCCGACAACGGGACAAGAATATCATCATTGACGCCTCCATCATCGTCACCAAGGTCTATCACGATTACTCGGAGATGCCCGTCAGAGAGAAAGCCTGTCTCACCTGCCACTCGCGCAGGGCCGCATTCTACCATTCCATGTTCTTTATTCTTCCGGGAAAGGAATCAAACAACTACATACCAGTGAAAGGAACCCTCTTCTCGTCCTATCCCATCGGGACCTTCGTCGATTTGTTCCTTTTGGGCGAGGACAAGCTCACGAAAAACGATATCCGCACGTTCGTCGGGTTAAAAAAGCCGGGTCAGGCGAATTGGATGGGATTCAAGCTCATCGATTTCATCGGCATGCTGCTCATCGTTCTTCTCCTCATCGGAATCTCCATTCACCTAGTCCTGCGGCTTAGGGTGAGAAAATGAGACACGTACTTCATCCGCTAACCCTGCGAGTCTGGCACTGGGTAAACACCGTCCTGATCGTACTCCTCATTCTCACGGGGGTGCGCCTCAGGATTCCGGATATCGGCTTTCTCTTCGCTTACCGGAACGCGGTGCTCATCCACCGATGGACGGGCTTCATCGCCATCGCCTCTTTCCTCTTTTGGCTCGCCTACGGTCTGGCAAGCGGCAGCATCGCGCGATATTACGCGTTCCATCTTCGCAGAGACGCCGCAGGCATGGGAAAACAAGGCCTCTATTACGCAATCGGTCTCTTCAAAGGTCGGGCCAATCCCTACCCGGCAACAACCACCGAGAAATTCAACCCCCTCCAGAAGGTCGCCTACATCGGCGTCATGTTTGTGCTCACGCCCCTCGTTGGCGCGACGGGCATCCTCTTCAGCAACATACCCTACTTCCACGGAGCCATCAACGCTATCGGAGGCATGCGCGTTCTTGACGCCATCCACGTCGTTCTCGCCTACCTCTTCGTGATCTATCTGATCGTGCATGTCTACATGGCCACGCTGGGCCCAACCCCGTTCACGCACACCAAGGCAATGTTCACCGGTTATGAGGAAACGGGCGGCTGATCGGCCGTCTCCAAAATCACCTGAGACGCTTCCGACTAAGGGCGCCCGTCAGAACGCGCAGAGAAAGAGCAATCCTTCCGGCTTCTTGCCGAAAGGGCAGAACAACCTTATCTTTTAGATAGTTTTCTCCGCTTTAGGATCAATCACGGAGGAAAGAAGCCATGCAGTACTTTCCGCTTGCTTTGCCATTTCTGCTAATTTTCGCGCTTCTGCTCGTCGCCTTGATTATTGCCATCGAGATCGGCATCCTGCGATATGCCTACCATCGGATAGGACTTGGGCAAAGGCATATGTTCCTTCTGCTGGCCCTCACGTTTCTCGGAAGCTATGTGAATATTCCCGTATGGCGGTTTCCGCCCCATGCGATGGAATCGGCCGGCGTCATTTCCTTTCACGGCATGCGCTACATCGTTCCCTGGACGGCGGAGACGGGGACCATTATCGCCGTCAATGTGGGAGGAGCCATCATTCCCACCATTCTATCCATTTATCTCTATTTCAAGAATAGGCTCTATGTTCGCGGCCTCGTAGGCATTGCCATCGTAACCGCATTGGTTCATCTTATGGCCTACCCCGTCAGGGGAGTGGGAATCGCCGAGCCCGGCTTCATCCCTCCCCTGATCGCGGCCGCCGTGGGCCTCCTGCTTTCCCGGCGCTACGCGCCCCCGCTCGCCTACATAAGCGGCAGCATGGGGACGCTGATCGGCGCCGACCTCCTCAATCTGGGGTACGTGCAAGGGCTCGGCGCGCCCATTGCTTCCATCGGAGGCGCGGGCACCTTTGACGGCATTTTTCTGACCGGAATCCTTTCCGTCCTCCTTGCGAGTCTCTTTGCACCGAGAAGGTATCCGCGAGGATATTGAAACACGCAGGCGATACAAGCGCCCATGAGCGTCTTTCTCGTCCCGAACCTCGGCATACTCCTGCCCCGGCCCTGAGAAATGGCAGCGCAAAATTTTATGGCCGTTTCATACCCGTTTTGGTGTATACTATTAACCTCCTTTGCGCCCATAGCCCAACTGGATAGAGCGTTGGACTACGAATCCAAAGGCTGTAGGTTCGAATCCTACTGGGCGCACCATAAAACCTCAGTAAAATAGGGCCGGACGAAGCGGTCGCGACTCATAGGCGGGGCGTTGGGCCAGAAATTGTCATTCTGCGAAGGCGCGTCACTTCTCCCTTCGGAAACACTGATGCCACGCTACGCCCACGCATTGCGCAAGGAATCCCCCTATCGTGTCTATGCCTACGTCCTTCATCGATGCGGTGCGGGTCGGAACAAAGGACTGGTGGAATTCGTCGCCCAGGGCGTAGAGCGCAACGCCTATCAGGGCAAAGACCGGCCACCGCCACTTCCACGTTCCGCCGGAGCCCAAGCGAAAGGCGCGGAGAAGAAGGAGACCGAGCACAAAGTATTCCGTGACATGGGCGCCTTTCCTGATGATTCCGTGGATCATGCTTATTTCGTCGCCGCTTAAGGTCGGAAAGAGGAACCGGAGCGCCGCGCCTATGATTGAAAAGGTGTTCGCCGACGAAAAAGTCCCGGTCGACATAAAATAGACAAAACAGAGCCACAGGAACACGGGAAACCAGAGCGTGAAGAAATCGGACAGCTTTGAGGTCCGGTTCATCATTTCAATATAGACTGCCCTGAAGGCTCCCGCAAGCCCCCGCACGGGGCCTGCATGAGGCAACCCTTCGTTCCGTTGCCGTCTCGCCCTCCCCCGGCCGGCCGGCAATCAACGGAGAATCCGGATCGTGCGACGCCATGATCTTCTCCACGGCCTTCCTGCTGAAGTTCGCGTAGCAGTAAAGGCAACCGTGTCCGCAGGTGTTGTACGACCCGATGTCGATGCTCGCGACGCACCCGCAGCTCTTGCGCTGGGCCTTGTCCCTCTCTACGACAACATCGGCCCCGATGATTTTCGAAATCAGCCTGTCGTCGATGCATTTGCCATGGTTTATGCCCAGGTCCGAAAGGTCTGTCTCCTCCGCGCAGGACTCGAGAACGAAGCCATGATCGTGCGCGACGGGAACGATGTTCTCAGCGATTTGCCTTATCTTCTTTTCCCCGAGGCGCTCGATGCCGAGAGCCTCAAAATGACCGCCGATATGACGATAAAAATCGACGAAGCTGATAGCGCATTTCACGGCGCACCCCTGAAGCCGGCTCGCGAAATGCTCAAAGGCGTCAACATGGTAGCGCACGTCCATGTCATCCGTGACGATAATCGGGTCGTATCTCCACACCACCCGTTCCTTCCCTATCTTTTCAGCAAGGGCAACGAAACTCTCGATCACGCGCTCTTTGCCCGGCACATTCGGCTCTATCCGCTCATCGTAGGGTGTGAGCGTAAATTGGAAATAGAACTGGTAGTCGCGAAGCAGGTCAATCCTGCTGAGGAAAGGGGCGGGGTTCTTTGTCCAAAACACGATGCAATCGACAACATCCGGAGAAAGAGACACGCTGAACAGGCGACGACGGTTCATAGGGTTGCGCACCATCGCCGAACCCTGCTCGATCCGTTTCAGAAACCAGTCTCCGTAAAATGCGGGGATGTCTGTTCTTCTGCTGGCGCTTATGATCATATGAACTACATTATAGTAAAGGCTTCTCTTGCGTTGTCAAGCCGTCGCCCGGAGTCAACAAAATATAACGATTGACAGCCTACCCACCTTATGATATCGTCTGAATCACAAATCAACAAGGATAAAGCTCCAAGTTCCCTACGCCCCGTTTCGCGGGCTTGATGCGGCTTTTTTCTTGCAGGCCGGCATGCGGCGACAAGTTGCCTGCGCGGCGCAATGAACCGAGGGGATAGACGGGGGCGGCCGCCGGATGCCCTCCCTAGGGGATCGACAGAGGCATGGACAGAAAAAAAACAAGAGAAATCAGCGTCGGCGGCGTCAAGATCGGCGGCGACAACCCCATCAGCGTCCAATCTATGCTCAAGACGAACCCACAGAACCTGCAGGAGACGCTGACCCAACTCCGCGACGTCAAAAGGGCGGGCTGCGAGCTCATAAGGATCGCCCTCCCGCAGGAAGAGACGTGCAAGATAATCCCCTTCCTGAAGAGCGAAGTAGATATCCCGATCATAGGCGACGTCCATTTTAACCACCGCATCGCCTTGAAGGCGATTGAATTGGGCATCGACTGCGTTCGGATCAACCCGGGGACGATCAATAACATAAAGAAGGTAAAAGAAGTGGCAAGCCTGGCGCGGGAGTCGCAAACCCCGGTACGAATAGGCATCAACATCGGCTCCCTGGAAAAGAGGATCCTCAAAAAGTACCGCAAGCCGGACGCAAACGCCATGGTCGAAAGCGCCCTCGACTGTGTAAAGCTCTTCGAAGACGAGGGGCATCGATCCGTCAAGGTCTCTCTCAAAGCCTCCGACACGCTCCAAACACTGGAAGCTTACAGGAAATTCTCCGCCCTCTCCGACTGCCCCCTTCACGTCGGCATCACCGAAGCAGGGCCCGTTTTTGCTGGTTCGATTAAGTCTTCGGTCGGCATCGGCATACTGCTGAACGAGGGGATAGGCGATACGATACGAGTTTCTCTCACGGGAGACCCCGTGTACGAGGTTACCGCAGGGTACCACATCCTCCGCTGCCTGGGCCTCAGGAAACGGGGCATCAACATTATCTCCTGCCCTACCTGCGGGCGATGCAGGACCAACCTCCGGGAAGTGGTCGAAGAATTCGAGAAGGCGATCACCCACATTGACACGCCCCTCAATGTCGCAATCATGGGATGCGAGGTGAACGGCCCCGGAGAGGCGCGCGATGCAGACCTCGGCATCGCCTTCGGCGCGCAAAACGCCGTCCTCTTCTCCAAAGGCGCCGTCAAAAAAACGGGCATCCCCCGAGAGCTGGCAAAATCGATCCTGGTGGAAGAAATATACAATCTTTCCCGGTAAAGCGACAAAATTGGAAGGAGGACCCACCTCCGCAAGAAAGAGGCGAGAGGAATGCCCCCAATCGTTTATCACGCAGCCTTGACCGGCTCGCACTCCCGATAAACACGCTTCAGTTCGGCAACGTCGTAAATCTTTCCACTGACCGCATGGCGCGGCATCTTCCCCTTCTGAGATTTGTAGGCGGTATCCGCATGAAGGAGAAGAATCTCTCCGGCGGGATCCACCATCGACACGGCCTCCAGGTTCTCCGGCTCGTTATCGGCAAAGGCGATGACCCGAAAGCCTTTCTTCTGAAAGGATTCGATCCCCGCTGCTTTGTAGGCGACGACGTTCTCGTTCCATCCGCACGGATTCATAGAGAGGAAGTCGTGCGAAAAGGATAGGTTGTATCTCCTGCCCGCGCCATTAAGCGAGTAAAGCGTATCATCCCTCGTAAATTCCGGCCTTCCCGTGTTTATGCCGACGAAGGTCCCCGGTTGATCCTGAAGCCACCTGATGACTTGCATCACGCCGTCATAGGGGCGGTGCGCCTCTCTGATTGCCTTTCGAGACCACGAATGCTCCTCGTACCACGCGACAATCCTCCTCCTGTCTTTTGCCGGTACGGACAGGTCCCTTATGACGCTGCCCATTTGCATTTCGCGCGCCGATAGCTCTCCAACCCGCAGACCGGCGAAGAAGTCCGTACCGTGGCTGCGGTCGAAAGACCGCAGTACCTGCACCACCAGGTGACGTAGATCGAGGATAGTGTCGTCAATGTCGAAGACCACCATCAGGTCTTCTTCGGGGCAGCGCCGCCGCATTTTGGCGCAGTGTTCTCCGAGCCTTCTCATCCAATGCTTCATGCTCGCTCCTTTTCAAATTCTCTCATTCCGACCATAGTTATACTGCGGGACGGTTAAGCAACGATGAAAGAAGGGTTAAATATGATGATGTAAATTCTCCTGACACTGTCTCGCTACACCGCCGTTCATCGGCCAGCCCCGAATTCTCGCGCTGCACCCGGCGGCGACCGGGCAATCTTCGTCCACGATCACCGGAGGTTTGTAAAGGGCAGCCCTTCCTGTTTTGGGGACGAGTTTCGCTCCGTCCAGTAATCTCAAGTATATGGATAGCCTCTACTGCTCCGGCACGCTTATTGTATAAGAGGGATTCGAGCACAAAGGGAATCCACCCCGGATCGTAAGCTTACTCGCCCCTTCGTGCGAATGCAGATAAAAGCGGTTGTAGCGGAGCGCCAGCCCCCTGATAAAGGGCGCCGGAGAGGCATGCACTTGCGCCGGGGCGCGAGTTCCGTAAGAAGAGCGCGCGCCAAACGAGCGACACAAACTGAGGGCGGCAGCCTGTCCACGAGGCCCCTTCGCCGCTAAAGGAATCTATTGATGGAGTCTATTACTCAGGCAGAATCCCCGAGTTTGGCAACCGAACGGAAAAACGGCAGCGCGGCCGACCCGGCGCTGCAAGGGTTGCTCCGACAGAAGTCGCTCCTCCTCGTGGGCGATCTGATCGCCATCCTCGCAACGGGCATCTTCGTTTCCCTCATTGAGGCGGAACCGATCACGGTCGGCTCGTCCCGGCTTACCGCGCTATTGATCTCCATCGTCTGCTACCCGGCCGCTCTCTATGTTTTTGACATGTATAACGTTGAGCGCGCCCTCTCTCAAAGAGATGTAATCAAGCGCACCTTTCTGGCCATACTCCTCGGCGGCCCGGTTTCCATTCTCCTGGGCGCAGCCCTTTCGGGACAAGCGGCCGTGGCAAGCACGTCGATTCACGCGCTATTGTTGTGGTCCCTCTTTACTGCCTGCCGCTACGCCTACTCGACATTCTCCCAAACGCCCCTCTCAAAGAAACCGGTACTGATCGTCGGTACCGGCGATACGGGCCAGACCATCTACAACCTCCTCAGCTCCCCGGCTTCGCCCTATTCGGTCAAAGGATTCCTGGACGACGCGGCGACGGCAGCCGGCAACCGCCAAAAGATCGTAGGCGCTGCGAACAGCGTGGCGGAAGTCGCGGGCGACGCCGGGGCTGCGGTCATACTGGCCGTGCCCAGGGACCGGTCCCCCATGCTTACCAGAAGTATTCTGACGGCGAGGCTGCAAGGAACGATGGTTGAAGAGATGGCGGACGTCTACGAGCGCCTTGCGCGAAGAGTGCCCGTGGCGCACATACGCGACGAGTGGCTTCTTTCCGCAGAAGGCTTCGATATTCTCCATAAAGCTTATATCCGTGACGTCAAACGGTTTCTCGACCTTTGGACGGCTGGCTTCCTGCTGCTCCTCGCCAGTCCGGCCATCCTCCTGGCCGCGCTCCTGATCCATCTCGATTCGGCCGGGCCCGTCTTTTACACTCAGGAAAGGGTGGGAAAGAACGGAAAAGCATTCAGAATCTATAAGTTCCGGTCGATGAGGGTAGACGCCGAGGAACACGGCGCCCAGTGGGCTGCCGGCCGCGATGCGAGGGTGACCCGGGTAGGGAGATGGCTGCGGCTCTATCGCATCGACGAGTTGCCCCAATTGTGGAACGTGCTCAAGGGAGACATGAGCATCGTGGGACCACGTCCGGAGCGGCCCGAGTTCATTAGTCTTCTTGAACAGGACGTACCTTATTACAGCCTCCGGCATTACGTGAAGCCGGGGATCACTGGATGGGCGCAGGTTACTTTCAGGTACGGGGCTTCCACAGAAGATGCCCTTACCAAGCTTGAGGCCGATGTCTACTATATCAAGAACATGTCCCTCCTCCTCGACCTCAAGATACTCCTCAAAACCATAGGGGTGGTGTTCCTTGCACAAGGATCGCGTTAATTCTCAAGACCTCCGGCCCGCGTCGCCATCGGCTGCGCCCGTTGTTCGCCTCGTGAACAACACAACCAGCCCTATCGTCATGACCGTCGACCTGGAAGACTGGTTCCAGGTCGAAAACGCCCGGTCCGCATTCCCGGCGTCCACATGGGACTCCTGTGACCTGCGCGTCAGTCTCTATACCAGAATCCTCCTCGATATCTTTGACCACTACGACGTCCGCTGTACCTTTTTCGTGCTCGGCTGGGTCGCCGAAAGATGCAAGAGCATCGTGCGGGAAATCCAGGCCAGGGGCCACGAGCTGGCCTCCCACGGATACGGTCATCAGCTTACTTATGAACTTTCCCGTGAGAAGCTCCGCGAAGACCTTTACCGGAGCAAGAGCCTCCTGGAAGATATCGCCGGCAACCGCGTGCTCGGCTATCGCGCCCCCAGCTTCTCGATTACGGACAGAGTCCTCGAGACGCTGAGAGAGCTCGACTACGTCTACGACTCCAGCTACAACAACACCGGCGTGAACAAACGCTACGGGAAAATCGAGGGTCAATGGCACACATCTTCAGCGGGCCGCATGATGGCCCGAAACGGCATCGTCGAGCTGCCGGTCAGCAACCTGACCATCAACAGGTTCACCCTGCCCTGGGGCGGAGGAGGCTACTTCAGGTTCTGGCCTTTTCCTCTTTTTCGATGGGGAGTGAGCCGCATCCTGAGCGCCCGGGGAAGCTACCTCTTCTACCTCCACCCCTGGGAGCTCGACTCAGTGCAACCAAAGATCGAGAATATCGGCATCACGAAAAGATTCCGTCACCGCCTCAACCTCGCCACCACCTTCCACCGCCTTAATCTCTTCATCTCCGCGTTCAAACACTGCCGATTTATCCCCTGCGCCGCCTTTCTCGGAAGAGGATAGCACAACAGAAGAGACTGTCTGCCGTCTCGTTGTAAAGAGACGCGACAGCATCTCCGCGAAGGCGCATTGTCCTGTTGCGTCCTTCACCCGCGGGTCTTTCTTGTTGCGAACCCGCGATGTACGGCCGTCGCTCCCCGGGGTTTGCCCGGAAGCGCCTTAACGGCGCGACCGGGTCTGGGAAATCCGCGTGACGAAAGAGAACCAGCCGGCTGCTGTCGAACGGGAAGAGACTCCCCTAGCGGGAAACCGTAAAGAGACCGGACGCTGTAAACAAAACGGACGGGACATCGTTTTACAATTCTTCACAAGTTTCTCCGGTCCCGTTTTCCGCCTCATCTCCGCTTCCTGTGATATCGGCTATTTAGACAGCCCGAAGAGAGCGTTCCCGAGAAACCGTCGCCTGGCACGCTTATTGTATTTTACCTCTTCGGTTGCACGCCATTCGCGCGTTGAGACCAAGGGAACCTCACAAAGACGATTACGGAACTTCAGGCGGGCTAAAGAAACCGGGTGGGATTCGTGCGCCTCGTCGAGGGTAAGGCAACATGAAAGAAAACGCCTCATGCCACAGGACATTTTCCAACGGCGGTAGCCTGCCCACGCAGGGCTTTTCGAAATACCGGGCGCAGAACAAGGAGGGACAAATGAAAGTAATGGTAACGGGTTCATGCGGCTACATTGGCTCAGTACTGGTCCCCATCCTGGAAAAAGAAGGCTACGACGTGTTCGGGCTCGACAGCAATCTCTATGAAGCGTGCATGTTCGGGGATGCAATGTCGAACCTGCCCGATCTCAGGAAGGACATACGCGACGTGGAACTTGGGGACCTGAGAGGAATCGATGTGATAATTCACCTCGCCGCCCTTTCAAACGATCCGTTGAGCGATCTCAACCCCGAGCTGACTTTCGAGATCAATTACAGGGCTTCGGTGCGTCTCGCCGAGCTGGCAAAGCAAGCAGGGGTAAGCCGCTTTATCTTCTCCTCGTCGTGCAGCACGTATGGGGCGTCAGGAGACGCCATGCTGACGGAAGAAGCCGTTTTCAACCCCGTCACGCCGTACGGCACATCAAAGGTGCTCGTCGAGAGAGACGTCGCTGCGCTCGCCGATTCGTCGTTCAGCCCTACTTTTCTGCGCAATGCAACCGTCTACGGCCTCTCGCCGCGCATGCGCTTCGATCTGGTCCTGAACAACCTGGTCGCCTGGGCCTTCACCCGCGGTCTTGTTTACCTGAAGAGCGATGGGACCCCCTGGCGGCCCATTGTCCACGTCGAGGACGTCTCGCGCGCCTTCCTGGCGGTCCTGGAGGCTCCCCGCGAGCTCGTCCATAATCAGGCGTTCAACGTGGGATGCAATGGCGAGAATTACCGGATCAGCGAATTAGCTGACATCGTGAAAGAAACCGTGCCCGGTTGCCGTATTGAGTTCGCCGGCGACGCGGGGCCCGACAAACGATGCTATCGCGCGGACTTTACCAAGTTTGCGCAAACATTCCCCGACTATCGGCCGAAATGGACGGCGCGGCAAGGGACCGCGGAGCTTTACGCGGCATACCGAAAGACCGGGCTCGACCTCGACGAGTTTGAGGGACCTCGTTACAAACGCATCGACCATATCAAACAATTGCTTACTTGCGGCCGTTTAGACAACACCCTCAGATGGGCCGGACCGTCAGAGCGAAAGCAAACCCGGGCAAAGGCGCCCACGCACAGCTTCTCTTCCTTCTGAAAGAGAACGCATTCCTGACTTAACTACGTTGAAAGGGGGTCAAACAATGATTTTCACCGAAACGAAACTGAAAGGCGCATTCATCGTCGATATCGAGCGCAGAGAAGATTCCAGGGGTTTCTTTGCACGGGCCTTTTGTCAGAACGAGTTCAAGGCCCACGGCCTCAAGCCGGTCATCGCCCAGGCCAACGTGGCGTTCAATCGTGCGAGCGGCACGCTGCGGGGAATGCACTTCCAGTTCCCGCCGGCGGCCGAAACGAAGTTCGTCCGGTGCACGCGAGGCGCCATCCTGGACATCATCGTCGACCTTCGGCCCGAAAGCCCCACCTATCTCGAACACGTCGCGGTAGAGCTGAGCGAAGAGAACCATCGGGGTCTCTATGTTCCCGAACGGTTCGCCCACGGGTATCAAACGTTGCGCGACACGACGGAAACGAGCTACCAGGTGGGCGAGTTTTACGCGCCCGGCGTCGAGAGCGGTTTGCTCTATTCCGACCCGCGCCTGGCTCTCGAGTGGCCGCTGGCGGTGTCCGTCATGTCCGAGAAAGATCTGGGGTGGAAACTCCTCGACGAAGTCGAGCTCGACCTGAAACGCCGGATGCGCGTCCCGGACAGCGTCTCCTATCGTCCGTCAGCGAGCGAAGCCCATCGGGCCGGGATCTGACAAGGGTTTTTCGAAAGGAGGGAAACATTCATGATCTTGATCGATACTGCTTTGAAAAACCGTGAGGCCCAGGGAAGGCCCATACGCGTGGCCATGATGGGCGCCGGCTTCATGGGCCAGGGTCTGACGAATCAGATCGTCAACAGCTTTCCGGGAATGCGGATGGTCGCCGTGCAGAACAGACATCCGGAAAAAGCCTTCCACGTCTATCGGTATTCCGGGGCCGACGGCATTGTTGAAGCGACGACTCAATCCCAACTGGAGCATGCCATTCGGGCGGGAAAACCGGTTGTCACGGCGGACGCTTTTCTTCTTGCCCGGTCCGAACAGGTAGACGTGCTCGTCGACGTCACCGGCTCTGTGGAATTCGGGGCCCAGGTCGTCATGGAAGCATTTCGCCACGGCAAGGACGTTGTCCTCGTGAATGCGGAGCTCGACGCCACCATCGGCCCGATCCTACAGGTCTACGCAAGGAAGTCCGGGGTGATCATGTCCGCCTGCGAGGGGGACGAGCCGGGCGTGCAGTTGAACCTTTACCGCTGGGTCAAAGGCCTCGGTCTCACACCGCGGGTGCTCGGCAACGTAAAAGGCCTTCAGGACCCGTACCGGAACCCGACCACGCAAAAGGGGTTCGCCGAACGATGGGGCCAAAACCCTACCCTCGTCACGAGCTTCGCCGACGGTTCTAAGATCAGTTTCGAACAGACCATCGTGGCCAACGCGACCGGATTCCGCGTCCGGTCCCGAGGCATGTCCAGGGGGCTCGAGTACCACGACGACGTGATGAAAATCGGTTCGCTCTACAATATCGACGAGCTGCGCCAGCTAGGCGGCATCGTCGACTACGTTGTCGGCACACCGATGACGAAGGTCTATTGCCTGGCCGAACACGCCGACGACAAGCAACGCCATTACCTCAACCTCTACAAGATGGGCGAGGGTCCGCTCTATGTCTTCTTTTCTCCTTACCATCTCGTGCATTTCGAGACGCCGAACGCGATTGCCCGGGTCGCCCTGTTTCGCGATTCCGTAGCGCCCGCTCTCGCCGGGCCCGTTGTAGAGGTCTGCGCGGTGGCGAAGCGGGATCTTGCGCCGGGCGAAGTCCTTGACGACTATGGGATGTACATGACCTACGGCGAAGCGGTAAACGCGGAAGAAATGTGCGAAAAGCGCTATCTGCCGGAGGGTCTGGTAGAAGGCTGCACGCTGAAGACGGCAGTAAAGAAGGACGCCCCCCTCACCTACGACGACGTCCTTCTGCCGCCCGGCCGTTTGGCCGACACGCTTCGTGCCGAGCAATATGAATACTTCCGCGGGCAGACTTGGCTGAAGGATATCCTGGAGAGCGAGAGACGGCTTGCCGTCGCGGAAGCGGGGTAAGGCTCTCATCACGTCGAGGAAAACTCTATGGATGGAATGATCTCCAATCCGGACCTGTCCGGCAAGATCAAGCAATACTGGTGCGACCGCGCAAGGGGCACGGCGTCGACGTCGGTTCAGGCCACGACGCACGATGTCTTTCTCCGGGAGCTGGAGATTTCGACGTTAAAAGAGAAGCTCGCCGCAACCTCGCTTCCCGCAGGCGCCGCGGTGGTCGATCTCGGCTGCGGCGACGGTTACGCCACAGCAAGCCTCGCTGCTGCCTTCCCGGCGATCCGCTTTATCGGCATGGACTGGAGCGCGGAGATGCTCGCCCTCGCAAGGCAGAGAAACCCGGATCAGGATCCGCCGCTTGCAAATGTCTCTTTCCGCGTCGGGGACATGCGACGGCTCTCCGACAGCCTTCAATCCAAAAAATGCGAAGTCTTCTTAACCGTGCGGAGTCTGATAAACCTGACGACCTCCGAGGAGCAGTACGGTGTGATAGCGCAGATCGCCGACCACCTCGTGCCGGGCGGCTGCTATTTCGGCATCGAGAATTTTGTGCAGGGACAAAAGAACTTTAACCGGATGCGCACGGCCGTCGGCTTGCCGGAAATCCCCGTGCGCTGGCACAATCATTTCTTTGACGAAGAAGCGTTCATGGAGAAGACGGCAAGCTTGTTCGATTCGGTGTCGATAGTCAGCTTCTCCAGCTCATACTACCTCGCGACCCGCGTCATTTACGCCGCCGGTTGCCGTCTGGAGGGAGTGGAACCCGATTATTTTCACCCGATTCACCAGACCGCCGGCCGGCTTCCGCCTTTCGGGGACTTCAGCCCGATCAAACTCGCATGCGCGCGACGGAAACGTTAGAAGGAGAGACCATGCGCATCCTGCTTACCGGACACAACGGTTACATCGGCGTCGTGATGACGCGAATCCTGCTCGAAGCCGGCCACGAGGTGATCGGTCTCGACAGCAACCTCTACCAGGAGTGCACCTTTATCCCGGGCATACAGACAATTCCCGCCTTGCGGCTCGATCTTCGGGACGTACGGCCCGAACACCTGAAGGGATTCGACGCCGTCGTCCACCTCGCGGCGCTTTCCAACGATTCATTGAGCAACCTCAATCCCGCGGTCACTTACGACATCAACCATGCCGCCTCGGTCCGCCTCGCGCACCTTGCGAAGAACGCCGGCGTACCGCGGTTCGTGTTCTCCTCTTCGTGCGCCCTTTACGGCAAAGCGGACAGCGGCCTCGTCAACGAGACGGCGGGGCTCAACCCGGTCTTTCCTTACAGCATCACGAAATTCCGCGTCGAAGAGGACGTGGCGAAGCTAGCCGACCAGGACTTCAGCCCCACCTTTATGCGAAACGCGACGGCCTACGGCGTTTCGCCGCGACTCAACGTCGAACTCGTGCTCAACAACCTCGTCGCCTGGGCCTATACGAAGGGCAGCATCTACATCAAGGGAGACGGCGCGGGCTGGCGGCCGACGGTCCACATCGAGGACATTTCCCGCGCGTTCCTCGCCGTTCTGACCGCGCCGCGCGACGTTGTCCACAATCAGGCGTTCAATGTGGGCATCACCGAGGAGAACTACAGCATCCGCGAATTGGCAGAGATCGTCGGGGAGATAGTCCCCGGCAGCCGCATCGAGTTCTCGCCGAACCCTGTCCCCACGGCGCGCTCGTACCGGGTCGACTTCGGGAAGATCCGGCGGCTCTTGCCCGGGTTCAAGCCGCAATGGAACGTGCATCTCGGGGTGGAGCAACTCTATGCCGCCTACCGCACGCACAATTTCTTGTTCGCGGATTGCGAAGGGGCGCGCTTCAACCGGATAGTCTGGGTGAAGCAACTCCTCGCTGCGGGAAGGGTCAGCTCAGAACTGCGCTGGGCTGCCTGAGAGGAGATCGAGGATTGCGCGAAGAGCCGTTCATCAGCGTCGTGACCCCCGTCTACAATGGGGAAGCGTATCTGGGCGAGTGCATAGAGAGCGTCCTTTGCCAGTCCCACGCCAACTACGAGTACCTCATAGCCGACAATTGCAGCACCGACGGCTCCCTCGACATCGCCCGGAGCTATGCAAGGAATGACGGGCGCATCAGGGTCGTCGCCTATGACGATTTCGTCAACCATGTGCAAAATCATAACCGGGCGCTGAAACTCATCTCTGATAAGAGCAGCTACTGCAAGATCGTACAGGCAGACGACCGAATCTTTCCGGAATGTCTTGCAAAAATGGCGGCCCTGGCATCGGGGCGGC
Source organism: uncultured delta proteobacterium (assembly GCA_963816715.1). Lineage (GTDB taxonomy): Bacteria > Desulfobacterota > Syntrophorhabdia > Syntrophorhabdales > WCHB1-27 > BOG-1155. The sequence continues at coordinate 161,718 of CAWFMJ010000033.1, forward strand.
CTTCGGTCGGCATCGTCAGCTCCTACAGCGCTTTCGGTCCGCAACTCCGCAACCTCGGCTTGCCGTTTCCTCAAAACATTGTGCCCGGCAGGGAAGCGTGCCGTTTGCACCTTCTTGACGGAATCTCCCTGTTCGGCTCGCCGACGTCCATCCTGGTCCGCGCCGACATTGTGAGAAAGCGGACTCCCTTCTTTTCGGAAATGAGTTACGACCCGGACGCGGAGGCATGTTACGAAATACTGCAAGAGAGCGATTTCGCCTTCGTCCATGAGATCCTGAGCTTTGTACGGAGAGACAACGATTCGATAACCTCTGCCCGCCGCCAGTTCAACCCCGATCCGTTAAGCGCTTTCGCCGCCATCCATAAGTACGGCAACGCCTATCTGGACAAGGACGAGCATAGCCGGCGCTACAAGATCCTCAAAGACGGCTACTTCAAGTTCCTGGGACGCCAGTATGTGCGAAATCATGACGAAAGCTTTTGGGCCTATCATCGGCAAGGCCTCGAGAACATCGGCTACCCGCTGAGGAAACGTGAACTGGTCAAGTATGCCTTGCTCAACTTCTTCACCCAAGGAGGAGATACTCGATGAAAGTGGTGCTCTGCCATGGGGCTCAGCGCCCCCTCCACCAACAAGTCCGTGGAGCCTCCCTGCTCACAACGGATTATACTTGAACGCTTTCTTATCCAAGGAGGAGATACTCGATGAAAGTGGTGCTCTTTTGCGGCGGGCTCGGAACCAGATTGGGAGAACTGACTGAGGACGTGCCGAAACCGATGGTAAAGATCGGATACCGGCCCATACTGTGGCACCTGATGAAATACTACGCCCACTATGGCCACAAGGAGTTTATTCTCTGTCTCGGCTACAAGGCGGACAAGATAAAAGACTACTTTCTCAACTACAACGAGTGCGTCTCGAACGACTTTACTTTGCTCAACGGGGGCAAAGACCTGCGCCTTGAGAACTGCGACATCGCGGACTGGAAGATCACCTTCGCCGATACGGGTCTCCGGACGAACATCGGCCAGCGGTTGCGGGCGGTGGAGAAGTACCTCGGCGGCGACGAGGTATTTCTCGCAAACTATTGCGACGGCCTCACCAACCTCTACCTGCCCGACATGATGGACTTTTTTCTCCAGAGCGGCAAAATAGGCTGTTTCCTGTGCGCAAAACCCTCGCAGAGCTTCCACGTCGTCACCGTAAACAAGAACAATCTCGTCAACGGCATACAATACGTGGCAGATACGGACATCATGATCAACGGGGGATATTTCGTCTTCCGAAGGGAGATATTCCAGTACATCAGGGAGAAGGAAGAGCTGGTGGAAGAGCCCTTCCGAAGGCTCATCGAGCGCGAACAACTCCTCGGCTACAAGTATGACGGGTACTGGTGCATGGATACCTTCAAAGAGCATCAGGAGCTGACCGATCTTTACAATACGGGTTGCGCGCCCTGGGAAGTATGGAAGACCGCGTACGAGTATGCCGGAGGCGTCGTACATGCTTAGAGTGGCTTTCGGCAACCAGAACGGCCCGCCTCGAAAGCTCCTGTGTCTCGGCGCTCACGCCGACGATATCGAGATCGGCGCCGGGGGCGCAATTTTGCGCCTTTGTGAGGAATACCACGATATAGAAGCTCGCTGGGTCGTCTTTGCCGCTTCGGGACCGAGGGCGGGCGAAGCGCGGCGGGCTGCTTCGCTGTTCCTTGAAAAAGCGCGCAAAAAAACGATTACGGTCAAAAATTTCCGGGACAGTTTTTTCCCTTTTGAGGGCGCCAGGATAAAAGCGTATTTCGAAGAGTTGAAAGAGTCGTTCTCTCCGGACCTGATCTTCACGCACCACCGGGCCGACCTTCACCAGGACCATCGCTTCATCTCGGAGGCAACCTGGAACACGTTCCGGGATCACCTCATCCTCGAGTACGAGATTGTCAAGTATGACGGGGACCTGGGAAGCCCGAATTTCTTCGTCGGACTCGATACGCAGACCTGCCAAAGGAAGATCAACGGCATCCTGAGCTGTTTCAAGTCGCAGGGCACACGACAATGGTTCTCGGAGGAGACCTTCCTGTCGATCCTCAGACTCCGGGGCGTCGAGTCGAATGTGCCGGGCAGGTACGCCGAGGGCTACTATTGCAGGAAAGCGGTTTTCTAAATTTCGAAGCAAAGGGGGCTGATCATGGCGCAATTGCAACAACCGGCGTGGGTCTACCAGGGCGGAAAGATGAAGCACTGGGAAGAGGCGGTATTGCATATCTCGACAGAGGCCGTAACCCGCGGCTTGAACGTCTTTGAAGGTCTCAAGGGCTACTGGCAGGAAGATGGGGTGAAATTCGGGATAGTCGCGATGCCCAGGCACTTTGCCCGGCTGCAGCGCTCGGCCCGGCTTCTCCACATCCCCTATTCGATGACCTACCCTGAATTCGAGCGGGCCTGTCACCAGCTCGTCCGGGCGCTCTACAGCCCGGAAAAGGACATGTGGGTCCGGGCGACCCTCTATGTGATCGAAGGCCATTGGGGCGAAGGCACCGTGGCCGATCTCGTTCTGACAGCCTATCATCAGGATAAGGCGCCGCCCAGGCCTATCGACGTGGGCGTCAGCACGTGGCAGCGGGCCGCGGATTATTCACTGCCTCCGAGGATAAAAACAAGCTCCAACTACCAGGTGGCGCGACTAGCGCGCATAGAAGGCCGGGCGAGGGGGTGCTCCGAAATGATCCTGTTGAACCAGTGGGGCCGCGTCGCCGAAGCAACGGGCGCCGGCGTTCTTATGGTGCGGGAGGGAAAGGTCATCACGCCGCCCGCTTCGGAAGGCGCCCTGGAAAGCATCACCACCGAGATTATCGGAGACATCTGCGCATCGATGGGCGTCGAGTTTGTCACACGGCCGATCGACCGGACGGAGTTGTACGTCGCCGATGAGATCTATCTCGCCGGCACCCTCGCGGAGATAACGCCGGTTCGCCGGATCGACGATTTTTCGCTGCCGGCAGAGCCCTCTATCCTTGCAAAGGCGGCAGATCGGTACAGGACGGCGGTGAGGGCCATCGAGCCGCACCCGGCGGTCGATTTGTCGGTAATCGAAGGCCAGTAAAGGGCTTTGAAAAACGAGAGGCTTGCAGCATGATGGAATCGATAAGAGAGTTCGTCAGATACCGCGACCTCCTCTACATGATGATCTGGCGCGACATCCGTATTAAATACAAACAGTCCGTCATCGGTTTCATGTGGGCGGTCTTCATGCCCATGGTCATCGTGGGGGCAGGCATACTCGTCCGGTCCGCTTTTGCCATCATCTCCCACACTCCCGTCAACATCAGGGACCTCGCCGAGGTGTCTGTCAAAGCGGTGCCGTGGGCGTTCTTCGTCGCCTCCATCCGCTTTTCGACCAGCAGCCTCGTCTCCAACCCCAATCTCGTCACCAAGATCTATTTCCCCAAGATCATTTTTCCGATCTCGGCGATGTTCTCCCAGATGTTTGACCTCGCGGTCGCCTCGCTCCTCCTGGCCGTCGTGCTCGCCTTCATCGGCGCGGGGATAAGCGTCCAATTGCTCTGGGTCCCCCTCCTGTTCGTCCTGCTCGTGCTTTTCGCGACCGGCCTGGGGATACTCCTGTCGGCGGCGAACCTCTTCTACCGGGACGTAAAGTACGTCGTCGAGGTGATCGTCACGTTTGCGATCTTCGTCACGCCCGTCTTCTATGACGCCTCGATGTTCGGAAAATGGGCGAAGATCCTCATGCTCAATCCCGTTGCCCCCATCCTTGAGGGGATCGGCGCCGCGACGGTATACCACCGGGCCCCCGACGTCTGGTGGCTCCTCTACAGCGCGGGCGTATCGCTGCCGTTATTCGCGTGCGGATCGGTCTTTTTCACGAAGCTTGAACCTCTTTTTGCCGAAAGGATCTGAACATGAGCGAATCGGAAGCGATTCTTGAAATGGACCGCGTCGCGAAGAAATTCAAGAAGGGGGAAGTGTTCGATTCCCTCCGCGACCTCCTGCCCGCCCTGTCGAGCAGAGCCTTCTCCCGTAGAAAGACGGCCCTCGCCGATCACGAATTCTGGGCCTTGAAGGACGTCTCCTTTCGGGTCGAGAAAGGAGAGGCGTTCGGCATCATAGGGCCCAACGGCGCGGGAAAGAGCACGATCCTCAAGCTGCTGTGCCGGGTGATGAAGCCGACGGAAGGGCGGCTCGCCGTCAACGGCACGATGTCCGCCCTCATCGAGGTGGGCGCCGGCTTCCATCCGGACCTCACCGGGCGGGAGAACATCTTCCTCAACGGCACGATCCTCGGCATGAAAAAAGAGCAAATCAGGAAGAAGTTCGACGAGATCGTGGAATTCGCCGGCCTCGGGGACTTCATCGACACCCCTGTCAAGCGCTACTCTTCCGGCATGTACGCGCGCCTCGGCTTTTCCGTGGCTGCCCACGTCGACCCCGACATCCTGATCGTGGATGAGGTGCTCAGCGTGGGCGATTACCTATTTCAGGTGAAGTGCGCGCAAAAAATGAAGCAAATCAAAGAAAAAGAGGGAACGACGGTCATATTTGTCTCTCACCACCTGAGAGCCGTCGCCGAGCTGTGCGACCGCGTGCTCCTCCTCGAACGCGGGAAGTGCGTCAAATCGGGACTTCCCGGCGAGGTGATCCACGCCTACCTGAACGGCGCAATGCCTCGGTCGCCTTCTTTCGAGCATGGGGCGGCCATATCGAAGGTTACGGTGAGCGGACAGAACGGGAAACGGATGCACTTCGAGTCGGGCGAGAAAGCGTGGATTGACATCGAGGTCGCCGCAACAAAAGAAATCGACCGTCTGGGCCTTGCCATTGACCTGAAAAACCAGGACTTCTACACCGTTTTCGACATATCGACGAGCAGGCTGGGGAAGAGCGGCTTTTCCGTTGGGCCGGAGCGGAACGTAACCTACACCTTCGAACTCGACCTCCACCTCTGCCCCGGCAACTATTACCTGAACATCAGCCTCTACTGTTACGACCTGCAAATCACGTACGACGAATTCCCCCGGGCGGCAACGCTCATGATCAGCACGGACTGGACGGTTCGGGGCGTAGCTAACCTCTACCCAGTCGCCTATGAGCAGGACCTCCTTTCCCTGACGCAGGAATCGGCCAGACTGAGGCCGGGAGCCGCCTAGTGCCTAGGACCGCCGAAATCCCGCCATGCCGCGCGACGTATTGCGGCTCCCTGTCCGAAACTCGCTCCGATGCAGCCGAGGGGCGGCCGCGCATCGGCCTCATCACGCCCTATGCCGGCGGCAACCTGGGCGACGGCGCCATCATCGAATCCGCGCGGATCCATTTGCAACGATTTTTCCCGAATGCGCGTCTCATGCTGATCGTCCTTAACGGCAAGCGCGCTTCCGCCGCACACGGGCTCGATGCCTTCCCCCTGACGGCGGTGCGACGCGCGTTCTACTTTACAGACTCTTATGACGCGTCCGGCCTCGAAAGGAGAACAGACCCGCCTCAAGAATGGATCAGGTCGCATCTCAAGAAAGCGGCCCACCACGCGCCCCTGGCGCTTCGCGGCGCCAAACGGCTGCGGGACTTCCTTCGCGGGGCGGCCCTCGAAGCGCATCATCTCGCGGCCGCGCGACAACTGATCGGGACCCTGGACGGGCTGGTCGTGGTGGGCGGAGGGCAGCTCGACGACGCCTTCGGCGGACCCTGGGGCCACCCCTATTCCATGGTGAAATGGACCAGGCTGGCAGTAATGAGGAGGGTCCCCGTCTTTTTCATCGGTACGGGGTTCGACGGGCTCCGCCATTCCTTGAGCCGCCGTTTCGTGTGCAATGCCGTTTCGCGGGCCGAACGCGTCTCTTTGCGCGATGCAGGATCGATCGACTTGTTGCGGGCCATCGGCGTCCATCGCCCCCTTTCCTTTTGCCCCGACCTCGCCTTCGGGCTTCCCCCGTTCCCTAACGACAGTTGCCGGATGAGAGAATCAACCCCTCGACCCACTGTTGGCCTCAGCCCAATCGCCTACGGTCTTCCCGGCAGTTGGCCGGAGGCCCACGAACCGCTTTTCAACAGGTATTGGCGCGAATTGGAATCGCTGGCCCTTTCTCTTCTTGGCTCCGGGTACGGACTGACGTTCTTCGCCACCGACGACCCGGATCATCGCTTGGCGCAACGCCTTTACGAACGGCTCAAAAGCATCCGCCCCGCGGGCGACCGCCTGGAGCTCCTCCCGGCGCTCGACGTCGCCCGACTGCTCTCGAAACTTCGGGGCTTCGAGGCAGTAGTGGCAAGCCGTCTCCATGGGTGCCTGCTGAGCCACCTGTGCGCCACTCCCGTCCTGGCTGTCGCCTATCATCGGAAAGTGAGAGCGCATATGGAGGCCATGGGAATGGATAGATTCTGCTTTGATTTCAACCATTTCAACGCCATCGACGGACGCCGCGCGTTGACGCAGATCCTGCAAGACCGGCAAGCGGCGAGGAGTTCGCTGAAAGCCGCGTGCGACTCAAACCGCAAGGCCGTAGAGTCCGAATTTGCGACGATTGCGAATGAGCTTATCAGGAAGGGGCAATAGCCGATGACGCCGGACAAGTTGAGGAGCAACGCCGCAACGCGAGCCGCGGGAAGTCCTCTCGTCTCCGTTGTCACCCCTTTCTACAACACCGGCGATTACCTCGACGAATGCATCCGCAGCGTCATGGGCCAGACCTATCCCGATTGGGAGTATATCCTCGCAGACAACTGCAGCAACGACGGTTCCCGGGAGATCGCGGAAAGGTACGCCGCCCTGGACAAAAGAATACGTCTGATCCGGGAAACCGATTTCCTGGGGCAGACGGAAAACTACAACCGGGCCCTTACGTATCTGTCGCCGGCAAGCGTTTATTGCAAAATCGTGCAGGCCGACGATTGGCTCTATCCCCGCTGTCTCGAGGAAATGGTCGCAGTTGCAGAGTCGGGCCGGAACGTGGGCCTGATCTCATCCTTCGCGCTCTATAACAACCACGCGGGCCACGGCGGCCTTCCCCTTCGGAAAGGGCCGGTCTATTCGGGAACGGAGGCGGCACGGGCTTTTCTCCTGAGAGGCAAGAGCCTCTTCGGCTCGGCCACGTGCGTCATGTATCGCAGCGATATCGTCCGCTCGCGCAGGCCGTTTTTTTCCACTACCACGCGCTATTTCGAAGACACGGAAACATGCCTCGACATACTGCGTTGCTGCGACTTCGGTTTCGTGCCGCAAGTCCTGACCTTCAACCGGCGCGAAAACGATTCCATCTGGCGTCGTCTCGAACGGCACAACCCCCACATCCTTGCCGACGTCATGCTTCTCCATCGCTTCGGACGCGATTTCCTCAATCCCGGGGAATTCGCCGAGCGACAACGGGAGATTGACGCCGTCTATTACGATTTGCTCGCACAAGCCCTGGTGAAGGGATGTGGGAAAGACTTCTGGAGATTTCACGCCGAGGGATTGGCCAGCGTCGGGTTGAAAATCGACTATGGGAAAGCGGTTTCCCACGTTCTTTTCCTTGTGGCCCGTCCCCTGGTCAAATCCCCTAGGGGCGTTCGGGTCTTGTGGCGCAGGTGCTTTCGCCGGACGAGGACGCCTGGAGGAGGTCCATCCGGTGCGTAGCGTGTCAGCTATCACAAAAACAGAAAGGTCGACCGAGTTCGAATGGCCGAAGGCATATGCGCGGTTGTATGAAGAAGACTCGTCTGTCGCCTGTTTCTTTAACGCACGACTCCGCATCGTCTTCGACGCGCTCCGGGACTGTGAAGGCGGGAAAGTCCTCGACGTCGGCTGCGGGCCGGGCGTTCTCCTCAAAGGTCTCGCCCGGACGTGCAGGGTAGTCGGACTAGACATATCTCCGCGCATGGTTGGCGAATGCGCCGCAACGCTTGGAGACTCCGGGGCGGTCCTAGCCGGGAGCGCCGACAACCTGCCTTTCGGGACATGTTCTTTTGACGCCCTCGTCGCCACAGGAGTCCTTGAATACGTTGCCGACGTCGCCAAGGCCCTCGGCGAGTTTGCAAGGGTAACAAAAAAAGGCGGGGTGGTGGTTTTCTCGATGCTCAACAGGGCAAGTCCCTACCGAATCTGGGAGAAGACCGGTTGGGGATGGGCGCAGTCCCTTGCCGGAAGGCTGGCGGGAAGACCCCCGCTGCATCGCGAAAAGACGCATCTCCTTTCAGAGAGAAGACTTCGCGCATCGGCAAAATCGCTCGGCCTCAACGTCGCCAAGGTCATTTACTACGATTTCAACCTGTTCCTTTCCCCTTTGGACGTCCACATGCCCCAAAGAGCCCTTGCCGCAAACAGGCTGTTCGAAGGTCTTTGCCGAAACCGCCTCAAATGGATCGGCACAGGGTTCGTGGTCGTGACGCGAAAAGAATAAGGCAAAAAGAGGAGGACCTTTATGAATTGTCCCGAACTGTCGGTAATCGTCTGCACTTACAATCGCGGCGCCGGTCTCCGCGGTCTGTTAGAAGGCTTCAAGGCAAAAAGCGACAAGCTCGACGCGTCGGCGTGGGAACTTCTCGTCGTCGACAACGGGTCGACGGACAATACGGCCGAGATCGTCGACGGCTTTGTAAAGGAAAAGGCCCTGCCCATCCGCTATCTATGCGAGCCGACGCCGGGCAAGTCGCACGCCTTGAACAGCGGGGTCATGGAGGCGAGGTCAGATTTTTTCGTGTTCGTCGACGACGACGTGATCCTCGACGACGGATGGTACCCAGCAATCCTGAACGCCTTGGAGCGCGATGACTACGCAATGTTCGGCGGCAGGGTCCTTCCGATCATTTCGACACCCCTGCCCGCCTACCTCCTCGACAGGAACGGGCTGCCAATTCCGTACAACGGTCCCATTGTGAGGCATGATTACGGGGACGTCGAGCGTGTATATACCGAGTCCATGGCGAGGCCCATAGGCGCCAATATGTTCGTGCGAAGGGCGGCCTTTGAGAGATACGGGCTCTTCCGAACCGACCTTGGCCCCTTAAAGGAAAACGGCGTCGGCAACGAAGACACAGAGGTAGGGTTTCGCCTCACGGCGGCAGGAGAAAAACTCCTCTATTTGCCCCGAGCGCTCGTCTATCACCCCATCCCGGCTCACAGACTTACGAAAGCTTTTTTTCAGCGCTACTACTTCTGGTGCGGACGGGGACACGCGCGTTATGACTATCCCCCCCCCAACTCCATCCGCTACTTCAATATCCCCCGGTACGAATTTCGCCACGCCTTCGCTGCTCTTCTTAAATTCGCCCTGTCGGACGCCTTCCTTCCGCCCGGAGAGCGTTTTCGGAGCAAGTTGGGGCTCCTCAATCTCTTCGGGATAATGGCTGAGCATTACCGCGACGAAGGGCGCGGCGCGTCGGTCCCTCCGCAACTGGTTCCTCGGGCTGCGCTCTCTGCCGAAGATAGTGGAACGAATGAACGTCTTGAGCATTAGGAGGCAGAACATCATGGTTTATGTGTCAATGACAACCATAGATTCAAGAATAGACGTGGTTTACTACTCAGTATTATCGATCTTGGAGCAGGCAGAGTATTTTGATAAACTGTATTTGTGGGTGTCAAAAGAACCGTTCAGCATCGACAACGGGATTAATTCCATTCCTAACCGGATAAGCAATCTTCAATCTGATAAATTCAGGGTCAGGTATACAGACAATCTCGGACCCTACAGAAAAATTTACCCTCTCATAGACGAAATGGATGATCAAGACATCGTAGTCATCGCCGACGACGATGCCATATATAAACGTCACTGGCTGAATCAGCTTTTGTCTAAATCAAAAGAAAACGAGTTTGATGTGATTGCCTGCATGGCTAGAAGGCCAGTGAAGACTATATTTGGCAGTTATCAGCACTATTCGAATTGGAAAATAGTCAGCGATAACGAAAGAGACCCCAAACTGTTGCCGATTGGAATAGGCGGCGTCCTGTATAAGAAATTCTTTTTTGACAGGGATATAAACCCGAAGGATCTTAATAAAATAGCTCACTGCAAAGACGACCTTATGTTTAAATTCCTGACTTTCAAAAACGTGCAAAGCGTCAGCGTCGTTTCCAGTGGAAGCAGTTACTTCAGTCCAATCAATACTCCCACATCTCTTTTTGACGAGAATATCCTTATTAACAAGGGCCATTTTCTTAACTTCCGGAAAGCAATTTCCAGATTCGGTCCGGCATGCCCACTAATCGGATACCTGAACGTTGTTGGTTCAAACAACAACACAACGTACAGAACGCTGATCAGAAGATTTGGGTATGAACCCTGACAGGCATAACCGATCCAATCACCTGAAATCTTAGAGGGAGAACGGAGAAGAAGGAGCGCGAGCGTTTGATGCGAGCTTACTGTTTGCCCCCTGTTCAAAACAAAGTCTCCTTGCCGGCTGTTGCGGCGGCCTGCCTGAGCGCCCTCCGACCGGCAAGCCAGCCCGGCGCCGACCCTCTTCGGGGCTTTCTCGGTGCAGACCGTTCCTGGTACCTTTCTTCGGGCAGAGCTGCCCTCTGGCTCATCCTGAAGGCCCTTTCGGCTTTGAGGCCCGGAACGGAAGTGGTCATTCCGGCGTACACGTGTCCCGCCGTTCCCGCGGCCATATTCAAGGCCGGTCTGAAACCTGTGCTTGCAGACGTCAATCTGACCGACTTCGGGTTCGACGCAGACGATCTGGAGAAGAAGATAGGCAGGGAGACGCTCGCGGTTGTCGCCGTCCACCTCTTCGGCTATCCGGCAGGCCTCGAACGAACCATGAAGCTCTGCCGCCGCCAGGACGTTTTCCTGGTAGAAGACGCCGCCCAGGCCTTCGGCAACACCCTTCCGGATTCCCCCGACATGAAGCTCGGCCTGTTGGCCGATGCCAGCTTCTACAGCTTCGGGCGGGGCAAACCGATCGGCGCCCTCCACGGCGGGCTGGTCGTCGCGAGATCGGCCGAGATCTGCGACCGGGCGGATGCCGTATACGCGGCACTGGAGGAATTCTCCCCGGTCGGCGGTTTAAGCGCGCTGGCCGCCTTCCTCCTCTCGGTGTCGCTTTCCGACCCGCGCCTCTACTGGATGCCTCAGGCCATGCCGTTTCTCCACCTCGGCGAAACGCACTTTGTTCCGGACTTCCCCATAAAAAAAGGGTACGGCCGCGCGGTCCCGTTCTTCGACCTCATGCTGCGCTCCCTTCAGGAAGAAAAGCGCATCAGGGAAGAGAACTCGTCCTGGTACGCCGACCACCTCCCCCGGGCCTTCGACTGCGACCTCCCCCCGCGCGGCCGCTACCCTTACCTGAGATACCCGTTCCTCGTGACCGACTGGCGCCTCAGAGACAAGCTTCTGGGCCGCCTCGTTTCGGAAGGCTCAGGGGCGGGGGCCTTCTACCCCTGCCCTCTCAACGAGCTGCCTCTTTTGAGCGACCGGCTCGAAGACAGAAAGCGCTACGGGAACGCGAGGCGGCTGGCCAGGGGGCTCATCACGTTGCCCGTCCATTCAGGCGTCACTCAGGCGGCGCGCGTGAAAATCTGCCGAATCGCGAGAGCGACCTTCAAGGAGGCTCGCGCACAATGAAAATCAGGCTCGCGGAGTCAGCAGACAGAGACGCCTGGGACAGCTACCTCGCGAAGCGCCCCGGATCGACCCCGTGGCGGCTCTGGGGATGGCGCGAGGTGATCGCCGGGACGTACGGCCATGCCCCCTATTACCTCCTCGCCCAAGGCCCATCGGGCATCGAAGGCGTCCTGCCGCTCTTCCACATGAGGAGCATGTTCTTCGGCAATACGCTCGTTTCGATGCCCTTTCTGGACGGCGGAGGGCCGCTGGCGGAGACGGAAGAGGCGGAGGCGGGGTTGCTCCGCGAAGCCGTCGCAATTGCCGGCCGGGCAGGCGCGTCAGCGGTCGAGCTGAGACGGCTCGAGCCAACTTCGGAGCGGCACGCCCCCGACGCGAATTCCTCGGCGTCCGCAAGGCCGGGCAAGGTGCGGATGCTCCTCGCGCTGCCCGGCTCGTCGGATGCCCTGGCCGCCTCCTTCAAGGCCAAATTACGCAGCCAGATCAAGAGGCCGACGAAAGAGGGGTGTCGCAGCCGGATGGGCGGGGCGGAGTTTCTTGACGACTTCTATCGCGTCTTCCTCGTCAATATGCGCGATCTCGGCTCACCTGTTCACTCCAAAAAGCTCTTCGCCTCCGTGTTGCGGGAATTCCGCGACAATGCCCGAATCTTTCTCGTGACGAAAGACGAGCGGCCCATCGCCGGCAGCATCACGATAAGCATGGGCGACACCGTTGCGAACCCCTGGGCTTCTTCTCTTCGCGCGTTCGCCGCAGTGAGCCCGAACATGCTCCTCTACTGGAGCATGCTTGCCTTTGCCTGCGATAATGGTTTCAGGTTCTTTGACTTCGGCCGCTCCTCCTCGGACGGCGGGACTTACCATTTCAAGGAACAATGGGGCGCTCAACCCGTCCCTGTCTATTGGAACGCTATCAGGCTCAACCCGCGAAAGACGGAAAGCGCGCCCGGGTCGGTCAAGGAGAGGTTCGATGCGTTCACCGGGTATTGGAAGAGGATGCCCGTCTGGCTCACGTCCTTCGTCGGTCCCGTGATCAGAAGGCAGATTAGCCTCTGACGCGAATCAACGCTCCATCCCGGAGACAAGGGGTGCACCATGCGAAAAGTTCTGCTGATCTCCTACCATTTTCCTCCCGATTCGGCAATCGGGGCTGTCCGTGCCGCAAAATTCGCCAAGTACCTGCCGGAATTCGGATGGGAGCCCCTGGTCCTGACGGTGAAAGAGCGCTACTACGACTCCTGCGACAACGCGAGAATGGACCGCGACCTCAAACGGGTCGCAACCTACCGATCGTCCATCCTTCCAGGCCCCCTGCAGCTCTATTCGATGCTGAGGGGCTTACACAAAAACGCTGCCGCCCCGGCGGCTCCTTTCGCTCCGGGAGAGAACGGGCGCACGATGACCGGGAGGGAAAAACGTTTCAAGAAGTTCGTCGGTTCTCTTCTTCGTCTGCCCGATCCCTACCAGGGCTGGATCTTGACTATTGCCGCAAGAGGCCGGGCAATTCTCAGAGAAAACGGCGCCGACGTCTTTGTAACCTCGGGCCCGCCCATGAGCACGCATCTGGGGGGCCTCCTGCTCAAGAAAATGAGCGGCGCCCGCTGGATAGCCGATTTCCGCGACCCATGGATGACCGACCTGGGCCTGCTCGACAGAACGTTCCGGTCGGACTTCGTCGATGGACTCGAAAAACGGCTTGAATTAAAGGTCGCGCAGGCGGCCGACCGGATCGTGGCCACCGCGCCCGGCGTCGCCCAGTACTTCTGCTCACTGTTGAGCGAGGAAGAGAAAGAAAAGCCGGTCATCATCACAAACGGACACGACGAGAGCGATTTCGCCGCCTTGCCCGTTTTCAAGAGCGGTTCTTCCAGGACGCGCATATGCCACGCCGGGGCCCTCTATTTTAACCGCAACCCCGAGCCCCTGTTCCTCACCCTTTCGGACCTGCTGTCAAACGGGGAGATAGAGGGAAACGACCTGGAAATTGAATTCATCGGCGATCCGACGTTCAACGGCTGCAAGCTCTCCGATCTTGTCGCGCGCCATTCGCTTGAAGAGGTCGTGTCGCTCCCGGGAAAGATGCCTTTCGACGAGTGCTTCAAGAGACAGATGCAGTCGGACGCGCTTCTGCTGTTCGCGCAGGGCCAGCCCCACGCGATCCCCGGCAAGGTATTCGAATACCTGAGGATGAACAAACCTATCCTGGCGATAGCCGACGAGGGCGACACAAAAGACCTCCTTGGGTCGTTTCCTCACTGCTTCATCGCAAATCCGCGCAACGGCGGCGAAATGGGGAAAAAACTGCTCGAACTGATCAGGACCGTCAGGGGAAACGGCAATGGAAAGGCGATCCTCAACCACATCTCCCAATATGACCGAAGAAACCTGACCGGCGAGCTTGCCTCGATCCTTGAAGACGGAAGGGCGCAGCGCCGTTCCCCGAACTTCATACAGGTCGAGAGACTGGCGGCCTCACGGTAGAGAAATCGGAAAAGGCGGCAATACAGTGAAAAAGACCCCCGACACCTGCAAAAGAAGCACGTTCCGAGAAAAACCGAGACTGGTCGTCACCATCGACACGGAAGAGGACGACTGGGACGGCTATATGCCTTCCGGCGCGACACTGGACAACATCGAGAAAATCGCGCGCTTGCAGGCCATGTTTGACGATCTCGGCGTCAGGCCGACCTATCTCGTCACCTATCCCGTCGCGACGAACGAGCGCGCCGCATCCCTCCTCAAAGCGATACGCGACAGGAACGGCTGCGAGATCGGCGCTCACGTCCACCCCTGGAACACCCCCCCCTTCGAGGAAGGGAGGTCGCCGAAAAACAGGATGCTCTGCAACCTCTCTCCGGACCTTCAGGAAAAGAAGATGAGAGTCCTCCATGATGCTATCGCCAAGAGTTTCGGTCTTACCCCGAGGTCCTTCAGGGCCGGCAGATGGGCCTACAGCGAAAGCGTCGGGAGGAACCTTTCAATGCTCGGCTACCGGGTCGATACGTCGCTGACGCCGTACACAAGCTGGGTCGAATACGGAGGTCCCGATTTCTCCGGGATCCCCCTCGAAAAACCGGGGATAAGCGCTGAAGGGCGCGCGCGGGCGGCGGGCGGCGACGGGATTATCGAGGTTCCGGCGACAATCGGCTTTCTCCAGAGTAATTTCGGCCGGTGCGACAGGATGCTGAGGTTCCTCAACTCGACGGGCTTGCGAAAGTGGGGCGTCCTCGGCGGCCTCGCGAAGCTGCGCCTGCTCAACAAGGCGTGGTTGTCCCCCGAAGCGGCCGACGCGGCAACGATGATTCGCTTCACGCGCGTCCTTTCCAGGAAGGGCTTCTCGGTCGTCAATATGTTCTTCCACTCCACGAGCCTGAAGGCGGGGTTGAGCCCGTTCGTCAGGACAAAAAAGGAAGAAGAACGTTTCTTTGACAGGATTCGGAGTTTTCTCCATTTCGCAACGTCGTCCCGCATTGAATCGATCACCCTTTCGGAAACGGTCGACGTCCCCGTTTGAGGGCGCGCCGTCCTCCCTGCTTTGCGGCTCGCCGTGAGGATTGCCAGGCATGGAAAGAACCAACGGGCTCTGCGTAGACCACTACGATCACATGGAATCGGTCCGGCGGGAGTGGGACGAGATTCACGCTGGCAATCCCGCGTCTCCCCTGCTCTCTTACGAATTCGTGAGGCTCTGGTACGGCTGCTTCTCCAGGCCCGACGCCGTGCGCATTTACAGGGTCAGGGAGAAGGGCGAAACGATTGGTTTCCTTCCCCTCGTATTCGAGCGGAAAGGGCCGTTCCGGATACTGCGCAGCATGACGAACAACCACTGCCTGCACAGCGACCCCCTCGTGAGGCCGGGACGCGAGGACGTTTTTCCCGCGCTTCTCCTGGACGCCCTTCTCTCTAAGAACACCGCCTGGGACGTCTTCGTCTATCAGTTCTCTTATTCGTTCTCCCGGTTCCCCGGCCTTTTCCCGGAAAGCCTTCTCGGCGGCGCCGGCATCTCCTGGAAACGGACGGCCCTGCCAACCTACTCCATCACCTTCGGAAAGCCCTTCGAGAAATACTTCGGGGAGGACATAAAGTCGAACGTGAGGAACTCCACAAAAAAATACCGGAACCGCCTCGCGCAGTCGGGGTCGTACGAGTTCCTTGACTACGAGGGCGCCGGGGCAAAGACGATGTGGGAAGATTTCCTGCGCATCGAGGATTCCGGTTGGAAAGGCAAGAACGGGGCCTCCACAAAGAAAGCGGACGCGGAAACACAGCGGTACTACCGGGGCTTCCTCGATATTCTCGCGAAAACGGGCTCTTCCTCTCTGCACTTCCTCAAGTTCAACGATCAGATTATCGCGGGCCAGTTTGGCTACGTCGACAAAGACGTCTTTCACAGCGCAAAAGTGGCCTACGACGAGCGCTTCGGATCGCTTTCCCCCTCGAACCTGCTCGGCTTTCACGTCATCGAGCGCTTCATGACGAACCGCCGGAATGTGGAAATATTTCACCTGTTTCCCTACGACTTCGGCTACAAACACCGTTTCGCGACCACCGACGCGTCTTCCATCGATACGGTCCTGTTCAACAACACCGTAAGGGGGCGAATTTTCCCCCGCCTCGCGGCCTTCAGGCGGTTCTTGAAGAAGAACGGGCATAGGCAGGACGAGCGGGACGAGCCGAGCGCGGCGTCGGCCGGACCCAAGGAGAAAGCGGCATGACGACCGGCATTGCAGCCGAGGTGAGCACGGCCGAGGAAAGCCCCCGGAAGGGAAACCTCTCCCTCTTCTATCTCTGGACCTTCGTTCTGGCAGGCCGCCCGCAGGACTTCATCCCCTTCCTGGCGCACCTCAGGCCCGCCCTGCTGCTCGCCCTGGCGATGCTTCCGAGCCTCTTCGTACGGACGACCGGCGGGAGCGGGACCACCGGCTCTACCGCCCGCAGCAAGCAGCTCAGGCTGTTCGGATGGTTCGTCGGCATGCTGGCGCTGAGCATCCCTTTGGGCTACTATCCCTGGCAGTCTTTCCTTGCCCTTTTCACGAAGTACATAAACGCCGTCCTTTTCGTCTTCTGCTTCTACGCCCTCGTCGATACGGTCCCCCGCCTCAAGGCCACGCTGCTTTGCCTGTGCGTCGGCGCCGTCTTCTACGGGGTCTTTTCTCTTGCGGAAGGGAAGATGATCGAAAACCGCCTTGTCCTCGTCGGGACATCCCATCCGGCGATGTTCGATCCCAACGACCTCGCGTTCTTCATCGTCTCCCTCCTCCCCTACAACCTTCTCTTTATCGGGAAGCGCGACTTCTGGCTCACCAGGCTCGCCTGCCTCGCAAACTTGGTCATGGGACCCGTCATCGTGCTTTTGAGCGGGTCTCGCGGGGGCTTCGTCGCTTTCTCCGTCCTTGTTCTTATGCTCGTATTCATGAAGAACGAGACGGTCAAACGGGGATACAAGACCGCGCTCGTCGCCCTTCTCCTCGTGGCCGGCATTGGCGTGGGAAGCGCAGTCGACCTCTCGCGCTTCAGCACTATCCTGAGTGCCCAGCAAGACTACAATCTGACCGGCGACCAGGGGAGGTGGGAGATATGGAAGACCGGCCTGCGCCTGATGGTCCGCCACCCGGTGGCGGGCGTCGGTATGGACTGCTTCAGCATGGCGATCGGACAGGACAGGGAGCAGAGGGGCGTCCAGGCCAGGTGGCAGGATGCGCACAATTCATGGGTACAGGCGGGAACCGAAACGGGCGTGGTCGGCTTCGTCCTGTTCGGTCTCCTCAACCTGAACGCGTACCGGAGCTTTGCGAGGGCGAGGAAAAAAAGCCGCGGCGACCTGCGGGGGATAGCCGGATTGGCGCAAATCGGCTTCGCCGGCCACTTTGTGGGCGCCATGTTCCTCACTCAGGCGTACTCCTTCTACTGGGCTTTCTACATCGGGTTGTCAGCGGTCGTCGTCAGGCTGCTCGAAAAGGAAAATGGAGAAAATGGACCGGTCGCCTAGCGTCTCCCCAACGCCCGCATGGGGCCGGAGGAGCGTGCCGCTCCGGCTTCTCAGGGTGGCGCGCTCCCAGTTGCACTCCCTTTCTTTTGCCGAGTTCCTTGCCGCCGCCGGACGATCCCTCTTTCGCAACGATCCCATCCTCGTCTACGTGAAAGAGCTGGACCGGCCTGATGCGGCCCAACGGGGTCGCGTCAGGATCGAAAAGGGGTGCATCGAAGAGCTCGAGGCGACGGCCTCCGCCCTGGACCGGCCGCCCTGGGAATTCCAGTGCCATCGCTACGACGGCGTCTCCGATTTCTTCGTCGTAAAGAGCGGGACCGTGTTTCAGCACATCAGTTGGATATACTACTGGAACGATCCCAACCGGATACTCAGCCTCGGGAAAGAAGACGCGGAGGTGAAGTACTGCCTCACCCTGCCCGCTTTCCGGGGCAGGGGCCTCTACCCCGCAACGCTCCGGTCAATCGCCTCCTTTCTCCGCAAACGATCGTTCCGCCGGCTCTTTATCTGCGTCCACAGGGACAACGCGCCGTCGATCGCCGGCATCGAAAAAGCCGGGTTCTCCCGGGAGGCGGAGATCCGCCTCAGAAAAGCGCTCGGCATCCAGATATCGACGCCCTTCACCCCAAAAGAGGTGCAAGATGATTTCGGTCACCGAAATAGGAGAAGATCAGAGAGACTACTGGGATAGGGAAGTAAGCCGCTTCGATCTCGTCCACCCCCTCAATGCCTTCGGCTGGGGTCAGGTGAGGAAGGTAAACGGGTGGTCGCCCACCTATCTCGTGGCAAAAAGAGGCGACCGCGTCGCGGGCGCCGTGATGTACATGACGAAGCGTCTGGCCGGGACGGGCTTCTCGATCATGTACGCCCAGAAAGGCCCCCTCTGGGAAGCGGGCGACAGAGAAGCCTTTGACGCTCTTCTCGGGAGGCTGCGCGAGGACTCGCGCGGCAAGGGCGCCATTTTCCTGAGGATCGACCCGAACATCCCCGAAGAGGCGGTCGCTTCCCACGATCCTTTCACCGCAGGCGGTTTCATCCACCTCGATCAACGGTGGAGCTTCTGGAATTCCCCAAGGGACGTGTTGCGCATAAACTTGGAGCGCGCGGGAAACGAGCGCGACCTCTTCGACCTCCTCGACCGCGACGCGCGCAGGTGCGTCCGCAAGGCTTCAAAAGAAAAAGTGACCATACGGCCGGCAGAGTCGGTTGAAGAGCTGAGGGCGTTCTACGACATCTTCAAGGAGTTTTCAGTGACGAAAGGCTTCATGTCGCGGGGTCTGGCCTATCAGGAAAACCTCTGGAAGGAGTTTGTCTCGAGAGGAAACGGAAGGCTCTTCCTCGCCGTGTACGAGGACCGCGTTATCGGCGGCCTGATCTGCCTCATGTTCGGAAGAAAGTGCCTCGCCATGCACATGGGGACGCCCTACGTCTATCAGAAGCTGCAGACGTACTATGCCTACGTCTGGGAGAGCATCAGGTGGGCCAAGGAAAACAATTGCCTCTGGTACAGTTTCAGGGGAGTCGGCTCCTCCCGCTCCCAGGAGCACTTCAAGAGAAAATTCGGGCCGGACGTCGTCCGGCTGGCGGGCTACTACGACCTTCCCTTTCGTCCGGCCGCCTATCGTCTCGTCTACTCGGCGGAGTTCGAGCTCCTTCCCCGGATATGGCGCACACTCATGAAGACCAGGGAAGGCTTGCAGGACGTCTCGAAGCTCCTCCACGGCAAGCGGGTTCCGGCCGGGGACCTGAAGGCCGCGGCACAGTAGCCATGCTCACGCTCCTGCCCTCTCTCATCCTCGGCATATTCCTCCTCTACCTCGCGTCGGCGACGGCCTATCTCATCGTGCTGGCCCTCGCGTCGGTCTTTGTCAAGGAACCGCCGCCGCCTGGGAAAGAAACGCTTCACTCTTTCGCCATACTCGTTCCCGCCCACAACGAGGAGCTTCTCATTTCCAGACTGCTGACGAGCCTCCTGGCTGTTTCCTATCCGTCCCACCTGCGGAGGATCTTCGTGATCGCCGACAACTGCACGGACGGGACAGCGGAAGAGAGCGCCTCCTACCCCGTGGATGTCCTCGTCAGGAACGACCCAACGGAGCGCGGAAAAGGCTTCGCCATCAAACACGCGCTGGAAAAGATCGGCACGAACTCTTTCGACGCCTTCCTGATCGTCGATGCCGACAGCGTCGTCGACCCCTTCGTCCTGAAGGAGCTGAATGTCTCGCTCAACAGGGGAGAGCAGGCGATACAGTGCCACAACGGATTGGGAAACAGGCACGACAGTTGGTTTACGGAGCTTCTCTACGTGTCGCGCGTCCTCAACAACGTGCTCTATCACCACGCCAAGTACAAGCTCGGCCTCTCTTCCCACCTGATGGGAAACGGGATGTGCTTCGCCTCCGGCCTTCTCGGTGAGATGGGCTGGACAGCCTTCACCGCGGGGGAAGACTGGGAGTACTACACGACGCTCATAGAAAAAGGACATAAGGTCGCCTTTGCCCTGAAGGCGGTGGTCCGGCATCAGGAGTCGAAGTCCCTCGAACAGGCGACGAGCCAGAGGCTCCGGTGGGCGCGGGGCCGCTTCCAGATCGGCCGCACCGCGGGCCTGAAGCTCCTCTTTACCGGTCTGAGACGAAGAAACATGTTCATGGCGGATGCGTCCCTTCCCTTTATTTTCCCGAACTATTCCCTCCACGCGAACCTCGCCTTCCTGGCGTGTTTCCTCTCCTGTCTTTCGCCCGCGTCCGTCCTCAAGCTCCCTCTCATCTGCGTAAGCGTCGCCCTGTGCCTCTGCCTGCTGGCCCTCTTCGTTTCCGGCATGCTCCTCGCGGGCTCTTTTTTCCGCATCCTGCGCGCCCTTCTCCACGCCCCGGCGTTCTTCTGCTGGAAGTCGGCCATCGACTTTCTCAGCGTGACGGGCATTTACCGGGGCGACAAATGGGTGCGCACGCTGCGGCACGTGCCCGCCCCCGCAATCGACAGCGGGAGCGCGCTCGAAGGGAAAGAGGAAACCGCGGCGGTAAGGCCATGAGCGAAAAGACGAACCTTCTTTTCGTGTTGACGGGTGTCGGGGCCGGGGGCTCGGAGCGGGTCGTGCTCGAGCTCGCCCGCCACCTCGACCCGGCCCGCTTCCGGATAGACCTCGCCTTCTTCGCCGAGGGTCCCCTTCACGAGGCCTTCTCCGAGGTGTGCAGCGGCGTGTTCCGGATACGAAAGAAGGAAGGCTTCGACCCCCGCGCCATGTCCCAACTCGGCTGGATCGTCAGGAAGAGAAACATCGATGTGGTGAGCGCCCACCACTACATGTGTTTCTTTTACAGCTTCCCGGCCGCCAGGCTCCTCAACAGGCGGCGCCTCTTCTACACCGAACATTCCGTTCCCGAGGTCTTGCGCATATCGGGCGGCCATGCGAGGGCATGCGCCTTTCTCTTCCGGGAGACCGACGGCGTCATAGGGGTCTCGAAAGAGATAACCGACGCCTTCAGGGAAAAGTTCCCTGCCTCCCCCCTGAAATTCCTCAGTATGCCGAACAGCGTCGATCTGGCGCGTTTTGCCGGGGCCGACGGGAGGGAGAGGGTCAGGGAGGAGCTTTCTCTTCTTCCGGGCCATTTCGTCATCGGCACGGTGGCGAACTTCAAGAGAGTGAAGAACCACGCCTGCCTCATCCGCGCCTTCGCGGTTCTCAGCGAGAAGCATCCGGAGGCGCGTCTCGTGCTCGCCGGACGGGGAGACCCGGAGGACCCGGAGAACACGGAGCAAGAGGTCGGCCGCCTGATCGGGGACCTCGGGCTGAGGGAGAAGGTCGTCGTCGCCGGCTACCGGAACGACGTGGCGAACTTACTCAGGAGCTTTGACGTTTTCTGCCTGCCCTCTTTCTCGGAAGGGCTGCCGATGAGCCTTCTCGAGGCCATGGCCGCCAGGCTCCCGGTGGTGGGAAGCAACGTGAGAGGGATACGGGAAGTGATACAGCCCATGCAGACGGGACTGCTCTTTCCGTCCAACGATGACGCCCGTCTCGCGGAGTGTCTTCAGACTCTCGCGGAGGACGCGCGGCTCCGGCTGCGCCTTGCCGACGACGGCCATGGGTACGTCTCCGAAAAGCACGGACTCCGGCAGTGGGTGGCCGCCTACGAGCGCCTGCTGGACGCCGGGAAACGGGAGCGTCGCCTCCCGCTTGGGAAGGAGGCCGCGCTGATTTCTGATTATTCAAGAAAGAACGGCGGCGGTATTCTTTATTTGGCCGCCGGCTCCGGATTCGCCGGGGTCGAACGTTACGCGTCGACCCTTCTGCACCGCCTCACGTCCGACGGCGACGTCGATCTCGCGTGCGGTCTCTTCTACGACGGACCGCTCAGGGAGATCCTCTCCCTCGCGGGCATACCGGTGATCCGGCTTTGCGGCAGGCGGAATCTCAGGTCTCTCTTTCGCCTGGTACGCTACTTACGGGAGAACAACATCGAGCTTCTCCATTTTCTCGACATGAAAGGCATTCTCGTCGGCGGGTTGGCGGGCCTCTTTTGCAGGAAGACAAGAACAGTGGCGACCGTCCACGGCCTTCCCGAATTCCCCCGCTCGCTTCGCGGCGCCGTCCGCTACGCCCTCAGTCTTGTCGTCTGCCGGTTTTTTCTCACGTATCTTATCGACCGGGTCATCTTCGTCTCCAACGACCTCGCCCATCGCTACAAGGGCAAAATCGACCCGGCCAGGACACACGTCATCCACAACGGGGTCGAGATCGCCCGGGCCGGGGCGGGCAGTGCGCGACGGAACGGGGCCGTAGCGGTGGTCGGCGTCGTGTGCAGGCTGGAGAAAGTCAAGGGACTTCGCTGTCTCCTCGAAGCAGCGCGCCGCCTGGCGGATATGGGCGTGAACTTCCGTCTGGAAATCGTCGGGGAGGGCCCTCTCGAAGAAGAGCTCAAGGAGCAGGCGCGCAGCCTGGAGATCGCGGAGAGAGTCGATTTTCTCGGGTTCCGGAAGGATGTTCTTTCACTGGTCGAACGCTTCGACGTCTTCGTGCTCTCGTCGCTCCACGAGGGCATCCCCTTCGCCCTCCTCGAGGCGATGTCTTTCTCCAGGCCGGTTGTCTGCACGGAAGTCGGCGGCCTCCGTGAAGTTGTTCGGCATGGAATCGACGGCCTGCTTGTGCCTCCGGCGGACCCGCCGGCCCTCGCATCGGCCATCGCCCGCCTCCTCTCCGACCCCCTGTACGCTGCACGGCTCGGCGCGGCAGGGAGGGCGAGAATTGAAACCGAGTACGCCGCCGACGCCATGGCGGTTAGGACGAGAGACGTCTACGCTCCTCTCCTGAAAGGGGCAGAAGAAAGCGGGAACGGTCAGGGCGCGCGAAAACGCCAAAACACGTCTCCCAGGGCTGACAAAGTCGTACACGTTTATCCCAGTAGGGTCGTAAGTATGGATTAATACGAAGTATTCAAGATGCTTTACCCAAAATAATCCTTTGTGTTATAAGCATGGATCGCCTCGGAAGGCGAAATACTTAATCCAAGAGGTGACTCATGCAACATGGCAAAGGATGGCGTTTAACGGGTTTTCTCTTATTTTGCGCACTCATGGCGCCATTCGTGGCGCAAGCGGCCACCCCCACTATTGCAAGCGTCAACGGCAACATGACCAACGGCAGCACCATAACCGTCAACGGCAGCAACCTCGTGAGCGAGAACACGGCGAGTTGGATCTCATTTTTCCAGAGCCACCCAAGCGCCTCGAACTTCGCCGGCGCCTCGCCGTCGGCCGACGGCTACGGCGCCATAGGACCGAAAGGCGGGACCTATGTCACGAACAAGACGCTCCTCGGGAACCAGTCGATGTACTTCCCGGTGAGCGGCGCTTCCACGGGCGCGACCAACATGCTCGCCAACTACAACGCGATCAACACGGGCGGGGGCGATTCGCAGGACCTCTGGTTCCGCTTCTACGTCGCCTGGAATTCGGCCAACAACCTGTGGCCTAACGACCACATCAAGATGATCGACTGCCAGGGGAGCGGGAGCCAGTGGTACCTCCAGCCGGCCAATACCACGGGCTCGAGCCTCCCGAGCCAGATGAACGGCACCTGGGACGCGACGTCTCATACGGTTCCTATCCCGAGCGGGACCCTCCAGAACAACAGGTGGTATTGCATCGAGATGCACTGGAAGACGACCTCTCCCTATCAGTATCAGGCGTGGATGGACGGCGTCCAGATCTTCAACGCAACCCCTTCGACCCCCGGCTCCCTTTCCTACATCCTCTTTGGCGTGATCAACGCCTGGAACACGTCGTCAAGCTTCTCCCTCGGCCACTGGTGGGACGGCTTCGCGGTCTCCAAGTCGAGGATATACCCCGCCTCCACGATACAGGTGGGAAACAGCCCGACTTACGGCCAGGGCAACGAGCAGTATCAGCAGCCGATCGCCCTGAACGATACCCAAGTCCAATTCGTCCTGAACACCAGCAACGTCGGATCCGGGCCGTACTATGTGTGGATCACGAACAATGGCCAGGTGAGGAGTGCGGGGTACACGCTCGCGAGCAGCGGCGGCGCCGAACCGACGGGTCCGTCCGTCCCCGCCAGCCTGAAGGCGACGGTCGCTTCGTCCAGCGAGATAGACCTCTCGTGGAGCGCCTCTACGGACTCAACGGGAGTCGCCGGCTACTACGTCTACCGGAATGGCGCGCAGATCGCGACGACGCCGAACACGAGCTATAAGAACACGTCGTTGTCGGCGGACACGACCTACAGCTACACCGTGGCGGCCTATGACGCGGCGGGAAACGTCTCAGCCCAATGCGCAGCGGTCTCGGCGACCACCAGCAACTCCGGGACAACCGATACGCAGCCGCCGACAGTGCCGACGGGCCTTGCCGCGACCGTCGTCTCCGCCACCCAGATCAATCTGACCTGGAAGGCCTCGACGGACAACGTAGGCGTGACGGGCTATAACGTCTACCGGAACGGAAGCCTTGCAGGCACGTCGACAAAAACGAGCTTCAGCGACACCGGCCTTACCGCCTCCACCACCTACAAGTACACGGTTGCCGCCTATGATGCGGCGGGGAACGTCTCCGGCCAATGTACGGCGGTCTCGGCAACGACGCAGGCCAAGACGACCACGGATACGACGCCTCCGACGGTCCCGACTAACCTGAAAGCGACCGCCGCCTCTTCCAGTACGATAAGCCTCACTTGGACCGCTTCCACCGACAACGTCGGCGTCGCGGGCTACACCATCTACAGGAACGCCACGAAGGTCGGCACGTCAACGGCAACGTCGTATTCGGACACGGGCCTTGCCGCATCAACAGCCTATTCCTACACGGTCTCAGCCTATGACGCCGCGGGGAACCAATCCGGCCAGTCGGCGGCGGCATCGGCGACCACGAGCGCCGGAAGCGGCTCCACCCTCCTCTTCGAGGAAGATTTCAACGACTCCAATCTGGCCGGCAGGGGATGGTACGACAACACCAACCTGGTCATCACGACCGCCCAGCACATCACCGGCGCCACGGCCTCCGCCCAGTTCGAGTTCCAGAAAGGCGCAACGCAGCCGACCTCCGGCGGGTCCATCAGGCATTTGTTCACGCCTACCAACACCCTCTACGTCAGCTACTACATCAAGCACAGCACGAATTGGGTGGGCTCGGGCGTCAACTACGATCCCCACATGATCTACGCCATGACAAACCTCGCGAGCGCCTACAACGGCCTTGCCTTCACGAACCTCACCCTCTACCTCGAAGAGAACGCCGGTACGCCGCGCGTCCTCATTCAGGACGGCGAGAACATCGACCAGTCGAAGATCAACGTCAATCTCGTCGGGACAACCGAGAACAGGGCCCTCGCCGGTTGCAACGGCAACAGCGACGCCTACCCCGGCGGGTGCTATAATGCCGGACCTTACTATAACAACGACAAAATATGGCCCGCGAACGGCGTCTATTTCCAGAGCACGCCGGGAACGTACTACATGGGAGATTGGCATTTCGTCGAAGCCCTGATCACCATGAACAGCATCCAGAACGGCAAAGGGGTTGCCGACGGCTCGATACAGTACTGGTACGACGGAACCCTCATCATGAACTACCCGAACGTCATGTTCAGGACGGGCGAGCACTCTACCATGCAGTTCAATCAGCTCGTTATCGCCCCGTACATCGGCGTGGGCTCTCCTGTCGACCAGACCTTCTGGATCGACAAGCTGAAAGTAGCCACCGGAAGGTGACGTAAAGAAATCCCGGGCCGGGCGGCCCGGCCCGGGATTCTCATGTAACCCCTCTCCCGCGCTTTATCAATAAAGCCCGAACACCAATCCGTCCTTAAACCGGGATGCAAAAAACAGCACACAAATCATACATCAGCGAGGCGACCCATGAAACGCAACGCAGCCATCGACTGCCTCCGGGTTTTCGCAATTATCTCGGTGATTTTCGTCCACGTGGAAGGCACGGGCATCGCATACGGCCCGGCCGCAAAGCTCATCAGCCATTTCATCTTCGCCGTCCCCTTCTTCATGATCGTCGCCGGGTACCAGTGGGGCAAGAAGATCCAAAAAGGCGCGAGCATACGACGAACATGCGTCAGTCAAAGCTCCAGGATCCTGAAAATGTTTCTGTTCTGGTCCCTGGTCTATCTCGTAGTCCCGCTCAATGTGCAAGGCCTCCTGGATTACCCGAGGCTATTCTCACACTACGGGGCCCTCGCCCTGTTCAAGATTCCCTTTTGGCGTTTTCTGACCTTGGTCAAAGCACAAGGCAATAATGTGCCCGCAACGTGCTACGTCGTCATCGCGGGCACAAAATACCACTTATGGTTTCTCACCGCTCTGGTGTGGGCGTCAAGCATGACAGGCCTGTTCCTGAAATGGAAGCGCGAGGGCCTGCTCACATGGTTCGCCGCGTGT
The DNA here is from genome assembly GCA_963816715.1 of uncultured delta proteobacterium. GTDB lineage: Bacteria > Desulfobacterota > Syntrophorhabdia > Syntrophorhabdales > WCHB1-27 > BOG-1155. The sequence goes on from CAWFMJ010000033.1 coordinate 188,156, forward strand.
TTCTTCCTATTCGGGTCGGTCTTCTGCCGATTGTTGTCTGAAGCTTTTCCCGGCTCTTCCGTTTCGCCCCTTCTCTCCTTCGGTCCGTTCTTCGGCTCGTCTTTCTTCTTTGTCCTCGGCTGCCGCCTCTCTTCCGTCAGACGTCCTTTCAGCCTGGCCCCCGCCCTCGCCCTGATCGGTGTCGGCGCGGCGACAGAGGCAATCGATCTGTTCATGGTAAGCCCCCATTTCGGCGTCACGGCCGTTCATTCCTTCGTGGAAGCAACGGTCGGGATCGGCTGCGTGCTGCTCGCCCTCGCAAAACCTTCTCTCGGGTCCGCCACTTTCCTGCCGAAGCTCGGCCAGTATACCCTGGGAGTTTACGTGTTGCACCCTCTATTCGTCGATTTCCTGAAGCCTTTCGCTTCTTGCATCCCCGGCGCCATCCGCGGTCTGGCCTTTCCTTTTGCGGCGTTCGTCGTCTGCACCCTTGCGGCGATGGCGTTGGCAAAAATCAGGTTTCTGAGCGCCTTCGTCGCGACGTCGAGACCTGGAAGCGCCTGGGTCGGAGAACGCGGCGCAACGAGCAAAGGCGCTAAGAACGCTTCAGGGCCTGTTTTAGCCTCCGACGCATGATGACAACGGTGTTGGCCCCTACAATCCAGGAAGAAAGGAGACCCTATGTGCGGCATCTTCGGAATTGCAGGCGACGCTCCCCTCGACGGGCGGCTCGAACGATCCCTCGCGACCCTCGCCCATCGCGGCCCGGACGCCGGTGGGACGTTCGTCAGACCCGGCATCGGGCTCGGCCATCGCCGGCTCTCCATCATTGACCTGGAAGGGGGCGTCCAGCCCATGTTCAACGAAGACGGCTCGAAAGCCGTGGTGTTCAATGGGGAGATCTACAACTTCCCGGAGCTGCGGGACGAGCTGATCGCCAAGGGGCATTGCTTCGCGACGAGGAGCGACACGGAAACGATCCTCCACGCCTACGAGGAGTGGGGGGAGAGGTGCGTCGAGCGGATGGCGGGCATGTTCGCCTTCGCTCTCTGGGACGAGCGGGAGAAAACACTCTTTCTCGCGCGGGACAGGCTCGGCATTAAGCCCCTCTTTATCGCCGACTACGGCGGCGCCTTCTATTTCGCGTCGGAGATGAAGGCGATCCTCGCAAACCCATCCTTTCCCAGGGAACTTGACGACTCGGGGATAGCGAGCTACTTCTCCCTCTCCTACATCCCGGCGCCCCTGACCGTTTTCCGCCACATACGGAAGCTCCTGCCGGGACACACCCTGACGTGGCGCGACGGCCGCGCATCTGTGAGAAAGTATTGGGACATCCGGTTCGCGCCCGACAGGGAAAGAAGCGAAGCCTCCACCATGGAAGAGATGATGGAATTGCTCGGCGCCTCGGTCAAGAGCCACCTCATAAGCGACGTCCCGATAGGCGCGTTCCTGAGCGGAGGAGTCGATTCGAGCGCCGGGGTCGCCCTGATGAGCGCATTCAGCAAACAGCCGGTCAATACCTTCTGCATCGGTTTCGGCGGCAACACCGGCGGCTACCTCGACGAGCGGGGCTATGCGAGGATGGTGGCCCAAAGGTACGGGACCAATCACCGCGAGCACGAGGTCGAGCCGACCGTATCGGGCCTGCTCGACACCGTGGTGCGCGCCTTCGACGAGCCTTTCGCCGACGATTCGGCCATCCCCTCCTATTACGTCTGCGGCCTGGCGCGGCGCGATGTGACGGTGGCCCTCTCGGGCCTCGGAGGAGACGAAGCCTTCGCGGGGTACGAGCGGTACCTGGGGATGAAGCTGAGAAGGGCCTACCGCAAGATACCGGCCTTCGTCAGGGAGCAGATGATCAGACGCACCGTGGAAGCCTTTTCGGAAACCTCCGGCGGCCACTACACCGTGAACCACATGAAGCGCTTCGTCCGCTCCGCCTCTTTTTCTGCCGACCAGTCCTACTACGGGTATCTGAGCATCCTCGACCCGCGGATCGAAGCAACCTTCTTTTCGAATCCCGGCGCCTTCCGGCCCCACCTCCAGGCCTGCCGCGACACGATCTCCGGCTACTTCAACAGCGACTGCGCGTCCGGGGGCGAAGACGACATAGACCGGGCCTTCTACTGCGACATGAAGACTTATCTGCCCGAAGACATCCTCGCCGTGACCGACAGGATGTCGATGCATCACGCCCTTGAAGTGCGCGTCCCGTACTTGGACCACAAATTCCTCGAATTCTGCGCCACCATCCCTTCGGCGATGAAAATAAGGGGGTTAGCCAAGAAACACCTCCTGAAGAAGGCGGTCGCGCCCCTTCTGCCCCGGGAAATCCTGACCCACCGGAAGCAGGGTTTCGTGGGCCCCATGACCATGTGGCTCAGGAACGATTTGAAGTCCTACGCTGAGGCGGTGCTCTCGAAGGAAAACCTGGAGAAGCACGGGATCATCAGTCATACCGCCATGCGCCGGGTCATGGACGAGCATTTCGCGGGAAAAGAGATACACGACACCCTCATCTGGGCGGCCATCGTCTTCCAAAAATGGTTCGACCTCTATATCGACCGGACATAGGCGAAACAAGCCGGCCGCATCCTGGTCGTGCCTCACGGGAGCGGCGCAGTTGAGTTGCTGCTGGCTCATCCTCTATGGAATTACCGGTACCGAAAACTACCGGGAGGCGGCCTGCCGGGTGAACAGCTTTCTCAGACGGACGATCGCCGTCGAGGGGCCGCCCGGGACGCGAAGCGCCCTCAAGGGTTCCTTCCCTCTCTACAGGGAGTATTGCAGGTATCAATACCCCAACTGGGCCACAAAATTCCTCATCGACGCAAATATGCTCGAGCTGGCCGCGGAGTTGCCCGTGGCGGCCGAGGTCCGCGGGGAACCGGCGTATGCGACGCAAGCGGCCTGTCTCCATGTGTAGTCTTGTTGAAGGGTGTCAAACCAATCTCTCACGCCATTCGGGAAAAATACGCCATACGGCCATGCAGCCGAATGCTGCGACGCATATATTCTGATGATGGAGACGCCATATTCATGGAAATCCTCTTTTTCGCACTCCTCTTTTTGACGCTCTATTCTTTTGTCGTGTATCCCGTCCTGCTCCTGGCGGTCTCCGCTTTCGTCAATAAAGGGTGGCGCAAGGGAGAGACAGACCTTTCCGTTACGCTTATCGTCTCCGCCCATAATGAAGAGGAGGTGATCGGCCAAAAAGTGCAGAATTGTCTCGGCCTCGCCTCCCCCCCGAAGGGCTTCGATGTTGTGGTCGTCTCCGACGGCTCTACGGACGAGACCGACGAAATCGTTTCCCGTGTGCGGGACTGCCGCGTCAGCCTGGCTGCTTTCCCAAGGCTCGGCAAGACCGAATGCCTCAACAGGGTCGTCCCCCTGGCCCGCGGCGAGATCGTCGTCTTCACCGACGCAAATTCACTCTTCCCATCAGGCGCTCTCATGACGGCCTTGAAAAGTTTCAAGGACCTCTCGGTGGGGGCGGTCACGGGATGGACGACTTATATCGACGCTGCAAACGGCACGCCCGCGACGGGCGTCTATTCCAGGTTCGAGCGGTGGATGAAGCACCGGGAAAGTCTCGTCGCTTCGTGCGCTGGCGCCGACGGCGCGATCTTCGCGATTCGCAAAGAACTTTTCCGGCCCTTAAAGGCGGACGACATCAACGACCTCGTCATCCCGCTGAATGTGCTCAAAGCGGGCAAAAGGGTCGTGATGGACCAAGACCTTTTCTGTTGTGAGCAGGCGGCGGAAGGCGCCTCCGGCGAATACCGGCGTCAGGTGAGGATCACCGCCAGAACCCTCACGGCCCTCGGCCGGAACATGGAGTGCATGAACCCTTTCCGGTTCGGCTTCTTCTCCTTTTTTCTCATCAGCCACAAGGCGCTCCGGCTCATGTTCCCCTTCTTCATGCTTGGCGCGGGCGCGGTCTGTGTCGCTTCCCGTCGCGGTTCGGCTCTTTTTGAAGTCTTCCTGTATGGCGGCGCCACGGCCGTCGCCGTAGCCCTCTACGGTCTTATCCGAAAACCCCAAAACCGTGTCGTCGGCGTCATTTCCGCCTTTTTTCTTACCGCCTTTGCCCACCTGGCCGGCTGGATGCGAATGGCCCGCGGGGCATCGGACGTCGTGTGGCTGCCGAGGCACTAAAAGAATCCCCGGGGTTGAACCTCACCCGGCGCGCCGAAAAGAACGGTTGGAAGTTTTCTAAGGACAAGGAAGGAGGATAACGTGGAACAGAACCTCGGGGTAAGGGATGCGATCGGTCTGCTCCTTCGGCACAAGCTGAAAATAGTAGTCATTTTCTGCATGGCAGCGGCCGTCTCTTTCGGCGTCTCGCGGACATTCCCGCAGCGCTACGTGGCAAAAGCGGTCATCATGGTCACCATGGGCAGGGAATTTATTCCCATTTCCGAGGTCGGGGACACGAAGCTGCCGGAACCGAGCCAGGACACGATCATTAACACCGAGATGCAGTTGATGACCGGCAGGGAGCTGACCCGGAAGGTGGTCGCCGCCATCGGGGCGCGGAATCTCTATCCCAGGTTGACAAAGGACCGTCCCGAAAACGTCGCGCAGGGGCTGGCCGTGATGGAGTTCGGCAAAAACCTTCAGGTGCAAAACATCGCCAGAAGCAACCTGATAGAGGTCGATTTTCCGCACGAGAACGCCCAGGTAGCGGCGAAAGCCTTGTCTGCTCTGCTTGAGCACCTGAAAGACCGTCACCTTCAGGTGTTCAGCAACGTCCGCTCCGGGTTCCTTGAGGAACAACTCGAGACGTACCAGCAGAAGCTTCAGAACTCGCAGCGCGCTCTGGGCCGCTTTAGGCAGGAACACCAGCTCGCCAATGAAGAACAGGGGAGCCTGCTCGTCAACCATCGGGCCGACCTGGACGCCACGCTCGGTGAGGAGACATCAAGATTGGCCGGGCTTCGCGAAAAACTCGCCTTCGTCAAGAGCAGGCCCGGCGTTTACTTCAGCGCCGCCAGCGACCTGAGAAGCCAACTCAACCAACTCCACAGAAAAGAACAGGAACTGGGCCAAACATACAATGACGACAGTCAGCCGCTGACGGTCCTCAGGGACGACATCAATCTCGTCGAAAGACAGTTGAAAGAGCAGGAAGACAATATGCGCAACGCTGAGAGCTTCAAGATAGAGTCGGAGATAAAGCCGCTCCAGCTCAGAATTGCCGCCCTCAGGCAGCAGATAGAGCAGGTGGACCGGCAGACTTTGACCTATGGCAAGGACAGCGTCGAGCTGGAAGACCTCAAGCGGGAGGTTGCGGCGAACGATGCCAACTACGAGATTTACCTGAAAAAGGTCGAGGAGGCCCGCATCCAGGACAACATGGACGAGCGGAGGATGACGAACATCACCATTGTCCAGGAACCTTCGGTCCCCGCCGTGCCGGATAGCCAGAAGAGACAGAAAGTCTTGAATATGGGGCTTCTTCTCTCCCTCGCTCTCAGCTTCGGCGCCGCCTTCCTCTTTGAATACCTTCCCCAGACCTTTTCGACGCCGGAGGCGGTGGAAAGAAGATTGAATGTTCCACTTCTCGCAACGCTTGAGCATAGAAAGAATGCTTCTTGAGCGGGTACGTGCGAACATCCTCTTCTCGCGACGCATAGAACAGAAACAAAAAGGAGGTACGACGTGAAAAGGTTGGCGTTTCTGCTTGTCATGGCGGTCATCGCGTCCGGCTGCTCTCCAATCGCGGTCAATACCACCGATCATCATACGCTGGACGCGGAAGCGAGGATGTCCTCCGAGCCGGAATACCGGATTGGGGTCGGGGACGAACTTCAGATCAAGTTCGCCTACAATCCCGAGCTGAATGAGGAACATATTCCGGTAAGGCCGGACGGCCGCATCTCGGTCCCGCTCGCCAAGCAGATAAGGGCGGCCGGCCTTACCCCCGAGGAATTGGAAAACGTTCTCAGCCAAAAGTATGCCGCCGAGCTGAAGAAACCCGAGGTGACGGTGATCGTGCGCGGCTTTAACGCCCAGCGAGTGTTTGTCGACGGTGAGATCAACAGACCCGGTCTCCTGCCTCTTATGGGCCCCTTGACCGTTCTTCAATCGATAGCGCAGTCAGGCGGTTTCAAAGACACCGCGCGCGTGAACGAAGTGCTCGTCATCAGAAGGACCCAACCGAAGCCGCTCGTCAGTATTCTCAATCTCGAGAAGGCCCAAAACAATGAAGACATGGGTCAGGATATTTACCTTATGCCCAACGACGTCGTCTACGTGCCGCGTTCGAAGATCGCCAACGTCGACCTCTTCGTGGACCTCTACATACGGCGCCTGATCCCGTTCCCCCTCCCGGCGGTTATCCCTCAACCGAGCTATGTCTATCCGTACAGCTCGCCAACCTACTAGTGAGGGTCCTATGTACCTTAATTTCTACCAACTGGCGAAAGAGCCCTTTCACGTAACTCCGGACCCCGAATTCCTGTTTCTCAGCGAGAGTCATAAACAGGCCCTCGCCGCCGTCATCTACGGCGTGAAAGAACGTAAAGGGTTGGTGACGATCACCGGACCCGTGGGAGCGGGAAAAACCACGATCCTCCGCTCCTTTCTGAAGCAGTCCGATCCCGCCCGGTTCAAAGTCATCTACGTCTTTGACCCGGCCGTGCCTTTTTCCACGCTCGTCGCCAATCTTTGCCGTGAATTCGGAATGGCCCCGACGCCGGGCGATGTCCCCCGCATGACGGAGATGCTCTATCTTGCCCTCGCCGACCACTACGGCAAGGGCCTGACGGTGGTGCTCATCATCGACGAAGCCCAAAACATGCCGGTCAAGACCCTGGAAAGTTTGAGAATGCTCTCGAATTTCGAGACGACTCAGGACAAGCTGCTGCAAATGGTCCTGGCCGGACAGCCTGAGCTCGAAGAAGTGCTGAAAACGCCATCCCTCGCCCCGCTGGCGCAACGAAGAGCAATTCGGGCCGTTATCGCTCCCCTCGGCAAAGAAGAAAGCGTCAATTACGTCAAATACCGGCTGAAGAAAGCCGGCGCTATCCAGGATAACCTTTTCAGGAGAAAAGCGTTGCTCAGGCTCGTGAAGCACGCCCGAGGCATACCAAGGACAATCAACATCCTCTGCGACAACGCTCTGGCCACGGGCTACGGTCACGATAAAATGCGCATCGACTTGGCCGTCGTCCGGGAAGTCATCGACGATATGGGCGGAAGCCGCCGAAAGCGGACTTTGGGGAAATTCGGCGTGATCGTGGGGGCGGCGGCCGCCGCGGCAGCGTTGGCGACTTTCACGCTCCCACCCTCCTATCTCGATGTTTTCAGCCGATCCCACCGAGTGCCGGTCTTTTCCCCAAAGGTCGCCCAAACAACAGCCTTCAGACCCCTCGAAGAGCAGGCCGCGCCCGGGCCTTCCACCCCGGAAAGGACGGTCGAGCCAACCGTCAAACCGAAGAACGGGATCCTCAGAGTGGTCGCCCGGGGCGACACGATAATCAATCTGATCCGGGACGTGTACGGCAAGGGAGACGCAAGGCAGATCGGCTCGCTCATCAATCTGGTGCTGAGAAATAACCCCAGCATCAAGAACCCGAGTTACATTTACCAAGGACAGCGAGTCTATTTTCCTGAGGTCGCGTCCGCATCGATGGAGGCCCAGAAATGAGCAAACTCTATGAAGCACTGGAGAATGCCAGCCGGGAGCGGGAAAAACTGGAAAATGCGAAAACGTCGGTGATCCGACCTTTCGGGCCCCCAACCCGTAACGACGACCTTGAGATAATGAGCCTCTATGGGGCAATTAACGCGGCTTTGGGTAAGAAAACAAGTCGGGTGGTGCAATTCATCGGAACGCAGCCGGGAGAAGGCTGCTCGACCATAACGCACGAGCTTGCCGCCGCCGCGGCTTCGAGACTGGAGGAGACGGTGCTTCTTCTCGATCTTGACTTTCACAATTCCCTAGCCGATGGGGAGACAGATCGCACGATCCTCTCTCACCTGGAAACGCCGGTTCTCGCGGCGCCGGCTGAGAATAAAGCATTTTGCGAGACAGAGCGCGAAGGTTTCACCTTTGGCTCCTTTTCTCCGAACTGCGACCCCGTCGTCGCCCTCTACGACATGGCTCACGATGAAGGTTCGTGGAAGCTGCTGAGAGAGCGTTTTACTCTTATCCTCGTCGATGCTCCGCCGGTTTCAATCTCGCCCATGGGCTTTTCACTCCTGAGCAGGACCGACGGAGTGGTTCTGGTAGTAAGGGCGGAGAAGACCCGGTGCCCGGAGGCCGTCAATCTGAAAGAGAGAATCAGCCGGGAGGGAGGCAAAGTTGTCGGCGCGATCTACAATGACCGCCGCCACTACGCCCCCCGGTGTCTGCGAAGGTACTTGTAATCACGGCGCACGTTCCCTGACGCCGTCCGTGAGCGCGCGAATCGATTCCAGGGAGGTGCGCGCGTCGAGGCCGCACGCCGGGGCGATGACATCCACCCCTTCCCGGACGAGTCGCGCTGCGGTCCTGCGTATCTTCTCCGTCGAACCTCCACTGAGCAACTGGGTGGACACATTCCCCACGGTCGTAATGGACGGAAATTGCCTCTTGATAGCCGGAAGGTTCATGACAGAATCCAGGCTCAACCCATCCGCCCTGAGCGTGCCGAGGCTGCTCTTCACGCTCCTCATGTCTCCGCAAATATGCACGATAACTGGTCCGCCGGCGGCCTTGACGCCGTCGGCGACCTTGTTGAGATAGGGTATCGCGTATTCTTCGAAAAGGGTCGGCCCCAGTATCTCGCCCGAGACGCTCGGGTCGGCCACGGTGATCGCGCTCGCCCCCGCTTCGAGCATCATTCTTGCGAAGGCGACGATCAAATCTGCCATGCGGTCGACGATCTGGTGCGCCCTGTTCCGGTTCTTCCGCAGCTCCTTAAAGAATGTCGTCGGGTCGACAATCGATGCCGCAGCGCTCACGGGACCCGTGACAACGCCGGTGACTGGCAGGGATGGGTTCGACTTCGAGACGCGGCCTACGGCCTCCAGAACATGCCAGGCTCTTCCCGTTCCCAGAAGTCGCCGCATATCGAATGAAGGGACGTCGTCGAGGGATGCATATGCCTCTTTCTCTATCTTCGGCTCGCAGGAAAGACTGCCTCTGTCGATCCGGCTCCCCATCATCTCGGCCTCGACGGTCATGCAAAAGGGCAGACCGATATTCTCGAAGCCCGTCCTCTTGCAGACCTCTGCTGCAAGCCCCGCCATGAGCTCCCCGCTGTCATGGGCTTCGGGCAATCGATAAACCTGGCCCATCGTTTCAACCACGGCCGCATTCATCATGCCGCCCGGGCAAATGACCGGCGGACGGTCGACGTTCCTGCCGCGCAATACCGCTGCCAAACGTTCTTTGGGACTCATGGCCGCGCCTCCCTTCCCTTTTCGCAGCTTCCCTAAAACTTAAGACACGTTTCTCCTCCGCAACTGAGCATTGAGCAAGCCGTCAAGGACTGGCGCACAAAAGCCCCTGCGCGAGCTTTGCCGCGGCGCCGGCGTTGGCCGCGTAGCCATCGGCGCCGATGCGGTCCGCGAACCGCTTGGAAATCGGCCCCCCTCCCACCATTACCCGGAACCTCCCCCTCGCGCCGTCTTCTTCGAGCAACTTAATGACTCTTTCCATGTCGTTCATCGTCGTGGTCATGAGCGTCGAAATGGCGATGATGTCCGCTTCGACCTCTTTCGCCTTTTCAAGAAACCGGACAGCCGGAACATCCCGGCCCAGGTCGAAAACATCGAAACGCGACGCCTCCAGCATGATCTTCACGAGGTTCTTTCCGATGTCGTGGGTGTCGCCTTCGATGACGCCAATAACCACTTTGTGTTTCCTGTCCGTTTGCGCAGTTGTAATGTGGGGCTTCAACACCTCGAGACCGGCGTACATGGCGTCGGAACAGATCAGGAGCTCCGGGACGAAATACTCCTGTTCCTCGAAGAGGCGGCCCACCCGTTCCATGCCGTGAGACAGCCCCTTCTCTATCGCTTCATACGGATCGATCCGGTTGTCGATAACTGCTTCGGTCAACCGGACTGCCTCATCTTCATCCATGGCAACGATTGCATTGGACAATCCCTGAAAAAGCTCTTCTTTATCTCGCATCGCGATTCCTCCTTCGAAGTGGACTGCGGCTTTAATAGTATCCCTGCTCGTAAACGGCCTGCGCCACAGCTTCCATGTTTTCAAAAGGCGTGTTGGGCGGAAGCTCGCAGGCAGGCATCAGGATATATCCGCCCTCGTGCCCCATGCCCCCCTTGAGACAGCGCACGGTGTCGGCGTAAACTTCTTCGGGCGAACCTGACTGGAGGATCGTGGTGCTTATGTTGCCTCCGAGGATGTGCTCCTTGCCGATGGCGCGGCCAGTCGCCTCCAGATCCATCTCATGACCTATGGAGAAGATGGTCCTTGGCGGTAGCGGCATCTCCTTCCAGTGCACGAGATTCCCGGCGTGGTCCCCGCACAGGTGGACCAGCAGGCTTTTCACTCCGCTCTTCCCAAAATAGCCGAGAAGTTCTCTGACGTAAGGCTTGACGAACTTTTCGAACGCTTTGGGCGACATAAGCAGGTTCGAGTCCATGGGCAGCGCGCACAAGGCGCCGCAGTTTTCGGCGCCGTACGTAGATATCGTCATCTCCGCCGCCTTCAGCAAAAAGTCAGTCACCTTGCGTTGGAGTTTGTGAACTGCCTCGGGTTCGCGCACCATCCAGCGCAGAAAGCTCGCGTCGCCCGCTATCCCCATGGAATGGTTCGTCGGCGTTCCGTTCGGGAGCGAGGCAGGAAAACCATGCTGACGGCTCACCACATTGAAGCGGTTGACAAGGGGCATCATACCCGCCGTCTTCGGGTCGGGATCGGGAAGCGCATCGACTTCCTCGGGTCGCGTGATAACGGGCCCGAAAGACCGGGGCGCCGCCGATTCACCGTTGTCGGGCCAGACGATTTGCCCCCCGAATTCCCATGCGCCCATATCAGCCCAGGCATAAGTGGGACTGGCGTTCGTCCAGGGGTAGGCCTTCATGCAGGCGAGACCCGCTTCGAAAGCCCGCTCCGGTTCCCGGTAGTATGTTCCCCTGTCGATCCCGGCGAGCCTCGCGCTAAAACTCAGGGCGAAGGGGATGACCGCAACCCTGTCGACCGGTTCGCCGGCAATGAGCCTCCCTATGCGCTCCAACGGCGTAAACTTGTCCTTCTTCGAAAAATCGACTGCCATCGTTGCCCTCCTTCGTTCGTGGCGGTTTATCCGGCGCAACTGCCGGCGAATGCCAATCCGGCCGGAAACGGATCAGGCCGGAGACCGGTTCGGACGGGATCCAGAGTAGTGGGAAGGATCGCCGTTCGGACGAACAACAACACAATTGTCGTGGAAAGGAGGGAACCGAAAAGATCAGGCGGGAACGACAACGCGACGCGTACGATTCCGCTCCTTCCCTTTGGATCGAAGGCCTAACCTAGGCCTTACAGGGCCGATAAAGGCCCCTCACCGGGAAGATGGAATCATCACATGCCTCGCTGTGTTTAAGATCAAACAACGCATGAAGCGAATATACACTATGCCTCTGGGCAAGTCAAACAAGAAAGAAGCGATGGCGGATAGAAGGGTTCATAGATCGAGCTGACGCAGCTCGGTTTGGAAGGAATCGCTGAACTTCTTCAGTACTTTGTGCTCTATCTGACGCACTCTTTCCCTGGAGATGCGAAACCGAAGTCCGATCTGCTGCAAGGTGGTCGGCTCCTCCGCCATAGTGCGGTGGTTGAAGATGAAGAGTTCCTTGTCGTTGAGCGTCTGTCGGAACTCGGCTACTTTCCGCTCGAGTATCTCCTTCTTTTCCCTGCTCGCCACCTCGTCCTCTATATTGTCGCCGGACTTTACCAGGTCGGCAAACGTCTCCTCCCCGTGATCGTACAGAGGGATCTCCAGGGAAACGTCCGGGTAGGAGAGGCGCTTCTCCATTTCTTCGACCTCGGCCACCTTCACGTCCAGACTGTCCGCGATAGCGGGCGGCGCCGGGAAAATGCCGGCTTCCTCAAGCCGCTTCTTTTCCTTGTTGAGCCTGTAGAAGAGCTTCCTTTGGCCCTGGGTGGTGCCGACCTTGACGATGCTCCAGGAGTCCATGATGTGCTTTAGTATGTATGCCCTTATCCAGAAGGAGGCGTACGTGGAAAAGCGGGTTCCTTTGTAGGGATTGTATTTCTTTACCGCATGCACGAGCCCGACGTTCCCTTCCTGAATCAGATCGAGTATGTTGAGATAGGAATTGTAGTATTCGAGCGCTATCTTGACAACCAGTTTGAGGTTGGACACCACGAGCTTGTGCGCCGAGCCGCTATCCTTGAATCGGTGCATCTTCTCGGCGATTTCGCGCTCTTCCTCGCGACTGAGAACCTGATATCGAGAAACTTCGGAGAGATATTTCTTGAGCGGATCGAAAGGCAGAACTTCCTCTTCTTGCTCTCTTGCCGGACCCTTTCCGTCTTCGAGAAAGGTTTCTTCAAGCAAAAAGTCAGGCCTTTCGTTTCACCGCGATGAGTTGCGCCACTATGCTGATGGCGATTTCCTGCGGCGTCTGGGCGTTGATAGCAACGCCTATCGGCGCATAGACAGACTTCAGGGTCTGTTCGTCCACGCCTTTTCGTCTCAGGTGGTCAAAGATGAGCGCGCTTTTTCTCCTGCTTCCGATCATGCCTACGTAACGAACGGGTTTCTTCAGCACCTCTTCGAGGACAACGGCGTCGTGCTTGTGTCCCCGCGTCACTATCGCTACGTATTCGCTTCCGAAGAAGCTCAAGCCGTCTACCGCGCGGGCGAAGTCGTCCACGATTATTTGGCATGCCTCCGGGAATTTTTCGGCGTTGGCGAAATCAGCTCGATCATCCACCACAACCACATTGAAATCGATCATTGCCGCTGCCTTCGACAGGTATTGCGAGATGTGACCGGCGCCGAACACATAAAGCAGAGAAGACGGGATTGTCGGCTCGACAATGATCCCCTCGCCGACGATCAATCCCCGTTCCTTCAGATATGACTCGAGACGCGCTCTTACCTCTTCTCCGGGGTCGTCGCCCGTAACGGCGCCGTCCTCCTCCACGAGTGCTTTCGAGAATGCTGTCTCTGAGAACCTGGTGACAATTAAAGCATCTTTTCCCTTCTTTTCAAGGTCTCTTGCTTCCGCGTAGACGTTTTTGCAGCGCTCCAGCACCGGTTCGAGGAAAATATCGACGTTTCCTCCGCAGATCATCCCTTCATCCTCGGCGAGGTGATTGTTCAACGTATAGTGCAGCAGTTTCACCCTTCCCTTTTTCGCGACTTCTTTCGCCGCCTGCCACACTTCCGCCTCAACGCAGCCGCCCCCGACGGTCCCGAAAAAGCGGCCGTCATCCCCGATGAACATCTTCGCTCCCGCTTCCCTGGGAGCAGCGCCCGTCTTTCTTATGATGGTGGCAATAGCGCCGCTCCTCCCCCTCGACAGATAATCCGCAACGGCTTCGTAAATATCCACTTTTGCGCCTCCTCAAACGTTAAACCGATGCAAAACCGCTTCCAGCACTCCGCCCGCTATGGCGTGCGCTTTATCTGATATGGTGGAGCAATGTCGCGCGTCGCCGCTCGGATCGACATCCCCTACCTTCTCGCGGTCCCGCACCGCCATGGGTCTGATCATGCCGCGCACCACGCCGTCAATGCCTGCCTCGACCGGAGTTTCGCCCACATAGAGGGCGACTTCGCCCTTCTTTATCATGTCTCCTATCTGCCGGATCGGTCGAGCAATACCGGCATGAGGCGCCCGAAGCACCCTCGACGCCGACTCGCCCATAACTGTGCCGGGCGTCCCCGTGTAGGTCTCCGCCTGCCCCGCGTAAATCACCCTTCCTATGTCGTGCCCCCTGTTGCTCTCGATGACGGCATCCACCTCTTCGGGGGCGGTGAATCCCGGACCCACTCCTATGACCAGCCCCGCTTTCGGCGCGAGCCTCCTGACGGAGCCCTTAGGTTTCTTGATCATGGTGGCATCAATGAGCACGTCGGGGTCGATAGCCTTCAGAAAGGCGGCGCCCTCGTCCACCATCACGGCTATTGCATTCCGGCCCCAGATTGCCGGAAGCGAGGCCAGATCACGGGCCAGCTCGGCCTTTACCTCCTCCACCTCCACGGCGCCCGTATGGACAGCCTCGGAAAAAGAGACGAGCCTGCGCACAGCGAGTGGTTCGGGTATTTCAGACATGGCAACGCGAACGACGCCGGAGGAAAAAAGGCGATGAGCAATCCCCGAGGCCATTTCCCCCGCGCCCAAAATCGCAACAGTGAGGGCTTTCACGCTATGCCCCTTTCCCGAAAAAGCAGGTCGGGTAGCGGCACACATCGCAGTGCAGGCAAAGTCCGCCCAAGGCCAGCTTCCGCACGTCCGCTGCGGTCACCTGAAAGCCTGCCATGATCCGCGGCAACAGGATGTCGAGCATGGTATGGGTGTTGAAATAAACGCAAGCCGGGGCGCCGAGAATGTAGGTCCCCTTCAGCTTGGCGACCAGGAACATGGCGCCGGGAAATACGGGCGCGCCGTAAGAGATGAGCCGGGCCCCCGTCGCTTCCACGCCTTCCCTGGTCAGATCGTCCGGATCGACGGAGAGACCGCTGGTCGTCACGATGAGCTGGCTGCCCGCGGCGATCAACTCCAGGATTGAGTCCCTGATCAGGTCAACCTCGTCGGCGACAATCCTTTTTCCCTTCACCTCCAGACCATATCCGCTCAGCTTTGCTTCGACCCGCCCCGACGCATCCTTTATTCTGCCCGTCGCCACCTCCGTCCCCGTCACCACAAGGCCGACGGTCATCGGAGCAAAGGGCAAAACTCTGACGATGCCCTGGCCGGCCACGGCTTCCGCCCGTTGCAGCAGGCGTTCCGCAATATAGAGGGGCACGATCCTCGTTGCCGCGATGATATTGCCCGATTTCACGGGATACTTGTCAGGAACGGTGGTGAAAAGCACGTCCTTGATCCTGTTCATCTCTGCCAGGCGCCGCCGGTCGACCGTCACAAGGCCGTCGATCTTGCTGACAATGTTGATCCTTCCTTCTTTGGCGGGAGACAACTGTGTGTTGCCGTCCAGGGCTGCCGTGGCGATGCGCGTGCCCGCTTCATCCTCGTGGATCTCCGCCTCGAAACCGTCGGTTGCGTAAATATGGCTTTTCCCTAAATCCAGCAGACGTTCCACGTCTCCCTTCTCTATAACTCTCCCGCGCCGGAAAGCGACATCCTTGCTCTGCCCCGGTATAACCTCGGTGATGTCGTGCGCAAGAACGAGGCCCACCGCCTCCTCCACTCTAACCTTTTTCAATCGTATACCCCCTTCCTTTCAAGCATGCGATATCCTCAGTCGTATCCAGGTCCAAAAGACTGCCTTCGCCTCCCTCTACGCAACAAACTTCGTCGCCCGCGGCGGCAATGACGTCCCGCAGGCCCCATTCGCCGGCGATGCCGCAAATCTCCCCGAAGTGCTTCCGCATGTCCAGGAGCACCGGGTGACCTTTTACTCCCTCGTGCACGGGAACGACGATCGAGCCTTCTCCGGCTTCATGGGCGGCCATTACACGGGCTATAGTCGCGGCCTCAATGAAGGGCTTGTCGCCGAGATGAAACAGGACGACATCTGCATGGCGTATCAGGGGCAGTGCAGCCTTGATCGAGGCCGACATGCCATCTTCATGGTGTTCATTATGGGCAAACATCACGGGAAGCCCGTCAAGCACGCTTTTAACCCTATCTTTTTCAAACCCTGTCACCACAACAACTTTCCCCGCTCCTGCTTCAAGGAACAACCGTACCGTCCTCCTTACGACAGCCTCTCCGTTCACTGTCATGCACAGCTTATTGAAACCGAGCCGTTTTGAGGCCCCAGCGGCAAGAATTACCGTGCATATTTTCTCCATAAGTTGATCCCAAATTGGCAATTAAAGGGGCGATTTCTTCAGACGGGAAAAGGCGCGGGGTGAATCGCTGGCCTGATCTGGGCTTTTCGCCCTTTAACCGGCGTTGGCGCCGCTGCCGACCTCCTTGTTTAGATCTTCAACGAGGGCGTCCGCGTTAATGCCGTGGACTTCCGCTCCCTGCTCGATGCTCTCGAACAGGGCAGCCTGACAGCCGACGCAGCCGAGACCGTGTCTTTCAAAGATCACGATGCTTTCGGGATGCCTCCTCACCACTTCTTCAATCGACATCTTTTTATTGATCATAACTGTTTGCTCCTTCTCATCGGAAGCGCATTTCTAGAAGACATCAGCCGAAAAAACGTATATATCAGTCTTCTTTGACTGCCAGGCATCCCCGGGTAAACCCGCTTTCATGCACGTGTATCTGAGAAAGGTGTTTCTGTCCCATCCGTTCTCTGTCGCAACTTGCGGCAGGAGCAGACCGGAGAAGGAACCGCTTTCGATGTACAGCCCATGGATGCCCACCTGGATTTCACCGACGTCGCGTACCTTTCGCATGGGGGTCAGAACGGATATCTCGATCTCCGTATCTTCCCACTCTTGTGCGTCAAGCGGCGCAAACCGGGGGTCATGAAAGGCCGCCTCGACGGCCATCCGGCTCACCGTCTCATCCAGCGGCATTTCGCCCCGCACGTAACCGATGCAACCCTTTAGGGCGCCCTTCGTCTTAAGACAGACAAATGCGCCCATCTTTTTCTTCAGCGTGCGTGGAATTTCCGGGAGCCGCCCCTCTTTGCCGAGGAGCGCCTTCTCTATGGAAACCCGCGCAAGCTCTTTCAAAGCACGCCTTTCCTCGTCGGAAAAGTGAAGCGCTGTTTCAGCGCCAACGGCGGGCAAGGATCACGTTCCTCCGTAAAACAAACAGGAAACGTAGCCGACGACGCTATCCCGGTCGCCGGTGACGTCGCCGGAATTGGCGTAATGGAGCACCTTGCACCGGGACGCCCCCAGCTTCTTGCACGCCCGCATCGTCGCGAGTATGGCGCCTGCGCCGCATGCTTCATAAGACCCCGTCGACAGCGCCTTCGATATGCCGTCTATGTCGAACTTTTCCAAAAGATCGATCCCTGCCTTGTCCAGTTGAGCAGCGTAGCCGTAAGGATAATAGTGAGAGAGGTCGGAACTGGCCGCGATGAGGCAGCGCCCGCCCCTCTCTTTGATCGTTTCGTAAACGTAGTCGCCGATCTCCAGAGAACTTTGCGCATCCTGGCTGGTTCCCAGGATCATCGGGACTATCTTAAAGTCGTGCAAGACATACTGGAGAAAAGGGATCTGAACCTCTATCGCGTGCTCCCTCCGGTGTATCTTCGGGTCGACGTGAACCATATTCTCGTTGCGGGTCAGCTCCCGAACAAGGCTCTCGTCGATCTCGACCAGCCCGAGGGGCGTCTTGTACCCGCCGTCCGCCTGAACGGCAGCGCCCAGAAAGAGAGACTGGTGGCTTGGGGCAAGGATAACCACCGTGTCATATTGCCGTCCGGACAAGGCTTTATAGGCGTATGCCGCTGTCTGCCCGGAATACATGTAGCCCGCGTGGGGCGCCACGAGACCGCTGATTTCGCCCGATAGGTTTAAAGAAGGGACTTTCCCGAAATACTCTTCGATGTCCGCTTTGAGAGCGTCCGGATTGCTCGGGTAAAAGGTGCCGCTTACTGCAGGCTCTCTAATCTCGCTCATGGTTCCTTACGCCGGGTATATTTTCTCTAGTATAGCATAATTGCCCCCGGTTCAAGGACAAAAATCAAGACTCGAGCGGAGAGGCTCCCCTCATATTTCAAGACACACGAGCTTGAGCACCGTAAACTCCTCGATCCCCGCCATGGAGCCCTCTTTGCCCATGCCGCTTTCTTTCACTCCGCCCCACGGCAATTCGGCGGTCATGATCATGTACTGGTTCACCCATACCACGCCGGCCCTCAGGTCATTGACGAAGCGCATCCCCTTTGCCATGTCTTTCGTCCAGACACAGCCGCAGAGCCCGTAGTTGCTGTCGTTCGCCAGCTCCAGCGCTTCGGTTTCGGAGGAGAACCGGATGAAGCAACCCACGGGACCGAAGATCTCCTCCCGGGCAATTCTCATGTTCTGCGTCACCTCCGTGAAAACGGTCGGGGCGACGAAATAACCTTTGTCGAGGGGCGGCTCCGTCGGCCTCACGCCGCCTAAACGGAGGGTTGCCCCCTCCTCCACTCCTAACCGGATATACGCCTCAACCCTGTCGCGCTGCTCCGCGCTTGCCATGGGTCCCAGGGCGGCCTTCTTGTCTGAGGGGCGCCCGAGAACGAACTCTTTGCTCTTGCCAATGAACTTCTCCACGAATTCGTCGTAAATGTCTTCATGAACGTAGAACCGACCCGGCGAGGCGCAGGACATGCCGCTGTTGTGGTAAAGGCCGTGGACGCCGCAGTCAACGGCGGCGTCCACGTCAGCATCTTTCAGGACGACAAAGGGGTTTTTTCCGCCCAGCTCCACAATCGTCCGCTTTATGCCGGCACTCGCCGCGCTCATGATCTCTCTACCCGTCTCGGTGCTCCCGGTGAAGCCTATGAGGTCGACGCCCGGGTGGGCCGCCAGGGCCCGGCCGACGGTTGAGCCGGGCCCCGTCACAATATTCACCGTGCCGGCAGGCAAATCGAGCCTTTCCAGCATTTCAGCAAACATGAGACCGATGAGGGAGTTGATGCTCGGAGGCTTGATGATGCAGGTATTTCCCATGGCCAGAGCCGGCGCGACCTTCGCCGCGATCATCATGACAGGCGCGTTCCACGGCGTGATAAGCCCGCAAACGCCGACCGGCTCCCGTTTCAGGTAGGTCACGGCGTTCGTCATGGCCGGAACGACGCTGCCCATTACGGCCCGGCTCGCCTGTGCGGCAAATTCCACCAACTGCGTCGACCACTCCGCCATGAACGTCGCGTTGTCGTAAGGCGAGCCGTGT
The DNA here is from genome assembly GCA_963816715.1 of uncultured delta proteobacterium. Classification (GTDB taxonomy): domain Bacteria; phylum Desulfobacterota; class Syntrophorhabdia; order Syntrophorhabdales; family WCHB1-27; genus BOG-1155. The sequence continues at coordinate 207,086 of CAWFMJ010000033.1, forward strand.
TCGAGCATTTCCAGTCGGGCAATCTCTTCCGCCCTCTCGCGCATGAGGAGGGCGAGCTTGCCCACCGCTTTGGAACGCTCTGCCTGCACCGTCCTGGACCAGATCGGAAATGCCTTGCGGGCGGCCTTCACTGCTTTGTCGACGTCCGAAGGGCCGCCCAAGGGCGCCTGCCCGATCTCTTCCCCCGTGCTGGGATTGAAGACCGGAAAGGTCCTGCCCGAATCGGCATCTACCCAGTTGCCTCCTATCCACATCTTCATCTTCCCCATCGCTCCTCCTTGTTCCGCGAAAACACATCGCAATCAGTCCGCCGGACTTCCTCGGCCGGACCCGTCAGTCCGTCCTCGAAAACTCGCACTCCACCTTGCCGTTCATGATCCGCGAAACCGGGAAGGCCCTCCGCACCACGTGATTGGTCCCGAAGAAGTCTTGCCCCGCCACCCTGCCCTTTCCATATACGGTGTCGATGCTGGTCATTCCTTCGAGGGTCGTTGCTATTTTTGTCGTATCAAAGCTCTGGGCTTTTTCAATGGCTTGCTGGATCACGTAGAGGGCGTCCAGGGGGATGGCCTGATTCATATCCATGACCCCTTTACTCTGGCGCTCGAGAGCGGCGCGGTATTCCTTCAGCATAGGCGGCATCTTGGGACTCAGCACGTCGGGCCCAACCTCAAAGGTATCGTACGCGTATTTCGGCGTCAGCATTCCTGCAACCCGATTGACGTCGCCATACAACCAGGACGCGAAGACAGGGCCGGTGAACCCAAGCTCGCGGGATTGGTTGAGTATGCCCGCGGTCCACGGCTCTATGCCAAAGATCATGTCGATAGCGTCGGGCTTCGCGGCAAGCGCCTTGGTGAGGATCGGATAGAAGTCCTCGCTGCCCGGATTGAATGCCTCATGGAAGACTATCTCCAACCCCCTGGCCGGGACCTCCTTCTGAATAAGCTCCCTGTAGGTCTTCCCTCCCGGGTCGTCGGGAGTCACGATAGCGATCTTCTTCGCCTTGGGATAGCTCTTCTTTAGATAATCGTATCCGGCAGGGATGCCGTGCACGCCGGTGGTGATATAGAAGCTGTACTTGAGGCTCGGGTTCACCTCTTCCTTTCCCGCGCCCAGGGCTTTTATCCTGAGGATTTTCGCCCCCTCGCACATAGGAGCGATAGCCATGTTGCTGGGCATGAACATGGGAGGCATCATGATCTTGATTCCGGTCTGCATGAGCTTATTGGCAGCGCCCACCGCCCCTGAAGGCGTGGATTGGTCGTCTTCCGTCACCACCTCGATCTTGTATTTCTGCCCGTTGACGGTAATGCCGCCCCGCTGGTTCATGAACTCAGCGGCCGGCTTGGCCGCTTCGACCATGGACTTGAAGCCGGGCGCCATGGGGCCCGTCACTGAAGCGATAAGGCCTATCCTTAGGGTGTTCGTCGTTTGAGCCGCTGCGGGCCAGGCGATGCAGAGCGCAACGAGCGTGAGCAAAACCGTCGATACAACCAAACTTGTCCAGGATGCTTTCGATTCGGCGCTTCTCATATTCCCCCCTTGATGTTTTTTACGACGCAACGGAAGCACGTCGCGCTTCGTTCCCCTACGTTTCTTCCCCGGTCAGCCCACGCCTTCGACGCTTTTCAATAAGCTGCTTCGCCGCCGTCTACGGACAAAGGCGTGGCGGTAACGAATGATGCTTTATCGGAGCACAGCCAGACGACCGCTTCCGCCACTTCTTCCGGCTTGCCGATCCGTCGCATCGGCACCATCGCCTTGGCCCCTTCCTCGGCGTTGGGAATAATAGTCGCCACCCTGTCGAACATTCCCGAATAGGTGGGACCGGGACAGACGCAATTGATGCGGATATTATTCGTCGCGTACTCCAGACCGGCCGTTTTTGTAAGCCCGACAACGCCGAATTTGCTTGCCACATAAGCGGGACTCGCGGGGTGCCCGGAGAGCCCCGAGATAGATGCGGTATTGACGATGGCTCCATATCCCTGTTTCAGAAACTGCCTGATTTCATACTTCATGCAGAAGAACGTGCCCTTCAGATTGATGCCGAGCTCAAAATCCCAATCCTCGTCGGGAAAATCCCCCGTTTTGACGGCAACGTTTTTGCCCTGGCCCGCGTTGTTGTGCGCATAGTCCAGCTTGCCCCAGGTCTCCGCGATTTTGTTGATGTAGGCCTGCACTTCCTCGGTTTTCGAGATATCTACCCTGGTGAACGTCGCCTCGCCGCCGGCCCGTCTGATCAGCTCAACCGTCTCTTCGCCCGCCCCTGCGTCGATGTCCGACACCGCCACCTTGGCGCCCAACGCCGCAAAGAGTTTCGCCGACGCCCTGCCTATTCCCGAGCCCGCGCCCGTAACCAGAGCGACCTTCCCCTCAAATTCCTTTGGCATCTTCCCGCACCTCCGTTTTATTCTGCTCGGTCATGCTTCTTGCCGGAATTATAGGGGGTCCGAAAAAAAAGGCTTATGATCCAAATCATAAGTCAGGCAGGCATATATGATATGGATCATAAACGGAGGGGACCTTTGCGGCCGGCGGAAGAGGTATCAGATGCGTCCCGGAGCATAGAGACGTCCCCGGCTCAACCTTTTCAGTTCGGCCGGGTCCAGCACGTGGATCTTGCCCCTTATGGAGCCGAGGACCTGGGTGGTCTTCAGCTTGGCGAGGATTCTTATCGCGGTTTCCGTGGTTGTTCCCGAAAGCTCGGCGATCTCTTCGCAGGTGAAGTTCAGGCTCGCGCCGAATTTGCCGCACAACAGGTTGAGCACGTGGCACATCCTCTGTTCCACTCGTTCCCCGACCGCATCGATGAGCCTGTCGTAGCAGGTGCGAAGCGCCTGTTCCATCATGTCCACGATCTGCAGGACATGGGACGGATGTCTCTGGGCCCAGGAGACGTAGAAGTCCCCGTCAGCCCTGAACAGCACCGTGTCCTCCATTGCTTTTGCGGTGAAGGAATGGGGATTTTGGTTGAACAATACCGCGGCGTTGAGGGTTTCGAAGTTGCTGTTGACGGATATGATGAACTGCTTGCCCGAAGGGGCTTCCTTCAAACACTTGACTCGTCCCTTTCGTATAACGTAGAAAAAGACGGAAGCATCTCCTTCGCGGAAAACGATCTCGCCTTTCCTGAATCCCCATGGAGTCGCATGGGAAGCCAGTTCCATCAGGGCGCCTGTGTGCATATGGGAGAAGCTCTTGCACTTCTTGAAAGTCGAGATTTTTTCTTCGATCTCGTATTCTATCCCTGGCCCCCCGTCTTGAGCAAGTGCCGGCATGGGCAAATTTTACCATGACGGTGCTGAAAACCACAACAAATTAACCGGTACCTGCGTCGGGTTTTGGCCCGCAGAAACGGACCGGCGGAGAGGAGGCGAAATTGGTTTTGACGAGTCTGTGCTCCCGGTGGTATAGTCCAGTTCGAGAAGCAGCCGCAGCAACCATTGCGGCTGCGGACGTCGCAGCCAAGGAGGGACATCAATGGACTGGCTGACGCCCGTCCTGTTCATTGGCCTTACGGGCTCTCTCATACTCGTCTTCGTCCACCTCAACCTTTATCTTCAGGTGCGTCAAAAGTATCTTGCCCTCTGGTTCGCTGGCTGGTTGCTTTATTCGGCCAGGTCCATTTTTGAGATACTCGCAGTCCTGGGGAAAAACCATAAAATACTCTTCACCCTGAACCAACTGAGCGTCATTTGGTCCGCGGCCTTTCTGCTCTGGGGCGCCTGTCTTTTTTCAAGAAGAAAGCTCAACGTCCTCTGGCCTGCCCTCTTCGCCGGAACAAGCATCTGGATCGTCCTGAACGTCTTTTTCGGTTCTTCTCCGCTGTGGACGACTGTTCCGACATTCCTGGCGTCGGCGCTCATCAGCATCGCGACCGGCGCCGCTTTCCTGAGGTTCCGGGAATCCACCGGACGGGCGGGCTTGACGGCTGGTTGGGCGTTCATCCTTTGGGGCCTCCACAAGGCCGATAATCCATGGCTCCGCCCCGTGAGGTGGATAGCGCCCTACGGCTATATCCTCGGTGCACTTCTCGGGTTTGTCTCCGCGGTGAGCATCGTGCTGTTGCACCTTGAGAAGACCATAAGCGAGGCGAAAGCGAGCGAGGAGAAGTACCGCTCCATCTTCGACAACGCCGTCGAGGGCGTTTTTCAAACCACTCCCGAAGGTCGATTCCTGAGCGCCAACCCGGCCCTGGCCCGGATATGCGGCTATGAGTCGGCGAAGCAACTCATTGAGTCCGTGAAGGACGTGGCGATGCAACTTTACGCGCACGGCGACGATCGAAAGAAGTTTCGAACGCCCATCGATGAACAGAGTTTCGTTGAGAAGTTCGAGACCAGGATTAAGAGAAAGAACGGGGACCTGCGTTGGGTCTCCCTGAATGGACGGGCGGTGCGGGATGAAAACGGAGGAGTTCGCTTCTACGAGGGATTCCTGGAGGACGTCACGGACCGGAAACGGGCGGAAGAAGACCTTTACACAAGCAGGCTGCACCTTGCCGAAGCTGTCGAGCTTGCGCGGATAGCCTATTGGGAACACGACGCGGCATCGGATGAATACATCTTCAACGACGCCTTCTACGCGCTCTACGGCACAACGGCCGAGAGCGAGGGGGGCTATCGGATGGCGAGGGACGAGTACATAAGGAGGTTCGTGCACCCCGACGATGCGGCCGAGCTGCTCCGGAGGATCCAGAAAAGCAGAGGAAGCCCTTTCCGTCAATACGAGCACCGGGTCATTCGCGGGGACGGCGAGGTGATGCACATGGTTGCCCGAAGGAGGCAAATAACGGACCCTGAAGGGCGCATAATCAGGACCGTGGGGGTCAATCAGGACATCACCGAGCGAAAAATGACCGAGGAAGCCCTGCGAAAGAGCGAGGCGAAGTTCCGCTCTTACGTCGAAAACTCCCCGCTCGCCGTTTTCGTGTCGGATCCGGAAGGTCGAATCGTCGATGTCAACCGTTCTACCGTCGACTTCCTGGGCTTTGACGAAGCCGACCTCTTGAGCATGCACACATGGGAGCTGCATCCGCCGGAGGACCGCCAGGAAATCCTCCGTCAATTCGAGACCTTAAAGAAAACGGGGCGCCTGGAAGCGGAGCGGCGATTTCGAACGCGAGACGGTTCGTCTCTATGGGGTTCTCTCCATATCGTCATGGCCGGGGACGGATTTTCCCTTGCCTACTGCTCCGACATTACGGGCAGAAAGCTGGCCGAAGAGGCGCAGAAACGCTACGAGCTCTTGTCCGACCACACCCGGGACGCCATTCTCTTCACGGCAGGCGACGAAGGAACCATCGTCGAGGCCAACGCCGCTGCGGAAGAAGTCCATGGCTACAGCCGCGCGGAGTTGTTGGGACTGACGATCAAAGATCTGCGCGCCGACGGAACCGTCGGCCTGGCGCGGGATCAGTTGCGCGAATCCCTTGAGCGGGGCACACTGTTCGAAGCCGTCCATCGACGCAAGGACGGCACGACTTTTCCGGTAGAAGTCTCGACGAACGTGCGCCGCGCGGCCATTGGCGGCAGGCGGGCCGTTATCAGCATCGTCCGGGACATTACGGAACGGAAGGCGGCGCAGGAGGCTTTGGCCTCCGCCGTCGCCCGGCTGACAAGAGCCGAACGGGCATCAAAAACAGGCAACTGGGAGCTCGATCTCTCCACGGGAGTGCTGCAGGCGTCTTTGGGAGCGTGCCGAATAGGAGGCTTCCCCGCCTCCGAGGCTTTTTCCAAGGTGCAAGCCAGTCTCCTTCCCGAGTATCGTCAGATGCTCGACGATGCCCTGGATGCCCTCATTCACGAAAATGCCCCCTATGACGTGGAGTTCAAGATACGCCGGGCGGACAACGGCGACGTTGTGGACGTGCGGTCCGTCGCCGAATACGACCCCCGGAGAAATACGGTCTTCGGCGTCGTTCAGGACGTCACCGAAAGGAAGAAGCTCGAGGGACAACTCCTCCAGGCTCAAAAGATGGAGGCAGTGGGCGTCCTCGCCGGGGGAGTAGCGCATGATTTCAATAACATCCTCAGCGTCATCATGGGTCTCGGCAACCTCATTCAGATGAATCTCGCCCCCGACGATCGCAACAAGCCCTATGTAGATCAGATTGTGCTTTCCTCCGAAAAGGCGGCCGAGCTCACCCAAAGTCTGCTCGCTTACAGCCGCAAGCAGAGGATCGCTCTCGAGCACCTTCGCGTGGACGAGGTCGTCACGAACGCCGCAAAGCTCCTCAAGAGGCTTCTCCCCGAAGACATCGAGCTGAGACTGGAGCTTGCCGGCGATGCCATGTCGGCCCTCGTCGACGTCGCCCAGATCGATCAGGTATTCATGAATCTTGCCACAAATGCGCGCGACGCCATGCCCGGCGGGGGACGCTTCACTATCAGGACGGAAAAGGCGATCCTCGACGAGACGTTCAGGAAGAACCACGGGTTCGGAAGGCCGGGCATTTACGCGCGCCTTTCCGTGTCGGACACCGGCGTCGGCATGGACGAGAAAACAACGGCGCGCATTTTTGAACCCTTTTTCACCACAAAGGAAGTGGGCAAAGGCACGGGCCTCGGGCTTGCGAGCGTTTACGGCATCGTAAAACAGCACAACGGCTATATCGAGGTGACCAGTCGCCCTCATGAGGGGACCGCCTTCGACATCTACCTCCCCCTTGCCGGCGCCAGAATCCGGAAACCGGTCGTAACAAGGATCGAAATCAAGGGCGGATCGGAGACTATTCTCGTCATCGAAGACGACCCCGAGGTGAGGAAGATGATAACAAGAATCCTGTCCGATCAGGGATACGCACCTCTCGAGGCTGCCGACGGACGCGACGCCCTCAAGGTCTATAACCAACACAGAGACGGAATAGACCTGGTCATGCTGGATGTGGTTATGCCTGGGAAGAACGGCAAGGAAGTCCTCGACGAGATCGCGCTTCTGCATCCGGGCGTGAAGGCCATATTCATGAGCGGCTACACCGGCGACGTCGTCATCGACAAGGGCGTTCGGGAAGAGAGCGTGGACTTCCTGCAGAAGCCTATCAAGGTACATCAGCTTCTCGCCAAAGTCAGAGAAGTGCTGGACAGGCAGACGTCTTAAAGAAGGAGAGAGGGAATGCACCGCCTCCATTGCGGCCGCCGGCCATAGGAGGCGGGTGAAGACAGTAAGTTTGCCGCACTATTGGCCTTGTTGTTTGCTGCCCTGCTCATACCCGCGCTCATACGCTTCGTTTTCGGCCTCTTTATGCTTCCCGTAGAGATAGCCCCCCGCCAGGCCGGCCGCGCCGCCGATCGCCGCCCCGAGAGCCGTGTTGCCGGCAATCGCCCCGATCACCGCGCCGCCCGCTGCCCCTGCCATGCCCCCCGTCGCAGTCCGTTGCTCGGTTTGACTCATCCCCGCGCATCCAGCGAGCATCAAACTGCTGATGAGAATAACGGCGATCGCTATCTTGTTCATGTACCTCTCCTTTCGGGGACTAACGTTTGCAAGGCCACGCGGCCTCTGCGAACCTGAACAATGTATCAACAGGCTTGTCGCCCATGTACTGTGGATGCGCCTTAGCCCATTGCACGAACATGGCAGTCGCAGTATCCCTCGTCGGGGCAGGATTGGGCAGACAGACCAAACGGTCCGCCCCGGGGTCCGGGTGTTCTGCATCCCAAAAGCTGTACGCGCCGACGATGTAGCCCTCGCAAAAATTGACGGCTTCCTTGTGAAGGGGGTCGGGCGTTGGGCTCTCGCACAGACTGACCAGGTCCTGCGTAGTCCTCGTTTGGAAGTTCTCTGTCGTGACCGCCTGGGAAATACACGGCGAAATCAAGATGGCGATGAATAGCAGCACCGTGAGTTTTGCGTTCATGCTGTCCTCCTCTCTCGGCGATAGTGCGCCCAAAACCTTCAGTACAGGGACGGGCGGGACGCCCCGCATGCCCCGCGCCCGCAAGCGACCGGTTCTATAAAGCCGTCGTCTGCCACAAAAAAACATAGGTTCTCTTTGAAAAAGGGGCAAGGGGGCATTGTCGACGAGTCGGAGATAACGTTCCCACAGTTCCCCCTGCATAATGGAAGCCATCATCGGACTCACGGAATTCGTCGAGGGATATAAAGCGCCCCCTCCGCAAACGGCGTCCCCTCTCCCCTGCAACAATTTCATTGACTTCGCCGCGTCCGCGATGGTAGAACGGCATAAACAGCACTGCCAGCTCACCATGCCTGTGTCTTGAAACAGAGAAGACGCGCGTCAACGCCCAAGAGCTCAAGAGGAGGAAACGAAAACCGTCTCACTATTTGCGCCCTGTACGACCACTCCGGCGAAGGCCACAGAGGGATCGACTACGGCATAGCGACGGGAGCTGTCTATCTTGCTGATAGTTAGCTTCTTCCATTCTCAAGGCAATGAGTCCTAACGCCTCATATCGGGATCGGAGACCTCAATCATGAATCAAGCAATGATCTATATTACCACCTATCTTAGCTTGTGTCTTGCTTTATATAATATAGTTCTATTATGGCAGGACGCGAAATGGCACACATTACCGAAAGCTAATTATCTTTCAAACAAGATCAAGCTGTTCCTGTTGATGTCTGTTCTGACCTTTATTACATACATTTCCATTATTATCGTGCTCAACACCAAAGCCTTTGTTGCTGCAGCAAGTTTCCCAATTAGCATCGATATTTCAATATGCCTCACTATTACGTTAGCTGCCCTGTGTATTGTCACAGCCCTCATTCTATACATTTCGCTTGAAAGTCACAGTCTCATCAAGGCCCTCGGCAATCACTATCACCTCACCCTAAAGCTATTTTCAGGCATACGACGTAGCCAATTGACATATCCCATATTCGTGTCAGAACGCGGCAATTCAGTCGACAACATCGAAGTTCACGCCGATGAAATCCATTGTCTCACTCATCTTTTTGGTCATCTGGCAGCGTCGAATGTCGTCCATCAAAACAACATTCAGATATTTCATTCCTCCACGCAGGGAGTTCCCGATTACGGTCAGCCCATCGCCTACGCAGTAATAGGCAGCCCCATCAATAACCCGCGCTCCAGGGCAGTGAATGCGTCTGTACAAAAGTACAGGTCTGAATGGCAGCTTGGATACACATTTAACCAAACGTCTGACGGTGACTGTTACTTGAAATCGGTATACGATGACTGGCGACCATTGATGCCGACAAAGCACGATACGGACGAAGGGCGATGGACCGACTACGCAATTGTAGCGAAGGTTCCGAATTTGAATAGCGAAGACCGATGCCCAATCCTTATTCTCGCTGGTTGCAAGGCCGGCGGGTCCTATGCCATATCGAAATACGTCTCTGACCTTTCTCTTTTGCATGGACTACAGATCCATGGGAAAGATGAAAAGCTCGATATTTCGAAGTTTTTCTATTGTGTTTTTGAGGTAGACTATACTGATAAGCGTCCAGCCCTACCATACATACACAGGATCATTCCCGTTGCTGGTCGCAACCTCACGGTGTAAATGCAATGTCTCATTCCCAATCAAAGAAGATTCCCTTGGTCAAGCCTTTTCTCCCGACGCTCGAGGAGGTGAGCGCTGAGATTTCGCACGTACTATCCAGCGGTCAGCTTACCAACTTTGGCCCTTTTTCTCGGGAACTTGACTCGACAGTGTGCGAGTATCTTGGCGTCCGCTACGCTCTTTGCCTATCCAACGCAAGCACTGGTCTTATGCTTCTGCTTAATATTCTCCCAAAGGGTACAGAAGTTATCGTGCCAAGCTTTACTTTTCTTCCCACAGTTATGGCACTCCTTTGGAACGATCTAATACCGGTATTTGCTGATATAGACACGACATACACCTTGTGTCCTGAACGCGTAAAGGAGTGTATCACGAGCCGTACGTCAGCTATTGTCGGCGTGCATGTTTTCGGAAACCCGTGTCATGTCGAAGCTCTTTCAGACTTGGCCGCTGAGCGCAATTTGAAGCTCTTCTTCGATAGTGCTCACGCGTTCGGAGCAACGGTGCATGATAAACATATAGGAACTTTTGGTGATGCAGAGGTCTTCAGTTTCAGCGCGACCAAGCTGCTTTCATGTGGCGAGGGCGGCGCGATTTGTACCAATGATGAGTCCCTCTACAGGGAGATTCTTGACCGCCGCAATTACGGGTTTGCGTGGAAATCATATAATTGTCGAAATATGGGAACCAATGCTAAGATATCTGAATTCAGTGCAATTCTCGGGCTGTGGGGCCTGAGATTGACGCCAGAAGGGAGGCGTATCGACATTCAAGTCGAAGCCAGAAATAAGATAGCTGAACAATATCGGGCGAGATTGGCTGGTATTCCAGGCCTTGGTTACCAAGATGTTCTCGCAGATAACAAATCTACCTACAAGGACTTTACATTAGTAGTAGAATCTGAGGTGTTTGGTTGTGATCGAGACGAGGTCAAGAAGACATTGAATAATAGAGGTATTGAGTCTGCCTCTTACTTCAGCCCTCCTATTCACAAGATGCGATTATTCTCAAACTACGACGTCACAGGCAATTTGGTTGTCACCGATCATGTTGAACGTAGAATCCTTTCTCTCCCGATATATCACGGATTGTCGGATTCACAGATGGATTTCATCATTGAGACGCTTCTTTCTGCTGGCTCTCGTTCAGAGGCAGGGAGACCGGGCGGGACGTCCCAAAGAGACCATAGGGGGGGTGACCGGAAATAACGTGGCTCTTGACAGGCTTGTTTCTTGTCTCATAGGGATCGCCATGCCCCGTCTTGGCCGTCTCGACGCCGAAGGTATTCTCTGCCCCCCCTATTGCCCCTCCCCCGCAACAAATTCATTGACTTCGGCGCCTCCGCAATGTTCGACGGAGCGAACACGCGTCAGCGTCCAAGAACTCAGGGGGAGGAAATGAGACTCGACTCGTTAGTGGCGCCCTGCAAAACGACTCCGGCGCGGACCCGAGTCGGATCGACCGAGGAATTCAAGTACGCAAACGGAGAGTTCGTTAATGGGCAAAATGACACGCCCCCCGGACTTTCCAAACAGGCATGAAGGATGCATTGACATCTGTAGTTCATGGCACTATAATTCATAGTGCCATGGAGGAAGCCTGCGACTCTTTAAAACAAGGTGGTTTGCGCGCTATGCAAGGCGGGAAAGGATCGAGGATGAGAGTTTACGCGATGCCGTAACACGGGCAGAGCGAGGAACAGTGGATGCCGATCTGGGCGAGGGCATTATCAAGCAAAGGGTCGCACGAACAGGGCGAGGCCGTTCGGGCGGATACCGCGTGCTTATTGTCTACCGGTCCGGCGATCGAGCGGTCTTCCTCTACGGATTGCAAAGAGCGAGCGTAAGAACATCGAAGACGATGAGTTGGCAACGCTGAGAGAAATCGCGGAGACGTGGCTCCGGGCGGACAAAAAGAGCCTTGCGCACGCCGTTGAGGAGGGGGCTTTACAGCAGGTACGCTATGACGAAGAACAATAATAAACCCAGCCGGCTGGCAAAAGCAATGTTGGAGACCGCCAAGGATATGCGGGGTGCCGGGCTTTTGGATGAGGCCGCTTACACGAAGATCACCATGCGCCACCTTGGCGTGAAGGAGGAGCCCGAAGTTCGACCCCTGACGGGCAAGGACATTCGCGTCATTCGCGAACGAGCACACATGAGCCAAGCCGTTTTTGCCCGTCATCTCAACGTAACGGCTGGGTACGTGTCCCAGCTCGAGCGCGGCGCCAAACGTCCGACAGGTCCGGCGCTCGTGCTGCTGAATGTGATCCGTCGCAAGGGCATAGACACTATTCTCTAAAGATACGCCGCGACTTCGCCGCATCCGCAATGGTAGAACGGCATAAACATCACTGCCCGGTCATCATGCCTTTGCCTTGAAACCAAGAAACCATGCCTCGAATAACTAAGGGCGTTGTTATTTTGTTGATTCGATGGAACGGCGGAGAGTTCGTTAATGGACAAAATAACGACGTCCCCTTGGACTTTCGAGGCGACATACGGGCACCCCTTCTCCCTTCCCCCTTTCCCGCCCGGTCATTCACAGCAGGCCTGGCCCAAATTGTCGAACATTGACAAGAGTGTTATAATGAAGTGCTAACGGCTAGCGAGTACTTGACGGTGCTAAGAACACCATGAAGACCATCAAGGTGAAGGTATGAGCAGGACAGACCGTGAGACCGTGCTCCGGGAAATGCGGAGTCTCAAGCCCCGCTTTGAGCGCATGTATGGAGTGACAAAAATCGGGATTTTTGGTTCCCTGGCGAGGAATGAGGCGCGGGAAGGCAGCGATGTGGACGTCGTCGTGGAGATGCAGCCGAACCTTATGAAGCGGGCGCGCCTCCGGACGGAGCTTGAATCGGTCTTCCGAAGAAGGGTCGATGTCGTCCGCTATTGGCGTGGCATGAACAGGTTCCTGAAAAAGCGAATCGATGATGAAGCCCTCTATGTATGACAAGTCCCTGCTCGTCGAGCTTCTTGACGAGATTGACGAAGCAATTCGCAGAATCGAGCGACGGTTTTCAGGGATAACCGAGGCGGGTGATTTTGTCCGCAACGATGACGGCCTCCACCGCTTGGGGTGAACAATGACGAAACACAAGTTTTTGCTTTGCGTCAACAATGAGGGGTATGAAGCATCCCGTGAAATAAGGGAATTGTACGAAAAGATTCCCGACAAGGAGGCTGCCCGCCACGATCAGGGGGAGTCGGGGACGTTGTTTCCCACTGTGATTTGTTCTGTAGAAAGGATGTCAGGCGAGACCGCGAGACAGGAAGCAACAAATGCCCCCTCCATTTTTCGACTCGCGGTGCCGACGAGACAGGCGAAAGGCGCGACCAGGTGCGTTCCGCGGGCTCCCCTTCGCGCGGGCTCACGGAGCGTTTAAATATTGTGCTTTATTCCCATCCGGGAATACCAGTCGCAGGCCGGGCTTCCAACTAACCCGGCCGCGCTCAAGCGCAGTCTGCGGGAAGGAGAATAATGGCTAAACTGCGCCCCAGCGGGGGCTATAGGGATGCTGTCAGCTTCCAGGCGGCCACGATCATCTACGATGGGACCTACTGGTTCTGCGAGAAATTTCTGGAGCCGCGCTCTCGTATGGTAGACCAGATGGTGCAAGCGGCGCGCTCGGGAAGGCAAAATATCGCCGAAGGCAGTCGGGCGGCGGCCGCTTCGTCGCAGACGGAGCTGCGCTTGCTCAACGTGGCTCGCTCCAGCCTGGAGGAATTGCTGCTCGATTTTGAAGATTACCTACGGCATCGCCGCTTGCCGCAGTGGTCGCCGGAGTCGACCGAGGCGCTGGCGGTGCGTCGGGCGCCGAAGCGGTTCAGGAAAGATCCTGCCGATCCGCCGGATCGGGCTGATCGGCAGGATCGGAACCGCCAGCTCACAGACCGCGAGCGCTGGACCCATTACGCCTCCTGGCTGGAACACGACGACCCCTCGGTGCGGGCCAATGCGCTGATCTGTCTGATCAACCAGGCCAACTACCTGCTGGACCGGCAGATTGCCGCGCTTGAGAAACAATTCGTGGCAGACGGCGGGTACAGTGAACAACTGGCCGCTGCCCGGCTGGCGGAGCGCAGCCGGAGGAAGAGGGCAGATCGGGCGGAATTGTCCGATCCGTTGGACCCGACAGACCACATTCCCCTCTGCCCGCTTTGCGGCAGTCCCATGGTATTGCGTACCGCCAGGAGCGGCAAGAACACCGGCAAGCAGTTCTGGGGCTGCTCGAAATACCCTGAGTGCAAGGGAGTCGCGGAGGTTTAAGAAAGCAGCAAGGAAGCTCACTTCTGAACCAGATAGGTCTTTTTGCGGCTGGAGGAAATTTTGATGGATTTCGCCGTGATCGGCGGGGTCGCGAGCCGGAGCGTACTCTGTTGTACGTGAGGACCCGCGGCACCGGCGAGACAGGCGAAAGGCGCAAAATTAACCCAGCCGCCCCGGCCGCGCGCCCTGGGGTGCTATGTTTCTAGCTGCCCTCCTCTCCTTCTCCACCGGCATCGCCCTTGAGGCATTTTGGCAGATTTCTGCCGCGCCGCTCTTTTTTCGCGCTTCTTTGTTTCACCGCTGCCACTCCCTTTCTCATGAGATGGCGTCGAACCTGCGGGCTGCTCGTGCTTGCTGCTTTCATGCTCTGCGGGGGGCTCAGGCTCGCCCTGGCAATCTCTGCCATCGCGCAACTGCCCGACCAGCCTTCCGAAAACAGCCTTTATGAAGGGGTCGTGCTGGAAAGCTCTCCCCGCGTTAAAACCCTCGCCCTGCTGCGGCCCGATGCGGTGAAAGGCATGCGCGTCCTATTCTCCTCCGACGCTCCGCTCGAAATCTCTCAGAGGGTGAAAGTCCTCGGCAAAATGCGGCCTTTAGTAGCCAGCTTCAAGAACCCCGGTTCGGTTTCATGGAAGTGGCTCAAGAGGCTGGAGGGCGTCGGCTGGGAGCTGCGGGGAAAAGTCGTTTCTGCCGGCCGGGGTCATGACCCCATCGTGGCCTTGCGGCGCTACTTTGCCAACAATATCAAAGCCTCGGGAGCGCCCCGGACGGATGTGATCCTTGCGCTCACCATCGGCGACAGAAGCGGGGTGTCTCAGGGAACGCACGACCTTTTTCTCCGTACCGGCGCCATTCACGTCCTTGTCATAAACGGGTTCAAGCTGTCCATCATCTCGGGCTTCTTCTTTTTTATCGTCAGGTTTTGTTTCCGGAGGGTACGGCGCTTTCGCCTGTCGGGTCAGGACGCCCGATACGCGGCGCTGGTCGCCATCCCCTTCCCTATTCTGTTTATGCTCGTTGCCGGCTCGGGCCTCCCTCTGATCAGAGCGACCATCATGGTCGTCGTTCTCATGGCCTCTTTCTTTCTCCAGAGAAAAATGCACTTTTACAACGCTCTCGCCCTGGCCGCCCTCATCATCCTCGTCATCTACCCACACTCGCTCCTGACCGCCTCCTTCCAGCTCACCTTCACGAGCGTTCTTTTCATCGTCGTCTGCATGGGGAGACTCATGCCCCTGCTGAACAAAATAAGAAGCGGCGCACTCAAGTGGTCCTGCTCGGTCGTCCTCTCGACCGCCGCGGCCACCGTGGGCTCCGCGCCGGTCGTCCTCTACTATTTTTTCGGCATAAGCGCGTTTCCCCTCCTCTCCAACCTCATCAGCGTTCCTCTCATGGGAGTGGGCGCCACGGGCCTGGGCCTTCTGGGAATGCTCCACCCCTGCGGTCGTCTCCTCCTTGTCGCCGCCGGTTATCTGGCGCAAGCAAATCTGGCTGTCCTCCACGCCCTCGATTTCGGCTACCTGTTCCCGTTGGTGCGGCCTTGCCTCACCGAGACGCTCCTCTACTACTGCCTTCTCCTCGCCCTGTTCTTCATAAACCGGAAAGGCGTCGCCCTCCTGCTCTTCTGCGTCGTCCTCCCCTTGTCCGCGATCCAGGTGTATGCCGACTATCGAGACAGGTTTAATGACGACCTCCGCGTCAACTTCATCGATGTGGGCCAGGGAGACTCGGCTCTGATAGAAGCGCCGGGAGGGATGCGGATACTGATCGACGGAGGCGGATTTCCGGGCTCGGACTTCGACATGGGCAAACAGGTAGTGGCGCCCTTTCTCCTCTACCGCAAGGTGCTCACTGTCGACTACGTGATCAACACGCACCCCCACGCCGACCACATAAGCGGGCTCGTCTATATCGTGCAGCACTTCAAGGTCCGTCATGTCGTCACGGGAGGAGTTTTTCCCGCGGAGCGGAAGTTCCTCCAATTAACCGACAGTGCCCGCATGCGGGGCGTGGAGCGTCTGATATGGAAACGGGGCGACGGGATAAGGACGACGAATTTCCGCATGGATACGCTCTACCCCGCGGGCAAGCTGCCCCTGGACAACCTGAACGAGACTTCGCTCGTCTTTCGCCTTCAACACGGCCAAACCGCTTTCGTGCTGCCGGCCGACATCACGGCCGACGTGGAGCGCCAGTTGGTCCTCTCCGGCGTGCCCCTCAGGGCAGACGTGCTCAAGCTGCCGCACCACGGCAGCGGCTCGTCGAACACCTTCGCTTTCATTCACGCGGTGAGGCCGAAGCTCGGGATCGTCAGCGCGGCAGAGGGGACCATCAAGAACCTTCCGAGCCCCGAGGCTCTCCTGCGCTACAGGAGCCTCTCCATCCCTCTGCTGAGGACGGACCGCCAGGGGCTTATCGAAGTCCGCTCCGACGGCAGCGCGATCACCTGGAAGACCCATGAGTCTCCGTCGGCGTCGCCGGCAATCGTCTTTCCCTTTTCTATTCCGTTTTTATCGGAATCTTTTTCGTCGCTGCCGCCGCCTCTTTCGTCTTCGGCAGGGTTATTTCCAGCACGCCCTTTTTGAAATGCGCCTCGACCTTGTCCCGGTCAACCTCCACAGGCAGCGGGATGGTGCGTTCGAACGAGCCGTAGGAGCGTTCGGTCCGATAGTAGCTTTTCTCCTTCTCTTCGACCTCCTGTTTCTTTTCGCCCTTTATGGTGAGAAAGTCGCCGGAGAGGGATATCTCGACATCGTTTTCCGCCATACCCGGCAATTCGGCCTCGATCCTGATCTGGTCGTTCTCGTCCTTCACGTCGAGAGTGGGAACAAAGGCGCCCATCCTCCATTCGAAGGGGTTTATTGCCCATCGATTGACGGGCCATATGTCGAACCCTCCAAAGAAATCATCCATCAACCGGTCCATCCTGTCACGAAACGCGAGAAAAGGGTCTCTCCTTTCTTCGCGGCCGACGGGCGCCTTCGCTTCCCGTCTTTTTGCAACCTGTTCTGCCATGACGCACCTCCTGGTTTTATAGAAATCTAGTCCCTATCCGGAACGCATACAATCCCCCGTGCGCTATTCCATTCGTCAGCGACGCCGCCTTCGGATGTTTCCCCGGCCCGCGCACGATCCGGGACGAGGCGCTCCCCGGGGTTGTGTCGAAGAGGGACCGCCAGGGATTTATTCGGGACCGCTTCCGGGGGGGCGCCGATCGCAGGGAAATGATAACGGGCAAGCGAGCAACGCTGGTCCGTTCGCTTCTCGTGTTGTATAATGTCGTGTAGCTGGAAATGCCGACGTAGCGACGTAAGTAGAAATCAGGAGCCTGAAGTGGACGGCGACAAAAAGAGCATTGCGGGCCTCTTGCACATACCGGAAGCGAACGTCAAAATCGACCGGTACTCCTACGACAAGAAGTTTCCCGACGAGCTCAAGTCCTGGAAATTCGTCGGCATGAAAGACCCCGATCTGCGTGAATACAAGGGCAGGCTCTATTATCCGGCAAACGGGCTTCTGCTTTTGATCGATTTCGCCGCGGAACTTCTCGTGATACACAGGTTCGCCGGGTTGGATGCCCTTCCCGGCCTTGTGGCGACGGATACCAGGTTTCGAAAGCCGGTGATACCCGAAGACGAACTGCTGATCCAGGTCAAGCTGCTGAGAAACTACAAGGGGAAAATAGGCATCTTTTCGGGCGTCATCGCCGACAGCGCGGGAGATGTGGTCGCGGAAAACATATTCAAAGGGGCCCTCATCACCGTTTGAGCTTTTCCCGACTTGAGAACGGAGGGAAACAGATGACTTCCGAACGAAAGCCCGACATCCGTATCGACAAGCTTACCCTTGGCCCCTATGGGACAAACTGCTACGTAGTGACGTGTCTCCGGACCGGCGAAAGCGTGATCGTGGATGCGCCGGCGGAAGCCGGGACCATAGCAAAGGCAGCAAAGAACACTACCCCGAAATACCTTCTGATCACTCACAGCCACATGGACCACATCGGCGCCCTGACCGAGCTGAAGTCTGTGCTGAAAGTCCCCGTCGGCATCCACTGTCTGGACATGAAAGCCCTTCATGCGCCGCCGGACATGCTGCTTGAGGATGGTCAGGAAGTCCCGTTTGGAGCGGCGCGTCTCAAGGTTTTTCACACTCCCGGCCACACCCCGGGCAGTGTCTGCCTCCTCCTCGGAGACCGCCTCCTTTCCGGCGATACGCTTTTTCCCCACGGTCCGGGCAGCACCAAGTCTCCTGCCGCTCTGAAGCAGATTATCGGGTCGATCACGGAGAAACTCTTCGTCCTGCCTGACGACACGGAGGTCTTTCCCGGCCACGGAGACGGAACGACACTCGGCCGGGAAAAGAAAGAATTCGCAGCCTTTTCCGCCCGCCCCCACGACCCCGGCCTCTGCGGGGACGTGCTGTGGCTTTCGGCGTAGAGGATTCCGCAAAGCAGAGAGACCAGGCGCTACAATGCCCTTGACTCCTCTAAGTTACGTACGTTATATTGTACGTAATAAGTCTTATTGAGGTGCTCCATGAAAAGACCCAGGGTCAACGAAGATATCCGTCCCATGTCCGAGTTTAGAACGGGGATTGCCTCGTTCCTCAAGCAAGTGCACGACACCAAACGTCCGCTTGTCATCACGCAGCGCGGAAAAGGCGTGGCGGTCTTACTGGATGCGGGGGAATATGAAGCCATGGAGGAGAAGATCGAACTACTTCAAGATATACAGACATCCGTCAGCCAGATAGAAGCAGGTCTTGGAATTGACCATGACCATGCCAAAGCGCGCGTGCTCAAACGAATCAAAGAATGAAGATACTCTGGTCTCCTCTTGCGATTGACAGGACCTCGGAGATAGGCGGGTACATAGCCCAGGACAATCCTGATGGGGCCGAAAGGTGGATAGATGCGGTTTTCGAGAAAGTGGACGGCCTGAAGGCGTTCCCCGAAAGCGGCCGCATCGTGCCGGAAGCACGCGACAAAACCATAAGAGAACTGCTCTATGGCAATTATCGAATCGTTTACCGGCTGCAAGAAAAGAAGATCTCGGTCCTTACTGTCCGTCATGTGAAGCAAATTCTGCCGACGGACGAAATCAACGTGTAGTTAAAGGATTGTGAAAGCATGAATGGTGCATCCCCCCAATAACGAAGGGTTTTGGCGTGCGCATCGCTAATTGACGAGCCTGAAGAACTAGTGCCGTTGCATGGTGGCGTGCAGGGTACGAAGAGTTCGGGCGCCGTCCACTTCTCAGATAGAGGAAAGAGGCAAATTCCTTCTTTAGAACGGACCGGAGGACCACGGTCGGGAAGGAATCGTTCTCGGCAAAAGGCCCGGATCTCGTCGGCGGAGGTCTCGTGCGACCGGCAGGCGGTTGGGTTGCCGCGCAGATCTCAGAAAGTCGAAAGAGGTCTCCGCCAGCGACGAGCGTGTCCCGGGGAGCACCGACTTTGTCGCTTCCGTTCCCGTGTCGCTCGCGCCGGGGCCGCGAAAACCATTTCCCTCGCTCAGTCCGGCATCTCCACGCGGTGGAAGCCTTCCGCGAGGAGATAGCTCTCCCCCTCGGCCAGCATCATGGCCCGTTCCTTCAGCCTCTTTTCCAGCTCCTCTGCCGGGAACATTCCAACCTGACTCTTGTGGCGCCGCAACGCGGCCACCTTTTTTTGAAAGGTCTCGGTGATATCGAAGCGGTAATTGACATCGTCGCTTGCCCAGAGGAGCACCTCCCTGACCTTGTGGGGAGCAAAACCGGCGTCGAGCAACTCGGGATAGGAAAGGTGATCCCTGGCGTAGGGGAAAACAGCGTCCAGCGTCACCTGCCCGGCGATCCGGTGGTCCCGGTGCCAGAGGTAGCGCCGGTAAGGGTCGGCCGTCACCACCGTCTCGGGCTTGTACATCCTGATAACCTTGACGATCTCTCTGCGAAACTCGTGCGCGTCTTCCAGGCCCTGATCGGGAAAACGCAGGAATGCCACTTCCCTCACTCCCAACAGTTCAGCGGCCGCACGCTGCTCTTCTTCCCGGATCCCCACCAGGTCTTCCGGCTTCATGTTCCGGTCGCTCGTGCCTTTGTTGCCGTTGGTGCATACCACATAGACGACGGAGCGCCCCTCCCCCGCCCAGCGCGCTACGGTCCCGGCAACGCCGTATTCCGCATCGTCAGGATGTGGGGTGATGACCATCACCTGAGCTGCCTTCGTTTCCATCAACAAACTCCTTCTTCGAATTTTAAAGGATTGTATACTATCGAGAGGGCTGTTACAATGAGTTGAGACGGTTTTACAGATGACTTCCAGGACCTCCCCTATCAGAGACTGCAACGCGGGCGATCTCAACAGGCTGCTCAAGCTCGAAAGCGCACCCCATGCGCAGGGAGAAGACGGCTGCGTCACTTCCCTTTCCGATCTCGTTGAAGGCGTGAGCCGACGAGACGATACATTCGGCCGCGTTGTCGTGGCAGAGCGGGGAGAAGAGATTCTGGGCTACGCGAACATTATTCCGGAATTTCAGATCGGGCGCGCGGTACTTCAGTGGCGCACGGCCGCGGCCGGCAGCGTGAGGGGAATTGCAGGGAAATTGATCGATGCGGCCGTTTCGCGCATCCTGGCTGCGGGCATAAAGAGAATCCACGCAAATATCTGGCAAGGCAGCCCCGCGGCCGGAAGGCTTCTCTCTGAAAGAGGATTCAGGCGCATCAGGCAGTATCTGGAGCTCCGGCTGGATCTTGCAAAGACCAGGATAAGGGAGACCAAAGACGACGGATTTCCCTTGCGCTTCTTCGAGCCCGGCCAGGAAGAAGCGTTGACGCGTCTTCAAAACCGCTCTTTTGCCGGCGCCTGGGGCTACAATCCGAACACAGTGGATGAAACGATCCTCCGTACGCGCACACCCGGCTCTTCCAACAAGGATATTATCATGGCTTTTGAATCTGACGGACGAGCCGTAGGCTATTGCTGGAGCAGGACGCTCCCGGCGCCAGACAAGGGCGCCAACCAACGGATGGGCAGAATCCACATGATGGGCGTCGACCCGGACTACCGGGGAAGAGGCCTGGGCAGACAGCTTCTGGAAGCCGGGCTCTCGGAATTGGCGGCAAAAGGCGTTCCGATCGTCGAACTGACGGTGGATCGGGAGAACCAGTCAGCCTACGCGCTCTACCGCTCCCTAGGGTTCAGGGTCTGGAAACGCAGCCTATGGTATGAGAAGAAGGTGGAATAGTATTGGACGACCTGCAAATGATGAGGAGATTTTGTCTCTCACCCTTCCCGCTCTGCTTTTGGCACAATCGAAAATCCTTCTCCTGAAGCTGCTTCACGGAGATTGTCGTCGAGACAGACGAATTCAAGTCCCTCCGTTGCTTCCCTGGCCCAGACGAGAGCGGCAGCCAGTTGAAAAGCGTCGGCGGCCTTCAACCGGTGCACGGAAAGAAGTCGTTCGGCCCTTTGCCGAACAAAATCGCTCGGCAGGACTTCCGCCCATGCATCAGACAAAAGGGAAATAATGTTCCGAACTTGCATCTGGTCGGACTTGATGCTTCTCTGTCTTATCCTCCGTTGCAATGCAGAAAAGCATTCCGTCCTGCTGGCCCACCACACCACCATTTCAGAATCCGCTTTCAAAAGTTGCCGTACCCCCTCCGATGCCGGTTCATCAACGAGGAGAGGCACAATTGCGGAAGAGTCCCAGAACTTCATCGGTCTCCCGAGGACCGCTCCTCGACGAGCGCCTTTCTCACCGACCCCTTCGCATCATGAGGACGGTCCATATCGAAGAACTCAGGGGGAAGTTTGCGATTGCCCGCCTTAACCAAGCCCTCCCTTACCAACCCTGCCAGAGACGTCTCCATGCCTTCGTTCCTCGGCACGGGCGTCAGTCGGGCTACTGTCTTGCCGCGATCGGTAATAAGCACCTCCGCGCCGCCCTTGACCTGATCGAGGTATTTGCTCAGATTCGCCTTTAGTTCCGATACGGCTGCAGTTTTCATAGCCACCTCATTATGACCATTATAGTCATGTTTAAGTGACCTGTCAATATGATCTTGTCCCGCCCCCTCAATTGCCGAGCACGCTCCGGTATTCAGCCATGAGGCCGTGGGCGATGTTCTCCCAGCCATACTTTGCGACAGAAGCCCTGATCGAGTTTGCAAGTTCCTGGGAGCCGTCGAGGTTTGCCATGGCTTGAGATATGCTCTCGGCGAGCGCATGAGGTTCGTTGTCGTTCACGAGGTATCCCGTCTCGCCGGGGCGAATGACGGTTTCAGCGCCCCCCGACTTGGTGGCCACCACCGGCGTGCCGCAGGCAAGGGATTCCAATACGACCAGACCGAAGGTTTCGTGGTACGAAGGGAGCACGCAGACGTCGGCGGCGCTGTAGAAGAAGGGCAGCTCGTCGTGAGCGACGAGACCCGGAAAATCAACGGAGTCGCCAATGTTAAGGCGCCGTGCCAGGTCCTTCAAGCGCTCGATCTCTGACCGGTTGCCCTCGTCGCCGCCTATCACAACGAGCTTTATCCCCTGTCGGGAACGGAGGCGAGAGACAGCCTGAAGCAGCTTGTCGACGCCTTTTTGAGGAACGATCCGTCCCACAAACAGGATGACGGCCTCACCGTTCATTCCCGTATGCCGCCGTGCAATTTCTCTCACGATGGGCTTGAACAAAGAAAGATTGACGCCGCAGGGCACAACGCCCACCTTGTCCGGCAAGGCGCCGTAGTAGCGGATGAGGTCCTCTTTTCCCTTCGGCGTCGACGCTATGACCCGTTGGCAATCTCTCGCCAGCTCTTCTTCCGTGCGAACGCGCAACTCCGGTTCGATCTGCCCAAGGCCCACGGCATTCTTGACCGCCCCGAGGGTATGGAAGCCAACAACGTGAGGCATGCCGATCCGCTCGCGCAGCCGCCTTCCAGCAAGGCCCGAAAGCCAGTAATGACTGTGCACCAGATCGTATCTCAATCCGTGCTGTTTCATGAAACCCTCAACCCTGCCGCCGAAGGCATCGACATGCTCGTAGAGCTCCAGTTTCCCTATCGTCTCTTCCCCCGCGTCGAGGTGGATGAGCCGCGCGTTCTGCCCGATGTTCAGGACCCCCTCGTGCCCCGCTCCATGGCTGCGTGTATAAACGTCCACCAGGCAGCCCATTTTCCCAAGCTCGGACGCAACTTCCCGGATGTAGACGCTCATGCCGCCGGTGTTTTCTTCTCCCAGCCTGCCCAGGGGGCAGCTATGAACGCTCAGCATGGCTATCCTCATGTCATTCTTCCCTTTCAAATCTTCCAAAACACGCGCTGTGTTTGTCTCGCTATCTCAAGGACGCGCGAAAGGAGCAGAGGTTCACTTCCCTGCCTCCCATATGGTGCTTGTACTCTTCTGCACCCTTCAGGAAATCGAACTTATCCTTGCCCTTCTCGATACTCTCCTTGATGCAGAGGGCCTTGCAAATAAACCCCACGCTCAGGGAGCTGTAGCGGCGGTCATACCCGTTGTTGTACAGAAATACCGTATTGTTGTAGTCGAAAAAGAGCACCGCAGCCACGGGCGAGGCGTTCAATTCGAGGATTCCCAGCCGCGCCAGGCCCGCTTCGGCCATGCCCTTCACCAGGGCAGCCAGGAAGCGCTCCCTCGGCGCCGTCAGGAATGCTGCCTTGTCATCCCTGCTTTCGCCGAAAAGTTTCAAGAAAAGCGGCATCGATTGAGAGAGCTGTTCCCAATCCTCAACGACGCGGTACCTGAAATCGCCTGCTTCTCCCAGCCTTCTCAGCCTGCGCCGCACTTCATGCCGTTGCTTCTGCGTCAGCATCGCCAGGTATTCTTCCCACCCGGCGGGCAAAACCACCTCCGAGGAGACGGCTTCCGCTTCACAGGCAAAATCGTACCGAAGGTCGCGAGCCAGGGGCAGCAGGCAGGAGACGGCCCTGGAGTCAGGTCGCAGCGACCGTAGGTCAAGGCTGCCGACCCCCCTTGTTTTGAGGCGGTCGAGTAAGATCGTGAAGAACTCGATTTCCCTCCCCGGCATGATAATGAAGTCCGAATAATCGCACACATCTTCGCTGCCGATAAAAGAAGCGGCGCCGTCTTTCACCATGAGCGGCGCGATGCCGATGAGGACGCCGTCGCAAAGGACGGAAGCAAGGCAGAGTTCTTCGCCTGACGCAAATTCCTGCCACCAGGCCTTAAGCCAAGGGGGCAGAACGAAGAGGCAATCCCACATGGAGGAGCAGGGAGATTCAGCCCACAAGGAGCCGAGGGTCTCGAAATCCTGCGACATAACGACTTCACCCGATCCGGACATAGCAGACCTTCTTCACTTTCCCCGTACGGCCGCGCCATTGAGACGCGCCCTTAGACGCCGGGCCTCATCATCCCTCTGATATACGCTATCTGGCCCGCATGCTGGGCCTGCTCAATGAGGAGATGGCCCGCGACCCACCTTCCCGTTATGGTTCCCAGCTTGGGGTGTTGATGCGACCTGGCCAGGTCCTCCTCCGTCGCCTGCTCGAGGAACGGCCGGGACGCGGCGCGGACTGCGTCGAAATAAGCCATGAAATCGGCAAGGGGAATGTCCGGCATCGCCCGAACTTCCTCGATCGTCTGCCCTGCGCCGACGGTCTGCGCATCCATCCCGAACCGGCCGGCCCATCCGCCGCTAACCCATTCCCCGGGGCTTCCTTTGAGCAACTGGTTCACCATGGCGTCCTCGACGCGCGCCATGTGCCACACGAGCCATGCGACATGATTGCTGTGCAATGTCGGTTGCCATCGCGCCTCAGCGGGCGTCAAGCCGTCAATTGCCTTCCGCACTGCTTGCAGATACTCGTCCAACCCGTCAAGAAGGGCCTCTTTAAACTGGTTCATCTATCTTCCTCCCTTTATGAGATGTGCGGTTTTCCTTCGATCATTGCAATATGCGGCGCCTCTTTCGCACAGGCACGCCCCCGTTTCACCGTTTTCTCATTCGCTGTTTGCACATTCTACTACCATTGTTTCGGCGTTTCAAAGAAACCTGGCGGGCCGGCAGTAACGGCTATATCTCGGTTCCCGAGGGAATGACGGCGCCTTTGGGGATAACGGTGATGCCGTCGCATATCCAGTAGGAGTCTCCCCTGAAGTCCGTCACGTCGGGCTTTGCGCGGATGATGACGTTGTCGCCGATGCGAACGTTCTTATCGATGATGGCGCGCTCGATCACGGCGCCTCTCCCGATGCCCAGAGGTGGATCGCCGTCGCCCGTCGGGCGGGCGAGGAACTCCTCGCCCTCGTAAAAGTCGGCGCCCATCATGACCACCTGTTTCAGCTCGGCGCCACGCACCACGGTGCGAACGCCAATCACCGATTCTTCGATCTTCGCCTCGGACACGTAGACGCCTTCGGCCAGGAGCGTGTCCCGTATCTCGGATGCGGTGAGATGGCTCGGCGGCAGCGACCTGCTTCTGGCCCAGAACGGCCAGTGGGGCGAATAAAGCCTGAAAGACGAATGGCGGCTGCCCAAGGCAAGGTGCGCCTCAAAGAACGCCTTGATTGTCCCGATGTCCTGCCAGTAGTCATGAAAGACATACGCCGCGACCTTGAATTCCGTCAGGGCCGACTGGAGGATGCCGCCGCCGAAATCGGCCGCCCCGCTCCCGCCCAGGACTTCAGAAAGGACGGGCGGCTCAAAAACGTAGATGCCCATAGATGCCAAGACCTTGTCGCCCTGAGGCGGAATGCGGAAGGAATCGATGACGTCCTGCTCCTGAGGCTTCTCCACATAGCGTGAAATGACGCCGGAGGGGGCGGCCTCGGCAAGCCCCATCCGTGGCGCATCCGACAGGTCGACGGGGTGGAGGCAAATGGTAATGTCCGCCCGACTCTCCCGATGAAAGCGGACGAGGTTGGCGTAATCCATGCGATAGAGTTGATCGCCGGGCAGGATGAGAATTTGGTCTGAAGGATAGTACAGGGTATGGTCAAGTGTGGCGCGAACGGCATCAGCCGGCCCCTGGAACCAGTCTTGCCCGAACTGGGTCTGCTGGGCCGCCACGATCTCGACGAACCCTTCCGTGAACCGGTCGAACCGGTACGTCTGCATGATGTGGCGGTGGAGGCTCGTCGAGAGGAACTGGGTGAGCACGAAGATGCGTTCGATCCCTGAATTGATGCAGTTCGAGAGGGGTATATCGATGATGCGGTATTTCCCCCCGAAGCTGACCGCCGGCTTGGCCCGGTAAAGGGTCAAGGGAAGCAGTCTCGCGCCTCTTCCTCCTCCGAGAATCACCGCCGTGGTCCTGTTTATGTCGGAGCGTCGATTCATCCCATCCTCCTTCCGGCCTTCTCAAGTTTAGTCCATGGGTCGAAAAAGGCAAGGGTTTGTCGTCGCCCCCATCCCGCTATCCTTTTTTCAACTGCTGGAGCATCCTCCGTTCCTGAAAGGCTCTCCCTTCGAAGCTCTGAAGGGGCGTTACCTGCCAGTCGAGCATGCCCCAAATGGGAAGGTTGCGCATGATCTGATCCAGCTCTTCGTTGGAGGCTGCATCAACGATGAATGCCACGGCGCGCTCTGAAACAGGAACGCCTCCCGCGAGGATCTTACTCTCCGTTCGAAGCTTGATCAGGGCCTCAAAACCGGGCAGCACGTAATATTCGAGCAAATCTATCATATCCTCGGGTCCACTCGCCTGCGGCCCGCCGCTTCCGATCACGAGATAGTTCATTCATGGCCTCCTTTCCGTATCACTGCAAGCAATATACGCCGCTGAACCGACCGTGTAAAGCCGGGGAGACGTTTTGCTCTCATCCGGCCCGGTTTTTTCGCCCGTAGGGAATTCCGAGCTTCGCCATCTTGCTCCTCAGCGTACTGGGATTGATGCGGAGCAGTTCGGCCGCTCCTCCCGTTCCGTGAACCTTGCCTCCCGTCTGCCGCAAGGCTGCCCGGATATGGCGCTCGATCGTCCCGTCAAGGGACATATCCGAGCTGCCCTCTTCCGAGCCGCCCGATCGAAACCCCGAAAAAGGAGCCACCCTCACGGGCCCGCCTTTGCTCAGGATCAGGGCGCGCTCCACCACGTTCTCCAGTTCCCTTACATTGCCCGGCCAGTCATAGGCCGTGAAACGGTCGATGGCGTTTGGCGCGAGTTGGGGCGTGGTCGGCAATTTCAACGCCTTTGATTTCATCCTGATGAAGTGATCCACAAAGGCGGGAATGTCCTCCTTCCTTTTTCGCAAGGGAGGAATCGCGATGGGGAAAACGTTGAGCCGAAACCAGAGGTCCTGCCTGAACCGCCCCGCCTTCACCATCTCCTCAAGGTCCCGATGGGTGGCGGCAATCACCCTTATGTCCGTCGGAATCGTGGCGGTTCCGCCCACCCGTTGAATTTCTCTGTATTGGAGCACCCGGAGCATCCTCACCTGTGCCGCAAGGGGCAACTCCCCGATTTCATCGAGGAAAATCGTACCCTGGTCCGCCAGCTCGAAACATCCGCGCTTCAAGCCCGACGCTCCGGTAAAGGCCCCTTTTTCATGGCCGAAGAGCTCGCTGTCCATGAGGCCCTCGGGGATGGCGCCGCAATTCACCCTGATAAGCGGGCCCTCCCGGCGGGGCGAGGCATCGTGTATGGCGTGAGCAATAACGTCCTTGCCTACGCCGGTCTCTCCCATCAGCAGCACATGACTATCGAGAGGCGCCACGTGGCGCACCATTTCCATCACGTCCCGCAAACCGCCGTCGGCGCCGACGATTCCGTCCCCCGACAGATGAAACAACTCCCGGTGGAGATACTTGTTGTCGTCCGCCAGAAGGTCCTTCAGCTTGAGGACCTCCTGATGGGTCAGGGCGTTCGAGAGCGCCACGGCAAAAGGCTCGCACAGGAGCGCAAGAAGACGGGCGTGCTCCTCAGCGTACTTTCCCCTGCCTGCGGCCCGCAGCACGAGCGACCCCAGCTTCTCTCCTTCGATGTGGAGAAGTATGACAAGAAGCGACGAAACCATGGCCCCTGCGTTGCGGAAAAAAGGTCCCATTATCGCGTCGTCGGAGGTGTCGTTGATGATCCGCACGCTGACGGCGCCCATTCCCGGCCGTTCGACGTAGAGCCGGTTCGGACCGCCGGGCGTGTCGATCATTCTTCGCGCATCAACCGATAGAGGGATAAGGGACGCCTCCAGCCCTTCCGCAAGCTCGGAAACGCTGAAAAGAATGCGGATCGCGCCCAGTCCGCTGTCATAGAGGCCCAGGATAAGGTGATCCGCAGGCATGACGCCCCTCAAATACTCAAGCGAGCGGCGCATTGCCGTCTCCATGTCCAGGCTGCCGCAAATGCGGAGCGTCGCCTGCCGAAAAAACACGTTTTCATCCATCGTCATAAAATCCGTCCTTCTGAAAAAACTCACATCCTCTGCAATAAAGCGGGGGGAAGCTGCGTCTATTCAAACATAAGCGAATCGACTCCGGTCTTCCTATGATTCTCTCTTGACCGCCGAAGTGCGATATGCAATAACTTAGCAGACAATCGCGAAATTACGCAATCTCTTTCTGCGATATAACGCGATATGAGCAGGTCCGACCGGACAACTAAACGATATCGCTGAAGCTATTCAACGGCGCCATTCTTGCTTGGTAGGACCCGGCCGGCAATCCAAGGCCACAGCGCCGGAATTTGGTTTCTGAAGAGGTCAATGATGAAGCGTTCTCCAGTTGTTCCTATCCTTTTGCTTTCCCTCCTCGCCGCCTCAGGATCGTGGACGGCCTGCCCGGCGGCAGACGGCCAGGCCTCACACGGCGGCGCCGATCCCTTCGTAATCACCCTCCAAGCGGGCCTTCAGGAGGTGGCTGCGAACGGCCACGACGTGCAGATAACGAGGGAGGGGGAAAACATCGCTTCTGCCGATGTGCGGTTGGCCCGTTCCGGCTTCCTGCCGAGTCTTAATGGATCGGCCTCCCACACGACCCTTGAGTACCAGATCGCAAGCGTCGTCTCGGCCCCCGCGCTCGTGCCCGTGGTGACCCCTTCCGGGCTGACGGTGCAGCGGATAATCGCCACGCAGGTGGTGCCCGAGGTCCCGATCAACTACTATGCTTACAGCGCCACCGTTCAGCAGACCCTATTCGACTTCTGGCGCACCGTTTCCAGATATCGGGAAAGCAAGCAGGTCTTCGACAACAGCAAACTTGAGACAAACCGGGTTCGCAATCAGTCAGCCCTGGAGTTTGCCGGGGCTTACTTCGACCTTCTTGAAACCGACAAATTCGTGACCGTGGCCCAACAGGAGCTTGACCAGCTCAATGCGCACCTCAAGGACGCGCAAAACCTCTACGGTTCGGGTGCGATCACGAAGAATGATCTTCTTCAGGCGGAGGTAAGGGTCAAGGACGGCGCCCAGAAACTCCTGAGCACGCAGAACCGCCGGGCCCTCGCTGCGTCGGCGGTGAACAACCTCCTCGTGCGGCCCGTAGAGCAACCCATTCGGGTCGTCGACATAGAATACAAACCGGGGCCCGCGCCCTACGCGCTTAATGACGCATGGGAAGAAGCGCTCAAGGAGCGGCCGGAAATGAAGATCGTCGAGGGCAGTCTGAAGGCGCTGCATTTGGAGGAAGTGGCCCGGAGGGCCGACTATTTCCCGACATTCTTCGTCCGGGGCGGGGTCGATTATCAACAAAACCAGTATCTGGTTCATGATGCCAACTGGTCGGCCACGGTCGGCGTCAGCGTCAACTTTTTTGCAGGCGGCGCAACAGACGCAGCAATCGCGAGGACAAAAGCCCAGCAGTACCAGGTTCTCAAGCAACGGGCCAAGCTTGTTGACGGCATCAAGCTGGAAGTGCAGAGGTACTCCCTCGATCTTGACAACGCCCGCGAGAGAATACAGGTTGCGAGAGGCGCCGCCGACCAGGCTCGGGAAAACCTGCGCATTAACAAGGTCCGTTACGACGCAGGGGAAGGCATTGCCACGGAGGTGCTCGACGCGGTGACGCTGCTCACCGTTACGGAAAACAATTACATCAGGGCCGTTTATGACTATCGCCGGGCTGAAGCCGGCATTTACTACGCTGTCGGGAAAGACTTGCGGGAGGCATACAAACAATGAAAACAGACGAAAAACCGGTCAAGAAAGGGCCGCCGAGACGACTGGTAGTTTTGCTCGTTGTCCTGGTCGTTTGCGTCGTCGTGGCCATCATCGGCTACAGGACGTACTCCAGCACCCACGTCTCCACCGACGACGCCTATGTCGACGGCCGGATCCACACAGTGGCGGCCAAGATCAGCGGCACGATCAAGACGCTCTACGTGGCGGACAATCAGTTCGTAAAGAAAGGAGACCCGATCGTGGAGATCGACCCCGTGGACTATGACGTCCGGGTCCAGGAGGCAGGCGCCGGTCTCTCAGGCGAGAAATCGAGACTCGCCGAAACGGGCGCCAGGACTGCCATGGTCAAGTCCCAGCGGGCCGAGCTGCTCCAGCAGGCCGAAGAAGCGCGCATCAGTGTCGAGGTGCAGCAGAAGAACCTCATCCAGGCGGAGCTCGACATCAAAAAGGCGCAAGCCAATTTAGACGTTCAACAGGCCCGGGTGCGCCAGGCCTTGCTCGACATCAAACGAGCCGACGACCTTTTTACGAAAGAAGCGATCTCCCGGGAGAAGCATGAAAACGTTCTGACGGCAAGGGACGTCGCTGAGGCTCAGGTGGAGGCAGCGCGACAGCAGCTCAACCAGGCCTCCGCAGCCAGAGACGCTCAGGAAGCCAGGGTGCGCCAGGCTCAGGCCGAGATCAAACGAACCGACGCCGCCCTCGCGACCCAGGAGAATGCGATTCGCCAGGCAGAAATCGGCATCCGCTCCCAGACGGAAATGACCAAACAGAGAGAAGCCGTGCTGAGGATCGCGGAACTGAACCAAAGCTACACAAAAATCTGCGCGCCCGTAGACGGCTACGTGAGCAAGAGGTCCGTGGAGGTCGGAAATCAGGTCCAACCGGGTCAGCCCCTGCTGGCTATCGTTCCCCTCGACGGGACCTGGATCACCGCCAACTATAAAGAAACCCAGTTGGAAAGGGTGAAGCCCGGCCAGGAGGTAACGATCAAGGCGGACATTTACCCCGGCAAAACCTTCAAGGGAAAGGTCGACAGCGTCTCAGCCGGAGCCGGTTCCGCATTCTCTCTCTTCCCGCCGGAAAATGCGACGGGCAACTTCGTCAAGGTAGTCCAACGCGTGCCGGTAAAGATCGTGCTGGACAAGGGGGAAGACCCCGACCACATGCTGCGGGTGGGTCTCTCCGTTATCCCCACGATCCGTGCGAAGTGAGGGACTTTTGCTCGGGCAGGAAATAACCACCAAGAATGTGTACAAATGGATCATCGCGTTCACCGTGATGCTCCCTACGTTCATCGAGATCGTCGACACCTCGGTGGTCACCGTCTCCTTGGACCACATCAGGGGAGGCCTCTCGGCGGGCATTGACGAGGCTACGTGGACCATCACCTCCTATCTGGTTTCGAACGCCATCATCATTCCCATGACAGGGTGGCTCAGTCGTCTTTTCGGCAGAAAGCTCTACCTCATGCTGTCCATTGGCCTGTTCACCGTAAGCTCGCTCCTTTGCGGTCTCTCATGGAACCTGCAAAGCCTCGTGGTCTTCCGCATCCTCCAGGGAATCGGGGGCGGCGCCTTGCAGCCGCTGTCGCAGGCCATCCTCATCGAGTCCTTTCCCATCAACCAAATCGGCATGGCGACCGCCATCTATGGCATGGGAGTGACGTCGGGACCCATTCTCGGCCCTCTTCTGGGAGGATGGATCACCGATAACTGGTCGTGGCATTGGATCTTCTTTATCAACATCCCCATCGGCGCGATCGCCATCGTCATGGCCTACTTCTTTGTCTTCGATCCTCCCTATATGAAAAAAGCAAAAATGAAGGTCGACGTCATAGGGCTCTCCCTCCTCGTGGTCGGCCTGGGAAGCCTGCAGGTCATGCTCGACAAGGGTCAGCGGGAGGACTGGTTCTCATCGGGCCTGATCGTCTGGCTCGCCGTCATTGCAGCGGTTTCGCTGGTTTTTCTCGTCATCAGGGAGCTGTATTCCGATAACCCCATCGTGGACCTCCGGGTCTTTCGCCATCGCTCCTTCGCCGTCGGCAACGTGATCGTCTTCACTGCCTTCATCAGCCTCTACGGCACGCTCGTGCTTCTGCCGCTCTTTGTGCAGAAAATGATGGGATACACGGCCACTTTGGCGGGCCTGGCTCTGGCCCCGGGCGGACTCGCCACCATGATCGTCATGCCTATTGCGGCCCGTCTCGCCCTCAAGACCAACCCCAAGTATATGTTGGCGGCCAGTATCGTCGTTATCGCCTGGTCTATGTACCTGATGGGCCGTTTCAATCTTTTCGTCGACTATCAGACCGTCCTGATGCCGCGCGTGATCATGGGCCTCGGCCTCGGCTTCCTGTTCGTCCCCCTCACCATGCTTACCCTGAGAATGCTCCCCAACGAAGAGATGGGCAATGCGACCGCCCTCTATAACCTCCTGAGGAATATCGGGGGCAGCGTCGGCATCGCCTTCGTGACCACCATGCTCGCGAGAAACGCACAAGTGCATCAGGCGTATCTCGCGAGTCACATGACGCTCTTCGACAGGGCCTACCAATGGTCGCACGGCGCTTTTTCGTCGGCCCTCACCGCCAAAGGGGTTTCGTCTGCCGGAACCCTCGGGCTGCTCTACGGGCGGCTCCAGGAGCAAGCGACCATGCTCTCCTTCAACGACGCCTTTTGTACCATTGCCGGCCTCATGCTGCTGCTTCTGCCTCTCGTCATTTTCATGAAGCGGGTCATATTTGCGAATCAGACGTAGAGCATCCTTGCAATTATTGAGGTTCAGCACCCCCTCCCTGAGCAGAAGCTCAGGGAGCCTCCCCGCTTCAGCGCTTCGCATGCGCTCGCTTTGGAACTGCCGGGGTTCAGCACCCCCTCCGATGGAAGACCTGGTCGGATAGCGCGCGGACCGCTTTCTGCGCACAATCTTGTCTGCCGGCAACGCTTTTATAGCCCTTGTAGGTCCTATTGGACCGATAAGACTACACCAAATAAGACAACGGACAAGGCGCGAAAAACGACAGCAGCTAAAGCGGCCAATCGGTGGAACAGGCGTTCCCCTTCCACCGACTCGCCCTGGGTAGCCCGCCAATCCGTTGCACCCGACGATCCTTTATATTAGACTACCCCTATCAGGGAAATGAACGGCAAGCTGGCTTGGGCGCGGGCGACCATGGGCAACGGAGAGACGAGGAGCAAAGCGGCGCAACGGAACGGTTCCGTCAGGGAGGTGGCGCAGCTTTTTCTCAAGCTCGGCGTCGTCGCCTTCGGTGGCCCCGCGGCCCACGTTTCCCTGATGCACGACGAAGCATGCCGCCGAAGGCGTTGGGTAAGCGAGGAACGCTTTCTCGACCTCCTGGGCGCCGCCAATATGATTCCTGGGCCAAGCTCGACGGAGATGGTCATGTATCTCGGATACGAGCGGGCCGGATGGAGGGGACTCCTCGCGGGCGGCGTTTGCTTTATCCTGCCGGCCATGGTCATCGTCCTTGCCCTCGCGTGGGCCTACACAAGCTATGGCAGTCTGCCCCAGGCAAGCTGGCTCTTCTACGGCATCAAGCCGGCAGTCATCGCCGTGATCGCCCAGGCTTTGTGGAAGCTTTTGAAAACAGCCGTCAAAGGGCCGTTGCTCGCCCTTTTGGGACTGCTCGTCCTCGGCCTCTATCTCGCCGGATTCAACCCGATACTCCTCATCTTCGGCGGCGGCTTGCTGTTT
This sequence comes from uncultured delta proteobacterium, assembly GCA_963816715.1. Taxonomy (GTDB): domain Bacteria; phylum Desulfobacterota; class Syntrophorhabdia; order Syntrophorhabdales; family WCHB1-27; genus BOG-1155. The sequence continues at coordinate 240,637 of CAWFMJ010000033.1, forward strand.
ATGCTCCTAAAGAACGGCCGGCATCTGCGGCCGGGAGCAAAAGTCGCCGTCGCCTTGCCGCTCCTCGGCCTGCCGGCCGGCGCCGCAGCGAAAACCTTCAGCCTCGCGGGCCTCTTCCTGACGTTTCTCAAGATCGGATCGGTCATCTTCGGTTCCGGCTATGTCCTTCTCGCGTTCTTGCGCGCCGATTTCGTGGAGAGGCTCGGCTGGCTCACGGACCGCCAGATCCTCGATGCCGTCGCCGTCGGTCAGTTCACGCCGGGACCGGTCTTCACCACCGCAACCTTCATCGGTTATATACTCGCCGGCCTGCAGGGAGGCATCCTCGCGACGGTCGCCATTTTCCTTCCTTCCTTCTTTATTGCCGCAGCCTTCTTCCCCCTTGTCGGCCTTTTACGCCGCTCATTCTGGGCCGGCGCATTTCTCGACGGCGTCAACGTGTCGGCCCTGGGCCTCATGGCCGGCGTCGCGTTGCAGATCGGTCGCGCTGCCCTCATCGACCTGCCCACGATCGGCCTGGCGGTCGTTTCGTTCTTCCTCCTGTTCCGGTTCAAAGTCAATTCGGCCTGGATAATTCTGGGAGGAGGCGTTGCGGGATTGATTCTGAAGCTGGCTATGGGAAATCCATAGGGCGCTCAGGGCGACCACTGATACATCCACGTTTCAATGGCGGGGTTCAGCACCCCCTCCCTGAGCAGAAGCTCAGGGAGCCTCCCCGCTCAGCGCTTCGCATTCGCTCGCTTTCGAACTTAAGGCGTCCACTGATACATCCACGTTTCAATGGCGGGGTTCAGCACCCCCTCCCTGAGCAGAAGCTCAGGGAGCCTCCCCGCTCAGCGCTTCGCATTCGCTCGCTTTCGAACTTAAGGCGTCCACTGATACATCCACGTTTCAATGGCGGGGTTCAGCACCCCCTCCCTGAGCAGAAGCTCAGGGAGCCTCCCCGCTCAGCGCTTCGCATTCGCTCGCTTTCGAACTTAAGGCGTCCACTGATACATCCACGTTTCAATGGCGGGGTTCAGCACCCCCTCCCTGAGCAGAAGCTCAGGGAGCCTCCCCGCTCAGCGCTTCGCATTCGCTCGCTTTCGAACTTAAGGCGTCCACTGATACATCCACGTTTCCGTGAGTGCGCCTTTTGCGTCCGCCAGGAAGCATCGCAGGTTGACGGGGTCTTTTCCGTCGTAGACGAGATCGAAGGCGCAGCGCCAGGCGTTTACCTCACTCAGGAAATAGACTTCTATCCCGGAGATCTTTCCCCTGGAGGTCTCGATGTGCGGCGCCGCTTCGTCTTTGCGCGTGGCGCCGCTGAGTCTGCCTCCCTTGAAATCGATCACGAACTTGCGTCCCGGAATGGCTTGATGCCTGCCCAGGCCCCCTGCCCTTCCAAGACGCGTGCCGAGAACCTCGGCTGTGCGGGGTCTCGAGGGGGCGTGAGCGCCCCAGGAAAGGCGATAGCGGAAAACGGCCTCGTGCCCCGGCTCGATCGGATCCTCGGGGTTCCAAAAGGCGACAATATTGTCAAAAGTCTCGTCTTCCGTCGGTATCTCCACGAGCTGAACGGCGCCTTTTCCCCACACCCCGAGGGGTTCTGCCCATAGGGAGGGGCGCTTATGGTAGCGCGCCCCGTCGTCCTGGTAGTTGTTGAAATCCCGCTCGCGTTGGAGCAGACCGAATCCCCGAGGGTTCTCATCCAGAAAGGAATTCACGCGCAACGCGGCGGGGTTGACGAGGGGCCGCCATATCCACTCTCCCGCCCCGGTGAGGAGGGCAAGGCCGTCGGAATCGTGGACTTCCGGCCTAAAATTGTCGGCGGTGCGCCGGTCGTTCTTGCCGTACTGAAACATGGAGGTCATGGGGGCAATGCCCAGCCGCTCTACCTGACGCCTGGGGAAGAGCGTCGCATCAACGTCCATGGTGGTCGGTTCGCCCGTACGGATATCGAAGGCGTAGGCGCCGGCCACGCTCGGGCCATCGAGGAGGGCGTAGACCCGCAACAAATCTGAGCGGGCATCGGGCCGCTCGAGCCAGAACTCGCGAAAATCAGGAAATTCCTCGGGCCTTGGCAGTCCCGTGTCAATCGCCAATCCGCGGGCCGAAAGTCCGTACTGCTTCTCGTTGCCCGTGGCCCTGAAGTAGCTGGCCCCGAGAAAAGCCACCTCGTCGAGATCGAAATCCTCCTTCGGGTGGATCCGGAAACCGGCAAATCCTGACGGCTCGCCTCCCGGATGGCTCTCCAGTCCCGGAGGGAATCGGAACATAGCGGAGACGTAACGGATAGGACGCGCTAAGCGGCCGGTCACCTCGTGGAGCCGGACGGCCCTCTTGTAATAAAGGCCAAGATGAAAAAAGCGCACCTGGAAGGGGACGTCCTGCCCGGCCCAAAGCGCTTTTTGAGGCCGGAAGCGGATGGCCTGATAGCCATCGAAATCGGCGGGGACCCAGGCAGGCAGTTTCTCGTCCGGAGGCACGTAGGCTTTTTGCGAAAGGGCGCGGGCCTTCGCCTTCAGCCATTGAAAGCTGAACGGCGCGGCCTCATCGCCGGACGTCCGATCGGCCGCGGCGCCCCTGGCGGCTCTCGTTCCACCAGCAAGAAAAAACATCGCCGCCGTAAGGACCGCGCAGAATTCTCTCCGCGTCATGCGCTCTCTCCCCGCTCATGAGAGATGTGGGCCGACTTTTATTATAATGCCTCGGGGAACGGGTTTCATCCCTCCCTGAGGCAACAAGACGGGATCGACAATTTTGCCGACCCCGTCTCTTTTGTCCGGTCAGGTTTCTGTTTTCCCGGCCCTAGTACGTCAGGTACGCCTCCCCCACCTCCCTTATCGTTCCGGAGTTGGACGAACTGACGACGTAGGTCGCCATCTTCCCGCCGATGGGCCAGAAAATGTCGATGTAGCCGCCCGTCGGGAGGGCGCCGTTGAACCAGACCATCCCCGAAAAGACCCCCAACGTGGGATCGGTGAGCTTCGTGAGCGTCATGGCAACCGTGCCGCTGCCGCCGCTGCCGTTCGTGTAGGCGAAGACGGCGTTTCCTGTGGCGGTGTTCAAGGTGAGCGTACCGTAGGCGTACGCCTCGGAGAGATAGTTTTGGACGCTGCTGTAATCGGTCGTGTAGAGGCCGCGGGAAATGAAGTTGATAACGCCGTTGAAATCAGGGGGCGTGGACCCGTCCTGCCGCATATAGAAGACGTTGGTGGCGGGAAGACCGGGGTTCGAGCCGAACGTCTGCGTGCCGCTCATGGCGCCGCTCTGGTAGAGGTTCACCGCCTGGATGCTGTCATTGCTCCCCAGGCTCGTGGCGCTCCATGACGATATCTTTTCCTGCAGAATAGAACTGCCGGCAAGAACGACGTTCGAGTCCGGGTTGTTTGCGGGGAAGCCCGAGTTGATGCCGGACGTGAACGTTGGCGTCTGTATGGTCCCATGCGCGAAGACAAAGCAGTTCCCGGCGCAGTCCGACTTGCTCTTCATTGCGGCGCTCGTCGGGACGTAGGTCGTGCGCGATAGACCGATAAACGAAGGGTTGGATGTTGCCTCATACCGATAGTAGGTCGTGTTGGACTGGAAAACGGGGGCGATGTTGGTCTGCTTGACGAGCGTTATCCGCTGGATCTGGGTGATGGTTCCGCTGCTGCCGTCCACGACGAGGCCGACGCAATTCCTGTTTCCGACGGCGCCCACAACCCAAAGGGTATAGTTGCTGTTGTAGGTTTGCGAAAAGGCGTAGATCCGGCTGCCGGTCAGGAAGGAAGCGTTGCCCGCCGCGGTCGACCAAAGCTGCGTCGTCGCGTTGCTGGAGCCGGTCAGGCCCGTGTCGGTGAAACCGGTATACTGAAAACCGGAAGACGTGAGCGTCGACGGGGTTATAGCGATCTGCCCGAAGCTGACAAAAGGATACTGGCTAAGGTTCAGGCTGCCAGGGAGACTGCCGGGGACGCACGTTGCCGCCGCGAAGTAGTGGGTCCCCTGAAATATGTTGCCCAGAGCAGTGAACAGATTCTGGGTCTGGGCGGCGGTTATTGTCGAGGGGGTGAAGGTGGCGAGGAACATACCGGTTGCCTGGTTCCCGCTCGTCGTGCGCGTAAGCGTACCGCTCGCGCTGCCGTAGTTCATTTCCCCTGCCATCACCAGCCCGTTCGTGCCCGCGGGGTTAACCTCGCTCAGGAGGATGGTGCTCCCCTTCACGACTCCCGAGACCGTGTTGGCGCCGTCGGTCCCGCTCACTATCCCGTTTGACACGGTAATGTTCGACCACGTCTTCAGGCCGCTGTTCAGCGTGCTCATGCCGTTAAAAGCCGATGCCACTCCGAGGTTTGACTGCTCGACATAGATGAGCGAGACCGTGTATGTGCCGTCGGACAGGGTACTCCCGACCATTCCCGTGGAGAGCACCTGGTTCATTGCCGCCTGCGCCGAGGCGTTCGTTACGACGTCGGCGGTCGCGTCGGTCGTGCTGATCCCCAGCGAGGAGGCAACGCTCGACAGAGCCGCCCCCGGGCTCGCCGACTGGCCGCCCAGGTAATTCTGCGCAACCATGGTGGTCACGGGCGTTACATTCAGGCTTCCCGCCGTGTAGGAACCGGCAAAGAACATGGTCGGCGCCGGCAGGCCGGTGCCTATGTCCGTTCCGCCCGTCGACTTGATGTAAATAGTGCTCGGGACGCTTGAGACGGTCAGGGTGAAGGAAAAGTTGCCGGTTGCGCCGGTCGACCCGGACCCGATCTGATTGGTCATTGCCTGGTCGCTGTAGAGATAGACCGTAGCCCCCGAGATGTAACCGTCTGCGACCTTGCCCGAAATGGATGCCGTGGATGCCGTGACGCCTCCGCCGCCGCCTCCTCCGCCGCCGCAGCCGGCAAGCGTCAAAGCGAGGGCCGGCAACGCGATGACCAGGCGCCAGAGCCGTGCATGTCTCATTTTCATTGCTGCCTCCTGACCGTTATATGACTCTCCGTTGGTTTATTCGGCAAAAGCAGTTATCTCTTTAGCCGCCTCACCGCGTTGCCCTGTCCAGGGCCGGGAATCGTGCCAGGCAGCCCCTTTTTGATTTGACTAGTTGTCCGATAAGTGGTAAAGATAGTGACCGGACCAATAAGAGCAATCCGATTCCAAAGCAAAGGGGGCGGAAAGCATGACTTCGAAGAGATTTGACGTGGATGTCCTTGTTCTTGGCGGCGGCGCAGCCGGCGTCAGCGCCGCGGTGGCCGCGGCGCGGGCGGGCATGAGGACCTTATTGGTGGAGAGCCAGGGCACTCTCGGCGGCCTTGCAACAAACGGCTATGTCACGGGAGTCGCGGGAATGATCGAGGGACTCTGCAAGGAATTCCTCGACAGGATGGACGCTGAAGGAGACCTCTGCGTCCGTCCCCACACTCCTTCTTTCGACCCCGAAAAGGGCAAGTTCATGCTGGAGCGCATGGTTTTGGAGGCCGGTGCAAAGATCCTTTACTGGACGTACGTCATCGACGCGACGGTTGAAAGCGGCCGCATCAGGGAAGTCATCTGCCACAGCAAGTCAGGCAGGATGAGCATCGGCGCCCGGATGTTCATCGATGCCACGGGAGATGCGGATGTTGCGGCTTATGCCGGCGTGCCTTACGAGGTGGGAAGCCCGGAGTTTGGCGGGCTGAATATGTCGACGACTTTGGCCTTCAGGATGGCCAATGTGGACCTCCCCTCCTTCTGGTCCGCAAACCAGGCGTGGCTGGCGAAAGAAGAGCCGTCGAAAAGAATGTCGCTCATTGCCGAGCTTGAGGAAAAGGCCGTGCAAGCGGGCGACCTGCCGCACTTTATCTTTCCCGCCGCGCTGATCTACCGGGTACCCGGAACGCCGGAAAACAATTCCGACATCACCGTCATGACGACTCACAGTTTTTTCGCCCGCAACACGGACGTCGACGATCTCACACGGCAGGCCATCGAACAGCATCGGCAGATAGCCTGGATGGAGAAGTTTTTCAGGAAATATGTGCCGGGATTTGCCGCCGCCAGGATTACGGGGCTTGCAAACCAACACGGGGTTCGGGATTCAAGAAGGATTGTGGGCGAGTACGTGCTCAAGGATGAAGACGTCGTCTGCGCGAAGAAGTTCGAGGACGGAATAGCGAAATTCCCGGAGTTCCTCGACACCCACCACCCCACGAGCCCTCGATTGGGGTTCCAAAGACACGTACACCTGAGCGAGCCCAAACCGCCTGCGGTGTGCAGGCGGGCCGAGTGTTCCGAGGAAATGCACCCCTTCGTCAGGCCGGCGGGCTGCGAAGCCCGGTGCAATCCCGGAGAATACTGCGAAATACCGTACCGGTCCCTGGTTCCCCTGGAGATTGACAATCTTCTGGTGGGAGGCAGGTGCGTTTCGGCAGAATTCCACGCCATTGCCGCCGTTCGCGTCATCGCCCTCTGTATGTCCACCGGACAGGCAGCGGGCATAGCCGGGGCGCTTTGCATAAACGAGGGTCTGACGCCGAGGAAGCTTGATGGAAAACGGGTCAGGCAAGCCCTGATAGAACAGGGCGTCCATTTGGACGAAGCGCCGGACGGCCACTGGGCCGCGACGCGAGAGCTGAAAGGGGAGTACGTTGTCGGCCCCGGCGACTTCGTTTGGAGGAAGACGCCCGAGGGGCTTAAATCGCATATGTGAGGTTGGTGAAGAGAAACGACAAGAGGCCTTCCTCTCCCAGCCTCGCTCCAATCAACAACACGCCTCCGGATTATGGTACACTTTACATGTCGAACGCCCTGTGCGAAACTATACTTAGTGAAGGTACGCGGGCTTGCCCTGCGACTAGCGCAAGCAGGGTCAGGCAAAGGAGGAAGGCGTATGTTCGAGGGTCTTTTTCAGCCGTTTCATCTCCTCGTAATCCTTGTGATTGCTTTGATCATCTTCGGTCCGGGCAAGCTCTCCGACGTAGGAGGCTCCCTGGGCAAGGCGATACGGGGCTTTAAGAAAGCATTGAACGAAGATGACGCTCCCAAGCGAATTGAAGGAAAGAGGGACGATGAAGCTAAGCCCTCCGACCATTAACCCGGAAGTGGTGAACCTCCCCGCCTCAGCTCTTGCCGACTTCAAGGGCTGAGGCGGGGAGAAAATCAGCGAAATTTCGTTCGGCGCGCATGCTGTCCCCGTGCAGGTGCGCGCTTGATCTTTACCCCCGCCTTGGGTCATAATTACCTGGACGCAGATTCACAATCCTGAATAATGAGCACCGGGAGGCGCCAGATTCGACCGGTCGGCCATTTCATTCAACAAACGCTCATCTGGAGTTTCTGTCTTGCGGTCCTCGCCCTCTTCAACGGGTGCGCCCTCTACCACCCCCGACCACTCACCAAAAGCGCGACGGACGAGAGTCTCACCGCGCCCGATATGGAGCGCATACGCATTGAGGCGAAGGAGCTTCATCACCCGCTCCTCAAGCCCGTCCAGATCGATCCCGCCAAAGGTCTGACGCCCGAAACGGCAGCGGTGATCGCCGTTATCGCCAACCCGTCTTTAAAAGCCGCCCGCGCCAAAAAGGGCGTCGCCGCCGCCCAACTGCTCCAGGCCGGCATTCTCCCCAACCCCCAACTCTCCTACACGATGGACTTCCCTACCGGGGGGGACACGGCGGGCGCGGTTACCGCCTACGGGCTGGGCGCGACCTGGGACTTCATGTCCCTCGTTGTGAGGGGCCCCGAAGTGGCCGCGGCTAGGGAGCAGTCCCGCTCCGTGGACCTCGACGTCGCATGGCAGGAATGGCAGACGGCCCTGGCGGCGAGAGCGCACGTCTATAATCTCCTCTATTTGACGGAAGTTGTCAAAACCGCCCGGAACCAGGAAAAGGCGCTGGGGGAAAACCTTGCGACCACAAGAAAAGCTTTCGATTCGGGGGATGTGACTATCGTAGACCTGATGGCGGCCGAGACCGCCCTCGATAAAGCCCATGAGACGGTCCTCGCGTCAGATCAGCAGCTCGAGCAGGAAAGGCTCGCCCTCAACGATTCGGTAGGCTTCCCTCCCGGTCAGCGCCTCGCCATTTATTCGGGCGTTGAAATGCCTGTCATCGAGCATATACCGCCCCTGGGCGAGATGATGAGCGGGCTGGAGCGCCGAAGGCTCGACCTGGCGGCCCTCAGATTCGGCTATTCGAGCGAGGAGGCCAAGCTCCGGGCGGCCGTTCTCGCCCAATTCCCCTCACTTGTTCTGGGCGTGCAGAAGGCCCGGGACGACACGAACGTACAGAGCACGGGCTTCAGCGTCGGTCTTGCCATCCCGGTGTTCAACAGGAACCAGGGGCAGATCGCCATAGAGAAGGCAACACGACAGCAACTATTCGACGAATACCTGGCCCGGGTCCACGACGCCCGCACGGCGATCGCGTCCGCTATCGCCGACGCGAAGTCCCTGGAGGAGCAGGTCGACGCGACGGAGCGCTTCATCCCTTCCCAGAAAAGGCTTGTAGAAACATACCGCTATGCTTTGCTCGAAGGCCATGCCGACGTTGTAACCTACTATAACGCCGTCAACGACCTCTACGGGAAAGAGATGGACCTGCTGAACCTGCGGAAGGAATTGTGCGACCGGGTAGTTGCTCTGGAGATCGCCTCCGGTCGGGTCCTCCTGGGATCTCCAGGGCTGGAAGGAGCATCTCGATGAAGCGATCCGTTGCAATCGGCCTTGTCGCGCTGTTTGTGGTCCTCGTGGGCCTCGCCTGGCTCCTGTCGCATCATGGCAATCAGGCGCCGGCCGCGGGGGAGACGAAGGCTGCGGCGGGAGAAGCGGAGGAACAAATCGCCAGGGTGAAAACCGTTCCCCTGCGGGAAGGGGCCATCGAGAAGACCATCCTCGTTTACGGCAACGTCGTTCCGGCCCCAGGCGGGCAGACAGCGATTTCCGTGCCTTTCGAAAGCCGGGTCGGTCGCATCATGGTAAGCGAAGGGCAGGAGGTCTCCAGGGGCGATCCCCTGCTGGAGCTGGGACCAAGCCCCGACACGCACATGAAGTTTCTACAGGCGAAAAGCGCCTCTGACGCGGCAGCCGAAGGCCTGAAAAACGTGCAGAGGAAATTCGAGCTCAAGCTTGCCACAAACGATCAGCTCCTCCAGGCAAGGCAGGGCGTGGAGCAGGCGGAGGTGACGCTGAACAGCATGAAGAGCCAGGGCGTCGACGGCCCTCGAGTCTTAAAGGCCCCCGCAGACGGTCTGGTGAGCAAAGTCGCCGTAGACGAAGGCGCGCTCGTTGCGGCAGGCGGACCCCTCATGCAGCTCGTTCAAAGAAACCTGGTTGAAATAAAGTTGGGCGTGCCGCCGGAAGACATCGAAAGGGTCCGCGAGGGGACGCCGGTCGCCCTGACGCCCCTGATGGAGCAGGCGACCGCCGTTGTGGGCAAGGTCAGGGGAATCTCCCATTCCATCAACGCCTCCACGCGTCTCGTCGATGTCTTCGTGACCGTGCCTTCCGCTTCAGGTTTTCTTCTCGGGCAGTTTGTTTCCGGCCGTATCACGATCGGCTCGTTCACGGGCATAATCGCGCCGAGGAGCGCCGTGCTGCCCGAAGAGGGAAAGTTTGTGCTCTTTCTTGCCAAAAACGGCAAAGGCGTGAAAAAGGAGGTCTCCCTCCTTGGCGAAAACGGGCGCGAGGCGGTGATCGGAGGCGCCGGCGTCATGCCGGGGGACCGGGCAGTAAGCGTCGGCAACTACGAACTGAAAGACAACATGCGCATTACAGAGGAAAAAACTCCGTGAACGGGTCGGAATGGATGTCCCGTCACCGCAGGTCGATCCTCTTCCTGCTGGCGCTGTGCATCCTGGCCGGCGGTCTTGCGGCTTTTCGCATGCCCGCCTCCCTCTTTCCCCGCATCGATTTCCCCAGGGTGAGGGTCGAGCTGGAGGCGGGAGACCGGCCGGCGGACCGCATGGGCGTCGAGGTAACCTGGCCCGTGGAAGAAGCCGTCCGCGCCATCCCCGGCGTAAGTACGGTGCGGTCGACCACGAGCCGGGGCAGCGCCGAGATCCTCGTCGATTTTCACTGGGGAGAGGACATGACGTCTGCGGCCCTGCAGGTGCAATCGGCCATCAGCCAGGTAGCCGGCTCGCTGCCCCAAGGCGTCTCCTTCACCGTCCTGCGCATGGACCCCACGGTCTTTCCCGTGCTCGGCTACAGCGTTTCCTCGAAAGAGGCCTCCCTCGTATCCTTGCGCGACACCGCCCTCTATCGGTTGCGTCCACGCCTGTCGACCGTCCCCGGCGTGGCGCGCATCGGCGTGCAGGGCGGCGAGACCGAAGAGTACCGCGTCGACGTCGACCCGCAAAGGCTCGCGGCTTACAATATGTCCCTCGACGACGTCTCCAAGGCGCTTTCGGCCTCGAACGTCATTGAGGCAGTCGGCAGGCTCGAAGAAAACTACAAGCTCTATCTGGTCGTCTCCGACACGCGGTTCCTCGCCCTCGACCAAATTGGGCAAACGGTGCTGCGCTCTGGAGAGAACGGGGTGGTGACTTTGCGACGACGTCGCCGCAATAAGCAACAGCGTTGCGCCGCAGTGGGTCCGCGTGACTGCGGACGGCAGGGACGCCGTGCTGGTGAACGTCTACCAGCAGCCCGGAGGCAACTCGGTAAGCATTGCCGCGACGTTAAAAGCAAAGCTCGCTGAATTCGAGACCCGCCTCTCGAGAAGCGTCCATATCCGCAACTGGTACGATCAGAGCGAGCTGATCTCCTCCTCCGTTTCGAGCGTGCGGGACGCCATCGTCATCGGCATAATCCTGGCGGCCCTCATTTTGCTCGTATTCCTGCGAAGCCTCAGGATCACGCTGATCGCCGTCGTCGCGGTCCCCGCCGTCCTTGCCGCCACGGTCCTGCTCCTCTACGTGTTGGGCCTGAGCTTCAACATCATGACGTTGGGCGGCATGGCGGCGGCCGTGGGACTTATCATCGACGACACGGTGGTCATGGTCGAGCATATCATGAGGAGAGAAAGGGGCGGCGCACACGGCAGGTTCAATGCGGCCCGGGAGCTTGCAAAACCGCTCCTCGGCTCCTCTGCTTCCACAGTCGTCATTTTCGCGCCCCTCGCCTTTCTTTCCGGGGTTACGGGCGCATTCTTCAAAGCCCTCTCCCTCACGATGGCGCTGAGCCTCGTTATCTCTTTTTTTGTGGCGCGTCTTGCCGTGCCGCTTCTCGCCGATCATCTCTTGAGACGGGAAAGAGCGAAGGAAACGAGCGCCGTGGCGCGGTGGTCCAGGTCGGGCTATGAGCGCATGATGGGGGCGGTTCTGGGCAAGCGCCTCTGGGTCGCCGGGGCCCTTCTTCTCCTCCTCGCAATCGGCTGGCTGAGCTATCGCCACGTGGGCTCCGGCTTCATGCCGCCCATGGACGAAGGCGGCTTCGTTCTGGACTACTGGTCGCCGCCGGGGACGTCGCTTGCCGAGACGGACCGTCTTCTCCGGCAGGTAGAACGGATTCTCCTGGCAACCCCGGATGTGGACACCTATTCCCGTCGCACGGGACTCCAACTGGGCGGCGGCGTCACGGAAGCGAATACGGGGGATTTCTTCGTAAAGCTGAAACCTTTCCCCCGCCGGCCCATCGAAGAGGTGATGGACGACGTCAGGACCCGGGTGAAGCGCACCATACCGGGGCTCGAGATCGAGCTCGCCCAATTGATGGAGGACCTGATCGGGGACCTCGCCGGCACGCCGCAGCCCGTAGAGGTAAAGCTCTACTCAGACGATCAGGCCCTTCTTATGCGCCTGGCGCCCGCCGTCGCCGGAGCCGTCGAAAAAATTCCCGGCGTAGTGGATGTGAAGGACGGCATCGTCATCGCCGGGGACGACCTCGACATCAGAGTCGACAGGGTGAAGGCGGCCCACGAAGGCGTCGATCCCGATGTCGTCACCCGTATGACCGTGGACTACCTGACGGGCGCGGTGACGACGCAGATTCAGAAAGACCCGAAGATGATCGGGGTGCGGGTTTGGGTTCCTCCGGAAATGAGGGCGACGGCGAACGACATCGGGAGTTTCCGCCTCCGCGCTCCTGACGGTCACTATTTCCCCGTCAAGCGGGTAGCTTCGCTGACGTACCTGACCGGCCAACCCGAGATCAACCGCGAGGACCTCAAGCGTATGATCGCGGTGACCGGCCGCATCAGCGGTCGCGACCTCGGCGCCGTCATCAGGGACGTCCGCTCCGTTCTCGACCGGCCGGGGCTCATTCCTCCCGATGTCTACTACGGCCTGGGAGGCCTCTACGAACAGCAGCAGACGGCCTTTGCCGGGCTCGCCGCCGTCTTCGGCGCAGCCGTCCTGCTCGTCTTTTTCCTCATCCTCTTCCTCTACGAAAGCTTTCGTCTGGCCCTTGCGATTATCGTCGCCTCCCTCTTTTCAGCCGCGGCAGTCTTCATCGGTCTGGCGATCACCGGGACGGAGCTGAACATCTCCTCCATGATGGGCCTGACGATGATCATCGGCATCGTCACGGAGACGGCCATCTTCTACGTCTCCGAGTATGACGACCTCAGGACGGCGGGGACGAAGGGACGCGCGGGACTGATTCTGGCGGGCGTGAACCGCATGCGGCCCATCGTGATGACCACGTTGGCCACGATCCTTGCCCTCATGCCCCTCGCCATAGGGCTGAGGGCAGGCTCGACCATGCAGCAGCCCCTCGCCATCGCCATCATCTCCGGTCTGGCCGTCCAGTTGCCCCTGGTCCTGATCGTGCTCCCCGTGTTGCTGACCGTCAGTCAAAGAGAGGGAAAGAGTGGTCGGGACTCCTTATGAGAGCAGCTCTTTTCATCGCCCTCATCGTTCTTTTTCTCCTCCCTGCCGACGCGCTTCACGCCGCCGACGAACAGGACGGCAAGCCGACTTGGCCGACCTGGCTGCCCCAGCTTCTCGGCGCCCAGTTCACGGCGATCTATCAGAACGTTCCCGGCTTTCACAGCCCCTACTCGGGAGCGAAAAGCTTTCTCTTCGATCACAGTTTCAAGCAGCAGATGACCCGCACCTACGGCCTCTACCTCGGCTCTCAGGTAACAAAGTCTTTTCAATTGTATGCCGATTTCGAGATGTTCCAGGGGAACGGCCTTTCCGACGGCGTCGGTCTGGGCGGCTTCGTGAATGGAGACGTCATCCGCTCCGGCTCAGCCGACCTCGGCAACGGTCCCTACCTTGCCCGCCTCTTTGGGCGCTATATCATCCCCCTCTCGAGCGAGCTTGGCGAGGCCCTGCCGCGCGGCATGGATCAACTGCCCGGCAAGGAGCCTGCCGACCGCATCGAGATAAAGGGCGGTGCATTCACCCCCACCGACGACTTCGACCAGAACCGCTATGCGAATAACCAGAGGACGCAGTTCCTCAACTACGACTTCCTCTACAACCCCGCCTGGGACTACGCGTCCGATACGAGGGGCTACTCCATCGGCTTCTCCGTTGCGGTGGTTCATCCTGCCTGGAGGCTCGTCTTCGGCAGCTATCAGATTAACACGACGGCCAACGGCTCTATCCTCGACAGCGAAATCGGGAGGGCCAGGGGCGACAACATGGAGCTCGATCTGATGCCCCCACGGACGGGAACGATCGTTCGCCTTCTGATCTTCCGCAACGAAGGGCGCATGGGCGACTACCGGGACGCCATGGCGATTGGCGGCCTCACGCACGCCGTGCCCGACGTGGCGGCCAACGAACAGCCGGGGCGCGTGAAGTACGGCCTCGGCATCAACCTCGAGCAACCCTTCGCGAACGACGGCGAGACGGGCCTCTTTGCGCGCGTCGGCTGGGCGAACGGCACGAATTCCACCTGGTCCTATGCCGAAGTTGATCGGGACGCCAGTCTCGGCCTCCAGGTAAGCGGCCAAAACTGGGGGAGGTCCGACGATCGTCTTCGGCATCGCTTTCGCCGCAAACGGGCTCTCCGGCCCCCACCGGCACTACCTGGCCGAAGGAGGCATCGGCATGCTCATCGGGGACGGCGCCCTCAACTACGGGTGGGAGGAGATAGGCGAGGTTTACTATAGGATCCGGCTCGGCCGGTTCGTCCAGCTCAGTCCCGATATCCAATATATCGTAAACCCGGCCTACAACCGGGACAGGGGACCCGTGCAGGTCTACGGCCTGCGGCTGCGGGCGTACTACTGAAAACCCCACATCAGCGGAACGATCCCTCCAGGGCAATGCGGACGAGTTGGCTCCGCGTTCGGGCGCCCGTCTTCACAAACAGGCTCTTGAGCGTGGCTTTCACCGAATCTTCGGAAACGCCGCTTTTGCCCCGATCTCCTTGTTCGTGAGACCTTCGAAGACGCCCTGGAGGACCTGGTCCTCACGATGGGTGAGCGCCGGATGCGGCGCTTGCTGGGCCTCCTGGAGGGAATCAGCCATTTGCTGAATGATTTTCCGGTCGACCCACATTTCCCCCCGGGCGACCATGCGAATAGCTTCTGCCAGAACGCCGGGAGAGCTCTGTTTAAGAAGAATTCCTGCCACGCCGAGCTTCAACGCCGCGGATGATTCCTTTGCGCTCATACCCGCCGTTACCATGAGAATCTTGCCGGTGAATCCCGCCCGGAACGCCGACGAAATGAATTCGTTCCCCTGCTGGTCGCCCAGATCGAAATCGAGCAGCACGACGTCAATTTCAGTTCTACCTATCGCCTCCAGCGCCTCGGCTGCCGTGCCGCAATGGGCCGTCATTTCGAAGTCGGGCTCTGAAGCGAGAAGCCGGCTCAAGCCTTCCCGAAAGAGCGGATGATCGTCGACCAGCAGGAGTCGTATGGGAGGCATGCTCACATCCTAAGCGTCATCAACGTTGCGGGCGACCGGCAGCTCGACGACGAACAGCATCCCGACGGCGTCGGCTCGTGCCGAAGGTCGCCCCCGAAGGAGCGCATAAAGGCACGCGAAAGAAAGAGGCCCAGCCCCGTCGCCTCGGATGCCGAATGCATTGGCTGAAAAAGATGCTCGGAAGAGGCGATGCCCGGCCCCGTATCGCAGAATCGTATCGCCGCCTTTCCTGCTTCCTCGCTTATCGAAAGATGAATTCCCTTCTCGGCTGCATTAGCCAGGGCGCGCCGGCTGTTCTTGGCGAGGTTGAGAAAGACGTGGAGAAGGCTGTGCCGGTCCGCCCACACGAAGGGCAGCGATTCGGGGACGTCCCAGCTCACGACGATGTCGGCCTCGGCACAATAGGGCTCAAGCACAATGCGTGCTTCATCGAGGATCTCCGTGAGGCTCGCCACTTTGGCTTCGATAGCGCTCGTGCTCTTCTTGAGATCGAGGGAAGCGATCCTGTTGAGCGCCTCAACCAGCGAGCCAAGGGCCTCGAAATCCTGACTCTTCCTGAAGTCTCCATTGTTGGCCATGTTCTCGTATACGACGGCGATGGCGCTGCAAACGTTCCTCACCTCATGGGAAACCGCCCCCACGAGAATGCGCGATCCTGTCATGAGCTGCTCGAGACCGAACTCCGCCCTGTCCCTCAAATCCTCCGAGGCGTCGGCCACCAGGGCGGCAAGACGGGGCCCCGCGCCGGTGCTGTAAGTGGAAAAAAAGACGTCGGCCAGAAAAACCTCCCCGTTGTCCTTTCTCCCGTGGCACTGCATCTCAGTCCGAAAGACCTGAGAAGAGCTGCCCGCGGAAGGGACGCGCCCGAGGGCGGGGATATAGCGAGAAATGCTTTTCCCGACCAACTCTCCTGTTTGTAACCCCAAGAGGCGGCCCGCGGCGGAGTTGCCCGTGAGAATTTTCCCCCCCGCATTCATGACAAGAATGGCGATCGGGCTTGTCTGGATGAGAAATTGGAGTTGTTCCTCCGCTTCGCGACGGGCCCCGACCTCCCTTTCGACCGTCCGGCGGTTCTCCAGTTCCCTATCCTGATTGACTTTCACCTCTCGGGAGAACAATCCTACCGCAGTGAGGGCGATGAAAAGCAGGCCGTCCTGAGGCAAAGACATGGTCGGATCAAACTGGAACGGGCCAAAAAGCTCGGAAAGGACGGCGCAAAAGGCGGCGGCCAGAGCAATCTGCCAGCGCTGGAGAACGGCGCCGACGAGAAGCATGGAGAAGAGGTAAAGGAAGCCGAAATAGATGTTGCCCTTGACAACCCAATCGACAAGGGCGAGTAGGCCGGTGAAAAAAGCGGCGCGGGTCAGTAACGCACGTCTGCTGCCCTGGAGAGTAAAAAAGCGCAAAAACATTCTATCCCCCTGAAGAGGAAACCGTCCATTTTCTCCTTGGAATTATACTAATGTCCGCCCCGGCGCGCAATGGCGCCCGGCGCCTTCCGCACGGGAGAATTCGTTCGTTTCCACGGTGCTCTGGGCAACACTGAACAACACTCGAGAGAGGGACCCGAAAGAGATGCCCGAAAGAAAGGTTTTGAGGCCCGAAAGGGAGTTTACTCGACCTACGGCCCTGATTATCATTCTATCGTATGCATCGTCTGCTTGATGAAGCGCCTTGCTGCGGTCCCAAAGGCCTTTCGGCCGAAGAGTGCGTGCAAGAGTCCCTGTAGTCTGCATCACTTCTCCAGAAGCATGGCAAGGGAAGGTGGAGCATGAGGTTCAAAAAGAAAATTGCTCTGGCCGGCGCATTTCTCGCCGTTGTGCTGGCGGCAGTATCAGCCGACATATATTTCGGGAAGAACTCGCACGCATCGGTCGAACCCAATAAAGGCGCCGCGCAGACGGACGCGCCGCGCGCCGGGCAAGACAACGGCTCTTCCGCCGGTCACAGCGTGACCTTGGAAGATACGCAACTCAGGTCAATCAAGGTAGAACCCGCGGCTCCGCGAGTTTTCACTGTCGAGCGCGAGGCAGTCGGAAACATCGCATTCAACGACGACAAGTCCGTCCCGGTCTTCCCGCCGAATGCGGGGAAGATCATTGAGCTTTTTCATAACCTTGGCGACGATGTCGGATCAGGCGAAAGGCTCTACACCATCGAGAGCCCGGACTTGATAACGGCGGAATCGACGCTCATCGCCGCGGCGGGCGTGCTCCAGCTCGACAATCAGGTGCTGGAGCGGGCAAAGAAGCTCTACGAGACGCAGGGCGTCCCTCAAAAGGAGCTGCAGCAGGCGATCTCCGACCAGCAGACGGCGGAAGGGTCACTGAAGGCGGCACGTCATGCCGTGAGCATCTTCGGCAAGAGGGAAGCCGAGATTGATCGCATCGTGGCCGACCGCCGGATCGACCCGGCGATGGTAGTCCGCAGTCCGATATCAGGCCGCATAACGGCCCGCAACGCTGCCCCCGGATTCCTGGCCGAGCCGGGCACGGCGCCGGCCCCTTATACGGTCGCCGACATTTCGACCATGTGGATGGTGGCAAACGTTATCGAAATCGATAGCCCACTCTTTCATGTCGGGCAGGAGGTTAAGGCCACGATCGAGGCTTTCCCGGGCAGGGTGTTTGCAGGGAAGATCGCCAACGTGGGCGCCAGCCTGGACCCTAATACCCACCGGCTCATGGTCCGTTCCGTCATTCGTGATCCGAAGCATGAACTGCGTCCGGGCATGCTCGCAACCTTCAGCATCAGCACAGCCGCCCCCGTGCGAGCAGTTGCGGCGCCTGAGGCCGCCGTTGTCCGCGAAGGGGACGGCACGATGACTGCCTGGGCGACGAGCGACGGTCATCGCTTCACGCAGCGGCCGGTCAAGCTCGGCATGCACGAAGACGGCTGGTACGAGGTCCTCGAAGGCTTGCAATCGGGCGAAAGGGTAGTTACGGAAGGCGCCGTCTTCCTGAGCAACATGCTCAACGCGCCACCGTCGGACTAGCGATGTTCAGATCTCTTATCGCCTTTTGTCTGAGCCATCGCGCCTTAGTGGCACTCAGCCTGTTCCTCTTTGCCGGCGGCGCCTTCCTCGCCTTTCGTGAGCTCAACATCGAAGCGTATCCGAATCCCACCCCGGTCATCCTGGAGGTTACGGCCCAAGCTGCCGGACTTTCTGCCGAAGAGATGGAGCGCTATTACACCCTCCCGATGGAGATCGCCCTTTACCGGACGCCGGGCGTCGACATAATCCGCTCGACTTCGTTTTACGGGTTATCCTTTGTCCGCGTCGTCTTCAAGTATGGCGTCGACTATCATTTCGCCTATAGCCAGGCGGCAATCGCCCTCCAACAATATGTGAGCCTTCCCGGAAATGTGATGCCGACGATCCAGCAGAGCAGTACGACCGGCGAGATCTTTCGCTACCAGGTGGTTGGCCCCAAGCTTTTCGGCATAACCAATCTCCGCACCGTTCAGGACTGGGTCGTTGCGCGCCGGTTGCTCACCATTCCGGGCATCGCTGCGGTCAACAGTTGGGGAGGCCCGACCAAGCAGTTCGAGGTCGAGGTCGATCCGCAGAAACTCGAAGGGTACAACCTCACCCTGGCGCAGGTCCTGTCGGCCCTCGGCAATGCCAATATCAACGTAGGCGGGCGCGAAATCCGCATCGGCCAGCAATCCGTCAATATTCGCGGCCTCGGGCTGATCGACGACGGCGGCGAGGACGATTTGACGAAAGGCTATAAGGTGGACGACATCGAGAACGTCGTCCTGACCCAGACGAACGGCGTTCCGGTACTGGTGAAAGACGTCGCGAAGGTGTACGTGGGTTATGTGCCGAGGCTCGGCATCTGGGGCCACGACGCCGAGGACGACGCGGTCGCCGGGATCGTGGTGATGACCCGGACCGAGCGCGCCCACGATCTGCTGCCCAAGGTCAAGGCCGATATCGATAAGATGAATCACGACGGAACCCTGCCCCGGGGAGTCAAGCTCGTTCCCTTTTATGACCGTGGGTCCCTGATCGCCGTCACCAGCCGCACGGTTCTCCACAACCTGATCTTCGGGTGTCTCCTCGTCTTCTTGATTCAGTGGATTTTCCTCGGCAATCTCCCCAGTGCGATCACCGTGGGCATCAACATTCCTTTTGCCCTGTTTTTTGCGATTATCCTCCTCGTGATTCAAGGCGAGAGCGCGAACCTGCTTTCCCTCGGCGCCGTTGATTTCGGGATTATCGTCGATTCCGCGGTGATCCTCGTCGAGAATGTCTTCCGGAACTTTCAGAGGACTCCGGAAGAAAAACAAGGTTTGCTTCAACGTCTTGCAGGGGGGTATTTCGGCGCAGACCCGACACGACCTCCACGGCGCGCGATGTCGTTTTATGACTGGACGGACCGTTTGCGCATGATCCTCATCAGCGCGCTGCAGGTCGACAAGGCGGTCTTCTTCTCCGCCCTGATCACGGTGGCCGCTTTCATCCCCCTTTTCACCATGCGGGGCGTCGAGGGCGCCATCTTCGGCCCGATGGCCCGTACCTATGCCTATGCGCTCGCCGGGGCTTTGATCGCAACCTTCACGGTCACGCCCGTGGTTGCGTCCCGGCTCCTTCCCGAGCACGTGTTGGGGGCCGAAACGTTCGTCGTCCGCATCCTGCACCGCCTCTACAATCCGGCGCTCCGCTTCGCCCTTGTCCGCCGCAAGATCATGGTGGCCGTCGGATGCGCTTTTCTCGCGATTGCGGGTCTGCTCATGACGCGGCTCGGAAGCGAGTTCCTTCCCCACCTCGAAGAGGGCAATTTCTGGATTCGCGCCTCCATGCCCATGACGCTTTCCCTGGAAGACGGTGAGGCAGCGGCGAGAAAGATGCGGGCAATTCTCCTGAAATATCCGGAGGTCGTTACCGTGACGTCCCAACACGGCAGGCCGGACGACGGCAGCGACGCCTCGCCCTTCTCCAACGTCGAGTTATTCGCCGTGCTCAAGCCGCCTGCCGAATGGCCCAAGGGCACGACGAAGGAAAAACTGACCGAGAAGGTCAATGCCGAGCTTGAAGGCGCGCTGCCGGGGGTGAACTTCAACTTCTCGCAGTACATTCAGGATAACATCGAGGAGGCGATCTCGGGCGTCAAGGCCGTCAATTCGGTCAAGATTGTCGGCCCCAATCTCGAGGCCCTGACAAGGATCGCAACGCAGGTCAGGGACGAGTTGGGCAAGGTCCGGGGAGTGACGGACCTCGGCATCTTTCCCGTGCTCGGACAGCCAAATTTGGACATCAAAGTGGACCGGGCCAAGGCTGCGCGCTACGGTCTCAATTCGGGCGACATCAACTCGGTCATCCAAGCGGCAATGGGTGGAGCTGCGGCAACCACGGTGCTGGAGGGTGAAGGGAGGCAATTCAAAGTCGATGTTCGCTATCCGCCCGAATACCGGAACAGCATCGAGAAGATTCGCAACGTCAAGGTGGCCTGCCAGACGGGAAGCGGAACGAATGCTTACCTGCCCCTGAGCGAGATCGCGACGATCAGTCTGGATACGGGCGCCTCCTGGATCTATCACGAGAGCGTGCAACGCTTTATCCCGGTCAAGTTCAGCGTGCGGATGCGCGACCTGGGCGGCACGGTCGCCGAGGCCCAGCAGCGCATAGCGAAAAACGTGACGCTCCCTGCCGGATACCGGCTGATTTGGGCCGGCGAGTTCGGAGACTTGCAGGAGGCCAAGAAACGTCTGGGATTCATTGTGCCCATCAGCCTTGCGCTCATCCTGGGCCTGCTCTACGCCGCCTTCAACTCTCTTCGCGACAGCCTCCTCGCTTTGGCCGGCATTCCTTTCGCAGTGGCCGGCGGCATCCTGGCCCTCTTTGTCTCCGGACTCGATTTCAGCATTTCCGCCGCCGTCGGTTTTGTCTCGCTTCTTGGCGTATCCGTCATGAACGGCATCCTCATGATTACCTATTACAATCAGGCGAGGCGTCGCGGGGGCTCGCCGGCGGAGGCGATGTTTCAGGCCGCATCGACCCGCATGAGGCCGCTCCTCATGACGGCCCTCTCCGCCTGCATCGGCCTTCTGCCAGCAGCCCTGTCAAAGGGCATCGGAAGCGAGGTGCAGCGCCCCCTCGCCACGGTGATCGTTGGAGGCATGCTCGTCGGACCCGTA
Source organism: uncultured delta proteobacterium (assembly GCA_963816715.1). Classification (GTDB taxonomy): domain Bacteria; phylum Desulfobacterota; class Syntrophorhabdia; order Syntrophorhabdales; family WCHB1-27; genus BOG-1155. The sequence continues at coordinate 261,541 of CAWFMJ010000033.1, forward strand.
ATGCTCCTCCTCGTCGTGCCGGCGCTCCAAATGCTGTTCCTGGGAAGGAAGGACGAGGCAACAAAAACCGACCCGGGGTAAACGAAGAGCCCCTGTGGTGGACCGATGAGAAACTCATTTCCGGAATTGAGGAGAAGTCATTGTCGACAAAGCCGCTTCTTTCTCTCATAGCGGGACTGGCAGTCATGCTGCTTTCAGGTTGCGCTGTCGGTCCCGATTTCCATCGACCCACGCCTCCGCCGGTCACGGGTTATACGCCAGGACCACTGGCGCCGACATCATCGACACCCGGCGCCGCCGGCGAGGAGCAGCGTTTTGCCATGGGCATGGATATACCGAACGAGTGGTGGGAGCTGTTCAAGTCCGAGCCGCTCAACAGGCTCGTGAAACAGTCGCTCAGGGCCAATCCCACGATAGACGCGGCAAAGGCGGCGCTGCGTCAAGCCCTGGAGAACGTCTCGGCCCAGAAGGGCTCTTACTATCCTTCGGTGCAGGGAGGCTATACGGCGAGCCGGGCGAAAGACTCGGACGTGATTTCGCCGGTGACCGCTTCCGGACAGGAGCCCTACTCCCTCCACACGGCCCAGGTGAATGTGAGCTTCGCCCCGGACGTCTTCGGGGGAGTGAGGCGTCAGGTGGAGTCCCTGAAGGCGCAGGCCGATTTTCAACGCTTCCAGCTCGAAGCCGCTTATCTCGCGCTCACCTCGAACGTCGTGGCGGCAGCTATCCAGGAAGCCTCGCTGCGCTCACAGATTGCTTCAACCTTGAGCGTTATCGGCATCGAGACGAAGATGCTCGGGCTGCTGCGCAAACAATTTGAGCTGGGTTATGTTGCGGGAGTCGACGTGGCCGCCCAGGAAGCGGCGCTCGCCCAGGCGCAGCAGACCCTGCCGCCCCTTGAGAAACAACTGAAGCAGACTCGCGATCTGCTCACCGCCTTGGCCGGCCGCTTCCCGAGCGAGGATCTGGAAGAAAAGTTCGAGCTTGCCGCCCTCGCCCTTCCCCAGGATCTGCCCCTTAGCCTCCCCTCCAAGCTCGTGGAGCAGAGGCCGGACGTACGGGCAGCCGTTGAGCAACTCCACGCCGCCACCGCCCAGGTCGGCGTCGCTGCGGGTGCCATGCTGCCCAATATTGTCTTGAGCGCCGATTGGGGAAGCACCGCGACGGCGATAGGCGATTTATTCACCGCCGGGACAGGCTTTTGGTCCCTCGCCGGCGGCCTGACCCAGCCCATCTTTCAAGGGGGAACCCTGTTGCACCGGAAACGAGCGGCTGAAGCGGGTTTGGAGCAGGCCGCCGCGCAGTATCGCGGCACGGTCATCGCCGCCTTCCAGAACGTGGCCGACTCGCTCCACGCGCTTCAATCGGATGCAGATGCTTTAAAAGCAGCGGCGGCGTTTGAACGGGCGGCTAACAGGACCCTCGACCTTGCGCGCAGGCAATTCGATCTCGGCTATGCGAATTGCCTGTCATTGCTCTCAGCCGAACAGGCATATCAGCAGGCGGTAATCAACTTGGCCCAGACCAGAACCAACCGTTTTGCCGACACCGCGGCATTGTTCATGGCCCTGGGCGGCGGGTGGTGGAACCGAACCGATATCAAAGCCGAAGATGCAAAGTAAAGGTTAATCTTCTCGTTTGTCGGATCCGCAACCGAGCAGACGCAGTTTTTACGCTTTCCTGACGCTTTTCGCCGATATCTTTACGCACAATTGACGTCCGAGAGTATAGCCTAGAATCATGGCTCAAAGAGAGAGCGATCCTATGACAGGCGCCGCGGACCGGACGAGAAAACGCCCGACGCACCCGTACACGGAATGTCCGCGCTCCAGGGTCGCCGACCTTTCAATTCAGGGAGGAATACCACATGGAACTGCAAACCAATCTTACGTTGTGGCTGTCGGCGATGTTTTTTCTGGGTCTCGCGTCAATGGCCGTCGTCTACGTCTTCATGAAGGCGTGCGAGAAAATCTAGGGGCGAGGTGAGGCAATGATCTATTTCACGGCAGTCGTGGCGGTTTTATTGTTCGTTTACCTGGTCGCGGCCCTCATGCGGCCTGAGTGGTTCTGACAAGGAGTGAGAACAATGTTCATGCAAACCTGGCTTTCGCCCTTTCTGCTTCTCCTCGTGGCGACAATCGTCGCCTTCCCGTTGAGCAAGTACATGGCGTGGATCATGGACGGGAAGTACCGGCCGTGGAGGATCTTCGGCTGGTTCGAGCGGCGACTCGACGGCGGGCATCAGGATTGGAAGCAGTACACGGCGTCTCTGCTCGTCTTCAACAGCGTCCTTTTCGTCTTCGGCTACGCCGTCCTTTCGGCGCAGCAGTGGATGCCTCTCAACCCCCGCGGTCTCGGGCAGCTCGCGCCGACGACGATCTTCCACAGCGTCATATCCTTCATGACAAACACCGACCTCCAGCACTATTCCGGCGACCAGCACCTGTCGAACTTCAGCCAGATCTTCTGGGCCATCACGAACCTCTTCATATCGGCCGCGGTGGGCTTGAGCGCGCTGTGCGCCATCATCCGCGCCCTGCGGAGCGACAAGCGCGTGGGCAACTACTTCCTCGACATGTGGCGATCGGTCGTCTATCTGTTTCTGCCCGTCGCCATCATTTTCGGCATCCTCTTCATGGTCCAGGGCAGTCCCATGACTTACAAGAGCTCCTATAACGTGACGACCCTGGAGCCGGCCGCCATGGGGACCACAGACAAAGGCGAGGCCAAACAGCAGACTATCGTCGTCGGACCCGTCGCCGCCTTCGAGTCCATGAAGATGCTCGGGACGAACGGCGGCGGATTCTACGGTATGAACGCCGCCCACCCTTATGAGAATCCAACGGGCCTCACGAACTTCTTCAACTGCCTGGCCATGATGATCTTCCCCTTCGCCCTGGTCTTCATGTACGGGCGAATGCTCGGAAAAATGCGCCATTCCTATGTGATATTCGCCGTCATGCTCTTTTTGATGGCAGGCACCATCTTCATGTCCGTCTACTACGACGCGCTCATGCCCAACCCCGGCCTGACTGCCCATACGACGGCGAAAACCTATCACGTGCCCAGTGCGGCCGCGCAAGGCGGCGCCCTCGAAGTGGCGGCGCCCGCCGTTCCGGGCCTGCCAGTCGATCAGCGCCTCGGGAACCTGGAAGGCAAGGAGATGCGCTTCGGCACGTCGGCCGGGGCAACCTATGACGCCGTCACGACGGACGTGACCTGCGGCTCCGTCAACGCCGAGGAGGACAGCCTCAACCCCATGGCCGGCCTGTCGCCCATGATCGGCATGTGGCTCAACTGCGTTTTCGGCGGCAAAGGCGTCGGCATGATTAACATGCTCATCTACGTGATCATCGGCATCTTCGTGGCCGGCATGATGGTCGGCAGGACTCCGGAATACCTGGGTAAGAAAATCGGCGCCAAGGAAGTGAAGCTCGCGATAGTGACCCTCCTGGTGCATCCATTCCTCATTCTCCTGCCCACAGGCCTCATGGCAGCCACGAGCTGGGGACTCCTGGCTGTCAGCAACCCCGGCGCCCACGGCCTCTCGCAAATGCTCTACCAATTCTCGTCGGCTTCAGCCAACAACGGCTCCGCCTTCGACGGCCTCGGCGTCGTCTACGGCTTCGCCAACAACGCAAGCCCCGCCCCGACCGCGATGGCATGGGACATCGCAACGGGTCTCGTCATGGTCTTCGGCCGCTACCTCCCCATCGTGGCGCCCATCGCTCTGGCCGCGTCCCTCGGCGCGAAGAAATCGGCGCCTTTCGGCCTGGGCACGCTCCGCACGGACACCGTCACCTTCGCCGTCCTCCTGCTGGGGACGATCCTTATCGTCGGCGCCTTGCTTTTCGTGCCCGTTGCCACGCTCGGTCCGATAGCAGATCACCTTGGGCCGATCCCCTTCGGAGGTTAAAGACATGCTTACCACTCATTCGATCACACGTCTTTATAGGTCTTATAAGTCCCATAAGACCTATTGGACCTATTCAAACCCGGAAGGAAGAGCGAAAAGGAGATCGCTATGCATACTGCAGTAGGAGCCGTACGCCGCCAAAAAGGACGCAAGCTGCTGGAGGCGGAGACAACCAAGACGGCGCTGCGGCAGGCCTTCGTCATGCTCCGGCCGGACATCCAGTGGAAGAACCCTGTCATGTTCGTCGTCGAAGTGGGGGCCTTCCTCACGCTCCTCTTCATTCTCGATTCGGCATTTCACGGATCCGTGAGCCAGGTATCCATGGGCTATTTCATCGCTCTCGATGCGTGGCTTTTCCTTACCGTGCTCTTTGCCAACTTCGCGACTGCCCTTGCGGAGGCGCGCGGCAAGGCTCAGGCGCAATCGCTCAGAAAAGCGCGCCATGAAACCACGGCGTTTCGGCTTATTGAAACGGGCGCCGTCGAGGAGGTCTCCTCGGCACGCCTCAAGCCGGGCGACCGGGTCGTTGTGGAAGCAGGACAAACCATCCCCGGCGACGGCGAGATCATCGAGGGTTTGGCGTCCGTCGACGAGTCGGCCATCACCGGCGAGTCGGCCCCCGTTATCAGAGCGGCAGGGGGAGACCGATCGGGCGTTACCGGGGGGACGGCCGTCCTCTCGGACCGCATCGTGGTACAGATCACCAGCGGGGCGGGCGAGTCGTTCCTCGACCGCATGATCGCCCTCGTGGAAGGGGCAATCCGCCAGAGGAGCCCCAACGAGATCGCACTGACCCTGCTCCTCTCCGCCTTTACGCTGATCTTCCTCATCGTCGTCGTCCCTATCTGGCCCATGGCCTGGAACGCGGAACAGTACATGAAGGGCTACCTCGGCATCCAGCAGCCGCTGAAGAGCCTCGGTACGGACGTGCCGACGCTGATCGCGCTGCTGGTCTGCCTCATCCCCACCACCATCGGCGCTCTTCTGGCTGCCATCGGCATAGCGGGCATGGACAGGGCCCTCCAGGCGAACGTCATCGCAAAGAGCGGCAGGGCGGTGGAAATGGCGGGGGACATCGACGTGGTGCTCCTCGACAAGACGGGCACGATCACCATCGGGAACCGGAACGCCACGACCTTTCTGCCCGTTGCCGGGTATGCGGCCGCCGACGTGGGACGGCTCGCAGCCCTCGCGTCCGCTGCCGATGAGACGCCCGAGGGAAAGAGCATCGTGAGGCTTTTCGAGAAGGAAGCAAAGCTCGCAATCGAGGCGCCCCCCGATGCGCAGTTCATACCCTTTTCGGCCCAAACGCGCATGAGCGGCGTCGATCTTTCCGACGGTAGGCGCATACGCAAGGGGGCGTCCGACGCGGTCCTGGAGTTTGTGAAAACGAACGGGGGATCGATCCCGGAAGACCTCGGCGGCCTAGTCGACACGGCCGCTTCCAACGGCGCCACGCCCCTCGTCGTCGCCGAAGATAAAAGGGTCGCGGGCGTGGTCGTCCTGGAAGACATCCTGAAGCCCCACATGAGCGAGCGCTTCGAGCGCCTGCGGAAGATGGGCCTGAGGACGGTCATGATCACCGGCGACAATCCCCTTACCGCTGCCTTTATCGCGGCCAAATCGGGAGTCGACGACTTCCTGGCCGAAGCCACGCCGGAGACGAAGCTTGCTTACATCCGCAAGGAGCAGTCAGACGGCAAGCTCGTGGCCATGATGGGCGACGGCACGAATGACGCCCCTGCCCTTGCCCAAGCGGACGTCGGCCTTGCCATGAACGCGGGCACACAGGCGGCAAAAGAAGCGGCCAACATGGTGGACCTCGACAGCGACCCCACCAAGCTCATTGAAGTCGTGGAGATCGGCAAGCAGTTGCTCATCACGAGAGGGGCGTTGACGACCTTTTCCATCGCCAACGACGTGGCAAAGTATTTCGCCATCATCCCCGCCCTGTTCGCGGGCACGCTGCCGTGGCTGATCAAGATAGACATCATGCACCTACATTCCCCCACCTCGGCAATCCTGTCGGCGATCATTTTCAACGCGATCATCATCCCGCTGCTCATCCCCGTTGCATTGAAAGGGGTGAGGTACATGGCCCTCGGCGCGGATGCGCTCCTCAGGAGGAACCTCGTCATCTGGGGTCTTGGAGGCGTCGTGGCGCCCTTTATCGGCATTAAGGCGATAGATTTGATCATGACCTGGCTGCATTTGGTATAACGATGAGACGATTTGGGGGACGCCCCTCGTGGCTAACGTCCGGAAGAGCCGACACCCCTCCGAAAGACAACGGGCCAGGGGCGTGTCCCCCGTCGATAACGATAATGGTTGGAGGGACACCCCTCCGAAGGACAAAGGACGAGAGGAGTGTCCCTCTTCAAATTTTAATCGGAGGCGTAAGATGGCAAAAAACATATGGAAAAGCATTCTGTTCCTCTTCTTCGGGGTGATCGTCTGCTGCCTGATCTACCCCTTCGTCCTCTGGGCGATAGGACAGATATTTGTACCTTTCGAGGCGAACGGGAGCATGGTCAAAGGTCCTGACGGGAATATCGTGGGCTCCAAGCTGATCGCCCAACCCTTCACGAAAGACGAATACTTCCAGCCGAGACCTTCGGCGGCCTCATACGACGCCTCGGCCTCTGCTTCGTCAGCCCTGGCGGCATCAAACTACGCCTTGCGCGACCGGGTAGCTCACATGCTGGGCCCTATCGCCATCTACAAGAGCGGCCCTAAGGCGGGTAAGCCCGTCGCCCCGGACATTGAGGCCTGGTTCAAAGAGGATAAGTTCCAGGGCAAGCCGGGTATTGTCGCTCAGTGGGCGGACCTCCACAACGGCTCGGCCCAGGGCTGGGTCAAGGCCGATCCGACGCACGCAGCTTACGTTGACTCATGGTCGAAGGCCCACCAAGACCTCGTCGCCAAATGGATCAAAGATAACCCGGCCACGCCGAAGCCCCAGGCAACCGACTTGGCCGTACTCTTCTTCGAGAATTTCTCGAAAGGCTACCCGGGCAAATTTCCCGGGCCTGTGACCAAAAAAGACCGGGACGGCAAGGACGTCACGACCATCGAGCCAGTGAAGGAGGGCTCGGACGTCCAATCCACTTTTTTTGACATGTGGTTGACGGAGCATCCGACGGTCGAGATGCAGGATGTCCCGGGCGACCTCGTCACCGCGTCTGCGTCCGGCCTCGATCCCCACATTACCCTCCGGAACGCCGAGTATCAGATCGACAGGGTTGCCTCAAAATGGGCCGATGATCTGAAGCGCGATCCGGCCCAGGTGAAAAAAGAGATATCAGCCATAATCGAGGCGAATGCGGAGGCCCCCTGGTACGGCCTTGCCGGAGACAAGTTCGTCAATGTGCTGGAGGTCAACCTGGAGCTGAGAAAGAAGTACGGGGCGCTGAAATAGCCGGAGCAGGCAGACACTCGGCAAAGCCGAGACAGAGAGGGCACAAAAATGAATGCGACAGCATCAGAGACGTCAATCGGTTACCCGGTGTCTGAAGAACGGTCCCTTTCAGGCGCCTCCCGGTTTGCGCGGTACTTCTATGCTTTTCTTTGCCTGGTCCTTGTCACGGTCGCGGGCAAGATCGTTGCGCCCTATTTTGGTACGGAGAACGTCACGCTGCTTTACCTGCTGCCCGTCTTCGTGAGCGCGGCTCGCTGGGGCCGTGGGCCGACCCTATTCGTTTCTTTCCTGGGGGTGCTGACGCTCGATTTCTTCTTCGTGCCGCCCCTCTATTCGCTAACCGTTGCCAACCCGAAGGATTTGGCGACGCTGGGGATCTTCCTTCTTTTAGGGATCGTCACTGGAGCAATGGCGACGAGGCTGCGCGACGAGGCGGAAAAGACCCGGCAAAGAGAAAAAAGGACCCTCGCACTCTATGGCCTGAGCAAGCAAATGACCTCGGAAGCCGATCTCGGCGAGATCGCGAGGACCTTTGCAAAAACCGCGGCCGAGACGACCGCCGGCCGGGTGTCCATCCTCATGCCGGGCAAAGACGGTTACGGGGTGCGCGAGCTCGCCTCTTATCCGGACGCAGGCGCCGCGCTGAGCGAGAAGGAACTTGCAGTGATCCAGTGGGTTCTGGGACGCGGCAAACCCGCGGGCCGGGGCGCCGACACGCTGCGCGACGCAAGCCGGCTGATCTTCCCCGCCAGGGCAAACCGCGAGACCGTAGCTGCCCTGGCCATCGATCTGGATGCAAAAACCGAAACGCTCTTGCCGGAGCAGGAGCAACTCATCGAAGCCTTCGCAAACCTGGCCGCCGTTGCCATAGTGCGCATAAAGCTCGCACAGGAGACCGAACGGGCGCAGTGGCTCGCCGAGTCGGAAAAACTGCACCGGGCATTGCTCAATTCCATTTCTCACGATCTGCGAACCCCGATTTCTTCCATCATGGGCGCCGTCACCAGCCTTCTCGACGACGAGGGCGTTTACGACGGCGAGACAAAGAAAGCCTTCCTGGAGATGATCAAGGAGGGGGCGATGCGGCTCAACCGTTTCGTCGCCAACCTCCTCGATACCGCGCGCATCGAGAGCGGCGCCCTGAAGCTCAAGAAAGAATGGCACGACGTGCAGGACATCATCGCCGTCTCGCTCAAAGAAATGGAAGATATCCTCAGGGAACACCCGGTCCAGGTCGACATGCCGGCGGATCTTCCCTTCGTACGGGTCGATTTTGCCCTCATCGAGCACGTCCTGATCAACCTTCTGGAGAACGCGGCGAAGTACTCCCCGGCGGGAAGCGACATCAGGATTGTGGTGCGGCAGGTGGAGAAGGCGCTTCTCGTCAGCGTGGCTGATCGAGCGCCTTCAATCCCTGAGTATGAGCGAGCCCATGTGTTCGAGAAGTTCTACCGACTTGAGTACTTGAGGAACATGGACGGAACAGGGCTCGGGCTATCTATCTGCAAGGGCATCGTCGAAGCCCATGGAGGCATGATTTGGGTCGATCCCTCGCCCGACGGGGGCAACAAGTTCAGTTTCTCCCTGCCTTTCACGGAGATGTCGCGATTAGCCGCAAAAGGAGAGGAATAGCGCCATGCAGGACAACGCCGTCCGTATTCTCGTTGTGGATGATGAAAAACCGATGCGCCGCATGTTGGCCGCATCCCTGGCGAGCAGGGGCTATGAGGTTCTCGAAGCGGCCTGCGGCGAGGAAGCTGTCGGACAGGCGGCTCTCCATCAACCCGATCTTGTCGTTCTGGATCTGGGGCTGCCCGACATCGACGGCATTGAGGTCATTCGCCGCCTGAGGGAATGGGCAACAATGCCGATCATCATTCTCTCCGTGCGGGAGGATGAAGACGACAAGATCGAGGCCCTCGATGCGGGAGCGGATGATTACGTGACAAAACCCTTTGTTATGGGAGAGCTCCTCGCGCGCGTCCGCGTTGCGCTTCGCCGCAATCAACGGGAGGAGGACGAAGGCGTGCTCGACTTCGGAGAGATCGTCATCGACCTGAACCGGCGCCTCGTCGCCGTCGGCGGCCGGGAAGTCAAGCTGTCCGTCACGGAGTTTGAGATCCTGAAGAATCTGGCGATCCATAAGGGGAAAGTAGTCTCCCATGGGCAGCTCCTCCGGGCCGTGCGCGGCCCCGGCCACGGGGAGGATGCTCACTACCTCCGCGTCTTCATTGGACAACTGAGACAGAAGATCGAGCAAGACCCAAACCACCCGACGCACATCGTCACCGAGCCGGGTGTGGGGTACAGAATGGCGCTGTAGTACTGTCGGACAGAACCAGTTATCACGCAGAGCGCGCCATGACTGAAACGGAGGCTCCCCTGGCGTTGTTCGCCCGCTGAGCTTCTGGTCTATAGGTCCACGGCACGGACATATTGCGGTCCCTTCGCCCCTCCGGATGCTCGTTTGCCGTCCATGCTATGAAATCGTACAAGAACGAGGAATCTGCCCCTACCCATAGAGACAGGCTCCCATTGCCACAGGCGGGCGAGGGATTACTTGCACGTACCTATAGAGCCTGGCGCGCACCAATGCCCGTCCGTCCAGGTAGCCCCGTTCAGGTCCGCCCCGCTGAGATTTGCCCCGCTGAGATTTGCGTCGTTCAGGTATGCCCCGCCCAGATTTGCCCCGCTGAGATTCGCCCCGCTGAGATTCGCCCCGCCCAGATTCGCCCCGCCCAGATTTGCCCCGCCCAGTCTGGCCTTGATCAGAAATGCCCCGCCCAGAAATGCCCCGCCCAGCTTCGCGTTGGTCAGATTTGCCCCGCTCAGGTTGGCCATGGCCAGGTTTGCCCCGCCCAGGTCGGGCGACTCCAGCTGTGCCCTGGACAGGTCCGCACCGCTCAAGTCGCACCCGGGGCATTTGTCGGTAAAACTGAGTCGCATTAGGTGATACTTATTGAACGCCCCTGCTTCCGTCGCCGACAGGGACAGCAGGAGGACCATGCCGCACAGTGCCGCGAAGGTTGTTCTTTTCATGCCATACCTCCGTCTTTTCTTACGACTTCCAAAGCACATCCCGTCGCCATCCCCCTTGAGGAACGGCGTGTTTCTCTTATCGGCCCAAACCGGGGCCGTCTTAAGCGCGTTGCTGCAAGCACGGCAGGCGCATCCCCTGGCAGAACTTCCCCGATCGGGCGACGCTCAGCTTGCATCCCCGCATCGCCGGGCAGCGGGTTGGTCCAGGTCGACCATGAGACGCGCGAGGGATTACTTACAGACGCCCACAGAATCCTGCGCGCACGCGCGCCCATCCGTCCAGGTAGCTCCGGTCAACATCGCCCCGCCCAGATTTGCCCCGCCCAGATTTGCCCCTTTGAGATTTGCGTTAGACAGCATTGCCCCGCCCAGGTTGGCCGAGTTCAAGTTTGCGTCGCTCAGATTTGCATTTCCCAGGATCGTTCCGCCCAGATTTGCCCCGCTCAGGTTTGCCTTGGTCAGGTTTGCCCCACTGAGATTAGCTCCGCCCAGCGCCGCGTTGGTCAGGGTTGCCCCGCTCAGGTTTGCCCCGCTGAGATTAGCTCCGCCCAGGTCTGTCACGTTCAGCATTGCCCTGGACAGGTCCGCACCGCTCAAGTCGCACCCGGGGCATTTGCCGATCACTTTGAGTCGAGTCAGGTGAGCCTTATTGAACGCCACTGCTTCCATCGCCGACAGGGAGAGCAGGAGGACCATGCCGCACAGTGCCGCGAAGATCGTTTTTTTCATACCATCCCTCCGTCTTTTTACGATTTCCAAAGAGCATCCCGTCATCCCCCTTGAGGAATGGCGCGTCTCTCTTTTCGGCCCAAACCGGGGCCGTTTAAGCGCGTTGCTGCAAGCACGGCAGGCGCATCCCCCAGCAGAACTTCCCCGATCGGGCAAAGCTCTACTAAGCCCTGCATCTCCGCGTCGCCCCGGGGCGAGTTGGTCCAGATCGACCGTAAGACGGGCGAGGGATCACTTACAGGCGCCCACGGAATCTTGCGCGCACACGTGCCCATCCGTCCAGATAGCTCCGGTCAGTGTTGCCCCGCCCAGGTTTGCCCCGCTCAGGTTGGCTCCGCTGAAATCTGCCAGCATCAGCATTGCCCCGCCCAGGTTTGCCCCGCTCAGATTCGCCTTGCTCAGATTTGCGCGAAACAGTTTTGCGCCGCCCAGCATCGCCCCGTCCAGGTTGGCGTTGCTCAGATTTCCCGCATTGAGATCTGCCCCGCTCAGCCGCGCATTGGTAAGGTTTGCTCCGCTGAGTTTTGCGTAGTCCAGGCTGGCCCCGCTCAGCTCGGCCCCGCTCAGATTCGCACCGTTCAGATCCGCACGGCTCAGGTCGCACCCGGGACAACTGTGCAGCGCTTTGAGCCGAGCCAGTTGAACTGCATTGGCTGCCCCCGCCTCTACGGCGGGCAGGGAGAACAGGAGGACCATACCGCACAGCGCCGCAACCGTTGTTCTTTTCATATTACCCCTCCGTCTTTTTACAGCGACTCGGACTTCTCATCTTGTCCTCCCTCCGGCGCTGCCGAATTCGTTCCTGCTCGAGCAGGTCGGCCAACGCGCGCCCGGGAGGAAAGAAGACCCATCATGTTATCGTCATTGGCGCCGCATACCTTATGCTCGATTGCCGTCTCTGCCGCAAAATCAGACAAGAACGAGGAGACTGCCCCTATGCGCGAAGACGGGCGTCGCGCAAGTTATCTGCACTCGCCTATTCCGTATTGTCCGCACCTGCGCCCGTCAGTCCAGATTGCCTCGCCCAGGTATGTTTCGCGCAGGTTTGCCAGGCTCAGGTTTGCCCCGCGCAGATCTGCCCTGGTGAGGTACGCTTCCTCAAGGTTTGCCCCGCTGAGGTTTGCGCCGGTCAAGTTTGCGCCGGTCAAGTTTGCGCCCATCAGCTCTGCCCCGCTGAGGTTTGCCCTCGTCAGGTTTGCGTTGCTCAGGCTTGCATTGACCAGGTTTGCCCCGCTGAGGTTTGCCCCGCTGAGGTCGCAGTTGGGACACGTCAACGTCGTTTTCAGTTGAACGAGCTGGGCGGCATTGAAAGCGAGAACCTTCGAAGGAGACAGGCACAATGAGACAGCCAGCGTACAGAGGACCACAACCATCGTTCTTTTCACGTCACACCTCTTTCTCTTCTATGCCCGACTCCTGTCTCACGATCGAGCCTCACGGAATCCGGGCTTTTCTTTCACACAGCCTATTTTTCTTATCGGCCCGAAAGCTGCCGCCTTAAGCGCTTTTGCGCCAAGCGCATGCTATCCGAAACGTTCCTCGTCCGTCCCCGACCCTCTTCCTTAAGACCTCAGACTGCCGGCCGATAAGATCATCGATGGAGATAAACGGGAGGAACCGGGCATAAGGCATTGCTCGATGGGGAGTGTACCCCAAGTTCCGGATAAGGAGGGAATCATGAAAAGAACAAAGACCTGGCTGCTCGGGCTTCTCGCCGCAGTGCTGCTTTCGGGCGCCGCCGTTCCATCGTGGGCCTATACGCTCACCCTGTTCAACGATACGGGCATGAACATATATCCGAAAGTGTACTCGGTCACAGAGGGCAAAAGCAAAGCGCTTGCTCCGGGCGAGACGTGGAAAGTCAGCAACGACGACTGGCACAACAAGGGCTTGTGCTGGACTCGCGTGGATATCGAGTGGGACGCTCTTCAAGGGGGTTGCACTAGTTCACCGTTCACAATTTCGCTTATGAAGTGCGGCGATGTGTCGATGAGTATCGAGTATAACTACAAAGATAAGTGCAAGTTCTTCTACACTTCTTATTGATTGGTCCTGCCCGGCGCCCCATAGAGATCCGGCGCGACAAGGAGGATTTTTGCAGTTGTCGGCCGACAAAATGGCCAGTGACGGTTACGCAGAAACACACGAGGGTGACCTTGCTGCCGGCCGATAAGATCATCGATGGGGATAAACGGGATGAACCGGGCATAAGGGATTGCCCGATGGGGAGTGTACCCCAAGTTCCGGATAAGGAGGGAATCATGAAAAGAACAAAGACCTGGCTGCTCGGGCTTCTCGCCGCAATACTGCTGGTGGGCGCCGCCGTTCCATCGTGGGCCTATACGCTTACCCTGGTGAACGGTGCGGAGATACAGGTAACGGCGTACGTGGAATGGCTGCCTTCAACGAAGGTCCCGGGCAAGATACTCTGGCCGGGCCAGACTTTTCAAATCAACAACGACGACTGGCACAACAAGCACGCGTGCTGGACCGAAGTGCGTATCGTCTGGGACGGTCTTCAAGACGGTTGCAACAATTCACCGTTCAAGATTTCGCTTATGAAGTGCGGCGATGTGTCGATAACTGTCGACTATGACTCCAAACATTGCAAATTCTTCTACACTTCTAATTGAGCGGTCCTGTCCGGCATACATCCAGACCGGGCGCGACAAGGAGGACTTTTGCACCTCCGTTAGACGAAAGGAGCCTTGTACGTCGCCGCGGAGTGCAGATCAAGCGCCGCCCGCCGTCACATCCCTAGGTGGACCAGCCATGCGCCCGAAGCATACAGAAGAAACAGAAAAGAGAGAATGAGCAGCCTGTCGAGCCGGACCATTGTCCCTACCCTGACCGCATAAATAGCGGCAACGGCGGCGCAGATGCCTGCGGCCGTCAGCGTGGGGAAGAGGCTGACGCCGATGAGATGGGCTATCAAGCACACCTGGACAAGAAAGGCTCCCAAGAAAAGGAGGCCCAGCCTTCTGGGAAAGCCGACATGGCCGAAGAGGTTGAAAACGCCTCCCGCCCTGTCCCCCTGCACGTCTTTCAGATCTTTCAGATGGCACAGGAAGAAAAAAGCAGTGAAGATGTAGAGGATGATCTCCCTGTGTTTCAGGCCTGCGTAAAAATCGTCGGGTCTGGCGATGGAGGCGCCTCCCATGAAGACGGCCGTTCCGATGAGGGATAGGGCAATGTGCCCCAGAGGCCAGAACCGTTTCAGGCGGAAAGGCGGGACGGAGTACACATAGGAGAATCCCCAGATAAAGAGCCAGAAATAAAAGAAATCGCGTTCCACGGGAATCGCCAGGACGAATGATAGGGCCATCGTGACTGTCGACAGTCCGCGGGCGTCCTCTTTGCCGATGAAACCGCTGGCGATGGGCCGCGAAGGGTTTGAAACGCTGTCGATGACATCATCGTTGAGATCGTTGTCCAGTTTTGCATGTACAAAAAGCAGGCAGATGGAGACGGCCGCGCAGACCGCTTTCAGCATGTCCGGCAGATTGAGGATTTTCGGATATGCTCCCGTTTGCTGGGCGGCAAAGAGGAAGCCGAAGCACAGGAGGAACAGATAGAAAAGGAGCCTGCTCGGATAGAGGAGCGACACGATCATTCTGCCCGACCCCTTCTTTTGCCCTATGAGGACGAGGACAACCCCTAAAAGGGAGAGCAGGAAGGGGCCGAGGTAGGCGAAAAAGAGCGACTGCGACCCTTCGATGCGCGTCGTCGATCCGGCGGCCATGGTCGTAAGGTCTATGCCCGCGAGATGGTGCAGCGGCAGGAGGTATCCGTAAAAATAGACAATGGTGTACAACGTAAGGGCGAGGAGAAACGAGCGGGCCAAGCTGCGGCGGAAGCCGAGCCAGGAGAAGAAAAAGGAGCCGAAGAAGAGGGTAAGGACCTCGGCCCGCACGCCCGCGGTCACGCCCTCTACTTTGGACAAAGGATTGAAAAGGTTGACGTAGTTGTAGAGGAATGTATCGAAGCTCCTGAAATAGTGTATCTCGTCGCCTTTCCCCAGGCTCCATGCGTAATCGAGGAGCGGAACGCTGACGGTTATGCAGAAGCCCACCAGGGTGACCTTCATGGCTTCCCGGTACCGAATGCGCAAGAAGGCCGCAACGGGAACGCTCATGGAGAGGAAGATGCAAACCCATGAGAAGTACATGTGGAGGTCGCCCACGAGACATTCGTAGTGGTCGGCGGGGTCGTAGAGGAGGAGGTGCCCCGAGGAAAGAACCTTCTCCACAACCGTCCTGATGATGATGACGGCGGTCAGGGTCTTGAACATGGCGGGCAGGGAGACGTCCTGTCCCGTAATATGGCGCGCTATCCGTTCCATCGGTCCGTTCATTGTCTGTCGCCCGCCTTTTGAGCCGATCGGAGCGCCTTTACGGCCAGGGCGGTTGCGACGACGCCCGATGCGTCGAAAGCCCGCCAGACAACCGGAGGGCTGTCCTGATACGCATATTCCCAGATGACCGTCTTTTCTTCCCGGAAGCTCCCGTCTGCCTTCTGCTCCTTAAGGAGCCATGAGACCCCTTTGCTGAAGTGGCTGTCGAATATCCCGCAGGCGGCCAGCGTGTTCAGGGCGAGGGACGTCTTGTAGGCCCCTCCCGGCGTTCCCCATGACCCGTCCCGGTTTTGGCGCCCCGTCAGGAAGGCAATGCCCTTTCTTCGGGCGTCCGTTCCCTTCCCCGTCTTGCAGAGAAAATCGAGGGCCATGTAGGCGCCGTAGTAGTTGCCCGGATAGAAGTAAGTCCGGAAGGAACCATCAGGGCCTTGCGACCGCAGGACAACGTTTTCGTCGATCAGTCCCGCGAGGTCCGTATCCGCAAGGGCGGCGAAGATATTGGCGTTGACCTCCGGGTGGAAGCCGAAGTTGCCGGCCTCCGAAGGTTCATACGTCAGTGCGGGCGCCTCGTTGCCGTGGAAGGTGGCGAAGGCGCGTCCCGCCTTGTTGTAGAAGCTGGAGAGATCCCCGACCGCCTCATTTTTCCCGAGCAGCCTGTAGGTCCTCATGACAAAGGCCGTGTCGTCGGAGTCGACGGGGGCGTAGGGCGTATATCCCCAGACCCCTCCCCGGTCCTCCGAGCCGAGCCGGGCGAGAAGCTTCTTCCTCTCGCCCGGCGACAGCCCGTCGCCTATCGACTCGGTGATAAAGAAGGCAGCGAACACATGGCCCGTCCCGTCAACGGGGCAGGCAGAGCCGTCAGAGGCCCGGCAGGCAAGGCCGTAATCGTCGCCTGCGACCATGCTCCTCAGATATAACGTCCCCCCGGCGACGGCGGCGGAAATTTCTGCACTCCCTGTTCCGGCCCGGCCGGCAGCAATAATCGTGCAAGCCGGCAATTGAACGCTGCAACAGACGAGCAGCGTCTGTGCGAGAAGCGCCAACAAACTTGTTCGGGACCTCAAATAAGAAATCATCACACCTCCGTCTCTACCCGGCGGAGAGCAAGCAAGAACCATACCGGTTCGGCTTTTTTCGTGTTCACGCGGGTCGGCGGGCCCGCCGACCGGGATCGCAAGGAAAAGGCGCCAATTATCCGGCCGTACGCGCCAATTGCTTGACAGGCGCACCCGGCCGGGCTGCACTCACTTTTCTTTTTTGCGCCCATTCATGATGGTCTGCGTTTATGCCGGCTGGTGGCATCGATATTGCTTGGCGGGGAGTGTCCCGGAAGTTCCGGATGTGGAGGAAATGTGAAAGAGCAAGGAATGGTTGGCGCCCTTGATAGACTTACCCCGCATTACCAGTCCGGCGGCCGATGGGAAAGACGATAGGAAAGAAATGTTGGGTTTGGCTCTACCGCGCGCACTTTCGAATACCCGGCTTCGCATCCGCATAACGGCCGTGCTGTTCGTCATCTTGTTTCCGGTTCTTCCGGCTTCGCTTCACTGCGAGACTCCCCCTCCTGCCGCCCTCGCCGGGTCATTGATGAGCGGAGGAGCCGGCGCTCCGCAAACCCTGCCCGTTGAGCTGTCAAAGGGCCGCACGGAGACAATGAAGATGAGCATCATCGAATGCGTTGTCCTGGCGCTCAAGAATAACCTGGATCTGAAGAGCGCTTTCCTCGACCGGGTAACCCAGCGCTTCACCTTGAAAGTGGCTGAGACGATGTTCCTCCCCCGCAACTTCCTCGCCTCGCTCGGAACCCTGCGATCGTCCACGTACGGCGCCGACGTCGGCAGGACTACGAACGGCGCCCAGAGCGGCAATTTTACGGGCACATGGGCCATCCCGACCGGCGGCTCCTTCAACTTCAACTGGGCCAATCAGTCAAACCGGCCGGACGTTTCGCAAAATGTCGTCTATACCGGCAACTGGAGCATCACCTTTGCGCAGCCGCTCCTTCGGGGCGCAGGCATAGAGGTCGCAACGGCGCCCCTCAAGCAGGCGCGCCTCGTCGAGCTCAATAACATAAGCGTGCTCAAGGACGGCATAATCACTACTATTACGACCGCTCTGAGCAATTACCGGGCCTACCTTTCGGCCGACCGGCAGGTCGCGATCGCCCGCAACTCGCTCGCCTCGTCGCAAAGCACCTACGAAACGAACAAGCTGATGATCGAAGCGGGCAGAATGGCCGAGTCCGAGCTCGTGCAAGCGGAATACGACATCGCCAGCCAGCAGGCCTCCGTGGAGAGCGCCATCGCGTCGCTCGACCAGGCCAGGCTCACCCTCCTCCAATTTCTGAACCTCGATCCGAACCTTCAGATCGAAGCGGAAGAGGAAAAGGCCCCCTCGATAGAGGCCCCGGGCTTCGATACGGCCTTCTCCACCGCCCTGCAGCACAGGAATGACTATGACAGAGAGCTCCGGGCGATGCAGGTGGCCGACCTCAACTATAAGGTGGCCAAGAACGGGCTTCTGTGGGACCTCTCCCTCAGCGCCGGCACCGGCCGGGCGTCCGTACCGTCCGGCGCTTTCATGGATGTCTGGGACAGGACCGCCAGCGTGGGCAAGAACGACTGGAATGCGGGATTGACGCTCAACATCCCTCTTTGGAACCTCTCTTATCAGCAGACCTTCGTCACGGCGAAGGTCGCCCTCGACAAAGAGCGGATCAACCTCAAGAAGCTGGAGGCCTCCATCCAAGTGGACGTGAAAAACAACCTGCGCAACATGGACTCCAATTATAAGCAATGGGTGCTCCAGGAGAAAGCCCTCGACCTTGCCAGGAAACGGTACGAGACGGAGCTGGAAAAACTGGAGGTGGGCCGGAGCACGAACTTTCAGCTCCTTGCCTTCAAGAACGGGCTCGCTTCGGCGGAATCGTCCGAGCTGACGGCGCGGATCGCCTACCTCAACTCCCTCAACGCAGTCGACAACAGTCTGGGCACAACCCTCAACAGTTGGGGCATAACAGTGAACGCATCGAGCGATTCCGTGTCGGCGCCTGCCGAGAAACCCCGGCCGCCCGGATACTCAGGAGATTGACGCATGGCAGAAGAGGCGATCTACAGGAACGTCCTGGAAAACATGAGCGACGGCGTCGTGACGATCGACCTCGCCGGGGAGATAGTCACCTTCAACGAGGCAGCCGAAAGAATTCTGGGCCTCGCCAGGGAGGAAGCACTCGGCAAGAAATTCGGTGAGGTATTTCTGCTCCGCGAGGGGAGCGACGAGCTGAGCCAGACCGTCATCGACGCCGTCTACGACGAATCTGCCGCTATCCACGACAGGGTCGTCAGCTACAAGAGGGGGGATGAGGACGTCTGCATCAGCGTGACGACCTCCTACCTGCGGGAGCCAGACGGCGGCAGAGGACGGGCGGTGATCGCCGTCCTCAATGACATCACCGAGACACGGCGTTTGCAGACAGAGCAAGAAAGGCTCGCCGACCTTCTCAAATCGAAGCACCGGGAGTTGCAGGACGCGTTCGTCGGTCTCGAGGAATCGAACCGGAACCTCGAGGCGGCCGTAAAGAAGGTACGGATGGTCCGCTATCTGGGCCTCGGCTTCGTGGTCGTCTTCTTCCTTGCCGTCGGGCTCTTCTACCTGGCGAGCAGACCGTCCGCAGACGTTGAGAGGGCGGCCGCAAAAGGGTCGGCGTCGGCAGGCGCGCCGGCGGAGCAGACTTTTGCCGTCTCCCCGAGGCCGATTTCTTCCTCCATCTCCGTTACCGGCGAGCTTCGGCCGATGAAGACCGTTTACGTGGCCGCTCCGTTCGCCGGCGTCGTGAAGGAGGTCTACTTCCAGTACGGCCAGACGGTAGAAAAAGGCGCGCCGCTCGTGCAGCTTGACACGAAGGAGGTGGAGGCAAAGGCCAGGGATGCGGAGTCGGCCTATATCAAGGCGGCCGAGAAGGTCAGGGAGATGGAATCCTGGGAGGCGGGCAACGAAGTCGCGGAGGCCCGCCGCAACCTTGCGAAGGCCCAGATGGAGCTGGACGCGCAGAAGAACACCCTGGCGGAGACGGAGCGCCTTTACAAGAAGGGCATAGTCCCCGGCTCCGAGTATGAAGGAGCAAAACGGCAGTATGCCAACGCCCAGATGAGTTTCGAGTCGGCCCAGCAGTCGATGAAGACAACGCTTTCCAAGGGCGTCGGGGACAACCTCCGCATAGCGCGGCTGGAGCTTCTCAGCGCCAGGATGAAGCTGAGCGAGCTCGAGGGGCAGCTAAGCCAGGCCACGGTAGTCGCGCCCGCCGCAGGAACGATCATGCTGCCGGAGGCCGCCTCCGCCGGCTCGAATGACAAGAAATCGAAGGAACTGGCCAAGGGCTCGCTCCTCGCTCAGGGCGACACGGTGGTTTCCATCGGCGACACCGCCGCACTCTGCGTCAAGACGAAGGTGGACGAGATGAGCGTGCTGAACATCAAGAAAGGCCAGAAGGTTCGGATAACGGGGGACGCCTTTCCCGGAGTCGCCCTCAAGGGCAGCGTCTGCAACGTGTCGTCCCAGGCGGTCAAGGCCGACGCGGGCGTCCCTTCCTTCGAGGTGACGACGGCCGTGGAGCCGTCGAAAGCCGAAGAGAAGGCAGCCATCCTCCTCGGCATGTCGACGAACCTTTCCATTATTTTTTACGAAAAGCCGGACGCCATCCTGGTGCCCATTGCCGCCGTACAGTCCGACAGGGAGGGGCCGTTCGTCATGGTAAAGCAGGGGGAGCAGAAAAGAAAGGTGAAAGTACAGCCGGGAATCACGACGCTCGACGGGGTGGAGATCACGGCAGGTCTCAAGCCGGGGGACGTTAT
The DNA here is from genome assembly GCA_963816715.1 of uncultured delta proteobacterium. Classification (GTDB taxonomy): domain Bacteria; phylum Desulfobacterota; class Syntrophorhabdia; order Syntrophorhabdales; family WCHB1-27; genus BOG-1155. The sequence goes on from CAWFMJ010000033.1 coordinate 281,847, forward strand.
CGTCTTCTGACTCAAGGGGCAAGGGAGACCTGAGGAGACACGCTTGCTCAGTCTGAAAGAAGTCACAAAATCATACAAGATAGGCCCGACGGACCTCGACGTGCTGAAAGGGATCACCGTCACGGTGGAAAAAGGGGACCTGCTGGCCATCATCGGTCCGTCAGGCAGCGGCAAGTCGACCCTCATGAACATCATCGGCCTCCTCGACCGGCCCACGACGGGCGCCTATATCCTGGACGGCGCTCCCGTCAGCTACGACAAAGACGGGGCGCTCTCGACGATAAGGAACCAGAAGATAGGCTTCGTCTTCCAGCAGTACCACCTGCTTCCGCGGCTCAGCGCCCTGGAAAACGTGGAGCTGCCGCTGGTCTACCGGGGTATGAAAGAGAAGGACCGGAGGGCCAGGGCCAAGGAGATACTTGCCAGGGTCCAGATGGACGACAGGGGGCGTCACCGGCCCTCAGAGCTCTCGGGCGGTCAGCAGCAGAGGGTGGCAATCGCGCGTTCCCTCGTCGGCAACCCCTCGATCGTCCTCGCCGACGAGCCGACGGGCGCCCTGGACCAGAGTGTCGGCCGGGAGATCATGGCGCTGTTTCAGAAGCTGAACAGGGACGACGGCATAACCGTCGTAATCATCACGCACGACCGTGCCATCGCCGGGCAGTGTGCGCGGCGCGTTGAGATAGTCGACGGGAGGATCGTCTAGCGCCATGGTGATAAAGGCGAATCTCAAGGAAGCGCTGCGCAGCCTCTTTTACTCGAAACAGAGGTCGCTCCTTGCCCTTATCGGCATCGTTATCGGCATAGGCTCGGTCATCGGCATGGTCTCCATAGGGGGCATAGTCCAGTCAGAGGCCATGAGGCAGTTCAGGGACATGGGCGTGGAGGTCGTAACCATAAGGAATGGCTTCGGCGGAGGCGAGGGCCCGTCCGCTGCGGCTGACCCCGGCTTCCGGCTTGAAGACGCCGCGAACCTTCCCCTGTTCGTCGCTTCCCTGGCGGAAGTGGCGCCCTTCAGCCAGGGGGGCAGCCAATTCTCCGTAAAAGGGAAGAAGGAATACGTCAGCATCTTCGGCGTCACGGCGAGCTTCTTTCCGATAAACAGGCTGAAGATCGCTTCCGGCAGGGCCGTGACAGACCTCGACCGCTATGCCCGTTTCTGCGTCATAGGGAGCGAGATGGCCGACGGTCTGAGACAGGCGGGCCGCAGCCCGATCATAGGGTCCGAAATAAAGCTCGGGGGCAACATATTCACCATAGCCGGCATTATGGCGCCGGTGCCCGACGGTGGGGGCATGAGGCCTCCCAACCTTAACAAGGCGGTCCTTATCCACGCGACCACCGCTTCACGAGCCTATCCGGACAGTAAGATCACGTCGATCATAGGCCGGGTGAGACCGGGGACCCGCACGCCTCTGTTGAAGCAGCAGATGCAGGCCTATTTCTCGGCCAAGGACAAGAGGCGGAACGTAGAGGTGCAGACAGCGGAAGAACTGATAGCGAACATGGAGAAGCAGATGCGCCTGTTCACGCTCCTTCTGGGCGCCATAGGCAGCATAGCGCTGATCGTCGGAGGCGTCGGCGTGATGAACGTCATGCTCGTATCCGTCTCGGAACGGAGAAAGGAGATAGGCATACGTCGGGCCCTGGGCGCGCATCGGGAGGACGTCCAGACGCAGTTCATCATCGAGTCTGTCGTCCTTTGCCTGACGGGCGGCCTGATAGGTATCCTGATAGGCGTTGTCATCTCCTACGTGTTCGCCTATTTTACGAAATGGGCATTCATGCTTTCCATGAATGCCGTGATGCTCGGGATAGGCGTATCGAGCGCGGTAGGCGTCTTTTTCGGCTATTACCCTGCCCGGCAGGCCTCGCGCCTCGACCCCATAACGGCGTTGCGGGGTGAATAACCCCGGCCCGCGCTCCTTACGGACTCAGAGCGTTCGCGGACCCTTCCAGGGGGTGCAGAAGACCGCACGCCGGCGGGCATCCCTGACCGCCCGATGTTTCTTCCCGCCACCCCCACGATAGGCGTTTGTTTATGGAAACGAGGATTTCCTTCGATTTTGGCTTGTTGCCCTCGGCGCCCACGCGGACCGCTATTCTGGCCGACCCGTTGGAGAGGGATATACCGCTTATCCACACGTCCGTTCCGTCGGCGAGGCGGGTTGTGATCTCCATCAGGACGTCATCGTGGGTTTCTTCGACCACGGGGAGCTTTCGCTCCTTAAGGGCGGCTACCGACGCTGCATAGACTATCGGGACGGTGGTGTTCACGTCCTCCGACAGTTGCCCTCCGGCGTAGACGGGGGAACCCGTCCCGGCGGCGCCCCCTATAACCAGATGGGAGCATCCGGCCGGCGCCATCATCATGAGCAGGACAGCGAACATCGAAAGAAAGCGGGGCCGCTTCATTGCACATCCTCTCCGTCGTTTCAAAAAATGCGAGCCGCACAAAAACACATGACGCCATTATGTCACGAAATCGCTTCCGGCACAATCGGTTCTGCGTTTTTAAGTTTTCTCTCCGGGCGCCGATAAGTTGACTAACCGGCGATGAAACCCTTTCGCGGCTTATGGACCCTTCTGACAATCGTCTTCATGCTAGGCACTCTCCACGTCCGAGCCGACGGAGAAGTGCTGAAGAGGGCCGTTTTTCTTCCCCAATGGGCGCCCCAGGCACAGTTCGCCGGCTACTATACGGCCCTGCAGAAGGGCATCTACAGGAAGCACGGAATAGACCTGACCATCCTTCCGGGCGGGGCGCATAGGCCCGCGAGCCGGTATCTGGAGACAGGGCGGGCCCAATTTGTCACTGCCTGGCTCTCGTCGGCGCTCGAGATGCGCGACAGGGGGCTGAAACTCGTCAACATAGGCCAGGTGGTGCAGCGCTCAGCCCTCATACTCGTCGCAAAGAAGGAAAGCGGCATAGATAAACCGGCGGACCTCGAAGGCAGGAAGGTCGGCCTCCCGAGAGGCGACTTCGAGATCCAGCCGAGGGCGTTTTTTGAAAGGGAGAGGCTCCACATCAGGCCCGTGCGCCAGTCTTTCTCGGTCAACCTCTTTCTCAGGGGCGGCGTGGACGCGACCTCGGCCATGCTTTACAACGAGTACCACACAATAATCAACGCCGGAATCAACCCGGAAGAGTTGACCACCTTCTCCTTTGCCGACCTGGGTCTTAATTTCCCCGAAGACGGAATCTACACTCTCGAAGAAACGCTGCGGCGCGATCCGGAGCTTGCCCATGCATTCGTCAAGGCCTCCCTGGAGGGATGGCTTTACGCCTTTTCCCACCCGGAGGAGGCGCTCGATATCGTGCTGCAATACGAGGCCGAGGCCAAAATCCCCGCCAACAGGGCACACCAAAGGTGGATGCTCGCGAGAATGAAGGAGCTGATCTTTCCCGCGAAGGGAGAAACGGCTGGCCTGGGCGTACTCAGAGAGGCCGATTATGCCCTCGTGGCGCGAGAGCTGAAGAAACGGAGGCTCATCAAGAGCATCCCTGATTTCGGGGATTTCTCCAGGGGGTGTACCGCAGATGCTCAAAAATAGGGGCATCGCCCTCAAGTTGATCGCTCTTGTCGTCGCGGCTTGCGGCTTCATCTTTCTCTCTGTCTTTGGCTACTCTTATCTCTTTTCCCGCAGGATGATGGAGAAGAACATCGAGGAGAGCGCGCAAAACCTTGCGCAGGCCACCGTCAACAGGATCGAGGCGAACCTGCGGTCCGTCCAGAAGATACCCCTCAACGCGCGATATCTCGTCGAGACAGGACGCCTCAACAGAGCAGACCTCGGCGATTTCCTGGTGGACATGGCGAAGAACAACGGGGACATTTGCGGCATCGTCGTCGCCTTCGAACCGGGAAAGGGTCCGTATAGGCGCGGTTTTGCTCCCTGCGCCTACCGGAGGGGTCAGACGGTAGCGCTCACGGAACTCGCGTCCGAGCGGATCGATTATTCCCTCGCCGACTGGTACCAGATACCGAGGGAGCTTTCCCGGCCGCAGTGGAGCGAGCCGTACCACGGCGAGGGGCAGTCAAGCATACTCAGGTCCACCTATTCGGCGCCCTTCAACGCGAGGCCGAAAGGAGAGCGGGGCTCACGCGGCGTCATAGCTGTCGATATCTCCCTCGAGCGGTTGCAGGAAATCGTCGCTTCCGTAAAGTTCCTGCAAACGGGTTATGCGTTCCTCATCAGCCAGGACGGCACGGTCGTCACCCACCCGCGCAAGGAGCTTATCATGAACGCCACCATATTCAGCATGGCGGAAGAGGCGACCGACGCAAGCTTGAGGGAGATCGGCAGGAAGATGATAAAGGGCGGGTCGGGTCTCGCCCGTCTGGGTCCCGGACCCTTGGGACCTGCATCGCTCATGTGCTACGCACCCATACCGTCCAACAACTGGTCCCTCGCCGTTGTCTTTCCCCTTTCCGAGCTCATGGCCGACGTTGAGCGGTTCAACGAGATAGCAGCCATCCTGGTGCTGACAGGGCTTGGCGCCCTTTGGGCGGCGGTCACCCTGATCGCCCGTTCCATCACGAGGCCGCTCGTCGCCATGGCTGAAGCAACGAATCGGATAGCGCAGGGCGACCTCGAAGCGCCGCTTCCCGTCGGCGCGTCCGGCGACGAGGTGGGCGCCCTGGCAAAGGCCTTCGAGGAGATGCGCATATCTCTCAAAGATTACATCGACAGGCTCGCAGAGACTAAGGCCGCGAAACAGGTCATAGAGAGCGAGCTAAAGGTGGCGAGGGACATACAAATGTCCTTAGTCCCCAAAACGTTCCCGTCCTTCCCCGAAGGGACGGGCGTCGAAATTTACGCTTTCATGGAGCCGGCCAGAGAGGTGGGAGGAGATTTTTATGATTTCTTCTTCCTTGACGAGAAGCGACTCTGCGCGGTGATTGCCGACGTTTCGGACAAGGGCGTGCCCGCCGCCCTCTTCATGGCCGTTACGAAGACTCTCATCAAAGCCAAGGCCACGCCGCAGGCAACGCCCGGCTTCATCCTGACGACGGTCAACGACGAACTTGCCGCTCAGGGCGGGACCGACATGTTCGTCACGGTCTTTTTGACTGTCATCGACATTGACACGGGAGAGATGCTCTACGCCAACGGCGGCCATAACCCGCCCGTTCTGATACGGCGCGACGGCACGGCTTCCCCCCTCGAAAAGACGGGCAATCCGATGGTAGGCGCGATAGAGGGGATCGAATACGGGAACAGACGAACTCTTCTCTGCCCCGGCGACATGCTCCTCATGTTCACGGACGGCGTGACGGAGGCGGCAAACCGGAAGGGTGAGCTTTTTGGAGAAGATCGCCTTCTCGAGGAGGCATCCGCCTCGGTCCACAGGTCGCCCGCGTCGACGGCGTCGCTCCTTATGGAGGCCCTGGCACGCTTCTCGCGGAGTGCGCCGCAGGCTGACGACATCACCATATTCGCCGTGCGATACGCTGGACCTCTGGCGGAAGAGAGCGGAAAGAACTAACAGTCAGACATGGAGAAAGGAGGAATCATGGAGATAGCGACAAGAAAGGAAAAAGGGGTCATGGTGGCTGCCATCACCGGCAGGATGGACGCTCTGACAACGGCGGATGTGGAGTCGAACCTGATGCGCGCGCTGGACGAGGGGGAAAAGGCCCTCCTTATCGACCTGGACAAGCTCGATTACATAAGCAGCGCGGGTCTTAGAACGCTCCTTGCCACCGCGAAGCGGATGAAGGGACAGACCGGGAGCATGGCCTTTGCCAACCTTAAGGGGCATCCGAAGGAGGTCTTCGAGATCTCCGGCTTCTACTCCCTTTTCAACGTCTTCGACTCCGTCGAATCGGCCCTCAAGAGTTTGGGCACATGTTGATCCTCTCCGACGTGACGATGCGGGGGAGCCTTCAGAGCCTGGGCCCTCTCATAGAGTCCGTTCAGGAAGCGGCAAAGGCCCGGATAAAGACCCCCGAGAGGCGCCTCGACGTCGAACTGGCCGTGGAAGAAGCGCTCGTCAACGTAATAGGCTATGCCTACGAGGGACGGCGGGCGGGCGACGTGCGCTTACGGTGCGGCGTCCGCGACGAGAACCGGCTCGTCGTCGAGCTTATCGACACCGGCGCCCCCTTCGACGTGGTTGCGGCGCCGCCGCCCGACCTCACGGCCCCCATCGAGGAAAGGAGGCCCGGCGGTCTGGGCATTCACCTCATAAGGAAACTGACGGACGGCGCGGCATACCGCCGGGAGGGAGACAATAATGTACTGGAGCTCTTCTTCCGGCTGGACCCCTGAATCAAGGCTGCCTGCTCGCGCCCGGTTCTCAACCCTTAGGGTTTTTCCGGGATTACTTGACGATGGATTCTTACAGAATTGCGATTCAGATGTACTCCAGATTGACGAGCTTGCCCATGTTCGTGAGCTTTTCTGCCAGGCGTAAGATGATGGCCTCCCGCGGGAGCACGCCCATCTGTTTGAAGGAGATGGCCCGGTGGGCAGGGTTCGAGGCCGTGCCGACGAGAAAATTGATGGTGTCGGCGCCTTGAAGGAGGCGGTAAAGCTCCGACACCGACGTGTGGTCCTTCACCTTGTCCGCCTTTTCCTCGATGATGTTGCAGACCTGGTTCAGGGTGATCGCTCCTTCCGTGGCCAGGTCGATGCCTGCAATCTCATAGGTCGGCGGCTCCAGGTAGTCGCCCGAGCCCGCATCTTTCACCGTCACCGACGTATTGAGCAGGCGGGCGCATAATTCCGTCGTCGTAGAGCCGCAGACCACCTTTTTGCCCTCCATTTCGATGAACCGGCGCACCGCCTCCCCGTCTTTCGTCTGCTCCGACGGAGGCCCCGTGAGGACATTGAGCACCTGCGCCTCCCGGCAGAGAAGGAGGAGGCACGACGTATCGTCGCCGTAGGTCGAGCCGGAAATCTCTTTTACCCGCTCCACGATCCTTTCGGGCACGTCTTTGAGCTGGGTTCCCATCATGAGGCAGCCGTTGACGAAGTCGGAGGCGAGCGACATGCCCCACCCCATCCGGTAGGAGTGGCCCAGGCCCGCCTGGCTCACGCCGTCGCTGACAAGAATAATGCCGTCCCCGGGGTCGAGGGTGCAGTTGGTCTCCGAGATCATCTCCAGACCGAGGGGGTAGGAACGCGGCCGGGGAAGATAAGCGGCGAGGCGCTTGTCGACCAGTATGGGAACCGGGATCTCGTAGGAGAGGATCGTCGCGTGGCCGCTTGTGAGCACGCGACAAACGGAGAAGGCGGCGAAGGGGACGTCCGCCGTCCGGGCCTCGTGCATGGTGGCCATGACCTTCGTGCACGCTTCCCTGAGGGTAAACCCGAGGCGGATCAACTCCATGAGGCGGCTCGCGTACATTACCGCGGCGACCCGCGCTTTGACCCCCGTGCCGATGCCGTCGGCGAGCACCGCCGTTGTCGCTTCCCCCGTCCGCTCGATCTCGATGTAATCCCCGCAGACCATGCCGGCGCGCTTCGCCTTCTGGGTCGCGATGGTCTCGATATATTTCCTCGGTTCACTTGCCGCTTTTTTCATCTCCCTCACTCAGGATCATCAGCTTTCGCACGAGGGCTTCTCCCTTTGCCGTGCTTTCCCCGAGGAACTGCGCCATGTTGATCGCCATTTTGACCTGGTGCTCGAGCAGCTCGTTGGCCTGCTCCACCGTCTGCGACCGCAGGTCTTTCAACTGTTTCTCCTGCTCCTGTTGGCTCGTGATGTTCATGAATATGCCGACGATCTGTTTCTCCTCCTGGAGCATGTAAATGAGTTCATGGCAGTAAAGATTGTAGGGACGATGCGTCACCGTGAGGTCGAGCCGCTCCGCCACGCCCGAGACGACCTTTTCGAAGGGGGCCGGGTCCATGAGATAGGAGATGTGCCTGCCGAGAACCGCATCCGAGCAGGAGAAAAAATGTTTGAAGGCGGGGTTCATGCTGAGAATGCCCAGGTCTTCGTCGAGGATCACGATGCCGTTCGGGCTCGTGTCGATGATCCTGTCCATCCGCTGCTCAGCCCGGCGTCGCATGAAGGGGATGCACATTTCCGGCTCCGCCATGCCCTTGGCAACGGCGATCGCTTTATCCCGGCACGAGTCGTACCCGCAGGCCCCGCAATTGAGCTGCTGCTGGGGATCGCCCTTCCCGGTCTTTTCCAGCACGTTCTGGATCTCCTCTTCCGACACCGGCGGGAGATCCAGGTCTTTCCTGAAATCGGCATGAAAAAGCCTCGTGGGCTGCGCCACCTCCGGACGGTCGCCCGGCGTCCCCTGGTTGTATTCGATAATTTCCCGCCGCCGGTCGAAAATGTTCCTCTCCACGCCGATTCCGGGTCCGTTGATGCAGCCCTGATGGCAAAAGAGCGGCTCTATGAGTGTGTATCCCGAGTTCGAAGACATAGTGCGAAGCACCTCTTTCAAGTCGCGCACGCCGTCCACCCTCAGCAGGCGCCGGTTCAGCCCGTCGTCTTCCAGCTCGGCGGTCTTGATGCTGCCCCCCGGCAAGGGAAAGAGCTGGGCGTCGTGCACCGGCTTCTCGTCGAAATCGGTTTCCTCGCAGTTGGAGAGGTCGATGCCTCGCTTTTCGAGCCAGGCCATGAGCTCCTTGAAGGTGAGCACGCAGTCAACGACCCCTGCAACGCCGGACCGCAGGATCTCCGACTTTTTGGCCACACAGGGACCGATGAAGACCACCGCCGCCTCTTCCCCCAGCCGCCTTTTAAGCATCTTTGCATGGGCGGCCATGGGCGAGACGAGGGGAAGCAGCCAATCCACCATGTCGTGGCGATACTTCTCCACGTAGTTGACGACGGCCGGGCAGGCCGTCGCGACGTAAGCCTTCGACGGGTTTTCCGCCATAAGCTTCGCCGTGTGCGCGGAAATCTGATATGCCCCCTGCGACGTCTGCCCCACATAGCCGAAGCCTAGGGCGCGTAGTGCCGCCGGGAGACGCGTTCGCTGCCAGCCCGTGAAAACGGCGGCAAAGGAAGGCGCAACGGTGGCGGCGACGAAACGACCGCTTTCGATCAGCCGCTGGACGGTCTCCACGTCCTGACGAAAGGTCTTTGCCTGCTGGGGACATTCCCGAATGCAGGTGCCGCAGGCAATGCAACGCGTCTCTTCCACGTACGCCTGGCCTTCCTTCATCCTGATGGCCTTCACCGGGCACGCCCTCAAGCACCGGTAACAGTCCCGGCAACGGGCGGTTAAGGTAAAGACTATCTGCTGACGGCCCGTCTCGTCATTCATGTCGGACCCTCCTCAATTCAGGCGGTTTTGTTTGCCTTTCGATGCTTTGTATGGCCTGATCGAGAGCGCACCCCTCGATAATCTCATCGCCGACTTTCACCGTAGGTCCCCTGTCGCACCGTTCAAAGCAAAAGGAAGCGCCCAGGTTCACCTGCCCGGCGAGGCCGTTCGCATGGAGGTAACTCAATATCCCGTGGAGGAGCTTCTGGCTCCCTTTCAGGAAACAGCTCGTCCCGACGCACACATTCACGTCGATGCTTCCGGTCCGCTCGTTCAGGGGAACATTTTCGTCGGCGATCCTCTTCCTGTTCCGGTAGCCCGTATGAAGCAGCTTATGCGCCTTTTCGCCGCCCACGTCGCCCAGGAAGTTGCGATACACCTCGCCGATGTAAGGATTGTCCTGCGACTTGTGAAGCACGAGCATCCGATCGTTTTCGTAGATGCCCTTCGTCCGCTGTTTCCGCACCTCCGGATCGGCCGATACCGGTTGCCCGGCGCCGCCGATACAACCGCCCGGGCAGGCCATGACCTCGACCAGATCGTACTTTGCCTCCCCGGACTTTATTCGCTCGATCAGGGCGCGGGCGTTGCCGAGACCGCTCACCACGGCCAGGGAGAATTGGGCCTTCCCCACTTTCAACACGGCCTCGCGGATGGACGCCTCGCCTCGCACGCTCGTGAACTGGTAACTCTCCCGCTTCTCGCCGGTCACCTTCTCGGTAACATAACGGAGCACCGCTTCCGATACGCCTCCCGAATTGCCGAATATGACGCCAGCGCCCGTTTTGAAGCCAAAGGGCATATCGAAGGTTTCCGGCTCCAGATCCCTGAAATGGAGGCCCGTTTCCTGGATCATGTACCCCAGCTCCTGGGTAGTGAGTACCTGATCGACGTCGGCTATCCCGTCGCGGCGGAATTCGGGTCTCCGGGCCTCGAACTTCTTGGCCGTGCAGGGCATGATGGAGACGACAACGATATCCTCTTTCTTCAGGCCCATTGAGGCCGAGAGCATCTCTTTCGACAGAGAGCCGAACATCTGCTGCGGAGACCGGCACGTGGAGAGGTTGCCCACCAGTTCGGGGTAGTACTGTTCCACGAACTTGACCCAGGCGGGGCAGCAGGAGGTGAACTGCGGCATCCGCTCTTTCGTTTCCATCCGCCTGATGAACTCGTTGCTTTCTTCCACGACCGTCAGATCTGCGGTGAAAGAGGTATCGAAAACCTTATCGAAGCCGATCATGCGCAGGGCGGCGCAGATCTGGCCCGTGGCGGCGACGCCGGGCTCCAGACCGAACATCTCGCCGAGAGCAACGCGCACCGCCGGCGCGACTTGAGCTGCCACCACTTTGGCGGGGTTCTGAAGGGCCTTCCATACGTCTTCCACCTCCGATTTCGGCGTCAGGGCCCCGGTAGGGCAAATGCGGGCGCACTGGCCGCAGTCGACGCATTCTACCTTGTCGAGCCCCTTGCCGAAAGAGGGCGCCACTACTGTTTTCGCGCCCCGGTAGGCGAAATCGATAGCGCCCACGGATTGCACCTCAGAGCAGACGCGGACGCAGTCTCCGCAGAGAACGCACTTGTTCGGATCGCGCACGAGCGATGGAGAGGAGTTGTCGAGGCAGGCGTTCTTGTCCTGCTTTTTGAAGCGGACCCCGGTAATGCCCAAGCGGCGCGCGAGGGCCTGAAGCTGACACGTCGTGCTCTTCTGGCACGTCGGGCAGCTTTCGCTGTGGTTCGCGAGGAGGAGCTCGACGATGATCTTCCTCATTTTCCTCGTCTCCGCGGTATTCGTGCTGACGACCATCCCGTTCTCGGGCGCCGTGGAGCAGGCGGGAACGATGCCCCTGCCCGCCACGTCGACCATGCAGAGACGGCACGCGCCGTAGACGCTCAGCTCCGAATGATAACAGAAGGTGGGCAAGTCTATGCCCGCCTTTCTTATAAGCTCGAGAAGGTTCTTCTCGTTTTCGACGGGAACGCTTTTTTTGTCTACTGTTACGCTTTTCTCGTCAGTCATGATCGGCTCTCCGAAGATTCTTGCATTTTCCGGTGGGACACCATTTGCCCTTCACGTGCGCCAGATATTCATCGCGGAAATAGCGCAGGGTCGAGAGAACCGGGTTGGAAGCCGATTTACCCAGACCGCAGAGGGCGCCCTTCTGCACCATCGTCGCCAGGTCTTCCAGGATGTCCAGGGTCTCTTCCGTGGCCCGCCCCTCGATGATGTCGTCGAGGAGGAAAAGCATTTGCTTCGTTCCCTCCCGGCACGGCACGCATTTGCCGCACGATTCGCTTTGCGTGAAGTGCATGAAGAATCTTGCAACGGAAACCATGCACGTACTGTTGTTCAGGACGACGAGGCCGCCGGAGCCCGTCATGGCCCCTGCCTCTTTGAGGGAATCGAAGTCGATGGGCAGATCGAGGTGCTCCTTGGTGAGACATCCGCCGGAAGGCCCTCCGATCTGGGCGGCCTTGAACCCGTCGGGACCGGGCTTCCCGTCATCCATCGTGACGCCGCCGGCGACATGATAGACGATCTCTCTCAGCGTCGATCCCAGGGGCATTTCCACAAGCCCCGCATTCACCACATGACCCGTTACCGCGAAGGTCTTCGTGCCCGGAGAACCCTTCGTCCCCATGCTCCTGAAACGCTCCGGTCCCTCAGAAAGTATGAGAGGAACCGTAGAAAGAGTCTCTACGTTGTTGATGACCGTCGGTTTCCCCCACAGACCGCTTTGAGTGGGAAAGGGAGGCTTGGGCACGGGCATTCCCCTCTTCCCCTCAATGGAAGCGATGAGCGCCGTTTCCTCTCCGCATACAAAGGCCCCCGCGCTCTCCATGACGGTCAGATTGAACGTATGCTCCGAGCCGAGAAGACGCTTGCCGAGCATCCCGAACCTTTTTGCATCGTCGACAGCCTTTCTGAGCCGTTTCACCGCCATCGGATATTCCGCGCGAACGTATATATAGCCTTCGTCGGCGCCTACGGCGCGGGAAGCGATGATCATGCCTTCGATCACGCTGTGGGGATTCCCCTCCATGATGCCCATGTCCATAAAGGCCCCGGGATCGCCCTCATCTCCGTTGCAAATCACGTATTTCTTGGCGTTTTCCTCGAGGCGCGCAGACTCCCATTTTTTTCCGGTCGGGAAACCGGCGCCGCCCCGGCCCCTGAGGCCCGATGCGGCCACTACCCCGCATATCTCTTTGGGCGTCATATCGAAGCATGCAGCAGTCGCAGCCAGATAGCCGCCTTCGGCGATGTACTCTTCAATGCTTTCCGGGTCGATGATCCCACACTTGCCGAGCACAAAACGGCACTGTCTACGATAGAAAGGGATCTCCCCGGCGCATCTGCACACGCGGCCGCTCTCCGGCTCCGTGTAGAGAAGCCTTTCGACGGGCTCTCCTCTTTTCAGCGTCATTTCAACGATTTCCCGAACGTCCCCGGGCTTCACTTTTGTGTAAAATATGGATTCGGGCAGTATCGTCACGAGGGGACCGATCTGACAAAATCCCTGGCAGCCGCTTTTCGACACAAAAATATCGGGCGCCTCTCCTTTCAGTTCCACAACGGCGTTCAGACCTGCCTCTCGGGAGGCTTTCACGAATTCTTCGTAGACCTTGAGGGAGCCGTTCACGAGACAGCCGGTTCCCGCACAGACCACGACCCTGTGGCCGGCCGCCGACGCAGCGTTCCGGAACCGCTCCTTTATCTTGTTAAGCTCGATGGTCGTCAGATTCATTCCGGACTCCTTGTGCATACTCACCAATAATCGCGACGGCCCGTTCGGCTGTCAATTGGCCGAAAACCTCTTCGTTTACCATCATAGCCGGCGCAAGACCGCATGCGCCGAGGCAGTGGACAGTCTCCAGCGTGAAGAGCATGTCAGAGGTCGTCTCCTGCTCTCCGGTCAGATGGAGCCTTTCGTGTATCGCATCGTGGAGATCCATGGAACGTTTTACATGGCACGCCGTCCCGTCGCACACCCTCACGATGTAGGCGCCCTTGGGCTTCAGGGCAAAAAGGGAATAGAACGTAGCGACGCCGAAAACCCGCGCAGGGGAAATGCCGAGGGACGTCGCCACGAAGGCGAGTATCTCTTCGGGCAGGTACCGGTACTCCGCCTGTACGGCCTGAAGAATGGGGACAAGGCGGGCGGGGTTCCTCCCGTTCTGATCCACTATTTCGCAGACCCTCTCGAATTTTCTCAGTGTTTCCATGGCTGTTTGCTCCCTTCTTATGCCTTCGCCTCGATTGCTTTCGCGAGCTTCTTTGACAGCACAACGAGCGATGATGCGAGATTTTCATGTTGCACGATCACACCCGGCGGTACGCTGATCTTGACCGGAGAGAAATTCCAGATGGCCCTTATTCCCGCCCCAACCATGATATCGGCAAGAACTTGCGATGACTTAGCCGGGACGGCGAGAACGCCGATCTTCACGCCCGTCCGCTCGATCATACCCTGAAGCTTGTTCACATGGAGAACTTTGACCCCGTGAATCTCCGTGCCTACCTTGCTTTCGTCCACGTCAAAAGCAGCGGTCAGGTTGAGGCCGTATTCCCTGAATCCCTGATAGCCGAGGAGTGCCGACCCAAGGTTTCCGACGCCCACGAGATAACCGTCCGTCGTCTCCTTCCACCCCATGAAGGCTTCCATGGTCGCTATCAACCCGGCGATGTCGTAACCCACCTTCGGCTTTCCCGCGGCTTCGGTGATATGGAAGTCTTTCCTCACCTGGATTGGCAGCAGGTGAAGGTCGCTTCCGATCTTCGTCGAGGAGATGTGCCGCAGCCCTCCCGCCTGCATCCTCCTCAGATACTGGTGGTACAGGGGAAGTCTTCGAAGCGTGGGTTCCGGAATGCCGCGCGCCGGCCCCCGGCCTTTCTCGCCGGTCTCTATCATGGGGCCGTCCTCCTTCTGCTCATTCGGTAATTTCATATCTATATCCTCTTATCGATAACATTGTATCGATAAATAATGATCAAGTCAAGCTCGCCCCAACTAGCCCTGCCCCGCCCGTACTTCATAACTCCCCAGCAGGGTCGCGTTTCGACGGCAGATGTGGTATACTGTTGAAAGAATTGAGGTAAAATAAAATATGAATTCTTATTGGTACAGGGAGTACAAAACGTTAGCCGGGGATTGGGCGCTGGAAGTGCGAAGGGGCGTTCTCCCAATCGGCAACATCCGCAAGAACGAATCGACGGGCAGGTACGAGTTTTTCAAAGGGCCCGATACCGTCGTGATGCCCCTCTTTGAGGGAGTCGATCTGAATACCCTGCGTCAAAGAATAAAAGCACGACAACCCTAAACACGTATTTTGTTAGAGGCCGAGGGTCGTCCCGGCACTTCCTCAAGATGAAATTGCGCCCGTTTCCGTGCGGATACAGTGGAGCGGAATGCGGCCGAATCGCACTATGAGGTAATTCCAACGATTTCGTGGTAAGATACCTCATATGGACCAGAAAGCACAGCAGCCTCACAAAACCGTGACTGTTTCATTTGAGGAAAAGGCTTACGTAGCCACTTATTCAGCGGGCTCTCATGCGGTCACAGTGTATTCCATAACAGGCCCGGAGACGAATAGCGGACACGAGAGGTACGGCCTCGGGGGTACCTCTCTAGAGTCCCAGGAGTCTACCGCCAAGCTGCTTGCTCTGCAATTTCTCAAAGAACGCAAAATCAGAGCAGACCGGGCCGTACCCAGTCCGTGCGAGAAGAGCACTGAAAGCGACCGCGTACTGCGAAGTTGTCAGAACACTTTTGAGTGAGAATTCATCATCCGGTCTATCGCCCGCTAACCAGATTTAGCACAGGTAACTGCCCGAAAACTGCAAAAAGGCCCGCCTCCCCAATCGGCAGCAGAAAAATAGGAAGGTGCTTCGGCCATGCAGCGGTCCGGATTTGCAGAACGCAGCGCCTGACGACCAGGTCTACCCGAAACGCACTCGCGCGGAAATCGCGCATAGACCGATGCCCGACACCCTTAAGGGATCGTCGATGACGACACGCAAGAAGCCAATTCACCTGACGCGGTCAGACATCCTTTTGATAGCTGGGTACAGCTTTCTTGTGGTGGGAGTATTGCTGGTCGTTGAAACGCTCCTGGCGCTCGGCTGGACGCAGTATCTCGGAAACTCGTCATTTCTCTCGCCTGCGTCAATCCGCCATTTCGCCTATGCGCTGGAATCGTCATTTTTCTTAAAATACACGCTCGTTCTGATGTTGCTGGGAGGTATTCTGATCGTGGCAGGATATCTGTTAAGAATTCACCCCAAAGGGAAATGACGGCCGAAAGCTTTTCCTGACCGATTGCAGCTTTTCGACCGGCAATCGTTGTCGTCGTGTATATTAAAGTGGATTGGCGTCCCCCGCATCCTTGAGAGCGGCAAGAAATACGAAATCTATCGTCGGGAGTCTTCTGCTTGGCTGATAAACGGAGGGCGCGGGATGCCTGCGGGGACAATGGCAGCGACGAGCCGAAACGACTCAGGAGGAAAGTCATGATTCACGTGGTTGCTTGGATTCGTATCAAAGAAGGCAAACTGGAGGAGTTTGCAGGACTGTTCAGGGAGTTTGCCGCCGCCGTACGTCAGGAGCAAGGATGTATTCGATTCGCCGCGGCCGTAGACCTGAAGACCGACCTCCCGGCCCAGACGACGGAAAAGAATGTGGTCACCTTTCTCGAGATGTGGAAGGATCTTGACGCCTTGAAGGCGCATGGCTCGTCGGCGCACGTGCAGGCTTACGCGGAGAATTCGAAAGATCTCATCGAAGCGATGGGGACTTTCAAGGTCCTCCAGGAACTCTGACCGTCCAATTCGAGTTTGGATGACAGGCAATTTGTCATCTGATTTTTCTCCGCATTTTCGCTGACGTTTTTCAGTGGCTTATCAAATGCCTGATCAATCCAAGCTGACCTGCAAACAGCCCCATAACAAAAGAGAACAGGACCACTGCAATGAGCCAATACCAGAAATCCGAGTGCGCACGACGGAGGAGTCCGGAGAGCGTCATCTTCTCCCCGGCAATTCTTGTTGCTCTGGATATGTCGTACTGCACCTCGAATATAGCCTGTCTCGCTATCTTGATCATCTGGTTCAGGTTGCTCTTTCGAAGCGAGGGAGGCAGATCGGGGTTGCTGATGAACGGGAGGCACTCGAGAAAAGAGCCATAATACTCACTGTCGGCAGACTTCAACAAAGAGGCAATGTTTCCTGCCCAGTCGACGGCGTCCTCTTGAGAACTGAAGTTGTCGGCCTGACCGTAAAGGACAAGTGCGTTGAGCTGGTCCACAATTTCCAGTTTGTTCGGCGGCCGAACCATTACATTAATAGTAGCACACCGCATCGGTCGTAGTCACGAGTCTGCACTCTTGTCGGCCATGGAGAGAAAGATGCATAATAATCAAACACGGTGAGGAGGTAGAAGATGGCAAACGGCCGTTTGAACCAGCCAGGCGTCGACGAGGCAAACATTACGACGGTACTTGCTGAGGACGTGTCCGTCAAAGGGATGATACAGTTCAAGAGCTCTGCGATGATCAAGGGCGCCTTTGAGGGAGAGATACAGTCGGACGGGATGCTGGTGGTCGGGCCGACAGCCACGGTCAACGCCAAGATCGGCACGAAAATCCTCATTTCTTACGGCCAGATTGCGGGCGATGCCACTGTCAGCGAACAGGTTGTGCTCATGAGCACGGCTCTCTATAAAGGCAATATAACGACGCCAAATATCGTGATTGAAAGCGGATCCAAGTTCAACGGGTCCTGCACGATGACGTCGCAGGAATAGGAGACCGGGGACCGCTTTGTGGACGTTGATTCTTCACGTTATTTGTCGCATAAACGGAAGCCGGGGGGGAAGTGAGGCCTTGAGTAAGGAACGTTAGGAAACAACGGCCCCCTATAGTCCCGGCAGGTGCTGGACCATCGAGGTTAGTCCCCGACAGATGTGGCCATGATTTTCCGCGACCGCGATTTTTGACGGCGATCTTCGTTCGATTCTCGGGCAGAGCCGACCGCTTGCCCGGGCCGACGGCGCGCACGCCGTCCGCCCGGAAAGAACAAGAAGGTTATGCTCTCTCGTGGTCGGCAATGATGCGCCTGATCGTCTCCGCCATCTCCTTCTTGATGATCGGCTTCATCACGAACTCACGGATGCCCATCGCCTTTGCGCTCTCCGGCGAGATGACCTCGCTGAAGCCCGTGCAGAGGATGATGGGGATGTCTTTCTTGATGGACATCATCCGTTTTGCCAGCTCGATGCCGGTCATGTTCGGCATGGTCTGGTCGGTAATGACCAGGTCGAACCGCGCAGGGTCTCTCTGGAACTGCTTGAGCGCCCTCACGCTGTCCTTCTCCGCCACTACTTCGTACCCGAGTCGCTCGAGCATCTGTTTCCCGATCTCGACCAGAGCCTCTTCATCGTCCACAAAGAGTATGCGCCTCTTCCCCTTTGCCATCGGAGCGACCGGTTTCTCACGCTCTTGTGCGGCGGGCACCTGCGCGCTGTTGATCTTTCTGAAATAGACGGCAAACGTCGAACCCCGTCCCGGCGCGCTCGTCACGGTAACGGCGCCGTGGTGGCTCTTCACGATCCCGTAGACAACGGAGAGACCCATCCCCATAGCGCCGCCGGACTCGCGCGTGGTGAAAAAAGGCTCGAAAATCCTGTCCTTTATGACCTCGTCGATCCCCGGACCGGTGTCGCTCACGGTGAGCTTCACGTAGGAGGCAGGTTCCATATCGGGATGCGGCGCGTCGGCGGGATCGGAAAGAACGAAGTCGGTCATTCTCACTTCGAGCGCCCCCTTTCCCGCTTTCATCGCCTGCCCGGCGTTCGTGCAGAGATTGATGAGCAACTGGTGGATCTGCACGGGGTCGGCCAGGATTATCCCCTCGTCCGTCTCGATCTTCGCCCTGATATCAACGGTGGACGGCAGGGAGGCGCGCATCAGCTTGAGCACTTCCCGCACGATGGGAGCGACCTGCACGGGCTTCTTTTCCTGCTCGCCCTGACGGCTGAAGGTGAGGATCTGCTTTACCAGGTCGCGACCCCGGTAACCTGCCTTGCGCACGTGCTCGAGATGTTTCCCCGCGCGGCTGTTCTTTTCGATGTCGTCAAGGGCGAGTTCGGTGAAGCCGATCATCGCGGCAAGGATATTGTTGAAATCGTGTGCGATGCCGCCGGCGAGCGTGCCGATGGCCTGCATCTTCTGGGCTTGCCGCATCTCCGTTTCCAACCCCACCTGTTCCGTCATATCCCGCTCGACGGCCACGTAATTGGCGATGGCGCCGGAATTGTCCCTGATGGGCGACATCGTCCTTTCCACCTCGTAAGCCGTGCCATCTTTCTTTCTGTTCACGAGACGACCCGACCAAACATTCCCCCCCTCGAGCACGTGCCACATGTCTTCCCAAAAGGAGTCCTGGTCGCTCCCTCGCAGCACATCGAACTTCTGCCCGGTAATCTCTTCCCTCCGGTAGAGGCTCACCTTCTCGAAAGCCGGATTGGCATACTGCACAATGCCGTGGCTATCGGTGATGATGACGCAGTCGCCGCCCTGCTCGATGGCGGTGGCGAGGCGTATCCGTTCTTCTTCTGCCTGTTTGTGTTCCCTGATTTCCGCTTCGAGGCGCTCGTAGGCCTTTCTCAGCTCCGTCGTCCGTTCTTCCACCCGTCTTTCCAACTCTTCGTGCACCCGGCGCAGCTTCTCCTCCATCTGCTTCCGCTCGGTGACATCGCGACCATTTATCACAATTCCGGCCACTTTTGCATCGTGAAGCAGATTCTTACCGATCATCTCGATGACGCGCCAACCCCCGTCCTTCTTCTTCAGGGAGGCCTCCAGAGATACGGTAAGACCGGGAATCCTGCCCGCTTCGACAAACCGTTCCAGGAACGCGTCGCGTTCCGAAGGATGCACGAAATCGAGGAAATTCTTCCCGACAAGGCCCTTGGGAGCAAAACCGAGGACGCGCTTCACCGATGGGCCGGCGTACGCAACGGCGCCTTCGGCCTTCAGGATCATCACCATGTCAAGGGCGTTTTCGATGAGGAGCCTGAAGTGCTCTTCCCTCTCCCGCAGGTCTCTCTCTGCGTTCTCGCGCTCACGGGCTTCCTTTTTGAGCTGCTCGTTGGCGGCCGTCAGTTCCCCGGTCCGCTCTTCGACGCGCTTTTCCAGATCGTTGTGAGAGGTGCGCAGAACTTCCTCTGCCCTTTTGCGGACAGACATATCCGTGATAATCAGACAAGCCCTGTCGCCGTTTTCATCGGGCAGCTTTCTCCCCGATACGGAGACGGGAAGGAAACCTCCGTCGCGGGAGAGGACGGTGAAGTCCCCCTTGCCGGCCTTTTCCCAGTTTTCGCCGAATACCGCCTCAAATCTCCCGCAGTCCTCCTTCGTGAAGAAATCGGACAGTTTGAGGCCGACGACGCGATCGGACGTCAGGTGGACCATTTCGGCAAACCTGCCGTTCTCGTACAGGATAGCGCCATCACTGCCGACGACGAGGGCCGCTTCGCTCATGCCCTCCACCACAGTCCTGCAAAGACCCTCCGTGACCGCCCCGGCGATAGCCGATTGCGGCGCCCTTTTCCCGTTTTTTTCAGTCTCCAACTTCGCCATCCTCGCGACATCTTCTCTGCTCTTGCTCATACGCTGCTACCCCCGCTCGCTTGGATTGCTTCACTGTCGTGCGCATCAGCCCTGACATGGAACGGCGCCTTCGGCGCGCCCGTCCGGTCTCCGCAGGCGTCTTCCGCTCGTTTTCCCTGTCCGTCGTTCGAACGCCCGTTTCGCGGTTCCCTCATGGTTGGAACCTCATGCCGGTTCGTCTTCCCGATGCCTAGCCTGGCGCAGGTGAAGCGTTTCGTCTAGTTTTCGACCTGTTTGCGCGCCCGGTAATCTGTGCCGTGCTGTGTAAGAGGGAGATTATTCCGAGATCCGGCGCCGGCGAGTTCTTTTTTCCAGTATTCCGTGAGCCTTACGAGGCGGCGAAAAAACATGGCCTTTTCAGCGCTTGATTCGCGTTAGAATAAAAGTATAGAGAATCGGCTCCCTTTTGTAAAGGAAAGTCGCAGCCTATCAGCAACCGGCTCGTTGCGGGGGCAACATTCTGCCTCAGACGAGAATAATGCTTGCGTTCATAACTTCCTCATGGCAACCCTCTCCCCCCAAGGGGCGAGGGAATTTGAAAGCACAAAGGGTCAGCGGCGCTCGCAGTCGGTCCTCCCACGGCGCCCAGCCGACTAAATGGTTCAGTACTCGCTCTTCAGATCGATAATCTCGAGCCGGTGGTTTGCCTTCGGCCTTCTCGGCGACGGCCCCTCTATCAGCAGCGCAAAATCCCCCGTCGCCTCGTGCTCCCTCAGCCAGGCTCTCGTCCAGCCGCTCCAGTCGTCGGCCTCCGGTTCGCAGACCGGGCAGACGCCATAGGAAAACTGGAGGGCCTGGCAGACAGCCTCCTGCGGGCAGACTGCCGTTACCCAGACCGGCAGTCTGAGCCGGGCAAGCCTTCTCGCGGCGGTTCCCGTACGAGCGGGCACGATGACGCCCGCCACGGGCATGCGTTTCAGGGCGCTTTCCACACTGAGAGAAATCAGGTCGCCCGTGTTGATCTTCTCGTCCTCCGCAATGCCCTTGAGCGTATCCCTCACGTAATGAGCCGGCCGGTGCGGCTCGACGGCCTGGGCGATTTTTGCAAGCATCGCGACGGCGTCGAGCGGATACATTCCCACGGCCGATTCCTCGGAGAGCATCACGCAGTCGGCGCCGTCGAGTATAGCGTTCGCCACATCTGTCGACTCCGCCCGGGTAGGCCGCCGGTTCCGCACCATCGATTCCAGCATCTGCGTGGCTGTGATGACCGGTTTACCGAGCAGGTTGGCCTTCTGCATGAGCCGCTTCTGGACGACCGCGATCTGCTCTATGGGTATCTCCACGCCAAGGTCTCCCCTGGCGATCATGATCCCATCCGCAGCATCGAGGATTTCGTCGATCCGCTCCAGCGCCCTCGAACGCTCGATCTTCGCGATGATGAAGGGCGCCCAACCCATCTCTTCGGCCGCCTTGCGGACGGCCAGCACGTCGTCCCTCGATTCGACAAAGGACTGGCTCACCGCGTCGACCCCCTGATCGGCCGCGAATTCCAGGCACCTCCTGTCGTGATCCGTAAAGGCGGCGACGCCAAGATCGATGCCCGGCAGGTTAAGGCCCGTGCGGGATCGCAGCTCGCCGCCGACGACGACCTTGCAGACCGTCTCATCTCCCTGCACGCCGGTCACTTCCATCTGAATGAGGCCGTCCGTCAGGAAAAGAATGTCGCCCGGCTTCACCGCTTTCGGCAAACCGGCGAACGTCGCCGAAGCGTGATGGGAGTCGCCGACAAGCTCCTTCACGGCAAAAGTGAAGGCGTCTCCCGGCTTGAGGTTTACCGGCTCGTCGGCGATCTGGCCGAGGCGCATCTTGGGACCGGGCAGGTCGGCCATGATCGCAACACGTTTTCCGGTGGAGCGGGATGCGGCGCGCAACCGCTCGATAACCTCTGCGTGTCCGCTGAAATCTCCATGGGAGAAATTGAGGCGGGCCACATTCATGCCGGCGAGGATCATTTGGTCGATCATTTCCGGGGAATTGGAGGCCGGCCCGATGGTGCAGACGATCTTTGTCTTATTTGCGGGAAAATTCATGGTTGATTTCCTTCCCAGCGAGATTTGTTCTTGGCGAAGTCCTTCTTCGCGACCGTTCCGCTGCAATATCTCGCGATGATGATAGCCTTGCAAGGAGTGAAAGTCAACTTCACAACAGCAAATTAACGGACAATCAAGGAAGGCAGCATATGAAGGACGAAACAGGACGCCGTGACGGCATTTGTTTTGCATGACATATCGTGTGAGAAATTGGTTTGCAATACGGTTCGTAATGATGGAGAATACTGACTATGCAAAATGAAGTGCTCGCAATGGTAGTAGGCGGGGGACCGGCTCCGGGCATCAACGGGGTCATTAGCGCGGCCACAATCGAGGCGGTCAACGAAGGCGTCGACGTCCTCGGCATTATAGGCGGTTTCAAGACCCTTTTCGAAGGCAAAGAGGGAAACATCAAGCCTCTGACGATCGACGACGTCTCCCGGCTCCATGCCCAAGGGGGCTCCGTCCTCGGGACGTCCCGGGATTTCCCTGACGACGTGCAGGAGAAGTTCAAGGTCCTCATGTCAACGATCCGGCGCCTCGGCATCGATTATCTGGTCACCATCGGCGGAGAGGGCACCCTGTTCATGGCGAACTGGATCTACAAAGAGGCGCAGGGCGCCGTGAAGGTCGTCCACGTGCCGAAGACGATAGACAACGACATCCCCCTGCCCGGCGGCCTCGCCACCTTCGGCTATGAAACGGCCCGCCATCTGGGCGTGCAAATTGTCAACAATCTGATGGAAGACGCACGCACGACAAACAGGTGGTACCTCGTTACCACCATGGGCAGATATGCGGGCCACCTCGCCCTTGGCATAGGCAAGGCGGCGGGCGCCACAGTAACATTGATTCCCGAGGAGTTCGGGGAATCCGTCACGGCGGCTCAAGTGGCCGACGTGCTCATCGGGTCCGTCATAAAAAGACTCTGTATGGGGAAAGAACACGGCGTGGCCGTCCTTGCCGAAGGCATATCGGAAAAGATCATCGTCGAGGGCGCGGGCGCCATTGACGTCAACGGCATGGAAAAGGACGACATGGGCCGGGTGCGCCTCTCAGAGCTGCCCCTGGGCGAGATGCTCAAGAAGATTTGCAGGGGCGCCCTCGATTCTTTGGGTCTCAAGGTTACCATCGTCGACAAGAACGTCGGCTACGAACTGCGGGCTGCGGCGCCTATTCCTTTCGACGTCGAATACACGCGGAACCTGGGGTACGGGGCCGTCCGCTTCCTTCTGGGAGGCGGCACGGGCTCGACGGTAGTCTCCGACGAGCACGAAATCCGGGCAATACCGTTCTCGGAGTTTATTAACGAATCGGGCAAAAGCAGAATACGGACCGTCGACATCGGCTCGCAAATCTACCAGGTAGCGCGAAAGTATATGATCAGGCTGGAACCGGAAGACTTCAAAGGCAAGCAGCTTCGCCGGCTCGCCGAGACGATTCACATGAGCCCCGAAAAGTTTGAGGCCCGGTTCTCAGCCGCCACGGGATGCGCGGTTTCCGACGTATCTATTATAAACAACGGGCCTATCTGCCCTATCCCCGGATAAGCATTCCTTCCATAAAGGAAGTGGACGGCGTCGAGGTCGATGAAGTCGAAGACCCCGGCGCCGGCGGTAAGAAAAACGGCAGCGGAAAGGCCGACCATGGTTTCGATCATGCAGCCGGCCATGAGCTTCATCCCCGATGCTTTCGCAATCTCAAGGATTTTCTTCGATTCGCCGATGCCGCTTTTTGCGATCTTGATGTTGATGCCGTGGCCCAAGCGTCGATCTGCCGCCCTCCTGGCATCTTCCGCCGTGCATATTGTCTCGTCCAGAATGAGCGGCATGGGGCAACGGGCGGCAACGTAGGCAAGACCCGCAAAATCGTCTTTGGGGAGGGGCTGCTCGAAGACCTCGACCTCGATGCCGGTTTTTTCAAGAAAATCGACAAAAGCGAGAAAAGCCTTGGCGGTATAGCCCTGGTTGCCGTCGAGACGCAGGCGGAAACGGTCGAGTTTTTCACGCAGGCAGCGGGAAATGAGGCGCACCGTCTCCCGGTCGCGGTCTAGGTCGCCGCTCATTTTTGCCTTATAGGCCATAAAACCTTTGCCGATGGCGGTTTCGATCCAGGCGAGGAGGGCAGTTTTTTCGTTAAGGATCGGCAGAGTGATGTCCGTTTCGATCCGGCTTAAAGAGCCGCCCCAGTAAAGGTGCTCGAAAATCCCCCTGCTTGCCAGGCGGGCGCGGAAGAGCGCCGTGTCGAGGCCGGAGAGGGTCATGGTCGCGTGCGGGAAGATTCGCCTCAATGCGCCAAAGCCGTCCAGGGCCTCATCGATGTCGACGCCCTTCAACCGGGAAAAACCTTCCCGAAGGACCCGGCCGATGGCTTCGATCGTCTCATCCCTGAAGGCCGCGCTGGTAGGCGCCTCGCCAACGCCTTCCGCGCCGTCGTCGAGGGTCGCCCTCACGATGACGCTACGGAGCTGTTGCTTGCTCCCCAGGGACGTCCCGAAGGTCGTCCTCAGCGGTCTCGTCACACGTCTGAAGCTGATCTTTCGTATCCTGGCCATCTGTATTGTCCGCCATGCGTTGCTGCCCGTCCGCAGCCTCAGGCGTCGCCTCCCCGTATTCCCCGGCGGCAGTCTCTTCGGCATTGCGCCGCCGTAGGGGAACGTAAAAGAGCTTTATCCTGTCGGGGTCCAGCCCGAAAAGCCCCGAGAGAACTTCGAACCCCATTCCCTCGCGCCGGCGCTCCACCTGGAGGAGGAAGGCGAGCCTTCGCTTCCAGCAGTCTCCCTGCTGCTCCTTCGTATAGAACCCATAGAGGAAGTTCGCCGTTGTTGCGTCGCCCTTCTTCCGGTACTCGTACAGGGTCAGGAGGGGACGCACGATCCGGTCGAAGCCCGGGTCCCTCCAGGGAATAATGGACGGGAAGAAGAAGGCGGTCTCCGCCGGTCCTCGCCGGTACTCAAAAAAGGGGCAGATGTTAAAGAAAGTCCCCCTGTTGTCCTTCTCATATTTGTCGATGAGGAGCACGCGCTTCAGGGTCCATTTCTCGTCGCCCACATACCTCTCCGTCTCTTTGTAGAGGGGCCAGAGCGCATAGGTTATCTCATCTTTCCCGCTGAACCAGTGCGAATAGATCGGCCATGCAGTCGTGCCCTTTTCCTCCTTACCCGTCCCATAGGAAAAAAAGGGCCATGGCGCCTTCACTTCCATCCTTTGCGGCACGCGCATATAGGTGAAGAAAGGCCACATAACCGAAAAAAACGATGAATTGGGCGAGGTGGTCCGCATATAGAAGGGAACGGCAAAAACGCTGTGCTTCGGGTTGTCCGTGTTGAGGTCCTTATCGTCCTTTATGTAGAAGGGCCAGAGGACGAACGACGAGACCCGCTCGTCGCCGATGCGCCGCCGGCCGTAGAAAGGACCGAGCTTGAAGCCCTCCTGCCTTCCATGGGAAAAGGAAAAAAGGGGCCAAAGGATGTTTGTTTTGGTCGTCCCCTCCCCGACGCTGTAGCTGTAAAAAGGCCAGAGGACAAAACCGAGCTCGTCCCGCCTGAACCTGTCATAGAGTTTGCCGTAAAACGGGAAGACCCCCCCGTACGACCGCTCCTCTTTGGTCTTCCCATGGAAAACGGGGAACAAGGCGACGTCATACTCGTTCCCGAGCCGATGCATGGCATAAAGGGGCGCAAAATAGGCCCTGTTCTCCGTACTCCTGCCGAGAGGGAAGAGAATTGAATACGTGTCGGGAGAATCGTAGGAAGAAAGGAGCGGCCTCACCGTCAGGTGGGTCTTGTCGCCCTCCCTCTCATAGGAAACAAGAGGGCCGAGCAGGTTCTTCTCACCCCCAAGCTCCCAATAGACCGGCCAAAAGGCGAAAAGAGCGGACGGCGCCACCAGGAGGAGAAGGACGAGGAAACATGCCCGCATCAAAAGAAAAGGCCGAAAATAGTGCCGAGAATGGTGATCGGCGTCTGCTCCTGCACCCCTTCGGCCGCCTGCTGGATCTTCTTCATCGTGACCTGCGCCTCGTTCACGAGATTGCCGTTCTTGAGGTTCACGGTGAACTGATTGACATTCTTCATCGTGTCTCTCGCTTCCACATAAAGGCTATCGTCCTTCACGAGCTTGCCCAGAGTGCCTTTGCCTTCGCCCACATCGGTTGAAACGGCCTTGAGGTTGGCCACCATTTCTTTCGCGTCGTCGTAGAGCTTGTCGTCCTTCACGAGCTTGCCCAGAGTGCCTTTGCCTTCGCCCACGTCCTGCACGATGGCGTTGATCTGCGTCACCATCGAATCGGTCTTATCCGCGATCGGTCCGATCTTCACGCTCGCTGCCGCGACATTCGCGACGATCCGGTTTACACTCGCCTTGTTCTGCGCCACCATCTCCGTAATCCCAGTGCTCGCCGTCTTGATGTTCGCGAGGCTTTCTTGGAAATTCTCCTTTTCTTTCTCGCCCATCATGCCCTTGAATTGCGCCACCGTCTCCCCTACGTTCTTTGCCGCCGCGCTCACGTTCTGAAAAATCTCGTCGTAGTCGGCGTAGGTAACGATATTCGTCAGCTCCTGGCCGTTGCTTGCGTATTCCGTCGAATGGCCGGGGGTGATCTCGATGTACTTGTCGCCGAGGATGCCGGAGGATTTTATGGCCACTTTACTGTCAACGGGGACTTTCACCCCGTCTTTCATGAGCAGCCATGTCTTTGCCACGCTCCCATCGAGAGCGATCTTATTGATCCTCCCCACCTCGACGCCTGCTACTTCAATGGATGATTTCGTGTCGAGGCCGGCGACATTCCTGAAATGGGCGGTAAGGGTATAGCCCTTGCCCTCCGTCAACGTGCCGAACTTGCCCACTCTGAAAGACATATAGAACAGGATAACAATGCCCAAAAGCACGACCATCCCTACCTTGAACTCCGTTGTCATAGCGCGCCGCCTCCTGCGAATCCCGGTATTCTCGTCGCTTCCAAAAATTCCTTTACCGCCGGGAGGTTGCTCTTTCGCACTTCTTCCGGCGTCCCGAAGGCGACGATCTCGCCCTCGTACAACATGGCTATCTTGTCGGCTATCCTGAACATCCCCAATATGTCGTGGCTTATTACCACGTAGGTCTTTTGCAGCCGCATCTGGGTCTTCTTGATCAGGTCTTCGATGGTCAGGGCAATCACGGGATCGAGGGCGCTCGTCGGCTCGTCGAAAAGGACGATCTCCGGATCGAGAGCCAGGGCGCGGGCAAGCCCGACGCGCTTTTTCATGCCGCCCGACAACTCCGACGGCATCTTCTCCCCGAAACCGGCCAGGCCCACCTGCTGGAGCTTTTCATCCACGAGGCGCTCCACCTCGCCATCCGAGAAGCGCGTGTGCTCCCGCAAGGGAAACGCCACGTTCTCTCCCACGGTCATCGAATCAAAGAGGGCTGCCTCCTGAAAGAGCATACCGAACTTCTTCCTCACTTCGTTGAGCTGCCTTTCGCCAAGGCGGCCGATGTCCGTCCCTTCGACCAGTATCTCTCCCCGATCGGGCTTGAGCAAACCGATCAGGTGTTTCATAAGCACGCTTTTCCCGCTGCCGCTCCTGCCGATGATCACGGTGATCTTTCCCCGCTCCACGGCGAGGTTGATGCCCTTCAGGACGGCCTGCTGCCCGAAGCGCTTATAGACGTCCTTCACCCGTATGGCGATCTCTTCCATAGCCTTTCAGAACATGAGAGAAGTAAGCACGTAGTCGGCGATCAAAATGACGATGCTCGACGTCACGACCGCCTGCGTCGTCGCTTTTCCCACGCCCTCAGCGCCTCCCGCCGCGTAAAATCCCTTGTAGCACGAGACGATCGCCAAAATCACCCCGAAGCAGGCGGCCTTGGCGAGGCCGTTGTAGATATCCTCAAGGTCGACGTACTTTACCATCCTGCTGATGAATACGCCCTCGTTGATGCCGAGGAGCTTGACGCCCACAAAGTAGCCGCCCAGGATGCCGGTGAAATCGGCAATTACCGTCAGGATGGGGAGCATCAGGAGCGCGGCGAGCAAGCGGGGCGACACGAGATATTTCACCGGATTGACGGCCATGACGGAAAGCGCGTCGATCTGCTCCGTAACCCGCATGGCCCCGAGTTCCGCGGCTATTGCCGAACCCGCCCTTCCCGTCACCATGAGGCCCGTAAGCACCGGCCCCAGCTCCCGCGTCATGCTCAGCGCCACCGTGGTGCCCACGAGACCCTCGGAGCTGAATCTCCTGAAGCCGTAATAAGTTTGGATGGCCAGCACCATTCCGGTGAAGCCGCCGGTGACGATCACTACCCAGATCGACTTCACGCCGATAAACTCCATCTGTTTGAAGATGGCGCTGAGCCTGAAAGGCCTACTGAAGATTAAGACGACCGCCTTCAGGAACATCATCCATATGCGCCCGAACTCGGAGGCAAAGTTCCCGAAAGGCGCGAAAAACTTCTTTACGCGGTCCCTAACGGACATAGCTTCTCGGTATGCGCTTGGAGACGTTGCAGAGAACTTCGTAGGGAATGGTTCCGATCTGCTCCGCCATCTCGTCGGCCGTGACCGTCCCCTCTTCGGCGCCGCCCATGACCACGACCTCATCTCCCGGCCCCACGCCGGGGAGGTCCGTAACATCCACGAACACCCAATCCATGCAGACTGTCCCGAGAATCCTGCACCGCTTGCCCGCAATCAGCATGGAGCCGCAGTTCGACAGCGCCCTCGGATAGCCGTCGGCGTAGCCGATGGGCAGGTAAGCGACGCGGGTAGTTTCCCTTTCAGTCACGTAACATCCCCCGTAGCTCAGGGGGCATCCCGGCGGAAAAGTCCGCACAAAGGCGATGCGGGAGACCCACTTCATTACGGGCTTCAGGCTGATCTTCTCGCGCAGCGCCTGGTCCGGATAGGCCCCGTAGAGCATGACCCCCGGCCTCGCCAGATCGAAATGCGCTTCGGGATAATTGCAAATGGCGCCGCTGTTCGCCATGTGCGCAAACCGGGGCGCTACCCCGGCTTTCCTGAGCGCGTCCAGGTTTTCAGCGAACCGGGCAACCTGTTGCAAACCCCGGTCGTCACGTTTCTCAGAGCAGGGGAAGTGGCTCATCACACCCTCGATCTCGACCGCCCGCAGGCTTTTCAGTCTTTTCGTCAGTTCGGGCAACTCCTCGGCGACGAAACCGAGCCTGCCCATGCCCGTATCGAGCTTCAAATGTATCTTCAGGCGCTTCTTCCCGGTGAATGAGGCGACTTTCTCCAGGGCCTCGAAAGTCCCCACCGTCGGCGTCAAATTATATTCGACAAAGGTGTCGCATCGGTCCCACGGCATCAGTCCGGCGAGCACGAGGATGTCCGCCCGGATGCCCTGTTCGCGAAGCTCTTTCCCTTCCTCGACGCTCGCAACCCCGAAATAAGAAACGCCAAGGGACTCTAACCGCCGTCCCGCTTCAACGGCCCCGTGCCCGTAGGCATCGGCCTTGATGACGCACAAGAGCTTTGCCGGCGGGCGCAAAAGACCTTTCAGCGCGTAATAATTCTCTTCCAGAGCGCGGAGGTCGATCCATACCGAAGTCCTCCGCTTCTCCGCGTTATTTCCTTCACTCATTCTTCATTTCTCCCACGCCGTTTCATCACGGGACGCGATTGGCTAAAGGTTTTTAATCTTTCTGAAGGCCCGCCGGCACGTCTCGATAGTCTGCTCCACTACAGCGTCGTCGTGAGCCATGGTGAGGAATGCGGCCTCATATTGGCTCGGGGCGAAGAAGACGCCCTCATCCAACATTGCCTTGAAGAACAGGGCATAAAGACGGCGGTCGGAGGAAACTGCGGAATCGTAGTCGACCACGTCGCGGTCGGCAAAAAAACCGGTGAACAACGCCGTTGCGCCGTTTACCGAATAGGGCATTCCTTCCTCGCGGGCGGCCTGCAACAGAGCGGCCCCAATTCGTTCGAGTCTCCTGCGGAGCCCATCGTAAGGCATCTCTTTTTTGAGACGCTTCAACGTGTGGATGCCCGCCCTCACCGCCACCGGGTTCCCCGCGAGGGTACCCGCCTGATAAACGCCGCCGAGAGGAGCGAGCTTCTCCATAACGTCGCGCCTGCCCCCGAAGGCGCCGATAGGGAAGCCGCCGCCGATGATCTTCCCCAGGCAGGTCAGGTCGGGCCGCACGCCATAAAGCTCCTGGGCGCCGCCGTAGGCAACCCGGAAGCCGGTGATCACTTCGTCGAAGATGAGAAGGACCCCGTAGCTGTCGCAGAGATCCCGCACGTCCCGGAGAAACGTCTCCGTCGGCAGCACCACGCCTATGTTGCCCATAATGGGCTCCAAGATCAGACAGGCTACGTCTTTCTGCTCCTTCAACAGCCTCTCGACCGTGCCGATATGGTTGAATTCCGCCACGAAGGTATGCTTCGCCAGATCGGCGGGCACCCCTTCGCTGTCCGGCGTGCCGTAGGTAGCAAGACCCGAGCCGGCCTTGACGAGAAGACTATCCACGTGACCGTGATAGCAGCCCCTGAACTTGATGACCCCCGACTTTCCCTTGGCGCCCCGGGCGACCCGGATGGCGCTCATGGTCGCTTCCGTTCCTGAATTGGTGAGACGCACCATCTCTATGGAGGGGAAGGCGTCAATGATGAGCCGGGCCAGTTCGGGCTCGTAAGGGTGGCATGCGCCGAAGCTTGTCCCGTCCGCGACTGCCGCCTGCGCCTCCCTGGTCAGACCCTCATCGGCGTGGCCCAACATGACGGCGCCCCAGGAAGAGACAAAGTCGATGTAGCGATTGCCATCGACGTCATAAAGGCAAGGCCCCTTTGCATGGTCGACGTAAAAGGGCTTCTCACCAACGGAGAGGAAAGCCCTCACGGGACTGTTCACGCCGGCCGGGATAACACCCACGGCCTGACCGTAAAACTCTTCCGATCTTTTTCTCTCCATGGTGTTCTAATTGTACTGACGGGAAGAGGCCGTTTTCAAGGAAATTCGTTCGAGAAGAGAGAAGGGATACCGACAGCCGTGCGGCGGCTCTGCGACGGCTGTCGGCCGTTGGCCTACTCGCCGAATTCGGGAATATCTTTTGCGCTCAGTATTTTGACGACTCTGTCCGGAGGGGTGGGCTGAATGGTCTTGCCCTCGAACTCCCTTGGAACGTGAGAGAAATCGATGCTCGTCAGGTCGATGATGTTGTATGAATCGCTGGCTACATGCGTCGGCGCTATCTTTCCCCCGCCCTGAAAATAAAGGAGACTGATCTCATACACCACTTTTCGGTCGAGATCCTTCAGCACCCTCCACACGGTGGCGCCGACATCGCCTTTCCCCGGACCGAAAAACGGCACCGTCACGGAATTGATGACCCGGTTCGCCTGGTAGAGCGCCTCCGTGTTCGAGTAAGGCTTCGGCAGGTTCCGCAACATCACCGATGCGCGGGCAAAACGCTCGGTGGACGAAAATCCCCCCGGAAGCCCTGTCAGCTTCAGATCCTTCCTGATGTCGAGGTTGTCGTACTTTTTAACTTGGGCGAGGTGTTCCGGATAGGACGGGCTGTTGGTCATGACGTTTCCCGCATGCTCGTTGATGACGATCTTGCCGTCGATCGATTCCACGACCGCCGAATTGCCCGTTGCATCCCTCATGATGAAATGGACGGGGATGTTTTTGAGGAAGACCCCGGCCTTCAGGGGAAGGGCAGACTGCACGATCTGTAGGCCTTCCATGAGGCCGATCGCTTCGTCGACAGTTGCGGCCCGGCTCAGCAAATAGGTTCCCAAATCAAAAAAGCCGATGACGGGCCGGGAGTCTTTAGGGTTGTATTCAGCGTACTTTGTAAATCCTGCGGCGTAGAGGGCGCCGAGGGAGAAGCCCTGCGTATTCATCCCGTCGACGATCTTCGCCGAATCGTAGGCGTCGCGTCCCCAGTAGCCGTATTTGTTAGTCCAGCGGGTAAGCTGCTTTGCCGGGATCTTTTGCGCGTCAATGACGACGTCCGTTGTATTCTCCTGGCCGATGAAGCCGAAGGTCTCGTCCATGGCGAGGTTGAGACCGAAGTCCATGGTGCGGGCTTCGATATGACTCCCCGGCTGATTGACAAAGATGTCGCTGCACGGACGGGCTGTCGCCGATATGAGGAGCAAGCTGAGGGCAATTCCAGAAATAACCAGTTTTCGCATGATTTCATTCCTCCTTCCCAATTGTCGGTCCCGCGTTTATTATTCTTAAGCCCGAATCACGTCGGCGCGGCTGGCGAGGACTCGCTGAGACGCCCGATTCCAAGGGAGAAAAGCGCCCTCTGCCCGGCTTCTGTCGAGAAGCAAAGGCTGCACCCCGGTCATTGTATCGCTTTCACGCGAAATTAACTATCATTTTTCTTATTTCTGTAGTATACTGAAACCACTATTTTGCCGCTCTCTACCTCTCAGCCTTCCATGATTTCCCAAACCAAGGAACAACCGACTGCCGGGCAGGACTCAGCGGCGCAAAAACTATCTCAAGGAGAACTATGGAGAACACAGAATTTGATGGGTTAAAAGTATCAAAGGAAATCAGAAAGGCGCTGGCGGACATGAAATTCGAGACCCTGACGCCCATCCAGTCTCAGGCAATCCCCCTCGTGCTCGAAGGAAAAGACGTGATCGGTCGCGCCCAGACAGGCACCGGCAAAACCCTGGCATTTGGCCTCCCTTTGGTCGAGATGCTGGCAAAAAAGGGCGGGCTCGAGGCAGTTATCCTCTGTCCCACGAGGGAGCTTGCCGTGCAGGTCGCCGATGAGCTGAAAAGGTTCGCGAAATACCGGAAAGACCTGCACATAGTGGCCGTCTACGGCGGGCAGCCCATACAGAAGCAGTTGAGCAGCCTGAAGAGGGGCGCGCGGATTATCGTCGGGACTCCCGGTCGCGTCATGGACCACATGCAGCGGGGCACCATAGGGTTCGACAACGTCCGCGTGGTCGTGCTTGATGAGGCGGACAAGATGCTCGACATGGGTTTTGTCGACGACATGAAGACAATCCTTTGGGCAATGCCGGAAGAACGACAGACCCTCCTTTTCTC
Organism: uncultured delta proteobacterium; assembly: GCA_963816715.1. Lineage (GTDB taxonomy): Bacteria > Desulfobacterota > Syntrophorhabdia > Syntrophorhabdales > WCHB1-27 > BOG-1155. Next base: position 314,825 of record CAWFMJ010000033.1, read on the forward strand.
GGCAACAATCCCCGATTCTATCCTGGATTTGGTCCGGAAATTTCAGAAAGACCCGCAAATCGTCAACGTTGTGGGCGAACAGGTGACGGCGCCCGATGTAGAGCAAATGTTTTTTGAAGTAAAACAGTGGATGAAGCTCGATGTCCTTTGCAAGATCATCGACGCATACTCGCCCACCTCGTCCCTTGTCTTTTGCAACACGAAACGACGGGTCGACCAGATCGTCAAAGACCTGCGGGAAAGGGGCTATGAGGCGGACAGCCTGCACGGGGACATGAATCAGTCGCGCCGCGACCATGCCATGCTGAAGTTCCGCAAGAAGATGCTCAGGATCCTCGTGGCGACCGATGTGGCCGCCCGCGGCATCGACGTGGACGACATTCAGGCGGTCATCAACTACGACATCCCTCCGGACGATCAGTACTACGTGCACAGGATCGGGAGAACGGCGCGCATGGGAAAAGGCGGACGGGCGTTCACCCTCGTCTTGTCTGACCAACTCCCGAAGCTGCGGGACATACAGGAGAAGGCCAAAACGAGAATAATGCGCCAGATCACGCCACGCCTCAAGGAAAAAAGCACGAACCATCGACGCGAGTCGGAAAACGTCGCGAGCCAGTCTTAAGAGAATAATCCAGAGAAAGGCGAGCGCTGACTGCCGGGTCAGCGCTCACGCGTACATCCCCCGAATATTTTCAAAAAACAAATTGCCGTTTCAACGTCTCCCCAGGGGCGCCATACCTTTCTGAGGCAATTCCGTTGCTATCGCTGAAAGGGGTTCTGCAGAACGAGGGTGCTGTCCCGCCGCGGGCCGGTTGACAGAATCCCCACGGGTGCGCCTATCAGCTCTTCAAGGCGCTTCACATACCTTCTCGCGTTTTCGGGAAGGTCCTCAAAAGAGGCGAGATTCCCGATCGGCGTCTTCCATCCGTCCATGCGCTCGTACACCGGTTCGCACTCGGCGAGGTCCTTTATTCCCAAAGGGGGATCGGCGTAGGTTTTCCTGCCGATCCGGTACTTCACGCAGACGTTGATCGTTTCGAATTCGTCCAGCACGTCGAGCTTCATGAGACTGATCGCCTTGATGCCGTTCATGATCGCCGCGCGTCTCAAAATTACCGCGTCCAACCAGCCGCATCGCCTCGGCCTACCCGTGGTCGCGCCGTACTCGCCGCCCTTCGTTCTCATGAGCTCGCCTTCCGGCCCCGAAAGCTCGGTAGGGAAAGGCCCCTCCCCCACCCGCGTCGTATAAGCCTTGCAGACGCCATGGACGTGGTCGATGACGCCCGGCGCCACGCCTGCGCCGCACGAGACGTTGCCAGCCAGGGTGTTCGAAGAGGTGACAAAAGGGTACGTCCCGTGGTCGACGTCGAGATAGGCGCCTTGAGCCCCTTCAAAAAGGAGCGATTTACCTTCCTCCATGCTCCTGTGGAGGAACTGCACGTTGTCTCCCACATATCGCTTCAGGAGATCGCGATAGGCGTCATATTCAGCCACGACGTCCCGCAGCTTGAAGGGCTCGGCCTTATAGTATCGTTGAATAACAAAGTTCTTCAGCTTGAGGTTCTCCCGGACCCGATCTCTGAACACCCTTTTGTCAAGGAGATCGATGACGCGTATCCCCATCCTCGACGCCCGGTCCTCGTAGGCAGGCCCTATGCCCCGTCCGGTAGTGCCGATCTTCTGTTTCTTCTCATTCTCCCTGAGGGCATCAAGCTTCTTATGGTAGGGCATGATCAGGTGCGCGCGGCCGCTGACGAGCAGCCTGCTGTCATCCTCCATGTGCCCGGCAGCCTTGAGACCGACGATCTCCTCCCGAAGCGTGGCGGGGTCGAGCACCACGCCGTTGCCTATCACGCACTGCGTCCTTTTATGCAATATGCCCGAAGGCATGAGATGCAGCACTACTTTTTCGTCCCCTACCACGATGGTATGGCCGGCATTGGCCCCGCCCTGGTACCGGACGACCACATCGGCATATTCGCTCAGCAAGTCGATTATCTTGCCTTTGCCTTCGTCGCCCCACTGGAGACCCACGGCCGCTACGTTCGACATGAATTGTTCCCCCTTTCGGACGAAAAAACGCTCGGAATGCGCTCTTTAACGCGCCACTATGATACGGCAAATCCACCGTGAGGTCAAACAAAAAGCGCCCAGTCGCGACCTATTGGCCTCGCAGAACAAAGTGCGCTGTCAGGCGCCAACGTTCCCTGTCGCGCTTGCAATCCCGTGCTGTTTACGGCGATAATAAGCGAACAGATAGAAGTGGGAAAGTCTGACCCGGCCCATTCGGAAAAAGAAGGCATAGGCGCAATGGAGCAAGCTCTCCGTTCATCTCAGGCGGACGACTACAAAACACACAAATGGATGATTACCCTCACCGTCATGATGGGAGCACTCATGGGCTCCCTCGACATGAGCATCGTCAACGTCGCCCTGCCCCACATCCGCGGCGCCGTGGGGGCCTCGGTCGAAGAGATCGCCTGGGTCGCGACGGGATACATGCTCTCCTGCGTCATCACCATGCCCCTCCTCGGACTTCTGTCCTCCCGGTACGGGCGAAAACAGTTCTACCTTTTTTCCATCTCGGTCTTTACTCTCTCTTCGATGCTTTGCGGCATGGCCTGGAACCTTCCTTCCATAGTCGCGTTTCGCATCCTCCAGGGCATCGGCGGCGGGGCGCTCCTTCCCTTGGCCCAGGCCATACTGCGGGAAACATTTCCCCAGGAGGAACAGGCGAAGGCCATGTCCATCTTCGGCCTCGGCACCATCCTGGGACCCGCCTTTGCACCCACTCTCGGCGGCTGGATCACCGACAACTATTCCTGGCCCTGGATCTTTTTCATCAACATCCCCGTGGGCATCCTCAATATTCTCCTGATCATGCGGTTCATCAAAGACCCGCCCTACCTGGTGCGGAGCAAAGGGAAAATAGACTTTTCGGGTCTTCTGTTCATGGTGGTAGGGCTCGGCGCACTGCAGATCATGCTCGAAAAGGGCGACCAAAAGGACTGGTTTGCGTCCCATCTTATTCTGTACCTGGCCGTCGCCGCGTTCTTCGGTCTGTTCTTCTTTGTGATCCGCGAGCTGACCACCGACGCGCCAGCAGTCAACATGCGGGTGCTGAAGGACTTCAATTTCAGCCTTGGGACGTTCCTCAGCAGCATTTTCATGCTGGGCCTTTTCTCCAGCATGTTCATCCTGCCCCTCTTTCTGCAGCAGCTTCTCGGCTATCCCGCCCTGGATTCGGGGCTCGCAATGGTCCCGCGAAGTCTCGGCATGGCCTTCTCCATGCCGGTAACGGGAAAACTCTACAATAAAATGGGGCCGAAATCCCTGATCGGTTTCGGGCTTTTCCTGAACGCCCTCTCCTACTATCAATTTTCGCGTCTTTCCCTCGATACGGGGGTCTGGGATATTCTCGTTCCCCAGGTGCTGCAGGGCATCGGATCCGGCTTTGTATTCGTCAGCCTCACCACGGCCGTGCTCGCCACTATCGAAAGACCTCTCGTAACGGCCGCGACGGGAGTTTACAATATGATCCGGCAGGTGTTCGGAAGCGTCGGCATCGCCCTGGCGGCCACCGTCCTCACCAGGGGAGAAACGGTCTACCATGCGGTGCTCGCCGAACACCTCACCCCTTACAGCGACGTCGCAAACCAAACGTATCAGCAGGCCCTGTCGCTTCTTGCAGCGAACGGGACAAGCGGCGGCGACACGGAAGCCCTCAAGGTGCTCGACGGCATGGTGACGAGGCAGGCGTCCATTCTCGCCTACAACCACGTCTATCTGCTCATCAGCATCGTCTTCGTAGTCTGCATGGGCCTGGTATTCTTCATGAAGTCTCCCGGCGGGGCGACGGACGTAGATGTGGTCGCCGACTGACGCCCAGCCCGGTTTCTCGGAAAACTCTAGCTTCTCGAATCGAGGATCAACGTGACCGGGCCTTCGTTGACGAGGTGGACGTCCATTGTGGCCTGGAAGATCCCGGCCTCCACGTGTTTCACCCTTTCCGCGGCTTTTGTCGTGAAGATCCGAAACATCTCGCGGGCCTTGTCCGCGTCCATGGCGCCGGTGAATGACGGTCGCCTGCCTTTCTTGCAGTCGCCGTAGAGGGTGAACTGGCTCACCAGAAGGAGGCCGCCGTCGACGTCGAGAACGGATTTGTCGAGCTTGCCCTCCGCGGACTCAAAGATCCGCAGGTTAACGATCTTCTCCACCATCCAATCGATGTCCCGAACCGTATCCTCGGCGCCAATGCCGACGAGGACCATAAGACCCCGGTCGATCTCGCCGACGGTTTTCCCCTCCACCTCAACATGAGCCGATTTCACCCGTTGAATGACCGCTTTCATTGCCAAAGAATAAGGAGAAGGTTCGATTCTGTCAAGATGGATCGAGGCTTGTGAGAAGGGTTCGATTAAAAAGCGGCGCTCACCTTGTGGGCGAGCGCCGCCTGGATGCTGAGGGTTCTTCGAAGCGTCCTAGAACAGCGGCTTCAGGCCGAGTTGACGCGCGATGATAACATTCATGATTTCCGTCGTGCCGCCAAAAATAGGCATGACGCGCACATCCTGGTAAAGCCTGCATATCCGGTATTCCGCCATATAACCGTAGCCGCCGTGGATCTGGACTGCCTTGTAGGCAACCCTGTTCGCCATTTCGGCGATCCACGCCTTCGCCATGGAGGCCTTTTTCGCGACGTCTTCGCCCTTGATAAACTCTTCCACGCAGGCATGAAGGAAGGTGTCGCCGATTTCTACCTCTGTCGCCATTTCTGCAAGCATAAAGGAAATATGCTCGAAGTTGCCGATCGGTTTCCCGAAAGCCTCACGCACTTTCGCGTAGTTGAGGGCTTCCTTGAAGCACTCCTCGGCATAGGCCTGGCTCTTGATGCAGAGCTCCAGCCGCTCGCGTCCCAATTGCTGCATGGTGTACTTAAAGCCCTGGCCCTCTTTTCCCAGAAGGTTGCCGACGGGCACCGGGCAGTCCTCGAAGAAGAGCTCCGTCGTATCGGTGGCATGGCGTCCCATTTTTTCGAGTTGGCGGCGCTTCACGCTCTTGAGGCTGTCCCCTTCGACGCAGAGAAGGCTGTAGTTCTTTTTCGGGTCGAGACCCGGCGCTTCCACCCGGCACATGACAACCATGAAGTCGGCAAACGTGCCGTTGGTGATAAAGGTCTTCTGACCGCTCAGGATATAGTGATCTCCCTGTTTCACCGCCTTCGTCCTGATGGCGGCGGCATCCGATCCGGCGTTCGGCTCGGTCATGCAGAGACAGCCGATCATCTCGCCGCTGGCGGCCTTCGGGAGGATCTTTTGCTTCAGCTCTTCTGAACCGAAGCGGTACACGTAGTGGGTGGCCACGTCCTGATGGTTCGGCACGCCGATGCCCATGGCGTCGCCCCTGATCAGCTCCTGGCCGAGAATGACGGAGTATCTGAAATCAACGCCCACGCCCCCATATTCTTCGGGAAGCCAGGCGCACAAAAAACCCTGTTTGCCCATCTTCAACCATGCTTCGCGCGGAACGGCCCTCTTATTCTCCCATTCCTCGCGGTGAGGCGTCAGCTCTCTTGCAATGAACTTCTTCAGGGCCAATCTAAAATCGCGTTCCTCCGGGGTGTCTTCAAAAAGCGGCATGATAATTCCTCCTTTCTCTATGGATAATGATAACGAGAAGCATGAAGTGCGTGAGGCCCGGGGCACGCAAAGAAAACAGAGTTTTCTGCCGAGTTGCTGCTAGAAAGCGTGAAAATCGCTGGGCTGGCACGTTACTCCTGCCTGTATCGGCGGACTTGAGTGAAGGTGCGGTACTACACCCCCCTTGGGGCCGGTAGAGTATACAAAGGAGCAGCGTTATTGTCAACACTTATAAACAGGCGTGGATGCAGCGTTTTTCCTGAAAAACGGGCCTACACAAGTGCCGAAACGGTGGCTGTCGCCTGCTTTTGGGAAAGCTGTCCACATTGAGCAAGGTAGTTTTTCAGCGCGGTATTCACGGCGTTGGTTTGCGTCAAGGTCGGGTCCGTCGTTTTGTTTTGGTCCAGCCCCGAGGCGAGATAACCGACGAGAGACGCCGTCGATCCGGAGAGAAAAGGGCCCGAGCTTTGCTGTGCCTTCGAAAGAGCCGCATTAAACTCGCTCTGGCTGACGGCGCCATCGCCGTTCGCGTCAAGCTTCGCAAACACCTGGTCGGCAAAAGCGCTCTTGTTGAAGCCGACGGAGTTCTTGTTGTCGCTTTCCAGCGCTGCCCGTATCTCTGATTTGTCGAGCACTCCGTCGTGGTTCACGTCCAGCTTGTTGAACAGGGCCTGACGTATCTGTTCCGCGCTCATGCCCCCGATGCTGCTTACTCCGCTGCTCATGATCTCCTCCTGCTCCACGCTTGTAAAGAAACGTAAAGCAAGATCGGGGCCATGAAGGGAGGACCCCCGCAAAGGCGGAATGGCCGTGGCTATTGGGGAAAGCCGATGTCAACGGTTCTTTTTCTGTCGCGAGACGGAGGAAAAAAATTCCGGGCGACGGGAAAACAATTCCTTCGAAGCGGCGCCTGCCTTACATTTCTCTTGTATGAAAAAGGAGACCCTATGAAGCTTGGCGTGATATGCATGGCGCTGTCGGCCGTCCTGATGCTCGCAACCTTCCCCGGTTCCGCTGAAAGTGCCAATGGGCAGGAGAAAGAGAACGGGGCTCGGGAGACCGCAACATTCGCGGGCGGCTGTTTTTGGTGCATGGAGCCCGCCTTCAACAAACTGCCGGGCGTGATATCGGTGACCGTTGGCTATACGGGCGGTCACACCAAAAACCCAACCTACGAAGAAGTCTCGGCGGGCGGCACGGGTCACGCCGAGTCCGTCCAAATCGTGTTCGATCCCTCCAAAATAGGCTACGAGAAGCTGCTCGACGTCTTTTGGCACAATATCGACCCGACCGTGAAGGACAGGCAATTTTGCGACGTGGGCAATCAGTACCGTTCCGCGATCTTTTATCATAGCGAAGAACAAAAGAATCTCGCCGAAGAATCGAAGAAGAAAGTGGAGGAATCGAAGGCTTTTCCCGGCCCGATCTACACGGAGATCGTACCTGCCGGCCGCTTCTACCCCGCCGAGGAATACCACCAGCAGTATTATAAGAAAAACCCGGTGCGCTACAAGTTTTACCGCTGGAACTGCGGAAGAGATCAGCGGCTCAAGGAGCTGTGGGGGGCAGCGGCGGGGCGGTCGGGTTAATTTCGCGCCTTTCGCCTGTCTCAGCGGGGAAATCCATCGAAATTTCCTCCGACCGCCACTGTACTATTTCAGGGCTTGTCCAAAGGCGGCCGAGACGGGAAAGACAAAATCAGCTTTAGGTTGTCGCGAGGGCAATCGGTCGAATCGAATTCCGGTTTCGCCGGTTGTTTCTATGAGAAGAACGGCAGGAACCCCATTATGGCATTCCTGCCGTTCAATTGTTGTTCGTGATGAATTCTGCCTGCTATTTGGTCTTTCTTTTCCTGAAGGCTCCAAGGCCGCCCAAGCCGCCGGCGAGGAGAAGAAGCGAAGGCGGAACGGGGACCGGGGCTTTGGCCGTATCGTAAATGACGTAGCCATTGGCGGTCTTATTGGTCCAGTCGATGCCCGCCTTCCCCGCATCCGCGTTTCCACCCGTGGGAGAATAACCGTACATGTTGAACGCCGCCGTGTCGCCGTACAGACCGGTAAAGGAGTAATTGACCGTTACCGGGTTGCCCGGCGAGCCTCCCTGAAGGTCGACAAACATGAGCAATGCCGCTGTTGTGGCGTCGTTGATGTTCTGCCCCGGATAAAGAGACACGCTGGCGCTGCCGCCCGGTCTTGTCGTATTCGATCCGTAGCTGAAATTCGTCTCGGTTGCTGAGAAAGTCTTGTTGACGCCCCCCACAGTCCAGGTAAGGCTGAGGTCGAAATTGCTTGCAACCGGCCCCTGTACCGACACAAGAAGAAGGAAATCCGTCACTCCGCTGCCGGAGCCGCCGGTGTCATTCACCGTAAAATAGCCCGTTGGGGAACCGTCGACGGCATCGTTCACGGTCGTCAGGAAAGGCCCGGAACCCCCATTGGTTTTGACGCTGCTGCTGCCAATCCATTCTGCATTGGCGCCAAGAGTGGCCGAGGGGAAATCCATGTAGAACGTGCTTGAGTCATTGGCAACGCTGACAGAAAAACCGTGGTAGCCGGACAGCGGCGTTGTCGTCGCCCATACGCCCGTCCCCCATGCCGATACGATCAACAAAACTGCTAAACCCGCTAGTCGCCGCTTCATTCGTGACCCCCTTAGTTTGATAGTTGATAAAGCTCCCGGAATGTCTCCTACTGTCCCACAGGCCAAACCGGGTGAAACAGCGTCCTGTTGCCGAATTCGGCGGCCCTGAAAGTCTTCATGTAGGTTTGTATCTCCCCGGAGACCAGAAAATCGGAGAGGGTCCTCGCCCCTTCGCTGTTTGCTTCGGGAAAACGCGCCCGGTTTGCCTCCATGACGATGTAGGGACGCCTCATGTCCGGGTCGCCCTCCACCATGATCTGAAGCTTTCCGAATTCCACCTTTTCAAAAAGGAAGGGCATGCGCCCGAAGACGACATAGGCGCCGTGGGCGCTCGCGAAAGCGGGGATGTCTTCCGCACTCGGGCTGTCGTCTCTTATGACCCACGATCCTGCCGGTTTCAGATGCGCCTTTTTCCACAGCTTGTGGGCCATCTCCCTGCCGCCCACGTCAAGCGCGTCGAGGTAGGGCGCCTTGGCTTCCGCTATTTTCTTGAAAGCTTCGGCGCCGTCCTTCATCCCTTTGATCTTCGCCGGGTCCTCGGGAGGGCCCAGTATGACCAGATCGTTCCGCGCCCAGGGCCGCATATTCGTCCCATAGCCGTCGACGACAAGGTCCGTCGTGATGTCGCCCGAATGCATGGTGAGAAGGTCCGCCTTTCCTGCCCGGAACGCTTTATCGAGTTCGGGGCGCGGACCGGTATCCACGAGGACGACTTTGCAGCCCGTCTTCTTCTCGAACTTCTCGGCAACTTCCTGCCAAAGGCCGGTCATAGTCATGCCGCCTATCACAAGGACGCGGACGCTCTTCTTGTCGGCTTTCGCCTCCTTCATCTGGGGAGCTGTTGCATTCCCCTCATCTGCCCACGCCCTGATTCCAAGACCCGCCATCAGGCACAGGACGATTGCGACAGTGCACCACCTCTTTTGCCACATAGAAATCCCTTCCTTGATGATCGACTCCCGCCTCCGCGGCTGATCCGGCGCTCCCTTGCCTTCACCCGCCGCCATACCTGGTCAGCCTATTTGTTCAGGATCTCCCCGATTTCCTGATCGCTCAGGTTCAGACCGAAGAAGAGGCGGTAGAAGTTCTTCGTGTCGGAAACAATACTGAGGCCGGCGGCCTTGGGATGAAGAACGCCAGCCAGCCATTTGGCGCCCATCAACCGGAGAAATGACGGGGGCCGGTCCATCCAGCTAAAAGGGGCGTCAGGTATCAGGTAGACTCTCCGGTTGGCGACGGCCCTGATTCCCGCCCATCGGGAATCCTTATAGATTCTGTTAAAGAATGATTTGTTCTGGACAATGATTACCTCGGGATTGTACAAAAGGACCTGTTCGAGAGAAATTCTGAACTTCGTGCGACTTACTTCGATCTCGTTGCGATGGACGTTCTGGCCGCCCACCAGAGCCACCGCCTCTCCGTGAACGGAATTCATCGAAACGGTCGTGAGCCCGTCCTCCTCTTCGGCAAAATAGACCGACGGCCGCTTTTCCTGGGGAATTCCGGCTGAAAAACTCTCCAGCGCCTTCAGTTCCCTCCGGAAGTAGGCGGCCAACGCGTTCCCCCGTTCTTTCCGCCCCAACACATTGCCCAAAAATTCGTACGCAGCCGGGTAGTCGGAAAGGTTGTCCAGGTTGACGTAGGCGTAAGGTATTCCCGATGTGGTAAGGAGTTGCTCGACTTTGGGGTGCAGGGTCCCGGAACGGGATACCCAGGCGAGCACGAGGTCCGGTTTGGCGGCAATCAGCACTTCCGCATTGATGCCTCTGCCCTGCCCGCCGAAGCCGCCGATCACCGGAAGCTTCATGGTCTCGGGCCGCAAATATTTCCGGAGGTCTTCGTCGGGAGTTCCGTTCAATCCCACAAGAAGCGAGGGGTCCACCGTATAGGTCATGAAGGTGACGGGCGGGGATGCCCCAAGGACTTTGCCGATATGCTCGGGCAGCGTCACTTTCCGGCCGTACATATCGCTTATCTGGCCCGCCCGGGCAGACCCGAGGAAAACCACAACCAACAAAAGAAAGCCTATTGCGGCGCGTTTCATACATCCTCTCCTTCGCCAAAAACTGCTACGACATCCATGACCCCAGGCGGCTTCTCCGGATATTCGCTCCGGGCAGCCGCCGCAAGATTCTCCTCGCAGTAGGGACAACAGGCTACAATTGCTTCAGCGCCCGCCTTGACGGCCTCGCGCACCCGGTTACGGCTGTTCGACAGGGCAATTTCGGGCGGAGCAATCCCTCCTCCCGACCCACAGCAGATGCTTTTCATGCGGTTATGCTTTATTTCACGGAAGGCGAGACCATCCACCGCAGCGATCAGCTTTCTCGGCGAGGAAAACTCCTGGTTGTATCTCCCCAAAAAACAGGGGTCGTGAAACACGACCTTCAGAGAAAGATCTTTCGCAGTCTTCAGGCGGCCCTCCGACAGCAGTCCCGCAAGATGCCGCGAGTGGTGCATGACATGAAATTCTCCGCCGAGGCCGGGGTATTCGTTTTTCAAGGTATTGAAGCAGTGCGGGCAGTGGGTTACGATGGTCTTTTCCCGGATTGCGTTCAGATAATGGATGTTCGCCATCGCCATCTTCAGAAAAAGTGGTTCGTTTCCGAGGCGTCGAACAGGTCCCCCGCAGCACGCGGGAGGCGCGAGCACCGCGGCGCTCAAACCGGCTCTTTTGAGAATGTCGGCCAGTCGCTGAACAACGCCGTTTGAACCGGTCTTCTCTGCATGGCAGCCCGGCCAGATGTACACGTCGCGATCCCGGGGCACGGCGGAGCGGTCTCCGGGCAGGGCGAGTCTTGCTTCGTTTTCAGCATAGCGCGCCGCTGCCGCAGTCGACGCCTGCCCGACGGCTGTGCAACTGCGCCTGATGTCAACAATCGCGCTCGCATGCGCCCCGTTTGCGGGGCAGCGCTCCTCGCACGAGCGACATCCAGTGCAGGCCCAGAGCGCGGATTCATCGATCACGTCCATCAAAGGGCTGCTCAACTTGCCCCGGTGCAGAAGTCGCTTCATGTTTTTCATCAGCGTCATGGGAGCGAAGGACAATTCTGCCTGATAGATGGGGCACCGCCTTTTGCACCTTCCGCACTCGATGCAGGCATCGGCCTCGATGAGTTGTTTTCGGGTGCAGTCGGCAAGGATGCCCTTCGCGGATTGACCATCGTCGGGCGGCTGGGGCAGGGAGGCCCGCTCAGCCCATGGGAGCGACAAATAGTGGCTCAGCGGGACAACGAAGATGTGGAGGAACTTCGTCCAGGGGATCAAAGCAATGAGGGCAAAGGCAAGCGTTGCGTGCCCATACCAGACAAGTCGATGGAAGTGTCTGGCGCCCTCTGTCGCGCTCATCTTGGCCGCGAGCGCCGCGACGACGCCCCCGACAGGGGACCAGAAGGCCCACCCGTCGCCGGAGGCGGCAAACAATCGCATCCCCTTGAGCAAGAAGCCGCTGAGCGCCACGGCCGCAAGCATAGCGAGGAAGAACGCGTCGCCGGGGTTGCTTTCCAGCCTGTCCGGTTTGACGATATACCGCTGATACGCTGCCAGGCAGACGCCAACGAGAACGGCGAGACCCGCCAGGTCGAGAATCAGGCTGAAGACGACGTACGTCGTTCCGCGAAGGAAATTGAGGCCGAAGTGCATTTCCAAGCCAATAAGGAGGCTTCCGAGGAAGAGAAGAAGCATCCCGTAGAAGACGCAACGATGCATCATCACGTACCGATGGCCGCGAACGATCCCCTTTTCCTGCATCATGACGAGGCGGAGCAGGGCCAGCAGCCGTGACCGGCGGCGATCTTTGGGCAGTCCTTTCCTGCCCCGCCGCCATGCGGCGGTGCGCAACGCAAAGCCGACGACAAGAGAGAGAACCGTCACAACGCCGGCAATCCAGAGGAAAGAAGAGCTTCCGACATTCCACAGTATTTGGCGTGAAGGCTCCATCAGTTCCTTTTGGCTCTCAAAAGCTTCTCACGCATGAAGAAGGTTCCTGGCGCACTGGAATCCTTCTCTGGTCCACCGCCGCCGCCGGCAATTGAAACAGGTCTTTTCCCCGTCGCAATAATCCTCATCATCTTCATCAATGGAATATGCCGGACAGTCTGCGGCAATCGCGGCGGCTGAAAGGATATCTTCCGGGTTGTCGATGGCGCCCTGAAAGACGAAAACACCGTTTTCCTCTACTATCTGTCGCATGGTCAATAGTTTTTGAAGATCTTTCGGTCGACCGCTTTCCATGCGGCTCCCGCGACATCGCCGGCAGGAACGACGAGCAAGACAGTCTGGCCCTCGACGAGCACCAACTTCACCCATTCTCCCACGTGGACAATCTCGCTTGCATCGAGCACGTCGCCCTGCAGGCTCTTCACCACGTCGATCCCCGCCGCGCGTATCTCCCCGACCGTCGCCAGTCCGTTCTTTGAAGGGATTTGCCTTCTCCCCTTGAACCTGCCGTCGCCGCCCGTGAGGCGAAGACCCGCGCCCGCGAGGGCGCCGATCACCCCCTGCCCCGTGCCGCCATGTTCCGAAAGGTGTACATGGTGGGCGGCCGCCGTCTCATAGGCCTCTTCCTTCGAAAGAACGGTCGTCTTCGCTCTTCGTCCATACTCCATCAGCTCTTCCGGCCGCTCCAGCCGCTCGGGAACCACGACGCACAGCCCCGGGTCGGACCCAGCGCGCTCTCCGCGGCAAGGCTCGCGCAGCAATAGGCGGTGACGGCTTGCAGGGCATCCGCAGGAATCTCGGCGGGAAAACACATGGAGCTGTTGTGCGACGTATAGGGAATGTCGGGGTGGACGAGCAGTTGATGTCTCGTCACCTGCCCGCACGTCCCCCAGCCCTTCGCTGCAATGCCCGCAGCAAGCAGCTCGGCGATCTCGCCGGTGCCCCGGCTGTCGATGTTGTCGGTATCGTCAATGGAAACAAGTATCTTCATCGATGTCACTTTAACCCCACAATCATGCTGTAGCCGAACGCATCCGTTCTCGTCGCCACGAACAGGTCCTTGTTGTAGGAGAGCGTCCCGTGCTCGTTGAAATAGTAGGGGCTCTCCGGTATCTGTCGCACGCCCGAGCCGCTCTGGGTCATGGTGGTCAACGCGTTCCACCACGTCCACTTGGAAACATAGGGCTGCAGGGAAGCATTGTAATACTGGGTGGAGGCCGTTCCGGTATCGGGGCTGACAAAGTTGGCGAAGGTAGTCCAGGTGTGTCCGTCGCTTCCCGTGTCCGTGTAGTAGGAAAGGGTGAAACTGTTTGCATTCGACAAGGACGAATTGCTGTCGGTCCACAAGGGAAACGTCGTCGCTCCCGAACCGGCCACCACCATCTTCCCGTACGCCCAGGATGCCTGGGCAACGCTGCCGGAACCGAGGGATGCGCCTATCTCGTGGAACTTGTAGCTCCCCGCCACGTCGCTCAGCGCGTAGGTCGGCATCGACTGGTCGGTGGGGATGAAATTCAGCTCGATGATCCTCATGAAGTACTGACCCGGAATCGTCACAATAGCCCCGGTGCTGCTCTGCGACGAATCGATGTCGTTCTTTGTCGAAACGCCCACCACAACGCTCTTGTCGTCGGTCATCCTTCCCGTAAAGACCACGTTCTGCGCTCCGTCCGTGACGGCGGCCCAGTTGTCGTATTCCTTCACCAGGCCGTCCGACTGCATGCCGAAGGCGGTAACCTTCCACAACAGGTCGTACCCCTCTACCACTTTGTAGTTCGGCGTGCCGTAGCACCAGTAGATGACGTCCTTCACGTTGCTTGTCGACCCGCCCACGGTCAGGGGGTACAGGTATGACGATGCCGGCACCTCTGAGGGGTACAGCCAGAATTGGCCCTGCTGCCCGACCCTCGCGCTGCTGTACTCCCACTGGATGCTGCTGCCGCTGTTGAGGGCGTGATAGGCAAAGCGGGTCGGCCCATTGCCCGAGAGGTCCGGATCGTTCGGGTTCTGGCCGGAAGAGGTGCCCGAGATGTCCCAGATGGTATAGTCGTTTGTGGCCCTCATTTTCTGGAATATAGTGAGCGCCTTCGAGCCGTCCGTCGTCGAATAGGTCCATGTCCCCACCCACATATTCTTTCTCGAGCCCATGGTTCCCTGGAACGAAGGCCAAACGCCGCTTCCGGAATAGCCCCAGGTCCCTGATCCCGACATGGCGATGCTTCCGTCGCCCTGTACGTTCCAGGCCAAACCGGAAGGCGCGGTTGCGGTCGTTTCCGTGGCGACGTCATAGACTGGATCGTAATGGGCGCTGTCGAGAAACTCGGCGAAGGTCACATTGCCGCCTGAATCTATGGTTACCGTCCCCCGTTCCCACTTCGCTCCGGGACCGCAAACAATGGTGTGAAAATACCACGTTCCCGCCAGGTCGGCCTGAGTGATGGGACCGGGCGTCGCCGACACGGCATTTGCCCCCCACCCCTGGCCCTGGGCGGCCGCCGGCCCCTCCCCGTCTCTATTTGCGGCCGTTACGACAAAGTAATAGGTTACCCTGTTCGTCAGGCCCCAGACGGGGCAGGAGGTCCCACCGCTGACGTTGATCTCGATCCATCCCGAAGAAGGAGGACCGCCTCCGGCCGCGGCGGCAGCGTAATAGATGTTGTAAGAACTGGCCACGCTTACGGGGTTCCAGGTCACGGTGACAACCTGGTCGCCCGACGACGTTTGCACGCCGGTAACCATGCCCGGCACGCCGGGATCATAGCGGAAAGGCGCCCCGGTAAAGGGATCTCCCCCGCCTCCGCCGCCCCCGCAACCGTAGAGGAAGAGCCCGATGATGAGGCATGCAACCGCCGTTAGTCGCCTGATCGATCGGCCTTTCATGATAGCTCCTTCTCCATGCTTCCGTCGTGCATGGCGCGTCTAAAAACGGTACTCAAATCCGCCGTACACGTATCTGCCCGGTCGGGGAATGCCGTAGGTGTCTTCGTAGTTCCTGTTCATGATGTTGTCGACGCCGACGTACACCGTCGCCGTGTCCCGGAAGAGCTTCTGACTTATTTTGACGTTCCCGACCGCGTAGGGGGTCATGTAGGCCCGTTGCACCGTGACGTATAACTGTTTTGAATAGACAATCGAGTCCCCCACATAAATAACGGAGAAAAAGGGGGTCAGACCGAAGGGGAAGTCGTATTTCGCCGTAAACGTGGCCTTGTCCCGGGGAACATATTGGAGCGGCTCTCTGTCGTCAGGGAATGCCGGACCCGACAGGTCCATCGACTCGGTGAACGTGTAGGCCAACTTCAACTGAAGCTCCTTTACGGGGTGCGTGTCCAGGGATGTCTCGAATCCATAGGAACGGATGTGCGGGAAGTTGATGTTATACTGCACATACCCCTCCTTCGCCGACAGCATCTGCTGCTTAACGCCGATGAAATCGTAAATGTTGTTGTAAAACCCGTTGATTTCAAAGAGGCTCGCCCAGGGCAACTTCTGCTCCATGCCCAATGAGTAGTCAAAAGCCTTTTCTTCTCTCAGGGTGGGATCGCTGCCCGGAAGCAGATAGAGCTCGCTCATGGTTGGAAAGCGAATATTCCTCATAAAGGAGGTCTTCAGCGCGGTATCTTTGAAAAGGTCATAGCGGAGGCTCGCAGAGAAACCATAATCCTCGAGGCTCCTATCTTCCCGTGACTGCCAGTCTTGCCGGAGACCCGCGGAAAAGGTGAGGTCCTTCATGACGGCAACGCTGTATTCCAAACCGGCGGAGTAGATGTAGAAGACGTAATGATCCCGGACCGGATAGAGGACGTACGGTGGGCTCCCGGCGCCCAGCCCATGGCCGCACGGGGCCCAGGCGCCTCCCCCTGGTTTGCACTCTCCCGAGTCCATCCAGGTGTCCTCTTCCCCGGTAACCTTAAAGGTCAGCAATCCGGCCCTGCCGAAATCGTAACTCGGCTCTACTGCCGCCCCTTCTTTTATGGCTTTGTTGTCCAAGTGGTATGAACCTGGAATCAAAGGGTTGTTATAGGTCGTGTAGGTTTCGTCGTCATAATTGGTGTTACTCTGGTCCACCTGGTTGTAGTAGACGTTGGACTTGACCGTCAGGGCCTCCGAGGGGTTGTACTCGCCATTGAGCTGCCACCACTCGCCCTCGTAGTTGTCCACCCGGCCGAACTGAGCCATTGGCGCGTAAGGGTCAAAGGCATTGTTGATTGCGCTGGCGGGCTTCCCGTAGCTGCCCGTGACGTAGTTGCCGCTCAGGGAAAAACGCAGCTCGTCGCTCGGCCTGAACCCTACCGTCATAAGCGCATTGTTCCTGGTGTCGTCGCTGTTCTTGCGGTATCCGGCCTCTTCGTAAATGCTGCTCACGAAAGGTTGCGAGACGGGAAAATGATCCCTATGGTAGGCGCTGGCGTTCAGATAGAAATCGAATTTGCCCGTAGCGCCTGAAACGCTCCCCTTGGCCAGGTAGGGCGTGCCGTCGCCCGCTTCGTACCCCACCGAGCCTTTCACCCCAAGTCCACCTCTCTTTGTGGTGATGTCGATCACTCCGCCCATGGCGCCGCTTCCGTAAAGCACCGAGCTCGGGCCGACGGTCACCTTGATCTTGGCAATGCTGTCCACCGGTATCGACGACGGATCGAACTGTCCGTCGAAAGCAGAGTTGATCGGCACTCCGTCCATCAATACAAGGATGTCCCTGCTCTTGGCGCCCCTGATCTCGACGCGCGGCCGGCCGTCTATGCCCAGTTTGATGTTGACGTCGGGAAGGAGAACAAGCGCTTCGTCAACGGTCCTCGCGCCCGTTTTGGCGATTTCCGCCGCGGTGATCGTATGCACCGATTCGCCGGCTTCGATCGCCGTCATCGAACTCGCCGTCACCGTCACTTCGCCGAGAGCGAAAATGTCCTCGCTCTGGTCTTCGTGCGTGCCCATGGCCCAGAGCGTAGACGCAAGTACACACAGAAGCAGCGAAAGGCCCGCAAATAAAGCTGTTGTACGATTCATTATACTTCCGGTTAGATGTTTTTATAACACGGCAATCTCGGAAGCGACCGTCAGGAACCCCGGCCTCGCGCCAGGGTTCCTGCTCTTGTCGCTGTAAGTGACTTTCAGACTAACGTTTCAACCATCTTCTTCTGATAAGGCCCAACCCGCCAAAGCCGCCGAGGAGGAGGAAGAGGGAGGGAGGAACGGGAGTAGGAGTGTACGCGGCGCCGGTGTAGTCGAGGGAATAACCGCTGGTATTCGCCCCGCCGGCGGTATTGTTCGTCCAGTTGACGCCATTGCCCGTGTTCGAAACGAGACACCAGGCGTACATATCGAAGAAAATATCTGAGTACAGACCGTTAATAGTGTAATTTACCTGCACGTCGCCGTTGTTTGCGAGGCCGCTAGCGGCCGTGCCGACAGTCCCCACCTTCAGATCTACGAACATGTAGTAGTAGGGGGTTGTACCCGAGGTAGATTCGCCGTAATAAAAGGGCTGCGACCACGATCCGGTACCCGGTCTGTACTGGGTGGAGGCCGAGGTATACGTAAAATCGCTTGCCCCAAAAGATTCGTTCACCGCGTTCGTCACGAGGGTGTAGGAAGTCGGCTTGTTGCCGTTCACGGTAGGGGGAGTCCAGGTGTAACCGGTCGACTGGACGGTAATGCTGAAATTGCTCGTCAATGGTTTGTCTGACGCAATCATCAAGATGGCGTCGTCCGCGAAACCCCGTCCGCCGTGGTCGGCGAGGTAGAACGTGCCGCTGTACGTGTTGGAGCTGGTGCTCTTTGTGGTCACCTGCCCGGAAGAATTACTCGTGTCCGTGGTGATGCTGTAGGCATTCAAACCGCCGCCGTCGAATTTCACGTAGTATGAGTTTGTGGTGCTCGGGTTATCGTTGGCGTCATAGTCATACTTGACGCCTGAGTCGTTGGCGACGTTAAAATAGAAGTGGTTGGGTGTATTGATCGTATCGGCCCAGGCGCCCGTCCCCCATGCCTAGTACCACCGCTGCCATCATCAAAACTGCAAACTTTTTCATTGGTTGCCTCCTTTCACAATTGTTACGAGAAACACAAAAAAATAGAAACTGCTCTTCCTTAGTCCTGCGGCTAAAGGCAACCTGGCTGTCCCCTCCGGGACCCATGGCTTTCCGTCCCCACCTCTCGATGGGTTTGGCAAAAAAAGGGTTTTGTTCTCTATGATCCCATTTGCTGCCCCGCCCGGAGTGTTCGCCTCCTCATCACCTCCCTTCCTCCTGAGGGCTGGTCAAAAAACATCCGTAAATGCGTCACAACTACAGCCTGACGCTGATTCTGATCTTAGAATGTCTGAATTCTACGAAATATTACAAAAAATAACAACGTTTTTTTTCTTGTACAACAAAATATCTTTCAGGGCAATGTTTGATAGTGCTTGACAGGGAACCTGCCGCGCGGATATCATTTCGAAACGAAGCCGGGCATAAGCTATGTAATCTTTGTTATACCTTGAAATGGGAGGTTCAGCGATGTCCCGGCTTGAGGTTTCGCTGTCAAGAGAGAAAAGGGATTCGTGCTACAACGACTGAAAACCGGCATTTTTCGGTCGAGCAAGAGCGATCTGGCCGCCGGCGTCCAAGACGGGCGCGGGTGGGCAAAATGCGTGCTCGCGGCTCTGGCAATCCACTCGGCGCTTCTCCTCTCGTTCTCAATGCATCAGAAACCCGCTCGAATCAAAGAGGAGAAGGTCGTCAGCGTGACTTTGGTGGCCGAGCGGACAGCCCCCGCGCCGCTCCCTCGCCAACAGGAAAAACCTCTTCCGCCTCCCAGGATAGTCAGCGCAAAAAGCATCCCTGTAAGAAACCAGCCCATACCGGTTCCGGCGCCTATCGGGCAGCCGGCCGGGCCTAGACCTGTAGAAAAGGAAAAAAGAGAAGCGTCCCCACCACCGGGCCCTGGCGGCGGCAGCGGACCCGAGAACCTTGCCTCCATCTCCCCCGGTTTAGGTCCAGCAAACGATGCGGGCGTGGGCGGAATCGGCGCCGGAGGCGGAGGGACGGGGGGCAGCGGCTCAGGTGGAAGCGGTGGTGGATCGGGGGGCGGAATCGGCGGTGGGACGGGATCGGGAGGCGGAGGAAATGGCGCCGGAGGAGGTGGAACGGGAGGCGGCGGAGTCGACGGTCCCCTTCAGTTTCTCCACAAGGTAAACCCGGAATATCCTGTGGCAGCAAGGAGACGGCAAAAAGAAGGACTGGTAGACGTCATCGCAACGGTCGATGAAAAGGGAACGCTCATCAAGGTGGACGTAGTCAAAGCAACCAGCCAAATGTTCGTCGAGGCCGTGATGGATGCCCTCAAGCAGTCAACGTATGTCCCTGCAGGGAAAAAGGGTCTTCGGAGAGGCAGTTTTACGGCGCGCTTTACTTTGGAACAATAGAGGAACCGAAGAGAGCCGGTCGCCCAGAGTGTGACTGTTGTGAAAAAACGTTGTTTTCTTTGTAAGATTTCGTTATATTTTGTTTCTGGAATTAACCCTGTTAACCAAATAAGAAAGGCGACGACCAAAAGCGCCAGCCGGGATGCGAGCTGTGGTTGCTCCTCCGCGGCGGGTTCGGCCGAACGACCGTTTTGCCTGCTGTCATGACAACTGTGAGAAGGAAACAACAATGAAGAAGCTGTCGGTCTTAGCCGTCCTATTGGTGGTGCTGGCGGGGGGAGCGGGCGCGTGGGCTACTGAGATAACGTCTCCTCACCACTTCTATTTTAGCGTGGCCAACAGCTCAGGCGTCAAGTATGACTATGACGCGAGCGATAACCCGAGCACCGCAAACACCTACTACCTCAAGTTCGACGGGGGCGGGCTCAACGCCGACCATATAACAACGGACACTACTGCTCTGGCCGGAAAGGCAACTACGGTCCCCACCCCCTCCAGCTCGGCGAGCGGCACGTTTTACGTTGATGATACCGGCGGAAGGGGCTTTTCGGACGATGCCATCCTGCTGATCTCGTCAGATCAACCCTTGCCTGCCAATTTCAGCATCACCATCAAGTCCAGCGGCTACACGTGGACGCCAAGCTCAACCACAAATCAAGTGCCGACTTCCTTCTCTTACGTGACAAACGCCGTGAACGAAACCTTCACCGCAACTGACTTTACCTACACCAGCACTCTTCAGCTTAATCCCAACACTCAGCAATACGGCCACTATAGGCCGGGCACCAGTTCATGGTCCCTGCCCTTCTACTACGGGGACCCTGGCACTGCCACCCATTACATGATGTTCGTCGATTTGTACCTGGGAATGCTGAAGGAGGGCGCGACAAGCGTCAATAACCCGAATTGGACAATTCCTTCCAACCTCACAAACCACGGCGCCGTGCAGGTAGATTACACCATCAACAATTTCTACTCGAACATCGCTTTCAACCTGTACGGCTGGTGTCTAACCTCCAATACGGGCAATGGCGTGAACTGGACAAATGATACCAGCAGTTCCTCGGGCAGCGGCTACGTCGTCCAATACACCGGCGGCTCCCCGCCCCCTATCACCGTGAGCCCCGTTTACCTTGATTTCGGTTCGGTGGTGACGAACCAGTCGTCGAGCCCTCAAACCCTCACCGTGACCAACAACGGGACAACAGAGTTTGACCTCGGCACTCTCAATCTCGTTGGCGCCGAGTTTTCAATTGTAACGTACAGCGATGCCTGCTCGGGAAAATCATTAGCCCCCAGCGGGAGCTGCACCGTAAGCGTCGAAGCTTCGCCGCAGTCCGGCGGTTCAAAAAGCGCCACGCTCGACATCCCGAATAGCTCAAACACGACGGCCGTCACCATTCCTGTAGTGGCAACGGGAAGTGTTTACGGCATCGCAACCGACCTAAGCGCACTGGATTTTGGAACAATTCTTTTGCCGGACAAGACGGAAGCCGGCAGCCTTTCCGGAGGGTGTGTCGATAACCAGAATGGCACGGTTTCGTGCTCGATCACTGTCACAAACACGACAAACGCCGATCTTTCTAATATTAACCTCTCTACTGGAAGCGGACCTTTCAGTGTGAGCCAGTCTTCTATCCCGCTTTTGACCTCCAGCGGCTCCAGCGCTCATGCCGCAGTAACTATCACGTACACCGCCACGGATGGAAAAACTCCGGTCGATACGGGCACTCTGGTTGTTCACGCGGGTAGTTACAGCGCTTCGGTCGCCCTTACCGGAGTGACGGACTCCAGACCCAATGCGCCGACAAATCAACTGCCGTTCAATGCGACGAATGTGTCACTGACACCGCAGCTAACCGCTTCAGCCTTCTCGGACGTGGACGGGGATGTCCAAGCATCGGCCACATGGCAAGTCGGTACTGACAGCCAACTTACTGCGGACTCGATTGTCTTCGAATCGGCAAGCGATGCCAACGACCTTACCTCTCTCACGATACCATCCGGGAAGCTGCAGCCAGGCGTTACCTATTACTGGAACGTATACTATACGGACAACAGAGGCGCCCCTTCGACGCCGTCTACGGCCACTTCTTTCACAACAGCCTCCGTGGCAATGAACCAAAACCGCACGACGCCGACGACGATGATGGTTGCAAATAGTGCGGGAAGCGAGATCGTCAGCCTTGCAGGCCTCGCCCCGGCCGTTGCCGCCGGCACTGCTTCGGCCCAGCTTCTTGCCGATCTCGGCAGCGCTGCCGCGGTAAATAGCGGCGACACCGTCGATCTCACTCAACCGAGCGTTGCCATCGTCAAAACAAATGGCGGCGCCAGCAACAATGTGCTTGGCATCGTCACGCCCGCCGGAACGAACATTACGTCGGCGACAACCACGACATCGAACGATGCGTCCTTTAACGCGGCCCCGCCTACGAGCTACGCCTTCCCTGCCGGAGTTGTATCATTTACGGTAGCAGGCGTTACCGGCGCCAATAACCCGGCCCGGGTTACATTTTACACGTCCGCCGCTCTTCCGACCAATGCCGTCTGGCTCAAATATTCCCCTTCTTACGGTTGGCTGCGAATCAACGGTCGCGGCGTCTACGACTCAACGGGCACCTACCTCATTAGCACCGGCACGACGTTCCAGGTTGTAAACGGCAAGGGTGTTCTTACCATTACGGATAACGATGTTACCGATTCCGACCCGAGAGTCGGAGTTGTCTCCGACCCCGGCGGTCCCGCTGTCTCTTCAAGCAGCCAGAGCTCTTCATCGGCCTCGGCGGCCGACACAGGCAGCGGCGCCGGAGGGGGCGGCGGAAGCTGCTTCATTGCCACCGCGGCGTTCGGCTCTTACTTCGATCCCTACGTCCTGGTCCTCAGGAAGTTCCGCGACGCTTTCCTGCTCACGAATTCTCCCGGCAGGGCTTTCGTAGCGTGGTACTACAGGGTGTCCCCGCCGATTGCCGACACGATCAGGACAAGCGAGAGCTTGCGGGCCTGCGTCCGAACCGGGCTTCTGCCAGCCGTGGCTTTCAGCAGCCTCTGCCTGAAAGTGGGCCTGCTGCCCGGCGTACTGTTGGGGGCGTTGTTGCTGCTGCTCCTCTCCGCCCTGGCGGTGATCATCGTCACGAGACTGGCTAAGGTCCGAAGGGCGTAAGTTGCCGCTTTAGATCGACGGCCGCCGCAAAGCGCCCCGGTCCCGCTGTTTCGCGAGACCTTCTTCGGCCCGCTTCCGCCGCTTTGCCGACCATGAGCGAACCATGGCGGGCACTCCGGCGAGCCCCTGCGGCATCAAGTAAACGACTATTCCCAGAATTATGGCGGAGATAAAGGGGGAATACATCTTCAGGTCCCGGAAGTACTCCGGGATCAGGATAAGAATGACGGTGCCGATGATTGGCCCGGCAAAGCTGCCTATCCCGCCTATGAGCACGTACATCACGATCCACATGGTTGCCATGAAATCGAAGCTGGAGCTCGACAGCACCAGATTGTAATGGCCGTAGCCGGCGCCCGCGAGGCCGGCAAAGAAACAGCCAACGCCTACCGCCAGGATCCGATACCAGCCTTCGTTGATGCCCACGCTCGACGCCACCAGGTGCGACTGGGCAATGGCTTTCAAACTCGTCCCGATACGGCAGAACTCAAACCGGTGCAGGGCCGTAACGCTCAACAGCGCCAGGCCGAGAAAGAAATAGTAGTAGATGACCTTCGAGCCCACAAAGAGGGGCCGGATGCCGACGAGGCCGCTGTAGCCTCCCGTCAGTCTTCCAAGGGCATAGATGATTCTTAAAACGCCTATGCCGAAGAAAAGGCTGCCCATCGCATAATAGAGGGCGCGCAATCTCGCAAAAGGCAGACCCAACAACATGCCGATGCCTGCCGTGAGCAGCGCCGAGACCGGGATCGTGAGCCATGGCGGATAGCCGAGCCACTTCGAAGCCATGCCCGAGAGGTAGGCGCCGATGCCCATAAATGCGGCGTGGGCCAAAGGAAATTGTCCGGAAATGGTAATGGTGCGCAGGCTGACGGAGGCTATGGTATAGACAAAGATCAGGATAACAATGTGCACCATATAAATGGAGTCGACGAGCGCCGGAAAAGCGCAAAGAAAAGCAATAACGGCTGCATAGAAGGCATATTTCAACCAGTTCCTGCGGGTTGCAACCGGACTTGCGGAATTGATGCGCCCACTCTCATTCATGCGATTATCCCCATAGTGCCCCGCTTAAGCCTCATGACCAAAGAATCCCTGAGGACGCATCAGAAGAAGGAACACCACAATGCAGACGGCAATTGCGTCGCTTACGGCGCCGTTTGTCACCACCGGTAAAATGCTGTCCAGGGCGCCGAGGGCAAAACCGGTGATGAACAGGCCGCCGATGCTTCCCGCCCCCGCAAGGATGACTACCATAAGCACCTTGATGAGCATGAGGTCTCCCATAAAAACGCCCAGTCTCAAATAAGCGCCGATGAGGCACCCCGCTATCGCCGCAAGTCCGCAGCCTACCCCGCAGGCCAGCGCGGAAATACGACGCACGTTGATTCCCTGCAGCGCGGCGGCTTCTGCGTTTTGCGAAATCGCCTGCATCTGCCTCCCCCACTTGGTCCTGTTGACGAACCAGATAGTGCCGCCGAGAAGAACGGCGCCGATCGCAAAAGTGGAAATCCTCTCCCAACTGACAGCGAAACGGCCGAAGACGGCATCGCCGGGGACAAAGGGAGGCAGCGCGAGCACTTTTGTTCCCGCGATGATGTTGACCCCCGTTTCGAGCACCACCGTAACGGCGACGCATATCATGACGGTGCGGTTAAAGTCGCCGACAAAGGGGCGGAAGCAGCATCGTTCGAGGACCACCCCGAAGGCCGCCAGTGCGCCGGTGGTAATCAGGAGGGACAGCCATTGGTTGAAGCCGAGAAGCCGTATCAGCCCGAAGCCGATGTAACCGGCGACCATGAAGATCGCTCCATGGGCAAGATTGAGTATGCCGAGCATGTTGAAAAGAAAGGCAAAGCCGAGGGCTACCAGAATATACATGGACGACATGACCAGAAGATTCGTTCCTGTGGCGATCACCTGCTCCATAAGAAACCTTGCCTCCAGAGCTCTCACAAGCGAAAAAGGGGCAATGCCGGGGCGCCTCAAGGGCCGCCCCGGCCGCGAGCATCGCTATTCCATTATTGTTTCTAGGGGATCGCGCCGATTTCCACGACGCCCCCGGATGCCCCCACCCCATTCCTGACGATCTGGATCGCCTGGCGGTGCGACACCGCGTGGTTCTTGATCCCGAAAATCTTCTCACCGCCCACAAGGCCCGGCCCGAAAATGGTGTCGATCTTGTTCAGCGACTCCCACTTCGCCTTTAAGACGGTGGGGTCGAGGCTCTGGGCCGCTTCTATGACGTACTTGAGGTCAAACAATGCGTCGGCGCCGGTAAGGTAGAGTGAATAGTCGGCTCCGTACTTAGCGACGGTCCTTTTGCAAATCTCTTTTGCGATGGGTCCAAGTCCCGGCTCGTTGGCTGAAATGGAACCTGCGAACACGTCTTTTGCCGCGTCCTTGCCGGCAATCATGATCACTTCACTCACGGACGTCGGCAAAGCAGCGGCGTACGGCTTCTTATTGCCCAACTGCCGCAGCCCTTTGACGATGCCTCCAACGTGGGGGCCTATGCCGTTAATATGAAATATCGCATCGGCGTCTTTAACCGCGTTCAGCTTGGCAGCAATAGGGCTGAAATCCTGCATCTCATTCGGATAGGCCGCCGGCTCTCCGACGATGGTCAGCCCGTCGCCTTTCAACAATTCCTTCGCTATGGGCACGAGGATCGGCACGCCGCCGTCATCAGGAGTGGTAACGACCACTTTCTTCACGTTGGGATAGGCCTTCTTGAGGTATTTGCTCGCCGCCATGATTTCGGTGATGGTCGCGTTGGCGCCGAGGAACGAATAGGGCGTGGACGAATCGAGCTCTCCCGGCGTATTGGCGCTCCAGGTGAGTACGCGCAGCGCTTTGGCCGGATCGCATACCGGGCCCGACGCGGCGGCGAAAAATGCCGTGGGTCCCAGTATCAGGTTGATCTTCTTGTCGTAAACGAGCCTGTTGGCGGCCGCGGTAACGCCGTCCATGGTGCTCTTGCAGTCTTCGAGCGCCAGGGCAACCTTATACTTCTGTCCCTTCACGGTGATCCCGCCCTTCTCGTTGATGATGTCGGCGGCAATCTGGGTTTCGTTGAGGTCCGGAACTTCGCGCGCCGAGAAAAAGCCCGTCACACTGAGAAGCATGCCGATGTTTAACGCTTTTCCGTCGGCCGCCTGAGCGGTTTTCGCCCCGGGTAAAACAGCCAGGGTCGCAACAAGGACAAAAATGCCGAGCGAAACAAAAAGCCCTTTTCTTCTCATGGTACACCTCCCTGATAAAGCATGATTGCTTTCAAACAAGGCGTTAGAGATTTTCCGCCTCCGGCGCCGCTTCCTCCACTATCCTTTTCTCCCTTTTGAGAAACGCTTCCGGGCGCCGGCGTCTTTTCGAAATTGAACCGGCGGTAGACCGACAAATCCGTCCGAAGTGCCTTTACAACGGAGTCTTGCGTGCTTCGCCTGATAGGGACGCTCCCTCGAGAATGCTCTTATTCGCGTGCGTTTGCTAGTGACCGGCGGACGATAGGGTGCGGCTACGGCGAGTGTACATGGCAATCCATCTGCTCACCTCCCCAACATGGCGCAGCCGACTCTTGGCGAATCCACTGCCGCCGCGTGTTCCCCTTCGATGAGATGATGCTTGCTGATAGGAGGAGCCGGTGGAACAACCCCGTCCTGTCTTCCATTATTTACACCAAATAAAACACGTGTCAAGAAAAACATTTTCGGCCTTCCCCATGGACACCCACCCGCTGAACAATTCTTTTGTCCCGCTTTTGCCGGAAGGCTCCAGGAGCGCCCGGACAGGACTTGCGTTAAAGAATGGTCTTGCTTTAAATGCAGAAATAGGCAAAAATATCAGGCAACGTCGTTTCATCAGAGCGACGCGAGAAACCATCTTCCCGTGCATAAGAGCGGACCGGTTTTCGACGCGTCCGGAGCTACTTCCGGAACGCGCACCCTGCCGCACATGACATGCCGACAGGAATGGCGTGCAGCTTTTACTTCGAAAGAGTCCGGGTGACCCGTCAACGGGATCCGGCTGTTGAGGGAAGGGGGCAAAGCAAGCCCCCGATAAGATCGGAGGAAGAAAGATGAGCAACAGTTCAAAGTACGAGAAGCTTCTTTCGCCGGGGCGCATCGGCTCCGTGACCACCCGCAACCGCATCATCAAGACCGGCGCGGGCATGCTGATGTGGCACGAAGACGACGTCCACATGGGAGAGGATGTGTTGGCCTTCTACGAACGGATGGCCAAGGGCGGCGTAGGTCTTATCGTCGTGGAATCACCCACGGTCGATTACCCGATGGGCGCCCGCTGGAGGCTGCGCTACCGCATTGACAACGACAAATACATTGAAGGCCTCAAGGAGTTGGTCGACGTCATCCACAAGCATGGCTGCCCCACCCTCATGCAAATGAACCACGACGGCCCCTGGCAGGCGCATCTGCCCATGGAAGAGAAACCCCTCTTCGACGGTCCGCCCATCGGCGCATCCGCCGTTTCGGTCAAATACCCGGGCGACTTTCACAACGACGTACCCAGGCCCCTTACCATTCCCGAGATCGAAGACATCGTCGACAAGTTCGCGAGCGCAGCCGTGAGAGGACAAAAGGCGGGCTTCGAGGGCGTGGACATCAACGCGGCCAGCAGCCACCTTCTCCACAACTTCCTTTCCCCGTTCTGGAACAGGCGGGACGATATTTACGGCGGCAGCACGGAAAATCGGGCGCGCTTCCTCGCGCAGATCATCGGCGAGATAAAGCGTCGTCTCGGAAAAGATTTCGTCGTCTCCGTCATCATGAACGGTCTCGAGCTGGGCCGGGTCGCCGGCGTCGATGACGCACAGTGCATGACCGTTGCGGTAGCTCGGGAAACGGCTCCCTGGATTGAAAAGGCAGGGGCTGACGCCATCCAGGTGAGGAGCCATTGGATCGGCTACCACGTGAGCGCCTACCTGCCCGATTCCCTCTTCTACCCGGATCCCCCGGTTCCTGTGGAAGAAATGCCGAAAGAGTATTACACCAAGCAAAAAGGCGCCGGCGCCAATATCCTTCTTGCCGGCGGCATCAAGAAGAAAGTCGGAATCCCCGTGACCGTCGTCGGCAGACTGGATGCCGACCTGGGCGAAAAAGTGCTGAAAGAGGGACTTGTCGATTTCATCGGCATGACGAGACGTCTCATCGCGGACCCCGAGTACGTCAACAAGCTCCGCGCCGGAAGGTTCGAGGACATCGCGCCGTGCACGGGCTGCCTCAATTGTCTGGGGAGCAAGCGGTGCAGGATCAACGCCATCCTCGGCACTTCCTACACGTCCATTGACAAGGCGCAGAAGAATAAAAAAGTGATGGTCATCGGCGGAGGGCCGGCCGGCATGGAGGCAGCGAGGGTATCCGCGCTGAGAGGCCACGACGTGACGCTCTTCGAGAAAAATTCGAAGCTGGGCGGCCTCCTTCCCCTCGCCGCCATGGTCAAAGGCCCCCACCCCGAAAACTTGCCCCTCCTCATCAACTACCTGAGCGGGCAGCTCGATAAGCTGGGGGTAAAGGTAAAACTCGGCAAAGAGGCGAACCTTTCCGACGTGGATCGGCTCAAGCCCGACGTCGTGTTCGTCGCTGCCGGCGCAGTGGCGACGATCCCGAAAATTCCGGGCATCGACCGGCCGAACGTGGTCAGCGGCGCGGAGCTTCACAGCCGGCTCAAATTCTTCTCGCGCTTCTTCGGTCCTTATACACTGAGATGGCTTTCCAAGTTCTACATGCCTATCGGCAAAAGCGTCGTCATTATCGGCGGGGAGATCCAGGGAGTCGAATTGGCGGAGTTCCTCATAAAGAGAGGCCGGAAAGTGACTATCGTCGAGCAGGCGGACATGATCGGGAAAGGCATGGTCGACGCCCTGTTGGGCAATCTCATGCTTTGGTTTGAAAGGAAGCATGTACCGATAATCACCGGCGTCAAGGAATATGTGGAGATCACCGACAAGGGGCTGACAATCGTCACGAAAGACGGCAAGAAGCAAACCATCCAGGCAGATACGGTCGTGCCGGCGCTGCCGCTCACAAAAACCGAAGAGTTGCTCAAAGGCATCAAGAAGAAAGTCGGCGAAGTCTACCCCGTCGGCGATTCCAAGGAGCCGGGCCTCATCGCGGACGCCATCGGAACGGGTCTGCGGACGGCAATAAAGGTATGACGATTTCGGGGACGCGGCCGATTTTGGACGGCGCGCGTCGATAAAGGGAGACGAAGATGAAGCCGACCTATGAAGATATCATGAAATGGATGCAAGAGTACTTTCAGTCATACAACGCCTATGCCCAGAACCCCGAGACGGTCGCCCGCATGGCCGCCTACTTCACGCCGGACGTGCATTTCATCCCCTATATCTCCGCCTTTGGAGGGCCTGAAAACGCGGTGACCAATCGCGACGATTTCTTCCGCATGTTCGTCGGCCACCCCACGGTCAACGAGCAATTCGAGGTCGAGGATATTGCGGTGGACGAACGAAAGCTCGTCGTGACGGCGCTGCTGAAGGTGGCGCTGTATGATACAAAGACAAACAAGGCGCTGCTGAGAAAGCACTATCTTCCGCGCTATCAGTTGGTAGTGGATGAGCAAAACACGCTCAGGATCAAGACGATCTTCTTCTTCTGGGAGTGTGTGCCGCCCGAAGTTGACGAAGCATACGCCATCGGGAAGTAGGCAGAGCAATCAGGAAGAAAAACATCCCCGCCCGGTCGCAAAGCCGAGCGGGGATGTTTTTTTCAGCGCTTTTCCTTCCGTTCTTTCTGACGCCTGGCAACAGAAGCCTTCATCGACGTGATCTCCCGGCAGTAGTCGCACATGCCTTCATTGTCGAGAAGATCGGCAAAGACTTTCTTTCCGCATCTCGAACAGGGCAAATACCACGGCTTTGCGGCGGTTCCTGTATCCTGCATCGGTTTTCCGGGTTCCTGTGAAGTTGGCGTTGAATACCCCATTCTATGCTTTCAGGCATCCTCCGTCAAGATATTTTTTTGCCGCCCCTCCTGCCGCCGTCCGGGTCTGTTCTTGCCGTCACTGATTGACAAAACGTCCCTCTGCGCTTACCATACCAAGAGGATTGGGGGACCCCTTCAGGAGGCTCAACAGAATGAAATTGGCCATCATTCAACCCTCCCACTATCGCTCGAAGCTGGAGCGGGCGCCGTATAAGATCAAAAAGAGGCGTCTCGTGGGCCTTACCCTTCCCTACCTCGCCGCCCTGACCCCTGCCGACTGGAAGGTCTCTCTCGTTGACGAACAGCTCACGGACATCGATTTCACTGCTCCCGTCGACCTCGTTGCCATTACGGCATGGACAATCAACTCTTTGAGGGCTTACGAAATCGCGGACCTTTTCCGAAAGCGCGGGACGCCGGTCATCATGGGAGGACCACACACCTACTTCTATCCGGAAGAATCGGCGGCCCACTGCGACGCCCTGGGCATCGGGGAAGGGGAGACGATATGGCCTGCCATGTTGGCAGACTTCGCCAAGGGACGCCTCGGCGCGGTCTACCGCGCGCCCCACTCGGAGGATCTCAGCGGGCTGCCAATGCCCCGCTACGACCTGCTCGACCTCTCAAAACACACCAGGATCAAGACCTATTCCGTTCAGACCTCGCGCGGTTGTCCTTTTGAGTGCGATTTCTGCTCCGAGCGCTACTACCTCGGCAGCCGCTACCGTGTCCGTCCCGTCGCGGACGTTGTCGCGGAAATCAAGCGCTGCCGCGCCCGTTACGTCCTGTTCGCGGACAGTAATTTCGCGGGACGGCCGTCCCACACCGCGGAGCTTATGGAAGCCCTCATACCCCTGAAAATCCGTTGGTCCGCCTTATGGCCGTTCTACCTTTGCAGCGACGGAAAACTGATGGACCTCGCCGTGAAAAGCGGCCTTCTCCATCTGAACATCGGCATGGAGACCATCGATCAGGAAACGCTGAAAGGGCTGCGCAAGATGGCGAAGAAGGCCAAACAATATCGGGAAGTCCTCGAAAGCCTCCGAAAAAGGGGCATCAGCTACTCCCTGAATTTCATTTTTGGCTGGGATACGGAAAGCGAAGACATCTTCGAGTCGACGATGACGTTCCTCAAAGCAGAAAAAGCGCCGGCGGCTTACTTCAACATACTTACCCCCCATAAGGGCACCCCCCTCTATGACCGCATGCTTGCCGAGAACAGGATCATCGACCTCGACGACATAGGCAGGTGGCCAGGCATCCATTGCCACATCAAGCCCCGGCGCTGCAGCGCCGGAGAGCTCGAAGAGCGGGTCAGGGCGATGTACCATGACTTCTACACCTACCCTTCCATGATTGCCCGCCTCCCCCTGCCCCTAAGGCAGGCCGACATTGCCTCCTGGATAGTCAACCTGGAACAGAGAAAGATCTCCGCGGCGGGGGATAAAGCGGAGAATTTCGACGCCTATTAGAAGCCTCCAACTGCCCGTGCGGAGCGACGCACAGAAGAGCGAATATTACCATTGGGTAGGCCATCGCCATAGCATCTTACATTTATGTAGCTTTTGTCCGTCCTAAGGACCTTCTTTCCGATTACCCTAGAGTGCCCGCAAGGCGCGGGCAGCCCCGCGATTACGCGCTTTCTTTTGCCCGAAAAGCCTTGCCCCATGGTCTTCCCCGGTCTTGGCACACTTCTTGAATGACCTGAGGAAACAGGGCGCTTTTGAGAGGCACGAAAAAGCGACCTCCCCTCCCCGGGTCAGAGCAGAGACGCTCGGCCCCGGTGCACCGACGCAAATCAGTCTGAATGGTCAGGCAAGTTTCCAAAAAGTATAGAAGCAAAGCAGCAGGCGAATTGTCGGGCGTACGGGGTTCTCGAGGAGCGGAAGGAGGGTTGCATCATGAATAGGTTCGTGCAAATACGAGAAGGAGGGTGTCATGAGTAAGGAGATAGGAGGCGTTTCACTACAACCGAAATTGGGCCTGGTAGGGGCAACGATGAATGCCATGGCCCTGATCGCGCCCGGCGCATTCTTATGGATCACGTACCAGCTTCAGGCTGCGGCTACTGTCCCGAGCGGCGCCGCCGTGGGAAACGACATGTGGATGGGCATTGTTCTCGCATTGGTAGTTGCCTTTCTCACTGCCCTTTCGTACTCGCAGCTCGCGAAGATATATCCGGAAGCCGGCTTTGCCAGTTGCGCTTATTTCGCGGAAAAAGCATGGCTCGACGCAAAAGGGGAAAAGAGGAGCGGTCCGAAAGGCGCAGCCCGCATGTCCAAACTCGTCACCGGCTGGTCCGCCCATCTGTTCTACTGGGCCTATTCCGGCGTCATGGCCGCCATGATGGCAACCCTCATCGGCTACATTTACAACCAGGTTACGGGACACGATCTTTCGGTCGCCAACATGGCCATCATTTGCGTGGCCTTTACGATCGTCACCGGCTATATCGCCTACCGGGGGGTTACCGGGTCTACCATGACCTCCATCGTCATCAACATCATCCAGTGGGCTACCCTGATCGTCTTCAGCGGTCTTGCCATCTGGTACCGCATTGCCAACCCCGAGCACGTAGCCCATTGGGCCTTCTCGGGCGGTCTCGACATTGTCAAGCCCCATATGCTCTCGGGCGTCGTGGTCCAATCGACCATCGCCATACTGATCCTCGTCGGCTTTG
This sequence comes from uncultured delta proteobacterium, assembly GCA_963816715.1. GTDB lineage: Bacteria > Desulfobacterota > Syntrophorhabdia > Syntrophorhabdales > WCHB1-27 > BOG-1155. The sequence continues at coordinate 347,253 of CAWFMJ010000033.1, forward strand.
AAAGCTGCACCGCTTTATCGGCCGAGACCAAGAACGCGGGGAAAACGATCCCCAAGGCAATTATCATCTCGCTGGTGGTCCAGGGAGTCTTCGCCTACCTCCTCGAGTACCTTGCAGCGAACGCCATGCTCAGCGACAAGCTCGTCAACGTGACGAACAAGGTGACAACCACGGGATTCGCGGCCGCTGCCGCATCGAGCGCCCCTGTCGGCGATCTCGTGCAGCTCATCGGGAATAACCTGATTCCCGGATTAGGGTTCGGCCTCATGATCACTATGGCGGTAACCGTCGCCATCGCCATTGTCGGCACCACGCTGAGCGCCATGAACACGGCTATGCGCATCACTGCAGGCATGGCGGAAAGTCGCGAGCTGCCCTCAGGCTTGAGCTTCATCCATCCTGACTTCAGAACCCCCCACATGGCCCTTGCCGCCCTGGTGGTCGCGGTTTCCATTATCGGCATCATCGGCGTGCAGAGCGTGGTGGGCCTCACGGGCATCGCCCTCGCCTCGAACCTGGGGACTTTCATACTCTACGGCCTGACCTGCGTCTGGACCATCATCGCCTTCAAGAACAGGAAGGACTTCAGTTCCCTCAAACACGCCGTTATCCCTTCCCTCGGCGTTGTCGTCAACATCCTCATGGTCGTCGCCATCGTCTACCTCTACCTCACGGGCAACGCCGATGCGAAGGCTGAGGCAAAGATATGCTTCCTCCTGGCGGGCGGCTGGGCGGTCGTCGCCATCGCCTACGTAGCATTGACCACGGTGCGCAAGAGCTACCGGTTCAAAATGGTATCTGCCCTCATCAGACCCGAGCAGCTTAACCTCGTCGTTGAGGCCCTCAAGGAAGATGACTATATCATGGGCATGACGGTCACCAGAGTGAAAGGCTTCGGCCGGCAAAAGGGCCACGTGAACGGAGACGGAGACAGAGGACCCATCTCCTTCGTGCCCAAGGTCCGGGTCGACGTGGTAGTGCGGGAGTGGGACGTCAGCGCCGTCATGGAGATCATGAGCGAAGCAGCCCGCACCGGCCAGGTCGGGGACGGCAAAATCTTCGTTTCCGATGCATCCGACGCCATGCGCATCAGGACGGGTGAGAGAGGCATCGAGGCAGTAATGACGTGACAGCCTTAGACTTCTGAGAATATGCAACTCCGGCGGCTCGTCCGCCGGAGACGAACAACAATAGGAGGCTACGATGAAGAAGATAGAAGCGATAATCCGACCCACGAAGGCGAATGACGTGTATGCGGCTTTGGGAGGCGTCTCCTGTCCCGGTCTGATGATCACCGAGATCGAGGGACACGGCAAACAGCAGGGATTAGAGCAGGAGTTTCGCGGCAAGAAGTACAAAACGGAGCTCCTCACCAAAGCAAAGATCGAGATCGTCGCAAATGACGAGGATGTCGACAGGATCATCCAGGCAATCAGGGAAGCCGCCGTAACGGGCAAAGAGGGGGACGGCAAGATATTCGTCTACCCGATAGAAGACGCCATCCAGATCAGGACGGGCGAGCGCGGCACAACAATCGTATAAGGAGCGGAACATGAAAAAGATAGAAGCCATATTCGATCCCTCCGAAGTCGAGGCCCTGCGCTGCAGCCTCTCTTCACTGGGAATCTCCGCAATGACCGTCGCTGAAGTAAAAGGGTTCGGGGCGCCCGGGCCGATCCAGGTTTATCGGGGCGTCAGATACCAACCCCCCTTCCTCATGGAGGCGAAGGTCGAGTTCCTGGCGTCTGATGAGATGGTAGACCGCGCCGTCGCCCTCATGCGGGAAACAGTGAAGAAGGACGCCGCGGGCCAGAGCAGGATCAGCGTCTACGGCGTGGAAGATACCCGTGGCGTTAGGGCGACGAGGACCGCGGCAGCGTAGGCCGGGCGCCGCGAACAGTCGGGAAGCGATGGGGGCCTCAACAAGGCCCCCTTGCCTTTTCCCCTCCTTCTTTCATATAATGCGACGGTGGATAAGAAGGCCGCACCTGGAACAATAGCAGATCGACGCGCGGCGCCCTCAACGGAAAGTTTTCCCGACCTCGCCACGTGGCGCGCATCGGACATCCCGTACCGTTATTGCCGTTCCCGCCGGCAAACCCTTTGCGTCACGGTCTACCCCGACCTCTCCGTGCTCGTCAGAGCGCCAATGCGGGCCAAAGTCGCCGAGATCAGACAATTCGTTGTCAAGAATGCTTCGTGGATCGTCAAAACCCAGCGAAAACTGGCTTTGCGTGCGGCATCCAAGCCCCCCGCTCCTCACTACGCAAGTGGCGAGATACACGCCTATCTGGGCCACCCGTATGCTTTGCACGTCCGGCCGGGAGACAAGGACGCCATAACGCTTCTCCCGGATCGCATTCAGGTAACGACGAAGGGGGAGACGACAGCGGAACGGGTGAGAACATTGCTCGAACGCTGGCATCGCGAAAGAGCGGAGACGGTTTTTCGCGAGCGGCTGGCCGCATGTCGCCTCAAGATGCCAAAGGACGTCCCCTTGCCTCGCCTGCGAATCCGCTCAATGAAAACCCGTTGGGGGAGCTTCTCTTCAAAAGGATGGGTCACGCTGAACCTGCGGCTCATCACGATGCCCGTCGACTGTCTCGATTACGTGATCCTGCATGAGCTGTGTCACCACAGCATCAAGGGCCACGGCCCGCGTTTCTGGGAATTTCTGGAGCAGTTCCTGCCGGACTGCAAAGAGCGCCGAAAAGAGCTGAACCACCGGGCGGGGGTGCTCGATACGGCCTAGTGCGAACAATGGCGACGAGCCGTTCCTGTCAAAGAGAAGCGTATGAAACCGGGCGGCGCAACCGCTCCGGATAGAACCTAGACGGCCGGGCGGGCTTGCCGGCGGAAGATCAGATGCTCCAGCAGGAGCACTCCCACAACGCCCACCAGAAAACCATTCCCCGCTATAGGGCGCAGGAACGGCGGGAACGACGCCGCCACCCCTGCCGGCATGAAAGCAACGATGGTCCCCAGGAGCAGCGGCAGACCCATAACCAGGCCGTCCTCTAGTTGAAACCCTCCCCCCTCCTCGGTTGCCATCATGAGCCCGGCGGCAATCTGATACGCCATGAGGTACAAAAAGACGCTTCCTATCACCAGCGACGGCGCGGCGCCGATAACGGCAAAGGCCCTCGACGAGCATCCCAGACAGAGCATCAGAACCGCCGCAGGCAGCAAGGTAAACCTCGACGCGCAACCCGTTGCCGTTATCACGCCGGGGCTCAGGGAATAGTTGACCGGTCCCACCACCCCGAGAAAACCTGCAAAGATGTTGGCCAGACCGCTGAGGGCAATGCCGTGGGTAACGCGCCGATCGAGGTCCGGCGCTTTGGTCAGCTCGCCCACCGACTCGATGGAGCCGAGATCGTTCACCGACAGGCCAAGGTAACAGACAAGGAAAGAGAAAAGCACGCCCGGCTCGAAGGATAGGTGGGTTGTCATATTGGTGAGGAAAGAGAGGATAGGAGCCGAACGGGTGTGCCGCAGGGCGACGGAACCGGGAAAAAGCAGCGCGCACGCGCACGTCCCGGCAAGAATGGACCAAAGTATCAGCGTCGATTTCCAAACGCCCTTCAAATGCCGGCCCGCAAAAAACATGAGGAGCGTGAAGACGGTTGCGAAACCGAAGCCCGCGACGGCCGGAACGCCGGGTTGGGCGATGAGACCGATGACGGACGGGGCAAGAGTAAAGGCGATCAAAAGAAGAATGACGGCAACGACCCTGGGCGTGAAAAGCTTGCGGACATGGGCAAAGAGTCCGGTTGCGGCCGTCACGGCAAGGATCAGGCCCCCGACCATTATCGAGGTATAGACGCTGCTTCGGGAAAATCCCTGGCTCGCTGCCACTCCAACGACAAGGGCGGTCGCGGGGCCGGCGACAAGCGGCAGGCGGTGGCCCGCCAGGACCTGTCCGGCGACGACCACGGCAATGAGAAAAGCCGTCTTTTGCATAAAGAGGATCTGGTCGGCAGGTTGATCCGATTCCACATGGGCGACGATCGCGCCGATGACGACGACGATGGGGATTACGATGGCCACCCACTGGAGACCGAAAAGGAGAAGCTCCAAAACAGGGAGACGTTCGTCTACGTCATAGGCGATGTGCATGGGCAAGTCGGCTCTCCGTTAATCATTATCACCTTTAACGGTCCATTGCAAGCGAGACGTCGGCCGTCCTTCGTCCCAAAATGCTGTTGGATTGACGCCCTCGTCCCCCGAAACGTCCGTTTCCGCCTTTGTAAACATTTTTGAAAAACATGTTGACACTTGTTATACCTTGTTATATACTTGCTTACCTGATAAAGCCAAACCATGGGCGACCGTGGGACGGAAAGCAACGGGTCTGAAACACACTCCCTTTAAAGAGTAGACAGACAGCCGGGCTGCCAGCGGAAAGGGCATAACCGATCGAGGAGGTGATGCACGCGGGCAGAAGAGGCGCGGTCCATCCTGAATCCGGGAGCGCATAGGGTTCGGGCCGGCCAATCGTCAAAAGGAAAGCCATAGTCACGCGCGGCCGAGAAAAACAATAACAACTGTGCGACAAACAAACGATGTTTAAACGACCTTAAGGAGAGAATTATGAAACATGTTGCTTTACCGATTGGCTTAGTGGTTGCCTTAGCGTTGCTCATGGTCGGCGCCACGGGGGCGATGGCGGCCCCTACGCCCGTGAGCGAGATCGATTTTAGCCTGGGCGGAACCAATACATCATCCATAACGTTAGGTTCTTTGTTATACACGGTGTCCTCTAATGTTTCCCTGTACGACATCACGGCGGCATCGGTCAGCGAAAGCAGGGGTTGGATGGTAACAGCCCTGGATGCCAACGACGACCTCGTGAGCGGGTACTCCGTTACCAACGGCCTGCTCAGCTTGACGAGCACAGACGGCGGCGAAGTTTTTACGCTCTCAGGAAATATCTCGACAAAATCCTTCACGTTTACCGGCGATGTAGACAGCGCTGTTGCCACCGCCACAACAAGCAAGGATGGCAAGGTCACCTATGGCATCGCCATAACCAGCACTGACGCCGTCATAAGCGACTGCCTTGCGAAACTCTATTCGCCGACCGGTCCCTACAACACGACCATCACGTTCTCACTGGCTAACGGCAAAACCCAGAGCGGCGGCAGCATCGTTTCCGTCGCAGACCCGGTGCCTCTCCCTCCCTCCGTCTCGCTCTTTATTCCCGGCCTCCTGGGCCTATTTGGAATAAGGAAGAGGGTGCGTGCGTAAGTTGCGAGAAGCTGCATCCAAAAGGGGCAAGGTCGACAAATGACTTTGCCCCTTCTTTCTTTGACGATCCCACCCATCTTCGCTCTCTCCGAGACCCGCTATAGAGAAATGCTCTAGGGTAATTCTATAAATGTTTTATACAGAATCGCCTAAATTCCCCGCCCTGCAAATCGATAAGTTATCTGTGAGATAGTTTCGCCTTCAATCTCTCAAATTCCTGAAACGGAGGATTAGCACATGAAATGGTTTTACGATCTGAAAGTCGGCGCCAAGCTGATTCTGGCTTTTGTCGCCGTCTGCGCCATTACGGCTTTCGTGGGAATTATGGGCGTGACAAACATGGCGACCATGAACGAGGCAGCCGACAGGATGTACCAAAAGGAGCTTCTCGGCCTCGCTTACATTAAGACGGCAAACGTCAAGCTCATCGAAATCGCCAGGGCGGAGAAAAACGTGATCCTCTCGGTAAACCAGGAGGAGAGGCAGAGATATGTGGACCGGGAGAACAAGCTTGAGGGGGAGTTCCTGGAGAACCTGAAAGCGGCGAAGAGTCTTTTCTATACCGAGAAGGGAAAGGAAGCGATGGCAAAGATTGAGCGCGCCTGGGAGGAGTACAATAAGGTAAGGAGAAACGTGCTCGATGTTGCCGTCAAGGAGAAGCTGACGGACAAGAAGGAATCTATCAATCTTTCCATGGGCGTTGCCCGCGAGAAAATTGACGCGCTCGAAGAGGCGATGGGCCAGGCGACGGCGCTTAAGGAAGAAAACGCAAAGGACGAGTCGCTTCAGACCGCGCACACCTACAGCTCCAGCAGGGCGCTCATGATCGGCCTCATCGCTGCCGGCGTCGCCCTCGGCATGTTCTTCGGTTTCTTCATTTCCCGCCTCATCAGCGTTCCCCTGAACAAGGGCGTCGACTTCGCCCAGGCCGTGGCTCGGGGCGACCTCACGGGGAATATCGACATAGACAGAAAAGATGAAACGGGCATGCTCGCTCAAGCGCTCAATGCCATGGTGGAAAAGATCAAGGCCATGGTCGCCGACATCAATACGCTGTCGACAGCGGCGGTCGACGGAAAACTGGCCGTCAGGGCCGATGCGTCAAAACACCAGGGGGATTTTCACGCCATCGTCCAGGGAGTCAACGAGACCCTGGATTCCCTTACCGGCCCCATCAACGTAACAGCGGGCTATATCGACCGCATCTCCAAGGGCGACATTCCCCCGAAGATCGCCGAGGTCTACAACGGCGATTTCAACACCATCAAGAATAACGTGAACGTGCTCATCGACGCCATGGGCGAGATTACCGGAACCGCCAAGGAAATAGCAAAAGGGAATCTGGTGGTAAGCGTGAAAGAGCGCTCCGCCGAAGATGAGCTCATGAGAGCGTTGGCGACAATGGTAGAGAAGTTGACCACCGTGGTGAGCGACGTCAGGAGCGCCGCGGACAACGTTGCAGCGGGAAGCCAACAACTGAGCTCCAGTTCCCAGGAAATGTCCCAGGGCGCGACCGAACAGGCGGCTTCGGCGGAGGAGGTTTCCTCTTCAATGGAGGAGATGGTATCGAACATTCGTCAAAACGCCGATAATGCCCAGCAGACGGAGAAAATCGCCCTCAAGGCCGCTCAGGATGCAAAAGAGGGAGGGCGCGCGGTAGTCGAGACGGTATCGGCCATGAAGGAGATCGCCAACAAGATCTCGATCATAGAAGAGATAGCACGCCAAACGAACCTGCTTGCGCTGAACGCCGCCATCGAAGCGGCCCGGGCAGGGGAGCACGGCAAAGGGTTCGCCGTGGTAGCGAGCGAGGTAAGAAAGCTTGCCGAGAGAAGCCAACTGGCCGCCGGAGAGATCAACAAATTGTCGGCAACAAGCGTAGAGGTGGCGGAAAGGGCAGGCGAGATGCTGACAAGAATAGTGCCTGACATTCAGAAAACCGCCGAGTTGGTGAGCGAGATCAATGCCGCCAGCAACGAGCAGAACGGGGGCGCGGAGCAGATCAACAAGGCCGTGCAGCAGCTCGATCAGGTAATACAGCAGAACGCGTCGGCTGCCGAAGAGATGTCTTCCACCTGCGAAGAGCTGTCGGGCCAGGCCGAACAGCTCCAGGAGACCATAAGTTTTTTCAGGACCGCCGATAGCGGCGCACGAAAAGCCATTGTCAAAAAACCGCACAAACAGGCCAACGCGAGCGGGCGCCACAACGCCGGCAAGGAAAATAGCGCCTGGCATTCAGGAGTTGCTTTGACCATGGGGAATCGAACAGACGCTCTCGACGGCGAATTCGAAACAATGTAAAGGAGGGTTGCCATGAGCATCGCTTCAATTACCGAGACCAAACAATACCTTACGTTCCAGCTCGGCGACGAGGTCTTTGGAATCGACGTGTCGCACGTGAGAGAGATACTGGAGTTCACCAGGGTAACGAGAGTGCCGGGAATGCCCGACTATATGCGGGGCGTCATCAACCTGAGGGGCAACGTCGTTCCCGTTCTGGACATGGGGCTCAAGTTCGGCCTGAGCGCGACCGAGAAGACGGTCAACACCTGCGTCGTCGTCATGGAGGTCCTCTTTGAAGACGAGAACACGGTGATCGGCGCCCTCGTCGACTCAGTGCAGGAGGTGTTCGAGCTGGAGCCGCAGCAGATAGAGGCGCCGCCGAGAATAGGCGCGCAGCTCGACACCGAGTTTATCAAGGGCATGGGCAAGAAGGACGAGCAGTTCGTCATCCTGCTCGATGCAGACAGAGTCTTCTCGAACGATGAACTGGCCCTGACGAAGCCGGCACAGGAAGAGACGACGAACGCGGTCTCGAATCGATAGGACGGCAGGCGGACAGTCAATGTGCGAAGGACCGCATTGGCTGTCCGCCTTTAAGCCGCCTCAACAGCCATTTCCCCTCGCTTTTGCAAAACACCGCTATAGAGAAAACCTCTAGACTAGTTCTATACACGTTGTATATTCCTGGCACTTTAGTTCCGCCGTTCCAAACCGACAACATACCCAAAGAGGTCGCCTCGTCGCAATCTCTCAAATTCCTGAAACGGAGGATTAGCACATGAAATGGTTCTACGATCTGAAAGTCGGCGCCAAGCTGATTCTGGCTTTTGTCGCCGTCTGCGCCATTACGGCTTTCGTGGGAATTATGGGCGTGACAAACATGGCGACCATGAACGAGGCAGCCGACAGGATGTACCAAAAGGAGCTTCTCGGCCTCGCTTACATTAAGACGGCAAACGTCAAGCTCATCGAAATCGCCAGGGCGGAGAAAAACGTGATCCTCTCGGTAAACCAGGAGGAGAGGCAGAGATATGTGGACCGGGAGAACAAGCTTGAGGGGGAGTTCCTGGAGAACCTGAAAGCGGCGAAGAGTCTTTTCTATACCGAGAAGGGAAAGGAAGCGATGGCAAAGATTGAGCGCGCCTGGGAGGAGTACAATAAGGTAAGGAGAAACGTGCTCGATGTTGCCGTCAAGGAGAAGCTGACGGACAAGAAGGAATCTATCAATCTTTCCATGGGCGTTGCCCGCGAGAAAATTGACGCGCTCGAAGAGGCGATGGGCCAGGCGACGGCGCTTAAGGAAGAAAACGCAAAGGACGAGTCGCTTCAGACCGCGCACACCTACAGCTCCAGCAGGGCGCTCATGATCGGCCTCATCGCTGCCGGCGTCGCCCTCGGCATGTTCTTCGGTTTCTTCATTTCCCGCCTCATCAGCGTTCCCCTGAACAAGGGCGTCGACTTCGCCCAGGCCGTGGCTCGGGGCGACCTCACGGGGAATATCGACATAGACAGAAAAGATGAAACGGGCATGCTCGCTCAAGCGCTCAATGCCATGGTGGAAAAGCTGAGAGACGTCGTCGGCGAGGTTCAGTCTGCCGCGGGCAATGTCACCACCGGGAGCCAGCAGGTTTCGAGCACGACGGAAGAGATGTCCCAGGGGGCGACCGAGCAGGCGGCTTCCGCAGAAGAAGTCTCCTCCTCCATGGAACAGATGGTCTCGAACATCCGCCAAAATGCCGACAATGCGCAGCAGACGGAAAAGATCGCCCTGCAGGCAGCGCAGGACACGGAAGAAGGCGGCAAAGCGGTGGTAGAGACTGTTGAGGCCATGAGACAGATCGCCAGCAAGATCTCAATCATAGAAGAAATTGCGCGACAGACCAACCTTCTTGCCCTCAATGCCGCAATCGAGGCAGCCCGGGCGGGCGAGCACGGCAAAGGGTTCGCCGTGGTAGCGAGCGAGGTTAGAAAACTTGCGGAAAGGAGCCAGATCGCCGCGGGCGAGATTAACAGCCTTTCGGCAAGCAGCGTGCATGTAGCTGAGAGGGCCGGTGAATTACTGGCAAAAATAGTTCCCGACATCAAGAAGACCGCCGATCTCGTGAGCGAGATTAACGCGGCGAGCGGCGAGCAGAACTCTGGCGCCGAACAGATCAACAAGGCCATCCAACAGCTCGATCAGGTGATACAGCAGAATGCGTCGGCTACCGAAGAGATGTCTTCCACCTGCGAAGAGCTGTCGAGTCAGGCCGAGCAGCTCTATGAGACCATCAGCTTCTTCAACATAGACGACAAAAACGGCATGAAGAGAAGAGCATCGACCGTGAATTCGCCCAAAGCGGCAACCTCCTCCCCTAAGACCCGGATGGCCGCTGCCCAGCACGGCAAACTCCACGCCGGGATGATGCTCGATTTGGGGCACGGAAAAGACACGCTCGACAGTGAATTCGAGAGGCTTTAGGGGGTTGCCATGAGCATCGCTTCAATTACCGAGACCAAACAATACCTTACGTTCCAGCTCGGCGACGAGGTCTTTGGAATCGACGTGTCGCACGTGAGAGAGATACTGGAGTTCACCAGGGTAACGAGAGTGCCGGGAATGCCCGACTATATGCGGGGCGTCATCAACCTGAGGGGCAACGTCGTTCCCGTTCTGGACATGGGGCTCAAGTTCGGCCTCAGCGCGACCGAGAAGACGGTCAACACCTGCGTCGTCGTCATGGAGGTCCTCTTTGAAGACGAGAACACGGTGATCGGCGCCCTCGTCGACTCAGTGCAGGAGGTCTTCGAGCTGGAGCCGGAGCAAATAGAAGCGCCGCCGAGAATAGGCGCACACCTCGACACCGAGTTCATCAAGGGCATGGGCAAAAGAGAAGACCGGTTCGTCATGCTCCTCGATATCGACAAACTCTTCTCAACCGACGAACTCGCCCTGACCAAAGCAGCAGAAGGCCAGTCAACGCCAATCGCCGCCTCAAACCAGTAAAACAGAGGGTGGATAGCTTCGCCAGAAGCTATCCACCACCCTTCCCCACCCCAAAGCCGCACCATCTCCCCCGCCGCCATTTCCCCCTTTGTATCTGCCTCTCCTCATGTCCGGTCCTGACCGGACATGAGGAACATCCCCTCCCAAGCCCTTCCTTATCGTCAACTGCAAGACCCATCCGTACTGTCCTTCCTAAATCTCCAGCCCCTTACCGTCACTTCACACGCCCGGTCGGGACCGGATGAGGGGGAGCATCCCCTTCCAGCGCTGTGCTCCGCTCGTTCCGCCCGAGAGAAACAGCGCGGTGGCGTTTTCACCCGATGTGTTCCGCGGTCGGCTCGCTCCCGCAACGCGCTTTCAGGGGACGCTCCCCCTCATCCGGTCCCGACCTATGTGGGATAAAAGAAAACACACCTTGTTCCGGGTAGGTTTGGCAACTGGAGGGCAATGAAGCTTATGCGAGTAAGGAGGGGCAACCAGTAAACATTCGTCAGGCCCACAGACTGTGCTTCCCCGTAACCCACTTCCGGCGCCAATCATGGTTGTGCTTGGCGCCGAAAGGCCGGCCATCCGACCCAACAAGGCAAATAAGGAGCAAGAAGGAGAGAAAATGGAAGGAACTACAAAATGAAGGCGATTTGGACGTCCATAACGTTTGTTCCCGTCGGACCTGGTGAGAAAAGTCCCCCCACCCTTTCGAAGAAATGATACGAATCGTTATTCTCCAGATACGCCTCCGGATCCACCCCCGCTTGCCTCGCCCTCGCCGCCGTCCCCCCATCCACCACCGCTCCCGCCGCCTCCGTCGGGCCATCCGTGCCGTCCGTCCCCGCCGACAGCAGCGCCACCCCCTCCTCGCCCTCCACCTCCAGGGCAAAAGCAAGGGCCAGCTCCATGTTGCGCCCACCCAGTCCCGGCCCCCGCACCGTCACCGTTGTCTCGCCTCCGGAGATCAGACAAAAAGGCGTGCCTGAATGAAACGCTTTGGCCTCTTTCGCCTTTGCTGCAAGCCAACGGCCTGCCGCCCTCGCCTCCCCCCGGACTTCCGTCGAAAGGAGCCTGGTTTCAAAGCCCATTTGGACGGCTTTCAGTCTTCCCGCCTCAATTGCGCTCCTGTTGTTCCCGACGATCCTGTTCTTCACCCTCTGAAAAACAGGATCGCCTTCTTTCGGCGTTTCAGGAATATTTCCGGCGGCGCCTTCTTTGAGGAGGTGCAAAAGGCCGGGACTGACCCAGCGGGCAAGGCGGAATTTCCTGATCACCTCCAGGGCATCGCCATAGGTCGATCCGTCCGGCGAAGTTGGTCCCGAGGCAATGACATCGAGGGGGTCGCCGATAACGTCAGAGAGGACGAGCGACACGATGGTCGCGGGAGACGCCAGTCGCGCGAGGCGTCCTCCCTTCACGAGGGATATATGCTTCCTCACAACGTTCAGCTCACCGATGTCGGCGCCCGCCTTGAGCAGTAATTCGACGGCTTCCTGTTTCTCTTTCAGTGAAATGCCGGTGTACGGCGCGACAAAAAGCGCCGAGCCGCCGCCCGATATGAGGCAGACGAGAAGGGTCTCGTCATCGAAGGTCCCCGTAAGTCTGATCGCTTCCAGAGTGGCCCGCACGCCTCCCTCGTCCGGCAAGGGGTGTCCCGCCTCGTAGGTGGCGACATTTGGGGTTTTTTGGCTTTTTGCGGGGGAGCCGCGCTTTGCGATGGCGACCCCGCCCGTGACGAGATCGCCCATCCTGTCGCCCACCGCCTGCAACATGGAGGAGACAGCCTTGCCAAAGCCGAATACGTAGAGTCTTCTGCGATGTCCTTCGCGGTAGGCGGACAGGATCTCGTCGCCGTAGCGGGCGACGGCATGGTAAGCATCGGCTGCCTCGACGACAGCCCGAAAAATGGCGATCAGACCGTCTTGCTGCCCGGTCACCCGGGTGGTCTCCTGCCGGTTCGCGCTCGCATGTCCGCCATAAACTCCGCGACCCTGTATGCCTCAATGAGGCTCGTCGGGTCGGCGACGCCTTTCCCGGCAATGTCGAAGCCGGTCCCGTGTCCGACCGAGGTCCTCACGAAAGGCAGGCCGAGGGTAATGTTGACCGTTCCGGGGAAATCGATGGTCTTGACGGGAATGAGTCCCTGATCGTGATACATGGCGACGCAGGCATCGCAATCCGGCGCGTGAAATAGGGAATCGGCGGGGATCGGGCCCTCGACGGCCATGCGGGCCGCCTTCGCTCTATTGACAGCCTCCGTTATCGCCCATTCTTCGTCGCCTATGACGCCCTGCTCTCCTGCATGGGGGTTGAGCCCGCAAACCTTTATCCGAGGCGATTGGATCCCGAAATCAATCTTCAGCGCCCTATGGGTGAGGGCGATGCACCCAAAAACCCGTTCGGGCGTCACGAGAGCGGGCACATCCCTCAGAGGAATATGGATGGTAACCAGACAAACCCGCAAGCGCCGGTTCTGCATCATCATCACGAAATCGGAAACGCCTGCGTAGTGGGCGAAAAGCTCGGTATGGCCGGGAAAAGGCGCACCCGCCGCCCGGATCGATTTCTTGCTGATGGGGCAGGTGACAACGGCGGAGACCCTTCCGGAGAAGATGAGCTTCAAGACCTCTTGCAGATACCGGTACGATGCGGCGCCGCAAGCCGCATCGCTCTTTCCGAAGGAGACTTTCCCTTTGACGGCCCCCACGTCCACCAGCTCTGCCTCGCCGCGCTTCGCCTGTCCCAGGGGTCTTATCTTTGGCGTTGCGCCATTAAAGAGATGTCGGGCGCCCTTGAGGACAGTGGAATCACCGACGATCACGGGGATGCTTCTCGCGGCGAGTTTTTCGAGGGCTTTGAGAATGAGCTCCCCGCCGATGCCGGCGGGGTCGCCCATCGTTATCGCGATTCTTTTCAGATCTTGACCTCAATGAATGAAGCGGCTCTCAGCTTGGCGATGTAAGACCTGTACATCTTTTCCGACTCGATCTGAAAAAGCCTGTTCCTGATGTTCTCTTTTATGGACTCGTAAGGGGCTGTTTCGCCCCTCCTTGTTTCGATCAGCTTCATTATGTGATAGCCAAAAGAGGTGCGGACGACGCCGCTGTTGGTCCCCGGAATGAGAAGCTTGATCGCCTCCCGCAACTCGGGTATAAGCTCGTCTTTCGATACAAAGCCCATGTCTCCGCCCGACGCGTTCGATGCATCGTCAGAAAATTCCTTGGCCGCTTCCTCGAAGGATGTTCCATCCTGCAGCGCCTGAAGCGCCTGCTGCGCCCTCTTGTTGCCGTCCGCTCTCTGGGATGAAATAAAGATGTGCTGAAGGTGGTATTCCTCCCGCACGTAGTCGCCCTTATGGGCCTGGTAGTAGTCCTCCAGGGTCTTCTCGCTGATACTCACCTCGAGGGTCACGGCCCTTCCGACAACTTTTTGCCTGATGATGCTTTTCTTTATGCCGTCCCGAAACTCGTCGTAGTCGATGTTGTCTTTCTTGAGCTGCTGTCGCAGCTCGGCGTCCGTAATGAGGTTTGTCTTCTTGATGTTGTCGATCGTGTCCTGCACTTCCCTGTCCGTCACCTCTATTTTCATCTTCTGGGCCTGTTGGCCAAGGAGCAGGTTCTCAATGAAAGAGTCGAGCTTATCCCTGATCTCTTCGCTGTTCGTGTACTCATTCATCGAGGCATAGGGGCTCCGCTTTTCGACCTTTACGTACTTTTGCACTTCCCGCAAGGTCACGATCTCGTCGTTCACGACTGCTACTATCCGGTCCGTCACTTCCGCCCGGGAAACAAAAGGCACAAGCGTCACCAAGGCTGCCGCGAGGACGGGAATGACGCGTCTCATTTTGCGGCCTCCGGCGCAGGCGCCGCTTTTGCGGGCGCATCCGGCGCTGCTTCCGGCGCCGCCTGCGGTTTTTCCTGAGCCGTGGGAGCGGCCGCAACGGGCGCTTCCGCCGGTTTTCCTTCCTCTGCCAGGAGGCTGTCATTCACGCTGACCTTCGCGCCTTTCCTCAGGTCATCGATATATTTTTCGACCATTTCGGTCTGCTTTTCCTGCATCAGCTTTTGTTTGATGAATGATTTTACCTCGGGGAAAGCCGCGTACTGAGGCGGTCTCACTCCTTCGAGCTTGATGAGATGAAAGCCCACGCGGGTCTGTACCGGCCCGGCAACCTGTCCGACCTTGGTAAGCTTGAAGGCCGCTGCTTCATATTCGGGGATCAGTTGACCCTTTCCATGGTAGCCTATGTCGCCGCCATTCACCTTCGCGCTCGGATCGAGGGAGTACTTCTTCGCCAACTCGGCGAAGTCTTCCCCTTTTGCAATCCTCGCCTGGAGTTCTTTCGCTTCCTGCTCGGTCTTCACGACGATCTGTCTCGTCTGTATTTCGCTGTCTTTCTTGAACTCTTCTTTGTGAGCGTCGTAATACTTCTGCAACTCCTCATCGGAGAAGTTCGAGCCTGCCGACGTGAGCTTCTTGGTGAGCAGCGTCTGCATGATCAACTGGTTCTTGAACTCGGCAAGCCTATCCTGAAACTCTTTATCCTTCTCGATATTCTCCTTTTTTGCTTCTCGCAGGATCAACTTCTGCTTGATCAGCCGGTCAAGGAAATTCTTCTTCCCGCTCTGGCTCGCCACGAGCATTTTCATGTTCATAGGGATCTTGTCCAGCTCGGCATTGAACTCCGCCATCGTGATCTTGTCGCCGTCGATCGTCGCGAGAATTTTGTCGTCATGCTTCTTGGTACAACCTAACAACGGCAAAAGAAGAAAGAGAAAAATCAAACATTTTTTCATGGTCACCTCATAGGTTGTCTTATATCATACCGCCATAAGCTCCAGCAATACATTTTTTGCCGTAGCGACGATATCTTCCGGCCTGTGGTCGTTCTGAACGACGATCCTCCCGTCGGGCAAAAGCTTGATCCGCTCCTTGCCCTCTTTGACCATTTTGAGGACCTTTTTCATGTCCAGGGGCGTCTTCTCGCCCACGTGCATGATGATCTGTTTTCCCGAGCATTCGAGACGCTTCATCTTCAAACCCGAAAGGAGGATCTTGAGACTTATTGCTTGAAGCAGGTTGGCGAGCGGGGTCGGAATGGGGCCGTAACGGTCCTTCAGCTCCTCTTCCATATCCGCAAGTTCCTGGTCGGTTTTGATCTTCGAGAGCCGCTTGTACGTGAGAAGCTTGTTCGTTTCGTCGCCGATGTAGGAGTCCGGAATAAAAGCGCTCAAAGGAAGATTGATCTCCGTCGTCTGCTCCTCCTCCCGAACGCCGTCGTCCTTCAGTTCCTTCACCGCCTCTTCCAGCATACGACAGTAGAGCTCAAACCCGACGAGATTAATGTGGCCCGATTGCTCCTTGCCCAGAAGGTTGCCGGCGCCGCGTATCTCCAGATCGTAGTTGGCCACCTTGAGACCCGATCCAAGCTCGGTCAGCTCCTCCAGGATCTTCAGCCGCGCCAGCGAGTCCCTCGTCAGGGTCTCTTCCTTCGGCACGAGCAGGTAGGCGTAACTCTGCTTCGTGCTCCTGCCCACCCTGCCCCGGAGCTGATAGAGATCGGCCAGCCCGAACCGGTGGGCATTATTGATGAAAATGGTGTTCACGTTCGAGATATCGAGCCCCGATTCGATGATGTTGGTCGAGAGGAGCAGGTCGTAAGCTCCTGCGATGAAGCCCAGCATGATCCGCTCAAGCTCCTTTTCGTTCATCTTTCCGTGGGCTACCGCCATCCGCACGTCGGGGAGCATCCTCTTGAGCTGTTCATGGACAATGCCGATATTGTAGATGACGTTGTGAACGAAAAAGATCTGTCCGCCCCGCTTCAGCTCGTCGGCCACGGCTCTTTTGATCAATCCTTCGTTGAATTTGACCACCTGGGTCTTTACGGCCAGCCGGTCAAGAGGAGGCGTGTTGATGATGGAAAGGTCCTTTATGCCGCTCACCGCCATGTGAAGCGTCCTCGGAATAGGGGTGGCGCTCAAGGTGAGCACATCGATGTCCTTCTTGAGGAATTTGAGTTTTTCCTTGTGCTTCACCCCGAACCGGTGTTCCTCGTCGACGATGAGCAGGCCCAGGTCTTTGAATTCCACGTCCTTTTGCAGGAGGCGGTGTGTGCCTACCACCAGATCGACGGTTCCTTTTTTCAGCCGCTCCACGGTGACCGCCTGTTCTTCCTTCGACCGGAACCGGCTCAGCATCTCCACGTTTACCGGGTAGTCGCGGAATCGTTCCGAGAAGGTCTTATAGTGCTGCTGGGCCAATATGGTGGTGGGCACGAGGAGGGCCGCCTGTTTGTTGTCGATTATGGCCTTGAAGACCGAGCGGATCGCCACCTCTGTCTTTCCGAAGCCCACGTCGCCGCAGACGACCCGGTCCATGGGCCGCTCCTGCATCATGTCGCCGAGCACCTCGGCGATGACCCGCTGTTGGCCCTCCGTCTCCTCGTACTCGAAGCGTTCTTCCATCTCCCTGAAAAGCTCGTCGTTCGGCGGAAAGGCGTATCCCTTCGCCAATTGCCGCTCCGCATAGAACTGTATCAGCTCTTTGGCGATGTCCTCCACGTATTTCTTGACCTTGCTCTTGACGTTCTTCCAGTAGCCGGCGCCGAGCCTGTCGATCTTCGGCTTCACCTTCTCGCCGCCCACGTACTTCTGCACCAGTTCCAGGGAATCGACGGGCACGTAGAGCCTATCTTCATCCTGGTACTCAATGAGGAGGAAATCCTTTTCGCTCCCGTCCACCTTGAGCTTCTTGATGCCCTGGTAGACGCCGATGCCGTTCTCCACGTGGACGATGTAGTCGCCTATAGAAAGGTCTTTGAAGGAGTTGAGAAATTCGTCGGTCCCTTCCCATTTATGCTTCACGCTTCGCTTCTTCGGACCCACGATATCTTCTTCGGTGAGCACGATGATGTCGTCCGTTCTGAAGCCCCTTCGCAAGGGTCCCACGACGACGGCCCACTCTTTCTTCTTGCCGTCGATCGACATCTCTGAGACGATCGGCAGGGAGACGCCGTAGTTCCGCAGGATATCCCGGAGTCTCTCGGCCTGGTGTCGCACGGAGGCAAAGAAATAGACAAAGGGCCTGGCAGACCATTCAGTTTCCAGTTTCTCCGCCAACGCCTTGAACACCTCGCCTTTCCTTGTTGCGAAGAGCTCTCGCAAGTCCTGGTTCGACGCGGCTTCCAAGGCAAGACCCTCTTCCTCGCCCCTGACGCCCGATACATCGATGTTGAGGAAAGAAACCAATTTCTCCCGCAGCGCTTCAGCCTTTTCGGGTTCTTCGATCTGGCGGCAGAGCGCGTCGAGACCTTTGTGCACCGCCACCGACCCTTCCGGGAAATAGTCGACAAGAGTAGTCCCCCGGTCCGGCGCAAGCCCCGCCGGGATCAACGCCGCCCGCTCGATCTCATTGCGCGATCGTTGGCTTGAAGGATCGAAAAACCTGAGGGAATAGACCTGATCGCCGAAAAACTCGATCCTCACCGGTTGGGGCAGGGATGGCGGGAAGACGTCGACGATCGCCCCTCTCTTCGCAAACTCGCCCTGCTCCCTGACAAGCGACGAAGACTCGTATCCCGACGAGGCGAGGTACTGGACGAGGTCTTCCTGAAACAATGTCTGGCCGAACTCCACCTGAAAAGACTTTTCCGCCAGCTTTGCGGGCTTGAGAAGCTTGTGCCCAACCGCCGCGACGGGGAAAAGACCGATGAAATCCTTCTCATCGAGGAGGCGATAGAGAAAGCTCATCCGCTTCGCCTCGTCTTCCTTCTGGAAAATCCTGTGGCTGTACATCGGGAAATAAGCCACTTCTTTCCCGGAGAAGAATTGCACCTCCTCCTGGAGAAGGAGCGCTTCATCCTCGCTTTCGTAGAAAAAGACGACTCTCCTCTCCCTGATGAGGGAGAGGAAAAAGGAGATAAACGACTCGATTTTCCCCGTGATATAGACAAAACCTTTTTCGGGAAACTGATACACGATGCTTCTCGCTCACAAAACAAGGCGGATAGAGGTTGGGGGGACATTCCTCTCGCCGTCAATTGCTTTCGGAGGAGTGTCCCCCCTCCTGTCTTGACCCGCCTTGAAAATTGGTCCTAGTATAGCAGGTTTTTTGGTGATTTTCAGCATCTGTCGAGCGTTCACACGGGGCAAAAATGTTCTTTCTTTTTATACGGTTCTCTTGTTACAATGAATAGCATCGCCCTAAAAGCAAGGCGCAAACGGCGCGGACGGCATCAAGAAGGAAAATATGAGTCGGGAGCAAAAGAAGGAAGAGGGGCCGGTCTTGAGTCAGCCGGAGCAGGCATCCCGCTTTTTCGACCAACTCCCCGTTGAGGGTTGGTTCTGGGAGCTGGTCAGGAGAGACGAACGGTTCAAGAAACGGTTCAGGCAAATCGAGGACGACGCCCGGGAATACGTCGCCGCGCGTCTGAGCCCGGAGGAATACGGCCGTAAGTTAAAAAGTTATCTCGTCCATCTCCGGCGCTACGGCGTTCATGCCGCCGGCCTGATTTCGGAAAACGTTCCGGGCGCCATGACGGCGGAACAGTATCTTTTACTGCCCGTACCGGAAAAAAACAGAATCTTCGCCGTGCCGAGACCTGCCGTCGCGTATCTCGACTTCGGGGACGGCCTCAGGCCTGTTCCCCTGAACGCAGCGCCCCAGAAGAACGGTTTTAACCGCGTGCAAATCAGAAAGCTGCTCACCAAGTACGGGCTGCTCGAGAAAAAGGAACCCCCGGAAGAACCAGCGGCTGCGCCGCAAGATTCAGACCCCGTCTGACTCTCCGGCTGGTTCTTCGCCCCGGCTCGCGCCTTCCCCTTATTCTTCTTCCACGGTATGAAACCTGCACTATAACCTGCTGATGCCTTCGGGAAAAGACCGAAGGTCATCGGGAAACACCTGAAGAACCAGCAAAATGATTGACAAAGGGTGTGCGGAAATAGCCGGGGTGTGCGTTTAGGGGCGCCCGAAAGGCTTACATCGATGGAAAGGTTTCATACGCATCGTTCTGCGAAACCTTGACCTTATTAAAGAACTCTACCGCGAGGAGAATATGGAAATCACAGAGGTTCGGATGTACCTGGCGGAAGAAGAACACGTTCTGGCCTACGCCTCCATCGTCCTTGACGAGGTCTTTATCGTCAGGGATCTCAAGGTGATCGAAATGGGCGATAGGCTCATCGTCGCGATGCCGAGCAAAAAGATGAAAGATGGAGCTCACAAGGACATCGCCCATCCCCTAAACCGGGAGACAAGGAGGAAGATAGAGACAAAAGTGCTCGAAGCCTATGAAGAGGCGCGCAAAGCCCAGGAATTGGGGCTGCCCGTGAAGCAAGCGGCCGGCGGGTGAGGCGGCGTCTGCCGCCCGCGTCACGGTCCTCCCTTGAGCGAGAGACTGCCCTTGAGGCAGCGACTACCATTTCTACAGAACAAAGGGGGTCTTCATGAAGCGCACAAGTGTCAAGCTCCTCATTCTGGCATGCGTCGCCGCGACGGCTATTCTTTTCCAATGCGACAATTCGTCGGCGGCGGACCGTTCGCAAAAAGGTCGCGCTTCGGTGCAACTCGTGGTGCGCAACCTGGCGCCGGGTCAGGAGATCAGCGAGCACGAGTGGGGCATCGTCAAAGTGGAAGTAGGCGTCGAGGCGCGACGAGCGGTCCAAATCGCCAAAAAGGCGAGATCGAAAAGGACCTCCCTGCGGGTCAAGGTAGACGACAAAGAAGCAGCCTGTTCTATCATGGACTCTTCCATGGGATACGAGGGCAAGAAGGCGTACGCTTACAGGACCCTGGGCATCCGGCTCGGACCGAAGCCGGGTCCAAAGACTATTGCCATCCTCTACGCCGGATTCGTCAAGCGCATTCCCGTCGACTATGAGCCGTCCGGTCAAATAGAATTTATGGGCCTCTACGGTGATGAGGCCGTTTTCGGCAAAGCGCCGGAGAGCCTTCGTTGGCTTGGCTGCTACCTTGTCAAGGAGAGCGTCAAAACGACGATCAACGGCGAGCCGGTCGCGTCGAATGCGACGGCTCCCGCCGACATGGAGGAGATCCTGGAAGGAAGCATACCGGCAGCGGAAAAGCTGAAACCGGGATCGAACACGGTACGGATAGAGGCGGTAGACATCAGAGGCGCTATCTGGGCCAAAGAAATCATCCTCCACTACTACCCGGACAACAGAGTGCCGGCAGGAGATGCCTTTGCCGTCAATCTCGGCGTGGAAGAAACAAAAAGCGGCCCTTTCTACGATGCGGTCGTGGAAGGGAGGAGCCTGGTCAAGACGCACGAGTTCAGCATGCCGCCGAAACCGGAAAGGATAGGAGGCCAAACGGTCGTCCCCAGGGGGAAAGCAGTTCTCGCGTGGTTCGAAGCGGTCTCTCCGGGCGAGAGCGTCATTGCCACCAGGCAAAAACAGTACTTTACCGATGAGGCGCACAACGTGGCCGAAACCCGCCTCGCCATCTACGCCGCGCCCGCCCGTCCCACGATCGTGGAGGCTGCAGGGCATCGCCTGGAGCCTTACGTGGCCGAAAACCTCTTCTCCTGTGCACTCCCCCAGGAATGGGTAAAAGTCCGGGACCCTGAGGAAGCCCAAAAAATCTATGGAGTCGCTGCATATCAAACCTCTCCCGAAGACCGGTCGGGCGTGAGGGTTCTCGTGGAGTTTCACGGCCCGGAGGGCGAAGATGGCATCCGGACGGCCGAACAATACATTGAGACGCTCGTGAAAAAGGAAGAGCCGCCAAAAGAAGAGCCTTCCCTGGCGACATGGGCGGCAAAAACCTACCGGAGCATCATGGCGACGAAGACCATGCAAGACCTGATGGAAAAGGTGCGCCCCGGCCAGACGCCCGGGCCGCACTCGGCGCCCGCCACCGTCGCCGGCAGGCCGGCAACAACGGTAGAACGGCGCATCTCGGCGCCCGCCGGGAAGATTCTCTTTCTCACCAGGAAAATAACCCTGACGGAGAAGTTCGCCGTCGTTCCGGCACGAACCGGCTTCTACGTCATCGGTCTCAGCATGCCCGCCAAAAAGGCGCAGGAAAACGAGGGCCTCTTCGAGGCTATCATCGATTCCTTTCAGCCCCTCAGGTGAACCGGGAAGATTGAAGCCGTGAAAAAAGCGCCGCCTCGCGGCGCTTTCACCTCCACCCCCACCCTCCCCCCTCAGGGGGAGGGGATTACCTTTGTCATCCCACATAGTTGTCCCCTCTCCCCGGCGGGGTGAGGGAGAGAATCGGGGCGGCGGCGAAGCTTATTGCGCCGGAGCGCGAAACCTTGACAAGAAATAGGCCCCAGCATACGTTATTGATAAGCATTTCGACTATGTCGGGAGGAAGAATATTGGCCGAAAAACGAAAAGTGGGCATATTGACGGGCGGCGGCGACGTCCCCGGCCTCAATGTAGCGATCAAGGCGGTCGTATCCCAGGCCGACAGCCATGATATCCGCATCGTGGGAATCCGGAGGGGATGGCAGGGCCTCTTGTGCGTCAACCCTGACGATCTCAGGAGCATAGCCGAATGCACGATGGACCTGACGCTGGAAAATGTGCGAACCATCGACCGAACCGGCGGCACCATCCTCCACACGTCCCGCACGAACCCGAGCAACGTCGCGCCAAGTCAGGTCCCCGATTTTGTGCGGCAGGAAGACAGGCAGGAAACGAGCAAGGGGACGATTGATTGCACGCGCCATATCCTTCGCGTGCTCGAGACCATGGAAATGGAGGCAATCATACCCATCGGCGGCGACGATACCCTCAGCTTCGCCCGCCGCCTCCATCAGGAGGGTTTTCAGGTGGTGGCCATCCCCAAGACCATGGACAACGACGTCTTCGGGACCGATTTCTGCATCGGCTTTTCCACGGCAGTGACCCGCTCGGTAGACGCCATACACGCCCTGCGCACCACTGCCGGTTCTCACGAGCGCATCGGGGTGGTAGAGCTCTTCGGGAGGAATTCCGGAGAAACCTCGCTTTTTGCCGCATACCTTGCCGACGTCGACCGGGCGGTCATATCCGAGGTTCCTTTCGATATCGACCGGCTCGCCCGCCTCCTTTCCGAGGACCGGGCGCATAACCCCTCCAACTACGCTATTCTCACTATTTCGGAAGGCGCCTACTTCAAAGGGGGCGAAATTCTGGAGAGCGGAGAAGCGGACGCCTACGGCCACAAGAAACTTGGCGGCATCGGGTCGGTCGTGGCGGAACAGATCAAGAAGCGGACAGGCATTGACGTGATCTATCAACAGCTCGCCTACATCATGCGCTCGGGCGCCCCCGACTCGCTCGACCGGATGGTGGCCGTCTCCTACGGCAACCTGGCGCTCAACCAGGTCGCCCTAGGCTACACAGGCCGCATGGTGGCGCTCCAGCAGGGGATTTATACGACCGTCCCGATAGAGCTGGTGACGGCGGCGAAGAAACACGTCGACGTGACAGCGCTCTACGACTCAGAGAATTATCGCCCCAAAGTCCGCAACATGCTGGGCAAGCCCGTCTTCCTGTATTAAGCGCGGACCGCGACTTGTTCGGAGTCGGCATCTTTGGCGCCGGGCTCGTCGCGTGACCTCCGACGTACGATCAGTACGCCTCCGGTCAACACGACTCGCGCGGCATCCAAACCTGCCGACTCCGAACAAGTCGCCGCCCACCCGATCCGGCAGACCAGTCGTGGTCGACCCGGCTCTACGTCTTACGCAAGTCTCCTCCCTCAAGGGGGAAGACTTAATGTCTCCTGGTTCCAGTCCCTTTTTCACTTGACATACGTCTAACGTTGTGTAACAATAGTGCCACCCTGAAAAAGCCAAACCATCCGGCAGGATGGGACGGAAAGCTAAGGATCTTAAGTTTAGGCAACTGAGAGTATCTTCGACGAGACAGCCGAGCCGCCAGGGCAACCTTCCTCATGCAGGGAAAGGAGAGGCTCGCGGTGACCAACTACCTGGCAATAGGGCTAAAGTTCATCCTGATCGTCTTGTGCATTTCCGGCCTTCTCTATGCGAATAGCAGAAATGAAAGAATGTTCTCGATCGTGATGCCGGCAGTCCAAAAGGATCTCGTGGAAGAAACGCTCATCGATCTGCAGGCGCCGAAGGAGAGACTGCCTTCACTCAACCGATGGATCAGGTCTGCTTCCGGAGTAACATCTGTCGACCCCGTGCTCCTCGTCTGTCTGTTCCATACGGAGTCACGGTTCAGAAAGGACGCGGTGAGCAGGAGGGGGTACAAAGGGGAGGCCCAGACGAAGCGATTTTCCGAGTTTTCATCGGTGAATATTCTGGAAGGGGCCGAAGTCCTTCGAGACAAGCTCTCGTTGTCGAGGGGAGACACGCTCGAAGCCCTTGCGCGCTACAAGGGAGGGAAGGACAAGAAGGAGGCCCGGGAACAGGCCAGAGAGGTATTGAGACTGTACCACATTGAACTTCAGAGGAGGGGATTATGGAGCCAGCGGGAGAAAACAGCGCTGCCATAGCCAGCGTAATGCAGTCCCATGAGCTTGTCGAGAGACTGAAAACGGAGATTTTTGCAGGGGAGGAGAAGCAAATAACGAAGAGAATGGTGCACAAGCTGCTCTTCTACTTTCTCGTCACGCTGATGATCGGCTGCATTATCGGCATGTTCTACATGAACTGGCAGACGGGCAACAGGTTGTCCATGGCCAAGAAGAGTGGAATCCTGATGCTCGATGACGGCAGTATGTTCCAACTTACGCCAATGACGCCTAAGAACTAGCATCCGGCGGACATCCGTTGCCGAAGTCCTCAATCGAAGGCGTCCGCTCACGATGGAGATGATCCGGGGTTGGCTTTCGGGTTACCCAGACCATGTAAAGAAAAACAGACTATACCGCTTCTTCGCCTTCTGCTGAAAGCCCTTCATCAACTCAGTCTGAACTGTGTGATCATCTGCTCCACGGCCTTCGCTACCGCGGCTACCCCGGCTGCCGCGGGGGCTGCCTCGGCGACCTTGACCGAAGTGTCGTTGACGACGAGCGATATCTGCTGGATGCTGCGGGATGTCTCGGCGGTCGCCGCCCTCTCCTGCTCGACTGCCAGGGCTATCTGACTTATCTGTTCATCCACCGTGCCGATCTGGCGGGAAACATCGAGAAGAAAATTCTTTGAGCGGCTCGCCTTTTCAGTGCCGATCTCTACCTCTTTGACGCCCTCTTCGATGGATGCGACGACGCCTTTCGTTTCCTCCTGCATGGCCTTAATGGTCGCCGCGACGTCCCTGGTGGCCTCGGCCGTCCTTTCAGCGAGCTTCTTCACCTCGTCTGCGACCACGGCGAACCCTCGACCCTGTTCCCCGGCTCTCGCCGCCTCTATGGCCGCGTTGAGAGCAAGGAGGTTGGTCTGATCGGCAATGTCGTTGATGAGGCCCACGACCTGGCCAACCTGGTCCGACCTTTTCCCCAGGGACTCCAGGACGCTCGCGAGACTTTCCACCTTTTCGGTGATCGCCTTCATCACGACTACGGTCTCGTCTATCACAACGCCGCCGGCCTTCACCGCGTCGTTCGACTGCTTGGAGCTCTGGGCGGCTACGGCGCAACTACGCGCTATCTCCGAAGAAGTGGACGCCAGTTCTTCCGACGCCGTCGCCACGGAAGTGATCTGTGCCGTGGTCTCGCCGAATCCCTTTGACGTATGCTGCATAGCCACCTCCATCTGGCCTGCGGCAGACGAGATCTGCGCGCTGTCCTTCGCCAGATGGACCATGATCCTTCGGACGTTATCGACAAAGGTATTGAGCTGGAGGGTCATCTCGCCAATCTCGTCGGCCGAATCGATCCCTATCGGCTTCGTAAGGTCGCCCTTTGCCACGACGTTCACACCCTTGATCACCCTGTCGAGAGTGGAGGTAATGAGTCTCGCCATGGAGAAGTTGATAGCAAGGGAAACAATCATTGTTATCGCGACGAGTGCGAACAGGACCATCCGCGAGGCCCCCGCGTAGAGGAATGCCCCCACCACCACAAGAAACGCCGCGGAGACGGCCGGACCCAACATCAGCTTTCGAGACAACCTGAGTCTTGCAAACGTACCCTTCACTTCGCCCCCCTGTTTTCGTAAAAGTCATGGGGGCCGCGTCCCTTCGGCCCTCCGGCGGCCCCCATGAACGGCGACAAGCCCGTCAGTCTTCCCGGCGCACATGCATTCCAGGAGATATTATCGGATGCAATTCCGCTTGCTTAAACAAAAAGGGGCACAAAAAGGGCGCCCGAACCCGCCCTACCCATCCAGGACGCCCCTGACCGTGCGGGCGAGTTCCGCCTTGGTCAGGGGCTTCATCGCAAAGGCTCGTATGCCTTCCGCTTTTGCCTTGTCGGCGTCGACGAGTTGGCTGAAACCCGTGCACATGATGATGGGCATGTCGGATCTGATGGAAAGGGCCTTCTTGGCTAGCTCACTGCCGGTCATATCGGGCATGGTCTGATCCGTGACGAGGAGATCGAAACGAAGGGGATCTGCTTCAAGAAGCGAGAGGGCTTCCGTGCTGCTGGTAGCGGACGTCACCTCGTAACCAAGCTCGGCGAGAATCTCTTTTCCCACCTCCACAAGCGCCTCTTCATCGTCGACAAAGAGGATTCGCTCCGTCCCGGTGGGTATCGCTTCGCGACGGGACGCCTCCATTTGCACATCCTGTGCGAGCTGCGGGAGACACACGGTAAAAGTGGCGCCTCTGCCCACGGCGCTCTTGACGGAGATGGCGCCGCCCGTTTGCTTTACTATTCCGTGGACCACGGAAAGACCGAGACCCGTGCCTTCGCCCAACTTCTTTGTGGTGAAGAAGGGGTCAAAGACCTTTTCCATACTTTCGGGAGGAATGCCCGTACCAGTATCGCTGACCGTGAGCCTCGTGTAGACGCCTGCGTTCAGGTCTTCGTTGCCTGACGGAGGCACGCTGTAATCGGCCAGCTCGATCTCGAGGACGCCGCCTTTCTCCCGCATGGCGTAGGCTGCGTTCGTGCAAAGGTTCATGACGACCCGTTGCATCTGGGTTGGGTCGGCGAGGACGGGGCCGGACTCGCTGCGGATGGCGTATCTGATGCTGATGGTAGAAGGGGTCGTTGCGCGAACGAGCTTGACCGTCTCTTCAACGATGCTCGACAGAAAGATCGGCTTTCTCTCCTCTTCGCCCTTGCGGCTGAAGGCAAGCAACTGCTTCACCAATTCCCTGCCGCGAATGCTTGCTTCCAGGACCCTGTTGGCATAACGCGTTGCTCTGGTCCCTTCCGCAAGGTCGCCCTGCAGCAGCTCCGTGAAACCGATGATAGCAGCGAGAATGTTATTAAAGTCATGGGCGATGCCGCCCGCCAACGTCCCCAGGGCCTCGAGCTTATGCGACTGGCGCAACTGTTGTTGGAGACGCGAACGCTCGATGGCATACCGGATCGATCGCTCGAGAAGAGCAGGGCTCAACCGCCCCTTTACGAGATAGTCGGATGCGCCGGCGCGCATGGCTTCCATGTCCACCTCGTAGTCTCCGTGGCCTGTAAGAAAGATCACCGGGACCGTCGAGCCTTTCCCGTTGATTTCTCGCAGGAGCTCCAGGCCGGTGTGGTCGCCGAGCTGGAAATCGATGACGTACACGTCATGCTGGGCGTCGCCCATCATCTCTAACGCCCTCCCGTAGGTGGGCGCCCACTGGAGGTCGTACCGTACGGCAGCTACCTGAGAGAGGAGTTTCCGGGTCAGAATATAATCGTCTTCATCGTCCTCGACAAGGAGGACCTTTACGACCGGTCTCTCCACGTCACGTCCTCTCTCCCGCCGCGTCATCCTTTGCCAGGCACGGCAGCTCCACTATTTCAAACCAGTACTTGCCGATGGATTTCATCACGTCGCACAGCCCCTCGAAGGTAACCGGCTTCGTGATGTAAGAGTTGGCCCCCAAGTTGTAGCTCCGGAGAATGTCCTCTTCATCTTTCGACGTAGTCAGCACGACCACGGGAATCTCCCTCAGCCCCTCGTCCGTCTTGATCTCTTTCAGCGCCTCCCGCCCGTCCTTCCGGGGCATGTTCAGATCGAGCAGGATTAACCCCGGGCGCGGGGCATCCGCATACTTGCCCCGGCGGTAGAGGTATTCCATCAACTCCTCGCCGTCCCCGACGAAATGAAGGTCGTTGGCGAGCCTGCTTGCCTTGAATGCCTTCTTCACGAGCAGGCAGTCGTCCTGGTCGTCGTCCGCCATGAGAATCGTGATTGATTTTAGTGAAGTCCCTTCCACTTATGTTCCTCCCTTCGATTGTCTCAGGGGCAGGGTCACGATAAAGGTCGTTCCCCTCCCCGGCGCGCTCTTAGCCGTAATGTTTCCGCCATGGCGATCGACTATTTTGCGGCATATCGCGAGACCGATGCCGGTCCCTTCGTAGACGCCCCTCGCATGGAGGCGCTGAAAGGGGGTGAATATTCGATCGAGGTATTTCTCGTCGAAGCCTATGCCGTTGTCTTCGACGAAGATCGAGTATTGCCCGTCGCCTGCCGGGCTGCCGTAAATCTTCACGAGCGGCTTTTCATCCCCATGGAACTTGAGGGCGTTCCCGAGGAGGTTCTGAATGAGCTGTCGCATTTGGGTCGGATCGGCTTCTATCTCCTGCAGGTCGCCGATCTCCACCCTTCCTCCGGTCTCAGCGGTCCTTGCCTCGAGATCGGACGCAACGTCGTGCGCTACCGATGCAAGGTCCGTGGACGAGAAGGGCTTTGCCTTCGTCGTCACCCGCGAATAATTGAGCAGGGCCTGGATCAGGGCCTGCATGCGGACAGCCGCGCTGTGCATGCGCTCAAGGTAGTCGCGTCCCTCAGCATCGAGCCGCTCGCCATAATCGATTCTGAGCTGGTCTCCGAAAGCCTGTATCTTGCGCAGCGGTTCCTGGAGATCGTGAGACGCCACGAAGGCAAAATCCTGCAACTCCCGGTTGCTTGCCTCCAATTGCGACGCGTACCGCTTTATCTCCTCGGCTGCTTGCTTCTCCG
The DNA here is from genome assembly GCA_963816715.1 of uncultured delta proteobacterium. GTDB lineage: Bacteria > Desulfobacterota > Syntrophorhabdia > Syntrophorhabdales > WCHB1-27 > BOG-1155. The sequence goes on from CAWFMJ010000033.1 coordinate 375,749, forward strand.
CCGTAATATCGAGGTTGATCTCAAGAACGGCTAAAGCGTTGCCCGCATCGTCCCTTTGGAGGGACTGACGGCTGAGCACGATAATCTCCCGGCCGTCCTTCGTCGTATGCGCCAGTTCGCCTTCCCAGCGGTCTTCGTTAGTCAGTTGCGCCATATGCTCGCCGAAGGGAACGGGAAAGCGGGTCTCGAGAAGCAGGTAAACCACTCCCCCCATGGCTTCGTCTTTTGTCCAGCCGTACAGCTCTTCTGCTCTGGCATTCCAGAAGGTAATCCTGCCGTCCATGTCGCGGACAAGGACGGCCTCGTAAGCCAGTTCGAGCAACTCGGCCTGCCGCCTTAACCCCGCCGTTCGCTCCCGGACCCGCCTTTCCAGTTCCTTGTTCTGTTGCGACAGTTCTTCCGATTTCCGGTGCAGTTCGTCCGTCATCGCCCTAAGCCCGGCAACCATGGACGAGAAGGACTTGCCCAGGACGTCGCGTTCCGACAGGGGCGCGACCGATACGGCCAGGTTCTGTCCGGCTATCTGCTCGGCATAATCAGCCATCCTGAGGAGCCATTCTTTCATTTGAGAGAAACTCTGCTCAAGCTGGCCTATCTCGTCCGACCGATCAGCGAAGCTCAACGACCCGGACAGGTCGCCCTGCGAAATAGCGCGGGCAGCCCTGGCGACCAACCCCAAGGGGCGAACGACGTTGCGCGTGATGACAAACCCTGACGCAGCCAATACGAGAAAGGAGAGGGGCGCCCCGATGAGTATCGTGCCTCTGGTAAATCGCGCACTGGCTTCGGCTGCCTGCGTTCGAGACGCCATCAAACCTTTTTCGAGGCGTTTCATCTGATCGAACATCAAACGGATCTGGTCCATGACTTCCTTGCCGCGGTCGCTCAGGACGGCAGGCCGGCCGGCCCGGAATCCCCCTTCTCTACGGGCGGCGATACCTTCGCGAAGCAGGCTGAACCTTTCGTCGATCATAGGCTTGACCCTTCTCAGATATGCTTGTTGCGTGGGGTTGTCGCTCGTGAGCGCCGTCAAAGAATTCAGGCTTTGCTGCTCGGTCCGAACGGCTCGGAGGTACGGTTCGAGATACTCGTCCCTGCCGGTGATGATGAAGCCGCGTTGCCCTGTCTCAGCGTCCTTCATTGTCGACATGGCGGTCTCTATGGCGTTAAGGACCTGGTAGGTGCGCACCTCCCACCGTGCCGTATACGCCTGAGTCCGGAGATTTTGAAGACTGACGATGCCCATCGCGGCTATAGCCGCGATGCCTATTGAGAATCCCAGCCCGATCTTGTAGCCGATCTTCATGGAGCTTCCCTCGTTCCCAAAAAGAACGTTATCAGGAGTTCCTCTAACAATCTGAGTCTTTTATCTTACTACATGATAGGCCTCGCCGCCACCCGCCTGCGGTCCGCCTTCGAGCCCGGCCGCTCGCAACGCACAGACCGCAGTTTGCCTGCATTCCCGCCTCGCCAGGGTCAGTCGAATAACCTCGGCAGAACATCCTTGTCTATGATAGACTGAGGACGGGTGTCCTCATATCAAGAAGGGGGAGAGATGAGCGGCAGCGAATTTGGAGAAAGAACCGTTAGAATTGAAGCAAGGCCGGGACCCATAGCGGTCGACCTATCGAAGACCGCCCTGATCATCGTCGATATGCAGAACGTTTTCGCGGGCAGGACGGAGTCCGCGGAGCTGTTCACGAAGAACGCAAAGACGGCATTGAGCGCCATCGCACAGACGGGGAAGCTGGCGGATGCGGCAAGGGCCGCGGCGGTGACGGTGATCTACCTGAAGATGCTCAAGGACCCGGAAAGAAAAGGCAAGTCCATCTTCACGAGCCCCGAAGATGCGAACATCGTCCACGAGTTGACCCCGCTTCCGGAAGACATAATCGTAGAAAAGTCGTGCTACAGCGGATTCAGGGGGACAGGTCTGGAGGAGCTGCTGAAGAGCAGAAACATCTCCCACCTGATATTCACCGGCATCGCCACCAATATCTGCGTCGAGTCGACGTTGCGCGATGCCTACTTCCTGGATTACTGGCCGATTTTGGTGTCGGACGCGACGAGCAATGCCGGACCCTCCCTCACCCAGGACGCGACGGTATGGAACGTCGAAGAGGCCTTCGGATGGGTCGCGACGACGGCGAGTCTTCTTGAAGCCCTATCTCAAAAGCAGCGTTAGCGGCGTTACGTAAGGCCGGCAACTCGCAGAAAGCAATTCGTCTTCAGTCTGCCCCCTGCTTATGGTTGGAGCAACTCGAATCCTGTTGTCGCGTCGAGGACCCTGCGAGCCGTTGTTTCGGTAAGCTCCAGGAGAATGACTTCCATAACCTGCCATACCCGCACCCCCAGCCTGACGCAGCCGGCAATCGCCTCGTCGGCGCGACCGGCCGCCATGTGCATATGGAGGACGGGCCGGCCTTCTTCATCGGGGAAGAGCGTACCGACGCCCGCCATTTCATGCACGTCGCCCAGAATGTGCTCCATCGGCACAACGGGGCTGCTGCGGCCGTCCTCCGGCCCGACAACGAGCTTGCTTGCCCCGTCGCCTCCCCCCAACGCAATCAGCGCCGCCGCCTGAACTCCCTGCTGACGGGCAAAAGCTTCTATGGTTTCGTGAAGGACGTCGCCATCTTCGAGACGGATGACAAAAATCCTTCCCTGCCTGGCCTCTGAATATTTCATGTTGGGAACTCCTTTCTTGCGCCCGCCTCACCGGCCTTGCGCACAACATCGATGAATGGCCCGGTTCTATTCGAGCGGTTTTTCCGACTGAACTCTAACTTCATGCACATGGATTATACTTTTAGCGCGCCCGATGTCAACGGCGCCTCAGTTTCCTCCTTGCGGAACGCCGTGCCTCGCGGCCGCATCGGTCGTATTTTATAGCTATGGTCACGATCGAAGAGATAAGGGCCGCCAGGGAGCTTATCAATCCCCACATACACCGCACTCCTCTCCTTCACTGCGACGCCCTGTCCGACATCACCGGCGCCGACGTCTACATCAAAGCCGAGAACCTGCAAAAAACGGGGGCGTTCAAAGTCAGGGGCGCGTTCAACAAAATAGCCCGCATCGGAAAAGGCAAAATAGCGGCGGCATCCATGGGCAACCATGCGCAGGCCGTCGCCTGCGCCGCCCGGCAAATGGGCGTGCAAGCCCTCGTCGTGATGCCGAAAACCGTTTCGATCGTGAAGGAAGAAGCCGCGAGAAGCTACGGCGCCGATGTGGAGCTGTACGGCGAGAGCTTCCAGGAGGCCCTCGACTACGCTCTTTCCCTCCCGGATTATGCGTTCGTTCATGCCTACGACGACGAGCAGGTAATCGCAGGCCAGGGCACGCTCTGCCTCGAAGTCGTCGAGGACCTCGACCAGATTCATGCCGTGCTCGTTCCGATCGGCGGCGGGGGGCTTATCGCGGGGTGCGCCGTCGCGATGAAAGAAGCTTTTCCACGAACCCAGGTGATCGGCGTCCAGGCGCTGGCAGCCCCCTCGGCGTTTCGCTCCTTCAAAGAGGGCATCCCTGTCGACGCCCCTCCCCTTCACACCCTTGCGGACGGCATCGCTGTCGGCCGGGTCGGAGCGAAGACCCTGCCCATCATGAGAAAGTACGTGGACGAGATAATGACGGTCACCGAGGATGCCATAGCCATGGCGATGCTCCTGTTCATGGAAGAAAGCAAGCTCATGGTGGAAGGCGCGGGCGCAACGCCGCTCGCGGCCCTGATGGACCACAAGGAGCGTTTCCGGGGAAAGCGCGTCGTTCTGATCGCGAGCGGAGGCAACATAGACCTCACCCTGATCGACCGGATGATCTACAAAGGGTTGCTCACTTCCGGCAGGGTCGTCGTCTTCGAGGTCACCTCCGACGATGTGCCGGGCCGCCTGGAGACTCTGGCGGGCATTGTCGCGGCACATCGGGCCAATATTCTCAACGTGGTGCACGACCGCCTCGTTCCGGACCTGCCCATCGGCAAGACAAGGGTGATCTTCATTGTAGAAACGCGCACTCCCGCTCATCTGGACGAGATCGTCGGCGAGATCCGGGCAAAGGGCTATGAGGTGAAAGAAAGATCGCCTTCACAAAAGAACCGTATGGTAAGATAGAGACTGCGATGAAAGCTCTTTTCTTCGATGACGTCCTCACCTTCGAGCCTGACGTCCCCATGCCGGCGCCCGGCAAAAACGAAGCCCTTATCCGGGTACTTATGGCGGGCATCTGCGGTACCGATCTGGAACTTTTTAAGGGCTACAAGGGGTTTCGCGGCATTCCCGGCCACGAGTTCGTCGGCATCGTGGAGCGGGTGGACGGACCCCGTTCCGATCTTGTCGGCAAGAAGGTCGTCGGCGAGATCAACTGCGGTTGCGGCGATTGCGACTTTTGCAGAAAAGGCTTGGAAAAACATTGCCTCAGGCGTTCAGCCCTCGGCATCACGAGAAGGAACGGCGTCTTCGCCGAATATGCGACGCTGCCCATTCGCAACCTCTGGGAAGTCCCGCCCGATGCCGAAGACAGCGACATGGTCTTCACCGAGCCCCTGGCGGCGGCCTTCGAAATTGTTGAACAAGTCCACCTGAAGCCGACCCACAGGATCCTCGTTCTCGGGGACGGCAAGCTCGGCCTTCTCGTCGCCCTCATGCTCCGTTGCCGCGGCGCCGATATTGTCCTGGCCGGAAAGCACGCGGATAAGCTTGTCATTGCGGCAGCGCAGGGCATAGAGACCATAGGGTCTGAAAAGCTCGGAGCGGAGCGAATCTATGACGTCGTCGTCGAGGCGACCGGCGCGGCGCAAGGGTTCGACGCAGCCATCGATCTCGTCAAGCCCATGGGAACGGTCGTCCTCAAAAGCACCATCGCCGAACGGACGCAGGCAAACCTGACTAAGGCGGTGGTCGACGAGATCACCGTCGTCGGCTCCAGGTGCGGTCCCTTCGGCCCGGCGATAGCAGCCCTCGTCTCAGGACGGATAAACGTCAAAGCCCTCGTCTCGTCGGTCTACTCCTTCGATGAAGCGATGGAGGCGTTCGAGGCGGCAGCGCAACCGGGCAGCCTCAAGGTCCTCCTCGACTTCCGCTGATAATTTTCTTTCTAACCGGTCAGATCGCGGACCACTCGATCCGGCATCGAGTTCAACCATGATCGACGCGGGAAATTGGCTACCAGATAACTCCGGTTGCCCCTTCCTTTTGCCTTTTCTTTGCCCATTCTTCAGTCCCTTGTCCGTTGGGGCCACTTTAGGGGCCACTTTAGGGACGTTGGTTCCTAATGTTCATTATTGTTTGTCTCCCTGCCTCAGCTTCCGCCCCGCTCTTTCTATAGCCCTGGTGACGGCCGATGTGTTTACTCCCACATGACGGGCGATTTCGGCCGCACTAAACCATCAAAGGAGGAAGCGTTATGAAACGATCGATTGTAGTTGTTTGTGTTATGGTTGCGGCATTGTTCTTCGGCACGTTTGCGGCAACCGCTGCGAACATAGGAAAAATGGAGACCGAAACGGGCAAGGTCGCCGCCGTCGATCCCCACGGGAAGGCAATAACCCTTTTGGCAAAGGCGGGCAATGAGGTCATGGACGTGGGGCTAATCGTGGACAAAGATACCTTGGTAAGAGCCAAAGGAAAGCCTGCTGCTCTCAGCGACATAAACGTCGGAGATAAAGTCACGGTCCATTACTTGAAGTCTGACGACCTCTACGCCAAAGAAATTGTGAAGAAGTAAGGGCGTGGGCAGCGGCACGCGCCGCTTCGGCCGCCGGGGCTCCCCACGGATGACCGTTCCTTTTTTCACCGAGAACCAGTCTCCCAAGGGGCCCCATTCAAGAATATGGCGGCCGTGTAAACGCGCGAATTTTGATCGACGTGGTTTTTTCGCTGTTGTTTTTACTGTGCTTTTCGGTGTTGGTAAAGATATCTATCAGCGATTTCGTGTAACTTTTCCGTTTGGCGTGCGTCGGATGGCCACTGATCTCGATCTCAGCCATATTCGGTTTTCAGGTTCGAGAAGTCCTTTCAAAAGGGCACGAACCGAAGCGGTTCCGCTTCACAAGTCTGCGGACAACTCGCTGTCTCGGGGAAGACCCTTTACGGGATGACCTGTCAGGGGGCCGGCTCAAACTCGGGCTCTATCTTCAGGATGAACGCCGATGGGACCGGGTTTAAGGTTCTCCACAGCTTCTCCGGGACCGATGGGGCTTGCCCTCACGGTTCGCTCACCCTCTCCGGAAAGACGCTTTACGGGATGACCAGCGCTGGCGGCCAGAGCGACAACGGCGCGATATTCAGCATAAACACTAATGGAAGCGCCTTTAGGATCATCCACAGCTTCGCCGGCGACGACAAAGGGACCCCCGACGGCTCGCTTGCCCTCTCGGGGAAGACCCTTTACGGCATGACTTCCGTTTCAGACTATCTCAGCGAGAGCGACAACGGAACTATCTTCAAAATACAAATCAACGGGACCGGATTGGCCGTGCTCCACGACTTTGCATCGGCCGACGGGAAATACCCTCGCGGCTCGCTTCTGCTCTCCGGATCGACCGTCTACGGAATGACGGGAGACGGCGGCAGCAGCGACAAGGGAACCATCTTTTCGGCGGCCATTCCCACACCCTCGCAGTAAGCGCATCTCCGGCGATCTTTCTTCGCCTTCTCGCGCGAGGCGGAACGCCCGCCTTGAGCTACTTCGCCGGCGGTCCCTCGAGTATCTCGACCAGATCGTCGGGTCTCAGCCATCTGGCGTAGGCCGCCTTGACCTGTTCTGTGGAGAGAGCGACATACTGATGGGTCGCAAGGATCGGCTCGTCGAGGGGCAGCATATGGTTGGACAGTTAGAGAGGTCTGCGATCCGACGCTCTAGACAAGACCGTTTCCTCTCTTAAGTCCCAAAAAAGCCTGGCGGCTTAGAAGCCCCCTCATGCGACGTGGTTTCCCAGCTCCAGATTCTGCCGCGCTCGTCGAGGTTTCCTTCGATTGCGAGGAGCGCGGCAGGGTTCGCCTTGAACCAGGCGTCTTGATTCCTTCATGCATTCAAGAAAATCTCACTCCTTGTCGAAAAAGAAAGTGACCTTCACGTTTTCGGCCTCCATGATCTCCGCCAGTTTCTTCACAGACCGGTATACAGTGTGCAGTTCTTCGCCCTTCAGGCCTCGCAGGCTGTATATCATCTTTCCCTGGACGGGATTCGGCGCTTTTTTCATCAACTTTTTCCCTTCGGGCGTCAAGCTGAGCTTTACAACCCTTCTGTCCTCCCGGTCTCTGCCTCTCGACACGTAGCCTTTGGCTTCCAGTCGGTCCACGACGCCGGTGACGGTGCTGGGATTCAAACACATCTTCCTGCTCAGCTCGCCAAGGGATATACTCTCGCATTCAGATGTCGTCTTGAGCGCCCATAGCTGGGGACCGGTTATTCCGAAGCTGCCCGAGACCTCCTGGGAGTAAGCCTGGCTTGCCTCGAAGATGCGGCTGGGGAACTGAACGGTCTCGGAAATCTCAAAACCCCGGTCTGTCTTATTCATCAGCTTCACCTCATCAGGCGACATACAGTTCGTACAGATAATATTTGTATACAAAAGGTTTCTACACAAAATGTAATTCCCTCCTTGTTGCTTGTCAGGGAAATTTTCGGAATTCCAGACAAGCATGTAACCGATTTGACGGAACTGGAAATGCGACTGAAGTATAAAAAGGAGTTATCCGACCAAAGCGTACTTCGTCTCATGAAGGGCCACGATCTTCAGCTTGAAGAATTCCATGTCCCGGAACCCGTAGGCCTGCCGCTTCATGGTCTTGATCTTGTTGTTGGTGAGAGATCCATAGGAGCAACCCCGGTCGGTCCAGGAAAAACTGTGTAGAGCCTCAAACCCGGTCCCATCGGTGCTTGTCCTGGAAATTGCGCCCGAATTGGAGTCCCCCTTCTACGAAAGGCCTCGCCATCGGGACGATCGCCTCCCAGGGCTGTTTCGGCGCATCCCTCCGCCAAGAATAAAGCGTACGTCGCCGCCTTCCAGGAGGCAAGCCCCGGCACGCTCGGCGCCGTCGGAGCGAAAGACTAGTGCTTATACACGTGCCGGCACGGATAAAGACCGACCATGACTACCTTGCCGTTCTGCAGTTGATCGACACGGACCGAGCTAACCCCCTCGACCTGGCCTGGGCCGTACGTGATGGGGGTGCTGCTGATGCTGCCGGTGTCGAAGTTCTTGATTTTACAGAAGCCCTCGTTCAACACATCGACCGGCTTCAGCTTTTCCAAAGGCGTGTGCGCCATGGCGAGTCTCAATGCCTCAACCTGGATCATGGCCTCGAGCATGCCTCCCATATATTGGCTGTGGCTCACCCATTTGTCCGGATGATACTTCTTTTGCAGGCCCGTCATGAATTCCACGCCAGGGTCTGGTTCGTCCCATGGGGGAAATCCGCCGGCCACGACAAAACCGTCCCCCAGCTTTCCCATGCCTGCAGCGAACACGGGAAGGTGGCTGGGCGTGCCGCAGGCGAACGTCATCTTGTAGGCCTGATATGGTCCCATGCCGAGCCTCACCATCTCTTTTACCGTGGGCTGCGAGCCGGGATTGACCATTATGCCGAGGGCCAGGTCCACATGATGCTCCTTGAGCCATTCGAGCTGGGTGGTGGGCGGCGATACAGGCACGAGGGGCACGTACTGCGTGCCTACAAACTCGTACCCGTCCTTCTTGAGGTATGCTTCCATCTCCGGTATCTCAATAGATCTTCCCATTGCGTTGTCGGCGGTGAGGTAGGCGACTCGCGGCTTTCGGGATTCCTTCCAACCGGCCTTGAACCAATCGGCCGCTGCCGCCAGGTCGTCCGTGTAAATGGGATAGTAGGTGAAAATCGTTCCGGGAGGCGTAAGAAGGTACGGTCCGGTCGCCATGCTCGTGGCGCCCATGCCGTCCTGCTTCAGCCTGTCCTTCAGCGCAAGAGCTATGGGCGAGCCCGATATTCTATAGACGAGCATGCCCTTGGCCTTGAGCTCTTCGTAGATGTCAAGCGCCTTCGCCGGCTTCAACTCGTCGTCCCGCCATAAGAGCTCCACGGTCACGTCCGCGGGCCATGTCTCCTTTCGCCACGGCGCCAGATGTTTTGTTTCATTGACGTACTTTACATAGTCCTGGAAGGCGACCAGAATGGCCTCTGAATCCTCGGCATAGGGGCCTGTGAGCGACATAGTGCCGCCAACGTAGACTGATTTCTCCGCTGCCTGCAGGGGAACCAGCAACCATCCGAGGATCAAAACGATGGAACAGACTAGAACCCATCCGATTCTTGCCATGTCCTCCTCCTTTCGCTGTCGCGGTTTGTGAGACATCCGGTCCTTCCAGATCGAGCCGCGTGATCACAACTTCCTCGCGGTCATTGACTCTGTCATTGGCGGTACTCCAGGTTCGGCGCGTAGTCACTTGCGCCGAAGAGAACCGCAAACGGGGGAGCCTTATTCCGCCTTTCCGTCGGGACGCACGGCCTTGAAAACGTCGAACTCGACGTTGAAGAGGTGGCCGTTCACCCGCTTGACCTCGCGTATATAGACGTTCTGGATGATGTCGCGCGTCGCCGGGTCGATCGTTATGGGGCCCCGAGGGCTCATCCAGGAGAGGCCCTTTGCCGCCGAGATGAACTTGTCCCCCTCGGCTGAGCCGTTGGTCTTTGCGAGGACCCGGTAGATAAGATCCATACCGTCCCAGCCGCCGACGGACATGAAGTTCGGCCGCACGCCGGGGTTTGCCTTTTCGAACGCGGCGACATACGCCCTGTTCTCTGCCGAGGGATGCGCCGCCGAATAGTTTTGCGAGGTAATCGTCCCGATGGCGGCGTCGCCCATGGAATCGAGGATGTCGTCGTCAGTGATGTCGCCCGGTCCGATGAGCTTGACGCCTGCTGCGCGAAGACCCCGCTCCTCAACCTGCTTCATCACCGCCGCGCCTTCGCCCGAAGGGACAAAAACGAACAACGCATCGGCCTTCGCATCCTTGGCGCGCTGCACAAAAGGCGCGTAGTCGGGGTTCTGGACGGGCGACCGCACGCTGCCCACGATTTGGCCGCCGCTCGCCCTGAACACGCGTGTGAACGTCGTCTCCGAGTCGATGCCCGGCGCATAATCGGCCACCAGAGTGAAGACTTTCTCGATGCCGTGCTTGGCGACCCACATGGCGATAGGAGTCGTGTTCTGGGGCAGGGTGAAGGAGGTGCGCACGATGTAGGGCGATTTCTCGGGGATGACGAGCGTGCCAGCGCACATCACGATCATGGGGACTTTGGTCGCCGTCGCGATAGGGGCTGCGGCGAAGGCCAGGGGAGTAAGACCGAACCCGGCGAGGATCTCTACGTGATCGTTGGCGACAAGCTCCTGGGCGAAACGCTTCGTGACCTCGGGAGCGTTCGCATCGTCGCGCAAGAGCACTTCTATCTTCCGCCCCGCCGCAATGTCGCCGCGCTCCGCGATGTAGAGCCTCACCGCCGCATCGACCTGCTTGCCAGTCGAGGCAAAGGGTCCCGTCATAGGCAGGATAAGGCCGACCCTTAAAGGCTGCTGTGCGAAAACGTCCGAAGAGGCGAAGGCGACGAACGTGAGGGCTGCCAGCATGACGACTATCGATGTTTTTGCAATCATATGACCTCCCTTGATGAAAAACTAGGCCGCATCGCGAAAATTGTCAACCGGAAGCGCCATGTCCACGCAAGCCCTCTCTGTCCGCATTACTTCGCCTTTATAAAAATGTCCCCCATGTTTCCTGTCCTGTGGTCGAGCGCCGTCACCGAGACTTTCCTCCCCGCCGGAAGGACGCTCACCAGGGCAATGAAGCCTTCCATTCCCTCCACAGGCTCGTCGTCGATTGCCAGGATCATGTCTCCTACTTCAAAGCCCGCCTCAGCCAATGGTCCTTTCGGCTCAAGCTTCGCAATAACCATGCCCTGGTTTGGATTAAGCCCGTATTTGTCAACTTCTTTTTGAGTGGGCGGTCTTACCTCCGCCCCGAGGCGCTCCATGATTATCCCGGCCTCGAACTTCGGCGCCTCCTCCAGGTTGCCGACGATCGCCGTTAGGTATTCTTTCTTCCCATCACGCAGTATCGTGAGCTTCACGCTGGTTCCCGGCGCGGTCTCGCCCGCGTGGTTCCGAAGGGCGTCAGCATCAGGGACGTTCCGGCCTCCGTAGGCGGTCACCACGTCGTTCTTTTTCAGACCCGCTTTCTCGGCCGGTCCTCCTTTGACGATGTCCACAATCAAGGCGCCGGCGAGGTTTGGCGCGCGGACTTCCATGGCCAGTTCGGGGGTAAGGTTGCGGACGGTCGCGCCGAGCCACCTCCTCACGACCTTGCCGTGGGCCATGAGCTCGTTCGCGACGTAGACCGCCATATTGCTTGGAATGGTGAAGCCAGGCGCGGCTTGCGTCGGGACAAGCGCCTATACTGTTCTTATTTCCTGCTTCATGAACGCCAGGCAGCATATGCCGAAGCAGAGAAACGTGAGGGCAAAGAGGGAAATGACGTGCGGCGCGACAATGGAAAGGCTTTCGCCTACGGGAAGCGGGTCCTGAAAGCGCTCCTGAGAGAGCCTTTCCATCGGACCGACGAGAACCACGTCGCTCGTCGTTTTCCTCATGGGGTCGAGGATCGTCGATGTTGCGTCTCCATACACCTTTGCGGGGGAGAAGAGAGAAATGGCGGTCTGCACATGCTCATGCTTCAACACGGCCTCGACATCGGCGCCGTTGCTTGTCTGCTCGACAGGCGCGATGGCGTCCGAAGCGAAGCCGGCAGCGACAGGAACAAGAAAAGAGGTGAATATCCAGAGGGCGAGAGCTGCGAGCGCAGAAGTCGACGTGCTTTTAAAGATCACCGAAAAAAGGATTGAAATCCCGAGCCAGCAGGAAACATAGAGAAGGCTGACCACGAAATAGACGACGAGGCGGAGGATCTCCTGTGCGCCCGGCACAAGGCCGAGCATGCGGATGCCCAGACCTGAGATGACGAGCACGATGGAAACGAGGATTATCGCAATTGTGCCAACGCCAGCCAAAAACTTGCCGTTAATGACGGCGTCCCTGTAGATGGGCTGAGAAACGAGTTTGCTCAGCGTTCTTGAGGCCCTCTCGCGATTGACCGCGTCGAAGCCGAGGACAATGCCGATCAAGGGACCGAAAAAGCCGATGAACTGGGTAAAAGAGAAAAGTTTTCCTGTCGAGGTAAAGAGATAGAGGAAGAGCAGGGTCGGTTTTGCCATCCCCTTCACCTCGTCCCGAATCGTCATACCCACCATGGAGGCAATAACGACCCCCACCATAACTATCAACGCAGCGATCAGGACGAAGCGGACGCTCGAGAAATAGTCCTCCATTTCTTTCCTGAATATGGTAAGAACGCCGCTCACAATCAGCCCTCCTTGAAATACTTCATGTAGATCTCTTCCAGAGTGAAGTTTTCGCCTGTTCTGGTTCCCAGCTTTTCCCTGGCCAGATCGTCCATATGACCTGCCGCCGCAAGGTTTCCTTTGATCATGATGCCGACGCTGTCGGAGATGCGCTGCACCTGCTCGAGGAGGTGGGATGAGAGAAAAACGGTTATGCCGCGGTCTCTGCTCAGAGAACGGATCGTGTCGAGCATTTTGTTCGTCCCGTCTGGGTCGAGGCCCACCGTCGGCTCATCAAGAAAGACAAGCCTCGGGTTTTTCAAGAGCGCTTCCGCCATGCCGAGGCGCTGCCTCATGCCCTTCGAAAAAGCACCCGCCTTTTTCGTCGCCTCCTCGGAAAGCCCGACGGTTTCGAGGAGATCGTCGATTTTCGGCCGCGAGATTCTGTCAGGCAAACCGTTGAGCCTTGCCACAAAGCGAAGATTCTGCCTTGCGTCCATATCATCATAAAAGCCGACGTTTTCGGGCAGATAGCCTACCTTTTCTTTTACCCGTAAAGGTTCCCTTGCCGGATCGAAGCCGCAGACGGAAGCTCGTCCGGAAGTGGGTTCCGTGAGACCCAGAAGCATGAGGATCGTGGTTGTCTTGCCAGCGCCGTTGGGACCCAGAAAACCGAATATCTCGCCCTCCATCACCCGGAGGTTGACGCCGTTGACCGCTGTCTGAGAGCCATACGTCTTGGTTAGGCCATCGGTTTCGATGATGGGCTGTCCTTTCAAATTACCGCCTCCCCAGCCAGATAAAGAGCGCACAGAGCCCGGCAATTACAAAGAGAATAATCCCTATGCCGATCCAAGCCCATGCAGCGGACGATTTGACGGTAACCCGCATTTCCAGCGTTTTGTCCGCTTTTTCACCGGTGGCGGAGATTCCAACGGAGTAGTCGCCCACGAGGGCTTGTGGACTTGGCTTCACGGTCGTCTCGATCTGCTTGGTCTCGCCCGGAGGCAGCGCATCGATCTTCGCCGGTTTGAAATCGACCGTCCAGCTCTCGGGCTTAAAGGAGTCTAAAGCGATATTGTGGTTGACGGCCGAGCCCGTATTCTTCACGAAGAAAGAGAACGTAGAAGCCTGTCCCGGCGTCGCCTCCAGGGAAAGAAGGCCGTTCGGCGTCGCTGCATCCAGTTTGTACGTTCCCGTAAGCCCAACAAAGAGCTTGATTTCTATTGTTTGTTCCCCTGAGGTGATCCGCACGGGGATCGTGTAGCCTCCGGCCGTCGCGTCTTTTGGAGGGGTGGCCTGGATCGCCACCGTCTGGCTCTGACCGGCCTTTACTCTGAAGGTAGAGACCTGTTTGTCTTCGTAGGCCGGCTTGATAATAAGTTCCCAATTCTCGGGCGCGGACGCAAAGACGTTGAAGGTGCGGTCAGTTTCGCCCTTGTTGAGCACTTCCAGCGAAAATTCGAATTTGGCGTCCGCCGACCCCCTGAGAGCCGGATAAGCAACGGTCGCTTGCAGGTCATTCGTCCGGGCGGTTTTTGGCTGCACATTCACCGTCAGATTGTCCTTCGAGGTGAACGCGCCATCCGCTGTTCTCGCCTCGAACCCAAAGAGATAGACCCCAGTGCCCACATTCTTTCCCGGATCCAGACTCAGAGCGATGTTCTTTGTTTTTCCCGCGGGCACATAAAGACCGGACACCTCGTAGTTGCCTCCCTTGGTGTTCGCCTTCCACCCTTTGGGCACGGTGGTCGGCCTAACGTTGATCGTTTCGTCGGTCCGTCCCTTATTCAACAGGATCAGATCCATTCGCACCGGCTCGCCGCCGGCCACCGTGACCCCGGAGTATTCGGTAAAAACGCCTATGCCTCTTTCCGGCGCGGTTACACCGTTTCTGGCGCTTTGCTCCCCGTGTGTCAGGACCGGGAGCATGAGGAAAGCGAACACCGCGCATATGATGATTGGGAGGGCAGATTTGTTGGGGCTCATGCGCATATAATATACCTCCTTGGAAATGTGACTGTTAAACGCGTGCGGTAAGGAACTATAAGTCCAAGTGATTGCATGAAGAATGCTGTCGGCGGCGGTTTCATCGCTTTCAAGAGGGTAAGAGCCTATGCAAACTGTGCCTTCTGGGCACGGCTGCCTCTTTTCACCAAACCTTCGCCTCGAAAGATACCGCGTACAAACAAATACTGTCTGTTAACTGAAATACACTTTCAGAGTTGCTGCCCCCCCCGTGCGCGGCGTGCTTCAAGTATGCTGCTGCTGCGTGCTTCCATTTCTTTGTAAAACGTGTTACATATTCAGTCTTGCCTATTCTCCAAACCAGCAACGTTTGAAGAGAAGAGCGCCTTATGGCTGAAAACAATCACGATTCCCCGTACGTCGTCTGGGACCAGAAAGGTTTCGAGGAAGAGTTGACGCTGCTTTTGGCCGCGTCCACAACGAAGACTTACGGAAAAGGGAAAATCATCTATTTGCAGGACGAGAAGACCGACGCCTTCTTCTTTGTCAGGAAAGGAAGGGTCAAGATAAGCATTCTCAAAGAGGACGGTTCAGAAGAGACTATCAGGATTCAGGAAAACAACACCTTTTTCGGCGAGTACGCTGCCTTTGACGGGCATCCTCATTTTGCGACGGCAGTGGCGGTTGAAAAGTCAGAAATCAGCCGCTTACCCTTGGCGGCGGTAGAATCGGTTATCGAAGCCCACCCGAAGGTGGCTTTTCTTATCATCAGCAGGATCATTCGAAAATTCAGGTCCTTGGCTTTCCAAGTGGAAGACCTTGCCTTTCTCGATGCCCAACGCAGGATCGCCCACATGCTGATGAGCCTGGCGACAGAAGTGGGAGAGCACGGTGCGCTGGGGACCACGATACGGAAGGGTATGACCCATGAAGACCTTGCACACCTCACGGGGCTCTCCAGGGTGAGGGTAACCACCATTTTGAACAACCTCGAGAGGGCCAACATAATTCGGAAGATGAGAGGCGCGTTGACAATCACCGATCCCACAAAGCTTCGCAACCTCTTGAATCGGGTTCCTGATCTATAATAGTAGGGGAACGGAGCCGGAGAGGCGAAATCTTTGGCATCCGTTTTCTACTTAAAGCTGCTGCCGGTTCTGTTCCCACCGGCGACGTTCGATGTGCCGCTTCCCGGATTCGTATCCGCAGTTGCCTCGTTCTCGAACGAGAAGATCGTTCCGCTGCCCTTGCCGCCGGCTCTGGTCATTCCGTAGAGCATCAATCCCGATAGGGCGAGCGAACCATAGGAGTTGGATCCGTCGCGACTCGTGAAGCTGTAAAGTCTGGCGAAAGCTGTCCCGTCCGTATCGATTTTAAAGATACTGCCGGTGCCCTCGACGCCTCCCAATGACGTCATTCCGTACAAGGTCGATCCCGAAAGGGTCAGCGAACCGGTGGGCTTGATCCCTTCAAACTCCGTGAGCTGGTGCAGGACAACGAAGTCCGTTCCGTCGCTGTTCATCTTGAATATCGTACCGTCATCGGCGTTGCCGCCGACCCAAGTCATCCCATAAAGGGTCGAACCTGACAAGACAAGCGAACCAATCGGGTTTGTTCCATCGGTCTGTTTGAAACGGTGAAGCGTAGCGAACCCCGTCCCGTCCGCGTCCATTTTGAAGATTGTACCGTTGTTCTCGACGCCGCCCGATGACGTCATCCCATAAAGAGTCGATCCCGAGACGGCGAGCGACCCGTAGGGGTTGGCCCCGTCGGCGCCCGCGAAGGCATGGAGAACAGTGAAGTCGGTTCCATCAATGTTGATTTTGAAAATGACTCCCTTGCCAAAGCTGCCGCCCTGCAACGCCATGCCGTAAAGCGTCGATCCCGAGAGAATGAGCGAACCGGTCGGGTTGGCTCCGTCGGCGCCCGCGAAGGCGTGGATTACGGCGAAACCTGTTCCGTCCTTGTTGATTTTGAAAATCGAGCCCGTGTCTCGGCTGCTGCCCCCGTGGGTCATTCCGAAGAGAACGTTTCCTGAGATCGCGAGATCGCCGTGCGGGTTTGCGCCGCCCATCGCCCCTCCAGCGAAATTGTGCAGAACCGTGTACGTGCTCTGAGCAACCGACGGAGTTTGCCAGACCGTCGTCGCGAAAAGCAGCAACACGGTCAGTGTCGCGAGGTGGCGATAACGCCCGTCCCGGATTCCTCTTTTCTCGAAGTGCAAGAGTTTCAAAGCAACTGTCCTCTCCGAACTGTTATTATGCACGCAGAACCACTCAACTCCTGTCTTGGACAATCTGACTGCCGACCGTTCGATTGCCGGCCTATCAAGACGCCAGTATAATAGAAGGGGAGGGAAGGGGAAATCCCTCCCCACGCCTCTCCCGGCCCCTGTTATATTTCCGATACGCAAAAGCGGTGACGGGACCGGCGTACTGCGAGGCAAACGATTCAGTTTCGCATGGGCTTGCCGGACCGTCTGTTAAACGCGTGACATTGCGATGACGCCTTTGTCTAACGAACGGACATTCTTTTTTGCATCGAAGTGAGAATCTATCGCCATGCTATGAGCCGCGTGAGCAGGAAAGTGATGCAGGGGGGGGAGAGAGGAGGCGTCTCTCTCCCGGGCTCCGCCAGCTTCCCGACTGGGTTGCCTCTCCCGCAGCTTTGCTGCCGGACCGGCGGGCTATTGAGGTAAACAGATAAAAGTTCTCACAGCGCTCCGCTCCCTGTCTGTTAAACACGCAATAAAACGGTATGCTTCGCGGACGTGCAGGGAAGAAGCCTTGGCTTCAAATCTATTTGAAGACGATTCTCTGCCTTCGCCTATTTCACTGCCTCGGGCAAACCCAGCGTCTCGCGCACAAAGGGCACGGGAACATAGACCACGTTGACGTTGATCTTGCCGAGTTCCTTGACTGCAAGCCGTGGAAAACCGACATTGAGAGCGGCTTCGGACGTATCGCCCGGTTTCAGATCATTTATGTTGAGAGACGGGTTGGCAATCTTATCGCCTGACTGAAACGGAATCACGTTGCCGGCCTTGTCAAGATATTCGACTGTCACGTTCTGAATCCTGAGGAGATCCCTTGACGTATTGGCAATCCTGAAATCGCCGCGTAAGGATGGCGTGTCCAGCATTTCTTGCGTCCCTTCTTTGACCCTCAAATCGATTTTCAGGTTGTTCATGGCCAAAGTAAAGTTTTTCCCTTTCGCCTCGATCTTTTCCGGCGCGAGAACTTTAGTGACAGAGGCCTCTTTGGGTCCTTCCGCAACTTTCCCTTTCGTACAGCCGATAAATGTGAGAGATACCCCCAGGACCCCGAGCAAAACGATTTTGGCAAGTCTCATTCACGCCTCCCTTTATTCCGGTCTTCCCGGTTTTCTTGCAGGATAGCGCGGGAGACAAACTGCGGTCTGTTAACTGGAATACACTGCGCAGCAATTTTTTTCGCAATCTTTTTCGTTGACAATTAGAAGGAAGAGTGTCTATATTCGTTGTACCAATAATTTGTATCCATACATTATGTATGCATACTTCAAATGCGCGAGGCAAGACTAATGCCCAATGATGATCGAAATTTCGAGATTTCCGAGACTGTTCAATCCCTCCGCCGAATTTTCAAGGCAATACAGGACTACTCTCAGGAAGTGTCGGGACGTTTCGGCATAACGGGGCCCCAACTGTGGGCGCTGAAGACTATTGCCGAACATGAGGCCCTGGCTCTGGGGGATCTGAGCAAAAAGATGTACCTCCATCCGAGCACCGTTACCGGCGTTGTCGATCGGCTCGAAGCCAAGGGCTACGTGGTGAGAGAGAGAAATCGGGAGGACAGAAGAGTCGTCAAAGTATCTCTCACGGATAAGGGCAAAGATCTCGTCAAGACGGCGCCCAACCCCGTGCAAGGCAAGATGATATACGGCTTGAGAAATCTGGAAAGCGAAGAGCTGCGTACCATCTATGAGTCGGTGAAAAGACTGGCCGAGATCGCGGAAGCAGAAAACGTGAAAGTCACCTTTTTTTTCGGCAACGAATAAGGTGACAGATAAGTCTGCATCAAACCAAAAAAGGAGGAGCAGGAATGAAATTCAAAATGGCGTGTCTGGGTATTTTGGCTGCACTGCTTGTCGTTGTTCTGTGCTCGTGCAGTGCATCGAAGAAAGTGACGAAAACCGAGTCCGGGCCGACCCAGACAGCTATGACGCAACCGAGGGCTATGCCGGCCGATACGGGAAAATCAACCCGCTCGGCGCCGGCGGAGAACGTGAAAGAAACAATGATTTCGCTCAAAGACGTCCATTTCGATTTTGACCGTTATGTCATAAGGCCGGCGGATGAAGAAATACTGAAGCAGGACTACTTGTGGTTCAAAGCCAATCCAGCCTCTCATGTTACCGTTGAAGGCAATTGCGATGAGCGCGGCAGCATCGAATATAACCTTGCGCTCGGACAAAAAAGAGCAGACGCCGCAAGGAGTTTCCTCGTAACCCTCGGAGTCCAGCCTAACATGCTGAAAACCATAAGCTACGGCAAGGAAAAACCGATCGATCCGGGGCATGACGAGGAAGCCTGGGCAAAGAACAGAAGAACCCACCTCGAATCCGAGAAATAGCTCGGAAGGCAGCAGACTAGTGCATTGCTGGGCCGGTTCTGGCGCAGCTTGGGGGATGCCAACCGCAGGCGGCTTCCCCCAAGCACCGGCTTTTGTGCACCCCGAGCATCCGCTCTTGCCCGTTGGTCTTTTGAAGAAGGCGGCGCCTTGATGAAGAGATCGACTATTTCTTCGTTGTGCGTTATCCTCTTTTGCGTCGTGGTCCTTCCCGCGATTGTCATGAAGACATGGCAGAAGATTGAGGTCGGGAAAGTTGCCGAGGTCGATTCCATCGGCAGGTCGTTAATGATTGAAACGACAGGCGGCGATCGGCGGATTATCCGCGTCATGGTGGACAAAGACACGAAGCTCAGGGTGGGCGGACGCGATATACCTATTGAGTATCTGCCCGAAGAAGTGCGGGTGGGCGATCCCGTGATGGTAAGGTTCTCTCCTCTGAGCGACCAACATGCGGGCCGCATTACAAAGAAATAGTTCGAAGGCCCGAAGCGAGCCGCCTGGCGTATTTCTCTGCCGCGCCGCCGTTGTTGTCAAGGCGCCGGGCGAGATTGAAAACTCAAAAGTGATAGGCGATTAATCTAACCATAGTGCGTAAAAGCTTTATACCGTGTCTATGACTCTCCGGCATCCTACATCATTCAATCCAACGAGAATTAAGCGCATCTGGCGCGGGACGCTGATCGGCGTCCTGATAGGCGTCGTGTCCGGTCTCGGCGCCATGCTCTTTGATTTTCTGCTGAAGACGGGGACGCGTTCTTTCATGCACGACCTCGCCGGGTTCATGCTTCCGTCGTCCGCAGCAAATAACTCTTTTCTCGGCATTCCCCTCGCCCGGTGGGTCGTGGCGTGCGTCCCCGCGATAGGCGGACTCATTTCCGGCCTGATCGTCTTCACCTTTGCCCCGGAGGCGGAGGGACATGGAACGGACGCCATGGTCGACGCCTTTCATCGAAAGAAAGGCGTGATCCGCAGGAGGGTCCCCATCGTCAAGACGATAGCCTCCGCCATCACCATAGGCTCGGGAGGCTCTGCGGGAAAGGAAGGCCCTATCGCGCAGATAGGCGCCGGTTTCGGCTCCTTTCTTGCGTCCCTTCTCAAAGTAGGCGACCGGGAGCGGCGGACCATGATGCTCGCAGGCGCCGCAGGCGGGCTCGGCGCTATCTTCAAGGCGCCTTTGGGGTCGGCCCTTTTCGTGACCGAAGTTCTCTACAGTAAAGAAGCCTTTGAGTTCGAGGCCATTATCCCCTGCATCCTCTCCTCCATCGTCGGCTTCATGATCTTTACCTCTTACGAGGGGAGCGACACGATTTTCCACATCCCCCGTCTCGCTATGGCCACCCCGGCCCAGCTGCCGTTCTATGCCTTTCTCGGTATAGTTTGCACCATCGTCGGCTTCGTCTATATCCGCGTTTTCTACGGAATGCGCGACCGCTTCTTCAAGAAGATCAATCTCCCCAAGCACGTGAAGCCTGCAATCGGCGGCCTCATGCTGGGAGCCGTCGCTCTGTTTCTTCCCCAGGTGCTCGGGGGAGGCTATCCGCTGATCCAGTCGGCCATTGACGGGCAGCTCGCCGTTCCTTTAATGGCAACGCTCGTTTTCGCGAAAATCTTCGCCACCTCCTTTACCATCAGCTCCGGCGGCAGCGGCGGCGTCTTCGCCCCTTCCCTTTACATTGGCGCCATGCTCGGCGGCGCCGTTGGCGGCATCAGTCATACGTTTTTCCCCACCATCGTGACCGAGCCGTCCGCCTTCGTCCTCGTCGGCATAGGGGGATTCTTCGCCGGCATTGCCAAAGTCCCCATCGCCGCGCTCATCATGGTGGCCGAAATGACGGGCGGCTACAGCCTCATCGTTCCCATGATGGTCGTCTCCTGCATCTCCTATCTCCTCCTCGGCAAGGTATCGCTCTACGAGAAGCAGGTCCCGACGAGGGTCGATTCTCCCGCTCACGTTGGAGACTTCGCGGTTGACGTCATGGAGCAACTGACCGTGAAGGACGCTGTTTTGCACGACCGGGAGGTTCAAACCATTCCGGAGAGCATGCCCTTCGAGCAGATGCTCCAGCTCATGCTCGGCTCCAACCAGCAGGACTTTCCCGTTGTCGACGCCGAGGGAAGACTGACGGGCATCATCTCCATAACCGACCTGCGCGAGGCAATAGCAGGCAAGGAAGCGCACAACCTCCTCGTCGCCAAAGACATCGCCATCGAAGGGGTGACGACCGTAACCATGAACGATACGCTCAATGAGGCGCTGCGGCTTATGGCGGCTGTCGACGTAAGAGAGCTGCCGGTGGTGAGCGGCGCCGACGGCAGGAACGTTATCTCCGTCGTCAGCCGAAGAGACGTTACCCGGGCGTATCACGAGGAAATAGAGCGGGCAAAGAAGCCTAGGGCATGAACCTTGGCTGCGTCTCGGCCATGCCGGTGAATTTGAGCTCCCTCCTGTTCTCGCCGTTGTTCCACATCAGACGGACGGAGGTTTTCTTTCCCTGCAGGGAGGAATAAATGATGTATCTGCCGCTGGGGGAAAACTGGGGCGAGTCGTTGACGCCACCGCTGCTGATCGCCCGGGCGTTCGATCCGTCAGGCCCCATCACGCATATCTCGAGCGATCCTTCCGTTTTCGACACGAAAGCAATGAGGTCTCCTTTTGGCGAGAAGGTCGGCGACGCGTTGTAGCTGCCGAAGAAGGAGAGGCGCTTTATGTCGCCTGTCGCCATGTCTTTTGAAAAGATATTGACGCCGCCGTGCATGTCGGAAACAAAGACCATCTTCGACCCGTCGGGGCTGAACGTCGGCGAGGCCAGTATCCCCTCTCTCCGCAAAAGGACCTTCCGCTCCTTCGTTTGGACGTTGGCGGCGCAAATGGTTGACGTCTTTCCCGATACATGGGCATAGGCTATCGTCTTCGCATCCATCCAGCTCGACCCTACCTTTGTGCCCTGCCGCTTGTCCGCGTAGACCTGCTCGTTCGTCTCAAGGTCGACGACGTACAGATCGGGCTTGCCCTCTTTATACGACGTAAACGCCAGATACCTGCCGTCGGGGGAGACGGACGGCGAAACGATGAGCGTCTGCTGGTTTGTGAGCTTTCTTATTCCGTTGCCGTCCAGATCGGCCGTATAGACGTCCCTGCGCCTCCCGTTGCCTGCAACGAAGAGCACCCTGGAGCTCATGATGCCCTTCTCGCCCGTCACGGTGAATATGATCTCGTCGGCGAGCCGGTGAACCACCCGCCTCCAGTCAGGTGAAGCGGCCCGGTATCTCCTGGCAAAGGAGAGGCTGCCGTCGCTCGTGTCATAGAGATAGGTCTCGAGTGCCAGATCGCCCTCCCCTCCCTTCACGACGGCCTTGCACAAAAAGTCCACGTTGAGCGACCGCCACTGGTCGAACCTTATGCTATCCCTGTCCACACCCTCGCTCAAAAGGCCGTTGTCCATCAGCGAGCGGGGCGCCACATCGAAGAAACCCGACATGTCCAGGTCTCGACCGAGCAGTTCGCCCATGTCCGGTCCAGATTCCGCCTGGCCTGCAAAGGGGGGCACGGCGATGGTAAACTTTTTATAGGGCTGCCCGTACACGTCGAAGTAGACTTTTGCCTCCGCGGAGACGGCAAAAGAAGCGAAGGCAAGGAAGAACACGATTGATGCTTCAAACAGACCGGGATGATTGAAGAGGGGCCCCTTCCGAGATTGCCTTCTTGTAGAAAGAAAACGACTTGCTTCCATAGGGAGCCCCTCAGCGTCAAGAACGGCGTAGGTCGCTACAAATCAACTTTGCTTCTTTGCGACGTTCTTTGCCAGCGCCTGACGTGTCTAACCTCAGTTTCGCTGTTCGGCCATACGTCTGTTTATCCTTATCCCGAAAGGCTTGTTCAGAACCCTGAGTGCCGCATAGCACGACATACATTGCATTCTGTCGTTGATCATCAGCGTCATGCAGTTGTCGCTTTGTTTTTTGCACTTCAGCATTCGGCACGTTGCCCTTATGTGGTCCTCGTCGAAGACGAGCGAAACCATGCCCTCTCGTATGATGGGAATTTTCATAGCCGCTCCTTTGCGAGCGCAAGACCAGCGGCGTTGTTTGCCAACCTGGAGGCGGTCGCCACGGGAAGATAGATATTGAAGACTATCTCGGATGCACGGGCGCCGATCCTAAAACAGCCGTGGCGCTTTTCGACAATATTCCGAATGCTCACGAGAGGGTTGGCCCCGGCGCCGCATCCGAGGCTTGCAAGATTCGATATTCTCTTGCCCTCCCTGACCGCCGCATGAAACGAAAAGAGCACGCAGCCGTTGCCCGTGCTTTCCGCGACAAAAGGCACGTCAAAGGGTAGGAGAGTGCTGAGGAGGGTGATGCTTCCCCTCGGCGCAAGGCGGCCCGCGCACTCGACGAGGGCGAAAAACATAGCGGCTATCTCCCCTGGGTCTCCCATAACCGGCAGCTCCCTCTCCCCGAGGGCTGCCCGAAGTCTCAACTTTTCTGTGGGCGAAAGCAGTCGGATGAGACGCTTCAAGCAGCCGTTCAGGTCCAGCAGTTTCGGTCTTGGGCCATTCCCGTTTGCAGCCCGCGTTCCTTGGCTGGTCGAATCCATCATATATACCGCTGGCGACTCCGTACTTTCTTCGTAACTTATCTGTCCGCGTGTTTCCATAGATTGCTCCTTATTCTTTATTTGCGGGCATGGAACTGCCTGCTCCCCGCATTCTCGAAAACCCCGAAGCCTCGCCCTCGGACGAGCTATAAGGAACCGGACATGGGAGAGCAGGACCTGATGTGAGAATCAGGAAAGGACTGGAGGACCCCGGTAAAAGCGGTTCGAGACGATGGGGAACTCGGAGAAACAGACTGCGGTGGCAAGGACGAGGTAAAAGACCTCTCTCGAGACCGGCGGGCAAGCAACGTAGTGAACGAGGGCAAGCGAATCCGCCCCGTCCTGTGTTGCCTGTATTTGATCGCCGAGACAGCTCGTTTCAATTGTGACGAGTTTTCTTGCGGGCAGCAGCGCCAGCAGCGCTATGAGAATAATCGTGAGGCCGAGCCACGCCCGAAGCAGATAGCTGCTTGTCGAGGAGCATCTCCTCATCTTCTGTGCCTCTCAGTGCACAAAGAAGTCTGAAGCAACGTTCGTGCCAAAATAGAAAATGTGCCAACAACTAAGCGATATTATTATTGTTCCTATTTTCCCCAAGGCTACTGCATCGACATAAGCGTCGAGGGCGAAGCGAAAAGACAAACCAGATTGTCGAAGCCCTCATCATGAACAAAACAATATTCCCCGGTCTTCAACTTCTTCAGAGCAGACAACGTTGGTTAGCGCAGCCACATTCGGATCGATCCAATCGCCAGCGGTTTTTCATGCAAGGCGGCTCCGGATAGTAGAAGCGATACCCTCGGTCTTCCCAGTATTTCACCAGGCACGCAGTCCAGTGTGTCTACAATGGCAAGTCTGACTGCGCGGTTCAGGAGGAGCGGCAATCCCTCTCTTGTGCTGCTAAGGGAGTTCGCTTTGCTTCTTCCCTTTTGGTCCCAGAGCCTTTTCCTGACGACTCTTCAAATCGTCGCTGATTTTCTGGAGCCCTTGAGGATCATAGACAATCTTCGGGGTGATGAAGATGAGGAGGTTTGTTTTGTTGTCGCTCTTGTTGCTGTAGTTGAAGAGGTTGCCCAGAATAGGGATCGATCGAAGCAGCGGTATCCCCTGCTGGTTATCGTTCGTCGTATCCGCGATAATACCGCTGATGACGATAGTCTGCGAGTCTCTCACGCCCACGGTGGCCTTCACGGAGCGCTTCGTGGTCGTTGGGGCTGGCTGCTGACCGGTCCCGACCGTGGCCAGGGTACTCGTCACCTGGGTGATCTCGGTAAATACATTCAGATAGACCAGGCCGTCCTTGTTGATGTAAGGCTTCACTTTGAACTTGATGCCCACATCCCGGTAATCGAAGTTGGTAATCGGGTTGCCCGCGGAATCGAGCCTCGTACTCGTGGTATAAGGGATGTTCGAGCCGACGAGCATCTCGGCCTCCTCGTTGTTCAGGGTGAGGAGTTGGGGCGTCGAGAGCACGTTTGTCCTTGAATCTGCGGCAACGGCCTGCACAAACGCCTGGATGCTCGGGAAGGACATTCCGCCGATGCTGATGGCGCTCCCCACGATGCCGATATTGAGCCCGGACTTCAAGGCGCCAAGAGCGGTTGCGGGCGTATTCGCCGCGATCCCTGCGGCGAAAGGAACGAGAGCGCCACCAGAGCTTGAGTCGGTGCTGATGATGTTCCCCCCGATGACCTTCGTGCCGTCCTTCGCCCCGCCTATGAGCCATTCGACGCCCAGGGTCTGCGATTTGTTGAGAGACATCTCGATGATCGCTGCCTCGACGAGCACCTGGGGCCTGTAGGTGTCTACCTCTGCTATGATGCGCTTGATTTCCTTCATGTCTTCGCGGGGCGCGTTGATGAGGAGCGAGTTTGAGGGCGCGTAAGAAGTAACAAAGATCTTCTCTCTCGCGGTTTGCGCCTTCTTCCCTTCAGCGAGCAAGGCTTGCAATGTTTTGGCGAGATCAGCCGCGCTCCTGTTCTGTACGTTGTAGACCTCGATTCCCGAGAGTTGCTTCGACACGGGCAGATCGATCCCGCTTATGACGGTCTTGAGCCTCTGGAGATTCGCGAAGGTATCGATCATGATGAGGGCATTGGCAGAAGGTACGCTTACGAGGTAGCCGTCCCGTGATATGAGGGGTCTCAAAACGCCGACCATGGTGTTGGAATCGAGGTATTCCAGAGGATAGACGAGCGTTGTGATCTTCTCTTCCGGAGAAAGTTTCATGAGCTTCGCCCTGTCGAGTGTCTCCACCGCCATCCCTTTGGCATCTGCGGCTCTCACGATTTTCAATGCCTCGGGCGTTGCCATTATGCTGAAACCATGATAGGTGAGCACGCTCTCGAAGGCCCTGAACACCTCGTTTTTCGTCAGGCTTCTCGGCGACAATATGGTAACTCTGCCCTTGACCACCGCCTCGTCATAGACGAAATTCTTTCCCATAATACGGCTCACGAACCTGATGAGGTCCCGGAGTTCAATGTTATCGAACTGCATACGCACCATGCCCGCAGCAGACGGCAGCGAAGGCTGGCGGGCTTGTACCGGTTCGGCGGGAGCCTGAGGACGCTCGAAGGGAGTCCCTGTTTGAGCCGGTTCCGGAGAGCGTTTCAGCGATGGCCTAAAAACGATCGGTCCATCTGTTCCAGCGAAAAGCGCGGATCCATGGAGAAAAAAGATCATGAGAAAACCGCAAAGGGATAATGACACTCTGGATATTGATTGCCGCGATCCTTCCCAGCCTATGTGATTTCGCGGCAGAGAGTCCCCCAAGAGTGCGGCACTCATAAGCTCGTCAATGCGCATTCAGAGCCGCCGATCTTATTGGCGCCTTGGGTTGTCCGAACATGGTCTCAACTACAGCCTTAGCTATCGGAGACGCCGCCGAAGCCCCGTGAAGCCTGTGCTCCACCAGTATGCTTGCGGCAACCGTGGGCGCATCGCTGGGGGCAAAGGCGATAAACCACGCGTGATCGGCGCCTCCCGTTCCCGATTGCGCAGACCCCGTCTTCCCGCTCATGCTCACGTTTTCGAGGCGGGCGTTGCTGTAGGCGGTGCCGCCGGGCTCGTTCACGACGCCCTTCATTGCTTCCTTGACCACGGCAATGTTGTGCCTGTCGAGTTTGACGTTGGCGCTCATCACCGGATCGAACTTCTTCACCACTTTCCCGTCGGGCGAGACTATCCTGTTCACTATCTGGGGCTTGAATGCGACGCCTTCGTTGCCCATGAAAGAGGCGAGCTGCATGAGCCCCAAAGGCGTGAGCCAGACGGCGCCCTGGCCGATGGCCACCGACACGGTTTCCCCGTCGTACCATTTCTGGCCATAGGTTCGTTGCTTCCATTCCGTCGAGGGGACGAAGCCGCTTTTCTCGCCGGGCAGGTCGATGCCGGTCCGCTTGGTGATGCCGATTCGTTCGGCCATTTCATGAATGTTGTCCACTCCTACCTTCAAACCCACGTTGTAGAAAAAGACGTCGCACGATTGGACGATGCCCTTATGGAGGGCAACCGTACCGTGCCCTCTTTTCTGCCAGCACTTGAACAGGTGGCGGCCAAAAGCAAAGTGGCCGGGGCACACGAAACTCGTATGCTCGTTGATAACGCCCTTTTCCAGGGCCGCGAGGGCCACGAGAGGCTTAAAGGTTGACCCCGGCGGGAACCGTCCCTGAATCACCCTGTTCTGGAGCGGGTGCGACGGGTCGGTCGCAACCATCTTCCAGTACGCCTTGGAGCCGGCGGTGAGCTGGTTGGGATCGAAGGCGGGCCGACTGACGAGGGCAAGAATTGCGCCCGTTCGCGGGTCGGCCACGACGGCGCCCCCACTCTTTCCGTCAAGCGCATGCTCGACCGTCGCCTGTACCCCCATGTCGATATTGAGATAGAGGCTGTCGCCTGCTACGGGTTCTTTTCTGTCAAGGATCGCAGCCTCGTTGCCGAATGCGTCGACTTCAACTCTTTGTTCCCCGTCGACGCCCCTCAGGTATTTTTCGTACATCCGTTCCAGGCCGAACTTTCCTATGGCATCGCCCATGCTGTAGTTTTTGCAGTCGGGCATCTTGAGCTCTTCAGCGCTGATCTCTGAAACGTAGCCAAGCACATGGGAAAGCGTCGTTCCCCACGGATAATTGCGCTTCGGCTCGATCCGTATGGCAACCCCCGGCAAATAGAACTTGTTGGCTTCCACTTTGGCGGCGTCGTCCCGGGATATGTCCGACGCTATCTTTACGGGGAAAGATGACGGAAAATCTCTTGCCTCCTTCAGCTTTTCGATGATGTCGTCGCGCTCCATGTGAAGGAGTGCGACGAGGCCGTCAACGGTTTGGCTGAAATCTTTGATGTCGTCAGGGATAACATAGAGGTTGAAGGAAGGGCGCGTGTCGGCCAGTATCTTCCCCGTTTTGTCGAAGATAGCTCCCCTCGGAGCGACGATCTTGATGATCCGGACGCTGTTTCGCTCGGAAAGTTTCTTCATGTCCTCGCCCTGCAATATCTGAAGGTCAAAAAGACGCATCGAAAGGACGATCATGGCAAGGGCGAGCACCCGCTCGCACCATTTGTACTTTTTCTCCCTGGCTTCGACCGACGCCGGACGGTACAGGTTAGCGAGAATGCCGCTTTTCCGGGCACGCCGGCCGCCTGGTTCGCGGCGCATCCGCAACCTATTCCTTCCTGATGAGCTTTGCGTGCAACTCGTCTCCTATCGGATAGCTGATCGTCACCGTGTCTCCCACGTCTATATCCTTGACGGAGCTTAGTTTTCCTTTCACCTCGACCACCGTGTCCTGGTCTATGGTTGTCCTCACCTCCATCGACTTTTTGCCGACGTTGGCCAAAATGGCGATCGACGTCCCCTGTGGGTCGATCGAAATGACCTTGCCGGTGGCTTGCATCTGTTGGATTTCGGCTGCCGCAAGCGCATTTGCGAGAAAGAACGATGCCATCGCCACAACACAGATTGTTGCCGCCGATCTCTTCATGGCGCCTCCCTTTCGTGAACGTTTTGAAAGTACCGAAACATCCCCGCGCCGGAGCCGCCAGCAAAAATTCCGCCAGGGCGGACATCGACGCGGTTCTATTCCGTTGTGTGAATTATCCGGCGCACCCATCGTATGCACGGGCTTTAGGGTCCGCCCGTAAGGCGCGCAAACCTGACTGTGGGGAGCTACAACGAAGCGGGGGGACCCCTGTATTCGTGGTTCGAGACGAGAGGAGATTCGCTGAGGCAGACTACGGCGTCGGGGATGAGGTAAAAGGCCTCTCTTGAGAACGGCACTCCGGCGACGTAATGGACGAGCGCAAACGAATCCGCCCCATGCTGCATTGCCTGAATTTGATCGCCGAGGCAGCTCGTTTCGACCGTGACAAGCTTCTTTGCAGGCATTAGTGCGAGCAACGCGAGCAGAATGACGGCGAAGCCGAATGATCCTCGAGACAGACGGCTGGCTATTGAGGGGCATGACGTCATTTTTTGCACCCGACTGCGTATAAAAGTAGTTCTAGCAATGGCCGTGCCATCGGCACATGCCGCAACTCTAAGGCGTCACGGTCATTGCTATGCGCCTCATGGCGCCCCGCGGTAGACAAAATTGTCGAAATCAGGCTTGGAACCCGACAAAATTGTAGGTACACAAAAGATTTGTACACAAAATGTATCCATCCAGGACCGTTCCGTATGCTCCTATTTGTCGAGGACGTTTCTCAGGTTCCAAACGGCGTCGAATTTTTCTAGATAGATTTTCGTTTCTTCCGGCAAATGGCACGTTCATTTGTCTTTGCACGTAGGGGCAGACTCTTCTACCCTTTTGGAGCCGGCACGGCCAGAAGAAAATTAGTCTTCACGATTCTCTTGTATAGGAGTCTCTCTCTTCTTCTGCCTCTTCTGTCGCGAACTGCGATCCTCTTCTCTTATACTCTCTGCGAGCAGCCGGCAATCTTGTCTCTCAGAAACTCCTGCCCCCGTTCTATGTCCTCTCTGATGTCAAAGCCTACTTCTGCGCGTCTGTGACCCTCGGCCTTGAAAAGGATGCCGTTCTCGACAGAAATGTCGTCTTCCGGTTCGAGCCGATCAGGCGGAGACCCCTTTTCGGCGGTGGAATCGGTCGGACCCCGGTTTTCGACCATCCGACAGGCCGGAGGCACGTCCGCCACAAGCTCTGCGGCCCTGCGCGCCCTGGACAAATAGTACTCGCTGGGGTCGGCATCGGCATGAGGCGAGAAAGAGCGAATTCTCGTCTGTGCCGGCCCGACCGATCGGGAGATCCCATCCTGGATGACGGGATCGAGCCCCTCAAAATCGAAGTCCCGGCCCGGGACAATCCCCAGGGAGGCCAGCTTCGTCATGATTGCCGCGTCGGCTGCCGCCGGAGGGTTGGAGGCAAGGAGACGCGCGAAGTACGTGAAGAAGGTTTTTCCGTCCATGTCCGCTGCCTGCTCCGAAGGCGGCATCGGCGTCAAGACCTGAGGCGTCTGAACGACGGGGGCGCCATCGGTCTTTTCATGCGAGCTGAGCGGGGTGAGACTCATCCGGTCTTGCAGAGCCAATGCTGCGGCAGTCTCGTCGATACATCTGGTGAAGGTAGGCGCACGAGGATCAGGGCCATGTCCGTGGGCGAGTCGATGATGGTTATGCCGGAGGGCAAGTGCCCGTGCCAGGAGGGGCCTACGACGGCAAAATCCCGCGCTTCCCTGGGCGTCGCGTCCGTACCGAAAACAGAGATCGGGTTGGTCCAGCCGTCGATGAGTTGCGCGGAATAGGAGCGGCAGCCGTTGGCGGGCAGGTGCAAAATCACCGGCGCTTCGGAGAGGTCGAGCCAGGCGCCGGAGACAAAAACGTTGGAGTTCTGAAGGCAGGCCGAGTCTGCTTCCGCGAAAGTCCGTCCTCGAAAGAACACGTTATCCTCTGCGCCGGCTCTCTTTTCGACATAAAGTCTGGCGACATCCATGAGGACCAAGGGATAGGCGAAAATGTAGGCATCGACCGCTGTCTTTAGGGCTTCCGCGGCTTCTGCCCATGCGGCGCCGGCCAGGCAGCCAACGTGCCCAGCAACCGCGAATATGAGAAGGACGAGAAAAAGGCGCTTCATCTTCCGCACAATCCTTCCTTCAACACACAACGGCCTATGCAAAGACTACGCCGTCATATATTCCCGTTATCCTGCTCGATCAACCGATACCCTTTCGATTCGTTGAATCACTTCACCGTCCCTCTCAACATGCTGGCAAGACCTCCTGTGAAGCAAAAGAACGATACTGTCAGATTATGTATAAGTTTAACCCGAAAAGTTTATGTCAAACGAAATGTTACCGGCAGAGACGGCGTTTCCTAATGTTCATTGCTCGTTGCCTTCTGCCGCATGCTCGGGCTCCTTTCAACAAAACACCTTATACCGGGCAACAAGTCGCCGAGCCTCACGCGCTTTCGTCACGAAAGAGCGTTTATCAGATCCGCCGCACGGCGATTAGCGTTCTTTGCTTGCGGGCTTTGCTGCCAACCTTAAGAGAAGCGGTCCGGCAAGGGTAGTCAACGCAACAACGAATACGGCCACAGCGTAAAGAGCATCGTCGAACACACCGCCTCTCCGCCCGACCTCCGCAAATATGAGACCTACTTCTCCCCGGGGCGCCATGGCTATGCCCGCCTGCAGCTTCGTTCTCAAAGTCCCCTTGGCCCAGATGCCCGATGCCGTCTTGCCGGCTATGGATGCCACGGTCAAGGCCGCGGCAGCTATCCAGAAGCGCAGAGAGGTAAAATCGATCTTCCTGAGGTTCATCGAAGCGCCCACTATGACGAAGAAAATGGGAACAAAAAAGTCGATAAGAGGTTTCATGCCCGACTCTATCTTCGCGGTGAGTTTGTTCTCCCGCTCCTTGCGATAGAGACCAAAGGGAAGAAAGAACCTGCGCGCAAGAGCAATGCCTGCAGCAAAGGCGCCGAGCATCGGGGGAGCGCCGGCAAGGTTGGCAACAAGCGCGAGGACCAGAATGAGAGAAATCGATACTGCGGGGAGCAAGCCTTTGGTTCTGCTTTCTTCCTCCATCTTCTCGATGGCGGGCGCCGTCAACTTCGTCAACGCTGGCGCCGCCACAAGAAAACACGCGATAAAAGCGAGTATCTTCAGGCTTGGCGTCCACCGAACGCTGCCCGTCTGTGAGAAATTATAGAGAATAGCCAGTATTACTACGCCGATGACATCATCGAGAACGGCTGCGCCAAGAACGACTTTTGCCATCCTCAAGCGATCCATTCTCAGGTCGTGCAGCACCCGGACCGTGATGCCTATGCTTGTGGCGACGAAGGCGCCGGCCATAAAAAGCGAAGCGGCGAAGGAGAGCGACAGCGCATAGAAACAGATCGCGTAGACAAAGACGGCGGGCGCCGCTACCCCGGTAACGGCGACGAGAGAAGATTCAAAACCCACCCTCGCAAGCTGCCCCACATCAGTGTCGAGTCCCACCTCGAAAAGCAGAAGGAGAATGCCGATCTCAGCGAGAAAGTAGAAGATTGAATTGGCCTGAATCAGGTTGAGAAGACTGGGACCAATTACTATTCCGGCCGATACTTCCCCCAGCACGGTCGGAAGATGCAGGCGAGCGAAGACCTCGGCAAGCACTTTTGAAGAGACGAGAATCACAAGCAGACCTACGAAGAACTGTGATACGTCCATCCAATCGCTCCCCTTCCCTGCGCCAGCGGTATGTTCCTCTAAAAAAGATAGGGCCGCCGTCTGAGCATGTGCCCAGACGGCGGCCCGACCGTCCCATAGCCTCCGGCGCCAAAACTGCCCCGGACCCAACCTTCAATTCATCTGTTTTACTTGTACTGCCAGCTTGAACAGAAGTCAAGAGACGCTGCTGCAATTTCCAATATCACACACAAGTGGGGGGCTTTTCTGTTTATCGACGTTGCTCAGGCGCCAGGGCGTCGAAGGTCCATCACGTTCCCTACGTCCCAAAGCTCGCGGAGAACAACATTAGGACCGGGTTCTTTGAACTCGAGGAGTACATCAAGCTCAAGAACGAACTACCCGAGTACCTGAAGCCCGTGCTCACCATGGCCTATTTCACGGGAATGAGAAAGAGCGAGATTCTCTCCATCACGTGGAAGCAGGCGAACGTGTTCGACCGGAAGATCACGCTTGAGGCCGGGACGACGAAGAACAACGAGGCCCGCATAATCTATCTGACCGGGGAGCTCTACGAGACGATTCTGAAGCAGAAGAAGGCGCGGGGCAGAGATTTTCCCGAGTGTCCCTATGTCTTCTTCCGTGACGGAAACAAAATCAAGGACCCGCGCAAGGCCTGGGCCGCGGCACGCGAAAGAGCCGGCTTGAGCGGCAGGCTCCTCCACGATTGCAGGAGGACGGCCGTAAGGAACATGACCAGATCAGGGATACCCGACCTGGCAGCCATGAAGATCAGCGGCCATAAGACACGGTCCGTCTTCGACCGGTACAACATCACGAATGAGGAAGACCTTAAGGCAGCCTGCGAGAAGCTGTCAGCCGCCTATGAACAGGCAAGAGAAAACCTCGACGGACGTAATTTAGACATAATCGAGTTACGGAAGCGCAAATAGACATGAAAAGGGAAAACCGGGAAGCCTCAAAAACCCTTCATTTTATTGAATGGCGGAAGTGCATGGGAATCGAACCCACCCACCAGCTCGTCACCGGTGCACTGGTTTTGAAGTGCGAAAAAACGGAATTATGAAGCCCTTGATATTCGGTCTGATTTCCTGTAACTGATTGAAAGACTTAGCATTTATGCTTTACATGTAGTCTGGTCTGTTCTACCTGCTTCGGTTTTATTGAATCCGTTTTATCACAAATCTATCACACGAAAACGCCCGGGGATGCCCGCCAGTTCCCCGTCCGCGTCCTCTTGCTTTTTATTAACAAAATTGTTATCATTACACATGTGGACGGTCAGCTACGATGAGAGACTTGAGGAGTGGCTGCAAGAAATACCATCTGACATAAAAGCACGGGTGTTGCGCATCGTTGACATGCTGGTGCAGTTCGGCCCCGGCAATGCACGGGAGCCCTATGTGAGACCCGTTAAGGGATACAAGAAGCTGTTCGAGATACGGGCAAAGGGAAGAGACGGAATAGCAAGGGTCTTCTATTTCACACATCGGAGCAAGACCATAGTCTTATTGCATGGGTTCACGAAGAAGACAGCAAAGACGCCGCAACGGGAAATCGAGGTGGCGATTCGTAGAATGAAGGAGTACCCGGAATGGCAAGAGTGAAAAGCTTTGACAAGATCAAGAAACAATGGCTGGGAGACCCTGAAGTCAGAAAAGAATACGACGTTCTTGGCCCTGAATTCCAAATCGCGGGAGAAATCATCAAAGCCCGGATGAAGGCTAAGATGACTCAGGCTGAATTGGCGGAAAGGATCGGAACAAAGTCGACGGCAGTCTCTCGGCTTGAGTCGCCTCATTACGGAAAGGTGTCTATCTCAACACTTCGCAAGGTGGCAAATGCCCTCGGCTGTGAGCTTCACGTCCACCTGTTACCGAAGAAGCGCCGTACGTCCTGACTGGGCAACCGCACACGGCCAGGTCTTGGGGGTCTCCAAACCAACTGCAAGTAGGAATCTTGATACGCTCTTGGCCAAGGGGGTTGTAGAGAAGATCGGCACTACTGGAAAAGGAACCTACTACATACTGTCAGGGAAAGGGCTCAGAAAGGGCTCACAGGGCTCACGGTGAAACCGGGTGGCTGTATACGAAGGCGTAGCAGACCCATTCGCTATCTGGGGCTCTGCCGTTTGGGTAATCGATTCTTGCTATGATACGGCCGACCGCCACTGAGGCGAAAACAATGCCGCCAAAACGGCTCTGGGTCACACTTTTCGCCGCATGACGCGCTAACCCCTCGTATCTCTCTGAATCGGCATGGACAGCGTACGCAACCGGGCGCCCTCGTGCAGCTTTGATTGGGACAAACTATGCAACTCCAAATCAAGAAGCATTAGTGCAGGATAATTGGCTACACTAGCGTAGCGCGAACGCCAGAGTCTTGACAAGGATGATGATGACGAAGAGGATGACGGCCAGGTAGATCGCCATTTTTTCCTTGATCTGAATGAGCGCCAGTCCAGTCTCCCGCTTCAAGTCAGTTATTCGCACGCGAATGTCGTCCACGGAATCCTGAAGTGCCCACCCCTGTTCCACAAAGGCCTTCTGTAACAGGTCGATGTTCTCCTCCGGGGTCTTCATTTTCATTCTTTTCTCCTTCTTGGTGTTCCGCGGCCAGTTCCTCTCCGGTTATTCAAGACATAGACAGGATAGGCGTGGGGGATTTCCCCAAAAAGAAGGAATCCGGCGCCTACTGCGAGGAAGATGGCAATGACTGAAAGGGCTTGGAACCATTCTGGAAGGTATGAGGCGAAGTAGAGTCCGCCGGCTGCGAAGAGACCGCAGCCGAGAAAGGCGACGCCGAGGATCTTCCAATCAAACCGGTAGTGATAGAGCCAGAAGGCGCACCAATCTTCAAACCTGATCCTGATCCACTTGACCTCGGACTCGAACTGCTTGCCGCAGCTCTCGCATTGCCACGTAATCACCGGCCAGCTCTGCGACCGTATTTCCTTGCGGAACTTCCGGTCGGTGATATAGCTGTTGTGGTGGCCGCACTCAGGGCAATACGCCAAGAGAAGGTTCGTTCTCATTTCGCCCTCCTTTGGGGTGTCGCCCTGTTCTACACCATCGGATACGTGTAGCTCAGCGCCGTTTTCACCGACTGACTGGCGACCTGTATGATGTCTTTTGCTGCCATGAGCACATAGTGCGTGTTCTCAGGATCGAGCGAAAGGTCCGACTCGAGAAAGCCTCCGAGAATGATGAGGTTACCCACACACGCTGCCAGCGCCCCCTGAATCTCGCTGAGGGCTTTTTGATAGTCTTCCTTAGTCAGTTGGTCAAGTGACTTTCTATCCCCTACCATCTCGTAACCTCGCCAGGGTTTTTACCTCTGTTCTCGCGGTTCCTTTTCTCCAGGCTGGGCCTCTTGGCTCATTCGTCCCTCAAGCACCGCCCATCTCTTCGCGCGCGCTCTTACTTGCGTTTCCAATGATGCGAATGAGCATGAGGTTGCTTCGTTCGCAGTGGGCTCTTCCGTTCGTCCCCAGATTCTCAACCCTAAGACTCAGCGGTTGAGAGTCTGATGGACCTGCGGCCTTCGTCGCGATCAAGCCTTTTTCTCTTCGATCGCTGTTTCTTCCATTCGTTACTATACATCCCTAATTGTATCTATATGCTCTCAGTTGTCAAGACAATTCGCATGGGCGCGCGCAAATAGGCATTGTCACAGGCAATCGCGCACGGTATGCTTAAGCACCATGAAAGGAACGAAAGAGGGAATGCCGGAGCGCCTCTATGGTGTCAAGGAGACGTGCAGTTATCTGGGTATCTCACGCACGACGCTCTACCGTTTGATGAAGGACGGAGAACTGGTAGCAATGACAATTTACGGCAAGCTGCTATTTGATAAGAACGACTTGGATGGTTTCATAGAAAAGGCAAAGCAGAAGGGCAGAGCGGGCGATAAATAGTCAACGTTCCTAACCTTTTTGCCCCAGAAATTGCCCGAGTCGGCAAGCAAATCGACTCTCGTATTCGGCCACGAACCTACCTTAAAATCCAGCCAATTGGTAACTGCCTATGACTATTGCGCTCTCGATACCGGTCTCGAACGAGAACGTTCATCCGACACTGGTCGCGCGGGACGTCCGCAGAGAGTGCCGAACCATGCTCGACCGCATCTGTAGGGCGTACACAACCAGATGGCACCTTTGAAAACATAATTCGCTCCATCCAGCCCCGGACAAATCGATGAAGAGGCGGCGCCCGGCTGCCAGCCTATCCTCAGCGCTCAATAATCGTCAAGAAAAGACGATTCCCTTGGTCGGCTGCTTCGCAAGTAGTGATTTTGCCTGTTTGGCAATTTCCGAGGATAACCACTCATAAACTTGAAATCTGGGTTGATGAGGCCCCGGCGTGCAGAAACTGATATAGACCCTGAGCAAAGATATCACCAACGGCAGCGTTGCCGAGCAAATCTTCCAGATTTCGGAACAGATGGCCGTTGCTCTCCCGGGTCTTATCTCGCGCGCTGTTCTTCTGATGGTCTTTGAACATCTCTATTGCCTCTCGTAATGTCATAGAGAACCCTCACCTCCTGGCATGTTTGTTCGGGGCCGCTGTAGCAATATGGGGGGGGTGACGAAGGAGGAGAGCCCAACTTCCACAAATGGCAGGTTTGGCATGTTCAGCCAAGAGCGAATTCAAGCCGCAATACTTACTCTGATGGAATCTTGTTGACCCGATCTCAACAGGGTGTCAGAATGGACTAAACATGCCATGCGGACCGGGGACAAGGAGGCCGATGAGTTATTGAATTGTTTGGGGATGTCTCCATTGTCTCTCCCACCGAACACCTGCTGGAATATTAGTCATCGGACGCAGAGGATGAAATGGAAACGAAGTTGAAGGCAAGCATGGACAGAGCCATTCCTTTACTTGGTACGGAACGAGACTACGGCAAGTACGTCTGTCTCAAAGTGGTGCCGGAGATGGCTGGGTGCTGTTGCTTTCATTGTTGGCCCCATACATGGCAAGAAGTCAATAAGACGATATCGCCCTTTGGCCCAATAGAAGACGAAGGAGACGTGCTGATCGATACACCGGACGGAAGCTTCGTTCTTGAATGCCATGAAAGTGGGCCAGAAATCATTGTTTACCTTGGAGCGGGCACGGCAGGAGTTCTCCTCATCAAGGCTATCTTCGATCTTATCACGACGATTCTGAAATCAAGATCCGAAGAGCCACGGCGAAGACCTGGGAAGCTGATAATAACCAAGCGGACATTCGTAAAATCCCGATGTCGTGAAGAGAGAATTGTCGAAATCGATTTGCCACTCGCCGATGGACACGCCGAAATGTTTGTTGCGGAATTGAAGAGTATGTTCGGCAAAGACAAGAAAGCGAGTGACGCCTCGCGCCGGATTGCCCGGAAATCGCGCTCCCGGTGACATTCATGTTGGCTATGCATCGGAACTATCATGGATCGACCGTCCGGCCGCGATAAAGAGGCTTCCGTCATCAGACAGGCAAACCGTGCCGCAGCCGTCGGCCGTCTCATGCTGGGAGAGATGCGGCATTGGGCCGAGTTCTTGGAAGCAGGTCGGATTGACTTGATCAGCCTGCCACGCCGACAATTGAAATCGGGCAAAGCAGACACAAAAGGACGTCTTTCAACGGAGTTGGTAAAATTCTGTCATGCCAACTTTAGAGGCATGACTCAGCAGAAGCTTTCTGAGATGTATGAAGACATCAAGGCGTTTAGAGGCATGGAAATGTCGCTGTCAGAATTCGAACGCCGTTTCGCTCCGGCTCGCGAGAAAGTCTTGAACGGTAACCCGGCACACATCACTGTTTCCGTATCGTTATGGGGTTTGCAGTTCAGGATTCCGGAGGGGGAGCTTGCCAGAGATATTGTGGAAGCGGCTGATCTCGGTACGAATGCACAGGAGCAGCTCAAGCGCTTTGAGAGAAGCACTCAAGCCGAACTGTCACGGAATCGCAATGCAATAGGTTCTTTGCTCCGACAAAAAATGTTTGCTGCCCGCTCCGGCGTGATCGCCTGTTTCAACCTGATGGAAGCCTACCTCAACGGGATTGCCTGGGACTTCCTCCGCACCGCCGATACCACTCTTTTATCAAACCGCAGCAAGAAACTGTTAGAAGATTCGACTTCGGCATCAATACGCGAGAAACTCCTGAAATATCCTGAGATCATCTCCGGGGTTTCTGCATGGAATATGAACGATGCCGATGTGATGCATTTTCTCGAAGTTGTGAAACCCTTCCGGGATTCCTTGGTCCATCCGTCACCTTTTGCCGCGCCGGAGAGGTTCGGAGGTTATGACAAACTACGATTGTTATACCGAATCGACAAGGATACAGCGGACTTGGCTGCCTGGACGACCACGAAACTGGTCGTAAGGAT
Source organism: uncultured delta proteobacterium (assembly GCA_963816715.1). GTDB lineage: Bacteria > Desulfobacterota > Syntrophorhabdia > Syntrophorhabdales > WCHB1-27 > BOG-1155. Next base: position 414,315 of record CAWFMJ010000033.1, read on the forward strand.
TCATAAACACATTAAGCCGAAGGCACCTTTGCCGCCATGGTTGGAAGAATTATGCGATAAAATCGGTGATATAGATGAAGAATAGCCAGTATAACGTTGGAACCGGTTGTCTACGGCATGGCTCAATTTCTCGGTAAGTTTGAAAGGAGAACCAGGCGATGAAAATACGCTTCAAAGACTTGGCATCTCGCTTGACCGGCGTGTCATTGCCAGTCTTCGGTGTCTCGTGGAATCCCCCCGAACCCGAGCGCAAGGTCGTCAGGGACATGTTGGTCTTTCTCGAAGACCGTCGCGCTCTATACAACGATTACGCCCACGAAATCGAAGACCAAGTTGCACAATCCGTTTTGCAGATTCGCTCTGAGCTCACCAGCGCCCTCCGCAGACTCCCCGAAAATGCAGAAGCGGCCCCGGCGTTCCGCGCAATGAGGGCTGCCTGCCGGGAATATCTCACGAAGACGATTCACAGGTCTCCCCGATTATTCGGGGCCATGGCAGAACTCGGACGATTAAGGGCAATCTGCGGCGTGCATATCGCGTACTTGGCAATCAAGTACGGAATAGACATCGAGGGTGAGTTGGCTTCGACGATTCCCTTGGAACTTAGGGAGGCGCTACCGGAAAACGAGGAAACCTACACATGGCCATCACCCGATCGCCGAAAAACAGTGCTCGCCTCCAGGCGATGGCCATGCTATCGAATAATGGGCAGGGGAAGATGAAAAAGATATTGGAAGGCGATGCGCTGGAGCAGCGAGCCCGACAACTTGGAGTCGATATTCAAGGCGAGCCTATTACTCAAAGCTCGGGAGGAAGACATAAACGGGCCAGTGATTATGAACTCCAGAGACGCGTTATTGAGGCCGAAAGATCAATTCGCGAGTCCAGGCTTTGGAAACTGGCGTTCATATCGGCTATTGCTTCTGTGACAAGTGCTGCGGCTGCATTGCTGGCTGTGTTTGTGATTTTTCTAGATAATTCACCCACCTAAGGGGTGAGTTTTACAAGATCGTTCACCCACCCCTTTTACAAGATCTCTCACCCACTTTTTCAGGTTAATTCACCCACCCGTACGGCATCGAAATAAGCACATACTACTTCCCGTTATCTTACTGCTCACGGGAGGCGGCATGGCGCGAAAGGAGTATGCGGTGGTTGATATTGTCGATATCTTGAGAAGGGTTCAGAATGGCTATTCGATCAGGGCGATCACGAAGGCGACGGGGATGGATCGGAACACCCTCCGGAAGTACCTTCGCCTCGCTTACGAAAGAGGGTTTGTCGAAAAAGGACCGTGCGATCTGGAGGCGATTGCCGGGGACGTCATTAAGGAGGTCCAGTCTCACGTCCCCGGTCCGGAGCGGTCGTGTGACCAGATTCTCCTTCCCCATAAAGGGGCTATTACGTCATGGATAGAGAACGATGACCTCACCCTCACGAAGATCCACATGAAGCTTGCAAGAATGGGTGCCGAGGTGAGCTACCAGAGCCTCTACCGGTTTGCGACGACCCATATCGGCCTGCCAAAGAATACGGTGCGGATGGCGGATACGGAGCCGGGAGAAGTGGTGGAAGTGGACTTCGGAAGACTCGGACTTCTCTACGATCCGCAGACGGAAAGAAAGCGTTTTGTCTACGGTCTTATCGTGACGCTTGCGTTGAGCAGACATCAGTATGTCCACGTCACCTTCACCCAGGACCTCCCTTCTTTGATTGCCGGCATTGAAGATGCCTGGGCCTTCTTCGGCGGCGTCGCCAAGAAGGTGGTGATCGATAACCTGAAAGCGGCGGTCGCCAAGTCCGACCGGTATGCCCCCATCTTCAACAGGACCTTTTTAGAATACTCCGAGTTCAGGGGCTTCTTGATCGATCCTGCCCGGTCGGGTGACCCGACCGGCAAACCGAAAGTGGAACGGCAGGTCCCCTACGTGAGAAAGAACTTCTTCGCCGGGGAGACCTTCAGGGACCTTGCTCATGTCCAGGAAGAAGCAGTGAAATGGTGCCGCGATATTGCGGGGATGAGAATCCACGGGACGACGAGAAAAAGACCGCTCATTGTCTTCAATGAAGAAGAAAAGACCTTTCTTCTTCCTCTCTCGGAAGACCGTTTCGATGTCCCCCGCTGGGGAGAGGTCAAGGTCCATCCTGACCATCATATACGCTTCGGGAACAGTCTTTACTCTGTACCGACTCAGTACATCGGCAAGGAGGTGTCGGTCCGAAAGGACTCAAGGCTTCTTCGCATCTACCATAAGGGCAGCCTCATCAAGACCCATCCGGCGGTCCCTCAAGGGAAGAGGTCTACCGATTTTAACGACTATCCGAAAGAGAAGACACCTTATGCCATGAGAAGCTGCACCCACTATGTCGACAAGGCCGGAGAGATCGGCCCTTCAACGAGACACTTCGCCGAACTCCTCCTTTCGGGGACCTTCCCCTGGACGAAGCTGCGACAGGCCCAGAAGCTCGTGAGACTACCCGAGCGGTATGGCAAAGAAAGGGTGGAGAAGGCCTGCGTGAGGTCGCTCGCCTTCGACCTTGTCGATGTGCGCCGGGTCGAAGAGATCATACAAAAAGGCCTCATCGAAGAAGAGCCGGAACAGAGAAGACGGGAACCGTTGCCCTCACGCTACATGCGACCGGCAACATACTTCGTGAAAAAGGAGGAATAACAGGAGATCACCACCGAGCTCAAACAGACGCTGAAGAAGTTGAGACTCTCGGGCATCCTTGCGACCCTGCCCGAGAGGGGATCGTATGCCCGGGCCCAGAAGCTCTCACACGGGGAGTTTTTGGAACTTGTGCTCAATGACGAGATCGAGCGGCGTCAGCAGGGAAGCATAATCAGAAAGATGAGAAGTGCCCTTCTCGATCAAGAGCAGACCTTCGAGCGGTTCGACTGGGAGGCGTCGATTACCGTCGATCGGGAGAAGGTGAAAGAACTCTTCGGCCTCGGCTTTATCGACCGGCACGAGAACGTCATCATCTGCGGTCCCGTGGGCGTGGGAAAGACCCATCTTGCGAATGCCCTGGGCCACAGTGCCGTACGCAGGGGGGTCAACGTGCTCATGCTCCGGTCGCCGGTCCTTTTTAAGAGACTCCACCAGTCGAGGGCCGATCATTCGTTCGGGAAGGAACTCATCCAACTCATCCACCCTCACGTTCTCGTGATCGACGACTTCGGCCTCCAGCGGCTGACTCCCTCGGAGGCGCAGGATCTTTACGAGGTGATGATCGAGCGGTACCAGAGGGCCTCAACGATCATCACGAGCTCAAGACCCCTGGAGGAATGGATGGGTCTCTTCGACGATCCGCTTCTTGCCAACTCCCTGCTCGATCGGCTCGCGCACAACGCCCATCAGATCTTCATCGAAGGGGACAGTTACCGGAAGAAGATGGGCAGGACAAAAAAGGAGAACTGAAAAGAATTGAACATGAGGAAATGGTCATGGTAGAAAACTGAGGATGGTGCGCCGTACCCGGGTGAATTAACCTGAAAATGGGGTGGGTGAATTAACCTGAAAAATCGCACTGTGTTGTCGAGATAGAGGTTGAGAGCCGATAACAGAGGCTGCACGCATGACGCAAACGGTGCGTTCCGCGTGAGCAGCGCGTTGCTTTCTGGCAGCAGGCGAGGGTCTCAAGGTTATCGACTTCACGAGCCTTCATTGTCGACGCCTCACGCGAATTACGGAATGCCAGTGGCAAAGTTTACTAAACCAACATGAGACAGTTCGTATTATCTGTCCAGCTGCAACAAGAAGGCGGGGCCATACAAAGGCCCCGCCGTGATGTCTCGGCGGGGATAAACAAAGGTGAAGGTCAGAGACCCCGTTGGCTTCCCCATCCTGTGGGCAACCACCTTTTTGCTTTTCTTACCCTTTCGTTCTTTCGCCCCCTTGATTTTTTCCGGATTTACCTTCATAAACGCGAACATAGCTTCCTCGAACTTTAAAGGGTGGAGGGAAATGAGGCTTCTCGTACTTCCCCTCCGATATCGCTTCCGCCGTCGTACCCTTATTCGGTTTCATGGTGTATCCCTTACCTGACGACCCATTCATTCATCACGTAACCGGCACGGCCACGCAGCGGCCCGCTAATGATTCTGACCTTGCACGTACCCGCTTGACGGTCGATGACCCGGACCTTCGTGCCGTTGTCGACGCCGAACACCAAGCCGTCCATTACCATCTGGGCCTTGCCTTCGCTGTCGTGGGCCTTCTCTGCTTGCACGAGCGCAACCAATGCCATCATTGATTCGGAGACCGTGCAGGCATCTCCTAACTTAGCTTGTATGTTAATCAGCTTCACGATGAGGTCCTGCATCTCTGTGCGACTAACCTCGTTCTCCGGTCGCATAGCTTTTTGAATGGAGATCGTCTCTTTTGTATCTATGGTGTATATGGCCTTGCCCATAAGGACACCCGTGTCGCCGATATCGATAGATGGCTCGGGTTGAGTTTCCTTTTTCTGTTCCGGCACCTTCGTCTGCCCTTGCTTATTTGGGGCCTTGGACTGATCGCCCTGGCCGCACCCGGCGAAAAGCAGGAATACGCACAGACACCAGAAAAGGACAAAATAACGGCTGTCCTTCCGTTTCACTTTATAACAATGAAGGAGAATTTTTATGGACCTCCGTGCTTTTGTTCTTTCAGCAATACTTCGAGATCTCGAAGCAAATGGTTCTTTAACGCAGTGTAGACGATTTGGGAAGTCTCCTCTTCATTCTGAGAATTCAAGGGCCGAATCCCGTTAACCAGGGATTGAAGATCAATCCCGGACTGCTCAGCAAGAACGCAGAAAGCCTGGCTGAAAAATGACTGCGTGGCTGATACTGCGTGTGCACACGCCTCTAATCCTTCTCGTATCTCTTCATCCGTCATCGTTCTCCCCCCTTTTCGTATACATATCCCATGGCTCAATCTTGCCATAAGCAGGTAAATAAGGAAAGAACAGCCTTCCCTAATTCAAGTACCTTGAGGATGGGACACGAAGGCAGTATGCCGGAGGATCAAGAGGCGTCAGCGTGCGGGTGATGAAAGGTGTATATTACAGGGTTGGCGCATTCAAGGGACAGGCTGTGGATCATACAGAACGTGCTCGTATCGATTCGGGATGGGTGGTGTTGACGGAGAAGCACATTTATTTTGCGGGAACCGTGAAGAGCCTTCGTATTCCCTACTCCAAAATCGTTTCGTTCCAGGGCCTTCAGCGACGGGCTTGGTATTCAGCGGGATGGAGCAAACGCTAAACCGCAGATATTTGTGACGGGCGACGGCTGGTTCATTACAACCTTGCGAGTAAGTTGGCACATTATGGCTGAAGGGACGGACGGGCCAAAAAAGGAGGTCGCAGAGAAGGAAGGAAGGGCTGCGGGCGGCACTTTAGTAAAATTCGGGCAGCCGGAACATATTCTGCAATTCCAAGGGCAGGGGCTTTTGTACATGAATAATCTTCCATACTTTTGGAACATCGAGGATGAATGCCTTCGCGGCGACCCCTTGGACAGCGTAGCTCGAATCGTGAAAGGACCCAAAGTAACAATGTCCCTTCCTGACGGTAAGGAGGTCGTGCTCGTACGAGATTACACGGCCTCTATGTACCCATCCGAACCTGACAAGACAAACATCTTCTGCATGTATGCGTTGCGACCAGCCAGTCTTCCAGTGCATAAGAAAAACTTTCGATTCGGGTCACAAGCCTTAGTACTACTTAACCCTCAAGAATTCTTGCAAAGGGTTGCATCGAGCCTCAAGACGCAAGGAATCAAATTCAAGGCAGATTTGGTCGATTACGTGGGTCCCAGCAACACAGGCGAGGTAGGCCCATTCACAAAGTTCAAGCCCTTTTCCTATCAGTCTGAGTGGCGATTGGTATGCCCGGATGGACCCGGAGGGCCGCGCGAGATCGAGATCGGAAGCATACGTGACATTTCCGTCATGATCCCCAGTTCAGAGATCAACACACAGATAAGCGTTCAGTACGAGACATAGAGAGAATGGGGAGTAGATGCCTCAGCTTTGCCTGGGTAACCGGGATAGTTGGTTCGGATAGCCTCGGCCTCCCTCGCGGAACACTTTTACCTTTCTAGTCAAGATGTGCTAAATCGTCCAATGTTTGTGCGGAACCACCCCAAAAACCATCGTCCTGCCTTAAAAGAAGAATGTCAACATGAGACAAAATGATGAGAAAGCGGAAAAGCATCCGGTGACAGGTGTCTTGTTATGGTCCCGGCAGAACTCCCAAACGGTCTTAGCAGATACCAGGTGAAAGCTTGTACCGATCTTGAAAGGGACGGCTTACGCGTTTCAGGAAGGAGCCCTCCGGCGTAAAATGTTGGCGCTCGGTGAAAATCTCACTCCTTGCAGTCCACCTACGTCCATGACCGCGAGGCCTGCAGCGAAGGAAGAATTGCCACTGGAAAGTCTCGGAAACACGTGGAGCATATTTTGTGCGTCGGCTAACGATCTACTAAGCCGAAGTGGGTGCGAAAGGCGGAGAATTGAGGCGTCCTTGGCCCAAAACTGAGTATTCCGATGAAGTCGACCACGCATTATGATTCAAAGCGGCCACCTGTCATGATGAAGGCGGCCACCCTTTCCGTCGGAGCCGTCAGGCGACGCTGGGTCGTTTCCTGCCTCACACTGTCTCCTGCTACTGAGTCAATGATGCTTTTGTCTTTCTCATCGATTCGCCTTTAGGACAACACTGATGGCGACAGCGTTGTGCACGAGCCCGTCAAGAAGGGCCTCTGCAAAGGTCAGGTCCCTCCAACCTCATGCCAGTGCTCTACAGGTAACTGGCTCGCGATGATGCCTATCCGACCGGTGAGCACTCATTCTTTGTTTCCTTTCTGTTTATTTTGCTCGTTTGCGCAAAATAAACAGAAAGGAAACTCACATAATAGTTACCATTGAGAGACAAGGGTATCCGCACCTGCACCGTTTCTGCGGCTCTTGCGCAGAAACGGTGCAGGACCTGTTCAGACCACATTCCACGGAAAAAAGTACTTGACGGGTAAAGGAAACAGGTCTATTTTGTAGCAGTTACGTAGAATCATCGTTTCATCGTGGCCGAGTGCGGCCCCCCAGTATTTTCATTAGGAACTCTCCGAAAATCGTTATAGAGTGAAGGTCTCTCTATAACGCCCCAGTTATTTCATTAGAGCTTAGCTCGAGTACTCTACACATCAGGAGGTGTGCACTACCCTTGCGCGGAAAGCAAGGAGGGGACGCCTTCCGGTCCCGGTTTATACGGAAGGGGTTACAGCTTTTCCAGAAAAGCTCATTGACTTAACACTGTTCCCTAAGGCCGGGGAAAAGCGGCCCAGCGAGGAGTAAGGAGTTGCGCGGATCGATCAAATGGCAGACCGGCGAATTGGCGAAGGCAATCTTTGAAGCCGGCATCAGCAAGGCCGAGAGGGTGAATCACGAGTCTGCCCATTTTGGCAAAATTACGTCATACCGTACCATGGAGACCTACAGGGAGAGTGTCTGGAACCCCTTCGGCGAATTCGTCAAGGCTGAGCACGGGGTCAAGGATTTCGAGAAGATCACCACGGCCCACGTCACGGCATATATGGAGAAGAAAGTAGAGGAAGGCGTGGCGAAACAGACCCTTGAGAAGATATGCAGCGGCCTGGGGGCGCTCGAAAGGGCCCTCAGTTTCTACGGGAAGACGGGCCATGATTTCTCCACGCGATTAGACGTCCTTCATCAGGCAAAGGAGCTGGGACAACTCAAAGACGGGTATCACGACCGGGCCTACAACGACCCCCACAGGGTTATCAGCAATCTCCAGGGAGAGGAACACCAGATCGGCGCCAGGATTCAAACGGAGGGAGGGGCCAGGCTCGAGGGCGTCTCACTCATCCAACCGGACCAACTTAAGGGATTGAGCACGGACCGGTTCACCGGCAAGACCGTGGGCGTCATCTACACCGAAGAAAAAGGCGGCAAGGGTGGAACGGTAATGGTGTCGCCGGAAACCTATGCCGATCTGAAAGGCTACATCGAGGAGCATGGCAGATTCTCTCTGGACGAGCGGGAGTATCAGCGCGATGTGGAGCAGGCGGCCAGGGCTTCAGGCGAAGAGCCTGAAGGCACCCACGGGTTCAGGTGGAACTTCGCCCAGGAACGGGTGGAGGAGCTCCAGGCCCACAAGCTGACCCATGAGGAGGCGCGGCAAGAAGTGAGCTGGGAGATGAAGCACGAGCGAGGTTCCATTACCGATCACTACCTATTCGGGAGCTAGCGGATGACGGACGAGGCATCGCGGCTTCTCAAGTGGCTCGCTAAACAACCCGGCCCCATGCGCATTGAGGCAATGGGATTGATGGTCGCGAGCTACCACCAGATCAAGGACGAGCACGCAAACCAGGCAGAGAGGTACTACGCTGCGCTATGCACCGCGCTGAAGAGCATGCGACAGGTGGAAAAGGGTCTTGCCCGCAAATCGCCCGACCACGACCTCAAAGCCGTCGCCAAGATCACGAAGATCCAGGCCGCGCGAATACGGGCGCGGAGGACGAGGAAGTCGAGCCCGAAGCGGAAACGCCTCATGGGCATGTGGGGGCTCGTGGAACAGCTCCGCACGAACGAACACTTGAGCTTCCGGGAGATATCGAGCTTCCTCAAGCGGTATAAGCACTTCGAGATCAGTTACATCCATATCCGCAACATCTGGGTGGAGCTCAAGGGGGAACATGTCGACCCTTGACGACCTGCTCTACCGGAATCCCCGGTCAAAACGGACCATCGAGGAAATAGAGCGGACCATTCCCCTGGAAGGCAGACTAAGCGTCACCATCTGCCACCGGGTAGAAACTATCGAATCCAAGCGCACGATTGATGTGCGGGTCGTGCAGCTCCGCAACCGCTTCCACTGCCTGTCCCATTGGGGATATGTGGTGCTTTCCGACATAGTGGATGCGATCCGGTTTATGGAGACCTTGAACGCGTTCACCGGCAATCTCCTTGACGTCAACGCAACGTATCAGGTGGGTACGGCGGAATTGAGCATCGTAAGGCAGGACAGGAACCACCTGCTCTGCATGGAGTTTGCCGACCACAATGGAGAGGAACTCGATAAGCGGTCATGCAGGATCGTCGCGAGCATCCTGGGCAGGGTGATCGCGACATGCGACTTCTTGTGAAAACCCGCCGCCGCATTCCCATTGAAGAGGGCGTACAGCATGGAAGAGCTTTGGGACACTAGGAGAGTATCCCAGTATCTGGGGATAAAACGATCCACCCTCTACGCCATGATCGAAAGGAAGGAGATACCCCACTACCGCATCGGCAGGCTGGCCAGGTTCAGGCAGGCGGAGATTGACGCGTGGCTTCTGACAAAGAAACAGGAGACAGAAAAGGCGATGAAGACGACCAGGCCGGCAGGGCCTCCTCTATCTCCCGTAAGCATCGTGAAAGCCGCCATTGACGACGTGAATCCCGGAGGCTATAATCGTTCCAGGAAATCAGACCGTATCAAGGGCCTCGGAAAGGAGGGATGATATGGGACTTTACAGAAGAGGCCCGACATGGTGGATGAGCTTTTCTTACAACGGCCGGCAGGTGCGGCAATCCACCGAAACAGATGATAAGAAGACAGCGGAGAAGATTTATCGCAAGGTAATGACGGATGTGGCGGAAGGGAAGTGGTTTGAGGAAACAACGAAGGTACAGGAGGCGACCTTCCACGAGATGGCGGACGACCTTTTCGACGACTACAGGATGAACCTGCGCAAGTCGCTCTGGAGGGTCGAGATATGCGTCAGGCACCTGGAGGGGCATTTTAAGGGCTACCTGGCAAAGGAGATAACCACGCAGGGTATCCGGCGGTATATCTCGGCGCGACTCGGAGAGGGGGCAAAAAACGGGACGATCAACAGGGAACTCACGACATTGAAGAGGATGTTCTCCCTGGCGGCAAAGCAGACGCCTCCAAGGGCGACGGTTACGCCATATGTGTTGGCGGCCATCAAATCGCCCTCATATCCAGCCACGGACCTGCCTCCAAATCGGGCCAATTGACAGACCTCACCTGTGTGGAAAAGGGTGTTTCCCCACTTCTTCATCTGAAGTGACCGTCCGCTACCCGCACGCTCTTCGGCTTGCTATAGAGAACCTCCTCGGCAAGAGAGACTGCTTTGCATCTCACGACATTCTGCCTGACTACACGCGGCATTGCAACTGTTCCCTTCGCCCGGCGATTCGGCGTGAAGTACCGTCCGCAGAAAAAGCACCGCTTGACCATCGCTCCCCCCTTTCGGCAAAATGCCGTCACGAGGTCCTCCGGCCGCGACGCTCAAAAACTCAAAGGAGAGAAGCGTGCAGGGGGAAAACAGCAAAAGTCTGCCGGAGGACGGGCGCGGCGGCCGGCGCGCGCCGAGGCGCCAATGCCTACTCTATCTCCCAATCACGGATTGCTGCAAGGAACAGAGACTTACGAAAAGCCTTCTGGGGGGTGAGGGTGTGGGCGGGCTGTCTATGAGGGCATTCTGGTGGCTGCTAACAATATGTCCCAAAGCTAAAAGAGGCCAACGTCAGAACCGGATACTTCGAATACGGCGAGTACGCGAGACTGAAGGACACCTTGCCCGGCTACCTTACGCCGGTGCTCATCATGGGGTACTACACGGGCATGCGGAAGACGGAGATTCTCTCTTTGACGTGGCGGCAGGTGGACATGGCCGAAAGGAGCATAACCCTTGACCCGGGCACGACGAAGAACGACGAGCAGCGCACGATCTACCTAAGCGGCGAGCTTTACGCCGCGATCCGCAATCAGAAGAGGGTACGGGACAGCCTGTGCCCCACCTGCCCTTACGTGTTCTTCCGGGAAGGCCAGAAGATAAAGCACATACGGTGGGCATGGGCCAGCGCGTGCGAGGCTGCGGGAATCGAAGGCAAGCTCTTTCACGACCTTAGAAGAACGGCCGTGCGCAACATGGTCAGGGCCGGCGTTTCAGAGAAGGTCGCGATGAAGATCAGCGGGCACAAGACAAGGGCGGTCTTCGACCGCTACAACATCGTCAACGAAAAGGACCTCAGAGACGCCTGCGAGCGGGTGTCCAGATTGGTCGAAAACGCGGCCAGAGACCTGCGTCAAGATCAAAATTATCACAAATTTATCACAATTGACGGTGGGGTGTAAAAAGTGCGTATCGATTTCAATACACTTACTACTTGTAACTTATTGATTTTGTTTTATGGCGGAAGTGCACGGGAATCGAACCCGCCCAGCAGCTCTTCACCGCTACACTGGTTTTGAAGACCAGGAGGCCCACCAGGCGCCTTGGCACTTCCCTCTATCGCCACAGTTTTGCACAAAACAGCGTTTTTTGCAAGAAACGAACTGCCGCCGAAGGGCGCCGCAACACGGACAAACGGACGCGAAAGAAACCGTCTCACGGAAGGCCATCGCGCGCGGAGATCATGAAATTTCAACGGGCCGTCCTTATACTTAAGAGAATGGTCTGAAGACGGTCCTCTCTTCATCCGATATCGATTGTCCCGGAGGCAAATCATAAAGAAAGATCGAAGCGCAGGCAGCATCCGAAATACGATCGTGGAAAACCGGCATGCAGTATTTCTTTTCCGTCTGGTTCTCGGCGTGACCTTTCTCGTCTCTTCCTTCGGAAAGCTCGTGGACATCGAACACTACTCGGTGGCAATGGTCTACAATATGCAAATATTGCCGGGACCGCTGGCGATCGCCTTCGGGTGGGCCCTGCCGTTCATTGAGCTGTCCTGTGGGATCGGTCTCCTCCTTGGCATATTGACTCGGCTGTCGGCTCTCGGCATCGGTCTTTTGTCCATTTCTTTCTTCATTACGAAAGTCATCCTGCTTTTACGGGGATCGGATACGGAATGCGGCTGCTTCGGGGCAATCGGCTCTGCCATGGCTTCATGGTCCATCTACCTCGATCCGGCAATCCTGCTTCTCGCCATATTCATCCTTTTCTCGCCCGGCCGAAGCCGCCACTGGCGATCTATCGGCGGCAAACTGTCCGAGAAATGGCGCTACAAGACCGATCTGATCTGGTAGGACAGCCGAACGCGAACCCTTTCCGTCAAAGCTCGCTACGCTCGTTAGCGCAGCTCATGGAGCTTCTCTCCCCTACTTCGGTTCCGTCGGGTACCCGGCCTTCGTCCACTCCGCAATTGTTGGGGTTCAGCGCCCCCTCCAGCGGCAAGCCGCCGGAGCCTCCCCGCTCATCTCGCTACGCTCGTTAGCGCAGCTCATGGAGCTTCTCTCCCCTACTTCGGTTCCGTCGGGTACCCGGCCTTCGTCCACTCCGCCCAGGCGCCTCGCAAGCCGCCTTTGAGGTAGTAGACTTTGTCGTAGCCTGCTTTCTGGAATGCCTGCGTCAAACTGACGCTTGTCGAATCGTTCACTCAGGCGCAGTAGAAAACTATGGTCTTGTCTTTGGGGTACTTGTTTATCCAGGAGGCGAACTTCATGCCCTCTTCCCTAACGGCGCCTTTGATCTTCTCCTTGCTCTTGTCCCAATCATAGTTCGTGCGCACGTCAATGACGATAACCTCCGCCTTCCCCAACATAGGACGGAGTTGTTCCTTCGTCATTACGTGCAATTCATCGGCCCTCGCGGAAGCGCAAACAAAGGTCGCAAGCACGAACATCATCATTGCGAACGGCCATTTCTTCATAAAATTCCCCTTTTTGTTTCAATCCCCTCTATCGGGCTTCCAACTGCCAACCGCACATTCTAGTGCTAACTATAATGCCGCCTGAAACGCTTCGCCAGATCGCGCGAAACTGTTGGTATCACGTTTTCTCCTCATAAATCAATACCCCAAAAAGGGGCCATTTTGCGGGCCTATCCGTCTTCTGATGGCCGCTCGCTTTTCGAAACTCCGAGCGCTGACGAAGGTCGCAAGACCCGACGGCAAAAGGGCAAGGACCTGCGGTCGCCAGGCGCCTCCCGCCCGCGCCGTTGCAGAAGAATGGCCCGGAGATCGCCAGCACGGTTCAGGACGATTCCGGGATTTGCTTTGCACGAGCGGCAGATGCGGCCGCATCTTCCGCCATCGCATGAATGCTGCTGCCGAAGGCAGCGTCGTCTATACCGTTTTTGAATAGAAGAACCTCCAGGGTCCTACGGTCTTCCCTGCCCTTTGTTTCCGGGATTTGCCGTTAGGGGTAAGGGTTCGCGCGGGGAAGAGCATGTTCTCCGTCACGGCGGGGGTTTTCGTAGAGCCCCGTCTCCCGGGGCGTGGAACCGATTCCTTCTTTGACCGTCTCGGTTCCGTCAGGACCGGATGGCTCGTCGCCCACGCCCGTATCGCCAAGCTCCAGTAATTTCCGGCAAATGTTCACAGAAATGGACGGAAGTCCGTAAAAATCCCTCATTGTATCAAAATGTATATGGATAATCGAATCGGATTTGTGGTATGAAAAAAAGGCCTGCTGATCGAAGCAATCTGTGGCGGCAGGCACGACGGGGATAGATGGGCAAATTAGAGGATTTTGCAAGAAAGGCCTTCACTTCCGTAACGATTATGGTTATCCCCCATTCGAAGGTAAGGCCCCTTCGAATAAAAATATCGGCCGTCGGTCTTTTCGGTTGCTTTCTCCTCAGCATTGTAGGCGCCTGCTACGTCTTGTCCGTAGGCGTCAGAACCGCCGAGTACTACGGCATGAGAAGACGGCTTACCAAATTTTCCTCGCAGGTTGCGGAAATGAAGGTCGTCCTGACTTCGCTGAAGAAGACCGAAGGAGAATTCGACAAGCTCGTTTCGCTCAAATCGAAGAAGAAGATCCTGGACCAGGTGGAATCCGACAGCGCAGACTTCGTGGACATCGACCTGCTCAAGAAACAGGTCAACGAAGCTATCGACTCCGTTTCGGAAATCAGGGAATACCTGAAGGAAGAGAAGGCTCGCTACAAAGTAACGCCGGCCGGCTGGCCCGTGAAAGGCCAGATCAGTTCTCCCTTCGGCGAAAGGATTCACCCGATAACCGGCAGATTGACGTTTCATTCCGGCATCGATATCAGGACTCCCCCCGGAACCCCGGTAAAAGCAACCGCGGACGGCATTGTCAGCTTCTCCAACTGGCAGGATGGCACGGGCTACGTGGTTATTGTAGAGCACGGGTTAGGTTTCAGCACGGTATATGCTCATAACAAGCTGAACTGCGTGAAGGTGGGACAGCGGGTGAAACGGGGGGAGGTAATCAGTATTTCTGGTTCGACGGGCGCGACCACCGGCCCCCACGTACACTACGAGGTCTGGAAAAACGGAAATCGCGTAGACCCGGCAACCTTTTTGAGGGATATAACATGATATTCAAGAAGAAAGAACAGCCGCTGGAAATTATCATAGGCGGTCAATCCAGCGTAACGGGAAGCGTTACCACCACCGGAGTGGCGAGAGTCGATGGATGCGTGGAGGGGAGCATCAGCGCCGATTGGCTGATCATCGGGGACGGGGGAATAGTCAAGGGCGACGTCGTGACGCGAGGAACCATGGTGGCTGGAAAAATTGAGGGCAACATAAAGTCGGACGAAATAGTGGAAATCAAGTCAAAAGGAGCTGTTGAGGGGGACATCTACACCACAAGGCTCTCCATATCGGAAGGCGCCTGCTTCGATGGCCGTTCTTTCATGAAACGGATGCCCGAGCTGGGAAACGGGGAAGTGCTTTCTTTTGAAAAAACGGGGAAGAAAAGCCTGGGGGCGGTGACGGCATCGGATGATTATGATGAAATTTAGGAGTTTTAGAACGGTCGCTCGAAGGAACGAGATGAAAAGGAGGAAAAGAAGATGACTAGCGTAATGACCCCTCATGCTTCGGAAAACGCCGAAGAGAAGGTGACAACGGTCATTGCCGACGATCTTTACATCAAGGGCGCCATCACATTCACCACCTCTCTCATGATAAAAGGAACCCTTGAAGGAGAAATTGTATCGGAAGGTCTCCTGGTTGTTGGGCCTACCGCACGGATTAATGCGGAAATCGCAACAAAAAGTCTCGTTTCTCACGGAGAGATTCAGGGGGACGTAACCGCAACCGAGCAAGTGGTGCTGAAAAGCACTTCGGTGCACACGGGGAATATCACGACGCCGTACATTGTCGTGGAAAGCGGCTCGGTATTTAACGGGTCCTGCGTGATGGAGCGGGACGCAACGGCAATGGCGCCGCTCGTCAAAATCACCCCCGAGGTTGTTGAGGGCGAAGGGATAGCGCCTCCTGTCGAAAGCGATGAAGTCCCGCCCGTTGAGAACCCCCTACCCGAGACTCCGGAGCAGGAAACCCAGGAGGCGGAACCCGAGGTCGAAGCCAAGACGTCGGAAGCGCCGGCCGAGGATAAACCAATTGAGCCGGAAACAACGGATAGCGCCGATCGCGCCTCGGAGGAGCAGGAACCGACCGAACCGATAGTCTACGCGTCCGCTCCCGGGCAACTGCCGGACGTCGAGCCCGAAGAAAAGGAAAAGCCAAAGAAGGGCGAAGAAAACAGTGAGTTCTCGCTGATGTCCAAGTGGTTCAAAAGGGAGCTGTTTTAGATGTCCGGCGATGCGTTGTCTTATGATTACGTTCGCCGAAAGTATGCATCGTATGTGCTAAACAAATAAGGAGGAGATACAAGATGGCAAATACGAACCAAATAGCGGGCATCGATGAAACCAACATCACTACCATACTGGCTGACGATCTCCGCATAAGCGGCACTATGATGTTTAAGAACTCCCTCATGATAAAGGGCGTCCTTGAAGGAGAAGTTATTTCGGAGGGGCTTCTCATAGTCGGTCCGACCGCGAAAGTGAACGCAAAAATTACCACAAAGAACCTCGTATCCCACGGGGAGATCCAGGGCGACGTGACGGCGAGCGAGCAGGTGGTGCTGAAAGAAACAGCGGTTCATAAGGGAAATATCACGACGCAGAACATTATTGTGGAAAGCGGCTCCCTTTTTAACGGTTCCATCAGCATGAGAGGAAAGGAACCCACCGGGGAATAGGCAACAGAAACGGCGAAAAGCGTTACCCAAGTTAGCAAGGAGAAGTTAAAAATGTCAGATGCACGATCCAGCGCGCCGGACCTTGATGAAACCACCATCGCCACCATACTGGCCGATGATCTGGCAATCAAAGGTACGTTGAAATTCAGCACCTCTCTTATGATCAAGGGCTCCCTCGAAGGGGATATCATATCCGAAGGCTTGCTCGTCGTCAGTTCCACGGCCAAGCTTACCGCTACCATCACGACAAAGGATCTCATCTCCTATGGAGAGATCCAGGGCGACGTGACTGCTACGGGGAAGGTCGTGTTGAAGGGGTCCGCAGTTCAGTCGGGCAACATAACAACTCCAACCATCGAGATCGAAACCGGATCGGTGATGAATGGGTCCCTCATCATGAAGAGGTAAGCTCCAAAACTGCTTTCGCCCTTTCCCAAGGATGAGACGGCCCGGATCGAGATGGCGCAGGGCTAGGACTTTATCATCACGAGCAACATCTTGAAGGGCGTCGCCGCTTTCACCGCATGGGGCACATTCGCCGGCATGATGATCATGTCTCCCTGGCCGAGCGGATGTTTGCGGCCGGCAAGAGCGATCTCCGCCCGTCCCTCCGCTATGTAGACGAGGGCGTCGAAGGGGGCTGTATGCTCGCTCAGGCCCTGTCCTGAGTCAAAGGCAAAAAAGGTAACCGTACCGGTTTGTTTGCCGATAATCTCCCTGCTCACTATGGCGTCTTTCTGATATCCCGCAAGATCCGCAAGTTTCATGGCTTGCCCTGTCTTCTCCTCTTGCATCTCTTCCCCCTTGTCGGCGGCGCCGAAGAATGCCTACATTACTTTAAGAGTAAACCAGGGTATGCGGATGTGCATGCGGAGAGCATGCCTATTCTGAAGGGGCAGTGTGGGTTTTATGTTGTTTTAACTTGACTCGCGACGTCTTATTTGGTATTGTGAGGCCATGAATCACGACGAGGTGAAGAGCATCTACGGCCACTATTCTTCTGTTTACGATCGGATTTTTTCTCATTTTTTTTTTCCGAGAATAAAAATAGGCATCAATAAATCGGATATCAGCAAGGGCGACCGCGTTATCGAAGTGGGCGTGGGAACGGGAATATCGCTTTCTCTCTATCCCGACAGTTGTCAGGTAACGGGCATCGACCTCACGAACAAGATGCTCGAGAAGGCGCGCCAAAAGAAAGCGAAGCATAAGCTGGACCATGTGGACCTGCTTGAGATGGATGCGGAGAACATGACGTTCGAAGACAACACTTTCGACCATGCCGTCGCTGCCTTTGTCATAACCGTTTCCCCCAACCCCGAGAAGATGGTGTCCGAAATGAAGCGGGTGACGAAACCGGGGGGCAACATCCTGATCCTCAACCATTTCTGCGGACAACAGGGCAACTTCTTTTCCAAGGTCGAGAAAGTCTTCTCGCCTCTCTGCGAAAAGTGGGGCTGGAGGTCCGACATCACCCTCGATCTCCTTTCCAACCATTGCAGTCTCCAAATCAATCAAGTGCTCAAGAAAACGAAAATCGATCCCTGGTCCATAATCATCGCCACAAACAACAAGTAGATGAAGATTGCCGGCGTGCAGTTTGCGTGTTCGGCCTGCCCGTTCCTCGTCGCGCATGCCCCATAGACCCACGCGCCAATCTCAGGTAAAATAAGGCGGCCTCCTCAAAGCAAGGTCGAGAGGCGAGAGAGAGCCGCACTGCCAGGAAGGAGATAGTTGATGATACGTAAGCGGATCGCGCAGATGCTCAAAGAATCCCTGGAGCGCTGCAAGGAAGAAGGCGTTATCCCCGGGGAGGTTGCAATTGATCCGGCGGTGGAAATACCCAGAGAAAAGGGGCATGGCGACTACGCCTCCAACCTCGCGTTCCTTCTTGCCAGGAAGGCGAGAAAAAGCCCCGAAGAGATCGCCCGTTGCCTGGTGAGCAATATGCGCGCCGGATCCCTCTGCGACGAGGTGACCATAGCCTCCAAAGGCTTCATTAATTTTCGCGTTGCCGACAACGCCTTCAGGGCGGAACTGGCGGAGCTGGCGCGGACGGGTCTGGGCCCTTTCTTTCCCGACGTCGGTGAAAAGAAGAAAGTGATACTGGAATTTGTCAGCGCAAACCCGACAGGCCCCCTCCACATCGGCCATGGAAGAGGCGCCGCTGTCGGCGATGTGCTGGCGAATGTACCTCGAGAAATCTGGATACCAGGTAAAGCGCGAGTATTACGTGAACGACGCGGGCAGGCAGATCAAAACGCTCGGCCGGTCTGTCTATCTCAGGTGGAAGGAGCTTCAGGGCGAAAGCGTCGACTACCCGCAGGACCTTTATCAGGGCGACTATGTGAGAGACATCGCGCGGATGCTTCTTGAGGGAAAAGTCCGGCTGCCCGAAGGCGAAGATGAGACTGTCGCCTTCATGGCCCGGTTCGCCGCCGACCTGGTGCTTGCCGGCATAAAGGAGGACCTCGAGTCTTTCCGGGTCTTCTTCGACTCTTTCTACAGCGAGGCCTCCTTATTCGAGCGAGGGCTCGTGGAGGCGGCCATAAACGTCCTGGGGGAGCGGGGCTGGCTCTACGAAGAAGAAGGAGCGCTCTGGTTCAGGACGTCCTCCCTGGGGGACGAGAAAAACCGGGTAATCATCAAGTCGGGCGGTGAAAAAACGTATCTCGCCTCCGATATTGCCTACCATCGGGAAAAGTTCGAGCGCGGTTTCGATCTGCTGGTCGACCTCTGGGGATCAGACCACCACGGATACATCAGCCGGCTGAAAGGGTCGATCGAAGCCCTGGGCAGGGACAAGGAAGACCTCAAGGTGCTCCTCATCCAATTTGTAACGCTCCTGAAAGAGGGAAAACCGGTGGGGATGTCCACGCGATCGGGGCAATTTACCACGTTGCGGGAGGTCCTCGATGAAGTGGGGACCGATGCGGCGCGATTCTTCTTCCTCATGAGAAAGAGCGACGCACACCTTGAGTTCGATCTCGACCTCGCCAAGAAAACCTCGAACGAAAACCCGGTTTATTACGTGCAGTACGCCCACGCCCGCATCGAATCGATATTCAGGATGGCGAGAGACGAAGGCATAGACCTTGCCGGCATCGGAAGCGCCGACATGAGCCAGCTCGTTTTGCCTGAAGAAATGGGACTGATAAAAGAAATACTCAACTTCTTCGATGTCCTGGAAGGCAGCGCGAGAAGCTTCGAGCCTCACCGCATCACCTTTTACCTGATGGACCTGGTCGGGAAGTTCCACGGCTACTACAATAAAGCGAGGGTGCTGGGGAACGAGCCGGACCTTACCATGGCCAGGCTTGCTCTGCTTTCCGTGCTTCAAAAAGTGATCCGGGAGGGCTTGGAGTTGCTGGGCGTCGCCGCCCCGGAGAGAATGGACAGAACAGAAGCGTAGAGCGAAAACGCCATGCCCTGCTCGCGCAAAAGTGATAAATTCTTCATTTTAGGTTATCATGTACGGAATCGGCCCGGCTTGGAGGGCACAATGTTTCGGGAGCGCACATGAAACAAAAAACAAAAACGCAGGAATATGTAGAGTCGCTTCTCATCGCGGCGCTCATCGCCTTGTTTGTCCGCAGCTTTTTCGTACAGGCTTTTAAGATCCCCTCAAGCTCCATGGAGCCGACCCTCCTCATCGGCGACCATCTCCTGGTCAACAGGCTCAGCTATGTCGTGAAACTCCCTTTTACGGATGTTGTGCTCTTCAACCTCGGCGACCCATCGAGGGGCGATGTCGTGGTCTTTCGGTACCCTGTGGACAGAAGCAAGGACTTTATCAAGAGGGTGATCGGCGTAGGGGGAGATACTATCGAGATAAAGGACAAGGTGATTTATCTCAATGGAAAGAAGATGAACGACCCCCATGCGTTTTTCGCCGACGACGCCGTAGTGCCTTCGGTTATTGCCCAGCGGGATAACTTTGGACCCATCAAGGTCCCCCAGGGTTCTTACTTTGTTATGGGCGACAACAGGGACCGCAGTCTCGACAGTAGATTTTGGGGGTTCGTAAAGAAGGACGATTTTGTGGGACGCGCTCTGGTCATCTATTTCTCGTGGGACAACCAGGCCGATGATTTCCTTCATTGCATCAGGTGGAGCAGGTTCGGCAGGGTGATACGGTAGCATTCGCGCTGCGCCGCCTTAGAAAAAGGGGTTATTCAAAAGGGGTATTATAGACGCATATGAAAAAACTTTTCATCGTCGTTTTCTTGATTTTCCTTGCTGCCTCTCCGGCTCTTGCCGCGAAAAGCTCTCCTTCTTTCCTGTTCCTTCAGGGCTACAAGAGCGCGCAAGCGGGCAAGTACGATGAGGCCCTGCAATATTACAAGTCCGCCCTTTCCCTCGATCCGCGCTCGGCCCAGATACGGAACGAAATGGCCCTGCTCTATGTGAGGAAAGGAGAACTGGACAGCGCGGAGAAGCTCCTGAAGGAATCAATCGAGGCAGAGCCGGAAAACCGCCATGGTCTCCTGCTGCTTGCGGGCATCTATTCGTCCAGGAATCAGCTCGACAAAGCGCGGCAGCTCTACGAGCGGTGCATCGCCATCGACCCGGAGGATACCGAGGCTTATCTGCTTCTCGGCTCCGTCGACATATCGGATAAGAAATACCGGGAAGCGGCGGCGGCTTACGAAAAAGCCCTGAGCTATGACGGTGAGAACATCCTCGCCCTCTATTACGCGGCCCGGCTTCAGGGCGAGACAAAAAACTACGCCAAGGCGCGGGCATATTACGAAAAGCTTCTTTCCCTGAAGCCGGACTTCGAACTGGCCTTGCTGGACATGGGAACATTGTCCGAGATAGAGGGCAAGCTTGACGCGGCAGTCGGTTACTACAAGAAGGCGCTGCAGGTCAACCCGTCAGGCAAGAAAGCCATGTCAAGAATGGCCGCAATCTATGTGGAGAAAAAAGATTACGACAGCGCCATTTCCGAATTCCAGAAGCTGTCCGATCTCGACAAGGAAGACTTCTCGATCAGAGAAAACATCGGCCTTCTCTATCTGGAAAAGGAGAAGTACGAGGAAGCGATCCGGGAGTTCAGCCTGATCCTCGCCTCAAGACCGGAGAACGACAAAGCGCGCCTCTATCTCGCCATGGCCCTCCAGGAAAAAGGGGACCTGAAAAAGGCGATCGAAGAGCTCCTGAAAGTCAGCCAGAAAGGGGAAGAGTTTCAGACTGCCTCGCAGAACCTGCTGGGCCTCTACGTGAAGACGGGGGCCATCGACGAGGGCGTCCAACAGGTGCAAAAGCTGATCGACGCCAATGAGAAGAACATCTCTCTCTATCTCCTTCTCGCAGGCCTCCTGGACGAGAAAACAGAGTACGCCAAGGGCATAACCGCCCTGGAAAAGGCGAGAAGCATGGCGCCGCGGAACGTGGAAGTGCTCTATCAACTCGGCATGCTGCAGGAAAAGAACGAAGAGCACGACTCGGCAATGAAAAACATGGAAGAGATAATCAAGCTGGATCCCGACCATGCGGGCGCCCTCAATTTCATCGGCTACAGCTTTGCGGAAAAGGGCGTCAACCTGGAAAGGGCCGAAGCCCTCGTACGAAAAGCCCTCGAGAAGAGGCCCGACGACGGCTACATACGCGACAGCCTCGGCTGGGTCTTCTACAGCAAGGGAGAGTACCCTAAAGCCCTGACCGAAATACTGAAAGCCAGGGAGAGCGTCCCCGACGACCCCGTGATCGCCGAGCACCTTTCCGACATTTATGCCAAACTCGGTCAGCGGGAGAAGGCGATAGATCTCCTGAAGCAGTCGATCGATCTCGAAAAGAAGGGCGACCGTAAGAGCATGCTTGAAGAGAAGCTGAAAAGCCTCCAGATAAAAGGCAAGTGAAAAAGCTTCTCCTCGTTTTCTTCCTCGTTGTAGTTTCGGGATGCGTTCTCCTTCCGCGAAAAACTGAGAACGTGCCCTGGCCTTCCGACGTCCGTTCCCTCGCCGGTCAGGGAGACCTTGACCTAGCCTGGGGAAAGGAGCGCTTTTCAGGCCCCTTTGTGGTGAGCGTGGAGTATCCCGGCCGGTTCCTTTTGGAAGTATTCGGCCCCTTCGGACAAACGGTTGTCTATGTGCACAAAGAAGCGGGCCAATTTCTCCTTGTTGCCGGAGATAAGAAGAGCGCCGACGAAAGCGTTTTTGCGAGGCGCTACGGCTTCGGCATAGACCAATTCGTCAACGACCTCGCCGCAGGGGCGCGCAAAGCAGAGAAGCCCGAAGCGTCAACCGTCGAGCATGAGCGGTATCGAGTGGAGTACGGCATGGACAGCCAGGGCAGGAGAACGATGACGTGGGGAAACGAAAAAGCATCGGTCTCTCTTACCTTTGACGAGTTGCACGTTAACGGGCAGGCAGCAGCGGGAGCCTTAAGCCCATCCGGCGGTGACCAGCGCCAGTTTCACTGATTCCGGGTCTTCGACAATAAAACCGCAGCTTAACTTCTCCGCGCCGTTCTTCCACACAATAGCAAGCATCTTCTTTCGCGAGAACGTTAGGCCGTGACGAAACGCTACCTTTACCTCGACGATCGATTTCATCGGGATCATGAGACCCCGGTGCGTTTTCTCATGTAAAAAGTAAAAACCCTGATAGTCGTACCAGCATTCCCCCTGCCCTTTTCCCGGCAAAGCCCCATTCCGCACCGTGCGCCGATACCAAGGCTCCGTCATTTTCAGCGCCCCCGTAAAATAGCCCCGACTCTTCATCTCGTCCGCCTCGCTCCTCTTCTTTCTTTTAATCTTGCGCATGAATATTCTACTCCATTTCTCATCTTATCGGTCGGCAGGGCGCTTTGCAAAAGCAATCTTACTTAGCCGCGTTCTTTTTGTCCTCGCGTCTCTGGCATCCTCCTCCGCCTCAGCCCGGCCCCGAAGTGGCATTATGCTTGTTCGCAGCAAAGAACCACGGAATTCGAGCAAGAACGAACAAGAACGTTTTTCGTTCCAGCTTGTCCCGTTCGGGAAGAAAATGGTGTGATTTATTTGTTGACTTAATGGAATACTATTTGGTATACAATCTCGCATACAACCAGCGACCGGAGGACGCGATTGATTTTGACCCCGCGATTCACTGGTGAATTTTTGCGCTACGACAAGGAGGATGGACGTTATGGACGCAGTAGGGATGACGAGAGGCGCGGCAACCGCCATAAACGACCTTCTGGACAACTGTCTTCAGGTCAAGGCTGGCGATGAAGTCGTCATTGCATCGCATGTCGACGGACTTCAGGGAGGCGATAATCTGGTCGATGCGCAGTCGGTTGCCTGGATCCAGGCCGCGGTCCAGGCCAGGAACGCAAATCCGACGATTCTGTGGATCGACGAACCTCCAAAAATGCACAAATGGCGTGTTCCGCCCGTGTTCATGGCGGCGTTGAAAGCGTGCAACGTGTTCATCAACAATTCTTTCGATCTCACCATAGAGGAGCTGAAGACAATTCAGGAAACCGCGACCGAGCACGGCGTCACCCTCGGCCGGAACTACGCCACAACGGTGGGGTTGCTCAATAGCCCCTGGGTCCAGACGCCGTACGAGCTGGTGTGCGAGATCCGCTACCAGGCCTGCGTACCCTTCGGGAAGGGAGGCATGCCGTACCAGATCACCGATGAAAACGGCACTGACATAAAAGGTACGATCATGCCTCCCAACCACCCCCGGTTCACGACGTATACCCGCCGCCGCAATGAAGGCCCCGGCTATCGGCCCTTTCCCGAATGGGTATTTCCTCCCATCAACGTCGCAGACACCAACGGAACGATCGTCTTTGACCGTATGCTGAGCTGGTGGTCCCGCTACATCGGCATTTCCCCCGTTTTTAAGGAGCCGATCGGTCTTACCATAGAGAAAAACAGGATAACGCGCATCGAAGGCGGAGAAGAGGCTGTTGCGCTCCGGAATTTCCTGAAGTCGATGGAGCCGAAGCTGGGCCCCGACGCCTATAACTTCCCGGAGATACATTCCGGCGTGCATCCTAAGGCCGACGTCGCTCCCCAGCAGTGCGATCATCCTTTGGTCCGCCGCATCGTCGACCACTCCGACGCATGCAACATCCACTTTCACATAGGCGCCCCGTGGCCTAGGCCGGAATACCCTTATTGGCTGCACATCACGGGAGACCTGAGGACGGCGACGTGGCGCGTGGGCGACCAGCTCGTCCACGATCGCGGCCATCTCACCGCATTGGATCACCCCAAGGTAAAAGAAATCGCAGAGAAGTACCCGGACCGTCCCGGACTGGGTCCCTGGCCGAAAAGCTGGTAAGAGTCGTCGAGCGAGGCACAGGGCGAGGCGCCGGGAGGAAGAACGAAAATGCGTTCATTCGACTTTTAGTTGAGGCAGGCGTTGCCGAGAATGAAATCGGTCTGATGGCCAGGAGAAACCCGACAATTCTTTTGGGACTCTCTTGAGCGGGCATGAAAGGAGCCTGTCGGCATTGAAAAAGGCAGAAAACAAAAACACGTGGGTGAGGGTTTACGAGCGCCTCAAAGAGGAAATTATCAAAGGGACGTATAGCCCGGGAGAAAAGCTGAATGAACGGGAAATAGCCGAGCTGATGAACGTGAGCAGGACTCCGACGCGCGAGGCGCTGAAGGCGTTGGAGTATGAAGGATTTGTGAGCAATGTCGCCAAAAAGGGCGTTGTCGTCAAAAAATATTCTCCCGAAGAACTCGATGTGCTTCACAAGATGCTTGTTCGACTGGAAGGCCTTGCGGTAGAGATGGCGGTTCCCAAGCTTAACGAAAAGGATATCCTCGAACTCGAGGATATCACCAACCGAATGAGATCGCTGGTGAAGGAGAAGAATTACACCGAGTATCTGACGCTCAACTTTGAGTTTCATCTTTTCTTCGCGAGAAAAACGGAAAGCAGGGAGCTTTTCGACATTATGAGGCAGTTGAGGGCGCGGATCTTTAGGTTCTATTACGCTCAGATTACCTTGCGAGAGGATACGGAACAGTGGGTGAAAGATCACCAGGACATTGTTGACGCCCTCAGGGGCAGGACCGATGCAAGCCCCTACAAAATCATGGAACAGCATATCGATCACGCCAGGCAGCACTTTTTGACTTTCTACAGAAGCTTCGGCGGCGTCGCGACCAAGGTGTAAAAGACTGCGCAGACTATGCGTTTTGTCGAGCGAAGGAGGAGCGGATGAAAGTAACTGCAGTGGAAGCGAGACCATTCCGGATCCCGATGAAGATGGTTACCAAATGGGCCACGGGGAGCCAGGACGCGGCTGAGCATGTGTTGGTGAAGATCACCACGGATGAAGGCATCGCGGGTTATGCCGAGGCCCCTCCCCGCCCCACGATCTATGGCGAATCCATCGCGTCGATAAAATCGGCCATCGATAAGTGGTTCGGCCCGGCCGCGATTGGCATGAATCCTTTCGAGATCGAGAAAATATGGGACAAATTAGACAGGATTCCCGCGAATAACACCGCCAAGGGGGCGATCGACATCGCGCTTCATGACATCATGGGAAAGGCGCTCCGACTTCCCTGTTACAAGCTATTGGGATACTGGACGAACCGGATCCAGATGTGCTGGTGCGTCAACCTGAACCCCATAGACGTGATGGTCAAGGAAGCGCAGGACATGATCGGCGCCTACGGGTTCAAGACCCTCAAGCTGAAGGTGGGCGTGGACCCGGCTAAGGATCTTGAAATGGTTCGGATTATGAGAAAAGAGCTGGGCGACTCCGTCAACATGTACGTTGATGCGAACCAGGGGTACGATCCCTTCACCGCGGTACGGGTTATCGCCGCCATGGCCGATTGCGGCATCTCCATGGTCGAGGAGCCGTGCGACGTGAGGGATAAAAAAGGGAGAAAGCTGGTAGCCGATCGCCTCAACATTCCTCTCCTCGGCGACGAGAGCTGCTTCACGCCCGCCGACGTCATGAGGGAGATCGAGCTGGATACGCTGAGGGTCATCAATATCAAGATCGCGAGGACGGGCTTCACGCTGTCCAGGAAGATAGTCGCTATGTCCGAGCAGGCGGGAATACGAAATCTGCACGGCCTACAGGGAGACACGGCCATCGGGAGCGCCGCCAGCGCACAGTTCTGTGCGGCTTTCAAGAACACCAGCCACTACCACGCCAGCGAGGCGGCATTTTTCCTTTTGGTAGAGGATGACTTCCTGAAGGAACAACTGTCGATTAAGGATGGTTGGTTCGAGTTGCCTGATAAACCCGGGCTGGGCGTGGAAGTGGATGAGCAAAAATTCCGGCGATTTGAAATGAAGTAGCTGCTTCTTCTCTTTTGACGGCATTTCGGGCAGGCCCCGTGGACGCGACGCGGGCTTGCCCTAGCAAGAACGCCTGTGCGGGGAACCGCGGGAAAAGCCTATTATAGGAGAATACGGGGTGGCCATGAGGACGGTAAAAGTAAAAGAAATCTTTGACGACAGTCATTTCACGGCGTACCAATACGTAGTATGCGGTCTTTGTTTTCTTGTCACGTTCCTCGATGGCTTTGATATGGCGGTCATCGGGGTGGTGCTGCCCAAAATCGGTGAATATCTGCATGCGCAGCCTGCCGCCCTCGGCATCGCTTTGACAGCCGGCCAGTTTGGGCCGCTGATCGGTGGGATTGTGCTCGGGATGTTTGCGGACCGATGGGGACGCAAGTGGGTGTTGTTTGCCTCCGCGAGCGTTTTCGGCATTTTCGCTCTTCTCACGGCATTTATCGGCAACGTGGAACAACTGGCAGTTTGCCGCCTCCTCACGGGGTTCGGATTGGGCGGCGCCATCACACTCGCCATCACGTTCGGCTCGGAATATGCGCCGAGCCGTTCCCGCGCAACCCTCGCGGCCACCATGTACGCGGGCGTGCCCATCGGGGCCATGATGACCGGTTTCGCCGCCGCATGGCTCATTCCCCGCTACGGCTGGCAGTCGCTTCTCATAGTGGGCGGCGGCGCTCCCATCGTGATCGCCCTTGCAGTAGCGGCGTTTCTTCCCGAGTCGCTGGAATTCCTCGTGCTGAAGGGTAAAGACGAGAAGCAGATCCGCGGCATCGTCGGCAGGATCTCGCCGGCCATCGCCAAGGACGTGGAGGTTCGATTCGTTCCATCAGAGCAGAAACTTCCGGGCGTTTCAGTCAAACGACTCTTTACTGAAGACCGGGCGCTGACGACCATCCTGTGCTGCGTCCTGTGGTTCGGCGCAATGTATGTGCTCTGGATACTCAATGCGTGGCTGCCTACGCTGCTAAAGAAGAGCGGCGCTTCGATTCAGCAATACAGTTACGCTTTTGCCTTCTACAGTCTGGGCGCCTTTTTGGCGTCCATCTACATCGGCCGGCTAATGGACAAGGTGAATCCCGTCGCAGTGCTGGAGGTCGGTTTTGTGCTCGCATTTGCGAGTCTCCTGGTTTTCGGGTTTACCGCTAGCGGTCCTTTTATTCTTATCGCCGTTGTGTCCATCGTTTGCGGCATTTGCATAAATGGCTCCCAAACCGGCACCTTCGCGCTTCCGGCGCTCTTTTATCCTTCCGACATCAGGGGCACGGCGATGGGCTGGGCTTACGGCATTGCGAAACTGGGAGCGGCGGGGGCGCCGCTGGTGGGAGGCTATCTCCTTAGCCGCAACTACAGCGTCAGTCAAATTTGCGGCATAAACGCCCTCGTCGGGCTGATTCTAGCGGGAGTAGCTCTGGTCCTGCATCGGCACCTGGCCCTCGCCCGCCACAGGAGCGCGCTCGGGGCGACAGCGGCATGAAGCCGCCCGGGGGCAAAGAGCGGAACGGAGTTCGGGCATCAAGGTTTCATGAAAAGCGTTCAAAAGGGGCGCCTTCCTCCTGACCCTGGGTTCAACGCGATCGGCGGCGCCGTCCTTTCGGCGTGATGATCAGCCAGGAGCTGAGGGCGCTCAGAACCGCCAGTAGAGCTGCTGCGGCCATGACCCGCTTGAAGCCGACGACGTAGGACTCAGCGATGTCCCTTTTGATGGACGCAGCCAATCCGGGCGCGATGTTGGGGGGAAGCGTTATGGCGGCAAGTTTCGACTTTTGCGCGTCGATTGACCGGCGGACCTGCTGATCGAGGTCGATCGCCCCAGGTTCGCATCAAGCCTTCCGATAAATGCATTGGTGAGGATGACGCCGAAGAGCGCCACGGCCAGGACTCCGGCCAGTCGCGACGCGGCGTTGTTGATGCCTGATGCTATGCCGGCTCTGTCCGTTCCGGCGGCACTCATTACCGTTGTGGTCAGGGGCGCGACGCTGGCCGCCATGCCGAGTCCGAGCACGCACGCCGGGGCAAAAAAGGTGCGCCAATACGTTCCGCCTACGTTGGGCAGGGTGAACAGGACATAGGAACAAGCGGCAATCATGGGGCCGACGGTGAGAAGGGGTCTGGCCCCGTACCTGGAAGCAAGACCCCCTGCCCACCGGGACAGGAGAAACATGATCACGATGAAGGGCAAAAGCGACGCCCCGGCCTGGATCGGAGAATATCCCTGCACCTGGATCAGGTTGAACGGCAGAAAGAAGAGGGCTCCGACAAGGGCCGTGTAGAGAAAGAGGGTGACCAGGCTCGCGCCCCCGAAGTCCCTCAATCGGAAGAGGCCGAGGGGCATCATGGGCGAATCTGTATGAGCCTCCCACATGACGAATACGGCAAGAAGGACGAGGCCGGCCAGGCACGCGCCAAAGACTGCGGGATTCGTCCATCCCCTTTCCGGCGATTCGATAAGGCCGAAGACGAGCAGCCCAAGACCCACCGTGGCGAGAAGGGCGCCCTGCCAATCGAGTTTTGGCGGCGCCTCCTCGCTTCGACTTTCAGGAACGCGAAAAAAGGCAAGGAGAATTACGGCGGCCGCAATCGGGACGTTGATAAAAAAAGCCCAGCGCCAGGACAGGCGGTCGACCAGCCAGCCGCCGAGCACCGGGCCGAGGCCGGTTGTTATTGCCGTGAAGCCGGACCATGTGCCGATTGCCCTTCCCCGCTCTTCTTCGCTAAAGGAAGCGCTGATGATGGCAAGGCTCCCCGGCACGAGAAGAGCGCCGCCGATTCCCTGCACGGCCCGCGCGAGGATGAGCTGATGTACATTCATGGAGAGACCGCAACAGATCGAGGCAACGGCAAAGACCGCGATGCCGATAAGGTAGATGCGGCGACGGCCCAGGCGGTCCCCCAGTGAGCCGCCCAGCAGAAGGAGCGCCGCGAGAAGCAGTGCGTAGGACTCGATTACCCACTGTACTTGCGCCATGGTGGCGCGAAACGCATTCTGCACCACGGGAAGGGCGACAGTCATGACGGTGGCGTCGATAAAGGCCAGACTCGACCCGAGAATCGTGGCGGCAAGCACCCAGGCGCCGTGCGGGCATTCCTCCGTCGGGGCCTTGCACCTGCACGCCATGCCTTCTTCGCAGGGATTCTTCATTACCTGCCTCTGCTGGGCTTCTTCCGGAGGCTATTGCACGGCAGGAGAAATAACGGTTTCCTCAAAGGAGAACGATCACGTCGCGCACGCCGAAGAGCAGGACCGCACCAGCCTGGCATACTCCTCGCTGTCCCAACAGGAGCGAAAGAAGCCGCAGCTCGCGCACTTTTCGATTCTGCCGGCGTCCATCAAATAGCGTTTGCCTGCAACGCGCCGTATCCCATTCTTCTTCATCTCGCCTATGCACGGAGGCGTCCCCGACTTACAGCCGTGCCTGTTGTCGCAATTGATGCAGTATCCCATTTTCCCGACCGATTCGTACGCAGAAAATATAGACCTGGCGCCGGCCGATTACAAGGGAGCAACTGATGGAGAGCGACCCGCAGAACGTGCTATAGTCTGTTCGATACGCTCCCTTCGAGCGTCGGCTCGAAGGGCCCTGATTCGAACAATTACTCTCTACGAGGAGGAAGCATGAAGGCCGTAGCCATAAATGGAAGCCCCCGGAAGGAAGGGAACACGGAGTTCCTGCTCAGAAAAGTGCTTGAACCCTTGTCGAGCGCCGGCTGGGAAACGGAATTCATCCAGCTTGGCGGAAAAGACATCGGCGGATGCAAGGCCTGCTTCGGGTGCTTCAATAAAAAGGACGCCCGCTGCATCGTAAAGACGGACGTGTTCAATGAATGTTTTGAGAAGATGCTCGCCGCAAACGCGATAATCCTCGGAACGCCGACCTACTTTACGGACGTAAGCGCCGAGATGAAAGCGCTCCTCGACCGGTCCGGCTTCGTCAGCGTCGCCAACGACGGTTTGCTCAGGGGAAAAATCGGGGCCGCGGTGGTGGCCGTAAGGCGGGGCGGAGGCACCCACGCCTTCGATACCATCAACCATATGTTCCTCATGTCGGGCGCCATTATTCCGGGATCGACCTATTGGAACCTGGGATACGGCCTGGACAAGGGCGACGTGGCCGCCGATGAGGAGGGTTTGCGGAACATGCACGATCTCGGCAGGACTATTGCCTGGCTGGGCGAGGCGATGAATGCGCGCATGGATACGTACCCAAAGGGCTCGACAGCCGAAGGAAAAAGCAGGTAGCGAGCGCTCTTTAGACTAAAGGAATCGCCGGCGCGGCGAATGCCGCGCCTGGCGACGGCTCGTTGGTTGTCTCATTTCGTTGGGTCGCTTCCCGGCAACTGCACCATGACCGCTTCGCCATGGGCGCGGACCGTCCCTTCCGCGGACAGCGTCACCGTCACGACTACTTTCCTGGACTTGATTTCCTTGACTTTTCCCCGGAGTTCCAGGACCGATCCCATGGGCGTCGGCTTCAGGAAATCGACCTTGAGCGCGGCCGTGACAAACCGGGAGAGGGGGCGGTCGCCCAAGGAAAAACCGTCCTCGCGTAAGCGTGCTGCGGCGGCTGTGGCAGCGGCATGGCAATCCATTAACGAGCCGATAAGACCGCCGTAGACGTTTCCGGGAACGCCCCCCGAGTAACAGCCTTCCGGCGTAAAATGGCAGACGCTTTCTTCTCCGTCCCAATAGCTTTTGATCTGGAACCCGTCCTTATTAAGGCGTCCGCATCCGTAGCAATGCGAATAGTCGTCGGGGTAGTAATCCTGAAATGCTTTCGTTGTCATAAGAAGCTCCTTTTGTTTCTCGGGCTGTCCTGCACGAACACGACAGCTCGCTGTTTCCGCCCTAAAGTAAACCATACCGATGCTCATTGCCTCCATAGTTTTCTTCGGGCCTAACCGAGCGAAGATGAAAGAACGATGGAGGAGGGACGATGGAGGACCGTTCGCTTCGCTCACTAGGACGAAAAAGCTTTTGCTTCCCTCCTCCATCGGTGAGAGCTTGAGCGAGCCGTGCGCTATGCTTACAATTGAGATGAAGAATCAGGCTCGAGGGGAGACAGCCGGTCGGGATCGTCACCATGATGCGGAAAGGGAAGCGAATCAGGGAGGTCTGAAGAAGGAGACCCTATCGATAGCGTCGATTACCTGCTGAGGTCATACGGCTATCTGTTCGTGGTCCTCGGCTCCCTCTTCGAAGGGGAGACGGTCGTCCTCGCCGCGGGATTCGCGGCTTACCGGGGATACCTCGACATCCATTGGGTCCTTCTGGCGGCTTTCGCCGGGGCCTTCACGGGAGACCAAATCTATTTTCACTTGGGGGCCTGGAAGGGCGCCGGCTTCCTCGAAAAGCGAGCCCTGTGGCGGGAGCATGCCGGCAAAGTGAGAAGGCTCCTCAAACGGTATGGCGTGCTCGTCATCCTTGGCTTCCGCTTCATTTACGGCGCCCGGACCGTAACCCCCCTCGTCATCGGATCGAGCGGGTTCAGCTCACGGATGTTTCTCCTCCTCAACGGCCTCTCCGCCATTGTCTGGTGTTGCGTTGTTGCATGGCTCGGCTACGCCTTCGGCGCCTTCACGCAAAGCATTTTCAGTCACATTGAGAAGTACGAGAAGCTCATAATGCTCTTGGTAATAGCGATGGGGGCGGCGATCTGGACTTTCAACGCCCTGAGAAAGTGGCGAGCGGCAAGGAAAAAAGCCGCTCCTGCCTCCCCTAAATAGCAATGGCGCCCGTGGGGGGACGCCATTGCCGCTCTCATGTCCGTGGTTGTTAGAGAACGAAACCCTTACCGGTAAACGCCGTACTCCTTGGTGAATTCTATAAGGGCCCGCATGTTCTCGGGCTTCACCTGTTCGCTCGCCATAGTGGCGTCCATTATGTAGCCGCCCGCCTCTCCTAAAATGTCAATCTGCTCTTTTGCGGCTTTCCTCACGTCGTCGGGGGTCCCCAGGGTCATGAGGTGGATCGGGATGCAGCCGCGCATGCAAACCCTGCCGCCTAACGCCTTTTTCGCTTTCTCCATGTCTATGTGCTCGAAATGGTAGATGCACGTGCCCGGAGGAACATCCTTGATGATGTCCAGGCGCGACGTAAAATCCCCTTCGAGGAGCAGGTTTGGCACATAGCCGTTCTCGATGAGGATGCCCATCAGCTTTCTCAATGTAGGCCAGTAAAACTCCTCGAACTGTTTCAGGGACATGAAGCCGCCCTTCCCGTCCCTCGTGGCGGCGGTTCCTTTGTGCAGGGGAATGAAGACTATGGGGTGGTTGCCGTTCGCCCTGGCCGCGCTCATGGTATACTCCGCCATGATGCCGACGATCTTCTCGCAAGCCTCTTTGAGCACGTCGGGCTGGCGGTACATATCGAGCATGATCCCTTTCGTGCCCCTCAGCGTATCGCCCAGGATGTCAAAGGGCGCTTCCGTCAGGGAGCCGGACCAGGGAGGAAAGCCGCTCATCACGAGCTTGCCGATGACGGATACAAGAAAATTCACATACTCAAAGGAAGCTTTCGACAGGTCCTTGAGAATGTCGAGGGCTTTGAGCCCCTCGGGCGTCCCGTAGCCCGCCCAGCCCCCGAAGGTCATGAAGTAGGCAAAGTTGTTGCGGAACGGCGACATTGCGGCCAACGAGTTGAGATTCCCCGAAACCCTCGGCAGATAATATCGCAACATAAAGTCGCTCGGGTCTTTCAGCAAGGCATCGTATTCGTCGGCTTTCATGTACTCCCCTTCGACAAACTGGTGCGCCTGATTCACGGGAAGACCATGGCCCGGCCACAGCACGTCCTTGGCCTGATAGGCATCCAGAACGGGGCCGGTCATGAAAAAAATGGGCCCTTCAAACCCGTCCGGCTGAAGCTCGGTGACCGTCTTGATAACGGCCTCTTCTGCTTTCTTCGCATCATACATCACTTCTTCGCACGTATAGCCGGCGTAGGTCGCGTAAAAGAACTCCCACATCGGGATGAGGGGTATTCTGTCGGGCTTTTTCAGCAGGATCGCATCCGCGATGCGTCTGGTTCTTTCTTTATAGGCCTTTTCGATCTCCTTGGTCGGAAAGGGTATCTGTGGGTTGCACCACGCCTCCAGACTCTCCTGAACTTTCGTTGTCATCTCCATGTTCTCGCTCCTGCGATTATTGGGGTTCAGCGCCCCTCGACGGTACTGCCTGCTTTAGCGGAGCGCCCGCGGGTTCCCAGATCTTCATTCGCGGGCCGCAACGCACACGCTCGCTTTGCCCGGAAGGCTCTTAGCGGCTCGATGCGATGACTTTTTCGGCAAAGGTCACGGCAGCCGTGGCATCCACGCCGTACGCGTCGGCGCCCGCATAGTTCTTGATATCCTCGTTTATGTTTCCGCCGCCGATGATAATCTTCACCTTGTTCCTGAGCCCCGCTTTCTCGATGGCCTCGACGGTCGCCTTCATCGCATCAAAGGCAAGGGTCAAAAAGCCGCTCAGAGCGACGACCGGCGCATTCGTCTCTTTTATCTTCTCGACAAATTTCTCCGGCGGAGCGTCGATACCGATATCATAGACTTCAAACCCGTTAATATCCAACATGAACGCGACAATATTCTTTCCGATGTCGTGGATGTCGCCCTTCACCGTGCCGAGCACGACCTTTCCGGCCTTCTTTTCCGCCGCCTCCTTGGTTATCTTCGGTCGCACCATTTCCGAAATCGCCTGCAATATTTCGCCTGAGTAGATAAGGTCCGGGATGAAATAGGTCCCCTCCTCGAATCGTTTGCCCACGATCGCCATGGCTTTCTTCGCCTCGTCGAGAATCAGAAGAGGATCTTCCTCCTTATCGAGGCGACTTTTGACGATCTCTATCGCTTCTTTTTCCTTCAACTCCGATAGCGCATATACCAGGTCTTCTGCCATAATCATCCCTCCTTTAAATGCCTGTGCGGTCTTCCGCCGGCTCCCCGGAAATCGAGGTTCATTGGCTTATTGCTCTTCCCCGTGACCGGAATGGACGGAATTGTCGGTAAATCTCCACGACGCCCTGCGGCGCGAGGAGCATAATGCCCACCAGTATGGCGCCCTGGATGAGCATGCTGAACCCGGCATACCTTGCCAAAAGAAAATCGAGGAAGACGACCACCACCGTTCCGACCACCGGACCCGCCTCGGTGCCGATCCCTCCAATCACCGTGGCGAGTATGGGGATCATGGTCCATTGAAGGCTGAAAGCGCCGCCCGGCTCGATATATCCCTGATAAAGGTAAAAAATGGCGCCCGCGACGCCGGTCACGAAGCCGGCGACAACAAAAGAATAGAGCTTCAGCCTGAAGACGTTCATTCCCGAGCTCGCCGCGCTTCGGTCATTGTCGCGAATTGCCGCCAGGCCGAGTCCCAGCTTTGATGCCAAAATGAGGCGCATAAGGAAGAAGGAGCCGATTCCCACCACGCAGGCGATCCAATAGTAGTGCGCCACGGAGACGCCGCCCATCCCCTTCAGCATATACCCCGCGCCCCCTCCGGCCAGCTTGCCGCCCACCGGTCTCCACAGCAGGAAGAGAATCCTGAGAGCTTCCGGCACAACCAGCGTTCCGATGGCGAAATAAATGCCCCTCAGCCTGAAAACGGGGACTGATATGAGCACGGCGAAAAGGCCGGCGATCACGCCTCCCGCTGCTATTGCCAGGGTGAACGGCACGCCGATCCAAACGAGGATGACCAGGGTGTAGCCGGCGATTCCCACGAACGCAGGCTGGCAAAGCGATATGAGACCGGAATAGCCGCAAAGGAGGTTCCACATATTGGCCATGGCCAGGTAGACGAAAAAGAGGAGAACGTAGAGGACCCACTCCTGCGGCAATCCCAATTTCGGCAGAGCCGCGAGCAGCGCGATTGCGACGATGAATAAGGCGAGCTTCTTTGCCATCTCCTTCCCCTTAACGTCCGAACAGGCCCTGCGGCCTTACCGCCAGCACCAGAAGAACCAGGAAATAGACCACGAGCATCTGTGAGGTGGAGCCGAGAAAGAAGCCGCCCAGGGTTTGAGCGACGCCGAGGACCATGCCTCCCAGGAAAGTCCCCAGCATGCTTCCCAGTCCGCCCACAATAACGACGCCAAAGGCGATGATGAGAAAGGAGATGCCCGACTGAGGGGTAAAAGGAAAGGTCAGGCCGAGAAAGACGCCGGCGAAGGCGGCGGTTGCCATGGAAATGGCAAAAGCAAAGGCATAGACCCGTCCCGTGTTTATTCCCATCAACTGGGCAGCCGTCCTGTCCTGAGCCGCCCCCGTAATTGCCTTTCCCAGGTAGGTTCTGCTTAAGAATTGGCTCAGGAGCAGCATGACGACGATCGCGGCGGCAAAATCGAGCAGGTAAGCGAGCGGCATGTTAATTCCGCCAAGCTGGAAACTGTCGAGGGCGTACGAAGTGGTCAACCCCTTCGACATCGGCGTCCAGAGGATCTGTTGCAGGTTCTGAAGCATCAGGGATATCCCGAAGGCGATGAGGAGGGGCGCCTCCATCGATTTGCCGAAGGCCCGGCTCATCAGATATTTCTGGATGCCGAAACCCAGGGCGAACAGGACGGGGACCCCGACAACGAGGCTCAAGATCGGATCGACCCCAAAAACGGTCATGGCGGCATAAGCAAAGTAAGAGCCGAAGAGTATGAGATCGCCGTGAGCCACGTTGATAATTTTCATGACGCCGAAAACAAGCGAAAGGCCAAGCGCGATCAGGGCGTACAGCGCCCCGAGCAACAGGCCCATGAGAACGGTGTTAGCCAAATCGAGCAGAAACTCGGAACCCATCTGCGGATGTCTCCTATATGCCGAAGTACGCCTTTTTGATTTCCCCTTCTTCCCGCAAATCGGCGACGCTGCCGCCGAGGACCACGCGACCCGCCTCTATGATGTAAGCCCTGTCGGCCTCCTGAAAACTCCGCTTGACGCTCTGCTCGACGAAGAGGATGGTGATTCCCTTCTTTCTGATCTCGCGCAAAACCTTGTAAATCTTGCCGATGACGATGGGAGCCAGGCCGAGGGACATCTCGTCGAGAAGCATGAGCTTCGGGTCCGACATGAGGCCCCGGCCCAGAGCGAGCATCTGCTGCTCCCCTCCCGAAAGGGTTTTTGCCTGCTGTCCTTTTCTTCGTTCCAACAGAGGAAAAAGATCATACACGAGGCGGAGATTTTCGTTCTTTCTGGCCCTCGCCTTCCTACTGTACGAACCCAGGATGAGGTTGTCGAGCACGGTCATGTCGGGGAAAACACGGCGTCCCTGGGGAACGTGAGAAATGCCGAGGCTGACAATCCGGGAAGGGTCCTTGCCGGCAATGTCTTCCCCCTCGTACTCGATTCTTCCTTTTGACGGCTTTATCAAACCCGAGGCGGCGTTCAGGAGGGTCGACTTACCGGCGCCGTTGGCGCCCACGAGAGCGACTATCTCTCCGGCCCTGACCTCGAGAGAAACACCGCAGAGGGCTTGAAAACCGCCGTAGAAAACGTCGATGGAATCAATTACTAATTCCGCGCCCTGGCTCATTCCCTACCCTCTTCATCGCTGCCGAAGTAAGCCTCGATGACCTTCTGGTCTTCCATCACCACTTCCGGCTTGCCTTCCGCGATCTTGACTCCTCCGTCCATCACCACGATCCTGTCCACCGCGTTCGTCATTACTTTCATGACGTGCTCGATGAGGATCATGCTTACGCCGAGGTTTCTGATCCCCTGCAGCAACTCCAACAAAACCGGTATTTCTCTTTCCGTCAAACCTCCCGCCAGCTCGTCGATGAGCAGGAGGGTCGGCTTGATGGCCAATGCCCTCGCCAGCTCGAGCCTCTTGAGAGATATCTCCTCCAGACTTCCGGCCGGCCGCTCCCACTTGTCCCCAAGTCCGACGAGGTCGATGATCCTTTCCGCTTCCTTCCGGGCCTCCGACTTGCCGGCGCCTCCGCCATACATGGCCGCCGCCGCGACGTTCTGAAGAGCGGACAACTTGGCGAAAGGCTGGGGGATCTGATAGGTTCGACCGATGCCGAGGCCGCACACCCGATGCGGCGGCAAACCTGCGATATCTTTGCCCTTGAACGTGATCGTTCCGGCGTCCGGTTTCAACTCTCCCGAAATGACGTTGATGAGGGTAGTTTTGCCTGCGCCGTTGGGACCCATGAAGCCAAGCGCCTCCCCTTGCCGGACATCGAAGCTCAGCTCATCGACGGCAATCAATCCGCCGAAATTCTTGATTAACCCGTCGACTGAAAGAATGGGCCCTTCCATTGATCACCTTCTCGCCGAATGCGTCGTCGGGACGCGGAGCAGCCTTCGCGTCCCGACGGTTTCTTGAGACCTACTTGTACGGTATGGGGAAGAGCAGCTTTGCCTCCTCTTTGAGGAAATCGAGCTGTGAGATAACGACTTTGCACTCCCACTTCCACGGCTTGTTCACCTTCTGCCACTGAGAGAAGAAGATGGGCATTCTGGCCGAGTGGTTTTGATCGAACATCACCCTGGGCGACGAAATGGTCGGCATATCGGTCTTCGCCATGGCCTCGTTGACTTTCTCCGTGTCGAGGGAGCCCGCCCGCTCAATGGCGTTGGCGAGAATCTGAATTCCATTGTAACCCCATCCGATGCCCGGGTTCAGAGGCTTCTTCGTATCTTTCTGCCATCTCTGGAAAAGACTCATCGGCGTTGTTCCGCCTATGCCGGTGCATACCTTGCCGTCGTATGCCGGCGACCACCATGCTTCCCCCGAAATGCCCACGGGCAGGTCGCCGCCCCAGGCGCTCACGTCCTCATAGTAGAGGCCCGCCCTCGTGGCGATGACCAGCTTCGGCTTGAAGCCCATAGTGCGGCACTGCCGCCACATAGTGCCGAAAAGCGGGGCCGGAGCGTTGCCCCAGACCACCTGGACGTTGAGCCTCTTCCATTTCTGTATAAGGGTGGTGAAATCCGTCGTGTCAAGAGAGAAAAGGCCGAGATTGTCTTCAACATGAGGGGTGAGGCCTTGGTCTTTGAGGACCTTGGGGATGACCTCATACCACCCTCTTCCGTCCGGCTCATCGGAAGCGAAGACGCCCAATTGCTTGTTCGTTTGCCCGCCATAATCTTTGAGCACTTTTAGCCATGAGTCCATGCAGGTATATCCGGGTTTGTCGTAAATGGAGCCTTTCGGCGCAGGAGACGCGATGGCCAGGGTATACGTCCAACTATGGTCCCATTTCGGCGAGGAGTCATTTCTCACGGCCAGCCAGGGTTCCTCCGGCGTCCCGCCGCTCACGCGAACCTTTTTGAAGCGTTCTGCGGCAATTGCTTCGGGAATGGCAAGAGGAATGGGCTGGTTCGGAGGACAAAGGAAATCCACCTTATGCTTGAGGATCAGCTCTTCTTCGAGAGACCCCGCCTTCCTCGGATCGCTTTGGTTGTCGACCACGATGAGGCGCACCGGTATTTTGCGGCCGTACTCCTTCACCATGATGCCGCCCTGTTTGTTAATGTCTTGGACAGCCGCTTTTTCTCCGTACACGTTGCCCTCTCCGAAACCCGCGTGCATGCCCGTAAGGGGCGCATTCACGCCGATCAGAATCTCTTTTGGGGCATCCGCTGCGAAGACGGCATTGAGTGGGAAAAAGAAACAGGCCGCGACGACGATCGCCGAAAAAACGAAAAAAACGCCTTTGCTCTTCATTGTCCAGCTCCTCCTTTCCATTGTTCTTGACCCTCAGCGGCTCGCATCTTTCCCACAAACCGCCGCACTGAGACGCTATGAAATCCGGAACAGCATGATGAAGAAATATGTCTTTCTCTTATAAAGTTATATGGGGAACTTGTCAAGAAAAAAGTTCATCCCTCTTGAAAATCCATTATTGTATCCATGCCTCTTCAAAGGCAGCCGCGCCAAACCTCATCAAAAAAGGAGGTATGCGCTTTAGCGTTGACAAGATGGGCATCGGTGAAGTTATATATAGAAGTACTGCCATGGAACAGAAGCGCCATCATAAAAAGAAAGACGCCGGCTCTCCCGTTGACCGGGAAGAGTCGGCCCCCGCCTACATACACGTTGCAAACATGCTGAAGGAAGCGATCGCGAAAAGGCAGGTACCTCCCCGGCGACCGCCTGCCCTCCGAATCAGAGCTTTGCAGCCGCTTCCACGTCAGTCCCATGACGGTTCGCCGCTCCATCAACATGCTGAGAGCGGAAAAGGTCGTCAGCACCGTCCAGGGGAGCGGAACGTTTGTGCGCTCGCTCGATTTGCTCGGCGCGACATTTCGGCTCGAGGAGTTTCACGAGTTGTTCGGGGACAAGGAGCGGACGAAAGTTAAGATCCTGGAAGCGTTGATCGTGAAAGCCGATGAAGCGATTGCCGAGAAACTGGGCGTCTCTGTCGGCGCCCGAACGATTCTCATCCGGCGGCTGCTCGTCCGCGATGGGGATCCCGTGGTGTATCACAGCGAGCACCTGGTGTACGATCCGTTTCGTCCAATCGTCGAAGGCGAGTTGGAAGTGACCTCGCTTGACCGGCTTTTCGTCGGCAAGGGAGAAAAGAATCTCAAGAGCGGGAAATTGACCGTTCAGGCCGCGGTTCTCTCGAAACAGGAAGCCGACTTGCTCAACACCATTCCAATGCAGCCTGCTTTTCGCATCGAGCACGTCTTTCTGGACCTTGACGACAAGCCTACCAGTTGGGGTAGATTCATTGTTCGGGGGGATCGACTTACCTTCTCCGCCACGGTAGGTTCCAGCAATAGTCTGTAACGCCGACAAAAGGGGGGTGAAACCCGTGTCAAAAACGGCTGTCTACGAAGACCTCAAGCAATCGGTCGCAAAGCTCGACGAGGAGAAGGCCCTCGATTTGGTTCAGCAATGCCTGACCGACAAAGTTGCGCCGCTGGCCATCCTCGACCTCTGCTACGAAGGCATGGCCGAAGTGGGGAGGCTTTACGATCAGGGGATCTATTATGTCTCAGCGCTCATCATGGCCGGGGAAATCATGTGCCGCGTCGGCGAGCTGGTCCTGCCTTTTGTGGAAGGCAAAAGCGAAAAGGCCGATAAGGGGACGATCCTTCTGGGCACCGTAGAGGGCGATATCCACTTCGTCGGAAAGGACATCTTCAAGACCATAGTGCAGGGATACGGGTTTACGGTTCGCGATCTGGGCGTCGACGTTCCGGTCGGCCGCTTCTTTGCGGCCATCCATGAGCTGAGACCCGATATAGTGGGAATGTCCTGCCTCATCACGGCGGCGCTGCATCCGATGGCGACGACTATCGGCTTTCTGAAGCAGAATGTTCCGCCGGCGGCAGCCCCCCGGGCTTACATCATAGGCGGCCATGTGAATGAGGCGATATGC
This sequence comes from uncultured delta proteobacterium, assembly GCA_963816715.1. Lineage (GTDB taxonomy): Bacteria > Desulfobacterota > Syntrophorhabdia > Syntrophorhabdales > WCHB1-27 > BOG-1155. The sequence goes on from CAWFMJ010000033.1 coordinate 454,890, forward strand.
CGGCAGGTCGGCGCCGACTATTGGGTAGTAGACGCCATGGCCGGAGTCCACCTCTGCCAAAAGATCATAGCCGGCGGCGCCATGCGAGGGGGCGCGCGTCTTTCCCAACGGCCCTCCGAATGGGAGGAACGGAAAAACTAAAGTTTGATCGGGGACACACCTCCAAAAGCGGAGGAATGTCCCCGCAATCTATCGGCGAGGAGGAACAGATGACAACGCCTTCTGACAAGCTCTTCAAAGAAAGACAACAGAGAATCGAGGACGCCATCGCTTTGCGGATTCCCGACAGGGTTCCCATTTGGTTTCAGGATCTCGGCTTCTTCCCTGCCCGGTACGCGGGCATTACTTACCAGGAGGCCATGTACGACAGCCATAAACTCTTTGCGGCCTACAAGAAGACCATCGTGGAGCTCGAACCGGATATGTACTTCAACCCCGGCCATTGCATCCATACGCCGGGAGGCGCGCTGGAAGCCGTGGGGTGCAGACAGATCAAGTGGCCGGGCCACGGGGTGGGACCGAACCAGACCTTTCAATTCGTGGAAGATGAATACATGAAGGCCGATGAATACGATCTCCTCCTCCGGGACCCTTCCGACTTCACGCTGAAGAGGCTCATGCCCCGGGTTTTCGGGAAACTGGAAGCTTTCACTCAGCTCCCATCAGCCACGTCCCTGCTGATGGGATACTTCGGCATGCCGGCCCTTTCGGCCCTTGCATTGCCCGAGTTTGTTCGCGCGTTTGAAGCGTTCTACGAGGCCGCCCGCGCTTTATTGCGCCACGTGGCGGTAAACGCCGAGTACCAGGCCGAGATGGTGGAAGCCGGCTTTCCGTGTTCGGCAGGGGCGATCACCCTTGCCCCCTTCGACGTCATTTCCGACGCCTTAAGGGGGATGAAGGGAGCCATGCTCGATATGTACCGTCAGCCGAAAAACCTTCTCAAACTGATCGACTACTTGCTGCCAAACCAGATCAACGGCGCAGTGGCCCTCGCGAAGATGACGGGCAATCCCGGCGTCTTTATTCCCCTCCATCGCGGCGCGGACGGCTTCATGTCCCTCAAGCAGTTCGAGACCTTCTACTGGCCGAGCGTCAAGGAGTTGCTGCTGACGCTGATAGACAACGGCCTCACGCCCTGCCCCTTCTTCGAGGGAGACTATACCATGCGTCTCAAGTACCTTGCCGAGCTGCCCAAAGGGAAGATCCTCGGTCTCTTCGACGCCACCGACATTTACAAGGCAAAGGAGGCTCTCGGCGACGTAATGTGCATCTCGGGAATGATGCCCCTCTCGCTTCTCCAGGTCGGCACGCCCGACTCCGTGAGGCAATACGCGAAGAAGCTCATCGACGTCATCGGCAAAGGCGGCGGCTTTATCATGGGGCCGCGATCCATCATGGACGAGGCCAACCCTGACCTGGTGAAGGCGTGGGTCGAGTTCACGAAAGAGTACGGGACCTACAAGTAGGGTAAGCGCGGGAAACGCCCGGCCCGGCAACGGCCGGGCCGCCCCAGGCCAAACGCATTTCCGTAAACGTCCGGGAAAGCAGTCGACTCAGGCAGCAAAACCGAGGGGCCGCGTTCATTCAAGAAATAACATCCGGCCCGATGCCGCTGCCGAATGCAGAGGCCGCAGGTTCCCAATCAGTCCCTCGGCGCCCAAGCCGGTCTACGTATAGCCCTTCACTCCTGTCCGGCCGTCCTGTCTTTGTACCGGCAATCCTCACATGCCCCTTCTGCCGCTCCTCTTTCTTCCGTCGCGCCGGTTGACAATAAAGACCGTCGTACTTAATAGATAGGTAGGTCATCCATCCTGCCCGGGTATACCTCAGAAATAAAACCGACAACGACACAACGGCAAGAAGGCTCCCGGCGTTTCAAAGCCCATGGCTTCGGCGCAAACGGAAAGAGGCGCAAGAACGGCAGAGCGCTTTCTTCTCGTATTTTGGTACATCTGAAGCCGGTCATCTGCGGCGAATAATTTTTCGCAAGAAGGGAGGACTTTACGATGAGAACGGCGCTTTTCTTTCTCCTTGCATGCGCGATTTCATTCTTTCCCTCAGTGGGACGATCTCAAACCCCCGCCGTGATCCAGCACGTCGACGTAAATCTTGCTGAAACCAGCACTCAAACTCCGAACAACGGGCCATTTTACGTCGTAGGCCGCACCGTACCCCTGCCCAATCTCACCGGCGCCGGCAACTGCATGGTGGTTGCCGTGACAGGAAGCTCGAGTAAGAGCGCCATACCGACGGTCACCGACGACAAGGGCAACGCGTACAGCCAAATAACGCACCAATGGGATTCTGTCAACTCTGTCGATATGACCGTCTTTGTGGCGCTGAACATCGCAGGGGGGGCGAGGACAATAACCGTAAACTGGCCTGGCGGGAACAACACGCGCAACACGGCTGTAAAAGCGACTGAATTCAACAACGTCACGGCTGTCGACGTTCACAACACGGCCGAGACCAATAACACGACGGTAGTCGGCGGCGCCGTCGCGCCGACTGCGGCCGATGACCTGATTTACATGGCGGGTTGGCAGGATGCCTCGAAATCCGTCTTTGCGCCGGGCAGTTTCTTCACTCTCGTCGGCCAGAGCAACATAGCGTGGCAATTCATCCCCTGTTCTACGCAGGGCGTCGACGGAAGTTTCGCCATCTATGGCCAGTATAATTCAACAGCGGCCATTTCTCCGGAAGTCAACGTCGGCGGAACGACGAATTACCATTATCTCACGTCCACCCTTGCGCTCAAAACCGGCACGCACGGAACCGCTCCAGCCTCGGGCATCCGCGTGGTCGGGGTGCAACACGTTTATCCCGGCCCGACAGGCGTTCCTTCGAGCATTGTCACGCAGTTCGCGACGCAGGGCAATCTCCAGGCGTGTCTGGTCAGCAGCGGAAGCACCAATAGCGTCAGCATCTCAAGCGCCGGCGCAAATACGGCGAACTGGACATCACGGGTCACGGCTTACACTTCAAGCGGCGGGGCGTTTGCGTCGCAAATACTCGACTCCGTCAACACCGCGCCGGGCGTCCAAACCCTGGATGTGACAATAGGAAGCACCGGGGAAAGTTTCATGTTTGTGTTCCTGGACATTGCCGGAGCGGCCGCGGCGCCTTTCGACAAAAGCGCGGCCACAAACAACGGCGTATCGAACAGCACAACTTCTTTTGTTGCCAGCAGCATAACGCCGAGCGCGGCAAATGAATTGCTGGTAAACGTCACCGGAGACTATGCGCAAACCGTTACGACGCTGCAAGGGGGGACGGGATATAATAGTCTTTGCAGCGTGGAAACGCCTGTGCCGGGACAAACGTCTTCTCTGCAGGATTATTCCGAATCAGACGACAATGACGCCTTCGGAATAATCTATGCCGCTTCTGCCGCCTCGTATCAATTTGTCTACAATATTGACGAAATGGACTATTATGCGGCTGGAGTTTCCTTTTTTTGCAGCGCTACGGCTGCGTACGAAAGCGCGTCGGGAACACCGCCGCCGCCGCCCGCTGTGCCCCCAACCGTTCCTACGAACTTAAAGGCAACCGCCGTCTCATCGACCCAGATCGACCTCACGTGGACCGCCTCTACGGACAGTTCAGGCGTGGTTGCAGGCTATACCATTTATCGAAACGGCGCACCAGTGGGCACAAGCGCCGCTGCCTTCTACGACGACAGAGGACTCTCGCCGAACACGACCTATACCTATGCGGTGTCCGCCTATGATGCGGCAGGCAACCAGTCGGCGCAATCGGCCCCCGCATCGGCAACCACCCAATCGTCTCGCAGGCCGAGAAGGTGACGTCCGACTCGGTCGAGGACGTCGGAATCGAGGACGAGCGGAGCAGCTTCCGGCGGCGCGCATCTCGCCGTGCAGGATTGGCGTTCTCGATGTTTCCGATTCGCTAAAAAACCTGAGGGCAACCCTGGCTTCTCTGAAAGATCTATGTAAAGAGAATCGGTCTCCGGGTAGTAATTCAATTTCATGGTCTAAACCCCCTGCTTCTTCAAGCAGGGCCGCTTCCTGAGGACCTCTTTCTCAAAATAGTCGGTGAGCTTGTAGCCCTCAAACATCAGTCAATTCTACTATATGGCATTTCGCCGCGTAAGCCCGATTTTACCCCAATTCTTGAAGAATGCGCATGCGAATGTTGGGCATTCGCGGGGGCGACCGAGAGGGAGGCCCCTTTACATCACGCTTTTCCTTTGCTACAATAACCCACCGCATGTCTTTTTCGAAATGCATTGTAACTATAACCCTGTTTTGTCTCTTCCTCGCCGGCCTGGCCGCGTGCGGGAACGATCCCTACAAGCCGGCGGAAGGCAAAGTGATCAACTATACCGGCCTTGCCGAAGACCCGCGGACCCTTGACCCGGCGCAGGTCTCCGACACGACCTCCGCGGAGATCCTCGATCAGATCTACGACTCCCTCTATCAGAACTCGTACCTCGACAGACCTTACCGGGTCGTGCCTTCCCTTGCGACCGGATATCCCGAGAAACGGATCTTCGACGAGGACGTGGCGGAGAAAGGCGTCGTGAAAAAAACGCAGCGGATGGAGTACACGTTCACGCTCAGGGACGACATCTATTTTCAGGACGACCCCTGCTTCCCCAACGGGAAGGGAAGGCGCGTCACCGCCAATGATGTAATCTACTCCATCAAGCGACTTGCCGATCCGACCGTCGAATCGACGGGCTACTGGCTCGTGGCGGGAAAAATCAAGGGTATGGACGAGTTTTTCAAGAAAGCGTCGGCGCGTGGAAAGGCTGACTATAGGGCGAATATCGAGGGTTTGAGCGCGCCCGACGACCGGACGCTGAAAGTTACCCTCAACGAGCCCTACCCCGCCTTCATCTATGTAATGGGCATGCCCTATACCGCGCCGGTGGCGCATGAAGCCGTCGACTACTACAATGCGCCGGGCAGGGAGGGCTTTTCCCGCCATCCCGTCGGAACGGGCGCCTTCCGCCTCCAATCGTGGAAGCGGCAGCACCGGATCATCCTGGAGCGGAACCCGAATTTCCGGAAGGAATACTACCCGGCGACAGGCGCGCCGGGAGACAGGGAAAAAGGACTCCTCGCCGACGCGGGCAAGCGGCTCCCCTTTGTCGACGAGGTCTGGTACACCGTCATTTCCGCGGCTCAGCCCGTATGGCTCCTCTTCCTCCAGGGATACCTCGATTCCTCGGGCGTCCCGCAGGAACAATTCGGCAGGGTGATCACGAACCAGATGGGTCTTTCCGACACCTTCAAGAAAAAGGGCATATCTCTCGAGGTATCGAGCGACCTCGACCTCTATTACATCGCCTTCAACATGCGCGACCCCATCCTAGGCAAGAACAAGTACCTCCGCCAGGCCCTCTCGCTGGCCTACGACAGCGAGCTCTACAACCAGATCTATCTGAACGGCCGCGCCATCGACGCGCAAGGGCCTCTGCCGCCCGGCATCTTCGGCTACGATCCTTCTTTCAGGAACCCCTATCGTCAGTACAATCTGGAGAAGGCAAAACAACTCCTCGCAAAAGCCGGATATCCCGGCGGCATCGACACCCGTACGGGGAAGCGGCTCCAGCTCACCTACGACATAGGGTCCGACTCGATCCGCGCCAGGGAGGCGGCGACCTTCGACATGCGCTGTTTCGAGCGACTCGGCATCGACATGAAACTCCAGGTAAACACCTTTTCCCAGCAACTGGAGCGGACCATGAAGGGGACGTTCCAGATGACGTCGGCCGGATGGGTGGCCGATTACCCCGACCCGGAGAATTTCCTCCAGCTCCTCTACGGACCGAACAAGCCGCCGAACTCCAATATGTCGTCCTTCTCCGACCCGGAATACGACCGGCTCTACGAGAAGGTAAAAACAATGGACGACACGCCCGAGAGGGCCGCGTTGATCCACCGGATGGTGCAGATCGTCGTCGAGGAGTGCCCCTGGATATTCAGCGTCCACACCCCCTCGTACATACTGCGCCACTCGTGGTACAAAAACGGAAAAACAAACACCATTTCAGGTAATTACAGGAAATACCTGAGAATCGACGTCAACGCCAGACAGGCTTATTGGAAGACAGAGGACAAGCCCGACTATAAGGTCCTCCTCTACGGGTTGATCGTCCTTTGCCTGTTCTCAATGCCGGCGGTCCTGCTTAAATACAGAAGGAGGAGAAGCTAACCGTGGGTTACTATATCGTGCGGAGGATCGCCCTTGCCGTCCCCACCGTGATCGGCGTTTGTCTCTTCACCTTTCTCCTCTTCAACGTCTTCGCCTCGCCCGACGCCATTGCCCGGAAGCAGCTCGGCAAGAACCCGACGCAGACGCAGGTGCAGTCGTGGATCAAGGCCCATGGCATGGACAAGCCGATGTTCTTCAACTTCCATCGCGGCCCGGACAACGCCATCCATCCCTTCGACAGCAGGTTCTGGAACCATATGAGAGAGCTTGTTCTTTTTCAGTTCCCCCAGTCCGACTATCTCCATGAAAAGGTGAGCAGCCTGCTCAAGGAGAAGATCGGGCCCTCACTGACGATCACCATTCCGGCCTTCCTCCTGTCTGTTCTCATTACCTTGCCCCTTGCCCTTTTCGTCGCCTATTACCGGGGCACCTATCTCGACAGGACCGCCCTTTTCGTCTGCGTGATCCTCATGTCTATCGTCATTCTGAATTACATCATCTTCGGCCAGTATATCCTCGGGATCGTTCTGAAATACTTTCCGATCTACGGCTACGAGTACGGCCTGGGGGCGTGGCGCTTCGTGCTCCTCCCCGTCATCCTCGCCGTGGCTTCCGGCCTCGGGGGAGGTTTGCGCTTCTACCGGACGGTCATGCTGAACGAGGTGCGGGCGGACTACGTGAGAACGGCCATGGCGAAGGGCGTGAGCGAGGAGAAGATCCTCTTCAAGCACGTCCTCAAGAACGCCATGATCCCCATTTTAACCTCGGCGGTGCTCTCCCTGCCCTTCCTCATCACGGGGAGCCTCCTCCTGGAGATGTATTTCGGCATACCCGGAATGGGAAACATGATGCTCAACGCCATCTCGAACCACGACTATCCCATCATCAGAACGCTGGTCTACATCTATTCGCTCCTCTATATCGCGTTCAGCATTCTGACGGACATCAGCTATACGCTCGTCGACCCGAGGATCACGTTTAAATGAGGCAAGAATGGCGTCGTCGCATCTAAAAATCGCGCTGGGCAGGATAAAGAAGGACTCACTCGCAAAGGCGGGGTTCGTCGTGGTCTGCCTGTTCGCCCTCGTCGCCCTTCTCGACGTGATCCCCGTGCCGGTCCACGAGGCGCACGGTCTCAGGTGGGGAAGGACGGCCCTCGACGCAATCTTTCAAAAGGACGTGGAGAAATCCTATTCGCCTCCCCTTGCCCGCACGGCGCTTCTTAACCGCCAGGAGTTCAAGCTGAAAAGCCGCCACCTCCTCGGAACGAACAACCTCGGCGAAGACGTGCTCTACGACGCCCTCAAGGGAGTAAGGACCGCCTTCATCATCGGCATCGCGCCGTCGGTGATCGCCGCCCTTTTCGCCGTCGTCCTCGGCCTTCTCGCCGGCTTCTACGGGGGATGGATAGACGATGCGATCCAGTACATCTATCAGGTGCTCTCGTCGATCCCCGCCATCCTCCTTCTGATCGCCATGCTCATGGTGATGGAGCGGGGGCTCTGGCAGCTCTGCGTGGCCCTGGGCGTCACTTCCTGGGTGGGCCTGTGCCGGCTCATCAGGGGGGAAACCCTCAAGGTGAAGCAGATGGAATACATCGATGCGGCCCGAAGCCTCGGGGCAAGCGATGCAAGACTCCTCTTTCGCCACATCCTGCCGAACGTGATGCACCTCATTATCATCGAGATGACCCTGGATTTCTCCGGTCTTGTCATGTCGGAAGCGGTGCTCACCTTTATCGGCTTGGGCGCGGAGCCGGGTACGGGGAGCTGGGGAAGGATGATCATGACGGCGGACCGGGAGCTGCCGAACGGCATCTGGTGGAACCTCGCGGGGGCGTCGATCTTCCTGTTCCTCCTCGTCCTCGCTTTCAATCTTTTTGCCGACGCGTTGCGGGACGCCCTCGACCCGCGTCTGAGGGCGGGATGAGAAGGAGAAGAATGAAGAGTGAAGTGGGAAGAGAGAAATGAGGGCGAAAGACTGACAGAGCCATGGAAGAAGTGCTGCGCGTAGAAAACCTTCGCACCCACTTTTACACCGACGAGGGGATTGCCCGCGCCGTGGACGGCGTCTCCCTTACCGTCGGGAAAAGCGGGACCCTCGGCCTTGTGGGCGAATCGGGCTGCGGCAAGTCGATCACGGCTCTCTCGGTCATGAGGCTCGTGCCGCCGCCCCAGGGAAGGATCGTCGACGGCCGGATCGCCATCGCCGGCGAGGAAGTGCTCGAGCTGCCGGAAGTCGAGATGCGCGACATGAGAGGGAAACTTGCCTCCATGATCTTCCAGGAGCCGATGACGAGCCTCAATCCCGTCTTCACCATCGGCTCCCAGGTAATAGAAGCGGTGCGCGTTCACACGCGCATAAGCAGACGCGAGGCGCGCGAGATCGCCGTCGAGTACCTTGCGAAGGTGGGCATACCGGCGGCGCGGGAGAGAATGTCCCAATACCCGCATCAGCTCTCGGGGGGCATGAAGCAGCGGGTCATGATCGCCATGGCCCTCTGCCTGAGACCCGCCCTGCTTATCGCCGACGAGCCCACGACCGCCCTGGATGTGACGATACAGGCGGGCATACTGAAGCTCATCAAGGAGATGCAGCAGGAGACGGGAGCGGCGGTGCTCCTCATCACCCACGACCTCGGGGTGGTCGCCGAGATCGCCGACAGCGTGGCCGTCATGTACGCCGGAAAGATCGTCGAATATGCCTCCTGCGAGTCGCTGTTCGCCTCCTTCTGCCATCCCTACACGGAAGGCCTTTTCAAGAGCCTGCCGGGCCGGGCGGGAAGAAGAGAGCGGCTTTACACCATAGCAGGAACGGTGCCTTCCGCCCTCGCCTTCCCGACGGGATGCAGGTTTCATCCCCGCTGCCCGCTGGCCATCGCAAAGTGCACCGCGGAAGAACCGCCCCTGGTCGCCGTAGCGCCGGACCATCGGGCAGCCTGCTGGGTCCGGGCGGGAGGCGGTTAGGGCGGATGGATATGCTTGAAGTAAGAGACCTGAAAATGTACTTCCCCATCGTCCGCGGCCTGCTGCGCCATACAACCGGTTACGTCAAGGCAGTGGACGGGGTAACCTTTGCCGTCGGCAAAGGGGAAACGCTCGGTCTCGTGGGCGAATCGGGCTGCGGCAAAACCACGGTGGGGAAATGCGTCATCAGGCTCCTTAACCCGACTGCCGGCCGGATACTCTTCGAGGGCGAGGACATCGCCGGCCTGAAGCCGAAAGCCCTCGCAGCCTATCGCAAGAAGATCCAGATGGTCTTTCAGGACCCCTTCGGCGCCCTCAACCCCCGCATGACCGTTGCCGACATCGTCGGCGAAGGCCTTCTCATCATGGGCAACGGCCGGGTCTCGCAGCGGGTTTCCGAGCTTCTCGACCTCGTCGGCCTCAGCCCCGAGGCGGCCACCAGGTACCCCCACGAGTTCTCCGGCGGCCAGCGACAAAGGATAGGCATCGCGCGGGCCCTGGCGGTAGACCCTTCCTTCCTGGTCTGCGACGAGCCTGTCTCCGCCCTGGACGTCTCCATACAGGCCCAGATCATCAACCTCCTCGAAGACCTCCAGGCGAAGCTCGGCCTCTCCTACCTCTTCGTCGCCCACGATCTGTCGGTAGTCCGCCACATCGCCAACCGGATCGCCGTCATGTACATCGGCAAGATCATGGAAGAAGCGGAAACGGAAGAGCTTTTCGGAAATCCCCTGCATCCGTATACCAAGGCGCTCTTTTCCTCCATCCCGTCCCTCGATCCCAAGAAACGCCGGGGCTTCGCGCCGATAGGCGGCGAGCCCGCCTCCCCCTCAAATCCGCCGCCAGGCTGCCGCTTCGCGTCGAGATGTCCCTACGTCAAAGACGAGTGCAGGGAGGGAGAAATCGAGATAGTCGAAGTCTCGCCGGACCATCGCGTCCGCTGCGTCCTGTACTAGTCTTTTATTAGTCTGTTTGTCTTGTCTCTTTTTAAGTCGTGCAGTCCGAGGTCCCTGGTATCAACATTGTCACAGCAATCTTTGTGAAAGTGTCCGTGCTGAGAGAACAAGCCGCCACCTTGCAAACTCTCGACCCGGTTTGGCGGGCTCTATGCGCCGTTACCATCCCCAGCTCGCCAGGGTCCCTCGGGCCGGGAGGGCGCGGCGCTGAGAATGTTATGCACGAACGAATGGGTGTCCCTGTGGCCGTCCCAGGGAAGCGTTCCAGTAGGTCTGACAATGGCGCTCGTCCAGAGTGTCCACTCGGGCAGAAATACTGATTTTCCAAGTCGGCGCAACGATGCGGGCTGTACGTTCAGGCACCAAAAGTGGACACAAGCGGACAATTTCCGCCTTTCCGTGGACACGTCCCGCGTGCGGGCCGCCGGCCGCATTCGCCCTTTCGACGCCGGTTTATGAGCCTGCGCGTTCAAAAAGTGGACAAAAATGGACGCTTTAGGGGGGGGTAGGCAAAAGACGGCGCCGCAGGGTCCGTCCCGGAACAGGCAGCGAAGCGCTTGAAAGCTCCAATCAATTGTCAAAGAACAACCGGTTTGCCATCGCCCCTCAATGGGCGCTTGCCGACATTTTCCTCCTTTTCCGGCATTCCTGTCAAAGTGACAACCAGGAGTGACAACCAGAGGTGTCATTCAGAGGTGACAACCAGGAGTGACAACAAAAGCAAACTGCAAAAAAAAATCGCAGCGCCGAGCACCCGGCGTACGACGTCCGGGAGCCTTACGGGAGGAAAAGCAAAAAGTGGATATCGGGAAGGACGCTCCGGGTGCGAAATCTTCGTGGAGGATGAGGATTTGGCTCTCTGCCGCTTCACCTACCAACTCCTCACGTACGGCCTTCTTCGGCGAGTGAAGAATGCCACGTAGAAGTGATGCCAGAACTGCTTTTTTGGCGTGTCACAAACAATGTCTAACTTTGTTTTGACATTTGTTAATATTATGTTTAATATAGTCATAATCTGCTGAAAAAGCCAAACCATCCGTGAGGGTGGGACGGAAAGCCAACGGGTCTTAGGATCGCACGAGCGATATCCTCCCTCGGAGACGGCCGGGCCGCCAGAAGATCTCGATTCAATAAGGAAGGCGGTGTGGCATAAGAGAGGCGTGGTGAAGAAGTCTTGTAAAAACGTTCGGAAATTCCCTAATCAGAAAAGGAGGCTTAATAATGAGAAAGAGAAACACTATGCTGCTTGCGGCTGCCCTTTTGGGCTGTATGCTTCTGGCCAGTCCAGCCTGGTCGGCGCTCGTCTATGACAACGGCCCCATAAACGGCAATATCATGGGAATTAGCATCTATAACGGCTACTATACGGTTTCGGACTCGTTCACGGTGGGGAGCGACGCGAGTCTGACTTCGGCACAGGTCGGGCTGTGGCTCGATCCGGGGTACACGCCGTCGGCAATATATTGGTCGATCGGCACTTCGGCCTTCGGCCACGACGTGTCTTCTGGAACGTCCACTCCCGTAAACACATCCTCTGGTGTGGCGTGGGATTATTATCCTGTGTATGAATCGACATTTGCCTTGAGCGGATCGGTCGTTGCCGGCGTAACCTACTGGCTGACGCTGAGTGGCGACGCCTCTTCGACGGACGGCAACATTTACTGGGACGAAAACAATGGGCCATCGTCGGCATACGACAATAGTGGGCGGATCGGATCGGAATCATTCCAGTTGTATAGCGGCGCCCCGGTCCCTCTTCCGGGCGCGCTTCTGCTCTTTGCTCCCGGCCTTGTGGGCCTTGCTGCGATAAAGAGAAGGTTCAAGAAGTAGACTTTATTCGCCGAATACTGTGGGCAGGGTCATTCGTTGACCCTGCGCCTTTTTCCTGCCTCTTGGCGGCGATTACCATTCCTACTCCGCTATTAAACGATGAGGTTCAAGTGCAACGAGTTCAGGAAGTTCGCCTTGCGGCGGGCCGTTGGCAAGCTATTGAAGGTTACGCTCCAGGCGCGTCGGTCTTGGGGCCCACTCATTCGGTCGCATCGCACCCACACAGGTTTCAGGCCCTCGCCGGTGGATGTCCCCTGGAAGCGCTTTAGCGGAACGGAGGCCGACCGCGAAACAATAGGGTGAAAACGTCTTACTAAAGTTGGAACGGGGACACACCTCCAAAAGCGGAGGAATGTCCCCGCAATCTTGGGGGCAAAGACGCGCGCCTTCGGCATGGAGCCGCCCTCTTAAGGCGGCTCTCAAATAGGCCGCGTCGTAAGAGTTTTCACCGTGCGAGTCCGCTCGGGCGGTTGCGGGCGCCCGCCCGACCGAAAGGGAGGGGAGGGCAGGAGAGCGTTTTGCGCTGGAAGGGGATGTCCCCCGGCAAGGGCCTGACCGGTCCTACGGAGATCAAGCCGAGGCAATAGGAGCGGCAGCGCGATTGCCACGCAAAAAACACCTCCGAACCGAGGAAATGCCGGATCACGGGTTCCAGGAAGGACGCCTCCGCCGGCTCTATCCAGCCGGAGGTATGGATTACATGCCGGGCGCCACGGCCATCGCCGTTGTCATCATTCGTGGCGGCAATACTTTTCGGGAGCGCATACCGGAGAGTGCGGACGCAACCTACAATGCCCTAACTTGCATCGTTCTCCAAATGCCTTTTCAATTAGACAAACTCGACGCAATATAAAGGTCCTGCGACCATGTCTTCCCGCCGATAAGAGGACCTTACGCACGGGTTTTGCGAACCCGGACACGCCGGTCGGCCGGCTCCCGGCCGGTCGATCAGGAAGAGGTCTATTTGACAAAACCGGGCAGGCGGATTATCTTCGATTGTATACAATTGATATTGACCGCAACGAGGACAATATCTCCAATGGTCAAAGAAAACGGGTAATCGGCATCACACGGTGAGAATTTGAGCATACCGATAACAGTGCGTATTAGGTGAAAGGATGTGGGTGATAGTATGGGAAGAAACACAAGTGCCGCCGAGGCTTATGAAGGGGAATGGGACTACGAGGAGACGACGCCGGATGATGAGGGCCGGGATAGAACCGTCGTATTGATAAAGGCTCCCATCCCGAGGAAGCTCCAGCTTATGGCCCTCGGCGTTAGGGAAATAAGGTGCATGTGCTGCATCAGAGTAATGCCGATAGCCGGCGCGGAAGAACTGGACGAAGGATGGATCTGTGAAGACTGTCTTTCACGGCGGAACTAAAAAGCATCTGCTCGGTGTAGAATGACAGCTATCTACGTGGCGACCCTCGGCTTTCATCTGTCCCTCCGGGACAACGGCGAAGGTGCCCAGGGCGATTTTTGCTTGCATGTCTCCCTTGAACGATAGCATTGTTGGTGATTTCGATTGAGATTGGAGCGCACGTGAAGGTAAAGCAGATGCAAGTGGGACAGATGGCGGTCTTTGCCTATCTCGTCGGCTGCGAGAAGACGAAAGAAGCGCTATTGATAGACCCTGCAGGCGACGAGCACCGCATTCTCCAGGAAGCCGCCAGAAGGGGCTTCACGATAAAGTACATTCTCAACACCCATTCCCATGTGGATCATATCCTCGGGAACAAGCGCATGCAGGAGTTGACCGGAGCAATTATCGTCATCCACGAGCTGGAAGCCTACGCCCTCACCCACCAATCCCCGCAAATGCTCGCTATGTTTGCAGCAGAACCGTCCCCTCCTGCTGGCAGGACCGTCAAGGACGGCGACGTCATCACTGTGGGTGAGGTAAGCCTGTCCGTCATTCACACCCCGGGCCATTCTCCCGGAGGTATCTGTCTGTACCATAAGGGAGTTGTCTTCACCGGCGATACCCTGTTCATCGGGGCTGTCGGCAGAACCGACGGGGGAGGCGGCTCCTGGGAGGCGCTTGCCACATCCATTCGCAACAAGCTCTACACCCTGCCTGATGACACCTTAGTGCTGCCGGGCCATAACTACGGCAGCTCGCCGAAAAGCACGATACGAATGGAAAAAGCGACCAACCCGTACATCTCCGCTCGTTCGTAGCACCGGGGTTTCATTAAATCCTATGGGCCCTCTTGAAATCGATGAATCCCCGCTCCACATCCGTGTTGATCAGCTGCACCCTGATCCGGTGGCCCACGTCGAGTCCTTCGAAGCCATGGACCAATCTCCCTTCGATAGGAGGATAAAGGATGCGCACCCAGGTCCCTTTGGGCGCGGCGCCGGTGACGATCGCATCGAAGTATTCCCCGATGCGCGACTCGAGCAGCAATGCCGCCGCCGATTTCTCCACCTGCCGCTCGACCTTCTTCGCTTCGTCCTCCTCTTCCGTGCAGTGTCTGGCGAGGTCTTCGAGTTCATCTATCCGGTAAGGTGCGGATTGGTGGGACATCGCGGCCCTGAGCAATCGCTGCGTAACAAGGTCGGGATACCGGCGATTGGGGGCAGTGGAGTGGGCATAGTCCCTGACGGCTAAACCGAAGTGACCGATGGGCCTGTCTCCCGGAAGCTCCGCAGCATATTCACCCGCACCCAAGAGCTTTATGATCGAGAGAGACAGGTCGGGGAAGCGCTTGGGATCGTCCGCCTTTTGCTTCATGAGGAACTTGTCCAGTTCGGCGGAGTCGGGTACGTCGGGAAGCTGAAACCCATGCTCCCTGGCAAGCTCGACAATCCTTGCCCATCGTTTGGGAGTCTTTACCACACGGCGGAGGGAAGGGAAGTTTTTCGACGACAGGTAGCGGGCAGTGACGCCGTTTGCCGCGATCATGAAGTCTTCGATGAGGTCGCGAGCCCGGTTCTTCTTCTCGACAGTGAACCCGCGGAGCCGGCCGTCCTCGAATATCGCCGTTCCTTTGACCGTCTCAAGATCGAGGGCCCCGTGAGCATGCCGTAAGGCTTTAAGGCGTTGCGCTACCCGGTCCTGCATACGGAGGTTCTCATCAAGCCCTGTCACGGCCGCGACCCTTGCGGGCATGCCGCCGCCTTCGAGCCATGCGCCGACCGCATGGTATGAAAGCTTCGCCTGGTTGCGCACCCACGCCCTTGAAATATCGGAGTCCCGCACCGAGCCGTCCGGGTCGACTACCATCTCGATGACAATTGCCAGCCGGTCTTCTTTCAAACCGAGAGAAGTGAGATCCGTCGAGAGCTTCTCGGGAAGCATGGGGAATATTTTCGCGGGCGTGTATACCGATGTTGTATTATGGCGCGCGTGGCCGTCAATCGCCGAGCCTCTCTTAACGAGGCCGTCGACATCGGCGATGGCGACGAATATCCTTACCCGGTACCCGGGCATCGCCTCGGCGCAGGTGAGCTGATCCAGGTCCAGGGAGTCGTCGTTGTCGATGGAGGCCCAAGGCAGGTCTCTGAGATCGCGCACCTCGCCGTCCATCGCTGCGGCGGGAGTCTCAATTTTGGTGAGCTCGGCACAGGCCTCAGCAGAGAAATCGGCGAGAAGACCCCGTTCGAGCATTATCCTCGTGGCAATACTCTCAAGAATGTCGCGGTGCTGTTCGGCAGGCAAGGTCATGAAAGGGTCTCCTCGTGCAATGACATGAGTACGCGTAGTCAGCCTTAATGATTACCGCATGAATGCGAGCGTTGTCAAACAATGGCGATGACGCTCTATTCCAGGAAGCAGTTCGCGGGTGTAAAATGTTGATAGGGCCTGAGGATTACGCACTCAGCGACTGCACCTACGAAGGGTGCGTTCAGCCAAAGACAATGAGTTACGGATTGCCACAGAAAGAAAGTAGTGCGCGGACAGCAGCCCTGAGGGTAGTTAGTTCTATTCGGCGGTTATGATCCCCGCATTTTCTCGAGCAGTACTTTTGTTCTCTCTTCTGAGCGGTCCCTTCCGGGTTCGTATCGCGGACTACGGGCAGAAACCACCAGGGCGGCCAGCTGCTTGTCGGAGAGGCCGGACAGCGGTCTCTGATAGTGGCGAGACCGAGGATCGAGACAAGAGATATGGCGAGAATTCGTTTCATCTCTTCAAGCTCAGAACGCGAAGGTCACGTGAACGAAGGGACGAGAAAGGAGACTGACAGACCGTCTCCCGATTCCGCCATGTCGCTCATCCGCGGCCAAGTACATCCACTCGATGCCCTTTCTTCAATTTGTTCCGGTCAGAAGTTTTCTCAAGGACGGTCTGTTCTTGTAAATGATATCTTTGATTCGCCATCCTCGATTCGTCTTCTGTACCTCGTACACCAAGGTAATCTTTTCCCCGTTCGACGGGTAGGTGAACTGAACATGGATTCTATTGCCTTTATTGGCTGGCGCAATCTGCAGACTCTCAGCTCCCGGATCTTGCGAAGCAAAAATGGGATCGAAGTCCAAGTTGCATATCTCGTGGGTTTCTCGCACACATTTTCTGTCCTTCAAGATCAGCTCGGCCAATTCATCGGTAAAATAAAGACTCAGGGTTTCTTTTGGCTGTTCGATTAGCAAAGAATGTTTCCAGTAGTCCATTATGGTGGTGAAGGCGAAATCCCGGTAGACCCATGCCACAACGTCTTCGGGCTTCTTGTATGTGTGAGAGTCGGCAGCCATGGCACAAACGGAGATGGCCAGCGGAAAAGTGACAAATAAAAGAAGCTTGTTTGTTTTATTCATGTTCCACATTCTGGAGCGTGACCACGGCTCTATGACGTCCGTGGTCGAGCCTCACTTGAATTCTCCGATACGGAACCGTTTTCGCAGATACTCGGCGATTGCGGCCGACCGTGGATGCCTCCATTCTATGTAACCGTCTTCAATGGGAGCAGTGATCCGCATGCCTTCAAAGACGCCCTCGGTGCATTGGACAAAAAGCACCCGCTTCTCAAACTTTCTTGTCAATTCGGCGAACGATTTTGTGTCCCTTTCATTCAATCGGATGAGAACACCCTTTCTGTCTTGTGCAAGGACTATTTCGGACAGAGCGGACACGACGAGCAAGGGCTTTTTAGAATCGATCCCGAAGCTCGGCTTGTCTGACTTTAGCGGAACGCCCTCGAATACGCTAAACAGAGGCTCTTGCGAGTCCGTCGGTTTCAATTCCAGGGGCGGGGCGTCCGACCGAACAAGGGCGCTAGGAATCTTGCCTTCAGCCTCAGCTTGCGCAATCTTCTGTTCAACAGCTTTTTTGTAGACCTCGTACCGGGAACCCTCAAAGACATTGCGACGGCCGTCTTCAAACGCTGCCCTAACGATGGTCTCAGCCCGATCTTTCCACTTCTTCCCGACTTTTGTTTCCAAGAAGTCTTTGCCCGTTTCACGGGTTTGGTAGTCTCGCACCAAAAGCAATTCGCTTTCGGAGAATTCCGACATCAGATTTCGTGCCGCCTTATCCCATGTGCTTTCCAATGCTCCATTCTGCGTCAAAAAGTCCCTTGTCGCTTGTTGGTGAATCTGGGCAACGATCTGCTCGTAGCCGCGGAAACGCACGTTGTTGGCAAGCCGTTCTTTGATGCTGTCCATCGTAATGGTGTCGAAAAAGGCGAAAAAGTCGTCACTTGACAATGACCATTCAACGCACTGCCGGGCGGTTGCGTACTGAGAATCTTCGCTGGCGTGGAGCCGTGGCGAGAAGACAACCAGAATGGCGGCACACGCGAAAACCACTACGAGCAATCTGTTCTGGCGACCTGCCATATCGGTTCGTAATTCCTCTCAACTCATGGTGGGGAGGTGGGGTCAAATCTTTATTCTTGAATCAAGGCCCACTCGGCTCCCTTCCACGTCCCCTACATTATTACCACGCGTAACGCGGAACGTGCAACAACGAATACAAAATGTGGCCTACAGGAAGGACGCAGCCTGTGGGCACAACGCGCTTCTGAGTGGAATACGCAATGTCGCGTGCAGTCGGGCACAATGTTCCAGGGTCCGAATCGGCCACTCCTGCCGAGGAGTCTTGTATCGGGAATCGTCCGCCTCTTTAGCGCCATAAGGAGATCCCGTTCTAATCCAGAAAACAAAACATGTAGGCGTAGGGTAAGACCAACGGAATAATTCACTAGTGATGGCTCAACTCCGGCGTCGATCATGGTTGAACTCGACGCCGAAGGGCCGCGGCCGGTCTTTCGGGCGAAATCGTGATATTTGGATGACCTGCGAGGATCGTTGACCGGAGGCGTACTGAATGTACGACGTAGGTCGCGACCGGAGCAGGGCGCCAAAAAGCGCGATTTCGCCCGAAAGACCGGCCGCGCGGCGAGAGCCGCACTTGCCCTGCCCCTGCCTTGCCCCCGCCTTGCTCTTCCCGCCCGTGAGAAAAAGCATGGAGAAAAGAAAACTCAGGTTGACAAGACTAACCAAATACACTATACCACTACTTGCAAATCCCCAGACTCGGAGGCAGCCCTACTATGACTTTACTCGAAGCCTACATTGTCATGTTCATCGCCAGCTTCTGCTCCCTCGTCATCGAAATGACGGCCGGCCGCATCCTGGCGCCTTTCGTCGGCGTCTCCCTCTACACCTGGACCAGCATCATCGGCGTCATTCTGGCAGGGATCAGCATCGGCGCCTACATCGGCGGCAAGGTGGTGGACCGCTGGCTCATGCGGAGGACCCTCGGCATCCTGCTCCTCCTGTCCGGCATCGCCGCCCTCTGCATCATCCCGCTTACCAACATGGTTGCCGCCTATCGCTTCCCCTTCTCCCTCATGTGGCGCATCTTCACGGTCACGGCAATCATCTTCTTCGTCCCCGGCTGCATCCTCGGCACGATCTCCCCCGTCGTCGTCAGGCTGACGCTCCAGAGTCTCAACAAGGCTGGCAACGTCATCGGCAAGATTTACGCCTTCTCGACCCTCGGGGCCATCATCGGCACCTTTGCCACGGGGTTCCTTCTCATCTCGTGGATGGGGACGCGAAACATCATTTTCACCATGGGGATCGTGCTCATCCTCACTGCTCTCTTTTCAGGCGGTCTTTTCAGGCGAAAACCTACGGCGGTTGTCTTCCTGGCGGTTTGCGCCGTCTGTCTCACGCCGCTCTATATCGCCGCCTACCGGATCCCCACGAGCAAGGCCACCCAATATTACAAGGAGAGCAACTACTACACCATCAAAGTGTCGAAGACCGTGGGCAATGACTATCGGACCCCCGTAGAGGCCCTGGTGCTCGACCACCTCATCCATTCCTACGTGAACCTCGCCGATCCCATGGACATCGAGTATGAGTACGAAAGGATTTACGGCGAGGTCCTCAAATGGATGTACCAGCCGCAAACTCCCTTCAGCAGCCTCTCAATAGGGGGCGGCGGCTACACCTTCCCGCGCTGGATGGAGCTCTCCTACCCGAAGGCGCACATCGACGTGGTGGAGATCGACCCGGCCATAACCGAGACGGTTTACAATTACCTGGGCATGCCGAGAACCACGAGGATAAAGACCTACAATACCGACGGGCGATGGTTTGTCATGAACTGCACGCAGAAGTACGACGTCGTCATGACCGACGCCTTCAACGACCTTTCGATCCCCTATCACCTGACCACGAAGGAGTTCCTCGGGCAGCTCAAGGGGATTCTCAACAACGACGGCATCCTCATGTCGAATATTATCGACGACTTTACGAAAGGACCTTTTCTCCCCTCCTATATACGAACCCTCGATCAGGTATTCGGCGAGAAGAACGTTTATCTCATCTCCATCAGACCCGATTTCCAAAACCGCATCGCAACCTTCATCGTCATGGCAACGAAGGGCCGCCGGGACATAACGAAGTTTCAGGCCTGGCTGAAAGATGAAATGCAGGGCAAGGCCAAATCCGTCCTCGTCTCCGACGCCCTGATGGCCAAACTGCGGGCAAACGCGCAATCCGTCATCCTCACCGACGACTATGCGCCCGTCGACAACCTCATAGCCCCCGTCTTCGAAGAGAGGTTCGGATACCGAAGGCGCTAGGGCAGGAAATGGCTCCCGGATGATAATTACTCCCATTTTCCTCCGCCCCCAGGGGTTCTTTATGTGCACACGGCTGCTTTACAATTCGCCCTCGATGCGTTATCATTAAAGTCACTATGGGAATTGCAGACATTAACGTGTATTCAGGCGGATTAACCGGTCTCATCTTATCGGCGGGGCCAGTAGCAAGAGCGGTCGTCGTCCTCCTTCTCTTCTTCTCCGTAGTCTCCTGGACGATCATTTTCTACAAGTGGCATCAGTTGAGCGTGGCGGAGAGCGAAGGAACCAAGTTCCTGAAGATCGCGAAGGACAGCGACTCGTTCAAGCGGCTTACGACAGCGTATGCCGACAACCCCGACAGCCCGTTCTACAAGCTTGTCGTTGCATCCTATAAGGAGCTTGCGGGCAGACAGAAGGAGAGCCTGACCGTAGGCGCCGTGCTGGCGCCGGCGGTAGAAAGCGTGCTCAGGGTATCCGTATCCGAGGAGACGGAGCGGCTCGAAAGGAAACTCTCTTTTCTTGCGACGACCGCGAACACCGCCCCTTTCATAGGGCTTTTCGGAACGGTGTGGGGGATCATGGATTCTTTTCGCGAAATAGGCGTGAGAGGAACCACAAGCCTCGCCGTAGTAGCGCCGGGCATCAGCGAAGCCCTTATCACAACGGCTCTGGGCCTCGCAACGGCCATCCCCGCCGTGCTCGGGTACAATTACCTCAGCAACAGGCTCAGAGGCGTCTCCGTCAAGATGGAGAACGCTTCCACCTACATCGTCAACCTCATTAACCGATGAACGGCCCCAAACAGTCAAAAGGCTTGCTCTCCGAGATCAATATCGTCCCCATGGTGGACGTCATGCTCGTGCTGTTGATCATTTTCATGATCGCAGCGCCCATGATGCAGCAGGGCATGCCCATCGACCTGCCCAAGACCACGACAAAGCCCCTGCCCTCAAAAGACGAGATCCAGACTGTCACGGTCACCAAAGAGAGGGCGGTCATGGTCAACAGCAAGCGGGTTGACATAAAAGACCTGAAGGCGGCGGTGGAGCTTCTCTTTGCCCATAAGACCGACAAGGAGGTTTTCTTGCGGGCCGACGCCGGCGTTCCCTATGGCTTCGTGGTGAACTGCATGGGCATCATACGGGAAGCCGGCGTGGAGAAGGTGAATATAGTCACCAGACCGCCAGAAGAGAGATGAGAGACGAGAGCCGCTGGTACAAGATGCTCGTCGCCTCGGTGGTGCTCCACGTGCTCATCATCGGGGCTTTTAGCATCCCTCATCAAAAGACGAGCAGAAAGGCCAATTTTTCCTACTACTCCGTAAACCTTGTCAGTGAGCCTGCCTCCGGCGGCGGAGGAGGGGCAAGGGCGGTCCCGGCGGAAAAACCGCAACCGTCGCCTCCACCGGTCCAAAAGAAAACAGAGCCAAAAAAGCCCCCCCTGGTAAAGGAAAAACCGCAAAAAGTCGAAAGGGAGCACCTCGTCTCGACGACCAACCAGAAATCGCTTGCGCCCAAGAAGAAGGGCGAGCCTCTCGAGACAACCAAGGATGAGGTGAGGAGCCTCGACAAGAAGATCAGGGAGATGGAAGAAGCGAGCAGCCTGGACAGGAAGATCAGGGAGATGAGGTCCCACACCAAGTATATGGACGTGTCGGGCGGGAAAGAGGGCGCCGGGAGAGGACCGAACCTGCCGGGCTCCGGGAGCGGCGGAGGGCTCTCCGACCCCGTGTTGCAGAAATACTACGAAGATGTTTGGGAGAGAATTCAGGAAAGCTGGCACTCGCCCAACGTTTCGGTCAGCAAGAACCTTCTCGCCGTCGTCTCGATCAAGATACGAAAAGACGGAAGGATCTCCGACTGGAATATGGAGCAAAGATCGGGGAACAGAGCCTACGACGAGTCGATCGTCCGCGCTCTTAAGTCAATAGATATGTTGCCGCCCTTGCCCGTATCGGTAAACGAAGATTATCTCGAAGTAGGCTTCAACTTTCATCCCCCGAGCGGCGGGGGCAGGTAGCGAGCCGCGGGGGCGCTCACGCCTCCTGCTCCCTTCGCAGCACTCGTCTGCATGAGACATAGCAGCGGATGACCAAATCCTTCCCGAAATAGAGGCCCGCGGAAAGGGCCAGGCTGAAAGCAAAAAGCAGCCAGAACGAGCCGAATTTGCCGTGACGGATCGCACTGCCCTGCATCGAGAGGATAATGGTGCCGGGCAAACGTCCGAAAACGTTCATCACGACGATCTCCCGGTATCGCATGCGCGTAAGGCCGAGAAGGTAACAGAGGGAATCCTTCGGGAAGCCGGGTATCAGAAAAAGAACAAACGCAATATTGAGCGCCTTGTGCGTTTCCATGAAGGCGTCAAACTTGTCAAAACACTCCTTCTTGACGATCTTCCGCACCAAGCCGGACCCGAAGAAACGGGCAAACCAGAAGGCGATGAGGGCGCCGGCGGTCAGGCCGACGGTAGAGAGCAACGTGCCGTTCACGATGCCGAAGAAGAGGCCGCCGACGAAACCCGTTACCTCTCCCGGAACAGGCGCGAAGACCACCTGGAACACCTGAAGCCCCACAAAGGCAGGACCGGCCCAGGGGCCGAAAGAGGCAAGGAGGGCGCTCAGCTTTTTCCCTTCAAAGAAATATCTGTAGTAGCGGAGAATAAACCTCCACCCTTCTTCGTGGTAAATATAGAAAATGAAGCAGATAAGAAGGACTGCGAAGAGGAGCGAGAAGAGCTTGGCAAGGAAGGATCTGCGTTCTGTTGGAGAGTACGCTTTTCCCCTCATAGGCCGGCGGCGGCCGGCGGCATCTTCCTCCTCGGCGCAACGGCCCCCTTATCTGAAGGGATCACTTCCCAAACCTCCTGTTCCTCTCTTGATAACTGCGTATGGCCCTCAGGAAATCGATCTTCCGGAAGAGGGGCCAGAGGGCGTCGCAAAAGTAAAACTCGCTGTAGGCGCTCTGCCAAAGGAGAAAACCGGAGAGCCGGATCTCGCCGCTCGTCCTGATGATGAGATCGGGGTCCGGAATGCCGCAGGTGTAGAGATTGTTCGTGATATCTTCGACAGTCAACCCCTGCACCAATTCCTCCAGGGAAGCGGCGCTCTTTTCCGTGAGCGCTTTCTTTGCCGCCTCGACAATCTCCTCCCTGCCCCCGTAGCCGACGGCAATGTTGAGCATGCGCTCGTCATAATCAGCCGTCGACGCCTCGCACCCGCGTATCGCCTCCTGAAGCTCGGCAGGCAGGATGTGCAGCTTGCCGAAGGCCCTTATCCTGAACTTGTTCTTCACCACAACCTGGTTGTGGGACAGGTCCTCCATCTTGTCCCTGATAATCTCGAAAAGCGCTTCTACTTCGTCTTTCTCTCTCCGTATATTATCAGGCGAAAGCACCCAGATCGTGACGATCCCGATGCCGAGGTCGGCGCACCACTGAAGCACCTCGTCCAACTTGCGCGCGCCTTCCCGGTGCCCGTCAGCCACGTCCTCGAGTCCCATCTCTTTGGCGTACCGGCGGTTTCCGTCGAGGATCAATCCCACGTGGTTCGGCGCCGATCCTCCCCTGATCTTCTTGAAAAGGCGCTTTTCATAGAGATAATAAAGGATTTTGCCAAGCATGACGCCACAATTATAATTCATATAAGAAGCAAAGTAACTAGTTTATTCTCGGGGTTTAAAAAGGCTTTTTTCATAGGTCCTATCGGACTTAGAGGACCTATGAAAAGCTTTTAAGCCGCCGGCAGCCGCACCTTGGCGGTGAGGGCCTTGATCGCATCCTTCAACCCGTCGAGCGTCAGCTCGTACATGGGAAATAGCCGGCTTATGGCGTCGACCGTGGCATGGCGCCAATACTGCCTCGGCGTGGGGTTGAGCCAGACGGAATAAGGGAAATGCTCCTTTATTCTCTGGAGCCACTCCAGGCCCGGAGTTTCATTGGAAGAGTAGTAGTCGATGCAGCCAAACCTCTCGAACAGCTCCGAGTAGGCCATACGCGCGTCGCCGACAAGGATCATCTTGTAGCCGGAATGAAAATTGGAAAAAAGCTTCTCCGTCGGCATTGCCTTTCCGTGATATATGTCCTGGAAGACCAGTTCGTAAATGCAATTGTGGAAAAAGTAGTGCTTGAAGTCTTTGAAATGCTCCACTTGCGTGGCGGCAGAAAAGAGCCTGTCGCACAGATCTGCATAGGGCGCCATCGAACCCCCCGTATCCATGGCCAACAGAAGGCGGATGCTGTTCTCTCTGGATCGAGAGAAGACCAACTCTATCTCTCCCCCTTCCTTGGCCGTCTTGTCGACAGTCTCCTCTACGTCAAGCTCTTCGACGAGGCCGTCCCGCTTCAGTTGCCTGAGCTTCTTGAGGGCCATCTTGGTTTGCCGCACATCGAGGATGAGGTCGTTCCGGTAGTTCTTGAATCGCCGCTCCTCGGCCACCTTGACGGCCGAATTCATCCAGCCCTCGCCGCCCACCCGGATGCCTCCCGGATAATATCCATAGGCGCCGAAAGGCGAGCGGCCGCCCGTGCCGATCCACTTGCTGCCGCCGTCGTGGCGCTCGGTCTGTTCCTTGAGGCGCTCCCTGAACATGCGCATCATCTCATCGAGGTCGTACTTCTGCTTCATCTCCTCGAGCTGCTTCTTCAGTTGTTCCAGCTCCTCCGGATCGAGCTTCGGCAGCTTGTTGATCGGATTCTCGAGCCATTCCATCACCTTGTCGACTTCGAGCGGCTCTGAGGCGATTCCGCCGAAATACTCACGAAAAGCGAGGTCGAACATATCGTAGTAAGCCTCGCTCTTCACCAGAAAGGCCCGCCCCAGATAGTAGAGGTGGTTAAGGCTTGATTGCATGAAACCGCCGTAGAGGGCCTCGGTGAAGGCTATCCATTCCGTTACCGAGACCGGCACGCCTTTGCTTCTCAGCAGATAGAAGAAATCGATAAACATCCGCCGCTGCCCTACCTTCTCCTGAAACCGAAGGCGCCGCCCTGGGACTGGGTGATCTTGGCAACCCTTTCCGTGTCCTGCTCGCTCTTGATGAGAGCGCCGAGGAAAGGCACGTGGGAGGTGAACTTTTCGAGGTCGAGACCGCCCACCGCGCACGCCTTTATCCAATCGAGGAGCTCGCTCGTCGAGGGCTTCTTGCGAATGCCGTCGATCTGGCGGATCCAGTAAAACTTCTTGATGGATTCCCGCATGAGCTTCTCCTGAATATCGGGAAAGTGCACTTTGACGATCCGCTCCATCATCTCTTCGTCCGGGAACTCAATGTAGTAGAAGACGCACCGCCGCAGGAATGCATCAGGCAGCTCCTTTTCGGAATTGCTCGTGATGATCACGATGGGACGCTGTTTCGCCTTCACCTCTTCATCCAGCTCGTTGATGTGAAAGGACATCTCGTCGAGCTCGTTGAGGAGGTCGTTGGGGAATTCCACGTCCGCCTTGTCGATCTCGTCGATAAGGAGCACCACCTGCTCGTCGGAGAGAAAAGCCTGCCCCAGTTTCCCGTGCTTGATGTACTGCCTGATGTCGGAGATGTCCTTGTCCTTGAAACGCGCATCGTTGAGACGCTGAACCGTGTCATAGACGTAAAGGCCATCCTTCGCCTTGGTAGTCGACTTTATGTTCCAGGCAAGCAGCTTCTTGCTGAGCGCCTTGGCAATGCTGTGGGCAAGAAGTGTCTTGCCCGTGCCCGGCTCGCCCTTAATCACGAGCGGTTTCCCGAGTATAATCGACACGTTGACGATTTCCATCAAGGGTTTCGATGCGATGTAGTCGTTGCTGCCTTCGTACTTCTGCGCTGGTCCGTTCATTAATTTGTGCCCCCTGGGTAAGTGAAAATGGCTATGTTAGTATATTGCCAACGGGAGGCCTTGTCAATCTTGCATGCAGGATGGGGGGGAGGCTGGGCGCTTTTTGCGCCTGGCGCGGTCGCCGGCTCGGCGCGACTCCTCACATACAACAGAGTATGCTCCGGGTCGCTTCTTCGCCCGCGAGCCGCACCATCCAGCAAAAATCGCCTCAGCCCGGAGAGTGGTCCTTCCGCCCGCTGTCAAACCAGCAAAAAAATACTGCACTCGGAGCGTCCCCAATTTCTGTCGAACTCCCGGCTCGCGGCACCGCTGATCACGCCGAAATCCATCGAAATTTCCTCCGGCCGCGGGCCTTATGCTGCTGCATATTTGGGCCGAATCGCCGATCAGGCGTGCGCTACAATTGATTTTGGTTTTATTATACGCTTGACGTAACGGATAATGCAGGTTAGAATAGGCAGTGATCGTCAGCTTTGGAGACAAACGAACGCGGGAGTTCGCCGAAGGCAAACGTGTCGGCTCTTTTGCGGGAATTGAGCGTAAGGCCGAGATGAAGCTCGACCAACTTGAAGCTGCGGCGGCGCTCCGTGATTTGGACTTGCCCGGAAACCGTCTCGAAGCGTTGAAGGGCGACAGGAAAGGCCAATACAGTATTCGCATCAATGACCGGTGGCGCATTTGTTTTGGTTGGCCGAAGGGAGCGTTAGGGCCGATCGACGTTAAAATTGTCGATTATCATTGAGGTGAGTCATGGGAAGGACAGCCATACATCCGGGAGAACATCTGGCGGAGCAGCTTGAAACGTTGGGCATGAGCGCCGCGGAAATCGCCCGTCAGATTAAAGTCCCGACAAACCGTATAACGGAAATCTTGAGGGGACGCCGCTCCATTACCGGCGACACTGCGTTGCGCCTCGGGCACTTCTTCGGGACCAGTCCCGATTTTTGGATAAACCTGCAGAAGCTTTATGAGTTGCGGATGGCCGAGAACAGAGCCGGAAGAATTATCAAAGATCTGCCGACGCTCGCGGGGCAGAAAAAGAAGGCGGCGATCGTCCAGACGCCGGGTTGAGGAAATCGCCCTCTTATGGTACATTTGACCCGTGTCTATGAATCCAGGAAAGGTTTTTCTTGTGGGGGCGGGACCGGGCGACATGGGTCTTTTCACCCTCAAAGGGCTGCGCTGTCTTCAAAAGGCAGACCTGATCGTCTACGATTTTCACGTTAACCCTCAGATTCTCAGTTATGCCAGAGATGACGCAGAATTCGTCTATGCAGGAAAGCGGGGCGGACATCACGAGATGTCGCAGGACGCGATAAACCGCGTCCTCGTGGAGCGCGCCAGAGAAGGGAAGACAATATGCAGGCTCAAGGGGGGAGACCCCTTTGTCTTCGGCAGGGGCGGCGAGGAAGCAGAGGTGCTCTCGCGGGAAGGAATCGGCTTCGAGGTCGTTCCGGGCATCAGCTCCGCCGTAGCCGTACCCGCCTATGCGGGCATCCCCCTGACCCACCGGAACTATGCTTCTTCTTTCGCCGTCATCACGGGAAGCGAAGCGGCGTCAAAGCTGGAAAGCGGGCAGTACTGGGGCGAGCTGGCAAAGTCCTGCGACACACTCGTCTTTCTCATGGGCGTCAAGAACATAGAGACCATCACGCAAAAGCTGGTCGAACACGGCTTGCCCGCTGGCACGCCTGCCGCCCTGATCCGTTGGGGCACGAGACCGGAACAGCGAACCCTGGTTGCCTCCGTGGACCAAATTGCCCGGGCGGCCCGAAACAGCAATATGCAGCCGCCCGCGATCATGGTGGTGGGCAAGACCGTCGGCTTGCGCGACGCGCTGAAATGGTACGAAGAAAAACCACTCTTCGGACACCGTATATTGATCGCCCGGGAATACAGCCCCGACTATGAGCCATTAGAAGACCTGGGCGCGGAAGTCTTCGCATTCCCGGCCCTGCGCATCGTGCCGCCGGAAAGCTTTGACGAGGCCGACCGCGCCATTGGACAGCTCGAGGCCTACAACTGGCTCATTTTCACGAGCGCCAACGCCCTCAGATACTTTACTGAAAGGCTGCTCCGGAACCGCAAGGACGTCCGGGACTTGAAAGGGCTGAAGATTTGCGCCATCGGCGCCAAAACAGCCCAGGCAGTCTCGCGGCTTGGGCTCAGGATCGATCTTGTCCCCGATGAGTTCAGCGCCGAAGGGCTGGTCGACGCCTTTGCCTCGCACCCGGACGCAAAAAGCGGATTCGACGCCTTAAGCTTCCTCCTGCCGAGAGCGGCCGGCGGCAGGGAACTCTTTCCGGAGAAAGTGCGACAGCTCGGCGGCAAAATCGCAACGCCCGTCGTCTACCGCGCCGTCAGGCCGGAGAAACACGGAAAACGACTGCAGCGCTTCATGTCCGAGGGCCGCATTACGCTCGCCGCCTTCACGAGCGGGGGCGCCTTCAACAACCTGTTCGTCATGCTGGGGGAACAAGCCCGTGCCTTATTCAAAGACGTGACCATCGCCGCCCTCGGCCCGGTCACCCAGCGGGCAATAGAGAAAAAAGGCCTGACCGTCTCCATCGTCCCACCCACGGCAACCATCCCCGCCATGGTCGAAGCAATCATCCGCTGGGCCGTGCAAAAACACTAGCAAACCGTTAGGCGCTTACCCCTTTAACCTTCCCCATCCGGCAAAGAATGACAGCTTCCATGTCGCATGGACGCCAGAAATCAGTTGGGCAGACAAAGCCCGCTTCCGGTGCCGATCATGGTTGCGCTCGGCGACGGATTGGGGTGGATGAAGGGCCTGGAGGGATCGCAGATTTGGATGACTTGTGAGGATCGTTGAGCGCAGCCGTACTGCTCGTACGGCGGAGCCTCACGACCGGAGCAGGGCGCCAAAGATCGCGATCCCTCCAGGCCCTTCTGTCCGGCCGCCTAAAATGGGTTACGAGTCGAGGGCTTCGCGGAGTTTTTGGGATAGAGTATTGATCGTGAACGGCTTCTGGATAAACGTCTTGCACCCCTGCTGCATAATCTTCGTCACCTGCCGGTCGAGCGTGTAACCGCTCGAAAGGGCAACCACCACGTCCGGTTTGATGCGTTTAAGCCTGCCCAGCGTCTCCTCGCCCCCCATGTCCGGCATAACCACGTCGAGAATAACGAGGTCCACGGCTTCGTGCTGCTTTTCATAAAGGTGGATGGCTTCCTGCCCGCTCCTTGCCACGAGCACCGAATACCCCAGGGCCTCCAGCATATCTTTGCTCACCACAATCACCGACTCCTCGTCGTCCACGAGCAGAATAGTCTCAGCGCCCTCTTCCACGGGTTGTGGGGACTCGACCGGGACCTCGCTGACGGTTTCGGCAACGTTGAGGGATGCGGGCAGATAAACGCAAAAGACGGAGCCCTGCCCCTTTTCGCTGTAAACGGTGACAAACCCGTTGTGTCCCTTGACTATGTTGTAAACTGAGGCCAGCCCCAAACCGGTCCCCTTTGCGGCTTTCCTCGTGGTGAAAAAAGGTTCGAAGATCCTTTCCTTGGTTTTTTCGTCCATGCCCTCGCCCGTATCCGCCACGGAAATCTTGACGTACTTTCCCGGCTTCAAAGAATAGGGCCGCACAAATCTCTTGTCGAGGATCATATCTTCCGTGGTGAGCGACAGCGTACCCCCGCCGGGCATGGCCTGGGCTGCATTCAGGTAGAGGTTGAAAAGCACCTGCTCGATTTGCCCGCTGTCCGCGTCCACGGCTGCCAGCGCCTCTTCGCATCGCGATTTGATGACGATCTCTTTGCGCGTTCGACCGAAGATCTCGGCAGTCCTTCTGATAATGGCGTTCACGTCGACCGTCCGGATCTCGTAGGCGGCGCCGCTTGCGAAGGCAAGGAGCTTCCCGGTGACGGCGGAGGCGCTCTTCACCAGCTCTTCAATGGCCTTCAGCTTGTCGTGCGCCGGGTCGGCGGGGGCCAGCCGGTGCAGAAGAAGAGAAACATGCCCCTGTATGCCCGTGAGCAGGTTATTGAAATCGTGGGCAATCCCTCCCGCCAGCGTCCCTATGGCCTTTATTCTTTCCGACCGGGCGCATTGGGAGATGAGCTTTTTTTGATCGGTCCTGTCGAGGAGAACTCCGAGGACAGACGGCACGCCCCGCTCCACCGTCCGGGCAACGCACGCCTCAACGTGGACGACGTGGCCGTCCTTCCGCTTCCCCCGAAATTCCTGGGGCGCGGAAGACCCCTTTCCGGCGCGCTCCTCCTCCCCGGCCTTTGTGCCGTTACAGCACGTTTCGGGAAATCCCAGATCTTCCGGCCGCTTCTTATCGATGATCTCGCCTGGCGCGTAGCCGAATATTTCGGCCAACTCACCGTTGACGTAGGCGAACAATCCGTTTTGGATAAGGAAGACGCCGGCGAGAGGCTGTTCCAGGAGACATTTCAGCGTGTTTTTCTCGGCGAAAAGAGCCTCTAGACGCTCCGCGTCGCAGTCGCTTCGTTCCGCGGCGTCCGCTTCGCGGACGAGCCTTTGCGCCTGATATTCCAGTGCCGCGATCTTTTGACGAGCACTGGCGAGCTCCTCAATGAGGTCCGCTTTCGTCCTGCTCCAATCGTCCATTCACCAGCCTCGAACTTGACGTACGCCCACTTGTCTGACCCAACGTCGAAAGCTAGAGCAGCAACATTTGCGGGGGCGTTTTTTTGGCTTGCCCCTTAAGATCGCTATTATGTTTTCACATATATTTGACGCAGCCGTCAAGGATATAGTGAAAGCCGGGGGAAAAATTCTACGTCAAACAATGTGTGATGCTCCGGGACGATTCTAATTCACATCCCGCTTCAAGTATGGTATCTATACATACAACCTCTCGGCGTCATTATGCTTTCGAGGGTTTGCAAAACCATGCAGCTTACAAAGTTTCTTCCTAAGAAGTTCAGCACTCGCCTTTTCCTCGTTACGTTTATTGCGGGTCTCATTCCCATCCTTATCTTTGTCGTCCTCATCGATATCTACGGCAGCCGCATCGAGCAAACAATCGCCCGGATCATCGAAAAAGGGTATGAACGGGACATGTCCAGAAGCGAAGTCATGCTGCGGGAGATCGGCGAGGCCTCAATCCACGAAAAGGTGAACGCCATTGCCCAGCAACTCGATATGGTTATCCAGTCCGTCCCGTGGATGAGCGTGGCAGACTTACAGAGAGACGACAAATTCAGGGAAGTGGCCGTCCAGACCGTGGGCCAGACGGGCTATACCTTCGTGTTCGACTCGGATACCGCGGTCGTCCGCCTTCATCGGGACCTTCGGATGGAAGACAAGACGTTGCCGAGCGTCTTCCGCCATTTGCCGGAGTTGAAAGACATACTGGAGACGAGCCTGAAAGGGGAAGGGACGGCTTACGGATACTACCAGTTGAGGGCCGGCGACGGAAACATCATGAAGAGGTTCATCTACATCATCCCTCTCCACCATGTCACGGCCGACCATGTCAGACTGAGCGTCGCTGCCACGGTCAATGTGGACGACTTCCTGAACCCGGTGAAACGGGCTGAGGCCGATCACAACGAGACGAAGAAATTTCTCACCGAAGCATCGAAATCGGTTATCGAATCCTTCAAGCACACGGGACTCCTCTCCATGGGAATCGGCATAGTCGTCGTTTCCCTCATCGCCTTTTTCGTCATGGGCGTCTATCTTTCGAGGGCGGTAGGCCGGCTCAGGGAGGCAACGGCAAGGGTTAACCGGGGAGACCTTTCGACTCCCGTGCAACCCTCCGGCTCGGGAGAAGTGGCGACGCTCATTGATGACTTCAACAAAATGGTGAGCACCCTTGCGGCGACGACGGTGTCAAAGCAACTTCTGGAAACAAGTGAGGCAAAGCTCAAGCAGGCCAACTCCGAGCTGCGGCGAGAAATCTCAGACCGGGAGCGCACGGAAGAAGCCCTCGCCGCCGAGACGGAGCGACTCAACATCACCCTGCGCTCCATAGGAGACGGCGTGATCACGATCGACGCCGCCGGACGCATCGTTCTCATGAATAATGCCGCCGAGAAGTTGACCGGCTGGCCGCACGCGGAGGCCGCCGGGCAGGATCTCTCACAGATTTACCGAACGGCGCCGGATAATCCGGCCGACCGCGAGCCGGGAAGCAATGGTTCACCCGACGGCCCGAAGGCGGCCGAACTATCCTTGAACCAAAAGATCATCCTGACCCGGGAAGGCGAGACGAGGACCATTGCGGAGACAAAATCGGCCATCCTCGACAGGGCGGGAGGCATACTGGGCACGGTCATAGTTTTCCGCGACATCACCGAGGAAAAGCGCATCGAAGAAGAGCTGCTGCAGGCGCGAAAGCTCGAATCCCTGGGAGTGCTCGCCGGCGGGATCGCCCACGACTTCAACAATCTCCTTGCGGTGATCCTCGGCAACATCTCTTTCGGAAAGATGTTTCTCAACGAAGCGCAGAAGAAGGTGGCCGATCGTCTTGCCGAAGCCGAAAAGGCGTGCATGCGCGGAAGGGATCTCACCTATCAGCTCCTCGCCTTCGCGCGCGGCGGCGAAGCGCTGAGGAGCGTCGTTGCTCCGGGGCTTCTCATAGAAGAATCGGTGAAATCCTGCCTGGAAGGATCGGAAGTCTCCGTCTCCTTCGCCTTTTCCCGGACCCTTCCTCTGCTGAAGGTGGACGAGGGGCAAATCAGTCAGGTTATACAGAAGATCGTCAAAAACGCCGAAGAAGCGATGGCAGACAAAGGAGTGCTCGAGGTTTCGGCGGAGAGCGTCGCTCTCAGGCGGGGCAATGCAATGGCGCTCAAGCCGGGGAAGTACGTAAGCATATCCGTGCGGGACGAGGGGCCGGGGATCGCCGGACCCGACCTCCAACGCATATTCGACCCTTACTTCACCAAGAAAGAGCCGGGCCACCAAAAGGGCACCGGGCTGGGCCTCTCCATCTGCTATTCTATCGTGAGGGACCACGGAGGCACCATTACCGTCGAGTCGGCGCGGGGCAAAGGAAGTCTCTTCCGGATTTACCTGCCTGCAGCGCCGCCCGATTCGTCCTTGGCCGCAAGGGCGGCAGACACTCCGAACGCAGCCCCTGAGGAAACCGACGGCCCAAAAGGCAGGCTTCTGTTCATGGATGACGACCGGGGGGTAAGAGATGTCATGGTTGAGATGCTCCTGCACTTCGGGTACCAAGTGGGCTTCGCATCCAACGGTCTCGAGGCGATCGAACAGTATCAGGAAGCGGCCAGGGACGGCCGGCCCTACGACGCCGTGATTGCCGACCTCACCGTACCCGACGGCATGGGGGGCAAGGAGCTGATCAAGGAGCTTCAAACCATTGACCCCGCCGTCCGGGCGATCATTTCGAGCGGCTACTCGAACGATCCCGTGCTGAGGGACTTCAAAGCGCACGGATTCAAGGGGTATGTAGTGAAACCCTACAAGATCGAAGAGCTGTGCTCTGTCCTCGACCGCGTCATAGGCGGTCGCGCGTGACCGCGGTCTCTTCTTTAGCCGGCCAGACAGAAGGGCGTGGACGGATCGCGAGGTTTGGCGCCGGGCTCGCCACGTGACCTCCGACGTACGTTGCCGCCCGGTCATGCCAGGCTCTGAGGCCGGGCGCCCGGCCCACCGTTCGCCTCCGGTCAACGATTCTCACAGGTCATCCACATCTCGTCGATTCCTTATTACAAGGGTGACATAGCACTAGGCACTTGTGTTCTGATGCAGTATCGTCTTTCCGTGAGGAACACCCTGCATTTGCGGTTTCCCGGCAATACGGAAGGTGCTCGTGAAGACTTCTCCCGTATCGCCGACCATAGGGATCGAGAGAAGGTAAGACCAACACCGAACGGTCCATTAGCCACGAAAAACATGGGCTGTTCGGAACCCGCGCCCCGTCCCATCGGGTTCATCTGGTCTCCACTGGCGCTTTCCGTGCCGGAACCTACTCCGTTGGACTGTCTCGTCGCCTCGATCGCACCGACCGCAGGGAAAATAGCGACAGCGCCGTTAGCGTTGCTGATGTCAATGTCGCCCGACGAGGTCGTGACGGTAACGTTGGTGGTGTTCAGTTCGTTATTTATGGTGTAGTCCGTGAGAATAGCGGCGCTATTGCTGTTATTTGTAAAGGACGACGCTCCCGTAACGGCAAGGCTATCATTGCCGGAGACATTGGAATGCTCAATGTCGATTTCGTCAGGATCGAGGAGCAGCGTCCCCGTCTTGCCCCTGGCGGCAGTCGTATTGACCAGACCGTTAAAGTCGAAATAGTTCTTCCCCGACACTTCCACAAACCCGCTGGCGCCGCCTTTGGCGCTGATATTGCCGTAAAATTGCGTGCCGTTGCCCGACCAGACGGCGACCTTGCCGCCGTTGCCGGACTGAGGGCGTCCGCGTAGATGAAGGTGTTTTGTCCCACGTAGGTCATGGAGGCGTTTTGCTCCGGTCCGGCGCGTGGAAGTTGCCGCCCACGAGGATCGTCCCGCCGCCCTCGTCGCCTGAGGCGTTGAGCACCGAGCCGCCGAAGAGGCCCGCATATTTGCCGAGGATGCCTATCGACCTGCCCTGAGCGCCCGATTCCGAGGACGAGGCGTCGATCGTCCCGCTGTTCGCCGTTATCCCCGCGTCCCCGCCGTCGAGGATGACGGTCCCCCCTTGCCTGACGAGGGAGCGAGCTTCTACGACGCCCGTGTTGTTCACCACGTTCTTTAACGCGTCGGAAGCGCTCCTGGCAGTGAGGAGCACCGTGCCGCCGTCGGCCACAATCTTGCCCGAGTTGGCGACGAGGGTGTTTTGCGTTGCCTGATCGACGACAAGGCTGATAAGGTTGTTCCCTGCGAAGGCGAGCGTCATTGCGTCGCCGGAGGCAAGCGCCACGGCGCCCGCATTGGCCACGATCGTCCCCTGGTTCGTTACCGACGGGGACAGCAGGGCGACGTAGCCGCCTTTCGATGCGATAATGCAGCCCTGGTTGATGATGCTTGCGAGAGAAGAGGAAGAGGAATTCGTAAAGGCATACTTTCCGGCCAGAAAAGATGCAATGTTATACTGTGCGGGAGGAGAATCTTCGCGAGATAAGAGAAAGGCATCGCAGCAATTCCCGGCCACGATTTATGGCCCATAACGACAGGTCGTTACGGGGCTATTTCAGATTCTTTTTCGTGATGAGGCAGAAAAAAAGCTTGTGAAGCTTGTGAAAACTAGACATTTGTGTTCTGATGCAGTATTGTCTTTCCGTGAGGAACACACCGGAAAGCCCGGACGGACTTCGAGGCGTTCGATAGGATCATGAATCGGCAGGGCGGGAAACCGCCGCGAAAGGGCGACGAGGCGCCCGCTTAGCGTCTGAGTGCTTCCATGGCCTTGGGCACGGTGTCTTTGGGGCTTATCTTGTACCAGGCCTCCACGATGAATCCTTTCTCGTCGATGAGAAAGGACGACCGGACAATGCCGAAGGATTTCTTTCCGTACAGGTTTTTTTCCTGCCAGACGCCGTACTCCTCGGCAATCTCGTGGCTCACATCGGATAAAAGAGGGAAGCCGAGATTATTCTTTTCGTCGAATTCTTTCTGCGACGCAGGAGGGTCGGCGCTGACCCCCGCCACTGCCGTCTTCAGCGCGCTCAGGTTTTGGGCCGCGTCCCGCACGGCCGCAGATTGCACCGTTCAGCCAGAGGTGAGGGCTTTGGGGTAGAAATAGAGAAGGAGCTTCCGGCCTTCGAAATCGGAAAGCGTGACAAGGTTGCCATTCTGGTCATACAGTTCGAAGCGGGGCGCTTTGTCGCCTGGCTTTAGCTTCACGGTTTACCCTCCCTGCCCGTGTCGGTTGCAAGGACTAGTTCTATCACTTTTCCCTGCGCCCGGCAATAAGCGAGCGAAAAACGCGGTCTCTGAGAAGTTCTACAAATGTATAGCGTTTATCCCAAGACTTTCTCATAAATTTATAATGACGGCGTAAATTAATGAAATAACAAGTTATTCTCGAACAGCGGAAGACGCGGAAAAGATCGTGCTTGACAAAGGTCGTTTATTTTTCTTATAACCTAAACTGGCCGGGGGTAACATGAACGCCAATCCCCGGGAGCGCTCTTTTCATAAAGAAGTACAGGTCTCTAACCGAGGGTCCGGCGAGAAGGGCAGCCGGAAACGCAAAAAAGGGTGGTCAGACCTATGGGGGATGGGAAGAAAGGAATAAGGGCGCGCATCGAAAAGGCGTCGCTCCGCTTCGGCGGGGTTGCCGCCCTCACCGATCTCAGTCTCGACATCAGAGATGAGGAAATTCTCGCCATCATCGGGCCGAACGGCGCGGGAAAAACAGCGCTCCTCAACTGCCTGAGCGGCTTCTACAAACCTCAGATCGGCGACATTTACTTCGACGGACAAGTCGTCACCCACTTGCGCCCTCACCGGCTGGCCGCACTCGGCATGGCGAGGACCTTCCAGAACATCGCCCTCTATACGGGTCTCAGCACCGAAGACAACCTCATGGCGGCCCGGCACGTGCTCATGCGGCAGAATTTTCTGGCCGGCGCCCTCTATTTCGGCTGGGCGCGAAAAGAGGAAATCGCCCATCGCCGGATCGTCGAAGAGATCATCGATTTCCTGGAAATCGCCCACGTACGAAAAAAAATTGTCGGTCTTTTGCCCTACGGCCTTCGCAAAAGGGTCGAGCTGGGACGAGCCCTGGCGCTTGCGCCGAAAATTCTCCTTCTCGACGAGCCCATGGCCGGGATGAACCTCGAAGAAAAGGAAGACATCGCGCGATTCATCATGGATGTATACGAGGGCCAGGGGGCAGCTTATCCCGATACTCCGGTTTTGAGGGATGGGGTCAAATCGATTATCCTCGTGGAACACGATATGGGCGTGGTCATGGATATGGCGGATAGGGTCGTCGTCCTCGATTTTGGGAGAAAGATCGCGGAAGGGACCCCCGCGGAGGTCTGCGCGAATCCCGAAGTAATCGGCGCTTATCTGGGAAAGCCCCAAGGCGGGTTGGAGAATGCTGCAAGTTAATGCGATTGACGTCGTCTACGGCCGCGTAATCCAGGTGCTGAGAGGAGTCTCGCTGGAGGTGGGCGACGGCCGCATCGTTGCGCTCCTCGGGGCGAACGGGGCGGGCAAGACCACGACTCTCAAGGCTGTCTCCGGCATGCTCAAGACCGAAGAGGGAGAGGTGACCGAAGGCGCCATCCTGCTCGACGGCAAGAGGATAGAACGCCACGGGCCTGAGGACATAGCAGCCCTCGGCGTCAGTCAGGCGATGGAGGGCAGAAGGGTCCTGGAACACCTCACCGTCGAGGAGAATCTCCTCGTAGGCGCCTATTGCCGCAAGGACAGGGCCGGCATCAGGAAAGACTTGGAAATGGTCTTCGACTATATTCCCAAAGTGAGGCACCTGCGCCGCCGGGTGAGCGGCTACCTGTCGGGCGGGGAACAACAGATGCTGGTGATCGGACGGGCCCTCATGGCAAGGCCAAAGCTCATGCTCCTCGACGAGCCTTCCCTCGGCCTTGCCCCGATCGTCGTCGAGGATATCTTTCGCATCATCGAGAGGATCAACGCAGATCAGGGGATGTCGATACTCCTGGTAGAGCAAAACGCCCAAGCCGCCCTTGGCGTCGCCCATTTCGGCTACGTGATGGAAAACGGCCGCGTGGTCCTGAGCGGGCCTGCCGAGGCGTTGCGGGACAACGAGACGGTCCGGGAATGCTATCTGGGGCTCTCGTCCAGGGACGGGAAGAAGAACTACCGCGACATGAAACACTACCGGAGAAAAAAGCGATGGCTCGCGTAAGGAGCGATGCGTGACGAGCAGCAGGACGGACGACGGCCTCATAGCGGACACTTGGCCCAAAGCGCTCAAAGCCAACTATGAGAAGTACGGCGCAGCGCGAACGGCCCTGCGCTATAAACGCTACGGCATCTGGACGCCCTACAAATGGAAAGACTACTACCTGGACGTTAAGCATTTCTCCCTCGGCCTGATCGCCCTCGGGTTCGAGCAGGGAGATAAGCTGCTTATCCTCGGGGATAACGCGCCGCAGTGGTACGTTGCGGAAATCGCGGCCCATGCCGCCCATGGGATTTCCCTCGGCGTGGACCCCGACGCAACGCCGTCGGAGCTTGACTTCATCGCCCGCGCCGGACAGGTTCGCTTCGCTGTGGTTCAGGACCAGGAGCAGGTGGACAAGCTGTTCGAAGCGAGGGGCAACCTCCCCTTCCTCGAGAAGGTCATCTATTGGCGCCCCAAGGGTTTGGCTCACTATCGCGACGAAATGCTCATAGGATTCGATGACCTCCTGGAACAGGGCAAGCGCCTCGACGCAAAGCAGCCGGGGATCTTCGAGAAAAATGTGGAAGCAGGCAGCGCCGACGACGTTTGCGCGCTCGTCTGCACATCGGGAACCACGGGACAGCCCAGGCTCGCCATGCATACGGCCAGGACCCTGAAGGCGGGCGCCGAGCAGCTTTTACGCCTCCATCCGTGGCGTGAGGAGGACGACCTGGTTCCTCTTTTTGCCGCCCGCATGGATTTCCGGACAGTGGCTCGCCGTCGGCTGCCATTTGCTTTCGGCATGCATCCTCAACTTTCCCGAAGAGCCGGAGACGGCGCAACGGGACGCAGGCGAAATAGGACCAACCATCGTATGGCACGGCGCTCGTTACTGGGAAGGGCAAGCAGCCGGGTTGCAGGCGCGGATCGGCCGGGTTGACGCAGCAACGCGGCTCATCCTCCGGACACTCATGCCTGTCGGCTTCAGGATTGCCGACCTCGTCCGTCAGGGGCAGCAGCCAAGCGCGTTCCTGAGATTGCTCGGCGCCGCCGCAAACGGACTGCTCTTCAGTCGCATGAAGGCGTCCCTCGGCTTGCAGCGGGCACGCATCTGCTACAGCGCCGGCGGAATCCTCAGCCCTGAGGCGCTGCGGTTCTATCACGCTCTTGGCGTGCCTCTCGAAAGCGTCTACTTTACGACTGAAGCAGGTCTCCTTCCCGATGTCGCCACCCACGGTTCATTGCGCACGGCTGCTGCCAAAAGCAGCGAATATGTGCGACTGACGGACGCTGGCGAGATCGTCTCCCACTCGCCCGGCGGGTTCCTCGGCTATTACGGAGAACCGCAGGAAAGCGCCGCGGCAACGGAAAACGGCTGGTTTCACACGGGAGACAGGGGTTCGGTCGCAAACGAGCATGCGATTCAATTTGTCGACCGCGCAAACAGCGCCGTGCGGCTTTCGACGGGCGACGTGCTTGCCCCCCAGGACGTGGAGAGCCGTCTCAGGTCCAGTCCCTACATCAGGGATGCCTGGGTCCTCACCGGGTCGGCCGGGGCTTTCGTCTCGGCGGTGATCGTCATCAACTACGCGACCGCGAGCAGGTGGGCCGGGCAGAAGAAAGTCGCCCGGGCGAGCCTTGACGAACTCGTCGCCGTACCGGAGATCTACGCCCTTATCAAAGGCGAGATAGAGCGAGTCAACGCCGCTCTGCCGTCTGCGTGCAGAGTGCGGCGGTACGCGCTCCTCCCGAGAACCTTCGATGCCGATGAGGGCGAGCTGACAAGAACGGGGAATCTGAGACGGGCTTTTCTCGGCGAGCGCTATCGGGAACTGGTCGAGGCGCTTTATGCGGGAAGGGAAAAAGCAGCCGTCCCTCTCCCGAAAGAAGGCGACGCCCAAGAGAAGAATGCAATCCTGACTATCGCGTCCATCGGAGAGACTGTCTCATGACCTTCTTTATTCAATTGATAGCGACCGGTTTTTCGCTGGGCATGGTCTACGCCCTGGTAGCCATCGGCTTTGTCATCATCCTGAAGTGCTCCAGGGCATTCAACATTGCCCAGGGGCACTTTGTGCTCATCGGCGGCTACCTCGGCTACACGTTCCTCGTGCTGTTTCACCTGCCCCTGTGGGCCACGCTGCTCCTGGCGGTCGCCTCGGCCGCAGCCCTCGGCCTCCTCATAGAGCGTCTGGCCTTGCGCCCCCTGGTGGGCCAATCCGAGCTCTCCCTTATCATGATGACCATAGCCCTGGCAACGGTGCTCGAAGGGCTCGTCACGATGACCTGGGGCGGGGAATATAAGACCTACCACCATGTGCTTCCGAGCTTTTCCCTGAAAATCGGCCCCATATCCGTGCCTCCCGAATCGCTCATCGGCCTCATGGTCTCGGTCGTCGCGGTTGTGGCCCTGATGGGCCTGTTTCGCTACACCCGGATCGGACTGGCCATGAGGGCCACCGCGGAAGATCTCACGGTGGTCCGCAGTCTCGGCATCAGGGCCACAACCGTCTACGCCGTTTCGTGGGTGATCGCCTCCGTCGTCGGCGTGGTGGGCGGCATCCTCCTGGGCGGCGTGTCGGGAGTGATGATACCCCTGGCAGACATCGGCCTGAAGGCGTTTGCCGTCGTCCTCCTCGGGGGGGCGGATTCGATCGGCGGGGCCATCGTCGCGGGAATCATCGTGGGCATCCTGGAGAATGTCGCAGCGGGCTACCTCGATCCGCTTCTGCCTGGCGGCGGCTTTGCCCAGATATTCCCCTTCGTCGTCATGATCATCGTGCTCATCTTCAGACCCTACGGTCTTTTCGGCCTGAAGCGAATAGAGAGGATCTGATTCAATGGGACAGGCCGCGATTCAGGAGAACTACGGTCAGGAAATGTCGCTCTTTCGATCCCGCGCGCAGTGGGCCATGCTCCTCGTCTTTCTCGCCCTCCTCGCCGTCTGCCCGCTTCTCCTGAGCGACAGGGTCCTCACGGTCATGACCATGATCGGCATCGCGGTCATCAGCGTCCTCGGGCTCAATATACTGACCGGCTACTGCGGTCAGATATCGATGGGCCACGTGGGCTTCATGGCGGTGGGCGCCTATGCCTCCGCGATCCTCACGGCGCGGCTCGGCTGGCCGTTCTGGGCGGCGCTCCCTGTCGCCGGCCTCGCCGCGGGTATGGCCGGGCTGATCTTCGGCCTGCCTTCCCTGAAAATCAAGGGCTTCTACCTGATCATGGCCACGATCGCCGCCCACTTCATCATCATCTGGTCGATAATTCAGCTCAGGGGCTTAACCGGCGGCCCTGACGGCATGCCCGTGCCCAAACCGGCGATAGGTTCTTTCGTTTTCAATTCAAAAGGAAGCTACTTTTACCTGGTCATGGTTGTCGGCTGTCTGGCTGCCTACGCGGCGGTCAACATCACGAGAACCAGGGCGGGCAGGGCCTTTGTCGCCATAAGAGACAACGACCTTGCAGCGGAGGTCATGGGCGTCAACCTCTGGACGTACAAACTTGAGGCATTCTTCATCGGTTGCGTCTATGCCGGCGTGGCCGGCTCTCTGCTTGTCCACTATTACGGCTTCGCGTCCGTCGACCAGTTCCCCTTCATGGATTCGGTATGGTATCTGGGCATGCTCATTGTCGGCGGGATGGGGTCCATTCCGGGCGCCGTCCTCGGCGCCATCTTCCTCAAGC
Organism: uncultured delta proteobacterium; assembly: GCA_963816715.1. Taxonomy (GTDB): domain Bacteria; phylum Desulfobacterota; class Syntrophorhabdia; order Syntrophorhabdales; family WCHB1-27; genus BOG-1155. Next base: position 496,129 of record CAWFMJ010000033.1, read on the forward strand.
TCCTCGACGAGTTCGTGACCGTCATGGGACCTGTCCTCTCCGCTGCCGTTGCGGCCCAGGCAGCAGCCTCGCTGGCGCTGGTGACAAGAGGCCTGGTGATCATCCTTTTTCTCATCTTCGAACCCCGCGGGCTTTCTCACCTCTGGGGAATCATCGAAACCTATTGGCGACTCTGGCCCTTCTCACGGGAGGAGGCGCAGTAAGACTGCACAAATAATCGCAGAATGGAGTTTTATCAACAAAAGGGAGGGCGCATATGAAAAAACTGTGTTTCGGTTCAGCGGCATGCATCGCGGTTTTCCTGCTATTGGTGCTCATTCCCGGCACTGCGGGGGCAAAAAGCGTCTACATCGGAGGGACGATGTCCCTCACGGGTCCCTATGCGGAAGACTCGGCGGCGGTGCTTGCCGGTTTTCAGGATTATGTAAAGTACGTGAACGAGACAAAGCAGATGGCCGGTTGGAGGAAGGAGAAGTGGCCTGCCGATATCACGGTCGAGTTGCTCTGGCGCGACGACGAGTTGAAGCCGGCGAAGGCCCTGAGCATCTATGAAGAGCTGAAGGCGAAGGGCATTCTCGTTTACCGGTGCTCCGGCTCGCCTGTCGCCCTCGCTCTTAAGGACAGGCTGAAGCAGGACAATATGGGGGCGACGAGCATGTCGACAGGTTCCTTCCTCATGACGCCTCCCGGCACCATCTTCACCTACTACCCCATCTACACCGACGATTTGGCGGCTGTTGCCGATTGGTTCAAGAAAAACTGGAAAGAGTCGAGAAAACCGAGAGTGGCCTATCTCACCTCGGATAACGCCATGGGAAGATCGATAGAGATACCCGAGATGGAAGCCTACCTGAAAAATGCCGGGTATGATTTCGTCGGCACCCAGTACGTGCCGCTCATCCCCACTTCCCCTCCCACCACACAGCTTATGTGGCTGAAGCAGAACAAAGTCGACCTCGCGCTGGGCATCATGGTCAACCCGGGGGCGCAGCCAACGGTAAAAGAGATGGTGCGGCTCGGCATGGGTCCAAATCAGCCGTACAAAATGGTTTTTGCCTGCGGCACGCCCGCCCATATCGTCCCCTTTGCCGACGCCATGGGAGATTTGGGGGACGGCTTTGTGGTTTCCGGCGATTACCCCGCCTGGGAAAGCAACGAACCGGGCATAAAGTGGATGGTCGCGCTGCAGAACAAGTACCGCCCCGGCAAATTCGTCCGCCATACGCAGTACATGGGCGGCATGGTCGAGGCCATGACTCAGCTTGAGGCCATAAGGCTTGCCCTGCTGCAAACGCCCCTCGAGAAGCTGAAACCTGCCGATGTGCTCAATAACGGCTTCTACAAGATCAAGAACCTCGACATGGGAGGCATAACGGGTTCGCCCCTTACCTATAGTCCCGGCGAGATCGAGGGAGTGAACCTCGTCCGCATCGACCAGATGGAAAAAGGCAAGATCGTCAATCGCGGCGCTTTTCCTTGCCGTCACGTTTACAAACACTAGAAACAACCATACCGGCGCTTTTGGAAACCAGATGTCGGGTCTAGAATTATAGACCCGACATCTGGAAAAAAGACCGCAACGGGGGTATCCTTATAGGGGCGCGCAAAACGCTATAGAACTATGGAAATAGAAAAAGGAGGCTCCCCGCATATGAAAACCGTCGTACGCAGTCCCAAAGGAAAAGAAGTAGCAATTGGAGCAGGGCCGACAATCCTTTTTGGCGAGCGGATCAACCCGTTCGGCAAGGGCCCCGTCAAAGAAGGCATGATATCGGGCAACATGGAACCCATACGGAAGGAAGCGCTCGCCCAGGTGGAGGCAGGCGCCGATGTCCTGATCGTCAGCGTCGCCGCATTCGGCATCGATGAAGTTCGGGTCTTGCCCAGGTGATGGAAGCCGTCATGGATGTGGTCGACGTGCCCCTCTGCATTGAGTCCAGAAACCCGGAAGCCCTGGAAAAAGCATTGCGTCTCAAATGCGGCAGACCGATCGTCAGCTCCGTCACGGGGGAAGAGCAGGTGCTCGACCGGCTTCTGCCCCTGGTAAAGGAGCACGATACCGCCCTCGTGGCGTTGGCAAACGATGCCGGGGGCATTCCGAAAACAGCGGCAGCGAGAAAAGACGTTGTCGGCAACATCCTGAAACGGACGGATGCCGCGGGCATCGCCCGGGAAGACATTGTTGTCGACTGCGTTGCGGAAGCGGCCGCAGTGAGCGACAAAGCGGCGGCCTTAACGTTCGAGACCATGGAATCGGTGCGTAGCGAGTGGGGACTCAACCTCGTCCTCGGCGCCAGCAACGTCTCCTTTGGTCTTCCCGACAGAGTCGTCATCAACGCGGTGTTCCTCGGCCTCGCAATACAGGCGGGCCTTACCGCCGCCATAGTCAACCCCGCTGTCATGCGGCCTTACGCCATGGCAGCCGACCTGCTCACGGGCCGCGACCCGCGGTCGAGGCGGTATACCACGTACTACAGGACGCACAAGGCGCAACGTCCTTAATCGGTCTAATAGGTCCTATAGGACCTATTAGCGACAGAGCAGCGCGGTGAAAAGAAGCTTTCAAGCAGTGTCGGCCGCCCTCGACCGGGCCGGTCTGCCTTTCCCTACCCTGCCAAGAGGCGAGCTCTTCCTGCTAAGGGATTATCTCGCCCGCTTTTTCCCCGTCCCGGGCGGATATTTCGCCCAGCTCGAAGCCGCGGCCCGTTCTCTGGGGCTCTCGCTCGTCGGCGTCGATCTCGACGAAAACGTCGCCGCATGCGCTCCCGAACCGAGTGGGCTGGAAAATTATTTCGTTGTGGGACGTCTCAACGGACCCGTCTCCCGGCTGATAGAATCGTGGGGGTTCCTTAGGGCAATGACGAGCCTGCGCCGCGAACCGGGCCTTTTCAAACAGGCCGCTTCACTGTTTCTGTCGAAGGTGCAAAAAGCGGCGGAATTTGCCCATGAAAGGGGTTTTGGCGGCCTCGCGGTCACTGACGACATCGCGGGAAAGGATGGTCTCCTTTTCTCACCCCGCTATCTCGCCGATCAGGTCTTGCCCGTTTACGGGCAAGCCGCCCAGGAGGCAAAGCGGTTGGGTCTTCGTACCTTTTTCCATTCCGACGGCGACATGAAAAAGGCGGTTGATCTTTTGACAAAAGCGGGGTATGAATGTATCCACCCCATAGACGCGGCGGCCGGGATGGATGTCTTTGATCTGGCAGAGGAATTCGGTGAGAAGGTCTGTTTCATGGGCCACATCGACGTCATGGGCTGGAGGGAAGAAAAGATCAGGGCGGAGGTCGACCGGGCAGAAGTCGCCTTTTGCAAGGGCGGTCTCATACTCGGCTCCAGTTGCGGTATATCAACGATGATCGACCCCGCGCGACTGAACGCGCTTTATCCAGGCGGAACAAACGGAGGGAAGGAATGACGGCAAAGGGCGGACGCATCCTTTTCAGCCCCGCGGCCAAGGAGGCCAAAGAGGCGGAAGGAAAAACAATCCTCGAAGCAGCGAGGGAAGCAGGGGTCTACGTCGACGCACCCTGCGGCGGCAAGGGCCTTTGCGGCAAATGCGCGGTGCACGTCGTTGAAGGCGAGGCGGAAAGTCCGTCGGAGCACGAAACCGCGCTGTTGAAAGCCGCGGACAGGGAAGCCGACTGCCGCCTCGCCTGCATGGCCCGCGTCAAGGGCGACATGAGCGTGGTCGTCCCCCAGGATAGCCTCGTCAGCCACGTAGGGGACAAACTTTTCGCCGGCCGTTCCACCGCCATCGACCCCGTCGTCAAGGGCTATCCCATCGATCTTACCGAAGGGGCGCCCGACGCGGCGCGTATCGAGCGAGTCACCGGCCTCATGACACAGCGCCACGAATTCGATGGTCTGGCGACCGACCCGGCAATACTTCCCGACCTGGGAAGAACCGGGACGGACCTCGAAGCGAAGATTACCGTGTTCGTATGGCAAGGGAAGGAGATCGTCGGGGTATCGCCCGGATGGGCCGCACGCCGTCTCGGCCTGGCCCTCGATGTCGGCACCACCACGGTCGCCGCCTACGTGGCCGACCTCGATGACGGCCGGCTCATCGCCACCGGCTCGGTCACCAACCCCCAGGTGCTTTTCGGAACCGACGTCATGTCGCGCATCGCCTACTCGTCGCGCAGCCGGGAAGGCGTCAAGGAAATGCAGGCGACCCTCATCGCCTCCGTCAATGCCCTGGTGAGCCACATGGCGAAAGAGAGGGATTTCGACGTTCACGAAATAGTGGACGCAACGGCAGTCGGCAATACGGTGATGCATCACATCCTTCTTGCTATCCCGCCCGACCGCCTGGGCGTCTGGCCCTTCACCCCCACGGTGCGCCGCTCGGTCGACGTGAAGGCCCGCGACCTGGGGCTCGACATCGGCCGCGCCTCATACGTGCACGTTCTCCCCGTTGAAGCCAGTTTCGTCGGCGCTGACAACGTCGCCGTCCTCCTCTCCGAAGCGCCGCATACCCGCGACGAGATATCGCTGGTCATCGACCTCGGGACAAACGGGGAGATTGTTCTGGGGAACAGACAACGGCTCCTCTCCTGCTCCTGCGCCACGGGTCCCGCCCTTGAAGGGGCCCACATCTCGAGCGGCATGAGGGCAATAGAGGGCGCTATAGACACGGTGCGGATAAACCCGGACACCCTTGACGTCGCCTATACCGTTATCGGAAAAGAGGGGGTGACTGCCGCGAAAGGAAAAACCCCGGCGCCTGCCGGCCTCTGCGGTTCGGCCGTCATCGACGCCGTCGCTCAGCTCTACGGCGCGGGGCTGATCAAACGGGACGGCGCCTTTTCCCGCATTCGGGAAACCGAAAGGCTCAGAAAGGGCGCAACAGGCCTCATGGAGTTCGTTGTCGCCTGGAAGGCTGAAACAAAGACAGGGCGCGACATCGTTCTTACCCAGAAAGACATCAGAGAGGTCCAGCTCGCCAAAGGGGCCCTCTACGGAGGGTGGAGAGTCCTCATGGGCCGTCTGAACGTATCACGCGCCGACCGGATCGCCATCGCCGGCGCCTTCGGCATGCACCTGAACAAGGAGAGCGCGCTCACCCTCGGTCTTTTTCCCGGCGACGACCCCGACCATTTGGTAATGGTAGGCAACGCCGCCGGTCACGGCGCCTACCTCGCCCTCATGGACGCGGCGAAACGGAAAGAGGCGGACAGGCTTGCCGCCTGGGTAGAACATATCGAGCTGGCAAGAGAGGAGACGTTCCACAAAGAATTCGTGAACGGCCTCTCCCTGCCGTGATAAATCCGGAAGGGGGACACACCTCTCGCCGCTTGTCCTTCGGAGGAATGTCCCCCCAACCATTGCCCCTGAAGGGGGACACACCTCTCGCCGCTTGTCCTTCGGAGGAATGTCCCCCCAACCGTTTAGGCGTCCTACTTCTTCCGTTCCTTCAGCACTTCCTCGCAGGTCGGCATGTAGTCCTTTGCCCGGATGACCTGGTTGTCGGCCGAGACGAGGAAATCGGGGTATTTGGGATCCTTCTTTGTGACGCCCCAGTACATGGGCAGTTCAAGCTGGTGATCGCACGCCCGCATGGTCAGCGGACCCACCGGGCTTTCGAGCGTCATGCCCTCGACCGCCTTTACCAGCCCCTCCTTGTCGATCTTCCCTGCTTTCCTGAACCCCTCTGCAATGAATTGAGCTGCCATGTAACCATACAAGGCCCCGATGCGCGGGTACCTATTGTAAGCTTTCCGGAATTCCGCGACGAAAGCCCTGTTCGCCGGCGTGTCAGGGTAGTAGAAGAGGTAGTTGGCAGTCCCGAAGACGCCTTCGGGCGCCTCCGTTCCCTGCGCCATCAGCGTCGAGTGCTCGTTTGCCGTGTGCTGATAGAAAGGGACCTTCTGGCTCAAGCCCGTCGCCTTTGCCGCTTTTTGAAAATTGACCATCCCCGAGCCGCCCGTGGCCACGACGAGAAAATCAGGTTTCGCGGCAAGGATTTGCGTCACATAAGGCGTCAAGTCCGCCTCCCCCACTTTCCACCATGTTTGACCTAAGAGCTGTACGCCCGGTTTCAGCTTCTTCAGGTTATTCCAGACGCCGTCCGCGATATCGTGGCCGTATTCATAGTCGTCGCCGGCGATCCAATATTTCACGTAAGGCTTTTTGGCGAGGACGACCGCGGCCGCCCTTCCCGCCATCGTTCCATTTTCGCTCATGCTGAACACGTAGCGATGTCCCTGCTCGCCGGTGATCTTGCTGCTCTTCGAAAAAGTGACGAAGAAGGGGACTTTTTCCTTTTTCGCAAAGTCGGAAACAGCCAGGGCGGTCGCGCTGTTGATCGTGCCCATGAGGATATCCACGTTTTCCTTCATTACCAGTTCTTTCGCCATGCTGAGACCGATATCGGGCTTGAACTTCTCATCCCGCGTTTCATACTCGATCTTCTTGCCCAAGACCCCTCCCCCGGCATTGATCTTCTCCACGGCCAGCTTAAAGCCGTCGAGCACGTCGAGGGTGAACGCCGTGGAGGACCGGAATAGGTATCGACGATTCCAACCTTGATGGCGCTCGCCGCAAAGCAGAACGGTTGAACAGCAAACACGCTCGCACACGCCGCGAGAATCGACAAAATGACCAGACCTTTTCGCATGAAGCCCCCCTTATTCGGTCCTTATTTGCACCCTAAATCCGCACTTTGCCCTATTGTATCCGATTGAACGGGCCCTGTCCAGAGCGCAATTCACAAAACAAGGCACTAGATTCACCTTGTCGTCAGCCGATGAAAACCTGGGTCTACGCGGCTTTCAACTAATGCTGGATACCGGCTTTCGCCGGTATGGCGGAAAAGCCCTCGCCCCGGCTCTGCCTGGGCCGCAACGCCTCTATCGGTCTTTCTTCCGGCATCGATCATGGTTGTGGTCGATGCCGGATCGTCCCGGACGGCGGCTTGTTCGGAATCGTGAGCAGATTTGGATGACCTGTGAGGATCGTTGAGCGGAGGCGAACGGTAGGCCGGGTACTGCCCTCAAGGGCTTGCCATGGGCGGTCGGCAAACGACGTAGGTCACGACCGGAGCAGGGCGCCACGGGGCACCCAGGCGGCCAATCGGTGGGTCGCACGATTCCGAACAAGCCGCCGTCCATCCCGACCATACGAGAAAAAAAGAAGAAGAAACGACTACGGCGAGTAGGCGATAACGTCTGATGGGCATGTCGACGCGCACAGGCCGCAGCCGACGCAGACGTCCGTCTTGACATGCGCCTTCGGCGCCGACGTCGTCGTCGCCGGTCCAAATAGCGCGAGGGCCGCCTCTTTCAGCTCGATATCGATCGCCTGATGGGGACACGCATTCTTGCACGAGCCGCACCCGCTGCACCGCTCCTCGTCCACCTCGGGATAGACTCGCTCCTCTTCCTCGTCGAGGCGCATTTCGCCCATGGCGCCGAGCAGTTCCCGCGCTTCCCACCTCTCGGCCCGCGGGTGCCTGATGAAGCCCACGTGGTATTTCTTCCTCCCCCACTTTGTCGGCGACCAGCGAAGCTGCGGCTCCGACCGGTAGACGGAAAGAAACTCCTTGCCCCTGAAAACGTCGGCGTAATCTTCCAACCTCACGATCTTGTCAGCGGTGAAGGCAAGCTCCCTCGCCCCGCCTTCGATCCTCGCCGTATTGCCTTCGAAAGCGACACGCTCTCCCTCCTCGAGGTGAACGAAGAGCACGCCTTCCCGTCTCGCCTGCTCGTAGGCGAGCTCGCCGTAAGAAGGGGCCGACATATTCCGGTCGAGCAGGTAGACCGTCTTCCCCTCGTTTCTCATCTCCCTGGCGGCTTCGATGAACTTCGCGGACATCAGCTCATAGAACATCCTGGTTCCCGCGTCTTCCGTTCCCAGGTAGAAGAGGCAGGAATCGAAGGCGCCGCTCACGGCAATTTCCGGCGCTTCTTCCCGGCAGATTCTCTCATCCACTTCCAAACCGGGCGCGACTGTTTTCCCCTTGCCCGTCGCCGCAAGACCCGCGCCGAACCCGGTGAGGATCGAATCCTTGATGCTCATCGGCTCCAATGCGCCGCCGCAGGCATAAATCCCTTCGGCATCGGCGCTCAGAGGGGCCTCTTCTTTGACAAACCCCCACTCGTTAAGGGAAAAGCCGAAGAGCCTGCTCAACTCGGGAAGCGTCCCGCCGGGCCGGAGACCGATGGCGAGCACCACGTAGTCAAAGGGCTCTTCCCGGAGTTTTCCTTCCGCAAAATAGCGCACTCTGACCTCGTCGCCCTCTTCCTCGAAATACCGTGAGTTTGCTCGCACAAACCTGACGCCGCCCTCGCGGAACAGCTTCTCCATGTAAAACTCCTGGCCGAAGAGGCGCAGGTCGTTGTAGAAAACCGTGATGTCCGGCTTGGCGCGCTGGAGCGTCCACTTGATCTCCCTGATCGTATAGGAGCAGCAGACGGACGAGCAAAGCGGGTATTCCTCGCAACGGGAGCCCACGCAGAGGACAAAGGCAATCTTGTTGAAGTCCGCCGGCAGCTCAGTCTTGCGTTGATCGATGAGGGCATCGTATTCCAGGCTCGTGAGGACCTTGCGACTCTTGTAGTCAACCGGATCGTAGGGCGTGAGGCCGGCGGCGATTACTACCCTGTCGGCGGCGACCGTTTGTCCGTTGCTCAGGGCAAGGAGAAACGTCCCGTTCTTCTTCTCGGCCGCCGTAACGGCGGCGTCGTTGATGACCGTAAGGCCGGGGTGCGACCCTATTTCATCGTAGAACGTGCTGAACCCCACCCTGCAATTGGCGATACGGGCCATGAGGCCGCCCGGCGCGGAGGTCGACTCGATGATTGTCGCGCTATGGCCTGTCTTGAGGACCACCTTGGCGGCCGATAAACCGCTGATGCCGCCGCCCACTATTGCTACGTTCATAAGCCCTTTCGTTCCCCCATGATATAGAGCGCCAGATCGGTGAGGTAGATCACCTTTGGCCCCGTCGTAAAGGTCGTCAATGCCATATGGCACAAGGGGCAGAAAACGACCAGCGTCCCCTTTGACTTCTCGATGATCAGGGTAGAAAGCTTCTCCGTGGACCACTTGTTGGCGAAGAACTGGCCTCCCCCGCAGCACCGGTCCTTGACGCGCTCGCCCGCGATGTCGCCGCCGAAAAACGCAATCATCTCTTCCATGATGTTCTTGTTCTTAATGGCGGTCCCTTCGGGCCTGAGCAACACGCAGCCGTAGTAGGGCGTAAAGACCATGCCTTTCAACGATCTCTTGGCCGGAAGGCGCCGGAAGGTCTCGTCACTGAAAAGTTCGAGGGGATTGAGCACCTCGAACTTCTGCTCTGTATTGGCGTCTTTCAGGTTCTTGTAGCAGGCGGGACAAGGCGCCAGAATTTGCCTGGGCGCCACGCCTTCCGCCTTCACGAGATTCTCCCTGGAAAGGGCCATCAGCTCGTTCTTGTCGCCGTACTCCATGGCGCCACAGCAATTCCACTCGGGGATCTCGACGAGATGGTGACCGAGGGTCTTGCAGACTGCCTTGACTCCCCTGTCGAGCGCTTTGGCCGAACCGGTCAGGGAGCAGCCGGGATAGTAGGCGTACTCCATCTATCGTATCCTCCGCACTTTATGGGGGAGATGGATGCTCATATACTCCACCCACCGCGTCATATGTTTGATATAGCCTTCTTTGATAAGGAACGGCACTGCCATCAGAAAAACGTAAGGCTCGTAGACCCTGCCCCATATGCGCACGGCGCCCTTGAACGCCTTTTCGAAGGGAGACGCCAGGCCGAGCGATTCCCTGAGGGCCCTCACCACTTCCGGTACGCGTATCTGCCACGGACAGGCAGCGGTGCAGCGATAGCAGCTCGTGCAGTAGCGAACGAGAGGCTCGTCGCCGCCTATCTCCTTGCCCAGAAAAAGGCGCGCCAGCAAGTCCTGCGGGTTGACGTCCTTGCCGAGATCGTTTACCGTGCAGACGGAGGCACATATCCTGCAGCCGAGACAGACGGAGAGGTCTGCCTTGCTTTGGCCGGCCAGGGCGAAAATGTCATCAATCTTCTGCATCGTGCAACTCGTCTTCGAGAAACGTCAGATAAGGCATGGTTTCGCTTTCGTCGCGACCCGCCATATAGGAGAACATTCCCTGGAGCCTCTCCGACACGCCCTTGAAATACTTGGTCAAGGGAATGGACTGCGGGCACGCCTCCTCGCAGGCGCCGCATCCCACGCAAACCTGGGATACGTGGTACATTCTGATAAAATGAAACATCTCCTTTCCCTGCGGCATCGAGCAGGACCCGGAGCGGAGAACTTTGTTGAGAAGGGCGTCCCCTTTCGGAAGGTACTCGTCGCCATTGAAGAGACAATCGATGCAGTAGCAGACAGGGCACATGTCCCGGCAGTTCTTGCAAAGCACGCAGGCAGAAAAGTCGGCGAAAAAGGAGGCCATGTCGCTCTGGAATCGCTCCGGTTTGCGGCCCTCTTCGAAGAGCAGTTCCGGCGTCTGCTCTTCCGTTTCGCCTTCGATGAGAGCAAGAAAGGAGTCCCCCTTTTCTGTGTAGGAAAAAGCCCAGAGCGAGCCGTCCTTGGCGATCCTTATTCCCGCGTCCCCGACAACCCCCCTTCGCTCCCCGCAGGCCTGACAGGCGGAGCGCATCTTCGCAGGGTCCTTGAAGTAGTCGCGCAACGCTTCTGCTTCCGAGGGCATGCCCTCGGCCTTCGTTTTCGACGACGCCGTGCCGGGACAATCCAGCGAAACGGCAATAACGCCCTCCGGCTCGACCTGGGTCAGCTTGACCAGCTCGGTGTAGGCCCTGATCTCGCAAGGCCGCAGTAAGAGGAGCATCTTCGCCCCTTTCGAGAAAAGGCGGCGCACGTAGAGGGCCCCGTTCACATCAAAGGAAGGGTTAAAAAGGGCGAGACGATCGAGGGCCGTCTTGAATATGCGATGGCGCACCCCCTCGTCGGCTTTTTGAAACCCAAGGATCAGATGACGCTCGTCGTCGCCCAGAAACCGGTTGAGACCGCCTTCGAGAGCGCCGTCTCTAATTCGTTTTACCTGCATCTTTGGCTTCCTTTATCTCGTCGTATAAACCGGTCACCTTGTCGACAAAGCGACGCGCCTCGGCAGCGCTTACCCAGAAGAGGCGCACCTTCTCCTTCATTCCAAAGGCGTCGAACATCTCCTTCAGCGCGGCGATCTTTCTTCTCGTGAAGTAGTTTCCCTTGATAAAATGGCAGTCGCCGGGATGGCAACCGGCAACAAAAGCCGCATCGGCGCCCTCGAAGATCGATTTGACGACAAAAGCGGGGTCCACCCTGCTGGAACAGGGGACTTGAACGATCTTCACCCCGTCGGGATATTTCATCCTCAGGCTCCCGGCCATCTCCGATGCCTTGAAAGTACAGTAGGAACAGGCGAAACCGATTATCTCCGGGTTCCTCTTTTTTTGGTCTTCCATCGGGTTACCCCTTTCTTCCGTGAAGATTCTTACATTGCCTCCACTAAAGCCCCTATCTCGTCGTCGATCATCATGTCGGCGTGCCCTTTCAGGCCTATTGACGAGGAGGGACAGGTGCTGTTGCACAGTCCGCAGCCCATACAAGCCGCCTCTTCAACCCGCACAATTCTCTTGGCTTCATCCCACTTGATCGCTTTCGCCACGCACGCCTTCTCGCACATCCTGCAGCCGCTGCACCGCTTCGGATCGACGAAAGCGATGAACGGATCGACGAAGGCATAGCCGAGGTTCAAAAAGCCGTACAGCTTTACTGCCGACGCCCTCCCGTGGTTGATCGCCTCTTCCATATCTTTCGGACCCGAGCACGTCCCGGCAATGAATATCCCTTTCACCGCCGTATCGAAAGGTCTCAGCTTAATATGGGCTTCAAGGAAAAACTTGTCCTTGTCGAGGGTGATCTTCAAAAGGGACGAGATGAGCCGGCTGTCGATGGGAGGCGACATGCCGATGGAGAGCAGGAGCTAGGTCGAATTCCCGCTCGAAAACCTCGCCGAGGAGGGTGTCTTCACCCCGCACGAGCAGCCCTTTGTCAACCGGAACGATCTCCGCGACGTTCCCCCTCGTAAAAAGGACGCCCTTTTCCTGCGTATCCTCGAAGAACTCCTCCCCTCCCCTCGGATGGGCGCGGACGTCCATATAGAAAGACTCGACGTAGGCGTCGGGGCATCGTTCCTTTACGGCGTTGGCGGCCCGAAGGGCGTTGATGCAGCAGACCCTGGAGCAATAGGGTTTTCCCACTTGCTCGTCCCGCGACCCCACGCAATGGAGAATGGCGATCCTCGGACGGGCAGGCAGGGCGAGGCTGTCGCCTTGGGATTCGAAATCGATCGTGGTCATCACCCTCGCGTCCCTGCCGTAGCCCAGCTCCGGTTTAAGCCGGGCATCGAAGGGAGAAAAGCCGATCGCCACGATCACCCCTCCGGCGACGATCTTTTTTTCGCCTCCAGGAGTGTCGAGCGCCGCTTCATAGTTGCCAAAGGAACCCTCGAAGCCGCTAATGGCCGTCGAGGTGAAAATCTCCACATTGTGGGAAGATCGGAGCTCCTGCTCCATCTTCCCGATCACTGACTCGCCGTCTTCCCCTAGGGCCAGATGTTCTTCAGGGTCCGTACGTGGCCCCCGAGCTGCGCCTCTTTTTCCACGAGATAGACGCGCATGCCCATCTTCGCGAGGAAGAGCGCGGCGGACAGGCCGGAGACGCCGCCCCCGATGACGAGGGCGGATTTCGTCACATCGACCCGCTTTTCTTCGAGGGGCACGTAGTGGGCCGCCGAATAGAGTCCTGCCCGTATGAGCCGTATCGCCTTTTCCGTATTCTTCTCGACGTCGTCGCCGACCCAGGAACAGTGCTCCCTGATGCCGACCCTCCTGAGGAGGAAAGGGTTGAGGTCGGCTTTTTTCAGAAGATCTTTGAACAGATCCTGATGGAGCGACGGCGTGCAGGAAGCGATGAGAACACGATCGAGGCCCTCTTTCTCGATGTTCTCCTGAATCATGTCCTGTCCGGGCTCGGAGCAAACGAAGGGGTAATCCAGCGAAACGACGACGTTGGGGAAAGCGCTGAAATAGTCGCGGACCTTCTTCACGTCAACGGTGTGCTTGATGTTGTGTCCGCAATGGCAGATAAAAATACCCGTTTTCACGCAAGTAACCTGCTTTTTGTTGCCTCTGGCTTTTGATCCGACCGATCCGTCCGATCTGACTGATCTGACCGATCAAAAAAGACAAAGACCCGCTCTCGTTCCGTCATGTGGTCATATACTCCAAACACCGTGACGCAGCCTCCCCGCCGGAAGCGACCGTGTCGGGCACGTCTTTCGGTCCGGAAGCCATGCCGCAGACGAATATGCCGTCCATGTTCGTCTTGGAAGGGGCGGCAGCGAAGGTCCGGACAAAGCCATAGTCATCCCGCTCCACGGACATGATGCCGCACAGCTCCGCCGTCTCTTTGCGCGGACGCACCCCTGTCGCGAGGACGACCACGTCTACCTCGATTTCCCGCAGCTCGCCGCTGAGTATATCCTCCACCCTCACGACGAGGCCGCCGGGACCTTTCGTCACCTCTCCGGGAATGCCCCTGATGTAGAAGGCGCCCGCTTCCTGCGTGCTCTTGTAGAACTCCTCGTAGTTCTTCCCATAGGCGCGCACATCGATGTAGGAGACATAGATTTCAGCGCCCCTGATTCGGTCCATGACAATGGACGCATGCTTCGCCGTGTACATGCAGCAAACCCGCGAACAAAACCGGGCGCCGCTCTGGCGGTCCCTGGAACCGACGCATTGAATAAAGAAGAAGCGTTGCGGCCGCTTTCCGTTCACGATAATCTCGCCGCCCGTGGGACCCGTCACCGAGCAGATGCGCTCGAACTCGATGCCCGTCAGCACCCCCGGAAGCGTGCCGTAGCCGTATTCCCGTTTTTCCGTGGCATCGTAGAGATCGAAGCCGGGAGCGAGGACAATGGCGTCGCACGATAGTTCCACCGTCTCGTCTTTCATCCGGTAGTCGATTGCCTTCACGTCGCAGCGTCGCTCGCACTCCCCGCACTCGATGCAACCCTCGATCTGCCCGGCGAGACAGCGCGAAGCCTCTTTCTGCGCCTCGGCCGGCGCGTAGCCGAGCGCCGCCTCGCGGAAATCGCCGGCCCTTGCCTCCGGCGTCTCTTCGGGCATGCGGATGCGCTGTGCCGCCCCGACCCATGCGCCCAATCCGGCAACTTCTTCTTCCGAGAGCTTTTCGGGCGCTCTCGGATGGGCTTCCTCAACAAGAGGCTCTCCCCTCAGATACCTGCTCATCGAGCGGGCAGCCTTCTTGCCGGCCGCAATGGCGTCGATCACGAAAGCCGGCCCCGTCACGACGTCCCCCCCGGCAAATACGCCCTCGACGTTCGTGGCGCCGGTGGCTGGATCGATGGAGATCGTGCCGTTCTTGCCTGTTTCTATGCCGAGCCCCTGCGCAAAAGCGCTGTCGACCCTTTGCCCGAGGGCAGCAATCACCGTCTCCACGGGTATGCGAAACTCGCCGCCCGCAACTGGCTTCGGCTGTCTGCGGCCGCTTGCGTCGGGTTCGCTGAGCTGCATGCGGCTGCATTCCATTTCCGAGAGTTTTCCATCCTTTTCGAAAAACCGGAGGGGCGTGGCGAGAAATTCGATCTCGACGCCCTCTTGCAGGAGCGCCTCCACCTCTTCGTCCGCGGCGGGCATCTCCTCGCGACCACGACGGTAGACGAGCGTCACATGCCCGGCGCCCAGCCGGCGGGCCGTTCTCGCGCAGTCGACGGCCGTGTTGCCGCCGCCCACAACGGCTACAGTGGAGCCGACGGGCGAGGGCGAACCCGATGCCGCAGCCCGGAGAAAATGTATGCCGTCCGTCACGCCGGGCAGCTCTTCCCCGGGAATGGACAGAGATACGCCAACGGGCGCGCCCGTGCTGATAAAGAGCGCATCAACATCGCGCTTCAGGGCCTCCAGGGTTATCGATGTGCCGATTTCCGCGTTGCACTGTAGAGCGACGCCGAGGGAGCGGATGTAGTCGATCTCCTTCTCTACTTCCCGCTTCGGCAGCCGGTATTCCGGTATTGCCCAGCGCAGCATGCCGCCCGGCTCCGGGCTCGCCTCGAACACGGTCACCTCGTGGCCGGCGATGGCAAGGTCGTGGGCAGCCGCGAGCCCCGCAGGGCCGGCGCCGACGATTGCCGCCTTTTTTCCCGTCTTTTGGATCTGGGGCGCCGGAAGGGTTGAGAGGTCGAATTGGTCGGCTGCGAAGCGTTTCAGGTCGCGAATCGCCAGTGGGTCGTCAAGCTGGCCCCTGTTGCACGCTTTCTCACAGGGAGCGTAGCAGACACGGCCGCAGACGGAAGGAAAGGGGTTGGTTTCCCGGATGAGTAGATAGGCGTCCTCGAACCTTCCCTCGCTCAGGTGCTTCAGATAACCGGGCACGTTAGTATGGACGGGGCACGCGTCCATGCACGCCGCCTTGCACGGCCGGTCGACCCGTTTATCGATGGACGCTTTGTTGGGTATTGCTTGTGGAAAGGGGATGTAGATCGCTTTGCGCGGTCCCGTCCCCATGTTGAATTCGGACTTCATCACCACGGGACATCCCGAAAAACATGTCCCGCAGGCCGTGCACTTCTTCATATCGACGAAGCGCGATTTTTTAAGGACTTCGACGGCAAAGCCCCTGCCTTCTCTTTTCATCGCGACGGGCCTTGCCCACGAAAGCAACTCGATGTTCCGCTGAAGCGCCACTTCCACCATCTTGGGCGAGAGGGTGCAGGTCGAGCAGTCGAGGGTGGGGAAGGTTTTGTCGAGCTGGATCATCCTTCCGCCGATGGAAGGCCCCTCTTCGAGCATCGTCACCTTGACGCCGCAGGAGGCGAGCTCGAGGGCGGCGGTGATTCCACCAATCCCCCCGCCGACGACGAGGACATGCTTATCTTTGTCTGTCGCTTCTTCCGTCATCTTCCTATGCGTTCTTCCTGATGGCGGCCGGGTGGCCGACCGCGCTCTACCAGCAAAGCTGATAGAGCGCGGGTAAAAAAGCATCATATTGACGCGGCCTTGGCCGCATCAAACTGTTTATCCCTTCGCCACTTCCTTCATCTTGTCCCGGAGTTTGTTCGCGTCGCAGACGACGCCGAAATGGGCGTATTGGAAAATGGGGGCTTCCGGGTCTTTGTTCACGGCGATGATGCAGTCGGAATCCTTCATCCCTGCGATGTGCTGGAAGGCCCCGCTTATCGCCATGGCCAGATACACCTTGGGTTTGACCGTTTTGCCCGAGGTGCCGACCTGACGAGGCTTGGGAAGCCACAGCTTGTCGATAACCGGTCTCGATCCGGAGAGCACGGCCCGCAATGCGTCCGCCAGCTCCTCGTAGGCGGGTATCTCGTCCTTGCTGCCGATGCCGCGTCCCACGGAAAGGAGAAAATCGGCCTTGGTGATATCGATCGCGCCCTTTTCTTCTTCCACGTATTCGATGAAGGTCCGGCCGGCTGAGGGCTCTATGCCTTCGAGAGTTTCTACGGCGGCTGCCGCTGGCCCTTCCGCCGCGTGCTCCTTGAAGCTGCCGCTTCGTATGGTGAGGATGGCCGTCTCTCCCTTCGGCTTGAATTCTCCGAAGATCTTATCGGCGTAGTAACTCTTGAGAAAGACGCCTTTTTCGGCGTCGAAGCCGCTCACATCGGAAATGACCGGCAGGTCGAGAGCGCCTGCCAGGTACGAGGAAAGCTCGACGCCGGAGGAAGAGCTGGTAAAGAGTATGACGTCGGGCGCGCCACTGGCCTCGATCGCCTTCCTGACGATTTGCGTCATGACGAGCGGGTTGAGGAAATCGGTCTCGGTTGTTTTGACGGCAATGATTGTGTCGACAAGTTTATTATTTAGCGCGTAGGAACCTTCCGGAACGAGCAGCGAAACTTTTTTGCCCAGCAAACGCGCCAGACCGATTGTGTCCAGATTTCTCTCTTCAAAAAGGCCCCGCCTCACTTCAGCGACAACCAGCGCATAGCTCATTGGTACACCCCCTTCTCTTTCAGGATGCCGAGGAGGTTCTTGCAAACAGTCTCAAGCTCGCCCTCGAGAAGGGTCGCCCCGCCCTTCTTCGGCGGATAGACCCATTTCACGACATCGATCTTATTGTTCACGTCGCCCATATACGCGTCGGCCTTGAACACCTTCCGCTCCACCTTGGACGCCTTTCTGACGCCCATAATGGAGACGTAGCGCGGCTCGTTGATGCCGCTCTGGATTGAAAGAACAGCAGGCAGCGCCACTTTGATGCGTTCCTGCAACCCCCCTTCCAGCTCCCGCCGCGCGATCACATGGTCGGCCTCAATTGCGTCTATCCCTATCACCATCGAAGCGTAGGGAAGGCCAAGCTTCGCTGCCAAAATGCCGCCCACGGCCGCAAACTGGTCGTCTTCGGACTGTACGCCGGTAAAAATGGCATCCCAGGACAAGCCTTCCTTTTTCAGGAAATTGCAGATGAGGCTTGCGCGGGCAAAGGGATCGTGAATGACGTGCTCCGTTTGGATCAGGGAGCCTTCCTGTGCGCCCATGGCAATGGCCCTTCTCAGGACCTCGTCCGATTCCGGATCGCCCACGGAGATGGCCGTCACGGCGCCGCCCGTCTTCTCCACCGTCCGCACCGCTTCCTCGATAGCGTAGCTGTCCCAGTCGTTCACTTTGTAGGGCGTCCTCGAAAGATCGACGCTGTCGCCGTCGCCCGTTATACGAAGCTCTTCCTCCTGGGTCGCCGGCACCCGTTTCGTCAAGACCAAAAGATTCATCCCACGACCTCCATAAGTATTTCTGACAGATCTTTTACGGTCTGCCCCTTCTCTTTTGCTGAGTCTTCGAGGGTCATGAGGCAGAAAGGACAACTTGTCGCTATCACTTCCGCGCCTTTCTCGATTGCTTCCAGGACGCGGATTTCCGCGTTCCTCACCCCGAGCGGCCCTTCCACCTCGAAGAACATCCGCCCCCCGCCTCCTTCGCAGCAGAGAGATGTCTCTCTCGATTTATCGAATTCGAGGAGCTCGAGGCCGTCGACAGCGTGGAGCACGCTTCGGGGCTGATCGAAAATCCCGTTTTGCTTGCCGAGAAAACAGGGATCGTGGTAGATCGTCTTCTTTTCGTACTTCCCCTCGAGCTTCAGCGTTCCGGCCGCAATCGCTTCCGCCATGACCTCCGTATAATGGGAGACCTTGATGCCGATCTCCCCGTACTCCTTTTTCAGGACGTTCATGCAGTGGGGCGAAAGGGCGATGATCTCCTTCACCCCATATTCCTGGAACGCTGCCTTGTTCTCTTCCTCCAGCTCCTCAAAGAGACCGGCCTCGCCTATTCTTCTGATCTCGTTGCCGCAGCAGGCTTCTTCCTCCCCCAGTATGCCAAACTCGACGCCTGCTTTGGAAAGCAGCGTCGCGACATTCACGGGGATGACCATGCAACGGGGGTCGTAGGCCTGAATGCAGCACGCAAAGAGCAATCTTTTTGATTCGGTTTCGCTGACGTGGGGCGGGGGCGGATCGATTTTCTCGGCCCATGCCCCCCGCTTTGCCCGGGACCGCCCCCAGGGATTCTTTTGAACAAAGGTGTTTTCAAGGGCTTTTTGGATGGACAGGGGGATTTGCCCCTCTTCGACCAAGGCGGAACGCACTTCGATGATCACTTCCGACGGCTTTACGTCTCTCGGGCACCGCAGCGTGCAAACGCCGCAGGACGTGCAATACCAGGGGATCGACGCCTCGATCTCGCGCTGGAACTGCCGCTTCCTCATGATCATCCGGACGTTGAAGGCTGTCCGGCCTGCCTCGGGACAGCCGCCCGTACATTTGCCGCATTGGATACAGGTCAATACCCTGGCAGGACTCAGACTCATTCTATCCCCCAGCAACTCGAATAATGATTAACTAACTAACCGTTTAGTTTATACAATACACCCTTTTGTGTCAAGCCAAAAATAATGTTTCTATTGACATTTTCGCGGCCTCTGGTAATATGTAGACAACTAACCGGTCGGTAGAGCGATGGCCGGAAAGCGAGGGGTGGGTGAAGGGCAGGCTGGAAACGGACACGCGTGAACGCATCGTCGATACGAGCATTCGCCTGTTCCTGCGAACCAGCTTCAAAGGGACCTCCATCCAGCACATCACCGATAGACTGGGGATGACCAAAGCTGCCTTCTACTGGCATTTCAAGAGCAAGGACGAGCTCCTCCTCACCATCATTGGGCGATACGAAAAAGAACTGCTCGAAAGACTCTACGAGCACATGAACGCTTTCGAGGGCGACTTCGTCCGGAAGTTCCGGGAATACCACAAATTCATCAACGAATACGCCCGCCAGAACGGGGAATTGTGCGTCCTCTTTGTCGCTCTCTCCGCGGAAATGGCGGGCAGCCGGACTGAAGCGGAGCGAAAGATCAAGCTCGTGAACAAGAGGTACCATGGCTTCATCGAATCGCTTCTGACGCTCGGAAAAGAACAGGCTCTGTTTCCGCCGGAATATGACGCCTCGCTCAATGCCCACATCATCATGGCCGTCCATAACGGCATACTCCTCAAGTGGTACATGGACAAAAAGGAGATTGACGGCCCTTCCATGTCCCGCGCCTACCGCGACATGATACTCTACGGTATGGTCCGGAAGACTGATGAAAAGGCGAAGGAGCCGGAAATCGAACGCAAAGTCTCCTTCCGAACAGGGAAGAGGATAACGCGAATGCCGACCTGAGCCGGCTTTTGGAACCGGCGACACGCCCCGCCCCGCTTTTAGCGCGGGGCCGGGGCGCACCCTCAGGCATCTCCGGCGAGCTTTGCCGCCTTCCCTCGACCTAGAATTTTCCCAGAAGCTCCTTGCCGATGAGCACCTTCTCGACTTCCTTCGTACCCTCGAAGATTTCGAGGACCTTCGCGTCCCTCCAATAATGCTCAACGCCATACTCGTTCAGGATGCCATAACCGCCGTGCAGTTGGATCGCTTCGTCGGCGACCTTCACCGCCACTTCGCACGTGTACCATTTGGCCATGGCGATGAGGGCCGGATCGATTTCGCCCCGGTCGACGGACATCGCCGCTCTATAGAGAAGACTCCTGCCCGCCTCTACCATTGTCGCCATTTCGGCGATTTTCGCCTGGACGATCTGAAGCGCGGCGAGAGGGGCGCCGAAAGCCTTCCTCTTCTTCACGTGGCTTATCGCTTTTTCAAGCGCGCCCTGCGCCGTGCCGATGCCTAAAGCGGCCCCGCCATCGAGGCGCGCCCGGTTAAAGCACTGCATGAGTTGATAGAAGCCTTTTCCCGGCACTCCCACCAGATTTGTCTTCGGCACCCGCACGTCCTTGAACGTCACCTCTCCCGTATCCGAGCATCTGATCGACAGTTTTCCATGGAGCCTGCTTGCCTCATAGCCGGGCCGGTTCGTCTCCACGATAATGGTGCTGAACCTGTCGTGCTTCTTGGGGTTTTTCGGGTCCGTTACGCAAAGCACCACGAGGAAATCGCCCCTGTTTGCGTTGCTGATGAAGGTCTTGTTCCCCGAGATGACGTACTCGTCTCCGTCGGCCACCGCCGCTGTGGTGATGGCGGCAACATCGCTGCCCGCGTCCGGCTCCGTGGATGCCATGCCCGCGATCCACTCGCCCCCGCACACCCGGGGCAGGTACTTCTGTTTCTGCTCCTCCGTGCCGAAGAGCTTTATGATCTGCGTGCCGAAATAGCTCGCCACCATGACTTGCGCCACACCCGTATCCACGCGCGCAAACTCCTCTATGATGAGGCACTGTTCGAGAAAGCCCAGGCCTGCCCCTCCGTACTTTTCTTCGACGAAAACGCCAAGAAATCCAAGCTCCGCCGCCTTTTTCCAGACCCGTTCGTCAAACTCCTCGCGGTCGTCCATATCCCGGGCGATGTCCTGAAACTCCTTCTCGGCGAACTCGCGCGCCGCCCGCCTTATGTCCTCTTGCTCCTTGGTCAATCCGTACATAACTTGTTCCTCCTTATGGTCTTCCGTTGCAACGTCCCGGCCGACCGACGCGGCCGTACGCTGTTGTCCGTTCGATTGAGAAACAGGGGCGGCTGCGGATCGATCGCCGCGCGAACAACACGCATTTCGTGCGTCTTTGCTCGCCGCGACTTTGCCTGCATCAGCGATAAGCCTCCCGTGACTGAAAGTGCATGGGCGGGGAGCCCTGACGTATCGGCAGTGCGTCTCGCATGCCTCGGTCGGGCATCTCTGCGTGGAGTCCTGCGGTCACCTATGTTACCTTCGCGGGGCCGATGTGTCAAGAGTCGTTCGCACCAGCGGCGTCGCAACCCGGCCGCACAATTCCCCGTGAAGGGCGGAAACAAAAAGCTTTTCCCTTGACAAGGCAAATTCTGGAATGGTACCGTGTAAGTCGCTTTTGTATGTTGAAACACGGTTTTGTATATAAAACCTAGTGCGGCGCTGCCGGGGCAGTCAAGTAATTATCCGGACCGATTATTGGCTGACAAATTAATCTTTCGAGGAGGATAGATCCATGCCGGTGTTTGAAGACACTCAAGAAGAACATGATTTTAGGCTTGCCGTGCGGAAATTCGTCGCCAAGGAGCTGACGCCCCATCGTGAGGAATGGGACAGGAACAGGGCCGTTCCCCGCGAGATATGGCTGAAAATGGGCAAGCAGGGCCTGCTTTGCCCGTGGCTTCCCGAAGAGTACGGGGGGTCCGGCGTCAACTTCAAGTACTGCTACATCATCGACCAGGAACTCATCAGGGGCGACGCCATG
The DNA here is from genome assembly GCA_963816715.1 of uncultured delta proteobacterium. Taxonomy (GTDB): domain Bacteria; phylum Desulfobacterota; class Syntrophorhabdia; order Syntrophorhabdales; family WCHB1-27; genus BOG-1155. The sequence continues at coordinate 517,882 of CAWFMJ010000033.1, forward strand.
TGCATCGGGCATGGCAACCATTCAAACACCGCGGTGCCCTATATCTACAATTACGGTTCTGAAGCGATCAAGGAAAAGCTCCTTCTTAAAACCACCACGGGAGAAGCAGTCGCCTGTCTGTGCATGACCGAGCCGAACGCGGGATCGGATGCGGCATCCATCAGAACAAAGGCGGTGCGCGACGGCGACAGCTACATACTGAACGGCCAGAAGACCTTCATCACCAACGGCACGTTCGCGGATATTATGGTGGTCATGTGCAAGGTGGAGTCGCCGGACAACCCTTCCGCGAAGAAATTCAGCCTGATCGTTGTGGAGGGAGACAGTCTCCAGTACGTCAAGCGCCGCCAGCTTGAGAAGATGGGCCGCCACGGGCTCGACACGACGGAGCTCTTCTTCGAGGACTTGCAGGGTTCCCGTCGGAAATCTCCTGGGCGAGGAAGGCATGGGCTTCAAGTACGCCATGCAGAGGATGAACCATGAGAGGCTCGAAGTGACCATGAAGTGTCAAACCTACGCCGAGGAATGCCTCAAGGAGGCCCTCAACTATGCGAAGGTTAGAGAAGCCTTCGGCAAGCCTATCGGCAACTTCGAGCATATCTCTTTCATGCTCGCGGAAATGGCGACCGAAGTGGAGATCGGGCGCACCTTCTTCCAGTCCTGCGTCGAGGAGTTCGTCCGGGGCGAGGACATTACGATGAAGGTGTCGATGGCAAAGGCGTGGATAGCCGAGATGGCCAACCGGGTCGCATACAAGGCAGTCCAGATCCACGGCGGCTATGGCTACATGGCGGAATACCGCATTTGCCGCCTCTATCAGGACGTACGGGTAATGCCCATATTCGCCGGGACGACGGAGATCATGAACGTCATCATCGCCCGCCAATTAGGGTTCAAGCCGCTCTTTTAAGTACGAACGTCCTTTTTCTGGAGTGGGGAAAAAGAAGGGCCGCCGAAAGGCGGCCCTATTGCATTAGAGTTTGACTACATTCGCCGCCCGAGGGCCCTTCGGCGTCTTCTCGACGTCAAAGCTGACCGACTGGCCTTCCGACAACGATTTGAATCCGTTGCCGGAGATCGACGTATGATGAACAAACACATCCTCGCCGTCTTCTCCGGTGATGAATCCGAAGCCCTTGGACTCGTTAAACCACTTGACCGTTCCTTTCATCAAAGACAAATCCTCCTCTCATAGTGTTGAAAGGTTACGAAAGCGCGATAAAAAAAGACCGCAAAGCTTAACTGGTCTTTGCGGCTTTCAATACGGCAAAAACGTAAACTTCTGTGAAGCAGGATAGTATAGATTTATCGCGAAGTCAAGCCAAATTTGCAAAAGGGGCAGCTCGAATTTTCCAGGGCGGTTCCGGGAAGAAACAGGGGTGGCAATCCTTTCTCCGATGTGTTATTATACATTCAGCACGCCTGTTTCAGCCTCTTCTTTTCGCTGTTTTCCGTGAGGACGCTCGTTTGAGCTAAAGAACACATGCAAATCGGGAAGTCTCAGGCCTGGGGCAACGGGCATGAATGAGAAAAACGTCGCAATTCGCAAGCAAATGCCGGATCGCATGAAGAACAGGCGTCAGCGAAAACCGACGCTCACCGCGGTCTGAACCGGCAGAGCGCGGCATCGCATTAAAAGGAGGTTCTATTGCTAATCGGGAAGATCAATGACAAGCGCAGGCAAAAGTTGCTGATCACGTTGAAGGACGTGAAGGGTACGAAATTGATAGACTTCAGAGTGCACCAGACCGGGGAAGACGGCGAGCTTATCGCTACCCCGGCCGGAGTCTCCATTACCGGCGAACAAGCCGCAGAAGCCATCGAGCTGCTCAAGGAAGCAAGGAGAAGGCTTGGCGAGCTTCCCTGACGCAAACTCCGGCCCCTTCTTTCTTGACAAAAAGCCCTATATGGTCCATAATCAAAAAATAACATAATGTAGAGGGGGTTCTTCAGTTTCTTCCGACGTTTAGGAGCGGAAAACGAATTCGGAACGCTCTTTCATAGAGCGGAACCTGCGTCTTTCAGTCGGCAGCAACCCCGTCACAGACAAGGAGAAATGGCATGGCAAGGCGAAGTCAGCACAGCTTCTTGAAGCGCCAAAAAGAAATGAAGCGAAAAGACGAGGCTCTGGAGAAGATGGCGCGACGGCACGGTAAAAGCAACGCTCCGAAAGAGCCGGCCGAGGATGAGCAGCAGACAGATGAGCAGCAGGCGAACGAGCAGCCGAGCAACGAAGCCGGGAAAGAAGAAGCGAATTGACATAGGGAGATCTTCGATCTTCGCCATTTTCATGACCGAGGAGGGTCACAAGTGAACATTTACGTCGGCAACCTGCCATACAGCACGACCGAAGAGGAGTTAAAGGAGCTTTTTGAAGCCTACGGGCAGGTCGACTCGGTACACATCATCAAGGACCAGTACAGCAACCAGTCGAAGGGGTTCGGGTTCGTGGAAATGGCCGACGCCTCAGCGGCTCAAGCTGCCATCAGCGCCCTCAACGGGAAGGAATTGCATCGTCGGGCGCTTTCCGTGAACGAAGCCAAACCCCGCGGAGACAAGGGGGGAGGTCGCGGCTCGTTTGGCGGAAGAGGCGGCCAGCGGTACTAAAGTTGGATCGGGGACACACCTCCAGAAACAGAGGAGTGTCACCGCAATCTGGCAGCTCGCAGCCCGGCCGTCTCGTATCCGGAAACGTCCCGTCCCGTTCCTGCATGAAGCCGGTCTATTCGTTAATCACCTTTGTCCGGTGCTGCACGTAGGCATCGCGGATTGCGACGTAGGGGTCGATTGCCGCCGCCTTGAGAGCTTCGTAATCTCCTATGTGGAAAGAGAGATCGTTGATCTCCTCGTGTACGTATAGCCCTACGGTTATCGGGCTGATCCAGTTAGAAGAGAGATACGTCGTAGGCGTCAGCTCTTCGTTCGCCACCCATCCAACCGTGTCCCGAGGACACGAGGGTCCAAGAAAAGGCCAGACAATATAAAAGCCGAAGCCGACTCCGTACTTGCCCAGGGTCTGGCCGAACTCGGCGTTGCGTCCTTTGATGCCGAAGCACTCCGTCGCACAATCCTTCAGACCGCCCACGCCCATCGTTGAGTTGATAAGAAACTTTCCCAACTCGATTCCAGCGTATTTCGGCTTCCCTTGCAGCAGATTGTTCACGATGCGCACGGGCGCTCTCACGTTGCGGTAAAAGTTTGCCATGATGCCCCTGATGCCTTCCGGCAGGGCCCACTTGTAGACTTTCGCCACCGGTTCGAACACCCAAAAGTACATCTTGTCATTGAAATGATACATCGCCCTGTTGAAGGGTTGGAGCGGATCGGCAATCTTCGGTCCTTCGGGCGTCACTTCCGCAGAGGTCACGTTTCCGTATTCCGACGAGCCCTGGCTTCCGGCTTCCGATTCCGTAACGTTGCCATATTCCGCGGCGTTCTCGCTTCCCGTTGCCGGTTCGGCCACGTTTCCGTAAGCGCCGGCCGAATCGTCCGCAGCCTTGCTTTCCTGAGCGGCCCAGACGGACCCAAGCGGCAAAAACAAGAACAAGAGGAGGATGAACAGACGCGCCGGCCAATCCGCCGGTCTTTGCGCCCCTCCCCTTTCACCGGAAAAAACAACTCGCTTGCCTCTCATCTTCTTTCTCCTCACCGCTGCCACAGTATCCGCGACACTTCCATAGGCGTCGCCACGCCTTCATAGCGAGGAACTATCCGCACCGTGTAGTCGGACGCGGGCCGGTCGCCGGGCGCGGTCGCGGTATAGACAAAGCCGTTCTCGGCGCCCACCAGTTTCCGGCCGGGCGTCATCTCCCGGTCTTCGCAAGGAGCGGCGTCGGTGGCCTGCGCATAGAGAGCCACCCGAACGCCGCCGGCATCGATGCCGTTAAGATATATCTGGGCCTCGAACAAATGGCCTTCGGCGCTGCTCGCCGCCTTTATCTCGCCGAAGCGTATGTTTGCCCACTTCCGCTCGAGGTCGCGCCGCCAGCTCACGATCCCCGCTCCGGCGGCGCCTGAGTCCGCCGCGCGCGCCCTGTAGGCGGCAGCAAGGGGAATATAGTACGTCTCCACGTACTCGCGGACGGAACGGTTCCCCGAATACTGCGGAGTAAGCAGAGACATGCTCTCCCGCATGCGCCGAACCCAGGCCGCGGGCACTCCGTCGCTGTCGCGGGTATAAAACTCGGGAATCACTTCGTCCTCGAGCAGTTTGTAAAGAGCCTCCGCCTCGGCGGCATCCCATGCCGGGTCGTCGTCATGCTCCTTTCCGTCGCCCAATGCCCACCCTGCTTCCGGCCTGTATGCTTCGGCCCACCAGCCGTCAAGCTCGGAAAGGTTGATGCCTCCGTTCACGAGCACCTTCATGCCGCTCGTACCGCAGGCTTCCCAGGGACGGCGCGGCGTATTGATCCACACATCGACGCCCTGAACCAGACGCGACGTCAGCAACATATCGTAATCGTTGAGGAATGCCGCGTGCTTTCGCACTTCGGGCAACCGGACAAAGCGGTTCCACTGCTGGATCATCGCCTGACCGGCCTTGTCTTCCGGATGGGCCTTGCCGGCAACGAGAAGCTGCACCGGCCGCTCGGGGTTCGAAAGCAGGCGCAACAAGCGCTCCGGGTCGTGCAGCAGCAGGTTCGGCCGCTTGTAGGTGGCAAAGCGGCGGGCAAAGCCAAGGGTAAGGGCGTTCGCATCGAAGCCGTATGCCGCTTCCTCCGCTCCGGACGATTGACCCGACGCGGCCAGATCGACCAGCAGTCGCTCCCGTACGAAGGCAACGAGCGAACTGCGCGCCGCCGTGCGATACTCCCACAGTCGACAGTCGGAGATCGACCGCATATGCTCCTCCAGCTCCTCCTCGCTCCCGCTCCAACGTTCCTTTCCGCACACGTCTTCCCACAGCGCGTCCGACTCGGCTGAATCCCAGCTCGGCATGTGGACGCCGTTTGTGATATGGCCGATCGGCACTTCGTCTTCGGGCCATCGGGGAAACAAAGGCTGGAAAAGGCGACGGCTCACTTTGCCGTGCAGCCTACTTACTCCATTGGCGGCGCCGCTGCCCCTCATGGCGAGGTAGGCAGTGTTGAACGGCTCGGCGCGGTCGTCAGGGTTGCGCCGGCCGAGAGCGAGCAGCTCCTTGAGTGAAATGGCGAGCCCCTCCCGTGCATAGCCCGTGAGATATTGCGCGATGAGTGAAGGCGCAAACCGGTCGAACCCCGCTTCCACGGGCGTATGGGTGGTAAAAAGGTTGCCGGCCCTCGTGCAGGTCAGGGCCACGTCGAAAGGCTGCCCTGTCTCCGCCATGAAAGACCGGGCGCGCTCCAATACGGCGAACGCCGCATGCCCTTCGTTCAGATGGCAAACATCCGGCTTCATGCCCAAGTGCTCGAGCAGGCGCCACCCGCCGATGCCGAGCACCAGTTCCTGCTGGAGGCGAAGCTCCGGTCCGCCCCCGTAGAGCTCGCTCGTGATGCCCCGGTAGGCCGGGAAATTTGCCGGATCGTTGCTGTCGAGGAGATAAAGCTCCAGACGCCCCACCTGGACGCGCCAGGCGCGCAGCCAGAGCGGATAGCCGGGAAGCCTGATTTCCAGCCGCAGCCATTCCCCATCGGGCTCCCGCAAGGGCGAGATCGGCAATTGGCCGGGATCGTTGTAAGGAAAGAGGGCCTGCTGCGCGCCCTCCCTGTCGATGACCTGGCGGAAATAGCCCTGCTGGTAGAGCAACCCTATGGCAACAACGGGAAGGCCGAGATCGCTCGCGGTCTTGAGCTGGTCGCCCGCGACGTTGCCGAGCCCTCCCGAATAAATGGGGAGTGCTTCACTCAGCATGAACTCCATGCTGAAATATGCAACTGATTTCAGCGGGCTTTCCCCATGAGCGAGCTGGTACCAGGCGGGCTCCGCCGCCTCTTGCCGCCCGGCTTGCAAAAGCTCCTCCACGCGCCGTCGGAATGAAGCATCCGAGAGCACCTGACGGAGCCGGTCGCGCGACATCGTTTGCAGGACGACCCAGGGATTATAGGTGAAATCCCACAGAGCAGGGTCGAGCTGCCTCCACAGCTCATCGGCCGAATGGTGCCAGTACCAGCGCATGTTGAGCGCAAGCTCGGCAAGCGAATCGAACCCTTCCACCTCGAGGGGAAGGAAAGTATAGACGGGGTTGTTGGTCCGCGGGCTGGTCATTTAGGGCTTTTCGAAGAGTTTGACATATTCCCCATAGCCTTTTTTCGCCAGGTCTTCTTCCGAGCGCTTCTCCTTTTCGAAAATAGGTCCAGGAGAAGCGCCTGTCAAGCACTCGCGACGAGGCAAGACCCTGGAGGCCCGGGCATCTGCCCGGCTCAGGGCCTTTCCCGTCGCGCGCGTTTTAGCAACTACAGTCTCCGCAACCGCCGCTCTTCTCGGCGAGGGCCGATTGAATCATGAATCCGCTGCCCTCAGGCGTCTCCACGTAGTCGATCGTGATCGGTTTGCTCTCCTCGTAAAGCTCCTTATCGATCACAAAGGTCACCCCGTCACGGTCAAAACGCTCATCCGTCATTTTCGGCTCATCCAGAGCCAAGCCCAGGGAGGGCCCGGATCAGCCGCCGGACAGGGTGATCCTGATAGACGATGTCAGGTTCCGTTCCTTCATGTACCCCGAAAGGGTCACCACTGCTTTCTCTGTTGCCTCAAACATAATTGCTCCTTTTTTCGGTGATTACGTGCAAAGCTTTAGCATAAGCCAAAGCCGTCGGGCTCAGCTTGTTCTAGGCCTTTTCTCGTTCAGCCTTCCTTCTCTCCCTGCACTCCCTATTCTCCGCGCAAAGTCTATTGATAACGCACTGTTCTCTATACCGGCAATAGTCGGCCGGGTGGGGACACGGGTCCTGCTCCGTATCGACTTCCCTTTCGTACTTCATGCAGAACAGTCGCCCGCGCTCTTGACCCATGTTAACTGCCATAGTATATGATAACATAATTCATATGGCTACTGACGGGCACGAGATGGAAGAAAAGAAACAGGGGAACGCGAAAAGCGAAAAGCGAAAAGCGAATCTGCCGCAGATGCCAACGGCAGCGGAAGAAAAGAAACAGATCAAGATCGGGGGCATGACCTGCGTCATGTGCGCCGGGGCTGTTGAAAAGGCCGTTTCCGGGCTCAACGGCGTCAGCGCCGTCTCGGTTAACCTGGGAGCCGAAAAAGCTCAGGTGACGTACGATCCCGGCCTCGTCTCCCCTTCCGACATAGCAGCGGCGATCGAGAGGGCGGGCTATCAGTACCTCGGCGCCGACGGCGAAGACACGGAAGACCGGGAAGCCGAAGCCCGCGCGAAGGATCTTCGTGATAAACGGAACCGGGTCGTCGTCGGCTTTATCGTCGGCATCCCCCTGATGATCCTCATGTTCCTCCCCATGGCGATGCACGGCGTTCTGCCGTACGTCATGTTCGTCGTCGCCACGCCTGTCTTTGTCTACATAAGCCGTCCGATCTTCTCCGCCGCCTGGCGGGCCGTCAGGAATCGAAGCCTCAACATGGACGTGATGTACGCCATGGGCATCGGGGTCTCCTTTGCGGCAAGTCTCCTCGGGACCTTCCGCATCTTCCTTTCGCGGGAATTCCTCTTTTATGACAGCGCCGTCCTTCTCGCCGCCTTTCTCTCCATGGGGCGCTATCTGGAGGCCCGCGCAAAGGGAAAGACGGGCGAAGCGATCAAGAAGCTCATGGGCTTGCAGCCGAAAACAGCCCTGGTGCTGAGAGACGGAAAGGAAATCGAAATACCTGCCCGGGACGTGCAGATCGGGGATGCCGTGATCGTAAAGCCCGGCCAAAAAGCGCCGGTCGACGGGGAAGTGTCGGCCGGGACGAGCTACGTGGACGAATCGATGATCACCGGAGAGCCCCTCCCCGTGTTCAAGGAACCGGGAACGAACATCGTGGGGGGAACGCTCAACCAGAACGGGGTGCTTACCCTGATCGCGCGAAAGGTGGGCAGGGAGACCGTGCTCGCCCAGATCGTGCGGCTTGTCGAGGAAGCCCAGGGATCGAAACCGCCCGTCCAGAGAATAGCGGACAGGGCAGTCGCCTATTTCATCCCCATCGTCCTCGGGATAGCGATTCTTGCGTTCTGCCTGTGGTATTTCATCCTCGGCGCGGGGCTGCTCTTCGCCATGACGGCGCTCATCTCCATTCTCGTGATCGCCTGCCCCTGCGCTCTCGGCCTCGCAACGCCGACGGCGGTCACCGTTGGCGTCGGCCGAGGCGCCGAGCTCGGCATCCTTATCAGGAACGGCGAAGTGCTGGAACGGTCGGAGAAACTCACTGTAGCGGCCTGCGACAAGACGGGCACCCTCACGAGGGGAAAGCCGGAGGTGACCGACATCATCCCCTTCGGCGCCGCCGAAGACAGCCTGCTCGGTCTTGCGGCTTCGGCGGAAAAATACTCTCAGCATCCCCTTGGCGCGGCTATCGTCGCCAAAGCGCAGGAGCGAGGGATCGCCATACCGGTGAGCGCCGGCTTCGACACTATTGGGGGCAAGGGCGTGCTCGCCCGCATTGACGGACAACTTGCGTCCGTGGGGAGCAGGGCCTTCTTTGAAGAACGCGGCATGAAGCTGCCTGATCGCGTGGAGGAGCTGACTTCTGCCTTGGAGAGCGAGGGGAAAACGGTCGTCCTCGCAGCCCTCGAAAAAAAGATCATGGGTCTCATCGCTATCGCCGACGCCCTCAAGGAGACGACGCCTGACGCGATCAAGGGTTTCAGGAAGCTCGGCATGAGGGTGGTCATGATCACCGGCGACAACGAGCGAACGGCCCGCGCCGTCGCCCGGCAGGCGGGCATCGATGAGGTGCTCGCCGGAGTGCTGCCCCAGGAGAAGGCCGGGGCCGTGCAAAGGCTCCAGGAGGCGGGCGAAGTCGTCGCCTTTGTGGGCGACGGCATCAACGACGCACCCGCATTGGCGCGGGCGGACGTGGGCATTGCCATCGGAAGCGGCACGGACGTTGCCATCGAGAGCGGCGAGATGGTCCTCATCCGGGACGACCTGAGGGACGCGGTGGCGGGAATCAAGCTGAGCAGAAAGGTAATGGCCCGCATCAAGCAGAACATCTTCTGGGCCTTCGCTTACAACGCGGCCCTGATCCCCGTCGCTTCGGGCGTCCTCTATCCCTTTTTTCACGTTACCCTGAAACCCGAATGGGCGGGTCTCGCCATGGCCATGAGTTCCGTCACCGTGGTCTCCCTTTCCCTCATGCTGCGGCGCTACCGGCCGGACAAACCGTGAGGCGGATCAGGATCGGCGTCAGCGCCTGCCTTCTCGGTCAAAGGGTGCGGTACGACGGCCGGGACAAGCGGGATCCTTATCTCACGGAAACGCTCGCCAGGTTCTTCGAATATGTCCCTATTTGTCCGGAAGTCGAATACGGGTTTCCCGTCCCCAGAGAGATGCTTCGCCTTGTCGGCGACCCCCTGTCGCCCCGGCTCGTGACCGTCGAGACCGGAGTAGACCATACGGAGGCGGTGCGCCGGTGGGTGGAAGACCGGTTGAACAGCCTGGCCCGGGAGAACCTCGCGGGGTTCATCTTCAAGACGCGCTCGCCCAGTTGCGGCCCGACAGGGGTCCAGGTCTGCGACAGCCAGGGCAATCCCGCAGGGGTAGGCAGCGGCCTGTTCGCCGCCGCCTTCATCCGGCGCAACCCTAAAGTTCCGGCAACCGACGAGGAAGACCTCCGGAACATGCTCTCCGGTTCGCCTTTTCTTCGCGGCCTACTGGGAAACCGGTTCGATTCCTGAAATCAATCTTCTAGCTGCGTCGTCTCGCTTTCCGGAGACATAACGTAGAGGTGGGAGAACGTGCGACCTTCAGCCGCGCCGTGCCAGTGCTTCTCTCCGGCCGGAATAAAGATGACGTCCCCGGGGCCTACCGCGGTTTCTTCATGTTCAGTGGCGACGATTCCTTTTCCTTCGGTGACGATCAACACTTGTTCGATATTGTGCGCATGGAACTTGTTTCTGACGCTTTTCCCGAAATTAACCTGCTGAATATGAAATCTTTTGCTCAGGTCTTTGTCCACCAGCGACTGCATCGTCACCGGCCCTGTAAACAACGGCGCAGTCACCGGCGTTTTTGGCGTACCGTCAATTTTCATTATCTTCATGACCTATCCTCCTCTGATTCGCCGGTTTCCGGACGCGGGTCGCATTTTCCCGGCCGGCGTTTCTATTGCTCAGTCCGATATCTCATGTTCCATTTTGCTTCAACGCCCTGCGGATTGCCTGTTCCATCTCCTTCTTGGCAATGGGCTTCATGATAAATTCGCATATGCCCGCTTCTTTTGCCTTTTCGGCGGAAACCGTTTCGCTGTACCCTGTACAAAGGATAATCGGCACTTCCTTTCTTTTCGCCAGGATTCTCTTTGCCAAGGCAATTCCCGTCATCTTCGGCATGGTCTGGTCAGTGATGACGAGATCGAAAGCGCGCGGGTTCCGCATGAAAACTCTCAGGGCCTGCGAGGCATCGGTGAGGGCCGTTATTCGGCATCCTATCCGTTCGAGCATTGCCTTTGCCGTCTCCACGATAGCCGGCTCGTCATCGACAAAAAGGATCGATTCGTTTCTCGAACAGATGACTGCTTGCTCTGACAGTGGGGCTTTCGGCACAGCGGAGCCATCGGCCCGGGGGAGAAGAACCGTGAACTTCGATCCCTTGCCGACTTCGCTTTCCGCCTTGATGGCCCCGCCGCAGCTTTGCACGATGCCGTAGACCATGGCGAGACCCATGCCGGTTCCCAGGCTTTGTCCTTTTGTCGTGAAGAAAGGCTCGTAGATTCGGGTCTGAACTTCGGGGGTCATGCCCGCGCCCGTGTCTTTCACCGTCAGTTTCACATAGCGACCCGGTTTGAGGACCTCGTCAAATTCACGGTCCGGCGCAATCGCCGCGGACAAGGCGATAGAGAGTTTTCCTCCCGTATCCCGCATGGCGTACGCGGCATTATTGACCAGGTTCACGATCAGTTGCTGAAACTGGGAGGGTTCGATGACGGCCATAGTATTCGGCTTCACCCGGTTTTTCAACTCCATGCGCACAGTGGTCGGCAGCGACGCCCGGAGCAGATCGCCTGTTTCTGTTAACAGGGGAACGATTTCCACAGGGTTCGCCTGTCCACTCCGCTTTCTGCTAAACGTCAGGATCTGCTTCACCAGATCGCGGGACCGTTGCGAGGCGTGGAGTATTTGAGAAAGACACCGGCGGGGAGCTTCGTCCTGGACGTCGTCGAGGGCAAGCTCCGCGCTGCCGATGATGACGGCGAGCATGTTGTTGAAGTCATGGGCGATGCCTCCGGCAAGGGTCCCGAGGGCCTCCATTTTCTGGGTTTGCCTGAGTTGTTGCTCGAGAGCGGTCCTTTCTGCTTCGGCTCTGCGCGATTCGGTAAGATCGGTCGCAACGCCGCGGAGGCCGATTATCGCCCCCTGATGCTCGATGCTGTTCGCCTTCAGCAGGGCCTCGAATTGACTGCCGTCCTTGCGCCTGACCCGGAACTCTCCGCGATCCGGTCCTTTTCCGGCAAGGATACCGGCGACTTTTTCAGCGACCCTCTCGTAGTCCTCCTGTGCCACTATGTCCCGGATATGCAAGCGGCCGTACGTATTCTCCGTCGCATAACCGAAGCTTTCAACTGCGCTGCGGTTGCCATAAGTAATGTATCCCTCCCGATCCATCTCGAACACGGATTCGGGCAAAAGCTGGGTCAGGTCCAGATATCTTTGCTTCGATTCCTCCAGCTCCACGGTCCTTTCCTGTTCGCGTTGTTCCAGTGCCTCGTACAGCCTCCGGAATGCGTGAAGCCCGTCGATCTCCTGCCAGAGGTTCCCGTTGATCTCCACCAGTTCGGCGACCCGCTTTTCCAGTTCCTCGATAGTTCTTTTCCGGGTTTTCTCGGCGTTGTTCAGGAGGGCAGCGCGTTTCTTGAAGCCGTTCTCGGTCATGTGACCTCCCCTTCTCGAATGATGACCTCTGGGCTGATGGGGCGCGCGTCAAACAGGTTGTCTCAGAACAGCAATTCCGTTTATTATAGCAAACAGTAATGAGAAGATAAAGCATTGTTGTACAAAAGCAGGCCGCTCGCCGCTTTCGGGAAGAGCCGCAAACGGCGGAACATTCGGAAGGAGGGCGTGCTCTAAAACTGCGGCGGGGCCGCCGGCAGGCTGCTCGAATCGATGCCTTCGCACAAGGCGTTGTCCACCGTGACATTGCCCTGGCCGTCGAGACGCACTCTCCATATGGTGTCGTAGTCGGTATCCGGCCACGATGGGGTCTGATTGCCGAGCGTGACGCCGTACGTCCCGAAGAGCGCCGTTACCAGAGGTGGAAAGTGATCGTGCTCCCACGCCAGCAGTACGGTCTTATTGGAGAACGTCCCCCCGGCGAAGAAGAAGTTGCTGGTGGCTTGGGCGACGCCCGTATCGGTCGCATTCCCCAGCAAGAAACTCGCGACCAGGTTATAGGGCAGATTATTGGCGATTACATAGGGCAGCACCGTCAATGAAGGCCTGATGTAGGAGAATATGCCGATATTTTGCACGGTGTACGGCTGCGCCGGGTCGATGGAATAGACCACGTCGGGACTGATCTTGCCCTGCAAAGCGGATGGAAGGGCCAGCGCGCGCCACTGCCCCGGGCCCACATAGTTGCCGTCGTCCCAGTAGGGCGATCCGGGATGCGCTTCCGCGTGCCGCATCAGATAAACCGTTTCGTTCTTGTTGGCGTTCGCCGGGGCCGATCCGCCAAGGCTTTGGTTGGTGAGGTTGAAATACGTCTGATTCACGTTGCATGAAGCGCTGCCGACGGGAGACGGCAGCACGGGGTACGTGGAAGGCGCGGATACGTTGCTGTTATAGGCAGCAAAGGTGACGCCCCCCGATGGCGTGATGGAAATCGCATAGACATAGTTCGGGCTGATGAAGTTCGTCGGAACACTCAAGTTATAGCTTTTGGTCCGGTTGATAGTTGCCATCAGGGTGCTGATGGTCTCCCAGGGCGCCGAAAAGACGTAAAAGCCCGGGACGTTTGCGTTGATGATCCGCGTCGCCAGGGCAATGTTGTTGCCTGCCGCGTCGGAGAAATCCAGGCCCTGGCAAATGGAGAGGTAGGTAGACGGCGTCGCGACTCCGCTCGGCACGGATCCGGACCCATAGGACGTCGCGATCGGGTAGCTGTTGGCGGTAATGCCTATCAGCGTGGTCTGGTTGAGAAGGGCGAACTGCTGGATGTACCCTATTGCCGTCATGTCAGGGTAATTATTCGCAGTCTGCAAATGAGTCATCGGTTCGAGGGCGGCAATGACCGTGACGTTGCTTCCCCCCAACACCTGCTGTTTGAGATAGGTAGCCAGGCGGAGGGAGCGTTGCAAACCCTGGTTGGTGAGGTTTGCGGTGGTCGAGTCGACGTCGCCGTAAGCGTGGTAGGCCAAATCCGGGCTTACCACGAAGACCAGATTGACGTTGGCGGCGCTCAGGGGAGCGATCGGGTCCGAATCCGACCCACCCGTGCACCCTGCGAGCGTCGCAAGGGCAAGAACCAGGAATAACGACCAGACAACAGAAACTCTCCTCATGACCACTCCTTAACCAACTTTTGCCTCTTCAAGGGCGCCGGGACAAGCCCCGCGCCTCCAGTGTCTCGCCTGCTTTCCCCGGGACAGAGACTGACGGTGCAAAAAGAATGCCCGAAGGAGATTCGGCGATCGTACGCTTTGTTTCAGGGGAAGCAGCTTCCATCCGAGGGCTTCGGATCGCAGACAAAACGTCATCGTACCGTCCGGGCCCGTCAAAGGTCAGACAGGGAAACCCGCATGGACGGGGTGAATGCAACCTCGCGCGGACTAGACTAGTCGGAACCGGCCTGCCGTGGCCTGGAGCGTCTTCGACATGTCCCGAAGGAGAACCGCGGCCTGCTTCGTCTGGTCGGAGCTTGCCGACACTTCCTGCGACGTTGCCGCGATGTGCCCCACGTCCCTCGTTATGGTTTCAGAGGTCTCAGCCATCTCCGTAGCAGCCGACGCTATCTGCTGCACCATGTCCTGAAGCCCGGAGGTCGCATCGATGATCTTTTTGAGCGCATCGCCTGCTTCCCCTGAAAGCCGCACGCCGCTGTCCACTCTATCCCTCGCTTCTTTCATCGACTCGGCCGCATCCTGAACCTCGTTTTGAATTGCCGTAATCATCGCTCCAATTTCCGTGGTCGCCCGTGCGGTTCTTTCAGCAAGGCTGCGCACCTCGTCGGCCACCACCGCGAATCCCCGCCCCTGCTCGCCGGCCCTGGCCGCCTCAATCGCCGCGTTGAGGGCCAACAGATTGGTCTGGTCCGCGATGTCGTTGATCACCCCGACGATCGTGCCGATCTGGGACGACCGCTGACCAAGAGACTGAACCATGTTCGCACTCTTTTCCACAACCAGGGATATCTCCTGAACCTCCTCAACGCTCTTGCCCACCACGCGCTCGCCGTCTTTGGCGACTCGCGCCGTCTCTGTCGCAGAAGCGGCGATGCTCGTCGTATTGCGGGCTATTTCGCCGATGGTCTGGGACAATTCCTCGGAAGCGGACGCCACCTGGGATGTCCGCTCGGCCTCGGCAGCGGCGCCTCTCGATATCTGCTCGGCGCCAGCGCTGAGCTGAGCGCTTGCGGAGGCCACATTTTCCGAGGCCTTGTCGAGATCCCCGACCACTTCCCTCCACCGCTCGATCATGTGTTTCATTGAAGCGAAGAGCTGTCCCAGCTCATCATGTCCCTTGACATCGATGACCGTCGTCAGGTCGCCGTCGGCGAGCCGGTTCGCCGTCTCGACCCCTTCCACCAACGGCTGCGTCGCCTTCTTTGCATAGAAGAAAACCACGAGGGTAATGACGCCGACGAGGCAGAAGGCGACGGCGGCCACAACAAAGGCGATCCAGTCGTAGGCCCGGAAGAACTCCGCTTTCGGGACCCCCACGTAAAGGGCGCCGATCACCTCTCCTTTTTCGTTCTTGATGGGATCATAGGCGGTGACGCAGCGTTGGCCCAGGATCGACGCCTCGCCCCGATAGGACTTCCCGACATTAAATAGGGCGTCATAAGCCGGACCCTGCAGTTTGGTTCCCACGGCCCTGGCGCCGTCGCCAGTGAGAACGTTCGTCGACACTCGCTCGTCCTTCATGAAAACCGTTGCCGAACCGCCGAAAATTCTCTTTATTTTGTCGACAATCTCGTAGTTTCCGTTGGCCGCGTATGAACCGATCATGAGCTTTCCGTCTTCGATCCTGAAAGCGTCGGTTGCCGAATTGCCCTTGACTTGCAGACAGTCCCGAAACAGGTTGAGCCGGGACTCAAGTGCCGAAGCAGCCTGCTTCTCGAGGTCGCTTCTCAAAAGGCTGAGCGTGGCAAACGTCGTGACAGACACCGATACAACAACGACCAGCGCGGTAAAGCATGCCAGCTTCGTACCAATCTTCAGGTGTGCAAACATAGCGTCTCCTTCTCAGGGTCGTTAGTGAGACCGGCGAGGAGCAGTCCTGGAAGTGCAGGGGCTCTCTCCCAACTAGTCTGATTATCGGATAACGGTCTCTTTTGTTAAAACCGGGCTCTCGGGAAGAAACGACTACATCGGAAGGCGCAGGTGGAACCTCGTCGCCAGAATTCGCAGGGACAGGGCGATTATGATGCTCGCCGTGGCGGAGAGCGCATGGTCGACCCCCAGCATTCGGCCGCCCCAATAGGCTGCGGCGGCAAAAAGGGAACAGGTCGCGTAAAGCTCGGTGCGCCTGAAAATTGCCGGCACTTTATTGCAGGCTATGTCCCGGAGCACTCCGCCGAAAGTTGCCGTGATGACTCCCATGAGCACGCAGATGAAGGGCGAAAGCCCCATGGCGAAGGCCGAGGCCGTACCGCTCGCGCTGAAAAGGCCCAGGCCGAGACCGTCGGGGATCATGATCGTCTGTTCCGTAAGGACGATTTTCCCCTTCCAAAGCCGGAATACGACGAGCGCGCCGACGACGAGGGCCAGGATCGTCAGGGGATATTCCTGGTGGGTCACCCAGTAGGGCTGTCTGCCGAGCAAAAGGTCCCGAAGCGTGCCGCCTCCGAGGGCGGTCAGAAAGGCCGTTGCGTAGGCGCCCACAAAATCCATCTTCGCCCGACGCGCCTCGATCAAGCCCGAGAGGCAAAAAGCAACGATGCCCAGAAATTCGATCAGTCTCAGCATTGGGCTTCCCCCGGTCCGTCATACCGTTCCATTCTGAAGGAGAGGAGAAGCTTCTGGAACCAGGCAGCGCGAAGGGGATCGTCCGGGCTGCCGAAGAGGTGCGAGTCGCAGCCGCAGTCGGAGCAGCCGAACCCCGGCGTCGACCATGGGGTTGCGCCGGCCAGCGCCTGCGCAATGCTGCATTCGAGCCGGGCCGAAGCGCGGACGGGAAAGACGGCGTGGAAGGCGGCGACCGACCTCAACCAATCGATATGCCAGTGAAACAGCTTGCGCAGCCGCCGATGCCGCTCTATTCGCGCCGTCAAATTTGCCATTGCCGACCCCGCATAGAGATAGAAACCCTTCTTGAAAAAGAACCGGCCTGCCTTGCCGACGTCCAGAAGGCGGTCTTCGGACAGAGAGAGCACGAGAATGTAGCTTCCCCTGTCATTGGCCTCCTCCTCTACATAAGACCACGGAACGTGGAGAAGGGAAAGGCGGTCCGACAGGGAAAGATCGGCCGTCCATCGCACCGCTACGGGAATGATCCGAACGGAATTGCGCACGTCGAGCAGGGTGCGGGCAAAATGCAGGTCCGTATGATAATCGGGCATGAAGGTGTCCGGCCGCGACGAGTGGACAACAAAAAGGACGGCCGTCCTCATTCCTTTTTTGGAGAGCGAGGCGAGTTCCTCAAGATGCCGGGCGCCCCAGGCGGTAACCGCATCGGGAAACATGGCAACCCTCCCCCCAACAAGCGTGCATGATTTCACTTCCAGAAAGATATCGCCCTCGCCGTCCGTGAGCAGAAAGTCGAACCTGCTTCGCCCGACCGTCACTTCCTGCCTTACGACCTTGGCATCCTCAAGACCGGGAACGAGCTTCTTTTCGAGAAACCATCGGGCCGCGGCATTCGTCTTTCCGGCATGAAGCATAATGACGGAATCGCTGTCTTCTCCCGCAACGCCCGCAACCGTAAACGCCGTGGCCCGGCGCCGTCCCGCTTCCTCTGAAAGGTAGAGGCTGCTGCCAGGAAGCAGAAGCTCCCGCAGCTTTCCGGGGTTCGGGAGATAAGCCCGGATCAGATGCCCGTCACAGTCGCACTCGACGAGGAAACGGTTGGGGCGCCCGACAAAGCGGGCGCGGAGGAGCGGACCGAAAGGGCGAAAGAGAGAGGACGCAGCAATAGCCATTTCCGCAAGCCCCATTATAGCATTTTGGGACATGCATTGGTCTTCCTCCCTCTTATCTTTCTTTTCTTCTGTCTTCTTGTCGGTTGGACGGCCCCGAGCACAGGGAAAAGGATTGTCCCTGTACTCGGGGCCGATCCGTCGAAGGGCGGGCAGAGCAATGCCTGAGCCCGGCCGAGACCCTTGGCAACAAGCTATCTCAGACAGCTTTTTGCTGTTTTACTTCCTTCGGGTCGAGATAGCGATGATGAAAGATGCGTATGCGCTTAAACTTGCCATTTTCATCCAGATCGTAGAGCACAATCTGGTTCATAATGATAACCTCGCCCTTTTTCCATTGGGCGCCCGGGGCGCCTGCCGGAGGAGTTCGCAAAACTTCAAACTCGGTAACAAGTTCGACGCAGAATTGCCTGCCCCTGGAAAGGAAGGCGCCCACATTCAAAACTTCGCGTATGTTAGCGGAAATGGCCTCGTAGTTGGCTATGAACTCCTTCGGGCCGTGGAGCGTGTTGCCCGTCATTCCCGGTATCTGCGGGCCCATAAAGTTATCGGGGTACGATAGGGTGACGTCCGGACAGAAGTAGCCGACAACTTTGTCAAACCTGTGGTTGTTGAAATGGTCGACGTATTCCATGAATTGCTTGTGGGTCATAGCGGCGTGCCTCCTTTATTGGTATCCGGATAGTTGTCTGTTAATCATTACCGTCATGAAGAGGCAGTTGTCAAGAAGAACATGCAGCCGCGCCGCTTCGGGAAGAAAGCTTTTGACGCGGGATAGCAGCGGTTGCTGGTACTATTCCTAGGAAACGCATCGCGAAACGCCTTGCGCTCTGACCGGATATGCCATAAAATAGCCCATAGGGTTTCTCGGGTTTTGTCCTGCCAATCCAATTTTACCTGTTCGGGGTTGCCCTCGAAAAGCTATTTTGGAGGGTCGCGTCAGTGCCGCTTCGACAGACCATGCTGCGGACTTGGTAAGGTTGCGGGATATTTGGAAGAGGAGGGGTTTGCAATGAAGTGGGCCATTGATTTTGACACCTATGAAGGCGTTGTTGCCGTTACGGCAAAGGGGCCCATGACAGTCGATGACTTTGGGCAGTACGTGGCGGCTGGCCTGGTTGATGAAAGGTTTCAAAAAGGCATGCCCATCCTTCTTGATTTCAGAGACCAGGACTGTTCTCAATTGTCGCGCGAGGACCTTGAATCAATGGCCGCGATACTTGAATCCAGGAGCCAGGCGGTCGGCAGAGTGAGAGCCGCAGTTGTTGTATCCACGCCTCGGGATTATGCGCTCATAAAGATCTGGGAGGTGTTTGCGGGCCACTTGTTTGCCGCGCACGACGTTTTCTACTCGGTCGATGACGCGTTGGCATTCTTACGTCAGGCCTCGGGCGGGCAGACAGGCGGCCCATGTGAGGCGCCGCTGTGAATCGAAAGGGCGGCGCCGCCAATGATTTGTCACAACGAGCGCCCGTCTTAGGCCTCTATCGGCGCTGTGTCGGGGTTGATTCCCCCTACCCCTTTAGGTAGTTGACGCGAAGGTTAGTTTTGGGCAAGATTTAAGCATTTGTTGCACCTTGGCCCTTCTGCCCCATCGGCCGCGAAAGCGGTAAGGAGGCACCCATGCTGACGAAATCAGAGGCGAATCAAGTTTTGGAAGTGATCCATTCGTGTACGTGCTGTCAGACCGAGTCTGATCTATCTCAGATTATCGAGAAGCTGAAAAAAATGGACACTGTTGACTTGCGGGCAGACTGGTCTCCGAAATCGCTGGCCAAAGCGACCACAATATCGAATCATTTGCAGCCTCACCTGCGCGCCGCCGCCATCCGCGCGCTCACACCCAAAGCCTGCCGGCAAATGAACGACGTCATGCTCAGGCGTAGAGAAGAAGAAGCACTGAGCTTGACGATGCTTGGCAGGCTTTGGACATGGCAGAAGTCGCTGGTAGACAATTTACCGGATCTTCTCATGCGCTTCGACCTCGCCCTCCGGTGTACCTTCGCCAACAAGGCTGTCCGGGACGTGCTCGGGCCCGATCCCGGCGAAGTCATCGGAAAGAAGTGCGCGGCCATGGGACTTTCACCGGAGGCCGCCAACCGGTTGGAGGACCTCCTGAAAAGAATCGTGGCGGCTGGTCGGCCCGAGCTCGAGGAATTCGAGATCGACGTCAATGGCGTCGGCAAGTATCTTTCCTTTCGCGCGGCGCCGGAGATCGACTCCGGCACGGCCGTCCGTTCCATCCTCGTCATCGCCCAGGATATTACGGAACGGCGGAATCTGGAGGCCCAACTCCGGGAAGCGCAGAAATTGGAGGCGGTGGGCGCCCTCTCAGGCGGCGTCGCTCACGACTTCAACAATCTTTTGGCGGTCATGCTCGGCAACTCGGAACTCGCCCTTGACGACATTCCGGAGGGTTCGTCGATCTTCGACAATATCCGGAATATCCGCACCGCGGCGCTGCGAGGTCGCGACCTGGTCCGTCAGATCCTCGCCTTCTCACGAAATACAGCCGGAAACATGAGGGTCATGCCGGTCACCCCCCTCGTCGAGGAGACGGCCAAGCTGCTCCGAAGCACCATCCCCTCGACCGTCGACATCAAGGTCGAAACAACAGCCGTCCGTGACTCCATTTACGGCGATGCCGGCCAGGTGCAACAAGTTCTCGTCAATCTTTCCACGAACGCGGCGCAGGCCATGCCCCGCGGGGGAGTCATGACTATCTCCCTGAAGGAAACGGTTTTCGGCCGGGAGCCAGAACCCGGTCTCCCGCCGGGCGATTATCTCGCCCTCTGTGTCCGGGACACAGGACACGGGATGGATGAGAAGACGCGGGAGCGCATTTTTGAGCCCTTCTTCACGACAAAGGCGCCGCAGGGGGGCTCGGGGCTCGGCCTTTCGGTGGTTTACGGAATCGTGAAGGCGCATCGGGGGGTAGTGACGGTAAGGAGCGCGCCCGGCAAGGGTTCGACTTTCACCGCCTTTCTACCCCTCGTTGGAAATCGTGAGGAGCGTGCCGCGGCAGAGGCGGAGAAAGAAGTGAAAGGCAAAGGTCGCATCCTCTTCGTCGACGACGAAGAACTCCTGGTCCGTGCCGCCCGGGACGCCCTCTCCAAGCTCGGCTATGAGGTCGCCACCGAGACGGAGCCGAAGAAAGCCCTTCTGACGTTTGCCGAAAGCGGTTCTTTCGACCTCGTCGTTACCGACCACACTATGCCGGGCATGTCGGGCCTTGCCTTGACGGAGGCGCTCCTCAGGAAACGTCCCCGGCTCCCCGTCATCCTGTGCACGGGCTACAGCCCCGGAGTCGACGAAGAGACCGCGAAAGCAGCCGGCGTGCGCGCATTCCTCATGAAGCCGTATACGAGGACGCAGCTATCGCGGGCTGTGGCTAAAGTGCTTGAGAGACAGCCAACCCGGCGTAGAGGTTGACGACCCGAAGCCCCAAGGCGGCGTCTCGCCAAAGCGCGCCATGCCTCATTTTTTGGTTCTTTCGCGTGCGCTAAACTACGGTGAGCATCATATAGCACATCGAGAATCTGCCGCTTTCCGGGATGACGCAGAGGATCTTTTGGCCCTTCCTGAGCATGTTCGAGTGATATAACTCTTCCATGATTATGTAGATTGACGCAGACCCCGTGTTTCCCTTGTAGGGAAGATTGGTAAACCACTTTTCGGCGGGAATCTCGAAGCCGATCTCCTTCAAGCTTTGATAAAATGCCGCTCTGAAGAATTCGGAGGATAGATGCGGAAGAAACCAATCAATCTGCGATGCGGAGAGGTTATGCTTCCTAATTGCCATCGTAAGGGCTCTCCGAACGCCCACATTGATGATTTCGCGGCTCAGCAGTTTGATATCCTGTTTGAGGAAAAGAGCCCCGTCCGCAACGGCATCAGCCAACGACTCGTATTCCCTCCAGTATTTCATCGAGCCATCGGGTCGTTTTGCGGCCCCATGGTACATGCAGGGTTCCAGTTCCCCCGCAAACGACATGTGCTCGATCCAGTCAATTCTTAACGAATCCCGATCGCCTGGCCGCTGCCCCGTCAGAAACACAGCCCCGGCTCCGTCAGAGAGCATCCATCTCAAAAATGCCGTGTCGAAGGGTATCAGGCCGTCTTTCCCTTCTGATGCCTCATATTGAATCGTCACGTCTTTGTAGGAGCGCTCGGACACGGAAGCCGAACCCCTATCCGCGCCGGAAGCGACGGCATTGCAAACAAGGCCGAGAGCCACATTCATGAACGCATACTTGAGCGCGCTCATTCCGGAAAGACAGATGCCCGAGGTGGTCACGACTTCCGTCGGCGGGGTCCCAAGCTCGCCGTGGACCATGAGGCCGTGACCGGGCACGAGCAGGTCCGGCGAAGCCGTGCCGCAACACAAGCATTCAATGTCAGTAAGCGAGAAGCCATCGTAGGGACTAAGTCGCCGGATTGCTTCGGCAGCCAACCGGGCAGTCGTGTGCGACGCGCGACCGGTAAGGGGATCTATGGCGTAATATCTTGACTTTATTCCATTGCTCTTGAGGACGATCCGCTTAATGTTCGCCGGAACGTTCTCCACATGTCCGAGGTATTTCTCGATCTCGTCATTGCCAACCGCATCGCCCGGAAGATATGCCGATACATCGGTTACATACACGTCCATGAGTTCCTCCAGATGCCTTTCCTATTCAAAAAACGCCAAACAGTTCATTCCGCAGGAGAACCCTATCCGCCCCATTATTCTTACCATCTGAAAATGAGCCGCGCAAGAAAAACAAAAGTGGCGGTAGCGCCCAGCCGCCGGCGCGCGTGGGCGCTTCCGGAGGAGAAGAATCTTCCGACAATTGTCATGAGAAATGTGCTATTACTCTAGAATTCCGAAGATGCTTTTGCTTCTCGCTTTCGGATTCTCTCGTTGTGGAGGAGTTGCCCTTCAAGGGCCGTTATGGACAGACGCAAACTCATCGTTGAGCTGAATCGTCTCTGGGATCCGGTAAGGCCTTACCTTGCTCAACAGGTGGTCGAACTGTGGGGCCGGAACGACGGTCGAGTCCTCGAAGCCGGTCCTTTTTCCGGACTGGCATTTGAGTTGGCCGCCAGAAGCATCGGCACGTCTTGGCATATGGCCGTCTTTCCCCGCGAAGCCCTGGAAGGCCTGAGGGATGAGGCTCGGGAGCTCGGATTGGCCGGCACGGTAACGATAACTGAAAGCGACGAGGCGCTCCGGGGCGTTGCCGCGGAGACCTTCGACCTTGTCATTTTCAGGGGGGCCTTCTTTTTCCCCTCCTTTTTCAAACCCGATCTGCGGGCAATCTACCGGTCTCTGAAGGCGGGCGGCGTGGCGATTCTCGGGGGCGGGTTCGGAAGCTCTACGACAAAAGAGATCATAAGCTCCATTGAGAAGCGTTCGAAGGAACTCAACGAGGCTCTCGGCCGGGTCCGGGTCACTGAAAGGGAACTCTGGTCAACCCTCGAAACGGCCGAACTGAAAGAAAGGGCGACCATGATTGCCGAGGGCGGCCTGTGGGTCGTGCTGCGAAAGGAATGCTCTCCCCCGACATCGGCACAAGCAGGGCAAGCGATCTTTCAGGCATGAAACTCAGGCGCAAAGGGCCGCTGCGAACTTGCCCGATCAGTGCATCATCAGGCTGAAGGTGAGGACGGCCAGGACAAACAGGGTGATGAAAAAGTAGGCGATGTTCTTTCTGGCCGCAAAATAGACCACCGACATGACGGTCCTCGTATAAGGCGTGAGGATCAGAATGAGGATCCCCAGCGCCAGAATGCGCGACGCGGTGACGCCGGTCGCTGTTTCCGAGACGAGCCGTCCGAGGAGCGTGAAGAAATCCCGGCCGGTGAGGAACATGGCCTTCTCCTCTGAAATCGCCAGGGAACGGCTTGCCCGGTAAAGCAGCAGAATGCCCCATGCTTCGAGGACGAGAGCAGCCGCCACGCCGACAATGAGGACAACGCTTATCCAGGTCTCCAATCTCGTCTCGCCGCTGCCTCCGATCGTCCGCTTTACCATGAGGCTATCCCCTTATAGATCATCTCTATGATAATGCAGACGACTATCACAAAGAAGAGGGCCCGAAGCAAGGGCGCCTTGAGCCGGTTGAGCGCCCTGCCCCCCGCTATCGCCCCGATCGTCGTGCCCACCGCCATGGGCGCCATGAGGGTGAGGTTCAGAAAGCCGCTGAAGAGGTAGACGCTCACCCCCGCGAGCGCCGTCATGCCCATGATAAAGTTGCTCGTCGTGCTCGCTACTTTTGTCGGCAGCTTGAGCAGATTCTCCTGGACGGTCACTTTGAAGGCCCCCGCCCCAATGCCGAGCATGCCCGCCGCAAGGCCCGCAACCATCATGCCCAGGCCGCCTACGATCGGATGGTCCGCCCGGTAGAAGACCACTTTTTTCGTCGCCTCGTCAAAGTAGCTCCCCTCCAGCTCCAGCCGCCGCGAGAGCATGCCCTGACCCGATTGTCCCTTGTAATGCTCGTCCCTCGGGCTTTCCCCCGGCTTGAAAAACGACGTCATGAGAAATGCGGCGAAAAAAAAGTAAAGGTAAACGGGGGCGATCCAGGTCGTGATGGTGGCTCCTATTATCGCGCCGACGCTCGTGAACATCTCCAGGAACATGGCGACCTTGATGTTCGCCAGGCGCTCCCTGACATAGGCGGAGGCGGAACCGCTCGACGTGGCCACGACGCTTGCCATTGCCGAGGCAATGGCAATCTTCACGGGAATGCCGAAGAGCGTCATGAGGGGAATAAGTATGGAGGCGCCGCCGAGTCCGGTCAGGGCGCCGACAAAGCCGACGGGAATCGAGATCAGGAGCAACGAGAGCATATTCATATTGGGCAATATAAAGCCGCGTGGTCAGAGAAGCCAGAATCGTTGCTTTCGCCCTTTCCGGGACCTATCATTTGCCTATGGTTTCTCTTCGGGAAAAACGACAAGGCGTCAACTATGGCCTATGATTTCGACCTCGTCGTGATCGGGGGCGGCGCGGCCGGACTCGTCGCCTCGAAATTCGCGGCCGGCGTCGGCAAAAGGGCGCTTCTTGTCGAAAAGAGCACGCTTGGCGGCGAGTGCACGCTTTACGGCTGTGTGCCGAGCAAGACCCTCATAAAAACTGCCAAGGCTCTCAACGCCATCCGCCATGCGGCAGACCTCGGGCTCGAAGGAGGGGGTCCGCCGCCCCTGGCCGGGAAAGGCGTCCTCGCCAGAGTCAGGCGGGTGGTCGAGAGGGTGTACGAAGGTCATAGGCCGGAAGTGCTCGAGAAGTTGGGCATACACACCGTCATCGGGCGACCGCGGTTCAAAGACAGCCACCGAATCGAAATCGACGGAAAGCCGGTGAGCGCCGCCTGCTTCATTATCTGCACGGGTTCCTCCCCGCTCGTTCCCCCTATCAAGGGGATCGAAGCCGTACCTTACCTCACCAACGAGACGATCTTCGACATGGAGACTTTGCCCCGCTCCCTCATCGTTCTCGGCGGCGGACCCATCGGCATCGAGCTGGCCCAGGCTTTCAACTACCTCGGCGTCAAAACAACGCTCCTCGAAGCCGGCGGCCACATTCTCTCCAGGGACGACAACGAGCTGTCCGATCTTCTCGCGACCCATCTGGCGAATCAGGGATTGGGCCTTTTCCTGGGAACGCCGGTGGAGCGGGTCGGCATGGCGGCCGGCGCCGTCGTCGCCGAGGTGGAAGATGCGACGGGCCGTCAGCGGACCGTTACGGCAGATGCCCTGGTCGTAGCAGCCGGCAGGAAGGCAAACGTCGATTCTCTCGACCTGGAGGCGGCAGGCGTCGATTATTCGGCTAAAGGCATCAAAGTCGACCGGAAACTCCGAACGACGGCCGGGAACATCTATGCGTGCGGCGACGTCGTCGGTCCTTATCAGTTCTCTCACATGGCGGAGCACCAGGCCCGGGTCGCGGCGCAGAATGCCCTTTTTCCCCTGAGAAGACGCGCCGATTTCCGAAACTACGTCTGGTGCACTTTCGCCGACCCGGAGTTTGCCCACGCGGGCCTTACGGAAAGCGAAGCCCGCGAGCGATACTGCGACGACGTGCGCGTCTACCGGTGGAAGTTCGGCGACATCGACCGCGCAAAAACGGAAGGAGACGAGTTCGGCTTCGCCAAATTCATTTGCGACCGCTCCTACAGGCTGGTCGGCGCCCATATCCTCGGTCCACGCGCGGGCGAGTTGATCCATGAAGCCCAGATTATCAAGACTCTCGGCATTCCCTTCCACAAGCTCGATTCGGTCATCCACGTCTACCCGACCTTTTCCGATGCAATACGACAGCCGTCAAAGCTGGCCCACATCGACAGGGTGCGCAACAACTTGTTCGTGAAAATTGCCCGGAAGATCTTCAGGTAGCCCGGCGCCGCTTTTCGGCCGCCGTGATCTTCCTTGCTGCCCTCCCACGTTTCAAAGAACCTTCTCCTTCGCGCCCCTACCCGGCCGCGAAATAGCCTTCATCCTGCTCATGAGTCTCATCTACTTTTTTATGCTCGATTGGGTAAAGGTTTTCTCTTATCGCAGAAAGAGCGCGGCAAAAGCGCTTTTTCCCCGGCAGCGCAACATGCCTCATTCATAGCGAAGCGCGTCGATGGGGTCGAGGCGCGATCCCTTCCAGGCCGGGTAAAAGCCAAAGATCACGCCCACGCCCGCCGATACGACTACCGCTGCCACAACGGCGGCCATGGATGGCGCCGTGGGCCAGTGGAGCAGCCTCGAGACGAGCATAGAGGCGCCCCGTCCGACAAGGATGCCCATGATGCCGCCGGCCAGGCACAGCACCGTGGCCTCGATGAGAAACTGGCGGAGGATGTCGTTCGGCTCGGAGCCCACCGCCATGCGCAGGCCGATCTCCCGCGTCCGCTCGGTGACGGAGACGAGCATGATGTTCATGATGCCAACGCCGCCCACGACCAGCGAGATCATGGCCACGTACAGGAGCAGCCTGGTGATGAGGTCCGTCGTCGATCTCATGGCCTTCGTGATCTCCGTCATGTCCCGGACCCTGAAATCATCGGGGGCGGTAGGTCGGAGGTGGTGGTTCTGCCGGACCACGTCGGCGATCTGCTGGATGGCGAAGGGGATATCCGCGGCCGAGCGGGCATTCGTGAGGATCTGATCGACGTTGGCGAACTTGATGGGCTGGGGCACGTCGGCAAGCTCGTTGGTCGACTGGGCGGGATAGAGGCTCGTCGAGATGTTCGGATACATCATGTTGAGCGAATTGACTTCCGTCGTGTTCGAGGTGTTCGTGGCGCTCTGGTTGCCGCCCGACAGCGAGGTCGCGACAACGCGGTACTTGATCGTGGTCCATGGCGCCAGCAGGATGTCGTCCTGGTCCTGCCCCATCATGTTGGCCCCCTTCGAGCTCAGCACGCCGATCACCTTGAAGGCGACGTTCCTGACCCGTATCTCCTTGCCGAGGGGCGACTTTCCCAGAAAGAGCTCCTTCACGATCGTCTTGCCGACGAGGCAGACCTTGCTCGCGTTGCGCACGTCGTGCTCGGTGAACGCCTCGCCCTCGTCCATGTCGGTCCAGTCGCGCACCTGGAGGAAGGAAGGCGTCGAGCCCTGAATGTACGTGGGCACCCAGTTCCGGTTGCCGTAGACGATCTGCGCGCGGGCGCGCACGATGGGGGCCACGTTGGCGACGGCGGGACACTCTTTGGCGATGGAATCGGCATCCTTCGGCGAGAGGGTCGTCATGCTCCCGATGCCGTAGTTGATGCCCCCCACGTTCTGGGCGCCGGGTATTATCACGACGGTGTTTGCCCCGATGCTCGTGAGGGTGCGCTGGATGGCCAGCGACGTCCCGTGGCCGATCTCCATCATGGTGATCACCGCGGCGACGCCGATGACGATGCCGAGGGTGGTGAGGAGGGTGCGCATCACATTCCGTCTGAGAGCGCCTGCGGCTGTTTTGAATGTACCGAGCAATCTCATGGGAAACCTCTGTATCAACCCGCCGTCGGCCTTCCGGCGCTTTCAAGGATTGGCCCATCGACCCTTATGCGGCGCGGTATGCTGTTGTTAAGGCGTCGGCGGCTTCAAAGAGACCAGGAAGAATTCCTCCCAGATTTTAGGGCGCCGGCCGGCCTAACTCGCAATACCGGCCCATCGATGCCTCTCTAGAGCAGAAGTCGCCCGCGTCCGTCAAAAGGTTACAGGAGGCGAAGTCGAACCTTTGTAACCTTTTGACGGCCGGCGCCGACTTACCTGACAGCCGGCATGGGCGCCATACGATTTTTGATGCGGTTTTGGCAATCTGATATAATAGCCGGTCCGGGCGTCTCGGTTTCAAGAACGAGCTGGGCCGTTATTGTTATGAACCATGAGCCTCGCAGCCGGCCGGCAACAGACAAGGGGATTTTATGCGACGAATAGCCATTATTGCAATCGTGGTTGCTGCCGCCCTGGCGTTAGGCAGCGGAGTCTGGTCATTCTGGCCCAGGGGGGACAAGACTCCGCCGTTCCGCACGGCGCCTATCAAGCGCGGCGACCTCACGGCCACCATCAGCGCGACGGGCACGCTTGAGCCTGATGCCGCAGTCGATGTAGGCACGCAGGTTGCGGGGGTCATCATCGCCTTCGGCAAGGACAAGCGGGGCAGAGACGTGAACTGGGGCTCCGAGGTGGAGGCGGGGACGGTCCTCGCAAAAATTGACGACTCCCTCTACGTCGCCGCGGTGAAAACCGCCGAGGGCCAGCTTCAGCAGGCCGAGGCAAACGTCCTTGCAGCTCAGGCCAACGTGCTCCAGCAGAAGGCGAATCTTCTTTTAGCCACCCAAAACTGGGAAAGGGCGCAGAAGCTCGGGCCCTGCGATGCGCTTTCCCAAAGTACTTACGACCAGTACAAGGCAGCGTACGAAGTCGACAAGGCAAACCTCGCCTCGGCGCAGGCGGCGGTTCAGCAGGCGAAGGCGGCCGTGGCGGCGGCGAAGGCGACCCTCCTCACGGCGAGGATAAACCTCGACTACTGCACGATCAAATCGCCCGTCAAGGGAGTGATCATCGACAGGCGGGTCAACATCGGCCAGACCGTCGTCTCCTCCTTAAGCGCACCGAGCCTCTTCCTCATCGCCGACGACCTGAAGCGCCACATGCAGGCATGGGTCTCCGTCAACGAAGCGGACGTGGGAAACATCAAGGAAGGCCAACCGGTCAACTTCACCGTTGACGCCTTCCCCGGCCAGACTTTTCACGGCAAAGTCGGCCAGGTCCGGCTGAACGCAACCATGACGCAGAACGTCGTCACCTATACCATAGAAGTGGAGATCGATAATTCGGACGGCAAGCTCCTTCCATACCTTACCGCCAATGCACAATTCGAGATAGGCCGCCGGAACCGCGTGCTCCTCGTGCCCAATGCGGCGCTTCGCTGGTCGCCGAAGCCCGACCAGATCGCGCCCGATTTCAGGCAGCAAAGACCGCATGGCCGGGCCAATAGGGGAGATCGCGCCCCTGACGCCGCCGGGTTGCGCGGGACCATCTGGATCGCGGAAGGCAAGTTTGTCCGTCCCCTTTTCGTCAGGGCGGGCCTTACGGACGGCGCCTTCACCGAAGTGGAAGGCAGGGGATTGACCGAAGGTCTCCATACCGTTCTCGGTGAAGGCGTCCGGGAGGCCGCGGCAGAGCCGACTGCCGACCGCAACCCCTTCGCGCCTCAAATGCCCTTCCGCGGCAATCGGCAGGCACAGAGCCAAACCGAAGGAAACCAGGGACAAGGACAGGATAACCAGGGGCAGTCCGAGCGGGGCCAAGGCCATTCGCATTCCGGTGATGGAAAATGACCGGGGAGGCCCGTCAAGACTGGTTGGGGGGATACCCCTCCGAAGGACAAGGGGCGACAGGAGTGTCCCCCTTCGAATTTTAATAATATGAGCGATCTCATAGAAGTCACGAACATCCACAAGACGTACCATCTCGGCGAGGTAGACCTGCCCGTGCTCAAGGGCGTCTCCCTCAAAATCGCCAGAGGCGAGCTGGTGACGCTCATGGGCGCGAGCGGCTCCGGCAAGAGCACGCTCATGAACATCCTCGGGTGCCTCGATCACCCCACTTCCGGCGAATACTGGCTCGACGGCCGGGAAATCTCCCGTTTCGGCGCGAAAGAGCGCGCCCGGCTGCGCAACCGGATCATCGGCTTCGTCTTTCAGAGCTTCAATCTCCTGCCCCGCACGACCGCCCTGGAGAACGTGCTCATGCCCTTAAGCTACTCCAGGGAGAGTCTCACGGAACATCAAAAGAAGCAGCGGGCCGTGGAGATGCTTGAAAAAGTGGGCCTGACCGGCCGGGCCGACCATCAGCCGTCCCAACTCTCCGGCGGAGAGCAGCAGCGCGTCGCCATCGCGCGGTCGCTTATCAACCGTCCCCAGGTGCTCCTCGCGGACGAGCCCACGGGGAACCTCGACTCCCGCACGAGCGAGGAAATCCTCGGGATGTTCCAGCAGCTCAACAGGGCCGAAGGGATCACCATCATTCTCGTCACCCACGATCCGAACGTGGCCCATCACGCCAAGAGGACCATTCGCATCAAGGACGGCCTCATCGAAGGATCGACTTCAGAGGCGCCATGAGACTTTACATTATTCTCAAAACAGCAATGAGGGCGCTCAGGCGCAACATCATGCGCACCCTCCTCACCACCCTCGGCATCGTCATCGGCGTCGCCGCGGTGATCACCATGATGGAGATCGGCAACGGGGCGACCCTGGCCATCCAGCGAACCCTCACGAGCATCGGCGCCAACACCCTCGTGATAATCCCCGGCGCCCAGAACGTGGGGGGCATCAGCTACGGCATCGGGAGCATGACGACCCTCTCCCCGAAGGATGCCGATTCCATCGCCAAAGAGTGCCCCGCCGTCGCGAACGTGGCGCCCATCGTGCGCGCCCGCACGCAGATCGTCTATGGCAATAAAAACTGGGTCCCCACGTATGTCTACGGCTCGACGCCCTCCTTTCTCCAGGTGCGGGACTGGACCGACATGGACGAGGGCGAAACGTTCACCGAGGCTGACGTGCGCAACGCGAGCAAGGTCTGCCTCGTCGGCAAGACGATCGTCAGGGAGCTCTTCGCCGGACAATCACCCCTCGGCAAGGAGATCCGGGTCAGGAACGTCGCCTTCAAGGTGGTCGGCGTGCTGAGTCAGAAAGGCGCCAACATGATGGGCCAGGATCAGGACGACATCCTGCTGGCGCCATGGACCACGATCAAGTACCGCGTCGTCGCGACCTCGCTGTCGGGCGGCAACCAGAGCGCCACGAACACCTCGAACACAACGGAAGTCAATTCGCTCAACATGACCTACCCGAACATCTCGACGAGCCTCTACCCGACCCCGTCGACCAACGAGCTTGCCGACGTGCCCCAGCCCATCCGCTTTGCCAACGTCGATCAGATCCTGACCAACGCGCGCTCGGCGGCGGATATCCCCTTCGCCATCCAGCAGATCACCGACGCGGTCCGTGAGAGCCACCACCTTCGCCCCACCGCACTGAACGATTTCACGGTACGGGACATGACGGAGATCACGAAGGCCATGAGCTCGACCACGGAGCTCATCACGAAGCTCCTCATGTACGTGGCCATGATCTCGCTGGTGGTGGGCGGCGTCGGCATCATGAACATCATGCTCGTCTCCGTCACCGAGCGGACGCGGGAGATCGGCCTGCGCATGGCGGTAGGGGCCGAGCCGAACGACATCCTCCGCCAGTTTCTCACCGAGGCAGTGGTGCTCTGTCTGCTCGGAGGCATCATGGGCATCCTTGTCGGACGGGGCGCCTCCATGCTCGTCTCGAAGCTGCTCCATTGGCCTACGGCGCCTTCAGTCGGCGCCGTCATCGCGGCCGTAGTCGTCTCGGCAACGGTGGGCGTGATCTTCGGCTTCTATCCCGCGTGGAAGGGCTCGCGCCTCGACCCCATCGACGCTCTTCATTATGAATGAGGTATGAATGAACGCAAAGCTTCTCCCTTTCCTCGCAGCGGTTCTTATCGCCGGCTGCGCCGTCGGCCCGGACTTTCACGCTCCTCAGCCGTCCATGCCCGCTTCCTGGGTCGGCGTGGCGGAGAAAGAGAAGGATCAAACCTCTGTCGCGAATGCGGCCCCCGTCGACCTTACCGGCTGGTGGCGCCAGTTTAACGACCCGACCCTCAACTCCCTCGTTGAAGAGGCGTTAAAAGCAAACTTGAGCCTCGCCCTCGCCGAGGCGAACATCCGGCAGGCCCGGGCCCTCAGGGGCGTCGCCGTGGGGGGTCTCTGGCCGTCGCTTGGGGCCTCGGCCTCGTATACACGGCAGTCGGGCGCCCCCTATACGGGGAACGGGGGGCCGCGCAATCTGTTCCTGGCCGGCCTCGACGCTGCCTGGGAGCTCGACTTTTTCGGCGGCGTCCGCCGGAACGTCGAATCGGCGTCCGCAAACGTCCAGGCTGCCGTCGAAAACCTGAGAGACGCTCAGGTAACCCTCGTGGCCGAGGTTGCCCTCGACTATCTACAGCTTAGGGGATACCAGCAGCAGATCGTCACCGCGCGCAACAACCTGGAGGTGCAGCGGCACACCGCCGACATCACCCGCAGGCTCGACGAGGTAGGCTTCGACTCGAGCCTCGACGTAGCGCAGGCAGAGAGCCTGGTAGCGCAGACGGAGGCCCAGATCCCGGTCTACGAAACAGGGGAGCGCCAGTCCATCTACGCGTTGAGCGTGCTCCTGGCACGGCATCCGGGAGATTTGCTGGAACAATTGTCGCCTTCGGGGGCCATGCCCCCCGTGCCGGCGCAGGTTCCGGCCGGCATGCCTTCCGATCTCCTTCGCCGGCGTCCCGACATCCGCCAGATCGAGGCCCAACTCCATAGCGCTACCGCCCAGATCGGCGTCGCGGTGGCGCAGCTCTTCCCCCAGTTTACCCTCACCGGCGGCGCCACCTGGCAGACTACTCAGGTCAATTCCTGGTTTACGGGATCAAACCGCGCCCTCTTCATCGGCCCCTCGGCAACATGGAACATTTTCCAGGGCGGGGCGACGGTTTCCAACATCCACGCCCAGGAGGCCCTTCGCGACGCAGCCTTTGTCACCTATCAACAGGCCGTGCTGACCGCCCTGCAGGACGTCGAGAACGCCCTCGTTGCCTTCGCGAAGGAGCAGGAACACCATAAGCTGCTTCAGGATGCCGTGACCGCCGACAAGAAGGCCGTCGAACTCTCTTTAAAGCTTTTTCAGGAAGGACAAACGGACTTCCTCAACGTGCTCACCGCGCAGCGCCAACAATACACGGACGAAAGCGCCCTTACCCAGAGCACGCAGAACATCGCTTCCGATCTTATCGCCCTCTTCAAAGCCCTAGGAGGCGGCTGGGAGGCCGCCTCCTAGGGCGAAGACGGACCCTTCGCGCCTTTTTATCGGGGGAACTTGCCGCCCTCCCATAATTCGACGCGATGGTCGTCGGGTCTCGTCTCGTTTCGACAATTTACGCGGTTGCCGTTTCATGGGCTTCACCAAGTTGCAGGCAGCGGGGCTATGGGGGCCGTTCCGCCTTTAGGCACGTCATTTGCTATAGCATTTGCATTCATCTGAAATTCTGGCGACGTCAGGGGCTTATCATGAAGCGTGTCTGTTCCAGTTTCCTGCTTTTTTTGGCGCTGTTAGCGTCTGTCCTCATCGCGGCGCAGCCTTGCCGGGCCGCGCTCGGCGGAACCGCCGATTCGGTCGAGTCCGACAGAGCGGCCCTCTCGGCCGTGCACGCCGCAACAACCGTCCGAAACTTTTACACTGTCAAAGAAATTGATTACGGCGGAACGGCCGTTCGCGAATACATTTCATCAGCCGGCGTCGTCTTCGCAATCGCCTGGAACGGGATACGGCACCCCGATCTGACGACCCTTCTCGGCGCTTACGCAGGCTCATACCGCCAAGCCCGGCAGAACGCGCCGCGCCAGCCCGGCATGAGGCATCTCTCGGTGAAGGCGGATGGAGCGGTCATCGAAAAGTGGGGGCACGTGCGGGCATTGCAAGGCAGGGCCTACGCGCCCGATTTAATCCCCGGAGGCGTGACGCTCGATGAGATTAAATAGGGCGTTGCTTCTTCTCCTGATTCTGATGGCTGCTGCCGGATGCGGAGGAGGAGGAGGAGGCGGCGGAGACTCGTCGTCGGCCGCTCCATCGACCACTACTCTCAACCTTCCAAACGGCGCCTCTCTTCCCCAGCAAACGGGTCCGAACGTGCTGCGGGTGAGCACGGGCGCCTCCTCGACGTATCCGAACGAACCGCTTGTCAGCGTAACAATCTGCGACACGAACAACGCGAACTGTCAGACCATTGATAATATCCTTGTCGACTCAGGGGATTACGGACTCCGCATTTTTAGTCAGGCCCTCAGCTCCTCGCTCGCTGCCGCCCTCAGCCCGGCGTCGGCCGGCAGCGGAGATCTCTATGAGTGCATCCAATACGGGGACGGCTCAGGGGTTTGGGGACCTGTCGAGTATGCCTACGTAACCCTGGGCAGCGAACAGACTTCCAGCACGATCCCCATTCAGGTGATCGGTCCCGCCTCTTACAACTCGTCCTCGGTCTGTCCGGCTGAGCCGCTCCTTACGAGCCCGGGCGACGCCCTCTACAACGGGAGCATCGGCATAGGCTTCTTTGTCCGGGACTGCGGCGACGTGTGCGCAAACAGCGCCCAGAACGGGCAGTACTTTGCGTGCAGCGGCTCGACATGCACCGGAGTCGCGACCTCGAATCAGGTAGGGAATCCCGTTGCGGCCCTTCCAACGGACAAGAACGGCGTGCTGCTGCAATTTCCATCCGTTCCCTCCGGTGGGTCGCCTTCAGTGAGCGGCTGGCTCATCCTCGGCATCGGCACCGAATCGAACAACAGCCCTTCAGGAGTGACCGCCTATGGCGCCGACAACAACCCGGCCGACGCCAACTACGAAAGCTTCACTACGGGTTTTAGCGGCGCGTCCTTAAGCGGCTTTCTCGACACCGGCTCGAACGGCCTCTTCTTCCCCTCAAATCAGATTGCCACGGTGACGATTCAAGGGGCTCAGTGGTTCAACCCGTCTTCTCTTCTCACCCTTTCGGCCGTGAACACGGGATATCCGTCGGGACCCGCCGGCGAGGTACAATTTCAGGTAGACAACTACAACACCCTCGCGTCCTCTTCGAACAACGTCTTTTCCGATCTGGCAGCGCCGGGCCCGGCCGGTCAGTTCGACTGGGGCTTCCCGTTCTTTCTGGGAAGGAACGTCTTTATCGGCATCGAAGGAAGGACGTCGAGTCTTGGCGCCGGACCATACTGGGCCTACTGAGCGAAAAGGGAGCCGCCCGGCGGTTTCGCCAAAAGCAACGACAGAACCGGCAGACTACGCGGCGACCTCGATCGCCGCCGGCAGATAGATGTTGAACATCGCCTTTTCCCGCTCTATGAAGACCCGCAGTGAGCCGCTGTATTGCTTGATAATCGAGAGGACGGCGTGGAAGGCGCTGCTCGCGCTTCTTTTTGCGGCGCGGCGAGAGCCCCGATCGACCGCGACGTCGCTGGAAGAAACCGACAGGAGCACGCAGCCGCATCGCTTCTCCTCAAGGAGGGCATTCTCTATAGGAAGCACTTTGGCAAGTATGGTTATGCTGCCGCCTTTCCGGATAATCTCGCTGCTATGGGCGACAAGAAGCGCAAGAGCGCCACTCATCTCTTCCCGGTTCGTCATGACGCGCACGTCCCGGTCCGCCGGTACGGCGCGGAGCCTCACCATGTTCCCCATGGTTCGCCGCACCTCTCTTACCGCCTCTCCGACCAACGCATTGACGTGAAGCGGGCTGAGACGGCTGGCGGGGCGGCGCGAGCCGGTCGCGACGAGTTGCGCCTCGTCCGAAGGGCGCGATCTCGCGCCGCCAGAGGGCCCCATAAGGGGCAGGCTCGATGCTTCGGCCTTTTCAGGCTTCTTAATCCGTCGCTTCACGGCGATGGGTCCGGCCATAGTCTCCTCCTTGCTTTGCTTTTTCGTACTTCCGTACTTCGCTCAACAGGCGGCCTATCCGATCCTTTTCCGTCTGCCCCTCGTCAGGCTCAATTGAGAAGCAAGCAAAGGGCATGCCGGAAGCGGCTCTCGCCTAACCGCGCAAAAAGACTCTTCCGGCGCGACGGCGCCGAGAAGGGCGAAACACAGAAATGTCGAGGATTGTCGCTCCAAAAGGACAAAGATGTCGGGTTGGATGGAGATCTCGGCGCCGCCTCACGGTAACTGCCTAATTTTTCAGGCCCTGCCCTTTCTGTTGGAGGGGGCATGCATATTGCTCAGCAAGGTCGCAAAGAGCGCAAAGCGCAACAACCATGAAGGGCGATGGCGCAAGGAGGAACACGTAATGAGAAATGCTTTCGCAGTTGTTTTGTTGACCGTGCTGCTGGCCGGCACGGCATCGGCGGCAGGCCTGTTCGGCCCGCCGGAGCCCCTGGAGGATCCCGGCAAGCTCTCCCTCGGCGCAGGGTACTTTCTGGATAGAACGCAGATGGAACAGGGCAGCGACCGGCTGGGAACGAGGTCGGACAACTACTACCTCCAGGGGGGTTACTCCTTTCTGAAGGATTGGGAGGTCTACGGCAGGCTCGGGGCAGCCGACATGATCGTACACAGCCATGATACACAGCAGCGCTTTGCCGATGGCGCAAATGCCTTCGGGTCGCTGGGCTTCAAGGGCGTTCTGTACCGTTGCGGGAATTTTGCGGTCGGACCCTTCGTCGAGGGAAGCATGTACGGCAATTACTCCGGCATTGCCACAAGCCAGTGGCAGACGGATTTAGGCCTGTCTGCCCAATACAAGATACGGTCGGTGACGGTGTACGGCGGTCCTTTTGGCTATTGGCGCCGGGCCGACAGCCAGCTCAGCCTCAGCCAGCCCGTCTCGCAGAGCGATCTGCAAGAGCGGCGGAATGTCGGAGGCTTCCTGGGCCTGATGCTCCCCGTCGTGCAGCAAAAAGTCTTCCTCACGGCAGAGGCGCAAATGACGGACAGGCCGGGGCTTGGCGGGACCATAAGCTACAAGTTCTAAACAGGCACAACGCAACGCATTGCCCTTCATGGTTGCTGTCATCGCTCCCGGAAACCACTCTCTTCCGCTACGCCGCTTTTGACCGGAGTCTTTGGGCCCGGTCGTCTCCCGGGGATCCCACCGGCCAACCACGACCGGCAAATTCCGTATGAAATACGGAATTAAACCAGTAGCTGCTACGGATTGACGCCGTCAACGCCATGGGCTAACCTTTAGGGTTGGACCGCAAACAGACGGCGGGCCACCGGGGAGCACGCGACCAAAGACAACCGGGGAATTTCGGCGACCGCCATTTCGTCCACTAAGGAGACGATTCCATGAACATCGCCAATGTGTTTTCCGTCGGCGCTCTTTGTTACCCTGAACGAAACGCCCTCATATTCGACGACAAGGTTTACACGTACGACGAAATGAACAGGATCGTCGACGGCGTCGGGAGGTATCTGTCCGCTCTCGGCGTTCTGCCCGGAGACCGGGTTTGTCTTTTCATGCCCAACCGACCCGAATGGATCATGTTCTACTACGCCGCCGTCCGCGTCGGGGCCATAGCCGTCTGCGCCCCTGCGGCTTACAAGGGAGAGGAGCTAAAGAACCTCCTGAACGACTCCCTCTCCTCGGTGGTGGCGACTGCCTCGGACCTCGCGCCCGAATTACCCCTTTCCTCAGCGATTCCAACAGTAAAGAAAGTCATCGTTGTTGAAGAGGATGAAGAATTCCAGTCGATCCTGCGGGGCGAAAAGAAGTTTCCGTCCGTCAACGTACGCACCAACGGCGACGACGTGGGCGCCATCCTCTATACGGGCGGCACAACAGGCGTGCCGAAGGGGGCCATGCTGACCCACCGGAACCTCGTCGCCAGCGCGCAGAACGTCGCCTACCTCGAGAGAATGACGCCTGAAGACGTCGGCGTCTGTTTTATGCCGCTCAACCACGTCTTTGCTCAATGCCACATCATGAACGCCACCTTTTATAGCTGCGCCTCGCTCGTTCTCTTTCAGAGCTTCGACGCGGAGAGGGTCCTCGCGGCGGTGGCCGAGCGCCGGGCAAGTCGCTTCTATGCGGTCCCTACCGTATACATTCGCTTCCTCAACGACCCGGCCAGCCAGGACCGCCTCAAGAGCCTGAAGTATGTATTTTCCGCCGCCACGAGCATGCCGGCCGAGATCGTCCGCCAATGGGTGAGCATGTTCGGCATTCCCATTCACGAAGCTTACGGAATGACCGAAACAGCTTCGTGCGTGACGTTCAACCATTTCTTTCGCCACAAGATCGGTTCCATCGGGACCCCCGCCGGCATCGTCGAGGTACGGCTTGTCGACCAAAACGATAGCGACGTGAAAGACGGGGAGAGAGGCGAAATCGTCATCCGGGGCCCCAACGTGATGAAGGGCTACTTCAACCGCCCCGAAGAGACGGCCGCGGCGCTTCGGGGCGGGTGGCTCCACTCGGGAGACGTGGGCGTTTTCGATGAAGAGGGGTATCTCTATATAGTAGACCGCCTTAAGGACGTCATCATCACCGGCGGGGAGAATGTTTTCCCCAAAGAGGTGGAAGATGTCCTCTACACGCATGAGGCAGTAGCCGAATGCGCCGTCGTCGGGCTGCCCCATGCCGAATATGGGGAAGCGGTAACAGCCTTTGTAACGCTCAAGGAAGGCAGGACGACGGACGAAGCGGCTCTCATCGCCTTCTGCAAAAGCCGTTTGGCCCGCTACAAGGCGCCCAAGACTGTCCGTTTTCTGCAGGAGTTGCCGAAGACGGCCGCGGGGAAGATCCTTCGGCGCGAGCTCAAGGAGAGATGGGCGACTGCTTCGTGAGCTGAGCCGGATTTGACTTATGCCGGGTTTCCGGCTTATTGTCTTGCACAAAATCTCAGGAGCGGCCCGGACAAAGGGGTTTGGGCGATTTCGCATCGCCTGCCAATAGAAGATCAGATCTCAAGGGAGGAATAGTCCATGGAAGTGAGAACCAACAGCCACGGAGCGAATTCGTTGTCCACGAAAGTTTTTTTCAGCGACGAAAAAGGGTTTGAGGTTGCCTCGGTCATCGTGATGGGAAAAGAGGACGCCGTGCTTATCGACGCTCAGTGGACGTTGTCGAATGCCCACCGGGTCATCGCGGAAATAGCAGAAACAGGCAAACGTCTTACGAACATTTATACGACCCACGCTCATCCCGACCACTATTTCGGCCTCGGGGTTGTCGCAGAGGCGTTCCCGTCCGCGCGAGTCGCCGCCCTTCCCTCGACGGCCCGCACCATCAACAGTCAGTTTTTCGGGAAGGTCGAGCATTGGGAGAGCGTCATCGGATCGGCGAACGTCTGCCGAAAAACGGTCCCTATCGAAAGTCTCGATCAGGACTACATCGAGCTGGAGGGAGAGCGGATAGAGATTCTTCCGCAAATCGTCGGCGATATGAAGTACCAGAGCGTCGTTTGGATACCTTCCATAAAGACCCTCTACGGCAGCGACGTGCTCTTCAATCAGGCGCACCCCTTTACCTGTGAGGTCACGGCGGAGGAACGCCTTCAATGGATAAGAGACATCGAGAAACTCGAAAAGTTCGACGCCCAGGTGATCATTCCCGGCCATCAGAAACCGGGCATGCCCTTCGACTCCTCTTCGTGCACTTTCACCAAGGACTACCTGGTTGCAACAGAAGAGGCAATAGCCACAACCAACGATGAAGGCTGCTTCTACTATGCCATGGTAAAACGCTTCCCGGAAGCAAATCTCTTCATCAGCAACGAAATGAATGCGGGAGTTTTCAAAGGCGGCATGAACTGGAACTGGAGAGACGAATAAGCCGACGCCTATTCGTCTCTTTCGAGCAGTGCGAAGCGTTTCCGCTCTAATCCCGTCCGATTTCAACCTGATCAATCCTGCCGCCCGCATGCGATTCATGCGGGCGGCGCTTTCCTCAACTGCCCGTTTAAGCAAACGAACGCTGTCGTCGATCATATTTATCAGGATGATTCTCTGTAAGGAGGAAATATGACCGCCGACATGACATTCAAGGAGTTCGTCGAGGCAAACAATCTCAGCTTCGTCCTGCTCGATTTCGACTCCCAGGAATATCGGGATTTGGTCGACAGGTTCAACGCCTACAAATTCAGACTGGAGGCCGAAGAAGAAGCCCGTGAACACGCAGCCGAACGGATTCGGCTGAATTTGGTGAAGCCGGCCGCTGCACAGAAACCGGGGCGACCTCGCCGCACTCCGCGAAGGGCAGCCGCTTAGGCCCCATGGAACGTCGTCCAGACCAGGCCTCCGTCGACGAGACCGCCTCTCCTTTCGGCTCGCGGCGTTTCTTCGTCTTTTCCTTGCGTCCCGCCTCGTTTGCGGTAATACTATCTAGTGCAAAGCATCGCGAAAGCCGCAACAATTACGGCAGGAGGGGTAGAATGACGTCCAATCCGGCAAGGGAAGAGCGAAACAGGAAAGTCATCGATGCACTAAACATGGCAAGGTCCGAGGAGCTTCACGCCATTCATCAGTACATGATCCAGCACTACGACCTGGACGACATGGACTATGGCGACATGGCGATGAAAGTGAAGCTCATCGCAGTCGACGAGATGCGTCACGCCGAGATGCTTGCAGACAGGATCGAGGAGCTTGGGGGCAAGCCCACCAGCGATCTTTCCGCGACGGTCGAAAAAGGACAAACCGTGGAATCCGTCTTTCCCTTCGACAGGAACCTCGAAGACCAGGCAATGGCCAATTACAACCGGTATATTCTGACGTGCAGGGAAAGCGGCGACAGCACGAGCGAGAAACTGCTCCAGGTCATCAACGACGAAGAGCAGATCCACTACAATTATTTCGACAACGTGGCCGACCACCTCGAGAAGCTTGGCGCGGTCTATCTCGCCCAGATCGCGGGCACTCCTTCGAGCGCCGGGTTGAATACGCAAGGCTTCGTGGCAAGGCAGGCATCTGCCCCCGCGCCGGGCGCTTGATCCGTCAAACTGAAGGATGGACGAGAAAATGACCGGTGGTTGAAGAAAGGCTGACAGGGCGGGACGGGAGGCGGCTTTCTAACTGCTCGACCGCTCGAAACCGTCCTCGACATAGAACCCCACCGCGTAAAAGCCCCCCAGCTCTTTCGCGTATTCGTAAGGGTTTCTATCGTCCGGGATAATGTGGAGCGCGGCGCCTGAAGGCGCCGGCATGTCCAGAAGCGGCACTTCGGCCTCTTTGACGCCGGTGACGACCAGTTTCATGGTAGGACGGCAGTCCTGCAGTGGAACGAGATATGCCCTGCCGCAATGATCGTACCACCCCAGAAGCTGAATATGGGACCAATCTGCTTTTATCATCCCCTATTATAGCAGGTAATGCCCCCGGTGAACACAGGGCCTCCCCCCAGGAAAAACCCCAGTTCGCGGCGCCCCTTCGCCTTGTTTTTTTTATGCCTTTATTCCTGCCGCCTGCCCTTTTAGCTTTTCGATCTGCTCCCGCACCTCCTGCAGCATATGGCCGTGCAAGGTTATCTTCACCTTGCAGAAAGGACACTCCAGCAGCGCCCCTTCGACCAGATCGTCAACGGGATACTCTTTCTTTCTCGCACAAATGGGGCATCCAAAAGCCAATGTTTCCATTATCGCCGTTCCTTGCGCGGGTACAACTGACCCACTTCCATGAATGCTTCCCGCGATCGCTCTATCACGCTCATTTCCGTGCAATAGGCCAACCTGAAGTAGCCGCTTCTTCCAAAACCGACTCCCGGCACCCCCAGGATAAAATGGCGCTGCAACGTTCCGATGAACTCGATATCGTCCTCGATGGGGCATTTCGGGAAGATGTAAAAGGTTCCTTCGGGGAGGTCAACGTCGAATCCGGCGTCTACGAGGATCCGGTAGATGGCGTCCCGCTTGGCCCGGTAACCCGACAGGTCAACGCTGTTCTTTTGAAATCTCCCGACGAGGCGCTGCATAAGGGCCGGGGCGTTGATGAAGCCGAGTATCCTGTTGGCAAAGATCATGGCATCGATCATCGGGCCTGCGTCCGCGATCCGGGGCGAGACCGCGATATAGCCGATGCGCTCCCCGGCCAGGCCGAGGTCCTTCGAATGAGACTGAACCGACAGGGCATCGTCATAGAGGTTGAAAATATCCGGCAAGGGCGAGTCCGTGTAGAGCAGCTTACGGTACGCTTCATCGGAGACGAGGAAAATGCGGCGGCCTTCCTGTTTCTTTCTGACGAGCAGGGCGGCAAGCTCTTTCAGTTCCTCTTCATGATAAACGACGCCGGTGGGGTTGTTGGGCGAGTTGATGATGATCGCCTTCGTCCGCTCCGTAATTGCCTCTTCGATCGCTTTCAGGTCAAGGTGGAAATTTTTCTTTGTCTCCACCAGCTTCATGACGCCGCCGTGGTTGCTTATGTAGAACATGAACTCGACGAAATAGGGCGACATGACGAGCACTTCGTCGCCGGGGTCGAGGAGAGCCTTCATGATCACGTTGATGCCGCCGGCAGAGCCGACGGTCATGATGATATGGTCCGCGGTGAAGGCCATGGAGGACCTTTCCCGGTGGAAGTCGGCAATCTGCCCGCGCACGTCGGCGTAGCCGCTATTCGACATATAGCGGTGCATGCCCGCTTTCGGCCGCGCGACCATCTCCCGAAGCTCGTCCCTCAGCTCCTGCGGGGGCTCCTCGATGGGGTTTCCGAGGGTGAAATCGAAAAGACTGTCCGGACCGCAGACCTTCTTCAGCCGCTCTCCCTCTTCGAACATCGCCCGAATCCACGACGAGTTCTCCATCAGCTTTGAAATGCTGTTCGAAATAATCACCCGATTACCCTCCTATGTATCGCTTCCCCGCTCGCAGAAAACCTTCTCTCGCCTTGACGATCGTCTCCATGGGAACACAATAGGCAATGCGAAAGTAACCTTCCTTCCCGAAACCGCGTCCCGGGACGACGAGGATCCTCTCCTCTTCCTGCATCCTGAAAACAAATTCGACTTCGTCGGGAAGCGGCGACCGCGGGAACATATAGAAGGCTCCTGTCGGCTTCACGCACTCGAAGCCTGCCTCCAGGAGAGTCTCGTAGAGGAAATCCCTTTTCTTCCTGTAGTCGTCCACGCTCACCGAATTCTCCTGGAATTCCGCCGCTACCCTTTGAAAGAGGGCCGGCGCGTTCACAAATCCAAGGGCCCGGATGGCGATCATCATTCCCGAAACGAGAAGCGACGCGTCGGGGATGCGCGGGGAAATAGCAACGTATCCGATCCTCTCGCCGGGCAGGGCAAGGTCCTTCGAGTGGGAGGTCACCGAAATGACCAGGTCGTAGAGGCCGAAAAGGTCAGGAAGAGGCTCGTCGGTAAAGATGATCTTTCGGTACGCCTCGTCGGCAAGCAGGTAGATCTCGCGCCCTTTCCGCCTTTCCCTGTAGAGCAGTTCCGCCAGCTCTTTCAGGCTTTCCTCGCTATAGACCGCCCCCGTGGGATTGTTGGGACTATTGATCAATATGGCTTTGGTCTTCTT
The DNA here is from genome assembly GCA_963816715.1 of uncultured delta proteobacterium. Classification (GTDB taxonomy): domain Bacteria; phylum Desulfobacterota; class Syntrophorhabdia; order Syntrophorhabdales; family WCHB1-27; genus BOG-1155. The sequence goes on from CAWFMJ010000033.1 coordinate 560,822, forward strand.
CGAAAGGGCAGCCTCGATCCTTCCAGCGTCAAGCTGGAAGTCCTCTTTCGAGTCGACCATCTTCGGGATAGCGCCGAAATTCTCGATGTAGTTCTTATATTCCCAGAAGAACGGGCTCGGCACAATCACTTCGTCGCCTCTGTTCAGCATCGCCTTCAAAACGACGTTGAGACCTCCCGCGCATCCCACCGTCATAAAGACGTGCGCGGCGGTGAAAGCAAGACCGGTCCTTCGGCACAGGTATGCGGCTATTTCTTCTCTCACCTGTTCCAAGCCGTTATTCGGCATATACCGGTGCATCCCCGCCGTGGGATGCTCAAGCAACTCGATGAGCCGCGGCCTCAAGGCGCAGGGAGGCTCTATGTCCGGGTTCCCGAGAGAAAAGTCGTAGACGTTTTCCACGCCGTACTCCTTCCTCATCCGGATGCCGGCCTCAAACATCTTTCTCGTCCATCCTTCCTGGTCCATTACCAGCTTATTGATCTGGTCCGATAGAATCACCCGTTCCTCCTGGTGGATAAATCTTGAAGGGGGACGCTCCTCTCGCCATCAAGACCGGCTGCGGGGACATTCCTCTGCTTTTAGAGGTGTGTCCTCGATCCAATCTTGATGGGCGTTCCCCCAACCATCAAAAAAAAGGGCCGTGAAAATCTCCACGGCCCAAAAAAAACAAGGCCATGGGTCCGTTTCGCACCCATGGCCCCTTTTGCCCCCTTCAGAGCACCAGGACGCCCAGGTGCAGGCTAAAGAAGTAAAAATAGAACAGTCCCCTATTCATAGCGTTCAGTCTATCCGAATTCCCGCCCCGTGTCAAGAGCCGGGCGACAAAATAGGCGAAACTATTTGACTTTCCGCTTTCGAGAGGCGCAGGAAAGCTTGACGCCGACCTCGCGCGCTTTTAGCGCTTGCCGCGAAGCTCGCCCGATACGAAAAAGGTGAGCACATTCTCGTTGCTCACCCTCTTGTATTCGATGTTGTCGACTACCTTTTTGAGCAGTCGCGACGCGGCTTTCAACTGCTCGTCGCCGCCAATAACCTCCTCTCCCGGAAACGACACGTCGGCAAGGAGTATGTTCATCGCTTCCCCGTCGTCGGAAATGACGATGCGCAGTTTTCCCCAGGGATCGTGGCCGCATATGATCCTTATTTCCCCGTCCCTGCCTTTGTACGCTCTCGTGATGATGTTCTCTATGGCGGTCCTGAAAGCGGTTTCTATCTGCGCGATCCGTTCTTCGCCGAAGCCTTCCTTTTTTTCGACCGAAGCGATGAAGTCGCAAAGCTCGGGCACGGCCGACGTTGCGGCCGGCCGGGTCATTTCCGCGATAACGCTCGATTCTTCGACCACTTGCCCGTTGGTATCCTGATCTGTCACACCTTCCTCCTTCTTCCCTCCGCGTGCGCGGCGGTCTGATCCGTGTCTTAAGCAGGCCATACTATAAGGCGATTCGGGCGGGAAAACAAGTTGTTTTTCAAGGATAAATGGGCTATTCTAAGGCTGAAATACCCGCCAAGCAAAGGAGATCCCATCCATGCGCCTCGCCATTATCGGCAGCCCCGGCTGCGGCAAAACTGCGTTGTTTACTGCCATGAGCGGCATCGCAGCCGGCGGCTCGAGCAAGTCGAGCACCGCGATTGTCGACGTGCCGGACGAACGCGTCGACAAGCTTGCCGCGATTTTTCATCCGAAGAAAACGATTTACGGCCGCATCGAGATCAGCGATACGGATTCGATCCACGAGGGCGACATGAAAAAAGAGGCCGTGCCCGCCAAGCAGCTTCAGCAGATGCGGCTGAGCGACGCCTTCCTCGTGGTGCTCAAGAACTTTGACGATGCGCCGCCCTCCCGGCCCGCCGCCGATTTTCACAGCCTCCTCGCCGAATTCATCATCGACGACATGGTGCAGATCGAAAACCGCCTCGAACGGATCAAGAAACAAGGCGGCAAGAAGGATGCGACCGCCCAGGAACAGGAAAAGGCGCTGCTGTCCCAATGCCTGGCCCACCTCGACGCCGGCTCGCCCCTGGCCACGCTTCCCGAGTCGGAGGCGAAAACCTTGAGGGGCTTTCAATTCCTCTCCCAGAAGCCGCTCATGGCGGTGGTCAACTGCTCCGAGGCGATGATGGGCCGCAAGGAAGACGATGCCGTTGCCGCCAGGGTAAGCGCGGCGCTGCCAGGCGTCCCCGTTATCGCGGCCTGCGCAAGCCTCGAAGCGGAGCTGGCGACGATGGCGCCGGAAGACCGGGCCGCCTTCATGGAAGAGTACGGCATCGCCGAGTCCCTCAGGGGCCGCCTGATACGCCTTGCCTACGAGACGCTCGGTCTCATCTCCTTTCTTACGGTAGGGGATGACGAGTGCCGCGCCTGGCCCATCCGCAGAGGCACGACCGCCCAGGAAGCCGCCGGAACCATCCACACCGACCTGTCCGACAAATTCATCCGCGCCGAAACGGTGGCCTACGAAGACTTCATGCGCTACGGCGACTTCGCCGCCTGCAAAAAAGCAGCGGTTTGGCGACTGGAAGGAAAGCAGTACGTGGTGCAGGATGGGGATATACTCAATATCCGGGCAGGCAATTGACATTAAGGAGCGTCCGGGTTAATTGGAAGCCCGGCTAACACCGGGCTTCCCGGATAGGAATAAAGCACAATTTATTGCGCTCCTCGAGCCGGCCGAAAGGCCGGCATCCGGAACGCTCCCGGTCGCGCCTAAGCCGGTCGCCGGGACGCGTTCAGGTCGGAGCATACTTTTTCGTATGTGAGGGCCTGGACGCGTCCCGGCTTCCGTCTTATCCATCGAAATTTCCTCCGGCCGCGATCTATATTGTCTGGCTTACTGCGTGCAAGCTGTTTTGCATGATCCTTCTCCTTTAAATTTGGTGATTATAAGCACTCCATTCTTTTCTTCGAAGCCCACAGCTTCTCCCGGCTGGACCCCCAGCCTTTCCCTCACCCGCTTGGGAATTGTCACCTGCCCTTTCGACGACCACTTTTGCTGTTATTATACATCCTCTCAAGGTAAGGAATTGTCGTGAAGTTGTCAATACGGATAGGCGTTGGACAGCATTTCCCTACAAAAATGGCCTGTTGCGCGGGATCGTTTTTTGCCCCTCTTCTTGTTCGATCTCTTCTCCTCGGACGATTGCTTTGCTCCTGCCTAGATATCGCGCGCACGGGGGTCCGTCTTTGCGGCCCTCGCTACGTCGGCAGTCCCTGGGCTCTTGAGATGAAGACGCCTCGGGCTTCCTCCTATCTTCTTTCTTCCCCTCTTTCAGGTCTTTCCTCGGGCCGTCCCCTCTGCCGCTGCTGCTCGCGCTGAACCTCCGGTCTCCGCTGGTATTCCTGCTGCCTCTGCTGCCTCGCAGCCTGCCGCTCCGGCTGAGGTCGGCCTTGATAGCCCTGGACGCCCCAGGATCTTTGCTTCTGCCAATATCCGCTCGTATGCCAGCTCTTCCAGTTGCTTTGCAACTGTGCGTTGGGGATGCGCTGATAGTTCCACGGGCGGCCGCCCCAGTTATGGTTTCTGTAGTACTCTCTCCAATGGGGGTCGACATCAAAATAGAAGCTGGGAACGTGATTGTAAAAGACCCAGCTCCGGTCATAGTAATGCGAGCGGTACCAGCGACCGTCCCAGAGCTGCCACCACCAGCCGTTCCAGAAAAACAGATCCACGTTTACATCGGGATCGACGTAGACGTCCGGGGCGTCAGGCAGCACCACCACATTCGGAGGCCCCGGCACTGCAATGGGGGGCGGCAGGGGAACTCCGACGTTCACGTTTACGCTGACCTGGGCCATGCCGGGAAGAGAAACGACGATCGCCAGGGCGAAAAAGATTATTGCCGTCAGAATTTTTTTCATTTTATTCCTCCGTAAGATCTCAATGCCGTCGAACTGCCCGGCAGGAAAGCTTCTAGCAATAATATGCTCGGGAGGACGGGCTTTCGCAACGACCTAAGTTGTCGAATGCCGGGCATAAGATTGGATAGCGTTTTGGAGCAACGGGTTCCAGACTTTCAGGAAGCGCACGGACATGAAATGTCGATAGCCGGTGCAAAAATGAATTCTGCGGAGCCGTGCACTTCTGCTGAACGGGTTATGACATTGCTTGACACTTTCCCGCCCGTACTTTATCATAGACTTCCATGAGGGTGGGCATCTACAACCTGCACAATATGTGCGAAAACAACACCTTCTTTTTGTCCAGAGCATGGCGGTACTTCCGGCTCAACGGTCACGCCGTCACTGATGCAACGGGCGACGTCGACCTGGTATTTATCGGCGGCTGCGCCGTCACGGACGGCATGCGCACGCGGTGCGAAAGAACGGTCCTGGAGAGCATGGAGCGGCTCACGCAGGCAACCTTCGTCGTTTTCGGATGCCTGGCGGCTTTCCCCGAGGGGTTGCGGCCCCCGTCGAACAGGAACGCCGATCGGCTCCACATCATCCCCTATCATGAGACTGGCAAACTGGACGAGCTGATCCGCGCCTCGGTTCCCTTCGACTCCGTCAGCGTGAACCGGCTCCAACGGCACGTTCCCTACCAGCCCTGCATGGGACCGGACGATTCCTATGTGCTGATAGCCCGGGGCTGCGTCAATAAGTGCAGCTACTGTTCCATCAAGCGGGCGAAAGGAGATGTGCTGAGCCGGCCCGAGGAGGAGATCGAACGCGAGGTGCGCGATCTGTACGGCCTCGGCGTGCGGACGGTGACCCTTCTGGCCGACGATTGCGGATCCTACGGTCTCGACCGGGCATCGAACCTGCCCGCGCTGCTTGCGCGGCTCGGCAGGGTAGGACCGGACTTGCGCTTTAAGCTCTATACAGTTTTTCCTTCCCTTTTTCTCCGCTATGCCGGAGAACTGGCGCCGTTTTTCACCGAACGGCGCGTCCCCTACGTGTGTCTTCCCGTCCAGTCTGCCGCCCCGCGTGTTCTCAACCTGATGAACCGGCGCTACGACCCCGGCGATCTGGCCGAGGCGGTGAAGAAGCTGAGGGCCTTCGACCCGAAGGTGTTCGTCTATTCCCACTTTATCTACAACTTTCCCACCGAGACCTGGGACGAATTCGAGCAGAGCATTGCCTTCGCACGGAACTTCGATTCCTCCGTGTTCATCGGTTACGGCGAGAATGGCGCGACCCCGGCGGCGGCCCTTTTCCCCAAATGCGGCAATGAGGCGTTGCAGGCCAAGACGCAACGGCTCCAGGCGCTGGTTGAAAGTGGCGATTTGGCGGCCTTCGTGGTGCCGACTCCATGAGCGGCGCTGCCAGAAAGCCGTCCATTTTTCTCGTCAATCAGAGCAAGCGGTGCGAGCCGAGCGCGTTCCTCTTCTCGAAGGCCGTGGCGTTCTTCATCATAAACGGCTATGAAATGGCGGAGGATATCGGCCACAGCGACATAATCCTCGTGAATACGTGCTGCGTGACGCAGGAAAAGATTGCCGCCTCCGGGGAAGCCCTCGATTTCGCACTGAACCAAGGGGATGGGAAACGGGTGGTGTTGTTCGGCTGCATGGCCGGTCTCCCCCTCTCGGGACTGAAACGGGAGAATCTCATCTGCATCGGTCCAAAGAACGTGGGTGATCTGGACGTTCATTTCCCCCACCGCACCCCGGCGAGCAGCATCTCGGTCAATCAGTTGCCTCCGGCCTTCTACGCGCCCGGCCAGGGGCTCGGATGCGATGATTACTTCCTCATGATTGCCCAGGGCTGTTCGAACCGGTGCTCCTACTGCAATATCAAGCGGGTCAAGGGAGCGGTGCGGAGCGAACCGCTGGAGTCAATCGTGACGCAGCTCCGCAACGGCCTTTCGTCGGGAGTCCGGCAATTCACCCTCCTCGCGGACGACTGCGCAAGTTACGGCGACGACATCGGCGCCAACCTCGCCGATCTCATGGAACAGTTGTTCGCCGCGGGGCCCGGCTTCGGTCTGAAGCTGGGATACCTCTATCCTCAATTTCTCCTCGCTCACGCCGACCGGATGAGGAGACTCTTCGCGACCGGGCGCGTCCGCTACGTCAATATCCCGATCCAGTCGGCGTCGCCGCGTATCCTCGCGTTGATGAATCGGACTTACGACGCTGCCGCGGTGGTGAAGGTTGTCGAGCAATTGCGCGCCGAGGCGCCGGGGACCGCTTTCTGCACGCACCTGATGGTCAATTTCCCCACAGAGTCCCGCGATGATTTTCTCATCTCCCTCTCTGCGGCAGATCACTTCGACGAAGTCCTTTTCCTGAACTATTCGGACAACGAAGGCACGGCCGCGGCCGGGCTTTTCCCGAAAGTGGACGAGCCGGAGGCTCGCCGGCGGCTCGACGCGGCTTCCGATTACGCGAACCGTTGCAAGCCCGGCCGGAGCGCCGTCATCAAGGATTTTCATTGCGATGCCCCGTACAACGTCTCAAGGAGCATGAAGGGCTAAAACCATGGCGCTCCCTTTGATAAAAGTTGTGCAGTTGACCGTTACGAACCGCTGCCAGTGCAACTGCAAGCACTGCGGGGTGTCGAAACTGCGGGAAACGGTGAAGGGCGAGCTGACCCTGGAACAGATCGATCTGCTCTTTCAGGATCTGAGGCTCGCCGGTTGCCTGGTGGTCGATCTCTTCGGCGGCGAACCTACCCTGCGCGCCGACCTTTGCGAGATTATCGGCAGGGGCAGATCGTATGGGTTCATCATGTCGCTGGAGACAAACGGCTACGTTGTCGACGAAGCGTACATGAATCGTCTCGCGGCGGCCGGACTGAACCAGATATACCTCAGCCTCGATGACTGCAGGGCGGAGGTGCACGACGAGATACGGAGGAAGGCCGGGAGCTTCGACCGGGCCGTCCGGGCTCTCGAGCTTGGCGCGAAGACGGGCATCGTCATGCACGTATCGACGGTTCCCCAGACCAGGGATTTCTTTCTGAGCGGAGACGTCAATCGTTTCATGCAATTCGTCCTCGACCACGGCGCGGAAAAGGTCCGTCTCCTCCTGCCCCGGTTTGTGGGCGATTCGATCCGCGAGGAGGGCGGTCCGGTCTGCTCCGGGGAGGAGAAAGAACTGTTTTCCCATGTCGCGCCCGCATACCGCGATTACATCTATTTGCACACGCCGGGGACCCCTCTGGGAGAGAAGAACATCTGCACGGCGAAGCAGGTTTTCTGTCACGTCATGAGCAACGGCTGGGTTGCGCCGTGCCCCTATTTCCCGCTTGTATTCGGGGATGCCCTGCGGGAGCCGATCATCGACGTCTTCGAGCGCATTCAGGGCCATCCCCTGGTCCGGCTCGGCGGCGACTACTGCCCCATGAGGGATGAGGAGTACATCGACGCCCATATCCGCAAACTGGGCCTTGACCGGCCTTTTTTCCCGATCACCGTTGGCAACCAGATCGATCTCGGCGCGCCCTGTGGGGCGGGCTGCCCCGACTGCAACTACGGGAAGCGGCCCATTCCGAGACCGGCCGACGAAATCCTTCGCGAGATAGGGGAAATGGATCCGGCGTATGCACGGATAGAGTTTTACGGGGGAGACGCCTTCCTGCGGGATGACCTGTTCGTCCTCCTCGACCGGATGCCTTCAGGCATGAGGGCGACCCTCTGGACGGCGTGCAGCGGCGAACTGGAAAATAAATCTCTTGGAGACCGGGCGCGTTCCTCTGCGATCGAGGCCATTAATGTCCATTTTCCCGCGGGCAGGGCAGAAACCGCGACCAATCCGCATGCGATGGAAGAAGCGTTTCGAAACGTAGCCTCTTTGCGCTCCTGGGGCTTGCCCGTTCGCCTCTGGGCGCCCATGTATCTTCTCTCGAAATGCCATCAGTTTTTTGCGGCCCGCATCCACGAATTGGGGGTGGAACGACTCTACGCTTATGCCAAAGATACCGATCTGCCCCTCGTCAACTCTGTTGCCTGTTTCGGCAGGGTGCTGGGTCGCGCGCGCATCCTGTGGGTCGACGACAACAGTCGGGTCGCCGGCTAGAGCACGCTGACCTTCTTATCCTCCGATACAACGAAGATCTTGATGCCGAAGGAATCCATGACCGGTTTTTCCGCCTCGAGGTATTTGCGGAACGTGGGCGTGTCGGGAAAACCGACCACTATCATGTCTCCCGGCTGAAAGCGGTCGGGGGTATCCATAGTGAGCGCGCTGCCCAAACCCCTGGTAACGGCCCGCAACACCTGCGATTCCGTGTAGGCGGCCTCGAGCTTGCCCCTGCCGGCCTTTGAACGCGCTATTTCCGCGGTGCTCACAAAGATCTTGGCTTTCGTTTCCGGGTGGTAAGCGATAAAATCGACGCCCCGGCGATCCGCCGGCTGCACCTGATTGACGGCGTACCCTCGCTCCAGAAAATAGTGAGAAACGCCCGCCGCTACCTTGTTCTCATCAAACATACCGCGAAACCTCGGTCCGCCGAAGGAAATATAAGCGTTCTAACCGTCAAAAACAACGTGTTTTCGCGTCGGAGATTGCTTTTCCTCCAGAGCAGGTTTATACAGTGTCAGGGGGCCGGCCGCGGATGATGCAATGCATGAACTGCGCCGAAATACTCATAGAGCATGTGCCCGTCCCTGACTTGTTGGTCAAGCCCGCCGGGAAGTGCAAGCTGGGCGACATGGAAGAAGAGGAAAGCCGCCCTTTTTTCCGCTGTCCGGCGTGCAGGGCGAAAAACTTTGTCGCTGAGACGAGGAATCCTCACGGTTTTCCGGAGCTGAGAATTGTTGACTGCCTTCTTGAGTAAACACTTTGTCGCCGCCCTTCTCGTTCTACTCCTCGCGAGTTGCGCTTCCGTCGAGAAGAACGTCGTTCTCCCCACCGGGCAGGAAGGGGCCGGCAACGGCAGTTTGGGCGAGGCGTGGCTGGCCGCGCCCGTCTTCGCGAGACCTTTGGCGCGTCTGCCGGGGGGACGTTTCGTCCTCGGCGAGGCGAGGGGAACGGGCACGCAACTCGTCACCTACGACGATCCGTCCATCTGGATCAGGAACGCCATGGCGCAACGCCTGCGCGAGGCCGGCTACACCGTCAGGACCACGCGTTTACTGCCCGCTTCCGCCGGTCGCGGCATCATTATCAGGGTCAGCGACCTTTCCGTAAGTCAGGACTCCGGCGTTGTAACCCTCAATACCTCCGCAAAGATTGCGCTGGCGGTCGAGATCTGGAAGAACGGCCGTCTCCGAAAGACATTGACTGCGAGCGCAGGCAGCCAGGACGAGGTTCTCGGCCGGTCGGGGGAGGCCGTGGCAGCCTCTCTCAAGAAAAACCTCCGCATCGTCATGGAAGAGCTGATGCCGGGGATCGCAAATGCGCTGGAAGAATAGCCGCCTTTTGGTTATACTATCGAACTGACAAGAATATGGCAAGAGCCGACCGGTTCCTCAAAGCGTGCAAAAAAGAGTCGCCCGATTGTACCCCTGTCTGGCTTATGAGGCAGGCGGGTCGGTACATGGAGGAATACCGCAGACTCCGGGAGAGGCACACGTTCAAAGAGATGTGTCAGACGCCGGACCTCGCCGTCGAGATCACGCTGCAGCCCATCCTCCGATTCGATCTGGATGCGGCGATCATCTTCTCCGACATCCTCCTCCCTTTGGAAAAAATGGGCGTAGGCCTCCACTATGACGACGCGAAAGGTCCCCTTCTCGAACGGTCCCTCCGTTCGGCCGGGGACGTCGAGGCGCTCCGAGCCATCGATCCCGAAGAAGAGCTCCAGTATGTCCTGAAAGCGATTGAGATGGTCCGGACGGAGTTGGCCGGTACGGTTCCGCTCATCGGTTTTTGCGGCGGTCCCTTCACCCTCGCCAGCTACCTCCTCGAAGGGGGCGGGTCGAAGTTCTTCCGGCCGACGAAGGCCTTCATGTATGCAGAGCCGAAGGCGTTCAGCCTCCTCATGCAAAAGCTGACGGACATGATTGCCGCCTATTTGAAGGCCCAGAGCGAACACGGGGCTCAGGCGGTGCAAGTCTTCGACAGTTGGATCGGCGTGCTCTCCGCAGGGGACTACGAGCGCTACGTCTTGCCGCACGTGAAGCGGCTTTTCGCCGACCTCGACCCGACCGTCCCGCGAATCCACTTCGGCGTCGATGCCTGCCACTTGTTGCCCCTGATGAAGGAAGCAGGGGGCGAGGTGCTGGGGGTCGATTGGCGCATTCCTCTCGACAAAGCCATGACGTTGATCGGCGATGGTTTCGCCGTTCAGGGGAACCTCGACCCCGCCGTCCTCTTCGGCCCGGAAGACTACGTGCGGGCAGAGACAAGGGAAGTGCTCCGGCGGGCGGAAAGCGCGCCCGGCCACATCTTCAACCTGGGTCACGGGGTGCTGCCCGGAACTCCCATCGAGAACGTGGAGGTTCTCGTGGAGGAAGTGCACGAGTACGGGCGCCGGTCGTGAAAACAATGGTTCTCCTCGTCAATTTCGGGGCGCCCGCGACGCTCGATGACGTAGCTCCTTTTTTGAGACGGCTCGCAGGGGTTGAGCCGCCCCGCGTCGTGGAAAAGGCCCTTGTGGAACGGTACCGGGCCATAGGAGGGGGCTCGCCGCTTGCGAAGATCACACGGGAGCAAGCCGACTTGCTCGCCGATGCCACGGGTCGTCGTTTCCCGATACGGTGCGCCTATTGCTACACCTCCCCCACGCTGGAGGAGATGATCAACGAGTGCTTCAAGGCCGGTACGGAGAAGATCCTCTTCTTTGTCATGTCTCCCTATTCCTCTTCGAGAACCGTCGGCGTCTACATGAAGTCGGTGGAGGCTTATCTCGCCTATTTTTCGTCCATGTCCTACCGCCCGGAGGTCACGTTTGTCCACGGCTGGCACGAAGAAGCGCTTTTCATTGAGGCGTGGGTCGAGCGGATTCGGGAAGTGCGGCCCGAAGACGGTTTCTGTCTCTTTTCAGCCCACAGTCTGCCCCGCTCGCTTCAGGGCGAGCCCTATGTCTCCCAGATAGAGCAGACCGTCGCCGCCCTCGCCGACCGGCTGAAGCTCAAAGAGTACGCCCTCGGCTGGCAGTCCATTCCGCCGAATGCCGGCGAGCCCTGGATCGGCCCGTCCGTCGAATCGGTCATCGACAACGTTGCGTCGACGGCAACGAGGCTTGTCGAAATCCCCATCGGTTTCGTCAGCGACCATCTCGAAACCCTGTACGATATGGACATTGTCCACGCCCGCTATGCCCAATCGAAGGGTCTCGCTTTTTCGCGCGTGCCCTCCCTCAACGGTTCTCCCCGTTTCATCGCCGCCCTCAAGAAAGTACTGGAAGCTCATCTGGGGGAGGGACAATGAAGAAAGTCGCCATCGTCGGCAGCGGCATTTCCGCTCTCGCCTGCGCGGTCGCCCTCACCGAGAAAAACGTCGACTTCACGATCTTTGAGAAGGGACCGGCGGCCGGCGGAAAGCTCCGCACGGAAAAAGTGGACGGATTTACCATCGAGGCGGGGCCCGACAGCTTTCTTCCCGAAAAGCACTGGACCCTGGACCTTATCAGGAAGGTCGGCCTCGAAGAGCAGCTCCTGCCGACAAATGAGGAGCACAAGGGGACGTACATCTATTCCCGCAGTCGTCTGCATCGGTTGCCAGAAGGCGTCATGCTCATGGTCCCTACCATGATCATGCCGTTGGCCCGCTCCCGCTTGATCTCCCTCCCCGGTAAGATCCGCATGGGCATGGAGGCATTCATTCCGGCAAGATTGGACGCCTCAGACGAGAGCCTCTCGAACTTTGTCACGAGGAGGCTCGGCAGGGAGTGCTTGGAGAAAATCGCCGAGCCGCTCGTTGCGGGCATTCACACTGCCGACCCCCGGGACATGAGCGTCAAGGCCATTTTCCCCCGCTTCATTGAAATGGAACGAAAGAGCGGCAGCCTCATCAGGGCGATGACGAAAGCCATGAAGACGGCGCCGGTCCGCGGCAACTCCCGTCTGACTTACTTCATGTCCCTCAAAGAAGGGATGCAGCAGCTCGTGGAAGGGTGTCTCGATTTTATTGGAAGAGAACGGGTCCGCACCTCCTGTGAAGTGAGGAGGATCGTTAAGACGGAGCAGGGTTACGAGGTCGACGCGGGGTCGCAACGCGTGGTTTTCGATGCCGTTGTCCTCGCCACGCCTGCCTATGCGCTTCACGACCTGCTGGGCGCCGCTGCAGGGAAGCCGGCTGACCCGCTTTTCCCCATGGCCTGGTCCTCCACGGCAACCATTTCGCTTGCCTACGCCGCGCGCGACGTGCCGGAGCCTTTGCCCGGTTTCGGCTTCATCGTCCCCCGCGTGGAAGCCAGAAGGATCAACGCCGCCACCTGGAGTTCCGTAAAGTGGTCCTTTCGCGCGCCCCCGAACCATTTGCTCATCCGATGCTTTGTGGGCGTTCCCCACGAGGAGATGGTCTCCTACGAGGACAAGGAACTGGTCTCTGTCGTCCTGGAAGAACTTCGCGAGATCGCGGGCATCGCAAAGCCGCCGCTCTTCTCCCGCGTCTATCGATGGAAGCAGAGCATGCCCCGCTACACCGTGGGCCACCTCGATCGCATGGAAACCCTTGACAGGGCGCGCCAAACCCAATGGCCCGGACTCTGGCTCATCGGCTGCAGTTTTCGGGGCATCGGGATTGGGGATTGTGTGAAGAGCGGTTTTGAAGCTGCCGAGGATATCGCGGCGCAGTGCGGGGCCAACGTTATTTGAGGGGGAGGCTCCACGGACTTGTTCGTGGAGGGGGCGACGCTAGCCCCAGTAATTGCCGATTGGGGATTGCGTGAAGAGCGGTTTTGAAGCTGCGGAGGAGATCGCGGCGCAGTGCGGCGCCGTCACTCGAAGACGTAGTTGAGGCTTACCTGTTCGGTTTTCCCGTCATGAGCGAAAGAAAGCGGAATAGTAATGATGTCGCCCTTCGTGCAATAGTTTATTCGTAAGCCCTTTCCCACGAAAACCATAGGGATGTGAGCCAGGAGGTGGAGCCGTTCCTTCTCGAGCTCCTTCCTTGCCTGACCAGAAATAATATTGGTGATTTCGCCGACTGCATCGATGATTTCCGGGGTTATCGCGTCGCGTTGCTCGCGCACGAGCTTTGCGTAAATGGTCAAGGCTCCGGAGGCCGAAGTGCCGAAGGCCATGACTCCCTTCCTGTCGCCGGTGAAGCCTATCACCCCGGTCACTTCCGTCGTCGTGCTCTTCCCGTCCTGAGGAAAGGGGTCGTCGCAGACCAAATCGATGTTGCACATGGTTTTGAACACGTGAGTGATCCCGGCGACGAAAGGCCGGCTGTATTCTATGTTCAAGACATAATCCTCCTTGCACGTCGTTCTTGGTTATCGGCTTTTCCCGATTTTAGTTAAGGGTCTCCTGTTTCGTCAGTTTGTTGCCTTCATGGCGTCGTCGCGCTCGACGTGTTGAAAAGACGGGCATGAGTCCTATATTTTGACAAAGGGCTTACGCGCCGAAAGCCGGCGTCCGCCCCATCTTGCCAGGAGGGCGTCATGAAAACGAAAGTGGTTTGGTCTCTGTTTCTGATTTTCGGATTGGCGCTGTTATTTTCCGCGTGTTCCGGCCTCCAGAAGCCGGTGGTGTTGGAAACAAAGAAGACGAACGTAGTGCATGTGACGATGATGGACTACACGTTTCAGCCGAACAATCTGCAGGCCTATCGGGGGGAAACGATCGTCTTCAGACTTGACAACGTTTCGTCCGGCGTTCAGAACTTCACCGTCCAGGACCCGGAAAGCATGACGCTCCAGAGCGTGGACGTGGCGCCCGGAAAAACTTCCGAGGTGAGACTCAATCTGGCAAAGAGCGGCATTTACACCTTCTATTGCAATAAGTTCCTGCACAGCACCATGGGGATGAAAGGTCAAATCGTGGTAGTGACGACGGGATAGCTTCCCGCTATTTTTGCAATTTGCGCCGTTCTCTTGTAGATTGTACGCAATGGATTCTTCTGACGGCGCTATACTGCGCATCACCGGTTTAACGAAAGCCTATGGCTCGTTCACCGCCGTCGATCACATCTCGTTTTCGGTCGAAGAGGGGGAAGTGGTCGGCCTCCTCGGACCGAACGGGGCGGGCAAGACGACTACCATAAACATGATCCTCGGCATTCTGAAAGCCACGAGCGGCGCCGTTACGGTATTGGGCAGGAGGCTCGAAAGGCGCCGGTCGGAGATCGTGAGCCAGATCAATTTTGCCGCTGTTTACGCCCATGTTCCCGCCAACCTCACGGTTCGGCAGAACTTGTGGGTTTTCGCGTTGCTCTACGGGATCAAATCCATCAGACAGAAAGTAGACGCTTCTCTGCGGGAGTTTGACCTTGAAGCGTTTGCGGACGCCAAGGCGGGTCTTCTCTCTTCCGGAGAACTGAGCCGCCTCAATCTCGCCAAGGCGATGCTGAATACGCCGAGACTGTTGCTCCTCGACGAGCCGACCGCATCGCTCGACCCGAGCATCTCGCTTCTGGTTCGCGATAAGATACGGGAGTACGTCGCGCAAAACAGGGCCGGGATTCTCTGGACGTCGCACAACATGAACGAGATCGAAGAAGTATGCCACCGCGTCCTCTTTCTCTCCCATGGGAAGATACTGTTGGCCGGCGATCCGAAAACTCTGCCGGCGGCTCACGGGAAAAAGGACCTCGAAGAGCTCTTCATCGCCCTGGCGCGCGAGCCCGTTTCCTTCAAGGAATGAACCGATGAGTCTTTCACGAACCCTGGCGATCTTCGTCAGACAGCTTTTTTTGCTCAAGAGCAACCCCACGCGCCTGATTTCTATTTTCTTATGGCTTCTCATCGACATCATCCAGTGGGGCTTCATCACCAAGTACCTCGGGTCGTTGGGCTCGGCGACGTTCGGCTTCGTCACTGTCGCGCTGGGCGCCATTATTCTCTGGGAATTCATGAGCAGGATCGAGAACGGGATAATGATGGCCTTTTTGGAAGATGTCTGGAGTCAGAACCTGATCAATTTTTTTGCCTCGCCGCTCAAGGTCAGGGAATACCTGTCCGGTCTCATCCTGACGAGCATCACGACCGGCTTGGCCGCCTTTCTCGCCATGGTGATCGTGGCCGGGGCTGCCTTCGGCTACCACGTGCTGCGCATCGGTTTGCTCCTTTTGCCCTTCATGCTGATACTCCTGCTCTTCGGCATCGCCATGGGCATTTTTGTGACGGCATTGATTTTCCGGCTCGGGCCCTCCGCGGAATGGCTCGGTTGGCCCATTCCGCTGGTGCTTTCGATTGTTGCCGGGGTCTATTATCCGGTCTCGACGCTGCCTTCCGCGCTCCAGACAATCGCGAAGTTGATTCCCCCGGCATACGTCTTCGAGACGTGCCGCGCCGTCCTTGCCAAGAATGGCTTGCCCGCGCACTTCGGGTCGAACCTCCTCATAGGCGCCCTGCTTTCGGCGGGCTATTTGCTCCTGACGTCGCTGCTGTTCATGGCAGTGTACCGGAAGAACCTGGAGACGGGGAGCATAGCGCGATTTAACGCCGAAGCGTTGTGATGTTGTTATAGGCGATTTGGGGCATGGTCAGGTCTTGTTTTCAAAAACGGTTTCCAATAGAGCCTTGCCCTCGCACTGCTACTTCGCAATCTCCGGCGCGATCTGGCGGAGAAGCTCGTCGTCCAGTGCCGGATCCACAGCTCGCAGTTCCCTTCCGGCGCGCATGGCAGCCCTCTTGTGGCCGGACGAGAAGTAAGCGATCCCAAGCTCGTACCAGTTCCTGGCATACTGCGGATTGATGCGGATAGCCTGCCGGTAAGCCTCCGCGGCATCGCCGAAGCGTCCGACGCTGTCGTAAGCGACTCCGAGGCAGGTCCAGGCGTCGGCATTTTCTGAATCAATTTTGACGGCCTGCCTACAGGCTTTGACAGCGTCATCGTTGAGATCGAGGACTCCGTAAGCGGACCCGAGGTGGCGCCAGGCCTCAGCACTTTTCGGCTCGCTTTTCGTCCACTTCCGGCACCAATCGAGCAGCTTTGGCCAGTCCTCCGTTTTTTCCAGGGCAACGACGCGCTCCTCCCATCCGGCGTAGTCGCGACCCTCGACAAGCGGCGCGCGGCCCGGCTTGATCTCGCCTATCCACTCCACGGGCATGGCGAAGGTGAGGCTCTGATGTTCTCCTATATAGAAGCCCATCAGGCCGACAAGGCGGCCTTCTCCATCGAACAGGCCGCCGCCGCTCGACCCGGGGGAGATGGCCGCCGTGGTCGGGATCAGGGATGACGGTGCACGCCGGAGTCCAACGATGCCGTCGGAGTGGGAAAGTTTCAGGCCCTTCAAGGCGCCGACGACATAAACCGGGTCGCCTGCCTTGAGGTCGGCCGCACTGCCGAACTCCGCCGGTTTTCCCTCAACGCCTTGGGCGTCGAGGAGGCAAATGTCCTTGTCGTCGTCTTCCGCATAGAGGGCGGCAGGGATAAGCTCCTTGCCATGGCCCACCCGGTACGAATCTCCCCCTGCGACAACGTGACAGTTGGTCGCGACCTTGCCGGACGGAAGGAGCACCCCGCTCCCTTGTCCTTTCACTTTGCCCCGGGCGTCCAGCGTCTTCACCACGACAACTGCGTCTTTGACCTTATTGAAGACCTGGGCGGGCGTGAGGGCGTGAACCGGCGTCGGCAAGAGCGAGAGAAAACATATCGCGTTGATCAATCCTGCTGTCCATGATGCCTTCTTCATTATCTTCTCCATCTCAACCCGATGAAACTTTGCGTCATCCAGCGTTCTTGGTCAACAGCGGTTGTCGCTCGTCTTGAGGGCGCGTCAAAAGCTAATACCCTGTTTCATAACCGATTGCCGGCTGTCCACCACAATTTTAACGTTTAAGCGAGGAAATGAAAAGGCCCTGCGAAGCATTTGCTGCAATTCGGCAAGATTGCGTTTAACAACCTACCGGCGCCATTAGACTCTTTTCACGGATGATCAATGTTTGATTTCAGGAAGCATACCGCTTGCGGGAAATCTGGTCGTCAACTTCTTCCCTCATCGAGCTTGCGTCCGACCTGGACGACAAGGCGCCCTCTGGTTCAGAGCGGCAGACCGATTATCCAGGTCATCGTGCACGGATGCGGCCGCCTTCCCCGAAGTAGATCCGTTTCACTTCGGGATCGTTGGCGAGGTCTTGCGCCTTTCCCTCGAGCATCATCTCGCCCTGGGAGAGCACCATTCCCCTGTCCGCGAAGGCGAGAGCGATTTCGGCATTCTGCTCCACGAGAAGAATCGTCAGCCCGTACTCTTTCCGCAGCTCGCCGAGAATCTCGAAAAGCCGTTTCACGAGTAGCGGCGCGAGGCCCGCGGACGGCTCGTCCAGGAGGAGAAGCTTCAGCTCGCACATGAGCGTCCGGCCGATGGCCAGCATCTGCTTCTCGCCGCCGCTGAGAGAACCGGCCGGCTGCTTGCCTTTCTTCTCCAGGACGGGAAAGTACTTAAAGACCGTTTGCAGGCTCTTTTTCGTATCGATCTTGCGGCCATACGCGCCCAGCGCCAGGTTGTCTTCAACGCTGAGAGTCCTGAAGACGTGCATTCCCGCGAGAACATGACCTATGCCGAGCTTGACTGTTTTCGAGCAGTCGACTCCCGCAATATTCTTATTCTCGAATAACACCTGCCCGGACCTGGGATGCAGCATTCCCGACAAGGCCCAAAGGAGCGTTGTCTTACCTGCGCCGTTCGGCCCGATGACTGCGTACGTTTCGCCTCGGGCCAGCGAGAAAGTTATGTCCCTGAGCACGATCAGCCTGCCGTACCCGGCCGTTATCCCCCGAACATCAAGAAGCACTTTTTGCCTCCCCGGGTCCCAGATAGGCTTTGATAACTTTTTCGTCGGCGCAGACGTATTCCGGGGCGCCGCGACAAATGAGCTGGCCGAAGTCGAGGACGCACACAGTATCCGAAATCGACATAACGAGCGACATATTGTGTTCGACGAGCATGATAGTCATGCCTTCATCCCGTATTTTTTTCAGGGTTTTCCCCAATCTTTCGGCCTCGGCGCTGTTGAGGCCGGCGGCAGGCTCGTCGAGGAAGAGAATCTGCGGCTCCAGACACAGGGCGCGAGCGAGCTCCACCAGCCGCTGCTCCCCGAAGGAGAGGTTCTCGACGAGGTCGTAAGCCCGGTGCATGAGGCCGACCAATTGGAGGCTGCGCACTGCGGCCTGCGTTATGGCCGCCTCTTCCCTCCGCGCCCGGCTGAGCCCCAAACCGCTCTCGAAGATGCCGGCCTTTCCCCTCAGGTGGCCTCCCACCATGACGTTCTCGATCACCGTCATGCCGTTGAACAGGTTGACCAGTTGATAGGTCCTGCCTACGCCCATCCGCGCCATCTCGTGGGGCGTCTTGTAGGTCGCATCGACGCCGTTTAGTCTTATACTGCCATGGACGGGCTTGAGATATCCGTTGACGACATTGAGAAGGGTGGTTTTGCCGGCGCCGTTCGGCCCGATGACGCCGACGATTTCATTGTGGGAGACGTCGAAGGAGACGCTGAAAAGCGCTTGCGTTCCCCCATACATCATTGATACGCCGTCCACTTCGAGGATCTTGCCCTCACGCTTCGGCTTTTCCGTTTTTGGCATGGCTTCCGGCAAGCCTTTTGCCATTTGCCTTTCCGCCATCCTCTTTGCCGTCTTGCTTCCCTTGAAGAGGACGACCGAAAGGCCGTCCGGGAAAACGAAGAAGGTCACGATGAGCAGGAGTGCGAAGAGCCCCGTGCTGAAATCCTGCAATCCCCGGGAGGCTTCCGAAAACCCCATCAACACCACCGTGCTCAGCAATCCCGCCCAGATATTGGCGCCGGCGATAATCGCGATGATCATGTAGGTGAGCGAACTCTCGGGGTTGAACGACTCGGGACTGATGAACGTGACGAAATGGGCAAGGAGAGAACCAGCCAGGCTCGCGAGAAGGGCGGCGAAACAGAACAGGTTTCGCATGTTTCGCTGGACGTCGATTCCGGAGCCCTGGGCGGCGATCTCGTTGGTGCAAATGGCCTTGTAGGCCCGGCCGAGACGCGTTCTTCCCACGTTGTCGCCAATGAAGGCGAAGAAGATGAGAAAAGCGCCGCAGAGATAGAATATTTGCCAGTCTTTGCTGAGCATGTACCCGCCGATGCTCAGATAGGGAATGTCGGGCATCCCCGAAAGGCCCCCGGTGACGTCGTCCCAGTTCTTCGAGAGTATCCACGTCACCTGGGCAAGGCCGAGGGTGGCAATGCCCAGAAAAATGGCGCGGAGCCTGAGGAACGGGGCCGAGAAGAGATAGGCGGCAAAGACTGTTGCCGCGGCTGCGAGGATCATGGCCAGCCACGGATTGAAATGGGCTTCTACGGTAAGAGCGCCGGATACGTAGGCTCCTATGAGAAAGAACGCCGACTGGCCCATGGAGAAGAGCCCCATGAAACGGAGGAGCATCACCAGGCCGATAATGATGATGGCGTTTATGGAAAGGACTACTCCCAGCCTTGTGACGAAGTAGGACCGCGAAACGAGGGGAAAGATCACGACCATGGCCGCCAGGGTGAGGAAAGGCCAGCGGTCTCTGACAAAGGAAAGAGATTTGGTCGATGTCATGCCGGTTGTTCGCAGTCCCATACTAGCTGCCTCTTTGGAGAAGACCTTGAGGGCGGAGCCTGAGAACGAGCAGGAGCAGCACGAAGGTAATGAGGTCTTTCAGGGTGGAAGAAATGAAGCCGGCGGTAAAGGACTCAAAAAAGCCGAGGATGAGACCGCCCAGGATAGCGCCCACGGGATTAGTCATGCCTCCGATGGTAGCCGCGATGAAGGCTTTGAAGGTGAAGCGCATGCCGATGTTGTAGGCCGCGTACGACGTGGGGGCGACGAGGATGCCCGCAATGCCGGCGACGAGGGCCGCGAAGATGAAGGAGTACGTGAAGAGCCGGGACACGGGAAAACCGGAGGCCTTGGCGAGGAGCGGGTTGTCGCCCAGACCCGTCATGGCTTTGCCCATCCAGGTGCCCTTGAAGAACAGGAGGGTCAGGAGCAGGACGAGGGCCGTGCAGCCCATGATCCAGAAGTGCTGGGGCAGGAAGTTCGCTCCAAATAACGTCACCGGGTTGTCGCCCGAGAAAGAAGGGACGGGAAGGGGATCCTTGCCGAAGAGGAGCAAGGCGCCAAGCTCGAAAAGGTAGCCGACGCCGAGGGTCGCCATGGAGACGTTCATCGGGTTTGAGCCCCGTGCGAGGAGGGGAAGGACGACCACTTTCAGCGATGCTAGCGACATGACAACGCAGACGACGAGACTCCCGGGGATCGCGAGGTAGAGGGGGACGTGGTGCTGACCGAAGAGGGAATAGACCATTACCCCGCCTGCCATGGCTATTGCGCCCTGGGCGAAGAACAGGACGTCGCTCGACCGCAAAACGATAACGAGCCCCAGGGCCACAAGACCGTACACGCTCCCCTCCGTCAGGGAGGACGCGAGGAACTGAAGAATGTGCTCAAACATTGCTGCCTCCAGGGGCCGGCGTCGTACTTTAGTCCTCTTCTCCGGAAATGTAGGCCGAGGGGTCCGACCTCAGGTTCGGATCGTACGCCCGTTTGATCTTCCCCAGCCAGACGTGAAAGTTTTCGCACAAGGGGCCTATTTCCTTCGCCGGCGCAACCCAATAGGACGCCATGGGAGTCTTCATGGAGATCGCCACCCCTTCCTGCATCATCTCGAAGACGCCCCGGTACGAGTCGGGGTCGGTATGATCGAACTGGTGGCCGCATTCGAAGTGGGCGATGTGGCCTCCTTCCCATATGGCTGCCCATGTGTTATAGGTCCCATCTGCAAGGATGACGCCTTTTTGCGCGTACTTGTCCTTGAGCGGCTCGTCCATTCCGAGGCCGCGCATGCTGTGGGCGATGGAATCGACGCCCAGCAGGCCGTCTTCGGTGAACGCCCCGGTGGGCCGGAAGGCGAGGCGAGGCACAAAACACCCCCTTATCATGTGGAGAAAATCCCTGTTCCTGAAAGCGGCCTCTTCGCCCACGGGGCAAATCTCTCCACCCGTTTCTTTCAGTATCTTGTCGAGGGTCTTGACCTGATACTCGTGCTGTTTCTCTGAAAAGGCCGCCATGACAAGCGCCATGGAAACCTTCGGGATGAGGTATTTGCCCGCTTTCCGCTTCTCCCAGTATTCGTTGTTTGTGGTGGTCGCTACAGCGCCGTGGCTTCCCGGCCCTCCCGCTTTGTGGAGCGCGTAGGGCAGTCCCGCCTCGCTGATCCGGTACATGCCCTCGGCGCATTCATCCCAGGTAGGCCACTCGAGGATGTGATACCCGAACAGCGGCGGTATCTCTACTTCGTATTCGGGCGAGGCGCCGTTGATCTTCAGTTGCTCCGGCCCGAACCAGGGACCGAGCTTCCCCGCGCATTTCGTAAATACTCCGATGCCCCCGCTGGCGCCGTTTGCGCCCCTGATGACGCCCCTGAGGCTCGGGCCGGGGCCGTCGCCCGAAAACCATCCGCTGCCCGCGCCGGCGGAACCGATGCGGACGATCTCTCCCGTCGGCTGGACCCATTCGACGGCCAGGAGGTTCCGCCCGCTGTAGCCCATGCTCACCGACTGAATGCCGCAGCCGCCCATCGAGGTGTGGCTGGCCAGAAAGGACGTCTGCGATCCCGCTCCGATGATGTTGCAGTTAAGTCCTCTTTTCATGGCCTCGGCCTGGATCTGGCCAAAGGAGACATAGGGCTCGACCACGATAAACATGTTCTTTTCGTCAAGTTCCAGGATACGGTTCATCCGTCGCATGTCCAGAAGGATTGCGCCCGGTCCACCCATTGCGTTCCACGGGCCGTAGCCGGTGCACGTCGCTTTGAAGGAGACGCGCCTCCGGTTGCACCATTTCACGATCGCCTGGACCCCCTCGGCGTTCTCCGGCAAAACAACCGCCTCCGGCCGGGGAGTGAAGGTTTGCCGTTCGCTCGAAGAGTCGAACTCGCCCACGCGCTGGTAGGCATAGCCGTCGAGGACTACCGGGTCCTGCGAAACATATTCGGGACCCGCCATGTCTTCCAATTCTCTATAAAGATCAGACGATAGCGCCATTTTACTCCCCCTTCGAGACAGCCCGTTCGACAAGCTCCGCAATATCGTAGACCGGAAACCGCTCTCCGTTCTCCTCCATCGCGTCGTCGAAATTTCTCTTGCACCAGGGGCAGGCCGTCACGATGCCTTCCGCCCCGGTGGTTTTCGCTTCTTCTATCCGCTCTGCTGCGGTCCATTGGGCGAAATCGGGATACGCATCGATTACCCCGCCGCCGGCGCCGCAACACCAGGCGTACTCCCGTATGCGATCCATTTCCACGAGGTTGAGGCCGGGAATGCTGTTGAGGAGGTCCCTCGGGACCTGGTAGACTCCGTGAGTCCCTTTCCTCCATGGTTTGGGAGGGTCGTAGACGTACATCTGGTTGAAGACCTTGATCTCCTTTCCCTGCCAGGACGTCCAGGGCTCGCCTAGCCTTCCCAGGTGGCACGGGTCGTGATAGGTAACCGTCATGGGAACGGGCCGGGTGAGCTTGATCTTTCCTTCTCCGATCAGACGGTGGAGATACTCCGCGATGTGAAGCACCTCCACGTCCAACCCTTTGGCGGTCTTTGGGTAAAGGACCTTGAAGGCATGGTAGCATTCGGCGCAGGAGACAACCACTCTCTTGACGCCGGCCGCGCGGAGCATTTCCCGCGTGTGGTCGGCGTACTTGGCCAGTTCTCCCTGGTATCCCATCTCGTAGACCCTGCCGCCGCAGCAATTCTCCTCTCGCCCGGCGACGGCCACGTCCAGACCGGCATTCCGGAGAAGATTCACGGCTGCTCTGGCCGCGGGCCACAGCGCTTCGTCGAAGCTATACCTGCACCCGGCATGGTAGTATACGTCGGCTCGTTCTCTGGTTATGTCCTTCAGGCTCAACCCGTCTGCCCATTTTCCGCGGTCCGCCTTTTTGGCCTGCATGGTGTTGTCTTCTTTTCTCAGGCCGTCTATGAGCATCATGTGCGCCGGGTTGAGCTGCCCGTCTTCGACGGCCTTCGCCCGCAGTTCCTGGCTGATGGCCAGGGGCTCCATGTCTTTGTTGCACTTGCACGATACATCGCAAGCACCGCACATTTGGCAGCGGTGGAGTATGTCGAGATATTCGTCGGTGTAGTCCGCCCTGCCCTGGAGCACCGAAAGCCCCATGATCAACTTCCCCCCACCGGAATATGAATGAAAGTTGTACCGCGACACGCTCGGGCATACCTGGGCAAACCTCCAGTTCTTTATCTGTGCGAGCGGTATCCACTTGCACTCGGAGCACCGTGGACATCGCATCATGTCCTTTTCGTAATCCCTCAAAGCCATGTGAAGCACCTCCGTCGAAGCTTGCTGCCTGCGGACCTCCCGGAAGTCCCAAAACAGCCATGATCTGGCATCCTAGAAGCAGAGTTTCCCGGGATTCATTATGTTGCTGGGATCGAAAATCTCCTTTGCTTTCTTCAGGGCGCTGACCGTATCGCCCTGTCTTTCGAAAGCCAGCGCGGCCCACGGCCCGTAAGGCCTGCTAAAAAAGGCGCCGTTGCGCTGCATCCGCTCCGCGGCGGCGGCCGAGATCTGCTTGATTCTCGCGGCCTCTTTGCGGGAGGCGGGATCGTAGAACAGCGTGAACTCGCAGTGACAGCAGACGCCCTGAACCATCGGCTGAACATATGCGGCAATTTCATCAGGGTTGTAACCGAATTCCGTCGCTGCGTCGCGCATGATCCTGACAAATCCCGACGCTTTGTCGAGAGTGGCCAGGAAAAAGATATCCTCACAGGCGCCCTTCGACCGTAGTTTCCAGTAAGGATCTTCGGATGGTTTTGAAAGGCGATCCAGCAGCATGCGGGCGGAGAAGCCGGGGAGCGTTTCCACGGGTTTGACGCCAAATCGGCCCGCCGCCTCGAAGATCTGCTCTTCCTGGTAGGCTATCCGCTCTTCGGGGAAGTCCCGGTACCCGGAAAGGGAGAAGAAGAAGAGCCAGTTCGGCAAACTTCTTTTCAGGGCTTCAAACTCCCCTTTGTCCCCTGCCGCAATGCCTGCCGCGGCAACCTTGTTGAGGAGAACGCATTCCTCGGCGCTCCGGAGCCAGAGCAGCGTGTAGATAAAGTCCGCTGCCTCCCCGATGTTGTCGATGCCGACGAGAAATGGTTTCTGCAACGCCGGAAGCGCCTCGCAACGCACCGACGCCCATGTGACGATGCCCATGGTTCCCTGTGCCCCTTGCACGACCCGGGCGATATCCGCCTGGCCCGGCCCCATGGGGTTGAGCTGGGCCTGGGCAGCATTCCACTGCTGTTCGAGCGTGCCGGGCCCCGCGGCCGATCCGGTCCTGAACCGGTCGCCCGTGCCGAAATAGACTTCCGTACAGAGGAGGGGGTCCATGGCATCCCATTGGAAAACGGGCATGATCACCGGCTGCCGTTCGAGCATGCTGGCAATGACGGACTTCGACTTTCTGGGGACCAAAGGCATGTTAAGACGAAGTCCCTCTCGGGCAAGGGCCGGTACAAGGTCGGCAAAGGTCACGCCGGCCTCGATCATGGCGACCCGATTCCTGCGGTCGATGCGTATGATTTGTTTCAGGGCGCTCAGATCGACCATGACGGCGCCGCCGGTGGACGGGACGGTGTCGCCCCGAAAGCGCGGCTCGCCGGAACTTACCGGCACGAGCGGCGTTTCCGATTCGCGGGCGAGCCTGATGAGGGCCTGCACGTCCGCGGCGTTTTTCGGCCTCACCGCGTATCGCGGTCTCACCCGGGGGACGAAGCTCATATCGCCGGAAAACCTGGCGAGCGTGTCCGGATCGTCAAGAAAGTTCTCAGTTCCAACCGTGTCTTTCAATTTTTCTGCCAGTGCCATACCTTTGCCTCCGCCAACCTTGCTCGCTACACTATGCCGTCCTTACGCAGCCTCAAAGCGAGATTTCTGCCTTTATCTCCCGATGTTTCTCCGCCGATGAACCGGCAATCTCTCGATTGCGCAGGCGGAGGGGACAGGGAGTAGAGATTCCTTGTTTTTAGCCGGGTCGGGTCGACGTGAAGATCTGTCGCCCGCCAGATTGTCACCGGTCGTTTTCGCGTTTCCTGTATGGCCTTGAGGGTCGGCAGCCGCAATTCGCCTGCTTCGCTGCTCACGGTGAGCAGAGCAGGCAGAGGGCTTCTGACGATCTCGCAACCGAACCGCCTCAACTTCTCCACCACGATGTCGGCGCCGTCAATTTGTGCGGCCCTCGCCAGATTGACGGCTGGAATGGCCAGCATTTCGGCGAGATAAAGGCCGGTTTCGCCGCTTTCCCAGTCCGTTGCCTGCCGCCCGGTGAGAATGAGTTCATAAGAACCTGTTTTCATAATGGCAGCACAAAGTATCTCGGCCGTCGATCGGCTGGAGAGGTCCTTGAAGGATTCATCCTCCGCAAGAACCAGTTCATCGGCGCCGACGCTGAGGACCTTCTTGAGGATGGGCGTCACGGCCTTCGACGAGACGTTGAGTGCCGTCACGGCGCCGCCCCATTGGTCCTTCAAACGGAGGGCGAGTTCGAGGGCATTCTCGTCGTAAGGGTTGATCACCGGGGGGATGCCTATGGGCATCACCTTCTTGAGGTCGGTCCGGACCTCGAAGGCGGATTTCGGACCTTCCGGGTCAGGGACGTCCTTGATGCAAACGATAATCTTCAGGGGCTTCACAACATTTCTCCCAATTGGGCCGCCAGAGCGGGGAGGACGTCCTCGAAGGCGCCCACGACGCCATAATCGGCGACATCGAATATGGGGGCGTCTGCGTTTTTGTTGACGGCCACAATCCTTCTCGATCCGATCATCCCCGACAGATGCTGGGATGAGCCCGAAATGGCGACGGCAAAGTAGACCTCGGGGCTTACCCTTTCCCCGGTCTGGCCGATCTGCCGGGACCGGGAGAAGAGGCCGGCATCGACAAGGGGGCGGCTTGCGCCGATTTCGACTTTTGCGAACCGCTTCCGCAAGGCTTCGGCGAGCGTCTCCAGATGCTTCACCCCATCGGCCGTTCCGATGCCCCTGCCGCCGGCGACGATCACTTCCGCCGCGTCGAGACCGGCATCGCTCTCGATGATGAGCGAGACCGTTCGGGTGCGCGCATCGGAAGCGCCGAGCCCGCAGTCGAACGGCACTATTTCCCCCGCCGACGCAGCCGGTTCCAAGGAACGCTCCTCGGGGCTTCGCATAGTGACGATTCGCGGCATTCCTTCCATAACAAAGACGGCGAGGGCATTGCCCCCATAGACTCGTTTCGCGCAGAGGAGGCGGCCGGACTCGTCCGCCTCCAACGATTGACATTCCGTGACAAGCTCGCCGCTGATCCTGTAAGCGATTTTAGGCGCCAGTTCCATGCCCTCGTAGTCGTGCGGCAGGAGCACGAGCGACGGGCCGAGCTTGCGGCAGAGCGTTGTGAGGGCGGCGGCGTAGAGGTCCGCCTGGAAAGCCGACAGCAAAGGATTGTCGACCAGGTAAATCTCATCGGCGCAGTGCGCCAGCCGATCCGCCAGTTCGACAAGGCCGCTGCCGAGGATGACGGCGCAAGCCGTTGCTCCTGAAGCCTTCGCAAATCTCCTGCCGGCAAGCATCAATTCCGTCGCAGCGGTCTTGTCGTGCGCCGCGCTCCAAGCCGCTATCGTCAGAACACGGCGATGTTCGGTTGACATACCTCTCCTGAACCCTTTTTCGGGCCCCTTCGTTTGGCCCCGCCCAGCCTAAGCGACCGGGCGGGTTTCGGCGCCCCTTTGTCGAATGATCCGGGGCGCCTTCCGCCTCTTCTTTCTTCGCTTAAATCTCTTGTTCTAGGGCGTGTACAGCACGAAGTCCCCGCCCTTCATCCTGGCCATCATCAGCATGGTTTTGGCGGTCGGAGACCCCCAATGCGTTTGGGGCGTGCAGCGGTACGGGCTTATCAAGCCGTCATACCGCACTTTTTCGAGTGCGTCCCTCACCGCCTCCCGCTTGTCGGTCCCCGCCAGAGCTATAGCCGCCGAGACGACGTTGATACAGTCGATAAGGGGCGCTTGGTAGACCGCGAGTTGCTTGTCCTTCCCGTACTTGTCCTGGAAGACTTTCTTACGGGGTTCGTAGACGAACTGTCGAAAAGGATCGGAGGGTGGCAGCTTCTCGGCGACGACCATCTTCCATACCGGGATGACCCAGCCCGCCTCTTCGGCTATCTGCCCCGCCAACTTCGCGAAATCGGGCGCCCCGGCGTTCATTGCGGTAACCACGGGCGTCGTCATGCCTAATTGCTTGTAGTTCTTGGCGACGAGGGCCGCATTGGCCCCGCCTGAGTAGACGACGAGCACGTCTGGCTTGGCGGCCTTGATCTTCGTCAGTTGGGGGACCACGTTGCTGTCGCCAACCTCAAAGGTCTCTTTCGCGACGAGCGCGACGCCCGGATACTTCGAGATTTCCTTGTTGAAGACCTTAAGACCTGTTTTCCCAAGATAGGTCGCTTCGTAAATAAGGGCTATACGGTTGCCTTTCTTGAGAGCAACGGCCATGTCAAGGACGGCTTCCGCGGACGTCTCATCGCTCGGCCCGAGATGGAACACCCACTTCTTGAATTCGCCGGGAACAGGACAGCCGCACACATATGGAACATGTTCCTGCTCGGCTATGGGAACCATTGCCATGCCGGGATCGGGGAGAGTGGGGCCGATGAGGGCGACGACTTTAAGGTCGCGCACCAGTTTCGTTGCGGCGATCACCGCGTTCGTCGGCAGGCTCTTATCGTCTTCTAACACGACATCGATCTGCCGCCCCAGCACGCCTCCTTTCCGGTTGATCTCCTCCGTAAAGGCGACGACGCCGTCTCGCTGCTGACTTCCGACAAAGCCGCCCCATCCGCTGATGCTGGCGACCATCCCCACTTTAATGGGTTCGGCCGCAAACAGGAAACTCTGCCCCGCCATGAGGGCAAGAAGAACGACGAACACACCAAGTGACATGATTCTCACCGCGCCGCAAACACCCTTCTTCATGGCTCCCCTCCATATGGTGATGAACATGTTGCATACTATGCAATCATTGTTTCATCTCATGTTACTACGTTTTACAAGAATGGCATCGCCTTTGTCAACAATTTTTTTTGTAAAATTACTTTCCAGCGGTTTTTTTGTATTGACAGATTTTCGCGGACAGGATATACAGTGGTCGTGTGTGCGAGGTTGGTTGCACAGCATGAAAGTGAGGCGCAGTCCATGAAGGAACAGGCAAACAACCCCTTCCGGTCCGCATCGAGAGCATTTTCTATTCTGATGTCTTTCGCGCCGGAGAACAAAGAAAAGACCATCGCGGAGATCGGCAGCGAGTGCGGGTTCCTGCTGCCCACAGCGAGCAGGCTCGTCCACATGCTGGTCGATCAGGAGTTTCTTCTGTGCAACCCTTGGACGAAGAAGTACTCCCTGGGAAAGGCTGTCTTCGATCTCGGCATGTCATTGATAAAATCGCTCCGCGGCAATCTCGCAGCGATTGCCAAGCCCTATATCGATAAGCTCAGAGACGACATTGAAATGGACGTCGGGTTGGAGGTGCTGCTGGGAAACAGCACGGTCCTCGCCTACGTTGCCTTTGGCCGGCGGCGCGTAAACTCTCATCTCAACATCGGGGATAGAATGCCCGTGCATGTCGCGGCAGGCGCAAAAGCCATTATGGCTTTTTCTGCGCCCGAGGTTGTCGACTGGCTTTTGGAAGGAGACCTTGAGCGCCTGACCCCGAATACGATTACCGATAAAGAGGTTCTGAAGAGAAAGTTGGCGGAATTCAGGAAAAAGAACCTTGCCTTCGACCTGGGAGAGGGAGACGTCGATCTGCACGTCGTTGCGGCCCCTATTTTCGACTACGAGAAGAAACCCGTTGCCGCGGTGACAACGGGCGGTTTTGCCCACAAGATTAGGGGTCGTTTCGATCCGGAGATCATTTCCCTTCTCAGGAAGACCGCCGACAGCATTTCATCCCGGCTCTTCTATGAGGCAGGGAAGCAGATGCTGAAAGAATATGAACTTGACAACCAGCTCTAGGCGCAAAGACGTTTTGCTCTGTGAGGAAACATGTCGGCAGGGAAGATCGATGAAGGGATGTTTCGGTCCGGTTCGCGCATGCTTGCCATTCTCATGTCTTTCATGCCGCACAACAGGCCGAAAAGCATCAATCAGATAAGCAAGGAAATGGGTCTCCCTCTTTCAACGGCAAGCCGGCTTGTCCGTCTGCTCGAAGGCCGGGGCTTTCTGCAGCACGATTCCTTCAGCAATAAGTTTTCCTTAGGCCGCTCCGTCTTCGATCTGGGACAGGCCCTTATAGCGTCGCTCGAAGCTAACCTCGTCGATATTGCAAGGCCTTACCTCGATCATGTGAGAGACGTCATAGGGAAGAGCGTCGGCATGGAGGTTCCGCTGGGCAACAGCACGGTCCTCGTCTACGTTGCCCAAGCCGGTCGGCTGCACCGGTTTGGTCCGGTGGCCGGCCAACGCATGCCCGTTCATATTGCCGCAGGCGCAAAGGCCATTCTCGCTTTTTCGTCGCCCGAGTTCATCGATGAAGCGCTTCGGGGGGAACTGGCGCCCATGACCCCGCAGACCATTATCGATCGGGATCTTCTGAAGGAACAGCTTGCCGAATTCCGACGCACCGGCGTGGCCCTCGATCTCGCGGAAGCGACCCTCGATTTGCACGCCTTTGCCGTGCCCGTGTTCGACTACCGGCAAAAGCCCATTGCTGCCATTGGGACGGCCGACCTGGCCCACAAGGTCCAGGGCCGCTTCAAGGATGAGCTTATCGACCTTTTCAAAGAAACAGCAAAAGAGATATCGACCCGCCTCTTTCACAGCGGAAGCCCCGTCTGAAGGGAAGGGCAAAGAAAGGCGGCCCTTTTCTTCCCCCCTGTCTGTTCGTCATGCCCCATCCGTTTCCAAACAAACCCAAACAAAACGGCAAACCCACGTAGGCACTTTCTCTTAACCCGTCCTGACTCTGCTATCGTAGGATGTTTTGTTTTTTTAGCGCCATAAGAAGGTCCGGTTTTAGAGGGGAAACGCACGGGAGTTGGTTGGGCCCACAAAACCTGAACTATATATGGCCCATTTCCGGGATCGATCATGGTTGAACTCGATCCCGGATCGCCCCGGTCGGCCTTTTGGTCGGAATCGCGAGGTCGGGATGCAATCTGAGCCTCGTTGCCCGTAGGCGTACTGAATGTACGACGCAGGGCACGGGGCGAAGAGGGCGCCCGAGATCGCGATTCCGACCAAAAGGCCGACCTCCCGACGCCTCCCGCCAGAAAGAAGAAGAAGAAGAAGAAGAAAAGAGCGGTGAAGAGAAGAAAGAAGCATAGCGCCAGATCGCCGCTTATGATACGATAGTGCTAACATTCCAAACAAAACCGGGAGGCATCGATGGCGTCAAATGCCCGTATCGTCAGATCGTCGTGCAGGGGTTGCCACGGCGTCTGCCAGGTCCTCGTCCACATCGAAGGCGACCGGATCGTCAAGGTTGCCGGAGACCCGGACAGCCCGACAAGCCGGGGCTTCGTCTGCCCCAAGGGAGCTGCCGCCCCGGAGATACTCTATCATAAAGACCGGCTCGCCCATCCCCTGAAACGGACCGGAAAGCGAGGCGAAAACAAGTGGGAGAAAATCTCCTGGGACGAGGCGATCTCGGAGATGGCGGAGCGGTTCGACCGCGTCCGCCGGGAATCGGGCGCCGAGTACTTTGCCATGGCCCAAGGCACCGGCAGGCCCTATACCGCCTTCAACAACCGCTTTGCCCACGCCTTCGGCACGCCCAATTTTATTTCGCCCGGCCACAATTGTTTCCTCCCCAGGGTGATATTGTCGAGCTTCACCGCCGGCGATCTTCCTATCGCCGACATTTACGGCTTTGGAGGCACGATGCCCGCCTGCGTCATGAACTGGGGCTGCAACCATGCCGAGACCGGGGCGGCCGACGGCATGTGCGGCGCCATGTTCAGGAAAGCCTTCATGCAAGCGGAAAAAAAGATCGTCGTGGACCCGAGGCGCATCGGTCTGGCCAAACATGCCGATTATTGGCTCCAGCTCAAGCCGGGAAGTGAATGTGCGCTGGCCCTCGCGATGATCAACGTCATTATCGGCGAAGACCTCTACGACCGTGAATTCGTGGAAAAGCACGGATTCGGCTTCGACCGGTTGGCTGCCCATGTCCAGCCCTTTACGCCGGAGTGGGCCGATCCGATAACGCGCATCCCCGCTCCCCTGATCGCAGAGGCGGCAAGGACCTTCGCGACGACGAAGCCTGCGTGCATCCAGTGGGGCAACGGGATCGATACAAGCACCAACGCCTTCCAGACGGGCAGGGCCCTCCTCATCCTCATGGGGATAACGGGCAATATCGATGTACCCGGAGGCAACGTCTTCTGGGAGCCGCCAAAGGAGATGTCACGCAAGCTCGCCGACGACAGGGCCGGCCGAGACAAGTTCGCAGCCCTGGGAAAGAAAGCCAGAGTCATCAGCGGCAACCGGTTTCCCTTTACGCCCGACTGCCATACGCCCACGTTCTGGAAATCGGTGATCACCGGCGAACCTTACCGGACAAGGGCTCTCTGGATCGTCGGCTCCAACCCTCTCATGACGGAGACGCAGGGGCTGACCATCGAACGGGCGCTGAGAGACTGCCTGGAATACACCGTCGTTTCCGATCTCTTCATGACCCCTACCGCCCAGCTCGCCGACCTCGTGCTGCCTGCCGCCCACTGGCTCGAGCAGGAGGACGTGGTTTTCATGCACGAGATCTGGTGCGCCATGACGCGGAAGAAGCTTGCCCAGGCAGGCGAGGCGAAAGACGACCGGGACGTAATCATCGAGGTCGCCCATCGCCTCGGTCTCAGCCAAGCCTTCCCCTGGCCCGATTACCATGGTTACCTCGACTGGATCTGCGAAGAGGCGGGCATGAGCTTCGACGAGTTCAAGGAAAAGGATATCGTGACGGGCGACATGCGCTACAGAAAGTACGTGGAGCGGGGATTTGCCACGCCTTCCGGCAAGTTCGAGTTCTACTCCAACGTCATGGAGCATGCGGGCCGACCGCCGCTGCCGTCCTACGTCGAGCCGCCCCTTTCCTCGCCTGACGTCGTCCGGGAATACCCCTTGATCCTCATGACGGGCACGAAGGGGCTTTTCTATTTCCATTCGGAGCTGCACCAGATATCTTCCCTGCGCAAGCATCACCCCGACCCTCTCGTGGAGATCAACCCGGAAACGGCAGCGCGTCTCGGCATATCCGACGGCGATTGGGTATCGGTTGAATCGCCCTACGGCAAGGTCAGGCTGAAGGCGCGACTCTTCGACGGCATCGCCGCCGACGTCGTCAACGCCGAGCATGCGTGGTGGTATCCGGAAGCAGACGCCCCCGATTACCGATGGAAGGAATCATGCGCCAATCTGCTCTTCGGGGACGAGCATTTCGACCCGGACACGGGCGCCGAGCCGCTGAAGTGCTACCGGTGCAGGATCAGCCGTGAATAGAACCATCAGGCGCAAAAGCACGTCGTTCCGCAGAATGCATTCCCGTTCAATGGCCGCTCCTTCATCTTCTGTCGTCATTCCGGCGAAAGCCGAAAAGAGCCTCTCTTTTTTGCCCGTGCTGTACCTCCGGCAAGTCCGGTCCGGCCCCTCCAGTGGCATATCCCCTCTCCTCCCCTCACCATTGCCATTCCGATTCCAGAGTCAAGCTAAAGGGTTTGGGCGCAACGCCTTCAGGAAGGAGCCCACGGGAACGGAGGCCATCGGCAAAAACTTGTACCGCGAACCCAGATCCTGCACGTTGTGCAAATAGATCTTGCCGGGCGCGCCCAGGCCGTATTCCGTAACGTCCATGGCCCATACGACTCCCGGCGTCAGCCATTCGATCCGGCGAATGCGGGTGCGGTCCGCCTCCAGGTCGCGCCGCACCCGCTCCACCATCTGCCCCAGCTCTCGCCGCGACGTCGTAAAGCGATACCGCTGGTACAGGCCGGTGGTTCCCGCAGTGCGCTTCCTCCCATGATCTAACAATAGTATCTCTGTTTTAAGAAAGGGATCAAACGGCTCCGCCTTTTTCGGACCCGGCGGATTGATCACTGCCGCGCCCCTTTTTATCCGATGCCGCCACCGTTTGAAGCTGGCCAGGGGCAGCTGCAGCGTCTTGCAGATCATCCCGTAAGGCATCTCCCTTTGCTGCTTCATCTCCTCGACGATCTCCACGATCCTTATCGCTTTTTGCCGATCGACCGGTTTTTTTAGTGCAGGGGATCTCCTTATAGGCCCCCAGCAGTTCCCTGACCTCGATCGTCTTCTCGGCCGCGTCCAGTTTTTTCTCCAACTCCCGGACCCGCTCCCTGAGGGCCTCTTTCTCCTCGTCCACAGGCGAAGGCGGCCTCCCCGCAGGCTTGTTCTCCAAGGCCAGGGCCATCGCCTTCAACAACTTCTCTTCCCACTCATAATACGTCTTGCGCTACACCCCTAGAAGCGCAGCCCCCTGCGCAGCCGTTAAGACTCCGCTTCGCACTTTCAGGATCGCCAGCGCCCGCCGGCGCGCAAGCTCCTCCTCGCCCCTCTTTCGCCTCCGCTTCTCCATTCTCAATCTCCGCCAGGATCGCCAAGCAGTCTTTTAGGCTCCGGTCTCCTGCGGCTTGTCCGGGCTCTTCTCCTTGGCTCGGGACTGCAGGTGCTTTAAGCGCCTCTCCAGCCCTTTCATCGCTCCGCTCTTCCGTTCCAACAATACCGCAAGACGCGCGTTCAGCGCCACTGTCTTCGGGACCCGCGGCTGCAGGGCCAGGAGCATCCCCTCCATCGCCCGCTCCTGCCGCTGGTTCAATACGGTCCACGCCACTCCCAGTTCCCGGCAGACCTCCCCGGGCGTGCGTTTCTCCGTCCACACCGACAGCGCCGCCCGGCACTTCTCCTCCGCCGTATAACGCCCTCTCTTCTCCTCCGTCTCCGCCTTTCCCATCCGTCCGCCTCCTTTCGGCGACGTCGTAGACCATCTCCCGCTTTCTGCCGCTCTCCTCGTCGTCCGCCGTCAGGCGGAGCTTTCCTTTCTCGGCTTGCAGCACGACGGACTGTCCTTCCATCCGCCCCACCATGTAAAAGGGATCCTTCGGCCTCCCCCGCAGCGCCATCTCCAGGACGTTGTCCGCAACCCCCTGCTCGATCGCCTTTTTCAACTCCCCCTGGATCTCGAAATGGCGATCGGCAGGGCACAATCCCCCGATCCCCTGGCGGGGCCGCTTGTGATTGTAGTACTTCAACCAGTGGCGGATCCTCTCCCTGGCCTCCTCGAAGCTCCCGAACTGCGCCCTTACGAGGAACTCTCCATGCAGGAAGCGAGCCGCCAGCGCCTCTCGAGGCCAGGCCTCCAAGATTATTGTGCGAACATTAGATAGTCCGACTCGTACAACAAAGAAGCGACTGGCTCATTGCAGGGAATGCCCGTTTTCGCGATTTCACTTTGGATGCGACGAGAAATCTCAAACACCGGCAAGAGAATCTGCCGGACAGCCGTGTACGGCCGCTCAGGCCCTTGCTGATTTCGCGCACAGACATGCTCCTGGTTGGTTTCGCTCGTTATACTCCGATTTTTGGTAGGCAGAGTATAACTCCTATGAAAGAGCCATCGCGGAGGAAGCGTCGATTGGTTATACGGTGATTAACCATAAACAGAGTATAACTAAAACGTAGGAATTACGAGCCTTAGGCAGTTCTCTTTCGAAGAACGGACGGTGGCGCGACTGATGGATAGGGGAGGGGAAAGGCGCGCCTTATTCCCTCGGCAACAAGTGAGATTCACCGGCTGCGTTACTCCGCAAAAGCGGGCGTCGGCGTCCTCTTGATGATGGTCGACTTCTTCCACCTTCCGGAGAAATAGTAGCCGAGGCTGGCGGCCATGGAGACGATGGAACTGAGCACGATGGCTACCCAAATGCCTTTGATCCCAAGGCCGGTGCGGCTCAGCAGCCATGCCGCCGGAACTCGCACCAACCAGAGGGACAGCAGGGAAAGGGCCATCGTCGTTATCGTATGGCCGGCGCCGTTGATGACGCCGTTCGAGATGAACATGATCGCAAAGAATATGTAGCAGCCCCCGACGATGTGCAGGTAAGAGACGCCGATGCCCATGGTGGCGTCGTCTCCGACGCCGAACATCCGCATTATCAGCTTCGAAAGGAGAACGGCGACGAGCGAAATAAGGATAGTTATGGACGACGTCATCAAGACGCCCCATTTGAACACCTCTTTCACCCTTTCCGTCCTGCCGGCGCCGAGGTTTTGTCCTGTCAGCGCGGCAGCCGCGATGCTCATGGAGAGGGCCGGCATGTAGGTGACCATGTCGACTCTGGCCGTCGCGCCGAAGGCATTTGTTGCCTCGCTCCCGAAGGAGTTGACGAAGGTCACGACCACCAGGCTGCCGATGGAGACGAGGGACTGCTGGATCATCGACGGAAGGCCGATCTTGAAGAGAAGGAGGACCATGCGGCCGTCGAGGTTGAGCCTTCCGGGGCTCAGAGCGATCACATGTTGGCTGCGGTTCAGGTAGACGAGACACGCCCCGAGCCCCACGGCCTGGGAGACCAGCGACGCGCAGGCGGCGCCTTCGAGGCCAAAGCGAGGGAACGGGCCCCAGCCCCCGATGAAAAACGGGTCGATAATTGCATTGAGCCCGAGCCCGATGGACATGAAGATCAGAGGAGTGACGGTGTCCCCTATGCCCCTGAGGATGTAATTGGTGAGGAAGCCGAGGTAGAAGAGGATCATGCCCGCGAAGGTTATCCTGAGATAGACCGAAGCCATGGCGAAATTCTCGGGCGGGGTTTTCATGAGCCTCAAGAGGGGGTCGCACCAGAGGACGCCGGCGATGGTCATCGCGGCGCCCAGCATTAGGGCCAGCGAATAGGAGGTCCCTACCGCCTTTTCCAGCATGGCGTACTGTTTTGCCCCGTAAAACTGGGCGACGACGATGGTTGCCGCCATCGACATGCCCATGGTGATCCCAATGGCCACGTAGACGACGGGAAAGCTGACGCCTACCGCCCCGACCGCGTTTTCGCCGACCAGATGACCGACCCAGATGGTATTGATGATGCCGTAACCGATCTGCATGGCATTGCCCAGCAGCATGGGGAGAGAAAAGAGCAGCAGATGTCTGGGTATGTCGCCTGTCGTCAGGTCTTTGCCGAATTGCTTTTCCATGAGGCGCCTTTCCTTTTCATTTATGAGACGAGGTCAGCCCGGCCGCTCGATCGTTGCGGAGAAGGCACCGGTCGTCCTCACAGGCCATCTTCGCATCGGTCACGCCCAGCTTCTCCATATCGGGCAGCCGTTTCGCTTTCGCTATCACAAAGACCGGCCTTTCCGAGTTGAACAGGCGAACAAACTGGTTCCGGTCCAGAAAGAACGTCTTGGCATCGGGATAGGCCGCGCCCATTTCCAGCTCTCCGGTAAACTCCGCCAAATAGGTCCTCTTGCCGAGGTAGAAGGGGAGTGTTTCGTCGAAACAGCCGTAGTTTACGACCAGGGAGCGTCCTTTGCCCGCGTCGGGTATTGCCGCCGCCAGCGCCTTTGTGGTATTGATGCGGTCGATAACGCTCACGTGGAGCAAAATGGAGAGGACCACGCAGAGAGAGAAAACGGCGAGCGCGCCGAAGAGGGAGGCGAGCGATCTCACCGTCCGGGAGACGAGGAGGCAGAATAGAACGAGAGAGACGCCGGCCACGGCCAGACAGAGACCTCTGATGTCGACGATTACGGGGAGGAGGTCGGTCGAAGCGGCCAGTGCGCCGTCGAGCTCACCGGTCCCGGCCCCCAGGCCGGCTAGTGTGAGCAGCCCGAAAAATACGGCGTAGACGACGCGTTCGGGGCCCCAAGCCTGGCGGCGTTCATTGAAAAGGCAGCCGAGGACAATCGCGAGGGAGGGAAAAATGGGAAGAATGTAGGGCGGCAGTTTCGAGCCCGAGACGCTGAAGAATGCGAAAACGACGAGAGACCAGATAAACAGGAGGCGCACGTCCTTTCTCCGCCAAAGGAGGATTACGCTCCTGGGGATGAAGACCGACCAGGGGAAAAGGCTGCCGAAGAGGACCGGGAAGAAGTAGTAGAGAGGGCCCGACCTCCCGTGCTTGGTGGTCAGAAACCTGAGGAAGTTCTGGTCCAGGAAGAAGAACCGGGAAAACTCCTTTTCCCTCACGCCGACAAGGATAAACCAGGGCGCGACGATTGCCGCGAAGAGCAGGATGCCCCGGGGAGAGGCGATCTCTTTCAAGAAAGCGAGGTTCTTTTCGGACCAAAGGAAAAGCAGAATCGTCCCGGCCAAAAGCAGAAGCGCCGCGGGGCCCTTTGCCAGAATTGCGAGGCCGAGGGCAGCCCAGGAGAGGTAGAGGAAGAGTCCCCTTCTTTCCCTATAAAACTGGTAGAAACACGCAACGGCGGCAAAGAGGAGAAAGGAGAAAAGCATATCGATCGTGACGATGCGGGCCATGGCGAAGAAGCCGAAAGAGGTGGCGAGGATGAAGCCGGAGATAAGGCCGACGCGGCGCGAAAACCAACGGGCGGCGAAAAGCGCGGCCATCAGCGCCGTTGCAATACCGGCGAGGGCATTGGGGAACCTGAAAGACCATTCGTCGATCCCGAAAACTTTGTACGAGGCCGCACACGCCCAGTAGAGCAAGGGGGGCTTCTCGAAATAGCGGACATAGTCGAGATGCGGGACGACGTAGTCGCCCGTCTCCACCATCTCCCGGGGAATCTCCGCATACCTGCCTTCGTCGGGCTCTTTCAGGGAATAGTTGCCGAGATTGAAGAAGAAAAGGAGGTACGCGGCCGCAAGGACGGCAAGAGCGCAAAGTACCGTCCTTTTGCTGAGGTTCCCACATCGCATGCGTCTTCTCTCCAAGGGCGATCCCGCCTTTCGCCTGTCCACGGCGGCTTCGTCGGGAAATCGCCTCACAATGAGCCGGTAGTGCGTCGTCAGGTTTAACTGATTTTAGCCGGTCTCGCGTATCGTCCCCCCTCCCAGCACGGTTTCGCCCTCGTAGAGCACCACCGACTGGCCGGGGGTTACGGCAGAGACGGGATCGCGGAAGGTCACTTCCAGGCAGCCGTCCCGCATCGCGTAGGAGCAGTCCGTCTCCCGCTGCCGGTAGCGTACCTTAGCTTGCGCCTCTCCTGCAACAGCAGCGCCGAGCAGGTTAACCTCCTCCGCGATCAATCGTTTCTTCAGCAGGCGTTCTTTCGGACCGACGACGAGCACGTTTTCCTCCGCTCTCGTCTCTAACACATAGAGGGCTTCCTTGTAGGGAATGTCGATGCCCCTGCGCTGTCCCACGGTATAAAGCTGAACCCCGTCGTGATATCCCACCCTGGCGCCGTCCTCCGTGACGACGGGCCCCCTTTTGAGCGGGATAAACTGACCGATAAACTTCCGGTAATCGTTGTCCGGGATGAAGCAGATATCCTGGCTTTCCCGCACGTCCGCATCGCTGCCGGCAATGGCGCCGAATTCGCGGCGCACCGTCTCCTTGGCAAGGGATCCGAGGGGGAAGGCGAGGCGAGGGAAGTCAGCCCGCAGAACGGGGTAGAGGAAATAAGATTGATCCTTTTTCTTGTCCTTTCCTTTTTTCAGAGCCAGGCCCACGGGCGTCTCTTCGACACGGGCATAATGACCCGTCGCCACCTTGTCGGCGCCCATCGCCTGCGCTTTTTCGAGGAAGGACGCAAATTTGATATGCCGGTTGCAAA
Source organism: uncultured delta proteobacterium (assembly GCA_963816715.1). Classification (GTDB taxonomy): domain Bacteria; phylum Desulfobacterota; class Syntrophorhabdia; order Syntrophorhabdales; family WCHB1-27; genus BOG-1155. The sequence goes on from CAWFMJ010000033.1 coordinate 599,552, forward strand.
GAACGCAGGGGTTGGGAGTCCTCCCCTTTGCATATTCGTCAACAAAGGTCCGGATGACCCTTCGCTCGAATTCCTCCTGCATGTTGATCACATAGTGCGGGATGGAGAGAAGGTCCGCGATGCGCCTGGCCCTGTGCATGCTGATGGCCGAGCAGCAGACCTTGGGGTTGGACTCGCTCCGCAAGCTGCGGGGCAGAAGGTCAAAGGTAAAGCCGATAGTCTTATATCCTTGTTCCTTGAGCAGGTAGGCTGCATATGCGCTGTCCACGCCGCCGCTCATGGCCACGAAGACCGTTTCCATGCGATGAATATAGCATGCAGCAGATGAAATTGAAAGTGAGCGAAATATATAGTATTATGAGGTCAGCTTCATAAGGAGGGTTTTCCATGGGCAAGAAAGTCAAGCTATCCGTAGGTCTCCTCGTGGCGATTGTTTTCTTCCTCGGCTTCATGGCCGGGGCTCAGGGAAACAAGGTCGTCAAGAACGCCAACGGCGAGGAGTCGTACGAGTACTTGAAGACGTTTTCCGATGTGCTCGACATAGTGAAGAAGGACTATGTCGACAAGGTTAATGAGCGCGATCTGATCTATTCCGGCATTAAGGGTATGGTCGAATCTCTCGACCCTCACTCCTCTTTTCTCACCCCCGACATGTATAAAGACATGCAGACGGAGACAAAAGGAGAATTTGGCGGCATCGGCATAGAGATCACCATTAAAGACGGCATGCCCGTCGTGATCTCGGCAATAGAGGACACGCCTGCATTCAAAGCGGGGTTGAAATCGGCCGACATGGTTGTCAAGATCGACAACAAGCCGACGAAGAACATGAGCCTCGTCGATGTGGTGAAGCTCATCAGGGGACAAAAGGGCAAACCCGTGACCCTCAGCGTGATGCGGGAAGGTTTCAGCCTTCCCAAGGATTTTCAGGTGCTCCGCGACATCATCCAGGTCAAGAGCGTCAAGTACCGCATGCTGGACAACAACTACGCGTACGTCCACATCACGCAGTTTCAGGAGAAGACCGGGCGCGACCTGGACGCGGCGATCAACGACCTGCAAAAGCAGGCTAAAGGCAACCTGAAAGGCATACTGCTCGACCTGAGGAACAATCCGGGGGGACTTCTCGATCAGGCGGTCGATGTATCGGATGAGTTCATCCCCAGCGGTCTGATCACCTACATCGAGGGCAGGAAGGCCGACGAGAGAGTGAACTTCACGGCCCACAGGAAGAGCCATTTCATGGGGCCCCTGGTGGTCCTCGTGAATGAAGGCAGCGCCAGCGGCTCGGAGATCGTGGCAGGGGCGCTGCAAGACTCCAAAAGAGCGATCATCGTCGGCACGAAGACTTTCGGCAAGGGATCGGTGCAAACGATCATTCCTCTGCCCGATGGCTGCGCGGTACGGCTCACCACGGCGAAATACTACACCCCGTCGGGCCGCTCGATCCAGGCCGACGGCATCAGCCCGGACATCGTGGTGGAAAACGATTTCACGAGGAATAAGGGCGACAAATATACGCCGGTGAAAGAAGCGGACCTGGACAAGCATCTGGAGAATCCGAAGAAGTCCGGGGAAAAGAAGCTGGAGAAGCTGGACGGGAAAAAACCGGACGAGAAGAAGCCCGAAGAGATAGGGCCGACCCCCAGCCCCGATGATCCCGCGGCCAAGGCCGACGAAAACGATGTGCAGTTTGTGATGGCGAACCAGATATTGCATAGCTGGAGCGCCCTGCGAGGCAGCAAGTAAGCGGCCGGGTTGCAGAGGCCACAGCCGCTATTTTAATGAAAGGGAGGCTTCGAGCCTCCCTTTCATTTCCGGCGGCAGGCGCCGGGGTTTGCCTGAGGCGTCGACGCAGACCATGAACGTCTCGCCTTCCGTTGTGACGCGGTTTTCTTTCAGCACCTCGTGTTTCATCGAGAATTGCGCGTTCTTCGTCGCTGCCACCGAGGTGCGCACTTCGATCTCGTCCCCGTAGCGGAGCTTCTCCTTCAGGTCGAGGCGCACGTTCTTTACCATCACAAACACGCCCTCCCGCTCCCACTCGGGCAGCGAGACGCCGATGTCCATCAGATGCTCGAACCACGACTTTTCAAAAAATCGCAGATAGTTGGCGAAGTAGACGATCCCGCCGGCATCAGTGTCCTGGTAGTAGATGCGGGTTTTGTACATTCTGCTCCTTCCACGGCCAGACTTAGCGCACTAAGCGCAGTACCATGCGGCTACGCGCGACGCCTGCTCGGCCCGCCGCTCTTGCTCGGCCTGGCGAGCCTTGCGGGAAAGATGAGCATGCCCATGCGCATAACGTTTCTTCCTTCGTGTTTTGTAGCCCAGTGAAGAAAACATTATAGCACGCGGACTGGCAATCTGCTTACAGCTCTTGAGGCCAGGGGGCGTTTGAGGCAGAAAATTGGTCAGGAGACGTTCCTTATGAGTGTTTTCTCTCCTCCGGGGATGTATACTATGCGCACATTTTGGGGGGGCGGAAGGAGAAAGCGCCAGCCTCCACGAATATCAGAACCTATTGCGGGAATACCGCCAAAACCTAAAGGAGGTTAGAAAAGTGAGCGAGCAAGGCAAAGAGAACCCTGAAAAGTATTTTGTGGAGAAGCCGGCCTACGAGGTGACGCCGGCGTTCGAAGTCAAGGGCCGCGTGAACTCGATGACCCTGATGAGCAACAACCTCGTGCCGGGAGCGAACATGTATGTCGAAGCCGGGTGGATACATTATCAACCCGAACCGGCGCAGCACATCCAAGAGCATACGCACAACTACGATGAGATCGTGATCCACCTCGGGACGGATGTCGCCAATCAGGAAGATCTCGGCGCAGAGATCATCTTTTACCTGAACGGTCAACCTCTGACCATCACCAAGACCTCGGCGGTCTTCGTACCGAAAGGAATGAAGCACGGGCCCCTGATCTGGAAGGGGACCAAAAGGCCGCACCTAGAGATGACCGTCATGATAGGCGCGGGCAGTCTTGCCGAGGCAGATCCGGGAGGGCACAGAGACAAACTGGAGAAAGACAAGAAATAGAACATCCCTCGTAAGAGCGCGGGAACCGGCCTCTATTCATTCACTCTATGTCCGGCGGTTCCCGCGCTTCCCATTTAGGGACGGGTCGGGAGTTGGCAAAAGACCTGTTTTCGAAGCCGGGCGGATCGTGGAGCTGTTGACGGGGGCTGGTTCCCCGAATTTGTCGGCCCGCGGTTATACATTTGTTTTACCCTTGAAACGCCTTGCTTTTCCGTCGAGAGTGCTCTTCTGCATAAAATAATTGGCGTATTACATCTTTTTCTTCTTGACTAATCTGTTATCTAATGTTAGACTTCCCCTAACTGAAAAAGCCAAACCACCGGCGACGGTGGGTCGGAAAGCCAATGGGTCTCGTGCGGGTTTTTTGACTTGCGCGCAACGACAGCCGGGCTGCCAGCGAGAATAAACGCCATTCAAGCCGGAAGCGGCTAGGATGGCGGAGGGGGACTTCTGCGCCGGCAGGGATCGCCAACTTGCCGCCGGAAGTAAGAACTCGCTCATGCACGGGCCAGGAACTTTTTTATCAAAGATAGCGTCGATGTCGAATGCCTGGCATCGCGGAACGTCATTCATCGGCTGGATGCTGACAAAGGCCGGCGGGAAAATCGTCATCTCTTTGGTGTTTTTTGCCCCCTTCGGCATTACCGCGGCCGTCGCCCTGCCGAATCACCTTTGGCACATGCCCGGAACGACGACAACAACGGCGCCTTCAACGGGCCACGTGGCAGCTCCGCCGCGGAGAGAATTCGCGAATTTGCGCGCCCTCCTGAGCAGGATCGTCCGGGATTACCATGGTGATTTCGAATCTTCTGCAGGCCCCGAAGGAGGGCCGGAGCTCATCCCGGAATCTCACGACAGCGCGTGGATCGCGCCATTTCTCGGTCGCTCCGGTGAGTTTGCGGGCCTCGACTATCATGGGGAACATCCCTACGGCTCTCCGCCCGGCCTGCACGGCGGACCGCCGAACGGCGACCAGGGGGCGCCCCTCGGCAACGCCGACTACAGCGGCAGTAATTTCTTTGCGGACTCGGGCGGCGGCGGCGGAGGGGGAGGAGGAGGGAGTTCCAGCCAGCAAGGCCAGCAATATCCTTCCGGGTCGGGGTCCGGCGTAGGACTCGGGTCTGGTTCCGGTGGTGGGACGACAGGCCACAGCGGCCCGTCGGCGTCGACCCCCACGCCTATTCCCGCCGGTCTCTGGCTGCTCGGTCCCGGTTTTTTTGCTGCGATCGCTCTCCGGAAAAAGTTTAGCAAGTAACAGCAGGGCGCACCTATCCCATCGGACCTTCCGAACATGATTTAGATCATTTACCTCAAGACCTGTTTTTCTATAAACTATCGCGAGACTTTATCGCCTCGTTCAGGTTGCTCATCAAAGGCTACAGGCTCAGGAAACGTCTGAACAGGCGAGACATAAACCAGTGTGTTGAGGCGCGACCTCAAAAGTTTACGTAAGGAGGATTTACATTATGGAACTAAAAGTGAGGCAGAAGCGGATTGATGAAGACGAATTCCTCAAACTGAGGAAGGAGGCGCTCTCCATGTGGCCCACCGGCAAAGAGGTGGACCTTGACGAAGCTGTGGGGTATCAGAAGAGTCTGCCCGACAGCAGGAACTTCATGAAGATTACGCAGAAACTGCACGACGAGGGCAGAACTGCCGTCTACCCGAGAGCCGGGACAGCCCTCGTGGAGGATGCAATCAGCCTCTATCGGAAACTGGAAGAGACGGGCGTGCCCTATCTCCCCGTCACCTCCGACAGCTACACGCGTCTTCTTCAGTTTAAGAAGGTGGAGGAAGTTCTGGAGGAGACCCGCCGGACAGGAAAGAAACTGCTGAACGGGTACCCTATCATCAATCACGGGGTCAAGGAAACGAGAAGAGTCACTGAGAGCGTCAAGGTCGGCGCCTTCGATCCCCGGATATCCTACAAGGCGCAGCCCCTCGGAGCCGAGATTGCCTTTGCAGCCGGCATGACGGGCATGTCTACCGGCCCTTTTATCTCATGGGGCGCCTATGAGAAGAATGCGACCCTGGAAGAAGTCATTGCCCATAGCCAGTACGTGCAGCGGCTGATGGGATACTATGCCGACAGAGGCGTCATGCTTACCACCGACCTTCACGGATGGATTGTCACGGGTGTTCAGCCCATGACGGTCAACCTGGCCGCCATGATCGCAGAAGCGCTGATGGCTGCCGAACAGGGCGTGAAGAGCATCGTTCCTCTGGTTCACTTCATGGGCAACATGGCCCAGGACCTCGCGTCCTTGAGGGTAACGCCGCGGCTCATGCGGGAATACCTCGATAGATTCGGCTACAAAGACGTGATCATGCCCGGCGTTTTCGGCTCCCAAACGCCGCTTTACCCCATGCCCCGGACCACGGGCGGCGCCTTCGCATTTCCTAATTATGCGACCGTCGTGGGCGCTCTGGCGAAGTGCGAGTCGATAAACATAAGAACTATCGACGAAGGCGTCGGCATCCCGACCGAAGAGAGCCACGCGGTCACCTATGAGTCGGCGAACTGGCTCTGCAACATCATCCGGGGGCAGGAGATAGAATTCGAGGTAAAAGGCGTGGACGTCGAAGAGCGGATAGCCGAGCTGGAGATGCGTTCGATGCTGGAAAAACTCCTCGAGGTCGGCGACGGCGATATCGCTATCGGCTGCATCAAAGGCGCCGACGCAGGCTTCATCGATTCTTCCTTCAGCCCGAATAAGCACGTGAAAGACCAGGTCATCGCGGTCAAGGATGTCCATGGCGCCGTCCGGTATACCGATTTCGGCAACCTGCCCTTCCCTGAAGAGGTCAAGGAGTTCCATCGTCAGAAGGTGGCGGAGCGTGAGAAGGCTGACAGCGCAAAGGCCGACTACGAAATGACCGTTCGGGATTTCTGGGCCTTCAGCAAGGGTCAATTGCTCGGAAGATTGTAAGAAGTTTAAAGAAGTAGGACTCGACAAGGGTTTAACGCCGGGCATCCGCCAGTCGGATGCCCGGTCGTCTTCTCTCCGTTTTCAGTTATCGCGATTCCCGCTGCTTTTCTTACCCAGGCAAAAGTGTGACAAAGTCTTTGACAGGGCGTTGGCGCGAAGGCAACGTCCGTGTCCTCGACGCCCATTTTCCGACTTTGGCTGCAATGGCGACGAAATGGCGCGATTCCTCAAATTCTGGCCAGCGAAGTCACGGGAAAAGAAAGAGTTTTGCAAAAGATTCACGGAAAAGTTATTCAAAAGAAGTTTGAAGTAATGGAGAATGTTGAAGCAATGATTAATCTGGAAACAAGGCAATTGATCGGAAGTTTTGTAGACGCCCTGAAAGCGAAAAGAATCACCGTGGAAAAGGTCGTTCTTTACGGCCCCCATGCGTCAGCAAACCCGCGTGCCGACCGGGATATTAATCTGGCGGTCATTTCGCCGGATTTCGGGAAGGACCGGCTCAAAGAAATGTCCATGCTGCTGCATGCGGCGTGGGGGATAGACCATCGGATAGAACCCGTGGCCGTCTCATCGGCATCATACGCACGAGATACTTCCATATCTTTGATTAGCGAGATCAGACAAAAAGGAATCGAAGTCGAAGCAGCCTGAGAAGAAGTTGCCCGGCTAAAGACCTGCCGATATCGGACGGTAAAGATTGTCGCGTTAAAGACCCGCTACAAATAAGGAATAAGGCGGCCGGGCTTCCAACTAACCCGGCCGCCCGGTCAGCTCACTTACTCCATTTCTTTAACCGTCACTTCCTTCGCCGGCTGCTTCCCCAAGCTCGTGATCACTTCCGCATCGGCTATCGTCTCCGATAAGGTGGCGCGCTGCTCGGCAAGGTCGATGAAGGCGCTTTTCGAGAAGTAGGCGATGGTATACTCGATGAATCCGCCATTCTTGTCACACTGAGACAGGTCGCGAACGGGCCAATAGACGCCGAAGGCAACGCCGTCGACGCCATCCATGCTCACGTCCTCGGCCTTCAGGTAGCGGAGGTTTTTCTCAAAATGGTGCTTGAATACCTCGGAGAATCTTTCATCCGGTTTCGTCTGCACCTCGCCGAACATGATGTTGCGAGGCCTTACCTGAACCATGAGGTAGTGAAGCTTTTTGCCCTCCAGATCGGAAAGGGTCGCGAATCCGATGCCGTTCGGATAAACGTCAACTCCGGCAGACTGATAGCGCGCGTAGATCTTGTCGAGCACCGGACGGTATTTCGCGCTTAGATCAGAAAGCGCCGGATCCACGTAGGAGGTCTTTATCCCTTCGTTTTGGCTCTTGGCTATGTAGACGGGCCCACTGCACGAGACAAGCACGAGCACGCACAGAGAAAATGCACAAACCAGAACTGTTTTCATAACCGGTCTCCTTTGTCGAGTATTTTGACGATCTCCCGCAATTCCTCTTTAATCTCCACAAAGAGCGTTCTCTGCGTGTTCAGGTATTTCTTCGCGCCGTCAATCGTAAACCGCTTTTCATAAAGAAGGTTCTTGATGGTGAAGATCGCGTCCAAGTCCTTTTTGGTATACAGCCTTTGTCCCCTGGAGCTTTTTGCCGGTTTGATGTTCCGGAATTCCTGTTCCCAGTACCGCAAAATATGAGGCTTCAGGCCGGTAAGGGTGCACACCTCCTTTATTCTGTAGAATACCCTTTCAGGGATATTCGGGGTCATGCGCCGTTATTATTATAGTTTATCTCGTCTTTCAATACCTGGCTCAGCTTGAAATTCAGCACTCTGCGCGGCGCAATCTCGATTACCTCGCCTGTCTGGGGGTTTCTGCCTCTTCTTGCCTGTTTCTGCTTCACCACGAAGTTACCCAGTCCGGATATCTTAACGTTGTCGCCTTCGGCAAGGCACTGTTTCACGATCCTGAAAAAACGCTCAACGATGTCAGACGACTCTCTCTTCGAGAAACCGAGTTTTTCATATACAGTCGTCACTATTTCCTGTTTCGTCATACACCCTCCCTACTTTCTCAATCTTATCCCTTCTCTCAAGCTAAGTTTCCCAATGATGACACTCTGCAGATCGTTCACGCGCTCGTCCGTGAGGGTGTCCTCATAAGATTGGAACACGACGCGGAAAGAGATGCTCCTCACCTCCTTTTTGAAGGTATCGAAAACCCCGACCGAGACGATGAGAGGGGAGACTGCCGATATCTCTTCAATCAGCTCGGCAACCGGGACCCTATCGGGCACATAGAAAGAAAAGTCGCGCACCACGGCCGGGTAGCGGGGTATGGGCCGATACGTCCTTTCCCTGCTGCCCGCCTTGCTCAGTCGCTCGATGTCCAATTCCGCGGCCCAGACCTTCTCGTCAGCATTGTAGGCGGCCCTCACGCTGTCTCTGATGGCGCCCGTCCAGCCGACTTTTTCGCCGTTGGCAAAAACATCGGCCGCCTCGCCGGTTTCCAAAAAGGGACTCTCCGTCCTCTCCACGCTCAACCTGAGGTTAAACCGCTCGAAAAGCGCCTCCAGCACTCCTTTCAGGTCGAAGAAATCATACTCCTTTGTCTGGTCTCTCCAGAAATACTCCCGTTCCTTGCCGCAAATGGCAACGGCGAGGTGCACCGACTCCCGGGGCAGAGGCTCCGAGCTCGACCTGAAAAAGGCCTTCCCAATTTCAAAAAGGCGCAGGTTTTTGGCGCCCCTGTTGCTGTTGTAGGCGACGGTCTCCAGGAGACGCGGCGCAAGGAAGGTGCGCATGACGGCCAGCTCTTTCGAAATGGGGTTGAGAATGGGCACGAAAGAGGCGCGCTCGTCAGGAGCTTTAATGCGGAAGTTCTCGATGTCCTTGACGCTGAAAAAGCCGTAGTTGATCACCTCGAAGAAGCCTGCCCCGGTGAGAGACTCTTTTACCGCCTCAAGGTCAGCGTTCAGCTTCGTCGGCGTCACCGGCAACAGCGGGCTCACCGGCGCGGTAGCCGGCACCTTGTCGTATCCGGCCAGGCGCGCCACTTCCTCGACGAGGTCGACATATTCCATCACGTCGTGGCGATAGGAAGGAACGGCAAAGGAGAGAGTCTCGTCTTCCGCGGAGGTCGATAATGGTTGGGGGGACATTCCTCTCGCCTCTTGTCTTTCGGAGGTGTGTTCCCCTTCCAGGTTTACCCCGATTGATGCAAGGCTGTCGACGATCTGCTGCTTATCCAGGTGCGTGCCGATGAGACCCTCGGTGCGCTTCACGTTCAAGGAAATGGTGCGGCTCTCCCGCTTCTCGTACGCTTCCTTCGATCCGGCAAGCACGACGCCCCCCGCCGTGCGCTGCATCAGCTCGATGGCCCTCCTGGCTGCAAAATCGACATTCTCCATGTCGATGCCTTTTTCGAAGCGGCTGGATGCTTCGGACCGCAAGTCGAGGCGTCTTGCTGTCCGTCTGATGAGCAGGGGGTTGAAGAAGGCGCTTTCCAGGGCCACGTCCGTGGTGGCGGCGCCGATCTCCGAGTTTTCTCCGCCCATGACGCCGGCCAGCGCCACGGGACCCGAGCCGTCGCAAATAAGGATGTCCCCCGGTTCGAGCTTCCTGTCCTGGCCGTCCAGCGTGCGGAAAAGTATCTGCTTGTCGGCCGCTCTTACCTCGATGCGCTTCCCGGCAATGTGCGCATAGTCGAAAGCGTGGAGGGGCTGGCCCAATTCCAGCATGACATAGTTTGTCACGTCGACAATGGCATTGATGGGCCGCATGCCGGCCTTCAAGATCCTGCTTCGCATCCAGAACGGGGCGGGGACGATGGAGATGCCCTTTATCATGCGCAGCACGTACCTGGGGCACGCGTCCGCATCGATGACCGAAAGCTGAATAACGCCCTCGATGGAACCGGACTCCTTCAGCGCGAAAGAAGGCAGTGAAACGGGGAGGCCGTACACAGCAGCCGCCTCTCTCGCGATTCCCAGTACAGACTGGCAATCGCCCCGATTCGGCGGCACGTTCACGTCAAGCACGCAATCGGCGACGCTCAGTGCCGTTTCCAGGGGCTCGCCGTTTCTGAGCCCTTCAGGCAGCACGAAGATGCCGGCATGGTCGTCCGACAGGCCCAGTTCTTTCTCAGAGCAGAGCATGCCTGAAGACTCGACGCCCGCCACCTTCCGTTTCCCGATAGCGCTGCCGTCGGCGAGCGTTGCGCCTGGAACGGCGGCTGCTACCGCCTGGCCCTTGGCGACGTTTGGCGCTCCGCAGACGATGGGCAGCACCTCGGCGCCCACTTCCACGCGGCAAAGGGAAAGCTTCTTCGATTGGGGGATCGGCTCGACCTCGAGAACCTTGCCGACGTAGATGCCGCTGAACAACGGCGAAATCTGCTCCACGCCTTCGACTTCGAGGCCTCTCATGGTGAGCGAGTCTGCCAGGTCCGAGGCGGTCGCGGTTATAGGGGTGAATTCTTTCAACCACTCAAAAGGGACTCTCATTGCAACCTCAGAACTGCGACAGGAAGCGGATGTCGTTGTTGTAGAACTGCTTGATGTCGTCAATGCCGTACTTTATCATGGCGATCCTCTCGACTCCCACGCCGAACGCAAACCCGCTCACCTCGTCAGGGTTGTATCCAACGTTCCTGAAGAGTTGGGGATGGACGGCGCCCGAGCCGAGGATTTCGAGCCAGCCGGTCTTTTTGCATACCCCGCAGCCGAGGCCCTTGCAGATGACGCAGCCCATGTCCACCTCGGCCGAGGGCTCGGTGAAGGGGAAGTAGCTCGGTCTGAACCGCACGGGGACATTCTCGCCGAACATCTCGTGGATAAACATGGTGAGCACCCCTTTCAGGTCGGAGAACCGCACGTTCCTGTCCACCATCAGGCCTTCTACCTGATGGAACATAGGCGTGTGAGAGATGTCCTGATCGTGCCGGTAGACCGTGCCGGGCGAGATGATCCGCAGAGGCGGGGTCTTTTGTTCCATGGTCCGAATCTGCACCGGAGAGGTGTGGGTCCGCAACACCACGCCGGGGGCGACATAGAAGGTATCCTGCATATCCCGGGCAGGATGGTCTTTCGGCATGTTGAGGGCTTCGAAATTGTAGTACTCCAGCTCGATCTCCGGCCCCTCGGCAACGGAAAAGCCGAGGGAGGAAAAGATGCCGATCATCTCATCGAGGACGCGCGTGATGGGATGGCGCCTGCCGAGGAGCGGTTTCTTTCCAGGAAGGGTAATGTCGATCGACGCCTCCTGGGCTTTTCTTTGCTTCTCGTCCTCGGCGTATGCCGCCTCGAGCTCGCCCAGTTTCGTCTCGGTCTCGTTCTTAAGGCTGTTAATCTCCCTGCCCGCCTCGCGCCGTTCGTCCAGTTCCAGGCTTTTCAACTGATCGTAATAGTCGGGGAAGAGACCTTTTCTGCCGAGGAGAGCCACTTTCACACGGCGCAAATCTTCCATCGAGCATATCGACGCAAGTTCGCCGGCAATCCGTTCTTTGAGCGCTGCAAGATCCACTTCTTTCTTACCTTATTATGCTTATGCGCCGGCCTTTCAAAGGGACGTTCCCTTATCGCGCCCGCCCAGGCCCTACTGTACTTGAGCTTCTTTGACCTTCGCGATGAGCGTTTCAAATCCCGTCGGATCGTTCACCGCCATATCGGCAAGCGACTTGCGGTCCAACCCGATATTTTGCAGCTTCAAGCCGTGGATGAAGACGCCGTACGGAATGCCGTAGCCCCTGCACGCCGCGTTTATTCTCGTTATCCATAAGGACCGGTAGTCCCGCTTCTTTTGCTTTCTGCCCGCAAAGGCGTGCTGCATGGCCCTGAACACGGACTGCTGCGCTACTTTGTAGACGGTCCGCCTCGCGCCGACCATCCCGCGAGCGGCCTTCATGATCTTCTTGCGTCGGGCCCTTGCTTTGGTTCCTCTTTTTGCTCTTGGCATTGTTCCAGCTCCTTCAATAACTGCTTACAAATAGGGGACGAGCTTCTTCAGGTTCTTCTCGTTCGTCGGGTGCACCATCACCGTTTGGGCAAGACCTCTCTTCTGCTTCGGCGATTTCGATGAAAGGAGATGGCTGTGAAAGGCTCTCGCCCTCTTGAGCTTGCCGCTCGCGGTCTTCTTTACCCTCTTCGCCAGGCCCCTGTGTGTCTTTTGCTTCGGCATTGCTTCCTCCATCAAGATTTGATGGGCAACACTCCTCTCGCCGATCGGACTAACTGCGGGGGACATTCCTCTGTTTTTCGACATGTGTCCCCGATCCAATCTTGATGGGTGTCCCCAACCTTTATCGTACTGCCTGCTTTAGCCGGTTGCAACCCGACTGTAAACGCCGGACGCTCCCGGACTTTTCCGGCTGGCGGCAATGCGTTCGCCCGCTTTGTAGGCGCCGGGACTTTTCGGCCCCCTGCCCTTCCGTTGGGCGCCCCCGCCGTTACTTCGGGGCAAAAACAATGATGATGTTTCTGCCGTCAAATTTCGGTCTTTGTTCTACGTCGCTCACGTCTTTCAAGGAGTCCATCACTTTTGAGGCGAGCTGTTCCCCCTTATCCCGGTGGAGCACTTCTCTGCCCCTGAACATGATGGTGAGCTTCACCTTGTCTCCCTCACCCAGAAAATCTCGCAGGTGCTTCAGCTTGAACTGAAGGTCGTGCTCTTCGATCTTCAACCCCAGCTTCATTTCCTTCACCTGAATGATTGTCTGTTTCTTTTTGGCTTCCGCCGCCCTTTTCGCCGTCTGGTACTTGAACTTGCCGTAATCCATGATCCTGGCGACGGGCGGTACGGCTTTCGGCGAAACTTCGACGAGATCGAGCTCCTTTTCACGGGCCATCCTGATGGCTTCGTAAGTGGAGGTAATGCCTATCATGGCACCGTCCTCATCGATCAGCCTCACCTCTTTCGCCCTTATTCTCTCGTTGATGTTGGTCGCATCCTTTACTTCTCTCGCCGTGGCTATGAATTCACCTCCTGGACGTATTCTCTTGCTTCAATCGCTCTATGAACTCGGCGGGACTGACGCCTTTCATCTCCGCGCCGTCGCGGCCTCTCACCGACAGGGCGCGCGACTCCGCCTCCTTCTTTCCCAGTATAATCATATAAGGGACTTTTCTCATCGTCCCTTCCCGTATTTTCAGACCCAGTTTTTCGTTCCTTGCGTCTATCTCCACCCTGAAGTCCTCACCCGCGAACATCTGGCGCAGCTCTTCCGCGTACGCGTGCTGCTCGTCGGTAATCGTCAGGATGAGGACTTGCAACGGCGCGAGCCACAACGGGAAACGGCCCGCATAGTGCTCGATGAGTATGCCGATGAAACGCTCCATGGCGCCGAAGATCACCCGGTGGAGCATGACGGGCCGCTTCCGCTGGCCGTCGCTGTCCACGTAGTGGAGGTTAAAGCGTTCGGGGAGGGCAAAATCAAGCTGGATTGTGGCGCACTGCCATTTCCTGCCGAGGGCGTCCTTTAATTTTATATCGATCTTCGGGCCGTAGAACGCGCCGTCCCCTTCATTGATGTCGTAGGGAAGGCCCCGGTCGTCGAGCACGGCTTTCAGGATGCTCTCCGCCCTGTCCCAGTTTTCGAGGCTGCCGATGTAGTGCTCGAAGGGCCTCGTGCTGATCTCCAGCTCATAGGAAAAGCCGAACATATCCATTACATCGGCAACAAAGGAGGCGACGCCGTTGATCTCCTCGTGGAGCTGGTCCTCGCGACAGAAGATGTGGGCGTCGTCCTGGGTAAACTCCCTGACCCGGAGCATGCCGTGGAGCACGCCGGACAGCTCGTGCCGGTTCACCGTGCCCAGCTCGAAGTAGCGCAAGGGCAGGTCCCGGTAGCTTCTAATCTGCGATTTATACACCATTATATGGGCGAGGCAGTTCATCGGCTTCAGCCCGTACTCGACCTCGTCCACCTTGGTGAAGTACATGTTCTCCCGGTAGTGCTCGAAGTGGCCGGACTTCTTCCACAGGTCGACCTTGAGTATTCTCGGGCCGATGACGAATTGATAGCCCCGTTTCAGGTGCTCCTTTTTCTCGAACTCTTCGAGGAGGTAGCGGAGCAGGGCGCCATTGGGGTGGTAGATCACCAACCCGGCGCCGACCTCATCGGAAATGGAGAAAAGGTCGAGCTCTTTGCCGAGCCGCCGGTGGTCTCTTTTCTTCACCTCTTCGAGGAAGTCCAGGTGCTTCTGGAGCGCTTCGGCGCTCGGGAAAGCGGTGCCGTAGATCCTCGTGAGCATCTTGTTCTTCTCGTCGCCCCTCCAGTACGCGCCGGCAAGGCTGAGAAGCTTGAAGGCCGGTATCTTCCCCGTCGAGGGGAGGTGAGGACCGCGACAGAAATCGGTGAAGCCGTCCTGCGTATAGAGGCTCACCTGGTGGTCCTCCACGCCGCTGATCAATTCCACCTTGAAGGGCTCGTTCATGCCGCGGAACAACTCGATCGCCTCATCCCTGGAGACGACGCGCCGTGCAATCGGCATATCCTTGTCAATGATGGCCTGCATCTGTTCTTCGATCTTCGGCAGGTCTTCCTCGGTAAAACCGGGATCGTAGTCGAAATCGTAGTAGAAGCCCGTTTCTATGGCCGGACCGATGGTCACCTTTGCGCCGGGAAAAAGCTCCTGCACGGCCTCCGCCATGACATGAGCAGTGCTGTGTCGCAAAATCTGCACCCCTTCCGGGGAATCGACAGAGATCGGTTCAACCGTGCCCTCCCGCAAGGAGGCGGAGAGGTCGAGCAACTGGCCGTCCGAACGAACCGCAATGACATCTTCGCTAAAAGCGTTGAGACTCTTCAGGAAATCGCGGAACGAGATGTTCCCCTCCGCCGCGTATTCCTTGTCCCGAAACCGTACCATCACGCCTACACTTCCTTTCGCACGTCGCCCCAAGAAATCAAAAGGCATCAAATGATGCCCCTTGCGAGGACGCAACCCTATAGCGTCCGATCCGGTTGCTTTCCCGGACCGGAATATCCCTTCGGGCGAATCGTCCGCAACTTGAAGGTATTGTACGGTTTTTCCAAAGCAATGTCAATGATAATCCCGCGACCGGGGCGGGCATAAACAAAAACTGCTTGACAAAAGCGTTTAGGCACTATACACTTCTTCGTAATGACGAACTCGGCGGAAAAGCGACAGGAAGTCATCTATGCCCTGACGGAAGTCGTGGTGAAGTCTCAGGCGATCGACAGAGTGACGCTGCATTTTGGCACGGATATGCTCTTGCATCCGTCAGAGATCCACATGATTGTCGCTATTGCGAAATCGCCTGAACCTCACGTCATAGGCCTGGCGAAAGAGTTGAAGATAACAAAGGGCGCTGTTTCTCAAATTGTGAAAAAATTGGAAGAGAAGGGGATGATCAAGAAGAACGGCGATCCGGGCAATCGCTCGAAATACCTCTTGGAGCTCACGCCAAAGGGAGTTTGTGCCTACGATCATCACAGCGAATTTCACGGTGCGGTAGATGCGGTGCTCATGCGTATTTTGGACAAATTGCCCGATGAAGATGTAGGCCTTCTCCTCAAGACATTCAAGGAGATAGACGAGGGAATAAGGAAGCTGCTATGAGGACGAATTCACTGCTCGAACAGAGCTGGCGCGTTTGCGCGCATAGACGCAGGCATAGACAAAAGCAGGGTTAATTCCCGGAAAGGCAAGGGGCACAAGTGGAAAACGTGATCGCGACGGTCGCAACGCTGAGAGAAGGCGAGAAGGGCGTCGTCAGTTCGATAGGGGGAGGGGAGCGCCTGACGAGCCGCCTCGCCTCCATGGGAGTCGTTCCGGGCATCGAGATCAAGGTGTTGCGGAACACCGCGGGGTCCGTCATCGTCCTTGCCTCCGACACGCGATTAGCCCTGGGCCGGATCGAGGCCTCGCGCATTTTCGTGACCGGTTTGCCCGAAGAAGAGAAGAAGAGCATTCTGGTGGCCCTTGCCGGCCAGCCGAACGTGGGCAAATCGACGGTCTTCAACATCCTCACCGGCCTTTCCCAGCACGTGGGCAACTGGCCCGGAAAAACCGTTGAAAAGAAAGAAGGGGTGCACGTTGTCGACGGCGTGGAGATGCGCCTTGTCGACCTTCCCGGCACCTACAGCCTCACCGCTTTTTCGGAAGAGGAGAGGGCTGCTCGCGAGTTTATCATTCATGAGGCACCGGAGGTCATCGTCCTGGTCGCCAATGCCTCCGCCCTCGAAAGAAGTCTCTATCTGCTCACCGAGCTGCTCTTGCTGAACGTCCCCATCGTCGTCGCCGTCAACATGATCGATGTCGCCGAGAATCAGGGCATTCACGTCGACGTAGCGGCCCTCCAGCGATCCCTCGGGTTGCCCGTCGTTTCGATAATCGCCACGAAGAACAAAGGCATAAAAGAGCTTGTTCCGCTCATCCTCGGGGCTGCACGGCACGAGGTGGATTTCACCCCGCGGCTGCCCTACGTTTCGTTCGACCACAAGGATATCTACGAGCGCGTCCTTGAGCTGCTCAAGGGCCGCCTCCCTGTCTACTACACCGAGCCATGGGTGGCGACGAAGCTGATGGAAGGGGACCAGATAGTATCCGCCACGATTCAGGGGCTCTTGCCGGAAGAGGCGTGGAACGAGATCAAGGGCCTCCTCGTGGAGCACGAGGACGCATTGCGCGCGGTGGTCGGCGGCCGGTACGACTGGATAGAAATGGTGACGCGTATTGCCGTGTCGCGCTTCAGACGCGGCCAGGTGCTCATGACGGACCGCATCGACCATCTGCTGACCAAGCCCGTCCTCGGCATCCCTGCCCTTCTCGGCATACTCGCCCTGGTCTTTCTTCTCACCTATCGGGTCGGTTTTCCCGCCCAGCACGGCCTTGAGTGGCTGCTGGGGCTTTTCGGGCGTTTCGTCGAGCACGGTCTTGCCGGCGCTCCTCACTGGGTCGGCGGACTCATCGTGACCGGCGTCATCGGCGGCGCCGGATCGGTGCTTACGTTCTTCCCCATACTCCTCATATTCTTTGTCTGCCTCTCCTTTCTCGAAGACGTGGGCTACATGGCGCGGGCGGCTTTCGTGATGGACCGCTTCATGCACATAGTTGGCCTCCACGGGAAGAGCTTCATCCCCCTGTGCCTGGGCTTCGGCTGCAATGTGCCTTCGGTCATCGGCGCGCGCATCGTCGAATCGAGAAAGGCCCGTCTGGTCACCATATTCCTCGCGCCCTTCGTTCCCTGCACGGCCAGACTCGCGGTGCTCACTTTTGTCTGCGCGGCTATTTTCGGGGAGCACGCCTCCCTCGTTTCCTGGCTCCTTTTGACGGTCAACATCGCCGTCCTCGGCGTTACGGGCATAATGATCAGCAAGGTCTTCATGAAGAACGAGCCAATGCCTTTTATCATGGAGCTGCCCCTCTACCATAAGCCCGACCCGCGCACCATTGCCGCCGCCGTCTGGGCGAGGACAGCATCTTTCGTGCGTCGGGCGGGGAGCGTCATCCTGCTCGCCTCCGTGGCAATCTGGTTTCTCTCGAATGTCCCCTACGGCCACCTCGACACGAGCGTGCTCGCCTGGATAGGCAAGCTCTTCGCGCCCATAGGCGCCCCCATGGGGCTCGGTTGGAAAGAGATGGTTGCCCTGCTTTCGAGCCTGGTGGCGAAGGAAAATTCCATCGCCACCCTCAGCCGTCCTCTACGGCGTCGGGGAGGAGGGGTTGCGGCAGGTGCTGCCCACGCTGATGAGCAAGGCCTCCGCCGCCGCCTTCCTCACGGTGCTCATGCTCTTTGTGCCGTGCGCGGCGACGGTTGCGGTGATGCGTCAGGAGATGGGGAGCTGGCGGTGGTTCCTGTCGTCGTTCGCGTTCATGATAATCATATCCTTTCTGGGAGGGGTGGCGGCATTCCACCTGGCCTTGGCGCTGGGTCTTTAGGGGCGGCATAGGCGGCTCGAGGGGACATGTTCTCGTTGT
The DNA here is from genome assembly GCA_963816715.1 of uncultured delta proteobacterium. Classification (GTDB taxonomy): domain Bacteria; phylum Desulfobacterota; class Syntrophorhabdia; order Syntrophorhabdales; family WCHB1-27; genus BOG-1155. Next base: position 617,414 of record CAWFMJ010000033.1, read on the forward strand.
GTACCCCTCGCTCCTTAGGGGCGAGAGGTGGACTGGAGCCGTCGACGTGTTCGGAAGTCAGCCTTGCTCGGTGCTGCTGGTTGAGGGTCTCGGTACTCTCCTCGGGCCTCATCGTGCAGTGGATCGTGAGAAGGGCGCAGGCTTCAACTCCAGGAGTCGACGTCGTTGACGTGAACTTTTTCTGTTGACATACCGGGCGAAGGGGTTTACCCTCTCCAAAGAATCTATGATAAGGAGCCCATGGCACATGGAAGACGACCCTGGCGGTCATTTGTACATCGGTTGGAGCGGTAAACCGCTGCCGGCTCCGGACGTCGTCGCGTAAGATCCTCTGATCTTCCCCGACCTCTTCCAGAACCCCCAGCGGTTTCCGGGAGAGGTGTTTCACAAGGTTTTTCTAAGCCCTTGCCCCATTCCATTCCAACCACGTTAGAGACTTCATAATCGTGTAGTATCGGTGCGCCTTAGCTGTGCACATCCGGTGCTGCGTCCGTCAAGCCGTATCCCTGCGGCCATGAGCGGCCACGTCCACACATAAGGAGGCTGCCATGACCTACTACGTCCATAATGTCCCGGGAAGACTCAGGATCAAAAGCCCCGTCGTGAAGCACGACGGAGGCGCGGCAGCCGAGATGGTTCGTCTGCTCAAGGCATCGATCGGGGTCAAGAACGTTGTCGTAAGGGTTATGACGGGGAGCTGTCTCATTCACTACGATCCGGCGATGACGGGTCCGGATGACCTCGTGCTGGCGCTGTCGAAAGGGGGATACTTCGATCCTTCCCAAGCGATTACTAACGACGAGCATATCCGGAACGTTGCGGCGAAACTATTCTCTTTGCTCGCAGCTTTAGTTTAGAAAGGTCTAAAGATCAGGCATTGCTGTCTTCACACGATAGATGCGCTCAAAGGAGGTGTGCCATGTTCAAGTTCAATCCTTATTTTCCAGGCCATTTGATCCATCTCATCCGGTCTGCGCGGACTTTCCGCAGTGCGAAGGCCCTTTCCGTTACGTCAATCATGCTTCTCGTCCTTCTGACCGGTTCTGCCTATGCCGCCGACGCGGACGGTTCTACTACCCTGCCCGCATCGTTGCTCCCCGGGCTCCCGGCCTGGTTCCCCCGACTCCTCGGCGCCCAGGCCACCTTCATCTATCAGAACATGCCCGCTTTTCATAGTCCCTATATAGGTCAGGACAGTCTCAGGTTCGACCATGGTCTGGGGCAGGAGATGAGCCAGACCTACGGCGTCTATCTCGGCTCCCAGGTCACGCGCTCTTTCCAGACCTATCTCGACGTTGAAATGTTCCAGGGCAATGGCCTGAGCAGGGGTATCGGCCTCGCCGGCTACACGAACGGCGACGTCATCAGAGCAGGATCGGCGGATCTGGGGAACGCCCCCTATGTTGCCCGCCTTTTCGGCCGCTACCTCATCCCCTTGTCCGGGGAGCAGGGCGAGCTAATGGAGCGGGGCATGGACCAATTGCCGGGCAAGGAACCGGCGGACCGGATAGAGATCAAGGGCGGAAAACTCTCTCCCGCCGACGATTTCGATCTGAACCGCTACGCGAACAACCAGCGGACTCAGTTCCTTAACTACGACTTTCTCTACAATCCGGCGTGGGACTATGCGTCCGACACAAGGGGCTACTCCATCGGCCTCTCCATCGCGCTGGCGCATCCCTCCTGGAGGCTGATCTTCGGGAGCTACCAGGTGCCGACGAGGGCCAACGGCTACGTTCTCGACAACCAGATCTACCATGCCCGGGGGGACAATATCGAGCTCACCCTCAAACCGAATAAGGCGGGTACCGTCATTCGGCTCCTTGCCTTCCGTAACGAGGGGCAGATGGGCGACTTCCGGGAGGCATTAGCTGCCGGCGCCGCCGCCGGGACAACACCCGATGTCACTGCCGATACACGGCCCGGCCACGTCAAGTATGGCTTTGGCCTCAACCTGGAACAGCCTCTCGCGGACGACGGGGAGACCGGTTTGTTTGCGAGAGCGGGCTGGGCCAACGGCGCCAACTCGACGTGGTCCTATACGGAGGCCGACCGCGACGCGAGCGCAGGAATACAGGTGGCAGGCTCTCACTGGCGCCGCAACGATGACCGGTTCGGCATGGCCTATGCCGTCGACGGTCTTTCGGGCTCGCACAGGCACTATCTCGCGGAAGGGGGCATCGGCATGGTGATCGGGGACGGGGCCCTCAACTATGGCCTGGAGCAGATATTTGAAGCCTACTACCGCATCCAGCTCGGCCGCTGCGTTCAGTTGAGTCCCGACTACCAGCATATCGTGAATCCCGCCTACAACCGGGACAGGGGACCAGTCGACGTCTACAGTATGCGGCTCCGCCTGAGCTACTAGCGGGAGCAGCTTTTTCAAAGACAAATACTCACAGCGTCATTCCCCACCTTCCCGCCGGCCGGCTCATGAACGGCTTGTTCTTCATGTTGATGGCCAATATCGGGCTAATTGGAAAGCAGACTTCTCCGAATTTCGTAAGCTGCACGAAGCGCGCTGGAGGCAAAGGAACGAGGCTGGGCTTAGATTAACTATCATGAAGATAGCCACGTGGAACGTGAACGGCATCAGGGCGCGGTACGCGCAGCTTTGTGAATGGATTGCTCGCGATAAGCCGGATATTCTTTGTCTCCAGGAACTCAAAGCCCTGCCCGATCAGGTGCCCGCGACGGCGGGCGAGCTGGATCAGTACTGGTGTCGCTGGCATGGAGGAAAAGCATACTCCGGCGTCGGTCTCCACGTGAGAAAAGAGACCTGTCCGGCCGAACCCGTCTGGTCCCATCCCCCCTTTGACGTGGAGAACCGGATGGTAGCCCTGACGCTCGGAGAAGTGACCGTTGCTTCGGTCTACGTCCCGAATGGCGGCAAAGATTTCCCTGCAAAGATGCTGTTCCTCAATTCCCTTGAACAGTGGGCCGCAGGGTTCCGGGAGAGGGGCTCCGAGCTTCTGCTTTGCGGCGATCTCAACGTGGCGCGGGCCGATATCGACGTCCACCCCAAGGAAAGGAAACCAAGGGCCATCGGACAGTTGCCCGAGGAAAGAGCCCTGCTGGAGCGGATCATCTCGCACGGGCTCGTCGACACCACCCGAGCGCTCGATCCTTCCAACGACCAACTGTTTACCTGGTGGCCGCCCTGGCGGAACATGAGGCAGCGGAACATCGGATGGCGTCTCGATTATGTACTTGCGACCGAATCTCTTTCCGTGCGACTATCTTCTTCCAAAGTCCTGAGCGAGGTTGGCACGAGCGACCATGCGCCCGTGATGGCCACATTCTTCGACGGATCAAAATAAGAGCTGTCTGGCGGGCTGGAAGGACCTAAACCCGCTCTTCAGGCAGGTTCGACACGCTCCTCGGCGGTTATGATACGATTCGGCGCCGTCAGTCGTCCAGTGTCTCTTCGTCGGGGAATATCTTCTCCGGGTTGAGAATCCCTTTTGGGTCAAAAGCCAGTTTGACGCGCTTCATCAGCTCTATCTCGACCTTTGACATCTGAAGGGGCATGTAGTTCTTTGCGGTAATGCCCACGCCGTGCTCGCCAGTCAGCTTGCCGCCCATCCCGACCGCCTTTTTGTAGATCTCTCCGAGCAGCCGATGGGCTTCCTCAAGCTCGGCGAAATTCTTCCTGCGGTACTGGATGGTGACGTGCAGGTTGCCGTCGCCTGCGTGGCCGAAGGTCGCAACCCTTATCGCCTTGCCTTTTTCGCTCTCCCTGATCGCTCCAATGAGGAGGGGAAGTTTGTAGCGCGGCACGACGACGTCTGCCTCAAGGTGCTCCTTGCCCTTTGCCTTGAGGGCCGGCAAGGTCTCCCGCCTTATCCTCCAAAGTCTGCCGGCTTCCTCCTCGTCCGCGGCAAGCCTCGACTCGACAACGCCCGCAGCCTTCCGGGCAAGAGCGACGAGGTGGTTTGCCTCTTCATCGGTCGCCCCCCGGTGGTTCCCGTCAACCTCGATGAGGGCCAGCACGGCCGCGTCTCTCCTGAGGACGTGCCCTGTCGGCAGGTAGTCGGCGACACAATTGATGCTGTAGTTGTCCATGAATTCTATGGCGCAGGGGATAATGCCTTCGGCGAAAATCGCTGCCGCGAGATCGGCCGCGGCCGCGAGATCGTCCAGATAGAAAATGCACGTCCGCCGGAACCTCGGCTTGGGCAGGACCTTGCAAATGATCTTGGTGATCACCGCAAGCGTCCCTTCAGATCCGACAAGAAGGGCCACAAGGTCGTAGCCGGTGACGTTCTTTACGGTCCTCCCTCCCACGTTGATGATCTCTCCGTCCGGCAGCACAGCCTCCAGACCGAGCACGTAGTCGCGCGTCACTCCGTACTTCACCGCCCGCGCGTAGCCCGCATTTTCGGCAACGTTTCCTCCGACGGTGCTCTCAACCGTGCTCGAGGGATCGGGCGGGAAGAAAAGGTCATGTTCTCCGAGAGCCGCCTGCAGGTCGGCGGAGATAACGCCCGGCTCCACCACGACCTGCATGTTCTTTTTGTCGATCTCCAGGATCTTGTTCATTCTCAGGAAAGACAGAACCACACCGTGTCGCACCGCCAGGGCGCCGCCCGAAAGGCCTGTCCTGCCGCCCTGGGGCGTTACCGGTATGCCTGCTCCGTAAGCAAGCTTCATGATTTTCGCTACCTCTCCGGCGCTCGACGGGAGCAGCGCCACGTCGGGCATGAACCTCATTTCTGTCGCGTCCTCGCAGAAATGGACAAGGCGCTCCCTGTCGGCGATCACCTGGTCCTCTTCGAGGAATTTCCTCACCTCATCGATAAAAAGCCCGATTGCCCCTTCGTTCATGCGCTGGTCTCCTTCTCGCACGCCAATCCCGGCCTTAATTTCAGGATCACCATGGGGCCGTCAGGGACGACGGCCCAGCGGGCGCCGCGGCCGTGCTTTTTGAGAAGGCTCGCAATGGTTCCCTCGATGGATGAAACCGGGCCCAGTCGCCAGCGGACAACATCGTCATGGGACAGCCCGTCGCTGTAAAGCCAGATGCCCTTTTCCACCGCCACTTGGTAGGTCTCTTGGGCACACCACTGATTGTGGATAAAAAACTCTTTCTCCCTTATGCGGCGAAGGAAAGACGCCGGGGATTCGACCATATCAAGAAGGTTCCTGTATTCCGGGTCTCCCGCCCCTTCGGCGCAGCGACTGGCGATCACGATGTCGCCTCCCCGTTTGACGACATCCGCCGCGCCGGTGATGCCCTTGACCGTCTGATAGAGATTGCAGTCGAGAGGCGCGCCCGCGTTCGACGTCACGATGAAGTCGAGGGGCGCATCGAGCTCCCGGACGCAGTGACCGGCAAGGAACGCACAGCCGGCCAGGTGGGCCTTTACGGGATGGCCGGAAAAAATTCCCGTAATCTCTTTCTTTCTGTTCAGCGTGACATTGAGGACGAAGTCCGCCCCGGCCTTTTCCATCGTCTCAAGTGCGGCCTCGTGAAAAGGATTGCCTTCGAGTTGGCCGTAAGCGCAGCCCGGATCGGCGATCATCTCGGGTCCGTGCATGAACTGGAGGGTCTCGACGGAGGAGATGCCGGGAAGAATCGATTTCCGGCCTCCCGAGTAGCCTGCCCACATATGGGGTTCGATGAAACCGGTAAGGATCTTCAAGTCGGCCTCGACATAGAGACGATTCACGAGCGCCGGGACTTGCCCCCCGATCACCCCCACCTGAGCCATATCCTCTCGGCGCGTAGAGATATGGTCGACAACGCGATATCGCTTCAGGATGTCGGGCCCGACGAGGGCCAGGCGCTCTTCGTGCGTTGAGGGCCGATGGAGGCCCGTTGCGATGAGGATCGTGATCCGGAACCGGTCCACTCCCTCGGCCTCGATGGCCTCGAGGATCGGGGGCAGCATCAAGGTGTTGGGGGCCGGCCGGGTGACATCGCTCACCAGAATACAAGCGTTTTCCCTCCCCCGGGCTATCTCGCAAAGGGGCTTTGATTCGAGAGGCGTCCGCAGGCTCTCCGCAATGCGGCTCGCCGGATCGGAGATCGCAGGCGGCTCCGACGACGTGAGCACCCCTGCGAACCCGGGCGTCTCTTCAATTTCAAGCGGAAGGCCTGAAGCGCCATATTTGAGCGTGATTCTCATGGTCGCTTTCCTCATCTGCTCGTACGCTTTGCGGCCGGGTCAGTTTCGCCGCCTGAGGCGCAAGCCGCAGTAGGAATATTATACCGCATACCCGCGGCGCCTGTTGAAAGAGACTGTATGCGCAATGAGGAAGCCTGCTCATCAGCGGAAAGGCTGCAAAAAAGGCAGCCCGGTCGGAAGAAGCTTTCATGCCGGGCTGCCTTTTCTACCGAATGAAACAAACTTCAAAACCAATGCTCGCCATAAAGAAACGCGACCCTCACCGGGACCATGTTGACCGCAGAAGCAACTTTCTGTCCGTCAGAGTCGGTATAGTTCACTGAAACCCATCGGCCATCCTCCGGCGTGACGTTCATCACAGCACCGGAAACATCGAAGATCTTATCGCCGTCCTGCCCGCTTACCATCATTTTGTGAACGTCCGGATCGACCCATGCAATGGCCCCTGTATACATCTCGCCCGGACCGCACATCCCCTGATTAGGCGCCGTTCCTCCCCTGTCTGCAGCGGCAAGGTACGCGGAAGTGTCCGATAAGTATGCGTACCCAATGACGTTCTGACCAGAGGCGAAGCCGGCCGTCGACAAGCCGACCAGCATAAGCATCGCAGCCAATACCACCAGCAGCTTTTCCATCTTTGCTCACCTCCTTTCTCACGAGACTTGACGTCTCCAGCCCGCTTAACAAAAACCGCGGCAATTACCTAACGGCTTTTGCCCCTCGCTTGCTTCAGGGATTAGAACATATGCTCACAACCCTGAAATTACTATAATCGTGAGAAATGGGGGCGTCAAGGGCAGCTAGGGCACTGAATAGCGAACCGGGGGCGGCCGGGACTTATCACTGCCGAATCTCCACCTGTTCGCTATCATCCTCCGTAATGTCGCTATTCATGAACAGCGAGCAACGCTTCGGCTGCAGGATCGGTCGGCATTTGTTCTTTACTTGGCAAAGGACAATGTGCTATTGTCTATGCATACTTACCAGGCACAGGCCCCCTCATGAACCTTCAAAAACTTGGCGGCAATTCTCCTTTTGCAAAAAGACAAAATGCGCTCTAGACCTGAGAACGGCACATATGCAAAAGAACAGAGTGAAGACGGGTCCCGCAAAGACAACAGCGAAACCGGCTGGAAATAGAGCGGACAAGAGCGAAAAAGCGCAGAAAAGGGAGAAAAGACATGCAGTACAAACTTTCCGACCTTATCGACGTCCCCGCGCTTCAAAGGCTCACCGACCGTTTCTATGAAGCTGCCGGCATTACCACAGCCCTCCTCGACCTTGACGGGACCATTGTTACCGCTTCCGGTTGGCAAGCGCTCTGCACGAAATTCCACCGCGTGAACGACAAAACGAGACGGCGCTGCCTGGAGAGCGACGTGACCATCGCAAATCGGCTCGTAACCGGGCAAAAATACACGGTTTATCGGTGTAAGAACGGGCTCGTTGATGCGGCTGTCCCCGTCATCGTGCAAGGCGCGCATCTCGCGAATTTCTTTGCGGGGCAGTTCTTCTTCGAGCCGCCGGATTTGGAGTTCTTCCAGGCGCAAGCGCTCCGGTTCGGTTTCGATGAAGAAGCCTATGTGCGGGCAGCGGCTGCAATTCCCATAATTACCGAAGCAAAGCTTCGCCCCTTCCTCAATTATCTTTCCGAGTTTGCCCAGATGCTCGCGGAGATGGGCCTTTCCCGGCTCAAACAGATGCAGGCCCAGGAGGCCATCGCACGGAGCGAGGCCCTTCTAGAGGCGATAGTCGAAGGAACCACGGATGCCGTTTATGCAAAAGACGCCGAGGGCCGCTACCTTCTGTTCAATGCGGCGGCGGCACAAGCAACGGGCAAGGCGCCCCCTGACGTCATGGGGAAGGACGACACGTTCCTGTTTCCCCCGAACGAAGCAAAGAGGGTAATGGAAGGGGACCGGGCGGTAATGGAGAGTGCAAAAGCCCAGACCTACGAAGAGGTTGTAACAACGGCGTCGGGAGAAACAACGACCTACCTTTCCACCAAGGGCCCCTTGTTCGACGCCGAGGGGCGGCTCGTCGGTCTCTTCGGCATCGCCCGGAATATCACCGACCGCAAGCGCATGGAAGACGCCCTTCGGAAGAGCGAACAGCGGTTCCGCTCCCTCGTGGAAACAACGAGCGATTTGGTGTGGGAAACAGACAAGGACGGCTTCTACACCTATGTAAGTCCGAAGGTGCGCGACCTTCTGGGGTACGCGCCGGAAGAAGTCATTGGGAAAAAGGCGTTCGATTTTATGCCAATGAATGAGGCGCAACGGGCATCGGCTCTGCTTTTGGAAATCGTGGAACCCCGTCGCCCCTTTGCAGGATTCAGGAACATACACCTCCACAAGAACGGCGCGGAGATCGTGATTGAGACGAGCGGCGTGCCTGTCATGGACGCCCGGGGGAATTTTCTCGGGTATCGCGGGATCGACCGGGACGTCACCGAGCGGGTGCGCGCGGAAGAGGAGCTTGCCGCGACCAGGAACTACCTGAGGACTGTCTTCAACAATGTGTATGAAGCGATCTTTATTCACGATCTCAACGGAAAAGTCCTCGACGTCAACGACAAAATGCTCCAGATGTATGGGGTGAGCCGGGAAGAAGCCGTTGGGGCATACATTATCCCTGACTTCTCAGGCCGGGATTACCCCAAGGACTATCTTGACGTCTGGAAGAAGACGCTTTACGGGGAGAACCAGTTCTTCGAGTGGAGAGCCAAAAGGCCGAAAGATTGTTCGGAATTCGACGTGGAGGTATTCATTACCAAGTTGGCTCTCCCCGGCGGGGACTTCATCCTCGGCGCAGTCCGGGACATCACCGAACAGAAACGGGCCCAGGAGGCACTGCGCAAGAGCGAAGAACTGCTCTCGAAGATAGTAGAGAACATACCGGATATGGTTTTTGTGAAAGAGGCGGAGGGGCTGCGATTTGCGATGGTGAACAGAGCCTCCGAAGAGTTGCTCGGATTCCGCAAAGAAGAAATGATCGGCAAGAACGACTATGATCTTTTTCCCAGTGACCAAGCTGTTTTTTTCGCCTCAGAGGACAGACAGGTCCTTGCCGACAATCGTCCCCTCGACATACCTGAGGAGACGGTACAAACGAGGTCGGGGCATAAAATACTGCATGTCAAGAAAGTACCCATTCTGGACAACGACGGGAGTCCTCGTTACCTGCTCAGCGTTGCGGAAGACATCACCCAGAAAAAGCAAGCCCAGGAAGCGCTCCGGATGAGCGAAGAACGATTCAGGGGCATCGCGAACAACCTTCCGGGCGTCATCTTTCAATACTACGAGAGGAGCAACGGCGAAAGAGGCATGTACTACGTCAGCGAACGCGCCGGGGATCTTTTCGGGGTGAAACCGGAACCTCTTGCAGATTGGCCCGAGCGTTTCGACGCGTGCATAGCCCCTGAAGATAGAGAGAGATGGACGCAGTCCATCACGGAACGCACACGCACGGCCGCTCCGTGGGACATTGAAGCGCGGTTCATCAAGCCGACCGGGCAAGAGATGTACGTGAAAGGGGTGGGGAGCCGTCCGCAAAGGACCGGGGATGAAATCGTCTCGAATGGCATAGTCATCGACGTCACCGCGCGCAAACGCGCCGAAGAGGCCCTTCAGGAAGCCCATAACAAACTCGAGCAGCGGGTCGAGGAGAGAACGGCCGAACTGCGGGAGGCCTACAGGCGACTGGAAGCAGAGATGGCCGAGCGGAAAGAGGTGGAGGAACAGCTCCGCCAGTCGCAAAAGATGGAGGCTATAGGCACTCTCGCCGGCGGCATTGCTCACGACTTCAACAATATGCTGGCGATAATCATCGGCAACGCGGAGCTGGCCTATGAAGACGTCGAAAACGATGCCGGACCAAAGCAAAACATCGAGCAGATACTGGCCGCGTCGAAGAGGGCAAGGGACCTGGTCAAACAGATCCTCGCCTTCAGCAGAAAAACCAAGAGCGGGAAAACCCCCGTCAGGTTGAGTTCCCTCGTCGAGGAAACGATGAGGTTGCTTCGCGGTTCGCTGCCGAGCACCATCCGTATGGAATTCGACGTGCACACGGAATCGGACACCGTCCTCGGCGACGCCTCCCAGATCCAGCAGGTTCTGATGAACCTTGCCACAAACGCGGCCCATGCGATGGCTGAAAAGGGCGGCATTCTCTCCATAGGTCTCTTTGATGTGGAGCTCAAACAGGACGCCGTAATGCCTGATTGCGGCATGTCCTCAGGACCCTACGTGAAGTTGACCGTGAGGGATACGGGGATCGGCATGAAAGGCGAAGTCCTCAGGCGGATCTTTGAACCCTTCTTTACCACAAAGGAAGTCGGCCAAGGGACCGGCATGGGCCTGCCCGTCGCATACGGGATCATCAGGAACCATGGCGGAGCGATTGTCGCCGAGAGCGAGCCCGGTAAAGGCGCCGCATTTACCATTCTTCTGCCTCACGCCGAGGCCCGTGGAAGAGACAGCAAAGAAGAGGAAGAAAAGGGGGACGTTCCCCGAGGAAAGGAACGAATACTCCTGGTGGACGATGAACCCCTCGTCGTCCAAACGGCGTCAGCAACGCTCAAACGGCTCGGCTACCGAGTGACGACGGCGCTCGGCGGTCCCGAGGCCCTGAAGATATTTCTGGAAACGCCGGATCGTTTCGACCTCGTGATCACGGATCAGGTCATGCCCGACCTTACCGGCATCGACCTTGCCGCAAAGATGCTCGAGAGAAGAAAAGACCTTCCCATCATCCTCTTTACCGGATACAGCGAAATGGCGTCGCGGGAAACGGCAAGAGCCGCGGGCATCAAAGAGTTCGTCATGAAGCCCATCGTCAGGAAACAACTGGCAGAAGCGATACGGAGAGTAATGGACCACGGGGTATAGCACACCTCAGACCTCTTCGAGCATCGTGGTGAACAGATCGTGGTGCTCCTCTTCGCTTTCCAGGATCTCCTTAAACATGAACGCCGTCGTCACATCTCCTTCCTTGGCGGCGAGTTCGATGATCTGCCGGTACATGACCACCGCTTCTTCTTCGGCTTTGACGTCGAGCTCCAAAAATTCTTTGAGGCTGCCGCCGACGCTGATGGGGGCTGGTTTCGTCGTGGGCGTTCCTCCGAGGTACCAGAGCCTCTCGGCTATGGATTCCGCGTGCTTCATCTCGACGATGGCCGTCTGCTTAAACTGGTCCTTTACAGCAACACCCTTCACGCCGATCGCCTGCACATGCTGCCACATGTACTGGATGCTCACCTGTATCTCCCTTGCAATAGCCGCATTGAGCAACTCCTTCAACTGATCGCTCACTTTTGTCAATGGCTCCAACGAGACCGCCATGTGCCACCTCCCCGGAAGCGTTAGTGTCGAACTGCACTAGGTTGCGGGGACGTTCCTCCGCTCTTGGAGGTGCATCCCCGTTCCAACTTTAGTATAATTCCTCGAAGATGGGGTATACAACCACCCCTGCCTCATCCGGTCGGCGCCTCGCAGGCTTCGCCCACGCGCCTGAGCATTTGGTCGGCGCTCGATACGGGCAGAGCGCAGGCGTTATCGGAGCAGACGTACGCCAGGGCGGCGCCCCGATCGGACCGGTAGGGCCGCACGAACAGCGCAATCTCCTCGATGAGAGGGCCTTCCGCCTCCCCGCCCTCCTGCCTGACGAGGACCACTTTTTCCGGTATGAAACGGGACCTGAGCGCCCGAATCAGGGCTTGTAGGTCTTCGGACCCTCGCGTGCCGGCCAGCACCACCTCGTGCGAAGGCCCGACGGCGAAGGAGAGAGCGCAGAGGAGCTGCGTAAAGCCGGCCGGGTATTGCTCCACTCTTCCCGAGAGGGCGCGTCCGAGTTGCGTTGCCCTGCTCTCCAGGTCCGCGTCGCCCGTCATCCGTGCCAGGCGCAGCAGGTTGAGCATGGCCACTGAGTTGCCCGACGGCGCCGCGCCGTCGTAAGCATCCTTCTGGCGAACAAGAAGCTCTTCCCCATCGTCGGGAGTGAAGAAGAAGCCCCCATCCGTTTCGTCCCAGAAATGATCCGTCTGGTCCCGGTTCAATCGGAGGGCCTCCGCGAGGAAGCGGGTATCGAAGGATGCCTCGTAAAGCTCGATGAGACCCCAGACGAGAAAGGCGTAGTCGTCAAGGTTTGCCCGCGCCGAGACTTCCCCCTCCCGGTAGCGGTGCATGAGCCTCCCGTCCTGCCCCCGCATGCGCTCTGTTATGAAGGCAGCCGCTTTTCCGGCCGCTTCTGCGTAGCGCTTCTCGCCGAGCACCTGGGCGCCCCGCGCCAGGGCCGCTATCATGAGACCGTTCCAATCCGTCAATATCTTGTCGTCCTTTTGCGGGTGGACACGTTTCTCGCGGGCGGCAAAAAGGAGCTTCCTCGCTTCTTCGAGTTCTGCGCGCGCCTCCGGCGCCAGGCCGGTTTCGCCCTTCACATGGAGTATGTTGCTCCCTGCGTCCCCATGCCCCTGCGGCTCCCAGTTGCCGTCGCTTCGCACGTTGAAGCGGCGAATAACGAGGTCCGCGGCGGATGCAGGGAGGACTTCCCGAATCTCCCGCTCCGTCCAGACGTAGAACCTGCCCTCCACCCCTTCGCTGTCGGCGTCCTCGGCCGAATAAAAAGCCCCCTCCGGGCCCGTCATTTCTCTCAACACGTAGGCAAAAACCTCCCGAACGGTCTCGGCGTATTCGGCCTTGCCGGTCGCCTGAAAGGCTTCGAGATAAGCCAGGGCGAGCATCGCCTGGTCGTAGAGCATCTTCTCGAAGTGCGGCACGACCCATTCCGCGTCGGTAGAATACCGGTGGAAACCGAATCCCACGTGGTCGTAAACGCCCCCTCGCCGCATCGCCGTGAGCGTTTCTTCGACCATGTGCAGGGCGCGGCCCTCTCCGGTCCGCTTCCAGTAGCGCAGGAGGAAACTCAGGTTGTGCGAAGTGGGGAACTTTGGGGCAGGGCCGAAGCCGCCGTTGCGCGCATCGAAGCGGCCGGCCAGACTATCAAAGGCCAGCCGCAACGTCCCGCCGCCGAGGCCGGACCTCGCCGGAGGCGCGACCTCCGTCAGGCGACGCAGTTGCTCCAGGCGCCGCTGACCCGCGTCGAGCAGCTCTTGCCGCTGATAATCCCAAAGCGTCTTTATTCGAGGGATAATATCGACAAGACCCGCCCGGCCGTACTTTCCTTCTTTGGGGATATAGGTCGCCGCATAGAACGGCTTCTTGTCCGGCGTCATCAAGATTGTCAGGGGCCAGCCGCCGCTTCCCGTGAGCATCTGGCACACGGCCATGTAGACGTTGTCTAAATCCGGCCGTTCTTCGCGGTCCACCTTGATGCAGATAAAGGCTTCGTTGAGCAGGGCCGCCACCTGCGGGTCTTCAAAAGACTCCCGCTCCATGACATGGCACCAGTGGCAGGTCGAGTAGCCTAGAGACAGGAAAATCGGCTTGTCTTCCGCGGCTGCCGCCTCGAAGGCCGGCGTTCCCCAGGGGCGCCAATCAACCGGATTGCCGGCGTGCTGAAGGAGATAAGGACTCTTTTCGTACTGAAGCCTGTTCATGATATCCTCATCGCGGTGCAAAGGGCAGTTGCATCATTAATCTATATCTCTCACGCTCCACAAGCCAGAGCGGGCATACAATAGTGCTGCTGCATTCATCCCTGCTTCCGCGGGGGCGCTGATTCAGCGCGATCCGACTAACACGGGTCGATAGCGCTGGTGCGTGGCGGTAATGGCCATTGACATTTTCAGCTATAGACGATTATGTGCAATTACACACAGTGCGAATTGAATTCCACGTGGCGAAAACCCGCTGGGCTATACCTTTCTGTACCTCGTTCCTCTTCCCATCCCGATTCTCTCGATCTTCTTGAGAGTCATCAGCCTGTTAAGGGCCTGAACCACGGTAGGCTTCACTATCTTGGTTTCCCGGCAGATTTCAAGGGTTGTCGCCTCGGCGACTGTTTGCAGATAATTCCAAATCTGTAGTTGTTTCGGGGAAAGCAGCTTCTCGATGTCCTCGCTTTCCAAGAGCCTTATGGCCATTTCAGACTGTTTGAGTACGATGTCCAAAAAGAAGTTGAGCCAAGGAAAAACGTCCTCGCTTCTCTTTCCGAAAGCCTTCTGGCTCTTGATGAGGGCCAGATAATAGTTGTTCTTGGCGTCCTCCACCAGCTTCTCATGGGAAACGTAGGGTATGTAAAGGTACCCTGCTTTGAGCAGAAGCAAGTTTGTCAGGATGCGGGAAACTCTTCCGTTCCCATCCTGAAAAGGATGAATCTTGAGGAATTCTGCCAGGAAGTTGCCTATCACAAGGAGGGGGTGATACTTCTTCTCTTCAAGCGCCGGTACGGTCCAATCGATCAACTCTTGCATTTCTTTCGGCGTGAGATAGGCTTTGGCGGGCTCGAACACGATGCCGATGCTCTTGCCGTTTTGATCGAACATCTCGACGGCGTTTTGACGGACGCAATCTAGGCGCTCAAAGTGACCATGATTACGCCATGTTATGAAATAAACTTAAGTTCTTAAGGATGTCCCGGTTGTTCCCCCAATCGGCGCGGCCACTGGAGCAGGAACTCGTCGGCCGCCCAAGAAACGCGCGGCCGGGCGGCGGCCGGTCATCCCTCACGCCGCCATCTTCAACGTGACCCGAATGCCGGCCTTGGTTGCAAGAATGATGAGCATTTCGAGACTGAACTTCTCCCATTTCCCGGTATTCAGGTCCGAAACTCTTGATTGGCTGACGCCGAGGATTTCCGCTGCCTTTGCCTGCGTCAACTTCTTGGCTTTGAGAAACTTCCTCAACCCGGCCATGAGATCGGCCCGCATCTGAAGAACAGCCGCCTCGTCAAGGGAGTACCCCAAGTCGACAAAAACGTTGCCCGATGATTCGACAACAGTCTCGCTTATAGAACGCCTCCAATCTGTTTGTACCGGCTGCAAGTCAGATCAATGTCATGTTGACGCGTCTTCTGCGTCTTTTTCTGAAATGCGTGAAGCACGTAGACAGCCTCTTGAAAGGCGACGACATAGATTACACGCCATTCGCCCAATACTCGAACCCGAATTTCCCTCACTCCGGGGCAACAGACTGCATAGGCTTCCAGTCTCTCGGCTCAAGGCCGTTCTGGACCGCGCGAAGCTCGAAACCCGCCGTACGGCGCGCCTCATCAGGGAAATTCCGAAGGTCGTCGAGGATAGAGCCTATGAACGTCAGCCGCTTCACTATAGAACCATTATATAAGTTTTTATATTTTCCGCAAGTCTATCGACCATTCCTTTAGAACTTCCTTTTTACCTCCGCCTGCAAGGCGGGCCAAAGGGACATCAATGTGTCCGGTCTGACGAGATAAGGGGTACTTCGAGACCACCCGGCGAATTATCCGTTACGCGACAACAGGTGAAAGC
The DNA here is from genome assembly GCA_963816715.1 of uncultured delta proteobacterium. Lineage (GTDB taxonomy): Bacteria > Desulfobacterota > Syntrophorhabdia > Syntrophorhabdales > WCHB1-27 > BOG-1155. The sequence goes on from CAWFMJ010000033.1 coordinate 632,951, forward strand.
AAAGAGGTCACCTTTGGGTGCTGACAGCGGGCGGATGTCGATGGCGCCCTTTGTCAGGGCTTTTGGAGACCTTCGACTCCATCTGTTCCCGTGTCAACGGGCAGACCCATTGCCCCCCCCGTGCCTCCCCGGTTACCTCCCCCGTGAGAGGCAGGCCAGGGCATCCCGAACCGTCTCAAGATGCGAGCTTCACCAATCCTTGCTTAACCAAGTAAACGCACTCATCCACGAAAGGGCTTTGCATTAGCCGCAAATAACTTTTCTTGTCGAGTCCTGCATTCTTACACAGTGTGGACATGTTGATTCTCAGAAGTAGCATCTTCTTCACTTGTTTATAATCTGCATGCATGCCTTCTGCTTGTGCAATGGCTTGGAGATCAACGTATCCTGCATTATGGGTGACCTGCCAAGTCTCGGTGAGCGAGTCTGGGTATGTTTCACCGCGAAGGACCTTGCAGACCTCGCCAACAACTCCTCCGAATGCACCCAGCAAAAAAAGGGGTTTCTTCTTCTCGATTGCGATAAGGATTTCTTCAAGAACTCCAGGCATCTTGCCATTGTAGCCATAGAGTTTCCCCCCTGCACAAATGCGTGCGTGCGAGGAATCAATTGAATTCAGCCGCATCGCTGTCAGGCAGCGCGACCAGTAATATTTGTTCTGAGGCGTTGATGGAGGAAGGTAAGCGTCCTTGTCCACTTTGTGGGCAATATCATCTGGAATTGGATTTTCAACCGTCTTCATGACTGCTCGGTAATTGGAACGCCAAGCTATCATTTTCTTGTCGGCTTTGTAGATTGGCCAAGCCAGATAGTTCTCAACATGTATTTCATCAGTGTTAAGACGATTCTTCAGCACAGTCGCCTCATCAAGAATGAATTCAGTGAACCCGTTCTTGCGCAAATCTCCCCCATAAATAAGCGTACCTGACCTAGCGAGAATATGTCGGGCCAGATCCTGAGCCAATCTTACAGACTGACTCTCAGGAAGATGGTTTTCGCTGAATCCGTCGTTAGGAACATCTGATATGGATATGCCAACTCGAAGGTTACAGAGCGAGCTATTCTCTGATCTACTCCAAAGAGGCGTGAAAGTGTCGATGCCAAGTCTTTTGTGCCAATCTGCTTCTTCTGAATAGATCGGTGGCTCTGGGTAGCACATCTTCTTGATTTTGCCTTCTTCCTTCAATGCGAGAAGCTGGCCAATTTCTGGAGGCCGTGAAACCAAAGCGGAGTCTGCGCCAATCCATTTTTGGGAGCGGTAGTAATAGAGGGACTTAAGGGTGTGGTGGTGGCGAATAGTCTCCAGGGTTGCCGCAGTGAGAATCCTCAGGATGTCCGATTCGCTGAGTGGTACTTCCGGCGATACATGTACGCATGGCACGTTCGATCCGGCCGGAAAAATCCTGTCCTCGTAATCGTCCAAACAGTTAACCGCAATCATTGGTCTGTGATGCTCTTTGGCACATAAGATTTCGCGCTGACACCAATACCGAGAAGAGTAAGCATCGCTGCCGATCAATATCACTGTTGACTCTTTGATGTGCTTTTCTATCTCTTCGTTGAATTTGAAGCCAGGAGAGATCTCCCTCGCGTCAAAGAAACGAGACATATTCGTATTGTCAATAAATTGCATAATTGATTCTGCATGAAGGCGGCCGGTATCCCCGCTTTTTGCATGACTTAAGAAAAGTTTGATGGAAGATGATTTACCGTTATCTTTTTCCTTAATCTCTACAAATCCGTGTCGGTATATCTCATGTGCCATCGAAAGGATGGCATGTTCCTGTAAGGATGCGCTGGGCCATTCGTATGCCCGGATAAAGTTGAGGTTCTTGAGGGCTCCCTCTTCTCCGTGCTCAAGACCTTCGCGGGTCAAAGCCACGGGCACAATTCGTAACGATGTCGTGCTGGGGAGGGACCGAATATAGTTATTCCACGAGTCATGTCCTCTTGTGTTGATGCTCGCAAAAATAAAGAGAATGTTTCGTGCGGCGAGATCCTGCGGAAAGGCTCCTGGTGGGATGTCCGGACTATTTGAACTATAAAAGAAGATCGGGATATTTAGATTTCGGGAAAATGGTCGGACAATATCTCTTGAAAGATACTTTAGAGTAGCTTCAAGAATTGGACCGGTGCTATCGTTGTCTGATGGATGCCAAATCATATGAACGGCTGAAGGCGGTTTGTACGACGAAGACATTTATGCGACCTCCATAAGTTTTGTGTTTGGCGTTGCAGTCCCTCGGGAGAGGTCCGACACCGCGCAAAATAGTCACCTTTACCAGCTGTCGGCATACAAGACTTTGCTTATGCGATGTTTCCTGTACCCTGATCGACACGTTTCGCTGCGTGTTCGAAATCAAAAGGATCAGCCATGACAACGTTCATGCCTCTCCAGTTGTCTTCTTCAATACCCTTCACAAAGGCATTCACTTCTACATCTTGAAATGACTTCTTACTATAACCGCGGCCATTCGTATAGCCTATGGACGGCAGGTCCACGGAAGGGGATGCACTGCCAAAATAGAAGAAGTGCTCAGAAATGAGGACATTATCAGACTTTGTGTCGGTCTGAAGGTTCCCGATGTTCGTGGAGCCGTCTGGATTGCTATGATGCGAATCCTCCTGTACCCACTGTCCCGTCTTTCCATCCCTGTGATATATGTTGTCTCCGACCATCATCACAGGACTTCCATTGCGCACAGACCTTTTGATGCGGAACCTGCTGTCTGACCAATACGTATCAAAAGTAAGTACCTCTGAAACATTCATCAGATAGATGCACTTTCCCGTTGCCCTCAAACGGCTCCCGCCAACACCCATCACCCAGTCCCCAATCTGAGCAGCTTTTCTGATTAATGGTTTGCATGTCGCCAAAGTGCAGTATCCGTGAAATGGGTTTGGAGCAAAACCGAAATCCCTATCAACAACATAGACGTAGAGATTTCTTGGGGGTATTGCTAACATGCCGTATGGGGGCCGTCCTTCCGCGCAGCGGGCGTACCATCAGGATTCTGAAATATGGGCTCTCCTTCTATCGCAGCCACTATACTCTCCGAATCCCAGCCGACAATTTGCGAGGTCCTGTATTTCTCAAGGGCAGAGGGGAGATCAACCTTATCCTTAAGTCCACGCTCATAGACCCCCACGATCTTCTTTCCTTGTTTGTGCGCTTGCTCAACTTCCCAGTTCACCCAAGGGCGTGAGTGGGTTTCCTTGCCGACCAGTACTACAACAGTCCCCGCCCAAGATATTTTCATCCTCAGCAGACGCTTGATTGTTGCGTCTTTGATGAGGCCTTTGTCTAAACGTTTCTGGTTCGCGGGTTTTGCTCGGATGGAGCTGTTCCTTATGCCAAATCCGTTTTTGTGAAGCAAACTTGTCAGCTTATCGACACTCGTATCATCCTTGTGGTGGTGGCTGATGAAAACATTCTTTACCTTGCTGGTGCTCATCGTCTGCCCTCCCAATGCTTGATCCATGCCCGGCTAGCCCTTTTTAGATTAGGGTCTGTGCATGAATCAATAAGATGATAAGCCAAAGTCCTATAGTTTTGCCGACGAGCGGCGTCGCTTCCAATAACGGCCATCATGTCCTTGATGAGCTCGCACCGCCCCGCGTTTCTCACACTCTCTCCATGGAATATCTCACAGAGTTCATCTTCAGTCTTGTGGCCATTTGACACTTCAGTGAGATCATCATAGATAAGGGAGAACAATTCCTCTGATGCATGATAGGTCATGGAGAAAGGCTCTCTATTAAAGTCCTCAGCATCAGTTGGGCTGCAACCGAACTCCGACAACTCACTCTTGTAAAGGTGCAGGCTATCTGAAAGGTGAAAATAATCGCCGAGTTTAGATCCAAGCCAACCTGCCATCACCTCCTGGAGCATTGTAAATTGGATAATGTTGTAAGGAAGGCCTCTCATGATGTCATTGCTGCGCATTATTTGTGACCAGTACAGACGACCGTTACGTAATTTCAGAAGAGACATCACGTTGCATGGAATATCATTTGATGCCGGGTTCCCATTGACTACAGGCAGATCTAGTTCTGGTCCCCATATCTGCAAAATGACCTGACGTGTTTCTGGAACGCTTGATAGTATCTGATATGCACGTTTGATTTGATCTATGCCGAACTCATGCCTTAATCTAAATCCATATGCACCATGATAGATACTGTCCACACCAGAGTATTTTGGTAATCCAGGATTCCAGTAGTTTAGAACCTTGCTCTCGTTATTCCCCGTGATAATCCAGACGAATTCGACAAGGCCGAATGCCGGATTGTAGGGAGGACGACGTGATAGTAGCCATCTTTGGCGGGGGTCTTTTATTGTTAGAACGCAACGCAGGATTTCACAAGTTGCTCCAGTTCTGCTCTCAAATTCATACTCAGGGCGTTCAATAAGTTCTGAAGCAGCTTTTTGCCAAACGACATTGGCGCTTGTTGCTTCGAAGTGCCTCATTATTCCCCCATAATTTTACCTGTTCAAGTCATTTGAGCATCAAGAAACGTCTGGATTGCAGTTGACAGCCCCCACTTTTCCGGGAAGGATGGCGCGGGAAGAGCCCCGGAATTGCGGTAAATCTGCTTAATCTTAACACGCCCGCTTTTGTCCTTGATATGCGGATGCGAGACACGAGCATACTTCCCGACTTCACAGAAAATGTTTTGGCAGTCAATCAGTTGGAGTGGCCTCCCAAACAGGCTCTTGAAATCTATCCCTAACCTCCTAAACTCCGCATCCTGATTCTCCATCATAGCGCGAATGATATCTTCATCTGAGTAAGGCCCTCTCTCAGAAAAACACTTAGCTATTCCGTCGCGGGCACCGGGCCCAGCAACTACGAAGTCTTCCTCTGAGAAATCTGTAAGCCCGCTATAATTTATATCCGTTGCATACTGGTAGGCCAAAAAAGGACCGAGAAACGGATATGACTTCAGCACCTCGTAAAGTTCAGCCATAGATCGCGACGAAATAACTCTCGCTGTAATGTCATTCTTCATCATGTACTCGATCAACTTCAGATGATTTTGATGCTTTCGTTCGAGACCAAACGCTTTCTTTCCAGATGCCATGATGTACGCCGCAGAATAGATGGAAACACCGCTATGAATGGCCGATCTCAGAACTCTATCATACTCTTCGAACGAATATCGGCCCCATGATAGCTCTCCGAGCGCCTCTTGAAGAAGCTGCCACGTGTCAATCTTGTTGAAAATCTTATACAATATAATTCTAAAGAGCCTATCTTCGTTCGACAGACTTCTTCCACCGTCGGGATTGATTATATTGGCAATCAAGAACTGACTCACTCTATCCAACGCTCTATAAGTATTGGTAAACTTATATTTCCCCATTATGGGGTCCTTGGTCCAGGGGGATTCTTTTCGAAGAAGACGATTAAAAAAGATATTCTGCCGTTCAGCTGCAAAACGCCAATACACATCATAAACTGGTGTCTTACGTAACTCATTATTTACTAAGAAAGTCATCGTTTTGCACCACCTCCTCACCTACCATCTGACCTAAAGGCGGCCACTGAATGCCAGATCTTTGACAACGCTATATCCTTTGCGCGTTTCCCTTCACCGGTTTCCAGGCGAACACAGCTCTGTGCGCCCCGTTCATCAGCAGCTAACGTATTGTATGTCTGCCGCTTTCTCTGCCACGATAGTGAATTTGTTTCATCGGCCCTGAGGGGTGTTTCGCTGTCGACCAAGAAGACGACATCGGGTCGTATTGTGTCCCAAGCGACAATCTCGACATCAATCATGAGTTGCAGCTGAGACTTATGAACCCCACTATCGAGTCCATAAACATAGGTAGACCACCAGAAACGGTCTAAGATTATCCAGTCGCCCGAGTAGAGCGCGGGTTTTATCTCCGACTCAATTGTATCAACGTGTGCGGCAATGTGGAGGAGTTGAAGAGCACAAGGGTCAATTGTCGACACGCCAAACTCAGAGCTATGCAAGTGGTGAATCCTGTAGACCAATTCTCCGAGTCTTCCTCGCTGTGTGCCAGGGAAGTGGCAAAGCCTGATTGGCTTGTGCTCACTACGCAAAGACTCATACAGTTCATTACACAATGTCGTTTTTCCGGTTGCATCGACGCCTTCAAATACAATCAGTTTTCCCCTGTTTGATTTCATACTAGGGAAGCCATGGGGACGACCGTAAATAAGTAAATAACCCAGGTTTCACAGTAGAGCCATGCAAGATTACTAATGGTTCGCTTCCACACTTTTGTGTTCATCCTCTTCGCTCTTGCGCCTTGCGCTGCTGGCTGCTCGTAACTGATTTGCCTCCAGGCTCCTGGCTCATTTTGTCCGGCAGCGGGCGGGTTCCCGCCGGGCCGCTTGATTGGGCGAGTTTCAATAGCGTTCTCGATAGGACGCGTGCGTCGGCCGTCCTATCGCCGATATGCGGAAACCCGCCAAGACAGGACGTCGATGATGAATCCGTTCTCATTTCCTCTCCTCGAACTGCCGCGCTGTGGCGCGGGCTTTCTTCATTTCAAGGGCGAAGCCATGATGACCGGGCAATGATGTTTCTGCCGTTCTAACATTGCCCTACAGCAAAGTCAATGAAATTGTGAGGGGAGGGGACGTCTTTGTGAAATCCTGGCCGCAAGGCGGTGCCAACGCTGCGTGAATGCGCGGCGCGCAGTTGCGCGTTGTCCATTATCTGAATTTTACCGCCATAAGAGCGCTCTTTTCCACCATTGTCCTGAAAGCATCGAGGTTCTTGAGCATGTCCTCTTTGGTCTTCGCCGACAGGACGTAGATGGCGACGCTTTTGTCTTTGGAAACGTAGGCGACGCATTCGTAGTTTCCCCATTTGTCTCCCGAGAAGAGTCTCACTTCTGCGGACGCACTTCCCTTCATCGCAATGGGGTCTGCCTTTTCCGCCGTGATATTCGGCGAGTTCTTCTTGAACTGTTCCACGTCTCCGGTAATGAACGCTTCCAATGTGCCGTCGTTGTTTTTGGCAAAGCTCACGTACATCATAACTTTCGCGTTTGCCCACGCCGACCCGGCGGGGTACATTACTGCGTGCAGCCCTTGAGAGACCCCGCTCTGCGAGTCGAAAATCCATCCTTTCGGCGCCGAAACCAAGGCCCCGATTTCAGACCCGTAAACTATCCCGCCGCCTTCAAGGTCTTGTGCGGAGACCATGGGAGCCCAGAGAAATACGAGCAAAAGCACGGCGAGCAGATGTCTTGGTCGCATCAACGCCTCCACGAGCGAATGGCGCCTGCCGCGGCAAATGCAGCGTTATTCGTTCTTCGCAAACCGCTGCGCTTTCAAGCACGTTTTCTTTGTATCGAAACAAAGGCACGACGACCGGGCGACGGTGTATCTACCGTTCTATCATTGCTGGCGAGACAAAATCAATGAAATTGCGAGGAAAAGAGAGGGGGAAGCTGATAGCCGCGCTTGTTGCCGGCAGTTGAAAGCAGGCCCGACGTCACGTAACGGTGGTGCGGCGACTTTCAGGCTCGATGGACAGCTTGAATCTCACGGCGCGGGGAGCGTGATTCGCTATTCTTCTGTTGACAGCTTGGGAAGGTGGTGATATATCTACAATAGATTGTATGGATAGATACAAGGAATTGTATAATGCAATACCGGATAGACATAGACGGCCTGTACGAGAGACTCATCCTATAGGGAAAGCCGACAGGGACGCCGGTAAACAACTAAACAACTCAAAAACAAGCTTCTATTTCAGTGTGCTGTCTTGAGGTTTACGCCTTTGTTACTGTCCAGCACTTTCTTGGTTCCCATGTGACCCTCCTGTGCGTTATGTTTCGGATTTGGTATTTCGCGGTCCGGTTTGGAGCGTTCTGCTACATATCTATTTTCTCGGCGTATTTGTAGGAGCGCTCCCGAAAGAGACCGGGCAAGCATCCTGTGCAACGATTGCAGCAATCTGAACAACCGGGGAAAGCCGACAGGGAAGTTGGCAAATGACTAAACAACTCAAAAACAAGCTGCTATTTTAGGGTGTTGTCTTCTCGCTCTATTCGCCAAACTGGCGGGAAGCGGAACCTGTATACGTTCTTGGGCCGCCGTCTGCGAGATCGCCCCGGGCGGCAAACTGTTGAAACTGTCTCGCTAAGCGACATGCTTTATTGCGGCGCCGCTGCACGTGCCGGATTCTACAGGAAGGGTGGGCCCTTGAAAGGCGATGGTGAAACCTACGGTCTCACACGCCGGAGACCGTAGGTGCGAATCTGAGGCTTTCCGTCGAGGGATGTACTCCATTGCTGCAGAGACGGAGAGGCCGGGCGCGCGCTCCAAAAAAGGACCTTATTCCGTCGCCCGGAAAAGGTCCTTTTTGAAGACGAGCGCCAAGCAGGCGCTGCACTTTTTGGCGAGAGAGCCTACTTCATTCCGCTCTCCCCGTATGATTGTCCTGCCTCGTTTTTCGCGGTTACCGACCCGATTACCTTCACTGAAGAGGCAACATTTTCTCCATTCACTATTTTGCCGGGATAATTCACAACGACCATCTTGTTCAGATCGATCTTCCCGTCTATCTTCGCATTCCCTACGAAGAAGGGCTTCACTCCGTCCTTACCGTCCACGGTCATTTGCTTCCCGGCCTCGTCATAAAAGGTTACCTTGCCCTTGTAGCTTTCTTGCCCGGCGGCTGCTGAAGCGGTCGGCGCCTGAACAAAGCCGAACAGCGCCAACGCAACAACGAGCACAATAGCCATCGTCGATATTCTTACTGCCATGTTACTCACCTTCCCTTCTCCGGAAGACTCGCACGCGCAGTCTCCGGTCACTTGCCGGCCCTGTCCTCGAAAGGAAACAGGCGTACCGGCCCCTTCTGTGCAAGAAGGGCGTAAAGACAATCGGACTATAATCCCGGCCACGGGGCCTGTCAACGGCGAAAAGCGCACAGAACCCGCAAATCCGCACCGTGCCCGGGAAGTCGCACTCTTGATTGACTTATCCTCCGTTCTGTTGTACAAAATAGAAGAAGAAAAGAAGGACGCGTTCAGGTGCAGCGAAGCCCAATAGGGAATCCTGTGAAATTCAGGAGCGGTCCCGCCGCTGTAATCCCGATTCCGGAAGTCGCGGAATAAGCGTCCCTGCCGCGTAGGGCCACTGTTGCGAAGTTTACCGATGGGAAGGCCGGCAAGGGACCGGGAGAGCCAGAAGACCTGCCTGACGTGTGAAAGAGTTGCCTTCCCGTGGGTGGAAGGCGGGGACCAAGTAAATCAGGGTGCAATCCCCAGGCGTCTTTTGCCTGGGGATTTTTTTTTATGGTTGGGGGGCACCCCTCCTGGTTTACCGAGGTGTGTCAATGGGCAAACTGACATTCATCATAGGGGGCGCGAGGAGCGGAAAAACCTCCTTCGCTCTCCAGCAGGCAATGGCGGCGTCGGAGGGAAAAAGCAGGGTTTACATCGCCACGGCCCAGGCGTTGGACGCGGAGATGGAGGAACGGATCGAAAAGCACAAAAGGGAACGGGGCAACGCCTGGGCTGCCATGGAGGCGCCGCTTCACTTGGGACAGGCAGTGAAAGCAGCATGCGGCGTCTACGGAGTTGCGCTGATCGACTGTCTGACCCTCTGGCTTTCGAACCTCTTGTGCAACAACCTTGGCATGGAAGAAGCGCAAGCCGAGTTTTTCGATGCCCTGGGGGGCCCCGAACGACCTATCGATATTTTTGTCGTCTCGAACGAGGTCGGAATGGGGATCGTGCCGGAAAACGCGCTCGCCAGACAATTCAGGGATGAGGCGGGCAGGCTCCACCAACGCCTTGCAGCCCTGGCGGACGAGGTATATCTGGTAACGGCGGGAATACCGGTGAAGATCAAATAGGGACAACGGAGGGAGAGAGCGTGAGCGCAGGATGGAAAACAATTCAAGCGACCATAGAGAAGATCGAGCCGCTCAAGGGAGCGTTCACGGAAGAGGCTCAAAAGAGGCTCGACGATCTCACCAAGCCGCCGGGAAGCCTCGGCAGGCTTGAGGAGTTTGCCCGCCGGATCGTGGCGATCACCGAAAAGAAGATGCCCGTCTTCGACAAGAAGATCGTCTTTACTTTCGCGGGCGACCACGGCGTGGTCGCAGAAGGCGTGTCGGCATACCTGAAAGAAGTAACGCTCCAGATGGCCCTCAACATCATCAACGGCGGAGCGGCGATCAATGTCCTCGCCCGTCATGCCGGCGCGGAAGTCCTCGTCGTCGACATCGGCGTGGACTACACGTTCGAAGAGACGGACGGCCTAGCCATACGCAAGATTGTGCCCGGCACCAAGAACATGCTGAAGGAGCCGGCCATGTCGAGGAGCGAGGCGGAAAGCTGCGTCAACGTGGGAATCGACCTCGCGACGGCCTATGCGGAAAAAGGGTACAGCCTTTTCGGCACGGGCGACATGGGCATCGGCAATACGACGCCGTCGAGCGCCATCGCGGCGGTGCTCACCGGCAGATCGGTCGCCGAGGTAACGGGCAAAGGCACGGGCATTACCGATGCTTCCCTCGCCCACAAAATCACGGTCATCGAAGAAAGCATACGCCTTCATAAGCCCAACCCCGCGGACGGCCTCGACGTGCTCGCCAAGGTCGGCGGCGCGGAGATAGGCGGGATAGCGGGCCTCTGCCTCGGAGCGGCTGCCGCCAGAGTGCCGGTGGTCGTCGACGGCATCATCTCCACCGCCGGTGCGCTCATCGCCTACACCATAGAGCCGAAGACGGCCGAATATATGTTCGCGGCCCACAAGTCCGTCGAGATCGGTCAGAAAGCGATGCTCGACCGAATGGGGCTGAAGCCCATCCTCGACCTCGATCTGAGGCTCGGCGAAGGCACAGGCGGGGCCCTGGCCATGCTGCTCATCGAAGGGGGCCTCAAAATATACCGAGAAATGGCGACCTTCAGCGAAGCTGGGGTCTCGGACGAGATCCAGTAGCCACGGCTGGAATTGACGAGCGGAGGGAGACGGCATGGCGAAAGCGCTCATGGTGCAGGGAACGGGGTCGGGTGCGGGCAAGAGTCTTCTCGTCGCGGGTCTGTGCAGGATCTTCCGCGACGAGGGCTTGAGCGTGGCGCCTTTCAAGGCGCAGAACATGGCCCTCAACTCCTACGTCACCTCCGACGGCGGAGAGATCGGGCGCGCCCAGGTGCTTCAGGCTCAGGCGGCGCGGGTTGCTCCCATTGTCGACATGAACCCCGTGCTGCTCAAGGCGTCCGGAGATGCCGGTTCCCAGGTCATCATCCACGGTCGGCCTATCGGACACATGTCGGCGCGCGAGTATTATCGGATCAAGGGAAAAGCGTGGGAGGCGGTAAGAGAATCGTACGCGCGCCTTTCGGCGAGTTTTGACCTGATCTTCATGGAAGGCGCGGGAAGCCCGGCCGAGATCAACCTCATGGATGTCGACATTGTCAACATGTCTGCCGCCAAGCTTGCCGGGGCCCCGGTGCTCCTCGTTGGGGACATCGACAAGGGCGGCGTCTTCGCTTCCCTCTACGGGACGGTCAAGCTCCTCGGCAGAGATGGGCGGCACATCAAGGCCTTCGTTATTAACAAGTTCAGGGGGGATCTGGACATACTCAAACCGGGGCTCGACATGATGGAAGCGCGGACGGGCAAGCCCGTGATAGGCGTGCTTCCTTATGCCAAAGACATGGGGCTCCCGGAAGAAGACAGCCTTTCCCTGAGGAACGGGACCATGTCCCGCGGAGACGGGGCCGTCAGGGTCGTCGTGGTGCGGCTGCCCTATATCTCCAACTTCACCGATTTCGACGCCTTCCTTTGCGAGCCGGACGCCCAGCTCCACTATTCCACGAGCCCCGGCGACATAGAGAACGCCGACCTGGTGATCATCCCCGGCTCCAAGAGCACGGTAAAAGATCTGCTCTTCCTGAAAGCCGCCGGGCTCGATCGCGCCATCAGGGCCGCCCATGACCGGGGCGTCCAGGTGGCGGCTATCTGCGGCGGCTACCAGATGGCGGGAAAGAAGATCCACGACCCCCATGGCGTCGAGAGCAGCCATACCGAGATTGACGGCCTCGGCCTTCTCGACATAGAGACCGCCTTCGGAGAGGCAAAGACCACCTGCCAGGTGGAGGCAAAGATCGCTCGATGGGCGAGCGCCGGGTTTGCCGCTGCCGGCAATGACGGGCTGACGGGATACGAGATCCACATGGGCGACAGCGAGGGCGATATCGGCTTGTTCGAGATAAAGAGGCTTTCCGGTCCAATGGCCGGGACGCCCGTGGCGGACGGGTCCGGGAAGGGAAACTGCTGGGGGACCTACATCCACGGCATTTTCGACAACGACGCGTTCCGACGGTCGGTCCTGAACGGACTGAGGGAGAAGAAGGGTTTACAGCCCCTCGATAGTCCCGTTTCTTACGCGGCAACCATCGATCGGGGCCTCAACCGTCTGGCCGATTTGCTTCGGCAGCACGTCGATATGAACTTCATCAGGAGGGTTCTGGGCCTGTGATAGCTCCGGCATACCTCGCCTGTGCATTTTTCGTCGACCTCGTCATCGGCGACCCGAGATGGTTGCCCCATCCCGTTCAAATCATCGGCAAAGCCATCGAGGCGGCGGAAAAAGGCCTGCGCGGGCTCTGCGGACCGGCACATGAAAAGGCGGCAGGCGCGCTCCTCGTGTGCGCCATCGTGCTTCCTGCGGCGGCCGTGGCCTTCGTCATCGCCCGTCTGCTCCTCTCTTTTTCCACCCGTCCCCTCGTTGCGATAGGCGCGCTCCTCTTTATCTACCTGGCCTCGACAAGCCTCGCTTTGCGCAGCCTTCTCACTGCTGCCAAAGGCGTGATCGATGCGGTTAAAGAGAAGGACCTCGGCGCCGCCAGGCAGAGGCTCTCGATGATCGTGGGCCGGGACACGCAAGAACTCGAAGAGGAGGCGATCCTGCGGGCAACGATAGAAACAGTCGCCGAAAACCTCTCTGACGGCTTTGTGGCGCCCCTGCTCTACCTTGCCGTGGGCGGTCTGCCGCTGGCCATCGCTTATAAAGCAGTCAACACCCTCGATTCCATGGTGGGTTACAAGAACGAGCGGTATCTCAGGTTCGGCTGGGCAGCGGCACGCCTCGACGACGCCGCAAACTATGTCCCTGCGCGGATAACGGGCTTCATCCTTGCCCCGGCTGCCTTCTGCCGGTTCTTGACCGACGGCCCCGCCGCCGCCTTTCGCGCGGCCCGCGGCGCCCTGGCTGCCATGCGACGGGACGGCAGGAAGCACACAAGCCCAAACAGCGGCATTCCAGAAGCGGCAATGGCAGGCGCCCTCGGCGTGAGGCTCGGCGGGCCCTCCACCTATGGCGGCATGCTCGTGAAAAAACCCTTCATCGGCGACGGGACGACCGGGGACTACCGAATTTCGGCCGATCGTGCCCTCTCCCTCAGCGCATGCGCGGCGACCCTCGCAACGGCATTGGCCCTGGCGTGCCTGTTAGTACTAGGGAAAATCATATGAAAAAAAGGGAAATGGAGGGGGTGCGAGACCCCAGTAATTGTAAAGCGAGCGCATGCGAAGCGCCGAGCGGGGAGGCTCCGCGGACTTTGTTCGCGGAGGGAGTGCTGAACCCCAATAATTGCCGCCACGAGCAATACGTCTGGTCAAAAAGTACAGTACATAAAACATAACAAGCACTACTAATTCCCAG
>CAWFMJ010000034.1:0-41351 GCA_963816715.1 uncultured delta proteobacterium
ATGTCCCTGAGGGGCGACTTGATCTTGAACTCGAAGTAGGCGGAATCGAGGCTTATGAAGAGGTCTGCGATGGCGGCCCCCTCGGCGGTCTTCGGTATGAAGACGTAGGCATTCCTCCTCCGGGCCAGGATCTCTTTCTCCAGGGGGTTTGAGCCGGGAGCGACAAAGAACCCCGAGCCGCCCAGGGCGCTCGTGAAGGCCCGCACCCTGGCCGTAAACTTCATGATCCTTTCGTGTGCCGCTTGAAGCCCGGAAAGAGGCATGCGCGCGGTGCCGGCGTTCATCCTCATCCTGTTGATCGCCGTGTCCGTCGTGAAGAGCATCTGGGTGAGGAGGTGCAGGTCCCGCATTTTCGGCGAAAGCACGATGCTGCCTTGCTCTTTGACCAGCCGGAGCTTCCTTTCCATGATCACGTCAGCTTTGTTCCTTGCGACAGCCTCTTCATCCATGTCTTCCTCCTCGTTTTAGAGCGCCGTCTCCTCCGTCTTCTTTATCAGTATCGTGATGTCCAGCAGCTTGGCCGCCGTGGCGACGTTCGCTCCTCCCTTCCCCACAAAGAGTCCGTAGTAGGCCGGGTCCACTCCGACAATCGCCTCCCTCAGCGTGCTCGAATATATTACTTTCCGGATTCTGTCCTGGGGCGCGGGGGCGAGGGCGTTCTTTATGTACTCCTTGATATCCCGCGAGTAGCGGACGAGGGTGATCGTATCGTCCGTGTACGGTTTCATCGCCGGGAGATAGGGGAGGCATTCCTTTACGGGGTCGACTGCCGTTCAGTCTCTCGACGGCCATCTTGACGAAACCCGCCCCTGCCACCGTGGCGGCCCTCCTGATCCTGATCTTTTCTTCCTCGATGAGGACGCTGAAGGCCCGTTCCGCGATCCTTTTGTAATAGTGGTGGGACCGTTGGGAGAGGATGATCCTGCTATTCTCCAGCATGAAGACGCAGGCGAGGAGGTTCTGCCCGACCTTGTAAGGCCTGTTGGCATATTTCTTCGGCAGGAACGCGAGGAGTTCCGTGCCGGAGATCAGGATGAGATGAGAATCATGCTCTGGCATCGATTTGACCACCACCCCTGGTACCAGGTATCCCACTTTCAGAGACAGGACCACGAGGATCTCCCGAAGTCGCCGGGCTCGCGAACACGCGCGCATTCCGCGCCGCTGAAAGCCGCCCGGACCGTCCTGTATCTTACGGACGCGCGCGAGTCTCGTCCCGCGGCCGTTCTCGCCGAAGGCATCAAGGCCCGCGCCTTCAGCAATGAAAAGGTTTCCGGCGTTTTCCGTGGGCCACCCAAGGCCATGGTTCATCGCCGGGTCGGAAGGGATATTACTTTCTGAGGCTGATTTTGTGGTCACGGTTTCTCCACTGCCCCATTCCGCAGCGGGCTTCGCAAAGTAGTACTCTTGAGGGAGTCAACCAATCATGTCCCAGGCAAACGGCCTCGAACGACTGCGCGAGATAAACAGGAAAGGGAGATGCCGCCCGAACAGCGGGACAACCATCCTCGGCAAAGGGGTGAACCTCGCCGACCGGTCCAAAGACATATTCATCACCATACCCGACCAGGAACGAAGCGGTCATCTCGGCTGCTTCGGGACCACCCGCATCGGCAAGACAAGGCTCATGGAATCCATCATCGAACAGGACATCCGGAAGGGCTACAATGTTGCCATCATCGACCCAAAAGGAGACATCGACCTCTTTTCGAAGGTGATCCAGGCGTCGGCAGAGTCCGGAAGGCTGGAAGAGGTGATGCTCCTCACGCCCATCTATCCCGACCACTCCGTCAAGCTCGACCCCTTGAGCCACTACTACATGGAGGACGAGCTTGTGGACCACGTGGTGAGCGGCATCAAGGCGAAGGAGGACTACTTCATCGCCATCGCGAGCGAGGTGACCGGTGCGGTCGTCTCCGGTCTTGCCATCAAGGCCAGAAAACAGGGCAAGGAGCTGAACGCCAATTTCAGCGACATCAAGTCCCGGGTCACGTACAAGGACCTCCAGGACCTGAAGCAGGAGCTTCTTCTCTTAAAGGACGCCCTTCCGGAGGCGGTGGAAGTCTGCGACAACATCGAACAGATCCTCTCGTCAACCCAGGAGTTCTTCTCCAAGGTGGCTTCATCCTTGAGAACCATGCTGTCGGCCCTTTCTTCGGGCAATACGGGCAAGATCATCGGCAAGAGCTACGTGAACGAATTCGTGGCGCGCTTCGAGGAAGGCAAAGGGGTGATCCTTTACTGCAACACGGGTTCCCTCCTCGCCAGAAGGACGGCCCACATCATCGGCAGGGTCCTCATCTCCATGATCCAGAGCATGGTGGGCAGGTTCTTCGCCTCAGGCAGGAAGCTCGATCCTCCTCTCTGCATCCACATCGACGAGGGCCACAACATCGCCTACATGGGCATCCAGGAACTCTTTTCCAAGGCGGGCGGCGCGAACACGTGGGTCAGCTTCTACACCCAGAGCATCGCGCTCATCGAGCAGGAGATAGGGCCGGAGGCTGCCAAGGGCATCATGGACAACATCAACAACTGGATCTTCATGCGGGTCAACCACCCCGACACCGGGCAGTACATGGAGGACTCGTCACCCATCAGCAAGAAGTTCCAGCCCATCATCACCCCCGACGAATGCACGGGGAGGATCACCCTGAGGGAGATCGAGGAGCAGCTCATCCTGAAGGCGAACGTCCTCCAGCTTGCGGACCGGCAGTTCTACATGCGCTCCCGGGGCAACTACTACAAGGCTTTCACCATCGATTCGACCCCGCTCTACGTGCACGTCGCCTTCCCCGAACTGACGGGCAGCGACCCCGCCCAGGCAGAGCAGTCGCTCTGAAAACGCCCTGCAAACCTGTACCCGCTATGAAACCTCCTGCCCAGCCTTGAGATCCCCACCTCCTTGGGCCGCGATAGCCTTCTCCGACTCCTGCACGGAGACGACCTCTTTCTGGTGGTCCCTCACCTTCTCGGCCAGCTTATCGAGAAGGTCGCCTATGGATTTGCGGTATTTTTCCACTGTCTTAATGGCGTTAGCGTCCCACTTATGGCACCCGGAGAACCGGACCAGGGACTCGACGAATTCGGAGATCACCTGGAGCTGGATTTCGATAAGGGCGGGATTCGAGTAGTAGGCGATGCTTTTCTCGTATGTCTCGCTCACCCGGGCGATTTCGTGTCTCCAGAGGGCGACCTGGGAGTCGTAGCCGTATATTCTGTTCTTGAGGGTCTCGATCTCCCCGTTGAGCCCCGCTATCTCGTCCTGCTTCGCCTTCATGGCCGCCTCGCGGGTCTCCCTTTCCTTCTTGAGGTCTTCGAGCTCCTTCTCGACCTCTTTCTTCACCTCTTTCGTGATCTGTTCCTTGTTCTTCTCGTACCTGGCAAGGGTATCCTTAGCCCTTTTTCTTATCTCTTCCAGCTCTTTCCCGTTCTGCTCAAGCGCTTCCTGCGCTTTCTTCTTTTCGGCCTCCGCCGCTGTCAACTCGGCCTCCGCCGCTTCCAATTTCTTTCGCTCGTTATCGAGATCCTCCATGTGCCGCGACTCTATCGAGGCTATTTCATGCTCATGTTTTTCGAGCAGTTCCTGCGGCACCACGGGACGCTCCACCGACAGGGAATGGAAGATGCTTCGCTGGAGACCGAAGTCTTCGCGCATGAATTCATCAGCGGATCGCCTGTCGATCTTGCCCTCTTTGTAAAGCGCGTACAGCTCGGGTATAAGGCTTTCTTCGTATATACGATCCTGAACCTTCTCTTTCTCCTTGACCTTTTCCTTCCGCTCCGCCTCCGTCATCTGGCGACGACTCGCGTTGTCGAAGAGGGCCTCGAGTATCTCGCCGCGCGTTTCCGCGAGCGAGCAGGGAACCTCTTCCAGACCGAGTTCCTGGGCGACCGCCTTGCGGTGATGCCCGGAAAGGATAATGTATCCTTCCTCGATCTTCTCCAGTATCAGGTCGTTCAATATGCCCGCCTCCCTGATGCTCTCGCGCAGGTCCTCATACTCGGATTCTGAAAGGGGAGAAAAGAGTTCCTTGTACTCCTGCTTTTCCTTCAACAAGGTCACTTTGACATTGCCCAGATACTTCATGGCCGCCTCCTGATATTCGTAATCGCACAAGCGCCTTGTGCGTACATCTCACTGCACCGCCGTCACGATGTTGCCACATAGCCCGATGTGCGCACATAACGGATGGGAAATCGCGTCATCCCCTATGAGCACACATAAACCGATGTGCTCACATTCCGGTTGTACACACATAAACCGATGTGCTCACATAACCGTTGTTCAGTTGCGTCATCCCCAATGAGCACACATTCCCCCAATGAGCGCACATAGACCGATGTGCTATCTCGCTATTCCGAAGGGCGGCCCGCCTTCTTTTCCGAGGACGGCGTCCATTTCCCGATTCACCCACGCGTCGACGATCTCCGATATGCTTTTGTGCTTTATCTCGCTCAATTGCCTCAGCTTCTTCAGTGTCCCCCGGCTTATTACCGAGTCAGGGGTCTTGCCGTTTCTGGAGGCGACAAGCTCCTTCACCCGCTCCGCGTACCTTTCATCCAGGCTCTCCACAGGAATGCGGTACTCGACGCCGATCAGGGCTTCGCTCCTCGACCGGAAGACGTGAACGCGGACCGCTTGGTTCCGGAAACATCTCTTCAGATAATCAGGCAGGATATGACCGGCGTTGTCCCTCTTCGACGCTATCTCAAGGTAGAAGAGCGCTTGCCGGTATTCCCTTCCCCTGCCTTGGATGCCGACGAGCGACAGAAACTCCCTGGTTGTCAGGTAGTCGGAGGAAATCGCCGTCCATGGACGGGCCTGGTCCAGTCTTCTGCTTTTTCAGAATGTCTACGATCTCCTGCTCATCCATCGTGGCGTACCTCCTTTCCGCAAAGAGCCTGCATCGATCTTTTCATCGCCACGCGAAGGAACATGGAAAACGGGATTCTTGGAACGGAATCGTTGTCGTGGCGGGCAAGGCTTCGCGCGATGGCGGCGAGCGCCGACCGTTCCACCTCGTCCGCGCCGACGGCCGCGCCGTTGTTTCCGGAAGGGAAGGAGAAAGCCTCGCTCGTCCTGCCTGCAAAGATCATAGATGCGAAGGACTATAGGGTCGGCCTCGATCGCTTTCCCCGGGGACCTGGCCCATTGCCGATAGAGGGTGTCGATCGCCTGGAGATTGGGGCCGTTCTGCGACCCTGGACCGGCTGCGGGAGCGGCCGTTTCTTCCTCTTCGGCCGGCTCTGCCTCTCCCGATTCCTCGCCTGCGTCTGGCTGCCGATTTTCACTTTCGCCTTCCGCAATTTGAGAAGCGCCTGAGTACTCATACGGGGCAAGTTCCGCTTGATCCAGCTTTGCCTCCAGGTCGTCGCCTAAAAGGACCTCTGAAAGGTAACAGAACCGCTTCTTGGTCGTGTAGGTGCAGCCGGCGCCTTCCAGGGTCTTCTTCTGCTCGGCAAACTTGCCGTACCCCATGGTTTTCACAAACCCCCCGTCACGTCCGTAGATCTCCACGTACTTGTCTTTGCTCCCTATGGCCCGCTGGAATGTGTTCCTGATCGACCATTCGAGATAGGTGGAGAATTTCATCCTGATGTCAGGGCTGTGCTTGTATTTTCGAAGGGCTTGCAGGATAGCCTTGAGCGCTTCCTGGTGAAGATCTTCTTCCCCGAATATCGGGCTCAAGGATCGATATTTCCTCGCGATCTTGATGATCCTCGGCCTGTAGATCGCGTAGATCCCAAAAATAATCTTCTCATAGAGGCCGGCCTCGCCCTGCCTGAGAGAGATTTCATGCGTCCGGTAGAGTTCTTCAACGGCCCGGTTGGTATCGTATTTCCTTGCCTTGGAGGGTATCGTGGCTTTAACGGTCTGGGTGAGGGAGGAGACGCTGACCGTAACTGCCGATTTCGGCTCATCCGAGAGAACGGCGAGCGTATCGAGGGGCGGACCATTGTCTTCCGGATTCATATGTGCCTACCTTACGGGTCATCGCCCCCTGGAACTCAAGGGCGTGACCCGGCAAGAAAATGCAGGCGGCCACAAAACGGCTCCACCGGAGTGTCCTCAAGGCCTGAGTCAAACCTTGTAACACAGAACTACCACCACGTGGAAAGTCTGTCAATCCTGTCCCTTCGGACAGGGGTACACTCCCTTTCTTTCCGAATTCCACTGTTACTATTACTTCTTGGCGTTCACTTCCCGGGCGTCGAACGGCAGATAATTCGAAAAAAAAAAAGGGAAGGCGGATGCCTTCCCTTAGAGTGTGCTCGGATATCCGGCAGGCCGGTTTATGCCGGGGCCGGAAGGAACCTCGAAATGTCGCCCCTGTTGAGTTCGCTTATTATCTTTGCCGCCTCGTCATGGAACTTCACGCCGGCAAGCACCCTGTCGAGCGTTTCGGCCTGTATCCGGTACCTGGCCGCCATCTTGGCAATGGCTGCTTTCTGGTCACGGTCCATCTCTTTTCTTCCGTTCCCGTTCTTCGGGGCTTCGGGCACCGGCTGTCTTTCAGGTTGTGTTCCATCGCGGCCCGGTCTGAGGCGGCGCGTCCTGCTTTTCGAGACCTTCTCAATCATGGTGCACTAACTCGGGTTCAACCTGGTTTTCCGGCCGGTCTTTTTCGAACGAAGGAGAATCAGTTTCAGCCGCACCGCCATCCGTCGCCGGGACCCCGTCGGTATTCTCTGTACCTGCGCCCAGCACGGCCATCGCCCTCGCGCCTTTCAAGAGGAGCTTTTCGACGGAATACTCCCTCGCCACTTCCAGGGGATCCACCACGACATCGAGGTCGATCAGGTATTGCTGCCTCATCTTCGTCTCGCCCTTCTCCCAGTCGATGCAAGGGATGGTGGCCTTCACCTTCCTGAGCACGAAGATCGTTTCTCCCTTATGCAGAAGATAGGCGATCCTTCCATTGGTGAGCTGGTACATGTCGCGAAGCGTCTTTTTCACCCGTTTCATCGAGTAGAAAGACTTCGTGGGGATGACAAACGAGCCCATCCCCTTTATCCCCGGGATCATGAAGTAGATCCTGCCGGAGAACCGGCATTCCTCTCTCTGGTATTCGGGGCACGACTCGGGATCGCAGGGCTTCCTCATCCACGCCCGGCCGCCGAAGAGTTTCTTCCCCGCTTCGAGGTCTTCCGGGGTCTCGCAGACCATCCTGTAATCCGCTATCCTTCCCCGGTCGTCCCTTTCGTACTCGAAGCCGCTGCGGTGCTTGAGGCCCTTCGTTAGGCCGTAGCAGCAGAGCCGGTGAGGGATGATGTTCCACCACTCGTTCATGGGAAAGTAGACCGGGATCGACCGTATCCTGCCGTCAGGGTCCGCGTAGAGCTTCTTGATGAGATCGGCGTTCGCGGGGTTTATGAAGTCGTGCCTGTTCGCGGTGAAGTAGTCGACGTTCTGGGGAATGAGCTTGTCGCCGAGTTCCTTTGCCATGTCTGTCCAGCTCGTGCCCTGGGAGAGCAGTTGGTCGTATCGTTCGTCATCGGCTTGTTCGCAGCTCTTTTTGAGCACCATGATGCCTGGTCTGATGACGCCCAGGGTCTTGACGTTGTCGTCATCCGCTCCCAGAAGGGGCGTGAAGAATTCTTCATTGTCGTAGTCGCCGTTCGGGACGGCGCTGGCCGTCGATGCTCTTTTCATATGGACTCCTTTCAGTTGTTGGCGGTTATCGCGATGCCGCCTGGCTTGAGGGAAATGACGGCGTTCGCCATGGCGAGCAGCTCGGGTGTATGGGTAATGCAATATTCCTGATCGTACCCGCCGAGAGAAAGAACCTTCTGCTTCATGCGGAAATAAGCCCTCTTTCTCTCCGGGTCGAGCGCCCCGTCCCTCTCGTCCGTATAGATCGTCGCGAGGTCTCTGCCGTTGCTCGTCTTGTTGTAGATGCATATGGCCTTGGCAACCGCGTCTTCGACTATGGTGGCTTCGCCGCCCGAGAGCTTCCTGATGCTCTTCGATTTGTTCGTGTTTGCGTCGAATACGGGAATGTCGAAGCCTTCTTTCAGCTTGCCGGCCCTCGTCATCTCCTGGGTGTTGAGCCGGACGGAGAAGGGAGAGTCATACACGCGGAGCAGCTCGTTCGCGATGCTCGCGATGGCCGGGCCCGCGTCGTCGATCTCAAGGGCGATGATGCCGTCGTTGCCGAATGCCTTCTCCTCGATGGTCCATTCCGAGATCTCGCTCTTGAGATGCTCAATTTCTCTGTCGAGGTCAATGCATTTCTCCTCCGAATCGGCAATCTGTCTCAGGGCTTCGTCAAGGGCGCCTGCTTCCTTTCTCAAGGTGGCTTCCTCCAATCTACGGCCGTCTATCCGGCTGGAAAGCGTCGAAATGGTTTGCGCGATTTGTTCTTTCGCTTCCTTCAACGTGGGGTCGATAACGATCCGCGCCGCTTCGTCTTCCCGGGCCTTGATCTCGGCCTCCATCGCGGCAATGGCCCTACCGGCTTCCAGGAGATATTCTTCCTTTTCTTTCTCCAGTACCACCAGTTCCGTCTCCAGCCCCGGCAGTTCCTTCCCGGCCTGCTCGGCTTCCGCAAGCCGTTTGGTCTCATCCTTCAAGACCGCCGTCCTTTCGTCAGCCTTCCGCATCTCGTCCGCGAGGGCCCTTTTCGTCGAAAGCAGTTGCTCCGCCTCTTTCCGAAGGGAAGGCATGGCGGCACATTTTCGGCGAAGGTCGCCTAATTCCTGGAGGAGCTTTTCCTGTTGTCGAGTCTTTGGCGCCCGTCAGGCGTTGCAGTTCGGCTTCATGGGCCGGGATAGTCTTCTTCGCCTCGCGCGCGTCCGTCAGGAAGGGACATGCGCTTGCGCCCGTCGCGTCGCAACGGTACTCTGCGAGTCTTTGGACTTTCGCCTTCAGGTCCTTGATGGCACCCTCGATCTTGTCGATGGCATGCTGCCGGGAAAGCCTTATTCTTTCGAGCTCCTTTTCTTTGTCTTTGACGAGCTTCTCGATGGTCTGAAGCTCCGATATCTGCGCGTTCATCCGCACGTACCGCTCGTCGCAGAGCCTTGCGGAGTCTTTCAGGTTCGACAGTTTCTGTTCGAGGCCCTTGAGCTCTTCTGCCTTCAACCTCAGCGAACGGACGTCGGCGAGAAAACACTTGGTTCTTGTGATCCGCATCGTCATCGCCGTTACTTTTGTGCCAAATGCCTCCAGCCTGGTCTCTTTGCTCTTGCGTAGCTCCTCCACCTCCTTTTTTCTGGCAGCTATATCGGCAAGGGCCTTCTCCTTGGCCTTTTGCCGCTCTTCCTGGAGCGCGATCTTCGTGACCGCTTCTGAGAGCTTCCGCTCCCCCTCCTGTCGCTGTAATTTCAGGGTTCTGATGTTTTCTGCCAGGCGCGAAAGCTCCGACTGGACGCTACGGGCCTTCGAAGTCTTTTCGTCCTTGCCTGATATGACGCGCAGCAAATCCTCCTTCGTGCTCACGAGATGGCCGAGATGGTCTTGCAGCGCCTTTCGCACGCGGCCGGCTTTGTCCGAGAGTTCCTTGATACCGTCTATGCCGAGGAGTTCGGCGAGGATCTCCTTTATGTCCCCCTTGCTGTATCTGGAGAAGCTCTTCGCCCGCTGGTCCCTGAAGTTCGATATGAAGTAGAGCTGCGGGGTCCCGAATGTCGCTTCGACGGCCCTGTCGTAGCTCTCCGTCGAGCCGTCAGGGTTCAGGGGTTTCCAGTTGCCGTTCACCTCCTCGTAGAGGTAGCACTTCTGCTTCCTCTTGATTGCATCGATGGAAACCACCGATTTATGGCGCGTACCCTTCATTGTGGAAACAAAGACCTTGCAGGCGTCGGCGCCGTACGTCTCCTCATAGAAGCTGAACCCCTCGGGGGAGTAGCTCTTGTTCACCTTCGATGGCATGACGCGAAAGTGGTGCATGTTGTCGACTATGGTGGTCTTTCCCCTGCCGTTCGGTCCGTCGAAGACGACGATACCGTCGGGGACGACGGAGAAGTCTATCTCGATTTCGTGGACCCCCATTCCCGACAGGATGCCCTCGAATCCTCTAAGCAGCAAATAGTCGGGTTTCATCGGATGCCTCCTTCATGAGATAGCTCTGGATTATCGCCTGTTCATCGAGCGTCTGAAGCCGGCGGAGCTTGTCGAGCAGACTCGCGGTGATCGGCTGGCCGTTCAGCTCTCCCCATCGTTTGAGCTTTTCGTCGAGAGACCGCAGCCTGGATATGCCTTCGGACCTCACGTTCGTCATGGGGATCACCGTCTTCTCGATCTTCACGTGGGTGGCCCCTTTTTCATAGGCAATCTTTCTCAAGGCCGCGTCATCCACCTGGGCGACGTCTTCTTCCCTGATGCTGTAAACGATCCTCACGTAGTCGCCTTCCTTTACGTCCTCGATGAGCGACGCATCCGGAAGTGTGCCGGCGGGCGCCAGGGTGCGCATCCTTCTCGCCGGGGTCTCCACGAACCTGGACTCAACCCTTCCTTCATGAATTGTGTGGAGGAAAAAGCCTTTTTCTTCCGTCTCCCCATGGTCGGCTCGGGTGATGGACCCGGAGTAAAACGTGTTGTCCTGGAGCTGCTGCCGCATGTGGATATGTCCGAGGCAAACGAGGACTGACTTCGTGAGCCTCAAATCGGCTATCCCGAATTCGGCGTCCGGATCGGTAACCCGCTGGCCGGTCGATAGGCGTGAGCCTTTCACCGTCCCGTGGCCAACCAGTATGGTCGGTATACCAAGGCGGTTGGCCTTCTCGTTCGCAACGCCCCAAGCCTGGAACAGGTCCCTCAGCAGACTCGGCGCACTCGATGCCCGCGGCGTCCACAGAGAGACTGCCCATGGCCATCAATCCAGCCCGCGTGACCGAAGGCAGGCAGGATACAACCAGAGACAACTCCGGCTTGTCCTCAATGTTTCCGTTGACCGCGTTGAACCTGCGCGGCCTTTCCTTCGTCAGGCCTACCTGGCAGGGAAGACCGGTCGCATGGACGGGATGCTCCGTTCTAAGCCTGTTAAAGACCTCCGTGCTGTTGGCCGCATCGTGCGTGGGCGTGCCGCTTGTAACAACGACCGGGGCGATGTTGCCGCACCGGTGCACGAAATCAATCGCCGCAAGTGTCCCCGGCGAACCGAGGACAAGTCCTCTCTCGAAGACGTCGCCCGCTATGGCAATCAGAGCCGGTAATTCGATCAGGGCCGTTTCCACGACGCGGTTGCAGCATTCGATGGTGTTCTGAAGCCGGTCCTGCTCGTCGTCGAAGTGCAGGTCGGCGCAATGAAGAACCTTTATAGGATCCATGGACTCTCCTTTCTCGGTGTTGTTCGGATTTTCGTGACGAGGTTTGTTGCCCTTCGGAAAAGCCGCGAATCTCGGCCAGGGCACTCTTCGAGCGTCTAATGAAGATACTTAAAGCTGATTGGATATTACTTCCGACGAGTTTCTTTGTCTCGGCAGCCGACTGTCATTCGAAAGAGGAATCGCCTTCACACGTTGATGGAAGGACCGGCAGATATCTTTTCGGGGTGCGGGCTTTCGAGGTGCCTGACCTTACGGCTGGGATGGAGTGTCTGTTTACTCCGTCGCTTTCCCGCCGCCCCTG
This sequence comes from uncultured delta proteobacterium, assembly GCA_963816715.1. Taxonomy (GTDB): domain Bacteria; phylum Desulfobacterota; class Syntrophorhabdia; order Syntrophorhabdales; family WCHB1-27; genus BOG-1155. Next base: position 11,576 of record CAWFMJ010000034.1, read on the forward strand.
CGCGAAAGCACCGTATAGAACTGAACCTCCGCCGCCTGCCCGAAGTGTTTCTCGTATGCCTCGGCAAGGGCGCTTTCTACCTCCGCCCGGACCGCCTCGTGCTTCTTTATAAGCTCGGCCGCATCATTCGTCGCCTCCGATCCTCCCCCGGAGACACCTCCCGTCTTCCGGCGCGTCAGGGCGAACCCGAGAGAGCGCTCGCAACTGGCTATGACGAGGCGCGCCTTCTTGTAGGTCAGGTTCATTGCTAAAGCGGCCTTCCGAAGAGACCCCGTCTTTTGGACCCCCCTCAAGAGCCGGCAGGGGCCTTCACCGAACGCCCTGCCGTTTTCGCCTTCGAACCATACCTTGTAGACGATCTTCATCTCCCGGCTATTTTAGACAGGCATGGCGCCTCTGTCAACCGCTCGAGTTCATTAACGTGAACAAGCCGCACCCGCAACCCCGCCGCCTCATGCCTCTTGGAGGCTTCTCCGCGCCCCGTCGCTGAAGGGCAGAAACTTTTTTTGAGAAAAACTTTAAGAAAACTTTAACAAAGGTCTTGACAACACGTTCATTCCTGTGAGATATAACGTAAAATACGTTATATACGTTTAACCCCCACGCAGGGGATCGCAAGAAAACCTGAAAGGACGCCTCCTGCTGCCCTGATGTAGTGACCTTGCGAAAAGCCGGGAAAGAAGCGAAGCATGGCTCCCGTACAACAGACAACAGTGCCTCTACACAAGCGCTGCTCCTTTCTTCCCCGGCGACCGGATTTTCATGGCCTGTTCTCCTCTTCCTTTTTTGGGAGAAGGTTTCGGAAGCATGACGCTTCGGCTTGCACCACGGCATGACCGCTGCCGGGATAACGGCAGCGATGAGAACGGATAGATAAGGAAGAAGAGAACATGAAAGGCAAGGCGGCTACTCTTTTGACTGCCGCGGCGCCCATCCCCGGTACGTGCTTACCGGGGCTAGGACTTAAAATTCGGGGGGGGGGGGGGCGATTCAGACCTCCTGACGCAAGGGGCTTCACCAGGCCCACAGGCCGTCGCCGTCCGCACGGATGCAACGGCCCACCCACCCGCAAGCAACTACAGCTCCAACCATTCAGCAACACCATCAGTAAAGTCACCTGCGGCAACCTTTCCCCCGGCGCTGAGATCGTCAGATAGACGGGCATTACTCCTATACCCTCGTGCCGGTCCCGCAAGAATTCTGCCCTGTAATACTTTGGGCATTCCAATAATCCCGATAGTCGTAAACGGTGTGCAAAGGAGGACATGATGTGTATCAAATGCAGTCATGGGAAGGTGTTCAAAAAGAGGATAGCATCCCTGATGATCGTGGTGTTTTGGGGATACCAGCTCCTGGTATGCGGCCCGGCGCTCGCGGCCCCCCAGGGCGGCGTGGTCACGAGCGGCAGCGCTGCCATCAACCAGGCCGGCAACGTCACCAACATCAACCAGTCCACGAACAAGGCTTCCATCAACTGGCAGAGCTTCAGCACGGCGCCTGCCGAGACGGTCAACTTCAACCAGCCGAACGCCTCCTCCATCACCCTCAACCGGGTGATCGGCAATGAAGCAGAGCGTGCTCCAGGGTGCGCTCAACGCCAACGGCAAGGTCTTCCTGATCAACTCCAACGGCATCCTCTTCACCAAGGGCTCGAGCGTCAACACCGCCGGCTTCATCGCGAGCACCCTCAACATCACGGATGCGGACTTCAATGCCGGCAACTACGTCTTCAAGGCGAACGGCTCCCAGGCTCCGTGATCAACCAGGGCGCCATCACCGCCAGACGGCGGCTACGTGGCCCTCCTCGGCAACACGGTCTCGAACCAGGGGACCATCACCGCCACCAAGGGCACCGTCGCCCTGGCTTCCGGCGATAAGATCACCCTCAACTTCAACGGCGACTCCCTCGTGAACGTCACCGTCGACGAAGGCACACTTAATGCCCTCGTCGAGAACAAGCAGGCCATCTACGCCGACGGCGGCAAGGTCATCCTCACCGCCAAGGCAGCCGACGACCTCCTCTCTGCCCAGGTCAACAACACAGGCCTCATCCAGGCCCGCACCATAGACGACCTGAAAGGGGATATCAGCCTCCATGCGTATGGCGGCACGACAAACGTGGCCGGCACCCTCGATGCCTCGGCCCCCAACGGCGGCGACGGCGGGCTCATCGAGACGTCGGGCAACAACGTGAAGGTGGCCGACAGCGCCTTTATCACCACGAAGTCGGCCTACGGCAAGACGGGCACCTGGCTCGTCGACCCCGACGGCTTCACCATCGCCGCCAGCGGCGGGGACATCACCGGCGCGCTCCTCGGCAGCTTGCTGGCGAGCCAACAACATGACCCTGTCGTCCACCGAGGGCAGCGGGTCGGACGGCAACCTCAACGTCAACGACGCGGTGAGCTGGTCGGCCAATACCACCCTGAGCCTCAACTGCCACGAACAACATCAACGTCAACAAGGCCATTACCGCCACCGGGGCAACTGCCGGGCTGACGCTGAACGCCGGGGAGAACATCAACATCAACGCCCCCGTCTCCCTCACCGGAAGCAACGCCGCATTGGTAATGAACTACGGGGGTTACAACGGCACGACCGTCACCACTCCCGCGACAGGCACCAACTATAACATCCTCACTAAGGCGAGCTACAGCGGCGCAGTCATCGATCCGGTCACTGGCTATCCGGTGGCCCAGGTGGACCCGCATAACCCTGCCAATGGCGGAGACGGGGCGTATGGCAGCGTCAACTTCACGAATAGTTGCGAACACGAACGGCCTTACGATCAACGGCAACGTCTATACGCTGGTACACGACATAGGCATATTGGCGACCACGGGCACGCTCACCGGCAATTACGCCTTGGCGCAGAATCTCGATGCAACTTCGTGGAGCACGGCGAACACCGGAACACCCGCAGTCATCGCCAACTTCTCCGGCACCCTTGCCGGCCTGGGCAATACCATAAGCAACCTGACTCTGAATGCGCCGTCTTCAAACTATGTCGGGCTGATAGGCCAAACGGCCTCGAGTGCGACAATCGTCTTACGTGATATCGGGCTGACGAATGTAAATATTGCCGGCCAGAACTACGTTGGGGCGTTGCTTGGCTTCGCGAACAATGCCACGATTCCCTTAACGGTGAACAATGTTTACGCTACCGGAACCGTGCAGGGGGTAGGATACGTCGGCGGTCTGATAGGCCGCACTTACAGATCAACCATGACAGACTCCTATTCATCTGCAGATATAACTGCTTCTGGCAGCGATGCTGGCGATCTGATCGGTGCAGCCGTAAACGCCACGACGATGACCAACTGTGACACCACAGATGAAGTTACGGCTTTCGGATATGCGGGGGGGCTGATAGGTTACTTGGGAAATTCCCTTTCAGCGGTTCAGAAATATAAATCTATCTTACGCCACGGGGGATATTACGGCTCGGTTCTGGCCGCTATGCCGGCGGCCTTGTGGGATATGGATATGCGAACCCTGCCAATATCACCAATTCATTCGCCACGGGGAACGTAACGTCAAGTGGCGGCTACATCAGGCGGATTGATAGGGATATGTCCAGAGTCTAAATGTCTCGAATTCTTACGCCACAGGCAATGTGACGGCTACCTCCGATGGTGCTTCAGACATTGGCGGTCTGATCGGTGGGTTTAATATTGGTACGATTACCAATGCGTATGCAACCGGTAATGTGACAGGGACCGCAAACAGCAGAATATCTCGGCGGGTTGGTCGGCATGGCTACGAGCAATACCACCGCCAATATCAACGACAGCTATGCCACAGGCAATGTGTCGGGCGGCACCATGGTAGGCGGCCTGGTCGGCTGGGCGGCCAGCTGTAATGTCAATAATTCATCTGCCTACGGCAATGTCAGCGGGGTGAGCGATGTGGGCGGCCTCGTAGGCTATGCCTCATGGGGCGGCACTTCCAATGGTGACACGACCATCTATTCGGGGTCTATCGTCACCAACTCGCATGCCTACGGTAACGTAACCGGCACCGGCAATTTTGTGGGCGGCGTAGTAGGTAACGGCTTCGAGGTGATCGGCTCCGATGCCCATGGTGCGGTAACAGGGGCGAATGATGTCGGCGGGATAGCAGGTGCAGCCGTAGCGGTAGTTAGTTCGAGTGAGACGGGCAGCGTTACGGGGACGGACACGGTGGGCGGTCTGGTCGGGCTGCTCACTGGCGTTATCGGCATCACCTCCATCAATGATTCCTACGCGAGTGGCCTGGTGACCGGCGCCACCAATGTCGGGGGACTTGTCGGCTCCGCGGGCCCAAACAGCACTATTACCAACAGTTACTGGAACACGGACAGCACCGGTCAAAGTAAGGCCGCGGGCGAATCGGACAGCAGCGCTACTAGCACTAACGTCCAGGGCCTGACCGCCTCGCAGTGGTCCGATCTCCCCTACTACCTGAACGGAACCATCGACCAGGTGCTCTCCGACCGCGCCGCAGCAGCCGCCGCAGCAGCAGCCCAGGCAGCCGCAGAAGCAGCAGCCCAGCAGGACGCAGCCGAAGCTGCGGCCGCTCAGCAGGCAGCCACGGAAGCCGCTGCCGGCAGCCAGGCAGGCCAGACCACGGGCGCGGCGCTGCAACAGTGACACAAATCCGTCAAGCAGGACAGGCGCGGCCACCATGCTCGGGGGACAGCAACAGCCCGTCTCTCGACGACCATATCATCTTTGCGGATTCAAACAGCTACTCGGCCGGCGTCAAATCCATCAGCGCCGATGGGGTCGAACTCGAGCTGGAGGATAACGGACAAGAAATAATCCGCGCCTTCCAATCGGCAGCGGGTCCGCCCCCACGAGCCTTCCGGCTTAAAGGCGGACCCGCTGCCATAACACATAAGCCAACTAAAGAGGATCACGATAAATGGACAAACTCAAGAAACACCTCGCAATAACAGCCGTACTGGTACTCTTCCTCTCCGGCGCTCATCATCACCGCCTCAACCGCGCTTTGCCCAGGTCCCCAATATCGGCGGCGCGGTACAGGGGGCGACTCCTCCGCCGAGTGCCGCCAAGGAAGCGCCGCCTGCCCAGGAGACGCCGGTCATCACCCAGGAAGCGGAGAAGCCCTTCTCCCTGCCCGAAGGCCGGAAGATACTGGTGAAGGATTTCAAGATCGAAGGCGCCTTGAAGGGCGACGAGGCCAAGCTGTCGGCCCTGCTGGACGCCGTACAAGGACAAGGAGCTCACCATGGCGGAGATCACCGAGGCCGCAAACAAGGTGACCCTCTTCTACAGGGACAAGGGATACCTCGTCGCGAAGGCCTACGTGCCGAAGCAGGACGCCGACCGACGGCATCCTGACTGATCAAGATCATCATGGGCAACTACGGCAAGTTCTCCATCAAGAACAACTCCCTGGTAAGGAACTTTCTCCTTCAGGGCGTCTTCGACAAAACCAAAGAAACCTCTCCCGTCGTCACGAGGGACGGCCTGGAGCGCTCCATGCTTTTGGTCAAGGACATGCCCGGGGCCAAGCTGCCCACGGTAGCCATCGCGCCGGGGGCAACGCCGGGGACCTCCGATTTCGACGTGACCGTCGATCCCTCGCAGCGCTTCAACGGCTACGTCATGGGGGATAACCAGGGCTCGCGCTACACGGGGAAGAACAGGGCATACGCCGGCTTCGACCTCAACTCCCCCTTCGGCATCGCCGACAAGTTCTCCCTCGGCGGCATGACCACCGACGCGAACAAGGGCCTGGTGAACGGCCGGGTCGTCCTACGGCTTCCCCCTCGGCTATAACGGCCTGCGGACCGAGTTCGCCGCATCGAGGACCACCTACAGCCTCGGCAACGTCTATTCGGACCTGGGCGCGACGGGCTCGGCCGATGTCCTGGAAGGCACGTTCTCCTACCCGGTCGGTAAGAAGGGCCGACGAAAGCGATCGACGTCTCCTTGAACCTTGCCTACAAGATGCTCTGCAGGACGACCTGTCGGCGGTTCGATTCGACTAACCCGAGGCACGCCTCCGTGGCGACGCTGGCCGTGCAAAGGGGGGCTTACGGCAGCCTCTTCGGCCATAACCTCTTCACCATCATGTCCGCAAGCATCGGCCTCGGGAGGCTCACCATACAGGACTCGTCCCAGAGCGCCCTCAATGAAGCCGGGGCAAATACGGGGGGCACCTATTCGAAGGCCAATCTCGCCTTCTCCGGGAACCTGGACCTCGCCGCGAACTTCTCCTCAAGGGGATCGGTCTCAGGCTGCAGAAGTCCCTCATGGGGAACCTGGACCCGACCGAGCAGTTGTTCATATCCAGACATCACCGGCGTGAAGGCATATACCGGAAGCGGTCAGCTTCGATAACGGCTACGTGGCGAACATGGAGGTGAGATACGCCCTGCCTTCCGTCTCCGCCCTGAAGCACGCCCTGGGTGCTCTTCATCGACAACGGCTAGGTCTATGCGCAGAACGGCAACTACACCATGAACGACAAGGCCATGATAAGCGACGTCGGCCTGGGGTACTACCTCAACGTTCAAGCAGGTCTTCGGCACGCGTGCAACTGGCCCAGCCCATAGGGGGTGACGAAGAACGACAACGTAGAGCGATCCCGGGACCCGCGTGCTCATGCAGGTCGGCATGGCATTCTGAAGGAAAAGAGATGGACGACGTTATTTATCTTCGAGAGGGAAAGATATGAAATGGCTGTCACTCACAATCGATTACGGCATCGTAGGGATGCTTGCGGTCTTAAGCGTCATAGTCGTGGCCATATCGCTGGAGCGGTACTTCTTTTACCGGAAGCTCAGCATCACGTGCCTTTGAAAACATCGAAACACTGGAGATCGCCCTCACCGGGAAGCTGTCCGTCATCGCCTCGGTGGGGAGCAATGCCCCCTACCTGGGGCTCTTGGGCACCGTCCTCGGCATCATGCTCACCTTCTACAACATGGGGCAGGACGCGGCCATGGATACGGGCAGGATCATGACGGGCCTGGCCCTCGCCTTGAAGGCGACGGCGGTAGGGCTGGTCGTGGCGCTTATCGCGGTGGTGGTCTACAACGCCCTTTTGAGAAAAGTCAGGGTGCTTATGCTGCAATGGAAGGTTGCCAATGAACGAAAAACCCTTTGAGACGATGAACGTCATCCCCTTCGTGGACATCATGCTGGTGCTTCTGACCATCGTGCTGACCACGTCCAGCTTCATCGCATCGGGGAGGATACCGGTCAACCTGCCGCAGGCCACGAAGAGCATGACGCAAGCGGATAAGGCCGTGATGATCGAATTGTCTGCGGCAGGCGGCATGTATTTCAATGGAACACCGGTCACGCTGGAATCCCTCAAACCCCTGCTGGCGCCCATCGGCCGGGAAACCGGTTTCGTCATCCGGGCGGATAAGGACATTACCCTCCAGCGCTTCATCGACGTGGCCGACCTCCTGAAGCAGCTACGCTTCACGAAGGTCGCCGTGCAGACGAAGAGCCGCAGTTGATGCTGCCTTTCGGAGAGGATAATGCGATGTTGCGTTTTCGGGGGAAATTCACCTTTTACCACTGGCTGGCGGTCTCATTGCTTGTGCATGCAAGCATCGTTCTGCCTTTCTTCGTGAGCCTGCAAAGGCCCTCTCAGGCCAATAAGCCCAGTAAGCTCCTGATCGAGCTTTTCGGCATGGTGTCAAACAGGCAGGTCGAAGAAAAGAAGAAGGGGACCGAAGGCGCTCCGCAAAACAGGATGGCGTCCCGGCAAAGCATCGCCCGGCAAACGAAGAAGGTCATCCCGAAACAATCGCCCGGTAAACCTAAAGAGACAACCCCGGATACCCCGGTGCATGTGGAAAAAGCGGATGACTTGCAAAAACCTACCGAGCAGGAAACAGGGCCGACTCAGGCGTCTACTGTTTACGCACCGGCCGTTGCCGGTCGCGCGGGTGGGGAAGTGGAGCAAACGGGACAATCCATTAAATATGCGGACCAGAGTGCAGCAGACGTGGTCAGGAACTACCTCGCAAAGGTGGCGAAAAGGGTCCACTCGAATGTCGTCTACCCCGAGGAAGCGAGAAGAAAGGGGGTCAATGGCATTCCCACGATCATGTTCACCATCACCCAATCAGGGGCCATCAAGGAAGGTTCCTTAAAGGTGAGAAAGAGCAGCGGCTATCCCGCCCTGGACGCCAATGCCCTGAAGTCGGCCCTTGTCAGCGCGCCGTTTGAAAAACCCCCGAAAGAACTGAACGTCTCTATCGCCGTCTTTTTTGATGTCGATACGGGGCGGCCCAGGACGACCCGGACTTCGGCACGGTAAAGGGGAACATGCATCAATGATGCCTACGAGAAAAGAAGGGGGGGACAACGACATGGAATCCAACGGGCGGCTCACGACGAGCCTGGCAATGGGGGGAACGCCGTACCGGCTCTTGAAGGGTATCGCTGCCCTCGGGTCACTCAACAAGGCGGCGAGGGAGATGAAGATGTCCTACTCACCACTCGCGGTGCGTCCTCAGCCGGTTCGAGGAGGCGGTGGGCTTCCGGCTCATAGAGAAGAAGACGGGAGGGGTATCGGGAGGAGGGTCTTGGCTCACGGGCGCGGGCAAGAGGTTCGTCAGGCGGTACGAGCAGTTCCGCAGCGAGGCGGCGGACGCGTTCGACGAATTGTTCCCGCCCGGCCAAAGGGCCGCCGAGCAGGGAAGAAGCGCTGCTCACCATGGCCGAGGCGGAAGAACCCTACCGGCTCCTGACGGCCATCGAGACCTGCGGCTCCCTGAACAAGGCGGCGGGGGCCGTGCAAAAACAGTATTGCTCGGCGTGGCATATCCTCGGCCGGTTCGAAGAGACGGTGGGGGTCAAGCTCGTCGAGAGAAGGAAAGAAGGGTGTGGCCTCACGGGTGCGGGCAAGAGGTTCGTCGAGCATTATGAGCGGTTCCACGCTGAACTCTCACGCGCGCTCGATGGGCTGTTCAGGAAACGGCTCGCGGCCTGATCTCCTTATCCATTGACGCCGTTCCCTGAAGTCGCGTGCAGCCATGACAGGTGTCATTCGAGATAAAGGAGTGTCGATATGCGTACCGGAAGAATACTGCTCGTTGTTCTGCTCATAGCGTTTCTCTCGGCGGCTTCGCGCTGGCCAGCCGCAGGGAAGGAGACCCCTTCCGTCCCTCCAGCGGTCAAGAAGCCCGGAGTGGTGGCGGTGGTGAACGGCTCGGAGATCAATCTCAATGACTTTACCAGGGAGCTGTACCGGGCGGAACGTGCGGTGCTTGACGGGGGGAGACTCCTGACGGCCCCGCAGGTGACACGTCTCAGGACGGAGGTGCTGGAGGGCCTTGTCAGGCAGGAGCTTCTCTACCAGGAGAGCAAGAAGACGGTCCGCCTCACCGACGCGGAAGTCACAAGCGAGCTCGAAAAGCTCAAAGGTCAGTTCCAGACCGAGGCGGACTTCGCGAAGGCCGCTCCCTCCCTCCGCCCGCAGGTGGAGCGGGCCTTATCAGTCCGCAAGTACATAGATGCCACTTACAGCTCGAAGGCGCAGGTGACGGATACGGATATCCGGTCCTACTATGACGGCCACCGCGACGCCTTCCGCGTCCCCGAGCAGGTGAAGGCAAGCTACATCTTCGTCAGGATCGACCCCCAGGGGAACGAGGCCAAAAAGGCGGAAGCAAAGAAGAAGATCGAGGACGTCAGGAAGAAGATCCTGGCGTGGGCAGGACTTCGCCTCGATGGCAAGAACCTATTCGGAGGACCCCACTGCCTCCAAGGGCGGGGACATGGGTTACGTCCGCCAGGGGCAACTGCTCAAAGCCCGTGGAGGAGGCCCTCTTCGCCCTGAAAGTCGGAGAGGTGAGCGACGTGGTGGAGACCAGGGTGGGCTACCACCTCGTCAAGGCCGTAGAGCGCAAGCCCGAGACAACCGTGCCCTTCGAGAACGTGAAGGACCAGCTGCGCACGCTCCTCAAACAGGAAAAGGGGCAGCAGGAGGCGAACGCCTCTATCGCCAAGGTGCGGGAGAAGGCAGCGGTACAGACCTTTCTGCCGGCGGAGGAGTAGGCACGGCGGGAAGGTCACACCCGGCAGGGAGATTGGCATGCCAGGAGCATAGGCAATTCGACGTTGCCTTGAGAACCAGGCCCTCCGGGCGAAGGGGCGCATGTTTTGTTATCGAGGAAAGAGGCAAATGAGCTTCTGAGGATTATCGACCTTAGTCTTCACTGCAAAGCCGAGGAAGACCTGAGACGACTTGTCCTGGGCCTTCAGGATTTGATCCCTTTCGAGTTCGCCCTGTGCGCCCTTTCGAAGATAAGCTGTAGCAGCGCTGACCCATGCCGCATCGTGAACGTCAGCTACCCTGCTTCGTGGATGGACACATACCTCTCGGAGCATCTCGACAGAGTCGACCCCATCGTGGCGGAGCATCGCCTCCACTTCGGCCTCCAGTACTGGCCCGACTCGTATGAAAAACACCCCGAGGCCGGGCAGTTCATCATGGCAGCGTCCGACTACGGCCTCAAGAGCGGATACACCTATGGCCTGAAGAGCGAGAGAGGCGACGCCGCGTCCCACTTTTCCTTCGGGGCAAGATGGATGGTGAGGTCTGCCCGGACCCGCGAGATCCTGTTGCGCGTCGTGCCACATCTCCACCAGGCCCTCGTGCGCGTCGTCGCCCCGCTCGGTCGGCTCTCGCAAGTGGCGTATGCAAAGCTTTCTCCCAGGGAAAAGGAAGTACTGTGCTGGGTGAAAGAAGGGAAAACGACGCCCCAGATGTCGTCGATCCTCTCCGTAAGCGAGAGGACGGTCAAGTTCCATGTCCGGAACATCCTTCGGAAGGTTCGCGCCTCGACGAGGGCCCAGGCAGTGGCGATAGCCCTGGAGGAAGGCCTCATAGAGATCTGAATCAGTCCGTCTCAGCGCGCCCCCGTGCGGGGCAGCCGGGGCGCCGAATCGAGGGTCACGGTCGAGACATTTGCGAGTGCGTCGAGGAACGCGTTGCGGACGCGCATCCAGCCCGTACGGCCAATCCTCCCCGGGGTCGCACTTCTGAACGCCGCAAAAAAAGGGTGGCCTAAGCCACCCTGAGAGTGAAACGGATTTGTTTGTCGCCGAGGGAACTTTTCAGCGAAGAAGACGGGATCGTCGGAGTTCGACCGCTCCCATCTTGTTTGGAAGTTTGCCCTCAGGCTGCTTCCCTTTCCTCTTCCGGCCGGCCGTGATCCAGGAGATCGATGATCCCATTCGCCACGCGCATCACCGCGGAGCCCCAGGACATGATCTTCTTCAGGTCTTTGCCCCACGCTGCCACGTAGGAGAAGGAGCAGGCGCCGGTGTCGATGCCAAGGTAGCTGCACACGACGAACGCCGCTCCCTCCGCGATGACTTCCGCTCTGGGCCGATCATCAAGACTCATATCGTGCTCCTTCTCGGCGAGGGCGAGCTTATGGGCGATCTCGTGAACGAGGGTCTTCGGCTTCTCAAGATCGGTGAGGGATTCCGCGAGGACAATCTCGTCGGCGAGGCTATCATAGTATCCTCTGCAGCTCCCCGATATCTCCCGAGTCTTCACCGGGATGGGACTTACGTTGCTTATCCATTCGAAGAGCGAGCGGACATCCAGGCCGGCGGATAGCGTGAAGTCGGTCGAACCCTTGAGCGCATCGCGCGTCAGTTCCGCCCCATCGGTCTGCTCTATGTCGTATACGTAGACCGCCTTGAACCCGACCAGACGTGTCCCGTCCGCCCCGGCAGCCGTGTTACCTTCCTCCACCTGGTCTTGCCCCTCATCGGATGGCTCCTGCCTCTTTTGCTTTCCGAACATGGGCGCGAAGATCATGATGCCCTTTTCTCCCTTCTTCACGTAGCGTCCCAGGCGGTTCCACGTCGTCAGTCCGGCCACGCGCGTTGCCGACGGCCTCTGCATCACGATGAACAGGGTGTTGCCGAAGCTGTATCTCCTGAAAAGGGCGATCTTCTTCAGGTAGTCGCGGACGTCCGCGTTCGTAAGGATCGCGGCGACCGCCTGCTCCATTCTGTCGTAGTATTCTTTCAGCTTGATTCTCATGTCGCCTCCAGTATGAGCTGGAAGGGAAGAGTAAAACTCCTCCCTCAGCATTTTCAGCAGTTCTCTCTTTTCAGCCGGCCTATGATAGCCCTTCCGCCGCCTGTGGTTTCTGCGTGGACGGCGCGGGCGCAGCAGGTATTTGTGTCTCATGGCCACCTCCTTTCTTTATGCCAGTTATAAATTTGCGACGAGCAGCTTGTGCAGGTCTTTCACCCCGGCCCTGAAATGGTCCTCTACCAGGATGATCCGCGCCCTTGTACGGGAGATGGTCTCCGCCGCCTTGTTTCTGGCGGCGATGCCGCTTGCGTCGTTGTCGGTGGCGAGCCAGACCTCATCAGGGTCATGTCTTTTGAGGAAGTCGCCGAGTTGGTTGACATACGCGGCGCTGTTGAGGGCGCAGAGCGATATCTCCCTGTCTTCGAGCACGATTTCGCCGGCAAGGGAATCGAGGATGCTCTCGGTGATGAGCACGCGCTTGGGGTCTCTCTTTAGAAACCAGAACCCTCCCGCTCCCAGAGTCTTCTTCCCGTCTCCCTTTAGCTCCCGGCACTCCAGGGCCGTGAGATCCCACGGGGTGGGGACGGGCGTGGCGAGATAGACCTTCTTCTCCCTGAAGTCGTTGTGGAGCGCGCAGCCCATGGGAAAGTGATAGGCCACTCCCCTCTCACGGAAGTAGGCGCTGACAGCGTCAATGTTGTTGACCTTCAGAAGCCTGGCGTAAAGGCGTCTCGCGTAGGCGATCTTCGCGTCCCGGTCGCGCTTTTCGTTCTCCGATTCTCTTTTGTAGTATTCTGCGGGGTATTCTCTCGAGAGGAGTATTCTCAGGGCTTCGGGAAAGTCGACGTTATAGACCCGTTCGACAAGCTCGATGATGTCCCCCCGGTCCGCTTCGTCTCCGCCCCAGTCTCTCCAGCGCCACTCTCCCTGGTAGTACTCGACCGTGAAGGAAGGCTTGGTTTCTGTCCCGGAGGGGCGAGAGGTAGTAGGTGATGGACCCCGAGCGGCCTTTTGGCTTTAGGCCCAGTTGTTCCTGGACAAACCGGTTGAGGTCGAGCTGCTTGAGCATTCTCTTGTCTTCGTCGGTTATGCGTATCCCACTCATGCGATCCCTCCTTCAGAAAAGATTGCTCGCGAGCCGAACTTCCTCGAAGTTCCGGGGATCCACGGAGGGGAAGAGTTCCTTGTACCGGTTGGACCGCTCTTCGAGGAAGGAGTCCACGTCCATATCGTCGAGTTTCGTGGTGAGCTCGACGGCCTTTTGCCTGTGTGCGTCGGCTTCCTCGGCTATCCGCTTCCTCTCTTCCACATGGAGCGGGTAGAGCCTTTCGAGATCGCGCCTGAAGGCGGCGACGGCTTCGTCCTCCAGTTCCCGGACCGTGGAGGTAAGGTGGGATTTCAGCATGTAGAGCATACTGGCGCCCATGCCGGCCCATTCCCCCCAGCACCGGAACGACGCCAGGAACCGCTCCCAGTGCAGGAATGCGCAGGGCACCGGCCGCACAAGCATGCCGGTCTGCCTGGCAAAGGCGATGAAGTCGCCGTTCCAGTAGGTCGAGTAGAAGCCCGCCCGGTTGTAATGGGCGATGAAACCGCAGTGCAGGTTCAGGTGCTGGTAGATGGCGTCCGTGAAGAGATGGAAGCTGAAGCCCCCTTCGATAAACCTGTCCCATTGTCTGAGTACCTTCTTCTTTTGTTCCGCAGTCATGAACTTCGAGTCCTTCAGCATGTCCGGAGGACAAGGATTCTTGCCGGCGATGAGACGGTCGACGGCCGCTATCTGGTTTGTCATTGTGGCTATATTGCCGGACAGCTCCGATAAGCGCCGCTCTTTGAGAGCCGGGTCGTCAAGCAAGTCCTCGGGATACTGATGCAATGACAGGGCGATATGTTTCATGGATTGGTCCTCCTTTGGAAGGTGTTCTCACTGCCGGACAGGGCCCGTGTTGCTCTTTGGACGGCTGTTGGCAGAGAGATGAGGTTTTTCGAGAGCCTAATGAAAATACTGAACTATCAGTGTATTACCTTGACGGCCGGTGTGGGAAACCTGCTTCGCCACGTGCGTGAGACACACCGAAAGGAGAGGGTCTTGAATCTCTTATTCCAACGAGCCCGTGCTGCCACGGGTCCACCGATAAGCCTCCGGCCTTCACGCACCTCCTCTTCATATCCTGTTTCTCGCTTGCCATGAGGGTTTTATCATGCGATGATTGGCAAGAGCAGCGATGATGGGTTGGATGGCCTACGAAACGCGGGATGCGGGAAAGATTCGGAAGGATAGAGATGGATATCGAGACCGACATTGACAGGGCCAGGGCTTCGGCCGAGAGGAAGTTGGACGAGAACTGGCGCTTCCGTGCATTCATTAAGGGCAGCGATGTCTCGGGAGCCAGGCTGGATCGCACGGTCGCCCGCTATTACGCAGTGGTAGCAGGAATGATCGATTGTCGCTCGTGCGCGAACTGCTGCACGGCCATGTCCCCGCAGATGACAAAGAAGGATATCCGCCGGCTGGCCGAGGCGCTGCTTCTTCCCGAAGATGAGCTCTTACGTCAATATCTCCAACCTGGAGAAGGCAGAGGCATCTACGTCCCGAGACAGACGCCTTGCCCGGTCCTGCGGAACAGACTTTGTGCAGTGTACGAGGCGCGTCCCGATAACTGCGGATCATTCCCCAACCTGCACAAGCGTGATTTCAGATCGAGGCTGATGCAGGTTGTCGAAAACAGCACGGTCTGTCCCATTGTTTACAACGTGCTTGAGCTTTTGAAGTTGGAATTCTGGAGGGAAAGAAGGCGTTAACATCGGAAGGAAGATATGACTGCCGATAATGCTCCACAACCGGGATGGTACTTAAGGCCTTTGGTTGTGATCCTCCTCCTCTTCTTCGTGCTGGGGCCATTCGGCCTCCCGCTGCTTTTCAAGAGTCCCCGGTTTGGCAAGACCTGGAAGATCATCCTGACAATGGCGGCCGTCGTCTATACGGTTTATCTCGTCTTTGCCTCGGTGAAGATAGGAACCGCAGTATGGAAATGGAGCGCTTTACCGCTTCCTCCCGTGCCTGATCCTCTGGAGATGGCAGGTCGATAAGATAGCGCCGGACAGGTTCGACATGATCGGCGGTATGGTGGCCCTGATCGGTGTCGCGATCACCATGTACCGGCCCCGAGGATAAAGAATGGTCCTTGAGGCGAAAAGGAGCGCACATGGAAGAACTCCCCCTCTCGAAGGCATTTCAATTGATAGAGCCGGGCCCGGTCGTTCTGGTAACGACGGTGTCCAAGAAGAAGGCCAACATCATGACCATGAGCTGGCATATGGTGATGGACTTCACCCCGCGGATAGGCTGTATTATCGGCCCCTGGGATCACAGCTTTTCCGCGCTGCGCGAGACCGGGGAATGCGTCATCGCCGTTCCTACGGTCGATATGGCCGGCAAGGTGGTCGATATCGGGAACTGCTCCGGGCAGGACATGGACAAGTTCAAGGCTTTTGAGCTGACGCCGTTGCCCGCCGAAACCGTCAAGGCGCCGCTTATCGCCGAGTGCCTGGCGCATATAGAATGCCGCGTCGCAGACGACGGCCTGGTGGATAAGTACAACCTGTTCATCATAGAGGGAGTCAAGGCATGGATCGATCCCGACCGAAAAGAGCGCCGGACTTTTCATGCGAACGGGGACGGAACCTTCGCGGTCGATGGCAGGACGCTCGATCTCCGCAAGAAAATGACAAAATGGCAGTCGGTCATTTAGCGCATGCATCGAGTAGGCGGGGGCCTCACGGCCCCAGCCTCTCACACCACCGTACGTGCCGTTCGGCATACGGCGGTTCATGAAAGATTATTAAAACTCCTATGCCTTGCAAGAAGGCTCACAAGTCCCTGCTGTGCAAACCACTTCATCGGTACTGCCGCGTTCATGTGGGAGGCGCCGGCGTTCCACCACGGTCCGTGGCCGTTAAAGGCTGAGGCGTAGGCTCTCGTCTGTTCGATGCCCCGCTCCATCAACCTCTTTGCCCGGGTGCGCGGTTTCTTCCATTGCCGCCACAGGATACAGCGCAGCTTTCGCCGCAGCCATTCATCCAGTTGTTCAAACGTGTTCTTTACCGTCGCGAGCTTGAAGTATTCCGTCCAGCCGGTGAGGAGCGGCGTCAATTCGGCAATGACCCGTCGTACTGCCCGTCCCCGGCCTTTCCGCAGCAGTTCCCGGATGCGGCCCTTGAGCCTTCGTACCGATTCGGGCGCTACCCTCAGTCTCGGTTTCCTGTGCCACGTCATCGAATAACCAAGAAACTTCCTCACCCACGGGCGACCTACCGCACTCTTTTCCCGGTTCACCTTCAGGCGGAGCTTCTTTTCCAGAAATCGAGTTATCGACTCCATTACCCGCATCCCTGCCTTTGGCGATTTCACATACACATTGCAGTCATCGGCATAGCGGCAGAAGCGGTGCCCCCTTCGTTCCAGCTCCTTGTCCAGTTCATCAAGAAGTATATTGGAGAGGAGCGGAGAGAGCGGCGACCCTTGCGGCGTCCCCTCGGTGTGCGCCTGGACGATCCCCTCGTGCATAATGCCGGAGGCGAGGTACGCCCGGATCAGCTTGAGGAGCCGTTTATCTTTGACCCGTCTGGCCACCCGCGCCATAAGCACGTCGTGGTTGACGGTGTCGAAGAACTTCTCCAGGTCGATATCCACCACACAGCGATAACCTTCTTCCACGTACTGCCGGGCTTTGGCTACCGCATCCTGGGCGCTTCGTCCCAGCCGGAAGCCATAGCAGGATTCGCTGAAGCGGGGATCAAAGACAGGGGTAAGCACCTGCTGGATTGCCTGCTGGATAAATCGGTCGAGTAGGACAGGTATCCCCAAAGAACGCTTACCCTTGCCGGAAGGCTTCGGGATATCCACCCGCCTGACCGGTTGAGGAATGTACGTTCCTGAGATGAGTTGTTCCTTGATGCGCGGCCAGTGTTCCTTGAGAGAGGCTTTAGGTCGTCGACGGTCATTCCGTCGACCCCCGGCGCTCCCTTGTTCGCCCGCACCTTGTGGTATGCCTTTACCAGATTCTCGCGGCGCAGCACCTCCTCTAAGAGCATCGTCGTCTCCGGTCGGGGTGTTTCTTCTACCGCTGCGGACGCTTGGCGCTCCCTGCCCGTATCAAGAGAGGTTCCGCCTCTCTCCTTCCGGGAGTCCTCCGGCATCTCAGCCTTCCTGTCTGCGTCTGTCTCGTCCGTCAAGGCATCGGTTCCCTTTTCCGCTCTTCCATGTTCGGGCCTTCACTTCTTCTGCACCGAAGCTACTATGCCCTCGGCTGACTTCTGTCCGACCTTCGTCCCGCCTCATGACGGAAGTAGCACTTTAAGGCAGACGAACAGATCTCCCCGGGTATTGCGCACCGACTTTCCTCCCACCTACCCGTCGCATATACACCCATCTCTTCCGGATGGCTATTGGGCTTCGAATCTTTTGGCCTTCTCGCCCAGGAATGAGTGCCTTCTATGCGCTTCGTGTACCTCGGGCCGGGAGTTTGCGTACCGCTTCCTTCAGACCCCACCTCACGGCGGCAGCCCTTGCGGTTCGGCTCATGGTTCCCGCCATCAGGGTCCATAGAGGACTTTCACCTCCAAGCCGGTGCGCCCTGCCGGGCGCACAAAAAAAAAGGCCCCGGGAGCCGGGGCCTGAAAAACAGATGTTTTCCGCTTCACTCACGGGTGTAGTTGAGAGGACTATTCCCATGATTCGCACGATAATAAGATTATAGCCAAATGATCTTAATATCCTTCTCTACGGCCTTGAACTCCGGGTCGCCGGTGTACAGATCGGCTTTTTTCTGCTTGGCCAGGGCGGCAGCGAAGGAATCACCGAGAGACATTCTGTGTGGGCTTTTGAACTCTGCCGCCAGTTCGGCTAATTCCTGATCCGCGGGAACCACTTCCAAGGGAAGTGACAGAAAGCTGCAGGCGAGCGGCATTCCACTTGTCCCGTCCCACCTTTCTCTCAGAAATATAGGCTACCTCCGTCCAGTTGGGAGCGGCAATATATAACGGCCGGCCGGCGTCCGCTGCTCGTTCAAAAAGCGCCTCCACTGTATCAGCCCCTTCCTCTCCGAAAAGAAAGGCAAGTGCGGCGTAGCTGTCAAGCACCGCGTTTTGCAAGGTTCACCTCTTCCTGCTCCTTCTCTCTCGAACGCTCTTCCAGAAGCTCCCTGGTTGCCGAGGTCTCGCTTTTCAACATCCCCCGGACACTCCTGATGTAGTCGCCGGTTACAGGCTGCAAGAGGATTTCGTTCTCCCGTTCTATGAACCGTATTGCAGTTCCCGACTTGATCCCATACTTCCGTCGCAGTCGCGCGGGTATAACGAGTCTGTCCTTTGCTGGTAACATGTGCCGTTTCCATAGTGATGGCCTCCGTCTTACGTAATTAGTATTATCTTACATACCATGCATTAGTAAGTCAACATACATGGCGCTATTCGAGTTATGCGAATTGAATAAATAGCCGTGAGAGCGACGCCCCTGGAATAGCCCGAAAAAAGAGGCCCCGGATTCCGGGGCCTGAGAAACAGATGTGTTCGTATCACTCGAGCGTGTAGTTGAGAGGGATCTTCACCTCCGCCGCCTTTTCCTTGACCCTCGGGTCGGGCTTTCCGTCCTTGTAGACCACGTGATCGATGTCGGTGATGGGAAGTCGCAGGAATATCCCCGGGGGGAATTCCAATGGAGTGTCCGGCGTGACCGGCTTCACGTCGTAGACCGTATCTCCGATCTTTCTCTTCCCTTCGGCGTTTGCCGGCGCAACCTGGTATGAATGGCCGAGGCAGTACTTCTCGTTGCTCAGGTGGCTCTTCAGCTTTTTCGGGCACAAGGGTGGCGGCGGAAGCACGCCGTGGTTCTTGATGATCGCGAAGGGGTGGACGAAGAACATGAGGGACCCAGCGCTCAGCTTCTGGATCGGGAAACTCCACGGGCACCCGCTTCGACGCGCCGAAGCGCCGCACCTCCTCGATAAAGTCGGAAGGGAAGGGGTAGAACTCCTTGCCCACCCAGAAGAGGAGGTGGTTCGCTCCATTCTTCTCGAAAATGATCGGCACCCTGAACTCTCTCGCCCTCATAAAATTCGGGAGGGTCCATGATGTACTCCTCAAGGGCAACGCCGTGAGGCGACAGTTTCGTGCATATGTAGACGCCGCCAGGTTTTCTTTTGCCGCATCCCCGATTCATTTGCCACCTTCCTTTGCCCGGTACCGGTCGATGAGCATGATCGCTTCGCGAAGAAGGGTGGTATCGGACTCGCTCGCTTCGATAACCGAGAAAATCTTTGCCTTTGCTTCCTCCAGAGGGTCCCGCTCGATTTCCGGTACATCGAAGAGATCGTCTTCTCCGAGAAGCGTATCGAGCTTGAAGGACCGGCACCCCTTCTCGATCTTGTCCAGGGTAAGCTTTTCCTCTTCAAGCAGTTCCTTTTGATTTTCTCTCGGGAGTGACGAGATCCGAAGGGCCATGCTCACCCGCAGCTTGCCCTTCTTGAGCATGTCGAAGAACTCGGGGATGAGTTGGGCGAGCTTCAGCCGCTGCCGGATGTGGGTGACCGGCACGGACAACTGCCTGGCCGCCTCTTCCGCGCTCCAGTTGTAATAAGACATGACCTTCAGTATCCTTTCGGCCTCGTCTGCGGGATTGGGCCCCCTGTTCATGTTCTCCGCGATCGCGTAGATATTGAGGAGCGACTCGGGGGCGCCCTTCGGAAAGACCATGGCCGATATGGACGGTATTCCCTTTTTCTTTGCGGAAAGGATGCGCCGTTTCCCGGCGTAGACCCTGTATCTGCCGTCACCGTTTTCGATGAGCATCACCGGTTGAATGACAACGCCCAGTTTATTGACCGAGTCCGCGAGGCTCCTGAAAAAGGCCTCTTCGATCTCAAAATCGAGGATGATATTCTCCAGCGGAACCGTTTCCAGGGTGCAGGGCGGGGGCACGGAAATGAGCATGCCTTTCTCCGTGTGCTCCTCTTCCTTGATGATCGCGTTCGAATTGGAGGGGCAGCCGACGCAGGTGAAGCCTTGCGCCTTCTTGACCAGGGATACCCGGCTCACGCAGTCATGGTAATGGCCGCACTGGTAGTCTCTGTCTTGCGGTCCGTCCGGCACTTCATACAGGATAGACGGGACGGTGCATCTCGTCGTTTGCAGCACGTGCTGCTGTGTTTTTCATAATATGTCTCCTCCGATGGTTGGAAAATCCCTTGAGGGCGACGCCGGCCCGAGGGTTAGAATAGGGCGAACTGGATCATTCTGCCCGCGGCAACGGTATCGAGGTCGCCAGCGTTGATCTCCACCACGGACCTCGATCTTTTCTTGCCTTCGATGAACGATACCTTTACCGTGACGTTGCTCTGGATGGTTGTCCGGGTGGAAGATCCGCCGTTCTTCTTCTCGTAGAATACATTCTCTCTTCCGCAGACGCCGAGCTGAGCCTCGATCTCTTTTTTGCGGAACTTTGCCCAGGCCTTTTCCGCGCCCGTGTAGTCGCCTCCTTCGATAAGGGCCTTACCAAGCTCCTGTACGATGGAGCCGCCAGAGGAGGCGTAATCGGCGAGACCTTCCGGAAGTTCCCCTTCGACCATGAGGGCCACCTCAAGCTTCTTGGCGACGAGGGAGAGGGCTATTTCCTGCATGGTGTTGCGGTAGACTGCGAAGAAGACCCGGACGGGGACTGTCTGGCCTATGCGCCAGGACCTTCGCGCCGCCTGCCTCAAGGAGAAGACGTTGTACCCGGTTTGATAAAAGTAGATGGTCGGATACTCGTAGAGGTCGAGACCCGTTTTCACGAGTTCCGCATTGGTGAGGAGGACGTCGAACCCGGATGAGTGCTTTCGGACCCACTCTTCCCTGCGCTTCGGGGAGACGGACGATTCGAGAACGCCCACCCTGATCTTTTCCTCCTCCAGTACTTTCTTGAGGCGGGGCCTTATGTCGCGGCTGTTGGTGAACGTGAGATAGCAGAGCACCTTACGCCCCTCTTTCCGCTCCTTTTTGACGATGTCCACGAAGTCCCTTTCCTTCGGAAGAAGCTCGCCGGGGAGAAGCTCCAAAATGGGCGCCTCTATCGTCTCCAGCTCTTCATCCGCTCTCCTGTCCCTGA
Source organism: uncultured delta proteobacterium (assembly GCA_963816715.1). GTDB lineage: Bacteria > Desulfobacterota > Syntrophorhabdia > Syntrophorhabdales > WCHB1-27 > BOG-1155. Next base: position 32,751 of record CAWFMJ010000034.1, read on the forward strand.
TCACGATGTGCTCCGGGAACTGGACGCAGGAATCAGGGTAGGACAGAAGGGCCTGCAGCATCGAGCCGAGCGCCTTCGTCTTGTAGGCTTTCACGGCGTTCTTTCAAACGTTCCTGTAAATCTCCGTAGGCCTCCGCCTGTCTCTTATCCATGGTGTAGGAAAGGACGTTCTCCTCATAGGGCGGCAGGCCGTCGATCACATCAGCCAAGGCGGATGAAGACGGTCTTGTCGAGCAGGTATTTTCCGATGGCGACGGGCGATACGCCCGGTCTCCTCCGGATCATCTCCGCCTTCTTCTTCCCCCTGCCGTAGACATTGTCCACCTCGTCCAGTTTTCTGACCACTTCGATGGTTCCATAGGTCGAGAGGAACTTGTTGCTGCTGTCGTACTCAAAACCATCGGCCTTGAGCCTGGCGGGGTCCATCCGGAAAAGCAGATGAAAAATATCGTCGGCATATCCCGAATTCAACGTGCCCGTGAGGCAGAGGGCAAACCGCGAGCTGCTCAAAAGAGCCCCCATTGCCCGGCCCTGCAAGGTGCCTTCGGCCTTGTAATCCTGTATCTCGTCGATGATGACCATGTCGTAGTAGCCCTTGAGATACTTCTTGATGTACTCGGCAGGGGCGAACCTTCTGAGCGACCTGTCCGCCTGCCAGAGAGGGCTGCTGCACGACCGGCAAAAGACCTTCTTCTTTGCAAGCTCGTCGAAGGTCACATACTCGTCGTCTTTCATGGCGATCTGGCCGCATGCGGGACAGTGGGGGAAAATGCTCCTCTTCGTCCTGACCGCCGCCGGACGCCACGCATAGGAGAGCTTCGCCTTTTCTTTCGAGATCACATGGATCTCCTGTGTCCTTGGCAAACCCTTCTCGTGCCGGAATGCATGAAGCACCGAGATCACATTCTTGACGGTGAGGTCAACGGTGTGGACATCGGGAATGGAGCTTTGGGCCTCCCGTATCCACTTCTCCACCAGGTGCGTGGGGCAGACAACGAGGACCCGCATTACAGGGGCGTTTCCTGCCGTTGCGAGAGAAACCAGGGTCTTTCCCGTGCCCATCTCGCCGCACACGAAGAGATGTCTGCCGTCCCCGTCCATAGAGGGCCTTCGATATGCCCTTTATCACCTCTGCCTGGACGGGGAAGGGTTTGCGTAACAGCGTGAGCATCTTCTGCCCGTATTCTTCGACCCCCTCCGGATGAAGCGGGTTATAGACGGGAGTCAGGTTCTGCTCGATCTTCTCACCCAGACGCGCACCGTGCCGTTCGAGGAAGTCTTTCAGTTTGACAGCGTTTTCTTCCGCCATTAGTGGACCCCCTGTTCTTCGAGCTTTCCTCTGCAATGGCCGGAAGCCACTTCAGATACCGTTGCTCGGATGGCGGAAGTCTGCCGAGAAAGTGGAGGACCTCTTCCGGTGATTTTCGCGCCAGCTTGATGAGTTCGCGTTTCGCTTCTTTTCCGTCTTGCATTCTGCCGACGAGTGTAGACAGATATTTTGTGACGACATCCATAAAAACCTCCTTTGGAGTGGTAAGCTGCCTGGAAGACAGGCGTAGAAACCCTTGCCCGAAAAGGCAAGTGTGGGAAAAGCCACAGGAAAACGAAAACCCCGCGGCTCGATCTTCGGAATCCTAATAAAGATACTGACTACTTATGGTATATTACTCGGTGAACGCTGGATGTACTCTTTCACCCATAGAGAGGCCTATTGGTGTCCGAGTTTTCTGAAAAGAGTTTTCTGGACTATTTTCAGCAGAACGCAACTTTGTTGATGTGGTTTCTGGGCGCCGGCGTGTCTCGATCGGCGGGGATGCCTACCGCCACGGACATAATCTGGGATTTGAAACGAAGATACTATTGTCTTAAAGAAAACCAGGACTTCCAGAGCCACGGCACCAATAACCAAGCGATCAAGCGCAAGATCCAAGAATACATGGACAGCAAGGGTTTTCCGGCCGAAGGTAGCCCGGAGGAGTACTCGTTCTATTTTGATTTGACGTTTGGCAAGGACTATGACCGACAACAGACATACATTAGCGATCAGCTTGACTCCGAAAAAGATATCGCTGAACATTGGCCACAGGGTGATGGGAGCCTTCTTGGAGATGGGGCTCGCCCGAGTCCTTTTTTCAACGAACTTTGACGACGTAATCGAAACCGCTTTCTCTTCAGTAACAGGCAAGAGCCTGTCCGCCTTTCACCTCGAAGGCTCCTATGCGGCGCTCGATGCACTGAACGCCGAACGATTCCCCATATATGCTAAGGTTCACGGCGACTTTCGTTATAGGAGCATCAAGAATCTTTCGGACGACTTGGTTAAAAATGACGCAGAGATTCAAAAGTGTTTTTTGGCGGCCACTACTCGATACGGCGTAGTAGTGTCAGGATACAGCGGCCGGGACACGAATGTCATGTCATTGTTTCGATCAGCCCTTGGAACAAAACAACGCGTTCCCCAAGGGTCTATTCTGGACGACGCCGCGGTTGTCCGACGTGGCTCAGCCGGTCACCGAAATGATTGCCCAAGCCAGGTCACGTGGCGTACGGGCGCACAATTATCGAAACCGGCACCTTCGATACGATGATGCTCAAGATGTGGCGGCAACTACGACAAAAGCCAGAGCATCTGGATTCAAAGGTCTTGTCGGCAAAAGCAAGGCCTGTGAAGATACCGTTGCCCCAGCCGGGCAAGGCGACAGGGCCGATCCTGCGCATAAATGCCCTCCCTATCCTTGAATACCCTCGGTCGTGCGGCTCGATCGATTACGCGGTTCCGCTTAGATTTGGCGATTTGGCGGACAAGAAGGAGCAGAACCAGTCGGACCTCGTGTTGTCTGTGACGGACAGAATTCTGTTCTGGGGTGATTCCTGACAAAGTCGTCAAGATCCTGGATGGAGAAAAAGTGACAGGGATCAAGAAGTACGAGTTTGAAGACCCGATACGGTCGATAGCAAGTTCAACGATCATAAAGGGCTTTTTCGAAGGGGCTCTCGCACGAGCGATTTGCGGCGAGAAATCATTGCTCTTCCGAGAGAGATTCAGAACGAAGTATGCCGTTGTTGACCCAAAAAAGTGCAATACATCGCTCTTTGCCCCCTTGAAGACAGTGCTCGGATATGCGAATAAGCCCGGGCAAATATCCGGTGCAGTGCCCGAACTGAAAGGCGCGATGTGGGCGGAGGCACTGGCTGTCAGGCTCGAAGAAAGAAACGGGGCGCTTTGGCTTCTCATCAGGCCCGACATCTGGATAGAACCGGGGACCATGCGCGAGGCGGCAGTCCCGTTCATCCGGTCAAAAAGAACTTATCGTTACAACCCGAAATCCCATCACTTGCTCAACGCCTGGATACAGGTTCTCTTTGGTACCGTGGGTGCCGGTGAATCGGCAGAAATATCCTGCTTTTCTCATTCGACCTTTCCGGCGACTTTCACGGTCAGCACCCGGACCGCGTTCAGCCGCAGAGAAGGCGCGCATGAGTGAGAAGCCTCATGTCCTCCCCGCGCACAGTGTTCTGCCTGAACCCGTCCTCTTGTTCGGCGGTCGTCACTACGACACGCACCCTCTACGCGGCCTTACCGATGCCGGCCCTTACAGTTCGGATCTTGGGTATCCCTCTTCGGTGCGCCTTGCATACTTTGCGCCCCGAGAGCTTATGCGAAGGCTTGATGGAATAGCGTCAGAACTGAACGCAAATGCGGTCCCAAAAGAGGCGAAAAACTACTACCCGGTTTACAAAGGCTTCAAGAATATATTTCGCGTTCCTCTTATCCCTCCTATCAGCAGTCTGAGATGGGAGGCACCGGAAGAGTGCCACAAACTGGCGCAATCAAAGGATGGGGAAGGGCTTGTAGATCGTATTCTTCGGTCTTTGAAAGGTCTTTGGCTTCAGAGAAACTCATTTGATGTTCTGCTCATGTATCTGCCCGGCATCTGGAAAGAATCTTTCGAATACGAGGGATTCGACCTTCACGACAGAATTAAGGCACGAATGGCGCGTCGGGGTCTCCCAATCCAAATCGTCAACGATCTCGCGTTTGAGCGCGTCTGCCGCGCTAACGTCATGTGGGGCATTAGTGTTGCTATCTATGCTAAAGCGGGCGGTATTCCCTGGAAACTGGCAGCCTTCGACAAGGATGAAGTCTACGTCGGATTGAGTTATGCCATCAAGAAACATCCCCATGGTAATGATTACACTACTTGTTGCAGCCAGGTTTTTGACCCGGACGGTACTGGCTTCGAATTTGTCGCATACGACGCTCGGGAGTTCTCGACAGACCGGAAAGGCAATCCCTACCTCAGCTATCAAGAAATGCAATCTGTATTGTCTCGTACCCTGTTGGTATATCAACGTGGGCATAGCGGCCGAGTGCCCCGCAAGATCTTCATACACAAAACGTCGCATTTCACTGATCAGGAAATCCAGGGGGCGTTTGATGCCTTTGGGATTAGGACAGAAATCGAGCTTGTTCAGATTGTCCGCCGAACAGCGTGGTATGGCTTAAAGCTTAACCCCTGGACATCAGGCCAGGAAATTACGGCAGCCAATTATCCTGTCGATCGGGGTCTGTATCAACCATTGACCGAGCAGGAATGTCTCCTTTGGACCCAGGGTAGTGTCGCTTCGGTAAACCAGACCAATCCGAGTCAGCCAGTCTTCAAAGAGGCAGCATTGAAACCGCTCCCTGACCCAATAATGTTGCGTCGCTTTTCCGGCGACGGCGGATGGTACGATACCTGCTCAAGCGTACTCGGGCTCACAAAAGTGGATTGGAACAACAACACGCTGTACAAGACTCTCCCGGTTACTCTCGTTTACTCTCAAATATTTGCCGACGTCATAAAGCAGGCCCCTGATATGGTGAATGATGTTTATGATTGTCGGTTCTTCATGTAATACGCCCCGTGAACGTTAAGAAGAAAATAATCGGATGGAGAAATGCAGTATAATGAGCCGCTGGAATAGTTGCTGCGGCCGACTGTCCCGCCGCAGAAGTCGGTGCTCAGGGAAGTTCTTCACTTTTTTATCTCACCGAGGGCGTCCGACCTCTAAGCACTGATATGCCTTCCGTTGCAGGCTTCTGCTTTGACCACACGGTTGTCTTCCTTCCCTGGCCTGACCTTCTTCAAAAAAAGGGGCAGCCCCGAAAGGGCCGCCCACTTGATTCACCTTTTGCGCCGTCAAATGATCCCGTCTTTTTTCAGGGACGTGTAGCCTGACCCGTCCGCGATAATGATGTGATCGTGAAGGTCGATGCCGAGGATCTTGCCGGCGTCATAGAGCCTCTTCGTTAGGGAAAGGTCGTCATCCGACGGACGCATGTCGCCTGAGCGGTGGTTGTGTAATGTGAAGCCGCCAGTTATGTGAACCATATTCGAAGCTCCCAGCGTCAAGCGACTGCCATTGCGGTGTGTTAAAGGGCCCGGATTCCCGGGCCCTTTTGTTTTCTTCACATAAATAGGAGCGTAGTATCCTCCTCTGTAACCCAATTCTCACGAAGGAGGAGAGCTATGCTCGAGTACTGGTTCAAGGAACGGAGGACAATGGTTGATTTTCGACGGGGGCCTGTAGGGCCATATTTTGACGGGCTGGCGGCCCGTTTGAAGGAAAGGGGATACTCGCATAATCATGGCTGCCACATCCTCGCAAAGTGCTGCCTCTTTAACAGCTATCTGGTTGATCAGGGGATCACACGAAGCAGTGAGATCAGAGCCGCTCATTTTCAGGCGTTTATGGACGCCTACTTCGCGGACTTCCGGACCACAAGCTGTTATGTGGCCAGGAACGAGGTATGGGGCATGTTGAAGCCTTTGTTCTCCTACCTGATTGACGAAGGAGTCCTCAAACCGGTTAAGCCCAAGCCTCTGCCGGCGGCGTACCGTTGGGTCCTCGATCCTTACTTGCGGTATTTACGCGAGGACCTCAAGCGCGCGGAAGAAACTATCCGGAACGCTCGCAACCTGTTGTGTCGGTTTCTCGATGGCTTGGGCGAAGAGGCCACACGCAAGCAGATGAGGGTGCTTCGGGCGGCGTCCATCGAGGCGTATATAACACAATATCTCAAAGACAGCCCGGACAATCTCCGTCGCATGGCGGGCACACTGCGCGGGTTTCTCCGGTTCTGCGCCCGGCAGGGCTATATTGCCTCGGACCTTTCCATGCTGATTCCTTCCGTCCCTTCGTATCGACTGGCGAGTCTGCCCAAGGGGATGGAGGATTCCGCGCTGGAACGCATCCTTAACGTCATTCCCAAGGGAACGGCCGTCGGCGCGAGGGATTCCGCCATTATGTTGTTGATGATGGCCTACGGCATCCGGGGCAAGAGCGCGGCGGAGCTGCTCCTGGAGGATATCGATTGGCGACGCTCGACCATTCGGATTCGCGCCCAAAAGGGTGGTAAAGAGGTCGTATTGCCTCTCCTGGACGCGGTGGGCGAGGCCATCATCGGCTATCTTCATCACCGTCCCGAGAGCCGGCTTCGGGAAGTCTTCCTCTCAGTAAGAGCTCCTTTCTTTGCCCTCAACAGCTTGGAGATATCCCAACTGGTCCGTAAGTACATGACCAAGGCCGGGGTCAAAATGCCCAAAAGCGGCTCGACGACCTTGCGCCACTCCTGGGCCATCCGGGCACTGGCGCATGACTCCCCTATGAAAGCCATCGCCGACGTCCTGGGCCACCGTTGTCTGGACACGACTTTCATCTATGCCAAGGCCGATCTCAAAACGCTTCGCCAGGTGGCCATGCCCTGGCCGGACGGGAGGTGACGTATGGCGACCTGCACATTTCGCAGCCCTCTCGCCCCTCGGCTTCAAGCCTTTTGGGAGATGCGCGTTGCCGTGGGCCGCAAAGGAACGAACGATAAGAAAATGCTTGTCTACCTTGATCGTTTTTTGATAGGAGAACTCAAGCCGGGACAACCGATTACGCGCGAGATTGTGGAACGATTCTTCAAAGACATAGAGCGCCTGAGTCCCGGCACCAGGATCAACCGCATCTCCATCCTTCGCCAGTTTTGCTCCTACCTGAGTCACTTCGATCCCCGGACATGCGTCGTCCATCGCACCTTTCTTCCGTGCAGAACCCGCCCCGCTCCTTATATCTACTCCCAAAAGGAAGTCTGTGCGATCGTTGCGGCAGCCCAGAAGATCGGGCCGGACGGGAGCCTGCGCCCTGCTGTAATCGCCACTCTCGTCGGTCTGCTTTACTGCACTGGCTTGCGCATCGGGGAGGCTCTGAAGCTGACGCTGGCCGATGTGAACCTTGAAGACCAGTTGCTCACCATTCGGGAAACAAAGTTCAAGAAATCGCGCTATGTCCCCCTCTCGCCGTCTGCTGTCCATCACCTCGCTGCTTTCTTGCGTCGACGTGAGGAAGCGGGATTCTCCACGGTTCCCTCGGCGCCCCTATTTGTTAATCCAAAGGGGCGGGCTTATGGACAACCGGGGATCTGTACGGTCTTTCTGGAGATTATACGAAACCTCGGCCTTCGAGGTCCCAAGGGCGAGCGTGGTCCGCGCGTGCATGACTTTCGTCACAGCTTTGCCATAAACCGGCTGGCCCTCTGGTATCGACAGGGAGGGAACATAAACGCCAAGTTGCCGTTATTGGCGACGTATCTCGGACACACCTCCATCACCGGCACGGAGGTATATCTCCACGCCACGGCGGAACTCCTGGAGAAGACGAGCAGAGCAGTTCCATAACCGCTTCGCCATTCCGCCCTTGAGCGCAAAAAGGAGGTTTCCCATGTCGATTAACATCGCTTTACCCATCCGTCGTTTCTTTGAGGAACACCTCGTCTCCCAGAGGGGACTGAGCCCCAATACCGTGCTATCCTACCGCGATACCCTGAAGCTTCTGTTGCAATTCGCCGTCCAGCAGTGCAGAAAAGAGTGCACTGATCTCACGGTGGATGATCTCAGCTCCCAGCTTGTGCGGCAGTTCCTCGAACATCTCGGGCGCGCTCGAAAGAATGGAGCCGGAACCCGTAACGTCAGACTGGCTGCAATCCACGCCTTCTTTCGCTACCTCGCTACGACCGATCCCCGTCTCCTCGCCCATTGTCAGTCCATTCTGGCCGTGCCGTTCAAACGCCAAGCCCGTCCGGTGGCGGGATATCTGGAGCAGGAAGAGGTGCAGCATATCTTCCGTCACATCGATATCCAGAAGCCTCAAGGTCGGCGTGACGACGCCCTACTGCGCCTCCTTTACAACAGCGGGGCTCGGCGCAGGAAATCGTCGACCTCAACGTCAACCATATCCGGTTCAGCCGTCCCTGCTATGTGCGCATCCTCGGCAAGGGCCAGCGCGAGCGAACCTGTCCCCTTTGGACGGAGACGGTGCAGGCAATCAAGGCATTTCTCGAAGATCGGCATGTAAGATTCTCCGATAACGTACCCCTTTTCGTGAACGCCAGGGGGCAGCGCTTAACCCGTTACGGCCTGCGCTACCTGATCGCACATCGAGTGGCCGCGGCAGGAGATACTTGCCCGTCCCTGCTGACGAGAACGATTACCCCTCATACCTGGCGACACAGCACCGCCATGCATTTGTTGCAGTCGGGACAGACCTCAACATGATCCGATCCTGGCTCGGCCA
>CAWFMJ010000035.1:0-8329 GCA_963816715.1 uncultured delta proteobacterium
GATTTCTTACGCTTGCTATGATGATTATTTGCCATGCATGTCTCCGGGCTGGCGGACCACCCAAGCCCCTAGCTATCCATACGCGCCCCTCTCGGTAAATGTTCCCCGCTTCCCCAAAGGGGCAGAGAGGGTTGGCATGCATCTGGGGGAAACGCTGGTGATACGTCTTCTTAGACAGGGCGAAGATGCGAATCGTAACCAACATGTTGCTGCCGGTTTATCCCGCCATGTGGTCCTGGTCTTGGCGAAGTAAACCGACAACCCATTGGGAGGTGGTGGGAGGCCCGCATTCATTACAGAATGTGGCGGGTAACCCCAAGCTCTTCCAAATTACGATCCGGTCGGTGACCAAAGCCTCTTCCAACATCACGAACGTCCGCTAATTTAGGGAAGGACTTACTTGACTCACCCAAATCCGGGCACCGGCGCGGCGATCGCCGTAGGGATGGTCGGGGGGACGCTCGCCTTCTCGCGTTGCGGGCTGCCCGCGCCGCTCCGAAAGTGACAAAAGAGCCGACGGTTTCTGCAAAGGGGTGATCGTTCGGTATAAAATGTCATGCCACTGCGCTTCGTTATGCAAAATTGTCCCTATTTATTCCGGTAACAATGTCGTTGTTTTGTTTGTTTTCATACATATACCGGCTTTGAACGTCCTTTTTAACATCTTTTTTTCATGACTCCTTCCCGGCACGACTTATTGCCCATCGCCACCGCCACGGAGACGGGCCGCCTCGGACAATCTGTCTCTGGTCTTCCGCATCGGTCTGGCCCTTCCAAGTCTCCTCCCGGCGCTCGGGCGCCGCCGCCCCAACTTCTAGAGCCTACGCCAGAGCCCAGGGGCTTGTCAAGAGGATTCTTGCAGGAGTTTCCCCATTTTTTTAACCGTGCCATGCCAGGAACAATTGGAGGGGCCAGGTATCGGGAGGGGGAGCGCAGGTGGGTGGGCGGCCCTGGGAGAGAGCTTTGCGGATGCCCTCGGCGAGGGCGTAGAAGCGGAACGGGGGGATGCCAAAGAAGCGCAGGGAGATGATCAGGAGTTTTTCGGTGAGCAGGCGCAGCTTGAGTTTCTGTCCCAGGAAGACGGCGGCGAAGTAGGCTGCCGCCGCCACCAGCGCCACCAGATTCTGTAAGCGCTGATAGCCTAAAACCCGCAGATCCTCAAGGTTATAGCTCTGTTTGAGGAAGCGAAAAGTTTCCTCAATTTTCCACCGCGTCAGGTAGATTTCCACGATCCACCATAGTGCTTCCGAGTCCCGCGCTCGGCTCGCCAGGTTGGTGAGCAGCATCAGCGGTTCTTGCCCGAAGCCGGCGACCACCACCAGCAGCAGTTTTTCTTTGCGCCCCGGCAGGGGGAGAGTTCGGCCCCATACTGAAGTTGGTAAACTTTTTCCTGGCCGTTCTCGATGCTGATAATCCGGCCTGATAACGGCGTCGGCAGCAAGCGCCCCGCGACTTCGTGGACCGTGCCCTTGCAGCGCTGTCGTTCGATCACCGGGCGCTGTCCCATGGAGCGGATGACAAAGTGTAATCTCCCGCTCCAGCAGCGGCTCCAACACGTAGCGGCGGTCCCCGCCGCGATCGATGGTCCAGATACCGCGCACTTCCCGCGAACATTCCCACCCCGTCCACCGCCCCCAGCAACTCGCCATTTTCGCTGATAGTCCCGGGCCTTGCGTCGAATAAAGTTTCTGGTACAAGGGCACGATTTCACTGCCGTGCACCTCGGCCGCCGTCACCTACACCGCCAGTAACCCTGATGCACTTCCCCCTTGCTGCCGTCATAGACACGGTCGAGATATTCCATTTTCTGCGCGTACTCTTTCCGCCCATCGCTAAAGTCCAGACAGAGCACCGTCCGGGAACTCACCCGGCGGCTCCCCATCTCCGCCAAGCGCCGCAGCCGGTGCACGTCCAGGGCTTCCGCGCCCAGGTTCCCCGACAGGCGATCTTCGGTCTTGATCAGGGCAATTTTTTCCTGCAAACTACGGGCGATGGAGCTCAGCTTCACGTCCTGCGTGGCCTGCATGCCGTAAAGCATCTGGTGCACAAACTTCCGCTGCGGACGACTCAGACCTTCACTGAGAGCGAGCGAAAACTTGGTGAGCTGCGCCTTGAGTCGGGGCTGGCGCAGACTCCTGCCTTCGGGGAGTCTGCGATCTCCCGTAGGGACAATCTCTAGGAAAAACATCCTCCAGCGTATACTCATCAGCGATACGCCGTTCCACAGACTCCGCCGGGGCCGAATGCCGTGAGCCGCCCTCCTCCAAGTCTCTTCGGGAAATCGCAGACTTCAAAGAGCCGAAGTCTGGTGCGCCGGGATAAACCGGCAGGAAGCAGAGGATGAAAATTCCTCACGAGAAAGGAGTAGCGATCCACTCGGCCCCGAGTTTTGCGCTGTGTGTCGCGAGGTGCGCAGTGAAGCGTAAACAGGGGAATAGGTGGGCTGGGTATTGAGCTTCGAAAAGGTGCAATCAGGACGCCGACGCTCTTCAGACTGGCGGAAGGCAACATGCCCAGGAGCGCTAGCGCGAGCCCCGGGACAGTCCTGCGTAGTCGAAGACCCCAGACACGCCTAGACACTTTCTGCACGAGAACCGGGAGACCTCGGGGACGCCGGCGCGGTGAGCAGGCCGGCGGGCGAAGGCTTAGGCCGTACGGCCCGTAGTGTACGTCTCCGAGGAGTCGGACAGCGGCATAGTGTGTGCTGAGCAGCACGTTGTTCAGGAGGGTTAAAGTCCCTCTGGCGCCCGGATGAGGGGCGCCATATCCGAAAGCGGGGGTAATTCCTCGCTGGCCAGAGAGAGGCGGGCACCTTTTCCGCAACTCTCTGGAGGGCAGGGTGTCCATCGCGAGGTGGAATCCGAAGGGCATGAGGAGAAGTACCGGGCCGTAATCAATGGGGGCTACCCCAACGATGAACCGGTCGGCCAAAGGTGGGGCAAGGTCGAGCCTGCACTATGGAGGCGAAGGCGTTCTCATTCACCCACCGCACCAAGGTGTTTGCGGACGGCACGGTAGGGAAGAACAGCGCGTGACCTCAGGAGGACTGGCAGAGTCTCCGGGTGGCACCGGAGTAAGCAGACCTATAAGCGGAAGCGAAAGGGCGAGCGACGCTCGGTCAGTTGACGGACGGCTGAGTAGTACCTGAAGCGCGGCGAAAGCCGCGTGACCGAGAGATCGGCGACGGAAGTGGGTCGGGGAAGGCAGCCGGCGAAGACGGTGGGAAAGAGAAAGGAAGCCAGATGAGTAAGGGCGGGGAGGAGGATCAGTTCCATGAGTGAAAAACCCGTACATCCCCGACCGAGGAGACTGGCGGACTGGATCAACCCCACCGGTGCCAAGAAGGTCCATTCATTAATCGACAAGGTGTACAAGCGGAAGAACCTGGAGATGGCCTGGGATCGCGTCGAAGCCAAGCGGGGCAGTGGAGGCGTGGATGGGCAGAGCCTGGAGGCCTTCGGCCAGCAACTCGGTTCAGAACTGAATCGGTTGCAGACGGAGCTGAAAGAGGAAGCCTACCAGCCTCAACCGGTGCGGCAGGTGCAGATTCCGAAGGCGGGAAAGCCGGGAGAGTTTCGGACGCTGGGAATCCCGACGATTTACGATCGGGTATGCCAGCAAGCGTTGCTCAATCGGTTGGAACCGATCTTCGAACCGGTATTCGATGATGCTAACTTCGGATATCGGCGAGGGCGATCGACGAAGAATGCCTTGCGCAAAGTGTGGAAGGAGATCGAGAGCGGACGGGAGTGGATTGTGGACGCCGACTTGAAGGACTTTTTCGGGTCGGTGGATCACGAAAAACTTCTTACGCTGGTGGCCCAACGGGTGGCGGACGGCCGGGTGCTTCGCCTGATCAAGGCGATGCTGAAGGCGGGAAGCTACGGCCAAGGGCGGCTCTTTCCGAGCGAGCGCGGGACTCCGCAAGGCGGGGTCGTCTCACCCTTGCTCAGTAACATTCTCCTGACGCCGTTTGATCGGGAGATGCGACGCAGGGGATATCAGCTCACGCGGTACGCGGACGACTGGGTGATTACCTGCAAGTCCGTGGCGGAGGCGCGCGCGGCGGTGGCCGCCGCTCTCCGAATCCTGAAACAGTTGGGCGTGGTGCTTCATCCGCAGAAGACGCGGATTGTCCATGTCCAACACGGCTTCGAGTTCCTGGGTTACAAGATCAAGCGCGGGAAGGCCCTGCGGCTTCCGGCGAGCAAGATCCGTAGCCAGGCGCGTTCGGGGGCGCTGTACGCGTATCCCCGAGAAAAGTCGGTATGTCGTTTCAAGGATCAGGTGCGGCAGCGGACCAAACGTCGCGTGCCCTTGCGCACCCGCGAGCTGATTGCCGAGTTGAATCCGGTTTTGCGGGGTTGGGGCGAGTATTACCAGCGCGCCCACGTTCGAAAACTCTTCCACCAACTCGACGGTTGGGTCCGACGACGTATCTGGTCGCATCGGTTCAAACGTTGGCGAAATGGCGGCTGGAAACAGCTCCCGAACGCCAAGCTTTACGGCGAGTATGGGCTTGTTAACCTGGTTGGACTAATTCCTTCGATCGCATCTGCTCGGAAGCAGTCTTCGTGAAAGCTGCATACGGGAAAACCGTCCGTGCAGTTTGAGCGGCGGACGGAGGCCAGCGCGCAAGCGCGCCTCCTCCGACCCGACAGTCCCGGTTGATTGGGACGAAGGCCCGAACCGTGATCGTGAATAGTAGTGCGTGTTTCTCAAGGACGGTCATGCGCCAGCCCATCCGCTTCGGCGGAGCTACCCAGGGACGGATTGGGTGAAGCCCGAAAGGAAACTGGGAGCGGTGAAGCCTCCTCGGCGAAACGCGTATCGAACCTCCGGCCCCTGCGGGCTCAAGTCACGGAACCGCCGTATACGCGCTCCGTACGTACGGTGGTGTGGGAGGGGTGAGTGGGCAACCGCTCCCCCTATCCCGATCGTCCCGCCTGTGACATTATGTAGCCTCCAATTCCGGCTATTTGTCTTGACAATTGTAGCGTGGATAATATATACTTAATGTTTGTTGTGATGGAGCGCCATGATTCCTCCTTGCTTGCCTGCCTCCCTTTTCAGCCCCCCAAACCCTCCTGGCGAAAGCAGAAAGGGCGCGCAAAAAAAGATGTTAAAAATGAAGGTTGCTCTGGATGAGTTATTGAAAACAAAGGGGCAAAAAAAGTGGTCTGGATGAGTTGATGAAAACAAACGAGTTATCTTGTTTTCCGGATGAGTTGTTGAAAGGAAAGGAGATACGGGAAATTATGAATTATGAATTCTGAATTATGAAATCTGTCTCCGAGCGCGAAAACCGGGCGAGCTCTGCTGCACTGAAATTTGAACCCCATCGCAAATCACGATTGCGGTTACAATTCTTGTCATGACCTTTGAAAAAGAACTGGAAGTTGCGCGCCGCATCGCTGAGCAGGCCGGGCGGCTGGCGCTGGAAAATCACGCGCGGGGTTTCGAGTCGGAAACCAAGCCCGACGATTCCCCCGTGACCTCCGCGGATCGCGCCAACGAGCGGCTGATCACCGAAGCTGCTGGAGGAAGCCTTTCCCGACGACGGCCTTCTGGGCGAAGAGGGCGCGGCGCGCGAAGGGCGCAGCGGCCGCCGCTGGATCATCGACCCCATCGATGGCACGCGCAGCTTTATGCGCGGCATTCCCACCTGGGGCGTCATGCTGGCCTTGGAAGCTGAGGGCGAAGTGGTGGCGGGGGCATGCAATCTGCCGGCGCTGGGGGAACTCTATTCCGCCGCGGCGGGACTGGGCGCTTATTGCAACGGCACGCGCATCCACTGCTCGCCGGCGAAAACGCCGGCCCAGGCAATGCTTTGCCTGACGGGCTTCGACAAAGTCGTGAAGCGCAGTTGGGGCGAGCGCCTGCTTCCCTGGATCACCCAATTCTGGTCCGTGCGCAGCATGGGCGGCTGCATGGACGCAATGTGTGTGGCCTCCGGACGCGCCGAGGCGTGGATCTCGATGGAAGCCAAAGCGTGGGACCTGGCGCCGCTCAAGATCATCGGCGAGGAAGCCGGCGCGCGCTTCTTTAACCTCGATGGAAAATCCAGCATCTACGGCGGCAATTGCGTGTTGACCATCCCTTCCCTGGAAGATGAGATTCGGGGTTTCTTGGGTCTTCGATTTGCCAATGGATTGATTTCCCGCGAACCCCGAAGAGTCTGTGTGAGAACTGCGGCAAAAGGGGTAGAATACTCAACCCCTGCGGGGTCGGAACCTGATTTCCGGGATTCCTTCCCGTAGGTTTCACCTGCGGCTACTCACCGCATCCTGCTTCGCGGGAATTGGAATCCGCTGCTAAAACCCCAGTTGAAAAATGACATCCGACACAATGTCATTATAAATCGGACTATGATTCCGTTTTTATCTGCCAAAAAGTCTGATTCTAAACCTCCCGTCGCTCCTCGGAATCTGAATTGCCCGACCTTCCTCTTTGCAGTCGATCTTAGCGTGTTTTAACCCGAACGAAAAGACAGGTGTCAGGTACCAGGTGTTAGGTGCCAGGGAGAACGCCAAGAACCTCCCATGGCGCATTTGAGCTGAAATCAACGCGTTTGGATAGTCCTGACACCTGACACCTGACACCTGACACCTAACCTCTATGAGCATCAACATCGGTTTGGACATCGGCGCGGTAAGTTTGAAGCTTGCGGCCATTGGCGGGCCGGACGACGGACCGCGTTTTCGCACCCTCACGGAGAAATCCGAGACCTTTTATGCGGCCACCTTCCCGGATTCCAGTCCCTTTGCCGGCCGCGCGCTGGTGCTCTCGCGTTACCGGCGTCTGCAAGGCAGCCCCATCCAATCCACCTTCGACCTGTTGAAGGAGCTTTACGACTTCCTGCCGGAAGAGGACGTGGAGGGCATCCGCGTCACGGGTTCGGGCAGCCAGTTGATTGCCAAGGTCCTGGGCATCTACTTTGAAAACGAGTTTCGCGCCATCGCCAAGGGGATGCGGATGTTCTACCCGCAGGTGCGCACGGTCTTCGAAATGGGAGGCGAGGCGTCCAAGTACCTGCGCCTTGACCCCAACGTGACCGGCAAGCACCTGGGCATTGTGGATTACCAGACCAGCGGCGAGTGCGCGGCGGGCACGGGTTCGTTCATCGACCAGCAGGCCACGCGGCTGCTCTACTCGATTGAGCAGGTGGGCCCGGCGGCGTGCGGAGCCAGTTGCGCGGCGCGGATTGCCGGCCGCTGCTCGGTGTTCGCCAAGACCGACATGATTCACGCCCAGCAGAAGGGCTACACCACGGAGCAGATTCTGCGCGGGCTTTGCGACGCCGTGGCGCGCAATTACAAGTCGAGCCTGGTGAAGGGGCGCGCCGTGGTGCCTCCCGTGGCGTTCATCGGCGGAGTGGCGATGAACGAGGGCGTGCGCAACGCCCTGCGCGAGGCCTTCAAGCTGAAAGAGGCCGACCTCATTATCCCCGAGCATTACGCGTGGCTGGGAGCGATGGGCGCGGCGATGCTGGAGTCGGAGGAATACCGCAAGCGGTCGTTCAAACGCATCCACCAGTTGCGCCAGCACGAGGCGGCGCGCAAGAATTTCGCCTGCACCACAGCGATACTGGTTTTGTTGTGTAACGCTTGGCTCCATTACGTATTGCTAAAGATAGGAAAAGATAAATAAAGATTAGAATAGATGTAGAAAGGTTGGTTTAACATGCCGTTGACTGGTCGCTTGGATTTTCAAGCTAAACTGCAAAAGAATAATCGCGTAGCGATTCCTAAGAAGCTGCGTTGGCTGCACAAATTGGAGGCGGGGGAACTGTTGCAAATCAGCGTCACGCCGCTTGAGCTAAGGGATGCTGCGGAGGAATTCGTAGCAGAAATGAGTAAAGACGGACGCTTAACCGTTCCGAAACTAATCGTAGAAGTTCTGATGCAGGAAGGCGCAGAAAACTTGGTTGGCAAAATCTGTTCGTAAGCATTTCACCCGTAGACACCGGAGACCAAAACAGTTTGCCAAACCTTTCTGCAGCCCTTAAGAGTGCACGCGCTTAACGATAGAAGAAGGTTTGAGAAGAAGCTACTTAAACTAGAACGCTAGAACTGTTCTTAGTAATCGTGCGGTTTTTGGAGTTAAAGGTTGAGAAAGATATGGCTTCATCTTCTAATGTCTCTGATGCTAATGAGAATAAATCAAAACGGTATGTGCGCCCAATAAATGAATTGTGGGAAATGTGGAAACCTCGAGTAAAAATGGGAATTTACCCGTTTACTTACGCTAAATATGACGATGTGGAACGGGTGATGACTAGTCTTACGTCCTATGATAGAGACAAGTGGGCAGAAGCTTTTAGCTCAGT
>CAWFMJ010000036.1:0-149038 GCA_963816715.1 uncultured delta proteobacterium
CTCTTAGAAAGGAGGTGATCCAGCCGCAGGTTCCCCTACGGCTACCTTGTTACGACTTCACCCCAATCACCTATCATACCTTCGGCGCCTTCCTCCCTTGCGGGTTGGACCAGCGACTTCTGGTACAACAAGCTTTCGTGGTGTGACGGGCGGTGTGTACAAGGCCCGGGAACGTATTCACCGCGGCATGCTGATCCGCGATTACTAGCGATTCCAGCTTCATGGAGTCGAGTTGCAGACTCCAATCCGAACTAGGGACGACTTTTATGGATTAGCTCCCCCTCGCGGGTTCGCGACCCTTTGTATCGCCCATTGTAGCACGTGTGTAGCCCTGGACATAAGGGCCATGAGGACTTGACGTCATCCCCACCTTCCTCCGCATTAACTGCGGCAGTTTCCCTAGAGTGCCCACCTTAATGATGGCAACTAAGGATGAGGGTTGCGCTCGTTGCGGGACTTAACCCAACACCTCACGGCACGAGCTGACGACAGCCATGCAGCACCTGTGTTGGAGCTCCCCTTACGGGGCACCCCCGACTTTCATCAGGGTTCTCCACATGTCAAGCCCAGGTAAGGTTTTTCGCGTTGCGTCGAATTAAACCACATGCTCCACCGCTTGTGCGGGCCCCCGTCAATTCCTTTGAGTTTCAACCTTGCGGCCGTACTCCCCAGGCGGAGTGCTTAACGCGTTAGCTTCGGCACAGAAGGCATTACACCTCCCACACCCAGCACTCACCGTTTACGGCGTGGACTACCAGGGTATCTAATCCTGTTTGCTACCCACGCTTTCGCGCCTCAGCGTCAGTATCTGGCCAGGAAACCGCCTTCGCCACCGGTGTTCCTCCCGATATCTACGAATTTCACCTCTACACCGGGAATTCCGTTTCCCTCTCCAGTACTCGAGTCGCGCAGTATCAAATGCAGTTCTCCGGTTGAGCCGAAGGATTTCACATCTGACTTACGCAACCGCCTACGCGCCCTTTACGCCCAGTAATTCCGAACAACGCTTGCACCCTCCGTATTACCGCGGCTGCTGGCACGGAGTTAGCCGGTGCTTCCTCCTGCGGTACCGTCAAAGCCCGGAGATTATTCGTCTCCGAGCCCTTCTTTCCGCAAGACAGGGCTTTACAACCCGAAGGCCTTCATCGCCCACACGGCGTCGCTGGGTCAGGCTTTCGCCCATTGCCCAATATTCCCCACTGCTGCCTCCCGTAGGAGTCTGGGCCGTGTCTCAGTCCCAGTGTGGCTGGTCGTCCTCTTAGACCAGCTACCCGTCATAGCCTTGGTGAGCTTTTACCTCGCCAACAAGCTGATAGGCCATGGACTCATCCTCAAGTGATAGCCTCATTCGAAAACAAAGCCACCTTTTCCCGCACGACCTGGGTCGCGTGGTCTTATCCGGCATTAGCCCCACTTTCGCGGGGTTATTCCAGGCTCGGGGGGAGATTATCCATGTATTACTCACCCGTCCGCCGCTCTACTTGCCCCCGAAGGGACTTTCGCGCTCGACTTGCATGTGTTAGGCACGCCGCCAGCGTTCGTTCTGAGCCAGGATCAAACTCTCAATTAGAACTTGACACCTGAATCTTGTTAAAATAGGGGCCTAACTATTTTTTGTTGTCAAAGAACAGATCAAACGTGTTGCGAGATGTTATTATAAGCTCTTTTAAGAGAATGTCAAGAGGCCGTTAAGAAACCTTAAAGGCCTTTCGACGAGGGCCGTCTTTTCGGAGGGGAGGGCTTTGAAGGGAAGGGAGGAAACCCTCTCTCGTCCTTCCTTTTCGGCTTCCTTGAAGGAATCTCCCTCAAGACCAAAAAAAAGCCCGCCTGTCTTTTTAGGCGGCGTCTCTCTCGCAAAACGTGTCAAAGAACAAACTTGCCTTCCCTGAAGGCTTATGTCCATCAGGGAGTTTAAGTATACGCTCATTGGGGGGGAAGTCAAGGGAAACTTTTCGAAGTCAGTAGGGCGCGTAAGCGGACGGCAAATCCGGCCTTTTCTCGCGGATTTGCGATGCCCTTGGCCGGGCTCCTACCCGTCGTTTTCTTTTGGACTAATGGGTGCACGGGAAATCAAGCCTGTCAATGAGTGTAAAAAGTTGTATGAAATGCTATTTTTTTGTTGACAGAAGCGCGCTTTCCCCCTTATGCTTCCAAGTGAGAATTATGCCGCGTCAGCCATTGTATTTGGCCCTGTTCGCTTTATTGCTGCTGAGCGCGTGCGGCGGCGGATCGAATACACCCGCCGGACCGGTCGTCATCTCTCCCTCAAACTACCCCCGTGCCGCTTCTGTCGAACAATCGACGACGGCCCAAAATGACACATCGAAGAGCGAACCGAAAAAATCGCTTCAAAAGAGGCCGTATACCAAGAAGCTTGACGATATCCTGGCAAAACGCGTCGCCGCCCCGACGGATGCGCTTGCGCCTTCGGAGGACATGTCCCTGTATCTCCGGCTGGATGACAGCAGCGACGACAACATCGCTTCCTTGCTGACGGAAGATTATCTCAAGCAGTTCGACATACCTATCGTTTTTAACGATGCCGTGCATTATTTTGTCAGATATTTTACAACCGAAAAGCGGAAAATATTCGCCAACTGGCTCCGGCGGTCAAAACGTTATGTCCCGATGATCAAGGAAATCCTGCGCGCCCACGGATTGCCCGAAGACCTCATCTACGTCGCCATGATCGAGAGCGGCTTCAATCCCAAAGCCTATTCTTCCATGAAAGCATGCGGTCCATGGCAATTCATCTATGAGACGGGCGGCAGGTACGGCCTTCGGGTCAATCATTGGGTGGACGAACGAAGAGACCCGGAAAAATCGACCGTGGCCGCAGCCCTTTACCTCAAGGACCTTTTTAATCAGTTCGGGGGCTGGTATCTCGCCGCTGCGGCATACAACGCCGGCGAAAAGAGAATCGAGAGATCCGTGGAGAAGTACGAAACCGCGGATTTCTGGGAACTCATGAAGTATAATACGCTGCCCAGAGAGACCAGGGAGTACATCCCCCGGCTCCTCGCCGCAGCCCTCATCGCGAAAGACCCGGAGAGGTTCGGTTTTACCGGCATCAACTACGATCAGCCGATAAGATTCGTGAATGAAAAAGTGCCGGGCGGCGTGTCCCTTGAGATTATTGCCAAAGCTGCCGTTGTCGACGTTGACGCCCTCAGGGCGCTCAACCCGGAACTTCTTACCGGCGTAACGCCTCCCGATGCCGATGAGTACGCCATGAAGCTGCCCGAAAGGGTCAGATTGGACGACTTTCGGGAAGAGCTGCGGACGGCCCTGGAAACCGCGAGCAAGGTGCGGGAAGCGACGGCCTACACCCTCAGGAAGCACGAGAGCCTGACGAGCGTCATGAAGAAATACGACGTCGACTACAAGGAGCTGCGTCTCGTCAACGCCTGCGATCAGGAGTTGAAGGGCCGGCCCGGTCTCGTCGTCTACATACCGAGGTTTGACAGCCGGCCGGAAAAGACGGAAGTCGCCCGGGAAAAAGAGCTGGAGAAAGACGATCAGGTTGCCGTTGCAGATGCAACGCAGCAGCCCGCGGAAGAAGCGGCGCCGGCGCGCGTCGCATCAAAGACTGAAAGAGAAGACGATTATCGGCCCGCCGAGGAGCAGCGAAACGTCCAGGCAAAGCCCGGCAGAGGCGAGACCCCTCGAATCGAACCCGCGACGATGAACATTGCTTTGAGTTCTGCCGAAAGCGCCGAATTTCGTAAAGTGCAAAAAAAGGTGAACTTGGCCGGCATCGCCATGGCGGGCGCGACAGGGCCGAGTCGCGCGGGAAGAGAAACCCGGCGCCAGGTGCGGCTGCGCCTGACAAGCCACGTAGCCGGAAGCGAGAAGCCCGTGGAGCCGGCGATCTATCGTAGAGTAAAGAAAAGTCAGGCCCACACCGTTGCGCCAACCGGGCACAATAGGGAAGGGAATGCGCTAAAAGCGACAAAAACGACGAAGGGCGCGGCAAAGCGCAGAGCGTCGGCCAGCCGGAGGGTCAGAATATCCAAGGCAAAGGTCAAACCCGCAGCACCAGGTTGATCATATCGCCCCGGGAAAAGCCCATGGCGTGAAAGAATTGGAGAAGGTCCCAATCGTTCCAGTTAACGAGCGTATAGATGGTATCGACGCCGTACTTTCTTAAATTCTGCACGCACGCGTTCGCCAGTTCCTTGGCGATGCCCCTGTTCTGATAATCGAGATCGATTGCTATCGTGTCGATCCAGCCGATGTTGTTCGGCACTTTGAATTCCCAACCGCTCACCTCTCCCAGAATAAAACCGATCACCTCTCCGTCCATCTCGGCAACCAGACAGGCGTCATGCGGCCTCGACTCGGCCTGTTTGACGATTTTCGTCGTCCAGTGATCCCTGCGGCTCTCCCCCAGCACTTTTGTGTCGATCTCGATGATGGCGTCCAGATCGTTCGTTCTCATGACCCTGATGATGAGTTTATCCGGAGAATTACTCATGCCGTTTTCTGTACTGTCCGCTGGCATGTGAATTTTATAACATACCAGCGCATTTTGAGCAAGGAATAATCACAGGTCCAGCCCTCTCATGTTCCTCGAATTCATCCAGGCAAAAGCATAGAGGACAAAAACGACAGAAACTGCCGCAAGTTGCGGCCAAAGGGCGGAAAGGGGCGTCAGCCCACAAGAGAAGGACCGTCCATGCCAGCATGAGCGACCAGCTCGTCACCTGATAATCGTTACGTCGAGCATATCCTCAAAGACGCGGCTGCCGCTCAGCCCGGACCGCTCCAGCATGCCGCCAATTTCCTTCGCGGTGTAGGAAGAGCGGATCGAGCCCCAATAATGGCCTCGAAAATCTGAAGGGAGGGTCAGTCCGATCGCCGTGGCGAGAAGGCTCGGGAATCCCCAATGCGATGGCCGTCTGAAATCGCGCACGATCAGCCTGCCTTCAGGTTTCATCACTCTCGAAATCTCATCAAAGACCCGGATCGGGTCCTCCCAGTGATGCAGGGAACCGGAAGAAACCGCCGCATCGAATTCTCCGTCGTCAAAGGGCATGGCGGCCGCCTGGCCCTTCTCCCACGCCACCGACGCTTCCAAACCGCGGCTGCGGGCGTTCTCTTCGGCGACGCTCAGCATCGCCGAAGAGATGTCGAGGCCGACTACGCAGCACTTTCCGTCAAAGGCGTCGGCCGTTTCCAATGCGACGTAGCCTGTGCCCGTGCCCACATCGAGCACCCTGCACCCTGCGGGAAGCCCGAAGCTCCTCAGCATCCGGGCTATCTTCCTATATTCCCGCCTGACGAAGCCGCGGCCCATAATCTTGTTGTATCGCCGCACGTCGGCCAGCTCAGCGATCGCTTCCTCTTCCGGAATTCTTTCCATGGCTTTCACCCTCTGCGGCATGGGGTTGTCCCGCCTCCCCGATAAGTTCGTCGGCCGCGACGTCGCCTTTTTCCTGCCAGTAGCGGCCGTACTCTTTCCAGTGGCCGCGACGGCAGCTTTTTCTCGAATCGTGATGCACGGCATGATGAAATCCGCCGATAAGGAGCCGGCCGAGAAAGAGAAGCCCGACAGCTTGCCAGTAAGTGATCTGCTTGAGACCAAAAATATCGGGCATCAGCCAGTTCCAGAGCCATACGACGACCATGCCGAGAACAAGGGCGAGGAAGGCCGCAAAAAGAATGCCGGCAACACCCCACATAACGATGCGGACGATTCTCCGACCGTGACCCGCCTCTCTCCTGTCGTGCCAATGGTGACAATTTCGTTTCATGGTCTCCCTCCATTTTCTCGCACCGGGCTCGGCGCCCGCTCATCTCTCCCTCCAGCAAGCAAAGTCCCTCTCATGGTTTGAACTCCTTGAGCGTCTCCCGGATTTTCGCTAAAGCCCGTGATTTTCTCGCGAGCAAAGTGCCCAGAGGGATATCCCACTCCGCCGAGAGATCGCGAAAGGTTCTGCCGTGCAGCTCCGTCTCTACCACTATCGCTTTCTGGTCATCGGGCAATGCTTCAACGGCTTCAAAAATGCTTCTCCGCAATTCCGAACGCGACGCCTCCTTTTCGACGTCGGCAAAAGCATCGGCGAGTTGCAGGGCCGGCGAAAAACCGTCTTCGTCTTCGTTGCCGTCGTCCAAAGAGACGGTGTTCCTGCGTCGGCGAAGATAATCGATCGCGCGATTGCGCAGGGACCGGTAAACGTAAGCGGAGAGGGTCTCGATAGGCACGAGCACGTCGGCCCCTTTGAGGATGTTCAAAGCAACGTCCTGCACGATGTCCTCTCCGTCCCGATCCGCCGCGTCATCGATGAAACCGTGAAGATAGCGGATCATCCGTTCCCGCTCCGTAGCGAAGAATCTGGCTGCCGACGTCTTCAGCGTTGAATCGCTCATGTCTGTATAGACGTCTCTTGCAGTCGTTTTATTGCGGGGAGCGCAAAAGAAAAACAAAATGGGGGAAACAGTCGAAAAAAAAGATTGTCAGCAGGGTAGGGCGGCGCCATCGATCTGCCTGATCACCTGAAGGATCTGAGGAAAACTATCGATGACAAAATCTGCCCGTTCTATGAAGCTGCGATCGATGCCGTATCCGTAGGCTGCTGCCACAGTGTGGACCCCGGCAGCGCGCCCGCAGTCGATATCGTTCACGCAGTCGCCAACCATGAGCGCCTCCTCCGGCCTTGCAGAAACTCGGCCGAGCAGGTGGAGCACGGGGCCGGGATCAGGCTTCACCCCCGTGCCTGAGTCTCTGCCAAGCACGTCGATAAAATAGTTGAGCAGATTGAACCATCGGAGCACCGGGACAGTCAGGTCGGCCGTCCTGTTCGAGAGGATCGCCTTGGAATAAAAGCCTAGCTTCTCGAGGGTCTCTCGTACGCCGGGGTAAAGCCGCGTGCAAGCGGAGAGACGGAGAGCATACGCCTGAGCAAAAGTTCTGGAGAAGTGACGACGCGCCTCGACGCCCGCATCCTGCAACCTCTTCGCCACGGTATCTTCCGCTCCGCCCATCACTGCCACCGCCTCTTCAAGCGATACTGGAGCGACGTTTCGCGGAAGCACGTCGTTCAGAGCATTCGTCATGTCGACAGCAGTGTCGGCAAGCGTGCCGTCAAGGTCAAAAATGATAAGCTTCACACTCATAGGCAAGCCATTCAGAACCGCGTATAACATACGGAAGAAAGGATTGTTTTGTCAATATGCGTTCGCAGGGAAGGAGCATGGGCAGCATTTTGTCCGGACGACAGAAGCCGAACCGCCGGGAAAGCAATATTTCTTGTGGTTTCATGATCGCGATCATGTTACGGCCGTTATTTTGCCGTCCAAAGTGATCGATGTCATTTGATGGGGCAAAAAGACCTTGTACTCTAGACAACGGAGCCGTTAGTGTCTCAACCTTCATTCCTGCAAGGACGCCTCGGGCGAGAAACGCCGAATGGGCCCCGGCGGTAGCCTGCTCCGATGCTCCTGTCATGTTCCCCCTTCATGAAATCTCACCGGGACCGCTCATTACAAGCGGGCCGATCCCGATCGCAAGGACGAAATATCTGTTGAAGGCGAATAGCGAAAGGCGTATCATCTACCCGGAGAGGCAGTTGGGTGGAGCAGTTTCGAAAACAGGACCGGGATCCGAGGAAGTCAATTCTCCTTGAGACCTTTGCCGAATGCCGCATTTTCCGGAACCTTTCCCTTGGACAAATCAAGGAAATCAGTTCTCACGCGACGCCGATCAGCTACAATAAAGGCGATCTCATATTCGAAAACGGAGAGCCCGCCGATTACCTGTACATTGTTCAGGATGGAACGGTCAAGCTTCATAGCGACTCGCCGTCAGGCAAGGCGCTGATCTTTGAGATATCCACGCTCGGCGGCACCCTGAACGGATCGGCCATGTCCACGAAAGCCTATTTTATGTCCGCGCGAGCGCTCACCGACGTCACCGTTCTACGCATCAGCAGACAGGAGTTTTTCGGCTTCGTCGCCAAATATCCGAACGTCGCCATGGAGCTCGTTCATCTCCTCTCCTCCCGGTTGAAGATCGAATATGAGAGGATGGTCGCGATTCAGCGGGACGAGGTGGACCGGCGGGTTTGCCAAAGCCTCCTTGCCCTCGCTTCCAGGTTCGGCCCGAAGCTATCCCTGAAGAGGGAAGAATTGGCCGAGTACGCCGGAATAACCAGAGAGACAACCATACGGGTCCTGAGCAGGCTGAAGAAAGCGGGCATAATCAGCTGTTCCTCCCGCCGAAGGGAAATAGTGATTTCCGACCTCGCCAAGCTCAAATCGGCCCTGGAGGGTCCTTCGACATCCTCGTCCTGAGGACATGACCCGAGCGCCGCCGCACCGTTCGGGCCGCACGCATCCTGCTTTTTGCCTTTCCCTCTCATCTCGGCGGCGCCGGCGGAAACTCCGCCCTTTGGCGCACCTGTCCCGTCCGGCTGGCAATCGCGAAAAATGCTCCGACAGTCCACATGAGGAGGAACAAATGCAGCCGAGGCTGAAACAAAAGAGGCTCGATGAAGACGAGTTTCTCAAAATGAGGGAAAGCGTGCTTTCCATTTGGCCGACGGGCAAAGAAGTCGATATCGACGAGGCAGTTGAGTATCAGAAGAGTTTGCCCGAGGGCAAGAAGTTTCACAAGGTGGTTGAAAACCTCCATCGGGAAGGCAGAACGGTTGTCTTTCCGAGGGCCGGCGCTCCTATCCTGGAGGACCAGATAAGTCTGTGCCGAAAGCTTGTGGAAATAGACATACCGTTGCTCCCCGTTACCACGGACAGCTACACACGCCAACTGCAACTGAGGAAGGTTAAGGACGCCCTCGCGGAGAGCGTAAAATCCCGAAAGCCTCTTCTCAACGGTTATCCCCTCATCAACCACGGCGTAAAGAAAACAAGAAAAATGGTCGAAAGCGTCGATAGGGGCGCCTTTAACCCGAGGCTCTCCCGTTTGTCTTATCCGCTCGCGTCGGAAATCGCCTTCGCTTCAGGAATGACGGGTATGGCGGCAAGCCCTTTCATCAATTTCGGCGCCTACGAAAAAAACTGCACCCTCGAAGAAGCGATCTACACGATCCAATACGTGCACAGGCTCATCGGGTACTACGCCGACCGCGGGGTGATCATTTCCACTGACAACCACGGTTGGCTGCCCACAAGCGTCTTCCCCTTGAGCGTCGCCATTGCAACGACTATCGCGGAAGCGCTGATGTGCGCGGAACAGGGCGTAAAAAGCGTCATCCCCATGGTGCACACCATGGGGAATATCGCGCAGGACCTCGCCTGGATCAGGGTTTCGCCACGGCTTATCAGGGAGTATCTCGACAGATTCGACTACGCCGATGTCGCCTTGCCCGGCGTTTTCATCTCCCAAACGCCGCTTTACCCGATGCCGCAGGACGTGGGAAGCGCTTTTGCTTTTCTCAATTATGCGGCCATTCTCGCGGCCTTGGCAAAGGTGGAATCCGTTTTCATTCGAACTATCGATGAGGGCGCCGGAGTTCCCACAGAAGAGGCCCACGCCGTCAGCTACGCGTCCGCCAACTGGCTGATGGGGATCATCAGGGGGCAAGACCTGAAAATCGAGGTGGAAGGCGTCGACGAGGAAGAACGGATAGCTGAAATGGAAATTCGGGCGATAATCGACAAGCTCCTCGAAATGGGGGACGGCGATGTGATAGTTGGTTCCATAAAAGGCGTTGAGGCGGGCGTTATCGACTCATCCCTCAGTCCCAACAGGAACGTCAAGGACCTCGTGCTCGGGGTGAAAGACAGCAGGGGCGCCGTACGCTATACGGAATTCGGGAATCTGCCTATACCGCCCGAAGCTAAGGAGTTTCATCGGCAGAGAATAGCCGAACGTGAAAAAAGGGAGGCAAGGAAGATGGATTACACGGTGACCGTCGAAGACTTTTGGGCGTTCAGCAAGGGACAGTTGACGGGAAAGCCGTAAAGGGAAGGGAAAAGGAGGAGACCAGATGAGCAACAGGATGACTTTCGAGAAGTTGATGGAGCCGGGCCGCATCGGGTCCGTAAAGACGAGAAACAGGATCATCAAGACAGGGGCCGGCACTCTCATGTGGCACGAGAACGACATCGAGGTGAACGGCAGGGTGAAAGCGCTCTATGAGTCGATCGCACGAGGCGGGGTCGGCCTTTTGGTAGTGGAAACGGCGACCGTCGACTACCCTCTCGGGGCCCGCTGGAGAGAACGTTACCGCATCGACGACGACAAGTACATAAAAGGCCTCAGCGAATTGACAAAAGTCATCAAAAAGCATGGCTGTCCCACGTTCATGCAGTTGTACCATGAAGGGCCGTGGCAATCCAGGCTTCCTTTCGTTCCCGAAGCCCTTTTCGAGGGACCCCCCATAGGGGCATCGCCGGTGAGCATAAAAGCGCTTAACGATTTTCACGAAGACGTGCCCAGGGAGCTCACCATCGCCGAGATCGAGGAGATCGTCGACAAGTTTGCCGCGGCCGCCGTTCGGTGCCAAAAGGCGGGTTTCGACGGCATCGATCTGAACGCGGCGAGCAGCCATCTGCTCCACAATTTCCTCTCTCCATTCTGGAACAGACGCACGGACATCTACGGGGGCTCCCCGGAAGGCCGCGCCAAGTTCGTGGTCGACATCATCAAAGAAACCAAGAAACGGGCGGGCCGGGACTTCGCGGTGCAGGTCATCATCAACGGGGTGGAGATGGGCCAGGCCGTCGGGATCGACAACGGCAAATGCATGACCGTCGAATACAGCAAGAGCATAGCCCGCATCCTCGAGGCCGCCGGCGCCGATGCGATACACGTGAGGAGCCACTGGTTGGGGTTCCATATCGGGTCGTATCTTCCCGAAGCCCTTTTCTACCCGGAGCCTATCGTTCCCATAGAAACGGCGCCGAAGGAGTACGATGTCAGCCGCAAGGGGGCCGGCGTCAATATAGAGCTCGCTGCGGGGATAAAGAAAGAGATTTCCATACCGGTCACGGTGGTCGGCAGACTCGACGCCGATCTCGGAGAAAAGGTACTGCGGGAAGGCAAAGCAGACTTCATCGGCATGACGAGGCGGCTCCAGGCAGACCCGGAGTATCCCAACAAGGTATTCTCCGGCAGACTGAACGATGTCGCGCCTTGCACAGCGTGCGACAATTGCCTTGGCAGCGGCCGTTGCAGGATCAATGCGTTTTTTGGCACGGAGCAGAACACCATCGAAAAAGCAACGAAGAAGAAAAAAGTCGTTGTGGTCGGCGGAGGGCCGGCAGGAATGGAAGCCGCCAGAGTAGCCGCTCTACGCGGCCATGAAGTGACCCTCTTCGAGAAAGCGCACAAGTTGGGCGGGTTGCTGCCTGTCGCCGCCATGATCAAAGGGAACCACCCGGAGAACCTGCCGTCCCTGGTGCGTTATTTTGAGGGGCAGCTTGCAAAGCTCGGCGTCAAGGTCGAACTGGGCAGGGAAGCGGGCCCGGCGGAGATCGAAAAGCTCCGGCCCGACGCGGTTATACTGGCAACCGGCGGAATGCCCGCGCTTCCGAAGATCACGGGCATAAACAGATCCAACGTGGTGAGCGGCGCCGCCCTCCATGGAAAAGCAAAGTTCTTCTTGAGATTTTTCAGGCCTGAAACGCTGAGGTCGCTCTCCAAGGTCTTTTTGCCTATCGGCAAACGGGTCGTTATCATCGGAGGCGGCCTGCACGGATGCGAGATGGCGGAATTTCTTACGAAGCGGGGCAGGAAAGTGACGATCGTGGAAGCGGGGAACATGCTTGGCGAAGGCATGGTAGGCGTGCTTTTGGGACACCTCATGGTATGGTTCCAAAAGAAGGGCGTCCGTGCGCTCACAGGCGTAAAGGAGGTGGAAATCACGAAGACCGGAGTAATCGTCACGGCTGAAGACGGCACGAAGACGACGATCGAGGCCGACACGGCGACGCCCGCCGTTCCCCTGTCGCCGAATATGAAGCTCTTCGAGAGCCTCAACGGGAAAGTCCCCGAAATCTACGCCGTCGGCGATTGCCAGACGCCGCTCCTCATAGCCGACGCTATCGGCAGCGGTTCCCGCATAGCCCGCAGCATATAAGACCAACGAAGGACATACGAGGAGACAACGATGGAACCTCAAATCAGGAACAAGCGAATCGACGAAGACGTCTTCTTGAAGATGAGGGCATCGGTTCTTGCCCAGTGGCCAACCGGCGCCGAAGTTGACCTCGGCGAGGCGCTCGACTATCAGAAACGTTTGCCCGACTCGAAGAACTTCATGAAAATAACCCAGAAGCTGCACGAAGAGGGCAGGACCGTCGTTTTTCCCAGGGCGGGGACGGCGCTGGTCGAGGACAGCATCAGCCTCTACCGGAAGCTGGAAGAAACAGGCGTGCCCTATCTTCCAGTAACGACCGACAGCTATACCCGTCTGCTCCAGTTCGAGAAAATAGAAAAAGCCCTCGACGAGGAGAAAAGAACAGGAAACAAAGTCCTGAACGGCTACCCCATTATCAACCAGGGGGTGAAGCAGACGAGGAGAATCGTCGAGAGCGTGACGACTGGCGCCTTCGACCCGAGGATGTCCTACAAGGCGCAGCCCCTCGGTTGCGAGATAGCCTTCGCCTCGGGGATGACCGGGATGCCCACGGGCGCCTTCATCTCCTGGGGCGCCTACGAGAAGAACGCGACCCTGGAGGAATGCATCGCAAACAGCCAGTACATCAGCCGTCTCATGGGCTATTATGCCGACAGGGGCGTGATCATCACCACGGACAACCACGGGTGGATACCGACGGGCGTGCAGCCGATGAGCGTCAATCTGGCGACGGTCATCGCGGAAGCCATGATGGCCGCGGAACAGGGCGTGAAGAGCGTCGTTCCCGTGGTTCACCTCATGGGAAGCATGCCCCAGGACCTGGCATGGATCGACGCAACGCCCCGTCTCATGAGAGAGTACCTCGACAAATTCGGCTACGGGGACGTCGTCCTTCCGGGCGTGTTCGCGGCTCACACCCCGCTGTTTCCCATGCCTCAGGGAACCGGCGGCGCCTTTGCCTTCCCCGGCTACACCGCCGTCGTGGCCGCCCTGGGAAAGGTCGAATCCGTATTTTTGCGCACCATTGATGAGGCGCTGGGCGTCCCCACGGAGAAAGCCCACGCCGATACCTACGAGTCGGCGAATTGGCTCTTCAGCGTGATCAGGGGGCAGCGCCTCAATCTGCACATGAACGAGATCGATGAAGAGAAGCGAATCGCCGAAATGGAGATACGGGCAATACTCGACAAGGTCCTGGAAATGGGGGACGGCGATGTGATAAGGGGCTGCATCAAAGCGGCTAATGCCGGCGTCCTCGATTCTTCCTTCAGCCCGAACAGGCATGTCCGGGACGAGGTGATCGGCGTGAAGGATTGCCGCGGCGCCATACGATACAAGGAATTCGGCAATCTGCCTATCCCTGAGGAGGCGAAGCAGTTTCACCGCGAGAAGGTGGCCGAGCGGGAAGAGAAAGAAGGAAGGAAAATGGACTACGAGGCGACAATCCGTGATTTCTGGGCCTTCAGCAAGGGACGGCTCACCGGAAGCCTCTAGGATTCTCGACAGAGCTGCATTTTCCGCAATCATCCCGCTTTGCGCAGCGGGGCGGCTTTAAGGACGCCGCGTTCCTAAAGACCACGAAAAATTCATACGGATAAAAAGGAGGCGTGTTTTTATGAGCTACAAGACGATCTTGTACGAAAAAGAAGGACAGGTTGCCTACATCACGCTGAACAGGCCGGAGAAGCTCAACTCCGTTTCCCCGGACCTTGTCATTGATTGGGAGGCGGGGATCACGGAAGCGGAAGAAGACGACGACGTGAAGGTCATCGTCTTCAGGGGAGCGGGCAAGTGCTTCAGCGCGGGCGCTCCTCTCGACCAGGTGGGCTTCGTCTACGGCATGAAGCCGCCGAAACCGGGGGAAAAGCCGCCGAAGGTGCCCCAGCGGGTCAAGCTGAAGTTCGACAGGAACCTTTTCCTTGATTTCCACCGGCGCATACTGTACTGCAAAAAACTCACGGTCGCTCAGCTCCATCAATACTGCCTGGGGATCGCCTTCACCCTCGTTCTCCATTGCGATCTGATTATTTCCAGCGAGGACTGCAAGATGGGCCACGTGGAGGAGAGGCTGGGGCTCGGCGGCATGACGATATCGCCCATGATGGTCCTCCGCTGCGGCTACACCAGGGCTATGGACCTGTGCCTCAGCGGCAGGATGATCACGGGAAAGGAGGCGGCCGAGTACAATCTTGTCAACCGGGCCGTGCCCCTGGAAAAGCTCGATGAGGAAGTGCGGGGAGTCGCCGGCGGCCTCGCCCTCTATCCGAAAGACGGCATTGCCTTCGGCAAGGTCTTGAGGGAAATGATGTTCTCCACCATGGGAATAGACAGAGGCCTCGTGGACCACTATCTCATGCACAGCTTCCAGACGAACCGGGTCTATGACTCCGGGGAGTTCAACTTCTTCAAACAGAGAAGAGACAAGGGCGTTCGGGAGGCAGCCCACGGCAAACACGACCATTTTAAAGCCCTGGACAAGTGAGAAGGAAACTCCGTCGTTTTTCAGCAATGACTGGCGGGGAATTGAGGGGATGATGAGCGAAGAGCGGACATTTGTTGACGTTGCGATAGTCGGCGCCGGCGCCTGTGGGTTGTCGGCGGCAGTGACGGCGGCGGAAGGCGGCGCGACGGTCGCGGTCTTCGAGAAACAGCGCTCTTTAGGCGGAAGCTCAAACTTTTTTGAAGGAACCTTCGCGGTCGAGAGCGAGTTGCAGCGGAAGGCGTACATCGCCTACAGCCGGGACGAAGCGTTCCGGGCGTTGATGGAATACAGTCATTGGCGGGCCGATGCTCGGATCGTCAGGGCATATGTCGAGGAATCGGCGCCCACCATCGCCTGGCTTCAGCGTCAGGGAGTGGAGTTTCTCAATGTGAGCGGACTGATGGCGGACGCGCCATGGACCTATCACGTGGTGAAGGGGGCAGGCGAGGCAGTAGTTAAGCGCCTCGCCTCGTCAGCGAAGCGCCTTGGCGTCGAGGTGCGGCCCGGCGCAGCGGGGCGGAGGCTTCTCAAGGAAGGCGGACGGATTTCGGGCATCGTCGTGGAGGAAGAGGGCGTCGAGACGACGATCGAGTGCCGGGCGGCAATTATCGCCACAGGGGGCTACACGAACAATAGGGCGTGGATCAAGAAATACGCGGGCCTCGATCTCGATGTCAATCTCTTTCCTCTCGGCAACGTGGAAAAAACGGGAGACGGCATACGCATGGCCTGGGAGGCAGGGGCGGCGGAAGAAGGCATGGGCCTTGTGGAAATGTATAGGATAGGCCCCATGGGACCCGATTTTCCCATGCTGTCCCACCTTCAAGTCGCCGCGGTGCAACCCGACCTCTGGGTAGATTGCCGGGGGCAACGGTTTTGCAATGAAGGCATCGCGTTCAACGACACCGCGGCTGGCAACGTGAGCGCGCGCGGAGCGCAGGAATATACCTTTACCATCCTCGACGACTCCATCAAAGAGCGTATGATAACGGAGGGGATCGAGAGAAATATGTCTCAGCTCTATCCTCCGGGAACACGGCCCGTCAATTTCGACCGGGACATGGACGCCGCTCTCAGGGCCGGGAGCCCGGAGGTATGCGCCGCGGATTCCGTCGCGAAGCTGGCGGGGCAAATGGGAACGGATGCGGGGATCCTCGCTGCTACAGTGGCCGAATACAATGTTTTTTGCGAGAGAGGACATGATGATCTCTTTGCCAAGAACGCGAGATACCTCAGGCCCTTGCGAGGTCCCCGATTTTATGCGATCAAATGCCGCACTATCTCTCTTGGGACGCTGGGCGGCATCAAAATCAATCATCGAATGGAAGCGTTGGACAGAAAGGAAAAGGCCATTTCCGGCCTCTACGCCGGCGGCATGGATGCCGGCGGCATGTGGGGAGACAGCTATCCCATCAGGGAGGGCAGCGGCACGTCTTCGGCCTTCGCCATAAACTCCGGTCGCATTGCGGGAAGAAACGCGCTAAGGTATATAGGAAAATAGACCGAAACGGGCGGGAACGGTGCGGCTGAACCTTTCATTCGCCGCACGCAAGGGAGGGACTTCGACATGAGCAACAGCTATGCGCATCTTTTTACCCCCATCCAGGTCGGCCCCATGCTTCTGAAAAACAGGATCACCTCGGCCCCGCTCGGCACTTTTCTCGCGGACCGGGG
This sequence comes from uncultured delta proteobacterium, assembly GCA_963816715.1. Taxonomy (GTDB): domain Bacteria; phylum Desulfobacterota; class Syntrophorhabdia; order Syntrophorhabdales; family WCHB1-27; genus BOG-1155. The sequence continues at coordinate 16,201 of CAWFMJ010000036.1, forward strand.
CCTTGCGGAGCTTTCCCTGGCCGAATGGGCGCGGCCCAGGGCGCGGGGAGGCGCTGCGCTCGTCAACATCGGCACCTGCATCACCAACAGGGTTCTTCCTCCGGGACCCGACTACTGCATTTCCCTGGGGAACGACATTGCCATCAACTGGCTTTCCCGCACTATTGAGATGATCCATGCCTACGATGCCAAAGCGGGCATAGAACTCTTCCCCTTGCATAAGGAACCGGCGGTCAACTTCGACGAACGCGACAAGAGCGGCGCGAAGCAGGTCGAAATCGACCCGGCGAGTCTTAACCTCGACGACATAAGGGAGCTTATCGAGGAGTATGCTCTTGCAGCGGAACGGGTCATGAAAGCGGGCGCCGATTCTGTTCTCTTCCACGGCGCCCACGCGTTCATCCCCGCCGCGTTCTTTTCGAAGGAGTGGAACGAGCGGCACGACGAATACGGCGTCGATACGTTTGAGAACCGGATGCGTTTCACCGTGGAGTGCCTGGATGCAATCCGCGCAAAAATAGGAAACGAACTCGCCATCGAATACCGGATCAGTTGGACGGACATGACGCCCGAGTCTCCCGGCTTCGATGAGATCATCGAGTTCGTGAAGGTCATTGAGGACAAGATCGACATGCTTCACGTTTCCAAGGGTCAGCTCGGCATTCACCGGCTCGGCCCGCATGTCTTCCCGGCCGCCTATCTGGATCACGGGATCAATATCGAAGCGGCGGCCAGGCTCAAGAGGGAGCTTCATATCCCTGTCGCCGTTGTCGGCGCCGTAACCCTCGATCAGGCCGAGACGGCTATCGGTTCGGGTCTTGTCGACGTGGTCGCGATAGCGCGCGCCATTACGGCCGACAGAGACCTTCCCAACAAAGCTCGGAGAGGCCAGGCCGATCGGATACGCCCCTGCATACGCTGCAACCACTGCATCAACCGGAGTCACAACTTCTTCCTGCCGCCTTATTGTTCGGTAAACCCCGAAGAGTGCAAAGAAGTGCAGTACATGAATTACCCCGCCCCTGAAAGGGCGCAAAAGGTCGCGGTGATCGGCGGGGGTCCGGCGGGAATGGAGGCGGCCAGGGTGGCCGCCAAAAGAGGACACGACGTCACGCTCTTTGAGAAGAATAGACTTGGGGGCATGCTGAGCGTGGGAGCAACGGCGAACTTTAAGGAGGATCTGAGGAAGTACCTGGAATGGTCCATAAGCGAGACCTTACGGGACGGCCGCATCAAAGTGCGAATGCCCGTGGAAGCGACCCCGGAGATGATAAAGGCGGAGGGTTTTGAGACAATCATCGTCGCCATCGGCTCTTCTCCCGTGATTCCCGGGTTTGCGGCCTCACATCCCGGCAAGATTGCTTGGGTCGGCGACGTGGAAGAAGGTCGTGCGAAGGTGGGGAACAACGTCGTCATTGCGGGCGCCGGGATGACCGGTTGCGAGGCGGCGCTCAGTCTGGCTAAGACCGGGAAAAAGGTTACGGTCATAGACGTTGTGAAGGAGGATGGAATCTGCCGGGGGTGCACCAAGATCAACAGGTACGCGTTACTCGACTTGCTGGAAAAGGCGGGCGTCGCATTTCGGTTGGAGACAAAGCTGGTGGACGCGACACAAAAGGGCATCCTGGTCGAAGACGCCGCAGGGAAACAATCCGAGATGGAGTGCGATTCTCTCGTCCTCTCTTTGGGCGTAACGCAGAATCTGGCATCTGCCGCGCCGTTCAGGGATGCCGCCGTCGACTGCGTCGTGATCGGCGACTGCGCGACGAAGCAAGGAACTCTGTACAACGCGACGAATACGGCTTTTGCCGCAGCGATGAATATCGTCTAGCGAAAGAAAGAGTTGGGCCGTCCCGGCCCTCTCGATAAAATCCGAAGGGGGCAAAGGTGAAACCGACATATGAAGAGATCATCAAATTCATGAAGGACTACTTCGACACGTACAACACCTACGCCCAAAGCACCGAAACGGTCCACAAGCTGGACGATTATTATACGCCGGACGTGCGCTTCGTCCCCTACATCGCAGCCTTTGGAGGACCGGAAAACGCCTTGACCAGTCGCGACGATTTTTACCGCACCTTCACCGACCATCCATCCACTTACGAGACCCTCGACGGCGAAGATATTACGGTAGACGAAAGAAGGATGGCGACAAGCGCCCTGATCAAGGCAACGCTCTTCGAGTCGAAGACGAACAGGGTGCTGTTGAGGAAACATTATCTTGTCCGGTATGATTTGACCTTGGACGATAAGGGCAAGCTCAAGATCAAGACAATCATCTTCTTCTGGGAGGTCGTGGCCCCCGAACTTGATGCACAGTACGGCGTAGAGAAGTTGGAAGTCCTCCAGAAGACAAAAGCAAGCGGAAAGCTGCCGTGATGCCGGGGACGTCCTAGCGCTCCAACCCGCAACACAATCAAGGGCCGGGGTGACACCTCCATCATCCTGGCCCTTCTCTTTACAAGAGTTCGTATTTGCCATCTGCGCGGAACCTTACTGCGCAGGAATCATTTCCATATTTCATAAAACAAAAAAAGAAAAGGGGTAGACTATAAGCCGGGTTCTGTTGCCTAAAGTAAGGCCCATGGTCATTTCTCTTCTGGGCTCGACGCGTTGGCCGAGCCTCGTGCGGCCTACCTGGGTTAAAGGATGGGCCATCCTCACCGTCTTTCGACGATCCCCCTTTTGGCCTTGCATCGGATGGGGTTTGCAAAGCCATTCAGTCGCCTGAATGCTGGTGGGCTCTTACCCCGCCATTTCACCCTTACCATCCCCGAGAGGGGAGGGCGGTATGTTTTCTGTTGCACTTTCCTTAGGATTGCTCCCAGTCCCCGTTAGAGACCATCCTGCCCTTCGATGCCCGGACTTTCCTCGGGATCGGCTCCCGCGACCATGCGTCTACCCCTTTTTTCTGCTCCATCTTTCGCAAGCTTGTCCGCAAGCTTGTTTCCTTCCCTGGGGATATACTTCACCGCTACATGCGGAAGGCGTTTCATGAGGCGAAGCGCCTCCTGGAGATAAGGCTTCAACCCTTCATTCTTGATCCGGTATTTTCCGAGGATTTGATACGCCACGAGCTGAGAATCGGTGTAAAGATGAACCGGTCGCCCCTCCGGATCCCCCACTTTGCGGAGCGCTCTGATCAAGGCCTCATATTCCGCCATGTTGTTGGTCATCCGGCCCAGATGGACGCTCTCTCTCCACATTTCATGCCCGTCTTCGTCAAAAGCGACCATGCCGGCGCCGGCGAAGCCGGGGTTGCCCTGGGAAGCCCCGTCGACGTAGATATGCCATTCTTTCATTCTTCTTCTTCGTAGCAGAGGATTCTGTTGCAACTCGGGCAGGTAAGGGCCTCGGTTTTCTTCATTACCTCGATAAAAAGCTGAGGCGGGATATTCATGAAACACCCGAGACACGTCCCATTCTTGACGTTGACAACGGCGACACCGCCTCTCTTTTCGATGAGAACATTGTATCGTTCCTTCAGGTCCGGGCTCACGCCGGCCAGCAGTCTCTCCCTGTCGCGCCTGAGCTTTGTCACCACGGCGTCAACTTCTTCCATCTCCTTTTCGAGCTGGCGGGTTTCTTCCTGAACCTCTTTTTCTCTCTTGCCCAGGGTTTTCGTTCCCGACTGAAAATCCTTTTTCAGTTCCTCGGTCCGCTCCATCAGAGAGATGATATCCTCCTCGGTCTTGTCGTTCCCTGCCTTCGCCGCTTCCGTCTCTTTCAGGATGGCCTGATACTCTTTGTTCGTCTTCACTTCGTGGAGCTTTGCCTCCACCTTTTTGATCTGCGCTTTCTCTGTTTCAAGCTCCTGCTCTTTCTTTCTTCTTTCCTTCTCCAACTCCTCGATGATCTCTTTTTCCTTTGTCAGCCTCTCCTTCGTTTGAGCGACCTCTCTCTCCATCTCCTCGATTCTCTGAGGCCCCAAGGTCCTTTTCTTCTCATTGCCGAAGATTTCCGTGTCTATTTTCTGGACCTGGCAAAGGGTTAATAAATCCTCGTTCAATGGGCTGCCTCCTAAAATTCGAAAGGGGTGGCATTTCTGCTCACCCCTTTCGTTCATTTGCTATATGTTTATCGACGTTTTTGCCGCCATCCCCGATTCTCAATATGGGCCCACCTGGCCTCGAACCAGGGGCCTACCGGTTATGAGCCGGTGGCTCTACCAACTGAGCTATGGGCCCTCAATATCGAATAGCTTAACCGAAGCGGCAGACCGTTGTCAAGGGAATGCAGAGCATAAAACGGGGAGTAGGGGAGGACTGTGTACTCAATGTGGTACACGGAAGAGATGTTCCCACTTTTCACTTGCGCTGTCGCCATCGGTTGTCTTAGCATCTATGAGTGATCTATGACTGAAACGGACGCGATACTCTCATCTCCCGCCGTCGTTGATGCGCTCTTCTTCGTCCTCGGCGCCATTATCGGCAGCTTCCTCAATGTCTGCATCCACCGCATCCCGGAGGGCCATTCGATCGTAACGCCCGGCTCCCGATGTCCCGCGTGCGGGGCCCCCATTGCCTGCTATGACAACATCCCCCTAGTCAGTTATTTCCTCCTGAGGGGCAAATGCAGGAAATGCGGCTGTGTCATTTCATTCCGGTATCCGCTGGTGGAGTTCCTCACCGCGGCGTTGTTCGTGCTTTTTTCCAGCGTCCTGGGACTTTCCGTTGAGCTGCCGATAAGCCTTGCTTTCATCTGTCTCCTCATCGCCATGTCCTTCATCGACCTCGACCATTTTATCATTCCCGATATACTGAGTCTCGGAGGTCTCATCCTGGGGCTTGCCCTTTCTTTCGCCAGGCCCTCCTTCGGCTCTCCCGACTCTTTGGGCGGCCTGCTTGCCACCGTCGGCCTGTTCCGCGACATGCCCGTCATTCTCGAACGCCTCGCCACCTCTCTGTGCGGCGCCCTCTTAGGAGGCGGCGTGCTCTATGCAGTGGCGACGTCCTACGAACTGCTGCGGAAGAGGGAGGGCATGGGCGGCGGGGACATAAAGCTTCTCGGCATGATAGGCGCTTTTTGCGGCATAGAGGGAGTGCTGTTCGCGCTGGTCCTCGGCTCCTTCGCCGGCGCAGTCGTCGGCATTTCTCTTATACTGATAAAGAGGAAAGACATGAGCTACGTGCTTCCCTTCGGCCCGTTTCTTTCCCTAGGCGCGGTTATTTACCTGTTTGTTCGTGCAGTTTACGGCAATGAGCTTATCCACTTGTTTTTTCCGCTTCTTTCAGGATAACAAGCCCGCCTGCGGGCAAGGAGCATGCACTCATGGCAACCGAAAGACTCTCAAAATTCCTTGCCCGAAGCGGCGTCGCCTCACGCCGAAAGTGCGAGGAGGTCATACGATCGGGCAGGGTGAAGGTGAACGGCGCAACGACTGCCGACCCCGCTCACCCGATCGACAGCGCCCGGGACCTCGTACTGCTCGACAATCAGCCCGTAAGAACGCCCGCAGCCCCCTGCTACGTGGCCCTGAACAAGCCCCCCGGGTACCTGTCGGATCTCGCAGACGTCGAGGGCAAAAACCGCCCCCTGGCCCGGCAGCTCATACAACTCGACATGCCGCTCTTCCCGGTGGGCCGGCTGGACTTCCACTCTGAAGGTCTGATGATTTTCACGAATGACGGCGCTTTTGCCAACCTGATCACCCATCCCCGGTATGAGGTGGAAAAGGAGTATCAGATAAAGGTGTCGGGCGCCCTCACGCCGGAGGACATGAATCGTGCGCTTCGCGGCTTCCGGCTCGAACACGGCCATCTCTACCGCTTCAAAAGCATCGCGCCCATCAAAAGAACGGACAAGAATAGCTGGTATCGCGTGACCGTCACGGAGGGCAAATACCATCACATCAGGAAGGTGGTCGAAGCGCTCTCCCACGACGTTCTCAGACTCCGCAGGGTCCGCATCGACGGCGTCGCCCTGGGAGCGTTGAAGCCGGGCCGCTGGATCCACATCGACCCGCTGGAGATCAAAAGGTTTCTTCGCCAACAGGCGCAGCAGGCGACGCCAAAACCAAAACCACCCGTACGGAAAGCCCGCGTATAGGAGCGCGCCCAAGCTTGCACATTATTGCCTTGACGGGTAATGGTCAAACCATTATAATGATTCTACCATATGGTGATCTTTGTTTAAAGAAGCGAGGCAAAACAGAACCTTCGAGGAAATAATGGCCCAAATTGAAGAGGCCATCTTAAGCGGAAGTCTCAAAGAAGGCGACAAGCTTCCCAGCGAACGAGCCCTTGAGGAGACCTTCAAGGTAAGCCGCGGAACATTGCGGGAAGCCCTTCGGGGCCTGGAGCAAAAGGGGTTCATCGCCATCAAAACGGGTGCGAAAGGCGGCGCTTTCGTCTGCGCGCCCGCGCCGGACACTCTCGCTCAGGCCCTTTCCATCCTCCTCAGGCATCAAATGACCACGATGCGCGACCTGGAGGAATTCCGTGAAGAAATCGAAGGCCTCGTTGCCGCCAGGGCCGCAGAACGGGCCAACACGAACGGCGTGGAGCAGCTCCGTGAAATCCTCGTCTCTATCCAGGCGTGTCTCTCGCACTCCGACTCGCCCAGAGATAGGGTCCTCGAACTGGACGGGGACTTCCATCTTGCTTTAGCCCGGATGGCAGGCAACAAGGTCTACGAGGCCGTCCTCGGCGGCATTTACGCAACCGTGCGCGCCTCTTTCGACCGGCTGCTGCCCCGGGACGGGGCCATCCTGGGCGGCATTTATCAGGAGCTGTGCGACATTTCCGCCGCTATCGAGAGACAAGACTCAACTGCCGCTAAAAGCTTGCTTCAGAGACACATTCGGCGGTATTATTGGATGATGGCGACACAGGAAAAGCAAACGGCCTAGCTGCCGTGTTGCACCTCCATCGCTTCAGACCGCCTGCCCGGCCAGCTTCCCGCCCGGCATCGGCGACAGACGTACGCGCAATAGGGCAGTTAAGTCTCGGATATTTACATCGCGCAGTTACGGGTTGACATGATTGTTTCCAGAAACTCCGGGGATATTTTCATTGACACGGTCCCATGCTTTTCGATAACATAGTACTGCGATGGAAAACAACACCTATGCTCGATGGGCCGATATCCTTAAAACCATCGGCCACCCCATAAGGATCAAGATCATCGAAAAGCTCCTCGACCACGATCAATGTGTGAGCAATATATGGACTTGTCTGGATCTTCCGCAGGCCACCGTGTCCCAACACCTCTCGCTGCTTCGTGTGAAGGGCATCGTACAGCACGAACGCTGCGGGGCAAAGGTCAAGTACTCTATTCGGGATAGAAAAATAGAAGAAATCTTCAAATTGATAAAGAGTCGTGAGTTAACATAATATTCCTTATCAGAACCACCAGATGTTCCGGCATTCGGAAAAAGGCCCGGCGGCAAAGCTTCTCCCCGGCCGTACCCGCCCCGCCGGGATGAGCCGCCTGCGAATCGCGGGGTGTTCGCGGGCCCAAAGGCAGCATACCCTTGGATCAAGACAGGCAGATTCGGGAGTCGCCTTTGCCGGCGACCGTACAGAACGATGCCGATACCTCCACGACGCGCTTTTAAAGGACAGCCCTAACGCGGGCACGGGGCCTGGCGGCTCCAACGGGGCGCCGCAGCCCCCCACGGTTGAGGCCATATGAAAGATCAGGGAAGCGTCATCAGTGCGACGGACATTAACCGCCTCTACAGGCAGGTCGAGGGGAAACTTGAGGGCATCGTCGAGAAGCTCCTCGCCTCGAAGATGCATGAGGATGACAATGTATTACTGAGTGTTCAAACCATGATGGAGCGGATCTTCATCTCCACGGCCATGAAGATGACCGGCGGCAATATTTCCCAGGCCTCAAAGCTCCTCGGCATCAACCGCAACACCCTGAGCAAAAAGCTCAAGGAGATGAAGGAGCAGCCGCCGTCCTCCTCAGATCAGGTGGCGTAGAATAATCCCCTGCCGCTTCAGCGAGCGGAAATGGTCAGACCTTTATAAGGTGTTGGTTTTTTGGTTTATCGAGTTTGTCCGGTTTCTCGGGTTGCAAACTCAACAAACTCGAGAAACCGGACAAACTCTCTTCTTCAGCCGAGATAGCGGGTTATCAGATCGCCCAGTTCCCTTGTACCCATTCCCATTTTACCGGCGTCGGCCGATTTCAGGTCGTTCTTGAGGGCCCGCGAGACCGCTGCGTCGATCGCGGCGGCTGCTTCCGTCTCGCCCAGGGTGTCCAGCATCATAGCCCCGGCAAGAATTGCGGCAATCGGATTAATGACGTTCTTACCGGTATATTTCGGCGCTGAGCCGCCTATCGGCTCAAACATGGAAACGCCTTGCGGGTTTACGTTGCCGCCGCAGGCCACCCCCATGCCCCCCTGGATCATGGCGCCCAGATCGGTAATGATGTCGCCGAACAGGTTGTCCGTCACGATGACGTCAAACCATTCAGGGTTCTTCACCATCCACATACAGGTGGCGTCGACGTGCGCGTAATCCGTTTTCACTGTTGGGTAGTCTTTCGCGACTTCATAAAAAGCCCGCTCCCACAGATTGAAAGCATAGGTGAGCACGTTCGTCTTTCCGCAAAGCGTCAGCTTGTTCATTTTGTTCCGCTTTTTGGCCGTCTCAAAGGCATAGCGCAGGCACCTCTCTACACCCTTTCGCGTGTTCACCGATTCCTGCGTGGCCACCTCGTCGGGCGTGCCTTTCTTGAGGAAACCGCCTGCGCCTGCATAGAGGCCCTCGGTATTCTCTCTTATCACCACAAAGTCTATGTCGGCGGGCCCCTTGTCCTTGAGCGGCGTCTCGACGCCCTCGTAAAGCTTTACCGGTCTCAGGTTGATGTATTGATCGAGCTCGAAGCGGATGCGCAGGAGCACTTCCTTTTCCAGTATGCCCGGCTTAACCGCGGGATGACCTATTGCGCCGAGGAAAAGCGCCTTCTGGCTTCTCAACTCGGAGAGAACCGAGTCGGGAAGGGTCTCCCCTGTCTTCAGGTACCTCTCGCCTCCCAGGTCATAATAGGTGTAGTGGAGCTGGAACCCGAATTTCTTCGAGGCCGCGTCAAGCACCTTTATGCCTTCCGCCACCACTTCCGGGCCTGTCCCATCCCCTGGCAGCACGCCAATGTCGTAGTTCTTCGCCATGTCCTTCTCCTTCCTTATTGTTCCTTAGTATGATGCTCAGGATCGTGGGGACGCAAATTGACCGCTAGTCCTGCACCGCCTTGCGCCCTATGTCCTTCCGATAGTACATGCCTTCAAACTCCAGGTGAGACACCGCCTCGTAAGCCTTCGCTATTGCCTCCCGGTAGGTCCCGCCCAAAGCCGTGACTCCCAGCACTCGGCCGCCGGAGGTATAGTAGTCGCTCCCCACACGCTTCGTGCCGGCGTGAAAAACCATCACGTCCTTTTGTCCCTCCAGGTCGCTCAGACCCTTGATAAGCTTCCCCTTCTCGGGCCGCTCCGGGTACCCTCCGGACGCTACGACCACACAGACGGCAACGCCCTCTTTCCAGACGATCGGCCCCGCTTTTGCGACATTGCCTTCCGAACACCCGGCAACGATGGGAAGCAAATCGCTCTCCATTTTGAAGAGTATGGGTTGCGTTTCGGGGTCGCCGAAGCGGGCGTTGAACTCGAGGACATAGGGCAGCCCTCCGCTCAGCATGAGGCCGCCGTAGAGCACGCCCTTATAGGCGATCCCTTCCGCACGCAACGCGTCGATGGTTTTCCTCATTATCCCTTCGTCAAAGTCCTCTTCCATTTTCGACGTCACAAAAGGCACGGGCGCATACGCCCCCATGCCTCCCGTATTCGGCCCCTTGTCGCCGTCGAGAAGCGCCTTGTGGTCTTGGGAAGGAAGCATGCGCGCGATAGACGACCCGTCGGAGAAAACGAGATAAGAAGTCTCGATCCCGGAAAGAAAGTCCTCCACGATCACCTGTTTCCCCGCATCTCCGTGGACCTTTTCGACAAGCAACTCCTTGAGCGCCCTTTCTCCCGCATCGGGGGAATCGACGACGTAAGCCCCCTTCCCTGCGGCCAAGCCGTCCGCCTTTACCACATAAGGCGGCGTCAGCCCCCTTATGTGCTCGAGGGCCGGTTCGAAAGCATCGAAAATCCGGAAAGGCGCAGTGGGGATGCCATACTTTTCCATCAGCACCTTCGAGAAAACCTTGCTCGTCTCGATCCGCGAGCCTGCCTGGCAGGGACCGAAAACGCGAACGCCCTTCCCTTCGAGCCTGTCGACCAGACCGGCGGCCAGCGAGCCTTCCGGCCCTACGACCACGAGGTCGATCCGCTCTCTCCGCACGAACGCGGAGACGCCTTCCGTATCGGTCGGCCCGATATCGACGCAGGCAGCCGTCGCGGCTATGCCGCCGTTGCCGGGGGCGCAAAACAGGGCGTCAATCTTCGGGGATTGGGAGAGCTTCCAAACCAGGGCGTGCTCCCTGCCGCCGCTGCCTATGACGAGAACTCGCATCTTTCCCTCGCTTCACGAACGCGTCTTTGAAAGGTAGTCGTAAATGGCCCTGTCGTAATCGGAAGTCATGAAGAAAACTTTTCTCGCCAGAAAAAAGCGAAGCTCTTCACTCGTCTCCCCATTGTGCGCCTTCATGTCCTCCATTACTTTCGGATAGTCCTCCGGGTCGACCACCACGGTCACATATTTGAAATTCTTGGCGGCGGCGCGTATCATGGAAGGACCGCCGATGTCGATGTTTTCGATGGCCTCGTCAAACGTGCACCCTTTTGCCACCACCTCTTTAAAAGGATAGAGGTTCACCACGATCATGTCGATATTCTTGATGCCCAGGGCCTTCATGGCCTCCTGGTGCTCGGCCTTCTCCCTGATGTTCAGGATGCCGCCGTGCACCATGGGATGGAGCGTTTTCACCCTGCCGTCCATGATTTCCGGGAAGCCCGTGTGTTCGCTTATCTCTTTGGGATTCACCTTCAGTTCGTCGAGGTATTTCTTCGTGCCCCCCGTAGAGATCAGCTCAATCTGGCAACTTTTTAAGAAGGGCGCGAACTCGGCGAGCCCCGTCTTGTTTGAAACGCTTATTACCGCCCGTTGAATTTTCATGAAACCCCCTGTGATTATCGGAGCCGGAGCCCCGTCGGACCTCGTTGCGGCGCCTGTATTCAAACGGAATTGATTTCACGCCGGCTCAGACAGCCCCGCCTTGCCGGCGGCTCACGAAAACCTCCGAAAGAACAGCCTGTCTGCGATTCGATGGTTCAGGAAGAGAGCGCACGCCCTACCCCGCCTTGACGTGAAGATTTATGATAATTTTACGAGAGTGTTCTTGTCAACAAGAATCCGGGACTTTCATCGAGCCTGGCCGAAGCGCCCGGGGCGCTCACTCTACTCGGGTTTGTCCGCGGCCGCGTAAAACTCCTTGTCGCCGAACTGAATCCGTCTTGCCTCGCCTTCCTCTATGAGCCGGTCCAGCCCGACTTTTGCCTGCTCCGGAGATACGCCCGTCGTGCGCACTATGTCGTCGAGGCTCAAAGACCTCCTCCTGAGGGTCGCGAGAACGGAACCTCTCCACGCTTGCCCCTTTTGGGCGCCGGTCCTTCGCTCGAAGGCAGGGATGATCTCGCACCCGTTGCCAATGGCCGCAGCAGCGGAAAGAAGCTCCTCGCCGTCGAGGCGTCGGGCCGATTGTTCCAGCGGCGGGCGGGCAACAGTGTTCAACTGCACCTTGTCGGCATCAATTCCACTAATGATTTCCCTAAACATTGCCAATTGTTCCACGCCGTCGTTGATGTTCTTTATCAACATTATCTCGAGCCAGATCTTACCCTTGAAGAGGCGGCGGAAGGTCTTGAGGCCTTCCACTGTCCGGGCGAACGAAAGCGCGGGGTGAGGACGGTTGATCCGCTGAAAGACGGCCTCGTCCGGCGCGTCAAGCGACGGGAGCACCAGATCGGCAGGATCGATGTCGGCGGCCACGTCGTCCCTGAAAAGGAGGGACCCATTCGTAATCACCGCAACAGGGATCGAAGTCTTTCGCTTGATAGCTCGAATGATCAATCCTATGTCGGCGCACAGGGTCGGCTCCCCGGAACCGGAGAGCGTGATGTAGTTGATCTGTTTTCCCTCTTCTGCCTTTTCGAGAATTTCTTTGACGATAGCGTCCGGGTCGGAGAAGCTGCGGCGCTCGACGTCTTTCTGCGTTGTCTTGCCCACCTGGCAGTAGATGCAATCGAAGGTGCAGCATTTGCGGGGGATGATATCGACGCCGAGGTCGAACCCGAGGCGTCGCGAAGGAACGGGACCGAAAGTGAATTTTCCCATGACAATAGTGTAGCCTATCCGCTCTTTATATGAAAGAGCGTGCAGAGGGCGCAAACGCCCGGCGGAGGGAGTGAGGGTTTCTCAGGAAATTCGCGGCAAAACGGCCCCTGAGGAACGAAATAGTGGGGGGAGCGCATAAGGTTGGCGTATACTGGTGTATATAACGCTATGAAATTCTTGACAATCTCACGGCTGAAGAGTTTAATTGGGTGGGTGTTCCTGTATGCAGAACGCGGTTCGGCGGCCATACACGCCCTGCCCTTCTCGGGCGTCCGCGACCGCCTCTCCGGGAGAGGAGGCTTTCTCTAATGGGCTCTAAGAAGAACGATTTCGGCGTCGACAAGCAAGTCATCAGGGGCTCGGGCCTGATAGGCCCGGGGGATTCGAGCGTCCCCACGTTGGTAGACGTGAAGGACGGCAAGATCACGAGAATCAGACCCCTGGACTATGAGATGAATTACGACAAGGAGGAGTTCAACGCCTGGAAGATAGAGAGCAGAGGTAAAGTTTTCGAGCCTCCGCTTCACGGGGTGCTCGGCCCCATCGCACAGGCGTACAAGAAACGCGTCTACTCGAAGAACCGGGTGCGCTATCCCCTGAAGCGGGTCGACTGGGATCCGAACGGCGAGCGGAACACGCAAAACAGGGGCAAGAGCGGCTATGTGCGCATCTCCTGGGACGAAGCCGCGGAGTTGGTTGCCGCCGAGTTGAAGCGGGTCGGCACAACCTACGGGCCTGAAGCAGTGCTCTCCCAGGCCGACATGCACGGCGAGAGCAAACATATCAGCTCAAGTCACGGCTCCGCCAACAGGCTCCTTTCCCTGCTCGGCGGCTACACCATCCAGATGCGGAACCTCGACAGTTGGGAAGGACAAAACTGGGGCGCCAAGCACGTTTGGGGCTGCGAGCCCGTGGGCGAGATGATGCCCGCCGGGAACCTCTACCCGGATATCGCCGAGCACGGCGAGCTGCTCCTCTTCTGGGGCTGCGACCCTGAGACGACCGCGTATCCGATCAACGGCATGATGGCGAGCCGTCTCTGTTACTGGCTCACGGAGATCGGCCTGAAATCCGTTTACGTCTGCCCCGACCTCAACTATGGCGCGGCAATCCACGCCGACAAGTGGATACCCATCCTGCCGAACACCGATGCGGCCCTCCATCTGGCTATTGCCTACGTCTGGCTTATCGAAGGAACCTACGACAAAGAGTATATCGCCGCACACTCCTACGGCTTCGAGAAGTTCGAGGCGTACGTCCTCGGCAAAGAGGACGGCGTGCCAAAAACTCCTGCCTGGGCTTCAGAGAAGTGCGGCGTGGCCGAGTGGACCATCAAGGCCCTGGCGAGAGATTGGGCGAACAAAGCGACGAGCCTTATCCACGGCAACGGCGGACCGGGCATCAGGGGCCCCTACTCCTCCGAGCCGGCCCGTCTCGAGGCAATGCTCCTCGGTATGCAGGGCCTCGGCAAGCCCGGTGTTCACCAGGCGAAGATGATTGAATGGCAATTGTGGGGAGACCACTACCCCCTCCCCTACCGGGGCACGATCAAGCCGATGCTCCCCATTCTTTCCGAACAGGTTCGTCCCGTGGGCGAAATGGACCGCAAGGTTGTCTATCGCCACTATGCGGGCAACCATCCGGGAATGCTGGAGCTGCTCACCCCGGCGGGAAGCCCTCCCAAGCAGGTGATCCCGAAGTGCCTGATTCATGACGCCATCCTCGATCCGCCTATCAGTTGGTGGGGTCTGCATGCCTTCCTGGAACCGGCGAAGAACCAATTTACCAGGTATACCTACCCGGCCGAGGGGTGCTCCGAGGTCCACATGATCTGGACCGATTCCCCTTGCTGGATCACCTGCTGGAACGACTCCAACAAGTACATCGAGGCCCTGCAGAAGCCATCCATCGAATGCATCGTGGCGCAACATCCCTGGCTGGAAAACGACTGTCTCATGGCGGACATCGTCCTTCCCGCGAGCACCAGGTTCGAAATGCTCGATATCGGCAACGATCTCGGCAGCGGTATCTTCGTCTCCGTCTTTTTGGAAAACGACTGCATCGAGCCCGTGGGCGAATCGCTCAGCGATTTCGATATTGTCGCCAAGATTGCCGGAAAGCTCGGCCTCTGGCAACAGTACACCCACGGTCTGACGGATGAGCAAAAAGTAAAGCTCTTCTTCGACGGTTCCGGGGTCGACCAGTTAATCTCCTGGGAAGAGATCCAAAAGAAACAATATTATGTGATCCCCTGCGACCCCAATGAGAAAGATGTGCCGCCCGGGCTTCGGCAGTTCTACGAAGACCCCAAAAAGAATCCCTTGAGCACGCCCACGGGTCTGCTCGAATATTCCTCCTCGGCATTGGAGAAGCACTTCCCCGACGACCCCGAGCGGCCGCCCGTCGCGCACTGGATCGAAAAGGGGGAGAGCCACGACGAGCGCCTGAGCAGCGAAAGGACCAAGGAATACCCTTTGCTCTGCATGTCGAACCACCCGAGGTGGCGTATGCACGCCCAGGGCGACGACGTCACCTGGAACAGAGAGTTCCCCACCATGAAGATTAAGGGTCATGACGGTTATATGTACGAGCCAATATGGCTCAATACGAAGGAAGCCGAAGACCGGGGGATCAAGCATGGGGACATCGTCAAGATTTACAATGAGCGGGGCATCGTGCTCGGCTGCGCCTACGTGACGGAACGCGTCATCCCCCGGGTGGCCTACATGGACCACGGCTCCCGATGGGACCCGATCATCCCCGGCAAGCTCGATCGGGGCGGCGCCATCAATACGATCACGCCTCACAAAGTAACGTCCAAGAAAGCCACGGGCATGGTGGTAAGCGGCTTCCTGGTGGAGGTGGCGAAGGTGACCGACGAAGAGATGGCAGGCTGGCGGAGAGATTATCCGGAAGCGTTCAACAGGAAGTACGACCCGGCGACGGGCGTGTCGCTTTCCGGGTGGCTCATAGAATAGCGATAAAGTTTCGCAGTCTCATGAGAAGGCACTTTTTCATTTTTTCGAGGGGAAAGGCGCCCCGGACGCCGGCGGCCGCCGGTTGCGACTGTTTCAGTCGCTTGCCTTCGCGCGACCATCCCTTTAAAGACCGGCCTTAGCCAGGGCCTGCAAAGGGGACTTTGCCCCCTTCAATGACGGGAAAGGGGCATTCGGCATCTGGATCGTGAGAGGAGGTAGTGCGTTTATGAGCTCTAAGAAGAAGAACATCGACATCGGCGCGGAGAAACAGGTTATCAGGGGCTCAGGTCTCATGGGACCGGGAGATTCCGGTCCGCCTACGCTGGTAGACGTGAAAGACGGCAAGATTACGCGAATCAGGCCGTTGGACTACGAGATGAATTATGAGAAAGAGGAATTCAACCCCTGGAAGATAGAGGTAAGAGGAAAGGCTTTTGAGCCGCCCATGCACGGCGTCGTCGGCCCCATTGGGCAATCCTACAAGAAACGGGTCTACTCGAAGAACCGGGTGCGCTATCCCCTGAAGCGGGTCGATTGGGATCCGAACGGCGAGCGGAACACGCAGAACAGGGGCAAGAGCGGCTACGTACGCATCTCCTGGGATGAGGCGGTCGAACTGGTGGCCTCCGAATTGAAGCGGGTCGGCACGACCTACGGGCCTGAAGCAGTGCTCTCCCAGGCCGACATGCACGGCGAGAGCAAACATATCAGCTCAAGTCACGGCTGCAACAACAGGCTCCTCTCGCTGCTCGGCGGCTACACCATCCAGATGCGCAACCTCGACAGTTGGGAAGGACAAAACTGGGGCGCCAAGCACGTTTGGGGCTGCGAGCCCGTGGGCGAGATGACGCCCGCCGGGAACCTCTACCCGGATATCGCCGAGCACGGAGAGCTGCTCCTCTTCTGGGGCTGCGACCCGGAGACAACGCCCCACGCCATTAACGGCATGATGGCGAGCCGCCTCTGCTACTGGCTCACCGAGGTCGGTCTGAAGTCGATCTATATCTGCCCCGATCTCAACTACGGGGCGGCCGTCCACGCGGACAAGTGGATACCCATCCTGCCGAACACCGATGCGGCCCTCCATCTGGCAATCGCCTATATCTGGATGACCGAAGGGACCTACGACAAAGAGTATATCGCCGCTCACTCCTATGGCTTCGAGAAGTTCGAGGCGTACGTCCTCGGCAAAGAGGACGGCGTGCCAAAAACTCCTGCCTGGGCTTCAGAGAAGTGCGGCGTGGCCGAGTGGACCATCAAGGCCCTGGCGAGAGATTGGGCGAACAAGGCGACGAGCCTTATCCACGGCAACGGCGGACCGGGCATCAGGGGCCCCTACTCCTCCGAGCCGGCCCGTCTCGAGGCAATGCTCCTCGGTATGCAGGGCCTCGGCAAGCCCGGTGTTCACCAGGCGAAGATGATTGAATGGGACCTCTTCACCCGTCACTACCCCCTCCCTTACGAGGGCAAGATCAAACCGAAACTGGCGATGTTCACGGAGCAGGTGCGTCCCGCGCGTTCCATGAACCCCAGAGAGGTCGTGCCGGTATACTCGGGCAATCATGCGGAACTGGTCAAGCTGCTGCAACTCACGCCGAATCCGCCGAAGCAGGCCATCCCCAAATGCCTGATGCACGACGCCATCCTGAACCCCCCCATCAGTTGGTGGGGGCTGCACGGTTTCCTGGAATCGGCGGAGCAGCAATTCACCAGGCACACCTACCCGGCCGAAGGCTGCTCAGAAATCCACATGATCTGGACCGACACCCCCTGCTGGATCACCTGTTGGAACGACTCCAACAAGTACATCGAGGCCCTGCAAAAGCCTTCCATCGAGTGCATCGTGGCGCAGCATCCCTGGCTCGAGAACGACTGCCTCATGGCGGATATCATCCTCCCCGTCGCTACGCGGTTCGAAGTGCTCGATATCGGCAACGATCTCGGCAGCGGCGTCTTCGTCTCCGTCTTTTTGGAAAACCATTGTGTCGATCCGGTGGGAGAGTCGCTCAGCGACTTCGATATCGTCGCCAGGATTGCCGAAAAGCTGGGGTTGTGGCAGGAATACACCCACGGGAAGACCGATGAGGAAAAGCAGAAGCTTTTCTTTGAGGGATCGGGCGTGGAAAAGCTCATCTCCTGGGAAGACCTCCAGAAGAAGCAGTATTACGTCATCCCCTGCGACCCGGACGTCAAGGACGTCCCCCGGGGCTTCGGCAGTTCTGCGAAGACCCCAAAAAGAATCCCCTGAGCACCCCTACGGGCCTCCTCGAATACTCCTCCTCGGCATTGGAGAAGCATTTCCCCGACGACCCCGAACGGCCCCCCGTGGCCCACTGGATCGAAAAGGGGGAGAGCCACGACGAGCGCCTGAGCAGCGAAAGGACCAAGGAATACCCTTTGCTTTGCATGTCGAACCATCCGAGGTGGCGCATGCACGCCCAGGGGGACGACATCACCTGGAACAGAGAGTTCCCCACCATGAAGATCAAGGGACCGGACGGCTACCTCTACGAGCCGGTATGGCTCAACCCGAAAGAAGCCGAAGACCGGGGGATCAAGCACGGGGACATCGTGAAGGTGTTCAATGAGAGAGGCATTGTTCTGGCCGGCGCCTACGTCACCGAACGGCTCATGCCGCAGGTAGCCTACATGGACCACGGCGCCCGCTGGGACCCGATCATCCCCGGCAAGCTCGATCGGGGCGGCGCCATCAACACGATCACGCCGCATAAGGTAACGTCCAAGAAAGCCACGGGCATGGTGGTAAGCGGCTTCCTGGTGGAGGTGGCGAAGGTGACCGACGAAGAGATGGCTTCCTGGCGCAGAGATTATCCGGAAGCGTTCAACAGGAACTACGATCCAGCCACGGGCGTGTCGCTTTCCGGGTGGTTGATAGGAGACAAATCATGAAAGCATTCGTCATAGACGTAGGAAGATGCTGCGGCTGTTACAACTGTCAGATCGCCTGCAAGGACGAGCACGTGGACAACGACTGGACGCCCTATG
Source organism: uncultured delta proteobacterium (assembly GCA_963816715.1). Classification (GTDB taxonomy): domain Bacteria; phylum Desulfobacterota; class Syntrophorhabdia; order Syntrophorhabdales; family WCHB1-27; genus BOG-1155. The sequence continues at coordinate 34,475 of CAWFMJ010000036.1, forward strand.
CGAAGCCGCAGCCGGAAGTCGGGCAGTTCTGGGTGAAGCTTGAGGAGAACGTCTGCGGCACGGCGCCCAAGGTGAAGATGCACTACGTTCCCCTGCTGTGCAACCACTGCACGAGACCGGCATGCATGAAAGCCTGTACGGAGAACGCCATCTCGAAAAGAGAGGACGGCCTCGTGCTCATCGAGCCTTCGAGGTGCAACGGCTGCAAGGAATGCGTCTCCGCCTGCCAGTACAATGCCATTTACTTCAATGAAGAGCTCAAAATAGCGCAGAAGTGCACCGGCTGCGCCCATCTGCTCGACAACGGCTACAAGCTTCCCCGCTGCGTCGAGTCCTGCCCTACCGACGCCATGAAGTTCGGCGAAGAAGAGGAACTCAAAGATCTGATCGAAGGGGCGACGGTGCTGAAAGCAGGCACAGGCAACGGGCCGAACGTTTACTACCGGAACATCCCCGGCAAGTTCATCGCCGGCACGGTCTACGACCCCGTTCAGAAAGAAGTGGTCATCGGCGCCCGCTGCCTGCTCGCCTCGGGGGGCAAGCTCGTCGAGACCTTCACCGACGCCTATGGCGACTTCTGGTTCAAGGACCTCGCTACCGGCAAGTACAGCGTCGCCATCGAGGCCAAGGGCTTCAAAGGCAAATACTTCTCCGAACTGAGCACGGCCAAGGACGTCAACCTGGGGGACATACCGCTGGAGAAGAAGTGAGAGATCGCTGCTGTGGCGCAATCAGGCCGGAGCCCTCACAAGGGGCTTCGGCCCACCGATCTCCTCCCCTGCCTCGGGCGTCGTTTTGAGCTCTCATGCCGGGAGGCGCCTGGTTGCTACTTGCTTGGTTGCGGTCGTTCGGCCTTCCTTCGCTTAGTCGCGAACACTATCGCCTGCCGCCTTTCTTCCATTTCTTCGCGGTCAAGAAATGACTGCTTCAGCTCGTTGAACTCCTTTATCAGCTTTGTGTAAAGTGCCGTTCCTCGCGCCGCGGCCGCAAGGCTAAGCCCTTTGGCCTCCACGAACTGTTTGAAGGACGTATCGAGCGTGACCTGAACCATGCTCACGATAGAAAGATAACATCGCCGGCGCGTCAAATCAGTTAATCGTCCGCTAATTCTTCGTGTAAACGCAGAAGAACCGGCCGCCTGACAGACGGGACCGACAAGGATGAGCGGGACTCCTCACGCTACCTCGTGAGGAGTCCCGCTCGGATGACCCGGGGTCCTTTCCTCAGGGCCTTCCCGGCTCTCCATCTCGCTCTGGGCCTCGGCCACGAGGTCGGAAACGCACTCGCCCATCCCGGATACCCCCTTTTTCCCCGTCTTATAAACGAGGATGCCGCCCTTGATCGCAGCTTTGGCCACCGGTCTTACAATGGCTCTGACAGCGGGGATCAGAACAGGACCGAGAAGAATCGTTCCGAGTCCGATAATGAGGCCGGTTCCCAGATTGCCCTTGAACGCGTCTTCGATAAAGCTCATTTTCCACCTCCTGAGAAATAATCGGCATCATGCTTCGCCGTGTCAATGGCCGGCGAAGACACGGGCGGGCAATGGGGAATTGGGGGGTTCGGCCCTGCCGGGCGAGCCGCGCGACGCCATTGACAATACCGGGGCGACCGAACTAAAATGTCTTTATACAGACAAAGCAAGACAGACCGCGTGGCGCGAAGGGACTACTGTGGCTGGTCACCGGCGGAAGATAGCGAACAAAGGGTGAGTCATGGACGAACAGCGACAGAACGAAGTGGAGCGGATATCGAAGGAAGCTGTCGTAATGGGTCTTGCACGGTCTCAGGGCGTCAAGGAAGACGAGGTGCAATCCCTTTACGATTCGGTCCTCGCCGAGTTGAGGCAGGACGCCGTCATCCTGGACTTTCTCCCCATTTTTGCTGCCCGAAAGGTTAAGGAGATGCTTCTCCACGGCGGACCTCCCGCCGTCCCTTCCCAGGGAGACGATTCGTTCTGCCCCTGGCCCTAGACTCTCAAAAAGGCAGTTCGGTGGGTCGGTAGAAGAAACGCTACGTGCCGCTCGGCTCGGCCGCCCTGAGCAATATGATCTCGATTCTTCGGTTCAGCGCCCTGTCCTGGTCCGTGTCGTTCTTTGCCACCGGCCGGTATTCCGCATACCCTGAGGCGGACAGCCGGTTGGGAGGAAACCCGTGCGTTTCGATCAGGTACCGCACCACTTCCGTGGCCCTTCTCGTTGATAGCTCCCAATTGGACCTGAACTCCGGCGTTCTGATCGGCACGTTGTCCGTGTGGCCTTCGATCCTCACGTGGTTGGCGGTCTTTTCCAGTATGGGAAGGATCTTCAACAAGGCATTCTTCGCCGTTTCTTTCAGCTCTGCCCTTCCCGGATCAAAAAAGGCCCTGTCCATGATGCGTATGACGATGCCCCTTTCGTCAGTGAAGACGGAGATTTTGTGTTCCGGGTCGTTCACGCCCGATATCGCCGCTAGCTGCTCCTCAAGCTGCTTGGCGATGTCCCCGGCGCCGCCCTTGTCCGAAGTCGCTTTGTCAACGGCGCCATTGTCGGAAACCCCCTTGTCCCCGGCCGCTCCGGAGCCGCCCGCTGCCCCGTCTTTCGGGACCAGCACCTGACCTTTGAATATGGCCTTCAGGTGCTGTGTGAGCTCCTCGTTTGACTTGCCTTCATGTTTGGCGAAGGTGTACATCATGATAAAAAAGGCGAGAAGAAGCGTGATCAGGTCGGAGTAGGTGATGAGCCATCGATCGAGGTTCTCCTGTTCGTCGTCGTTCCTTCTCTTTTTCAGCTTCACTATTCTTCTCCGGAACGCTGGCCGGGGAGGAGAAAAGAAAGAAGTTTCATCCTTATCACCCTCGGGTTATCGCCCGTGGCTAAAGAAACAACGCCTTCGCTTATGATCTCGAGACAGATCGCCTCATCCTGGTGCTTTGCCTTGAGCTTGTCCGAAATAGGCAGGAAGATAAGGTTGGCCAGCGAGACGCCCCACAGGGTGGCGATGAAGGCGCCGGCAATTGCGGACGCCATATGCGAACTATCTTCCATGCTCCCCAGGGCGTGGATGAGGCCGAGGACCGTGCCGATTATGCCGAGGGTCGGCGAGAACCCGCCGAGCTTCTGGAAGAAGGCCGAGCCCGCCTTGTGCCGCTCGTGCATATAAGACATCTCGATCTCGAGAATTTCCTTGATCTTGTCGGTTTCAAAACCGTCTATGGCGTACTGGATCGCTTTCTTCAGGAAGGAGTCGTGAATCCGGGGAAGCTCCTTTTCGAGGCTCAGCAGCCCGTTCTTGCGCGCTTTCTGGGCGAGAGCGTAGATAAGCTCGATGAGCGGCAGCGGGTCCATGCTGTTCTCGGAAAGGATAATCTTGAAGAGCTTCGGGAGCTTGCTCAATTGGCTGAACGACGTGGTGATGGTCGCCGCCCCGAAGGTGCCCACGATCACCAGGAGCATGGCGGGAGCCTGAATAAGCGCGCTCACGCTCCCTCCATCCATAATGAAAGAGGCAAGCACAGCGCCAATGCCCATGATCAGACCAACAATCGTCGCGGCATCCATCGTTTCGGCCTAGGGGACCTGCTTCGTCCTCAGGCAGGCTCTCTCCTTTGAAAAGATATAGGCAATCAAATTGTCCCTGTCTTTTTCACTAATGGCTTCGAATGCCACAGCCGTCTCCCATTCCGGGGCGCCTGAACCTTGCCCGGAGCTGCTCCACACTACCCTGCCGAGGGCCGTAATAGGCCGACCCGCAGAACAGGGCAACCCTATGCGCAACTCCAGATGGCCGCCCGCATCCATCTTTGTCGGTGACCGGAATTTCAGCCCCGAGCCGCTTATGACGACGTCCTGGTATCCACCGTGAAAGCGGTTCTCTCTATGCGTCAAAAGCTCGATAACAAGGTCCAGCTTTCCATCGATCCTGTCGAGGTACGCATAAAGCTTACTCTTTCGAATCGCGGCCTCTTCCGCCAGGGATTCGTCGTTGGAGGCTGAAACGGCGCCAAGAAGGTCCGCCCCTTTGAGCGTTTTCTCCAGCGCCTGCGATTCCTCGGGACTTGCCACCCGGAATTCGAGAAGCAGGTGGTCCGTTATTCTGAAAAATTCGCGTCGCTCGTCATCTTCAGAGGCCACGGTCAATCATCTCCATGAAGCAGTCTGCGATGTCCGGGTCGAACTGACCGCCCCTGCACTTCTTGATCTCCGCCAGCACCGCTTGTTTTGTCTGGCCTTTTCTGTACGGCCTGTCCGTCACCATGGCATCGTAGGTATCGCAAAGGGCAATCACCCTCGAGGAATAGGGAATGCTTTCTCCGGCAAGACCGTCGGGATAGCCGGAGCCGTCGAACCTCTCATGATGGTGCCTGGTAATCTTCGCTTCATTCGCAAGGATGTCAAAGCGGTTTATGATCTCCTCCCCGTAAACCGAATGGCTCTTCATCAGGTCGTATTCCTCCGCGGTCAGCTTGCCTTCCTTAAGGAGGATTGCATCGGGGATGCCGATCTTGCCTACGTCATGTATAGGCGCCACAATCCGCACCACGTCCTTGTCGTACTCGCTGGCGCCGAGGGCCTCGACGAGGGCGAGGGACATCTCGGCCACCCGTCTGCAATGGCCCTCTGTGTACATGTCCCGCCTGTTGATGGCGACAATCAACGAAGTAAGGGTGTGGAGAACGCCTTCAAAGAGACTCTCGTAGAGGAGCCTGTTTTCGATCTGCGTGCAGGCCTTGCCCGCTATCAACTTGAGGAAGTCTATATCTTCCTGCTGAAATTTCTTTGCCGGGCCATGGCCGTTCGACCTCACGCCCATCATGATGGCGCCAACCCATTCTCCCTTAATGACCAGCGGCGAGAACAACTTGTTGTCGTTCAGAAAATGTCTCTTTCCGGACCTGATTTCCTCCACAAGGTCCGATGAGACAGGGATATGCTGCTCGATGGCGCCCGTTGTCGCTCGGGTCTTGTAAAGGATAAGCTCCCTGTTCTCGTGATCGACAATATAGTAGCCGGCAGAAGTCGCGTTGAGGACGTCTTTCACGGCCAGGATGGTTTTTTCGTAAATATCGTCGAATATGCTCAGGGAATTGAAAGTGTTCGATATATGGTACATCTTGGTCAGCTCGGCGATCTTGGCCTGAAGCTGGCGGTTGAGGACCTCGATTTTCTTGCTGTCCTCCAGGTCGGACAGAATGCTGTTCTTCTCCAGGAGAAGCTCTCTCTGCTTGCGAACTCTCATAACGCCCAAGAGGAGCTTGTCAATGGAAAAGGGCTTCATGAGGAAATCGCTCGCGCCTTTTTTCATCGCCTCAATGATCAGGTCCGGATCGTTGTACCCGGTGATCATGACAACGGCGATGGTGGGGTCGTGGAGCCGTATAGTTTCGAGAAGGGAAACGCCGTCCGTGTCCGGCAGTCTCACGTCGAGTATAACAATCTCGACGCTGTGGTCCGCAAGCAAATCGATGGCCTCTCTTCCCGTCGAAGCCTTATAGACCTTGCAGTCGTAAGGCTCCAGGAAGTCCGAGACGAGTTGAACGATGTCCGGACTGTCGTCGACGAGAAGGATTTTCGCGCCTTCAATCATAAAACCAGCCTCAACGCTCCCAGGACCGGCATCCGCTATTTCTCCGCCTGCCCGGATTTCCCGGTCGCGTCGGGAAATGCCTTCAACAGCTCCACGTCGGCGAAACGGGCCATTTTTTCGGGGTCCAGCCACTTGCCATACCGCGACACCTCGAAATAGAAGCTCTTCAACTTATCGAGGAGTTGCCTGTTTGCCTTCTTTAACGCTATCTTGTCCTGAGCGTTCTTGATTACCACTTTCAGCTCTTCGATCCTGAAAGGCTTCACCAGATAATCGAAGGCCCCTGCTTTCACGGACTCTATAGCGCTGTCAAGGGACGCATAGCCTGTGATGATGATGCATTCCGTGGCGTTTTCATCCTTGGCGATCGTCTTGATCAGCTCTATCCCCGTCATTCCCGGCATATTCAAGTCTGTAATGATCAAATCGAAAGGCGTTTCCGCATATTTCGCCAGGGCTTCTTTTCCGTTTTCAGCCCCCTGCGCAAGATAGCCCTCTTCCTGCAGATACTCTTGTAGAATCGACCTGATTTCCCGGTTGTCGTCAACAATGAGTATAGAGAAGGATTCGCTTTTGGTCATGTCTTCTGTTTTCTCAACCTTTCCGTCATCTTTTCGCTGATTCTGTCGAAGAGCACCCTTTTCCCCTCGTCGGATATAGTCACATTGTCCTCCTGCCCCGAGCCGTCGTCTGCAAGCGCCAATCGGCCCATCCTGATCTTCATGTTCTTCATGTACGTCTTAATGACGCTACTGATCTGGAAGTCAGACACAGTCATGGTACACCCTCTAATCTGCTTATCGACCTGACGGCTTAAAACTTAAGCCGCCAAAAACCGCGAGAAACAGCCTCTTCCTTATCGAAAAACGCTGGCGGAAAGAAAGGGAAAGGGTGGACAGTCCGAAGGCCCCGGATCGATTGCTACCAGTCCCGGTCAAAAAAGACCGGCAGGGGCGGAAAAGGAAACTTGGGAGCGTACCGGCCTACTGCTTTTCTTCTCGACGAGAGACCCTCCATCTCCTGCAATACCAGGCCCCGCTCCTTCTCCATACGAGCCGACAGGGCCGTCTCCGTCTCAAGCCACATTTTGGCGACATCCTCTTCCACTTCCGGAGGATCGGCGAGAAGTTCCTTCAAAAGCGGCGCCCGCTCCTGAAGGCATTGGATAAAGCGGTCTCTCTTCTCTTCGGCAAGCGCCGAACATGACAGGCTCAAAACGTGCTTCATCAGTTCTTCTTGGTTTTTCACGGCGTCCTTTCTCCCCGTCTGTAAAGATTGTCGGCCGCATCAACACAAAACTTAACCCACGGCCGCTGCGGTGAGGCGTACCGCCAGCTCATTTTCGCACCCATCCAGGACGTCGAGCGGGTGGCTGACGTCGTCGGGGGCGCAGCACCTCCTACAGGCGACGTCCTCCAGGCGCATGCCGTTGAGCTGCGTGATCCGGAACTTCCTCAAACCGGCGGAGGACCACATATCAAACAGCGTGGCGTCCGCCACGTTTCCGAGGGGCGAGGCCTTATAGATTGCGTCGCAGGGGGCGACATCCCCGTTGGGCCACACGCTGAGCATATAGAACGGCTGTGGACATACCATTCGCTTCTTATGAGGGAAGCCGTATCTGTCCGTCGTCACCTCGCCGATCTTCTCTTCATAGCTGACGCCGTCATAAACCGGCTTTACCCTGTCGATGTACATTCTGTCGGAGATGTCTCCGAATATTTTATAGAACCGCTCGCCCTCCCCCGGATCGAGGGAGCAGTCCATGATCTTCACGTAGATCTTGCACTGCCTCCGGTTCGCGTAGAGGTAGGAAAGATTGTCGACCAGCTTCTCAAAGTCCAGGCTTACCCCTGACACTTCTTTGTATTTGGCGGTCGTCAGGCCTTGCAGGGAAATCCGTATCACGTCTATGCCCGAGTCGATCAACCGCTCCCCCCACTCCTTGTCGAGGAGGGACGCATTCGTGATCACGTCGACCCGGTCCGCGATCCCTGCTTTTTTGACGATGTCGACCATTTCCGCGAGACCCCGGTTCATGAGCGGTTCGCCGTGGCCCATCATCGATACAAGCTTGAATGGGTCGGAAAAGGCCTTCGCCTGCCGGACGACCGCTTGCAGCGTTTCTGCGCTCATCGAATCCCGGTGAACGCCGAAGTCCCGCGAAAGCCTTTGCGCGCCGAGGCTCTGGGCGCAATAGCCGCACCTGAAATTGCACCTATTGGTCGGAAAGATATTCAGCGTGAAGGGCGTCCGCAAAGGGACCTCATCCGCGAGCCTCACGCGGTCGTCAACTCCGCTGAAGGGCTTAATAACGGCCATGGCCCGCTCCGACGCTAATCCTTTCCATTATCTCCCCGGAGGCTTCATCGAGGTTGTCCTCCGCCGGAGTGAAGCTCATGTAACAACTGCAACGACAACAAGGGTTGATGGCCTCCTTCCGTCTGTTCAGGTGGGCCATGCGCAGTCTTCTGAGCCTTTCGCCGCTCCATAGGTCGCGGAGTTTTGTCTCCGAAACATTCCCCAGGGAAAAGCTCAAAGGCAAGCCGAGAGGAGGGCAAGGAAAAACATTGCCCAACGCGTCCGTCTGAAGCGTATAGAACATGTACGGGCAAACATCTCGTTCTTCCGACGCTTCCCCGTAGAAGGTGAAGGAGTTGTCGGCCATGCCGTCGTAGTCTCCCATAGAGGGTTGCGCTTTCACCAGGTGTTCGATGAATATGTGGTCGCAGACGTCGCCGAAGAGGGAAAAGAACATTCCCTTCTCGACTTCACTTTCCACGCACGCGTCGATGACCTTGATATAGACCGCACAGTCCTTCCGGCGCTCGAAGAAATATCCGATATTTTCGACAAGCCCTCTGAAATCGATATCCTTTCCCGTAATCTCTTTATACTTCCCGGCTGTAACTCCCTGAATGGATATCCTGAGGCAGGTGAGCCCGGCATCCAGCAGCCTTTCGCCCATTTCATGGGTGAGAAGCGATGCGTTCGTGAAAATCTCATAGTGTTCGGCAACGCCGAGATCTCTGAGTGCGGCAACCATCTGGGGGATTTTTGGGTTCATCAGCGGCTCTCCGAGACCGGTGAGGAGCACCCGTTTGAACTTCTCCGGAAATTCCGCCGCCTGCTCTGCAATCTTGAAAAAGACGTCCTCCGTAAGCAACTGAGATCGAAAGCCGACTGCTTTCTTTTGTTGCGCGGCGAGGCTTTGCGTGCAGTATCTGCATCGGAAATTACACAACTGCGAGGGAGTCACGAAGAGCGTGAAAGGCGTGCTTAAGGGCACAATGTCGGAAAGCTTCCGTCTGCGCTTGTCGTAACCGGGGTTTATTGTCGCTTTCATCTATTTCTCCGTTAAGTCATTCAAAAAGTCCGGCCAGCTTCTCCCGATGCTCATCCAGGTAATCCCCTTCCTGGAGGCCATAAGCGGGCACCGAGCACTTCCTGCAAACGGGGTTGCTGTCCTTGTTTGCAATCTGTAGGCGCAAAAAGCGTCTCATTCTGGAATCGTTCCACAGATCGAAGAGGCTCTTTTCCCTCACATTGCCGTAAATGATAGGAATATCCACCGAACAGCAGGGGACGACGTCGCCGCCCGGCGTCAGAACGAGCATATAGAAAGGCATGGCGCAGATAGTCGCTTTCTTTTCGTGCCCCTGTTTGCACTTCGTAAACTCCACGCCGAACTTCGAATAGTCCACCTGGGGGACAAAGGGGATCGTATACTCGATTGAGGCCATGTCGGATATTTCGGAGAAAAGCGTGCGAAAGCGGCTCTCCTCTTCTTTGTCTTCCAAAGCGATATCGATGATCTTTACGTAAAGCTCGGCCCTCCCCTTTCGGCTGTGGAAGTACCTCACATTTTCGATGAACCGGTCGAAATCCATATCGACGTCCGAAACGTCCTTGTACTTTTTCCGTGAGAGTCCCTGGAGGGAGATCCGCAATCGGTCGATGCCGGCAAAAATAAGCCTGTCCGACAATTCCGGCGAGAGCAGGGCGCCGTTCGTCACGACTTCCACCCTTTCAGCAACGTCCCTGGCCTTCGCATAATGGACCATCTTGTCGATCTCTTTGTGGATCAGCGGTTCGCCGTGTCCGGCGAAGATCAAGGCCCGCAGCTTTTCGGGGAAATCCTGCAGATCGTCTATCGCCTTTTTATAAACGCCGAAAGACATCAATCGTTTCCTGAAGCCCATTCTTTCAAGGGCATCGGGCTGCAGGCTGTGCAAACAATAGCTGCATTTGAAATTGCAGAAATAGGAAGGGAAAATATGCAGTGAATAAGGCGTATCGAGGGGCAGGATCTCGTGGAGCTGAGATCTTTGCAACGGCATTGCCATCTCTTTGGTTTCAGTTATCGCAGGTTGCATACAGTACGGTCTCCATAGTGTAAGCGTTGTAAGTGCGCAAATAGAGCTTGTAGCCCAATCCCCAACTGTCGAGGAGCAGGGGGATGTCCCACAGATGATTGATCCGGTGGTAGACGCAAACGGCCAAATCGGGACGGGAGCGGCAGATTGTTTTCTTGGCGCCCCGCAACGCAGAGACTTCCTGACCCTCGATGTCCATCTTGAGAAAAGTCGGCGAAAAGCCCGCCAGGACATCGTCGAGCGCCACCGAGAGGACCATCTCTCCGCCCCCTTCGGCGAGCATCGACGACCCGCCGTTCCGCGCAAATGAGGTGATCTCCGTTCTCTCCGAAACCGCGCAGGGGTAAAGAAATGCAGCGCCGATGCGCTCATGCAGGCTGCCTACCGTCTGCGTCAGCTTTTCGAAACTCTCCCTGTTCGGCTCCAGCGAAACCACCGTCTCCACTTTGCCCTGGGAGGCAACGAGAGCTTCTATGGTGTCGCCGATATAGCCGCCGCAATCGATAAACCTGCCAAATCCTTTGTTCAGTCCGATATCTCGGGGGAAGTACTGCTCGGCCAGGGGGCGTTCCGGGCAAGGCCCGTAGCTCCGAGTGACGTGCGCTTCCACATTGTTCCGGTAGACCCTCGCACTTTCCTCATCCGCAAATACCGCGGCTGCCCCGGCAATGGCCTTTTCACGGCTTTGGATATAATCCTTGTCGATCTCTCCGCCTTCGGCGTCGTCGGCGCAGACCAGCAGGCACCGTATGGACTGGCCGTCGGCGACCCGTTCGAAGCCGCACTGCCTTATGAAGCCGAGCGCTTCTTCCCTCTCCGTCTTGTCCGCAACGATTGAAAGGAGCACGTGGCAGTTGCGTTTCGTCGAACCGGCGATGGCCGGATCGTCGGCGCGGTACACGGGCAGCCCGAAGAGCGAGCCGATTTCCAAGGCCCTCCTGTCCAGGAAGGCTTCGACCCTGATCCCGCTTTCGGAAAGGAGCTGGAACATCTCCCTGCCGAAGCTCCCCGCCCCATAGATCATCACGCTCCGCTCTTTGAGGGCGTGCATCGCCTGATTGAAGCAGGTGTCCCTATTCCCGGCGCCGTAAGCTTTATCGAAGAGTCGTCGTTGCCATCCGTCCATCTTTCAACATCCTATTCAGTTATGGTCTGCACCACGGCATCCGGCGCGAACCCATCGCGTATGTGCAACGCACGCTTTATCTCGTTCGAGAGTACAACGCCATCTTTCCCGAAAAAGCTCCCAAAACAGGCGTCGGCAAGTTCCGCGCTGAAATCCCTGACCGCTATGTTTTGGTCGCGGCCCGTCATCTCGTCAAGAAAGGAGTCGATGCCTCTGTGACACGCATCGATGCCCGAGAAGTCGCGCGCCTCGTCGGCTGTTTCGAATACTGGCCGGCCGTCGCTGGAAAACTTCACGAATTGCTCGTCGGGAGAAGAAAAGACGCTCTCGGCGGTCAAATAGTATTTGATGAGGGAATTCGCCTTGCCTGAATAGGGCGACAGTCTCGACCCGTAAAGGGCAAAGACTTCATTCTTTGTCGGGACATCGCCAAAATCGACCCTGGTCGCGAAATAAAGAAAAAAAGCGCGGGGGCAATCGAAGATCTTTTCGAAGAAGTGCTGTGTTATGCCGCCCGATACGAAGTTGACGACCCCGATTCTTTCCGACCGCTCTATGCCCAGGGAAGCGAAATAGCGGAGATACCGGTCCCGCTCTTCCCCTGCTGCCTTAAGTATTTCGTCGGCGTAGCCGGCAATGACACGACGCAGCAGGTCTTCAGGGTCGACGTCGTACAGAAGCCGGTCCCTGTACGGGTCTTCCGCGCGGGCGGCAACGCCGAATGTAGCCCTGAGAAACCGATCGACATTGATCCTCGTCACGTAGGGAGCGCTCTTGAACACATCAATGACGCCGTCAACGTCTTCTATGGACGATACGGACAATGCCCGTCTCGAGGTGAGAAAATAGATCGCCTCGGGAAGCCGAGCGGCGCCGAACCTATCCGCATATTTCCGGTACAGCCTATCCAGCAAGAATCCGTCACGGGAAAGAAAAAGGACCTTCCTGAGCTTGAGCCTCGGCGCCAACGAAAAAAGCCACTGCATGAACTTCAGGACCAGCGGCCCCCAAAAAGCGTATCCGGCAGTGTAGAAGTCGTCCAGCGCAAGCTTTTCGAAACGCGCAAGCACGAAAGGATCGTTGAACAGCTTCGAATAGACGCACCCAAGCATGATGCGGTCGTCCAGGCTGTTTGCCTTATCAGCCAGGTCGCCGAGCGGCGACATCCGGCAAAGTTCCGAGGGTGAGCATATCCTGAAAGGAGTGATTCCGTGTGCTTCGGCCTGCCTGACGTCGGCAAAGGCATCGTCGCCGATATGGAGCAGACGTTTCCCCCTGAAGGTCTCTTCATACTGCCGCCACAAATCGCCGGCGGATTTCGACTTTTTCACCTCGCACGAAAGGGTCAGCAGATCGTACCCGGCTATGTCGTGAGCCTGGAGCATGCCTTCGATGACTTCCGACGAAAAATAGGTGTCGGACGTCAGCGCTACGAGCTTCTTACGTTCTTTCGCGTAGCGCATCGCCTCGACAACGACGCCTCTCGGGATGAGGGATTCCCTCTCCGCCTCAATTTCGAGCGCTCTGGCAAGCTCCAGACTCTCCTGCGATACGCCGCCAAAGGCCATCGCCTGATAGATGTCGTCGAGGCCAAACCCGTGGCCCCATTCGCGGTAGGCCGTCCTTTCGGCCTCGATCCTTAGTTGCGCGAAGTTGATCCGTATGCCGTAGCGCTCTTCGAGCCTCCGCTCGACTATTTGAAAAATGTCTCCGGGAAGCAAGCATTTGCGAAGAAGCAGGGTATCGAAGAGATCGAAAGAGATGACGTCGTGGAGGTCTATCAGACTCCGCAAGCCGGCATACGTCAACCCCGCGTCCGTTTCCGCGGGGGTCCGTCCGTTTTCCCCATACACCGCCCCCGGCTTCGTGCCGTTGAGATGGTAGATCAGTATTCCGTGGCGCTGCTCGAGGTGGGCAATGCGCCGATAAATCAGCTCGGCGCTCGCATAATTCGATACAATCACGATGTTGGTGCAGACGCCGGCAGCTTCGCGGGGAGAAAGGACTTTTTTCCCGTAGACAAGACAGCCGGCGCTGTTCTTGTCCATCAGCCCCACAATGTTATGGGCCTTGCAGTGCTCCAGTATTGCCTTGGTCTTGTCGCCGATCCCGTAGAGAACGACGGGCTCATTCTTCAGGAAGGCAAAGTTTCCCTCGAAGGCTTCGATCACGTCTGCCTCGGCCGAGGTCAACCGACGCGATTCGTCAGGAGAAATCATTGTCTCAGTCGTACATTGGTTTGAGTCGTTCCGCATCATAGTCGAGCACGTCCTCCGGAAAGGGTCTGCATTGCACGATGGAACACGCTTTGCATATGTCGCCGGCGTTGACGCTGCCGTCGAGCATCGCGCGTTGCAGACGGCGAAGGGTCTCTCCGAACCATATCTCTTTGAGCGACTGGACAGTCGTCTGGCCCATGGTGCTCATGAAGTCGCACGTGCAGGGCACGACCCTTCCGTCGGGGCAAATGGTAAGCAAGTGGAAAGGCTGGGGGCATATGGCGATGATCGGCAGTTGTATCCCCAAGGCGTTTGACGCCGGCCTCTCCTCTTCCAGCCAGACGCTGTAGTCGATCCCCGGCACATTGGGCCTCACCAGCTCTACCGAGTAGGTGTCGCAGTAGTTTCCGAAAAGATTGATGAACCTGGTCTCTTCTGCCTTGTTCTTGAGAGCGCAGTCCATGGTTTTCACATAGACGATCGTCTTCTTGCCCCGCCTCAGGTTTTCTTCATAAAAGAACCTCACGTTATCGACGATGCGGTCAAAGGCGACCTTCGTTCCGCATAGTTCCTCGTAGGTGGACGCCGATACTCCGTAGATCGACACTCTCAGGCGGGACAAACCTGCCTCGATGAGAGCGGCCGACTTCTCAGGGGTCAGAAGGATTCCGTTTGTTATCAGCTCTATGGAATCGGCAACGCCTTTCTTCGCCGCGTAGCGAACCATCTCGACGATGTTCCGGTCTAACAAAGACTCGCCGGTCCCGCAAAAACGCAAGAGCTTCAACCTCCTGTCAAAGTCTGCCATGTCGTCTATGCATTTCTTGAAGAGGTCCATGTCCATGAGGGCCTTCGAGGTGAGAAAAGGCCGCTTCTCCTTCGGCAATCCATAGTGGCAGAACTTGCACGAGAGGTTGCAGGCGTAAATGTGAAATATCTGCACCACTAACGGGGCGGCGAGGGGCAGCGCGTCCGCCAGCTTGATTCTCGCTCCCGTAGGCGCCGCACGTCCGGTAATATTCTTCTCCTCCATTCCTTCCTCCCCTCTCAAGAAGCAGATGACACGGAAACGCGGTTCCGGGGCAATTGCTCGCCGGCAGGAACCACGGCAGCGTCAAAGGGCATGGTGCAATACCGGCAGGCGTCTATGTAGCTGACATTCTCGAAAGCGTCCAGGGCCTTCGCCAGTCCGCCATTCTCAAACTCGTTTATGTCGACGCACTCTACCTCGTGCTTCGCCAATTTTCCCAGTTGCACTCCGGCATAGTGATGGGGACAGCGATAAAGCGTGCCTTCGTGGAGCCGGTGGCAATTGAGCAACGGGCACTCGCGAAAGACCGTCTCAAGCGTTTCCGGGTCGGCATTGTGCAGGTCGAAGGACGAAAAGTCCCGCCATTCCAGGTTCGGAGAAAAAATGTAAGGCACTCTCTCCTCAGCGAGCTTCTTTCTCGTTGAGAGAATGTGCTCCAGCAGTCTGCCGGAAGCCCGCTTTTCGTAGTTTGAAACCTGGAGCATGATTCTCGGGTTTTTCAAGGTGTCGCATAAGGAGTCGTCAGGCACTATCGTCGCGTTGGTGAAAACTTTGACGTAGCCGATGTTCTTGATTTGCAGCAGGTCAAGAAGCACCTGCCCGATGTTCGGGTGAGCGAAGGGCTCGCCGCCGATCAGCTCGACGAACTTGAGGAAGCGGGACGCTTCGGCCACCTTCCGGACGTCGGAAATGATCGTGGAGGGGTCGACAAACCGGTGTTGTTTCAAAAATGGTACGGCTTCACAGCAATGGATACAGTTGAGGGTGCACACCTGTCCCACGATGTAGCCGAACCAATCGAACCTTTCGCTCCCCGAGCTGCCGTTTTCTTTCCGGTCCGGAGCGGCTTGCCCCACCTTTTTCAGGTAAGAAAGGGCCAGGGGACACTCATGCCTTTCAAAACCGCAATTCTCGCACTCTATGAGGTCGTACGGCTCGTTGCTCAGCAAACGCTCCGAACAGGCGCGGTAGCGAAGCAGCCTGTTCACCGCCAGGCCTTCAAGAACGGGCAAATTGCCGTTGTGGTCCCGAACGGCCGCGCACAGCGTTTCATACTGACTGCGCAAGTTCACTGCCACGATGACCAGATAGTCGGACGATAGCTCCGATAGACGGCGCGGATCGTAAACGGGGATGCCGTGTACGCGGCCGATTTGGGCTGCGGCCCGGTCGACAAAGAACTCCACCCGAAGCGCATGGGAGTCAAGCGTGCCGGCGAGCAACCGGCCTGAAGCGCCGGCGCCGTAAATCACGAGCTTCTTTTGCCGCAAAGCCTCCGCCAGTTCCGTTGAGACCGCCCCGCCGTTGCTGTTTGTCGGAATCTGCTCGTAGAGCTCATGAAATGCGTCGAATGCTGACGGAAAATCCATCCTCGAGGCCCTCCTCAAAACAAAGTTCACGGACCGACATCATTGCGCACGCACGATGTGCAACAGGTAGCTCTCCGCGAACAGCTTGATCATCGTTTCATTGACGTTATTCGTCAGCTTTGCCTTCTGGACGATTTCCGTGAACTGTCCGACAAGGCCGTTTTCCACCTGATGGCTTTCCACCCGGACTTCTTTAATGATCCCTCCTATGGGATAGATCGCCTGCTGTATCGTCCTGACCGGCAAATGCACGGGGCAATTGTCATAGAAGTTATCGTTGTTGCCGAGAATATTCGCCATCGTGCAGACGTCAAAAGTGTTGCGCAACCTGATGAAAAGCTGCCCCTGGTTCTTCAGCGCCTTGATCATTGCCGTGAGGAACCGCACCGGATGATCGTAGGTATTGAGAGGTGTTCCAAGAACGACGTAGTCAAAGCGGCCGGGATCGAAATAGTCGGACAAATGGTGCGCCCTGGCGCAGACGACCTCGCCTTCGCATATGGTCTTCAGATCGAGGTAGTATTTTGCGTCCTGAGAAAGCGCCGACAAACGGGCGGAGAATACGCCGAATTCACGCAGCTTGTTCTTGATTTCTAAAATGGGGGTGCCGCACCGCACGTCTATTCCGAGAATCTCGACGTCGCCGCCCACGGCCGGTTGCTTGATCATGCCCGCCATGTCCGGCTCATAGTTGTTCACGTCGTCCCAGGCATCGATGCCGTAGTGCTTCTGCTTGAAGTTTTCCCTGCCTTTTTGCAGCGATTCGGCGAACTCGCGGGGGTCTTTATCTTCTCCCTTGCGAAAATCGTGGTTGTGGTGAACGAAGGTGTCCTTGCAGAGCATCGCCCTATATCCGGCCCGCCTTATGTTGAAGACCCAATCGTCGTCCATAAACTGGCCTATGCCGTAATCTCCCAATCCCGCGAGGTCGAAACACTCCTTTTTCACGAAATAGAGCGGCATGACTAATCTGAGCCGTTCATGCCATTTCTTGGGGTCCGACACATTGAAGGCGGCCGCTTTCCTTTGCATGTCGTCGAGGTCGGCGAACTGCAAATCCACCTCCTGGAAGTTGCTCACATTCGACGAAAGCGGCACGATAACGCCGATCCGGGGATCGGATTCGGCGCACGCAATCAGATTTGACAGCCAATTTTGGGTCACGACCACGTCGTTGCCAAGCCCGACTATATATTTGCACCTCAAGTTCAAGGCTTCCGGAAGCAGCTTCGTTGTGTTCCGGCTAAACCGCACTACCTTCTTCCGGGGATGCTTCAGCGACTGAAAGTAGTCGAATGTCCCGTCCGTGGAGCCGTGGTCGAAAAGGAGCAGCTCGTAATCGGTCTCTTTGGTGTACCGCAAAATGCTCTCGAGACACAGCCTTGTCTTTTCGATCCGGTTGTAGGCCGTCACCAGGACGGTCGCCAGAGGGGCGTCGGGATCTCTGCTCGCGGCGATGATGTTTGCCCTCGTCTCGCAGAGGTTGCGCCCTTCCTTTCGTGCGGGGAAAGCATCCGTGTCGTAGACGGCCACATCGTGGCCTATTTTTGCGGGGCTTGCCTGACCGCTCGGATTCTTCAATCTCTCCACTCCTTTCCTGTCGCTGTACTTTTCCATTCTTTCAGGATCGGGTCTTCGGGGAAGAATTGCGCAAAATGACGAAGCGAGCTTTTTGATCTCGCCAGCAAAGAACGCCTGACATCAGCGTCCATCCGTGCCGCTTCGCCCTTCCCGCCTCCCACAAAATAGGAAGCGTACGACCCCAGACAGGTTGAAACCCAGTCGTGGGGGTTCTCCCCGAACACTTCGACAAAACTGAATTTTCTCTTGGGACGGGTCAAAACACGACCGTAGCAGGCGTTCAGCCGCTCAACGGTGCTTCCTAGTGAGAGCTCGCGTCTGACCCACGCTCTTGCATTGCCGCCGAGGCGTTTTCTCTCGCCGGGATTCTCGTAAAGGTATTGCAAATGCCTGACGAACATTTCCGTGTCATCGGCCAAAAGACCCGTTTTCATGTGCTTGACGAGGTATCTCTCGGCGCATTGATTCAAGGCCACAACCGGAAGACCGGCCGCCATGGCTTCGAGCAGGGCGTTTTCCGTGGTTCCATAGTGCCTTGGATTCAAGGGGTAGGCGAAAACGTCAAAACGAGACAGCTCGCCGCCGATGTCGTCGACATAACCTCTGAACGCCAGTTCGGCCCGGACATTGTGCGAACGAAACTGGCTTTCGAGCATTTCCCGGTTTTCGATATCCCCCACCAACACAATTTTCAGCGAGGGAATGTCGAGCTTGGCGCACATATCGGGAAACTGCGGATGGAGCTTGGCGTAGCTCAAGGTGCCGGAGTACCCTATGGTGAAACTGCCCGACGGTTCTTTCTCTGCCAGTGGGATTCCGTCAAAACCGCCCGAGCTGTTCACCACAGTGCAGTTCGTTTTCGCATAAGCCCTTTCTTCCGCCGACCAGAAAGGATTCTCGGCAGAGAACCGGGAGGTGAAAACAAATTCGTGCGGAACTTTGACAAACGCAAAAGGAAGCCATGGATAGTAGGACCCCGACGTGTGGCACCAGACCGCGAGTCGCACGGGGACCTGGGGGAAATAGCGCAAGAATCGGGCCATCAAAGGGTGATGCCACCACTCCAGTTGCACGATGTCGGCGCCTTCCATTGCGGCGCCGATTTCCTCGTAGTCGGAGCAGACGCGCACGTTGACGCCCTCCCGAACGGCCGATTCCACAAAAGAACGTTTTTCCGGCTCTTCCAGCAATATGAGACGGTGAGA
This sequence comes from uncultured delta proteobacterium, assembly GCA_963816715.1. Taxonomy (GTDB): domain Bacteria; phylum Desulfobacterota; class Syntrophorhabdia; order Syntrophorhabdales; family WCHB1-27; genus BOG-1155. The sequence goes on from CAWFMJ010000036.1 coordinate 52,947, forward strand.
AAACCCGTCTTTCCCCTTGAGGGAGTGCCGACTGACGCCGGAGACCACTCTTCCGACTCCCCCGCCCATGTGAGCGGTTATGTGGAGCACGGCTTTCGTCATCCCCTTCCTCCCGCCGCAAGGGCGAGGCCGCGGGGATTGCCGTCGGCATGTTTCGGCAAGAACAAAGCGCTCTTTTCCAGGATGCTCCTGAGCCTGCCTGCATCTCCCCAATAGGCCATCGGCTCGTAATCGGTATAAGGCATGACTCCCAAGTTGAGCCGCATACGACCGCCATGGAGAGCAATGCGTTCTTCCACCAGCCGCCGCACCGATATGGGGCTGCCCGAGCAGATGTTGACTATCCCCTCGAAACGGTCCTGCATGGCGACAGCGGCAAGAAAGCGACCTGCCTCCTCCACGCGAAGAAAATCCCTGAGCTGCTCGCCTCCTGACATGTCGAAGAACTCCCGGCCGGAAGCCAGGGCCCGGTCGACCTGGGGGATGAGGGCCGCCGGGCGTTGTCCTTCTCCGTAGAGAAAAAACATCCGCGCCCAGATGAATTGGAAGGGATGCCGAGCGTCCCACCTTTTGAGAGATTCCAGAAAAATACGCAAAGCGTCCTTCGCGACGGCGTAGCAGGTGGTAGGCGCCGGCTGGGCGTCCTCGGCAAGACACCCCGTTTGCATACCATACTCATAGCAGGTCCCGGCGACGGTGAGACTGCGAAGACCTGACGCAATCATGTTCCTGAGAAATCGGCAGCTTACGACGAGGTTCTCTTCCACGTGCGAGGGGTCGTGATAGGCCGGCAAGCCGCTCCAGGCCAAATGGATCAGTCTGTCCGGCCTTCCGAGCAAATCGAAGAAGTCCTTTCGCCCCGACCCGACGTCTTCGGCAACATACTCCACGCCGAGTTCACGGAGCGCTGCGGCGTTGCGGCCGCACGCGACGATGCGGCAGTCGTTCCCCCGTCTCAGCCATCGCACTACTTGCCTTCCGACGAAGCCCGACGCGCCCGTTACTGCAACCGTCGTCATCGTGTCGCCCCCTGCGTCGTCCCGCACACTGACCGCCTTTCCCTGCCCGTTCTCGTCGCATCCTCAAAGTCGGGGTAAGCAGAATCTTTTTTTGATACCAGGGGGTTGGGGAGCGGCCATTCGATCCTGAAGAGGGGATCGTTCCACCTGATGCCTCTTTCAAAAGCGGGCGCATAAGACTGGGAGACCATGTAAAAGACTTCCGAGTCGTCGGACAGCGTTTCGTATCCGTGGGCAAAGCCCTCGGGTACGTAAAGCATTCGCCGGTTATCGGCAGTAAGCTCCACGCCGAACCATTTGAGGCAGGTCGGCGACCAGGGGCGGATGTCGACGATCACATCATAGATGGCGCCGCGGGTGCAGCGAACGGTTTTTGTCTCGCCAAAAGGCCCGAGCTGATAGTGAAGTCCGCGCAGGACGCCTTTCCTCACGTTGCAGGAAATGTTGCACTGGGCCACTTCCGGCTTCATCCCGGCGCCTTCGAACTCGGTTCGGCAAAAGGCCCGGGCGAATATGCCCCGCTCGTCGCAAAACGGCTCCATCTCGATCAGGTGCGCATCTTTCAGTGTCGTCGGAATGAATTTCATGGTGGATATGTCCCCTTACCAGACCTTCCAGGGCGGGTTAGCTCCGTTCCACAGTCCGTTCAAATACTCCATATCCCTCAAGGTGTCCATGCACGCCCAAAAACCCTTGTGCTGGTACATCATGAGTTCCCCCTTCTCGGCAACCCTTTCGAGGGCCCCGATCTCGAGGTCGCAGGAATTGTCTTCCGTGAGATAATCGAAGATTCCCCTGTTGAATACGAAGAACCCCCCGCTCACGAAGCTCTTCGCAAACTCTTCCTTTTCCACCAGTTTGAGGACCCTGTTGCCCTGGAGCTTCAGCTCGCCAAACCGGGAAACGGCGTTAATGCCGGTGACGGTAACGAGTTTGCCGTGAGAGCGATGAAATTCCAGCAGCTTCCCCAGGTCAACATCGCAAACCCCATCCCCGTAGGTCATCAGAAATACGTCGTCATCTATGTATTTCTCGATTTTCTTGAGTCTGGCGCCCTTGAGCGTCGTCTCTCCGGTGTCCGCAAGGGTAATCCGCCAATTTTTTTCTTCATGGGAGTTATGGAGGGTGACGTTCTTGCCGTTATACAGCTCAATGGTGAAATCGCAGTTGAGCACCTCATAATTGAGAAAGAACTCTTTGATGGTTTCGCCTTTGTAGCCGAGGCAGAGCACGAAATCCGTAAACCCGTAAGCGGAGTATATCTTCATGATGTGCCAGAGGATGGGACGGTTCCCGATCTGGACCATCGGCTTCGGTCGGAATTCCGTCTCTTCCCTCAAACGAGTTCCTGCTCCTCCGCAAAGTATGACAACTTTCATGGCACGTTTCCTTTCCCCGGGTCGCTCTCGGCGCCGGAGTTCGGCGCCCTTTCGCAAGCGATGCTCGTGCAGTCGCCCGGCCTCAGTTCTCTTTGTTCGTGCGCCCCTGTTTCATGTTCTTTTGCGCGGCTTAACCGTCGCCGCGCTCAAGGGGTTTGCTTTTCCTTCCTCGCTCCCGTCGACGCGATGAACATGTCTCTCACGTCTTCCAGCACTTTGCCAACGGCTTTAGCGCGAAGCTTCTTGCGCTTCTCGTCGCAGACATCTTTGAGAAGGCCGGAAAGGTTCCCTCTGTTGTCCTCGTCGTCCGGGCATTCAAATGGGCCTATCATCATGAAGAGGGTGGATGCAAAGGACATACCAGGTGGAACTGATGAAAAACAATTGTTGAAGCCGTAGTTTTAGGCCTACTCCACGGGATTCGCTAAATAGGAGGAAATACAGGTGAGAAAATAATTCCGGGTTCCAGACCGGATGGAATTTTTTTCCGGCGTAGAGCGGCCGGACCGTTCAATCGTCAGTCTTTTGACATATCGCTCCGTCAAGCAGCGAACTATGGGCTTAGATCTCGCCCTGAATGGAAGCGCCCGAACCACACGGGGCCTGCCGCATCGGTTCCTTCTTGAGCTTCTCATAAGCCTGAACAAAGCCGTCGGCAATATTCCCCAGGATTGCTTTGCATTCATCGAGGGTTTTGATGTCGAGGGTCCTGTGGACCTCTGTCAATTTGTTTATGAGATATCGATAGAGGCTTGAAAGGTTCTTTGGAAGCTCACCGAAGGACATGTCGAGAGACTGGTCGAGCATCTCCAGCGCCATAGTAATCTTCGTAAGCTCCTGGAATTTCTTCTCATACTTCTTCTGAGCAATGCAGAGCTTCACACCTTCGATTCTCTCGGGAAGCGCCCGCAACACGGTGACAAGCACCTTCTCTTTGTCCTGGTCGTCCACAAGCTCACGCGCTTGCGTATAAGCGCTGTATGGGTTCACTGATGTAAGCCTCCTATTATGAACTCGATGAACTGCTGCTGTTTGTCATGGAATTCGTCATTGCGGTGAGAAATGACTGTGTTTCGTTAGACTGGGCGAGAAGTGTTTCGAGGTTGGTATATTCGGTCTCGAGCTGCGTTGCCTGCAAGGCACAGTTAGCGTCCACCGCCGTGAGCTGCGTGTTGATGTTGGTTATTTGCGTGTTTATTGAGTTCTCGATGGAACTAATCGTGCCTGAATAGGGGTCGACGTACACGTTCAGTTTTGTGTATAAATCGGAGCTCAGCGTCTTTACCGCGTTGATCACCTCTGTGGAATTTGTGTTGAGGGCGGCGGCGAACGTGTTCGAATCGAGACTCACCGTGCCGTCGCTGGCGAAACTAATGCCGATGGACGCAGCGGTAGTGTAAGTGCTGTTGCCGGATATGTTCTCGAGGAAAGTATTGACGATCGAACTCTTCATCGTGAAGAGGTTGGCGTTCCCCATGAGTATGTTCGCCGTGGAAGAGGAAGAAGAAGAACTGTACGTATTCTGGCTGGTGATGAACGAAAGAGCGCTGCTGATGTCGCTCACCAGGGTGTTTACCTCGGTCGAAAGGCCCGAGGTATCCTGGGTGATGTTGAGGTTGATGGCAGTGTCCGGGTTGGTGCTCGTAAGGTTCAGGGTTATGCCGCTGATAGCTCCCGATACCGTGTTGGAGCCCGAAGTAACGGAATAGCCGTCTACTGTCAGTTCCGCATTTTGTCCGGCCGCGATCACGTTCTTCGCCGTGCCGCCGACGATGCCCAGGGTATCCAGCACATTGTTCGAATCCGTGAGTTTCGCGGCGGTCACGTTGGTAAGCTGCAGTTGATACGTGGTTGTGCCGTTGGTCGTGCTGCTGACAACGGAGGCGGTCACTCCCGTGATGCCCGCGCTATTGATGTTGGAGGCTATGGTTTGCAGCGAGTCGGTCGCAAGGTCGATCGAGACGTTCTGCGAAACGCCGTCCGTCCCCGTTATCGAGACGTCGCCCGTCTGGGCCGAGGTGAGGCCGAGAAGCGTTCCCACTGCTTCCGTTTCGCTCGAGTAGGAGTCGCTCAGCGCGTTCGATCCCGACGCGTTGAGGAGGCTGCTTCCGGACGTGAGGTTCAGCGATTCCAATACGCCCGACGCGTCTCCGTCTTTCAAAGATATGGAGGAAGTGCCGGTGCTGGTCGATTGGAGAATCAGCCGGTATTTGCCGTCGGAGGTCGACAGCACGGAAGCGCTGACGCCGGCGCTTGCGGTGTTTATTGCCGAAGCAATCCCGCTGAGGGATTCGGTGGATGAGACGGTGATGGCTGTGCCGTTTATTATCATCTGGCCCGAGATGCCGAGGGCCGTGCTCGACGAGGAAACAGAGTCGGCAGCGACCTGCTCGGCCGTGGCGAGCTGCGTCACCTTTACGGCATACGTGCCTGCACTGATAGTGCCCGTCCCGAGAGACGCGCTGAACACGTTCGACGGGGTAATGGAAGAATCGGAGCAGGTGAGGGATGCGCTGTACGTCTCGTATCCTGTGCTGCTGTTGAGGTTGTTTGACGTGATGTAACTCGTTACTGCCGAAAGCGAGGTGTTAAAGGATTGCCACGTGGAGAGAATATTCTGCTGATTGGTCAGCTCCGCGTTCAGGGGAGCTTCTGCCGCTGTTTTCTGATCGGAGACGAGCGTCGATACGAGGCTCTGCCAGTCCGTGTTGCTCACAAGGCCCGTGAGATTGAGCGTGGAAGACGATGTTGCCGAGGTTGAGGACATTTATACCCCCTCTCATGCCGAGTCAAGGCAGTGGTTCAAACACTCCAGGAAACATAGTCTCGTTTGCAAGATTCGGACCTGTTTGTCCCCACCTGTCGCTCTCCAGGCGAAAGCCGCCCCTTCCTCTCCGGAAAGGGGCGGCTTCGGTTCAGTCAGTCATCCTATCCTTTGACGAGCGTGAGTATCTGCTGCTGCAGGCTGTTCGCCTGGGTCAGCATGGAAACGTCCGCCTGCTCTGCGATCTGCGACTGGGTAAACTTCGACATGGCAGATGCGTAGTCAGTGTCCTTGATGGTCGATTCCGCGGACTGCGTGTTCGTGTTCATGGCCGTCATATTCGACACCTGGTAGGAAATTTCGTTCTGGTAGGCGCCGATGGAGCCCTCCTGCGAATCGAGGTTGGTGATGGCTGTATCGAGGGAGTTCATATAGTTCTGTGCGTTTGCGAGGCTCGTGACGTCTCCGGACAGGTTGAGTACCGAGCCCGTGGTGCTCAGGTTGGCCACGCCGACGGTGATCTGGTTGTAGCTGTCGTCTTCCGAGCCGATCTGGTAAGTAAATTGGGATGTCCCGGCCGCCACGGTAAAGGATGTGGTCGTACCCGTGGCCGTCAGGGCGCCGCTCACATTCATCGAAATGCCGAGGTTCGAGAAGTCGACCGTCGATGAGCTGCCACTCCCGGGGACAGTGACGGCAATGGACTGGGTAGTGGTTGAATTCCACAGCGTCATGGTCACCACGCCGGCGCTCGGGGCCGATATGGTGAGGCTGTAGGCGCCCGTCGTCACGGCGGATGAGACGTTCGTGGACACGATGCCCGACAGGGTCATGGTGGCGCTCTGGGTTGTCGTGTCTCCGCCCTGCAGCAATTGGACGCCGCCGTATTGGGTAGAGGCGGCGATGTTGTTGATTTCCGTTTCGAGCTGCTGCCTCTGCGTATCTAGGGCGGGCAAGGTGCTCGAATCCGTGTTTGAAGAGGCAGCCTCCGTGGCGATCTGCTTCAACTGGGTAAGAATGCTTCCGATCTGGCTCATGCCGCTCTGAGCGGTTTGGAGCATTGAACTGGCCTGGTTGCCGTTGTTGATGGCCGTGGTGAGAGACGCCGACTTGACGCCCAACTTGAACGCGATAGCGTAGTCGGCCGGGTCGTCGGCCGCACTGTTCAGTTTGGAGCCGCTCGAGAGTTGGCTCAGGGAAGACGTTGCACTGGTCGAGTTGGTGTTCAGATACTGCTGGGTGAGCAACGATGCGTAGTTCGTGTTGAGTGTTAAAGCCATGGTAAACCTCCTGTTTGGTTGTTATGTGGCGTCATGCCATCTTCGGAAATCGTTGTTTTCGTTTTCCTCTTTTCCATACCCCTGTTATCGTCCCGGGGAAATAATACTTAAGGGGTGGAAGCGTATTCTTTTTTGCATTCTGCTTTTTCTTAGTCCCTCGGCGCCGAGGGCGGGGACGAATGAACCTGTGAAAAAATCGATTTTCGATCCTCTTTCGTCATCCCAGCGAAAGCCGGTATCCAGTATTTTAAAGGTGTTAGGGGGTGTCTGGACCCCGGTTTTCACCGGGGTGACGAGAAGAGAACGATTTCTTCACGGTTTCCATCCGAGCGCACAGGGGGTTTGCGAGCGCGTGAAGTTGGCGCCGGCGCATGAGCATGATCTGCGAGGAAGTGCTATGGAAAAATGCCGGCCTTTGTCACGGCCGGCCGGATGCGGCCAGCGGACCTATCACCGCCGACGAAGGGACCATTCTTTCCGCTGTCTCCGTAGCCGACTTCTTGACCACAAAACCCTCGACAACCGCTTTCTCCAGCGGCGTGAGCGCCTGGTCGTCGAGGAATTTCTCCATATTCTCGATAAGCTTTGATGTTTGTATTCCTCCTCGTCCGCCGAGAACTTTGTCCTCGCTGTACCGAACGAGGGAGTCCCACTTAGCCCGGCTTATTTTCAGGACCTCGTATTGTTCCTTACCCGAGTTGTGCTCGAACCCGTGTTCGCTGACGCAGGCTTTTTGGAGACCGTCCGGATTGTCCATCGCCTGCTTCACGATATGCGACGCAAGAACGGGTCCGGCCATCAGAACGATCATTGCCCTGTCCCTGTTGTCCAGATCCGGCGACCGAAGAAGCGGCGAGTTCATGAGCAGCTCGATGGCCATTGTCGGGCACGTTCCGGCTGCGTCTACGATCCTGAAAGCAAGAAGGGCCGCCCTGGGCTCAAGCTCTCTCTCCACCGTCTCCCGAGTATAGCCTGCCGCGGCAAAAGCCGATTCCAGGGAATGATCGAAATCAGTCCGTTTTTCGAGTCCCACAAAGCCTCCTTCAGCGCCCCTTCACGCCTTGTCCGTCTTAGGCGCTAAAACCACGGGCCGTGCTCCCGACGCTCCCTCCCGTGGGTGCAACGCCTACTGATAGTGTGCGACAGACGTCTCCATTTGTAAATGGAAGCGCGGTTCTTTTGCGCAGACTCCCTGATTCAAAAACGGGCATCGCTAGGACAAGGAGGCGTTCCTACGGCTGATTCCTGATTAGCCGAGCAGGGAAAGTCAGGAGATTCGTGAGGAGGTCACTGCAGTAAGCGTCCGTTTGACGGCAGCCAATACGGCAAGACCCGGACCGAAAAACGACAGCGCGCCGGGAAGAGGAACAGGGGCTGCGGAACCACGACCGGAAGAGGCGGAAAAGTTGTCGGCATAGACAGCACCGCATTTATCCCACGTGCCGAAGCCGACGCCGCCTCCGAGGGAGGCTATTTGCGTTGAGGAATACGAGAACGTATAGGCTTGGTCGGAGACGCCGTCAAAGTTGGAGTCTATGCTGAGCTTTATTGTGTCCGCCCCTATCGCATAAATGCTTATTTCTCCGGCTGTAAAAGGGGTAATGCTGAAATAGTTCCCCCCGGCTGGGGGCATATCGTCGTTGTTGTTGCCGTAGTAGAAGGCCACATGATCGTATACGCCATTCCGCCCCTGCACCTTCACAAAGAGGCAAGCGCCATTGGCGCTGTTGTAGCCGAGCAGGAGGGCCGCGTAGCTTAAGCCGGTCGTCGCCGCAACATCGAGGGACACCTCAGTCGTGAGATAGCTGCCGGAAAACCCATTGACGATCGCGTAGCCCTCGGGGTTTTGACCGTCGCCCGAAGAGGTCGCCCTATCGCCCGAGATGCCGATGCTCCCCTGAACGATTGTCCAGTTCGGCCCAAGGTTAGACGAATCGGCGCGGTTGAAATCATCAAAAAAACTGGCAGCCCGGGCACAAACTGAAAAGAGAAGAACCAGCAAGAATGCTGCCAATGCAACAAAAAGAAACGGTCTTCTCATTTCTGCATGCTCCTACCCCATCCGGCGCTAAGTGTACGCCTGGCGCTCTCTCACGGGAGCGGGAAGGGACTCTCAATCAAGGCACGCTTGCGAGTCCCGCCCCACGGGCAATCCGGCTTCCTTCAGTTCTTGAGTGTGTTCATTCTAAACACAATGTCAAACTTACGTCAAGCAAAAGATGGGTATTCCCCGGTTTGGCAGGGCCGCGGCCGGGACGAAAGCGAAGAGAAGACTGCGCGGTGAGGGGAACAGAGGACAAACCCTGATGGGACCGCGGGGCAGCGCCCGTCGGCCAATAGTGAGGAAAAAAAGGGAAGAAAAGCGCTACGCCGCCTGCGACAAGAGGTACTTGATTGCCTGTTCGAACATCTCAGTCCCCCTCGGCTCACTGATTTCTTTGAGCTTCTCTTTCGTCGCCCGGAGATTCTGAGGGAAATCGACGGGAGCGAGGAGCAGCTTTTCCTGGAGCTGCCTGTAGTACAACTGGATTCCTTCCGCTTCCAGGGCCTTACAGCTCAGAAGGAATCTTCCCGAAAGGACGTCGGGGTCCATTCTTGAACCATTCAAGGTCTCGTAGCATTCAAGGGCGCCGCCGAGATCTTCTTTCTTCAAAAGGAGAAAGAAGAGTCTCTTTCTCATGTAGGCGTCATCCTCCGCGACATTGAGGCCCCGAAGAGACGCCTCGATTGCGCCGTCAAGGTCGCCCTTCCGCTCCCTCGCCACGGCAAGATGGTGATAGGCCGTCGCGTCCGATGGCTCATCCGCGATCGCCGCCATAAAGCAACTTTCGGCGATCGCGAGATTGTCCGTGAAAAGAGCCGAGACGCCAAGGGCGCGATAGAGCCATTGCTTCATCATCGGCACGTTTATAGGCGTCGTCTCCTTTTCGAAGGTTTCATCCTTGAGGGGGAGAAGCTCGTCGAAGGCCTTCCCGTACTCCTTCTTCTCGAAATGGAGCTTGCCCAGGACAAATCTGATCAACGCAAAGTCAGGAAAAAGGGACTTGCCGCGAGAAAGCATCGAAAGGGCTTCTTCCGACCTCCCTACCATGGCGAGGACCGAGCCCTTTTCGAAGAGAGCCAGGTTGAAGACCGTCCGGCCGGGGGCGGACAGATCGTTTTCACAGCGGGCTATCACCTCGTCGAGATGCGCCAGGGACGATTCGGCATCCCCGAGACCGAGGCAGGTTCGCGCCAGGAAGAACAGGTTAGGCAGGTCTTCCGGCCGCCGGTCCGCCTCCTCCTCGAGGAGTCTCCTATTCCTCAAAAGCTTTTCCCGCAAAGCCCCCGGTTCCTCGTAGCCGTGATGGATAATTGAAGCGTGGCAGGAGGAGGTCGGAATGCCTTTTGCCTCCAGCGAACGGATGGCTTGTTCGTGGATTCTGCCCTCAAATTCGATGCCCTTATGATTAGGAAACATCCTGAGCTGCATAGCGGTGGCCTGCCCCTCGACGTAGGTCCGCAGGTAGACGCCGGCGCCCGGATACTTTCGCAAATGCACACGGATCTTATGATGATCCTCTCTGTTTAATTCGTCGTCCCCGTCGAGCCAAAGGATGAAATCCTTCGTTGCGTGCTTAAGCGATTCATTCCTCGCGGCGGAGAAGTCGTCGCACCAGGCGAAGCGGTGCACTTTCGCCCCAAGGCTCCTGGCAACCCGAACCGTGTCGTCTTCTGAACCCGTGTCGACGACGACCACCTCATCGGCGAAACCCTTTATCGACGCAAAGAGCCGGGGCAGGTTCTTCTCCTCATCCCTCACGATCATGCAGACGGAAACTGAAGGGTATTTTTTCTTCATGACGTCTCTTCGTCCTTTCCCGGGGAAAAAATCGTCTCCATGCCGTAGACCTCGTTCTGCAAGATAATCTGCTGGAAACGGCCCTCGGCGGTATTGATGATCAAAGGGGAGCGGAGGTTCACGGTATAGTGGTCCTTTTCCTTGCGAGCGACGCAGAGGACTGCTACGTCTTGCATATTCCCGGCCGTCAGACCGAGGTTTTCTGCCGTCGCGTCATCAATCTCAAGGTCGTAGTTATCCGTCGCCACGAAAGGGTTCACCACAAGAAAGGCGACACGCTCTTCCAGGCAGGCGAGAATGCGGAAAGGCGACGCCTCGTCGAAAATATTCCCGAGAACGTACTCCCGGTATTCCTCAAAACCGAGGATTGTTCCTTTCAGGGGAATATCACTCATTTTTCCCATCCAATAAATTCGTCAACTTATCGACGTCAACCACAGCGGACCGTCTGTTTGCATCCCTCGTCTCGAACACGAGCTCCTCTCTGATGATCGTGTATCCCGCGGGCGCCTTTATGCCAAGCCTTAGTTTCCCTCTATCCGCGTCGAGCGCCACCACTCTTATGTCGCCTTCTCTCCCGCGGATCAATATGCCCTGGTTTTTCTTTCTCGATAAAACGAGCATTCATCCTCTTCCTAGATCATGTCGGCAGATACTGGAGTATGTTCATACTCTCGACCTTTGCCATGACGTAGAGCGCTGCCTGGTAGGCGGTCGAAAGGGTGCTGTACTGGGAAATAGCCTGCGCCGTGTCTGCATCCACCAATTCCGACGAAATCTGCGTCAGGGACGTATCCGTGGTCGAGTTTGTCGCGAGCAGGTTCGTGATGTTGCTGGTGTAAGAGCCAACGGCGGAGAGGCTGTTTGCCGTAAGGTCGACACAATTATCGATGTTGCTCATGTCCGTCTGAAGGGCCGAGAGCTGCTGAGACGAGCTGAGGCCGCTCGTATTTTTGAGGTCTTCAGAAAAAGTCGTGAGAGTCTGAAAGATGTCGACGGACGTGCCGTTCACCGTCCCGGAGAAGATGGATTGGCCTGAAAATCCAGCAGCCACCGTGGTAGAGCTTGTGACAGCCACCTGTCCCACCTCGGCCGATCCCTGGAACGTGACGACGGGGGTTCCGCTCGACGTATCGACCGTATAAGCCGGATTGCTCGCATTTGTCCCGCCAAATAGGTAGGAACTGCCCGCCTTTGTGTTCCCAACGGAAACAAGCTGCTCGATGAGGTTGTCAACCTCGGTGGCTGCGTCGCTTCTTGCATTCGAGTCCGACGTGCTCGATGCCGTTTCGACGGCTAGCTGTTTTACGGTAGTCAGAATGTCGCTGACAGAATTAACGGATGTCTCGTAGTATGACGCGCTCGTCTTGAGGCTGTTCAGATTGTTCGCGCACTGGGTGTTCTGGGTCTGCTCGGCCACGATCTCCAGGTTTTGAGCATAGCTCGAAGGATTGTCGGAAGGCGACGCGACCTTTTTCCCGGAGGATACTTCTTCCGTGGTCTGATCCAACTGCGACTGCAGGTTTGAGAGAGTAGTCACGTACGCGTTATATCTGTAGGCATCGCCGACGCTTAGGCTCATGACGTTGTCACCCCCACTGCTGAAAGCAAGGTAGTCATCATTTGCTGGGCCACGGTGAAGATGCGCGCGGCCGCCTGGTATGCATTCTGGTATTGGATAAGGCTCGACATCTCGTTCTCAATGGAAACGCCCGATTCTGTCGATTGCTGTTTCTGGAGCGAGGTCAACGCATCCGAGTTATATTCTTCGAGGTCGGTGGCGCTCGCCGTCGCCTGCCCAACGTTCGCGACCACGCCCGCCTCGTAACTGGCGTACGTGGCGCCCGCAAGGCCGACCGTGCCGGTGATCGTGCCGGAAGGTATGGAGATAACGTCGTTTCCGGCAGCGTCCGTCGACAAAACGAGAACATCGCCGCTGCCGCTCGCCTTGATGGTCGCATAGACGCCGGTTGTGCTGCTATAACTGTTGATGTTCGTCTCGACGCTTGTCAGTGTATCCGTTGTGGAGACCGTCACTGAGACGCCCTGTCCCAGATTGATGCTCCCGCTCAGGTTCATTGCCGTGTTTGTGCCGGAGACGGCCGACGCGGTGAGCGTCCGGAGGAGGGTTTGCGACGAAGTATCCAGGTCTCCGTTGACCGCAGAGACGTTATCCTTCGAGTTTGAGGCCGTGAGCACAAGCTGGTAGCCCGACGAAGACGACTCGATCGATGCCGCAACCCCGGTCTTGCTCTCCACCGTATTGATGCTCGCCGCTATCGCGCTCAATGAATCCCCGACGCCCACAGTCACCGCCACCCCATCGACAGCCAACGTTCCGGAAAGTCCGAGAGGGGTCGTCTCCGATGAAGCGGCAGTGGAGGCGATCGTATTCCCTCCCAGAACAGTTGCATTCTGGAGGGCGTAGATTGCGTCGGCCACGTCGTTATCCGTTGTGCTCGACGTAGAAGAACTCGCCATGATATTGGAAGTAACGACTGTGCCCGAACTGTCTTCGATCTGGCTTGCGAGACTCAGGCCCTGGGCATAGTTCGCCGTGCTGCATTGGAAAAAGGGGATGTCCGCGTTGTCGTTCCCCTGCTCGTGAAAGTAATTGACATTTTGTTCGATCGATTTGGCCAGATTGTTCAGGTTATTCAGATAACCGGGGATGGTCGTATCCCGCGTGGTCAACAAGGCGCCCAGGGAGCCTCCCTGAATTTGGGAGGTAATATCTTCCGTGGCGCCTGAGGGCCCCTGCCACCCTATGTCCGTCAAACCGGTTGTCGCGTTCTGCTCTTGGACGAGGTCGTATGACTTCGTACCGTCCACAAGGCTCGTTCCGTTTGAGGTGAGGACATTGACCATGTTGTTGGCGCCGGTAGAGTAGCTAATGTTCGTATACCCCGACAAGGTTTGAAGAAGCTGGTTCCTCTGATCGACATACGTGTTTGCCTCCATCGTCCCCGTCTGGGCCTGGGAAATCAACTGATTGAGCGATGCAATTTGGGCGGTGGTTGTGTTGATGTCGTCGAGTTGCGTGTCGACGGAGCTGTTCAGGGTCGATTGAAGGGTGACCAAGTCGTTGTACATGGTGTTAAACGTCGTGCACATGGTTTTGCCGTCGGAGGCTATGGTCTGCTTGTCGGCAGTGCTCGTCGGGTCCGTCGACAGGGTGCTCCAGTCGTCGAAAAACGTGGTAATGTTTGAGGAAAGCTTCGAATTGGTCTCATTGAAGACGCTCTGAACCTGCGTGAGGTATTGCTCGTAGACCGTCTGTTCCTGGACATCGCTGTTTTTCTTCGTGATCTCGTTCTGGAGGTTCTGGTCGAGATAGCTCTTGATCGACTGGACCGTCACGCCGCTGCCCAAAAGACCCAGCGCGGAAGGAGTAGGCGTCGACTCGGTCAGCACGGCCTCTTCCTCCGAATATCCCGTCGTGTCCACATTGGCGACGTTGTTCGACACGACGTCGATGGCAGTCTGGCTGGCGACAATCCCGGTCTGGGCGATGCTGAGAATAGAGCCTATGGACATCAGACCCTCCGCGACACCATAACGGAGATTCTCCTTCCCTTTTCATAGGAAGTCCTGTTGATGAACTCGATAACCTTCTCTAAGGAAGACTTTACATGGTCCACGGAGAAGGAGAGGAGCCGCATGTTTTTCTCCAGAGCTGCTCGCACTTCCCTCACTCTGGCCTCGATCCGCTCGCTCAGGGACCTGCGCGCTTCGTTTTCCTCCGCTTCGGCGCCGCCTGCCTCCGGCGCGAGGAGCCTCTCTTTTTCGGCCTCGATATACTCAAGCCGTTTGAGGATTTCCTCTTTTCTGTTGTTTTCACGCACGATGCCCTCGAGAGAGAAGGAGATGATTGCGTCCCTCTCCGCCTTCAGAGCTCCCAGGAACTCGCCGAGCACGTCGAGTTCCTCCCGTTCCAGCCCTATCAGCGCGTCGCTTCCCATGTCACAGCGTCTCGTCCAGCAACTGGCTCTTGAGCATGCCGCGCGCTATGATCTCGCCCTTGGCGTTGTACGTTCCCGAATCGATAGCTTGCTTGATGCTGTCCACCTTGCTCTGGTTGACGTCCGGGAGAGTCTTCGCCTGGTCCTTGAGACCGTTGACCTGGTCCTTAAAACTCGAGAGCTCGACCTTGTCCCCTGTATCCGAGACATTTTGCGCGCTGCTCTGAGTGTCGCTTCCTCCTTTGACGGAAGAAGACTTTGCGAGGTTGTTCAGCAGAACAACTTGCTTGTCGCTCTCTATCTTCATGACAGACTACCTCCTACTCACCTGTTCGCCATTTCAGTCTATAACTTAAACGTTAAGCATTCCGCGACAAGTACCTGAGGATGGCATCTTTTATGCCTACCCCCTTTTTTGCCAGAAACTCCCCCACCTTCTCGTAGAAGATCGACATCTCCGTTTCTTCCGCGAAGCTCTTCTTGTCGTCAAATTGGGTCGTCTTGCTCATTTCCTTTAACATATTGGTGAGGAAGTAAGCTTCAAAGCCTTCCGCGGCCTTTTCCATCGACTGGCTCCTTTTGAGCTTCGCCTCCACGGCCGCCCCTGCCGCCGCATCGACCTTCACGTCCAGACCTACGTCTACTCCCATTATACTATCCTCACCATGAAATTATCTCCAACTCCGCAACAACCGTTGGGGCTTAATTTTCCGTCCCCTTCTTCGCAATTCTCATGCAACTATATTACCTCCAACTCGGCGTGGAGGGCGCCGGATGCCTTGATCGTCTGGAGGATAATGATGACGTCGCGAGTAGAGACGCCGACCGCGTTGAGGGCGTCGACAAGCTCTCGTATACTCGTCCCCTGCGGCATGTAATAGAAGTGGCCTTTCTCCTCATCGACCCTCATTTCCGTATCGGGCGTAACCACCGTCTGGCCGTTCGAGAAGGGCATAGGCTGGCTCACGTTCTTATTCTCTTTGATCTGCACGCTTATGTTCCCGTGCGATATGGCAACCGTCGCAATCCTGACGTCTTCTCCGATCACTATGGTCCCCGTTTTTTCGTCGACAACGATCTTCGCTTGGTTGTCGGGCTTTATGTCGAGGTTTTCAATGATGGAAAGGAACTTGACCGGATTGTCCCTCAAGGGCCACGGGATCGACAGACTGATCGTCCCACCGTCCTGGGCGGCGGCACACCCTTGAAAAACGCTGTTGATACGCTCCACCACTCTACGGGCGTTGGTGAAATCGGACCGTTTGAGGGCGATTGTGACCGTATCTCCCTTCATTGCTTCGTACTGGATCTCCCGCTCCACGATCCCGCCGTTCGCGATCCTGCCGACCGTTGGATGGTTCTTCGAGACCGAGGCCGCCTGTCCGGAGGCGGCAAATCCGCCCACGGCCACGGGGCCCTGCGCCACGGCATAGGTCTGGCCGTCCGCTCCCCGCAGCGAAGTCATCAAGAGCACGCCCCCTTCCAGGCTCGATGCGTCCCCCAAAGAGGAGACCGTGACGTCGATCTTGTTGCCGACCTTCGCAAAGGCGGGCAGCTCTGTGGTCACGATTACTGCCGCCACGTTATCGACTTTTGTCGCCGTCGGGTCCACAATGACGCCCAGTTTTTCCAACATATTCGCCAGGGTCTGGGTGGTAAAGACGGTTTGAGTCTTGTCGCCTGTCCGCTTGAGTCCAACGACGAGCCCATAGCCGATAAGCACATTGGGCCTAACGCCGCTCACGTAGGCAAGGTCCTTGATTCTCGCGCCGAAGCTCGAAGCAGGAAGACCTCCCGATAGAACGGCGGCAAAAAGGATTGCGGCAAGCGCGAGGCGCGTCGTCGCGGACCGTTTGGTTATCAACTTTTGTACTCCTTTCCGTGGACTCATGCCAAACTCCGGCTGCTAGAACGGCCAAACAAAGTCAAACAGTCTCGCTGCCCATCCCGGTCGCTGTTTCTCCGCCACCACGCCGATGCCCGTGTAGATCACCTTCGCATCGGCTATCTGGGTAGATGAGATGGTATTGTTATATGCAATGTCCCTCGGTCTCACGATTCCCTGAAGGAGAATCTCCTTCTTTTCATTATTGACGTAGATCTCCCGCTTGCCCTCTATAGCGAGGTTCCCGTTGGGCAAAATGTCCATAACCCTCGCCGTGATGGTGGCGGAAAGCGAGCCGGCCCGGCTCGTCGCGCCCGTCCCGGTAAAATCGTTGTTGGGAGCATTCGCGTTTATCAGCGTCGCGGGGTTCTTGAACGGTCCGTTCGGGTTGGTCTCGAGACCGAAGAAGTTGCTTATGCCTGCGGTAGTCTGCGATTTTCTTGTGGTGGCAGTCGAAGCGCTTTCCGAGGCCTGGGACACCTCGACGATGTTGACCGTCAATATGTCGCCCACATTCCGGGCCCTCTGGTCGCTGAACATATTGGAAAAACCGTTGCTATGCCAGACGCTTCCGTTTGTCGGGGCGGGGACCTGGGTTTTTTCGGGCAACTCCCGGTAGACCTTGGAGATCGTAAAGGGTTCATTGTTTATCTTGGAAGGCTCGATGGAAATGCAGCCCGCCAACAGGGAGAGCCCTGCGCACAAAAGCAGCCTAACGACTTTCTTCAAAATTTCACCGCCACTGCGTCGCTTCCCGTCACTTTGCCCGTGATCTCTTTTCCCGAAAAGCTTTTTACCCTTACGAGATCTCCGATCTTTCCTTTTTCAAGGGCGGTCCCCTTCCCTTCTACCGACAACCTGCTGTTCTCCAGTCGAATGCTGACCAGATCGCCTTTTTGCACTGCCACGGCGTTTTCGAGCAAGCCGCTTGCTATCGCTTCGCCCGCGGGAATCTCCTTTTTTGCCGTCTTTCCGACGACCTCCTCGACGCTGCCGGGGTAAGATCCTCCCGATCCGCTGAGGAAGCTCTCTTTCTCGTCAAGGTCCGCCAGACGGATCGCCTCGCCCTTCCCTATGGTATGCTTGGCCATGAAGAGCTTCTTCTTCACGAGCACTTTGAAGGGCACGTAGACGCTTGCCTCCATCCCGCTCTTTTGCTCGATCCCTACCAGACAAATTCCGTCGCCGTTCGCATCGGGAACTTTGCTGAAGCCGAGACTCTTTATCCGCACCTCTCCTTTTGCTTGCGCGGGCAGAGAATTGAAGGTGATCTCTATGGCGGTCTCTCCATACATATGCCTCACGAACCTGCCCACCTCCGCCTCCACGCTCGCTGCCCTCGCGGCGCCCGGCAGGACGACCGCGATAAGGAGACACAGAAAAAGGAACAGCGCCCTGCTACGATGTTCTGACATTGTTGGCCATCTGCAGCATTTCGTCGGCCGCTTTGACTGCCTTCGAATTCGCTTCATACGCCCTCTGCCCGATGATAAGGTTGATCATCTCCTGCATCACGTTTACATTGGACACCTCCAGGTAGCCCTGAAGGAATGTTCCATAGCCGTTTTGACCGGCCGTTCCCGATACCGCGGCCCCGCTGGCATCCGTCGCCTGGTAAAGGTTCTGCCCGATGGCGTTCAACCCCCCAAGGTTGGGGAACGTCCACAATTGCAGGGTGCCCAGTTGCTGAAGGGCCGTCTGATTCGGTATCTGGACTGATACCGTGCCGTCTGAAGCAACCGTCACGCTTTCGGCATTCTGGGGAATGGTGATGTTTGGATCGAGCAGATATCCGTCAGAGGTGCAAATCCTGCCTTCCGAGTCGCTTTCGAGTGCGCCGGCCCTGGTGTAGGCAACGTCGCCCGACGGCATCTGGATTTGAAGAAACCCCGTCCCCTGGATCGCCAGATCCAGTTGATTCCCCGTCTGCGTGAA
Source organism: uncultured delta proteobacterium (assembly GCA_963816715.1). Classification (GTDB taxonomy): domain Bacteria; phylum Desulfobacterota; class Syntrophorhabdia; order Syntrophorhabdales; family WCHB1-27; genus BOG-1155. The sequence goes on from CAWFMJ010000036.1 coordinate 71,012, forward strand.
ATCGCCCTCTGTAAATTGTTTCTCCACGGCGGCCAACTTGGCCCCTTGACCTATCTGGATGCCTACCGGCACCTGATTGCCCTGTTCGGTTTTTGTTCCCTGGAGACGTATGTTCTGGTACATCAGGTCCTGAAAATTCGCCCTGCTGGTCTTGTAGGCCGTAGTGTTCACGTTTGCCATGTTGTTGGCAATCACGTCCAGGTTTACCTGCTGAACGTTCATGCCGGACGCGGCGGTCCAGAGAGCTCTCAACATACACGCCTCCTAAAATTTCCCTAAGTCTATCAGCTTGCCGAGCATGTCAGACGCCGATTGGTCAAGCTTCGTATACGATTCGTAGGCCCTCATGACGGTAATCATCTGTACCATCTCTTTCATGATATCCACGTTGGACACCTCGTAGGAGCCCTGCTGCACGCCATACCCCACTGCCGGGGTTTCCGCATTCCCTCGCGCAGTATTGGCGAACAAGCTCCCTCCGGCATTCGTGAGGCCCTGCTTGTTCGGAAAATCGACGACCTTCAGCTTGTCCACGGCAATTTTGTCCGCGTAAACGGTTCCGTCCCTCGCTATCGTGATTTCCTTTCCGTCGATCGTGATATCGCCCCCGCCTGTGCTCATCACGGCATAGCCGTTCTGATTGACGAGTTTCTTGTCCTTATTGAGGGTAAACTGGCCGTTTCTCGTGTACATCGTGCCTTGCGGCGCGTCTACTGCAAAAAAACCGTCTCCCTCAATTGCCAGATCGAGACTGTTGCCCGTGGCGGTGATGGGGGCGTCAGAAAATTGAATGTAACAGTCAGGAATCCCGACATAGGTCGCGGCCAGTTGGTCGGGCGCAGTCGACTCCTGGACGTTCATGGAGGTGAAGGCCGCGTTCATCGATTTGAACCCGGCGGTCAGGGCGTTGGAGAGGTTGTTGGAGATGATCTGGATCTGGTTTTCCGTGGCGCTTTTACCGGAGGAGGTGCTGAAGATTCCACTTAACATGGTCTTCACCTTTGCAATTGCCATACCGTTCTTTGTGCTTTTATCGGCCGGCCGGCCTTCTGGGCGGAAGGACGGAGCCCACGGGCGGTGAGGCCAATGACGCGGAAGGGCTTGTAAGGGGATGCCGGCCTGAAGGGACTGAGCGGGCATCCGGAGACGCAGTTCGGGCGTCGAACAGAGAAATCAGTACGGCAATTATTTCCCAATGGGAAGGAAGATGCAGGTCAGGGTAGGAAGTTTTTTCCGGCCGGGCAACTATTTCATATGATGATCTCGAACCCCTCGGCGACTTCGTTTGCCGTTCCGGCGCGGGTCGTCTTCGGCGGCGCCTTTTGTTCCGGGCTGGACGGCTGGCGCCTCTTCGCCCCATCCCGATTCAGGCGACTTCTTACTTGAGGCGGGTCATGCCGGCAGGGAAATTCCCACTCCTTGCCGATGCCCCTTACCGAAGCCACGGGATCCTGAGAAAAAGCATCTCGCGCATCCATGCGCTGCCTCCACCGGCAAAACCGTCCGCGCTCTCACGCCGTTTGCCGTGTTGGGTTACGAGGGGGTCGACACCCCCTCTAGCGGCAAAGCCGCCAGTGCCCACCCCCACACTTATTGCTCCCCTCAATACGGGCCGTCTAATTGTTGACGGCCATCTCCAGTTCCTTTCGGTCGCTCGCCGAAAAGATCTTCCTCAGTTCAAGGAGTATAAGGAGCCGGTTGTCCAGCTTTCCTACTCCCTCGATATAATCGGATTCGACCCCGGCAACGAGCGAGGGGGGCGGTTCCACCGTAGCATCGGAGATTCGCAGCACCTCGGAAACGGAGTCCACGATGAACCCAAGGACCATGCCGTCCAACTCGATGACGATGATCCTTGTCGACTTGTCGTAGTCTCGTCCCTCAAAGCCCAACCTCTTTCTGAGGTCGACTATCGGAATGATTTTACCCCGCAAGTTGATCACGCCCTCGACAAAGGGAGGGGCGTTGGGTATGCGGGTGATGTCGATCATTTTGTTTATTTCCTGTACCTTCAATATATCGACGGCAAACTCTTCGTTGTCTACCTTAAAGGTAACCAGTTGCAGGATTTTCCCCTCATTCATGTCCGTCCTCCTCTACCTGTCTATCGGACAAAGTCCGAAAGAACTTAAATCTGCGCCGCTCAAAGCGCGCCTATGCGGTTTTTTTGTACAGCTCCTGAAGCGAGGCGTGGGCCAACATGGCAGACATGTCAAGGATAAGGATAGCCTTCCCGTCGCCCCTGATCGTCGCGCCGCCGATTCCTTTTATGTTCCCCAGGAACTCGCCCAGCGGTTTGATCACTACCTCCTCCTGCCCCTCGACGCTGCGCACTTTGATGCCGACGGTCTTCTCCCCGATATTGCATATGACGACATACTTGTCCTGGCCCTTCGGGCGGGCCTTGGAAAAAACCCTCCCCAGGTCGACGACCGGAATAACCTTGTCTCTGAGAACAAGCACTTCCTTCTTGTCGACGGACTTTATCAGGTTCTTTTCGAGTTTGACCAACTCCGTAACGGTATTCAGGGGAATGGCATAGAGGCTGTCGAGGACCTTCACGATCAGCGCCTTCATGATGGCAAGGGTAAGGGGCAGTCTCAGCCTGAGCCTGGTCCACTGGCCCTCCTCGGAGTCGATCGAGACCTGACCGTTCATTTTTTCGACGTTGGTTTTTACCACGTCCATGCCGACGCCCCTGCCCGACACATTGCTTATCTTCTTGGCAGTCGACAGTCCCGCCGCAAAGACGAGGTTCATGGCATCCCGGGCCGACAGGGAAGCCGACTCGGCCTCGCTCAACGTGCCCCGTTCGCGGGCCTTCTTCTTGACCGCTTCCACGTCGATGCCCTTCCCGTTATCGAATATCTCGATAATAACATTGTTGCCTTCGTTGTATGCCTTGAGCGTCAGGGTTCCTTTTCTCGGCTTGCCCTTCTGCTCTCTCTCGTCGGGCATTTCAATGCCGTGGTCGACGGAGTTCCTTATGATGTGCGTCAGCGGGTCGTGCAGACCCTCGATGAGCGAGCGGTCCAGCTCCGTCTCCTCGCCCTCCATCGTGAGGCCGATCTCCTTCTTGAACTCTGCCGACAGATCCCGGACAAGCCTCGGCGCCTTGTTGAAAAGTTTGCTTATCGGCACGAGCCTCGCCCGCATGACCGAGAGCTGCAACTCGTTGGTGACCACTTCCAGATAATTGGTGACGTCGGCGAGGTTATCCAGGGCGCTGCCCGCCGCGTCGCTCTTCTTTACCGTGTTGTTGAGCAGGATAAGCCTGTTCTTTCCCAAAACCAGCTCCCCGGCGAGGTTCATCAGCTCGTCCAGCTTCTTGACTTCGATTCTTATGGTGCTCTCTTCTTTGTGCGCCTCCACCTTCTGTTTGGCGGGAGCATTCGACGGGACCTTTTCTACCGCGGCCTTTTCTACCGCCGGGGGTTCCTCGGCCGCGGCTGGAGCTTGCGCTTTTTCCACGGGCTCAGGAACCTCTTGCGGAGTGGCGGCCTGTGCAACGGGCCGCTGCGGCGCCGCTTCCACGGGCGTCTCTCCGGCGCCTTTCAGGGCCTCCAGTTTTTGCAACGTCAGAGCGGTGTCGCTCTGTTCTGCTCCGTGATCTCTCACCTCTTCAAGGAGCGTCTTGATAAGATCGAGCGCCTCAAGCAGCGTGTCCGCCACTGTCCGACCGGGCGCCATGGTCCCTTTCCTCACCAGCCCGAGTATGTCTTCGGCCTTATGGGCAAGGGAAGAAAGCACGCCGAAGCCAAGGAAACTCGAGGTGCCTTTTATTGTATGGACGGCCCGAAACATATCGTTGATGAGCTCTCCCGGATCTGGATTGTTCTCGATTTCAACGACGTCCTGGATCGCCTTTTCAGTCAGTTCGCCCGCCTCGACGATAAACTCGTCGATGATTTCCTTCATTTCGTCTTTTTCAGGAGCTTCATCTTTCATTACGATCCTCCGCCTAGTAGACTTGCAATTTTTTCGAGGAGCACGTCGGGTTGAACGGGCTTTGTCAGGAACATGTTGACCCCCGCGCCATAGGCCTCGTCCTGTAGATCTTTGTCGCTTGTCGTGGTGAGCATGATTACCGGGAGGTCCAGATTATAGTAGCTGCTCCTTAGACTCTTGACAAACGATATGCCGTCCATGTTCGGCATGTTCAGGTCTACTATCACCAGGTCGATGGCATGATCGCTCAACTTTTCCATTGCGTCTATGCCGTCTTCAGCTTCCTCTGCGACGAAGTCTTTCCGTCGCAACGCAAAACTGATAAACTTCCTTATGGTCGGAGAATCGTCGACAATCAGAACTCTTTTCATCGTTATCCCTTTTGATAAGCAATCGTACCGGGAAAAATCAATGGTTTGAACCCGCGCGAAATATTGTGCAGGCTCTCCGCGTGCCCTATGGTAAGGTAGCCTCCCGGCTTGAGCGACTGATAGAGATTCTCGATCACCTTTTTCTTTCCTGCCTCATCAAAGTAGATGAGCACGTTTCTGCAAAAGATCATATCCATCTGTCTATATTTTCGGTAGGAATCGGAATCTATTAAGTTCAGGAAATCGAAGGTTATTTGTTGTTTTACTATATCTTTCAATGCGTAGAAGCCCCCTTTCTCGGTGAAATACCGCTGCAGAAGGACTTTGTCGGTATTCCTCACGCTGTAGTTGTTGAAAACAGCCTTCTTTGCCGACGCCAGCGCCTTGCTGCTTATGTCGGTCCCGAGGATCGTGAAAGGCAGGGGCTTGCCCATCTGGGCGCTCATCTCAAGCATGATAATGGCCAAGGTATAGGGCTCCTCCCCCGTCGAACACCCGGCGCTCCAGATCCTTAAGCCCCCCGACGGCCAGTTCCCGTTGGCATAGTTCTTCTGAACCATTATCTTGAATGCATCGAGCTGAGGAGGATTTCTAAAAAAGCTGGTCTCGTTCGTGGTGACGAGATCGAACAGATACGTCAACTCCCGGGAAGTCTTCTGCCCCCCGTACTTCAGATAGTAGTGGTATTCTTCATACGACGAAAGACCCAGCTCTTCTATCCTGCCTGCCAATCTGCTTTCGAGGAGGTACACCTTGTTCTCCGCGAAGTAGATGCCCGCTTTCTCATAGATGAAGTCCCTGAGGAGAACAAATTCCTGGTTCGTCAACATACGCCCTCGAATCGCGTAAGTTTTTCCAGCGCCAGCGTCGCGGCCGCCGACACATCCCCGTCAATGCTCTTGGCGAAAGGCTTTATGTAAGGAATCGCCCTCTTGTCATGGAGTCCTGAGAGCGCCTTGAGACTGCCGATCTTAATCAGATTGTTCACGTCCTTGAGACCGCCCACAAACACGGAAAAGAGAGAAGGGTCATCGAAAGCGCCGAGGGCCGAAAGGGCATGATATCTTGTCCATAAGGGCTGGAGGGGGTCGAGAAAAATGTCCAGCAGCAGCGGTTTGAAGCTCTTCAACTGCTTTGCGCCGATGACCGTCAGCACTTCGTTCGGAACGTCGCCGCTCTTCAGCACCTTCTCGAAGAGACCGAGGTATCGTTCGTCTTCAATAAAATTCCCCACGACACGGACCGTCGCCTGGCGGACCCTCTCGTCGGAGTCCCCTATGAGCTTCTCGAGAAAGGGAAGATTCGCGGCGCCGTCGAGGTAGGGGGCCACGGCAAAATAGACTTTCTTGTCTTCCGGACCGCCTTTGGAGACAAAACCATCGATCGTTTCGAGGGCAAGATTCGCGTTGAGCCTGAGCAGGGCGAGCAGAGCCTTTTTCCTGACGTCCGGGTACCCCTTCTTCGCCATGATCGCGACGTCTTCCGTCAACTCCGGCATGGGCGTCGCGCCCGCCATTGCCACGGCTTCAGCCTGAATATGGCCGTCGGCGTCGCCCATCGCCTCCCGGATGAGCTGGTGGCCGTTTCCGCTGGCGATTCTGCCCAGTTGTTTCATGATCTCCCGTTTCACCGAAAGGGAAGACGAGTGAAAACATCCCAGGAGCAGTTTTTCGTCGATCTGGCAACTTACGCCTCCGCAGGCCCTGATTACGGGCAGGGCATACTCTTCAACGGCGACATATTCCTCAAGAAGAGGGCGCCAGACATCGTTCAGTTCCATGAAAAGACGCAGCACCCTTTCATATTCTTCCCCGTCCTCGTCCATTTCTTTCAGCATGTCGAGCACCGCCCGGGCCGCCTCCGGCCGTTTGAAACGGACGAGCAGGTCGATAACTTTCGACGACTTCCGTTTTTCCGTCTTCAGGTAGTTGAGGAGGTGCTGGAGAAGATCTTCTCCCATGACCGCCGCCAGTCTCTCATTGATCGGCGCATCGCCGTGCTCGATGATTATCCTGACGAAGGTGCTCTTCTTTTCTTTGTCCAGGCCGTTGACAAAGCCCACTATGTCTTCCACTATCCGGGCGTCGTGGAAGCCTAAAAGGGCCTCGCACGCCGCAAGGGACAACTCTTCCCCCTGGTGCTGGAAGACGTCCATGAGCGCCGGCACGGCCCGTCTGTTGCCTATGCGCGCCAGGCTGTAAATGGCTGAAAAGGCGGCCCATTCCTCCTCCTGAAGTACGCCGAGGAGCACGTCGATCGCCTTCGGGTCGTCAAATTCGCCTAACGCCATGACCGCTGCGTTTTTTACGTTTTCGTTTTTTTCGTGGACTTTCTCGATCAGATGCGGCAGCGATGCCGGGTGTCTCAGATCGCGCAACACCTCGCATCCGTAGACCTGAAGGTCTTCATTCGGATGGTAGAGGAGGCGAACGATCGGGTCAATGCCGTAAACGCCGATCTTTCTGAGGATGTCGAGCACATCCATCCTAAGGGAGGTCTTTTTCTCGTTCAAGAGCTGCACGAGGTGCTCCACCACTTCCTTGCTGGGCGATTCGACAAGCCTTTCTATGATCCTTGCCCTGGAAAAATCATCCGATTGCCGCAATTCAGCCATGAGCTCTTCGAGAACCGTTCCGGCGATTCGTCCCTTTTGCGCGTCTTGCATTCCTTCTTCCCCCTCTCGCAGTTGATGCTCTCTTTTACGGAACGGGTCCCCCCAGCGAGGGACGCTTCTTCACAGCAACTTAATGATCTCTTCCGGTATCCGGTCGATTGGAAGCACTGCGTCCGCCAGACCGGCATTCACGGCTGCCTTGGGCATGCCGTAAACCACGCAGGTCTCCTCGTCCTGGGCGATCACATATCCCCCCTTCGATTTGACGTCCTTCAACCCCGCCGCGCCGTCGTTCCCCATGCCGGTAAGGATCACGGCCGCGGCGCCCGACTCATAGGCGACCGCCGTCGTTCCCATCAGCAAGTCCACGGAGGGGCGATAGATATACCCATCGGTATGCACGATCTCCACGCTCACCTGACGTCCTTTTCTTCTCAGGGCGAGATGCGAGTCCCCGGGCGCGATGAGCGCGACTCCGGGCATAAGCACTTCTCGGTCCTCTGCTTCTTTCACTTTCAGGGGTGAGACTTTATCGAGTCGTTCCGCAAAGGATTGCGTGAAGAGCCTCGGCATATGCTGGGCGATCACGACCGGAACGGGCAGTTCTTTCGGCAGATGGGCAAGGATGAACTGAAGCGCCGGGGGGCCGCCGGTAGAAGCCCCTATGGCGAGAATGGACCGCTTTGCCGAAGACCCCGGCGCAACGGAGAGCGGACGTGCCGGATGTTGCTGTGGGGCAACAATCCCCTTCAGAAGGAACCTCACCCTGTTCCTTGCCGCTTCCTTTACTTTAGAGATAATCTCCCGCTCTTTGTCCGCCAGCGTGAAATTGGAAAAATCCTTTGCGACGAAATCGGCTGCCCCGATCGAGAGCGCTTCCATCGTAATGTCAGCGTGATCCCTGGTCAGAGTGGAGAGCATGATGACGGGAACGGGTTTCCCCGACATGATCCGGCGCAACGTTTCTATGCCGTCCATGCGGGGCATTTCAACATCGAGGGTCACGACGTCAGGTTTCAGTTCCTCGATCTTCTCGAGGGCTTCAAAGCCGTCTCCCGCCGCGCCTACCACTTCTATATGGGGGTCCTTTTCGAGGATCTTCGAGATGATCTTTCTCATCACCCTCGAATCGTCGACTATGAGGACTCTCGTCATCCTTTCCCTCCGAAAGGGGGCTCCGGCAAACCATCGCGCCCTGCGGCCCATCTCTTTGGGCGCCGCAATCCCCGCGGCATCCCCCTTTTTAATGCATGATCCGTACCATTGCCAGGGTTCGGCGCCGCTTCAGCCTTGCTGCCCGCATTTGATTTGACCTGCCCTATCTCATTTAACCAACTCATCGAATCTCATTGGATTATCGGAATTGCGGAGAACGAACTTTAGCGGCTTCCCCCTATCCCCTCCTTTACACCCGTGGAAGGCGCGTGATATGGTTTATTTCACGGTTTTCACGATCGAAGCGAAGCCAACGGAGCGATAGCGATGGAATATTCCAAAGGAAAGATCGCAAAATTGCTGGTCGATTTCTTCGAAACCGACTTTCGAAGGATAAATCATGCCCTGGAAGTCCTCAAGCACGCCGAGAGAATTATGGAAGGCATGACCGGCTTCGATCATGAGATCGTCGTCGCCTCCGCACTCCTCCATGACGTCGGCATAAAACCCTCCGAAGAAGCGCTCGGCTACAACAACGGAAGAACGCAGGAAGAATACGGCCCTCCCGTCGCGCGTCAACTGCTCGAAAGCATCGGCTTCCCTCCTGAGAAAACCGATAGGGTTTGCGAAATCATCGGCAATCATCACTCCCCGTCGCGCTACGATTACGTAGAGCTGAAAATCCTTAAAGAAGCGGATCGGATCGTCAACAAGCTGGAAGGCGACTGACCATTATCGGAGGTCTCCCCGGCGCCTCCCGGTCCCACGCTCCGGCCGCCTCCGGCCCCCGTAGTTCCTTTTTCTTGATCCAGATCAAGGCAGCTTCCGGCATCGGGGTATAAGATACGTACATGAGAAAGCAACGCAAAGAGGAAGCCGATCTCTTCGGGAACCGGGAGGCAGGACGGCCATTTACAGGCCGCCTTGAGATCAAAGCGGGAGGCCGGTCCTCATGAAATGCCCGGGTCAGGATACGCGCTACTGGAAACCGGGAGATATTTTCGAGGTGGAATGCCCGCACTGCGGGAAACCCGTAGAATTCTTCAAGGACGAGACCACGAGAAGGTGCCGAGGCTGCAAGAAGAGCGTTCTCAATCCCAGAATGGATTTCGGCTGCGCCGCCTACTGCAGATTCGCGGCGACCTGTCTGGGAGAACTGGGGCCGGAACTCCTTTCGAAACGGAACGATCTGCTCAAGGACAGGGTTGCCCACGAAGTAAAACGCAGGCTTGGACGCGACTTCCGGACGCTTGCCCATACAATAAAGGTTGCTCGCCGCGTGGAGGAAATTGCGCGGGAAGAAAAGGCCGCCCCGGTTGCGGCGCTGTGCGCCGCCTACCTCCATTCCCTTTTTGAGACAACCGGCCGGGAGACGGGGCAGGCAAAGCCGGCTCGGGAGATTCTCGAGGGGCTGGGGGCAGACCGGGATATTGTCGACGCGGTTCTCGACGTCATCGCACGATTCCAGAAGGGGGATGCGGGCAATTCCATCGATGCGCGAATATTCTTCGACGCTCACCTGCGCGCACTGGAGGATGACGACGAACCGACCGGCCCGATTCGGTCGGGCAATGACCCGGACGACGATGCGAGCGGGTCTGCATAGTGAAGAAATGGAGGATAAAAGAATGAAGATCAAAAGAAAAATCATAGAAATCGACGAAGAACGCTGCACGGGCTGCGGCGAGTGCGTGAAAGCCTGCGCCGAGGGAGCAATCGCGATCGTCGCGGGCAAGGCAAGGCTGGTCTCCGAGAACTTTTGCGACGGCCTCGGGGCATGTCTGGGGGATTGCCCCGAAGGGGCGCTTACGATAACGGAACGTCCATCGGAGGAATTCGATCCCGAGGCGGTCGAGAGGCGCCCGGAGTCCCCGGCGGGAGGGACTTTCGATGAGCGCCTCGCTTGCGGCTGCCCCTCCCAAAACATCCAGGTCATTGCTCCCTGTGTGAAAACAGGCGCGCCTCAGGATGAGAACCGCGAAATGGCTTCGGCACTAACGCACTGGCCCGTTCAGATCAGACTCATACCGCCGACGGCGCCTTTTCTGAAAGACGCCGATCTCCTCATAGCTGCCGACTGCACGCCCCTCGCCTATGCGGGGTTTCACCGCGATCTCATTCCGGGCAAGGCAGTGATGCTCGGTTGCCCGAAGTTTGACGACGCGGAAGAATACGTCAACAAGTTCGCCGAAATATTCAGAATCGCCGGCATCAGGAGCATTACTGTGGTCGACATGGAAGTGCCCTGCTGCTCCAAACTCCCCATGATCGTGAGGAAAGCCCTGTCGCTGGCAAAAAAGGCCATACCGATGGAAGAGATAGTCATCGGCAGGCGGGGCGCCGTGCTTGAGAGGCGATCGGTGGCGTGAAAAGGGGTCGGGGACAAGTCGGAAACGCCCTGAATGCCGGAACACGCGAGGTTTCAAGTCATCTTCGCAAAGGAGGAAACGCCATGTTCATCGTCATTATCCACTTTCCCTCCATCAAGGATGGAAAGGAGCCGGAGTTCCTCGAATGGTTCGCCTCGTCCAATACAGAATTCGCGAAGCACGAAGGTTTCATGGCCCGCCGGCTGCTCAAGCCCGTTGGCGGCGGCTCCTACGCTGCCGTCATGGAGCTGACCAGCCGGGAGGCCTTTGAGACGATCCAGCGCGCGCCGGGCCACGACGATGCGGCCCGGCGGATCGCAACGCTCCTCGACGGCCAACCCTCTATCGAGCCGTACGAGGCGGTCGTCCTCTAGCTCCGGACCCGGCCTACCCACCCCCCCTTCTGACGAACGGACGAATTTTCGGCGCGAATTCCCCGTCGTGTCTTAAGTAACCGTTTAACGAATCCGAAAATATAGATGACCGGAGTCAGGGTCTGGCGTAAGCGCGCGCTTAACTGGGGAGGCTATCGTGCTGCCGCATAAGAGAATACTATTTGTCGAAGACGACCCCGCCACGGCTGCCTATCTCGAAGAGACGCTGAGCGGCTTGGGGTACGACGTTCTCCCGCCTGCGGCAACGGGAGAGGATGCCATAGCGCTGGCAAAAGCCGAAAGACCCGATGCAATTCTCATGGACATCGGGCTGGCCGGCGAGCTTGATGGGGTCGCCGCTGTGCGGCGCATCGGCTCTTTCTCCGACGTCCCCATCATCTATCTGACGGGCAGTCCCGAAGGTCCTTTGCGTGAGAAAGCCAAGGTTACCGCTCCTTACGGGTACCTGGTGAAACCGATCACACCGAAAGAACTTGCGGGAACGCTCGAGATGGCATTCTACCGCCATCAACTCGACATGAAACTGAAGGAAAGCGAAAACCGGCTCAAACTAGCCCTTGCCTCCGCCCAGATGGGCGCGTGGGAGTGGAATATTGCGAACAACGAAGTATTCTGGTCTCCCAAATGCTATGAGATATTCGGGTCGAACGACTTCAACGGAACTTTTGAGTCTTTTTCCCGTTTCCTCTACCCCGCAAACGCCCCCCGGACAGCCAAGGCAAGGAGCCAATTTTCGGCCGAAGAGCCGGTGTTCCACACAGAATTCAGGATTGTTCGGCCCGATGGCCAGGTTCGCTGGGTTGCAAACTCCGCCCGGGGCTATGTTGACGAAGCGGGGAATCTGGTGAGGGTGATCGGCACGGTGCAGGATATTACCGAACGAAAGCTGGCCGAAGAAGCGCTGCAGGCGAGTGAGGAAAAATTCCGGCAGGTCTTCGCCGTGGAACACGATCCCCTCTTTCTTATGGATCAGGAAACGCAGGCGATCCTGGACGTTAACGATGCGGCCTGCGACCTGTATGGCTACGCCCGCGACGAATTCCTTCGGATGAGAGCTTCCGACGTGTCGGCAGAACCTGAGGCGAGCAAGAGGGCGTTACGGGAACGCCAAAATAGCATGCCGGTTCGTCTCCACAAGAAAAAAGACGGCACGACAATTGTCGTGGACATAACGGCAAGCTATTTTAAACTGAAAGACCGGTTCGTCATGCTCTGCTCGGTCCGCGACATCACGGAGCGCAAAAAGATGGAAGACGCGCTCCGGGAAAGCGAGGCCGGGCTTCGGGCGATCTTTGAAGGCTCCCGGGATGCGCTCGGCGTATGGAAAGACGGCAGGCATACCTTCGTCAACCCGGCGTATGTCTCCCTCTTTGGATACGAAACCGTCCATGACCTTGTGGGCGCGCCAATTATCAATTCTGTGGCGCCCGAGCATCGCGGCGTCGTTCAGGAGTTCATCTCCAGACGCGCCCGGGGCGAAGCGATTCCGAACTTCTATGAAACAAGCGTCCTGAAAAGGGACGGGACCAGATTCCTGGCAGAGATTTCCATCTCCACCTATGTTTCGAAGGGGGAGCAGTGTACGCTCGGGATCGTCCGAGATGTGTCGGAACGCAAACTGGCCGAAGAGACCATCCGGAACGCCGAAACGCGATGGCAATTCGCCCTTGAGGGCTCGGGAGACGGCGTCTGGGACTGGGACCTCGATGGACGCCGCGTCTACTTGTCCGGTCGACTCAGGACGATGCTCGGTTTTCGCGAAAACGAGACGGCCGACATCATGGACATGGACGAACGCACGGACCGACCACGCGCCAGCGTGAAGACTCGCTGGGACCTCGACCGCGCTTTTCTCGACGAAACCGGACACTACCAGAATGAACAGAGCATCCGCTGCAAAGACGGGTCCTACAAGTGGGTCCTGAACCGGGGCAAGGCCGTGGAATGGGCCGGGGACGGAAGGCCGCGACGCATCATCGGCACCACCACGGACCTCACCTGGCGCAAAGAGGAAGAAAAGAGACTCGTCGAAACCAACCGGCAGCTCGAAGCAGCCACCGCCCGGGCCAATGAGATGGCCCTTGAGGCTAAAATGGCGAACGCCGCCAAGAGCGATTTTCTCGCAAACATGAGCCACGAAATACGAACGCCCATGAACGGCGTCATCGGCATGACAGGCCTGCTGCTCGATACGGAGCTGAACGACAAGCAGCGCCGATACGCGGAAATCGTTCGCTCGAGCGGTGAATCTCTCTTGTCGCTGCTGAATCAGATCCTCGATTTTTCTAAGATCGAGGCCGGCAAGCTCGATCTGGAAACGATCGACTTCGACTTGCGCGTCCTCCTCGACGAATTTGCTGTAACCACAGGGTTGCGCGCCCACGAGAAGAAACTGGAATTTGTCTGCGCGGCCGATCCGGGCGTGCCTGAACGGCTTAAGGGCGACCCCGGGCGCCTTCGCCAGATTCTCACGAATCTTTCGGGCAATGCGGTGAAATTCACCGAAGCAGGCGAAGTAGCGATGCGGGCCGGTCTGGTATCGGAGACAGAGAAGGAAACAACCATATGCTTCTCGGTGAGGGACACGGGCATAGGGATCCCGTCAGACAAAAAGGAATTCCTCTTTGAGAAATTCACCCAGGCGGATGCTTCGACTACGCGCAAGTATGGAGGCACGGGCCTCGGCCTGGCTATTTCCAAACAATTGGTCGAGCTGATGGGCGGCAGGATCGGCGTCGAGAGCGAGGAAGGCAGGGGCTCCATGTTCTGGTTTACACTTTCTTTTGCAAAACAGTGCGGTTGTGAAGAGGGCAAAACCGCCCTAACCGGCATTTCGGGCACACATATCCTCGTGGTTGACGACAATACGTCATGCCGCGAAACAATAGTCGCGCAGGTTCAGTCGTGGCAGGCGCGAACGGAGGACGCGCAGGACGCGTTCATGGCCCTCAAAGCGCTTTACCGGGCCAGAGACGCGGGCGACCCCTTCGGCATAGTGATCGTCGATCTGGAGATGCCCGGCATGGATGGTCTCGCCCTGAGCCGCGCCGTCGAGGCCGATAAGACGCTCGGCAATCCACATCTGGTGCTGCTCTCCTCTCTGAGCTGGCGCGCCGATGAGGCGCAAGCGAAAGAGGCGGGCGTCTCCGCTCACCTGGCCAAGCCCGTGCGCTGGTCCGAGCTCTCCGGCTGCCTCTCCGCATTGTTGGCCGGGACCGCTTTCCACAAAAAGGCGCAGCCCCCTGAAAGGAGCCGAGCGTTCGTCGGCAGACACCGCATTCTCCTTGCGGAAGACAACACGACCAACCAGGAGGTGGCGGTGGGCGTGCTCCAGAAGATGGGGTTGCGCGTCGATGCGGTCGCTAACGGCATTGAAGCGTTGTCTGCCCTTGAAACGCTTCCCTACGACCTCGTGTTGATGGATGTGCAAATGCCGGAAATGGACGGCCTGGAGGCCGCCCGCCGCATTCGCGATCCGAATTCCCCTGTTCTCGACCACCAGATTCCCATAATCGCCATGACGGCCTATGCAATGGCGAGCGATCGGGAAAAATGCCGCGACGCCGGCATGAGCGACTATCTGAGCAAGCCGATCGTGCCGCAGGACCTCTCAAGAGCACTCTCCCGCTGGCTGCCGAAAAGCAACCATGCAGCAACCAAACAACGGCCCGTCGCCGCCGCGCGTCCAGGCAAGGAAAGGTGCGGACACAATGCCGTCATCTTCGACAAGGCGGGTCTGATGACCCGTCTGGCGGGCGACGAACAACTGGCCCGCAACGTACTGCAGACTTACCTGGAGGAGACCCCGGAAGAGATCGCGGCGCTCAAGGCATATCTGCAAGCGGGCGATGCGCCCTCCATAGAGCGCCAGGCGCACATGATCAGAGGGGCCTCGGCCAACGTCGGCGCAGAAGCCGTGCGTGCGGTAAGCTTCGAAATAGAGAAGATGGCCAAGGCGGGCGACCTGCAGAGAGCCGCGATCCACCTCCCGGAGCTGGAATCGCAGTTCGGCCGACTGAGCAAAGTCATGAAGAAAGCCCTGAATCAAAGGAATCCGAAAAAGATGACGAGAGCGGCCTGACACAGCCGCTTCGCACCAACATCGGAAGTGGGACGCTCTTTTCGCCCAAATAGAGCTCGCCGGATACAGCGAGCGGGGCCGGGCACTTTTCGCGCCATGTATCGAAAATTGCCCGGCCCCGCTCGCTCTACTTTTCGGCGGCGAAGGGCAGCACCCCCTTCCCCGCCTCCTGCGCCTTGTTCATAAAAGACTGCCCCTCAAAAGCCCCGCCCTCCGATACGGCCAGGCGCGCCGTGTGGATATCTCCCAGGATGCTCCCCTTTGACTTTATGTCCACCAGTTCGGCCGCGTGGACCGAACCCTCTATCTTCCCGCCGACGATCACGCATCTGCAAACCGCATTGCCGCCGATCACGCCCGTTTCCCCCACGATGAGCCAATCGGCCCGCACCCGCCCCTCAACGACGCCGTCGACCCGGATCGTTCCTTTTGAGGTCAGTTCCCCGGTGAAACACGTACCCTCGCCGATTATGGTCTCCACTGTCTGCTGTCTCTTTCCAAACATGCGTCACCTCCGTGGATAGTTCGGCCGAGCTTGAGTCGCAAGGGATGCAAGCGTCGGCAGCAGAGGGTCTACCTGGCGACCCTCTTCCCAAACCTCGTAGTGCACGTGCGGCCCCGTAGCGTGTCCGGTGGCGCCGGATGCAGCGAGTACATCTCCCCGCTTCACCCGTTGGCCGACATCGACAAGATTCCTCGAAGCGTGGGCATAGGCAGTGCTGTAGCCGAAACCGTGCTCGACCACCACGACGTTGCCGCCGCCCCGCATCCAACCGGAAAAACTGACGATGCCGTCCGCGGTCGCCCTGACGGGGGTGCCGGGAGCGGCCCTAATGTCTATCCCATGGTGAAAGGCCGACATTCCGGGCGCCGTCGGCGTCCGAGGCCCAAAGAGCGAGGTTATCGAACCGCTGACCGGGAGACCGGCAGGGGCGGAAAAGAAGACGTCATGCCGTTGGGAAAGGTATGCTTTGATTTCCGCTACGCCGTCGATCGTCTGGCGCACCTGTCTCATCAGCGCATCCATGTCGGTCATGTCGCCGGTCGCGCCCTCACGGCCGCCCGCCCGGGGGTGCTTGAGGCTCAAAAGAGCCTTCACCTCGTCTTCGGTATTCTTCAGAGATGCCAGCGTCGATTTCATCTGGCGCATCTGGGCTCGATAATTCATGCGCGTTCTGTAATATGCCTGCGCCTGGGATACCACATGCGCAACGCAGGCGAGCCCGACGACAATAAGAACAAAGCAGGCGCATATCGTGAGGTACGAGGCCTTGAGCTTCACCGGACCGCCCTTTGCATGGGGGATCACCATGATGCTCACCGGAGTAAGAGATCTACGGATGAAGGTGCGCAATCCGGACATGGGAAAGCTTCTCCTTTTCCGTCCTTTATCGATTCTTTTCCTATGCTTTGCCGATCTTTGCTTGAAAGAGCGCTGACGAGACGCCAGTATCTACTTTGTAACACGGCATATGAGGGTTGTCCAGAAATTTTTTCCTCTCTCCTGGCCCGAGCCGCTGTCTCCTCCCCGACATCACTTGAAATTTGCCCGTCTCGTGCATAGAGCCAGCGGTAGGCAACCGCCCCGGCCCGATATTTTCCGATGCGCCGGGAGGCCATCGGCGATTATGTTATCTGTATGCGCATTCTGACGCTCTTGCTCGTCCTCCTCCTGTTCCTGGCCGCATGCACAAAACTGGGGCCAAACTACGTTCGTCCTCCGACCGCCGTGCTTTCTGGTTGGCAGGAAGGCGGCACAACCGTAACGAACGAGCCCGCCGACTATCGCGCCTGGTGGCGCGTCTTCCACGATCCGGTCCTCGACCGCATCATCGACGCGGCGCTGCGGCAGAACCTCTCTCTTCGCCAGGCGGGAGTCAGGGTGCTCGAGGCGCGCGCGCAACTTGGCATCGCCATTGGCGAGCTTTATCCCCAGACTCAACAGGCTTTCGGCTCGTACCAGTACAACAGGCTGAGCGCGGGCTCCGCAATTCTGGAAACCACTCCCGGCAGCAGCGGCGGATTCACGTACACCCAGGACCAATTGGGCCTCAATGCAACCTGGGAAATCGATTTCTGGGGGAAATTCCGGCGGGCCGTCGAATCGGCGGACGCCTCCTGGCTGGCGAGCGTGGCGGACTACGACAACGCGCTCGTCAGCCTCACCGCCGACGCGGCGACGGATTATATCAGCATCAGGACCCTGGAGAAGCGCATCGAGATCGCCGAGAACAACGTGAAGACCCAACAGGACAACCTGAAGATCGCCGAGGCGCGCTTTAAGTACGGCACTGCCACCGAGAGGGACGTGGAGCAGGCCGTCACGGCCCTTCACGACACGGAGGCGACCGTGCCCGCCTTTCAGATACAGCTTCAACAAACAAAACATGCGCTGAGCATACTGTTGGGCCTTCCGCCGGGCGACCTTGCCGACCTGTTCACCGGGTCATCCGGCATTCCCGTCCCCCCGCCTCAGGCAGCCCTCGGCATTCCGCAAGACCTCCTCCGCCGCAGGCCCGACGTCCGCGCCGCGGAATACCGAGCGATGGCCCAGGGGGCGCAGATCGGAGTAGTCAAGTCTCAGCTCTATCCCGCCTTCTCGCTGACCGGCTCGTTCAGCTTCCTTTCTACCAACGTGCCCGGCTCGCACCTGTCGGACATCTTCAAATGGGCGAACCGGAATTACGTCGCCGGTCCGGAAGCGGCCTGGAATATTTTCAACTACGGCCAGATCACGAATAACGTGCGCGTCCAGGACGCCCGCTTCCAGGAGTTGCTGATCGCCTACCAGAACGCGGTGCTCACCGCCCAACAGAACGTGGAGGACGCCATCGTGGCCTTTGTCAGGTCCCAGGAAAGGGCGGAAATCCTTTCCCGCGGCACGGAGGCGGCAACGGGCTCTCTCGGTCACGCAGTCGAGCAATACCGGGCGGGAACGACCGATTTTACCACCGTGATCGTCGGCCAGCAATCGCTCCTGGGCGAACAGGACAATTTTGCCGCCACCCTCGGCGCCGTCGCGAGCAACCTCGTCGCCATTTACCGGGCGTTGGGCGGCGGCTGGGAGATCAGGGAAGGAACGGACATCGTTCCTCCCGAAGTAAAGCAAATTATGGCAAAACGGACCAATTGGGGAAATTTGCTCAACATGGCGGCCTATATGCCTTCGCCGGGCGAGGAACATCGCTCGGACATCCGCCCTCCTGACTGGTAGCATCGGCCAAGCCGGGGAGGAGAGCCGCTTTTCGACGGAGACGAGAATATGACCCTAAGACGCGTAATAGGCGCGCGGCTGACAATGTGCCTGCTCCTTGCGCTGCTGTTGCCCTCATGCAAGGAAAAACCGAAAGTGGTCCCGCCGCCGCCGGCCGTAACCGTGGTGCAGCCCCTCCAGCGCATGGCGACCGACCATCTGGAGCTCACCGGCAACACGCAGGCGATAATGAGCGTGCAACTCGTGGCGCGCGTTGCGGGGTATCTCGAAAAAGTCCTTTTCCAGGACGGCCAGTTCGTCAAGAAAAACCAAGCGCTCTTCCTCATACAGCAGAACACCTACCAGTATGCCCTGCAACAAGCCGAAGCGGCAATACTGCAACAACAGGCGCAACTGGCTTACGCTGCTGCACAGTTCGACCGGTACACAGAACTGTTTGCGCGCAAGGCGGCGGCCCAGTCCGACGTGGACAACTGGCGGTTTCAGAGAGATTCCGCCCGGGCCAATCTCGAGAACGCCAGGGCCGCCCGCGACCTGGCCGTTCTCAACCTGCAGTATACGGAAGTCCGGGCGCCTTTTGACGGCCGCATGGACCGGCGGCTCGTCGACCCGGGAAACTACGTCGGCTCGGGCCAGGTTACGGCGCTGTCGTCAATCAACCAGACAAACCCGATTTACGCCTACTTCACGATCAGCGATGCCGACCTCGCCCGCCTCATGGGCGTGCGCTGGAAGCCCGGGACGGCTCACGCGCAGAAATGGCCCATCTCCATGGGCGTCCTCAACGAGAAGGGGTATCCCCACCAGGGTCTCCTCGATTTCGCCTCCATCAGCCTGAGTGCCACCAACGGCACCCTTTTGATGCGGGGAATCTTCAAGAACCCCGACGGCGCGATCCTGCCCGGCATGTACGCACGCTTGCGCGTGCCCCTGAAACAGGTGAAGGCGCTGCTCGTGCCCCAGCAGGCCATCGGCTACGACCAGCAAGGCGCGTTCGTCCTCGTGGTGAACCCGCAGAATACCGTAGAGCGCCGCGGCATCGGAGTCGGCTTTCAAGTGGACCACATGCGAGTCGTGCAAAAAGGATTGACGCCGAACGACTGGGTCGTCCTCTCGGGAACCCAGAAAGCGATCCCGGGTCGGCCGGTGACGCCGGAAAAGCAAGCAGCCCCGCCCTTCCCCGCTCCGGAGGCGATGTCCTAAAATGTTCTCCAAGTTCTTCATAGAGCGGCCCATCCTCGCGAATGTTCTTGCTTTCATCACCGTCATCATCGGAGTCATCAGCTATCTGCGGCTTCCCGTGGAGCAGTGGCCTCCCATCACGCCGCCCACCGTACAGGTGACCGCCCGATACCCCGGCGCGAGCGCTTCCGTCGTTGCCGAGACCATCGGCGCCCCCATTGAGGAGGCGATCAACGGGGTGGAGCACTCCATTTACATACAGTCGACGAGCGCAAGCGACGGCTCCTATACGGCGACGATCACTTTCGACGTGGGGACGGACCTCGACAAGTCCCTTACCCTCGTGCAAAACGCCGTCAATTCCGCTCTCGCCCAACTGCCGGGCGGCGCCCAGGTACAGGGCGTAACGGTGCGCAAGGTCTCCACCGACATCCTCCTCGTGGTCAGCCTCTACGCCGACGACGAACGCTTCGACGAGGCTTTCCTCTCGAACTACGGCCAGATCAACATGCAGTATCCCCTCGCCCGGCTCAAAGGGGTCGGTCAGGTAAGGGTTTTCGGCGCGGGCCCCTACAGCATGCGCCTGTGGCTCGACCCCGGCAGGCTCAAGCAGTTCAACATGACGGCGATGGACGTCCTGGCAGCCGTAGCGGACCAGAATGTCGAGGTGACGGCGGGCCAGTTGGGCCAACCTCCCGTGCCGTCCGGCCAGGTCTTTCAATTCACCGTCAACAGCCTGGGGAGACTCTCTACCACGGACGAGTTCGAGAACATTATCGTGAAGAGCGATGCCGGTGGGCCGAGCCCCCAGATCGTGCGGCTGCGCGACATAGGACGGGTCGAGCTCGGACAGCAGACCTATTCGAACTACGCCCTGACCGGGGGACACAAGTCGGCCCAAATCGTTGTGTTCACCTTGCCCGAGGCAAACGCCATCGCCGTCGCCGACAACGTCTACGCCGCCGTCGACCAGATGGCCAAGGATTTTCCCCAAGGGCTGAAGTATGCGATACACTTCGACACGACAAGGTTCGTGCGCGAGTCGGTATCGAAGGTCTACGAGACGCTCTTTGAGGCCGGCATCCTCGTGCTCCTCGTGATCCTGTTATTTCTCCAGAATTTCCGGGCCATGCTGGTACCCGCGACTACGGTGCCGGTCACCATTATCGGCGCCTTCGCCGCCATGATTGCCCTCGGCTTCACGATCAACCTGATGACCCTGTTCGCCCTCGTCCTTGCCATCGGCATCGTGGTGGACGACGCCATCGTGATCGTGGAAGGCAGCTCTTACTATATCGAGAGGGGGCTGTCGCCCAAAGATGCAGCGATCAAGGCGATGACGGAGCTTACCGGGCCGATCATGGGCATCACTATTGCCCTCGTTTCCGTCTTCCTGCCTGCCGCGTTCCTTCCGGGGATTACGGGGCAGATCTTCCGCCAGTTCGCCCTGGTCATCGCTGCGACCGCGGTGATCAGCGCCATCAATGCGGTCACCTTAAAGCCCACCCAATGCGCCCTGTGGCTGCGCCCGAGAAAAGAAAAGCCGCCGAACCGGTTCAACCGGCTCTTCAATAGGGTCTACGAGGGCATGAAGGGCCCCTACATGGGCGTGGTCCGGCGCATGGTGAGCCGCCCCGGGCTGATGCTGATCGTCTATTTTCTGGTCATCGGCCTTGCGGGTTGGCAGTTCGTGCGGCGGCCCACGGGGTTTCTCCCCACCGAGGACCAGGGATACGGCATTCTTTTCACCCGTCTTCCCGATGCCGCCTCCCAGCCCCGGGCGCGCCAGGTCTCCCGCGAGATAGACGCCATCCTCAGAAAGACGCCGGGCCTCGCGGGCTGGGTGACCATCGGCGGTTTCTCTCTTCTGGACCAGGCGAACGTGACCACGGTGATAACCACGTTCGTGGTGTACAAGGATTGGAGCGAGCGCGGCAGAAAACTGAGCCAGGACAACATCGTCGCCGGCCTCAACCGCGACCTTTCGACCATAAGGGATGCGATGGCTTTCGTGATCATTCCTCCTTCCATCAGGGGCCTCGGGCAGGCCGGCGGCTTCGAGCTGATGGTGGAACAGAAGACGGGCAATGACATGTTCGCCCTGCAGCGCACCGCCGATCAATTAGTCCGGGAAGCCGGCGCAACCGGAAACCT
The DNA here is from genome assembly GCA_963816715.1 of uncultured delta proteobacterium. Taxonomy (GTDB): domain Bacteria; phylum Desulfobacterota; class Syntrophorhabdia; order Syntrophorhabdales; family WCHB1-27; genus BOG-1155. The sequence goes on from CAWFMJ010000036.1 coordinate 92,495, forward strand.
GCAGGGTTTGAACAACACGTTCGATGCGCGCAGCCCGCAACTCTATCTGGGCATCGACAGGACCAAGGCGTTTTCCCTTCAGGCGCCGTTGGGGTCCGTCTTCCAGGCGCTCCAGGGGTACCTCGGCTCTTCCTTCGTGAATCTCTTCAATAAGTACAACCAGGTCTACCAGGTCTACATCCAGGCGGACAGCACCTACCGCGTCGTGCCCGAAGACATCAGAAACATCTACGTCAAGAACAGCCTGGGCGACATGGTCCCCCTGGGGAGCATCCTCAACGTGAGGCGCACCGCCGGAGCGGAGGTGGTCACCCGCTACAATCTTTACCCCGCCGCGCCCATCTACGGCTCAGCCGCCCCAGGCTTCAGCTCCGGCCAGGCTCTGACGGAGATGGAGGACATAGCGGGGCGGGTCCTTCCCGCCGGGATGGGGTACGAGTGGACGGCCACGGCCTATCAGGAGAAACAGGTCGGCAATCAGGCCTATTTCATCTACGCTCTCTCCGTCGTCCTGGTATTCCTCGTCCTGGCGGCCCTCTACGAGAGCTGGCTCTCGCCCGCCGCCGTGATCCTCGCCGTGCCCATGGCGCTTGTCGGCGTGCTCCTGGCCCTGCTCGCCAGGGGCTACGACAACAACCTCTTTACCCAGATCGGGCTCGTCCTTATGATCGCCCTGGCGAGCAAGAACGCTATCCTCATCGTGGAGTTCGCGCGGGACCTGCACCGCGAGGGGATGTCCATCCAGGAGGCGGCAATCGAGGCGACGAGCCGGCGGTTCCGTCCCATCGTGATGACCTCCTTCGCCTTCATCCTCGGCGTTGCGCCGCTGCTGCTCGCAACGGGCGCCGGCGCGGCGAGCCAAAGGGCCATAGGAACGGTCGTCTTCGGGGGGATGATCGCCTCGACCGTGCTCGCCATACCCTTCGTGCCCGTCTTCTACGTGCTGACGCAGGGATGGTCGGAGCGGCGACGGGGGCGCAAGGACGGCAAGCGGTCGTGATTCATGAGCCTAAAAAAGCGCAGATGTTCTGCCGAAGCCCCTTTCTAACCAAAGAACGGCGCGTGGACAGGTAGGTTTCCAGCATCGTCTTCTCCATTCTTTTGTTGGCAAAAGGCAGAAAAACCGGGTGATAGGAGCCTGCTTCCCCAGGGTTGACAACCCTGACCGGCTCGATTATATTCGGCTTGGGTTGTGAGCGGAAAATGCTCCAACCCGCCCTGATTTTTAACGGGGTTGAAGTTGCGGGAGGCTTGATGTTGAAGTCTCCGAAAGGAAGGCATTAAGATGGAAAAGGTCTTAGCTTTTTTGGCAGCGGTTCTTATGATGTTTACCTTCGCAACCATCGGTTTTGCCCAGGGTGGTTACGATACCATGGGAACGCCCCAGGGAGAACCTTGGCCTGAAAAGAGCCATCCGTCTCATACTCAGTTGATGACATATTCGGGCCAGGCAGCCTTCTTTGATCGGGATGCCAACAGGCTGGCTGTGAACGGCAGCGAGGGACGGAAAACTTTCGACATCTCGCGGGCTGCGATCAACGGTCCGGTGCATCCTGATGAAGAGGTTACGGTACAGTATAGACCGACGAATAACGGCATGGTTGCTTCTTCCGTGACGGCGGCTTATCCCAGGACCTCGAGCAGCGAGGGCGGCTATGGCTACAACGGCTATGGGCCTCAAGCCTCGAGCAACATGGGCGCCAATGACTACACCGGCTACGGACCTAATGGGCAGGCCCGGGCGGACGCGGAGACCTACGGCTACAACGCGTACGGCCAGAACGTATACGGCTCGACGTCATAACGCATGAGGAAACGAAGGGAGCTTCGGCAGCGACCGTCGCTTAGCGCGACGGTCGTTTTTTTGGACTGAACGGCCTTGACAAGAACAGAGCGCACGGTTATAGTCAGCATGGGTTTTGAGCATTAGATCACAACTGGACGCAAGCCAGGTCCTAACGTTGGGGGCGTAAGGCCCCCGAAGAAAGGAAGTGAGTAAAATGGAAAAAGTACTAGCGCTTTTAGCGGCTGTTCTTATGACGTTTGCCTTTTCAACCATTGGTTTCGCCCAGGGCTACGACACGATGGGAACCCCGCAGGGTGAGCCGTGGCCGGAGAAAAGCCACCATGCGACCAATGAGCCCCTGATGAAGTACTCCGGCCAGGTGCTCTCTTATGACGCCTCGAGGAATAGGCTCCTGGTAAACGGCGTCGATGGGGAAAAGTCGTTCGACGTGTCGCAGGCGGCGATAAACGGTTCGAGGGCTCTTGAGCCGAACCACCATGTAACCGTCACTTACAGGGACACAAACAACGGCAGAATCGCTTCTTCGGTCGCCAGTGTATCGCACACCGCTTCCTCCGCCAATACGAACACCTTCCGCGGAGGCGGATACGGCTATATGGGATACGGCGTCAATGGCGTGTCCTAAGGGAAAATGAATGAGCATCTCCAATGGACCGCCGCCCCCTGATATCTCGGGCGGCGGTCCCCTTTGAACGGTGGGAGGCGGAATCGCAATAAGAGAACATTTCTTGCCTCCTGTCTGCCGGTTTTTCGCTTGAATTTCATTTGCGACTTGAAGGATAATAAACCACCCGAAGGGCACGGGATTTCTTTCCGGGGGTGATTGTGATTTCCTTATGGTCTATCCTGATACTCGCTATCGTTCAGGGGCTGGCGGAACTTCTGCCGGTATCCAGCTCCGCTCACGTCATCGTCGCCGAAAAGATCCTCGGTCTTGACCCCACGTCGCCTGAGATGACCTTGTTGCTCGTCATGCTCCACACGGGCACGATGCTTGCGGTCATCGCATATTTCTGGAAGGCTTGGGGCGATGCTTATTTTACCTCCTGGAAGACATCGTGGCCCCGAATCAAGTTCCTCATTCTTGCGACTATCCTCACCGGCATCATCGGCCTGGCGCTGAAGGCCGTTATCGAGCGATTCGCTTTTCACAGTGCGCCGAAAGCCGAAATCGAGATGCTCTTCGGAAACCTCCTTCTCATCGCCGTTGGCCTCGCGGCCGCCGGAATTCTCATTATCTGGTCGGGTCTGCTTCATGACAACAGCAGAAAACGCCGGGAAGCACCTGTCGGCAACAAACAGGCGGCCTCGATGGGGATAATACAGGGGTTTTGCCTGCCCTTCCGCGGGTTCTCCCGTTCGGGCGCGACAATTTCGACCGGCCTCCTGACCGGAGCTTCGAAACGGCCGGTCGAGGAATTCAGTTTCGCACTAGCCGTGATTCTGACGCCGCCCGTGGTGCTTCGGGAAGTAATGCGTCTTGTCAGCGCGCGCCACGCCCTGGTCGACGCAACCGCCGGTTCCCTGGCCAGTCTCTTCTTTCCCAGTTTGCTCGGCCTGGTGTTCAGTTTCCTCGCCGGCCTCCTGGCGCTGCGCTGGCTCACCGGTTGGCTTGAGCGGGGCAGATGGCACTATTTCGGCTGCTACTGCCTCCTCGCCGCCGTCGTCGTCATAATACTGCACCTCGTTGGGTATTGAGCTTTTTTGCCATGCAGAGCAAGAAGGCTGGGGCTTGTGCCTAGAGCCAGCGCACTTCCCTGGGCTGCCGCCCTATCCCCTTCCGGTATTCGTGTTTCGGATATCCCAGCATGAAGGCACTATAAACGTTCCTCTCTTTGCCAAGACCAAGTCGCCGCGCTATCTTATCCGAAAAACCGGCCGCGACCAGGAGAAAGCCGGCCCAGCACGTACCGAGGCCGAGGCTCATGGCGAGCAGTTCCATGTTCCTCGCGGCAATGGCGCAGTTCTCATGGGCGCTGTGGTTGGCCCGCAACCCGTCGACGGCAATCACGGCGGGCGCTTTTCTGAACACAAGCCCTTCGGTTTCTCCCTTCTCCCGTCTGTCCTTAAAACCCTCGTAGTATCTCACCGACTGCTGCACCATCTGCTCCCCGAACTTCATGCGCGCCAGTCCCCTTCCGATCGCGCTGCCCAGGATCTTCAGCTTGTCCCACACGATGTCGACCACCATGTTCTCAAGCTCCGTCAGCAGTTTCTGGTCCTGAATAACAATGAAATTTTCTGTCTGTGCGTTCGACGCCGTGCCGGCGTGGACGCCCGCCTCGATCAACTGCCCGATCGTCTCCCCGGGGACCGGTTTCTCTTTGAACGCCCTGACGGACCGCCGCGAAAGCAGAAAGGCCCTCATTGTATCCGGTGGTACGGCGGCATCCGGAAGGTTCATAAGCCTGTCCGCAGAGACCGAGTCGTGGAGAATGGCGTTGGCGGGGCAAATGGCGATGCAGTGGGCGCAGCCCGTGCACCAGCCGAGATATTCCGTCTGGACCGTGCAGCCCCCTTCAGGACCCGGAACCATTCTGAAGATGCGCGACGGACATTCGTCCGCGCAGAATCCGCACTTCGTACATTTCTTCGCGTCTATTTGTATCATTCACTCGCCTCCCTTCCGCTCGCCCCTGCCCTTGCGAGGGTTTCCGGGGCGCCGCTCTCTACTATTGCATGAAAGGGGGCGCTCGGTAAAGCCGGCTTGATCCCTCGTTCTATTGCCGCCGTTTCAGGAGGATGAGCGAGCGCCCCTCGACGCTGATCCGGGCGCCGCAGTCGAGGGCTCCCGCAGAACCGGGAAAAGCGTCATCGCTCGTGCTGAGAACTCTTTCCCACGTTTTGCCCCACTTCTTTTCGGGCAGCGTGAAAACCACGGACTCGTAGTGGGCATTCAAGAGCAGATAGAACGTGTCGTCGACCACGCGTCTGCCTGATTCGTCCCGGTTCGGCAAGGCCTGGCCGTTGAGGAAAACTGCCATGGACTTGGCAAAAGCCTCGCCCCATTCCACCTGCGTCATCTGCTTGCCTCCCGGTACGAACCACGCGATGTCGTCGACGCCCGCGCGTTCGATCGGGCTGCCCCGGAACCAGCGCGGACGATGGAAGATCTGGTGCTCCCGGCGAAATTGGATCAGTCTCACGGTGAAGTCGACGAGGTCCCGGTCCGCCGAAGACCAGTCGTACCACGAGATGTCGTTGTCCTGGCAATAGGCGTTATTGTTCCCTTTCTGGCTCCTGCACATCTCGTCGCCGCCCGAGATCATGGGCGTGCCTTGAGAGAGAAGGAGCGTAGCGAGGAAATTTCTCTTTTGCTTGACCCTGAGCGCCAGCACGTCGGGCTTGTCCGTCGGCCCTTCCGCGCCGCAATTCCAGGATCGGTTGTCCGATGCACCGTCGTGGTTCTCCTCGCCGTTCGCCTCGTTGTGCTTCTCATTGTAAGAAACAAGGTCCGTGAGCGTGAACCCGTCGTGGGCGGTAATGAAGTTGACGCTCGCAAAGGGTCGCCTCCCCGTGCTCTCGTAAAGGTCGGAGCTGCCCGTAAGGCGATAGGCAAATTCGGCAAGCGTACATCCCTGGCCCCGCCAGAAATCACGGACGCAGTCCCGGTATTTGCCGTTCCACTCGGACCACAAAGGAGGAAAATTGCCTACCTGGTACCCCCCTTCCCCGATGTCCCACGGTTCGGCGATGAGCTTCGTTTGCCCGATGACCGGGTCCTGTTGAATGATATCGAAAAAAGCCGAAAGGCGATCAACTTCGTGCAGTTCCCGGGCCAGGGCGGCGGCCAGGTCGAAGCGGAAGCCGTCGACGTGCATCTCCAACACCCAATAGCGCAGAGAATCCATGATGAGTTGCAGTACGTGGGGATGGCGCATGTTGAGGCTGTTTCCGGTTCCCGTGTAATCCATGTAGTATGCAGGGTTATCCTGCACAAGCCGGTAGTAGGCGGCGTTGTCCAGTCCCTTGAAACAAAGGATGGGGCCCAGATGGTTGCCCTCGGCGGTATGGTTGTAAACGACGTCGAGGATGACTTCTATCCCCTGCTCGTGCAGGTTCTTGACCATCTGTTTGAACTCCTGCACCTGTTGTCCTCGCTGCCCCGTGGAGGAGTACTCGTTGTGGGGAGCGAAGAAGCCGATGGAGTTGTAGCCCCAGTAGTTGCGAAGGCCCCGGTCGGTCAGATGCTTATCGTGGATGAACTGGTGTATGGGGAGGAGCTCCACGGCCGTGACGCCCAGATTCTTCAGGTAGGCAACGATGGCAGGATGGCCGAGACCGGCGTAGGTTCCCCGCATGCCTTCGGGCACGTCCGGATGCTTCATCGTCAGACCCTTCACGTGCGTTTCGTAAACGATGGTCTCCTGCCACAACACGCTGGGCGGCTTATCCCCGCCCCATTCAAAGGAGGGATCGACGACGACCGACTTCGGCATAAAGGGGCCGCTGTCGTCTTCGTTCCTGGCGCCTTCCGGGTCGCCGAAGCAGTAGGAGAAGGCGGCTTCATCCCATTTCACCTGCCCCTCTATCGCCTTTGCATACGGATCGACGAGCAGTTTTGCGGGGTTGCACCTGACTCCTTTTTCGGGCGCCCAGGGGCCGTGCACGCGGAAGCCATAGCGCTGTCCCGGCCCGACGCCGGAGAGAAAGCCGTGCCAGCAAAAGGCCGTGGTTTCGGGTAGGTCGAAATGGCGTTCGCGTCCGTCGTCATCGAAGAGACAAAGTTCCACTTTCTCAGCCGCCTCGGAAAAGACGGAGAAATTCGTGCCCGACCCAGTGAACGTAGCGCCGAGGGGATAGGGTTTTCCCGGCCAAACTTCGGGGGGTTCCATGGCTTCGCTCCAAATAGGATGTATGCACAAGCCTAGTAGCAAGCTATGGCCGGGAATGGGGAAATTCAATAAGCTCTATCGTTTTCCGCGTTGTTTTTCAATGAACGAGTCGATGAGCTTTCTCGCGATGCTTATCTTGCCCGGTATGGGAGGCAGATTGTCGACGGTATACCAGCCCGCGTCGATAAGCTCCTTGCCGTCCACGCGAATCTCTCCCGAGGCGTAGTTGGCGGTGAAGCCGATCATGAGGCTGTCCGGGAACGGCCAGGGCTGGCTCCCGAAATAGCGCACGTCCTTCACGCATATGCCCGTCTCTTCTTCAATCTCCCGGGAGACGGTTTCTTCGAGACTCTCTCCCGGCTCGACAAAACCGGCAAGCACGCTGTACATCACTTCCGGGAATCGGGCAGCCCTTGCGAGAAGCAATCGGTCGCCCCGCTCGATAAGGACGATCACGGCGGGGGATAAGCGAGGATAGACGAGGCCGCCGCACCCGGCGCACTGCTTGGCGCGCTCCTCCGGATGCACCTCCATGGGGCCCCCGCACCGGCCGCAAAACCGGCTTGTTCTGTCCCATTCCACCAAGTGCATCGCCGTCAGGGCAACGGTGAAGATATCCCCCGCCATCACTTCGTAGAGAGATCTCAACGCCACAAAGGACATCCCCTCGGGCGCCGCAGTCCCCTCTTCCGCTTCAGAGCTGTAGCACGAGAAACCGCGGAAAGCACCCACGTACTGCCGGCGATTCGCCGTGAGCCCCCATTGATGGACGGACTCGCCGAAAGGGATCTTCGCGTTGCCGCCCTCATTGACGACCAGCAGCTTGTTCCGCAGAAAAACGAACCAGTAGGCTGTTGCGGGAGCATTCGGCGAGGGTTTCATGGAATGAATGAATAAGTCGGGCATAATGCTAAAAAACTATCCGCTTCCGGGCTAAAAGTCAAATTTGGGAATCGCGTCGACCTTTCACGACTCTTGACAATATTTCCGTAACGCGGTACCTAGTTTTTATCCTGTCGAAAAAGGAGCGGCATTCAGGACAAATGGACGATTGGGGGCAGATAGCTCTGCGTATTACGGAAGAGGTCGAGCGCCTTATGGAGGAGCGGCACATCCTCAGAGAGGACGTGCAACGGGTAATCCATCACGCCGAGACTACGGGAGAAAAGTTCGTCAATCCCTCCACCGGCCGGTCCCTTGCATGCTTCCGGCCGGGAAGAGTCACCTACTGGGCCGAGTACAGCGAGGCCGGCGGCGAGTATCGGATCCACTCCGCCTATTCCCACAGAATGGAGATGAAACGGGGGCGCGGGTTATGACGGAAAAGGCCGAATCCGCGATAGAATGGGTCTGCAACAAGTGCAAGGCGCCCGTTGAAGTGCAAAAGATCAGGCTCCAATATTTCAGAACCGTCTTTGCCCTCCATCTTCCCGCGTGCCCGCAGTGCGGCATGATCCTGATAGCGGAAGAACTGGCGACGGGAAAAATGGCCGAAGCGGAACAAGCCCTTGAAGACAAATAGCCCCTTGGCGGCAAGAGTCGACTTTGAGGAACGGCGCCTCAGTCCGGGAGGCCTTCTCCTCACCGAGCGCGCGCTGGAGGTCTGCAACCTCCCTTCGGGCGCCCGCATTGCCGATGTCGGCTGCGGCGCCGGAGCCGCCGTGGAATGGCTTTCCCTATCCGGCGACTACGATCCCGTCGGGATCGATCAAGCCGAGGCGCCTCCGGCAGAAGGCCTTCCCCGTCTGGCGCCCGGGCGGCTCCTTAGGGGCCGCGCCGAGTCTCTGCCCTTCCGGAACAACTGCTTCGACGCCCTCTTCTGTGAGTGCGTCCTATCCCTCGTAGAGAAACGACCGGTTGCCCTTCGGGAGTTTTCCCGGGTAGTGAAGAAAGGGGGATTCCTGACAATAAGCGATCTGTTCGTCAGGGAGGGCGACGCGGAAACAGCATGCCGGGAAGATTGGACAGGAGGCCAATTAAGAAAAGAGGACCTCCTCGCACTGGTGGCGAAGCTCGGGTTTGCGACCCTCCTGTGGGAAGAACACGACCGGTTGCTCAGGGAATTCGTTGCCCGCCGCATCCTGGAGGAAGGCTCTTTCCCCGCTCCCCGGGCCTGCCGGGACGGATTCAAAGAAAAGAAAGGCGCCCATGGGCGAATCGGCTACTTTCTTCTGGTTGCCCGAAAAGAGCGGGCGGCCGCTTTTCATGGCGAAAGCAGAGGAGAAGGCGACGCATGGACGAGATAATCTTCCGGCTCATGAAACTGAAGGCGAAGGGTTTTTGCTGCGCCCAGATCCTCCTGATCCTTGCCCTCGAAGAACAGGGCAAGAGCAACGCCGATCTGGTGAGATCGATGGGCGGCCTCTGCTTCGGCATTCACGGCAATGGCGAGGTATGCGGCGCTCTTACCGGCGGCGCCTGTCTTCTCTCCCTGTACGCGGGCAAGGGGAGCGAAGAGGAGGAAGCCTATGACCGGTACGGGGCGATGGCGGCCGATTTGACGGACTGGTTTCAGGCCGCGGCCGGCGTTTACGGCGGGACCCGATGCGACGATATTCTGGAGAAGTCCCCCAATTTCAGCATGTGCGGTCAGATCGTGACTGACGCGTATGAGAAGTGCATGGAAATCCTGTCGAGCAACGGCTTCGATCCGGCCACCGGCAAGAGAGGGCGACGGGCGAACCCTTGAAAGACCCAAAGCCGAATGACACCCAAAGCGTCTGTCCCGTCTGCCTCAGGAAAATCGACGCGACCAGGCTCAGCGACGGCGAGGACGTCTTTCTCGTCAAATCGTGTCCCGAGCACGGGGCATTCAAAACCGTTCTATGGCGCGGCGAGCCGACCATGGAGGCATGGCGCCGGCCGAAGGAAGTCGTCCATCCCCAAATCTGCTACGGGGCCGTTGAAAAAGGCTGCCCTTTCGACTGCGGCCTCTGTGCCGCCCACGAACAGTATCCCTGTTCCGTGTTCCTCGAGGTGACGGACCGCTGCAACCTGCGATGCGCCGTCTGTTTTGCCGATTCCGGCCGGGGTGAGACCGGAGATCCCACCCTTGCGGCAATCTCCGGGCGCCTGGAGCGCGCCATGGCAGCCGTCGGCGCCTGCAACCTCCAGTTGTCCGGGGGCGAGCCGACCCTGCGGGACGATCTTCCCGAGATCGTCAGAGCCGCAAAGCGAATTGGCTATTCCTTCATTCAGGTCAACACGAACGGCCTGCATCTCGCCGCCGACGCGGGCTACGCGAAACGCCTGAGCGCCGCCGGTCTTTCATCGGTGTTTCTCCAATTCGACGCGGCCGACGACGAGGTCTACCGTCTCTTGAGAGGAAGATCGCTCCTGGAGGAAAAACTCCGGGCCGTGAGGAATTGCGGTGAAGCAGGGCTCGGCGTCATTCTCGTTCCTACCCTCGTCAAGGGAGTAAACACGGGGCTCGTCGGGCAAATAGTGCAACAGGCCCTGCAACTGGCGCCGATCGTGCGGGGCGTTCATTTTCAGCCGCTCAGTTATTTCGGCCGTTTCCCCGTCCAGAACCGGGGCGAAGGCCGCTTTACCCTGCCCGAGCTGATGCGGGCGCTCGAAGAACAGACCGAAGGTCTCATGAAGGTTGTCGATTTCTCCCCACCGGGCTGCGAGCACGAACGCTGCTCTTTCCACGCCGCGTACCTCTACTCCGCGGACGGCGCCGTCCGACCGGTGGGCGGCGACTGCAATGCCGGCTGCTGTTCGGCGGACCGCGGTGAGGGAGGCGTGGCGAAGACCGTGGAAAGCGTCTCGCGCCGCTGGAGGCTCGATTCGGGAGCAGCGGCGCCGAAAGAAACCTGCTGTGGTCCGGAAAAACCGAAGCTCCTCCCTTTTCCCGGAAAGATTTCCTGTTCTTCGGGAAACAATCAGAAACCGACCCGGATCGAAGAGGCCCTCGACCTGGATCTCTTCCTCAAAGAGGCCGCTTCCCGAAGTTTTACCCTGTCCGCCATGGCTTTCCAGGATGCGGACAACCTCGACCTGGAGCGGCTCAGGGGCTGCTGCATTTCCGTCATCGCCGTCGACGGCCGGCTTATCCCGTTTTGCGCGTACAACCTGACCGGCAGAGAAGGTAAGCGCCTCTACAGCCGGAAAGGCTGAAAGCCTCGCCATGATCGCCGTCACGCCGCTGGACGCGTGGATCAGAGAGAAGATCGGCATTGGAAGAGAGCCGAAAGGCGCGCTCTTATTGAAAGCCCTCGAAGAATACCAGCTCCGGAAGCTCAACGAGACCATCGATTACAGCCGCCGCAATGCGCCGTTCTACCGTCGTCGCCTGGCGTCCATGCCAAGCGAGCCTCTTTCCGCCCTCTCCGATCTCGCCCGGATCCCCTTCGCCACTGCGGCAGACCTCAGCGCCGACCCTTTCAGCTTTCTGGCGGTTCCGCAAGACGACATAGCCCGGATCGTCACGTTGCGCACCTCGGGCAGCACGGGGGAAGCAAAGCGGCTCTTCTTTACCGAAGGCGACCTTGAGCTGACCGTCGATTTCTTTCACCGGGGCATGGCGACCATGGTGCGGGCAGGACAGAAGGCGGCAATCCTCCTTCCCTGCGAGACGCCCGACAGCGTGGGGGATCTCCTTGCCAGGGGCCTTCAAAGGTTGGGCGTCGCGTCGCTTCGATACGGCGCTATCGCTGACCCCGCGGAAGCCGGGTCAGCGATAGCCTCCTTCGGCGCTCATTGTCTCATCGGCATTCCCACGCAGGTCCTTGCGGCAGCCCTTTCGGACAAAGGACGTGGAATCGGAAAGGGGCGCATCGAGAGCGTTCTTTTGAGCACGGACTACGTCCCTCGAGCGATTTCGAAGACTCTGGCAGAAGTCTGGGGTTGCAGGGTATTCACCCATTACGGCGCCACAGAAATGGGACTCGGGGGAGGGGTCGAGTGCGAGGCCCTGGACGGGTACCACCTGAGGGAGGCCGATCTCTACTTTGAAATCGTCGATCGCCAAACAGGAGAACCGCTTCCCGACGGCGCGACGGGGGAAGCAGTCTTCACGACGCTCACGCGGCGAGGCATGCCGCTCATCCGCTGTCGCACCGGCGATATTGCCCGCATCATACCCGAGCCCTGCCCGTGCGGCAGCTCGTTGCGCCGCATGGCCCAAGTCGCAGGTAGGTGGGATGATGCCATCCGCCTGGGTTCCGACGCTGTCCTGACTCTTCCCAAGATGGACGAAGCCCTGTTCAGCCTCCCCGGGCTGCTCGACTACCGGGCGACGGTCTCAAAAGGAACGAGCGGAAAGCTCAGCCTTCGCGTGGAAGCGCACAGAGCAGCATTGAGCGGCCCAACGGAGCAAGAAGCGCTCGACGCACTGAACGATATCGACGCGATACAAAGAGGCATGGCGGAATCGACGATCGAGACGCCGACGATCGGTTTCTCCATGGAAGGCAGGTGGAGCACGACCGGCGCGGCGAAGCGAAAGATCGTCCTGAAATAGCCCCTATCTTTGTCCTTGACAGAAAAGACCCTTTTGATATATAGTTCACAAAAGGTTTGAGAGATAATTCACAAGCTATCGAAAGCGCCCACGGGCAGGGGGTGCGCCAGGACCCCGAAGGAGAGGCATGAGATACGCTGAGACCGGCTATTATCTGGAAATCGATCTGAAGACGGGCAACATCGAACGCGTGGAAAGCGACCCGAAATTGACCGAGCTCCACCTGGGAGGTCTCGGCACAAGCATCAAGCTCCATTGGGATAGGGTTCCCCCTGAGGTGAAACCCTTTGACGATGGGAACATGCTCATCATCAGCACCGGCATCTTGAACGGCACCCCGGCGTACAGCGCCAACCGCACCGTCGTCACCTTCATGTCTCCCGAATCGAACCTCCTGGCCTATCCCATGATGGGCGGCTTTTTCTCGGCAGAAATGAAGTACGCCGGCTACGATAAGATAATTCTGCGAAATAAATCTCCCGAGTGGGTCTACCTATGGATTCACAACGATAAAGTGGAAATACGCGACGCAAGACACCTACTGGGAAGAGGCGCGCTTGAAGTCCAGGACCTCATCCGAAAAGAGCTGAGAGAGCCGAAGGCTCAGGTAGCGGCCATCGGCATCGCTGGAGAAAACAGGGTCTACACGGCTTCCATCGAACAATCCCGGTCGAGTGCCTCAAGGCTCGGCGGCGGCGCCATCCTGGGAGACAAGAGGGTAAAAGCGATAGCCGTGCGCGGCACCAAGGATGTTAACCTCGCCAACGGCCCCGAATTCATGGAGCTCATGAAGGGCGTGACGGAATACATCAATTTCCGCAACACGAACCCCATCCAGGACGTCATGACCATTCTCTCAGGGATAGGCTCGCCCCAGGAAATGGTGCACACCGACGAGAAGTGGCACACGGAAAACTTCGCCTGGGGAAATGCCCGCCGCCGGAGAAAAGACTTCTGGACGGACGAGATCAACAAGGCCTGGTCGGTGAGCCAACATTCAGCCATAAAGCGGCTCATAAGCTGCTATAACTGCCCGCAACACTGCGGGGCGTTGATCAGTCACAAGGACAACCCGAGATACATGGCGAAATGCTTCGGGAAACTAACCTACGCCATGGCGGCCTTCGTGGATGACCTCGATTTTGCCTGGTCAATCCTTCAGCGGGCGACGGAATACGGGGTAGACTCATTCTCGACGCCCCAGATTCTCGCCTTTGCCGTCGAGCTCTACGAGGCCGGCATCCTGACCGACAAAGATTTCGAAGGGTGCCCGCCCGACAAGGAAGGGAGATTTTTCTGGCTCCTCGACAGGGTCGTGCGGCGGGAAGGGATCGGCGACATCCTGGCCGACGGCGTCTACGCCGCGGCCCGCAAGATTGGCAACGGCGCCGAAGAATTCGACCACAACACCATCAAGAAGCACGAGCAGCTCCCTCTCAAACTCGGCATGTTGGACCCCCTCTACTTCCTCATGTATTCGACGAACGAGAAAATCAGCATCACCCAGATTGAAGGCCAATGGCCTCAGGTGCCCTTCCCTACCCGCGAGCAGCGGGAAGAATTCGTCAGGGACTGGCCGCAGCTTCCCGACGATCACTTCAAACAATACCTCCTCGATTGGGAAATGCGCGGCGATAACGCAAACCCCAATTACCCGACTCCCGAGATTGCCTCGGAGATCGTCGATTGGATGGAGATGCTCCACAATATCGACGACGCCTGCGGCGTCTGCGCCGGCATGTCCTCGTTCTGCCTGAAGCCACCCTATCACATACACAACTACCCCAAATTGATATCGGCGGCATCAGGCATGGACATCGATGAAGCGGGGTTGAAGAAGATAGCCAACCGAAGCAGGAATTTGCATAGGGCGGTGAATAACCGACGAGGCATGACGAGGGCTGACGAGAAGCCGCCTGCGGACCACTGGAAAAAGAGATTCCCCGAAATCGAAGAAAACCTCTTGTCGACGTATTACAAGTTCAAGGGGTGGAACATGGACGGCACTCCCACAAAAGCCAAGCTGGAGGAACTCGACCTGGGGTACGTTGCTGAAGACTTGACAAAGAGAGGGATATTGAGCGATGGCCAAAATTAAAAAGAAAATAAAGACAATCAAGATCGACGCCGACAAGTGCAACGGTTGCCGTGGCTGCGAGATAGCCTGCTCCTCTTTTCATGCAACGCCAAAATACAGCAGCATCAATCCCGCGAGGTCCCGCATCCAGGTGATCACCCGTCGTCTCGACGACATATGGCTTCCCGTATTCGCCGGCGAATACGCGCCCGCCGAATGCATGGGCAGGGACGTCTACGTGATTGACGGAAAAGAATACGATGAGTGCAGCTTCTGCAGGGCCTCCTGTCCCTCCAGGGACACCTTCAAAGAACCCGACTCCGGCCTGCCCCTCCGGTGCGACATGTGCGAGGGGGAAGAGAAACCTCTCTGCGTTCAATGGTGCCTCAACGATGTGTTGATTTACGAAGAACGGGAAGAGGAAGTCGAAGAAGAGGAAGAAGTGAAAGTGGAGGAAATGGAATCAGGGTTGGCGTCGATGATCGACAAGTACGGATTGCAAAAGGTAGTTGACGCCGTTTCCCGCATGTCAGAGAAAGAATAAAGGGGGGCTTCCCCTTTTGAGAACATGAAAATTATTGTGGTGTCGGGCGCAAGGTCCAACGTCGGAAAGACGCACCTCGCGCGGGCCTTGTGCAAATTATTGCCGGGAGCGGTGCGCGTAAAGATCGGTCATCATCAGCCCACGCCCGGCGGAGACGAAAATCTCTACCCCGTGGGGACCGGCTTTTCAACCATCGTCGCCGACCACCCCGACGCGCCTTTTCTCATCATCGAGAGCAACCGCATACTCAAAGAAATCACGCCTGATTGCGCCATCTACCTGCCTGCCGACAACGAAAAGCCTTCAGCCGAAATCGCCGTGGAAAAGGCGGACATCGTCCGGGGCGTGCCCGTTCCCGCTTCAAAAATCTCTCTTCTTGCCAAGAACATGGGATGCGACGATGCGGTTATCCGGACAATCATAGAACTGTCGGGCGAAACGCCGCCTCCCGGCGCAATAGCCCTCCGGACCGCGACACATTCAACGAAAGGGGGTAAAAGCGCCAAACATCCGGACGGCGGGCCGTTCCGCAAAACAACGGACAGCGAAGAGCGAAGCGCGACGGTATCGGTTGAGGAAGCCCGAAGAATTATCCTTCATTCCATCGCTCCTTTGGGCGCCGAAAGCGTTTCGCTCATGGAAGCATCCGACCGATTTCTCGCAGAGGACATTGTCTCCGACGCAATGTTGCCTCCCATGGATGACTCCGCCATGGACGGATACGCCGTACGGGCGGAAGACACTCGCGGCGCATCGCGGGACAATCCGGCGAGGCTCCTGATCACGGCAGAAGTGCGGGCGGGCGGAACGCTTGCCGGCAAGAAGGTCTCCCGCGGGACGGCGATAAGGATCATGACCGGGCGCCGATACCGAAAGGCGCCGACTCGGTAATCCAATTCGAAGAAACGGAAGAAGACGCCGGCTATGTGACGATATTCGGCGAATGGCCGCAATACAGGAATTGCAAGCGCGCTGGAGAGAACATCGCGAAAGGCGACAGGGTGCTGGAAAAGGGAGACCGCCTCAAATCGGCCGACGTGGGTCTGCTTGCCTCGCTCGACTACCGGTCGATTCAGGTATGCCGGCAGCCGGTTGTCTCGATTATCTCCACGGGCGACGAATTGGCTGAACCGGGCGAAGGCCTCGGAACCGGCCAGATCAGAAACATCAACGCCTACACCCTCTGCGCCGAGGTGAGAAAATGCAACGCCCTGGCGCGCTACCTCGGCATCGCCCGGGACACCGTAGAGGACACGAAAGCGAAGCTCCGTGAGGCCCTGGAATCGGACGTGGTCATATCGACCGGCGGCGTCTCAAAAGGAAAATACGACTTTGTACGAGACGTCTACGGCGATCTCGGCATTGAAGTATTCTTTGAATCGATCAACGTCAAACCGGGACGGCCCTGCACGTTTGGCAGGAAAGGGAACAAGCTGGTCTTCGGCCTGCCCGGATACCCGGTTCCGACGCTCACGGCATTCATTCAATTTGTGAGGCCCGCCCTGCTCCGGCTGATGGGGGCGACAAAGATCGACAAACCCCTTGTCCACGCTTTTCTCGAAGAGGACGTCCATGCCCGCCCCGGCTGCGTCAACCTCCTGAGAGGCTCCTTCACCATCAGGAATAATGACTTTTATGTGAGAACGACGGGCAGCCAGAAATCATCCGTCCTTCGCTCCATGAGCAAGGCAAACTGCCTGATCGTATTCCCCGAAAACAGGTCGCAGGCGAAAGCAGGCGAACGAGTGACCATCCAGCTCATCGACCACGAAGAGATATGACATTCCGCGCCGCTGCCGTCGATTATCATTGAGGAGAAGATCGGCAGACAAAGAAGGATATCGCTCCCGTGCATCCCGGAAAATCCTCTTCCTCTGTTCGTCGACGATTGCTGCGTAACTACTGCGTGCAGGTCTATTCCACAGTACAATGGCATTGGGCGCTCCTGATTAGGATTGGTGGTCTTAATCACAGCATGCCAGACGAGCGCCTGTGCTGTGGAGGCGCCTTTTTATGATTATCAATTAATAGATAGGTTAGCTTGGGCGTGAGCGGGGTCCGCAAGTGAAAGCGGTGAAGACTGTCCCCTTCGCCCTCCTTGAAGGCGCAATTCGATGAGGTGAATCATGAACGAAGACAAACTGTTGCAGAGGATCACTATTAATCCGAAGATATTCGCCGGCAGACCAATAATCAGGGGACGAAGGCTGGCTGTTGAGCACGTGTTGGGCATGCTGGCCGCTGGCGACACATCGGAAACCATACTCGAGGGTTATCCGTGGCTCGAAAGGGAGGATATACAGGCTTGCATCGCCTATGCCCATAAGGTTGTTGCTCACGAGCGAGTCGAGCCGCTGTACGAAGAAACCGGCACATGAACATTCTTCTCGATACCTGCGTTTGGGGCAAAGCCAAACCCAGACTGATGCAGGAAGGCCGCGACGTCGAATGGGCGGGAGATTGGTCGGAGGACCCGGGAGACCTGGAGATCCTTGGGCGCGCCCATAAGGAACGCAGAATCCTGGTAACTCTCGACAAGGACTTCGCTGAGTTGGCCATAGTGCGAAACATTCCTCACTCCGGCATCATCAGATTGGTCAATATTTCCGCGAGAAAATAGGCCGACGTGTGTATTCATGTACTTGAGCGTTACAAAGAAGCAATCGAAAAAGGCGCCATAATCACGGTCGAAGCAAACAGGGCAAGAATAAGGTTCTCCGAATGATCCTTCAGTTGCCGAAAGAGAAAGTTATGAAGGCGTTTGCCTTTTTCTTGTTGATTTTTTCACAAGGCAAGCGGATAATGGGAGATAACATGGAAGTCTGTTTAGGGCTTCGCGACTTGACGGTCTAACTCGAACTCTTGGTTGCAAAGGAGAAGCATATGCCAGAATCGATCTTGAACGTTAAGAGAATTCTCGCTGTGGACGATGACCCTGACGTGCTCCAGCTCCTGAAGGAAGAGATCCTGTCGGCTGCTCCGGAGAGCATTGTGGAGACGACCACTTCTTATGAAGAAGCGTCAGATCTCATGATCACGCGGGCCTATGATCTGGCTATCCTGGATATCATGGGCGTTCGGGGTTTTGATCTTCTTCATCAGGCCGTTGATCGCCCTTGCCCGATCCCCACTGTAATGCTCACCGCCCACGCTCTCTCGCCCGGAGCCCTGAAAAAGTCGATAGAGTTGGGAGCCCGCGCCTACCTGCCGAAGGAGAGGCTCGGGGCTTTGGTCCCCTTTCTCGAAAAGGTGCTGACCTATAAATACGGCCCTGTCTGGAAGCAGGTTTGGAAAGACGTCGAGGGCGTTTTTGGAAACCCCTTCTGGTGGCAGCCCGATTCTGCCTTCTGGGAGGAATTCGAAAAGAAGATCTCCGAAGCGGAATAGGCTCGTTTGGGGTCCGAAAGCTGCCCACGTCCAAAGTTTGCATCCGCGGCAGGGTCGGGGAGAGCTTCAAGGCCATCATTTGCGTGCAACTGATTTGCACGGATATGGAGCAGGGATAGAGCAGATTACGGACGCCGCTCAACCTCTCGAGCACGAGGAGATATAGGGGCAAAAACCGCCTCTTCCCGGCGCTGATGCCTTTTATCGCCCTCCAAGTTCATTTTCAACAAAAAGGGCAGAGCCGAGAATTAGCCCTGCCCTATCGAAGGAAGTACGATAAATCCTATCCTCTGAACTTTCTTCTGAGAGCCGCCAGGCCGGCAAGACCCGGAGCGAAGAGCAGGAAAGCGGCAGGGATAGGAACGGCCGAGCCGTAGACCTGGACGTTGGCGTCGGTGTTTTTATCCCAGCCTGCCCCCCAACCGCTGGTTCCGCCGCCGTCGCCCGAGTACCACGTAAGTACGGACCCTGTACTGTTGCCGGTCATGGTGAGCCACAGCCATACGCCGTCGGCGCCCCGCTGCACAGAACCGCTCAAGCTGGCATTGGAGCCGGCCAGGAAAGCATTTACATATGAAGATGATCCGACGGCGCTGAATGGACCATTGAGGAAGAACTCGTAAGTCTTCCCGCCTTGCAAAACCTGATTGACTGTAAAGTCGAGCTCGTAAAGCGTATAGAAAGTGCCGTCGCTGCCCTGGTAGCCCTGGCCGTTACTGTAGGACGTCGCCTGTGAGGTGTATTTCGTAAGCGTCTCGAAGCCACCGCTCCCGTTGCCGAGCAGCAACGACAGGCCCGCACTGTCCGTTGACCAGACACGAATCGTATTCACATAATAAGATCCGGAGCCGCTCAGTGTAAAATCATCTCCCGGCAGGCAGTAGGTGCTTGGGGTACTGGTGTTCTCTGAATCTGCCCACTCGATATTGCTTTGGCTGGCGTCGCCCGTATTCACGTTGGCCGTCGGAAGCCCCCGATCAAAAAGAAGAGTAGAACTGGGCAGCGCAAAAGCGCCGCTTGCCGAAATCCCGAAAAAAGCAACCGCCACAAAAACTAACGCCCAATGCCGTTTCATGTTTCCCTCCTGATAAGATTTGTTTGTAACAAGACCGCTGAGACAGAACACCGGCGGGCGGCTTTTTTCCTTAGTGTCTCCCGCCCCGCGCGCAAGCGGGGAGACTAACGGCGCCGACGCCCAAATGATCTGGCAACCAGGCTGTCTTAACGGAGGGAGCAACAGAGGTGCGAATCAGAGACCCTTGGCTTTCCGTCCTATCCTCACGGATAGTTTGGCTTTTTCAGAACTGTATCTGACACTATTATACACTGTATGACGTCACTGTCAATAGAAAACGTCATGCAGTGCTTTACTTTCCTATTTCTGTTAAGCAGAGAGCCGAAATGCGTCACCTGAGATTGAGCGGGCCGACTGTGTGAAAGTACCCGTCGATGCCTATAATCGGAGTATGGAACAGCGCGTTTGCTGCGAAAGAGAAAGGCAAAGGAACAAAGGAGGGGTCGTGCGCGGGAAATATTTGTTTGCTGTTTTTCTGCTTCTTTTCGCCGGCGCCTGCGCGAGCGTCGGCCGGGTGAACGAGACGGCCCCCACTTCGTACGAGGGGATTGCCGATACGCTGCAAAAGGCCGTTACGGCGTACCGGGCCATGCAGCCCCGGTTGACGGCCGACCAGAAGCGGGAATTCGATGAGGCTTACGGCCAGCTCTGTAAGTCGCATCAGACGTTGGGAGTCCTTCTCGCCTCAGTTATGAGCGCGCAGGACGAGGAGAGCGTCGACGGCGCCTTCATGTCCTACCGGAGGCTCGCCGCCCAACTGCCGGCCATGGCGGAAAGAGTTTCGCGGCTCGTCGAGGGCTTCAAGAGCGAAAAGCAAAAGAGCGACGCTTTGGCACGAACTCTATCAAGCGCCGATCCGCGCGCCGTTCAAGGCTGACTCCGGGCACAAAGTCGTTCGGCTTGCCCCGAAGAGAATTGAACCGACAGACAAATCGAACCAACCTCGCAGGCCCGGCCGCTGATTCCGGATACAATTATTGCTCCATCGCACCTCTTTGTCGAAAAAGACGAAGCCCCCAAGGGGCGATACGAAAGCCGGAAAAACAGCGCCGTCCCTCTTGCTCGTCCGTTGTCTCCCTCACCCCCCTGCTACCTCGAACGCCCTCAGAATTGCAGCGAACGTCTCCCTGCCCGAGCCCTCTGCGTTTTTCCGGGGCGCGCACTATATTGTTTTCAGGTCAGGTGAACCTGATCGGCTCCACCGGCGCACTACAAACGTTGGAGGCGCCGATCAGCCACTGGGCAGAGCGGAGAGCCCACATCGTATTCTGAGGAGGAAGAAACATCTATGTTCATCTCTTTTGACAAGGTAGAGGCGATTGGCAAGGATCTCTTCGTCGTGCAAATCACCATAGCGCCCGCCGAACCGGACAGGGACTGCCCTTCCGTGCGAGTCTGTCTTCCCATGCGGGAGGATGAGATCAACAACCTTTCTCTTCACGATATCCGTCATCGCGCCCTTCAAAAGGCGCCAGACCTTTTGCGGTCCGTCTCATCTGCCATCGAAGAAGGATTTCAGCCGTCTCCGCTCGGGTGATGAACGCGCGAACCCGAAAATTCTTTACGAAGGCGCCTGAGGCTTGCCTTCTTCCGTCATTCCGGCGAACGCCGGTAGAGCCAAGCGGGCAGTAATCCCGTGTGGTTTTCCGCACGGGAGGAGAGAAAGTCATAATGGAATGTCTCTCTATGCTCCCCGCCCCGAGGAGAGTTGCGCCGACAGACAAATCGAACCAACCTCGCAGGCCCGGCCGCTGATTCCAGGGCCAATTACGCCATTCCGCCTTGTTGTCAAAAAAGGCGAAGCCCTGCAACGGGCGCTAGCAAAGGCGACAAAATAGCCCCGTCCCTTTTGTTTGCCCTTACCCCCTTCGTCACTATTCATACTTATTACGATAACTTACGACTCTTTTTAAGTTCTTAAGAGCCCCCTTGCCCCCCAACCTGCGTACGCTGAGGCGCTCGAGGCCGCCACAAACAAGGACGCCGCCGCCCTGAGGGCGATGATGAAGGAACAGAGAGCGGGATCGAGGGGGGAGGGGAAGTGAGGGGCGGCTCGTGCCGCCGTAGTTGCCCGGAGCACCCGGCAGTCCCGGCACGCCCGGACCGGAGTACTGGGCGTCTGAGCCGATCGGGGCGCCGATCTGCTCAGACGATGCGCCGCCTTCCGCACCACCACCCGCGACCTGCGCCATGGCGAGGTCAATAACCGCAAGTCCAGGGCAGATCGCTAGCGCCAGCAACCCCGCTGCCACAATTTTCTTCATACCGCGCCTCCCTGCGTGTATTCACATTTGCATCGGCTGCTTTTCATTTTCCATACAAACGTCATTTCGGCTATGTCAATCGCGCCGAAGAACGTGGTAATCTCGATATGCTCGGGTTGCTCCAGCAGATCGGCGCCTCCTCGGCCGCCTGAACAACGGGACAAAACGACTCTCGGCGCTCACCTTGGTGTGCGCTTTTGGCCTATACGAGCATACCAAAACGACACTCTGTCTGAACTGCTCTTTAATCAAGAGCACGTTTTTGGCTCAAAAAAGGGCGATCACCCATGCAAGAGCGCTGCGAGCCATAGGGCATCGTGTTTGCATGCCTGCATAGACTGGCGGTCGTGGCCCGGCATTGTGACGGCGCCACACTCCACATGTTTCTTTTTGGGAAGGTGCTTTATGCAAATGCAAAACATATCTACATCGCGCGAAGTCATATGGATCCCAACCGATTTCGCGATCCCGGAAGAATCGACGAACAACCGGAAGCACGTCGCCATTCCCCCGGGCGCTATCATACCCGGGACCTTGCCCCAATTCAAGATATACGTGCCTGCGCCCAACGGAAAGCGCGTGCTTTGGACCACAGACGGCAATGGAGTCAGGCCCGACCAACTGGCAAAGCTTTGCGAGGCGGGGCAGGAGTCGGTCTATATCGACCTTGACGAAGAGATCAAGTACGAAGAATATCTCGAAAGGCACTTGGGGCCCATTCTCGCAAACGAAGGATTGTCCCAGGGGCAGAAAGCCGCCATCTTCAGCAAGGTCTCGGTTAATGTGGTCAAGGACGCCTTCGAAAAGTCCCTTGATCTCGGCGCCATGGACGGCGATGCCCTGCGGCGCACCCAATCGATGATTGAGAACGCCCTTATTTTCATAGCAGAATCAAGATCGCTCGAGGCGCTCGCGACGATGATTGGTCACGACTATCAAACCTACGAGCACGCAATGAAGGTCACCTGGTTTACCGCGGCTTTCCTGAAAGACAGCGAAGACATCATGGAGGATATTCAGGGCGGCTGCCGGGAACTGGACGGCGGCGGAAAGGCCGAGATTTTACGGGCATGTGGAGTGGCTGCCCTGCTTCACGATATTGGCAAGGCCTTCATTTCTCAGGACATATTGTGCAAACCGGGGCCGCTCGACCGCATCGAGTGGGAGATAATGAAACGCCATCCTCTTACCGGCCTGGCCATGCTCACGGATGCGGACGTTCCCTCCTTCGTCAAGAAAACCGTGGCGCAGCACCACGAGGATTTTTCCGGCGGCGGCTATCCTTTCGGTTTGCAAGGAGAGAATATTGCGACGCTTCCCCGTGTACTCCGGATAGTGGACACCTTTGAGGCCATGACGTCGAAACGTCCCTACAAGAAAGCCTTGTCTCCTTATGAGGCCGTTAAGACCATGGTCGGAAACCCGCTTGGCGGAAGCAACAGGGTGGACGAGCGCGACCGAGGCATGCAAAAATGTTTTGACCCAGAGATCCTCCGCAAGTTCGTCGTGTTCCTCGGCAATGCGCGATTGACCTTGTGACGAGGGGGGGCGCGCGCCCCCCTCCCCTCTCCCCACAATCTCCCCACAATTTGATTGACCCTGCCTCATCGGGCAATGTACAACCATTCAAACGCCGTTGGTCGATCATCATACCGCCATCTCAACGCGCTCAGGCATCTACCGGGCTCTACGTTGGAAGCCGAACCAAAGAAAACTGCCAAGCGAAAGGCAGTCGTGGTTTGCTGGAGCGAAAGGCAGTCGGCCGGGTGAAAGAGCAGGGTTCGCCCACAGCGTTTTCCCAAGGAGCAACCCACGTGCAACTTGACGAAGAAACTCCTGCTTAAAGTGAGCAATCCCGAATGGCGATTCTGGTCCGGGCCAATCCAATGGCGTGTAGGTTCTCGCCAGTGTGTTTCTCCCGCCCGGCGGCATATGTCCGTTTCGGGATGAGCGAGAAAGGAAATTTACGCTATTCCCTGGCAACTGAGCGAGCATGTTCTTTCGTTCGAAATACGGCTGCGTCATTGACACACCCTCCCGATAAAGATAGAGACATCGGTTCCTTCAGAATTCTTCCGCAAATAGTTGAAAAACTTGCACTCCCCATTGCGTTTCACATGTCCTGCCTTTCGCGCGTTCACGCATCGTGCACTTTCGTGCACCCTAGCCCCGCCGAAAGCCATTCAATCCTTTCCCAGAAGATAATCGTTCCGAAAGGCATGCCTGCGGAATACCCCAAAGACGCTCTTCGCATCGCCGCGGCCGCCGTCAATGGGATTGAAGTTGCGGAAGACCGTGAGGAAGATTGTCGAGGGCGAGGGCATACGAGTGCTCCGAGATCTGCTCGCCTGAAGAATTGCAGAAACAGACAAATGAAAGATCCGATTGCCGAGGAACCGCGGAAGCGCCGAATGGAGCATGCCCGAAAGTTTCAGGGCGACCTTTCTGCAATTTGCGCCGATTTACGCGCCGTTCAAGCCAGTTTCAGGGCACGAAGTCCCCCGAAGAGAGTTGAACCGACAGACAAACCGAACCAACCTCGCAGGCCCGGCCGCTGATTCCGGGAACAATTACGGCATTCTGCCTTGTTGCCACTAAAGACGAAGCCCTGCGCGGCCTTGTGCTATTGCCCGCGCAAGGGCCGTCATATCCCACATCGAGTTCAACAGCTTACGGCTCAAGGGCGTGGATATCGGCCGGCAGTTGAAAGTCACGCCAGGGGCCGTGTCGAAGTTGGCGGCCAAAGGTCGCGCCGATCCGCTGGCAGCGGACATTGAAAAGATTCTCTACGCAAAGGAATGAAGCTACATGGAAACATTTCAAGAGCGTCCCCGTAGCGTGCCCCGATCTGTCTTAAAAGCTCGTCTTTTTTCCTCCTCGGCGGCCTTCTCCTCTTTTGCCTGCTTCGAATCGAAGAGACTGGGGAGGCTCTCCACGGCCTGCTTCCTCCACTGGGCGATCTGTTGCGAAACGATACTGTCGGCGATCAGACGGTATTACGGCAAAAAGGCGGCCCGGACGAATGACATCGTCGCGATCAAGGCGATCGCTCATAAAATGGCGCGGGCGTCGTACTACATACTAAGGGACCAAGCAATCTTCGATGAAAAGAGGCTCTTCGGGTGAAGGGGGAAGGAACTACTATGTGGGGTTGGTTCATAACCAGAAGATTTGATTAGGACCTTCCCCTCAACCATCCGATGTCCGCTTCTGCCCTTGCCGTGAGCCTTAAGTAGCGGTGGTTTACAACCACGAGATTTGATCTCTCGATGGACACGGCCAGGAACCGACGATTTTCTGGGTCTTCGCATGAAGACAGGGGTTCGAAGAGGGAACCTTGATCCCGATGGGTGACTGGTGCAGAATCGGCACATGCCGGTCAGAGCACGACACGCGAAATAACGGGCGCAGACGGGGAAAAAGGATGGTACAAAAAGAACGGCTGGTCGGAGATAACCCATGCCAACCCTGCAAACCGACAAGGTTTTTGCAGCGGGGGAAAATTATCTCTTGACAGGGTGCCCCCTCTAATGGCTGACCCCATACCCCTCTTGCTCACTTTGCGCCTTCCCGATGGAACGAAAATGTTCATGCCGGACGGGGACGCGAGCGGCGTCGACGGGATGGGGGGGGTCGCGGTACTGGGTTTTCTTAAGAGTCTCAAATTATCCGTCGATAAGATAATTGCAAGGAAACGCGTATGCGGTGCTCGATAACCCGTTCCGCGAGTTCCTGACAGGGAGGGAAGTATGAGGAAAACAAAGGGCTGGTTGCAAGGGTTTCTCGCCGTCGTGCTGCTCGTGGGCGCCGCCGTGCCTTCGTGGGCGCCGCCGTGCCTTCGTGGGCGCCGCCGTGCCTTCGTGGGCGTACACACTTAGCGTGACGAACGAAACCGGCATCAAGATCCTCTATGACGTGAATTGGGGGCTGAATTTCGGATCGCGCACCCGGGAGCTCAACAACGGCCAGACCGATACCTTCAACAACGACGACTGGCATAACAAGGGCTTGTGCTGGGAAAATTTGGAATTCAGGCACCAGCTACCGGGCTGCTTTAATTCGCCGCGTATAATTTTTCAGATCAAGTGCGGCGATGTTAAGGTCTTGATCCGTCAGGGCGAGGAGTACTGCTCCTTCGTCTATTCTTATTGAGCCCTGCCCTGGAGGCTCGTCAAAATCGAAATGAGGCAGCCATGGAGCACGCGCGCAGGTTCACGATTCATTCGGTTCTTTTCATTCTCCTTTTCCCGATTGCGGCAATCATCGGGGGACCGGGAAGCGCGGACGCCTTGATCCACAGATGCAGACCGTCGACAGGCCTGTTCCTGGCCCTGGCGCTCGTCTTCGCCCTGGCTGTGCTTGGAGGCTGCGGCGGGACGACTGCGACCAATGGCGCTTATAGTGTGCAGCTCAATGTGGCCGTCCCCATGCGCGACGGCGTCGTTCTTCGGGCCAACCTCTTTCTTCCGACCGGTTCCGGCCCGTTTCCGACCCTTATCTTTCGCACGCCCTACAGCAAGGACGAAGGCGACCCCGACAACGAAAGCACGTTCAGGGCCGCGGCGCTGCGTGGCTATGCCGTCCTGGTGCAGGACGTACGCGGGCGGTTCGCCTCGGAAGGTGCGTTCACGCCGTATGTCAATGAAGGTCAGGACGGCTACGACACGATAGAGTGGGCCGCGGCGCAACCCTGGTCGAACGGGCAGGTGGGCACCTTCGGCCTTTCCTATCCGGGCGCCGTACAGTGGCTCGCCGCCGTGCAGAACCCTCCGCATCTGAAGGCGATGGTCCCCGCCATGTGCTTTTCGACCATGCGCCAGTTCATCTACTTCGGCGGCGTTTTCGAGGTGGACTGGATCCGCTGGGCCTACGGGGCCATGTCGCCCGACGCCCGCGTGCGCGCCGGTCTTTCCGGTCCCCTTACATACCAGGCTGCCAAGGCGGAGCTTAACACGCTGGGCGTCGGCGCGACGGAAGGACTGCTGCCGCTTCTCAGCTTCAGTCTCCTCCAGGATAGCTGCCCCTGGTACTACGACTGGCTGAATAACGCCCCTTACACCAGTTATTGGGATTTCGGGGAGCTGAACGGAAAATACCAGCAGGTGCAGGCTGCGGTGCTCAACCTCTCCGGCTGGTATGATGAATCCTATGGACCCCAGGGCGCCACCGACAACTTCAACGGCCTCGTAGCGGCGCGCGCCTCCTGGGCGGATGCGAAGACCAAGCTCCTCATCGGCCCATGGGTGCACGGTGTGGATGCGATCAAGAGCCATACGGCCGGAAACCGGACATTCGCAAATCAGGCGGCCATGGACTACGACGCTCTCGTCCTCGACTGGATGGACTACTACCTGAAGGGAGCGCCGAATCGCTTCTCCACGTGGCCGAACGTACGGCTCTATCAGATGGGAACCGAGCAGTGGCTCAACCGGACTGCGTGGCCCCCGCCCGATGCCGTTCAGACAACATTCTACCTCGCCCCGTCGGGAGCGCTCTCGACCGTCTCTCCGTCTGCTTCCACGTCCTCCTACGTCGCCGATCCCTCCAACCCGGTCGAGGACGACGCGGGCACCACTTTCGGGGCTTACGATCTGCGGGCGCTCGCGAGCCGAACGGACGTTCTGACCTTCGATACCGATCCGCTCTCCCAGGACGTCGCGGTCCTCGGGCCGATCCAGGCCGATATCTTCGTATCGGCCAACGTGCCGGACTTCGACCTGTTCGTGAAACTCCTCGACGTCTGGCCCGACGGAACGGTATTCAACCTCATGAGCCCGGGCATGGAGGTGCTACGCGCCTCCTACCGTAACCAGACAAGCACGCGGGCGCCGGTGACGCCCGGACAGGTGGTCCATCTGACATTTAACAAGCTCAGGACGGGCAACACGTTCCTCGCCGGACACCGCATCAGGGTCTGCCTCTGCTCCTCCTGGTATCCCATCTACGCCCGCAACCTCCAGACCGGCGCATCCGAAAACAGCTCGGCAGTCACCCAGCCGGGAACGATCACCATCTATCTCGGCGGCCAAAACGCATCGACCATCACCCTCCCCGTCGTCCCAGTCGACTAAGGCCCGTCGCCCATTATTAACTTGACACCAAAACTCCACAAATTGTAGAAATGAGGAGCCGATAAAGCCAAACCATGGGCGACCATGGGACGGAAAGCCAAGGGCCTCAGACACGCACCTTTTGACTCTCCACCAGCCAGCCAGCCGCCGAACGAATCAATACTGCTATTAGAAAAGAAGCTGCAAACATCGATCACGCGGTGGTGGCCGGTTGGCGCTTTAGGATGGTGGGAAGCAGTTATTCGAGAGGAAGGACAAGGGTGGTTGGCGCCGATGAAATCGGTTTATCGATTGAATTCGAATAATCCTTTCGATAAAAAGACAATGATAACTCTGGCGCTCTGCCTTATTCTTTTAGAACTTATCCGTAAATCGGCATAGGGGACGGCCTCTCGGCCGCTCCCCTGCCACACCACCCGGCATGCGGGTCCGCACCGGGCGGTTCATGAAGCCTTGCCAACGAGTCGATGCTGGTTCGAGAGGCTAAGAAGTCCTCGCTCCTCGAAGAAGCGGTTCGGCATGGCCACTTTCATCGGTTTCATATTAGACATGGCCCATGGCCCCTTCCGTGATGCCGCAAAGGGTCGGACGTCCTGTTCGTAGACGCCCATCGCCACGAGGTTCTTGTACCTGGTATGGCAGTTCCTTATCCACTGCTTAGCCATAAAGCACCGCAGGCGCCTCCGTATCCAGCTCTCGAGGTCGGGCAGTGTCGTTGACGTCTCGATGATGCGGTAGTACTGTATCCAACCTCTCAGGTAGATGTTGAGCTGCTGTATCATCTGGTCGAGGGAGACACCCCGCGACCGCCGCGATATAACCTTGATGCGGTGTTTCACTGCCCGGAGCGCCTCGACAGAGAGCTTGATCTTCAACATCTTCCCTTTCGTGAAGCTGAACCCCAGGAAGCTGCGCTCGTGGCAGGGAGCCACGGCGCTCTTTGCCCGGTTCACCCTGAGCTTGAGGCGCTTTTCCAAGAAGTGCTCGATAGAGCCGAATGCCCGTTCCCCCGCCCTCTTTGTCTTTACGTACACATTACAGTCATCAGCGTAACGGCAGAACCGGTGTCCTCTCCGTTCGAGCTCCTTGTCCAACTCGTCGAGCAAGAGATTACTGAGGATTGGTGAAAGAGGACCGCCCTGGGGCGTCCCTTCCCATCGCTCCTGCACCACCCCATGGATCATGACGCCCGCCTGGAGGTACCTTCGGATGAGCTTCAAGAGCCTCTTAGGGAGACTATGGGGAGACTATGGGACGCCCTTCGGATTTGCACATTTCAGGGGGAATTGCTTCCCAGGGATCACATTTGCACATTTTGGAGAAAGGCACTGGGCGTCCGTAAGTAAGGGGACAACGGGGACATCGATAATTCAATATGTTTCTTAATGCAATGTAATCATCGACGCTTTTAGGGAAGTAACGTTGTTATTTTGTGTCATTTCTCCTTGCAGGGCCTCTTCTTTTTCGTTTGCAAGGCGGCCTGGAGACACACCCCCGCAACCGGACGAATTCATGCCGCAGTTTTGTCCCGCGGCAGCTTGAGCACGTTTAGCGCCTGCGGGTCGCGATCTAGAAGTCTCAGGGCGCTGCTGACCGCCCTGCTTGGCAGCAGGTCGCCGCTTTCGTACTTCTGAAATGCCCGAGGGCCGCCCCCGATTACCTGGCCCGCTGCGTTCTGGCTCAGGCCGAGTTTTTTGCGGATCCTCCGGATTTCCTCGGGCTCGAGGAGCCCCTCGCGTCGGGCCTTCAGACGGTTCAGCGCACGGTCGGAAACCGCCGCGTCCCGGCCGGTGTGGATGCTCTCATCCGACGAATCGCAATACCATCCCGGCATGTCGATGACGATGCTCTCCCCCTTGTAGGCCAGGGTCATAGGGCGGACGCCCCGGTGCATCGGCGCCCCCGTCTTGGGACACACAGGGTTATTCATGTTCTCTTTCCTCCAGTTCCTTGAAAGACAGCAGCAAAAACTCCATGACGGCGTCGGCGGTGAATTTGATATAAAGCACACCGGCCTCAGAGGGAACGTGGTAGACATCCTGCCACATCCGGCTGTCAGTATATACACCTTAATGGTGTCAATCAAGAAGGGTCGGGGCGTAGATCGGGTCTATTGCGGGCGTCCCACTTTGAAGTGCTAAGCGCAATCGTCACGCTTCGCGTGCTAAGACGGCCGGCGGCGCTATCGCCGGCCGCCCACCTAGGCAATGCTCCCTTCCGGCATCGATCATGGTTGTGCTCGATGCCGGATCGGGTGGACGATGGCTTGGGTGGAATCGTGAAGTTTGGATGCAATCTGAGCCTTGCTGCGCGGAGGCGTACTGAACGTACGTCGGAGCGCGCATGGCGAAGAGGGCGCCAAAGGTCGCGATTCCGCCCAAGCCGTCGGCCGGCCGTTAAGTAAGCCCTATTCGAAGTGCTTCTTCATCGCTGGGCGGAGATTAAGAATGGCCTGGCTATGTATCTGACACACCCTCGCCTCCGTCACCCCCAGCGCCAGGGCTATTTCTTTCATGTTCATGTCCTCGTGATAATAGAGGGCAAGAACCATTCTCTGCCGTTCCGGCAATCTATCGATCTCCTGACCGAGCAGCCTCTCTATTTCGGAGAACTCTGCGTATTTCTCCGGGCTGTCGTCGTCGTCGAGAACATAATCGATCACCCTGTCTCTGCTCTCGCCCACGGCATCGCTCACATCCTCGATGCTCACCACGGAGAGGTTTCCGCAGCTCCGGAGCATCGTAAGATAGGAATCGAGATCCATGTTAAGGGCCTTCGCCACTTCCTCCTCGTCAGGGTATCTGCCCATCTCATGCTCGAGCTTTCTGGTCACTTCCTGGATCTTCTTCGCCTTGGCCCTCGCGCTGCGCGGGAACCAGTCCCGCGACCTGAGCTCGTCAATCATGGCGCCCCGTATCCGCAAGTATGCGAAGGTGTTGAGCTTGGCGCCCCTGGACGCGTCATATTTCTCCATCACCTCGAGCAGACCGATAATGCCTGCCGAGATGAGGTCGTCCGTGAGGTTGTCGCTCTCGAAACCCCTGGACATCTTATAGGCCAGATGCTTGATGACCGGGAGGAATTCTTCGATAATCTTTTCCCGCTGATCTTTCTCGATTTTCGTGTAGGCTTTGTTCAGCATCATCGTACCAATCTTTCGCAGATTTTTGTGAGCGCTTTCGTCGCGGCGCATCGCGGAAAGTGCTCCGCCCAGAGCTTCTGCTTTCTCGTGGCTGCATTAATGTTCATATCCGTTGGAATGTAGCCGAAAAAGTCGAGATAGACGTCCAGAAACCTATCCGTAACCACAACGATCTTCTTGAACATATCCAGAGCCTCTTTTTCATCTCTCACGAGGTTCAGGATAATGTTGAAGTTCTTTTGCCCCGTCTTTCCCCGGAGCGCCTTGATCACGGCGTACGAATCGGTGACGCTGGCCGGGTCCGGGGTGACAATAACGAAAATATCCTCGCTTATGGCATTGAAGTAGACTACGTTAGACGACAGGCCGGCCGAGGTGTCGACGATGAGGAAGTCGTATTCCGGCAGCTCCCGGAAGGAAGAAACGAGTATCTGCCGCTCCTCCATGGTCAGGTTGGAAAGCTCGGCGACGCCCGAGGTGGCTGGAATTATCCTTATGCCGAAGGGTCCTTCGACGGCCACGTCAGAGATGTGTTTTTTGCCTTCGATCAGATCCCTTACGTTGCACTTGGGCGCCATGCCGAACATGACGTCTATGTTGCCCAGGGAAAGGTCGGCATCGAATATGTAAGTAAGTTGCCCCATGTCCGTCAACAGGTACGCCATGTTGGAGACGATGGAGGATTTTCCCACGCCTCCCTTGCCGCTCGTAATGGAGATAGTTCTCCTTCGCTTGATCGCGCCCGGCTCGGATAATGATTGGTTCACGGTTTCCACCTCAGGTCAATGTGATGAAGCTACTGGTCGCCCAACTTTATCATTCCTACGGATTGTATCTTTATCTGTGCAGGGATCTCGTTATGGGAAATGACCGTCACGCCCTGCAGGTACCTTTCGAGGAACCTCCTCAGCTTCAATCTGACGATCGGATGGACGAGCAGAACGGGCTGGATGCTCTTCAGCATCGCCTTTTTCGACTCCTCCCCGATCTTCTCGACCAGTTTCTGGCCAAAGGCAAGGTCGAGGGCGAGGAAACCACCCTGGTCCGAAGTCTGGAGCCCGGCGATCACCTTTTCCTCCAGCGGCTTTTCCAACATGAGGATGTTGAGCACGCCGTCAACGAGGTAGGGCTTCAGGATGCTGCGCGCCATGCGCTGTCGCACGTATTCGGTGATGATGTCGGGATCCTTGATGGCGCCGCCGGAGTCCGCGATGGCTTCGAGGATTGTCACGAGGTCTCTCACGGACACCTGTTCCCTGAGCAGGTTCTGGAGGACTTTCTGGACCATGCCCACGCTCACCTGGTTCTGTGCGATCTCTTCCATTACTTTCGTGTGCGTCGAAGCTATCGATTCCATCAGCTTCTGCGTTTCCCGGCGCGTCATCAGTTCGTGAGCGTTGGTCCGTATGATCTCAGTGAGGTGCGTCGCAATGATGGTCGGATGATCGACGATGGTGAAGCCTTTCGCCACACACCGGTCGCGGTCCTTCTCTTTGACCCACCACGCCTCGAGGTTAAAGACAGGCTCGCGAGTGGGCAGGCCGTCTTCCGGCTTCTCGTTGCCGTCCGGACTCATGGCAAGCACGTGGCCCATCGTAAGCTCGCCTCTGCCCACTTCTATCCCTTTCAACTGAATAACGTACTCCCCCGCCTTCAACTGGAGGTTGTCCCTCAGTTTCATGGGCGGAACGACCATGCCGAGCTCCATGGCCATCTGTTTCCTGATGGCCCTGATCTTATCGAGAAGCTCTCCTCCCTGCGCGGCATCGACGATGGGGATAAGGGCATAGCCGATCTCCAGCTCCAAGGCTTCGATGGGCTGCACCGTCTCTTCTTTCTCTTTCTCCACTGGCAGCACTTCCGCCTCCTGGACCCCTTCCTCCTTCTTGGCTTTGTTAACGACGTAGCTGACGGCGAAGGTCATGGAAGAGAGCGCCATGAAAGGCATGAGCGGCATGCCCGGAACGAAGCCTATGGAGAGAATGATGATGGAGGCGAGGAGGATGGCCTTCGGCTGTGCGAACATCTGGGTCACCATGTCCTTGCCCAGGTTCGCCTCGCTCGCGGCGCGCGTAACGATGATGCCGGCCGCGGTGGAGGTAAGCAGCGCCGGTATCTGGCTGACGAGGCCCTCGCCTATGGTCAGGATGGTGTAAACGCTGAGGGCTTCCGTTACCTGCATCCCCTTTTGCAGAACGCCGATGACGAAACCGCCCAGAATGTTAACGAATATGATGATGATGCCGGCTATGGCGTCGCCTCTGACGAACTTGGAGGCGCCGTCCATTGCCCCGTAAAAGTCTGCCTCGACCTCGACGTCGTGTCTTCTTCTTCTCGCCGCGGCATCGTCGATGATGCCCGCGTTCAGGTCGGCATCGATGCTCATCTGCTTGCCGGGCATGGCGTCCAGGGTGAACCGGGCAGCGACTTCCGCAACCCTGCCGGCGCCTTTCGTGATGACGACGAAATTGATGATGATCAGGATGAGGAAAACCACGCACCCGACCACGTAATTTCCGCCCACGATGAACGAGCCGAAAGCCTTGATGAGCCTACCCGCCGCAGCAGCGCCCTCATCGCCGTGGAGCAGTATCAGCCTGGTGGAAGCAATATTAAGGGAAAGCCTGAAAAGCGTCGTGATCAGGAGCACCGAAGGGAAAACCGAGAAGTCGAGAGGTCTCCTGATGTACATCCCTACGAAGAGGATGAGCAGGGATGTAGAAATGCTCACCGTGAGGAATATGTCCGCAAGGAAGGCATTGAGGGGAATCAGCATGATGAGGATCACGAACACGACGCTGAAGGCGACGATGACGTCGCCCTTCTCCCGTAGTTGAATCGCGAACTTTTCCATTACACAATCACCTTCTTCCTTTGCTTGTACACTTGCGCAAGCAGTTCGGCGACGATGACATAGAATGATTCAGGGATGAAGTCGCCTACTTTCACCGCATAGAAGAGCGCGCGCGCCACAGGCTTGTTCTCGATAATGGTCACGCCGTGCTTTCTGGCTTCCTGCTTTATCCGCTCCGCGACGAACCCGCCCCCTTTGGCAACGATTTTTGGCGCGGGCATCTGTTTCGACACATACATAATGGCAACGGCAAAGGTCGTCGGGTTGGTGACGACCACCTCGGCTTTCTTCACGTCGTCTATCATCCTCCGCCGCGCCCTCTCCCTCTGGAGGCTTCGCATCCTCGATTTCACCAGTGGGTTGCCCTCTCGTTCTTTCGCTTCCTCCCTGATCTCTTCGCGCGTCATCATGAGGTCTTTTCTCTGCTGCCACCTCTGCCTCAGATAGTCGAGACCGGCGACAAACAGGAAGATAACGCCCAGCTTCACGGTTAGGCTGAAGCACTTGCTCGCGATATAGCCCACGATCGCCGGCGCATCCTGATTGCCCAGGGAAAGGATGACGGGCAGCTCTTTCGAGACGAGGGAATAGACCACGTAAACGAGGACGCCCAGCTTAATGAGGGCTTTCAGGACCTCGAAAAGCGACCGGCTGGAAAAGAGCTTCTTTATGCCGCTGAAGGGGTTGAGGGCGGCAAACTTCGGCATCAGGGCTTCGAAGCTGAACATGAAGCCCGTTTGTATGAAGGACGAGAAAACGCCTATGGCAATGAGAAGGAGGAAGATGGGCACGGCCATCTCGAACCACTGACGGGCGGCAAAGATGAGCATGTCCTGCACGCTCCCCAAGGTCAGGTCCATATTCGCGTTCATGACGCAACGGGAATAGACGGAGAACATCTTCTCAAAGCCCCTGGCCATGGAGCCGTAGAGAAAAACAGAGACAAAGAGGATAACGAAGCAGGAGGCCAACTCGGGGGATTGGGCCACCTGCCCCTTCTTTCGAGCCTCCTGCAGCCGCTTCTCGGTAGGCTGTTCGGTTTTTTCCTGGAAGCTTTCCGACATTTCCTATCGCCTCTTTCTACCGCACGGCTCTTATGATAATCAGCATATTGCTGTCCAAACCCCTAAAAAAACTAGCAATTACGGGAACGATCAGGTTGAGGGCGAAGGCCATCATGCCCATGGTTACGAGGACCTTAATCGAGGCGCCCTCAATAAAGACGTTCACCTGGGGGACCAGCCGCGCCAGAATGCCCAGGGCGACCTCCATCAGGAAAAGGGTTGCGACTACGGGAGCGCAGATCTTCAGGCTCGCCCCAAAGATCTTTCCCGTCGACGTCGCAAGGAAGTTGAACAGGGCGGGCCTCAGCATGACCTGGCCCGGAGGCACGTCCCTGAGGCTTTTCGCGATGGCTTGCAGCACCACGTGATGGCCGTCTATCCCGAGGAAGACCATCGTGGCAAGCAGACTCTGGAACTGTTCGAGGACCGACGTCTGCGCGGCCAGCATGGGGTCCAGGGCCCGGGCAAAGGAGAGACCCGATTGCATGGACATCACCTCTCCGGCCGAGCTTACTGCCATAAAGAGGATCCTGACGAAGAAACCCATGGCAAGGCCGATCAGGACTTCCTTCCCTACGGCGATGAGGAGAAGGAAGGCGTCTCCGTGCAAGTCTGCAGTGAACGGCACGGTCTGAAAAAGGAGAAAGGCGATGAGCATGCCGAGTCCCGCCTTGTAGATGGCGGAAACGGCCGTTGACTCAAAGAGGGGCAGGAACCAGATCAGGGAGAGGACCCGGAAGAAGACGAGGATAAATCGCTGTGCCTCGAGGGGGATATCAATCATCGCTCACCTCACATAGAGCGGGATGTTGGTGATGATCCCCGCGGTGAAGCTCAGGAGTACCTGCAGCATCCAGGGCGCCAGGACGATGAGGCAGACGACGATGGCCAGTATCTTCGGCACGAAACTGAGGCTCGCTTCATGGATTTGGGTTGCGGCCTGGAATATGGACACGGTGAGGCCGACAACGATGGCAACGCCGAGCAGGGGCGCCGAGACAAGGAGGGCCGTTTTCAAACAATCTCTGAATATCTGGATGGTCAGTTCCTGGCTCACCTTAGCCTCCTAAAAAAAGCCTTTTACGAGCGATCCCACCAACAAATTCCACCCGTCAACCAAAACGAAGAGCATCAGCTTGAAGGGCAGCGAGATAAAGACGGGCGGCAGCATCATCATTCCTGCCGAGAGAAGGACGCTTGCGATCACCATATCGATAACCAGAAACGGGACGTAGAGGAGAAAACCGATCTGAAAAGCCCGTTTCAGTTCGCTGATTGCAAAAGCCGGTACGATCACCCTGAAAGGAACGTCCTTCTCGTTCGCCGGCCGTTGATATCCTCCCATGTTCATGAAGAGGGCAAGGTCTTTCTCCTTGGTGAATTTCAGCATGAAGGCGCCCAAGTCCTGTGACGACTTGCTCAGAAATTCTTCATAGCCGATCTGGTCGTTCATATAGGGGGCAAAGGCTTCGCTCTGAATCTTCTCGTACGTCGGCGCCATAATGAAAAACGTGAGAAACAACGAAAGGCCGACGATGATCTGGTTCGGAGGAAGCTGTTGCACGCCTATGGCCTGCCGCAGGAAGGAAAGAACAATGACAATCCTCGTAAAGGAGCTCATGAGGAGCAAAACAGCCGGGGCGAAGGTAAGGATGGTGAGGACGATAACGATATTGATGAGGTTCTTGTTCCCGTGGTCCCCTACGAGCGAACCGATCAGGTCGAACTTCGGGTTGGAACCGGCGCCCGAAGCTGCAGCCGCGGCGGTCGTCCGGACATGGTTCGTCTTCGCAAGGGCCAAAGAGGGCGTCAGAAACAGCGACGCCAGAACGAGGACGACAAGAAAAACTTTCATTAAAGCGACTCCTCTTTCTTCCATTGCGTCAACAGAGCCATTTCTTTGTCGCCCACGCCGATGACGAGGACGTGGTCTCTCACCTCGATGACGGAAATGAATTTTCTGTATCCCAGATGCACGGTCTCCATCTTCTGCAAACCGTAGCCTTTGTTTTTCGGCAGAAGTTTCACTCGCCACTTCGCGCTGTAGCGATAAAGAACCGCAGCCGCGCAGGCCATCGCGGCCAGGGCCAACAACATCTTCACCGCGCTGAAATAAATGCTTTCCATCAGCCTAACTTCTGCACCCTTTCCTTGGGAGTCACGATCTCGAGCACCCTGACGCCCAGCCTCTCGTTTGCCACCACAACCTCTCCTTTTCCCACAAGCTTCTCGTTCACATAGATGTCGGCCGACTCTCCGGCCAGTCTGTTCAATTCCACGATCGACCCTCGGGTGAGCGAAAGCACATCGCCTATTGACATCCTCGTTCTCCCGATTTCGACGGAGATTTCGACGGGGATGTCGAGAAGACTCTCGATGTTCATTTCGTGAGCCACGTTCGGACTCGCCTGCCGGTCCGCGCCTGAGAATTCTTCCATTGCCTCCCCCTTAGCTGACTATCTGCTCTATTGCCGGGGCTCAGCGCCCCCTCCACGGACAAAGTCACGACCGCCTGGCGGCGCCAGGCCTCCCCGCTCGGCTCGCTTCGCTCGGCTGCCGCCGGGGTTCATCGACTCGATCCTCATGTCAATATCTGTTCTATCTTCACGGCCTTGTTTCCTTTATGCGCGCCCATTCTTCCCTTCATCTTGGTCCTCTCCCCGATCTTCACTTCAATCGGTTCATCAACCGTCGTATCGGTCAGGATGATGCTGTCCGGCCTTATCTTCAAAAATTCCTCAATGGATATTTTTTTCTTTCCGAGAACTGCCCTCAGTTCCAGCGGCACTTCCTTGACGCGCTCACGCAGCTTTTGAAACCATTTTTCCCGCATGTCCAGATCTTCTCTCGAAGGCGTGGAAATGAGATGGCCCTTTATGGAGCCGAGGATGCCGTAGGGAATGCATATCTTCATCCAACTCATTACATCGGCAACCTCGATGGCAAACTCCTCCACAATGACCGTTTCCTCAAGGGAAACCATGGTGATGTAATTGGGGTTTATCTCCGATCGTGAATACCTGCAGCGAATCCTGTAGACAGGCTCCCAGGCCTTTTCCATTTCGGCGCACACGATGTCGACGACTTTCTTAATGACGCTGAACTCGATCTTGGTGAATTCCCTGCCCTCGATCTTCGGCACCGTGATGGTATTGCTGCCGAAAACGCTCTCGAGAACGCTGAAAATCAGTTTCGCGTCGAAAATGACGATGAAGAAGCCTTTCAGGCCCTCTGTCATGACAATGTTCATGTTGGTAGGCAGAGGAAGGGTCTGAATGAACTCTCCGTATTCCGTGTACTGCGTGGGCGCAACGTTGATGTCGACTTCCCTTTCGAGAAACAGGGTGAGGGCCGATCTCAGGGATTTCGACAACCTGTCCGAAATGAATTCCAGAGAAGGCAGCTTCTCTTTTCTGCCCTTCGTATACTTGGCAAAATCGAGTACCTGGGCCTTTGGCTGTTGCGCCACGGGGCCGGACGTCGCCTCGACCGCCTTCGCTTCCTCTACCGGCTCCGCGGCGGACGTTTCGACGTCGCCGTCTGAAATACCCTTGAGTAGTGCGTCGATTTCTTCTTGGGAGAGTAGCTGCTCCATTCCTTTAACCCTACTGCATAATGATGTCGGTAATGTACACGGCCTTAAGGCCGCCATCCGCGAAAAGCTTGTTGATGCCGTCGAACAATTCTTTCTTCATGGCGTTGCGGCCGTTGATGTCCATGAAGACTTCCGGTTTCTTGGCTCCCAGCACAGTGAGCATGACGTCCCGCATTGCCGGCGAGATTTTCTTGGTTTCCTCGGCAATCTTTTCGTTTTTCAGTTCCACAGCTACGGAGATCTTGACAAACTTCGTCGGATCTCCGGCAACATTGATGATAAAGGGCTCGAGCGGAACAATAGGGCCCACTTCAACTTTTTCTGCGCCGGGCTTTTTGTTGTCCGCCGATTTCTTCTCGTCAGGCTTCTTGTCCTCCGGTTTCTTTACTGCCGCCTTGATCCCGAGCTTTTTCTGCGCGACCTGCTCGAACAGCGTCTTCCCATACATGAAATATCCCCCGCCGCCGACTATCGCGATTACCAGAAAGCCAATAACGAGGAAAATCGTATTCCCGCCCTTCTTCTTCCTTTTTTTCTGAGGGGTTTCCGGGATAACTATCTCTTTCTCTTCTTCTTCTGCCATAGCTTTCTCCTCCAGGGTCACCTGAGCAATATGTGTGCCAGCAGCTCAGAAAAGGGGAAAAGGCTGATGCACGGTGAAGATCGGGCCGTAGCAAGGTGGGCCCGGCGTGTGCGGGCGAGGGCAGAACCGTTGCGACCCAAACAGGTTATGTCACGTTCTTGACATTCACGACGTACAGCATATCCAAGGCATGCATCTCATGCTTCTCATTTGTCTCTCCCCCTGTTGGCCGGGTGAGGGGGCGCCAACAGACGACCTCATAGGGCATGAAGACCCTGGATTCCGGCTTTCTCCGAAATGACGGAAGAAAACAAGGCATAGCTATGGAATGCGTTGTCTCTTTAGCGCTATGTGAGAGGTCCTAGAATAACCCAATAGACAAACACGTAGACCTCGCGTTAGACCCGCAGAATACTTATCAGGACTGGCCCCACTTCCGGGATCGATCATGGTTGAACTCGATCCCGGATCGCTCAGTTCGGCCTTTTGGGCGGAATCGCGAGGTCGGGATGCAATCTGAGCCTCGTCGCCCGCAGGCGTACTGGATGTACGACGGAGGGCACGGGGCGAAGAGGGCGCCCGAGATCGCGATTCCGCCCAAAAGGCCGAACGCCCGGCGCCTCCCGCCCGAAAGAAAAGAGAATTAAGCGAAAAAGACGAAGAAGAGAAGACTAGTGGATCATTACATCGAGGCCCATGGCTTCAAGCTGCTCCTTGCGCTCGGCCATGATCTCGTCCGAAGGCGGCTCCGCCTCTAGGATCGGCGCCTTCCTTTGCAGGCGCTCATACTTGACCGTCCCCAGGCTATGATACGGCAGAAGCTGCACTACCGTGACCGCGCTCCCCAGCTCCGTGAGAAAGCGCCCCACCTTTTCAAAGGATGCCTTCGAGTCGTTGAACCGCGGGATCGTCGGTATCCTCGCTTGCAGCTTGCCGCCGTCGCGGGCCAGCCGTCTCGCGTTTTCGAGGATCCGCTCGTTGGGCACCCCGATAACCTTTTTGTGAAGGATGCTGTTCATGCCCTTGAAATCATAGAGGAAAAGATCCGTGAAGGGGAGTACCGCCTCGATATGTTTGTAATCGACGTCTCCGGACGTATCGACTGCCGTATTGATGCCCTGCTCTTTGCATGCCATGAGCAGGGAAAGGGTGAACTCCGGCTGATCGAGGCATTCGCCGCCCGACAGGGTGACGCCGCCCCCCGAACGGTTGTAGAACGGCACGTCCTTCAACACTCGCTCCACCACGCGGTCGACAGTGTAGGCTTCGCCGCACAAATAGAGCGCCTTGGCGGAACAGGCGCCGGCGCAGGCGCCGCACGTATCGCAACGGCCCCGGTCCACCAACGGCAACTGCAATTCCGTCTGGTCGACCACCGACGTTTTTACACCGCCTTTGGAGATGGCGCCGTGCGGGCAAGAGTCGAGGCAGAGCCCGCACTTCTCTATGCCGACGCACCTCATCTCCATCCAGCAAAGCTCCGTCTGGAACTTCTGCGATTCCGGGCTATGGCACCAGGGACAGCGGAGGTGGCACCCCTTCAGAAAGACGGTCGTCCTGATGCCGGGACCGTCATGGACGGAGAAACCCTGGATATCGAATACTTTCCCGGTGTGCGCCTCTTTGGTCATCGCTGCCTCTTTCGCCACTACAGGCTTATCTCGCTTCTCCTGATCAGGTCGTCCTGCAATTCTTTGTACAGCTCGACAAAGTAAGCGGAAAAGCCGGCTACTCTGATCACCAGGTTTTTATACTCTTCGGGGTTCTTTTGGGCCGCCCTCAAGGTATCGCTGCTCACCACGTTGTACTGGAGATGCATGCCATCCATGTCGAAATAGGTCTGAACGAGGTTCTTCAGCTTCATCAAACCGTCTTTGCCTTCAAGGGCTTTGGGATGAAACTTCATGTTGAGCAGCGTGCCGTTGCCGTTGTTCACATGGTTGATCCTGGCCGCCGATTTCAGGATTGCCGCCGGTCCGTTCCGGTCGAGGCCCTGCTTCGGGGAAATGCCGTCGGCCAGGGGTTCTCCGGTCTTCCTGCCGTCCGCACTGGCCCAGGTCATCTTGCCGAAAACGACGTGGATGGACACCGGGTAGAGACCCGCGCGCCAACCGCCTCGCGGACCCCTTGCCGCATTGACCCGGTCGGAGAAGACGTCCATCGCCCATCGCGCCAGCTCGTCTACATAAGGATCGTCGTTGCCGTAACGGGGCACGTCGTTCAGAATTTCCTGGCGCATCGCCTCGCGGCCTTCCCAGTTCGCCATGAGAGCATCGTAGAATTGGCGCCCCGTATACTTTTTCGTGTCGAACACGAGACGCTTGATGGCGGAAAGGCCGTCGGCCACATTCGCGCAGCCCACGCCCGCTAGTCCCGTCGAGTTGTATTTGGCGCCTCCCCACACGACGTCGAGCCCCTTTTCCATGCAGCCGTCCATGGTGGCGGAGGCAATGGGCAGAGGCATGATCTCCATGGAAATGTGCTCGTACAGATTTGTCATGGAGACGTGCCAATCGACAAAGTAGTTGATCTGTTTGGCGTAGGCCTTTTTCACCTCGTCAAAAGTCTTCATATCGTACAGATAGCCCGTTTTCAGGCCGCCGTTGGCCCCGGTAAGGGGATTGACGCCGTTGTTTATGGCCAGTTGAAGAGCGTTTGCCATGTTCCAGAACGACTCCTGCCCGGAGCCCCCGCACGCCGGCCACTCGCATCCCGAGCCGGCAGGCTCGACGCAGCCGATGATGCAGTAGTTGCGAGCGTCCTCGAGCGAAAGGCCCTTTTTCATGAGCGCGGGGATGATCACCTTGTCGCTCTGCAGCGTGGGAATGCCCCCTACCCTCTTTGTGGTTTCGAAGGCCGCCTCCCAGAGCCTGTCGGGCGTGCCGTCATGAATTCTCAACGAGAGCGGCGGCTCGTGGAGCGAGAGGCGCGCCATGGACTCCAGCATCATGTAGGAGACCGCGTTGCTCGCGTCGTTGCCGCGTGAGTCGACGCCGCCCAACGACATGTGCTGGCCCGAAGTGTAGCCGCCGCTTGCCTCGGCGCCGAACTTGTCCCACACCTTGCAAGTTTCCGATATTTTGAGGAAGAAGCAGTCGAGCACTTCCTGGGCCTCATCCGGGGTCGTCCGGCCCGCCGCCAAATCCGCCTCCAGG
This sequence comes from uncultured delta proteobacterium, assembly GCA_963816715.1. Classification (GTDB taxonomy): domain Bacteria; phylum Desulfobacterota; class Syntrophorhabdia; order Syntrophorhabdales; family WCHB1-27; genus BOG-1155. Next base: position 134,415 of record CAWFMJ010000036.1, read on the forward strand.
TACTTGCCCAAGTGCTGATCGAGGCGTCCGATGGTGAGGCCGTGCATGTTGCCGTCTATGTCGAGGAGTAGTTGGTACAGGTTCACCGCCTGGACGGCCTCGTGGAAGGTTCGGCAGGGGTTCTCCATGATCCAGTCGAGGATGGACGCCATGTTGAGAAGCTCCGATCTCCTCGGTTCGGCCGCGGTCGTTGCGTTCTTCCGGCAGAGCGCGGCGTAGCGCTTCGACAGCGCGATGGCCGCCTCGCAAACGATCGCAATGGCCTTGTAAAAGGTGTATTTTCTTGCGTCGTCGCCGAAGAGGCGCCCCTCCATGGCCGCCATGTGGTCGAGAGCCTCCTGCCGGATGGCTTTGAAGCCTTTCGTCAGTACTTTGTCGTAATTGGCGTTGAAGTGGCCTGTCGGCCCCTCGGCCATGTTCTTGCCCGTGTAGGTAGTGACGAAGGTTCCTGCCGTGCTCTTGAACCCGTCGGGAGCATTTGCCTCCATGGAGGCGCTCAATCCATGCTTCCGCCAGTAGTCTTCCACGCTGAGGAGGTACTCCCTGTCTTCCGGCGCCAGGTAGTGGCTTTCTTCCTGGTGGGTCCTCGTTTCCCAGAGGCCGCTGTGCAGCTCATCGAAGATCCGGTTCATGCCGTATTCCGGAAAGAGGGTCGAACCGCGATAGGTGGACGCCAGATTGCTGACGATCAGCTCGTCTTCCTCCACGAGAAGCGTGCGGTCTTCACACAGATATTTGAGGAGATAAGCCCTTTTGTAAATGCCGCAGAGAGCGGGGTTGTTCTGGTAGAAGTCGGTGACGTGCTTCACGCGCTCTACGCAGACCTTGGGAAAGGTCTCGCGATACCGCTCCCGCATCCTCTCGACCCTGTCTGTTACCGGCCTGAATTGGTACATCCTCATTGCCCTCCTTCAGAAATGCTCTCGGTCCCCTTTTTTATTTGACAACCAGGAAAGGCTTGGGCATCATGTAGTTAACTAGATCACTTAGTGGGAACAAAATCAAGAAGGAGGGATAGAATGGCAAACTCAAAGTACGGACACCACATCGTGAGCGAGACAAAAAAGAATATTGTCGACGCACCCTGGTCGCCCATAGCCACCATGGACCCGAAAAGGGGCACTCGCTTCTTTTGGCTGGACGAGGAAGTAGTGAAAGGCGCATTCTATTTTGAGTCCGTATGGCTCTGGCCGTACGACGGGCCCTTTGATCCCGATCGCGGACCCAAGGCCCACAAGCACGACTACGATGAGGTTATCGGCTTTATCGGAACCAACCCGAATGACATATGGGATCTGGGGGCCGAAGTGGAGCTCTGGCTCGAGGATGAGAAGCATATCATTACGAGAACGAGCCTTGTTTCTGTGCCTGCCGGGATGCAGCACTGCCCATTGAGGACCAGGAACATAGTGCGGCCGGTTCTCCACTTCACCACCGGCAACGGCAAGATGTATTTCGACCCGAATAAGAGCTGAGACCTTCCCTTCTGGGTTGCGGCCGGTCCCGCCATATGGCGTGGTCAGGCCGCAGCCGCTCCTATCTTCCTCCCTTCCCGCCCCTGCTGTGCACTGCCACCGCAATGGCAAGGAAACAGATTCCCGTCCCGCAGACGCCGCCCCAACCAAAAACCGACCACATAAAAGCCCCGAGAAGCGAGCCCAAAGCGCCTCCCGCAAAGGACGTGACCATGTAAACGGCGTTGAGCCGGTTTCGCGACTCCGCATCGAGGGCATAGATTCTTGCCTGATTGGAAATGTGCGTCGATTGCGCTCCGATGTCGAGGCAGACGATTCCTGCGATAAGCCCCGCCATCCGATGTCCGAAAGCCCAAAGGCAAGCGTAGGAGAGAATGGAGAGGGCGAGAGCAACGGAAATGGTAAAGCGCGGGCTCACTTTATCGGTGACGCGGCCCGTGACGGATGCGCTCACTGCACCCGCCGCGCCGATCAGGCCAAAGAGACCGGCGGCCCGTGCCCCGAGGTTGTACGCCGGCGACTTCAAGAAAAAGGAGAGCGTGGTCCAGAAAGCGCTGAAAGAGCCAAAACTCATAGCGTTCACAAACGACGCCTCCCGCAATACGCGTCGAGTCAGAAAAAACCGGCCAAGAGACGCCATGCATGCGCCGTAGCCAATGCGGGAGCCAGGGCGCAGCCGCGGCAAAAAGAACGCGAACAACACCGCGAGGAACACGGTCATCAACGCGGCGAGCCTGTAGACGGCCTGCCACCCCAAGGCTGAGCCCACGATGCCGCTCAAGGTTCGCGAAAGGAGTATGCCGACCAACAAACCGCTCATGACGTTCCCGATGGCTTTTCCTCTTTCTTCGGGGAGAGCGAGGTGGGCGGCAAAGGGGACGAGGAGTTGGGGCACGATGGACGTAAGCCCCAAGAGCAGCGAAGCAACGAGGAACAAGTGAATAGTGGGAGAAACAGAAATCAGAAGAAGCGCTGCGATGGAGCAGAGAAGCACGGTCATGATCAGAGCGCGCCGTTCCTTTATGTCTCCCAAGGGAACCAAAAAAAGCAGGCCGAGCGCATACCCTGTCTGTATGAGCATCGCCGCGACGCCGATGCCCGATTGGGATACGCGAAAGAAACGCGACAGCTCTTCAAGCAACGGCTGGGCATAGTAGAGATTGGCCACGGTCATTCCGCTCGCCACCGCCATGAGCACGACAAGGGGCCTGCCGAGCGTTATCCTTTTTTCCGTCATTGTCGGCATTTCACCAATCCAAAGGGCATATGCTACCGCAGACTGCGTAGAAGGGCAACTAGAGCCGTGAAATGCCCGGCGCGCGATTTTCTGTTGACAACAGGAAAAACTTGGGCGATCATATAGCCACTTGACCACTTAGCTGCCAAGCCGCTTGCCTTCGGGCCGTGGGCCAACATGAGGCGGCGCAACGCCCGGAGGGTCGTCGTCAAAGAGCGCCCCAAGGCTGCAAGGGCACGGCGCCGTGGACCTGTGCGCAAGCTAAGAAATATCTATTGCGGCGAGGGTCATGGGACTGCAAAAGAAGGAGATTGGAAATGTTGACTACAAAAGAATTCAACCCTGACGTCCTCGTTGTGGGCGGAGGCATGGCTGGCGTAGCAGCCGCAGTCACCGCCGCGCGCAACGGCATGAGGACGCTGTTAGTGGAAAACCAGGGCAGTCTCGGCGGACTTGCCACAAACGGCCTGGTCACGGGAGTTGCGGGCATGATTGAGGGGATTTGCAAAGAGTTCCTGGATATCATGGATGCTGACGGGAGTCTGTGCCCTCGTCCCCACCTTCCGTCTTTCGATCCCGAAAAGGCAAAGTTCGTACTGGAACGCATGCTTCTGGAAGCCGGAGCGAGAATCCTCTATTGGACCCATGCAATTGACGCCTCTGTCGAGAACGACCGCATAAAAAACGTCGTTTGTCACAGTAAATCCGGAAGAATGGAAATAGCCCCCAAGATGGTTCTCGATACCACCGGAGATGCAGACGTCGCCGCTTATGCGGGAGTGCCCTACGAAGTCGGAAGCCCCGATTTTGCCGGGCTCAACATGTCCACAACGCTGGCCTTCAGACTGGCCAATGTGAACATGCGCGCCTACGGGGAAGCAATAAAAGCCTGGAGCGCCCGGGACAAAACATCGACAAAAATATCAATAATAGCAGAGCTGATGGAAACAGCCGTTCAAAACGGCGATCTGCCATTCTTCATCTTCCCTACGGCGCTGATATACCCGGTGCCCCAAACGCCTGAAGACGATTCTGATGTGACGGTCATGACAACGCACAGTTTCCACACCCGCAATTTGGACGTGGAAGACCTCACGAGGCAAACCATCGAGCAACATCAGCAGATACTCTGGATGGAGAAATTCTTTAGAAAATACGTCCCGGGATTCGAGAAATGCAGGCTCACGGGCATTGCAAACCTCCATGGGATCCGCGACTCAAGACGCATAGTCGGCGAATACGTCCTCAAAGACGAAGACGTCGTTTGTGGAAGTAAATTCGAGGATGGGATTGCAAAATTCCCCGAATTCCTTGACACTCATCATCCAACAAGCCCAAGAATAGGATTCATGAGGCATATACACCTGGCAGAGCCAAAAGAGCACGCTATCTGCAGACCGGCGGAATGCTCGGCGGATATGCACCCTTTTGCAAAACTCCAGGGATACGAGGCCCGGTGCAATCCGAGAGAATATTGCGAGATACCGTACAGGTCCTTGGTTCCCGCAAAAATCGAGAATCTTCTGACAGCCGGTAGAAGCGTGTCTGCTGAATTCCAGGCCCTAGCCGCCGTACGGGTCATCGCGACCAGCATGAGTACGGGTCAAGCCGCCGGAATAGCCGCTGCGTTATGCCTCAAGGACGGTATCGCCCCGAGAAAGCTCGACGGAAGACGAGTAAGACAAGCCCTGATTGAACAGGGAATTCCTTTGGACAAGGCGCCTGACGGCCACTGGTCTGAACTGCGCGAATTAAACGGAGAGCCTGTAGTCGGACCCGGAGACTTCGTCTGGATACGCACGCCGGAGGGTCTCAAATCACGCTTTTAGGTTTTCTCAGCCGCTGTTTGGCGCGCGATATGGTCAGCATCAAGCGTCGCGATCTGATATTGTCGCAAGGAGAGTTTGCATGAGAAGCGGGGTACACCCACTGATAGAACGGCTCGACATCCGCTGGGGCGCTGCCCAAGCCGACATTTACGCTTATTGCATAAGAGGCGAGACGACGGCTCTTGTGGACTCAGGCCCGCCCCAGCCCTCCATCGACCCTGTTGCCGCGGCATCCAACTCCTGCGGCGCAGCGCCCCGAGACGTGGATCTCATCCTCAACACCCACGGCCACGCCGACCACATCGGGGGTAACGGACATGTCAAGGCGGCGAGCGGCGCACGCATAATGATCCACAGGGACGATGCGCTCTTCCTGGAAGATCCCCCGGCGAGCTTCGACCGGTTCTACGCAGCGGGGAGAACGGACCCGGCCACAGCCATGGAACGGGATTTCTTTGTTCAAAGTCTCGGGCCGATGCCGCAAGCCGATCGCTATCTCGCCGACAACGACGCGATCGATCTCGGCAAAGGCCTCAGCCTTCGCGTCGTGCACCTCCCCGGACATTCTCCCGGTTCGGTCGGCTACTACTGGGAAGAAGAAGCGATTCTCCTTGCAGGCGATTCCATACCGGGTCTCAACACTCCGGGTGGGAGCCTTCCCATCATTGCCGATTTCTTCGGATACGAAAAGTCCGTGCGGCGGCTGATGGCAATGCCCGTCAGGGCAATGCTCTTCAGTCACCCCTTCAGAGGCCTGCGGCTGCCCCCTTCCCTTGTGAGACAAGGTGATGAAGCGACAACCTATCTCGTCGATTCGCTCGAGGTCGTCATGCGGCTTATTGAAACGCTGCGTCGAGTCGCCAGAGAAGACAGGCCGCTCGCTGACATTGCCAACGAGGTCATCGACCAACTTCCGGCTGAGATGGGGTTCAAGCGGATAGCGGAGGTCCCTATGCCTCAATTTTCTCTTGGCACGGTTTTTTGCGGTTTGTCGCAGCTCACGGAATTTCGAGAATAGAGGTCTTTCCCCTGTTGACCGATAGCCAACGATTCCAAGGAGGAAGAGGATGAATGAGTTCACCGGAAAAATCGCCATTGTCACCGGTGCCGGCACGGGCGTTGGCAAAGCTGCCGCGCTTGAGCTTGCGAAGGCAGGCGCCAAGGTGGTTCTGGCGGGCAGGACAGAAGCCGCTCTTGCTGCGGTAAAGGCAGAAATCGAGGCCTCAGGCGGAGAAGCCGTTGCCATAAAGACGGACGTGTCGAAGTGGGTCGATGCGGACAACATGGCAAAACAAACCGTCGATACGTTCGGCCGCATCGACATCCTTGTAAACAACGCCGGCATTGCTTCCACCAGAAAGGCGCAATTGCACCCCTCCACGCTCGACGTCGACGACGAGGAGTGGGACGGGGTGATCAACACCAACCTCAAGGGCCAGTTCAACTGCGCCAAGGCGGTCATGCCTTTCATGATGAAGCAGAAGCGCGGCTGGATCGTCTGCGTCAGCTCCACCACCGGCCTCAGCGGGGCCGTGGGCACCGCCGCCTATTGCGCGTCGAAAGCGGGCATCATGGCCATGTCGAAGGTCCTGGCAAGGGAGCTGGGGAGATACAACATACGGGTGAACTGCGTCGCCCCGGGGCTGACCATGACGCCCATGCAGGATGGCAGCGATCCAAAGGAAACAGCCATGGTGGCCAAGATGATCGCCCTCGGCAGGGTCGGAGAAGCCGTCGACGTCGCCCGGGCGATCCTCTACTTTGCCTCGGAGGATCTCTTCGTCACGGGACAGACGCTGGTCGTCGACGGGGGCGGAACGATGCACTAAAGTTTGGTGGGCAACATTCCTCCGAAGGCCAATCGGCGAGAGGAGTGTTGCCGATGTTGGATAACGGTTGCGGGGACATTCCTCCGAAGGCCAATCGGCGAGAGGAGTGTTGCCGATGTTGGATAACGGTTGCGGGGACATTCCTCCGAAGGCCAATCGGCGAGAGGAGTGTTGCCGATGTTGGATAACGGTTGCGGGGACATTCCTCCGAAGGCCAATCGGCGAGAGGAGTGTTGCCGATCCAATTTTAATAGGAGGAAGAACGATGAAAGCAGCAGTCTGCTACCAGTACGGCAAGCCGCTCGTCGTTGAAGACGTTCGGATGGAGGCGCCGAAGAAGGGCGAGGTCAGCGTGCGCATCGCCGCAACGGCCATTTGCCATAGCGACATCCATTCCGTAAAGGGAGAGCACGGGAAGTTCGGCAAGCTCCCCGCCCTGGGGGGTCACGAAATCGCCGGCGTGGTCGAGGAGATCGGAGAAGGCGTCTCCTACGTCAAGCCGGGCGATTCGGTCGTGCTCTGCCTCGTGCGCGCAGGCTGCGGCCATTGCCACTACTGCATTACGGGATACCCGAACTTCTGCGAGAACTGGCAATTCAGCTTCCAGTCCCCGGGGCCTTTCTACACGGGGAAAGGCGAGCAGTTGACACTCTTTCCGGGTCCCTTTGCAGGCTTTCAGGAGAAGACCATCGCCCCCGAAGGCTGCCTCGTCAAGATTCCGCCGGACATGCCCAAGGAGACGGCCGCCCTTCTCGGCTGCGGCGTCGTATCGGGCTTCGGCGCCGTGCTCAACGCCGCAAAAGCAGCGCCCTTCTCGAGCGTCGTCGTGACGGGGACGGGAGGAGTCGGCCTCAACGCCATTCAGGGCGCCAGGTTCGTCGGCGCCAATCCGATCATCGCCGTCGACGTGGCGGACGGCAAGCTCGAGACAGCCAAGGCCTTCGGCGCAACGCACGCGATCAACGCCCGGAAGGAGAAGGACGTGGTCGCCGCCGTGAAGAGCATGACCGAAGGCAGGGGCGCCGACCACGTCTTCATCACCGTCGCGGGCATCCAGCCGAAACGCCAGGGTTTCCTCATGCTCTCGGCCATAGGCAGGGAGTACTTCATCGGACACGGCGGCGCCGAGCCTCTGTCCGAATGGGACGCCCTCGAATTCGTCGGGGGCAAAACGATCACCGGCAGCGCCATGGGGCGGTCCCGGATACGGCTCGACATTCCGAACTTTGTCAAGCTCTACCAGACCGGCCGCCTGAAGCTCGACGAGCTGATCACCAACCGGTTTTCCCTCGATCAGATCAACGAGGCGTTCGAAGACTCGGAAAAGGGAGACTCGTTGCGGAACGTGATCGTGATGTGAGGGGGGTCGGCCAGGCCATGCAGAAAAACACGGTCAGAGGTCAATATGTCCGACAAGCCACCAAGTGGCTATGTCTTGATAACAAAGAGTATCTGTTTGTATAGTTCAGGGCAAAGAAACAGATGGATGACCGGAGTCTTTTCGCCCCCGATTCTTCTGTCCCATACCCCTTTTCCGCCTGATAGGGATTGATTTCATCTTTATGCATAGGGAGGTTCTTTAGATGTCGAAAAGGAAAGAGTTTCACTGGTCTTGGCTTGTGACAGCAGTTCTGGCGCTCGGGCTTCTCCTCTTTGCGTCTGCCGCTTCGCACGCCGCTTCGGAACCAAAAAAGATTCGCGTCGGCGCGCTGATCGCGCTTACCGGATGGTTTTCTGTTGCCGGCGCTGTCGACATTGACGAATGCAGAACGGTGGTAGACATGGTGAACGCCCACGGGGGAGTGACCATCAAAGGCGTGAAGTACGTTTTGGAGCTGGTCCCGGAAGACACGAAAAGCACCAACGAAGGCGCGGTAGCCGCCCTGAACAAACTCATTTACGATAAACACGTGCAGTTTGTCGTCGGACCGCCGGCTTTTTGGGGCCCCGCCACTGCCCCGCTTTGCGAGGCAAGCAAGATGATCAACTTGCTCGGGTGGAACTCCAATACGCCGGGAGAACTGGATAAGAATACGCAGTACCGCATCCTCGCGGAAGACGGAAGCATGGGTCACCTATACGCGCTGATCAAATACATTAAGAAGAATCATCCGGAAATAAAGAGCGTGGTTATCACGAACCCTGATGACGGAGGCATCCCCTACCAGAAACCGCTTGTCGCCAAGGCGCTTCAGGATGCAGGAATCAGCGTCGTCGGCGACTGGGTGTCCTTCCCCAATGAGCTGGTTGACTTCACCCCGATCGCTTCGAAGATTGCAGCCAGAAAGGCGGATGCCGTGATCCATCCGAACGGGATTGGGCCCAATGTCGCCCCGATCCTCAAGGGACTCAGGGAACTGGGCGATAATCGATGGTACTTCCATGCTGGCGTTACGACGTGCGCCGACCTCAAGACCCTCGCCGGCGTCGGCGGGCGGAAAGTAGTGACCCTCGCGGCGACGCCCGGCGCGCCGGGCAATCCACCTCAGATGGAGGAGTTCATAAAAACGTACGGCGCCAAGTTGAAAGCAGGACGTTCGCTTATTTTCCAAAGCTCTTCCGCGGTCTACGTTCTTCCGCAGATCCTGCAGGCGGCGCAGAGTCTCGATTCGACCGAAATAAAAAAGACCCTGCCCAGAATCCAGACTGTGGCGACGCTCATGGGGCCGGGCCATTTCGGCGGCGAAAAGACCTATGGCGTCAAGAACGCCGTCGTCCATCCCTTGCCTTCTCAGTATATCGACGACAAGGGCAACATAAAGTCTGGCGGTTGGATCAACGACGTCGTTGTACCCTGAATTTTCAATAAGGGCGGGGCAGTGGAACGATCCCTCTGCCCCGCCCTTGCATTTATGCCCATTGAGGAGCAAAGATGGCAATAACAACGGGCGCAGTCGTCAACATGCTTTTTCTCGCGTCGATGTACATTCTGGTGGCTCTGGGCTTCACGCTCCTTTTCAGCATCATGGAGATCCTTCATGTGGCCCACGGCGTTATTTACATGCTCGGGGGCTACTTGTGCTACGCCCTTTCTGCAACCCTCGGAATAAATCAATGGCTTTCGCTGCTGCTTACCGTCGCGATCGTCAGCCTCATCGGACCTGTGCTCGAAAAATTCTTCTTTCGGCCTTTTTTCAGGGATTTTGACCGGACGCTCCTTGTCGGAATAGCCATCAGCACCATCATTGAGACTACCGTAGTGCTTTGCAAGGGCAACGAAGCACAGTCGATACGCCCTTTCGTCACCGGCATACTCAAAGCGGGACCGATTTCAGTGAGCAACGAACGGCTGGTCACCTTCCTTATCGGCGGTTTTCTCCTGGTCGTGATGATGTGGTTGATCCATAGAACGAAAGTCGGTCTTCAAATGCAGGCCGTCGGCCAGGACCTCGAAGCCGCTCTTTTGCAGGGCGTCAACATCTACCGGGTTTCGGCGCTGGCCTGCACCATGGCCTGCGGATTGGCGGCCGTCGCGGGGAGTCTTCTGGGCGCCTATATGGGTCTCGGTCCTTTCATGGGAGACTTCGTTTTTCAGAAAGCCCTCATTCTCGTTGTGCTTGGCGGCATAGGGAGCATCGGAGGAATATTCGTTGCGGGAATTGTGGTCGGCGCCATCGATGCCGTCCTGCCGCTGTTCATCAGCGGATCTGCCGCTTCAGCTCTGGCTATTGGCATCGTAATAGTTGTTCTGCTCGTGCGGCCGAGAGGGTTTTTCGGTCGCGACCTGGCTTGAGAATTAGGAGGAAGATTGATGAGCGACGACGTCTCCCGAGGCCAAGGAAAGAGGAGGGGCGGCCGCACGACCTTCGTCACATCAGCCCTGGCGGCCGCTATTCTTGCGACAATTCCGCTCTTTGTCGATTCTCCCTATTTCCTCAACGTGCTCAACCTGACTTTTATTAACATCCTTGCCGCAGCAAGCTTCAGAGCGATCATTATTTCGGGGCAGTTTCCCCTGGGACACGCCGCTTTCATGGCCATCGGCGCCTATGCGTCAGGAATGTTGTCTAAGTGGCTCGGGTGGTCTCCCTGGACAACCATTCTGCTCGGCGCTCTGATATCAACAGGCATAGGCATTATTGTCGGCCTTCCTTTTTCCAGACTGAGAGCCGTCTACTATGCTATGGTCAGCATGTTCTTCGGCATGGGCCTCGTGCAGGTGATCAACTCCATGGGCACGCTGAGCGGTGGATACAGCGGCCTCACGGGCATTCCCCCGCTGCTCGGGTACTCCAAGACGCCCTATTATTACTGTTTTCTCATTGTGGTTTCTGCATCTCTATTCGTTCTTTACCGACTCGAGACGTGTCGCGTCGGCACGACCTGGAAAGCCGTCGCCCAGTCCTATCTCATCGCGTCCAGCGTCGGGGTGAACGAGAGTTTCTACAGGGTCTACGCAGTCGCCGTCGGCTGTTTTTTTGCGGGTCTGGCAGGCGGCCTGTACGCTCACTACAACTTCACGATAGGAACATCGAGCTTTGATATGGGAGCTACCATGATGTTCCTCATGTACGGCGTCGTAGGAGGCATGTTCAGCTTCTTCGGACCGATACTGGGAACGGCCCTCCTCGTCATTATGCCCGAGTTAGCTCGGGAGCTCAAGCAGTTCGTGCCTTACATCTCTGCCGTTATATTGCTCATTGTAGTCTACGGCATGCCCCAGGGTTTGATCGGGCTGCCCCAAATGATCAGAAAGAAGCTTTCAAAACGTACACAGTGCAAAGTGGGGAGAGCATACCATGCTTCTTGAAATCGACAACCTTGCAAAGCGCTTTGGCGGGCTCACCGCGGTAGACGGACTCAGCTTTGGAGTCGGACAGGGAGAGATTGTCGGCCTGATCGGGCCGAACGGCGCGGGGAAGACAACCGCCTTTAACCTCGTCACAGGCATCCTGAAGCCTACTTCGGGAAGGTTGGGATTCGACGGCAAGGATATAACGGGAAAGAAACCGCATCAAGTGGCCAAACTGGGCGTGGGGCGGACCTTCCAGCTCAATCCGCTCTTTCCCCGGTTCACCGTGCTGGAAAACGTCGTGGCCTCGTATCATCTCCATCCACACTCGCGATCCATAGATGCCTTCTTTAATACCCGCAGGTACCGTCAAAACGAGGCTTTGATCATGGACCACGCCATGGAGACGCTCAAATTGCTGCGATTGGACAAGGTGAAGGACGAAATGGCGAGCAACCTTCCGCATGGTTATCAAAAAATGCTCGCCGTGGCGCGGGCGTTGACGGTACGACCGAAACTGCTCCTCCTCGACGAACCGACCTCCGGCATGAACTGGGAGGAGACAGAGCTAACTCTCTCGGCTATAGAGCAGATGCTGGAAACAGGAATGTCCGTCCTACTGGTGGAGCACAATATGGAAGTCATCGACATCTGCAATCGCGTCGTTGTCATGAGTTTCGGACGGAAAATAGCCGAAGGAACGGTTGAGGAAATCCGAAACAACGAAACCGTCATTGAGGCATACATTGGAGGCGCCAATGCTGCTTAAGGTGGAAGGGGCCGCGGTCCACTACGGAAGAGCTAAGGCCCTCGATTCCGTTTCGATGTGCCTTGAAGAGGGGAAAGCGCTTGCCGTCCTGGGGGCGAACGGCGCGGGCAAGACGACGCTCCTGAGGGCCGTCTGGGCCTCAAACCGCTTACCTCGGGCGAGATTTGGTTTGAAAACAAGAGGATCGACGGGTTGAAAGCGACCGACATCGTAAGGCTGGGCGTTGTTCATGTGCCGGAGGGCCGCAGGCTTTTTCCGGACTTATCCGTTTTGAACAATCTGAAGCTTGGCGCCACCCTGCGAAAGGATAAGGCCGAGATAAAGGCCGATTTCCGAAAAGTCTCACCTACTTCCCTATTTTGGAAAGGAGACTCGACCAGAAAGCGAGAACCCTCAGCGGCGGGGAACAACAGATGCTGGCCATCGGCCGGGCCCTCATGGCGAGACCGAAGCTCTTGCTCATGGACGAACCATCCCTGGGACTGGCAAGCAAAGTCGTCTACGAGCTGGGTGTGATCATCGACGACATAAGAAAGCAAGAGGGGATGAGCATCCTTCTCGTGGAACAAAATCTCGGGCTGGCTCGCCAGATAGCGGATAGAGGCTATCTGCTATCTGGCGAGCCAGCCCAAGATTTGTTCCACCAGAAGGATGCTCATCCCCTCTTGCTTTCTTATGTCGTCGATGATCACACCCAGCTCGTAGACGACTTTCGGCGCCAGTCCCAGGGATGGTTCGTCCATGAGCAAGAGCTTCGGTCTCGCCATGAGGGCCCGGCCGATGGCCAGCATCTGTTGTTCCCCGCCGCTGAGGGTTCTCGCTTTCTGGTCGAGTCTCCTTTCCAAAATAGGGAAGTAGGTGAAGACTTTTCGGAAATCGGCCTTTATCTCGGCCTTATCCTTTCGCAGGGTGGCGCAAGCTTCAGATTGTTCAAAACGGATAAGTCCGGAAAAAGCCTGCGGCCCCGGCACATGAACAACGCCCAGCCTTACGATGTCGGTCGCTTTCAACCCGTCGATCCTCTTGTTTTCAAACCAAATCTCGCCCGAGGTAAGCGGTTTGAGGCCCGAGACGGCCCTCAGGAGCGTCGTCTTGCCCGCGCCGTTCGCCCCCAGGACGGCAAGCGCTTTCCCCTCTTCAAGGCACATCGAAACGGAATCGAGGGCCTTAGCTCTTCCGTAGTGGACCGCGGCCCCTTCCACCTTAAGCAGCATTGGCGCTCCAATGTATGCCTCAATGACGGTTTCGTTGTTTCGGATTTCCTCAACTGTTCCTTCGGCTATTTTCCGTCCGAAACTCATGACAACGGCACAATCGCAGATGTCGATGACTTCCATATTGTGCTCCACCAGTAGGACGGACATTCCTGTTTCCAGCCTGCTCTATAGCCGAGAGAGTTAGCTCTGTCTCCTCCAGTTCATGCCGGAGGTCGGTTCGTCGAGGAGGAGCAGTTTCGGTCGTACCGTCAACGCCCGCGCCACGGCGAGCATTTTTTGATAACCATGCGGAAGGTTGCTCGCCATTTCGTCCTTCACCTTGTCCAATCGCAGCAATTTGAGCGTCTCCATGGCGTGGTCCATGATCAAAGCCTCGTTTTGACGGTACCTGCGGGTATTAAAGAAGGCATCTATGGATCGCGAGTGTGGATGGGGATGATACGAGGCCACGACGTTTTCCAGCACGGTGAACCGGGGAAAGAGCGGATTGAGCTGGAAGGTCCGCCCCACGCCCAGTTTGGCCACTTGATGCGGTTTCTTTCCCGTTATATCCTTGCCGTCGAATCCCAACCTTCCCGAAGTAGGCTTCAGGATGCCTGTGACGAGGTAAAGGCGATTGTCTTTCCCGCGCCATTCGGCCCGAACAGGCCGACAATCTCTGCCTGTTCGACTCCAAAGCTGAGTCCGCTACGCGGTGAGCCCGCCAAAGCGCTTTGCAAGGTTGTCGATTTCAAGAAGCATAGCTCTGCTCTCCCCACTTTGCACTGTGTACGTTTTGAAGACTTCTTCTGATCAGTCGGAGCAGCCCGATCAAACCCTGGGGCATGCCGTAGACTACAATGAGCAACATAACGGCAGAGATGTAAGGCACGAACTGCTTGAGCTCCCTGGTTAACTCGGGCATAATGACGAGGAGAAACATTTGCAGTTGTCAGTCCGAAGAAGCTGAACATGCCTCCTTCGACGCCGTACATGAGGAACATCATGGTCCCTTTCCGGTGCTCAAAGCTCCGATGTTCCTTATCCGTGAAGTTGTAGTGAGCGTACAGGCCGCCTGCCAGACCCGCGAGAAAAGAGCCAACAGCAGCATGCGTGGACCCTGTAGAAACTCTCGTTCACCCCGACGCTGGACGCGATGAGATAGGACTGGGCGACGGCTTTGCCAGGTCGTGCCGACGCGACACATTTATAGAATCAGTAAAGAACAATGAGGGATGAAGAAACCACAATGAGAAAACAGGTTGATGATCTGGGCGTCTTGGAGATCTAGCGGAGCAGCGGGGAATCCCCAGTGAGGCCGCTGTATCCACCGCTGGGCGTGCCCATGGAGTTGATCACCTGCACAACACCCGGGACAAAGAACATGCTGACCATCGCGTTAGGTGAGACGGCTCTCAGTCAGAAAAAAGGAAGAGCTACAATAATGCCTATGCCTGTTGATATCAGAGCGCCGAGCAGAATGGTTGTCCAGGGAGGCCTGCCGAGCCACTTAGACAACGTCCCTGACGCATAAAGACAATGGCCAGCGATACATTT
>CAWFMJ010000037.1:0-4233 GCA_963816715.1 uncultured delta proteobacterium
TTGACCCTGATGTTGATCGTCGAGGGTGTGGTCGCCCGGATAAGCTTGAGGGTCTCCTTGACGATGCTGCTCACGCGTAAGGGTTTCTTCTCCTGCTCGGCCTTTCTTGTGAAGGTGAGCATCTGCCTCACGAGCTCACGGCCACGGATAGCTGCCTCCATTATCCGCTCGATGCGATGCGCGTCCCGGCTCCCTTTCGCAGTATGGCCTTCCAAGCAGTTCAGCAGAAACCGATGATGGCGGCTAAGATGTTGTTGAAGTCGTGGGCGATGCCGCCGCTCATCGTTCCCAAGGCCTCCATCTTTTGGGCCTGGCGGAGCTGGGCCTCGATCTGCCCCCGCTGCTCTGTCTCTTCTTTGAGCCTGTCGTAGGCCTGCTGCAACTCGGTGGTACGATCCTTGACGCGCATCTCCAACTTGTCGTGAGCAGCGCGCAGCGCCTCTTCAGCCTCGACTTTCGCCAATGCCACGGCGAGGTAACCCGCCAGCCTCTCGTAGAGGGCGATCCGCTCCGGAGTGAAACGACCCGGACGGCGGTCGTTCAACTGGAGGAGACCCAGACATTCGTCCCCTGCTCTAAGGGCGATAAGAGCCACCGATTCGTATCCTTCTCCGTTGCACCGGTTGCGGGTACGGGCCTGCCGATCCTCTTCGGTGCTGGTGGCGAGAAGCTCACTGGTGCAGTTTGACCAGAAGCTGCCGTGTTCGGTAAAGAAGGGCAACGATGGATCGAACCTCCCGCGAAGTATGTTACCGCACATGCATTCCATGATGGGAAAGCCGGAGTCGTCCCGGACAGTGCGCCCCTCGTCATCCCTCAGGCAAACACTCGATTCGAGACGGACGAACTCTCCGGGAAACCCATGGGTCTCGTAGTAGGGATAGTCGTCCCCTTCCTTGAGCCGGATACCGACGGCCTCCATGCCCGACTGCTCCTGGAAGAACGTCGCCGCGCTGCGGACTAAATCCTGTTTCGAGGTGCTTTCATTGATCGTGCGAAGGAACTGAACGGCCAACTCCCTTTCGCGCTCCGCTTGTTTGCGTGCCGTGATGTCTTGGGCGTAGATACGGGCGACGTTGAAGTGAGGGACAAGCTGAACGGTCTCGCTAAGAACCCTGTCCGCTAACGACACTTCGCGATCGAGCGTTGATTCACTTTTCTTGTCCCAATTTCTTAAAATGGCATCCAAGTCATGGGGCAGGAGCGCTCCGGCAGCCCCTTTGTCCAGTCCGAGGTTTTCCAACAGGGCCTGAGCGCCCGGATTAGAGAAAGTGATCGTTTCGGAGATATCCACCTCTATGATCGGGCTCGGATTGAGTTGCGGGAAAGAGGCAAGATGTTGTGTGATTTCTTCGGCCCGCTTACGCTCAGTGATGTCGGTGATAAAGGAGTAGTAATACTGGGGTTGTCCGTCATGATCGGCAACGAGGTGAACGAGCAGCTCGATCGGTACCCGGCTGCCGTCCTTTCTGAGATACTCCTTCTCGTATCGCACCGGCTGGCCGGTGCGGTGCAGCTCCTCGAGCTTCCGGCGCTCGATCTCGACCCATTCCGGCGGGGTGAGCGTCGTGGCCCAGTCGATTGACCTCAGCTCTTCGACACTGTAGCCGGTGAGCTGCTCAAATGCCTTGTTGACGAGCCCCAGGCTCCCGTCCGGGTATCCGACGCCAAAAGGCTGGGATCCGAGTGCGATAATGTTGGCAAGGAACTCATTCTGTCGCTGGCTTTCACGCGCCGCCTCTTCTGCCAGCTTGCGCTCAGTGATATCGCGGAAAACGAGCACGACGCCCGTGGTGTTGCCGTCCTTGTCTTTTATAGGCGCGCCGCTGTCGTCGATGGGAACCTCCGTCCCGTCTTTTCTCACGAGGATCGTGTGGTTGGCGAGGCCGACGACCATCCCTTCGCGGAGCACTTTGGCGACGGGGCTCTCGACTTCTTTGCGGGTGTGCTCGTTGATGATGTTGAAGATCTCCGTCACCGGCATCAATGAAGCCTCCTCGAGTGTCCAGCCGGTCATTTCCTCCGCCACAGAGTTCATGAACGTGATTCTGCCGGTCGGATCGGTGGCGATGACCGCGTCGCCGATGCTCGAAAGGGTGGTGGCCCAGCGCTGCTCGCTTATCCGAAGGGCGGTCTCTCTCTGGACCAGGGCCTCTGCCATGCCATCGAATGCGCGGGCCACTTCTCCAAGTTCGCCGCCTTTCACGACGGAAGAGACATTAACGGTATCCGCACCCGCAGCCAACCGCCCGGCTGCCTCTTTCAGCATCATGGCAGGGCGCACGATGAGACGCTTCCCGATAAACCAGGCCAGGAGCAGCCCGACAAGGAATAACGAAACAAATGCCGATAGGTTCCTGAGCATTGCGGCGTTTGCCGCGAGTGTGGCCGAAGCCAGCGGTATGCTCGAACGGATGTAGATATAGGGTTCCGATTCGTGGGGCAGGCGGAGTCTCTTGTAGGCGATAAAGGCGGAACCTGCCGTCATTTCCGATAGCTTCAAAAGTCCCTTCATCGGGTCCCTCCGTCATCATGGTGAAGAGTCCTTCCGCTGGTGTCGCGGCGGCCGATAAGTTTCTCCGAGTATGGGATCGTTGAGATTCCTGATGAAAATGATCCCCCGGTGATCGAGCAGGCTGAACGATCGAACCGGGCGGGAGGTTGAAGCTTTTCGAACACATGCTGGCTGTAATCCAGGTCAAGGACAATCCCTATTACCGCTATGAGCTCATTCGCGGCGTTCTTCACCGGGTATCCAAAGCTCATCGACGGGCTTTTTCGCTATCCGGCCTACGCTAGTATTCACCGGAAGAAAACATCCCGGTACGGATCGCCTCCTGAAAATAATCTCCGGTCGGCCACCGATACCTTCCCCTCGAAGAGGGATTGCCGACGCCCAGACAAGACCGGATTTGTCGCAGACGGCTATATTGGCATATTGAGGGTTCTTTTTCAGAAGCTCGGAAAAAAGGGCGCTGGTGGCAGCGGGATTTCGGGATTGTATCGGGGGAAGCAAAGAAAGGGCGGTCGCCAGTTGTTCCGCGCCTGCGACCATGGCCTGCTGCTGACCCGCAACGTCATTGACGAACTTCAGACACTCGGCCTTGGCGTCGGCTATCGCTTCGTGACGCTCGGCTATTCCCGAGTAGACGATCAGGCTTATGGACGGGACCGCCAGCAGGGCGATCAAGATTATCAAATGCACGCGTATGGGCCACGAGAAAAACCTATTCATCATGCTCCTGGGCCTCCAGTTCTCCAGGTCGGCGTGTCGAGGATTTTCGATAGTAACGAGAGATAGTAACTGACTACATGGCAAAATACAAGCCTCATCGGTTACCAGTCGTAACAGCGCAGGTTGACGGCTGAGGGAAGAGAAACAGGATACAGGAAGCAGTCAAGCCTTATGTATCAAAGATTAAGAAATGACTCGGCAGATTTTTTGCCTTTTCTTTTCATTTACCCGCCCGGTTGCTGCCTTTTTCCCCCTTCTTCACCACCATTCCGACTTGACAGGAAAGGGTCTTTTTTGAGAGAATTTGAAAGAGGAGGAGGCAACCCATGAGCCGCTGTCTTTGCTCTCCCATCCTTGTATTTCCATGTGCCGGACGTTCCGCCCTCGGGATAAAATTGTATACAGAGTGCCTCGAATTTTACCAAAACAGTGCAATTTAGTGCAATTCAGTAAAGGAGGCTTCCCGGTCGGATCGTTGGAAATCCTTGGTACTCTAAGGCCGAAAAGCATTGAGAGGGGTTGTGCGATGGTTGTCGCTGCCTTAGGATTCGGACTTCCCAAAGGCATGAATACGCCCGAAAGAAAGGGGTATGAGACCTTAAAGTGGGCGATGCCGGGGTAACCGAAGAGCTAAGAAACTATCGATTTGGACTGCCCGGTGTGGTCGGGGGCGACGCGAGCCCCATCAATGGCAAAGGCAAGAACCTATCGCGGACCAAGCTCTCGCCGTTGGCGATGGTCCGCGAGGGCAAGCCTGGATGGCGGTCCTTCCTTAAGATGCAAAAGAGGCCAGGACTATTCGGGACTACGTCCCGACGAGCAAGCTTTGAGGGAGGCTCGGCCGGCTTTGCCGGTCGAGGGGGCGACGCGAGCCCCAGATAACGTTCACGAGCGAAGCGGGTCTGAACAAGCAGTGCGCGCCTGCGGCGGTTCTTCCTTTTTATGAAGGGGAGGCTCGGCCGGCTTTGCCGGCCGAGGGGGCGACGCGAGCCCCATTA
>CAWFMJ010000038.1:0-4018 GCA_963816715.1 uncultured delta proteobacterium
CCCAGTTCTGGCGGTGCACATGTGAACATCGATGCGTTTTTTCTCCTGAGAACAAGGCAGGCGCATGAGGTGGACTGTGAAACTGTTTAAAGTGGATCTGACGCCGTCCGCGCGAGAAGAACTCTATCAGTCGGTTTTGGATTCGAGCCGCTTGGATCTCGAGTATGTGGCGATGCTGGCCTTTGCGGCTTTGATCGCGCTCTTCGGGTTATTACAGAACAGCGTGGCGGTAATTATTGGCGCGATGCTCATTTCGCCTTTGATGAATCCTGTTCTGGCAGGGGCGTTGGCGCTGGTTCTGGGGGATTGGAGCCTCGGCCGCCGGGCGGCTTCCGTGCTGGCATGGAGTATTGGGGGTGCGATTGCCCTCACGTGGCTGGTGGCATGGCTCATTCCGCTGAAGCAGGTGACCCCGGAGATCCTGGCGCGCACGAATCCTAATCTGCTGGACCTGCTCGTGGCGGTACTGGCGGGGTTAGCGGGCACGTTGGCGTTGCGTGGCGGGCCGGTAAGCATGACCATCATCCCCGGCGTTGCTATTGCCGTGGCGGTCATTCCGCCTCTGGCCGTGGTGGGGTTCTCCCTGAGCACGTACCACGGCTCGATGGCCTGGGGAGGCTTCCTGCTTTTTGTAACCAACCTGGTGTCCATCATGATCAGTGCCGCCGCGGTATTCCGGCTTATGGGGTTCGTCCCCCACGGGGACACCGAAGAGGGGAGGGCGAAGCTGCGCAAGCGCATGGTGGTCAGTGCACTGCTTCTGATCATTTTGGCTGTACCCCTCGTTCAGACCCTGCGCAGAGCGGTGACTCAAATTGGCATGCGGGCCGACGTTGAGGAAGTGGTCAATCGTGGATTCAAAACTGAGCATTCGTCGGTTGCCGATTTGTCGTTTGCCCAGGTGGAAGAAGGCTTTAAGGTCAATGTCATCGTCCGCACCACGCAGTACTTTGGAACGGCTCAAATCGAAGCCGTGCAGGATGCGTTGCGAAAGCGCTTCGGGTCAAGAGCGGAACTTCAAGTGGACCAGATCCTGGCCGCACAAGGCGGACTCTCGGCCCAGCAGATGGAACGCATCAAGGACTTCATCTCCGGTGGCGAGGTAAAGACCGTGCCCAAGGATGAACCCTTTGACCTCAAGACAACCCATGCAAAAATTACCGGCTACCTTCAGCAGCAGGTTGATGCAGCCCTCACAGGAACGTCGATGAAGTTGACCGAACCAGTGCAGATAGAACTGGGAGCGGGCAGACCGGAGGTCCTGACTCTTCACCTTGCGGCTCCCGAGCCCTTACAGGAACAAACGGTGGAGCTGCTTAAGTCGCAGCTTTCCACCAAGCTTACGTCCCCCGTGGAGGTTCATGGTGTGGTCGAACTGGAAGCGCCAGCTTACACCCTGGCGCTGACGTCGCCTGACACTCGAAGCGAGCTCGCCTGGCGCGATCAGGTCAAACTGAAAAACTTCGCCGCCACTTTACTCAAGCACCCGGATCTGGAGCTGCGGGCCTCCCTGGGGGGCAACGGCACTGCGGTCGATGCGCTCAAGGCTTCAAAACTCTGGCTCGAGGTGTACGCCATCCTGAGCCGGAGCCATCTTCAGTCGTCCCAATGGTCCATGCAAGCCGCTCCCACCCCTGCCGCCGCGCCGGCGGAACCCACGCCATCCGCCAGCGCCCACGCCGTCCCCAAAGCGAAGGGCTCAACGCCTCCTGAGTCGCACGAACCGGTTCAATTGAATTTCAGTGTCTTGCAGAATTTCTGAAGCTACGTTGGCACAAGTAAGTTTGTGAACACGGGTCTGCCAAGAAACGCACACGGGTTTGACTTTTAGCCAAGCGGCAGCAACAAAAACAAATTGCGAGCTGAAACAGGAGGCGTGAGAACTGATGACGGGACTAACGCTGGCGCTTGTTAACTCCCACGCCGCTGAGCGGAAAGACATTGGATTGAATTCAGAGTGCGACAATGCTCGTTTTCGTGTGGTATTGGGAGTCCAACTTCAAGAGTTGATGGCCAAGCAGCGCTATGAGGCTTCGGCACGCCACGTTCTGGAGACAGCCTCCATTACTCACAAAGACACTTGTGAGAACAATTCGGCGCGACTGGAGCGGCGGATGCAGAGCCACTTAAAGGTCAATGTCGAGCCGCCCCGATTAGCTGGCGCTTTCGGGTTAAAAATTCTTGCTGAAAAAGTGTGCCACTTGCTGACCGGCTTGGTCCGTATAGTAAACGATGACCTTGGCGGATTTCTGCGCGTCCTCAGAAATGTCGGTCCCCGCATCTTCCGCGGCGTGCTCGGCTAAGCGGAATTCATGCTCGGTTCCGTCTTCCGCCTTGATGGTAAAGGTTCTTGCGTTCCGATCAAGACGGGTGAGAGTGCCCTCGGTAGTCTTCAGGCCACCCTCGCCAATGTGGTCGATTTCCAGGGCGGTCTCTTCGCTTCCCTTAACAGTATAGTGCACAACCACTTCACTGCCTTCCCTTAACCCGTGGAATGCGTCCGCACCCGCCATCTCAGTGCCGTGGACCGCAGTCCGCCCCACAAAACGAAACGTGTGTTCAGTACCATCTACCGCCTTCACCACGATGGTCTTGGCCGTGCGGTCGATCTTCTCAATCCTACCCTTGACGGCAGTTACAGCGAAGGCAGTGGAACAGAACAGCAGGAACAGGATACCGAGAATCAGCGACTTGCTCATGTTTTTCCCTCCTTGAATTCTAAGCCTTGGGTGGTCATTCCCCTTGGGACCGCGACCAGTTGCCGTTCTTGTCCTGCTGATACCACCCGTCCTGGGGATGTTCCCAAGCCTGCCCGTTGCGGCCGGCGTATAAGTCGCGCGATTGTCCCAGCCGTGCGAGGGGCACGCCGGCAGTCGGCCCGCGCCAGCACCGCTCACATTCTTTCCGTCTTTCCTTCCACTGTCTGTGCTGTCTTGCTCATTGCGCTGGTCAAAATTAGTCAGTCGCGACGCAGGACAAAGTGGTTCGATCTTTAAGGAGAGAAACTGATTTTGGTCTGGCAACAGGTGCTTGCCGATGGTCAGGCTGAAATCGAGAAAAATCGGGATTGGCGTAGAGCTGTTCGGCTATGGACTGTGGAACTTGGCTTAAGCCGTGATCGGCGGAAGGCTTTATAGGATTTAACCGTGATTTCCGTGAGCTTAAAGGTATTGGCTGAGCGCCGCCGCTGGTTCAGCAAGCAATCGATGGATGACTTGCCATTGGGATTGCATGGGCGAGGCTTCGCGCTTATCCAGGAACGTTCCGCCCTCACACGCTCAGAACCGGAATCGACACCGCGCAAATGATACCGTAGCCGTGCGTCCGCAGGTGACCGCCATAAGGGTAGCATCCGGTAACCAGCAAATCCGCCTTCGTCTGCTTGGCAGCTTGGGTCAGCACCTTGGGCACGTCCCCACTGCCGATGAATACATCGGCCTTGATGCCGGTTTCTTGCTGGAGCTTGGCCATTTGCTGGGAAGCGTTGCTGACGAGCTCCTCTTTCCACCTTTGATCAACGTAGCTGCCGCCAGCCCCCCACATCTCCACCCCGGCAGTGATGTTAGCGAGGGTAAGACGAGCACCAAATTCGGCGGCCATTTGGGCGGCCCAAGAAACGGTTATGTCAGCACGGGGGCCGAACTTGACCGCGCCCAGGACGTTGCGAATCGCAAAGTTCTGCACGGGCGATATTTGCACGTGCGCACCGGTCCAAACCGGGCACTCGGTCCCGTGTAACACTTTTGCGGTCACCGAGCCCATAAGAAACTGGTAGAACGTGAAGCTATGTGACGGCATCATGATCAGGTTGGTTTTTTCCTCCCGAGCCGTCTGCACAATGGCCAGCGCCGCGTCGCCAATGACCAACTTGCGCTGAATGGGAAGGCCATCAAGCTCCGGCCCGAGAGACGGGTCCTGCTGATTCTGCGCCTGTCGAATAATCGCCGTGAGCAGGTCCCACTCAGCCAGCTCTCTGCTGTCCTCCGGCACACCGGCGGCATGGCTCCGCGCTGTCATG
>CAWFMJ010000039.1:0-9126 GCA_963816715.1 uncultured delta proteobacterium
TGACGGGTCGCGCCCAACGAGGAGTTGCGGGTGCTGCCCAACGAAACCACGGAGACCGCTTTCTAAAAGGAGACTACGCAACCATGCCGTTACCGACAACGAAAACTCAACCCAAGCCCAACCTGGCCGATCTCACCGTGCTGGTGTATGGGCAGACCAAAATCGGGAAGTCCACCCTGTGCTCGCACGCCGATGGTGCGCTCTTCCTGGCCACCGAGCCCGGACTCAACGCCCTGGATGTTTATCAGGTGCCCATTCAGTCCTGGGAGGATCTGCGCAAGGCATGCGCCGAGATCGTCGAAGGCAATCACCAGTTCAAGACGGTGATTCTGGACACCATCGACAACGCGTACAAGTTCTGCACCGAATACATCCTGGCGAAGTTCAAGGTCGAGCACGAATCCGATCTGGGCTACGGCAAGGGCTATGCGCTGGTCAACAACGAGTTCCAGCGCGTACTCACCAAGTTGGCCTTCCTGCCCTACGGGCTGTTTCTCATTTCGCACGCCAAGGAGATTGAGGTGGATTCGCGCACCGGCAAGTACATGCGCGTGGTGCCGACGCTGCCAGACAAGGCTCGCAAGATCGTGCTCGGGATGGCCGACATGGTGCTGTTCTGCGATCTCGAAGCCGTCCCTGGTGAGAAAGGGGAGCAGAGCATGCGGCGGGTGATGCGTACCAAGCCGAGCCTCTACTACGAGGCCGGCGACCGCACGGGCCGGTTGCCCGAGACGCTGGAACTCGACTTCGGCAAGTTCAAGGAGTGCTACAACGCGGCGGCGGCGGCGGCGGCGCCTACGGCCAAGGCTGCGGAACCCAACCGTCCGGCCCATGCAGCAAAGCAGTAAGTCATCACACCAGGAGAACAACACATGGCTAACCATTCGATCGATTTGACTCAGTTTGACGACGACTTCCGGAGTGAAACTCCCGCCGAGCGCTCGGACATGGAAAGCGTTCCCGACGGGAAGTATCAGGTGGTCGTGGAAAAGGTGGAAATCACCGAAGCGCACACCACCGGCAACCCCATGTTGAAGTGGACCCTACGGATCATCGCGCCGCGCCACGTCAACCGCCTCATGTGGCGCAACAGCGTCTTCACCGCCAACACGCTGAGGTTCGTGAAGACCGACCAGTGTGGCACCGTTCAGCATCTGTTAATCGGCTGGGCTCGCAGCAATGGACCAGGACCAAGGCGCGGGTGCGCAAGGCCATGCAGGATATGGCCGGCGAGTTATTGAAGTTATATGCCGCGCGGACCACCGCGCAGGGAACCGCCTTCTCGAAGGACAACGAGTTTCAACGGGAGTTTGAAGACTAGCAATACGTATTATGTTGTCGTGTCTCGGCTCGTTACATCTATGCTATCAGTCGTTCTTTCTTCAAAATGCTGAAGATAAAAATGCTAAAGAAATGTTGACAGTAAAGTTTTAACGTATTTTACAAATACGACAGTATTCATTACCTCATTGTTTATAGGAGTTAGAAAAATCCACTTTGTAACAGGACTGTATTAAACATTATCTTTTAGTGGATTGGATGCTTTTTCCGGTCGTGTTGTTTGGTTATATGTTTTTGGGAATTATTATATTATTTACTCTAGGGATATTTATTAAAGAAAAAAGTATTTATGTTCCGGTTATAACTTGTATGGGGTTCTTCACCGTGGACGCCAGCGCCAAGGCATCCAGCGGACTGGCGGTGGCGCTGAGATGGCGTTGGGAAAGGTGCAAGTAAACCGTGGTCTCTTCCAGATCGTGGTGACCGAGGAGCATCTGGATCGTGCGCAGGTCCGCACCCGCTTCGAGCAGATGAGTGGCGAAGCAATGCCTTAGCGTGTGCGGGTGTACACGTTTGTGGAGACCCGCGCGTAAGGCTGCCTGGTGGCAGGCGTGCCAGATCACCTTGGAAGTAATGGGACGCGGGGCCGTGTGCGCACGAGTGCCGGGGAAGAGCCAAGTCTTGGGCTTCAGTCGGCGCCAGTAGTCGCGCAAGGCTTCCAGCAGAACGGGACTGAGCATGACGTCCCGATCCTTACGGCCCTTGCCGCCCTGGATGTGGACGACCATCCTTTGGCTATCGATGTCGCTAACCTTCAAGCGAGTCACTTCGGCGCGGCGTGCTCCGGTAGCATAGAGAGTCATCAGCAGGATTCGATCGAAGGGGTTGCGGGCAGAGTTAATCAGCCGGGAGACTTCCTCCTGGCTCAGTACCGTGGGTAGACGCCGCCCCTGCTTGGGATAGGGCGTCTCCGCCACGCTCCAGGATCTCTTCAAAGTTTTAATGAAGAAGAAACGCAGAGCGGCCAGCCGTTGGGTAACGCTGCTCGGAGACAGCTTTCGCTCGCGGAACAAATAGGCTTGGTACTCGCGGATGTGCTGGGGACCCAAGCGGTCGGGAGAACGATGAAAGTACTTGGCAAAATCTTTCACCGCACGGATGTAATCCTCGATAGTTGTTTGAGCGTAGTTTCGACGCTCGAGTTCTTCGAGCATCATTTGGCGTAAACGGGTCATAGGGAACCTCCTTATGACCCGACGATACCTTGATTACGACAGTCCGCGTGGGCAACACGCACGCGCAGCGTCCGCCGCACGGGCGGCTTCGTTCAAGTCCCCTTCGCGGACCCGAACGCCTTCCGAGGAGATTGGCCCGCCGAATTTCTCCTATTCGCCGCAAAGTCGCTAGCCTTAATCCGAAACGTGACGCGTTCCCCGCTTTCGGCGGGGCGACGCCGAACGGTGAACACCAGTCCCCGGTTCTGGACACGGAAACAGCGCTCCTGGCGGGATATGCCTCAACGCATTGACAAATTCCGAGAACCCAACAGAGATCCTCGCCCGATAATCCTTGCTCACTCGTGATAGACCCTTCTTAGGCGCTGTCCACTGGAAAATACTCAGGCCCCTGTCCCCAATCTAGTCAACCCATCTTCCCAACAAACAACGTAGTCGGCGCGGGCGAGAGAAAGAACGCGCACGCGCCACAATAAGGAGGT
Source organism: uncultured delta proteobacterium (assembly GCA_963816715.1). Lineage (GTDB taxonomy): Bacteria > Desulfobacterota > Syntrophorhabdia > Syntrophorhabdales > WCHB1-27 > BOG-1155. The sequence goes on from CAWFMJ010000039.1 coordinate 2,999, forward strand.
CCTATGTTCGTTGAACTCATGCCGCTTCTCGCCGGCCGCACTGTGCTCATCACGGTGGCCAAGGTGGATGACAAGACGCTGCGCGTCAATGTCATTCCCGCTCTGGCAAAGGCCGACGACAACCCGGCTCTCAGTACACCGCTCACCTATACCGGCTCGCCCGAGGAACTCGATGCTGAACTCGGGAAGCACTTGGCCGGTTACGTCCAAACCCACCAGCAAACCGCCAGCACCCTGGCCGAAGCCAAAGCCACCATGGAGGCTGCCGCCAAGGCAGCGCAGGAGGAAGCCAAGCGCAAAAAGGCAACCGTGAAGTCGCCCACGATAACGGCGGCTGAGCCTGCCCCAGCGTCTTCTTCCACATCCACAGCTGCCGGTGACCCCGCGCCCCTTTCAGCATCGACGGGTACACTCGGGTTGTTCCCAGCTACAACGCCCGAACCCGCTCCCACTAAATCGAATGGAGGTCTCGCACTCTAATGGAGAGCCACCCACTTTCCCGCTACTTCGAGGTGCATGGGGTTAAGCTGCCAGACCCTAGCCCCTCGCTTTCAGTAGAGGAAATCCGCAGCTTTTATTCCAGTCAGTACCCCGAAATCGCTACCGCCACTGTCACCGGCCCGGAGCAGGTCGGAGACAAGGTGGTCTATCGCTTCTCGACTGCTATCGGCACAAAGGGATAGCCAATGAGCCGAAATCCCAAAAGCAAGGAGGTGACGAAGCATGCGGTCCTAGCGGAACTCGAAAGGCTCCGCCAGGGCCGCCATGCCCGTTACCAGACACTTATGGGGAGGTTTGTCCGGTGCCCCGAACAGAAAAGCGTGGCAGCCTTGATTGCCGCCGCAGTCGAGGCGAGCACGCGCAGTTACAACCGCACACCACTCGACGCTCCTCCCGGATGGCTTCCTCCAATGAGTTGATGGCTCAGGGATGTGGCTTGGTGCTGCCGCGATTTGGCTCCGTCCCGGTAATGCATCGGTTGGTTGCAGATGACCGCTTGGCGGTGATGCTGGCCAAGGCGCTCCTGGAGCTTGACATTGCCATCCCTGGAGATTGGAAGAGGGCAGATCACGACCCAACATCCTTTATAAGGATGACGCTTGAGCGGTGGATTGACACGCATGGCGGCCCAGCCATCCGTAACCGATTCCTGCTATCCGCCGTGATCAGCAGCAGTCCCTCTGATTGGGCTGAGCGGGATGAAACCATCCCCAATCAATTATTCCTCATTGTGGAGCCCTCCGAGGCAACGTGTGCCTGCGCGACCTTTGGGCCAACGCTGGCGTTACTGGAGAGCGTCCACCCGCAACTCCCGGCGACATTCTTCCACCTCTTTGTCGGAGCCCTTAATAGGTGGACCAGGATTTATGATTATAGAGATGCCCAAGAACGGGCTGAGACGTTGCGGGAATGGGCCTCGCAGGAACCGGACGCTGACCAGTACGAAATCCCCGACGTCGAGGGATCAATTCCCCCGTGTGTGTTGCAGTCAGCGCTGAATGAGAGTGAGCTTGCCCACCTCAAGAACAAGATAAACGATCCACTCACCACCATGCTGGTAAATGCCGTACTCGCCCTCGATCACCTGTCCACACAAGCAGAGCGACCTGACCTTAATGACAACATCCGTGAACAGCTCTCGGACTGCAATCCGTCCCTACCTTGTCTACTCGCTGTGTTTGCCGACGGTGATGCAATTTCAGCCGCATTTGATGAAGATGCTCAAGGAATGATGGAAGTAGAGCCTGAGCCTAATATCATCATCCCCTTTGATCCCACGGACAAGGCGAGCGTTCAGCGAACATTCCGCACGTTCGGAGTCGCCTGCCAGACCATTGCTGCGGCAAGCCAATTCATCGACCTCATGCCAAGCAACGACCAATGGATCATTTCAAAGTGAGAGCCATGAAAGCTTACGTCAATATCGGAGCCAACCAAGAATTCAAGCTTGCTGAAGCTGTCCTTGTTTACCGGGGTGGAGGCGACGGCGCCTTCGCAAGCCTGCACAAAGTCAAGCAAGCCGAGGATGGAATTCCTTATCTCAACCCTGGTGAAGCCCTGACCACAGCCTTCCTGCGTACTCTTGCCCAAGGCCTCGGTGCACAGGTCAAGCCGGAAATCCTTCCCGATAACGTCCTGGCGCGCACTCCAGACGTGCTGGTCTGGTGGTCACGGCCGCGGAGGCGGGTCATGTTCTTCGGAGGGGTGGACAAAGAAGCGCGGAAGCTTAACGGTCTCCTTTTCCCGCATCCGGCGCTGATCTTCAAAGTTGCAGGCAAGGACCTCTTCGTGCGAGCTGTCGCAACGAGTTCACGGCCAACCCCCGACACGCCGATGAAGACCGCTCCATATTGGAACACGGACGTTCGAGTTTGCGCCGGCAGTATGCGCGTACCTGACACTTTTGACGTTGCGTCGATACCACAGTGGCAAGACGCATTCTTTCATTCGGCTTTCACCCATGCGTCGGGAGCGGTTCGGCTTACCAGCCACCCTGAAGGCTTCATTGGGTTGTGGAGAAATCTCGCTGGCAAGAAGAGGTTCCCAGTTCGATACCTGATCGATGCCGGCGAAACCCTTCAAGATTTCGTCGCTCCCGCAAACGAGCGTTGAGGAGTTGGTCATGGAAATTCACCGCATCCACCCGGAGCTGCTGGAACGGCAGGTGCGCGTGCTGGTGGTGGGTTGCGGAGGAACGGGGAGTGCGGTAGTGGCGGGATTGCCTTACCTGCATCAATCCCTTATTGCCCATGGCCATCCAGGGGGATTGCATGTGACGGTGGTGGACGGCGATACCATCTCTCCCACGAACTGTATCCGCCAACCATTTGCGAGGTCCGAGGTCGGTCTCAACAAGGCGATAGTTTTGGTCAATAGGCTGAATCTGTTCTGGGGACTGAAGTGGGAGGCAGTGCCTGTTCACCTGAAACCTGGAACCTTTATCTCCCGCAGCTATTCCGGTGATGACCTCCGCGCTCACATTGTAATTGGGTGCGTGGATATACGGGCGGCACGGGCCACGATACGCGATGCGGTAAGCGGGCGGAGCACGACTTCCTACTGGTGCGATCAGGGCAACGATGCTGATGGCGGGCAGTTCATCCTGGGAGAGCCCCTTAATGAACGGAACCGCAGGTCAAGACTGCGACTGCGTACGGTCGCTGAGCTTTATCCTGAAATCGTGGATGCCAGCCTCGACAACGACGCAGAGCCGAGCTGTAGCGCAGTGGACGCGTTGGAGCGACAATCGCCATTTGTCAACGCCACCCTTGCTCAGCATGCCCTCGCCTTGTTGGCGCGTCTGTTTCGTTACGGGGAAATCAGCTATCATGGTGGCTTCATCAATTTGGCATCGGGTGCGACATCCGTGCTGAGGGTCGACCCGCAGTGCTGGAAACGTACCCGGAGATTGAACAAGTCCACGACGCCGCTACGGCGGCGACAGAAGGAAGGTTCAAATGGCAGAGCCAACGAAGGAAGAATTGCTGGCCCGCATCGCCGAACTTGAGAAGCAAGCGGCGTCAAAGAAGTCCGGCAAACTGGAATTTAGGGTGGGTGATAAAGGCGGCGTAAGTGTCTACGGATTGGGACGCTTCCCCGTCACATTGTATTACGAACAGTGGACCAGGCTCCTGGATGCCGGAGAAGACCTGCGTGCTTTCCTGGAAGCAAACAAGAGCAGCTTGAAGCTCAAGACATGAGGATTGGGTTCAGGTGGGTCACAACTCTTCGCTTTTGTCACCCACCGTCAGTTTGAACTGCCATCCCTCAAAGCTCATCAACATACGGCCCAATTCATCCCAGGTAATCTCTCGACCGTCGATAATGAGAAGCGGCACGCGACCATCATGGGCAATGTCGCACTCAATCTTGCCTCGCACGACTCGATCGTCCGCGATCTGCAATCCGTGTTGACCGTCCACGACATGTTTGGTGGATAGACCACGACGTATCTTTTGGATCAATTGCCCAAGCAACACGAGCAGGTCATCCTCCGGATCACCGATGATTTGGAACTGGTAGCCAGCCGGATCCCCGTCGCGCAACTCGAAGGCATCGAGAGCGACACCCGTCCCGAACAGATTGGTGCGAAAGTGGAATTCGTGAACTTCGCCTGTGCAATCCGCGAGACCTACCGGTTCAAACTTGGCGTGTTCGAATCCCTCCAGTCCCATTGCCTCGGCCATTTCCGTGTTGAGGCATTGGCGGCATAGCTGCCGGGATCCGTGTTCCATCGAGCCATAGTTGACAATCTCGTAGCTCGGTGTGATCTGGCCACAACTGGCGCAACGAGTTTGCTGGTCTTGTCCGGACTTAGTTGAATCCATGCTCGCTAATTATAACAGTCGGCAAGGAGCTTACCCGGTGGGAGGACCGTCTTCATCAAAAGCTCCAGAGAGTTTTGCTTTACTTGCTTCCGCCTGGCGACGATTCGCCCTGTACTCTTCTTCTGTTATGCCCCGCGTCTGTACGCCTTCGGGGTCTGTGAGCAGTACGAGGGCAAGAAGTCGCTGGGTTGTCTTGCGCCCGACGCCATGCATGAAAAGTGCCTTCAGTACGGTCTGAGGCTGCTGCGCTACCAGCGCATCGCTGGCCGCACGGGAGAGCCCGGGTTGACCGCGCAGGTCATCCAGAGTGATGGGTCTGAGAGGCTTCGCCAAGATCAGCATTCCCTTCGCATTGAGATCTAAGCCTATATTATCGCGGCTGGCGTGGGACTCCTACGAAATCTGATGACGAAGTGGACAAGAAGAGTAACTGCCATTTTATGCGCAAACTCGCACATGCGGTTTTACCCAAGAAAGGAGCCTACTATTGCGCCTCCAGGGAAAAGCTCGACTCGGATTCTACCCGCTGCCATTGTCCGAAGCACAACGGATTCGTAGATTCCTCTGGTTTCCAGATGCTGCTCCATCGTCAGCAATTGACCCGTGCGTTGGGGATGGCATGGCGTTCGCGGTAATCACCAGCGGTGCTGAGGTGCTTCGTTATGGCATCGAGCTTGATGCCTACCGGGCCGAACAAGCCAAGCAGCGAGTTCCAAACACGATTCAAGGCAATGCGCTGGAAGTGCAGTGTCCAGTCGAGAGCCTGAGTTGTATTTATTGCAATCCTCCTTACGATTGGACACTGGGGCCGGCTGACAGTCACCGCACCGAGCAGTCGTTCCTAAGCCACACCTATCGCTGGCTGAAACCCGGCGGCGTGCTGGTATTCGTTATTCCCGGTGACCGACTGACAGAGTGCAGTCAGATTCTTTCCACGCATTTCCGTGACCTCAGGGTGTACCGTCTGGAGTCTCCCGAGTGTGTGCGTTACAAGCAGGTGGTTGTCATCGGAGCGCGGCGAAGCCGGCGGGAGAAAGAACGTCTTACGGACAGCGATATCACCCGGGCACGCCTTTACTACGCAGGACTCGCAAGGAATCCTTCCCAAATCCCAGTCCTGCCTTCCGATCCCGATGCGCGGTACGACGTGCCCGCGAGCGGACCAGCCCAACTGGTCCATCGTGGCCTGCCCCTGGACGAAATCGAGGATTTGTTGCCGCAGTCAGTGGCGTATCGACAGGCAGGACGCATTCTATTTGCTGAGCCCCGATCTGCAGGCGGTCGACCGCTGATCCCATTAAAATCCGGCCATATCGGCCTCCTCGCTGTGGGGGGTATGTTGAACGGCATCTTCGGGTCGGGGGATGAGCGGCATATATCCTTCTGGCAAGCCGTGAAGTTGACCGACCGGGTAGAGGAAGAAGACGAACAGGGCGTGATCACGGTCAGAGAGAAAGAACGCTTCTCCAACGAATTGACGCTCGTGTACAGCACCGGCGAGGTCGCTGTATTGAAGTAACGCTGCCACCCACTCAGATTCCAACCGCAGCCAAATCCCACTACTCACAAGAGGAAATCATGAAGAACGCCCACGACCGCTTTGGGGTTCTGGAATACACCAAGCGCATGAAGGACACCACCACGCGAATTCACCTTCGGCTGGATCGGTATATCGGAGAGGTCGAAGAGGGTCGGAACGGTAAGGCCCACCTCATATCTGTCTTGGGCGGCGACTCCGACGTTGGCGCCATCTGGGCGGCCGTGATCGAGCAGAACCCCTTTACCGTGGAAGCTCCGGGG
>CAWFMJ010000040.1:0-17101 GCA_963816715.1 uncultured delta proteobacterium
GTTGTTGTGCTGATAGAGGCGCCTTTCTATATGGGGTGCTAAAGAAAGAGTCTCACAAGGAGGGCCGGCAATGCAGATATACGTCATCAGGCACGGCGAGACGGAATGGAACAAAGAGGAGATATTCCGGGGAAGGAAAGATATTCCCCTCAATGAAACGGGGAAAAGGCAGGCTGAGTGGGTCGGTTTCTACTTTTCCGAGAAACGCATCGACCGGCTGGTATCGAGTCCCCTGGCACGGGCGATGCAGACCGCGGAGCCCATAGGCAAGGCAACAGGCGCGGCCGTGGAGCCGATGGAGGAGTTCACGGACATCAATTTCGGGATATGGGAAGGCTTGCCGCTTCGGGAGGTGGAAGAGCGCTACCCCTCCGATCTCAAACTCTGGAGGGAATCACCCGAAAAATTGTGGATAGAGGGCGGAGAAGGCCTCTCGATGGTCAGGGAGCGGATATCGGACGGGTTTGGAAAGATTGCCTCCGGAGAAGATGGGGCGATTGCCGTGGCTACCCATAGGGTCATCTGCAAGCTGATTGTCCTGCACTTTCTGAGAATAGAGAACGAACACTTCTGGGACATAAAATTCGATCCGGGCTCGATCACTCTCCTGGAGTTGAAGGACGGCAAACCCACGCTCGTTTTCAGTAACGATAGGTGCCACCTGAAGCAGGAGCTCTTTAACAAGCAATACAGGGACTTCTGAGATTCTGCTCGACGATGTGCTTTAGAAGACTAGCGAAGCACGGCCAAACCGAAAGAAACGTTTACCGCGCCGAAGGGCAGGAGGATTGAAGAGTATCTGAGAGGGGGGTTCGGGTAGGATGAACTCGAAACACAGGGACGGTACTTCGAAGAGCGTGAGGAGATCGGCCGCGCTCAAGTTCGTCCTCATGATCGGCGCCCTCAGCTTCTTCGCGGACTTTACTTACGAAGGATCGCGGAGCATTCTCGGCCCATACCTCGCTTTATTGCAGGCGAGCGCCTTCACGGTTGCCATCGTGGCCGGCCTCGGTGAATTGCTCGGCTACGGACTACGCCTCGTTTCTGGCCGGATGGCCGATCTCACGGGAAAGTTCTGGCCTATTACGATTTTCGGTTATTTCCTCCAATTGCTTTCCGTCCCGGCATTGGCGCTCACGGGCAGCTGGCAGACGGCCGCAGTATTGATCATCCTGGAGCGGGTCGGTAAGGCGACCCGTAACCCCCCACGTGACGTGATGCTCTCCCACGCCGCACAGGAGATCGGCTACGGCTGGGCATTCGGCGTACACGAAGCGCTCGATCAATTCGGAGCGCTGTTCGGCCCGCTGGCGGTAGCGGCCATTCTGGCCTTCCGCGGCGAGTATCGTTTTGCTTTTGCCGCCCTGCTTTTGCCCGCCGTCGTCTGCTTGAGCCTGCTCTTGATCGCCCGGTGGTTCTACCCGCGCCCCGAAGAGATGGAAACGGAGCCGCCCAACATCGAGACGAAAGGATTGCCTCCTATATTCTGGCTATACCTGGCCGGCACCGCCCTGGTGGCAGCGGGCTTTGCAGACTTCCCGTTGATCGCCTACCACTTTCACAAGGCGTCTTCCGTGCCGAAGGACTGGGTGCCCATCGCCTATGCCGTCGCCATGGCCGTGAGCGGGATGGGATCGCTCGCCTTCGGACGACTCTTTGACCGCTTCGGCATCTCGATTCTCTTCCCCTTGACCCTCATCTCGGCCGCCTTTGCGCCCCTCGTCTTTCTCGGCGGGTTCTGGGCTGCCCTCGTCGGTTCCGCCTTGTGGGGACTCGGCATGGGCGTCCACGAATCGATCATTCCGGCGGCCGTCGCGCCGATGGTTTCCCCAAAACGGCGCGCCTCGGCATACGGGCTTTTCACCGCAGGGTATGGCCTGTTTTGGTTCCTGGGCAGCGTGGCAATCGGCATCCTCTATGACCGGTCGATCAATGCCGCCGTAGCCTTTTGTGTCTTCGCCGAACTGTTGGCCGTTCCGATCTTGGCGATAGTGTCGATGCATCCGAAAAGCAGGATCAGAAAAGGTTGAGTGATTCGATCCTGCGGCGTCCCAGGCACAGGCTAGGCAGTAGACAGCCTTCGGTATCCTACCAGTAGCGACAACCCAAAGAGGTAAGCCGTCTAGCTGCCTCGTCGGTTGCAAGCTCCCGCCTAATCGCATCGTGCTTAAGGGAGTAAGTCTGCATGTCCTCGGAAACGCGGTCGAGGATGTCTGCTTGTTCAAGTACGAGGTCTCTGGCGGCGTCAAGGTCTGCCTCCTGATTCAGGACAAGGCCGAGGTGCCGCACACACAGGCCGGCGTCTGTTTCCTCACCCCCCTCAAAGGATGTTTTCCGGAATTCTTCTGCCGCCCTTTCTTCCACTTCTGCCGCCCTTCGGCAGGCGGGGCATTCGGCTGCTGAGAGGCAGACGTCGCGGATGCTATCCGCCATGGCGTGCAGCGAGGAGGCAGTGGACGCTATGCCGCGCAGCCTGCGGGCCGTGGCCGCAAGGAAAGGCGCGTATGAGAGGGAGATTTCCCGGGCTGACGACATTTGCGCGTGCTGCCACGTATGCAACGCGCAGAAACGGCCAACCGGCGCATCCGCCGGCCGCCCGGCCCCGTTCACGGAAACCTGATACTGTCCCTTGCTGAAGAAATCGAACAATTCTGCCTCTATTCGCTCGCATATCATGCATCGCCGCAGTAGACGGCGACGGGCAGTGGCAGGGAGAGGAGGGGTTTGTTCATTGCGGCTTCTGTCTACGAGTTCCCGGCGCATCGTCTCAAGACTACCCAGCAAAACACCTGCGTCGCCAGAGAGGCCGGAAGAACCCCGGCCGGAAAGTGCGGCCTTCATTCCGACATCAAGGTCCTTGAGGCCGTCCACCACCTGGGATGTCAAACGGCTCGCCCATTCATCCCCCGCGGCCGTCAGGCCTTGAACGACCCTGTCGCGATACACGTCAATTGCGGCCTCCAGCGTGCGGCCGTACCCCCGCTCTACTCTTCTTCGCACCCACTTGGTTGGAAGTATGTCAAGCTCCCAGGCGAACCGTGAGCGCCATTCGAAGGGCGCAGGAGTCCTCCAGGAAAAGTTCGCCTCGTCTCTGCCGATGGTCCACTTTGCGGCAGGTGGACGCGTCCCGGACAGGCCGGCCGCGAACTCGATCGCTTCGTTGTACAGCCGCTCCAGTCGGTCCACAGTCTCCGAGGCCAGTGCCCACAGGGCCTCAACAAATTCTTCCTGGTGATCGGAAAGCCACCGGCCGCGCCGTTCGTCGGCAATAGCCCCGGCTCGGTCCGTTAGTTCGCGCAGGTCCTGGGCGGTGATAGATTTCTTCCGTTCCCCTTTTAGGAAAGAGTTGACCTGCGCCTCGAGGGCGTCGCGCACCTCCTTGCAGTGTTCGGCGATGGGATGCTCAAGGCGCAATGGCAGTTCTGACTTGATGCGGCCCTGGAGGTCTTCTGCCGCGCGGAAACGCTCCGCCTCGGTCTGCCGCATCCTGCCGTCCCATTCGCGCACCCGTGCGCCCAAGGTCTCATCGTCGAGGCGTGCGGCAGCCTCACCCGCGCAGCCCTCTAACTGCTCCGGCGCAAGGAGCATGGTCGCGCGCTCGATGCACCGGAGAAGCGACACCTGCGCCTTTTCCGAGATCAAAAAGTACGTGAGGGCCGCCTCAAGCTCGGGAAGCCCGCTTCTCGCCAGCATCTCCCTGTCCCCTGAAAGTTTTGCGTCCAGTCCCCAGCGGGCGGATACGGCGAATACTTTCACGTTGGACAACCCTAGTTGGTCGGAGATCGTCTTACGCATCGATGTCAGGACTGCTTCGCTCTCGTCGGGAGAGACCAGATCGAGCTTGTTTACCACGCAAAAGATCTTGTGCGCATGACGGCCTATAGTACGAAGAAAGGCGAGCTCGCCCTGGTTCATCGTCGATTCGAAGCTTGTGACGAAAACAACGGCATCAGCTTCCGGGAGGAACCGATGGGTCGTCTCCGTGTTTTCGGCGATTGCCGAGCCGACGCCCGGCGTATCGATGAAGCTGAACCCGAGCCTGAGGATTTCCGACGGAAGGAGCACCTCTGCAACTTCGACGTGCTTGCGGTTGCCCGGATTGCCCTTCTCGGTCACGTATTCCTCCAACCTGTTAAGGGGAACTTCCTGGGGGAGAGACCATCCCCGGTGACGAACGAGAACGGCTTCGTGATCGCCGTATCGGACAGTCGTGATGACGGACGTGAGGGGCAGTATCCCGGTCGGCAGCCGGTCCATCCCGATAACCGCGTTCATCAGGGAGCTTTTGCCCCGCTTGAACTGGCCCACAACCGCCAGGTTGAACCGGTCCTCGGCAAGGTGTGACAGAAGGCGCCGGGCCTGATACTCCCTGGGGTCCCTCGCCTGATGGAACAGCTCCACGACCGAGCGGATGACTCCCGTGAGCTTGAGCCGAAGCTTCAGGTGATCCCGCAAGCCGCCGGACGGCGCCTCTGCCGGCGGAGGATTGTCGGTGCTGATTTCACTCATCGTCACCCCGGCTCTCATTTTCGGCCTATGCTTGCTTTTCCAGGGAAGGCGCCGCTTCGAATATCCGGTTATACAGGTCCTCGCCGTGGCTGGTTTCGAGTGGTTCCCCTTCGACCAATTTGAACGTTCGCTGCCCATCCTCCTGCCTGTCAGCCCTCAGGAAGAGGGTAGTTTCCCTCTTCCTGTCAACAAAACCATGAGCAAACGGATAAAGATGGGTCACGAAGAAGATCCTCACGCCGTTTTCAGAGAGCGCTGATACGATCTGCCTCGCGATCTCCGAGCCTTCTCTCTCGTTCGTCGCGGCGAACGATTCATTGAAAAGGAGCAAGGGATCTGGCGATAAATGGTCGACTATCTGGCTCATCCTGGCGAGCTCTTCGTCAAGTTTCCCGCTTTTCATCGTAACGTCCTCTTCCCGCTTGTAGTGCGTGAAAAGACCGTCGCACAGGCTCGACGAGAAGACTTCCGCCGGTACAAACATCCCGCACTGCATCATCAATTGGGACAGCCCTACGCTTCGCAGGAAGGTCGATTTGCCGCCCGTGTTGACGCCCGTGACAATCACAATGTTCTTATTGTCAGCGTTTGCCTCGTTGCCCATGACCCTTCGCTTCATCTTGAGGGCCAGGCAGACATCGTACAACCCTCTGAAAGCATGTCTGCACATCCCTGCAGGCCTAGGCACGGGGAAGCATACGGGCTCCTCCATCCGGGCAAGCTCCCCGCGTAAATTCAGGCAGCCGACATAAAAGGCCAGTTCGGTCCGCATCATCTCGAAGAAGCTCAGTATGTGGTCGGCGGACTGGGCGAGCGCGTTCGCGACAAGGTTGATTCCCTTGTCCCTCAGTTCAGAAAGGGCCCGTGCGCCCGCTTCGTCGCGAGGGGCGAGTTGAAAGGTGTAGGCTGGCGGTCTTTTCGCGAAGATCCGCTCCATCCAGTTCCGTTTTTCAACGTGCGGCCTGCGAAGGACGTAGTTGGTCCCTTCGTTGCCCTTCCCCAATTCGGCGCTGACCAGGACTCCATTCTTGAATTCCAGCATCTTGAGATGGTTCTTGATGGTATCAAAGTACTCATCGCTCAGTTCCTGTTGCAGCATGGCGAAAAGGGCGGTGAAGCGCGCGGAGCTGAATTTGTGGGCATGCTCGTCGACGATCCCCTTCAGTTTTTTGAGGCCGCCCACAAATAGCTCCATCGTTTTCACAGAATTATAGAGTATCGAGCCGGGATAATGTGTGGCGCCCCAGAGGCTGTACCATGACCTTTGTTTGCTTTCGATTAATTCTACCACGATATTGTAGATGTCCCTGACAATCGAAGGGTTTTCCAGGCAGTCCCTAAGAATATCTTGACGATAGAGTATCGTATCGACGTCGTTGCTTAAACCTAACAGAACCGCTTTCCTTGCGACTTCAAGCAGGAATTTGTCGCCCAGCGCCATTGCGTCGAAGAGCGTCTCCAGTTCCAGGTCCTGCGTCAATGCCTTCTCATTCGACGGCAGCTTCCCCTTAAGGTCGAAGTCGCGGTCCTCGAACATGAGGAAAACCTTCATTTGATGCGCTCCCTCAAGTGATGGTAGGTAAGCCGGTGCTTCTCGGCGATTGCCATCGCGTAGGCGAGGCCGTCCGCGGGCCTTCTCACGATCTTGAATGTCCTGAGCGCCGGTTCTTCCGGAACTATCGTGCTGACCATACTCACGGTTTGCTCGTTATAGGATGCCAGCTCATCAATAAACGTGACCCACACGCACAGGAGGTCAAGCTCGACTATCTTCTGCATCACCTTTTCGCTCAAGGATACAGCGTCCTGCAGCGTCGTGGAGGTGAAAATCTCGTTCATCACGATAATGCTGTTCGATGTAGCCTCGCTCAGGATGGAATGGATCCTCGCCAGGTCGTCCTCCAGCTTGCCGCGAAGGTTGTTGATGTCTTCCGCCCTTTCGAAATGGGTGAGGAGGCTGTCGAAGAGAAAGAGCCGCGCTTCGCTGCCGGGGACAGGGCAGCCGAGGGCGGCCAGGTAATGCAACTGCCCGAAGGTGCGGGCGAAGGTCGTCTTGCCTCCCTGGTTGGGACCCGATACCACCATTACGCGTTCCTTTTCCTTCAGGGAGAAATCATTGCACACGACGGGCGAGTTTTCGTTGATGAGCTTATTCGCGAGGGCCAGATCGAAGACCTCATAGCCATAGACTTCCTTGGACTGGCTGGAAATCTGCGGGTAGCAAAATCTAAGCCCCGCCCGTCTGAATTTTGCCGCATGCCCCAGGTAGGCGATATAAAACTGTATCTGCCGGTCAAAAACACTGATAGTCTCATCCGGATAACCGATGTGACTCGTGAAGAAAACGAGGAGAGGCTGAAAATATATCGGGATATATTTTTGCCACGAACGCCAGCGCTTGCGCTTCAACGTGGTTCATGCCTCCAGTCGGGAGCTTGGCCCTGTAATCTTTCACGGCGCCCTGTCTGAACTTCTCGAATGTTTCCTCCACTTCGACGCTGTAATCATTTTGCGATTCATAGTTGCGCACCGTGAACCCGTTGCCTTTTATCGTCAGCGTGTAGTTCACGGTAGACAGGTCGGCTTTGAGTTTTTTCGTTTCCGTCACAAGGGACGTAAAACCGGGAGATTCGGCATAGTCGGTGATATACGCCCGGAAGGCCAAAAGGCCCCGCGATTGCAAATCGACAGCGCTTAGATCATCCACGAGTTTGTTGATTGCCTCGCAATAGATATCGACTGCCTCCAGGAACCATCCTTCTTTGTGGTACTTGAATGAGAGCTTCTCCACGAGGCCCAGGAGCCGGCGCATATCGCTCATTCTTTGCGTGAAAGATTTTATATTTCCGAAGAGAGGCTCATTTTCAAGGTCGCGGAATATTTCATGGCGATAGTTGACTGCGTCGACATCTCCCAGGGGAGCGTAGAAGAATGGCTTCAGGTTATAGTCCTGCCGGCCGGCCGTGACCACGTCTATGACCTGGTCGAGATTCAGATCGACAAAAAAGACGGGCGGTTCGGGGCTTTCTTCTTTTAGGCTGCCGTCGGTGTCTTTGAATAATATGCTGCGGAAGGCCAAACGGCCGTCAGGCCGGGCAGCGTGACCTCCGTCGAGGTCGGGCGTCGTTATTTCCGGCATAAAAAACTCCCCCAATGTTGCCCCTGGAGGAGTTTTTTATCTGCTTGCAGCTACCGGGAACCGCTCCCCCCAAGGCACCGACTTTTTGAGGAGTTATCAGCCCTAAGGACGGGCGGTTTCCGGTGAACTCCATCACCTGATGTCATTAATGTAGCCAAGTCGACGGGAATAGTCAAGGCGATTTCAGGATGGGGATTCCGGGATGGGGGAAATCGAATGCCAGGGATGCGCATATCGTTTCTGATCGCACCTCAACATACGCACCTCGCGATTCGCATCCTATGGCAGGAGCATGAGCCTCGTTTTCATGAACAGCTTCCGGAAGTGGTTGTATGGATGGGCTATTTGTAGTGCCCACCCCAATATTCGGTGAAGATCTCGACATGAGAGAACAAGAGGAAAAGGGCCACTTAGTGGGGCAAGCACATTCCCTCTTGCGCGAATGGCGGTCGCGTTTAAAGGAAGATTCAAACCGCTCGGCAAGACGCCAATCCTCCCGGAACAAGCTGGTTAACGTATGAAAGCAAGGGAAAACCGCAGAGAGGACCGGACATTGTAGTACAAAACTACCTCTGCTCCACGTAGCGAAGCCGCCTCAGCTTAATAACCACATATATCTGGCTGCCTTCGGTGATATTCATCTCATCAAAGGTACTCTGCGTCAACTCAGTCACAAGACTGGTTCTCCCTATGCTCACCCTGACCCGAACTTGCGAACGGTGGCGGATAATCTCCGTGACGACGGCCTGGTACCGGTTAAGCGTTGGACCCGGTGGTTTTGCGTTCGAAATATAAATGTCGTGCGGGGAAATGGCAATCCTGTCGATCATATCTCCTTCATACGGGAGCACCATGCGCAAGTCGCCACTCGCGATTTCCACAAGTCCCGAAGAGAGGACGCGACACCCGTCACAGGCCAGTATGTTGGGCCTGCCGATGAACTCCGAGACGACATCGGTGCCGGGATGAAAGAAAATAGTCTCGGGCGGCGCCGTTTGTTCGATCCTGCCTTTGTGAATAATGGCGATGCGGTCTGCGATCTCCTCGGCCCCCAGGAGGTCATGAATGACGAAGACAGCCGTGATCTCCAGCCTCCTCAGCAGGACCCCCAGTTCTGCCCTCAGATACTTGGCCGTCTGGGGATCGAGACTCGACGTCGGTTCGTCGAGAAGAAGTATCTTCTGAAAAGGCGCGACCGCTCTGGCTATAGCGACCCGCTGTTTCTCGCCGCCGCTCAGATTTTGTGGATACCTTTCTTTGAGCCTCTCTATGTGAAGGGCCTTTGCGAGTTCGTCGACCCTCCCGGCGGTGGTCTCGTCATCATACCCCTGAACCTTCAAGCCATACGCGATGTTGGCTGCCACCGTAAGGTGAGGGAAAAGCGCCAGGTCCTGAAACAGATATCCGACGCCGCGCCTGTGAGCGGGCAGACGGTCCATCTTCTTTCCGTCGAAAAAGACCTCGCCTTTGTAATCGATCAATCCGGCGATTATGTTGAGAACCGTCGTCTTTCCTGCTCCGTTCGGTCCGACGAGGGCCATGATCTCCTTGTCCTCTATGGCAAGGCTCAAGTCGCTTAGCACGTGCTTGGAGACATTCTTTAACTCTATTCGCGGCATGATCGGTCTTTCCGGCTTCAGGGCCCTGCGTTGTAGTTTCTCGTCAGCTTACACATAGGATCTTCTGCCGGTCAACAGCCGCACTCCGTAGAGGAGACCCAGGCCGATGGCAAGGAGAATCAGGACGAGTACCGCTGTTCCTTCTATGTCGGCGCCGGCGAGTTTCATAAATATTGCGACAGGAAGGGTCTCCGTCTTCATCGCCATGGACCCGGCCACGGTGATGGTCGCGCCGAATTCTCCGAGGGCCTTGGCCCAGGTAAGGATGGCCGAGGCGATGATGCCGCGCCTGCTCAGGGGCAGAGTGACCGTGAAGAAGGCCTTTGCGGGAGACGCCCCAAGAGTCTTCGCCACGTCCTCATACCTGGCGGGTATCTCGTCCATTGCTGCCTTGACGAGGCGCGTCGCGACCCCGACGGTGGTAATGAATTGGGCGAGGAAAATCCCGTAGACGGTGAAGACGACGTGAATGCCCTTCTCCTGAATGAGGCTGCCGACCGGCGTATTGAAGAAGATGAGAATGAGGGCACCGAGGGCCACGGGAGAGACGATCATGGGAAGCTCAAGCATCGTATCGATGATCTCTCTGCCGAAGAACCTGTATCTCGACAATGCATAGGCAGAAGGGACCGCGAAGACGACGGAGATGATTGTCGCCGCCGTTGCCGCCATGAGGCTCAGCCTGATCGAGAAGAGCGTTCTGGCCGAGCACAGCGTCTCGAGAAACAGTGGTCCCCGGTAGAAGTAGAAGAGAGAAAGTATGAGACCCGCATAGAGGAGAAACACGCATATGCTGAAGGCGATGGCGACGCGCTTGAACGTCACTTTGCGATCCAATCCTGTGGAATCGAATATTCCCCGCCGACCGGCTTTCTCTCCCCTATCCAGGCGAATGCCTCGTCAGGACTCATGAAGTATTGGTATTTCTTGAAGATTGCTCGTCCTTCATTCGAAAGGATGTAGTCGATAAACCGCTGCGCGAGGGGACGATTGGTGGTAAAGCGCGAAATTGCTATGGGGATGTAGCCGATGCGAACGATCTCCTCTTTCTTTAGCGGTATCGTCTGGATGCGCTCCGGGTCCCAGTACTCGAATACCCTCCAGCCGATGACCGCGTCGGCGGCTTTCAGCGAAATGGCCGTTGCCGTCTTTTCGCAACTTTCGGTATAGTTGACGAGGTTCTTTCTGAAAGCTGCCTTCTCATCGGGCTTTAAGTTCTTTTCGATGATCTCGACCGCGTAGAGACCTACGCAGACCGCGTCAGGGCTTGCGATGGCCACGCGGAGACCGGGTTTCGAGAGGTCCTTCAGTGACTTTATGCCTTTCGGGTTTCCCTTCTGGACGTTGATGGCTGGTGCCAGGTAGACGACGATCTTTTCCGATTCCGGAAATACGAGTCCTTTCTTCTTGGCAACCTCCATGAAGTCGGAGGAGCCGGGGAAATAGATGTCGCCCATTTTCCCCAGCATCATCTGTGACAGCACGAAGCCGGAGCCGCCGAAAGCGAGATTAACCTTGACGCCCGTTTTCTTCTCGAAGGCTTTGGCGGCTTCCTCGGTTGGGGGTTTGCTTGCCGCTCCTGCGAAAACGAAAAGTTCTTCAGCCAACGAAGGTGCTACGAAGCTACAGAACAATAGAGTCAATGCGCATGTAAGAAAGGCTATTCTCGTCGTCATCAGCGGTCCTCCTGAAACTGTTCTCACCGTTATATATCATTAACCATAACGCACCGTCAACCTTTCTTGTCGAGAATATGGAACGGGAGGACGTTCCGCCGTTGCCTTCACACCCTTGCGTAGGATATTATATCATCACACCCATGCAAGAGCTTTCGCTTGCCGTCATTTTCTTCCTGACAAGCATTATCAGTGTAGTAACCGGGAGCACCTCGCTCATCACCGTGCCGGCGATGCTTCAGTTTCACATAGAACCCCGCTCGGCCGTTGCCACGAACATGCTGGCCCTTACCCTCATGAGCGTCGGAGGCACCCTGTCCTTTCACGGCAGCAATGTCATCGACCGTCGCCGTTCCGGACCCCTCATTCTTTTTACATTAGCCGGTTCCATCCTGGGCGCTTTGCTACTCCTCGTGATTCCCTCAAAAGCCTTGCCGCTCATCATCGCAGTGTTCATGATTGCAGTCGCATTGTTTTCAACGATCAAACGTCAAGCTGGTGTGCGTCCGATGGAGTACCAATCTTCCCGAGGAAGGGAGATCGCCGGATACGCCGCAACATTTATCCTCGGCATCTACGGCGGGTTTTTTAGCGGCGGTTATGTCACGCTGCTTACGGCCGCGTTCGTGGCCCTGTTCGGCATGACCTTCATGCAGGCGATTTCCACGACAAAGGTAGTCAACATTTTTTCCTCATTGGTGGCCGTTCTCATCTTTACATGTCGAGGATTGGTAGACTACAAGCTGGGTATCATGATGGGTGTCGTCATGTTTGCCGGAGCACTCGTCGGCGGGCGCGTGGCCCTCAAGCTGAGCAATAGATGGCTACGCCGTATCTTTCTCACGGCCGTCGTCGTTCTGGCTCTTAAAACACTGCTCTATGATTTTCTGGTAAAACTGATAGCCACGCACTGACCGGTCATCAATAGCACATACTATCCACGGCCGCTGCAATTCTTCGTAAAAACCTTCCCGAAATCCGTTCTCCCTCGTTTCGAGTCTTGTCGTAATTAGTTCCACACCTTGAGCTATACATCAGTCTTTTAACCAGACGTCTATTGAGCCGGACACGACGGCAATCTTGTCCCCCTCTTGTTTATGCCACACGATCCGCTAGATCGTCATTTTTCTTCTTACGATCTTCGGGAGTTCCTCCCGGGAGTACTTCGAAGCGAAGATCCTCGGATTCTGCTACCGGCAGGCTGCCGAAAGAAATGCGCCAACACCAATTCTTTTTTGGCCCTCAAGGCTCGTACGAATCCCAGGAAGGATTCGACGAAGACCGGTATCAAGCAGAGGGCGCTGATGGATAACCGGGATCGTCCTGCTGCATGTTCGATAAATCCGGCAAAGTTGCCCTTGAAGCTACCGTCTCGTCAAAGGTAAAAGCTCCAGCGTCGCCACGAGGCGCCACCCGATTGGCCCCTGGAATGAGCGTTATTTCACTTCGCCATGTTACGCTGAGAACGAAAACGTTACCGTCCGGTGCTGTAGAAGACCTTACTGCCGTTGAAGACGGCAAGATCGCCCAGTTCTTCCTCTATCCGCAATAACTGGTTGTACTTGGCGATGCGCTCGCTCCGCGACGCCGAACCCGTCTTTATCTGGCCTACGTTGGTCGCTACCGCGAGGTCGGCGATGAACGTATCCTCGGTCTCTCCCGACCGGTGCGAGATGACGCATGTATAGCCCGCTTTCTTCGCCATCCCTATCGTTGTGAGCGTCTCGGTGACCGTCCCTATCTGGTTGAGCTTGATCAGTATGCTGTTCGCGATGCCCTGCTCGATTCCCCGTTCGGATATACCCGGATTGGTCACGAAGATATCATCGCCTACGATCTGGATTTTTGCCGAGCATCTTTGGGTAAGCTCTTTCCAACCCTCCCAATCGTTCTCGGCAAGGCCGTCTTCGATGGAGACGATAGGGTAATCAGAGATGATAGATTCATAAAAAGCGATGAGCTGCCCCGAATCCCAGGCATTTCCGTCTATGTGATACGAGCAATTCTCATAGAATTCCGAAGCTGCGGGATCGAGGGCGATGAGTATATCGTCCTTGGGCCTGTAGCCGGCTTTCTGGATGGCGAGCATGAGAAGATCAAGTGCCTCTTTCGTTGTCGCGATCTGGGGAGCGAATCCGCCCTCGTCGCCCACCCCGGTCACATGCCCCTTTTCTTTCAGGACGCTTTTGAGGGCTTGGAACGTTTCAACGCCCATACGCAGGGCCTCCTTGAAAGATGCGGCACCGGCCGGGACGATCATGAATTCCTGGGGGACAAGGGGGTTCTGGGCATGCTG
The DNA here is from genome assembly GCA_963816715.1 of uncultured delta proteobacterium. Lineage (GTDB taxonomy): Bacteria > Desulfobacterota > Syntrophorhabdia > Syntrophorhabdales > WCHB1-27 > BOG-1155. The sequence goes on from CAWFMJ010000040.1 coordinate 13,240, forward strand.
CCCGCCGTTCACCACGTTCATCTGTGGCACGGGCAATTCCCTCGCCGTGACGCCCCCGAGGTATCGGTACAGGGGCAGGTCCAGGAGATCGGAGCCGGCCCTCGCGACGGCCATCGAGACGCCGAGTATCGCGTTGGCTCCCAGACTGCTCTTGTTCTCGGTCCCGTCAAGCTCGATCAGTGTCGTGTCGACAAGGCCCTGTTCCAGGGCATCGAATCCTCCTATTCGACGCGCAATGGCGCCGTTCACGTTCTCTACGGCCTTTATCACGCCTTTCCCGTTATATCTCCCGGCATCGCCGTCCCTGAGCTCCAGCGCTTCCCTTTCTCCCGTCGATGCCCCGGACGGCACTATGGCCCGACCATGGGCCCCGCTCTCAAGCCGGACTTCCACCTCCACCGTGGGGTTCCCCCGGCTATCGAGCACCTCTCTTGCGAATACGCGTTTTATCTTCGACATGGCTCCCTCCTTTTGGTATGTGCGGCAGACGACCGATCTGCCGAACGGTGAATCACGGCCCGAAGGGCTCCTGCGCCCTTGCAGCGCCGGAGACATTCTGACGATCAACGGTCTTGTGTTTTGCGTCGCCTGGACATTATCGCCATTGGCGATGTTCTTTTCCCGACCAGTTCCTGGAATTTTTCGTCAGCGTTCACGCTTGTGGGCGAGCCTTCGCGGAGCGCCTTATAAATCCCGGCCTGCGTCATATCCCTGTCCGCAGACGGGACTTTCCACTCCCGATACCTGGATGATCTTTGTGAGCAAGGGCCACTTATGCATCCAGGCTCCCCGTCAGCACTTGTTGCCCGCCGCGCAGGTCGTCGATCGCCTTTCGGATCTCCTCGCTCTGTCCCGCTGTTCGGGAAAGAAGGCCGTCGATGGTAGCGACTTCGTTCTGCACGTATTTCAGGGCCTGGTCCCGTATATCCTCGATGGTCTTGTTGATCAGGACTTCCCATTGATAGGCGAGACGGGAGAGGTGCATCTGCGCGATCCCCGGAATCTTGCTCAAGAAGTGCTTCTCGAAAACCCCCCTGAATACGACCATGGGGATGAAGAACCAGAGGAGATCGAGATGGAAATCGAAGACCTTCGCGAAGGCCACGTCAGGGCGGGTCGGTTCAGGCACGCTTAAGTCCCATTCGGCGGGAGAAAGCTTTATGCCGAGCACCGTTTCGATGTTCCTGTCGAGGAGATTTCGGAAGAGATCGAGGGAGCGAGAGACGGACATGTAGGTCTTGTTGAGCGTGCCGAAGAAATGGCGATGCTCTTCCTTCGACAGTTCGTTCAGCTCCCTTGAGAGGTTCTCTTCGAGCCATTCTTCGTACCTGCGCGTCAGCTTCCAGAGGTTGCCCTTCCATGTCGGCATCTCTTTCTGAAGCCTCGTCATCAGCGCACCTGTGAACTCGACCCTCCTCGTCTCGAGCCGCATGGCGATGAAGGTCCTTGTCTGGAGCATGTTCTCCCTCGCGATGGCGAAGAGCTCCGAGCGTATCAGGTCATAGTTGAGCTTTTCCGTCAGGATGAGTTTCTTCAGGCTCTCCCGGTCCTCGTCCGCCTTCTCGGAGGCCTTCAGGGCGATTTCCAGATAGGCGACGGCGCTTTTCGCAAGAGAAGCAACCTTGTGTTGGAGGATACTGGCGAATTCGGCGTCACGGTTCTTCGAAAGACTCAGCAGGAGGGCGTCGACGCGGTTCTTCAGGAGATCGGTCCGCACCTTCGTCGAATAAGGGTGGACAGGCAGGTCCTGGTTGATCTCACGCTGACACGTGTTCCTGAAAAAACGGATTACCTCTTTCTGCTGGTCTAGGGAAAGAAGATCCACCTTCGTCAGCAGGAGCAGGATCTTCGGCGTATACCGGGCAAGGTCGCGGAGAAGGTTGACGTCGTTGTCTGAAAGGGGGCGGTCGGCGCTGACGGCGACGATAGCCGCCCCCACTTGCGGCAGCCACTCCTCGGAGGTCTCGGTGTTGTACTTGAAGACGCTCCCGAGGCCCGGCGTATCGACGAGACGCAGTCCCGGATAGCGCGCGAGGGCGGGCAATGCAATGTCCACAACCTCTACATTCTTTGCGTTTGCCGGGTTCTTTTCCTCAGATATGAAGTCGCCGACCTCCTCGACCGGCACTTCCAGCGTGCCTCCGTCAAACTTCGTGACGACGGCGACCGCTCTCTCTCCGTATCGAAGGCGAGTAATAACGGTGGTTACGGGGATCACGCCGACGGGAAGCACATCCTGCCCGATCAGGCTGTTGATGAAGGAGCTCTTCCCTGCCTTGAACTGCCCAAGGATTGCTACATCGATGAGCTGGTCCTGAGCGAGGAGACTTTCACAGGCATCGATGTGGCGGCGAAGAGAAACTATATCGAAACGATCGGATACCTGGCGGGCCCTGTCGACAATTGACCGGGCAGTTGATTGGGCCGTGCGGGGCAGGGTCGCCTTTTCTTCCATGATGCTCCTCCGGAAAACCTCTCCAGGAGCGTCAGTCCGGCGTTGTCCCCGACCCCGAAAGAGGTGGAATCTTGGTAGGAGTCATTAGCCTCTTGAGGGCAGTTACGGCGAACCCCATCGCCACTAAAAGTATACGTATTCACCTGCTTGAAATCAAGAACTGGCAAGTTCCGTGCCCCGTCACCCATGCATGCGCTGCAGGGTAATACGGCTCCATAGGCCGAAAGCAACGTTAGCAGCGCTGAATTGCCGAAAGGGCATGTGAAAGCGAACCGAAGCACTTTTGCTATTACCCTTCAGATTTTGTCTTTAACTGTCTCTCTCGTTCCAATTCCTCGTCGGTCTCCCCGGTTTCGAATAAGCGTTCGTCACGCCCGGTATAGTCCTCCTGCGCAACCTTGATAGACTCCCAGCCTTCACGAAGATCAGGTGGCGATACGTTTGCAATCTTCTGGGATAGCTCCTCTCCGATGATGCGCTTTGTAAGCGAGATTACTGCCTTGGCTGCATCACCCGCCTGTTCTAAGTCTTTTAGGTTTGCCATCTTCATCACGGCTTCGAGAAATTCTTTCCTCGTCTCCATAACATCGCCTCCTTGCTTCGGTTAACGGATTTGGCCTTCCCTTAGTCACCACTACGAGCACACGCCTTGCCTTGATCTGCGGAAACGTCCATACGACTGCCATGAGGAAAAGGCCTCCGGCATAATATCCCTCCGCCGGAGGCTTTATATCGGCATTTTCTGAAAATCCCATTTCATAGTCTGCCTCCAGATGGGCTATCCGGAGGAATAATCCTCATGGAAAAAAAGCGGAGTTTACCAAAGGTTCGTTCTTCGGCGAATCCGCCATCTTCTTCACGGAAGCCAGCACCTTTTCGCCCCCTTCTCACCGGAGGGTCTACTTTCTCGGGTCAGCCTCTTCACAATTGTATATCAGTTAACATAATAGTCAAGTGTGGAAATATGGACATCATGAAATGGCAGAAGAGGCTCATGGAGCAGCCAGTGAGCCTGACTAAGTTTCAGGTCGTGAGGATTAAGAACCGTCATTTCCACGTAACATGCAGAATTCTGTTTCATACGAGATAAATCTACGCTTGCAAGAAGCAGGCGAGCCGCCCCTCATCAACTGCACCGATTTATGCCGACTGCCGCAGGCCGAGTGGTCCAGCTCCCACGCCATTCAGCACTTGACCCCTGCTTAACCACGCTTTCTGTTCCATTGCTCCCCGGTACCCTAAAGGGCTCAAAGTAATATAACCTTCAGATCCCATTCCGCGAGAGGAGGTAAATTCTTGCGCGCCAAGCTTCCCGTGTTCCTGGCTATAGCGGCACTCGTCCTTATACTCGCCTGTTCTGAGACCGGGCGGGCGACATGTTCGGCAAACTTCTTTAACCCGATCACC
>CAWFMJ010000041.1:0-23283 GCA_963816715.1 uncultured delta proteobacterium
AGCGAGATGGCGGAGACCTGACACGTGGGCTGAGGACTGGTGCCCTGTTCTTCATGGCCGTCTGGACGAGTCGTATGTCGTAGAGCGCCTGCGAGTAGAGGTCCTTGATGAGGGCAAGGGCATAGGCCCGCGCGGTGAAGTCGGCAAGCTCGAACAGGACCTGGGGCCCCTGCTTCGTGGCGGCCGCGTAAACGAGATTGTGATAGACGAGGGGCACGGTGTTGATGAGGGCCTGGTCGTCGGAGCTTAAAGCGCCCTGGGTCATGAGATTGTTGTAGACGCTGTAGACGGCGTTGTGCGCCCACGTCGTGAGGTTGGCATTCGTGTCGGTGGCCTGAGCGCACGCGGCGTCGGAGGCGTCGATCGGCCGTGTGTACGCGGTGCCGTCGAGAAGGTTGTCGAGCCCGAATCGGACCCGCGCTGGCGATCAGGGCCATGACGAGAGCGCCCCGGGAGATCGCGCGCTCCATAGAAGAGAAGGCCGTAAGGGACCTGCGGCAACTGAAAGGAATAGGGGAGCGAAAGGCGGAGAAGATCATCGCCGCCCTCAAGGGGAAGGCCGCGAAATACGCCTTGATTCCCGAGGAAGAGCTGCCGGCGGCGGCGCCGGAAGACTTCAAACTGGAAGTTGCCAACGTGATGGTGGCTCAGCTTGGCCACAAGGCGGCAGAGGCAAAGAAAATGATCGAAGAGGCCATGAAGCGGAGACCTTCAATAGGCTCGTCGGAAGAGCTGTTTGAAGAAGTCTACAGAGGCCAGAAGAAATGATCTACGAAGAATCGGATTTGCGCCGGGATACAGAGAAAGAAGGCGGGGAGAAAGCGGCGCAAGACGAAGACCTGCCCAGCCTGAGGCCGAGGGCGCTCTCGGACTACGTGGGGCAGGAAAAGGCGGTAGAGACCTTAAGGATTGCCGTCGAAGCGGCCCTCAAAAGGGGAGAGTCGCTGGAGCACATTCTGCTGAACGGTCCGCCCGGTCTCGGGAAGACCACGCTCGCACACATCATTGCAAATGAGATGCAGACGAAGATCATCACCTCGTCCGGACCGGCCCTCGAAAAGGGGGGGGACCTCATGGGCCTCCTGACGAATATGGAAAAAGGGGACGTCTTCTTCATCGACGAGATACACCGGATACCGAAGATCGTCGAGGAGTTTCTCTACCCGGCCATGGAAGACTTTGCCGTCGACTTCATATTCGACCGGGGCGTTCATGCGCGCACGCACCGGTATCGACTCGAACGCTTTACCCTGATAGGCGCGACGACGAGAGCCGGTCTGTTGTCCTCGCCGTTGCGGGAACGATTCGGCATCGTGAGGGACCTCGATTTTTACGACGAACGGGACTTGGTTCGCATCGTGAAACGTTCCGCCTTCATACTGAAGGTCCCCATCGATGAAGACGGGGCGTACGAAATAGCGAGGAGGTCGAGGGGCACGCCGAGGGTGGCCAACAGGCTGCTGAAACGCGTGCGCGACTATGCGGAGGTGCGCGGGTCGGGCGTTGTCACAAAGCCTGTTGCCGTAGAGGCGTTAACCCTTGAAGGCATCGACGAGTGTGGTTTGAGCGAGCTCGACAGGAAGCTGCTCAAGACGATCATCTACAACTATAAAGGCGGGCCGGCGGGAATCGAAGCCCTGGCCGCGACGCTCCAACTGGAGTCGGACGTGCTGATCGAGGTGGTGGAGCCCTATCTGCTGAAGATGGGTTTCGTGATCAGGACGTCGCAGGGGAGAAGAACGTCGGAGAAGGCGTACGCGCACCTCGGCATCGCGCGTTCTCCCGACGGGTTGTTCTAAAGCGCTTTTTTCCGGCCGGGAAGGCAAGTCCCTCCTCCGACGATTACACTATTGTCAATGCGGGCCCATTCGGGAGCGCTTGCGTTCCGAGGACTATCATGGAAGGGAGGAATGCTGCATGACCGTTCCCCAGGTACTGAACATGCACGACGTCGTCAACTTTGCCATCCGCATCGAGGAGAACGGGGAGCAATTTTACCGTGAGGCGGCGCAAATCTTCGCCGATCGGCCCGTCAAGGAATTGTTCGAGCGGCTGGCAGAAGAGGAGACGGTGCACCGGAGGACTTTCCAGGGGCTGTTAGCCGGTCTCGGCGACTATCAGCCGCCCGAGACGTATGAAGGCGAATATTTTGCCTACCTGAAAGACTTCATCGACGGCAAAGCCGTATTCAGGGAGCATCCCGCAATGTCTGAGATGGCAAAAGCAGACAACATCCTCGGCGCCCTCGATTTCGCCGTCCAGAGGGAGATGGACTCGATCCTCTATTACCAGGAGATGAAGAAGCTTATCGGCGCCAAGCATGCGGAGACAATAGATCTGATCGTTGACGAAGAGAGAATGCACTTCGCCTTCCTGTCGAAGCTGAGAAGAGAAATAGGCGATTGAACCAGCGCTCCTCTCACGTGCTCGTCTTTTAAGACCGCAAGACGGGCCGTTCGGCTCTGTCTGGGCGCCGCTTCCGTCATATCCCCCTTAAGCCGCTGTCTTTACTTCCGATAATACTGCCGTGACCTTATCGTTGCTCGACACGAAGTGCGACCCCATCGGAAAGGAGGCAGGAGTATGCCGTTGATAACATGGAGTGATGAACTGAGCGTCAATATCAAGCAGGTGGATGGGCAACATATGAAGCTTCTGGAACTCCTCAACGGTTTTCATGAAGCGATGAAGCTTGGAAAGGGCAGGCAAACGATGTCGAGGACATTTTCCGAGCTGCTCCACTATACGGAGTATCATTTTGGCACCGAGGAGGATTATTTCGAGAAATACGGGTATCCCGACCTTGTTGCGCACAAAAGGGAGCATGAGGCCCTTACCAAACAGGCCGTGGAGCTGAGCGAGCGATATTCCCGGGGAGAACCGGTTCTCAGCGCCGAAACCATGACGTTCCTGAAAAACTGGCTGAGCAATCACATTTTGGGAAGCGACAAGAAATACGGCCCCTTTCTCAACTCAAAGGGCGTACGCTAAAAAGGCGGCCCGCCGAAGAAGAGGCGGGCCTGCCGTTGTTTCTCAAAGGGGTTTTGGATTGGTTGTTACTGGCTCAGCCGCTCCATCTCCTGCATGGAGATATCGAAGTTTGCGTGCACGTCCTGCACGTCGTCGGAGTCTTCCAGGTTCTCCATCAGCTTGAGCATCGTTTCCGCGCTCTTGCCTTCGAGCTTGACCGACGTTTGGGGGATCATCTCGATCTGCGCTTCCGTGTACTTCATCTTGTTGTCGTCAAAGACTTTCTTTATGGCCTCGAACTGCGAGACATCGGTAAAGACCTCAAGGGTTCCCTCGTCTTCCGTTACATCTTCCGCTCCTGCCCTCGAGGGCGATCTCCATCAGCTTGTCCTCGTCCACGGTTTGCTTATCGAAGGCGATATAGCCCTTCTTGTTGAAAATCCAGGCGACGCTGCCCGCCTCGCCCAGGTTTCCGTTGAAGCGCGAAAAAATGTGACGCACCTCGGCGGTCGTCCGGTTCTTGTTGTCGGTGAGCGTTTCGACAAGAACCGCAACCCCTCCGGGCCCGTACCCTTCGTAGGTATATTCCTCGTACATCACCCCGCCATCCTGGGGGTTCGCGCCGCGCTTTATGGCTCGCTCGATGTTCTCTTTGGTCATATTTTCGGCTTTCGCCTTCGTGACCGCAACGCGGAGCCGGGAGTTGGTTTCAGTGTCTCCGCCGCCTATTCGCGCAGCGGTGGTGATTTCTTTGATCAGTTTGGTGAAAATCGCTCCCCGCCGAGCATCAGCGGCGCCCTTCTTGTGCTTGATGGTGCTCCACTTGCTGTGTCCGGACATATTCTCCTCTTGCTTGGGAAGTGAAGTGGTGGGCAGTATAGGATTCGAACCTACGGCCTCCGGTATGTGAGACCGGCGCTCTAACCAACTGAGCTAACCGCCCATCGAGTGAATAGTATAATTAATGTAGGGAATCAAAGTCAATAAGCCATCCGAGAATTCTCCCGCGAAACTCTTCATGGAATTCTTTCCAGGGCGCCCCGCCTTACGCCCGTCCGGACGGCGCCGCCCTGAGGCCTTCCGCGACGGTTTATTCTCCCAGACCGCAATCCGGGTGGCCGAAGCCGCTCTGGCTCTTACCGTCCGTCATGTCATAGATAATGTTGTCGTCGCTGCGATGGCGCCGCCTACCGCGAGGCTGATGACGGTCAATCCTGTCGCTCTTTTCATCGGTTCCTCCTGCTCGGATCTGAATAAGAAAACCTAAGACAAGAGGAAGACTGTTTCCATGCTACACGTTCGGCGTAAAGCGGTTCAAGTCATAAAGGGACAGCTCTTTTTCGATGGCAGCCACCCGGTCGACCATCTTCTCGAACCCTCTCTCGCCGAAGAGCTTGTCTTCCAGCCCTTCGAATACGTCCCCCATTTTGTCGAACTCCTTTCCTCGCCAAAGGACGTGCAATTGGGGAAAGAGGACGGTGTCCTCGCGCGCCGCATGGGGTTCGTACATCACGATGAATTGATCGAGGGACATGCGCAGGTTCTTCCGATCGGCCTGTTCGACCGCCGGCTTTTTCACGATCTCCATGGCGACGTCCGTAAGCTTCCGCCCCGCCTGGTGCTGCCTCAACAGCACGTCCACGAGGTCCACCAGCTTTCCTGCTTTGCGCATGGCGGGGAAGACATACTGCTCCTCAAGCTTTTCGTGGTAGTCTTCCACGAAGGTGCGGATGATTGCTGCCGAGTCGGCGAGCCTGGCCCACGGCGCGTCGGCGCCTGCATCCAGCTTTTGAATAAAGTTGCGATAGATGAGAAGGATCCGCCGGAGCACGCCGTGTTCTCGCATCAAGTCTTCCGGTGGGTTGACTTCTTCCTTCTTTTCCTTGCCGACCTTTGCAGAAGAAACAGTCCCGACGGTCCCGGCGGCTCCGAGGGAAGCAAGCAAAAGCGCTGACGTCCTGAGCAATTGCCTTCGGCCTATTGTCCGCTGTTCCATAGTGCGCGCCTCCTGTCTTACTGATAGTATGCGTCTTGTTCCTTAAGTTTTTCACTTCGCGGCACGATAATAGTTTCAGCATACAGAGGCCCTGCTTGGGGTTGGTCAAATCATAGAGCCTGTTGGAGGAGAAGATGGACGTAAAGTACATTCAGCCTTTCGTTGCAGCCGCCCAAACGGTTTTCAAGACCATGCTCAGCATCGACTTGGCCATAGGAAAGCCGGGGCTCAAAGAGCAGAGGACGACTTCCGGCGACGTTACGGGCATTATGTCCCTGGTGGGAGACAAAGAGGGGACGATTGCGATCAGCTTCAAGGAAAAAGGAGCGCTCTACGTGTTCAACAGTCTGATGGGCGACGACGCATCGTCTATTTCCCCCGAAGTCGTGGACGCAATCGGGGAACTGACCAACATCGTCTCGGGCCAGGCGCGAAAAGAGTTTGAAAAGAACGGCATCAACCTGAGGGCTTCCATCCCGATGGTCGTGGTAGGAAAAGGGGTCGAGACGAATTTTATCACCAACGTGCCCATCATCACCTTGCCTTTCGCTTTTTCTGTGAACAACGGAACCGGAGAGGTCATGAACCTCGATTTCTCCTTCGAGTAGGAGGAGGGGCGCGGCCCCTCGATCAGCAGTGAGACAATGCTCGACGAATATGACTCGTCAGCCCCTTGGCGTAACCGTCAATGGGTTGACGTTGTCTTGTTGCGGTTCTATGGCAAGGCCCGTGAAGCGTTGAGGAATGGTTGTTTTTGCGCCTTTTTTGGATGACTTTGTAGTATATCGCTTGCCTGTATCGACATTCTTGTTGCATTCTTCGCTCTAATGTGGGAAAAAGATAAGCGGGTTGGCAAGACCGAACGATCTCTTCGGTTTTGGCGTGCTTTTGTGAGGGAGAAGCCTGCGCGCCGAGAAAGGGCGGTTTTGCCCAAAGACGGGTGCAGAACTGTGGCAGTTGCTGACTCGGGAGGGCAGCCATGAAAAAACGGTACTTGAAGCGATGGGCTGTTTTTGGTCTTGCTCCTCTTTCGTGCCTTCTGGTGAACCTGCTGCCGGCCGTTGCGGCGCATGGGGCGGGAACGGGAACAACTTCTCAGCAGGCAACGCAGCCGGCGTCGCAATCGTCGGTGATCGACGTGCAGAAGGATAAGGAAAAGGTCAGCTACACCATCGGCGCTCGTCCCAACGACGCCGCGAAAGATGACGCTGACAAAGCATGGAAGATGTTGGACAATGCAGGGATCGATGCGAGAGGCCCCCATGGAAAAAGGCCGGATAATAATCGTTGAGGACGAGCAGAATATCCTGAACATGCTCGAGGAACTGCTGACCGCAAAAGGATATTCGGTAGATCCCTTCCTGGAACCGAAGAGCGCGCTGATCGCCCTCAAAAACAATTCTTATCATCTGCTTATCACCGATCTGATGATGCCGAAGGTCGACGGGCTTCAATTGATAAACTTCATTCAGAAGGAATATCTGAGCACCCTCGGCATTGTCATTACCGGCTACGGGAGTCTCGAAACGGCCATCTCGGCGATGCGATGCGGCGCTTTCGACTATCTGCTGAAGCCCTTCAAATTCGAAGAAGTTCTGGCGAGCGTCGAGTCTGCCATGCAGTATGCGAAGCTCCTGGCGGGCGACAGCATACCGAAGAAACTGACGGCTAAGGCGAATCTGCTCAGGAGGTTTTCCGAGAACCGCATGGTGCGCGAAAACACCCTCCTGAGAAGCTTCCTCAAGGACAAATACAAATTCGAGAATATCATAGGCGTCAGCTTCGGCATGCAGAAGGTGTTCGAGCTGATAGAAAAAGTGGCCGACACGAACGCGACGGTTCTGATCACCGGCGAGAGCGGCGTGGGCAAGGAACTCGTGGCGAGGGCCCTTCACTTTAATTCGTCGAGGCGAGACAAGCCTCTGGTGGTGGTCAATTGCGGCGCCATACCCGAAACACTGCTGGAAAGCGAACTTTTCGGGTATGAAAAGGGGGCTTTTACGGGCGCGGTCTCCACGCGACTCGGCAGGTTCGAGCTCGCCGACGGCGGTACGATCTTTCTGGACGAGATCGGAGACATGAGCTTCAATCTTCAGGTCAAGCTGCTGCGGGCGATACAGGAAAAGACGTTCGAGCGGGTCGGCGGGGCGAAGACCGTCGACGTCGACCTGAGGATCATTGCGGCGACCAACCGCGACCTCGAACAGCTCGTCCGAGAAGCGAAATTCAGGGAAGACCTCTACTACCGGCTGAACGTTGTTCCCATTCATATGCCTCCCTTAAGGGAGAGAAAACAGGATGTACCCCTGCTTTTCGCGCATTTCCTGGAAAAATCGAATTCCTTGAACAATGCGAACGTGGAAGGTTTTTCCGAAGAGACCATGGAAGTGCTGATGGAGTATGATTATCCCGGCAACGTGAGGGAACTCCAGAACCTTGTGGAGCGGCTCGTGGTAATCAAGAAAACCGGCTGCATCGGCATCGAGGACCTGCCGGAGAAATTCTACAGCCAGCAAAAGCCGGCAAACGGAAATATCGACCTGAACCGGGGGTATGACACCCTTGTGTCGGAATTCGAGCAGACCCTGATCCTGAAGGCGCTGAACGAGACAAACGGGGTGAAGAGCAAAGCGGCGCAGATTCTGAGCATGAATCGAACGACCCTGATCGAAAAGATGAAGCGCCTCGGCATCGCGGAATAGTCGACCACACCTACTTTTCTCCTACTTATTGGCCGCGCCCCTTCCACCCCCTCTGCTTCTCCGCCCCTACCCCCGCCTCTCTTTTCTTTCCATGCCCCGGTCGGGACGCGGACAAGGGGGGGCATCTCCCTGTCAGCGCTGTGCTCCGCTCGTTCCGACCGAGAGAAATAGCACGGCGAAGCTCCACTGCGCGCGACCCGAAAGCCGCCGAGTCCGGCGGCTTCCCGAACAGTGCGGGTCTCTCATTTCTTTTGACCAACGTCTATCGCCGTCGCGCGCACTGAAACTTCCCCCGATTGTTTCGCGGATCGGCTCGCTCCCGCAACGCGCCGACAGGGAGATGCCCCCCCTTGTCCGGTCCCGACCTAGGTGGGAGAGACAGCCAAAAGAGCTTTCTTCTACCCTATGCGAGAGTCATGCCGACGTCCGTTCCCCTGTCCGCGAGATATTGCACGAGCCGCTTCGGGAACCCTGCAAGGTAGGAAGGAGCGGCGCCCGCTTCCACTAGAACCGAAACAATTGCGGCTCTTGGGCGTAGACGAGGCTGTCCGAGCAGAACCGGAAGATAGATGCGATGGAGAAGCATACGTTTCTATGCTTCCGATGCCAGGGAGACGAGAAGAAGCTTGGGCGCGAGTTCCGAGCTCTAAGCGGGGGGGAGACCTTTGGCCCGCGCTTCGCGCGGGCTGCAGGGTGAGCGGCGACGCCCAATCTCGCGGCGGGGGAACGGACGGCGGCAGGACGGGGTTGCGGAGGCAGGGAAGGGGCAGACCGAGGTTTTGGCGTTTGAAATGGCAGGGCACAAGAAGGGCGGGCCATGAAGATACGGAAGCGGCATGGGTGGCGCCGGGACGGAGGTGAATAGGCCGGAGTTGTGTCAAAGGATTGACGAGGGGGCGGTTCCGGTTTTGTTGATTGTATTGCTGCATTTCGTTGCCTCGCGGGCGCTTTGCGCCTTGGGGCGCCGGTGGTATGCATTTTGCTTCGTCTTGCGTCATGGGAACCGTGGAAAAGCAACTTCTCAGGAACGCGTTTCAGGAATTCGTTAAGGCATCCGATTCTCTCAGCACGTATTATGTGGTGCTGGAGGACCGGATAAAGCAGCTCACGGAGGAGATAAACGAAAAGAACAAGGAGTTGGAGAAGTCGACTCAAGGCTTTTACAACATCTTGAATTCCCTGCCTGTGGGCGTTGTGGTGCAGCACGGGGAGTCGACGCTATTTACCAACAAGGAAGCCGAGCGGTTCGGCTGGCCTGATTTCTCGGAAAGGCTCAAGCCCGCAAACGGGGAAATGGGGGAAGTAAAGAACGGCAAGGGTTTCTTTCGTTGGAGAAAGAGCAACCTTGCCAACGGCGTGCCGGGAAAAGAGGTTATCGTTTTCGAAGACGTGACGGAAATGCAGAAAATGAAGGAACGCTTCGAAAGGGATGAAAGGCTCAGGGCCATGGGGGAGATGGCGGCCAGGATCGCCCATGAGATCAAGAACCCACTGGGCAGCATGCAGCTTTTTCTCTCGATGATCCTGCACGGCAATGTGGGATCGAGGGAAAAAGAATATGTCAATTCCGTCATCTTCGGGGTCAACACCATCGACCGGATCATCAACAACTTGCTCTCCTACACCCGTCCGAAGACCATTGTCCAAAGAAAGGCGCGTCTTTCCAGGGTCGTCAAGGAGACGCTCGACTTCATGAGTGTTTCCGCTCACGCTAGAAACATCGCGATCGATTTTGAGAGCGCCTACGACGAGGAGACATGGTTTGATCCGGACCTCCTCAAACTGTCGTTGATGAATTTTATCAGTAACGCAATAGAAGCCATTGAAAATAAAGGACATATAGGCGTCTGCATCAGGGAAGAAGGGAGATACGCGCTGGCAAGCTTTACGGACACGGGCGCCGGCATGAGCGAGGAGACAAGAAGGAACATTTTCAACCCCTTCTTTACCACAAAGGATAAGGGCGTCGGTTTGGGGCTCTTTATTGCGCACAACATTGTGAAGGCCCATGAAGGGTACATTGAAGTGGAATCCATGGAGGGCAGGGGGTCTACTTTTACGGTTTTCCTGCCGAAAGAGCGGTCATGAAAAATATCCTGGTTGTCGACGACGATTATCAAATGAGGTCGGCTTTGAGCGAGGCGCTCCTGAAGGCTGGTTACGATGTGGCTGCTGCCGAAGACGGTCGGGCCGCTTTGGAATCGATCAAGAAGGGCGCCGCCGATCTGGTGATCACGGATGTGAAGATGCCTTACATCAATGGCATCGACCTGCTCGGGCGCCTCAAGAGAGAGCAATGCTCCCTGCCGGTCATTGTCATTACCGCTTACGGCACCGTGGAGCACGCCGTAAATGCCATGAAAGAAGGCGCTTTCGATTACATCCAAAAGCCTTTCGATACGGAGACGCTCTATGGAGTGGTGCAACGCGCCCTCGGCATCGACAGCGGGAACATAGTCTGTTCGTCCAAAGCAATGAAGGATGTGCTCCTGAAGGCGAAGGCGGTGGCGCGAACGGACGCGACGGTCCTGCTGATGGGCGAGAGCGGGGTGGGTAAGGAGCTGATCTCCCGGTACGTCCACGAAAACGGCGAACGCAGGGATATGTCCTTTGTGGCGGTCAACTGCGCCGCATTGCCGGAGAACCTGCTGGAGAGCGAGCTGTTCGGTTACGAGAAAGGCGCTTTTACGGGTGCAGTGGCCAGGAAGCCGGGGAAATTCGAGCTTGCGGACAAGGGAACCATCCTGCTCGACGAAGTCACGGAAATGGACCTGCGGCTGCAGGCGAAGCTGTTGAGAGTTTTACAGGAAAGGGAAGTGGAGGTCATAGGCTCCAAGTATCCGAAAAAGGTGGATGTCAAAGTGATCGCCACGACGAACAGGAACCTCCTCAAGATCGTACAGGAAGGAAAATTCCGGGAAGACCTCTACTACCGGCTCAACGTTTTTCCGATAGTCGTCCCTCCCCTGCGGGAAAGAAGGGAGGACATTCCCGAGCTTGCGGCCCACTTGCTGAAGAAGTACGCTCGCGGGACCGATACGCGCATCAGCGAGGAGGCGATGGAATATCTCATGCGAAGGAGCTGGAAGGGGAACGTGCGGGAACTGGAAAACGCCGTGGCCCGTGCGTGCATCCTCTCCGATTACACGGTCATCAAGCCGGCGCACCTCGAGGACCCCTGCGATGAGGCGGCGTCGCCCGTCGGGGCAACCCTGGACGCCGTGGGCTCGGTGAGAGAGATGGAGATGAAGCTTATCCTCGATGCGCTGAAATCGATGAATGGGAACCGGACGAAAGCCGCTTGCGTTCTGGGCATCACCTCGCGCACCCTGAGAAACAAGATAAAGGAATATAGGGATTTAGGAGTTGCGGTTCCCTAAGGGAGGATGCGATGGGAGTAATCGACCTGATTGAAAAGGCGCTCGATGTACGGGTCTTTTATCAGCGGGTTCTTGCCAGCAACATAGCCAACGCCGAAACCCCGAATTACAAAGAAAAGGAGCTGGACTTCAAAACAGAGCTGAGAAAGGCCACGAGCGGCAATGAAAACTTCGAGACCACGGAGAAAGAAGACGCGGACGGGATAGCGGCCATAGACGGCAACACGGTGGGCATGGAAGATCAGGTCGTGCGGATGACGGAGAACACCATGCAGTACAATTCCCTGATCCAGATGATCAACAAAAAGTTCTCGATGCTGCGCTACGCGATAAGCGAAGGGAAGAATAGGTGAAAAAAATGGATATGCTCGAGATTTTGAAGATAAGCTCATCGGGGATGAAAGCCCAGAGGACGCGAATGGAGGCCGTGGCGACAAACCTCGCGAACGTCAATACGACGAAGACCGACGAGGGAGGGCCTTTCAAGAAAAAGCAGGTGGTTTTTACCACCGCGGATGTATCGGAAAAGTCGCCCTTCGACGCCAAGCTGAAGGAGAAGCTGGAGGAGAAGATGGAGGGGGTGAAGGTCGAGGAGATAGTGGACAGCCAAAGGCCTTTCGAGAAGATCTACGACCCCAGTCATCCTCACGCTGATCAGGACGGTTATGTGGCGCTTCCGAACGTCAACCCCTTGGAAGAGATGTCCGACATGATCGCCGCGACGAGGGCCTACGAAGCGAATGTCACGGTTGCCGGGAATGTGAAGCAGATGTTTCAGAAAGCCCTGGAGATAGGTCAGTAGGAGACGTCACATGAAAGTGGAGAAGGTCACATTCGACAATTTCGCACTCGATGAAAGCGCCAAGGCAAAGGCGCCGAAGGGCAGTTCTTCCTTCTCTGAGATACTGAAAGATTCGATCAGCAAGGTCTCCGAGCTCCAGAAGGAGGCGACCGAGCAGACGGAAAGGTTGACCAAAATGGACAGCCAGGACGTCCACAACACGATGATCTCGGTCCAGAAGGCGGACATGAGCTTTCAGATGATGATGCAGATAAGAAACAAGATTATCGATGCCTATCAGGAAATAATGAAAATCAACGTATAAGGGCCAAGTAGATGGAAGCGTTTATCGCCAACCTGAAGACGTATCTCAAGACCCTGCCGAGGAAGAAGCTCTATCTTTATCTCGGGCTCCTCGTGGGCATCGTTGGCGGCTCGGCCATTGCCCTCTCTTTCATTCAGAAGGAAGAATATTCCACCCTCTTTTCGGGCCTCGACACCGAAGACGCTTCCATGGTGGTGGCGAAGCTGAAGGAGCAGAAGGTCCCTTACAAGCTGGGCGCAAACGGGACCGTCATCTCAGTGCCGAGGGAGAAAGTGTACGACGTGAGGCTCAACCTCGCCTCCCAAAACTCGCTTCCCGGCTCCGCGGGCGTCGGTATGGAGCTTTTTGACAAGACCAACTACGGCATGACCGAGTTCATGCAGAACATTAATTACAAGAGGGCCATCCAGGGAGAGCTGACAAGGACCATCAACCAGATGCCGGAAATCAAAGGCTCGCGGGTCCATATCGTCATACCCGAAAAGACCCTCTTTACCGAAAAAGAAAAAGAGGCCACGGCGTCCATATTCCTCAAACTGAAACCGGGCAAAGACCTCTCCCGGGAGGAGGTAAACGGCATCGTCCAGCTTGTGGCCGGCAGCATAGAAGGGCTCAAAGCCGACAACGTGGTAGTCATCGATTCCGCGGGCAGGATCCTGCACAAGAGCGGCGAAACGAATTCCGGCTTTGGCCTCTCCACCGAAGAATACGAGGTGCAGCGCAACGTGGAGAAGAAGATCGAGGATTCGGTCCAGTCGATGCTCCAGACCTTCCTCGTGACCAGCAAGTCCGTGGTGAGGGCGAGCGTCGACCTTAACCTGCGGAAAGAAGAGAAGACGGAGGAAGAATACTCTCCGGACAAAACGGCAGTGTCAAGCCAGAAGAAAGTCACGGAGAAGTCGGTAAGCACCAAGGGAAAGCCGAGCGGCGTCCCCGGTGCCGAGGCAACGGCAATCGCAGCCGAAAAGAAGATCAAACAACGGGCTGGAATTCCTCCCCAGCCGGGAGAACAGAACCTCAACCAGAGCGAGAGGGAAGACAATCAGGTTGAGTACGAAGTGAGCAAGACGGTGAGAAAGATCATCGAGCCCTATGGCGATATCAAGCGCATCTCCCTGGCGGTCCTCGTCGACGGAAAATACGAGAAGGTAATGGTGGGCAGGAAAGAACAGCTAAAATATGTTCCCAGGTCGCAGCAGGAGCTGAACAACATCAAAGCCCTGGTCTTCCGGGCAGCGGGCCTGAACGACGAGCGGGGGGACAAGATCGAAGTGCTGAATATGCCGTTCGAGGCCGAGGATGTGCCGGAAACGGGCATTTTTGACAATCCCGGCAACAAGGAGCTTATCCTCAACCTCGGCAGGTACGCCTTCTACCTGATCATGGCCCTCTGCGTCTTCTTCTTCGTCTTCAGACCCTTCCTGAAAGGATCTCAGAAGAAGGAAGAGGAGGCTGTTCCTCTCCAGAAAGTGAAGGACGTGTACGTGAAAGGGTCCGGGCCTGAAGCGGCAGCCATACCGCCCGGCAGCGAGGCGGAGCAGCAACAGCGCCAGATGAAGCCGACGGCCCAGGGCCAGCCGGCCCTGGCGGAGGCGTTCAGGGATACGGCTCTCGTTGGTTCGGTTATACGCGAGTGGGTTAAGGAGGGAGGCTAATGGACTCTCCGTCGGACATTCCGGGAATAAAAAAGGCTGCAATACTCCTCCTTACCATGGATGAGGACCTCTCCAAGGAAGTGATCAAGGACCTGGAAGAGGATGAGATAGAGGCGGTCGGACAGGAAATAGCGAAGCTGCGCCTCATACCGAACGAACTCGTAACCAAGGTGCACGAGGAATTCGCGAAGAAGATCGACGGCCGGAAAAAGAACTTCGTCGGCGGGGAATCGAAGTTCAAAATGCTTATTGAAAAGAGCCTGGGCGCGGAGAAGGCCGAGCTTTTCATGGGGAACATGGAGTCCCGCAGGGGCATGCCGGGAGATTTCCTTCGCGGCGCCGATGCGAGAGTGCTTGCAAACCTGTTGCGCGGGGAACACCCTCAGACCATCGCCCTGGTTCTTTCCATACTGAATGTGAGAAAAGCGCGCGATCTGGTGACTTTTCTGCCTGAGAAGATCCACCGGGACGTCCTGTCGCGGATGGCATACCTGGAGAAGGTCGACAAGAAGATCATCGAGGATGTGGAGAACGTCCTCAAGGAGCAGTTGGAAGCGACCAATGCAGTCGAGGGCAAGCAGATCGGCGGCGTGGAGATGGTGGCGAGCATACTCAACCAGTTGGACAGAAAGCTCGAATCGGAGCTGTTGGGAAAGATAGAGGAAGATGATGCCGCCCTCGCGGAGCGGATACGGCAGCTCATGTTTACCTTCGAGGATCTCCTGAAGATCGACGATCGCGGCATGCAGATGCTGCTCAAGGAGATTACGTCGGAGGAGGTGGCGTTGGCGCTGAAGGGCGCCTCCGACGAAATCAAGGAGAAGATCTTCAAAAATATGTCGGAAAGAGCGGCATCGATCCTGAAGGAAGATCTGGATGCCATGGGTCCCGCCAGGGTCTCCGATGTCGAGCGGGCGCAGATAAAGATAGCTATGGTCGCGAAGAAGCTGGAGTCTGAGGGTAAGATAGTGCTTTCGAAAGGCGATGAGCGATTCCTCTAGTGTCTCTATGCCATTCATGTTCGGCGACCTTGACGGGAACGACGGTGAGGGGCGCGAAAGGCGTGAGACGCCTTTCATCTCCTTTTATCATCCCCCGGCCTCCGAGGACGAGAGCTGCGAGCCGTCCGAATCTGAGGAGCCGACGGAGCAGGCAGAGTCCGCAGAGCCTTCGGAGCGGGCAGAGCCTGCCGAACCGTCCGAGCCTTTGGAACCTTCGGAGCAATTGGAACAACCGGAAGCGCCCGCGCCAAGCATTGAGGACCTCGCCAGAAAAGCCTTCGAGGATGCCTACGCAGAGGGCGAAAAAGCTGGTCGCGATATGGGCATGCGTCGCGTCGAGACGGTAGCGAAAAGGCTGGAGCGATACATCGAAGAGTTGACGGATTTCAAGGTCGCCCTGGAAGGAAAGTACGAGGCGTTTGCAGTTGACCTTGCCCTGAAAGCGGCCGAGGCGGTAATCCTCAATGAATGCGAGACGCACCGGGAAATTCTGGCGTCGATGATAAAAAAGGCCATGGAGCGGTGCGAGGAGAACGGCGAACTTGTCGTGAGGGTGAGATCGGAGGACATGCCCTATGTGGAGTCCGTTCGCAACGAACGCGTCAGAGTGATCGCCGACGACGGATTGAAAGAGCCGGGTTTTGTTGTGGAGACGCGGGTAGGAGACATTGACGGCAAGATCAGCTCGCAGATTGAAGAACTGAAAAGGGCGCTGACCAATGGCAGCGAGTGAGCCGTTTCTCCTCGAAGCGACGGAGAGACTGGCGCGTCTCTACCCTTACCGGATATGCGGAAGGGTGAATCAGGTTGTGGGCCTTGTGGTTGAAGGCAGAGGACCCCTCTCTTCGGTAGGCGACTCGGCGCTGATATACCCCCTCGATGAGTCTCCGCCCATACATGCGGAAGTCGTCGGCTTCAGGGACGGAAAAACCATGCTCATGCCCCTCGGGGACCTTCGGGGCATAGGCATAGGCTCCCGTATACTCTCCAGAAAACAGATGGTGAACGCGTCAGTGGGCGACTCCATTCTGGGCCGGGTTATCGACGGCCTGGGCTATCCCATGGATGGCAAAGGGCCGCTGAACTGCCGGGAATGCGTGCCTATTCATCAGGATACCGCGAACCCCATGAAAAAGCGCCGCATCACGAAGCCCCTCGACCTTGGGGTGAGGAGCCTCAACGGTCTTCTCACCTGCGGCAGGGGGCAGAGGATGGGTATCTTCGCCGGATCGGGCGTAGGGAAAAGCGTGCTCCTCGGCATGGTTGCGCGACACACGGAGGCGAAGGTAAACGTTATTGGGCTGATCGGCGAACGAGGCAGGGAGGTTCGGGAGTTCATAGAGAAGGACCTGGGAGAGGGAATCAAGCATTCCGTGGTCATCGTGGCGACATCGGATCAACCGCCCCTCATCAGGGTGAGAGCTGCCTTTCTTACCATCGCCATAGCCGAGTATTTCAGGGACAAAGGGAATGATGTGCTGCTGCTTATGGACTCGCTGACGCGATTTGCCATGGCGCAGCGGGAGATCGGTCTTGCCATAGGGGAGCCGCCGACGACAAAGGGGTATCCGCCGAGCGTTTTTTCCTTGCTTGCGAAACTCCTCGAAAGGGCGGGAAACGGGGAAGGGGACGGCGCGATGACGGCCATCTATACGGTCCTGGTTGAGGGGGACGATCTTGAAGACCCCATAGCCGACTCCGCTCGCTCCATCCTCGACGGCCACATCGTGCTTTCCCGAAAGCTGGCAAACGGAAACCACTATCCGGCCGTGGACGTGCTCAAGAGCATCAGCAGGGTAATGAAGGACATCGTCACCCGGGAGCAGACGGAGCTTGCCGGCAGGATCATTGAGGTGTTGGCCGAGTACGAAAGGGCGGAGGACCTGATCAACATCGGGGCCTACGCGGCCGGCAGCAACAAAAGAATCGACTATGCGATCTCCATGATGGATAAAGTAAAACTCTTCCTGACCCAGAAGAGCGAAGAAAGGGCCACCCTCGAAGAAACGATCAACAGCATGAAGATACTCTTCTATGTTTAGATTTCGCTTCAGGAGGCTGGCGGAGGTCAAAGAGAAGCTGCTGGAGCACAAGCGGCAGGAACTGGAAATGACGGTTGCCGCCGTCGCGGCCTTGAGGCAGGGGATTGCCGACGTGGAAAAGGAGACGGCCGAGCGGTACGAGGGCATGGTCGGCCGAAGCCTGACGGGAGAGGAATTTTCTTTGCTCATGGGACATCTTGCCTTTCTTGACAGTAGGAAGAAGGCAATGAGGGAAGAGAAGAAGAAAACAGACGTGCGCGTCGGGATTCTGAGAAAAGAGCTGGCAGGTCTCGCCGCGGAGTTGAAGATGTTCGAGAAGCTGAGACTAAAAGACTTTCAGGCTGCAAGATTGCTCGACCGGAAGAAAGAGCAGAAAGTCATGGACGAGCTGGCCTCCCGGAGAGGGGGCGCTTTAGAGATGGGAAAAGGAGGAGTGGAAAATTCTTCCAGATAGGAAGATTTTTCTCTCTCCTTGGCCCCCAAATCTTTCCTTCCTTTCATTTCACTAATAATTTCAAATAAGTTGTCCCCTTAGGTCCGTGGCACGGTTCTTGATTAAGGTCCTTCATGCCACGGATGATATCCAACCTCATGACAAGCGGAACGGCGGATTTAACGGCAGGCAGCGCCGACTTCAAGCGGACCTCGGCCCTCTCGGGCAATACGGGCTTTGGCTCCTACCTTAGCCGGGCAATGGGGAAAAACGCAACGTCTGACGAGGATCAGGACGTCCAGGCAGATGCGGGAGGCGCGCAATCCAATGGCTCTCTCGATCTTGCGACCCTCCTTTCGACGCTTCTGCAGAAAAAAGAAACCTCGTCCGGACAAACCGATGAGAAGGCCGGTTCGGTGCAGACAGAAGCGACTGCGGCGTGGGTGGCTCAGAGCGATTTCAGCCTGTTGATGCAAACAACCGCCGGAAAGACGGCGGGAGGCGCGCAATCCAATGGCTCTCTCGATCTTGCGACCCTGCTTTCGACGCTCCTGGGACAGAAAGAAACCTCGTCCGAACAAACCACGGAGGCGGTTGCTTCGTCGGATGCCACGCCGGCGACGGCGTACGAAGGCACGGTCAGCATGGAGTCGCTCCTTCTGGAGAAAGAGAAAATCCTGTCCCAGCAGGCAGCCGCGGGAAAGAGCAGCGGCACTTCCGCAAATCAAACAGAGAACAAGGGAAAGACGAACAGCGCGGCCAACAAGACCGACCAGGAACTGCAAGACCTCGTCGCGGGTCTTCTGGCCCTCGCGATGCTGAAGGATGCCGGAGCAAACACCCGGACGAGCGCTGAGTCATCGGTTTCCGGAAACTCGTTGGATGCATCCCTTGCCGGCGCAGAGGACAGCGCCGTATCCGCTTCGAGCCAGGGAAAGACGTCTTCCTCCAACGACTCATCGACGGGCCTATCCCAGATGAACAACCAGGACCTCCTGAGTTCTTTGGCGGTTCTGCTCTTCTCCGGTCTTGAGACGGCAACCGGGGTGCAAGGAACCGCAGCAACAGAGGACGGCGGTCAATCGGTCGCGGCGCGGCTTGCCGACAGCAGCGCAGAACGGCAGATAAATGCTGAGTCCGTACGTCAGAGCAACCTCCGGCAAGAACAGACAACGGGAGCGTTGTCGCCGGCTGAAGTGCAGTCGCTCGCGGCGCGTCTCTTCAACGCAGGCAAAGAAGTCTCCGCCGGCTCGGAAAAAGCGGCTCGCGCTCAGGCGGCGCTGACCCCGGCCGCACAACCGGCAGCCGGGGACCAGACCCTTACCGTTACGGTAATCGGAGGCAACGGAGCCCATGCCTATCGGGAAGGAATGGGACCGACGACGGAAGACGGCGGCGCTAATACGACCCGGGATGGACAAGCGAATGCCGCTTCGGCCGTCGTCGCCGATCTGACGCCCCTTCTCAAGAGTCAGGACACGGACAAGGGGGCGAGCGGGGTTGCCGGAAAGGAAAAGTTTTCGAGCAGGCAGACCTGGCCGGTGGGGGTCGACGCGAACGCGACTGTCGCCGACAGAACGTCTCAGCCGCAGGAGGGGTCCTCGATGAACAACTCGGCGGCCGCTATCGAGAGGTTCGATAAGGCGCTCGAACAAGTCGGGAACAGAATGGGCGCCAATGATCTGACCGTCAGGCTGACGGTAGGCAGCGAAGGAAGTCTTGTGCTCGGCCTGAAGGATCTCGGCAGCAGCGTCACCGTGGAAGTCAAGGCGTCGAACCAGGGGATGATCGACCTGCTTCAGTCCCAGCGGGATGCCATAATCGGTCGCCTGGAAAGCAAGGATATATACGCCGATCTGGTAATCGACCCGAATGCGTCGGGGACGCCCGAGAGAAGAGAAAGAAGGGGGACGGAGGAAAGGACGTCCGGTTCCCGAAAGCAGACGAACGATAGTTTTCGTACGTTCCTTGAAGCAATAGCCTAAAGGAACTCAAAGGGGGGTCGCATGTCAACGGTAGGTTCCGCAACAAGCGCTACTACGTCTTCCACTACTTCTTCCAGCTCTACTTCCAGCGCGTTGAGTCAGAATGACTTCTTGCAGATCCTGATCACCCAGCTTAAGAACCAGGACCCCTTGAGTCCTACGGATACCAATGAGTTCGTGACCGAGATGTGCCAGCTCACGAGCGTGCAGGCGATAACGAACATGCAGACTGACCTCGATAACGTGGCGAGCGCCATGAACTCGGGCGCCATGGGACAGTTGACGTCCGCGATCGGGGATTATATGAAAGTGAGCGGCGCAACGATCTCGGTCGGAGACGAGGTTGTCCTGTCGCCGAGCAGCAGCACGTACGACTCCCTCACCCTGACGTTGAAGAATTCGTCGGGCACAGAGGTGACGAAGACCTTCACCTCGAGTGATTCCGGGGTGTTCAACGACACCGACGGAACTTACTCGATTGTCAGCGCAACGAGCGTCACGAACGGTGTTTCGTCGACCTGCGACTACGGCGTTTACCGGTACATCTCGGGTGTCCAATCCACCACCGCGGGTGCGTCTCTCGTCGCCTCGGACGGGACCACGTATCTGACGAGCGACGTGGAACAAATAATCAAATGAAGAAGGGGGAGGAATCATGCTAAGCTCGCTTTATTCCGGCATCAGCGGTCTTTTGTCGAATTCCGAGGCGCTCGACGTCATCAGCAACAACGTATCGAACGTCAATACCGTCGGGTACAAATCACAGACCGCCCAGTTCCAGGACGTGCTCTACCAGACGATTGTGGGCTCGAGCGGGACCTCCCAGGTAGGCAGGGGCTCGGCGCTCCAGTCGGTGAGCACCGATTTTTCCCAGGCATCCTTCGAGACGACGAATTCCTCCACGGACCTTGCCATAGGCGGACAAGGGTTCTTTATCGTGAAGAAGTCGGGGGACAACACCAACTACTACACCAGGGCCGGCAGCTTCTCTCTTGACAAGAACGGGGACCTGATCGACAGCGCGGGCGACTATGTGCAGGGAAAAGCCATAGACCAGGCAACGGGCACGGCTTTCGGCGTCGACGGCAACATCGTTATATCCCAGCAACCGAGCGAGCCGAAGCAGACCGCGAGCATGGACATGGTAGTCAACCTCGATTCGAGTTCGAACTGGGTGGGTTCATACAGCGTGACGAGCGGCAGCGACGTGGCAAACGTGGGGGCATACACCAACACCTATCCTGCGACCGGCTCCTACACCCTTACCGTGGGAACGACGACGACGGTCGGTTCCACGGTCGAATATAACTGCACGATCACCCTTCCCAGCGGCACTGCCGTCACCTTCACGGTAGCCAGCGGCGGCACGGTGACGGACTTAAAAAGCGCCGACGGCACGGTGGATACGGGCCTCGACCTGACCATGTCGAGTACCCTTACGACGGGGGATACAACAGCTTTTACCATGAGCGGCTTCAATTCGAGTTCTCCGAGCTCCACATCCAATTATTCTTCTTCCATGACCGTTTATGACTCCCTCGGCACGGGCCACGTGGTCACGGTCTATTTCAACAAAACAGGTTATGACTCGTCATCCCAGACTTCCACGTGGAGCTGGAACGTCGTGCCTCAAAGCGGGGATACGATCACTTCCGGCGGCAGCGGCACGATGACTTTTAACGCCAACGGCGTACTGACTTCGGGAGGCCAGGCCCAGTCGATGACCTTTAACTTCGCGGGCGCCGAGGCAGGGCAATCGATCAACCTCGTGATGGGATCCGGTTCGGGAGAAGGGTCTACCACCCAATATTCATCCTCCTCGAATACTGTCTATCAGAGCCAGGACGGCTACCCGCCGGGCGTCCTCCAGAGCATCAGCGTGAGCTCTACGGGAGTCATCTCCGGTACTTACGACAACGGTCAGATCCTGAAACTCTACCAGCTCGACCTTGCGAATTTCAGCAATTCACAGGGGTTAGAAAGGGACGGGGGCAATCTCTACTCCGCCACCCTCGCCTCGGGCGTTGCCTATACGTCTGCGCCGGGTTCGGGCGGCATGGGGAAGATCAATGCGAATTCGCTCGAGGAATCGAACGTCGACCTTGCCACGCAGTTTTCGGAGATGATCGTGGCCCAGAGCGGCTACGAGGCGAACTCGAAGGTGATTACGACGACGGACGAGATAATGCAGACCCTGATCAACATGAAGACCACCTAGTCTTAAACGGCCGGGTTAATTTCGCGTCTTTCGCCTGTCTCGGCGGTGTCCCGAGTCCTCACATACAACAGAGTATGCTCCGGCTCGGGACACCGCCGATCACGGCGAAATCCATCGAAATTTCCTCCGGCCTTTGTCTTCTTCTGTGCCAGGCTCATGTTCCTCGCGCTCTGGCATCAAGGGCCGTTTTACCAATGGGCGGCAAAACGGCGGACACATTTCTTGTTTGCGTTGCAGGCCCTCGTTTACGTACCGATTCTACAGCAACCGCCGACAATTTCTTGCAATAAAAGAAAGCTTCGACCATACTTACTGATGAGGTGTGAGATAGGATGAATCTGGGCGGATCGGCGCCGGCTGCACTTTCGTTCTTCATACGGTCTTTCGTCTCTCTGTTCGTGATCGTCAATGCGATAGGGAATGCGGCCGTTTTTTCGACGCTTCTTCAGAAGTATAACGAGGACGAAAAGAAGACGATCATCAGGAAAGCGCATGTTGTGGGGGGCGTCGCGCTCCTTGTGGTGACGCTGACGGGAAATCTCTTCTTCAAGCTCCTCGGCATAGAGATCTATTCATTCAGGATGGCAGGCGGCATACTGCTGGGAATAGTTTCTATCGAAATGTTGTACGGGAGAAAAACGCAGACGCAATCCGGCGAGGAGAAGCATTACGAAGAGAGGGACGAAATCAGCGTCATGCCCCTCGGCATCCCCCTCATAACGGGGCCCGGCACGCTTACCACCGGCATTGTCCTCTACGGGACGGCAGGCACCCTGCTGCACCGGATGATCCTGGTTCTGACTATCTTCATAGTCTTTTTCATTTCCTACGTCATCCTGGTGAGAGCCGGCAAGATCATCAGATACCTGGGAAAGACGGGCACTACGGTCGCCATTCGGATTATGGGGCTTATGCTGCTCTCGGTGGCCGTCCAATTTCTTATCGGCGGCATAACGGCCGCCTTTTTCACCTCGCCGAAGTAACCGGGACAACGCCTCATGAGAACGGCCCACGCTGTTCCGTTGCTCAGCGTCTTTGCTTACGCGGCGCTTGGCGCTGGCGAGTTTTTCTAAGGTTGTTGTTCGGCAGCTTGCCGCCGGCGTCGGTTTCCTCCGAGGTAAGCTCTTTTTACTACGTCGCTCTTCTCAAGATCTCCGATGTCGCCTTCCGACGCCAGACTGCCGAGTTGCAGCAGATAGCCTCTATCCGCTATCTGGCGAGCCAGCCCGAGATTTTGTTCCACGAGAAGGATGCTCATCCCCTCTTGCTTTCTTATGTCGTCGATGATCACACCCAGCTCGTAGACGACTTTCGGCGCCAGTCCCAGGGATGGTTCGTCCATGAGCAAGAGCTTCGGTCTCGCCATGAGGGCCCGGCCGATGGCCAGCATCTGTTGTTCCCCGCCGCTGAGGGTTCTCGCTTTCTGGTCGAGTCTCCTTTCCAAAATAGGGAAGTAGGTGAAGACTTTTCGGAAATCGGCCTTTATCTCGGCCTTATCCTTTCGCAGGGTGGCGCCAAGCTTCAGATTGTTCAAAACGGATAAGTCCGGAAAAAGCCTGCGGCCCTCCGGCACATGAACAACGCCCAGCCTTACGATGTCGGTCGCTTTCAACCCGTCGATCCTCTTGTTTTCAAACCAAATCTCGCCCGAGGTAAGCGGTTTGAGGCCCGAGACGGCCCTCAGGAGCGTCGTCTTGCCCGCGCCGTTGGCCCCAGGACGGCAAGCGCTTTCCCCTCTTCAAGGCACATCGAAACGGAATCGAGGGCCTTAGCTCTTCCGTAGTGGACCGCGGCC
>CAWFMJ010000042.1:0-6109 GCA_963816715.1 uncultured delta proteobacterium
TAGCGATCGGCCGTTGCACCGTAGTTGACCGAGAAATTGAAAGGGCCCCGATAAGAAAAAGGCGCCGTATAGACCGCCCTTACTGAAGCAGTGAGGGCGGAATCCCGTTGGCCGGAGGTGAGTTCGGAGCCAATGCCGGAATTGGGCGCTATAGGTACATTGGTATCGTACTTGTAGCCAAAGTCGGCGACAAACCTGAAGGGGACTTCCTGCTCGATCTTTTGGGATATCTGGCTTTCATACTGCTTCGCGGAAACAGCATACTCGGCGCTCGGATCGGCGCTGACCACCTCTTTTAACTGCAGCAAGGCCTGTTTCCACTTCCGCAAAAGGACGTAGACATTCGCGATCTCAAAATCGGCTGCCTGCCTCATTTCGGGGTCGGTCTTCTTTGCCTCCTCGAAACATTCTATTGCCTCGGCGTAGCTCTTTTGCTTGTAGAGCGCAATTCCCTTGAGAAATTCGAGTTTTCCGGACCGCACCCCCTCCTTTTCACCGGCTGCGATCCACTTCATTGCTTCGCCTATTTGGTTCGTTTGAATAAGGGCGTCGGATAGCTCGGTCAGTCCTTCCTTGATCCGCGGCTGAAACGTCACCGAGTCTTCGAGGCAGGGTATCGCCTTCGCATAGTTCTCCATCCGTTTGTACGTGACGCCGAGGAAATATGCAACCTTGGGGGACTGAGGCTCGAGCGACCTGGCTTCAAGAAAAGACTCGAGGGCCTCTTCGTAGTTCTCCTGCAAGAATTCTTTGATCCCCCTCTCAAAAGCGCTGTCGCAAAATGCGGGCGACGCCGTGAACACAGCAAACGCGACGAAGAGCCAAAGAAATACGCTCCATCGGTGAATCATGCCTTTCCCTTCGAACTGCACGAACGAACGCAAACCTGGTCCGCGGTCGAACGGCAAGCGGCAGAATCTTCAGATCCATTCCTTCCCCTCACTGGAGACAGCGGACAAAACCCATGTCATGACCGGCGCCCCCGGTCTTCGCGGCGCCGCAGCGGGGTCGAATAATCGCAAAAGTGTGCCTTATTGTTATACATCAGTCTATGGATGTCAAGGAAAATACTAAGGCATTCGCCATCAAAGACTATTCCGCCGCTGCGGCGCCTGTGGTCCGCGAGCGGTTAAGAAGAAGCAGATTCCGTAAGGGATTCTTGCCACAAGGAAGGATGCAGGGAGAAGACAAGGCACTACGTCCTTATAACAATTCTCGGGGCGGTGTATTGCGATTGGTCAGGGAGTGGAATTGGTGGAGCTGAAGGGGATCGAACCCTCGGCCTCATGACTGCCAGTCATGCGCTCTCCCAGCTGAGCTACAGCCCCACATGGTTTTTTGCGCGGGATGCTGTCCCGTCCGGTCAAGAAAATAGCACAGCCGAAAAGCTTTTTCAAGAGTAATGCGCGATTTGTCGGCTTGTGGCCATGGTCTAATTGTGTTAGACTTAATTTGCCCGCCCTTTTGAGGGCGCTCCAAGGCCGTTCCGAACATTCTTCGGCGCTGCCTTGACCGAGGCGGGGAGACCGGCGATCATTTTGCACATCTGCCCCTGTAATACTGCCGCACACGCCGGGCTTTTCAAAACTCTGAACGGAGATGAAGAATGAAGTGGGTAAGCATTCTATTGATCCTTTTTCCTACGATGCTGTTCGCTCAAAGCGTCCCAAAGCCGGAGACGACGTCGCCTCCCTGGACCAGGGGTCTTCTGTCTGCTATTCCGCAGGTTCTCGTCTGCTCGACAAAAACATGCGCAAAACCTGATACGCCAATGCAGTGTTTTCAGACGGGGACGAGCTTTACCTCGACGTACGCGGAAATAGCCGGGTACTTCAGACTGGTTCAGATTACGAGAGATAAGCATCGCATTTACTACTACTTCGAAAAGAGGTAGAGCGCATTTCTTGAACCCTCGCCTCATCGTGCCTGAGTATAGGCGAAGGAGGAGCCTGCGATGAGAGGCTTTGCCTTCACTTAGGCGCGACGCACGGCCGCATCGGGTCTGATATGGCCGGCAATCCTGCCCGTCCCGATCGTGACGTCCTTCTTGACAATGTAGGAAAGAACCCGGCAGATATTTGAAGATTTCCGCTTCCTGAAGTCGAAGGAAAGAGAGATGAGGAGAGCCCCGAAAGTCGCGATAGGCGTTGCAGTTGTCTTGATCTTTTTCGTGGTCTGCCTTCTCATTCTGCCGGCTTTCGCGAACCTTGAGATCGTCAGGGCGCGCGTTGTCGAGGCCTTATCGAGGAGCGCCGGCGCCTCGGTAGGGGTAGGGGAAATCAGGGTCTCGCTTCTTCCCCGCCCTTCGGTAGCGGTGATCAACGTGACGATCTCGGGCCCTGCCTCAGGCGCTATTGGCTCGTTCACCGTTTACCCCAGGATGCTGCCCCTCTTTTCGGGCAAAGTGGTCCCGGCCCGCATCCAAATCAAAACCGCCGACGTCCGTATGGATTTGCCCCCGGAGTTTGGGGCGGCGTCCTTTCAACAGCTCTCTCTGAAGTCCATCGAAGAGTCGACCGGACGGGCTATTTCCCGGCTGAGCGCCCGCGTCCCGGGTCTTGTCGTGGTGGAGGAAGGACGTTTGGCGCTTTTCAGGGGAAATCAACCTCTCTTCTTTTTCACTCATATCGGCGGCAGGTTGGAGCTCGGGGAGAAAAGCGTCCGCGTCTCGGTTTCCTGTGCGTCGAACATCTGGAGCCATGCTTCGCTCAGGGGTTCCCTTGCGCCGGCCGGCTTTAGGGGAGAGGCGAGGCTGGAGCTCGCCGGCTTCGAGGCGGATTCGGTGGCCCGCATCTTTTTCCCCCGTCTCCAACCCCGGCTGGAGAACGTGAAGGGGGACGCGACCGTCAATTTGAGGGCGGATGGAGTGCGTGTTCTTTCGGGCGAAGCGGAGGGAAGGGCGGATCACGCGACGTTCCGCAAAGGGAGTGAGACGTTGAAGATAGGTCAGGTCCGGGTGAAAGGCGCCTTCCGTAGGGAGGACGAAAAGACCGTCATCGATGTTTCCGACCTCGACAGCCTTTCTCCGGCTTTCAAGATGTCCGGGCGGTTGGCCCTGGGCCCTTCATCCCATGCGGCCGGCGAGGTCAAAGCGTTGGAGGCCGATGTCGCGGGCGTCCGCAGCGCCATTCTCTTTTTTGCCCCGGACGATCCGGACGTGCGGAAGGTGTTCGGGATCGTGAGGGCGGGAAGGGTTTTCGGGGCGACCTTGAAGGCTGAAGGGGGCTCGCTCCGCGAGATGGTCAAAAAGGAAAACATAGTCGCCTTTGGAAACGTCGAGAATGCCGGCATCATAGCGCCGAAAATAGGTCTTCCCGTGGAGGGGATCAAGGGGCGTGCACGGATTGCCCGAGGCTTTCTTGAAGGGACGGGTCTCTCCGGGCGGATGGGGGCAAGTCTGGCGACGAAGGGGGAAGTGCGGGTAGGCTTGGGGCATGATCCTCCTCTCCATATCGATATCACGCTCAGTGCCGATGTCTCGCATCTCCCTTTCTCTCTCACGCGTCTCGCGGACGATAATCCCGTATTTGTCAGAGAAATGGGGATGGTGCGGTCGGCCAGCGGAAGAGCTGTCGGCCGGGTGGTTTATGATTGCCTGGAAGGGTCCGGAGCGCCTGAGCGGATCTTCGTTGACGCCTCTTCTTTCAAGCTTCACGCGACCTACGATCGGTATCCTCACCCCTTCGACATTGAGGGCGGGACCTTCCATTACGAGAAGGCCGGGCGGCAGAAGATAACGGTCCAGAATCTTTCGGGAAGAACTGGAGAGACATCTTTTTCGAACCTTTCGGCCCAGTTCACGCCCGATCCCGAGCCGTACCTCGCCATTCGTTCCATGGCGGCCGCCGCATCACTGGGGGAAATATCGCAGTGGCTGAGTTCGATGCCGCAGGTCAGGGATCATTTCGAAAAGATCGGACCGGCCCTTGGGGAGGTCAAGGTCGAGACGCTGATCATGAACGGTCCCGTTCTTGAGCCGCGACAATGGCAATTTCGGATGACCGGGGCAGTGGAGAACGTTACGGTGCAGCCGGTCGGTTTGCCGGGACCGGTGGAAGCAAGGGCAGGCAGGTTCGATGCCTCGCAGGAGAGGCTTTCCTTCACCAAGCTGCAGGCGCGCTGCCTCGACGCCTCGCTGACCGCGTCCGGCGACGCAGACCGCTATCTTGAGGGAACAAACCGGGTCGATGCGACGTTCGAGGGCGAAATGGGAGCCGAATCGGCGGAGTCGGTTTTTAGTTTCATCCATTTGCCCGCGTACCTCCGCATCCTCACGCCCGTCTCCATATCCACAGGTCGCTTGAGGTGGGAAAAAGGCGGAGAAACCTCCTTTTTTGGCGATTTGAAAGTGCAAAAGGGGCCCCATGTCTCAGTAGGCGTGCTCTCCCGTTCCGGCGAATTGGCGATCAACCCTCTGGTGATCCGCGATGCCGCATCACAAGCTTCCCTGCTCTTTACCGTCCGGGAGAGGGGAATCGACTGCGCTTTCAGGGGGAATCTTGCTGCAAAAACGCTCGACGCCCTCCTCGCAAGAGGGCGATTGCTCACCGGATTCATCAAGGGGGATATCGAGGCCCATATAATCCCCGACAAGCCTTTGGCTCCGATTGCCAGAGGAAATCTCGAAGGCGAGGGGCTCGAATTCTCAGGAATTGCCCAAACAGCGGTGAAGATAGCGGCGTTTCATGTGGCGGCAAAGGGAAAGAGCGTTTCGGTGAGATCGGATTTCACTGCTCTGGGGCAATCGGCGAGCGCCAGCGGCGAAGTCATCGCCAATGGAGACGTCTTTCTTCTCGACGGCGACCTGTCGACGGGAGGTCTCGACCTGGAGCGGATAGCTGCCCAAGCCCGCGGCGGGGACGTCGGCGAGACGTTGCGTCGCTTGCCGCTTCGGGGAACGGTGCGCGTCACGCCGGAGTACGTGAGCTACGGCGCCCGTCTTTGGAGGCCCGTGCGGGTCGACGTCTCGGTGGATCGCGGCCGGGTGCATGCCCTTGTGAAACAGGCGGAGATTTGCGGCATAGACACGCCGGGAAGGATTGAGTATGACGGCGCTCGGTGGGACTTCGATTTCGTGTTGGCGTCGGAAATCCAGGAGGTGACGTCCTCATTGGTTTGTCTTTTCAACGACAAAGACTTCACCGGCGTCTATGCCCTAAACGGCGAGATCAGAGCCAAAGGAAAGACAGGAGAAGAACTGGTGCGCTCCTTGCGCGGAGAAGTGAACTTCTCCGCAATGAAGGGGCGGGTGTACCGGTTTACCACCCTGGCGAAGATTTTTGAAATTGCCGGTCTGAGCGTGATCTATGCTATTCCTGACCTGATGAAAAATGGGTTCGCCTATGATTTTGCGGAAGCGAAATTGCAGATCGAAGGAGAGAAAGTTACTATCAAGGAAGGGGTATTGGACGCCCCTTCGGCCAACTTGATCTGGCAAGGCGCCATTGACCCGGTCGGCAAGAAGATCGATGCACTGGTATTGGTGGTGCCTTTTACGACCCTAGGCCGGATAATCAAACTCATCCCCGTTTTCCGGTATGTCATGGCGGGAAGGCTGCTGGCAATACCCGTCCGCCTCTCGGGAGACCTGGAACGGCCTGACGTCACGCCTTTGCCTCCTTCGGCCGTGGGCGAGCAGTTACTCGGCATGGGAGAACGAATCCTGAAACTTCCCCTGAAGATCATCGAATCCCTAATCCCCCGATCGTCGTCTTCCGGAAACAAATGAAGGCGACTCCCCATTCGACGGCCATCGCTTCTGAGTCGTTTTGGTGTATACTCTGGACTGCTCGCTGCCGGCAGCCGGTTTCCCCGGTTCAGTCGGTTTTCGGTCGCGGGATGCAAGAAATGATTGCAGCTTTTGACGTCCACTATTTTGGAAACGAATGCGCCTTCGCCGCGGCCGTGCTTTTCGGAGAGTACCGCGATGAGGAAGCGGCCGAAGAGCGCACGACGGTCGTAGACGGGGTTTCGCCCTATGTTTCGGGGCAGTTTTACCGGCGTGAGCTTCCCTGTATTCTTCGGCTCCTCGAACAGTTGGATGAAACGCCGGAGGAGATGGTGATAGACGGGTACGTGATGCTCGGGGAACGGCCGGGTCTCGGGCGCA
>CAWFMJ010000043.1:0-3283 GCA_963816715.1 uncultured delta proteobacterium
AGGATCTGCTCCCGCCGCGAAGCACGAAGACCGTGCACGAAGGGGGCAGAGACGGAATTATGGCGGTGGCGCGAGACGCGGGCTCGGGGATAGAGTGCGTGGCACGGGCACTACAGGACGGCTAGTCCAGGTGGCCTGGGCTTGGGTCTCCCCGGCGTGCGTCGCGCCATGGACTCGTTCGAGTTAGCTTCGCAGGTTAACCACGGCACGATGGTGACGACCAAAAAATGGACACACCCCTTGGGGATACTGACCGCCGATTTAAATTACCCGGAAGGGTTTAAGGGCCGACTAATTCGAGTCAGCCCCTTAACGACAGGAGGGCCGGTCGTACTCCGCCAGTGAATGACGGATTCCGGCATGTTTCCCACGGCAACGATGGCTAAGAGGTCAGCATCATTGCTCGGGGAGCGATGACGCTTTCTCCCAACTCTTCACTGGTCGTGAAGAGTCTCGGATGCGCAGCCTAGCGTAACTCTGCGGCAAGATGGAAATTCTCTAACGTTGCCAGAGCTAAAGTCCGTAACCTATCCACACCCTTAGCGACTGGACCCGTACGCCGGATCATCCATGATTTTAAGCATGGAAAAAGTTCCAGGCCGGAGTTCCAGCCTTCGCTAATTGATATTGTATCATGAACCGCCGCAATCCCCTCCGCGGGCTCCCCAGTCCCAGGCACATGTGAGACATCAGCGTCCCCCTTTCTTCAGCGCCCGCCCTCCCGAACGCACAGCCTCCCGCGGTCGATTGGGCAACGTTCCTCGCAGGATTGTCGCCCGGAAAAACTGTTGCCGAATGCAGCCCCGGACATACTATTTTCAAGCAACGTGACCCTGCCACCTCCGTATATTACCTCCAACATGGCAGGGTGAGGATCGGCGTAACCTCAAATCTGGGCAAGCAAGCGATTGTCAGCATGGTGGATGACAACGAGTTCTTCGGTGAGGGCGTCCTGGTGGGTCAGCTAGTGCGCATGTCTACGGCTATCACCGTGAGCGATTGCACCATCTACAAAATTGACAAATCTCTCATGCAGGTTCTTCTGCATGAGCAGCCCGGAATCGCGGAAATGTTCGCGAAGCACCTGCTTAAGCGCAATAACCGCTATGAAGAGGATCTGGTCGACCAGCTTTTCAACTCCAGCGAAAAGCGCCTGGCCCGTATTCTTTTATTGCTGGCGCACTTTGGCAGGGAGAGCAGAGCCGAAACGGTCAATCCCGCAATCAGCCAGACCCACCTGGCACAAATGGTCGGCACCACACGGTCGCGGATCAGCTATTTCATGAACAAGTGGCGGACACTGGGTTTTATCCACTATTCGCACAACGCCACATTGACTGTTAATAATGGCCTGATGAGCGTGATTTTGAATGATTAGAAGCTATTTCACAACTCCCCGTAGGACGACCAGGAGGAAGGCGATATGAAACCGGGTACGGCAGAGTTCGATCCCTTCTCATCGCGCCTCAACCTGCATGGGTCTTCACATCCGAAACATACTTCGCATTTCCATATCTCTTGCACCATTGCATTCATAGTTATCTGCAATGAAGTTATCTGCATATGTAATGAGCGATATTGAACACTCGCTTGTCTCTTCCGCTACAGACGATCAAGTCGCCCCGACATACAGTTGTTTACGGACCGAGATTCTTCCTCACGGTCTGGGGAGGCGAATATTATGCGCGAGGTTACTGCTAATAGTGTGTTGGTGGTGGATGACGATCCTTCTATCCGGAAAATGCTGGCGCTGCGATTAGCAAGGGCGGGCTTCGAAGTACGACACGCCGAAGACGGAATCGACGCGGTGGTAAAACTCCGGGAACATCTTCCCAACGTCATCATCTCTGACCTGGACATGCCCCGCATGTCAGGGACCGAGTTCATTTCTGTGATGCGGTGGCGCTTCCCTTCCATACCCGTAATCGTCCTCTCGGGATCATCCCCCGGCAAATTCCGTCCGGAGGTCACGCCTGACCGCTGGTTCGATAAGAATACTCGACACATCACCGAACTCCTGCAGGCCGTCCACGAACTGGTTCGAAAAACGCCTGATCCCGCGTACCGCCAGCAAGTGATCGGCACACCAGTTCGTACACGCCCGGGGGGCGCCGGATATTTCATTCTGACCTGCACGGACTGCCTGCGCTCATTCGAGATGACGAGCACGCCTACCGATAAGACGGTGGACCGGACCGCCATTTGTACTTATTGCGAGGCCCGGGTGCCATTCCTGATCGAAAGCCCGGAGCCCGAGTGAGGCGCCTCCCCGGCGCGACAGGCTGAAGTGTGAAACCCGGCACCATGGCTTGACCGAGCAGATGCCAGCGAGATCGGCCTGGTGTCGGTCGCAACGAGCGATAGGTTCTCGTTGCGAAGTGATTTTTGTGCCAAAGAGCAGTATTGACCAGACAACAGGCTGCGCACACGATCTAATACTTGGGGGAGTCCAGAAATGAAACTTCCACAAGGCATTGATAGCAAGTTCCGGCCCATGCGCTAAAACGAATCATGGTTCGCGAGGGCGAATCGCCTTGAAGTTCTCGGAAGGGAGCGAAGAATTAGAGATTCCGCCCCGACGCGAGGTACGGCGATTCGTCAGGAGCTTCCGAACCTGGCGAGATCAGTTGATCGCCCAAGTCATGTGGCTGACGGGCATGCGGTGCGCTGAATTCGGCCATCCAGGGCGTATTTTCGACCAACCACAAACGGACATCCCTGAAGATTACCCCGCACCTTTTGAGGCACTGTTGTGCCGTCGAACGGCTGGCTTCCGCCGGTGTGAGCTTTATCGAGGCTGATGACGGTGACGTGATGGATTACATCCTCGGCGTTCTCACGGCGTGGCGGCCGGGGGGCCCTCGGCCTTGACCCAGTCGGTGGAACGGTTCCAGCCGGAAGAGTTCGATGCTAAAGCGGTAAACGCTACCCTGTCGCGGATGCGATGGTTGGCTCCAGCCCGGCGCTGACCGTGCCGCTTCCGTCGGCAGTGATCCTCCTTCTTGTGTTTTTTTGTCCTCGCTTCCTGATCTGACGCCACAGCAAAGGATCGACCGCGAGCGGCACGGCTCGCGAACTCGCGACATCTACAAAGCTGCCATGGTAGGAGATTTCGCCGTACCGGAACAACCGAGCAAGTAATGCCAGGGCGTGTTGAGCCAGCACTGAGTTGACGAAACATTGTTGTCTCGCAAGCGCCTCAATGGCGCTGCAGCTCGGTTGGCCGTCGTTGTCGAGCGTGGCATCAATGATCTCCGGGAACAATTCGGCGGCTGTCCATCGG
>CAWFMJ010000044.1:0-25486 GCA_963816715.1 uncultured delta proteobacterium
AAGGACGCCGGCGAACTGATCCATTGTTTTACGGGCCCGCTTGCAATGAAGGCGACTGTGGGCGACATGCTTCGCGCCCCTTGGTATCATCCAACGCTTTCCGAGGTCCTAACCTACCCCCTTGAGGAACTTGCGGGAGCGGATCCATTCACGGGCGAGGCGGGTCCGTTGAAATCAGGGCATTGGAGATCGGCAGCCCTCAGTCTAGCGCTCTCCGATTAAGCGCCATGCACCCAATCACCCTCCGGGTGGGTCGTCCATTGCCGCCTTCCTTCGTCTCACCGCGGGTTCGGACCTCCTGATCGCAATGACCCCACAACCGTCTAATAGTGGAGATGGAAACGCAGAGCACGCGCCGGCCAAATTCATCGTATTGATGACTGCGTGCATAGAACCCAAGCCGGGTGTGCGCGGAGCGGCTGAAGCGATCCGACTCGAGCATTCGCTTGGAGGATTACAAGGGCGGGCTCAGGTTCTGGCTGTCCTTGTGCTCGGCCCGATGACCGCGGAGACCAACTTGTCCCGGATCAGCTTGGCCGCTGCAAGTGCCGCGTTGGTGGGGTTGCTCTGATCGTCCTCGACGAAAAGCTCAATCGGCCTTCCCAAAACCCCACCTTTTCGGTTGACGTCTTCGATCACGGTTACCAATGAATCCCTTTCGGGTGTGCCGATAAAACCCGCCCAGCCGGTGATGCTGAAAACGACGCCTATGCGAATGGGCTCGGCAGCACCCGCCCATTCAGAATGATTGATGAACAGGAGAACGAATAAGACCGCTACCGCTATTACGCCTCGTGACTTTGCGCTTCGAGCCTTCATAGCCTTCATCTCCTTTGTCTTTATTTGCCTCGGCCGCGCATAGCCAAGTGCGGGGCAAGCGCGCGCCGGCAGAAAACTTATCCCTTTTTTACACAGTTCCCCGAGTGATGTCAATATTAAAATTTTACTTGAATAAATATATTATCTGGTTTAAAGATTTATCACGATGCTGGAGCCGAGAGGGAACTGAAGGACCGAAACAAGGAAGATCTCTTAAGAAATCATGGAGCACCAAAAGTGAGGAGAGACCAACATGAGGAAGAAAGAACACACGCACCTCGTAAAACCGTTACAACTCAGGCAGACAGTTCAAAACCTCTATTCGGAGCCGAGATATTGGATGGAAGGAGCGGATCTTGAAGGCTCGAATGTCCACTTTTCTTACGGCTTCTGTACGAAACCGCGCCCTCTTCATCCTCTGGACGGCATGTTGATACACCCCTATGATGAATGCCTTGTTTTTGCCGGCCTCGATACTTCAGACATTCGTCACCTCGGGGCCGTGGTATCGATAGTGCTCGGGGCGGAAAAGGAGGAACACGTCTTCGACAAACCCTCCGTCATTCTGGTCCCCGCTGGGACACCACACGGACCGGCGACGGTCAAGGGGCTCGACCTACCCATTGTCCATTACACCTTCGGTCTTGCGCCGGAGTACAAGGCCGAGCGTGTTCAGCCCGACCGTTTGTCCCCCAGGTCCAAGGGATCAGAGCACTCACATCTTATCAGGCCGCTGATAACAAGGCTGAACAAGCGTCGGACCATTGATGGGAGCGGAATGGGATATGAATACGTAGTCGACGAAACCGGAGTGATGCACCCCAGGGCGAGAGGCGCCGCGGCCGGAATGGGCCCGGGTAACGGTGACCAGTTGGTCTGGCTTTTCGGAGACAATCTCGAAGGGATGGAAGTGAACTTCACGTGGGGCTTCTACAGTGGATCGGGAAAGTGGCACCGGGACGGCGAGGCCCATACTCATCCGGAGGAAGAGATGCTCGTATTCGTCGGCTTGAACCCCGACGACATCAACGATTTCGGGGCTGAGGTAGAAATAGGGATGGGGGAAGATTGCGAGCGCTACATATTCAACAAGCCCACAGTCGCCATCTGTCCGAAGGGTTTCCCCACCTGCCGGTTATCACGCGTTGGGTGGATAGACCGTACGCCTTTTTTGTCATTTGTCTAAGCGGCGATCATGCCTCACCATGGGTGGAAGCATAACGCTTCCAAAAGAGTAGTATCGTAACGCGCGAAGGGTGCGAATGTTGAGATCATACAATAGTTGACTTTTCAGCACCTCGCTTCATGTCTCCGGAAGGGTGAGCGCCTGGTTCTCAAGGTTCCCCCTTCCGGTGCCCCTTTCTTTTTTGATGACTAACGGTACCCCGGGAAGTCATTCGGTCGTGCGTGTTCGGTAGTTGAGTGAGTAAGATAGAAGAACTCGAACGAAGTGGCTCGCTATGGGTGTGCTCCCTTTTCCATGGGCCGGTCGGTTGAGATGAAGTCCCGATTATCGTATAATAGCCGCATGCAGATCCCGGATTTTAGACCGATCAAACAAGTGAGGATTTCCGAGGAGGTCACGGAACAGCTAAAGCAGGCGATCTTGCTCGGTCAGTTTAGGGCCGGCGATAAGCTGCCTGCAGAACGAGTGCTGGCTGAACGGTTTCAAGTAAGCAGGCTCTCGATCCGTGAGGCGATCAGGAAGCTGGAAAGCTTCGGCTTCGTCACAACCCGTCACGGGGTCAATGGCGGCGTCTATGTGACGGACCTTACTTTCGAGAACCTGGTAAACGCCTTTCTCCACCTTTTCTTGGCCGGCCGGGTCTCAATCCGTCAGCTCATTCAGGTAAGACTATTTGTTGAGCCCGAGGTTGCGCGTTTAGCAGCTTCCGGGATAACTTCGGATTATGCGGAGCGGTTAAGACAGGCCCTGGAATCAGAAAAAGACATGTCTCCCTCGGCGTTGGAGCGGTTCGATACGATAGCCCAAGTCCATCAGCTTCTGGCCGAAATGTCCGGTAATCCCTTCCTTGAAGGGATTGTGGTGTCTGTTCTCAACCTCACGCTCCGATACGTCCAGATCGCCGACATCAACTATGAGGAGTTCCACACGGCGGATATGCACGTGCCCGTTGTCGAGGCCGTATCTGCCGGCAATGGGGAAGCGGCCTTCACCGCGATGCGACAGCACGTTGCCGAGTTGGGCGAAATCCTCCTCAGAATGGAGGACGCGTACCTCAAAAAAGACGAAATCTTTTCGCAAACCTTCTCGACAAATCGTCCGGGACTCTAAGCCGGGGGAGCTTCAGGGACGTACATCGAATTATCATTTTGTTTTTTCCGGCAACGGACGGGATAGAGGGACGTTCTTCACTGGCTTCACTTACTGAGTTGTTGACTCCCCGCCTCACCATCTACCAAATATCACTCGGGAAAGCCGGAGGCGTCGGCCACTGACATGGGGCAACGACGCGGTTCTCTCCGAGCGGGTTACCTGCCGGTTCCTTGCGCCACACCTCTATAGCATAGGGGACATAGTTGACTGACAGATCTTTGAGAAGCAACCCGCTATTTCTGAAATAACGAAGGATCGCACAACCATACCTTGCTGAATTTACAAGACATTGGAACGCCTTTCCTCCAGAGAGACGTGAAGTATTTCAAGGGCTTGGGATTCCGGATGGAGAATAGACAGGCGGATCCCAAACGCGTTTGTTCTACCGGAACATGCTCTGCCAAAAAAAGTTGGCGATTCGTTATATTATTGTGTATATAATGAAATATCAAGGGCATCACGAAGGAATTCTCTTGGTTGGGCTTTGTAATAGTTTGCCGGACAGCACGGACGCCGAGGTTTCGGGCATTTCCGGCAGGCAGGGGAAGCTCCGAACGTTTGTGAGACGGGTATTCATGGTCAGCCTCTAAACCACAAACGGGTCGATGACAATCCCCGGGGTTTTTCGCACGGAAGCTAAGAAGGGCATCGTTCTGCAAAGGAGGATAAAGAATGGAAGCGAATTTGGACAAGAGCTACAAGTTGTTTATCGGCGGCAGGTGGGTTGACGGAAGGGCAGGAGAGACTTTTGACGCCATGTGCCCCGCAAACGGCGAATTGCTTTCGACCTGCGCGGCCGCGGGGAAGGAAGACGTCGATCTCGCCGTGGAGGCTGCCTGCGCGGCCTTCGACGGATGGAAGGAAACGAGCATCCGGGACCGTGCGACTATTCTGCTCAGGATCGCCGATCTGCTCGCGCAAAATGTGGAGAGACTGGCCTTGGCGGAAACCATGGATACCGGGATGCCTCTCGGGGATACGCGGATGATCGTTTCGCGGCCTGCCCGATACTTTCCGCTATTTCGCCGGACTCATCAGTGCGGAAGACGGAGGCGCAGTATTCGTGGACAAGGACACGTTGAGCATGATCACTCGCGAGCCCCTGGGAGTTGTCGGCCTGATCGTCCCGTGGAACGTTCCCCTCGGTCTGGGGGTCGCGAAGATTGCCCCCGCCCTCGCGGTCGGGGACACGATAGTACTCAAGTCATCATCGGAGGCATGCCTCTCCATGCTCGAGATGACCAAGATTCTATCGGAGGTTCTGCCGGCCGGGACCTTCAACGTAATCAACGGGCGCGGGTCTACGACGGGCCAATATCTGCTGGACCATCCTGCAATCACGAAGTTCTCCTTCACGGGATCTACGGAGGTCGGCTATCTGGTTGCCGACGCCGCAGCAAAGAAGCTGATCCCGGCCACCCTGGAGCTGGGAGGAAAATCGGCCAATATATTCTTCCCGGATTGCCCGTGGGAGAAAGCCGTCGAGGGAGCGGCCCTTGCGATTTTGAAGCACGCGGGACAAATCTGTTTTTCCGGCTCACGCGCTCTTGTCCATGAGGAGATCTACGATGAGTTCCTATCCCAGGTGACAGCCCTTTTTGAAAAGATAAAGGTCGGAATCCCCTGGGAAAAAGAGACGATGATGGGGCCCGTGATTAACGAGAGCCAGTTGAAGAAGATACTGGCTTATGTGAAGGCCGGGCAGGATGAAGGGGGCAGACTCGTCTGCGGCGGCAGCAGGGTTCAGGAGAACGGGCTGGGAAAAGGATTCTTTATCCGGCCCACCATCTTCGCAGATGTGGATAATAAGATGAAAATCGCCCGGGAGGAGATATCGGCCCGGTCCTCTCGGTCATCAAGTTCAAGGATGAGGAAGAGGCTATCCGCATTGCCAATGATAGCGATTACGGCCTGGGCGGGGGAGTCTGGACGCGCGACATCAACCGCGCTCTGCGCGTTGCGCGGGCGGTCCGTACGGGCCGCATGTGGGTCAACAATTACGGGACCATGCCGATGCACGCGCCTTTCGGGGGCTACAAGAAATCCGGGATCGGTCGGGAACACCACAAAATGGTCCTCGACCACTTTTCCCAGGTCAAGAACATTATCGTGAGCATGGGCGAGCAACCGTGGGGCGTCTTCCCCGTGTAGCGGCGGGGGGCTCCGGGGTGCTGCAATCACATAAAGGCCGGCCGTAAAACGGCCGGCCTTTGCACCTGCTGAAAGCCGGAGGTGTCGGCCACTGACATGGGACGACGACGCGGCTCCGAGCAATTACCTGCCGATTCCTTGCGCCACACCTCGCAGGACCCCCTGCCTCCGGGTCAGTGGCCGACCTGTTCACCGCGCACTGCCGAATCGATCTATATCGTGCTGCAACGCCTCGAAGTATCTGCCCACATGAAGCCCGTCCATCAAGCCATGGTGCACCTGGACGGAAAACGGGACGAGCGAGCGGTCGCCGTGATTGAAATATTTGCCCCAGGATATCTTGGGAACGGAATCCGCACCGCTTTTTATGATGCTCCTTGTAAAATGGATGTATTGTATCCATGGAATGGCGGAATACTTGATGAGGTCCAGCCGGCCTCGAAGACTCCCGATGCCGAGGTCGTCCCCCGTCTCGCGATCTGCTCCCGTGTGTTATCGTGAAACTCTGTGACGTCGTGGGCAGGCTCGGCGATAACATTGATAAACAAATCTTTCCCCTTGTGCAGGTGAGTGAAGCACGGACACATCCGGTCGAGCAATATCGGTTTCCCGTCTTTGATGCGGTACCTGAAATTCGTTATTCCCTCCGCAGCCCGGTGGGCGGCAAAAATCATGGTGAGGTATGACGACAGGCCCCGTTCCTTCGAAAAACCCAAGAGGTTCGTGATATCGAGATGGGCGCCGATGTTGATGTAGGGAAAGTCTGCGCCGAGATACATGTTGAAATAGTCTTTCCTCCCCCAGGTTGTGATGTCGATGTATTCTATGCTCCCCTCCTTCTCCTTGAATCATCTAACTTGGGGGACATCCCTTCAGGTTT
This sequence comes from uncultured delta proteobacterium, assembly GCA_963816715.1. GTDB lineage: Bacteria > Desulfobacterota > Syntrophorhabdia > Syntrophorhabdales > WCHB1-27 > BOG-1155. Next base: position 6,189 of record CAWFMJ010000044.1, read on the forward strand.
GCAGTTCTCATGCAGTGACAACAGGGCCTGGGGTCAGGTCCTCATTCTTTTCTTTGCTTAAGGGTACGCCCTACCCCCTCCCTGCACCTCCCTCATGATTACCACGTCCGAGGCGCACTACGCAATGAGAAAGCAAAAATGCGGAGCAGGAAGGCACCGCCGGATGGATGCGGTCGCCGCGGGCCACAAGCGGGGTGCCCGGCTTGAGCGCAGCCTCGACTAGTATCGAGACAAAAAGCTTTTTACAACCGGGCCGTTCCGGACGGACCGGCCATGCATGGGTGTTGGCGGTCGAATGATCGGCCGGCGGCGTCCTGCTAATTATCTATCCTGCCGTCGAGGCCCAAGACCCTCGCGGCCATTTCACTCCTGCTATGAACATTCGTTTTCTCGAAGACGTCCCTCAGATGGTCCTTGACCGTCTGTTCCGCGATAAAGAGCCTTTCGGCGATCTCGCGGTTTGAAAGCCCGCGCAACACAAGCATGACGATCTCCCGCTGTCTCGGCGTAAGGCCGAAAGGAGCAAGCCTCGGCCCCAGGGACCGGGCAGAAAGCACCGGTTCCAGTAGGATGGTCTTCCCCCTCCGTCCGCCCTTCCGGACAAGCACACGATAGGTGCCTGCCGCGCCCTTAAAGAACGTGGGGGCCGTGTTCGAGCAGGCTTCGACGACCAGGGACGGCCGATGTCCGTTGAGGATAGTCCTTGCAGTCTCGTTCATGAAGAGAACCTTCTCGTCGTTTCCGATTATGATGACGCCCAGCTCGATTGACGCGGCAGTTGTGTCCATCAGGTCGATATTGTGGAGGGCCCTCGACACGTGGGGCAGAACCATATCGACTATCCGCCTCTCACGGTCCGTGAAGGCCCGGTCACCCTTGTTGCGGTGAAAGCCCAGGCCGCACATCTGGTCTCCCTGCGACACGAGCTGGGATGCGGTGCAATGGAACGACCCGGACGGAAGAAGAAAATCACACCCGTATTCCGAGTCCGAGAGTTTGCGGGGTGACATGAAGTCTGCGTACTGGACCATGCGGTTCACCGGCACGACCCGTTCGACAACAAAGGGGTCCAGCGACTTGTAGCGGCGTAGATATGCGTCGACAACGCCGGGACCCAGATTGTAGGCGAGGGGAGCGCTCAAAACCGTGGTCGTATCGGGGTCGACGGTGACGATAAAGCCGCTCGCTATGCCCACGAGCCTGTCGATACCCTCGAAAAGGGCGCCGAACATGTCGCCCTTTTCGGGAAACGAGTAGACGCTCTCCACGAGATCGAGGACGCTCCTGTAATCTTTGAGCGTCAGGTCCATTTGGCTTCTCCTGATTTCGGCCGGAGGGTACGGGGCGCACCACGATCATACCTGATCTCGATAGACTAAGAAGCCCTGACGGCTCCAATATCCGCTGTATCTTGCCGGATATGCAATAGTACCGCAAAGTTGTTACAGGCATGCTACGGTTTGGTGAAATATGCGCGAATCAGGGAATTTGGATGGCTCTGTCCTGATGTCCCCATGGAGGAAAAAAGGTGTCCTTCCGGTAAAGCAGCGTAAAATCCAAATTGTGGGGTAACGGTAGGATTCCCGGCGTCACGGAGACAATGCGGCAACGGTGCTCGCGTAGTTCCACGGCAGCCAAGCCTGGGGATTCTTGAACACTTCATGGGAGTGCCCTTGAAGGGCGACGAGATAATCGAAAGGGTTGACCCTCGATATTCTACAAGTGTGGATGATGCTCATGAAGAGGTCGCCTATATATGCCCCGTGCAGGGTGCGGTAGAAGAGGCTGTTGCGCCTATGCCGGATCGCCATCTTTAAGCTTCTTTCGGCAATATTGTTGTCGATGGGTGCCCGGGGAACCCGTAAGAACAGCGTGAGGGGCTCCCAGTGCTTGAGCATATAGGTGAAGGCCTTCCCCAGCCCCGAGTTCGGCTCGACGCACTTTTCGTCGAGCTGCGCGCTCATCCATTCTCGGAGCTCTCCCATGACGGGACTGCTCCGGGCCTTATGATATTCAAGCCTCTCGTGGGCGGTCATTTTCTCTTCTTTCGCCTTCGCGTCGTGCTCGTACACTTTCGCAAGAAGGCTTATCGCATGCCGGCACTCCTCGGGGAAGTTCTCGGCGACATCGATGAAGTTCCTCCTCGCGTGGGCAAGGCAGTTGGCCAGGATGGTGGGGAACTCCTTCGGCTCGTTTCTCGAGAGGGCGTCGCACATCTGGATGGGAAGTTCGAGGCCTTCACGTCTCTCGGCGAGAAGCCCGCCAAGGTTCTCCCCCGCATGCTTCCGGCCGGTGAAGAAAAGGGCGATCTTCTTATCGCCGACAAGGGAGAGCATGCCTGTGGTGAAGGTCCCCTTTCGCTCTCCTTCGTTGGCGTCCGCGAGTATCTTCATCGTCGTGTCGTCCACATGGATGATCTCGCCCTGGGCAGCCTGACGTACCAACTCTTTGTAAGCCGGGTGAGCCGGCGTGGCGGCCTTCTCCACGACATCCCACTGGGTCGATGCGGGAAGGGGGACGCCGAGAGCACCCTGCAAGTGCTCCAGTCTTTCGAAGGGAACGCCGGCGCCGTATCTCATGAGCGCGATCATTGCGCCTGAGGTCGGATCGTACTTCTCCTGCCCATCGAGCTTCGGGGAGAAGATCTTCCCGCAGAGGTTGCACCGGAGCTTCTCCAGTTCGAAGGATGTCGCCATAAGCGGCGCGCTCCCCGTGACCCTCACGGCCGCACCGGATTCGGTCGGGTAGACCTTCCCCTTTTGGCATTCGGGGCAGAGATCGCCCTTTTTCAGAAAGGGGTGGGACAGTGTCTCTTTTTTGGCTCCCGTGTAGGACGATGCGCCATTTTTGCCGTGGCCTTTTGGCTCCTCCTTCCCGGGCTTCGTCATCTTCTTGAGCTCGGGGATGATCGAGGACGCCTTTTCCGTGGGAGCGCCGAAGAGCATATGCTGGAGCTTTCTGATGGTGGCGTTCTTCTCCTTGAGGGCCGCGCAGAGGGACATATGGCTTTCCACGACTTCGGCGAGGAGCTCGTAATCGTCGTCGGCGATCGCTTTCAAAAAGAGCCGGCCGACGAGTTCTCTCCCCTTTTCGAACGGAAGATCAGTCATCGGTCTTTCCAGGGATGATCCCGAGCTCGATGGACTCTTCCATGATCTTGGCAAGGAGCTCGTAATCGTCGTCTTTGAGGGTTTTTGAAAGAAGCCTTTTCAGGAGCGCCTTTTCCTTCTTCAGGGACAGCTTTACCTTGCGATCCATTTTGTGAAGTCCCTCCTCAGCGGATAGAGCCACACGGTTTTCACGGGGAGCTTATGTTCATGGCGGACGTCGAGCTTTCCCCGTCCTTTCGTCTCGCCGACCATCGTCCAGTTCGAGGCCTTGTAACAGCCTCCGGTAAAACGTTCCTTCTCCACGAACGTCTCCAAGAGGGCGGGTTCGTAGCCGTACTGCGTGCGCCAGTCAGAGGCGATCCTTTTGGCCGCCATCGAGAGGATGCGGGATGCGAGGTTCGGAACGCGGGCAAGGACCAAGAACCTCGAGTTGTTTACGACGAGATGGAGGTTCTTCATTCTTGTCGGTGTGTCCCAGCCGATGTACCCATCCCTGGGGGCGCACTTCCACGCCGCGGCGGAGAAGCCTAAAAGGGCGAGCACCTGCCCTTCCGATTTGACGAAGTACCGAAGCTGCGCACCGGGCAGGGGCGCATACCCGAGGTAGTGATATTGTTCGATGTACGCGTTCCAGAGGGCACTCATGTTCTTGTCTACCAGGTTCACCTCAAGGGAATCAACCGTACCGACCTCCGGCAGGGGAAGGTCCATCACTTTGGGCTTTTTCAGGTGGTTGTTCGCCGGCCTCTGGGGAGGAGGCAGGAGGATAAGGCCGTCTTTTTCCATTCGGAGAAGGGCGACGCGGCAGCTCATCTCCTTGAGGCCCCCGTCGGGTTTGCGCCACTCGACCTTCTCACAGAACATACGGGAGAGGCCCGTGCGGTTCATGCCCTTTTCGATGAGGTTTCGGATGAGGTCGATCTCAGAAAGATTAAACGTTCGTCCGCAATACTCCATGGGTGAGAGCATACCAGAAGCGGCCTTCCGTGTCCAGCTTTTATTTCAAGGGTTTCCACAAGTATGCCTTCCCGGGGTTCTTGTTCCAGAGAATCGCCTGGAGCTCATAGGCGGCAAGGGGATGGAGACGTTTGTCCGCCTTCGGCCAGAAGTGGAAGCGTCCTTTCGAGAGCCTCTTCTGACAAAGCCAGAAGCCTTGGCCGTCATAAGCGATCACGCGAAGTGACGAGCCGCTCCTGCTTTTGAAGACGAAGAGGCCGCCACTGAAAGGGTCGAAATCGAGGGACCGTATCATTCCCGCGAGGCCGTCTATCCCTTTTCGGAAGTCGACGGGCTCCACGGCGACGAAGATGCGCATCTGGGGCGTGATCTGGATCATTCGAGGAAGAGCCGGGCAAGCGCTCCTACATCGCAGGCGCCCGTGATCGTCATCTTCTCGCCCGTGGGCTTCGTCATCTCGATGGTGACGCCAAGGGGGCCGAGCTCGATGAAAGGGGATCCTCTCTTTGCCGGCCTGGATTCGGTGAGGGCCTTGAAGTTCGTGTAGTTGAGCCGAAGGCGTCGTGCGATGAAGTAAACCGAGTGCCTGTCCGTGAGGGTACGAGCCGCCTCCCACAGAGCATGAGGGATGGGATCACGGTGCGTCTTTTGTTTTCGCCATGCTGCGAAAAGTTCCTGGACTGCTTCGAGGGTCGGATGATCGTCTTTTATGGCCGGTAGCATCGGTGCCTCCCTATCGATTGTCTGGGCTCACTGATGTTACCGCAAGTCAGGCGGCTATTTCACGCAGGGTTGCCGGAGGGACACCATCAAAACTCGCCTCGGCCGAAGAACCAAAATGCCTCCACCCATCTCACTGTCCCCTGTCAGTGCCTGACCCCTTTTCCTTCTCTAATTCCATTTCTAATTCAACAATGAGTTTATTATCCACGGCCATGCGACTATGGAATGTACCCGCGTCTTGTCAGCCTCCAAGTCCCGCAAAGATGCTTCCAGGTGGGCTTCGAGAGCATCGATGCTGCTGAACACGCGGTTGTAGAACGATTTCTCCCGTAGCTCGTCCCAAAGGTGTTCAGTCGGGTTGAGCTCTGGCGAGTAGGGAGGCAACGGGATGAGGCGCATGTTGGCGGGAACGGTGAGAAGCCCGGAGGTATGCCAACCTGCGCCGTCGCATATCATGATAATCCGGTCATTCGGGTGGCGTGAGGCGACTTCATCGATGAATACCTGCATGCAGATGCTGTTGGTGTGGGGAAGGATCAGGGTGTCAAGTTCGCCGTCGGCGACGGAAACGGCGGCATACGCATAGGTATACTCCTGGGTAACCATCGCATAGCAGAGAGGACGAACAGGCCGAGGACACCAACACCGCCGGGTGTCGGAGATGCGACCAAAACGGGCTTCGTCCTGGAACATCACCCTTATTGGCCCTTTCCCCGACCACCCCTGGTCGATTTCGGAGATGAGTTCGGGGAGTTTTTTTTCCACTCCTCCTGGGTTTCCTTGTCGACCTTGGGGTGCTGTTTGTCAGGGGCAAGCTTTCTCCATCCATGACGGTGGAGGAGATTGTAAGTAGAAGCCAATGCGGTGGTCCGCTCCAGGTGCTTGTCCAGTTCCCGCTTGATCTCGCCGACGACCAGGATCCCTCCTTTCGTGGCTTTCTCGAAGAACGGTGCAAGAAACGCTACCTCTTCTTCGTAGCTCATGTTCTCACGCCGTCGGCCGCCATGGGGTCGTTTCTTCTTATCCGGTCCGCCTTCCGAACGGATAAACTGTGTCCGAAGTTGACTCGCCCAGCCTCTCGACACACCGATAATCGCCGCTGTCCGCTCAATGGAGAAACCAAATTCCAACGGCAGCGCCACCGCCTGGGCTCTTCGTAGCTCGTCGGCTGTGCGCGCCTTGGACAACAATTCTTTGGCCCTCTCCAACAGCTCTCTGCCTCGCGGTCTTCTCGCCATATACTCACCTCCTCGGGGGTAAGTATATTATGTCACATTTGAATTAGAAATGGAATAACGTGGCCAAAAAGGGTCCAAGTGTCACAATTTCACTTACGTCCCTCTTCTCTCGTCCCTGATGACGAAGAACCAGGGGCGGCGGAAGCGGGTTCGTCTCTATCGAACTCCTGAACCTCTCGCTGCCCTATATGCATTGACGAACTTCTCCGAATTACTTATGAGGGCGGAATCTAGGCCAACATAACGATTAGTTGGAGCCCCCGATACGAGTACCAGTGCAGCCAATTCACCATCCGTCAGATCATTTACGGGTTTACTGAAATAACAGGACGCAGCGGCATTTAACCCCCTTCCGCCGGGAAAACGATATAACTCGGCCCATAAGCGCAAACGGTCTTCACTGCTATAGTGAACACGGAACAGCAACATCCAGAAAAGAGTTTGAAACTGCCCGGCCCCTTCGTTCGAGCTCCTTAACCCCTTCTCGAATCGATAGGTTCGAACGACCCAACTATCAATGCCATTCATTCCTTGCCTAAACGTCAACATAGGCAGTAAATCCGCAGGGATGACAGGGTACTCGATGCGTCCCTGCTTTACGATATCGGCGACTCCCTTCGCCTCCCTATCGAAAACGAAATGGTCGTATCCCAGGAATATCAGAACAACGAACAGGGCGAGCGCGCAGAACGAGATCAATAACCATTTAATCGACTTGGCGATCAGTCGAGTAACGTAACCGGCAGTGCTCCCGCTCACTTTGAATACACCGATTGTGTCATATTAGTATTCGGTTTATTCGGATAGATGAGATAACCACCGGCTGCAGCGGCATCGATGGGAGAACCAATTTCGGGAACTAGACGGCTGTGGCTGCGCAGCCGGAAAAGTCTGCTGTGAAGGGGCGGGTGTTAGGGAAGATGTATACGACCCCAGGCTTCCCGGCGTCTGGAATAAACCGAGGTTTTGGAAGGGACCTATGTCTTGGAGGGCAGAAGCGCATGATGTCGCACACAGTAGGGGGGTGCCGGCGTAGGCGGGGGGCGTGTCACCTAAGATTCGGTTTGCAATTGCTGCCTCATCGGGCGCGGTTGTTTGCACAGTATAGACCTGCACTGCACTTCCATTTTTCTGCTGAGCAGCAACGTAGGCAGACAAATTCGCGTAGCTGCCCTCAAAATAGTCTCCGCTGCCGCGTACAGGACCCCCGAATTCATCCGTGGGGGCGTATACTGATCCAGCTGGATCAAAAAGAACCGGGCCGGACCCTTTAGGATTATCCACTCTTATTGCCGAGTGGCTTGCATACGTCACGCCCAGCCAACCGAGACCCGGAACGTAATCCTGTGTAATGATTACATTCGTCGCAAACCCATACGGATCACTCGCATTCACCGGGTTATTTGCGGCAATAATCCGGTAGGGCGCCTCCGCGGGAAGGGGCGCAAGGGCAGTAGTGACGCTGGTTTTCAGAGGATCGAGCAGGTCTGAAGGACTGCCTGATTTTGAGGGATTTTCGTAAAGGCGTATCTGTAGTTCGAGGGGGATTTCGGATGCATCCGCCCAGGCGATCCCCTCGGAGGTCGCGACGCCGATCGGGGGCAAGGCGAAGTCGGCAGGGGAAATGTCGCATTGATAAGGCTCAGCTATTTTCGGTTCTTCCTTTTTACAGAGGCCTTCCGAAACTTGATCAAAAGGCCCTCTGACATCTCGTACCTGGGTGAAGAGAAGCAACGTGCGCATCTACCTCCCCTGCTGAGCACGTGTTCTCCAGAATGCCGCACGTTTCTCGTAGCGCTCGTTCATTTTCACGTCGTCCCCAGCAACGCCGAATCCCTTCATCCGCATCTCAGGATCTTCCATATAGCCGGCTAGGCTCGTTTGCGCGGCCTTGTCCCCATTTTGCGCTGCAATCCGCGTCCAGAAGACCGCTTCTTTGAGATCGAGGTTGTTGCGTTTGTAATGGGCTGCAAGCCGAACCGCTGCCTTGCAATCGCCTGCAAGGGCCTTATCTTCAAGCTTCTCTATATCTAAAACCGGTTTGTTGGCACTATCTGCAGCGGCGCCGAAAGAAGGCTGCTTCTCGCAGTTTCTATTTCCTCCCCCGGTCTGCGCCATCTTCTCCCAAAACGCTGCGCGTTTCTTCGCGCGGTCATTGCCTCTAACGTAGCCTTCGGGCAAATGCTCTTTCAGGTGACGCGTCAGCACGGCTACAAAGCTCTCTGCTGCATCTTTGCCTCCGTTCTCCGCTGCGATCTCGTACCAGGCGGCTCCGTCCCTGAAGTCGGCTCTGTGGATTTCAACCTCAGCCCCAACTTTCACGGCCGCCGCCGTATCGCCTCTCAGCGCTTCGTCTTCAAACCGGGCCATTTGCTCGGGGGGGTACCCACCAGCAAAGTCCGTAACCGATTTCTCTCCTTCCTGCCCCATACAGTTGGCCTCCATACAAAGAGCGGTCAACGTGACGCACACCAAGGCTCCGACAAAAATGCTCGTCGCTTGTCCGATTATATTCCGCGCTGTCATCGGCTCGCCTTTCACTTGCTATAGACTGCTTGAGTCATGTTCGTGTTCGGCATATTGGGATAGAGAAGATATCCGCCTCCCGCCGCATCAGACCCGACATCGACCGCACCCGCTTCTGGCTTCGGAGGGTTCAGTATCTGGTTTAAGGTCCCATTGATTATGCTCTGTATCATCGATTCCGGCTGCGGCTCCACGCCGGCGCTGGAAATCTCTTGACTGACAGGCCCGGCCATGCTCCAGCTCCACTCCGTCCACGTGTTCGGAGCGCCGATTTTCAAGCTATTAATATCAGCAGGAATATTTCGCCACGTGATTGTCGGATCGGAGGCATCGGCTGAACTAACCCCGCCTGTTGAGGTAAGCCAGCCAAAAGAGTTAGGCCCGATAAAGTTAAGGTTGTATCCATTAGCAGTCGCTATATTTTCCAACTGCTGCGCGGGTGAGGGTTGTCCGTTGCCGGGGCTTACTCCTGAGAAGCAGATGCACAGGATTACCGTATTGACGTCAGTCCGGTTGGCTACGGCTGGAGCTAATGTTTGATTCCAGAACTGTTGAGGCGTCACTGCATGGCCGTACTGATCCATAAAATAGTACGGATTCCCGTGCATTGCTGCCGTATATGTCCCCGGAGGCGATGGTGTGTTGTTTGCTCCCAAGTATTGAATGGGAGACGTTGCAGGGTTAAACCCATTGTAATCAGTTAGTCCATACGGATCACTCGCATTGATCGGGTTATTGCCCGCATACGCATAAAAGTTCATCCCCGCCGCGAACCCCATCGGGTCTTCGGTGATGAATGTCCCCGTGACGGGATCATAGGGCCTTACTCGGTAGTAGTACAGTCCCGTATCCGGGTCGGGCTCCCTTCCCGTATAGAGAAAGGTATTGTTCGTGACGCTGCCGCTGGTGACGACAGTGCTCCCGAAGGGATCATAGGCTATGGTCTGGAGCACCGTCCCGTCATGCCCGGAGAGCCCGAACACCGATTGGAGGGCATCGTGGTGCGTCGTGTAGTTCACCCATTTCCCTGACGGCGCCATCTGGTAGCCGTTCACCACCTCGTCCACCACCACCCCCCTGAAGTACATGGCAAGCCAGGTGGAGCCGGTCCAGATGGCCTCTATGTGCTCCCCCTGGAGCATGTAGTTCTTCGTCCCCGTGCTGTCGGTCTTGGAGATGCGGTAGTCATAGGGGTCGTAGGTGGCTGTGGTAGCGGTGCCTATCCCAGAGGTGGTGATGCTCTGGGGCCTTCCCTTGGGATCATAGATGATGCTCTGGAGCACGCTGCCCGAGCCGTCCTTCTTCTGGAGCCTGTTGCCGTCGAGGTCATAGGCGAAGCTATTCTGGAGGGGACCGCCCTGGGAGTTCAGGTGGATCTCGTTCAGGCGGTTTGCCGGCATCATAGACATAGACCAGGGTGCTTCCGTTCTTCGTCATGGTGAGGCGATTGCCCACGTAGTCGTAGGTATAGCCCTGGTTGTTGGCCGTATTGGCGTATGTGGCGCTCAGGAGGCGGTAGACGGGATCGTAGGTGTAGGTGGCCTGGCCCCCGGTGTAGGTGTAGCTCGCGGTACCGGAGGTGTCCGTCTGGGTCAGGATGTTCCCTATCCCGTCCCGGGTATAGGTGGTGCTGCTGATTACCGACCCGTTGGCGCTCAGGGTGGTGAGGCCCGTAAGGCGGTTGGCGTCGTCCCAGAGGTATGAGGTCTTGGAGCCGTTGGAGAGGATGCGGTTTAGGAGCCTGCCTGCCGCATCATAGTAGTAGCTCACCTGGAGGTAGTAGCGGTTCTGCTCGGAGACGAGCTTGTTGGCGGAGTCGTAGAGGTAATTCGTGATGGTGCCGTCGTAGCCCGTCTTGGAAGAGATGTTGCCCACCTTATCATAGGTGAAGGCAAGGGTGCCTCCCCTTGAGTCGGTCTTGGAGAGGGGGCGGTTCTTCAGATCATACGTATAGGTATAAGTGACGCTCCCGTTGCCTATGCTCGTCACGTTGCCGAAGGTATCGTAGGAGGTGGTCTCGGTGATGGAGGTCTTGCCGGTTTGGCTGTGGACCATCTGGGTGACGCGGTTCATCCTGTCATAAGTATACACCGATTGGGCCCCTGAGCGTTTCGTTCTCGTGAGGACATTGCCGGCCTCGTCGTAAGTGAAGGTAGTGGATTTGCCCAGCGGATCAGGTCGTGCTCGTGAGCCTTCCCAAGTCGTCATACACGAAGGTGGTGGTGTGGTTATTCGCGTCCTTTATGGAAGTGATGTTGTTCAAGAGGTCATAGGTGCAGGTGGTGACGCCGCCTGCAGCGTCCGTCTCCTGGGTCATCCTGTTCAGCTCGTCGTAGGTCCTGGAGATGATCTTGCCGTTGGCGTCCGTGATAGATAAGATATTGCCGTTGCCGTCGTAAGAGTAGGACGTCAGTTTTGCTCATGGGGTCGGTAACGGTAAGGGGCCTGCCCATGGGATCGTAGCTCGTGGACGTGGCCTTGCCGATGGGGTTGATCACGCTGGTGGGGTGGCCCGCAAGATCATAGACCGTCTGGGTGGTGAAGCCGTTGGCGTCGGTGACTGCGGTTCTTCGGTTCATGGCATCGTACTGATACGCGGCGGTATGGCCGTTGGGGTCCTTTATAGAAGTGACGTTCCCTGACTGGTCGTAAGCATAGGTGGTGGTACTCCCGTAGACGTCGGCCTCCGAAATCATCCGGTCCGCTGCATCATAGGTCCTGTTGCTGATGATCCTGCCCGCGTAGCTCGTCTGGGTTACCTTGCCGTTGCCGTCATAGACGATGGCGAAGGCATTGCCGGAGGGGTCAGTGATGCTCGTCACGCGGCCGAGGGCGTCGTAGGCGTATGAAGTAGTGAGTGCGACGCCTCCCCGGGTGAGCGTCCGGCTCGTCCTCCTGCCGAGGTTGTCATAGGTATAGGTGGTCTGTACTGACACCCTCGAGCCCGCGACAACGGTCTGCATGAGGTTGAGGCCGGAGCTATCCCAGGTGAAGGTGGTGACCCTCGTCGCGGTGGGGCTTAAGTATTCCGTCATGGTGGCGACCGTGCCGTTCGCGTTGTAGGTATAGGTCCGTAAAGTGACGTTGGAGCCGCCCAAGGTTGCCCCGATGCTCTGGATCTTGCCCGTGTAGTTGCCGTTGCCGGCAGGGTAATAGGTTATGGTCAGGTTGTTGTTGTCCTTGTCCGTGCGCTGCTTCACCTGGTCATAGAGGTCGTACTGGTATTGGGTCGTCTTGCTTAAGGGGTCGGTCTCCACGGCGACGTTGCCGTAGGAGTCGTAGGAATACGAGGTGCGATAACCCATGCCGTCCGTCTTACCCGTGCGCAGCAGCGTGGTAGAATCGTTCGTGAACTGGAGTATCCCCTTGTCCGGCTCGGTGAGCTTCGAAAGAAGGCCGTTCGAGTCATACTCGTACTGGCGGATGAAGCCCCTCGGGTCGGTGACTCTCGTGGTCATGCGGTAGAGGTCGTAATCGAGGGTCTCCGTTTCTTTGAGACTGTCCACGTAGTTGAAGGTCTTGCCATTCTCGTAGTAGGTGAACGCGGTCGAGACCTGGCCGCCGCTCCGGGCCTCGGGGAGGGTGACCTTGGTGAGGTTGTGGGTCCCCGAGCCATAAGCATATGTGGTGGTCTTGCCTAGGGGGTTCGTGACGGACGTAAGGTTGTTGCTGGAGTCGTAGGCAAAGGTCCAGGTGCGGCCCGTCCAGTCGGCGATACCCTGGAGGAAGTTGCCGGAGTACGTCAGGGTGAGGCCCGAGCGGCCGGATACCCCCAGGTTATCGGTGATGGAAGTAAGGTTGCCACCCGTGTAAGTGAAGGATAGGCTCGCCCCGTAAGGGTCCTGGATGCTGACGAGCTTGGCGGTCTTGTTTGGCGTGATTTTGAGGTTGTCGCCCGTTGCCGCCTGGAAGACGTACTTCACCCCGTTCCTGAAAGTGAGGGTGTAGGAGTAGGCCGCCGGTGTATCGAGGGCCAGGGTGCTGTATTCCCCGGCCGGCGGGGTGACCGCGTAGGTCGTCTCATCCACGAGGTAGTTGTGCTCCCCTCCGCGCTCATCCACGAAGGTGATGGAGGAGGTGATCCCGTTGCCGTTCACAGGGGCCTGGGTTGAGGTGCAGTTGGGACACGAGCCGTAGTCGTTCGACTTGAGCACCATATTGTAGGAGTGTGTACCAGCCGTAGCCCAGGGGACCGGATACGCTCGTGCTCGACGGCGCCGAGTTGTACGTGCGGGTGAAGGCATAGTTGAGGCCCCTGCCCTTGATGGTGAGGTCCGTTTCGTCGTGGTAGTTGTTGCCCGTGACCGTGCTCACGGGGTCGGACGTCGAGGGGGTCTTGACGCTGTCGTTGTTCGTCAGGCTTATGGTGTTCTGATTGGTAAGGGTCGCGTTGTTGAAAGTGGGGACCGCGCCCGTGGTTGTCACCCCGGTAATGGAGGTCGCCTGCTGGAGGAGCGTGCCGTTGGCGGGGACATAGCCTCCCGCGGCCAAGACGCCGGTATCGTTCTCGATCATGAAGCCCCCGGCGGCCAGGTTGTTTGAAGTATCATATAGTTTCCGGATATATACGGAGAACGCGTAATACGTACCGACGGTCATTTGTGACGGGACCTTTATCTCGTTCCATCCCTCGCTCAGATTCTGAAGATAAAGGATGTCGCGCCAGTTGGCGATAGACGAGGTCGGCTGCGCCGAGGCCGACAGGCCGTTGATGCCCCTGTAAACAAAGGCTGAAGCATTGAAGCCGTTGTTCTCGTCAAAATAGCTGCAAAGATAGGTCACCAAAGGCGAATAGCCGGTTCGGTAATATGAGTAATCGGACTGGTTAAGGGCGATCGCGGCGGCGACTGTCGTGCCCGCCGGAAACGAGCTTATGCAAAGAGAGCCTGCGTTGGGAAAATAGCTGCCCGAGGGCGCGCTGGCCAGGTAGTTCTGCCAGTCGTAGAAACAGAGCAGCGATGGAGTATAGAAAGACCCCGACGTCGGTGACTGGTAAACCCCGTCAAATGCGTCGTTGTACCGTGTCACGGTGTCAAGATGGGGATCGTTAGAGCCTGTCGGCTGCTTTTCGAGCACCGTGAAAGACTGTGTGCCATCTGCCGTTGGATACCACCAGCTATCCATAAAAGTGCCGTAGATCGAGCGACGGTCGAGGGTGAAGCCGGCCGGCGGCGAGCTGGAATAGCCCATCGGCGAATACATGGTTTGGACGTTGTCGGTCGTCGTGTTCTTCGTAAGGTCGAGCAAGCTCACGCCGCTATTGGCCAGGGCCATCTGGATGCCCCGCACCGTGGAGATCGCGTCGTAGCCGGTCAGTTCCTGCCAGGTCTCGTGCTCCAGGGATGAGCCGATGTGAAGGATGAGCTCGAACTCACTGCCGTAATAGGCGGCGGGCTGGTCGACGCGCCAGCTTCCCGTAAGGGTGAAGCCCCTCGTGTCGATGAGCAGGCCGCCGGGCAGGACCCCGAAAGCGGTGGCGCCGACGTATTCCATCTCGTGGGTGGAGCTCACCACCCCCAGGAAGCCCGCGATGGGGGACTTGATGTGGTTCAGGGCGTCAAGCTCCTGCATGCCCTCGCGCAGCTTCGTGAAGTACTGCATGGCGGCAACGTAGAGCAGGCCCCCGGTGAGATCATCCATGGCCTGGGTATCGTCCAAAAGGCCCTGGTCGTTAGATGCGTATACGCCGGTGCCGTTGGCGTCGATATAAGGCGTGCAGTTGAGGCCTGTCGAGGTATCGCACCCCGGCTCCTGGGAATTGTAGACGATCTTATAGGTCTGCTGGTCGTTTCGGAGGAGATCGCCGGCGGCGCGGTGCACCTGGCTCCAGTTCGAGGTCTCGCCGCCCGTGGCGATGAGGTAGTATCCGCCGACAATCCCGGAGTACTGGGCGGTGATGATCCGGTCCGTTCCCTCGGATGTGGCGGCCGGGGTCCCGTCCATGCTCAGGGTTAGGGTGAAGCTGTCGTTCATTTGTGGTATGTATCCATCGACGGTTGCGGAAATGAGCGTGGCGATCACCGTTCCTCCGAGACGGACGACCATGCTGAGGCGTCATCTCCGTCTATTTCCGTCGTCAGCGTAAGCCGCTTGGTACTTGCAGACGCGAGGGGTATCCCCCCTTGCGCCGTGATAGCGTCAATTCTTTGGCCGTCACTGCCCGTATAGTAGACGTCGGTCTGAAGGGAAACGGTCTTGATCCAATTCTTGGGCTCGGTTCCACCCGATACCGCCGCGTCATGGTCCGCGACGCAGTTGTACCACCGGACGCGTTCCCACCACCGTGTAAGGGAGGGAGGCGGGCAGGATCAGGGTTGCTTCCGTGATGATGGTCCCGGTATATTCGACGTCCTCAAGGGTCTTTCCCCCGCCGATGTGTCAAGCACCTGCTTCTCGTAGATCTCCAGGGGGTTCTTGTTCTTGCGCGTTGCATCGCCGCTCTTGATGGCGTTGTAGTAGCTCGTGTAGTCGAATGGGGCCATTGCGGGTCCCGTAGACGTCCATGGGGTTGTTGTATGTCTTCTGCTTGAAAGAGGGTCGAGGGCCACCCAGTGGCAGTCGCCCGACGTGCCGCACGTCAGGCTCGATGCCATCTGTCCCCGCTCCCCGGTAATTGCCGTAGGGGACATAGGCCTCCACCCACGTATGCTCGAAGTCGACGTAGGTCTTGTTGGTAGCCGGGTTCACGCTCTGGATGCCCTGGTCCTTCATGATGCTCACGGCGAGGTCGAAGTTCGTCACCCCCAGCCAGTTCTTGACCTGGTCCGCCGAAACCCGGACGGTGCCGACCGCGTAGCGGGCGTGGACGCCCCTGGAGCGGAGCATGGCGATGAGGGCGGAGGCGAGGTCCACGTCGTTGCCCCGGAGGCCGCCGAAGCTGTTGACCGAGCCTGAACGGGAGCCGTGGTAGAGGGCATACTCCGCGTTGTTGCGGAGGTACTCGTAGATCGGCGACCGGGGTTGATAGTTGTTGCGCCATGGTCGTGAAGGTCATTGCGTCCTGGGGTTGAACTCTATTCTGGGGAGGATTCACCGGTATCGTCGTCCGCGCCGGATGAGGCCGGGAAGCGCAAGGGCTATCAGTCCTGATCATGAGGCAGGTCAGTATCTTCTTCATGTCCGTTCTCCCGAAAGGCGGCTCCGCTAGGCCAACGTGCCTTGTAATGGTTGAGGCGGATGGTGTAGGGTTGGAGCCTGGCTGTGTCTCGGAGAGGGCCATTCGCCTTTGAAAGGCGCTCCCTCAGTTGCGCGAGCTTTGCGGCCTTCTGGTCCGGAGGGACTTTGTAAGCGGCTCTCCATCTCGGCCTCCAGGGCCTGCACCCTGGCCGCCGCGTCGCTTTCTCAGGGCCAGGTGCTTCTCTGACGCGCCTTGAGGCGTTCCTTGCTGCACGAGCGTTCTCTGCGCCCGCATCGCCTCCAGGGCGGCGCGCACCTTGGTGTCCGCCTGTTGTTGCCACTTCTGCCGGTCCGGCTGGATAGATGGAGCGGAGCCTGGCGTGTTGCCTTTGCGTACAGACTATTGGCGGCATCTTGCCTGACCGCGGCAAGGGGCTCTGAACGGATGTTAAGGCGTCCCTCAGTGCCTCGACCCTCTTTTTCAGCTCGTTGATTTCGGGGTCGGAAGGCGCGCTCGCCTTTGCCGCAAGCACTGCCTGACCCATCCCCTGAATCTTCTGAAGGGTCTCCGCATCCAAAGGCTGTCGTGAGGCGGCGCCGGGGTCGGCGGCCCACAAGGCAGGCGCGGAAAAGAGTGCCACAAGTCCGATCAGGAGACAAAGGGTCCCCGATGTCGGCGGCCCTCTCTGATTGGATTCGGACGTATGTATCTCGCCTGCGCCACATGAATGCGATTACCCCCATGAGCAGCAATACGGTAAAGAGAGACACCGGTAGCGACATGGCAGGGACGGGTTCGCCCTGGATTCCCTCTCCCGGCGGCTCGGGCGGTATGGAGGGCGCCTGGGAGCCGGGATTGCCGGAGGTAAGCTCCGTGGTAAGGGTAAGACCCGAGAGCGGCGCGAAGGAGGAGATGTTGTTGTTCTGCACGTCGATGTATGACAGGTTTGTCGCATACTGGAGGCCGGTCAGGTCGGATATCCCATACCCGGAGGCAGTCAGGCTCACGAGGTTCAGCATGTCGCCCTGAGTGATGGCGTCCATGCCGTTCCTCCCCATGGCATAGTTGATGGCTGCCCTAAGGTCGGGGTCGGGCACGTTGACGGGCGTGTTCAGGTTCTGGACGTCCGTCCCCATGGCCGCGGCCATGGCTCGGGCGGCAACAGCGGTGGCGTAAGGGTCCCCGTTCGACCAGGTTCCGCTCGATGATTGGGCACTTGCCAGGTTTGTGAGCAGGATTGCCGCCTGGGACTTGCTTGTCGTGGAACCTTCCCGCAGGTAGGTCAGGGCGGCCAGGGCCTGGAGATGGACGGGCGACGCAGAGGTGACATTCGTGCCCAAAGACGAGAGGCCGCTGGCGATGTTCGTGGAGAGGGAGGAGTCGAGGGACGTGTACTTGAGCAGCGACTGCACGACGAGGGCTGTCGTGAGGGGGTCGCCCGTTGTCTCCTGGGCCACCGGCCACCCCTTGTCGGAGCCCGTGAGCTGCACCCCTTTCAGATAGTTAAGCGCCGAGCTGCACGTTCGCTGTGACGCTCATTGCCGAGGAGGCCAGGAGGGCCACGGCGCTGTCCAGGGGCGTGCCTTGGTAGCTATTTGTAAGCCCCCATCCGTCGTTGCCGGTTGGCACCTGTGCGACGAGCATCTGGGCTGCCTGTATCAGTGTGAGGTCCGGCTGCATGTAATCGCCGTGAGGGGCCAGGACGAGGATGCGGCGGGCCGTGTAGTCGGTGCTCGGGGCCGCGTGGTTCTCTATGAAGGTGATGCCCCTGTAATAGGGGCTGTTCTGCTGGTTGAGGGCCTGGAGGGCGAGGACCGCCTCGACGGTGCAGGGCAGCTTCATGTCGTCGGTCGCGCCCCAGCTCCCGTCGGCGTTCTGGTTCTGGGAAAGCCATTGAACCGCCAGATTCGCATTATTTGTATAAGGGCTGGCCGCAAACGACTGAAATGCGGTGGCAAGAACAAGACAGACAAATAACAAAACCTTCGTGAACTTCATGATCCCCTCCCTTAAACCCTTCTTCCCGATCAGAATGCCTTGCGCGCAGGATCGGCACAACTACGAGGATCACTCCGACAGGAGTTTGGTGCATGGGGCCTGAGCTTACCTCGATGAAGTCTTAACGGGGCCGCGTTTTGTGGGTGGGGCGTCACTGATGGGGATGCGGTCCTTCAACGGAACCGACCGGGCAGTCAGCGATGTATATACACAACGCTAACGCTTTACCTTACCTCTGGCCGCGCCAGAAGGTCAAGCCTTTTTTTCTTGTTTTTCCTCTTTTTGATATTTCTTCCATCGTTTCGTGTTGGCGCCGCTTTTGCCCCACTCTACCCCGGAACTGTTGCAGAATTATGAAAGACGGGTTAATATTTCGTAAAAAGGGGCGTTTTGTTACTGTGTGCCCAGGAGAACGAGGCGAGTCCCTGACTGCTACAGGTTTACTTGATCTTCGCAGCTTCTGTCGATGGTCGCGCGACCGGTGTAGTAGGCACTATGGGTTGTGGCCGAACTTCAGTGGCCAGATTAGAAGGTGGGCGTCCTTCCTAAGAAGCAGTTCGTTCCTCAGTTCGGCCGTCACCGGCCCCAGGCCAAAACGTGAGTGGCGGAAGCGAACACCGTGCGAAGCCGCACGGTCCGTAAAGTCGTTCTCACACGCTAAGATTCGGTCAGCTACCTCTCGTTTTCCCTGATGAATCTTTCTAACTCCTCTCGCCGTACATAAATTTTCCTGGGCGAGAGCCTCACTGTTGAAATTCTGCCCTCCTTGACCCATTTCCAAAGCGTCACTTTAGACACTTTCAAAAACCGCGGCACATCCTTCAGGGGGATGAGATCGGATTCATCCATGCCTCTACCCTACCACAGTGAACTTCGTTGAATCAAATTGAATTCCGCTGAACTATTTTCTTATTGACCATTACGGTTCATTATGGTTAAATATGGTTAATACGACAAAGGGGGGGCGGAAATGGCCAAGGCCATCGGACGCGTCAAGGTCTTCCCCGACGAACAAGGCGTTGCGGCATTATCGTGACGGATGGGAAGAGCGCGAAGACTTGAGTGGCCTGTGGCTATCGAAAAGTTCTGTCCGGACAATACGACTAGGTGCAGGAAAAAAGGCAAGAAATCACGATGAGGCATCATATGGTAAAAGATGGAAAGGCGCTTGACCAATTGACCAAGGAAGACTATCTCAAGGCCCTTGAGGCCATCCAGGCGGCGTTGTCGGAGTGCGTGGGCGCACTCATCATTCTCGGAGGCTATCTCGACTCGGACCATTCGCTCGAATCAGAGAATGCGCCCTACGTGCTCATGGCGGCAAAGGACATCGTCCAGGTCGCCTGCCAGTCTGTGAAGACGGCGCTGAGCTACACATATCCGATGGTGTAGAACGGGGCGACACCCCAAAGGAGACGACATGAGAACGAACCTTCTCTCCGCGTATTGCCCTCACTGCGGCCAGCGGAACAGCTACCTCACGAACAGAAAGGAACGGAAGAGAATTCGGTCGGAGAGGTGGCCGGGCCTGGTATGGCAATGCGAGAGCTGCGGCAAGCAGTTCGAATCAGAGGTACAGTGGATCAGGATCAGGTTTGAGGACTGGTGCTCTTTTTGGCTCTATTCGTA
>CAWFMJ010000045.1:0-6729 GCA_963816715.1 uncultured delta proteobacterium
GCCTCCGCTCAAAACCAACTCAACACCCGCATCCAGCGCTCCGGCTCCCTCGCTCACAAGCGCGAAGCTCGCCGCTTGCCCCTTCGCGGCGGGCCGAGGTCCTACTCCTTCCCGCCGGCCCAAGTGCAGCCGACGCTGCCACCAGTAAAACTGGCTCTCCTTCAGCCGGTGTCGCCGGCAGTACTCCCGGATCGAAATCCCGCTCCGCGCCGCCTCGCCCAGCCTCTTCTGCCAATATCGTGCTTTCTCGGCATCAGGCTTTCCAGCACCCATCCCACACCTCCATGTCCCATGCGCCATCCGCACATGTGATCTTTGCGTTCATCTGTGGGGAAGTATCGGTCCTGAAATTAAACCGGGGAAGATGGGTTCACCGGACGCGTACGGGCCGCTGCTCATCAAACCGGCAGAGATGATGCTCTCTTACACCGGGGCGGACAATGTCCGCACACGTCGTACGAAATTCATGGCTGCAAGCCTTCTTCGCTCTTACTGTAGTAGCGTTTTTGCGAGAGCAGGTCAAATTTACAAACGAATGTCGACGAAGTTTTGCCTCAGATCCACTTTCCTCAGAATAATGAATCAAGAAATCGAATAGTGCACGGTGAGAGTGCTCAGTAGGAGAATCCTATACTGACTACGATAAGTCAAAACGCGATGTTAGGATGAATTGTGTTCATACAGAAAATCACTGAACCACCGGTCTCTATATACTTCAACAACCTGATGAAAGCTTGCGGCCAAGAGATAAGAGTCCACCTCGGGATACAGGTCCTGATCATAGTAAATTGGCCTTCTTTCGATTTCTGAAACTATGGAGCGCACCTGAGAGATCAGTTTCCCGAGGCCACGGAGGGCTCTCAATTCAGCCCCTTGCACATCCATACAGAGAAGGTCAATTTCCCGAATGCCCTGGGATTGGCAGTAGTTGTCCAGGCGAATCGCCTGAACGAAGACGTGCTTCTGCTCGTATTGCCTATGGTAGTCCGGCCGCGCTCGGAAGCATGACGATGCGCCCCAATTTGTAATCTCCCGCCCTCTACTGTCAATTGTACGCGTGACTGGATAGAAGCGGATCTCACCTTCACTATCCCACACTGCTCTTTCAACTAGTGTAATCCTTGACTGGCCCGACAATGTGAGTCGCGTTTTGGGCAGCATGTCAGGATTACATTCAAACGCATGTACATGTGCATTAAATGTATCGCGCAAAACAATCGTGTCAGTTGCGTCCTCACAGCCGAGTTGGAAGATAGTTCTAATCGTTTTGGGCAGCAAATGCTTGGCAAAAGCAGGGTGTAGGTAATCACAGAGTTGAGGAAGCATCTGCAGACCTCCAAATCAAGGCTCGATCCTAGCCATCCTCGTAGGACAGGTTTACAAGATAGATAAATGGCCGCATCGACATAGATCATCATATCACGCAACAGGGCGTCTCGCATCATTCAGAATATCATCCGTAATCCGTGCGTAAGGCGGGTGAAAAAGATGAGGAGTTAAGCAGAAGGCAGCTGGGATTCGGGGGGGCGTGGGGGGCATAGGCGCTAGAATAAGGAATTGACATTTTACATGGTCGATGTATGCTTCCGGCATGGACAAGAGCTTGATCGCACAACGATTGGAAGTATCTTTGCCAGTATTTACCGGAGAATTTGAGTGAGTTGGCCAAAGCGAGCGGGGCCGTCGAAGCGATGGCGCAACATCAAGAACGGTGAAGAGCTGTTGAGAGTTATTCTAGCATATGCCATCGAAGATCTCTCTTTGCGAAGCACCGCGGCGTGGTCCACGCAGACGGCGTCGGAACTGAAGGACACTTCCGTTCTGCACCGTTTGCGCAAGGCTCCTCCTCTGCTGGAGAAGGTTTTGGCGCATCTGCTGACGCAGCGACTGCGGGCCGAGTCGGCCCCCGGGCCGGAGTTTCGGATCAACGACGCCACGGTGCTGAGTATCCCGGGCAGCCAAGGCACCGATTGGCGTTTGCATGTCGTCTACGATCCGGCTCAGTGTTGTCTGCGCCGGGTGGAAATTACCGACCACCAAGGGGGCGAGCGATTGGATCGAGACCGGCCGCGAGCCGGGGGACATTGTCTGTGGGGACCGGGGATTGGCGCACGCCCGAGGCATCCATGCGGTGAGCGAAGCCGGAGCTTATGTTCTGCTGCGCATGCACTGGCAGAATATTCGACTGCACGACGCGCAGGGACAGCCTTTGGATATGGACCATGACCTTGAAAAGAGCCGACGCCGGAGATACGGGGACAACTGTATATGTCCCCCTTGCCGGAAAAGACCCCGTGCCGGCCCGGCTTTTGATTCGTCCTCTGCCCACCGAAGCGGCCAACCGCAACCGCCAGCGCTTGCGCCGCAATGCCGCCAAAAAAGGCCGCACCCCGCAGGCCACGACGCTGCGCCTGGCGGGCTACTTCTGTGTGCTGACCACCCTGCCGGAAGCCCTCGCCAGCGACGATGTGGTGCTGGAACTCTACCGCATTCGCTGGCAGATCGAGCTGTTCTTTAAACGCTGCAAAGGGCTTTTGCATTTTGATCAGTTGCGGGCCTTCAACCCCGACTTGGTGCGCACCTACTGTCTGGCCAAGTTGATCGAAGTGGCTTTGATTCAGTGTCTGCATGAGGAGGCGATTGCATTTTCCCCCTGGGGAGTTCCCCGCTGCCGTAGTCGTGCGGCTTAGTCTGTGGCGCTTGGTGCACCTGCGCCGTTTAGACTTGACCCTCGCCATTTACGGGACCTTGGCCTTGGCGGCGAAGCAGCGGCTGTGGCCCAAGGCACGTCAGGCTTTAACCGAGGCACCCAGAAAACGAGTCTACCGCCTCGAAAAATTCCAACAGCCGCTCTCCCAACTCATGAACCGCCTCCTCCTTGCACAACGAGTTCGCCAAGGAGCATCGAATGACCTATTCTAGCGCCTATGCCTCTCCCGCCTGCCCCCACCCGCCCGGAGCCAGTTGCACTTCCACGAACTTCGTGTGCGGCGCGCCAACCACCCCTTGCCCGGCGTCCGCCTCACGCAGCCGCTTCTTCCAAGCAAAAAAGTACGGTGCGCACAACCCCCGCTCCCGACAGAACGCCGCCACTGTCTGCCCGCTCCGCCCCTGCTCGCCTACCAGCTTCTGCCACTTCCCCCACTCCTGCTTGCTTCTTTCTCGTTGCCTCATGCACCAACCTTGCTACACACACCCATCCCTGCGCAAGATGCGCTTGGCGTACCGCTCACGAAGGTTTGAAGCCATATGGATTCGAGGCCCGCCAAGAAGCGTCTTTCTATCGGGATAGCGATGAGCCAATACGTCAGGCCAGCATGGATTACGTTGCTAACTTCCCCCTGATGTCAACCTTTGAACTTTTCCATCCCCATATCACACTGGGAATAGGCCGGCCGGAGTCCAGCCAGAAACCCTTTACCTTTATTGCCAGCCATGTTGCGATTTGCCAGCTAGGTAACTTCAACACCTCCGTAGAATATTGTTTGAGTACAGCCTGGACGAGTAAGACTTGCAGCGAGGCTAGGCGCGCCAAGACACACCCAAGTCGACCAGATCAGTGTCGACCTGATAGTTTGACTTATGGACGGAAGCATATGCCAATTAAGCGGCTTGAGGAATCTGTCTCCGGTCGGCCTGCGCGCTTGGAATGATAACTTATACAGTATTCAGGATTTCAATGAGTTTGGGGAAAAGCTCCCTCCAGGTTCGAACCATGCCCCTATGCGGGCACCCTGCCGGAGATACTCACGAGAAAACTCTCTAGGATTCTATGCATACCAAGAGCAAGAAAACAAGCGATTGGACCAGATTAACAACCTGTGGCGATGAGCGGCCTCGGCCAAGGTGGCTCAACCAATTTCGGGCCGCGTTAGCGCCCCTCCTAGCCGCTTTGAGCAGCTCATAACTTAAAGTCCTCGGTTCTGCCGGGGAATCCTTAAATTTAACATCGCTCTCTTTTCTAAAGTGCGATCTCAATTTCCACCTCGATTTGCCCAGTCTGCGGGTAGGATCTCAAATTTAGTGACTTTCGCGGCAGAATACGTGACATAAACTGCCCCAAATAGAGACACAGATAACCTCTCCAGTCCTACGCTGAGCGCATATTTTGCTGGGGGCGGATTAAAGGCTATGACGTTTCGCCTGTAGGTTTATGTCAACAATTGTGGCACAACACAACGGAGGGATTCGGGCAAGGGACACAATGACTTCCTCGTGAGGTACTATAATTTCCCCGGTGGAAAATGTCATTAACATCCATATTTTCCATTGGTTATCATAGATGTGTAGCTTTCACGAGAGTAGCACGTCATGTGTACATGTGCGCAGAGTCATCGAACGGAGCAGGCAGAAAAAGCCGTGAACATTGCACAGCGAAGGTCCACGGTGAGCCGAGTGATCCGATAGGAGCCGCAGAACTCGTTAAGAGGTCTCGCCGCACTTGCTGGGGGCAGCCCAACCCAAGTGGGTCGAGCGCGGTCCGAATTTTTTTGCGGCTTTCCACCTAACCGTAAACCTTCCTGGCAGTCTAAGGGACAGATGAAAGCAGACGACGGAGCGATTGTTGCGCAAGTGCTCGCCGGAGATCGAGACAGCTTCCGTGTTCTCGTCGAACGGCACAGTCGCGCCATCTTTCGGCTGGCGTTTCGCATGACGGGTAATGAACATGACGCAGAAGACATCGTTCAAGACACCTTTCTTCGTGCCTACCGGGGCCTGGACAAGTTCGAATCGAGGGCCAACTTTGGGACATGGCTGCATCGGCTGACCATCAACTGCGCGTTTGACCACCTGCGGCGGACACGGCGCCGCGAGGAGGAACCCCAGGGTCTTCTGCGGGAAGAAGAAAGCGAACCCCTGGCTTCGCTTCCCTCTTGCGGCCCTACTCCCGAGCGCCTCCTTTTGAGCGTGGAGCTGAAGAAGAAGCTTGACGGAGCAATGGAAGAGTTGAGCGACCGCGAACGAGCGGCGTTTGTGATGCGGCATTTCGATGGCTCTTCGATCGAGGAGATCGGAAAAGCGCTGGGCCTTCGGGAAACCGCGGCCAAGAACACGGTCTTCCGGGCCGTGCAAAAACTACGCGAGGCGCTCGAGACCATGGTGAATTCCTAAATGCGACATCTGACCCAGAATGAGTTGGTTCTGTTCTACTACCACGAGAAAGGCGGCGTGGACCGGCGGCAGGCGGAGGAACACGTGCAATCGTGCGACCTCTGCCGCCGGGAGCTTGCCGGCTTGGCGCAAGCGCTGGAAGCGATCGAATCACTGCCCGTTCCCGAGCGCGACGAAAACTATTGCGTTGAAGTATGGGCCCGAATCCGGCCACGCTTGGCAGACGGGGTCGGAAGGCGCTGGAATTTCGCTTTTCCGTTCCGCATTTGGGCGCTGGCGGGAAGCGTTGCAGTGCTCCTGGCCGCGGCATTTTGGGGCGGCAAAGTTTGGCAAGAACGCCATACCCCTACGGTAGCCGCCATTTCCGCCCCGGCCCGCGAAAGGATTCTGATGGTCGCGGTAGGTGACCACCTGGAACGCGCGCAAATGTTGTTGGTGGAAGTTATGAACCAGGATGCCGCGGGCCAAGTCGACGTTTCGCAGACGAAACAATTGGCGCAGGATCTGGTACAGTCCAACCGTTTGTACCGGCAAACGGCGCTGCGCGATGGACAAGCCGGAGTGGCAAACGTCCTCGACGAATTGGAGCGCGTTCTGCTGCACATTTCGAACAGCCCCAACGAAATTTCTGCCGCTGAGCTCGCATCGCTCCAGCGCCAGATTGCGTCAGAAGGAATTCTCTTCAAGGTTCGAGTCGTTGAATTGGAAACCCGGGAAAAACAGAAAACGGCGGGATCTCATTTCCTTGGAGAACCGCTGTAGACGAGGACAAACATGAGCGGTCTGAATAAAGCCGTGCTTACGGCAACCACCTTCCTGATCACTGCCGCACTGCTGGTTGCGCAGGGGCCGGTCACCGGCCCGTCAGAAGTGGCGATGGCGACGCCGGGCGTGGCGATGGCGACGTGCGCCGCGCCCGATCACGAATCCGATCTTTACGAGCAGGGCACTAAAGCTCTCGACGCCAGCCGATGGGCGAAGGCCCTCGAGGTATTTGACCAGGTTATCCCAATGCACGGCCCTCATGCCGATGGCGCTCTCTACTGGAAAGCCTACGCACTGAACAAGCTGACCCGGCGCGACGACGCCGTCTCGGTCCTCGTCACGCTGGAAAAGTCCTATGCGCACAGCCGATGGAACAACGACGCCAAGGCCTTGGAAGTCGAAATCCGCCAGTCGATGGGCGAGACCGTTTCACCCGAGAACGTGTCCAATGAAGACCTCAAGCTCATTGCCATCAACGGGCTGATGAACTCTGACCCTGAGCGCGCAGTTCCACTGCTCGAAAAGGTCCTCCAGAGTAACCAGCCGCCCAAAGTTAAGGAGCGCGCTCTGTTCGTGCTCGCGCAGAGTAGTTCGCCCAAGGCGCGAGCCATTATCTCCTCGATCGCGCGCGGGCAGGGGGATCGCGCCCTCCAGGGGAAGGCGCTGGAGGATTTGGCATTGTTCGGCGGGAAAGACAGCAAGGCGGAACTCGCCGAGATCTATGCCAGCAGCGACGATACCGGAGTGAAACGATCGATTTTGCGCGGGTTCATGGTCTCCGGTGAGAAAGGCCGAATCCTGGCCGCGGCGAAGAGCGAAAAGAACCCGGAACTGCGCCGCGAGGCCGTAAAA
>CAWFMJ010000046.1:0-6684 GCA_963816715.1 uncultured delta proteobacterium
CGAGGCATTCTCCTCCACGAATACGCCCGATTCACCCAGTGGCACTTCGCCATTCTCGCGGCCGTCACCCTCATCCCCGCCGTGTGGGCCGCTGGCGTCACAGCCGTCGCCAGCGGCCTCAAAGATCCCCAATTCGTCGTCATTGACGAGGTCATCGGCACCTGGATCACCCTCGCCGGCGCGCTCTCCTACAACTGGAAGAGCTATCTGGCGGCCCTCGCCCTCTTCCGCCTGTTCGACATCTTCAAGCCGCCGCCGGTCCGCCAACTCGAAGCCCTCCCCGGCGGATGGGGCATCAACCTCGACGACGTGATGGCCGGCGTCTATGCCGCACTTGTATTATTCGTGGCATCTTTTAACCCCCTCTTCCCGATCGGCAACTACTTTGGCGTGCTGGCAAGTACCGGCCCCGGCCCCATCAACTTTATTGACGTCCACCCGCGAGTGCAAACTCAGTTTCCCCATGGCATATCGGTTTCGACGGACTGGGTGATCCAATGGAGAGAAAGTCTTCTCGACGGCGTGTATGCCGTGCCAGGATTTCTGATTAGGCCGGCGGACGGGAGTAACGCGCGTTTTGTGGGCCATAGGCCGGGCACCGAGGTACGCTGGCAAGCTACTCACCATCTGTGGTTTCAGGCCGATTACGGGATTTTCTACGCGGGCAGGTTTTTGAAGGAGACGATGCCAGGTCGCAATCTCAATTACTGGGCGCTTTGGGCGGGATATAAGTTTTGAGGAGCAATGGATCGAAGCACGGTGGAAAAGATCACAAGCGAATCTCCGGCGCTTGGCCGTCCCCAGTCCTCGTCTGGGCTTGGGCCACTGCGCCAACCTGTCTTTCGCGCGCTATGGGTTGCGGCGCTCGTTTCAAACCTGGGGACGTGGATGCAGAATGTGGGGGCTGCGTGGTTGATGACGTCGTTATCGCCCTCGCCCCTCGTCGTTTCGATGGTACAAACGGCTACGACCCTTCCGGTGTTCCTTCTTGCACTCCCGGCCGGAGCTTTGGCCGACATTGTTCCCCGCCGCGGTCTGCTCCTTACGAGTCAGCTATGGATGCTCGCCGCGGCGGCAGGCCTGAGCGTCGCCACCCTTTCCCGCGCCGTCTCGCCCGTATGGCTACTGGCCCTTACGTTTGCGCTGGGCGTCGGATCTGCGATGAATGGGCCAGCGTGGCAGTCGGTGGTTACGGATCTCGTTCCAAAGTCCGATCTGACAGCGGCAGTTTCACTCAACAGCGCCTCTTTCAATCTCGCCCGCGCGGTGGGGCCTGCCCTCGGGGGCTTGGTGGTGGCGAAGGCGGGGGCCGGAGCGACGTTCTTCCTTAACGCTCTTTCTTTTCTCGCTGTCATCGTGGTGCTGTACCGATGGCAGCCCCCGGCGCATCACTCCGTTCTTCCTGCGGAAAGATTGATGGGGGCGATGCGCACTGGGGTCCGTTATCTCCTCCACGCCCCCGCGCTCAAGTCTGTAGTTGCGCGGACGATGGGCTTCACACTTTTCGGTAGCGCGCTGTGGGCATTGTTGCCTCTGGTTGTGAAGACAGAGCTCCGGCGCGGACCTTCCAGCTACGGCATGCTTCTTGGCGCACTGGGCGTCGGCGCGCTCGCCGGCGCCGCGCTTTTGCCTCGATTAAACAACCGTGTCTCGCTTGACCAGGTTGTTGCTGGGGCAACCATTCTATTTGCGGCAGCTTCGCTTGGGACAGCTTTTCTGCCATTCTTTCACCTCCAATTGTTCGTCATGCTGGTGGGTGGCCTGAGCTGGATGGTTCTTCTTTCGAGCTTGGGTGTGGCGACACGAGAAGTAGTGCCGGGGTGGGTTCAAGGACGCGCCTTATCCGTCTACCTCCTCGTGTTTCAGGGTGGTATAGCGGCAGGCAGTCTCCTCTGGGGTGCTGTAGCACAAAAAGCTGGGACCAAGATGGCGCTGCTATCTGCGGCCATTGGCCTCGCCCTGAGCCTTTTCCTGGGGATCCGATTCCCTTTGGCGGAGAGCAGGGCATTCAATCTGACCCAGGTCTCGCGCTGGCCGGAACCCGTCCTCCTATCGGGAACCGACATGAATGGCCCGGTATTCGTTACAGTGCAGTACCGAGTATCACCAGAACGCGCGGAAGAATTCATCAATGTAATGCGCAAACTCGAGGTAATACGACGGCGCGACGGAGCCATGCAGTGGGGCCTATTCCGGGACGGCAGCAAGGCAGACCTGTATCTCGAGGAATTCGTCGTCGAGTCCTGGCTTGAACACCTTCGCCAGCACGAGCGGATGACGGTTTCGGACGTTGAAGTTCAGGGACGTGTTCTCGCCTTGCATCTCGGCCCAGAACCACCTCAGGTAACCCACTACGTCGCCGCCGAACAACCTATCCGATCGAAAAGAGCGCGAACGCTCGGACACACTCAGGTAAACTCATAAAATGAAGGCCCTCCGTTTTTATGAATTCGGCGACTTGAGCAAGCTCCAACTCGAAGAGCTCCGCGAAGAGCCGCTCGCGGAGGATGAGGTGAGGGTGCGAGTGGCCGCCGCATCGATCAATCCCAGCGACGCGCGAAATATTGAAGGAAAGATGGAAGGCATTACGCTGCCGCGGGTTCCGGGACGGGATTTTGCCGGAACCGTCGTTAAGGGTCCGGCAGACCTTCTCGGTGTCAATGTCTGGGGCACCGGTGGAGATATCGGATTTACTCGCGACGGCAGTCACGCCGAGTTCATCGTCATTCCCTCAAGCGCGGTCGCTCCTAAGCCAGCGAATCTCAGCTTTGAGGAAGCGGCCTGCGTCGGAGTGAACTTCGTCACTGCTTACGAAGGGATCGTCGTGCGCGCAAAGGTTCAAGCCGGAGAAACACTGCTCGTTACAGGGGCCAGGGGTGGCGTGGGTCAAGCGGTGCTCTTTTTGGGGCAAGCACTCGGCGCAAAGCTGATTGCGGTGGACCGCAAGCCGTTGGATGCGGGTGCCTATGAAGGCGTGGATCTGCTGGGACACATCGACTCTGCCCGTCATCCGTTAGGCGAGGCCGTGCGCGAACTCACCGGCGGAAAAGGCGCCGATGTGGCTTTCGACTGTGTCGGCGGTGAATTGTTCGAACCGGTCCTATCGACACTAGCCCCCCTCGGCCGGCAGCTTGTGATCGCCTCCGTCGGACCGCGGCGCGTGAGCTTCGATTTGCGCGATTTCTATCATCGTCGCTCGACTCTGATGGGTGTCGATTCCCGTGCGCTCACCGTTACGGATTGCGCTCAGATTCTAAACTTGATGTCACCACTATTCGTGGACGGCCGCCTTCGGCCGGTGAAGATTTCCCGGCGCGGTTTGCTGCGGGACGCTCACGAACTCTACTCATATGTGAACCGTAGTGGTGGGGGTAAAGCTGTTTTCATTTTCGAATAACCGAATGGAGTGAATTATGGAGAAGCCGATTTTGGGGATCCATCATGTTACGGCGATCGCCTCGGACCCGCAGCGAAATCTGGATTTTTACACGGAACTGCTTGGACTGCGACTGGTTAAGCGGACCGTCAACTTCGATGACCCGGGGACGTACCATCTTTATTTTGGTGATGATGCCGGAACTCCAGGCACCATTCTTACCTTTTTCCCCTGGCCGATGGCGGCGCGAGGGAGCCCAGGCGTGGGGCAGGTTACGGTGACCTCGTTCAGCGTTCCGGAGCAGTCTTTTGGCTATTGGGAGCAGAGGCTGCGCGCGGCAGGTACTCCTGTCGAGCGTACCGGAAAGCGTTTCGATGAAGAGGTGCTGACTTTTGCCGATCCAGACGGCCTGAAGCTCGAAATGGTTGGGCACGCCGGGGTCAAAGGGCCCCGGGTGCGGAAGGGTGGCGTAGTTCCAGAGGAACACACCATCCGTGGTTTCTACGCCGTCACCCTCTCCGAACAAGGATTTGAAGCCACTGCCGAGGCGCTGCGCACGATGGGATTTCGTGCTGTCGGAGAGCAGGGCAACCGTTTCCGCTTCGATGTCGCCGAAGGAGGCGCAGGATCGCGTGTGGATGTTCTGTGCGTGTCGGAGGGTCGGTATGGCAGGGCTTCCGCCGGCACTGTGCACCACGTCGCCTGGCGAGTGGCCGACGACGTATCACAAAAGCTGTGGCGCCAGCGGCTGGTGGAAAAACATCTGAACGTAACCCCGGTCATCGATCGCTGCTACTTTCACTCGGTAAATACTTCCGCGAGCCCGGTGGTGTCCTGTTCGAGTTGGCGACCGATCCGCCGGGTTTCGCCATCGACGAGCCTGCGGGAAGTCTTGGAGAGAGCCTCAAACTGCCCCGTTGGCTTGAGCCCCACCGGAAAGAAATCGAAGGCGCGTTGCCTCCGATCCAACTTCACAAACCCCCGGAGGTTCATGAACGTGCAGGATCCCCATCATAATCAGCCCGTGCTGGTGAGTGGACAGCCGCTGAATTCCGCGAAGGCGGCAGTCATTCTGGTCCATGGCCGTGGAGCATCGGCCGCGGATATCTTGAGCCTGACTGAGGAATTGGATATTCCAGAACTTGCATATCTGGCTCCCGAGGCGGCTGGACATACATGGTACCCGTATTCCTTCTTAGCACCCATCGCTCAGAATCAACCATGGCTGGCCTCGGCGTTCAGTCTCTTAAGAGAAATCGTTGGGCGTGCGGTGCAGGCTGGAATTCCGTGGGAGCGAATTGCCATCCTGGGATTCTCCCAGGGAGCTTGCCTTGCGACCGAATTCGTCGCGAGGAACGCAACAAGGTACGGTGCGCTCGTGGCATTCACCGGTGGGCTCATTGGTCCGCCTGGAACTCGCTTCAATTACTCAGGTGACCTTGCTGGTACTCCCTGCTTCATCGGGGCTGGTGATTCCGATCCCCACGTTCCCTGGGAAAGGGTCGAAGAATCAGCGTCAGTACTCTCCGCACTCGGCGGAGATGTTACGTTGCGACGCTACCCAGGTCTGCCGCATACGATCAATCAAGATGAGATCAAGCACGCCGGACAAATCTTGTCACAACTAGTCACCGAATAGTGATCGGGTTTGGATATCGAATGCGCACCCCGTTCGCTTTAATCATTCAAATCACGCCAGAACGTCTTCCCCTGCCCGATTCGTTCCAAATGGTTGTTGGCATGGCAGTTAGTGGTCCAGCCCAGGATCCCGCCTGTGAAGTCGCCATCTCGTCAAGTGAGCGCCACATGCTCGTGTCACGGCCTACCCATGGAAATGCAACCCCTGACTCCCCTTCGAGGAAATGTGATTCCACTAAACCAGAATTTCCATTCCGTACGACTAACCGCGGTCGGCTCATCGGTTGGCGGTTTTCGAAGGTATATTCGGCTAAGAACCGGGGGAAGTGGAAGCCCGGGGAGGGCGATCATCTGTGACGGAGGGGACGGGGCGGGAGCAAGGATTTTAATGAGAGGTATAATGGGTAGGGAGTCGAACTCTAACAAGGGCCATGCCACGAAGCCAATCCCAACTAGGACTTTTTGCGGCGCTGGGTCCCACCAGTAGCAACCAATTGCTCCTCGGGACCTCCAGTTGGACCGGGGATGGCTGGGTGGGGAGTTTCTACCCGGCTGGATCACAAGCAGCAGATTTCCTACCGTACTATGCCCAGCGGTTCCCAACCGTAGAGATTGACACCACGTTCTATCGAATCCCCATGGCGAAGACAGTTGAGCAGTGGCGTGACCGCACCCCGAAGGGATTCATCTTTGCCGCGAAGGTCCCGCAGGTCGTGACGCATCAGAAAGTGTTGATTGATACCGAGAGCGATCTGAAAGCCTTCCTGGGGGTAATGGATTTGCTCGGCGACAAGCTAGGGCCGCTATTGTTGCAGTTCCCCTATTTCAACAAGAAGGCATTTCGCGGAGTCGGCTTTTTCATCGAGAGGCTTGTGCCATTTCTCAAAACTTTACCGAAGGGATACAAATGGACGGTGGAAGTCAGGAATAAGGGCTGGTTGTCCGAGAAGCTGTATTCCGTCTTAAGGCAACATGGCGTTGCGCTGGCACTCGTGGACCACGCATGGATGCCACGACCACATGAGTACTTTGAAATGGGCGACCCGGTGACGGCTGACTTTACTTACATCCGCTGGCTTGGGGACCGCAAGGGCATCGAGGAACAGACGACGCGCTGGGACCGGATTATCCTGAATCGTGAACCCGAGATGCAGGAATGGATTCCAATAATCGGGAAATTGCTCAAACGCCGGATTCAGGTCATGGGGTACTGGAATAATCATTACGCCGGATTTGGCCCAGGGTCAATTGAACTCTTCATGCGACTATGGAAAAAGTTCGAATCCGAAGGCTGATAATAGGGCCGCTTTAAGGGGCCGACTCACAGCGTCATGGATTTCTAAGGGTGGCACCTGTTTTGGCTGCCTACCGCCCTGACCTGCCAGGTAGGATTGTTTCACTAACTGTGACACGAATTTTCAAGAACTGGCACAGAATTTCACTAATCCTGACAATTTACAGTAGGAAAATCTGCAAGCCCACACCAACCAAAGGAGGAACTATGTTTGGCCCAATGCAAGTCACCAAGCTGTTTGGATTGAGTAAGTTGGAAACCGTGGACGAAGCCGTTGCCAAGCTGTTGGAGTTCGCCGAGTACCCTAAGATCTTTCGCTGGTTCCAGTTTCCCACGGCCTTGGTGGTTTTTGTCGCCCATGCTGACTCCCCAGATT
>CAWFMJ010000047.1:0-42594 GCA_963816715.1 uncultured delta proteobacterium
GATAATTAGGGGTTTCCTCGGGAATCAGACCTTTTCCCAAGGGCGTCGTTGAAGTCGGGAAGCCGGTGCGCGCCGCTACGGCGAGGAGGGCTTCCCGCGATCGCATGCGGTCCACCTCTACCCCGGCGAGGATGACGGGAGCAGAGGCGCGAGCGATGGCCTCGCACGTCTCCGACAGGGCCTCCTCCAGCACGTCCTCGTCCACATGGAGCGACAGATCGGGCGACCACTCGCCCGGCGCTTCGCACCTTTCCGTCGCCATGTCGGCCGGTATCTCGATATAGACCGGACGGGAATATTTGACGCACGCGGCGAGGAGGTCGTCGATCTGCCGGACCGCCTGAACGGGGTTCGTCAGAACGACCGCTCCCTGAGCTATCCTCTCGAAAATATCGCGCTGCAGGTTCATATCTTCGATAGTATGATGGAGGAGGTTGGGATGAAGCCTGCCCCTCAAAGCGGTTTTCGGCCCGCCGCTGATCACAATGAGCGGCGAGCGTTCGGCGCAAGCCCCCGCGACGGCATTGTAGACGCTAAAGCCGCCGACGCCATAAGTGACGCATAGGGCGCCCAGGCCGGCTACCCGTGCATAGGCATCGGCCGCATAGCCTGCATTCAGCTCGTTGCACGTATTGATCAGTTCGACGGCGCTCTCTTCGAGGATGTCGAAAAAGACGAGCGCGTAATCCCCCGGCACGCCGAAAATGTGTTTCAAGCCGAGCTGCTCCAGCCTGCGAACGAGATAAGCGCCGACGGTCGTATGGGTTTGGGCGATCATAAGCTCACCTATAATTTAAGGCGCCCTCCGATTCGATTCAGGGGACACTTGGGGGGATTGGCTGAAAATCCCTGAGGCGCTCTGACGGTAAATCGGGTATAATAGAGCGCGTAAACGCGGCGGAATTGCTGCAAAGATGGACGTTGTTCCCGGCGGCTTCGGGAACAGAGAACGAAACAGCGGACGGAGGCAATCATGATGCGCGAGCTTGTGGCGAGGAGCAGGAGCTTCAGGCGGTTTCAGGAAAGCAGGACGCTCGGGCGCCAGACGCTGCTCGCCCTGGTCGACCTCGCGCGACTGACCCCCTCGGGCGGCAACCGACAACCTCTCAAATACGTGCTCTCCTGGACGCCGGAAAAGAACGCTTCCATATTCGGATGCCTGACGTGGGCCGCCTATCTGGCGGGTTGGTCCGGTCCCGGGGAAGGGCAGAGGCCGGCCGGTTACATCCTGATACTGGGCGACGATGAGATCGCGTCAACCGTCGCCTGCGATCACGGCATAGCGGCGCAAACGATCATGCTCGGAGCGGCAGAGACCGGTCTTGCCGGATGCATCATCGGCGCCATCGACCGGGATAAACTGCGGCGCCTTCTCGCCATCCCGCCGCAATACCAGGTGCTTCTCGCCGTGGCCCTCGGCTATCCGGAGGAAACGGTGGTCATAGAAGAGATGAAGGGCGGAGACTACAAGTATTGGCGCGACGAGCAGGGTATTCACCATGTGCCGAAGAGGCGCCTGAGCGACATCGTTCTGGACTTGTAAGAGCAGTCCCTTCTTTCGTTCCCGCCGTTGCTCGAAGTGCTTGAACGGCCTGTGGTATAATGAAAAACTGCGGCCGTTCTTCGGGACGAGCGGCGGAAATGAATCCAGCGGAAAGCACGTGGAAAACGCCTTCATAATTCCCTTGTCCTACACGGCCATTTTTGAGAAGCTCGGCCCGGAAGCCGCGCGATCCTTAATTGAGAAGCAGATGAGGTTTGCCCGTCCGCTCCTGCCGAAGCCGTCCCGGGACGCCGTCGAAGAATTGATCCCCTATTTTCTCAAAGCCTTCGCGGGCCCCCACTTGAAACACGCCCTCGGCCTCCTGGCGGGTGAAGATTTGAAGCAACTGCGGCGGATCGCCAAGCGGGGCGCGGTGAATCCCGCCAAGGATGGGGAAAACGGACGGGCAATCGGATCCCTGGCGGAAAAGGGGTTCGTCGTTGCCCGGCTCGTTAACAAGGAGCGAATGGTTTCCGCGCCCCTGGAAGTTTGCCTCGCCCTTCCCTTCGACGAATCGGAGCAGTCCGCCTCTCTCCTCCTCTCCTTTAACCGGTATTCCGAACCGGTGGTCAGGACTATCGCCGCTTTACGGAACGAACCCTTGAACAGCCACAAAATCGGGTTGGCGGTGCTCGTCTACGAATCCATGGTGCGCGATTATCCTCTCCTTGCAACGTCCCTGACTGCGGAGGAACGCGATTTGCTGCGCCTCATCTTCAGAAGAGGGGGCAGGGCGCTGCTTGAGGATCTTTCCCCGGAGGGGCAGCACGGACATTATCAGGGGAGATTCGGCGTTAACCCGAATGACTCTATTTACCGGTTTCTCAACTTTCCCGATCAAAGCGATGCGAGCAGGCTTTCGCCGTTCCTGCGGACCGTCATTCGTTTGCTCGCCAGGGGAGTTCTGGCTTTCGACGGCCGGGATTCCTATTACCGCTACGATCAGCAATTTTTCATTCCCCTGGAAGCGTCCCCCTATGTGAGTGAAATATTCTTTTCCGAGATGGACCGAAAACGGAGGTTCGTCGAGAAAGAGATGTACGTCGATGAAGCGCCCGATTTCGTTTCCTACGGGGAACGGATCCTCGAGGATGCGCGGAAGATGCAGGCTGCGGCGGCCTGCGGTCTTATCGAGCGCCGGGCGGACGGCGAGGCAAAGAAAAGCTCGCTTACCCGCATCGGCCGGCTCATCAACGGCGACGAAGAGTACGTGGACAACCTCCTCCACGTCTTCAGCGACTACATCGGCCATCCCCTGCACCGGCCGCAACATCGCGGAGCCTCGCCATCTGCCCCGAACGCCGGCGACGCGTTGGCGAGTGCTGCCGCGGGCCATCCGGTGGCACGGGGAATCCTCGACGTGCTCCTCCCCCTGTCCGGGTGGATGCGCGTGGAAAAGCTCGCCATGTACCTCGCCAACCACCGGGAGCTTCAACGGTTCGGCGCCTACGCAACCGATGCGGGGGCTTTGGGCGCTCAGTTCGTCCGCTTCCATCTCTGCGGTCTTCTCGATATGTCTCGCGACGGCCGATTGGCGAGGGTGTCTCCCTCGGCACAGAACCTCATGGAAGGCGGAGAGGACAACGATAGCGTCGACGTCATCGGGCCCGACGAGAAATCCCTTCTGGTCCAGGGCAACCTGGAGATCCTGGCGCCCTACAACGTCCACGTCTCGGTCCTCCAGAGCGTCTCGTCCTTTGCAGCCCTGACAGTGCTCGACCGGATGCTCCACTTTAGTCTGACTAAAGCGAGCCTCATTGCTGCCGCAGAAAAGGGTTGGAGCCACAGGAACATCCTCGCCTACCTGAGGGATCATGCGACTGCGGGAGTGCCTCAGCCGGTGGAGCGATTTATCGAGACTGTGGGGGCCAAACAGGGAGAAGCGCTTATTGCGCCCTCCGTCGCCCTTATAAAGTGCACCGGTTTGGGCATGCGTGAGAAGCTCCTTGGCATGCGTGAACTGGCCTGCTACACTCTTCCCGGCGCGGAAGAGTATCTCTGCGTGGTCAACGGTCAACCGGCCCAGATCGAGCGGCTGCTGAAGAAAAAGGGAATCTTCGCGGAACTGAAAGAGGTGATTTCTTGACTTACCGACCCGAGAACCCCCTCATCGTGCAGTCTGACATGACCATGCTTCTCGAGACGGGATCGCCTCAGTACGAGGAGACCAGAGACGCAATCGTCTCCTTCGCCGAGATCGTCAAGAGCCCCGAACACGTGCACACCTATCGCATCACGCCCATCTCCCTCTGGAACGCCGCTTCTTCCGGCATCGGCCCCGACACCGTGGTCGAGCGGCTCGAACGCTACAGCAGGTTCGATATGCCGGGGAACTTGGTGAAAACGGTCCGGGACATCATGGAGCGGTTCGGCAAAGTACGGATCGAGGGGCATGACGACGCCTGTCTCAAGGTAGTCGCAGACACCCCGTTGCTCATGACGCAGCTCTGCGCAACACCCGAAGTGAGAGAGCTCCTCTTTGAAGAGATCGACGCCTGCGCCTGCGCCTTCGCCCCGGTCAATCGGGGTCTCCTCAAGCAGGCCCTCATCAAGGCGGGATATCCCGCGTTCGATGCAGCGGGGTACCGGCAGGGCGAACAACTGCCTATTGCCCTCAATGAAGAGACGATCTTTTTGCGGCCTTACCAGGTATTGGCCCGGGATGCCTTCTACCGGGGCGGCTCTTCTTTGGGAGGCAGCGGCGTCATAGCGCTGCCGAGCGGCTCGGGGAAAACAGTGGTCGGCATGGCGGTTATGGCCCTCGTCAAGACCCATACGCTCATCATCACCACTGGCGTCACTGCGGTCCGGCAATGGATCCGCGAGCTCCTCGACAAGACGGACGCAAGCCCCGACTTCATCGGCGAATACAGCGGGCACGCCAAAGAGATCAAGCCGATCACCATTACCACCTATCAGATTCTCACTTCCCGCCGGCGTCGCGACCAGGATTTCGTCCATTTTCAGGCGCTCAACGGCCGGCCCTGGGGTCTGATCATTTACGACGAGGTGCACCTGCTGCCGGCGCAGGTATTTCGCTTTGCCGCATCGCTCCAGGCCGTGCGCAGGCTCGGCCTCACGGCAACCCTCGTCAGGGAGGACGGCAGGGAGGGAGACGTCTTTTCGCTCATCGGACCGAAGTGTTTCGATATGCCCTGGAAGGTTGTGGAGAAGCAGGGGTGGATTGCCGAGGCAGACTGCCGGGAAGTTCGGGCGCCCATAGCGGAAAAAGAGAAGCTGCGCTATGCGACCGCTTCTCCCCGGCAGCGCTATAGAATTGCCGCCGAGAACGAGGAAAAGCAGGCGATCATCGCACGCCTCGTCGACCTCCACCAGGGTGAGAAGATCCTCATCATCGGCCAGTATCTCAATCAGGTCCATCGCATTCACGAGAGGTTCGGCGCTCCCCTGATTACCGGGGAGACGCCCCAATACGAGCGGGATGCGCTCTTCAAGGAGTTTCGGGACGGAGACCTGTCGTTGCTCATTGTCTCGTCGGTGGCGAACTTCGCCATAGACTTGCCCGACGCCTCCGTCGCCATCCAGGTGTCGGGCAAGTTCGGTTCCCGTCAGGAGGAGGCCCAGCGCCTGGGGAGGATCCTCCGACCCAAGCCGGACGGACGGACGGCAACGTTTTATACTATCGTCACCAGAGACACGGAGGAACAGGACTTTGCCTTGAAACGGCAGCTTTTTCTCACCGAACAGGGATACGAGTATACGATTATCGACGCCGAGGAAATTGATTCCCTCGCGGCCGTCGCGTCGTCCCGCCGGACCAACGTGATCAACTTCCCCTTTGAAAGACGCTTCGACGACCGACGACGGGACTAAAGTTGGATCGGGGACACACCTCCAAAAGCAGAGGAATGTCCCCGCAACCGTTATCGTTCATCGTGGACACACCAGGCAAGCCTTGAAGGGGGACACACCTCTGGCGAGGAACGTCCGCCCAATCACCGCCGACGGAATGTCCCCGCAACCGTTATCGATTAATCGTGAGAATCCAGACAAATTGTGATACACTCATCGTGTACCGTAGCGTCAGCGTTTGTCTCTCGGGCTTGAGAGGCAATAATGAAGGCGTTGCTTGATAGAAGTAGGAGACCGAGCGTCATTGGTAGGGCAGAGCCGAAAGATTGGCGCGTGCTGGTCCACCCAAGGGCCTCATCGCCAACGCGAGAAGATAAGCTAAGAAACTTCTCCTAACGCCGATCACACCTTACTTCAAAAAACTGTCGGGAAGAGCATAGTCCGCCACTGTCGGGCCCAGCGGTTTGCCGGCAGCGCAGGGACCCGCTCAACCGCGCCGCGGGATAGGCCGGGACAAATTGGCGTCTTCGGCCGAACTCGCGCATGCCCGGAAACGAAAAGACTCACCGTCGCCTTAGTGCGGTACGGAGAAGCGATTGCGCTCGGAGATGAATAGTCGACAAAAAAAGATAACGGGAAGGAGGTGGTGTTTTACAGGCAGCAAGGCAGTGCAACAGGAATTCCAATCGTTTGTCAGCGCAGCGTTCAAAAGAAGGAGGTTCAGATGGGAAGAAAGAGTTTATTTGCAGTGGTTCTTTGCATTGGTTTAGTTCTTTTTCTGATGGGCGGCCTGGTTGGTACGGGGCAGGCCCAGTCGACGTCCGCTTCTCCGAAGATACTCAAGATAGGTTCTTTGAAAGCTTTGACGGGCTTCTATTCGTTTTATGACACAGCCGATGCGATGGATATAAGAAACCTGGCCAAGGCGATCAACGATAAGGGCGGCTTGACCATCAAAGGCCAGCGATACAACATCGAGATCGTGGAGGAGGACATCAAGAGCACCCTTGAAGGCACGACGTCGGCCGCGACGAAGCTTGCCTTCGACAAGAAGGTCAAGTTCGTCGTGGGACCGGCCGGCTTCTACGGCCCCGCCGCCTCCTCAGTGTTCAACCCCAACAAGGTCCTGTATGTCCTGGAGTTCTCTACCAATCAGCCGGGAGAATTGGGCCCTTACGGCTTCATGGGCGGCATCAGCAGCGTTACTGATGCAATGCTGACTTTGGCCGCGGCGAAAAAGGAATGGCCGAACGTCAAGAAGCTGGCCTGCGTTACGTCCGATGACGGCTCGGTGCCCTATTTGATGAAGGCAGTAAAAAAAGTGATTGCGCGCGATGGATTCACCATGGTAGGCGACGTGATCACCTTCTCGAATGAAACGCAGGATATGAGCCCGATAGCGGCGAAGCTGAACGCAATGAAAGAGGCTGACGCCATATTCAGCATGAATGTGGTCGGCCCTTCCTTCGCCAACGTTCTCAAGGGTTTCCGGGAACTGGGCAACAAGAAGCCGTGGATAGGCTCTACGGTTATCGAGGGTCCCGACCTCATCACCATCGCCGGTAAGCCGGCAGTCACGAATGTCATCACCCTGATCAACAAGGCCAACGCCCCGGGCAACCCGCCCCAGTTCGACATGGTGTACAATATCAGGACCGGAGCGCGGCAGATGTATACCGCTTTCGGTCCCAGCGCGCTCTACTCGCTCATCAGCGCCATCAAGGCAGCCGACAGCGTCGATCCAGACGTTGTAAAAGCCAAGTGGGAGAAGATGGATACCATCGACAGCCTCTACGGCAAAGCGATAATGAGCGGCGACGAAACCTATGGGATAAAGCATCACGCTCTGGGCGTCGCAACGGCATACCAGAAAGGGATGAACGGAGAAGTGAAGTTTGTCGGATGGATTCCGGCCAGCCCGATTCCTTAACCGATTCGAAGTTTGTTCCGAAGCTTCAGGGGGCGAGGACGAACGTCCTCGCCCCTATCCCTTCCGCGGAATTCATACCTTAGACTTCTACGATGTTGAGCCATGACCCGTGCTTCGGCGCGTGGACGAATTCGAAGCGGTTCGGCTTCCCTTGAGCCAGTTCATGGTCTCCTTTGAAAGATGAACGGAATGGTTGTCCACTATGATTCTGATTCGCCAGTCCTCAGGGCGCCGCTCGTGGACGAGGGCCAGGAATTCGATAAATTTATAAACGGGGCACGAGGATAGTCGGCAT
Organism: uncultured delta proteobacterium; assembly: GCA_963816715.1. GTDB lineage: Bacteria > Desulfobacterota > Syntrophorhabdia > Syntrophorhabdales > WCHB1-27 > BOG-1155. Next base: position 7,582 of record CAWFMJ010000047.1, read on the forward strand.
CGCTCCGGTCATGTTTGGAAATGAATCATACAACAGGGGCAAGGCCTTTCTTGACCATTAGCCCCTGTCGTATGATGAAGAAGTCTATTTCCCGATTCTCCTCCTGAAACCAGCTAGACAAGCAAGACCTGGAACAAGGAGCCAGACGGCGCCGGGGACGGGGACGGAGCTGAATCTACCCGCGTTCTCCACCCACTCCCCTGGCGACAAGGTGGGCGCGCCCGCGCCCGGGCCAACGGTGAGGCTGCCGCCCGTTATGTCGAGTATAGCGCCGTTGGCGATGAAAAGAGATGCGATGGTCTCGTTCCCGTTCAGGTTGAGGATGTCCGTGCCCGGGCCGAGGAAGTTGAGCGACCCTCCGCCGGCGTAGCCGTCGTCAAGGGTTATGGTGGACGGGTCGATATTCCAGATTCCCTGGTTGGTCACGAGTCCCTCGAACGTGACGGTCGAGTCCATTATGTTGAATATCCCGTTCAAGTTGTTCGCGACGGCGTCCGCGAAGACGACGTTCGCCTGGTTGACGCTGAAGAATGCATTGTTCGACACCGATGCGCCGAAAATGTTCGGCGTCGCGGGCGCTCCGGATATGTTCAGCGCGCCTTTGTTCGTGAGGGCGCCGCTGATCGTTCCGCCGGAGTAGTTATATGTTCCCTGGGCGCCGACAATGATGGCTGCGGCGGTGTGGCTGCCGCCAAACTGGTTGAACGTGCCCCGGCCGCTGTAGCCGACGTAGGTTGTGCCGGTCGCTGTGAACGCGCCTGTCGTCGGGTTGAGCGTGCCCACCTGAAGAGCGCCGGCCAAAAGAGTGTAGCTGCCGTTGCCCGAAGAGGCGGCCGTGTCGGTTGCCGGCTTTCCGCCTATGTACAGGTTTGCTGTGGTGAAGGCGCCTCCATCGGTGGGGTTCGATGTATAGACTGGCCCTGTGGCACTGCCGTTGGAGTAGTACTGCCACATCGCCGTGCCGCCCTGCGTGAAATTGCCTTGCATGCCGCCGGAGCCGTTGTAGCCGACGTAGGTGTTGTTGCTGACGGTCAGACTGCCCGTGTAGAGGCTGTAGTTGCTGCCGGCGCCTATGTAGAGATTCGTCGTTTGCTGGCTGACCTGATCTCTAGTGGGGTATGTCCAGCCAGCGAAAGAGGTCGGTCCACCATTGCCGATAGGCTGCCCCATGCTGAAATAGCCGGTCCCGTTGTAGCCCACGTAGGTATCCCCCGTCACGACGAGGCGGCCGCTCGCGAGCTGATAGTTTCCGCTGCTTCCCGAACCATAGCCGATGTAGAGGCTCCCCGTCGTGAACGTGCCGCCGGAAGTGAGGAGCGTGACGTTGCTGTCGTTTTCCCACTGGCCCTGGCTGAAGCCGCCCGACCCGCTGTAGCCCACGTACGTGGCGCCGCTCACCTGGAGCCTGCCGTCGGCCAAGGTATATTGGGCACCGTTGCCTGTCTGGCTCATGCCGATGTAAAGGTTCGGCGCCGTTACGACGTTCCCTTTCCATGCGCCGGTGGCGGGATCCTGATAAGCCGAGTAGGTCGTCCAGGCGCCCGTTGTCGGGTCCTGGTAAGGCTCTCCCTGGGTGAAGCCGCTGTAGCCCGACCCGCCGAAGCCGACGTAGATGCCTCCGCTGGCGCTGCTGCCCATCACCGTTAGCGTGCCGTTATAGAGGTCGTAGGAGCCGCTCCCGCCGCCCAGACCGAGGTAGAGATCGCCGCCGATCGTCGCCGCGCTCGTGCCGTCGCCAATGAGGCCCTTCGTGTAGTCGCCATTTGAAGGATTGAAATAGCCTTGCTCGAGGTCGCCTTTGCTGGCCTTGTTTCCGTAGCTTTCAAGGCCGATGTACGCATTGCCGTTGACGACAAGGCTGCCATAGAGGAGCTCGTAGTCCCCTTTGCCGAACGAAGTCGCGCTCGTAGGTGGGTTAGTCGCCGTGACAGGGTCGTCAACGCCCAGGTAGAGGCTGCCGGCCGTGACCGTGCCGCCCGAGCCGGTTGTCCACTTCATGCTGCTCAGAGATACGACGCCCGTGACGGAGTCAATGCTGTCGGGCACTGCCGGGCCGAACCCCTGGAAAAAGTTGCCCTGGCCTCCCGCGCCGACGAACAGACCGCCGGAATAGTCGGCGCTGGAATTACTGTCGCTGCTGACATTGAGGGCGCCGTTCACGAGCGCGTAAATGCCCATGCCCGGTTTATTCACGTTGCCGTTCCAGCCCAGGGAAACGAGCGGTGCGTTGACCGTGCCCCCTGTCTGATAAAAAAGTCCGCCCTCATAGGGTTGGGGCGTACCGGTCTTACTGCCGTCTACGTCGGTCTGTATGCCGCCGATGCCCAGGACGCCCGCGCCGGTGGTCGAGTTTGGAGGGCCCTTCACCGTGAGCGTGCCGGATTCCAGCTTATAGGCGCCGAGAGGGCCGATGGTCACGTTGTTTGTATACATGTCCGCCGTCTGGTCGAGGATGATCCAGCCCGAGCCGGTTGGGGTCCCCCCGCTTTGCGCGGTGTTGACTGCGCCGCTGTTCATGATCGAGACGGACCCAAGAGCATAGCTCGATGGGCTGTCGTACGTCACCGTGACGTAGCCTGTTCCTGCCGCATTATTCGTCTGCCAGAGGTTTGCGGTGTCTCCCGGTCCAGTATTCCCAGGTGTGCCGTTAATGCCCGATCCGTAACTCCCAGCACTCCACGGCCCGCTACTCCAGTCACCACTTCCCACCAGGCTTGGCGATCCGTTTCCGATCCAGTAGAAGGTCTGAGGGGTATACTGAGAGCTGTTACTGGACGCTGCGCAGAGTCTCGGCGCGGGCAGCGCTGGAAAGAGGAGGAGCGCAAAGACCATCGACGAGAGAATAAACGAGACGCCTTTTCTTCCTGCCATTTGACCCTCCCTTAAAGATACCGTAACCTATTCCTGCTTCTGCTGCTGGGGCTGTTGAGGCTGTTGTTCCGGCTGTGGCTGCGCTGCTGCCGGCTGGGTTTTTGCCTCCTTGATAAGCTGCGCCACCCGGGAGTTGGCAGCCACCGGTTCAAGAACAACGATATGCTGGCGGTTGACGTACATGTACTCGGGAGCGTGCCATTCGTTGCCGCGCTTGATAAGGATGTTCCTTACCTGCTTGCCGTCCGCTGACGTCTGTCTGCCGATGTAGTACACATCCTTGAGCAGCGGGTAATCCGCTCCGGCATTCTCGATCTTGGCGAAGAAGACCTGGCCGTTGTCCATGAAGACGGCCTGATATTCCGTCGAGAAACTTGGCTTTTGGCCGCATGCGGAGAGAGCGGCGAGGCAGAGGGCGAGAAGTACGATTGAGAGGGAAAGCGCGCGTCGTTGCATTGTGAAGCCTCCTGATCCTAAAAAACCGAGCACTGATGCTGAATCATCGTCTCGGACGTACAAATCCCATAATGCAGATTGCCTGTAATCTGGCAGTCCGGTTGCCTGGCTGGAGATGATCTTGGGAGCAGACCCGAGGCCCGTTGACTTTCCGTCCCATCCTCGCAAATGGTTTGGCTTTTTAAATTTATACAAATTTATACGTAGTTATAATACAATGTCAAGGCAAAAGTTACAAACGCGGGCAGAAAGGGTATATTGACAATGAAAGGGCGATATGATGAAATACACCCACTATGCCTAAACGAAAATTTAAAGAAGAAGAGAAGAAGACCGACCCTTTCCAAGCCGCCACCAAGATGTCAGTCGACTGGATAAAAGCCCACCAGTCCGCGTGCATTGCGGGGCTGGTCGTCCTGGTCGTTGTAGTCGCCCTCGTCTGGAGCTACGGTGCTTTTCGAGGGGCGAGGAATGACCGGGCCCAATATGCGCTCGTGCAGGGCATAAACAGCTTCAGCGAGTATCAGGCCAACCCAAAGGGGGACGGCCTGTCGAAGGCGGAGGCGAGCTTTAAGAAAGTGACGGAAGAAAGCTCGGGAGGCTTGAAGGACGTCGCGAAGCTTTACCTTGCGAGAATCGATCTCCTGAAAGGCATGAAAGAGCCGGCAAAGCAGCTCTATTCCGAAATCGACAAAAAGCCTTCCAACGACGTGACGAAGAGTCTCGCCGAAATGGGCTTGCGAGAGTCAGGCGGAAAGCAGTAAGCGAAGGCCGCCTGACTCTCACAAGGTTTTCTCCTTATACCCTGAATCCCCGGACAACCTGTTCGAGGTCCGCAGAGAGTTTGCCGAGCTGCTGCCCTGCCTTCGTAAGCGGCTCGGTATTGTCTGACGTCTCTTTCGATGACGCGGCGATATTCTCTATGTCTTTGTTGATCTCGTCGGAGGTGGTCGCCATCTCTTCTGTTGCGGAGGCTATTTGCTGGACCATGAGATGGAGCTGTTCGACTGCCTCGATGATGCCTCGAAGGACATCGCCCGTTTGGGCGGAAAGGTCGACGCCCAGCTTCACTTCATTGGTTATGTTGTCCATCGAGACCACGGCTTGATGGACCTCGGCCTGGATGGCGTTAATCATGCCGCCGATCTCGGAGGTTGAGTTGCCCGTCCGTTCCGCGAGCTTCCGCACTTCGTCGGCCACTACCGCAAAACCCCTCCCTGCATCGCCTGCCCGCGCCGCCTCGATAGCGGCATTGAGGGCCAGAAGATTGGTCTGATCGGCTATTTCGTTGATGACGTTGATGATAGCGCCTATCTGGTTCGACCGTTCTCCCAGGAGCTTTATCAGTTCCGCCGAGTCAGCCACGGTCTTCGCTATCGCCTTGACCTTCTCCACGGACCTCTCGACGACGCTCTCGCCGTCGCGAGCCAGTTTCACCGTTCCGGTGGCGGAAGTCTCGATGCTTGACGTGTTCTTGGCGACGTCAAGGATGGTCTGCGATATCTCTTCCGAAGCCGTCGCAACCTGGGAGGCTCTGGTTGCCTGATTCCCCGCGTTTGTCGACATAACCTCGAAACTCGAGCCGAGCTGTCGACTCGTTGTCGTCATGTTGCCTGTTGCGGCTTTTACCACGCTGATAATGCGTTGAAAGTGCTGTTTCACCTTCGCTATCGCGGCCATGAGCTGCGCTATGTCGTCCTGCCCCGTCGCGTCGACCTGGACGGAGAGATCGCCGGATGCGAGTTTCTGCGCCGTAAGCACCCCTTCTCGCAAGCGTGCGCTGCTTTTTGCCGATACCCGAAACAGAAGGACCGAGAAGAAAAGACCTGCGGCCCCGAGCAGCAGAAGCACGTATCGGGCTGCGGTGTTGGCTGTCTGCGCGTCTTTGGGGCTCAAGCTCCAGACGCTCGTCGCAGTGACTGCTATGATGCAAAGTGTGATCAAGCCGAGCAGATTGCGAAGATGGTTGTTCGTCCCGGCTGATTTCCCGTTCGTCAGGTCCATATGCTTGTCCCCCTTAAGTCGTGGTTTTCCGCCGGTTCTTCCCGGCTGAAGGTATTATCGGACAAAGCCGTTTGGAGTTAAACCGGATTAGGGATAAGGCGCCGCAGACCGTGTGAATCATGGGCGAGGGGACAACGAAAGATCAAAGGGCCTGGGAAAATACAGGTTCTTTGCTTGAGTCTTTCCTGAAAGTCACGGTAAAAGTTGTGCCGCCCGATTTCTCGCAGTCGGCGGGGGTCTTGCAATAGGTGCAATCGGAAATGCGACCCGGGCAGAGGTCCCGGTCGGTCGGAAGGTAGCGACAGCGCGTGCTTTCGACCGCGAGAGAGAAACCGAAGCGCTCCGCGAAGACCTTCATCCTGAGGAGATCGAGCCCTTTGCCTCCGGCGCCGAAGTCATAGGGTTGACGCGACGTATAGACGTCGGTGTCCTCGGTGTGGAAAAGGCCGTCAAAAATATACTGCTGGTTCTCTTCTGAGATGCCGACTCCGGTATCGGTCACGCGCACCACGATGTCGCCCTCACCCCTCTCTTCCGTCGACATGGTGACCCGGCCTCCGTCGGGGGTGTTCTCAACCGCGTTTCTGAGGAGACCGTCGACGATGGCCCTGAGGATCATGGGGTCCATCTTTACGTAGATATTGGGCACGCCGTGAATTTGCATCTCAACGCTGCGATGCGCCGCGCGGCGCTTGGCCCTTTCGGCCGCCTGCACGAGAAAAATGCGAAGATCCATCGGAAGAGAGGGACCCGCGGTCTGAGGCGTCCGGGCGTCCGCCCACTTCTTCAAATCTTGCCAGCATGCGTCCATTTCGGGCGGTATTTCTCCCAGCGTTTCCAACCGTGCTTTGAGACGGTCAAGCTCGCTGGGCAGGCTCCCTGCATCGACGTCGCTCAGGGTTCTCAGGATTTCATCCGCCTCCCGCTGCATGCGAAACAACCGCTCGAGGTTCCGCTCGATCGCCTGAAGCGTTTCTTCATAGGCGGTCTGGCCCACCAAAGGCTCAAGCCTGCGGCGGAGCACCCGCACATTTCCCTGGATTACGGCAAGGGGCGTTTTCAGCTCATGGGATATGTGGTCGACGGCCTTTGTTTTGGCCCGGTTGAGTTGTTCCAATTGCCGGTGCGATTGGAGAAAGACCTCCTCGGCTTTCTTCCTGTCGGTGACATCCCTCATGAAAACGAGCACCACCGGACGGTCGCGGTACGTGATTTCCGTTGCCGAAATGTCGACGTAGATGATGCCTCCCGCACGCGTGATCCCCTTGAATTCGTAACGCGACGGCACCATCTGGCCGGAAGTCCGCCTGGCGTGGATCTCGCGCACCCGCTCCCGATCATCGGGGTGCACGATCATCGTGATATTTCTGTTGATGATTTCATCGGCGCTGTCATACCCGAACATTTTGACAAACCTGGGGTTCACGTAGAGATTCTTGCCGTGGTGAGTCATGGCGATGCCGTCATTCGAATGCTCGATGACCGTCCGATACCGTTCTTCACTTTCGGCAAGCGCGTGCTCTGCCTCCTTGCGCTCGCTGATGTCCACCATCGTGCCTTCGAAGAACGTTATCCTGCCCTGCTCGTCCCGGAAGACCCGGATGTTCATCGAAACCCAATGCTCGCTTCCATCCTTGCGCCGCATCCGGGCTTCGAAACCGATTATCTCGTTGTGTTTCTTCAGAAAGGCGATAAGCTCGGCATGTTGCTTCTGGTCGCTGAAGAGATCGTCCCGTATGTTGCTTACCGACTCCATAAGCTCGGCAGGCGAACCGTAGCCGTGGAGGCGGGCAAGCGCGGGATTGGCGCTGGTGAACCGGCCGTCCCTTCCCGCCTGGTATATTCCCTCCATGGCGTTCTCGAAGATATGCCGGTACTTTTCTTCGGCCTCGTGCAAGGCCCTTTCTATTTGCTCGTGTTGTTCCATAATAACAAAGCTTTGCCGCGCTTCTCCACGTCCCCGCCCTGCGTACTCTACCGCGTACTGGTCATAACTATATACAAATGAAAGAGCTTTTTCAATAGGGGAGATAGGATCGCCTTCGGCCGATCCTATCAAAACGCCTCGACATCATTGATGAATATCGATTTCGGCGTCAAGGCGCCGGGAAACTCGACCGAGTGCGACAGAGGCATAGAGGTCGCACGGGCGTTGCGCTGAGTGGGGAACTGAAAGGGCGGTCGGAGCAGCTTTCGCCCTCTTCCATGCCACAAGTCCCGCGCCGGAGAGATTTTCCATGGATAGGATAGCCCGCGAAACCAGGGGGCAACTTAACCGGCGGCCGCGACGACTTTTGATGCGGAGCGCGAAATCGAACCGGTCCCCGACCTGAGCATACTATTTGTAGGCGAGGATCGGGGACCGGTTCGATGACAAAGCTCTGCGCAAAAAAGCGCCCGGCCGCAGGTTAGGTTCCCATTTCCCAGGACGTCAGATATTTGCTCTGTTCGCGAGTCAGTTTGTCGATGGAGACGCCTCTCGTTTTCAGCTTGAGCAGAGCCACCTTCTTGTCTATTTCGATGGGCACGCCGTATACCTTCTGTTCCAGGTCCTTGCCCTTTTTCCATATATACTCGGCCACGAGGGATTGGTTGGCGAAGCTCATGTCCATGACCTCGGATGGATGGCCTTCGGCTGCCGCAAGGTTGATGAGCCGTCCTTCACCCAAGAGGAAGATCTTCTTGCCGTTTGGGGCAAGGGTATATTCGTCGAGGAAGGGACGGAGGCGCCGCTTGCCTGTCTTCATCGCCTCGAGGGCCGTTATGTCGATCTCTACGTTGAAGTGGCCCGAGTTGCAAACGATGGCGCCGTCTTTCATACGCTCGAAGTGTTCTCTGCGCAATACGTGAATGTCGCCGGTAACGGTGACGAAGACGTCGCCGGTCTTTGCCGCTTGCGCCATTTCCATGACTTCAAAGCCGTCCATGAGCGCCTCGAGCGCCCTCAGTGGATCGACTTCGGTGACGACGACATGGGCGCCGAGCCCCTTGGCCCTCATCGCCACGCCTTTCCCGCACCAACCGTATCCCGATACGACCACGCGCGAGCCGGCGACAAGCACGTTCGTCGCCCTTATTATGCCGTCCATCGTGCTCTGGCCTGTGCCGTAGCGGTTGTCGAACATATGTTTTGTGGAGGCATCGTTCACGGCAATGACGGGGAAGCGCAAGACCCCTTCTTTCTCCATGCTCTTCAGGCGGATAACCCCGGTCGTGGTCTCCTCGGAGCTGCCTATGACGCCGTCAAGCAGTGCTTTCTTCCGGTCGGCCGCAAGCTTTGTTACCCAATCTTTTACCTTCCGATGGAGTCCCTCGTAGCGCTCGAAGGCAATCATATGAAGCGCGCCCACGAGGTCCGCCCCGTCGTCCATCGTGACGTTGGGCGCGAAGGCAAGGGCTTTCATGATATGGGTATAGTACTGGTCTTCGTTTTCTCCCTTTATGGCGAAGACGGAGACGCCCGTATGCTTCACCATGCTTGCCGCCACGTCATCCTGGGTGCTCAGCGGGTTCGAGGCGCAGACGAGCACCTCGGCGCCGCCGGCCTTCAGGGTGGCCGCCAGGTTTGCCGTTTCCGTCGTAACGTGAAGGCAACAGGCGACGCGCACCCCTTTCAGGGGCTGCTCCTTTTGAAATCTCTCGCGTATCTCCCTCAGCACGGGCATTCTGCGCTCGGCCCATTCCACCTTGTCCCGCCCGGCATCGGCGGTTTGGATATCCTTCACGTCATATTCCATTTTTCCTCCATGTCTGGGGTTCAACACGCCCTCCATATCTTTTCCCGACGGAAGATGGACGACCGTCCCCTCGGGACTGGGACGATGGACGAAGAGGTTCTTTCGTCCCAGCGAAGCGGTCGTCCTTCGTCCCTCGGCCTTCCTCACCCTTCCCTTACATCTTGGCGTGTCGTCTGATCTCGTCGACCATGTCCAGCTTTTCCCAGGTAAAATCAGGGTCGTTTCTGCCGAAATGGCCGCAGCACGCCGTCTTCCGGTAAATCGGCCGCAATAGGTTCAGCTTCTCGATGATCTTTCTTGGTCTCAGGTCAAAGATTTCCATGACTATTTCCGCGATCCTGTCGGGGCTGATCTTCGCGGTGCCCTGCGTATCGATATTCACCGATACGGGCTGGGCGACGCCGATGGTATACGCAAACTGCACTTCAACCCTGTCAGCCAGCCCTGCAGCGACGATGTTCTTCGCCACGTACCGGGCCATGTAGGAGGCGCTCCTGTCCACCTTGGACGGGTCTTTCCCTGAAAAAGCGCCGCCGCCGTGGCTTCCGACGCCGCCATAGGTATCGACGATGATCTTGCGGCCAGTGACGCCGCAGTCTCCTTTCGGGCCTCCCACCACAAACCTTCCCGTGGAATTGACGAATATCTTGGTCTTCTTGTCCATCAGTTCGGTGGGTATCGCCTTATTGATGACCTCAGCGACGATCGCTTCCCGAATGTCCGCGGGGCTCACATCGGGATTATGCTGCGCAGCGATGACGACGGCGTCCACCCTCACTGGCGCCTTATCGACGTACTCGATCGTCACCTGGCTCTTGCCGTCGGGTCTCAAGAACGGCAACGTGCCGTCCTTCCTCACTTCCGCCAACCTCCTTACGAGATGGTGGGCATACATGATGCTCATGGGCATATATTCGGCCGTCTCGTTGCAGGCGAAACCGAACATCAGCCCCTGGTCGCCGGCGCCTTGCTCGTGGCCCTCCGTTTCATCGACGCCCATGGCAATGTCGGGCGACTGTTCGTCGATGGCGGTAAGGACGGAGCAAGTTTCCCAGTCGAACCCCATGGAGGAGTTGTTATAGCCGATGCTTTTGATCGTCTCCCTGACGATGTCAGGGATATGAACGTAGCAACTCGTGGTGATCTCGCCGCCGACAAGAGCGAGCCCGGTGGTGACGAGGGTTTCGCAAGCCACCCTCGCTTTGGTATCCTGTCCGATGATGGCGTCGAGCACGGAATCAGAGATTTGGTCCGCAACCTTATCGGGATGCCCTTCGGCAACCGACTCAGAGGTAAAAAGGAATCTGGACATGCTCATATGGGGCAACCTCCTAGTGAATTATGTGGTTCTTGGGAAATCTTCAGGAAACAAGGCCGACATTTCCTTTTTCAAAAGATATTCGCTTTCCTTCGCCGACTCCTTGGAGAGGATCTCTTTGAGAAGATCTTTGCAATAGCTGTGTCCCAGCCCCCTGATAATCTTCTTCACCCGGGGGATCACATAGGCGTTCATCGAGAGTTCGTCGAGGTCCAGCCCGAGGAGTATGGGAGTATAGAGCGGCTCGCCCGCCATTTCCCCGCACAGACCCACTTCTATGTGCCCCGCGTGCGCGTCCTCCACCGTTTTCTTGATCATCCTGAGAACGGCCGGGTGAAGCGGTTCATAAAGATAGGAGACATATTCGTTGATCCTATCTATGGCGAGGGTGTATTGGATCAGATCGTTCGTGCCGATGCTGAAGAAATCGACCTCTTTGGCGAGGTGGTCGGTGATCATCGTGGTGGCCGGCACCTCGATCATGATGCCGATCTTGAGCTGTTCGTTAAACGGGATATCCTGTGAGCGAAGTTCATCCATGCATTGGGCAAGCACGGCTTTTGCCCTTCTCACCTCGTCAATTCCTGAAACCATGGGGAAAAGGACTCTCAGGGGCCCATACGCGCTCGCCCTCAAAAGCCCCCGAAGCTGCGCTTTGAATATTTCCACTTCCTTGATGCAGAGCCGGATCGCACGCAACCCCATAGCGGGGTTGATCTCCTTCGGCACTTCAATTTTGGAGGCGAATTTATCCCCTCCCAGGTCGAGGGTGCGGATCGTCGTGTATTTTACCGCCCTGTTCTCGGCAAGTTTCCGGTAGATGTGATAGTGGTCCATTTCCGTGGGGAGCGTCTTGCGGGAAAGATAGATGTACTCCGTCCGGTAGAGACCGACGCCGTCAGATCCATAGCGTTCGACGATATCCATTTCTGCCAGGAGCTCGATATTGGCGCCCACCCGAATCTTGAACCCGTCTTTCGTCTCCGCTTTCAGCTTCGCAATCCGCAGGAATTCTTTTCGCTGCGCGTTGTGACGGGCCTGCTTGGCCTGATAGGCCTTCTTCACGTCGGGCGTGGGGTTGATGATCGCCACCCCTTCGTCTCCGTCTATGATCACCATGTCGTTTGTCCGGGCGATTGCGGTGGCGCTGGCAAGCCCTACCACCGCGGGGATCTCAAGGGCTCTGGCGACGATCGAGGTGTGAGAGGTGCGCCCCCCCACATCGGTGACGAACCCGGCTATCTTGTTGAGGTCGATCTGGATGGTGTCTGCCGGGGACAAATCAGGGGCGACAATGATCGCTTTGCCCCTGACGCCCTTCGCATCATCGACGCTGCTTACTTTGCCCTTGACCAGCACTCTCAGGAGCCTTTCGTAGATATGGTCGAGGTCTTGCCCGCGTTCGCGCAGATAGGGGTCTTCGACCTTTTCGAAACTTGAAAGGAACTTCGAAACGACTATGTCAAGAGCCCATTCGGCGTTCACCCGCTGCGTCCTGATCGTCTCCACGACATCGCCCGAGAAATACTGGTCCTGAAGCATGAGCAGATGGGCGTCGATGATAAAGGCGTGTCTCCTCACTTCGTCGTCGGGTATCGACTCCTTGATCGTGCTCAGCTCGTCCACGGCGCTTTTTACCGCAGCCCTGAACCGGGCAGCCTCTCGTTCAACCTGCTCCGGCCTTATCTCCCGCTTGGTCACATGGATCTTGTCCCGCTCGAGCAGGTAGACGCGGCCGATGGCAATGCCCGAAGAAACAGGCGTGCCGCGGAGCGTGATGTTGGATGGTCTTTCCTGGCTCATATCTCACCAAAACCGTCTTCTATCAGCTTGCCCAGGTCGGCGAAGGCATCGCGCTCGTCGACGCCCTCCACCATGACGGAAAGGCTCGCGCCGAGCGGGCAGGCGAGCACGAGGAGACCCATGATGCTTTTCCCGTTTACCTTCTGCCCGTCTTTTTCCACCCATACGTCCGATCGGAAGGCTGACGCCTTCTTCACAAACTGGGCAGCGGCCCGGGCATGAAGGCCAAGTCTGTTCCTGATCGTAAATGCGCCTTCCACCAATTCTTATTCCGCCTTTTTCATATTGAGCACGTCCGTCGCCAGATAGATATTCTTTTTGCCGTAGCTCGCGATGAAGGGCGCAAGCTCCGACAGGTCTTTTCCCTGTCTGTACGTGACGAGTTTAATCAGCATAGGAAGGTTCGTTCCCGTGACTACTTCCACTTTTCCCTCCTCGAGGAAAGAGAGACTGATATTGGAGGGGGTGCCGCCGAACATGTCCGTGAGGATGACCGCGCCCTGACCCGTTTCCACATTTTTCAAGGCGTCCGTCAGCTTCTTTTTGATCTTGTCGACGTCTTCGTCGGGAAAGATATCCACGTACTCGAACTGTTCCTGCTTTCCCACTATCAACTCCGTCGCTGCGACCATCTCGCGGGCAAGATTGAAATGAGCCACGACGATGATTCCTATCATCGCTCCTCCTTGTCAATGTCCCTGTGCAGCACGGCCACGCTGTAATCCATCATGCGCAGATGGCCTTCCAGTTCGTTCACCACTGCAGGAGACCGATGTTTCCCGCCGGTGCACCCGACGCAGATGGTGAGGTAGCTTTTTCCTTCCCGTTCGAAAAGGGGGACGAGGTTGAGTAAAAAGTCGAGCAGCATGGGGAAGAACTTGTCGTAGACCTCGTTCGATTTTACGTAGTCGGCAACATCCTCCGACAGGCCGGTCTTCTTTTTCAGGATATCGACGAAAAAGGGGTTCGGCAGGAACCGGACGTCCTGCACGATGTCGGCCTCCAGGGGCAGGCCGTAAGCAAAGCCAAACGAAATGAGCTGGATCTTCATCCTCTTTTCACCCTCGCCATAGGCGTTGATGACGAAATTCCGGAGACCGTTCGTGGTGAAGTGAGACGTATCGATCACCTTGTCCGCGATCTGTTTGAGCCAGCTTACTTCGGTCCGTTCGGCGTCAACGGCTTCCCTTATGTTCGACGCGTCATAGAAGGGATGGCTCCGCCGCGTTTCCTTGAAGCGCCGCAGCACGGTTTCGTCCGAACTCTCGAGGAATATCAGCTCCGCCCCATACTTTTCCCTGACCTTCCTGAGGACTTCCTTCCCTTCCTCAAAGAACTCCCTCTCGCGTATGTCCACCACAAAGGCCGATTTCGCGAGTCTCGACTCGGCGGCTGCGGCGGCCAGGTCGACGAACTTCGGCAGAAGCACCAGCGGAAAATTGTCGACACAGAAGTAGCCTGCGTCTTCGAGGGCTTTGAGGAAGGTGGTCTTCCCCGATCCTGAAATCCCGCTCAGGATGAGAATCCTCATTTCTTGGCCTCTCTTTGACGCGTTACCCGCAATACTCTCTGCTCCAGGTCTTTGGCGGTGTTTGTCCCCTCTTTCTTGAGCGCATGGTTTCTGCACGCGAGCTCGATGATTGCCGAGGCGTTTCGGCCGGGGCTTATCGGCACCCGCACGAGGGGCAGGTCGATGCCGAGGAAACGGTATTTATCCTCTTTCAACCCTATCCTTTCGTACTCCACGCTGTCGTCCCAATCGAGGAGCTCCACTACCAGTTCTATTTTCTTGCGCGGTCTCACCGCGGAAACACCGAACAGTTGGCGTATGTCGACGATGCCGATCCCGCGTATCTCGAGAAGGTTCTTGAGCATGTCCGGCGCCCTCCCCACGAGGTCGAGAGCGCCCGTCTTCTTTGCCTCCACCACGTCATCGCTCACCAGACGGTGGCCCCTCATCACCAAATCCAAGGCATTCTCGCTCTTTCCGATGCCGCTTCTTCCAATAATGAGCACCCCGACGCCCATGATCTCCATGAGCACGCCGTGAACCGTCGCGGTTGGGGCAAGCATTTCCTCCAGAAATTGCGTCACTCGCTCGATAAATACCGAGGTCGCGAGCTTTGTGCGCAGAAGAGGAATGTGCTTTTCTTCGGCCTCTCTTATGAGGCGCTCAGGTATCTTCAGGTTTCTCGTGACGACGAAGCAGGCCACGTCTCTGCTGCACAGCTCCGCCACGATCTTTTCGCTTTCATCCGGCCCGAGGCTCCTTAAATAGGAGATTTCCGTATAGCCCAGTATCTGCAGCCTATGGGGGTGCAGATACTCCGTATAACCGGCCACGATGAGCCCCAGTTTCTGAACTCTCGGACTGTAAATTTTCTTGGACAAAGCGCATGCGCTCGATATGACTTCGATTTCGAGGCCGTACTCGAGATCACGCGAAATCTGCTCGACCGTTATGCTCTTCATCCGCCGAATTTCTTGTCTTCCTCAACGATGTTCGCAAAGAGTTCTTTGTCGTCGCCCTCTTCGATCAACCGCTTTCGGAATGAAGGGTCCCTCAGTATCCGCGAGATCCGCGACAACATCTGGATGTGCAGCCCCGCGGAATCCTCGGGCGCGAGCAGCAAGAAAAAAATATGAACAGGCTTTCCGTCCACGGCATCGAAATCGACGCCTTTCTTTGATCTGCCGAAGGCGCAGAGAATACGGCTCAAACCTTTCATTTTTCCATGAGGTATGGCAACTCCGTCCCCGATGCCCGTGCTCCCGAGCCTTTCCCTCTCCAGGATGACGGCCACCGTTTCCACCACGTCCTGCACAAGGCCCGCCCTCTTGAAAGAAGACGCCAGCTCCGTAAGAACCTCTTCTTTTGTTCCGCCCTTCAAGTCAGCGATGACGCAGGACTCTTTAAGGACGTCCCTCATGTTCATAGAGCCCTTCCCGTGGTTTCAACGAGGCCGAAATTGCCGTCCTTCCGCTTGTACATGACGCAGATGTTGCCCTTGTCTATGCCCCGGAATATAATGAAGTCGTCGCCCGAGGCGTTGAGCTGCATGCGCGCCTCTTCCGGGTCCATGGGTTTTGCATCGATCATCCTGAGCACAAAGATCTGGGAATTTTTTTCCTCAACGTCGGTGGGAGGAAATTTCGGTTTGCCCTCGCGGTATTGCTTCACTTTATCGCGATACCGGGAGAGTCTTGTCTCCAGCTTGTCGACGATGGCGTCCACCGCCGCGTGCATATCGCCCTGCACCTCATGCGCGTTGATCATGACGCCGTTCAGGTTGAACACTACATCGACCCGCTGCCGGTATTTCCGCTCCAGAGAGAGGACCACGTGAAGATCGAGAGGGCCTTCCACATACTTCTTGAGCCTCGAAAGCTTCTCCTCCACATACGTCTTCAGTTCGTCGTCCGGAGCGATGCGCCTGAAACTGATGGTAATATCCATAGCGCCTCTCACACCCCTTTAGAATTAGGCCGGTTCACCCTGGCCCAAGCAAGAAAAACTATCAGAAGAGAAAAACCTTGTCAATTCAATTCCCCCTGACTGCGTTTGTGATGATGGAAAATAGGGTACGGCGCAAACGCGCAAAAACCCGAACAAGCGCTCCCGACAGCGATGCGTGCGGGGCTTTCGGGTTCGGCGAGCTCTAGTCCAATCGGCGCCGCTCGCGTGAAGACTGGATGTGCAATACTTCTCTGTATTTCGCGACGGTCCTCCGCGCTATTCGAACGTTGAACCGCTCGCTGAGCAGGGCCACTATCTCTTCGTCTTTGAGCGGATTGCGCTTTTCCTCCTTTTCGACGATCTCTGAAATGCAATCCATCACCGCGTTTGCCGACTGGGCGTCTCCATTCTCGCTCCCGACTCCCGTGGTGAAAAAGAACTTCATTTCATAAACGCCGCTGGGAGTGCCCATGTATTTGTTGGTGGTGATCCGGCTTACCGTTGATTCATGCACCCCCACGTAGTTGGCTACGTCTTTCAGAATGAGGGGCTTGAGGCAACGGATACCCCTTTCGAAAAACTCTCCCTGGAAATCGACAATGCTCTTTGCCACCAGATAGAGGGTCTTTTGCCTTTGCTGGAGGCTTTTCATAAACCACTCGGCCTGTTTGATCTTCTTTTTGATGTATTCTTTGACATCCCCGTTCAGCTTTTCCCGGACAAAAAGCTCGACGTAATACCTGTTCATTTTGAGGTCAGGCATATTCTCGTCATTGAGAAGGACCTCGAAGCCATCCTCTCCTTTCACCACATAAACGTCAGGGACGACGTAAATGGGCTGATCGGCCTCGAAGTTTCGTCCCGGTTTCGGGTCGAACCCCTTCATCCTCTCGAACACCCCTTTGATCTGCTCCAGGGTGTAACCCGTTTTCTTCGCAATTTCCCTGAGATCCATCTTGCGGAAGAGATCGAAGTGATTGATGAGCACATCTTCAAAGACGGCGTCTTTTTCACCCTTCGCTTTGTACTGGACGAGCAGGCATTCTCTCAAATCCCGGGCCGCCACTCCGGCCGGGTCGAGAGCCTGGACCTTTTTAAGAACCGTTTCGAGGAATTGCAGGGGGATGGCGGACATTTCCGCAATCTCCTCAAGAGTCGACGCAAGATAACCGTTATCGTCGATATTCTCGATGATCCATTCGGCGCAGATCCTTTCCTCGCCGGAAAAATAGGAGAGGCCCACCTGCCGTCGCAGGTAATCGCGCAAACCGCTTACTTTCTTGACGATATTCTCGTAGTCCGCATACTCCTTATCTTCCCGAGGCATAAAATCCTCGGAAGGAGAATACCGCTCCAACCACTCGAGCATATCTTCCTTTTTTGGTTCTTCCCGCTCTTCCGGCTCCTCTTCCCGCACTTCGAGCACGGGGTTTTCCCTTATCTCCTGTTCGATCGCTTCGACAAGCTCCAACTGCGAAAGCTGAAGCAGTTTTATGGCTTGCTGCAGTTGCGGCGTCAGTACGAGCTGCTGTGCCAGCCTCTGCGTTTGCTTAAGTTCCAGCATTGATGTAAAACTCCTCGCCAAGGTAGACCTCGCGCGCAAGCCTGTTCTTTGCGATCTCGAAAGGATCGCCTTCGATCAGGATCTTGCCGTCGCTGATTATGTACGCCCGGTCGCAGATGGGCAGGGAATCGCGTACGTTATGATCGGAGATGAGCACTCCTATGCCCCTCTTTTTGAGACTGATGACAATTTTCTTTAAGTCGGAGATGGATATGGGGTCAATGCCCGAGAAAGGCTCATCGAGGAGCATGAATTTCGGCGCGATCATCATGGCTCGCGCGATTTCCAGCCTCCTGCGCTCGCCTCCCGACAGGAGGTCGGCGCTGTTGCCGGAAAGGTGCCCCAGCTTGAAGGCGTCAAGCACCTCGGAAATCTTGTGCTCTATCACGATGTTGTCGTATTCGTGGAATTCCATTATGGCTTTGAGATTGTCCCTGACGCTCATTTTCTTGAAAATGGAAGGTTCCTGAGGGAGGTAGGTAATCCCTTTCCGGGCGCGGAGGAACATGGGGAGATTGGTCAGGTCGTCGCCGTCGAGGGTGATCGCGCCCGCGTCAGGCCGTATGAAGCCGATGATCATGTAGAAGCTCGTCGTCTTGCCGGCGCCGTTCGGACCGAAGAGCCCTACCACCTCGCCAGTGTCCACGTATACGGCCACGTTGTCCACTACCTTCCGAGAGTCATACGACTTCGATAGGCGCTCCGCCTTGAGCTGCGAGAGCGGTTGTACCCGCGTTATCATCCCTTTTTCCCTGCGGCCGCGGGCACTATCCGCATTTTCGGCTTTTCCACCGAAAACTGGTCGGACGTCAAATTGTAAATGATCCTCTCTCCCTTCATCGCCACGGTATCTTTGACGATCTCGGGACCGTCCGTGAGCACGACCCGATCTTCCTTAAAATAATATACTGCCCGTTGACTTTTGGCAATAGTCCCTTTCGACACGATCCGGACCCCGCTTTCCGCCTCGATTCTATCCATGGCGTCCTGGACGCTCAGCACGCGGACTTTGTCGCAAAACATGTCCATCTTTTCCCCTCGGACTGCCACGTTCCCTTCAAAAATGTACGTGCCATCCTTCAGCAGATAGACAAACTTGTCGGCAGCGAACTTATACTCTCCTTTGTCTTCCCGTATGGCGCCGGTCACGTCCTTCTCCACCGTGATCACCTGTTCCGAGGTATCGGCGTGAAGTCCCTTGCCGACCATGGAAAACTTCTTCCCTTCCAGTTCGACCGGGTCGCTCGTGTAAGCAAGAGATTGCTTGAAATTGAAGTTCATCGAAGGGCTCTTTATCACATATTCGCCTTTGTAGAACACTTGCACCTGTTGAACATTGCCGACTTCCTTGGCCGTATCCATGACTCCTTTCGAACCGGTAAAAGTGACGACGGTATCGGGCTTTGGCTTGTACTGTCCCCGTATGCCCTCCATCTCCACCACGGTAGAGTCGATGTACTTCCTCATGATTTTGGCGTTGATCTCCCAGTCGACGACGCCTTTCTTTTCGCCCGAATACTTTATGTCCTTGAAAACGATTACCTTTTTCCCTTCGTCAACCCGATCTGACGTCGCGGTTCTCGGCTTGTTGAAAAAGAACCAGCCCGAGAGGAAGATAATGGCGAGAATAAAGGCGGAAGCGATGTATACAACGGTAAGTCTCCGATTCATCCTCTCCTATTATATAGCATTTCCCCGGTTTTCTCTTCTTTCGCTTGGACCCGGGACGAACGCGCCTTGCCCTGCCTCAGAAAGAGAGGAAGGGCAAGGCCTACCCGGGTTTGCGGCGCTTGTTTGGACGGTTTTTTTAAGGGGGACAGCGGCGGGACGGACCGGTCAGGGGAGACAATGGGACGACGCGGGTGTTCCCGAGAGCGGGCGCCACGCCTCCAAGAAATGGACGAATATTTAATGCTGGCGGGGCTTTGCGCGTCTTGACAAAGACCTGGTTGACGATTATTGTCTCAGTGGATTTAGAACTAGAGTTTTAAGTCCGCCTTCGCGTGCAAATTGCGGAGGCAGCGGTTTCTCAGGAGGTATGCCATGGAACGTTTTGATACGAGACAAGGGCATTTCACGAGCACGGAAGAAGCATATCCTACCGAGGGAATCCTGATGGGCGGTGCGCTGGCGGAAACAGCAACGAGCGCCGGAGCGATAATTCTCGCAATTCTCGCGCTTGTCGGCCTCCTGCCGGAAGCCCTTCTCGCGGTTTCGACCATTGTGATCGGCGGGGCTTTCCTGATGGCGAGCGGCTCTATTGCGTCCCGTTTCAACTGGATAGTGGCGCAGATGACGGGAAAGAGCGCTGAGACGGCCGAAATGGCTCTCGGGATGACCGTTGAATTTCTGGGCGGCGTTGCCGGCATCGTGCTCGGCGTACTGTCGCTTCTGGGTTTGATTCCCTTTATTCTGCTGCCTATAGCGGCTATCGTTTTTGGGTTTACCCTGCTCTTTGGCATAGCGGCCAAAACGCGTCTGAACGAGCTTGAGGCGCAATGCGGCGCCGCCCACGGGACCGTCCGCGGGGCAGTGCGGGAGGCGGTTTCTGCGGCATCGGGGATACAAATCATGTTCGGCCTTGCTGCCGTGACTCTGGGCATAGTCGCCCTGGTAGGTTTTGTTCCGCTTACACTGACGCTTGTGGCCATGCTCTCGGTAGGAGGCGCGACGCTTTTTGCCGGGACTGCCATGTCGGCGAGAGTGTGGGGATTTTCCACATTCTGTGAAATGCCGGGGGCGCCGGTGACCACGTGACGTAGAGGGGCGACTTGGTCGCCCCTTTTTTTCGGATAATCCCGAGTTTCTCCTGCCGCCCGCTCCTTGCCTGACGCAGCCATACCTGAATGATTTCGCCAAAGGTTTTCCGCTAATATGATCCAAATCATGGCGCCGAGCCGCACAAATCTCGTAGAATCAATAGGAAACAGAACGAAGGTCGAAGGCCTTTGCGAAAATCTCGAGGGAGTGGATGAGCGAAAGATGAACAGGGAAGGGGCCGATGTGGTGAGAGGGGTGCTCTCGCCGGGAACAGACAAACCGGGCAAGTTGATGGATCTTCAAGAGGCGGTAAGGCGGTACGTCAGGCCGGGCATGACGCTCCACTTCGCCGCCGGCATTGGAGGACCGGCCGCTGCGATCTGTGAGATCATCAGGCAGTATCGCGGGAAGAATCCGGCTTTCACCATGGTTCAGTCCACCCTGTCCGGCCATGCCCTCAATCTCGTGCACTGCGGCCTCGTGAAAAAGCTTCTCTGCGCCGCCTGCATCGACATTTCCGCTTCGTCGAGGCCCAGCAAGATCATCCAGAAGGCCCTCGAAGAGAAGAAGATAGAGTTGGAAAACTGGTCTCTTTGCTCCTTGCAGCAAAGGCTGATGGCGGGGGCTCTCGGTTTCCCGTTCATCCCGACCCGATCGGTGATGGGAAGCGGCATTGCATCGGACAATGCGGCCGATTTCCTGGAAATGGAAGATCCCTTCGGCACGGGAGCGAAAGCGGGCATCGTCAAGGCGCTCAACGCCGACATTTCCATCATCCACGGCTGCATGGGCGACGTTGAAGGAAACATTGTCATGTCCGCGCCTTACGGCGAGGACATCTGGGGTCCCCTCGGCGCATCTGAAGGCGTCCTGGCCACGGTAGAGAAGATTGTCCCGACGGATGTGGTGAGACGGTTTTCGGCCTTGGTGAAAATCCCCAGTTATGCCGTAAAATCGGTTTCAGCGGCGACCCTGGGCGTCCATCCCTTCTCCTTTCCCGGCCCCGGGAAGGACATAGGCGAACCCTACGAGCAGGATATTGCGTTTCTGAACGACCTGCACAAGGCGTCCGTGGATAAGGAAAGCCTTGATGCCTGGATCGAGAAATGGGTGACAGGCTGCGCCGGCCACGACGAGTACCTGGAAAAATTGGGACGAGAGCGGATCGCGGAGCTGAAGAACAGGTCCCGGGGAGACGTGAGGGCCAGGGTCCTCGCCGATCTGTCGTCCCCAACTGAAGCGAAGCAGGGCTTCGAGCCCAATGAGATGATGTACATTGCGGTGGCCCGGGAAATCATGGAGAGCGTTCGGAAGCGCGGTCACAAGGCGCTGCTCGCCGGCGCCGGCGTCGGCGCGACTGCCGCATGTCTGGCCTATTATCAGCTCAAGGCCGAAGGCCATGAAGTGGAGCTGATCACGGGGAACGGTCTCATCGGCTATGCACCGCTTCCCGGCGCCTCTGTGCTCTCCAGCGAGGCCGGAGTGCGCACCGCGACGTTCCTCACCGATACCGTGACCACCCATAGCGTCCTCGTCGGCGGGAAGAACAGTAAGTGTCTGAGCGTCCTGGGCGCCGGCCAGGTGGATAGATACGGAAACATCAACTCCTCCAAGACCGCCTCGGGACAGTTCCTGGTCGGCTCCGGAGGCGCCAACGACGCGGTGAACGCCCGGGAGGTAATCGTGGCGCTCAACCAATCGAAGGACCGCTTTGCGGACAGCCTCTCCTTCGTCACCGGCCGCGGCGACGCAGTGACGACGGTGATATCGACGATGGGGGTCTTCAGAAAAGCGGCGCCCGGATCTGCGTTGCGCCTCGAAGCCTGCTTTCCGAGCGTTCAGGCAACGAGTCTGGAAGAGAAGATAAACGAAATAGCCGCCAACTGCGGTTGGCCTCTCGAAAAGGCGCCTCAGGTGACAGAATTGGAAAGGCCGAGCGAAAAGGAATTGGAATTGCTCCGCTGGCTCCTCTCGTCATCCAAAAAGTGAGGACGGATCGAGGTCTGAAATGCCGATGATTAGATAGAACCATTCAGCATAAAAAGGAGATTGTAGGTATGAGCGGTCCATTGGAAGGTCTCAGAGTTGTTGAGTGCGCGGGCTATCTCAGCGCGCCTACGGCATGCTATATGCTGGCCGATCTCGGCGCCGAGGTAATCAAGATTGAAGACAGGGAAAAAGGAGACCCGAGCCGGGGCACGTCGGCCGTCATGGGCGCCTCCATGTCCCTGCCAAATGGCGAAAATATCCTCTTTGAAACGGCGAACCGGGCAAAGAAGGGGATCACCCTCGACCTGAAAAAGGAGGAGGGAAGAAAGATCCTTTACGATCTGGTGTCGAAGGCCGATGTCTTCTGTACGAATTTCACCCAGAGGGCCATTCAGAGCCTGAAGATCGATTATCAGACGTTGAAGAAGATCAACCCCAGAATCGTCTACGGCGTGGCCACGGGCTATGGCCTGGTCGGGCCGGAGAAGGATAAACGGGCTTTCGACAGCGTTGCCCAGGCACGATCGGCCATCATGTACGCCCTCGGCGGCGAGCCGGGATCGCCGCCGGCGCAGATCGGCGGACCGGTGTTCGACCAGATGACGGGCTGCATGTTGGTCTACGGCATACTCGCCGCCCTGGTAAAGAGAGACAAGGACGGGATCGGGCAGCAGGTTGAGGTATCCCTTCTCGGTTCGGGCATTCACTTGCAGGCGTACAACATTAACGTGGCCCTCCTGAGGGGGAAACAGATTCCCCGGCCGTCGAGGAGGAACCTGAAAAACGTTATGGCGAACCATTTCGAGTGCGCCGACGGCCTGTGGCTGCTCCTCTCCGAGCCCCAGGGGGACCGGTTCTGGCCCAAGTTTTGCGATGCCCTGAGCATACAGGACCTGGAAAAAGACCCGAGATTCGTTGATGCGGCAAAGAGACGGGACAATTACAAGGAATTGCTGCCGATCATCGAGGATACCTTCAAGAAGAAGACGAGGGAAGAGTGGGTAAAGCTCCTCGACGAAAAGGGCGGCGGCATCGCTTATTCGCCGGTTATGACTCCCATGGACCTTGCCAACGATCGGCAGGCCCTGGAGAACGGCTATATTGCGGAGATCGACCACCCGACCCTGGGCGCCATCAAGATGGTGGGAAATCCCGTCAGCTTCAGCGAAACGCCGGTCAAAGTGGGAGGCGGAGCGCCGGAGTTCGGTCAGCATACGGAAGAAGTGTTGCTTGACGTGCTCGGCTACGACTGGGATAAGATCGAGCGGCTGAGGAACGAAGAGGTCATCTGAGAGAAACTAAAGTTGGATCGGGGACACCAGGCAAGCCTTGAAGGGGGATACACCTCTGGCGAGGAATGTCCCCGCAACCCAGAGGTACGGAGAGAAAATTAAAGGAGCGCTGCTATGAAGCAACCGACAGTTATCACAGGCACGGTGGGCAAGGACGCCCATGTCATCGGCACGAAGATATTGTCCCGCGCATTCAGGGAGGCCGGCTTCAAGGTGGTGGAGCTGGGCATCATGACCCCCGCGGAGGAGTTCATCCAGACTGCCGTGGAGACGGACGCCGATGCGATCCTCATGAGCTCGCTTTACGGCATGGCGGAGCTGGATGTGCAGGGATTCAAAGAGAAATGCGTGGAAGCCGGCCTCGAGAATGTTCTCCTCTACATCGGCGGCATTCTCGGCGTTGGAAGGCACGAGTTCAAAGAAGACGAAGAGAAGTTCAAGAAGCTGGGGTTCGACAGGGTTTACCCGCCGGAAGCAGACGTGAAGGGCGCCATAGCGGACCTCTGGGCAGATCTTAAGGCGAAGGGAAAGGCATGATGAATACGCTGATGGGCGCTGCAGGCTTGCTGAACGGCTGTCGCGCACTCGATCTGACGGACGAAAAAGGTTTTCTCTGCGGCAAGATCCTTGCCGACCTTGGTGTAGACGTAATTAAGGTAGAGCCCCCGGGGGGAGACAGGGCCCGCAGGATTGGACCCTTCTGGCACGACGAGCCGGATCTGGAGAAGAGCCTCTACTGGTTTGCCTACAATAACAACAAGCGGGGGATCACCCTTGACATCAGGACAAAGGATGGCAAGGAGATATTCAAGGATCTCGTTCGAAAGTCCGATTTCGTGATCGAATCCTTCAAGCCGGGGCACATGGAAGAGTTAGGGCTGGGCTATGATGTTTTGTCCGGCGTCAATAAAGGAATTATCCTCACCTCGATTACTCCTTTCGGTCAAACGGGACCGTATAAGGATTATGAGGGGTCCGACCTTGTCGTGATGGGCATGTCGGGAGAGCTCTACTTGACGGGAGACTCGGACAAGCCTCCCGTCAACATGGCTATTCCGCAAGCCTGTCTCCATGCGGGCGCCGATGCGGGCGTGGGCAGCATGATAGCCTATCATCACCGGAAACGCACGGGATTCGGGCAACATGTGGACGTATCGATGCAGCAGTCCACTGCCTGGTTCCTCGCCATGGACATCCCTTATTACGAGCTGGCCGGCGTTATCATGACCAGGGTGGGAACGTTCAGGTCCGGAAGTGCGAGCGGCACCGTCCAGAGACAGGTGTGGCCGTGCAAAGACGGCTTTGTCTTTTTCTTCATGATGGGAGGCGCCCAGGGCGCAAAGACGTGCCGGGCCCTGGTGAAATGGATGGACGACCTGAAACTTGGCAACGATTACTTGAGGGAGTTCAACTGGGAGGCCTTCGACATGGCGACGGTGACACAGGACGTCATCGACGCCGTCTCCACGCCTATCGAAGCGTTCTTCCGCACGCGCACGAAAAAAGAGGTGCTCGATGCGGCAATGTCGAGGAATATCTCGGTCTGTCCCCTTTTCAGCATGGCCGATGAGGTGAACGACCCGAATTTGGCGGCCAGAGGGTACTGGGCGCAGATCGAGCACCCGGAACTGGGGACAACCATACCATACCCGAAGCAATTCGTCAGGTCTTCCGAATGCGCAACGGGCACGAAGTTCCGGGCGCCTCTTATAGGCGAGCATAACGCCGAAGTGTACGGCGAGATGGAGCTGTCGGTTCAGCAGCAGACAGCGCTGAAGGAAGCAGGCGTGATCTGAAAAAAGATCGGACCGATCCGACTGATCGGTCCGATCGGTCGGATCAAAAACAAAAGGATCAAAAAAAGTGGATAAAGTCTTTTCGGATTTGAAGATAGTTGCCTTCAACTGGGCCATGGTCGGCCCTCTTACGCTGAAGTTCTTTGCCGACTACGGGGCGGAGGTGATCAGGATAGAGACAAGCAATCGTCCCTGCGTCACCAGGATATCCTCCCCCTACAAGGATGGCAAGGCCGGGATCAACAGAAGCGGCTATTTTAACCATTTTAGCGCAAATATGATGAGCTTGTCCCTGAATATGGGACATCCCCGGGGCATAGCTCTGGCGAAAGAGCTTATTGCCCAGGCGGACGTGGCGACAGAGAATTTTACCCCCGGCATCATGGATCGGTGGGGGCTTGGCTATGAAGAACTGAAGAAAGTGAAACCCGACATCATCATGTTGCGACAGAACGGGTTCGGCACGGAAGGAGCGTATAGGAACCTGGCGGCCTTCGGCATGATTCTCGCTGCAATCGCCGGGATACCTAATTTCATCGGTTGGCCCGACGGCGGTCCTTTGCCCGTGGGCGTGGGAGCGTACACTGATTGCATCAGCCCCCGGCTCGCCTCCGCGGCGGTGATCGCGGCCCTCGACTATCGGGACAGGACCGGCAAAGGGCAGCTCATCGACCTGGCGCAATACGAAACGGCCCTGTACTTTGTGCTTCCCGGGATCCTGGATTATGCGGTGAACGGAAGGGAACCCGCCAGAAAAGGCAATAAGTGCGCGTATGCCGTTCCGCACAACGTTTACCCCTGTAAGGGGAATGACCGGTGGTGCACCATCGCGGTCTTTGACGACGGCCAATGGGCGCGGCTTTGCGTTGTGCTGGGGAAGCCGCAGTATATCGCCGATGGACGGTTTGACACGCTGTTGCACCGGAAGGAAAACGAAAAGGAAGTCGATTCGATCATAGAGAGCTGGACGCGAGAGATGGCCGCCGAGGACGTAATGGCGCAAATGCAGGCGGCCGGAGTGCCTGCCGGCGTGGTGGAGAACTCGGCAGACCTGTACGCGGACCCGCAATTGCGTCACCGGAGGCTTTTTTGGCCCATGGAGCATAGCGAAATGGACATGTTCACCCATCTCGGGTCGAGCCTGGAGATGTCGAGGACGCCGGCCGAGGCAATGAGGCCAAGCCCGCTGCTTGGCGAGCACAACGAATACGTTGTCACGAAGATACTGGGAAAGAGTGATGAAGAGTTTGTCGATCTTCTTGCGGAGGGAGTCTTGGAATAGGACGGGTTGATCGACGTGGAGATTCGTGGTTGTATAAAGTATCAAGTTTAAGGAGGATTTATGGATTACAAAGAGTACGAAGAGCTTATTTATGAAAAGGTAACGCCGCACATCGTGTACCTCACCCTGAACAGGCCCGAGAAGCTGAACTCGGTAACGAGAGAGATGTTCACGAGTTGGGACCAGGCGCTCACCGAGGCGGAGAACGACGACGACGTGAAAGTCATCGTCTTCAGGGGAGCAGGAAGGTGCTACAGCGCGGGCGCGCCGCTCGACCAGGTCGGCCGCGTTTACGGCATCAAGGACCCGAAGCCGGGCGAGCACGCCAACAAAGTGCCCCTGCGCGTCAAGATGAAGTTCGACAGCAGCCTGTTTCAACATTTCTTCAAGCACGTCCTGCTTTGCAAGAAGACTACTATCGTATCGGCGCACAAGTATTGTCTGGGCGTTGCATTCAGCATTGCCATGCACGCAGACTACCTCCTTATGGACGAGGAGTGCAAAGTTGGCCACGTGGAAGAGCGGCTCGGCCTGGCCGGCCAGACCGTCATGCCCATCATGATAGCGCGCTGCGGGTTGACCAAGACCCTTGACCTGTGCCTTACGGGGAAGATGATTTCCGCAAAACAGGCCGTGGATTGGAACTTGGTCAACCGGGTCGTACCGGCGGCCGATCTCGAACAGGAGACTCGGGAGCTGGCGGAAGGCTTCGCCCTGTATCCTAGGGACAGTATAGCCACGGCGAAGCTGGCGCGGGAGATGGTGTACGAGAACATGGGGATCACAAGGGGCACGTTCGATCACTACATGATCCACTGCTTCCAGACTTTCCGCACCTACGAGCCGGACGAGAACAACTTTTTCAAGCAGAGAAGAGACAAGGGCGTGAGAGATGCGGCTCACGAGAAGCACGACTACTACAAGGCGCTCGACAAGTAGTCGGCAGCATTTTCCAGTCGGAATGGATGAAGGCCGCTTTCCGGCCGCGCGCGGACTTGCGCGAGGCCGGAAAGCCGTGTACAGGCAACAGCAATCAGTACGCTGCCGATGAAGTGAGGTGGGGGATGGATTACGGCTGGACGATCTCGCCTCTGCTCCTTGCGACGGCCGAGACGGACAGATGCCAGGGGCTGCTGTACAAGGGCGCCGGCGTGAAGATGACGACGGTTGTCCTGGCGTTCCTTGTCAGAAACGGCAAGGAGAATATCCTTGTCGACTCGGGCGCCAGCGGTTTCGAGAAGAGCAGCCTCTGCATGAGGTACTTCGAGCAGACCGCCGAGCAGACGCTCGAAGCCCAATTGGCACGTTTCGGCGTCGATCCCGACCAGATAACCAAGGTAATCAATACCCATTTGCACCTCGATCATTGCGCGGGAAACGAGCTGTGCCGCAAGGCTCGCTGCTTCGTTCAGGCGCGAGAGATGGAGTATTGGCGATCACCCTTGCGCGTTCACCGGCAGGCCTATCGCGTCGACCTCGATCAGTCGGCCTTTGAACTGCTCGAGGGGGACGCGGACATCGCGCCCGGCGTGCGGGTGTTGCTGACGCCCGGGCACTCGCCGGGGAGCCAGGCGGTACAGGTTGAGACGGCTGCAGGGGTCTACGTGCTTGCCGGCGACAACGTGCCGCTTTTCGAGAATATGCAGGTACGGGCGGACGAGCCCTTCTGGCCGAACGGCATTTACGTGGATCTTCGGGAATACTATGGCAGTCTCGACCGGCTCAAAGCCATCGGCGGCGTCATTCTTCCGGGCCATGATCCGGCCGTCCTGAAGAAAGAAAGGTATCCCGAATAAGGCGTAATAGCGCGATGAACGAGTGAAGCGAGATGAGCGGGGAGGCCGGGGAAGGCCGAGGGACGAGGGACGACCGCTTCGCTAGGACGAAAGAAACTTTTCGTCCATCGTCCCAGTCCCGAAGGGACGGTCGTCCATCTTCCCTCGGAAATGACTGGGGGGACACCCCTCCGAAAGACAAGGGGCGAGAGGAGTGTCCCCCCTTCCAGATTTATCCAAGGGGCGCTGAACCTCAATAGCCCCAATAATTGAAGAAGGGAGAGAATGATATGGATGCTGCCTATCTGTACGTGCAGAATTTCCTGAAGGTGCGTTATGAAGACCTGCCGCCGGAGATCGTCGAAGCGACGAAAAAAGAGGTTCTGGACACGCTTGGCGTTGCCGTCGCAGGGTTTGGGCAACCGGGTCCGAAAGAGCTGCTTGAATTGGTGATCGAGTGGGGCGGCCGGCCGGAAGCCAGCGTCGTCGGCAGCAAGGAGAAGATCCCCGCGCTGCACGCCGCTCAGGCCAACGCCTGTATGATCCACGCCAGAGACTACGACGACGTACACGAACAGGCAGTAATGCATCCCGGAGTGGCGACCATTCCTCCCGCGCTCGCCATTGCCGAGCGGAAGGGCGGCCTGGACGGCAAGGAGTTTTTGACCTCCGTTGCACTGGGCGTGGACATGATATGCAGACTTGGCCTCGGCACACGGCCCGGCGTAAGCCCAATTCAAACAGGCTGGCACTTCACCACCCTCTACGGCTATCCCACGGCGGCGCTTACAACGGGGAGAATCCTCGGGCTGGATGAAGAAAAGATGCTGAACGCCTTCGGCATTGCCTACCACCAGTGCAGCGGCAACGGGCAAGCCGTCATCGACGGCGCCCTGACGAAGCGACTGGGGCCGGGCTTCTCCGTGAGGGGAGGCGTGGCCGCGGCCCTGATGGCGCAAAGGGGCGTCACGGGCGCCAAGAACAGCCTCGAAGGGCCGAATGGGCTGTTCAAGCAGTATCAATACGGTGAATATGATAAGAATATACTCACTGGCAACCTGGGCCGCGACTTCGAAGGCATCAATGTTTCCATAAAACCTTATCCTTCCTGCCGGGGGACGCATCCCTCCATCGATGCGGCGCTGAAACTGGCTCGCGAACAGAATATCGACCCGGCGAAAGTGAAAGCGATCCTGCTTGAGACCGGGGAGAACAACCACAAGCTTTTGTGCACCCCCTTCGAGCAAAAAGTGAAGCCGAGAAGCCCCGTGGACGCCCAGTTCAGCATTCCCTGGGGCATCGTGACGGCTCTCTCGAAACGGCGCGTCACGATGGAGGATTACAGCCCGGCCGCCGTCAAGGATCCGGCGATGCTCGCTCTCGCCGCCAAGCTGCGGGCAGAAGTGGACAACTCGCTCAACAACCCGCGCGGGATCGAGCCGGCGAGGGTGACGATTACGATGGACGACGGCAGCGTCTACGTCGAACAAGTGGAGCTTGCCCTGGGTACGCCCAGCCGGCCGATGTCCTTTGATGATTGCATAAAGAAGTTCGAGGACTGCGTTGTATCGGCTTCGGGCTACACGATGCCGCAGGCGAACGTAAACAAGGCGATAGACTACGTTGCCAATCTGGAAAAGGCAAAGGACGTGCGTGAATTGATCGCTCTGTTCACGTAGCCGTCAAGAAAGGCGAATCAATCGCTTCGAAGAGATGTCCGGGGCGCTCCTTGAGAAGAGGAGCGCCCCGGGCTTGTTTCGCCGCTCCTGGAAGCAAGCGTGCCTCCGCGCACGGATGCGGACTCAGAATTGCAAAGTCCAACCAATTATCATATTCTCTATCAATGAAGTTCTGTTTTTATGGAAGAATTCAGGAAAGACTTCCGAGCCGGCTTCGCGGCCGCCCCCCTGGGAGGCGGCTATTTGCCCCCGGCCTATTTTGAAACGGTTTTAGGCGCGGATCTGTCGTTGACGCAGGTCGCGCCCGCCGCCGACCGAAAATCCTCATGATACTGGAAACGCTCTTCCTGCGGCCTGGCCAGGCCTACCTCGGAGACCGACCGGCTCTCGTTTCCACGGTCCTTGGATCGTGCGTATCGGTGACCATGTTTCACCCGAGCCGACCCGGTTGTATTTGCCATGCCCTCATGCCGAGCAAACCGGAGTCGGGAGAAAAGGATGTATTCCACTACGTCGACAGCTCCCTCGCTCACATGCTCGGCGGTCTTCTCTCCCTGCGCGTACCAAGGGCCGAGATAGAGGTCAAACTGTTCGGCGGATCAAACACCTTCAGCGGAAAGGCGACGGTAGGGCAATCGAACGTCACGGCGGCCCTCCGGTTCATCGAAGAAGAGCGGCTGAGATTGTGCGCTTCCGACGTGGGAGGCCGGACAGGAAGGAAAATAGTTTTTAATACAGGAACTGGACGGGTGTTTCTCAAGCGCCTGGGATTGATAGGCGCGGTCGCATAGGGCGCTATCTGCGGAAGGTATTTTGCTGCGCCGCACTCACGCCCGATTCGTCGATGCCGGTACCCGCAATCCCCCCGAAGCCCCGATCCCGGGTCCCCGTGTACTCTTCCTGGGGCTCGCCGGCGGGCGCGGACGGCTCGGCAATCGCCGCTTCATTTCCGGTCGGAGGCGGAGCCGAAAAGGCATTCGAAGGGGGCGCCTTTTCTTCGGGGAGTTGCTCCGATCTGCCGGGAATGCCCCAGTCGTCCGGATTTCCCGGAGGAATCGGATAGTCGTTCTGCGCTCTCGCGGAGCATACGCCAAGCAGAAGCAGCAAGACGGCTGTTATGAGAAGAATCAGTTTCATAGGAGAATATAAGCCCTGAAGCAGCGACCGGCAATGGCCGTCCCGCGAGGCGCACCGACCGGACGCATCGAGTGCCGGGGAAAGGCGGCCATCCTCACCTTAGAGCGCCTCCTGGTTGCTCGCCGTGATGGCCCGGTCGATCTCGACCTTCAATTGCGCCGGCAATCCTTTGATGTCGACATTGAGAAAGCCCCGGACGATGGTAGAGGTAGCCTCCGCCTCGCTCAAGCCCCTCGACATGAGGTAGTAAATCTCCTCCTGCGCCACCTTGCCCACCGCCGCTTCGTGCGACATGTCGACGCCCTCCACATGTCCCTCGAGCTGCGGGATGGAATTGATGACGCCGCCCCTGAGAAGCAATCCCTTGCATTCGAGATGAGCCCTTATGTCGGGGGCCTTGCCGATGAGATGACCCCTGTTCATGATGTTGCCGCCGTTGCTGATGGAACGCTGGATGATCTCCGCCCTGCAGCCCGGTTCGAGAAGATGGATGCGGCCGCCGATATCGAAGTTCGACCCGGGCGTTCCCACGATCACGCTGTAGAACATGGCGGCGGCCCCCTTTCCCCTCAAGAAGGTAGTCGGGTACATCTGGATGGATCGGACGGGCTTCATACAGATATAGTTGTTGATGAAGAGACCTCCTTCATCCACCTGGCCGACCGAGCGGGGCCGCACCTCCATCTCTTCGGCCCAGTTGTGGATCATGGTGAAGCTTAGCTTTGCTCCTTTCTTGACAAAGAATTCCGAGATGCCGACGTGCACGCCCCTCCTCATTCCCGGCGAAGTCGCGCAGCCGGTAATGATGTGCAGCTCCGAGCCTTCTTCGGCAATGATGAGGTTATGGACGTTCTGCTGGAGGTTTTCCTTGTCGATGTAAAGGCAGGCCTGGATCGGGTAGATGCTCTTGCTGCCGGGCAGGGCGCGGATGACGTAGCCGTCGTGGAGGTCGAGGAAGGCGGCCGCCGTGTACTTGTCCTGGTCGACGGCAACGAGCTTCCAGAAATACTCCTGCACCCATTCGTACTTCTCGAGGGCCTGTCGGACAGGGATGACTTCGATCCCCTCCTGAAGGCTCCGGCAGTGGACGACCGACGTATCCTTCTGGAAGTACGCCCCGCCCCGCTCTTTGCCCGCGACGTCGAAACCGGACATCATAAGGCGCTCTATTTCCTTTTCAGGGAGCCTGCACAGCTCTTCTTCCGCCATGTACCGGTGGGAGACGAAGGACGAATCGAATTGCCCGAGGTCCACGTCATCTCCGAAAAGCGCAGGTTTGTCCAACGCTTTGAGCGCTCTTTGTCTCAATTCCGCTGAATCGAACATCTCACACACTCCTCGTATCCCGATTTGCCGATGCACTCGAAAATTTCCCTCGGGTTTCCCACGCAGGAGAGGACCCCTTCGTAGAGAACCTGCCCCTTGTCCGCCGGCACGTAATCGAGCACGTAGCCGGTATGGGTGATAATGAGCCCCATTTTTGTCCGCTCGCGCCACTGGGAAGCGACAGCCTTCGTTTTGTCGTCCCGAGGGCTCTTTTGCAGCATGCGGGCGATGGTCTTGCCGACGAGCGCCATGTTCTCCATGTCGACCCCCGACTCGGGCTCATCGAAAAGGAAAAGATCGGGGTTTTGCGCCATGAGCTGGAGGAGCTCCGAGCGCTTGATTTCCCCGCCGGAAAACCCCGCGTTGACATCGCGATCGAGAAACTCCTCGAAGTTTATCGACCGCGCCAAAGTCTCCGCGTCGGCTTTCTTGCCCGCGCAGATCTCGACGATCTGCCTTGTCTTGAGGCCATTGATCGTGGGCGGCCGCTGGTGCGACATGCCGATGCCCAGTTTTGCCCGCTCATCGATGGGGAAATGGGTGATGTCGACGCCTTTGAAGAGTATTCTCCCCTTCGTTACCTCGTACTGGGGATAGCCCATGAGCGTCATAAGAAGGGAAGTCTTCCCCGAACCGTTGGGGCCGAAAAGAATGTGGGTTTCGCCGGGCCTGATCTCCAGGTGCACGTCCTTGAGCAACACTTTCCCCGCCAGTTCCACCCGCAGGTCTTCGACGAGCAGCATATTCTCCTCCTTTGCGCTTTCAACTCACAAGAATGTAATACTTCGCCTCTTTGTTTGCCGACTTTGCGCAACGTCGATTCTTGACTTCATCCCCCCCAAGGCCCACACTTCCACTATAACTCTATGCATTTCTTGTCCGACACACTGCTGTTGTCGCGCCTCCAGTTCGCCGCGACCATAATGTTTCACATCATCTTCCCCACGGCGACGATCGGCCTCGGTCTTTACCTCGTCATTGCGGAAACGCTCTGGCTTGCTTCACGACAAGAGATTTATTATCGCATGTGCCGGTTCTGGAGCAAAATTTTCGCCATCAATTTCGGCGTCGGCGTGGTGAGCGGCGTCGTAATGGAGTTCGAATTCGGCACGAACTGGGCCCGTTTCTCGGCGGCCGGGGCGAACGTGTTCGCGCCGCTCCTCTACTTCGAAGTGCTCACGGCGTTCTTCCTCGAGGGCGGTTTCCTGGGGATCATGCTCTTCGGCTGGAACCGGGTCCGCCGCTCCATCCATTTCTTGGCGACCTGCCTCGTGGCAGGGGGGTCCATCCTTTCTGCCTTTTGGATTCTTGCTGCCAATTCCTGGATGCAGACGCCGGCGGGCTTCAGGATCGCCAACGGAACCTTCGTTGCGACGTCGTTTCGGGACGCGATCTTTAATCCGTCGACCATGACGCGGTTCGGCCACATGACGGTGGCGGCGTTCGAGACAGCCGCCTTTGCCGTGGCGGGCATCTCGGCGTTTTTTTTGCTCCGCGGCCGGCATCTGCCGTTCTTCCGCCGCTCCATGGCGGTCGCCCTTTTGAGCGCAGCCCTGTTTACCCCCCTGCAGGTCTATCTGGGCGACGCCAGCGGCAGGGAAGTCTTTGACCGCCAGCCGCTGAAGCTCGCCGCCATGGAGGGTCACTGGGAGACGAACACCCGGGGAGGGGCCCCGTTCGCCTTCATTGCCCTCCCCGATCCGGCAGCGGAACGAAACCGCTTCGAAATTTCTCTGCCTGACGGCTTGAGCCTTCTCGTCACTCACAGCCTTACGGGCCGCGTTCCCGGCCTCAAGGAGTTCCCGAGAGCGGAAAGACCGGACGTCTTCCTGCTCTTTACGACCTTCCGCCTCATGGTTGGCGTAGGTTTCCTCTTTCTTTTCGTGATGATCTGGGCCCTGCTTCTCTGGCGGAGGCGCAGGATCTTCGAGGCGAAGGCTTTTTTATGGACCCTCGTTCTTATCCAGCCTCTCGGGTGGCTCGCAGTGGAACTCGGCTGGATGACCGCCGAAGTGGGCCGCCAGCCCTGGCTGGTTTACGGCCTCGTGCGCACCTCCCAGGGATTGTCTCCCATAAGGGCGGAAAACGTCGTCTGGTCTCTGGCCCTCTTTATCATCATCTTTGTTGCCATCGGCGCAAGCTACATCCACTATGTGCTCAGGGCCTTCCGACAGGGTCCCGACGTGGAAAGCCCGATTCCTCCCATCCAGAAGTCGGCGGGAGTCGGCATGGTGGAAAAACCGGTGCGTGAGATCCCGGCCCCCGCGATGAGGCGATGAAACCAACCATGAAGGACCTATCCGGCATAAGGGAGACGCTATGGCACTGATCGACGTCTGGGCGCTCCTCGTGGCCCTTGTCATGATTCTCTACGTCATCCTGGACGGGATCACCCTCGGCATCGGCATCCTTTTTCCGACAGCGAAGAGGGAAAGGGACCGCTCCCTGCTTCTGTCGACCATCGCTCCCGTGTGGGACGCCAACCAGACGTGGCTTCTCTTCGGCGGCGGAGCGATCTTCGCTGCTTTTCCCGTCGTCTACGCCGTGCTCTCGAGCGCCCTCTACCTTCCGCTGATTACCTTCATAGCAGGTCTCATATTTCGCGGCGTTGCCTTCGAATTCCGGGGTACGGGCGAGAAGAAGAGCAGGTGGGACCTCGCGTTCTTTCTCGGCAGCCTCGTTGCCTGCGTCAGCCAGGGATTTACCCTTGGCGGCATCCTCACGGGAATCAACGTCTCCGGACAGGAGTTTGCCGGCGGCCCCTTCG
>CAWFMJ010000048.1:0-7248 GCA_963816715.1 uncultured delta proteobacterium
CGGAGCGTAGAGTTAAGTTAGGCGATCTGCGTATCATCGGCATTGAACAGAATCCCGCGACGAGCTCGCGGTGGGCCGCCTCAGCACAGAGGGGAATCGAATTATGCAGTTCCGCTGTAAGGGTCGCTATGTCGCCAACGTCTGCGAAGGCAAGTTGCTGCGGTACCGATCTGGCGAATTATCGTGTAATCCATCTTGCTGTTCATGGCTTCGCCAGCGCTGCCGATCCAAATCGCTCAGCGCTGGTACTTTTGAGCGACCCAGCTGCTGGCGAAGACGGGTTCTTGCAAGCGTCGGAGATCGTTCAACTCCACCTCAATGCAGATTTAGTCGTCCTGTCGGCTTGCGATACAGCTATCGGGCCCGAAGAAGGTGAAGAGGGCATCGCGGCGCTTTCCAGGGCCTTTCTGCTGGCCGGGGCGAAGGCAGTTGTTTCGACTCTATGGTCGATCAATGACGCCTATTCGCTAGTGGTCATGACACATTTTTATCGGCATTTGGCGGCGCGTGAGCCAGCCGCTGAAGCGCTCACCAAAGCAAAACGGGATACGTTGCAAGAATTCGGTCCCGCCGCCGCCCCCTACTATTGGGCCGGCTTCATATTCGAAGGCGCAGCTGATCGCGCCACATCCTTTCACGATGAAGAGCAACAACACTAAAATCTCGCTCGGTCCAAATGAACGCGCCAAAATTCTAGCTTCCATTAAGAAGCTGGTTCTGAAGCATCACATCAATGTCGGCGGCGTGAGCTACGACGCGTGGACTAGGCTCGCTGACCAGCGAGCCTCGGAGTTGCTGGCAGTAGAAACTGATAAATTCGAAAGCGGTGTCAGGCAGCTTCTCTCTGAACTCGGCAGCAGCCATACTGCCTTCTATCACGAACATGGGAAGCAAGTTCTTCCTCAGCATTCACTTAATGCAACCCTTCGCGGCCTTTCCAGTGGGAGGATCGGAGCGCTGGTTTTTCTTGGACGTTTTTGAAGGGGGTCCGGCACACATTGCGGGTATCAAGCCCGGCGATATGCTGCTCGCCGTGGACGGGACTGACTACCTTCCTCCGTCGATGCCGCCCTTCGATGTGGGGCGGACACTCCGGGTGAGGATAGCTGATGCCGGGGGCGAAAACTCTCGGGAAGTCGTTGTGGATGTCCCAAAGAGAAAAGGTACGGCGACTCGCCCACCGATCGTTGAGCCCATAAGCCTTTCGCACGCCATGGTTGCACCCGACATTGGCCTGCTTCGAATAGTGTATTTTCCCGGCCCCATGGGGCTGCGGTTTGCGAAGGACTTGGACACGGCGATCACAAACCTCAAACAGAACGGGGCGAACCGTCTCATTATCGACCTTCGAGGGAACATCGGCGGTGGCTTGGGGCTGGCAAGGCTTGCGAGCTATTTGTGTCCCGGGAAAATTCCGATCGGATATAGCTTGACCCCACGGCGTCTTCGCACGGGATACAAAAGGGAAGATCTCCCTCCAGTTCCGATGCCGCGCACCGGCGTAGAATTATTGTGGACTTTGGCGCGCTTCTCGTTACGGGACAAGTCTATTTTCCTCCTCACGCAGGGGCTGGGCCCACAGCCCTTTCATAACCACATCGTCTTACTCGTAAATGAATGGACCAATAGCGCGGCAGAAATGGTGGCCGGCTTTGCCGCTGAAAATGGGCTTGCAACTATTGTCGGGAAGAAGACAGCAGGGAATGTGCTCGGCGCAGCGAATTTCAAGGTCGGCAGTGGGTACTGGGTGCGTTTGCCTGTTTTCGGCTGGTACACGTCGAAAGGCGATTGCCTCGAAGGCAAGGGAGTCTTGCCTGATGTCTTGGTAGAAGTTGACCCATCCCTCCTGAACGCCGGCGTCGATCAGCAAATGAAAAAAGCAATCGAAATCCTGAGCTGAGAATGGTGGGGATATGAGGAAATGGCGTTGGCCCAGTCCACATGTCTCCACTTGTCGGGATGCAGTTCAGGGAGCTGGTCATGGGGCGAGGGATCGTGCCCCCGACCAATCAGCCAACCGCGACTCGGGCCACAACCGCGGCCCCTCTCTGAGTGCGCTTTCTCACTTCAGGACTAGGGGGATGTACGTCCAGCTTCGATCCTGCTGTCGGAAGGCAAGCAAGTATAAGCCTGGGTTGAAACGCCTCAAGTCTACTTGCACCCGAAAAGTGGCCTTGTAGTTCTCAAACTTTGCTTCACGTTGCGCACTCCAGATGGGTTGGCCAGGTTCTCGGACCACCTGCACGTCATACATTCCAGGCTCGCTTCCGGCGGGCAGATACACCGTCATGTCGAGGTACCCTTTCGCAAGTTGCAAAGGAGGGTTCGGTGGATTGCCCTCGGTCCCGCGGAGGGTTGCCCACTCAGAAAGATCCACCGTCACCGGCCGCAATTGAGCAGGCCCAACCGGACTTCTGACCAAGAACCAGGCTGTGACGGCTGCTGCCAGAAGTACACCGGCCGCGATGCCAGTGAGTCGCAGTATTCTCCGTCTTTGATGGTCCTTACGAAGTGCGGAGAACTCTCGTGTGCAGGGCGAGCAGGAACTGAAATGATCGATCCAGGGTTCCGCTTCCTCAAGCGTCAGTTTGCCGGAAGCAATCGCTCTGAGGATGTCGGAACCGGGACAGCCGCGGCGCTCGGGGTTTGGATACCCGTCAAGAAAGGTGCGGCTTAGCGCTTCTCGAAGATGTTTTTCTTCGTCCTTGGATAACACGGCGATTGTTACATCCTTTGAGCGATGTTTATCGGAAATCTTTCACTGCGGTTCAGCCCCCTCTGCCGGGGGTTTCCGGAGCATCTTTCGGAGCTTACGAATTCCATACTCAAACCGCTTTCTGGCCTGCTCTCCCGTCACCCCAAAAATGGCGCCGATTTGGTCCCATGAAAAATCATGGGAATAGCACCACGCCATGGCCCGGAACGGGTCATCCATCCGGGACAGCGCCTCTTGAAGAGCAATTCCGGACTCAATCTTTTCGACCGAGGACGTGTCCTTAGCTCCCTCCAGGTCCTCCAGATCGCTGTCTCCGGGGACAAACTCAATGATTTTTCGTCTTTTGCGTTCCTGCGTGAGATATCGGTTTAGACGGAATGAGAATATAGCAAACAGATACGAATCGAGGTCAGAAATCTTCACTGCGCCGAGTTTGTCCATCGTTCCCAACGTGGAGGAGAGGGCGTCTTCCCAACATTCGGTCGTAATGCTCTTCGGATCAAGGGGAAGACCTTGCGTTTTGGAGACTCGGCTTGTGGCTTCGGCAAGAGCCGCAGGCCACAGACGACGTGACGCCTTCAGCAATAGAGCCTCATTGTCAGTCGGGGCCCTGCCCGAGAGTCTCGCAGCGAATAAGGGCCAGTTCTCGTCCATAGTCTCACCCCCGAGAAACTCGGAGGAAATTCACCCATTTCCGGTCGAGCCAGATGGCCAATCCCAGTCCGCTGTTAAATGAAGAGTGCCACGGCTGCGGTGATTGTGTCAATGCGGTGCCTAACGACGGCTCCAATTGTTACAGCCGCATTAATTTTTATTTCCCTTTCTCCGCTTTTGCCTTCTGGATGTTCCTTTAATAGGTGAAGGGCACTTTTGTCTCTTTTTTGGGGAATGGGGGAATTGATCGGGACCTGGAACGGCCGCCTTCGGCACGTTGGGGGAGTACTCCGTGGAACGCTTTACAAATGGTACGAGAGCAGATTGTTTGCTTTTGGATCCCGCGGGACAGATTGGAATTGAGGTAGATTCGGGGGAAGACCATGATGGGCAGGAGGGTGTTTCCTGGACCCCCGAACTCGACGCGATTGTCCGGGAGGGATACTCACGAGGTTGGTCCGGCGCCCGGGAAGCCATCAACAGAATTCAAAATCTGCATCCTAAATGGTTTAGCCACCTTATATGGGATCGAGCGGAGCAGCTAGGCTTTCAAAAGAGATATGTTCGTGAACGCCCGCCCTGGTCGGCTGCCGACGATGCAGCGTTGATGGATTTTGCACAGGAGCAATCGGCCAAGACGATCGCAAGTTGGCTGCACCGCACGGAAGGTGCGGTCCTGGAGAGATTCTCGCGACTTCGTGAAAGCGCCAGAGTTCGGGATAACTACTCCCAACTTGATCTGGCCAGGGATTTGCGGGTGAGCCCTAAAACTATCCGGCGCTGGGAGGCGGCGGGTGTGTTGAAGCGCCGCGATGGGCGGATTACACATGAATCACTTAAGCAGCTCTTCCGGAAGCGTGGCTCAGAAATAAATTATGACGCTCTCGATAGGGAAATGCAGCAGTGGTTAATAGATTCTGTGGGTTTCGCTCCTATGGAGTCGCGCCTCGCGCGGGACCAAAGGATTCGAAAACACCTTCAAAGGGTCGGGGTTTGCCCAAGGTGCGGCCGCAAAACTCGTGGCAACGCCCATGGACGTCATATCAAGGCTTGCAAAGGCCTCGGCCAAGAAGGCCGGGCAAGCACAGTATGATCACGAGGATATTGCCAAACGCTCACGCATTTCCTAGCTGCACAACATAGGTATCGGCCGCCTGCCGCCATACCTCGAATGAGGGATAGGTACGCAGGGGCTGAGTCGACCAGTACGCGTCCCAGTGGAATACCCAATAATCGACGGTCCGAGCACTTCGCGGGTGCGCCCGCGCGTGGTACACAATGGTTTTGAACCAACCGTCCCTTCGCGGCGCGGCGAAGAAACGCTCCTCGCCCCACTCCAGAAGAGCTTTCCACCTTCGAGTGTAGTCCTCGGGAGAGAGAGTACTACGAAGCTCTCTGTCGGTTTCGAGGAAACCCGGGCAGCGGTGTTGGACCTCCCGGGTCACGGTTTCAGGGAATGGGGTATCCGCCTCCAACAGCGAACGCAGCCAGTATGTGAACGCTTCCCACTCCATGTACTGAGCCACTGCCGCCGTCAGGCGCTCGGGACCGATTGCCCTGGAAGCCTTGATGATCTGGCGTTTGTCTTCGTGCATTTTGAATGCGTCGAGAATCTCGTCGGCACATTGTTCGGAGGCGCTCCTCCACTCTTCAAAGGGCGGATAGGCCGGAGGACGCTGGCGCTCCCATTGCCCCTCGCTCCATTGCCAATAGGCCCAGTCCCGCGCATAGACGGGATCACGAATCGCATAGAAGGTGACGGCCCGCAACCAGCCTCCGAGCTTCGAATCGGCAAGGACATTCTCCTCGACCCATCCCATTATTCGCCGGTCGAGAAGGGGTCCCAGTTCCATGCCTGCTTCCGGGCGTAGACGCTCTGACCCAAAAAGCCCAGGGCAGCGCTCCTCGATAATTCTGGCAAGCCAGTCAGGAAGTTCGCCCTCCGCTTTGGCGATCGCGTGCACCCATAGGCTGAAGGCGTTCCACTCGACGTATTGATGTCGCGCTTTGAGGAGGAGTTCCCAGGGTATTCGTCTCGCCTGACGATCGGCCTCCCGGCGGGCCATCTCGGATGCACGAACTTCGACCTTACTCGGCCGCCATGCTCGCTGTTTGGAGGTATTCGCCATATCAAATTCACGGCATTGTGAGCTAGACCATGCTGAGAGGAACCGATCAGATCCTTAGTGGCAGGGCGCTCGTGAATACCAGAGAGTTCCTTTCAAACGGCGGTTTTTTTAACCCAGGGAGTGCTCCGGCGGCTCTCCCGCTGCTGAGTGGAAAATGCCGATCTGCCTGGATGACCGCGCAAAAATAGACGTGCTCAACCTTGCCGCCCAGCTTGCTTCCAGTATCGAAATGCTCCTGTGCGTGAGACCAGGCCATGCATCACATCCTTTGGCACGCGAATAGGGTCAGGTTGTAGACGGAATGCATGAGCGCGGCGGCTGTGGTGGAACCTGAGACGACGCGCACCCAGCCATAGAGAATACCACTCACCGCGAAGCAGGCACAGTGGAGGAGTGTCGGGGGCTGGTGGAAGAAGGCAAAGACGATCGCGGTAAGGATGACAGCGGCCGGGGACCCCGAGGTCCGCGCAATCAGTGGAAGCAGGCAGCCACGGAAAAAAGATTCTTCCACAACGGGGCCAAGAGTGGCAGCCAGAGCCAAGAGCTTCCAAGCTGTAGGCGGAGTCGACGCGATGCTGGTTGACCGCACAACGAGAATTACCACCCCGGCCCACAGTATGCCTACGAGTGGAGCGGCGAGCAGGTAGCGGCGGGAGGGTAGCGTCCAGCCCAAGGCTTTCCAGACGGCGCCCCCGTGACGGAATTTGAGAGTTGCATACAATGCGAGAAGCACCCACACAAGTACAACTCCCTGGAGCAGCGCCGTGGGTTGTTGGAGAGCGAGAGGGGAAAGCACGTGGAAGGGGATGGCAAGCTGAAGTAAGGACCCAAACATGACGACACAGATCAGAAAAGCACAGATGTCTGTGTAGTCCCAGCAACAAGCGGTGACACGTTCTGTGGTTTGTGATTCTGTGAAAGCTTCAAGTTTGGGTGAGTGATCGGGCTGATCGGCAAAGTTAGTTGGCAAACGACTTCCTACCTGGCGCGCAAGTAATCAAACTCCGGTACCGTCCTGAAGGGCATCTCTGGCAGCGTGACCGGGTCAGCAAGTTGGTCGATCAGTTCCGGCGCCGCATTCCCCAGGAACTTCGCCGTTTCATGGATGTGGGCAATCATGCCCGCCGATACCGATCCATTCGGCGAGCTCTCGCACCGTCCAGACCTTGCTGGGGTCCGCGCTGGAGAAGGCGTCGACCAGGAAC
Organism: uncultured delta proteobacterium; assembly: GCA_963816715.1. Lineage (GTDB taxonomy): Bacteria > Desulfobacterota > Syntrophorhabdia > Syntrophorhabdales > WCHB1-27 > BOG-1155. The sequence goes on from CAWFMJ010000048.1 coordinate 6,705, forward strand.
TGCACGGCGTTGGTCTTGATGTGACGCAGCGGCTCGTCGAGCCCATAGGCGCCGAAATCGATGCCCGTCCAACCCGAGCCGAGGGCGAGCGCCCCGTCGAGATCGATGTACTGCTTGTAGTCCTCATACTTCGCCTTCGCCTTGGCGTCGGTCTCGTCAACAATGACGGTCTGCAAGTTGAAGATCAGCACGCTGCGCGGGTCACGCCCGGCCGCCGCGACGCTCTGGCGGATCGCCGCGACCGTCTTCTTCAGCACGGTCTTCGACGGCGTAGCGACGAATACGCATTCGGCGTGCTCGCCAGCGAAGCGCTGGCCTCGGCTCGATGCGCCGGCCTGGTAGAGAACCGGCGTACGCTGCGGCGAAGGCTCGCTCAAATGCACGCCGGGAACCTTGTAGTGCTTCCCTTCGTCGGCGATCGAGCACTTGGAAGGATCGGTGAAGATGCGGCGCTGCCGGTCGCGCAGCACCGCCCCGTCCGCCCAGCTGCCTTCCCAGAGCTTGTAGACGACTTCCATATACTCGTCGGCGACCTCGTAACGGT
>CAWFMJ010000049.1:0-4388 GCA_963816715.1 uncultured delta proteobacterium
TCTCCTTTCCTGTGCGATCCAATGGCTTCGCTTTTTGAAACGCCTACGCCTGCCCCAGTTGGTGCCTCCGGTCTATCAACCCATGAAGGAAGAATTCGCCGATTACCTGCGAGTGCAAAAGGGACTCTCCGCAGAGACCCTTCGGACCCGCGGCGGGCACGTGGAGGACTTTCTGCAGTGGTTCTTTCGCAACCGCAGGTCCCTGCGTCAACTCACGATCACCGATCTGGATGAAGCAATCGCCCGCAAGGGACGCGACGATGGATACGCTCGGCAGACAATCCAAAGGTATGCCTCAGACCTGCGCACCTTTGTTCGGTATGCCGAGGGCAAAGGTTGGTGTTGCCAGGGATTGGCAGCAGGAATCGTATCCCCACGGATTTATCGGGGCGAAAGTTTACCCCGTGGTCCATTCTGGAATGACGTCCAGCGCTTGATTGCCACCACGGAGGGAGATCGGCCTTTGGATGTCCGAGACCGCGCCGTTTTGCTGCTGCTCGCGGTTTACGCCCTGCGGTCCGGCGAAGTGCGCAGTCTCAAGCTGGATGACGTGGACTGGGATAGGAATCTCCTTTTGATTCCCCGCAGCAAGGGGCGAAGGATAGAATCTTACCCTCTCTCCCCTACGGTGGGCGAAGCCATCGTCCGCTACCTCGAGCGGGTGCGCCCTCGTTCTTCGTATCGAGAAATCTTCTTGAGGGTTGAGGCGCCCATTCGACCTCTGACCAGTGCTGCGGTCTCGAGGGTCGTCTCGAGTCGGGCTCTGTCTCTGGTTCCTCCTGTAATGCCTCACGGAGCACATGCACTTCGGCACGCCTGTGCTACCCGTCTATTGGAGCAAGGGCTTTCGTTAAAAGAGATTGGCGATCACCTCGGCCACCGCGATCTGAATAGCACCTCCCGGTACGCATCGGTGAACCTAGCCGGGCTCCGGGAAGTAGCGAACCTCAGCCTGGGAGGTTTGCTATGAAACTTAACCAACTGATTGCTCAATACGTCGTCTTTCGAAAAAGCCTAGGCGCGAAGTTTGAAGGCAATGAGACAGTCCTCCGTACCTTCTCGCGCGTTGTGGGCGAAGGCCGGCACGTCGGCAAGGTGAAACCCCGCGAAGTAGCGGCGTATCTTAACGGACGCGGTCCCGTGACGCGCCACTGGCACCGCAAGTACATCGTGCTGCGCGGCTTGTTCCGCTATGCGGTGAGTCGTGGGTATCTCTCGGCATCACCGTTGCCTACCACCGTGCCCAAACTGCCGGAACGGTATAAACCCTATATTTACTCACGAGAGGAACTGCGCCGACTTCTAGACAGCACAGCATTTACCCAGACGCCCCGATTCCAGATGGAAGCCCACACGTTTCGCACTCTTTTGCTCCTGCTGTACGGGGCTGGATTACGGGATGGCGAGGCTGTTTCCTTGAATCTGGGGGATGTGGACCTGCAGGAGGCGGTGCTCACCATCCGGAACACGAAGTTCTACAAGACCCGGCTGGTGCCATTGGGAAGTGAGCTGAATGACGCAATGGCGGAGTATGCGAAGCAGAGAAAAAAGGCAGGGCACTCGCAGAGCGGTGATGCACCCTTCTTTGTTACCCGGCTTGGCGCCCGCATACCCCTCTACCTCGTGCAACGCGGCTTCCAGCGCCTCCGCATCCGGGCTGGCGTCCGTCGCGAAGATGGGGCCCGGTATCAGCCGCGACTCCATGATCTGCGGCACGCCGCGGCGGTCCATCGGCTGACCGCGTGGTACCGAGAAGGTAAGAATGTCCAGAGATTGCTGCCGCTCTTGTCAACGTATTTGGGCCATGTTGACATCGTCAGCACGCAACTCTACCTCACGATGACTCCGGAGCTGTTGCACGAGGCAAGCAAACGCTTTGCCAAATACGTCTTTGGGGAGGGCGGCCATGACTGACACCCAGAAGCTCGGCCCTTGGATCCGCCGGTTCCTCCTTGAACATCTGATTCAGGAGCGCAACTTGTCGCGGGGCACGCAACGCAGCTACCGGGACACCCTGGCTTTGCTCATCCCTTTCGTCGCTCGTCAGACCCGCAAGGGTATTGATGATCTGAATGTCATCCATGTCTCTGCCGACTCCGTGCGAAAGTTCCTTGTTTATCTTGAGAACAGCCGAAAGTGCGCGATTTCGACCCGGAACCAACGCTTGGCGGCCATCCACTCGCTGGCCCGTTTCGTGGCCCTACACAGCCCCGAGCATCTCGCTTGGTGCGGAGAGATCTGTGCTATACCCTTCAAGAAATGCACTCAGACGCCCGTCACCTACCTGGAGAAGGCCGAAATCGATGCACTCCTCGCGGCCCCTAACCTCCGGAGAGCGCAAGGGCGACGCGATCACTTACTTCTTCTGTTCCTTTACAACACCGGCGCCCGTGCGGACGAAGCCGCCCAGGTCCTGGTGAGAGACCTGAACCTTGCCCACGTCCCCAGCCGGGACCTTTCCTGGGTCAGAATTCGTGGGAAGGGTAACAAGCTACGCAACTGCCCTCTCTGGCCGCAGACCGTCCATGAGCTCCAACTGGCCATGGAGGGACGGGAACCGGCCGAGCACGTCTTTCTGAACCGGTATGGCCGCCCCCTCACCCGTTTCGGCGTCTACCATCTGGTGAAGCGACACGTCGCAAGGGTCCGAGGCGAGTTGCCGTCGTTGGCGACAAAAAATGTGAGCCCACACACGGTTCGGCACTCAAGTGCACCCATCTCCTCCGTAGCGGTCTGGACATCAACACCATACGCGACTGGCTCGGCCACGTTTCCGTCAACACGACTAACATATATGCCGCAGTGGATCTGGAAACCAAAGCCAAAGCCATCGCGCACTGCGAACCAGGAGCGACAACACCTGTAAGGCGGTGGTCTAGGGACAAGGGGCTCATGACGTTCTTGCGGAGTCTCTGACCCTCGATTACTTATGTGGCGTTCGGGCCGGCGGCGGCCACACCAGCACTTGCGTCCCGTGTCTGAACGCCACATAACGGGAATCGCCACAAAATACGATTTTTGTTGTCGACAACAAAAGTCGTAGACCCTAATCCAGCGATTAAGGGCTCCGACAAAGAGGTGGAAGAACGTCGCCGGCAGTTGCGGGTGGACGCTCTCCAGCAATTGCAGCGTTGGCCCAAAGGTCGCACAGCCGCAGGTTGCCTCGGAAGGCTCGACAATGAGGAACAATTGGTTGGGCCTGGTTTCATCACGCTCCGCCCAATCACTGGGACTGTTGCTGATCACGGCGGAAAGCAGGAACCGGTGACGGATGGCTGGGCCGCCATGCGCGTGGATCCATCGCTCAAGCGTAATCCTGATGAAAGATGTTGGGTCGTGTTCCGCCTTTTTCCAATCTCCAGGGACGGCAATATCCAGCTCCAGGAGGGCCTTGGCCAGCATCACCGCCAAGCGGTCATCGGCAACCAACCGATGGACTACCGGGACAGTGCCAAGTCGCGGCAGTACGCAGGCCACTTCCCTGAGCCATCAACTGACCGGAGGAAGCCAGCCGGGTGGGGCGTCGAGGGGCGTGCGGTTGTAAGTGCGGGCGCTCGCATTGACTGCGGCAGCGCAAAGAGCGGCTGCTTGAATTAATTCCGGGCATCTCGCAAACCTCCCCACAAGTGTCTGGTAACGGGCGTGGCGGCCCTGGCGAAGTCTTTCAAGTTCCGCCAGGACCGCACGCTTCGTCACCTCCTTGCTTGTTGGATTTCGGCTCATCGGGTTACCCCTTTACCCCGATGGATATCCGTGGCGCATCTGCGGTGTGTGTATGTAGCATGCGAAGTATCTCGTTTCGTGAAAAAGACTTGAACGTACAGACATGGTCGAAGAGTCGAGATGCTGCTTTTTATTTTTCCACGTGTGCCCCACTGCCGCTTCTGCCGGGCACTAGTATTGAAAAACAGTCATTCGAGTTTGAGGTTTGGTTTCGTGTGTTAGGGCGCGGCGACGTACGACGACGGCCCGAGCTGTTCATCCACCAGGTCTACAACCACAGGGTTGTGGCTGGTAAGTTGCCAAGATTAAGGTTGCGGACACTAACCTTTCGTCCCAATACTGCGAGTGAAGCGATAGATCAGTTTGTTGCCCACCGCCTCTGGGCCTTCGATGGCTGCGGTCGCGATTTCCGGATAGGTACCAGCGTACAGGTTGCGCACTTCCTCGATACTGAGATTCACGTTAGGATCGGGCAGACGAATTCCGTTGTAGCTGAATTCGCGCACCAATTTTTCGACGTTCATGGTTCTCCTTAATTGTTATTTTTTTCAGTTTTTATGGCAGGGGAATAAAGAGGACTGCGACGCGTTGGTTCAGCACGAAGCGGACGCGCGTCGATCTTCTACGTTCCGCCGCTTCGCGTCGGGGATTTTTCAAGGCATCGG
>CAWFMJ010000050.1:0-3791 GCA_963816715.1 uncultured delta proteobacterium
AGCGATTGACGAACTCATCGCCGGTCATCCCGAACTGCTCCGTCGGCTCGCCCAGTGACGCTTTCATATTGCAAGTGCTCGCCCGACACTGGAATTTGCTGTCACCCCTGCGACCCCCTGTTCTACCGCTGCGATAAGAAGTGACACAGCCACTCTTGGCTGTGCAGGTGAAACGACACCGGCCGGAGTGCCTATGTCACGGAAGGGAGCGCTGAGGCGTTTGGCTCCCAGATAAATTCCTCGGCGGTCCGTTCTCAGTGCGGTGCAAAGAGCAACTTGATACCTGGATATGAAGCGCCGCGAAGGAAGGCAAACCGCGCCCCCCTTCGTGCTACCCCGCTTTGTTATACTTTCCCGCAATACTTCTGCTAGAATCCGACACGCAGGAGAGCCGCACATTGCGCCGATGAAGACCTGCCCCACTTGCCAAAAGACTTATCCGGACGATTTTGCCCTCTGTCCACGCGACGGCGCATCGCTCACCTCTCCAGCCACGGAGACCGAGGCGCAGCTTGCCGCTGGACTCTCCCGCCGTTTTCGAATTGTCCGCCGTCTGGGCAGAGGCGGCATGGGGACGGTCTTTCTCGCCGAGCAGATTGGGGTGGGAAACCGCCTCGTGGCGCTCAAGGTCCTGAATCGCAAGCTTCTCGATGACGCCGACTTCCTCGCTGCGCTTTCAGAACGAAGCAGGATCTACAGGTCGAATTCATCATCCCAACGTCGTCACCATTCACGAATCTGCCAAGTCGGATGACGGTACGCCTTACATCGCCATGGAATTTCTGGAGGGCGAATCTCTCCGCCAGGCGCTCGCGCGTCGGGGCGCGCTTCCTGTCACCGAAGTTGCCGAAATTCTCCAGCAAGCGGCGCGAGGTCTGAACGCCGCGCATAAGCTAGGCATCATTCACCGCGACCTCAAACCCGATAACATCTTTCTGACCTATCCCGACGACCAGTCTGTTGCGGATGACGGCCTTGTAGCGCGGGTGTCCCCACCCGCGAACGGCCACGACGTAGGGGCTGGCCTCGTGCCTGCCCTCCCTGTCGAAATTGCCGATACCGGGCGGGCACAAGACCCGCCCCTACGACCCGTGGTGGTCAAAATCGTCGATTTCGGCATTGCCAAGCTGCGCGAGTCCGGCTCCCACACGCAGACCGGCATGGTATTGGGCACGCCTGCTTACATGTCGTTATGAGCAGGCATCGGGCATGAGGAGCGACGAGCTGGATGCCCGCTCCGACATTTACTCGCTGAGCGTGGTGGTGTACGAGATGCTCACCGGCCGCACGCCTTTCCATTCCGACACCCCGTTTGGATACCTGCGCATGCACTTGATGGAGGAACCGCCGACATTCGGTGCTATCAATCCGGGTCTCTCCGTGGCACCGCGAATTGAAAGCGTGGTGATGAAGGCACTCACGAAAAACCGCGAGCGGCGTTACAGTTCGGTGTTGGAATTTGCACGGGACTTTGCCGAAGCAGCGGACGCCCGCAAGGCGGTCGTCGGGGCAGTTCGCAAACCGCCCCGACGTGACCATGACACAATGTTGCTGCCTCTGCCGACTGCGCGCCGTGCCATTTCAGTCGCGACCGGCATAGGCGGAACGAGATCACGGCTAATCCTAATGGTCGGCATTCCTGCTGCGGCTTTGTTGCTGGTGCTGGGGGGATGGTATGTGTCGTGGTCCAAGCATCCACACAGGAACTCACCAATCCAATCCGCGTCTGTTCAGACCCGCCAGGCGACTGTGCTTCAGCAAGAATGGGACCAGGCCCCGCCGCTCGGTAAACTAAGGCTGAACCCGAAGGATGGACTCAAGTATGTCTGGATACCACCTGGTACGTTCATGATGGGCTGCTCGCCGGGGGACACCGAATGTCACGATAACGAGAAACCGCCGCATCAGGTGACCATCACGAAAGGTTTCTGGCTGGGGCAGACGGAAGTGACGGTGGGGGCGTACAAACGCTTCGCAGCGGCGACGGGACGGCAAATGCCACCTGAGCCGAGATATTGACGGGAGGCCGCTCAATCCTGGGTGGGGTGACGAGGCCATGCCCATTGTCGATGTGACATGGGATGATGCCCAAGCATATTGCAGTTGGGCGGGCGGGCGGCTGCCGACGGAAGCCGAGTGGGAGTATGCGGCGCGCGCGGGGAGCACCGCAGCGCGTTATGGCGATCTGGATGAAATTGCCTGGTACGCGGACAACAGTGGGCGTCAACGCTTGGACAGCGATAGGATTTGGAAGGAAGACCAAGCTAATTACGCGAAGCGCTTGAACGAAAACGGCAACGGCATGCACGAAGTCGGCCAGAAGCGTGCCAACGGATTCGGGTTGTACGACATGCTGGGGAATGTGTGGGAGTGGGTGAACGACTGGTACGACGAGAACTACTATAAGAACAGCCCCTCACCAAGACCCTGCAGGGCCGACGAGCGGGCAGTTCCGCGTTCTGCGGGGCGGGTCCTGGTACCTCGGTCCCCGGCAGATTCGCGCTTCGGTCCGCAGCGGGAACAGTCCGACCAACGGGGGCAACAGGCAAGACTACGTTGGGTTTCGTTGTGGCAGGGAAGCGGCCGGGCCTTGACCCTTTTTCCGGTAGTGTCCTAAATTGGGACGTAAATTACGTGACCTATCCACGTCCCCTTTCAGTGATTCAACTTGTTTTGAATCTTCGGCCCAATAGGGATTACGTCTGGACGTTGACCGTCCATGATTGTTCTCATTGACTGATAACTAAGTTTGTAGATGCGGTGGGTGGCGCAGAGCGAAGCTCTGCGGTGTTGATGCCCAGCTCAAAAGACGCGGCAGAAGGGGTATTTAGAAAGCTAAAGGAGGTCTCCTTATGTCGAGAGCGGACAAGTATGAACACCTGAAGGAACTGATACAAGCCTTCTCGGAACCTTGCCAGGGCACAGTATATCACTATACCTCGGCCGACGGTATTTCCGGCATCATCGACAAACACGAAATTTGGATGTCGAATACCGCCTTTATGAATGATACGACCGAACTAAAGGCACTGGAAAATGCCACGGGCATACTAAAGAGTAACGACTTTACGAACGACGCCGTCAAAGAACGTTGGCATGAAATGGTAGATCGGACTCGTACCAATGAAAGGACAAAGACCGATTACTATATGGCTTCGTTCAGCAGAAAAAGGGATTCGCTCGAACAATGGCGGGCGTATGGAAATTTCTGTATAGGATTTGACGCAGTAAAACTCGCAATAATAAGGAGAAAGATATTTCTATACGAATGCCTCTATACCGAAGATGAACTCCGGAAATGGATATTGGCAAAGGAAAAAATACCCGAGTGGACCAGCCTCCCTGACGAAGATCAGAGGGATAATGCTGCTTACAATCTCCTCTATGTCGCTCCTATGAAGTACAAAAACAAGCATTTTAGCACCGAGGAAGAAATAAGACTCGTTGCCACCTCCCATCACAATTGGGGTTACCCGAACACTCCCGGAAGGGTATGAAGACGATCTTCCGATCCATTTCAGACCTCACCGTTTATACGGCTTCCCCGTCCCCTACCTCAAATTCTTCATCGAGCGCGAAAGCAACAATCGCCCGCAAGGGACCCAAGGAAACTGAAACGCAGATGAAGGAAAGAAAATTGAAAGAGGAAGCTGCCAAGCAACGAGAATTATTGCCGATCACTGAAGTTATCGTAGGACCGATGGCACACCAAAGGGAGGCAATAATTGCTTGCGAAATCCTCCTATCCGAAAGAGGATACAAACAGGTCCCGCAAAAGTCTGATATACCGT
>CAWFMJ010000051.1:0-4315 GCA_963816715.1 uncultured delta proteobacterium
TATTTTTCACCATGTTTTATGCGGTTTTAGGGAGATATGAGAAAATCTTTTTCGCAAAGGGTGAAAAAAAGTGCTTGTGAAGCTTGTGAAACACTAGACTTCCTTGTCCTGTTGTAGTATCGTCTTTCCGTGAGGACGACCCTGCATCTGCGGTTCCCTGGAATACGAAAGGCGCTGCTCAAGCGCTTCTCCCGCATTGCCGACCATAGAGACCGGGAGAAGATAGGTCATGAACTGAAGGATGTGTGCATGGGCGCCCTCGCCATGTTCTGCTTTCAGGACCCCTCGCTCCTTCAGTTCATGCAACGAGTGAAGGCGCCCATGATGGCTGCCAATCTCAAGAACCTCTGGGCGATCGACTCGGTCCCCTCCGACACGCAGATGAGGACCGTCATGGACGAGATCGACTCAACCGAGTTCGAGAGTCTCTTCACGGTCTTCTTTCGTTTGCTTCAGAGAGGCAAGCACCTCGAACAGTATCGGGTGCTCGGAACGCGCTATCTCTGCGCCGTCGACGGCTCCGAGTACTTTTCTTCCGACCGCGTCGGCTGTCCCTCCTGCCTTCGGCGAAAGGTAAAGAAGAAACAGGGGGATGTCCTCCAGTTCTCCCACCAGATCGTCCAGGCGGCCATTGTCAACCCCAGGCTCTCCCCCGTCATCCCCTTGCCTCCTGAAGCAGTGAAGAACGCCGACGGACAGGAAAAGCAGGACTGCGAGACGAACGCGGCGAAGAGACTCCTCGGGAAGATCAAGAAAGCCCATCCGAAATTGCCCCTCATCATCGTCGGCGACGGCCTCTATTCAAAGCAGCCCATGATCGAGGCGACCGTCTCTCACGACATGCACTACGTCTTCACCGCAAAGCCGGACGACCATAAGATGCTTATGGAGTGGGTCAATGAGATGCGCCTCCTCCACGACGTCATGCATATGGAATACGAAGACCCCAAGGGGAGGACCCACGTCTACGAATGGATCAACGCCGTTCCCTTGAACGGCAACAAGAACAGCCCGCTCGTCAACTTTTTCGAGTACTGGCTGAAAGACGGACAAAAGGTAGGGTATCACAGCAGCTGGGTCACCGATCTGCCCCTCGACGATGAGTGCATCGAGGAGATGGTCCGCATCGCAAGATCACGGTGGATGATCGAGAACGAAGTCTTCAACACCGTGAAGAACCACGGCTACCACATCGAGCACAACTACGGGCATGGAGTAAGAAATCTTTCCTTCAACTTCTTCCTCCTCAACATGCTCGCCTTCTTCCTCCACCAGATCTTCGAGCTCACCGATAGGACCTACCAGCGGCTCCGGAAAAACCTGGGGAGCAAGAAGAACCTGTGGGACCACCTCCGCATATTGTGCTACAGCATCGTCTTCGCCGACTGGGACGATCTCCTCCTCCGCATCGTTCACGACTCCGGGTATAGCTGACCATGGGGATGAGCAGGAGCGCCCCCCTTATCTTCTTTGTTCGCCGGTCCGTAAGGAGAGGTGCGCCCTTGAGCGCCCCTTCTCGCTCTATTCTCTCCTGCATCCGTCTCGAACGGGGAGGCGCTGCCGCGGTGCGAGGGAAGACGCGAGCGTGAGCAACGGTCGAACCAGGGTAAAAGGGCATGATGAGCGAGGAGAAAAAGGCGGACCGGGAATGGCTGCATTTTGCGTCTTGCAATTGCTTCTATTTATGGTATATCATTAAATCTACAGCTCATCGCGCACCAGGCTCTACACGCACAAGAATATAGGTCGACAAAGGAGGATAGACGGATGAGAATTGTTTTGTTGGGAGCGCCCGGCGCTGGAAAGGGCACGGTAGCGAAGCAGTTGACTGCATACGATGGCTCCGTTCAGATTTCGACCGGGGACATCCTGAGGGGAGCGGTAAAATCAGGGTCAAGTCTCGGCGTGAAAGCTCAGGGGTATATGGAACGGGGCGATCTGGTCCCCGACACCCTGATCATGGAGATCATGGAGGCGAGGCTGCAGGAAGAGGATGCCAAGAAAGGGTTTATTCTTGACGGCTTCCCACGCACCATTCCGCAGGCAGAAGAGCTGAATAAACTGCTTGCGAAGCTCGGCATCAAGCTCGATGTGGCGGTGAACATCGACGTCCCGAAGGACGTAATCCTCGACCGCCTCACCACGAGAAGGACCTGCTCCAATGCCGACTGCCAGGAGATATACAATGTGAAGAGCAAGCCTCCATCAGCGGACGGCAAGTGCTTGAAGTGCGGCTCTCCTGTTGTCCAGCGGGCGGATGAGACGGAAGAGGCCATCACCTTCAGACTCGCGACCTATGAGGAGAAGACCGCCCCTCTTATCAATTTCTATCAGAAAGAAGGTCTCCTTAAGACCATCACGTCCATGAGCAGCGATGAAATAGTCAAGGACATCGTCAAGGACATCAAGCAAAAGTGATCTAAGAGTGGGGATGGCCGCACTTTTCGCCGCCATCCCCGAATTATCGTGATCCTTATCCATCCGCCCGTGGCAAAACCCTCAGAGCCGCCTCCAGGTTTGGCGAAGCTCTCAGGGGCGCTGTGCGGTCACGGCATCCGCCATACCCTTGTGGACGCGAACATCGAGGCACTTCTCCACGTCCTTTCCCATGCCTCCCTCCCCTCCTCCGACACATGGACCATGCGGGCGTCAAGGAGCGCCTCCCGGAATCTCGCGTCCCTACGGGACCGTCGCCTTTATGGGAACGTCGGACGATATCGGCGGGCCGTCGCCGATATAAACCGTCTTTTGGAGATGTGGGGGGCGCCGTCGTGCCGATTGAGCCTTGCCGATTATGAGGACCAGGACCTCTCGCCTCAAAGGAGCGAGGACCTTCTCCGTGCCGCCGATCATCCGGAAAGGAACGTCTTTTACCCCTACTTCAGGGTTCGCCTGCCGGAGTTGATGGATCGGGCCGAAGACCGGGAAATTGTCGGAATGTCGCTCAGCTATCTCAGCCAGGCAGTCTGCGCCTTTGCCATGATAGGTTTCCTGCGGCGCGGGTATCCCAGGGTGCGGATCGTCCTCGGAGGGAGCCTCACCACCTCCTGGATGACAGGCCCCCAATGGAAGAATCCTTTCAAGGGACTCATCGATGACCTGGTTTCGGGTCCGGGTGAACAAGTGCTTCTCGCCATGGCGGGCGAAAGGACGGACAAGCAATTCTTCACCCCGAATTTTAACGGCCTGCCCCTCAAAGAGTATCTTTCTCCCGGTTCCATTATTCCCTATGCCGCGTCAAGGGGCTGCTACTGGCGCGGCTGCTCCTTTTGTCCCGAAAAATCGGAAGGCATGGTCTTCTCCCCTACGCCGCCAGCCCTGGTTATCGAAGACCTGAGATGGCTCTCGTCACGATACGAGCCCGTGCTCATTCATCTTGTCGACGACGCCATGAGTCCCGCCCTCATGAGGCGAATGGTCTCAGATCCCCCCGGCCGTCCCTGGTACGGCTTTTCGAGGGCAATCCCAGAACTCGCCGATCCTGACTTCTGCAAGGGGCTCAAGGCCTCGGGCTGCGTGATGGTCAAACTTGGATTGGAATCGGGAGATCAGGCGGTGCTCGACGCGCTCGGGAAAGGCATAACCCTTAAACTCGCGTCTCAGGTCCTGACTTCATTGAAAGGGGCTGGAATCGCGACGTATGTCTACCTCCTCTTCGGCACGCCCCCTGAGACGCCCAGGGGGCGAGAAAGACCCTCGAATACGCGGCGACCCACCATAAGAACATAGATTTCCTCAACCTCGCCGTCTTTAACCTGCCCGTCAACTGTCCGGAGGCGGAAATCCTCGATACGCGCCGTTTCTACGAGGGCGATCTTTCACTCTATGCGGATTTCATCCATCCCCACGGATGGGACCGACGAGCGGTCAGGACCTTCCTCGACAAAGAGTTCCGAAGACATCCCGCTGTCCGTCCGATCCTTCTCCGTCAGCCTCCTTTTTTTACCTCCAATCACGCGCCCTTCCTAGATAGCGAGACTTTCCGGTAGAGACGGTTCCGTCTCAGCATCTCGACGCTTGCCGGCTATGATAGTTACGCCTCCTCTTTGAGTGAGGCTTTCAATGGGCAAGACTGTCGCATATTGCAGATAATCTGTCATTATTGGAAGAAATGTTGTAGAATCTTGCATCGACGTTGTTTCAAAAACACTGATGGAGGGAAGCGTGCATGAGAACGACTTTTTTCGTGCAGTTTACCTTTCGCATATGCGGAAGCCTCAATATAGGCGAAGCTCTTTGGCACTGCCTCCTCTACGCCCGCGCCCTGCTGCCCGCCGATGAACTCATGCTTACGGTCTATGATCAAGAATTCGGG
>CAWFMJ010000052.1:0-11707 GCA_963816715.1 uncultured delta proteobacterium
CGGAAAGCGCCGGGTACATCTGACCGGGAAGGAAGATCCGGGGCCGTCTTGATTGCTCCACGGCCCATCGCGGAAGGGCTGAGGCAATCACGGGAAGTGGCCAGTGGGTTTGAAGCGATAGGCGCCCTGCCGCCCTTCATCGTCCCCGCGGCCGCTTTGTGCCACTCTTCTCCGTATGCCTCGCGGCCGTAGAGCAGCAGAGCAGGCCCTGCCGCTCTGCACAAGGTCCGCGCGGTGCGCCGCGAGAAAAGCGGCAACGGCAGCGGGCGAGTCGTCCAGGGCCTCAAGCGTCTCGATCTCGGAGTCCGTCCCCGGGCCGGCCTGTATCGCTAAAAGACGGTCGAAGGAAAGGGTCACGCGACAGCGGAAGCAGATCTCCGAGCCGTATATGGTGCGGACGAGCCCGGTGGCGGAGAGGTGAGTCTCGTCAAGGTCCACGCCTAACTCCTCGCGCACCTCCCTTTCGAGAGTATCGAAAGGATGCGGCATCCCTGCCGTCCCGCTCCCGTTCCATGAAGCCCGCGATGACGTGGTACGCACGGCGGCGTGAGTCGACGCGGCTCCTCTTTTCGACGACGATCTTCCCATCGCCGGTAATGAGCACGGCCGATACGGTGAGCGGGTTTGTCCTCGGGAGGTCCGGGAAGGCGGACGTGAATTCGGCGCTTGCCGTGCCGATGCAACCGCGAAAATCGGCGTCTGAGAGCATGAGCCGCAGGCGGCCATCTGTCTGCATAAAACTTTCGAGGCGGAAGAGGGCGCCGTTATAGACCGTTATGCCCGCGTCACTGTTCGTGTGCAGATACGTTTGCCAGGCCCGGTCGATAAGGGCCTCGACGGACGGCTGCCAGCAGGGTCGTCCCGGCCGGTATTCCACGGAGACGACCGTCCTGGAGAAGAGGCCGCGGGCCAGAACCTCGAACTCCTCCACGTTCTGCCGCCCCGCCATCTGCTGCGGGCAGACCTTGTTCGCCGTGTCAGAGGGCTCCACCGCGTCTCCTTCCTTTGCCCGCACATGTTAGCACGGGGTCCTGCACGGCGCAAGTCCAAGCCCGGCCGCCGCTTCACCTGCCAGTCCACACATTTGGCTTTTCGAGCGTGGCGAGGAATGCCAATCGAAAACTGCAAATCTGAAAGTAGACACATCGTGTCAAAATGTCTCGTTTCCTCGATGGACGCCGAACCGAGGATCCCCACAGGTCAACCGAAGCTCCTCGGTTGACCTGTGGGGATTAGCACCCCTCTCTCGCGCTGCTGCGCGAAGTTACTTTTTTTTCAAAAGCTCATCGAGACTTTCTGCCCCTTCTTTTTTCAACACGGTTCCCAGTTTGGCATCAGATCGATAGCCCGCCGCGAACTCTTCTCCATATTCATCCCGCAATGTACCGACCAAAGTATCACTCCGTTTTTTGCGAATCTCGCCATCCCTGTCTCGCATCCGATCGTCGAGTCCTTTAGGAAAATGCTTTTTTGTCATATCGGGCTCTCCTTTGTTTTTATTACATCGCTATACCGCAATCAGTGCCCGATGCCTGCCGGAACTTCACTATCGTCTCTGCCACCACTTCTTCACTTTCTGCCAAATGCCCAGATTCTATCTTGCCGGTTTCTGCTGCCCCTGAGAGTATCCTTCGGTGCACCATGCGTCCCCGTATCGGCGGTGCCGAAATATTTCTCCTTCGCAAACCGGTCATGTGCTCTTCCGGCATTAACCTTATCTTTGGACCATCGAGCAGCCCATCGAACCCTGTTATTCCTTATCCAGTAGTGAGATTGGCATTTAAAGCCCCAGTTCCCGATCGAGGGATCGAGCGAAATCGTCTTGCCGTCAAAAATGAGCTTCCAATCAGAGGGACTGAGCGGGGTAACGACCTCTTTCCACACCCGCAGCAACACTTGTGAACCACGGTCGCGTATTCTATCGATACGTAGAGTCGTTCCCTCCTTCAAAGTGTCGGGGATGAATTCGACGAATTCGTGCGCGAGGACCCCCACTTTCTTCATTCCTGCCGCTCCTCATTGGCAAGGGCGTTTCCATCGATGGTGTAAGCGCTGTAGTGCTCATGATCGAAATCGAGGTAGAAGCCGAACAGTTTTTTCCACTTGATGACGGCCATCGCCGCATTGAGAGCGTTTAAATCGGCGATTTGGATGTTCTGGGCGTACTCGTTCTCGCCATCGCCGTCCGAGAACGGCACCCTCGTGCGGAAGTGATCGCGCTTCGCCGGCGTGCTGGTCGTGGTTCTCAGAACTCCTCCCAGCGAACCCTCGCTCGCATAGACACCCATTCCAACATCGACAAATGAAATCCCAAACTCTTCCAGCTTGCCGACAACAAACCTCTTCGCGGTCCCGCGATCCAAGCAGAGGAACACGAAGTCCATCTCTCGGAGCACCTCAATATTGTCGATACCGACGTACGCTTCGTGAGCGATGATGCCCAGGCGCATCTTTGAATACATATCTCTGAAATAAGCGGCCTTGTTCGGCTTTGCTCTTAATTCCTCGCCCGCAGGCGCGCCAGGCGACCTGAAGGCGTTGTGCTGGAAAAAAGTATCGCCGTCGAAAAGGTGGATCTCCTTCACCAAGGTCTTGGCGACGAGATCCAACACGTACGAACCCGTCCCGCCCAAACCCACGATCGCAACCCTTTTTAACGCCAGCTTTTTCGCAACGAGATCGATTCCCGCTCGGCTTGACGCCGTATCGATGTACTTAAATACCGCGTCTTCATCATCCCTCTCAGGCTCGATGACCGGGAAAGTCCTTGCCGTTACGTTGGAGTCGATCGCCTGGGCCGGCCCCGACAGGATAGCAACATACGTGGTCATCTTGGCGTAGTAATCCTCGTAGTTCTCGGCCGGCTTCGGTTTCGCGGAAAACGTGTGATCGATCCAGACCCCCTCGGCAAGGGCTTTCCTCACGCTCTCGTTCTTGATCTGCTCGATTTCTTTTCCGTCCTGCCGGCAGGGATGTTCACCCTCGAAATAGGCGACGTGGTTGTCGGGCTTCGCGGTTACATCGTCCGCGAGGGTCAACTTCGAGACGAGCGTCCCTTGTTTGACCTCTCTCTTGGAGTTCACGTACGGAACATCCTTCACCAACAAAAAGCCTGCCCGGATTTCGAGGTCATAACCGTCCTCGCGCAGCCGCTGCAGGTCAACGCTACGACTTATCAGTTGGCGTGACATTGAACACCATTCCATTCTTTATTTTCACGGTGCCGCCCTCCAACAAAGACCCATCCTGGTTCTCGTGCGGGCCGTGCCGGTAGGTGATCGTGAACATGATGTTTGGTCCCGTTGGCACCGGATTGAAAGCCAGCGCGACAACCTGGTCGAACGACAGCTCGTCCGCGGTCTCTTCTTTCTTCCGGCCGTTCACGATGATCGTGATTTCCTTCTTTTCGGGGGGACCACTGTGGAAGTGCTCGTCCTCCTTCAGATGCACCATCTCCGGACCGTTCTTAATCGCCCTGTCCTCTCTGTCCCCGCTCACTTCCCGATAGAGTTCGAGGCCGGCCGCGACGCCCCCGAGCTTGTACAACGCTTCGCCTGTAGTGGGGTTAGGCGACTCGTGCCGCTTCTCATCAATATGAATCCGCACCTCTTTCCGCTGACGTTCCTCGTGTTGTTCAGACATATTTCCTCCGTGTACGCTGAATTGAGCCCATCTTCTCGGGCCGTGGCAATCCCGGCCCCGCAAGGCCGTAAGATGAAATATACCACATTCGTAAGATTAAACGAACTCTTCCAAAATGTCAAGTCTTGTAGTACGATATCGTAAGATTTATCTTACGGATAAGGCTGGAGGCGGAAAAACTAAAAGGAGGCGTACTATGGCCCTGGGCGCAAGGCTAAAAGAACTAAGGATGCGGGCAGGGGAATCCTTACAGGAGGTGGCTAACGCGATCGGTTCCTCAAAGGCCCACATATGGGAACTGGAGACTGGCAAAAACAAAAACCCTGGTGCCGATTCACTAACCAAACTTGCGGACCACTTTCATGTATCGGTCGGATACCTGGTCGGCGAGGACCCCGAAGCGGCGGATCAAAAACCTGAAGTCATTGCAATGTTCCGTCAACTTAAAAACCTCTCGGAGCAGGATCGCGAGACAATTAGCAACATTATGAAAACCCTAAGCGAACGAGCCGCAAAGGAGAAACGTGATCACGATAAGTAGAATTGATCTCGCCGACCTTACTACACCTGAGCGGATCGCGGGTGCAATTATCCGCGAGATATCTGATCTTCCAATCCCCGTCCCCGTTGAAGAGATAGCCCACATGTTGGACATCATCAGCATCGAACCACTGACGACCGATGGGTTTGAGGGCGGCTTGTTGACCGATGCTGAAAAATCAGAGGGCTACATCCTCGTTAACGAGGCCAGTCCTCCACAGCGGCGTCGCTTCACCATTGGCCACGAACTCGCTCATTTTCTTTGCCCATTTCACAAACCGCCGCGCGGCGATCAGTTTCTATGCTCTTCCGACGATATGCGACTCACATTCGCGCGCAAAGAGGACCATCCGGCTTATATGGAAATTGAAGCCAATCGCTTCGCCGCTCTCCTGCTGATGCCCCTGCCCCATTTTCGTAAGGATTTGCGCTTTCACAAGGGTGTAGACATCGATCACATCGTTGCCCTTGCCCGGCGTTATGAAACAAGCAAAGAGGCCACCGCGCGACGGTATGTGGATGTTCAAGGAGAGCCATGCGCCATCATCGTTTCACACAACGGCCGCATTCTGCGCATCTACAGAGGCAAGGACTTCCCCTATATTGATGTGGATTCGGGGGACCCTGTGCCCCGCGAATCGTTGACCGCTCGAACCAATCTTACTCAAGCGGCCGTTTCAGATTCGGAGGAACGGGATGGCGGCATCTGGCTGTCAGTGCAGGAAGGACAGCGACGCGCTCCGATGATTTATGAGCAGGTCCTCCCCCAAAGCGATGGGTACCGAATGACTTTGCTTACGCTCGCAGAGGACGTCGAAGACATCAACGAGGAGGAAGACCTCGAAGAATCCTGGACCCCGAGGTTCAGACGCTAACGCAGATCGGCATAAACCTTTTTACATTAGTAGACGAAATGTGTTAATCCGTCAATATTTCCTGGGGTTTAACCTCAAAAACCTCCGTCCTTCTTGAAAGATAGAATAGCAAAAGTAGACAAAACAATGAAAACTGAGAACATCACGCCTTGTTGACTGCACAAGCTCAACGATGTCCCCAAGGATTGCCCCGTGAAGTGTTATATTTCTGCTGCGAATGCCGGCATGGGGGTTTCAGGAAGTTTTCCTCGACCCGTTGCCCAGCATGTATCTACGAGGAGAAAACCGGTGACGAAGATCCGAACGTCCTGCCTCCCCGCCGGAAGGCTGCCTTACCATCGGTCAGTGGACTTCCGTAGGCGGAACGTGTTACTTATTTGCCTCGCGGGGACAAGACAACAGGTCCCCTTTAGGCAAAAAGATTATGAAGGAGACAAGACAGAATGGCACTCAGGTATGAGGAAGCAACGGATGAGGTAAAAAGGCTGCTCGACAAGGTGATCGCCGATCATTTCGGCGGGTTGAAGAACGCGAAGATCGCGGCCTTGTTCGACACGAGAAAACATGCGGCGGGCGGCCAGGTGATGCTCAGCAACATCATGAAGCCGAACGACCTGCTGCGTCATTTCACGCGAGAGGATGCGAGCTCCGAGGAAGGATACGACTACATCATCATCATCGACAAGAAGGCATGGGAGACAATCGGCGACGGGGACAGGACGAGGCTGCTCCGCCATGAGTGCGCCACACCTTCTACGATATAGAGGCAGAGGATAATCCTTACAAGCTGATAGATCACACCGTCGCCGATTTTTACGAGGAGATCGAGCTGAACCAGGATGACCCCAAGTGGCGCCAGAGGGTGGGCACCATGGTGGCGGACATGTATGAGCAGGAGAAGGAAGAGGCGAAGGAGAACCGGGGAAAACGGAAAAGGACGGCGCGAGGAATAGGGAGGGCTACTCTCCCGCACTTCTCATATCACTTGGCCCAGCTCAGCCTCCTTTCTGTTTGACACAGCACGCCCCCGCTGCCTAAAATGTATCGAGAAAAGAGTGGCTCTCTCAACGGAACGGGCAGAATGTGTCATGCCTTGATCTTCGGAGGGTATTCCAGTGTTTAAATTCATCCACGCTGCCGATATTCACCTTGACAGCCCCCTTTGGGGCCTGGAGCGCTACGAAGGGGCCCCGGTCGAGGAGATTCGCGGAGCCACGCGCCGTTCACTCGAAAATCTCGTCAGCCTGGCAATCGGGGAGAGAGTCGATTTCGTCCTGATCGCCGGAGACCTCTATGATGGGGAGTGGAAGGACTACAACACGGCACTTTTCCTTGCGAAGGAGTTCGCCAGGCTGCGTGAGGAGGGCATCAAGGTGTTCGCGGTGACGGGGAATCACGATGCGGCGAGCCAGATCACCCGCAGCCTCAGGGTGCCCGACAATGTCACCCTATTTCCGGTCAAAAAACCGGAAACGATCCATCTGGATTCTCTCGGTGTTGCGATTCACGGCCGGAGCTTTGCCCAGCGCATCGTCACCGACGACCTTTCGGCGACTTACCCCGACGCGGTGCCCGGCTATTTCAACATCGGAATTCTGCACACAGCCCTTACCGGACGTGAAGGGCATGAGACGTATGCGCCCTGCGGTGTCGAAACACTGGTCGCGCGAAACTACGACTATTGGGCGCTCGGTCATGTCCACGCGCGGGAGGTGCTCCGCGAAAACCCCTGGATCCTGTTTCCGGGCAACACGCAGGGACGTCATATCAGGGAACGAGGGCCGAAGGGGTGCACTCTCGTGACCGTCGAGGATGACAGGTCGGTGACGGTGGAGCACCGGGACCTCCACGTGCTCGAATGGGCGCTTTGCCATGTGGATGCAGAAGGCGCGGGCAGCCCCGAGGAAATCGTCGAACGAACGAGGGGGCTGATCGAACAGGAGTCTGCGAAATGCGACGCACGCCTGCTTGCCGTCAGGCTCTGCATTATGGGACCCTGTAGGGCTCACGATGAGCTTTCCGCAAAGCCGGGGAAGTGGATCAATGAAATCAGGTCGAGTATAACGGATGCAAGCGCGGGAACCGTCTGGCTCGAGAAAGTGGAGTTCAGGACGCGCACGCAGGTTGTGCTCGAGGAGGCCCTTAAGCGCACCGACGCGCTCGGCGACCTTCTGCGTTTCATCGACGGTTTGGATGCTACCGATGAGGTGCTCGCCCCGCTGCGGGACGAGATGCATGCCTTCCGGGCGAAACTTCCGGCGGAGATATTCCAGGGACCGGACGCAATCGATCTCCTAACGCCGGAAAAAGTGCGGGAGACGCTCGAAGAGGCGAAGCATCTGCTCATCCCCAGGCTCCTGTCCCTGGGAGGTGGCCTATAAAGATCCTCCGGCTCAACTTCGCCGCTTACGGTCATTTCAGTAATCGACCCCTGGACCTCTCTCAGGGCAGCGAGGGATTCCACATCGTGTACGGCCCGAATGAGGCCGGCAAGAGTATTGCCCTGCGCGGGATCAAGGCGCTCCTCTACGGCATTCCGGAGCGTACCTCGGACAATTTCCTGCACGAAGGCGGAAAGCTGAGGATTGAGGCTGTTATCGGTGGGTCGGACGGCCCCGGCCTTTCCTTTGCCCGGAGGAAAGGCCGGGTCAGGACGCTTTTATCTCCGGAGGGAACGGCCCTGGCCGACAACGCACTCGACCTCTTTCTCGGCGGGGTCGGCCAGGAACAGTTCTCGCATATGTTCGCACTGAGCCACGAGGACCTGGTGAGCGGCGGAAAAGATATCGCGACGGGAAAGGGCGACGTGGGGGAAAGCCTTTTTGCTGCGGGAATAGGCGGCGTCAGCCTTCATCGGATACTCGAAGAGCTGGATGCCGAAGCGGAGGACCTCTTCAAGCCCCGCGCATCGACAAAGTTCATAAACTCGAAGATAGGGGAGTACAACGAGGCGCGCAGGGAAAGTGAAAAAGCGGCGTTGCCCGGTCGTGAATGGGAGGCGCACGACCACGAGCTAAAGAGGGCCGAAGCCCGGAGGGATGCGATCAATGAGGAACTCTTGCGATTGCGTCCCAAGGTCAATCGATTTGGGCGGCTTCTCGAGGCCATCCCGATCATCGCCGAGAGGAAGGAGAGGATATGGGCACGCGCCGGGATGGGTGAGGTCCTCATCCTTCCCGCCGACTTCGCGGAGGCCCGCCGTTCGGCAATCGAGGAACTCGCACGGGCGCAGGACGCCGAAGCGAAGGGCCGCGAGAAAGTATCGGCGATGCAACGCAGCCTCGACGACCTCGTCGTACCCGACCCGCTGCTGGCACAGGAGGACGTTATCACCGACCTCCACAAGCAGCTCGGAAGTCACCTGAAAGCGATGCGCGACCTCCCCACCCTTGAGGGGGAGGCCGTCCAGTTACAGGAGGATGCGGAAACAATCCTAAAGACGTTGCGTCCGGGCCTCCCGCTCGACGAAGTCGAATCACTCCGGCTCAGCAGCATCGAGAGAGAGAAGATCAGAGACCTCGTGACGAGCCACTCAGGTCTCGTCGAAAAGCAGCAGACCGCGAAAAGGGCAATCAACACGATCCAGGACAAAAAAGGGCGCGTCAAGGCCGAGCTGGACGCCTTGCCCGCCGTGCGTGCCGCTCACGATCTGCGGGATCTTATCCGCCGGATTCAGAAACAGGGCGACGTAGAAAAGGCTCTCGCACAAGCAAAAACAGGGCTAAGGGCCGAGGAAGATCGGGCCGGCCTGGATCTCAGGAAGCTTCCCTTGTGGTCGGGGACGCTTGAGTCTCTGGAAGCACTCGCCGTTCCGGGAGGAGAGACGGTAGAACGCTTCGGGAACGAATTGGGGGAGATTCACGTACACACTGAAAGATGTCGCAACCAGGATCAGCGATGTGGAGAAGCAATCGGCCGCCGATCAAACCGAACTGAACGCACTCCGCGGGGCCGGTGCAGTCCCGAGCGAGGAAGATCTCTTCGAGGCGCGTAAACATCGGGACAGGGGATGGAAACTTGTCCGTGCCGCATGGCGCGAGAGGAGGGAGGACGCCGACGAACTCATGGAGTACGCCCACGAGCGCCCCTTGGACGAGGCCTACGAAAGGAGTGTCCTCGGGACGGATGAGGTAAGCGATCGCCTTCGGCGAGAAGCAGAGAGGGTGGTCCGGAACGCCAAGCTCGAAGCCGAGATCGCAGGGCATCGGGAAAAGCTTACCGTGCTCCGGGCTGAAAGGGATGCGCTGATCGAGGGGCGCGCGCAACTCCAGGCGGAATGGACGGAGCTCTGGAGGCAGATCAACGTTGAGGCCCTCTCACCGGCCGAAATGGGTTCCTGGATCGGCAGGCAGCAAAAGCTGGTGGAGCAGGCGGAGAAGGTGAGAGGCTGCCGGAAAGTCGTAGCGGGCATCCAGGAACAGATCGATACATTCCGCGCGGAACTCGTTGCGAAGCTCGCTTCCATCGGCGATGTCCCTGGCGAAGGAGTGACATTCGGAGACTTGCTGGGCCGGGCGGAGGCGCTTGCTGATGAGGTTGACGGTGTAGAGACGTTGCGTAAGGAGCTCAAAAAGACGCTTTCAAGCCTCGTCCCTGATCAGGATCGGGCACGACTTGATGAAGCAGAGGCAAGCGAGAACCTTCGGGCGTGGGAAACGCAATGGTCCGAAGCCCTGGCGCGTGTTGCCCTCGAAGGCGCCGTTACTCCAACCGCGGCGAACGCCATCCTCGAAAGGATTCAGGAGCTTTTCGAGAAGATCAAAGAACTGGAGAAACTGCGTAAGCGTATAAAAGGGATAGAGCGTGATAATGCCGATTTTGTCACGAGAACATCGGATCTTGTCGGCCGTCTGATGCCCGATCTTGCCGGGGCCCCTGCCGCCGAGGCAGCGGCGGGGTTGAACGCGCGACTTGCGGAAGGCCGGCGGAAGGCCGTGACCAGGGAACAGTTGAAGAAACAGCTTAAAGATGAGCAAGAGCACTTAAAAGAAGCCGAGCGCGTGATCGAGGAAAGAACGAGGGAACTTTCGGATATGTGCCGGCAGGCAAAGGCAGAGGTTCCGGAACAGCTGGAGGAGATCGAGAAACGCTCCCAGGAAGCCGCAGCCCTCGACGAAGAGATAAGGCAACTGGAGAGGCAGTTACTGGCCCATAGCGGCGGTGGCAGTGTGGACGATCTTGTCCGGGAGGCGGAAGGCGTCGATGCCGATGCCCTTCCATCCGAGATACAGGAACTGGCGCAAAAAATTAGCGAGCTGGAAAAGGAACAAGGCGATATCGGCGAGACGATTGGGAACGAGAAAAACGAGCTCAAGAGAATGAACGGGGAATCCCGTGCGGCAGATTCCGCGGAAAAGGCCCACAGTACCCTTGCGGAGATACGGGAGGCAGCCGAACGTTACGTACGTCTGCGTCTCGCCTCGGCCATACTCCGCGCTGAGATCGAGCGTTATCGACTCAGGAATCAGGGTCCGATTCTTAAGAGGGCCAGCGAAATTTTTTCACGTCTCTCTCTCGAATCGTTTTCTGGTTTGACCACGAATTATACCGATGACGATACCCCCGTCCTCATGGGAATTCGTCCTACAGGAGAAGAAGTCGGGGTGGGTGGGATGAGCGACGGTACGTGCGACCAACTCTATCAGCAATACGCAACGGAACCAATAGGTTGATAGAAGAAAATCGCCACGTATTGCTGATCACGGGCTTATTCGGGACGGCTTGCGGGAACGGGGATGAAGATCGCGCTGCGCAAACCGAGCCCGGTGTTAAACTCGCTTGGAATTTTTTTGATCGGACAGGCCGTCGCACATTCACCGCAGCCGGTGCAAGCTTTTTCGTCGATACTTTTTGCCTTCTTGCTGATGAGCGCCGTGAAATTGCCGATGAAACCGGTCAGACTCTCCACCTCCGCATAGGTGTAGAGTGTGATATTCGGAGTGCGCCACTTCCACCATCCGCGGCGTGAGGAATTGCGAGCAGTCGAGCGTTGGAAATGTTTCCGACAGCTGCGACATATGCCGCCGATAAGACGGATCTGTACCACCATCACCACTTTTTGACCTGCGTTGGCAATATCGAGCGCGGCCTGGATGCCGGCAATGCCTCCGCCTATTACCAGTGCAGTTTTCGTGACGGGGACTTTGATCGGAAACAACGGCTTGTTTCGCTTCACTTTTTCCACTATCATCGAAACGAGATTGGCGGCTTTCTCCGTCGTCGCATCGCCTTTGGCATGCACCCACGAGCAATGTTCGCGCAGGTTTGCCATCTCGCAGAGGAACGGGTTCAATCCTGTTTCTGCGCACGTCCTGCGGAAAGTCTGTTCGTGCATGCGGGGCGAACATGCGGCCACAACAACACCGGTAAGATTTTTTTCTTTGATCGCCTGGCGGATGAGGTTTTGCCCGGGTCGGAACACATGTATTTATAGTCGACGCTTACGCGACCCCCGGCACACGCGCAATCGTCTTTGCTACTTTCTCACAATCCATCATCGCGCTGATATTCTCGCCGCAATGGCAGATAAAAACTCCGATTCGTGACATCGTCTAACTCACTTTTTTCTATGACACCGCCGCTGATGCGCGGGCCGGTACATTTTGTTGAACTTTGCTCTTTCCTCTACTGCAACCGGAACAAAATGCCGT
>CAWFMJ010000053.1:0-4878 GCA_963816715.1 uncultured delta proteobacterium
AATCAGTCGCAAGGCAAGAAATACGTGCTCTTTGAAGGCACGGTGATTGAAACCGTGCTTATGAACCGGCTGGACGGCAGCTTCGCCGGCCCGGTGATGTCCCTCGTGTCGAGCGATGTGTACTCCCATGATCGCCAGCATGTGTTGATCCCTGCGGGAACGAAGGTGCTTGGCGAAGCACAAAAGGTTAACGCCTTTGGCCAGGACCGGTTGGCCGTGTTCTTCCACCGCCTCATCATGCCGGATGGCTATTCCGAAAACCTCGATCAGTTTAAGGGACTGGACCAACAGGGCGCCACCGCGCTCCACGACAAGGTCAACAACCATTACGTGAAGATCTTCGGTGCATCACTGGCGGTTGGCGTTCTGGGAGGCATTGCGGAGGTGGGCACCGGCAGTGTTTTGACCGCTTCCGCCATTGACCAAGCCCGCCAAGGTCTCGGCGAAGGCTTGGCCATGTCGGGCGAACGAGTTCTCGATCGCTTTCTCAACCTGATGCCGACAATCACCATCCGGGAAGGCGCACGCGTAAAGATCTACCTATCCAACGATCTTCTTCTCCCCGACTACGCGAACCACACCATGCCCGCGGACATGTGAGGAGCATTTATGAAAAGCACACGCGTTATCACAACGTTTCTCATCCTGGCTGCCACATTGGCTTGTGGGCAGAAGAAACAGCCGGACATTGAGGTTATGCCTCCTCTCGGCACCTATAAGACCCGAGCGGAGGCACAAAACTTTGCGGACCGCGAGAATGCCAATCTCGTTTCCGTTCGCAATGATGAAAAGTCCCAAGGTGTAAGCGAGCAAGCCTTGCCCTGCGGCAAGTACGTCGTGGTTTCTGTTCGCAATAGCGACGGGCGGGAGTTCTGGGGAACCCGCGAAGACAAGACCGGCTGCCCCGATCAGATTCCCGCGTATAACTTTCCCACCCAACCCCAAACCAAATCAGGAGGTTCCAAGCCATGAAAAAGCTAATCGTATTCGTTGGGTTGTTGATGGTCATTGCTCCCCGTGAGAGCCGTGCCCAGTTCGGCGGAGTTGTCTACGACCCTACGAATTATCACAACGCCCTGCTGCGTTACTACCAACTCCAGCAGCACCTGACCCAGCTGCAAAGAACTTACGCGCAAATCGTCAACCAGTACAACTTGGCCGTCACCATGTCCAGAAACATTCAGAACATGCCGGTGCGCTACCAAGCCCTCTTCTCGTCATGGCGCACCCTCAACACCGTACCTAACGTCTATGGGAACACTGGCGGATGGGTGACTGGCGTCAATACCGGATCACCATCGGTGATTCAAAGCGGCTACCAGAGCGCCACCAATCCCCTTCAGCCTTATAGCCCTGCAACCATCGCCAGGATGAGCGCTCCTGAATTGCAACGCGCGATCGCAAATTTCGCGACGGTCGAGCTACGGGACGGAGTCAACACCAATGCAATGCAGACGGTCGGCAACATGCGGGCGAATGCTCCGGTGATTCAAACCAAGATCTCGAATCTGGAGCAGGATTCGCTGTCGAATGATCCGATCGCTGAACACCGAAGTGGGTGTGCTCAACAAGATTAACGCCACCAACATTCTCATCCTCCGCACCTTGCAGGACGCCAACAATCTCCGTCTCGCTGAACTCGAACAGCAGATCGTGCACTCGAAACAAGAGCGCGATGACATCAGCAAGGTCATTAACGGAGACGTTTACCAGCGGCAGAACATGGTATCGCAGGTCAATCAGATTACGACCGGAGTGGGAACGTCTCTTCAAAATTACAGGCTTCCCTAAGGCCATGTGGCAGCGCGTGCGGAGGTGATGCGTAATATGTTTTCGACACCCAACTACTTCGACTGGGCACTCGCGGCGATTACGACACTGCTGAATGCCAACACCAACGTATTCGTGAGCATGGGGCAAAACCTTTTCCGCGGCCTTGCCACCATCATGCTGGCATGGTTCGGCATCAAAACCGCCCTCTCCTCCGGCGAACACTGGGGTGGCATCCACATGTCGCAGTTCGCAAGCCTCGTCCTGAGCATTAGCTTCGGGTTTGCCATGATCAACTACTATGCCACCCCTATTCCCGGCATCGGCACGGACTTCCATCACCTCATCACCGACCAGGCGCAATCCCTTTCGAGCACCTTGTCCCAAAACATGCTCGACACGGTCGTGAGCAGGATCTCCGCATTCGAAGGCACCGTTGAATCGCCGGGCACCACCATGCAGATCGCGGTGTACCTCCATTACTGGACGATTATCGTCCTCCTGGCCTTCGCCCAGGCTGTGGCCATGATCGTGATCGCCTTCGGCATCATTGCCACGGCGGTATGCGTCCTCTTGGGGCCGGTCTTCATCCCGTTCTTCATCGTTCCCCAACTCGACTGGCTCTTCTGGGGGTGGTTTAAGTGCTTCATCCAGTATTCGTTCTATCAAGTCGTGGCCGCGGCGGTGATCTTCATCATCGGCAACATCCTCACTTCCTTCCTGACCCTGTATAACGGGCAACCCATCACCATTGACCAGCAGGGAGCGCTCATCACGCCGCTCATCATCGTCGCTGTTTCTTCCATCTATGTGCTCCTCAAGGTGCCGGCGCTCACGAGCCACATCTTCAGCGGGTCCGCTGGCCTCGGATCGGGCGGTCTTCTGGAAAGGATTTTCAAATGAGCAACCACGCCACCCCTAATGAGGCGAAGCAACTCTATATGGAACAGTTTGGGGAAGCCATTGTGACCAACAGCTATCTGAAAATCGCGGTAGCGGTGCTTTCCCTGGTGATCCTGGGCCTTGTGTTCCTGGATGTGCGGACTCTCAACACCTTCCACGATTTCAAGCCGCTGGTGATTCGCATTGACGAATTGGGCCGCGCCCAGGCTGTCGGTTACGACACCTTCGCTTATAAGCCGGAGGATAAGGAAGCAAAATACTTCCTCACCCAATTCTGTGAGCTTTATTACCGTCGCAACCGCTACACCGTGAACGACGACTTCACCAAATCCTTCTACTTCCTCGACGGCAAACTCGCGAACGACATCATGGCCGCTTATAAGAACGAGAAGGTCATCGACAACTTCCTATCAAATCCTTCCTCTCCGGAAGTTGACATTGATGTGCAACAGGTGGCACTGGAGCCGATGGTGAAGCCTCCCTACAAGGCCAGCGTGGACTTCTACATGATCCAATACTCGCCCGTCGACCACTCCGTGCTTAAGAAGACCCTCTACACCGCCACCTTTGTCTTTATGTTTCGCACCAACGTGCCCAGCCAGTTGATTCCCATTAACCCGCTGGGGTTGACCATCACCTACTTCCGTGAGGATGAGGCTTTTAAGTGAATTCACATCAAGGAGGCTCCATGTCAACACCTCTGATACCGCCACCGCCTTTGCCACCCAAGAAGCGGACGGTAAACGCGCGCTTGCGTGAAGAGATCTTCGAGGACTTGAAGCGCTACGTCGTGTATGCCAATGGCGGAGACTTTTCTCACTACATCAATGAGGGTTTGAAGCTCGTCTTTGATAAGGACGAGGGTTTCCGGCCGTGGGTGGCCGCCCACCCGGGAACCATTGCCGAGGCCCGTAAGAAGAAGCCACAAGCTAAACCACCGCAGTCCACGCAGACCGCGCATCGCCGGGACACATCTTCGGAGACATCGGTTCGTGTTGCCAAGGCTGAACCTGCTCCCATTACTGGAGGCGTACATTCCAATGTGCTGTCGTAAACGATTCTTTGGGTTCGGCCGCGTTCAAGATCGCTGCTTCGCAGCGGCGGTGGGAGGGGTCCGAAAGAACCGGACCCTGACACCCCACCCCTTGTTAGGGTCACGTTTGCGATCTTGTGATCGCAAATGCGATCTGCCCTTGCCGCAACGACTTGCAGCCTCGGTGGTCGCTAATGCGATGTTTCGGTCGCATTTGCGATCAACAGCCTTCGAGATGGTTAATTGCCGTTAAATCAAGAGGTTATCAGGAGTCAACGGTATGGAGAGGAATTGGCTAAATCGGACCCGGCATATCGCCGTGAGGGTCAATGAATCGGCTTTTGAGCGCCTGCAAGCAATCGCCGATGCCGAGCAGAAACCTCTGGGGGAATGGTGCCGCGATACGCTGATAGCCGTGGCGAGTCGGCGGCAGCCCTCCCCTGTTGAATTCGGTCTCCTGGCCGAAATGACGGCGACCCAAGCCATCGTCACTCACTTGCTCTGCACAGTGGGGAGAGACGGCAAGGTATCCACCCAAAAGGCGCAGGAGATCGTCGACGCGGCCCACGATAACAAGTACAGCGAGGCATTAGAGCTCCTCAGGCTCGCCCACTCCAAGGCGGCGAAGCTTCGCTCCGAGATCAATGGTCCAAGCGAGCGCCACCGGAAGGAGGACCGCCATGACTGAAGACCTTCGTGTTCCTGCCCGCCAGTCTGGAGAGGGGCGCGAGTGGCCCAGGATGAAGCCAGTGTTCTCCGTTCTGGCTGTGATGCTGGCTATGATGGGTGGCGCATGCCAGTTCGCCTACCAATTCAAGACCCATTGGACCCCGCTCCAGCGTCTTTACTTTCCGACTTTTTTTGAAACGGCTCACCTGGCCCACTCCTCGAACCGTAATCTGCGGCCCCCCCGTTCTGTGTCGCTACTGCTCGTGGCCTTTCCGAGGGGCGTACGTCTCGCTGTGGATAACGACTTGACCCAGGCTCCATTAGCCCCAGGCGAACCAGCGCACGCCCCTCGATTGTTGCTGTCCAGCGGCGCGCGGCAAGCCGGAGCGACACGCCTCTCATGGCAGTCTCTCAGGTTCGACGACGAGTCCTTGCACGCTTGGCTCGCACGCGCAATCTATAGTGAACGCTCCCTCTGGCAACTCTGGCGCGACGCCTGGTAC